>NZ_LCZJ02000001.1 GCF_001012825.1 Paenibacillus etheri
GTGGAAGTGCAGTAATGCATGGAGCTGACCAATACTAATCGGTCGAGGGCTTATCCTATATTTAAAACGCAAATTCAATTCGGATTCAGTTTTCAGGCATCAAGCCTGTAACCAATAAGCTGCATGTCCTTTCTGAGGGCTGATATTTTCTCGCAGCGATTTCGAGAAGCGGAAGCTTCGAAAAATCATGTTTGGTGGCGATAGCGGAGGGGTTCCACGCGTACCCATCCCGAACACGACCGTTAAGCCCTCCAGCGCCGATGGTACTTGGACCGAAGGGTCCTGGGAGAGTAGGACGTTGCCAAGCAGATGAAGCCATTGTTGATAATATCAGCAGTGGCTTTTTTCTTTTTTTATTGTGTAAGTGTTTAAGGCTAGTAATAACATTAGAATAGGTTACTGTGGAATGACATTTTTGTTACCGACGCCGCGGTAGATACAAGTATAATAGAAAAGTGCTAATAGTTAGCAGATATTTAATACGAAGGAACTACTCATAAATTCTAACTTTGAATTTTCTTGTGTCTTTAGATGCATTGTAGAGGTAGGGAGGATTTAAGGCATGAAACATTTAAAAATATTTAAGTTAATAATGATTTCTTGTATTTTAACTTTAATACTGGCAAGTTGCGGGGCCAAGGAACCTAAGTGGGATACTTTTGAGGGTGCACTGAATGAGAAAAGCTTCCCTGTCCCCCATGAGGCCAACTCACCAGACCAGACTACTACTAACGTTGCTATGGATTATGTACGTTATTCTTTACCTGGATTAAAGGAGAAGAATGGTATTCCGGATCCTTATATGGAGGCTATTAAAGCCTGGGGATGGACAGAACAAGAAGATGATGATAGTGATTCTTCAGGTGTTTTTCTGAAGGAAGGGTTAACGGTTCATTTAACAGTGCATGATGATTATTTTGTAGTGATGATCCCCAAAGAAAAGAAGACCTCCATTAAAGGTCTTAAGACAAAATAAAGAATCGCCATCCTTTAGGGATGGCGGTTTATTTTTTAATACATGTAAATTGCATGAGCTATACTACTGAACTTTATTGAGAGTAATAGGATACATCGGTCGGATTGAATTTCAACATGCCTCCCTGACCCTGTCGATTCAGTCTGAATAGAGTATAAAGGCGAGGCAGCAGGAGCCATAAGTGGCAAGTGATCAGTGATACTGTAAATGCCGGTGGTGACCAAAAAATAAAGAGTGCTGCGATACAAAGGCCGATATAGAAGTTATGTAGCTGTACTTTACGGAATATACGATAACTAATGTGTTGATCAGGCATAAACCCCAGCCAAGGCAGTTTAAATGAGACAGACCATCTTTTTGAAATGGGATGTCCTGAGATTAAAAGAACTGAGCGTGAAATAACATATTGGACCCAGAAGGCTACAGGCGCTGCTATGATTATGTAGAGAATGCTCCACCAGGAAAGAAATACGGTTTCGAGCACAAGGACTAATAGGGGAAGCGTAATATAAATAGGCAGTAGGCGTGCCGTTAGATTGATTTTTTTAATTAGTTTATATTGATAGAATGTAGCTGCACCTTTGGTAGTGGGTTCCATAGATAATAGTCTAACCTCCTCGTGAATTCGTATGTTCTTAATATCGGCGATTGGCTGTAATTTATTAAACTGGGGCGGAAATTCACCGATATAACGGCAACGGAATATATATAATGCACGATACGAAGGATATGAAAAAACTATGAAAAGGTTTAAAATGATAGAAGGTGTATCATACTGTTCTTAAAAGAGTCAAGGTGGGATGGTTATGGAACAGCAAACCGGGCAAGCTTGTATTATTTGTGGACAGGTGAAAGAGGAAGGTATTGTGATTGTCTCGCATTTTATTTGTGAGGAATGTGAGGCTGAGATGATACGTACCGAGGCTGAGGATGCCAAGTACCGTTTTTTTATCGGCCGCATGAAGAAGATTGGATTGCAAAAGAACGCTTAAGTAGAGTAACTCTGTTAAATGATGCGGTTAAGAGAGCGGTCTGGATGAAAGATACGATGGCTGCATTAGTGATATTCAATATACGGCTTCCTCGTTCTTCAGGCGGGAGGAGCCATTTTGTTGTCCATGGGGCTGCTTTTGCACTGAAGCATAGGCGTTTATCAATATTTACGTTAAAATAGAAGGAACCCTATGGGAAGGAATTTAATATGAATAAACTACAACGTTGTAGGGCGCCTATATACGAAATGCTGGAACAATATAGAATTATGGGTAATAGATCATATCATGTGCCAGGTCATAAAAATGGAGAGGCATATGATGGCGTTGAAGGCGCTGGCTTTTTAGATGAGGTAATGAAGTATGATGTTACGGAAATTTCCGGAACGGATGATCTTCATCATCCTGAGGGAGTTATCAAGGAAGCGCAAGAGTTGGCAGCAGATTGCTTTGGAGCAGAGGAAAGCTTTTTTCTGGTTGGTGGGAGTACAACCGGCAATCTGGCTCTTATTCTAACCGCTTGTCCCGAGCCTGGAATGATTATGATTCTTCAACGAAATGTGCATAAGTCAATCATTCATGGACTGATGTTGGCGGGAGTGCGTGCTGTTTTTCTGGAGCCGCTGATTGACCCTCTTAGCGGCTTAGCAGTGGCGCCGGCGGCAGAAGCTGTTAAGGCTGCACTTGCAGCCTATCCTGAAGCCGCAGCAGTACTTGTTACCATGCCGAATTATTACGGCATGGGCAGTGATCTTGCGCCCCTCGCGCGTATTTGTCACGACAGCGGTGTGCCGCTGCTTGTGGATGAGGCGCACGGGGCGCATTATGGGCAGCACCCGGCGCTGCCAGCCGGGGCGCTTGCTTGTGGCGCGGACGGTGTTGTGCAGTCCACGCACAAGATGCTCACAGCGATGACCATGGGCGCTATGCTGCATGTTCAAGGGCCGCGGCTCGACCGCGCCCTGCTCCGGCAGCGGCTCGCCATGGTGCAGAGCTCCAGTCCATCATATCCTATGATGGCGTCGCTGGATCTTGCCCGGCGGCTGCTGCACAGCCGGGGCAAGGATGCCTTCACGGCGGGGCTGGCCGCCGTGAACGTCCTGCGGCGCGGGCTCGCGCAGCTGCCGCGCTACGGGATGGTGCAGCCGGCAGAGCCGCTGCACCCGAATACGCCGCCTGATTCTATGGCGGCGTACGTGACACAGGACCCCTTCAAAGTCGTCATTTATGACGCCACCGGGGTCCTGAGCGGCTTCGAGCTGCAGCGCAGGCTCGAGACAAAGGGCTGCGTGCCGGAGATGAGCGATGACCGGCACGTAGTGCTGCTCTTCAGCCTTGGATCGAAGGCTGAAGATGCAGATCAATTGCTGCAGGCGTTGCGGGAAATAGATTCGGTGGAATCTTCCGAATCACCGCACACTCTTGGCATACTAGAATCTCGAAATATTTCCACGTGGAACAATTTCGATTCTTTACAAATCTCACAACCCGTTTCCTTCTCATTGAAGCCGGTGTCAGCGAATGAGATTGAAAGCATTGATCTTGGACATTGCGTGGGTAGAGTAGCAGCGGAGATGGTTATTCCATATCCGCCGGGCATTCCGATCTTATATCCGGGTGAAGTGATCACAGATCAGATCCAAAGAAGACTGGCTGGTTTAGCCAAAGGAGGCGCCAAATTTCAGGCTTGTACTGATCCGGTCTTGCAGCGCATTGAGGTATACAACATTCAGAAGGGCGGAGAAGCATAAGTGGGAAAAGAAGGTTTCTTCATAACATTAGAAGGGGGCGACGGTTCCGGAAAAACAACGGTACTAGGTAGAGTAGCAGCCTATTTACAGAACCGGTCCATGCCTTATCGAATTACACGCGAGCCGGGTGGTGTTGAGATTGCTGAGAAGATTCGCTCCATTATTCTAGATCCTGCCCATACAGCTATGGATACGCGTACAGAGGCATTGCTATACGCTGCATCAAGAAGCCAACATCTAGCCGAAGTCGTTGAGCCAGCTCTTAGAGAAGGGCTTACTGTTCTCTGCGATCGCTTTGTAGACAGCAGCCTTGTTTATCAAGGACATGCGAGAGGACTCGGAATAGAAGAGGTATGGAGTATTAATCGTTTTGCGATCGGGGACCGTATGCCGGATTTAACTTTTTATCTGGATGTAGACCCAGAGATAGGGTTGTCACGGATTGCCGCGAATCAAGAACGGGAAGTAAATCGTCTGGATCTGGAGAGTCTTTCATTTCATCAGAAGGTTCGTGAAGGCTATCAATTATTAGTTGATACAAATCCGGGCAGAATAGTAGTTCTGGATGCTAATCGTCCTATTCATATGGTAGAACAAGATATCGTGAGAACTCTTGAAGAGAGAGTATTAAAGGGTTTTTAGGGTGTTTTGTCTAATATAATAAGAGAAGTGACAGATAACTTGGCGTGTGTTTATGAAGTAAGGGTTACTACGAGTAACTTTAAGTAGTAATACACGATAAAAGTATTGGGAGGGAATGCGAAGATGAAGTTGATCATTGCAATTATCCAGGATAAAGACAGTAACCGGTTGTCCAGTGAGCTAGTCAAAGCCAATTTCCGTGCTACTAAACTTGCAAGTACAGGAGGCTTCTTACGGGCAGGGAATACGACATTTATGATCGGGGTAGAAGACAGTCAGATTGAATCCGTATTGACCGTAATCCGTAACAGCTGTAAAGTGCGTGAGCAGTTAGTCACTCCGGTAACGCCGATGAGTGGAACAACGGATTCGTATTTGCCACTTCCTGTTGAGGTACAAGTGGGTGGAGCTACTGTATTCGTACTTCCTGTAGATCGTTTTGAACATTATTAAGTATAATATAGATTAGCAAGCCATTTACAAAAAGGGCGGTAGATAACCTTTGAAGATCAATCCGGGGTATAGGCCCTTGAAGAGTGAGATGATAAATGCAGAAGGGGCTAACAAACCCGTTCAGCAAAAAACGTTCTCTGATGTTTTTCAGCAGCAAAGTGAACAGAAAACCAAAGATGAACTAAATCGCCAGATCAAAGAAATACAGTCACAAGGGGATCGTTTATCTAAGTCCATGACGATTCGCGAGCTTACCATTTACCGGATGATGATCAAAAGGTTTTTGGAAGAAACGGCTCGAAGAGGCGTTACTCTGAAAGAAACACGCGGATGGGATCGACGTGGCCGTGGCAAGCGTTACAAGCTCCTTGAGGAAATTGATTCGGCTTTGCTATCTATGGCAGATGATTTGCTGAATAGTGAGCAAGGCCGGATAGATCTTTTGGGACGCGTTGGAGAAATTCGCGGGTTGTTAATCAACCTTTCTTTTTAAAATATAAGAAAGTATAAGTTTCACACTATACTTTATCCTTATATTTCTCGATTAAACGCTTACCGTTCTTATAAGGACGCCGAAGGCGTTTATGCTTGAAAGTTTTGGGAGGAAATTATGCCTTTTCATGATATAGTAGGCCAGGAGAACGCCAAGCGGCTACTCCAAAATGCCTTGCGCAAAGAAGCTGTGAGTCATGCTTATTTATTTACAGGGCCGGCAGGCAGTGGACAAATGAAAACGGCGCTGATGTTTGCCCAAGCTATATTTTGTACCCAGAGCAAGGACGATGCTTGTGGGGAATGCCTGGAGTGCCGTAAAGTAGAGCACGGAAACCACCCTGATTTGTCACTGCTGCAGCCAGATGGAGCAAGTATTAAAATAGATCAAATCCGTGAGCTGCAGCGCGTCTTTTCCTATCGTTCAGAGGGTGTGAATCCGAAAGTTTATATCATAGATGGAGCAGACAAAATGACGGTACAAGCTGCTAATAGTCTGCTGAAATTTCTGGAGGAACCACCAGCTCCGGCTGTTGGAATCTTAATTTCTGATAATAGCCGTTCCTTATTGCCAACGATTCAGTCGCGGACCCAACGGATTCCATTTAGTCCGTTAAATCCGGATATTATGCTCCAAGCTCTGGCAAGTGAGGGCGTTCCCATACCCTTAGCTCGATGTGCAGTATCACTTAGTTCAGGACTTGATGGTTGCAGGAAACTTTTGGAACAGAATTGGTTTGCAGAAATGAGAAATGTAATGTTACAATTAGCTAAGGAGTCCTTAGGCAAGGGCAGCTCCGCTGTAGCAACTGCTGGGCAGAAGCTGTTCAAGACCGGACTCGCTGAACATTTGGATATCTTCTTCAGCATGTTCCATCTGTGGTTTAAAGATATGCTTTACTTCCTGTACCGTAAGCATGAGAGTATCGTTTTCATAGATCAGTTAGACTTTATTTCCAGGCATGCCCGTGAGCGGAGTGCGGAACAATGGGTGGCTTATATGGGATTTGCTGCAGAGAGCACTAAGAAGCTGCGATCCAATGCCAATGCCCAGTTGTGTCTGGAGCAGTTTTTAATCCGACTGGAAAGTTAAAGGATTAGTTATGATATATCCTCCGGATGTCGCTTTACCTGGAAATATCGTTTTAACAGACGAGGAAGGACAAGCATGGATCATCAGGGAGCGGACATGCCCATAGGTTCCTTTTACCGGCAAACAAGGGGGTTAATTTTTGTACAGCGTAGTAGGTGTCCGTTTTAAAAAAGCGGGTAAAATATATTATTTCGATCCACTTGATTTTCCGATTGAACGGGATCAATATGTTATTGTGGAGACAGCACGTGGGGTTGAATATGGTAAAGTTGTTGTAGGCAAAAAAGAGGTGGAAGAATCCGACGTAGTTTTGCCCCTCAAAAAAGTGATGCGTATTGCCGGAGAAACCGATGGACGCGTTGTTGAAGAGAACAAAGCGGCCGCTAAAGAGGCTTTTACCACCTGTTTAAATAAAATACGCGACCATGGTCTCAAAATGAAGCTCGTCGATGTAGAGTTTACTTTTGACCGTAATAAGATTATATTTTACTTTACGGCCGAAGGACGGGTCGACTTTAGAGAATTGGTTAAGGATCTAGCAAGTATCTTCCGGACTCGCATTGAGCTACGGCAAATTGGGGTGCGTGACGAGGCTAAAATGCTAGGTGGACTTGGACCTTGTGGACGAGTGCTTTGTTGTTCATCTTGGTTAGGGGATTTTGAACCCGTATCCATTAAAATGGCCAAGGATCAGAACCTGTCACTTAATCCGACGAAGATTTCAGGACTTTGTGGACGTCTGATGTGTTGTTTGAAATTTGAGCATGACAATTATGAGAGTGTAAAGGAAGAAATGCCAGCGGTCGGCAAGATTGTCGTGACCTCATTGGGTGATGGCAAAGTAGTAGGACTTAATGCCGGAAGCCGTACGGTTCATGTACAGTTGTTTGAAGTGGGCAAAGTTAAGGAACTTCCAATGGATGATGTTGTCGTCAAGTAAACCATTATAAGGTTACTTTCGGGGTGGAAACTTGGAGAAGAAAAATATATTTGCACACATGCAGGATATGGAAGCACAGATGGAAACGATGCGCGCCAATCTTGGAGAATGGAAACAGACGGTAAAAGAACTGATGGAAGCTAATCAGAGGTTAACTCTGGAGAATGAACAGCTTCGCAAAATTTTAAAGCGGGATGCACCTTTGGATCCTACCGTAGATTCTGCGGAGGCGGAAGCTCTTTTAGCTGCCGGAGAGGGAACAGAAGAGGTTGTCGGGGAAGGTTATGACAACTTGGCCCGGCTTTACCATGAAGGCTTTCACATCTGTAATGTTTATTTTGGACATTTACGCACGGAAGGTGATTGTCTGTTCTGTCTTTCTTTTCTTAATAAATGAGGATATCCAGCCGTAGGAGATTGATCCTACGGTTTTTTTGAATTTTAGCTGAATGAAGATAGTTTTGTTTCGATGATTATTCACAGATGTCTATGCTCAACAAAACAAAGCGTATGCTTACGAAGCAAGTTTTGTCTCGATGATTTATTCAATGAAGCTTAGCTCAACAAAACTTTTAGGAGATTATTACATGACGAATTCTTTTAACGATATATCTGTTCCTTTGTTACCGACGGAGCGGGTGGATGATTTACTAACGCATGACTTGCGAATTATTCAAAGTGACGAAGTATTTAGCTTTTCTATGGATGCTGTACTGCTTGCTCGTTTCGCCAGCGTTCCGCCACGTGGTAGAGTCCTGGATCTTTGTACCGGAAATGGTGTAATACCTATTTTGATGACGACCCGAACAAAAGCTTCTATAGAAGGGATTGAAATTCAGCCCCGTTTAGCGGATATGGCTCGGCGTAGCGTGGCTCTAAATGGGCTACAGGACCAGGTTGTGATCCATGAAGGCGATTTACGTGAGTTATATAAAGTTGCAGGGCATGGCGTATATGATGCGATAACAGTGAATCCTCCTTATATGCCGCTTAACGGCAGTGACCTCAAGCTGAACACTCATCAGGCTATGGCTCGTCATGAAATTGGATGTACACTGGAGGAGGTCATTCAAGCCTGTGTGAGACTGGTTCGCACCGGAGGAAAGGTAAGTATGGTTCACAAGCCACAACGCTTGGTGGATATTATTAGTCTTATGAGGAAATATAGGCTCGAGCCTAAGATTATTCGCTTTGTACATCCACGTGCGCATCTGGAGGCTAATATGGTATTAATCGAAGCGATTCGTGATGGCAAGCCGGAGGCTCGTTTACATCCACCACTCATTGTATATAATGAGGACAATCAATACTGTCCAGAAATTATGGACATCTACTATGGTGCTAAAGAGGGTAAATCATGACGATATCATGCCAAAGCAGTTTTCAAAACAATAACAATACACATAAGCAGGAGTCAACAGGTTCACTCTTTCTGGTAGCAACACCGATTGGTAATTTAGAGGATATGACCTATCGTGCTGTTCGCACATTGCAGGAATGCGATATTATAGCAGCTGAGGATACAAGACAGACTCGGAAATTGTTGAGTCATTTTGAAATTACACCTTCTATGCTGTTCAGTTATCATGAGCATAATAAGGCTGCCAGTGGACCTGAACTTATCCGCTATATAATAGAAGGAAAAAATTTGGCTCTCGTCAGCGATGCCGGTTTACCAGCCATTTCTGACCCTGGTGCAGACCTTGTAGCCCTTGCTATAGGTCACGGTATACCAGTCATTCCTATACCCGGAGCTAACGCAGCTTTGTCAGCATTAATTGCCTCTGGTCTGCCTACGACTACGTTCACTTTTATCGGCTTCTTACCTCGAGAACGTAAGGATATCCGTGCGGTATTAAGTCCACTTCGTTCGGCGCAAGGGACTATACTGTTCTACGAATCTCCACATCGCGTGGTCAAGACACTGGCTCATCTCCATGAAGCATTCGGCAATCGACGAATTGTACTTGCTCGTGAACTGACGAAAAGATATGAGGAGTTTTTACGTGGGACGATTGAGGAATGTACGGATTGGCTCGCTGAACATCCCCCACTTGGTGAGTATGTCATCGTCGTTGAAGGGGAGAGCAAAGAAGATGCTGAAATGGCGGAATCGGCTTGGTGGCGCCAGTTAAGTATTGAAGAACATGTTGCTCATTACGAAGCGGCAGATATGCCGCGTAAAGAAGCTATGAAAAAAGCAGCCTCTGATCGTGGTGTGTCAAAGCGGGATATTTATAATACACTTCTGGATAAAGCTGAGCAGTAAGTGTTATAGACGGACTGGTGAAAATGATCCGTTTCACGGAAACACAGGAAATATATGTGAAGATAATACAATTATATTGTTTAATGGTAAAAAGCGTTTAAGTTAACTGTAAGGCGCGAAGGTTTTACGAAGCTGACGATGATCTAGCCTGAAGGTGGTTCCCAAAAGGAAGCCCATTATAGAACATATTATGGTAAAAACTCGTTTTACTTTGTGCTCTCACCACATTTGAAATCCTCATCAGGTGTCCTGGAGGGAGTAAGTCCTTCTAGACACCCTTTGGGGCGGGAAACACAGGTGATTGCAGAAAAAAAATACCTCCCGCGGTCACGGGAGGTCAAGGAGATATGAAAAGGTTAGAATTAACAATTTGATTAGTTCTATTATATACTATTTATTTTAGTTTGTCACAGGGGTAGGGATAGTAGAAATGCATTCATGACAAACTATTTTTCCTTTGAAGTAAGTTACGTTCTCTGCGTTGCCGCAGAAAATGCAGGCAGGCTCATATTTCTTAAGCATAATGCGCTCACCATCAACGTAAATTTCAAGTGCGTCTTTTTCACCAATGCCAAGAGTACGGCGCAATTCAATGGGAATAACTACCCGTCCAAGTTCGTCTACTTTTCTTACAATTCCTGTTGATTTCATCATAACAATCGTTACTCCTCTCAATGTTCCAAAAACGTCATTATTCGACATTGTTCACTGTTTTATGATATTCATAATACCAACGATTCCCAAAACAGTCAACCTTTTTTCATCTGTCAATTAAGAACTTTTTCACAAAAACTTTGAATTCCCTATAACATTCACGAATTCTAAAATTGTCGATTTACCAAGACTGAAAATGTCACCATTCGACAAAGTACGACATAATTACTTATTATATACTTATATTGGTTAAAATCATATTAAATTTAAAAAAGGAGTTGATCTCATGAAGCAGCCGCTCACAGAGGAAAAGGTTTTCAAAGATCCGGTTCACAATTACATCCATGTGCAGGATACAATTATTTGGCGACTAATAAATACAAAGGAATTTCAGCGTTTGCGCCGAATTCGCCAGTTGGGTACCTCGTATCTCACTTTTCATGGCGCAGAGCATAGTCGGTTTTCTCATTCCCTAGGGGTGTACGAAATTACACGTAGAATTATTTCACAATTTGAACGAAGCGGGTATAAGGATTGGATTCCTGAAGAAAGTCTGCTCACCTTGTGTGCGGCGTTGCTGCATGATCTGGGGCATGGTCCATTTTCTCATTCCATAGAAGAAGCTTTTGAAATGAATCATGAGGATTGGACTTGTCGCATTATTCTGGAGGACACAGAGATTACTGAGATCTTGCGTGATGTGGAGGAGGATTTTCCTCGTAAAGTAGCTTCTGTAATCGCTAAAACTTATGAGCACGAGATTGTTGTGAATCTGGTTTCAAGTCCACTAGATGCTGATCGTATGGATTATTTGCTGCGTGATGCGTACTATACAGGTGTAAACTATGGAACGATCGACATTGATCGGATATTAAGAATGCTACGTCCTTATAATGGTCGGGTTGTTGTAAAAGAATCGGGAATGCATGCCATTGAAGATTATTTAATGTCGCGTTATCAAATGTACTGGCAAGTATATTTTCATCCGGTGACACGTAGCTCTGAGATTATTTTGCGACAAATTTTCCGTAGAGCTAAGGAGCTTTTCCAAGAGGGGTACAATTTTAGTTTTATGATTAACCCACTGGAGGATTTGTTCCGTGGTGAGGTGACAGTGAAGCAATATTTAATGCTAGATGAAGCACTGGTACAGACGGCTTTTATGCAGTGGACACTTGAACAAGATGAGCTATTAAGCGACTTGTGTACCCGATTTATTCATCGTAAACTGTATAAATATGTTGAGATGGAGAATCTCGATTCAGATATGATTACTGAAATCCGCAGCAGCTTTGCGGCAGCGGGACTTCACCCAGAGTATGACTTGGAGATTGATTTTCCGACAGATCTGCCCTATGAT
The DNA here is from genome assembly GCF_001012825.1 of Paenibacillus etheri. Taxonomy (GTDB): domain Bacteria; phylum Bacillota; class Bacilli; order Paenibacillales; family Paenibacillaceae; genus Paenibacillus_AQ; species Paenibacillus_AQ etheri. The sequence continues at coordinate 11,623 of NZ_LCZJ02000001.1, forward strand.
GTGTTCCGTCCGGGAGAAGCTTTCGACAATAAGCAAATTTTGCTGCTTGATCGGCATGATCAATTGCGGGAAATTTCAGAGGTGTCGGATATTGTACGCTCTATTAGTGGCATTCACCGTGGCAGACATCATCTATATTTCCCTCAGGATAAGTTGAGAGAAGCGCTTACGCGATTGCCTTCTTCTATAGCAGAGATTTTTGCAAAATAATACAAAAAAATATAGGTTTTTTGACAAGAAGAAACGAAGTTTTCGTCTTTTAAAGACCATAACCGTTTCTCGTAGAAATATAAGGCATAACGAGTCGTGAAACTTATACTGTCTTATATTTAAAAAAGAATAAGGAGTGAGAGTTAAAATGTATCTGTTTGACACACATACGCATCTGGATGCCCCTCAATTCGACGAGGATCGCGAAGAAGTTATCGCTCGTGCTGTAGAGGCAGGAGTTAGTAAGATGATTAATATCGGATTTAACCGGGAGACAATTCCCTCAACGATGAAGCTGGCGGAATCTTATGATTATATTTATGCGGCAGTGGGGTGGCATCCCCAGGATGCGATTGATATGAAAGAAGGAGATCTCGATTGGATCGCTTCTTTATGCAGTCATAAAAAAGTAGTGGCTATCGGGGAAATTGGACTGGATTATTACTGGGATACTTCTCCCAAGGATGTGCAACATGAGGTTTTTCGCAAGCAAATTGGACTAGCCCGTGAACTGAATATGCCGATTTGTATTCATGACCGTGATGCACATGAAGATGTTGTACGGATTTTACGGGAGGAAAAGGCAAATGAGGTTGGAGGCGTGATGCACTCATTCTCAGGAAGCTGGGAAACAGCTAAAATGTGCTTGAATCTTGGTTTTCATTTATCCTTTGGAGGACCCATAACGTTCAAAAATGCAAGAGTGCCAAAAGAAGTGCTTGCACAGACCCCACTAGACCGATTATTGATCGAAACGGATGCTCCATATTTGACTCCACACCCCTTCCGCGGGAAACGAAATGAGAGCGCTCATGTGAAGCTGGTAGCAGAGGCAGCAGCTGAAATTAAAGGGTTAACATGGGAAGAATTGGCTAAAATAACGTATGCGAACGCACTGGAACGATTTGGGATTGAGTGAAAACGGGAGCAAAACAGGCGAAAAATAGAGAATCGCCGATATATTAAACTTTTTTAATATAAAAACGGCTGAATATTACAATATTTTAACCATATTTTTGCGTAAACGTGGTTGAATCGTCCTTTACAACATGCATCAAAACAGGATATCATCTTTTCAGTGATGTGAGCTGTGTTATAGTGACAGCCATTGATTCATGGATCGTCTCGCTGAGTCTCCGTATGGAGAACGGGGGAACCAATATTGTATCTGCCGCATGCCTGTATTTTAAATACGGCTTAGACGTGCCGCGGGACAGTATTCGATTTCTTCACGTGGTCTTTGGGGTGAATTTAAGGGCAACCGCCATGAGCGGGTGACCTGAAATAGGGCGTCTCTCTTTCGTCCGAACCCGACAGCTAACCCCGTAAGCGCAAGTAAGAGAGGCAACCTCGTGCACAAGCATTCTCTATTCTGACATTGGAGAAGCCACGAAAGAGTCCTCAGTTGAACTCTTTTTAGGCTTTTTTATTTTTGAATAAATAGAATGTTGCCCACATACTGTTATATAACAGGGGTGGGAGTAGCTGTGCCGAGCAGGCGATCCATGAGCAGGAGACGCTAAGTTATTACGTGCGTATCCTGTGACAATCTCAAATAGTTTCGTCAAAGGAATTCAGTCCTCATGATATACAATTGACGACGGGGCTATGTAAGGAGGATGGAGAGAATGGGCGTATTCCAACCAGAAGTATCCCATGATTCGCAGTCATCCAGCAGGTCTTTCGCATTACGGTGGGAGCAAGTAAATACTCGCGTACTTTTACTTGCAGGCGTGATTTCAGTCGCTATCGCGCTACTTATTCTGCTGTACGTACACGGTCAAAGTAACAAACAATTATTTTTAGTAATAGACGGACAGACACAGACGCTTGAAACGCGAGAAGCGCTTCTTGGTGATGTGCTGGAGAAAGAGCAAATTTCGCTGCAGCCGCATGATGAACTATCTTTAGGTCTGAGTGATGAAATAAAAGACGGTGACCGTGTCGTTATTAATCGTGCGCAGAAAATTAGCCTTACTGCGGACGGCGCAACAAAAACGTTATATACGACCGAGGATACAATTGGTAAAGCAATTGACAAAATGGGCATTACCCTAGAAGGTCAGGATAAGATTTTCCCTTCGTTAGACACCACCATTTCTGCAAACATGGAGGTTAAGATTGTTCGCATCAACAAACAGGCCGTACAGCGAACAACTAATTTACCCTTCAGAGTCATCAAGACAGCAGACCCCTCCCTTACTGTGGGAACAGTTAGAGTGGCACAGGCAGGCAAACCAGGCGTCATGATTCAGCATATTGAAAAGATCTACCAAGACGGAGAACTGGCCTCTATGCGCATGATTGGTAAGGAAGTACAAACGGTAACGAAAGATAAGATTATTGCCGTTGGTACCAAAGCACTTCCTAAGCCGGCTATAGCTAAGACTACAACAACTTCCAAAACAAACACCATTTCAAAAACGGCTAAGGTTAGCGCCAAGACTAATAACGTCACAAGCAAGGCTGGCGTAGACTTTGAGTACAAGAAGATGATTAAGAACGTCTCCATGACAGCTTATTCATCAGAAGAGCCAGGTATAGGTACCAAAACTGCCTCCGGAACACGCGTAACGGAAGGTCGTACAATTGCAGTAGACCCGAATGTAATCCCTATTGGCTGGTGGGTATATATCGAGGGGCTTGGATTCCGCCGAGCAGAAGATACTGGCGGTGCCATTAAAGGCAATAAAGTAGATGTCTATTTCGATTCACTGAGCCATGTGCGTAATTTCGGTCGTAAATCACGTACCGTTTATGTGATAGGACCTGTGAAGCCGGAGTTAAACTAGTACGGAAGCTTTTGCAAATTATTGTTTGATAAGCTATAGTGATGATAACCGTTAAGGAACGCCAGATGATCATTTCGTTGATCGCAGAGCAACCGCTCATCACTTATACATTCTTTAACCAAAAGAAGAGGAGCGAAACCTCTTCTTTTTGCTTTTTTTGGAAGGAGTCAGAGATATGATTAAGGAATTAATTGTCGTTGAAGGTAAGAGTGATACCGTCGCTGTTAAACGCGCTGTTGAGGCAGATACGATCGAAACAGGGGGCTCGGCTGTAGACCGGACCGTAATTGCGAAGATCGCGCTTGCTATGGAGCGTAGAGGGGTGATCATTCTTACTGATCCGGATCACGCGGGTGAACGAATTCGTAAGATTGTGTCCGCAAAAGTGCCGGGCTGCAAGCATGCCTTTATTCCGGAGAAGGACGCAACCCGCAAGGGAGATATCGGTGTAGAGAACGCATCTCCAGAGGCGATTCGCCATGCGCTGCGGAATGTACATACCTCTTTTGAAGGAGCACCTGCTCTAATTGGACTTGATGATCTAATGGCTGCCGGAATGCTTGTACACCCTCGGGCAGCTGAAAGACGTATGGCACTTGGTAATTTGCTTGGAATCGGATATTGTAATGGCAAGCAGCTGTACAAGCGGCTAGCGATGTTTGGAATTACGCGGGAGGAATTTGCCGAAGCTCTCGCCCAAATTGATCAGGGGGGCATTACTTCATGAGTGGTAGAGAGGAAATTTCGACTCCAAAACGGACAAAAGAGATTATTCAACGTTATGGATTCAAGTTCAAGAAGAGCTTAGGACAGAATTTTTTGATTGATCAAAATATATTGGACAAGATTGTAGACGCTGCAGGACTAGATAGCGACTCAGGGGCATTGGAGATCGGTCCTGGGATTGGAGCCCTGACAGAGCGTTTGGCGCTAACAGCTGGTGCGGTAACCGCTGTGGAGATCGACCGTAGGTTGATTCCTATTTTAAGGGACGTTCTTTCCCCTTATCCGCATGTTAAGGTTCGTAATGATGATGTTCTGAATGTAAATCTGCAGGAGTTGTTCAAGGAAGATTTTGCATCCGTGAATAAGGTAAGCGTAGTTGCCAATCTGCCGTATTATGTGACTACTCCGATCCTGATGAAACTGCTCGAAGAGAAGCTTCCGCTTGATAACATCGTTGTAATGATTCAGAAAGAGGTTGCAGAGCGTATGGCTGCTTCTCCGGGAGGGAAGGAATACGGGAGCCTTAGCATTGCCGTGCAGTACTACAGCGAGCCTGAGCTCGTCTGCATTGTGCCGCGTACGGTGTTTATTCCTCAACCTAATGTGGAGTCCGCTGTAATCCGTCTAAAGGTAAGAGAGCGTCCACCAGTAGAAGTTGAGAGTGAGAAGCATTTCTTTGAGGTTGTCCAAGCTTCTTTCACACAGCGTCGCAAGACGATTGCTAATAATCTCAAGGCTCGTTATTTCCCTGAAGAGGGGCGTGAGCGTCTGGAGGCTTTACTTGCAGAAGCTGGTATTGAACCAACCCGCCGTGGAGAAACGTTAAGTCTAGAAGAATATGCTCGTTTGAGCGGAGTTCTGTTGGCTGCTGGAATCGTATAAGCTAAAAACATAGCTACTTATGAACCAACTGAGGCCTTTGCCCATACGATGGGGTAGAGGTGGTGGTTGTAATGAATTTAGGAGACTTGGTCGTTCGTAAATCTTATGGCGGTGATTTGACTTTTCGTGTAGATCATATTGTGCAGGACAGAGCCGTCATTAAAGGCACAGATTTCCGTCTGTTGGCGGATTCTCCTCTGAATGACTTGGTTCAAGTGCCTCCTACCCGAATAACGGAACGAGGACAGCAAGCACAGATTAAAGCGAATGAATCACTGACACAGCTGCGGAAAGACCGACAAGAGCAAAGTCAGCGGAGCGGGAGCGCTCTATCAGATGGGGCATGGGCTCCCTCGCCTAAGGAAGCTGCTTATTTTGAAGTACCAGGGAAAGTATTGCATCTGGACGGCGATTCGGCGTATTTGAATAAGAGCCTTAGCTTATACGAGCAATTGCGGATCCCTGCTGAAGGTCATCATGTTCATGAGTCCGCAATGGCTGACACTTTATACCGGCTGCTGCCCCGCGTGCGTCCAGATATTGTGGTGATTACCGGTCATGACGGGGTGCTGAAGCAACAGCATACTTACGATCTTCACAGTCTGAGCAGCTATAAAAATTCGCAAAACTTCGTAGCTGCCATTAGGGTAGCTAGGGATTATGAGCGAAATTTTGATGCGTTGACTATTGTAGCAGGTGCTTGTCAGTCACATTTCGAAGCACTGCTGGGAGCAGGGGCGAATTTTGCTAGTTCTCCTGGACGGATATTGATCCATGCCTTAGACCCAGTGTATGTAGCGGCAAAATCGTCGTTCACGCCCATTAGGGATACAGTGAATCTGAGTGATGTTTTGAACAACACCATTAGTGGTAATCAGGGAATCGGCGGTATTGAGACCCGTGGCAGCTTTCGTATTGGGATGCCGCGTCTGCAGAACCTGTCAGCACTAAAAGTGACACCTTCCGCAATATAATCGACAGGGATGGATCCTTTTTCAAAGCCAATAGGTAATTTGGAGTGGATCGAATAAAGTAACACGAAGAAAGGGTGAGTGATGAGCTTAACCCTTTTTTTATATAAGAAAGTATAAGTTTCACGCTATACATTAGCATAAACACTAACCGTCCTTATAGGGACGCCAAAGGTGTTTATGCTTGCGTGAATTGGTATTATCTTTAAAGATCGATAATGTTATTTTTATTGCTTTGTGGTAAACCTATTACAGATAACAAGGATATTAGTTCGCCTCGGATTCTCCGCAAAAAAATTCCGTTGACAACCAAATATTCATCATCTATAATTATTTATTTGCTTTGACAAACACCTGGGGAAGTTGTATAATGGACAAGAAAAGAGGTGGTCGTCAGGTAATGGCTAATAACGCGCTGTTAGAAATCAAACGCAGTCTCGAAGCTCACGTCGGTCATAAGATCACGTTGCGTGCAAACGGAGGTCGTCGTAAAACCGTTGAACGCACCGGTGTCCTGGAAGAAACGTACCCTTCTGTATTTATTGTCAAACTGGATCAGGAGCAGCAAACATTCAAGCGAGTCTCCTATAGCTATGCCGATATCCTTACTGAATCTGTGGAAATCACAGTATGTGAAGACGATGGGCAGATGCGGATTATGTATATTAAAGCTTAATGTTTCACGGGCAGCCTCCTTTGGAGGCTGTTTTTTATTTGTACCAGAAACGGTTGTCCTTCATAAAGGACGACCGTTTCTTTTTGGTGGTTAAATATTCAGTGAATGATCCTTGTTCTTAGCAAGCATACTAATTGAGCAATACGATTATCATTTACTTTCATAAGGGAGGAATTCCGTAATGAGCCGCAGAAATCGAGGCATAATGTCGGAAGAACTAAAGACAGAGTTAGCCAAGGAGCTTGGTTTTTACGAAACTGTGGAACGTGAAGGCTGGGGAGGAATAAGGGCGAAGGATGCCGGCAATATGGTAAAAAGAGCGATTCAGCTCGCTGAAGAGGCTGCGCGGAAATCTTAATCCTTAGGGTGTGAACAATTATTTAACGAAAAAGGGTGCGTCCAATTGGCGACACCCTTTTATTATTGGACTTCATTAGAAGTTTTTCATATAATATGTTAAGTTGTTTTTACGGGAAAAGCTGAAGGTGGGTGAACGCCTTGAAAATGTATGAGAAGGCACCAGCGAAAATTAATTTGATGCTGGATGTGCTGCACAAGCGTGCTGACGGTTTTCATGAGGTGGAAATGATTATGACCATGGTGGATCTAGCAGACCGTTTAGAGCTGTCTGAGCTGCCAAGGGATACTATTATAATATCAAGTCAAGCGGGTTATATTCCTTTAGATGAGAAGAACCTGGCCTTTCAAGCGGCTAGGCTTATTAAAGAGCGTTATAACGTGAAGAGTGGTGTACATATCCATCTGGATAAAAGAATACCTGTCGCGGCTGGCCTGGCTGGCGGCAGCAGCGATGCAGCGGCTACGCTACGTGGCCTGAACCGACTGTGGCGCCTAGGCATACCTGCGCAGGAACTACAGGAGCTTGGCGCTGAACTTGGTTCAGATGTTCCTTTCTGCGTTACAGGTGGCACGGCCTTGGCAACAGGTCGCGGCGAGAAGCTGACGCCGATTAAGAATCCTCCGCAATGCTGGGTAGTATTGGCTAAGCCACCTATCAATGTATCGACTGCGGAAGTATACGGACGCGTTCGGAGCAATAATATAGATGTTCATCCTTCGGCTCGAAAGATGCAGGACGCGATCGAAGCTGGAGATTTTGGGGGCGTGTGTAATCATCTGGGAAATGTGCTTGAGGATGTTACCCTAAAGCTGCATCCAGAGGTCCAGCAGCTCAAAGAGGCGATGATTAAGCTCGGAGCAGACGGAGTGTTAATGTCCGGCAGCGGTCCTACAGTGTTCGGTTTAGTGTCCAAGCAGTCTAAAGTAGCAAGAATTTATAATGGACTGCGAGGGTTCTGCAAGGAAGTCTATGCAGTGAGATCACTCAATTAATATGCTTCTCTTGTGTAAACCCGTACAAAAGTGATATATTTTTCATAAAATATTCGGTTTTGGCGAGGAGCATTCCGTGAAGAAATTAAAAAGAAGCCAACGTTTGGTAGACATGACTCAGTTTTTACTTGAGCGGCCACATGACCTACTGCCGCTGTCTATATTTGCCGATCGGTATGGAGCGGCTAAGTCCTCCATCAGTGAAGATTTGGCGATCATAAAAGAAGTATTTGAAGGTGAGGGCATTGGAGAGCTTCAGACCTTAGCCGGTGCAGCAGGTGGAGTACGTTATATTCCTGTGATGCCTAAAGAAATGGCGCTCTCTTTTGTTAAACGTTTATGTGTGCAGCTGGAACAGACAGATCGGATATTGCCTGGTGGTTATTTGTATATGTCGGACCTGCTTGGACTGCCATCTTTGATGGAGCAAGCAGGGAAGATCATCGCAACGGCCTTTTATGGATCGGAAATCGATGTGGTGATGACAGTAGAAACTAAAGGGATTCCGCTAGCCTATGCAACGGCAGCACAGCTTGGCTTGCCAGTAGTGCTGGTACGACGTGACCATCAGGTTACAGAAGGCTCAGCAGTAAGTATTAATTATGTATCTGGTTCACATAAGAGCATCCACACCATGTCTTTATCTAGACGAGCACTCAAGGAGAAATCACGGGTACTCATTGTAGATGACTTCATGAAGGCAGGCGGAACCGTTCGAGGGATGGTTGATTTACTCGGTGAGTTCAATGCCGAGGTTGCTGGAGTGGGTGTATTGGTTGAATCAGGCGCAGTAGAGACGGAAGAGCGTCTGTTACATGACTATGTTTCTTTAGTGAAGCTAAGCGAGGTAGACTCGAAGGAACGGCGGATTTCCGCGCATCCGGGTAACTACTTTTCCTCTTGATGGATTGACGTTTCTACCTTTTCAAAAAGCGTGGAAATTGTCGAAAACGTAAGAGATATTAAGAAAATCACCCGATGCGTGTCGAAAACAACAGATCCTAAAAAATATATTTCTTTTTTAGGTATTTTATGGAATCAAAAAGAAGGAATTCGCTTTGCTGTGTGGAATTATACACCAAGTCTCTGATGGAAAAAGGTGGTGAACACACACATGCAAATTACGGATGTCAGACTCCGCCGCGTTAACTCTGAGGGGAGAATGAAAGCAATCGCATCCATTACAATCGATAACGAGTTTGTTGTTCATGACATTCGCGTCATCGATGGTAATAACGGGATGTTTGTTGCAATGCCCAGCAAGCGTACACCGGATGGCGAATTCCGCGATATCGCTCACCCGATCTCTTCGGGAACACGCGAGAAGATTCAATCCGCGGTTCTGGCCGAGTACGATCGCGCCGCTACTGAAGAAGAAGAAGTTATTGAAGAGGGAGCTTAGGCTACCTCGGAAGACGGCTACCTTTTGGGTGGCGTAGGATCCGCCGTTTTTGATAAGATCAAACCGAATATACTTCATGACTAAGCAGCTTGATCTTGCAAGAAAAGCTAGCGCTAGTGAAGGATTTGACGACATCTTCGAAAGGCAGCGATAAATGCTTTTCTAACATGGGGTTTATAGAAAAGAGAACCATGACTTCATGGTTCTCTTTTCTTTTTGCCCGGAATGAGATATATTCAGTAGTGAGTTCAAGAGTAGGAGGTTGGCATTCTTGAAAAGAATGGCTGTAGTTCTTGCCGCAGGTCAAGGCAAGCGAATGAAATCTAAATTATATAAGGTGCTGCACCCCGTTTGCGGTAAGCCAATGGTAGGGCACGTGCTTGATACAGTAGAAGCGACCGGATGCCAGCGCACCGTTGTTGTTGTTGGGCATGGCGCAGAGAAGGTTAAGGCCTATGTAGGGCAAGGTGCGGAATACGTGCTGCAGGAAACTCAGCTCGGTACTGGTCATGCTGTCAAACAGGCTAAGGATTTGCTCGGTGGTGAAGAGGGCACGACGGTTGTTGCTTATGGTGACACTCCGCTTATTACATCGGAGACGCTGATAGGATTGATGGCTCTGCATGAGGAGCGTCAGGCAGCAGCGACTGTATTAACCGCAGTAATGGATGATCCCTCTGGATTAGGACGGATTATACGCAGTGAAGATGGCGGCTTAATGAAGATTGTAGAACAAAAAGATTGTAATGCCGAACAGGCAGCTATTCATGAAATTAACACAGGAATTTATTGCTTTGATAACATCAAGTTATTTTCAGCTTTAGAGAAAGTTACTAACAGCAATAATCAACAAGAATATTATTTGACAGATGTTATCAGTATTATGCGTGAGCAAGGTGATCTTGTTCTAGCATTCCAAACTGAGGATGCTAATGAGTCTATTGGTGTAAATGACCGTCTAGCTTTGTCAGAAGCGGAAGGTATTATGCGTCAACGTATCAACCGCAAACATATGCTGGGTGGCGTAACCATAATCGATCCTGCCTCTACTTATATCGGAGCAGATGTAGTCATTGGGTCAGATACTATGATCTATCCAGGAACCATTTTGAAGGGGAAAACTGTAATCGGTGAGAACTGTGTGATCGGACCCGCAAGCGAAATCGAAGATTGTCAGATCATGGACGACGCAACGATTAAGCAGTCCGTATTGAATCAAGCACAAGTTGGCGCACGGACTACCGTTGGGCCTTTTGCCTATTTGCGTCCAGGTTCTATACTTGGAGAAGAAGTGAAGGTTGGAGATTTCGTCGAGATCAAGAATGCTACGATTGGTGACGGTTCTAAGGTGTCACATCTTAGCTATATTGGTGACGCATCTGTGGGTAAGAATGTAAACGTCGGTTGCGGTGCGATTACTGTTAACTACGACGGGTATAATAAATTTACGACAACAATTGAAGACGATGCCTTTATTGGCAGTAACGTTAACCTTATTGCACCGGTTTCTGTGGGCAAAGGGGCTTTTGTTGTAGCTGGTTCGACCATTACACGTTCCGTTTCAGAGAACGATCTGGCTGTTGCCAGAGTAAGGCAAGAGAACAAACCGGGATATGCAGAGAAGATCCGTTCCCGTGCAAAAGCGAAGAAAGACCACTCGAGTCCATCGTAAAGCGTTGCTAAGAAGCGCCGGACGGACTTGTATTTCCGCGCCGGCGCCTTTGGAAAGCTAAATTCCGTCACGGAGGGTTTAAATTTTATGACTTATTGTGATTCCAAATTAAAGATTTTCACCTGTAACTCCAACCCTAAGCTAGCTAGTCAAATCGCTGATTACATCGGAATTCCGATGGGTGAATCGCACACTACAAGTTTTAGTGATGGAGAAATTCAGGTCAAACTGTCAGAGAGCGTTCGGGGTTGTCATGTGTATATTGTTCAATCTACCTGCGGCCCAGTTAATGATAACCTAATGGAGCTTTTAGTTATGGTGGATGCACTCAAACGCGCCTCCGCAAAAAGCATCAATGTGGTTATTCCTTACTATGGTTACGCTCGTCAAGATCGTAAGGCTCGTTCCCGTGACCCTATTACGGCCAAGCTGGTAGCGAATTTGATTGAAAAAGCCGGCGCTCACCGTGTAATTACGATGGACCTACATGCCATGCAGATTCAGGGATTCTTTGATATTCCAGTGGATCACTTGCTGGGAGTGCCAATCTTGGCTCAGTATTTCCGTTCCAAACAAATCGAGAACCCTGTTGTTGTATCGCCAGACCATGGCGGTGTAGTACGTGCAAGAAAGCTTGCTGATTTCCTGAATGCTCCGCTTGCAATTATAGACAAGCGTCGCCCAGAGCCGAATGTCAGCGAAGTTATGAACATTATCGGTAATATCGAAGGCAAAACAGCTATTCTGATTGATGATATTATCGATACTGCCGGAACCATCGTACTTGGTGCTAATGCTTTGATGGAAGGCGGCGTGAAGGAAGTATACGCATGCTGTACACACCCAGTATTGTCCGGTCCTGCACATGAACGTCTGGAGAATTCTCCAATTAAAGAGATTATCGTGACGGATACGATTCCAATTCGCAGTGCGAACCCAACTTCTAAGCTCAAAGTGTTGTCCGTGGCTCCACTTATGGGTGAGGCAATTATCCGCGTCCATGAAGAGTTGTCGATTAGTAAATTGTTTGAGATTGAATAAATATAATCAATAATAGCAAGCAAAAACGCCTTCGGCGTCCCAAAAGGACGGTAAGCGTTTATGCGAGAAATATAAGGATAATGTATAGCGTGAAACTTATACATTCTTATATTTTACAAAGGGTTACACCTCCGTTCTCGGAGATGTAACCCTTATCGGCGTGATGCAGGTGGAGGCGCTGGCTTCAATACCCAGCTCGGGAGACAAAGGTGAATAAGCTGCGGTTATAGAGAGTTCCTTGCAGCTCCACAAAGCCTTCGTCCACTGCTGTCAATACACCGATGTCAATGTGCAAGTCGCCTCTGTATATTTCCACAGGCACAGCATATTGGATGTGGTACTGGAAATCGCGCTGATGTGTTAAGATTCTACCTTGATGTAGCATAGGTTATCACCTGTCTTCGGAGTATAATTTCGCTCTGGTTGCTTAAGAGTATGTAGATAAGATCTATTGTACCAAAAACGGACTTCTCTTGCCGGAGAGCCCGAATGGAAAGGAAAGGTTCGATAATGAAATGGATTGTCGGATTGGGAAATCCGGGAACACAATATGCGAAAACAAGGCATAATGTTGGCTTTATGGCATTGGATGAGCTTGCAGCACAGAACGGAATTTCTTTCAACCAAAGCAAATGCAAATCCGTGATCGGTGAAGGCGTTATTGGGGGAGTCAAAACCGTATTGATTAAACCGATGACCTTTATGAATTTGTCCGGTGAGGCCGTTCGCGCTTATATGGATTATTATAAAGTTAAACTAGAAGATATGATCGTCGTCTACGATGATCTGGATACCGAAATTGGGAAAATACGATTGCGTTATCAAGGAAGTGCTGGTGGACATAACGGAATTAAATCCATCATTCAGCATGTAGGTACACAAAGCTTTAATCGGGTGAGAATGGGTATTTCTCGTCCTGAACCAGGTTTTGCGATAGTCGATTATGTTCTGTCTTCTTTTCCAAAAAAGGAAGGGGATCCTCTGAAGCAAATGATCCTTAATACTTGTGATGCACTGGAGTTTAGCTTGCACAATTCATTCGAACAGACGATGGCGAAATTCAATGGTTGATCTGTAAACTCTGTTTGTAATTAAGGCTAAAGATGATGTTCGCCGGACATACTGAAGGTATATAGTACCTTCAGGAGGCATATAGATGGCAATAAACTATGTATGTAGGCACTGCAAGACATCTCTAGGCAGCATTAATAGAAGTGATGTTACAGAAATGCAGTTGGGCCTTCATTCCTTGACCCCTGCGGAGCGCAGAGATATAATAGCGTATAATTCAGAAGGTGAGATCACGGTAAAGGTGACTTGCGACTATTGCAAGGAGGCTTTAGAGAACAATCCGGAGCTTAGCCTGCTGACAAGTCCGCTTCAGTAGGTGATAGCGCCTGTCTCTATCGTCATCCGCAAGCCTTGGCGTTACAGCTGAGGCTTCTTTTCGATTCCAATCATAACAGGTGACGGTGGCGTAGACTTCCGTTAGCCTGTTTAGTAAGAGAGGTGCGCCTGTTGTTACAAGGTATTATAGAAGCTTTTTCCAAGGATCCCGATTTCCAGTCTATCACCCAGGGTGTTGCTGCAGGTATGAAAGAGCAGCTCATATCGGGGCTTACAGGTTCTGCTAGACAGATTATGCTTGCAGCACTGCATGAAGAGACGGCTCGTCCCTTGCTTGTGGTGACTCATAATATGTTTTCGGCTCAGAAGATGGCCGATGATTTACAGGAAGCGCTTTCCCCGGAACGAGTTCTTCTCTATCCTGCTAATGAACTTGTGGCTGCGGAAGCGGCTGTCTCAAGCCCAGAGACACTAGCTCAGCGTATTGATGTACTGACCAAATGTGCTCAGGGCTTCCGTGGTATTGTTGTAGTTCCCTACTCGGGAGTGCGCAGACTGCTCCCTGCACCAGAGGTTATGGCAGAGGCACAGGTTACGGTTTCTCAGGATGGAACGCTTGCTCTAGATGAATTCTTGATGTCCATGATCGAAATGGGTTATGAAAGAGTAGAGCGGGTTGAGAATCGCGGTGAACTGAGCGTAAGAGGTGGAATTATTGATTTTTATCCTATGACTTCTCCTTTGGCATATCGGGTTGAGTTATTTGATGATGAGGTTGATTCCATCAGAACTTTTGATCCAGTGGATCAGCGTTCTATTGATAAAGTACGAAGTGTGAAGATTACACCGGCTAAAGAGATCATAGCGAACAGGTTTCGCCAGGAATCTGCTTCTGCTGAAGCATCTGTTCTGCTGGAACGACAGCTCGAGAAAATGGCGGATCGGCAGGCTAAGTTGCGTCTAAAAGAAGAAATTGGACGCGAGCTAGAAATGCTGCGTGAAGGAACCTATTTCCCTGAAATCTATAAATATATCAGTCTTCTATACCCTGAACGCTCTCACTTATTTGATTACATGGCCCAGGATACGATCCTTATACTCGATGAGCCGACAAGACTGCTTGAAACGGCGAAACAGCTCGAAAGAGATGAGTCGGAATGGAGTCTGCATTTGATGCAAAACGGCAAAACATTGCCGGATCTGGATCTTTCAGTCGAGACAGATGTTGTGATGTACAAACGTCCGTTCCAAAGCCTTTTTATGTCGATCTTTTTGCGTCAGGTCCCGCATATCCAACCACAGAACATTCTTGGATTTATCAGTCGTGGGATGCAGGATTTCCATGGTCAGATGAATGTGCTCAAATCGGAAATGGAACGTTGGCAGAAGTCCGGTGTAAAGGTAATGATGCTTGCGAGTAGTGAAGAGCGAATTGAGCGTGTGCGCAGAGTCCTTTATGACTACGGCATTGATGAGCCAACGATCGTACAAGGAAATCTGGGTTCAGGCTTTGAGCTGCCCTCTATTCATTTAGCCGTTATTACTGAAGGAGAGATGTTCTCTCAGAAGCAGCGGAAGGCACGGAAGATCTCTAAAGGGATAGATAATGCTGAACGGATCAAGAGTTATACGGAGCTGAAAATTGGCGATTATGTCGTTCACCAGAACCATGGTATCGGTAAGTATATGGGGATCGGCACGCTGGAGGTCAGCGGTATTCATCGCGACTACATGCATATTTTATATGCGGGTGGCGATAAGCTCTCGGTTCCAATTGAGCAAATTGACTTGATTCAGAAATATGTCGGTTCAGAAGATAAAGAGCCGAAAGTATATAAATTAGGCGGTAATGAATGGACACGGGTGACTAATAAGGTCCGCTCTTCCGTTCAGGATATTGCTGATGATCTAATCAAACTGTATGCCGAACGCCAAAGTGCAGCTGGGTATGGTTTTGAGAAGGACACACAGGAACAGCGTGAATTTGAAGAGATGTTCCCTTATGATGAGACTCGGGATCAGCTTCGAGCGATTGAAGAGATTAAGAAGGATATGGAACAGAACCGTCCAATGGACCGACTCCTCTGTGGAGATGTTGGTTATGGTAAGACGGAGGTAGCTATACGAGCAGCCTTTAAATCTGCGATTGAAGGTAAACAGGTGGCTGTGCTTGTACCGACAACGATTCTAGCTCAGCAGCATTATGAGACCTTCCGGGAACGTTTCGCTAATTATCCGCTTAATATTCAAGTCCTAAGTCGTTTTCGTAGCCGTAAGGAGCAGAATGAGACGATTAAAGGCGTCCGGGCGGGAACGGTTGACGTGGTTATTGGTACCCACCGTTTGTTGTCTCAGGATCTTGTATTCAAGGACCTCGGTTTATTGATTGTTGATGAAGAACAGCGATTTGGCGTGACTCATAAAGAGAAGCTTAAGAAGTTAAAAACGAATGTAGATGTTCTTACCCTGACAGCAACTCCAATTCCTCGTACATTGCATATGTCGATGCTGGGAGTGCGTGATTTGTCTGTCATTGAGACGCCACCGGAGAACCGTTTCCCCGTGCAGACTTATGTTGTTGAGCATAGTCAGACGCTTACGCGGGAAGCTGTAGAGCGTGAATTGGCTCGTGGCGGTCAAGTCTACTATCTCTATAATCGTGTGCAGGGCATTCAAGAAATGGCCGCTCAAATTTCTATGCTTGTTCCTGAGGCTAGGGTAGGCATTGGACATGGCCAAATGTCGGAAGCGGAGCTGGAGAAGACAATCCTTGATTTTCTTGATGGAGAATACGATGTGCTGGTCAGCACAAGTATTATTGAGACGGGTGTAGATATTCCTAACGTAAATACACTTATTGTGCATGATGCGGATAAGATGGGCTTGTCTCAGCTCTATCAATTACGTGGACGTGTAGGCCGGTCCAACCGGATTGCGTACGCCTATTTCACCTATCAGCGGGACAAGGTTCTGACTGAAGTGGCAGAGAAGCGGCTGCAATCTATTAAGGAATTTACGGAACTGGGTTCTGGTTTCAAAATAGCGATGCGGGATTTATCTATTCGTGGTGCCGGTAACTTACTTGGTGCAGAACAGCATGGATTCATTGCGTCTGTGGGATTTGATCTATACTCACAAATGCTGGCAGAGGAAATCCGCAAACGTAAGGTTACTGTGCTTGGAGAGGAAGATACCTCGCTCAAAGAGGGGAATACCGTCATTGATTTGTCGATTGACGCATATCTGCCGTCCGAGTATATTTACGACAGTATCCAGAAAATTGAAATCTACAAAAAAGTTGCTGCAGTAACATCCTTCGATGATGCTTCTGAGCTTGAGGATGAGCTCTTAGATCGGTTCGGAGAACTGCCTGAAGCAGTTGTTAATCTACTAACTGTGGCTCGTCTAAAAGTGTATGGAAAAATGTATGGCATTGATTCCATGATCAGACGTGGTGATGATGTTACCCTCAATTTCTATGAGGGGAGTCTTGGCGCTCTGGATACGGCGAAACTCGCCAAAGTTGGAAATAGCTTCGAAAGACGTGTACAATTCGATAGAGATGCTAAAGCCAGTATCCGAGTGAAATCGAAAGACTTAAGTGATAAACAGCTGCTTGACTTGCTTGAACAGTTCCTTAAGGAAGCTAAACAGTCTTTTAAATCGAAGGGAGAACTACAAAATGTCGTTAAATAAAAAAAAATCATGGAAAGTACTGCTCGTTTCATTGGTAGCAGCGGTTTCCTTTTCTATGCTAGCAGCATGCGGTAGTAGTGCTGATGATAGTAAGGCAGTTGCGACTTATAAAGGTGGAACAATCACAGAGAAGGAATTTGCTATGGATCAAAAAATCATGAAATTCCTCTCCCCACAGCAAGCGCAATATTTAGAGATTGAGGCTTTTAAGGAGTCTATTTTGAAGCAGGAAGTGGGCTTTGAATACTTGGCTTCCAAAGCAACAGATGAAGCAAAGAAGCAGGCGAAGAAAGAGGCAGATAGCCAAATCGCAGACTTGAAGAAAACTCTGGGTGACACTTATAAGAAAACGCTAAAAGACGCTGACGTTACTGAGGGCGATATCCATAGTTATATGGAGCGTGTACTGACGGTTTATCAGGATATGCTGCTTAAAGTGACGGACGATCAGGTTGTCAAGGAATTTGAAGCTACAAAAGGTGACTTTACGGTAGCGACTTTGCGTCATGTGCTAATCGGTCTGACAGATTCAGCTAACAAAGAGCGTACTAACGAAGAAGCGCTGAAAATCGCGAAAGAAGTTAAGGCAAAGCTGGACGGCGGAGCTGATTTTGCAGCAATCACTAAAGAATACTCTGACGATACAAAAACAAAGGAAACGGGCGGGGAATATAAAGATACAGCTGTAGGCACGTATGTAGCTGAGTTTAAGAAGGTTGCTCAAACCCTGCCTTTGAATACCATTAGTGATCCTGTAGAGACTTCTTTCGGTTACCACATTATCAAGGTGGAGTCCCGCACAGACAAAACCTTTGACCAGTTAACGGATGAACAAAAAGAAGGCATTAAGAGCTCCATTGTGTCCAAGAATCTTGAAGCATTCATGGAGAAAGATTTGGAAGGCATTATTGAGAGCATCAATCTGCCGAAGAGCTCTGCTGCCGCAGATGAAACTGGAACTAAAAATAGCGGAGCAGAAGCCACTACAGCGCCAAGCGCATCCCCAAGTGCTACAAAAGCTGCTGAATAAACATCGGTAAAAATGGACAAGCTTACCTTAGAAAAAGCCATCCTCACTTAATGTGAAGATGGCTTTTTATAAATATAAGGTAGTATAAGTTTCACACTATACTTTTTCCTTATATTTCTCGCTTAAGCGCTTACCGTCCTTATTAAGGACGCCGAAGGCGTTTATGCTTGTTCTAAGAAGCATCTACAGAACAACCTTTATCTTGATACAGATATTAATACATGTCAGCTTATGTATAAGGATCTGGGAAGAGATGAATACTATGGTCAGATATTACGATAAATCACTGGGATTATCCTTTCCCATAATGGACAGTAGTAAGACCATACTTCTTAAGAAAGCGGGGCACATGTGAAATGAAAGCTACTGGAATTGTTCGGCGTATTGATGATCTCGGACGAGTGGTTATTCCCAAAGAAATTAGACGTACTCTACGGATTAGAGAGGGCGACCCGCTGGAAATTTTCGTCGATCGGGACGGTGAAGTCATACTCAAGAAATATTCCCCGATTGGCGAGCTCGGTGACTTTGCAAAAGAGTATGCGGAGTCCTTGTTCGAAGGTACTGGGCATATTACGATGATTGCTGATCGTGATACCTTTATTGCACTGGCTGGGGGCTCCAAGAAAGACTATTTGGAAAAACAAGTAGGAATTCTTTTGGAGAAGGTCATGGATAGTCGTAAAACTTTACTGGAAACCAACGAAGGCAGTTATGAAATCGCTAAAGATCATCCGGATTTGGTGTCCTCATATGTAGCCTCACCGATCATTTCCGGTGGAGATCCTATTGGTTGTGTAGTGATGGTAAGCAAGGATGATTCGGCGAAAATGTCGACAATGGAAGTGAAAATGGCCGAAACCGCTGCCGCATTCCTTGGCAAGCAAATGGAGCAGTAATCGTAATGTAGACCCCGCTTTCCTTTTGGTAACATATACAAAGGGCAAACGGGGTTTTGTCGTTCTTACAAAACCGTTTCTACTTGTGGGTATACATACGTTATAATATAGAAATTCATCCCATTAAAGTTGTAGAAGCAGGTACTTTATGAAATCTAACACACAAACATCACGGCTCTTGCAAGGGGCATTTATTCTAAGTGCCGCAGCGATTATTTCAAAGCTTATAGGAACACTTCAAAAGATCCCGCTACAAAATCTAGGCGGAGATGCGGTATTTGGTATATACAACACAGTTTATCCCTTGTATACGATGTTGTTAACGATAGCGATGCTGGGTCTGCCAGCGGCCATATCCAAATTTGTCGCTGAAGCTTCTGCCGGAAGGCGGGATGACGAGGGTCGGCGGATTCTGCTGTTATCTGCGGTAATAACGGGCATCAGCGGTTTGGTTATCGGAGCAATCACCTATGCAGGTGCACCGATTATAGCTGAGTGGGTCGGCAACTCGCATGTGATGCCCGCTTTGCGGACAAGTGCTTGGGGACTAGCGGTCGTTCCAATCATGTCAGCTCTTCGGGGTTACTTTCAGGGTCTTCATAATATGGTTCCGACGGCTGTGTCACAAATTGTAGAGCAGTCCGTACGTGTTACGGTAATGATTGTACTGCTCTTATACCTGACCTCACTGGGTGCAGGCGCTGAGAGCATTGCTGCTGGCGCATTGCTCGGATCAGCCGGGGGAGGGGCAGCAGGGCTTGTGATTATGCTGCTATTTTTGCGACGTCATCGGCGGGCGTTAAGACAAGGGGCCCCTTTAGATGCTGCCGCTTCTGTCGAAAGTCAGGATTTAAAGCTACCCAATGCAGACAATGAGGGGCGTTCAAATCAACGGATTATGGGCGTTAAAGCAGGGGCCTTGCTGGCTTATGGAATTCCCGTGATGCTTGGCGCGCTGGCAATGCCTCTTATCGGTCTTGTAGATGTATTCACTGTACCCCGCTTGCTATCCTCTGTAGGGAGCGAAGTGGAGGCGATGACACAGTTTGGTGTATACAATCGTGGTTTGCCACTAGTGCAGATTGTAACGATGATTGCCACTTCTTTGTCTGTCGTGTTCATTCCAGCCTTGGCAGAGGCGAAGTACAAGGGAGACACGAAGCTGATCGAGAACCGTTGCAGCTTGTCGCTGCGTTGGTTCTGGCTGCTAGGTCTAGCGGCCTCAGCGGGCCTAGCAGTGCTTGCTGAGCCGATTAATATGGCTCTTTACGGCGATACCGCTGGCAGCAGCACTATGACTTGGCTGGCCTTAACCGCTGTTGGCGGCACGGTCAGCATCATCTCGGCTGCGCTCCTGCAGGGCCTCGGCTACGTGCGTGCCCCGGCCCTGCATCTTTTGGCCGCCGCGCTGCTCAAGGCGGCCCTGAACCTGCTGCTGGTTCCGCAGCAGGGCATTACCGGCGCGGCCATCGCTGGCGTGGCCGCGCATTCGTTCGCAGCAGCGCTCAACGTGCTGCTGCTCTACCGCCAGGGCCATCTGCGGCTTCGCCTCGCAGATGCCCTGGCACGGCCCGCGCTGCTCACAGCGGGCCTGGCTCTTGCCGCCGCAGCCGCCAGCTGGGGCGTGGGCGCTGCGGCTACGGCCGCTGGCATCGGCGGCGGGCGCACCGCCAGCTTGGCGCAGAGCCTGCTCGGGGTGCTCGCAGGCTGCGTTGTCTTTGCCGTAGGGGCTATAGCCCTGCGGCTCCTTAGCGAGAGCGAGCTTCGCCAGCTTCCGGGCTTCGGCCCGTCCTTGGCGGACAAGCTCAAGAAGCTACGCTTATTCCCTTAGTCAATTTTTCATCACAATATAAAATACGGTCTGCCTAGAAGTAGACAGCCGCTTAAGAGGAGGAACAGACATGAGTGCAACATTAACAGTCGTCGGTCTGGGTTCAGGCAACCCTGATCGATTGACGCTAGGGATTATTAAGAAATTGAAGGCAGCATCTGTTGTCTACGTGCGCACAAAAGAGCATCCAGTCATGGCTGCACTCTCTGAGCTTGAAATAGCTTCACAGTCCTTTGATGGATTGTATGAATCTTTATCCTCGTTTCCTGAGGTTTATGCAGCGATTACTTCAAAACTGATTGAAGAGGCTCGGTCAGCACCTGAGGGTACGGATATTGTCTATGCGGTTCCGGGTCATCCTATGGTTGCGGAATCAGCGGTTTCACAGCTGCGTGAGCGGTGTCCTGAGGAAGGCATTGAACTGCAAATATTAGGCGGAGAGAGCTTTCTTGACGAGGCGTTTGTTCGACTGGGGTTTGACCCCATCGAAGGATTTCAGCTATTAGATGCTTCTGGTATTCGCAGCGCTCAGCTTCAGCCTGAACTGCATACCCTGATTGGCCAGGTGTACGATAGCTTTACAGCCTCGGAGACAAAATTATGTCTGATGGAGCTGTACCCGCCTGAATATGAAGTTGTTGTGGGTCATGCACTCGGTGTGGAGAACGAGGAAAGCATTGTAAGAGTCCCGCTATACGAACTGGATCGACTCGACGGTTATGGCAACCTGTCACTGGTTTATGTACCTGCGAATCGTGACGAGAATCTAAGAAATCGTACCTTTGCCCGTCTGCATGAGATTGTCGATATTCTTCGAAGCCCGGAAGGTTGTCCATGGGATCGGGAGCAGACACATGAATCCCTGCGCAAAAATTTAATCGAAGAAACCTATGAAGTCCTTGAAACGATTGATGAGGATGACCCTGACCATATGAAAGAGGAGCTGGGCGACCTTTTGCTTCAAATTATGCTTCATTCTCAAATGGAAGAGGAGCTTGGAACGTTTAACGTGTATGACGTCATTGAAGGGCTGAATGATAAGCTTATCTTCCGTCACCCCCACGTATTTGGGGATACCAATGCGAATGATGCCGAAGAAGCGCTGAAGAATTGGGAGGGTATGAAGGCAGAAGAGAAGCGGCGTAAGGGTGTGAAGCCAGAAGAATTATCCGTTCTTAGTGGTGTTCCGCGTGACCTGCCTGCCCTTATGAAGGCATATAAGCTTCAGAAAAAAGCATCTAAGGTGGGCTTTGACTGGGATAACGCAAAGGATTGCATCGCCAAGATTCGTGAGGAGATCGATGAGCTGCAGGAGGCGATTGACACAGATGCAGCGCCAGATGATCAGATTTTGGAACTTGGAGATTTGTTGTTCGCGGTTACGAATGTCGCTCGTTTTATCGGTGCAGATCCGGAAGAGGCATTAACCCGGACAAATCGCAAATTTGTACGCCGGTTCCAATATATTGAGCAAAGCTTGCAGCGCAAGGGAAAGAGCGTAAAGGATAGTAGTTTGGAAGAGATGGAAGAACTGTGGCAAGAAGCTAAGGCTGAAGAGCGAAAAGTCTAGCAATTCACAGCCCCATTACGGTATATGGACTCCAAAATGGGGCAATGCTGTGGATATAGCTTTTTATTTTCTGATTTAGAATGTGGTCAGTAGTTTAATAGTGCTATAGAATAGATTCTGCGACGATTTTTGAGAAATAACTGTTTCTTTTTTAAAAAAACGACGAATCGTGGCAGGATTTTAAGCTGACATCAAGAATAACATAAAGACGAAATGGCGATTCGCCCCACATTATGGTGGTGATTCTCGTTTCATTTATTTTTTCGTATCCTAGGAGGAACTTTAAATTATGAACAAGACAGATTTGGTAAACAACATTTCCGAGAAAAACGGATTGGCAAAAAAAGATGTAGAAGCAGTATTGAACGGGTTCTTGGGTGAGATTACAGAAGCTTTGGCAAAAGGTGATAAAGTCCAACTGATCGGTTTCGGAACTTTCGAAACTCGCAAACGTGCAGGACGCACTGGTCGCAACCCGCAAACGGGCACAACGATTGAAATTCCAGAATCGACTGTACCGGCTTTCAAAGCTGGTAACAAGCTTAAAGAAGCCGTTAACTAAATGCGTCTTGACAAATTCCTGAAAGTATCCCGTTTAATTAAGCGCCGTACAGTGGCCAAGGATGTGTCCGAACAAGGTCGGGTGCTGATTAACGGGCGGGAATCTAAACCTAGTAGTGCAGTTAAGATCGGTGACGAGATTACTGTACAATTTGGACAAAAGCTTGTAACGGTCAAAGTAGAAAAACTGGTCGAAACGACTCGCAAGGACGAGGCCGCTGGTATGTATACTCTAGTTCGGGAAGAGCCTGTTGCCAAAAGCAGCGGACTGGACTGGTAAGAGTACTCTCTTATATTTTAAAAGAAGAAGGCATGACTTTACATTCTGTAGAGTTGTGCTTTCTTTTTTTTCTTTTTGTCTCTCTTATTTTTAGAGGGACGGGATGTTCTATAACTTCTACTTCTGCCATAGATTAGAGGTAAGAAGGAGGGGTACATGCTATGATCGAGCCAGGAAAGGTAAACAAACAGCATGATCTGCACATGCGCAGTCGGAAGCAGTTAGAGTTGACGGGCGTGCAAAATGTGGAGAGCTTCGACAGCGAGGAATTTTTGCTTCGTACAGAACTCGGCCATCTCACCATTCGCGGGAATCATTTACATATCAAAAATTTAAGTCTGGAGAACGGAATGTTGTCCTTAGAGGGCAATGTACATTCCCTGATTTATCTCGATCCCGGATCGCAGGGCAAAAACAAAGGTCTACTAGGTAAGCTATTTAAATGAATCCTGCAGTCCAGTGGGTGACGCTGTTCTACATGATCATGGCCGGGTTGGCAATGGGACTGGCCTATGACAGCTACCGGGTGCTGTCGTTGAAGTTGAATTTTCCCAAATGGCTGAATGCCATGCTAGATCTACTGTATTGGCTTTGGGCAGCCTTGCTCGTATTTCGTATGCTGTATGCCGGAAATCAAGGACAATTGCGGTTTTATGTCTTTCTAGGTTTGTTTCTAGGAGTATGGATCTATTTTTTAATCTTCAGTGTTACGGTGCGGCGTTTTGTGTTAAGGTTAATTCAATCGGTTCAGTATATGTTCAGGTTGCTATGGAGACTTGTGGAGATCCTGATAGGTAGACCTCTTCGCTGGCTTTGGCGTTTTATTTTAGGACTGCTAAAGCTACTAGGTCGTATTCTATGGTTTATTCTTAAGCTTCTGCTGCGTCTGACCAAACCAATTTGGGTATTACCTGTAAGGTGGATCTCTCCACAGTTATCGCGGCTAACACATAGCGCCAGGATTGTGAAAATCACTGAATGGATTACCAAATGGCGGAAACGCTGACCTTGAATTAGGGGGTACGTTGCATGAACAGATTTACTGCGGAAGAGAAAAGTAACCATAGCAAAAATTCGGCCGCAGGTGCGAAGAGAAGAAGATTTATGTGGATTGTCTTTGTGGCAGTATTTTTTGGTTGGGCGGGTTATACTTACTTCGATCAAAGCGCAGTCATTGCGGACAAGGGCAAGGAACTTGCCAAGAAACAGGAGACTAGTGAGGATGTCATGGCATCTTTAACTCAATTAAAATATGAATTATCCAGACTTAATGATGACGAGTATATTGGCCAATTAGCACGTAAATGGTACAATATCTATCCTCAAGGGGAAACTCCTATTCGAACAGAGCAATCAGAGCAATAATAGCGACTAAAAGAGGCTTTTACTCTGTTGCCTTGCTTTGCTCTTTACTGTATAATCAAATCACCGCAGACAGGATGACCTTAATATTCGTCTGTATATTTTTAAGGGAGGATCATTTTATTCTATGGCAATTGAAGTGGGCACCAAGTTAGAAGGCAAAGTGACAGGCATCACGCATTTCGGAGCATTTGTGGATCTGTCAGGAGGTGTCACAGGTCTCGTTCACATCTCGGAAATCGCCGATAATTATGTCAAGGATGTTAACGATCATCTGAAGATTAGTGATGTAGTAACAGTCAAGGTGATCAACGTCGATAAGGACGGCAAGATCGGACTTTCCATTAAGCAGGCTGTTGACAAGCCAGCATCGGAAGTACGTCCGCCTAGAGCTCCAAGACCAGAACGTCCTAGCGGCGGAGACCGTTTCGGCGGTGGAGGCGGCAGTGGTGGAGGCGGCGGTGGATTCAATCGTGAACGGGGTGGGCGTCCATTTAAGCCTGCAGCCGGTAAACCTTCATTCGAGGATAAAATGTCGCGATTCCTGAAAGACAGCGAAGAACGGATATCTTCGATTAAGAAGAACACAGAAGGAAAGCGTGGAGGCCGTGGAGCTAAACGCGTATAATCCAATAACCTGTACATCATAAATAACCGCAGGGGCATTTCGCCCTTGCGGTTTTTTTGTCATGTCATATAAAATTGCCGACAGCATCCATGCCATTCTCACATAACTCTAGGGCAATCGCTGACGAATGACCGCTGCGTCACCGCGTGAAACTGCGTTGTAAACAATCTTGAAACTAATCAACCTAACGCCCCGCAAGGGATAGGACAGCTTTTTTAAAGATCGTTGTCGCAGGCTTTTTTGTCGGAAATTTCTTGTGAGTATCCCTCCATTTCTGACAAACTTTCTCAAATCACCGGCTATATAATGAGTACCATAAATTCTTAAACGGGTGGTGCAGGGGAATGAGTAAAAGCAACGTGGTAAATTTGCCAGAGTGGACAAGAGTGGGAAGTGAAGACAAGAAGCAGAGACAAGCCTTACGTACACGTATTACAGCTTGGGGTCAGAAGCAGCGTTATGTTCAGCTAATAGCAGCGAAGAAATGGATGCTTTTGCTCAGTTTCATGGGGTTTCTGCTGGGTAGAGCCATGATTTTGGACGAACTATCTCCTTTTGCTGTCGCGTACTTTGCCGTCATTGTGTTTATGCGTCGCGACTCTATTCTACCTGTAGCTGCAGCCATTATAGCCGGAAGTCTCTTTACTCCATTCCCTGGAGCTTTGGTTACTACTGCTGAGCTGATTATTTTCTTTCTAGTTTATAAAGGGTTGGAAAGTTATGAGCGAATAGACTTGTCCTATGCACCACTTATGGTGTTCGTGTCTTCGTTTATGGTTGGCTTGTTCCAGATCGTTATTGGACCTTCTCTTTCTTGGTATCCGCTGATGATGACAACACTAGATGCTCTACTAGGCTTTGTGCTTACACTGGTGTTCATTCAAGCGCTGCCTCTACTAACCTATAAGCAAAAGAGTAGAGCGCTCAGGAACGAAGAGATTCTGTGCCTTATTATCTTACTTGCCTCAGTAATGACGGGTCTTGTGGGTTGGACCCTAAATGGTTGGTCTTTGGAGCATATATTGTCACGTTATTTAATTCTACTCTTCGCCATGGCAGGAGGGGCTCCTCTTGGTGCTGCTGTTGGAGTGGTGACCGGATTGATTCTCAGTTTGGCGGATATTAGTGCCATCTATCAGATGAGCCTGCTTGCTTTTTCCGGAATGCTAGCGGGAATGATGCAGGGTGGCCGAAAAGGTGCAGTATCTATCGGGATGTTGCTAGGGTCCACGATCCTTTCCGTCTATTTTACGGGTCCGGGTGATATGATGGCCTCAACATGGGAGACATGCGTAGCGGTAGTGCTATTTCTTATAACGCCTAAGGCGATGATATCTGCCATTGCTAAATATGTTCCGGGCACATCAGACCATAGCCGATCTCAACATGAATATGCGCGAAGGGTAAGGGATCTAACAGCAGAACGGGTAACGCAATTCTCACAGGTGTTCCAGCAGCTGTCGAGTAGTTTCGGGCAGATTCCACGTGCCGGAGAAGTAGGAAAGTCAGACCGTGAGATGGAGGATTTCATGAGTACAGTGACAGAAGGAGCCTGCGCAGGATGCATTCGGCGTTCCCACTGCTGGGATGCGAAATTCTATCAGACGTATAGATATATGACAGATATGATGACTACTGTTGAGGAATGCCCTGATATTACGGCAGCTCAGCTACCTCCGGAATGGAGCCGGATTTGTGGAAAAACCGGCGAAGTGCTTGAAGTCATGAAAGGGCAATATGATCTTTACCAACATGATATGCGATGGAAAAGACAAATATACGATAGTCGTCAATTTGTTGCCGAGCAGTTATCGGGCGTGTCACAGGTTATGGAGGACCTAGCGCGTGAAATAAAACGTGAGGGACAGGCCATGTATCGTCAGGAAGCTCAAATCCGTGAGACATTGGAGAAATTAGGGCTGTCTATCCATGGCATCGAAATCTTAAGTCTGGATCCTGGGCGTGTAGAAATAGAGGTGGTGCATGCCTATACTCGTGGTTTTGATGAATGCCGTAAAATGATTGCTCCGCTTCTTTCTGACATTCTAGATGAGAATATTGCTGTCATGAGCGAGACGGCAGTCCATCCTCGGGAAGGATTGTCGATGGTTACCTTCGGTTCAGCCAAAGCCTTTGAGGTAAACACAGGGGTGGCCGTTGTTTCTAAAGGTGGAGATATGTTATCTGGAGACAGCTTTAGCACTGTAGAGCTTGGTAATGGGACCTTTGCGGTATCCATCAGCGATGGAATGGGAAATGGTGAGCGGGCGAGGATGGAGAGCAGTGCTGCACTCGGTATGTTAGAAAAGCTACTGCAATCCGGTATGGATGAGAAGCTGGCTGTAAAGTCTGTGAACTCTATTCTCTTATTACGTTCTCCCGATGAGTTCTATGCTACCGTTGACATGGCTTTAATCGATCAGTATTCCGCACAGACCACCTTTATGAAGATTGCTTCCGCACCGAGTTTTATCCGGAGGGGCAGTGAGGTCATTCCAATAACCTCTAGCAATCTGCCTATAGGAATCATTAAAGATATTGATGTGGATCTGATTAGCATGCAGCTTCGGGCGGGTGATATTTTGATTATGATGACCGATGGTATTTATGATGCGCCTGGATATGCCGTTAATAAGGAGATATGGATGAAACGGTTGATCCAAGAGCTTGAGGGGGATGATCCTCAAGATTTGGCGGATAGCCTGTTAGATAAGGTAATCCGTTATCAGGGCAATGAGATTCATGATGATATGACGATTGTCGTCAGTCGTGTAGATCATTTCCATCCGGAATGGTCCAGCCTGCATATGCCTGGTGTCGGCCGAATGGAGCGTCCTCGTACGGTAAGTTAGATGGTGGGCACGCGCGAAGCGTCGTGATGTTTGTAAATGTTTGTAGCACGTACGAAGTATCGTGTTGCCAGCAAGCTATCGAGGCGAGTCTATTAAGTAACTCGCCCCCTATTACTCCCGTTTCAACTGGTCGGCTGACTTGGGACGGAATCTTTAGATCTAAACTGTTTACAGAAAGTGAAAGGACGGAACGGAGAGAATGTTGGAGCTGTAGAAGCGGAGCGTTCGCCTTTATTCTTTGATTTCAACCGCAGAGGACGGTTTTAATAGAGAAATCAAAGAATAACAGCGATCGAAAGCCCAACAATTCTCGCAGTTCCCCTATTCACTATCCCCCAGACAGTTCAGATCATAGATTCCTCCCACCGAAATACGACGTTTGAAATCTCTTAATCTGGATATGCTAGAAACAGAGGTTCCAAACAAGGGGGAGTGGAGAGTTATGAAGCAGATTTTGCTCATTACTGACGGTTGTTCAAATGTAGGGGAAAGTCCGGTGATGGCAGCGGCGCATGCGCTGCAGGAGGGAATCACCGTAAATGTAGTCGGTGTGGTTGATTATGGAACGATTGGGGAGCTTGGGAGTAGGGAAATAGCTGACATCGCTAAGGCCGGTGGGGGTCTTAGCCGTATAGTTGGAACACCGCAGCTGGCGCAGACGATCCAGATGATGACACGAAAGACCGTGGTTCAGACAATCCAGCAAGCGGTTAATAAAGAAGTAAAAAAGATACTGGGTGAAGGGTCGCTTGAACAGCTACCACCTGTTCAGCGCTCGCAGGTCGTTACAGTTGTAGATGAACTAACAGAAACATCGCCGCTACGCATTGCGCTCCTTATCGATGCCAGTGCTAGTATGAAGCCTAAACTGGGTGCTGTGGAAGATGCGATTCGCGATTTGGCGCTCAGTTTGGAAGCTAGAGAAGGAAAGAGTGAGATTGCCGTGTTTCATTTTCCTGGAAATAACAGCAGTGAGGATGCTAGGCTTGATTTAGATTGGACCAAGGATATGTCAGGTATTCGTACGCTATTCTCCAAATTACACATGAGAGGCGCAACACCGACAGGTCCAGCTATTTTCAAGGTGCTTGAACATTATCGTTATGATACACTGGATGAACATCGTGGACGCCGAGTGGATGACCACGACGAAAGAGAAGGGATGATTGGTGGGTATGTCGTCTAATCCGTCCTATCCTACTGGCACCTTAATTACCGGCAAATGGCGTGGAAACCGTTATGTCGTGGAGCGGATGCTGGGAAGGGGCGCGAACGGAACCGTATATCTTGTGCAAAGAGAAGGCAGACGGGAATGGTACGCGCTTAAAATCGGATACGATACACTTGAGCTGCAATCGGAGATCAATGTACTGACGTCGCTGCAATCGCGTCGAAAGCGCAATGAACACCGTGCTCGGCGTGAATCACCATTATCTTCTTATTTTTTGGAATCGGATGATTTTGCGAATGGAAATAACGTACCCTTTTATGTCATGCGGTATGTTGAAGGCAAGCCTTTGCATCATTTTCTATCGAAGAATGGACCGGAATGGTTAGGCTTGGTGGGGCTTGGCTTACTCGATAAGCTACGCACATTGCATGAATGCGGTTTTGTGTTTGGAGATTTAAAGCCGGAGAATGTAATGGTGTCCAATTACGGTGAAGTGGAGCTGATCGATTTTGGAGGCGCAAGCCCTAAAGGCCGCAGTGTGAAGCAATTTACCGAATGGCATGACCGTGGCTTTTGGAATGCAGGCAGCCGCACGAGTGATGAGGGTTATGATCTATTCGCATTTGCTGTGCTGTGCCTCCGCCTTTTGAATGAAGAGGGGCTCAAGAAAGCCGCGCTGCAGTTGCCGCAGACAAGAAGTGTAGACGAACTGTTTAAGCTGGCTAGAAATCTACCCGACAAGAAACTATCCTCTTGGATTTGTTTGGCGTTAAAAGGAGGTTTCTCCGGTTCCGCAGATGCTACAGAGGTCTGGCGCAACCATATTTACAATTCGCGTAGAAAGCGACCTGATAGTATGGACACCCCACGCTGGCTCAAAAATGCTTTTGCATTATCCTTATTCGTGCTGGCCTTTACGATTTATTGGGTATTTCGGTTTTGAACTTATACATATAGTTGAGAGAAGGGGGGCCGCATATGGAGCAAATGAATGGACTGGTGGAGTCAGTATTGGAGTCAGCAGCCGAGCATGAGCTGTGGGCACCCCATGACACCATTGTAGTCGCAGTTTCCGGCGGCCCGGATTCTGTGGCTCTTTTGCATGTTTTGCATGAAATATCTTTAAACGTTATGCCGCTTACCTTAATATGTGCTCATGTGAATCACGGATTTAGACCGGAGTCGAAGGAAGAGGCAGAGCTAGTACGCGGTATGGCTGAACAAATGGGACTTCCCTTTGAGTTAGCCGAATTTGATATTCCCTCTTTGGTCAAAGCGAGTGGGCTTGGTCCTGAGGGGACAGCACGCGAGAAGCGATATGAATTTCTGATTGATACCGCACACCGGTATGGGGCGCGCTCCGTTGCTCTGGCTCATCATGCGGATGATCAGGCAGAAACGGTGATTATGCGTCTATTGCGAGGAAGCGGTTTAGCGGGACTGTCAGGTATCAAGTGGAAAAGAACAGAAAAAAAGGTGGAACTCATTCGTCCATTCCTACGTATTAACAAAACGGCTCTTCTTGGGTTATGTCAGAATGAAGGCTTCACCTACGCCGAGGATGCCACTAATCTGCTGACGAAATACAAACGGAATGCTATTCGATTGGAAGTTCTCCCTTTTCTGGAAAGGTATAATGGCAAAGTGAGGCAGTCACTTGTACAGCTTGCGGAAATTGCGGGAGCTGAGGATGAATATATGGAGGCATCTGCGGTAAAATGCTTTGAGGAGCTGGTTTCGGAAGGGGAAGGGAAATATACCTTTAACAGAGCTTCATTTGCGGCCATACCCTCCGCTTTACAACGGCGTTTGATTAAACTAATATTAAATTATCTGTCGGCGGATCTATCTGCCCTTGATTTCTCCAAGATTGAATCTGTACGTCGGGGAACGCTGCAGAGCTATCCCACCACCTGGAGTTTGGATTTAGGTGGAGGTCTGACTTGTGTGCGGCAATATGATATCATCTTGTTCTCGTCCAAGCCCGCGCAGCAACAGGCAAGCTATACATATCGTCTGTTTTTACCGGACTCCGAGCTTAAGCTGGAGGAAATAGGTAAGGTGATGTTGATGGCGGTGCTGGAGAGAGAAAACTTTTTTGTACAGGGGGAGGATTATGGGAAGATGTCGGCTTGGTTTGACCGTGATGAACTGGTCTTTCCATTAACGATTCGTTCCCGATTGCCTGGAGATACCATAAGAGTCATGGGATTAAACGGAAGCAAAAAGGTAAAAGATATTTATATTGATGATAAAATACCTGCTGCTGAACGCTCAATGATTCCCCTCGTTTGTGATGGTTTGGGCAATATCGTCTGGATTCCGGGCGTAAGACGCTCGATGCATGCCGCAGTAGGGCGGCACACGACCTCGGTACTTCTATTGTCTCTAGCAGAGCTGGATGACCATGAAGAAACGTAATGGTCGAAGTAAGTCTTTCATAGTATAACTTAGGAGGTTTCGCAAGTTGCAAAATGATATTCAAGAAGTCTTGATCACCGAAGAGGAACTTCAGCAGAAAATTAAGGAACTCGGTCGAACACTGAGCGAAGAATACGCAGGACGTACCCCTTTGGTCATTTGTGTACTAAAAGGCGCGTTTATATTTATGGCAGATCTGGTTAAAGCCATTACAGTACCTGTTGAGATGGATTTCATGGCAGTGTCCAGCTATGGAGCATCCACCAAGTCTTCCGGTGTTGTCAAAATTATTAAGGATTTGGATGTATCGGTAGAAGGCCGCGATATCTTGATCGTTGAAGATATTATTGACAGTGGCCTTACGCTCAGCTATTTGATTGAGCTGCTCCGCAACCGCAATGCTGCTTCTATCAATGTGGTTACCTTGTTTGATAAGCCATCAGGTCGTACGGTTAATCTGGAAGCCAGATATACAGGCTTCGTGTTGCCAGACGAATTTGTAGTAGGCTACGGATTGGATTATGCCGAGCGGTATCGGAACCTCCCATATGTTGGAGTACTGAAGCCTGAGATTTATTCCAATTGAACTATTGATTGCCTTGATCATACGGATCGGGCACCCTTGGCTTCCTTTATTTGAGGTGTCCCAAGAGGCTATGGTACAATAACTTGAGTGTTGCGAGAGGAGGTAGGGGATGAATCGGTTCATCCGGAATTCTGGTTTTTATTTGATTTTATTTTTAGTCGTGGTGGGTATTGTCCAGTTTGTGAGCAATGGAAATGAAGCCGCCGATTTCCCTAGATACGACGAGTTACGGCAGGAGATCAAGAGCAACAATGTGAAGGATTTGACGGTTCAGTTTGAGGGTAATGCCTTTTTAGTTACAGGCGAATATAGAGAGTTGCCTGCCGATACTAAATCGAAAAGCTTCTCCACATATATTCCTCCTACAGATGCTGCTATTGATGAACTGATTGAAGCCAGTGATGTTAACGGGATTCAATTAACTCAGAAGAAAATGGAAGGTACCAGCATTTGGCTGACATTCCTTTCTTCCATTATCCCGCTAGTCATTATGTTCATCTTGTTCTTCTTCCTGTTTAACCAGGCGCAAGGTGGCGGCGGTAAAGTCATGAATTTCGGCAAGAGCAAGGCTCGGTTATATAATGAAGAGAAGAAGAAAATCAGCTTTGAGGATGTTGCAGGGGCAGACGAAGAGAAGCAAGAGCTTGTCGAAGTCGTTGAGTTCCTGAAAGATCCGCGCAAATTTGCAGCTGTCGGTGCACGTATCCCTAAAGGCGTACTGCTTGTAGGTCCTCCGGGAACAGGTAAAACATTGCTTGCACGTGCAGTAGCAGGTGAAGCCGGCGTTCCTTTCTTCAGTATTTCCGGTTCTGATTTTGTGGAAATGTTCGTGGGTGTCGGTGCTTCTCGGGTACGTGATTTGTTCGAGAACGCCAAGAAGAACGCGCCATGTATTATCTTCATTGATGAAATTGATGCTGTGGGTCGTCAACGCGGCGCCGGACTCGGCGGCGGACATGACGAACGCGAACAGACACTTAACCAATTGCTGGTTGAGATGGATGGATTCGGTGGTAACGAAGGCATTATTATTGTTGCGGCAACTAACCGCGCTGATATACTTGATCCTGCATTACTTCGTCCAGGACGTTTTGACCGTCAAATTACGGTTGACCGCCCTGACGTAAAAGGTCGTGAAGCTGTACTTAAGGTTCACGCTCGTAACAAGCCGCTTACGAAAGATGTAAGACTGGATGTTGTCGCTAAACGTACTACCGGATTCACGGGTGCTGATCTAGAGAATCTGCTAAATGAGGCAGCGTTGTTAGCTGCACGTCGTAACCGCAAGGATATTTCCATGATTGAAGTGGATGAAGCCATTGACCGTGTTATCGTAGGTACTGAGAAACGTAGTCGTGTTATCAGTGACCGTGAGAAACGCATTGTAGCTTACCATGAAGCAGGTCATACTATAGCTGGTTATTTCCTTGAGCATGCCGATATGGTGCATAAAGTTACAATTATCCCACGCGGACGTGCCGGCGGATATGTTATTATGCTTCCGAAGGAAGATCGGATGATCGTTACCAAGCAGGAGCTTTTGGATAAGGTTACTGGATTACTTGGTGGACGTGTTGCCGAAGAATTGTTTATTGGTGAGATCGGTACGGGCGCATACAGTGACTTCCAACAGGCTACGCGCATCGTGCGTGCCATGATTATGGAGTACGGTATGAGCGATAAGCTTGGACCTATGCAGTTCGGCTCTTCTCAAGGCCAAGTATTCTTGGGTCGTGATATTGGGCATGAGCAGAATTATAGTGATTCCATTGCTTATGAGATTGATCAAGAAATGCAGAACTTTATTACTTCGAGCTACGAACGTTGTAAAGAGCTGTTGCTCAAATACTCTAAAGAAATGCACCTGATTGCTAATACGCTACTTGAGAAGGAAACACTTGAGCTTGATCAGATTAAAGAGCTGATTGAACAAGGATTCCTTTCCGAAGATGGTAAGGCTGAGGGTGGCGAAGGCGTTGCGATTGAAGTTGGTGAACCTGTCATTGATAATATCGGTGATGTGCGTGTCCGCATTCAAGGCAAAACTGAAGATACTGATTCTACGCCTCCGAACTTATCTAAGGAAATTCCGAACAAACCTGAATCTGATGGTAATGACGGATCCGATGATGACAATAAAGGCGGCGGAACTAGCCTTACCTAGGCAGGCTTACTATTCATAAGATGTAAATTTATCCGGAGAGCGTAATTGTTCTCCGGATTTTTTATTTTAATTTTTAGGTAATTTCATGCCTGGAAGCCTGTCTAGTCACATTGACAGGGGCTGGAACGTTGTGTACATTAGTGATTAATATTACTTACTATTAACATCAGCTTATTCATTTTTTCAGATGATGGCTCATGCCATTTGATAACATCGCGCCGGCGGAAAGCCGCGAAGATTTAAGGGGGAGAACAATCGGTGGAAGCTCTGGCACTTGAGCGCAAGCAGGAACAGAATCGAGAACTTCGTATACGTCTTGAACAGCTTAAAAAGGAAAGAAACGCAATCATTTTAGCTCATTATTATCAACGTGATGAAATTCAGGAGGTTGCCGATTTCCGGGGAGACTCTTTTTTACTCGCTCAGAAGGCTGCGGAGACAGATGCAGAGGTTATCGTATTCTGCGGTGTTCATTTCATGGGGGAAAGCGCTAAAATTCTGGCCCCAAACAAAACCGTCCTTATTCCTGATGAACGTGCAGGCTGCCCAATGGCTGATATGGTCAATGTAGACGGTTTGCGTAAGCTTAAAGCACAACATCCAAATGCTAAAGTGGTTACTTATATCAACTCGTCTGCAGAGATTAAAGCGGAAACTGATATCTGTTGTACTTCTGCCAATGCCGTGAAAGTAATCGAATCCCTCGATGCTGAAGAAATTATCTGGGTACCCGATAAGAATCTTGGTCAATACGTACAAGATCAGACCGGCAAAAAACTGATTATTTGGGAAGGCTATTGCAACACTCATGATATGTTGACTGTTAAAGATGTAGTAGAAATGAGAGCGAAATACCCAGAAGCAGAATTTGTAGTTCATCCAGAATGTCGTCCGGAAGTAGTGGCCATGGGTGATTATGTAGGTAGTACCACATCCATTCTCGAGTATTGCCGGAAATCCGACCGTAAGCAATTTATCGTTGGAACTGAGGATGGTACAGGATATCAGCTGCGTAAAGATAGTCCGGATAAAGAATTCCATTTTGCTACAAAATTTCTTGTTTGTCCTAATATGAAGGTTAACAATCTAAAAAAACTGGTGAAATGCCTGGAGACGATGAAGCCACAAATCTATGTACCGCCTGCTGTCGCCGACAAAGCCAGAACTTCCCTAGAGCGCATGCTACAAGTCCGGTAGTATGCGCTACTCTTTCGTTGAAACAGGTGAAAAGCGGTCATGATTCCACAATATTTGGTTGATTTTGATCTTCGGGATATTCCTAAAATAAAGACAGATTGTATTGTTATCGGTTCAGGGATTGCTGGATTGTTCACGGCTATTAAAGCTAGTGAAGATCGGCGTGTCATAATGATCACAAAGAAATCAGTAATGGAAAGTAATACTCGCTATGCACAGGGGGGGATCGCAGCTGTAATAGCTGAGGATGATTCCCCTGCTTACCACCGGCAGGATACCTTAATGGCTGGAGCAGGTCTTTGCTCATCCACAGCTGTCGATGCACTTGTTAATGAAGGGCCAGATAGAGTCCATGAGCTAATTCGTTTAGGCACTCTTTTTGATAAGGAAGATGGGGTACTGGCTTTGACGCAGGAAGGAGCGCATAGCCACCGTCGTATTTTGCATGCTAATGGAGATGCTACAGGGTATGAGATTGTTCGTGCTTTGGCTGAACAGGTAGCTGAACATGAGAACATTGAGGTGTGGGATGATCATTATGTCATTGACCTCATCACTGAAGGTGGAGAATGTGTAGGCGCATTGTTGCAGCGTCCCGGCGGCGGACGGTTATTCCTGCAAGGAGATGCGACTATTTTGTGCTCTGGAGGAGCAGGACAATTATTTAGATACACTACCAACCCTGAAGTAGCTACAGGCGATGGTGTAGCTATTGCTTATCGAGCCGGCGCTCATATACGAGATATGGAATTTATTCAATTTCATCCTACAGCATTGAGTTACCCTGGGGCTCCTAGGTTCCTAATCTCCGAAGCAGTTCGTGGGGAAGGGGCAGTATTGCGCAATATTAATGGAGAGCGGTTCATGGAGCGTTATCATGAGTTACTTGAGCTGGCGCCGCGAGATATTGTAGCTCGGGCTATTGTAAGTGAAATGGAGCTTACTAAGTCAACGTTTGTCTATTTGGATATTACGCATGAATCTCCAGAAATGGTGAAGCATCGTTTCCCTACAATACATGAGACATGTATGGGCTATGGACTGGATATTACAAGTGATTGGATTCCAGTGGCTCCTGCTGCGCATTATATGATGGGGGGGATTAAGACCGATTTGAATGGGGAGAGTACGATCCCTCGATTGTTTGCCTGCGGAGAGGTATCTTCCACAGGTGTACATGGGGCTAATCGATTAGCTAGCAATTCTTTATCGGAGGCAGTTGTTTTTGGACATCGTATTATTGAGCGTATTCGCAAATTATCCCCCCTTGGACGTGACGTTTTATCAGTTAGTAGCAGCGAAGGGCGTGCTGATTCGCCAACTCAAGCTATTGTGGAACGCCGTTTGAAGCTACAAAAGGTAATGGTTCGATACGCTGGATTACGACGTAATGAGGAGACCTTGTCTAAGGGAATAGAAGAGTTGAAACGGCAGCTACCTATCTTTGGATCAGTACTGACTAAACGCGAGGAATACGAGTTCGCTAATATGCTGACCTGCTGTTTGCTCGTGACAGAGTCTGCTCTAGCACGGGAAGAGAGTCGCGGGGCACATTACCGTGAGGATTACCCTCAGCGAAGTGATGATCAGTGGCGTAAGCACCTGCTTCAAATTCGCGATCTGGGAATAGTGGAGGAATTAAGCGATGATGTTTAATGGTTACAATGAAGAACTAGTACAATCCATTAAGGCTTGGCTACGGGAAGATGTTGGTTCCGGGGATGTAACAACACAGATGACGATACCTGTCGGCCATGAATCTAAAGGGATTATTCATGCTAAGGAAGACGGCGTAATTTGTGGTATCCCCATTGCAGAGCTCGTTTTTGAAATTGTTGATCCTACGCTTAGCTTTACAGCCCTTGTAGAAGAAGGTCAAGCAGTGACAAAAGGGACTGTAATTATTGAGGTGGAGGGAAGCACACACGCAATTCTTACAGGTGAACGGCTTGCACTCAACTTGATGCAGCGTCTTTCAGGAGTTGCATCACGTACGGCATCTTTTGTACAGGTGCTCGATGGATTACCGACTCGTCTAGTAGATACACGTAAGACTACACCAGGACATCGTATGCTGGAGAAATATGCAGTCCGTGTTGGTGGAGGCTTTAATCATCGCTTTGGTCTATATGATGCGGTTATGATCAAGGACAATCATATCAAGGGTGCCGGTGGTATTAGGCAGGCTGTAAGTCGTGCTCGGAAGAACATTCCACATACGATGAGCATTGAAGTAGAGACTGAGAATTTAGAGCAAGTCGAAGAGGCACTGGCAGCAGGTGCTGATATTATTATGCTTGATAATATGTCTAACGAGATGATGAAGCAAGCCGTGGCTAGGATTAAAGCCAAAGCTCCACATGTCAAGACAGAGGCCTCCGGCAATGTATCGCTAGAAACGGTTCGTGGAATTGCAGAAACGGGTGTGGATGTGATTTCTGTAGGACGTCTTACGTACTCCTTCTCCAGTCTGGATATTAGTCTAGACCTTAATGCCAAGAAGGAAGGTTCTTCGTCATGATGCTTGCTGTTGATATCGGTAACACCAATATTGTTCTCGGTGTATACAGAAAGCGCGAATTGTTGCATCACTTTCGGCTAAGTACTGCGCGCCAATCGACCGTGGATGAATATGGAGTGATGATACACAATCTTTTTCAGATGTCAGGGATCTCTGTCAAAGATGTGGAAGGTGTAATTATATCCTCGGTAGTTCCACCCCTGGTTAAGACTATCGTGGATATGTGTATAAAGTATATAGGCAAAGATCCGTTACTCGTGGGTCCAGGGATAAAAACGGGGCTTAATCTTCGCTATGAGAATCCGCGTGAGATTGGCGCAGACCGGATTGTTAATGCTGTGGCTGCGATTGAACAATATAAATGTCCGCTTGTTGTCGTTGATTTTGGTACGGCTACGACCTTTGACTGTATCGATGCAGGAGCTAATTATCTCGGAGGAGCGATTGTTCCGGGTCTTGGTATTTCTACAGAGGCCCTATATCAGCGAGCATCGAAGCTGCCACGAATTGAGCTAGAGAAGCCTAAAAAGGTTATCGGACGTAATACGGTTCACGCTATGCAAGCTGGTATTATTTTCGGGTATGCAGGCCAAGTTGAGGGGATCGTTAAGCGCATCAAAATCGAGATGAACGCTCCGGAGCTGAAGGTTATTTCTACTGGAGGCCTCGCTTCGCTAATTGCGGGTGAGACGGATTGTATCGACGAAGTAAATCCTATGTTAACACTAGAAGGATTGCGAATTATTTATGACCGCAACCAATAAAGATAAAGAAGCCTAAAGGGCGAAGAGATAGGAGGGCTATGCACCTAATGGAAAAAAAGAAGGATCGACTAATCCGCGGCACGGCTCTTAATGGTAAAGTGAGAGCGTTTGCTGTCCGTACAACTGAATTGGTTGAAGAACTGAGACGCAGACATGATACGTATCCAACGGCCACAGCCGCAATGGGACGTACAGTTACCGCTGCAGCCATGATGGGCGCTATGCTCAAGGGTAGTGAGAAGCTGAGTATTATGGTTAAAGGGAATGGACCGATCGGACAAATCGTTGCAGAATCCAATGCATTGGGAGAAGTGCGTGGTTATGTGCATAATCCACACATTCATTTACCGAGCAATAGTATGGGGAAACTGGATGTAGCTGGAGCGGTGGGAACTGAAGGGTTCATTGATGTTATAAAAGATTTAGGCATGAAAGAGCCGTACCGAGGTAGTATTCCTATTATCTCCGGGGAGCTTGGCGATGATTTTACTTATTATTTTGCGGTTTCTGAGCAAACTCCAGCTGCGGTTGGCCTAGGTGTATTGGTAGATACCGATGAGTCGGTAATTGTGGCTGGAGGGTTTATTGTTCAGCTTCTTCCTGGTCTGACAGATGCGGAGATTACTGAGATTGAAAAAGCTGTAGGGGCGATGCCTTCTGTAACAGCGCTTCTCGATCAGGGGCTGGAGCCAGAAGAAATGCTGCGCTACCTTTTGCCGGATGCAGTGGTTATGGATGAACTGGATATTAACTTTGCTTGTCAGTGTTCGCGTGAGCGGGTAGAGCAGACATTGGTTAGCTTAGGGCGGGATGAACTGGAGAGATTAATTGCAGAAGATGAACAGGCTGAAGTCGTATGCCATTTTTGCAATGAGGCTTATGTTTTCAATAAGGACGATTTACAGGTCATTTTAGAACAAGCGAATTCGTAGGGCATTGGGATGATGACGAGACAGGAACGTGCACTTCGCAATACGGTTATTATTTTAGCTGTTGCAACTTTAATGCTCGGGGGTCTATTATTCTGGAGTTTGCGCGCCATGGCCCTACTTAAAGGAGATACAACAGACAATGAATCACCGGATGTAGCGACTGCAGGCGGACAACCGATAACGGATCAGCAGTGGATGGATGAGCTCAAAAAAAAGCATGGCCATGAAGTGTTAGTTGGAATGCTCAATCATATTGTTGTGGAGATGGAAGCAAAGGCTCTGGGGATTACCGTGACAGACAATGAGGTTGAGCAAGAACTTGCACGAACTATGGTTGGATACGGATCGGAAGAACAGTATTATGCACAAATGCAGTCTCAGCTCGGGTTATCTCGTCAGGAAGTGTTCGCAGAAACGGCTTATCGTCTGACCTTACAAGCGATAGCCACTGATGGTATTACGATTAAGGAAGCTGATATCGATACTTATTTAGAACAAAATGCTGAGCGGTTCACTCCCAAACGGGAATTGGAACTCTCCATGATTAAGGTTTCAACTTATGATGAAGGCGAGCAAGTAATGGATCGCTTGGAGCAGGGCGAGAATTTTGCTGATTTAGCTAGGGAAGTGTCCATTGATGCAGAGAGTCGGCAGCGAGGTGGCAGCTTGGGCAAGGTAGAGGAAGACGATCCTTTCTGGCCCGAAGGACTGCTTAAGACTGCTGCCAGTTTGGATGCGGGTGATATAGCGGGGCCGATTCAGGCAGAGGATGACTTTGCTATCATTCGACTAGAGAGTATTCACTCTCCAGTAGTTCCGGACCAGAAGGAAATTCGGGCATTGATACGTCAAGAGCTGGCTTTGGAGCAAGCACCCCCTCTACAACAAGTGGAGAGTGATTTGCGCACAAGATATGATGTGGCAATAAATATTGACAACGGCCTGCAAGATTGATAATATGATATTAACGTAAAACCTACCGTTTTAGTCGGAAATAACTAACGGTGATCAAATATCTACACCCCTTTATAGCAGTTATTACTGTGTAAAAGGCACCCACATACAGAAGAGTAAAGTCATAATTTACGTTCTTATATCGCATTTATCATTCTAAGGAGGTTTTTGCTCATGGCTAAAGTCGTTAACAACGTAACAGAATTGATCGGAGGTACTCCGCTCGTTCGTTTGAATCGTCTGGCACAGGAAGGCTCCGCAGATATTTATTTGAAATTAGAATATCAGAATCCGGGATCAAGTGTAAAAGACCGTATCGCAATCAGTATCGTGGAAGAAGCTGAACGTGAAGGTCTACTGAAACCAGGAGGTACAATTGTAGAAGCAACTAGTGGTAACACTGGTATTGGCTTAGCGCTTGTAGCTGCGGCTAAAGGTTATAAAGCAGTGATTGTAATGCCGGAAACAATGAGCTTGGAGCGCCGTAATCTCCTTCGCGCATATGGAGCGGAATTGGTGCTGACCCCGGGATCGGAAGGTATGAATGGTGCGGTTAAGAAAGCAGACGAAATTCTGAAGGAGAACCCAAGCTATTTCCCATCCGAGCAATTCAAGAATAAAGCGAACGTTAAGATCCACCGTGAAACTACTGGACCTGAAATCATTGAAGCTATTGAATCCATTGGCGGTCCACTGGATGCTTTTATTGCAGGTATCGGAACAGGCGGAACGATCACTGGTGCAGGTGAAGTGCTGAAGAGCAAATATCCTGACGTGAAGATCTATGCTGTGGAACCTGCTGCTTCTCCAATCTTGGCAGGAGGCAAACCAGGCCCTCACAAAATTCAGGGTATCGGAGCAAACTTCATTCCTGAAATCCTGAACCAGGACATTTATGATGAGATTATCCATGTTGAGAACGATGAAGCGTTCGAAACTGCACGTCGTGTAGCTAAAGAAGAAGGCGTCTTGTCTGGTATATCTTCCGGTGCAGCAGTATTTGCGGCACTAAAGGTTGCTAAAGACCTCGGCCCTGGCAAAAAGGTAGTTGTCATCATCCCAAGTAATGGTGAACGTTACCTGAGCACACCACTTTACAATTTCGAAGCGTAATTGTTTGCAATAACGTAATTTACAAGAGTCTTCATACCACTTTTCTGGTGGTGATGGAGACTCTTTTCGTTTATCAAAAGGCAAAAGGTCTGTGCACATATGGCGACTTAGATGTGGTAATTTATTAATTTTGAAAAATGCTATGTGTTTTACTGAAAACTCAAGAGTCATAATAATTTCCTATAGCTGGGGGCTTTTCAATAATGCCTTAAGTACAGTATACTGACAGGCAATATACTACTGATGATTAATAATAATTAAATGTTAGACAAAACTAAAGCGAATGCTTACGAAGTGAGTTTTGTCCCGAAGATTAAACCGTAGGATTATGCTAGACAAAACCAAGCATATGCTTACGAAGCAAGTTTTATTGCGATGTAAGTTCAGAGAAGTATTTGCTTCATAAAACTAGGCTTATGCTTACGAAGTAAGTTTTGTCTCGAAGATTAAACCGTAGGATTATGCAAGACAAAACTTTTAGGAGGATGGCTTTGGAAATCATAACGACATGGAATGAGTGGGAACAATGGGCAGCTGAAGACTGGAGCATGTTCCCCTTGATTATAAAATCACCCAAGTGCGCGGGGGAATTGCCCGCGTCCTGGAAGAAGGCCTGGGAACTTGCTTCCGAATACTCCGTAGTGTTGGAGAGTGGCAAGGGTGGCCGCTATACGTACTTAGGTTTAAATCCTCTATCCATATTAAAGGGCAAGGGGGAAAGCGCTGAGGTGTTTAGCCTTTCTCCTGAATCGTTGAGTCATACGGCTGATGAGGGTTCACATGAGATTACAACGCTACTAGGTCAACCACTGGAGTTACTACAGCAATGGATGTCAGGTTTGACCTCGCCAAGCCTAAACGTTCATGGCATTCCTCCATTCACCGGTGGATGTATTGGATTTCTAGGGTACGATGTGGTTCGATCATTGGAGCGCTTACCGTCTCTCGCACAAGATGATCCTGGTTTTCCTGATTATCTCTTTATGAGGATGGATGAGGTATGGATTTATGATCACGAAGAGCATGTGCTTTATTGTGCTGTTCACGTCCCGGTTCCAGTTGAATGTGGGATGGAGGAACTGCAAAACCTTTATCTCGGGGGGATAGAGCAAGCCGGGCGAATGGTAGAGCAGTGGCAGTTGATATCCACAGCTTCAGGATTGAACGAACAAACCGTAGGTAGCATTGAACCTCTTACGGTTTCGTCAGGAGAGTGGCCGGGCATGACCTCGGCCTTCACGCCTGAGAAGTTCCAGCAGGCTGTGCTGGACGTTCAGGAATACATCCGCCAAGGCGATGTATTTCAAGTGAACCTCTCGCTGCGCCAGGAGGCGCAGCTGAAGTCCTCGCCGGAGGATGTTTACGAATGGCTGCGCGAGCTCAATCCGTCCCCGTACATGGGGCTCTTGCGGTCGCCCGGCTTCGCGCTATCCAGCGCTTCACCGGAGCTGCTCGTCAAGCTGCATGGGGACAAAGTGAGCGCACGGCCAATCGCCGGCACCCGGCGCCGAGGCCTGACTCCCGCGGAGGATGCCGCCATGGAGGCGGAGCTTCGCGGGAGCGAAAAAGAGATCGCCGAGCATATCATGCTTGTCGATCTGGAGCGCAACGACATTGGACGTGTCGCTGCATACGGGTCCGTCAGCGTGCCAGAGCTGATGACGGTGGAGCGCTACTCTCATGTGATGCATCTCGTTTCGCAGGTAGAGGGCCAGGTCGCACCGGATAAGGATGCTTATGCTGTAATCGCAGCATTGTTCCCAGGGGGAACGATTACAGGCGCGCCCAAAGTAAGAACCATGGAAATCATTGAAGAACTGGAGCCGGTTCGGCGTGGGCCGTACACAGGATCCATGGGCTTTATTGACTATAACGGAAATATGGAATTAAATATTATTATTAGAACACTGGCTGTAAAGGATGGAGTCGGATAT
Organism: Paenibacillus etheri; assembly: GCF_001012825.1. Taxonomy (GTDB): domain Bacteria; phylum Bacillota; class Bacilli; order Paenibacillales; family Paenibacillaceae; genus Paenibacillus_AQ; species Paenibacillus_AQ etheri. The sequence continues at coordinate 55,161 of NZ_LCZJ02000001.1, forward strand.
ATTCAGACAGGTGCGGGCATCGTGATCGACTCTGATCCGTACCGTGAATTCCGTGAATGCCATAATAAAGCCAAAGCGGTAGTAAAGGCAGTCCTCTGTAGTGAATTACAGCAGGAGTCCCAATCTACCAGCGGCGCCGAAGGGGGAGAAACACTGTGATCTTGGTCATCGATAATTATGATTCCTTTACGTATAACCTCGTACAGTATTTGGGTGAACTTGGGGAAGAGGTTAAAGTACACCGCAATGATGAAATTACCATTGAAGAGATTGAAAAAATGGCTCCCGATCATATTCTAATTTCTCCAGGACCATGTACACCTAATGAAGCGGGGATCAGTTTGGAATTGTTGCATCATTTCAAAGGTATTATTCCGATCTTCGGCGTATGCCTTGGGCATCAGGCGATTGGCCAAGCATTTGGTGGAAATGTTATTCGTGCAGAGCGTTTGATGCATGGAAAGACATCTCCGATTCATCATAAAGGCACTTCGGTTTTTGAAGGTCTGGAGTCTCCTTTTACAGCAACTCGATATCATTCTTTGATTGTAGAGCGCGAGAGTCTGCCGGACTGTCTGGAGATTACAGCGGAGACCGAAGAAGGGGAGATTATGGCACTGCGCCATAAAGAATACCCTATCGAAGGTGTGCAATTCCACCCGGAATCGATTATTACGGATCATGGTCATACGATGCTACGTAATTTCTTGAAACGGAGAGCCGGAGAAACGGCATGAAATATATAGGATTTAACAATGGTGTCATTGATGCACGACAAGCCGTGGTTTCCGCCCTGGATCACGGCTTTTTATACGGTATAGGATTGTTCGAGACCTTTCGGACGTACGGGGGAGTGCCTTTTCTGCTGGAGCGTCATTTGAAGCGTATGGCCGAGGGGTGCAAGGAGCTTGGTATTCCATTTACGCAAGATGTTGAACAGCTGCAGGAGTGGATTCAGCGTGTTATGGACAAAAATGAATTAAAAGAAGCTTATATACGCTATACCGTGACCGCTGGTGAGGATATTCTCGGATTACCTGCGGGCGATTATTGCGAACCCAATCATTTGCTGTACATCAAAGCGCTGCCGAAAGTATCCGAAAAGATATATATCGAAGGCAAAGACCTGCAACTGTTATCCTTACGGCGCAACACTCCAGAGGGAGCAGTGCGATTCAAGTCTCTGCATTATATGAATAATATTTTGGCCAAGCGTGAGCTTAGAGGTTATGCCTCTGCGGCGAAAGGTGCTGAAGGACTGATGTTGACTGCACAAGAGATCATAGCAGAGGGCATTGTCAGCAACATCTTTTTTATAAAAAATAATATTCTTCACACTCCAGATATCTCAACTGGGATTCTACCGGGAATTACCCGGGAAATGGTAATGGAGCTGGCCCGTAGTGCTGGAATTAGGGTAGAAGAGGGCGCATATCATTGGGAGCAGTTGAAAGTAGCCGACGAAGTATTTCTTACCAATTCCGTACAAGAAATTGTTCCAGTCACAACGCTTTGGGAAAAAGAGAAAAGATTTACCGTAGGCGATGGCCTTTGCGGCAGAATGACTTTGGATTTGATTTCATTCTATAGAGAAAGGACGGGAATATCGAAATGAGACCAGCCATATTCAAGCGGACATACCGCTGTGGAAATACAGATTTGCAATTGGGAAATCGAACGCTGATTATGGGCATCCTGAATGTAACCCCGGATTCTTTTTCAGATGGAGGACTTTGGGATGATCCGGACAAAGCGGTAGAACATGCGCTACAAATGGCCGCGGACGGTGCTGATATTATAGATATTGGTGGAGAATCTACCCGTCCTGGTCATAAACCTGTGGGGCTTGAAGAGGAATTAGCTCGTGTATTGCCTGTCATCGAGAGTATTCATCGGGCGGCACCGCATATTCCGTTATCTATAGATACCTACAAAGCTGAAGTGGCACGCCAAGCTATTGCTGCTGGTGCCCATATCATTAATGATATATGGGGCTGTAAGGCTGATCCGGAAATGGCGGCAGTGGCAGCTGCTGCAGACTGTCCCATTATTTTGATGCATAACCGACAGGACCGTGAGTATACGAATCTAAGTGCGGATATGTCGGCAGATCTTAAGGAAAGTATTGATCTTGCTTTAGCCGCAGGAGTGAAGCCAGCCAATATCATCTTGGATCCAGGGATCGGCTTTGCTAAGGATTTTAATGAAAATTTGCAGGCAATGATGCTTTTGGACGGATTGACTGAGTTTGGTTATCCATTATTACTGGCGACTTCACGCAAAAAATTCATTCGAACGGTACTCGATTTGCCCTCTGATGATGTTGTGGAAGGTACCGCAGCTACGGTAGCCTTTGGCATTGCTCAGGGCTGCCAGATCGTACGTGTGCATGATGTGTCCCTAATAAAACGAACGGTCAAGATGTGTGATGCCATGTTGTATGCTGCACCTCCATTGGTGCGTGAATAAAGATATTTTACAAAAAGGGCGGGTTTAAAGATGGATAAAATGACGCTGCATCGAATGGAATATTACGGATATCATGGTGTGTTTGAAGAGGAGCGTAAGCTGGGTCAACGTTTTTACATTGATTTGGAGCTAGAACTCGATCTGCAGGGAGCGGGCCAGAACGATGATTTGAACCAAACTGTAAACTATGCTGAAGTGCATGAACTGGTCAAAAACATTGTCGAAATAAAATCCTTTAAGTTGATCGAAGCTCTGGCAGAATATATTGCATCCTCCATACTGGACACTTATACTGTTATCAATGCAGTAACGGTAAAGGTAACTAAACCGCATCCGCCATTCGACATTCATTTTCAGGGAGTGACTGTGGAGCTGCGCAGAACTAGAAAGTGAGAACAAAGTCCATGAATATACATTCCACCTCTGAAGAATCAGAGGCTTATATTGCTTTAGGGGCTAATTTGGGCGACCGTGAGGGCACGCTGTCAGAGGCTTTGAACAGACTGAATAATCATGATGAAATATCGGTAGTTCGCTGCTCCAAAGTCTACGAGACAGAGCCAGTAGGTTATTTAGATCAGCCGCAGTTTCTTAATATGGCAGCAGCTTTGCGCACGACGCTTGCGCCAGAGACTTTGCTGGGAGTAATGCTGGGGATCGAAACGCAGCTGGGTCGTATCCGGGATATTCGCTATGGACCGAGAACGGTAGATCTAGATTTATTGTGGGTAGAGGGCCAGACACTTGATACTCCGCATTTAACGTTACCGCATCCGCGTATGTTTGAGCGTGCATTTGTAATGCTTCCGCTCAGTGATATCGTTCCACAGAATGAACAGTCTTCCGGACTCCGCAAGTTGATTACAGCAGTGCTTCAAGACATAGACGGGAAGGAAGGAATTCGGTTGTGGACAACAAGCGTATGGGACGGAGGATCAGGGCATTCCGCAAGCTAAAAGGCTTTACTCAACAGGAACTTGCGGATCTCACTGGAGTTTCCTTGGCTGTGCTTGGCGCAGTTGAGAGAGGCAATAGACATTTAGAAGATCAAATTTTAGATAAAATCGCGAATGTCCTAGGGGTTACAACCGATGAATTGGTAAACCCTAACTCATAATTTATAAGGAATTCAAATAGGATTAATGGAAGTGATACGAATGCTGAAGATTGGCGACATTGAAATGAAAAATCAAGTTGTTCTGGCACCTATGGCTGGGGTGTGCAATCCGGCCTTTCGTCTAATCGCTAAAGAGTTTGGTACAGGTTTAGTCTGTGCAGAAATGGTGAGCGACAAGGCTATTATTCACGGAAATACGCGTACTCGCGAAATGTTGTTCGTGGATGAACGGGAAAAACCACTTAGTTTGCAGATTTTTGGTGGAGATAGAGAGTCACTGGTGCAGGCGGCAAAAGTAGTTGATAAAGAAACCAATGCTGATATTATCGATATCAATATGGGCTGCCCGGTGCCTAAAGTAACAAAATGTGATGCGGGAGCCCGCTGGCTTTTGAATCCCGACAAAATCTATGAAATGGTATCCGCGGTTGTCGATGTTGTTGATAAACCCGTAACTGTAAAGATGCGGATTGGCTGGGATAGCGAGCATATTTTTGTCGAAGATAATGCACGTGCAGTAGAACGTGCCGGTGGCAAGGCTGTCAGTGTACATGGACGAACACGGGAGCAACTCTACACGGGGCGTGCGGATTGGAATTATATCAAGATGGCAAAAGAAGCGGTCTCCATTCCGGTTATCGGCAATGGTGATGTCAATACACCTGAAGATGCTCGGGCTATGCTTGACCAGACCGGCTGTGATGGCGTGATGATCGGGCGTGGTGCGCTAGGTAACCCATGGATGCTGTATCGTACGATTCAGTATTTAAACACCGGGGAACTGATGCCTGAGCCAGGGTTAGAAGAGAAAATTAAGGTTGCCATTCTTCATATGGATCGGCTGGTTGCTCTTAAGGGAGAAGCCGTAGCTGTTCGGGAGATGCGTAAGCATATGGCTTGGTATTTAAAAGGCCTGAAGTCTGCTGCACGAGTGAAGGATGTGCTCATGTTAGAGACAGAACGTGATGGAATGGTGAAGATTTTGAATGATTTTGTTGTTCAACTACAGCATGAAGAAGAGAATAAGGGTAATGAAATGTCTGCTTCCGCAGTATAAACGTTATTTTCCTAACGATTTTGAACACATCCCACTTTATATGTGGTGTCATTGACATTTTGTAGCGGTTCCAATATAATTTCACAGTATAAAATCGCCGTTACAGTAAGAGCAATGCAGCAGGGAGGGTTCTTATCCTCCTAGATTAGCATATAGTATGGTGTTTTCAATAAATGTATACGACAGGAGAATCGGTTGAGATGAGCGATAAAGAAGTCATCCTTACGCCGGACGGGCTAAAGCGTCTGGAAGATGAGCTGGAATTCCTCAAATCTGTGAAACGCCGCGAGGTTGCTGAACGGATTAAGGTAGCGATTGGCTACGGAGATATCAGTGAGAACTCGGAGTATGAAGACGCGAAGAATGAGCAGGCTTTTATCGAAGGACGCGTTATCACCTTGGAGAAGATGCTTCGCAACGCGCGCATCATTAATAGCGACGAGATCGTTACTGATGTGGTAAGTATCGGTGTTACTGTAAGTGTTGAAGATTTGGAATATGGTGACACTATGGAATACACGATCGTAGGTACAGCGGAGTCCGATCCATTGAATAATAAGATCTCCAACGAAAGTCCAGTAGGCAAAGCCATCATCGGGAAGAAAATAGGCACGATTGTTGATGTTAATACACCTGCAGGCGTTATTCAATATAAAATTCTCGATATCAGAATGAAGTAGTGTACAGATCATATGGTCTGTAAATAGATGTGCTGCCGAATGTATAAGTAGTTTTGTTGTATGCAGGCAGATAAGGGAACATTGTTTGGGAAAGCTTCCTTAGGGAAGCTTTTTTTCAAAATATAAGGGATTTATATCTGCAAGGGGATGAATAGCATGACCGAGGAAATGAATAATGTGGAGAATGCAGAGAACGAACTTAGTGAGCTTTTGCAAATCCGCCGTGCCAAATTGGACGAGCTAAGAGGACTTGGAATCGATCCTTTCGGCAAAAAGTATGAGCGTACAGCTAACGCTGGCGATCTAGTATCGAAGTATGATGGACTTTCTAAAGAAGAATTGGACGAGCTATCCGTTGAAGTCAGCATAGCGGGTCGTATTATGGCAAAACGTGTTATGGGTAAAGCCAGTTTTGCGCATATTCAAGACCTTAGTGGAAGAATTCAGCTTTATGTTCGTCAAGACAGCATTCCTGAAACGCAATACGTAGCGTTCAATGTTCTCGATCTAGGAGATATCATCGGCGTTCGCGGAACAGTATTCAAAACCAAAACAGGTGAGACCTCCATCAAAGTGCATAATCTCGAAGTCTTGTCCAAGTCCTTGTTGCCACTTCCTGAGAAATATCATGGTCTTAAAGATGTTGAGCTGCGTTACCGTCAGCGCTATGTTGACTTGATTATTAATCCGGAAGTTCAACAGACTTTTATTGCTCGTTCAAGAATCATTCAATCGATGCGTCGTTATTTGGATTCACTTGGCTATCTTGAAGTTGAAACACCTACACTTCATGCGATTGCCGGTGGAGCTGCTGCGCGTCCGTTCATCACTTACCACAACACGCTTGAAATGCAGTTGTATATGCGGATTGCTATTGAGCTTCATTTGAAACGTCTTATAGTTGGTGGACTGGAAAAAGTATACGAAATCGGTCGCGTCTATCGTAACGAAGGCATCTCGACTCGTCACAATCCTGAGTTTACTATGATTGAGCTGTATGAAGCCTATGCTGATTACAAGGACATCATGAACCTTACGGAGAATATGATCGCTCATATTGCCCAAGAGGTATTAGGAACTCAACAGGTCGACTATCAAGGTAAGCCGGTAGATCTGTCACCAGGATGGCGCCGTGTAACTATGGTTGATGCCGTTAAAGAAGTAACTGGTGTTGATTTCAGTGTTCATATGACAGATGAGGAAGCACAGGCTCTGGCTAAAGAGCACCGTGTACCTGTAGAGAAGCACATGTCTTTCGGTCATATTCTTAATGCTTTCTTCGAGCAATTTGTAGAGGAAACGCTGATTCAGCCGACCTTTGTAATGGGACATCCGGTTGAAATCTCACCACTCGCTAAGAAAAATGATGAGGATCCACGCTTCACCGATCGTTTTGAATTGTTTATTGTGGGTCGTGAGCATGCGAATGCATTTAGTGAATTGAATGATCCGATCGACCAGCGTCAACGCTTTGAAGCGCAAATCCAGGAGAAAGAGCAAGGTAATGACGAAGCTCATGAAATGGACGATGACTTCATCCGTGCTTTGGAATATGGTATGCCTCCTACGGGTGGACTGGGAATCGGTGTAGACCGTTTGATCATGTTGCTTACCAATTCGGCATCTATTCGTGATGTACTGCTGTTTCCGCATATGCGTAACCGTACAAACGAATAGTATTTATACAACAATGAGCACAGGGGAGCTGTCTAGCGGCGGTTCTCCTTGGCTACTGTTGATCAGAAGGTAAGGGTCCTGGTACTGTTTTGAGGATATATAGCTTCATACTAATCTATTTGAAAAAAAAGTGTTGCAATGAAACTCTATACATGATATATTCTAAGTCCGGCCAAGAAATACACATGCCGAGCTCGAAAAAGAAGTTAAAAAAGAGCTTGACATTAAATAGCCGAACATGA
>NZ_LCZJ02000002.1 GCF_001012825.1 Paenibacillus etheri
TGCGTAACCACTAAGATCACCGGTTTCTCCTAACACGCCGGCTAGACTGGTTACATTTACACCTCGAATGGTAAGCAATTTTTGGGCATAGGGAATGCACTCCAATACGAGATGTACTTCGTGTTCAATCTGCTCAAGCTGGTGCTGTGCCAAATCGTATTCTTCGAGTAGTTGACCCAAGTGCAACTTGTAGGCGTGTAGCGCCTTTGTAGCACCAACGCTGCATTTAGCTAGTGTAATAAGCTGCTCGGCCCGCCGCAAACCCGCATGACGCTTCACATATTGCTTCCAGCCAGAAATGACTTGCTCTGTCGTTAAGCGGCTAATTTCTTTCGGGAGAGGAAACAGCCTTAAGGTGGCAATGCTACTAGTGCAGGTGAGAATTTTGAAGACATGCCGAAGTTCTGGGAACACAATATCTACCCAGCGATGAATCTGGTTAACGGCACTGTTAAGGCGTTTGGTAACCGTGTCCCGATTGGCCATAAGAATCCGCAGTTCCTCGTAGGCTTCCGGGTTGAATCGTACGGGGGAATAGTAGCCGTTTTTGACCATATCCGCGATAACGAGCGCATCTTTGCGGTCGCTTTTTGATGGGGTATTGTCGCGATTTTCTTTGTTCTTTTTAACGAGGTGTGGATTAACGAGAACAGCCTCAATTCCTTGGTTTGAGAGCCAACGAGCCAGGCACAGCCAGTAATGTCCAGTGGGTTCCATACCCACAATGATTTCGCTCAGCTTGTAAGACTTGAGCAGATCTTGAATCCAGCGTCCGAACAGGCGAAAGCCCTCGTCATGGTTGCCGAACTCAAGCGGCGATCCCAACGCAATTCCCCGATAGCTCACTGCGCGAGCGACATGCATCTCCTGGGCAATATCTACACCGACAACCAGATGCAAAGAGGAAATGTTTTCAATGAGTTGATTTTGCTTGTCCTGAGCTTTAAACTTCATAGTAGAGCGACCTCCTAGATGGTGAATTAAAAGGGCTGTAGACCCGTATCCAACTCCCATGTTACAGAGGTGCTCTTTTTTGTACAAAGGCCAAATTATTCATTCTACAGGAATTCTAACGGGCAGTTTAGAGCAACATTAAATTCGGTATAATTTTGAAAGGAATGACAGCGGTGAAGACAGATAAAGAAATGTTGATATCGGTTATTTACAACGACACTTCAAGAGATGACGAAATTGACGATGCCGTTATGGATTTATCCAAATTTGATGACGATGAAGTGATACAAATTCTTATGAAAGTAGCAAATAACGCTTCATTCGATCACATGATAAGAGCCAGTGCAGGAGAATCTTTAGCAGATATTTGGTTAAGAAGAAGTATCATCAACTATACACAGTTAGGAACTCTGACAGAGATTGCATTGAAAGAAGCATTGGCAATGATTAAATCCAACCGAACTGATTGGTATACGACTTTTTCGGAATTATTCCCGATGAAAGTAAAGGAAGAACCGATTTTACGCTAATAGAACACGATTGCCTTCTGAGTTTTCTCACCGTACTATCCCTCTTTACTACCCGTTTGTGTCAACTGCGTCCTATCTATTGGGAGAGGAGGGATACTCCTACTCCCTTATATCTTCGTACTGTGCAGTAAACTTATTGTTTATAAAATCTGCTTCTTGGATAACCCTTTATAATTCCTTTGTCATCTACTATTATAAGGATGCTCTCACTGACATCGAAAACGAGCTTGGTGTGCAGATTTGCCTATAATTACCGGAATAAAGAGATTTGGCCGAAATTAGCATGCAGAATCGCATTTAATTGGGAGGTCTGGCACGTTCCTGCGTCTCTCCCGAGCTTAAGTTTCTCATTTCGGGCTGGAATCCGGCATGAACCGGTGCCCCCGTCAGTCCAAAATTCCGGGCAAGATGCGCGGCTTGGCATACGGTTCTGATTGTGGCATTTAGCGAAAATGCCAGCCGCAGTTTTTTGAAGATTAAGAATATAGATGTAACCTTTTACCCGTCTCATACATCTAATCAGCAGAAACAGTGACAACGAATGAACAATAAGACCTCATAGAGAATGGAGGCTGACGGTTGGATATTGATCAAGAGGAAGAAGTCAGGCGCGCGCAGGAAGGAGACGAGGAAGCTTTCATCCATCTTGTGAAAAGGCTGGAGCTGCAAATGTACAATGTGGCGAAATCGATTGTGAAGAAGGATGAGGATTGTGCAGACGCGATGCAGGAAACGGTATTGAAGGCCTACAAGGCCATTTCAACGCTGCACAGCCCCTATTTTTTCAAAACATGGCTGTTTCGTATTTTGATCAACGAATGCAATTTGATTTTACGTAAGCGTGCGCAGAATATCACTATGACCGAGCTGCCCCAGAGGCAAACGGTTTCCACCGAAGTTGAAGCTATCGACCTTCGCGAAGCGGTCTACCGGCTGGAGGAAGTGTCGCGGACGATCATTATCCTGCATTATTTTCAGGATCTTCCGCTGCAGCAGATTGCAGACATCCTGGAGCTGTCCGAGAGCGCGGTCAAGACACGGCTGCACAGGGCAAGGAAAACGTTATATGGATGGCTTGCAGACCCCGCAGAAAGGAAAGTGAACGCATGAGCAATCCGGAACTTGAGCTTGATCTGGGAATCTTGAAAGAGCAGAGGATTGAAGAGATGCCGGAATTAGTACGTGTCCGTATGGATCAAACCTATCAAATGCTGAGCAGCGTACCTCCGAAGCCTGTCTCTGTCAAGAAAAAAAGCCGCTGGCTGCGGAATGTTATGATTACAACGGCAAGTGTGGCGGCTGGGGGAGTTATTTTCATCAGTCTGGGATTCATTTCACCTGCGATGGCTCAAACCTTGAAACAAATTCCCTTCGTAGACAGTGTATTCAGATTGGCGGGAGACCTCGGGCTGCAAACCGCGAATGAGAAAGGGATGACTGCAGCTGTCCATCAGACGGTTACCCATCAAGGAGTAACGCTTAGTGTATCCGAACTGATGTATGACGGGAGCCGTTTATCCCTGGTGTTGACCCGTGATATGCCGGAGGACGCGAATGAAACTTTTTATGATTTGTGGGGGAGCGAGAAGGGTCCGGAAGGGCTTGTGAACAACATCGACTTTTTTATCAACGGTGAACCGGTAAATACCAGCTGGGGGATCTCCTCCGGCGGAGACCAGGCCCCTGACTCCCTCATTGTTACCACCTTTGAATCGGTAGAGGTGCCCGACGAGTTCGATTTTTCCATGGTGGTCAGAATAGCTAAGCTAAATCAGGATTTCGAATTCAATATTTCGGTGAAAAAGAATAATACGAACAGTATCGTGCTGACCCCGGCAGAGATGAAGACACACGATCATATCCACATGAAAATCAAGCGAATCGAGCTTAGCCAAACGACGACCCGTTTGGTTGTCGAGATTAGGGGTGAGCCCGGTGAATACGTTCGGGAGTTTCAGCAAAAGATTCCGGATAAATATAAAATCACAGGGTTCCTTAATATTGATTTTGATCTTACCGATGAGCAGGGGCGAACCCCGGCATTTATCGGAGGCAGCGGTTCGGGTGAAGGAGATTATTTATCCTATACAACCATGTTTGAGCCGATGGAGGCCACGCCGAAAACGGTCACCGTAAAGCCGTATATCCGCTCCAGAGAAAATAAAGTATATATTCCCGAGCTTGAATTTACAGTGCCTGTACAATAGCAGATTGGCAAAAAAATCTCCGGCAGATGACTTGGGACTGACCCCCGTTTATGAGACAGGGATCAAAACACCTTGCAAGTCTAAACAGCCAGTCGTCGGAAATCCACCGGCGACTGGTTATTTAGTTTCGCTTGAATCCGAATTGAGTTATAGTAGGTGATGTAGTCTCGAACGGTCTGTTCAACGATTGCCGTCGTTGTACACATAAGATCTTCGAGGTAGAACGTGCTGCTTATGATCGCAAAAAAAAGTATCGCCCTGGCAATTCGATGATTCACACACATAAATAATTCCTTTTCTTTCTGCTTTGAAATAACTCATATTAATCATCCTCGCTCTTCGTACTGGGAATCTGCTGACGCTGAGCTTCCATCAAATTACGTCTAAATGTAACAAGAGCTGCGGATACGATACTCCAGATTTCAGTTTCAAATGATTCAGGATCTAACCCTTCTAATACCGCTATTTCCTTAATCCTCTTAATATCAAAAGATTCTAATCTAACTTGCATCGTTTTCACTCCTTTACAGTTTGCGTCTACTGCTCAGTATCTTCGTACTGTGCAACAATCACTATGACTCTCGATGAAAAATCTTCTTTAAGCTAACAGGCAGTTTAACGCAACAAATTCTTCCTATATTCGTTTAAGTATTTAGAATGGCTTGGAAGGAAAAAGCATGAATTTAAAACGAATGGTTGTAGGAATTGCAGTCGTAATTATACTTATTTGCTCTCTCGCATTAATGCCTTTTGGTAAAAACCTAAGAATTGATACTGCTGAAAAGTTAATATCAACTCGAATTCAAGATGACACTTGGATTCTTGTGGGAAAAGATAAAAGGGATGAACTAATAAAAGAGTTTGAAGAGAAGTACGCCATGCCTTGAGCTAACGGTGAACAATAGTTCAATTACCCTTACCGTCTTTTGATTAGGATGTACTGGGCAGATAATTTATTGATTAATCATTTTATTTACAACAATCTAGGGGTATTTTATTGGAATTATCCTTGGAAATAAGCGAGGTCTTTACTTAAAGTGAACACGGTGAATCAAATGATAGAACAGAAATTTTGGATTCGATTTGAACTTGGATTGAATCCATTAAAAAATTCAGCTTATTTTGATGAAGTGAATTATCGAGCTAGTAGTATTTTAAAGTTCGTTTTTTCAAATGATGATGAAGTTCATGTTGTGAATAGAATTAGCTTTTTAAAAGGTAACAGGCTATGCGAACTTCCTGCAAGCGTCGTTATTTTAAATCAAAGGAATCTATACGCAATCTGACACTAGAGACTATTCCATATGAGCATGATGAAAGTGACATAGAATTTCTTACAAACGAATTTATAGTTAAAACTACTTTCCAAGATATTAGTAATTCCTATTTAATTACAGCGCTTGGGAACAAAGATTTCCGAAGGAAGCCACGAGTGCGTGGAAATATATATCTTTTGAATGTAACGAAACAAATTCTCTTTCATATGTACGACGATCGTGGTTGCGACGTCTATGCTAATAATAAAGAAGCGTTGCTTCCCCTGTACCATAAGAATCGAAAATGGATTCTAGACTATAACCGCATTTATATTGATGGACTGTTTGGAGAAGGACTTGTCGGTTACTCCGAAAGTGAGGATGAGAAAAGGCTGCGCCAAACCAATAATGAAGTCAAAATAAAAGAAACGCAGATAAACTTATATCGGGTAAATACCTGCCATATTATTCATTCACTTGAAATGCCTGCAAACAAAAGTATTCCATTTGAAGAAGAAACGGGGCAAACTGGTTTTAGTTTAACGATGCAATATAAAGTAAGCAACACAATAATCTACGATCTTGTTAAAACAGAGGCACTTGCTTTGATTGATTATCAAAGTGAGTTAATGAGTTTGTATGCAAAAAAATATCGTGGCATATATCATGGCTGGAAAATTGAAAGATCAAACTAATGTGGATAAGGGTAAACCACAAGAGTGTAAATCCTTTGCTATATTTGGACAAAAAACGTATATACATCGAAGAGTAACGTTTAAATGGTCATTAAGCTCCCATGAAAATAAAAGAAGCTTAAAACTCGAAAAAGAGCATATTAAAGTAGACCCAGAATAAGGATTTTTAAAAAAAGGCTGAGCCTCGTGAGTAATCATATAAAGATTGTAAGATCTTTAATCATACTGACAACAAACATAAAGGCAAGGCTGGTGCAACAACCAAAAAAGGATTAATCTCGCATGAGTGCTACCCATATAGGGTGCGACATTCTGTGATGCACCGTGGTGGTCGGAGTCAGACTAACGGTTGGGCTCTATGGCACCTTAGCTTATCGAACTTCTTCGCCAGCCGTAAAAACAGTATAGTCATAGGTATCCATTTTCATCCTCTGTGGTGCAGCGCCGATCTTGCGCTGCATGAATGACTAACGGAGAACGTTAGTTCAGAGACCCTGGGAGCAGTTTACTGCCGCGGCAGCTGCTCCTTCTGTCGTTAAGCTAAAGGGCAGTTTAGCTTCAGGAGAATAGAGGTCTTGATAAGCTTAATGTCGAAAAGAATGTATAACCGCATAAAAAACAGAAGGAGAGGTACTTTGAAAAAAATTAGGGGAGCAACAAAAGAGGAAATGATAGAAATTTTAAGATGGGATATGATGTTTGGGCAGATAATCTGCCATATGAAGAATATATAACTATGTGCCAGGCCTCCAATAAGTATAAAAAGGGAAAGTGGTACGTTCTTGAAGCAACAGATACAAAGAACTATTAAGCTCCCTCATCGTATATGAACTAAATCTTTCTGAAGACCAAATTGTAAAAGGGATTGGTTCAATCGCTACCCCTTTATATTTAAGAAAAAAAGGATATGCTTCTTTATTGGTCAAAGAAACGATAAATAAACTTGAACAGGAAGAAAGGTGTAAAAACTTTTTCCTTTATAGTGATATTGGGATAGAATTTTACAAAGGATTAGGTTTTATTGTACTACCTAATGATAGTAAAAAATATAAAGACAGTGTTTGTATGTATTACTCAAAAGAAAATGATATCGACTCCATATCACTTGATATCCCTGATTACTTTTAAAGCACATCCTTATTGAAGTAACGGAGAACTATAGTTCAATAATGAGAGGGCTGCCGAGAGGTAGCCCTTTGTTCAGCTAACGGGCAGATTAGTTGAATAAAATTCTGTTATGATTTAATTAATTGAACCTTAAAACTTAGAAGTGATAGTAAGAAATGCTCAGAGTAGATGTAGCTTATGCTTTTATTTATAAGGAAGATGAAAAAATCCTGATGGTTAATAACTAGAGGGAGTTGGTCGCTTCCTGGTGGCGCAGTTGAACAAGGAAACTTTAGAACAGGCAGTTATTCGTGAGACTAAAGAAGAAACAGGTTTAACAATTGAAGTGAGAAAATTGTAGCTGCTAATGAAGCGATTTTTTTAGGAAAAGGGGCATCACGTTTTATTCATAACCTTTAAAGCATAGATGGAGAAATTTCAATTCAAGATAAAGATGAAATTCCAGAAATAAAATGGATAGACATACAAAGAGCTAATGAATTAATGCCATATCATTCAGATGGAGTAGAAGGTTTACTTACATCCTCGTCACCTTATACATTTCAAGTTTAACCTCGTTCTTCTTCAACTTTGATTAATAGAAGTGAGGAAGAACGACAGGCTAAACACAAACAGCGCGCGCCGATTGAGCATCGGCACGCGCTGGCTGCATAGCTTTTTTCATCTATTCATATTCGCTAAAAGTTAGGTGCCAATCGAACAAGTTTATCCGGAGTGCCGTCACCGTTTTTATCGCCATTGTTGCTGGTGACGAAATAAAGCGAGCCGTCTGGGGCTTCGACAATGTCGCGGATGCGGCCGTATTTATTCAAAAACAAATAATTAAGATCACTACTGTTGATCGTCGGCTTGCCGTTTTGCTCTCCAATTACCATGCGAATGATCTGTTTGCCTTTTAAATTGGTAACAAGAAGATTTCCTGCCCACGGCCCTTGGGTTACAAAAGCTATGCCAGAGGGCGCCCAGGTTGTGCCATTGGCATAAATAAGCGGAGGCGTAATGCCTGGTTGATTCTGATTCCCGCCCTCATATTTAGGCCAACCGTAATTGTTACCGGGCTCAATGAAGTTAATTTCGTCCTTAGAGGATTCACCATGCTCCGATACAAAGAGACGGTTCGTTCCAGGCTGCCATGCTAATCCTTGAGGATTGCGGTGTCCCCGGCTATAAATCGGAGAGGAGGCACCAAACGGATTGTCGCTTGGAATGGTGCCGTCCAAATTCAGACGGAACATTTTTCCTCCGAGGTAAGTCAGCGTATCGTCTTTGTTTCCGTAGTTGCCGTCACCGAAATACAGTTTGTTGTCCGGGCCTATTTTCAAACGGCCGCCATTGTGATAGACCGCACCAGGAAGATTAGTGATAAGAACCTTGTCTAGTGTAGCGATGTTGTTATTTTCTTTAAGGCGAACGACCCTATTGGCTACTTTATTGTCTGATGTTTTGTAGGAATGGTAGATATAGATGTAATGATTGGTGGCAAAATTAGGATCGAGTGCCAGTCCCAATAAGCCGCCTTCGCTCTTAGGCATGTAATAAAAAGGTGAGCCCAGAGTAATGACTGGCGTTGATTTCAAATTCCCGTTCACAACGACACGAACTCTTCCGCTGTTGCGTTCCGTGAAGAAGATCCGTCCATCCGGTGCAAAATCGATAGCCCATGGTGTTTCCAGGTTGTTTGCGACAACCTCTGGTGTATAAGGATCGGAAGAGGCAGGGTTGGTTTTGACTGACAACGCATTACTTGCCGCGGATATGTTTCCTGCTAAATCTCTTGCTTTTACGGTAAAGTTGTACGTGGTATTTGCCGTAAGTCCTGTTACATTGAAGGATGTCGCAGGCGTGCTACCGGCTAATGTGCCATTCCTATAAATGTCGTACTCATAGACGCTTACGTTATCTGTCGATGCCGTCCAGGTCAAATTGACTGATGAAGATGTTTTGCTTGAGCTTATGAGTGCTGTCGGGGCAGTTGGGGCCTGCGTATCGGTTTGGGTTGTCGTTTTCACTGTTAGAGGACTGCTGGCATTGGAAATATTCCCTGCCGCATCTTTGGCCTTGACAGTGAAATTATATGTGGTATCCGGCGTTAAGCCGGTAAAGGTATAGGTAGTAGCCGTTACATTCGCTTGCGTCAATACATTGTCTTTGTACAAGTCATAGTCCTTCACGCCAACATCATCCAGCGATGCGGTCCAGGATATTTTAGCGGTTGTATCCGTTACACTGTTTGCTTGCAAGTTTGTCGGTTCGGTAGGCGGGAATACATCTCCGGTAGCGTTTACTTTCACCTTGTCAAAGGTGGCCGTGCTTAAACTGGATACATTATGGCTGGTGACAGCCAATCCTACATACAACGAAGCATTCATGTTTAGAGTCAAGTTGCCCAAATCGCCCCAGTTCAAACCGTTGTTGGAGACATATCCTTTGATGACGTTACCTTTGCGTTCTAGCTTTACCCAGGCTGGGCTCGTCGAAGCAATTTTAACGCTTTGGGAAGTTCCGCCCGTTTCAGTCCGGTACTGGAAGGTGAACCCGTTGGTAGGCGTCAATAGTAAATCGACATGCTTGGAATCAGCATTCAGCGTTTCCCTTATCATGATACCCGCTTTCGCGAAATCGTGTGAATTGGTCTGAGAAGAGACAAGGGCAATAATTGCGCCGTCTCCCGTCCAGGGCTGATACATATAATTGAACTGATCTGATTTGCCCCAAATGTCCGTGCCCGCGCCGCTTACAGAAAATTGGTCAGCAGCCGGATCGTAAGAAGCGCTGCCCGTTATTGCTGGCGAACCGATATTTTTTTGCTTCCACGGATTCGGTACAGCAGCTGCCACAGTTTCTTCCTCAACCTCTGCCTCAGCGAAGCCTGATGTAGGTAATAAAGCGAGTAGCATACAAAAGCAGAGACTTAAAGCCATAATTTTGCTTCGTGTAATCATCGCTACACTTCCTTTTTAGTTTTTTGAATGACAATAGGGGATTGCTTTAACAAACAATGAACTCCTCCTCCCTCAAAGTTAAACCGCTTACACTTTCGGTTTATATTTTACCACATATGGATAAAAAAGGAATGCAATCCCAAAAAAATAAGATTTTTAATTTTTATACACAAGCAGTCCAATTCTATGATGCCCTTCTTATTTATAATTGCGGGAAAGAGCCTCTTAGTTAATATAGACAATCTTCGAAGGGTTAAATTTGTCATGAAGGAAGGCAAAATTATATTCCGCTAACGGGACACTATAGTTCAACACTGAGAGGGGCTGTCGCTAGACAGCCTTTCGTTACGCTAACGGGCAGATTAATTGAATATAAATAAATATTACCTTGATGGAAATGGCAGTTGAATTATACTTAGTATACTAGATGATAAAATATGGAAGGTGACTTGATATAAACACACAGGCATTATTAGATAAAATAGTTGCACTTTTTAAAGAAGAGCTTAAAGGGAGCTTGTTAGGTATTTATTTGCATGGATCATTAGCAATGGGGTGCTTTAATCCCTTAAAAAGTGACGTCGATTTTTTAGTTGTTGTAAAAGAAAAGCTCACACCAGTAAATAACTCTAGGATTGCAAAAATAGCTTTATCTTTGCATGATGAAATGTCTGGGATTTCTAATGAACGTGGAATAGAATTCACCATCATCTTAGAAACGCACCTAAAAACTTTTGTTTATCCCACACCTTTTGAGTTCCATTACTCTGATTATCATAGGGAAAAATATCGTACAGATGAGAATTATCTTTGCGGGGGATTTGAAGATAAGGATTTAGCCTCTCAAATTGTTGTTGCCTATGAGAGAGGAATAACCCTATATGGAAAACCATTAAGTGAGCTTTATGAACCGATTAATAGTCAATATTACCTCGACTCCATTTTAAACGATGTGGAAGGATGTGCTGATGAGATCATCGACAATCCCCCTGCGTACCTTACTCCTATGTACCTAACCTTAAATTTCTGCCGAGTCCTTTATTATGTAAAAGAAGGTAAGATATCTTCAAAGCGAGAGGGTGGAGAATGGGGGAGAACATATTTGCCTCAAAGATTCCAGCCCTTGGTTAAGCATTGTCTAACTGCATACACCGACGAAACAGCCAACGGAGAAAAAAGCAATAGTAATCCTGATTTACAAAATTTATTAGCATTTGTTGAATATATGACACAAGAAATAAAGCAAAACGTATCGTTACGCTCCCGGGCAGGATAATTCAATCGTTTCTAGAATATTCTCTGAGTTGGATAATTTTATAAACTGTGAATATAACGTTATCTGAAAAATACGCAAAGATTATTTTTTGAAGGGATGATTAAATTGAAGCAAGGGATATTAGTTTATCTCAATGGAACTTCAAGTTCTGGAAAGACCTCCATATCTACTGAACTGATAAATCAGAAAGAGATTCCTTTTTATCATTTATCAATTGATGATTTTTTTAATAATTACAATGATTTTATTAATAATAAATTTCCAGATGAACCTCCAAGAGAAATAGATCATCAAGTTGTCTCACAAATACTTGATGATTCCATATTCTCAGTGTACCATTCGACAATTAAATTGTTATCAGAAATGGGTTTTAATGTAATAGTAGATACCGTAATCGACAATGACAAGAGGTTTAATGAGTTTCTTGATCAATTTTTCGATCAGCCTACGTTATTTATAGGTGTAATATGCTCGAAAGAAGAACTCATAAGAAGAGAGCAAGCAAGAGGAGATAGAAAAATTGGACTGGCAGCTTCACAGTTTAGCAAAGTATATTGCTTTGATGAATATGACCTCGAAGTAAATACTGAAGAGATGAATCCAAAAGAATGTGCCGAAAAGATATTAAGTTTTATTAAGTCCAATAAGGAATACTCGGTATTTAAGAAATTAAGTAAAAAAAATGTTAGTGTTTTCTAGATGGCGTATCCAGATAACACCATATTCAAGCATTGGGGCTATCCCCCTCGGCTGCCGCTGTTTCTTTTATTGGAGTAAGTCTAATACTTTATTTTCTTTTAACATAGACTACGTTAGTCCCGATGATGTGAATAGTCATCGTGATTTTTTATTTTTAAAAAGCAAACGTTTGGATGGCATATTGTTGAGGTAAGCTAAGCTATAGGCTAATTGAAGCTTTCTTTCATAAGTTGTCGCACGCGAAACACACAACGTCACGCGTACTCCTATTAGGGAGTTAACAGGTGGCGTTTTTTCATGTCCAATTCTACAGATAAAATAGCAACATGCCGCGTCTTAAACTGTGTTATTTCCCGTGAAACCTTATCACGAGTAAAGCAAAATGAAAAAAAGGACTGTACAAGAGCCAGCAGGATCACGGAAACAAAAACCTCTTAATATATTGCGAGATTCGGCTAAGTGT
This sequence comes from Paenibacillus etheri, assembly GCF_001012825.1. Taxonomy (GTDB): domain Bacteria; phylum Bacillota; class Bacilli; order Paenibacillales; family Paenibacillaceae; genus Paenibacillus_AQ; species Paenibacillus_AQ etheri. Next base: position 12,151 of record NZ_LCZJ02000002.1, read on the forward strand.
ATATTCTTAGCTCAGGAAGTTACAGAGAAAGTCATGACAGCACTCAACATAATTTTTATGGAAAGTTAGCTTTACATGCGCAGTCCAATATGTTATTCTTATGGAAAGTTAACTTTCCATAATTACTTCAGGAGGTAAGGTATTGAAAAACAGGCTTGAAGAGATTAGAAAAGAAAAAGGTATTAAACAAGAAGAACTAGCGGATAAATTGGAAGTATCCAGGCAAACGATTGGTTCACTTGAAAATGGCCGGTATAACCCATCCATCATTCTTGCATTTAAGATTGCTCGATTTTTTGAAATGAGTATTGAAGATATTTTCATTTACGAGGAGGAGCTGGGAAATGAAAACGGTAAGTAAATGGGTGCTCTTAACAATTGCAGGTGCTATTATGGTTTATATGGGTGGATTTATTTTAATTGACGAGAAGCTAAAAGGCATTTCCGGTTTGCTCATTGGTGTGGGTTCAGTCCTCACAGTGCTTGGAGTAGGAAATATGGTGTATTCGTTATGGCTTAATAAGCCTCAGAACAAAGTAAAGAATGATGAGAAAATTAGAATGAGTAAAATTGAGGCTAATGACGAACGGAAAATAAGAATAAGAGAAAAAGCGGGTTGGAAAACTAATATTGTTAACTTTTACATCCTAATTGCTCTAACTGTTGTGTTTAGTTTAATGGGAGTAGATCAAACTGTAGTCACTGTGTTATGTGGTGTTTTTGTTTTTCAAATCTCTTTAGGAATTTTCCTGTTTAATTATTATGCTAAGAGAATGTAATTGGAATGACGTCACATCAATTAGACCATTCAAAAATATTTTTTTAGGAGAGAATGACATGGAGGTTTTCGCAGAATATTTAACGCAAATTGATAACCCGCAGCATCGGGAGCGAATGGAAGAGGTGTTGGGTTGGGTAACTAAGAAATTCACAGATTTAAAACCGAAAATTGCGTGGAATCAGCCTATGTTCACCGATCACGACACCTATATTATTGGCTTTAGCGTATCCAAACAACATATGGCTGTTGCGCCTGAAATCGCAGGGATTAATCATTTCTCTGATGCAATTGTACAGGCTGGCTATGATCACACCAAGCAGTTGTTACGGATCGGGTGGGATAGCCCGGTTGATTTCTCATTGCTTGATAAAATGATTGAGTTTAACATTATGGACAAGGCAGATTGTTCAACTTTTTGGCGAAAATAAAAAATGAAGCAGTAGTTAGTCTCGATGATGAAGACATCATCGGGATTTTTTTATTTAGGAGTAAGATTTTCTTATATGAAAGGTTACTGGAAATGGGATTAATATGCTCGCTAGTCGTTATTGGGGGCGAGAATATTAGTTCTTTTTGTCGAATCCATAATTCTTTCTTAGCGGATCATTAGCAAACATGCTAATATAATGACTGAAAAGGTTGAAAGCCCTTACTTTTTACGGATAGAGGACGATCATCTCATGTTCACATGATAAAGAGGGGAAGAGACTGCATGCGGCGGATACTGTCGATGTTAAAGTTAAATACGCTGCGAAATCAAATGTTGCTCGGTTTCCTCGCCGTCATGCTCATCATTCTGACATTCGTTGGAGGGATTACGTTCCATTCAGTCTCGACGCTACTCAAGAACAATGCGGAGAAGCATATTCAGCAAACCGCGATTCAGGCTAACGGCCGTTTGGAAAGCGTTCTCGAACAGATCAATTCTTTGACGACGCTGGTATCGACCAACGATTATATTCAGCAACTCCTTTTACGCGATATAGAGGGTCATCCTGCTACCTTTACGGAACGGCAAGCGCTGCCATCTATTATCAATCTGGTCCAAATCTATACGGACGGTATCAAATCTGTTGAGCTTTATAATAAAGACGGTGTGAGGCTGTATCCTCTCGACGGCAGCACGCTTAGAGATAAGGTACCCGAGGATTGGATCGAAATGGCGACGAGAAAGGAAGGCAGTCTCGTTTGGTTCGGTATTGATCCGCTTGATTCTACATCGCTTGTAGCGATTCGGCAGATCAGCCTTATCGATCGGCATTTCACAACTGGAGGCTATTTACTCATTCGCTCAGACCGAGACAAGTTTGCACTTAAAGACTCTTTATCCGGGGAGGGGGATGGAGAAACAGTATTGCTCCTCGCCCCTGATGGTCAGTTCATCACGTCTAATGATGACACTATTTCACAAAAGACTGCTGCAAAGCTGGTGGAGGAATCCGAAAATCAGAACGTTTCCATCGGCAAGCGGTCCTTTATCGTCGTCAAACAGCGATCTTCCGTAACGGGATGGACGCTGCTCATCTTAACCCCGGTTAACGTCATCACCAAGGGGATATCGGTCTTGCGTACGACCATCGTAGTATCGGCCTTGATCGGCACCTTATTGTTCACCGTGCTTTCTTTTTTCCTGTCTATTCTTATTACTAGACCTGTGTTCAGGCTGATCAAAGCGATGAGAAGTACCCGCCTCGGCATTTTGAAGCCTATCGAAAACGTATCGTCCACTATGGAAATTCAGGAACTAAATTATTCCTATAACAAAATGGTTGATAATATCAACGAGCTGATCCAGTTGGTTTATGAGAAGGAGTTATCCCGGAGTCATACGGAGTTGAAGGCACTTCAAGCGCAAATTAATCCGCATTTTTTGTTTAATACCCTAGATGTTCTGTACTGGTCGCTGCTGGATAGGGATGAAGATCAACTGGCGGAGTATGTTGTCGCCATGTCTGATTTATTCCGCTATACGATCACCGGATCGAGTAAAGGGGGATGGGTGAAGTTACAGGATGAGATGGAGCATGTAAAGCGATATCTGCTTATTATGAAGATGCGATTTGAAGATCGCTTAGAGTGGGAAATTGAGGCTCCTTCTGAATTTTCAAATGTGGAGTTACCTCGACTGTTGCTGCAGCCCCTTGTAGAGAATGCCGTATTGCATGGGGTCGAGAGCAAGATCGAATCGGGATGGATAAAGCTAACGGTTGCTGGAGACGAAGAATGGGTCACCATTACGGTGGAAGATGACGGGATGGGCATGGACGAGGAGATGCTGCGCTCTCTTGTGGAAGGGCTGGATAGCGGAAAGGTATCTTCTTCAAAAGATTCCGGCGTCGGAATCGCTAATGTGCATAGAAGGCTTCAACTATTTTTTTCGAGAGAGAATGAGCAGGGTGCAGTAATGACCATCGATAGCCAAAAGGGTCAAGGCACCCGTATAAACATCAAAATTCCTGTTCGAGGAGACAAAATGCCATGAGAAGCCGAACAATTCTTATTGTCGACGATGAACCGAGATCTAGAGAAGGAATGAAGAAAATACTAGAGGTGTGGGCAGCCGGTCATTATGAAATCCTTACGGCAAGCAATGGGATCTCGGCTATGGAAATTCTGGAGGAAATACCGGTGGAGCTTATGATATCGGATATCCGCATGCCGGGAATCAGTGGTCTTTCTTTAGTCAGCCAAATAAGGGATAAAAAAATACAGCGTCAGCCATCCGTTATTCTCATCTCCGGTCATGCCGAGTTCGAGTATGCTCAGCAAGCGATTCAGTTGTCCGTAGTTGAATATTTGCTCAAGCCAGCCAGCCGGGAAAAGCTAATCACATCTGTGGAGAATGCCCTGAAGGCTGGGGAAGAGCAGGAACATATCGGCTTCATGCGGAAGATGGCCGATCCACAATTAATGGCCATAAGAGATGAAGATGCCGCATTAAGCGATCCGGTCCGTCAGGCGATAGACTATGTGGAAATGCATATAGAAGAGGCGATCAGCCTGCAGGAAGTAGCCGGACTTGTTCATCTGAACGGGAGTTATTTCAGTTCTCTTTTCAAGGAGCAATGCCAGATGAATTTCAGCGAATACGTTGCCCGTAGAAAATTGCAGAAAGCAAAGGAATTATTGCTGAAAACGAATCTGCCTATAGCGGAAATTGCAAGCCTTACGGGTTACCAGACGGTTAAATATTTCAATAAGCTGTTCAAGGAGTACGAAGGAATGAGTCCAGGGCAGTATCGTTCTTCCATGAGGAATGGTACAGAAGCGAATATCCAATAATGGCTCAGCAAGGGGGGGAGATCTACGAAAAGAATCGGATTATATAGCACTCTTTTCTTAACATTGTTATTGATAACAACAGCTTGCAATGGGGACAAAGGGAATAGCACCAAGAGCGATGGCGAAAAAATCACTTTAAAAATGATGCATCTATGGCCGGATAGCAATAACTCCGCGCAAAACAAAATGGTAAAAGAAATCATCAGAGAGTTTGAAGAAGATAATCCGAATATCACCATCAAGACGGAAGTTCTTGAAAATGAGCAGTATAAAAGCAAACTGAAGGTGCTTGCCGCATCTAACGATCTACCGGACATCGGATTTACCTGGGCAGCAGGCTTTATGGATCCTTATGTTAGGGGAAATAAGTTTGCAGCTATGGACGATCTTTTACAGGATGAGTTGAAAGGAAAATTCGTAGCCGGTACGACGGAGGGGTACTCCTTTGATGGGAAGACGTATGCTCTTCCTGTCGAACTAAACATAGTACCGGTCTATTATAATAAAGTAATTTTTTCGGAATTTAATCTGCAGCCTCCCCAAACCTTGGATGATCTCAAAGCGATCATTCGAACACTGAATAACAATGGCATAACACCTGTTACTCTTGGCGGTAAGGACGGTTGGCCGGCTTCCTTCTGGTACATGTATTTGGCTGATCGTATCGGGGGACCGGACTTGATGGATAAAGCTGTTGCGGATCAGGACTTCACAGACCCTTCCTTGCTAGAGGCTGCAAGACAAGTGCAAGAGCTGGTAAACCTGAACACATTCATTAAAGGTTACAACGGATTATCCAATGATGAAGCCAAGGTACAGTTCATGAACGGAAAGTCAGCCATGTTCGTAACAGGGACTTGGGAGCTGCCAGATTTCACGACTACTACGAATATAGCCCAAGAATTTAAAGTCAACATCGGGTATTTCAAGTTCCCGACAGTTGAAGGCGGCAAAGGCAACGTGGACGATTGGGTCGGTGGTCCGGGCACTGGATTGTTCGTTTCCAAAAATTCTAAGCATGCTCTGGAGGCCAAAGAATTCGTCAGCTTTTTCGTTCAAAAGTGGGGAGAGCATTCTGTTGTCAATGCAGGTGTAATCCCGGCTACAAAAGTAGATACTGCGGCCATCAAGCTACCGCAAATGTTCATTGATCTATTAAACGAGTTAAATAAGGCTAATAAAGTAACTCTTTATCTAGATACACAAATGAAACCGGTCGCTTCTACTATACACATGAACCAGATTCAGGCATTGTTCGGCGAAGCCGTCACGCCAGAAGAGTTCATCAAGAAACAGGATGATGCACTAAAAGCAGATAAGTAATGATCAGAAATATAAACAGATAATCGAGACGCCAAGGGATAGATCCCTTGATGTCTCTTTTTTTGCGCTCTATAGAACTGAATCTAAAAATAGTGGAAGTTTTCCTAAAGAGGGTGTCCTTATGCTTAAGGATTGCAGGATCTATAATTATGTATGCGGTTACAAGAAACCGAAGTGTCAATACAAAAGGGGAGGCAAAGTATGAAAAGTATGAAACGTAGTTTAGTGGGGATCTCTACATTGCTCGTGATGTCATCTGCTCTCGCAGCATGTGGTGGGAACTCAAATTCCAACTCATCTAGCCCAAGTTCAACGCCTGCACCAGCAGCCAATACTACCGAAGCTCCATCAAAAGGAACGGGTGAGAAAGTCACTATCAATCTCTGGAGCTTTACGGACGAGATTCCTAATATGACCAAGAAGTATATGGAGACTCATCCTGACGCGAATGTAGAGTTCAAAACTACAGTTATCGCAACCACCGACGGCGCTTATCAACCTGCGCTTGATCAGGCTCTGTCCGCTGGAGGAAAAGATGCTCCGGACATCTATGCAGCTGAATCAGCATTCGTACTCAAGTATACACAAGGGGACGCATCCAGCTATGCAGCCAACTATTCTGATATGGGCCTTGATGACCAAATGGTTAAGGATGCTGGCATCGCGCAATACTCGGTTGATATCGGCAGCCTAGACGGTAAATTAAAAGCCCTCGGCTATCAAGCGACTGGCGGCGCCTTTATCTATCGCCGCTCCATTGCGAAGGATGTTTTTGGAACAGATGATCCAGCCACCATCAAAACTGAAATTGGACCAGGCTGGGATAAATTCTACGATGCAGCCGCGAAGTTGAAAGCTAAGGGATACGGTATCGTTTCTGGCGATGGCGATATCTGGCACCCGATCGAGAACAGCTCTGACAAAGGCTGGATTGTTGATGGTAAGCTTCATATCGATCCGAAGCGTGAAGAGTTCCTGGATCTTTCTAAAAAGCTGAAAGACAATGGCTATCACAACGATACGACAGACTGGACGGAAGCATGGTACGCGGATATGTCCGGTGCCGGCGCTCAACCGATCTTCGGTTTCTTCGGTCCTGCTTGGCTCATCAACTACGTGATGAACGGTCAAGTAAAAGACACGAATGGCGACTGGGCTGTTTCCGAACCACCGACAGGTTTCTTCTGGGGTGGCACTTGGCTGCTTGCCAACAAAGACGTCACCAAGGACGAAGCCAAGAAACAGGCTGTTGCGGACTTTGTGAAGTGGATTACCCTCGACACCTCCGAAACGGGACTCCAACATTACTGGGCTAACGGTACGATGAAGGAAGGCGAGCAAGGTACGAAGGACAGCGTTGCATCCTCCGTTGTCATGTCGAAGTCAAACGGCGAAGTTCCACTGCTCGGCGGTCAGAACATGTTCGACGTGTTCGTACCAGCCAACGCAAATGCTTCAGGTAAGAACTTGACCCAGTATGACGAAACAATCAACAAGCTCTGGCGTGATCAAGTACGTGAATACACAGCAGGCAATAAGGACCGTGCCAAAGCGATCGAAACCTTTAAGCAACAAGTCAAAGACCAACTTGGCATTGAAAGCGAATAAGAAGGATTCGGAGGGGCGGGGGAGTAATCCCGCCCCTTCATATCAACTAAAGAGGTGAGAGCATGCGCCGCAAAAATGTGAACTATTCGAAATACGGTTATATTTTTACCTTTCCGTTTGTCCTGGCATTTCTGATTTTCTCACTGTATCCCATTTTATATACCGCAGTCATTGGATTCACCGATATGAAAGGAATCATACCAAAACCGATCCATATTCTTGACAATCCTTTTCAAAACTTCAAAGATCTTCTCTTTGATAATCCTTCGTTTCGGAAGTCTTTGATCAACACTGGATTGCTCTGGATTACTAACTTCGTTCCCCAGATGCTTCTCGCGCTCTTGCTAACCGCATGGTTCACGAATAAGCGTCTCAACATAAAGGGACAAGGCTTGTTCAAGGTTCTGCTCTATATGCCTAATATCATCACAGCGAGTACGATTGCCGTGTTGTTCAGCACTTTATTCGCCTATCCAATGGGTCCTGTAAACAGTTTGTTTCAAATGTTGGGATGGACTGACGCTCCGGTGTTCTTCCTGCAGGATAAGACGACAGCACGGGGCATTGTCTCGTTCATCCAGTTCTGGATGTGGTACGGCAACACCATGATCGTCCTGATTGCTGGCGTTATGGGTATAAATCCTGCACTCTTCGAGTCTGCATCGATTGACGGGGCCAACGGGTTTCAAACCTTCTTCCGCATCACCCTGCCAAGTCTACGTACGATATTGCTGTTCACACTGATTACATCGATGGTGGGTGGTTTGACCATGTTCGATATTCCGCAATTATTCCTTGCAGGCGGACCGGACGATTCTACGCTTACCACGTCCATGTTTATCTATGGGCAAGCATTCAAGGGCAGCTACATGTACAATCGTGCTGCAGCAGCGAGTATGATCATGTTCTTGATTTCGGCAGTACTGGCTGGAATACTGTTCTACGTGATGCGTGACCGCGATGCGTCAAGACTTAAAAAAATACAAAAACAAAAGTATAGAAAAGCTGCTATGGCAGCCCGTGAGGGAGGTGTAACACATGGCAAATAATCAGAAAAGCGGAACCGTTAACCGAAAGATCAACAAGACAATTATCTATGTTGTTTGCATCTCTTTGGCGGTGCTCAGTATCCTGCCGTTTTGGATCATGTTTGTAAATGCCACACGCTCTACACCGGAAATTCAAAGCGGACTTTCTCTGCTTCCTTCGAGCCACATGATGAGCAACCTGCGAGTGTTGCTCGATAAGAGCTTCGATCCGCTTCAAGGCTTCATGAATTCATTCATTATCGCAAGTTCTGCAACCCTCTGCACGGTCTATTTCTCGTCTTTGGCGGCCTATGGGCTCGTGACCTACAGTTGGAAGCTGCGGGGACCATTCTTCACCTTCATCATGTGCGTGATGATGATTCCTTCCCAGGCAAGCGCAATTGGATTCTATCAGTTCATGTATAAATTACATTGGACCAACAATTTTCTTCCGCTGATTCTACCAGCAATTGCTGCACCGGCTGTGGTGTTCTTCATGCGCCAATACTTGCTCGCAACTCTGTCGATAGAGATCGTGGAAGCTGCGCGCGTAGATGGGTCTGGTGAATTCTTCACTTTCAACCGGATTATCTTACCGCTGATGATGCCGGCAGTAGCCACACAGGCCATCTTTGCCTTTGTGGCTAACTGGAACAACCTGTTCATGCCGTTGATATTGCTGACACAGAAGGAGAAATATACCATGCCAATCATGGTAAGCTTGCTCCGAGGTGATATCTACAAAACGGAGTTCGGCTCGATCTATATGGGGCTGGCTTTAACAGCTTTACCGCTGTTTGTGGTTTATTTCTTGTTATCCAAATACATTATCGCGGGCGTAGCGCTTGGTGGTGTCAAAGAATAACCTCAGCCGCTGGCTTCAATTAAGTAATCTCAATGAGGAGGAGAATCCTATTATGGCAACAAAAAATGAACCATTAGTTACCCATCTATATACAGCCGATCCCTCCGCTCATGTATTTGAGGGCAAGCTGTATATCTACCCATCCCATGATATCGACCATGATGGACCTACGAATGATAATGGTGACCAATATACGATGGAAGATTATCATGTGTTTTCTTTGGAAAATCCTACGTCCCCCTGTGTAGATCACGGAGAAGCACTTCATCTACGGGATGTGCCTTGGGCTTCGAAGCAAATGTGGGCACCTGACGCTGCATACCGGAAGGGAACGTATTACTTGTTTTTCCCGGCCCGGGATAAAGAAGGTATTTTCCGCATCGGAGTGGCTACGTCAACTTCTCCGTCTGGTCCTTTCCAGGCTCAAGAAAGCTATATCGAAGGGAGCTTCAGCATCGATCCAGCCGTATTCGTGGACGAGGATGAAAGAGCCTACATGTATTTTGGTGGCTTATGGGGCGGACAATTAGAAAAGTGGCAAGACGGTGTATTTCAGCAAGATGCGGTAGAAAAGGGCCCAGAGGAACCGGCTTATGGTCCTTGGGCGGGTGAGCTGAGTGTAGACATGCTGACATTCAAATCTGCCCCTCAGGAGATCACCATTATTGATGAAGAAGGGAAATCCATCCTTGCGGGTGATGAAGACAGGAGATACTTCGAGGGTCCATGGATGCACAAGTACAAAGGGAAATACTATCTCTCGTACTCCACGGGCACGACCCATAAGATCGTCTACGCGGTGAGTGATAAGCCTTGCGGCCCCTTTGTTTTTCAAGGAACGATCCTGAATCCAGTCGTTGGCTGGACGACCCATCATTCTATCGTGGAATTTAACGAAAAATGGTATCTGTTCTATCATGATGCATCTCTGTCTGGCGGCGTAGACCATAAACGCAGTATGAAATTTACGGAGCTCCATTATGAAGAAGACGGCAGAATTCGGCCAGTAGTACTCTGATCAGAAGGCTCACACAAATATTGCTGAGTGCTTATTATCTTTCTAAAGCGTCCCGGAATCCGAATTGGATTAGGGATGTTTTTTTGTTCAAATAGTACGTAAAAGGAGGCATGTTCATTATCTAACGCTGAATTCACGTTGTAGGCTATCGCCCTATGGATGGCAGATGTATAATCATGGAATAAAGCGTAAAGGATTTGAAGCGATGAAATTCTATTTGTTAGTTATTCAAGCCTTTTATTTATTATCGCTAATTCCCTGGTTCATAATTTGGGGATTATCCTTTATGGTTTTTGACAATGGAATCTCAGCATGGGGAATATCAATAATGATAATTGTTTCTTTGTATCCGGTTGCTGTTGTAATTTGTTCGATTTTATCTTGGCTCTTTAGGGGAAAGTTTAAATCTATTACTATCTTTTTTATTAGTGCCATCCCGTTACTGTGGGTGATTACGTTCGGAGCTATATTAATTGGTTATTAAATTAGTGCTCGATAATGCAGGGGTGTATTTGTTGTTTTTAGTATCCCATGTAAAAGTCCCATGTACTAAATAATATCCGCCTTCTGGTTCATACTTTTTCCTACATGTTTTTCATTTGATGAGAAGGGGCAATGATTGTATAGAATAAATCCTTGCCTTTTAAATATATAAAAGTTATTATGGATTCATAAAGTCTATAATTAATACCAAAGGGGATTTGTTCTTTTTTTGAGAAAATAAAGGATAACATAAGTCCTTAATATCTTTAATGTAAATTGAAAAGCGAAGAGGAGAATTAGGATGACTCATGATTGTGTAATTATTGGCGGAAGACCGGCAGGTCTAAATGCAGCTCTGGTGCTAGGCAGGGCAAGAAAAAGTGTAGTTGTTATTGATGAAGGACGCGCACGTAATAGGGTTACTCGAGAAACGCATGGCTTTCTTACTAGAGATTCTATAAGTCCAAGCGAATTTAGGCGGATTGCGAAGGAGCAGATTAGTGCCTATCCATCCGTTACTTTTGCGGAAGATACCGCACTGTTGATTACGGGAACCGATGGTGATTTTCAAATTACGACTGTTCAGGGTCAGACCTATCGAAGCAAAAAGCTGCTCTTTACCATAGGGATGAAGGATCTTCCGATGGATATTAAGGGGCTCTCAGATGTGTATGGCAAAAGCGCCTTTATCTGCCCTTATTGTGATGGATGGGAACTAAGAGATCAGCCTCTTGTCGTAATTGTTAAGGGAGCCGATGCAACGCATATGGCCCAAGTGTTATCTGGTTGGACGAAAAAGATTACCATATGTACTAATGGATCTGATGACTTGACGGATGCACAACGCGATGAGCTAAATCAACATAACATTCCTGTCTTTAACTCACCGATTCAGTTGATCGAATCTAATGACGGTATGGTGGAGCAAGTAGTTCTGAAGGATGGTACTAGTATCCTATGTAGGGGGATATTTTTCAGACCGAAGCTTATGATCGGGTCAGATTTGCCGCAAGCTATCGGTTGCAAGATCACAGAAGCTGGAACAGTTATCGTAGATAATCTAGGTAAAACGAACGTTCCTGGAGTCTTTAGTGCTGGTGATGCAGCAACACATCTTCATCAAGCCATTATTGCCGCTTCTATGGGCTCCTTAGCTGGGGTCGGCATTAACAACGAACTAAATGAAGAGGAATGGTGTAACATATGGTGCTATTGTACAAAATAGTCTAATTCATTTATTCCCTTGTGCTGAATCTACATCCAGATTAATATAGAAACTATATTTGTTCTGAGAGGGGTAGTTCAAAATAAAAATTGGATTCCTAATTATTGATATGCAAAACCTTTTCTTACACGATCATATGGAGAAATTAAATGTAAGTGAGGCCTGTGAATACATTAATCATGTGTCTGGGTTACTTCGTGCGAAGGACCAAATCGTCATCCATATACAAGACATGGAAGGGGCGAATGCGGATACGGATCCAAAAGCAAGAAATAGTATACCGGAAATTACAGTAGCACCCACGGATATCCAGATGACGAAAGAATTCTCTAATGCTTTTTGGAAAACGGATTTGGAACAACTGCTACGTGAACATGGTGTTGAATTTATCATCGTTGCGGGCTTCGCCGCAGAACATTGTATAACCTTTACTATTAACGGTGCACAAGAAAGAGGCTTTCAAGCAGCCCTTTTACAGAAGGCAATTCTTAGCACACGGCCAGATGCTATTACCTCAATTTACCGTGATCGGCATATGATCTCTTACCCTGTGATCGAATTCTTAATGGAGAACATTGCTTGAGATTCTACTAATAGAAGCAAATGATAATAATTGGAGTTACGTATTAGATAACTAATATGTAACTCCATTTTATTATAGGATCGTCCTTCACTAATTGAATTTTCTATATTTATTTAGATAAGAAAAGTCCCCTTTTAGACTAACGACTGAGATTGTTAAGTTAACGGACAGGATAATGGAAATGATTTGTAGAAAAAAACCTATAAATGAAAGTGACAAAAGTAGTGTAGGGCGTGTGGATTCCAGATCTCGCAGATGCTATTGGATCATATGTCTATCCTCTCTGGCGATTTTCAATCCGGACAATTCTACCGTCAGTTGAATAAAGCGCATGTGACAATTCAACCATCTCTTGATAGGATTGCGTTTGCGAAAATGCTATGCTGTTTTCGACAGTGCGCACTGTACATTTTGTTTTATTGGAGGTATACAATGCTCGACTTGCGTAAAATTGGAGCTTATATATCGAAGCTTCGCAAAGACCAGGATCTGACCCAATTGGAACTTGCCGATCAACTGAATGTAAGTCATCAAGCGGTATCGAAATGGGAACGGGGCGACTCGCTACCGGATATCGGAACGCTTCCGCAGTTTGCGAGGTTATTCGGCAAAACGGTAGACGACATTTTAAATGCAGGAGACAACGCAGAAAATCGGGAGCACCAGCACCTAGGAACGATCGTTGAGGAGATCGCAGAGAACAGGCCGGACCAAGTTGCAGAGATGGTCAATACCGGTGAGGTGGAGGTGGAAGAGCTTGTAGAAATAGCGCCGTTTGTAAAAGCAAGCGCTCTGCATAAGGTTACAGAACGATTAGACAGCAGCGTCCTTAAGTTAGACGTGATCATACGGCTGGCTCCGTTCCTTGGAACAGGTACATTGGATGATCTGGTTCGTCAGGCAGAAGAGGGCGGAATTGTGTGGAATGCCATTACTGGACTCGCTCCGTTCGTCAGCAGCGACACATTAAGCCGACTGGTAGATAAATCGCTTGACGGTTCCTTAGAAGTGCACAATCTTGTTGAAATTGCCCCGTTTCTTGAAAGAGAACATGTAGATCGGTTGGTACAACAAGCAGAAGAGGGCAGCTTGAGCTGGCATTCCGTTCAAGGGCTGGCACCCTTTATTAGCAGAGAAACGTTAAACCGCTTGGTAGACCGGGTTGCAGATGGCACCATCGATGCGAACCTGATCATAAGCCTCGCACCTTTTCTGGAGAGAGGAAATCTCGAGAAGTTGATCGACGGAGTCGAAGCTGAACATCTTAGCCCAGATCTGCTGGCAAGCCTTGCTCCTTTCGTCGATCAAGGGACATTGAGCAGAATGGTGACAAACTTATTAAATAAAGTAAAGTAGACACGTATATCGGAGATCGGAGATTGGTGATGCATAGACCTTCGGCGATCTTCAAAGCTACCGGCTTGAAATTCGGTAGCTTTTTGTTTGGATTTTCGGATCATTGTGAACGAGCATTACACAGAAACCTTCCAAAATTTTGTGAGAATAATGTTCTGGACTAGGCAACGGCGTTAAGTTAAAGGAACACGATAGTTCAATGCAACAAGAAGGCAGCCGATCAGAGGATCAGCTGCCGTTTTTATTGAAGTAAAGGGCAGGATAACTCAGTAATTTCGCGAATAAGACGTTATAAGAAATCGGCGAGAAACTATAAGGAGCAGAGAACATGAAATGCCCTCACTGTAACAACGAATTAAGTGACCTTCCTTTATGTTACGGAAGTGAAGCACCCTATTATTTTCACACTGTACCAGAAGAGAAAAGAACAGAATTAATTAGAGATTTTTGTGTAATTGATGAACAGCATTTCTTTATTAGAGGACATATCGAAATACCAATAATTGATAGTGATGAGAAATTTATATGGAGTGTTTGGGTTTCTCTTAGTGAAGAAAACTTTTTGAAATCTAATGAATTATTGCACGTAGAAGGAAGGGAAACTGAAATACCTTATTTTGGTTGGTTATCGACTGAACTTTCAATATATCCAATAACTACATTATCGTTAAAGACAATGGTACATACACAAGAAGTTGGTGCTGTTCCGTTAATAGAATTAGAACAAACGAATCATCCACTTGCAGTTGAACAAAGAGAAGGAATTACTATGGGGAGAGTTAAAGAAATTGCTCATTTAATAAATCATAGTCAGTAAGAGAAGAATTTGAAAGTATAGTCGAAGAAGCTGCCGACATCTTATAACACTGTGTTCGATTATCCCCATGGAAATAGAATTCAAATTGAAGTGGAAAACATTGAAGAATCGATTGAAATATCAGTTGAATTAGGTGCTGAGATTGTAAAAGACAAAATGGAATTTGATAACTTCTATTTAGCTTATTTAGTAGATCTAGTAAGCAAAGGTATTGGACTAAATCAGTTGCTCTTCTTGATCTGCTAAGGGTTTTCGGTGAAGCGTAATCAGCTGACAACCCTGCAAGGCTAAGTCCATCGGACTCGGTGCGTAATGTCGATTAAGCTATACCAGCTAATAGCTTGTCAACATTACCAGTAAAGTGATTTTAAATCATGTGGTATAGTTAAAATGAGCATGCCAAAAAAACCTTCAATTT
>NZ_LCZJ02000003.1 GCF_001012825.1 Paenibacillus etheri
GTCATGACCATACACATCGTCATGAGATAGAGAAAACGCCTTAGACGCGGGCGGCCACGCTTGCTAAGCACCATTTTCCCGCGCCATTTCCCAGAGCTGGCCTCAGCCAAATTTAGACCTGCATGACGAAGTAAGGCATTTCCGTGTGCGTAACCACTAAGATCACCGGTTTCTCCTAACACGCCGGCTAGACTGGTTACATTTACACCTCGAATGGTAAGCAATTTTTG
>NZ_LCZJ02000004.1 GCF_001012825.1 Paenibacillus etheri
AGTGTTGCATTTGGATTCACTTCAAGACCAAGTACACGAACAATAAGAACAACTAATTCGCTTCTAGTTATTTCATTATTTGCACGGAAAGTACCATCTTTATATCCAGAAATGAAACCTGCTTTTGAAAGTGCTTGAATGAATGACTGAGCCCATACTGGTGTTTTGCCTTGATCCGAAAAACTAAACTCAGAATCAACAGCATCCAA
>NZ_LCZJ02000005.1 GCF_001012825.1 Paenibacillus etheri
TGTACACACATCTTTGAAAGAGACTCATATTGCCTTGTAAGATAGCGCAAGTTGAGGAGTTGCACACCTCTTTTCTTAAAGGGTTCAAACTCTTCCCTATAGTACAACTCACCCAATAGGTAAGCGTCAGCAGCATCCGTCTTTACTTTACGAAGCTGAGACTTTCTAAGCCGATTGGAGATTAGCGGGTTAATGACAATGTAAATATAGTGATGTTCCTCTAGGAACTGAACAACAGGGCTTTGGTAATGTCCTGTTGCTTCTAGAATAAGCAAAGGACGTTGTTTGGATACCGATTCAATGTCCTTTAAAACTTGATGTAGATTTGCTAAGCCATCACGAGTGTGCTCGAAGTGGAATGTCCCTTTAAAGGGTTTTCCGCGCGCTAAAAAGGCTTGTCCATGGCTTTCTTCTTTTGAAATATCTAGACCGACAACTGGATTCATCTCATCTCTCCCTGTAAGTTTAAATTCACCGGCATCCCTACGGTTCTTCTTGTCGCTCCATAGCATCGCTTGTTATACGGGATCTTACGTCCCAACCAGCCTCAATCATGGTCATGACAAGTAAGGTGAACACTATAGCGCTCGGGATCAAGTCCCACGGGCAGGTACGTTCGACCAGGCTACCTTAATCCTCTATGCAAATGAAAAAAGGATCAACCAGAAAGAACTGGTTGATCTCATAATACGAACGGGCAGGTTAAGTTGACGGAGTCCACGGCTATAGATACATCCGGTCGGCTGCATTTTAAAGCTTATCGAACAACATGCAACTTAATCTTTGTTACATAATCTCCTTCTCGATTTTTAACAACTGTGTCATAAATGTATTCTTCAAAAACATATTTCCCTAATGATAATTTTAATCGAGCCATTTCATCAAAAAGCCGGTTGTATGTGCAATCTATAGTTCTCTCTTCCCCAATATGGTACCCAATTAAAAAATCCCCTTTTACGGTTTCGAAGAATGGATAACCTCCTTTAGGATGAGGCTGTTCCATATACAGGTAGGTATAATTAGTAAACTCTCCGTTCAACACTTCCTCGCGCATCGTAATACCGCCAATAGGGTTACCTGTATCAAGCTGGTTTAAGAATAGCTCATCAATGAAATCAGAAACAACCTCCACGAAATTGTCTTCTGTAATGTCCTTAATATCACGACTCAAATAAAGTTTAGACTCTGGGAAATACTCCAGCGTAATTTCATTAAAGTTCAAATTCGATGCTTGTTCTAATAGCGCAATCTTTGTTTCTAATATTCTTTCATTTCTCTCAGCAGCTTCTCTTCTTTTAGTCACTTCTGCCTTTTGTCGATACATAAGTGACAGAAATAGTTCAGGAGATTTCTTTTTCGTATATTCTTGGATTTCGTTTAATGACATACCGAGATCCTTAAACAGATCAATAACATTGAATAACTTTAACTGATGGATAGAATAGTAACGGTAACCTTTTGCATTCTTTAGCATAGGAGATAAAAGCCCAATGTTATCATAGTAGATTAATGTTTGTTTATTCACTTTACATAGCTTGGCAAATTCCGCTGTCGTGAAATATTTAGGCTTGTCTTGTTTCATTAGATTAATGTTCTGCTCCCCTCTTGACTATATAGTTACTATATACACTAAGATGGTTTCGTAATCAACTTACAACAATAATGGAGAATCGAAATATGAGTACAATCCGAATTACGCCAGTAACCGAAGAGAATAATTCTGCTGTATTAGCCTTAAAGGTCAGCGAAAACCAAAAAACATATATAGAAACACCTGAACAGTGTTTACAAGAAGCATATGAATGCCCTTACTATAAGCCGGTCGGGCTATATTATGACGATGAACTAGTTGGATTTGCAATGTACGGCTGGTTTCCTGAATATGATGATGGTAATAGTGAGGGAAGAGTGTGGTTAGATCGCTTTTTAATTGACGAGCGCTATCAAGGGCAAGGATTTGGCAGACTAATGCTGCAGAGCCTCCTCGCTCATCTCGCTAGTGAATATCAGTGTAATAAGATCTTTCTAAGTATTTATGACAACAACGAACACGCTCTACGACTTTATAAGAAGTTTGGATTTAAATATAACGGTGAGCTCGACTTTAATGGAGAAAAAGTGATGGTATTGGATTTATTAACTCGTTAAACTAGAGCAACCCGGTAACTCATTGCTTTAAGAGAAATTTTATGTATCGCATTGAAATAACACATAAGCACATTGTTGATTCAACGTTTTATGGCAGTTTCTATTTGGTAACGAGATTGTGAAATATCAGTTGCTGCATCACGGTCTTCATTAAACTAAAGGGAAACTATAGTAGAATAGCGGTCGCTTCGGCAGCCGTTTTTTATTGTTCAATTGGCCGGTAGAATACTTACAATTTGTGGCGCTGTAGCGTTACATCATTAGCATTGGTTTATGTAGTGATGTAATGATATTCTGATACTCAGGAAATTGGAACAATGTGGTAAAATGGGATAATGAGCAGTACTTAATAAAAAAATAGAGGAGGAGACAAATATTCCATGGGCAACGACTTTTACAGAAAACTAGGTGCATCCTTTCTAATTTCCGCTGGAGTAATCTATGCGATCGAACGAGTGGGCTCTTTGATAGCTCGCAGCTATGAAATTGCAGCGTTGTACGAAGCAAACATGTTCAATGCCCTACCTGAAACTCATATTACAAGCTTCTTCGATAATATCTTTGTGCCAATCCTTGCGTTCCTCGGTATGATACTTTTCGTATATGGGTTTCCGAAAAAAATCAAATAACAAATCTCAATCATAATTAATAAAGTTAACGAGGAGGTGCTTAGATGGCGGAAAGAAGATATGGTATTGTCAAATGGTACAAAGAAGATAAAGGTTACGGACGGATAATGCTAGACGGGCAGGAAGGTAACTATGTTTTTGTGCATTTTAGCGAAATACTACCAGATCCTATTAGGTTAACGAACGGCTTTCGGTTCCTTAAAGAGGGTCAAAAAGTTGCATTCGACCTATTCGAGTTTCCGAATATAGTTGATTCTCAGCGTAGGACAGCTAAGAATGTGGAAATTTTAGAGGAATAAAGGAATCGAAACACGATAAGGCAGCCGGTTACTCAACGTAACGGCTGCCTTTATTGTACTCCCTCAATATGATTTAGTTTTCTCACTCAGGCTCATGAATTCGCAGGATTTCACGTTTAGCTAAGTGTGAGATAAGAAGGAAACAGAGGAGGTGG
>NZ_LCZJ02000006.1 GCF_001012825.1 Paenibacillus etheri
TTGGCTTATTCACGGGATTTCAAAAGAAAGCACAGAGTACCGGATATATTGAACCAAAGGGCACCGACCCGTAACGTTAGCATGACCGGCCTCCACCCCTTGGAAAGGCGTAACGAAGGAATGAGAGGGCAATGACCCGTTGAGACATGGGAGTGAAAACCTCCAAGGGCGGCGTGGAGAAGCGTGCAGTATATGGAAGGATATGGGGTTTTATCATCCCCCTCTATTTCCTCACGCCTTCATGTTGTCCTGGTCCTCAACCGGGTTGCTCTAACAATC
>NZ_LCZJ02000007.1 GCF_001012825.1 Paenibacillus etheri
ACAAGGTAGCCGTATCGGAAGGTGCGGCTGGATCACCTCCTTTCTATGGAGAATCGTTTCCTGCAATGGAAACATTCAAATCGGAAGTTAAACTTCCACAATAGAACCTTCGGGTTCGAACACTCACTCGTGTTCAGTTTTGAAAGAGCAAGTCTCTTTCATATGCGTTTGGTGGCGATAGCGGAGGGGTTCCACACGTACCCATCCCGAACACGACCGTTAAGCCCTCCAGCGCCGATGGTACTTGGACCGAAGGGTCCTGGGAGAGTAGGACGCCGCCAAGCGGACAACCATTCTTTGGTTGATTCACAATATTATATATGTTATATGGGCTTTTAGCTCAGTTGGTTAGAGCGCACCTCTGATAAGGGTGAGGTCGGTGGTTCGAGTCCACCAAGGCCCACCATATGACATTATAAAGTACGAGGCCTCCGAAAAGTAATCGGAATAAGCTTCGAAGCTAGACTTCACTTTTTGGAGTGAATTTTATGGGGCCATAGCTCAGCTGGGAGAGCGCCTGCCTTGCAAGCAGGAGGTCAGCGGTTCGATCCCGCTTGGCTCCACCATAATTTTTAATTCAATACCTTCTTTAAACATTGATCCTTGAAAACTGGATACCGAAACGAATTTGCGTTTTAGAACATCTTTTAGCTATAACTTGTGTAAA
>NZ_LCZJ02000008.1 GCF_001012825.1 Paenibacillus etheri
GAAAACTCGAATTCGGGAGATCACGTCCCGGAAGAAAGCGATGCGAATGGAAGAGAGAATCCAGGAGCTCAATCGATACTTGATGGGATGGCAGGGATATTTTTCGCTGGCGGATACGCCAAGTGTCTTTAAAAGGATGGATATGTGGATTCGAAGGAGATTGCGAATGTGTCTCTGGAAGCAATGGAAGAACCCGAGAACCAAAGTCAAAAGGCTTATATCTTTAGGCGTGCCTAAGGACATAGCATATGAGTGGGGAAATACTCGGAAAGGGTACTGGCGAATTGCAGGGAGTCCAATTCTGCAACGTGCATTGAATAACCAATATTGGGAATCCAATGGATTAAAGAGTGTATTGGACAGATACAACTCCTTACGGAATATTTCATGAACCGCCGTATACCGAACGGTACGTACGGTGGTGTGAGAGG
>NZ_LCZJ02000009.1 GCF_001012825.1 Paenibacillus etheri
TTTACACAAGTTATAGCTAAAAGATGTTCTAAAACGCAAATTCGTTTCGGTATCCAGTTTTCAAGGATCAATGTTTAAAGAAGGTATTGAATTAAAAAATTATGGTGGAGCCAAGCGGGATCGAACCGCTGACCTCCTGCTTGCAAGGCAGGCGCTCTCCCAGCTGAGCTATGGCCCCATAAAATTCACTCCAAAAAGTGAAGTCTAGCTTCGAAGCTTATTCCGATTACTTTTCGGAGGCCTCGTACTTTATAATGTCATATGGTGGGCCTTGGTGGACTCGAACCACCGACCTCACCCTTATCAGAGGTGCGCTCTAACCAACTGAGCTAAAAGCCCATATAACATATATAACATTGTGAATCAACCAATAATGGTTGTCCGCTTGGCGGCGTCCTACTCTCCCAGGACCCTTCGGTCCAAGTACCATCGGCGCTGGAGGGCTTAACGGTCGTGTTCGGGATGGGTACGTGTGGAACCCCTCCGCTATCGCCACCAAACGCATACGAAAGAGACTTGCTCTTTCAAAACTGAACACGAGTGAGTGTTCGAACCCGAAGGTTCTATTGTGGAAGTTAAACTTCCGATTTGAATGTCTTCATTGCAGAAGACGATTCTCCATAGAAAGGAGGTGATCCAGCCGCACCTTCCGATACGGCTACC
>NZ_LCZJ02000010.1 GCF_001012825.1 Paenibacillus etheri
CAAAAATTGCTTACCATTCGAGGTGTAAATGTAACCAGTCTAGCCGGCGTGTTAGGAGAAACCGGTGATCTTAGTGGTTACGCACACGGAAATGCCTTGCTTCGTCATGCGGGTCTAAATTTGGCTGAGGCTAGCTCTGGGAAATGGCGCGGGAAAATGGTGCTTAGCAAGCGTGGCCGCCCGCGTCTAAGGCGTTTTCTCTATCTCATGACGATGTGTATGGTCATGAC
>NZ_LCZJ02000011.1 GCF_001012825.1 Paenibacillus etheri
GTGCCCGGATCGATAATGTCCGATTGACCACTTATGGTAATAGCTAACTCACCTTGAACATTAGAACCATCCGTTGCTGTGGCTACCACCTTCACGGTTCCATCTTTCACCGCCGTCAGCAAACCGGATAGTTCAATGGTCGCTTTGTCCGTTACTGTTATGCCATCTACTTCATACACAGCCCATGTTACAGACTTATTAGCATGGGTAGGTAGCACGG
>NZ_LCZJ02000012.1:0-130433 GCF_001012825.1 Paenibacillus etheri
ACTTACTCCCTTCTCGACGTTCGCTATACGCGATCTGAGCGGTCTCAGCACGATAGGTATTTCCCTTGCTTCCTCGCTTCCGTTCTCTGGCAATGACGGAGTGATGACGCCCAAGTTCTGCCCCAATCGCTCGACTAGACCATCCCAATCCGTATAGTACTTCTAGTTTGCTTCGCTCCGTTATGCTAAGATGAGTGTAACCCATGGTGTGATTCTCCTTGTGTGAATGGTGTGTGGTAACTTCATTCTACACGAATCCCCATGGGCTTCCTCTGTTTAGCTGTCGCACTTCATATTACAATCCGTCATATGAAAAATAGAGTTATATGAATATACAAAACTCATCGACTCATCACTTATCGCCAACTGTCTCATGTCGCCTTGTTGTATGTTTAGATTCTGTCCTCTATCGGTTGCGAACTGATTAGCTCTGTTCATTTGTTCAACATTCATCTCTATTCCGTATGTAGCGTATCCATAATTCGCAAACAAACTTAGTGGAGGAGTATCCCCTCCTGCCCCACAATCTAATATGCTCTTTTCCATGCCACTTTCATTACATAATTCCAAAAATCTGTATAAGGGTATTTGTTTAAAAAGCTCCATAGTTGTCGGCTCCTTTGAATATTGCATTTTATGATTATGTGGATTTCAGGCTTAATAGGCTCTAGCTATCGCTTCATTCTAAGTTTACGCTACATCAAGGTCTTTTCATAAAAGACAATTGTCATTTTATCGTTAATATGTTTTGTCTCCCCTGTCTTTTGATATCCTAATTTTTCATAGAGGTAACAGTTTCCCTGCTCTTGTAATATTGAATCCAACTCCCAAACTCTCGCATCGTTATATTTATCTTCAATCATCGAAAATACCCTTTGAGCAATTCCTTTTCCTTGATGTTCAGGCAAAATAAATATCGGGCTCACACGATAGGCCTTATTCTCTTTCCTAACAATTCGAATGGCACCTACGTTAAGATCAGAGCTTTTAATAAGATAATATTCCGTAAATGATTGATTTAATCGATCTATTGTTCGTTCCACTGTTTCATTAGCAGGGCTAGTTTCATAATCTTGATATTTATTTAAAAAAGGCATGAAGGTTTTGATTTGCATTTCGTGAATAATCGAGGCTTCATTAAGACTTGATTTGAATAAAGTAATATCCATTTCACTACTCCTCCAACTACAAATTTATGACGTTGTATGATTTCATCGCAAGAATCTTCAAATCACCTTACTGAGGGTTAAGATCCTTCTTGTAGTAAAAGTGTTACTCCCAAGCGGAGCATCATCAATAGTCTGCTTCTTCCATTAATCTTTTCCCGTAACCTTGACTGAGAATTGAATTCAATAGTTTTTTTTCTGACGTAATCTGTTTCTTCGTTCCTCCTGATGGTTTATCTCTTTCATTGAATCCCCGCAATTCCAAAAGTCTCATTTATAACTTTCTCGTACTCATCCCATTTAAAATAATAAGGCCCAACATTGCGTTAGCTGATATAGCTGGATTCATGAAACTTAACAAGTAAACATTCGCCTTTCTCACTCTATTCACCTTCCAAAATATTGAATATAATCACTAATAATTCACTTTAAAAAAGACAAATCACTACTTAAAGTGATCTGCCCCAGGTACTTCCTCTAATCCATATATGTCGCATTTAGCCACTGCAAAATAATTTTATACAACAAAAAAAGAGCTCCCAGAAAGGAAGCTCTTCTTATGTAATTCAGAACGGAGAGAGTGGGATTCGAACCCACGCACCGCTTACGCAGTCTAACCCCTTAGCAGAGGGTCCCCTTATAGCCACTTGGGTATCTCTCCATAAAAATGGCTCCCCGAACAGGACTCGAACCTGTGACAACTCGATTAACAGTCGAGTGCTCTACCAACTGAGCTATCAGGGAACATTAGAAGTAAATTAGAAGTGAACATGAATTAATTTATCATGATTTGAAGGTCTAGTCAAGCGGGTAAAATAATTATTGTGATCGTTTTCAAATTCAAGAATTTTTTCTGCCTGTAGCTAGATTTAAAAAGGGATTACTCCCCCTATAGTTTATACGTAACACCATTCTCCATCTTCCGGAAGCAGTACTCGATCCTGTAGCTCCTCCTTCTCCAAGTGAGCTTTTAGCTTATCCCGGGTAACAAGGCAATGGTTGATGGCGTTCATGTGTACAGCGATCACCTTAGTAGAAGGAGCATATTCACATAAATCTACGACATCCTGCTCGTTCATTGTGATATGACCTCCGGTTAAAAACTGCGCTCCACCTGCATTAACGATCGTCACCTCAGGTTTAAATACTTCAAATGCCATCTTCACTTCATCACACCAAATCGTGTCCCCTGCCAAATACAAATCAGGTTCACTTTCCGCCTGAAATACAAACCCGGAAACCTTGCCCATAAGCTGACCAATCTCTCCAGTTCCATGCTGTCCACCGGTACGTGTTATAGTTATTCCTTGAAATGTTAGCTTATCGCTGATTTCTGAGACGTTCTCAAATCCCTGCTCTACTAGGGTATCCCCATCTCCTTCCTGACATAATAGCGGTAGATCATGCGGCAACAAAGAAATCGCAGCGGCATCCCAATGATCTGGATGAAGATGCGTGACCAGTATTGCATTAGGTCTCAACCATTGTTCTACTGCTCCCGGCAAAGGAACGAGCGGATTGCGGCGATCATTGTCTGTATTAAAAATAGGAGGATTAGCACCTTGCTCACTCAACATAGGATCAATTAAAAATGTACTTCCCCCATACTCCAACCATAGAGTCGCATTGCGAATATGCTGTATTTTCATCGTAAGCCCTTCTTTCTTTCAGATATCTTCTGCTACAATTAATTATAGAAGGATCTTGAATTAGAATACATTGAGATTGGAAAGAGGTTGACCTGTTCTACTTTCACGCAGAAAGGATTTTAGTTCTCTTGGTTTTCCGTACGAACACGAATCCAATAGCAACCTTCTCCGCTGACTCGATGCATTTCTTTTACACTATCATGCTGCTTAGCGAATGTCTGAAAGGCTGGATGTACCGTATTCGAACCTAGAAAAACCGTTATAAAGGCATGGATCATCTCGCCCACTTTATCTGGATTCCAGCGGACAGTGTAACCTTCAATCACTCCGGTGTCCTGCACTATGATAGTTAATTTAATTAGAAACAAGCATTCATTAAATGGAGGTACATATGAAATTCAAAATGGATTCACCAAAAATATCAGATCCAGACGCTCTACTCCCTGAGCAAATATACTCGCTGCAAACCAAAGATGAATTCAGTCGTTGCAGCATAAGCGATACAGTTATTGATAATCAAGAGGCGAATAAAGTCAGCTTTGATCAAGTGGTTTTTAAAAATGTTACGATTATCGAGTCGTCCTTAACTGGGATTGAACTGATGGATGTAATTTTTGAGCGATGTGATCTATCCAATGTGGATTTTACGAATGCAATTGTTCATCGAACCGAATTCAGGAACTGCAAGCTCATCGGTACGGACTTCACAAGAGGCAGATTCCAGAATGTTCGCGTGGTAGATTGTATCGGGGATTTCGCAACATTTCGAATGGCTAATCTGAAGCAGGTTGCTTTTGAGAATAGTTCATTGATGAGCTCTGATTACTACCAATCGAATTTCCAGAAAGTCAGCTTCAGCGAATGTAATATGGATCAAGCCACATTGTCAGGATCAAAGCTTAACGGGATCGATCTTAGTGACTGCGAGTTTAGTGGCTTGATCGTGGATATACAAGATTTGGAGGGATGTATCATTTCGCCTCAGCAAGCTGTTTCCTTTGTTGGATTGATGGGTCTGGTTATAAAATAACGTGCTGTTCTACTTACTGGACTTCCAGCGCTAGCAGCTTCAGCTTACCCGAACATTTGCCGCAGCGGTAGCGCTTTGGGTCTACTTTTCGCTTACGCGGATACTCCATAGCACATGCTGTACAGATCAGCTTGTACCGGTAAGGGAGTGACTTTCGAGCTTTCGCACCCGACAATGTCTGACAATAGCGACTCCCGCCGACTTGTGCCAGCAGTCTTTTGAAATCAGTGTCACGATGCATATACCCTCGCTTCGCCAAATGCAGATGATAATGACAGAGCTCGTGTTTTATAATCTTCTCCGTCTCTTCTCTACCGAACATAGCAAGCTGATGGGGATTAATCTCTATATTATGGCTCTTGGTAAAATATCGACCGCCTGTTGAAGATAATCGGCTGTTAAAGCTTGCCTTGTGCCTAAAGGGTACGCCAAAGCTGTCCCGTGATACCTGCTCAATCCACAGCTGCAGCTCTTCGTTGCTCATCGTTTCCATAGCGTTCTATCACAAGTCCTTTCCACGGGAATTAAGATCTCTACTTGAATTGTAACTTGTGCATAGGCTAAACTGTCAAGAAGGAAGACAAGTACGGAGGGAGAATGACCAATGCCGAAAATGCGGTATGTAATTTTGCAGCAACATCAAGAATTGCAATTCGTGGAAATGCCCGAGGAATATGCGTACCAGCTAAGTGCGCTCAATTTACGTCTAAACAAAGAAATCGACAAGCTGACAGCCGATAATGTACCGGATCTGCCCTTAGCCATTGCTGAGTGTGATTCATTGGATCTGCTACGCGAAGATTACTCCCTGGAGTCCGGTCTGGATTATATCAATAGATTGGAACAGGCCTTTGCCTCTGTTCAGGAGCAAAAGAACTATCCACTCATCTCCCTACTGACCGAGATTCGGGCGCTGCAAGCTCAATTAGAGCAGTGGTACGAAGAGGAAGCAGAAAGCATTCTGTAAATCGTCACCTTTAGGCTCATTTCTCCATATGCTAACTTACGTAAGCAGTTAGAGGAGTGATACCTTTGCCACAGTGGCTCTGCCATCAACTGATGAAAGCCTATTACAAAAAAGACCGCCGTCAGATCAAGCTGCTGAACGAGTGCTGGTTCTTTTATCGTAATTCTGCGGAATCACCGGATTCCATCCAGAGAAATTTATAGGATTCGTTAAATTCAAAAATCCATCCCGCTACTTACAGGGGATGGATTTTTGTATAGGATTCGTTGGAATCCGAATTAGAACATAGGGAATACATATCTGACCAAGAAGAAAAGTGCTCCGAAAAAAATAATAATATAAGCAGCATATTTAATAAAGGTAGATGCGACAACACTGGAATCCGATTTCCGTTGCACCTCTGTATGCTCCACTTCAACGCTTCTATCTTTATAGCCCGGTTCCATCATCAATCTCTCCTTTCGAATATAGGCTGGTAGATAGTCTCCATTAACCCGGGGCTTTCAGAGTTGAAACAAAATTCCAAATCGAACCAGTTATTTTCCGGCATCATGAAACTGCTTTATTTCTTTTATGATTCCAAGCACATCGCCTTGTGAATTCGAGCTCCCTGATGGTTAGGCTCCAAGTGCAATGCTTCTTCAAATCGTTCTTTCGCTTCTGCCATTTTCCCTAAGCCTAATAAACCTAAACCCATCATGAACAAGCAATGAATTTGATTGCGTCTATTCAGATCATCCTCAAATACGAGGAAATCAGGTAAGGATACGGCAAAATAATCAATCTTCACCTCATCAAAGAGATGTCTTTCTGCGAAATCGATCAGCTTATTAAAACGCCGGTTCGCTTCCTTCGGATGATTCAGCTGTACCCATGCTAAGCCCTGATAGAAGATCATTTCTGGCGGCTGATCGTTGTAGTACATCGCGCTGGCTGGTTCTTTCAAGCCTTGAGACGCAATCGCCCAGTGTCGTGCAGCTTCTTGCATCTTGCCTAATCCCTTATAAGCCACACCAAGCTCGTAATACACATTATTCTCTTGCGCACCATCGAGCTTACCCTCACCTAAATTCTCTGGATAATGAAGCGCACGTGTTAATAATGAGATAGCCTCTTCATATTGGCCTACCTGATTCGCCTGCTTACTCAGTTCAACAAGCGCCAAAACATATTGCCCCGTAGCTTTCCCTTCGCCACCTTCCCATGGATGGAATTGGCGACGTAATAGAACTGACAAAGCATCTTCATGCTTGCTAAGCAAATTCAGCAGGGTCACATATTCAAGGTATAGATCATCCCGCTTCTCCACCAGCTCCATATACTGGTGCAGTCTTGCCATCCGCTCCTGAGCAGAAACACCCATCTTCTTATACAATTGGTCCAACTCGTAGAATACTCTCGCATCATTCGTATTGCACTGGAAAGCATGTTCAAGTGACTGCAAGGAAGCCTCAGCATCATTACGCTTATTGTAATAAGCAAGCGCAAGGTTACGATGAACCGTCGGGAAACGATCATCAAGTGCGACGGATTGCTCCCAATGGCGAATGGCATCGTCGGTACGTTTTTTATCATAGAATAGATTTCCTAGATAATAATGAGCCTTACTATCTAGCGGATTGCAGGCAATCGCGCTTTCTAATACCTGCAGCTCAAACAAGCTGTTCGGGAAGCAATAATCAGAAGATGCTGCTTGAGCAAGCTGAAGCTGCGCTGTCGCATCTTCCTCACGGCCCATTTTCTCGTGTACATAAGCCAATGTGTAATGCACCATCGGATAATTGGGTTCATTCGATGTCCTACGAATTTGCTCTAACACCTGTGCAGCTTCCGCGAACAACCCACTACCTGCATAATCGGAAGCTAGATTTAAATAGTTATGCACATCGTTTCGCATGAATCGTGCAAGCTTCATCTGAGCCTCAGCTGCTTCCTCTTGTCGCCCGAGCAATGTAAGCGTAAGCACTCTCTCATACGCTGCCCCGAAGTCCGCGATATCTAGTTTCAATGTCTCCTCTGCGAATGTAATCGCCTCAGAGTAACGTCCAAGCTTGCGTAAAAGTGCTGTTTTTACATGTCTTGATTTATAGTTTCTTGTGTTACGTGCCAAAGCTCTAGTTGCAAGTTCCAACGCTTCTTCATACGCCCCACGTTCACAAGCAATTTGACTCAATGCATAGTATCCACTGTCTTGAAATGCTGCAGACCATACCGCCTTGTAGAAGGCAGCAAATGCTTCTTCCTTGCGATCCTGCAGTCTGAGAACTACACCAAGCTGATAGTATGCTTCACTATCATATGGATTCGGATTGCGCCAAGTCAGCGATCGTATAGCCGTACGGAAATGATTTTCCGCTTGCTTGAACAATCCTCGACGAAGCAGCAGCGTCCCATAAGCCACATTAAGCCGAATATCGGATGCATCTCTTCTTAAGCCTTCTTCATAATAATGCTCTGGCTCGAACGTGGCATGACGGTATTGCTCCAGGTGAACTCCAGCCAAATACAACTGCTCTGTGCTTTTTAATTCTTCCGGTAGTGGAAGTGGCTTAGCTGCATCTGGAACCTGTTCAATGCTAGGCTTCGCTGGACGATAAGATATGAGGCTGTTTCCGTTCACATCAAACACCGTTAGGATTAAGTGATGCGGCTGATCCACTTTATCTAACGTAATGACAGATTTATAGGTTAATTCTGGAGAGAGCGTAACGGTATCCTTCACGTACGTTCTATGCTGACCTCTAAGTTCAATAACCGCTCCCTCGAATACCGAAGTTCCATAGGCCATCACAGTGGCAGTCTGTAAAGTCTCATCCACCTCAAGATTAACGGCGGCATTAATAGAAGCATTTTTCACAACACCGATGTTCTTATATGGCATGAAATATTGTGTAAATGACTTCTCTTCATACGGCTGGAGCCAAGTGAAATCGGGTTGATTATCCGTAAATACCCCAGTCATTAATTCAATATAGGGTCCGTCCTCATCGGTTAAATTACGGTCCCACGCTTGACCAAATTCACCGTTCCCCCAAGTCCACTGTTTTTTACCCGGAGATACATGGTGATTCGCTACGTGAAGCAGACCCGCTTCAACCCCATGATCATAACCGCCCACGAAATTATATTCGGATTTGTACGCCATGTATGAGGTAGGAACAGGAATATTTTTATAGCGCGAAATATCTACACCTTCGGAATAGTCCATCTTGTAATACGTTCCTGTTGCAATAGGGAATCTGGACACATCACGCTTACCATGGTCGAATACGGCTGTGACATCCGGTGGAAACACCGATTGCGTATGGTCATTGACTGCAACCGCAGGGTTTGCCCACCATAAGAAGGTTTGTGGCTCCGAAGTTCGGTTATATAGCTGTGCTGTAACTTCGAGATAGGCTTTTCCAGGATGCAGCGTGAAGCCCGTTGTGACCTTCGTTCCATACATCCGGTCAATTTCACTCACCCATACGGTTGCACTGCCATCTTCATTCTCCGTAATTACATGCTCCACAGGGCCAAACGTGTTCGGACGATGATGCTGCGGCCAGTTAAATTCAATTCCACCTGAAATCCATGGTCCTGTCAGACCAACAAGCGCAGGTTTAATCACGCGATTATAATAAACAAAATCATAATTGTTCGTTTTATCCAGAGCACGATAGATACGGCCGCCAATTTCAGGCATGATCTCGATGCGTACATATTCATTTTCGAGCATTACCATCTGATACGATTTCATTTCTTTCTCATCCATAATTTTATCAACCACAGGATGTGGATATACTCGCCCCGAGCTGCCTTGATAGACTCGCTTCTCGAGGAACATTGGATTTTTATCGGGTTCACCTGTTTCATAGGTAGGAATTTCAACCATTTCCTCCCATATGCGGACGCTGTTCGTTAAGATTGTAGAAGGCTCTTTCATACTCATTTCGTTCTCTCCTCCTTCGTGATATAGCTCTAATTTATCGTTGCAAGCGCTTTTAAACAATTGACGATAATCTGTAACTGATGGACAATATTCTTATCCTAAAAATAATATTTTCCTTATGAATAGGTTGTTATTTCAAATAAATAAATTATGTTCTTAAAAAGGAGGGTTATCATGACAGATATCTCACTAAAGCCGGATGGCTTCGATGAGCAGAAGCTTTTTGTGCTGCCCGATTTCATGATGAATGAATTACAGGAGAATCCGTTGACGAATTCCTTCTATGTGAGTGACATTGGCTGCTTCCCAAGCGCGAAGTTTCATTATCGAGAACGTCCACAAGGATGTGACTCGCATATTCTTATGTATTGCGTACAGGGTGAAGGGTGGATGGAGCGTCATCACAATAAGCTGATCCAAATAAAATCAAGACAATTAGCTGTCATTCCTGCCGGAACTCCCCATCGATATGGTGCTTTGGATGAGGATCCCTGGACGATCTACTGGATGCATCTAAAAGGAACACATGCTGCTGCGTTAATTCAAACTTATGCCATGGATGTAGAGCCACTAACCTTTACACTGAACCTTCATACCCAATGGATCGAGGATTTCGAGCAATGTTATGCCCTGTTATCGGATAAGCCTTATGCCATGAGTAATCATATCTATGTGTCTCAGTGTATTCGTCATCTGATCAGCCATGTGGGATTGAGCAACATGAACGCTGAGCAAGATAAAAAGAACGAACGTTATCTTGAGCAAGCCATTCGTTACATGACGGATCGAATCAACAGCTCCATTTCACTCCCGGATTTAGCGAAGCATATGGGGTTATCGAAGCAGCATCTAATTTATCTATTTAATCAAGAAACCGGGGTTCCCCCGATTGAATTCTATCTGCGCCTCAAAATGCAGCGTGCCAGTCAACTGCTAGCATTAACCGATCTACATATTAAAGAAATCGCTAGTGCTATCGGGATGCAGGACCCCTACTACTTTTCTAGATTGTTCAAAAAAATAATGGGATGCTCGCCGACTCAATATCGAAGCACCCCAAAAGGTTAAAATAAAGAAAAACCACACGACCGCTGCACCAGGTAAACCAGTATAGAGGAGTGTGGCTTATATTTTTAATTAAAACTACGGTTGGAAACCCAGGAACCTTGCAGTTTACGAAGCATAATAATTTGTCCGGTGTGGTATGAATCATGCAGGATAAGACTCATTACCTCTTCCCCTGGGGCGTGACCCGAACCACCCCAATCATATGCGCCTTCTTCCAACGCCTCAATAATTTCTCTAAGAGCAGCATGCACGTCCTTCAGATCTGCAACAGCCTTCGCCCATGCTTCTTCCCCTTCCGTTGTTACAGTGAAGGTATCATCGTTGCTTTCAGCATCAGGTTGTTTGGGCAACCCTTTTAACTTTCGCAGCAAACGCACCTTATAATATGTTAGATGGTTAACCGTTTCCCAGATGGAATTGGCCGCACCACCTTCTGGTTTCCAAAGAGCCTGTTTACTGTCCACACCTTCCAGTGCATCACTTAACGGCGGGGCCCAATCCTCGATATCCATGCAATAATCCCAATTTTGCAGCAGAACCTCACTGATTTTATTTTGCATGTTAACCTCCTAATACTAACCGAATTATGTAACTACTCAAACCATATTATAGTGGTTACAAAAGAAATGTATCATAATTCCAGCGTTCATTCAAGTAACTAGCTAATCTTATTTTTAACTGTTACAATTGTTGTAATCGAGAGTTGTGCGGAAAGGAGGAACAGACCGTGTTGTGGGAGGATTTCATCAACAGTTACTGGCGGGATTGGCGAAAAGGGGATAAGAATAAGGATCGGGACAGGCTCGATGAAGAGAAGTGGGTTTCTAAATGGCTGAGGGAGTATGCTCTATTTGAAACACAGATGCCGAATGCGATAGAACTGGAACAGCTAAAAAAGCTTCGCTCCCTACTGTGGGGCTGGGTACAGGCCATTGTACAAGGAAAGTCGATGGATGAAGATATGCTGAAGCAACTCAATCTCTATATGGACAAGGGTCCTGTTACGCGGCGAATGGTATGGAAAAGCGACGAGCAAGCGGAGATTTCATTATTGCCACTACATAGCGGTTGGGAGCAGGTGATGGCGGAGATAGCGGCATCTTTTGCGGAGGCATTGCTTGAAAAAGAGCCTTCTCGATTCCGCATCTGCGATAATCCTGATTGTCTCTGGGTGTATTACGATGATACACGCAATCGTTCTAAGCGGTACTGCGATGATAAGGCATGTGGCAACCTCATGAAGGTGAGACGGTTCCGGGCTCGAAAGAAGGCTGAGTCTGAGGGGGAATGAAGTCAGTAAGCTAACGTGCTTGTTTATCGTTCACGCTCTCCCAACCTTTAAACCACCTTATTTTTTAGCAAAAAAATATTTATAAATAATTTCCCTCCTTCTCTGTGTAGCTTTTGCGCGGACTAAATTGAATCATGGGATCATCATGACTTTAATTGTATTCTATACACTTAAAAACTAATAAATTCAGATCCATAGAGTCATAAATCACGAAAATAGGTGCACGAAATACAGTTATATCCTTTGAAAAGTCATTCTTGGGATTTTAGTTGTACAAAATACAGTTAAAAGCTTCTACACATCGCTTCCGTTGGCGCTCAACTGAAATTTTAGAGGGAGGATGATCATACGACCTAAAAACCCCTTATATTTTGCTGGCTTAACCCCCAACAATCCTAATCTCCCTCCACCCGATCATAATCTCTTCAACGATCTCATTTCCAATCTTGACCTCTTTCATCGAAACAGATTGACCCCCCACTTTATGGTAGAAATGAATCGCTGGATTGCCCACCAGCACCCAGGTCATGAACGAGCTATAATTTTTCTCCAATAAATTCTGCGCCACACTTCTTATCAGTTGTTTCCCTATACCTTTTCCTTGGTGCTCCTTAAGCAAATATAGTGCGTAAAGCTCCGCATCGAAGAGATCTGGCTCTCTTCGCGCCCCTCCATTTGCAAAGCCAATGATCATCCCAGCCTCATCTTCAGCAACATACATCACCTCGTCTTTATTGGGATTTTCAAAATTCTGAATCCAGCGCTTCCTTCTAGCTTCTACTGTGAAATTATCAAGAAACTCGTCTGATATTAACCCTTTATACGTGGTTTTCCAACTCGAAGCGTGGACGAAAGCGATCCCGTCTATATCACTAGCTGTTGCTTCTCTGATCTTCAATTTATTTTCCCCCTTTAGATTTCTGATAAGAGCTTCAGCTAGTCCAACATTGACATTACTTACTTATGAATAATAACCTCTTAAGGATTCTCTAAAGACATTAATGGGCTCTTTATAATCAATGGGTTTATATATAATAGTGTTCAACCACTTATTCCTCTCAAACAAACTGTTGAAATCACTTTGAGCTACCGAATTGTATAGTGTTATTTCATTCATTGTTCCAAGTACACTTTTATTATTTGTACGGGATATAGCTATTTCTCCGGCCTCTAATAAATACTGATTTATGAGCTGCTTCTTAAAACCCTCCTGCAATAAATACTCTTTAAGTTCTATTCTGAACTTTTCAACCAATTTATCAGCTTGGCCACTTCTTATTCCATCCAATACTATACATAACCGGCTTTCATCATGAACAAATAAAATATGTTTTTTTCTGAGCTGCATAATATTCACATGCCAACTGAAAAATGAGGAGATCTCTTCCACTTCTACTGGAGCTACTTTCATATCTTTTAATAATTTCTGAGTATATCTAAGTACTAACATCGCTGTCACTCTCCTTAGTTTTTTCGTACTACCTGTATGGTCACAAGTCCCTTCTATCTCACTTATCCCTGCAACGCCTTCCGCACACTTAATATATATTTCGCTTGATCCAGCGGGTTCACCCCCCCCGGCGGGTGCGCTCTGCGGATACGTCTGGAGGACATTCTTCATAGCCGGCAAAAAAAGAAGTAAACGTGCTGCGCCCCTTCGTATAGGAGCTTAAAGTAACGGGATAATCAAGCGACGTTGCCAGCGGCAAACGCCCTTCGATGATCATCCGCTCGCCTTGCAGCACAGGCGGCTCGAACGTGCCGCGCATCTGAACGAGGTCGTTCATCACGCGACCGCCATTTTCCTCAGGGACCACGATGCGAACCTGTAATCCGTTCTGCTCCCTGCTGCTGAATCATCTATAGTTCCCCTATCATGAGCTAGATTGATCTAAATTTATATCGTACACATCCTTATGTCTCATAGTAATACATCCCTCCTTGTTGTTCCACCCTCCTGCTAAATTGGTTAAATTCAGCTATGCCGGGTATGTAATTACTAATAAGAAATCTAACGCCAAGGAGGAAATTCATCATGACAGATAAACGTTTGCAGGATAAAGTTGCAGTAGTCACAGGCGCAGGCTCCGGTATTGGAAAAGCTACAGCCATACGGTTTGCCCAGCACGGAGCTAAGGTATATATGCTTGACCGCACACCTGAGGAATCCTATGAAACTAAACGTGAAATTGAATCCATTGCAGGAACAGCTACAGTTATCGAATGCGATGTTTCCAATCCAGGTCTTGTCGAAGAAAGTATTCGTAAGGTTGCGGATGATGCTCGGAAGATTGATATTATTTTTGCTAATGCCGGCATTAATGATACATGGGCTCCAATCGAAACACTAGAAATCGAAGATTGGGACCAGACGCTGGATACCAACCTACGCAGTACCTTTGCTACAGTAAAATATGCCATCCCCCATATGAAAGAAAATGGCTGCGCTAGAGCTAGCGCAATATGGTATCCGCGTAAATGCGGTCTGTCCTGGATCGATCGACACTCAAATTGGGGATAATACAGATAAGAACGATGATCTTCAGGAAGTGAAGATTCCTGTAGAATTTCCGGAAGGCAATCATCCACTGGAAGATGCGCCCGGTAAACCTGAGCAAGTAGCCAATCTAGTATTATTTCTCGCCTCGGATGAGTCTTTTCATGTCACAGGAACTGAGATTCATGTAGATGGCGCCAAGTCGCTCTTGCGCGGATAACGTTTTATCTGAATCTTTATAATATTTTTAATTAGATGCAACATTTTGGTCTAATCTACCATCTAAGAGTATGGAGGTGACGCAAATGAAAAAACCATTATTCATAAATAACGCTAAAAAAATGACGATAGCCTGCGGCATTCTAGCAGCAAGCCTGTCATTTGGAGCATCCGCTTTTGCGTTTTCGGATTTGAAAGGTGATCCTGCGGAAGCAAAAATCAACTCTTTGCATAAAGAGGGGATTATAAATGGAGTAGACAAAGATAAATTTGCTCCTAAATCTAAAGTTAGCTTTGCCCAAGGGATACAGTTCATCGTTGGTGGTCTGAATCTGTCTCCAAAGCCAGAGGCGGGTAACGGCTCATCCAAAGCCAGTGATTATTTTGATAAGGTGAACGATAAATCCTGGTATGCTTCAGCTTTCCTGACTGCCAAGCAAAATGGCCTATCACTCGATCGGACAGTGGATCCTAACGGAACCATCACCCGTGCTCAGTTCGCTCACTTATTGACGCAAGCGCTGCAAAGTAAAGGGAACTTCCCTGTTACGCTGATGTATGTAGACATTAAGGATGGCGATAAACTCTCTCCAGAGGTTATAAATAGTCTCCAAATCCTGCTGAATACACATATTGCCACACTCGATAAGAACGGAAATTTCCGGCCAAATGATGCCATTACCCGCTCGGAAGCAGCCGCTATGACTTATGATGCAGCCGCTTTTGCCAAACGTGTAATTGTGTCTAATGGCAACCCCACTACTCCAACCTACGAAACTGAGGTTACACTAACCAAAGCGGGTGAAGGGGTAAACAAAGCTACGCTGACCGTTAACAACTTGCCGCACCCGGGATATGGTCTGGTAATTGAGCGAATCGAATTTGGCAAAGACAAGACCGCTGTGATTTATTTTAATGTGACAGCACCTGAACCAGGAAAAATGTACGCACAGGTGATCTCAAAAGCATCTGTTGTCACTTATTTGCCAGAGGGATATAAAGCGATCGCTAAATCGGTATCCGGATCTACATCTAGCGCTACGCAATAAAAGCTCCGGACTCGATTCTTATGGAACGAATCAAACGAAGGTACCCCAAAAGCCGTGTAATGGCTACTGAGGCACCTTCGTTTTTTGGGTTCTCCCCCATGTTCTAAACTACACTAGGACTAATAAGAATTCCCTGCTTCTCAGGGCGTCCATTGATCATGAATAATACCTACTAGTGCATGATCCTCTCCAATCTTCTCAAAAACTAGGCGCAAGCTGCGCCAGTCCATCCCTTCCACAGAAGGATCGATTCCCTTAATATGATATTCAACGAAATCATATTGCTCCTTGGGATACACTTCGTTTAAGTTATTGATCGTCGTACCTTGCCCAAGCCCCTTGTTCACAGCAATTTCTGCTGTCTGAATGAAGTCTGCATCGTAGACAAACCGCTTGTAGTAATCTGCGAATGTCAGCTCAATTAAATCACCCGATCCAGCAAATGTTCGCCAGACTCTTTTGGTAGAGTCATTCATTAATCCTTCCACTTCATCCTTGCTAAATACAAGATCATTCTTCGTATCCACGTATGCGTATGGAGAAAAACGTAACCCTTTTTCTGAATGTACCCATGCGGCCAATTGCTTCATATCCTTATTCCTGAGAGATTTCATTACCGTAGAGGCTGCTTCCTCAACTAATGGCGGCAAGCCCTCTAGATCCTGTGGCTGCTCCGTGCTTGATGGCTCTGTCTCCTGTGGTGGTTCCGTCGTAGCGACTGGCCGTGCCGTTTGTGACTGCTCTGGCGTCTGGGTCTGTGTCTGTTTCGGCTCCGTTCCCGCTTCTGGCGTTCCTCTGCATGCTGTAAGCCATAACATAGCTGCTATCAGCGCCAAACCACCGATATTTCTTGCGAAGTACATAAGATCCCTCCTCGTCTTTGATCCCTCGCTCTTTAGACTGATTTGAACAAATGAAGGTTGCAAGCTTATACTAAAACTATCAATCATACAAATCTCATGAGAGGGAGGGGTTACTATTCATTTAACAGAAAAACTTAAAAGCCTTCCCCTAACTCCCGGCGTATATCTCATGAAGGATAGCCTCGGTCATATTATATATGTGGGTAAGGCGAAGCAGTTGAAACGGAGAGTTAAGTCCTATTTTCAAAACTCGAAGTCTCATTCCCCAAAGGTAAAACAGCTCGTTCGACATATTAAAGATTTGGATATCATCCTTACTGATACCGAATTTGAAGCTTTCATGCTAGAGTGCAAATTAATTAAAGAAATAAAGCCCATGTACAATAGAAAAATGAAAAATCCGCAGGCCTATACGTATATCGTAATAGGAACGGATGATAAAATGCGTACATTAGATATAACCTATGATCCTGCTGTCCAAAAAGGTAACCAGATTTGGGGTCCCTATACAAGTAGAAGTACCGTGGAAAGAGCCGTGCAAGGCATCAAGGAAAGCTCAAAAATCCTTTGCAGCAATCCAAGCTTCAAAAAATCTTTATGCCTAAACCATTCGCTTGGCTTATGCATAGGGATGTGTGCAGGCGGCGATGCTGCCGTTCAATATAAATATAATACAATCATTGATAAAGTCATAGCCCTACTAAACGGAACGGATTCCAGCCTTCTTGTGGCGATGGAGCAACAGATGACTGAAGCTGCAGAACAATTTGACTTCGAAACCGCCGCCAAATACAGGGATTATATCGGAGCCATCAGCTTCCTGAATCACAAAGAGAAGGTTATCGAATTCGCTGCAGAGAATCAGAATATCGCGATCCTTGAGGCCATGGATGAACAGACACTTAAGCTGATATTGCTCAAAGGCAATCGCATCCTGGCGCATACTAAGCTCGAATACGCTCAACCCGATATTACCTACCTGCAATCCGTTATAACATCAGCGATTATGGATACTTTCTGCGGTGAACTTAACCAGGCCCCGGTAGCAATTACTCGCCATGAAATTGACGAAGCACAAATTATATACAGCTATTTAAAAAGCAGCTCCTGCAGCTATATCATCGTTCAAGAGGATTGGCCTGCAGATAAAACTCATTCCCGTCTAGACACTGCGGTGGACGAGCTGTTGCGTATCTTTTTAAATGCTGCTCCAGCCCATTCATAAATTTTTAATTATAGGTATGGATCGTGACTACGACAAAGGCGGGCGCTATCGCTCCTGCAGTTCATTTTATATGTTAACGACTGCCTGCCTTTGCAGGCTTCGTTTTTCGGTTTCGGTTCAACAATCTTTTATACCGTAGAGCAGGTCCATCACTCCTTAAACGACAAAAAAGGCTCCTTCAGCCCCATCTACGGAGCGGAAGAAACCTGCTTTGAAGCTTGCATATCTCTCAACTATATTTACACAATCCTTCATCCAGAAGATTAACAGCAAAAGTTAATTGCTCTTCAGATACAATAAGCGGAGGATGCCAAGTGATGCAGTTCCCTCCTGCCAATTTAAAAGAAAGCCCATTCTCCAAGCAATAATACAGGACTCGCTCAGCTAATTCCTCATTCTTCTCTTTAGTCTCTCTGGACTTCACAAGTTCAATGGAGCTCAGTAGTCCAGCAATACGGACATCTCCTATACAAAGATGTTTAGCCGACAGAGCCTCAAACCTTCCTCTTACAAATTCAGACCTGCTGATACATTGTTCCTGCAGATTTAAGTCATCGATATAATCGATGGTGGCACAGATCGCCGCACTTCCTAACGCGGGTTTCTCATGGGTATAGTGACCCAAAGAAATATCCCCCGCACAATCATATTGCGTTCTGGTAAGCACCGCAGCTTGCGGGATCACCCCTCCACCTAACCCTTTTCCGAGCACGAGGATATCCGGTTCGATTTCAAAATTCTGATGGACATAGAACTTTCCGCTTCGCATCAGCGCTGTTGGAATCTCATCCAAAATCAGCAGAATCCCATATTCATCACATATTTTTCTTAATCTTGTGAAATAGGATTTAGGCGGGATATGTGTATCCGTCGCCCGAATAGGCTCAAGTAAGATGGCCCCAATCTCACCCTCATACTGAATCATATACTCCAGATAGTCGAGGCAGAAAGTGGCCACTGCTTCATGGGAGTGACTTCCCAGCAGGTTGCGGTACCCGTTGAAAGGAATGGCTTTCAGCATCCCTGGCATTTGCGGGCCCATATCTTTTTTAAACACATATTCCCCGCCGACGGCGATCGCGTCCAGCCCTGCACCATGAAAGGACTCCCACATGGAGATGACCTTATGTTTCCCCGTCCATTTGCGAGCAATTTTCAGGGCCAGACCTACGGCTGCACTCCCGGAAGGAGTGAATAATACTTTATAATCCTTCGAGGTCGTTTTGTTGATTAAGGCTTCCGCAGCTTTCACCGCAATATCTGCCGTAAATCTTCTTGGAATGAATGGTAGCTCTTCAAGCTGTTTTTTCACAGCTTCAGTTACGTAAGGATTCTTATAGCCAATCTGATGAATGCTATTTCCATGAAAATCAAGATATTTACGTCCATTCACATCTGTGATATAACATCCCTCAGCATCTACGATACTGTTCAAGCACGGTGTTGACATGGATTGTCGCATATATACACGCTCATCCGCTTCGATCCTATCGATACTCACAGCGCTTAACTGGGTCATCCACTCTGTCCGCAAGGGGCTAAAGTTGATGTCGCCTTCTCTTTTCAGCTCATGATTATCTCGCATAAGGTCTGATTCCTTGAGAAATCAGGACATTTATTCGCCCAATCAGCTGAGGTAGCTCACTCATCGATTGAATCGTAAAGTCTGCGCCGTTTTGTATAAAAGAGGTCTGTGTCGCAGAGATCACCGTTTCCTTCTCCACGTCTGAAAGTGCATTAAACTCCTCCTGGCTTAATCCCATTTCAGAGCTTCCAATGATTACACCTACGGACCAGACGCCTGCATTAACACCTTCTTGAATGTCTGAAATCGTATCGCCTACCTTAACAACCTTCCATGCTGCCGATAACTTTAAAGCTTCCATATTATGATAAATCATATAGGGGTAAGGTCTTCCCAGCGAATGTGTTCCATCTGGCGTGATTACGTAATCCGGTTGATAACCCTTCCCAGCGGCATTCGGAATTACAACATCCATCATGGACTCTGTATATCCAGTGGTTGAACCAATCTTTAGTCCTTGACTTCTGAGCACTTGGACGGTCTCAATAACCTGCGGAATCGGATCAGTATATTCGGATAAGGATGCCATCAGGGCCGGTTCGAATTCAGCATACAGGTTCTCTACATCCTGTTCAGTAAAAGCTCTGCCATACTTTTCTTCCCACAAGGCACCTACTCTTGGCATGGATAACATCGCACGGATATGGTCTATTTTCAGCATCCCCATAGGGGCTCTTGCTTCCTGCATCGTAACTTCAATCCCAGCTTCCCGAAAAATATCAAGGAACACATTCACCGGTGCAAAGCAGCCAAAATCAACCGCTGTTCCTGCCCAATCCAGAATTACGCCTTCAACTTGATTCATTGTGTCATTCCTCCCATGTATGCTTCGATAATATTACATAAGTTCTGAATGTCTTCTTCGTATATCTCACCAATATTTCCAATCCGGAAGGTGTCATGCTCCGTTAATTTGCCTGGGTAGAGGACGTATCCTTTTTCTTTCACATATTCATAGAAATCTTCAAAGCTGAATGTCTCATTTGGAAAAAGAAAGGTGGTTATTATTGGAGATTGCTTATCGTCTGTGATATACGGCTCTATTCCTATTCTCGCAAGTCTTTCTCTCAGTACGCGGTTATTATTCTGGTATCTTGCTGCCCTTGCAGGAATGCCGCCTTCTTCGATTAGTTCTTCAATCGCTCTCGAAAATGCAGCCACTACATGGGTTGGTGACGTATAGCGCCATTTCCCATCCGCGTCCATCGCCTTCCATTGATCATATAAATCAAGCGATAGACTACGTGCATTCCCTTTACATGCCAACAGCTTCTCCAGCTTCGCAATGACAAATCCAAACCCCGGAACACCCTGAATACATTTATTAGCGCTGCTGATTAAATAGTCAATTCCAAGCCCAGGGACATCCATCTCTATTCCGCCGAAGCTGCTCATCGCGTCGATAATTAATGCTTTATCGTAGGCTTTTGCCAGTTGTGAGATCATCTCAAGCGGATTAAGAATCCCCGTCGTCGTCTCGCAATGCACCATCGCAATATGGGTAATGGCTGGGTCCTCTTCGAGAATCCCTCTAATCTCTGCTTCTTGTGGGAATTCATTATATGGAGCACTATGCGCACGATAATGAAGTCCGATATACTCAGCCATTTGCACGATACGTTCACCGTAGGCACCATTTGTAATAATCAGAAGCTTATCATCCGCTGAAATCGCCGTAGTTAACACGGATTCCACTGCAAACGTACCGCTGCCTTGCATAAGAACAGTCGTGTACTCTTGGTTCGTTGCACCCGCTAAATCCAGTAAGCTTGATCTAATCTGTTGCGTAATGTTCTTATAGTCTTGGTCCCAAGTACAACGGTCAAAGAGCATTTGCTCTTTGACCGTGTTAGTAGTTGTCAATGGACCTGGTGTCAGCAGTTTATAGTTGTTCATGGCCCTACACTCCTTCTAATCTTTTTTATTTCGCATCTTTAAAGAATTGTTGATGTTGTTCCAGCAATTCCACAGTCAACGGCTTAGCAAAATTCATACTGTGTGCAGGTTTATGGATATCACTAACTGTTTCATCTTTATAGAGAGCCACTGGGTAATTTGTAATTAAGTCTTTTCTAGCATCTTTAATAATCGTCTCTGCCATTTTCATTGCCAGCTCTGTTGTTGCATCGTCTTTTTTCACCACAGCTACAGATTCTGTAAGCGAGAAGTTACCTTCTGTCGGATCTACATAGTCAATCGGTGCGCCTTCTTCTTTAGCCAATACTGCTTGATGACGAAGTCCAAAGCCTGCAGCTACTTCTCCTGCTTTCACCTTTTTAATCGGACCGGAACCGGAGCTCTCTAAATGTGGGCCTACATTAGCAACCAAATCATGCAGAACTGTTTTACCTTCCTCATCCCCATATTGCGAAATAATCGCCTGCACCAACAACCAGGCTGTCGAGGAGTCCATAATATTCGGAACGGATACCAAGCCTTTGAATTCTGGTTTCGTCAAATCTTTAATCGTGGTTGGCATCGTCAAGCCTTTATCTTTAAGCACCGCTGTGTTTACAAAAATAGCACCGGTATTCGCCAAGATCGGCGTATAGTAGGCTGGATAGGAATCTAGCGCGTTAGCCGTGAACGATAGATCTTTAAACATGTTGTGTTTCTCTTGCGCACTTTCTACAAAATAAGAGCTCATCGTGATCAGGTTAGCCTCTATTTTGTCTCCCTCTGCCATCAGCTTTCCACCCAGCTCAGAAGTACCCAACGATTGAAAGAGATATTGCCCTTCGTACCCCGCACCTTTTAGCGCAGTCTCCATAGAGGCTACAGCTTCTTCATCCGCATTGGTCAAAATCACTACTTTACTCGCTTCACCAGCTGTTTTGTTACCACAACCTGCTAATGTAAACACCAAACTCAAAGCTACAATAGATAACATAATACCCTTGATTCCCTTGATTCCCTTAATTCTCTTAGACATAATTTCTCCCTCACTTTAACTAGTTTAGTTATATTAAAATCGTTAATTAACGAGAGTTTGACTGCCGTTTCTGGAGATAGTCACCTAGGAGCTTAATAACAAGGTTGGTGCAAAAGATCAGGATGGATAGGACAAACACCTCATTAAATTTGGCGAAATGCTGCAGCTCTTTTATTTTGCTG
Organism: Paenibacillus etheri; assembly: GCF_001012825.1. Classification (GTDB taxonomy): domain Bacteria; phylum Bacillota; class Bacilli; order Paenibacillales; family Paenibacillaceae; genus Paenibacillus_AQ; species Paenibacillus_AQ etheri. Next base: position 21,658 of record NZ_LCZJ02000012.1, read on the forward strand.
GCCACTACCGAGGTTTGGGCCGTTACTAGAAAGATAATTCCGCTAATCGTCACCATCGCATTGATAAAATAGTAGCTGACCATCTCGATCACTGTGGATGCAGAGTTCGGCAGAATGACCCGGCGGATCGTCTGCAGCCAGCTGTCACCTAATAATTCAGCAGTGGTTTCCCACGATGGATTCATTTTCGCCAAAGAGTTCTTGGCCATCAAATAAGGAGTCGTAAAGTAATGAACAAGGGTGCAGAGCACAAGAATCGTAAAGGTTCCTTTGAGGCTGCTGTTATTGAACAGAAGTAAATACGACAGACCAAGGACCATACCCGGTACCGTGTTCGTCACCATCGATAGGATGTCAAAAGTCGCTTTCCCTTTTATAGGCGTTCGCACATTGATGATAGCCGCAGCATAAGCCACGATCGTACCTACGATTGCCGTCAACCCTGCTACGAGCAAGGAATTTTTATATACATTGATTAAATCGCTTGATTGAAAAACATCCACAAAATGCTTGAACGTAAACGTTAGATCATAAGGATAGCCCTTCATCAGTGGGGCAACGAACATGACAGCAAACACAGCCAGTAGCCCGATTAGAATCACGGATGAGATCAATCCAAGAACCGAATCTCTGCCTTTATTCCGGATCATCTCGATTTCAGTCACCTTGTCATAATGGAAATTGAACTTTTCGAGATACGTTAACAGCACAACCCCAAACGCCGCCGGAATTAACATCAGTACTGCAATAACTGCCCCATTGTTGAAATCCGGTATAGCCCCAAGCATGACCTGATACAGCTGAGTAGCAACCACGTTATACGTCCCCCCCACCGATGCAGGAATCCCAAAATCCGTGAAGCTTAGGATAAATGAAAGAACAAACGCCCCTCCCAAAGTACCCCACAAAGGCCGAACGATCGTGTTCATGAAGCTTCGCAGCGTCCCATCCCCCATAAGCTTGGATACGACGATGAACTTTTTATCAATGTACTTGAACGAATTATGAATCAGCAGGAAAGCCGAAGGTAAGGTGTAAATTACATAGCCTATCAACAGACCATTAAATCCATAAATCTCGAATAAATTCCTTCCGAAAATTTTAGTAATCAGCCCCTGGTTGCCGAAAGAGTACATTATCGCAAACCCGTAAGTAATCGTAGGCAGCAGCATGGGAATCAGAATTCCAGTTCTAATGATGCTTTTTAACGGGCGATAGATTCTTGTACAGTGGATAGAATAGGCTAGGATAAAAGCTAGAACCGTCGTGATGAGTGCCGTAACACCGGAGACCTTCATACTATTTCCGATGGACTCGCGAATCTCTTGATCTGCCAGAATGGTGAGATAATTGGATACCGAATAACCTTGGCCCGTATCAAATGAGCGGATGAATAACACCGCCAACGGCAAAATCAGGAAAACGATAAATAACAATACGATTGGGATAAAAATGATCCGCATTTCCGGTTTAGCTTTAGGCATAATGTTCACCGAACAGGTTATAGATATTATCCCGTTTCACTTGCAGTTGCCCTAGAATAAATTCTTTTACAAAATCATTGCTAGGTTGTTGAATGATCTCTTGCGGCGTTCCGAATTGGGCAATATGACCTTGATTAATGATGAGAATTTTATCCGACAGGGTTAACGCCTCTTCAGGGTCATGGGTGACGATAATCGTCGTAAGTTTATATTCTCTGGCGATGGATTTGATCCGAGCTTTAATGGACTCCTTGATGATTCCATCCAGTGCGCTTAGAGGTTCATCGAGCAGTAATAATTTGGGCTTCATTACGAGCGTTCTTGCCAAAGCCACTCTTTGCTTCTGCCCACCCGATAGAGCGCCGATCTTCTTCGTTAAATGCGGCTTTAATTCCAGAAACTCGATATACTCCTGAATCTCATGCTCCGACGTTAATCCTTTTTTATTTTTTAATCCATAAACGATATTCTCGTAAGCATTTAAGTTAGGGAACAACGCATAATCTTGGAACACTATATTAAATCCGCGTTTCTTCATCGGTACATTACTCAAATCTTGATCGTTAAAAATGATTTTTCCTTGCTCCATTTTTGCCAGTCCCAAGATGATGTTTAGCAAGGTGGTTTTGCCACTCCCGCTGGGACCGAGTAAGGAGACAATTTCCCCTGCTTGGATACTTAAGCTAATATCCTCTAGAACAACCTTGTTATCGTAATGCTTGCTTATGTTTTGTAATTTAAGCAAAGGTTCCACCTCCTCAAGTACAACCTTAGTATAAAAAGGTTTTGTTTTTGAGGATAAACAGTTACGTAAAATGTATGTAAACTTTAAGTAAGTTGTGACTATATTATAATCATATCATGACTAACTTACAAAGGTATTGTTGCTACCCTATACTAATCCCTTTATACTTCAACTATCGAAAGCGATATAAACTTTGAATGGGTGATTACATGTTTCCACTGGAAAGACAAAAGAAAATCATAGAAATCTTAATGTTGAAAAAGGTTCAGAAGCTGCCGGAGCTAGCAGAAGAGCTTAATATTTCTATCGATACCCTTCGCAGAGATATTAACCTGCTGGACAAGCAAGGGAAGATCAAGAAGATTTATGGTGGAATTAAACTGGTGGAATCGGAGTTTGCTGAATCTCCAATGGATGCGCGAATGGTCGGTCACTTAGAGGAAAAGAAAATGATCGCCCAAAAGTGCAGCGAATATATCAACGATGGGGATTGCATCTATCTGGACAGCGGCTCCACCACCTATCAAATTGCTAAATATATCAAGAATAAAAAGAATCTCACAGTAATTACGAACTCCATTCCTGTGGTCAACGAGCTGATGAACAGTGCGGTTGAGCTTATTATCATTGGCGGAAAGGTCCGACTAAATGAGCAGTCTGTCATTGCATATGATTATTTATTTAATTTCAGTGAATTAAATATCCTTAAGGCTTTTATTTGCGCAAGCGGTATTACCCTTGAGAAAGGCATCTCCGACTATAACCTGGAAGAGGCCCAAACTCGCAAAAAAATTATCGATCTCTCCAAAGAAGTTTATGTTGCCGCAGACCATACTAAATTCGGAAAAGATGTGACCATCGGCATCGCCTCACTCGATAAAATCGGGTACATTATTACCGACCGTAATATAGATCGTAGCTTCCTTCAGAAATTTAAAACAAAACGTACGAGCTTAATTATTGCGGAATAAAGTGGAATAAAAGCTTCGTCATTCTAACAATCACAAAACGTAAGCAAAGAACGCTTCTCCCGATATTTGAGAAGCGTTCTTTGCGTGTTTGCTCAAGCATCATTTTGTCCATGCCGTGAAGTAGAAATCTCCGGGAACCCCGATTGTTCTTTCAGTTGTCCAAACACACTCTCCGATTCGGAAAACCTATGCCCTCATAGACAATCAGGGAATATCTCCCTATATTCTTGCTCTCCATCTCCTAAACATTATTGTTCTGAGCAATTCTGAACTTAACATCATAGACATCATTTCAGGAATCTCTTAAACTAAAAAATCAGAAGTATACTATTACATTATGGAGTGTGAATATGCCCTTGAATCAGATGTCCGAGTTAAACCAGCGAAATAAATTAATCATTTACTTGTTTTGGGGCTGTTTGTTGTTCGGTTCAATTTCGCTTTACAGATTTCCACAAACAATCATGGCGATTATGTCAGCAGCGGTACCCCTTGGCTTATTGTGTACGATTCTAATTTGGAAACGTGTGGCTACACCCTATATTATGTACATAACAGCTATTGGCTTTAATATCATTACATACTTCTATATCGATGCAGGAACTAGCATTATAAGCACATTTATTCTATATTGGGGACTAGGCATCGTATCCCTCTATCACAACTATCGTCCGCTACTCCTTAATGGAGTAATTTCTTGGATCTTACTCAACTATTTCCTGATGACGAAACCAATTTACGCTTCAGTAGATGTATTAAGAATTAATACACTTCTCATCGTCATGATATTGGTTCTGATCTATCAGAGTCAGATTGGTACGAAAATGTTCAAAAACATGTCTAAAAGCAGCAGCGAAGCTGAACGAGCTAGAGCAGAAATGGAGACCATTCTTACAGGTGTTACTGAATCGGTAGGAGTTCTGAGTCAATCCAGTAACCTAATGCATAACAACGTAATAACAACAGATCGAATCTCCAAAGAAGTCGTAACTGCCTTTCAAGAGATAGCTAGTGGAGTGGAATCACAAGCACAGAGTGTTAGCGATATCTCAAATGCCATGCAGCAGTTAAACGAATCAGCTTTGCAGGCAAATGCTGCATCCGTCTCAATGAGCAATAGAAGCCGTGAAACGGATCAAATCACGCAAGAGGGGCAAGATGAAATTGTTCGCTTAACTGGAACTATGTCTGAAGTTACAGATATCGTAACGAGTACTGCTGGCTTGATGACACAAATGAATGAAGAAAATCAGAAGATTGAATCGATTGTTTCCAGCATCGTAGGAATTGCTGAGCAGACGAATCTTTTATCGCTAAATGCCTCTATCGAAGCCGCTCACGCGGGAGAGCACGGCAAAGGCTTCGCTGTCGTATCCAATGAAATCCGAAAATTGGCACAGAGCTCCCACAATGCATCCGCGGACATTGCTCAGATTCTCAGAAGCATTCAAAATAATATTGCGCAGGTTGGCGATATGGTTTCTAACGGGTTGCTAGTTGTAGAATCAGGAAGAAATTCCGCTGATGATATTGCTCGATTATTCAAGGGCATTCGAAATAATACACACCAGGTGCTTGAACAAGCAGAAGACCTGAAGGATAGGAGTGATCACATCCGGCACGCTTCCACCCTTGTACTAAGCGAAGTCAATTCAGTCGCTGCAATTACCGAAGAGAATACAGCAGCTATTGAACAAGTCCTTGCTAGCGCTGAAGTCCAGCAACAACATGTTTCTGAAACAGTGGTCAGCATCAGCAATCTAAATGAATTAGCTATTAAGTTAGATAATTTAACGAGATCTTCATAGATAAAGCTGTTTCAATACTATTCAGTCAAAAGAAAAATCCATCTACTTCTCACCGAAGTAGATGGATTTCTTTGTTTATTTAGCTCACTTTAGCTAAGACTTCCCGCCTCAACACGCGGCGGACGCATGGTCAGGCTGACCCTGCCCTTCTTCAGGTCAACACCCATCACCCAGACGGTGACATTGTCTCCTACGGAGACAACGTCCATCGGGTGCTTCACAAAGCTGCCGCTGAGCTGGGATATATGCACCAGCCCATCGTTCTTGATGCCGATATCGACGAATGCGCCGAAATCGATCACGTTGCGGACGGTTCCCTGCATTTCCATGCCGGGAACCAGATCCTCGATCTTCAGCACGTCGGTGCGGAAGATCGGCAGCGGCAGCTCCTCGCGCGGATCGCGGCCCGGACGCTGCAAGCTCTCCAGGATGTCGCGAAGCGTAGGCACGCCGACATCCAGCTTCACAGCCAGCTCCTCGGCATTTTGTGCCTCCAGCTGAGAAGCCACTTCCTTGCTGCCCAGTTTATCAACATCGAGGCTCAGCTCACGGAACAAGCGGTCCACCACCGGATAGGACTCCGGGTGAATTGGCGTGCGGTCCAAGGTGTTATCCCCACCAGGAATCCGCAGGAAGCCGATACATTGCTCATAGGACTTCGCACCCAGACGAGGTACCTTTTGCAGCTGCTTCCGAGTCGTGAACTTGCCATTCTCTTCACGATATTTAACGATATTCTTAGCAATCGTTCCATTAACGCCAGCCACGTAAGAGAGCAAGGCTGGAGATGCCGTATTCACATCCACGCCCACATGGTTAACTGCCGATTCCACGACGGCCTTAAGACTCTCCTCCAGATGCTTCTGGGAGACGTCATGTTGATACTGCCCAACGCCGATGGCTTTCGGATCGATCTTCACCAGCTCCGCCAGCGGGTCCTGCACACGGCGGGCGATAGAAGCCGCACTGCGCTCTGCTACATCCAGATCCGGGAACTCCTCCTGCGCCAGCTTGGATGCCGAATAGACACTCGCTCCCGCTTCATTAACGATCAGGTAAGCCAGCTCTGGATCGCCAATTTCGGCGATCACTTCTGCCGTGAATTGCTCGGTCTCACGGGAGCCTGTTCCATTCCCGATCACGATGAGCTGAATGCCGTATTTAGCAATTAGTTCTTTAAACTTAGCAGCAGCTTCAATTTTCTTGTTGTTCGGCGGCGTAGGATAGGTCACGGCTACTTCTAGCAGCTTACCAGTATCGTCTACGACGGCCAGCTTACAGCCGGTACGGTAGGCAGGGTCAACACCCAGCACACAGCGTCCCTTAACGGGCGGCTGCAGCAGCAAGCTGCGTAGATTCCCAGAGAAGATCGAGATCGCCTGGTTCTCGCCCCGTTCGGTCATCTCTCCACGAACTTCACGTTCCACGGAAGGAGCGATCAGACGTTTGTAAGCATCCTCGGTCACTGCTTCTAGCAGCTCCTTCACCGGAGATGGCCCTTTAATGATCTTCCGCGCAATATAGGCATGAATTTTATCAGTAACGACCTCAATGCCTACCTTCAATATATTCTCCCGCTCACCGCGATTAATGGCGAGTATTCGGTGAGGTGGCATTTTGTGTACAGGCTCACGGTAGCTATAGTAGTTCTCGTATACGGATTCCTGCTCTGCATCCTTAGCCTCAGACACAAGGATGCCCTGACTTGCCGTATATTGCCGAACCCAAGAGCGGATCGCAGGATCATCTGCAATGTTCTCGGCGATGATATCAAGTGCACCTTGAAGCGCTTGATCTGCGGTCTCCACTCCTTTTTCAGCATCTATAAATTTCGCAGCCTCGGTTTGTGGGTCCCCTTGTCTCTGCTGCTCCATAATCCAGTTCGCAAGCGGCTCTAAGCCTTTTTCCTTCGCAACACTGGCACGAGTCTTACGCTTCTGACGGAATGGACGATACAAGTCCTCCACTTCCTGCAGCTTGACTGCATTAGTGATTTGTTCATGAAGCTCCTTCGTCAGCTTGCCCTGCTCTTCAATATTGCGGATAACGTCTTTCTTACGTTCGCCTAAATTGCGAAGATAAGCCAGGCGTTCTTCAATATCACGCAGCGCATTCTCGTCCAGCTCACCCGTCATTTCCTTCCGGTATCTGGCGATGAACGGAATCGTATTCCCCTCATCCAGCAGTCCAACCGTTGTACGCACCTGCTTCAGGCTAATGTTCAATTCCTTGGCAATTGCTACAGTAATCAATTCCTGCTCCCGCTGTGCGGCCGCCTCATCCTTAATGACTCCCGTATTGCTGTTATCTACCGTCATTAGTATCCCTCTTCCCGTACACAATCTGCTTATACAATTCTTGTTCTCATATTTAAAATAGTATCACAGATCGGCTCTGTACCAAAGTCCAGCCTAGAGAGGGGGCAGATTCAACGGGTTTAAGCGCGTTGTCCCATGCCCCTTTTGCCGGAACTAAGTGACAATACAAAGCATAAAGCTAGTACAAGCGCGGCTGCCCCATACGGAAAGTTAATACTTAGATCAAAAAGATAACCTGCTACGATAGGTCCAGCGATATTTCCAAGACTCGTATAAGCAGAGTTCATTCCTGCTACGAAGCCTTGCTGCGTTTCCCCAGCCATTTTGGATAGCTGGGTGCCTACTGCTGGTCGAAGAATATCCATAGCCAAGAATACGACAAAGGTAATCGCACAAATCGCCCAAAAGCCACTTACAAACAGCGTCAGCAGAATAAACATTGCAGCAGTTATAAGGCAAGTGGAGATTACCTTATTCTCGCCGAATTTATTCAGAATCCAGCCAAAGGCAGATACCTGCACCACAGCACCGGCGATCGAGCCAAAGGTAATCACAAAAGCAATATCTTTAGGGGTAAAGCCAAATTTATGGTCCACGAACAATCCGAACACCGTTTCATAATTAGCTAGTCCAAAAGCCATTACAAATACAATAATTAACCCGAAAAAGTAAGGTTCACGATAAGAACGTATCAATTGCGTGAAGAAGCTTTCCTGATTATTCTTCGATACCTTCGCTTCCATCCGTTTCTCTACAGACAGAGACTCAGGCAAGATCAAAACTGTGATTAGAGCTGCGATCCCAGCTGCACCCGCTGCACAGAAAAAGGGTACCCGCATTCCAAGCTCGGCAAGATAACCGCCAATCCCAGGACCGATAATAAATCCAGTAGTAATGGCTGCATTGATTAGCCCCATGCCTTTCGCTCTTTCTTCAAAAGAGGTCGTGTCCGCTACATAAGCCATAACTGCTGGCATAATTAGTGCAGCGCCTACACCACCGAGCAATCTAGAAACGAACAAGAGCCATGACACATTCGCCAGACCAAAGAGCAGCTCTGAAAAAGCAAACACGATCAGACCCGCCACAATCACTTTTTTCCGGCCAATTCTGTCCGATAACCTGCCAGCGAATGGCGATACTAATAATTGGGCAAGTGAGAACGAAGCCACTAACAGCCCAACGGTACTACCGCTGATCCCAAGTTCATTCATGTAAGTAGGCATTATTGGGACTACAAGCCCAATTCCTGTAAAAGCAAGAAAAATATTAAGCATAACAAGAAGCATAGCGCCTCTGTTTCTAAGTAGTAATGACATTGTGTTAACCTCCGTGGTTTCTAAAGCCAAGCCTTCGAGTAGTTTCTCTGTAGAGACCGACCATCCGGTCTAATAAATAGCAAAAAAAATAGTCCTTCCATTTCCGGTGCTTTCAAGAAGCTTCAGCCTTCATGATTCCTGAATGAAAGCTTCTTTCATGCCCCATATATCTTACCCCGTATATATCCCTCGCAATAACAATCGTACTGATTCTCGGTAATATTTTTTGATATCATCCGAAGTCTTTTCATGCATGGAGTATTCGGAAACTCTTCCGATCCCTTCGAGCATGCCATTTACAATAATCACATAATCCTCTAAGTCACCTTTTATAAAATACCCCCTGTCCATGCCTTCCTTCAGAAGATCGCGACAAGCATGCGAGGCAGCCTCATATAAAAGAACAAGCCGCTTAGTGACATCCTCCGGATGGGCTCTGCTTCTTGAGAACTCCTCAAGTGCCCGGATCAACGGATTCTGAAAATCATTTGCATAGTGCTCGGCTAATGCATACAAACGCTCTTCAACACCCACAATTTCCTTCTTCTTATCTTCCCACGCCTGTAACCACTGCGCCGTATCCTCTTCCACTACATATAGAAAAAGTTCATCCTTGCTCGGAAAATGATGATATAAGCTGCCCTTACTGACATTCGAGGCTGCGCAAACTTCATTCATGGTTACAGCTGCATATCCCTTCTGAACAAACAGCTGTGTGGCTTTAAGTACTATTCTTTTCTTTGTTTCTTCTCCGTCTGAACGTCCTTTGATTCTAAGCACCTCCTAAACCGACCGCACGGTCTAATACTATCAGAACATTTAAAAAAAGTGAACCCCTTATCCTTTTTTGCCATGAGTTCGTAAAAATGCATATCAAAAGACGCCCGGATTCGTATCCGAGCGCCTATCTCATGGATTATCTATAACCTTAGGTGATTAAAAATCAATCAGTCCAAGGCTGATTTGCAGCGAATCATCCACCTTCTTCATAGTCTCATCATCAAGGTGGGTGATCTTGTCAGTTAAGCGTTGTTTGTCAATCGTCCTAACCTGCTCCAGCAGTATAACAGAATCTCTGTCAAAGCCATGAGCCGCTGCGTCAATTTCCACATGCGTAGGTAATTTAGCCTTCTGGATTTGGGCTGTGATTGCAGCCACAATTACCGTCGGGCTAAAGCGATTGCCAATATCATTCTGGATAACCAGTACTGGCCTTACTCCGCCTTGCTCAGAACCTACAACCGGCGAAAGATCAGCAAAAAAAACATCGCCACGTTTAACGATCAATGTCTACACCCCGCTTACTAAGCGGCCAAGAGTGCTGTCTGCATCTTCCTCCGCGAGGAACGCCTCGCATGCCATGGTCAAGTTGATCTTAGCCATTTCCATGTAGCCGCGCTGCATGGACTCCCGGATAGAACGTTTCCTCCGTTCGCTCAAATACAGCTTCATGGCCTGCCTAATCAATTCACTTCGGTTGGAATTCTCCAATTGAACAATTCCGTCCACTTCCTGTAAGAGATGATCGGGCAAGCTGATCATGATTCTTTTGGTGTTCTGCAAATTGGCCACCTTCTCTTCCACCCCCACAAACCTTCTGCCCTTGTGTTCCAGTGTTGCAATATACAAGGAATTTTATACAAGGAATATATGCCGCCAGTATATCAAGTATGCTGCATCCCATTATAAACTAGAAATGGCGGTTCGTATAGGCTTTTAGTCACATCTCCTAAAACGATACAATTCCTTCTATTTTCTCCCTTGAATAACATCACTGTCAAGAACTTTAAGATTGTAGCAGAGCATTTACTAATTTAGGAAGTGTGCCTTCACGGATATAAACGCGGGGCACCCGATGAGCCAGCATGCAAATTACCTCGTAGTGAATCGTTCCAAGATGGAGAGCCAACTCGTCTGCCGTGACCATCACGTCAGCTTGACGGCCGATGAGTACAACTTCTTCGCCTGCTTTAATTTGTTCCGCTTCTTCAGCGAAAGATTTGAGTGATACCATACACTGATCCATGCAGATTGTTCCGACGATAGGAACGCGGCGTCCACGTATTAACACCTCCGCTTTGCCAGTTAGCATGCGGGAATATCCATCTGCGTACCCCACAGGTAACGTTGCGATAATCTCCTCGCTGTCTGTGAAGTACCTAGTGCCGTAGCTGACGCCCCAATGAGAAGGCAGGCTCTTCACAAATACAACCTGCGTCTTCAGCGTCATTACCGGATGTAGTTCTACCAGTTGACGGTTTACCTCAGTTGAGGGATAGAATCCGTACAAGCTGATGCCTACCCGCACCATGTTGCTGGATAAATAAGGTGAATCAATGGCCGTAGCGCTATTGCCCGTATGTATGATCGGGATCTGAATGTTCTGCTCCCGCAGCGTTTCCGCCACGCTCATGAACCGTCGATGCTGTTCCAGTGTATAGCTTTTGTCTAGTTCGTCTGCCTTGGCAAAATGGGTGAACATACCCTCCAGCTCCGCCTGCGCAACAGACTGCACTTCAGAGATAAATGCAGGTGCGTCATCTGGTAAAAGACCCAGTCGTCCCATCCCGCTATCAATCTTGATATGCACCTTCAGCCGATGTTCCGGATCTATAGGAAGCTGTCTAATAGCCTCTAATACTTCCGGTGTGAACAGTGTTACAGTTACATGGTTCTCCCAGGCAACGGCTATTCCTTCAGGAGAAGTGTAGCCAAGCACCAGTATAGGAATCAGTATTCCCGCCTGACGCAGCTCCAATGCTTCATCCAAAAAAGCCACACTAACATAATCTGCTCCGAGTCTTTCCAGTTCCCGTGTCACTTCCACTGCTCCATGGCCGTACGCATTTCCTTTGACGCATCCCATAAACTTTGTCTCTGCCGGCAAGTAGCGGCGAAAGGCTTCGTAATTGGCACGCAATTCATCCAGATTAATTTCGGCTACTGTCGGTCGATAGCTTGCTTGCACTTCAAAGTCACCTTCTTACGTTGTAGTAAAACGTCATAGCTGTAATGATCATTGTCTTAGTACTCATGGTAATGCTACGGAAGGTGGCTGTCAATGTGAGCTCAGTTATCTTTTTGCTTCAGATCAAAGAGGCTGGAGCACTAGCAAATATAGAAAGGCGGATACTACGTTGTAGAGGAAAGAATCCCACAAAACGCAGTATCCGCCTACTTTATATTATTTACCCGATTGTGCCTCCATAGAAGCGGCAATTTGCATCATTTCGTTAACAGGAAGATTAGCACTTGTAATTCGATACTCTATACCCTCAGACATCCAAGTCAAAGTCTGCTGCTCGTCACCACTCAGAAGTCCTGCGGTAAAGCCGAGATCTATCAGTGTTCCAGGAGCCAATGCTACTGCACGGTCCAATGGACGGGCTTCCATAATGGTGTATTGATAAACCCCATCATACCGGATGAGAACGGCATGATCTTTGTTACCTTCCATTTTATGAGAGTCCTTCAACTCAACGCCTGCTGGAACATACCCAGGTTCGATGATACCAAAGTCACCAAGCTCAGCAGCGACAGGTTGCCCCTCCTGCTCCTGACCCTCCGGAAGTACAACAGGATTTCCATTTTCATCAACCTCAGCTACTGTACTTTCTGAAGCAGCACCTGTGGTCATATTCTTTTGCATATCAAAGGAATCCTTAGTGAAATCTGTATCGAATTTAAAGGTGTCAAACTTCACATCCACAACTACCTTGGCTTCAGAATCAGAGACTTGAACCTGTTTAGGTTCATAAGTCTTTTTATCCAGCCAAATCTTTTGCCGCACAAGGGCATTGCTTTGATAATTCGCAGCTACCTCGAACACATAATTATCTCCATCTTCCACAAATTGACGATTGTTATCGGAGACGATGCCCCGAACTAGCGTCTGATACAAATAAACCTGACCTTGATTGTCTGGCCAATCACTCTGGAAGCGGAAGCTCTTATTCATACTTGGTGTGAGTACGAACACTCCCTCATCATTACGTAGCACGATCTGCGTAATATCCTTCTGAACATTTGCCAAGCTAATCCGGTAATAAGAAGGATTCTTGTACCACACCTCTACCTTATACTCCTGCGGCTGCTCGCCGGTAAACAGGGTCATAATGCCTGAAGCTTGGTACGTTCCCTGCTTACTCTCCAACTTGTCGGCCACATTGTTCAAATCCTTGACCACGGAAGCGGCATCCTTCTTCCCGCACCCCGTCATCACCAGGGCCACGCTCATAATGATTGCGAGTACCCATATTGTCCGGCGCATGATATCATCCCCTTAACCTGTTTTGAATGCATTGATTAGTACATATCTATGAGGGACTTGGCCGCAATATGCAGACGGGCATGACAAGCATGGGGCTTAGATTTATTTTTTAGGAACATACAAAACCAAAAAAGCCAACGCATAGCGCTGGCTTTATATTTTATACAGAGATTCAATAACATTATGTAGGTCTTATCTATTGAATAGAGCCAAATTTATACGATCAGCTTAAACTTCTTCTTTCAACTCTGGTTATCACTATGTATAGCTTTATTGTATTGATTGATTAATTCATCCAACCTCATCGACTGTCTGATCACATTTGGATGTAACAATCCCCCATATTCCCTTTCCATTAAATAAAGTTTGGCTCTAGCACCCTCTATTCTCTTTTGGATAATTTCTGGATTATTCATTAACACTACCTCCTCAAAGTAATATACTAGAGGTATATGTCAAATTCTATATTTTACAATAAAGTGCAGTACTATAAAGAAATAATCCCACGAAATAGTAAAAGGACGGTAATAATTACGTTACTAAGCACTGCCAATAACAAAGCCATTTTTCTTTTCGTTGATTTGCTGCACCTTACTAATTAGGTTTTGGTATTCTTTTTGTGTTTCTAAGGATGCCGTATAACGAAGCTGTTCGAACATTCCAACACACTTTATAATACATGATTCGCTATTTATTTTTATTGAGTAATCCAAACTATCCATTATATACTTTATGCTAATCTCATATTTATTTCTTTTTATATAATAAAACGCTATCTCAGCCATCAAGTGGGTATATCTATCTTCGAAAATTTGTTGATTATCGGATCTAATCTCTAGCTGATGATCTCTACAATCTATTATTTTTTGCTCAAATCGCAAAAGAATATCATCCACGTCAAATTGATAGTAATTCGCTGCTTGGAGGATTTTAAATAGACCTGAGAGGATCTCTTCCTCTCTTGATTCAATGTATGCCACATATTCCGGCAGAACTGTTACATCCCCTTTTAAAATTCGCAGCAAGTCAATATTAGCCCGTGCCCACTCCATGCATTGATTCATAAGCTGCAAAGCTTCTTCCGTTTCTTCCCGAATCCAGTTCATATCCATACACAAGTTAACATAATGTAAAGCTCTATCATAATTTCCTAGCTCTCTATAAACTGCTGAACGTAACACGTAAGAATATTGAATATATGAGAATAGTGGTATTTCAGGTTCCTTTTGAAGCCTACTTTTTCTGGCGCTGTCGTATTTGGCATGATATTGAATCGTTGCTTTATTCCCCATTTCCTTAGCCATTACCATTACCTTGTCCCAATGTCGTAAAGCGCTATATGTATTCGCCAAATCTTTCAGCGCATCAAGCTGGTCCACCTCATCAAGCCGGTTAACAAATCCTTCAAATTGCACAGCTGCTCGCAAATTAGCATCCTGATCCTCTCCCAAAGCGATCGTGAATAGTCTATATTGGCAAAGAGCCAACCGCTCTGAATGCTGATACTTCTCGCTCTCAGCTACACTCTGATATAACATCGCTGCTGCTTTATGTTTCCCTTGCGTAAAAAAATCTTCCGCAGTATCAAATAACGAAGGTGTATAAGATAAACTGTCCATCATGATCCCAACTACCCGTGCAATACATTCCAGCTTATCTAGCTCTGCACAGCGATATAGAAATGGCCGAAGACGCCTCCAATTCGGATTAGAGTGAACAAAACATTCTTCCACGTACAAATCATAGTAGCTTCCTTCTTCTAAGCCCATACCTTCTGTAATCCGATCTAATTGTTGCATGGCTATTGGACGATTCCCATTGATGATATTACTGATCGTGCCTGAATTTACTTTAGACACCTCTGCGAACTGATTGATCGTTGTCCCATGCTTCTTGAGATAGTCCGCCAGTTCTGCACGAATGGTCATCTGCTTCATGATCAAAGCCACCTTCCGCCAACATAATACAGATATAAGTAAATAGTATTTTAATAAATATATGTCTAATTATTCCAGTGGTCAAATACTTTTTTTCTATAGCTTTTCAATATGCAATTATTCGGTGAGCAATGTATAGACTATAGATTAGTAAAAAGCAAAAACCATCAGAATACACCTTTTCTGATGGTTTTTCTAACGATGCTTCTATCCATAGTTATTCAATACATGCATATAAATTCAACTAAGAGCTAGGTTTAATCAACATATTTAGCTTTTTAATATAAGGGTCGAGCGCTTCAATTAACTTCTCTTGGTTTTGTATCTCCTCTTTCGAAAGCCGTTCCATATGAACACTTCCATCTGAATCAAATACCTTGGCATCATAGCTTTGTAACTCATTTATTAATTTTTCAATCTCCCCAAACTCTTTTTTAGTAAGCCTCTGTTCAGCTTTTTCAAGCAAGCTATTCCAGAAAGTATCACGATCTACAGATTGAACTGATTTCTTTGATGGTTTCTCTTCATTCATTTGTTCGAAATAAGGTTCAAGCTTAGCCTGTAATTCTTTATATGCCTTCTGGTCCTTCGCACTTAACTGCTCTAAGTGAAAGTCGCCTTCAGCATCGGCCATTTGCAGATTATAAGATCCCAATTCCTTTAGTAAGGACATCAGCTTTGTGAATTCCTCTTCCTTAAAGCTTTGCTTCGCGTTTTGCAGTTTGGCCTCAAGCCTATCATATTGTTGCTGGGTTACTCCTATCATAGCGGCAGTTGCTGGGGACCCATACATGTTGTCTGCCAAATAATGATATCCGGCATAAGCTCCAGTAGGAATTAATAATGCAGCCGCCATAATACTTGCCACGAGCCATTTCTTCATACGTCTTCCCCCTTGTTTGGCTATGGTCCTATTTAGTATTTGCTCCCTCAGTTCCGGTGGGGCACTTATATTTCTCGCCTCTTCCTGCAGAACTGTCCGTAACTCTTCATTGAAATTCATGCAGGTCCTCCACCTTTCCCTTAAAAAGAGTATGATTGTCTGGCTTCTGACGAAGCTTCTGTAGTGCAGCGTGAATACGGGATTTCACGGTTCCGAGCGGAATACCCAGTATCGCAGCACTTTCTTCCTGTGAATATTCGTTTAAATAATGCAGAATAATCACCTGCTTCAGCTTAAATGGAAGACGTTGGTAAATAAAAGAAATATCGTTCGATTTATTTTAGCGAATTTAAAAGTATTTACTTATTAAAAGAGGAATATATAGGAAGAGATTCCCTATACCTTTTGATTATAGAGTTAAAATGCAAAATTACATGGACAATTTCCCTTTAGATGATTTTTCCGACATTCAAAAAGCCCGCAAAATGCGGGCTTCCAGTTTAGTTGCATTCCAATCCGAGGCATAAGCCACCTACTACTTACTAAATCTAATCGATTAGTGGATAGACTCTGCTACCTTAATCAACTCATTCTTATCCAAGTAATCTGATGCTACACCGTATAACACACCATTGGCTTCCCAGTCAACAGCTTTGCCATTGTACAATACAGCGTCAATTCCATTTATTTTCACTTTTTCTATTGTACCGTCCGTCGACATCTCATAAGCCGTTTCTTCATCAGCGTGCCGTTGCTGCATTGAGATCTTCTTATTTGTAGCTTCATTAACAAAATATAGATTAATGTATTTCCCGTTGACCTCACCGTTTTTTTCTTTATAAAACTCTGCGCGATCAAAAGAATAGCCATCTGGCAGATACTCCGGCAACCCTACATCAAAAATGGTATATTCGTTTAGCTTACTAGAATCCTTTTCGGTCAATATTCCTGCTCTTTCTTTTTCTTTTCCTTTGTCCACGTCTCCCTGAGTAAGCGGCTCCCCGTTGGCAAAGTCCACAATACGCTCTCCGTTAGCTGTGTAAATACCATCCATTTTATTAGCCACATCCAAGCTTTGAAGTTCATTGCCATTTCGATCAAAAATCTTACCTTTCAGTTCTTCCGGAATCACATTGTAATCCGCAGAGTATTCTACTTCATGAGCTACAATATGTCCTAAATTTATAGTTTGCAATACTTTCGACAACAGTTCCTGTGCGAATGATGGTTGCACAAAAGTTACACTTAATGTACCTACCACCAACAGAGTTGCTAGTATAACAGCAGGACGTCTTAATCTATCCTTTGTACGCAATCCTTTCTCCTCCTCTTGGCCGGCATACGTTCTCCGTGCCTTATTCAGAATGGCTGTCTTGTCTGAGCCCTCGCTGAAATCTTTATGGGCCAATACCCTGCCAAGCTCCAGTAGCTCCTTGTACTCCGCATTCTTCAGGTTTTCCGCTCCATATATGCTTTCATCCAAATCCGCAGAGAACTTCTGCTGTATTTCTTTACTATTCATAGTTGCTCCACGCTCCCTATTTCAGTCTTCAGCTTCTTCATAGTCCGGTAGAGGATTATGCCTATATTCCCCTCTGTGATCCCCGTAAGCTGTGCAATCTCCGTGTTTTTCAGGTTTGCTCCGAATTTAAGGGCTACAATGTTTCTCTCCCTCGAGCTCAGAGTGTTCAGCGCTTCATTTAGCTTGCCGTTACGTTCTCCCTGAAGGATTAAACTCTCCGGTTCTTTTCTAGTAGAAACCAGCTCCTTAACGGCATCCAGAGAGAAGAAACTGCGTCTCTTAAGACTTCGGTAATGGTCATTGACCACATTCCTAGCGATGGCAAACAACCACACCTCCAAAGGCGCTTTTTCCTGAGAATAGGTCGCAAGCTTAGCTAAGGTCTTTTCAAAGACCAAGCTTGTCAGATCCTCGGCTGTATGGAGTGAGCTGACCCGATAAGCGATATAGTTAAATATTCTTTTATAGAAGGTTTCAAAAACCGTTGTGAATAAAGCATCTATGTCCGTTTTTTCTAGTATTTTCTCTTTTACAAAAGGGTGAGGCAATGCGCGCTCTTGCATCTATCAAACTCTCCTTTCCAGCAAAATTTTACTTAGCTAAGTAAATTCGACTGTTAATACGCTATAATTCCAGTTCCATTACAAGATAGAACACCCTTAACTTGACAAGCTTATTATAGCTTCTATATATTTTAGGAACTAAAGTAAATTGGAGCGTGGCTATGAGCACAGAGCAAGATAAACAATATGCTATCCATAAGGTTATGGAATCCATGGCAAATGTGCAGCAGAAATCCCAGTTCTTCATTGATATGATTACCAAGCAGGAGACCCTGACTCACAATCAGATCCTGCTGTTGTTCCAGCTCAGACTTATAGGAAGCTTGAACATTACTGACATCTCCGAACGATTTATTATTACACCGGGAGCCGCTTCCTCGATGTGCGATAAGCTGGAAGAAGCCGGTCTTATCGAACGTGTGCGGACGAAGGAAGATCGCAGAGTCGTCAACATTGTCCTTACAGAACAAGGGCATCAGCGGATTCTACATATCTTTGAAGCCTTTCCTACCTCGGAGTTGAATAAAATCTCAGGAACCTTAGAACAAATAAATGAGTTAATGGATAAAATGATGAACTAAAAGGCTTTATTTGTATATACGCTGCCTGTCAGGAAACTGACGGCAGTTTTTTTATGCTTATACTCCCAAAATGTTATATTGACTATATATTATAATAAATATATATTTTAATCATTAAAACATATTCCGAAAGGCGGATCCCTGTAAATGTCCAATATAAATGATACTTTTGAACGCCATGAAATGATCGGTCCACCGCTGAAAGTAAGAGGTTCATTGATTCTCCAAGAGGATGTGCGTGCGGACACTGTCAATGTCGTGGGCCATTTAAGTGTGAAGAACAATGTTGTTACCTCTAAGCTAAAAGTATCTGGTGATTGTTCGATTGGAGGTCATTGTAGAGCTGATCAGGTTATTAATCTGGGAAGCCTCCGTGTTCAACACATCCAAGCAGACAGACTGCAATCGTCAGGATACTTTTCCGTAGCACAAGATGCTGCAGTCGAAACTTTTTATGCCGAAGGTGCAGTGAAGATCAATAGATTAACTGCTGGTTCATCGATTGAGCTACGTTTAGGAAACAGAAGTACAATTGAGGTCATGAGAACTAGCGGAACCATTACTGTTAAACCATCTTTGAAGCTAATGAATGCGCTAATACCCTACTTCCGGAAGCTTACCTGCGAAACGATTGAAGGAACTAGCATCTCGTTATACCGTACGACAGCAAATCTCGTCTGCGGTGAAGATATTATCATCGGACCGGGTTGCTCTATTGGGGAGGTCCAGTATAGCAAAAGTCTAACCGTAGACCCTAAATCACAAGTTGATCGCACCGTGTTTTTAAATAAATAGCAAACGTGACAAGCTTGTATCTGCTTTGTTTACAGAAAGTGACCTACTACGCGCTGATTTAATCTATACTTAAGGGGACTGGACTTTATCCTCGGAGGTAATTATGAATAAAATCATCGTAATCGGAGCTAGCACGCTCTTTTTAGCCGGATGCGGAGCATCGGCATCTATAGATATGGATACATCAATGGCATTTAACCAAGCACAAACTACTGAAGCACAACTGAAGCTAATCGTTGACGGAGAAACCGTTCTTCCTTCGCTCCCACCTTTTTTCTCAGGTGATAAGGTCTATGTACCTGCAAAAGTACTCATGGAGTACTACTCATCTGAACAACAATGGGATAATGCTACGAAAACCTTAACCATCTCTGATGGAAGCAGCAGATATGTTCTCAAGCCGGGCAATGAATATATGCAAGGTGACGGTTATCAGAATGCGCTGGGTGGACCTGGGATTCTACGAAACGGCAATTTCTATATCCCTACCGATGCAATAAATAGCCTCTCTGGCGCAGATGTGAAACTGAATGCCTCGCGATCTGAAGTATCAATTACATCAGGGGATGTTAGTACTACTGTAAGAACACCCAGCGAACCCCTTGCGATTGCTACAGAAAATGACCAAGTTAAGCTGTATACCGCCCTTAAAAATGGCGATATCTACGAAGGATTTGTTGTAGAGGTGAACGGAAACAAGCATACGTTTAATTGGGAAGCACCCAGATTGCTAGGTTACACTCCTGAGATTCATTACGCCGACATAGATCAGGATGGTCAGGAAGAAGTTGTTGTCATACTGTGGCTCGGAACAGGTACGGGTATGTCTATGCAGGAGCTTCACGTGATTAAGCCTAACCAGTGGAAAGAAATGAACGTACCTTCCGCAGATAAAGCTGTCTCGGCATTTGTTACCTCAAAAATCTCCAATGAAAAAGGCGATGCCTTAATTCAAATTCAGGTAAAAGGTTCCACTCCATCTATGGTTACTATGCGATATCCAGATCGTGGCGAGGATGGCAATCTTGGCGAAAAAGCCGGGATTGGTGCTGTGACTTACTACATGGTGGAAGAAGGCAAGCTGAAAGCTGAAACCAATGTTTATATCGGATTTCTGGAGAGTATTGGCACACTAACCTTTTCCTATAAATCAGGAAATGATGGAATGGAACCTGAATCCATTCGTTTTGAGCCTCACGAGGAGTATGCCTCTTATGTGGTGGGTAAGCAGCTATGATTGATGCTCATATACATTTAGAGCAATATGTGCCTGAGGTTTCGGAACAAATGTTGAGTGAGATTCCTAACTTGGGGATCGAAGCCCTGATTGCTGTCTCCATGAATTTAGACTCTTGCGTTCGCACTCAAAGGCTTGCCGCTGCCTATCCCGGATTGGTACGTCCAGCTTATGGCTTTCATCCCGAGCAGCCACTGCCGCAGAAAGCTGAGTTATCCACTTTACTGGAATGGATTGAGCGTCAAAATCGGGAGGATTTCATCGCGGTAGGTGAAATTGGACTGCCTTATTATTCGCGTGCTGAAGCACTGGAGCGCGGCGAAGCCTTTGATATGGAGCCTTATATTCAGCTTCTTGATCAGTTGCTTGAGCTTGCCGCCCGTATAAATAAACCAGTGGTCCTGCACGCTGTCTATGAGGATGCGCTGATTGCCTGTGATCTATTAGAGAAACATGGTATAAAGCGTGCCCACTTTCATTGGTTTAAGGGACCCGAAGAAGCCATTGCCCGCATGATTAACATTGGCTGCTATATCTCTTTCACCCCTGATATCCTATATGAGCCGGAGATTCAGGAGCTTGCCCGCCGGTATCCCCCAGAGCTTGTCATGGCGGAAACCGATGGCCCTTGGCCGTTTGAAGGACCTTTTGCGGGAAAAATCACCCATCCATCTATGATTCGAGACGTCGCCGCCGCTTGGGGGGTGCACCATGGCTACACCCTTGGCCAAGCGGAAGAGATACTGACTGCGAATACTAAGCGATTTTATAGCTTGTAGATAGGCAAAAGGATGGTCCCTAGCTAACGCCAGACCATCCTTTTGAATAAACATTTCTTGGCTTATGAATGGGAATTCATAACCTCTCCACACCGATGAACGTTCCGCCTGCGAACTCCATTTTATAAATATCCGGCTTAGTGGTTTGTAGTAGAAAATCCAGATCATATTTAGCGTCAAAATAATTCATCATAAGTGTCATGACCGCACCGTGAGTTCCAATCACAACCTTTTGCCCACTGTGTTTATTCAGTATTTCTTGCAGCATGCTAACTGATCGCTTCTGACACGCATGAATGGATTCCCCTCCAACCGGAACAAAATCCGGATCAGCAAACATTGTTGTCAATAAAGGATATAGCTCCTGGTCAGGCATGATTTTACTTCCATCCGAAAAATGGATTTCTCGAAGATCCTCAACACTTTGAATCTCTGCCCCTACCTCCTGTGCCAATCCAGAAATCGTATGTATAGCCCGAAGGTATGGACTTGAATAGAAAACTTGAATTCCTTCCGAACGTAATTTTTTCGTTATCTTGCGGGCATCCGCTTCCCCCCTCGCTGTTAATCCACGTGTTCTTTCAGTTCCTCCGGGCAGCTTCGGCGATTCTCCGTGCCTAACCATATAAATAAAAGTCGCCATTCTTCATTCTCCTCTATCTTTACAATTTCTCGTGCTCTATCCAAACTCCTCCATAAAATAAAAAAAGCCCTTACAGCCAACAATCGATCCGAGCCAGCTAGAAAAATCTCTTAATTGCACTCTATACAACTACTTTCCACTTTGTGCGCTGGAACAGCATTTATTTGCAGATTCTGCAACTAAATGCTGGGGAGTCCAGCTAGATAGTCTATGCTACTCAAGCTTTCGTTGTCCGGCTAGATTGCCTGACCTTCACTCCCACTTTCGCAAGCTTATTTCTGAGTAAATCAGCATCCTCAAGTTTCCATCACTTTAATTTTCCCAGGTTGCTCCGTTGAGCTATCACTCTTCTCTTTCTGCACAGGCCACAGCATGCGGCCAAATACGATCCCCAGCACGCCGATCAGAGCAATTACGATACCAAAGTTCAAAAAGATACGACTGGGTCCAGCAGCCTGAACCAGCATACCACCAAGAAGTGGAGCGCCAATCATAACGCCGCTAAGAATGGTACTCTGAATACCGAACACACGCCCTGTCATATGCGGAGGTGTTTCTTTTTGCAGACAATAATTGAAGGTGATCATAAACATTCCGTTTCCGAGACCGAGTACAAATCCTAGAAGTAATACAGGTAGGCTGGAGACTCCCGGCTGAAGCAGACCAAGCCCTCCGACCGATACACCAATAAGTGCATAACCCGTACCAAGCTTCCAGCCGTAGCCTGTTCCCCGGTTCATTTTGTTCATGACCATAATCATGAGTATAGCCCCCACACCCGTTGCCGCAACAAGCCATCCCAGCATAGATTCCTCAGAAGGCGCAATAATTCTAAATAGACTAGTGAACTGAAAATCAATCATCTGAATGGCCAACGCACCGACTAAACCAAACAGCATGCTGTTTAGCAGCAGTCTGCTGCGGAGCATAAAACTCCAGCCTTCCTTCCACATGGTGCGGAGAGAAACATGCTCCTCTTGATCCCCCTTGCTCTCTGGGCTGACTTGTCCTGCTTCACTGTTTTTAACAGTAAGCAGGAGCAAATAAGAGCAGCCTCGCAAACAAGCATTAATCAAAATGCACCATTGTGGCGTAAGCACAGACAACGCGAAACCTCCAAGCAACGGTCCAGCGATTTTAGAACCTTGATTTACAATTCCATTCAGTGAAGTCGCTTGTAAAAGCTGATCTTCTCTAACCAAACTGCGAGTCATCGACTGCTGGGCAGGGACGTTTAACGTAGAGATAGCTGCTCGCAGCATCAGTAACGGGAGTAGCCACACCATACTGGGAGCGAACAGTACTAGTACTGTTAACAACGCCGTAAGCAGATCACACATCCGCATTAGTTTCAGCTTATTCAGCCGGTCAGCCGCTACCCCTGCCACGGAGCCAAGCAGAATCCCAGGTAAAGCTATGGAGACTGGAATTAAAGCCAGCATTAGCGGACTAGCTTGCCAACGGTACCCCACGAGTACCTGAATCGCCAGTGCATCAAACCAATCCCCAAAAGTAGCTGTCGCGAACGCGCTGTACACACGCATATACACTTTGTTTTTTAGCAGACTCGTTCCTGCTTGTGATGAAGCATTCATCGGACATTCCTCCAAGTTACGATTAAGAACATATGAAGCATGATCTTAATGTAACGGAGAATTGTCAGAGAATTATCAGAGAGCTGTCACGATATTCATAAGCACGTTTTCCAAGGATTGCTCCAAACGATGGAATCCCCGCTCTTCCTTCTCTCGTTCAAATAAATCTGCATATTTCTGATGCAAAGCTGACTTGGGAGAAAACTGGTTACAATAGTGCACAATTCGGTATAACGCATAAATCCGCATCGGAACGAATCCTGACATCTCAAGCACCTGAAGCGCCTCATCCAATAACTGCTCTGCTTCGCGCCAAGACCTGCGCCGTAGAAACCACAAGCCTCTTGCAGCTTTATAACTGCCGATCTCACGTAAAAAAGGCTTCTCCTGCAAAAGCACTTCAATGTCTTTCGCCATCCGTCCCAATTCCTTATCTTCTGTTCCCATCCACAAGTGTACGAGCATTTCGGAAATTGCCGTTACAGGAATGAAGTTCTCATACCCAGGCTCTTTGATCACTTCATGCGTTAGCTTTAATCGTTCTAGTGCTTTTTCCGGCTGCCCGGCCAGCGTGTACAAATCCAGAATATTAAGGATCTCCATTTCACGATGCTGGGGCGGCAAAAGAATCTTTTTCTCAAGGACTAGCTCACAGAACTCTAATTTTTTCTTCGGATCACCCAAAAATATATAACAGATCATCAACGAATAGAAACGCTCTTCTATCTCAACTTCCTCTGTGTTCAGAAGCCATTCCAAATCTCCCTGCACAAAATGAATATAGATTGAATAGAACGGATCCATTTCATAACCCAAAACATCCTGTTGTCGCGCTAAGGTTAACATGGATCTTCCTTGGCCGTATTGATGATATTTTACAAATACCTCCCGCATCGTCTCTTGCATCTTTGCGTCATATGTAGTCGGATTGGTCATAGTTACAGCTGGTTCCTGTATCGTCAGACTATAGCCAAATCCACGAACGGTCTTAATATCCAAGCCTTGTAGCTTGCTAAGCTTTTTACGAAGGCGATATATATGATCATCTACTGTTCGCTCTACCGGATATTCCAAAGGCCATACCTTATCCAGCAGTTGCTCCCGACTGAACGTACGCCCTCTATTTTTGTACAAGAACTGAAAAAGCGTAAATTCTTTTGGGAATAATTCGATCGTTATCCCATCTCCGGTCACTTTGTATTCACTTTCGATTAATTCCAGCTGCATGATAGAACCTCTCTTTCCCCCGAATCCTCTTATTGGTTACATTATATCAGTCCGTCCAAGGCGTACTCCAGATCAAAATAAACATACAAAAAGAGCAACCCACAGATTTCTCTGCATGATTGCTCTTTGCCCCATTGCTGGTCTTATCCAGCCATATTATTGGTGGAATCCTGTTCACTAAACACGGAGATGTGGCCCACCTTACCTGTTGAATTTGGAATAATGAATTTCAACTGGAATTGATCATTGGCTTGATAAGTATAGATCTTATCCTCGCCGTTCACTTTAGTGTCATCCGGTTTGCCTAGCGCCCCCTCCATTTGTTTCAGGGTCAGCTTTTGCAGCGCAGCATCACTGGAACGAACATCAAAGATTAGACTCCCTTTATTGAATCCAAATACGACATGTTCATCAGTGTAGGTAGAATAAATACCTTTTCCCGCTGGCTCTTGTTGATCAGGCTTACCCCAGTCTGCTTCTACCTCGTCAATAAGGCCGGTATGTGCAGCATATTCAACACCGGGCACCTTTCCTTTTTTAGCAAGCTCAAGTAGTTCTTTAAGCTGTTTTTCACTATCTTGCGGATTAACGTTGGCTGTATCTTTATTAGTCTCCGTAGGGGAAGTGGTCGCTGCTGGTGCAGTTTCCACAGGTGTGGTTGTTGGGCTAACTTCCGGCTCAGAGGTTGCTGTTACAGCCGTTTCAGTAGGTGCCGTCGTTGGGGTGGCTGAATTAGCTTGATCATTGTTCGAGCTGCATCCAGCTAGTCCAATCATACCTGTGAGCAATATAGAAGCTGCTAAAAATTTAATCTGTGCTGACATGATGTCATCTCCTTAGTAGGTTGGCTCAAAGCCATCTATCAAAAAAAAAAGAACTGAACATATAGACGATACTGAAATGAATAAGTTTCCTTAGACAACAAGGAAGGCTGAGCTTGGTCTAACTATCCTTTACCCAAATCTGCTGAACACCAATAAATTACGGATTAATTCTAACTATCAGAACATTTCATTGCAGAACGTGCAATAGATTGGGGCTGTTTACTTCGAAAAAAGCAATGCATTGCACTTCGTGCAATAGAATCCGCAAAAAAAACCAAATTAGACGGTTCTTAGCTATTTTGAATGTACAAAGTGCAACAGAATTCATTTTCTCCCGCTTCAGGACAAGTTCTATTGCACAAAGTGCAATGGGAGGCGCATCTTGGGTATTTCATGGAGCTTCTCTCAGGACATTATCACGGAAATACCGCCCCTTCAGTAAAAATATTCCACACAAACGCAACCTTAATCCTCCAAGCCGCATCTTATTAGTAAAGGGAGGGGAGCTTCATCTGAATATTATAGACAGAATTAAAGCAAAGGATGAGTCAGCTCTCCGCCTGTTAATGGATGACTACGGCGATATGCTGCTCCGAACCGCTTGCTTACTGCTTAAAGATCGACACAGTGCCGAAGAAGCGGTGCAAGATACTTTTATTCAAGCCTATGCCAAAATGAATCAGCTGCAGGATCCGGAACGGTTAAAGGCTTGGCTCATTCGCATCGTTGTCAACCGTTGCCGCATGAAGCAACGAACTTGGAGCTGGCGTAATACTTTTCCATCGGGCGGATCAGAGCTCCAGACCAGCGAAGATGCGGGCTTCACTGCCGGGGCAGAAGAGCTTTTTATGGTGGAATGGAACAATATTAGACTCGCTGAGTCCATCAGAAATCTCGATTATGTTTACCGCGAATGTCTAACCTTATATTACTTTCATGAGATGAACATCCGTGAAATTTCCGAGCAATTGAATACACCGGAGAATACGATTAAATCTCGGCTCGCTAGAGGACGGACGCTCTTAAAAAAGATGTTGGAGAAGGAGGGACACTTCTTATGAATACGGGGAACACGGAGAATACGAAACGCGAAGCTATCAAGCAACAGCTAGAAGAAGAACTACAATCCATCCACTTCGAAGGACACGAACGCGTCCTCAAGATGACCCACCCTCCAACCTTTGGAGCCCGTCTCTTGGCACTATGGAATAAGGAGATTGAAATCCCTGTCAAACCTATAGGCGCGATTGGTGCTATTATTCTAGTCGTTTCGCTGACATTGCATCACCCAGAAGTTAAACATCAACCCCAACAAAACGTCCAGCAGCATGCGAACCGGGAGCTTATTGAGGCCGGAGGCAACACGTACTGGAAGGATATCTATGAGCAGGCGGTGAAGAAACATGAGAATTAAGATCAAGGTCAAACATCTGGTGTCATTCGTGCTGCTTCCGGCTTCCCTGCTCATTCTTCTATTTAACTTTCTGCCCTCCTCAAAGGCACAAATGGAGGACAGCCCAGCTATTCAATCTAACCTGGCCCGTACAGAACTTCTGCAAAAGCTAGAGTCTACAACTGGCAGTAAACGTATGGAGCTTATTCAAACCAATATCATCGATAAGGAGCATGGCTACAATCCCTATAGATATGACGTAAATATTGGCCCCTCTATGAGTCAGTGGAATCATGATGAACCGAGTATTTCGAACTTACTGCCGGAGGATAAAATCGCTTTACTAGAGGAATACATCCTTGATGGGCCAGCGGATAATAAACGTATATTCGCGGTTAAGCTGCTTGCCTATGAATATGATGCTCTTGGTCGTAAAGACGACGGAGATCAAGCGCTAATCACCGCGGCGAAACAGCTAAACAGCAATTCTCACTTGGCAAAAGAACTAGCGCTCCTTCACGCGGAGCGAGCCCTAAATAGTGGCGATATAACAACCGCTGAAGCTATTCTTGAACAAGCCACATTTCCATCCGAGTATCAAGAAAATCTAGATGCGCAGAAAGCATGGCTTACCGGACGGCTTCTCTTCACGAAAGGCGAAGCACAGGAAGCCCTTACCGTAGTAACCAAGGGCTTGGAGAGCTACAAAAAATACTGGCAGGGTGTTCATGAACAAATGAATCAGGTTACTAGCAACTCGGAAAAAGACACCGCAGACAGTGATGCAGCAGGCTCATCATCAAGCTCAGCGCCAGCCATAGGAACTTCAGAAACCGAAATGCAGCTTGAAGCGTTAAAATCCGCCATTCAGTCAGCTGTAGATATGGGAAGTACCTCAGCGGCTGTCGTATCCGGAACTCTGACTCGTAGCAATGGGACACCAATCTCACGTGCAGGTATTTTTCTCCGTGCTGAAAGCGAGGTCCATCACAGCATTACTGCTGCTGAACCATACCGAATCGTTACCGACGATGAAGGGCGTTTTGAATTTCACGGTGTGATTCCGGGCTTCTATCAATTGCAGCTTGGACTTAGCTATGATCAGATCGACGGCTGGACTTGGCCAATACAGTACGATGATTGGATTGAAGTTAAACCGGGTGACACGTTAAATAAGAGCATTGTTCTACAACCTCTGCTTGAGCTTCAGTCTCCTATTAATCAGGAGACGATAACGGGTCAGTCTATAGATTTTCACTGGAAGGCTGTTAAAGGTGCAGTTTACTATCGCTTAAGCGGAGGGGTCTCGATGGTGGGGAGCTCCTTCAGTTCGCAGATTCGGGACCACATCACAGATAATCAAGTCTCCATTCCAGTAGACGAACTCTATTACAACAGTGGTTTCTCCTACGGCAGCGGCGGAGAAGGCTTTGAATCTATTGATCCACTATCTTTTCTCGTGTTCATGAATCCTGAAGCACGTTTTTCTTGGAATATTGAAGCTTTCGATGCAGATGGACGCCTTATTACCCGCAGTAATGGTTACAGGCTAAATGAAGACACCGTCGGTAGTCTTCCCTTCTTTTATCTCAAGGCACGAGAACTGACCGCTGCTGACCACCTCTTACTGGATAAGAAACCTGATCAAGCACTAGAAATGTATCAACAGAATATCGCGGATGATCCACAGGATGCTCATGCCTTGCACATGCTTGTGAAGCTGATGCTCGCCAAATCCTCCATCACGAAGGATGACTCATTAGAAGATCAGGCGATTCCTCCACTCCAAAAGCTCATACAGTTGCATCCTTATTCTAATTATGCCTTCACATTGACTCAGTATTATTTTGACCATGCGGACTGGAAGTCATATAACGAATTTCATTCGCGCTACAACGAGCTAAACCAAATCGAATTAAACAGTTATGTACGCTCTATAAACGCCGTAGCTCTCATGCATCAAGGCAAGCTGAAAGAAGCTCGGGAGCAATTTGCTATCGCCTTAGAGCATGATAACAGCCATCGTTTTATTGGCAGCTATTTGGCGGCAGAATTATACGCTGGTGAGTCGCTTTCTTCTGTGATGACACTGGCGGAACGTTACCCCGAACACAGCTTTGGTCTTAATGGGTATCGTTGGCCACAAATGATTAAACAGCTCATAGCCGAACGAACAAAACAACCTAATAACTTTGACCAAGAGTTGAAGGAAAAACTAGGATGGTATATGAATGATCAGACAGATGTCTTGGAGCAGTGGATCAAAGGAGCAAAGTCCTCAGCATTGGAGACCTTTATGCAAGCTGTTCAAAAGGTAAGCTAACCGATTGAAACAAATAAAAATCCGGTCCCGCTCGTTGAACACGAGCATAGGACCGGATTTTTATTTATGCATGATTTTATTTAGATTTAGCTTCCATCATGTAATTCTGGAAGTCTGTAATACTTGGGTTAGACATATAGTGACCACCCTCTATTTATCAACAACATAAGTACCAGCCATCATATCGTGAAGCGCCCGTTTACGGGGAGAAAAGGCGACAAATAGATAATCCACCAGCATGATGGGGCCAAGTATTTTACTGAGATCAGTAGCTAAAGGTGCCCATAAGACAAGGTTGGTGGAAATAGCAGTGAAATCGTAGAGGCTAACGCCAACAATCATTGAAAAAATCGTACTAATAATCCTGAAAATATTTCGAATTAGAGCTTCATTCAACGTTGGGTAATTCCCTTGTTGATTGATAATCTTCATTTTTAAAACCAGCTTCCCTGGTGTGCCGCCAAATCTAACGATCATAAAAACATCAAATACGATAAATAGAATATACTCAAGGATAATAGGAATCTCCGAGCGCAAGGAAACAGCTAATGAGTTGAATATCCAGTATACAATAACCGCAGGGATCAGGATGATAAAGAGATCCAGAAAGGTAGCGAGAACTCTTTTCCAAAAGCCTATGAAATCCTCCTGCTCTAAACGCTCAACTTTACTATTATCCATATTAGGGCCTCACTCTCTATACTTATTTTATTCATTCATCCTGATTATCCGCTCTTCAATAATGGTTTCCAGTTCCTTATTATGCTTTAGAATCACCCGTCTATCAGAAAAATTATTCGTTAATTCAATAATTCTATGTATGGCTTCCCGATTATATCCGCGGTTCCATTCAAAAATCATCACATACAGATTCTTAAACGATTGCTTGTAATTCGCTTGCTCGAATCCAAGCCTTGTCTTTATAAACCTTGTAATGACTCTCAAATCACAGAATACTTGATTAGGTCTCAGAATAACGATTAAATCTGCTTTTTTAAAACTTTCCTGCCCCCACTTATAATGCACGCCTTCTAGAATCCATGAGGGTTTATCGAGGATCTCCTCCAATTGCGCATCCCTTGCTTCAACGGAATAACGGAGGTTCTCGGCACTTCTATCCCATACCAAATATCTGTTTCGTAATAACCTACACCATACTTTTTAGACAACTCTCTAGCGATATAGGATTTGCCACTTCCACAACCCCCGACGATTCTAATCTTCACATAACCATCCCTTCGAGATTTTCTGTACGCAAAACATCCATATTCATCCAATTATACACCTTGCCTGTGATGACTCCTATCGGAATATTCGAACCGTTGTTTATTTTTTACGCTAAAAAACAACCCAACCCAAGATATACCTTCTATCCTGAGCTGGGTTGTGTCTGTTCTTCCCTATGAGTGTGTAGCTTCTTCCTTATCCTCCATTTCCTGAATCTGTGACCTCAGATTAACGATCTCCACCATTAAAGCCTCATTTTCCTCCTCCGTATCCCGACTTCCGCTCTGGATCAATTGATTCAGACGCAGCTGCAGAAGAACGAGATCGTCCTCAAGGGCCTGTTCTTTACGGGTAAGCACACGACTTCTATCTTTGGAAATGTATTCATCATAGGAACCTTGAAAAAACTTCGGTGTCTGAGTCGGTCCTAGTATTACCAAACGATTAGCTACTTTAGCGTGAAGATACCGGTCATGCGAGACCATCACAAGTCCACCCGGATAAACCATAAGCGCTTCTTCTACACGCTCCCTAGTGTCAATGTCCAGATAATTGGTGGGTTCATCCAGTACCAATAGATTAGCTTTTCCAAAGTACAATTTAAGGAAAGCTACACGACATTTCTCCCCTAGACTTAAATCACCAATTCGTTTAAAAACGTCCTCTCGCGAAAATAAAAAGCAGCCCAGAATCGTTCGCGCCTCCGTTTGGGTCATGCCTGGCAGTTCAAGCAAACTATCCAGGATGGTGGATGACACCTCTAAATTATCCAGCTCTTGCGCAAAATAACCAATCTTCGTCCGCGGATGTAGCCGCATTTCGCCTTGGGTTGGTTTATAAATACCCGCAATCAGCTTCAACAAAGTAGATTTACCGACACCATTGGGACCCAGAATAGCGAGACGATCTCCTCGATTCAGAGACAAACTGAAATCTTTCAATACAGGTGCAAAACCCTCATATGCAAAATCAATTTCACGAAGTGACAGCAAAGCATCCGCCATAAACGCTTCACTTTCCAGCTTCATCTTCAGCTTGCTTGTCTCGCGTGGTAATTCCACACGGTTCTTATTTAAGCGTTCGAGTGCAGCTTCCTTCGCATGAAGACGAGATACGTTCTTCTTAGCTTTCGCACGGAGGAAATCATGCTGTCCGGCTGCACGGTGTGCCTGCTGAAACCATTCGGAATACCTCCTGATGCTCTCCAGTATTTTCTCCTTTTCCTGTTCCTGCTTTTTATATTGCCCCTCCAGTGTTCGCGCCTCCACCGCCTTCTGCTCCCGATAGTGTGTATATCCACCCGAATACCGACGACACCCCTCTGGACTTAGTTCCAGTAAAGCCGTTGCCGTTCGGTCGATGAACGTACGATCATGCGAAACATAAAGCACGGTTCCGGGGTAGGTGTACACCCAATGTTCCAACCACTCCATTGTTTCTCCATCTAAGTGATTCGTCGGCTCATCTAGAATCAACAGCTTCGGCTGCTGGGCTAGTAATGCTGCCAGTTGTACACGTGTCTTTTGTCCTCCGCTTAGTGATGGGTATGGCAAATTCCAAACTGAACGCTCTAGCTTAAGCTGCTTCAAGCATTTTTCCGCTTTTGCCTCCCAGTCATATCCATTAAGCTGCAGGTATTGTTCATACACTTCGGCGTATTCAGCCAATCCCGCTTCACTCTCCTCGTTCTGCTCCTGCAACCTCTGACTGAGGGATTCAAGCTGGCGCTTCAATCTAGGCAGCTCTACCGAACCGGTGAGAACATAGTCCAATGCAGTTACTTCTTCTGATACTTCTAGCTGCTGATCCAGCACTCCCCATTCCTCACGCGGCAAGCCATGATATATACTTCCCTCCTCAAAGGTGAGGCGACCAATCAATCCCTTAAGCAGTGTGGTTTTGCCTATTCCATTACGACCGAACAAGAGCACACGCTCTCCTTCTGCAATCTCAAAGGACACCTTCTCAAATAACAGGTTCCCGTTCCATTCTTTACGTAAATTCTTTGCTTTTATTAGGGTCATATTCCATTCCTCCGATTATATTGCAAATAAAAAACCGCAGCCAGCGGTCTGCGGTCAAATAGCGTATGATGGGGGGAAATATGCCATAACATGAATAGACTACGGCCGTGATCACCTGCTGCATGCAGAGTAAACCAAACAATAGAAAGATCTATTCATATAAAAGCAACGTAAGACCCCCGACCGACACACGTATCCCTGACCGTTATCACCCTGAACGGGTGCTCCGTGACTTGTGCATATGCACTTCACAAGCTCTATGGTCTTCTTCTAGGAAACGTGTTAGTTATACATCAGTCGGTGGTCCTCCGTCATTGTCCGAATTTGTTTGAATGAATATAGTATATACCTACTTAAGACAGAAATAAAAGTTCAAGAATAGTTTAAATTAATCTTTACCGACTGAGACTGTGAATTCCATTGTACCGGAATACTAAATAGATCAGGTAAGATACTCAATGGAATCAATAATCGGTTATTTTTATTGCGAGACGGCAGGATCTTAACTGATTTTCCGTTCACAATAGCCTGATCTGATAACGGCTTATGTGTCACGGTACGATTCCCTATCGTAATTAGCAGTGCACCCGTTCCAGCTTCGCTCTGTAAAGTTCCACCTAACAAGGCTACAGATTCTCTCAGCGGAACAAATACACGGGAGTTATCCATTAAAAAAGGATCTTTCAGCTTTGTCGTGACTCCATCCATCTCAAAAGCTCCAACAAACGTCTTACTTCCTACGGAATACCCATTTTTAGTCGCAATGCTCTCCATAGCCAGTGTACTTGTTGTAATGATGACTCTTGTATTCTTAGCTATTTTTGGATACAGCCAGTGGATGTCATCATTATGCATTCGAATACATCCAGCGCTAACATACTTTCCTATGGATGATTCATTATTATTGCCGTGAATCGCATACGTAGTTCCATAAGTCCCGTTCACCTCCAGCCCCAACCAGCGGTCGCCAAGCGGATTTGCAGGATCTCCCCCGGGTATTTTCTCTTTGTAATAGGGTCTATTCTTTACTTTAACTACCATTTTGAAGCTGCCTTCAGGCGTCAGTTCTTTTGATTTCCCTGTTGCGACTGGAAAGATCTTTACCAGCTTACCATCACTGAAATACGCGAGTTTGTTTGTCTTTTTGTTCACGATAATCAGATCTGATCCAGCAGCAGCTTCCGCCCTTCCTACACCTGTAAAACATGCAGCAAACAGAAGCCCGAACAAAAGCAGCAGCTTCACGTTCCGCTGTAATAAAGATTGAAACCGGCTACCCGAAATGAAAAATCCCAATTTTCTCCACCTCCATATATAAAGACGAAATCATTTCAATTTTGTTGCATGCCAGCCTGTACCTATTCTTTTCAACTCGTCCTCTACATTTGACGCAGAGATTGCAATACTGTAACCAAGTGAACACATGACAAAAAGCCGACCTTTGGATTAACCAAAGATCAGCTCTGCCAATTCGTCACTTCACAGCCTAACATTGTAGCGTAAAATTCCTTGGATTGCTCAAGCAATAATGATCGGTAAGGCTAGTCATTTTTTTGATCCAGAATGTTTCGAACAGCCTGCAAGCGAAGAGGATTTATCGGCTTCAGGGCATCACCATCTTCTCTAACGGCTGAACCGAAATGCACCCGCCGCACACTTGTTTGTTCTATAAAATTGCTAATCCCTTCCACCGTTAACCCACTCCCCGCCAGAATGGAGATAGATCGCTCCGAAGTCAGCTGCTCCAGAGCAGCAATACGTTCCGCACCTTTAGGCGCTGTATTCTGAGCACCCGATGTTAGGATGTCAGTAATTTGAGAATAACGCGATAATATTTCTATCGCCTCGAATTGATCCCGCACCTCATCAAACGCTCGGTGGAATGTAACCTCCAAACCTTTTGCAGTATAAAGCAGCCTTTGAAGTGACTCTTCATCAATTGTTCCATCAGGGCGCAGCAAACCCATTACGACAGATAACCCGCCGATAGAAGCGATATGCTGAATATCCCGCTCCATCGTTTCTATATCATCCTTATCATAATAAAAGGATCTGGCGTGAGGTCTAACCATCACTCTTACCGGAATCGAGACGGCGCCGCGAACCTTTTCTATCAGACCCAGACTGGGCGTTAATCCCCCTTCACTGATCCCAGTGATCAATTCAATTCTGTCCGCACCATATCGCTCGGCCAGTACTGCATCACTTAATGTTGTAGCAATAACCTCTAGCAGCATTTGTTGTCTCTCCTTCATTAGCTTTTCAGGAACTTTTTCCTTGATATTCTCTCCTAAAGATTGTAGACATTTCATACACCCCAATCAACAGCATCACGAAGTCCGAATGCCATCGATGAAGAAAGCTGTGCGCTAACCAAAAATCTGATCCGGGCTAAGCAGCTCCCACATTAATATAAACACGCAAAAAAAAAAGTCTTGATCCTCTACAAACACAAGAGAATCAAGACCTTTCGTTCTTAAACTATTCTTACGCCCACCACATACCTTGTGGTTGATCGCGAATAAGAATGGATTGCAAATTGGTTACTGCACGTTGGAAGCCTTCGTCTACCGTCATAAGAGGGTCTTCATGCTCGATGCTGACCACATAATCATAACCATAAGTACGTAGCGCACTCATGATATCTGACCATTCAGATATGCTGTGTCCGCAGCCAACGGAACGGAAAGTCCATGCGCGAGTCTGCACATCGCCATAAGGCTGCATATCCGTCAAACCATACATATTGATATTGTCCTGATCCAGGTACGTATCCTTAGCATGGAAATGATGGATTGCGCCGGCTTTACCAAGAATCTTGATTGCGCCCACAGGATCGATGCCCTGCCACCACAGATGGCTCGGGTCTAAGTTTGCGCCAATCGCATCACAGGTTGCTTCTCTAAGCTTCAGAATCGTGTAAGGAGTATGGCAGAGGAATCCGCCATGAAGCTCGATACCGATCTTAACGCCATGCTCCTCTGCTAGCTTACCGATTTCCTTCCAGTAAGGGATCAGTTTATGCTCCCACTGCCAGGTTTTGATATCGCTGTACACGGTAGGCCAAGGTGTAACTGGCCAGTTCGGTGCTTTTGCCTCGTCGCTGTCTCCCGCGGTTCCCGAGAAAGTATTCACTACCTTAACGCCCATTAGCGAAGCCAGCTTGATCGACTTACGCAGAATTTCGTCGCCTTCACGAGCTTCTTCTTTATCCGGCGAGATCGGGTTATTATGGCAACTGAAAGCACTGATCATAATGCCACGTTTCGTGAACTTCTCCAGATATTCCTTACGTGCTGATTCGCTGGCAAGCAGCTCATCTGTTGGACAGTGGGCATTTCCGGGATTGCCTCCTGAACCGATCTCTACCGCATTCAAACCAGCAGCAGCAATCTTATCAAGCATCTCTTCGAGAGTTAAACTTCCAAATACAGGATCAAATACGCCTAATTTCATTTATAATACCACCTTTTCTTTGATTGGCTCCAAAGCTTCGGAATGTCCGTAAACTGGATAATCACGCTTCGTTGGTGCACACCAGTTCACGCCATTGATGATGACTCTTTGAATTTCTTTGTTGTAATAGGTTGGGTAAGATTCATGACCGGGCTGGAAGTAAAAAATCTTCCCGTTCCCACGAGTATAGGTCGATCCGCTTGGGAACACATTGCCGCCTTCAAACCAGCCGACAAAAATTAGACTCTCTGGTGCCGGCACATCAAAATGTGCTCCGTACATTTCCTCTTGCTCCAAATCGATATATTCGCCAATGCCCTCAGCAATCGGGTGACTTGGGTCCATGACCCAAAGACGCTCTTTCTCCCCTGCTTCACGCCACTTTAGATCGCAGCTGGTGCCCATTAGCTTCATGAATATTTTGGACATATGACCCGAATGAAGCACCACTAGCCCCATACCTTGCAGCACTCTTTGGTGAACACGGTTTACAATCTCATCACTAACTTCTTGATGGGCGACATGTCCCCACCAGATCAGTACATCCGTGTTATCCAGCACTTCTTGTGTCAGTCCATGCTCCGGTTCATCCAGCGTAGCTGTCTGAGCGTCTAGTCCAGCTTCCTGAAGGAAGCTTGCCAATTGTCCGTGAATCCCTTGCGGATAGACCTTGAGAATTCTTTCTTCCTGCCGTTCATGGCGGAATTCATTCCATACCGTTACTCTGGTCACTTTGGACACACTCCTAGTTCATAGTTATCTATGTCGTTAAACTTGACTGTTTATTCAAGAAGAAACGCCGTTGTCATCCTTAGAAGATGACAACGTTTCTCGTAGAAAAGTAAGGATTAAGTATAACGTGGAACTTATACTTTCTTACTTTTCAAGGAATACAGGCATGCCAGTCTCAGAGGATTTATAAATAGCCTCCAAGATGCGGGTAACAACGAGCGCCTGCTCTGGCTTCACTACAGGCTCGGTGTCATTGACGATGCTGTCAATCCACTGAGTGGCCTCCGTCAATGCAGGATCATCTCCCGCGCCATCATAAAAGTCAACGCCGCCGGCTTCCAAGCTAATATGCTTCTCGAATGTCTTGCCGTATTCTTCTCCGTTAATGCGCAGACCGTTCTCCATATCCGCTCCACCTTCAGTACCGCAAAGCACAGTCTTAGCTTCACCAACATCAAGTGTATTCAGCGCCCAGCTTGCTTCAAGAACGATGCTAGCTCCATTCTCCATAGTAATGAATCCAATGGCGGAATCCTCAACTGTAAATTTTTCTGGATCCCACGGGCCCCAAGCGTTCGCAGCGTTTTTACGACCAGATAGCTTATGATAAGCGTTACCGACAACATATTTTGGTTTGTAGTTATCCATCATCCAAAGCGTCAAATCGAGGGCATGAGTACCGATATCAATCAATGGACCTCCGCCTTGTGCTTCCTCATCCAGAAATACACCCCAAGTTGGAACGGCACGACGACGGATCGCCTTAGCTTTGGCATAATAAATCTCTCCAAGACCGTTATTCTCGCATACCGTATGCAGATAAGCTGAATCTGGTCTGAAACGGTTTTGGTAACCGATGGTCAGCTTCTTCCCAGTTCGCTTAGAGGCATCGATCATTGCTTGCGCTTCTTCGGTGGTTTTTGCCATCGGCTTTTCGCACATTACATGCTTGCCTGCTTCCATTGCCGCAATGGATATCTCTGCATGAGAAATGTTTGGTGTACATACATGAATCACATCTATACTTGCATCTTTAAGAAGCTCTTTATAATCTGCGTAAACCACGGAGCTCGCATCCCCAAACTCCGCTTTTGCCTTCTCAGCACGCTCAGGAACGATGTCGCAAAAAGCAACCATTCGAGCACCTTCTACTTTTGATAACGCTGGCATATGTTTGCCGTTAGCAATGCCTCCGCAGCCGATAATTCCTATTGTTAATGTCATCTTTGTTCTAACCTCCACTTGTTCCTGTTTTGATATCTCTATCATACAAAGCCCGGGGACGTCTTTCTTCCTGCATTCTTGCTGTATTATTCCCGAATATTGTCTTGTGGTATTTAAGAGGGGATATCCCTGTAGCTTCCTTGAAGAAATGATGAAAGGTCTTCACGCTGCCAAAACCAGCTTCTTCCGCCACCGCGGACATCGGCAGATCATCATTCATCAAAATCCATTTGGCTTTGTTAAGTCGATATTCATTTAAGAATGCTATAAAGGTCATGCCAGTGTTCTTCTTGAATAGCTTGGTAAAATAATACGGACTGAAGCCCATATAATTCGCTACCTCATTCAGCGTAATAGCCTCCTGATAATGCTGTTCCACATAGATAAAAATCCGCTCTAATCTCTCCAGTGTTTCTCTGGACTGGTTCAGCGTATCTTCCGAGAACTTAGGCTGTTTATTTACTGTGCTCTTCGGCACCTCCCGCAAAATTACAGTCAGTAGTTCAAACAATCTAGCTTTGATTAAGTAGGCGTACCCTTCTCTTCGCTGCACGTCTTCCTCGTAAATACTCTCAATCAGCCCTTTGATCTTCTCGGCGGTTGCCTCGGGCCATTTTGAACTTGAATGCTCCATAAGCGTAAAAACCTCACGGAGCGAATAGTCATTTCCGCTCAAAGCTGCGACTTCCTGAAACAGGTTAAGATCGAACTGAATTACTACCCGTTCGCTCTCAGGCGAGGCGAGAAAATAATGGACATCCCCACCGTTGATAAATTGAATCTCACCCTGCTCCATGTGAATAGGGGTATCATTAATTCCCAGATTTAGACTTCCTTTAGTTACATATATAATTTCAATTTCTTTATGCCAATGCGGATAGCACAGCGTATCTCCTCCACAAAGTAAACTTCTAAAGGGAAAGTGCTTATCCACATCCGGAATTTCGAGATAAATATTCATAAGTGCAGCTCCTTATCCGGTTAAACACTAAACAAACGATGAACATGTAAATCCGATATTTGCGTAAGCGTTTACTCTCTAAATGTTAGCCCTCTAATATTCTTTTGTCAATTCTAGGCCATATGATTCCTTGTATCCCGCTCCTACTACATTTCATATCACTTATACCCCTTTTTTAGAAGAGATTATTTGGTAAATTAATCGGTTTCATTCTATTAAAAATAATTGTCTTTCATGGTTCTTATCATTCACATATTTTTTAAGTGGAGTTGACAAGCATACCTGACAGGATTTATATTCAGGGTAAGCGTTTACGTAATTCTTTCAAAGTAATTTGATTTTCGAAGCGTAAACGTTTAATCTAAGGCTAACCGTAATCTAAGGAGCACGTATGAATGAACCCAACAATTAAAGATGTTGCACAAAAAGCGAACGTTTCCATTGCGACAGTCTCTCGCGTGCTAAACAATTTAAGTGGGTACTCCGACAAGACGAAACAAAAGGTAAATGAGGCTATCAAAGAACTCGGCTATCAACCTAACGCAATTGCTCGTGGCCTAATCAATAAGCGTACGCAGACCATTGGTGTAATGTTTCCAAGTGTATCTGGAGCGTTCTCCTCCGATCTGCTTAAAGGCATTGAGGAATTGGCCAATGACCGCAATTACAGTGTAATGGTCTGTAATACCGACCAGGATGGTAAACGAACGTTAAAGTACTTGCAGCTTCTGAGGGAGAAGCAGGTCGATGGCATTATTTACTCTAGTGAGGTCTTGAAGAAAGAGTATTACGATGTGCTAGAGACCATGAAGATCCCCGTTGTGTTGGTTTCTTCCCAAACGGAATTTGCCAGTGTACCTTACGTGAAAGTAGACGACTACCAGGCTGCTTATGATGCTACTCTCTACTTAATTTCCAAAGGTCATAGCAAAATCGCCATGATCAGCGGAAACCCAAGCGATGCTATCGCTGGTGCACCCAGAGCTGAGGGATATCGTAAAGCGCTTGAAGCGAATGGGATTCCTTTCGACAGCCGTTATCTCACTTTTGGAGACTTTCTGTATGAAAGCGGGAGCATTGCAATGGAAGCTCTCTTGGAGCAAGCCCCTGATGTCACTGCCGTCTTTGCCGCTAGTGATGAAATGGCAATTGGTGCTCTTTCCACTGTCATCAAATATGGTTTAAGTGTTCCAGAGGATATCTCAATTATGGGCTATGACGATCTTGGAATGGCGAAAATGATTATTCCTCCGTTAACTACAGTGCGTCAACCACTGTACGATATTGGTAAGATCGCCGTGGAGAAGCTTATTCAGATGATTGAAACAGGCGAGACTGTGGATAGCAAAATTGTCGATCACTTAATCGTGGA
This sequence comes from Paenibacillus etheri, assembly GCF_001012825.1. Classification (GTDB taxonomy): domain Bacteria; phylum Bacillota; class Bacilli; order Paenibacillales; family Paenibacillaceae; genus Paenibacillus_AQ; species Paenibacillus_AQ etheri. The sequence continues at coordinate 61,871 of NZ_LCZJ02000012.1, forward strand.
AAGACAAACGGTAAGATCACTTACCTGAGTCTTTTTACCTCTTTTACGTAAACGTTTACTCTCTTTATTGGTAATGTATACCTGCCGCCTATAAGTAGCAGAATATCAATTAGTTTTCATTTACGTACATGTTTAATCTCTTACATGTTCATAATACCAAACAAATTATTAGGAGGATTTAATCATGAAAAAAACAATCAAACCCGTAGTGGTTAGCGTACTGGCTATGTCCGTACTTAGTGCCTGTGGCAGCAATGCGGCTGACAACAGCGCAAATAGTGGTGGAAATGCCTCCTCCGGTGACAAGGTCAAAGTCGAGTTTTTCCAAAATAAAACCGAAGCCAAAGCCACCTTCGACAAGCTGGTTGCGAAATTCAATGAAGCCAATCCAAATATTGTTGTCACACAGGTTAACCCGCCAGATGCTGAAACGGTATTGAAAACTCGTGCAGCTAAGAAAGATATTCCTGACGTGGTAGGGATCGGAGCAACTGACACCTACAAAACGTTATCTGGCAGCGGTCTTTTTGAAGATTTCACAGGCGATCCACTCGCTGAGAATATCCAGCCAGCATATCTCCAAATGCTGAAAGACTTGACAGGTTCGAACGAACTGAATGGTCTTCCGTTCTCCTCAAACGCAAGTGGCGTCATTTACAATAAAGCGATGTTCGCTGAAGCTGGTGTTACTGTTCCAACAACTTGGGATGAGTTCATGGCTGTCGCTCAAAAGTTCAAGGACAGCGGTAAAAATGCTTTTTACCTGACACTGAAGGATTCATGGACAACACTTACACCGTTCAACTCCCTTGCGACGATCATTAAAGGAAATGATTTCTTCAAGGAGCGTACGGCAGGCACTGTAACCTTCGCAGACAGCTATACCGAGGTTGCTGAAAAGCTGCTTAAGCTGACCGAATTCGGACAAAAGGATATTTTTGGTAAAGGTTACAATGACGGCAACACAGCATTCGCTAAAGGTGAATCCGCAATGTACCTGCAAGGCGTATGGGCGATCCCAGAAATCGTGAAAGCCAATCCATCCATTGAACTTGGCGTATTCCCATTCCCAGCGACAAATAATGCTGCCGATAACAAGGTCATTTCTGGCGTAGATACATTACTGACTATTTCCAAGAACACTAAACATAAAGAAGAAGCAAAGAAATTCGTAGACTTCCTGCTTCAACCTGAGAATGTTAGCCTATACATCAATGAGCAAAAAGCATTCCCAGCTGTACAAGGTGTAACACAAGATGATCCAACGATGGATGGCTTCAAAGAAGCGTTTACCGCTGGCAACTTGGCTGACTTTGCTGACCACTACATCCCAAGTGCGATGAAAGTAGATACCATTAACCAATCCTTCTTGCAAAAGAAAGATATTAAAGCTTACCTGGAACAGCTTGATAAGGAATGGGATAAAGTAGCTAACCGGAAATAAACAGATCAGACAAACATGAACCGCGAAAGAGAACAGGGCTTCTTTCCCTCTTCTCTTTCGCTTTTACAATGAGGAGGATTACATGATGGCCAAACGCCGAGTCGCCTTTTATCTGATGACTATACCGGCATTACTTCTTTTCTTTGCCTTTCATACCTTTCCTGCACTGCAGGGTATATATTATTCGTTCACGAACTGGGACGGCTTTAGTGACAGCTTTGATTACGTAGGATTTAAGAACTTCATTAACATTTTTCAAGATGAAAATGTGTTGAATTCATATGTGTTCACTTTTAAATATGCCATCCTTACAACTATTCTTATCAACGTCATCAGCTTGTTGATTGCACTTGGACTTAACGCCAAAATTAAAGCTAAAAACTTTTTCCGTGGCGTATATTTCTTGCCGAATATCCTCAGCGTATTGATTGTTGGTTTTATTTTTAACTATTTGTTCGCTAATGTATTCCCAATTTGGGGTGCGAAGATCGGCAGTGAATTCTTATCACAGAACATTCTCGGTAACTCGGACTGGGCTTGGATCGGTATCGTCATTGTAGCCGTTTGGCAGGGGATTGCTTATAACACGATTCTCTATCTGGCGGGTCTTCAAACCATTCCTCATGATCTTTACGAAGCTTCCAATCTGGACGGCGCTAGCCGCTGGAGAGAATTCTGGAGTATTACGTTCCCAATGCTTGCTTCCTTCTTCACCATCAATATGGTGCTCGCGATGAAGGGCGGTCTAATGGTATTCGACCAAATCGTCGCCTTGACAGGCGGGGGTCCAGGTCGTTCAACGCAATCCATTGCCCACTTAATCTACACAGGCGGCTTCCAAGGCGGAGAATTTGCCTATCAATCGGCGAACGCCGTGATTTATTTTATCGTGATTGTCGTTATCTCCGCCCTTCAGCTTAAATTTCTGCAGAAACGGGAGATGGACTTATGATCAAAAAATCAACCAACTGGCCTGTAACGATTCTTATTGCCCTAGGCTCACTACTGATCCTGTTTCCGCTGTACATGACCATTGCCATCGCACTCAAAAATCCCGAGGAAATGGCTCAATCTATCTTCTCGCTGCCAACTGGCCTGCATTTTGAGAACTTCTCCAATGCGATTAAAGCAACGAATTTCTTTAATGCATTAGGAAATAGTACCGTGATTACTATTACAACAGTCGTGTTCATATTGCTTACCAACTCCATGGTAGCCTATGCTATTGCACGTAATATGAAGCGAAGATTTTTCAAAGTGCTTTACTTCTATTTTATAAGCGCAATGTTTATCCCTTTCCAGATTATCATGCTGCCTGTGGTCAAAGTGACAACGGATCTGCACATGAACAACATTGTGGGAATTATTATTCTTTATGTTGTTTATGGTCTGGCCTTTAACGTGTTTGTTTACACCGGTTATATCCGTTCCATTCCGTATGAACTGGAAGAAGCGGCTACAGTAGATGGCGCATCGACCTTCGGAACGTTCTGGAAGATTATTTTTCCACTTCTTGCTCCTGTTAGTGCAACGATCGGTATCCTGTCTTGTCTATCCACTTGGAATGACTTTATGCTACCGCTGGTTCTGCTCGGCGATCAGGATTCCTACACACTTCCGCTGGTACAATATGTATTCCAGGGGCAGTTCAGTACAGATTTCAACTTAGCTTTCGCTTCATATCTGCTCGCATTAACCCCGATGCTCATCGTCTATTTGTTCGCGCAAAAATGGATTATCAGCGGACTTACATCAGGGTCCATTAAATAAAATAGTAAGTCTATATAGAGATAGGAGATTACAACCTTGGATAAAAAATGGTGGAAAGAAAGCGTAGTGTATCAAATTTACCCCCGCAGCTTTAAAGACAGTAACGGGGATGGTATTGGTGATCTGCAAGGGATTATCTCGAAACTTGATTATTTAAATCATCTTGGTGTCGACGTGGTCTGGCTCTGCCCAGTGTACCAGTCGCCTAATGACGATAACGGTTATGATATCAGTAATTATCAAAGTATTATGGATGATTTCGGAACGCTCTCCGATTGGGAGGAACTGCTGGCTGGACTTCACAGCCGTGGCATGAAACTGATTATGGATCTCGTAGTCAACCATTCCTCAGATGAGCATGCTTGGTTCGTGGAATCCCGCAAATCGCAGGATAATCCTTATCGTGATTATTATATCTGGCGTCCTGGAAAGGACGGACAGCCGCCGAACGACTGGGGCTCCTTCTTCAGTGGATCAGCTTGGGAATACGATGAGAAGTCGGAGGAATATTATCTCCATCTCTTCTCCCGTAAACAACCGGACCTAAATTGGGACAATCCAAAACTCCGCAAGGAAATCTACGATATGATGACTTGGTGGCTGGATAAAGGGATTGACGGATTCCGCATGGACGTAATCAACCTGATCTCCAAAGTACCGGAATTACCTAGCGTTTCTGGGGAAAGTAACGGAGAACAGCCTACGTACCACTTCGGTGGAGACTATTTCGTTAACGGTCCACGCGTACATGAGTATATGCAGGAAATGAACCGTGAGGTGCTATCCAAGTACGATATCATGACAGTGGGTGAAGCCGTTAATGTCACTCCAGAAGAAGCTTCACTGTATGTTTCCGAGGATCGTAACGAGCTGAACATGGTATTCCATTTCGAGCTCATGGATGTCGATTCCGGACCTGGAGGCAAATGGAATGTACAACCTTGGAAGCTAGCAGACATTAAGTCTATTATTTCCAAGTGGCAAGTCGCACTCGACGGTAAGGGTTGGAACAGCTTGTATATGAACAACCATGATCAGCCGCGTATGCTATCCCGCTTTGGAGATGATAAGCTGTTCCCGAAAGAGTCTGGCAAAATGCTGGCAACACTGCTTCACACGCTCCAAGGTACACCTTACATCTATCAAGGTGAAGAAATCGGCATGACAAATGTGCAATTTGCTTCCATCGATGACTACAAGGATATTGAAATTGTAAATATGTATAAGGAATACTTGGCTGCCGGTCACTCGGAAGAAAAAATCATGAATTCCATTTACATCAAAGGCCGGGACAATGGCCGTACACCGATGCAATGGAACTCGGAGCCACAGGCAGGCTTCACCACCGGCACTCCGTGGCTAGCTCTAAACCCTAACTACAAAGATATCAACGTGGAGAAGGCATTAGCTGATCCCGATTCTCTTTTCCACTACTATAAGAAGCTTATTGAGCTTCGTAAGCAGCATGAGATTATCGTATACGGAAACTATACAATCTTGGCTGAGGAGAATGAGCAGGTATATGCTTATCTACGTGCTCTTGGAGAAGAACAGCTACTGGTTGTATTGAATTTCTTCGGAGAGCCTGCAACCTTCGAACTTCCTTCAACTGTGAAATTCCAAGCGAAGGAATTGCTTATTGCCAACTACGAAGTAAATCCAGAAGAAGAACTAAACACCATTCAGCTTCGTCCTTATGAAGCTCGTGTGTATAAACTTAGCTAAGTTCATGGTAGAACAATAAAAAGGAGCCACTCGGCTCCTTTTTGTTTGTCTATTTGCTTGCAAGAACATTAATAATTTACTTTATGTAGCTTAACCTTCAGAGTTAATAATTCCATAATGAATAAGGTCATCATATTTATTTTCTTTATAGATATGCTGTAATAAAATGCCTTCCTTCACCATTCCACATTTTTGCATCACCCGCCCAGAGCTGGGATTTGAAGCAAAGTGGATTGCAAATACTTTATGGTAATGCTTTTCTGAAAAAGCAAACGCAATGATCGCTTTTGTTGCTTCAGTCGCGTATCCTTTACCCCAATATTCCTCACCGATCCAATATCCAACTTCACCATTTCTGTGTGCTTGCTTATTCGTCAGTCCTATAGCTCCATAGAGCTCGTTTGTACTTTTATCAGTAATCGCAAACTCATAATACATATTATTGATAAAATTCACTTCATGAGCTTCAATCCATGATATTGCACATTCGATAGTGTATGGATAAGGTAGAGTCAACGTACTTTTGTAGACATTATAATTATTGCAGAGTTCCGAGACACGCTTAGCATCAGATAATTCAAAAGGCCTCAAAATCAATCTTTCGGTCGTAATTGTTCTTTTCTCTTGATTAAACATTGTTTTCCCTCCGCTCCAGAATCTCTTGCACCATCGGCATCGCCAAACTCATATTCTCAGCTTCGATCACTATCGCTGTTAGTCCTGTCTCCGTGCGTGTCTCATGCCACTCGCCCTTGTCCCAATATACGGCAGAGCCAGCGCTAACTGAAATTTCTGCTTCTTCCCCTGCTCTGACCCAGCCTTCTCCGCTAACGACCAGAAACAGCTGTGGAATCGGAGTCTGATGCCAGCCAACAAGTCCATTCACGGCCAAGTGCATACATCCCACTTGCGGAGAAACCACCTCTGTCAGTATTCTCGACATATAAAGCTGCTGGCTGCCGAACGCATCAATAGATTTACCAGCTTCTTTGGCAAAGCTATATACTCGCATCTTACACTGTTCCTCCTACCGATACCGGATTTACCTGTACCTGTTCCGCATGCAATTTCTCAATAATCGCCAATAGGAAGGTTTCGGCTAGACTATTCTTTTTAATAGCGCTGGCGGCCTCTTCCAAAGTAAACCATTCAGCATGATCTACCTCAGCATTCACCTGACCTAAGTCCTCCGAATCTGCAACACCTATAAAATTCAGCATCAGCGTATTAGAAGGTGCAAAATACAAGCTGCGCATATATTCATAGGCTACAATATCAAGACCTACCTCTTCTTTTACCTCACGAATAAGAGTTGTTTCCGCATCTTCACCTTTATTCACGTACCCTGCAAGCAATATATAATCTGGTCGGTTATACTGCTGGATCAATAGAATCTTATTCATATCCCGATTTAATACCGCTGTACTGATTGCTGTGCTGAAAATAGGAAATCGGAACATTTCGCATGCATTACAATAAGGTACCTGGCCTTCCCCCTCGCTTTCTTTCATTACTAATGCAGTTCCACATTCTAGGCAATATTTCAAGCTGATCTCTTCCTTCTATAATAAAGTAGTCAATACCTATTCCAGTTGCGGTGGAACACGATGCTGCGTAGCTTGTTCAAACCCGTAGGCTATGGATAGGAGCGTAGGCTCACTATAGGCTTTTCCGGAAAATACTACTCCAAAGGGCCCCCGAGTTGGATCACCGTCGGCATCAATAATGCCCTGATCTACATACCCTGCCGGAACGGTAATTAACGGATACCCCAAACGTGCCGCAATATACATCCCATCTACGTCACCAGGCAGCAATAATGCATCCAAACTATGTTGTTCCAACACGTAGTCTATTCCTTGCTCGAGCGCTAACTCTCTGTATTCTTGTTTCTTTTGCTGATATTCTTCTTCGGTTAAAGTTACTCCCTCTGACCTAGTTAATGTGTCTTGCCCATATTGTAATGCGATTTCAGCATGGCTTTCATTATACGCTATCAGTTCTTGTAAAGAGTGAATCGGAACGGAATCATCTACTTGGGATAAATACGCATTGAGCCCCTTTTTAAATTCATAGCAGATCACATCATTATTCCAGTTTTGTTGTTCAACGTAAAGCGTAACCGGATCTATAATCGTAGCGCCTTCGTTCTTCAAAGTCTGGATAGCATCTTCCATAATTGAAAGCCGCTCTGCATCTAAATGGTTATAATAATACCGTGGGACACCTATTCTTGCTTGCCGAATAAAGCTTTTATCTAAAAATGGAGTATAGTCCGTAAAAGCATGCTTCTCGCTCGAAAATGTTGCTTCATCCTTGTCATCCACTCCCGTTAATGCCCCCAAAATAATTGCCGCATCCGTAACTGTTCTTGTGATAGGACCAGGGGTGTCTTGGCTAACTGAAATAGGAATCACTCCAGTACGACTGACTAATCCGACCGTTGGTTTGATCCCGACGAGTGCATGCTGACTTGCTGGGCCGACGATTGATCCCGCTGTTTCCGTTCCGATCGATGCCGCTGCCAAATTCGCCGCAATTGCTGCCGCTGGTCCAGAGCTTGAACCACTGACAAATACATCGCCTGGTCCATATGGATTAAGTACAAGGCCACCTCGTGAGCTATACCCCGCCGGCATTGAACTGGACAAAAAATTAGACCACTCCGACATATTCGCCTTTCCAAGTAAAACAGCCCCTGCCGACCGAAGCTTCGCAGCTACGAAGGAATCTTTTGCCGCAAATGATCCTGCTAAAGCTACTGAACCAGCACTCGTATGCATCTTATCCGCTGTATCTATATTATCCTTCAACAATATAGGAATACCGTGTAGACTTCCTCGACTTCCTTTTTCTTTACGTTCAACATCCAGTGCTCTCGCGATGTCTATAGCCTCTGGATTAATTTCTAAGATTGCGTTTATGTCTATATCGTACTTATGAATCCGTTCCAAATAGGCTGCTACCAAATCCTCTGCGCTGACTACTCCTGCTTCCATAGCCGCTTGCAGCTTTGCAATATCCGCTTCTATTATCCATTCCTGATGTTTGAACTTCATTAGAGCAGCTCCTTCAAGTATAATCGCCTTCGGCGTCCTTATAAGGACGGTAAGCGTTTAGCGAGAAATATAAGGATAAAGTATAGTGTGAAACGAATACTTTCTTATATTTCAAAATAATGTAATTCTCCCTAGCATAAACCTACCATACATTCTTAGGTCAATGACATGACCAATTTGACTATAATTATTTAAACCTGTTATTTGACTCCCTTGGCTACAGATGATACGGTATTTTCGAAGTTAAATTTTTCCGGGAGGGAATGCCCATGACTGAAGTAAAGCTCAGTATCGGATACGACGAATTTGAGGAAGGCCAAAGAATCGGCACGGAAATTCAGAAGCTTAGCAGCAGCCCCGAAAGTTCTTCGCTGACCAGCCTAATTATCGGTGATTGGGGGCAAGCCTACGAGAATAGTTCAGAAGAGGTTGTAGAGGCACTCGTTACGCATAGCGCTAGCTTCCCTGCTTTGCGCAAGCTTTTCATGGGTGAGATGGGCTATGAGGAATGCGAGATTTCTTGGATTACCCAAAGCAATCTATCGCCGCTCCTCCCCGCTTTTCCAGAGCTACAATCACTCACGATTCAAGGTGGGAATGAGCTGAGCCTCACAGAACTCAAACACGACAAGCTAGAAGAACTGATTATTATCAGTGGGGGCTTAGGTAAAGCCGTTCTTGAACATATTGCAACTAGCCAATTGCCGAATTTACGCAAGCTGGAGCTATATCTAGGCGTAGAAGATTACGGATTTGACGGCAACCTTTCAGATCTTCTCCCTCTTATAGAAGTAGGGAAATTCCCTAAGCTTACTTATCTAGGTTTAAAAAATAGCCAGATCCAAGATGAGATCGCAGGTGCATTAGCAAATGCTCCTATTCTGGATCAGCTGGATACGCTAGATCTATCACTCGGTACCCTAAGCGATGAGGGGGCGGAATTGCTTCTAGCCAGCGACAGAATCAAAAAATTAAAAGCATTAAACCTAAGCCATCATTATATGTCTGACGAGATGATTAGCCGCTGGCAGCAGAGTGGACTGCCTGTTGATGTTAGCGACAAGCAGGAAAGCGATGATGAGGAAGACTGGCGTTATCCTTCCATCACAGAGTGAGCCTCTCATGAGGCCGATGATCGTTATCGGTATTCCCGGCGATAAACGGACTAGCGGCATCCAGCAAGCGCGTTCCGATCTCGGAATGCCCCCTGCCATTATTTTATCGTACGCTGAGTTTCTGCAAGGTAGATCGTTAGGTGATCTTATGGGAGAACAGAAGAAGCAATTGTCCCGTCAATCCTCCGTTTATAACGGAGTAGATCTCAGTGCAGCTCCCCCGCTACTGAGACTGGAATCACCTGGCAGCAGCTTTGAAGTAGAACGTGCCTTGATCGCTCTAGGTGCACCGGATTCGGATGATATTGACGATTCCCTTCATCCCTTCGCCGATAGACCTGATCCGCGACCACTCCGCGTGAAGGCAGCCCGTCAATTGAAGGAAATGCAAGGGGTCATGCACCATCCATCTCAATGGTTCCGTGGCTACTGCCGAATGCTGGCTAGACTACAGCGAGAGGCCAAAACCGCGTGTCCAGGTTCGCTGTGGTTAAATGACCCTACTGACATTGCGGCCATGACCGATAAACGCCAGACACAACAGATTCTGAGCGAGGCAGGGATTCCAATCCCTCGCCCAGTAGGCGAAGATCAGCAGCCTACGGATTATGACTCTCTCCGGGAGATGATGTTATCCCGGCGCATGCACCGGGTATTCATTAAGCTGGCCTTCGGCTCTGCCGCTTCAGGAGTGATCGCCTATCAGATCCATCCTGTGACAGGTGCCGAAATTGCCTTAACAACAGTGGGGGTCGAGGATTACATCACTCGACCACCCATTTACTATAATTCCGGTAAACTGCGTCGGTACACTGATACCGCCACGATCTCGGGAATTATGAACTGGATTTACCAGCACGGTGCTTATGCTGAACAATGGATCCCTAAAGCGGGGCTTAAGGGAAAAGCCTTCGATATTCGCCAGCTAGTCGTTCTCCGCGAGGCTTGCCACGCGATTGCTCGGGTCAGCCCTACTCCGATTACGAATCTGCATTTACGCAACCAGCGGATGTCTCTTTCGGAAGCCGGTCTGTCTGAACCCATTCAAGAGCAAGTGCGGAATACTGCCGTGCAAGCACTGGCTGCTTTTCCCCGTTCCGGGGTAGCCGGAATAGATGTACTGGTATCCGGGGGTTCACAGCAATGTTTTGTCGCGGATGTCAATCCGTTTGGCGACTTGCTGTACGATGTGAAATACCGCGGCTGCAGCACCTACGAATGGGAAATGAAGGTATTGTCGGCTAGAGACTATATCACACCTCCCTCTACACCGCTTATAAAGGAAGGATTATCTTAAATGGATATGAACACCATCGTCGGCACGCATGATATTCTTATGATCACACTCGATACTCTTCGTTATGACACTGCTGTTATGGAGGAAGAGAACTGCCCGAACTTGTGCGGAACCGGCCCTTGGGAGAAAAGACATACCCCAGGCAGTTTCACCTATGCGGCTCATCATGCCTTCTTCGGCGGCTTCTTGCCTACTCCAGCCACAACGGATAAGACAGAACATATCCGCATGTTCCATTCCCGAAACACCGGAATGAAGACACATCCCCATACCTGGCTGTTCGATACACCCGATATCGTATCCGGGTTTGCTGCCGAGGGCTACCGTACGATTTGTATTGGGGGCGTTATATTTTTCACCAAAAAAAATCCACTCGCTCGTGTGTTACCAAGCTACTTCCAGCACAGCTACTGGCGGATGACGTTCGGCGTTACCAATCCGCGTTCCACAGAGCATCAGGTGAATCATGCCTTGAAGCTGCTGAAGGATACTACGCGCGAGCAAAGACTGTTCATGTTCCTCAATGTCTCAGCCATCCACGGGCCGAACCATTATTTTATACCCGGTGCTAAAAAAGACTCCGTAGACAGCCAGCGCGCCGCACTCCGCTATGTGGATGGTGAACTGGGCCGATTATTCGATGCCTTCCGGGAACGTGGCAATCCTACCTTCTGTCTAGCGTTTTCTGATCATGGAACCGCCTATGGCGAAGATGGCTATCAGGGGCATCGCTTGGCCCACGAGACCGTATGGAACGTCCCTTATCGGGAATTTATATTATAAAAGGAAAGGATGGAGAACTGTTATGACGTTATCGTCCTTCTCTTTAGAAGAGCTTCACCAATGGAAAGACAACATTACTGCTTACCCTTATCGATCTTATCTGTATTCCTATCCACATAAAACGGCTTACAGGGATCTACAGCCACCAATTCCGTTAGAATCCTTATGGCGGGATGAGCCAGCTGAATCCTTCTTTCTATATATGCACATCCCGTTTTGCGGCGCTCGCTGTGGATTCTGCAACCTGTTCACCCTGCCTGATAAACGCGCGAATGTTCACACTACATACGTAGATGCGCTGGAGCGTCAAGCCAAGCAGTGGGCAGCGTTCACCAGACATAAGCCGTATGCCCGTTTTGCTATTGGCGGTGGAACCCCTACATTGCTGGCGGCAGATCAGCTTCGTCGCTTGTTTCGCATTGCCGTTGATACAATGGGACTAGATACGAGCTCGGCCTCCATCTCGGTGGAAACTTCACCTGAGACGCTCAGCGAAGAGAAGCTGAATATTCTTAAAGAAAATACTGTGGATCGGGTCAGCATGGGCATTCAGAGCTTTGTCGCAGCTGAATCCGCAGCGATCTATCGCCCGCAGAATCCAGATGAGGTATATCGGGCACTGGAGCTACTGGGTAAATATGATTTTCCCATTCTAAATTTGGATCTGATCTATGGTCTTCCGGGGCAGACCGTCGACTCTTGGCTGTATTCGCTAAATCAGGCGCTTAGCTATGATCCTGAAGAAATCTTTATTTATCCGCTCTACACCCGTGAGCATACCATCGTAAAGCCAGGGGATATCCAGCGTCAGGAGGATATTCGCCTAGACTGCTACAAAGCCGCTGGGCAACTGCTTAAAGCGAGAGGTTATCGCCAATACTCCATGCGTCGTTTCGCCAAGGAAGACGCAGGAACAGCTAAACACATTCTTGACTACAGCTGTCAGGAAGAGGGCATGGTCGGGCTGGGCTGCGGGGCTAGATCCTATACTCGCAATGTGCATTACGCTTCCCGTTATGGGGTGAGCCGTAAAGCAACCGAGAGCATTATTGCCGATTACGTCGGGACGGATCGTTACGATACGGCTGATTATGGAATTGTACTGAGTCTGGAAGAACAAAAGCGCCGTTTTATTCTGAAGGCGATTTTACATAGTGAAGGCCTGAGGCTTGAAGATTATAGTCTGCGCTTCGGAAATTCACTCTGGAGTGATTATCCTGAACTGTCTAACCTGCTTCATACCGGCTTAGGGCAAGAAGCAAATGGCGTACTACGCCTCACTACCGAAGGTTTGGGCTACTCCGATTCCATCGGTGATTGGTTTATTTCAGGGGAGATTCGAGAGCAGATGGAAAGGTTCGTATTGCCATGAATGCAGTCCTCTACTACCGTGGGTCTCTCACCTCCTGCAACTATGACTGCCCCTACTGTCCTTTCGGCAAAACAAGAGACAGCGCAGCCACTCTCACGAAGGATCGGCAAGGGCTGGAGATCTTTGTCGAGTGGGCCTCTCTGCAAGGTGCAGCGGGACATCGGCTGTCTATCTTTTTCAACCCTTATGGTGAAGGGCTGATTCATCGCTGGTACAAAGAAGCGATGATCTCGCTCTCCAATATGAGTCATGTGGATAAGGTGGCGATTCAGACTAACCTTTCGGCAAATCTTGATTTCGTTCATAAGCTGAATCGAAGCAAGGCTGCCTTTTGGGCTACTTATCACCCTGGACAGGTGAGTGAGGATAAGTTCCTAACGCAATGCATGGCTTTGTATGAGAATGATGTGCCTTTCAGTGTTGGGAGCGTGGGGATCCGCAGCGCCTTTCCAGCGATTGCCTCGCTTCGTGCAGTATTACCGGAGAGTGTATATCTATGGGTCAATGCTTATAAAGATAAACCGGATTACTATACTGCCGAGGATCTTTCCATTCTAAGCATGATTGATCCGCATTTTGCGGTGAATGCTATGGATTACGAAAGCCTGGGTCAAACCTGCAATGCTGGAAATGAAGTCTTTTATGTACAAGGCGCTGGACTGGTGAAACGCTGCTATAAGGACAGAGGTGTCATAGGCAATCTCTACCGCGATGGCTTGGAAGGTCTATCCGCTGTAAGAGCCTGCCGAATGAAGGTATGCGACTGTTATATCGGTTATATTCATATGCCAGAGCTGAAGCTGCAAGATATATACGGATCAGGATTACTGGAACGAATCCCTTACGGAGCTATGAGCCATTGAACCGAAAATTGCTGTAAGGTTAACTGTACGTAAAATTTCAAGAAATAGAGCCCTGTTAACATTTCTAAACAGGGTTTCTTTACTCTGTGTGGAATATGACAAGTAGTCCTCATCTACAGGGCGATAGCAACCACTAAATTGGAGGGATTAATATCTTATGAGAAACATCGTTAATTTTGCGCATCGTGGCGCATCGGCAGTATGTCCGGAGAATACTATGGCAGCATTCCGCAAAGGTCTTGAGTTAGGTGCAACTGGAATTGAAACTGATGTACAAATGACCAAGGATGGCGGACTTGTTCTTATTCATGATGAAACCCTAAACCGTACGACAAGTGGAAGTGGCTATGTGAAGGATAAAACCCTTGCAGAAATTTTGGAAGTGGACGCGGGCTCTTGGTTCAGTCCCGAATTCAAAGGCGAGAAACTCCCCTTGCTGGAAGATTTGTTAGATCTGCTGCAAGGACGAGATACAGTACTGAACATCGAGTTTAAGAATGGTACTTTCTTTTACCCGGGTATGGAGGAAAAGGTTATCGCGGCTGTACGGGAGTTCAAAATGAGCGATCGCGTGATTTTTTCGAGCTTCAACCATTATTCCCTAGCTCACAGTAAAACGATCGCACCTGAGATCAAGACAGGAATTCTATACGGGGAGGGTCTGTATCGTCCTTGGGATTACGCAGCTACGCTTGGCGCAAACGCGCTGCATGCTTATCATCAAGCGGTACTGCCTGAATTCGTCGAAGAAGCGGCTAAGCAGGGCATCGCCTACCATCCATGGACCGTTAATGATCCGGAGCGGATGAAGGCTTTGATTGAAGCTGGAGTGTCAGGGATTATTACCGATCATCCAGACGTGTTGGCTGGACTTCTAGCTAAATAATAAGGGAGTGTGAACGTGTGAAAAAAGTCTGGTTGCTCGGATTCGGCTTTTTCAGCATCAGCATTACATGGAGTCTGTATAACGCATTCGTACCCTTTTTTCTAGAAAAATACGTACATAGTGTGGCGCTTATCAGCTTCTTGATGACGATTGATAATTACTTTGCCTTATTCCTACAGCCTTGGATCGGCAACCGTAGTGACCGCACTACCTCGCGTTTTGGACGCAGAATGCCTTATCTTATGATCGGTATGCCTTTCGCTGCCGTGCTAACCATGCTGATCCCGTTTCATACCGGACTATTTACACTTCTGTTGTTTATGATGCTGATGAACCTGGCCATGAGCTTATACCGTTCACCAACCGTTGCCCTTATGCCGGATATTACGCCTGAAGAGCAGCGTACGAAGGCTAACGGACTGATTAATTTCATGGGTGGGTTCGGTTCTATTCTCGCTTTCGGCGTAGGTTCTATCCTGTATAAATCCAATCCAGCACTTCCGTTTATCGTTGCTGGACTAATCACCTTGTTATGTCTGTTTATCGTATCACGCTTCATCAAAGAAAATCGGGATGGCGTAAACGTGCAGATGAAGCTTCCTTCAGAAGCAGCTACTGCCACCAAGCCCTCTCGTATTTCCTTTCGAGGTCAGCTTGACCGTACGACAGTATTTCTGCTCGCGGCGATTTTCTTCTGGTTCGTAGCGTATCAAGGCGTTGAGACACTGTTTACCTTATATGGCAAACATCATCTCGGTCTAAGCGAACAGGCGGCCTCTTTCTCGCTCACCTTCTTCTCTTTGGCCTTTGTGCTGTTCGCCATTCCGAGCGGCTGGCTGGGCGGAAGATTCGGGAAGAAAAAAATGATCATCATCGGCGTATGCGGACTAATGAGCATTTTTGCTCTCGTCGGTTTTGCAAAGGATTTGTTGCTCCTTCGAGGGTTACTGTTGCTAGGTGGAGTCTTCTGGGCTTGTATTAATATCAATTCCTATCCTTATGTTGTGGCAACAGGGACAGAAGAGAGTATTGGCACACGAACAGGGATGTATTATCTGGTCTCTTCCCTCGCCGCCATCAGTTCGCCTCCACTACTGGGACTTATGATTGATATCTTTGATTATTCGATCCTGTTCTACGTGGCGGCTATTAGTATGGCCGTTGCTCTTGTCTGCTTGTTCCTCATGAAAGGCCGCAAGCAAGTGACTAATAGCATTCATTCACCTGGGGCATAATTTCATTTCATAGGGTACAGTTAGTCCAATAAAAATAGCGGCAGTCTAGGACCTATTGTAGAGGTCCATGGCTGCCGCTTGTATTTTACACCAACTCATTCTAATTCTTATAAACGGAGTAACGCCCCGTACCAAGCTGCTTGGCAGCGTACATCGCTGTATCTGCTTCATTTAGCAGCCTAAAATGATCCACCTTACCATGACTTATGCTGATCCCTATACTCATGGATACGAACAAGTTATGCTCACCAAGCTGGTAACTCTTAGTCGTCTTCTCCAGAATCCGCACAGCAAGCTGCTCCGCTTCCTTCTGGGTGCTGCCTTTAGCGACAATCACAAATTCATCCCCGCCCACGCGGAAAATATGACGTTTTCTTTTGCTGGAGAATTGAATTAAGTTTTTACCCACTTCTTGCAGTAGTAAGTCCCCCACATGATGCCCCAAGCTGTCATTGATCGATTTGAAACGATTCAGATCCAGAAATAAGACGGCAAGCTGCTCATTTACTTTGCATCGATCCCAAAAATGATCCATTCCATTCTTATTCAATAGCCCCGTTAAAGCATCCTTATACGCCAGTTCTTTCAATTGCTCTCTTTCAGCCAATACTAAGTTCATTCGTGTAAGCAAAAACATGCATAGGGCTATCGTAAGACTATAGAACACCAGCGGTATAATAACCCCATCATCGGCCACTTCATTTCCCAGTAAAGTTTTTACACCTAGCTGGTGCATGATCCATAGGGAGGCGACGATAATGATCACGGAAAGGCCGGTATGAATCGCTCTTTTTTGAGGCGTTTTAGAAGAAATATCCCGGTAAAGTCTTAGTACTAAATAACCGGCCGCTGCTGCGATGAGAATGGATAATAATGTTTGTAAGTAAATCTGGACCTCTGCCACCTTAAATTCGCACATCCTTCTGACTACAAAAATGATTAGCTTTCTGAGCAATTACTATATTAAAATGCTCTGAACATTATCTGAACACTAATTATATCTTCAAATGCCGTGCACAATTGTATAGTTCGCAATTCCAAGTCGAATCGGATTTAATAATCCGGGTGATAGATGTATTACTCAGTAAAACAGTTACATTCAGTTCTGGAAAAAGTCTTCTAAGACTACTCCGTAAAATCGCACCATGGCTAACGACCAATATACGACTGCCCGGATGTTTCTCCGCGATATCTTCGATGGCCTGACTGCCTCTGATCTCACTGGCCTCTGGACTTTCCAGTCCCAAATCTAACTGCTTCCACTCACTTCCCCATCGTTCAACGCGGTCTTGTTCCGTAGTACCTTCAATCTGCCCTGCGTTCATCTCACGGATACCTGGTACTAAACCGGCGATCTTCATTCCAAGCCTTGTAGCAATTACCTCTGCTGTTTGTCGCGCTCTAAGCAGATCACTTGAATATAAATAGTCCCATTGTTCAGTGCTAAGCCGTTCGGCAAGTAGAGCCGCCTGCTGCAAGCCTTCATTATCCAATGGATTATCCGTATGCCCTTGCGCTCGGCCTTCCTTATTCCACGCGGTACTTCCATGGCGAATTAAACCTATTGTAGTCATAAAGATCTCCCTTTAGTTGTTGAGTTCTAGTACTATTCTTTTAATGGTATCTATATTCTATCAGAATCTTTCCATGAGTATTTGAAAAATGAGGTTATCCATGTTTTAGAACTTGAGGTATAATAAACCTTATCGCTTTTTACATCAGCTATAGGATAAGGAGATTTTGGTTAATATGAAAAAGTTAATGTTTCCGTTCTTTCTCGCATTTCTACTATGTTTGGTTCCGGTTTACACAATTTGTTCCACCACTGCTGGTGCAGCTCCAGTTCCTAAAAACACCGTGTATGTGACCAAGAATAATCACTCGTACATCCCGTTGCGCCTCTTAAATAATTTCACTGGTATACATGCTGAATGGAATGCTAGTGATAAACGTATAACCATTACGAACGCAGACACTAAGATTACACTTACTGTAGGACAAGCATCTGCGCTAGTCAACGACAAACCAGTTACACTAACCGACTCTGCTTTCAGTGATAACGGTACGGTATATATCCCTTTGTCCTTTATCAGCAAAACGCTGGGCTTTCAATTAGAATGGAATCCGGAGGCCTCTTCTGTAACCCTTACTAATAACGATATTTCATCGACTGTTCCTGTACAGACTGGCGCACTTATTAAATCAGATTCCTCCCCCGTTGTCAGTGCTAGTAAAACTTTCAAGGTGGGCGGCAGATCCTTCAAAGCCCAGACCGTTACGGTATCCCTACTACATCCTAAAGTGAAGCTCGACGTTGTACTAGCAGGAAATACGGTGGGAAAAGTGGAGGACCTGAGCAGTCTAGCCAAGCGCAATAATGCCGTAGTGGCTATTAATGGTACGTTCTTTGATGCCTACACCAAGGGGGCATACAAAGCTCCTTACGGCTATATGGTCAGTGGTGGAAAAATGCTCAAAAATAGCTCCGGGGATCGCCGTACAATTTTCGCCTATGACAGCAATCACCTGGCCTCGCTTATTCCCGGACTAGAGTTTACGAACCATTTCGCTTCCGGTTCTATGGAAGGGGCGCTCCAAGCCGGACCACGTCTGCTTGTGAATGGTAAGGTATCTCTTAATGTTGCGGCAGAAGGCTTCAAGGATGCCAAAATCTTAACCGGCGGCGGAGCCCGCAGCGCACTCGGCCTCACACGCGACCACAAGCTAATTCTGCTGACCACTGGTGGAGCAACCATCCCACAGCTGGCAGAAATGATGAAGCAGGCTGGTGCGTATCAAGCCATGAATCTGGATGGCGGCGCATCGAGCGGACTATACTACAATGGCAAATATCTCACGACCCCTGGGCGTCAGATTAGCAATGCGATTGTAGTTAAATATCAATAGAATGATCTAGCCAGCGGCTACGTACGAGCGTTGTGCTACGCTTCGGCTTCGTGCTTCGGCTTCGGAGAATACTTCTTTTGACGCTTCTATTGCAGTTTGTGCAATAGAAGCATTCTTTTTTATAGGAAATTGGGATTCTGTTGTACTTTGTGCATTAGAATCTGGTCTTTTAGTGATAATGAGATGTTTTTACAACATTTAATTGCAGAATGTGCAATAGAATCAAATTCCAACGTCTTTTTGATAGAATCTATTGTATAAAGTGCAATCTGAGGAGCGTGTGACTTCTGTATGGCCAATTCCCATCTTACTCTACTTTATTGAGGGGGAGCTTTGTGCTTCACTTTACATATTCTATTCCGGATATCCCAAAACCATAGGAGCTCATAACTACGTGTTAACTGTAAAAAGTGCAACTATTCCTCGTGATACTCTCTCAAGATTTTTTTAGTTGTATTTCGTGCAATTAAATTCCTGGTTTTCCTCTCTCAGCGCCGAATCTCCACTTTATAGCTGCACTAAGTGCAACTAACGGATCGGAATGAGCTATTTTGGCATAAGTAAATGTATAAACTACACTTACATCTACGACTTTAGCTGAAATGCACCCTTTCAGTCTGCAGTTTCGCCCTTCAGCCTACTAGGCCCTCCAAGTGCCCTAACTCTGCCGCATCAAATCCCTCTCCTTATCAAACTTCTCAGGCACCAAAACCACTCAGTCCTCAACCCTCATCGACCTCATATTATTTTTGGTAACCAGATGTCCTTTTTGCATAATTTTCCTAGTACGTGTTACTGTATAACCGTATGAACCATCCCATTCTTATATTTGATCAAAGGAGCACAACTATGGAGACTATTCTAATCATAGAGGACGATGCTAAGCTCGCAAGCCTGCTAAGCACGTATCTATCTAAATATGAATTTCGTACGGTGATCGTAGAGGATTTCAACAGGGTACTGGAGATTTTTAATGCCACCCATCCTGACCTTGTTCTGCTGGACGTCAACCTGCCTAAATACGATGGGTTTTATTGGTGTCGCCAGATTCGCACTACCTCACTTTGCCCCATTCTTTTCATATCCGCTCGGGATAGTGGAATGGATCAGGTGATGGCGCTAGAAAATGGCGGGGATGATTATATCACCAAGCCTTTTCATTATGAAGTCGTACTTGCCAAAATCCGCAGCCATTTACGCAGAGCTTACGGCTCTTACTCACAAATTCAAGAGGAACGGACGCTCCAGTCCGGAGAACTAATTCTTTATCCTGAGCGGTATGTGATTCAATATGGCGGGCAATCCAGCGAACTGACACAGAAAGAGGCGATCCTGCTCGAAGCTTTATTACTAAAGGAAGGACGTGTCGTAAACCGCGAGCGCCTGCTTGATCTTATGTGGGAGGATCAGCATTTCATTGATGACAATACATTAAATGTCTATATTACCCGTGTTCGCAAAAAGCTTAAAGACCTCGGTCTTGGCGATATTGTGGAAACCGTAAGAGGTGCTGGCTATAGGCTTAATGCTACTAAGGATACGCCATGAAGCTATTTTGGAAAGACCAGCTTCCATTTATCCTATTCTACCTGCTTCAAGTGCTGCTTGTTCCACCACTCTATTGGCTGACAGGCGAGGACAGGCCCCTCTCGATCATGCTCTATGGCATAGCCCTGAGCACTGTAGTTCTTTTGTTGTATCTTGGCTACCGATACGCTCAGCACCGGAGATTATACGCAGCCTTAAGTAATCCCAAGCGTATGCTGGAAGAACATCTTGTTTCCTTAGGAGACACTCCGCTGCCAGAAGCTATTCATGAGCTATTACAGCTTATCGATCGCCAGTATCAGGACCAGATCAACCTGCATGTTCGCCGGATGGATCAGCATATCGTATTCATGAATCGCTGGGTTCATCAGATGAAGACCCCTCTTTCAGTCATTCAGCTTTCGCTAGAGGATCTTGAGGATGAGGCTGCTATAAGTATTCAGGAGGAATTGGAACGTCTGCGCAGAGGGCTGGAAATGGTGATTTATACTTCAAGGCTGGATCAATTTGAGGATGATTTCCAAGTGGAGCCGCTAGTTCTCAGTAAAGTGGTTAGTGAATCTGTGGCCGAGAACCGCAGGCTTTTCATCCGAAGAGGCATAAAGGTAAATATACAAATCAATCCTAACTTCACCGTATATAGTGATGCCAAATGGTTAATGTTTATGCTAACCCAAATCTTGACCAATGCAGTGAATTACACCTCCGGCACCGATAAAACCGTAACCCTCTCATCGCAGCACATTGGAACGGATCTCGTACTTAATATTACAGATCAAGGAATCGGCATTTCTCCTGAAGACCTCAAACGGGTATTTAACCCATACTTCACCGGTGAACGTGGACGCCAATACCATGAGTCAACAGGAATGGGGCTGTATCTTGTGCGAGAGATTTGCAACCGGCTAGGACATACTGTGGAGCTTCAATCTAAGCTTGGAGAAGGCACTACAGTCCAAATTGCTTTTCACAACAGTGACCATTTACAGAAATAAGGTCGGAGGGTACTTCTAGTCATACTTATGACTACGGAGTCCCTCTTCTTTATGTATGGCCTACTCACTTCAGGTACGAACATAACCTTAAACACGTTGTAAGATAACGTTAAGGTAAATCCATAGCGGCACATAGCCCGATCTTGTAAATTATATTCATAACACGTCCCCGCTTAGGGACGGCTGAAATCACATTGTAATGGAAGGAATGAAAGGAATGAATGTTTTAGAAGTCAAAGGACTTAACAAAGTATATCCGGGCAAAGTAACGACACAGGCCCTCACCGATATTCATCTTAGCATTGAAAGTGGCGAATTTGTTGGCATCATGGGCCCCTCAGGGAGCGGCAAAACCACTCTGCTTAACATGGTGTCCACCATCGATCAGCCCTCCTCAGGTGAGGTGTACATTAACGGCAGCAATCCTTATCTTTTGAACAAAAAAGACCTTGCTCACTTTCGCCGCAGAGAACTCGGTTTTGTATTTCAAGACTTTAACCTTCTGGAGACTTTAACGGTAGCCGAAAATATCGTGCTTCCCCTAACGCTGGATAATCGCAAGCTCTCCGAGATGGAAACCTCGCTGCAAAAGGTCGCTGCACGCTTGAACATTACGGAAATTTTAAATAAACGCACCTATGAAATATCCGGCGGACAACGGCAGCGGACAGCGATTGCCCGTGCGATTATAAGTACGCCTTCGATCATTCTAGCAGATGAACCTACAGGGGCACTTGATTCTCATTCCTCACGAATTGTGATGGAGTCGCTGGAGGATATTAACTGCAAAGAAGGCACTACGCTAATGCTCGTGACCCATGATCCGCTGGCAGCGAGCTACTGTAATCGAATTATTTTTATCAAAGATGGGAAACTAGCAGCCGAAATTCACCGGGGAGATAACCGCCAAGCCTTCTTCCAAAAGATTATCGACACACTTTCATTCTGGGGAGGGAATAGTCATGAACTTTCCTCAATTCGCGTTTAACAATGTGAAGCGTAATTCTCGGGCGTATTTCGCCTTTTTCTTAAGTAGTGCTTTTATGGTCATGATCTTCTTCTCTTATTCCGTCTTTATTTATCATCCTGGTGTTGCCAGTATCGAGCTAGGTACAAATTCAGCCGCTGGTATGAAAATCGCTTCTTATATTGTGTTTGTCTTTGCTTTCTTTTTCGTTCTTTACTCGATTAGTGCATTTCTGAAACTTCGTAATCTGGAGTTCGGCATACTAATGATGTTAGGTGCACGTTCAGGTCAGATCAACAAGCTGATTCTTATAGAAAATATGCTGATCGGACTGCTGTCCATAATAACAGGCATGTCTTTCGGCATGCTTTTATCCAAGTTGTTTTTGCTGCTCAGCACGACCATTATGGGAATGGATCATTTACCCTTCTATTGGCCAGTTAAACCCCTGTTGATCACATCTATTTCTTTTATCTCACTGTTTCTGGTCATCTCTATCTTCACACTGTTATTTATCCGCAAACATCAAGTCCTTGATCTGTTAAAAGGGAATGTTAAACCTAAAAAGGAGCCCCGTGTATCATGGCTGCTATCACTCCTTGGGCTTCTGTTGTTAACGGCTGGGGCACTCGCCATTCGAAAGCAATTGTCTCCAATTACGTTATTAGTTGCTGCTGTTACGGGGATCGCAGGTACCTATTTCTTTTACTCTCAGCTGTCCGTACTCGGAATACGTCTGCTTAAACTAAGCCGCAAGCGACTTTGGCGTGGAACCAACCTGTTATGGATTTCCGAGATGAGTTACAAGATCAAAGATAATGCAAGAATGTTGTTTCTTGTAACGGTTGTAACCTCGCTTGCTTGCATGGCGTCAGGATTTATTTTATCGATGAATCAAGCAAATATAGAACTCTATAAAAACAGTCCATTCGCCATGGAGTATTCGATTTATAAACCGGGGAAAACTCCCCCTGATTTAGAACCCATTCATAATAAATTACAAAACGCCAAAGTGGAGTATACAGAGAACAAAATCGAGCTAATCTCTGCCTCCATTCAGAGTCCGGGTAAAGAAGATACCCAGAGCATTGATTTAATATCCTGGTCCCAGTTCAATCAGTTATCTTCAAAAATGGATATGTCCGAAGTAGCTCCCTTATCTGACAAAGAAGCTGTCTTACTGCTAAACCCTCAGTTGAATTCACAGAATTACACTACTAATCAAAAGATTCTGCTGAAGGTTCAAAACGATACGGAGCTTATGCTGAAAGAGGTACAAATTCCGAAGAGCCATCCAATGGGGCAATATACAAGCTCACTCTTAATTGTAGATGACAGCTTGTACAAGAATATCTCTTCTTCAGCAGCGAAGTACACGAGATCATATGTGAAATATCTATATAAAATCCCTGCTTGGGACGGTCCACCGCCTGTGGAAACCTCACCTGAAGCCATCATCACCAAAGAACTGATCCAGTGGAGTAGGGATTCCAACAATACCAATAATCAATATATCTCCATATTAGATGCTCGAGCAGATAATTATCTAATTACCAAACAAGGTATGGCTATGCTTAGCTTTATAGGGATCTTTATCGCGCTTATCTTCTCGCTTTCTTCAGCCAGCTTCCTCTTCTTCAAGCTTCATACTGAGCTGAATGCAGATAAGCAAATGTATAATGCCTTGTCTAAAATCGGACTAAGCGTCAAAGAAATGTCTGCTTCTGCCACCAGACAAATCTCTGTGCTATTCTATATTCCGATCATTGTCGCCACCATCCAGACGCTTGTCGTAATCCGACCGGTATTGAAGCAAATTAGTGTCACGAATGTAACGGTGCCTGTGCTGATTACGTCTGGAGTATTCCTTGCTGTGCAAACTATATATTTCATCATAGCGCGATCACGCTACATTCAAAGTCTCAAGAAGATGATGGTATAAAGAATATGATGAAAAGAATCGTAACACTCGATGTACTCCGTGGCTTTGCTCTAATGGGTATCATCTTCATAAACATTCGTCAGATGGTATTCGGTACGATGGAATTTAACTCGCTCGATTTGCAGATTATTCGTTTTCTTGATGTAGTAGTGGATCACCGATTTTTTGTGATATTCTCATTTTTATTCGGTGTTGGCTTTCAGTTATTCTTATCCCGGGCTGAAGCTAAAGGGGAGTCTAAGCCCCGCTTATTATTTCTGCGTAGGCTGTTCATTTTATTTCTAATTGGTCTGGTGCATCATTATTTCCAACCCGGTGAAACCTTGCTCATCTATGCAGTCATTGGACTGATTCTCCTTCCTTTTTATAAGTTAAAGTCAGGTTTTGTATTGGTTGCGGGCATTGTGGTCACCCTTGCAGGTCTCTACTTAGGCCCGATAGTGGTAACGTTTGGCATGTTTCTGCTTGGGCATTGGAGTGGTCTGATTGGATTATTTGAGAATCCACTACGGTATAAGCGAGGATTACGGATCACACAAGCGGTTTCTCTTCTGCTAATTATTCCCATGTATTTTGCACAGCAGAATATCATGAATAGTACGGGCGCTCTGGATGTTGCCCTCGCAGTAGGCGGGCTTCCAGTCAGTATTTTTTATGTGACAACACTAACCCTACTCATGCGCCATGGAGTTGTACAGAAACTACTTGCGCCCCTGGCTTCTCTAGGCAGAATGGCTTTGACCAATTATTTAATGCAAACCGTTATTATACTAACACTATCCAATCTGCTAGATTGGCCTGGTACAGTACATGTATCGACACAGATGATTGCGGCAGCGGCCATACTGCTTCTACAGATCATATTTAGTACCCTTATGCTCAAACGGTTCCGGATGGGACCCGCAGAATATTTATGGCGACTCGGAACTTATGGTAAAAAACGTATGGTTAAACAGCAATAAGATCCTATCGAAAGGATTCTGGCTGATCTATGAGCATTTTGCTATAGTTGAACTACTAATTTCTGCAGCAAGGAGGCTCCAGATTCATGTCCAAGGCCGACCATATGTTATCCATTCTCTGGATGCTCAAGCAACGGGGAAGAACCGCCGGAGAACTAGCGGAAGCGTTAGAGATCAGTGTCCGCTCTGTATACAGATACATCGATGCGCTGTGCATCAGTGGTGTACCCGTTATCGCGGATAGCGGACCTGGCGGCGGTTATAGCTTACCGGAACATTTTATTGAGGCCCCATTATTCTTTGACTCCGAAGAGCAGCGTGCCCTTCTACAAGCTTCTTCTTTTGCCAGGGGGACCGGATATCCTTATGTTGAAGCTCTGGACCGGGCCCTATCCAAGCTGAAAAGGTATAGCAATGCCCAGCAATTAGAACAAATGGAGCGCCATGAGAACGGCATTGAGACGATCCACTCTCCTTCCCCGCCGCTTAGCCACCTGATTCAAGAATTGGAACTGGGGACGGCAAACGGATGCACTCTGCAGATGGAATATCGTAAGGGTAATGGAGAAACAACATCTTCCCGTGCCATTGATCCTTACGGACTTGTACTCTGGAAGGGCCAATGGTACACCGTAGCTTACTGCCACCAGCGGCAAGAAATTCGCAGTTTTCGGGTCGATAGAATCATTGAACTGCACCGTACAGAAGCTGTGTTTACTCGTCCAACTGACTTCTCTGCACGTGACTTTTTATTAAAGAGCTTACTGCCTGCACGCAATACCGATGAGAAACTAATTACAGTAATCATCGCATCAGACGAGGGAATCTTGAACGATCTATGCAGTCATTGGCTATTTGGGCATACGCTGGTCCAGCGCATGGAAGGACAAGCCCGCTTTCAAGTGGACGAAACTTCTTTACTGACTTATGCACCCTATTTCTTGTTGCCTTATGGAACCACATTACGCATCATGGAGCCTTCTTCCCTGAAAGAAAGACTAGCGGACATAGCCATTAATTTAGCAGCTCATTATAAGACTTAAATTATTCTTTTGGATCACTGACCGTAGTTGTCAGTGATCCTTTTGTATAGTGTAAAAGAGTACGAGGGAATAAATGAAAGTACAAACCAAGGAGGAATAACGAATGAAGGAACTACACTATGAATTTTATATTGACGGAACACCTGAACAGGTATGGGAAACCTTAATCTCTCCGGAAGGTACGAAGCAGATCTATTACGGCAGCGTAATTCGTTCGACCTTCAAAGAAGGAGAATTACTGGAATACATCGGACCCGGTGCAGATGGAGATGAAACGCTGCATGTCTATGGGACTCTGCTGGAGTTCACTCCGCAAAAAGCATTGCGCTTCACGCATAAGGTAGGACCTTCTTATCATAAAGGACATGAAAGATATGAGTCGCGTATTTCTTGGCTGCTTGAACCGGTGGGCGGAACTACTAAGCTCACGCTTATCCATGATGAATGGCATCCTGAAGATCCTTCGTATGCAGGCAGCATCAGCGCTTGGTGGCAGGTTCTAAGTAATACCAAGACTTTAGTAGAGACTGGACGCACGCTTGATTTTGGAAGCTGGACATAACTTCACGACTAATAAAATTTGGATTAGACTGTTTCAATTAAAGACAAGCCCTTGAGTAGACTCAACCTTAGCCCCTTGGCTGGAGAGCGCAAGCCTTCTTTCCGTTAGGGGCTTTTTCGCGCCTAAATTAATTTTGCCTTAGGGAAACATTCTTGTTGCAGGGACAAAGTTGTTCGCATATACTAATATTGTGTCAGACCACAAGAAAAATTCCAACGCACAAAATAATAACCATAAAAATACAAATAAACAATAAATGAAAGAAGGGGATCTAATGTCTGGAACTAGTATTCCATTATCAGAAGCGGCTAAAGGCAGCATGCTGCGAATAAGCGGTATTGAAGTTCAAGGTGTACTTAGAAGAAGATTACTGGATCTCGGATTTGTAGTCGGAAATGCCGTTGAGGTGTTACGGCGAAGTCCCTTAGGAGATCCTATAGCTTTTCGGGTAAGCAACACGACCATTGCATTACGTAGAGAAGAAAGCTCTTTAATATTTGGAGAAGTCATCGGAGGTGTAGAAGCATGAGTCATTTCACAGTCGCTTTTGCAGGCAATCCTAACACTGGAAAAAGCACGCTTTTCAATCTGCTGACCGGCATGCGCCAGCATACAGGAAACTGGGCAGGTAAAACCGTCATTACTGCTGAAGGCGAGTTTAAGTATAAGGACCATACGTACCTCGCAGTAGATCTTCCTGGTACGTATTCGCTGTACTCGAATTCTGCTGATGAAGAAGCGGCTAGAGATTATATTATTTTTGAACAGCCAGATGTGACACTAGTTGTTCTTGACGCTACCTCGCTGGAACGAAATCTCAACCTTGCCTTGCAAGTGCTGGAGATTACCGGGCGGGCTGTAGTCTGCATCAACCTCATCGACGAAGCCCGTAAACTTGGTATCGACATCAATCTGAAACGTATTTCCAAACGTCTCGGCGTGCCTGTTGTAGCAATATCTGCTCGCAATAAAATCGGTATTGAGGCGTTATTGGATCAGGTGGAGCAAGTGGCTACAGGCGCATTCACTGCACAGCCACTGCGTATTACGTACAATGAGGAGATTGAACGAGGAATTGCAGAGCTTACACCACTGGTAGAACAAACCATTGGCAGCAAATACCCGGCTCGCTGGATTGCACTGCGCCTATTGGACGGTGATGACAGCCTGCTAACTTCGCTTAAAGAGAATATGAAGAATAAAGAATTGCCTGAAGCAAAGGAGGTCATCGGTCATGGAGTCACCGCATATCACTAAGGGATTAGATCCTCTAGATTCCTTGCTGTCCACAGCGAAAAAGCTCGCTGACGGCGGAGCGATACGGGATGAAATTGTCAGTGGTATCTATGGCGTATCCGCAGGCATCTGCGGGGATGCAGTCACCTATAGGGATAAGAAGAAGCTGCACAGTACTTATAAGCTGGATAATATCGTAACTTCAAAAATATGGGGATTCCCCATTATGCTCGCCATCCTCGGTATCGTCTTCTGGATTACGATTGCCGGCGCCAACTATCCTTCAAGCTGGCTCGCTTCCTTCTTCGGCTTCATCGAAGATTATCTCACTGGCGGATTTGAGGCAATCCATGCCCCCGCTTGGCTACACGGTGTTCTTGTTCTTGGATTATATCGAGGAACCTCTTGGGTCATCAGCGTCATGCTGCCGCCAATGATGATATTTTTCCCAGTGTTCGCGCTGCTTGAGAATTTTGGATATCTGCCAAGGGTCGCTTTTAATATGGACCGTTTGTTCAAGAAATCAGGCGGTCACGGCAAGCAGGCTTTGACCATGTCTATGGGATTCGGCTGTAATGCCGCCGCGATCCTCTCCACACGAATCATCGAATCGCCGCGTGAACGGATGCTCGCGATCTTAACCAACAATTTCGTTCCATGTAACGGCCGCTGGCCGACCTTGATTCTATTGTCTTCCTTATTCATGGCAGGAGCGGCTACGACAGGCGCACTCCGTACACTCACCACCGCCTCCGTACTTATGGGGATGGTGCTAATCGGCATCATCGTTACCCTGACGGTTTCCTGGGTCATGTCCAAAACTGCGCTCCGCGGTGTTCCAACACATTACACACTGGAGCTCCCGCCCTATCGTCGGCCACAAATTTGGAAGACCATACTTATTTCCTCCAAAGATAAGTCCCTTAACGTACTTACTCGGGCAATCGTAGTAGCTGCCCCTGCTGGAATTATCACTTGGATCTTAGGCAATCTGTTTATTGGCGGAGATTCTGTCCTGAACCATATGGCTGCATTCTTCGATCCTTTTGCACACATGCTCGGCATGGATGGCTTTATCATCATGGCATTTATTCTCGGACTTCCCGCGAATGAAATCGTCCTGCCCATTCTGCTTATGGGCTATATGTCCTCAGGAGCTATGGTCGATATCGACAGCTTGGGCAGCATCAAAGATGTCTTTCTATCACATGGCTGGACTTGGCTGACCGCACTTAACATGATGCTGTTCTCCCTGCTCCACTATCCTTGCGGCACTACACTCGTGAACATCTATAAAGAAACGAAAAGCATGAAGTGGGCTGTGCTCTCAGCAGTCATTCCGCTCGGCATCGCCATTGGAGTAACCTTTGCTGTCGCACAACTCGCTCGGTTGTTCGGGTGGGTGTGATGAAGGCTTGTAGCATGAATTCACCTGACATCAGCGAATTTTAGCTGATTTCAACTTACATTAGCTAAATTTATCTTGTCTCACCTTACAACATCTAATGTTAACCATATTTCACAAAATTCGAACTTTATAAGCGCAAATTAAACTTTTTGCGGAAATTCTCCCTAATAAATAGTCGATATAGGAAAAATAGGGCATTTTCGCAGAATTTTAGGGACGAATTCCCCAATTATCAATCATATAGAGTAAAATACGATTAAATCAGGGAGAATTTCCCTAACTTCGAGTTTTGATGACCCGAGCTATACTTAAGCACCAGCACCAGCACCCACACCACCTATTTAAGGTCAGCTCAAACAAATAAGCGGTCTCCAGTATAACTCTCCGGCGACCGCTTATTTCATCACGACATAACGTGATCCTAGAGTTAGCGTCATTTCTTTTGCTTCCCACCATTTCTACGACGGTACAACATAGCGCCAACTATAGCTATCAGAACGATAATGACTCCACTGATCCCTACATTAACAAGTGGAACGGAATCGCTGTCCGCAACTGGTTTCTCCGCAGGATCAGTGGGCTCATTAACTCCAGCTTCGGATTTCGGCGAGTGATTTGATGTTACCTCTGGAGAAGCTGTAGGAGTCTCTGCCGATATACTAGGCCCAAGCTCCTTCAAGTCCTCCGATGCCGAGGCAAGCAGCTTCGTTCGACTGCATAAACTGGCGACTAATTCCCCTGAATCCCCTTCGCCGTTTGCATTAGCATAGACGATATAACTTTCCCCTTTTACGAATTCAAAACCGCAGCTGGCAGACGACAAAGCAGTGGTCAATGTAACTTTATTCCCCTTAACCCCTTTCCAGCTGGAATCGACTTCAAAGGTTACTTTTACTGGATCCGCCGATGAGATTATAGTCCCCTTTGGCTCCTTTTTATCCACTACTTTCCCAGTAAAGACGGCTGAACTTGACTCCAACGCCTCAAGTGGCTCCGCAGGTACAACACAGGAACACGCATAAGTAACCGAGGGCCGTACGGTCAGCAAAGCCATAAATATTAACGTTATACTTAGGAACATCATTATTGGACTGCGGAAATTGGCCTTAAGCATCATAACAACCTCCTTCTTTACTCTACAGACGGAACAGAAGAAGAAAGTGTTACAGCAATTTCCAAACAAGTTATACAAGCCTAATCTTTTCCATCCTAATTAGTCTTCGTTAGTCTCTCTTGTCTTCTGTACCTACTCATAATTCCCGAGCGATTGCGATCAATCGCTGGATTCCTTCCCGCAATACCCCTTCGCTTGCGAAGGAATAGCTAATCCGAATTCTTGACTTCATTTCCCCCAGCGGATCAAACAGCTCTCCTGGCACAAAAGCAATCGACTGCGCCATACTTGAGGCAAACAGTCGATCCACCGAAAGATGATCCGGCAGCTTCACCCATAGATTTAAACCACCTTGCGGAGGTGTCCACTCCCACCCAGTTGCAGCTAGCTCTTCTTCCACGATTTCCTTATGCACCTGAAGCGCAATACGCAGCTTACCGAGATGATTTTGCAAGCGTGCTGAAGTGTAGTAATGCAAGAATATTTTTTGGTTAAGCAGCGGAGTTCCATTGTCCGCGAGTGATTTGGCTGTGATCAAGCGTTCCATAAATGGATAACGGCAAGCCACCGCGCAGATCCGTAAGCCTGGAGCTACATATTTACTGAAGCTGCTGATATAAATCACCCAGCCCTCCGTATCATAAGCAAAAAAAGGCGGCGGGGGCTCCTCTTCAAAATACATATCGCGAAAAGGGTCATCCTCTACCAGTAGACAGCGATAACGCTCAGCTAGCTCTACTAACAGTTTGCGTTGCTGCACTGGCACCGTATATCCGGTTGGATTGTGATGGGTCGGATTGATGTAGAACATGCGTGGCTTATGCTTTTTCATCAAAGCTTCAACTTTCTCCAAGTCATAGCCCGTCGGAGTAATCTCCACTGGAATCAACCGTGCCCCCTCCCGGCGAAAAACATCCATGGCTACACTGTATGTTGGTCGCTCCACAAGCACCGTGTCCATAGGCCCGAGCACAATTCGGGCAATCAGATTGATCGCCTGCTGCGCGCCTGAAGTAATAAGCAACTCTTCCGAGGATAACTGTAACCGATGTTTCTTCCGAAAATGACGACTTAACGTCTCACGTAGCTCTTCATCTCCCTGAACCGAAGAGTATGTCCCCATGACCTTGGGATATAAATCGAACACTTTTTTGACATAGTCGGATAGAAAAAGGTTCGGCAGTAATCCCGGATCAATCAGCGCTTGCGAGAACTGATACTTGGTCGGCACTCTTTGTATATCTGATAGCGGATTAGTGAGCGCATAAGCAGATACTGCCGCACCCTCTTCAATTGAAGGAAGTCTACTTACTGGTGATACGTAATAACCCGATTTGTCTTTTACATATACCTTACCATCCTCCGTCAGCATTCTATACGCTTTGAATACCGTCAGTCGAT
This sequence comes from Paenibacillus etheri, assembly GCF_001012825.1. Taxonomy (GTDB): domain Bacteria; phylum Bacillota; class Bacilli; order Paenibacillales; family Paenibacillaceae; genus Paenibacillus_AQ; species Paenibacillus_AQ etheri. The sequence continues at coordinate 93,505 of NZ_LCZJ02000012.1, forward strand.
GTACCTTTAATTCCTCCGCAAGCAGCCGTATAGAAGGAAGCTTATCATGTGCCCCCCACTCTCCTCGCTCCATGCGATTCACTAGAAATCCATATACCTGCCGAAACAAGGGATGATTATGCTCCGCGCTCGCTGACTTTTTCACCTCACTGCAACTCCTCTCCGAGCAACTCCTATTTACAGTATTGTACACGATTTCTAAAGTCATCTGTTCTATTCTAGATAATCTGTTCTGTGTTCTCCCCTATATGATTAACAAAATGATTTAACACACTAAAGGGGACTTTCAAAATGATCTTATTAGCTTATGCACTTGTATGTCTGATCTTCGGCACGACCTTTCTAGCGATCAAAATCGGTGTGGATGCTGGTGCGCCGCCCTTCTTTTCAGCTGGCTTACGATTTTTTGTTGCGGGCGCTGTTCTATTTCTATGGATGGTCTGGAAACGTAAGGCTAGCTTCTCCCTGCTCCTGCGTAAAGAAATGCTCTTCACCGGATCTGCGTTAACCTTTGGCACCTTCGCGGGTCTCTACTGGGCTGAACAATATGTATCTTCCGGGCTTGCGGCTGTACTCTCTGCCACCGGTCCGATCATGATTCTGTTACTTCAAACCTCTATTCTTCGTCAAAAAGCGCCTGCCATCTCCCTATATGGTTGCATTATCGGATTAACTGGCGTACTGCTGCTCGTTCTTCCTAATCTTGTCGTTGATATTTCACCGCTATGGCTCATCGGCTGCGCAGCTGTCCTCATTGGGGAATGCTGTTACGCGGTAGGCGCAATTTATTCTAAAAAAGTAATCAACAGTATGCCTGAAGTCTCTCCGATCGCTCTAAATGCAGCCCAAATGATGTATGGTGGAGTGTTGTTATTCATTCTTTCCTTAGCCACCGAAAATGTACATCCTGAGTTTCTGCTTTCTTACGAGACTACAGGTTCACTGCTCTATCTAATCGTAATCGGCTCGATGGTCGGTCATTCGTTGTTCTACTGGCTCGTCGCTAAGACAAATCCTGTGTTTCCTTCTACCTGGCTCTATATCTCTCCACCAATTGCCGTAGGGGTTGGCTTTTTCTTTTATAATGAGGCCGTGAATTGGGTTACGATCCTAGGTGTATTCACCATTATTGCTGGGACCATCCTGGTCAACGCTGACGCCTTGAAGCAATTAATGCTAAAGCGTAGGATCAGTACATCCGGGTTAAAAAAATCAAATATATGACGTACTATATATTGCATTTATGACCACTATTGCGTATTATATAACCAAGTTAAATCAAAAATCTCTATATATGACTCATATATGAAAGGAGGATTCGCTTAACGGCGCTTCTTTTCTAAGAGGAATGCCTTTTTATCTGAAGTGGAGGGAATTGCGATCGAACTGACATCACGTCAACTAGAAATCATTGATATTGTGAACAAAAGAGCTCCGATTACCGGCGAACAGATTGCCGAATGTCTAAATCTAACACGGCCAACGATTCGCTCCGATCTCTCCGTTCTGGTTATGCTCAAATATATCGATGCTAAACCTAAAGTCGGTTACTTCCCGGGACTCAAATCATCCAACCGTCTGGGAAGTAATTATTTGTTGCAGGAGACAAAGGTAAAGGAGATTCAAAGTGTACCTATTATTATCCGTGAGACTACTACGGTTCAAGATGCTGTAGTTACGCTGTTTCTACAGGATGTTGGCACCCTTATTATTTGTGACGAAGAGGGCAAGCTCACCGGTGTTGCTTCACGAAAGGATTTCCTGAAAGTAACCCTTGGCAATCCGGGTGCTGTCTCCATGCCCGTAAGCATGGTCATGACACGCCAGCCCAAAGTAGTTACAACTTCACCAGATGAGACGGTGCTTGATGCCGCACATAAAATGATTTTTCACGAGGTAGATAGTTTACCGGTAGTTGTTCCCAGCGCCACTGAGGACAGTGGTACGAAACTGGATGTCATAGGACGTTTGACGAAAACTGCTATCGTAAAACTTCTCCTCGAACTTGAAGCCAAAGGATAACAGGAGGAATTCATGAGCATCGAGCAATCTTCCAACCTAATAACGATCTGCTCAGATTCTATAGGAGATACGGCAGAAGCTGTAGTGCAGGCCGTCATTCATCAATTCCAGAATCAGCAGATCACCATCAAAAGATACGGGAACATTAGACATGAAGAGGAGCTCCGGAAGCTTATGGAAGAAGCCGCACAGCATAAAGGTTTTGTCGTCTATACGCTGGTGCAGCCGGAGCTAAGAGAAATGATTAAAGAAGAGGCCGTACGGCTTGACCTTCGTATCGTCGATATCATGGGTCCCATGATGCAAGCTTTCATCGATACGTTTGACGATGCTCCACAGCAGCGACCGGGTCTGTTGCACCAGCTTGATGAGAACTATTTCCGCCGCATGGAGGCTATCGAATTTACAGTTGCCTGTGATGATGGCCGGGATCTCGGCGCCATGCTAAAAGCCGATATCGTTCTGCTAGGGATGTCCCGTACCTCGAAGACACCACTTAGTATCTTTTTGGCTCATCGGGGGAAAAAGGTCGTTAACTATCCGATTATTCCGGAAATTGCTCCTCCGCAAGAGCTGCTAAGTCTGCCGCCGAACCGACTGATCGGACTAACCATGAAGCCGGAGTATATGCTGAAGATTCGCTCTGAGCGGCTGAAGGTGCTTGGGTTACCGACTGGCTCCCAATATGCAAGTCTGGAGCGGATTACAGAGGAGATGGAATATGCCTCTTCTCTGTTTAATAAGCTAGGCTGTCCTGTAATCGATATCACCGACAAAGCTATAGAAGAAACTGCCGGCATTATTATGGGTTATATCTAACATTCGGATTATTAAGTAAATTAGATGCACTGGAGGGAATTAGAATGGATCGCGAACTGGCTCTTGAGATTGTACGGGTAACTGAACTAGGTGCATTATCCTCGGCTCGCTGGATCGGGCGGGGAGATAAAAATGCGGCAGATGATGCAGCCACGACTGCCATCCGCTCCATGTTTGATTCTGTCTCCATCGACGGAACCGTCGTCATTGGTGAAGGAGAAATGGATGATGCTCCGATGCTCTATATTGGCGAGAAAGTTGGAAATCAAAAGGGCCCTTCTGTCGATGTAGCCGTTGATCCTCTGGAAGGCACTGAGGTGGTAGCCTGTGGTCTACACAATGCCCAATCCGTGATTGCCATAGCAGATAAGGGCAGCCTGCTGCATGCTCCAGATATTTATATGGAGAAACTCGCTTGCGGTCCTGAGCTTGCTGGGAGACTTAGTCTCGAAGACCCTGTAGAGGTCACTCTCCAGAAAGCATGCCACTTCAGTGGCAAGTCCCTCTCCGAGCTAACCGTAATGGTTCTTGACCGCAAACGGCACGAACAACTCATTCATAGTCTTCGAGAAGCGGGTGTACGGATTAAGCTGTTAGGTCACGGAGATGTAGCTGGCGCTATTGCGGCTGCACTGCCGGATAGCGATGTCGATTTGTACATGGGCTCGGGCGGAGCACCCGAAGGTGTCCTTGCCGCCGCTGCACTGAAATGCCTTGGCGGAGAAATGCAAGGCAGATTGCTCCCAGATGGACCAATAGAGTTACAGCGCTGTGTACGTATGGGAATTACCAATCCTACGAGAGTGCTATACATGGAGGACATGGTTGGCATAGGTGACGTTCTCTTTGCCGCCACAGGTGTAACGTCAGGCGAATTCCTGAACGGCGTCCGTTTCATTGGCAAAGAACGCGCAGAGACACATTCGGTCATCATGCGGGCACAGAGTCGAACGATCCGCTACATCCGCAGCATTCATTTCCTACCTGGTAAGGAAATACCGGATGCACCGACTGTTAGACAGAACGTCGCCTCCTTATGAATCACAAAAAAACAGGCTATCTCACCAGCTCACCCATGGCTAGTGAAATAGTCTGTTTTTTACTAAATAGCTATTCATCTCTTATTTATTTCTAATGCGCTCACTCGCTAAGGTATCCATGGCATCCATGGTTCCGGTAGCTTGAGCTAAATTTCTCGCTTCTTGCTGATCAGCGGCCCGGAGCGCATCGCTTTCCTTTACACTGCCATCATAGTTTCTATTCTCAGCTGTATTTATATTCGCGATATCCTCAAAACGGTCTGAGTTCAGACTATTATGCTGTACGAAGATCCGCTTCACTTCTTCCTCCTTCCGCTCACCCTCCACATCCACCATTACAAGAATATGGCCTTCACCTACGTAGTTATCGTAACGCTTGGCCTCCTCTTCAGGAATGCCAAGACCAATAAGACCGCCAACTAGTCCACCGCTACCAGCACCTATTGCCGCTCCAGCCAGCGTTGCCGCAAGCGGTCCGGCTGCGATAATCGGCCCAATACCAGGAATAGCCAATGCGCCTATCCCCATCAGGAGCCCTGTCAAACCACCCAGCAGACCACCAGTAGCTATTCTTTCCGGCGCTTGGGTCCCTGACTCATCTCTAAGCGTATCCGCACTCTTGTTATTTCTCGCGATAATCGAAATGTCCTCCGTCCTGCAGCCTTGACGTTTCAACTCTTCAATAGCCCTCGAAGCTTCGTATTCGGCACCAAAAACACCCACGATTCTCTTATTCATCTCCATTACCTCCTAGTGATCGAAGTTAGCTCATACGTTCAGCTTCATAGCTTACTTAACCAAACTGGGCATGGATAAACTTCTATCTCAGAATTCGCATTCCATTCCAAGTAATGGTCCCACTAAAATATGCTGTATAATAAAAGAAGACGGGCAAAATTGCCCTTGGTTAACTCTATAAAAGAAAGAGACTGAAGAAATCATGGCGATATTTAATTATAATTCTGAGCGTCCCTTCAGAGGTGATCCCGATTTGCATCTCCATTACTGGGGTCGGGAGCAGTGTCTACCTGGGCATTTTTTCGGACCAGGGGTTCGTGACGTATACAAAATACATTTCATTCATGAGGGAACAGGAACGGTATCTGTGGGAGAACAGACCCATATCCTGCAAGCAGGACAAGCTTTTATTACCTACCCTCATATCGTTACTTCTTATGCAGCAGACCTATCAAAGCCCTGGACCTATTCTTGGGTAGCTTTCACCGGAGTACAGGTATCATATATTTTATCCAAAACTTCCTTATCGCCTGAGCAGCCAATCTTCCCGATGGATGAACAGCTTATGCCTAATCTCTACGAGCGCCTGACAGAAGCAGCCGACACTTCGGATTGTCTTGATCTGCCGCTAAAAGCGATTATGTATGATTTTTTCTCCCTTTTGCTTCAAGAAGTGCCAGCTGTTCCGGATGTACTTCCTTTACCGCGTCAAAAGAGTATTTACGTCGAGCAAAGTCTGCACTTTTTGCATACACATTATTGTGAGAACATTTCCGTGGAGATGCTGTCTTCTTCTCTCAAACTGGATCGCAAATATTTATCTTCCTTGTTCAAACGGACCATTGGTATGCCACCGCAGCAGTATTTATTAAATTACCGAATCGCTAAAGCATGCGAGCTTCTGACAGAAACCCTTTGTACTATCGGTGAGATCTCGCGTTCTGTCGGCTATCAGGACCCCTTACTCTTTTCGCGGATGTTCAAGAAGGTGAAAGGTTGTTCTCCAAAAGAATACCGTGTCCGTCATCTCGAAAATGACATTGTGCTATAAACTTCTTCCTTGCTGACATACGTTTGTCCGGGATCTTTCGCTACAATAAGGACGTAACGTAATCAGAAATAAGTCTTTTTTAGGAGGAAATAACGATGTATAACGCAAGCGCTACCAGATATGACAATATGAAATATAACCGCACTGGAAAAAGCGGTCTACTCCTTCCGGCGATCTCGCTTGGACTATGGCATAACTTTGGCGGAAACGACTTATTCGAGAATGGTCGCGCCATGGCAAGAAGAGCTTTCGATCTTGGAATCACTCATTTTGATCTCGCTAATAACTACGGTCCCCCAGCTGGCTCCGCAGAAGAAAGCTTTGGTCAGATCCTTAAGAAGGATCTTGCTCCTTATCGTGATGAAATGGTCATCTCTACTAAGGCCGGATATTATATGTGGGCCGGTCCTTATGGCGAATGGGGCTCCAAGAAATATCTCGTCTCTAGCCTAGACCAAAGCTTGAAACGTATGGGTCTTGATTATGTAGATATTTTCTATCACCACCGTCCAGATCCAAATACACCACTGGAAGAAACTATGGCTGCGCTGGATCTCATTGTACGCCAAGGCAAAGCGCTGTATGTTGGGATTTCGAATTACAACCCTGAACAGACACGCGAAGCGGCACAAATTCTGCGTCGGCTTGGAACGCCATGCCTGATTCATCAACCTAACTACTCCATGATGTCCCGTTGGATTGAAGATGGCTTGCAGGATGTATTGGCTGAGGAAGGCATCGGCTCCATTGTGTTCTCCCCACTACAAGGTGGCATACTAACCGATCGCTATCTAAACGGAATCGCTCCTGATTCTCGTGCTGCTGGACCAAGTGTATTCCTGTCCGAAGATGCCATTACGGAAGAGAAGATCGCTAAGGTTCGCAAACTGAACGAGATTGCTGCTGCACGTGGACAAAAAATGTCTCAGCTAGCGTTATCTTGGGTACTCCGCGGAGGTAAAGTCACTTCAGCTTTGATCGGTGCAAGTAAGGTGAGCCAGATTGAAGATGCAGTCGCTTCCTTGAATGCACCAGAGCTAAGTGCAGAAGAGCTGGAGCAAATCGAGACGATTTTGCGAGGATAATTGTGGATTAAACCATAAAGACGGCCAATGAGGTCAGGCAGCTTAAGCTGCTCTGGCACTTCATTGGCCGTTTTTTTCCTACTCACCCAAATATCTGCGTGATATACACCATAATCAATAATCCAAAGATAAACGAATACGTCGAAGGCCGTTCGTAACCATGACCGTGACTCTCCGGAATAAGTTCCTTGTAGACGATGAACAGCATAGCCCCGGCTGCAAAGGCAAGACCATAGCCCACAACATTCTGTAGGTAACTCGCCGTAAAATACCCGATAACCGCAGATACCATTTCCATAAACCCGGTAAGCGTAACGATTCCCAAGGCTTTTAGCTTACTTGTTCTAGAATTCATCAGAAAGACTGCGAGAATCAATCCTTCTGGCATATTTTGCGCACCAATAGCAATCGCCACGGTAGGACCTAGACTAGCCTGTTCACTGGCATAACTGAATCCCGTACTAAGGCCTTCTGGTATGTTGTGAATGAACAACGCGATCAAAACAAGCAACGCCTTCGAATCCATATTGGTATATCCGGGTTTATTCTCGACGTCGATATGCGGGATATTTTTTTCAATTAAATCAAGCAGCAGTACTCCTGTAATCAGACCCAAGGTTAAAGCAATAATTCCCGATTCTTTAATTGCCTGTGGCATGAGTCCAAATGTAGAAGCCGATACCATAATACCTGCTGTAAAAGCAACGAGAACGTCCTTCCATTTCTCAGATAACCTCTTCACAAACAGGATCGGAAACGCTCCAATAACCGTAGCCATTGCTGATACAAAGCTGCCAATAAGCGCTGTTTCCAAGCTTTCAACTCCTTTGGTACAAGTTCGGATAGACCAACATATGTTAACACAAAAAGTATTATTACTTCTATATAGCTTTTCCGAATGATACGCTAATCATAAAAGACCCCCATAGGCTCGATTCATACCTAAGGAGGTCTTTGTCTAACATGTAATTATGCGGTTCAGTTACACTAGCTTCTTCCGAATCATGCCGGAAATCAGGTCAATAATCGTAATCATTGCAATGATGCCTAGTAGTATAATCCCGACACGGTCCCAATTCCGTGTACTAAGTGCAAAGATTAACGGTGTGCCAATTCCACCTGCCCCAATTACACCCAGAATCGTAGCTGAGCGAACGTTAATTTCGAACCTGTATAAGGTGTAGGACAGAAATCCTGGCAATACCTGCGGCAAGACAGCAAACCATAAAACCTGTATGCGGCTCGCGCCAGAAGAGATTAAGGCTTCTAGTGGACCGTTATCAATATTCTCAATCTCATCCGCGAACAATTTGCCGAGCATGCCGACAGAATGCAGTCCTAGAGCCAGTACGCCCGCAAATGAACCCGGCCCTACAGCCTTGATGAACAACAAAGCCATAATGATCTCAGGAAATGTCCTTATAAAGCTTAACATTAGCTTGCCGGAGCCCGAAATCGCCTTTCGCTTGCTCATGTTGACCGCAGCCCAAAAAGCAAAAGGGATACATATGAAGGTCGAGATAAAAGTCCCTAAAATTGAAATAGCTAACGTCTCAAGCAATCCTCGAAGCAGATCCTCCCCATCTGGTAAATAAACGAAGGCCCAGTCAGGTGAGAATATCCCGGCAAAGATTGCCTTAGTAATGATCCCTGCGGTTTCCTTGAATCCATTAAACGGCACTCCCGAAAAAGCCCAAATGTACACTGCCGGTAATGCTATATAAATCAGCCAACGGAAACGATTTTTACGAGGTTTGGGGATTAGGGTATTCCATGATTTACTCATATTAATTTCTCCCGCAGCTTAGTGCTTACATAATCAATAATCAATACTACTGCTAATGTGAACAAGATGATGGTGCAAGTCTTGTCGTATTCTAAAAAGCCTAATGTCACTTCATAGTAATGGCCGATTCCACCCGCTCCTACCAAACCCAAAACTGCTGCAGCGCGGACATTGATCTCAAAAGCATACAGCACATAAGACATGAAATGAGCCTGTACCTGCGGAATGACTCCGAACATAATTCGTTGCGTCTTATTCGCTCCGACTGAAGTCATTGCTTCCAAAGGTCCCTGTTCAATCGTCTCCAACGATTCATAGGTAAGCTTGGCGATCAGCCCCAGCGAAAATACCGTCAAAGCAAATATTCCCGGAAGCGCACCAAGTCCAAAAATGGCGACAAAGATAGAAGCCAGCAGCAGATCAGGAATTGTGCGGATCAAATTCAGCACCATACGCACTGGATAATGAAGCCATCGGCTTTGCGTAATATTACTTGCACACAGCAGTGCAACGGGAACCGCGAGAATGGCACCAAACGTTGTACCGACCAATGCCATCCGGATCGTCTCCAGCATCGCATCTATAATATTGTCAAAATACCCCCAGTTTGGAGGGAACATTTCCTTAAGCAGATCCAGCATATTCGGCAGGCCGGAGATCAGCTCACCGATGGATGAATCGGTCAAAACCGCACTTCTCCACAGTAATACTACTAATATAATGGCTGTAAAATAATGCTTTATCTTCCTTGGCGGTTTGGGATGTAGCTTCTCTGCATTCGCACTCATATCACATGCCTCCGCTTACAGGCTCACCTAACAACTCATCCTGATGAATCGGTCTTCCGTATATCTCAGCAAACTTCTCATCCGTTGCCTCCGATACAGGACCATCGAAGACCACTTCTCCTGCCCGAAGCCCAATAATCCGGGTAGCATATTCTCTAGCGAGATCGATAAAATGCAAGTTCACGATAGTGGTAATTCCAAGCTCCACATTAATCTTTTTCAAATCATCCATAACCTGTTTGGTCGTGAGCGGATCCAGTGAAGCGACAGGTTCATCTGCAAGAATAATTTGCGCCTCCTGCGCAAGAACACGAGCAATAGCCACGCGCTGCTGCTGACCTCCAGATAGCTGATCTGCACGTGTATAGGCCTTCTCGGCAATATTGACCCGATCGAGTGACTCGAAGGCTAAATCAATATCCTTTTGTGGGAATCTGCCAATTATCGTGCGTATTGTGGAATGATAGCCGACCCGGCCTGCCAGTACATTACGAAGCACAGTCGTACGTTTCACTAAGTTGAAACTTTGGAAGATCATTCCGATATTTCTACGGATCATTCGTAGCTGGCTTCCCTTAGCCTTCGTGATGGACTGCCCATTTATAAGAATATCGCCTTCTGAAATATCATGTAGCCGGTTAATGGAACGTAGCAGGGTTGACTTCCCCGCTCCAGAAAGACCAACAATAGCTACAAATTCTCCTGCTGGAATAGTCAGGTTAATGTTGTTTAAGCCTTTCGTTCCGTTTAGATAAGTCTTGGACACATTACGAAGCTCTATCATGAAATCATTCCTTTATGTGTTTTCGTATATTCGTATAAAAGAGATAGCCAGGTCCGGGGGGGAATCCGGAGCTGGCTATCCTTAATGCCTGTTATACACCAACATCGTTGTATCCTTGAATGGCCTGAACTACTCGGTTTTTACTTTATCGTTGTATTCACGAACAATGTCAAAGTTGCTATCTTGTGACTTCACATAACCTTCATGAGAGTAAATATCTTTGATAATTTCATGGCCTTCTTTGTCAGCAGCGATATCAATGAATGCCTGCTGAATTTTCTCCATCCATTCCTTATTCATATCTGAACGGACCGAAATCGTATCATTAGGGATTTTATCCGTAAAGGCAAGAACACGGGTATCTTCAAATACTTTCGGATAATCTTTAATAACAATATTCCGGGCATCTTGGAAAATAGCTGCTGCGTCTACGTCACCGTTCAGTACAGCGAGTACGCCTTGGTCATGTCCCTTAACCGTGATGGCTTGTACATCTTTCAACGGATCAAGTCCCGCATCCATTAGTGTTGCAGCCGGCCATACAAAACCTGCTGAGGAAGTAACGTTTTGATAAGCGATTTTTTTGCCTTTCAAATCGGCAACGGATTGGATCGCAGAATCCTTCTTAACGATAATCATAGATTTATAGAAATCAGCCAATTCATCTGTCGGAGCACCCGTTTCATCATTTACGCCAAAACGTTGAGCTTGAAGAATAACTTCAGCAGCTCCTTTTTCCTTGGCCAATACGTAAGCTGTTGGAGGAAGGAAACCCACATCTACTTTTTTGGAAGCCATAGCTTCGATAACAGTGTTGTAATCAGTAGAGACACTTACTTCTACAGGAATACCGAGTTTATCACCCAGTAATTTTTCAAGAGGTTTCGCCTTAGCTTCGAGCGTATCCGCATTTTGGGAAGGGACAAATTGTACTGTGAGCTTCTCTGGAACATAACCCTCTGCTACAGGAGCTGCCGTTTCCTTCGGTGCATTTGCTCCATCCGTCGATCCTTGGTTTGCAGTATTGGTAGTATTGTTAGCACCACAACCACTAAGCAAAGTAATAGACATCATTAGCGGCAATACGAACCTACTTATTTTTCTCAAACGGAAGACCTCCACTGTTCTCTTTTTTTTTAGTACTTCTAGACTATAAATATTTTGTATTAAATCTAAGGCATCTAACTATTAAATATATGTAAAATTTATTTCAATCTCTTAAAATTTCCAAATTATCTGATAGAATGAGGTCTGAACTTATTATCCGTAGGAGGCTACCCATGAATAAAGACAGCATCTTAACCTGTGAAATCCTCATAACAAGTGATCTACATGGGCATTTAGGGCCCATTGATTACCGTACGGGTGAGAAACGACAAAAAGGCTTAGCAACAATTGCTAGCCTTATTAAACAGGAAAGATCACACTGTCCGGAGCTGATTCTTCTGGATAACGGTGATCTAATTCAAGGTACACCGCTAGCTTATTATGCAGCCACACAGTACAGTGATGAACTAAATCCAGGCATAGCCCTACTAAACGAATTGAAATATGACGCTGCAATTATCGGCAACCATGAATTTAATTTTGGTAAGCCACTGCTTAATAAAACCATTCAGGATTCCCAATTCCCTTGGTTATCTGCTGGAATTATAGATCGTGCGACATGTAAACCGGCGTTTGGCAAACCCTATATCATCAAATGGGTAGACCAAAAAATCAAAGTAGCCATCCTAGGAGTTACCACACATTACATTCCCCACTGGGAAAATCCTGTCCATATAGAAGGACTTCAATTTAAGGATTCGTTAGAGACTGTAAAGCTTTGGTGTGCAACTATACGAGAAGAAGAACAACCCGATTTACTTGTTGTAGCTTATCATGGCGGGTTCGAGCGCGACCTCCTTAGTGGTGAACCTGTAGAGAGACTAACTGGAGAGAATCAAGCCTACGCAATGTGCACAGAGGTTGAAGGCTTAGATGTGTTAATTACCGGACATCAGCATCGCTTCATAGCTAGTGAGCTAAATGGTGTGACGATCATACAGCCTGGTTGTAATGGACATTCCCTCGGTAAGGTTTCAGTAGTCTTTCAAAAAGAAAACGAGCATTGGAAGATTAAGAGTAAACAAGCCGAGCTCCTTGCTGTGGACGACAAGACAGCTGTAGATGATACAATTCTAAAGCTTAGCAGCACGCTTGAATCAGAAACAGAAACCTGGTTGGATGAGAGAATAGGTACAGTTATCGGTGACCTATCTATTTCTAGTGCAGATGAATGCCGGATGGCTGACCATCCCTTTATAGAATTCATGAATAAGGTACAAATGGAGGCTACAGGTGTAGAGATCTCGACAGCAGCTTTACTCAGTAACGATTGCAAGGGTTTCAGTAATACCATTACGCGGAGAGACATTCTTTCTAACTTCATTTATCCTAACACGCTAACTGTTCTAAGACTGACCGGACAAGATATAAAAGAGGCACTGGAACAAACCGCAAACTATTTTCAAAAGAATATAGAGGGAAATGTAATTGTTAACCCTGCTTATGTAGAACCTAAGTCCCAACATTACAATTATGATATGTGGGAAGGCATCCAATACGAGCTTCATATCAATAAACCTGTAGGCAAAAGAGTCCTCCATCTGCTGCATCGTGGACAGCCTGTAGAGGACTCAAAGGAATATGATGTTGTTATGAACAACTATAGAGCTAGCGGTGGCGGAGATTATGAGATGTATAAAGGCAAGCCGATTGTCAAAGAAATACTGATCGACATGTCTGAAATTGTCACGAATTACATTGAAAAACGCGGCCAAATTGAAGCTACCTGTGATCACAACTGGAGAGTAGTTTAGGTTGTGCTGATGAAAGCCTCAATATCGGTTTCAATCAGCTTCAAAGCATCTCTCCAAAAATCAATGGAGTGTACATCAATATCCATAAGCTTCGCTACATCTGCAAGATTATGCTTGCTGGTAGCACTAAGGAACTGACGATACCGGGCGACGAACTCCTCGCCCTTTTTTAAATATTCTGCGTAGAGTCCTTTAGCGAATAACAGTCCGAAGGAATACGGGAAGTTCATAAATTCATAACCAGCCATAAAATATCCGGCCTTGTTCATCCACATGTAAGGATGGATCGTGTCAGTATCAATGCTCTCACCGTAAGCTTCCGCCATACAAGCAATCATCAATTCGTTCAGCTCTTGAACAGGAAGCGGACCTGAGGCTCTTCTCTCATATAATTTAAGCTCAAATAAATAACGAGCATAGAAGTCTACAAGATAATACCCAGCATCGGAAATACTTCTCTCCAATAGAAGCTGGGCTTCCTTCTTGGTCGAACTAGTGAGTAGTGCCTGATTTACGATCGTCTCGCAAAAGATCGAAGCCGTTTCGGCAATCGGTATCGGATAATCTGTGTTCAGCATCGTTTCATTTCCCAGACAGGAGCTATGATATGCATGGCCGAGCTCATGGGCAAGGATGCTAATATCTATAGCATTTCCAGTGAACTGTGTCATGATTCTGCTCTCGCCTATCGGAAAAATATCAATGCAGAGCCCATATCCCCCCTTACCCGCTCTAGGTTCTGCATCAATCCATTGCTGATCAAAAGCCTTTTGAGCTAAATTGGCCAATTCCTTGCTAAAGGTTCCGAAGCTAGAGACAATTGTTTTTTGAGCATCTTCGTAAGAGATTTTTACACTTTCTTCGCCAATCGGTGCAAAAATATCGTAAAAAGGCAGCTTTGTGGGATGTCCCAGCAGTTTGGCTTTCTTTTGATAATAGGTATGAAAAGCTGGCAAGCTCTCCTGAAGAGCGGCGAGCATTGCCGATAAAGTTTCACTGTCCATTCTCGATGCCACTAACACCTTTTCCAGAGAAGATTGATATCCACGCATGCCATAAATCGTTAGCGCTTCACCACTAATTCCATTCATGCAAGCTGCACAAACCCCAGCAATCCGACTGCAAGCTTCAGCCTCGGCTTCATAAGCCGCTTTTCTTAATGTAGCGTTGTTCTCATAGGCCATGCTCCTTAGTTCCGCAAGCGTTACTTTCTTAGTTTCCCCTTGTACTACCACATCTGCTAGTGTACTTGAGACGCTCTCCATATAGAGCCTTCCCCACGCTTTGGACCCCGTGCTCTGCATTCTGGCAATCGCAACTTCCACTTCCTCATTTAACACATAACGGGATTGCAGAAGAAGCTCCCTCAAATAAAATTGATGTTTCAGAAGATAAGTTGAGCTAACGATAAGCTCATCTATGTGATCACAAGTACTAATCCAACGTTTAAAACCCGCAACTACCCCAGCAATCTCTGAGCTCACATGTTCAATATCATCAGCAAGATTCATGGCTACCTCAGAACTGCTGTCTGCACTAAGCGTTAACTCTGCATAGGCTAATAAACATACATATACGCTTTTATAATCATTGTAGAGTCTTAGAAAGTCCTCGATCGCTGCGACGGAAACACCCTCACGCTTTAGATTGCCCTCAGCCCAGGCTTTTAAATCTATAATAAGTTGACTCAGTAGCTTGCGATCCCCTCTTAACTTCTCCGATTCAAACGAAGGGTATAAACGATCCAAATTCCATGTCATATTCATTCGTAAACCTCCTCCCCATCGATTACTTTCTTCTAAGCATAATCCATAACGACAGAAAAGTGCATCGACATAATGTACTTCCTCTCTTCACACAAAAAAAAGGACCCCGCCAACGTTTGGCAGGGTCAAGGTCTATATTATAAGGGGGTTATGTGATTACTATAACCCTCTTAGCTTAAAAGAATATGAATAGTAGATAAAGATTGGCTTAATCTACAGATCTCTATCCTCTTCATCAACAAAAAAAAGACCCTGCCAACGTCCGGCAGGGTCAAGGTCTATATTTAAGGGGGTTATGTGATTACTATAACCCCCTTAGCTTAAAACGATATGAATAGTACCTAAAGATTAGCTTAATCTCAAATCATCCCTTATTGACTTAAAGCTGAAGGGTTATTTCTAGCTTTAGTAATCTGAATCCCAATGTATATCATAAGGAATAACACCATGAATCCAGCAGAATAACGATACATCATCCCATAATCGGATGCCGCCGAGATGGCCCCAAGAATAATGGCCCCACTGGCTACCCCTAAATCTGTTGAGTTATAGAACATACTGTTTGCCATGCCATACTGTGCAGGTGTAGATGTCCGAAGCATCCAAGCCTGTATAGTTGGCTGAATAGCTCCAAAGCCGAGTCCATAAAGCAATGCGGATACAATGAGCATTGGCATGGATGTTGTATACGAGAGCACCGTTAAGCTCGCGACGACACAAACCGCTGCGGGAATCAGAACAGCAGCCGGACCTCTTTTATCAAATAATCTGCCGGAGATAGGTCTAATAATAATGATCGTAATCGCGTTAAATAAGAAGAACAAACCCACTTGCTCTAAATGTACCGATTCGCCGAACAAAGCAATAAAGCTAAGCAATCCCCCGTAAGTGATCGCGAGCAGAACATTCAGAATTGCAGGCAATACTAACTTTGTATTAAAAGGAGCCTTGAGAGGTTTGGGTGATTCAATGGATTGCTCAATAGGTTGTTTTTTGCGGTGTGCTGGAAGCGAACGCGAGAAGAACAGGACTGGAAAAGCAAGAAGCAAGGTGAATGTTCCGATCATCGCCAGTGTTCCAAACCCCGATTGCTTCATTACGTTCAATCCAATCATGGGACCAATGGACATTGCAAGACTGGTTGATAAGCCGAAATAGCCGATCCCTTCGCCCATTCTTTTGCTAGGAATAATCTGTGATACAATCGTGGGAATAATCGTACTGGCGATCCCGAACCCAATCCCATAACCTACACGCATCAGCAGTAGTGACCCGATTGAGTCTGCTACTACATATAGACCGGTGATGGCGGCCGCGATGGCTAAGCCAATATATAATAATACATTGCGGCTAACCCTCCGCATCAGATAAGCAGTCATAAAACGTGAAGCAATTGCAGTTAATGCAAACACACTTGTAACCAGGCTGACCATTATATCTCCGGCTTGAAATTCACTTTTTACATAAGACGGAAATGAGGATAGCAGCATCTGTAAATTCATAAATAAAAATAAAGCACTAATCGTTAAAGCAATAAAAGACTTGGTCCAAAGTTTCGTACGTAGCTCTTGTTGTTCTGGCATAACTTACGTTCCTACTCTCCATCATTTATTTGATCAATATGATTGTTTATTCTTAACAGCAACCCCATGAGCAGCTCATATTCATCACTGGAAATACAGTTCATAATCTCATCTGTGACCTGATCCTCAATAGGAAAGGTCTCCTTAATCAGAGCTCTTCCTTTTTCCGTAATATAAACCTTAAAAGAACGCCGATCATTCTCCCCTGTTCTTTTATAGATCAGTCCTTTTCCCTCCAAGTGATCCAGAATTCGCGTCGTAGTTGGTTTATCCTTACCCGAACGCTTCGCGATATCCTTCTGAATTAGCCCTTCCGTTCTATCGACTTGAAAAAGCACTGACCATTGCTCAGGTGTTATATCATATTCTTTTAGCCCATTTTGGAATAACGCACTTAATTTACGATAGGTCGTTCCCATCATAAATCCTAACGTAAGTTCGGATTGGTTATGCTTTGTCGTCATGATCAGACCTCTTCTCATTTCATCTTATTTTTAATAGTTGTTTAAACAATTATATTCTGGACAACTAAATTTGTAAAGGTGAGACAAAATTATAAACTAACTATTATTAAGTTGCTTGACAAAGTTAACTGAACACGGTATTATTATCTCATGTTAAAGATACTTAACTTAAAGACAACTAGAGCGTAACACGCTTAATATTATTTATTTGAAGGTTGTGTTATTCATGGGATTTCTAGACAAACTATTTGGTAGAACAAAAATCGAGGAGGAACAAACAATGTCTAAATTAAACATCGGAATCATTCTGGGAAGTACTCGTCAAGGTCGTTTAAGCCCACAAGTAGGAGAATGGGTTAAAAAGGTTGCAGATGCACGTGGAGATGCTAATTATGAGATCGTAGATATCGCGGACTTCAAACTTCCACTTATGGGAGAGGTAGACGCTACTGAGCAAGCAACTGCTTGGAATACCAAGCTTGCTACGTTAGACGGATTCGTATTTATCGTTCAAGAATACAACCATAGTATTTCCGCTTCACTGAAAAATGCACTCGATTACGCGCGTGAAGCTTGGAACAACAAAGCAGCGGGTATTGTAAGTTATGGTTCCGTAGGCGGCGCTCGTGCAGCTGAGCATTTACGTGGAATCTTGGGAGAACTGTCTGTAGCAGACGTTCGTGTACATCCAGCGCTGTCCCTGTTCACTGATTTCGAGAACGGTTCTGTGTTCAAACCAGCGGATCTTCACCTTACCAATGTAAATGGCATGCTTGATCAAGTATTGGCTTGGAGCGGTGCGCTCAAGACGCTTCGTTAAGATCACCCGCTTTAATATTATGAAATACACCTCTTAGAGTAGACATTGGATAAACCTATGGTTTGTCCGGTCGATTCTAGGGGGTGTATTTTGGTGTGTGATGAAATGACCACCCTCCAATAGATGTGATCCGGTACCCGTTATTATCGTTGTCATTCTAGGGATTGCGGATAAAGTGTAGCAGTGTGATACTATATTTTCTTATAATTGGGCTATGTTAAATTCTAATGTTGAGCATCTCCATCCGTTCAGCACAAAACTAACTATTTCTTATTTAATTTCATTTACTACTTGTTGAGCAATGCTTAGGATTGAATCCTCATCCAAACTGTTGAACTTTAAAGTGATTGAACCTTTTGAAACATTGAATGCTAAAAACGTATAATCACTATTTTTTATTTTTTGCACCTGATTGCCGCTAATATCAATAATATCAGCATTGTTCAAATCAACTTGAGTATTGCTATAGGTTATTTCAATAAGTGTTTCACCTTGATAAGGTCCGTAGATGATTTCTGAACTGTGACCCGTAAGATGGAAACTTTGAAAAAAGTGACCTCTTACGGGTCATTTTGTGTTTTAATCGAAATATCGAAATAACGGAGGAAGCCTTCATGAATAACAAAACAAGAGGAAGCTCAAGGATATTCAACGAAAATGAGATCAAACAACTAGAGAACAATCCAAATGTAGAGAACGTGACGGAAAAGAGTATTACCTATTCACCAACGTTTAAGTTGGCTGCGGTTAAGGCCTATAAGGAAGGCCAAGCCCCAATGGAGATCTTCCTTAGCGCGGGATTTAACGTAGATATTATCGGTCGCAAGAAGCCTAAGCATTGCCTAACCCGTTGGCGTAATACGTACAATGCTATGGGAGAGGTTGGACTATTAGAGGAACAACGAGGAAAAGGATCCCCGGGCAGACGACCGGCAGGGGAACTTTCTACCGAGGAAAAGTTAAAACGTGCAGAAGTACGAATCAAACTTCTGGAGATGGAGAACGACTTCTTAAAAAAGCTGGAGGCGCTCGAAAAGCAGAAGATGCAGAGGAAACATTGACCCCTTCCGAGCGCTACGAAATTATTAACCAAACGATACGTAAGCACGGTCTACAGCGAATGACGCGTTATTTGTGTAAGCTAGCTAGTGTGAGCTTAAGCGGATATTACCGTTGGCAAGCCGCTGAGGAAGCCAGACAGTTGCGAGAGGAGGCAGACGAACATGACGCTTTCCTTATCAAGAAACACTATGACGCTTTGAATGGTAAAGCTGGAGCATTGGTCGTGAAGATGTGGCTGGAACGGGAGAATGGTATCATCATGAATCATAAAAAGATTCGAAGATTAATGCGAAAATATAAGCTCGTTGCTACGATTCGGCAAGCAAATCCCTATCGTAAGATGGCAAAAGCCACACAAGAGCACCAAACGTGTCCCAACCTACTCAAGCGCCAGTTTGACCAAGGAGAGCCTGAGAAAGTGCTGCTGACGGATATTACCTATATGCATTATGGTAATGGACAATGTGCTTATTTATCCGTGGTGAAAGACGGGGCTACGAGACAAATTCTAGCTCACTACCTCTCTTCTTCATTGGCCATGCCAATTGTAGAACGAACACTGGAGAAACTACTTGATCGACTGGATGGCAATATTCATCCAGAAGCCCTTTTACATTCGGATCAAGGAATGCACTATACTCACCCTAGATTCCGCCTTCTCGTACGCAAAGCTGGGTTTACACAGTCCATGTCACGGAAAGGGAACTGCTGGGATAACGCCGCCATGGAGAGCTTTTTTGGCCATATGAAGGATGATTTGGAGTACAAGACATGTATGACTCTCTTGGAATTACGAACAAAGGTTGATGACTATATCGCCTACTATAACTCCGAGCGATATCAATGGGCATTAAAAAAGATGACTCCCGATGAATTCAGGAGTCACCTATTAATTGCTTCTTAAAGGTCTTCTTTTTTCAACTTTCCACAAATACGGTCACAGTTCATTCTCTTTCATTGGACGCTTTTTGTTCCTTTGTTAACTTCTCCAGTTTCCCTTTATTTTTCGTAAATGTGACTAAAACTTCTTGATTATCTCCAATAAAGTTTCCTTGTTTGTCCTTTGGAGGGGATTTATGTTGTACATAACTAACTTCATATCCATCCAGTGTAGGGATACTAAATGAAGATGCTAATGCACTAACCTGCACCTGCGCTTTAGCTAATTCATCGTTGGAACCATCCTTTTGACATCCTGATATTAAAAATATAATTGCAGCAATAAAAAATATAAATCCAAATTTGTTCATGAAATCACCTCTAATTATTTGAATTAATACTAATGAAAAGTCTTAGTAGTTCGTGGATATACTTCAGTTACATTCCTCTCAATCCTTTTGATATCCCTAAATATGGAAATACTATATATACGTTGTAAAACTAAATTTGTTGCTCTCCCCCTGGGTGCCTATAAATTAAAAAACAGACCTGCTTCGTACGTGTCATCACATACTGAACAGGTCTACTCTGTGTTGGTTTATTCCGGTCTCTCAATTTCAAAAATCTCACCAATCGTAGCGTAATTAGCTCCCGCTAATCGACTTACTGCATTTAAGGCTCTAGGATCAATCCGCCCCTCCTGATAGATCGATTCATCGATATGAAACTGAACAATTTCTCCGATAAACAAATCACTCCCAGGTTCTTCCGCACCTAGAGGTATCGCTTGTACAAGCTTACACTCCATTCGAACCTTTGCTTCCAGTACACCAGGTACAGCTACATTTTTACTTGGGACCGGTGTAAGATTCGCAAGTTCAATTTCACTTTCTGCTCTTGGCAATGAAGCAGCGGTTTGATTGATTTTCCCAACATTCTCATCATCTACAATATGCACAACAAACTGATGATTGTTATAAATATTACGGGCTGTATCTTTTAATCGCCCCGCTGGTCTTTGAATAGACAGTGAAACCATTGGAGGATTAGACGAGACGATATTAAAATAGCTAAACGGCGCACCATTCACAATGCCATCTTCTGATTGTGTGGTGACAAAAGCAATGGGCCTAGGAATAACAGTACCAATTAATAACTTATAATTTTCCCGCTCACTATTATGCTTTGGATCAATCGAAATCAATCTCCCCAGCTCCTTCTTCACTCTTTCACGAAATCGATCGTGCTTCTAACGGTATCAATAGGGCGTACTAACTTCTCAATTTGCTCACGTTTAGGTTCCAGAAATGGCGGTAGTGAAAGCTTTTCTCCAACCGTTTCGTATTCCTCATCTCCCATAAATCCAGGGCCATCTGTTGCAAGCTCGAACAAAATTTGCGGAGCAACACGTGTATACAGCGACTCGAAGAAATGACGATCCACATAACCTGAGGTACGGAATCCATTGTCTTCAAAATGCTTAGTCCACTCATCCAGCATCGCACGGTCTTCTACTCGGAAAGCCGCATGGTGAACCGTACCAAAGCCTTGACGCGAATTCGGTAAGTCCTCGTTATGCTCAACAATAATTTGCGCCCCGTTTCCGCCTTCGCCGACTTCAAACAAATGATAAGCATCTTCCTGACCGATTTCTTTAAACAGCATGACTCTTTCCAACATTTCTTTAAAAGAGCTGAAGTCAGCTATGCGTACAAAGATCGGTCCCAAACCAGTGATCGCAAACTCTAAAGGAATCGGTCCTTTTTGCCATGGTGTGCCTGGTGCGACCCCTTCATTAATTTCATCAGAGATAAGTTGATATTGTTGATCATCAAAATCTACGAAGGATAAAGTCTTTTTGCCAAATTGCTCTTTAATTCCATTATGCTTCACATTAAGGCGATCAAAACGCTTTACCCAGTAGTCTAATGCAGCATCTGTTGGTACCCGGAAGGATGTCTTGGCGATCTCATTGGTTCCGTGTACGCCTTTAGGAATGTTAGGGAAGTCAAAGAACGTCATATCCGTTCCGGCACTGCCCTTATCATCTGCAAAAAACAAGTGATACGTTTGAATATCGTCTTGGTTGACGGTTTTCTTCACTAGACGCATTCCCAATACGTAAGTGAAGAACTCGTAGTTGTTCTCTGCGCTGCTTGTGATGGCTGTTACGTGGTGAATTCCTTTTAAATTTCTCATGATTATACACTCCTAAAGTTTAGTCTGATTTTGTAATATAATTCCCTAGTTTAACAAAGATTAATTAAATTATCTTAATGTTAAGATATCTACCAAAAAAATTTTTTCCAACATTGTTCGTATGTTTCATAGAACACTGCTTCCAAATTATCTTTACGTTAATTATCTTTAACTTAAGATAAAGTTAACACACTCCTTTGTTGTTGTCAACCAAACACTATAAAAGAGAACAGCCTTGTTCAATATGTGAAGAAACACAAGGCTGTTCGGTTTCAAATTACCTCTGCCATTAATAAATTCAGTGAAAGATGAACCTACGTTTATCTTGCGAATGCATAACGAAGAACAGCTTCTTCTAGGATATCGATCCCCATAATGATGTCATCTAAATCGGTATATTCATTAGGATGATGACTAAGTCCATCTACAGAAGGAACAAAGATAAGCCCTACTGGGCAAAGCTTGTTCATATTCATAGCATCATGCCCTGCCCCACTAATCATCCGTTGATTGGATATTCCCTTCTCTTCACAAATGGATTCTAGAACATGACTGATCTCATCCGATAATAGGACAGGTACCTCCGAAATAATTTCCGTACTCACAATTTCAAGTTGTCTGGTTTCTTGTACTGAATATATCGTTTGATACAAATGGTCTAACACACGTTGCCTGGATGCCACTGAAGTAGATCTGATATCAATCTTAACTTCTACCTCTCCCGGAACTACGTTCATAGCGCCATTTAAGATATCTATCACCCCTAGCGTCGCAACCGTTCCATATTCTTGTTCGAGTTTAGCTGCTTTTTCAAGCGCTAGTGCTATTTCTGAGGCACCTAGAAATGCATCTTTTCTCATATTCATAGGTGTCGTTCCAGAGTGGGATGCTTTCCCTGATATTTGAATATGCAGTCTCACGGGTGCAGCAATTCCAGTCACAATACCAATCTTCTTATTATTGTTTATTAATACGGGGCCTTGCTCAATGTGTAATTCAAAAAAAGCTTTTAATTCTTCATTCCCTCTACTCGCCTGATCAATACTGTTATAATCTAATGCGCATAGGGAAAATGCCTTTTCCATGGTAATCCCGTCTTTGTCCTTCAGAGATCTATATTTCTCCTTCTGAAATAACCCTGACATTATTTTGCTGCCAACTGTTGAAATACCAAACCGCGAAGATTCTTCACAGGCAAATGAAATGATTTCGATGGGATGATCCGTTTCAATCCTTTTTTCGTTTAGACGTTTGATCACTTCCAAGGCAGCCGTTACACCTACTACCCCATCGTATTTCCCTCCTTGGTAAACCGTATCCAAGTGAGAGCCCATTACAACAGGTGGAAGCCCTTCTATCTTCCCATTTCTTCTAGCAATCACATTTCCGCAGTGATCCATCCGGATATCTAAATTTTCAGCCTTACACATCCGCATAAAGGCACTCGTACAGGTCTGCTCTTCATTTGTATAGGCAATTCTAGTGATGCCCTTCTCACCCGAGTTATATTGATTAATATTATCAAATAAAGCCTGATATCTTCTCTTTCTATCCATGCCAGTATCTCCAATCCTGAGTATTCATGATTATGGTTTCATCAAAATTCGTGAATGATATACAATAGAGGTAGTGCAAGTCTTTAAAAATTACTTACTTGATGAGGTGTAGTGGATAGTGATGAAGAAGACCATTATTTTTAAAGAAAATGATCAATTTACAATTAAAGCTGATTTTTATGAAACAAACCGTCCCCAAGCCCCTGCGATTGTATACATTCACGGAGGCGGCCTACTGTGGGGTAATCGAGAAGATCTATCCGAGGAAATGATACAGCTTTACACCAATAATGGCTTTGCGCTATTTTCGATTGACTATAGATTAGCCCCTAGGTCAACTCTATCTGACATCCTTGAAGATGTCCAAGATAGCCTTCTTTGGTTAGTGAATGACGGACCTGAACAATTCTCCATTGATCCCTCAAGGATTGCTGTGGTGGGAAGCTCCGCAGGTGGTTTCCTTGCGCTGTGCACAGGAATGTTTACCCATAAGCCGCGTGCAATTGTCTCCTTCTATGGATATGGCGATATTAGCGCACAATGGGCACTAGAACCAAGTAAATTCTATTGTGAAAAAGATATCGTCTCTATGGAGATTGCAAAAAGTACAGTGTCCGATCAAATCATTACGAGCGCAAGTATTAACGAGCGTTTTCTTCTCTATTTATATACTAGACAATCCGGTCGTTGGATCGAAGAAGTGACGGGCTTGAATCCTTCTCTACATAAGGAAGAACTCCTCAAATTCTGTCCTATTCATCATGTAACTAAGGAATTTCCCCCTACATTGCTATTGCATGGAACGAACGATGTAGATGTGCCATATGAACAATCGGTATTCATGAGAGCCGCGCTAGTGAAAGAAGGCGTACCGGCAAAGCTTATTACTATTCCAAACGGAGAGCATGTATTTGAAAAAGATTTCGATAACCCTGTTGTGCAAAAAGCTCTTCATCAGGTGATTGATTTCCTTCAGTTTCATCTTGCTGAGTAGGTCTGTAGAAGAACAGGAAAATCCGGCACTAAAATAGTGCCGGAAAATATATGAGAACGCCTGAATTATTTCTTGTTTAATTCGTGGAAATGCGTCCATAAATGATCGCAATCTTCTCTAGCTTCCACTTTAATCATATTAACAACACTCTCATCATGACCCACAAAATATTCGCGAAGGTGAATGTCAGAGAAGCCATGCTCTTTCGCGTCATCTCTTGTGCTGCAATAATGAACTTCTTTAACACCTGACCAAATAATAGCGCCCATACACATCGGACACGGTTCACAGGTTGCGTATATTACGCAATCCGATAAGTCCATGGTGTCTAATTTTTTGCAAGCTTCTCGGATAGCTACCATTTCTGCATGTGCAGAAGGATCGGTATCTCTCATCATTGTATTGCTAACCGCTGCAATCACTTCATCGCCTCGAACAATCGTTGCACCAAACGGGCCTCCAAATTTCTTGTTCATACCCTCGATCGTTGCGTCTACCGCCAATTTCATGTAATCCATTTCAAATTCCTCCTCTAGTTTAATTGGGATGATTTTAGTGTTTTGCTAAAGATGGTGTATAGAACAAACGAAACAATTAAGCCACTAAAGAAAGCAAAATCATTCATCCTAACTAGGAAGGGGATACCCTTAAGAAATGCACCTGACATAGGAAGGATGAAGCTGACTGCTAGAACAGCCATTGCAACGGGATTGTAACCATTCTTATATTCACCATTGCTACCTGCTGGGACATAGATATTATCAAGATTTAATACTCTTTTCCGATGAATAAAGAAGCTTGAAAGCATAATACCTGCAATTGGACCAAAGATGGACCCAATAAAGCTATAGAAATAAAACAATGTCGTCGTGCTTTCTACAAGCTTCCATGGCAAAATCAAAGTTCCAACAACGGCTGTTAAGACACCCGCAGTCTTTACAGTGAATTTTTTCGGGAAAAGAGATGACATTTGCAAGCCAGCTGGCAATAAGTTGGCAAACACTACGAAGGCGATTGCTCCTACGTTTAGCGCAAGAATCAATACAACAACCGCGAAAGTGTTTTCAATTTTATCAATGGCATGAACGATATTGAAGATCGGTTCACCAAACGCAATTTCAGTACCCGCGATTAAAGCCACACAAGTGATGGCAAAAAGGATATAAGACAAGATAAACCCTACAGGCAATCCAATCATAGCCGCTCTTGGTGATTTTGCACGATGGGTGAAGTCAGACATGTTTACAACAGGACCCGCCCAGTTAGATACCAATGCACTCACGCAAGCAATAAAGACTAGTGGACTTGAAGTTGGGTTCGCGGGTACATACTCTAAAATCGGTCCAAACCCTCCAGCAATCTTGATCGCCCAAACAGCAGCACCAATAATAAACACATATACTACCGGGGATGACCAGTTACCGAACTTTCCTAATGTTTTCATTCCGCCTAAGAACAACAGAACCGTTGCGGTCCAAAGAATTGCATAAGAGATCATTGTCGGGAATGCTAACCCGAATAGTGTGAAGCCACCGCCTAAATCCATATAATTCGGAATAAATCTAGCAAATATAACATTTAATGATTCTGCACCTACAACGGTTGTGGTTCCAAAGAATACTAACCCAGCAACAAGTCCTCGTATTAATGCAGGTATAATAGCTCCTTTTACGCCAAAAGAATCTCGAAGCAGCATCGCAAATGGCAGCCCATATTTGGAGGCAGAATACCCGTTTAAAGCATAAAATGCGGAGACAATAATGGCTGAAAGCATAACGGCAAAGAGCACCTGTGTTGTATCCAGCCCTAAAACGAAGAAACCTGCTACTGTCATATACGACATAATATTATGAACAGCGCCCATCCAGAGTGTTATATAGTTGGACATTCCCCAGTCTCTTTGCTCAGGCTTTTTGGGCAGTAATTCCTCACCGTAACCGTATGATTTGTACCTATCATAATTTTGTTCCAACTTTGCTTGATCCATATCTACACTTCCCCTCGCTTAAATTACTTCACGATATGAGTGCCTGCTTGTTCATTCATCGCATCCTTCAAGCTTTCCGGATTCGTAATAATAACTCGTGTTCCGCTTTTCTCTAAGAAGCTTAAACTCGCCTCAATTTTAGGCAGCATGCTTCCTGCTGGGAAGTGATTTTCTAGCACATATTGTTTAGTCTCATCAACCGTCATTTTGGATAGCTCCTGTTGATTCGGCTTACCATAGTTGATGCATACCCTAGACACTCCCGTTGTAATAATTAAGATCTCCGCATGGATTTGTTCTGCTAAAAGACTCGTAGCAAAATCCTTATCGATGACAGCATCGACGCCTTTGTACGTGTTATCCTCAGCCTTCACGACTGCGATCCCTCCACCGCCTGCAGCGACAACGACAAAGCCCCCATCGATTAATGACTTAATCGCGTCTTTCTCTACAATATCTATGGGTCTTGGGGATGGAACTACTCTACGGTATCCTCTACCAGAGTCTTCTACAAAGCTCCATTCAGGATGTTCTTTTTTCATTTTTTCCGCTTGTTCTTGGGAAAAGAAAGATCCTACCGGCTTCGTCGGATTCTTGAAGTTGGGATCTTCTGAGCTTACTTCAACTTGCGTAATCACCGTAGCCACATTCTTATGGATCCCTCTAACCGCAAATTCATTAATTAAAGCTTGTTGAATTAAATAACCGATTCCACCTTGTGTATCGGCTCCACAATTTACTAGTGGAACAGGAGACATGCCGGCAATTTCATGTGCAATCTCAGATCTTCTTAGTCCAAACCCTACTTGTGGTCCATTACCATGTGTAACGACGACATTGTAGCCCTCTTGCACCATATCAACAATATTAACGACCACTTCTTTTACTGCTTCAGATTGGTCATGAATCGAATCCAGGCCATTTTCCTTGACCAATGAGTTCCCGCCAATAGCAACGATCACTATTTCTTTCATTTGATGCCTCCTATGTTGCAATTCTTATGCGCTAACCGAGTAACTCAAGAGATTGCTTTTTGTGTGAATGGTATAACGGATTGGATGGATCATTCTTAATCGCATTCTCGATGGCCTCAATGGCTTCATTATGCTTACCAAGCGATCTTAAACTGTTCGCTTTATGGAAAGAGAAGTCATATCTATTCGGCTGAATCGCCAGAAGCTTATTCATCTCGACAACTGCTTCTTCATGTCGGCCGAGTTCTCTTAAATAATTGGACTTGTGGTAGCGATAGAAGGTTTCATTAGGCGCCAGCTTACAGGCTTTATCATATTCCTGAAGAGCTTCCTCCGGTTTTTTCCATAGTCTTAAGCAATTCGCTGTGTAGAAATAAAATTCTAAATTAGCTGAATCAATATAGATAGCGCTTTCATAGCATTGAAGTGCCTCTTCATATCTCTTTAGTTCTTGCAAGAAATACCCTTTATAATAGATGAAATCCAGGTTGTCAGTATCCACTTCTAGCGCTCTATTGATGATGGATATAGCTTCTTCATATTGATCGTTGTTAGCCAGAGCCTTTGCTTGCATCACATATTCATTATTTTCAGGGAAGTTTTGTTCGAGAATCTTCACGACTTTATACTGACCGTTCTCTTCAGCACGTTGTAGGGATGAGAGCCCATCTCGATCAGGCAAATGCACATCTGCCCCCGCATGAACAAGCGCCTCAATAATGTCAGAATATAGTCGTCCGCCATTCCCCAATATGACTGCTTCAAGCAGGGCTGACCAGCCTAAGTTGTTGACATGATTCACTGGAACCCCAGCATCAATACACACTTCGACGGTTTTTAAATAACCCTTTTCGCTCGATGGTAACAGTGCTGTTCCACCAAACCGATTCACACTCTTCAAATCAGCTCCACCAGCAATCATGAGACGCAGGATTTCATAGAAGCCATTTGCTGCTGAGCAAATAAACGGTGAGAGTTGTGTAATATCTCTAGTGTTTACATCACTTCCTGCTTCTATTAATCTTTTAGCAATCGCAATTTGATTGTTTTGAGTTGCCGCCATTAATGCTGTTCGCCCTGCAGCATCTTTATAATCAACACTGGCACCTTCGTTTAATAGTTTTTCAACAAAAGCCAGTTCTCCCTGTTCACTCGCCTCAATAAGTTTTGTATTCAAGGATAGACTATCCAAAATTGTTCACTCCTTCACAACCTAGCATGAGATGTTCGTCTAGTTCGAAATAAGAATGGCGGGCTAAACAAGTTAGCCCTCTTCTTATTTAATATTTTCACTTAATGCAAGTAATGCTTGTTCAAATGCTTCGATTGGAGGATTAACGATACCCGCACCAATCATTCCAATCCCCGCATCTTTATGTGCAATGGCTGTATTAATAATCGGCATAATTCCTGTTTGAATGACTTTTTGAATATCAATACCTGTTGGAATCCCTATAAAGTCAAGCATTGGAATCGTCACGTTAGGATTTTCAGTGGTTGTGATTTCTGCCATTTTTGTGGTGTAGCTGATTGCATCATCAACGGTACCACCCACAAGCGAAACAATAGCCGGTGCAGTTGCCATAGCAAATCCGCCAATTCCATAGGTTTCCGTAATCGCACTGTCACCAATATCAAGACCAGAATCTTCAGGTTTGTAACCAGCGAACATAGGACCAATTACTTGTTGTGCAGGACCTGTAAACCATACGTTTCCAGCGATTCCACTCACGCGAATTCCGAATTCCACTCCGTTACGAGCCATCGTGGTAACAATTGTACTGTTCTCAATGCCATGCGCAGCATCAAGGGCACATTTACAAAGCGCCATCCATGTCGGACCTGAGAAATAGTCGCTGCTGCTAACGAATTCAAACACTTCTTTCTTCTGTTCAACAGTGAAATTGGTTTGGATAATATACGGCGTTAGCGCTTGAATGAGCAGGGTTGTTCCAGCTACATTTCGGTTATGACACTCGTCCCCCATATGAAGGGCTTGTGACAGCATTAGGCGCAAGTCAATCCCATTTGGATTAAGTTTCATCGCATCTCTTAAAATAGGACCCAATACATCACGCATCCAAATCAGACGCTGGATAACACTCTCGTCATTAGCACCCATACGAAGGATTTTGGACATTTGTTCACTTAAATTTGTATAGGCAATATTTCCATAGGTTTTATTCTCAACAATATGCATAAACATGGAAGCCGATGTTACACCAGCCATGGAACCAACACAGTTATGTTCATGACATGGCGAGAAAATAATCTCTCCTGACGCGGCTAGTACAGCTGCTTCTTCAATATTGGGGGCAAGTCCTTCAAATACAATAGCCCCTGTTACTGCGCCCTTCATCGGACCATTCATTCGTTCCCAAGTGATCGGCGGGCCAGCATGTAATATCGTATTTTTCGTCATACCAGGAACTACATTAATCGCTTGGTCAAAGCCAATCAGTACCGGTTGCGAGTTAATAATTCGCTCAACAGCCTCTTTGTTAGCAGCTTCAATCTTATCTGTAACACTTGGATCTTCAAGCTTATCCAGCGCAGCAATTAATTCCGGATTCCCTCTGCCTGGCGGCGTCCACTCCAAGTGAGTTACATTCGCGTTTTGTTTTAACAAATCATCTCTAAAGTTTTCAATGCCTACATTTATGACATTTAGTTTATTCGTAAAAAGTTCATTGATTTTACTCATGACTATTCTCCTTTCACAACGAATTCTCTTGCTAGTAGACCTGCGTTCTGACTGCTGCTAGCATGTGTAGCACCAGAAGCTAACAATTTATTAATTTGACCTTCAATATTTTGACTATCTAGCTCGGTTCCAAGAATGTATCCAATAATCTCCAGATGTCTTCCTTCCTCGTCTGCTGCTTGCTTCGCTTCGATAATCGCTGGAAGCATTGCGCCTACAGGATCTTCGTGTGCTCCGAAGCCTAGAACAAAGTCCATCACAATAACACCGACAGAAGGATCTTTCGCTTCTTGAATAAATCTTTCAATCCGAGTGGATGGATCTATCATTGGATGTGGCTTACCTTGTGTAAATTGGTCGTCTCCGAAGTCAATAAAAGTATGATCTTGGCTTACTCTAACATCTTTTAAGCGATATTCAGGATCTCTCTGAATGTTACTGTAGACATTATCGAATTTCTCCATAGCAATGTGCATCGCTTCATCACAGAGCGTACCGCCACTGAATAATCCACGGATATATTTTTGCTGAGGATTTAACTTCGCACGCACTTCTTCAATAAGCGGAAGATTTAAGGCACGTTTGTTAAGCTTCGATTCGTCTGCTCCAGCTAAAAGTACCGCTTTAAGTGCCGCTTCTTTTGACATTTTTGCAAAATGACCGCCAGCTTGGGTGACCTTTTCTTCATTCCCACCCACAAACCAAACCACAACTGGTTTCTTACATTGTTTAATTTGTGCAAGTACTTTCTCTTCTACACTTGGTGCTGGTGGTTTAGATACGAGAACAATAACCTTTGTTGCATCGTCCTCTTCTAACGCTTTAATTCCGGCCAGCATCATAATGCCGCCAACCTCTTCACTTAGATCTCTGCCGCCTGTACCGATCAACTGTGTGATTCCACCGCCAAATTCATGAATACGAACCGTTACCTCTTGGCTGCCTGTTCCTGATGCGCCAACGATCCCAATATTGCCTTTTCTCACGGCATTCGCAAAGCACAAAGCGACATTACCAATAATCGCAGTACCACAGTCTGGCCCCATCATTAGCAAGCCTTTTTCTTGTGCTAAAGTCTTTAATTGAATTTCATCTTCAATACTTACATTGTCGCTAAACAGCATGACATGAAGATTATTTTCGAGAGCTTTTCTTGCTTCTCTAGGAGCATAACTCCCATTTACGGCAATAATCGCTAAGTTAGCTTCAGGAGTACCGTGTACAGCTGAGGTAATGGTTGAATATTTAACCTCACTCTTTCCTTTAGAGGAATCTTTCTTTTTCGTTAACAATTCATTGATGCTTTCGAAAGCGTCCTCACACAGCTCTTCAGAGGCAGCCTTCACAATAATCACTAAGTCACTTGTTTTGGCACTTTCTACTTCAGGTGTCATCAAGCCCACATTTCTAATGACCTCTTTATTCATTTCAGTACCCATTGCAATAATGGCTTGTTCTACGATTTCGATCTGATTCGCTTTGGTTGAGAGTGACATCAAAGATACGGAATCGATATAAGTGTTTGGTTTTACTAAAACTTGAACAGTCATACTTGTACCTCCCATTTACTTGTTCATTTCCAGCCCTGCAACAATTCCTAGGGCTATATCTGTACCCGAAGTGGATCCTATAGCCAGTACCCTATCTAAAGCCAATAACAATTCCTCTTCGCTACCTCTAAATAAAGCCTCCATTAAGTCACTAATGGACTCTCTTACCTGGCCAACTGCTGCTTTAGCTAATGCCATATAGCTGATTTCATTGGTTAAGGCCTTCGCATGTAAAACGACTTCTTCACAAAACGATTGGTGTAAAAAGGATCGATTATTCTCGATGTTGAAGACGGTAAACAATCCCACTAAGAAATCATCACCGGCTGGCGTTAAGCCTGGTCCAAGGCCTATGAGCGAAGTTGCATGTGTGATTGCAGTAGAGATTCGCTTGTTTTGCAATTCCGATACAAGTAACTGCGTCCGTTCATGAAGCATTCTAGACATTTCATCGTCAAAAGGATTGCCGCTCTTGAAAGCCCTTTCAATTCTGCTGTTATTTCCGTGAAGATTGATATATTGCTTCATAGTAGATACATTCATTATTAAGACATCAGCTTCTGAAGGATATTTAGGCAGTTCACAATTCCAATTCTTAACACCATTCATTGTGATAGACATCTTATTAGCAATCAATAGAACGGGATGATCCGAGCTTACAACATCATTCACCCAAATATCTGTTTCTTCGAAGTGATCTAAGTCAATGATAAGTGTATTAGGAGCATTATCGATTCCCTTACACGCAAGAGTATACAAATCTCCACGATCCAAACATTGAATATTGATTGTGCGATTAAACGTGCTATGAACAAAACCATGAAACTTATGATGAATGATTCGTTGAATAAAATCGCCATCACCGGATTTTGCAAATCTCACTAGAGTCACCTCTGTTTTAATTCCTTATATTTTCAAAAAGGTGATTGACCTCCTTTTCACTTCAACAGATGGATGAATGCATTGAATAATATGATTTGGTTACATCGTACAAAGGCAACTATTAGCGTAACTACCTTACGCACTTAATATATAATATACTGGTAGGGATCGTCATCGTTTAAGCGAACCAAAAAGAGTGCATCCTATTTGTGCATGTTATACAATCGAATGTGTTAAAAGTGTGTCTGAGGAGCGTGCCAAAAATTGCTAACCGTTAAAGACCTAATGAAGATCAAGGCTATAGAGGGAATAAAGATTGTGGCTGGAGAACAAGGAATTGATAAATCCATATCTATCGTTAACATTATTGAGAATCCCGATGCCTTTGACTGGCTTTCACCTAACGAACTACTCTTATCCACAGGCTATATCTTCAAAAATAACGCAGAATTACAAAATCGAATGATTAAGGAACTTGCCGAGCTTAACTGTTCAGGATTGGTTGTAAAAATGAAACGGTACTTTGACAAGCTTCCTCAGAACATGATTGATGAAGCCAATAAGTATGGGTTACCCCTTCTAGAACTGCCTTTTGAATATACACTTTCTAACGTGATCTCGATCATTAATGAGAAGGTTTCCGGAAGATATGATTTGCTCAATAGAAAAACTTTAGATATACATAACTTGTTCTTCAAAATTACACTTGAAGGCGGCGGTATTGCCAAAATAACTTCCATGTTATCCGAAACGATTAGTAATCCTATTATTATCGTAGACAAGGATTGGCGATTACTGCATCACACAGAACATGCGAAGAATAACAGTCCTCTCGAGTATTATCTTGATTTTTTAAATCGACAGCCTGTTTTTAATAAAGCGTTCATCGATACCATTCCTACCAATCTAAATGAAATGAAAAAATCTATTAAGAGGACCTATCATTCAGAAGGTGCGGAAATAAAATGTCGAGTGATTCCTGTCGCTGCTTCTAACTATATTTATGGCTACATTGTGATTTGGCAGACGGTGCAAGAGCTATCTGAATTTGATTACATTATCTTGCAGCAGGCCTCCACCATCATGGCACTCGAACTGATCAAAGCAAAGGAAATTAGCGAACTTGAAATAAGAATTAAGCAAGACTCCATCGATGATTTACTTTCGGGGAAAATATCATCCCATGAAGCGCTGCGAACCTTATGTTATTTACATGGACTAAACCCTAGCTATATGTATTACAGTATGGTGATAAATATTGAAATGAATGAGGCAGATAAGTTTGAAGATATGATTATTGGAAAGTACAAAATGGAGTCCATTGCAAAAAAATGTGTAGATATCATTTATGAGCTGTCGCATCAAGCGATTGGAGAAATCAAGTGCTTTTATAGAAATAATAGAGTCATCATTCTAGTAGGACAAAATGAAGAAAGACCTCCTGTTTCAATTAGTGATGCCAAGCTATATGCAAATGAACTGCTTGAGGTACTTATTCAAAGAACGAAGGAAACGCTCTTAATAGGCATTGGTCAGCAATACAGTACAATCAGCGCGCTGCATAATAGCTTTTCTGAGGCGAACGAAATGATTAAATTGATGCAACAAAAAAACCTTCAAAACAAGGTCTCACATTTCGAAGATTATTCGGTTTACCACCTGTTGGAAGCCAATATCAAAGTCGTTGCCTTAGAAGAATTTTTCCGGAAGTGTCTAGGTAAAGTGTTTGATCATGATCAATTACATGGTACAAGTTATATGTTAACTTTGGAAAATTACTTTATTAACAATCTGAATGTCACCGAAACTTCAAAGGCTATGTTTTTACACAGAAACACACTTATCTATCGCATCGAGAAAATAAAGGAAATCCTAAATCTGGACTTAAAACATTCTGAAGAACTACTACGAATTCAAATAGCGCTAAAGATATTTAGTATTTTAAATAAAACGATTTAAGCATAAACGCCTTCGGCGTCCTTATTAGGACGATAAGCGTTTATGCGAGAAATATAAGACATAAAGTAGGGTGTAAAACTTATACTTTCTTATATTTTAAAAAACTCCCCATACAGCAGCAGGGTTCATTATTACACCTGTCTACTACATGGGGAGTCTTTTTATACATACTTATCTCGGCCAGACAACATTCCAAACGTCATCATGAGTCCAGAAATAACGATCAGTGTGATCAGTGGAATCGTCCACACTTGGGTCATATCGTATAAATACCCGATCAATATAGGTCCTATGGCTGCAAGCATGTATCCCGTGGATTGAGCCATTCCAGATAATTCTGCAGCTTGATTTCCATTTCGGGCACGAATTCCGATATAACTTAGCGCCAGTGGGAAATTCCCTCCCAAAGCGATACCAATCAAGATAATACTTAGGATCATTATTGGGTAAGATGAGCCCATCCATAGTCCACCATAACCAACTATAGAGCACATGCCTAATGCAAATGCAATCCACACTTGAGAGCGTAGTCGTCCAGCCAGAATAGGAACAAGAAAACTAGCAGGTACGCCTACAATTTGTGTAAAGGATAGTAACCATCCTGCTGTACCTCTACTTATGCCATAGTTATATAAAATTTCAGGCAACCAGGACATCGTTATATAAAATAATGAAGACTGAAACCCCATGAATAGGGCTATTTTCCAAGCGAGTGGTGAACGCCAGATTTGTTTAGCACTGATCCTTACACTTTTTACTGCATGATCTTTGGCTGGATTTAATCTAATTAGAAGGATCCATACCACGATCGCTATGATAGTCGGAATTCCCCATACAATTAAAGCTCCGTCCCACCCAAGCTTCAGATCATGAGCTAGAGGAATACTAATACCTGATGCTAACGATGCAAATAATCCCATTGAAGTGGAATAAATACTTGTCATTAGACCGAACTTTTGTGGGAATTCCTCCTTCACAACTACCGGTAATAGAACATTCCCAATGGCTATACCTACTCCCACCAATAACGTTCCAAAGAAAATAAAGAACGTCATTGAAATAGAACGGATGCAAATACCGATCAAAAGAACAACCAAACCTAACAATAGTGTCTTCTCGTTGGATAAACGAGCAGCGATTCTAGGAACGAGAGACGACATAACAGCAAAGGATATCAAAGGTATACTCATTAATAGACCTGCACTCCAATGTGCAAGCCCTACATCCTCTTGAATAATTCCCACTAGTGGACCAACAGATGTAATAGCGGGCCGTAAATTAAAGGCTACCAGAACAATCCCCGTAATGAGTAAAATAATATATAACGAATTCTTGTTGTCTTGTGTCTGTGATGATTGCAAAAACTAAATCTCCCCTCAAGTAATCAAAGCTACGCAAATGATCTTCAGAATGTAGCATTAGTTATAACATATAAGAAAGTAGTTTAAAAGTATAAAGTAGCAAAAGAGGTACCCGTTTCGCGAGGCCACTGAAAAAGTCCCAATACTAATTTCTCTGTAGACTATACATCCAAGGTGTCAGTTGTAACTACGGGGAATATTTGGACTTCCGGCCGCTGTTGTCTCCAGATTTCTTGAATTGTACCGCTGTTCGCGGATGAAATCCGGAGACAAAGGCGGTCGCTTTCGCTCCTACAGTTCCAAATTTCCCCTTCATTACATTCCTCTAATGTTTTTGAATTCAAATTACACAAACCCCTTTTAGTAAGCCCTGAAAACTTCATTACAGGACACCCCTCCTCGATCTTTCGAGGAAGGGTGTCCTATTTTGCTGTATAATAATTATATTAATTCTAGGTGGTGACTCGGATGATTTCAAACCAACAATCCCTTAACCTCAGTCCATTTATGGCTATTTACGATATCGTCGTACCTAAGGATAATATGCTACGACAAATAAATGACCTCGTAGATTTTTCTTTTGTCCATGAAGAATTACAGAGTAAATATTGCCTAGATAATGGTCGCAATGCCGTGCCTCCCATCCGAATGTTTAAGTATTTATTACTAAAATCGATCTTCGATTTGTCCGATGTGGATGTCGTAGAACGTTCTAAATATGATATGTCCCTTAAATACTTCTTAGATATGGCGCCAGAAGACGAGGTCATCAACCCTAGTTCACTCACGAAGTTTCGTAAACTTCGATTGAAGGATGTGAACCTGCTCGACATGCTGATTCAAAAAACGGTAGAAATTGCATTAGAAAAAGAAATCATTAAAAGCCGCGCAATCATTGTGGATGCTACCCATACGAAATCAAGATTCAATCAGCAGTCACCCAAAGAGATATTGATGGAGAAGTCTAAGCTGTTGCGCAAGGCCGTTTATCAAATCAATGAAAACATGAAAGATAAATTCCCGCCAAAAACAACGACAAACGAATTAGTGGATGAACTGGACTATTGCCAAAAAGTAATTGACGCCGTGGAAAAAGAAGAAAGTATCCGCGAATATCCAAAGGTAAAGGAAAAGTTGAACTACTTAAAGGAAATCGTAGAAGATCACGTGGAGCACCTTCAATTTTCTAATGATCCAGATGCACGTGTGGGTCAC
>NZ_LCZJ02000012.1:130443-131174 GCF_001012825.1 Paenibacillus etheri
TATGTCCCTTAAATACTTCTTAGATATGGCGCCAGAAGACGAGGTCATCAACCCTAGTTCACTCACGAAGTTTCGTAAACTTCGATTGAAGGATGTGAACCTGCTCGACATGCTGATTCAAAAAACGGTAGAAATTGCATTAGAAAAAGAAATCATTAAAAGCCGCGCAATCATTGTGGATGC
Organism: Paenibacillus etheri; assembly: GCF_001012825.1. GTDB lineage: Bacteria > Bacillota > Bacilli > Paenibacillales > Paenibacillaceae > Paenibacillus_AQ > Paenibacillus_AQ etheri. The sequence goes on from NZ_LCZJ02000012.1 coordinate 130,627, forward strand.
TACCCATACGAAATCACGATTCAATCAGCAGTCACCCAAAGAAATATTGATGGAGAAGTCTAAGCTGTTGCGGAAGGCCGTTTATCAAATCAATGAAAACATGAAAGATAAATTCCCGCCAAAAACAACGACAAACAAATTAGTGGATGAACTGGATTATTGTCAAAAAGTAATTGACGCCGTGGAAAAAGAAGAAAGTATTCGCGAATATCCAAAGGTAAAGGAAAAGTTGAACTCCTTAAAGGAAATCGTAGAAGATCATGTGGAGCACCTTCAATTTTCTAATGATCCAGATGCACGTGTGGGTCACAAAACAGCCGACTCCTCTTTTTTTGGCTACAAAACACATCTTGCAATGAATGAAGAGCGTATTATTACAGCTGCGGTAGTTACAACCGGAGAAAAAAGTGACGGGAAACAACTCCAAACACTAATCGAAAAAAGTCGCAAAACGGGCATGGAAATCAATACAGTTATTGGCGACACAGCCTATTCTGAGAAAGAAAATATTCAGTATGCCAAACAAAACGAATTGCAACTCGTATCCA
>NZ_LCZJ02000012.1:131184-253231 GCF_001012825.1 Paenibacillus etheri
TGGGAAACAACTCCAAACACTAATCGAAAAAAGTCGCACAACGGGCATGGAAATCAATACAGTTATTGGCGACACAGCCTATTCTGAGAAAGAAAATATTCAGTATGCCAAACAAAACGAATTGCAACTCGTATCCAAATTACATCCGCAGATTACTCAAGGTGCTCGTAAAAAAGAAGATGAATTTGAGTTTAATAAAGATGCAGGGAGGTACGTTTGTAAAGCTGGGCATATGGCAATTCGTAGAGCACGTACGGGGACAAAGAATGTAGGCAGAAATCAAATATATACTTATTATTTTGATATCGATAAGTGTAAGCAATGTCCCTATAGAGAAGGATGTTATAAAGAGGGCGCACAATCAAAAACCTATTCAGTGAGTATCAAATCCACGGAGCATAGTGAGCAGCAAACTTTTCAAGAAAGTGAATATTTCAAAGAGAGAGCAAGAGAACGCTATAAAATCGAAGCGAAGAATAGTGAACTAAAACACAGACACGGGTATGATGTAGCATCTTCCTCAGGTCTCGTTGGCATGCACATGCAAGGGGCAATGGCTATATTTGCAGTAAATCTCAAAAGAATATTGACGCTATTAAAGTAAAAAACATGAGGACATATATAAAATAAAGGCGAAGTCTTACTCGAACTGGAGTCAGAATTCGCCTTTATCTATTCAGGCACATTTTACAGATTCGTAAAGTACACGTTTTTCAGTGGCCTCCAATTATGGCTTCGTCTTTTGTAGGTTCGCATACCCTTTTAATCCCAGACAATAATGTCCTTTTTACAATTGAACTATTGCACCGAAAGTACAGTCTCCAGCTCAGGGATATATTCCTTGACCATATTGTTGTCTTCCCACCGTCCTTTAACCCCAGCTGGGGCTTGACCTTCGGATACGACTAAGTACGGTTTGATGGTTACGGTACTCGGTATAGTCTTGAAGGGTTCAAAACGAATATTATAAGATTCGCTAATGGGGTGAGCACCGATGGGCTTCAGTTGAACGCCATTTTCATCCACGATGTCAAACTGAAGAGCGATGATGCCCCCGTTAGCACCCTTGTATTTCGAAGGGATAGAAGCGAGCATTTCTTCTACGCTCTGGCCCGGTTTGGTTTTGTACTCAACGGATACCTGGGTTGTGATTGGGGTGATTTCCACCTTACTGATCTGCAAGTTAATGTTATCTTGATGCTTGGTCTCCTCTGAAGTTAGAACGGTAACGGGCGTTGATTTTGTAACAGGCAGAACGAATTGGAACGGGACATCGTAACCCTTTAACGTTACATTTACAGTCAAGTCAAACTGATCAGGGAACTGGACAGTCTGTGTTGTTGTGCTCGGCTCATAATAAGTGTTCAAAACCTCAACCATTATACTGGAAGCAGTCTCACCGTCCATGTGTTCGTAACTCCAGAGCAGAGATTGGCCTTTATAGAGAACCTCTAACGTATCCACCGCCCCTTTATTGGCATCGGAAGGCGGCGAATTGGGCTCCGAAGCCAGACGGTTTCCAGGAGTAGTTAAGTTCATAAGAATTCGGGTCCCGTCAAATAACAACGTTGGAATATTCATAGTCACATCGCCATGGGTCACGCTTTGGTTTACGTTTGTGATGAAATCCTCGGCTTTTTGAACACCGGGATCTCCGTTGTTCTCGCCCCATAATGAATAGATTTGTCCCAGAACCGGAATTTGCTTGAGTGCATCAGCCATTGCGGGCGATACAAAGCCGGAAGCAAGGATTGTAACTCCAAGGATTGCAGCGGCTGCAGTGGAAAGCCACCATTTATTAAAAGTTCTTGATACATTTGTCTTTCTCTGAATGGGGGAAATGGAATTATCGGTCTCCCTGATGATTTGGTAAGTCTCATTCAGCTTGGCGCGGGCAATATCCGATAACTGATCGGGAAGTAGGCTTTGGCAGTTCTTTAATTGTTCTTCTAACTTAGTGTTCACCATGTGGCAACTCCATTTCTTGATTGAATTGAGATGAATGCTTTAGCTTTTTGCGGGCGCGATGCAGCCGGGTCTTCACGGCAACCGTAGAAATTTCGAGAATGTCGGAAATTTGACGGATCGGCATGTCCTGTAGGTAATGAAGGTGAATGACAATCCGTAGATTCTCCTCAAGATGTTGAACGGCATCCCATAATTCGATTTTCTCATAATCCTTGGAAGTGGAAGGGACTTCAGGAAGCTCTCCATAAGGGAGGGCTCTTGCGTTGTTTTTGATCATTTTGTTGCATTCATTAATCAGAATCCGGAAGATCCACGTTTTGAAAAAATCGGGCTCTCTGAGTGTATGGATGGACTTAAAGGCTTTAAGCATCGTCTCTTGCAGGGCATCTGCACAATCTTCATCTTTGTTGACGATGGACCTTGCAGTTCTATATAAAGGTAACTCTATCTCCTGCATCAACTGCACGAATGCTTCTGGGTCCCCAGCTTTGGCTTTGACGACAATAGAATTAATATGCAAAGATTTACCTGCTTTCTTGACTAAAAGTCTTAGGATGTTCGTAACGTTACTTATATATTAGATCGGGTAGATAGCTAGAAGGTTACAAGGAAAGAAAACCTACGATATCCGGGGACTGCACCGCTTGGGCAAAATTAGCACACACTAGTTCCTGCAAGCATTCTGGGTTCACAAAATAATATAGTATCTTGAGGGTTGCTTACCGAAAGCAAAAGCCCCCTCCGCTATTTTGGCGGAAAGGGCCTCGTCCATGTTATTTGGTGTTTTTAATAATGTTAGGTTTATTTATTCAACATTATCTTTAAATTTTCTATTTCTCTCTTATAAAAATCAACGGTCTTACCCTCTATGACTTTCCAGTCCCTTTCTAGTAGCTCAATTATTTCGTGAAGCTTTTCAATAGACTTATCATATTCCCCTTTTATTATATATATATGAGAAATGGCTTCAAATGCATCTGTATACTTTGGACTTGGCTGTAGTTCGTAACCTTTGGAATAGTATTCTATGGCTTCGTCGTACCTGCAAAGTTTAGCCATACAGTCTCCTCTGGAGGACCATGCAAGCCAATCCTCAGGATACAAATCAGTCATTTGCTCCCAGAGAGCCAGCGCTTGAGAAAGGTTGCCTTCTTCCTTGCATATCAGCCCTCCATATTTTTGATATAAATGACCAGGTTGGATTTGGTTCAATTGTTCCAGAATTTCTTTTGCTTCAATGCATCTGCCGTCTGCAATTAAATAGTTCATAAGCCATACATAAGCCTGCCAGTAATCTGGGTGATTTGGCACGAAATTCTTGTAATACTCAATGAGTTTATGGTGATTTGAAAAGTTCCAGTCAAAAATGATTCCATTCTCTGCATCTCGCAAAGCATTATGATTACTTTTGCTGTCCGGAGCTAGTAGCAGTGCATCCTTGGCATAATGGGAAGCCAATTCACGGTGCTCATCTGAACGATGAATGTGTAACTGAGCTAGCAAGGTGAGGGATGGGGATTTTTTTTGCTCATCCGTTAGTTTTTCTTTTAAAAATTGTTCAGCATAGTTAAAATCGTCTTCGGATATAAAATGTTCAGTACTAATCATATTTCCAATTCGTTCTAAATGGGTATCATCGGTTAATGCAAATAATTCATCAATTGTAACACCAAAAATCACGGATAAATCAGGAAGAATTTGAATATCAGGCATGGTTACATTGTTTTCCCACTTGGATACTGCTTGAGATGACATATTCATTTTTGCTGCAAGTTCTTCCTGAGTCATTCCTTTTTGTAATCGTAGTGTTTTGATTTTTTTTCCTATCTCAATATTCATTTGGATAACCTCCAATTTGTATCATTTCGACTAGTCAATTGAATTATAACTTTTTGTATAAAATATCCTCAATGACCGCTTAGTTAAGCGAATTAACCTATCAGGTTACCTTGGTAGTCTATGCCTAATTATTCTGGTTACGATTTCAGATTTATCGACAATTCTGCTCTGAGGGTTGGGGGAGAGGAAATGTAAAAAAAATTACTTGTCGATTTTCTTTCCCAAGGTTGCAGAGCATATCTTGTTATGACATACTCGTCAGCAAATGGTTCACTAAGTTAAACGATTGAACGAGACGAAAAGAAATGGAGGTTTCTTGATGAAAACGATGATCATTGAAAAATACGGGAAAAGTCCTCAAAGCGAAAGAATATTAAAGATAAAGTGACAGGGAATTTAACCCAACTCGTAGAATATAACTACTTGTGCCAAGAAAGGAGAATTCCTATGTGTTTTTACTGTTATAGAATGATAAGAATCCGCCACCTCCCCGAAACCAACATGTTAAAGTAAGATACTACACAAATCATATGGGGTGTATCGGATGAAGATAAATAATGATTATTTGAAGGAACAATTAAAACATGTTTACTGGCTTAATGGAGGACCTTGTGCTGGGAAGACTACCATGACCAAGAAATTTGTAGAGGAACTAGGCTTTCAAACATTGGGTGATGATGTCTTAAAATATAGACCATTCACTAGTCCTGTTGAATACCCTGCCCTTCAATTTCCTAATCCTGATTTGGATTGGAATAAGTGGTTCAATAAACCCGTAGATGAGCACTGCCAGTGGCTATTTCAAATCGTCGAAGAGATGATGGACTTCTTTATCATTGATTTGTTGAAAATGCCTAATGACAAACCAATAATAATTGATCTAGGAATAATGCCTGAGCGTATACTACCGTTTATCCCAGAAGAGAGAATGATTTGTTTTTATACGTCCAACGAAGAGATCGAGAGATTATATTACTTTAGAGAAGATCATAAGATGATTTTGGACTGTATTAACGCCTACACGACAAATCCAGAAGAAACGATTAAGCACGGGAACAAATCTATGGTTAAGTTCTCCAATGAAATAAAGGATGCTTGTACTAAAATAGGGATCAAAACCGTTGAAAGAATACCAAGTATGAGTGTGGAAGAACAATTTAGGTTAGTTAGAGAACATTTTGAATTGTAGAGATGACCAAAAGGTAAATCCATTCCAAGAACCCCTTCCTTGTTTAGGAGGGGGTTGTCTTTATATATTGGTGTAAATTTTAATATAAGTGCAACCCATTCTACGGATTTTCTACTATATAGATAAGAGTGTTTAAAAGGAGAATAACGGATGGAAGACCAAGGAATAGTCCACTTATATCTACAGCGCTCACAGCAAGCTATTTTAGAGACTAAGAATAAATATGGGGCTTATTGCAGAGTGATTGCAAGAAACATTATTTCAAATTTCTCTGATGTTGAAGAGTGTGAGAATGATACATACTTAGCTGCATGGAATGCAATACCGCCTAATCTGCCTAGGAATTTTCCTGTATTTCTAGGGAGGATCACCCGTAATATTGCGCTTGATAAGTATGGTTATAACACAGCGAAAAAGCGTAATCGTGAGTTTGAAGTCATTCTAACTGAACTAGAAGAATGTTTAGCCTCACCTGATACTGTAGAAACAGAGTATGAAGAAGGTGAGGTAGCAAACTTAATAAATCAATTTTTATACGGCATAGATGAGCAAGCAAGAAACATATTTATTGGAAGGTACTGGTATTCCTATTCAATAGATGAGCTTTCAATGAGATTTAATATGAGTAGTAGTAAAGTGAAATCTATATTATTTAGGACAAGAAATAAACTTAGAGTTCATCTAGACAAAGAGGGGGTTAACCTATGAAAAAAGAAGATTTATTTAAGGAGATCGGACTCATTGATGAGAACTTAATTAATGCGGCTGGGCACAATGGAACAGAGAAAAGGAAGAAAGGCATCTCTAAAAAATGGGTTGTTCTGGTTGCCTGTCTAATCCTGTATAGTTCAACCGCTTCAGCTTTATTAGCAACAGAATATTATAAAAATCAAAATTCAGAGCCTTACATACGTTATTTAAAAGCTGAAGACATGGAGTTAGAACCTACTGCTCAATATGAAGCGGAAAAATTTCTACATGCTTTAAAAAGTGATAATAATGAATATGTATATATTGCTATTAATAGGCTGGTAGAATCCTTTAATGACCAAAAGTTGAGAGTAAAAGCGTTAAAGGAACTTCAGCCATTTTTAAAAAATGAGAATCAAAAAATTGCCGATGCGGCTGCGTTTGCCGTCGATATTTTGTCAAAAAGTTATCGGAGCCCCTATATTGTTAAATTAGCAGACGGAAGTATGGTATTTACGTTGTTTAATAATTATTCGGATTATGGAAGTCAAAATGTTATTTGGAGAATAAAAGACAATGTGCTTAAAGAGTATTTAAGTTTTTCTACACCATCTATGTATGTTACAAAAATTGTTCCTTCACCCAATCATAAGTTAGTTGCGATTGTAACATGCTCTAATAAAAGTAATTTCGTTCAAATTAGTAATATTGAAGAGGGAATGACGAGTCCAGAGTTAATAGAATCTGCAAGAGTCAAATATGGTGCACAAAAAGAATTAGATACATGGATTCGCACAGATCATGAGAATTATAGCTATGCAGATAAGTTAGTGTGGAAAGACAATGATACTTTAGCATTTGAGGGTTCTCTTGCCTACCAGAATACTGAAATTATTGAAAATGTTACTGTAAAATATCAGTTTAGTAAAAAGATAATAGAAGTAAAAGAGCTTAATACGTCTAGATGAGAACATGCCCCGGCGGCTCCTGTTATAGTTTTCGCTTACTTATGATATGGTTCACCGTATCAGACGGCAAGTTTTCAATGAAAAGCTCGCAGAGATTTCAAAAGTTTATTATTGGCATGGGTGCGGAATTTTAATAAGACATACTCAGCGATTAAGTCAGCCGCAACGGTGTCTCCGCACTTTTTCGGATGATAAAATATGCGCTGCCTAGTTGCAAATTGATATGATACAGACTAAATAGTGGTTTCCGCAAGTAGAATCAAGCAATGCAATTTCCATTACTCTACAATGACTATAGAGTGGTTGAAACGAGGTGGACAGACGAATGTACGAGTGGCACAAGCAAATCCAAATAATCGTTGATGAAATTGACGAGTGTATTAAAAATCGTAACGGTGAAGCAATAACGCTACGATTTCTTTCTCGCAAGTTAGGTTATTCCGAATTTCACACTACGAGAAAATTCAAGGAAATATCGGGTATGCAATTTAGGGATTATCTACGGCATAGAAAATTAGCCTTTGCACTAAAAGAAGTTCGGGATAGTGAAAAAAGCCTTTTAGATATTGCTTTTGATTATGGTTTTTCATCACATGAAGCTTTTACCAGAGCCTTTAAGGGAACATATGGTGTAACTCCAAGCGAATACCGAAAAAAGCCTAAGCCTGTCGTTCTTCGTACAAAAATAAACCCTTTCGACCGCTACTTTTTGGGATTGGGAGAGATTGGTATGATGAAATCTACAGACAATGTTAAAATCTATTTTATAACCATCCCCGCTCACAAATTTCTGCACATTAAAAACTATGAGAGTAACGGGTATTGGGATTTTTGGCAAAAGCAAAGTCTTATTCCGGGACAGGACTGCGAAACCATTTGCGGCCTACTCGATAGTATCAAGGGCAAACTGGATGACGATGGCGGGAGCGAACCTAACGGCGGCAGCGGTCAGATTATGGCGTACATTAATGACCCTGACGGCAGACTCTGCGATTGGGGTATTCCGCGTACAGAGTGTCATGGTGTACGACTTCCTTTTGATTATAAAGGCGAAGTACCACCACAAATGCTTATGATTGATGTTCCCGAAGCCGAATATATTGTCTTTGAACATGGGCCATTCGATTATGAGCAGGAAAATCGTAGTGTGGAGGAAAAGATTGAAGAGGCAATGGCAATTTTTGATTTTGCAGGCACTGGTTACTGCTTTGATACTTCCCCCGGTCGAATAATTTACTTTTATTTTAATCCGGAGCGGTATTTTAAGTATATCAGACCAGTGCGGAAGTCATAATCAATAAAAGCACCTGCCCAATGGGGTAGGTGCTTTACTACATATGATAACGTCCTGACACCGCTCCTTCACAGATAATGACTTCCAAGCCAGTCAAAACAGATTAAGCAGGGAAGCAAAAGGGTGCGGCTATGTGCTGATGAAGAAAATAAGCAGACTGTAGTGTTGTCTCCGCAACCATATAGCCGCATGATTAGTTGGATTATCTGCTTTAGAAGCAATATAAGTTTAAAGGGTACCTATTGGGGGTACCCTTTAAACTTGCCGTTATAGACAGCGCGGTGAACCATATCATAAGTAGCGGCAAGTTTTTTTTAGAAAAACTCGCAGGAGCCTGTATTTATAGCATGCCGACTATAAAGAAGGGTTAGGCGACACTCCGGTCGGAACGATGCGTGAGCAGGCTTCTGCGAGCTTTTTTGAACAACGGTATGGAACTAAGACTATATCGGTATAATCGCAATCCTGCCAGCTAATGCTGCATCCGCACTTGAAACAATAATTTGGATTTAGCCCACGAATTAAACTTGCTCCCGCAGCTCTTCAAAACCTTGGGCCCGCTGGAGCAGCCGGAACGGAATGAAGAAGATAACAGCTACAATTCCGAGAGCACATGATACAGGGATTACTATGGTTTCTGCCGCTATATTGACGTTTACTTTAAATATTACTTCCAAAGCTAAACTTAGCACGGCTATATACAAGCCGAGAGACATCAGCAGGCTCAGCAGCATCGCATAAACGGATTTTAATCCCAGATGCTTATACAAGAACCCTTTTCCTACACCAAGTGCCCGTATGATCACAGAATCCTTATACTCATTCAAGTAATTCATGTAAATGAGGTTGAGATTGAAAAGGACGGATGAGAAAATACAAATCCAGCATAGCCATTTAAAAATGGTCAAGAAATCGGCCATGCGTTTCATAATCGCCATGCCCATTATGCTGATATGCATAAGTGAAACGCCGCTTACATTTTCTTTAAATGAGCTGGAATCGGCTTTTACAAGAAACAGCAGGCTCCCTTTCGATTCGTTGACGGCAGGCTTCAGGATAAATGCCGGATTTACCTGTCCGGCTTCGTAGATCCCTTTGACTCTGTAATTTTTTGTGGCTCCGTCCAGCTCCAGCTTGAGCGTGCCGCCTACTTTTACCTCAATTTGTTCACTGAAAGCAGAGGAAATAAGCACATCGTCAGCCGAACCCTGGAATACATCCTCACCCTCCAGAATTTTATATTTAATGTGATAATCGTCTTCATTAATACTGCAGATTTGGGCTGATTTTGACGAGCCTTGAGCGGTTAGCAGGGTTCCTGATTGCCGGTACAGCTTGGTATATCCGTCTACCTCAGCCGACTCCTTTAAGGCGTTCTCCAGCTTGGCCGGGTCGTCGCTGACGGCCAGATAATTATAATTTAGCTTTTGCTCCACTCCGGCAGTATAGCTGTCCCGGACCGTTTTCTCCAATGTATAGCCGACCAGCAGAAATAGACTGGTTAGAGTTAGGCTTAATACGGTAATGACAAAGGCATAACGATTGGCCTTAATATTTTTGGCGGTGTAATGCACAAGCTTGTTTTTTAACGGAAGGGATGACAGCAGCTTAATGCACCATAGAGTAATCACGAAAAAAAAGCCGATATATGCCACAATGACTATACTGCTAAGCAGCGCTGATCCCCTGCCCAGATAAACGGCGTAGACCACCAGAGTCAAAAGGGCAAATAGAACAGACAACCAGGTCACTTTGCGCTTGGATGCTTTCCAGGAAATATTGTCGCCCCGTATAACAAATAAAGGATGTATAGCTTCCAGAGCTTTTGTGGCGATATTGATAAAGATAAAATAGATCAACAGAAACAGCAAAAATCCGGCAAGTACCCTGCCGATTAGAGATGAATCATATTCTGTGTTATGAATACCGCTTCTTACAAGCAGTTGCCGGGCCAGAGGGATACTGGCGATACTGCCAAGGAGAACCGGAATGATAAACACCAGATATAGCTCCATCCGCAGCGCCTTTTTGATAGATTTCATCCGGATGGACAATAATCTCATTATGGCGATATCCTGCTGGCGTTGAACGATAATCATAAAGATCCCGCTAAGCACGGATAAAATAGTCATAATATAACTCATCGTATTAAGTATGTTCAGCGTGGTCGCATTGGTATTGAGCTCGGTTTGAATCTCCTGCTTTTTGTCTTCAATAGTAGAATAGGTATAGCCCGGTTCAATGGTCTTTAGTTCGGATTTTACTTCATCGATCCGATCGCCATTAATCAAGGTTATGAAGTTATTCGGCATTTCATTGGTAAGAGGATAAAAGGAAACCTTTCCGTATCCAATCATCTCAGACTGTCCATCAACGGCTCTTGATGTGCTCTCGATATCTTTAACCGTGTAAGTCTGGTTACCTATGCTTACCTGATCAGCTTGTTTAATGTTTAATTCTTCAGCCAAAGGTGCAAACAGAATGATTTCATCTTCCTGCAAGCCAAAATCACCAATGATCAGACTGCCGAGGATTTCACTTTCATCATGCTTAAACGTAGTTGAAAATGCACTTTGTTTGCTGATCTGAAGTCCATCCGTTTTTAGCTCATCGAGTTTCCGGTCATAGGCACTCGAGGCGTAGGTAGCCTCAACTTTTAGATCCGCACCATTCAATTCTTCTACTTGACCTGTCAGAAAATGCTCTGTTTCCGAAATTATCTGGGGGATAGCCAGCGAGATGCTTACGGCTATCACGACGGATAGCATAACAAACAGGTAAAGCAGAAGATTACTCTTTTGCTTACGCGTATTATATAGCTTGAACACTGTTCTCCACTCCAAGGATTTCACCCCCGTTTAAAACGATTTTACGTTCTCCCATTTCACCAATCTCCTTATCATGGGTCACAATGACCAGTGCACAACCGGTACGCCTGCGGGTTTCAAGCAGCAGGTCCATGACCATACCGCTGTTATCCGCATCCAGTGCACCTGTAGGTTCGTCACATAACAGCACCTGTGGGTTATTTACCAATGCCCGTACAATAGCCACTCTTTGCGCTTCCCCGCCGGACAGGGATTTGACGTTATTTTTCGATTTATTGCTGATACCAACCAGATCCAGCAGCTCAAGAGCTGTGTTTTTTTTCACTTTGTAGCTTAACTTTGAACTCATTGGAAGAATGATATTATCAAGCACGTTCAAGCACTGGATTAAATTTGCGTTCTGAAAAATGAGACCAATCTTTTCCCGCCGCAGCTGCTCTAGGTTTTTTTCCTTCTTGAAATTCACCAGCTTATCATCAAAATACACGCTGCCGGAAGTCGGCTCCGTCAATAAAGCGGCAATATTCAGCAGAGTAGACTTTCCGCAGCCTGAGGGCCCCATAATAGTAATGAATTCATGACCATTGATTGTAAGATCGATGCCCTGAAGGATCTTGTTCTCTCCCTCGCCATCGATGAAGGTCTTATGTATATCCTTTAGCCTGATCATGACGTTGCTCCCCGCTTATTAGTTTTTTTGCGATATTTATCAGGATACGGACGATCGTGAAGCTTAAAAAGAATAACGGCAAAATAAAGATAAACGTCTTATTGACCATAGCCAGTGCAGAACTCCACTCGCTGGCCTGGATGTCATTAAATATAGTGATGGAATTGCTTTTAATGGTATCCAGATTCCCTATGACCTTAATCGTCAGAATGATACCCAGAACTGCCATTACTGTGGTGGAAAGGGTGTAGACCAATGCAAACACGGTATAAATCTTCTGCTCTTTTCTGCTATTAACCTTTACTAACGGTGCTTCTTCACGTTTCCCAAAAGCCCCCTTTACCACTTTTATAGCTATGCCGAAAGCATTGCTGGATATGTTATCTAATTTCAAATAATCACAGAGTATCCAATATCCGTCAAGTTTTATAAATGGTATTAAATTCATCATAGTCATCCCAATAATGGCAATAGACACAATGTAGAAGAAGCTATTATGTGATACAAAGGCAATTGCTGTAAGTGGAATAATGGTAATGAGCTGAAAATAAATGCCGCCGATGTCTACAAGCACTCTTTTTTTATGATCCAATCTCCAAGCATTGGTCATATCAACATACATAACCGGATAAAAAAGATACAACCCAATTCCTATGGCTCCTACTCTAATCTGCTGTTTATACGCTGCAGCAACGTGTCCGAACTCGTGAATAATCAATGAAAGATAGCCCAGCAATATAAATCCCAGTGAATTTACCTGAGTAAGGCCAAAGCCGCTGGTCATCACTTGATAGGCTGAAAGTACGCCACTGAATAGAATAAGGAGTAGCATTACGATCGAGACCCATTTTACATAAAACACCTTTAGGATCCCGAATAACCATGAGAGCCTGTTTGAATTAATGAGGGGGAGGTGCCACCACATATAGCTGCTCCCTTTTCCCTTTGTATCATAATTCATTCCTTCTAATATGGAATTTCCAACTATGAAATCATCAACAAATTTATTTAGATCATCAGGGCTTAAAGAAATATTCATTTCCATCAGCTCTGATTGAACCTGCAGTATCGTTTTCGTCCCGTCAAAACAGTCCATTATTATTTTGGCAGTAACCGATACTTTTATATGCTGTCTTTCGTTAAAGGAAAGCATATATTTATCCGGGATTCCCTCGCCGGTCTCTACTCTCCAGTCATACTCCTTTAGTTTAAGAAAGTCATAATCCACGTTTCTCTCCCCTATTGATTTAATATAGTACGTTTAATGTGAAATACATATTTCTCAATGGTGCTTGCAATATCACTGCAGACTACATCATCCATATCCTGGTTGCGTTCTATGGCTGCAACTGCACACCCGCCTCCGCACAGAAAGGCGTACTTGCAGTCCTGACATTTTTCAAGACGGAAGACACTACGGTCAAACCATTTTGCAGTATCTTCTTCATTTAATCGGACTCCGTTTTCATCAAAGGTTCCAATTGTGTGCTTTCCTTTGCCCGCATAGGTAAGACAGGTTGTTATATTTCCATCCGGGGAAAAACCAAAGTTACTGCCAGAAGTAGCTTCGCAATAATCCAGCTTCCACGGCTTCATCTGGTTTTTTGAATCAAAGAAAAAGCTAAGGAAACCAATGGAAGGAGACACAATCCCTTTAATGAAGCCTTCTTCATTTCCGTATAAACGCTCTGAAAGCAAGGTATCCAAAAGTTCATGCTCTGTCAGGATATCTTCACCAACTCCGCAAAAGTCCAGCACAGGGGATGCATACGGGTAAAACAAAGGATTCTGATCCCATTGGTTTGACTTAATTACAGCTTCAAGCTCTCGCAAGCTTTTTATGTTCGATTTATCAACATTAATGCGCAGCGCAACCTTGATTCCCAGATCGAGTACTCTGTTAATATTGCGGCAGATTTGATCAAAGCTTCCCGAACCATCGGCACGAATTCTTCTGACATCGTGAATTTCTTTGTTACCGTCAACGGTTATCTGCAGATGCAGCAGCTTAACATATCGCTCAAAAAGACCGAGATAGGGTTGTATAGTAGTTGCATTAGTGATGATTTTGACGAGTATCCCGTTAGCTTCGGCAAATTTAAGGATTCTGCTGATTACAGGATAGTTGGTCTTCAGCAACGGTTCTCCTCCAAAAACATTTATAGTTGCAGGCGTATCGCCTTTCAGTCTGATCCGTTCCTCTTTACTATTTTCCAGCGTTTCGGAAATGTATTTAAATATGGTATCCAGCTGTGTATCTGTCATCAAATTATAATTGATATGCTGATCATCGGATTCGAAACAATATGTGCATCTCAGATTGCAGCCCATGGTTGGACAAATGGTAAAGTTAGTGATTATCTTCCGTTTTGCTAATTCTTGATGTACCAGCTTATAACGGTTAATAGTATCCTTTTCCATCTGCGCATTTTCAAAAAGATAGCCCCGGCTCATCAATTGCTGGTAAAGCTCCTCATCTTCATTGCTTTCAATATTCTTTATTCCGCTTTGCATATCCTCAATTTTAGATCTCGTTTCCTGGTCGATAATATCCATGGCACTGGTCAACGAATTGATTGCCAGACTGTGTTCTTCATCAAGAGGATACATTAATATGTATTTAGTCAGTACTGCCATTTGCCATTCTCCTTAAAAAGAAATAATAAATGCTTCCCTGTTCCGGAAATATCATTTTACAGATATAAACGAACCCGGAACACGGAAGCAGTTGTTTGATTTAACGGAGTACTTCTAATCAAAATATGTAGTGACCACAGCGTTAGCCGAATAAAATATGAAGTACAGTTGCATTAAGCTAAAGAGAATACTACTCTTTTAGAAAATGCATGAAAAGCTTAAACAGGAGACGTCAACCTTCAAACAGAAGCAATCAAAACACCAGGCATATTCATCTCTGATCTCCATAGCTTCAACTGTTACATCAGACCACAGCATGGCTTGTGCGTTTAATGATTTCATCGTTAAATCCTCCTTTAATAGTCAATAATAATGGAAGCAATAACTTAAAAAAATTGAGGAAAGCGGTCGTGCCGTTAAATTAGAAAATACATCCAAAGCTTACACAGGAAATGTCGATTTTTAGGCAGAAGCAATCAAAGCACCAGGCGTATTCATCTCTGATTTCCATTGCTTCTACTGTTACATCGGACCACAAAGTAGCTTGCTCGTTTAATGATTTCATAGTTTCACCTCCTTTTATTAATCTAATATCCATAGCTAAAATCTAAATGGAGAAAGCCGTATCACCACCATATAGGCTTAGAAAATGCATGAAAATGAAATGCAGCTAAAGCATGTAATAATGGGTCTGGGAGCGAAATCAAGGCAATTAAAGCACCAGGCATATTCATCTCTGGTCTCCATTGCTTCAACCGTTACCTCGGACCACAATACGGCTTGTCCATTTAATGATTATGGAAAATATATAATTCACATACTTTTATGTATTAAATGCTTTTTTATGACGTTTATTGAGTACACTTGTATTATATACCATATTATTCCTTATTGAGTTTGGAAATTTAGTGAATAAAATGGGATTTAAAGTAAAATTGGAGGGGGTTATAGAAGTATTTATACTTGCCAAAAAACAAAATTTGTGAAAAAATTCACTAAATTAGTAGAGCTTCGTAAATAGCGGGGGATTTAGGATGCTGCGAACAGAATTTCTCGGAAAATGGAGCCGTACGGCTTCACGCGCATGTCTATTGATGAAGAGGTGTGGTCTTATCACTTTTTATGTGACTTCATAATTGCTTTGTGGTCAAACACTTGCCGTTACAGACATCGCGGTGAACCTTATCACAAGTAACGGCTAGTTTTTTTTAGAAAACTCTCACCAGTCACAGAAAGATGCTTTACAATTTTTTGTGTTTTCATATGTAATTATGCCGCAGGCAAGAAATCCCCGATGATAAAAACAAATATGATAAAATTGCCACCTCCCCTTTGAATATGTCACCCAAACCGTGCAACAAGACAGGAAATTCAAATGTACAATTAAGCTACAAACTCTATTGGAGGATCAAGATCATTTACAGTAGGTCAGATGCGCCGAATGAGTCGAAGTATTCTTTTACACTCATAAATAGCAAGAATAGGTCAATACATATTTAGGGCTGTTATTGTTATGTATATGTAACAAGTACTTATATTTATTAGTATAGCGGCACTTGTTCTTGGTTCCACTGCTTATCCTTGATTGGAGTGTATGAAAATTAGTTTGAGGTCGTTGGTGCATGGACCTCCGATTTGGATTATGGGTCGGTTGCCTATTGGCTTATGAAGCTGCAAGAATCTAAGGCGCCGTATGGTTCGGTTGTAGCGGCATTGGCCACCTTAATGAAATCCTACGAGGGATCAGAACAAAATGTTATTAAAGAAGGGGCTCATGAATTTATCTCCTGAAACAGATCCTAACGATGAACAAGAATTATTCAATCAGTATCTAGAGCTGATTCCTAACATCTCCCTTAAAGAAATTCTTGATCAGACCGAGGAAGCAAGGATGACTATAAATTCGTGATTACGTTAAAGCATGAAGACGGAACCTTGTTCCAGACACAGGAGTCCGACATAGTCACTGATAAGTTCACCTACACAGTTAAAAGAGTTGACGGTAGACTAAAGGTAATGGAAGTCCCTCCATATCAACCCTAGGGTGTAGGCTTCATCGTAAATAGGACATAGTAAAAGCCCGCCCACCTTATCGATGGAGAGGCTGCAACATTTAGATACTGCCAAAGCGTAGACAAGTGATTCCAATTAACGTTCTAAACCCTGTTCATAATTCTTATAAGGCTAGGGCTCTCACAGTAGCTTGTTTTAAATGCATCCATCAATATCAAATAGGGATGCGGACCGGAGCTGATGCAAGCGACGCTTAATGATTCCAGCTTCTGGAGAAAAGGTGAATCCGGGGAAATCACATTGATGTCCATTACAACTTAGTTTGAATTCTACAACGGCTCGCTTTGGCCATTGGCTTTTCGTATATGAGTTTTCACCACAGGAATTTGGAAGCTCCAGTCTCCAGTAAGTATTTGCTGCTGATCCGGGTCATCGAACAGGATTAACTCGTTCACGCTGACTTTCAACAGGAATTTATCTGGAGGCGAGGTCCCGTTGAAGGAAAAATTGAGGGTGCCGTTTTTGGCCAACGTTACACCTGAATCCGTGACGATGCCGGGAACTGCCTCTATCGTTGAAGAGTCCAATTGAAAAGTCGGCTTCACCGATTGCTTCACCCATTGCGCCTCGGATATCCTGTTAGAATGTTTCATGGAATATTGGATAATTAGGATCTGGCCGTCGAATAAGTATTGATGAATGAGAAGTGTATATCCCTTGTCTGTTATACCGGTTAGTAATACCATCTCGTTATTTCCGCTTGTTGGCATCAGCGCTGGATCGCTATCGCTATTTTCATCCAGCTTTACCATGAGCGAGGAGGTGAATGAATTCTTAACGCTGAATAGTACCACCGCACAGACGAGCAACACGATCATCGATACTGCGGCTACCCTAGATTGGAATAAGCTTCTATGCTGAGGTGATATTCTTTGTTCCGGCACCAGGCCTTGCTCGGGGAGCACGGTCGGTAACATTTTAAATTCATTATGAACTATATCCGGAGCAGCCGTATGCGCCTGATTGAGGCCGGAACTCGAGAACCTTGTCTCAAATATCGTTGCCTTCTTGCTGCTGTGTACAGTGATACTCCCTCCGTGTACCTCGATAATGCTTTTGGCGATAGCCAGTCCGAGACCTGTACCCCCGGTCTGCTTCGACCTGGAGCGCTCCACCCGATAAAAGCGGTCGAAAATAAAGGGCAAGTCCCGTTCCGGAATGGGGTCTCCGTAATTTTGGATACGCACGACCAGCACATCTCCATCCTTAGCAATATCGATATCAATATATTTGCCCGCCTTCCCGTACTGTATGGCATTGGCGATTATATTCTCGTACGCCCGTACCAGCAACCCCCCGTCCGCTTGGATCTTAAATTCTCCTTCTTGCATGTTCAGCCTGATCTCCATACCTGCGTTCTCCGTAACCGGGACGAATTCCTCTTCCAGCTGACAAATCAACCCGGCGATATCGAGCTCGCTCAGTTCCAGAGGCATGCCGTTGTTGATTCGCGTATATTCGAACAGTTCGTCGATCAAGCGCCGAAGCGACAAGGATTTCTCATACGCGATGTTGATGTAATAACGCATCTCCAGTTCATCCTGATACCGATCCTCCTCAATCACTTCTAGAAAACCGAGAATCGAAGTCAGTGGAGTGCGTAGGTCATGCGATACACCGGTAATTAAGTCATTTTTGGTCTTTTCCGCTTTGCGCTCCTCTGCTATCGAATGCTTCAACTGCATACTCATCTGGTTGATACTGAATGCGACCTCGCCCAATTTGTTACTAGGAATTTCTGGAATTTGATGTCCGAACTGCCCGTTAGCAATCTCCTCTAAACCACGGGTAATTTCCTCCAGATAATGATCCCATTCGCTGCTGAGCTGATTCACACTCTCTGCGACAACGCTTAACTCATCCTTGCCCCTGACCGTCACCACGCGCCCGAACCGGCCTGCCAATATTTCCTGCAACCCTGCGTTGATTTCGCGCAAATCCTGAACCAAACGAAGGCTGGCAAGGAAGAAAGTAATGGGAAAGAGAATGATACCGGTTATGATCATCACGCGAACGGATCCGGCATGCTCAATGCTCCAATTGATCGGGACAGCCACGTATTTGATTTTTTGCAGCTCTCCCGCCATGAAATACCCGAAAAAAATGGCTGCGCCTGTTAAGACCAGGCTTGCAACCATAATCAGCATTAATCTCCAACGAATCGTATACAGCCACTGTAGTCGGATCCTACTCACCCCTTGCTTTTAGATCGTTTTCGATTTTGTAACCAATCCCCCACACGGTTTTGATTATCCGCGGTTCGCGCGGATTAGCTTCTATTTTTTCACGAAGCTTTCGGATATGAACCATGACGCTATTCTTCGACTCCATAAAGGGTTCGTTCCAGACCTCTTCGTAGATGCGGTCCATGCTCAGCACCATCCCTCGATTGACTGCCAGCATGTGAAGGAGCGCGAACTCGCGGGGAGTCAGCTTGATTTCCTGCTGATCGACCATTACCGTATGGGACGCTATATTAATAACAACGTTTTCGATATGTATTTCCTTCGCGTTAGCCGCAGCGGAGTTGAACTGGTTCATCCTTCGAAGCTGTGACTTGATACGTGCGATCAGCTCAAGCGGGTTGAATGGTTTGGTTACGTAGTCATCGGCGCCGATACTGAGGCCAGATATTTTATCGATATCCTGGCCTTTAGCCGAGAGCATGATGATGGGAATAGGATTCGTTTCCCGTATTTTCATACAAGCCTGCAACCCGTCCATCTCGGGCATCATTAGATCCAGTACAATCAAATCGACTTGCTGAGACTGCAGAATCTCCAGCGCCTCCAGTCCATTCGACGCTTGCAGGAGCCTGTAGCCTTCGTTATTGAAATAAATATTCATTAATTGAATAATTTCCGCTTCATCATCCACCATCAAAATCGTGCTTTCCACCATAGATCCTCCCTTGGTTCTCGTATCTTTCTTAAATTAAAGAGTAGAACAATAATTATAAGCGATATTTCTAATGCAATGAATAACGCCAGCAATATTTAAGGAAATGATAAGAATTTCGGTAGCTAGCTGATAAGCTTTCTCTTCTATGCTTAGTTCAGCACAAGAGAATGATCGTTTAAACAATGAATGAGTGGAGGTTTTATTTTGAAGAGAAATATTTTAAAAAAGTCAGTAATCGTTAGTTTGAGCTTTATGCTATTGGCTATTTCAGCAGGCTTTAGCCAAGACCAAAAAGCTTCTGCTAATTCAAACACCCAGGTAAACATGAAACAAACTCTAAAGGTGCTGTACGAAGACAAATATTATTTCGATGAGAACTTGTTCAAATCACAATTTCCCGATACTCAGATTCAGGAAGTGAAATGGGATGGAAAATCAGACTTAAAAGATTTTATCGCCAAACAATCCCCTGATGTTGTCATGTTGAACACCCTAGAATATAAGCAGTTATCCAAGGAGAATCAGTTAGCAGAACTGGGGCAGTTAATCAAGCGAGACAATTATAACACTGCAACCCTATATCCTGGATTGTTGGACGCATTGAAAGTGAATGGAAAGCTCTACGGGCTAAGTCCGCGCTTCAACACAGAATCTCTTTTTTACAATGTAGACTTATTCAAAAAATATAATGTCCCATTACCGAAGGACGGAATGACCTGGGAAGAAATACTGAAATTATCCGCAAAATTTCCAACTACAGGAAACAAAGACACTCGTATCTGGGGACTTCACTATCCTCTTGATAATTACACCTATTTAATCAATGACATAGCAACTTCTGAAGGGTTAACCCGATATAATCCTGATACACTTAAAGTAACTATGAATACAGCGGCTTGGAAAAAGGTATTCAGTATGGCTATCACTGCAATAAAATCTAATACCATAGAAGGCTCAAATAAAAGTGGATATGATGTTGATCCTTTCCTTATGGGAAGAGCGGCTATGACAGTAAGTACGACTAGTATGAATACTTTAAAGGGTGTAACTGCAAATAAATCTTCTATTGCAAAGTACAAACCGTTTACCGCTAAAATTGCTGCGGGTCCTGCCGACCCTAAGAACCGGAACATGACACGAAACATTCATCTTGATTCAATCTTTGCGATTCCGGCTAGTTCATCTAATAAAGACCTTGCTTGGGATTTCGTCAAATTTTATAACGGAGCGGATTTTGCTAAATTCAAATCTGAGGTGCCTTCAGATTATTCCCTATCACGAACGGATTATAGTAATGAATACAAAGGATTTAGTATGGAGGCCTTCTATAAATTAAAACCAAATCTGGAAACACCACCATATATCAATCCAATAGGAATCCCATTTAACAATGCACAGTATTCAGTTATCCTGCAGAGTGAAGTTAAACAGGTAGTAAGCAACAAAAAGACACTAGACAAAGCGCTGGCTTCCATTCAAACCCAAGTTCAAAAGAGCCTTGATGATGCTGTGAAAAAGCAAAAAGCGAAGAAATAACTCAGGAGCCTTAGCTCGCTGAAAACGCCCTTATAGGCATAATAGCCCATTCTTAGATGGCTTCTATCTGGGAATGGGTCCTTTTTTGTCCGCGCTTCTCGGCCTTATTTAAGGAAATGATAAGAATTTCAGTAGCTAGCTTATAAGCTTTCTATTCTATACTTGGGTCCATACAAGCGAATAACCGTTTGAAATAACAATTGAGTGGAGGTTTTATTTTTGAAACACAATTTATTACAGAAGGTTATGCTTACTAGTCTCAGTGTGATGTTAATCGGTACTTCAGCAGGTCTTGGCACAGGTAAACAAGTTTCCGCTAATTCGGGTAGCCAGGCCCATACGAAAGACACTTTAAAAGTATTGTACTGGAACGCAGACGATTTCAATAGGACTTATGGGAATCTGTTCAGTAAGAAGTACCCGGATACAGACATCCAAGTAGTTGCGCCTGCAGGTTCGAGTGCGATTACGGATTACAACGCAGCGATCCAAAAGTATTCGCCAGATCTTGTAATGCTGCCCCCATACCATTATAAGCAACTGTCTAAAGATAAAAAGCTGGTAGATTTAGAAACGTTAATTAAGCGGGATAGTTATGACACGACAACATTAAACCCTGGCTTGCTTGATGAATTGAAGAAACAAGGCGGCGGCAAACTTTATGGGTTAAGCCCAAAAGTGGAGTCGTATGCTCTTCTGTATAATGCGGACTTATTTAAAAAGCACAATGTTAAAGCACCAAGTGACGGAATGACGTGGGAAGAAATATTGAAGCTTGCTAAGAAATTCCCTACTAAGGGGGATAAGAATACCCGAATTTGGGGCTTAAGCGCCTCCGGATCCAGCAATTTGGTAATGGATATTGCTAAAACAGAAGGGTTAACGTATATGGATCCAAATACTCTTACGGCTACTGCGAATACAACTGCGTGGAAAAATGCCTATCGTATAGCGAGCGAGGCCACGAAGTCGGGGGTACTTGACGAAAGGATCACTCTGTCGGGTAAAAGTCACTTGGAGAGCAGCCCGTTCATTATGGGACGATCCGCTATGATAGTAGCCTCTATCAGTCAGCTGCAGTCCTTGCAAAAAGCAAAAAACAATGTAAAGAATTATAAACCGTTTACGCTTGGTATTGCTGCCGGTCCTGCGGATTCTAAGGATCGAAAGTCAACAGGAAACGTTCTTATTAGTGAGATATTCGCGATTCCAGCAGGTGCATCGAATGTGGATGCTGCTTGGAATTTGATTAAATATTTCAATGGGGATGACTTCGCTAACGAATACTATAAACCCAATACCTCTAATAATAGTATTGGTGCCCCTCTGTCCCGAATGATTAAGGAGTACTCTGGTTACAAGCTGGATGCGTTCTATAAATTAAAACCTAATTTGGATTCAGCTATAGCAAGTTATGTTCTCATGAACAAGTCAGCAAATTTCGAGTTAAATTTCCGGTCAGTTCTATTTAAAGTACTGACACAGGTAGTAAACGGGAGGAAAACATTGGAGAAAGCAACTGCTGCTATTCAATTAAGCACTCAAGCTGACGCTGATAAGCTGGCAAAGGCTCTGAAGGCAAAGAAATAAAATACTAAGAATCATTACAGAGTATGAAAAGTGAGGAAGTCTGATTCGGACGTGGTTGTGATCCGGGTCGTCTCGGGCGACGACTGTTTTGGACGCCGAGGGAACCACATAGACCACTTAATTTGCCGTCTTATTGACAAAGTCAATCTCATTTCTGATCCCTTTGTGGGCGTCATTCCATAGGCCCTTTGTCAGGCGAATGCGTAGCAGGCATGTGTTAGGGTCTTCGTCGTTATTGGCTTCGTTATACCACTCGGCGAATATTGTGCGCAGCTTTGTCATCATCTCCGCGTTTTTCTCGTCACATACCCAGCCCAGGTTTTCACCGATACCATAGGCCGTAAAGTTTTCGACGATGATACAAACGGCGACTTCGGGGTTTTGGGCGATCTGCTGCATCTTGCCTGAGGTCGCGTAGGTGACGGTGTAGAACGCGCCGTCCTCATAATAGGCGTCCACAATGCGGGCAGCGGGACGGCTTTTGCCATCGGCCCCCGGTTCCAGCGCGATAGTGGACAGAGAGATCAGACCGTCCTTGTTGCCCGCTTGTTCTTCCAGCAGCTTCATGGCTTCGTCGTATTTGCTCATTTTATTACCTCCTAAAGTGTAATAAGGCATAAACATTATTAAGCTTATCATTGTAAAATCTTATTGCATGTGAAGAATAATACGACAAAATATTAATTCGCTATCATAATCCTCTGCTCGACTATGTATGGTTCAACTGATAGAGTCTTAAAATAGTACACTTAGCAATAGTATAAGGTACTCGAGCAGGTGCCCTTCGATTTCGTTTTATTGATGATGTACGAATGGAATTGTTCTAGGAAGTTCAACCAATTAACCGGGATAACATTGCGGGTTTGAGCACAGACAATACCTGTAATAACGTATGGGTCATCCGACAAAGGATGGCCCTAAAACTTGTCGTTTCAGACAGCGCGGAGAGCCTATCACAAGTAGGGCGATATTTTTCAGAGAAGCCCTCCGAAGCATAGTAATAGCGATTGAAGAATATCATCACCGTTCAGCTTCGGCTTTTCGGGGATTATTTATTGGCATTCGCCCACGCACTCTCTCCGCGAATGCATATGATGATTGTGCCTACTCATTGAAAGGAGCGATCACATATGGGATTTTTTCCAACGCCGGGAACCGGCCAATTCCCAGGGTTCCCGGGTGGACCAGGAGGACCTAGTGGACCAGGAGGACCAGGAGGACCGGGTTTTCCAGGTGGATTTCCTGGGACTCCGGGACCTCCGGGAGGTGCACCGGGAGGCGTTCAAGCGCCGACGGCACCTCCACCGCAATTCGTACCGCAAATGTCGGCTACCGCATTTGCCATTGACCCCGGTGCGATCAGACGCTGTCTGTTCCGCAACACATACATTTGGCTGAACAATGGCGAGCAATTCTGGTTCTTCCCGGTATTCATCGGGCGTAATTCTATTGCAGGGTTCAGATGGTTCGGTTTCTTCTGGGGGTACTTCGGTATTGATTTGAATCGGATTCGCTCGTTCACCTGCTTCTAAGGCAGACAGCGAGGAGAATGGTCCCCTAAGTATGAGCAAGTTTTGCGGCGATGGGATGATATGGTACCAAAAGAAGGGACTTTTACTTGCAGAAGTAAAAGCCCCTCTTTTTTTGGTTGTAGAGGGGCATTTCTAAAGTTTTTGAAGGTTGGGGCGGACTCAAGTTGTCGCTATCGGGTCGATTCTTTTCTACGATCTTACCATCAACGATAAGCTCAGTTGGGATATTGTGAATAGGTGTAACGGTTACTTTTACATCCTTTTTTTGTTGCAGGCAGCAGTTCTTTCTTTTTTCAACACGCTGAGTTTACCGTCAGGTTCCAGTATTGCAAACTCGACTTCTTCGGGTGAGAAGATGTCTTTATTCCGGAGCAACATGCTTAAATCGTCGATGTTGAGGTGCTGCTTAGCCAAATCCTTTTCCAGAATCCTGCCTTGTTTGACGAGAATCGTAGGTTGGCCGTCGAGAATCTTACGTGCTCTGACGGAGCGCAATCCGATCAATGCAACGCTGAAAGCTAAGAGCGACCATAAAATCAAGCTAGATATTCCTTGCAGCAGCGTGATTTGTCTGTTGACGATAATTTCCGCAGTGCTGGAGCCGAAGGTAATTCCTGTTATATATTACATCGGCAGAAACTGACAAAAAAGTATCTCACCCTTATAATTGTTTTATATATCCTAAAGTGGCACTGACCGGGAGGACGGCATGCAATTTCAACCAATTTATTATAATGGAGAATTACTTCTACCGAAGATCGAATTCAATATGACACCGAACCAATCGATTGGCATTATAACGGACTTGAAGCGGAAACAGCTTTTAATGAGTCAATTAGTGGATCATTCTCATTATTATATATTTCGAGCTGGGCAAAGCGAGTATTTGCGTTTAACGGTGGAAGAGCTAATCACTTTTCTAATTAGGGTAACAGAGAGAAATGAGCGTGTCGCTTTGTTGATGGATTATTTTGCTTTAAAAGAAGAACGGAAGATAAAGATCAAGGATCTAAGCTCATCGAAAAGGATGTATGTGACATTGCTGCGAGTCTTTTTTGCGCGTCAGCCTGTACTTGTACTGGAGGAACCCTATTTTTACTTGGAAGAGCAAGATCGTCGTCAATTTAAACGGATTTTAGATGATCTTACCAAAGAAAAGCAGATTTTAATTTTAACTTCAAATTTAGAGGATGGAATTATTTCCTGTGATGCAATTTATCGGTTGAACGAATCCGGATTTCATCCACTCGATATCCAGGACTCCGAGGAGGATAAGCAGGAAGTACAGAAACAAGACGAGGCCAATATAACCTTGCAGAAGATCTCTACCAAAAGAAATGACAAAGTGATTTTATTTAATCCGCCTGAAATTGATTTTATAGAAAGTGTAGAGGGTTCAATCCTTGTTCATGTGGGCGGGGAAAATTATGACTGTGCGTTGACGCTGACCGAGCTTGAGCAGAGATTATTAAATTTCGGTTTTTTTAGGTGTCACCGATCCTACATCGTTAATCTGCAAAAAGTAAGAGAAATTATTACATGGACGAAAAATAGCTACAGCTTGCGATTAAATACAGGTCAAGATGCTGTGGTTCCGTTATCCCGTTCAAAATTGCAGGAATTAAAAGCACTTCTTAATATTTAATTTCCGGGGAAATGTCGAACCCATTAAATACTCGGTGGTACAATTCAGGCGATAACAGCTACATTTCGGCGCGTTTTGATGGCAGGAAGCATGTAATCTGTATATGTTTAAGCCAAAAATGCTAAGGATGTGGAGTTCATGGATGTTATCGAGGTAGAACGTATCCGCAAGAGTTTTGGACATAAGGATGCGTTAGCAGATGTGTCTTTTTCAATTCCTAAGGGAGAAATTTTTGGTTTCCTGGGTCCGAGTGGTGCAGGCAAAACAACATTAATCAAGATTTTAACAGCACAGTTAAATCCGACAAGTGGACAGGCAAGTGTATTTAACCAACCGGCGGAGAGGATGCAGCAGTCTGCCCAGAAGATGCGCTTTGGCATTCTGACGGATAACAGTGGTCTATATGAGCGATTATCAGTTGAGGAAAATCTGGAGCTGTATCGTAAGTTATATGATCTTCCCAAATCTGCGGTCGATAAGGTGCTGCAGTTTGTGAACTTAAGCGGAGAGCGCAAAAAGAAAACCAATCTCTTATCGAAAGGGATGCGTCAGCGTGTTATGCTGGCCTGCTCAATTATCCATGAGCCGGAATTATTATTCTTAGATGAACCTACCTCGGCTTTGGACCCGGTAAACTCAGCACATATTTATAAAGGCTTACACTACTTGAATGAGAAAGGGACAACGATTTTTTTGACTACGCATGATATGGCTGAAGCAGAATTGATGTGCAACCGTGTAGCGATTCTGTATCAGGGACAAATCCAAACCATAGGCTCACCAAAGGAACTTAAACGACAGCACCGGGAAAATGTAATTTGTGTTGACTTAATCAATGGGGAATCCTACGAGCTCCCGATTAATGAGGGAACGGCTGATCAAATAGCGGATTGGATGAGACAGGGCCTCATTGACCGGTTAGAGACGAAAGAGCCCAGTCTGGGTGATATTTTTATTAAAATGACAGGAAGTGAGCTACTATGAGTATCTCATTAAAACGTGCCCGGGCGATATTTGTGAAGGATTACAAAGAGTTTTCACGTAATTATGCTCTCTCCATTATGCTGATTTTTCCTATTATTATCGCTCTGATTTTCAAGAGGGCAGGTGCGTCTTTACCTGGAGCCAGCGGTTTTCTTTTTAATAGTTCGTTTGTATTGCTAACATGTTTCGCACAAGCCTGCTTGATTGCGGAAGAAAAGGAGCGTAACACTTTACGGTCATTAATGATGACTCCAGCCACGACCATGGATGTTCTAATCGGTAAAAGCGCTTTAGTCTTTGTAATGTCTGCTGTTGTTCTCGCTATTTCTACATTATTATTTGGCTATGAGCCAGCTAATATATGGGCGTTTGTGGCAGTGATCATTCTTTCGATTATTCTGTACACTGCAGCCGGGACGATCTGCGGTTTATTCTCCAAGACGTTGCTTGAAGCCTCATTATCTATACTCCCTGTGGCGTTCATATTTATGGGGGCACCGTGGGGAGCAGTACTAGTGAAGGATTATCCGGTCTTCAAAGTGCTGGATTACATGCCAAGCAGTCAGCTTGTGCATCTGCTGGGTCTAAGCAATACAGGTTATACGACGGGCGATGTATTGAAACCTCTCCTCATTAATTTGGCATGGACGGTTATATTAACAGTAGTGTCTGTCATTTTGTATCAGCGGCGGTTGAAGGACGAGTAAAGGAGCTCTGAAGGGACTTTAGCCAGCCTTCAGTGGGTCTTTGGTAGGGTCGAAACAAGCAGCCGACTGAGACTATACGACGATTATTTTCCAATTGAGGCTGTGATGTTGTCATGACGAGGTCTGGCGGGTAATAAAGATGATTAGAACTTTCGAATTTGGTTGAATTTGGAGTGGGAGCCAAAGAAAAGGAGGGGAAAATCATGGCGGCACAGACAGTAGCAGGCATCAGTCCGGTACAGGCCACTGCGGCCTACGGCGGTACACAGAGTGATGTCAGTTCCCTGGAGAAACAGCGGAACCGGCTGATGATGGAACTGGATAAAGTGAATGCGGCACAAGGAAGTGAGATGCAGACTCCTTATCGCCGGGAGCAGCTGCAGCGGCAAATCCGGCTGCTGGAGTCCCAACTCGTACAGAAAAGCGGGAGCAGCACCTCCGTAAATTTTGTACCGGCTTCTCCGCTTCAAGATCATCTCCCCCTCTGGGGAAATGAAGGAAAGGGAGGCCTCAAGGGCATCGGTCTGACCGATCCCCGGACAGCGACGGTGAACGCGGATGGCCATTTCGACGCGTTAATTTAGGCAAGCCAGCGAGGTGCGAAAAGCGTCCGGTGATAAACCGGCTTTTTCGCACCTTTTTTTTGAATAGGTGGCAGTCTATAATTTTTACTGGGAAAATAAAAATGAAAACTTGCCTCTTCAGCCAGCGTGGTGAACCGTATCATAAGTAGCGGCAAGTTTCTCCTAGGTACCCAGCAAAAGTGTGCATGAGATGTCGGATGGATGCCGACGACACTTGCTATATTGTTAGTGAAGGGAGGTCATTCGAATGGATTTGCTTGCAAATCTGAACGGGGCTCTACAATACATTGAAGAGAATCTTGCTGATGATATAGACCTGAAGGAAGCGGCGAGGCTGGCTTATTGTTCCGAATATCATTTTTCTAGAATGTTCTCATTCCTTGCAGGCATCACGCTATCGGAATACATCCGTCGGAGACGCCTAACATCTGCGGCATTTGAGCTTCAAACTGGAGAATTACGAGTTATGGATGTGGCGGTGAAATACGGATATAGCTCAGCAGACGCATTTTCTAGAGCTTTCCAAGGCTTGCATGGTATTCCGCCCTCTTCGGTAAAGTTGCATGGCCCCTCATTAAAAGCCTATCCGCGCTTGACCTTTCAATTAACCATTCAAGGGGGAAGTGCAATGAACTATCGTATCATTGATAAAGAGTCATTCTGTATCGTAGGCATTACGAGAAGGGTGCCTATCCAATTTAATGGCGTAAATCCGGAAATCGCATCTATGTGGAAAAGCTTAACAAGCGATGACATTGACCAGCTCAAAAAGCTCTCGAATGTAGAACCTCAGGGACTGATTCAAGCATCGATGAATTTTTCTGAGGGAAGAATGGAAGAAAAGGGGGAACTTGACCATTATGTTGGCGTTGCTACAACCAAGGAATGCCCCGAAAATTTAACGAAACTAGATGTTCCTGCAGCAACATGGGCTGTATTCGAAGCCGTTGGACCATTTCCCGATACATTGCAAAATGTCTGGGGACGCATCTATTCTGAATGGTTCCCTACCGCTAATTATGAGTTGGCAAGAGGCCCGGAGATTTTATGGAATGAGAGTAAGGATATATCTTCACCCACCTTCAGAAGTGAGGTTTGGATACCAGTTTTGAAAAAATAATAAACAGTGATTACTATTGCACTTCTGATTTGTCAGGCCATCCCATAGAAGGATGGCCTTTTTTTGTTGTGGGAGATGGTTTGTAAAGTTGAGATTGACCCTTATTTTTACATATGAGAAAATAATGGAAATTTTAATATGAAGGGAAAATAATGTATGAATAATCTTTTCCGTTTCATTCCTATAAATCAACTAGCAGATAAATTTCCGGAAGGATCTTGGTGGGCGAAGTTTTACCAGGATTTCAGTGACGAGCAGCTTGCAGCTTATTATGAAGGGGATTTGACGCTGCCTTCTCTTAATCTGGATTGGGAGCAGGCTTTTCCGTAACAAATAGAGGTAATCATCATTTTTATAGATGGGAATTTTAAGGTAGACAACCTCTATAATAAAGAAACAGATGGTGCCATAGGACTTATGGTGACCGGTAATATGAACGCGAAAAATATAGCTGTAGGCGGTCAGGAAATTTATGTTTCGGGCAATCTGATGATTGAGGAAATTTTATGCGGCTCCTACAATCATGGGGAAACAATTGTAAAAGGTGATCTAAGCGCTGCGGTTTTAGTTCAGGATGACGAGTACAGCTTCAAAGTGGACGGACATAAATCGATCGCATGCTTAGTAAATGTGTGGGAGGGAGACGGTGTATTTCAGGAGCTTCCGGTGGACATTCATGAGGTATTGATTGATGAAGTTTTTCTGGATATGGAAGAGGAGGAGGCCGATTTTTCCTTTGGCACACTGGTAACCGTAATTAAAGAAGAGCGTTCCGCACTAAAAAAAATAAATGAATCCCCCACGAGAAAGAAAGCTGCTCATTTATATTTTACCCATATCACGATCAATGAGGAAAATATATTGAAATTGACTCAGTGTATATGAATGATAACCGGCATCACTATTATATTTGGCTGGAGCAAGATCATTCCATCGGTTTGTTGAGGAGAACCATAGATGAAGGGTCTGAATGGGGGGATATTACAGGAGAGTCTCAGGAACAACTAGCGGAGATTAGCGATTGCTGGACTATGTTGTTGACCTGTATTAATATGGCTGAGCTTTATTTACGAAACATTGAGGTTCAGTATGTGTAAGATATTTTGCAACACTCTATAATTCAGGAATTATATTCGGAAGAGGAGGAGAATGACGGGTTCTGGGACGGCTCCAAATGTTACAGCTTCCGTCAAGCGCATACGGACGAGGACGGAGACCTTCTACCTGGTCGGATTGAAATCAAGACACCCGATGAAGCGTACTATTTTTATACACTGGACAATGGAACTTATGTTTCCCGGTATTATCAGCCGCCCGATCAATATGGCAAGCAGGACATGTCCTTTTTGGACCTTAGGCGTTGGGAGGCATCAGAGCGGTATTTTACTAGATTCAAACAATTTATTGATCAGAAGATAGAGGCTGGTGTAAATAGTTAGGTTTAATGACGTTCTAAGAGGTGAGAATTGTCGTCAGGGAGGTCACGAATCACGCATGGCAACTGATCTTCTACCGAGAAGACCAGCAGCATGGCAGAAGCAACAAAATAGGCGAGAGGGAAGCTTCAATATTTCCTCCTCGCCTATTCGTGTTCATGCATTTTGCTTAGGGTTCAACTACTTTATTCTGGTGTTCCTTGGGTTACCCCATGGATATACGTGAACGTCGGAGAATCGACGGCCCCTTGCCCCGGATTATAGGTGAAGGAGTACTCGAGGGTATCCCCGTGTTGCAGGTTATTTACAGGGTAGGTATAGTTACCGTTCCCTGCCGGGGAGATGGCTACGTTTAGCTGCCCTATTTCGATTTTCAATACCTACATCCCATCTGGTAGAATAGGGGAAACTATATTTCTCTATATTCTAGTAACTTGATTATAAGCTTGGGGAGGTAGACCATGGACAAAGAACTAATCGTACAGCTGACACAGTGGCATGAAGAGGATGAACACCAGAAGATCGTAGACACGCTGATGGAGATTCCTCCAGCGGGCAGAGATTACGAGGTGGTTAGCAGTCTGGCAAGAGCGTATAACAATCTGGGACGATATGAAGAAGCCCTTGAACACTTCGCGATGATTGCGGAACAGGGGCAGAATGACCATCTGTGGCATT
Source organism: Paenibacillus etheri (assembly GCF_001012825.1). GTDB lineage: Bacteria > Bacillota > Bacilli > Paenibacillales > Paenibacillaceae > Paenibacillus_AQ > Paenibacillus_AQ etheri. Next base: position 162,054 of record NZ_LCZJ02000012.1, read on the forward strand.
TTCGTGTGGGATATTCCTACTATTATTTGAATCGATATGAGGAAGCGGTGAGAGTGCTGGGTATTGCCCATGACCTCGATCCGGATAATGAGAATACGGCCATGTTTCTGAAATTCAGCCAGCGCAAGCTACGCAAAGAACAACACGCCGCAGCCAGACGGGCAATCAGAGACCAGCATAAAGATTCGGGGACGGCCGCAACCCCTTTTGAAGGGATGGATCTCTCGGGCTTTTGGGACGATAGCGATTATGCGCTAAAAGAATATGTTTCTGCCCCGCCTACGGATGAGCTGATTGCTTCTGTAGAAGAAGAACTCGGTTACAAGCTTCCTGCCTCTTATATCAGTCTGATGAAGCAGCACAATGGGGGAGTTCCTTATAATACTTGTTTTCCGACGGAGGACGCGACCTCATGGGCTGAGGATCATATTGCGATTACGGGCATTATGGGTATCGGACGTGAGAAAAGCTATTCCATCTGCGGCGATCTCGGCAGCCCGTTCATGATTGAGGAGTGGGGGTATCCTGACATCGGCGTGGTGATTTGTGACTGCCCTTCGGCAGGCCATGATGTCGTGATGCTGGATTACCGGAACTGCGGGAGAGACGGGGAACCTGAGGTGATTCATGTGGATCAGGAAGACGATTACGAGATTACGTTCCTGGCTCAAGACTTCGAAACGTTTATACGCGGCCTCGTGAGTGAGGAGGAATACGATACTTCTGAAGAAGATAAATTGGAGGATTTGCGCAAAGTAGCCGTAGGCCAATTCTCGCCTTTGCTTGCGAAGCTGTGCAGCCATGTGACTGAGGTAGATCAGCTTGAGCAGAAGATCCGTAAAGTCTGTACCCGAATCATTGAAGAGAAGGGACACTTCTCCTTTCATGCGGATGAGCTTTCTACTCTGATGTACGATGTGCAGTTCTGGCTGTACACAAGCTCTTATCCAAATACGAGCCGTCAACAATATCTGGATGTATATGAGAAAATGATCGCTTTTGGCGGCGAGTTCGGTCAAGGCGGGTATGCTCCGGGCTGGATCAGCGACTGGCTGGATGGGCGAATACGGGAAGGGCTGATCGTCCAGGAAAACGGGGTGCTTCGCTTCACAGATCAAGCCCGTTCTGAGGTCATTACACGGCTGGAAGCGGAAGCTGCAGAAGAGGACGTTGCTCCTTTTATACTTGTGGATCAGAAGGGTGGAGGCATGTCTGTCATTCTAAATGTGGGTAGTTACCGATCGGAAGTGTTCGAGGCCCGGGCAGACGAAGGATTTGAAGGCAACGGGTACGATTGGGCTTCTTTGGCGGCTGTGTTTGTGAACGAATATATGCCTGAATGGGCAGATACGATTCATTTCGACCCGGAAGCGGATATGTTCTGTGCTTATTCGGAGAATAGCGAAGCTGTTAAGCGGTTCGCAGTACGGTTTAAGCAGGCCTGTGAAGATGAGACGGTGATTCAGGATCTCTTTTCCCGCGCGGAGCTCGATTGATCACAACAGTATTCAGGGCCTCGGTCAAGCATAAGGTTGAGAGAATCATCAGTTATGATATTTCAAAGAAAGGGCCATCCCACAAAGGATGGCTCTTAAGCTTGCCGTTACAGACAGCGCGGTTTACTTGTTTTAGCTGGAATTTCAAAGTAGTGTACCTTATGTATTTTGGAAAAACACCATGGAGTCTTAATCATTTGTAAATTGTAGTCAGGATTAAAGACTGATCACCTTAAACGATGTAACAATAGTAAGGGATAACATTTTGTGATAGGACAACCTAATGATACGGCAACGAGAGCAGAGGCGGTAACAATTCTAATGAAGATGCTCACTCAAAAGAGTAACTAAAACTACAGGAGCATTACTTCAACCTTAATGGAAGACAGCAAACAGAAAAAAAAGTGTCTTTGGAGATTCATATAGGAGTGTCACATGTCAAAGTGATGACAACACTCACTACTCGACAATTTATTTATTCTCTAATTATTGAGAAAATTCAGCACTGGAATAGTCATCGACATTCCCCTCGTTATAATCCTGCGCAGAGCCGCAGTAAAAGCCTGCGGAGGTGATTCTATAGGATCAATTCCGCAAGACGATGAATTCCCTGCTCAATTGATGCTTCATCTACTTTTGCAAACCCCAATACCCATCCCTTTCTTTTGCTATCCAAACAATAGGGGCCAAGAGGGTAAACACGTATTCCATGTTGTAGGGCAAGCTTTGTCACGGTTTCTTCGTCGTATGTTTCCTCGGCCTCTAGTAATATATGCAATCCTGTTTCTACTCCGCTGAGTGTGAAACGCTCACCTAAACCGCTAGTCATAATAGCTTTTGTCATGACTTCGTGTCTTCGTCGATATACATTTCTGACTCTTCTCATATGCCGCATAAAATGGCCATTCTTAATGAAGTGGGTTAGTGTTAGCTGATCCATAATCGGAAGATGACGGTAAGTCAGCTCCTGTACCTTCGCTAGTTGAGCAATTGCCTCGACTGATCCAACAATAGCAGAAATACGAATGCCTGGAGCAATCATTTTAGAAAAGCTCATGAGATACAAAGTATTATTTGATGCTTGACTAAACAGCGTTGGCAGCGGCTCCCCACGATACCGGAATTCACTATCATAATCGTCTTCAATAATCCAAAATCGTTCTTGAACCGCTTTATGTAGCAATTGTTGCCGACGGGGCTCCGACATAACGACCCCTACTGCGCACTGGTGAGAAGGGGTGGCAAAGACCAGTTTGGATTGAGGGTGAATATGCTCCACCACTAGACCATACTCATCGACGGGAACAGGCACCACATTCATTCGTCGATATTTCATCGCCATCCAAGCAGCAGGGAAACCTGGATCTTCTACTGAAACTGTGTCCCCATCAGATAAAAGCGACTGTGCGATTAAGTCGATACTATGCTGAGCCCCTGAAGTCAACAGAATCTGATTGGTTTGGATATGTATGCCCCGTTCAAGGGATAAATAACGCTGTATTTGCTCACGTAATGGTGTGTAACCATAGCAATTACCGTAAGCCCAGCTTGATAAATCCATTTCAGCAGATGCGTGGAGCAGCGATTGCCGCCAGTTTTTTTGAAATTGTTCATCCAAATAGGGTTCATGAGGACTGAAATCAATATCCACATCTAGCTGTTCTTTACCTCTGAACCAGTCATGTAAATGATCAACAGCTGAGTCTAACAAAGAGAGTGAAGGAGGTGTGGGGCCCTCTGTTTCTATTTCCTTCGTTGACACATTGAATTGCTTCCATTTACTAACTCGTGTTCCTCCTCGGCGAGAGGTAACTGTATAACCTCGACTTAACAATTCCTCATAGACGATCTGTATAGTTGAGCGGGAGACACCTACGATGTGAGCAAGCTCACGGGTAGGAATCAGTAATTCTCCTGGTGCCCAGACTCCGCTAGTAATATTGTGAATCGCTTGATCAAGCAATTGCTGCCAGATCGGTCTCTTATCATTACGAATTACTTTCATCATCGTACACACCTCCAAATAGAAGCCTAATCATAATAATATTAATTATGGATTGCTCTAAACGGTGATTTTTGGATATTTTAAAGCAATCCATTCATTGATATACTACCGTAACAACGCTGGTATTCGCAATTTGGTCGTTGCCGCACGCTAGAGTAAAAGGAGAGATATCGATATGAATTCGGTTCGTTACAAGAGCAGGGACTGCCAGGATCAAGAGAAGATTGAAAGGTTCCTTAAGCAAGCGAGATTGGGTTATCTTGGGTTAGTTGATGGAAACCTCCCTTATGTTGTGCCACTTAATTATGTATGGACTGAAGGGAAGCTCTATATTCACGGGGCTGGAGATGGAAGGCGTAATCAGGTCATGCGTGATAATCCAGAGGTATGTTTTACGGTATGTGAGGAATACGGAACCATTACAGATCCGGTACCAGCCAAAACGGATACAGCTTACATGAGCGTAATGATATTTGGACAAGCAGAACCAATCACAGATTTGGATGAAGCCACTCATGTACTTCAGGAAATGATCAATAAATATGTACCCGGTTACTATAATCGACCTTTGTCCAAGCAGCATGTGGAAAAGTATAGGTCGGCTGTATTCGGCGGTCCGGTTCAAGTTTATCGGGTAATTCCGCACCATATGACGGCAAAAGAAAGTCCTATTGAAGCAGAAAAAATGTATAAAAAGGGCATGGATACTTGACGACAAGTTTAAACACATGATATTGCCATTAACATTATTCAATAATAAATTTAGAGATTAGTCCTTAAGCTAACGAGTATCGAGAGCTCAATTAACACGACAAGGCAACCGATCAGTCAACGTGATCGGAAATCATTGTCGCGAATAGAAATATTCAGTACGAGCGAGCGAGAATACACGTAAGAACCACAATGAAAAAGATGGAGATTCCATAAATATTAAATTAATGAATAGAAAATTGATAAAAGACTTAATGCTTTTTTAACTGCCTGTATGCGTTAACGGGAGCACAAACGAAATTGAATATAGCCGTTAGAGCCAGCAGTTGTTTGGTAATAAGTCAGTCTATTCACTTATGGTCAGCAAATTACAAATAGGCTGCCAGCGTTCGCGGCAGCCTATTAAAGTAACTTCAAAACTTTCTTTAAAGTGCTAATGTAGCAGTATTGGCAACTCCTATCATCGTGATGATCAAGGTATTCACCATAGCACCAAGCCACACGTTCCCTGTCAATTTGTATAGGCTACGACTAATAATTGCAGCTGCAAATAGTAAGAAAATAAACGGAAGCAGTACCATTGGATAAAGTCTTGTTTCTTGCCAAAATGTATTACCTGTCGTAAATAATACAGCATACTGGATTCCGTTAATAAGCATAATACCTAGCACGTTTCCCAGTCCAGCGACAATCATATTTGCTTTTTCAGATGTGATATTACTAAAACTTAATATATTTATTAAGAGCGCATTTATTAGATAGAAAATAAAGAAGAACGGCAAATAGTTCATCCATACCAATAACTTATCTGAATTAAATGTAAATACTCCGAGTATCCAAAATTTAAAATCAGCGTTAAAGAGATATTCTGCCGCATATACAATACCGAAAAAAATTCCGTAGATGCATAAAGCAAGAATTAAAGTCTTTCCTGCTTTGCTCAAACCGATTTTTAATCCTAATTGTTCCAAAGAAAGCTCAGCGTTATTTCTTTTCTCCAATTTGTACTTACATACAAATAGTGCCGCTCCAATAAGGCTGCTAAACATTGCCCATATCAAGATATAGTTTGTAATGGGCTGCGTAAACCATTTTACAGACATGAAATTGGACGTGCTTTTAAAAATCACTTTATCCAGATTTAAAGCTACGATTACGCCAACAGCAGAAAAAATCCAATTAAGCGACCAGCTGATCCAAAAAACTCTAGTTTTCTTTGTGCTCTTTTCCGTTTGCAACGCATTAGCTATAGAACTGCTTTGTTTTTTTGCTAATTTTAAGTGCTTAAAGAACGGAATTTCCAACAAGTAATAGGATGCTGGGAAAATCAATAGAAAAATACCTAATAATCCAATAAAGCTAACTAGCTCTTTCCAGATCCATATTTGATTAGTATTTTTTATTTGTGGTGAAATCTCAAAGGCCTGGCTGAAAAAGTCTACTGTGTATGCAACAGTTTTCTTTGAAAAATGTGCCCATTCATGCGTTTGCTTTGGATTATAAACTACTCGCAGTGTTTGATTTTCTGCATCTCCATAATATTTAGCAACATTAAATCCCGAATGCTGCTCAGCTTTTGTAAAAATCGAGTTCACTGCGACTAAGGCCTCATCAGCATTATTGGAGAGATCGCCATTGCCTTGAGACAAATCATAATTCCCCTCATCATATTGACCATAAATAATTCCCATATTAGCGTGAATTTGACTAAATACCTTTTCACTAGATAAACGGATATTTCCCACCGGCAACCCTGCTGCGACCTTGTTTAGGGAATTAGCATATTCCTTTTCGCTGTCTGTTATTGTCTCGGCGCCTTCCGAATCGGGCTTCTTCGCTTCTTCAATTGCTGCATAATATTGTGAACCGTAGTGCATTAACGTCAACCATGCGGACATTCCACCCATAGAATGCCCCATAACACCGATCATGTCATTATCAATGTAATCGAGACTTTTATAGGCAAATTCCACTAGAGGTATCATTCCCTCACCATTTGCTGCTACTGCCTTCATGACTGGCTCGCTCGACGAGCTTGATTTTCCATGATAGTAGGCATCGAATGTCATTACTGCAATTCCTCTGCGTGATAATTCAATAGCGTTTAAATTTTGCATATGTTTATTGTTTAGATAACCATGCTCGGTAATAACTAAAGGAACCTTGTGCTCCGCATTTGATTGTTCAGGTTTAAAAATTTGTCCAGATAGCCACTGCCCATTTTCAGTTGGTAGCTTAAAATCAATAATTTCTACCTTTCCAAAAGAAGTTTGTAAAAAACCTGATAAACAAGCGCTTACAAAAACCATCAACACAGAAACGACAAGCAATCTTCTAATTATCTTTTTACCCATATAAATACTCCCCCTTAACTATATAGGTTCCATTGGAAACTATATAGTTTTTATACTATACTTTTTATTTGAAAGCAATAGCACTTTTCTAGCTATGTTAAAATTATAATTTTTGATATAATTTTATGAGCTAAATTGACGGGAAAAGAGGGATTTCTTTGGCAGTTGAATGGATGGGGAAATATAGAACATTCGTGGAGAAAATTGTTAAATATGGAAATTCATACGCAGAATCCTATAAAAAAGAGTACCTCTATAATACTGTTTTTTTATTTTCGGCTGCACAAATTCAAGTGCTGGAATATCTATTGGAGAATGAAGATAAAAATCAAAACATGCTGGAAATTGCAAAACGGCTGGGAATATCTAAGAGCGCATTTTCAAAACATGTAAAAAAAATGGTGGAAAAAGGGCTGCTCGAAAAGTACCATACATCTGATAATAAGAAAAACATTATCATTAAGGTTTCCACAATAGGCAAAGAAGTGTATAGCCAATATGTACAATACGCTTATGAAAAATGCTTCAAAAAAATATTTTCCCTGCTGGATGAAATCCCAATGCAATATATTGAGAAAATGGAAGCTATTTTAGATATCTCAGCTAGTGCTACAACTGATAAAACAAAGCAAAAGAAAGAGGTTAATCTCATTCTTATCGAGGAATAAGAGATGTTATTATTAACATTTAATCAATGTTACACCAAGGCGCCAGATGAATTAACGCCAATTGAGCTACATTTCAATATAAAACAATACAGTGAAAAAAGCGATTGAGAAATCAAAGAGTTAATAGTTAATGTTTTCGGTGATCTGCTAGAATTTTCATCAAAAAAAAGCCTTTTGGAATAAAATCCAAAGGCTTTTTGTATGCTTATTTTTTTCAAGACCTTATTCAACATCATAATTGATCACAAAGAAAAAGTCTATACTTTGGGCTGGATTTTATTTACTATTGTGAAGCCGGCAAAACTTAATATATGGAGTGTTGTTAATGGACGTTACTTATCATCTCGATCAGGCTGACCTACAGGATTATATTGGACGGGTTTTTGGCACCAGTTATTTAGTTGCTTGTGTTTCGCGAATGCATGGTGGCGCACAAAAGGTGGTCTACAAGATTGAGTGCAGTAATGGATTTTCCTGCGTTTTGTATGTGTGGGATCTTTCTATGAATTTTTTTGAAGAAGAAAAAGCGAATGAAGATATAAATGAACAGTCCTATGGAAGTGATTTATTTGAATTAAACAACAAGTATTTAATACAACATGGAATTCAGACCCCTGCACTTTATGATCTAAACAAGGAAAGAGACCGTTACCCATTTGATTATGCGCTCGTTGAATATATAGATGGGCGTAAGGCAGAAACCTTTTTCGATCATTCTGATTTACGTGTCCAAGATAAAGTGTTTCAGCGTTTGGGGGACATGCTTACTACTATGCATACCAACGAAAGAAATATCTTTGGGAAAGCCAATGCTAACGAGATCAGTACAGATCAGTGTCATTCATTACAAATGGAAAATGCGAAAGTACAGCTAGCTTATGCCTCTCAGCATATGGAGAAGATCGGGTCTAATCAAAGTAAACTGCTCGATAAGTTGTATGAGCTTGAATCAAGAATTAAGCCTAGAAAGCAGTACGGATTTATTCACGGGGAAATGGGTCCTGACCATGTATTGGTTAATGATAAGCTGGAACCCTTTCTGATTGATATCGAAGGGGCTATGTTTTTTGATATTGAGCATGAGCACAGCTTTTTGGAAATGAGATTTGGGGATTTCTATCGGTATCTTAAGAACGACAAGCTTGATCCTGATAGGCTGTTATTTTATCAATTTCATCACCATATATCATTAACTTCAGGGGGTTTAAAGCTACAGCATAGAGGATTTCCCGATCAAGAATTTGCAAAAGGTCTTGCTGAATATCAATCTGAACGTGCGCTTAGATTTATCGAAAAATGAAGAAGTAACCCATTAGCGTTCTTCACCCTTTAGGGTGGGGAAAGTTCGGTTTATTGTGAGGGCTCTTTCGAACCAGACGGTTTTTACCCATATGGAGCAAGTCGATCAACCGATCATCGCGGCCAAGATCAGGGAGCGTTATGGCGCCTTTGAATTGAAAATGAAGCAAGAAGCGACGCGTCATCTCTTGTCAAATATCGTGGGGAGCTGAATATTCGAGTTATTACACGGTAACGTTTCAACGAAGCGAAGGGGGAGTCAACCTAACCTAGGGGAGACTCCCTCTCTCTTGTGCGTTCTAGGGACAAGCCTGACGGTAGTCAAGAGGTGTATACGAAAGTAAAGACTAGTATATAGATGGGGGTCATTCCCTTTCCTATACTAGAACTAGGAAGAGAAGCTGCATGAAGTAGATGCACGACCTATTTTGAGACAATGTGGAGGGGTAATATGAAGAAAAAAAGTAGAATACTTCTGATCGTCGCATTGATCCTAAGTTTAACTATCACGGCATGCGGCAAAACCACAAATGAAGGGGAGAAGCAGCCTGAGAAGCAGCCTGAGACACCTGTGGAACAAAAAAATGAAGTGATTGAAGTTTCAACAGTTTCGGCAAGCGATCAGTATCTCAAATTCGATGAGGGCGAAAGCTTTGAGAAGAACTCGGTCTATGATGCGTATGAGAAAGATATCGGCGTGAAGCTCACGAATAAATGGGTGTCCGCCGATGACGTTCAATTCAAGGAAAAAGTGAAGATGTCCATCGCCTCCAATGATCTTCCGGACTTCATGAAGGTTAATGCTACACAGCTGAAAGAGCTGACCGAAGCGGATATGATTATGGATATCACGGACGTATATGACAAGAATGCGACGGATGAGACGAAGAAATTCTTGTCGATGGATGGCGGAATGCAACTGAAGACCGCCACTTTCGACGGTAAACTCATGGGGATACCAAGTTCTTATAATCCCTACCAGTATCAGTTCCTCTATGTACGCACGGACTGGCTGAAGAAATTGAACCTGCCGGAACCGAAGACGATGGCGGATCTCTTGACGATCGCCGAAGCGTTCAAAACAAAAGATCCAGGCGGCACTGGGAAACCGCATGGAATTGCAATTAGCAAAGATCCATTTAACCAGTCCACAGCTGTTACAGGACTAATAGCATTCTTGAATAGTTACCATGCTTATGAAAATCTTTGGATGGAAGACGGAAATGGCAATTTGGTCAACAGTGACATTCAGCCTCAAGTGAAAGACGCACTTAAGGCGCTGCAGGAAATGTTCAAGAAAGGATTAATTGATCCTGAGTTCGTAGTTAAAGATGTGGAGAAAGCAGCAGAGCTCCTCTATAACAACAACGCAGGTATCGTATACGGCCAGTCTTGGGTACCGGCTCAGCTCGCTAAAGGCGCAGTAAAGGATGGTAAAGTCGTACAAGAGTGGGGTGTATTCCCGATTCCATCGGTGGATAGCGAACCTGCACGATCGCAGATAGGTTTGGGTGTTGACGAATATTATGTTATCTCCAAGCAAGCGAAGCATCCGGAAGGCGTTATTAAATTGCTGAACCATTGGATTGTCGTGGATAATCATCCGACGCCAGAACAGAAAGTGTATGAGTATGGTAAAGACCTGAAGGAGAAAGGCAACAACTACTGGCTTCTAAGCCCGCTTCGTGTTGGTAAACAAAAGGATAATAACGGTGAAATATTGCCAAGAGCGATCGAGAACAAAGACGAGAGCATTTTGGAGACGAAAGATCATAAAACTCGATACGAGCGTGCCATGAAGTATGTTGACGGTACTGATATCAACATGTGGTGGGAATATCTGATTTCAGGTCCAAAAGGCGCATATTCACTTGTTCCTGAAATTCAGAACAATAAACAGTACCTACAAAACAAATTCTACGGCGCACCGACTCCAACCATGGCAGATCGACAAGAAATCCTGAAGAAGAAGCGGGATGAAGTATACTTCAAGATTATGATGAATCAAGTATCCGTAGATGAATTCGATAAATTCGTGGAAGAGTGGAAAAAGCTTGGCGGCGACGAAATGACCAAAGAAGTCAATGAGTGGTACGCGACTCACAAACAATGATAGCTGGAGAATCGAGGGGTTGAACACAAACGACCTCTCTTTTCTTTAACCTAGTTCTTAATTTTTAGTCCTATAGCGAGGTGGATGGCATGAATGTATTAACGCGTATGTGGAAGAGGGAGTGGCCGCTTCACTTGATGTTATTTCCTGGGATCGTATTGGTCCTCATCTTCAGTTATATCCCGATGGCCGGCATTATGATGGCCTTTCAGAAATACGTACCGAATAAAGGGTTGTTCGGCTCACCATTTATTGGTCTTAAAAACTTTCAGTTACTGATGGATTACCCCGATATCGGCCGGATATTCTTCAATACAGTATACATTGCGGTGATGAAAATTGTAGCAGGCATGATCGTTCCGGTCACCATAGCGATACTGCTGAATGAGCTGCGGAAAGAATGGGTCAAACGGACCTTCCAGACGCTCGTGTACTTGCCGCATTTTCTATCATGGGTCTTGTTAAGCGGTATTCTAATCGATGTATTGTCTCCATCTTCCGGTATTCTCAATCAAGTGCTTGGCTTGTTTGGTATCGACCCTGTTTTTTTCTTGGGAGACAATAAATGGTTCCCTTATGTCATGGTCATATCGGATGTATGGAAAGAGTTCGGATTTGGTACGATTGTCTATCTGGCTGCGCTTACCGGTATTAATCCGTCACTGTACGAGGCAGCGGAGATCGACGGCGCAGGACGCTTTAAGCAGACGTTACATGTGACGCTGCCGGGGATGCTTCCTATTATCGTTCTCATGTTTACGCTTAGTATCGGGAATGTACTGAATGCCGGATTTGATCAAATCTTCAACCTATACAGTCCTCCGGTCTATGAGAGCGCGGATATTATCGATACCTTCGTATATCGTATGGGGATTGAGCAGGCACAGTTCGGTTTCGCTACGGCCGTAGGACTGTTGAAATCAGTCATCTCTTTCATATTCGTATCTATGTCCTATATCTTAGCCTATCGTGTAGCGAATTACCGCATTTTCTAATGCAATCGCGGTAATTCAGAAGGGAGACACATCGTGCGTACTAACAGATCATTCGGAAGAAAATTGTTTTTGATATGTAATTTCATTTTTCTGGCATCTGTATCTTTGTTATGCCTCATGCCTATTATTCATATTTTGGCGCTCTCGTTCAGCTCCGGGCAGGCAGCATCCGCCGGAAAAGTCATCCTGTGGCCAGTGGAATTCACAACGGCTGCTTATGCTAACGTATTTGGAAAACCTGAATATTTACGCGCATTCTGGGTATCGATTCAGCGGGTCCTTATTGGAGCGACAATCAGCATGTTCCTGACGATTATCACGGCCTATCCATTATCCAAAGATTCTCGCCAATTTCGGCTGCGGACCTTCTATTCATGGTTCTTCGTATTCACGATTTTATTCAGTGGCGGGCTTATTCCAAACTATTTAACCGTGAAGAACCTTGGGATGCTCGATACAATCTGGGCTTTGGTGCTGCCAGGAGCGGTCACGGTGTTCAATGTTATTCTGCTGCTGAATTTCTATCGCAGTCTGCCCAAAGAACTTGAGGAATCTTCGCTGCTCGATGGGGCGGGTCAATTTACTACCTTATGGAAAATATATGTGCCGCTATCGTTGCCGGCATTGGCAACGACAGGTCTTTTCACCATGGTGGGGCATTGGAATAGCTGGTTTGACGGTATGATTTATATGAATCATCCCGAGAATTATCCGCTGCAGACCTTCCTACAGACGATCATTATCAAAATGGATTTCCGCTTTATTAAACCTGAGAGGGCAGAATTACTGATCAAATTGTCCGATCGTACGAGCAGAGCAGCTCAAATTTTCGTAGCAGCATTTCCGATTCTAATCGTGTATCCGTTCTTGCAGCGGTTCTTCATTAAAGGAATTGTGATGGGGAGTGTCAAAGAATAAAATAGGGCACTCAAACTAAGACATTACATTGCAGGAGAACAAACGATGAAAATCCGATTCTTGATTAAAGATTCCTCTATATTCCAGAAAATAATGGCTGCCTTTTTGGCAGCCTTGTTTCCGCTCATGGCGATTACCTGGTTGATTAATGAGAAGGGTTCGGACAATATTCGGAGTGAAATTTCCGAGTCTATTCTAAATACGACTCGCTTCTATCTGGATTCACTCGACAAGGAAGCAGACCGGATCAGCCGTTATTTGCCGAACTATGTGATGGACAAAGACTTGATGGAAATTGCAACTACAGGAAATTACATGAGTTATTACGATCGTGCGCAAAAAATATTAGATATCCAAAGACGGCTTGAATTGATGAAGAACTCAAGTCCATTTATTCAAGAAGCAAGGGCGTATATCCCTCTTATCGACCGAACGATTCTTAGCAATAAATTTGAAACTTCGATGAATAAGCAAGAATATGCTTCTATGCAGCAAAATAAGAGATTATACGAAGAACCTTTCATTTACTGGAACGATCGATTATTTATTTCCATGCAGTACCCCATTAATACCGTTAAAAATCCGATTTATATCGTAGCGGTTGAATTATCGACTACCAAAATCAGAGAAACGTTATCTCAAATCGGCAGCTCGCGTGGTGGACAGAGCGTATTGCTCAATCTGGAACGTGGTTGGGAGATCGAGAGTGACATGGATCCGGAACTGCTGGAACAAATGAAATCCTTCGCTGCGGATAAGCGGGAATTGCAAAAAGACGAAGGATACGAAACGATTATGTATAATAGTAAGCGGTTTCTTACGGTATATAAATACTCCAGTCTCTGGAATTCCTATTCGATTATGTGCATTCCCGAAGAGACAATCTTGGGTTCTCTTGAGATCTATCGAACATTGTTCTGGTGGGCTTGCGTGCTAGCTGTGGGTATTGTCGTTTTCTTCTCCTACTTTCTATTACGATTTATCTATCGGCCATTAATGAAACTTGTGCATTCCTTTCGGCGCGTTCAGCAGAATAGGCTGGAACCGATCGTGATCGATCGTGGAGCCGATGAGTTCGGGTATTTGTACCAAGCTTTTAATAATACGATCCGATCCTTGAAAACACTAATCGAGGAAAATTACGAGCAGCAAATCAGGAACCAGCGTTCCGAACTGAAACGATTGCAATCGCAAATTAATCCTCATTTTTTATATAATTGTTTTTTTGTATTGTGCCGGTTAATTAAATCCGAGAATCAGAAGGAAAAGGCTTATCAATTCTGCCTGTACATCGGACAATATTTTCAGTTCATTACTCGTAATGACGAGGATGATATTCCGCTGGGGCTGGAGGTCAATCATTCTCGCACTTATGTAGACATGCAAACCATATGTTACGGAGACCGTATTCAAGTCAAGTTCGAAGGTGATGTTCCCGATCTCTTCGTGCCGAGGCTGATTCTGCAGCCGATCATCGAAAATGCTTATAAGCATGCCTTGGGCAATATGATTCAGCAGGGTGAGCTATGGGTTCATTGTGAGCGGGTGGGCGATGTATTCTCCATCTATGTCGAAGATAATGGCCGAAGCATCCCTGATGCGGAGATCGAACAGCTTCAGAAGCGACTGCGTCAATCCACCACTCGGATGGAGGAAACAACCGGAATCATAAATGTGCATCGCAGAATACAGCTGCGGTACGGTGAGGAATATGGCATTACAGTGTCACGTTCTGCTCTTGGTGGACTTCAAGTAAGAATCAATCTGAGCGCGAACTAAAGGAGGAATCAGCATGTACCGACTGCTAATCGTCGATGACCTTCCCATTATTGTCGATGGTCTTCTGGAGCTATTCAATGAGACCGATCATTTGCAACTCGAGGTTATGAAGGCATATTCAGGTGAAGAAGCACTGGAGGTACTGTCTCATCATCGTATCGATATCGTGATTTCCGACATTAAGATGCCTGGACTGGAAGGAATTGAGCTGCTTCGGGAAATCAAATCCCAGTGGCCGGCCTGCAAAGTTATTTTCTTAACAGGATACAATGATTTTCATTATGCAAGGAGCGCAATTACGTACGGTGGGTTCGATTATATTCTGAAGGTCGAAAGTGATGAGAAAATTATTCAGTCCGTAGAACGGGCGATTGAGAAAATTGAAGAAGAAAATAACCAAGAACAGATGATCGCTAGAGCGCAATCCAAAATGAGACTGGCATTGCCCTCCCTGCAAAAAGAGTATGTGTGGGAGCTCTTTCAAGGCAAGCATGTATCGGATAGCCAATTAAAGCAGGCGTTTAAAGAAATCGATATCCCGCTTGATGCGACATTGCCGGTTTACTTGCTCATAGGCAGGGTAGACGCATGGAAAGAAATGTTCACGACGCCGGATAAAGCGTTATTGACTTACGCCGTACAGAACATTTGCGATGAGTATTTGTCCACGCAGGTCAGATGCTATTCCGTTGTATTCGAGTTATCCAAAATCGTCTGGATGATTCAACCGAAAATCCCGGATGGATCGTCTATGGAATACGGGGATCAGGATTGGATCAGAGCTCATCGGTATACGAGCGGTATTTTGGAGACTGTACAGGGAAATTGCAAGAGATTGCTGAGTTTATCGGTTTCTTTCCTTCTTGGAAGTGAAGCAACGACATGGGATAACATATCTGATCGGTTTCACTCGATCAAATACGGCCTGGTACAAGGACATGGATTATTTAATGAGGTCATATTGACCGATAAAGACATTCAAAGAGAAGTGAAGGGTGATCTGAGTGGGAACTACCACGATGCCTTCTATCACGCCCGTGTTCAATTGCTGATGTCTTGTCTCGAGAATAATCATCGGGAGCAATTCAACAAGCTTTATGCCGAACTAACGTCCATTTGGAATGATGAGGAGTCGCCGAATGAGCGGAAGATCGAACTGTATCATTCGCTTTCAGCTATTTTTCTGTTCTATATCCATAAGAATCGGGAAATTCGGGATTACATCAATACGCTGATGGATCTGGATAAGTTATATCGCTATGGAGATTCCGCATCATGGTCGGAGCTGATTCAATACTTCTCGCAAATGGCGGATTGCTTCTTCGAATGGAATGCGCTGCGGGGTACGCAATTGCCGACAGAGGTCGTGAATAAGGTACATCGATATATTGAAGAACATATTTCTACTGATATTTCCTTAAATGCGCTGGCCGATTACGTGAGCTTGAATCCATCGTATTTGTCCCGACTTTATAAGCAAATTACTGGAATGGGGTTATCTAAATATGTGAACGACTATCGTAACCTGATCGCCAAAGATATGCTGCTCAACACATCGATGAAAGTGAATGAAATTGCTGCTGCCCTGGGGTACAACTCAGCGCTTGCATTTATTCGCTTCTTCAAGAAGCAGAACGAAACGACGCCGCAAGATTTCCGTATGGCAAGAACCCATTTACAGAATCAAGGTCAATAAATGTATATGAAATGTCAGTAACGATCTCTTTTGCCTCCGTTCCTACCGCCTTACAATGGAAGTACACTAGGTGCGCAAGAGGAGGAGTAGTCTTGAGAACATTAACAGCTGTATTACTTGGCGCTGGCAGTCGAGGAAGATATATTTATGGGCCCTACGCGGAGAAGTTCCCGAATGAATTAAAGATTGTTGCCGTAGCTGAGCCGGATGATGAACGTAGAAATCGATTTGCAGAGATTCATAGAATTGCCCCAGAGCATGTCTACGATTCTTGGGAGAAAGTATTCGATCAGGGTCAAATTGCGGACGTGATGATAATTGCTACGCTCGATCGGATGCATTATATACCAGCGATGAAAGCGATGGAGCTAGGCTATCATGTCATGCTAGAGAAGCCGATGTCGCCTTCCATGGAAGAATGCATCGAATTGGAGCAAGCTTCGCTTCGGTATAAGCGATTGCTCGTCGTAACCCATGTCCTGCGATATTCTCCGTTCTGGTCTGGGATCAAAAAATGCATCGAAGACGGTGAACTCGGAACGATAGGTACGATTCAATTAACCGAAAATGTGGGCTATCTGCATATGACACACAGTTATGTCCGCGGGAATTGGCGCAATTCGGAGGAGACGAGTCCCATGATCCTGGCCAAATCATGCCATGATCTGGATCTCATCTCATGGCTTATGAATCAACCGTGTACAAGCGTGAGCTCGTACGGATCATTACTGCATTTCAGGGCGGAGAATGCTCCGGAAGGCTCCGCGGATCGCTGTATCAACGGCTGTGAGGTTGAGAAGGAATGCGCCTTCTCGGCAATGAAAATATATATTCAGCCCCTGGAACACCCTTGGGCACGCTATATGACAAATGATTTGTCGCAAGAGGGGATCTTGAAGGCGCTGAAGGAAGGACCGTGGGGTCGCTGCGTGTATCGCTGCGATAATAATGTCGTGGATCACCAGGTGGTCAACATGGAGTTCGAGAACGGAGCGAATGCATCGTTCATCATGTCAGGGCTGACACAGAGCGGCACGCGTCGGGTTCAAATTATGGGAACACAAGGCGAGATCATCGGGGATATGGACAAAGGATCCTTCACGCTGTACCGCTATGTATCGGGCGAGAAGGTTGAGATTGGCTGCAATGTGGAAGGCGATGGTCATGGAGGCGGCGATGACCGTATGGTAAGCTCATTCCTGCGGAATGTGCGTCAATTCGACAGCGATCCATCGCAAGGCCTGACCTCGGCGACGGCATCCCTGCAGAGTCATTTGATCGCATTCGCGTCGGAACATTCGAGATTAAACGCAGGTCAGGCTGTCAAGCTTTCGGATTTGCAGAAGAAAGGAGAAATGTCTGTATAAGATAAAATGATACTAGGAAGCCTCTTTCGAAGTGATGGGATGCCGTCATGGAGAGGGAGGTTTTTTGGTATGTATTTGATTCAAGAAATCGAGTCAATATGGAAAATGTTTTTGGCACCAATTATTTAGTTGCTTGTGTTTCACGAATGCATGGTGGCGCACAAAAGGTGGTCTACAAGATTGAGTGCAGTAATGGATTTTCCTGCGTTTTGTATGTGTGGGATCTTTCCATGAATTATATTGAAGAAGAAAAAGCGAATGAAGATATTACAAATGGAAAATGCGAAAGTACAGCTAGCTTATGCCTCTCAACATATGGAGAAGATCGGGTCTAATCAAAGTAAACTGCTCGATAAGCTGTATGAATTAGAATCAAGAATTCAGCCTAGAAAGCAGTATGGATTTATTCACGGGGAAATGGGTCCTGACCATGTATTGGTTAATGATAAGCTGGAACCCTTTTTGATTGATATCAAGGGGCTATTAAAGCTAATACATAGAGGATTTCCCGATCAACCATTTGCAAAAGGTCTAGCTGAATATCAATCTGAACGCGCACTTAGGTTTATCGAAAAATGAAGAAATAATCCATTAGCCTCCTTCACCCTTAGGGAAAAATTTTTTTGTTACACAACCTCAAGGCATAATAAAAGACCGCTCTACTGGAATGACTTCCGGATCTGCGGCCTTAGAACAAGATTCTATTATAGGGTCAATCTGTATCTAAAGGTGGTAAGATTAATGGAATTTAACAGTCTTGATACGAGCTTCTTCTTCATAGGTGAGTGGTTTTGGGGATCTTGGAGTGTGCAAGTGGCGTTGCACGGAATATTCCATTTTTTGATAATCCTCATTACCTGAATTCATCGTTGGATTCCAATTTTCCGTTACCCAATTTTTAAGTTCTTTAAGTCCTGCTAGCATTTCCTCCAGCCTCCTTTGGCGAAGAAACAATATATTTTATATTGTTTTGTTTACGCTTTCATTATAACATGAAAATTAGTCTTTTAAAGCTGTGTCCACGTGAAAAACACAGTTTTTAAGTGAACATTGTGTGTTAATTAGGGTTTGTGCTTCCTATGGAGAAAAGTGTCTCCTTGTAGGAGACACTTATATTAGATTTAAAAGGATAATCTATTGCCCTTGAGAGCCGCAAAGGATTTCTAGTAATTACCAAGCCTGCAGATGACTTTAAGGTCGTAGATAGTGTTACTCTGATTATAACTAGAGCTGCATATATCGTACGATATTCTATTTTTAAATGGAAAATAAGGTCTTATTTTATGGACGTTCACTTAAATGAAACTATTTTTCTAGTAATGATTGTTATTCTGGTGGAAATAAATTTTATTTTTTAAAAAATAGAGAAAATAATTTACAGAATTAAATTTAAGTGATATCTTGAATATGTAGAAAAGAAACCGTTCACATCGTCTTGGGACGATCAATCTTCTAGGAAATCCAAAGACAGTTTTGCCAGTGGTTATCTTTGTGACTTTCGTAAGTACAATCAACTCGGCGTAGCTTCTGCGGTAGGCGTTATTATGTTCGTGATTACATTGTTATTATCTGTGCCTCAGTTGCGAAGCATGATTAAGGTGAAGTGAGGGGGAATACAACATGTCGAAAATTAGAAACAAGAAGAAGAGAGAGAAGTTTGATGTGATATCGAATGTGATCATTGTCCTCTTCGCGCTCCTTAATCTTTTACCATTGTATTGGTTATTCACAAGTTCTCTCAAGAACAGTTCAGATGTTGTGAAGATGCCTCTAGACTGGTGGCCTAAGTCAATTACATTCTCCAACTATGTGGATGTATTTCAGAACCAACCGGCTTTGAGATAGACGTTTAATAGTATTTATCTGTCAGGCGTATCTACGATTATCGTTATTATTGTAGGCGCTATGGCTGCCTATGCATTCTCAAAGATCAATTTTAAAGGTAAAGATATCATCTTCATTATCTTCATATCGAGCTTGATGATCCCTAAAGAAATTATGATCGTACCTTATTCCGGATCACACAGCAATTTGGAATGGTGAATTCCTATAACGGTATGATTTGGCCGAACGTCGCGGGTGCATTTGGAGTGTTCCTGCTAAAAGGATTCTTCGATTTAACGCCTAACGCTTTTTGAGAAGCTGGGAGAATAGATGGTGCAAATGAATGGAGAATCTTCACTCGCAGCATGGTGCCTATTATTAAACCTGGTATTGGAGCCTTATTTATTCTGAATTTCGTGCAAGTCTGGAATGATTATTGTGGCAGCTGGTTATAGGCCAAGAGAACAAAATGAAAACATTAATGGTTGGTACTGCGACCTTAATGCAGGATTCGAATCCTAATTTCGCATATAAAATGGCCGGAGCCACCATCGCTGCAATTCCGATGTTGCTAGTGTTCGTGTTATTCCAACGTTTCTTCACCAATGGAATTACAGCAGGAGCAGTTAAAGAATAAATAAAAATGTGGAGTGGGTTACTGATGAATACTGAAAATAATGTACTTAAAAAGATAAAACAAAAACTGGTCGTCTCCAGTCAAGCCTTACCCGAAGAACCGCTGCATAGTCCGTTTATTATGGGAAGAATGGCTTATGCAGCATACTTGGGCGGTGCCTCCGGCATTCGGGCCAATAGTATAGCGGATATTCAAGAAATCAAGAAAACAGTGGATCTACCTATCATTGGGATCATCAAAAGGGTATATGAAGGTTCTGAAGTGTTTATTACACCAACCCTGAAGGAAGTAGATGAGCTTTACCGCGAAGGGGTAGATATCATTGCTATGGATGCGACGGACCGGATTAGACCAGATGGATCTACCATCTCAGAACTATTTCCTAACATAAGAGAGACGTACAAGGATCAATTGTTTATGGCAGATTGCTCTACATTTGAGGAGGCTGCAAAGGCTGTTGAACTGGGATTTGATCTTGTGGGAACCACTTTAAGCGGATATACAGAGTATACAAAAGACCGCTCACTTCCAGACTTTGAGCTAGTCAAACAAATCGTAAGCAACTTCTCAGTGCCTGTGATTGCTGAAGGTGGCGTTTCCACGCCTGAAGAACTGAAGACCATGTTCGATCTGGGTGTTTATTCAGCAGTAGTCGGCTCAGCGATTACAAGACCGATGGAGATTACCAAAAGGTTTGTAGAAGCTATTCAGTAGATCGCCGGAGAGGGTAGATAAGGATGAGAATTCTCGCTGTAGATATTGGCGGTACCAATACCAAGATGTGTATATGCGATAAACAGGGAAAAGTGGATGATTTCAAGGAATATGCAACAGAAAGCCACTTGGGAGGGCCGCATGTAATCTCAAGATTGCTTGATAAGATTGCAGAAAATGATGATTTTGATGCCATTGCTATAAGTACGGCCGGTCAAGTCAATGCTGAAGAAGGAATTATAGTCTATGCTAACGAAAATATTCCTAGATATACTGGGATGAAGATTAAGGAAATTGTAACTAATCATTTTCATAAACCTATTATGGTAGAGAACGATGTGAATTCAGCAGCATTAGGCGAGGCTCATTATGGTGCTGCCCAGAGCTTTAACAATTTCTTATGCTTGACGTTTGGCACGGGCATCGGTGGTGCCATTATATTGAACCGCCAAATCTATAAAGGAGCAGATGGGGTGGCGGCCGAATTTGGTCATATCCTGACACATCCATTGTCAGATGCGGTGGAGGGACTGCCTTTTTATGAAAAGTATGCTTCAACCACTGCTTTAGTGAAGATGGCTCAGCAGGCAGATCCCGAATGTATAGACGGAAAAGTCCTATTTGATAAAATACACAAAGGGGACGAAGCTCTGAAACAGATCTTGGATTCATGGGTAAATGAGGTTTCTGTGGGTTTAGCTTCTATTATTCATATTTTCAATCCATCCGCTATAATTATTGGGGGCGGTGTTATGGAGCAAGAAGATTTAGTTCAAAGGGTAGAGGAACGAGCGAAGTCTTTAATTATGGAGAGTTTTGCGGGTGTAAGAATTGTTAAGGCCTCACTTGGGAATAAGGCAGGCTTGCTTGGCGCTTCCTCTTTATTCGCACATTAAATCATTGTAAAGGAGGGGCTTATTTGCGAACAATCAGTATTTTTTCTTCTATTCATTCCAAGTACAATAATTTGACGAATACGGAGAAGAAGGTAGCGGACTACGTCCTGGAGAACACGAGAAGTGTTGTCTATATGTCGATTACTGATCTTGCAGATGCGTGCGATGTAGGTGAATCAAGTATCTTTCGATTTTGCAAATCTTTAAGTTATAAAGGGTATCAAGAGTTCAAGATTGCACTCGCTCATAGTATCACTGTGGAGAATGAGATCCCGCAGCTTACGGATCAAATTCTAATGGACGACACTACTGAAGCTGTGGCTTCCAAAGTGCTGACCACAAATGTAAGTGCACTGAACGAGACCTATAATTTAATTGATATACAGAAGATCAATGAAGCTATTGATTATATGATAAACGCGGAACGAATATCATTTTTCGGCGTGGGCTCTTCTCTAATCACGGCGATGGAAGCCAAAATTAAATTTATGCGCATTACAAATAAAACAGAATGTTTGATGGATTCACATCTTCAGATGATGTCAGCAGCGCTAATGTCTGAGCGAGATGTAGCTGTAATCATTTCTTATTCCGGCTCAACGAAGGATAGTATTGAGGTCGCAAGAAAGGCGAAGGAACGAGGCGCTAAGGTGGTGTCCATTACGAGATTTGAAAAGTCACCTTTAACATCGTATTCGGATCTTACCTTACTATGTGGTGCTAATGAGGGTCCTCTGCAGGGCGGTTCATTATCTGCCAAGATCTCACAACTCTATCTGCTGGATATTTTATATGTGGAATATTTCAAAAAGACTAGCGAGCAGTCCATTATCAATAAAGAAACAACAGCTGCGGCAGTTAGTGAGAAGCTCCTATAAGTGCGAGTTCAAAAAGTACGGTTTTCAGCACCGAGAAGATTGGATGAAGGTAGAAACTGAGGAGCGGAGCGTAGTGGAAGCTACGTGAGCACCGGAAGTTTCGCCTGAATTCAATATTCGATGTCGAGTAAGCTTCTTGGGCTACTTCGTGATCAAAAGCGGACTTTTTGAACAACCTCTGTAAGATAATTGAGATGTGAGGAGAATGAGACAATATGATCTTAGGTTCATTGTCATCTTGGGAAGAGCATAGCAGATACGAGAATTCAGTCATTGTAGAGGCTATTGAGGAATTGAAAGTCATCTTACAACACGAACCTGATCTCGGGCGAATCGAGATCCGCGGTAACGAGATATACGTTTCGATTATGGCTCTTGAGGCGAAGTCGCTGGAGGAACAGGTTGCTGAAAAGCATGAGGCTTATATTGATGTGCATTATCTGATCGAAGGTGAAGAAACAATTGGTTGGTCCCCTCTGCAAGAAGGGATCGAGGCTACTAAGCCTTACGATGCTGAAGCAGATTATGCGCTTTATCCTCCGTCATCCGATGAAATATTGTTAACTTTGAAGCCGGGGATGTTCGCTGTCTTTTTCCCGCATGATGTACACAGACCTGGAATGGGTCAACCGGACATGAAGATTAAGAAGGCTGTTATTAAGATCCACGTAGGATTATTAAATTCATAGAATCTGAGCAGATGACTTCTGAAATCATAAGGAAGTCATCTTTTTTTATTGCATAGGGAATTATCATGGATTCATGGAAATGAATAGAAACAACCGATGAATGAAGCGACATACTGTGGCACACAGGATACGGGCTATATCAGATATGCGTTTTCAAGGGATATACGAAAGGAGTTTCTCTACTTCAGGTTCAATCCGCTAGAATATATGGAATTACTTCCTGTAATTCTATATTATAAGGTCATTTCGATAGAATATAGGGAATTGTTCCCTATAATTCAGCTGAACTGGCTGTATTTAATTGAAATTGGCCAATATACAGGGAGAAATTCCGTATAACTAGGTCATATAACAGCTGCGACCTAATTTATAGGGAGATTTTCCCTATAACACGTTCTACCTAAGCAAACTCCTACCCACACTGAAGTTCTTACTCGCCAAACCACCGAAAATCCTGCGGAAAGTACAACAATGTGTGCTCCGTAAGTTCCAAATTCAAACTATCAGAAGCCTATTCATCTGACGTGGTGATTTTGTTTTTGCGTATAAACATTATAACGTTATATTTACTTCACGTGCTATTCGTGGTATTTTAAACATTATAATGTTATTTGGAAAAAGGTGAGAACAATGGATGAAAGATACGTGCTCCGTCAGGTGAAACGAGTAAGCGGAGAAGAGATCGACATTGTAATCGAGAATGGCAAGATCGCTGAGATCACCCCGGCAGGCGAGGTCCGTGGGGGACAGGATTGGGAAGGTTCAGGCGCATACGTATCCAGTGGTTGGATTGATATGCATGTGCATGCTTTTCGCGAATTTGATCCGTATGGGGACGAGATTGATGAGATCGGTATCTGGCAAGGGGTGACCACTCTAGTCGATGCTGGTAGCTGCGGGGCGGATCGGATAGGTGATCTGGTTCTGGACGCGTCTCAGGCTAAGACGAATGTGCTGGCTTTCTTAAATATCTCGCGGATCGGACTCCTAAGAATTGATGAATTGTCCAACTTGGAATGGATTGATAAGGATAAGATCCTGCAAGCTGTCCGAACTTACGGGGAGATGATCGTGGGATTAAAGGCTAGGATCAGCAAAAGCGTTGTGGGTGCCAGCGGGATTGAACCACTGCATATTGCACGAAGCCTTTCAATGGAGACGCGGCTGCCGTTAATGGTACATATCGGTTCAGCACCGCCAGATATCAGAGAGGTTATGCCCCTTTTGCAGCGTAAGGATATCGTGACTCATTATCTCAACGGAAAAGAGAATAATTTGTTTGCTGCGGATGGTCAGCCGCTTCAGGTACTGACTGAGGCTATTGAACGGGGAGTTCATCTGGATGTAGGGCATGGAACAGCAAGCTTCTCATTTAAGGTAGCTGAGGCTGCTAAACGTAACGGCATTGGACTGAATACGATTAGCACGGATATTTATCGAGTGAACCGAATGAAGGGACCTGTCTTCAGCATGTCTAATGTACTTTCTAAGTTTCTAAGTTTGGGCTATGCTCTGGATGAGATTGTGGCAGCGGTTACTTCCAATGCGGCGAAATGGCTGGGTAGGCCGGAGCTAGGCCGAATTCAGGTGGGTGATCCTGCAAACCTGACCCTGTTCACCTTGCAGCATGAACCTACTGTGCTTGTTGATTCTGAAGGGGAAGAAAGAGTGACGGATAAAGTAATTCATGCAAAAGGAGTGGTTATGGGTGGGGAATTCTTTAAATGCGAAATACGGGCTTAAACGCGTAATTAATGCAAGCGGCAGAATGAGCATCCTGGGGGTGTCGGCTCCGTCTGACACTGTGATGGAAGCGATGAAGCAAGGCGGACAGAGTTATGTGGAAATAGCGGATCTGGTTGATAAAGCCGGTGACTTTACGGCACGTATTCTCGGTGCTGAAGCAGCAATTATCGTCAATTCAGCCTCCAGCGGTATTGCGTTGTCCGTTGCGGCGCTAGTGACCCAAGGTAACCGCCGTCGTAGTGAACGATTGCACCAAGAAGCCATTCCACGCAATGAAATCATTATTCTGAAGGGGCACAATGTACAGTACGGAGCTCCAGTGGAAACGATGGTCTATCTAGGCGGAGGTAAACTAATTGAGGTCGGTTATGCGAATGAAGGCCGGTCCGAGCATATAGAGGATGCTATTTGTGAGCAGACGGCTGCCATTCTGTACGTGAAGTCCCACCATGCGGTGCAGAAGAATATGTTATCTGTCGAAGAAGCATGGGAGATCGCAAAACGTAGGGGCATTCCACTAATCGTAGATGCCGCAGCGGAAGAAGATCTCTGTAAATATGTGAAATACTCTGACCTGGCGATTTATAGTGGTTCTAAAGCCATTGAAGGGCCTACATCCGGTATTATCGCCGGCAAACGTAATTATGTGGAATGGGTTAAGCTCCAATTGTATGGAATAGGACGCAGTATGAAGGTTGGTAAAGAAACTTCCTTTGGTCTGCTGCAAGCTCTAGAGGAATACATGGTCAAGGAAGACAAGAGTGACACCGAGCAAGCGTCTTTGCAGGGATTGATGGTGTTGAATGATCTTCCGGGAATTCGTGTAACCATTGTGCAGGATGAGGCGGGCCGTGCCATCTATCGCGGCCGGGTCCATGTTGATCCACAGCAGGCCGGAATTACGGCGAAGGAATTGGTGGAGGGGTTGCAGCAGGGCGAGATTGCGATCTACACCCGCGATTATGGAGTGAAGCAGGGATATTTCGATATTGACCCACGGCCGCTACTTGGGGATGATCTGCTCGTGATCGTAGACAGCATTCATAAATTGATAGGGGGACAATAAGATGACAACAATATCACAACGTTTTTATAAGGGCCGCACCGCATTAAATGTACTTGCTAAAAATATCGCTAATGCTAAAGAGATTTATGCCGCGGCGGAAGGCCATGTACTGGTCGGTGTGCTCTCTAAGGATTATAAGACAGTAGAAGAAGCCGTAACCGCCATGAAGCAATACGGTCAAGAAATTGAAGACGCTGTATCGATTGGCTTAGGTGCAGGGGATAATCGCCAAGCGGTAATTGTGGCCGAGATTGCTAAGCATTATCCGGGTAGTCATATTAACCAGGCGTTCCCTGTTGTCGGAGCTACACGCGCTAATCTGGGTGGGAAGGACAGCTGGATCAACAGCATGGTCGCTCCGTCTGGCCGCGCGGGTTATGTGAATATTTCAACAGGACTCTTCAGTGCTGCGGAGCGTGAAGCGGCGATTGTACCTGTAGCCTCAGCAATTGCGCTTGTTCGGGATATGGGCGGTAATGCACTGAAGTACTTTCCAATGCAGGGATTAAGCCGTGAAGAGGAATACCGCTCTGTCGCGAAGGCCTGTGCTGAGGCAGGGTTTGCACTCGAGCCAACCGGTGGAATTGATATGGACAATTTCGAGGCTATTCTGGAGATTGCTCTTGAAGCAGGGGTGCCACAAGTGATTCCGCATGTTTACTCATCCATAATCGACCAAGAATCGGGACTGACCCAGATCCAGGATGTGCGTGATTTACTTGGAATTATGAAGAGGCTGACCGATAAATATGCCTAAACGAATCGGGGCATTCGGAGAAGTAATGATGCGTCTGCAGGTGCCGGGAGTTCAGCTGCTATCACAGGGAAACACCTTGAATTATTCATTCTCTGGCACTGGGGTTAATGTCAGCTCTGCACTGGCACGCTTCGGGCATGAAGGTGCTTTGATTTCCCGTTTGCCGAATACTTCTTTGGGAGAGGCCGCAGCGGCGTATTTGCGAAAGCTGGGGATTTCTTCTAGCTTCGTTATACGAGGAGGAGAATATCTAGGCTTGTATTTCTTGGAGAATGGATTTGGTGCACGTCCAAGCAAGGTGACTTATAGTAATCGTCTGGAGAGTAGCTTCAATACGGCTCCTGAGGAAACTTATAATTATGAAGTGATTGCGCGAAGTCTGGATGTGATCCATTTCTGCGGCATTACGCTGGCTATGAACGATAGTGTACGTCATCATATGAAATCCTTGGCTAGAGCTGTCAAGCAGCAGGGTGGGACTGTGATCTTTGATTGCAACTATCGTCCGTCCTTGTGGGGAACGGAAGGCTATACACTAGCGAAGCCACATTACGAGGAGATGCTGGAGCTTGCTGATATCGTAATGATGAATGAGAAGGATGCGATCTTTATCTTGGGGATGAGCTCTGTACAAGCTGAACGTGAAGAGCAGCTGCTCGAACTTATTCCGGCAGTTGCGAAGCAGTTCGATATCTCGGTGATCGCAGGCACCCATCGCAGTATTCATGGCGACAATTCACATTCACTGCGCGGGTTTCTTTATAAGAATCAGAGCTTCTTCTTTTCGGATACGCTGAGATTTCTCGTCTATGATAGAATAGGGGCTGGAGATGCCTATACGAGCGGAATTGTGCATGGCGAGCTAACAGGATTTACACCTGAGCAGACAGTACGGTTTGCCGCTGCCGCTAGTATGCTAGCCCATACTGTCGAGGGCGACACTCCCATGGCTTCAGAAGCGGATATACTTCGAGCTATGACTCTATCCGTAGGCGATGTAGAAAGGTAGTGAACCTCTTGAGTTTGTCCCGAAAAGATAAGCCCTTATATGTGCAAATTGCAAATATTATAAAGGATCGGATTCTACACGGAGTCTATCCTATTGGATTGAATATTCCTTCCGAGCCTCAGCTGGAGCAGGAATTCAATGTCAGCAAGATCACTGTGCGCGGTGCCATTCAGGAGCTCGTCCAAGAAGGATTTCTGGAGAAGGGGAGCGGCAAGGGGACGAAGGTGATCCGTAATACCTCATCATCCAAGCTGTCCAAGTGGAAAAAGTTCACGGAAATTCTAGTGGATGAAGGGCATCAAATTCGGAAGCAATGGCTGAAGGCGGAGCGAGTATATAATGAAGCCGAAAGTGAAGCCTATCGTTTATTCGGCGAACGTTGTATACGCTTGGAACGCATATACAGTCTCAATGATATTCCATACGTTCATTACACGCATTATTTAGTAAATGGTATGGATGATTTGGATCTACTAGACTTAAATGCCCAGTCCTTATATGAACTGCTTGAAGAGCGGAGCGTTTCCTTAGAGAAACTGCGTGATGAATTTTCCGTTGCCGTTCCTCCGCCTGATGTAGAGGAGATATTGCTCCTTGATAAGAAGTGTCCCTTGTTGAAGCGAACTCGTTATTCTTATGATGAGCTGGGCAAGGTAACTGAATATAGTATCGGCTTTTACAATACAGAGCTGCAGAATTATGTAGTGAACTATGAGGTGTAGTTAGAGAAAATCCGGAGCAGTTTGCAGGGTGGATTCCTTGCAGGATGGTTCGGATTTTTTGCATCTTAGCATGTGATAAATATAACTATTTAAATTTATGAATATACAAGATGTGATGACTGATGTAAAATTACAATACCTGAAGCGTCCTGGAACAGCTTAAGGGCTTTTTGCATGCTCTTTTGCAGATTGCAAAGAATAGGGGCATGTCTACTATAGAAAGATTAATGGAGGTAGGAGAGTTTCATGAAGAAAAAAGCACTAAAAAGAATGTTGATGTTGTCGATGATGGTCGTTGTCATCGCTGTACTTACAGTAGGTTGTGGTTCAAAGAATAACACGAATACAGCAACGACAGAGGGAAACGCAGCAGAGGCCTCAAAAGAAGCTGTTACTTTGTCGCTTGGCTTACTGCCTTCGATTGATGCGATTCCTTTTGTAATTGCTCATGAACAAGGTTTTGATAAGAAACATGGAGTGAATCTAGACATCCAAACGTTCAAGAGTGCAAAAGACCGTGATGTCGCTTTTCAAGCAGGCAAGTTAGAGGGAATCAGTGCAGATTTGGTTGCGATTTCTATCTACAATGAAGCCGGACTGGATGTGAAGATCACAAGCACAACTTTTGGTGAATTCGATTTATTGACTGGGTATGATGCCGTCCAAGATGTGAAGGATCTGAAAGGCAAAACCGTGATTTTGTCCAAAAATACTTCCACACAATATACTGTGGCGATGATGCTGAAACAAGCGGGTTTGACAGAAGACGATATTACGGTAACTGAGGTTCCACAAATCCCTACCCGTTTAGAATTGCTTAAGAACAATAAGGCGGATGCAGCTATTTTGCCTGAACCATTTGTAACTATGGGTAAAGCTTCAGGCTTGCGCGTGCTTAGCTCCACGCATACAGCGGGAGTGAATCCATTTGTATTGGCCTTCCCACAAACCGCTATTGATGCTAAGGCAGATGCGATTCGCAATATGTATGCCGCTTATGACGAGGCTGTAGCGTATATGAAATCTCATGATCAATCCGAATATATCGATCTTGTGATCAAAGAAGTTGGTTATCCAGAAACGTTGAAAGATGAGATCAAGGTGCCTGATTATGTCCCTGCCAATCAAGTGGATGTGAAAGAAGTAGAAGCCGCATTTGCATGGGCACGGGAAAAAGGTTTGCTCAGCAAAAATATCTCGGCTGAAGATGTGATTTCTGATGTCCAATTCAAGAAATAAAGGACTTGTCATTAAGGACCTTAAAGTAGAGTATAAGGTGGGTCAACTGGCCTTAGGACAGATGGATCTATCTTTGCCGGAGCATGGGATTTACACGATCATCGGACCCTCTGGCAGCGGAAAATCTACTTTATTACGGGCGATTGCGGGCTTGCTGCCAAGCTATATGGGGCAAATTTTTTTTAATGAAAAATCCGTGAATGTTAAAGAAACTCTGATCGGTCTGGTACCGCAAAACTATGGTCTTCTCCCTTGGAAGACTGTACATGATAATATTCAAATTGCAATGAAGATCTCGCATACTGCGAGCATATCTAAGCAAGAACGGGAGAACCAGATTAATCAGTGGCTTTCATCGATGGGAATCTCTGATTTAGCTGATCGTTACCCTCTATCTCTCAGTGGGGGCCAGCAACAACGAGTGGCAATCGCCAGAGCATTCGCCATTTTGCCCACTATTTTACTGCTGGACGAGCCATTCTCTGCACTGGATGCGATTACGCGGGAAACGCTGCAGATTCTCTTTTTGGATAACTGGTTGGCGCATCCGGCGACTACCTTATTTGTTACCCATGATGTGGAAGAAGCTATTCTGCTGGGGCAGAAAATTATTGTTATGCCATCTAATAAAGAAGAAACTCCGGAAATGATCGATAATGAATTGGTATTTCAGATGAAGCATGAAGATAAGCGGGACAGTGTAGATTTCTTTGAGCAGACTAAGCGAATCAGAAAGGTAATGCAGGAGATATGGTGAGAAAAAATCGGATTCATCACATAATAAGACTGTTGTTTGTGTTCTTTTGTATGAATGTGGTTTGGTATATTGCCTATTTACTTATGAATCATTCGATTTTGCCGAGTCCATTCGCTGTATATAACGCTATGTTTCACTTAGGTGGGCAGGAGATTGTTTTAAATGTTGGGTATAGTTTGTTTAGAATTTTTGCAGGGGTAGTGCTGGCGTTAATCATTGGACTGCTCATTGGTCTTCTGATGGGACGTTCGCTGACTTGGAATAAGCTGCTGGACCCTGTCGTCTATTTAACCTATCCTGTCCCAAAAATCGCTCTGCTTCCCGTTGTAATGCTATTCTTCGGGCTTGGTGAAACGTCTAAAATCTTAATGATCATGCTCATTCTCTTGTTCCAGATTATCATCTCCGTTAGGGATGGTGTGAAGGCTATCCCTGAGAATACCTATGATGTCTTAACGAGTATAGGGGCAAGTACAGTGCAGAAATTCTGGCATGTTACACTGCCGGGTGCACTATCCGTCATTCTGAGTACGATTCGTATTTCGCTTGGAACAGCGATATCTGTACTCTTTTTCACGGAGATTTATGGAACTGAGCATGGCATGGGCTTCTTCATTATGGATGCTTGGTTAAGACTGGATTATCCGGAGATGTATGCGGGAATTATGCTGTTTAGCTTGGTGGGGTTTGTCCTTTTCTTGCTTGTTGATTTCCTTGATTACAAGTTTATGAAGTGGCGGGGAGTACAACGATGAATAAGCGCACATCGGGATTTGAACAAGGCACAGCATCCTTTGCTGAGAAGAAGGTTACCTGGCTGGAACTATTTTATGATCTGCTTTTTGTGGCTGCCGTTTCAAAAGCGAGTCATGTCTTGTTGCATGTAGAGGCGGGTACAATTCCACTTGAATATTTATCTAAATTTATCTTAATATTCATTCCGATCTGGTGGGCCTGGGTGGGGCAATCGCTTTTTGTAAATCGGTTTGGACAAGACATCTTTTCACACCGAATATTCCTGATTCTACAATTATTTTTTGTATTAATAATGACGGCCAGCTTATCGGTTAACTTTGATCAATACTATATGCCATTTTTAATAGGTTATGTTGGCTTAAGAGCAATGACTGCCATTCAATATCTTACGGTAAATAAGAATGAAGCAGCTGATAGAAAGGGCACTGCCCGGTATTTGGGAAGTCGGTTTTGGATTGGATTAGTGATCTCTGCTTTATCACTTTTCTTTGACTCTTGGATACGTTATGTAGTTTTGTATGCGGGAATTACTGTAGACATCTTGCTTCCATTAATCGGGCGGAAATACTTGGTGAAAAGCCCGATAAATACTCATCATTTATTAGAACGTTTCTCGTTGTTTACCCTCATTCTACTTGGCGAATCAGTGGTCAGTATACTTGCAGTCTTACAGTCTAGCCACTGGACATGGCAATCTATTTTATTTGCATTATTAACTTTTCTATTAATTATAGCTATGTGGTGGCAATACTTTGATAATGTTGAGAAGAAAGTGGACAAGGCCATAGAGACTGCCGGGCAAACCATAATTTATGGGCATTTATTTATTTATGTATCCTTAAGTATGATTGCAGCTTCAATTCAACTGCTATTTTTAGAACAATTAAATTACACATTTATGGTATGTTTTATTTTTGGATCGGTCCTGCTCTACTTCTTCTCTACCTCGTTGGTCTTCCATAAATACAGACGTTTACAGCAAAGATTAGGGATGTTCCATTTAGCGTTGTTATTAGGTTTACTTGGAGTTTTTTTCGCAGTAGATTTGTTGTTCCTTATACCCAATTACCTGATCATTGGAGAAATGATGTTATTTTTCGTTGTGTATGCAAAATTAACGACTTGAGCTTCGTTGTGTCGAAGCTGAATAAGAAGAAGGAAGCCGGGTCAGTGCAACCGGCTTCCTTCTTTCATAATGGGAGTGTGTGGTATCCCCCTATCGTTACTGCCCAAGAAGCGCTGGCACGATAAATCGACCGAACACATTAGCTGGTGAGCCTTTCTTGTATTTATCCGCAGTGATGACTGCGACCAGCTCGTAGGAAGGAACCACAATAATATGCTGGCCCATGAAGCCAAGCGCAAAATAATAAGGGATCTCATTTGGCTGCTGCTCTGTACCTGCATTGAATGAGGATACCCACCAGTGCCATCCGTAGAAGCCCTTCTGAGGAAGCGTGGCTGCAACATAAGGGCGAGTGGACTTCTGAACAGTACCCGAATGAATGAGCTGCTGATCCTTCCAGCGCCCCTCTTGCAAATAAAGGAGACCGAATTTCAGCATATCCTCAGGCTTCATATAAAGGCCAAAACCACCGGTATGTATGCCTTGCGGATCACTGTCCCAGCGGTAGCTCTCGATGCCAAGCGGCTGAAATAGCTGATCTTCAGCAAATGCTGCAACGTCTTGTCCAGAACATTCACGCAGGATAGCGGATAAGAGCTGAGAGCAACCGGAGTTATAGTTCATCACAGTACCTGGCGTATGAGATAGCGGCTGGGCGAGCACAAACTTTATCCAGTCTGCGGTTCTAGTCATGGTCGGAAAGGAATTCTGCCCCCCAAACTCCGTCCAGTTAAAGCCAGCAGTCATTGTTAATAAGTGACTGATTGTGATCTCTCTTTTTCTTGGATCCTGATCCTCCTTTAATAAAGGGAAAAATAGAGAAATTGGTGTATCAGGTGGTGGAATGATTTGTTTATCTATGGCTATGCTGACTAGGGCGGCGAGCACGCTTTTGGTGCATGAGTTAATTTTACCTAGTTCCTTAGCGATTTCATGCTCGCGATAATGCTCCATTATGGGTTTTCCATGTTGAACGATTAGACAACTGCGAATTTCTAGGCCAGTAATACCGTCTATAAGCGGCTGAAGGTTCCAATCAGTGATGTGAATGGCCCCCTTTCATAGATGATTAAGCTGTAGCTGCCTACCATTATAGCTTATATAGCATACATTACATAAACCTTGTAATTTCCTGTCGTTAAATAAATATGGAAAATATAAGGAGATATCTGTATAATGTTATGAATCACGTGTTAGAGGAGGATGAATTCTTTTGAAAAGCAATAATACTCACTTTGTTCATCAAACAGTTAAAACGGTATTGATCACTTCAGTGGCACTCGCGTTATTGTTACCTCCAAGCTTGGCCGCAGCCGATCCTACATCTGTTAGTAGCAACACTTCTGTAACACAGGTTAGCGCACAAGCCCCGACTACTACTACGACCTCCGAGGCTGATCCGACAAAAGTAAAATTTACGCAGGAGCAAGCGGTTGCGAAGCTAAGAGAACTATTCCCATCTTTAAAAGATGCAACTGTAAACAATGTTCAACTGGGATCTAACCAAAGCTACCCCGTTCCAACCAATCAAATGATCTGGAATATTCAGTGGCAGATTCAAGAGGGGAATATGGGACATGGCTTTAGCAGTGAGATAGATGCCATTAATGGAGATATCATCAATACGTACATTTCATACCCTCGTGAGAACAACGAATCCTATTATCCACCGAAAGTATCGCAGCCTCAGGCACTGGAGATCGCTAAGGCTTTTGTGGCTAAAGCAGCCTCATCGGTTAAGAGCAGTGATCTGCAATTAAATGAGAATGCTGGTTATAATTACTTTTCGAACGCTTTATTCGGTCCTGTTCAATATGGCTATTACTTCAGTGTCATGAAGAATGGTATTCCTTCTGGATCGGATAACATTAACATAATTGTGGATGGCAACGGAAATGTAACGCAATTCTCTAAGTTTTCTCAAGGACTTGAATACCCGTCTGCGCAGCCCAAGATTACCCTGGAGCAAGCACAGAAGCAATTTGCGGAACAGTTTGATGTAGGTCTTTTTTACACTCCTATTTATAAGAACGGAAAACCTAACAACTGGATTGTAGGCTGGCGTCCAATAGATCAATCTCTATATCCTATCGATGCATTGACCGGCAAGAGAATAGATTTAGAAGGAAAAGAATCCGTATCCACTGCAGTCGTGTATTCAGATTTAACCAAGACAAAGGATGTCTTTCAAGCAAGAAGCTCAACTACAGAGCTCTCTGCAAAAGAAGCAGAGCAGCTTGTAAAGAAGGTTGCTTATATTCCAGCAGATCGTAAATTGATCTCTCAAAGCTTGAGAAATGACTATCAGGATACGGATCGGAAGATCTGGCAGTTAAACTGGGGTGGTAATGGAAATGAACGTTTCATGGGTGCTGGCTTCCCAGAACAATCCTCTGCCGAGATCGATGCAAAGACTGGTGAAATATTGCAGTACCAAGCTCAAACTTATGGTGTTACTCAGGATAAGAAGGAAGAGCCGGCTCCTGCTGGAGGGAAGAAGCTTAGTGAGACTGAAGCTAAGACCAAAGCGCTTAGTATAATTAATAGTCTATATCCTCAGGCGAGTCAGAAGCTAAAGCTTGTAGAATATGGAGCTAACTCAAGCGTGACTTCAGACGGATCAGGATACAGATATCAGTTTATTAGAGTTCATCAAGGGATTCCTGTGAGTGACAGTACCATTTCGGTAAGCTTGGATCTTTACGGCAGACTGATTTCTTACATGGGGAATCGGATAAAAGGTATCGATGAAATCACATTATCGCCTGATGCAACAATTTCCAAGAAGGAAGCGCTCGAAACCTATAAACCTAAATATCAAACTAAGCTAAGATACACTCAGGTTGGTGGATACAATGCTTATAATAGCTATGCAGCACCAAAGGTGAAACTGATATATGATACAACCATTGCTGAATTTAATGGATTGTCTCAGGTTTTAGATGCAGCCACTGGAAAATGGGTTGCGGTCTATGATTACCTTGGTCAGCAAGATGCTCAAATATCTGCGACGGATATCAAAGGCCACGCAGCGGAACAACCTTTATCAGAATTAGTAAAATACCATGTGATTACTCCGGATGCCGATGGCAAAGTGAACCCGGATCAAGAAATATCTGTTGGCGATTGGTTAACCTATCTTGCCAAGGCTTCTAATCCGAATTTCAGCAATTATTATAATAATAATGAACGAAAAACTGTGGCAGGCGTGAAGCCTGAAAATTCTTATTATGATGCTGTTACTTATGCAGCAGATCGTAAGTGGATCAACAAGGATGAGAGTCTGCAAATAGATAGTAAGTTAACCCGGGAACAGCTTGCTGTTCAGCTGGCTAATTTTTTGAAATACAACAAACTCACAGCCTATCTTGATAAAGATGTAACTGTAAGTCAATTTAGCGATAGTTCATCTATAAACAATAAGGGTGCAGTGGCTCTTGTTGTGAAATTGGGACTCTTAAAGGATGACAACGGCAAGTTTAATCCACAGCAGACAGTAACGAAAGCACTGGCGGCTTCGGTGATTATGAAGCTAGTGGAACTGCAAGGAAAGACTGATCAGATCATTGGTCAATAAGAATATATAGGGATAAAAGAAAATAACCCGAAAGACAAACACCTTTACTGAAAGGGTACGTCTTTCGGGTTATATTTTTTTGCTATGCAAATAGAATTAATGGAGTTGCTTATCTACTTCTTTAATTGGATTCTCGTTAACGTTCTCTTCAACTTTGCTGCTCATAAACCAACCAATTGCAGCGATGAGTACGAGCACAACATAGAAGGTGAGCTTCCACCAAGTGCTATGTGCGAAATCTTCGGAAAGAACACCAAGTGAAGGGTGTGCCAATGTAATGACTGCTAGCTTAACTCCGACCCAACCTACGATGAAGAAGGCTGCAATTTCAAGACCTGGACGGGTGTGGAGCAATTTAACGAAGAAGGAAGCTGCGAAACGCATAATGACCAGTCCGATAAATCCACCGGCAAAGATGACGAGGAATTGACCGCCGTCAAGTCCACCGATTTTTGGAAGCCCACTTGCAGGAAGAGCAACCGCGAGGGCTACTGCTGCAAGAATGGAATCGACTGCGAAGGCGATGTCAGCAACTTCTACTTTAAAGACAGTAAACCAAAAGCTGGATTTCTTTTTGTTGACTGCAGCACCAGTACCACTTTCAGCTGCTTCATCCGTAACTGGCTTCTTGAACAATAGTTTTCGGAAGATATGATTCCCCGCGATAAATAATAAATAAATCGCGCCGATGGCTTGTACTTGCCAGATATCAACCAGGTAAGAGATGACAAATAGTGATCCGAAGCGGAACACGAAGGCTCCGGCTAATCCGTAAAATAGTGCTTTTTTTCTTTCCTCATCAGGAAGGTGCTTAACCATAATTGCTAATACTAATGCGTTATCTGCGGCTAGTAGTCCTTCAAGTGCTACAAGAACGAGTAATACCCAGCCATATTCTAATAATAATCCCCAATCCATTACTGTTGTCCTCCCTTTTCTAATGCAAATATCTACTAAAAGATACTTACTATACCATTTTAACCAACTTTATATAAAAAAGACCTTTACCAAACAGATTAGCCTTTGGAATAAAGGTCTAACCTGATTGGTAAAGGTCTCGCTAACAATGTTGAATTGCCAATAAAGCCGGAGAATATCCTCATATTCTCGTATTGACGACTTTATTTAACAGCTACTCCCCTTTACGGGATATATTAAATTTTCGATTTAATTCGTTGTGATTTTGCCTAAGGTGATCATATACGAGTTGAAAGTTAATGTCAATAAAATGTTGGAGAAGTAAAGCTAGAGTTATCTTTTCCTTTTTGTGTTAGCCCTTAATCGCCCCGGCGGTAATTCCTTTGGTCATCTGTTCTGTGAAGAGCAGATAGATCAGGATGGTTGGGATGGCAATGATCGTCATAACAGCGAACTGAGCACCGTAATTGCACGAATATTCACCGGCGAATTTCATAATGGAGAACGGAATGGTCTTGAGATCCTCCGAGGTGAGGAAGGTGTTCGCCATAATGAATTCATTCCAGGTGCTTATGAAATTAAGCACACAGATGGTAGCGAGTGCGGGTTTCGTAATGGGCAGGATGATGCGGAAGATCACAGAAGAAGCCAAAAAGCTGCTCCGCCAAAATCTTAAGCTGTACGCCGTTGCCAAATTAGTGGGGTACGGTGAAGAGCGTCACTTCAGTGCTACTTTTAAAAAATGGACTGGACTTACACCGTCACAATACCAAAAGGGATTAGGGAAGTAGGGGGAAATTGTTATCTACTTGGCTCTGTGTGGTTAAACTCTACATATAGCTAAATAGGAGGTAACCGAGAGATGAACCCCAAATGGTGGAAAGAAAGCGTCGTGTATCAGATTTATCCGATTAGCTTCATGGACAGTAACGGAGATGGAATCGGAGACTTACGTGGCATTATATCCAGACTGGAATATTTACAGGATCTAGGTGTAGATGTGATCTGGGTCTGTCCTATTTATAAATCACCTAACCATGATAACGGGTATGATATCAGTGATTATTGTGACATTATGAAGGAATTCGGTACGATGGATGATTTTGACGAGTTGCTCAGGGAACTGCACGCACGTGGAATGAAGCTGATGATGGATTTGGTTCTGAACCATACGTCACATGAGCACCCATGGTTTGTTGAATCCAGATCGTCGAAGGATAATCCGAAACGGGACTTCTATATTTGGCGAAAAGGTAAAAATGGCGGTCCCCCGAACAACTGGGAGTCTTATTTCAGTGGCTCGGTGTGGGAGCTTGATCCGCGGACGGATGAATATTATCTTCATCTCTACTCCAAATACCAGCCCGATCTAAACTGGGAGAATCCGGTGGTCATTGATAAACTGCATGAGATGGTGGAGTGGTGGCTGAAGAAGGGCGTGGATGGATTTCGTTTTGATGCGATTGCACATATCGTGAAGACGAAGGGGTATCCAGATGCAGATAACCCGAACAGAACACCTACTGTAAGGGCCTATGGTATGTTCTCCAATCTGGAGGATGTGCATACCCTGCTACAGAATCTATACGATAAGGTGCTATATTTCTACGATATTATGACGGTAGGAGAGACCTCAGGACTTGGACCTGAGCAGGCGCTGGATTATGTAGGTGATGGACGTCGGGAGCTGAATATGACCTTTCAGTTTGAGCATATGTTTCTAGATGCCGCTTCGCCGGGTAGCGGAAAATGGGATGTGGTTCCATGGAATCTTCTAGAGTTGAAAAAGATCATGAGTAACTGGCAGACGGTTCTACATGACAGAGGCTGGAATGCGAACTATCTTTGCAACCATGATCAGCCGCGCTCGGTGTCCCGGTTTGGGAACGATCTCTTTTACCGGATTCCTTCGGCCAAAATGCTGGCGACATTCATTCATATGCTGGAAGGCACACCTTACATTTATCAAGGAGAAGAAATCGGGATGACGAATGTCTGTTTCGATTCCATTGATGAATACCGGGATGTGGAGACACTTAATTATTATGAAGAGAAGCGAAGAAACGGTGTTCCTGAAGCTGACATTATGTCTGCGATTCACCACAAAAGCCGGGACAATGCCCGTACCCCTATGCAGTGGGACGATGGACATGCAGGTGGTTTTACAACAGGAACGCCCTGGATTGAAGTGAATTCCAACCATATGGAGATTAACGCTGGCAATGCGGTTAAAGATCCGGATTCCATTTATAACTACTATAAACAGCTGATTGCGTTAAGAAAAAAATACAAGGTGATCGTGTACGGATCGTATGAGCTACAGCTTGCAGAGCATACTGAGATTTATGCGTATACCCGAACTTTAGAGGATCAACGATTGTTGGTTATTTTGAATTTTTTTGATGGAGAGCCTGAATTCGAATGGTCAGCGGGGTTCGATGCAGATCCAGATCAGCTGGAGCTAATAATCAGTAATTATCCGCAGTCAAAAGATAAGGATATTCGTTCTTTCAAGCTTCGTCCTTATGAGGCAAGGGTCTATTTGCAGCAGCTTGTGTAAAAGAAGTTACAATAAGAGTTGTCATTAAGAGCCGAGAGGTCACGATGATGACTCTTCTTTGAGTTTGTCAGCAAAAGACTGTACAATGGCGTTACATTAGCATACATAGATTGGAGTCGCAGGAAGACGCCTATTGGAGGGAGAGACAACATGACTGAATGGTATGAAAAGAGCTTCGGAGAGGATTATCTGATCGTATATAAACACCGGGATTTCGGTGGCGCACGTAAAGAAGTGGATCAGATGATCGCCTGGCTGGGACTGCCTCCAGGTTCGAAAGTGCTGGATTTATGTTGTGGGATGGGTCGTCATTCTCTGGCACTTGCGGAGGAAGGATACGAGGTTACCGGAGTAGATTTGTCGGAGGTGTTGTTGCGTGAAGCACAATCTCAAATCGGGGCAGAGAAGGTAACGTGGATCCGTTCCGACATGCGTGAATTACCATTAGATGGAGGATTCGATGCCGTAGTTAATCTGTTCACTTCTTTTGGTTATTTTGAAAAAGATGAGGAGCAAGTAAAGGTTTTGCGTGAAATTTATCGTCTGCTGAAGCCGGGTGGCAAGTTCGTTATTGATTTTTTGAATCCTGCGTATGTGATTCGTCATCTGGTGCCGCATTCTGCACGTGAGGATGCTGAGAATTTGATTGATGAGTCACGCCGGATCGAGGATGGTTATGTGAAGAAGGACATCATTCTAACCACTAAGAATGATCCTACGCCTCGTCAATATCATGAGCGTGTGAAGCTATATTCATTGGAGGAGTTCAGGGAGATGATTGAGGAAGCGGGCTTGCAGCTCGAAGCTGTACATGGCAGCTATGAAGATGAGGTTTATGATGCAGAAAGGTCCACACGGATGATCTTTAGTGGAATACGTCCCTAAATGGTTTCCGGAAAAAGATTCAGAGGTGGTGAACGCTCCATGTCTAAGGCAGAGATTACTTCATGGGACAAGAACATTCTCCAGGTCTCGGTACCCATGGACTCGCCTCTTCGTCAAGTGAACAGCTATATCCTTACGGATGAAAAGGGCAGAGTGACTATTATCGATCCGGGTCCGCGTAGCCCGGATACAGAGAATTGCTGGCTCGGGATCCTGCAGGAGTTGAACTTGTCGTGGATGGATGTACGGGATATCGTCGTTACGCATCATCATCCCGATCATTACGGATTAGCAGGCTGGCTGCAGTCGCAGAGTGGCTGTAAGGTGTGGATGACGGAGCGTGCACATGCAGAGGCTAGACTGATGTGGGGCGATGGTTTTGGTGATGATGCGGGAAATGGCAATGGCAAAGACATTAATGACTTTTTACCGGTTTATTTCTCTCGGCATGGGATGACAGATGAGTGGTCGAACGGGATTAAAGCCCACTTGGAAAGCTTTAATTCCCAAGTGGAGCCGCAGCCTGTCGTGTCTTATTTGAATCTTGCGGAGCCCTTCAGGATGGGCGGGCGCGAATGGCAGCTCATTGTTACCGGTGGGCATGCACCGGGGCATGTGAGCCTGTATCATGCTGACAGCGGGCTTATGATCTGCGGGGATGCTGTGCTCCCGCAGATCTCGCCCAATGTCAGCCTGCTGCCAGGGAGCGATCCGCAGCCGCTGGAGACATTCCTTCAAGGGCTGCGGGAACTGGGCAGCTACCCGGTCAGTATGGCGTTCCCGGGGCACCGTGAGCCCTTTGCTGGCTTCACGCACCGGGTAAACAGCCTGCTCGCTCATCATGAGGAGCGGCTGGATACAGCGGCGGCCCTGCTCACCAGCGGTCCGCTAAGCGGATTCGCGGTGTGCGAAGTTCTGTTTCGCAGCCGAGTAACCAGCGTTCATCAGATGCGCTTTGCGATGAGTGAGACCCTGGCACATTTGGCGGAGTTGGTGCGCCGGGAGCGGGCAGTAATGCTGGAGGCAGACGGCGGTTTTTTATTCGCCTCAGCTGAAAGAGTCAGAGAGCATATCAGTTAGAGTATCAGAGAGTCTTGCAAGATCGAAGTGTACTGGAAAGTATAACTTGTTAATGAGCAGTCCTGTTTCGTTGGGACTGCTCTTTTTTGTGTTTGAGTAACTTAGTCTCTCAGTCCCTCATGCCATCCTTCGATCGCTTCCATAATCATTCATTAGCGTAAGTATTCGGAATCAGATGATGCTATTCGGTTGATTTTAGAACTTTTGAGGTTAGTAGCGGACCGTAAAGGCGTTATTACTAGTGCAGAGTAGTGTTTCAGGTCATTTTTGAGCGAATAGAGTTTCTGGAGTCCAAAAGTGTTCAAATCAAGGGTGATTTATGAGTATAGCGCCTCCTATTCCGACAACGTGAGTGAAACGCTTCTAATGTAGAGTAACTAAATGATGGCAGTAATTATAGGGAATTTCACCCTATAATTTTGGATTTAATGATTCTAGAGCTGTTTATAGGGAATTTCTCCTTATAATTCTACTGATTTGGCTATAGATTGAGATTTTCATAGAGATTATAGGGAAGAATTCCGTATAATCATTAGATTTAAGCCGAAATCGTTATTTTATAGGGAGGATTTCCCTATAGCCCAACGAACCCAACGAACCCAACGAACCCAGCGAACCCAACGAACCCAACGAACCCAACGAACCCAACGAACCCAGCGAACCCAACGAACCCAACGAAACCCTCAAAAAAGCGATTGCTTCAGCAGCCCGCAGGGGGATACGAAACAATCGCTTTTTCCTCAGAGTTTCATCTGGTGTATCTAAAAGTCCCTACTCTGGAGTTTCATTTGGTGCATCTAGAACTCCTCACTCCGGAGTTTCATCATATTCCGCAAGTTTTCTAGCGGCCTCTTCGCGATCCTCTGGTGTATGAGGCAGATCAAGCTCAATTTCACGTTCCGCTTGTTTACGGTGTGCGATTCGGCTACTGGCTGCAGCAGCCACGGCTCCGACGATGTCGTCGAGGTAGGTGTGGATCTGCCCAGTGGTTTTGTCATTTAACCTTTGAAGAACGCCTGGCTTCAGCTTGTCCACATAGCCATAGTTGGTAAAGCCGATACTGCCGTATACGTTCACGATAGAGAAGGCAAGAATCTCATCTACGCCGTACAATCCCTCATCATTTTCGATCATATCCTGAAGTGGGGAGAACAACTTACCCTCTTCTGCCATTACATCTAACTGAATGCCTGTTAGTACTGCATTTTGTACTTCCCGCTTGCTGAGTACCATCTCTACATTATGGATACATTCATCCATCGTTAAATTTGGATAGTATTTCTGTTGCAGAAATATAACGAGCTCTGCGATTTCCTCCAGGGTTACTCCACGCTTGTTCAGCCAGTATTTGGTCGCATCTGCGACCGCCTTGCTGTTCAGACTGTAAGGTATTTTTTCGATTTTTTCATCAGCCATGTTCAGTCACCTCGTTGTTTAGTAAGTCATTTCATTACAGCAAACGTTAGTAGGATGTTAAGGACTGTTGTTATCTCAGATTGTACGTTTACCGGACGTAATTGTCCAGCGAGGGGAGTTTCAGTGAACTGAAATCCAGATCCTACTAGACATGAAAAAGTAGCCCACAGGCTTTTCCAACAATTTAGGATAAGCTGTTGTTATTTTTTGGACAAAGGTCTCGTATACATAGCAGTACAAATGATATCTAACCTTGAAAGGGGTAATAAATGATGAAACCTATGCAACAAATCCGCGGGATCTCCGCAGTCTGCCTGCTCGCAGTTCCACTGGCACTGTCCGGCTGTGGCCTGTTTGGTTCAGAATCGGCATCGATTGATGCTCCGCCACCAGAGGTTGAAGCGCAAATGTTACAGACTAGTGGGGATACTACTTTGGATTCAGGTGTATTTGGTCCGGTGACACAAGATGATACACAGACAGCGGTTAAAGGCAGCACCAAAACTTCACAGGGCAATGCTTCCGGAGACCGGACAACTGTATTTTTGGAAGATGGTAATGGATTACTCGCTCCGGTATCTCTAAGCCTGTCAAAGAGTAAAGATTCCACCGCACTCAAAAACTCGTTAATGGCATTAGTGAGCAAGGGAGAATATGCCTCATCAGTTCCTGCAGGATTTCAAGGCATTCTGCCAGCTGGAACGGAAGTGAAAAGTGTTACGGTAGACAAGTCGAATTTAGCGGTTGTCGAATTTAATTCAGAATTCAATAACTATGATCCTTTAGAGGAACGCAAAATCCTCGAAGCTATCACTTGGACGCTGACCGGTCAAGATAACATTAAAAGCGTACAGCTCTGGGTAGATGGTAAAAAGCTCACAGAGATGCCTCTTCAAAGCACTCCGCTGGATCGTCCGTTGTCCCGCACAATGGGCATTAACTTGCCGAAGCAAGGTCCACTGCTGATGAACTCCAGCGCGGTTACTGTTTATTTTTCCACAACATCTCCTGACGGTATCCAATATTATGTACCTGTAACCCGCTTTGTACCCGCCGGACAAGAACAGCTGACTGCGGCTTTAAACGAATTGATTGCAGGACCTGAATCCGGAAATGGGCTGGAAATGGTCATGACGCAGGGAACGATACTAGAATCTGTTGATGCTGGGCAGAACGGTGTAGTTACCGTATCCTTGACTGATGATATGTTCGCAGACGGTAAGGGTGTGCCGGCCGAAATGCTGGAATCGGTTGTGCTGACTGTTGCGCAAAATTCGGACGATGCCCTAGTGCAAATTCGCTTGAATGGCAAGGAGTCAATTACAGATACGGATAATGTAGATTACAGCAAACCCGTTTCCGCACCAGAATATTTGAACGAGCTCCCGTTATAGAATGACCCCCTAGGGTTAAAAAGATGCTTTTGTGCCTCCTCTTTGGTAGAATAAAAGTTGCTCAAAAAGACGTTATGTCCCAAGCATTGTGCTATGGGTAAATGGGACTCACGCTAAACTTTTAGCTATACGATGTAGGAGGCAGAAAAGATGAGATCAAACGGGCGAAACGACGACCAATTACGGCCGCTGACAATAACGACCCAAACGAATAAATATGCTGAGGGCTCCGTGATCATTGAAATGGGAGATACCAAAGTCATTTGTACGGCTACTGTGGAGGAAAAAGTGCCACCGTTTCTTAAAGGGCAAGGAAAAGGCTGGGTGACCGCTGAATATTCGATGCTTCCTCGGGCAACCCAATCCCGTAATCAGCGTGAAGCTGCACGCGGTAAGCTTACTGGACGCACCATGGAGATCCAACGGCTGATCGGAAGAGCGCTTCGTTCCGTAGTGAATTTACAGGCTTTAGGCGAGCGTAGTATTACGCTGGACTGTGATGTGATTCAGGCGGATGGTGGTACGCGGACCGCTTCGATTACAGGTGCTTTTGTTGCTATGGCTTTTGCTATTAACAAAATTGCACTTCAGCATAAGCTGCCTGTGTTTCCTATAACTGATTTTTTGGGGGCAATCAGTGTCGGTGTTGTAG
Source organism: Paenibacillus etheri (assembly GCF_001012825.1). GTDB lineage: Bacteria > Bacillota > Bacilli > Paenibacillales > Paenibacillaceae > Paenibacillus_AQ > Paenibacillus_AQ etheri. The sequence continues at coordinate 206,753 of NZ_LCZJ02000012.1, forward strand.
GGGATAAAACGCTGCTGGATTTGAATTATGAAGAAGATTCCAAAGCAAAAGTGGATATGAATGTAGTTATGACTGGTGGCGGTGCCTTTGTTGAACTACAAGGGACTGGCGAAGAAAGACCGTTCACACGTCAAGAGCTGGATCTTTTGCTTGGTCTAGGTGAGAAGGGAATCTATGAACTGATTGCTGCGCAGAAAGAAGCGCTGGGAGCAATTGCTCTCAAAATCCCTTCCGGCCAGCCAGGCCAAGAGGTGTAGCATGAGGTCTGACGGCGGTATTCTTATTGTTGCGACGAAGAATAAGGGGAAAGTACGCGAATTCGAGCATGCTTTTGCCCCGCTGGGGCTGACAGTAAAAAGTATGTACGATTATCCGGATCTGCCCGATGTGGTAGAAGACGGAGCCACTTTTGCCGAGAACGCCTTTAAAAAATCCAAAGCCGTAGGCGACGCTCTAGGAATCCCGGTACTTGCCGATGATTCGGGTCTTTGTGTAGACGCTTTGGATGGCGGACCGGGTGTGTACTCTGCGCGTTATGCAGGGGAAAACGCGGGAGATGACGAGAACAACCTGAAGCTGCTTAGCGAGCTGGAGAAGCTAAAACAGGGTGAGGACACCGGACAGCCTTTGCTAAGTACAGCTCGGTTTGTCTGTACATTGTCCTTATACGATCCAAGTTCGGGACGGGAATTAACCGCCGAAGGTACAGTAGAAGGATGGATCACATCCGAACCTGCTGGTGGTGGAGGCTTCGGCTACGATCCGTTGTTTTACTTGGCAGAATTTGAAAAGACAATGGCCGAGCTAACGCTCGAAGAGAAGCAGCGGATTAGCCACCGGGGAACTGCGTTGCGATTGCTGACGGAGAAGCTAGCAGCTGCAGATGACTTGAATTTCTAATCCAAATGCTCCATGCTGTCACTTGAGAGATGAAATAAAAAAGCTTGCAAATCCAAGGTGTGTACCTTGATTTGCAAGCTTTTTTGGTTTGTAAGGCTAAGCTTATAATTTTATTGAATTAGTTCAGCTTCCATAGTGCGGGGGCTGCTGTCGGTTCCCAGCCCAGGAGTGAAGTGTGGGGCTGTAGACATGTGTATGTTATACCATTGTAGCTAACCGTATCACCCGCTTTGTACGCGACTCCCGCTGCCCAGGCAGATATTCCCGGATTTGGCGTTGCGGTTGGCGTTGGAGTAGGTATCGTGGTTGCTGTTGGCGTTGGTGCAACGGTCGGCGTTGGAGTTACAGTAGGCATCGGTGTCGGCGTTGGTGTTACGGTAGACACAGGTGTTGGTGTTGCTGTCGCTGTCGCTGTTGCTGTTGCTGTTGGAGTAGGTGTTGCCGTTGCTGTAGGTGTAGGAGTTGGCGTGATGCCTCCATACAGTTTGTCGTATTCTTGCTGGGACGAGCTTCCGTTCAGCGTAATTCGCTGCGGACCCCCCGAGAAATTCAGTTTCATCATGCCCGGAATTTCCAGTGTGGCTCCGTTTGCAATCGTTTGGGATGCCGTACCGGTAATACGGTAGCGGTTAAAGTCCCAATCCGTGGAGACTTGCTCTACTGTACCAGCGCCCCATGCAGAGGTCAGGGTTGTTGTAGTCGGAAGATCGAACTCTAGCTTCCAGCCACCGGAAATATCCGCGCCAGTGTTATTTGTTATTTTCAGGGAGTAAGTGTAATTTGGATGATCGTACGCCCCACTGAAGCTAAGAATGAAGTTCGTGGGCGCAGGTAGTTGTGGCTTTGGAAGTCCACCTGGAAGAGAGGCAGACTTAAGCTGGTCATAGGCAAAATCGGTCAACGAGTTGCCATACGTATAGGTCCCATCACTCTTTTCAGAGTAATCGCCTGTCAACTCCCAGAACATCATCCCTCCCAATCCCTTTTGCTTAATGTAATCCAGTTTGTAGCCGAGCGATTCCTTATCTTCATACGTAAGAAAAACCTTCTTGTCTGCGTTGTACAAGTATGGGGTTTTGGTAACAGGATCGAAGTAACGTTTGTTCGCTGGGTCTTTGAGCAGATTCAGCACATGCCAGATTGGATTTGCGCCAGCCGGCTGCTCTGGTGCAGGATCATTCCAGATTCCGTATACGCCGTCGGCTCCACCTCCGATTGTAGGAGCTGTACCATAAAGACCGGTGTTATTGATGCCTCCATTTACATTCTTCCAGCCACGTGAGTAATAAGGAACTCCGATGACGATTTTTTCCGGAGGAAGCGTACCCAAATAATATCGAACGGCCCAGTCGGTATTCAGAACCGGAGTGCCCAGCGCAGCTGTTTCAGTATCACGAGAATCCGGGTACAGGGCGGAATGCGGCCCTACGTATCCATTCCACGCGCCGTGGAAATCATAGGTCATAAGGTTCGCCCAGTCCAAATACTGGTTAGCTTCCCCTAGCTTCATCCCGCCCAGAATCCAGGAAGAGGCGGTTGCAGCGATGGTTAAATCATATTTTTGATTGTCCTGAGCGCCTGCCTGATCTAGCTTTTCGCGAAGCTTTTTCATGAGGAGAACATAGTTATTGTAGTTCACCGTGCGCAGCGGCTCCGCCACACCGAAGTCATTCGGGTTACCTGATTGGCCAGTACCAGATGGGTACTCCCAATCAATGTCCACCCCGTTGAACTGGTAGGTACGTAGAAAATCTACAACGCTATTCGCAAACGTCTCGCGGCCAGCTTCTGAATTGGCCATGTTATAAAAACCACCAGAACCCGACCAGCCGCCAACCGAAATCAGGGTGCGGACATCGGGGTATAACTGTTTATACTTTACGAGTTGATTAAAATGTCCTTTATACGGCAAATTAGTTAATTGGTCAGGGTAGTCTTTTTCGATAGCGGCTGTACGGTCCATCAGATCAATCATGTTCGTTTGAGGGTTTACCTTGGCGAACGCATAGTTAATGTGAGTGATTTTGCCCCACGGTATTTTATCGACAGTATAAAATCCTTTATTCTCCTGATCTCCCCACTCCGGGAAGTAAGCAACAATTTTACGCGGATGATCTGCAGCCGGAGCGGGAGCAGTTGGCGTTGTTCCTGCTGCTAAGGCTACTTGCGACGATCCACCTGTACTTGTGTAAAGCGGAAGCAGAATGATGGCGCTCATTAAGGCCGCAATGTAGCGTGCCGATTTACTTCGCCTATTACGTGTACTTATATTCATTTAACATTCCTCCAAAAGGGATAATATGACTGCGGGTGTAAATAGGAACGGTGATCCTTACGTGCAAATCGGAAGTCTTAATTCAGCTTCCAAAGTGCGGGTGTGGTCGCCGGTTCCCAGCCTTGAAGTGAAGTATGGGGCTGGAGGCAAGTATACGTTTTGGCATTATAGCTAACGATATCGCCAGTTTTGTACGCGATTCCTGTAACCCAGCTAGAACCCCCAGGAGTTGGTGCTACTGTTGCGGTTGGTGTTGGAGTTGCCGTCGGTGTTGGAGTTACCGTAGGAGTCGGAGTCGCCGTTGGAGTTACTGTTGCCGTCGGCGATGGTGTTGGAGTTGCCGTTGGAGTTGCAGTTGGTGTCGGTGTCGGCTGTACCACTCCTCCGCCAAGGTCGGTGTTTAGTTTATTGGTTAGTGTTTTGTTCCGGTCACCACTTGTCTCCCAGAACATGGCTCCCGCTAGGCCTTTTGATTTGAGATAACTGATCTTATGGTCAAAGGATTCTACATCGTCATAGCTGATGTAAGTTTGGTTCGTTGGATTATAGAGATAAGGCACTTTAGAAATGTCATTCCAATAACGGGTATAGCCGTTTTTGTTAATATAATTAGCTTCGAGGTCGTAGAAATCATAACTGCCCTTCTCCCATGTACCCGTGGGCGAAATGCCAGCAGACAATTGATATTGGCCATTTCCTGCTACAGGAGCGCCTCCCCAACCACGGCCGTAGAATCCCATGCCAAGCACTAACTTGTTCGCAGGTACGCCATTAGCTAAATAGCTGGTTACCGCTTTGTCGATGTTGAAGTTTTGCGGTTCGGTCAGGCCTGATGCAGAAGCGGCTGGATCATAGTACAAAGGAGCATTGTGACCTGTAGTCTTATTCCAGCTTCCGTTGAAGTCATAGGTCATAATATTGATCCAATCGACAATGGAAGCAATACCTGCAAGATTATTGTTATTGACGTATGTCGGGCCTGCCCCGGAAGCAATGGTTAGCAGGTAGGTTTTGCCGTCGGTCTGACCCGCAGCATTTAGCTTCTCACGGATTTTTTGCAGAAGAAGGACGTAGTTCTCCTTGTCTTGGGGACGGTAGCTGTTGCCTGCGAGCCCTCCGCTAACTGGGTACTCCCAGTCGAGATCGACTCCGTCCATTTTATATTTACGAATGAAGTCTACCGCAGAGTCGGCAAAAACTTCACGGGTCACAGCAGTGGCCGCCACATCCGAGAAACGGTTCGACCAGGTCCAGCCTCCAACGGAGATCATCGTTTTTAGGTTGGGGTTCTTTTCTTTCAGCTTCCACAGTTGCTTCAGGTTACCTTTGATGGGGTCATCCCATTTGTCATCCCCGAAGCTCTTTCCGGTGTCAATCCACGGGTCACCCAGCACAATCGTACCGTTCGGAACGTTAATGGTTTGTGCTTGCTCATTTTGACAGCTCCAGGTTACTGGATTCGGGCCAGTAGGGTCGGGGTTGCCGTGAATGCCATTCCAACAAATATCTGCGAAGGCGTAGTTAATGACATTCATTTTGGTAGGATCGATATCTGTTACATTGTAAGCCCGACCATAAGCGGCCCAAGAAGCGTAATAACCAACCAGTTTATAATCCTGTGCAGCGTTGGCCGTTTTGGCACTACTACCCAGGGCTGAAAAAAGTGTAAGAACAAGCGCAGCGATCATCGCGATCGCAAAGGTTTTGCGTGAACTTTTTTTCATAAATATCATTGATTTTCTACCTCCAAGGTTCAATGTGTAGTTCGAAATTCTTTTCGGCAAGAAACCCCAACCTTCACCTCCCATAGTTTGAAATTCACCTGTACCTTCACCCTTGTAAATCTCTCATTCTACTGACACCCGATTCATAGATTTTGCAGCAAAAAAAAGCGGTCTACATAAAGCCCACACAATAAGTAAGCGCTTTCTAAATTGCTGTTTTAAGGATTCCTTTTTGATAAACTTGTAGATGTACATTGTTGAAGGGGTGTAGGGTGAGTAGAAAAGCGGGTTTGAGTTCAATAATTAGGATGAATTTCTTATTTATGGGTGTAGGCATTTCTTATTTTCAAGCATAGAGAGCGATTATGCTAGGGATAAAATTCGGTAATGTAGGGGGACATTTTTCTAATTACTGGATGCTGATGAAGAAAACTTTAATAGAAATGGTGCCTGACCTCTTTTTCAGGAAACTCATGCAGAACACATAACCTCAGATGTAATGAATATAAATGATATACATGCCTGCAATATTTTTACGGAACTACGCAACGCATCGCTGTTTCTTTTCGTTATAGTAGTATCATAAGGAAGGTGGTGGGTTCACCGATGGTTGTGTTTTGGTTGATCGCAGCCGGTGTCCTGTTTGTTGTAGAGATGATGACGCTCACTTTTTATCTGCTATGGCTCAGTATTGGTGCGTTGGCCGCAGGTTTGGTGTCGTTGATTGTACCTGAAGCCATTTTGTTTCAGGTGATCCTTGGATCACTGGTCGCACTTGGTCTGACTATATTCTCGAAACCACTGGTTTCTAAATTTCGCAGTTCACGTGGGTTCAAGGATACAGGCACAGAAATCGTCGGCAGGCAAGGAATCGTCATTGAGCCGATTGAGCAGGGGCGCTACGGGCAAGTAAAGGTAGGCGGAGATACGTGGAGCGCGAGCTCTGACCAATCTCTGGGCAAGGACGAAGTGGTCAGAGTAGTGAAGAGAGGCACGACAATTATTGAGGTAGAACGATGGGGGGACATGAACTAATGGAATGGGCAATTATTTCAATTATTCTAGTGGTTGTTGTAGTTTTTGTGGCATTAACGATCAAAATCGTACCGCAACAACGGGTAGGCGTTGTAGAACGTCTGGGTAAATTCAACCGTCTACTTACACCGGGTCTGAACATTCTGATTCCTGTGATTGATCAGGTGCGTACGTACCATGACCTACGAATTCAACAAGCGAATGTGCCTCCGCAAACGGTAATCACGAAGGATAACGTGCAGGTGCAGATCGATACGATTATTTTCTATCAGGTCGTTGGACCAGAGGAAGCTACGTACGGCATTTCTGATTATGTATATGGGGTAAGAAACATTTCGACGGCAACGATGCGGCAAATTATCGGTAAGCTGGAATTGGATGAAACACTTTCTGGGCGGGAAAAGATTTCGACTGATATTCGGTTGGCGCTTGATGAGGCTACAGAGAAGTGGGGCGTAAGGATCGAGCGTGTGGAAGTCATCGATATCAAGCCGCCGCTCGATATTCAAGAAGCAATGGATAAGCAGATGAAAGCGGAGCGGAGCAAACGTGCGATTGTTTTGGAAGCGGAAGCTGCCAAGCAGGATATGATCCTTCGTGCTGAAGGGGATAAGCAGAGCAAGATTCTGAAAGCAGAAGGCGACAAGGAAGCACGTATCCGCCAAGCAGAGGGTTCACGCCAAGCACAGGAGCTGGAAGCTCATGGTGAAGCGAAAGCGATTCAAGCGGTGGCTGAAGCGGAAAAATCACGCATTGAGCTGATTCGCTCAGCAGGTCTGGATGAGCAGGTGCTCGCTTATCGCTCCTTCGAGGCTCTGGCTGAAATCGCCAAAGGTCCCGCGAATAAAGTATTCCTGCCAACAAGTGCTGTTGAAACGCTGGGAAGTCTTGGCGCGATTGCTGAAGTATTCAAAGCGAGTAAGGATAGTAAATAGATTTTACAATTCGCGCTTCTTCCGTTAAAGTAAATAGCAAAAACAACCTTATGCATACGAAGCTATTGTTGCTTATGCAAACTTTGAAGGAGAGAAGCTACCGTGACACAAAAAGAAATCTCACCGCTAGTTGAACTGCTCGGACTACAACCCCACGTTGAGGGCGGTTGGTACAAAAGAGTTTGGAACTCCGAATTTGAAATTCCGCAGGAAGTGCTTGGGGATAGCTATTCCGGACCGCGCCATTCGGCATCTTCAATTTATTTTCTACTTCACGAGGGTGAACAATCTGATTGGCATACTGTTTTGTCCGATGAAGTTTGGTTCTGGCATTCCGGTAGTCCAATAGTGCTTAGTCTCGGAGGTAACGGAGATAAGCCTGAGAATGTGAAGGAAGTTATCTTAGGTCTCGATATTACTGCGGGTCAGCAGCCGCAGGTAGTTGTACCAGCGGGAGTATGGCAGGCGGCTCGTCCGTTAGGATCAGAACCAGTGCTGGTATCCTGTATCGTTTCTCCTGAATTCCATTTTGATGATTTTAAACTAATTGAGAAATAAAGCGGTTCTTCTTTCAAAAAGGTAAAAAAATAAAGTAGCGAGTCTCCTATCTTGGGAGGCTCGCTACTTTTTGTTTCACCCCAAATATTAAGTCCTCTTCTACCATAAATGCACAATGTAAAAATCCTCGGAGTCTTGTAAATATCCTCTATTCCAGTAGAACCGGGCAATTCATATGATGGAGTTACTAAAAACATACGAACAAGGGGTTCGTAAGTGGAAGGAGTAACACCATGAAGCCAAATTTAGAAACTAATCTCTCTCTACACAAGTCAAAACGCGGATTCGGGTCAAGATTGTCCGAATTGGGAAGTTCATCAAATTTCGTAGGCTACTTGTTTGTCGCCCCCATCTTAATCTTGATGGGAATCTGGTTTTATTACCCACTGGTTCAATCATTAATTTACAGCTTCCAGGACATCAGCTTCCTAAATCCGGATGCGGCAAAATTTATCGGATTGGGAAACTATGTGGAAATTGTCCAGGATAAGGACTTCTGGACGGCTTTGAGCCATTCCTTATTGCTGACCGTAGTAGCGGTACCGCTGCAGGCGATTATCGCCTTGGTGATTGCAGTGAACCTGAACAAGGTGATGCACCTTAAGGGTGTGTTCCGCACACTGTATTACATGCCATATATTACCTCAACCATTGCGGTGACGACTGTATTTATGTATTTGTTCATGCAGAATGACGGAATTGCAACACAATTGCTGACCTGGTTTGGTTTTCCCGACGTTTCATGGTACGCCAACGTCAAGTATGCACTTCCATTCTTGATGATCCTTACCGTTTGGACGTATGTGGGATTCTACATGGTAGTGTACTTGGGTGGATTGCAAACCATTCCAAACGATATTTATGAAGCGGGTCGTGTGGACGGAGCAAATGGATGGCAGCAGTTCTGGAAGCTTACGGTTCCTATGTTGAAACCAGTGACCTTCCTTGTCATAATGTCCGGGATTATTAACGTCATGCAACTGTTTGACCAGCCTTATGCCTTGGCGAGAAACGGCTCGCTCGGAAGTCCGGCCGGTGCAACGAGTACAATAGTAACTTATTTCTACAGCCAGGCATTCAGCTTCAACCGTTCCGGTTACGGTAGTGCTGCAGCATTTATTATTTTCGCCCTTATTATTGCGCTGTCTATGCTTCAAAAACGCTTTCTTAAGGAGGAGATTTAGATGATGCTTAACCGGAAAACTCATATTTTACGCTATGTACTACTGTTCGCATTCTCCATATTCTTCGTCGTACCGTTTGGTTATGCCATCTATACTTCGCTTTTGTCCAAAGCTGACATCGGGCATCTTGTACTGCCAAGCCAGTGGACATTTGAGAACTACAGGGATATCTTCGAAACCTCCGATATATTGATCTGGTATAAGAACTCGATCATCGTAACGTTCGGTATTTTGATTGGTAACTTGTTTGTTAATACGACGGCTGCCTACTCCTTGGCTCGTATTAATTTTCGGGGCAGAGGCGTAGTGTTTTTCCTAGTGATCGGGATGATGATGGTGCCTTACCAAGTAATGATTATTCCGATTTTCTCCATGATCGTTGATATGAAATGGCTTAACAGCTATCAAGGTCTCATTATTCCATTTCTGTTCCAGGGCTTCCTTGTCTTTCTGATGCGTCAATTCTTCTTGACCGTGCCGAAGGAGCTTGAAGAGGCAGCGGAGGTTGACGGATTAAGCAAGATCGGTATTTTCTACCGGATTATGCTTCCGCTATCCAAAGGTGCGATCGGGACACAGATTATATTCAGTTTTACCGGTACATGGAACTCTTTCGTTTGGCCGGTGACCTTGGTGAATGACAGTCGTTGGTATGTAATGACTGTTGGTCTGAACACACTTAAGAATCGTTATTTTGAATGGCCAAACCTCACGATGACTGGTGTTGTACTCTTGACCCTGCCAATCATTATCGTCTTTTTGATGTTCCAGCGCCATATGGTGCAAGGAATTGCGACTACAGGACTGAAAGGTTAATACAGAATACGTTCAGACAGGAGGATGTAAAGTGATTGAATATACAGGATTGAATGCGCTCGATGACGGATGGGTGATTGCGGAAACAGAGTTTGACGCTAGATTTTTAGGGAAGTTTGAAACGATTTTTTGTCAGGGTAACGGATATCTTGGGCTAAGAGCTGCTACAGAGGAGTCCTATCCGGGTGAACGCCGCAACTTGTTTGTTGCAGGAGCGTTTAACCGCTTTGCCAATCAGGAGGTTACTGAGCTTCCGAATGCCGCAGATATGGTGCAGCTCGAAATCCGTCTGAACGGTAAACCATTTCATTTAGAAAAAGGGAAAATTCACAGCTACCGTCGGGAGCTGGATTTACGGCAAGGAGAGCTCCGGCGTGACATCCTCTGGGAGGACGAGCACGGCGATCAGTTTAAGATGACTTTCCTGCGGTTCGTATCGCTACAGGACCGGCATCTAATGGGTATGCGGGTGGAAATTACCCCGCTGACGAAATCCGCGGAAATTTCTATTTCTTCCGGTATCAACGGGCAGATGACAAATTCGGGCGCACAGCATTTTATAGAAGGTGAGCGGCGGGTGTTTGATAAAGAGCTGCTCCAGCTTACCGCAACGACATCGGAGTCGAATATTGAATTTGTACATACCTGTGTCCATCAGATGTATGAGGGGGGTGTACGTCTTACAACTGCGCCAGCTCCGAGCATGGATCGCAGAAGAGTTTCACTGACTTACAAGCTTAAAGCGGAAGTCGGCAAGTGCATTACGCTGGATAAGGTGGCTTCGGTGCATACGAGTCATGATAAGGAGTGGAGAGATCGGGGGGCCGCGCATCAAGCTTTGCAGGATACCGCCCGGGAATATCTCAGCAAGAAGGCAGAAAAAGGCTTTGATGTACTTGTTAATGAAAACGAGCAGGCCTGGATAAACGTATGGGCCAAAGCCAACATTGAGATCAAGAGCAACGATGTCTTTGATCAGTTGGCCATCCGTTTTTCACAGTATCATCTGCTTCTGATGACACCTGCTCATGACAGTCGTTTCTCTGTAGGAGCCAAGGGACTGACAGGAGAGGGATACAAGGGACATGTATTCTGGGACACAGAAATTTTCATTCTGCCATACTTTTTGTATATGGACCCGCAAACAGCCCGTAAGCTGGTGGAATATCGTTATCACACCTTGAACGGTGCGAGAACAAAAGCGCGTGACAATGGTTATCGCGGCGCGATGTACCCTTGGGAATCCGCAGCAACCGGCGAGGAAGAGACTCCTGAGTGGGGCCCTGTAGATATCGTTACCGGAAAGCCAACCTTTATTTGGACAGGCAAAATCGAACAGCATATTACAGCGGACGTGGCATATGGCGTGTGGCATTATTATCAGGCTACCGGTGATCAGGAATATATGGACCGGTACGGATATGAGATTATATTCGAAACAGCGACCTTCTGGGCAAGCCGGCTGGAGTGGAGCGATAAGGAACAGAAGTATCATATCTGTGATGTGATTGGTCCGGACGAATATAAGGAACATGTCTCTAACAATGCATTTACCAACTATATGGCCTACTGGAATATGACAAAAGCAATCGAATGCACCCGCAAGCTTATGCAAGCGCAAAGCGATGTTTATTTGACTTTGGAAAGTAAGTTGGCTCTAACCGAGCGATTGAAGGAATGGGAGGATAAATCCAAGCAGATCTATCTGCCGCAGCCGGATATGCATTCGTTCATCATTCCGCAGGACGATACTTATTTGAACAAGCAAATTATTGATCTGGAGAAGTACCGTGATCAGGATCAGGTGGCTTCCATTCTTGCTGACTACAGCATGACCCAGCTCAGTGAAATACAGGTTTCGAAGCAGGCGGATATTCTCGTTTTGTTTTACTTACTGGAGGACTGGTTCTCTAAAGAGACTAAAGCAGCGAATTGGCATTATTATGAGCCGAAAACGTTGCATGACTCTTCGCTCAGCTTATCCACGCACAGTATGCTGGCTAGCGATGTCAATGAACTGGAATTGGCTTACGATATGTTTGCCAAGGCAGCCCGCATTGATTTGGGTACAAACATGCATAGCTGCGATGAAGGTATTCATTCAGCTTCGATTGGCGGCATTTGGAAGGCAGCGATCATGGGTTTTGGCGGGGTTCGTTCCTGGGAGGGCTCTCTTCGCCTGAATCCGAAACTTCCACAGGCCTGGGAGCGCTTGTCTTTCCCGCTTGCCTGGCAGGGTGAGCGTCTGCAGGTGACGGTTACCCGTGGCAAGCTGGAGGTGGAGCGCCTAACTTCAGGATTGGGTGAGCTTACCTTGCTCATTCATGGCCGGGAATACGTGTTGAAGGATCGTATCGTTACAGACTTGAAGGAGGCTGAGCGAAGTGAATAAAGAACAACAGGAGATTCAAGCCTTTATTTTTGATCTGGACGGAGTGATAACCGATACGGCGAAATATCATTATGAAGCCTGGAAGCAGTTGGCGGAGGAACTGGGTATTCACTTTGACCTAGAATTTAATGAGCAGCTCAAGGGTATCGACCGCATGGCTTCTCTGGAAAAAATACTGAGTCAACTATCGGACGGCGGTTCATCCTTCACTTTGGAACAAAAACAGGAATGGGCAGATCGGAAGAACAACAATTATAAACGATTGATTCGGACTGTGGATGAATCTGAAATATTGCCAGGCATCCTGGAATTGTTCCATGATCTCAAGCAGGCTGGAATACCGATCGGGCTGGCTTCGGCCAGCCGCAATGCCGGAACACTGCTGCGGCAGTTGAAGGTAGAGTCTTATATTAATGTGATCGCCGATCCGGAAAGCGTGGCTCATGGAAAACCTGCACCGGATATTTTTCTGAAGGCGGCGGAGGCGCTAGGGGTTGACCCCCGTTATTGTGTTGGAGTAGAAGATGCTGAGGCTGGAGTTCAGGCGATAAAAAGTGCAGGAATGTTTGCCGTTGGGGTTGGTGATGCTGAGATTCTGTCGAAAGCGGACTATATTGTCTCGGAAACATCGAAGCTATCTTTGTCCGAGATTCAGCATTATATGACCGGTCGCTAATTTAAAAGTTAAACCTCAAAATACTATGTAAGCTTAACGAATTTGTATGATCCGTTAAGCTTACATAGTTTGCTATTGAAGAAAAAGAGGATATAGCATAAGATTAATTCGTCAAAATACAACAAATTATTACAAAAGGAGAGGATCTCATCATGCTGAAGTGGAGTAGGTTTCGGGATCGCAACATACGGCAAAAACTTTTTTTGACCTACACGCTGTTGATGATTGTTCCTCTTGTGGTGATTAGTATTTACTTCTACATATACGCCATGTCCGTCTTTGAATCCCGCATTGTGAAATCGTTTCAGGAGACGAATCAGCAGATGGTATCCACTGCGGACTCGTTTGTTAGCAGTATGTTCAAATCCTCGGAGCAGCCTTTTTATGATGAAAGACTGATGCAAATTTTGTCGAAGGATTATTCTGCTGAAACCTATGAGACGTTTGAAAAAAGTATGGATTTTCGCTACATAAGTGATAACGTTTTCAAAGAGTTGATGTCATTTAATCCGGATATTGATTCCATTCTGATCTACCCTGTAAATAGTTCATTAATCTACCGTAGGGGTTATGATACGACTTTCAATTATAGATATAGTCCGGTACATGAACCATGGTACCGGACCATTGTGAATAATGCGGAGAGGCCAATTCTGGTCGGCATGCACGAGGAGAAACAGATGTATGCCAAGCCCCGCCCTGTACTATCTGTAGGCCGTGTACTGGTGGATGTGGGTACCTATCAGAAGCTTGGTGTGCTGCTCGTTAATTTCCGGATGGATAAGCTTGAGAAGCTATTCAGCGGACTGGGTGACAAACAGGACGTAAACCAGTTCATCGTGGATGATAAAGGGATGGTTGTGTTCAGTTCAGATCCGGCCATGAATGGGATGGAATATAGTCAGGTCATGGCAAAAATGAAGCCGGACAAAGAAAACTACTATGTTGTTCACGATAATTCCAATGTGTCAGGATGGCAATTCTACAGCATCGTTCTTCGTGACAAGCTGCTCGCCGAAATTAACCAGATACGCAATTTTTCTACACTGCTGCTTCTTTTGTTGATTATGTTGGGTTTCGTAACAGCATACCTTGTATCCGGCAGTATCACCAATCCGATTCGAAGGCTCAATCGGCTGATGCGCAAGGTAGAGAAGGGGGACTTTGATGTTACCGCTCAGCAGGATAGTCTGGATGAAGTAGGACATTTGTCGCGCACCTTTAACCGAATGACTGTCGAAATCAAAGATTTGATTAAGCAAACCAAGATTGAAGAGAAAAAGAAGCGGAGTGCAGAACTTAATGCGCTGCAAAATCAAATTAATCCGCATTTCATTTATAATACGCTCTCTGTGATTAAGTGGATGGCACAGGCTCAAAGGGCGGACAACATTACGGAAACGGTAGATGACATGATCAAGGTGTTGTCCTTCTCCACACGTAATACTCAGGAGTATGTTTCTATTGAGGAAGAAGTGGCCTTTATCCACAGCTATCTGGAACTGCTTCAGCTCAGGTATTTTAATGTTTTTGATTTTGAAATCGATGTTGCGCCGAATGTTCTGGAATGCAGAACGTTAAAATTTATGGTGCAGCCTTTTGTGGAGAATGCGGTGTTTCACGGCTTTGCAGAAGATTCTCGGCAATATAACTTGAGTATACGTGTGCAAAGAAAAGGCAGCGATATTCAGTTTACGATCTCGGACAACGGGATGGGGATCTCGGAAGAACAGCTAAGCAGGCTCTTGCAACAGGAAATGTCGGACGGGCAAACGATGAATTCCATTGGTGTGGGCAATGTCTCCAGAAGATTGAAGCTTCATTTTGGAGAAAAGTACGGGGTGACTATAAATAGTATAAAAGGGGAAGGAACTACCGTTCTTATCCTGATTCCTGCTATGGAGTATCATCAGAACCACGCTGGAACGAGAAAAGAGGGATCCGCATGAAAATCATGATTGTGGACGATGAGTCCTTTATCCGAATGAATTTTAAGACCTTTGTGGACTGGAAACAACATGGCTATTACCTAGTAGGCGAAGCTGCAAACGGCAAAGAGGCTTTGGAGAAAATGGATGAGCTTCATCCGGATGTGGTCTTTTTGGATATCCGAATGCCACTGATGGATGGGCTTGAGGTTCTAAGGCAGCTCCGGCATACCAAACATTCCTGCAAAGTCATTATTCTCAGCAGTCATAATGAGTTTGAGTATGCCCAAGAGGCGCTTAGGCTAGGTGCATGCGATTATATTCATAAACCGAATCTGACCCAGTCCGCTGTATTTGAAGCGTTGGAGCGTGTCCGGACACAGGTGAATCATCAGCCTGTGGGAGATCATCTTGTTTCCTTACAGCAAAATGTGGAGAAGAACCGGAATGAGTTGAAAACGCTTTTTTTACGGGATTTAGCGGTCGGTGTTGTTCGTCATGAGTGGGAAATTGAGCAAAAGACAAAGCTGTACGATTTGAAGCTGAAACAGCCTAATGTGCTCTGTATCGTCATGTTGATTGATCAATATGACAAGGTGAAGGAACGTTACAATAAGGGAATGGAGCATTTACTCGGGTTCTCGATCCTGAATATTTTGCAAGAAGTGCTTAATCGGTACAGCGAGCTAGAGCTGTTTCTGATGAGTCCGAACGAGCTGGTTATTATAAAAACGTATTCCGGCATCAGAAGTATGAATGAGATTCTGGAAGAACGCTGGGGACTCATCCGTAAAATTGAAAAGACATTGAAGCAGTTTCTGAACATACAAGTTAGTTTTCTTATCAGCGGGCTGCATGCCCGTCTGCTTGATATTCCTAAAGCTTATCATGAAGCTCAGGAATCGGCTGAAATACTATTCTATGAAGATCGAAGCAACGTTGTTGTCTACGAACCAGGCAGCATCAAGGAATTGAATGATAAGGCATCGTTCACTCTGTTTGAACAGCGCATCCGCAAGGAAATGGACGAAAAGAACGTATCTTCTGCTATCTCCATCGTTCATGAGATGTTTGCCGCGATCAAGGAGAAGAGATCTTTGGGACGTCATGCCACTTTGGAAATGTGCGTGAATTTGCACTGCCAGATTCAGTCCCACATGAAGGAGGACAGCGGCGAGGAAGACTATAACGGGATGCAGGAAATCATGTCCGCCGAGCGTTTGGAGCATCTTCACCTGCTGCTGATCCAGGAGCTGGAGAGTCTGCAAGAGAGTTATACGGATGCGGCCACATCTACGAACTACAAGATTAAGAGGGTCATTGATTATATTCACCAGAATTACAATCAAGATTTGACACTGAATGAGCTAGCCGGTTATGTCAGTCTGAACAACAGCTATCTGAGCCGTATTTTTAAGGAGCAAACCGGTTCTATGCTGATTCCATATATCAACGGCTATCGTGTGAAAAAGTCTCTAGAGCTACTTAAAGAAGGAAAACTGAAAACGTATGAGATCGCGGAAAAGGTAGGGTTTAACAGTATTGACAACTACTATATCAGCTTTAAGAAGATCTATGGGCTCCCTCCGAACGAATACCGAAAGACTAGCATGGGAAAGTAAAAAATCACAAAGATATGTAAAGATCCTCTGTTTGCTCTCGAATGCTGTATAGCTAAGATGAAGATAACACCACTTACGGTGAATCTTCTTAAATAAAAGGGGTAGTGACAAATGAGAAAGAAGTCAGTCCTGTTATTGTGCTCTCTGATGTTGATGCTGTCTACGGCAGCATGTGGAAACAAATCCAATACTGGTAACTCTGGCAACGGAGCTTCAGACAACGCTGGAGCGGCAAAGACGGAGAAGCAAGAAACGGTTGAAGTCACGATGGCATACTGGGCAAATGCGTCCGAGCAAAAGAACTTCGAATTTATGGTAGATGGCATTGATAAAGAATATCCAAACATTAAAGTTAAGATGCAAATGTACCCAACCAGTGATGAGTTTTGGAAAGCGGTTCCAACGGCAATTGCTGCCGGGGTAGGGCCTGATATCATTGCTATGTCGGATGAAGGAAACTATGAGTATATTAAGAAAGGCGTACTCTCTCCACTGGATGAGTTGATCGACAAAGTGGGGTTTGACAAAGACCGAATTACTGGATCGCTGTATAAAGGCTGGACAGATAATAATAAACTTTACGGAATTCCCTATGATTCTTCTACTTCTATGCTGGCGATCAACAAAGAGATGTTTGAAAAATCAGGAATTACTAAATATCCGGAAACGATGGATGAGGTCGTTGAGCTGGCCAAAACCATGACTAAGGATGGTGTGAAAGGTATTATCGGCAGTATCGATCCATTTCACATCACTCAATATGTTCACGCTTTCGGCGGAGACTGGGGCTTCGGAAAAACGATCAATTCTAAAGAAAACGTAGCTGGCGTGCAGTTCTTCGTGGACCTTTTCCTCAAAAATAAGGTTGCTATTGCTCCGATCGAAGTAGGGGCTCCATGGGATGGCGAAGTATTCAGTCAAGAAAAAGGTGCTATGTCCACAGCTGGTCCATGGTATGTAGGTCATTTGAAAGAAGCCAACCCTGACATGGGATTGATTGCTTTGCCGATGCCTAAAGGTACGGTAGAAGCACAAAGCGCTTACTCTCATGGCTTGTCGATTCTGGATGGCAGCAAGCATAAGGAAGAAGCTATGCAAGTGATCAAATATGCGCTGCGTGAGGAAGCACAATTGAATGCGATTGAGGCGGTTGGATATTCGCCGTCAGTATCTTCTCTGCTTCCTAAATATTTGGAGAAGAATCCTGAATTGAAAGCAGTATTCGACAATATGGAAAAAGTCGGTATGCCATTTGCTTATCCTGAACAAACCAAAGCGTTTCATGCCGATCTGCTTAAAGGCGTAGAGGAAATCATCTTTAAGCAAGACGGATTGACGGTTGAAAAGTTGCTGAATGATCTCCAAAGTAAATACGGAGAAAACTAGTTATCGAGCGGTTGGACTTTGCCATAACCAAAGTCCAGCCATTTTTTTCACAATCATATAAGGAGGTCAAAGGGAAAAATGAAAAGGTCGCTTAACAGTGTCATTTCAAAGATTGTACTCATGTGCTTGTTCATCACATCCATTGGTCCGGTATACTCTATTCAGGCAGCATCCGCCCCCAAGATTAATGAAGGTGTGGTCAATGGCGAATTTCCACTGAATTTGACGCAAACGGGGGATATCGACTGGCTGCATTTTAAAGCGGATAACCTGAATCAGCTTCAACGAATTCAGAAGGCAGGCCCCAATTCGGTTACCTTCAGTGTATATGGGGATACAGCAACTGAGGGCAAATTGAACAGAGGCAGTGATGCCGATTATATGTCCTATACCTGGAACAATGGAATGCCAGGATTTGAATATGGTTTAAAAGACACGGGAACAGGTCTATTTTATCCAAAGTCCAGCCGAGACAAAGGGAGCTATAACAATGTTGGCTGGGACATTGAAGTGGCAGCGCAGCCGCAGGATTCTACCCTCGTATTTGGTCTTGGGTTGTGGCAAGCGGATGTAGATCTCAATATCTATACTGATGATGTACTTTCGGTAACCCGAAACGTCTACGGCGATTCTGTTTCCAAGAACTATAAGTATCAAGTCAACGTACCTGCTAATGTGAAGCTGAAAATTGAAGGGCGTTTGACAAAGGTTGTAGCGAAGAACGGAAATATTTCATTTTCCGGATTGGCTTTAAGCAGTAAGGCACTTGCGGATAAATTGGCGCTGCAAAATGAATACAACAGAGTTAGCAATATGACGCAAGGTCTTTATACAAATGAGACGTGGCAAGTCCTTGTGAATACGCTGGCTGCTGCCAAGCTTGTTCTTAATAGAACAGAGGCAACCCAGCCGGAAGTTGATAGCGCTATCAATGCATTGGTAGCCGCGCAGGTTGGACTGGTGAAGAGAGAATCGAACATTGTAATCGATTTTACGGATAAAGCGTTCAAGGAGTATACTTTCGGTGCTAAAACCGATCAACAGGACAGATATCAAACCTTTACAGTTAAGGAAGCTGTTGATATGAAGTATGTGCAGGTGAATGTCAAAAGATATAAAGAGCCTGTGAGCGACTTGATTATCAAATTGTATGCAGCAAACAGTGAAGGGCTGCCGACTGGAGATCCGCTAGTCCAAACGACAGTGGACAAAAACCGGATTGTAGACGGAGGACTCACTACTGCGGAGTTGAGCTACAGTCTCCTTAAGGATACGCGGTATGCGCTCGTTCTGACTCAACAAGAGCGGGGCTCGGGGGAATACCGCTGGGTCATCATGTCCAAAAACTTTGAATCTCAAAAGGAGTCCTTTGGCAAATCGACGTCAGGTGTCTTTAAAGCAGAAGCGAGTCTGGGCACGGGCATCATGAGAATTGTGAAAGAAGGCAACGTGGATAGAGCCCCACTGCAAGGTCTGATTGAAGAGCTTAAGCAATATAACAGACAGCTTTACACGCTCCAGAGCTGGTCTTCCTTGGAGATAGCTTTGAGCAGCGCTCATGAGCGCTTGAACGATGTGGATGTTAAACAGGAAGAGCTTGATACGGCATTAAATCAGGTGCAAACAGCCTTTAAAAATCTGGTGCTGAGTACGAATCTGGATGTAATGGCCAAGCAGATGGAGACCATCAGCCAAGCGGCCCTGATTGGCTACACCAGCCAGTCGGCAGAAGGTTTGCAACAAGCGATCCAGGAGGCAAAAGCCTTGAATCCCGGCGCAACCGAGCACGAACGGATCAAGGCATATTCAAAAGTGCTGAATGCCTTGGACGGATTGCAGCTGGAACTGAAATATCAGTATGAATTGAACCCTAAAATGACGGCTGGTTTTGGTTTTGAGGGTGACAAGAACGCCACTTTGGCTTTCCTCGATGGATCCTATCAGATTGGCGGAACCCGCCCTATGCAGAATGGGTTTGTGGCAACGAAGCAAATCGTTACGTTCGGTGCGACAAATACGTCGGGCATCAAATGGTATAACGCCGAAGGCTATCTGCCGGTATTTATAAATGAGTTTGCCAAAGACAATATGGACTATAAAATTGAATCGTTTGGCAACAAGCAGACGGTAGAAAGCAAAGACTACGTTATTAACTATTCCAGAATGACGGTTACCAATCATTCGGATGAGACTCGCCTGCTGCCGGTTGTATCTGTCAATCTGGTTCCGATGAATCAGGCTGCAAACGAAGTTTATACGATCAAACCTGGTGAGACTGTTATCAGAGAGTTTGCCATCGAAGGGGATAAGTATGAATATTTCGATGCGGGAAAAACGAGCTTTACATCTCTAACGAGGGAGCAAGTATCGAAACTAGGTACATTTGACGGCAACTACAGTGAGATGAAATCATACTGGAATAACCGTCTGTCCACAGTAGTTGATATCGATCTGCCGAATAAAGAGCTAGTCAATGCTTTTAAAGCGGGCTACATTTACAACATGATCATTAAAGACGGCAATTATCTGCATGTGGGTGAGAATGGTTATGCCAGACTTTACTCTCACGATACCATCGGGATTGTTGTTCAATTGATTCAGAGCGGCGACTTTGCACACGCAAAAGAGTATCTGAAAAGCATACCTCTTACCGGAGGAATCAACATCGAGACTGGTCAAGTGGATCCGAACCTGTTCTGGGATGCCAACTGGAAGCTTCCGTGGACTTATGCCGTATATTTGAGTAAAACAGGTGACACGTCCATATTTGATGAAATGATGAAAGCGGATGACGGATCAGAGGGTTCCGTTTTCGATAAGAGAGTGAAATTTGGGGCAAGAAGTATTGAAAGCGATCGCGCTGGAGACGGCCGAATTATGAAAGAAACGAAAGCTATAGATTCATTGGGGTATTGGACGATTGACAATTACTCCGCACTGACTGGCTTGGCATCTTATGAATATATCGCGCGTGAGCTGTATAAGGTGAAAGGCCATGAAAGTTATCTGGCAGAGGCGGAATGGGCCAAGGCTCAATACGAAGATCTGCTGGCTGCTTTCACAGCCAAATTGCAAAAAACAATCACTGACAAAGCTCTGAACTATATTCCGGCATCTGTCGTGCAAAGTAATGATGAGAACCGGATGAAAGACTCCCGGGATGCCAACTGGGCTTCTATGTTCCTGTTTGGAAGATGGCTGTGGGATGGATATTTGTTTGGAGCGAACCAGCCAGAGGACAATATCAACCTGACGATGCTCGACGACACATACACCTATGGTATGGAGCGACGTGTTAACGAAGGGACAACAGATTCTCCGTATAACTTCGGAGGTTATCCTCATGGTTTCTACTCCAGTGCTTATAATGCCGGTTACGGAAGCTCCGCGCTTCGCGGTGAGAAGTACAGAGACATGGGAATTAAAGCTTACGAGTTTATGATTGAAAATTCCATGAGTGGACCGTTCAGCTGGTGGGAAGGTGTTGCTTACCCTGCTGCAGAATCCAGCCCTTGGACGGCAGTCAATGATGAACTTGGTGTTCGTAATACGCCTGGCGGTGGCGGATCGGCCCAGCATATGTGGGGGCAGGCCGTTAACTCGAAGGTATTGGTGGACTCGCTGATCACTGAGCGTATCTATGATCAGAACACAAAATACGAAATTATTGTGGGCCGTGGTATTCCTAAAGAGTGGGTTACGGATGCCGATAAGAACAACAATGTGGTAGCAGATGTTCAGAACTATCCTGCATTCCAAGGCGGAAGAGTAGGATACAATGTGGTAAGAACAGCAAACCAGCTTGTGTTTACATTTACGACCAGTCTGAAGCAGGCCAAAGCTGATACGAGCAATGCACAAATCAGCATTCAATTGCCTAGTATGGTTAATAACATTCTGAAGGCTTCCGAGGGTGTTGTAGACAATGTCAAAGGTATCGTTACCGTTCCGCTCAATACAAAAACGGTGGCCATAACTTTGAGTGATCTGCCTAAGCCTGCCGATGTCGACCTTGATAGGGAGGATCTTGCCATTGGATTCGCTACCGGCGACTCTAGTGAATCGGTAACCCAAAACGTGGTGTTGCCAACGGAAGGAAAGCGCGGTAGCTTAATTACTTGGTCCTCAAGTGAGACGAATATAATTTCGAATACCGGTAAGGTGAAACGCCCATCCGTTTCTACTCAAGTGACGTTGAAAGCAACTTTGGAAAAAGACGGCGTTCAGGTTCAGAAGACGTTTGTCTTAACGGTAATCAAGGCAAATGACGATTCGGGCAATAACGAAAAAGACGGAAACAATGGTAACAACGGTAACAACGGAAACAATGGTAACAACGGTAACAATAACAACAACGGTAACAATGGTAACAACGGAAATTCGGTTAACCCGCCGAAGTTTACGGACATCTCTAATCACTGGGCACTCGATTCTATTGTTACCGCAGTAGAACGTGGAATTATCAAGGGTTATGAAGACGGAACATTCCGTCCGAATGCTGTGGTGAACCGCAGTGAGCTGATGGTTATGCTTGGCCGTGCGTTGAAACTCCCGCAGGCGGACACAACTCTTCCGTTTGAAGATGCATCTAGCATTCCGGCATGGGCGAAATCTTACATCTCCAGTGCAGTCAAATCCGGACTTATTAAGGGATATGAGGATAATTCTTTCCGCCCTGACGGTAAAGTGACCCGGATTGAATTCGTAGCGCTGGTTGCGCGGGCACTCGATTTGAAGAGCGGTACGAAGGCAACCTTGCCTTTTACTGATGCTGATCAAATTCCTGCCTGGGGAAAAGATTATGCAGTAGCGGCATATGAGGCAGGTCTGATCCAAGGCAAAGGTAATGACCGATTTGCTCCAAATGATCCGGTGACGAGAGCGGAAGCGGTGACCCTGCTTTTGAGAATGTCTAAATAAGAACAGATGGTAACAATCTTGGATTAGAATATAAAAACAGAGGTTTTGCGCATAATACGCAAGGCCTCTGTTTTTTTATGTCAATACACATAGGGGAGATGCCAAATTATGGAGTGCCCATTTTGGTATGCCTGGATAGTCTGCTATACTTTCTGTGGTAGCGCTTGCTTCTGAAGTGTGAATTTTGGTTAAGTAAGGTTAACGAAATAACAATAAGCTTGGAGGGTTAAGCAATGAGTGAATTGAATGCACCGTTCTCGGGAGGTCCGACTTTAAATGATGGAGTGACCATGCCGTGGCTAGGCCTTGGCGTGTATCAGACTAAAGATGGGGAAGAGGTTATTCACGCGGTCAAGACCGCAGTGGAGCTTGGATATCGCAGTATTGATACAGCTGCTGGTTACAATAACGAAGAAGGTGTAGGTCAGGCTATTCGTGAATGTGGAGTGGCCCGTGATGAACTGTTTATTACGACGAAAGTGCGCAACCCTGATCAAGGCTATGAATCAACTCTGAAAGCGTTCGAAGTTAGCCGGCGAAAGCTGGGGCTGGAATATATAGATTTGTATCTCATACATTGGCCGGTGGCAGGAAAGTATCGGGAGACATGGAAAGCGCTGATTCATCTGCAAAAGGAAGGTCTCATCAAATCTATCGGTGTGAGCAATTTTCAGATTCATCATCTGAAGGATATCATCGAGGACACTAGCGTGGTTCCAGTGGTGAATCAGGTGGAATTCCATCCGCTATTGACTCAGCGCGAGTTGCTGAAGTATGCCAATGAGCAAGGAATCCAGCTTGAAGCTTGGAGTCCGCTAATGCAAGGAAACTTAGATCTACCCCTCCTTAAAGAGCTGGCTGGAAAGTATGGTAAGACCCCTGCTCAAATTGTACTGCGCTGGGATTTGCAGCAAGGCGTCATTACGATTCCAAAATCGGTACATGCGGATCGAATCAAGGAGAATGCGGGTTTCTTTGACTTCACGTTAAGTGATGAGGATGTTAAAGCCATCGAAGATTTAAATAGAGACTATCGTTTCGGTCCAGATCCGGACAACTTCAATTTTTAAATCATTGCAAATACAACCAAACAGCAAGCCACCGATGTGGGGACTTGCTGTTTGGCTTGTCGCTTACCACTTATTTTTGTCTAAGCGCTTATTGAATAGAGACATTGTATTTACGTAGCCAGAGAT
This sequence comes from Paenibacillus etheri, assembly GCF_001012825.1. Taxonomy (GTDB): domain Bacteria; phylum Bacillota; class Bacilli; order Paenibacillales; family Paenibacillaceae; genus Paenibacillus_AQ; species Paenibacillus_AQ etheri. Next base: position 230,300 of record NZ_LCZJ02000012.1, read on the forward strand.
CTACTTGGGCGAGATAAGCAAACAGCTGAGGACCGGACATGAGCTGGCCAAACCAAGGCAAATTGGTGGAGGATTCTGGAGAAGCGGCGATTTCACGGATTTTGGCAGCATCAATTAAAGGAAGTATAGGCGAATTAGTGTCATCTAGAATGTTCAATACTTGTGTTCGTACTGCGTTTAAATAGGCTGGATTGTGGGTTTTGGGGTAAGGACTTTTTTTACGATATAGCACATCGTCGGGAAGAATGCCTTCCAGTGCTTTGCGCAAAATCCCTTTTTCACGACCGTTCAAGTTCTTGATTTCCCAAGGAATATTAAAGACATATTGAACGAGGCGATGATCACAATAAGGAACACGTACCTCTAATCCAGCGCCCATGCTCATTCGGTCCTTACGATCGAGGAGAGTAGGCATGAAGCGGGTGATGTTTAGATAGGACATTACGCGCATTTGTGCTTGTTTGTCTGTCTCCCCATCCAATTTTGGAACTTCTGCTACTGCATCACTGTATCTGTCACCCAAATATTCCAGCGGCCGAATCCATTCATTAACTTCAGGGGATAATAGACTCGCACGCATCTTAGGAGCAACTGACCAAGGGAAAGTGCCTGAGGAGAGCAACTCCTCCCGATGAAACCAAGGATATCCGCCAAAAATCTCATCGGCAGCTTCGCCGGAAATGGCTACAGTAGCATTCTTTTTAATCTCGCGGCAAAATAAATACAAAGAAGAGTCTACATCGGTCATCCCAGGTAAATCTCGTGTATACAGCGCATTATCAAGTGCTTCTACAAGCTCCGGCGTATCAAATGAGATATACTGGTGGTTCGTATTTAATTCATCGACCATTCGCTTAATCCACGGTCCGTCTGCTCCGGGCTGAAAAGTATGGCTCTTAAAGTGCTTGTCGTTATCGACATAATCGACAGAATACGTATCCACTCGTCCCTGACCATTTCGGTTGTAGTAATCGACGGCAAGTGCCGTTAGCGCACTGGAATCCAGCCCTCCCGACAAGAGTGAGCAGACAGGAACATCTGAGACCAGTTGACGTTCGAGCGTATCCTGCAGCAGTTCACGAACCTTAGCGGCTGTCTCTGCTTCATTGTCAGTGTGTTTTGCACTTTCCAGCTTCCAGTAAGCGTAACTGCGTAAACCTTCGCGGCTATAGATCATGGCATGCCCCGGACGAAGCTCCTGCATATCTTTGTAAACACCGTGTCCGGGTGTACGAGCTGGACCGATAATAAAGATTTCCGCTAGTCCTTCGGGACCTACGACTGGCTGTACCTTGGGGTGCTGCAGCAGCGCCTTAGGCTCTGAGCCGAAAACTAAGACATCATCCACCTTACTATAGAATAGGGGCTTCACACCTAAGCGGTCACGTGCAAAAAAGACCTGATCCCGAAGACCGTCCCACACAGCAAAGGCAAAGATTCCATTGAGCTTCTCTGCACAATCCGGTCCCCATTCGATATAGGCATGCAGCAGAACCTCGGTGTCACATTGGGTACGAAATTGATGCCCCCGCTGCTTAAGTTCTTGTTTAAGCTCGGGTGCGTTATATAATTCGCCGTTGTAGACAATCGCATATACCTGTTCCTCATGGCGGGTGATCATAGGCTGCGCGCCGTTTTCTGGATCGATAACGCTAAGTCTGCGGTGACCGAATGCGCAGGGACCTGAAATCCAAGTTCCAGCTGCATCGGGTCCGCGGTTTGCTAAAGTTTCAGTCATTTTGACCAGCAACTGCGAGTGCTGCGTGAGATCTCCGCGCCACTGGATAAATCCGGTTATTCCGCACATGATGGTTCATCCTCTCTTATTGTGCGATTGTTGTCCTTACTTTTTTGCCAAGTAATACAGATATATGCCGAAGGAAGGCATAAAATGTATGTCCTTATCCGAACACTAGGGGAGAGAGGAATTTGCCAGGAGGGAAGGATGACAGGTGTATTATATTAAAGATGCCAAGATTCGCAGAATGATGGAGTATGACGGTGCACCTTGTGCAGAAGTAGGTGTGTTGCCAGGTGCTGTTAGTGATCCTGCGCTTTTGGTGTATATCGTAGAAGATCAACGCGAGGAAGGATATGATATTGTCCGTATTCTCACTAACGACGCTGATACTTCTACCGATTGGTTTGATAACAATATGCATGATGCCTTTAAAGATGTGACTTCGAGCGCGTTTACAGGCAGTATGATTATGACACCAGAAGATGAACGTTCTAAATTTCAGAGAGAATTAATGACATACGGAGATTTAAAAAAGCAGCTGGAGCAGCATTTTCGGAATCTGGAGTAGAATAGAGTAGAAACGAGGGTATCCTTACGCATGAAAATAGCTAGGACACCCTCGTTATTATTAAAACAGGATTATGCTTACTTTTTTTCCAAAATGTTTGATCTTGAAAATTCTGCTGAATAAGGTATAATAAATATCGTTGCGTCAATACATATCATTAATTCTTATATGTCCCGGTAGCTCAGCTGGATAGAGCATGCGCCTTCTAAGCGCACGGTCAGGGGTTCGAATCCCTTCCGGGACGTCAAGTAACAGCCTTCCTTCGGGAGGCTGTTTTTGCGTACAGGGGAAGAGAAGCCCGGGTGGTTCGTCGGAGCAAAAGCATCGAAAGGATCAGCTTCGCAGTCAGCCCGAAAGGGCTGCATCCCGCCCGGGACAAGTAACAGCCTTCCTTCGGGAGGGCTACTGAAAAACTAGCCTTTCTTGGTAAAGGCACGAACACATATCAAAAAAACGACTTTCATTCGGAAGAAACTGAATGAAAGTCGTTTTTTTTCTCACTATTTACTTAGCTTTGGACTACTCCATCAACTTCAAAATTCGTTTTATATTAACAGCGAATGTAGCCATGACTCCCTGAATTTCCATGCCAACCACTCGCATCTCAAAACGGAAGGACTCTATCCTTATGATATCCGAAATATGGATGAGGCACAAAGGAAAATTGAAGATTACATTCGATTTTATAACCAACATCGGCCACAACGAAAGCTAAATAATCTGCCTTGTCTAGCAGTACATGACGGGGCGAAAGCGACAGCAAGCAAAGCCCAAGACAAAAAGCATCTGTTTACAAACTATCTCTTTTGTGCCGACTTAAGCTCGGCTGTCAAATCGTTTCGTTTATAAGCCATTTGTTTATGCATGGCAAGGCAATGGGCACTGGTTTGCTTCAGGGTTAGCTTCCGACATTACTTCACGCGAAATCGTGACCGTTATAAGGCTGGAATATTAGTTGAATGCAACCGCAATCGGTTGAACTAATTATTCAAGCACTGATTTTGATGTTAAGCCCAATAAATAAGTGAGTATACCAGCGAAAACTAATGTTTTTAGACTACAATCTTGAGTTTTATGACTAGAACATAATAAAGCGCTTTCATTAAGATTATGATGTACATGTTCGGTGCTATTCAACAAACGAAAGGGGTGAAGGCATGGACAATAATGCCCGATGATCCTCGTTAATGAGTTGGTGCAAGCAGGATTCGGTTCCCTCTACACCAAGACCATCAGCAAGGATCGGAGGTATATTGTATGTAAAATAGAAACAACAACTGTTGACTGCTACCCTGCAACTGTTATTTTTTTGCTAATTAAGATGGGTAAGTCGATCTCGAAGGTGAAGAAATCATTTACGGAAGACCTTACGGTAATGGTCAATATTAAACTTGTATGGATTATTGAGTAAGTGTTGTGATGTTTAATCGGGTAAATATTCTACTTAGTAAACTTGTTGAGTACGGAAGCCTATTTTTTGGCTGATAGTATTGGTGATATTACCAAGTGCAAGATGCAAAATTAAATGGTGATTGTAAATCACCGAAGGGTAGATAACCAAAGAGAACTATCAAAAAAGACAACAGAGGGAGAGGCGACAATGAAGAAAAAAATGATTAGTAAGGCAATGTGTTGTGTGCTTGGCGCAAGTATGCTTTCTAATGTACTGCTTGTAGGACAACCAGTACATGCATCCTTGGGGTATTTTCCTGAGCCGTTACCGATATCGAATGAGTACTATTATCAAAACGAAACACTGCAACCATACGGGGCAAGTTTCCATATTGATGAGTTAAAGAACTGGAATCCCGACAATGACCCAGATGCACGTTATAATAGGAGTTCGGTTCCACTAGCAAAAAGATGGATGGGTGCATCTGTAAATCCAGACGCATCACGTGATGCAAGAATGATACCTCTTAGTGGTACAAGCTCACGTGCAAGTCAGGCACCGTCACAAGGTGGAGAGGGTTCATATGCTTATACACCCACATTTTTTCAATACATGGATATTAACAACTATTGGGGTGGTTCATCAGCTGAAGGACCGATTGCTATACCAACACCTGAGCATATCGATTCTTCTCATAGAAATGGCGTAAAGGCAACTGGAACTATTTTTATTCCTTGGGGAGATGCTCAATTTGGCGGTAAGTTTATTGATCAACTAATTGAGCAGGACACTAAAGGTAATTTTATTGCCGCAGATAAATTAATTGAAATCGCCCAATACTATGGATTTGATGGATATACTATTAACCAAGAGTCAAGTTCAAGTCCTGCAAGCATGGCAAAATTTAAGGAAATGCTTGCTTATATTGAGAAGAAAAAGCCACAGAATTTCGTAATGACTTGGTATAATGGTAAGGGTCGGTTAGGTGATTCTGATGTGAAAACTTGGTTACAAGACGGAGAAGTAAGACTGAATGACGACTGGTGGCTTGACATGAGTTGGGGTAATATCGATGAAACAATCAAGACAACTGTAAATGCAGGTAGAAGTCCTTTTGATATACATGCTACATGGGAGAACTTCCCTTATACTGACAAAGGGGCTAACGTTTCCTATTTGCTTGGAGCGGATAATAAATTAAAAGTTTCTCTTGGTATCTTAGGTTCTAATTCAACACTTATAAGTTCTAAGACAATAGATGATTTTATGAATAAGGAAGATCCACGCCTATGGACAGGACCAACAGCTGATCCGAGAAGTGCACGCACTAAAGGAGCTTTTCCAGGGTTTTCAAGTCTTATTGCAGACCAGACACCGATTATAGGGGATGAATTTGTAACTAACTTCACAGTTGGTAACGGTAAGAAATTCTACGAAGACGGTGTTGTTACTGGTAAAGAAAACGGTTGGTATAACCGTTCACTAACGGATATAATGCCAACATGGCGTTGGATTGTGGATAGTGAAGGTTCTAAACTAACTCCAAAATTTGATTATGCGGATGCTTGGTGGGGTGGTACTTCACTAAATCTATCGGGTAATCTAGATGCAGATAAAGCAAATCACATAAAATTATACAGCTCACAGCTAGAAATTAAAGATAACAGTAAGGTAAGCATAACGTATAAAACACCTAAAGACGGTGTAGATATGTCTATCGGTTTAGCCTTTGGTGATAACTATGACGATAGTAATTTTGAATTTTTCACTGTCCCTGTTGGGGTGGAGAAGAATGGTTGGACAACTGCTACTATCGATTTACCAAAACACGATAAAAAAGCAATTGCGATATCCTTGAAACTAAATGCAACTACGGATGTTACGGGTTATTCTATTAATATCGGTAAACTTGCATTTACAACAAATGAAGTTGTTCCTTCAGCACCATCTGCAATCACACTAGATGATTCAGTATACGTAAATGATTCAACAGCAGAAGCAAGAATTTATTGGGAAAAATCTGCTAATGCGTCTTTATATACCATTCATCGTGTGCATGCTGACGGTAAAAAAGAGTTTATAGGTGCAACATCAAGTGATGCTTTCTATTTAGGAAGATTTATAAAAGATGGTGAGGAAAAGCAGTCTAGTTTTGCAGTTACAGCTTACAATTCAAATGGAACAGTGGGTGGAGTAAAAACATTCAATTTTAACTGGCTTGATGTTACTAATGGTTTCGAAGACGCAGGGGTTGAAGGTGCAAATATTGCATTGAACGTTCCAGTGGTTGATGATGGATCTTTTGATCCAGGTGGTAAGATTGACAAGCTTAACGATGGAATTATCCCAAGCAGTAAATGGGCTTCCCTTAAAACAAATGCATCAGCTTACTTAGACTTAGGCAAGGATATGGATATAAGCCGTTGGGTTGTTAAGCATGCTAACGTTGCAGGAGCGGGAGAAGGAGTAGATTTCAACACGGATACCTTCGACTTACAGTATGCAACAGATGACGGTAATGAAATTTTAAACCCTGCAGACCCTACTAGTAAGAGTAGAATTATAAATTTAAAGTATACAAAAATTGACGAGGTAATTGGAAACCGCCAAGACGTTACAGATCGTGTTCTTGATACACCAATTAAAGCACGATATATTAGACTTCATGTTACGAAAAGTGACAACTGTCCTTGGCATGCAATTCGTATTTATGAATTTGAGTTGTATGAGAATGCTTATACCCCTCATACTGAACCATTGCTAGACCGTAATGTTACAGTAAAAAATAATATCGGTGCAAAAGATACTGTAGTAATTGATAATGTTTCGCTACCAGTAGGTGCCACTGGTAAACCTGCTGAGGATACAGGTTTAATTAAACTATATGATAGCCTAACAGCAGAAACTCCAATTGCACAAGTAAAAGCAGTACAGCCAGATGAAAGATACAAACAACTTAGACGAGGTGTAGCTTCTTTTGACGGCTTAGAGTTAAAAACTGAAAGTGGCAGATTATATTACACAACACAAGAAAACGGAATGGTAAGTTTACGTTATAGTGTTGAGTACGCTCCTGAGACAGGGATAGAAATTAAAGCACCAACATCAATTAATTTGGAACATTCTTTAAAGGGTAATCAAACACGTAGCAAATACGGTATTCTTACTTTGAAAGGATTAGATGTTGGAACTCATATGAAGATTTTTGAATCCGCTGATTCAAAATCACCGATTTTACATTCCAGTCTAGTCCAAGAAGGTGAAGATTCCATTAAGCAGGAAAGAGTTCCATTATCCGAAGACGGTGGCACAATCTATTACGAACTGAAACAATCAGGAAAACCTGATTCAGGAAGATTAGAGTTTGTCTACGGGATAACTGATGCTCTTAATGTTGACCAGTCTTCATTAAAAGACTTAGTAAATCGTTATAGCAATTTTAAAGAATCAGATTATATTTCCGCTACATGGGTGCAATTTTCAAAAGCTTTAAATGCTGTAAAAGCATTGATTTCAACAGAAGTTAAAGCGAGTGATGCGGAAGTTAAGAGAGTCGCTTTAGAAGATTCAGTTTTAGCACTTCGTAGTGTTGGAAATATTCAAAGACTTAAAGAAGTAACTAATGAGTATGAAACAAAGTATACTGAAGACCTATATTCAGTTAATAGCTTCAAACGCTTTAGTGACGTTTTGGAGCATACTAAAAAAGTTGTCAGTGATGTAGAATCAGCAACAAGGTTTTTTACAGCTATCGAAATCGAGAAAGCAAGATTTAACCTTGATTATGCTGTACGTTACTTGGTGAATAAGGGAGATCAACAAGTAGATTCTGTATCTATCACACCTAACGATGTTGATGGTAGTATCGGAACTTCAGTAACATTTAAAGCTGAAGTAACAGGTAATGCAGATGATACAGTTATTTGGGATGTTTATGGTAATACAAGTGCTGATACTACTATCAGTAATGGGGTACTAACTATTTCTGTTGACGAAACACTTAACGGTGTATTAACAGTTAAGGCAACTTCTACTATTGATCCGACAAAATCAGGATCAGCAAACGTGTTAGTGGTAGATGAGCTACACCCAACAGTAGTTAGCGTTACAATACCAGACCAAGTGGACTCTGTTAAACGTGGAACTATCAAACAGTTTTCCTCTAATGTAGTAGTAAAAAATGATGCGTCAACAACAGTTATATGGAGTGTTTATGGTGCTGAAAATGTAGACACTAAAATTAACAACGGGTTGTTAATGGTTAACGAAAACGAAACAGCAGAACAAGTTGTAATTAAAGCAACATCTGTAGTCGACCCAACAAAGTTCGCTACTAAAACGATCAAAATAATAAAAGATGTTACAGAACTTGTGAGCGTAGCTGCACCTACTGCAGTAATTGGGGTGCCAAACGGAGCAACAAAAACCGCAGATGATCTTAAATTACCGGCTACAGTTGAGGTAGTAACTGATAGCGGTACTATGAATGCGTATGTGGAATGGGATTTAGACTCAGTAAGTTACGATCCTAGTGTAAAGACAGAACAGACATTTACAGTAAACGGAACAGTAACACTTCCTGAATGGGTATTAAATACAACTAATATTTCATTAACTATAAGTGTTCAGGTGACAGTAGATGCTACAACCATAGTTGCAATCGCTGATAAAACAGCACTTGTAGCCAAGATAGCGTCAGCAAACACATTGATTTCGACAAGCTATACTCAAGCATCATGGGGTATCATGCAGAATGCATTGTTAGAAGCTAAAAAAGTTAATAATGATGCAAAAGCAACACAGGCAGAGGTTGATTCATCTTTAAATGTATTAACAAGAGCTATTGATAGTCTTGTAACAGTACAATCACCGAAACCTGACCCAGATCCAACACCAACACAAACGCCCAAACCAGACCCAACACCAACGCAAACGCCCAAACCAGACCCAGTTTATGAAATAACAGTTTCAGGATCTCAGGTAACAGCTATTGTTCCTGTTAAAGCTGAAGTTGGAGCAAATGGATCAGCTATTGCAACAATTACTGAAAATCAGTTAGTTGAAGCTATAACAAAGGCAATGAACGAAGTTGCTAAACATGGTGCAAATGCATTCGTAGCAATCAAACTAGATGTAAATGCTCCTGCAAATACTAACGTAGTTGGACTTACTTTATCAAATGAAGCCTTAACAAAGTTCATATCTAGTAAAGCTAATCTTCTGAACATATCTACGACAAATGGGACAATGACCATTGATGCAAAAACAGTATCGAGCATTTCCAAACAGGCAACAGGAACTATTACTATAACTTTGTCGAAGATTGAAGTATCAACATTATCCGCAGAAGTTCAGCGCAAGATTGGAGACAGACCTGTTGTTAATTTTGAAATTAACAGTGGTGGTGAGACTATCTCACAATTTGACGGAAATGTAATAGTAACAATACCTTATAGACTTAAGGTAGGAGAAAATCCAAATGCAATCGTGGTATACGATATTAATACTACGGATAAGCATGAAACGCTTAGAAATTACAAGTATGATGCAACAAGCAAGGCTTTAGCATTCAAGACACCTTATTCCTCAACGTATGCTATAGGGTACAACAAGGTGGACTTTAACGATGTAGCCGAAAATTCATGGTACAACAACGCAGTAACCTTTGTATCTGCAAGGGGTATAACAAACGGATTAGGTGATGGAAATTTTGGTTCCGAAAGCAAAATAACCAGAGCACAAAGTTTGGTTATGCTAATGAGAGCTTTTGGTATCAGTCCTGATGAAAACTCTGAAAACAATTTCAGTGACGCAGGAAACACATATTATTCTGGCTACCTATCAGCGGCAAAGAGATTGGGAATCACAAACGGATTGGGTAACAATGTATTTGCACCTGACAAACAAGTTACAAGACAGGAATTGTCTGTATTGACGTACAATACTCTTAAGAACATTAATGAATTGCCGACTGTAACTGGTAAAAAAGAATTAAAAAACTTTAAGGATGCAGAAATTGTTTCTACTTATGCAACTGATGCAATGACATTGTTTGTAAAGACTGGTGTTGTATCGGGGTCAAACGGTAAACTCTTACCTAATGATAAAGCAACCAGAGCAGAATTTGTTCAGATTATTTATAATATTATGACTAAGTAAAGTGTAAAGATGTTATAGAATAATCGCATAAAAGTTAACCAAAATTGTACGCCCGAGTCTTCAGGGGGTACAATTTTTATATTCACGTATCACTCAGGAAGGGTCCTCACCAATATGAAGTGAAGCTCTGTTGGAAATTGGGGGATTTCTTCCTGAAATTTAGCTGATTCGTAGGCAAATATGGATATTGCCCTGATTTTTAAAGAGAAATTCCTTAATTTCATTCGTATGGAGCGATTATTGGATAAAATCAGGGAGATTTCCCCTAATAAACGTACCCTAATGAGAAGAAGCCTAAAGAAGCGGCCAGATTTCCTCCCAGACGGTGTCTAGAATAGCTTGCATATTATCCTCCATACTGTTAATGGCAATCACCACTTGAGCATCCGGGGCAACAACGCAGAATTGACCGTGAGCGCCATCGGCACGATAAGCATCATGAGTACACAGCCAGAATTGACAGCCGTACCCTTGGCCCCAATCGCCATCCCCATCGTTTTCGATCTGCTTTTGCGTGACAAATTCGATCCAAGCTGCGGGAATAAGCTGCTGCCCCTGCCACATTCCTTTTTGCAAAAGAAGCTGTCCAAATCGGCTTAGTTCCTCCGTGTTGATCTGAAGTCCTGCACAACCGAGGGTGATCCCATGCGGAGTCGTTTCCCAATCAACATTTTCTATACCTAGTGGCGCAAAGAGACGAGGAACGAGATAATCTCTTACGGTTTGTCCGACACTGGCCTGTATCATTGCAGAGATCATGATGGTATCCCCGCTGCTGTACGTAAACTGTTCCCCTGGAGGTCTGTCTAAAGGCAGAGATAGATAATGTTGTATCCAGTTTACATCCTTCAAGGCCAATCTCTCTTCAGCCCAAAATGGAGGAGAATCATGCCCTGTACTCATACGTAATAAATCGAACAAGGTCAATTCCCCAGGTTGCATGGAGGGAAGGGCCTCTTGTGTAAATGCGTAATCCGGAAACACTTCCCTAAGTGTTGTATCCGGTGTTAGCTTTCCTTCTTCGATGGCCAGGCCCACGGCCATGCATGTAAAAGATTTGCTTACCGAATGCTGCAAGCGCCGAATATCCTCTGCGAGATCCGATTTCCCCACTAGAGTTCCATTTTGAAGCACACGAACATTGAACACATTCAATCCACGTTCACGGATCTGGGTTTCGAAGCGAGTCATGTTTATCATTAAATGCAGCCCTCTCTCTCTAAGATTCCAAGCGGGATTAGAAAATTTGGTGGTCAAAATCATTGAAAACGTAGTGGAAACGTTTCCTGTGACTAAATATTAAATAGCTAAATCGATGGTATTCTATTCTTATTTTAAAGTCAATAAAGGCAAAGTAACTACCATTTGTGACCAATCTCCATAAAATTTAAAGCGATTTTAAAATTGAGAATCATTTTTAGTCAAAAATCATAGGTTGACTTCTAAAAAATATCTGTCCATAATGAACGTATTAAGCAATTTAGATACGAAAACAGTCAAAATGATGTCATGGGAAACGTTTCCCATTATTTCATGCGTTTCCACTAAGCTGATTTTTATCAGGTGAACGGGAGCTCATTATAGGGGTGAAACAGGGGGAATTATGAATATCAAGGATATTGCAAGGCTATCAGGCGTTGGTATCGCCACGGTCTCCAGGGTAATTAATAACTCCGGTGTCGTAAGTGATGCAACCAGAGCTAAAGTAATGGCTGTTGTAAGAGAACATAATTATATTCCAAATGGAAATGCGAGCAATCTTAAGAAAACGCGTTCTAATACGATAGCGCTTATGGTTAAGGGAATTGCAAACCCGTTTTTTGCAGACATGATCAAAGAAGTAGAGCGTCAAGTGAATCTGCGCGGGTGCCCACTTCTAATCCAGCATGTAGAAGATGGAGTGGACGAGATCAATGCTGCTCTTCAGCTCGTGAAGGAGAAGAATTTGTACGGGGTAATCTTTATGGGTGGTACATATGACCATTCCGAAGAAAAATTCAAACAATTGCCAATCCCATTTGTTTTGACTACCATCACAACTACGAAGGATGTTGATCCTGCCGTATTCTCCAGTGTGATCATTGATGATATGCAAGAGTCCTATAAAGCTGTGAGCTATCTGATCTCACTCGGACACCGGAACATATGCTTTTTGGCCAGATTTCCTTTGGTTCAGCATACTACCGGAAACCGTCGTCTTATGGGTTATATCAAGGCGCTAGAGGATCATGGGATTGAGTATGATGCTTCCTTGGTAGAGGATTGTGAATACAGTCCAAGTTCTGGCTTTACAGCTACGAAAAGACTGCTCAATAAGAAAAAAGACATCACCGCTGTATTTGCCGCATCAGATACTATTGCTATCGGAGCTGCTAAAGCTCTATTGTCTTTGGGTCTATCGATTCCAAATGATATTTCGATCATCGGATTTGACGGTATAGAGATGGCAGAATACTATCACCCATCGCTGGATACGATTAGCCAACCTGGGGTGGATATGGCGAAAGCCAGTGTTGAAATTCTGTTTGACTTGATTTCGGGCCAATCGGAGAACAAACATGTGGTATTCGAGTCTGTTTTGGTTAAGCGGGGATCTTGTAAGAAGATTAATAAACAAGCATAAACGCCTTCGGCGTCCTTATAAGGACGGTAAGCGTTTGAGCGAGAAATAGAAGGATAATTTATAGCGTAAGCATATACTTTTTTATATTTTGAAAAAAGGTTTCGCAAGGAGATGACATATGGCACTTCTAACCGTTGAGACTGGTTCTCCTACCTTAAGAATGACAACGTCCATCAGTATAATCTCCCCCGTCGATTCGGGCAACACCACCGGAGGAACGCTCTATCTGTTACATGGTGCTGGCGACAATGCTAGTACATGGTACAGGCTGACTACCATTGAGCAATATGCTAACAAGTATGGCTGCACAGTCATAATGCCTCAGGTTGGCAGAAGCTATTATACAGATATGGAGTACGGACTGGATTACTTCCACTATGTTACGCAAGAGCTTCCTGAGCTTTGTGGCCGAATGATGAGACTGGATGATGATCCGCAGAAGACGTTTGTTGCCGGTCTATCGATGGGCGGATATGGGGCACTAAAATGTGCGCTTACCTATCCCGAGCGGTACAGCAAAGTAGTTTCCTTGTCAGGCGTTACAGATATTCAGAAAAGATTGAAGGACCCGCAAATGTCTACGGATATGGCGAGGGAGATGGCAGGCACTTTCGGAAAACGCTTACAAATTAAGCCGGATCAAGATCTGTATGCTTTAGCAGCTAAATTGGTCGACGATGAACGTAAGTTGCCTTCGATTCTGACCTGCTGTGGTTCCGAAGATCCATTTGTGGAGATGAACCGGGAATTTGCTTCTCATATGCAAGCGAGTCTCTATACATTTCAATATGTTGAGACTCCAGGAACACATGAATGGAGATTCTGGGAGGAACATCTGAAGACAACTTTCGATTTCTTGTACAACTAAGAGCAATGAGCAATTGCAGAAAGAGATATTATGGAGGATTTGAGATGAAAGACCAGCAACTGACGTCCCTGTTAAACCAGATGACGCTTGAAGAGAAAATAGCACAATTGCAGCAGCTAGCTGCTAATTTCTATGAAGGAGCGGAAGAAGGAGGGCAAATCACTGGCCCTATGGCATCCATGGGGATTACGGATCACATGATTGAGAATAGTGGTTCAGTACTTGGACTTTCGGGCGCAGAGCAAGTCATTGCCGTCCAGGAAGCACACTTACGTAAAAATAGATTGGGTATTCCACTGCTGATGATGGCGGATATCGTGCATGGCTTTAAGACGATTTTTCCGGTGCCATTGGCGATTGGTTGCTCTTGGGATATGGAACGAGCGGAGCTAAGCGCCGAGATTGCTGCTAAAGAAGCGGCAGTATCAGGTGTACACGTTACTTTTGCACCTATGGCGGATCTTGTTCGGGACCCGCGTTGGGGAAGAGTGATGGAGTCTACCGGCGAAGATCCTTATTTGAATGGTAGGTTTGCCCGTGCATTTGTACGCGGGTTTCAGGGGAATGACTTGACGGATGATGTAAGTCGCCTGGCGGCTTGCGTTAAGCACTTTGCAGCCTATGGTCTATCCGAAGGCGGACGGGATTATAATACGGTCGATTTATCAGAACGTCAGCTACGGGAATATTATCTGCCAGCCTATCGTGCAGCACTGGATGAGGGTGCAGAAATGGTTATGACTTCGTTCAACACGATTGACGGGATTCCGATAAGCGGGAACGTTAAGCTGCTTCGTCAACTGCTACGTGAGGAATGGGGCTTTGACGGCGTGTTGATCTCGGATTGGGGCGCGGTGAAGGAACTGATCCCGCATGGTGTGGCCGAGGATGAGGCTGAAGCAGCTCTTAAAGCTATCAAAGCTAGCGTGGATATCGAGATGATGACAGAGTGTTATGTGCACCAATTGCCAGCGCTTGTAGCGGATGGGCAAGTGGATGAAAGCATCATTGATGAAGCCGTACTTCGTATTTTGAAATTGAAGCAAAGACTGGGCTTGTTTGAGAATCCGTTACGTGGGGCAGATATAGAGAAGGAGCGCGAGGTGATTTTCTGTGAGGCTCACCGGACAGCAGCGAGAGAATTAGCGGTTAAATCCTGCGTACTGCTGAAGAATGATCAGGTTCTGCCGCTTACGACAGAGCAGCGGATTGCGCTAATCGGACCGTTTGCTAATAACGGAGATATTCTTGGACCATGGTCCTGGTTAGGTTCAACAGAAGAAGCTAGCCGTCTTGCTCCAGCTCTTGAAGCTCGTGCAGCTGCAGGTAAGGTTACTGTTGCAGAAGGCTCCGGGATTGAGAGCTTTACAGAAGAGCAATGGCTGGAAGCGAAAGCGGTAGCGCTGGAAGCCGATGTGATTGTGCTGGCACTTGGCGAACATTCGGATATGAGCGGAGAAGCTGGAAGTCGTTCAGATATCTGCTTACCGGAAGCGCAGCGTGAGCTTTTGCAACGTATGAAGACGCTGGGTAAGCCTATTGTGGTGGTGTTGTTTAACGGACGCCCACTGGATCTTAGTGGTGTGATCGAGAACGCGGATGCCATTCTGGAAGCCTGGTTCCCAGGAAGCGAGGGCGGTGCGGCTATTACAAGCCTTCTATATGGGGACGAGAATCCGTCCGGAAGATTGACGATGTCGTTCCCTGTATCTGTAGGACAAATTCCTGTCTATTACAATCATTTCAACACTGGACGTCCTCTACATGCACCGGGTGCGGACAAACGTTATGTCTCACAATATCTGGACATTCCTAATGAGCCGTTTCTGCCATTTGGCTTTGGTCTTAGTTATACGACATTTAGCTATAGTGAACCGAACCTTTCCGGTGAAATAATGACGAAGGATCAGCCCATTAAGGTTACTGTTACGGTGACTAATACGGGTAATGTACAAGGAGAAGAGGTAGTACAGCTCTATATCCGAGACATTTCAGGAGAAGTTGTCAGACCGATGAAGGAACTGAAAGACTTTGCCAAGATCAGCCTCTCCCCGGGAGAATGCAAGGAAGTGAGCTTTACACTTACGGAAGCTCAGCTTCGTTACTATCATAGCGATTTAAGCTTTAGCAGTGATCCGGGACAATTCAAATTGTTTGTGGGTCCAAATAGCCAAGAGGTTAAAGAACGCGATTTTCGCTTAACATTAGCTTAAGTAGAATATATACGACACAGACTGTCGTAATAGAGGAGTGCAAGAATATGACTACTAATATGAATTCTAACATCCATTTAAACGCTGGAGACTTATCATTCACTTTTACAAACAGTGGGGACTTGTTCCAAGTTCTCCATGAACGGACAATGATCAATCAATTGCTGCCTAATATTGTGGATGGCTCATTATCCAATCTATATTTACGTATTCATAGTAATGGAAGCATTCAAGCTGTTCCTTTGCTGGGCATTCATTCCTCAAGCACTGTACGCAAGGCTGGGAACCGCTTGGTTTGGGAAGGTACAGCGGAAAATATCGAGTATCAGGTTATTTTTACTCCGACGGCTCAAGGCGCTTGGTTCTGGGACGTCAAGCTTACAGGGCAAGATGCAGATGTGGATCTCGTGTACGGACAAGATGTGGGTATTGCCGATATCGGTGCTGTTCGCAGTAATGAAGCCTACCTGTCACAGTATATTGACCATGCCGTATTCGAGGATCAGTCAAAGGGATATGTCGTATGCTCCAGACAGAACCAACCGCAAGGCGGCAAATTTCCATATCTACAACAGGGTGCAATCACTAAGGCAGCAAGCTTCTCAACAGATGGTTTCCAATTCTTTGGATTGTCTTATAAAGAGACCAATCAACCAGAAAGCCTGAGTCGTGAGCAATTAAGTAATGAAATCTATCAATATGAATTCGCGTATACTGCCCTGCAATCGGAGCGGGTGAAGCTGAGCGGGGAAGCCCGGTTTGTATTTTATGGATTGTTCAAGCAAGATCATCCAGAAGCGATTACCTCGTTAGAATTTACGAAGGATGTTGCTGCGGCTTGGGAAACGGTAAAGGAGTTGCCTTTAGTAGCTGAAGCACCGCTCGAGCGTTCTTTCTTGACGAAAGAGCTGGGAGCACCACTAGCTGCAAATTCTCTGACGAGTGAAGAGGTCGAAGCCTTGTTCCCGGTTCGCTATCAAGAGGAAAAAGAGGGAGACCAGCTTCTGTCTTTCTTCACGGAAAATTATGAGCATGTTGTATTGAAAGAGAAGGAACTTAAGGTAGAGCGCCCTCATGGTCATATTCTAATGAGTGGAGATAATGCCAGACTTAACGATAAGGTAATCACTACGACTTCCTATATGTACGGGATTTTTAACTCCCAAGTAGTCATTGGGAATACCAATTTCAACAAGCTAATGTCTAATCCTAGAAATGCCCTTAACATTCCAAAAGCTTCAGGACAAAGAATCTATGTACAGTGGAATGGCGAATATCGGTTGCTGACCATGCCGTCTTTATTTGAAGTTGGTTTCAACTATGCCCGTTGGTCTTACAGAACAGATGGCGAATGTTTCATTATTACGAACTACACTACTGCAGCTTCTCCGGAGATATTCCTGAATGTGCGTACGGAAAGCGGAAAAGCTTACCGCTATTTAGTCACTAATCAAATCACTATGAACGTTAACGAATACGAGCTCCCATATCAATTTAAGCAAGAAGAGGGAACCGTAACCTTCTCGGCTGATAGAAGCGCACTAAGTGCAGGGGAATATCCTGATCTGCAGTATAAATTCCAGGTACAAGGAGCGGATTTCACTCTTCAAAATGAAGGTAGACTTGTCTCTAATGCTGAGCAGTCTGATGCACCCTTAGCTATTCTGGAACTGTCGGAGAGTAGTGAGTGGACATTGAACATTCAAGGTCTTCTGGATGGCAAGGAGATTCAATCGAGCAGCCGCACAGCTGAAGAGGAGATTTCCGCATACCGCGAGTTCTATAGCGGGGTTATGAATGGCTTCCGCTTGACGTTAGGTGATGGGTCCGAAGGTGAGTTGTTTAAGGTAAATGCTCTAGCTTGGTGGTATACACATAATATGCTCGTCCATTATTCAGTCCCTCACGGATTGGAACAATATGGCGGCGCTGCTTGGGGAACCCGTGACGTGTGTCAGGGACCAGTGGAATACTTTATGGCTACGCAAAAATACGATCAGGTTCGTGAAATATTGCTGACCCTGTATGCTCATCAATATGAAGATGACGGTAATTGGCCACAGTGGTTCATGTTTGATAAATATACGAAGATTCAACAAGAGGAGAGCCATGGGGATATTATTGTATGGCCGCTCAAAGTGCTTGGAGACTATTTGGCGGTAACGCAAGACTACAGTATTTTGCAAGCGACTGTGCCGTATACTCGTAAGCATAGCTTTGATTTTACAGAGGAAAAAGCGACGTTGCTGGATCATGCACGAAAGGAAGTTGCTTATATTAAGAATCACTTCCTGCATGACACGCATTTGTCTTCTTACGGTGATGGAGACTGGGATGATACACTCCAGCCTGCAAATCCACAGCTGAAGCAATACATGGTTAGTAGCTGGACAGTGGCGCTTACCTATCAGACATTAAATCAGTTCTCAGAAGTGCTTCATAAAGTTGATCCAGCAGGTTCAGAAGAGCTGAAAGCGATGGTGGAGGGAATCCGTGAGGATTTCAACACACATATGCTCCAAGCTGAAGTAATTCCTGGATTCCTGTATATGGAGGACCCAGAGCAGGTGAAGCTTATGGTACATCCAAGCGATACAGAAACCGGGATCCAATACCGTCTGCTGCCAATGACGCGCAGTATGATCAGTGAGCTGCTGACACCAGAACAAGCCCAAGCGCATTATGAAGTGATCCAGGATAAACTGTTCTGCCCTGACGGCGTTCGTCTAATGAACCGTCCAGCCCAATATGTTGGCGGCGTAAGCACCCACTTCAAACGTGCGGAGCAAGCTTCTAACTTTGGTCGGGAAATTGGACTACAATATGTACATGCACACATCCGTTATGTAGAAGCTATGGCTAAGCTAGGGAAAACCGATCAGGTCTGGAATGGCCTAGCGGCGATCAATCCGATTGGGATCCGCGACGTGGTGCCAAACGCTGAACTACGTCAAGCTAACTCGTATTTCAGTAGCTCGGATGGTAAATTTAACACCCGTTATGAGGCGCAGGAGAATTTCGATAAACTGCGTAATGGTGACGTAGCTGTCAAAGGTGGCTGGAGAATTTATTCAAGCGGTCCTGGGATCTATATGAACCAGTTAATCTCAAATGCACTGGGGATCCGTACCGAAGGCGGAGATTTAATCATCGACCCGATTCTTCCGGAGTCGCTGGACGGAATGCACTTTAGCTTTGAATATGCAGGCACTAAGGTAGACTTTATTTATCACCTTACGGGCTCTGATAACAGCCGGGTTACTGTTAACGGTACGGAAGTGCAAGCGGAAGGTACGCTTAATCGCTACCGTAGTGGCGGTATCCGAATCAAGCGTGTGGACTTTGATCGTCTCTGCGTGGAAGCTGGAAATGTGATAGACATTTATAAGTAAGATCATGTTTGAAGGGCAATCTCCGTGATAAGCGTGGAGATTGCCCTTTTTTCTATACCTTTTACATACGGCTCGGTGTCGGTAACCCAAGTACTCCTAGCACATCCCCTAAAGTATCCTTAAATCTCGAAGTGAGCCAGAGACGAAAGGCAATGGTAGCCGCGTCACCTTTTAAAATCGGACATATAGAATAGAAGTTATTGAATAACGTAGCTAAGGTATGCGCGTAAGTGCAGAGTATATTTGGCGTCAATTCTATGCTTGCAGAATACAACGTCTCCTGCCAGAGGCTAAGCTGTCTCAGCAAAGCAAGCTCTGCTTTTTCCATTTCAAGTGGGAATTGAAGCTGTGAGGCATCTGTAATTAATGGGGTTGTTGATTTGCCCAAAACACTGCTAGCACGCGCATAGGTGTACATCAGATAAACCCCGGTATTGCCGGATATTTCGGTAGCCTGTTTGAAATCAAACACGATTTCCGTTCCCAGATTAAACCGCAGCAGATAATAACGAATGGCAGCAGTCGCAATGATGTGGCTGGAAAGCCCCTCTTTTTCGGAGCGCGAATGTTCTATGTTCTGTTCCATAAGCTTCACTAAATCAATCACCTTAACGCCAATTCCTTGGCGTCCGGACATGGCATAAGAAGATTTTCCTTCTGAAATATCTATCCCCAGCTCGTCAGCCGAGGCCGGACTAAGAGAAACAACGCCATAACTTACATGATGTAGCTTCTCTGCTTGATCGTTATAACCTAGTGCGCCTAAAGCCTGCTTAACCATTTGTTGCGGATATTCCTGTCTATAATCGATCACGTTAATGACACGGTCCGCATGTCCATAGGGCTCCTGGGTTCCAGTTAATCCAGTGGTCCATAAGCCGGTCGAGAATTCACTGTAGGTGAAATTTTTGGTTAGTAAACCGAATTTCCAGAGATGATAGGCAATGTCTTTAGCCGTGTACGTCAAAATCCCATTCGAACGCACAAGCACCTTATCCAGCTGATGATCCTCTGAATCCGCTCCATTGCTGACATCTGTCCCTTGTTTTAGCACCCAGCATCCCGCAAGCTTACCTTCAGTCTCCTGTACAAAAACTGTCGTTTGCTGCAATTTCTCAGACGCGGCTGCCCAGAATCCTTCTTTTAAAATATTGCTCTCCCATACCAGTAGGTCATAGTGAATACCAAAACGCTTCATTTCTGCTACATGTTCTCTCACAATACGTTCAGCGACAAGGTTGCCCAGCCACGCCTGATTGCCGTCACCTTGTTCAAGAGCATGCAGCATATCCGTGCGCTTGTGTGTCATCTCTGGATTCTGTGCATATTCTTTGTTCACTTTGGCATAAAGATCCCAGCAATAATCACCGAAACGTTGATGATCCCCTTCTAAAGGTACATTTAATAAACCAACGACTGTATCTGCCAGCTGGTTGCCCAGATCATCCACGTAGTTATGGACCTCTACGTTATGTCCGGTTCTTTTCATGATTCTGACCAATGCATCGCCGATGCAAGCATTTCTCAGATGGCCTACATGAGCAGCTTTGTTTGGGTTGATTGAAGTGTGCTCGATGATAACCTTCTCCCCCATGCTATCTGGCAGATCAAAGGAATGTTTAGCCCACATCTGCCAGTCCATGTACAAATTAATAAATCCGGGTGCGGCTACCTCGACTTTTTGTAAAAGACCTGTGTAACTCTCTTCTAATGTAATTTCTGCTTTTACTAACTCTGCTATGACGAGAGGGGATTTGCGCAGGGTTTTGGCTAGCTGCATAGCAATATTGCAGGAATAATCACCATGCTCTAGATTAGCTGGCTGTTCGATCAGAATATCAATATCGCTTGGGTAGGGGATTTCTAAGGTGTGGAATACTTTTTTTACGCTTTGCTCAATGCTGTTTTTGATGATTTGACTTAACATTTTATACCCTCCTTTGAAAATACAAAAAAGCCCTCGTCTCAAAAGAGACGAGGGCTTTAGCGCTCGCGGTACCACTCTCGTTGCTAAACAGCGTTTAGCCACCTTACAGGATAACGGTCTTCAGCCGGGGCTTCCTACTTGGGTTCAGAAGTCCATCTCACAGGTGCGCTTCATTAGGTGCTCTGTACCGGCTTACACTTACCCGGCTCGCTGAGGACTAGAACACGTTAACTACTCTCCCGCTCATCGATGCTTGAATGATTTTTATCAGTATAACGAATATTTCGAAAAAAGCAATAGGGTGCTCCTCAGTGAAATCTAGAAGATGCTTGAGTTTTAGATTGTTCAATTAGTAGATTGCAAATTCAAAGAATAGAGGGTTGTTTCATTTTGAATGAAAATTCCTTTGCATAAATGTCCACACATTAGATTTAAATACAGAATATTACTATATAGAGCTATAAATTATGAACCATGTTACTAGAGTTATAGTTTGCAAACTTTCAAACTGCTAGTGGAAGAAAGGAGTGAATACAGATGGCTTTATTTTCAACCGGACCTATAGATAATGGTCCAATTCTGGGGGTCAGACAGACACAAATCGTAACAGTAAAAGCAGTTAATCGTGATTCTCTTAATCCATATACTTTTGTCATTCAAGGCTATTTATTAAATGGATCAAGAACGATGTACGTGAATGAAACGCTAAATCTCGCATCTAATCAAGTTTTAACTAGGAACTATTTTGCTGATTTAGACGCATTTGAATTTGAGTTTGCAACATTAGACGATGCTGAAGTAGAGGTAGGAATCTCGGTCTGGGGCAAACGGGCTTCGGGGGAATTGGTAGATCCTCATCGCATAGTAGCGCGGGAAAAATATTTAGGAATAATCTAAAGGAGTGTTGAAAAATTGAGCTATTTATCTACTGGGCCGATAGATAATCCCATGGTGGGAGGTATACGACCTACTCAACATGTTACGATCAAAATCGATAACCGAAGCGACGTTATTTCTTCTACGGTTCTCGTCCAAGGATATCATATGGATGGGACAAGAACTTTATATGTTAGTGAACTTGTTAACGTTATGCCTGAGCAAGATATTACAAAGGATTATTATGCGGATTTTGATGCGTTTGAATTTATATTTACGACTTTAAGCATGGTAGATGATCCTATTCAAATTTCAGTCTGGGGAAAAAATAGTGTGGGTCAAATCGTGACTGCTCACCGACTTGTCCATTCTGAATTACTAGGAGCAACGGTAGGGGGAACTGGGGCAACAGGTGCAACGGGTGCGGATGGAGCAACTGGAGCGACAGGTGCAACCGGAGCTGATGGAGTGACTGGAGCGACAGGTGCAACGGGAACCGATGGAGCGACTGGAGTGACCGGAGCAACGGGAGCAACAGGGGCCGACGGAGCGACTGGAGCGACGGGTGCAACGGGAGCCGATGGAGTGACTGGAGCGACTGGAGCAACCGGAGCCGATGGAGCGCCTGGAGGAGCGACTGGTGTAACGGGAGCGACTGGAGTGACCGGAGCAACGGGAGCGGACGGAGTGACTGGAGCAACGGGTGCCGATGGAGCGACTGGAGCAACGGGAGCAACGGGAGCGGAAGGAGTGACTGGGGCAACGGGTGCAACAGGAGCGGACGGAGTGACTGGAGCAACGGGGGCCGATGGAGCGACTGGAGCAACCGGAGCCGATGGAGCGACTGGAGCAACGGGTGCAACGGGAGCCGATGGAGTGACTGGAGCGACTGGAGCGACTGGAGCAACCGGAGCTGATGGAGCGACGGGTGCAACGGGAGTGGACGGAGCGACTGGAGCAACGGGGGCCGATGGAGCGACTGGAGCAACGGGGGCCGATGGAGCGACTGGGGCAACGGGGGCCGATGGAGTGACTGGAGTGACTGGAGCAACGGGGGCCGATGGAGCGACTGGAGCAACGGGTGCAACGGGTGCAACGGGAACGGACGGAGCGACTGGAGCAACCGGAGCTGATGGAGCGACTGGAGCAACGGGGGCCGATGGAGCGACTGG
>NZ_LCZJ02000012.1:253258-281476 GCF_001012825.1 Paenibacillus etheri
AGCAACCGGAGCCGATGGAGCGACGGGAGCAACGGGTGCAACGGGAGCTGATGGAGCGACTGGAGCAACGGGGGCCGATGGAGCGACTGGGGCAACGGGTGCAACGGGGTCCGATGGAGCGACTGGTGCAACGGGTGCAACGGGAGCCGATGGAGTGACTGGAGCGACTGGAGCAACCGGAGCCGATGGAGCGACTGGAGCAACGGGGTCCGATGGAGCGACTGGGGCAACGGGGTCCGATGGAGCGACTGGGGCAACGGGTGCAACGGGAGCCGATGGAGCAACAGGTGCAACGGGAGCTGATGGAGCGACTGGAGCAACGGGAGCAACGGGAGCGGACGGAGTGACTGGTGCGACAGGAGTAGCTGGAGTGACCGGAGCAACGGGAACGGCTGGAGTAACTGGAGCAACCGGAGCCGACGGAGTGACTGGAGCAACGGGTGCTGATGGAGTGACTGGAGCGACTGGAGCAACCGGAGCCGATGGAGCGACTGGAGCAACGGGAGCCGATGGAGCAACTGGAGCGACTGGAGCAACGGGAGCGGACGGAGTGACTGGGGCAACAGGAGCAACAGGTGCAACGGGAGCCGATGGAGTGACTGGAGCGACTGGAGCAACGGGAACGGCTGGAGTGACTGGAGCGACTGGAGCAACCGGAGCCGACGGAGTGACTGGAGCGACGGGTGCAACGGGAGCTGATGGAGCGACTGGAGCAACGGGTGCGGATGGAGTGACTGGAGCAACAGGTGCAACGGGAGCCGATGGAGCAACAGGTGCAACGGGAGCTGATGGAGCGACTGGAGCAACGGGAGCAGACGGGGTGACTGGCGCGACAGGAGCAGTTGGAGTGACCGGAGCAACAGGAACGGCTGGAGTAACTGGAGTAACTGGAGCAACCGGAGCCGACGGAGTGACTGGTGCGACTGGTGCAACGGGAGCAGACGGGGTGACTGGAGCGACAGGAGCAGTTGGAGTGACCGGAGCAACGGGAACGGCTGGAGTAACTGGAGCAACAGGAGCCGACGGAGTGACTGGAGCGACAGGAGTAGCTGGAGTGACCGGAGCAACAGGAGTAGCTGGAGTGACTGGAGCAACAGGAACGGCTGGAGTAACTGGGGCAACGGGAGCCGACGGAGTGACTGGAGCAACAGGAACGGCTGGTGTAACTGGTGCAACGGGAGTAGATGGAGCGACCGGAGCAACTGGAGCGACTGGAGCGACTGGAGCAACTGGAGCAACTGGAGCAACTGGTGCAACGGGAGCCGACGGGGTGACTGGTGCGACAGGAGTAGCTGGAGTGACCGGGGTAACCGGAGCAACAGGGCCGAACATTCAAGCTGAGGGATTCTCTGCATTCCTGTCATCTTTGTCAGTTTCTACTTCTTCCCAACTTACGGGCTGGTCTGTGGCATCTCCATTTTACACTAATCCTTCCTTTAACCAAGTTACGGGAGATTACACAGTTCCGACAACGGGTAGATATTCTATTGAAGCGACCATTAACTATTCCACAACTGCCGCAATCTCAATTAGTCTTGGTAGTGGAATCAATCCTGCATTCGTAGTTCAGAGAACTTCTCCAACTTCAACAAACCTGGTAAGTGGATTATTTCCTGTGTTGGATGTGAATGTTGCGCTTATTCTAACTTTGAGAGCAATTTTGGGGAGCGGGACTGTAACGCTGACAGGAGAATTTGCACTAACTGCAGGTGATGTTATTGGCTTGTTCTATGTTTCTAATGGCTTGACGGTTCCTTTGAATCTGGGCGGTGCTAATACTTCGGGTATAGTATGGTCTGTTCATGAATTGACGTAAATTATCTCTGAATTTGATTGTGAAAGAGAGGATACTCAGTAGCCGTAAGGATGGCTTCCGAGCTATCCTCTGTTTTGTTAACGGGACATACCTCTCTGCATTTTAAGAAGATGTTGGACGATGCAGAACTGAAGCAAAGCATGTCCCGAGTAGGCTGCTGCATTGACAATGGGCCGATGGAATCCTTCTGGGGAACATTGAAATGTGAGAAGTACTACTTACATACCTACCAGACCTTTGAAGAACTCCAAACAGATATTGATACCTACATTCACTTTTACAATAACGAACGGTTACAGGCAAAACTAAATGGCCTCAGTCCCATTGAATTTAGGACTAAGGCCGCTTAAACTACTTTTATTTATTGTATTGTCTACTTGACGGGGTGCAGTTCACGTGTGGCTAGAGGGTATCCCTTTATTTAGATCATCAAAATCTCCCGGATGTCTTGTTCTGTAAGCGTAGATAATCCTTCCTGACCTGGTTGGATCACCTCATCGATCAAGTTCTTTTTCTTCTGTTGCAGCTCATACATTTTGTCTTCTACAGTGCCTTGGGTGACGAGTCGTATCACTTGCACTACTTTTTTCTGTCCGATTCGGTGAGCCCGATCCGCTGCTTGCTGCTCGACGGCTGGGTTCCACCATAGATCGTATAGGATTACAGTGTCAGCCCCTGTTAAGTTGAGTCCGGTTCCGCCAGCTTTTAAGGAGATCAGGAAAATATCTCGCTCTCCTTCATTAAACTTATTACATAGATCTACCCGCTGAGACACTGGCGTTTGACCATCTAGGTAAAAATATGGAATACCTTGATATCCGAGTTCGCGTCCAATCAGGCCGAGCATTTCTGTGAACTGGGAAAATACTAGCATTCGTTTACCCGAACTGCGGCATTCCTCTATGATTTCGAGCAGCTGCTCGAACTTGGCGGAGCTTCCTTCATACCCATCCACAAATAGAGCCGGGTGGCAGCACAACTGGCGTAGACGGGTGAGTCCAGCAAGGATTTTGATCCGATTATTATTGCCGAAACTATCCTGGGTCAGATGCTTAAGCGCCTCTTTTTTCAAACGTGCGAGATAAGCAACATATAGCTTCTTCTGCTCAGGCAGCAGCTCACAGGCTTGGAGGGACTCGATTTTCTCAGGCAGTTCCTTTAACACATCACTCTTTAAGCGCCGCAGCAAAAAGGGACGTGCCCGTTTAGCGATAGTTTCCCTCGGCAAATCGTGAAAAGCTTTTTTACCTGGAAACAGCCCGGGGAACACGGTACCGAAGATGGACCAAAGATCTTCCAGCGCATTCTCCACTGGAGTTCCAGTAAGTGCAAAACGATGCCGGGCCTGAAGAGCCATAACTGCTTGAGCGGTCTGCGTCGTATGGTTCTTTATGGTTTGTGCTTCATCGAGAATCAGGGTATGAAAAGATTTCTTAGCATACAACTGAACATCTCTACGAAGTAGTGGGTAAGAGGTGATGATTACATCTGCCTTCGCTGCATTTTTTAAAATCCGACCGCGTTCCGTTAAGCTTCCATCTGCAATAACAGCCTTAATCTCAGGCGTGAACTTTTTAAGTTCATTATGCCAGTTGTAGGTGAGAGAAGCAGGAGCGACAATAAGAGCGGGCAGACCACTCTGACGAATATCCGGAAGCTCAGAGAGCAGAAAAGCGATACTCTGCAGCGTTTTACCAAGACCCATATCATCCGCTAAAATCCCCCCGAAACGGTAGTGGGCCAGCGTCTTCAGCCACTGAAATCCATACTGCTGATAATCCCGGAGCACAGGAGCAAGACTCTCTGGTATAGGGAAATCAAGGTTCTCAGGATTGTGCATATTCGCAAGTAACCTTCTAAAAGATCTGCTCAGCTTGACTGAGTCACTTTGAGAATCAGCAGAGGTTAAATGTAATCCACGAACGACTGGTAAAGAGAATTGCGCACCTTTAATCTCACCTTCTCGAATGCCCATCTCGTTCATAAAGGTGATGATTTCTTGGAGCTCCTCGCTCTCCAGCGGTAGCAGCGCCCCTTCGGGCAAGCGGTAGTATTTACGTTTATCCTGCAGTGATTTTAAGACCATCACAATCTCAGATTCGGGAATACCACCCATGTCGAATTTAAAATCAAGCCAGTCGGTTTTCTCATTCCAACTAATGCTCACTTTTGGTGGCGTGGTTCCCGTGAACAATCTTTCTTTGACAGCAGTGGTCGCATATACCATTAGAAGCGGCTCAAGCAACGGAATCGTGTGATACAAAAAATCGTACTCACCTTCCTCATCCGTCATAATATAACCGCCTTCGGTTTTGGCGAAGGATTCATGCTCCATCAGCTCCAGAATTCGGGCCTCTCCTTCACCGTCGCGTATAAGAATCAAGTCCGTACCGCGAACATGGGCTTTTTCATCCAAAGGATTGATGATAATGTCACCATACTGAAACTCTAGCCCGGCGAGCAGTCGATCTCTCACACGGTCCAGATATAGCCTCGCTATAAGCTTATGCTGCACAATTCGATCAGCGATAGAGTCGGCGATATGCACGTGTCCCAGTTTTTTCAGACCAGGGATAACCTTGTCCATAAAAGGCTCCATTTGTTCTGGCGCAATATCGATGCCATCTCGACGGGAGGAATCTAGCATTTTTTTCATCTCAGATAGGCGCATGCATTCCTGAGCAGTTAGCTTTAACAGCTTACCTTCAGACAGCACAAGTCCGTAGTCTTCCAGAACTGAGATCTGCTCAAGTCCTTGAATATCCAGATGGTATCCCTCGCCTTCGGCTTGCTCGAACGCAAAGCTAAGGGGTGGTGCTTCATTAGACATATTAATGCCTTCGTACAGTCCCTCTCCTTGTTGCAGATATACCGACGAAGCCTCTGAAAGCGCAGGCTGAAGCGTCTCCCAGAAAAAAGGAGGGACAGCCAGCAAGCGATCTCCTCCCAGGTTACCACCATATGGAGCGTAGTTGGTGATGTTATCGCGATACATTTTTTCATTTAAGACAATTTCAATAAGCTTCTGAAGAACAGTGTTATCTTCCTTCCGGAAGCTGTGAATGGCAGGGTCATAGACGAAATGCTTCGAGAATTCGAAGGTTTCTCCACGGTGTATACGTTCCAGAAAACCCCTTATTTTATGAACGACATATAGCCGTTTCGAACCGATTTTCATTTCTACACCCAGCATGGTAGTGCTATAGCTGTAAGTGAATGGCTTGCAGATAAACTCTACATTTAACAGAATTCTATTATCCACAAAAGCTCCAGTCCCACTCGGACGCGGCTTATGGTTGCTAAACATGCCTAGCAGGCTGCTTACCAGATGCTGATCTCTGGACTTTTCCCCCATGTCTCGCGTAGAATCTGTAACCATGCGTGGGGTTAAGACTCCAGTATCTTCAATAGTAGAAAGGCTAGGAGTTTCGGTACGGTCTGGCCGTTCTCCGGCAGTTCCAAGGGCATCAATGCTGATCAGTACAGCTGCGATATGTTTGCAGAAAGGCCCTCCATGCGAGTATGCGGGACAAGTACACTCTGCCGATACATCACCATCTATATCAATGACAGCCACTACTTCGTGACCAATGCCCCCTTGAACGAACGCTTCATAACGAGACCGGGGCAGGTCTGGGATGGATTCATTGTGTTCTTCAATATCAAGGATATCGACGCTTCCAGACTGGTAATAAGCCAATCCTTTTTCATAAATAGACTTGCCGCACAGCAGCTTAATAACCCGTTCTGTTACACTAAAGCCCATAATCTAATTCCTTCCTAAAGTAACTTGTTTCTTCGAAGAACCCGGATTTATATAGTACTTATGATAACAGAACGGGCGTGCGCATCAAATAGGGGCTGCTGCTCCACTAATCCCATGCATTATAAAATGGATGGTGAGGTTAATCTCTTCCTCGTCGTTCCAGTCCTTTTCCGGCTGTAGCAGCAGGCGATTAAGCAAATACCCTATAACGGATGAAATAGTGAAACGTAGAATAGCGGGTGTGGGTAATTCGATGACCTCACCTTTAGCCTTGAAGTGCTCCACAATTTCAACGACGCGCTCCAGCACCTTGCTTAGAATATTCTCTGCGAATTGCTCTTTGAGCTTTGGCTGGAAAGGGATCTCCTGAATTAGAATCTTTAGAATTTTAAAATTCCTGCGGGCGAACTCCAGCCGATTGATGATGAGTGTCCGCAAGAACTCTTCAAAATTGTCATAGGGAACATCGAGCAACCCGTTGAAATTCCTAAGTACAAAAGGAGCTAACATACGACTCATGGTGGGACCTATGATGGACAGCAGTAAATCTTTTTTGGTTTTGTAATATCGAAAAATCGTTCCCTCTGCTACACCTGCCATTTGAGCAATCTCGCTAGTCGCAGCAGCAGCGTATCCTTTTTCGGAAAATACCTCAATCGCCGCTTGCAGAATGGAAATCTGCTTCGGTGTCAGCTTCTCGTCTTCACTTATGGCCAGCAGCTCTTCAATCCACTGCTCCTCCATATTTTGTTCCGTAGAATTGTGTTCCTTCATTACATTTACCCTCCAAATTTGCTACATTCTCCGGTGTTTGCGTAGTGCCAATACATTTAGAACCATGAATAGCAGTGAAAATCCGATCAGTACATAGACATCCAGAGCGATGGCACTCCATCCTTTGCCACGGATCATGATGTTCATAAGCGCTTCTGATCCATAATAAATTGGGGTTGCATAGCCGATGTGCTGTAGCCACAGCGGTAGGGTGTCGAGTGGGAATAGCCCGCTGAGGAAGATTTGTGGCACGATAATGAGCGGGATGAACTGAATCATCTGTAGCTCGTTGGCTGCAAAAGCAGACAGTAACGTGCCCAGTGTCAAAGCTGTCATCGACAGGAGTAAGGTGATCAACATTACGTAACCAAAGATTCCTGTCATCATAATGCCAAGAATCTGAATGGAAAACCACGAGATCAACAGCGCTTGGAATACGGTAAAAATGCCGAAGCCACAAACATACCCGAGTACAATCTCCCATCTTTTTAAAGGCGTAGAAAGTAGACGCTCAAGGGTGCCTGTAGTCCGCTCTCGCAGGAAAGAAACACCGGCAATCAGGAATACGAAAAAGAAAACAAATACGCCAATCATAATCGGACCGAAGCGGTCAATCGTCTTCATATTCTCAGAACCGTATAAGTAGCTGATCTGGGGCTGTAATTGCAGCTGTTCCTCTGTACTTGGAAGAAGCTTCTGAGAAAGTTTTTGAAGCGTCATAATTACCGCCTTGTTGGCTGTAGGGTTACTACCCTCTAACAACACTTGGGGGATAACTCCTGAATTCCCAGCCTTTCCGTCCAAAGTGATCAAAGCGTCAATCTTTCCTTCTACTAGAGCACTTTTCCCTAGCTCTTCGCTGTCATACTCTTTAATTGTGGTTGTGGCATTATGTTCTTTTAACGCAGCTGAGATATTTAGTGGCACACCGGATACTCCGATTTTTGGCTCATAGGCGTCCCCGTTGAATACCAAGCTCATTAAACTTAGAACGATGAGCGGTGCGATGAACATTAATGCCATCGTTCTTTTATCATGAATAAATTGTCGCAAAATTCGTAAGGTGATCGCTCGGATTCTCATGAACGGACACCTCCATAATATAGGAAGGCTTCTTCAATAGAGGTTGAGCCAGTGGCTTGAAGCAGTCCAGCAGGTGTGTCGGCGGCAAGCAGCTTGCCATCACGGATCATTCCAAGTCGATCACATTTCTCAGCTTCATCCATGACATGCGTAGTGAGTACAATCGTGGTACCTTTCTGGTTCAGAGCTTTTAGTTCTTTCCAGATGGATAGGCGGAGTACGGGATCGATACCTACTGTAGGTTCATCAAGAAGAAGTAGCGGAGGCTCATGGAGCAGCGCAATCGCCAGCGATAGGCGGCGTTTCATTCCGCCAGAGTATTGATCTACTCTTTTGCGCAGATGTTCCTGAAGATCTACCAGTTCCATAACAGCTTTGATGCGTTGGCTGCGCTCTGCACCTTTTAGTCCATATAGCGCAGCGAAGAACTCCAGATTTTCTTTTGCACTGAGTTCTGTATATAGGGCGTCAGATTGAGCCATGTATCCAATTTGCTGCAGCATGGATAACTTAGGCATGGTGACACCAAGTACCTTTACCTCGCCTGAGGTGACCTCATCGATACCAGTAAGCAGCTTTACTAGCGTTGTTTTTCCGGAGCCTGATGGCCCTAGTATACCGAAGGTTTCCGCACGATCCACTTGAAGCGAAATATCCTCGAGCACCTGTTTGTCTCCAAAAGCTTTACCAACATGGCTCACTGAAATGACTGGAACTTCCGAACCCATATTCATCTCCTCGATTCTGAATAGTCTGGGATACAAAATGGTGAAGCTGAGTACTCTCCACAACAATAATGAGTGAGCGCTCACTCATTATTGTGCTCCGGAATCTAATAAATGTAAAGTGATAGATTTTCGCTGCTTGAAATCTGTTTAAAATCAGGGATAAATCGCAAAGTAGCGGCATTTTTGCACAAGATGCGAATACTTGCGCACGAACCAACTTGATATGATGTTAATAAGGGATGCGGTGGATGGAAGGTTCTACAACTCAATGATGCATATGCCATTGCTTCCGGAATTGATTAGGTGTTGTGCCGAAATGTGTTTTGAACAATTTGCAGAAATGAGAGCAATTCGTGATCCCAACTTCCTCGGCAATGTGCGCGACCGTGTATTTGCTAGAAGTCAGAAGATGAACGGCTTCCTGCATTCTTTTGACCGTTAAATAATCGGAAATACTGCTACCTGTACATTCCTTGAACAAGTGGGATAAATGATGGGGTGAAAGATGTAGATCCTTGCTCATTTGATCGAGCCGCAAAGGTTCCTTATAATGCAACTGCAGCCATTCCATGATACTTTCTGCCTGATGTGGTTTACGGAGCAGTTGTTCCCTGGAGGTCGGCTTATGCTGTGTATCCCATAGCGGCTTTAAGGCACGTAGGAACGTAATTAGAAACAATGAAACCTCCTCGAGGAAATCATTTTTATGCAAAGCTGCAAGCGCTTTATCTAGATCCTCTAGAAGAGCTATCAGGGATTGCAGGTCCTGCTGTTCATACCATCGAGGTGAGGCTAAATTGCCGTTATGAATATGATTAAAAAAGCTTTGTAGAATGGGCCACTTGTCAAAATAAGCTTTAAATATGCTGGGCTCATAATGCACGATCGAACGCACGAACGGAACTGCCTCATTGATTTCAATTTGAATATGATGCAGTTGAAACGGCTGGAAAATGCAGATCATCCCTGGCTTTATTTCATAGCTATTCTGATCAATAATCAGCGTACCTTTACCTTCATGAACAATAAGAATTTCAACACCTTGATGGGCATGGAATGTACCTTGATAATCGTCTGTATTCGTACTAGTTCTTTTATATACAAAATAGAGATGGAACGGTTGTAAGTCCTGCTGCTCATTGTACGTCACATTCGTGTTCCTCCTATATAGTAGGGATGCGGATAACCTATCGTTTACAAAAGTATAAGAGAACCATTGCATAGCTAGCAACATTTAGGCGAAAAAGTCTTACACTAATGGAGGACATCGAATCATGACAAAGAAAAAGACAGAGTTACATAACGCAGGGTATAAAGCTTGGCTCGAATATCCTTATATTCAATCGAGTACCGTAAGAGAGCGCTATGCTTCATGGTGTTATAACATCTTGATATCCAAACAAGATCATCCGGTGATCAAAAGTGCTGTGCAAGAACTAACATGTGGCATACAAGGAATGCTCGATATAGAAGCTACCATTGCTGAATCTCAGGATAAAGATATACAGGCCTGTATTACGATCGGTACGTTTGACAGCCATCATCCGTTGATTACGCATACCTTCAGCGAAGCTGAGAGGACAGAGGTTAGACCTGAGGGATATGCCATTCGAACAAACACGGAGAAGAACTGTATTGCAATTGGTGCCTCCACACCTGTTGGATTACTGTACGGCGTATTTGCATTCCTACGTTTGCTTGGAACGGGTCAATCTATCGAAGCGTTGGATGTGGTGGACAATCCTGTAAATCTTCTCCGTATGATGAATCAATGGGATAACATCGATGGAAGCATCGAACGTGGTTACGCGGGGAAATCCATATTCTACACGGACAACGAAATCACTGAGGACTTCGATCGTTTGCAAGATTATGCGAGAATGCTCGCTTCGATAGGAATCAATGCGATTGCTATAAACAATGTCAATGTACATCGGTTTGAAACGATGTTTATTACGGAGCGCTATCTTCCTGACATCGCGAAGATTGCCGATATCTTCCGTAACTATGGTGTGAAGCTATTTCTTAGTATTAACTATGCTAGCCCGATCGAAATTGGTGGATTGAATACAGCGGATCCATTAGATTCTGAGGTACGCCAATGGTGGAAGGCTAAGGTAATAGAAATCTATAAAGTGATTCCTGACTTCGGTGGTTTTCTCGTAAAGGCTGATTCAGAGAATCGTCCAGGTCCGTTTACTTATGATCGTGATCATGCAGAGGGTTCGAATATGCTGGCTGAAGCTTTATTGCCTTTCGGGGGAATCGTCATCTGGCGCTGCTTCGTCTACAATTGCAAGCAAGATTGGCGGGATCGCTCCACCGATCGTGCACGTGCGGCATATGATCACTTTAAACCGCTGGATGGTCAATTCATGGAGAATGTTATTTTACAGGTGAAGAATGGTCCGATGGATTTCCAAGTACGTGAAGGCGTATCTCCTCTGTTCGGTGCCATGAAGCATACGAATATGATGATTGAATTTCAGATTACACAGGAATATACAGGCCAACAGCGTCATGTCTGCAACCTTGTTCCACAGTGGAAGGAAGTTCTTGATTTTGAAACGTATGCAGCGGATACAGGTTCATCGGTAAAACGGGTTGTCGATGGATCCATGTACGGTTATAAATATAGCGGCTTCGCTGCTGTTTCAAATATTGGGAATGATCATAACTGGACGGGGCATTTATTAGCGCAGGCCAATCTGTATGGTTACGGTCGTCTCGCTTGGAATCCGGAATTAAGTGCAGAGCAAATCGCGAAGGAATGGATTATGCTCACTTTCAGTGCAGAGGATGAGCAGTTAATAGATACGATTCGTGAGATCTTGTTAACCTCTTGGAATATCTATGAATCTTATACTTCGCCGCTTGGGGTAGGCTGGATGGTCAATCCAGATCATCATTACGGTCCAAATGTGGATGGATATGAATATTCGAAATGGGGAACGTATCATTTTGCAGACCTACATGGTATTGGCGTAGACCGGACAATGAAGACAGGTACAGGATATGTTGGTCAGTATCAAGGAGCGAATGTAGATCTGTATGAATCGGTAGCTACATGTCCAGATGAGCTATTACTGTTCTTCCATCATGTCCTGTATACGCATACTCTTCAATCTGGTAAAACGGTCATCCAGTATATTTATGATACGCATTTTGATGGCGTGGATCGGGCTGATCAACTGAAAGAGATGTGGCAATCTCTTGAGGGGAAGATAGACGACAGCAGACACCGACAGGTGGCAGACCGTCTGAATGAACAGGCACTGCATGCCCGCGAGTGGAGAGATATCATCAATACGTATTTCTATCGAAAAAGCGGGATCCCAGACCAGCATCAACGCACAATATACTAAACATTGAATCAGAAAAGATTATTTAATGAGGGCTGGGAATTTGCTAAGAGCACCTTAGAAGTGGCGGACGGTAAATTCTTGGATTTTAATACCGTAGATCTCCCTCATGATTGGTTGATTTATAACACTTTAGACTTGTAAGGCTGTTATTAAATTTATTACGCTTTAATATAATCCGCAAAATTCTCCAGTAAGTATAAGGAGTTCATATCTTCACGCAAATGATGCTGGACTAGCTCGTCAATTTTGTCCTTTTCGTGGTTTGTCATACTATCCAGAATCATATGATGCTCGCTCAAAATTTTCTCCAGTTTTTCTTGTTTTAGCATATGCAAGCGCCGATATCTTTCATAATGCACATTGGAGAACTTAATTAGCTTCCATAAATATTCATGTCCTGCTAATGTGAACAGTGTCTTATGAAAGGTGTCATCCAAGGCAAGAAATTGCTCAAGTGCATGTTCTTGAAGTATGGCGTTCCTTTGCTCTTCTAAGTTCTTCTTAAGTTCCAGAACTCCCTTAAGAGTAAGACTACCGGATAGACCATTGATAATATCTTTTTCCAGAACACTTCTTAAATAGATGATTTGCTCGACGGATTCTAAATCAATGTACGAAACGATATTCCCTTTTTTCGGATACACATCAATATAGGATTCAAGTGATAGTTGCTTTAATACATCGCGCAAAGGTGTTCTGGATATCTGAAACCGCTCAGACAATACCGTCTCACTTAGAATGGTTCCAGGCTTTAGTGTTAGGTTAAGAATTTCGTGCTTTAGTAGGTTCAAAATATCTTTTTTGGTGGACATGAGGTTACGTCTCCATTGTCATTGAATTTGTAATTAGTATACATGAAGCGGGATGCTGACAGAAGAAAGTTATTTCAATTATATATTTGCAAAATCTTGTATACAAGTTATAGATATGAATATATTATATTGTTGACAATATTCATAATTTCATTCTAATATTTGAGTATATTATCTTGTATACAAGATTTCGAAACATGAAATTACAGGAGGTTTTATCCAGGTGAACATGACATGGAGATGGTATGGAGAAGGCAATGATAACATTACACTTGATCATATTCGGCAAATTCCGGGTGTAATGGGAATTGTCTGGTCCTTACATCATAAGGTAGCTGGCGAAGTGTGGGAAATGGATGAAATTCAAAAGGTTGCGGATCAAATTACGAGCAAAGGGTTCAGTACTGCTGTAGTCGAGAGTGTAAACGTCCATGATGATATCAAAATTGGACTCCCGACGCGTGATAAATATATCGATATTTACATAGACACCATCCGGAAGCTAGCCAAGGTAGGTGTTAAAGTGATCTGTTACAATTTCATGCCGATCTTTGACTGGACTCGGACGGAGCTGTACAAGGAATTGCCGGATGGCTCGAATGCTCTTTTTTATGAAAATATGGCTATTAATGAGAACCCACGCGACATGGTGAATCGCATTCTCGAGGGGGCTGGCGAATTTACGATGCCTGGCTGGGAGCCGGAGCGACTTGCGAGGCTCGATGAGCTATTCGCCGCTTATGCAGATGTAACGGAAGAGAAGCTGTTCGAGAATTTGGTCTATTTTCTAAAGCGAATTATTCCGGTCTGTGAGGAAGTGGACATCAAAATGGCGATCCATCCCGATGATCCTGCCTGGCCGATCTTTGGCTTGCCCCGCATTGTCCGCAGCCGCGATACGATCCGCCGTTTACTTGACGCAGTAGCCAGTCCGTATAATGGATTAACCTTCTGCACTGGGTCACTCGGTACGAATCCGAAGAACGATCTGCCAGCTATGATTCGGGAATTTTGTAATCGCATTCATTTTGCTCATATTCGAAATGTTAAGGTTTTTGAGAACGGTGATTTTATTGAGGTGTCTCATCGTGGACGAGATGGCAGTGTGGATGTGGCAGAGGTTGTCAAAGCGTATCATGAGAATGGATTTACAGGGTATGTACGTCCAGATCATGGTCGTCACTTGTGGGGAGAAGAGAAGACTTGTCGCCCGGGATACGGGCTGTACGATAGAGCACTGGGGATCATGTATTTACTTGGTGTATGGGATAGCCTTGAAAATACGACGGGGGTGAAGTGATGCTGCTCCTGACAAGAGAGAGTATTCGAACATATGCAGAGGAGTGGGAGGACGCTGATGTGGAGCTTCCTCAGTTTGATTATGAGCAGGTGGCAAAGAATACGCATGTGAGACCGGAATGGATTCATTTTGGAGCGGGTAATATTTTTCGGGGATTTGTTGCAAATGCTCACCAGAAGCTGTTGGAGCTTGGAAAAGCGGATACAGGCATTATTGCCGCTACCTCCTCCGACTACGAGCTGATCGACAAGATTTATAAGCCGCATGATCATTTAACACTTCTCGTGCTAATGAATGCGGATGGCAAGTTTACGAAAAAGGTCATTAGCAGCATTACCGAAGCTATTATGGCAAACAAGAATCGAGCGCAGGATTATTGCCGTTTAGTTGAAATATTTGAAAATCCGAGTCTGCAGATGGCCAGCTTCACCATTACAGAGAAAGGTTATACCTTAACGGATTCTAATGGAATGTACCTTGATATCGTGAAGAATGATATGGAGCAAGGGCCTGAGCAGCCTTCCCACAGCATGAGTGTTATCGCTTCTCTTGCTTACCGTCGATATCTAAAAGGTCAGTATCCGATGACTTTTGTTAGTATGGATAACTGTTCGCACAATGGGGATATGCTGAAAAATAGCGTGACTACAATCGCCAAGGCATGGGCTGCAAAAGGGTTTGTGGAGGAAAGTTTTGTTGTGTACCTCGAAGACGAGAGTCGCATAACATTCCCCTTGTCCATGATCGATAAAATCACACCTCGCCCGTCCGAGGTTGTACGTAATGCCTTACAGGAGCAAGGTATTGGCGGTATGGATATCATAATAACCCCGAGAAACGCTCATACCGCACCTTTCGTTAACGCAGAGGTTAGCGAATATCTGGTCATTGAGGATAAGTTTACGAATGGGCGACCATTATTAGAAGAAGTCGGTATTATATTCACAGATCGAGAGACCGTAAACAGGGTGGAAACGATGAAGGTTACAACCTGTCTGAACCCCTTGCACACGGCATTAGCGGTCACTGGCTGTCTACTAGGCTATACGCAGATTTCGGATGAGATGCAGGATCAGACCCTACGTACATTAGTCGGGTGGATTGGGTACAAGGAAGGATTGCCTGTAGTTGTAGATCCTATCATTCTAAGTCCTCAGCAGTTTTTGGATGAAGTGCTGCAAGAGCGATTGGTGAATCCATTTATTCCGGACACCCCGCAGCGAATTGCGACAGATACCTCGCAGAAGGTGGGCATTCGTTATGGGGAAACGATCAAATCGTATGTACAACGCGAAGATCTAGATCCACTTGATTTGACGGCGATTCCATTAGTAATTGCTGCTTGGTGCCGCTATTTGATCGGAGTGGATGACGAAGGGGATTCATTTGAGCTAAGTCCCGATCCGTTAATGGAGTCCCTTCAAGCGCATCTGCAGGGAGTGACTTTGGGAGATTCGACCTCTAATGTGCATAGAATTCTAGATAATGAGAAGATTTTTGGTGTACCGTTATATGAAATCGGTCTGGGTAGCAAGATTGAGGGTTACTTCTATGAGATGCTGAAAGGCCCAGGAGCTGTGCGGGGAACGTTGGAAAAGCACTTGAATGAAGAATTATGATAGATCGTATTTAACAAAAGCCTCATGGAGTAAAGCACTGCATACCGCAGAGCATACTCCATGAGGCTTTTTTTGTCTAGTTCATTTGGTTTATCTGGATTGAGCAGTCTAGTACGCTAATATACCTACTTTTTCAAAAAAATAATTATAGTTAATATTTCCATAACATTCCTCTGCAACAGAGTTGACAATTGTAGACGAAAATGACATTAGCAGTTACCTATACGAAAAGGGTGAATCTAATTGAAAAACAGTAAATGGATAAGTGCAACGTTGGCTTCAGCACTTCTTGCAACAGTAGGCGTTGGGAGTGTATCTGCAGCTAGCATCGGCAGGAATGTAAAATCTGTAGCTGCCAATCAAACCGCTGCCAAAACAGCAGTTAAAGAAGGTACAGCTACTTGGAATGTAAACGGTACGCCGATTGTGCTTAACACCATTAATAGCAGTGGCTACAAGCTGTACTCACTGAATCAGGTAGCTGGTGAAATTGGAGCTAAGTTAGTACTTGGAGCTGGCGGGTTTGAACTTAATGACAGCAAAGGATTACATAATGTCCAACTCAAAACAGGCTCAAAGAGCTATCAAGTAGATGGTAATTCCGAGACGTTCACAGTTGCTCCAGTATTTTATAACGGTAAAACCTATGTAGAACTTACTAAGCTAGTTTATGCCCTAGGTGGAGAACTGGATGCTGATGCTAGCACGATTCTAAGCTTTGCTCGTCCTGAAGGATTGTTTGATACTTTGCACTGGACAGCTGCTGGAAGCCTTATTGCGAACAAAAGTGATGCGGAAACCGCTCAGCTTATCAAATTCACTACTGACCCAGGTAACTATGAAGTATTTTCTTCGGATGACAGTGCGGTGGATTTTGCAGTATCGCCGGATGGGCAGTGGGGAGCTTTCAATGATGAGACTGGTTTGCTGAATTTGATTAACTTGTCTAGTGGTGCTATTAAGAAGCTGGGTACTGACAACAGTGTGAAGACGGATCTAGTTTGGTCCAAGGATGGTAAAAGTATTTACTTCATCCAAGGTGACAAGCAGGAGAAAATCGCAAAAATCGCTGTAGACACTGGAGTGGTTAAGTCCGTTTTGGCAGATAAGGTTGAGAATAAATCTGAACTGCGCATTTCCGCTGATGAGAAGAGTGCGGTTTACATCGTTAACTTAACGGGTGTGGCTAAAAATGATGCAGATAGCACAGAAGATTCCCTCACCGTAGACTTCAGCTCTGCTGGAGAGCAGCTTTACAAGCTTGATCTAATTACAAAAGATGCTAAGCCAGCTGCCCTGACCACTACACCTGATAACAAGCTGTACCCTGAAATTTTGGCTGATGGAAGCCTCGTATACCTGAGCGCAGATTCAGATGGTAATGCAGCTAACACACTGAAGGTTATAAAAGCAGACGGAACAAGCACTAAGATTGCACTTGATGTTGAAGTAAATTGGTCTACTGGTGTTAACAATGGTTTGGTTGTAGCTGGTTCAGCGGCAGACGGAAGCACAGTAGTCTATTCCATTGATAATAATGGAGCAAAGACTGAGCTATTCCGCTCCACTGAGGACGTATCTGAAGTAGAGGTTTCCAAAGATGGCAGCAAGCTTGCCATCGTAAGCGAAGGCGTTGTACAGGTGATCCAAGGCGGTAAAGCATTGCAACTGTCTAAATAATAATTATCCCTAATCATATTTTAACGGCGTAGAGCCGAGAGGAGAAATAATACAATGAAGATTTTCAAAAAGCTAACAGTAACGGCTCTAACGGCTGTAATTGCGGTAACCGCATCTTTCGCAGGGGTTGCAGCAGCAGCCGATTCACTTAAAGGTAAAATCACAGTAAACGGTTCGACCGCACTTCTTCCGTTGACGCTTCAAGCGGCAAAAGAATTCCAAAAGCTACACCCTAAAGTGAAAATTGCAGCATCCGGTAAAGGTTCTGTCACTGGACCTCAAGCTGTAAAAAAAGGCATCGCTGATATCGGCGCTTGCGACTGGGATGCTAGCATCGACGTACCAGGCTTCAAAGCTTTTGACGGACAGGTAGCGAACAAAGTGGCTGTCATTCCTTTTGCTACAATCGTTAACAAAAATGTTGGCGTAGAAAACCTTACAACAGAACAGCTTAGAGGTATTTTCGCAGGTAAAATCACGAACTGGAAAGAAGTAGGCGGTGCAGATGCTGACATCGTGGTTATCACTCGTTCCTTCGGTTCCGGTACACGCGTTAACTATCAAGCTAAAGCTTTGGATGGCGGAGATATCGTTAAAAAAGCTAAGAACTACAAAGAAACTGGTTCTTCCGGTGACATGAAAACAGCCGTAGGAACAACGCCTAACGCTATCGGTTATATCGACCTTGTATATGTAAGTGGCGATGTTAAAGCTGTTAAGCACAATGGTGTTGCAGCTACTACGGACAACGTAATCAATGGATCTTACAAGATCTGGGCTTATGGTTACTACATGACTAAAGGCCAACCTACTGGCGCAACAAAAGAATTCATCGAATACGTACAAAGCAAGAAGTTCCAACAAGGTTCCCTGAAAAAGCTTAAATTTATTCCGATCGCAGCAATGAAGGGCTAATATCATCTAAAGATCATATTGAACGGTAACAGCGGCCAGCTCCGATCTTGATACGGGGGTGGCCGCTTACAGGAGGGAAAGTATGGGGGCACCAGTCCACGGCTTGGCAACTAGGGGAAAAGAGAGCATAACGAAGGTTAGCGCTAATCCCAAACGTCATGGTAGACATTTGTTTAGCAACAAATTGTTTAAGTTTTATTTTTTATTCAGCATTCTTGCGCTTTGCTTCGTGCTTGGACTTGTAATTCTATTTATCGGCAAAACGGCTATGCTTCTGTTCGGCCATCTCTCGCCTGCGGACTTTTTCTTTTCCTTTAACTGGACGCCGGAAGAGGATTCTTTTGGAGCGGCTGCCTTCATTGTAAATACACTTTCACTAACTGCATTGACGCTGTTGATCGCAGTGCCTATCTCGGTAGGGATGGCAGTGCTTTGTGCAGAGATCGCTCCCAAATGGATGAAGACTTTTATTCGTCCAGTGCTAGATTTATTGGTAGGTATTCCTTCAATAGTTTACGGATATATAGGCTTAACGGTATTGCTTCCTTTCTTGCGCAGAGTTAGTGGGGAGAGCTTAGGTGATGGCTTGTTAGCTGCTGCACTTGTGCTCGCATTAATGGTCCTGCCAACGATTTGCCGAATCAGTGATGATGCTATTGTTTCTGTGCCGCGCAAATATCGGGATGCTGCATATGCTCTTGGATCTACCCGTTTACAGGTAATCATGCGCGTAATACTGCCTGCGGCTAGCCGGGGGATTATCTCTGCGGTTATTCTGGGTATGACTCGTGCTGTGGGTGAGACGATGGCGGTTGTTATGGTTATCGGTAATACACCGCAATTGGCGAAGACGTTATTCACGCCAGCATCGGTGTTGACTAGTAACATCGTTATGCAAATCTCGAATGTAGAGTTTGACTCTACTTGGAACTATGCGCTACATATGATGGCATTTCTCTTGCTAGTAATTTCATTTGTATTAATTTTGATCATCCGCGTGCTGGGTAGAAAAAGGAGGGATGCAGCGTGAATGGATTCGCAAGTACAAAGCATACAGCGCGTGCTCAGAGAAACAATAAAATTGCGACCATAGGGTTTTATACACTCGGGGCTTTAGTCAT
The DNA here is from genome assembly GCF_001012825.1 of Paenibacillus etheri. Classification (GTDB taxonomy): domain Bacteria; phylum Bacillota; class Bacilli; order Paenibacillales; family Paenibacillaceae; genus Paenibacillus_AQ; species Paenibacillus_AQ etheri. Next base: position 272,238 of record NZ_LCZJ02000012.1, read on the forward strand.
GCTGCTGATCTTCTGGCTGCTCTTCACGATTCTTAGTAAAGGCCTACCGGCACTTCGGCCTGATTTCTTGATTAAACAGCCTGAAGAGATTGACGCAGGTGGTGGGATTGGCCCAGTACTGTTCAACTCATTTTACATTTTGTTCATCTCGCTGTTTATTTCCGTTCCAATTGGTTTGGGTGCGGGAATCTATATGGCTGAATATGCGCCAGATAATAAATTTACAGGGGCACTGCGTATTTGTGTAGAATCTCTGTCATCGGTTCCTTCGATTGTGTTCGGTATGCTCGGACTTGCGATTTTCGCGGAATATTTCGATGTCGGTCTGACGATTCTTGGCGGAGGCGTCAGCTTGGCGCTGCTGAATCTACCTATGCTTGCGCGAGTGACAGAGGAAGCGGTACGTGCCGTTCCTGGGGAGATACGCGAGGCTGGATATGCGCTGGGGATGACTAAATCTCACGTGATTCGTACAGTAGTCCTACCCGTTGCAATGTCTGCAATTGTTACTGGAATTTGTCTCGTTGCTGGACGCGCCTTTGGGGAGTCTGCGGTTATCATTCTTACCGCTGGTCTCAGTACCTCGGGGGAAATGTGGGATTTCAATCTGTTCTCGCCGGGTGAAACCCTGGCCGTACACCTTTGGTATGTACAATCCGAGGCGATTGTAGAAGATGCACGTCAAATTGCTGATAAGTCGGCAGCCGTACTTGTATTTGTAGTTTTGTTTATCAATTTTGTATTTCGATTTCCGCTGTGGCTGGGAAATCGCCGGAAATAATGAACTGGGGTCTACGGGGGATACCTGTAGGCTTTTATTTACGAAAAGCTGCTCTAAGGGAATGTTACCATTCGCTTAGAACAGCTTTTTGAGATTTATCTGGGAGCTTTTTAATGGTGAGACGAATAGCTAGGTTAATTTTTGGATATGCTAATCTTCCGTGATTGAATGATTACGCTCAACTTGGTCAAATTGGGGAACGAATGAGAAATAGCAGATTTGCGAAGAATTGATTGGTGGATTATGTAGAGTTGCTCGTGAATTGGTGAGTTATCAATGGATATTCGTGAGTGCTCCCGATTCGTGAACTTGATTGCTTAAGGATTGTTTGTTGAGTATTCGCATAGATAGAGGGAATATCTCCCTATAATTCAACGCTCTATGGTCTCTAAATGCTTATATATGGAAATCGTCCCTATAATATCTCTGATTTGATCATGAATAGGGATTTTGAGTAATATTAACGGGAGAAATTCCCTATAAAGCTTGATTTTTAGCGATTCCAGGCAATTTTATAGGGAGCATTTCCCGATAGTTACAGACTAGCTAGGATATAATTCTTTTCGATCTGGTCCTAGGGGGGTTCCACACTAGAAAGTACCTGAAGGTACCCTGCCTACACGCACTTCAAGTAACTCCGAGAAACGTCAACCGCATCAGAACAACTGCCGAAGTTACTCTATAAACCTAGTGCCCTGAACGTACCCTGCCTACACACACTTCAAGTAACTCCGAGAAACGTCAACCGCACCAGAACAACTGCCAAAGTTACTCTATAAACCTAGTGCCCTGAACGTACCCAGCAACACAGCATCGCAAGTAACTCCGAGAAGCATCAACTGTATCCGCACCAGCCTAGCCGCCTAACACAGACTGTTCAACGAACCTAACTGTCTCCCTGAACGCAAAAACAGCCTCCCCGAAGGAAGGCTGTTACTCTGACGTCCCGGAAGGGATTCGAACCCCTGACCGTGCGCTTAGAAGGCGCATGCTCTATCCAGCTGAGCTACCGGGACATGATTGCTGGCTGAAAAGCAAGCAGGGATTATCATATCATGTATGTTGAATTTTTTCAAGCTGTTTTTTAAAAAGAGTACGGGGTATGCTATAATCTACAATTAATAAGTTTCGGATGAAGCTTAAGGTCTTAATAACATTTATGACGTTTTAGATTCAATTCACATAATTAGCTATAAGGAGGTGCCCTCATTAAAGATTCAGATTCCCCCGCCACTAAAGAGAATATTGTCCTGTTCCCCAAGACACTGGACTATTATCAAATCCAGCTTACGGTGATGCTGGAGAGCGAACGGTACGGGGAAGCGATGGAGCTGCTTCGTTTTTTGCTGCAGTGTCAAGGACAGGAAGAGCGGAATTACGAGGAATGGCGGTCTCTGCTGGAATGGCTGGAAACGGCTTTTCCCTATGCCTCCCAGAATGGAGATGCGGGAGGAGCCGTTCACCCCGAAGACGAAGATTTAAGGGAAGAAGATATGGCCCGTCTCTTGGCCAGATCAAAAATGACTGAGGATGCGGGGTATCCTCAAAAGCTGCTGCAGCGGGTAATGAATGAGCCGCTGTCAGAGGCGACAATCCTAGCACTAGAGCAGCTTTCTTATCTGGAAGGCGGCGGAGTTGATGAGGCGCTGACGGCTTGGCTGCAGGGGGGGAATGTTCACCCATTGCTGCAATTTCGGACCCTGCAGACCCTTCGGCGGCGCGGGGTGCAGGGAACGGTCAATCTGATTCGTGGTCACGAAACAGCAATTGTAGAGATTGAAAGTGTGCCGCTGCAGACAGAGGGTTTTCCACCGCAGGTGAGTCAGGTACTGGAGCGGGTAGCCGAGCAGGCGGAGGTACATGAGCCTACGCTGTATTATTTTGCACAGGAGCTCTGGGGCCAGTTCGTCATGTCGATTTATGGATCGGAAGAGTATCGGAAATTACTGGATGGGGAAGACGCGCTACTCGATATTTGGGCAGGGGCGTTACACCAGTTTGTATCTGAGAGCTTAAACGGGACACGGCAGGAGGAGGAGACTCGTGGAATGTACGGCATTACAGACGGCATGCGCTTTCAATTTGAGGGAGCTTATCGAGCGATCAAGGGTTTTGTAAAGACTTCTCTACTTGATAAATAAAGTAATGTTGTATATAATATAATGGTTATTCTGTGCGTGGATTGTATCATTTTTTGAAGTGAACTTGTGAACCTATATTTTGGAGGGAAAAGTATAATATGAAAGCAACATGGGAAAAAATAGAGAAGAACCTTGGAGTTCTTGAAGTAGAAGTTGACGCAGAACGCGTAGCAGCAGCACTTGATAAAGCTTTTAACAAAGTCGTTAAGAAAGCTAACGTACCAGGCTTCCGTAAAGGTAAAGTACCACGCCCGATCTTTGAATCCCGTTTTGGTGTAGAAAGCTTGTACCAAGATGCAATCGACATTCTTCTTCCTGAAGCTTACGGTGAAGCGGTTGAACAAACTGACATCTTCCCTGTAGACCGTCCTGAAGTTGATATTGAGCAATTTGCTAAAGGTCAATCCTTTATCTTCAAAGCGAAGATCACGGTTAAACCTGAAGTGAAGCTCGGCGATTACAAAGGTCTGGAAGTTCCAGTACAAAAAGCTGAAGTGACTGAAGAAGAGCTGAGCGCTGAGCTTGCTCGTCTGCAAGAACGTCATGCTGAACTCGTAGTAGTTGAAGAAGAAGCAGCAGCTAACGGCGACATCGCTGTGATCGATTTTGACGGATATGTTGATGACGTACCGTTCGAAGGCGGAAAAGCTGAGCGTCATTCTCTTGAGCTTGGTAGCAACTCCTTCATTCCTGGATTTGAAGAGCAAGTAGTTGGAATGGCTACTGGAGATTTCAAAGATGTTGAAGTTACTTTCCCTGAAGAATATCATGCAGAGAACCTTGCGGGTAAGAAAGCAGTATTCAAAGTGAAATTGCACGAAATCAAACGCAAACAACTTCCTGCACTCGATGATGAGTTCGCTAAAGATGTAAGTGAATTCGAAACTTTGGAAGAGTACAAAGCAGATCTGAAAGCTCAACTCGAATCCCGTAAACAGGATGAATTGAAGGGCCTTCGCGAGAACGCAGTTGTTGATAAAGCAGCAGCAAACGCTGAAGTTGAGATCCCAGAAGCAATGATCAACAGCGAAGTTGAGAACATGGTTCGTGATTTCGACACTCGTCTTCGTCAACAAGGTATGAACATGGATATGTTCCTTAGCTTCTCGGGTCAAACTCGTGAAGACTTGCAGAACCAAATGAAAGGCGATGCTGAAAAACGCGTTCGCAACAACCTGGTACTGGAAGTTATCGCTAAACAAGAGAACATTGAAGTTTCCGAAGAAGAAGTTTCCGAAGAGTTGGCTACTATGGCTGAAGCTTACAAACGTACGCCAGAAGAAATTCGCAGCATCTTGGCAGCTAACGGTTCACTGGGCAGCTTGAGCGAAGAACTTTCTTTGCGCAAAACCATTGATTTCCTTGTTAGCAACAGTGTAGAAATTGAAGCAGTAGAAGAAGCGCCAGCTGCTGAAGACACTAAAGCTGAGTAAGATTTTTTAAAAATATAAGATAATATAAGTATCACTCTATACTTTATCCTTATATTTCTCGCTTAAAAGCTTTCCGTCCTTATAAGGGGCCAGGCGTTTATGCTTGACACTACCTAGAACGGCCAAGTAAGTCGGCCTCCATACAGATATGATAAGGCACGTAAGTTTCGTTACGTGCCTTATTTTTATCCTCGGGCACAGATATTTGTGATTACATAGGTATCCGTATGAGCGTATAGCATTAAGGAAATTGGCGTGATAACGTCACTATCACAAGCAGTGGACAGGTCTGCTGTAGTGAAAAAATGACATCGCGCCGTGAACGTGTTAAAATATTTTTGAAACGATAAGACTAATCTGTATAGAGAAAAGAGGTTGGTGGCATGAGTCTGGTACCAATGGTTGTGGAATCAACAAGTCGTGGGGAACGTTCGTACGATATCTATTCCAGATTGCTCAAGGATCGCATTATCTTCTTAAGCAGTGCGATTGACGATGATGTCGCCAATCTGGTTATTGCTCAACTGCTGTTCCTTGCAGCAGATGATCCCGAGAAGGACATTCACTTGTACCTCAACTCACCCGGTGGTTCAGTAACAGCCGGCATGGGTATATACGATACGATGCAATATATCAAACCGGATGTTTCAACCATTTGTGTAGGGATGGCGGCAAGCATGGGATCGCTCCTTTTAACAGCTGGGGCTCCGGGCAAAAGATATGCGCTGACTAACAGCGAAGTTATGATTCATCAACCGCTCGGTGGTGTTCAAGGTCAAGCGTCCGACATTTGGATTCATACCGACTGGATTCTCAAGACGAAACAGAAGTTGAATCAAATTTATGTAGATCGCACAGGTCAGCCCCTTGAAAAAATCGAACGGGACACAGACCGCGATAACTTCATGAGCGCGGAAGAAGCCAAGGAATATGGGCTTATTGACCAGGTTCTTTCTTCACCGATGAAATCTTAAAGGGGTGGTTAGATGTTTAAATTTAATGATGAAAAAGGGCAATTGAAATGTTCTTTTTGCGGCAAATCACAAGAGCAGGTTCGTAAGCTTGTAGCAGGACCGGGCGTTTATATATGTGACGAATGTATCGAGCTTTGCACGGAAATCGTGGAAGAAGAGCTCGGTCATGAGGAAGAGCTTGATCTGAAGGATATTCCGAAACCAAAGGAAATCCGCGATATTTTGGATCAATATGTAATCGGTCAAGAGCAAGCGAAGAAATCGCTGTCTGTTGCGGTTTACAATCACTATAAGCGTGTGAACAGCCAAAGCAAAATCGAAGATGTTGAACTGACGAAGAGTAATATTCTTTTGCTTGGTCCAACAGGTTCGGGTAAAACTTTGCTCGCACAGACGATGGCGAAGATTATCAACGTTCCTTTTGCGATTGCAGATGCTACTTCCCTAACGGAAGCTGGTTATGTCGGTGAGGATGTTGAGAACATTCTGCTTAAGCTGATTCAAGCAGCAGATTATGATGTGGAGAAAGCCGAACGCGGCATTATCTATATTGATGAGATTGATAAAGTGGCACGTAAATCCGAGAACCCGTCCATTACTCGTGACGTATCCGGTGAAGGTGTACAGCAGGCGCTTCTGAAAATTCTCGAAGGAACAGTTGCTTCGGTACCTCCGCAAGGTGGTCGTAAGCATCCTCATCAGGAGTTTATTCAAATCGATACGACGAACATCTTGTTCATCGTGGGCGGTGCCTTTGACGGTCTGGAGCAAATGATTAAACGCCGTATCGGTAAAAAAGTCATTGGCTTCAACGCAGCGGTTGAAGGACAAAAGGATCTCAAGCCTGGTGAATATTTGTCGATGGTTTTGCCTGAAGACTTGCTTAAATTCGGACTAATCCCTGAATTTGTAGGCCGTCTGCCGGTCATCTCGACTTTGGAGCCGCTTGATGAGAATACGCTGGTGCGTATCCTTTCCGAGCCTAAGAATGCACTCACGAAACAATACATCAAGCTGCTGGAAATGGATAACGTAGCGCTGAAGTTCGAACCGTTGGCACTCGAAGCGATTGCCAAGGAAGCGATCAAACGCAATACGGGAGCCCGTGGACTGCGCGCGATTATTGAGAGCATCATGCTTGATGTGATGTATGAAGTTCCTTCACGTGATGATATTAAAGATTGCGTGATCACGGAGCAGGTCGTTCAAGAGAAGGCTTTGCCTGAATTGAACCTTAAGAAAGACAAAAAGAAAGAGGAAAGCGCGTAAGTCGCTTACCTTAACAATACATGTCACTGTCTCCACCTTTCTTCCGCTTATCCCGCTTCACTAGCGGTTGCGAAGGGGTGGAGCTTTGGCGTTATGGGGGAGAAAAATCATGTTCTTGAGACACCAAACCCGTCCTGTCAATGTTGGCGGGCTCATTATTGGGGGAAACAACGAGGTTGCGATTCAAAGCATGTGTACAACCAAAACAGCTGATGTGGAGGCTACTGTAGCTGAAATTTTACGGCTTGAGGAAGCAGGCTGCCAACTGGTACGCGTTACTGTCAACAATGAAGAGGCAGCCGCCGCGATTAAGGAGATCAAGAAGCAGATTCATATCCCACTCGTAGCGGATATTCATTTTAACTATAAGCTCGCGCTGATGGCTATTGAGAACGGCATTGATAAAGTACGGATTAATCCGGGCAATATCGGTCGTCGGGAGAAGGTAGAAGCAGTAGTTAAAGCGTGTAAAGAAAAAGGAATTCCGATTCGGATTGGTGTAAACGCTGGTTCTTTGGAGAATCATCTCTTGGAGAAATACGGATACCCGACTCCTGAAGCTATGGTAGAAAGTGCACTGTACCATATTGGTATTTTGGAAGAGCTGGATTTCCACGACATTATCGTTTCCTTAAAAGCATCCGATGTGCCAATGGCCATCGAGGCTTACCGTCAGGCTGCGGAAGTTATTCCTTATCCGCTGCACCTCGGGATTACAGAATCCGGCACTTTGTTTGCCGGTACAGTGAAGAGCTCCGCGGGTATCGGTGCACTGCTCTCTATGGGCATCGGCAGCACCCTGCGTATCTCGCTTAGCGCTGATCCAGTGGAAGAGGTTAAGGTGGCACGTGAGCTGCTGAAGACCTTCGGTCTGATCTCTAACGCGGCTACACTCATTTCTTGTCCGACTTGCGGACGACTTGATATAGACCTTTTCTCTATTGCTAATGAGGTGGAAGAGTACATTTCGAAGCTTAAGGTACCCATTAAAGTATCCGTACTTGGCTGCGCTGTTAATGGCCCTGGTGAAGCGCGTGAAGCAGATATCGGTATTGCTGGCGCCCGTGGGGAAGGTTTGTTGTTCCGTTACGGCCAGATGATTCGTAAAGTACCTGAGGCGGAACTAGTGAACGAGCTGAAGAAGGAAATTGATGCGATTGTTGTAGCGTACGAGGAAACGGGAGAAATCCCAGGCCGAGCTCACGCTAACCTTGCACCTCCGGTGCAATCGAAGTAACCTGGTCTTTTACGAATTTATGATTCGTTAATAATATGTGGCGAAGAACGCCCTGTTACACTCCGGTATATCCGGTAGTGGGAACGGGGCGTTTTTTTGCGTGGAATTAATTATTGAGGGGGGACGTCGAATGCAATATGAACAAGCACATGAAGCATTTATTGAGCAGCATCTAGCAAGCAGGATAGGTGAGAGGCGGGGAAGATTGGAGAGAGGGCATCGTCATGCCGAAGAAATGTTTTTGCAGAATGTATGGTGGCCGCTTCGTGGGGATTTCAATGATCTTCATCCGGAGTATGAGGTGCTGGATTGGCGCGGACGATCTTATTTCGCGGATTATGCTTTTTTGCCAGGGCCTATTAAGCTCTTGTTCGAGATTAAAGGGTATGCCGCACATGTAAGAGATATGGATAGGCTGAAGTATTGTAATGAGCTAAATCGTGAGACGTTTCTGTACGGAATGGGTTACCAAGTCATTTCATTTGCCTACGATGATGTGGAACAACGTCCTGAGTTATGTATTACACTGCTGCGTGTGGTACTAAGCCGTTATCAGATTGTAAGTGTACCGAGCGACAGGGCAATTCTTACAGAGAAAGAAATTATCCGTTATATAGTTCGTAAATCGGGTACCGTACGTCTTAAAGAGATATCAGATTTTTTCATGCTAGACCCCAAAACGGCAAGACTGATGCTTATAAGATTATGTGAAAAAGGATGGCTGAAAGCTGTAAAAAGAGAACATGGCGTTAGAAATATAGGTTATGAGTTGGCCCGGGATGTTCTTTTTTACTGGGATTGAGGTGCATGATATGAATGGGCTTATGATGAGCTGGTGTGGTTGAGAATGGTGGAGTTTAGAAGAGGTGAGCCGGAGATGACGAATAGAGTTGAGTAGGGAGTAAGGTGTTAGGGAGTAAGGCGTTAGGCAGTGAGTATGGATAAAGATGTGAGGTTGGATTGGAGAGTGAGTGTAGAGTTAATAGTAAAAAATTAATGGGATTAAAGGGAAAGGTGGAGGAAGAGGAAGTAGGAGTGGAAGTAGGAGTAGGAGTAGGAGTAGGAGCGGTTAGAAGTGGGTATGCGAGGAGAAATAGTTGTTTTTTCAAGGTTAGCTATAGTTGTATGCTTCTTATAGGGAAAATATCCCTATAAATAGACCGTTTTTGCATGAAAAGGGAGTTTATACGGAATTCCTCCCTATAAAATCACGAAAAGTATCTGTTTTTACGTGAAATCAACGTAATATAGGGAGAAATTCCCTATAATCCACTCATTGGGATTACTCTCATTCAACTATAGGGAGTTTTGGACCTCTGTCAAGAAAGTAGACACCATTAAACTGCCTTTCTCTTATTAAATTGCGCAGCAAACCGTACCGGCGAAAGATAGCCTAGCGCGCTG
>NZ_LCZJ02000013.1 GCF_001012825.1 Paenibacillus etheri
CATACCGTTGCCGCTGTTCACCCATGTGAACACCTCCTTAGATATCTTCATTATCTTAATCTCTTAACGAGGTGTCCACTTTTAATTCTAGCTTCATTTTTCCCTATAATTTATTGTGATTGTATCGTAATTGAGCAGATGAATAGTTATTTAGAGAAATATCTTAAACAGGTTACTTGGCGTACCTAGTAAATTCAGCGTATAAAGGTAATTCCCATTACCGATGAGCCGAGTATAATCAAGTTACTTCATCCCTTTAAACATGGAGGTTACTAAATTGAATTAATCGTAGCCTCCAAGCGGCTAAAGTACCACTCAGCGCAAGTTGTGAGCAGGGTTAATAAGTTTACACTGCGCACGTTGTGAACACGAGTTGTAAACTCGGTGTACATAGTAAATTCCAGAACCGCACTGTCGTCCCACACCAACAATTCAACAAATCCTCAATTGTGCGTTTACTAATTACCGAAACGGCTATACTACCTAATAGTAGCCAAAGGTGGAAAGGTAGACTGAACGAAACAGGAGGATGACCTATGGAATTAAGTATAGTTGTGATGATCGTGCAGCTCTTTTTCGCGCTGGTTATCGGCGTATACTTTTGGAATCTGCTGCGGGGTCAAAAGACAAACAAGACGGCGGTAGAACGAGAGTCGCGCAAGGAATTGGATAAACTACGGAAAATGCGAATGATTTCACTGACCAAACCATTGTCGGAGAAAACTAGGCCGGCTTCAATTGGAGATATTGTCGGACAAAAAGACGGGCTCCGCGCCCTGAAGGCCGCACTGTGCAGTGCTAATCCGCAGCATGTGATTATTTATGGTCCGCCGGGAGTCGGCAAAACTGCAGCGGCGCGCGTTGTTATGGAAGAGGCGAAAAAAAATGTCCTTTCCCCTTTTAAAAGTGATGCCAAATTCACAGAGATTGACGCTACGACCGCTCGTTTTGATGAGCGTGGTATTGCCGACCCATTAATTGGATCGGTGCATGATCCTATCTATCAGGGCGCCGGAGCCATGGGTGTGGCAGGTGTGCCGCAGCCAAAGCCGGGAGCGGTGACGAAGGCGCATGGCGGGATTCTATTTTTGGATGAGATAGGTGAGCTTCACCCCATTCAGATGAATAAGCTGCTAAAGGTGCTGGAGGACCGTAAGGTTCTACTAGAGAGCGCGTATTATAATTCGGAGGACAATAATACTCCGGCTTATATTCATGATATTTTTCAAAATGGCTTACCCGCTGATTTCCGGTTAGTTGGAGCTACTACGCGTTCCCCGGATGAGATCTCTCCCGCGCTTCGTTCACGCTGCATGGAGATTTATTTCCGTCCGCTATTGCCGGATGAGATTGCGGTCATCGGACGTGACGCGATACAGAAGATCGGACTGAAGCCAAGCCCGGAAGCTGTCACTGTTGTGCAGCAATATGCAACAAATGGCCGGGAGGCAGTCAATATGATTCAGCTCGCTGCTGGATTAGCACTAACGGAGCAAAGAGATACGCTAAGTGCTGCTGATGTAGAATGGGTAGCAGGCAGCAGCCAGCTTCCACTTCGCACCGAGCGCAAGATTCCTTCGGCGCCGCAGATTGGTTTGGTTAACGGACTTGCAGTGTATGGACCGGGAATGGGCACCTTGCTCGAGATCGAAGTATCTGCAGCGCCTGCGCAGAACGGTCAAGGCAGACTGAACGTAACCGGAGTGGTAGATGAGGAAGAGATTGGTGGAGGTTCTCGCACGATTCGGAGAAAGAGCATGGCCAAAGGCTCGGTTGAGAACGTATTGACCGTACTGCGCACCATGAATCTGGAGCCAGACCGTTATGATCTGCATGTGAACTTTCCAGGTGGAACACCCATTGACGGACCATCAGCAGGGGTTGCGATGGCAGTTGCTATCGTCTCCGCCATTCGTGGTCTTCCCGTGGATAATACCGTAGCGATCACTGGTGAGATAGGCATACATGGGCGAGTGAAGCCTGTTGGTGGTGTAATTGCGAAGGTGGAGGCTGCTTTTCAAGCGGGAGCTACTACGGTGCTTATTCCAAAAGAAAACTGGCAGACCCTATTCGCTGACCTCGCCCCGCTACGCGTCATTCCTATGGAGACGGTGGAAGAAGTGTTCCGTCATCTATTTGGTGCCGATACAGCAGATGTAAGGCTTCCTGCAGTGGCTGGCGAGCTTTTCTCCGCAGCACCTTCACTCCTAAAGGCCGATGCCGCTGGCGAATCTGCAAAGGGTTGAGCTAGAAATGACCTTAAATTTGAGCTAGGTTATTTTATGGTTTTTATGAGTAAATCGAGACTTACCGCATGTAAAATAAAGGGGGCTGCAGGCGTGTCTGCTGCTTCCTTTTTTAAAATATAGCTTCACACTTTCCATAATCCTTACATTTCTTTGAGAAACGTTGTCGTTTTTTTAGGATAATAAGGTTGTTTATTCTTAAATTGAAAGTACTTTGTTGGTGTTTTGGGGCTGCTTTTGTTAGAATGAATTCATATGAGATTAATTGAGAGCCATGGGAGGTGCGAAAGCGATGATGACAAATAAAACAAAAGGTCGTCGTTTTCCTTTATTACCGCTAAGAGGTCTTCTTGTGTACCCAAGCATGGTTCTTCACTTGGATGTGGGCCGTGAGAAGTCAGTTCGGGCACTAGAAAAAGCTATGGTTGAAGATAATTTAATTCTTCTGTGTTCACAGTCGGAAGTGAATATTGAAGAGCCTGGTCAGGACGATATTTTTCGGGTCGGTACTGTCGCGAATGTGCGGCAAATGCTGAAGCTGCCAAACGGTACGATTCGTGTACTGGTTGAGGGTGTAGAACGAGCCGAGATTATTAATTATATCGATAATGATGAGTATTATGAGGTTATGGCGCGCGAGCTACCAGAAGAGGAAGACGGCGATCAAGAGTGTGATGCGCTGATGCGTACAGTACTTAATCAGTTCGAACACTATATAACGTTATCCAAAAAAGTGACACCAGAGACACTGGCTGCTGTATCCGATATTGAGGAGCCGGGTCGTCTTGCAGATGTCATTACGAGTCATTTATCGCTGAAGATTAAGGATAAGCAAGAAATTCTAGAGACGATTGATGTTAGTAAACGGCTAGAGAAGCTTCTTGATATTCTTAATAATGAGCGTGAAGTGCTGGAGCTTGAACGCAAGATCAATCAACGTGTGAAGAAACAGATGGAGAAGACGCAGAAGGAATATTATTTGCGCGAGCAAATGAAAGCGATCCAGAAAGAACTCGGCGAGAAGGAAGGTCGGGTGGGAGAAGCGGAAGAGCTGCGGACTCTAATGGAAGAAAAGAATTTACCGGAACGTGTAAAAGAGAAGATGGAGAAGGAAATCGATCGTCTGGAAAAAATGCCAGTGAGCTCAGCGGAAGGTGGCGTAATTCGCAATTATGTGGATTGGCTGCTGGGTCTTCCTTGGAATGAACAGACAGAAGATGACCTCGATATTAAGAAGGCAGAACAGGTACTAGATGAGGACCACTATGGTTTGGAAAAACCAAAGGAACGGGTATTGGAATATTTAGCCGTTCAGCAGTTGGTGAAGAAGCTAAAAGGTCCGATTTTATGTCTTGTAGGGCCTCCAGGAGTGGGCAAAACCTCACTGGCTCGTTCCATCGCCCGTTCACTCAATCGTAAGTTCGTTCGCATTTCGCTTGGGGGTGTGCGTGATGAAGCGGAGATCCGTGGTCATCGCCGGACTTATGTGGGTGCGATGCCAGGCCGAATCATTCAAGGAATGAAGACGGCAGGCACGATTAATCCAGTTATCCTGCTAGATGAAATTGATAAAATGGCTGCAGATTTCCGTGGCGATCCATCCTCCGCATTGCTTGAGGTACTGGACCCAGAACAGAACAATACGTTCAGTGACCATTTCGTAGAGTTACCGTTTGATTTATCAAACGTTATGTTTGTTACAACAGCGAACGTAGTGCATAACATTCCGCGTCCGCTACTCGATCGGATGGAAATGCTGTTCATTCCGGGTTATACGGAACTGGAGAAATTGCAGATCGGTAGCCGTTATCTTTTGCCGAAGCAGAAGAAGAACCACGGTCTTGCAGAAGATCAACTGATCATTGAAGACGACAGTTTATTACGTATCGTGCGTGAATATACGCGTGAATCCGGTGTGCGTAATTTGGAACAGCAGATTGCAGCGTTATGCCGCAAAGCCGCGAAACAGATTGTGTCCAAGGAAAAAGAAAGTGTAGTCATTCTGCCTGATGACATCAAGGAATACCTAGGTGCATCGAAATACCGTTATGGTATGGCGGAGCTTGAAGACCAGATTGGTACAGTAACAGGGTTGGCCTGGACTGAGGTTGGTGGCGATACACTGCTGATCGAAGTGACTGTTGTGCAGGGAACGGGCAAGCTAACACTTACTGGACAACTGGGCGATGTAATGAAGGAGTCGGCGCAGGCTGCTTTCAGTTATACACGTTCGAAGGCGGAGGAGCTGGGGCTCCAGCCTGATTTTTATGAGAAGATTGATATTCATATCCACATTCCTGAAGGTGCGATTCCGAAGGATGGCCCATCTGCAGGGATTACGATTGCTACCGCTTTGATCTCAGCACTTACGAAGCGTTATGTTTCGAAGGATGTGGCTATGACTGGTGAGATCACCCTACGTGGACGTGTATTGCCGATCGGTGGACTGAAAGAGAAATCTTTAGCCGCACACCGTGCTGGATATAAAAAGATCCTTCTTCCCAAAGATAATGAACGTGATCTGAAAGAAATTCCAGAGAGCGTACGTAATGATGTGGAGTTCATACCAGTATCTAACATGGATCAGGTCTTGCATCATGCGTTAGTAGAGCATCATAATGAAATTAGCAGTGAGCCACCGAGTAGTGTGCATTAGAAAGGAAGTCCTATGAAAGTTAATATTGCCGAATTTATAATCAGTGCCGTTGGCCCTGATCAATACCCTGATGATGCTTTGCCAGAGGTTGCTCTGGCAGGGCGCTCCAATGTAGGGAAGTCATCCCTCATTAACCGAATGATTAATCGTAAGAATCTGGCTCGGACAAGCTCCACCCCAGGTAAGACCCAGCATATGAACTATTACCGCATCAATGAAGACAGCATGTATTTTGTTGACTTTCCGGGTTATGGATATGCTAAAGTATCGAAGACCCAACGTGCAACATGGGGCAAGATGGTGGAAAAATATCTCTCTGAGCGCGATACATTGAAGCTTGTTCTGCTCATCGTGGATCTACGTCATCCGCCGACCAGCAATGATAAGATGATGTTCGACTGGTTGAAGCATTATGATCTACCTATGTGTGTGGTTGCGACAAAGGCGGATAAGATTCCGAAGACTCGCTGGCAAAAGCATATCAAGATCATGAAGCAGGAGCTTGGCGTGCTGTCAGGGGATAATTTCATCCCATTCTCTTCGGAGATTGGCCTTGGTAAAGAAGAGCTTTGGGGATTAATCGATGGGTATGTTCTCTCCTCGGAGAATGAAACTCCAGATACTGAGGATGCTGAAATAGATGCAAATGAATCTCAGCAAGTGGGACCTACTGAAGCATAAGACAAGAACTCATTTTCAATCAAGCAACCATTTCTTTTGGGAATGGTTGTATTTTTTTTGTCGTTAAATCTACATTTTTCATGGGAAGGGACCGATAGATAACATATGAAAGATATCCATTGCCACATCTTACCCTTTATAGATGACGGAGCCGCTGACTGGGAATCCGCTCTCGCCATGGCGCATGACGCCTATAGGGACGGGATAACTGCCGTCATTGCCACACCACATCATGCCAACGGTCAATATATGAATAACGCCCCCAGTATAAGAGAAGCAGTGGATCTGATGAATGAAAAACTTCGTCAGCATGGAAATCCACTGCTTGTTCTTCCAGGTCAGGAAATTAGAGTCTACGGAGATTTACTAGATGATCTGGAACGGGGGCAACTGCTAAGTCTTGCAGACTCGCGGTATATTTTGCTGGAAATGCCTTCTTCACGAGTCCCGCGCAATATGGAAGAAATCTGCCACGAGTTGATCATTCAAGGTTTCGTTCCGGTCATCGCCCATCCGGAGCGTAATGCTGAGGTAGCTGCCGATCCTTCTAAGTTAGAAAGATTGATAGAGCTGGGATCACTGGGTCAGGTAACCGCACAAAGTCTTGCAGGCGTCTTCGGGAATAAACTTCAGAAGCTATCCCTGGAGTTATGTCGTAGAAATGCAGTACATGTGTTGGCCTCTGATGCACATGACAGTGTTCATCGTCCTTTCGGATTAAATGCTGCTTATGTGGTTTTAGAGAAAGAATTAGGTCCTGAGATGCGCGACTATATGCGCGAGAATGCTCAGCAAATTGTGGCAAATGGTGAGGTTAATCGTGGTAATCACGTACAAATTAGGAGGAATCGACACAAATTGTTTGGCATTTTTTCCCGAAAGGGCTGACTATTCTACCTAATAGTGGTAGAATGGGTTTTATTGGGTGAATCGATGCTATACGTAATAGTGTAAGCATGGGCGAATAGTCTAGGACTATAGTAACACGAGAAATCAAATACATATAAAGAGGTGCATATTTAGTGACTTTGAAAAAGAAACTAGTAGTATCAACATTGGCAGTTAGCATGGCAGCGGTTGCAGTAGCAGGACTTCCGCTTAGCAGCAAAGGATTGGCAGCTCAGTTTGGAATCGTTGGAACAGCATCCGCTGCGACTAGCGTGGATTTTGCAAGCTTGAAGGAGCGTGCAACGAAGCTTTACAGCTCGCTTACTGATGCTGATAAGCAGACGCTTCGTGATTTCCGTACTGAGCTTCAAAGTCTTTCACGTGAACAACTGGAAAAAGATTTCGCACCTGTTTTGGCTCAACTTGAGCTTAGCGATGCAGAAAAAACTACATTGTTTGATCTCTACTTAGAAGTAGTATCGTCTATCTATACTCCGGATTTATCCGCAGTGACAGATATTCTGAAGTCCCCAAATTATGAGGCTTATCAAGCACTACTTAAGGAGATCGGTAAACAAGCTGGTATAACTGATCTTTCCGTTGAAGAAGTTTACAGCTTCATCTTTGGTTCAAACGGTGTTGAACAGAAACTAATCAACCTGCTAAAAGGAAAATCAGAATCGGATCTAATTGATCTTATTGCTCATCCGAACAGTGAACTCGCGAATAAAGTGAAGGCTATTGTTCTCGACAGCACCATTGGTACTGCGAACTATTCCTTGAGAGCGTCTCTAGCAGAACTTAAGATTACTAAAGATATGATTGCAGCGACCAAGAATAATGTTGAATCTAGACTTACTAATGAAAAAGCAGCCGCTCTAGTGCTGGCGAAAGCTTACTATAATGCCTATCTTAAATCATCTACAACTACACCGACTAATCCTAGCACTTCTGGAAACTCCAACTCCGGTTCAGATTTTACAACAAAACCACTAACTGTGGATCAGAAATTGGCAGCTGCAGCTACTTATGATGTATCTAAACTGGTACAAGTAGTAGATGGTAAAGCAACTGTGAAATTGGTAGACACTGATACAATCAATGCATTGGCAAATCTTGCTGCTGCAGCTAAAGCTGCCGGTAAAGAAGGTACTGCCCTTACGCTGACATTGAATCTTGGTACGATCACTGCGCCAACTGTTGAAGTTCCGTTGTCCAAAGCTATTGTTGAAGCAGCTAAGACTAAAGGTATCGCCAATATCGCAGTAACCTTTAATGGAGTAACCGTAACGATCCCTGTAAGCCAATTTAGCACAGCTATCGCATTGACAGTAACTACTGCTAAACCAGAAGTTGTAACTTCCGTTACCAAATTGAAATTGGCTTCGGATGTGTACGAATTCGCACTTAGTGTGAACGGTGTAGCAACTAGCACATTTAAACAACCAATTACAATCAAATTACCACTCAAGAATACAGATGGTCTTGATAAAGAATTGCTGTCCGTAGCGAAGCTTGTATACGGCAACCTGCAATTCCAAGGTGGTGTGCTTGATGGAGAGTTCATCGTAGAACCACGTGATACTTTCTCATCCTATGCAGTGCTTGAGAATAAAGTAAACTTTACGGATATTGCTAGTGTACAAGCATGGGCTGGCAAACAAATTCAAGTCGTAGCTGCAAAAGGCGCGATTGAAGGCGTAGGCGAAGGTAAATTCGCACCGAAGAGCAATGTAACTCGTGCAGAGTTCGCTAAAATGCTGATTCGTGCGCTTAACCTAGAGAACAATTCAGCTGTACAAAGCTTTAGCGATGTAAGTTCAACTGCTTGGTATGCACCGTATGTAGCAGTTGCAGCAGAAAAAGGAATCATTACTGGACGCAGTGCGGCTAAGTTCGATCCTAATGCAACCATCACACGTGCAGAGATGGCAACGATGATCTCTCGCGCAGTGAAATCTATGAATCCAGCTGCAACAACGAATGTAACGGCAATTAGCCAATTCTCCGATGCTGCTAAGATCAGCGCATCTTTGAGAGATGGCGTAGCATTCGCAGCAGATCATAACTTGGTTATCGGAAATGCTGGTAAGTTCAACCCGAACGATACGGCAACTCGTGCTGAAGCAGCAGTAATTATCTACCGTACCATTAACTTCAAGTAAGTAAATAAAAAAGTATAGTATACAGCCTCCTCTCATGTAGGTGAGAGGAGGCAATTTTTTGCCAATAGGGAAGTGCTGTAATATAGTAACGAAATATTTCAGAAATAGCTTGGAGGTAATTACACTTGTCATCACAAGAATTGGATCTTCGCGATTATTTTCAGATCGTCAGGAAGAGACTATGGCTGATTGTTAGCATAGTTGTTTTGGTGTGCGGTGTTGCTGGTGTGTACAGTCTGTATATTAAGAATCCGGTGTATGAAGCATCCACTAAGATTATCGTTAACCAGACACCGACTCAGTCAGCAGCAGCACAGCTTGATTTGAACCAGATTAATACTAATATTCAATTGATTAATACGTATAAGGAAATTATTAAGACTCCGGCCATCCTTGATATTGTTACGAGGGATTATCCGCAGTTCAATATTACTGCAGAAGAGTTGTTGAAGAAGGTTAATGTGAGCTCCGTCAATAATACGCAGGTGATGACACTTGTCGTTCGAGATAATTCGTATCAGCGAGCCGCTGAAATCGTGAATGCCATTTCACTTGTATTCAAGGATGAGATTCCTAACCTATTTAACGTGGAGAACGTATCGATTCTGAATGAGGCCAAAGTGAATCCACTTAACGAGCCAGGACCCGTAGAACCGAATGTCTTAATGAATATGGCTATAGCTTTCATCGTGTCCTTGATGATTGGTTTAGGGATTGCTTTCTTGCTGGAATACATGGACGACACGCTGAAGACTGAAGCCGATATTGAGAAATATCTGGGTCTACCAACGATAGCTATGATTACAAGATTGGGTTCCGAAGAAAGCAAACAAGGCGCAACACAGGCACAGACGCAAACATCCAGAAAGGCGGGCGAACTCGAACATGTCACAGCTGCCAAATAAACAACGTCATCTGATTACCGTTACGAACCCTCGCTCCCCTGTATCTGAAGCATTTCGCGCGCTACGTACGAATATTGATTTTTCCTCTGTGGATGAGACTATTCAAGTAATCATGGTAACTTCGTCTGGACCGGAGGAAGGTAAATCAACAGTTTCTGCTAATCTAGCTGCGGCTTATGCACAGGCAGATAAGAAGGTATTGTTAATTGACGCGGATTTGCGGAAACCGACAGCACATAAGACTTTTTCGCTTAGTAACCGTTTTGGGCTATCTTCACTACTGTCGCAGCAGGCGGTTCTTGAGGATACAGTCCAAGATTCTGGTGTTTCCAACCTATCCATCATGACTTCAGGACCGATTCCTCCAAATCCAGCAGAAATGATGGCTTCTAATCGGATGAGTACTCTTTTGCAGGACTTGCGCCAGCGTTATGATGTCATTCTTATTGATACTCCACCGTTATTGGCGGTTACAGATGCGCAGATCATGGCTTCCAAGAGTGATGGAGTCATTATGGTTGTCAGCTATGGCAAGGTAAAGCGGGATATTGCTGTAAAAGCTAAAGCTAACCTCGATCGTGTAGGTGCAAAAATGCTTGGCGTGGTTCTTAATAATGTAAAACGTAAAGCCAGCGAAGGTTACTATTACTACTACTATGGAAATTGATTTGTTCTTTAACAATAATGTTGTTTTTGGAGGCACTGAAAATGACAGCGAAATCTAGAGTAGTTCTTTTATTCTTTATTGACCTTGCAATCATCTGGTTCAGCATTATAACATCCTATTTGTTTCGGTATCCTAATCAACCTATCCAGGATTACGTTGTACAGATGCTACAATTTGGTGTGATTGCAACGGTTGCATTCGGTGGAAGTCTAATCTATTTCGGTTTATATCGAAGAATGTGGCAATATGCCAGCATTGGTGAGATCATATCCGTTTCAAAGGCGATTGTAGTAGGGTCATTGCTCTCATTTACAGCAGCATATTTTATATTGCCAGAACGAGTGCCCTTAGCAATTGAAGTTCGGACTATGGAGACTGTTCTTGTGTTAGTAGGTGGGGTTCGATTCTTGTGGAGAGTGCTCCATAATGATCGAATCAATTATAAAGAAACTCAGACCCATACACTTATTGTAGGTGCAGGCGATTGTGGAATACTAATTGCCAGGGAAATGATGGGACCTTCTTTTGCTCATACCAAGCTAGTAGGTTTCATTGATGATAGTATCAATAAATATCATATGTCTATACTGGGTGTGCCAGTGTTAGGTAATCGTTACGCGATTCCTGCTGTTGTGAAAGATCGGGAAATTCATGAAATTATTATCGCTATGCCTTCCGTTTCACGTACTGAAATCTCTGAAATTATTAATCTTGCGAAGAAGACAGGGGCCAAACTTAAGATTATACCGGCGCTTAACGATCTGATCGCGGGAAAAATATCAGTGAAGAAATTGCGAGATGTTAGCGTTGAGGATTTACTAGGTCGTGAGCCGATAATAGCAGATTTGAACAGTATTCTAGGTTATGTACACCACAAGACTGTGTTAGTTACGGGGGCTGGCGGATCGATTGGTTCAGAGCTATGTCGGCAGATTTCCCCATTTGGTCCCGACAAGCTAATGCTGCTTGGACACGGAGAGAACAGCATTTATACGATTGAAATGGAGCTTCGTAAGAAGTTTCCGGATCTGAATATTGTTACCGTAATCGCGGATGTACAGGACCGCAGTCGGATGATGGACATATTCAGTAGCCATAAGCCACATGTTGTCTTTCATGCGGCAGCACATAAACACGTCCCATTGATGGAGCGGAACCCTTCCGAAGCCATTAAGAATAATGTCTTTGGAACAAGGAATGTTGCGGATTGTGCTGATAAATATGGTGCGGAGAGATTTGTAATGATCTCTTCGGATAAAGCAGTTAACCCAACGAGTGTAATGGGCGCAACTAAGCGTATTGCTGAAATGTATGTGCAAAGTCTGCATACCACAAGTAGAACAAAGTTCTCAGCCGTGCGTTTTGGGAACGTGCTTGGCAGTCGTGGAAGTGTAATCCCGGCTTTTAAAGAGCAGATTGCTGCTGGTGGACCAGTCACGGTTACTCATCCAGAAATGGTCCGTTATTTTATGACGATTCCAGAAGCTGTTCAGCTTGTAATTCAGTCGGGTTCTTTTGCCAAAGGTGGCGAAGTGTTCATTCTGGATATGGGAGAACCCGTAAAGATTCTAACGTTAGCGGAAGATTTGATTACTCTCTCTGGTTATGAACCTTATAGGGATATTGATATTCAGTTCTCCGGTATTCGTGAGGGCGAGAAGTTATATGAAGAGTTGTTGACGGATGAAGAAAATTTAGGCTCTACAGATCACGGAAGAATCTTTATCGGTAGACCTAATGTGATAAGTCTGAATCAGCTAGAACTGGAATTCAAACGATTGGATCGTGTCCTTGCTGAAGAACCAGAAGTTATACGTGAAGTGATTAATCAGATTGTACCGATGCAGCCCGTTGCCCAAGTTGCTATCAGCTAATTCATTCATAAAGGGGGATACATAAGTGTTCAACAAACGATGGAAAAAGATCCTTTTATGGACGCTGTCAGTTATTGTAGTGCTGGGTGTTGGGGGTTTGTTCGCTGCGAATTATGCTGTGGACAAGCTGATGAATTCAATGGCAGATGGCTTTGATCTGGAGTCTGAGGATCAAGTTAGTGGTGGTCAAGATCAAGGAACTGTACCAACTGAGCCAGTTGATGATAGTAATGTTGAGCCTGTAGCGTCTACGGCACCTACTACTCCACCTGCAAATGACGAGGGAAGTAGTAATCAAAGTAGCAAGGATAATGGTAAAACTAGTGGAGAAACAACACCTACTACTAGTGAACCTACGAAAGCTCCATCAACAGATCAAAAAGATACATCTTCAGATGGCTATACGGCACAGGTTTCAACAGATAAAGCTAAAGAAATTCAAGATAATGTAACGATGAAAGATAAAGCAGACGTAGCTGCTATTGTGCTCGGTCAACTAAGTGTATCCGATATTAATCGGTTAAAAGATTTGGCAAAAGGTGGCTTAACCATTGAAGAGAAGCGGGAAGCACGCAGTATCATCCTCGGTAAAGTTTCTGAAGAACAATACAATGAGCTTTCACAGGTTGCCAAGAAGTATGGCGTAAGTCAAGGGAAGACACGAGATCAAATCCTTAAAGAAGAAGAGCAATTAAAAGCGAAAGAAAAGGGAAGTGAATAAGTATGTCTAAAGCAACTTTACCAGTCATAGCTCTATCTTTAATAGCTTCAATAGGGTTAGCACCCTTAACGGCATCCGCGCCTATTTCCGTATCAGCAGCGGCGGTACCTAGTACAACAACTAAGGCGGCAACAGCCACCGTCAAAGTACAAAGTATGAACGTGAATATGATTTTTGATGGGGCAAGTATTGGGACGCCTGCAGGTCAATATGTATTCATGTACAACAATACAACTTATGTTCCATTACGCTTTATGTCATATGCATTGCAAAAGAGTGTAACTTGGGATGCTAAAAACGTTAAAGTTACTGTAGCAGAGCCTAGCAAATCAGAGCTAGTAGTGATTAAAGAGTATCTAATGAATGCAACAAACGGGAATAGTGCCTCAGCAGTATCTAAGAATCTTGTACTCAATCAAGTTAAGGCAAGTTATATATTTAACGGTGCAACCAAGGCATTACCTACGGGGCAATCCAGCTTTATCTTGAATGGCTCCTTATATGTGCCCCTACGTTTTTTATCGGAATCTGTAGGTCATAACATTAGCTGGGATCAGAGGACGAAGACAATTACTGCAGCTTCCAAGGCTTATCAAGAGCAATCCAATAATGGTTCAACAGGTAACAATGGTAAGGGCCCATCTCCAGTAACGACACCAGCGCCAACGGATACAACTGGTGCAACAGGTGCAACAGGTGGTGGTTCTGCGGGAACTGGAAAGGTTTCATATGAAACTATCACCAGTGAAACAGAAGCCAAGCTTACGGCGCTTAAAAATCAAAGCCAATCTACATTAATGAGTATTGCGTTTGAGTATGTTGGAGCAACAGATGAGGCGAGTAAGAAAAGTATTAAAGCTAAAGGGGTACAACAACTAGCCTCATTTACTGCTAGCTTCAATAGTATAATAGCCGACACTGAACAAAAACTGAACAGTAACGGATATAGTACGGAGATTATTAGCCAGTATAGAAGTGAATTTGAAGCGACGCTTCAGTCGGGGAAAAATGCGGCTGAGGCAATGAAAAACTAAACAAGATAAGACGATCATCTCTATGTCTCTCTGACATAGAGATGATGTACATAGATAGAAAATAGTAACTTAAAGGATCAGGTGAACTAATGAGATCTTATGTTTACGTGAAACAAACCATTGATTTTCTGATGGCTTTAATCGGAATGATTGTGTTATGGCCTATCTTCTTGATCATTGCGATCGCGATTAAGACAAGCTCTAAAGGTCCTATCCTATTTAAACAAAAGCGATTAGGCAAAAATAAATTGGAATTCAATATTCTTAAATTTAGGACGATGCGAACAGATACACCACAAGACATGCCAACTCATCTGCTAGAAGATCCTGATTTCTTTATCACGAAAATAGGCAAGTTTCTAAGAAAAACAAGCTTGGACGAACTTCCTCAGATTATTAATATCCTCAAAGGTGAGATGAGTATCGTTGGACCTCGTCCTGCGTTATGGAATCAGTATGATTTGATTGCTGAACGTGATAAGTACGGAGCTAATGATATCAAACCTGGATTGACGGGGTGGGCACAAATTAATGGTAGAGATGAGCTACCGAACATTGTTAAAGCAGAATATGATGGATTTTATGTGAAAAATAAAAGCGTGGTTTTAGATGTTAAGGTTTTTTTAAAGACCATCTTTAAAGTTTCAACAGCTAATGGAATTGTTGAAGGTGGTAAGCTATATGACAAAACAACTGAAAATAATTTAACTAATTAACTGATAAAAACAGATGCAATTTGAAATTACAGCATACTTCGATCAAATAAGGAAATGTGAACGATCATGAAAATTCTGGTAGTGTGTCAGTATTACTATCCTGAGCAATTCAGAATAAATGATATATGTGAAACACTGGTATCCGAAGGACATGATGTGACTGTTCTAACTGGATTACCAAATTACCCGAAAGGGAAATTATATAGAGGTTATTCTTGGTTTAGAAAGAGAGCCGAAATAGTGGGTGGTGTAAAAGTAAAGAGAGTACCTATCTTTACTCGTGGAAAAAACTATCCAAAACTGGCATTAAATTATTTATCCTTTATTGTTGCGGCTTCTATAAAAGCCATTTTTCTTGAAAAGGATTACGATGTTGTCTATGTTTATCAACTATCACCTGTAACTATGGCTATACCTGCAATACTTTATAAAAAAATAAATAAGACAAAGTTAGCATTATATTGCCTTGATATTTGGCCAGAAAGCATTGCAGCAGCGGGTATAGATCATTCTTCATTTATGTATAGGTATCTATTGGAATTAAGTAGGAAGATTTATAAAAGCGCAGATGTTATTTCTGTTACATCACAATCATTTATGAATTACCTAACTGATGTTATTGGTTTGGATAATAACCATCTTATTTATCAACCGCAATATGCAGAAGAATTGTTCTTAAGTAGAAATCTTGAACATGATAAATCCATTAATAATTTAGAAATGAATTTAGTGTTTGCTGGGAATATTGGTGAAATGCAAAGTGTAGACACAATCATAAGAGCTGCACATGAGTTGAGAGATATAAAAACTATTAAATGGCATATTATTGGAGATGGGTCTGCAAAGTTAAAATGTGAGGAGCTTGTAAACGAGCTAAAGCTAAATGAAATTGTTATTTTTTATGGGAAGAGATCTGTTGAAGAGATGCCTGGATTTTATTCCAAAGCTTCTGCATTTCTCGTAACTTTAAATAAAAATGAGAACATTTCACGTACTTTACCAGGAAAAGTTCAGTCGTATATGGCCTTTGGGAAACCCATCATTGGAGCAATAGACGGTGAAACAAGACGAGTGATTCTAGAGTCTGGTTGTGGCTTATGTTGTGAAGCTGAGAACTATAAAGGACTAGCAGATATTATAAGAGAATTCATTTGGGAACCTACTATGATCGTAGAGTATGGTGAAAAATCGCGTATCTATTACGAAAGGAATTTTAGTAAACAAAATTTTATGAATAGTTTAATTCATCAATTAAATAAACTTACGAAAAGGTGATGAAATATGTTCAAAGATAAGTGTCTTTTAATTACTGGTGGTACAGGTTCATTTGGTAATGCCGTATTAAAGAGATTTCTGAATACTGAAATCGGAGAAATTAGAATTTTTTCACGCGATGAAAAAAAACAAGATGACATGCGAAAGGAACTAAAAAACGATAAAGTTAAGTTTTTTATTGGTGACGTGAGAGACTATAACAGTATTGCAGCGGCTATGCATAATGTTGACTATGTATTCCATGCAGCAGCTTTGAAACAAGTGCCTTCCTGTGAATTTTTCCCTATGGAAGCTGTGAAGACAAACGTAATCGGAACCGAGAATGTTCTTAATGCTGCGATTGCCTTTGGAGTGAAGAAAGTAGTTTGTCTCTCAACAGACAAAGCGGTTTATCCGATAAATGCAATGGGGATTTCCAAAGCGATGATGGAAAAGGTTATGGTTGCTAAATCCAGAACAGTTTCTCATGAGAACACATTAATTTGTGGAACTCGTTATGGTAACGTTATGTGCTCCCGAGGTTCGGTAATACCATTATTTATTGATCAAATTAAAAATTATGAGGATATTACGATTACAGATCCAGATATGACTCGTTATCTAATGTCATTGGAAGATGCTGTGGAACTTGTACTATTTGCGTTCAACAAAGCAGTACAAGGTGATATATTCGTTCAAAAAGCTCCTGCATCTACTATTGGAGAGTTAGCTCTTGCTTTGAAGGAATTATTTCAGTCAGATAGTCAAACAAGAGTCATTGGAACTAGACATGGTGAGAAGCTATATGAAACTTTGTTAACACGTGAAGAAATGGCTAAAGCAGAGGATTTGGGAAGTTATTATCGCGTCTCAGCAGATACTAGAGATTTGAATTATAATAAGTTTTTTGAAGAAGGCGATGAGGAAATCTCTGAGGGGTGGGAATATAATTCTCATAATACAGAGAGATTAGATATTCAAGGGATAAAGGAACTTCTATTAGGTTTAGAATCAATCAAAAAAGAACTATTGGCAGGAGTACACTGATATGAAAACTGTCTTGGTAACAGGTGCATTCGGATTTATCGGACGAAATTTAGTTGCAACATTAAGTAGAAGAGAAGATATTGAAGTATTGAAGATTGGCTCCAAGAATTCATTAAATGAATTAGAAGAGTGTGCTATTAAAGCGGATTTTATTTTTCATTTGGCAGGAATCAATCGTCCTGAGAATATTGAAGATTTTGCGAGTGGTAATTTAGGTTATACAGAACAGTTGATTAAACTGTTAAATAAAAACACTAAAAAAACACCAATAGTATTAACTTCTTCGATACAAGCTGAGCGAAGTAATCCATACGGAACTAGTAAATTTGCAGCAGAAAAAACAGTTTCACATTATGGGAGAACTGTTGGAGTAAACACTTACATATATCGGCTTCCTAACGTGTTTGGCAAATGGAGTAAACCAAACTATAACTCTGTGGTCGCTACTTGGTGCTACAACATTAGTAGGAATATTCCAATCCAAATCAATGATCCAGATGCAGAGATATCTCTGGTTTACATTGATGAAGTTATTGAATCCTTCATTAATGTAATGGATAACTGTGAAATGAAAAATGAGAACAATTATACTGTCTCACCGAGATCTTTCAAAATTAAACTGGGAGATTTAGAAACAAGTATAAAGAACTTTAAAGATAGCAGAGATACTCTCATCATCACTGATTTAGAAAGTGATTTTGAACGTTTTCTTTATAGCACCTATCTTTCATATTTGGCTGAAGATGATTTTGGTTATGATCTAGAAATGAAACATGATAATAGAGGCTGGCTAGCGGAATTTATTAAGACTAAACAATCAGGACAAGTATTTATATCCCGGACTAAACCAGGTATCACTCGTGGGAATCATTGGCACCATACGAAGGTGGAAAAATTCCTTGTTATTGAAGGGAAAGCTGTTGTAAAATTCCGACAAATTGAAGGTGACCAGATTATTGAATATCCGGTGATTGGGGAGTCATTAAAAGTAATTGATATTCCACCTGGATACACGCATTCTATAACTAATACTGGTGAAACCGATGTGATAACTCTTTTCTGGGCTAATGAATTGTTTAATCCTGAGAAACCAGATACTTATTACTTGGAGGTTTAATTAATGGAAAAACTTAAAGTCATGACAATCTTAGGCACCAGACCAGAGATCATTCGCTTATCTGAGTGTATTAAGGCTTGCGATAGATATTTCAATCATATTTTAGTACATACTGGACAGAACTGGGATTATACTTTGAACGAGGTGTTTTTCAATGAACTTGAACTTCGGCAACCTGATTATTTTCTAGAGGCAGTGGGAACAAGCCTTGGTGAAACCATGGGGAATATTATAGCTAAATCTTTTGAAGTGCTAGAGAAAGAAAAACCTGATGCTCTTCTAATTTTAGGTGATACTAATAGCGCACTTAGTGCTATTGCGGCTAAAAGACTGAAAGTGCCTATTTTCCATATGGAAGCAGGCAACAGATGTTTTGATCAAAATGTTCCAGAAGAAATCAATCGTAAGATTGTTGATCATATCTCTGATATTAATCTGCCTTATACAGAGCATTCCAGAAGATATCTTCTATCGGAAGGATTCCGTAAAGAACATATTTTTGTTACAGGCTCTCCAATGCAAGAAGTGCTTCAGGCTCACATGGACAAAATTGATGCGAGTAATGTACTTGAGAGGTTGAACTTAAAAGCAGGAAAATACATTATCCTCTCAGCGCATCGTGAAGAAAATATTGATAATGAGCAGAATTTTATGTCGCTTATGACAGCAATTAATAAGATAGCTGAGCGCTATAAAATACCAGTAATTTACTCTACTCATCCAAGAAGCGTGAAATATATTGAACAAAGAAATTTTAAGTTCCACCCACTTGTTCAGAATCTCAAACCATTTGGTTTTTTAGACTACAACAAGTTGCAAAAAAATAGTTATTGCGTTCTTTCGGATAGTGGTACTTTGTCTGAGGAAAGTGCAATGCTAGATTTCCCAGGCGTCTTGTTAAGAACTTCTACTGAACGTCCAGAGGTACTTGATAAAGGGAGCGTTGTAATTGGTGGGATAGACGCCATGAGTTTAAACCAAGCTATGAAACTTGCTACAGCAATGAAAGACAATAAAGAAATAACTGTACTTGCTCATGATTATGTAGATACAAATGTCTCCGTTAAAGTTGTGAAGATCATTCAAAGTTACACAAAGATAATTAATAGCGTGGTATGGCGAAAAGAATAAATCATTGGGGTTGTTCAAATGGATATACTTTTTCTTGGAGGGTTATTTCCAAAGGATGAAGAAAGTTTTATATACGAGAATAGTAAAGGTGTTATCCAATTTGCTGCAAATGTATTGCAGTGGAATTTAGTAAATGGGTTAGAAAAGTGTTTAGACACTCCGATTAAGTTAGTTAATTCAATTTTTGTTGGTTCATATCCAAAGCATTATAAACAGATGGTTGTAGGGTCTAGGTCATGGGAGCATACAAATAACTCAAATGATATTAATGTAGGTTTTTTGAATTTGTTTGGAATAAAACAAATTTATAGAGCGATATCAATTTCAAAATATACTAAGTTGTGGGCTAAAGAAAGAGAATCGAAATTAAAAGTAATTATTATTTATTCTATGAACACACCGTTTATTTATGCAGCTATGAAAGCGAAAAAAGTGAATCCTAATATTCATATTTGTTTAATATGCCCTGATCTCCCTGAATTTATGAATATTGGAAAAAAAAGAAGTGTATTATTTAGACTTCTTAAGTCAGTAGATAAGTCAGTAATGGGTGAGTTATTGAAAAATGTGGATTCTTTTGTGTTTTTGACTAAGTTCATGGCTGAAAGAGTGAATTCACAAAACAAACCGTGGACTGTGTTGGAAGGAATAGTGAACACAGACCAGTTAGTTGATGATATAAGCTATAAAGATGGAATGCTAAATAAAAATAAATGCATATTATATACTGGCACACTTAACAAAGCCTATGGAATTATGGATTTATTAGATGCTTTCAAAATTATCAAAGATGACTCAATAGAACTTTGGATTTGTGGAACAGGCGAGGCACAGACAGAGGTTAAGGATTTGGCGAGTATAGACAAAAGAGTTATTTATTTTGGACAAGTTTCTCATGCCGAGGCCACAAAACTTCAACATAAAGCAGACCTGCTTATAAATCCAAGAAATAGTGAGGGAGAGTATACTAAATTTTCATTTCCTTCTAAAATACTCGAGTATATGCTATCAGGTACACCGGCTCTGATTTATAAGCTAGCAGGAATACCTGATGAATACTATGATTATTTATTTACAATAAATGGAATAGGACCTGAGGCAATTGCTTCAAGTATAAAAGAAATATTAAGCCAAACTCCAGAAAGTTTAATTGATTTTGGGGCGAAATCAAGAGAATTCGTCATTTCTAATAAAAATCCAGAAATCCAAACAAGTAAAATTATTGAATTATTTAATCGATCTAAAACTTGATAAGTTCACTAACAACATGTTTATTAGAATTAACAATATGTAAAAATAGGGTGAATCTATCAGAAGAGATAACTTAATAAGGTGATAGGAATCGATTAATTATAGATATAATGTGTGTTTTGGATTATGTTAAGACTTCTTTAAATATATGACGTGGGAACTTGATATAGGTAAGATTAAATATTTATCATCAGGGAAAAGAATAGTTATCTAAGGCTAGTGTGAAGAAAGGGATTTATCTCATGAAAATATTGTGGCTTACGAATATTCCATTACCAGAAGCTAGTACATTAATGAATAGCAAATCTCTACCTTTCGGAGGATGGCTCGTTAATACGTCTAAATACTTAGCAAACTCTGAAAATATAGAACTTT
Organism: Paenibacillus etheri; assembly: GCF_001012825.1. Taxonomy (GTDB): domain Bacteria; phylum Bacillota; class Bacilli; order Paenibacillales; family Paenibacillaceae; genus Paenibacillus_AQ; species Paenibacillus_AQ etheri. The sequence continues at coordinate 20,729 of NZ_LCZJ02000013.1, forward strand.
CAATCACTTTCCCATGTAATTCATTCAGGGAGTTTAATGTATTAAATGGAGAAAAAATTATATATTATCCTTTTCCTCAGAAAAAAAAGGAATCTGAAGTAAAACGATTTCTTGAAGAAATTGTTGATAGATCTCGTCCTGAAATTGTACATATTTTTGGAACAGAATACATCCATACGCTTGAAATGGTTAATATTTGCAATGAAAGAAAAATTAAAGTGCTTATTTCTATACAAGGACTAGTATCTATTTATGCTCAACATTATATGGCTAACTTGCCAAGAAAGGTTCAAAACAAATTTACATTCAGAGATCTAATAAAACGTGACAACTTAGTGCAACAACAGCTTAAATTTCAACATAGAGGGATTTTCGAAATATTAGCCTTGAAAAAGGTGAAACATGTATTAGGTAGAACTACTTGGGATAAAGCTTGCACATTACAGATTAACCCTCATATTACATATCATTACTGCAATGAAACTTTGAGGGAAAGTTTTTATAACGCTAAGTGGGATATTGAACATATTGAAGAACATTCTATATTTATCAGTCAGGGGACATATCCTATAAAAGGATTGCATCATATGCTGGAAGCTATGTCAATAATTATAAAGAAGTTTCCGAAGGCAAAGCTTTATGTTGGTGGGATTGATAATTCGAATGATCAAGGTTTAAAAGCAAAATTGAAAAAGAATTCTTATGGGAAATATATAAACCATCTTATCAAGAAATTTAATCTTCAAGATAAAGTGTTTTTTACAGGTAGTTTATACGAGAAGGAAATGTTAAACAGATATTTAAGGGCCAATGTATTTGTTTGTCCCTCATCAATTGAGAACAGTCCAAATTCTCTTGGAGAAGCAATGATACTGGGAGTTCCTTGTGTAGCATCTTTTGTTGGGGGAGTAAGTGATTTGTTAATTGATAAGCAGGAAGGATTTCTTTATCAATCAGATGCGCCCTATATGTTGGCGCATTATGTCTGTGAAATTTTTACGGATAACAATTTAGCATTGAAATTTTCTATTAGTGCAAGAGAACATGCTCTTAGAACTCATGATAGAGAGTCTAATTTAGAAAAGATCACTCAGATATATAATAATATAGTTGAACTCAGTTCATAATAGAATAAAATATCGAGAAGTATTTAAAAAAAGTGGGAAGATACCTTGAATATACTTTGGCTTGCTAAGGATAAACTTTTAAATAATGAAGTAGCCAGAAAAGTTTTAGGAAACTCTAGTTGGTTGGTAAGTGATAAAATTTTTAATATGATCCTTAGTATCTTTGTAACTGCAATAGTTGCACGTTATTTCGGTCCTGAGGTCTATGGAGAATTTAATTATGCATTAGCTATTGTTTCTTTATTTACAGTTTTATCTACATTAGGTTTGGAAATCTTAGTAGTCAAAACTATTGTAGACAAAGACCAAGAAGAAGGAACAATTCTCTGTACAAGTTTTTTGTTAAGGGTTTTAGGCGGAATTTTATTAACTGTTGTCTCCTGCATAGTAATGTGGATATTAGAACCATCGGATAAATATTTGCAATTTATTGTTCTTATAATGTCCTTCTCCATGGTGATAAGATCATTCGAAGTGATTGAATATTGGATACAAGCCCACCAAAAAGCGAAAATATCATCATTAATAAGAATTATTGTAAGTTTAATAACTGCTGCTTTGAAATTATTATTAGTATATTTAAAAGGCGATCTAATTTTATTTTCTTTAATTTACACAATAGATATTGCAATAATAAGTGCCGCATTAGTCTTTGCATATCTTAAATATCGTCAAGAGAAGACTCGCTGGAAATTCAGTATAAGTTATGCAAAAGAAATTCTATCGCAGAGCTGGTATCTTGTTCTTTCAGGATTAATGGTGTCCTTATACATGAGAATTGATCAAGTTATGCTAGGTACAATAATGCCGAACAAAGATGAACTTGGTATATTCTCGGCAGCGGTTAGAATTGCAGAGATGTGGTATTTTGTCCCAATGGCTATTATCGTATCTTTTAGACCTGTGATTATGAGTAAAAAGAAGACTAATAACGATGATTATATAAAATCGGTACAGTTACTTTATAATATCGTAGCTTGGATGGGAATTGTATTTGGTTTATTCATATTATTATTTTCGAAGATAATCATTGGTATATTGTATGGACCTGATTATATAGAATCAGCAAGAATATTGTCAGTTAGCATATGGGCAGGAATATTTGCGATGTTAGGATCTGCTAGAGGAGTTTGGTTAGTAAGTGAAGGCTTACAAAAGTATTCTATGGCGTATATAGCTGCTGGTTGTATTATTAATATATCACTGAATTATTTTTTAATACCATCTTATGGTGGTTATGGGGCCGCAGTAGCTACACTAATCTCACAAATAACAGTTGCAATTATTGCTCCGGCATTTTTCAAACCAACGAGAATTTCATCTATGATGATGTTAAGGGCATTTAATTTGAAAAAGTTTATTATGGACATTAAGCACAAATAAGGGTGATTTATATGGGGAAAAGGCGCTTAATTCGGATTATTAAAAGATTAAATGATCCTCGTTATATTCAATATGGATTCAGTCATTATTTTGGTAAGAAAATAATTAATTCCAAATTGAAGGATCTTCAAGCATATCATCTAGGTCATGATTTTGATTTCGAAAGTATTAACAGAAAAAAACTGTTCAAAATTCTTAAGTATGCATCAAAGAATTCTCTATACTACAAACAGTTATTTATTGAGAATCAGATAGATATAAAAAACCGTGAAGACTTTTTTAGAATTCCTTTTCTTGATAAGAGTACTATCAGAGAAAAGAGAAATGACATTATGGTTATACCTGACACGAAAGACTATATTAGTTTTGTAACCACTGGAGGAAGTACCGGTGAACCATTAGGGTTTTATACATTAGGGAGTTATGATTCAGAACACCAATATTTCTTATATAGGATGTTTGGGTATTCCCCAGGGGATAAAATTTTGGCAATGGACGGTACAATAATACCAAAAGACTTATTAAGTAAGAATATATTTTGGGTTCGAAAAAGTGATGAGGATATTCCTTATGGAAGTTTTGCTCTATCATCTCAATATCTTACTAATGAAAATAAAAAAATATATGTAAAGTTTATACTAGACTTCAAGCCCAGTATAATCAGAGGTTACCCATCATTTATCGATTCGATAGCAGCTTATATTAGCGATAATAATATTGAATTAGGTTTAGAGATAAAAGGGATCGAATTAACTTCTGAAAGATTCAATGATTATCAGGTGGAAAATATAAAGCGGGCCTTCAATACTAAAATTATAAATCAATATGGTCATGCTGAAGCTAGTGTTTTCGGATATTCTATCGATGATACGTTAATGACGTACTGTTCGCCTTTTTATGGTTATACAGAAGTCATTGGTGAAAATGGAATTCATGTTCAACCGGGTGAAGTTGGTGAAGTTGTAGTAACTGGGTTTAATAACTATGCTATGCCATTCATACGGTATCGTACAGGTGATTTGGCTGCTTACGACGGTTTGGAGAAAGGGATAGTTAGACTTAAGCAAATTTCAGGCAGAACACAGGATTATATTTATACTGATGATATGGAGAAAGTTCTACTAACTGCTATAGTTTTTGGTAGGCATTACAAAGCTTTTAACCATATAGAAAAATGGCAGATTGTACAGAATACTCCTGGGGAGATCATTTTTAAAATAATAAAAAATGATGATTTTTCAATAGAAGATCAAATAGAGCTTCATGATAATTTTTATAATATTGCAAAGATAAAGGCATATTTTGAATTTGTAGAAGTGTTACCTTTAACAAAGAGAGGAAAATCAAAATTACTAATTCAAAATATATCGGTGTGAGGTGTATGTATGTTAGCTCCTGTTTTGATATTTGTTTATGCAAGACCAGAACACACTAAGCAGACAATTGAATCATTATCCTCTAATTATCTGGCTAGTGAAACTGACCTCTTTATTTTTTCAGATGCACCTAAAAATGAAAAATCTATTGAGATGGTGAAGCTTGTACGAGATTACATTGATACAATTCCAGACAAAAAAATATTTAGATCAGTCAAAATCATTAAATCAGAAGTAAATAAAGGACTAGCGAATTCAATAATCTCAGGTGTTAGTGAAATTGTTAAATTGAATGGACAAGTTATTGTTCTTGAAGATGATTTAATAACTTCTCCAGATTTCCTGAACTATATGAATGATGCTTTAAAGTTTTATGAAAATGATAAAAAAATTTGGTCAATAAGTGCTTATACATTTGATTTGGAGTTCCCGGACAAATATAAAAGCGAAATATACTTATCATATAGAGCATGCAGTTGGGGATGGGCAACTTGGAAAGATAGATGGGATACTGTAGATTGGAAAGTTACTGATTACAAGACTTTCAAAAAAGATAAGAGACTTCGAGATAAGTTTAATCGTGGTGGAAGAGATATGTCTGGTATGTTGGATGCACAAATTGCTGGGAAGATTGATTCCTGGGCAATTCGATGGTGTTATAGTCAATTTAAATCCGATATGTTTACTGTATATCCCAGAGTTTCAAGGGTAAGAAATATTGGGCTTGATGGTTCAGGTACCCATAGTGGAATAAGTACTAGATACGATACAACACTCAATAAAAGTACTAAGAAGTGTGAGTTTGATCATCCAGAGCTAAATGACATAATTTTAAGATTATTCAAAGATAGATTTGGAACTCGATTTGAGTATTTTATTATATGGAATAAAATACTCATAAAAAAAATGCTAAGGATTTGATTAAATGAAGATTTCTGTAGCCGGAACAGGTTATGTAGGTTTAGTTACTGCTGTTTGCTTAGCAGAGAAAGGAAACATTGTAACTTGTTTGGATATAGACATGGGGAAAATAGCACTGATGCAAAAGGGGTTTTCTCCAATATTTGAGCCGAAATTAGAAGAACTCATGCAAAAAAATAGAGATAACATAGTATATACTTCTGATTACATAATGGCTTATAGAGATGCTGATGTAATAATTATAGGTGTTGGGACTCCGGAAAAGAAGGATGGTTCTGCAAATTTAAAATATGTATTTGAAGTTGCAAAACAGATAGCTGAAACAGTCGAAAGGGATTGTATAGTAATAGTTAAGTCTACAGTACCTGTAGGAACCAACGATAAGGTAGAACAAATCATTAAAGAAAATAGGAAATGTAAGGTGAATATAGAAGTTGTTTCCAATCCGGAGTTTTTGTCTCAAGGTACAGCCGTGCAAGATACTCTTAATGCTACAAGAATAGTGCTGGGTGTTGAGTCTCAGAAAGCTGAAAGTATTTTGAAGCAAATGTACAGTCAATTTGAAATACCATTTGTAATTACAGATCGTAGAAGTGCTGAAATGATTAAGTATGCCGCGAATGATTTTCTTGCACTGAAGATATCATATATTAATGAAATGGCAAATTTGTGTGAGATTGTCGGGGCTAACATTGAGGATGTTGCCAAAGGGATGGGAATGGATCCTCGAATAGGTGATCGTTTCCTAAATGCTGGCATTGGTTATGGAGGTTCATGCTTTCCAAAAGATACTAAAGCTTTACATTGGTTAGCTAGTTTTAATGATTATGAGTTAAAAACCGTAAAAGCTGCAATAGAAGTGAATGAGAATCAAAAAATAAAACTTATAAAAAAATCCAAAAAATACTTTGATAGTTTTAAAGGGCTTAATATCGCAGTGTTAGGTTTAACATTTAAGCCTGGAACTGATGATCTGAGAGACGCACCATCTCTAGTTAATATTCCATTATTAATTGAGGATGGAGCTAATGTTAAAGCATGGGATCCAGTGGGGATGGATAATTTCCGGAAAATATATCCCGATGAAATTAAGTATTGTAATTCGATAGAGGAAACACTTATAGATACAGATATTTGCTTTATTTTTACAGAATGGCCGGAAATTAAGAATTTTAAACTTGAAAAATTTACAAGGCTGATGAAAAATCCTTTGGTTTTAGATGGTAGGAACTGCTATTCACTTGATGAAGCGGAGAAAAGGGGATTAATCTATGAATCTATTGGCAGAAGAAAAGTGTTCAATTGATTGTTAAATAAACATAATAAGAAAGCCTACAGATTTTTTTTGTTCATACTCTGTCTGATTATACTATGTTTATTTTCCGCAGGCCGGTTTCTCTGCGTAACAGAGTCACTAACAAAAGCAGATGTCATCATTGTGCTTAGCGGTGGTGTTGGGCGGGTAGAGAAGGGGGTTGAATTATATGTAGCTGGTTATGCTCCTCATATTCTACTATCCAACTCTAAAGAGTCATCTAGCACAACTGGTGACATGTACCAAACGGCGATTGCGCTTGGTATCCCGCGGCATGTTATCTTTACAGAGAACGAAGCACAGAGTACCTATCAAAATGCCGAATATTCACTGTCTATCATGAAGAAACAGAGTTATAAATCTGCCATCGTTGTTTCTTCTGACTTCCATATGCGGCGCGTAAAGCTTCTTTTTGATCGTATTTATAAGAAGTCGGATATTGAACTTAGTTATGTAGGTTCTGCCTCAGGATATAATGCTAAGAGCTGGTGGAGTAATAGGAAGAGTAGGGTAACTACGTTAAATGAATACATTAAAATAATTGGAAATGCTTTTGGTTACAATGGATCTGAGGCGAAATCAACTCTCAATCAAATTAATAGTTGGTTCGACTAGTGTAACCCTTCTTTCTATTATCATATAAATATTATCTTTATGAAAGACACCTAATATATGTTCATTTATTATTTAAGGAGAATATGGACGCTATTTACATGTGATGTAAAAGAACTTTGATTGTATGAATATTCACTCTAAAGTAAGAGCTATAAAGGAATAAATCCTCTATATTGAGTAATGATGTATTCCCCTCACCACTCGGCGAGAAATCGTCGGGTATTTCTTATATCTTTTTTATCCATAGATATAAGTTTAGTAATTTTATAATTAGAATCATGATGAATTTATTTTCAAAATATTTCTTGTGAAATTTTTAGATGTTATTCAAGAATTGTTCATGACTCTTGAAAACGAAGAAGTAAGATGATTTATTATTCCTTAAAACAAATTCAATAATAAGTTAAGTAGTTGGCGATTTTCAATTTACTTCTTACGTTTGGTTTGAGTTGTATCATATATAAATGTTTGCTTAATTGATAAGATATAATGCCTATTAATAATCTATGAAGTATTAACCATATTGTTAAATTCAGGAGGACATTACCGGTATGCTTTACATATTATTTATTTTTACGATTCTTATTGTCTTCTTCACAGGCGTTTTCCGTACAGGAAATAAATTCAATCCTTTGACCTACTACATATTTTTTTGGGGTATATGGTCCATAGTATCTATGAGCAACCCTTTTTCTCTAAATGAGGTGTCTTCAAGAACATACCTAATTATCTGGCTCCATATGATATTTACCTCGCTCGGATTTCTTATCCTTAATCAAGGTAAGATGGTAAAAAGGAGCGAAATTCCGAAAGTTGTAAATGGTTACGATTTTTTGCTTTCTCGAGAATTTATGATTATACAATTTGTTGTATCGGTAGTACTTATTTACTTTTATAGAAAGTATAATTTTTTGCTGGGTTCCATGAGCATACTCGATTCAAGAAGAATTGTGTATGAGCAAGGATTGCTTTTTGGTTCTTCTTTCAGCACTGTTTTTTATAATTGGATAATAATACCGATTGTTAAAACCTCTATCCTCTTGCTTATATCAAATCTTATTCTAAACGGCAAAAAGAACTTATCTTTATTGATTGCTGTGGTAAATTGTATGCTTTTTTCTCTTATTGGTGGTGGGCGGTTTATTTATTTTGAAATTATATTTTTTGCAATTATTTCCTTCGGATTTAAATATGACATGTATAAATCAGTTAAAGTGAATTTTTCAAAGGGGAGAAGAATTCCGAAAATAATATACGTAGTAATGCTTATTTTCGCAGTGTATTTCATGAATTTGAACACAGTAAGAAGACTCGGAATTAATTCACCCACTATCAAGGATTCTTATGAAATTTTTAAAAATGTATCTTTAAAACAATTAGTAATTTACTTCACTGGCCCTTTCAGGGCGCTGGATGTTTTTTTGAATTCAAGAGTCTATGAAGTTACTGGATACACTTTCGGTCGCTCATTCCTATCAGGATTTGAAGAAATTTTAAACACTTTTTTTATATTTGTAAGCAGAAACATGTTTTCATTCAATACCGCAAACAATATTTCATCTTTATTTACTACACCTGAAATAGTTATTGGTAATAATGTAACTTTTAATGCTTTTTATACTGCTCTTATGAACTTTTATCTAGATGGTGGTATTGCTTTTGTTATTGTGCTGTCATTTGTTTTTGGATTATTTATGGCTATTATGTACAAGTATTACCTTCACAATGTTAATATATTGAGTTTCTCATTGTTAGTGTTTATGGTGTACCAAATGGTTGCAACTGAGTTTAGGTGGAATTATTCAGCACCGTGGACTTTAATTTCTATAGCTATTATTCTCCTAATTAGTTACAGACAAAAAAACATATATCAAACTAAATATTTCTAATCAGTTAACGACTAGAACATCGTGCGAAATCATTTATGCAAACCCAACTAAAGTGCATTCTATTTTTAAAAAGAAAATTTTCATTGAAACCCTTATGATTACAGGAATCACAGTAGATCCTTTCTTTGCTGATTCGTTTTTCATTTTTTAACACTGACAGGATCTCATTCAGAAAATGAGTTTTATTTCATAATAGATAAAATACTTAAACAGGAAGTTGCAGTTGTGTCTATTATGATATTTTTAATTTTTGCATCACATTGAATTATATAAGAAAAATCTTGTATCTTTATTGAACAGTACATGACCGCTGAAGTAATCAAGGGAAGTTTGGTTGAATAGTTTTCTACGAATTTTAAATTAATGATTGAATATCTATCGTTTAACCTATATGAAAGGTGACTGCCTTCAACGTAATTCTTTGAATTTAGGAGCTAATTCACAATATCACTTACCATAAATTGTTAATTGAATTAGGGTATTTTTGAAATGTTACTAAAATCCATTTCAGTCGCTACTAATAATTAATCACAAAATAACCCATTCTAACCGTAGCGAACCTGCGGTTTTTTATTTATAATAATTATTATCTGGATTTCATAAAGCGTTCAAAAAAATCTGTAAAAAGTCGTATTTTCGTGTGATATACTTAACACAGTGTTTTGAGATGTTGTGAAAGTGAATATTATGTAAAAATATTCTTTAATATAACTGTACACAGTAATGAATAGAGACTAGGATGGTGAACTATCGATGCACATCGTCGTCGTTGGCCTGAATTATCGTACGGCTCCCGTGGAGGTCAGGGAACAGTTTGCTTTTGCGGAGAGTGATCTTCCGGCAGCGCTTCATCAACTGATGAAGACGAAGGGTGTGCTGGAAGGGGTCGTAGTAGCTACCTGCAACCGTACGGAAATTTATGTGGTGATGGACCGCCTTCATATGGGGGGATATTTCCTCCGCAGCTTTATGGAGCAGTGGTTTGGAGTGAAAAACGAGCAATTTGCACAGCATATGTATATATATGAAGACGAGCAGGCGATTGCGCATTTGTTCCGCGTGACCTGCGGCCTGGATTCCATGGTGATTGGCGAGACGCAGATCCTGGGACAGGTACGAAGTTCTTTTCTCACGGCTCAGGCTGAGGGTGTAACTGGAACTTGGTTCAATCAGTTATTTAAACAAGCGGTGACACTCGGCAAGAGAGCACATAGTGAAACGTCAATCGGCGAAAGCGCAGTATCTGTCAGTTATGCGGCAGTGGAGCTGGGCAAGCGGATTTTTGGCATGTTCACTGGTAAAAGAGTGCTGATTCTCGGCGCCGGCAAAATGAGCGAGCTCACTGTAAAGCATCTATATAGTAGTGGTGCGGCTGAAGTGATTGTTGCTAACCGTACGCTGTCGCGTGCGATTGAACTGGCAGAGAAGTTCTCGGGTAAGCCGAGCACGATTGAAGATGCTTTAAAAGCTCTTAATGAGGTAGATATCGTGATCAGCTCAACGGGAGCTGACGGCTATGTACTTTCGGCAGATCAGGTTGCGAATGCTATGAAGCGTCGCCCTTCGCGGCCGCTTTTTATGATTGATATAGCTGTACCCCGTGATATTGATCCTGCGGCGGCTAATGTGCCAGATGTTTTTTTATATGATATTGACGATCTGGAGGGCATTGTGGAGAGTAATCTGGAAATGCGCCGGAGTGAAGCTGCGAAGATTGAAGTGATGATCGGTGAGGAAATGGATGAGTTCCAGCTGTGGCTTAAGACGCTTGGCGTGAGACCGGTGATCCGGGCGCTTCAGGATAAGTCGAATGCGATTCATGAGGAAACGATGGAGAGTCTGTTTAATAAGCTACCTGAGCTGGACGAGCATCAGCGCAAGGTGATTCGTCGTTTGACCAAAAGCATTGTGAACCAGATGATGCATGATCCAATCAATGTAATTAAAGAGATGTCCGGTGGTAAGCAGGGGAATGAAGCTCTTGATTATTTCTCCAAAATCTTTGCGCTGCAGGAACAGCTCGAATCCAATTCAGATGGCGGAGATTCCGCCCCGGTTAAGCAGTCTAGTTCCACAGAACGTACTGCCGGTAGCGGCGATTTTTCTGTGCCTAAGACGGTGCTTGCTCCGGCAGGCCTGTTGGGTAGGTGATTGATATGCAACTGCTGAACGGAATATATGATGCCGCTCTGCTGCTATATGCCCTGAGCCTGCTGTTTGTTTTCTCGGATTGCCTTTATCGCAACCCGAGTGGGAAGCGGTTAGGCACGGGGCTTCTTATTGTTGTGGGTCTTTTACAAGCTGCGGGTCTCGGGATTCGTTTCTCTCAGGAGAAGGGACTGCCCATTTTTACACCTTATGATTTCTTGTTCTGGTTTGCATTTAGTATTGTACTGACTTCGCTTGCGGTGGCTTTCACACGTGGAGGCGAGTTTACGATTCTGCTGCTTAGTGTGGCTGGATTCTGTGTTTTTCTCTTAAATCGGGTGTGGCTGACGGCGGGGGGACATACGCTTGAGACTTGGAGCTCGGTGTATGGCTGGTTGACAATGCATGTGATTTTGGCCAACTTGAGTTTTGCTGCACTGACACTAGGGACGGTATTTGCAATATTGTACTTATTTCTGCACACCAGACTCAAAAGCAAGCAATGGAGTGACCGAATTCGTCGTTTGCCGAACTTAGAGACTACAGATAAATATTCTTACACTGCTATTCTGGTGGGGACTCCTTTGCTGGCAATCTCTCTGGTGGTGGCTAGCTTATCCATTGTATCTGAGGGACGTACACTATTATTGAAGGATTTAAAAGTACTAACGACATTGATTGGCCTCGGAATTTATATATTCTATATTATCTTTAAGAAATCCGGGCGGAAAAGTGGAGTAAGTATGGCTCGCTGGGCGATTTTAGGATATGCTTTTACTATCTTGAATTTTTTGTTGAATTCTTGGTCTGGTTTTCACGGTTGGAGCGGGGAGTGAAGGGCATGACTCGGTATTTACCCATAATGTTGGATTGTGAAGAGCAACTGATTGTTGTTATTGGCGGTGGTGCCGTGGCTGAACGGAAGGTGAGTGGGCTGCTGGAAGCTGGAGCGGTGGTTAAGGTGATTAGTCCTTCTTTGACAGATACGTTTGCCTCTCTAGTGAAAAAGGGTCTCGTGACCTGGTATGACCGCCCTTATGCTCCCGGAGATCTCCGTGGGGCCTTTCTCGTATATGCAGCCACTAACGATAGAGCGGTTAATGAAGAGGTTGCGCTGGATTCTAGGCGACTTGGCATTCATGTGAATGTGGCTAGCCATGCGGAAGCGGGGAATTTTATCACGCCCAGAGTTATACGGAGGGGTCATTTGACGGTAGCTGTATCTACTTCGGGTGCTGGTCCGCTTGCGGCTGCGAAGATTAAAAGTGTGCTTGAAGAGGCGCTGGATGCGGCGTATGAGCCATATTTGGATTTTGTACATACCATGCGAACCCGGATTAAGGAGAAAGAATCTTCTGCTGAAGTCCGTGGAAGGCTTTTGCGGAAGCTTGGGGCGCTCGATGTGTTGAATGAGATGAGAAACGGTAGCTTTATCGCGTGGAGCCCGGAGGATATGGATGTTTGGATTGCTAGTCATCGGGCGGAGTAAAAGTGCGCATGGACACTGTGAATTTTAGAAAATTAGGTTAGATTAATGATATGAGTAAAAAGTAGGCCACTGGTTGGATAGCGGTATAAGTACCGTGGAATTGGGCTGATGTGGCTGGAATGGTCGAAAGAAGGGCAAAAACGCCTCTAAATTGAGTAATAACCGCCGAAGGAGCCAAATGGAAGGCATCTATGCTTTTGAATAGTACGAAGTAGCTTTGATTAGTTTGAATTACTATATATGTTCTACAGTGAAGAGTATGAGGGAGACGTTATCAGGAGGAATGGACAATGCGTAAGATTATTGTGGGGAGTAGACAGAGTGCGCTTGCGTTGACACAAACAGGGCATGTGATTGCTGATCTGGAACGATTGAGTGAGGAGCATGGGTTTGGATTCACTTTTGAGGTGAAAAAGATTGTTACCAAGGGGGACCGCATCCTTGATGTCACCTTGTCTAAGGTAGGCGGAAAAGGGTTGTTCGTGAAGGAAATCGAGCAGGCTATGCTGGAAAAAGAAATCGACATGGCGGTGCACAGCATGAAGGACATGCCCTCCGAGCTGCCGGAGGGACTGATCAACGGTGCTGTGCCGAAGCGCGTCGATCCGCGCGATGCACTGATCTCTAACGGAGGCGTCTCGCTGGACGAGCTGCCTCCGGGCGCACGCGTAGGCACAAGCAGCCTACGCCGCTCCAGCCAGCTAGCTGCGCTGCGGCCTGATCTGGTCATTGAGCCCGTGCGTGGCAACATTGACTCGCGGCTGGGCAAGCTGGAGAGCGGCGAATTCGACGCGATCCTGCTTGCGGCAGCGGGGCTGTCGCGCATGGGCTGGCAGGATCGCGTGAGCGCCTACCTGCCGCCGGAAGTTTGCCTGCCCGCTGTAGGGCAGGGTGCACTCGGCATAGAGTGCCGTGCAGATGACGCTGACCTGCGGAAGCTGCTGGCGCTATACAACGACGCCGATACAGCGTTAACGGTGGCGGCGGAGCGCACGTTCCTTGGCGCGCTGAATGGCGGCTGCCAAGTGCCAATTGGTGCTTATGCGGTGCTTGACACAGCTGGCGAAGCTGCTACTACAGAGCACCAAATAATCTCCTTAACCGGAATGGTGGGAACACCTGACGGTTCAACGATTTTGAAAGAAACTTGCACTGGGGTAGACCCTGTACAGCTCGGCGAAGAAGTCGCTAAGAAGCTGATCGCAAGAGGAGCGGAGAAGATACTGTCTGACGTTAGGGGATGAGGGGATTGACGGGGAAGGTTTATTTGGTAGGTGCAGGTCCCGGGGACGCAAAGCTGATTACTGTAAAAGGCCTCGAGTGTATTCGAAAATGCGACGTGGTGGTGTACGATCGGCTGGCAAGTCCTAGATTGTTGAAATGCATGAAACCTGGCGGCGAGAAGATTTATGTAGGCAAGCTGCCGGATCGCCACACGATGAAGCAGGAAGAGATTAATCAATTGTTAGTTGATCTGGCTTTACAGGGGAAAACAGTAGTGCGGCTGAAGGGCGGGGACCCTACGATTTTTGGCCGAGTGGGTGAAGAAGCGGAATTGCTTCGAAAAAATGGGATCTATTACGAAATCGTACCGGGCATCACGTCGGCGATCAGCGTACCTGCTTATGCAGGTATACCTGTCACGCACCGCGATCATGCTTCTTCCCTGTCGATTATTACTGGACATGAGAGTCCAGATAAACTGGATCATTCCATTCATTGGGATAAAGTAACGAACGCCACAGGAACGTTAGTGTTCCTGATGGGCGTAGCTAAAATAGGATATATCAGTGCCCAGCTAATCAAGCACGGACGGCCTCCAGAAACTCCAGTGGCGCTTGTACGATGGGGCACCCGCGCAGATCAGGAGACGTTGACGGGAACCCTCGCCGATATTGAGGCGAAGGTGAAGGCGGCGGATTTTCAGCCGCCGGCCGTGATCGTCGTCGGCGACGTTGTACTTCAGCGCGAACAGCTGAAGTGGGCCGAGGCGATGCCGTTATTCGGCAAACGCATCGTGGTGACACGTGCTCGCAGCCAAGCGAGCGAGCTCGTGGATATGATTGAGGAACTCGGCGGGGAACCCTACGAGTTTCCGGTGATCGAGACGATCATGCCGGAAGGTGCAGAGAAGAAGGCGAAGATTGCAGCGGCGTTTGGCGCGCTGGAATCGTACGACTGGGTATTCTTCACTAGCCCTAACGGCGTGGAGTTTTTTTGGCACCACTTGGCGGAGCAAGGGGCGGACATTCGAGGGCTTCACCGTGCAAAGATTGCAGCGGTGGGGCCGGGCACAGCAGCCGCGCTGGCGCAGCGCGGGGTGATTGCTGAGGAGCTTCCGGCGAAGTTTCAGGCGGAAGGTCTGATTGAGACGTTCGGTCCCCAGCTGCTGCCGGGGCAGAACGTGCTGTTGCCGCGCGGCGATCTGGGGCGCGAATGGCTACCGGCCAAGCTGAGAGAGCTTGGCCTTCAAGTCACAGACGTCGATACCTATGAGACGGTTGTGACGGGTGAGGATGACGACGAGCTGTTAAAGCTGCTGGAGGAGGGGCGCGTTCACGCGGTGACTTTCACAAGTTCTTCGACGGTGCGCAATTTCATCCACATTCTAAAACGAATGGGGCTCGAAGATCCACTTCCGCTGCTAGCAAACGTGAAAATAGCCTGCATTGGGCCATTAACCGAGCAGACTGCGGTGGAAGCGGGACTAACGCCAGGGCTGTTACCAGAAGAAGCAACTATTACTAGTCTGGTGCAGGAGCTCTGCCGCTGGAATGCGAGACTCGGCTCAAGTAGTTTCATAGAGATAAGTGAGCAATAGTCATATTAATATAAGTAACCTTAGACTGGTTGTAGTTTGTACAATAGAATCTCGTAAATTAAGAATCAATTTCAATTCTACTGCACTTTGTACACTCAAAAGCTTGGTATAAGCACAAATTGGCTCATCTAGTAGTCAAACAGTTGTATAGAGTGCATTAGAATGTGATTTTGAAGCATTTTAAGTCTTTTCTATTGCACATTCTGCAATGGGGTAAGATTGTTAACTAACTGGCAGTTAGACGGGCAAACTATAGGTGTCCGTTGTGTCTATATATTTTATTTTTCAGGAGGATGAACAAATGAGCTTTCCA
The DNA here is from genome assembly GCF_001012825.1 of Paenibacillus etheri. Classification (GTDB taxonomy): domain Bacteria; phylum Bacillota; class Bacilli; order Paenibacillales; family Paenibacillaceae; genus Paenibacillus_AQ; species Paenibacillus_AQ etheri. Next base: position 36,126 of record NZ_LCZJ02000013.1, read on the forward strand.
ATTACACGTCACCGTCGTCTACGCGGTTCTGCTGGAATTCGCGGTATGGTGCGGGAGACCGTACTGAATGTGCTGGATTTTGTACAGCCTATATTTGTGACTTATGGAACAGGTGTGAAGAATGAGATTAGCTCGATGCCGGGCGTGTACCATTTTTCGCTGGATACTTTAAAAGCAGAAGTGGATGAGATTGCCGCACTAGGCATTCCGGCTGTGCTGTTATTCGGGATTCCTGAAACGAAGGATGCTATTGGTTCTTCCGGTTTCGCAGAGGATGGAATTGTGCAAGAGGCTACGCGCTTGATTAAGCAGTGGTACCCTGAGCTGTTAGTCGTTGCAGATACCTGCCTTTGTGAATTTACGGACCACGGACATTGCGGAATGGTACATACGCATACGGTGAACGGCGTCGTGCACGGTGATGTCATTAACGACGCTTCACTGGATCTGCTGACTCGTACGGCGGTATCCCAAGCTAAAGCGGGAGCAGATATTATTGCCCCTTCGAATATGATGGATGGATTCGTACACGCGATTCGTGCTGGACTTGATGAGAATGGTTTTGAGCATGTGCCAATTATGTCGTATTCGGTCAAATATGCTTCAGCATTTTATGGCCCCTTCCGCGAAGCTGCGGATTCAGCACCACAGTTCGGAAATCGCAAAACGTATCAAATGGACCCTGCCAATCTGCGCGAAGCGCTCCGTGAAGCAGAATCCGATGTGCTGGAAGGCGCAGATATGTTAATGGTGAAGCCAGCTCTGGCTTACTTGGACGTGATTCGTACGATCCGCGACCAGTTCAATTTGCCTCTTGTGGCTTATAATGTGAGTGGTGAATACTCCATGGTAAAAGCAGCAGCACAGCAAGGCTGGATCGACGAGCAAGCCGTTGTACTGGAAATGCTGACTGGCATGAAACGCGCCGGAGCGGATATTATTATTACTTATTTTGCAAAAGATGCTGCGCGCTGGCTACGCGGTTAATATCAATCACAACGATCAGTTGCCTTATACCCGTGTGACCAAGAACAGAATAGGAGTGAAGATAGATGAGTAATGAGCCAATGGCGCGTAAAGAAGAAGCGTCCCGCAAGGCTTTTGATGAAGCAAAACAATATATTCCCGGTGGGGTGAACAGTCCTGTACGGGCGTTCAAATCCGTAGGATTGACTCCTGTTTATGTGGATCATGGGATCGGATCGCGTATTTATGATATCGACGGCAACAGTTTTATTGACTATGTATGCTCATGGGGACCGCTGATTATGGGTCATGCGCATCCTGAGGTTGTAAAGGCCTTGCAGGAAACGGCGGTAAAAGGGACAAGCTTTGGCGCACCAACTTTACTTGAAACTGAAATGGCAAAAATGGTTGTCGAACGTGTAGCCTCTGTAGATATCGTACGTATGGTTAACTCTGGTACGGAAGCTACGATGAGTGCGATTCGTTTGGCACGTGGTTACACTGGACGCAGCAAAATCTTGAAGTTTGAAGGCTCTTACCATGGTCACGCGGATAGTCTGCTTATTAAGGCGGGTTCCGGTGTAGCCACATTAGGTTTGCCGGATAGCCCGGGTGTTCCCGAAGGTGTGGCAGTAAATACGATTACAGTTCCATACAATGATTTGGAGTCCACTCAGATTGCTTTCGAACGGTTTGGCAATGAGATTGCCGCAGTGATCGTAGAGCCGATTGCCGGCAACATGGGTGTTGTACCACCACTTCCGGGATTCCTAGAAGGACTTCGCAAGTTAACTACAGACAATGGATCTTTGCTTATTTTCGATGAAGTAATGACAGGATTCCGTGTCAATCGTGGCTGTGCTCAAGGCTTGTTCAACATTACTCCGGATATCACCTGCTTCGGTAAAGTCATCGGTGGAGGACTTCCGGTAGGCGCTTATGGCGGCAAAAGAGAGATCATGGAACAAATCGCTCCTACGGGACCTATCTATCAGGCTGGCACACTTAGTGGTAATCCATTAGCGATGGCGGCAGGACTCACTACGCTGAAGCTGTTGACACCGGAAGTTTATGATCGTCTGGAGCAATTAGGTGCGCGTCTGGAAGCGGGCTTGAAAAAGAATGCAATCGAGACTGGTGTTCCGCTGACGATTAACCGCGTGGGCTCGATGGTCTGTCCGTTCTTCACGGAAGGACCTGTAACGAATTTTGAGACGGCCAAGACTAGCAACACGGATCTTTTCCGTCGTTATTTTGGTCATATGCTGAGCCAAGGGATTAGCGTGCCGCCTTCACAGTTTGAAGGGATGTTCGTATCTGCTGCGCATAGTGAGCAGGATATTGATGATACCATTGAGGGTCATTATAACGCCCTGAAGGCCCTTTGAGTACCGGAGCCGGAGAACGAACCGGTGGTGGAGCTTGGACTAGACGTGGAGAGTGGCTGGAAGTAACACCCGGCAGAATCATTACTGGAGCCGAGGACTCTGAAGCTGCGATTGATAAGTGGCTGCTGGAAACTGTAGGCATGCCTGAGAAGCTTCATCTGCGGCTGCGCCGCGAGGGAGGCATTCAGTGGAAAGGCGATCGGCTTCGGCTGGCGCTTTTTCCTTACCGTGAAGCGGGCATTGAACCGGTATGGGAAGAGCTTGAGGTGCTGTATGAGGATGATTTTTGCTTGGTTGCCCACAAACCGGCAGGCATGGCGGTTCATCCGGATGGCAGTGGCTTAGGTGTAACGCTGGATCACCTTGTAGCTGCACATTATGTCGCTTCCGGTGATGGTGTAGCTGTAAGGCATATTCACCGACTGGACAAGGATACAACAGGCCCGGTGATGTATGCGAAGAATGAGTTCGCACAGCTTGTCCTAGACGAGAATATGCGCGAAAAAAGCATCTCACGGCTCTACGCCGCGATCGCCCGAGGCACAGTGCCGCCCGCGCTTAAAGTGATCGACGCGCCGATTGGGCGCGATCGTCATCATGCGGCGCGGAGACGCGTCTCGCCCGGCGGACAGTCTGCCGTGACTCGAATCATCGGACGCGAAACACTGCATGGCGGGAGCCTGGTGCATGTGCAGCTAGAGACCGGAAGGACGCATCAGATTCGCGTCCATCTCAGCCATATGGGTTATCCCTTGTACGGGGATGCGCTATATGGCGGCCCTGTTTGGGCTTCCAGCGCAGCTGGCCGCCATGCGCTCCATGGAGAGACTTTGTCTTTCCGCCATCCTTGGAGCGGTGAACAGATGGAAGTAAGCGATCCGTGGCCGGAGGATATGCTGCAGCTACGGGAGCTGCTGTCTGAAGCGCCCTGACGGATAGGTAAGTGACTAAAGGAACAGTAGAATCAGCAAAAGCTGGTTCTGCTGTTCTTTTTCTATTTTTTTCAGAAAAGAAACATTTATCCATGTCCTGATAGGAAAATCGGCATATAATACTTTGTTCATGCAGAGCAGGGTATATCTGCACAAAGAGAGTTCGATTATCCTTTGAATTTATGAAATTAATTAGCATCCTGTCCGGTTAGTGCTACCAAAGTTGTCATGCCTTCCTATTTGAAGCATATACATGTGGGGAGTAACATTTTGGGCTTATGCTCTGGGCCTGTCTCAGGGTTAGATTATGCCAAGAAGGAGGACATATCCCGTGTTTGATCAGTCCCACGGCTTGCGGTTTGATATTTATGAACGCATTCACCTATCGGAAGAGCTTCCGGGAATAGCTGAGCTGGAGGAGGTTGAACTACTTCCGGAAATCCAGGTGATTCAGCGGGAGGATCGTGCCGAGTTATATGGTCAGCTGTTGCTTACCGGACTCTACCGGAGTGAAGATGACCGAACACAGCGTCTGGAGCACGCCATTCCAGTTGAAATCACTGTTCCGCTTACACGCGTCAGCTCGATTGAAGATATTGGGGTGGAGATCGAGAATTTTGATATTGATCTGCTCACGATGCGCACTGTGAATATAACAGGCGTATTATCCCTGCGAGGAATCGGAGGTGCGGAGCCTCAACCACAACCGGCCTGGCAGCAGGAAGAGTACACAGTTGCCTATTCCCCTCTCAGTGATGACAGGGTAATCGAAGCATCTGCAGAGAACCAAGAACACGAAACTGATGCACTTTATGAAAATTCACAGTGGACCTTTGGTGAGGATGCATCGGAGGTTGCCGTGGAAGCACATGAGCATGCTGAAGCGAATGCAGACGCATCAGAGCCCTCACTGGTCTCAAGTGGAGCTGGTCAATCGTCCCCTATAGTTAATTTCTCATCCGCTCATGAGAAGGACAAGGGCGCGAAAGCTCGGACGCATAGTCTGGATTCGCAAACAGAGGATTCCAAAGCAGGAATAGCGGATTACTGGTTTAAAGCTGAGTCACAGAATGATTCAGCTGAGGCAGCTCAGCTGAATCAAGTTAGCCAGGCGAGTGAAGCGGATCAAGAGCAAGAAGCTGAATATATTTTTGCTTCTAGAGAAACCGCTGTTCCAGCAGCTAATGCTGATGTGGATCAGGACATTGCCGTATTCGCTTCAGAAAACGAATCAAACAATGAGCTTCATACACAAGAAGAGCATGCTCAGCCGATCAATGAGAATGCGAATGAAGTTTTTGTTTCTCAGGAGACAGTGCCACAGCTGGAGGAGAAACAAGATCTTAAGATTGCGCTAGGTAGTAAGAAAGAAGCAGAGGCTCCAGCAAAAGAACATCTTACCTTCTCTTCATTACTCAGCTCGAGTCGTTCCCGTAAAGAACAGGAAGCCCTCCTGTCTGAAGAAAATGTATCTGCTGCAGCCATCATTCCAGAGGCCGGAAATAATACGGAATGGAAGAGCAGATTCATTACCAGTGCAGATGGCGCTAACTTGTTCCGTAAGGTTCGCCTTTGCATTGTGCAGCGTGAAGAAACGCTGGATACAATCGCAGAGAAGTATCAGCTAAGTGCACGGGAACTGGGAATGTATAATCGATTGTCTGGGCAAAATGTAGAAGAAGGGCAAGTATTGTACATTCCGTAATTGAATTACAATGTGTACTCATATGAATAGGTGAATCCCGATCTGATTGTAGATCGGGATTTTTGTCAAAATATAAGAATATATAAGTTTCACGTTATACATTATCCTTATATTTCTCGAATAAACGCTTACCGTCCGTAAAAGGACGTAGAAGGCGTTTATTCTTGTGTGACCGGAGAACGTTAAATACGGGTCATCTAATCAACGCAGCGTGATGAATCGAATGAAAATTCGACATATGCATCCTATAAGTCGAAATTCCGCCCAAAGTCCTGCTGTAAAAGCCTATCCAGGTTGACTAGGGATGACTCAAAATGTATTATGGAGTAAGCAATATCTAAGTAAAGACTGGGAACGGGAAGAGTAGGCGGTCAGCCCTTCAGAGAGCGGAATGCAAGTGCTGTGACATTCCGTAGGATACAGCCACCGAAGTCGCCCCGGAGTCGCCCTTTTGAGCTTGTCTTCATAGGTATGAAAGATAAGTTAGGATGTGGCCGGTAGCAGCCGTTATCTGTACGAGTGTCGCGCTAAGCTTCTGAACCGTAGGGTGAGAGAAGTGTAGGTTTATTTTTCATTGGCGCGAAACAAAGGTGGTACCGCGAAAGAATGGCCTTTCGTCCTTTGAGACGAGGGGTCTTTTTGTTTTTTAGAAACCAACTACAAGTAACCAAGTGGAGGTATCAGAGAATGGCTGACCAAAACAATCTAACAGCGGCAGAGTTGCCGAATTTGCAAGATACAGCGGCAGACGCTGCCGCTGCAAATGATTCTAAGAACGAAATGCCAACAACGTATGATCCGAAATCGGCAGAAACCAAGTGGTATTCCTACTGGACAGAGGGTGGATATTTCCGTGCAGGCGGGCGTCCGGATGCAAAAGCATACAGCATTGTAATCCCGCCACCAAACGTAACGGGAATGCTGCACATTGGCCATGCGCTTGATTTTACGCTTCAGGATATCCTGATTCGTACGAAACGGATGCAGGGATTCGACACGTTGTGGCTGCCAGGTACGGACCATGCCGGTATCGCAACGCAGACAAAGGTAGAGCAAAAGCTGCGTGAGCAGGGAATTTCTAGACATGATCTCGGCCGCGAGAAGTTCCTAGAGCAGGTGTGGGAGTGGAAAGATAAATATGCGAACACCATTCATGAGCAGTGGGCTAAGATGGGGCTTTCCCTTGACTATTCCCGCGAACGGTTTACCCTGGATGAAGGGTTGTCGAAAGCTGTGCGCGAGGTATTCGTTAAGCTCTACAATAAAGGCTTGATCTACCGCGGTAAACGCATTATCAACTGGGACCCGGCGGCCCGCACGGCATTGTCGGATATCGAGGTTGAATATAAAGAAGTTAACGGTCACTTGTATCACCTTCGTTATCCACTGAAAGACGGTAGCGGATTTATAACAGTAGCGACCACACGTCCGGAGACGATGTTAGGCGATACGGCGGTTGCTGTTCATCCAGAAGACGATCGTTATAAAGATCTGATCGGCAAAACGTTGATCCTGCCGATTATTGGCCGTGAGATTCCGATTATCGCTGATGATTATGTAGACAAAGAGTTTGGTAGTGGTGCGGTTAAGATTACACCAGCACATGACCCGAATGACTTCGAGATGGGTCAACGTCACAACTTACCGCAGATTAACGTAATGGATGAGAGCGGTACGATGAATGAAGAAGCAGGACCTTACCAAGGTCAAGACCGGAGTGTATGTCGTAAGGCCATTACTGCTGACCTGAAGGAGCAAGGTGTGCTGATCAATATCGAAGATCATGTGCATCAAGTTGGCCACAGTGAACGCTCTGGAGCCGTTGTTGAACCCTACTTGTCCACACAATGGTTCGTGAAGATGCAGCCACTCGCTGAAGCTGCCATCAATGCACAGAAGGATGGGAACGGGGTTAACTTTGTACCGGACCGTTTCGAGAGAACTTACCTGAACTGGATTGAGAACGTACGTGATTGGTGTATTTCCCGTCAGCTGTGGTGGGGACATCGTATTCCAGCATGGTATTCCGAGTCTACTGGTGAATTGGTTGTGGCAAATGACGAGGAAGAAGCACGCCGGATCAGCGGTCTAACCGACTTGAAACAGGATGAAGATGTACTGGATACCTGGTTTAGCTCTAATCTGTGGCCTTTCGCCACACTAGGATGGCCAGATGAGAACAGTGCAGATTTCAAACGCTACTATCCGAATGATGTGCTCGTAACAGGCTACGATATTATTTACTTCTGGGTAGCGCGGATGATCTTCTCAGCTCTTGAATTTACCGGAGAAAAACCTTTCTCAGATGTATTAATGCATGGTTTGGTACGGGATTCCGAAGGTCAAAAAATGTCCAAATCACTCGGAAATGGCGTAGATCCCCTTGAAGTAATCGAGAAGTATGGCGCAGATGCAATGCGTTACATGATTTCTACCGGAAGTACAGCTGGACAGGATCTACGCTTCCGTTGGGAAAAGGTTGAGCAGGCGCGCAATTTCGCCAATAAGATCTGGAATGCATCACGCTTCGCGTTGATGAATTTGGAAGGCGTAAGTTTTGAGAATATTGACATTTCGTGTGAGCTAAGTACTGCTGATCGCTGGATTTTGCACCGCCTGAACGAAACTTCTCGTGAGATTACGCGTCTAATTGACTCGTACGAGTTCGGTGAGACCGGTCGCCAGCTGTACAACTTCATTTGGGACGATCTATGTGACTGGTATATTGAGTTCGCGAAGCTGTCACTTTACGGATCAGACGCCGCGGCCAAAGCGAAGACACAGTCTGTACTTGCCTATGTACTAGACCGCACAATGCGCCTGATTCATCCGTTTATGCCGTTTATTTCGGAAGAAATCTGGCAGCACCTTCCGCATGAAGGGGAGACAATTACCCTGGCTGCATGGCCGGAGTATGATGCTGCTCTGGAGAACCCGCAAGCGGTAGCGGAAATGAACCTGCTGATGGATGTAATCCGGGCTGTTCGTAATATTCGCGCTGAAGTGAATGTACCGATGAGCAAAAAGGTTGAATTGATCATCAAAGCGGGTAATGAAGAGACGCTGAGCATTATCACCCGTAACGACAACTACATTGGACGCTTCTGTAATACGTCTTCCTTCGAGGCTGGCCTGAATCCAGAAACACCGGATAAGGTAATGTCCGCTGTAGTAACAGGAGCAGAGCTGCTTCTGCCATTGTCGGGACTTATTGATATTGAACAAGAAATCGCTCGTCTGGAAAAAGAAGTAATGACGCTGAACGGCGAAGTAGAACGTGTGGAGAAAAAGCTGAGCAATCAAGGCTTCGTTGCTAAAGCTCCCGCTAAAGTTATCGAAGAGGAACGGGCGAAGCAGGCAGATTATTCTGCTAAACGTGAAAAAGTACTTGCCCGCATCGCAGAGCTGAGAGGATAAGAGACATGGATGACCTAAATCGGGGCGGAAGCACCGCCCCTCTTGCGACATATACCGAAGCGGTTGATTGGATCAAGAGCTTAATCCCTTTTGGGATTCGACCTGGTTTAGATAGAATTCAGATGTTGATGGACAAGCTAGGAAATCCGCACCGTCGTTTGAAATTTATTCATGTGGCAGGTACGAACGGCAAAGGTTCAACTTGTGCTTTTTTGACTAGTGCACTTATACAAAGCGGCTATTCAGTAGGGACCTTTACGTCTCCGTATATTACAAAGTTCACGAACCGGTTCCAATATAATAATACGGACATCTCTGAAGAAACGCTTGTCGAGCTGGTTAACCAATTGCGTCCACTAGTCCAAGAAATTTCGGAAACGGAGTTTGGCTCACCTACGATGTTCGAGGTAACTACAGCTGTGGCTATTCTATTTTTTGCGGGCGTCTCTTGTCCTGATGTTGTCGTATGGGAGACCGGGCTTGGGGGAAGGCTGGATGTAACGAATATCGTGACTCCGATTGTTTCTGTGATTACTAATGTTGGTCATGATCACATGGATATTTTGGGAGATACGCTAGAGAAGATAGCCATGGAGAAAGCCGGAATTATTAAAACGGGCGTGCCTGTTGTTAGCTGCGTAACCCAGCCGGAAGTCGTAGCGGTTTTGAAAGAGAAAGCAGCGGCTTGCCGCTCTACTCTTTATCTTGCCGGAGAAGATTTTAGCTATGAGGCTAATGGAATCCGTGAGGATGTGCAGACTTTTCATTTTAAGGGTCCCTTTCGTTCGCTTGAACTTGGGATCGTAATGAAAGGCGAGCATCAGATTAGCAATGCGGCAGCTGCCATGATGGTGCTTGAGGTTCTGCGTCAGTATATGGCCTTTATGCTTGAGGATGAAGATATGCTTGAAGGTTTACGCCACGCATTCTGGGCTGGAAGGCTGGAAGAGGTAAGCAAGTCTCCAAGGATTGTACTGGACGGAGCACATAATCCGGAAGGTGCGGAGAGTCTTGCAAAAAGCCTGCCTCAGCTCTATCAATACGGTAAATTAAATTTACTTATGGGAATGCTGTCAAATAAGCATCATGAATCCTACTTTAAGCATATACTGCCTATAGTGGATACGCTCATCCTGACCGAACCGGATTTCCAGAACAAAATGGATGCGGAGAATTTGCAAGTTATCGCAGAAAGTCTGCGGGAGAAATATGCCAAGGAAAACTTGGCAATCATAGTAGAACATAATTGGGGAAAAGCGCTGCAGCTACTGAAGTCGATTACAGCGGAGGATGACCTTGCCGTCGTATCTGGTACGCTGTATTTAATCTCTGACGTACGCGGTACACTTTTGCAGCAACCCGATACTGAAAAAGGCTGGTGACGACTGTTGGATACTACTGAACGTGTGCATTTTATAGGGATCGGCGGCTACGGAATGAGCGCGATTGCCCGGGTAATGCTAGAAATGGGATATACAGTTACGGGCTCCGATGTGGCTGCCCAAGAATTAACGGATAAATTGATTGCTAAAGGTGCCAAGATTTATATCGGGCATACAGCAGAACAAGTAAAAGGCGCGGATCTAGTCGTATACTCTACGGCTTTGTCTAGTGATAATGTGGAATGGGTGGAAGCTGAGCGTCTTAAGATTCCAATTCTGCATCGTTCACAAATGTTAGCCCGTTTATTGAATGAACGTAAAGGGGTAGCCGTTGCTGGAGCACACGGAAAAACTACCACCTCCTCCATGATTGCACTTGTGATGGAAGAGTGCGAGGTTGATCCAACGTATATTATCGGTGGAGAGATTATGAATGTGGGTACGAATGCAAAGGCGGGACAAGGTGAGTTTGTAGTAGCGGAAGCGGATGAGAGTGATGGCTCTTTCCTGCACTATCACCCTTGGCTTGGGATCGTTACAAATGTTGAAGCGGATCACTTGGAAAATTACGACGGAGATTTTAACCGTCTTAAGGCTGCATACGTGCAGTTCATGAACCAAACGCGCGAAGATGGAACTGCTATAGTATGTGCTGATGATGAGAATGTGATTTCTCTTTTACCTGAAGTAACAGGTAAGGTGATTACTTATGGCATCAAGTCGAACACTGCAGATTATATTGCCACTGATATTGTTCTAGGCGATCGTCAGGTATCGTACACGATGAATCATAATGGAGAAGTGCTTGGACATATTGAACTTTCAGTTCCTGGACAGTACAATCTTTATAATTCAATGGCAGCGGTAATCGCTTGTTTGAAATCAGGGATTTCTTTCGAGAAAATCGCTGAAGCGATTGTGAAATTCCATGGTGCGAAGCGCCGTTTTCAAGTGCTCGGAGAAGTCAATGACATTCTGGTCATTGATGATTATGCACATCACCCTACCGAGATTCAGGCAACGATCAGTGCTGCGAAGGCTACGGGAAAACGGATTATTGCGGTATTCCAGCCTCAGCGCTATACACGTACTTTCTTCCTGTTAGATGCTTTCAGCCGTGCCTTTAGCGAAGCCGACGAAGTCATCATCACCGATATTTACTCTCCGGCTGGAGAGAAACAGATCGAAGGAGTTACTTCTGCGAAGCTGGTTGAGCTTATCGTTAAGAACAGTAATGCGGGCGCGAGACATCTGCCAACCAAAGAAGATGTTCTAGCTGATCTTACACCTCGTATTGCTCCAGGTGATCTGGTGATTACGATGGGCGCAGGCGATATCTGGAAGGTCGGATACGCACTGGCAGACGGTTTAAAGAAGAAGCATTAAGTTTACAAGTTGAGGCTAATTCGAGGATATTTATATTCTCTATTCAATAGCACTTCCCCCTAATTTCGTTCAGATCATCTATTTGTTTATCTGAAGGGAGCTTAGGGGGAAGTGTTTTTTGGTATTGCTAACGTATTTACTGATATAGTTATAAAGTGCTATAGTGCTGTCAGTAGAGGATTGATTTTTCAACGTATATTTGGGGTCCCCACAAAGTACCTGATTACGCATCGAAGCAAAGCCGCACTTTGTGGGGATATTTTCGCATAGGTGGTGACATATGAGCTCCCTGCTTGACATTAGGACGCTAATATATCTATTTATTTTTGGCAATTTATTTATGCTGCTGTTGATAACCAATTATCGAAGTACCGCTGTTAAAGATATAGCCTCTACATTATTCATCCGATCGAAGCAGGTACAGCTCCTCTTTTGGTGTTCGATATTAATGTGGGATTATCTTCCTCACGCACTGTCCATTCCGCTTAGCAATGCTCTGATCCTTGGGGGATGCTGTCTGGAAATTACAGCGTTACTGCTTATGATGGGAGTACTGGGACCAAGAATAAAGCGATATTACATCATCCTTTCGGTATTGAGCACCATTAGTTTTAGTATCATCGCATTATTTTTTAATCATTCCAACTTGCGCATCGCTTGTAATTCACTTTGGTCTATACTATTTATAGTTTATCCAGCTTATCATCTAACTGTGAATAAAAGGGCTACCCCTCTTCAAAAAATATTGGGCGTATTATTTTATGTATTTGCAGCGATTATGCTGATGCGGGCACTTGTCGCATTGATTTGGGAGCCCGAGATGAATGTGTTCTCAACAAGTCTTACGCAATATTTGTATTATCTGGGGATGTATTTATTATTTATTGTGGGGGCTGCCGGTTTTATTCTACTCTCTAATGAGCATTCCTATGTCAAACTAAAAAGAATAGCCAGTTATGATGATTTGACGGGGATCCTAAACCGTGGGGCATTTCTTCAGGAAGCGGAGATAAAGCTTGAAAAGGCAGTTCGAGGGCAGGAGTACTTCTCATTTCTGCTATTGGATTTGGATCATTTTAAAGAGGTCAACGATACATATGGTCATGATACTGGTGACAATGTTCTGGAAGAATTCGCATCAACGATTAAAGATCATCTCGGAAATGGTGATTTGTTTGGCAGACTAGGGGGCGAGGAATTCGCAGTCATACTCTGTGGGCTAGATGAACTAAGCTGCGACCAGAAAGCTGAAGCGCTTCGCGAGGCGATAATGAATGCTCCCACTCCTAAGATCCCACAGGGATACACAGTTAGTATAGGTGTAATTACGATCATGCCAGATCAGGACATCTCGATAAATAAGTTGTACAAGCTAAGCGACAAGGCGTTATATCAGGCCAAACAAGAGGGAAGAAATAGAGTCATCAGATACCGATATATATACTGAGAGTCAGGAATACTTGGGAGGTGAACTTCACTCATATGCATCTGGATCTCCAGACACTGCTGGTATGTCTCTTTTTATGGCAATCGTTCACGGTGCTGCTTATCGTGGTATATCGTTTACGTTACGCGCAGGAACAGACGTATTCATTGTTTATCACAGCGAAATATTTACAATTAGCAGTCTTGATCCTTTTATTGCTGAAGGATTTTATAAATTCGCCACTTAGTCTACCGATCATAGTGCTTCTTGCCTTGGCTGGAGGTACGTTCGAAAGCTTGGCGCTTCTGATGCTTCTCAGAGTATTCGGAAGTAAAGTTGAGAAATATTATTTTTTATTATTCGGAGTATCAATTATCGTTGTGGCGCTGATGTATTTGTTAAGGCAAGAGGATTCATCCGTTATAGCCGTCGCTTGCATGGCTGGAGCCTTGATTATAGCCTACCCTGCTTATATTTTATGCTTGAAGGTTATGGAGACTTCGCTACAAATAATAATGGGATTGCTATATATTATTGTTATCTTATCGTTGGCGGGGAGAGCTTTGGAACCGCTGTATTCCGTGTTAGAAATCAATACACAAGTGTCACAATTCCTTTATTTGATTGTTTATCTCGGGATTTATTTGTATGTATTTTTAGGAACCGCTGGGATTATGCTGCTTTATAGAGAGGATTCCTTTGCAGAAATGGAGCGGGTTGCAACTTATGATGAGTTGACAGGTATTTTGAACCGTAGGTCGTTCGTTCTGCGTGCTCAGCCTTTAATAGCTGCTTCAGCGATGAAGAAGCTGCCTTATTCTTTTATACTGCTGGATGTGGATCACTTTAAGAGCATAAATGATACTTACGGTCATAATATAGGAGACCAAGTACTAACTGATCTGGCGTCAAAAATAGAGCAACAGCTTGGCCATGGTGATTTGATCGGAAGATTTGGGGGAGAAGAGTTCGCAGTGCTCCTGCACAAAGCCGATGAAAAAAGCAGTGATGTTATTGCTGAAGGAATGCGCACAGCCGTTATAGGTTCAGTGATTCATGGTGTACCGCTGCATTACACGATAAGTATAGGAGTCATCACGATAGAATCAGGCGAACGTTTTTCTTTAAATAATCTCTACAAACTTTGTGATAATGCATTGTATCAAGCTAAGAAAAAGGGTCGGAACTGTGTCGTCAGAAGCTACGAAAATATAAAAGTGTCTTCCTTTCGTCATTAGATGGGGAAGACACTTTTTTGCTTGCATAAGGAATAGTTCATAATACCTAACGAGACAAAGGTTTTTTGTATAAAAACTTCATGTTCATGTATAACTGGAAAAAGAGTTTTTTGGATTCAATTATCAAAAAAATGGCGATTTATAAAGCTTTATCGCAATGAATTTCGAATAAGGAATGAAAATGTATAATAAATTTAATATTCTCCCTATAAATCGACAAAATTTTCATATGAAATGAGTTACTATTGAACTGCATCTAAAGTTGCAGTGATAAGCGGAGAGGATTAATACAAGAATGCAAGGAGCCAGAGTCATGCGAGAAAGAATGCTGTTCCTATCAGCCCAGAATCAAAGCGCAGAGGATCTAGAAGGAGAAATGAGAACAGGGAGTATTCTCGAGATTTTGCTTGGGAAATTTGATATTGATTTGCTGACTTATGCCAGTACGCACAAGGATATGTCTACAGATGAAGGAGCTGCACTAACGGTTCATTACATTAACGGGTGCATTACCTCATGGAGATCCATGCTGCGTCCCTTACATATATTACGGAATTTCACTAATCGGAGTCATGCGGATAAAGACATGAAGAGTACCATCATGGAACTTTGTAGATCGAATAATTACAGACATGTATTTATATCGCATAGCTTGCTGGGAAATTGCATTGATATGGTTCGTAATCTACTTCCTGAGGCCAGTGTTATTACAGATACGTATCGTTTTGAGAGCGGGCTTGCCGTTGGAAAAGAAATTGGGAAACCAAGCAGCAGTAATCCTTATTATAAACTAAATGAGGCTTTGGTTCGGCGGAATAAGCGAAGACTAATGAATAAAACGGGTGTACTCTTAGCAACCTCGGAATGGGATGCCCTTTCATTCAAATCTTTATCCTTTGCGGATGCTCGTAAGGTCCATGTCGTTCCTCATTTCATAAAAATGAATGAATACGACGCTTTTACCGAGCCTGTTGCAAAAGAAAATTCAATGGTTCTGCACTGGAATATGAACACCAGACAGGGAATTAAGGCTACTCAAAGCTTCTTTAAGAAGAGCTACCCTTTGATTAAAGAACAAGTGCCTGATATCAAGTGTTACATCACCAGTCATGAGGTTCATAGGGAAGTGTTGACGCTTGTAAAAGATGATGTATCGGTCATTATCACTGGACCTTTGAAACCGTCTGCTGATTATATACGTCGTGCTAAAGCGGTTCTTGTGCCTATCCTTGAAGGCTGTGAAGTCTCCAGAAACATTCTGGAATCATGGGCACTCAAAACGCCGGTGGTTACTAGTTCTACGATATGTGAGCGATTGAATTGTGAGCATAACCGTAATATTTTGCTTGCTAACACCTCAGTTGATGTCGTTGCTAGTGTAATAACGCTATTAAAGAATCCCGAGATGGCCACTATTATCGCTGATCGGGCGCATCGCACACTGTTGAAGGATTACGAAGTGAATTATGTGAAGAATAAGATTCTTAGTCTTGTATAAAAGGTACGCCCGAGAAGGCTGTGCCAGCTGTATATAAAAAACCCGCGAGGACGTTTTAGGGTCCTACGCGGGTTTTTTTATTCTTGTATGATTTTACAGCAGGTTGCGGCGCAATTCTTCCGGAGATTTCGGAGACAACATTCCAAGTGGAATATCGAATACTGTACGCGCTCCGCTCTGTCCTTCTTGACTCATACGCTGAGCGGCTCTGGCATACGCCACGAGAACACTAGCTGTAAATTCTGGATTGCTCTCCAGCTTCAGGCCGAATTCAACAATCTGCTTCGTACCTTCCCCTGTTACACCACTGCGAATAACAAACCCGCCGTGCGGAATTCCGCTATGCTGAGCTGCCAATTCTTCTTCAGTGATGAAAGTAACCGTAGTATCATAATCTGCAAAATAGTTCGGCATATTCACGATTTCTTCGCGAATGCGTTCTTGATCTGCCCCTACCTCAGCCACTACAAAACACTCTCTGAGGTGCTTTTGGCGAGTGGTAAGTTCTGGTGTTTCGCCAGCGCGAATGGCCTCAATCACCTCTTGTACTGGAACGGTATATTGTACACCAGCTTTAACTCCATCTACTCTGCGGATCGCATCGGAGTGGCCTTGGCTCACGCCTTTGCCCCAGAAAGTGTATTCTTTACCTTGGGGAAGAATCGCTTCAGCGAGCAGACGATTCATTGAGAATAAGCCTGGATCCCAGCCAGTAGAAATTACGCTGAGTGTTCCACCTTGTTTAGCTGCGGCGTCAACGGTCTCGTAGAACTCGGGGATTTTGGCATGAGTATCAAAGCTGTCCACGGTATTAAACATCCGGGCAATGGCTGGCGTTTGTTCTGGCAGATCGGTAGCCGATCCTCCACATAGAATCATAACATCCACTTTACCCTTATATTGTTCGACGGCAGAGATGTGTTCGAACTTCACACCGGCTTCTCCGGCTTCCAGTTGTCCAGGTTCTCTGCGCGTAAAGATCGCAACTAGCTCGATATCTTCACTTTGGTTGATAGCCTTACGCACACCTTTTCCTAAATTTCCGTAGCCTACAATAGCTGCTTGAATTTTTTGTTTCAGAAGAAGCCCTCCTAATCAGTAGTGAACTAAAGCATCATTTCTAGCTTACCTAGTATAGTGTACACTTTTAGCTCTTTTTATATAGTATATAAAAGGTACATGTAATGTAAACTGAATCTGCATAATCTTTCATAATTTCAATGGCTTAAAAGTAGCATATCTCTCTATTGTCTATCATATATTTTCTTATAGATTAGATGAGGTGAGGTGTAACTGTTGAATAACGGAAGAATGACATTCCGATTTGACGTGAACAAGGACGAGCCTAAACCAAAGCCTAAAGTGGTTGAGCGCTGGTCAAATGGCGGATTGGGCACAGCTGAAGAGTACGCTGAGGGACTGCGTCAAGAGGCAGGTCCAGCACAGCAAACATGGCTTTATGAGCCCGATGTTCGTTCTACACGTGAGGCACCACCGGAAGATTCCTATGACTATTACTCGGGTACTGTAGATCCACGTCAGGAAGAATGGGACGAACAGGATAAGGATTTTAGATATACACAGCAATCGTATCTTCTGTCAGATATGGTATCGGATAACAGAGATAAATTAGAAAATGTATCCACTGGCAATTATGAAGGCTCCTATCATACTCGGCGTCCTTCGTATTGGTGGAAGTTAGCTCTTTCTGTTACGGGAGCCATCGGCACAGGGGTGCTGCTTGGCTATGCTGCACTTTCTTTTTTTTACGGAGGGAATATGGACAGTAGCTCTGGAAACGGAATAGCAGATATGGCGGCTACTCAGTCTAGTGGAGCTAAAGATCCGGCTGGTGCAGGTACATCTGGATTGCCGGTTACAGGGACTGAAAATGCCGGGAAGAATAGTATTCCGGTTCAAGTAGCTGCACAAAGCTATTATCTGCTGCAGTACGGAGTATTCAGTACGCCCACAGGCGCTGAAGAGGCTCGCCAGGAGCTGTTAACCGCAGGTTTGGCCGCTGGGATGGACCCTGCTGACGGCAATCGTGTGTACGCTGGAATATCATCTGATCGTGAACAAGCCAAGCTACTAAGCAGCGGTCTAAAGAATCAGGGCATAGAGCTGTATGTGAGAGAAGTAGCACTTCCTGGGGCAGAACAGCTTGTCTATACCGGTAATGCAGAGGAAGTGAAGAACTACTTCTCTGTGAGTGGACAGCTGCTCAGTGAACTTAGCAGTCAATCAGCTTCTCTACTTAGCGCTGGCCAAACAAGTACGACAGCAAATACTCCCGCTGTGGTTGATCTTCACCTGCAATGGAGTGAAGCCGTCAAAGTGCTGGAGCAAGGTGTAACTCCTGAAGCCAAAAGCATTTGCGCAGCGCTAGAGAAATCTATGAGCCAAGGGATATCAGCATGGAGTGAATATAACAAGAACAAGGCTCAAGGCCTCCTTTGGGAAGTGCAAGAATCAATGCTGAGCTTTTTGACTAGCCAGAAACAGCTACTATCTGCAATGAATTAACCGATAGATTGGTGACTCTTTAGACAGCAAGCCTCCGGATGTTGGGGGCTTGCTGTTTTGGTGCGATGGAGGAAAATATACCTAAATAACATAAACTATAATGGATACAGAGGATGGTATCACTCCGCAACTTTTAGTGCAAATGGTGGTAAACATTACCGTAGGGGATTTTACGTTTGTATTGATCACAATTTCACCGTATAATAATTAGGGTGTCAAAAAATGGCGAGGGAAGACTGAGATGAAGAAGAAAAATGTAGGAACACTGCTGTTATTTCTAATTCTAGGCTGGCTGGCTGGAGCCTGGATCGCCAAGCTACTGCAGCCGGTAAAGGCTCTTTCTTTTCTAACAACATCGACTGTGCTTAAGTGGTCTCCGCGAGCCGATTTGGACATCATAACCTATGACATCACTATTCATTTGAAATTGTGCATGCTAAGTCTCATCGGTATTATTACAGCTGTATGGCTGTACCGAAGACTGTAACTCTCGTTACTGATCAAGAAGGGACGTTTACAACGTGGACAACTCACAACTCATTATTTTAGCCTCAGGTTCACCGCGTCGACGAGAGCTTTTGTCTTTACTGGGCTTGCCTTTTGAGGTCATTACCAGCGAAGCTGACGAAAGCACACCACCGGACTTTACGCCGGAGCAAATCGTGCGCAGTTTGGCTTTGCGTAAAGCAGAGGCCGTAGTGGCTGCAGCAGGAGAGCGTAACGCAGTAATCGTTGGTAGTGATACGATTGTTGTGCTAGATAACACTGTGCTAGGCAAACCGGTGGATGAGCTGGACAGCAAATCGATGCTTACCAGACTTCAGGGCCGAAATCATAAGGTATACACGGGTATAGCCTGTATCGGACTTCCGCATGGAAAGACTATAGTGGAGCACCGTGTTACTTCCGTAACGATGAGAGCAATGACTGAGGATGAAATTGTTGCTTATATAGCTACGGGAGAGCCCGCTGATAAGGCTGGCTCTTATGCGATACAAGGGCTTGGCTCCACTTTGGTGGAACGAATTGAAGGCTGTTATTTCAATGTTGTCGGATTGCCGCTGTCGCTTCTTGGCGAAATGCTGTCCGAGTTCGGTATAACTGTATTGAACCGGTAGGAAGCTTGGGAAAGAGGGATAGGGATGGAGTCGCGATCAGTTATGCTGCGGGACCTCCCCCATGAAGAACGACCAAGAGAGCGCATGATGCATTATGGGGCGGAATCATTAAGTCAAGCGGAGTTGTTAGCCATTCTGCTGCGTACGGGAACACGCCGTGAATCGGCTATTCATATTGCACAGCAGATGCTGGGGAAAATCGGTGGCCTGCGTGGGCTAGTTGATCTTAGCATCGAAGAACTGACCGAAATCAAAGGTATCGGCCCTGCCAAGGCCGTGCAATTAAAAGCAGGCATCGAACTTGGAAGACGCCTCGCGAACTCCAGGTTTAACATGCCGGTCATTATCCGTTGTCCTGAGGACGCTGCGGAGATTCTGACCGAGCAATTGCGTTATTTGCAGAAGGAGCATTTTGTATGCCTGTTTCTGAATACGAAAAATCACGTGATTGGACAAGAAACGTTGTCTATGGGCAGTCTAAACGCTTCGATTGTTCATCCTCGCGAGGTATTCCGAGCAGCTATAAAATGTAGTAGTGCCTCTATCATATGCGCACATAATCATCCTAGTGGTGATCCAACGCCTAGTCCGGAGGATATCTCCTTGACCTCAAGACTGCTTCAGGCAGGCGAGATTGTCGGGATTGACGTGTTAGATCATCTGATTATTGGGGATAGCAGCTTTGTTAGCTTGAAAGAAAAAGGACACATGTAATATAAATGTGAAGATTTACTTAGGAAAAGGAGAATTAGCATGTTGGGTAGTTTTACGAAAGATTTAGGAATTGACTTGGGGACAGCGAATACGCTTGTCTATGTACGCGGTAAGGGGATTGTCGTAAGAGAGCCTTCCGTTGTAGCCATTAACACTGACACTAAGACGATTGAAGCCGTGGGTGAATCCGCTAAAAAAATGATCGGACGTACACCGGGAAACATCCGTGCGATCCGTCCGATGAAGGATGGCGTTATCGCTGATTTTGATACAACGGCTACGATGATTAAATATTTTATTCGTCAAGCACAGAAACAGCGTTCCATGTTCCAGCGTCACCCTAATGTAATGGTCTGCGTACCATCCGGCATTACTGCTGTAGAGCAACGTGCCGTAGAAGATGCTACTAGACAAGCTGGTGCTCGCGAAGCTTATATTATCGAGGAACCTTTTGCTGCAGCGATTGGTGCAGATCTACCGGTATGGGAGCCTACAGGAAGTATGGTTGTTGATATCGGCGGAGGTACAACAGAAGTTGCTGTAATTTCACTCGGCGGTATTGTTACTAGTCGTTCCGTACGCGTTGCGGGTGATGAAGCGGATGAGTCCATCATTCAATACATCAAACGTCAATACAATCTGATGATTGGTGAACGAACTTCGGAACAGCTTAAAATGGATGTGGGTTCTGCTCTTCCGCTTGAGAAGGCTGAGACCATGGAAATTCGCGGACGCGATCTCGTAACAGGTTTGCCAAAGACGCTTACAATCACTTCCGATGAGATCTGTGAAGCGTTGTCCGACACTGTGAGTTCAATAATTGAAGCTGTTAAAGTAACTTTGGAAAAATGTCCACCGGAGCTCGCAGCAGATATTATGGATCGCGGGATTGTCTTGACAGGTGGAGGCGCCTTGCTTCGTAACTTGGACAAGCTGCTTGCACGTGAAACTGGAATGCCAGTTATTGTCGCTGAGAACCCTCTGGATTGTGTAGCTATTGGAACAGGAAAGGCGCTTGATAATATCCATTTGTTCAAGAGTCGCAGCAGTTCCAGTCTTCGCTCTAAGAGATAAGCCTATGTATTGCCACTTGTGTAAGTCAACCCCTGTTATGGGAGAAATACTGTTGTTAGAGGGTGTTGAAACTGTTTAAACTCTTAAGCAATAAACGTTTGTTTATTCTGTTGATTACACTGGTGCTGTTCATTGTGGTGATGGGCTTCAGTTTGGCATCAAGGAGCAAATTGTCCTGGCCGGAGAATTTTCTTAGAGATACGACTGGTTTCGTGCAAAAAATGTTCTACAAGCCCGCTGGATATGTAGCGGGCTTGTTTGAAGATATCGGAAATCTGAAAGATCTTGCTAAGGAAAATGAGGAGCTGAAGATTCTAGCCGCCCAATACGCACGTGATAAAGCCCAGTATAACTTCATTCAGGCACGGAATGATTCGTTGGAGGAAAAATGGAAGTTTACTGAAGAACAGAAGAAATTGTATAAATATGATTATCATATAGCGCAGGTAATAAGCCAGACTACAGAACCAAGCAATAGTACGATTGTAATCGATTTAGGTTCAAAAGATGGCGTTAGACCAAATATGTCCGTAATTTCTGTTGAAGGTTTGGTGGGCGTTATAAGCCAGGTCAGCAATTTCACTTCTACTGTGAAGCTTATGACCATGATGGATACCAATGATCCTAATTCCCAGCCGCCTATTGCGGCAACTGCCTTAAATAAAGAGGGGAAGTCTTTTGGTATGATTGAGAGCTATAATCCAAAGACAAATAGAATGCTGATGACTAAAATTCCACCGGGCGATCCGATTGCAAAGGATGATGTAATTGTTTCCTCCGGTATTGGGGGATTGTATCCGCGAGGATTGACCATCGGTACGGTTGATAGCGTTGAGGTTGGTGAATTTGGATTAACCTCTACAGCAGTGATTAAGCCTTCAGCAGAATTTCAGGACTGGAAAGAGCTGATTGTTGTTTATACGGAGGAGCGTGCTGAATAGTGAATATGCGCAGATCTGTTCTTGTTCTGCTACTGTTCCTCTTGTTTATTCTGGAGGGAACCATTCTGCCTTGGCTAATTCCAGATGTTTGGCAGATGCGAATTATTCCGAATCTGGTGTTCGTTGTACTATTGTTCGTAGCTGTATATCATCATCGCCATACAGCGCTTATTCTGGGACTATCTTTCGGAATATTACATGATGTCGTTTTTTATGGCAGAATTCTAGGAGCACATTCTTTTGCGATGGGTCTGTCGGCGTATTTAATCGGCCTTCTGTTTCAGACTCCACGTGCTCCACTGCCTCTTATGATGACTGTGATTCTGCTCGGAAGCTTGCTAGAGGATAGTGTGTTATTTGGTATTTATAGTGTATTCAAACTCAATCAGGAGCCCTATAGCTGGGCGATTTTGGATCATATGCTACCAACGATGCTCTTTCATTTTGCTATCGCTCTGATCCTCTACATACCGGTACGACGCCAGCTTGAGCTGATCAAGAAAGAGAAGAGTACGGAAGAAGCGGCATAAAGAAGCTTCTATTTTCTTTCTTTATAAAGCAGGAATTTAAGGGGCCCGGCACGAATGAATGAGGATAGGGGGCCAGGCATATGACAGTAAAATCCAAGCATGTAAGGATTAAGGGCATCAAGGATGGCCTGATATTCCTGCTAGACGACAAGTGTCCCTTCGAAGATCTTCTGAGCGAGCTTCGCTATAAGCTGGAGCACAGCCATCAAAATATTTTGACTGGACCGATTGTGCATGTGGACATTAAGCTGGGCAATCGTCCCGTAACTGAGGAAGATAAGGAAGCTGTGCTGGAGATTCTGAAAGGACAGGGAAACCTACTGATTCGTTCCATAGAGGCGCTTCCAGTGCCCGGCAGTGAGGATAATGACGCGTTGTATCTAATGAGCGGGATTCTTCGTTCCGGTCAGGTGCTGCACCATGATGGAAATCTTTTATATCTGGGGGATGTGAACCCAGGAGGAACTATAACCTGTTCAGGCGATATCTATATTCTAGGATCACTTAGAGGTATGGCGCATGCTGGAGTAGATGGGAATGAGGAAGCGATTATCGCTGCTTCATTAATGTCTCCAACACAACTGCGAATTGCTGATATTATTAGTCGTCCTCCTGATGAGTGGGAAACCCGTGAAAGCAGTATGGAGTTTGCATATTTAACGAACGGAGCTATGCAAATCGATAAAATTCATAATTTAGTCAAAGTACGTCAGGATTTAAATGTGTTTAAAGGGGTGTAGCCTCCATGGGAGAAGCGATAGTCGTAACCTCGGGTAAAGGCGGAGTTGGCAAAACAACCACAACAGCCAATATTGGAACCGCACTTGCACTGCAGGGTAAAAAAGTATGTCTCGTCGATACCGACATTGGACTGCGTAATCTGGATGTAGTAATGGGGCTTGAGAATCGTATTATTTATGATCTTGTGGATGTAGCGGAGGGTCGTTGTCGCCTAAATCAAGCACTCGTTAAAGACAAACGCTTTGATGAGTTGTATATGTTGCCTGCGGCTCAAACGAAGGACAAAACGTCCGTCACTCCTGAACAAGTAAAAGATATCATTCTCGAACTGAAGAAGGAATATGAATATATTCTGATTGATTGTCCAGCTGGGATTGAACATGGCTTCCGCAATGCGATTGCCGGTGCGGATAAAGCGATCGTGGTTACCACACCAGAGCATGCTGCTGTGCGGGATGCGGATCGTATTATCGGACTGCTTGAACAGTCGCATGTGGAATCGCCAAAGCTGGTGGTAAATCGTATTCGCCCAGGTCTTGTGAAGTCTGGGGATATGCTTGATATTGAGGATATTTTACAGGTGCTGAATATTGATCTTATCGGAATTGTTCCGGATGATGAATTGGTCATTAAGGCCGCAAATAGTGGAGAACCTACAGTTATGAATCCTGATTCGTCAGCCGCTATTGCCTACCGCAATATTGCACGTCGAATTTTAGGTGATGCTGTACCGCTAATGCAGCTTGATCGGAAACCGGGAGCATTTAAGAAATTCAAGAAATTTTTCGGTATGGCTTAATTTTGCACCAGGCAATCTTACTATAGAAGCATAAACGGTCCCACCACTAGAGAGATCTATGGGTGGGATTTATTTATTTAGTGGCATTTAAGTGCTCCACCTTGGGTGGGCTTGTTCTAAAGAGACTTCCGTGCTTCATAAAATGGAAGTAAAACAAGCCCGTCCGGAGGGATAAATATGGATCTCAAATCAGATATCAAGAACCGCCGCAAGGAGCGTATTCGTAGTTTGCTGGAGGAAATCCCAGATATAGAAACAGCGGAGGTGCCTCCGCTATTCGTTATGCCCGAAAAAAGTACGAGCTTCAAGGAGTGGGGCACGGGATTTAAGAGGAATGAGGAGCAATCCTCGATAGAGCCTGATCCAGAAGTGATGTGGAAAGAGAGACGTGGGGGCTGGGAGGAACCTGGTGGAGGAGGTTCTAATTTCTCTGCCGGTTTTATTCGTCGGGTTGTAGCCAGTGTGCTTGTGTTTGGAGCGGTGTGGGGAGTTTTTGCGGTTCACCAGCCATGGTCCTATAAAGTTCAAACTTTTATTAGTGATGCCTTGAGCAATGACATGGATTTCACAGCAGTTCGGGTATGGTATGAGGAAAACTTTAATGGTGCACCGGCGTTCATTCCGATATTTGGTGACAAAGATGAACCTGCTCAGAAGGCAGCAGCGCATCATGAGCTTAGTGCTCCGGTAGCTGGAAGCATAATTCAACCCTTTGCTTCCACGCTAAAAGGTGTAGAAATTATGCCTCAAATCGATTCAACATCAAATGTGACGGTGAAGAGTATAGACATGGGACGCGTTCTTTCTATCTCCAAAGAACTGGACGGTGGCATTCGAATTGCGGTTCAACATTCTGGAGGAATCACAGCAGAATATGGACATTTAAATGGTACCAAACTGGAGATTGATGACTGGATTCAGAGTGGAGATGAACTCGGTTGGATGCTGGAGAAAGAGGGCACCTCAGCTCCAACGCTGTTTTTTGCCGTGATAAAAGACAAGACTTATATTGATCCTACAGAAGTGGTATCGTTTGATTAGGATCTTAGGGATCGATTTGTCACTACATCCATTGTTCGTAATCATCATGTTGTTCTCTGTACTCACAGGACAATTTCTGGAGTTGCTTACTTTATTTACGATCGTCCTCATTCATGAAATAGGACATGTGGTGGCTGCCCTTCTAGTTGGTGTTACAGTTAAATCGGTTCAGCTTCTTCCGTTTGGCGGAGTTGCGGTTATTGAGGATCATGGGCGGCTCACCGCTAGTCGTGAGATTGGGATTGCACTTGCCGGCCCGCTGCAAAATGGAATCATGATTGTTATGGCTCTTGGGCTTCAGCAAGCAGGTTATGGCAATCAGGAATTTTTAATCTATTTTATAAATGCTAATGCAATTATTGCACTCTTTAATCTATTGCCTGTTCTGCCACTTGATGGAGGCAAAGTACTTCAAGCTACAGTAAGTTTATTTCTTCCTTATTACTATACTTTGCTGTGGAGCGGACGAGTAAGTGTTGCTGCAAGTATTCTTGTGATTGTTTATGCGCTACTGCCCCTTGGAGCGGGTGGAGGCTTGAGGCTGAATATGGTTATGATCGGTGCTTTTCTATTGTATTCAAATCTCACGGATCATCGGAATTTACCGTACCGATTCGTTGCATTTTTGATGAATAGGGAGGCTGTTTATGAGTATCATTTGCGGACAGGAAGTGTGGCTCGTCCAATTGTTGCCTTATCGGCGAAACCTTTAGATGCTATCTTGCGTCTATTTAAACGTAATCAATATCATTTTATCTATGTATTAAACGGCAAAGGAAATGTTGTTGCTGTTGTGCCGGAACAGCGCTTAATATCTACTTACTTTGGAATGTAGTGTATTTATGCTGAGAGTGAGAAGGGATCAAGGAATGAACGAAACCAGAGGTGAAGCCATGAAACAGATGATCGTTCACTGCACGCAGCACATTACCCGAATGGCTCTTCTGGAGAACGGAAGGCTTGTGGAGTACGCGGCTGAACGCGATCAGCAGCAAGGGCTGGTCGGAAGTTATTATAAAGGCCGTGTGATTAACGTACTTCCAGGTATGCAGGCTGCTTTTGTTGACATTGGACAGAAGAAGAATGCTTTTTTATATGTTGATGATGTATTGCATCCTCATTTGGATAAACAGCCGGATGTGAAGCCCTCTATCGAGACACTTTTGCAGCCTGGTCAGGATATTGTTGTACAAGTAAGAAAAGAGCCTAGTGGAGGCAAGGGTGCGCGTGTAACGACCCATTATACATTGCCTGGTCGTTGGATGGTGTACATGCCCTTTGCAGATTATGTCGGGGTATCCAAAAAAATAAGTCGCGATGCAGAACGTAGCCGGCTCAAAGGAATTGGTGAACGTCTGCGGATGAAAGAAGAAGGGCTTATTATGCGGACCGTCTCACAGGATGAGCCACATGAAGCGGTGGAAGGTGATCTTTCATTTTTACGTGCGCAATGGGATAACATTACACGTCGGGCGCAAACCTCAGAAGCTCCGGCTCTGTTGCATCGTGATCTTAGTATTGTTCAACGCTTCATAAGAGATGCATTTAATCCACAGCGAGATCAGTTGATTATAGATTCTCCAGCAGCAGTTAAAGAAGCCACGGCATTTCTGGATGACATGGCACCTGATGGGTACAAGCCTGTAAGTTTGTATAATGGATCGGAGTCCATTTTTACAGCCTATGGGGTTCAGGAACAGCTGCACAAGAGTTTCAGTCGCAAGATCACGCTCGAGGGCGGAGCAACAATGATCTGGGATGAAACGGAGGCGCTCACCGTTATTGACGTTAACACCGCGCAATACATTGGGGGAGCATCGCTTGAAGAGACGGTGACGAATACTAATTTGCTTGCAGCAGAGGAGATTGGTCGTCTAATCCGTTTACGAGATACGGGCGGAATCATTATTGTCGATTTTATTGATATGGAAGAAGAAATACACCGTAAAATGGTTACCGAGCGGCTGGAGAAAGTGATCTGCAAGGATCGAACCAAAACACATATTCTGGGTTGGACAAGACTTGGACTCCTCGAGATGACCCGTAAGAAGGCAAGACATGATTCAGCCAGCTTCGCACCTATCCTTTGTCAGTGCTGCGGAGGAACTGGGAAAGTTGGACAATGGATGGAATGAGTTGACGATAGGCGATAAGTATGATAATATCTTCAAGTATGTGTTTGATTCATTCAATCCTGCACATGCTGTAACCGCTCCGATCGGGTACATAAGTGCAGTTCCCACGGGAATCTGCCACCTAGACTAGGCGAGTCTGAGACATGAGGAGGTGCAAGTAAAATGTATGCAATTATCGAAACTGGCGGTAAACAATACAAAGTCCAAGAGGGCGATGTTTTGTTCATTGAGAAGTTGGAAGCTGAAGACGGCGCAAGTGTAACTTTTGACCGTGTATTGGCTGTTTCTAACGAAGGTGGTCTGACTGCAGGAGCTCCACTCGTAAGCGGCGCGTCTGTAACAGCTAAAGTCGAGAAACATGGTAAAGGCGCTAAGGTTGTAGTTTACAAATACAAACCTAAGAAGAACTACCACAAGAAACAAGGCCATCGTCAACCGTACACGAAAGTAACTATCGAGAAGATTCAAGCGTAAGAAGGTGCGTGAATGATTAACGTACGGATTACACGATCTTCGGATCTAGGGACTATCGTTGGCTTTGAGGTAAAAGGGCACGCGGGTTATGCAAAGCGTGGCGAAGATATCGTATGTGCCGGAGTTTCGGCCGTAACGGTTGGAACCGTCAATTCGATTGAGACTTTGACCGGAATCTCCATGGATACATCCATGAAGAACGGATTCCTAAGTGGAACATTAAGTTCCATTCATGATTTCGATACTTCCACGAAGGTGCAATTGCTGCTTGAATCCATGGTCGTGATGCTAAATGATATCGCAGAATCATACGGAAAGTATCTTCAAATAGAGCAAGTAAATATTTAAAGAAGGAGGTTGACAACATGTTGAAATTGAATCTTCAATTGTTCGCATCGAAAAAAGGTGTAGGTTCCACAAAGAACGGACGGGATTCCCATTCCAAACGTCTTGGCGTGAAACGTGCTGACGGTCAAGCAGTAACCGGCGGTAACATCTTGGTTCGTCAACGCGGAACAAAAATTCACCCAGGCACTAACGTAGGCATCGGTAAAGATGATACGTTGTTCGCATTGGTGGATGGCGTAGTGAAGTTCGAACGTTGGGGCCGCGATCGCAAAAAAGTGAGCGTATACCCAGTTGATGTCGCTCCGGTAGCAGCGGCACTGGAAGCGTAAGCTTACGGAACCATATTTGCATGTAGAAGCCTCCGGCATGAGTGCCGGAGGCTTTTTTGTAGAATATTCAGAATCGTTAGTGAAACCTATTTGAGCACTTTAGAAACGTGTACCTTCAGAGTTTTAAGAAAGCATAAACATCCTTAGACATATGTGAAATTCTCATAGTTATCTCTGGTGAACTACAGGGAACTGCTGTGTTATACTAGGAAATGGTAATTGATGAGAGCAATAATCTAAACGAAGTCATGAATTTTGCGAACTGAGGGACGGGGAGAAAGAATGAAATCCTGGAAATGTGCAATCTGGGCAGTCATGTTATCCGTATTGCTTCCTTTAGGACTCGTGTATTGGCATACCTCACTTTTGACATGTCTGTTGCTTGGGATTTGGGTAGCGGTAACGGTTGCTTTCAGTTTGATTTGGAATCAGCGTCATTGGGAACGGGAACTGCGTATACAAGAGAACACTCTGCAACAGGCGGCGATTCGGACACTGAATCATCATCGACATGATTGGATGAATGATTTGCAGATTCTTTACGGATATATTCAGCTTGGAAAGCCTGATAAATCTGTGGAGTGTGTGGAAAGAATAAAGGAACGCATAGCACTTGATAGTCGTATCGCTAAGCTGGGCATTCCTTCATTGGTCTTCTTTATCCAATCTTTTCGAACTTACCAGACTAGTCTGGAACTGGAAGTTCAAGTGGAGGAAGGATTGCAGCTGGAGGACAAGCTAAACCGGGAAGCAGGAGATGAGCTGACTTCAGTGATTATGCAGACCGTACGGGCTTATCAATATAACGGACTGGCTCCTCAGGGTGAAACACGAAAGCTGCGTCTTGGCTTTATTCAGGATGGAGGAGACATTCTTATCTCCTTCGAAGGTGAGGGAGAGCATGGTAATCCCGAGCAGCTCAAAGGGCAAATTTATAATATAGTACAAGGGAAAATCATGAAAGCGGAGCAGTTTAAGCCCAGCAAGGCTTATGTAGAGCTGCGTTTGCCGCTTGAAATGTGAGGAAGGTGAACATTAATGTTCGTAGATAAAGCTAAGATTTATGTTAAGGGCGGAGACGGCGGGGATGGTATCGTTGCATTTCGTCGGGAAAAGTATGTACCGGATGGTGGTCCAGCAGGTGGTGACGGTGGCCGTGGTGGCGACGTTATCTTCCGCGTAGATGAGGGCTTGCGTACGCTGATGGATTTCCGTTATCAGCGCCATTTTAAAGCGGACAAAGGGATTAAAGGACGTAACAGAAGTCAGCATGGGGCGAACGCTGATCATATGATCGTGCGGATTCCACCTGGAACCATGTTAATTGACGATGATACTCAAGAGATCATCGCTGATTTGACTCGGCATGGTCAGCAAGTTGTTGTTGCCCGTGGGGGTCGTGGGGGTCGTGGGAATACTCGTTTTGCAACAGCAGCTAATAAGGCTCCAGAGCTAGCAGAGAACGGCGAAGAGGGTCAAGAGCGGTATATTGTTATGGAACTTAAGGTTATGGCTGATGTGGGACTTGTAGGCTTCCCGAGTGTGGGTAAATCTACGCTACTGTCGGTCGTATCCGCAGCTCAACCAAAGATTGGTGCATACCATTTCACTACGATTACACCGAACTTAGGTGTAGTAGATGTTGGGGATGGACGAAGCTTTGTAATGGCGGATCTGCCAGGATTAATTGAGGGAGCTAGTGAAGGCATAGGGCTTGGTCATGAATTCCTACGTCACGTTGAACGTACACGGATCATTATTCACGTAGTGGATATGTCTGGTTCAGAGGGGCGTGATCCCTTCGAGGATTGGGTTCTCATTAATGACGAGCTGAAGCAATATAATGCGGCTCTAATTGATCGTCCTCAGATCGTGGCTGCGAATAAAATGGATATGCCGGAGTCAGAGGAGAATCTCATCGCTTTCCGAGAACGCGTAGCTGAGCTGCGTCCGGATCTTGAGATTATGCCAATCTCCTCGCTTACCCGTCAGGGTGTTCAGGAACTGTTATATCGTGCAACGGATATTCTTGATAGTATTCCGGTGGCACCGGTAGTTGAAGAAGTATCAGGAACAACTGAACGTAAGGTTTATAAGCTAGAAGCGGAAGATGATAACTCATTCACCATTACACGTGATAATGAAACATATGTGGTCAACAGCCCTCGTATCGAGAAAATGTTGAAACGTATGCAGCTTAGCACACATGATGCGATTCTAAAGCTCGCCCGGACTTTACGACATATGGGTGTAGATGCAGAGCTTCGTAAACGTGGAGCTGTAGAGGGGACTATTGTCCGTATTGGTGAGTTCGAATTCGAGTTCGTAGAGAATAGCAGTTACTATTAATATTTAGCTGATTACAAAGCGCGACTTGTGTTCTCCTGTAAAGGAAGACACAAGTCGCGCTTTTTTTAAAATATAAGAAAGTATAAGTTTCACACAATACTATATGTCTTATATTTCTCGCTTAAACGCTTACCGTCCTTATAAGGACGTCAAAGACGTTTATACTTGTTTCCATATCGAGCATATTTTTTTCATGAAAAGAACCCAAAACACGATATATATCGTATACAATAAATATCGAAATACACAATTTCCCATTCGGGAACGCATACGTTATTCATATATCATAGATGATGAAAGAGGGAATAGCAGATGGCAATTATAGAAGTGGTGAAGTACGACGGTCCTCCGGGGATTTTCGCATGGAAATATCCTAACCAAGAGTTAGGGACATGGACACAGCTAATTGTAAATGAATCTCAGGAAGCAATCCTATTCAAGGGCGGACAAGCGCTTGATTCCTTTACGGCAGGGCGACACACCCTGAGCACAGCCAATATTCCTATTTTATCTAATATCGTTAATCTTCCTTTTGGTGGAAAGTCACCATTTACAGCAGAAGTATGGTACGTGAACAAGACTAATTCGATGAATGTTAAATGGGGAACAAGCGCACCTTTACAACTCCAGGATCCTAAATACAAAATTATGATTGCTGTTCGTTCCTTCGGACAGTTTGGTGTAAAGGTTGATAATCCGCGTAAATTTTTGTTGCAGCTCGTTGGAGCGCTTCCTCAGTTTGATCATGATACGCTCGTAAATTATTTCCGCGGCTTGCTTATGTCGAATATAAATGAACTGATTTCATCCTACCTTGTACATAAGCAAATCAGTATACTGGAGATTAATGCCTATGTTGCAGAGATCTCAAAGCATATCCAGGGGCGGCTGGCATCGACTTTTCTGGATAATGGTCTTGAGCTTAACAATTTCTATATTGATTCGATTAATATTCCTGATGATGATCCGGCAACGATTCGTTTAAAGGAAGCTTTAGCTAAAAAAGCAGAAATGGATATTATCGGCTTCAACTATCAGCAGGAGCGTGGCTTTAACACGATGGAAAAAGCAGCAAGTAATCCTGGTAATCTTGGAGTAGGCATGATGAACACCGGGATGGGGCTTGGACTTGGTATGGGATTCGCTGGGCCGGCTATGGATATGGTGAATCGTATGACCCGGGGGATGAGTTTTGATTCAGGGACTACAGTTGTGCGCCAAGAGCGCTCCTGTTCGAAGTGTGGGGTTATGAATTCTGTTGAGGGAAGGTTCTGCAGTGGCTGTGGGCATGCTCTGGAGAGCATTCAGCAAAGCACACCGTCCGGGAACAAGATCAATTGTTTGGAATGTGGACATGAATTGAAAGCAGGAGCCAAGTTCTGTCCTGGCTGTGGCAATCCTTATCGTGCTTGTCCAACCTGTGGAGCAGATAATCCTGAGAGTGCATCTTCCTGTGGCTCTTGTGGAAAAGAAATGCCTAAAGCCTGTGGTAAATGTGGAGAAATGGTATCGCCAGGGGTGAAATTCTGTCCTCACTGTGGAGATAGCTTGGTTATTAAATGCGGAGGCTGTGGGCATGAGCTGAGGCCTGGACAGAAATTTTGTGCAGAGTGTGGAACGAAAGCAGGCTGAAGGAGGACGTTATGAACAAGGGCAAAAGCTATATTCGTATCATCACCATTATTTATGTGGCTGCTATAATACTAACGGTGTTCTCCTTTATAGGGTTTGGCTTCTCTGAATCACTGTTTCGATTCGTGACTTCGCTAGTTGCTGTCCTGCTGGCGGAGAGTGTGGTGTATGGCTATTGTATTTTTTGGCTCCGTGCTGCAGGCAGTGTGCAGCGGACCTCACCCGTTCTTCTCAGTGGTGCATTCATCACGGGAATCTATGCGGCTGTCGTATTCGTATCCGCTATTGTTTTCGATTGGCTGCTGGAGATGTCCCCTTTGTGGTATGCTGCCGTTCAACTGCTGATTCTTTTGATTGGTGGAATCACACTGGCTGTGATCGGGATTTATGGATGGAATGCCGGAACTGAAGAACAGCAAATGAAGAGGTCCTTGCAAGCTTTTCAGCAGCATCAGAGTGAATTGAACGAGATCAGTGCACTGGCAAGCAGCTGGAAGAATCCCGAATCTGAACAGCTTGTGAAGGTACTCAATAAGTTACGAGATCAGTTCAAGTTCAGTGATCCTGTATCTGATCCGTCTTTATATGCTACTGAGGACATTACGCATCAGCAGATCTCCCTGTTGCATGATCATGTGAAGCTTCTACTCATGACAAATAAGCCACATGAGAACTGGCAAGCTGAAATCAACGAAATGGCCGATAGTATTAAAGCTACACTAGAGCGGCGAAATCGTGAATTAGCGGCACTTAAATAGGAGGAAATAACTACATGAACAGATTGAACATACAAGAGCCGTCACCGACCCCAGCGGGGAGTGCAGCGGTTCCTCTGATTAAATTAGACCGGACTGGGTTTGATTATGTCATTCTTGCGGCAGCTTATCTATTCACACCCATTGGACTCGTCCTTGCATTGTTACGTTTGATGCTAACTCATTATAAAAATCATCGGAGACCAACCAATCTAAATCTGATCATGCATGTATTTATCGGAGGATTTGTTGAACTCTCTATTGCAATGTTTGTGGATACCATGAGTGGAAACACTGGAACTTCCGAATTATTAACGATCCAGATTTTCCTTGCAGTCATATTTTTGATTCCTGCTCTTATTCTTGCGAGTGTGACAGCAAAAGCTAAATATACACTTTCTAAGCTTAACACTTCTTATATAGAGCTGATTCAGAATAAAAATATCCGATATGTCGGCAGTATATCAGAACGGATAAACCAAAGCGAAAGCGATGTACGGAGAGATGTCCAGTATCTAAAGAATAAAGGATTACTGGATATTGATATTGTACTTTCCGAGGGGCGCCAGACGCCAGATCCATCCATGACAGCACCTAATCTTGTTCATTCTGGAAGGACATCAGGCTTCGGAGCCCAAGCCTCGGGACAGCAGCTTCATACTCAACCTCAGTCCTCACCTCAGCTGCCTAAGTCCATTCGTTGTCCGGGATGCGGAGCACAGAACACGGTTCAGCCTAGTCAGTCAAAAAGCTGTGATTATTGTGGAACAATGATATCGTACAGTTAATGCCAAGGTTCTCCCTGAGCATTGTAGATATATCATTAACTAGGGAGATAAAAGATGAGTAAATTGGATATACGAAGGCAGCCACCCACAACAGGCAAACCGATATATAAGCACGAATATGAGCGGACAGCATTTGACAATACGATTATTGTGCTTGCGTATGTACTAGCACCACTTGGGTTGATCCTGGCGATCATTCGGTCATTATCTACACATTCCAAGATTCAACGCAAAGCAAGCAATTATAACCTGCTGTATCATGCCTGTATGGGCTCCTTTATAGCATTGGGAATTTATTTCGTCGTAGCTAAAATTATGGGCGAAACTGACTACGTTGCGCTTTTGATCAGGTTGGTGATTATTTACGCATTGTTTAGGATTCCCGCTATCAAGTTTTCAGCCAAAGCTAAAGGTAAGAAAGAAGGGTTCACCAATCTTTGCAATGACTACATCGCATTGATTCTTGTGGATGGGATTAGACATATTGGCAGTCTGTCCGATATTCGTGGCTACAGTGAAGTGGATGTACGCAAGCATTTGGAATATTTAATAGACCAAGGACTGCTAGATCCGGATATTGTTTATTACGAAGGTCGAGTAGCCAACCCGTTTGTGAAAATGCCGACGAAGCTTGTTCATTCCGAACAGACAAGACCCTCAAGGGATGTGCAGAGCCGGAATATAACAGAGCAGCAGCAGAATAGTTTGCAATCAGGACCTAAGCCGCAGTCGACGAAGTACATTCTCTGCCGAGGGTGTGGTGCACAGAATAAAGTTTTTGCGGGTCAATCCAAACCGTGTGAATATTGCGGGACGACGATTGCGTACAGCTGATACAGACAGCCTTGCATGAAATAGGGGGATCAACTTAGATGAGCAGATTGAAAATACAATCGGAGGGGCCGCAGCTAGTCCGTGCACCAGAGAATGACCATCAATACCGAGTCAAGCGCGACCGGACGATATTTGATAGGCTAATTATATGTATTGCTTATTTGTTTGCACCCCTTGGATTCATATTGACAATGATCCGATTTGCGACAACACATTACAAAAATGAGCGAAAATCAATTAACTTTAAGCTGATGTATCATGTGTGCATGGGAGCTTTTATGGAGCTTGCTGCCCTGTTTGCTGTGATGACGTATAAAGGTGATTTTAAGTGGTTTATTTTGTTGATTATCCTGCTCGTTCTTTATGTGATCTTCGTGCTTCCAGCCCGTAGTTTCTCTTGGCATTCTACCTTAGTATATGGGCGATTTGAGTTTCTCTGTAAAAGTTACCTCAAGCTAATTACAGTGGATGATGTCAGGCATATTGGGAATATAGCTGATAAAGTTAAGGAAAGTGAAGCCGATGTACGTAGAGACCTGCAATATTTAATAGACTGGGGGCTGCTTGCACCGGATATTGTTTATTATGAAGGACGCGTCAAGCTTCTAGATAAACAACCGTCGAATCTTGGATATCCTGACCGGACACAGCACTCCCCAGGATCACAGAGCAGACGTCCCTCTGGACAGCAGACAACTTGGGAGCAAACACCCCTTAGGAGCAAGCACAGACCTCCAACACAACTACCCAAATCTATAGGCTGCACTGGCTGCGGAGCTAAGAATAGGGTGTTGCCGGGTCAGGACAAGATCTGTGACTATTGCGGGACGACGATATCATACAACTAGTGTACATACGATTGCCTACTACCCCCGGGAATCCGGGGGTTTTGTTGCACCTAATTCCCCGACTTCAGAGTATACATATAAAGTTATTGCATTTTATAAGCTTTTTCCGATATAATGTCCACTAAGAAAACACAAAAGTCTTTGAGGTGAGGACGTTCGTGAAAGAACGCTATTATTTGGTCCGTGAGGACATATTACCTGATGCCGTACTTAAGACTATGCAGGTCAAACAATTGCTTGAGGCCGGGGATGCGAAGACCGTACATGAAGGTGTAGAACAGGTAGGATTAAGCCGAAGTGCTTTTTATAAATACAAGGATGGCATTCACCTGATCCATCAGCTCGAACGTGAGCGGATTGTTACGATCTCCATGGATTTGGAACATGAATCGGGGATGCTCTCTAAGGTTCTAGGATCTGTGGCGGGGCATGGGGCTAACGTGCTAACGATTCACCAGAGTATCCCGCTGCAGGGACGTGCGAATGTGGTGATCTCCGTGGAAATCTCACATTTGAATGAGGAGCTCGGAGAGATGCTTGATAGTCTAAAGGATATTCCGGGAGTGAAGCGGGCCCTAATCGTTGGACAGGGATAGAGAAATTATAAACGTAAAACTTTTAGGAGGATACAGATGAAGCCGGTTAAAGTAGGATTGCTGGGTCTGGGAACAGTTGGTACAGGTGTAGTTCGTATCGTGGAAGGAAATCAAGAGGATTTGAGCAGTCAAGTAGGCTCTCCAATACTCATTGAGCGCATAGCGGTGAATAATTCCAATAAGCCACGTGATATTGAGGTCGATCCTGCCAAAATAACAACAGATCCATGGGAAGTTATTCGTGATCCTGAGATTGATGTAATCGTTGAAGTGATGGGTGGTATCGATGGGACAAAGGAATATATACTTGAAGCTTTGGATCGCGGTAAGCATGTCGTAACTGCGAACAAGGATTTGATGGCGCTGCATGGCTCAGAGATTCTGGCTAAGGCGCAAGAGAAGCAATGTGATGTCTTTTATGAGGCTAGTGTTGCAGGTGGTATTCCGATTATTCGGACGCTTATCGAAGGCTTTTCTTCAGACAAGATCATGAAGATTATAGGTATTGTGAATGGAACAACTAATTACATACTAACCAAAATGAGTCAAGAAGGCGCCTCCTATAATGATGTGTTAAAAGAAGCGCAGGATCTGGGATATGCAGAGGCCGATCCGACTTCCGATGTAGAGGGCCTGGATGCTGCCCGCAAAATGGCGATCCTCGGAACCTTAGGCTTCCGTACTAACGTGGAGCTACATGATGTCAGTGTGAGCGGGATTTCAGAAGTGAGTAAAGCCGATATTGCTTTTGCGAAGCGTCTCGGATATGAAATCAAGCTGCTGGGTATCGCTGAACGTCAGGATGAGGAATTCAGTATCAGTGTTCAACCGACTTTGATTCGAACAAGTCATCCGCTTGCATCCGTAAATGGTGTCTTCAATGCAGTATATGTATACGGTGAAGCAGTAGGAGAGACGATGTTCTATGGTGCGGGCGCGGGTGCAATGCCAACAGCGACTTCGATAGTAGCTGACTTGGTAGCCATTATTAAGAACCTCAAGCTGGGTGTTAATGGATTGAAGCAAAAAGTACCTTATAAGCAGAAGAAGCTGAAGAGTGATGAGGATATCTTTT
Source organism: Paenibacillus etheri (assembly GCF_001012825.1). Classification (GTDB taxonomy): domain Bacteria; phylum Bacillota; class Bacilli; order Paenibacillales; family Paenibacillaceae; genus Paenibacillus_AQ; species Paenibacillus_AQ etheri. Next base: position 73,111 of record NZ_LCZJ02000013.1, read on the forward strand.
ATAAAAACTTCCTACTGTTGCACGTTGATGATAAGGCGGGCGTATTGGCCAAGATTACTCAGGTGTTTGCCGAGTATGACGTGAGTCTTGATTCGGTAGTTCAGCAAGCCAATCCCAATAATCCTGACGCAGAGATTATTATTGTTACCCATAACGCCAGCAAAGCAAGTATGAACAAAGTGCTGCGCCACTTTAATGAACTGAAAGTCATCCACCGAATCAAGAGCCATTATCGTGTGGAAGGTTAGAACTTAAGCTAGAGTATACTTTCTATATTCAAACAATGAGTAAGGAGATTGCACCTGTTATGAGTACTTATGGAGTAGCAAGGGTTAAAGTACCTGCTAGTACTGCCAATCTTGGTCCGGGCTTCGATACTCTTGGCATGGCTTTGCCGTTATATGCCTGGATCGAGATGGAGGAAGCAGAGGAGACTGTTTTTCATCTATATGGTGACGAGATGAAGGGAGTGGCTCAGGATAAGAGTAATTTACTCTATCAGGTCGCTCAAATGGTATTTGCGGAAGCAGGCGTTACGGTGCCTGAAATATCTATTTCGATGTACTCTGAGATTCCGCTTACGCGTGGGCTCGGCAGCAGTGCCTCGGCCATCATTGGGGGCATGGTCGCAGCAAATACGATGATCGGCTCTCCGCTCGATGATGCCAAGCTGTTTGATATGGCTACCCAGCTTGAGAAACATCCCGACAATGTAGGAGCTTCCTTGTTTGGTGGCATCATTACCGCAGTGTGGGATGGTGATCATGCGGATTATGTTCGCCTTGAACCACCACAAGACCTTGAGGTTCTCGTGGTTATTCCTGAATTCGAGCTGGAAACCACAAAAGCACGGGGAGTGCTTCCAACAGAAATATCAGTTAGTGATGCTGTGTACAACATCAGCAGAACCTCTTTAATGACGGCCTCGTTTGCTTCAGGTCGGCTTGACCTGATCAGTAGAGCGATGCAGGATCGTCTACATCAGCCCTATCGTGCAGCACTTATTCCAGGCATGGAGAAGTTGCTCGCGGAAGCGCCTAAACAGGGTGCTTTAGGAATCGCACTTAGCGGTGCCGGTCCTACCTTACTGTGTTTAGTTGATCGCCATGAGTCTCGTAAGCGAGAGCTTGAGGCTTTTCTGATAAATACGATGCAAGAACACGGCATCTCTGCTCAGACTTGCTGGCTGATGCCTTGTACTTCAGGTGTTACATCAGAGCTGCTTGAAAGAAACGAGATGCAAAACGTATCATTTTTGGATATGATAAAAGGAGAAGTACGGTCATGAAATCAATAGCGGTATTGCCGCAGGGCTCGGTATCTCACGAAGCGCTGCTGCATTTGTTTAACGGTGAGCCTGTAAAAATTGTGCATCACAAGTTAATTTCCGATGTCTTTCTCTCTACGGACAGTGGCACCACTGATTACAGCGTTATCCCGATTGAGAATACTATTGAAGGCTCAGTTAGTCTCCATATTGATTGGCTCATTAATGAAGTCGACCTTCCTATGCAGGCTGAATGGATCTTTCCATCGATACAGAATCTCATCGGTCACCCGCTGGAGTTCAGAGATACGATCGGCAATAAGGATTTCACTAAAATGAAAAAAATCCTTTCGCATCCTGTTGCAATGGCACAATGCATGCAATTTGTTCGGAAGCATGCACCTTGGGCTGAACTGGAGTCGGTCGGAAGCACCTCTGAAGCTGTTGAAATCGTTAAGAACAATCCTGGCAAGGGCTGGGCTGCGATTGGTACTGCTCTTGGTGCAGCAACTCATGGGCTGGAGATTGTAGACCGGAAAGTTACAGATCACAACAACAACTACACGCGATTTGTCCTTGTCGGTCCGCAGAAGGTAGATCTTCCACGGTGCAGCAATGGTGTAAAGACGAGTGTCTTAGTTACGCTGCCGGAGGATTTTCCAGGTGCTTTGCACCAGGTCCTCGCTGCCTTTTCTTGGCGGAAGCTAAATTTATCGCGTATTGAATCACGACCAACGAAAAAGAAGTTGGGTACTTATTATTTTTATATTGATGTGCTGGAACCGATAGAATCAGTCCTGCTGCCAGGAGCTATTGAAGAGATTAGCGCCTTAGGCTGTCAGGTTCGGATTCTGGGCTCGTATCCCACATACACCTATGAGGAAGAGAAAGCGGAGGTGCAGTAAATCATGGCTGAACAATGGATCTATCTGGATGGACAACACGTAACTAAGGAAAATGCAAAGGTATCCGTTTTTGATCACGGTTTTTTGTATGGAGACGGCATATTTGAAGGTATTCGTATCTACAACGGCAATATTTTTAAATGTAAAGAGCATTTGGACAGACTATATGATTCGGCGAAGTCGATCATGCTGGACATTCCGCTCACTTATGACGAGATGCTGGAAGCTATGGCTGAAACGATTCGCCTCAACGACATGCGTAACGGTTATATTCGACTGATCGTATCCCGTGGTCCTGGTAATTTGGGTCTTGATCCACGTCGTTGTCCTAAAGCCAGCGTAATCATTATCGTTGAACAACTGGCTATTTACCCAGAACAAGCGTACATTAATGGGCTTCGTGCTGTTTCTGTATCCCAGCGTCGTAATATTCCGGATGCACTGAATCCGAAAATTAAATCGCTTAACTATCTCAACAATATCCTGGTGAAAATTCAATCCAATCTGGCAGAAGCTGATGAAGCGATTATGATGAATGCTCAAGGTTATGTTACTGAGGGATCTGGCGATAATATTTTCATCATCAAAAATGGCGTGGTCTTCACTCCGCCTTGCTATTTGGGCGCGCTTGAAGGAATTACACGTCTGGCGATCATCGAGTTATGTGAGAAATTAGGTCTTAAACTGAAAGAAGAACCGTTCACCATGCATGATGTTTACATAGCGGACGAGGTATTCTTCACTGGAACAGCCGCTGAAGTTATTGCAGCGCGTGAAATTGACGGACGCATCATCGGAGAAGGACATGCAGGTCCTATTACTTTGAAGCTTCTTGAAGAATTCCGTAATGTAGTTGACAAAGATGGCTATAAGGTTTGGGAATAACAGTTAATTATACAATGAACTCTTTTACACGATAGTCGTGTAAGGAGTGTTAAATAGGCACCAGTAAATCCTTTCATGATACATGAAAGGATTTTTTTTATTTCAGGGATGTCATTCGCCCATGGGCTGCATAAGATGTAGTAACGAAGGAGGCGGCTGTACCGCATATAACTTTGTAAGAGAGCAATGTTCCATCCAAAGGGGGTTTGCTTTCAAAGCCAGTTTTGCAGTGTAGCTGTAAGAAAGCAATACTCCACAAAACTTTTAGGAGGTTAATGCTACGTGAAAATACACATTGTCAAACAAGGCGATAGTCTGTATGCATTATCGCAAAAGTACGGAGTGCCGTTACAAAAAATTATTGAAGCTAATCCACAGATCAGTAATCCGAATGTTTTGGCACTTGGTGAAAAAGTAAAAATACCTACGGCTCCAGTATCCGTACCGGACAACAGTGAAGTTTACTACAAGCATACAGTCAAACAGGGAGATACCTTATGGAAATTATCTAAGGCGTGGGGAATCCCTTTAAAGGATATGGTTGAAGCAAACCCCCAGCTAAAGAACCCGAATGTATTGGTGTTAGGGGAAGTAGTGAATATTCCTAAAAAGACATCAAACTCTTCACCAGTTCAGCCAGGCTACATGCCTTCTAATGCTTCTGAGAAAACACAAGTGGGTGGGAAGGAATATACGGGTCCTAAAGAACAGCCAGCAGCTGAGGTAGTTCCTGCACCTAAACCAGAAACCAAACCAGAGGCAAAAGCAGAAACTAAACCTGTACCTAAAGCATCGCCAAAAATCGCACCTGAATCCAATTCAGCACCACATCCATCGGTAAATATAGCGCCGATCAATGCGCCGAATCCTGCACCGAATATGCAAATGGAAGTTGCTCCAGTACAAGAAATAGTACCTATTGAAATGCAGAGCTTATTTGTTCAGATTACAGTTCCAAATCAAGAGCCCGTGGCACATCATGAGGCTGCAAAACCTGAGATGAAGCCAGTGGGTTGCAAAGAGGAAAAGGCAGATGCTTGTGACAATACCGGGTATCCGGGCTTAGGAGGGAATCCTTATCTATATGACTCTTATCAGAATAGCCCTAATATGAATATGAATTGGGCACCGAGTTATGTTCAGCCGACGGCTTTTGGGCCAGAGTGCATGTCGCCATACTATTTTTCAGAAAATATGTATTCACCTAATATGAGTCCAGACCAATGGAGCCCAAATGCCGCACCTAACGTGAGTCCAGAGCAATGGAATCCAAACGCTTGGCCTAATATGAGTCCAGAGCAATGGAATCCAAACGCTTGGCCTAATATGAGCCCAGAGCAATGGAATCCAAACGCTTGGCCTAATATGAGTCCAGAGCAATGGAATCCAAATACTTGGCCTAATATGAGCCCAGAACAATGGAATCCAAATGCTGCATATAACAATATGGAGGCAAATGTTTCAGGTATGAACCCGGCGTATGAGATGTCATCGAACCTTCCTTGGCCAACTTGTGGATGTGGAGGAATGCATGTTCAGCCTTATTCATATGAAATGCCTGTATATAATACCTATCCTGCTTATGGAAACCCAAATGCATTCTCCGCTTATGGAGCAGGAGCACCTAATCAGGGAATAGTTCCAGCTTCTCCACTTGGAGCTTTTGGTGGGCCGATAATGTCGAGTATTCCGTCTAATCCGCAGTATCCGGGTATAGGTAATTATTCGCAGCATAATCGGGTGCCTGAAATTCAAGAGCCTGAAACGTTTGTACTGGATGCTACTGAAGTTGCTAGAACAGTGAATGAGGAATCTACTTCTGATGCTTCTCTCAAGAGTAAGGGAAGTGCGACGAAGGAAACGGCATCCAAAGCAAAGACATCGAGTCAAAACAGTAATAAGAAAAACAAAACAGATGTGAAATCTCAACGTTCAAGTGCAGGTGCAGGTGCAGGTGGTCGTACAGAGAGCTCTAAGAAACGTAGAAATCCGTGGATTTCTAATTAATACAGTTCTAAATTAACTTCAATCCCTCTTTAACGTGTAGATTCTGATTATTAGAATCTACACGTTTTTTATGAGAATATATGAATCAGCATAGTAATGTGGTGAAAGTGTATATTTTTGATTTTTTTAAATTTAGGGGTTGTTTTTAGAGTGGGTTATATGTTATATTATAAATCCAGTCGCAAAGAGGAGATATAAACTTTCGGTTGGTGAATGTAAATCCGTATGAAATTACAAAATACTTTGAAAAAAAAGTGTTGCAATTCATCGGAATACATGATATATTATAAGAGTTGCTGCTGAGACATTAAACGGCATCAACGAGAACTTGATCTTTGAAAACTGAACAACGAGTGAGTGGGAAATCACGAGAGTGAAATCCAAAATAGATGAGTTTCACAGCGTATTTTACGATTTTGAAATTTCATCGTGAGAATTAATTTTCTCGTCAGATGTTTCAAAATGAGCATATCGCTCTTTTCAATACTAATTGGAGAGTTTGATCCTGGCTC
>NZ_LCZJ02000014.1 GCF_001012825.1 Paenibacillus etheri
AGTAAGACCCCTTGAAGACGACGAGGTAGATAGGTTGGAGGTGGAAGTGCAGTAATGCATGGAGCTGACCAATACTAATCGGTCGAGGGCTTATCCTAAAAATACCCCAAAAAGTGAAGAGGAAGCTGCGAAGCTAATTCCGAGTACTTTCCGGGGGCCCCGTAAGAAGGGCAAACGCAAATTTGTTTCGGATTCAGTTTTCAGGAATCAAGTTCTAACTCATAGGGTCCTAGTGGCTATATGATGATGAATTTGTTTTCAGCATTTGGCGATGCTGAGACCTGAATAATGCATTTGTACCGCAAATGCCCGTTTGGTGGCGATAGCGGAGGGGTTCCACGCGTACCCATCCCGAACACGACCGTTAAGCCCTCCAGCGCCGATGGTACTTGGACCGAAGGGTCCTGGGAGAGTAGGACGTTGCCAAGCACGCAAGACCATTGTTGAGTCATCGACAGTGGTCTTTTTGTTTTACGTTACACAGAGAGCTTTCTTGCAAAGGTGTTATGAAAATATGAAATAAATCTATTTAATAGTGTTTTAAATGGAAGGTTTTTTATGATAATGTGGTTTAATAGAGTCACTTTTTTGTGATTCAGTTTTAGCCAGTCAAATGAATAGATTAATCAGGGGGATAATGATCTTGATTATATGGCTCAATGGAGCTTTTGGCGCGGGGAAGACAGAAACTGCATATGAATTACATCGTAGACTACCTAATTCTTTTGTATATGATCCAGAGAATGTAGGGTATTACATAAGAGCTAACATTCCCGGTGCGATGACAAAAGATGACTTTCAGGACCATTATCTTTGGCGTGAAATTAACCATTCCATGTTGAAGTATATAGCTAGCGAATATAGTGGGACGATTATCGTACCTATGACCATAGTTAACCCAGATTATTGGATGGACATAGCTGGTAATCTAATAAATGAGGGATTAGAGGTTCATCATTTTACTTTGTGTGCCTCACGAGAGACGCTGCTCAAGAGATTGGGTGGTAGAGATGAAGGGAAAGACTCGTGGGCCGTTCATCAGATCGACAGATGCATCACAGGGCTGAATAAGAACGTATTCAAGGAGCATTTAGACACGAATAACCTGACTACGTTTGAAGTCGCGGAGATGATATCACTTAAGCTTAATATTACTTTAACGCCTATTTAGGAGAAAAAAGAAAATATATTAATTTAGGTATTGCTATACATCGAAATACATGATATAATATTTTTTGTTGTCAAAACATTTTGTTTTCAATAAGGCCCGTTGGTCAAGGGGTTAAGACACCTCCCTTTCACGGAGGTAACATGGGTTCGAATCCCATACGGGTCACCATTTTCTTTGAAACGTAATTGTTCTTCTGAAATAAAATCTTGCATTATAGATTGAATTATGTTATGGTAATTGAGTTGCTTCTTTACATGGAGGCTTAGCTCAGCTGGGAGAGCATCTGCCTTACAAGCAGAGGGTCGGGGGTTCGATCCCCTCAGCCTCCACCATGAAGCTTTCTTATTGTAACAGATAGTTGAATATTTTTTAATGACGCGGGGTGGAGCAGCCCGGTAGCTCGTCGGGCTCATAACCCGAAGGCCGCAGGTTCAAATCCTGCCCCCGCAACCAAATTTCATCAAGCAATTATTCTTTTGGAACCGTGGTGTAGTTGGCCTAACATGCCTGCCTGTCACGCAGGAGATCGCGAGTTCGAATCTCGTCGGTTCCGCCATTTTTCTTGCTTCATGAGCCATTAGCTCAGTTGGTAGAGCACCTGACTTTTAATCAGGGTGTCGAAGGTTCGAGTCCTTCATGGCTCACTTCTTAAGTGAGTCGGACATTAATACATACCGTGTGCGGACGTGGCTCAGCGGTAGAGCATCGCCTTGCCAAGGCGAGGGTCGCGGGTTCGATTCCCGTCGTCCGCTCCATATAAATTTTGCGCCCTTAGCTCAGCTGGATAGAGCGTTTGACTACGAATCAAAAGGCCGGGAGTTCGAATCTCTCAGGGCGCGCCATATTTTAACTTCATACTTTGCCGGCGTGGCGGAATGGCAGACGCGCTCGACTCAAAATCGAGAGGGAAACCGTGGAGGTTCGAGTCCTCTCGCCGGTATCAATTAGCAAGCGAAGCTCTTATGCGTTAAGCTAAGAGCTTTTGCTTTTCAAGTTCAATAAGGTAAACATTATATTATGGACTCTTAGCTCAGTTGGTAGAGCAGTAGACTCTTAATCTATTTGTCCAGGGTTCGAGCCCCTGAGAGTCCATCCTTAAAAGAAACGGCAGAGATGCTGTTTCTTTTTTTTGGTGCGCCCAGCATGGGCGCTATCTATAGGGATGAAGTCCCGAATGGCGAATTGCTAGGAATCCAATTGTGTCTCGAGCTTTGAATAACCAATACTGGGAATCCAAAGGACTTAAGAGTTTATTGGACGAATACAACTCCGTACAGAATGTTTCATGAACCGCCGTATACCGAACGGTGCGTAAGGTGGTGTGAGAGGTCGGTGGCTCACCGCCCCCTCCTACTCGATTAAGAGTTAAACGGTTTCAATCATAGTCACAAAAAAAGCCACGAAGTGCGATATTAGCGTACTTCGTGGCTTTTGATATTTATGGAAGGATATTACCGGCAGCGCGGTAAATTTCATACCATTCTGGTCTGGTGAGTGTAATATCGGATGCTTTGGTAATATCCCGCAAGCGTTGTGTATTAGTTGTACCTACAACGGGCTGCATATTTGCCGGGTGTCTGAGAATCCAGGCAATGGCAATGGCGGTATTGGTTACCTCTTTTTCAGCTGCTAAGCGGTTAATGACCTCGTTCAATTCAGGGAACTTGTCGTTGTCCAAGAATACACCTTCAAAAAAGCCATATTGGAAAGGTGACCATGGCTGAATGGTCATGTCATGTAGGCGACTGTACTCCAAAATTCCACCATCATGGACAACCGAACCGGAGTTAGTCATATTCACATTGAAGCCGGTATCAATCATACCCGTAACCATGATGCTTAATTGTAGCTGGTTGAACAGCAGTGGTTGCTTTACATTTTTCTTAAGTAGCTCGATTTGTAGCGGGTTCTGATTGCTGACACCAAAATGCTTGACCAATCCCTTGCTCTCCAGAATGTCAAAAGCCTCAGCCACTTCTTCCGGCTCGAACAGCGTGTCAGGACGGTGAAGCAGGAGCACATCGATATAATCGGTCTTCAAGCGTTTAAGGCTACCCTCCACGGATTGTAGAATATGCTCTTTGGAGAAATCAAAATAGCCCTTGCGGATTCCGCATTTGGTTTGGATCAGCATTTTATCACGCATACCAGGATTGTTCTGAAGTACTCCTGCGAATACCTCTTCAGCTTTGCCGTCCGCGTAAATGTCGGCATGATCAAAGAAGTCTATTCCGAGCTCAAGCGCACTATGTACATGTGTATCAGCCTCTTTTGCAGACAAATCCGCAATCCGCATACAGCCAAGCGAAATTTGGGACACGTCAAGTACACCATTCGCTACACTAATTTTATTAACCATGAGTGATTCACTCCTTTGAATGTAAGTAGAACTTGCAGTATTCTATCAAACCATATCACAAAGTGGGAGGCTAAGCCAATATGCCCTACGACGTATAGATAGGCTGTAGGCAAAGCACAAAAAAGAGGCTGCCTCATCAGTAGAATTCACTACTTTTGCAGACATCCTCTTTTTTAGATACATCCCATAACTAATATATGGGTGTATTCATTATCATTTTAGTACATATTCGGAATGTCTACATTAGGATCAATATCAGCTTCGTAGTCTACGCCATCTGTTCTAAAGCCAAACAGATTGAAGAAATCTTGGCGGTAGCCTTCCAGATCAGCTAGCTCACCGGCATTGTCGGTTGTCAGCTCGTCCCAACGTTTCATAACCTCAGTCTGGACATCCTCACGCATTTCCCAGTCGTCAATTCGGATCAAGCAGCTTCCGTCAGCAGTAGCCTTGCCTTCACCGTAAAGATGCTCAGAGAACAAGCGGTACATTTGTTCAATACAGTTCTCGTGCAGACCTTTTTCCTTCATCACTTCATAAAGTGCAGAGATATAAAGGGGCACTACAGGAATCGCTGAGCTGGACTGAGTTACGAGCGCCTTATTAACGGATACGAAGGCACGTCCGCCTTTTGATGCTAGAAGGTTATTCATTTGAATCGCAGTCTGTTCCAGATCGTGCTTAGCTTGGCCAATCGTTCCATCCCGATAGATAGGGTGAGTGATCTCAGGTCCGATGTAGGAGTAAGCAACGGTAGTAGCACCATCTGCAAGGACATCAGCTGCTTGAAGCTGATCGATCCACATTCTCCAGTCTTCGCCGCCCATAACGGCGATCGTCTGACGTACCTCTTCTTCCGTAGCAGGTTCAATAGTGGTCATGGATACTTCACCTGTGTGGAAGTTCAAGGTTTTATTCGAGTAAGCTGTTCCCACTGGTTTAATTACGGAGGAGAAGGTCTCTCCTGTTACCGGGTGGGTGCGGCGAGGTGAAGCGACACTATAAATCACTAAATCGACTGTGCCATATTCGGCTTTAATCAATGCAATGGTCTTCTCTTTAATAGCATCAGAGAAGGCATCGCCAACTATGCTGTGTGATTTAAGTCCAAGCTCTGCTGCTTGTTGCTCAAAGGCAGCGGAGTTGTACCAGCCTGCAGAAGCTGTGCGCTGACCTTCCGCAGCTTTATCGAAGAACACACCAATGGTATTGGCGCCAGCACCAAAAGCAGCTGAAATTCTAGAAGCTAGTCCGTATCCGGTAGAGGCACCAATGACAAGTACATTCGCAGGCCCCTCAATTTTCTTTTGTGCTTTTACATATTCAATTTGTTGTTCTATTTGTTTGGCGCATCCCTCTGGATGGGCTGTTGTACATATAAATCCGCGTGTTTTAGGTTGAATAATCATCAAGGAATTCCCCTTTGTATAAAAATTTAAGTCTACTGATATACAGAGAAAGTATAGCAAACAATATTTACTAATACAAAGAATTTAGGATATTCGGTAGCGTATTATATTGAAAATCCCCCCAGAATTAAAGCGTGGGGGGCTTAATGTACATATTGTATGGGTGCTTATATGGAAGTTGCTATTACGCCTTAAAGATTGAATCAATGGAATTGATCTCTTCTGGTGTCACGGCCGCCTCTTTCTCTCAGCACTTCTCCAACCAGTTCCTCGGATCTACCTGGACCATAGATATAGGCGGAATCAATGAAATTGATCCCATGATCAAGAGTGTTGCGAACGATGTTTCTACCGGTCTCATCATTTAAGCCGGGAAATAAATTATGCCCACCAACAGCATTGGCACCCAGTCCGAGAGGGAGTACCTGCAAATTTGTTCTACCTAAAGTTATTTCACTAGACATAATCAATCGTAATCTCCTTAAAATAGAATATGAACTATATTAAGTATAGCGAATGGCCCGTGGTAAGATAAATTGCGGACTTCCAGCTCTATACATGAATATTTACAGCGTATAAGTTATGATATAAAGAATAATTTTGCGTCCCACACTTGTTGTCACAATGAAGTAAAGGAGGTTTGTCTTATGCTAGTCGTTAATCAAAATGAAGTAGCTGAGCTATTAGCAATGGAGTCTTGCATCACAGTGATGGAATCCGTTTTGAAGGACTTGTCCGCAGGGCAAGCCGTACAGAGCTTAAGACAAGTACTTCCGCTGCACCAAGGCAATCTGATTGGCCTAATGCCGGGTTTTTTGAAGGGTGAAGAAGTAGCAGGAGCCAAAATCATCAGCGTGTTTCCAAGCAACCATGGTTCAGGGTTACCTTCCCATCAAGGGCTTGTTACGCTATTTGATTCTTCTACCGGTGTTCTGAAAGCTGTAGTAGATGGACAAAAGATCACGGCAATCCGCACAGCGGCAGTTAGCGCAGTAGCCACTCGTTATCTGGCCAGAAAAGATGCTGAGGTGCTTGCCATTCTTGGTACGGGTGAACAAGCCAAAAGCCATCTGGAAGCGATGCTGCTGGTTCGATCCATTCGCGAGGTCATAGTCTGGAGTAGGACCCTTGCGAAGGCAAAAGATTTCCAAGCAGAGATGAGCCGTAAATATGGTGTGGACATCATTGTAGCTGAGTCTGTTCAAGAGGCAGTCCGTCCAGCAGATATCATTTGTACCGTAACAGCATCCACAGAGCCAGTACTCAAAGGAGAATGGCTGAAGTCCGGTGTACATATCAATGCGGTTGGAGCGTGCAGACCAGCGGATCGTGAGCTGGATTCGGAGACCGTCCGGTTAGCTAAGTTATATGTAGACCGATTGGAATCCGCGCATAATGAATCTGGGGATTATTTAATTCCGCTGAAGGAAGGCGTGATCACTTCAGGCCAAATCATCGGTGAAATGGGTGAACTGATCAGCGGGAGTATTGAGGGCAGAACTACAGCTGATGAGATCACTCTTTTTAAAGGACTGGGACTTGCCATAGAGGATTTAGCAGCAGCTAACTTCATTTATAATGAAGCAATTAGATTACAAAAAGGGATTGAAATTGCATTCTAAGGAGCGACCACATGATGAGCACATATGAAGGTTTGTATGATTTCGGGTTGACGGAGCTAGAAGAAGAGCGGGCTGTACGTTTGCATGAACAGAACATTAATATTGATTTGCTATTCCAGGGTCCCTTATCACCAAATGCAATTCCGGAGTCTGTGTCTGAAAAAATTAAAGTGCTGTGTGAGCCATATAAAGATGAGCCGATGATATACAGCAGCATGCCAGCAAAAATGATCACAAAGCTGTCGGCCAGCGGTGAGATCGCCGAGTATAAAAGTGAATGGTATAAGTCGGGAATTACAGCGGGGAACCGGGAACTTCATTTAGAATCCTTAGAAAGCATGATCACGAGCATGGCTGAAGTTCAGCTTCAGTTCGACTCCGCAGATTGGTTAGTTAAAGCTTTAACCGCAGAGGACATACGTGCAGCCAAGCGTAATGGTCATAAGGCGGGTATTATTACTGCGCAAGAAACGGATGGCTTAGGTACCAATCTGGACCTATTAGATGTGTTACATAATTTTGGCTTAAGAATTCTACAACTAACCTATAACAATCAGAATCAGATCGGTGCAGGCTGTGCAGAACAGTCGAACGCTGGGATTACGAATTATGGAAGAAGATTCATTGAGCGTCTGAACAAGCTCGGGATCATTGTAGATACGGGACATTGCGGAAAACAAACAACGCTCGATGCTTGTCAGTATTCTAAGACTCCGGTCATTGCTTCACACACAGGTGTAGAGGCTATCTATCCGCATATGCGCTGTAAAAGTGATGAAGAGATTATCGCGATAGCGAAGACGGGTGGAGTCATCGGTATTTTTGCTATGCCGTGGTTTGTTCATGAAGATCCTAACCATACGACCATTGATCATGTGCTGGATCATATCGAATATGTGATTCGGCTTGTAGGCGTGGATCATGTCGGGATTGGAACGGATTGGCCGATGAGCGATGTGCTCTGGTCATTGGTTTATTTTAAAGAACATATTGCACCCAAGCTAGGATTCGCCAAAGGAGACGGACCTTCTACTGAAACCGTTGCCGGGCTTGAAAAATATAGTTATTTTATCAACTTTACTAGAGGTCTAGTGGCTCGCGGTTATACGGATGAGGATATTGCAAAGATCATGGGTGGTAACTGGCTGCGCGTATTTGAAGAAATTTGGGGATAGGGGATAAATAGATGACAACATACTTGAACACAACTATATTTAACTTCTACTGTTCGGGCATTTATTCAGGGAGAATACATTTTACGGAACAACAAATCATGCTCGCTAAGGTTGATCCACGCAGACGAACACAAATGCAGTACAATGTGCTGGATAGCCAGTTCAAGACCATACTTTCATTTCAAAAAATCCACGAATACATGGAAGCTTACGCTAAAGCAGAATGGGTCAATGATGAGGTAGTTCTAAGTAATGGTGATCTTTATCAAAAGCATATTCAGTATCAGGCTGTAATGGATGGCCGTGAGCGCACTTCACAAGTATGGGCGCTACGAAAAGAGACAGCACTGGATATTGTGACCTTGGATGGTGAGATTATTGCCTTTCTTACGCCGAATCGGTATGGTATCGAGCTGATTGTTAAAGCAGGGTATGAGAAGCTGACGCCTCTAGTTGTTTATGATGATCCCCTTTTGTCCAAGCCAGAGTATGGTGTAAATGATTTGGGTACGGATCTGATTCCGATGCGCGATGGTGTGAGACTGGCTACGGATGTGTTTCTTCCTGAGGGCATTCAGCCGGGAACCAAGCTGCCGACAATTCTTGTAAGGACCTGTTATGACCGTAACGGGAAAAAAGAGATTTTTATGAGATGGGCCAACAAAGGTTATGCAGTGGTGTCACAGGACGTTAGAGGGCGGGCCGATTCGGAAGGAGAATTGATCCCTTTTTATAATGAACGGGATGATGGCTATGATACGATTGATTGGATTATTGCGCAGGAATGGTCAGATGGCAATGTTGGAATGTGGGGCGCTTCCTATCTGGGCTTTGTGGTTGTCTCGGCGGCGACCAGTGGGCACCCCAATTTGAAGGCTGTTGTGGATGAAGTCAATGTTGGCTCGCCGTTTATAGATACGGCACGTAAGGGTGGAACGCTTTGCTCTTGGCCACTCTTGTCTTGGACGCTTGCACAATCTGTGGGCACCCGGACGGATTTTGATATTTTTGGGGGCATTACGGTGAACCCAGAAGCGGCCGTCGATGCGAGACCGATTAAGGAGATTCCACAGCAAATGATCGGCAAGGCATCAGGACCATGGGATCTGTGGAGTCAGCATCCGGAGTATGATGATTTCTGGAGAAACTGTACCTTTACGGAGCGTGGGGATCAAGTGCAGGTCCCTATGTATGTAATCTCAGGCTGGTATGATGGCGACAGCCCTGGCGTATCGGAGACTTGGAGAATGCTGACTGAACATGATGTGCCAAACCGCAAAATCCGTCTGGGTGCATGGGAGCATGGGCCAAACCGAGCCAGAGACTATGAAGGTGTAAGCTTCGGCAATGATGCAGTGGTCTATGATTATGATGTTTCTGTACTGCGCTGGTTCGACCGCTTCCTCAAAGGCATTCCGAACGGTATAGATCAGGAGCCTAGAGCATCTTATTATGTCGTTGGTGAGAATCAGTGGAGAACGTCGGAGGATTGGACACCGGTTGAAGCTACAACTACGCCGTTTTTCCTTTCGAGTGAGGGTCGGGCTAATTCAGGACAAGGAGATGGGAAGCTGCTCACAGCGCCAGAGGAACACTCTCCAGAAGATACTTATGTCTATAACCCTAACGATCCTATGAATGATAGCGGTGAGCGAGAGCCTGAAAATTTGCGGAAGTACGAACTGCGGAATGATATTCTTGTGTACACTAGTGAGGTGTTGACGGAAGAATTGACTATTGCTGGCGAATTGTCTGCTGTCATCTACGCCGCTAGCACAGGTAAGGATACGGATTGGGTAGTTACACTTAGTGATGTGAATGAACAAGGAGACTCTATCCGGTTATCTAACTATATTGTCAGAGCTAAATATCGTCATGGGTTTGATGCACCACAACTGCTTACGCCAGGGCAAGTGGAGGAATACGATATTTTCATGCCGAATATTGCTCACAGATTTGCGGTAGGACACCGAATTCGTTTCTCAATCACCTCGTCCAGTAAATTCGTTGCTTTTCCTAATACGAATACTGGTGGTAACCCGTATGAAGATACAGAGGCAATTACAGTACTGCAGACCGTTTACCATAATAGTGAATATCCAAGCCATGTGAAGCTGCCGGTCATTCCTAACGCTTGAACTACACTGCAACGTCAACCTTGTAATTAAGATGAAATATCGATTATTCACAGAAAAGCGCATAAATGATCCCTTCTCAGGTCACAATAGGGAAAAACCAGAATGAAGGGATTAACGTGTCGCGCATAAAAAAACAACTTTGGCAGCGATGGAGACGTTGGAAAAAGGCGCTTTGGGTAGGAGCAGCTTGTTTAGCTCTGACTGTACTGGCTTGGCGCAGTATGCAGGTGCCTGAGGAAATCAGTGGACTGCTGACGGATTCTAGTTGGACGGATAGTGCCGAAAGCGAGTTGACCGCAGCTGTATTTAAAGTAGGTGTGGACAGCGGTGAGGAGAAAGAGAAGGGCACTATAAATAACGAACAACTGTTGCAGACAATAACCCAAAGCGGACTCAGCAGAACCGTTCATTTGAAAATATCGTATGTATCTGGGGAAGAAATTCAGACATTGCCGGGTGTAAAGAACCCGCTTCAGCTTAAGAAAATAATTCATGAACACCCAACATGGAACGGTTGGATCAGTAGCGAGGGAGATTTGTGGCTGGAACAAAAAGTGAATGATCTATCGACCCTAACAAAAAAAGAAGCCTATATCGGTGTCGATGCGTTTGGGAACTTGAAATTGTTTAAAGGGCCTCCAGTGCAGGAAAAGGTTCTGAAGACCTTTTTTCAAATGGATATGGGTTCCTTGAAGTCCTCTCTGCCGGAAAGTATTTGGAAAGAGCTTCATGAAGGCATTCGTGTGCAGGATATTGAAGAGTATAACAGCGTGTTGTCTACTTTCAGTGACTATGCGCGTGAGGCTGCCGAACATGTCATGCAGAATAAGCAATAGCATCTTAAGCATATGAGCTGTCCTAAAGTCATTATTAATGGCTATAGGGCAGCTTTTTTTTGCAAATATAAAAAGGTTTGAGGTTCTTATTGTAGGCCTAAAGTTGTCATTTCGTTGCAAAGGGGAAACTTTTTTTCTCCCGGAAGGGGTATTTTTGCTATAATGGTTAGAAGGAATACATATGTTCGCTTCATAGCGGAGTAATGGATGAAAACGGTGGAATAAACTGCCTGTTATAGAGGAGAGATCGTGCTTGCGCATTTTGGGAATCGATCCAGGGCTGGCGATTGTCGGTTTTGGCTTTGTGGATAAAGAAGGTCACAAGTTGACCCCAGTCCAATATGGTTGTATCCAGACTGAGGCTCATACGCCTGAGGAAGAACGTCTGCTGCATGTCTATGAAGGCATGGGTCAGCTTATTGATAAATATAAACCTGATGCTGTAGCGATAGAGAAGTTGTTCTTCGCACGTAATGTTACAACAGCTTTACCAGTAGCGCAGGCTCGCGGAGTGACGATATTAGCGGCTGTACAGCGTGGCCTACCCGTCTCGGAATATACACCTATGATGGTGAAGCAGGCTGTTGTTGGTTATGGTAAGGCAGAGAAGCGGCAGGTACAGGAAATGGTGAAGCTGTTACTGAAATTATCGGCGATCCCTAAACCGGATGATGTAGCAGATGCACTCGCGGTAGCGGTATGTCATGCCCATTCGAGCAGTCTTAATTCTAAATTAAATGAGGTATTGCGAAAATGATAGATTTCTTAAGAGGACCCGTCGTTCATTTAGAGTCGGAATATGTGGTGCTGGATGTACAGGGAGTAGGATATCGGGTGTTCTGCCCGAACCCTTATGCTTTTGCTAAAGCAGAAGGGCCTGTAACGATCTATATTCATTATCAAACACGTGAGGATGCGACACTTCTGTTCGGATTCCCGACTCGGGAAGAGCAAAAATTGTTCCGCAAGTTGATTGAGGTATCTGGGATCGGACCGAAGGTTGCACTCGGTATACTGACAGGTGGAACTCCAGATCAGTTGATCTCGGCAATCTACCAAGAGAATATAACTTTCTTAACGAAACTGCCGGGCATTGGCAAGAAGACGGCGCAGCGGATGATCCTAGATTTGAAGGACAAGCTGGACGGACTCAGTATGGCTTCGATGCAAACGGGATTATTTGCAGTTCCAATGGAAGAAAGGGCGGATGGATTAGCTTGGCAAGAGGCTAGAGATGCCCTTAAGGGATTGGGTTATACCGAAAGTGAATTGGACCGTGTGTGGCTCGCTATGAAGAAAGAGGGAGCAGAGACAGGGACTGTAGATGTGTTAATGAAGAAAGCACTTGGGCTATTATATATTGCTAAGTAAAGCCGAACACATCCTGAAGAAAGGGAGCGATAGGAATGGATGACCGGATTATATCCGCTAATTTGATGATGGACGAGCAAGCCGTAGAATTAAGTTTACGCCCTCGTTATCTGGGAGAATATATCGGACAGAATCAGGTAAAGGAAAACCTGAAAATATATATCGAAGCAGCCAAAATGAGAAGCGAAGCGCTGGATCATGTGCTGCTCTACGGGCCTCCAGGTCTTGGTAAAACAACACTCGCGAATATTATCGCCAATGAGCTGGGTGTGAATTTACGAACAACATCCGGTCCTGCAATAGAGCGTCCAGGGGATCTAGCCGCCCTGCTGACGAACCTGCAGGAAGGCGATGTGTTGTTCATCGATGAAATTCACCGCTTACACCGGACGGTGGAGGAGGTTATGTATCCGGCGATGGAGGACTTCGCGCTGGACATCATGATCGGCAAAGGGCCAAGTGCCCGTTCGGTACGATTGGATCTGCCGCCGTTCACACTTATAGGCGCTACCACTCGTGCTGGCCTGCTGTCAGCGCCACTACGTGATCGTTTCGGAGTGGTCAGCCGCTTGGAGTTCTATACCATAGATGAGCTAAGCTTCATTGTTGCCCGAAATGCAGATCTTTTAGGGATTGAGATTGTCGGAGATGCGGCGGAAGAGATAGCGCTTCGTTCCCGGGGAACGCCGCGGATTGCGAACCGACTATTGAAGCGAGTCCGTGATTTTGCTCAAGTGCGCGGAGATGGGATTATAACCCCTGAAATTTCTGGGGAAGCCCTGAAGATGCTACAAGTGGATCCACGTGGGCTGGATAGCATCGACCACAAGATGTTAAGAGCGATGATTTCAAGCTTTCGTGGCGGTCCTGTAGGTCTGGATACGATTGCTGCTACAATTGGTGAGGAAAGTCAGACGATTGAGGACGTTTATGAGCCCTACCTGCTGCAGATAGGATTCTTGCAGCGGAGCCCTCGTGGAAGAATTGTAACCCCGGCCGCTTATCATCACTTAGGCCTTCCGCTCCCTCCGGAGCAGCACTGAGTCTGTAACTACATTCATAAAGGAGGATGCTGGATGAAGCATACGAAGATGAAATGGAGAGGAATAGCTCCACTAAGCAAAGGATTGCTAGCAGCTGTGATTGCTGTGGGAAGTCTCTTGATCCCTGCGGGTGCCAGTCATGCCGATTCTAATAGTACGATACGAGTTGCCCTTTATGCCGATATTGGTAGTAAATATAAATCCACTGTGCCAGCAGTAACTATGCAATCGACACAAAGCTTCACTTTGATGTCAGACCAACCAGGGAGCGTTCCTTTGGTATCAGTGCCTGCCCAGAGTAGAATTCGTGTTAGTGTGGATGGTTATAGAGTAAAGGTAATGGAGACTTCAAGCTGGAAAACTGCTGCTGATGCGGCTAAAAAGCTTCAGTCTACCTCTGATAAGCCTCAGATTTTTATGATTTCTAGAAATGGCAACAATGTGTATCAGTTATATACAGGTGTTTATGCCAGTGAAGCTGCTGCCAAGGATGGGCTTGCCCGTGTAGTAAAGGCAGGGCTCGCAATTCCTGCTGATCAAACCCCTGCGGTGAAAGGGGATAAGCATTTATCGGCGGGTCACTATTCTTCGGAACAAGAAGCTGATACTGCTCTGAGTAGTATCACAGCTGCAGGTTTTGATGCCTGGAAGGTGTTTCTCTCAGGAAGTGATGGCAGTGCTCAGTTTGAGGTATGGGTTGGCGAAGCTGCGAACGACAAAGATTTGGCTACTGTTCAGACGGCAGTATCTGCAGCATTGCCACAACTTGTTGGATCTGCTGCAACTTCACCTGGGTTAATCATGCGTCTGGATGCTGGGTTGGACCTTAGCAGCGAGACACAGGCAAATCATTATATGGTTTTCGGAAATGCTAAATTTTTGGCAGTTGGCAGTGAGGCTGGGATTCAGCTCGAAGAAAGATCCAAGCGTACTTACCGTGGAAATATGGAGCTAAGTAATTTGAGAGGTTCCCTAGCTGTTATCAATGTAGTGTCACTGGAACAATATTTATATGCAGTGGTTGGAGGAGAAGTTTCCTCAAGCTGGCCGGATGAAGCTCTAAAGGCTCAGGCTGTCGCCGCTCGGAGCTATGCAATGGCGCAAGGCAACCGTTTCGAAGTAGCGAATGTAGTAGATTCTACATTGAGTCAGGTATATAACGGAATCGGATCAGAAGCTCCAGTCATTATTAAAGCAGTGGATGCTACTGCCGGTGAAGTATTGATGAGTGGTGGTAAGGTTGTGGAGGCTGTGTTCTCCTCGAACAGTGGCGGTGTAACCTCTGATCCATCGGAGGTATGGGGTAACGGTGGAGATGCATTTGCCAGCGTTCCCAGCAAAGAGGATGTCGCAGCTACCGCGACCGCTAAGAAGTGGTATTATCTACTGCTCGCTAATGGCATCTCTGGATATGCACGTGAGGATAACATTAAATTGACCGGAAATAAAACTGCAGCGGGACTGGATGTAGTGACTGCTACCACTAAAGATGTCAATGTACGCCCCCTTCCTGCTGTTGAGAGTAGTGTAAGTGCAGTGGGTAAGCTGAATCCAGGCGAGAATGCAGTTGTTCTGGATAAAGTATATGAGTCCGGCAGCTATAGCTGGATCAAAGGGCCATATACCTCTGCCGAACTTCTAAAAAGCTTGCAGGGTAAAACAACTAGTACGCTCCCTTCCAGCATCCTTAATTTGCAGGTCACTCAGCGCGGTCCTTCTGGAAGAGCGATTCAGGTGAAAGCGAATGGTCAGGCTCTGGATGTGAAATATCCTGATATGTTCCGTTCTGCGTTCAATGGATTGCCAAGTACATTGTTTGATATTGTACCAGCCGGAAGTTATACTGTATTAGGCGCTGACGGTGCTACCAGTACGATTGGAAGTTCACAGAGCGCAGGTGTACTCTCTGCATCAGGTAAGGTTAATGTGAACGGTAGTGGAACTGTAGTGATGGGCGGAGATTCATCAGCCAGAGCGATTACTAACAGTTCGGGCTTTCTGTTCATTGGCCAAGGATACGGTCATGGTCTAGGCATGTCGCAATGGGGCGTGAAAGGCATGGCTGACGGCGGGTATGATTACAAGCAGATCTTGCAACACTATTATCAGAACGTTACTATAGTTAAGGAATGAAGACAGACCATGAATGTAGATGCATATGATTTTCATTTGCCGGAAGAATTAATTGCCCAGGCACCACTCTCTGACCGTAGCTCTTCTAGACTGCTCTTAGTAAATAAGGAGGATGGGGAGCTGGCTCACCGGCATTTTACCGATATTATTAATTATTTTCGACCGGGAGATACACTCGTTCTGAATGATACGAGAGTCATTCCTGCCAGATTGTTTGGGGTTAAAGAAGATACGGGAGCTAAAGCTGAAGTGCTTCTCCTTAAGAATCTGGGAGAAGATCGCTGGGAAGCCCTTGTTAAGCCAGGCAAGAAGCTTAAGACAGGAGCAGTCATCATTTTTAGTGATGAGCTTCGTGCTGTTATCGAGGACGAGGCTGATATGGGTGGCCGAACGCTTAGGTTCATTTATCAGGGTATTTTTCAGGAAATTCTGGACAGGCTGGGAACGATGCCGCTTCCTCCGTATATCAAGGAAACACTGGATGATCGGGAACGATATCAGACCGTTTATGCTAAGCATGAGGGATCGGCTGCTGCTCCTACAGCAGGGCTTCATTTTACCAAAGAACTGTTGGAACAGATTGAGGCCAAGGGTGTAAATATTGCTTATATCACACTTCATGTGGGTCTCGGTACTTTTCGTCCGATGTCAGTTGAGAAGGTTGAAGAGCATGTTATGCATTCAGAGTTTTTCGTAATGTCCCAAGAAACAGCAGATACCATAAATGCTACCAAGGAACAAGGTGGCCGCATTATTGCCGTAGGGACCACTTCTTGTCGGACACTTGAAACTGTCGGAAGACAATGTGATGGCGGTCCGCTTGTGGAATGCAGTGGTTGGACGGATATTTTCATCTATCCGGGGTATAAGTTTAGTGTAGTCAATGCGTTAATTACTAACTTTCATTTACCGAAGTCTACTTTGGTGATGTTGGTTAGTGCTTTGGCAGGTCGGGAACATATTCTAGCTGCTTATGAAGAAGCGATAGAGCAGAAGTACCGGTTTTTTAGCTTTGGAGATGCAATGTTTATTTACTAAGGTAAGAGGATGGGTTAACTTATGGCAGCAATTACTTATGAGCACATCAAAACGTGCAAACAATCCGGAGCAAGACTTGGAAGAGTCCATACTCCACATGGTGTGATTGAGACACCTGCATTTATGCCAGTCGGCACACAAGCCACAGTCAAGACAATGAGTCCTGAAGAACTGAAAGAGATGGATGCTCATATTATTTTGAGCAATACGTACCATCTATTTCTGAGGCCTGGTCATGATATTGTTCGTGAAGCAGGCGGACTGCACAAGTTCATGAACTGGGACCGTCCAATTCTAACGGATAGTGGCGGATTTCAAGTATTCTCGCTCAGCGACATGCGCAAGATTACGGAAGAAGGCGTTCATTTTCGTTCCCATCTAAATGGGGACAAGAAGTTCCTGTCTCCAGAAGTTGCAATGGAAGTTCAGAATGCACTTGGCTCTGATATCATGATGGCATTTGATGAATGTCCTCCATTCCCAGCTGAATATGATTACGTGAAAAAGTCACTGGAGCGTACAACACGCTGGGCAGAACGTTGCCTGAAAAGTCATGCTCGTCCAAATGACCAAGGTCTATTCGCTATCGTGCAAGGTGGTATGTATGAGGATCTTCGCCGTCAGAGCGCGGCAGATTTGACTTCCATGGATTTCCCGGGGTATGCTATTGGAGGGCTCAGCGTCGGAGAGTCCAAGCAGCTAATGTATGAAGTGCTGGATTATACAGTTCCCCTGCTGCCACAAGGAAAACCTCGCTATTTGATGGGCGTTGGTTCACCGGATGCGCTGTTGGAAGGATCAATCCGGGGAGTGGACATGTTCGACTGTGTTCTGCCTACCCGTATTGCTCGTAATGGAACAACGATGACCAGTCAGGGAAGACTCGTTGTACGCAACGCAAAGTATGCCCGCGATTTCGGGCCGCTTGATCCGGAGTGCAACTGCTATACATGCCGGAATTACTCCCGCGCTTATTTGCGCCATCTAATCAAAGCCGATGAAACCTTCGGACTTAGATTGACGACATACCATAACTTGCACTTCCTTTTGGATTTGATGCGTAAAGTGCGCGAAGCCATCAAGGAAGATCGGCTGCTTGATTTTCGCGATGAGTTTTTTACTAAATACGGATTATATGATAATCTTAAAGGCTTCTAAAGCTTCGTTGAAGTCCATGTTTTAATGTGCTTTGAAAGGGGGGAGAAATATGTTTCAATATGCAGCAGCAACAGGCGGAGGTAGTATACTGGGTCTGGTAGGTCCATTCGTACTTATGTTTGTAGTATTCTACTTCTTGCTGATTCGTCCGCAACAGAAGAAGACCAAGACACGTAATGCAATGTTGAAGTCTCTGAAAAAGGGCGATAAAATCGTTACTATTGGTGGTCTTCATGGTACGATCATGGAGATTTCCGATGATATCGTGGTTCTACGCGTCAACGATGTAACTAAGCTTACCTTTGATCGCGGTTCCATTAGCCACTCCGTTGCGACGGACGTGGAGGAGAAAGTATAGTATTGATTTAAGTACATAAAAAGCGGTGTCTTCTCGTTAAGAGAGGACACCGCTTTTTTGAAATATAAGAAAGTATAAGTTTCAACTTTCATATTTCATAGTTATCTAGGAGTTTAACGCATATCCGTTATTCGGCTGCGAACCGTGAGCGATTCTTCGCGTCCTCGTAAGGTTAATCTGGCGAGTTGTACACCAACTGCAGAAGCAAGGACTGCAAGCAGGGTGCCGCCTATCATATCTGTGAGCCAATGAATGCCCAGATAGAATATACCAAAGACGATTAGGACTGCGGAAATACTCGTAATGACCATCCAGCGGCGGTTTCCTGAACGGAATGCCAGAAGTGCCATCGTAACGGAAATGGACGTATGCAGACTCGGGAAGCAGTTGTTGAGACCAGATAAAGGGCGGTACTCCTGCTCAAACTTCGGAAATACATCCAGCATAGTAAATCTAACGCCTGCAGGTACATAGGACCATACCTCGTCCACAGGGAAGTATAGATAGAATGGAATCGCCACGGCATAGTTAATAATAATAGCATAGCAGGTTGCATACAGCATCACACGGTTCTTATCTAACAGATAGACACCTAGAGAAGCTGCTAATACAGATTGAAGCATAAAAATGTAGAAGAAGACTATGATAGGTGTCAGCCAAGGACTATAGAATATATCCTGAACAGCTTGGACAAAATGCCCCTCTAGTCCAAATACAAATGACGTATAATCTGAGGAAAGATGCATTTTCTCTTCAATTTGCAGTTCATATTTATTCAAGACCAGTACACCAAACATTCCTGCCATCAGTAGCAAAAACTTATATGACCGCAGCATCTCTTTCCCGATTTCAACCAATGCCATGATTGGATTACGACGAGCGCCAATCCATACTAATATCACTACTAATGCAACTGTGTACAAAACAATATGGTTCATTGATTGGTAAAGCAAAGCAATCGAAGCCTCCTTGATCTCTTAATGAAGTCAGATGATCACAGTTTAACATATTTTCAAGGAATGTTTCGAATTTAATGAAATAATAATTTTAGCTTTTTTGTAAATTAACCCCAAACATTCCGCCTAGAGCACCAATCGCTGCAGCAGCTAGAACCCAAAGAAGGTCAATACCTGAAGGTGAGCTATCCAGTGCCAGAAATCCAATTAACAGAATGATAATCCCGTAAAAGATTCCTGTAAGACTTCCCTGATACCAGCCTTTATTCGTGGCTCTGCGACCGGCGGTTAGACCTCCAAATGCTGCGGCTATGCCGTGTACTATATAAGTGTACATTGAGAGATCCTGCTCCTTCAGACCGCTGCCCCATAATAAAAGAGAGAGGACAAACGCGCCAAACAGCATCCAAAGGAATGATCGACATAGGCCAGATAACACAGGATTGGCTATTCTCCATGAGAACAGGCGCCGGATTAAATACATGGTACAACCTCCTAAAGTTTTTTTAGAAAAATAATCTACATAAGTTATTATTCATTGTATGGGAAGGCTTGCCCCAATAGTACAAGAATGGGCATTGCAGCCTTTTACCATTAATTAATATGTGAGCTTCCGAATGTTCCCTGTGCTGAGCGGTCAGAATAGGGTTACATTAATCCACCCGAGAAAACAAGTCTGCGGGTGAGAGTGGAGGGGAGCGAAGCTATATGTCCCAGCATATCACTACCCATATTTTATTGACCGTGCTGATGTATTTCTTCATATTCCTGTGCATGCGTATCATGGGAAAGAGGGAAATCGGCAAGTTATCTGTATTTGATCTAACGATCTCAATTATGATTGCTGAGATTGCTGTTTTTGTGATTGAGGATATTAATCGCCCGATTTACGAAGGTCTGGTACCGATGGCCACATTGGTTATCATTCAAGTTCTGGTTGCTCAGCTTAGCCTTAAGAGTAGAAAGGTTAGGCTTTTAATGGACGGTAAACCGAGCATACTTATTTCTGACGGCAAGTTGCACCGGGGAGAGATGCGTAAACAACGGTACAATATTGATGATCTGCTGCAGCAATTACGTGGTCAGAACATCGCTAGTCCTGCTGATGTGGAATTTGCGATTCTAGAGCCCAGTGGTCAACTCACCGTTTTCGAGAAAGACAAAGGAAATTCATCTTCCAAACAAACAAGCAATAGCAGTTCAGTTGCTGAGAATAATAAGACCGATGAGGATGCAGGTGTGAGCAGTCAGAAAGTTAAGCTGCCAAAGAACAAAATCAGATATGAAGGACTTCCTATTCCACTGATTATGGATGGAAAGGTCCAGGATCATAATTTAGAGATGATAGGTAAAACAAGGTTCTGGCTGAGAACACAGATCCGCCAAAAGGGAGTATCCGATTTTCGAGATGTATTTCTCTGCTCCATAGACCATAAAGGCCGAGTTTATGTTGACAGTTTGGATACCCGATAACCATTCTAGAGCCAGCGCTTAATGAACGGTAGTCGATCTAAATCACGAAGTGAGATAAGGCCAGCTAATAGACTGATACCGAAATACAGGACCATTCCTATCGCAGAGGCAAATAAAAATTGAATCCATTGTGCATCTGCAATGGGAATGGAGATGTATACATAACGCATGCCCGCTCCCATAATAAGCATTGCACATAAGGTCTTAACGGTATCGGTTATTCGTAAGGATAATGAAATTAGACTAACCACACTGTACCCGTGCAGTAGAGTAACAAGGACGCTGTTCACAATGATGGCAATGATTGCGCCGTAAATTCCGTATTCGGGCTGTGAAGCTAATATAACAATCAGAATGATTTTGACTACTGCCCCAATAAGGGTATTGATGAGCGCCCTGCCCGGTTTGTCCATAGCTTGAAGCGCAGCTTGTAAGGGTGCTTGAACATAGAGGAACAAAGCGAAAGGGGCCATTAGTTTTAGCATGGGAGCGGTGTCCGCATTGCCGTATAACAAATTGCATAGTGGGACCGCTAGGACATACATAAGAACAGCAAAGGGAGCACCTGTTACCAGAGCGAGTCGAAGGGCTTGATGCATTCGTTTGTGAATGGTAGGCAAGTCCTTTCTCGCGGCAGCCTCAGATAATGATGGGACCAGAGAAACCGCAAGGGAGGAAGTTAAAGCTCCGGGAAGCAACAGTAAGGGAATAACCATTCCCTGTAAAGATCCATACTGTGCAGTCGCGGCGGCTGTTGCGATTCCGGCTAATGCAAGACTACGTACGGTAATTATAGATTCCAGTAGATAGGAAAAAGAGCCCACAAGTCGGCTTGCCGTAACAGGAATAGATACACCTAGTAAACGCCGTAGTATCGGGGAGGTTGATTTTACAACATCTGGATCAGAGGGTATAACTTCCTTCTCAACTGTTTGCTGCTCTAGAATGGGGGTTGTTTTTCTATCCTTTTTCGTGATGACATAATATTGCCACAGAATCGCTAACATTCCGCCAATCTCTCCCACGGTTACACCTAACATCGCCCCCGCAGCAGCTAAAGCGATACCTTTGGGTAGCAGCAGCCAAGAGAACCACAGCATAAAAAATATTCGAACGATAGACTCGAAAACCGAAGAAAGTGCGGATGGAATCATGTTCTGCCTACCTTGAAAATAACCGCGGTATATCGCAGATACAGCAACAATTCCAATCATTGGGATCATGGCGATAAAAGTATAATAAACTCTGTGGTCTGTTAAGATCACATTGGAGACCCATGAAGCACTGACCAGCGCAACGATGGTAAAGAAGATTCCTAGTCCGACACTAAGAGTAAGGCCAGTCCGTAAAATTTGCCGAGATTTCTCAGGCCGGTTTTCTCCCTCTGCTTCCGCCACCATCTTAGCAATAGCTAGGGGAAGTCCGCCTGTAATAACAGTAACCAGCACGATAAAGAATGGGTACGCGAGCTGATATAGACCCACGCCCTCTGCTCCAATGATGCGTGGCAAAGCAATTCGGGGTATGAATCCAAGCATTCGATTAATGATGCCGGCGGCAAGCAAAATTAAAGTTCCTTGTATAAAGCTCTGTTTCCTCAAAGGTCACGCCTTCTTCCCCAAATGAAATGAAACGCTGGCCAACTTGTCTATTCTTATGGATATGCTATACCCCTATCTCGGCATGCCTTGTTTTAGTAGTTGTAACTTTTTGTGACGGAAGGAGGAAAGAAGAGAACTTGGGTCGAATACGTATGGTAAGCATACGAACACGAGCGATCTTTGGAGGTGTCATCACGTGGAATCGGAACAGTGGAATCATGATCAACATAGTGAAGAAATCGAAGCCATGTGCCGCAGCAAAGCTGAAGAATTCCGGCTCCTCGGCTATGAGTATGTAACCAGCAAGGATATTTGGGATTGTATCAGTCGTAATTATGATAAGGACGGAATGCCTCCCTTGCATAAGCTGGTAAATGATATTTATTCCTTAAAAGCCAATAGTTACATGACTTATTTGACTCTTGCAGCTTATCGGGGGTTGAACTGAACAATAAACATCTCGCTCCGAAGCCTTATAAAGCAGTAAAGTAAGAGAATAATAACTTCACATCTCCTATATAAACGGATGTCTTGCTGATTTGAGCAGGGGCGGCCGTTTCTTTGTGTGAGTAAAGCTATGTCTATGCTGTGAATTGACGGTCATTTCACGTGTAGCTATAATAGGAATATTGAGTGAATGAAAGGGGAACTAGCTAGAGCATGAAGAGACTAATGGGCTTTATTATTACCGTGCTCGTTTTGACAGGCGTCATGGCATTTACTACTCCTGGACTGCTGGACAAGGTTAGACTTGGTCTTGACCTGAAAGGCGGATTTGAGATTTTGTACCATGCTGAGCCTATGGAAGCGGGAGCAGCGTTGTCCCGAGCTTCACTGTTGAAAACAGCAGAAAGTTTGGAAAAACGGGCCAATGCGCTCGGAACCAGTGAACCAGAGGTTACAACTGAAGGTACTGACCGTATTCGTTTGAAAATTGCGGGCGTTACTGATGAAGCTGAGGTTCGCAAGAAGATGAAGGAGCCTGCAGTTCTGACTTTCCGTAGTGCTGCTGAAGGTGACGCTGAAGGTACTTACAGCAAAATCGAACTGGTAGGTAGTGACTTTGTTGAAGGTGCGGCAGAGGTTGGACGGGATAACCTGAATCAGCCAATCATCAGCATCAAGATCAAAGACAAGGATAAATTCGCAGAGATTACGAAGCGCCTCTTAGGAAAGAATCTCGCAATTTACTTGGATGAGAACAAACTATCTGACCCTACGGTACAAGCAGTACTTACCGACGGTAGTGCGTCTATCTCCGGTCAGTATACAATTAAAGAAGCACGTGAACTGGCTGACACTATTAATCTTGGTGCGTTGCCACTGAAGCTTACTGAGAAATACTCCCAAAGTGTGGGTGCAACACTCGGTAAACAATCGCTTGATCAAACGATCAAAGCCGGCCTTTTGGGTTCTTTGATTATTCTTATCTTCATGATCGGTATGTACCGCTTGCCAGGTCTCTTGGCTAGTTTTGCACTGATCTTGCATACATGGCTGCTAATTGTAGTCTTTGTCTTTGCAGACTTCACATTGACGTTGCCTGGTATAGCCGCATTTATTCTGGGTATAGGGATGGCCGTCGATGCCAATATCATTACAAATGAACGGATAAGGGAAGAAATGCGCAGTGGTAAGAGTGTACTTTCCTCTGTTAAAGCAGGTAATAAATCCTCTTTCCGGACAGTAATGGACTCCAATGTCACAACTGTTATTGTGGCAGGTGTCATGTTCGCCTTCGGTACAGGTGCAGTCAAAGGCTTCGCATTGGTGCTGATCGTAGAAATCGTTCTGAGTATCGCCACGAATCTATATTTCTCCCACTGGTTGCTTAGCCAGCTTGTTAAAGCCGGTAAGCTGAACAAACCGAAGAGTTTCGGTGTTAAGGAGAGTGATATTCGTGCGCTTTAAGAAAGAGCTTGATTTCGTGCATTTGAGTAAATTTTTCTATGTTTTTTCCATTGCCCTTACAGTGGCAGGTTTGATTTTCCTAGCAACCTTTGGATTGAATTACAGCGTTGATTTCAAAGCGGGATCTAATGTTGATATCTCTCTGTCTAAGAATTTGACATCGGAAGAGGTTAATTCAGCAGTTGAGAACACTGGGATTTCAAGTGAGCCAAGCATTACGTTAGGAAGTGAACGGGTCAACGTTCGTTATGATCAAGTGCTCGATGAGCAACAGGATGAAGCTCTTAAAGCAGAGATCTTGAAGCTGGACGATAAAGCTTCGTTTGAGATTAACACCGTGGATACTGAAATGTCTAAAGAACTTGCACGTAATGCGATTTATGCGGTTCTCATTTCTTGTCTAGGGATTATCATTTATGTAAGTATTCGTTTTGAATGGCGGTTTGCATTGGCAGCTATTGTTTCACTGATCCATGATGCCTTTATGGTCGTTGCAATCTTCTCCATCTTCCGCTTGGAAGTGGATTTGACGTTTATTATAGCGGTGCTTACGATTATCGGTTATTCCATCAATGATACGATCGTTATCTTTGACCGTATTCGTGAGAATTTACGTTTTGGTAAACAGAGAACTTACGAGGATTTAAAAGAGCTTGTGAATAAGAGTGTGGCTCAGACTCTGATGCGCTCTCTCTACACAGCATTTACCGTATTTATTGCGGCGTTCTTCCTGTTAATTCTTGGAGGCGAGTCCATTAAGATGTTCTCGCTTGCGATGGTTATCGGATTGCTATTCGGAGCGTACTCCTCTATCTTTATTGCAAGTCCGATCTGGCTACTGCTTAAGAAGCGTGAGAAGACAAAGGTAAAGAGCAGCCCAGCTAAAGGTTAATGTCTCAAGAAAAATAACATGGCTACACTTGAATGAAAAAAACATCAACTTTATAATTTAAGAAAGCCGCGTCAAATGCGACGCGGCTTTCGAAATCTTTGGAGTAGTATGTCATGTGTATTGTATCATCATGAGATTACTTGCTAGTGGTAAGGGGGGGCCTCGTATGAATAAAGAACGATCACCGCAAAGCAAGACGGTTGCTTGGACAGGGATCATCAGCGATGTTACTTTGGCAGTAGCTAAGGGGAGTTTTGGCTATATTTCAGGTAGCAAGGCATTAATGGGCGATGCTTTATATTCCGGAGCAGATGCTGCAGCTAAATTGGCGGATATTCTTCCGTGGCGCTCTGAAGAGAACAGGAAGAGCAAGCAACGGATAGAAGACCGGCGGGGGAATAAGGAACCACTTTTAGCAATACTATTATCTGTATTAATCCTTATGGGGGGGCTGCAGATCGCCTTCTCTGCAATCCGTGACTTAACCGAGGGACAGTCATCCACTCGCGGAGAACTTGCACTTGTAACTGTCTTGCTATCTATTGTATTTAAAGAAGCTGTATTTCAATATCAATATCGGTACTTTAAAAAAATAGGTGATGGCAGTCATGCTGCCTATGCCAATAGTCATCGTTTTAGTTTATATACTTCTATCACAGTATTAGTTGGGATATCGTTATCAATGGGTGGTACCTATTGGCATCCTCTACTCTATATGGACCCTATTGCCGCACTTTTAACAGGATGCTTAATTCTTCGTAAAGGTTATTTGCTCATTGTTAATACAGTTAGGGTTAAGAATGCGCAGGAGCTACCTTCTGAGGAGGCAGCTAATTTTATTGAAACTGTACAACGTGTTCACGGCGTTATTCGTGTAGAACACTTGAAGGCGCTTGAGCAAGGGAATTATGTGAATCTGCAAGTGAAGATCAGTGTAAATCCGCGTATTACGGTAATGGAAGCACAGGATATTTCAGAATGTGCAAGAAAGTTGCTACAGCACCGTTTTGTTCATGTTGGTGAGGTACATATGGACGTAGTTCCCTATGATCCTGGTTATCCATACAAGAGTAATTATGAATTGGTGGATAATGATATTCCAACGTTGCTTCAGTAGTTTGCAAGGTGAGAGAAAGGTGAGCTCTATTGCTTTATTCAAAAACAAGATGGCAATCTCCGGCAGCCGATCCCGACATCGTAAGGGATATGGCCCGGAGCCTTTCTATTTCTCCGCTCTTATCCTCACTATTAGTGACTAGAGGAATTGATACGCCACATGAGGCTCTATCGTTCATGGATGGCGGTGTGGAAGCTCCGCATGATCCGTTCCTTCTAAAAGGAATGACCGAAGCGGTTCCCAGAATTAGAAAGGCTTTAAAAGAAGAAGAACATATTCTTATTTACGGCGATTACGACGCTGATGGTGTGTCCAGTACAGCGTTAATGATTCATTTGTTACGTTACTTAGGTGCTTCCTTTGATATTTATATCCCGCACCGTTCTAATGAGGGCTACGGGCTGCATAATCATGCTTTGGATTGGGCTCTACAGCAGGGTGTATCCTTAATTATTACTGTAGATACTGGCATTAGCGCCTATCATCAGATTGCTTACGCTAATGAAATCGGAATCGATGTGATCGTTACGGATCATCATGAGCCACCAGAGCTTCTCCCAGAAGCTTACACCCTGATTAATCCAAAGCTTCCCGACTGTCCCTATCCGTTCAAAGGATTGGCGGGTGTAGGTGTAGCTTATAAGCTTGCACTGGCTATGTTAGGGGAGGAAACTCCCAAAGAATGGGCGGAAATAGCTGCTATCGGCACTGTAGCGGATTTAATGCCGCTGCTGGGTGAGAATCGCGAGATTGTTCGAAACGGTTTGGCTAGTATGAGGAATTCTAGATTCTCTGGTATTCGTGCTTTACTCGATGTCAGCGGGGTGACTATGAGTACTGTGAGTGCGGTTAATATCGCTTTTGGAATGGCGCCTCGTATCAATGCGAGTGGTCGTCTGGATCATGCTGGACGGGCAGTAGCCTTGCTTACAACCGAGCATGCTGATGAGGCAGAGCAACTGGCTGGGGAACTTGATCTGCTCAATAAAGAACGCCAATTGGTTGTAGAAAGAATTGTAGTGGAGGCCACTGCAAAACTGGAGCAGTTAACTCAGCGCGGGGAGATACCAGATATCATAGTTCTTGCTGAACATGGCTGGAATGTGGGTGTGGTAGGTATAGTGGCTTCCAAACTGCTGGAGCGTTACTATCGGCCTGTGATAATTCTGGATATTCATCCGGAGACCGGTATGTGTAAAGGCTCTGCCCGCTCCATTCCTGGACTTGATATATATGCGGCGTTATCCTCTTGCTCTAACTTAATGGATCATTTCGGTGGTCATCCGGCTGCAGCGGGAATGAGTCTGCATCGAGATAGCATAGAAGCCTTTGCTACGGCATTAAATCAATACGCTGCTAATGTGTTGACACCGGAGCATTTCGTTCCTGTTACTTCTGCTGATGCAGAAGTGTCGATTTCCGATTTGTCCCTTCAGACCGCGCTTGAATTGGAAAGGCTTGCACCTTTCGGGATGTCAAATCCATTGCCAAAGTTTATCATTCACGGGGCTACAGTGAAAGAGACACGAACAATGGGGCAAGAAGGAAAACACTTGAAGATCGTATTGCAGCAGGGAAAGAGCACGATCGAAGCTTTAGCTTTTGGTAAAGGGGATTTGGCTAAGCTGCTCCCTGTAGGGACCATGATCAATGTGCTGGCTGAACTGTCGATTAACGAGTGGAATGGCTCTAGAAAACCACAGTTGATGTTACAGGACTTATCTGTACAGGAGGCTCAATTGTTTGATCTTCGTGGTGCTGCTGACGCTGTACGGCAAGCTGCGCACATTAGAGAGCTGCTACTTCCCTATAGTGGTGCCGTCACATATCGTGCCGCGGCAGTGTTCCAGAGCGAACGTATGGCTCCACAGACTGAATTGATAGGAATGTCCTTCTGGGTATATGATAAAGAAGCTGGCATTAGCGCCGCTAATAAGGATGATTCGATTCAGGAATCAGGGCATGTCTCACTGTTATGTCTACTGGATATGCCGGAGACTCCTGAACAACTAGATGCGTTACTTAATGTTTTTCCTAATGCTGATAATATCGCGCTATTGCATTCTATAAAGGATGGTCGTGAACGACTCATCATTCCGACACGGGATCATTTTAAAATACTTTATAAGTTGCTGGCTTCGATCACAGCTGTTGCAACACCTGAACATGAAGTGCTGCTCCGGCTAAGTCGACAATCCTCGTTAAGTATTCGAATGCTTAGTAAAATGCTAGATGTATTCGAAGAACTTGATTTTATCGAAAGAAGTCAAGGAAGTGTGACCTTTATTACGCAGCCCACTGCAAAAAGCCTTACAGCATCAAGTCATTTCGTTAGACTGGGGCAGATGGCGGAAATGGAGCGGTACTTCATGGAAGGTAGCTTGTCTGAGCTACAGGATTGGATGTTGTCACGCCGTTTAGGCGTATCGTAAAGACTAAACAAAACAAAGCGGATGCTTACGAAGTAAGTTTTGTCGAACTGAACTCAAAGTAGCCTATGCTAAACAAAACAAAGCAGACGCTTACGAAGCAAGTTTTGCCGAACCGAATTCACTGAAGCATATGCTAAACAAAACAAAGCGGATGCTTACGAAGTAAGTTTTGTCGAACTGAACTCAAAGTAGCATATGCTAACAAAACTTTTAGGAGATGAAAAATTTGGATTTTAAAGATAGTATTCGCGTGATTCCTGACTTTCCAAAAGAAGGTATTAGTTTTAAAGATATCACCACTTTGTTGAAAGACGGTGATGCATACCGCCAAGCGATTGATGCCCTGAAAGCTCTTGTATCTCACTTAGAAATTGACGTGATTGCAGGACCGGAAGCACGTGGTTTTGTAGTTGGCGCACCTCTTGCTTATGCATTGGGCGTAGGTTTCGTGCCGATTCGTAAGAGCGGTAAACTGCCATATGAGACGATCGAGGTTGGGTATGATCTTGAATATGGTAAAGACACACTTGCTGTTCACACGGATGCCATTAAACCTGGACAAAATGTATTAATTGCTGATGATTTGTTAGCAACAGGAGGTACTATAGCTACTTCGGTTAGCCTTGTGGAGCAGCTTGGTGGTAAAGTGGTAGGCGCAGCCTTTTTGATTGAATTGGTTGAGCTTGCTGG
The DNA here is from genome assembly GCF_001012825.1 of Paenibacillus etheri. Classification (GTDB taxonomy): domain Bacteria; phylum Bacillota; class Bacilli; order Paenibacillales; family Paenibacillaceae; genus Paenibacillus_AQ; species Paenibacillus_AQ etheri. The sequence continues at coordinate 28,884 of NZ_LCZJ02000014.1, forward strand.
ACGTAATAAGCTTTCCGGAATTGAAGTTGTTACATTGGTTGACTACGAAGATTAATACGATAAACTTGTCTTTTCCCGGGAAATAAATGGGGATTTATGTATCGAATGATGTTGAAAAGTGCAAACGGAAAATCTCTGTCATTATTAGCGGGGAGTTGCTGTTTTGCATTTTTTGGTCAAAAGAATACAAAAAAAGACTGCCCAATCCATGAATGGATCTGGGCAGTCTTTTTGATCTATTAATTCATAAATAAATTAGTGAGCGGCTTTATCGCTTTCTCCACCTTCATTGGACAGTCCAAGAACTTCAATGAGTTTGAAGAATAGGGCTAGAACGATACCAACAATCGTAGCTAGAGCCATACCACTGAGTTTTACGCTGCCCATAGTAAGGGTTGCACCACTAATTCCAACAACGAGCACCAAGGTAGCCATAATCATGTTAGTAGCCTTGGAAAAATCAACTTTTTGCTCAACGAAGATCCGTAAGCCGGATGCGGCAATTACACCGAACAACAGTAAGGATACACCACCCATTACAGGTGTAGGTATATTAGCGATAACGGAGGAGAAAGTACCTGAGAATGAGAGCAGAATTGCAATCACTGCTGCGCCACCAATCACATATACAGAATAAACTTTAGTTAACGCCATAACCCCGATATTCTCACCGTAGGTTGTATTTGGAGTAGAACCGATAAAACCGGAGATAATTGTAGATATCCCGTTACCCATCAGAGAGCGATCAAGTCCAGGGTCTTTAGCCAGATCTCTGCCAACAATATTGCTGGTTACAAGTAAGTGTCCAATATGTTCAACGATTACTACCAGTGATACCGGGATGATAGTCAGGATTACATTCCAATCAAATGAAGGAGTAACAATGGTAGGATGTGCTAAAAAATTCGCATTAGATATTGCAGCAGTATCCACCATTTTCAAAATATAAGCTAAGCCATAACCAGTTACGATACCGATGAGGATGTGAATGATTTTTGGGAAACCACGGAAGAGCACAGCTCCAATTACGGTTACGCCCAGTGTCACCATAGAAAGTGTGATTGCTTTACCATCTGGAATCCAGTCTGCAGCTGCAACACCTTCAGGGGCAATAAGTCCTGCCATTCGTGCGGCAACAGGCACAAGTTCTAATCCGATCGTTGCTACGATAGCTCCCATTACTGCTGGTGGGAAGACAACATCGATCCATTTTGTGCCTGCATAACGGATGATCAGAGCAACGAGCACAAAGATAACACCAGTGATGATGAAAGCGCCCAAAGCAAGCGAGTACCCTTTCATATGATCATCTTTATGATCGCCAAGCACTGACAATACTGGTGCGATAAATGCAAAGCTGGAGCCAAGGTAAGCAGGTATTTTACCACGGCAAATCCAAATGTATAGCAGTGTGCCGATACCGTTCATCAGCAAAATCATGCCAGGGTCAACCCCGAACAAGTTAGGCACTAGCACTGTACTGCCAAACATGGCGAACAAATGCTGAAGGCTTAATAGAAAACCGGGGCCCCATGGAAGTTTTTCATTAACTTGAATTTCGCGTTGCAATGGAGTTCACTCCTCTTTCTTAATGGATATGATGTTGTCCAGCGAAAATCCGCCTTTACTAGATTAAATAGAACTGTGCATTTTTACAACAACATTTTCACAAGTGTTATTAATTTGTCCGATTTTCATAACTTTTACTTCTTGAATACCATGAGATGGCAAGTGTTGACGTAATCCTTCGTAAGCGTCATAATTATAGACAACTTTGAACAAGAGCGTAAGTTGCTTGCGAAATGATTGGAACCTGCAGATTTTAGAATGATTGCGGGTTCATTTTATTATAGAAAGGAAACGGATACGACGAGAATGGGCATAGAGCGATTAATTGATAAGGCTGGCGCCTATATAAAAGATAAAGATCTTCTCCGCATCCGGGAAGCTTATGAATTTGCCGATCAGGCTCATCACGGGCAGATCCGCAAGTCGGGGGAGCCATACATTCTGCATCCGCTGGCGGTGGCAGATATTGTCGTCAATATGCAAATGGATGTTATATCTATTGTTGCGGCGCTTTTGCATGATGTTGTGGAAGATACGACGGTCTCATTGGAACAAATCCGCGCGAAATTTGGCGATACCTGCGCGATGCTTGTCGACGGCTTAACCAAGCTGGAGCGCATCCGTTTTCGCTCAAAGGAAGAGCAGCAGAACGAGAATTACCGTAAGATGTTTATTGCGATGGCGCAGGATATCCGGGTCATTGTTATTAAACTAGCGGATCGCCTGCATAATATGCGTACGTTAAAGTATCAATCTGAAGAGAGCCAGCGTCGTATTTCTTACGAAACGTTGGAGATTTTCTGTCCTGTGGCTGATCGTCTGGGGATTTCCGCGATTAAGTGGGAGATGGAGGATATTGCGCTTCGTTACTTGAATCCGCAGCAGTATTATCGCATTGCTAATCTGGTGCATAAGAAGCGGGCAGAACGTGAGCAATTTATTGACAGCGTAATTGGCCGTATTCGTGCCAAGCTAGATGAAATGGGCATTGAAGGCGACCTTTCAGGACGTCCGAAGCATATTTACAGTGTCTATAACAAAATGAGCACGAAAAACAAACAGTTTAATGAGATTTATGACCTGTTGGCCATCCGTATCATTGTGGATAATATCAAGGATTGTTATGCAACCCTCGGAATTATTCATACCCTTTGGAAGCCAATGCCAGGTCGATTCAAAGATTATATAGCTATGCCCAAAGCCAATATGTATCAATCTTTGCATACTACAGTGGTAGGTCCTGGCGGAGAGCCGACCGAAGTGCAAATTCGCACTTGGGAAATGCATCGCACGGCTGAATACGGGATAGCAGCACACTGGGCATACAAAGAAGGAACTAGCAATAATGTTAATCCGGAGAATCGGATGCCTTTTTTTCGCGAAATATTGGAGCTGCAGCATGAGGCCAAGGATGCCGAAGAGTTCGTAAAATCACTCAAAATGGACTTTTTCTCAGATCTCGTGTTCGTGTTTACACCTAAAGGCGAGGTTATTGAGCTTCCTGCGGGTTCTGTACCGCTTGATTTCGCTTTCCGTATTCACACGGAAGTGGGGAATCGCACGATTGGTTCTAAGGTGAACGGGCGGATCGTACCGCTGGATCACAAGCTGAAGACAGGCGATATTGTAGAGATATTGACGTCGAAGCATTCTTACGGGCCTAGCCGTGACTGGCTCAAAATTGCACAATCCTCTCACGCAAGAAGCAAAATTAAGCAATGGTTCAAAAAAGAAAAACGTGAAGAAAATGTCGAAAAAGGTCGCGAAGCGATTGAACGTGAGCTGAAGCGTCTGAATGTCGAGGTTTCTGAGTGGATTTCCGATGAGAAACTTTTAGAAGCTGCTAAGAAATTTGCTTTTAATGATGTAGAAGATATGTTATCTGCCGTTGGATTTGGTGGGATTACCGCTTCGCAGATTGCCTCTCGTTTGACGGAAAAGCTGCGTAAAGAGCAGGAAGAAGCTGCTAATCATTTAGAGCTCACTTCAGAGATGAAGGAGATCAAGTCTTCCGGTGAAAAACGTAATCAACCCACCAATGGCGTATGTGTAAAAGGAATTGAAAATTTACTTGTCCGTTTTGCACGATGTTGTAATCCGGTGCCGGGTGACGATATTGTAGGGTATGTTACACGGGGCCGGGGTGTATCTGTACATCGCCAGGATTGTCCTAACATTCCGGGTGAAGGTGACGGAGAAGAAGCAGCAAGAGTGATTGAAGTGGAATGGGAAGGTACGATGGAAGCAAACTACAGTGTGGATATTGAGATTACAGGTCATGATCGTAATGGACTGCTCAATGAAGTGCTGCAGGCGGTTTCCGAGAGTAAAACGAACATTTCCGCGGTCACTGGGCGCTCTGATAAGAATAAGATGGCAATGATTCATATGACCATTCTCATCCGTAATACGGAGCATCTGCAATCCGTTGTAGATAAAGTGAAACGGGTTAAGGATGTATATACAGTGAATCGGATCATGCAATAAGGCAAGGGGCGGAGTAGTACGATGAGAGTTGTAGTACAGCGTTGCAAGGACGCCAAAGTAACCGTGGATGAGACTGTGACCGGAGAGATTGGCAAAGGCTTAATGCTGCTAGTTGGCGTTACGCATGAAGATACAGAAAAGGATGCCAAATATTTGGCGGACAAAATAGCAGGACTGCGTATTTTTGAAGATGATGCTGGTAAAATGAACTACAGTGTCACGGAGACTGAGGGAGCGATTCTTTCGGTATCCCAGTTTACTTTATACGGAGATTGTCGTAAGGGGAGACGGCCGAATTTCATGGGAGCAGCAGCTCCTGTGGAGGCCGAGCGACTTTATGATTATTTTAACCAAGAGCTTAGAGCTGGAGGCCTTCAGGTGGAGACGGGTGTATTTGGAGCGATGATGGATGTGTCTCTCACCAATTGGGGCCCGGTTACTCTCATTTTAGATAGTCGCGGTTAACAAAAAAAGATGTCGAAAGTTGCTCCTTAACTGAGCGAGCTTTCGACATCTTTTTTTATTGTGACTGAGCTGTGAGTAAGAATCTTGTGAGGATAGAGCCTCTGTGACCTGGATAAACTAAATGCAGATAGATATCATTCACGATGCAAGGAGCTTAGGCAATGAGACAATCACAGAAGGCATGGGCATGGAGAAGCATCCCGGCACTAGCGACTGGGAGCCCTGTAGAAGCCTATGCATTAGCTAAAAAGACGGAAGAAGAGATTGAATCTCAAGTAATCAAAGGAAGAAGCCGTAATCTCTTACCGCGTACCTGAAACGGGTGGTAGAGGCGGCTTTTTGATGCAGGTAACGGGAGATATTTTATAATTAAAGGTTAGAAATCATTGTGATAAGGGTAATAGACGACAAGAAAGATCAATAAGTACTTATTCCTATGCACAAGCAGAGAGGAGAACTTATCACATGAGTAATGTTGCATTTTTACTAGCTAATGATTTTTCTGAGATGAAGGTTCCTTATGATGAAGTTATAAAGGCAGGACATCAAGCTGACATTATTGGTTTAAAGAAGGGGGAGGCCTTACGCGATTCTAATTCCAGGGGGATCTTCCCCAGAAAATTTACGGCAAAATACAGATATTTTTGAAGTTTGTGAAAGAAGCAAACGAAGCTGTTAAGCCTATCGCTTCTATTTGTCACGGACCCCAAATTCTGAGCAGTGCAGACTTGCTTAAGGGACGTACCATCACCTGTTATCCTCCGCTAAAAGATGATGTTGTGAACGCCGGTGCGGAGTTTAAAGATGAAGAAGTGGTAGTTGATCGTAATTACATTACTTCGCGTACACTGAAAGATGAGCCTGCGTTCGTTCGTGAAATATTGAAGGTCCTGAAATAGAAATTTATAACACTTAGTCTTATAATCTAAGGAGGTAATGGTAATGACCAGAAAAATCCAAGCCTATTTTAGAACGGAAAATGAAGCAGAAGGTGCTAAAATAGCATTGATTAGTTATAAGGTGGATGGTTTAGTGGTCTGGCCACTCACGGATCCTATTGGGGAAGATCGTAGAATTCTGTTTCCGATAGCGCCACTTAGTAATACAACGTTAGCTGCAGGCACAGTAGGGACGCTTGGAACGGGTAGCACTCCGGCAGCTGGAGTTATGTTGGCCCCTGGTGTTGCCGCCTCCGAAACTCGGGATGAACCTGAGACTCATTATAGTGTGGATGAAGATCAGGTTAGTGCGGATGTAGCAGATGGAGAGCTCGAAGATGGGGATTTAAGTGAACTTCGTTATGTGATGGACTTAAGTGTTGCAGAAGAGAATTATAATGAGGTTGTGGAAACCCTTCGGGGCAAAGGGGCATTTGTTGAGCAATTCGATTAACAACAGTCTATTAAGATAAACCGCTTTCATGAATGTAATATAATCGTAATATTACATACATGTTTCCTTAATATAGCGTGTTTATAATAAAGGCATGACCCCCTTTTTAATAATATATGATGATGGACCTGCAGCATTTGGCTGCAGGTCATTTTTTTTGTAACGGTTGAAATTATAGGTAAGAAGTTGAAATTGTCGAATTTTTTATTCAGCTTCGTATTTCCTGCCTTGACTTTAGCACAGTAGTTCAGTAGAATTTAAAAATATACGATTTTATCATATGGTTTTGATGACGGGAACAAGTAATTCGAGGACCCACAACCCCAGAGAGGAATCCCCTGTAGATTCAGATGACATTCGGTTCAATGGATGATTTATCGTTTCTGCTTGGCTGCAAGGATTCTGTTGATGAGCGAATGAATGACCTCCCCGAGAACGTACGGCGAAAGTGGGCAATGTATATTGCCGCGATCAGTAGCCGTTATGCGTAGGCGGGCGTTAACCGCTTTGAGCGGATTCAGAATGGTTCTGATCCGGAATGTGGGTGGTACCACGGGTGTATTATTGGTTATGATAATCCCTCGTCCCTGTTTTTTATAAACAGGGCGGGGGATTTTTTGTTTTGTTTAGCATGATGAAGTGATGAAGAGAGCAGTTTTAGAGGGGTATTTCTTAGGAGGGATAGACTGTGGCTAAAGAAAGATTCGAGAAACCTACAGGAACGCAGGATGTGCTTCCGGGAGCTGTGGAGAAATGGCAGTATATTGAGGGGAAGGCTAGAGATTTATGCCGTCGTTTCAATTACCGTGAAATCCGTACACCGATGTTCGAGCACACGGGGTTATTCGAGCGTGGGGTAGGCGAAACAACGGATATTGTAGAAGGCGAGATGTACACGTTTAAGGATAAAGGCGATCGCGATTTGGCGCTGCGTCCTGAAGGAACGGCTGGTGTAGTCCGAGCTTATGTTCAGAACAAACTATATGGTGAACCGGATGTAAGTAAGCTGTATTATATTGGACCCATGTTCCGTTATGAGCGTCCACAGGCAGGAAGATATCGTCAATTCCATCAGTTTGGTATTGAGGCTTTTGGAGCTGTGGATCCGGCTATTGATGCTGAAGTAGTCTCCTTAGGCTATCAATTCTATAAAGATCTTGGCCTTAAGGATGTAAGAGTGGAAATCAATTCTGTTGGTAACGCACCTAGCCGTGCAGCTTATCGGGAGAAACTATTGGGTTTCTTAAGACCGATGAAGGATACCCTTTGCAGTGACTGTCAGCGTCGTATTGAGCGTAATCCGCTTCGCGTGCTGGATTGCAAGGTAGATCAGGATAAATTTACAGATGCACCTTCCATTTTGGATAGTCTGGATGAAGAGTGCACCACTCATTTTGAGAAGGTGAAGATGCACCTTAACATCATGGGAGTGGAATTCACCATTAACCCTCGTTTAGTCAGAGGACTGGATTATTACACGCATACAGCGTTTGAATATAAAGCAGCAGGTATTGGTTCGATTGATACCGTGGGCGGCGGAGGCCGGTACAACGGTTTGGTTGAAGAAATTGGTGGACCGGATCAACCGGGTATTGGGTTTGGGATTGGGCTTGAACGAATTCTCCTCATTTTGGAGGATCAGAAGGTAGAGCTGGAGACGGCGAAACCGCTGGATGTGTACTTCGTAGCTCTCGGTGAAGAAGCTGATATCGAAATCTCTAAGCAGCTATATATTCTGCGTAGCCAAGGGTTCTCAGCAGAACGCGACTACCTAGGCCGGAAGATGAAGGCACAGATGAAATCGGCAGACCGTATGTCAGCACGTTATACTGCGATTCTTGGCGAAGATGAGCTGAAGAATGGTGTAATTACCGTGAAGTCGATGAATACAGGGGAGCAACGCACCGTGAAGTTGGAAGAACTGGGTCAGGCACTAGTTTAGACCATCTGACTAACGTCTTATGGTGACTGTATAGAGAAAGATTAAAAATGTATTTTTAACCATGAAGGGGAATGATAAATTATGCAAAGAAGTCATCAGTGTGGACAGTTAACACCAGAACATATTGGACAGACGGTAACCTTGAACGGATGGGTGCAGACTCGCCGCGACCTTGGGGGCGTACTATTTATTGATCTGCGTGACAGAAGCGGTATTGTACAAGTTGTATTTAACCCAGACTACTCTGGCGAAGCCTTGCAAATTGCTGATAAGGTTCGTAGTGAATACGTCCTGGCTGTTAAAGGTAAAGTTGTTAAACGTGATGAGGAGACCATTAACCGCAACCTGCCAACAGGTGAAATTGAAGTGCAAATTACGGATATTGAAGTGCTGAACGCAGCTAAGACACCTCCATTCTTCATCGAAGATGGTGTGGAAGTAGACGAATCTCTGCGTCTCAAATATCGCTATTTGGATCTTCGTCGTCCAGAAATGCAAAGAACCTTGCTGCTTCGCTCGAAAGCTTCTAAGATTTTCCGTGATTTCCTTGACAGTGAAGGATTCATCGACGTAGAAACACCAATTCTAACTAAAAGCTCACCGGAAGGCGCGCGTGATTATCTGGTACCAAGCCGTGTGCATGAAGGCGAATTCTTCGCATTGCCGCAATCTCCACAAATCTACAAGCAATTGTTGATGGTAGGTGGCGTTGAGCGCTATTACCAAATTGCTCGTTGTTTCCGTGATGAAGATTTACGTGCTGACCGTCAGCCTGAATTTACTCAAGTCGACATTGAGACTTCATTCCTGTCACAAGATGAACTGCTTGGTATGATGGAGAAGCTGATGCAGCGTCTGTTCAAGGAAACTGTAGGAGCAGATATCGAGCTTCCGTTCCAACGCTTGACTTATGCTGATGCTATGGGCAAATACGGTTCTGACAAACCTGATCTGCGTTTTGGATTAGAGCTTGTAGAAATGAACGATATTGTTGCTACTAGCGGTGTTAAGGTATTCGCTTCTGTAATCGAAAAAGGCGGCGAAGTGAAATGTCTAAATGCTAAAGGCTGTGGCACTTGGACTCGTAAAGAAATCGATGACCTCGGACCTTATGCCGCTCGTTATGGCGCGAAAGGATTGGCATGGATTCAAGTGAAAGACGGCGAATTCAAAGGGCCGATTGTAAAATTCTTCTCCGAAGAAGAAATTGCCGCTGTGAAGGAACGTACAGGCGCTGAAGAAGGCGACCTTCTCCTCTTCTCCGCTGATAATAAAAAGGTTGTAGCAGACGTTCTAGGCGCCCTTCGTGTTAAAATTGGACGTCAACTCGGTCTGATCGACGATAACGTGTTCAAATTCGCTTGGGTTACAGACTTCCCACTCCTTGGATATGACGAAGATCAGAAACGTTATGTAGCAGAACACCATCCGTTCACTCGTCCACGTGAAGAGGATCTGCATCTATTTGACACAGATCCAGGTGCGATCCGTGCACAAGCTTATGACATCGTTCTGAACGGTTATGAAGTAGGCGGAGGCTCCATGCGGATTTACAAACGCGAAGTACAGGAGAAAATGTTCGAAGCCCTTGGATTTACGAAAGAGGTTGCTTACGAGAAGTTCGGCTACCTGATGGATGCGTTCGAATATGGTACACCTCCACACGGCGGTATCGCGTTCGGTTTAGATCGTCTAGTAATGTTGTTGTCTGGTCGTACAAATCTGCGTGAAACCATCGCATTCCCGAAAACAGCAAGTGCAACAGACCTACTCATGGATGCACCATCGCCAGTAGACGGTTCACAATTGGAGCAACTGCATATTAAGCTGGCTCTTAAACCGAAGAAAGAAAAAGAATAAATAACTAATCGAAGTGGGCGAGGCAGATTCCTGCTTCGCCAAAGCTTTTGAAGGAGGCTGTACCTCATGCTACATCAGTTCTCACGCACGGAACTGGCGATCGGGCCGGAAGGTCTGGAAATAATGAAGAACAGCACGGTAGCGGTGCTAGGCATCGGCGGTGTTGGCGGTATGGCTGTTGAGGCTTTAGCGCGAACCGGCATCGGCAGATTGATTCTGATTGATAAGGATTCGGTAGACATTACCAATGTGAATCGGCAGATTCATGCACTCACCACCACGGTTGGTCAAAAAAAGGCTGAACTGATGGTAGACCGTGTAAAGCTGATCAATCCGGAATGCGAAGCGATTGCGCTCAACATGTTCTATACGGAAGAAACCTATGAGGAATTGTTCAAATTAAAACCTGACTATGTGCTCGATGCTTCGGATACGATTATTTATAAGGTTCACTTGATCAAAGAATGTCTGTCCCGTGGAATTCCAATGATCTCAAGCATGGGCGCTGCCAACAAAATGGATCCTACACGATTCCAGGTAGCGGACATTTCTAAGACAACTTATGACCCTATTGCGCGTGTCATTCGTCAGAAGCTGCGTAAGGAAGGAATTAAGAAAGGCGTGAAGGTGGTTTTCTCTACGGAGCCGCCAATGAAGCCACGTCAGGATGTTACGGATAAGATCGTTCCGGAGAATGCACCGGATCGGCGTAAAGCGAAACAACCACCAGCTAGTAACGCCTTCGTTCCGCCGGTAGCAGGCCTGATCATGGTTAGTGTTGCCGTGCGTGATTTGCTTGAGGCCGGAGGCGTCAGCGTGTAAGTGAACCGCTGAGCTGAAGCTGTGATATTAGTAGTAAAATGGACAAAAGGGCGAGCAGCTGAAATCCAGTTGCATACGCCCTTTTGTTGTGGTTAACAGGTGGGGCTGCAAGATGCAGACCACAAATAGGCATAATAGCTAAACCGGGATGAGCCGCTGATTATAAGCCTTATTATCCGGGTAATATCCGCCTGCGGAACTTAATATCAGTGGAGGTTTTTGTACATGAAATCGAATTTTTGGCGAAATAGTGTAGGGCTTGCGCCTGAAAATGACTGGAAACGAGAATGGGCTGCTGGGATCCTCTCGTATTTTGCTTCGGTATATATTGTGATGGTGAATGCGGCCATTCTTCATGACGCCGGTATGCCGCTTAGACCAGCGATGGTAGCTACACTATTGACTGCTATTACAGGCTGTCTACTGATGGCCTTCGGCGGGAAGACGCCGATCATCGTGGTACCAGGGATGGGGATAAACGCATTTTTCACATACACACTTGTGCATTCTATGAATTTGGGTTGGAGAGAGGCACTGACTGTTGTCGTTATAACCGGTGTGTTATTCGCAATCGTGGCCTTCACCTCGCTCTACCGAATTCTTAGTGAGGCGATTCCTCAAAACCTGCAGCATGCCATTACAGTCGGGATAGGGCTTTTTCTGACCTTTATAGGACTGCAAAAAAGTGGGATTGTGATTGCACATCAGACCACGTTTGTCGCTATAGGACATTTTAGTGATCCAGCAGTTATCACTTCCTGTGTAACCTTGTTGCTCGCTTTAGTGCTGTTTATCCGGGGAACTAACGGTGGTTTGTTAATCAGTATGCTGGTTGGTACAGGTCTAGCCTACTTGCTGGGAGCGGCTCACGCGCCAGAGAAGCAGGCATCGGGGCATGTATTTACGGGTTATGGAAGCTTATTTCTGGGAATGGACTGGAGCGGCATAGTGAGCCTTGTGTTCTGGATTGCTGTTTTCTTACTATTGTTAATTGTTGTATTCGAAAATATCGGGCTAGTCGCCTCACAGACGACGATGGCAGGGCGTCCTGAGCGCTTCAAGAGTAGCTTACGAGCACTCTCTATTGCCAATATCGCTGCAGGTCTCTTCGGAAGCAGTCCTGTAGTAGCCGCTGCGGAATCTAATGCAGGCATTGCTGCAGGTGGACGTTCGGGCCTGACCTCACTTGTGGCAGGGCTTCTGTTCGGGGCGACATTCTTGTTCCTCCCTCTGCTCTCCTACATTCCAGACAGTGCAATCGCTCCGATCTTGATTGTAATTGGTGGGCTTATGGTACAGAATGTGCGTGAAATGGACTTGGGAGATTTGACAGAGCTCTTTCCTTCTTTTCTTATCATGGTCATGATTCCATTCACCTATAGCATCGTAGATGGTATGGCTTTTGGTTTCATTACTTATCCAATCGTGAAGCTTGCGGTGGGCAAGGGCAAGGAAGTACCCCCTGCGCTGTATGGGATTGCGGGCTTGTTTGTAGCTAACTTTATATTGCAAGCTGTGCTCTAGTGGTGTATCGCTTGAAAGATTTGGTATTTAAGCGCTGATTATGCTACAATGGGTATCCTTTTTGTGTGAGAAGAGGGAATGAGGAGAATGAAAATTTAAGCTCCATAAACTTTTAGGAGGTAACTGAAATTGGAAGACAACTTTCAAAGTGCCTATCAAGAGGAAGAAGACAGGCTGAATCAAGCGCTTACTGAGATTGACACCTTACTGGAGAAACTTAACCAGACTCCGGTGTACACGGGACACGATTATACGGAACAGGTGTTAGAAGCGAACCGTGAACAGAAGCGCAAAGATCTTGCCAAGCTTCGGCAGGAGCCTTATTTCGGACGGCTTGATTTTCAGGGCAAGGATGAGAAGCAGCGTAAGGCACTCTATATAGGCAAAATCGGCGTAGACCGCGAGCAGGTAAGCGACCGTCCGCTAGTCATCGACTGGCGCGCACCGGTAGCAAGCCTGTTCTATTCGTTTACCGGTGGTACGGAGCCAGCCACCTATGAAGCTCCTGAGGGACTGATAGAAGGACTGGTATACCTCAAACGCAACGTGGTGATTCGTAAGCAGATTCTGGAGCGGGTCGCAGATACGTTCAATCGCGAGAGCGACGCACCTGCGGTATCAGACGAGTTCCTCGTCTATCGCTTGGGGGAGAACAAAGATAATCGTCTCCGTGATATCGTATCGACCATCCAGGAGGAGCAGGACAAGATTATCCGTGCCGCCAAAAATACAGCATTGATCATTCAGGGCGTAGCGGGAAGTGGTAAAACTACAGTTGCACTACACCGGTTAGCCTTTTTGCTGTATCAATACAAGGATCAGGTTTCTGCAGAAAAAATGATTATTTTTGCTCCGAACCGGATGTTTCTGGATTATATCTCGGATGTGCTGCCTGAACTTGGAGTAGGTAATATTGCTCAGAGTACTTTTCCGGATTGGGCGGCAAATGTGCTAGGTCTGGAGCTTCCAGAACAGGATGCAATGGAGACGATGAACCGCTGGTTCGAGACTCCTGGCGGCATGCCAGTGATTACAGAAGAGACACCGGGACGTTTCAAGGGCTCTACGGTTCTGATGAGTATTATTGAATCTAGCATTAAGCTGCTGGAGACAAGTTCAGTTCCTGAGGGGGATTTCATCCCGTGGGAAGGCGCTGTGCTGCGCCGGTCGATGATCCTGCGTTGGCATAATGAGGAGTACGCTCCTTATCCGCCAGCGAAGCGTAAGGAACGTGTAATGGCACGAATACATCGCTGGATTGAGATGGAGCTGAAGAAGAGTCCGTCAGCTGCAGCTATGAAGGATCGCAAGAAAAAAGGTGCTGCGAGAGAAAAAGCATACAGTGCAAAATGGCCTAAGTATGATCCGCTGACGATCTACAAGCAAATCTTCCGTGCGGCTAAAGTCCCGGAAGATTGGCCGGTGGATCCACCAGAGAATATTCCGGCAGCTGTGCTGAAGGAAACGGCAAAAGAGCTGAAAAAAGGAATCATACGCGAAGAGGATTTACCGCCTCTGTTATATATTTATTATCTTTTGAATGGAAACGAAGGCGGCAGTCGTTTTGACCATGTGGTGATCGATGAAGCCCAGGATTTCTCCCCCTTCCAAATTGCTGTGCTGGATTTATACGTACGTGGACATTCCTTTACGATCCTGGGTGATCTGTCGCAGGGCATACACGCCTATAAAGGCGTACACGCATGGGAAGAGATGCAGACCTTGTTTGCCCCTGAGAACACGGCTTATCATGCGCTGACACGCAGCTATCGTTCAACCATGGAAATTATAGACTTCGCTAATGGAATTCTATCTTCCGGTGTGGAAAGCTCATTGCTGGCCGTTCCTGTTTTTCGTAGTGGAGATCCCGTGCGAATGATCGCCTACGGCGAGGAGACTGGGGAACTGGTGGCTGATGAGCTAGCTCGTCTGCAGACAATAAGTAACTCACTGAAGTCCTTGTCTGGAAGGGAATACCGTACGGTGGCTGTGCTAACGCGTAGTCTACGTGAAGCCACAGTGCTGTACGCTGAACTGGAGCAGCATTTTGAGGATATTCATTTGATCGACGGTAGCATGACGCAATATCAGGGTGGATTATCGGTGCTACCGGTGTATTTATCTAAAGGTTTGGAATTTGATGCGGTGATTTTAGCAGATGCCGATCAAGATCATTACGGGGCTACTGCTTGGGATGCGAAGCTGATGTATGTAGGCTGTACACGAGCACTTCACGAGCTGTGGTTACTCCATAATGGGGAAATGCCTTCCTATGTGCAAACGACGGCTGAAAGCGATTCTGAAGGGAACTAAGACTGGTGGAGAACAGTTATAACTGTTTTTGAACTTGTAACTCCCCTACGGGTATGGCTTAATAATAAGTGTCCGGCCGGGCAAGAACACTTCTGGAAGGAGGCTGATTGAGATGATTTCAGTATACGAGGTGGTTTCCGTCTAAGACGGAAACCCGCTTAAAGCGAGGAGGCCGTAAGGCCTCCTTATTTCAAAACATGAGAGATATATGTACCGTTTATCCATTAGTATACGAAATATGAATTAGAATGTAGACGCTACCAAGAGGTTTTTATATAATGAAATTACGGATTTTTCCAAATATGAGGAGAAGAAAGGAGGCAGGTGACGTGGAAATTACATTATCAGTAGTTGACGGACGCATAGGAACACACCTGTTGAAGGAGGAAATGCAAGTTGAGTTATGTAAATGGGAAGGATGTGCTCCCCCCTGGCTTGCTCAAAGAGCTTCAGGGATACATCCAAGGTGAACTGCTCTACATCCCGAAGAAAACGGAAGAGCGGGTTAGATGGGGCGAGAACAGCGGTTCAAGGAAAGAGATTGCAGACCGCAATGAGGAAATTTTCAGTTGTCATCGAAAAGGCGATTCTGTAGCAGAGCTTCAGAAGAAGTATCATCTGTCGGAAGAGAGCATTCGAAAAATCATATCAAAAATGCGGCTGGCAATAAATTGCTAGCGTATAATTCAAGCATAAACGCCTTTGGCGTCCCTATAAGGACGGTAAGCGTTATGCGAGAAATAATAAGGATAAAGTATAGCGTGAAACCTATACTTTCTTATATTTTGAAAAAAGAGCATGGCTCCCGCCTTTCTAAGACGAGATCATGCTCTTTTTATTTTTTGCGAAAAATAAGTCTATGGTATGATAAAGGGAGATGTACATTGGCTTTTATAAGAATATAGCAAGGAAGTGGAGTTATGGATTTATTTTCTATGGGAGAGGACAACGGGGGCGGACGGTTACTTGCGGATCGGATGAGACCGGAGAATCTGGATGAATATATTGGTCAAGAACATATCATAGGCCGGGGAAAGCTGCTGCGAAGAGCGATTGAGGCAGATCAGGTCTCTTCAATTTTGCTCTATGGACCTCCTGGATGCGGCAAAACAACATTGGCTCATATCATTTCTCATCACACGCAAGGTGAATTCGTACGCCTGAATGCGGTGGAAGCTTCCGTGAAGGATGTGCGGGAGGTCATTGAACGAGCTCAAAATAATAAAACACTTTACGGCTCTAAGACGATTCTTTTTCTGGATGAGGTACATCGGTTTAATAGTTCACGTCAGGATGCGCTATTACCAGCAGTAGAAAAAGGAACCATCACATTTATTGGCGCAACTACGGAGAATCCGTTCCATTACGTTAACGGAGCACTTATGAGCCGTTCTACCTTGTTTCAGCTGGAGGCGCTAACAAGTGAACACAGTCTGATCGCGATGCGCAGGGCTTTAGCGGACAAAGATAGAGGGCTTGGATTCATGGAGCTTCAGGTCGATGAAGAAGCATTGCTGCATATCGCTACCATGGCCAACGGAGATATTCGGCGGGCATTAAATGCACTGGAATTAGCTGCGTTAACTACTGCTCCGGAGGTAGATGGAAGTGTGCATATCACATTGGAGGTGGCGGAAGAGTCGATTCGGCGCCCTATTGTGAAAGCAGATGAATCGACGCAGTATGATGTGCTTTCCGCTTTTCATAAAAGCATTCGTGGCTCCAGTGATGCTGCATTGTTCTGGTTTCTATATGCGGTAGAGAAGCTTGGAATGGACCCGATGACGTTTATTCGTCGTCTGATTGCGGCCAGCAGTGAGGATATTGGACTGGCGAATCCGCAGGCCATGGTCCAAGCCGTGAGCGCGCTCGAAGCTTATCGGAATAATGGTTGGCCAGAAGCGAAGCTGAATATTGCGCAAGCCATTCTTTTTGCGGTGGAGAGTCCGAAGTCTAATGCCGTCTATACTGCGATTTCAAATGCAATGGCGAGTATGGATGAGATTAAATCCGCCGAGGTACCGCTACACTTAAGAGACACCCATTATAAAGGGGCTACTGCATTAGGGCATGAAGGGTATCAATATCCGCACAATTTCCCGGGGCATTATGTGAAACAGGAGTATCTGCCTAAGGAGATTTCTCAGCGTGTCTTTTATCAAGCGACTGAGCAAGGAAATGAAATTAAGATTCGCCACAACCAACGACTCCGACGAGAACAATAGCCGACCAGCCACTGTATTACCTTCCATTTTCATACTGAAGAGCAAATAAATTTAAAGTGACATAGAAAATTATTTTTCCTAAAAAAAGGCGGCCTAGTGCCGTTTTTTTGTTGTCTACGTTACTTTTAATCACATGAATGAAATTTTTTTATAGGAAAAGATTGATAATTTACCATAAGTTAATTAAAATGAACTACAAAGTTACGGAGAAGCAAGTTTTAATTCCGATGGAAGTACTTATAGTATTCTTAATGGTGTTAATAATTATAACAGTACATGTTTTGATATGTTTCATGAAAATGATGTTATTTAAATTAAAATTTACATAATATTTCACTATGCAAATTTTGAAATTATGCTGCTAGGGGGATTAATTTGAGCGAAGAATTGCTAGAAATCAAGAATTTGTCGACATCGTTCAGAATCGTAGATGACTATTATGCTGCTGTAGACGATGTTACCCTGTCCGTTCGCAAAAATGAGATTCTTGCCATTGTTGGAGAATCCGGCTCAGGAAAAAGTGCGCTCGCCTTTTCAATTATGGGATTGCACACAAGGGCCAAAATAGACGGACAAATCAAATACAAGGGTCATGACATCGTTACTATGTCTCCTGCTGCACTCAACAAGCTGCGCGGCCAAGAAATGTCTATGATATTTCAAGATCCTTTATCCGCTTTAAATCCGCTAATGATTATCGGTTCACAGATTGAAGAAGTACTCATCCTACATGATTCCAAGCTTTCGAAGAAGCAAAGAAAAGAGAAGGTCATTGATCTTTTGAACAAGGTTGGAATCTCCCGTCCCGAACATACATATCAGCAGTATCCCCACGAACTATCTGGTGGAATGAGGCAGAGGGTTGTAATTGCTATTGCGATTGCCAATAGCCCCAAGCTTTTGATCGCCGATGAGCCAACTACGGCACTAGATGTAACTATCCAACTACAAATCCTTGAACTTATTAAAAGATTAAAAAACGATATGGAAGCAGGCATTATCTTAATTACTCATGATCTAGGGGTTGTGAGCGAAATGGCTGACCGGGTTGCGGTAATGTACGCTGGGCAAATCGTAGAAATCGCAGATATTTTTACGTTAACGTCTAATCCGAAGCATCCATATACTAGGTCCTTGTTGAACTCCATTCCAACCGTTAAAGAGGAGAAATCCAGACTTCATGTGATTCAGGGGATTGTCCCGCCACTACAGAATCTTCCGCGCAAAGGATGCCGCTTCTCGGCCCGAACACCTTGGATTCCGGAGTGGGAGCATGAGGAGAACCCGCAGCTCCATGAAGTAGCCCCCGGACATTTTGTTCGCTGCACCTGCCATTATAACTTTCATTTCCCTGATACTAGCGAGGAGGCAAGCCACAATGGGACTTCTTGAGGTTAAAAATTTAAAGGTTCATTTTCCGATCCATGGAGGCATCTTCCGAAAAGTAGTGGGCGAGGTCAAGGCTGTAGACAACGTTAGTTTTACTATTGAAGCTGGGCAAACCTACGGATTGGTAGGTGAATCTGGATCAGGGAAGACGACTACAGGTCGTGCAATCATCGGACTCAATTCTATTACTAGCGGCAGTGTGATTTTTGAAGGACAGGATTTGGCTTTAAAGGGTGTACGTAAGCAAAAAAATATCCGCAAGGACATTCAGATGATCTTTCAAGATCCGTACTCTTCTTTAAATCCTAAGAAACGAGTGTTGGATATTATTGCTGAACCCTTACGTAATTTCGAAAAAATGTCTCCAGGGGAAGAAAAACGCCGCGTGCAGGAATTGCTTTTGCAGGTTGGATTAAGCCCTGAGAATATTCTTAAATATCCACATGAATTCTCGGGGGGGCAGCGGCAGCGGATTGGTATTGCAAGAGCCATTGCACTCAAACCGAAGTTGATTATTGCGGATGAGCCTGTCTCTGCGCTGGATGTTTCCGTACAGGCACAGGTGCTGAATTTTATGCAGGATATTCAAAAAGAACTGAATCTAACTTTTCTGTTCATCAGTCATGATCTCGGGATCATAAGGCATATGTGTGATCATATTGGGATTATGTATAAAGGGCGGCATGTCGAGCAAGGCACCGCTAAAGATATTTTTGACAATCCTCGCCATATTTATACCAAACGTCTAATTGCTGCCATTCCTGATATTGATCCGAAGCAAAGAGAGAAGCAGACGGAGTTTAGGAAATCAGTAAGTATGGAATATGAACAAGCGCACCGGAATTATTTTGATGAACAAGGCATGCCTTATCCATTGAAATCCATTTCCGAGACTCATCTGGTAGCCTTGCCTGAGAAAGGTTGAGAATATGTGGAAGATAATTGTTCGTAGAATTCTTATTATGATTCCTCAAATATTTCTATTAAGTATTCTTGTTTTTCTAATGGCGAAGGCGATGCCAGGAGATGCGTTATCAGGGATGCTTGATCCAAATATTGATCCTGCGGCCATCGACGCGATGAGAGAAAAGCTAGGCTTAAATGATCCATGGTACATCCAGTACTGGGATTGGATCACTAAAGCGATACAAGGGGATTTTGGTCAATCTTTCCGATTCAAAATGCCTGTGTCTGAACTTATCGGTCAACGTCTCATGAATACCCTTTGGCTGGCGATTGTCACGCTGATCCTTACATACCTTATTGCTATTCCACTTGGTATCACTAGCGGTCGTTATAACGATTCATGGCTGGATCGCCTGATTACTGGTTACACCTATATCGGCTTTGCTGCACCATTGTTTATTTTCGCCCTCTTAATGGTATGGGTCTTCGGGTTTCACTTTCATTGGTTTCCTACTAGCGGCAGTGTCAGTCCTGGAGAAGTTCCGGGTACATTAAGTCACTTCTGGAGTAAATTCTACCATCTGCTACTGCCCGCGTTATCTATGGCACTAATTGCAACGGTGGGGACAGTACAATACCTGCGGAATGAGATCATTGATACGAAACAAAAGGATTTCATCCTCACGGCAAGAGCCAAAGGCGCTTCAGAGTCACGCGTCTACAACCGCCATATCCTGAGAAATTCCTTACTGCCGATTGCTGCATTCTTCGGGTATGAGATTACTGGACTCATCGGTGGTACGGTGTTCGTTGAAAGTATCTTCAGCTATCCGGGTATGGGTATGCTGTTTCTCAGTTCGATAACGATACGGGATTTCAGCGTAGTAACGGCTCTAGTTCTCCTCTATGGGGTTGCTGCCATCGTCGGTGCGTTGTTATCAGACATTATCTTAAGTATCGTAGATCCTCGTATCCGGATTAAATAAGAAGATGAACACTTTGAGGTGAATAAAATGGCAAAGACGAGCGCAGAGATAGCTCTGCTGCAGGAAACAGATAAAAGTCCATCAGGCTTCAGAATTGTTTGGCGAGAGATTATGCGGGATAAATTGGCTTTGGTCTCACTGATTTTTCTATTTGCGATTATCGCCGCTGTTTATGGGATTTCCTTATTTTTAGATCAAAAAGAAATTGTTACGGTTGACTTGTTCGCCCTGTATGAGAAGCCTTCGGCTGTACACTGGCTGGGGACCGATTATGGAGGACGAGATGTATTCGGTCAATTAATTATAGGCACACGAAATTCCATGTCGATTGCTTTTATGGTTACTTTTTTTACGGGAATCATCGGTATACTAGTTGGCCTGTTCTCTGGATATTTTGGGGGAACGGTAGATAATATTTCGATGCGTGTTGTAGATTTCTTCATGATTTTGCCTTTTATAATGATTGTTATAGCTTTCGTAAGTGCAGTTCCTAAATACAATACGTTAACCTTCTCCTTTATCATGACTGCCTTTCTATGGATGGGGATTGCCAGATTAATTCGTTCCAAGACGTTACAAGAGAAGGAACTGGATTACGTTCAGGCATCTAAGACCCTAGGCTCCTCCAATCTTAAAATAATGTTCACTCAAGTTCTGCCGAACTTAAGCTCAATTATTATCGTCACGATGACTTTAAATTTGGCAGCTAATATTGGATTGGAATCAGGCCTATCCTTTCTAGGTTTTGGTTTTCCAGAAAGTACACCCAGTCTAGGTACTCTAGTAAGCTATGCGAGAAATCCGCAAACGCTTGAGTTCAGATGGTGGATCTGGTTACCCGCATCACTGCTGATCTTGGTACTGATGTTGAGTATAAATAATGTAGGTCAAGCGCTCAAACGTGCGACCGACGCAAGACAAAGAAAAGGATAATAAGGGAGGAAATTGTTAATGAGAAAACCCATCCGTTCCAAGGCACTACTAGTTTCATTAATGTTTGTAATGTTGTTCGCCCTTGCAGCCTGTGGCTCCAAGAACAACAACGGAGCGGCTGAGTCAACAGCTGCACCAAGTGCCAGTGCCCCTGCGGAAACTGCAAAAGCGACGGCAGCGCCTGATGCAGAAGACGGACTTTATAACATTAAAGACTTCAGTAACATTAAGACTAATCAAGGTGAAGCTATTGATGGCGGAACAATTACTTTTGGACTTGTTTCCGACAGTCCATTTGAAGGTACCTTGAACTTGAACTTCTATTCTGGAGCTCCAGATGCTGAAGTCCTGAATTGGTTCGATGAAGGCTTGTTAACTTGGGACAAAGACTATGTATACACGAATGATGGTGCAGCAACTTATGAAGTAGCAGAAGATGGACGGACCTTCACCTTTACGATTCGCGACAATGTGAACTGGCAGGATGGAAAGCCAGTGACAGCAGAAGATTGGCTGTTTGCGCATGAGGTTATTGGTAATCCGAAATATGATGGTCCACGTTACGGTTCTGACTTTACTAATATTGAAGGTATGGAAGAATACCACTCCGGAAAAGCAAAGACCATTTCTGGTATTAAAGTACTGGGTGAGAAGAAGCTGCAAATTACTTATCTTAAATCCTCACCTTCCCTGTTAACGGGTGGCATATGGATTTATCCATTAGCTAAACATATCTTTGGTGGTATGGATGTTGCCAAAATCTCCTCATCCCCTGAAGTTCGTCAAAAGCCAATTGGCTTTGGAGCTTTTAAAGTGGAAAGCATTGTTCCTGGTGAGTCTGTAGTATTCGTTAAGAATGAAGATTACTGGCGCGGCGCACCTAAACTGGATAAAGTAATTTTGAAGGTAATCAACCCAACGACTGTTGTACAAGAACTGAAGTCTGGTGGAGTTGACTTGGTGGATGCCTTCCCTATTGATCAATTCCCAGATAATGCAAAAATGTCAAATGTCGAGTATCTTGGTGCTGTTGACCGTGCATATACGTATATTGGGTTTAAGCTAGGTAAATGGGATGCTGAGAAAAAAGTTGTTGCCACCGATCCTAAAGCTAAAATGGCGGATGTGAACCTGCGTAAAGCCATGTGGGCTGCTGTAGACAATGATACAGTGGGTAAGAAATTCTATAGTGGTCTTCGCTGGAATGCGACAACTTTAATTCCACCTTCCCATCCGGAATTTCATGATGCTTCTAATCCAGGTGTACCTTTTGATCCAGAAGCTGCTAAGAAGATCTTAGATGACGCTGGTTACAAACTTAACGGTGAATTTAGAACGAATCCGGATGGCAGCGAGCTGAAGATTAATTTCATCTCGATGACCGGATCGGACATTGCTGAACCATTGGCTCAATATTATGTACAATCCTGGAAAGCAATTGGTCTGAATGTAACTTTGGAGATGGTAGAATTTAATACGTTCTATGATCGTGTTGGACAAAATGGTGAGGATGATCCTTCTGTGGATGTTTACCAAGGTGCTTGGACTGTAGGGATTGATGTTGATCCAACAGGTCTTTATGGTAAAGACGCAATCTTTAACTTCCCGCGTTACTCGAGTGCAGAGAATGATCGTTTGCTCACCGAAGGAGTCTCCGAGGCTGCATTCGATGTAAATAAACGTAAAGAGATCTATAAAGAATGGCAACAGTTTATGGTTAACGAGATTCCTGTATTCCCTACGCTTTATCGTGCTGCCCTAGTTCCGGTAAACAACCGTATATTGAATTATGGAATTGGTGATGGCACTGGTCTCTACTATAACGACATTGCAGTTTCTGCGGATAAATCTGCAGTAGCTCAGTAAGTTGAAATAGTGGGAGTTAGTTTAATTCAAATGGTATTATAAAGACAGCAGTTCAGGGAGTGATTTCTGAACTGCTGTTTTTTTGTTATAGACTTCACTTATGCCTGCGCTGAAGGTACAACCTTCTCTGCATATTCGATCGTGCCGCCACCGAGACATTGCTCACCGAGATAGAAGACAACGGCTTGGCCAGGTGTTATAGCTTTTTGCGGAACATCAAAGTCTACGTTTATTGTTCCATCTTCCCGCGTTGTAAGAGTCACACCTTGATCTGGCTGGCGGTAACGGAATTTGGCGGTGCATTTTAGCGGCTCCTTACCAAGTTCCTTTCCATCAATCCAGTTAACACCGGAGGCAATCAGACTCGTGGAGTACAGGCTGTGGTGCTTGTCTCCTTGAACTACATAAAGAATGTTACGGCTAAGGTCTTTTTCGGCTACAAACCAAGGTTCGCCGTTACCGGATCCACCAATGCCAAGGCCTTGACGTTGACCCAATGTATAGTACATAAGTCCATCGTGGCGGCCTTTGATTTCCCCAGTTGCGATATCTACCATATCACCCGATTGTGCCGGGAGATACTGGCTAAGGAATTCACGGAAATTACGCTCACCGATGAAGCAAACGCCTGTGCTGTCTTTTTTCTTGGCAGTATAGAGTCCGGCTTCTTCGGCAATTCTCCGAACTTCCGGTTTAGGAAGATGACCAATCGGGAACATCGCTTTAGAGAGTTGATACTGGCCCAGCGCGTTCAAGAAATAGGTCTGATCTTTATTGTTGTCTACACCGCGGAGCAGCTTGTACGCACCATCTTCTTCTATAACACGTGCATAATGTCCAGTCGCTACATAATCGGCGCCAAGCTGAAGGGCTTTGTTCAGGAACTCTCCGAATTTAATCTCGCGGTTGCACATGACGTCTGGATTAGGCGTCCGGCCAGCCTTATATTCATCGAGAAAATACGAAAATACTTTGTCGAAGTATTCCTTCTCGAAATTAACGGTATAGTAAGGAATATCAATCTGCTCGCATACGCGGCGAACATCCTCTGCATCGCTTTCGGCTGTACATACTCCGAATTCGTCGGTATCGTCCCAATTCTTCATAAAGATGCCGATGACGTCATAGCCCTGCTGCTTGAGCAGAAGCGCCGTGACGGAGGAATCGACCCCTCCGGACATGCCGACGACGACACGGGTGTCTTGTTTTGCTTTTGTCATCGTAATCACCATTTCTGTACCCAAAATACCGGTCATTCATGGAACACCCGGCTCAAAATGTATTATAACATACCTGTCTACTGTAAACCCTAAAATAAGAGGGGGAGAATAGAAAAATGTCCACCAGGGGTGAACATTTTTGCAAAATGTTTCGTTTGCCATTTCATTTGTGACTTCGAATATGATAACATAAACTAAGAGTAATCATCGGAATACCTTGATATGACAAACGCATGACTTACCGAATCAATAGTATACAATAACTAGAAACTAAACCGAAAGAGGTGCCCCTTTGAAAATATCAACCAAAGGACGTTACGGACTAACAATTATGATGGAGCTTGCACTGAAATTTGGTGAAGGACCGACCTCACTTAAGAGTATCGCTGAGAAAAACGGACTTTCCGAACATTATCTAGAGCAACTAATCGCTCCCCTGCGGAACGCAGGACTCGTAAAAAGTATACGTGGCGCATACGGTGGCTACATTCTATCACGTGAGGCTAGTGCTATCACAGCGGGTGACATCATTCGTGTGCTGGAGGGTCCGATTTCTCCAGTTGATTTCACTGAAGAAGATGATGCGGCAAAACGCGATTTATGGTTGCGTATTCGCGATAGCATTGCCGACGTTCTGGATTCCACAACGCTTCATGACTTGATTAATTATAAAGAAGAGAGCTTGGCAGACAACTATATGTTTTATATTTAAAGCTATTTGTAGAAAAAGTTTTAACGCGTCCTTCTCAAGAAATTTGGGGAGGACGTTTCTTTTTTTAGCTTACGTATCAGTATTAAATTAATTTTTCAGTAGAAGGACTGACCATTTATTCGGAAAAAATGATATAATTATTAGATCAGTGTGTAGAGATATTGGTCATTATTTCAATCATTTCAGTAAACACTATTGCCCCTATTATTGTGGGGTTGGAACGCGGCTTCAGTAGGGAAGTGTATATAGATACACTAAAGATTATTCCGTTTATGTGGATGATCGTAGTTTTATCCGTAAGATTAGTTGCAGGGCCGATTGTTGGGAAAGTGATGAAAAAACTTCCTTCACATCTGGCCTAGAAACTTTGGTATAGCATTTTGGATTGAACTATTGGTCGCGCAGCCGATAGCCAGACTTGCAATGAAAACATTGCATGCACGGCAAGATCGTAAAACAGAAACTGTGAATGCGTAACTGGCAGGATTGTTAACGAGAGCACCTGTATCCTTCAAGAGAATAAAAAACACAAGAAATAGCTCGTTAACCTTAACTGGTCGGCGAGCTATTTTGTGTTGTTTTGTCGGAGTGCGAACCACGCTTCTCATAAGAAGCGAGAAGAAAGGAGACTATTTCGTGGGCAAAGCATACAATGGTGACGATATGGGTAATAAGCATTACTCAGATAAGGAGGTTTATCATGAAAAAATCAACGATAACAGCAATCCTTGTTCTGCTGTCTACCCTGATTCTGGGCGCATGCAGCAACAACGAGGCGGCTAACGAAGAGAAGCTAACAGCGACTACCACACCAGCAATTCCCGTTAATGAGATAACTGTCACCCCTAAACCATCCAATCCTCCAGAAAAAAACCACCCTCAGCCATCGGATCGTCCTCTAACCCAAACGTTCGATGAACTGGAGGGGGGCGTTCCTGTTCAGACGGGTACACTAACACAGGGCGAAGGATATTCGCTATATATATTTGAGGGGTTCTCCTTGAATGCGAAAACTGGCCGATTATCGCTGGGCAAAGACCCTGACTATTATGCGGATATTGAACCATTGTCGTCTGGCTACGATCTCGTTTCCTTGAAGCAACAAGGCCAAGCTGAGCTGTCTGCCAACGGAGAGCCAAACGACTATAGTGGAGAACTTATCGAGCATCCGTTAGGCTATGCAGAACTTTACTTGCAGACAAGCCATGCGAACGGCTTGGTGGACTACATGATTTGGAAAAATCAAGCCGGAGACGCCTATCTTTTCCATACACATAACCCAAAAGGTGAGTTATCAGAAAAATTTTCTCCATGGTTAATGGTTTCGCTGTCAACAATTGAGGCGAATTAACCTCTGATTTATTGAGTAAATAGATATAACAAGATCTCCATTTATGTGATAACTACATCAGAATATCCTGCAAAAATAGTCTGTGTACCAGGACTAGTATCCGTCCATACCCCGATGTATCCACCTGGAGGAACGGAAGTAATATCAATATAATCTCCAATTAAGGTGACCGGTCCAACACCACCAGCGTTCGGATCGAAGGAGACGTTCGTTATTCTTGTGTTCGTAAATGTCTGACCACCGTTGATGGACCGTGCGACATATACATCTAGTAAGAATCCGTTAATTTGGTTGCTGTAATAGATCACATTCACTACGCCAGTCAAAGGATCGACATCGATCGCAGGGAAGAAGTTCTGGGATCCTGCGGGTGCACCGGTAATACTTACTGGAGTGCTCCAAGTCAAGCCCCTGTCATTTGAAATAGACATGAATACATCAGAATACCCTTGGCGGAAATCCTGCCAGATGGTATACACACGGTTGGTAAAGGGTCCGACCGACCGATCCGTTGAAATATTCGCAAACGTTAAGACACGGAAAGCATAACCAGGAACGGGCAGAACTATGGGTACTGGTACGATCAAGGACACGAGGACAGGGGGACTAAATGTTGTACCACCATCAAAAGAGGGTCTGATCACAAATCGGAATTCTGGATTTGTTGTAATCCAGGCCCCGTACACCGTGCCTATCAAATCCACCGCAACATCGGGACGTTCTACTTGATTAGCTTCACTGGAAAGCAGGACAGGGGTATCCCATGTCGCTCCATTATCTCGGGAACGACTAAGGAATGCTGTTGAATTACCTCCGTTAGCTACATTGAACTGATGATTGTAGGAAACATAGATGTTTCCTAAATATGGGCTTGATTGTCCTACATCGATTGTGATATTCGTTTCGTCATTATTGATGTAGGTTCCAAATCCACTGCTTACAATTACGGGACTGCTGAAAGTAGTACCGTTGTTGGTGGAAATATAACAAATAGTCGTTCCATCTGAAGCGCCGGGAAATGCATGTGCAGAAATGACAAATGTATTTGGAAAGGAATACGCAACAGCAGGTGCTTCGGCTCCAGTAAATCCTGGGGGTAGAGGCAGTAAAGATTGCGACCAGTTTGCACCGCCATCTAACGAGCGATACATCCCTATTAATGGAACTCCGGTTGTAGTATCGACAGCTACTGCGATCATAATTCCGGGAATGAGCAGATTCACAGCAATATAAGGTTCGAACTTTGGTGGCAAACCCGTCGTGACCTGAAAATTGAAATTTGTCATTGTCACCTCTCCTTTTTTTTCTTCAATCTATGATATGTAACTAGCAGAAAAGAAACTGTGTACATGTCTAGTTAGCTATTAATCCACGCTTTTCCCCTTCCTCTTGCCTCACAACTTTCAGCATTCTGTCGAATAAGTTGATAGAAAACAAGAGGAGGAATGAGAACAATGCCTTATACCACTGGTCTTATTACGAATACAAGAGCAACAGGAACTGCAGCAAGTTATGTGGCTGTCAGTGTTCGTAATACTAGTAACGCAAGCGCAATGGTGGTCGTTGAAGTCTTTGGCGTTCCATATTCAACGCTTGCAATTACACCGCTTTATGTCACAGGTTATTATGTTCCAGCAATGAGTTCCGATATTAGAGAGTTCTTCATTGCGGGGAATGTGTCTTACGAGGTTCAGCTAAGCACCCCTTATCCATTGGCAAATGTAGTGTGCTCCACATTTGGTTTGGACGAGTTCGGGAATCTTGTTACCGATCAGCGAGTGCTTCAAAGTGAATTAACGGAAATCTCCGCACTTTCTATACCTGTATAACAGTTGTTGGTGGAAAAATTAAGCAGCAATCCCCGGAAGAAATAGGGCGGTTGCTGCTTTTTTAGGCGCGCAATAAATCCTCTTAGGGCATTCACACAGGCACTAAGGTGAAATTTAAATATACTAATCTTATAGTCCAATGTAGAGAGAGGTGAAAATTATGGTGGATGTAGGGGTAGTTATGCCTTTGTATACCCAAAAGCCGGAATTTCTCCGGCAAGCTCTGGAGTCTGTTCTGCGCCAAACGTTCACCGAATTTCGACTGCTCATTGTAATTGATGGAGCACCAGAAATGGAACCGCTCGTGCGGTCCATAATTGCGGAGGATCCGAGAGTAGCTATTATCTCTTATGTACAAAACAGGGGTATCGCACATGCGCTGAATACGGGCTTCGAGCTTTTGTTTAACGAACCTAGTATTCAGTATTTGAGTTGGGTCTCCAGCGATAATGTTTATGAACCCCGGTTCCTCGAAATCCTTCGAGGTGCACTAGTGAAGGGGCCGCAGGAGCTAGGCATCGTGTACAGTTCATTTCAAAGTATAGATAATGAGGGGAATCTACTTCATAACGAACATCAATTGGCTACTCAGCGTAATTATCAGTCACAGCCAAAAATAAAACTGCTGGATTACTCGCTTATCGGCGTTTCTTTTATGTACAAATCGCAGGTTGCGAAGCTTGTTGGAGGGTACGGCATGGAACCGGTGGAGGATTATGATTACTGGCTGAGACTGGCTGAACATTGTGATATTCGATTTATACCCGTGGAGCTGGTTAATTATCGTGTGGACTCTACCTATAGTGTATCTGCACAGTTACATTCCACTGAAAATCATCGCAGATGGAGATATACTTATCACTTGACCCGCCATCAGGCGCGATTCCGTAGAGGAATTCCTCCTATGATTACCGTTTTATTTCCTGTAGTAAATGCTGGTGCGGAGGAAATAGCAAGGATAGAGAATCTGTATGAACAGACGTATAGCAATTATGAATGTCGGGTGCTGGATTTATCACTTACGGGTCAACCATCTGTTTTACTGAGTTCAATCCCTCATCCTGCAACGGAGTTCGTTTGTATGCCTGGAGTTAAGGAGTCGCACGCGATTTGTGGAGCGTTAGAGCACTTATCCACTCCCTATACGATAGTTCTAGGTCCAAAAATTTTTATTGGAGCCCTCGATATTGAATACATGCTGGAGGCCTTGATTAGTACCGGTGGAGACATGATCTCCAATTTTTATACGGATGATCATAGCTTGATTGGATTTCGGCACAGGTATACCCCATCGACTAAAACTCACTACTATAATGAGCTGTTTCGAAGTGCAGATTTGTATGATCTGTTGAAGATCTATTTTTCCTAAAATAATATGCGAATGAGTGATCGTAATGAAGATTTTGTTCACCTTCTTCAACCCGAGCGGCGGCATGCAAACCCTGAACCGAGTGCGCTGCCAAGCATTACATGATCGCGGTGTAGAGTGTCATTTGTTGTACACACACCCTGGAAAAGGGCAACAAAATATTCCTAATATTCAAACCTATATTACCAATAATGATGGCGAGATCAGGGGATTGCTCACTCGGGAAGCCTTTGACTTGATTGTAGTGTGTACGGATATTTACTTAGCGGAGAGGTTCAGGGGGGTTGGTTACAAGGGGCCGCTTGTTTTTGAGGTGCAGGGATTGGGGACGTTAGATGAAGCGGAGCAAGTTATTAATAATTTTAATGAGCGGATTCACAAGCTAACCGATGCACTACTCTATCCTGAAACCACCCATTTGCAGACGCTTTTTAAAGGTGGATTTCCCTCCATTCCTCAATATTGCTTTGACAATCCGATCGATTGCAATCAGTTTGGATATACCAATTATCCCACGAAAAGCTTTCCCATCCTCGGCTGGGTGGGACGAATTCAAACGAATAAGAATTGGAGAGAATTTCTACAAATCGGACAAAGGCTGCTGGCGATCCATCCCGAGCTATATTTATGGATTTTTCAGGACGATACGTTGTTTGAGCCGGAGCAAAAAGAAAGCTATGAACAATTTGTAGCCGAGACTGGGATTGCTTCACGTTTGATTTCGCATTCCAATGTTCCTCATGAGCAAATGGCAGATTATATGAGCATTATTGGTGATTCGGGAGGACTGCTCTGTTCCACCTCTATTCTCGAGGGATTTGGGTATGCGGTAGCTGAGGCGATGTTATGCCGTTGTCCTGTACTTACTACGGATTCAGATGGTATTCGGAGACTTGTCATTAATAATTACACTGGAAAAATATACAATAGAGGGCAGCTGGATGATGCTGTGAATGCGGCTCTATCCTTAATGCATGATCCAGCGCTACGGGCCAGTATTAGGCTGAATGGGGAATGGCATATCCGAAACAACCTTTCCTCCGAGCTGTATGCTGACAGATTTCTAAAGATGTCTCATCAATTGATTAGACGCAGGATTCATATTGAGCAGCGCTGGTCTTAACTCTGTGGTTAACCTGCAGGGTTAAGATGTTTTTTTAAATATAAGAATTTATATGCTTACGTTATAAATTATCCTTCTATTTCTCGCATAAACACTTACCGTCCTCATATGGACGCCGAAGGCGTTTATGCTTGTGCCTCTTCAATTAATTCCTTCGTATCATTTCGAACATTTCCGACAGCTGTGGAAACTGGGTAGACTCTCATTTTGTTTTGATCATACGGCTTCAGGAGCTTTATTAGAGAGGTAGAGTCCTGATTGCCGCGATCCAGCCATTCTGTCTCATCCTCAGGCTTCAAAATAACCGGCATGCGATTATGGATTTCGACCATAAGATCGTTCGGGGTAGTCGTTATAATCGTACAGGTACTTAGTTTGTTACCCTTAGGGTCCATCCAAATATCATATAATCCGGCCATAGAGAAAATACCCCCATCGCGCATCACGATCCGCATGGGTTGTTTGTTGCTACCTTGCACCTTCCATTCGTAGAAGCCATCAGAAGGGATAATGCAGCGGCGTGAGCTTACTAAGCGCTTGAAAGAAGCCTTTTCCAGTAGTGATTCTGCCCGTGCATTGATCATTTTACTGCCTATTTTGTCATCCTTTGCCCATGAAGGAACCAGACCCCAGCGCAGTTCCCCAAGCTTATTGCTGGAGCCTGTATTAATGACTGCAGGAATTTGCTGCATGGGCGCAGCGTTATATTTTGGCGCATAGTGGACAATGGTTGAATCATTCGCAAAATATCTGACCATCAGCTCTTCCATAGTGACGGTTATTGTATAACGTCCGCACATTATTTACACTCCCCATTCAGCAGATTAGAAGTTCGCTCAGTTTACAGCTAAAATACATCATGTTATGCTCGAAATATTTCTTAGCTTGTACGACTATTGATCGCCTGCGTCTTATTATAAACGAAGCGGAATGAATGAAAAAAGAGGTGCTCATTGGTGATTCTGGTAAGCTCTTGTCTAGCTGGCATGAAGGTAAGATATAATGGGACGGATTGTCTGGATGAAACGATCCAGAAGCTTTTGAATGAGAATAAAGCCATTGCGGTGTGTCCGGAGTTATTAGGGGGATTCTCTACGCCTAGAGAGCCAGCCGAAATCATTGGTGGGAATGGCGAGGATGTGCTGGCAGGAACGGCTAAAGTAGTGGATCGTTCAGGTACAGATGTTACAGATATGTATTTAGAGGGTGCTTATATCACGCTTGCAAAAGCCCAAGAGGTCTCAGCTACGATGGTAGTGCTTAAAGAAAACAGTCCTTCTTGCGGCAGCGCCATGATTTATAATGGGGAATTCAAAGGGAAAAAAATAGCCGGAAATGGCGTTACTACAGCTTTACTTCGAAAAAATGGCATAAAGGTAACCTCTGAAGAGAATTGGCTATTATAATCCTAGCTTTCATAGGGAAATGATTACAATATTGTGTTCTTTCGCTTGTGGAAAACTCACTTCTCGCGCGGTATAATTTAATAGTTCCAAGTATAAACGTCTTCGGCGTCCTTATAAGGACGGTTAGCGTTTAAGCGAGAAATATAAGGATAATGTATAACGTGAAACTTATACTTTCTTATATTTTTAGAAGAACTATTTTCCTATACTCTAGAAGCGGAGAAATGAATATGAAAACCATCTATTTGGACCACGCCGCATCAACCCCGGTTCATCCCGAGGTGGCTAAGGTCATGCTGAATATAATGACAGAACAATACGGAAATGCGTCTAGTGTACATCAGTTCGGGCGTTCAGCTAAAAGAATATTGAATGGGGCGCGCGATTCTATCGCCGCCTTTTTGGGCTGTTTATCGGAAGAGTGGGTGTTCACTGGAGGCGGCACAGAGAGTGACAATTTAGCACTCTATGGAGCAGCAGCTGCAGTTTCCCATAAAGGAAAACATATCATCACCACCCAGATCGAGCATCATGCAGTGTTACATACCTGCGAAGAGCTAGAGAAGGAAGGTTTCAAAGTAACCTATCTTCCTGTGGATTCGACGGGCAGGGTATCCGTCACAGACTTAGAAGCAGCGTTGCAGGAAGACACGGTGCTGATTAGCGTAATGTATGCCAACAATGAGGTAGGTACCGTTCAGCCGATTCAGGAGATTGGTCAGCTCGCTAAAGAACGGGGGATTCTGTTCCATGTAGATGCTGTACAAGCTCTTGGTGCTCTTCCGATTACATTACGAGAGCTTCCAGTAGATTACATGAGCTTTACTGCTCATAAGATCAATGGACCTCAAGGGATCGGGGGTCTATACGTTCGAAGCGGAGCGCCGCTACATCCAAGACTTCATGGCGGCCTTCAGGAGCGCGGGAGACGTGCCGGAACAGAGAATCTAGCCGGAGCTGCTGGATTTGCCAAAGCCGTTGAAATAGCGGTTAAGGGGCTTTCAGAACGTCAACAGAATATGAAGTTCCTGCGGAACAGACTGCTCGGAGAGCTGGATACTCTGATTGGACGGGAGAGTTATTCGCTTAACGGTAATTCCGAGCACTTTTTACCTAGTATTCTGAATTTGAGCTTCCCAGGGGCTGGGACAGATGTTATGCTGATGAACCTGGATATGGAGGGGATTGCGGCAGCGAGCGGTTCGGCTTGCACGTCAGGATCACTGGAAATATCTCATGTTCTGAAAGCTATGGGACTTCCCAAAAATATTTTAGAGTCCGCGATTCGATTTAGTATCGGTTTGGGTAATACTACTGAAGAAATCGAGTACGTTGCTCGAAAAGTTGAAACCATTTTGAATCGCCTACGTAAATGAGACTAGTTACTTCTAGGTTTCGATCTGTATCGGGGCGATTCGGGCTTTTGGCTTTCTGAGAACTCGTAAGTACACTCAAAGTGAGGGGACCGAGGCAGCCATGAGACTTCAAGATCTGATCGGCTTGGCTGTATTTGAAGTTGAAGAGGGTAATGAAATCGGCAAGATTGTCGATATCCTGCTCGATTCAAACTGGAATATTACGGGTATTGAACTGGAAAGCAAATCTTTTTTTGGTGGTCATGTGAAATTTGTGGCATGGAAAGATATTGTGGCCTACGGCGAGGATGCTGTCATGATTCGTAGTAAAGAGTCGATTGATAAGGCAGATGCCGATCATATACCTTGTACTTTTCTACTTGGAAAGAACAAACTTAAGGATTTGAAAGTACTGACTACAACGGGAACTATACTTGGACGAATATCGGATGTTTATTTTGACCAAAAGTTGGGAAACACAATAGGAGCGCTGGAAATCAGTGACGGGCTTGTGACTGATTTGATCGAAGGCCGCAAATGGCTGCCTTGTTCTGATGAGATGTCCATTGGTGAGAATGCTTTAATGGTTCCTGCGATGAGCGAAGAACGGCTACAAAAAGCCATTAATATTGTTAACGGATAGGTGGAATGTATTATATGAAGTGTCCAAATTGCAACTCCAAAGATATCGGAAAGATTGGTTCCCACCAGTTCTATTGCTGGGGCTGTTTCATTGAATTGACGGTAAACGGCGAGAAGATGTCGGTTTATCAGGTTGAAGAAGACGGCACACTCAGCTCGCTAGACGATCTGTTCTCCGGGGATGATATGACTCAGGATTTCCCGCAAATTCATGCGTCGTCTTAACTATGAATCTTGCTTTGTAAGCAAGAATGATCTATGCACTTAAAGCGTCAATCTCCTTTCAGCTGAAATCAGCTGTAGGGTTATTGACGCTTTTTTTGGGCAAAGGTCTCACTTTGTGGGGTTATTTTATGTGCTCGATGGTTATTTTGCTGCGGCCATACATATACTTATTTACGAAGCTAGTCCAGTCTACAGCCGCAGGAGGGTACACTCATGGAGCAATGGTCCCAAAGTAAGTGGTTCCGCTGGATGATCGGAGTGCTGCTCTCCCTGATCATTTTGTATTTCGTTTGGTTGCTTCGTCCGATGCTGCAGGGGATATTTGTATTTTTGAAGGCAATCCTCGCTCCATTTCTGGCAGCTATGATTATTTCATACGTGCTGAATCCCGTCGTTAGTATGCTGGCCGGACGGAAGATGCCGCGTAGTGTAGCTGTTCTACTTATATATGCAGTGTTTTTAACGGCGATTGCAGTGATTGCCATTAACCTTATCCCGATGTTTATCGAGCAGCTGGAAGAGTTAAATGAACATTTGCCAGAGATGACGCTGCAAGCCCAAGGGCTGATGCGACACATGAATTCAAGACTAATACCGCCCGGGGTCGAGATGGGGATGAACAACTGGTTTTTTCAACTGGAGAGTCGTCTCGCAGAGGGGATTTCTAATTTTCTCGATAATATAGGGACAACGATTAACGTGCTGTTCAATGCTTTTATCGTGCCGTTTCTAGTGTTCTATATACTGAAGGATTTTGATGTGTTTGAACGGACGGTGGTCTCTTGTCTGCCCCGCGCACGGCGTAAGTCTATTGTTACCTTGTTAAAAGATATCGATGATGCACTTGGCAACTACATTCGTGGACAGTTTCTGGTCTGCATTATTATCGGTGTGCTCGCCTATATCGGTTACGCCATCATCGGAATGCCGTATGCTTTACTGTTCGCCAGTGTGGTAGCAGTTTTCAATATTGTTCCGTATATGGGGCCTTTTTTGGGGGCTGCACCAGCCATTGTGATGGCTTCGACAGTCTCGTTTCGTTTAGTGCTACTGGTTGCAGTGGTGAACACTGCGTGCCAAATTGTGGAGAGCAATATTATTTCTCCACAGGTGGTGGGGAGGAAGCTGCATTTGCATCCGCTGCTCATTATTTTTGCACTTCTGGTTGGCGGTGAATTGGCAGGAATGATAGGACTTATCCTTGCTGTACCGTTCTTCGCGGCTGCAAAAGTCGTTATTCAACACTTTATGACGTATTTAATCAAACGAAAGCCTGTATAAATAGGGTAAAACATTGACTATAGTCAACAGTTTTGTATATAATGTTGGGGAATATTACTGATGAACAATCAGTATATATAGTTGATCGATGATGAGGAGTATTAATTCTATACCGTTATTGCAGAGAGCCGGCACTCAGGTGCGAGCCGGTTAACGGAACGGAGTGAACTCACCTCTGAGAAACGGCGCAAGTTCAGGATATCCACTAGAAATAACGGATGTCCTAGGTGAACCGCCGTCGCCTCACCCCCGCTAAAGGGTGCAAAGTGAGTGGCAGAATAAAGTATATTCAGCCGCTAACTAGGGTGGTACCACGGGAATTATAACCTCTCGTCCCTAGCGATAATACGCTAGGGATGGGAGGTTTTTTTGTGAATATAAGAGGGTATAGGTTTCACGAAATACTTCATGTCTTATATTTCTCGCATAAACGACGCTAATTGTCCTTATAAGGACAGGGACGCATTTATGCTAGCTTAAGAAAACTAAGTAGTTACACTCCAAGGAGGAGCAGACAATGAGCGATAATCAAACAAACAGTATACCTGCCGGCGGTTACCGGGCGCAGGCTATTGAGCCTAAGTGGCAAAAGTTCTGGGATGAGAACAAAAGTTTCAAGACAGGTGAAGATTCAACCAAACCGAATTTCTATGCACTGGATATGTTCCCGTACCCTTCAGGTGCAGGACTGCACGTAGGTCATCCAGAAGGCTACACAGCAACGGATATCGTATCCCGTTACAAACGGATGCGCGGTTTTAACGTGCTGCACCCAATGGGCTGGGATGCTTTTGGACTTCCTGCAGAGCAGTATGCGATGGATACGGGTCAGCATCCGCGTGATTTTACAGATAAGAACATCGATAATTTCCGTCGTCAGATCAAATCGCTGGGTTTCTCCTACGACTGGGATCGCGAGATCAGCACTACAGATCCAGATTATTACAAATGGACGCAGTGGATTTTCATCCAGTTGTACAACAAAGGCTTGGCTTATGTAGCAGAAGTACCTGTTAACTGGTGCGAGGCACTGGGTACAGTACTTGCCAACGAAGAAGTTATTGATGGTAAAAGTGAGCGTGGAGGACATCCGGTCGTTCGTAAACCGATGCGTCAGTGGATTCTGAGAATTACTGAATACGCTGAGCGTCTGCTTGAAGATCTGGAAGAGCTGGATTGGTCTGAGAGTATTAAGGATATGCAGCGCAACTGGATCGGCAAATCCACAGGTGCAGAGGTGAACTTTGAAATTGAAGGTCACGACGCTAGCCTGACCGTGTTTACAACACGTCCAGATACATTGTTCGGAGCGAGCTACTGCGTATTGGCACCGGAGCATGAACTGGTTGATGCCATTACAACAGAAGAACAACGTGCAGCGATTGCAGAATATCGTGTGAAAGCTTCCCATAAGAGCGATCTTGAACGTACAGATTTGGCTAAAGAGAAGAGCGGTGTATTCACGGGTGCGTATGCAATCAATCCTGTGAATGGCGCTAAGGCACCGATCTGGATTGCAGATTATGTACTTGCTGGATATGGAACGGGTGCGATCATGGCGGTTCCAGGTCACGATACGCGCGACTGGGAATTTGCTAAACAATTCGGCCTGAATATCGTGGAAGTCGTGCAAGGTGGCAACGTTGAAGAAGAGGCGTATTCCGGAGACGGACCGCATGTTAATTCTGAATTCTTGAACGGACTTAAGAATGAAGAAGCGATTGCGAAGATGATTGCTTGGCTGGAAGAGAAGGGTGTAGGTAAAGGTAAAGTAACCTATCGTCTGCGTGATTGGCTGTTCAGCCGTCAACGCTACTGGGGAGAGCCGATTCCAATTCTGCATCTGGAAGACGGTACAATGAAGACTGTTCCGGTTGATCAGCTGCCGCTGGTACTGCCTGATGTAGATGCGATCAAGCCTTCGGGTACTGGGGAGTCTCCACTTGCGAATGTAACAGAGTGGGTAGAAACAATCGACCCTGAGACAGGTATGAAGGCTCGCCGTGAGACGAATACCATGCCGCAATGGGCGGGCAGCTGCTGGTACTACCTGCGTTATATTGATCCGAAAAACGATCAAGAGCTGTGCTCCCAAGAGAAGCAAAAAGCATGGCTTCCAGTGGATCTGTACATTGGTGGAGCGGAGCATGCCGTACTTCACTTGCTCTATGCACGTTTCTGGCACAAAGTGCTTTATGATATCGGCGTAGTGGAAACGAAAGAGCCTTTCCATAAGCTGGTTAACCAAGGCATGATTCTTGGAAATAATAATGAAAAAATGAGTAAATCACGCGGAAATGTCATCAACCCTGATGAGATTGTTGAAGCTTTCGGTGCAGATACGCTTCGCGTGTATGAAATGTTTATGGGCCCTCTGGAGGCAACCAAGCCTTGGAATGAAAAGGGTGTTGAAGGGGTTCACCGTTTCTTGTCCCGTGTATGGCGTCTGTTCGTGAATGAGGAAGGTAAGCTCAATTCCAAAATCACAGCAGATGGCGGTACGGAAGAGTTCAAACGTACTTGGCACAAAACGATTAAGAAAGTCACTGACGATTTCGAGCATCTGCGTTTCAATACAGCGATTAGTCAGTTGATGATTTTCATTAACGATGCTTACAAGCAAGAAACGTTGTCCCATGAAGCTGCTGAACACTTTGTACAAATGTTGTCGCCACTGGCGCCGCATATTGCTGAAGAGCTGTGGCAACTGCTCGGTCATGAAGGAAGCATTAGCTACGTGGCTTGGCCAACTTATGATGAAGCATGGACAGTTGATGCTGAGGTTGAAATCGTTATTCAGGTTAATGGTAAAATCGTACAACGCGCACTGATTCCGCTGGATATGGGTCAGGAAGAAATGCAAGCTCATGCGCTGTCACTCCCTAATGTGAGTGCAGCTGTAGAAGGTAAAACCGTACGCAAGATTATTGCAGTTCCTGGCAAGCTTGTAAATATTGTAGTGGGTTAAGCGAAGAACGCAATTCTGCCCGCAGCATCGGAGAAATCCGTGCTGCGGGCTTTGTTGTTCTAGCGCTCTTTAGGACCTTGATTAATAGTGTCATGTCCGAATAGCTCATCAAGCTTAGTGACATCCTCATCATATTTATCATGTGTAGTCGTGATGAGACGTTCAAATACACCTTCCAGACTGATACGCAAGTGGTTTAACGCTTCGGCGGTAATGCCGCCACGAACAGCAACCCGGTCTTGAAGCTCTTGCGGGGTAAACTCTCCTTCTGTCAGTAGTTTGCCTGTTCCAAGCAGCATCTCACCAGCAAGTCGGCTGATTAATGTCTCTTCAATTCCAGTGGCCTCTACTGCTGCTTCAATCCAGCGCTCAATGAAATAGCTTAAGAACGCAGGCCCACAGCTGGAGAAATCAGAAGCGATTCGGGTGTGTGCTTCTTGGATTTCCAAGGGAACACCTATGAAAGACAACAGCTGTAGCAGTACAAGCCTGTCTTCTTTATTAAGCCTGCTGCCAAATATGCACAGTGAAGTCCCACTCTTGACGCAGTGCGTAATGCTTGGGATGATCTTGGCAATTTTGGACGGCAAAGCGGATTCCAGATGATGCAATTGAACTGGACTTGTAATGGATACGACGATTTGCTCTCTCCGGAGACATGAGCCGATCTCATCTGTTAATGTTTTAAATTCAAGTGGCTTTACGCATAAAAAAACGATATCACTTCCTAGCGCTGTCTCCCTATTGCTTCCGCAAATGGTAATGCCGGGGTGACGCTTCTCAAGCTCCAGCAGCTTGTTCAGGCTGCGGTTGCTGGCGAGTACATCACACGGTTCTAGCGCTCCGGAAGAAAGAAAGGCGTCGATCAGCAGGCTGCCCATGCTGCCAGTTCCGATAAATCCTACTTTCACCTGTGGTTCCTCCTTTCTAGCATTGCTTTTAACTAACTGACATGAATTCTCTTCGTTATATGTATGCAGGATAGCCTTGGACAAATGACAGGTTTTGTATGAATTATTAAAGGGAATTCCAATTAAAGGAATGTATGAAGATTCACAAAAAAGTATAGGACGAATTTTCTTGAGGAGGAGTGCATTTTGAATAAAGGGAATATAGTGCTTGGAGTGATTGTAGTTCTACTGGGTGGTGGGCTGCTATGGTCTGCAGGGAGCAAGGGGGATTCCGGCATTGCCGGATGGGAAACCTTGAATGGAAACATGGAACAAGCGATTGGAGTCTCTGATCTTTCAGAGCAGACTGAAGACGCTGGGAAGTCTAAAGATGATCAGAAAGTTAAGGATGCTGTACAAGTGGATCAAGCAGTTCCAACTCCAGCAAATGAAAAGGGGGCGACAGTTGCTGGGCAGAATGCTGCGGGGAGTGGAACGAAGTCTGGAGGCCAAACGCAAACCTTGACAGAGAGCAATACGCCGGCAGGTGTAGAAGGTCAAACTCCAGCAGGAGATTCAACAGTTGTGTCTACGGGGGCGCTGGAAGTTACCGCACCAGTTGCTTCACAGGAAGGTAAAATAAATGTGAACACAGCGGGTGCTAAGGAACTGATGGATCTCCCAGGCATCGGAGAGAAAAAAGCTCAGGCGATAATCGATTACCGCAATCGTGAAGGGGCTTTTCGCAGTCTATCAGATTTGGGGAAGGTGAAGGGGATCGGGCCCAAAATGCTGGAAAAGTTAAAGCCTTTAGTAATATTTTGAAGATAAAAAAGGTATTGAATGTACTGTTGAATGTGCTACAACCGTTGTCCTAGTGAAAACTTGCGGGGATGTGCTACAATAGTTAACAACTATTTAGAAGGATATGGAGATTGATTATGACTGCTGCTTATCGTAAAGACTGGGATACTTATTTTATGGATATTGCCTGCATGGTCTCAACTCGTTCACGCTGCAATCGTCGACATGTAGGTGCTGTGCTGGTGCAAGGCAAGAAGCTGCTTGGTACCGCGTACAACGGGGCGCCAATGGGCGTACCTGATTGCTCGGAGGCAGGTTGTATGCTCTCGGAGCAATATGAGATGGAGATCGTGGACGGCGTAGAGACAATGGTGAAGAAACAGCGCTGTATTCGCACGATTCATGCGGAACAGAATCTTTTGCTATTTACAGACCGGGTCGATCGGGAAGGCAGTACCGTTTATGTGACGGATGAGCCTTGCTGGACCTGCGCTAATATGCTGGCGAACAGTGGTATAGTGGAAATCGTGTATTACCGACCTTACCGTAAGGATATGGAAAAGGTTGAAGCGATGATGGCTGCCAAGGGTATCATTTTTCGCCAATTGGAGAATTATGAGCCGCCGAGTGAAACGATGATCAAAGTGTCGGAATAGCTGTTCTGTACAACATCAATTTAATAAGATGACTTGAGGAAGAACCTCTCGTGCGCTTTTGTGGCGTATGCAGAGGTTCTTTTTTTGTACCCAGTATTGTGAAAGGGGGATAGGAGTGTGAAGGAAAGACCTTTGTTAAGCTTTACGGTATGCTGGGTGGCTGGAAGCGCAGCGGCTTGCTTATCCTCAGGGAATGGACTGCTGCTCACGTGGGCTGGATTAATATTTTTACTGGTGAGTCTGAGGGTGTGGGGAACAATGAGCTGGAAATACATAGCCGTGTTGTGTTTGTCCATTTCATTAGCAAATGGATATTGGGAGTGGAACGAAGCTCGTAACATTAGCGGAATTCCTGAAGCACTAGATGGCACGATTGCAGAACTGAATGAGAGTTCGGTGGAAGCAAGAGGTACGATCGTTTCCGTGGTGGAACGGGACGGGGATCGGGTTGATTTTATAATGAAGCTCTCACATATGAACCTGCTTGCAGAGGAGGATGAGAAAGCATCTGATCCTGTGGATGAGAAGGACGAAAGAATGCAGGGGGAGCTAATCGCGGTACAGATCAAACTTCTGGCCGAGCAAGAAATTGCTGTTGCTGCGGAGTGGCGAAGAGGGGATGAGGTGCTGCTTAATGGCGTGCTGGAAGAGCCGGTAGTCGCGCGTAATTTTGGAAGCTTCGATTATCGTGCCTATTTACATACGAAGAAGATTCATTGGCTTTTGAAGGGACAGGGAGCGGAAAATGTGAGGGCAACCGTGCCAGATTCATGGAGTCCGTTAA
The DNA here is from genome assembly GCF_001012825.1 of Paenibacillus etheri. Classification (GTDB taxonomy): domain Bacteria; phylum Bacillota; class Bacilli; order Paenibacillales; family Paenibacillaceae; genus Paenibacillus_AQ; species Paenibacillus_AQ etheri. Next base: position 70,178 of record NZ_LCZJ02000014.1, read on the forward strand.
CGATTTTTCGTTTAAATGACAGCGCGCGGACGGTCCTTGGGGCAGAGCTGGATCAACTTTTTCAAGAACGTCACTCTGGATATATGAAGGGCTTAATCATCGGGATGCAGGATGATCTCGATCCGGATACCTTTAAGCAGTTCTCGCAGCTCGGTTTGACGCATATTCTCGCCATTTCAGGTATGCATGTAGCGGTATATGTAGGCGTTCTTTTATTTCTGTTCAGGCGCTTACGCCTGACAAAAGAGACCTCGCTAACGCTCACCTTCATACTCGTTCCTATATACGTCCTCTTGTCAGGTGCGGGGCCGTCCATTGTGCGGGCGGGGCTGATGAGTATGATTGCCTTGCTTGCTGCACGAGTTGGGATGCTGAAGGATGGACTGAATATTTTGGCGGCATCGGCACTGGTTATGTTGATCTGGAATCCCTATATGCTCCTCAGTGTCAGCTTCCAGCTGTCTTTTCTGGTGACCTTAGGGTTGATGGTCTACGTTCCGCTTATGAATCCTCTTCTAAGTATTCTGCCACGCTGGCTTAAAGGTGCCGTCTCTGTGACTCTAGTAGCTCAGTTGGTCTCGTTTCCGCTGACCATTTATTATTTTAATCAGTTTTCGCTGCTGTCCTTTGTCGCTAATTTGGTCTTTGTGCCTTTTATTACTTTTGTAGTATTACCGCTAGGGACGCTTGCGCTATTGCTTGGACGACTGTGGGAAGATGCCGCAAAAGTACTGGCACATGTTACGGAGCTGCTGAATAACTTTACTTTCTACGCTGTGGAGTGGATCAATGGATATGCTGGTGGAGTTTTGATTTGGCGCTCGCCCTCGCTGCTGTGGATCGGGATGTACTATGTTTTGTTGTATGGTCTGCTGTATGTTGCCAAGCTAAGAAAGGAAGCTCGTTCTGCACCGCAGTACATGGAGGACGAGACGAGACCATTAGCTGAGGTAGGTTTACCTGTGAACAGTCACGGCGGATTTGGGAGAGTGGGGAATGCACAGTTTGCTTTTGGTGCTTCCATGGTTGGACGATGGAGCGGAGCGATTCTTCTACTATTGTTAGTTGGACTGGGGATGTTGCTGTATAGGGGTTATCAGTCGGATGGTCAGGCAGGTAGAGGTACGATTAGTTATCTGGATATCGGACAAGGCGATAGCATTCTCATTACTACACCGAGTGGAGCCCATATTCTAGTGGACGGTGGAGGAACTTTAAACTTTGGCCAAAAAGAAGAGTGGCGCGTTCGCCGAAGTCCGTTCGAGGTTGGAGCTAAAGTGCTGGTGCCCTTGCTTAAAAAACGTGGCATCCACCGTTTAGATGCGATTATTTTGACACATGGAGATCAGGATCATGCCGGAGGACTCCAAGCCGTTTTGGAAGAGATTCCTGTTTCGGCGTTGCTTTTTAATGGGACAATAGTTGATCGCGAGTTTTATATGGAGATGATGAGGACTGCACTGGAGAGGGATGTTCAGCTGTATGCTGTGAATCAAGGAATGACCCTTTCCCCGGATGACAAGACGGAGCTGTCCTTTTTGTGGCCAGAGGAAAGGGGCGGAGAAGCGTCGGGTACTCCTTATCAGAATGGCATTCCTCTACTGGAAGAGCAGAACCACGATTCGGTAGCTTTTCGCTTAGAGATGAATGGTAGGAACTTTCTATTCACTGGAGATATGGATCTGGAAGCTGAAGAGGAGATTGTACAGCTAGCCCGGCAAAAAGGGATCAGCGCTGAACCTGGCATTGATGTGCTGAAGGTGGCTCATCACGGGAGCAAAACATCCACTGGCGAAGATTGGTTAGAATTCTGGCAGCCTGCAGCAGCGGTGATTTCAGCGGGTGTTAATAATCTCTATGGCCACCCGAAAGCTGAGGTGCTGGAGCGATTGCAAGATCACCAGGCAGCTATATTCCGGACAGATCAGCAGGGGGAGATACAGATGCGGGTACGGACGGAGGGGATTAAAGTGAGATATAAGTTGGGGGAGGCATTGCACTTTGTGCAATAGAACTATAAAGCCCCCTAATCACTTTGGACACTTACAGACTAAGCATAATACAATAAACTTAGCTGGAGGTACCTGACGGTGCTATCGGCTTCTTCGGCTACTAGGATATATACATTTCCGCTTTATGCGGGAGGAGCAAGTACTTATCGTTATCTGAGTGGGGTTTTTGGAGCAGGAGATTATGTCCAGTTAACTTCCTACAAAAAGACGCTTGGTGTAGGTATATATGAGGATGGTCAGTTTTCGATGCTTAATGTTAAAAAAGCAGCGGCAGGGGAAAATGTGGTTCCGATCGCGCTTAAATCCTTTGACGATACACTTTTAGAATACAAGTCAATAATTGCTGTAGATAAGGAGCATGAGCAACTCGTACTTAGTTACTTAGAATATGCAGGGGATAAAAAGTACAAAGAGAAAACCGTACTTTATGATATGGAGACCATGAGCATTCCGACACCTGTTATAGCAATTGGGTTTAAAGAGATTACAGGGCAAGCATTAATCATGGATTATAAAGTGGGCGGGGAACAACGTAAAGCGGATATTCTTCTGAAAAATGGATTGGGGTGGCTGATTGAGAATTGGGCTTTTTTATCGGAAGAGCAACAAAATAAGCTTTATATGGATTATTTGAATTCTACTCCTTAGTAGATAATTCACCCAATAAAAGCTATACTTTTTGATAAAGTAATTTTCTTTTGAGAAGAGTGGAGCCGAAGCGATGAAGAAGTTAACGATTGATGATGTGGCTCAAAAAGCGGGAGTGTCGAAGAGTACGGTCTCTCAATTTTTGAACAAACGTTTTAAATATATGAGTGAAGCGACGAAAAATCGGATCGAGGCTGTGATCGAGGAGCTTAATTATCAACCGAATGGACTTGCGCGCAGTCTGAAACAGAATCGGACGCATATGGTCGGAATCATCGTTGCTAATATCGATTATTCGCTGTCTATCCAGTGTATCCGGGCGATCGAGAACGAACTGCAGCAACACGGAATCCAAGTGATCATATGCAATGCCGATGAGAATGCGGAAAAAGAAAGCAAGTACGTCGAAACCTTAGTCGCCCGCCAGGTGGACGGTTTGATTATTTTTCCGACGGGGAACAATCCATCTGCTTACAGCCGACTGATTGAGGCCGATTTTCCGCTAGTGTTTATGGATCGGTTGGTAGATGGAATCACCACGCAGAGTTTGTTGCTCGACAATGAAATGGCGGCCAAGATAGGTGTGGGACAGCTAACTCAGCAAGGGCATGAGCGAATTGCGCTAGTGTCCCTACCGTTAGGTGAGCATGCCATTACCCCTCGTAAAGAGCGGATCAGTGGTTATAAAAAGGCGATGGAAGAAGCGGGACTAACGCTGCGTGAAGAGTATATTTGCAGTGTGCCAAAAGAAGAATTAGCTACAGGTCTGAAGCGCCTTTTAGTGTTGCCGGAACCTCCGACAGCGTTATTGGCTACGAATGATATCACGTTAGCTGAGATCCTGAAATATGCGAATCGAAATGCCATCGCTATTCCGGAACAATTGTCTGTCATCGGTATAGATGATGCGGAGTTCGCGCAAATTTATAATCCAGTCATAACGACGATTCGTCAGCCTGCTTATGAAATGGGCATGCAAGCTGCTAAGATTATGCTCTCTAGTATCGAGGATAAGGGCGCTTCCGTTCCTATCACCTATCGTTTCCCCCCGACCTTGCAACAAGGGCAGTCCGTGAAGTCTTATAAATAAGCATAGCCTATAAAAATATAAAAAAATGCCGTTCCACAGTTCAACTGTGAGACGGCATTTTTTAATGATTAGACTCAAATCTATTTGCTTAAACCTACTGCTGCATAAACTTCGTAAGCTCGTCACGGGTCGGAAGTCCATCCATATCGCCAGGCGACATGACGGCTAACGCACCGATCGCATTGCCACGTTTGACGGCCTCGGCAATCGGAAGTTTTTCCAGCATCGCACTGATTACACCAACGGCAAAGCCATCTCCTGCACCTACGGTATCAACGACCTGCTCTACCTTAAATCCGTCTACATAACCTTCTCCTTTAGAGGATTTATAGTAAGCGCCTTCAGGTCCGAGCTTGATGACGACTAAGCTGACGCCACGCGCCAGATAATAGTCCGCAATCTCTTCTGGTGTTCTTAGACCTGTAAGAATCTTACCTTCACCGAGTCCTGGAAGGAACCAATCACAGCGTGTAGCCAGATCATTGATTGTGTTCACCATCGTTTCCGTATCTGGCCATAAGCTAGGGCGCAGGTTTGGGTCAAGGGAGACAGTCTTTCCTTGTCTCTTCATAAATTCCATAGCATGAATAGAGAACTCATGACAGCTCTTGGATAAGGCGGCGGAGATACTTGTTACGTGTAAATGTCCTGCAGCATTAAAGTATGCCTCGTCAAAATCAACCAGACTTAGCTTGGAAGCCGCAGAATTTTTCCGGAAGTATTCGACTTTAGGATCGCCAGTAACAACCTTCGATTTGATTAACATACCTGTTGAATGTTCTTTAGTAAAAGTAATGTTGTCGGTATCAATGTTCTCTTTCTTCATTGCTTGAGCAATGAAATGGCCAAAGTTATCTTCGCCAAGCTTCGTAACATAACCTGTAGGATGATTTAAGCGTGATAAGCCTGTAGCTACATTGCTCTCAGCACCTGCCAACGCTTTGGAGAACGAAAATACTTCATGCAGGGGACCCGTTTCATTCGCATAAAACATCGCCATCGGCTCCCCGAAAGTGACGGCATCCAGCTGTTTACTCATTTGAGTTCCTCCTAGGGTAATGAATTTATCCCAGTATAATGATGTGTAACTTGAAATTATCACATAAATCGGTTTTGTACAATAAAAGAATGATTTTTAATCTGAATTATGTTTTGGATAAAAGAAAAAGAATAACGAATAAAACCTTATTATAAAAGGGTTTAATGATCTTTTTTATAAATTAATATCTCTATATTCAGAAATATGTATTGACTGTTTACCGTATTGTTATTACTATCTGATTATAGATTAAATCGTAATGATTAGTAAATTTAATAAAAAAGTTTATCTAAATTAGTATTTATATTCATCTATGATCGTACCAAGAGAAAGGGAGTCTACTGATGAAGAAAATGAAAGTATTGCAGAATGTGGCGTCCGTTGGAGTTGTAGCCGTTATTCGTGCTGATAGTGCTGAGGAAGCTTTTAAAATGTCCGTTGCTTGTATCGAAGGCGGTTTGAATAATATTGAGGTAACCTTCACGACTCCGGATGCGGATGTGGCGATTAAACGATTGGTTGCGGAGTACGGAGATCGTGCAGTGATTGGAGCAGGGACTGTACTTGATCCATTAACGGCGAGAATAGCTATTCTTGCAGGCTCAGAATTTGTGGTCAGTCCCTCTTTTGAAGCAGAGACAGCTAAAATGTGTAATCTTTATGGTATTCCGTACATGCCTGGATGCATGACATTAAATGAAATGAAGGAAGCCTTGAAGTTTGGTGTGGATGTGCTTAAGCTGTTCCCTGGCAGTGCGTTTGGTCCGGATTATGTGAAGGCGGTTAAAGGCCCAATGCCGCATGTGAACATTATGCCAACAGGTGGCGTGGATCTGAATAATATGGAGAAGTGGATTGCAAACGGCTGTATAGCCGTAGGCATCGGGGGGAATTTGACTGCACCGGCAAAGGATGGCCGATACGATCAGATTACCGATCTTGCAGCTCAGTATGTGGCGAAGTTTAAAGAGGTAAAAGGGATTTAATTCTTTCTTAATTTCGAACAGATAGATTTATTGAAGGTTGTATAGCTGACGAATGTCAGTCATACAGCCTTTTTGTATACTTATTATTGGCTAATCACATTTTCTTACATTATATGTATTCACAAAGTATAGAATGAGGACAAAGGCAATAAACTATAAAGTAGAAGAGTTGTGACGTTTGACTGACGTCTTTAATGGAATGGTTTATTATCGGACCGGGAGTGAGTATATGCCTGCTTATCATGATAAAAAGCTGTATCAAGCAGCTGATGAAGAGGATGCCGAATACGTAGGAATTGAGTTGGGATTCCATGGCTGTAAGGTGACGGAAGGCCAGATCTATAGATTAGAGCGAAATTATAATAACCCTCATATTTTTGAGAATGGAGAGGCGTATGTTGTGGATGATGAAACTAGGGACAACTACGCAGTGTTCATGCTCTGCAAGATTGTATTATATAAATAGAGTTATGTGCTCAATTTTGAGGTTACTGACGGCTTCTTTTCCGATAGGAGAATAAGCCGTTTCTGTTGGAAATGGGGGATAATTCTTACCTAAACGCTTGCTGTCCTTATAGGGATGCTGAGGGCGTTTATACTTGTGTCATTTTTGTTATAAAGTTATCCAAAAGAGTATTTGAATGATTGAAGTTTCCCCTGTATGCTTAGTAGGAATTATAGATCGTGATATGTGCGATAGCGCCATATAAAAGATGGCTTAACATGACGTTCTAAGAAAAGTTTGGTATTCTAAAAATATTAATTACAGGGTTGCAACAAATTCGCAGTCTTGCGCGTCAGTAAGATTGCATAGAGAGGGGGAACCTTCGTGGTGGAGCAGGGACTCATCAGAGCCGCTCAAGCGGGCGATCGCGACGCTCTAATCACCCTATTGCGAGAAATTGAAGGGCATGTTTATAAGACCGCCTTCTACATTTTGCATAATGAACAAGATGCACTGGATGCATCTCAGGAGGCCTTGATCCGGGTTTATACCAAAATCGGTTCATATGAGGAAAAGGCACAGTTCAAAACGTGGGTTCAGCGAATCGTTACCAATATTTGCATTGATAAATTCAGAAGAACTAAACCTACAGTTTCTATTGATGAACATGAAATGGTGTTTCAGGATAAACACAATGTGGAACGCGAAGTTCTATCCTCTTATTTAGCTGAGGATATACGTGAAGCGATTGATCAATTGCCTGAGCATCATCGGACAGTTATCGTCCTGCGTTATTTACAAGATTTTTCTTACAACGAGATTGCAGACTGCCTGGATTTACCTTTGAATACAGTGAAATCTTACCTGTTTAGGGCCAGGCAGCAACTGCAGAATAGACTTCAGGAGTACCAGAAAGGTGGTGTATCGGGATGAAATGCGCGGAGGTGATGGAATGGATGCACCGCTATTTAGACAAAGATTTGAGCCAAGATGAGATTGTTGAAATGTTCCGTCATATCGATAATTGTCCTTCCTGCGCGGAAGTCTTTGAACGTCTGACGCTTCTCTCCAATGAATTGGAGCAGTTGCCAGACGTGAACCCCCCGTTTAGTCTGGTTGACTCTATTTTACCTCAGCTTGCAGAATTGGATCGGAGCAGTCGTGAACAAAGCGCTGTGAGAACCGAGGAACCAGTTGTAGTTCCATTTTCACGCGAAAGCTCCCGCGGTAAATCTTCCAAGGGAACCTCTATAGCAACACGGACAGGCATTGGAGCTATCGCAGCTGCTGTAATATTAGGGATCGCTATTTTTAATATGCCGGATAAAATGCCTGGGGCAGAGGTAGAACAAATAATGCAGGATAGCAGTAAAGCGACCGGCGGTAGTGCTAATAATATGGCTATTGAATCGCAAGCTTTTACTTCTGCTAATTTAGATGAGGCTGCGCCTGCTAATGGCGGAACGGATTCCGGGGCTCTACCAGCTTCACCTGGTGCGAATGAGGATAACGCTGCATTAGATAGAGCGATGGGGCCGGTGGACCCTGCGTCGGTGCCGACTTCTCCAACAGAATCTAATGCTGGATCTGGAGGACGGTCGATACCAGAACCAACTAATGATGTGAAGCCCAATCCTACTGAGAAGATTATGACGCCGAAGTCGGATACTGTAACGAAGGTTCAAAATCCGGATACTAGTGCTGGCAGCAATGATCAGTCCAAAGCTGATAAGAAGGATCAACCTGCTTCTATAGATGAAGGGATCGCAGCTGATTCAGCGCTACTTACGGAGGAATCATTAAAGACTTCTGATGACTTCGGACGAGGCGTTATGGGTTTTAACATTTCTAATGATTCTAATGATTCTGATGTACAGACTTGGACTTCTCCTGATGGGCATTATGCGGTTGAGTTCGCTGGATTACAGCTTGTTATTTATAAGAATTCACCCGAAGGCTCAGTGGAAGATAGGATCGCAGTGACTTCTTATCCCTTAGAAGGAAATTGGATTTCTGGAGAATGGTCGGCGGATAGCTCGCAGTTCACTTATGTGACGGAGAAAGACGGTATTAATACTACCAAGGTGTACACTGTGCAAAAAGCAGGGATTACCTCTTCTACTCCAGTTGCGTCGCCATCGGCCACACCAGAGGGTACACCAACATCATCGTCAACAAATTGAATTGAGGCTGGAACATTTTTCGAAGTTTCAGAATATACTATAGCAACCGGACAGGAACTAGAGAGTATAGGAGTTGAAGAACATCGGTATGACCGTCGGATGGGAAGTTTCTAGGGCTTCTCACTCCTGCGTTTATATAGATGCGCCGCTTAAACGGAGGGGCTTTGGCCATGGCTGCCAGAGTTTCTCCGTTTTTGCATGTGCATTTATGTCGCTTTTTTTGCTACAATAGGAATCTGGGTAAATTGGGCTAGATGAATGGAAAAGGAAGTGGCGGAATGGATGCCAAAACGGCGATAAAAGAAATCAAACAAGGGAAAATCTCACCGTTGTACCTTCTGTACGGCAGTGAAAAATTTCGAATGAATGAATTCGCGGCATTGCTGGAAGACCAGCTGATTGCCAAAGAGGATCGCGATTTTGCGGTTATTCCCTTTGATCTCTCTGAGACGCCGGTGCAGGCTGTGGTAGAAGAAGCTGAGACTGTGCCCTTTATGGTAGAACGCAAATTATTGCTGGTGCGGGACGCATCGTTATTTACAGCGGGAAAAGAAAATGCCAAACTTGAGCATCGTATAGATATTTTAAGTGATTATTTGCAGCATCCTGTAGATTTCAGTGTGATTGTCTTTATGGTGAATAATGACAAGCTGGATGAGCGTAAGAAAATTGTGAAGACTGTTAAAGCGGCGGGTACGGTATTAGCTTTCAACCCGTTAGGAGCAGAAGAACTGCTGCGCTGGGTGGAGAAAGGGATTCGTGAGCGAGGTTGTACGATGGCGCCTGGCACCGCAGAGATTCTTATAACCAATGCAGGGACAGGTTTACAGGGCTTATCTGCGGAAATGGACAAGCTTTGTTTGTTCGCTGGTAAGGGAGGAACCGTAGACGCAGAAGCAGTAGAGAGTCTAGTGCATCGCGGAACGGAACAAAATGTGTTCACGCTTGTAGAGGATATCGCTAATTTACGTCTGGATAAGGCGCTTGATACGCTGTATGAGCTGTTGAAGCAGCGAGAAGAACCCATTAAGATTGCTGCGCTGATTGCGCGGCAGTTCCGAATTATTTTGCAGGTTAAGGATTTATCAGCACATAGTTATTCGCAAGGTCAAATTGCTTCGCAGATCGGACTTCATCCTTATGCAGTTAAGCTTGCAGGGGAGCAGGCTCACAAGTTCTCAAGTGAACGTCTGCGGCAAATTTTAAGTGCACTGGCTGATCTGGATTATAAGATGAAGACAGGAGCTATAGATAAAGTGCTGGGTCTGGAGCTGTTTATGCTGCGGCTTGCAGCCTAGTTTGAGCGGTTACTGTAGAAGATTGGGAAGTCACTCCTTAGCAGCTTGCTGCTATTCTCTATCGCTATGCAGGTAGTCCAGCGAATAGCGATAGTGATGTGCAACTTGCTAACTGGTAATGAATGCAGAGGCTTAATATAGGGGAATAATAAAAAGAGGAATAGATAAATATAAGGAGAGAAGAGTAAGTCCAGGTATATCACACTGGATTTGCTCTTTTTTATTACCTCGATTTGACGAGATAACTGGCACAAAAAAACCCAACCGTATGAAACATAGCGGTCAGGTTCTTCAATTGCTCATTATGAATGTCGTCCTAGGCTTGAGCCTTAAGAGCGTTCAATTTCTTCGCCAAGCGGGATTTTTTGCGGGAAGCCGCATTTTTATGAACCAGACCTTTAGTTACGGCCTTGTCCAGCTTTTTGGAAGCAGCTTGGAAAGCAGCTTGAGCAGTTTCAACTTCCGTACCTGTCAGTGCTACATCAGCAGTTTTCACAGCTGTACGAAGCGCGGATTTTTGGGAAGCATTCAGTGCACGGCGTTTTTCGTTCGTGTTTACGCGTTTAATCGCGGATTTAATATTTGGCATTGCATTCACCTCCTGTAAGACATTCGAAATCATTATCAAATGATTCACAACTTAAAATAGTTTAGCATGACCGGTAGTAAAAAGCAATACTTAAAGCTTTCAAATTAAACCATTTTAACCTGCATAAACAAGGGCTTTCTCTCGCACACTATCGACAAAAGAGCATAGGCAGAAGCTTGTAATTTGAGTTTTGCTCGAAGTAACTCAATGAAGTATATGCTTACAAAACTAAGTATCGCTTACGAAGCAAGTTTTGTTCGAAGTAACTCAAGGAAGTATATGCTTACAAAACTAAGTATCGCTTACGAAGCAAGTTTTGTTCGAAGTAACTCAAGGAAGTATATGCTTACAAAACTTTTAGGAGGCTGGAACAATGGAACCGGATCTGCAGCTATATTCGGTACGCACGGACTTGGCGTTAGAGGCGAAGGAAATGGCTCAAGGGCCACAAAGGACGCCAATCCCTGGTGTAAACGAAGAAGTGGAAGAGTCTGATGGGATAAAAGTTACCCGGCTTGGTGTGGCTAACGCTGCCGGATCACAGGCGATAGGCCGCGCGATTGGGAACTATGTCACGCTTGAGGTGCCAGCACTACGCGGTGGAGATACCGGCTTGCAGCAAAAAGTAGCTGAAGTCTTTGCTCGCGAATTCGAGGACTTCCTAACTAGGATTGGAATTGGTAAGGATGCTTCTGTTCTGATCGTTGGACTTGGTAACTGGAATGTGACTCCAGATTCACTGGGGCCGCTGGTTGTGGAGAATGCACTCATTACTCGCCAATTTTATGAGCTCGTGCCGGATCAGGTCTCTCCAGGCTATCGCAAGGTAAGTGCTATTGCTCCTGGGGTATTAGGATTGACCGGTATCGAGTCGAGTGAGGTTGTGCAGGGAATCGTGGATCGTACAAAGCCGGATCTCATCATCGCCATTGATGCGCTGGCATCCCGTTCGCTGGAACGGATCAATACGACGATTCAAATTGCCGATATCGGCATTCACCCAGGTTCGGGGATTGGCAATAAGCGGCGCGGATTGACGCAGGAAATTCTAGGTGTTCCTTGTGTTGCTATCGGTGTTCCTACAGTTTGCTATGCTTCGACCATTGTAAATAATGTACTGGAGATGATGAAGAATCATTTCGGGCAAGGGGCTGGTCACACCAAGGAAATCATGGGGATGCTGGACGATATTACCGAGCAGGAGCGATTGTCACTAGTGAAGGAAGTACTTGAGCCACTTGGACATGATTTGATCGTTACACCTAAGGAAATCGATGAATTTATTGAAGGCATCGCCAATATTGTAGCCAGTGGTCTAAATGCGGCCCTGCATGATGCGGTCGATCCTGAGAATGTTGGCGCTTATACCCACTAATTGAATCATAACTAGCACAAGTCCGGCGGGACTGATATACAGTATCCCGCCGGACTCTATGTCTATTCTCTCATTTACGGTTCTACTATTTCTCTTTCGCTCATAGATTTGGAGTATAAGAGATTACAGAGGGCTGGAGGAGGACATAAATATAATGAATAAAAAATGGTTTCAGCTTTGGAACATCGGCCGTTTACGTGGAAGAGTGCTGGATGCTTTATCGCTGGGAAGAACGATGCTGCTGTTGGCCGGAGGTTCGCTAGTATTTTTTATGCTGCTTGGCGCTGGTGGATTGGCCGGACAGAAGTTGAACTCTTCACCCATTCCATCTATGAAGGGGCTTGCGGCCTCCCTATCGAGTGGATTTTTCATGGAGCTGTTGGGAATGGAGGTCCCCCATTTACCGCAAGGGAAAGAGCCTTCCGCTTTTTCAGGTGAAAAAGTAACTTCCTTTGTATTTCAATTGCTGACCAGTGTGAATCCAAGTGATCCGAAGAGTCTAGTTTCTCGTGAAGTGCCAGGCTTGGCAGCGGATGATCCATTTCTTTTGCGAAAAGGCTCGGGTGGCTCTACAGGAGCACCTGTTGATTATCATCCGGGAACGGATGAACTGGCTGAGGGTGGAGGGGAAGCGGATGATCCATCTGTTCCAAATGAAGTGGACAAGCCTGAAGATACTCCAACACAGCAGCCTGAAACGACTATAGCTCCGTCTCCTGAGCCATCAGGAGCTGCGGGAGGTACGGATAAGAGTGATCCGCAAAAAGAGACAGATAGTACCAAGGACACTTCGGTTAAACGGATCCTTATTTATCATTCACATCCCCGGGAGGCCTACAACCCTCTACTAGGAGTAGCGAACGAAAATCCAAGCTCGGCGGTTTCTTCTAAAAATGTAATGCTGGTAGGATCATATATTAAGAAAAGATTGGAACAACGCGGGATTGGTACAGTTCATGCCAAAGAAGATTTTTTAACTAAAATTGCCGACTATAACTGGAACTTTTCTTACAAATACTCCCGAATGTTGGTTAAATCTGCGATGAGCACAAATCAAGAAATGAGTGAACTTATCGACATTCACCGCGACTCACAGCGTCATGGCAAAACAACTGCAGTGATTGATGGGAAAAGTTACGCTCAGGTGTATTTTATTATTGGACATGCGAATAAAGATTGGAAGAAGAACGAAGAGTTTGCGAACAAGATTCATCAAACGATTGAAAAGAGTTACCCAGGAATATCTCGCGGGATATGGGGAAAAGCTGCGGGTAAAGGAAACAACGGGGAGTACAATCAAACCCTCTCACCCAATAGTGTCTTGATTGAAGTGGGCGGTATTGATAATACAGCAGAGGAATTGAAGCGTACAGCTGATATTTTGGCAGATGCTATTGCGGATGTGTACTGGAGCAGTCATGACTCGGAGAAGGTAAATGCTACAACACCCCGAAAGCCGAACGGAGCCTCCTAACCTGTAGACATTCAAGTAGAGTAAACAGCCTTATTACCAAGTATTTAAAAAGGAGTGGCTTACATGTCTCGTTTCGGTAAAAAACTGGTTATAGTCGGTATTTGGGCAGGGGTCGGCATACTGTTAGGTATACAGTTTAGTGGCAGCGGAGGGGCAACCGTCTCTAAGCTGCTGCCAGGCTGGACCGATCTATCAACTACGCCAACCAGTCAAGTGACGGGCATGCAATCACAGCCGATAAAGAATGGGGTTACACAAGGTGGGCAGACTTATGTGTATGTTCCGATGGTGATCGACCCTATCACAGGTGCATACACACCTGTTTCTCCATTACCTCAGAATAGTAATTCTGTGCCAACTACAGATCTTCCTCAGCAGGTGGTAGAAGGTTATAATACAAAAACTCCGGAGCAGATTCTGATTCCTGAAGAACAAAAGCCGACAGTCGATGTGATAGCGGATAAAACGGCGGGCCTTCTGCAGCAGGCTTCTCAGAAGGGCATACGCTGGGTAGTCTCATTGTTCGATTCGGCGGAAGAATCACAATGATTTCAGGAGAAACAGTTATTTCACGGGTACGTGAATAGCTGTTTCTTCTGTTTTACGTAAGGGCGGGATTGATGGAGTAAGCTTGTACTGTTATAATAAGTGGATTAATATCAGGCTGTCTGTGGGGGTAAGGAATGACTGACGTTCAGAAAAGACAACAACAAATTCGCAATTTCTCGATTATTGCACATATAGACCATGGTAAATCGACACTAGCTGACCGCATTTTGGAATACACGGGGGCACTAACCACGCGTGAAATGCAGGAACAGGTACTCGATCAGATGGATCTGGAGCGCGAACGTGGTATCACAATAAAGCTGCAAGCCGTGCGTTTAACCTATCGTGCAGACGATGGTGTAGATTATTATCTCAACTTGATTGATACACCGGGACACGTCGATTTCACCTATGAAGTTTCCCGCAGTCTTGCAGCATGTGAAGGCGCACTCTTGGTCGTGGATGCGGCTCAAGGGATTGAAGCGCAGACACTGGCCAATGTGTATTTAGCACTGGATAATAACCTGGAAATCCTACCTGTGCTCAACAAAATTGATTTGCCAAACGCTGACCCTGACCGGGTAAAGCAGGAGATTGAGGATGTTATCGGGCTGGATACCAGTGAAGCGGTTATGGCATCTGCCAAAGCCGGTATCGGGATCAAGGAAATTCTGGAGCAAGTGGTGAAGCAGGTTCCTGCGCCATCCGGTAATTCAGAAGAGCCGCTTAAAGCGTTGATCTTTGACTCTCACTACGATCCTTATAAAGGGGTTATCGTCTATGTGCGCGTAATGGACGGGAAGATCCGTGCAGGATCGAAGATTAAGATGATGGCAACTGAGAAGACCTTCGAGGTCATTGAAGTTGGCGCATTTATGCCGCGTATGACCATTGTCGATGAATTGAACATCGGGGATGTTGGATTTATCGTAGCTGGGATCAAGCATGTTGGAGATACCCGTGTCGGTGATACTGTCACTGACGCAAAGAACCCTACTGCTGAGCCGCTTCCGGGTTACCGTAAGATCAACCCGATGGTATATTGCGGGTTGTATCCGATTGAGACCTCCGATTATAACGATCTTCGTGAGGCATTGGAGAAGCTCCAGCTTAACGATGCTTCGCTAAGCTTTGAGCCGGAAAGCTCGAGTGCGCTTGGATTTGGCTTCCGTTGCGGATTCCTTGGACTCTTGCATATGGAGATCATTCAAGAGCGGATTGAACGCGAGTTCAATCTGCCGCTAATCACAACAGCACCGAGTGTTATTTATCGAATTATGCTGACCAATGGCGAAATGATTCAAATCGACAACCCGTCACATTATCCGGAAATCGGAACGATTGACTACATTGAAGAGCCATATGTTAAAGCAGCAATCATCGTGCCTAACGACTTTGTAGGTACCGTTATGGAGCTGTGCCAGAACAAACGCGGCGAGTTCGTAAATATGGAGTATCTTGATACGAATCGTGTAACGATTACTTACGAAATTCCACTGTCTGAAATCGTTTATGATTTCTTTGATCAGTTGAAATCAGGTACAAAAGGTTACGCATCCTACGACTATGAAATTTGCGGGTACCGTCGTTCGAATCTGGTCAAGATGGATATCTTGCTTAACAATGAGCAGGTTGATGCCTTGTCCTTTATCGTCCACCGTGATCGTGCATACAACCGCGGACGTATCATTTGTGAGAAACTGCGTGGGATTATCCCTCGTCAAATGTTCGAAGTGCCGATTCAAGCCTCTGTGGGTACGAAGGTGGTTGCGCGTGAAACCGTTAAGGCGATGCGCAAAAACGTACTTGCTAAATGTTACGGCGGTGATATCTCGCGTAAGCGGAAGCTGCTTGAGAAGCAAAAAGAAGGTAAGAAACGCATGAAGCAAGTAGGTAGTGTAGAGGTACCACAAGAAGCATTTATGGCAGTACTGAAGATCGACGAGTAGAAATTAGGTAGAGCCGGGAGAATATCCCGGCTCTATTTTTTTGAGCAGGAGAAGATTACAATAGGGTGGAAGGATTGTAAGCACATACAATGTAAGGGGAGTCCTAGTTTGAAACGATTATATTTGAGACTTACACCTAGTACCTTTAAGAATCGGATTTTGTTAGCTTTTTTACTATTGGTATTAACACCAATTGCTGTACTCGTTCTGTATAACTTCAAAGAAACAGAACAAATGCTGCAAGATAACGCGGAAACGAAGAACATGGAGCAGCTGATTGGCATTAAGAATGGTTTTGTCGATCTAATGAGTCTCGTTATGAAAACAGGGTTATTACTCGAACAAGATACGACGATCTTATCTATAATGAAGAATCCTGAGCAGTCTGACGAAATCACGAGAAAAAAGCTCGTTGAAAGCAAGTTTGGGGCGATTGAAAATACATTCTTCATGAGTGGAGCGACGGTTTATTATACTTTAATCGACCTCCATGGAAACGCATACACTTCTTTTATGCCGAAGGATACCTTGAGCTATGGCGAAATTCAATCAGAGGATTGGGTTCAAGCGTTGAAGCAAGAAGGGTCAAATCGATATATATGGAATCCGAATGACAGGAATAATGTTGTTCGGGAAAGTACAACAAGTAATAAAATGCTTAGTCTCTATGAGGTTATGCGTGACAATGCCTTGAATATTTACGCCTATGCAAGACTGAGTATCGATTACGAGGAGTGGTTCACTAGATCGGCCTTAGGGAGTAGACAGGAAGGGTCCTTTTTTCTGCTCGATGCCTCAGGGAGAGTGATGCTTAATCCGAATAGGGACGAGACCTTTTCTCCTGATATTGCGCAGAGTATTGTGAAGAGTACCAGCCAACAGCAGACAGCGCGTGCTGCATCGATCATCGACCCGAAGGAGAAAAGCTTATACACGTACAGCTACATCGAAGAATTGAATGGCTATGTCGTTAAAAAGGTACAGCTAGCACAGCTATTTCTTGAGGTGGATAAGCAGAAACAGAGATTTTTTGGCGTATTTGGAGTTATTCTACTACTATTCGTTCTGTTAACTTATTTCATATCATCGACGATTACAGTACCGCTTAAGAAGCTGCAGAAGAAGATGGAAATGACCGCTAAGACGAATCTCAAAATGAAATTACCCGAGCAAGGGCGGGGAGAGATTCTTGCACTGACTCAGAGCTTCAATATAATGATCCATGATTTAAATGAGCTGTTGCAGCGTCTTCAGCTTGAAGAAAAACAAAAGCAATTCGTTCGATTTCAGGTATTACTCTCGCAGATGAATCCACATTTTCTCCTTAATACATTGAATACGATAAAGAGCATCGCTTTAGATAAAGATGATGATGAAATTTATGAAATTTGTGTTGCACTAGGAAAAATATTGGAAACGACATTAAATACTGAAGTAGATTTAATCCTGTTAAAGGATGAGATCGTACTGATTGAATCGTACATGGAGATTCAGCGGCAACGCTTCGGACATGGGATTGAAATTCAATATGATATCAACGAGGAGCTACAATATGCATTAATCCCTAAATTCTGTCTTCAGCCCTTAATTGAAAATAGCTTGATTCACGGCTTCGGTCAGTCTGTGAAACAAGGGAGAATTGATATTTCCGCTAAGGTGACTGGACAACAGCTGTATCTGCAGGTTAAAGATAACGGCATGGGGATAGAAAGAGCACAGCTGAATAAGGCTACACGGAAACGTAAAGGAATCGGTGTTCAGAATATTAGGGAGAGCTTGGAGCTGTTGTTCAAGAATCAACGGACAGGCATGGACATTGTATCTTCGGACACAGGAACTGAAGTGATCATCCATTTTCCATTCCTTATTTCAAAACCTTACGATGGAGGTAAGCTCACATGTGGAGAACGTTAATTGTGGATGATGAACAACCTGCGGTTAAAAGTATACGGAAGCTATTCTTAAAGGCTGGAATTCCGTTTGAAATTATAGGTGAGGCGGAGAATGGAGAAGCAGGCTTGCAAATGATTCGTGAGCTTCGACCTGATGTGGTCGTGACGGATATCAATATGCCAGTGATGGATGGGGTGAAGCTCCTTCAAGTTGCACGAGAGGAAGGCTTCGACTGCCGATTTGTAATGTTGACCGCACTAAGTGAATTTGAATACGCCCGGCAAGCGCTCGTATTTGGGGCTTCGGACTATATTCTGAAGCTATCTTTAGATCTCCAAGGTTTGAAGCAGACCATGGGTAAGGTTCATGCCGAGCTGGAGCGAATGGTGAAGATGAAGAAGGCTGATAAATGGTTTCCTGAGAAACAACAAACGGGACCGACAGATCATGTGGAGATGAACAAAATTATTGCTTATATTGAAGAACATTATTCTGAGGACATCTCGCTCAAATCCATGTCAGAGTTGATCCGAATGGATGCGAGCTATATAAGTGACTTATTCAAGAAAAAGACAGGGAAAACGTTGACGAATTATATTCAAGAGCGGCGTATTCAGGCTGGGAAAATGCTGCTTGCAGAGACGAAGCTAACGATTAGTGAGATTGGGCAGCAGGTGGGCTTTGAGAACGATAATTATTTTATTAAAATTTTCAAAAAGTGGTGTGGGGTCACGCCAAATGAATTCCGCAAAGAACCAAAAAACGTTCTATAGTTTCCCAAATGTAGTTCATCCCCCAGAATCAGCTCTGATGATAAAGTTATAGACGTAGAGCACAACACATAATCCTTCCAAGGGGGAAGATATCGATGAAGAATAAGTGGTATCCTGCAGTGCTTTCTGTCTTATTAGCAGGTACGATGCTGGCTGGTTGTGGTACTAGTGGAAGTAATGATGCGCAGGGCAGTACAAATGGACAAACAGCAAAGGAGAAAATAAAGCTTACGATGTGGGGGGCAGTTCCTGCAGAAGCCGGACCTCAAACTGTAGTTGATAACTGGAATAAAGAAAATCCAGATATTCAGGTCGAGTATATACGTTATGTAAATGATGATGCTGGAAACTTAAAGCTGGACACAGCGTTGATGACCAATCAAAACGCAGATCTTTATATGAACTACGATCTTCCCCATTTACAGAAGCGTGTAGATGCAGGCGTTGCTTTAGAACTAAGTGCAAAGACAGATTATGATATTGATAGCCAGATAGGTCAGGATGCGGCGTTGTGGAAAATCAATGATAAATACTATGGCATGCCAACGAAGAAAAATATGTCGTTCGTATGGTTAAACAAAGATATGCTGGATGCAGCAGGCTTACCGATACCTGCAGTGGACTGGACTTGGTCGGATCTTGAGGAGTATGCGAAGAAGTTAACGAAGCCTGATGTGTTCGGACTATTGCAGGCAGAATCCTCCTTCACAGCAACGATGGACGGTACGCTTGCTGGAATGGGTGTAAAACAGACAGATGGTACCTCGAATTTTGGTAATCATCTCTGGAAACAGCAATTGGAAATATTGCATAACATGATGTTCGTGGATAAATCTACACCTGAATATGGAGAGCAATTAACGAGTAAAATGCCAGTTGACACCATGTTCCTGCAAGGACAAACTGCAATGCTATCAGCGGGTGAGTTTATTTTCCGAAATGCGAACAATCTGAAGGATTATCCTCATGACTTCAAAACCGCGTTCGCTGCTATTCCAAGAGTGAATAAAGATCAAACCGATTATAAATACCCGGGCGGTGTGGGTGACGTTCTTTCTGTAAACGCGAAGTCGAAAAACCAAGACGCAGCTTGGAAGTTCGCAAAATGGTATGCGGATGGCGGTATGCTGCCAATGGCAAGCGGTGGTCGTATTCCAGCCTCTAAGAGTGTAGACAGTAAGGAAGCGATGAGCCTTCTCTTGAAAGGTGTAGAGGACAAATATGATACAGATTCAATGAATAATATTGTATTCGGCAAGTTCCCATCCTTCCAGCTAAATGTACCGCAGCAAGCCGTTGATGCACGTAAAGAAGAGTATGAAAAATACTTCTTAAATAAGCAAGATATTGATACCACAATGAAAAATATGCAAACCCGTTCGCAACAGTTAATGAAATAAGAAAATAGTTAGCACACACAAAAGAGAAGAAGGAGGATTTCTTCGTTCTTCTCTTTCGTGTACCCATTTTTCAGCATACGAAAGGCGGCGATACCGTGAAGCGGAGAAGCTGGATGGACAGACAAGGCTGGATCGGCATGACCTTTATTCTCCCGAATATGATTGGTATTCTCTTATTCTTTGTTATTCCTGCAATCTTTTCCTTTGTTCTCATGTTTACGAATTATCAATTTTCAAATCCGAATTGGCAATTTACTGGGCTGGATAATCTCAAACGGTTGTTCCATGACGATAATTTCTATGCCTCGATCAAATATACGGTGATATTCCTGATATCGGTTCCAGTATCGATGGTGCTCGCTTTTATTGTAGCGCTATTTCTAAACCGCAGTGTGTATCTTAAAGGCGTATTACGTGGAATGTTCTTCCTGCCGTATATCTCCAGTGGAGTAGCCGTTGCATTTGTCTGGATGCTGCTATTTCAGCCTTCACAGGGACCCATCAATGAAATGCTTCGCTGGATTGGCATTGCATCGCCGCCAGGATGGTTTGCGGATACGGAAACCTCAATGTATGCCATTGATATCGTACAAATCTGGCTGATGCTTGGCTACAATATGATCATATATTTAGCTGCACTACAGGAAATTTCGACAGAACAGCTGGAAGCTGCCCGGATCGATGGTGCAAGCACATTCAAAACAACATGGAAAATTGTATGGCCTCTTGTTAGTCCAACAACTTTCTTATTAATGATTACCGGATTAATTATGACGATGAAATCGTTCTCGATTATTCAAGCCATTACGGCTGGAGGTCCTAGCGGAAGTACGACGGTCTTATCACTATTCGTTTATAAAACGGCATTCAGTTATTACGATATGGGATACGCTTCAGCCATTTCATGGTTCTTGTTCGCCGTCATTCTCGTCATTACAGTCATTCAGTGGATCGGCCAAAAACGCTGGGTTCATTACTGAATAACTGAAACCATAAATTAAAGGAGCAGGCGGTATGAATGAAAAAGCAGGAAACATGAAGGTGAAGCTGCCAGTAACGATCATCATGTTTGTTCTAGGACTATTTATGATTGTACCTTTCCTATGGATGCTTAGCACATCTTTTCAGACACCTGCCGAGGTGTTTAACAAATGGCTGCCTTCATCTCTCAATTGGAGCAATCATATTCGGGTGTGGACAGGAAGCTATGATTTTGTTCCGTATTATTTAAATTCACTTAAGATTTCGATCATAGGAACAGTGGGTGCTGTGTTTCTATCAGCCCTCGCAGCTTACGGATTTTCACGTACTTCGTTCAAAGGGCGAGATGGTCTATTTGTCGTCTACCTTTCGATGATGATGATTCCGCCTCAGGTGCTTTTTGTTCCAAAGTTTATCATGTTTAACTGGGTAGGGATTTACAATACGCATTGGGCGCTTATCTTACCAGCCATGTTCTCGATCTTCGGTGTATTTATGCTTCGGCAGTTCTTCATGAGCATTCCTAAGGAAATTACGGAATCTGCTTTTCTGGATGGGGCAGGGCATTACAAGATATTTTTTCGCTTAGTTCTGCCATTAGCGAAGCCAGCAATAGCTACGTTTGCTATTCTCGATTTCTCCTGGCAATGGAATGATTATGAGAATGCGCTTGTATTCTTGCAAAGCCCTAAGCTATACACTATTCCGCTTGGGTTACAGAATTTTATACTTGAGAACAATGTGGACTACAACGGGATGATGGCCGCTTCATCGGCAGCAATCATTCCAATGATCATCATTTTCTTCGTGGGTCAAAAATATATTATCCAAGGGATTTCGAGTTCAGCTGTGAAAGGCTGATTATGGGAGGGAATAGACATGAGAAGAGAAACGGTTAAATCCGATGTGACAGTGGTTGGTGGTGGACTTGCAGGGATGAACGCGGCGATTGCTGCAGCTCGCCTTGGGCTACAGGTAGCACTGGTACAGAATCGTCCTGTACTTGGTGGTAACTCGAGTTCAGAGGTTCGGGTGTGGGTATGTGGTGCAACAGGACATGGGGTAAATCGCTATGCACGTGAGACAGGCATTATGGGCGAGCTGTTTATCGAGAATCAATACCGGAACCCGGAAGGGAATCCGTACTTATGGGATCTAACCTTGCTCGAAGCCGTGAAGGCAGAGCCAAATATCAGCTTGTTCCTGAATACCGACGTACATGAGGTAGAAGCTGATGGTGAGGCAGAGGATCGTAAGATCCGCAGTGTGACCGGCTGGATGACGGGATCTGAGCGTTTGATCACGTTCGAGAGCGACGCATTTCTCGATTGTACAGGTGATGGATTGGTAGGGTTCCTAGCAGGAGCAGAATTCCGATTAGGGCGTGAAGCACGCCATGAATTTAATGAGGAATGGGCGCCAGAGGTTTCTGATAACGTTACATTAGGCAGCACATTACTATTCTATACGAAGGACGCAGGGAGACCCGTTCGCTATATTGCTCCATCCTTTGCAAAGGATATTACAACAACGTCGATCCCCATCCGTCGGGTCATTCGGAGTGGTGATTCAGGCTGTCACTACTGGTGGATTGAGTGGGGCGGTGAGCTTGATACGGTGCATGAGAACGAACGTATACGGGACGAGCTATCCTCTGTTATTTATGGGATTTGGGATTATATCAAAAACTCAGGCCATTTTGATGCCGAGAATATGACGCTAGAGTGGATTGGTTCGATTCCTGGCAAACGTGAATACAGACGTTTTGTTGGCGATACGATTCTTACACAAAACGATATTATCGCGCAGCGTGAGTTTGAAGATCGGATTGGATTTGGAGGTTGGTCGATTGATCTGCATCCACCACAAGGGATGTACGCACAAGAGAGCGGCTCGAAGCATCTTCATGCGGATGGGATCTATCATATTCCATTTAGTTCGCTCTATTCGAAGAATGTGCGAAACCTACTCTTCGCGGGTCGGAATATCAGCGCATCTCATGTGGCTTTTGGAACAACACGCGTCATGGCAACCTGTGCGATCATGGGTGAAGCGGCCGGAACAGGCGCAGCATTATCCGTCATCAAAGGTGTGACCCCTCGTGAAATTCGCGAGCAGCATATGCATGAATTGCATCAGATGATGTTAAAGCAAGATGCTTCGATTATTGGATTGCGCAACGAGGATTCGCTAGACCTTGCGAGAAAAAGCGAGATTCATACGTCCAGTACGATGAATGGTATATTGCTGGATCGTCCAGTTGAAGCTTATAAGCTTTCTCATGATGTAGGAATTTTGTTCCCGGTTGAAGGGAATATCCGTGGGTTGAAGCTTCTTGTGTCAGCAAGTATTCAGTCAGAGCTGTCCGTGGAGCTATGGACGACTGGACGTGCGGAAAATTACGTGCCAGCGGAGTGCAGACAGGTTAATGTTATAGCAGTACAAGCTGGAGAACAGCAATGGATTGACGTTCCGGTACAAGAGGAGCAGTGGAGTTCAATCGGCGCAGGTAATGTCTTCGCTATTATTCGAGCCAATGAGCATATTCAATTGCATATCTCAGAAACCCCAATCACAGGGGTCATTACATTTGAGCGAGGTGCTAAATCCGTTGTTGATTCAGCGCTGGAGGATCATCAGCCAGATCAGCCGGTGATGGAGTGGAGCATGAAACAACTTGTACGCAAGCATTTCTGCTTTGCAGTAGAAACATCCGCATATGCTGCATCTAAAGTCACCGACGGATATGTTCGACCTTTCGCGGGACCACATAGCTGGGTTTCTGAGCCGATGACAGCTGGTAGAACGGAGTGGGTAGAGGCGCGTCTCCCGGATGCTGCCTTAGTCTCTGAAATTCATTTTACCTTTAACGATGATGTTAATGAGGATCTTATCAACTTACATCACCATGAAACGCCATTTCTAGTGATTCCTGAACTGGTAAAGGCTTACGATGTAGAGTTGCATATGGATGGCGCGTGGCAAGTCATGCTCCGTGTTAAAGACAACCATCGCCGGAAGAACGTACATCGCTTAGAGAAGCCTGTCCTTACGGACGCTGTTCGGATCGTTATTCATGAAACCAACGGTGGAGAACGAGCAGAGCTTGTGGAAATGAGGATTTACTAATTTCTAAATGATCACCCTTGGAGGGAAGCCATCAGGCTTCCCTTTTCTTGTTTTTTAGATTACACTAGTCAAACGATATTTTTATATAAAGGAGACAGCTAATGACCACGAATACTAATGGCCGTCCCCCTGAGGCCGTATACATTCATATTCCTTTTTGTACCAATAAGTGCTTTTATTGTGATTTTAATTCCTACGTTCTCAAGGATCAGCCGGTTATGGATTATCTCCAAGCCTTGGATCGAGAAATGGAGCAAACCGTCAAGAATACTCCACCGGGTGTTATCAAAACGATCTTTGTCGGCGGCGGTACCCCAACAGTACTGAAACCCGATGAGATGGCTTATTTTCTAAAATCAGTTCGGACACATTTCCCAAACTGGGATAAAGATATCGAATTCTCTATGGAAGCAAATCCGGGAACTACGGATATAGATAAGTTGACGGTTATGAAAGAAGGCGGCGTGAATCGGGTGAGCTTTGGTGTTCAGGCGTTTCAGAATGAACTCCTTACGGGCATTGGCCGGATTCATAATGTTGACGATGTATACCGCAGCTTGGAGAATGCTCGTGCAGTCGGACTTAACAACCTGTCGGTTGACCTTATGTTTGGTTTGCCGAACCAAACTGTAGAGATGCTGGGCGAAAGTATTCGTAAGGCGCTCGAGCTAGATTTACCCCACTATTCTATTTACAGCTTGAAGGTGGAGGAGAATACTCTTTTTCACACCCTATTTAATAAGAACAAACTTCCTCTTCCTAATGAAGAAGATGAACTGCAAATGTACCTTTTGTTGATGTCATCTATGAAGGAAGCGGGCTATAACCAATACGAAATTAGTAACTTCGCAAAACCAGGCATGGAGAGCCGTCACAATATCACTTACTGGCGTAATGAAGATTATTATGGTCTCGGAGCAGGTGCGCATGGATATGTGGGCCGCCAGCGTCATATTAATGTTAAGGGTGTAAATCCTTATGTTGAAGCTACACGTAAAGGCCTGCCTCGATTAGACGCATACCCAATCACTGAAGCAGAAGCGATGGAGGATTTTATGATGGTTGGCCTGCGTATGCATGAAGGCGTCTCTAATGAGGCTTTTCAAGCGCAATTTGGGCGTTCAATAGAGGATGTGTTTGCGAAATCCTTGCATAAGATGCTGCATGCAGGTCTGCTTGAGCACGAAGAGGGGACTTACCGACTCAGCAAGCAAGGAATCCTTTTTGGGAACGATGTTTTCGCAGAATTCGTAGGCGCACTGACAGAAGTTTAATTTTAAAATACCCCTTGAATTGTAATTCACTCTGTTGTATATTTATTCATATTATCAACAGAGGGGTGAATTAAAGTGCTTGCCAAGACGGAAATGATCCGCCATTCGTCTCCAGCAGGAGACGCACAGGTGATTTGCAGAAATGCTGTGATAGAAGATGTTGAACCGTTGTATCTGATGATAGAAGAATACGCACAGCTCGGTATCATGTTGCCTCGTTCCAGGCAGGCGCTGACACGCCAGATTGATCAATTTGTTGTTGCCGAGATTGGTGGCAGATTCGTTGGCTGTGGTTCACTCTTCAGACTCGGGAATGATCTTGTAGAGATTCGCTCGATAGGTCTGAATGACGAAGGTAAGGGCAAAGGTGTAGGCTCAATGATTTTAGAGAAGCTGGTTGAGGAAGCCAGAAACCAGAAAATCCCTAAGGTCATGGCACTAACCTACGCCGTAGATTTCTTTCTTAGAAATGGATTCGAAGTCGTCGAGAAAGAGATTTTTCCAGAAAAGGTATGGACAGATTGCGTGAATTGTAAAAAGCAGCATGCCTGCGATGAAATAGCAGTACTTAAGATGCTGAACTGACTTGACAATGTCAATGTCAGTTTGGTATTTTTGTATTAGTGGTTAGCACTCATCTGAGTCGAGTGCTAACGAATCGGAGCCAACAGCCGATAGGAGGGGATAACATGTTAACTGATCGCCAGAGAATGATACTAAATGCAATTGTAGATGATTATATTTCATCAGCAGAACCAGTAGGATCTCGCAGCATTTCTAAACGGGGGGATGTAGGGTATAGCCCTGCAACTATTCGAAATGAAATGGCTGACCTAGAGGATTTGGGTTATCTCGAGCAGCCTCATACATCGGCAGGGAGAATACCTTCCCATAAAGGATACCGATATTATGTGGATCATCTGGTACCGTGGAATTCCGCCGAAACGGCAGAGATGGGCACGATCCGCGCTTTTTTTGCCGAGAAGCTGAATGCGATGGAGCAGGTAATCCAACATGCGGCGATGATTCTTTCCAATATGACGAATTACACTTCCATCCTTCTGGGACCGGAGGTTTTTCATACATCATTGCGTCATTTTCAGTTGTTACCACTAGATGATAAAACCGCTGTAGCGATTATCGTTACAAGTACGGGGCAAGTTGAGAACCGTACGGTGAACATTCCACCGGAGATTTCCGTTTCCGAGATGGAGAAAGTGGTTAACCTACTGAATAGTAAGCTGGTCAATGTACCACTCTATAAGCTGAAGACTCGGCTGTATTCCGAGCTTGGCGAGGAAATGCAGCGTCACATCTCACATTATGAGGAATTAATGCAAGTGCTAGACATTGCGCTGGAAAGTGATCAAGAGCAGCGTATCTATCTTAGTGGAGCCACGAATATGCTTACACAGCCTGAGTTCAAGGATGTTGACAAGGTGAAGAGCATTCTTGATCTGCTGGAAGAGACGCCTACATTGCTCAAAATGCTGGCCCCTACAACAGGCGGCACAGGTATTCAGGTGCGAATAGGAACGGAGAACAATCATGAAGCGTTCGCTAACTGCAGTCTGATTACCGCCACTTATTCTCTTGATGGGCAGGCCCTGGGAAGCATTGGGATCCTTGGACCGACACGAATGGAATATGCAAGAGTGATGGGGATCTTGGGCATTTTATCCCGAGATTTGACAGCGATGCTGGCACACTGGTATAAGTGAACAGAGTCAACATTGATAACGTGAATGATTTTAAGGAGGTGAAGACAACTTGAAAAAGGAACAAGTTCAAGATGCTAATGAATTCAAAGATGATTTGATAAATGAGGAACCTGAGGCTGATGTAGCTTCGGAAACCAACTCATTTACAGAAGAAGTTAGTGAAGGTGCTTCAGACACAGGTGCGGAGGTAAAACGCCTGCAGGATCTCGCTGATGAATATCAAGGACGTGCGTTGCGTGCGCAGGCTGATTTCGATAACTTCCGTCGTCGTACTCAGAAGGAGAAAGAAGAGTTGGCTCAATATGCCACCTCCAAGCTCGTAACTGAATTGCTTTCAGTACTGGACAATTTTGAGCGTGCGTTGGTCACTACTCCTAGTAGCACTGAATCCGAAGCTTTCGTGAAGGGTGTTAATATGATTTTCCGTCAGCTAGATGGGGTATTGAAGTCCGAGGGACTTACGGCTATGGAAACAGTAGGACAGCCTTTTAATCCTGAATACCATCAGGCTATTATGCAGGTGGAGAGCGAGGAGTACGAAGAGGGTATCGTAACGGAAGAGGTCCAAAAGGGATACCTCCTGAAAGATAGAGTCCTTCGTCCTGCTATGGTCAAAGTCAGCATGTAATCTGTCTATATAGGACGGGCAGTTTCTGTCCACCATCGTTACCAATCGAATTTTTCTGAAAATATAAGATAGTATAAGTTTCATGCTATACATTATCCTTATATTTCTCGCATAAACGCTTATCGTCCTGATAAGGACGCCGAAGGCGTTTATGCTTGTATTTTTATAATTTAAATGAGCGAATGCTCCATATACCTTTAGAGGAGGCAAATTATTGTGAGTAAAGTTATCGGTATTGACTTAGGAACCACGAACTCTTGCGTTGCCGTAATGGAAGGCGGCGAAGCCGTTGTAATTCCAAACCCAGAGGGCGCACGTACAACCCCTTCGGTGGTAGGTTTTAAGAAAGACGGCGAGCGTATCGTCGGTGAAACAGCTAAACGCCAAGCAATTACTAACCCTGATCGTACGATCAGCTCTGTTAAACGTCACATGGGTACTAACCATAAAGAAAGCATCGATGGTAAAGACTACTCCCCACAAGAAATTTCAGCAATGATTCTTCAAAAGCTGAAATCCGATGCAGAAGCATATCTTGGCCAAACTGTTACTCAAGCAGTTATCACAGTTCCTGCTTATTTCAATGACAGCCAACGTCAAGCTACTAAAGATGCAGGTAAAATTGCAGGCTTGGAAGTTCTGCGTATTGTGAACGAGCCAACAGCTGCAGCTTTGGCATACGGTCTGGAGAAATCCGAAGATCAAACCATCCTTGTCTATGACCTTGGTGGCGGTACGTTCGACGTATCCATCTTGGAATTGGGCGATGGCTTCTTTGAAGTAAAAGCTACAAGCGGTGACAACAAACTTGGTGGCGATGACTTTGACCAAGTCGTTATGGATTACCTGGTATCTGAATTTAAGAAAGAGCAAGGCATTGATCTGAGCAAAGATAAATCTGCTGTACAACGTTTGAAAGACGCTGCTGAAAAAGCGAAGAAAGAACTGTCAGGCGTTCTGACAACTACGATCTCGCTTCCGTTCATCACTGTTGTTGACGGAGTACCTCAGCATTTGGAGATCAACTTGACTCGTGCGAAGTTTGATGAGCTCACTGCTGGTCTGGTAGAACGTACTTTGGGACCAGCTCGTCAAGCCTTGTCTGATGCTGGTATGACGCCTGCAGACCTTACCAGAATCGTTCTGGTTGGTGGTTCTACACGTATCCCTGCTGTACAAGAAGCAATTAAGAAGCTTACAGGTAAAGATCCACACAAAGGTGTGAATCCGGATGAAGTTGTAGCTCTTGGTGCTGCTGTTCAAGCGGGTGTATTGACTGGTGATGTTAAGGACGTTGTATTGCTCGACGTAACTCCGCTTTCCCTCGGTATCGAAACTGCAGGTGGCGTGTTCACGAAGATGATCGAGCGTAACACTACAATTCCTACAAGTAAATCTCAAGTATTCTCGACCTTTGCTGACAATCAACCTAGCGTAGAGATTCACGTGCTACAAGGTGAGCGTCAAATGGCGAACGGCAACAAAACACTGGGACGCTTCATGCTGAACGAGATTCCACCAGCACCACGTGGCGTACCACAAATCGAAGTTTCTTTCGATATTGATGCCAACGGTATCGTGAATGTATCTGCAACAGATAAAGGTACGAACAAGAGCCAAAAGATCACTATCACTTCTTCCAGCGGTCTGAGCGACGCAGAAGTAGAACAAATGATGAAGGATGCCGAGCTTCACGCTGAGGAAGACCGTAAGCGTAAAGAATTGGTAGAAGCGAAGAACAGCGCTGACCAACTCGTGTATTCTACTGAGAAAGTGATCAAAGATCTTGGGGATAAAGCTGATGCTTCCGAAGTTGAAAAAGCAAACGAAGCTAAAGATAAAGTGAAAGCAGCACTTGAAACTGACAATCTTGAAGAAATCAATGCAGCTACAGAAGCATTGACTGAGATTGTACAACAGTTGTCCATGAAGCTGTACGAACAAGCTGCTCAAGCAGAGCAAGGTGCTGAAGGTGGCGCTGGAGCTGCTGAAGGCGCTCCTAAGAAAGACAATGTAGTTGACGCTGATTATGAGGTTGTTGACGAAGATAAGAATCAAGGGTAACCTTAAACGATAAGTGTATAGGGCGTAACTGATAAATTCTTATATAGTTAAGAAGGGAAGGTCAAAACCGGGTCATCCCGTGTTTTGACTTTCCTTTTGTAATATCAGTTTGCACACTCTTCGCGAATGCGCCTTCTGATATTGTAAGAATAAACATCTGCTGGAACTGGATGGTCAGATCCTAAGGTTTTATCGTATAATGGTTTCTTTGACAGGTAATTAGGAATTTGAGTATGTAACGTACGGAGGTGAAAGCAGTGGCAGATAAACGCGATTATTATGAAGTGCTTGGCCTCAGTAGAGATGCTTCAGACGACGAGGTGAAGAAAGCGTACCGGAAATTGGCGCGCCAATATCACCCAGACGTGAATAAAGCAGATGACGCTGAAGCTAAGTTTAAAGAAGTAAAAGAAGCTTATGATGTTCTTAGCGATGGACAACAACGAGCTAGATATGACCAATATGGTCATATTGATCCTAACCAAGGTATGGGCGGCTTCGGAGGCGGTGGTGGCGACTTCGGAGGTCTAGGCGATATCTTTGATATGTTCTTTGGTGGCGGTGGACGCCGTGATCCTAACGCACCACAGCGTGGCGGGGATTTGCAGTATACGATGACCATTGAATTCAAGG
This sequence comes from Paenibacillus etheri, assembly GCF_001012825.1. GTDB lineage: Bacteria > Bacillota > Bacilli > Paenibacillales > Paenibacillaceae > Paenibacillus_AQ > Paenibacillus_AQ etheri. Next base: position 100,311 of record NZ_LCZJ02000014.1, read on the forward strand.
AAGCGGTATTCGGTAAAGAAACCGATATTACTATTCCACGTACGGAAACTTGCGATACCTGCTACGGCTCCGGGGCTAAACCGGGTACTAAACCAGAGACTTGTTCCACTTGTCATGGTAGTGGGCAACAGGAATTCGTACAGAATACACCACTTGGACAGATGCGTAATCGTCGTCCATGTTCGCATTGCAGTGGTACAGGTAAGATTATTAAGGAAAAATGTACAACTTGTAGCGGTCAGGGTAAAGTTAAGAAGCAGCGTAAGATTCATGTGCGCATCCCTGCAGGTGTCGATGACGGTGCACAGCTGCGCATGACTGGCGAAGGCGAGGGCGGCTTACGCGGTGGTCCTGCTGGAGACTTGTATATTGTTATCCGTGTCAAATCGCATGATTTCTTCGTACGTGAGAACGATGATATTATGTGCGAGGTTCCACTTACGTTTGCACAGGCAGCACTTGGCGATGAGATTGAGATTCCTACCTTAACGGAAAAAGTGAAGCTGAAGATTCCTGCGGGAACACAAACCGGTACTTTCTTCCGCCTTAAAGGCAAAGGTGTTCCACGTCTACGTGGATCTGGCCAAGGTGACCAGCATGTTAGAGTCATTGTTGTGACACCTAGCAAGCTGAATGATGAACAAAAAGATTTGTTGCGACAGTTCGCCTCTCTAAATGGAGAAAACACACATGAGCATGAACAATCCTTCTTTGATCGTGTGAAGCGTGCGTTCCGCGGGGACTGATATTTCTAACTTCATTAATCCACTAATTGAATAAAAGCTGTTCCGATGCAGGATATGCATTGGAACAGCTTTTTTATCATTCAACTAGATGTTGTTCGAAGAACGTAGGTCCTCAAGCACGCGGCTCAGAATCGTGGCTGCTTGTGCACGAGTCAGAGTTCCTTGTGGATTGAAGCTGTCCGCAGTAACACCTTTGAGATAACCTTTGGTTACAGCATAGGCTACAGCGTTACGTACTTCTGCAGCGATGCTGTCGGCATCCTTAAAGCTTAAAGGTGTCTTGGCTACTGTAAGATCAGCACCAAGAGCCTTAGCGATGATAAGAGCTGCTTCCTCGCGAGTTAGCACATCACGAGATCCACTTTCTTTGATGCGAGTACTCCAAGTGTCACCTTTTCCAAGTAGACGGTCGAAGAGTGTTAGAAGCTCTGCCTGATTTAAGGTGTCAGCAGGCTTAAAGCTGCCATCGGCTCCTTTGCCGGCAATGATACCATGTGAAGCAAGGATTTCGATATCGGTTTGAGCCCAGTGTGTGCCAATATCTTTAAAGCTTATTTTTCGGGATGCTGCACTGTAAGAACCGTCACCAGTAACGTTAAACTGTAGAATCCCTTCTTTAGAGATAGAACCAGGTTGTAGATAGGACCATTTATGATCTTTTAATTCTACATAAGCGGCAGTCTTTCGAGCATCATGTAGACTGCTGGCTTTTAGATGAAGCTGAAGGATGATCGGCTTTCCGGTAGTCCAACCATTCTTGATGGTGAGAATGGAAGAACCGATATTTATTGCTGCTGAGCTACCTGCTAAAACTGCTGTGTTGCCCGCATCTGTCAGGCTAATCGTAAGGATCAAACCATTACTGTTGATGAAATCCGGAAGTGTTGCCGCTGGAATAAGTATATTGAACCCACTGCCGTTTAGGCGTAATACATTCTCCGATTTCTTTAACTGCTCGGCTTGGGCCGGGGTAAGAGTAATAACAACTTGGCTATATTTATTGAAGCTTACATCGCTAAGATCAAGTACAGATTTTTTATCTTTTGCCTTCTGGATCGAATTGGCTAATGCAGTGTCTAAGATGTTAAACACCGCTGAAGGCTTACCACCTGCTGGATCTGCTGTCTCTACTAGCTTCCCTGATATCAATGCGATTCCAGAAGCCGGAGCACTGGTAGCTGTAGGTACATACGAATCAGATGATGGTGTCGGCGTCGGCGTCGGCGTCGGCGTCGGTGTCGGTGTCGGTGTCGGTTTCGGTGTTTCAGGTGTATTTACAGTTACGCTTACCGTTCTCAAACCAGATGGGATTGTTGATGTTGTAGCATCATTCCAGATCTGTACATCGTACAGCTCCAAGTCGTATTTTCCTGTTATAGATGGTTTGAAGGTTATTTGGGCTAGTGAGCCAGAGCCGTGATAAGCACCACCTGACAGATTGACAGTATACTGTGTCAGTTTACGGCCGTCTTCTAGATCATAGGTTTGTGAGAATTCTGTAAGTGGAACACCAGAGAAATTCTCCTCTTGATACGTAGCCAGTTGTACGCTTGGCTGGATTGCTGGTGTTTCGAGGGAATCGTCGTAAATGACAGCGAATGAAGCCCCATAGACGCCATAAACCTCATCTGTCACGGAATACCCTAGATCAACGGTTACCGGTCGTCCCACATCAATGGTGGCTGCAGATAGAGAGGGAGTTACATTGAAAATACCATCCCCTGTGCTATAAAGCAGTCGCTGAGTATAATCATCGTCGTCTGCGCCATTACCTATTTTATCAACCACATAGATTTTGTACTCATTAAGCCCCTCATTAACAGGAACGTCAATGGAAAAAGCACCGTTATTTGCAATCACACCGCCAAATTTATAAGTATTCCCATCATAATGTTTACCTTCGGCGTACACAGTAAACCAGTTTCCAATAGGGTTTGTGGCGGAAATATAATGGGCCATTAGGTCATCATCAATGAAACCACTGATTTGTGCCGCACCAGGATCGGTTGGCGCTTCACGTTCATACTCCTCAAGTGTGATGCCGGAAACTAATGGCTTCTCGGTATCAATTGTGAACTCGATTCTTTGTTTCTCGAGCAGTTGCCCATTGGGAAGCACTGGCGTGATGTAGTAGTGACCATCTGCTAAAGTGGACTTGGCGGAGGTCTCCAGGTCTGTTAACGTTCCATCCCAATTTGGAATCTCGTACACGCCACGATAGACCTTTTCATCGATAGAATAAACTTCACCTAAAACTGTCGCAGGATCATCTATTGGTGAGGTTACGAAACTTATGCCATCCAGCTCTTCGTTGACAGAAAAGGTAAAGGTGGTGTCATCTGAGCGTTCATCACCATTAGGAGAAATCTGTGGACTTTCAAAAGAAAGTTGATTCACAGGCGCTAAATTGAATTGGTCGCCGACAAGTGCATTAAAAGGAAGACGAAGAGTTTCTGTATCAGAGGTAAGGAACAGGATACCCTCATATGCGCCCTCTTTTGCTGTGTCAGATACATTCAGTGTAAATTGTGCATATTGATCTGTACCTGAGGTAACGGTGCTTGGTGCAATATTAATACTAATGTCTTCACCAGGCGCTTCTGTAAGCCATTCGGTGGACAGAGTGTAGGTTGATCCATTCTCCTTAAAGTCTTCTACATAAACTGATTTCGTTACACTAGCTCCTTTTGGGAGCAGGCCAAAGGACAAGGAACCTGTGTAATAAGGGATTTCTACAGTCCCAGGAAGGCCGCTAATTAAGCTCTCTCCGACTTTAGCGATAGATCTAGCTGTTGCTGATTTCTCCAGATTAATCAATCCGGCACCTTGTTGGTACAAAGAGTAAGGATCTCCATCACGGTTAAAGATAGAATCAGCATTATTCATCAGCAGCGCTTTAATTTCATTTGGCTTCAGATCAGAGTTTTCACTCAGTAACAAAGCCACAGCTCCTACAACATGTGGGGTTGCCATACTGGTGCCGCTTTTTAAGCCAAAAGCATGTTCGTAGTCCTCATTCCAGCTAGGAATTGTGGAGTTGATATTGACCCCTGGCGCAACAACATCAGGTTTGATTAGATAATCCGGCATCCCCGGACCCATAGAGCTGAAGTTCGCTAACTGATTTACTTCAAGCCCTATATAGTAACTGATGATATCTTTAGCAGCAGCCAATTGAGCCTTTATCTTTTGGCCATCTGCTTGAGTAATTCCGTAGGTAGGAATGTAGTTCCCGGGCGTACCGAGGGTGGGAGTGATTTCACCAGCAGCATTATTAGCAATTAGGACAAGCTTGGCTCCAGCTGCTTTGGCATTTAGAGATTTATCTCCGAAACTCAGCCCACCTCGCTCGACAAGCACTACCTTATCCTTAACATCCAAATTTGTGTAATCGGAAGGACTCCCAAGGCCAGCGTAAACGATCTTACTGCCAGCAGTATTATCAACTAAATCTGGGGAGTAAGTTGCTAATGTCCCTGGAATTTTTTTAACCTCGCCAAAATCAAAGAAAGGGGTATTCACTGGGGTAGTAGAAGCACCTACACTAAGTGCAAGTTGGGATCCAGCGGGTTCGCCAAGTGTTCCTACATCCGGTCCAGCGTTACCGGCGGCAACAACAACATTCACGCCCGATTTTATGGCGTTGTCTATCGCGATTGAATTTGCGGAATAGCTTTGGTTGACATCAGAGCCCAAGGAGAGGTTAATTATATCGGCTCCATCAGCGACCGCTTTCTCAATACCCGCGATTACAACCGCTGTGGGCCCGGAACCATAGGGGCCAAGTACACGATACGCGTACAAATCCACCTCAGGTGCAACATCCAAAATAGTACCGGCTACGTGAGTGCCGTGCGAGGTTTCGTAAGGGTTACCTGCTTTTGGAGGAAAGTTGGCATCAGGGGGTGTTTCTGACGGATCATCATCCTGATCGTAGGCATCGTAACCACCCTTATAATTATCTTTTAATAAAGGGTGATTTTTATCGATGCCGGTATCGACAACGGCTACCTGTACTCCTTCTCCTGTGTAACCTAAATCATGAAGTTTATCCGCGCCAATAAGATTGCCACTGTCTGAATAGGAAGGAGTAACAGGCAAAGTTGCTACCTCAACACTGTCTGCTAACGCATGTACTTCATCATTTGGATAAACAGCCGCGACACCTGAAAGCTCTAGCAGCTTGTTAACTTGATTGGCTGGCAGTGTAATGGAATATCCGTTAAAAATCTCACTGTATTCAAAACCGATGTCGGCATCGATTTTTTGCGCTGAGGAAATAAAGCTTTTATGCTCTGAGATAATTTTACTGCGTTGTAAGGAGACTGAGGATCGTAAAGAAGAAGTTTTAGCTTCATTTTCATACACACTGACTGGTTTATTAGTTAATTCCACGATTACGGATACTGGTGCTGAACCTTTGAGCACACCCGCGTAGTTATGAGGGGTCACACTTTGAGACTGTACATTATTAACTAGGTTAGTTGATGATTCAAGGGATGAGTTCGCAAATGCAGCGGATGGAAAAAGGACAGAAACAGCCAGTCCGAAGCTCGCCGCCCCAAAACCAAATTTTTGAATAGAGTGTTTAAAGGTACGTTTCAAATAAGTTCATCCTCCCAAATGAATTTTTATATTGCAGTGTGTATCTGTAGTTCTCCTCCTCAACATAAATTGTAAAAAATTATGAAAATTAAATTTATTCTACAGCTATACCTTCAAATCGAATATACAACTTTAGTACTATATTGCAGGGAAGCGTTGAGGAAAATGTCGAATTCCCAGTAGATAAGTGGAATATGAGAAAAAAAGGGCATAAAACAAGCAAAATAAAGACAATATAAAGGAATGCAACAGATATCTGAATTTCGAGCGAGAGCGGGGATAAGATGTCGGAAAGATCTATTTTGGCTTATTTTAAAAGTCCTGAGGAAGCGGAAGGTGTTGCTCGTAAGCTCCGTGTACTTCGGGCAATCGAAATCTCCATTGATCGCTTCAGTAGATATGGAGGCACGAGCTTTAGCTCAGGGGTAAACCCAGTGACAGGCAATGTTGCCAGAATGGACTCCATGACTGCTGAGCGTGCGCACACCGGCATACTAGCTGCTGCTGATACAAGCGGGAGTGGGATGAGTCATGGCGGAGATGGTGGGCCGACGGGTAGAGATATTTTGCTTACGGTGATCGTGCATTCAGAGTCCTATGATCAGGCATTACGCTTAATTGAAGAAGCAGGCGGGATGATTTGAATAATGATTTCATTCATAAGAAGGGAGATGATCGATACTATGGATAGAGAGAACTCACAAATATTCTCAAAGACCGAGAAGATGAAAATGCTGTACGAGGCGAAGGCAGAGGATGTGGAGTTTTCGGCGGCGGAGGCAGATCTGGAGGATGTCGAAGCACAGGCTCGAGCGCTAGAAGCAGACAAACGTCAGCTGCATGAAATTATGAAAAAAGAATAGATGCAAAAGCTAGGGCAGATACCTCACATTGTGGGGTATTTTTGCGTTCTGGTGTGTATAATTAGGGGAATAGCCCAAGTAGGGAGGGAGAATATGGATAACGTTATTTTATGGGTAGGTTTAGCGCTGTTTATTGCATTCTTAACTTTTATGAATCAGAAACAGCTGTACTCTTCAAAAGTAAAACAGGCTTACCGTGAGCTGCGGGAGCTGACTGAAAAAGTTCGGTTGGAACGATCTGAGGCAAGCGATTTATACCGTTGGGAAGTAGAATTAGCCGAGATGGAGAAACACCCGAACGAACTTAATAAACTGGATGCTGAGATTGGGCTTCGCCAGGCCTTTGTGATGTATTTGGAACGGCATAGTCCTCAGGATGTAAGACTTCCAAGTTTAAAGGAGGCAGCTGCCCATCAGAAGGATTCGGTATGGGGAATCAAGATGGGAGACTACGGATCCAAGAAATAAGGAAATGTACATATAAGAGGCTAAGATTGCTGGACCGTTTGGTAAGAGCATTTTGTAAGAGAAGATTAATTATACTAGGAACTGGTTCGAACCCTGGCTGGTATTGCAGCTGGGTTTTTTCTAATTATCATCACTTAATACTCGCTCGCTCATTGGTCTTTTTTTATTATGAATCTAATTCATTTTAATAAGAAACATATATTTCTCTCTGCGCAATAAGAGCGTATAATTGTTCAGATATACTTCATGATGACGCGACGAGTAACTTATACATATCCAGGAGGAATTATATTATGGGAATGGTACACTCTCAAGGGGTTACCGATGAGCTTGTTGTTCGATCATTAGAAAGAAATTTAGCTATTATAAGGTTTGATCTTAATCGACGAGTGGCTTATGTGAATGAAGTTTTTGCTAGTTCGATGGGGTATAACAAAGAAGATATGATTGGGATGCACCATAAGGAGTTTTGCTTTTCTCATTTTGTAAATAGCCCGGGGTATGAGCTGTTCTGGCAGGATCTTTTTTTAGGAAAAAGTTTTCAGGATAAAGTCGAACGAATGAATGCAAAAGGAAATGTGGTTTGGCTGGAAGCTACCTATATGCCTGTCTTTGATGAAAATAATGAACAAGTCATTGGCGTTTCCAAAATAGCGACCAATATTACGGAACGACAAAATAACATGAGTGTCGTGGTACATCGGATGCAAGAGATGTCGGACAGCTTAAATCAAAGAGCCGGGAAAGGTATTGAACGGAGTCAGGAACTATTACTGAGCGTCGACAAAATTGCTGAAGTATCCATCGAAAATACACAGACTCTAGCTAATCTGGAGACACAAGCGGTATCGATTCAGGGGATTGTACAGACGATTCGTAATATTGCTTCGCAAACGCAACTGTTAGCGCTTAACGCAGCAATTGAAGCGGCACATGCCGGGGAGTTTGGGCGAGGTTTTGACGTGGTTGCAAAAGAAGTTAGGAAGCTGTCTTCCATGGTACAGGATTCGATTATTCAAGTGAAAAATAGTGTGGATGCCATTACACTGGAAATTGATAAAATCTCCAAAGGAACAAACCAGGTGCAAGAAAATATAGAAGATAGTCAACAGCAGATTCAAATAGCATTAGATGATTTCAAGAATATTTCTTCTTCAGCTCAGGATTTGGATACACAAGCACGAGAGGTTATGAATATTATTTGATTTTTGAAGGCTGTTTGTGGTGAATATAAAGGAAAGCCAGTTCTCAGATTTATGGGAAGGGGCTTTTTGTGTTGAGAGTATAATTGATATCTTTCATCTGTTATTACTAGCATCTATAGTTTATGCTCAGAAAAACGAACCTTTTCCAAAGACTGGTTGTCATATAGATATCACAGAAAAGAAAGGAGGGTACAAGATTTGGAGACTAACCGGGAGTTATTCGAAGCCTACAACAAGGATGTATACAGGACTTGCTACTATATGGTGCATGACGCGGCGGATGCGGAAGACTTGACGCAGGATGTGTTCATTACCGTATTTCGCACGAATCGTGAGAACGTTGAGCATATGAAGGCTTGGATTATGAAAATAACGGTCAACCATTGCCTGAATCATTTGAAACGGAAGCGTACTTTACAGCAGAAAGTTTCAGACAATCTTTATTTATTTAAGAAATCTCCTGAAACCCCTGTAGATCGATTGATTGAGCAGCGGGAGACGACAATGGAATGGGCGAAATATTTGAGCCAGCTCCCTGTCAAACTTCGGATGGTGATTACGCTTAGGTACATGCATGATTTCAGCTTGGCTGAAGTATCGGACCTGCTATCCATCCCGCTCGGAACGACCAAATCAAGGCTGCATAAAGGGCTGAAGGTATTGCGGAGAATTTTGCTGGAGGCTGGGGTTCAAATTGACCAGAAAGAGGGCGAATCTTATGAAAAAGTTAGAGAATATGCTGGAGCATCGGTTGAATAAGGATCAAAATGTGCCATATCCAAATTTTGATAGCATGTGGGAGAGAATTGAACAGGATACAACAGCTTCCGTTCACACTCGGATGAGCAGTGGCAGCCAGAACCGGGGGAGAAACTGGAGCAAAATAGCTGCTGTCGCTTCAGTATCAGTGCTTTTAGCGGCGGCGCCGGTTTATGCGGCAGTTCATTATAATTGGGATACAATGCTCCGTGAAAGAGGTGGTATTCAGGCGGCACTGGCACAAAACCTCGGACAACAGCTGGATCAATCGGTGACAAAGGACGGAGTGACGCTAAAGCTACATACAGCCATCGTGGATGAGAATCGAACGGTCATCTTATTCACATTGGATGTTGGACAACGACAGGACAGTGAAACTTGGCGTGTGACTGGGATGACCCTGAAAGGTACCGGGGGAGGAAATAGTTCTGGAGAGTACAATTATCTGAACTGGGACGAAAAGAACCAAATTTATAACGGTTATTTCGAAAGTGAATGGACACCAGAGAATGACAAAGTGAATGTTCAGCTAGTTGCGAATGATATTCAGGCTTTTAGTGTACAATCGTTAGATTTGCCGCTGGATATCCACTCGACGGAGACACAGAGCTTCCCTATTGGACAGGAAGGGATGCGCAGCATAGAGGTGAAGCCGTTTACCCAAGGCCAAGAGAAAATGTTATTCTCTTCAGCGATCATTTTTGATCAGCCAGAAGCAAAAGAATGGGCCTATCCAAATATTGTAGGATACAAAAACGGAACGCTCATTAATTCGCTGCCTGGAGGTACTTACGGTACACCAGGAGAAAAAGGGGAGTATACAGCGCAGCAATACTTTAAGGCGGAGGATGTTTCCGGTGGTCAACTGACTTATAAGCTGCAATATATGAAGAAAGAAAAAGATGTTAATGGACCACTTTCATTCGATCTTCAATTAAGCAAAAAGCAGATGGAGAGTGGGACGATAAAAACCAGTCTAAATCTGCCGCTTGAAGTAGGTGAAACGGATTACACGCTGGAGAATATGGTTGTGTCTCCTACTCAAATTCGAGTTACAGTTAGAAGTAAAGATATAGACAATAGCTTCCCTTATAAAAAGTATGCTCTTGAAGTAGCAGGCAAGACGCTTGAGGGCAATTTATGGAGATCTCCAGAAGGTGAGCCGGAGCTGACAGTGCTTCGTTTCGAACGGCCAGTTGACCTTGAAATTACGAAAGAGACTCCGATTACCTTTGTAGCTAAATATAAGGTGACTCATCATGGCAGCTATAAAATCACCAAGAATAATGATGACAAAATACCACTTCTTTTAACGAACATCTCTCAAAAGAAACAGACGATTATCCAGCAACTTAGCGGGTATCCGGTGAAGTGGACGTACTATATGCAGGGATCTGATCTTTACGTAGAAACTGGAAGTGATGATGCTCACTTCGGTGGAATTAACCAGACCCATATCGGGCTGGATAAAGAGCGCATCCTAGGTAAACCGGTAACCGTCAATTTCGCGGGGGATGGAAACAACAAGGCAATTGATGTGTATAAGGATTTTAAAGGTACAGAAGCTTCTATATATATGTTCTACTACACCACCGATGATCCGGAAAAAGAAACGAGAGTGCAGATCCGGCCATAAGAGTTAGAAGAATCATAATTCAAGGAAATAGAATAACTTTTTTAGGGGATGAACCTTGTGTTCTTCCCTTTTTTTCGTATAAAGTGAGTAGACGTTGTAAAGATTCAGCCATGAAAGGGGAGAAGAAGGATGGAAGTCACTCGCTGTGCTTGGGTCAATGATGATCCACTATATATTGCCTATCATGATGAGGAGTGGGGCAAGCCTCTGTATGATGACCAAAAGCTGTTTGAATTGCTTATGCTCGAAGGGATGCAGGCAGGGCTGAGCTGGTACACGGTACTAAAAAAACGGGCGCGTTTCAGAGAGGTATTTGACGGATTTGATCCGAATAAGATTGTCCATTATGATGAAGCCAAAATTGCGAAGCTAATGAGTGATCCCGGGATTATTAGAAATCGATTGAAAATTGATGCTATCATCCGTAATGCGGGTGTATATTTGCAAATTTGCGAGGAACATGGCAGCTTTGCAGAGTATCTCTGGAGCTTTGCCTTTGGTGTGCCTACTATTAACCATTGGAAGACTCGTGCAGATGTACCTGCTTCGACGGCTCAGTCTGATGAGATGAGTAAGGCATTAAAGAAGAAAGGCATGAAGTTTGTGGGTACTACAATCTGTTATGCTTTTATGCAGGCATCGGGGATGGTGGATGATCATTCGCTCAACTGCTTTTGTAGGCGTAAAGAGGACGTCGCAGGTCGTTGAGCTGTAGTTTGGCGTTACACCAATAAGAAATGTTATACTATGAAGCGAATGCTTACGAAGCGAGTTTTGCACGAAGTAAATTCAAGTGTAGCAAATGCTCACAAAACTAAGCCTATGCTTTCGAAGCAAGTTTTGCAGGAAGTAAATCAATGAAGCAAATGCTCACAAAACTTTTAGGAGGATTACATAAAGATGTTATGGCATGAAGTGACGATACATACAACAGAAGAAGCACAGGAAATGATTTCGAACTTTTTATATGAAGCTGGTGCGGGTGGGGTTTCTATCGAGGAATCCGGCACACTGAACAAAAAACGGGATACACGTTACGGTGAATTGTACGACCAACCTTTGAATGATATTCCTGAAGGGGAAGCGGTCATAAAGGGTTATTATGCCGATTCCACAGATATGGATGCTGTTATAGAAGAATTGACTCCACGGGTAGCCGAATTGCATGAGTACGGGATTGATCCAGGCAAAGCGTTGATTTCTTGGAAGACTGTGGATGAAGACGAATGGGCTCATGCTTGGAAGCAATATTTCAAACCGCTGCGCGTATCCAAACGTCTCACCATTAAACCAACCTGGGAGGAATATACGCCTGAGAGTCCGGATGAAGCGATCATTGAGATCGACCCTGGCATGGCATTTGGTACTGGGACTCACCCTACAACAGCTCTGTGCCTCCGTGCGCTTGAAAAGAACATTAGCGGTGGTGAAGAAGTTATCGATGTTGGCACCGGTTCAGGAATTTTGGCTGTAGGTGCGATGCTGTTAGGTGCAAAATCCGTATTGGCCTTAGATTTAGATCCGGTGGCTGTGGTAAGTGCACGGGAGAATGTAGCCCTTAACAAGCTTGAATCGTCCATAACGGTAAAAGAGAGTGATCTTCTATCGCTGCTGGGCGGGGAAGGCGTAGCGGATACAGCGGCTGGAGAGATGTGGCCATCCGCTAGACCTGGTCACTCACTAGAAGGAGCCGTTCCTGCTAAGCAAGAGCAAGAAGGCAGCCTTGGCGTGACATTGCCTGTACAAATTGTAGTTGCGAATATTTTGGCGGAAATCATCGTATTGTTTACGGATGATGTATACCGCGCGCTTCAACCTGGAGGCCTCTACATTACCTCAGGTATCTATAAAGATAAAGAAGGACTTGTGGCGAACGCGCTGAAAGCTTCTGGTTTTGAGATTATTGAAATATCCCGTGAGGAAGATTGGGTGGCGTTTACAGCCGGAAAGAGGTAAAGATGGATATATTACAAGATATAATTCGAGTAGATTTAGATCAGCTTCCTTTCCTGCTCATTACAATTTTAATTGCTTTTACAGTACATGAATTCAGTCATGCTTATTTCGCGAATAAGTTCGGTGACCCAACAGCAAGATTACTTGGCCGCATGACGCTTAATCCTGCTGTTCATTTCGATTTCTTTGGTATTTTGTTGCTGCTTGTTGCTGGCTTCGGTTGGGCACGTCCAGTTCCGGTAAACCGCGATAACTTTAGTCGTCCTCGTCTCATGGGAGTCATCGTATCGGCTGCGGGACCAATCAGTAACCTGCTCTTAGGAATTATTGGTGCTATAATATACGGTGCACTTGCGGCAACTGGAGTTCTAGATAATATCTCGAATGATCGCATGCTCGAGGCTGTATACTTATTCTTTGGCACCTTCATTCAATGGAACTTCTTTCTGTTTCTGTTCAATCTTATTCCGCTGCCGCCACTCGATGGCTATCGGATTGTGGAAGATATCGCCCCGCGTTCGATCCGCGGCAAATTGCAGCAATTTGAACAATGGGCTGTATTCCTCTTTTTATTGATTCTGTTTATTCCTGGGCTACGGACTTATACGATTGATCCGCTCGCAGTCTGGGCTAGCGAAATGTCGAGAACATTTGTACAGCTGTCTTTAAGAATTTTTGGAAGCTAAGGCAAGGAATGAAGTCTGTTCAACCTTTGTCAAACATTGTATTATGTAATTTGATCAAAATTTGATAGTTGATTTTCGCCTGATCGAACCTTATATTTCTTGAAGAAACGGGTGACGCCCTTATAAGGGCGACTAAGCCGTTTCTTCAAATATAAGAAGGTATAAGTTTCACTCTATACTTTATGACTTATATTTCTCGATTAAACGCTTACCGTCCTTATAAGGACGCCGAAGGCGTTTATACTTGTTACTGAATTTATGAACAGGATGATGATGAGATGCAGCGATATTTCGTTACACCGGAGCAGTTTGGTGCGGATACCGTGAGAATTGATGGGGAAGATGCCCGTCATATTGCTAAAGTGATGCGTGGTAAGGCAGGGGACAAGCTTATTGTCAGCGATGGTGTTTCCCGTGAGGCATTAGTAGAGATTGCGCAAATTGAAATTGGTGAAGTAACGGTGAACATCCTGGAGTCCCTGGAGATGACGCATGAACCTCGAATTAAAATTACAGTGGCTCAGAGCTTACCTAAGGCCGATAAGATGGAAACTGTCATTCAGAAGTGCACAGAGATTGGTGCTGTAAGCTTTGTTCCTTTTCTGTCAGAACGCACAATAGTGCAATACGACGAGCGTAAGGAAAGCAAACGACTGGATCGCTGGCGTAAAATTTGTAAGGAAGCTGCCGAACAGGCTCATCGGAACATCGTTCCGTCTGTAGGATCACCTTTGTCCTGGAAGCAGCTTTTGCAGACTTTTAATGAGTATGATGCTGTTTATTTCTGTTATGAAAAAGAGGAAGGCTTACAGCTTCGAAGCAGCGTCGCTCCATGGTTAGCATCGCTTTCGCCGCAGTCTGGCGGAAGGGTTATGGTTGTGGTAGGCCCTGAAGGGGGCTTTACTCCCGAGGAATGCCTCAAGGCAGAAGAAGCAGGGGCTGTTTCTGTAGGACTAGGACGGCGTATTCTGCGCTGTGAGACAGCGGGCATGGTTGCCGCTGCTTGTATATTATATGAATCTGGAGAAATGGGAGGAGCTTAAGAGATGCCATCCGTAGCATTTTATACTTTAGGTTGTAAAGTGAATTTCTATGACACCGAAGCCATTTGGCAGCTATTTAAAAATGAAGGTTACGAGCAGGTTGATTTCGAGGGTCCCGCCGATGTATATCTGATTAATACTTGTACAGTAACCAACACAGGTGACAAAAAAAGCCGTCAAATGATCCGCCGTGCCGTACGGCGTAATCCGGAGGCTATCGTAGCCGTAACGGGCTGTTACGCGCAAACCTCTCCTGGAGAGATTCTGGATATTCCCGGAGTTGATCTTGTCATTGGTAACCAGGACCGCGACCAGATTATGACCCATGTGAAGAATATAGAAGCCTCACGTCAGCCAGTCAACGCTGTGCGTAATATTATGAAGACACGTGAGTTCGAAGAAATGGATGTGCCGGGCTTTGCGGATCGGACACGTGCTTTCATGAAGATTCAGGATGGTTGTAACAACTTCTGCACCTTCTGCATCATTCCATGGTCTCGCGGGCTGTCCCGCAGTCGAGATCCTAAGAGCATCGTCGCTCAAGCGCATCAATTGGTAGAAGCAGGATATAAGGAGTTTGTACTTACGGGTATTCATACCGGAGGTTACGGCGATGATCTTGATAATTACCGTCTTTCCGATTTGCTGTGGGATCTAGATAAGGTGGATGGACTGGAACGGGTTCGTATCAGTTCTATAGAAGCTAGTCAGATTGATGAGAAGCTGCTTGAAGTGTTGAACCGTTCCTCGAAAATGTGCCGTCATCTGCATATCCCGCTACAAGCCGGACATAATGATGTGCTGAAAGCGATGCGCCGTAAATATACGACAGAAGAGTATTACGCCAAAATGCAATTGATCCGTCAGGCGATGCCAGATGTTGGAATCACCACTGACGTTATCGTTGGATTCCCGGGTGAGACCGATGAGATGTTCCGTGCCGGATACGATTTCATGAAGGCTGTAAATTATTCGGAGATGCATGTATTCCCGTATTCCAAGCGGACAGGTACCCCTGCAGCGCGGATGGAGAATCAGATCGACGAGGAGATCAAAAATGTACGTGTTCAGGAACTGATTGATCTTTCTGAAGAGATGCAAATAGCTTATGCCCGTAAGTTTGTAGGACAGACGCTTAGCGTAATTCCAGAAAGATCGGCCAAAGGTGCGCCGGGCCGCAGTACTCAACATGGTTTCAGTGATAACTACTTGCAGGTATTCTTTGAGGGTGAAGATTCACTTCAAGGTGAGTTATGTCAGGTGAAGATCACTGAAGCTGGTGTGAATGAATGCCGAGGCGAACTGGTCGGGGTAAGTCAGAGTGGTCTTAAGCAAGCTGTCCTTAAGTAATAGACTTTAGTTAAAAGACAGCAAAGGAGCAAATCTCCCGTTAATGGAGAATTGCTCCTTTGTGTGTTTGGCGTTAGCTGAGAAATGCAACCGCATAGCAGAGGAATAGCTGCTACATGGGAGAGGCATAGCTCTCCTAATCTTGCGGTTTTCTATAGGATACTAGCATGCTTTTTAGTCATTTGAGCATACTTTCGGACACTAGGGACAATATTCTTGGGAAAGTGGTACATATATTAGCAGTGATTTTGCAAAGAAGCCCAAAACTGCACCCGTATCGCCCGGAAGGTGTGAAAGGTGAAAAAGAGGGGTATAAATCCCCCAGATATCGCCCGGAAGGCGCAAAAGGTGAAAAAGAGGGGTATAAATCCCCCAGATATCGCCCGGAAGGCGCGAAAGGTGAAAAAGAGGGGTATAAATCCCCCAGATATCGCCCGGAAGGCGCGAAAGGTGAAAAGAGGGGTATAAATCCCCCAAATATCGCTGAGAAGGTGGTGCGGAACGCCTGAAAGAGAAGCTCTCGCTTACAATCACTATAAATGACTTGTACTACGTCATCTTTTTAACTCTTTTATGGACGAAACTGGCATGATGAATTCTGATCGTTACGCAGAAATAATGCAGCTATTCCTGATAACGAATTCTTACGAGAAGCGCCAAGAAGTGGTCAGATAAGAGACGGGGGGACCAGCAGCCACAGTAACTCATTGCTTTTGGGGTCCCCTGCATGGTCAAAAAAACATCCGCAGGATCATAAGGGAAATAACACCTACCAGCACAGTACCTAGCAAACTCCGGGTCTTTACCGCGATCCAAAAAGTAGGGATTGCCGCAAAAAGCTCAACGTTATTAGCTATAGACGAGAATTTTCCATCATTTAAGAGGATCTCCTGACCTATTAGTGCCGCCATAACAGAGATAGGAACATAATTTAACCAGCGCATTCCCCATTCAGGCAGTTCGAATCGGCTTAGAATCATTAATGGAACCACCCTTGGAATGAAGGTTACCAATGCTGCCCCTAGAATAATTAAAAATACTTCCCATCTCACTTCCATTTTTCAAGCACCATCCCTACTGTTGACGCAATGAGCGTTGCAAGAATGACACCTACACTACCGGAGAATACGAAGGAGCTAGCTACAGCAATGATTACTGCTAGGATTGCGACAACCAAATCGAGTTTTATTTTATTACGATCCATCATGGAAATAACAAGGATGCCAATGAACATGGCAGGTAAAGCAAACTGTAGACCGAATTGATCTGGATCAGAAATCCACTGTGCCAAAAAAGCTCCCGCTATATTCGCAATAAACCAATTTAAATAAGCAGTGATATTGAGGCCATGCATCCATTTTTCACTGATTTGTTGCTTATTCACCGTTTGATTAATAGCAACCCCAAAGGTCTCATCTGTCAATAAGGTTCCAACCAGCATATTTCGTAGTGGGGTAAGATGCCGGAAATAAGGTGAAAGAGCTGCACTAAGCAAAATGTGCCGAAGATTCACGATAAATATCGTAACGATAATAGCAACAGGCGAGCTGCTTACTGCTATCATTCCAGCAGCTATAAACTGTGCAGAACCGGCATAAAGCATCAGACTTATCAAGGCAATCTCAGCAATGCTCAGCCCGGCTGTCTTTTGAACAACACCTGCTGCAAGTCCAATGCTTAAATAACCAAGTAGTGTGGGAATACAATCTTTTACCCCTTTAAGGAAGCTATCTTCCTGCTTTGGAGAAGGGATTGCATCTAGTTGAATGTTCTGTGTACTCATCGTAACCCCCTTGGTTCATTAAAGAATGTAGTAGCTAGCATATTACTTCCTAATATATTGATCAACCCTTCACCTGATTATCTAGTCTGAAAGTCCTGAATTTGGCTTTATGGAGATATAAGGTAAACACTTGGTGTACAATTGTCGATATAAGTAAAAGAGTGTGGGGATAAACCACCAAACGACATTATAGCCCAAGGGAGAGAACAAATGACTGTGTACAGGAAAATGACGAAAATGCTCCTCATCATGATATTGTTAGCTACTGCGGTTTTTCCGGTAAGTGTCTTTGCAGCTGCCGGCGACATTAACTCGATCGAATTCGAAAGCTCAGCCAAAGTGCAGCTTACGGTTGGACAAACGCCAAAGCAACTGAAGGTATATGCGAATGTGGAAGGGTCCTCCTCCAAAAGAGATGTGACTGGTGCAGTGGTATGGAATTCTTCTAACACTAACGCTGTGAAAGTAGTAAATGGCTTATTGACTCCAATAGATAGCGGAAAAGCTATTATTACAGCTACTTATAATAATGCGCTCGCTACTATTGAAGTAGAGGTAACACATCCGATCAAAGAATTGAAGCTCGAATATAGCTCCGAAGGGAACTATAAATTGGGTGACGAAGAGGATAAACTGTTGGTCAAGGCCAATGCGATTGGTGGCGAAACAGCGACTTCTGCTAAGGATGTAACGGCTGATACCACTTGGAGCAGCTCCAATACAAGCGTATTGACGATTGCAGAAGGTAAGATCAAACTGGCAGGTGAAGGTACCTCAACCATTACTGCCAAATACAAGGACTTAACAGCAACCTTTAAAGCTGTAGTGAAATTGCCTTATTCTGAAATTGAGCTTAAAAATGATAAGGGCATCGTAATTAAGGAAATTGAAATGCTCGTTGGCGATAATCCGGTGAAAGTAGCTGCGTTTACCAAAGAGACTACAAAGACGACCGCAAATGATATTTCAGAAAAAGCGGAATGGTCTTCTTCTAATACGAGTGTCGCTACTGTAGACAAGGGAGAAATCAAAGTACTGTCCGCAGGAAAAGCTGTAATTACAGTATCTTATCTGGGGATTACACAAACTGTGGATGTATATGTACGTGCTCCTTACGAGGCGTTATTGCTTACTCCATCAGGCGATCAATTCTTGTTTATGGGTGAGAGTTTGAACGTTAAAGCAGAGGTTCGAGATGCTGCGAATTCCACTCCGAATGTATCGGGTAGTGCAGTATGGAGTTCGGATAACCAGCTCGCGGCAACGGTTACTGCGGGAAGTGATGCTGCAGCGATCACCGCAAAAGCAGTGGGAACTTCGGTTATTAAAGCAGAGTACAGAGGGATTAGTAAAAGCTTTAAGTTGACGGTATTCCCTACGATTACTGAGTTGGAAGCTGATAAAAAGGAACTGGACATGTACACAGAGGATTCCGTTAGTTTGCCAAAGGTAAACGGAACTAAACTAGATGGAACGAAGCTGGATTTCAGTCAAGAAATCGAGTGGACTTCTGCCAACGATGAGATCGCCATCATCAAAGATGGCAAGCTCGTTGCTGAAATGGCTGGTACTGTTAATATTGTCGGCAAGATAAAATCGGAGAACCCTACCTCCTCTAAAGCAGCAATTCGTGAAAAAAGTGTTGTAGTGAGTGTTACAGTTAAAGATAAGGTTCATATTTTGCTCGGACCAGAGGAAAACTTTGTGATTGTTACTGGTGAAGAGAAGGCTGTTCCTGAAGTTAAAGCTGTAATGGAAAATGGGAATGAACTCGATGTTACAAGTACTATGGAATGGGAGATTACCGGTACGAATGCCATTATCAAGACAACATCTTCCGGCAAGGTAATCAAAGGATTGGTGAAGGGTTCTGCCACTTTAAAGGGAACCTACGCTAATAAGACCATCAGTATCCCGGTTACTATTGAACAAAAGGTTACTAAGATTGTTGTAGAACCGAATGCGATTGAATTGAATATTAAAGGTTCTAAATCCGTAAAGGTAACGGCTTACTACTCTAATGGTAAGACGGGGAATATCTCCAGCAGCATGAATTGGGAGTCCTCGAATGAGGCAGTTGCCACGGTTAAAAGTACATCTGTTAAAGCCATAACAGAAGGAACTGCGACGTTATCAGGTTCTTACCAAGGGCTCGCTGCTAGTGTCAAAATTAATGTTGTTCCTAAGCTAATGAAGTTGACTGTTAATGAGAAGAGACTGAAGATGGCTCCGGGCGCTGTTCAGAACGCAGTTGTGATTGCGCAGTATGATACGGGGAAGACAGCTGTTGTTACTGGAAGTGCGGCGTGGACTAGTTCTAAGCCTTCTGTAGCTAGAGTATCTGCTAGCGGTCAGATTGTAGCTGTGAGCAAAGGAACGGCATCCATTAAAGGAAAGATTGGCACCAAGACAGTGACGGTAACCGTTACTGTGAAATAGATAGAGCAAATCATTTGAATAATGAATCTATAAGTGGTCTGGGTCTGCAAAGCCAACATTAATGTTGCTTTGCAGATTTTTTTATTATTTTATTCTATAGTAATTCATACTATTCCGATGTATAATCACATAATATAAAAAAGATGCATTGGGGGAGATGAAAACATGGCAAAACAAAAGGTGTTATCGATTAAGACGATTGTTGCGATTGGTATCGGTTCTGCTCTATTCGTTATTTTGGGCAGGTTCGGTTCGATTCCATCCGGAATTCCAAACACTAACATTGAGACTACATATGCTTTACTGGCATTGTTCGCACTGTTATACGGTCCTTTTGCCGGATTACTCATTGGCCTGATCGGACATACACTGAAGGATGCGATTTTTTATGGTTCCCCTTGGTTCAGTTGGGTGATCGCTTCTGGAATTGTTGGGCTCGTTGTGGGTCTGCTTGTGGCTAGAATTGGGATTCATGATGGGGAGTTCGGACGAAAGGAATTGATTCGTTTTAATCTGGCCCAGATTGTAGCGAACGCAATCGCCTGGTTCTTAGTAGCACCTGTACTGGATATTCTAATCTATGCGGAACCAGCGAATAAAGTATTCACACAAGGACTTATCGCCGGAGCATCCAATATAGTCACTGTGGCAGTGATTGGTTCACTACTCGCAATTGCATATGCTAAGACAAGAACGAAGCAAGGCAGCTTGACCAGAGAAGCCTGAGTAGCATATAATCCAAACCAAAAGCCGGTGGAGATCACCGGCTTTTTCATGGCTATAAAACATATAATGGAAGTGGAATTCTTCAAACGAAGCTAAGAGGAAGGTCAAGGATGAAAAAAGCAGTGATTGAATTTAAGGATTTCAGTTTTCAATATCGGGCACAGCAGGAACCTACACTCGCAGACATCAACTTAACGATTGCCGAAGGGGAGAAGGTACTTATTGTAGGACCCTCAGGTTCTGGAAAAAGTACACTGGCCCATTGTATAAACGGACTCATCCCTTTTGCATATAAAGGTGAAATGTCTGGGTCATTGCGAATTATGGGTCTGGAGCAGAAAGAACTTAGTATTGCAGCATTGTCGGATCAGGTAGGGACTGTATTGCAGGACCCGGATGGACAATTTGTTGGATTAACGGTTGGAGAGGATATCGCCTTCAGTCTGGAGAATCACGCAGTTCAGCAGGCTGAGATGATAGAAAGGGTAGTGGCTGCAGCAACAGCGGTGGATATCCACGAATATTTGGAATCTTCGCCCCAGGAATTATCAGGCGGTCAGAAGCAGAAAACGACCTTAGCTGGTGTTCTAGTTGGTGATGTGGACATCCTGTTGTTTGATGAGCCTTTGGCAAACTTAGATCCTTATACCGGCACAAAAGCGATAGAGCTTATTGATCGAGTGCAAAAAGAGACCGGTAAAACGGTTATTATTATCGAGCACAGACTCGAGGAAGTACTTCACCGTGCGGTGGACCGCATTATTGTGATCCATGATGGACGCATTGCGGCGGATATGCCAGCAGCTGAGCTGTTAAGCACTAGCTTACTTTCAGAAGTAGGTATTCGGGAACCTCTCTATTTAACAGCTTTAAAGTATGCAGGATGTACGATTACATCAGATATGAATCCACAGCATATAGATGAAATTCGGCTGGACTCCTGCTCCAGTAAGCTTGAGTACTGGTATGATGACAATAAAGCGCGGCAGGATAAGATCGAGAATCTACCTATCCTGGAGTTAAGAGATATTTCATTCGGTTACGAAAAGAATCGACCAGTGCTTCATAAGCTTAACCTCCTTATTAATAAAGGAGAAATGGTCTGTATAGCCGGTCGAAACGGGGCAGGGAAATCCACGGTATCTAAGCTCATCTGTGGATTTTATAAGCCCACCTCCGGATCGATACGGATGAACGGAAGGGACATTGCAAAGGATACGATTAAGGAGCGGGCAGAGCGGATCGGTTTCGTGATGCAGAATCCTAATCATATGATTTCCAAGACGCTCATATATGATGAGGTTGCGCTAGGTCTTAAATTACGAGGAGTGCCAGAGGAGCTTATTCGTGATCGAGTGCATCATATTTTGAAAATATGTGGTCTATATGCTTTTCGTAGCTGGCCTATCTCGGCGCTCAGCTATGGTCAGAAGAAACGAGTTACTATAGCGTCTATTATGATCCTGGAGCCGGAAGTCATCATATTGGATGAGCCGACTGCAGCTCAGGATTATAGGCACTATAACGAGATGATGGAATTCCTTCTCACGCTGCGGGAGCAGGGAATGACGGTCATTATGATTACGCATGATATGCATCTTATGCTTGAGTATGCTGATAGAGCGGTAGTGTTATCTGATGGCGTGAAGCTTGCGGATGACAGCCCTGAGCGAGTACTAACCAATATAGAAGTAGTGAGAAATGCTAACTTGAAGGAAACCTCACTATTTACACTGGCTATGAAGGCCCAATTGGATCAGCCTGAAGAGTTCGTAAGAAGATTTATTGCATACGATAGGAGGAGCCGGGGCGGATGAAGGCCACAATGTTAACTTTTACGAAGCAAGATTCACCTATTCACCGTCTTACAGGCGCCACTAAGTTGATTCTATTTGTAGTTTGGTCTGTGACTGGGATGATTACATATGATACAAGATGTCTAATAGTGATGCTCTTATTTAGCTTGGTTGCCTTTAGAATCTCTAAAGTTCAATTTCAGGATTATGCCTTTGTGCTATATTTCATCTTGATCTTCTTTGTACTTAATCATATAGCTATCTTTATTTTTTCTCCATTGGAAGGTGTAAAGGTCTACGGTTCACGCCATGATATTGTTCATCTTGTAGGTCGGTATACCGTTACATGGGAGCAGCTATTCTATCAATTTAATATTGCCCTTAAATATGCAGTAGTCATTCCTATGGCATTGTTATTTCTTTTAACCACAAATCCTAGTGAATTTGCAGCATCCTTAAACAAGGTTGGAGTGAATTACAAAATCGCATATTCTGTATCGCTAGCTCTGCGGTACATTCCGGATATCCAAAGAGATTATGAGAACATATCGTTTTCTGCACAGGCACGTGGAATAGACATCTCTCGAAAAGAAAAGCTGCCTAAGCGGCTTAAAAATATCATTTCGATTCTTATGCCCTTGATTCTGACTAGTATCGAGCGAATTGAGAATATTAGTACGGCCATGGAGTTACGTGGCTTCGGAACTAAGAGTAAACGGACTTGGTACAGCAGTCGTCCGTTCTCAAGGAACGATTATATTGCTTTGATCTTATTTGCTCTGATCGCAATATCTTCGACAGTAATCACTTTTTACGATGGATCGCGGTTTTATAATATTTTCGATTGAAGTATAATAGTACAGTTGTGGAAAGTTTGGGTTCAGGCATTACAACATATAGTTACGATTGAAGACGTTTCTCCAGTCTTGACCAAACAGGCAGGTAACATAATGGTAGTGCGATTAGCGAGCATACTACATTAAAAATAGTCTGTGCATGGGCGATTTGTGAGGCGGGTCCTCCGCCAATCCATGCAGCAGTTGCTTGTAGGGGCCCGATTAGAGGTAGGAACAGTAGCGCACCGCCTACATTGAGCGCAACATGCGACCAAGCGACGAAGACGCCGGAAGATGAGCCGCCGATGGAAGCAATGACTGCCGTGAAGCAGGTACCGACATTAGCACCGAGCACGATGGCTATGCCGAGCTCTGGCGGCATGGCACCCGAGGCAGCAATACCCATGGCCATGGCTATAACTGCTGCGCTGCTATGTAACAGGGCAGTTAAGCAGGCACCTGCGGCGAGTCCCCATAGGGCACTTGTGGCAGCATGATTCAGGAACCAGAGGAATAGGCCACTCTCTTGAAGAGTACCGCCGATGGATTGCATGACTGCGATTCCCCATAAGACTAGGGCGAATCCTGATACAGCCAGGCTGATGAATTGCAGCGGCTCTGATATTTTCCGGCACAGTGCTGCCGCCCGTGACGTATGTGGTAACTCGCCTGCTATAACCGCAGCTGCCCACAGACTCAGCGAGGCAGCCAGCAATGGGGAGGCCATGGAATTGATCTGAAGTCCGATCAGTTCTGTGGTCAAAGTAGTGCCGATGTTGCTACCTAAGATAATGCCTAGTGTACGAGCATAGGTGAGCAGGCCGGCATTCACCATACCGATCGTCAACACGGTTACAGCCGTGCTGCTCTGAAGCAGGGCCGACAGCAAGCTGCTGGCAATCATTCCTTTGATTGGCGTTGAGGTAGCCTTATTAAGGCTTCTAGTCATCAGAGGGCCCGCGAGCTTGGACAAAGCTGTTTCCATTAGCTTCATGCCAGCCAGAAAGATAATAAGACCATATATGATAGGGAAAAGCAGTTCACGGAACATAGGGCATACTCCTTTGGACGAGGGTTGTACACCAATATATGAAAGTAACGAGTAGGACATGTATAAAATCATTTTTAGAAAAACAGGGAGTTGAAGTCATTGGCATCGGTTATTTTAGAACGCAATCGTAAAAAAAGACTGGAACAGGGTCATCCATGGGTCTACGCAGGTGAAGTTGCATCAGTAGAAGGAAACCCAGAGGCTGGGGGATTAGTCGATGTCCTTAACCATCAAGGTCGGTTTCTAGCTGTAGGATATTACAATCCAGCATCGCAGATTCGGGTAAGAATTGTATCACAGGGACCGTTGGCTATCATGGACACCGCTTTTTTCGCAGAACGGTTTACGAATTGTCTACAGCATAGAGAACGTTTCCTTCCTGAGGCAGATGCTTACCGGTTGGTTTATGGAGAGGCGGACTTTTTGCCAGGGCTTATTGTGGATCGATTCGGGGATATTCTGGTTGTGCAGCTCCTTACACTTGGAATGGACAAGCGCCGTTCAGAGATTGTTGAAGCACTTGTACAGGTTATGGCACCGCGTGGTATTTATGAACGCAGTGATGTTAGCGTGCGCGAACTGGAAGGGATGGAGCAGACTACAGGCGTGCTGTATGGGGAATGCCCACGGCATGTTACCGTAAGTGAGAATGGCCTGAAGCTGGTAGTAGATATCGAAGAGGGCCAGAAGACAGGTTATTTCTTTGATCAGCGTGAGAATAGAGCATCCATTGCGCCACTCATGAAGGGCTGGGGTGGACGAAGCGGCATTACACTGCAACAAATCGAAGCAGAAGATGGATCTCTACAGACTTTGCCAGTAAATAAGAGTGGTAAACATGTAACCTTCCCTTATTGGGATGGTGCTACAGTGCTGGAATGCTTCTCGCACACAGGCAGCTTCACTCTGCATGCTTGCAAGTATGGCGCGAAAAAAGTAACCTGCCTCGACGTTTCCGCTCATGCTATAGAGAGTGCCAAGGTCAATGTGGAGCTGAATGGTTTTAGTGACCGAGTGGAATTTGTAGTGGATGATGCTTTTGCCTACCTGCGCAATCAGGTTAAAGGGCTGGAGGAACGTTCGGAGCGGGCTACGGTTGCAAGCGGAACGGAATCAACAGTAGTGACTACAAATGCTAAATCTGGAGGCAAAGCAACCAAAACCGATACCTCCAAGCCGATGACAGCAGGTGGAGGCAGAACTTGGGATGTAGTTATCCTAGACCCGCCAGCGTTTGCGAAAACTAAAAGTGCAGTAGCAGGTGCTTGCCGTGGTTACAAAGATATTAATCTGCATGGTATGAAGCTGGTGAATGAAGGTGGATATTTGGTTACCGCAAGTTGTTCTTACCACATGCAGCCGGATCTGTTCCTTGAAACGATTGCAGATGCAGCTAAAGATGCTGGTAAAGTATTGAGACTTGTGGAATGGCGTGCCGCAGGCAAAGACCATCCGCAGATTCTAGGCGTTAACGAAGGTCACTACCTGAAGTTTGCGATTTTTGAAGTGAGAAGTAAGAAATAAGCTGGTTGTTCATATAGACAATGGACGTTGATCCGTAAAAGGAATCTTTAAACAAGGATTCCTTTTACGGATTTTTTGCTATGTTCTGAAAAGAGTTGGATTCGTGATTTACAAGATTCTTATTGTAAATCATTAGAAAATAATAGCAAACGCATGTTCTGATTTGTGCAGTTATGCTATACTGAGGGGACGAGGAACGACTGAACTTTTTCAATTAAACATCATCAAACGGTGAATATTTCACCTTATATCTTATACATTTTCTCCGCTACGGAAGGAGTCTATCATTTATGTCGGTAACCTTTTTACTAGGCCGCTCGGGCAGCGGCAAGACAACAAAAATATGGGAGTCTATCTCTTCTTCATTAGAGAAGGAGCCTCTTGGCGCACCGATCATTATTCTTGTACCGGAACAAGGTTCCTTTGGAGCAGAACGGGGGCTTCTGACCGTAGGGAACGTAAAGGGAAGCATTCGGGCGCAGACACTAAGCTTTTCTCGGCTTGCCTATCGAGTGAAACAGGAAACTGGAGGCAGCGCTAGTCTGCCTATCAGTGAAGAAGGTAAAAAGATGTTAATTTACAAAATCATCCGTCGTCGCAAAGAGGAACTGAAATTGTTCGGTGCCTCTGCAGACAGACCGGGTTTTGTGGAACGGCTTAATCAACTGCATACGGAGATGAAGCGTTGCTGCTTGGCTTCCTCTGATTTAGAGGAGCAGTTATCCGCAATGCGAGGCGCTATTGCAAAAAGTCCTATTCTTGAAGGCAAGCTGGATGATTTACAGCTGGTATTCAGCGATCTAGAGAAGGAGATGTCACGTCTCTACATCGATGAAGAGGATCGTTTAGCGGAACTAGCTGAGCATATTCCTGACTCCTCCTACATTCATGGAGCGGAGATTTGGGTAGATGGGTTCCACGGCTTTACCCCGCAGGAATTCGTAGTGCTTCGAGAATTGATGCAGCAAGCGTCGAAGCTGACCGTCTCCCTTACGCTTGATCGTTCGTATCCCTATGGAGATCAGTTGAATGAGCTAGAATTATTTCACCCAACTGCGGTTACTTACATTAAACTGCGTGGAATAGCCGAAGAGCTAGGCATCGATGTGTGGGACGAGCTTCTGGAGCCAGCGGTTCTTCCGCGTTTTGAAGAAAGTCCTGTTCTTGCTCATCTCGAAAGGGGATATGACCGCCGAAAGATCTGGATGGGTGCAGATGAACTGGCAAATGAAGCGATATCTATAGGCGCGGCAGTTTCTCACAGAGCAGAGGTTGAGGGAGCACTACGTGAAATGATCAGGCTGGCACGGGATGAAGGTGCAAAATATGGCGAGATGGCCGTATTGATGCGTAATATTGGAGATTACGAGCAACTGATTAAACCTTTGTTCCAAGATTACGGAGTGCCATTTTTTCTGGACCAGAAGGTAAATGAGCTACACCATCCATTGGTGGAGTTTGTACGTTCAGCACTGGATGTGGTGCGCCGACGTTGGCGTTACGAGGATGTATTTCGCTGCGTAAAGACGGATCTTTTGCGACCGCTGGATGGTAGTATTACGCGTGAGGATATGGATGCCTTAGAGAATTATGTGCTGGCTTGCGGGATTCAGGGGTATCGCTGGACGGATGGCCGCTCATGGAAAGGGATTCCTAGCTTGTCGCTTGAAGGCGGCAGACAGATGGATGAAGAACTGCTTGCTGCGATGGAGCGATGCCGTGCTAGTATAACGGATCCTCTATTTGCTTTTGAGAAACGGATACAGAAGAGTAGAAGCGGTCTTGAACTTTCTACCGCAGTGTACAAGCTGCTAGATGAAACGGATGTAGCTCGAAAGCTGGAGAAACTTAGCGTTGAAGCTATGGAGAAGGGGCAACCAGAGAAGGCTAGAGAACATAGTCAGCTGTGGGGTGCAGTGCTTGATCTGCTAGATCAGATCGTCGAAATGATGGGCAACGAAAGACTTGAATTTGATGTGTTCACTGGAGTCCTAGAGACAGGACTTGCAGAGCTTAAGATGGGACTTGTTCCTCCCGCGCTCGATCAAGTACTGGTTGGTAACATGGATCGGACTCGACCAACGGGAGTTAAATACGCTTTTTTGCTTGGATTTAATGAAGGTGTTGTGCCTGCGCAGTTTAAGGAAGATGGAATTCTCTCGGAAGGCGAACGCTCCGTGCTTGAGAACGCCGGTATGGAGCTTGCTCCTGGTGCTTCTCGTAAACTGCTGGACGAGCGGTTTTTGATCTATAATGCGCTAACGACAGGAAGTCGAAAGCTCTGGATTAGCTACGCCACTGCTGATGATGAGGGCAAGGCGCTTCTTCCCTCCGAGGTAATCCGTCATTTGCATAGAATGTTCCCAAGGGTTCAAGAGCACAGCTTATCCGCACTTCCCTCTGCAGGACTACCAGAAGAAGTCAGAGATTCTATTCACCTCGGTTACATTGGTCATCCAGAACAGAGTCTTCGTGCATTGATTATGCAGCTACGCCAGTGGCGCCAGGGGACGGAGATACCTGAATTATGGTGGGATGTGTATAACTGGTTCGCTGCTGATGATATTCGTAGTCTCGAATTGAAACGTCTGCTCAGTTCATTGTTCTATCGTAACGTGGGAACGAAGCTAAAGCGTGGAACAAGCCTTAGATTGTACGGTGGATCGACACTGCGAGGCAGTGTTTCCCGAATGGAGAAGTTTGTTGCCTGCTCCTTCTCCCATTTTGCATCCTATGGACTTAGACTGAAGGAACGCCAGCTATATAAGCTGCAAGCACCTGATATTGGACAACTGTTCCATGCTGCGTTAAGTGACATGGCGGTCAGACTGAAAGAAGAGGGCCGCGGCTGGGGAAGCTTGTCTCCAGAGGAGTGCCGGCGTGAGGCAAGTGAGACGGTAGAACGTTTATCGCCTATGCTGCAGGGTGAAATTCTGATGAGCTCTAAACGTTACGGATACATTTCACGTAAGCTAAAAAACATTGTTGGACGTGCTTCTGTAATTCTGGGCGAGCATGCCCGCCGAGGTAGCTTTGAGCCGGTAGGGCTGGAGCTGGATTTTGGACCGGATAAGGAGTTGCCTCCTTTAAGAATTACGCTGCCGAATGGCTGTGTGATGGAGGTAGTTGGACGGATTGACCGAGTAGACATGGCGCGTGGAGAGAATGGAATTCTTCTGCGAGTAATTGATTATAAATCGAGTCAAAAAGACCTCAAGCTGCACGAGGTGTACTATGGATTATCGCTACAGATGCTGACCTATCTGGATGTGCTGCTTACGTACTCTGAGCAATGGCTTGGGCAGCCGGCACTTCCAGCAGGGACGCTGTATTTCCATGTGCATGACCCACTGTTAACCTCATCTAATGGGATGAACAAGGAACAGGCAGAGCAAGAATTATTGAAACGCTTCAAGATGAAAGGGCTGCTTACAGCAGACCGTGAGGTTGTATCTCTAATGGATACAACTTTAGATAAAGGGTATTCTTCTATCGTGCCTGTAGCAGTAAAGGTTGATGGCAGCTTTTATAGTAGTGCTTCTGTAGCTACACCAGAGCAATGGGGGCACTTATTGTCTTCCGTTCGGGGAACGATCTCGGATATCGGGACTCGTATTACGGAAGGTGATGTGGCAATTGAGCCCTATCGGATTGGGCAAGAGACAGCCTGCACATTCTGTTCCTTTAGACCCGTCTGCCAGTTCGATGAAGCCGTGGAAGGCAATGGCTACAACAATCTGGGTAAGCCAGGGAAGGACGTCATTTGGGATCTGCTGTCCCGTAAAGGAGGAACTACACCATGAGTATTAAGCCTGGAATAGAAGCGAAACCGGAAGGAAGCGTATGGAGTGATGACCAGTGGCGCGCTATCGCTGAGAGCGGTGACGATATTCTTGTAGCTGCGGCAGCAGGCTCCGGAAAGACGGCGGTGCTGGTAGAACGGATTATTCGCAAGATTAGCAAAGAAGAGAACGGTTTCAGCGTAGACAGATTGCTAGTAGCTACGTTTACCAAAGCTGCTGCTGCCGAGATGCGCCAGCGGATCAGGGAAGCACTTGATCGGGAGCTGGAGGAGAATGGAGAGAATGATCATTTACGCCGTCAGCTGTCATTGCTTGGGAAAGCTTCGATTACAACACTACACTCTTTCTGTCTGGAAGTGATCCGGCGTTACTATCAGATTATTCCGATAGATCCCGGTTTCCGTATCCTGAACGAACATGAAGCAGAAATGATGCGACAGGAGCTGCTTCAAGAGCTGCTGGAGGAAAAATATGGTGAAGCAGGCGCGGATGGCGAGGATAGCGTATTTATACAGCTTGCTGACTGGTTCAGTGGTGAGCGCAGCGATGATGCAGTACATGCGCTCATACAGCGACTGCATGATTATGCCCGCAGCCATCCTTGGCCAGAGCAGTGGCTTCGTGATACCGCAGCAGATTTCTCATTACCAGACACAGGAAGTCTGGGCCGAACACCGTGGGTGCTAAGTATCCTAGAAGAAGCGAAGCTTACCCTTGCGGGTGCAGCCAGTCAGCTTATCCAAGGTAGGGAGATCGCACTACAACCGGGTGGTCCGGCGCCATATGCCGAGAATTTTACGGCTGATCTTGAGATGGTAAATGCATTGCAGGAGGCTGTAAATGAACGGCCCTGGGCAGAATTATATGATATTTTTATGGAAGTATACTTTGGAAAACTGAAAGCTTGTAAGAAGGATTCGACAGATCCTGGACTGCAGGAAATGGTTAAAGAACTGCGCGACAGTGTGAAGAAGAGTATTTTAGATCTTCAGAAGGCATTGTTTGGTCGTCCTGCAGATGTTTTTTTGAGAGAACTTAACGAGGCGGCTCCTCTTATGGCAGAGCTTGCTGAGACGGTGATAGCGTTCGGTGAACGTTATCGAATCGAAAAAGCAGGACGGGGTCTAGTCGACTTCAGTGATTTGGAGCATTATTGTCTGCAAATTTTACGCCATCCAGAATCTCTGCCAGGCCATTCCCTGCCTTCTGATGCAGCGATGGAGTACCGTGCTCAATTCGATGAGGTTCTGCTGGATGAATATCAGGATACGAATAGTGTACAGGAAGAGATTGTACGGTTAATATCTCGTGAAACACCTGGTAACCGATTTATGGTCGGAGATATGAAGCAAAGTATTTATCGATTTCGTCTCGCGGAGCCGGGGCTGTTTCTGGATAAATACCGTAGCTTTGGCGCAAACCATGCCGGAAGTGGCAGTAATGTAGCAGGCGAATCCGAGTTAAGCGAGTTATCTGAGAAGCCTAATGATTCGTCTGGCGGTTCGGTTATCGATCTAGCCCGTAATTTCCGTAGTCGTATGGAGGTTGTAAATGCCGTAAATATGATTTTTCGGCAGATTATGAACGAGACGGTGGCGGAGATTAATTATGACGAACGTGCTGAGCTTGTGTATGGTGCGAATTTCCCGGGTGCAGCAGAGAAGGGGCCAGATACTTTTTTTGCGCCAGAGCTATTGTTGATCGATCGCGGAGCGGCAGCGGGTAAAGTAGAAGAGACTGCTGAGGACGGTGAGACTCCACTTCAGGAAAGTGAAGCCATTGAGAGTGAGACTGCGCAGCTGGAAGCACGGGCGATTGCTCGGCGTATATCACAGATGACTGGCCAGAATGGCGGATCTCCGCTGCTGATTTATGATAAAGGGCTTAAGATTATGCGCCCAGTGATTTATGGTGATATCGTGATTTTGCTTCGTTCGGCGAGAATATGGACCCCTTTAATCATTGAAGAGCTTCGTATGGAAGGAATCCCTGCTTACGGAGATCTGAATAAAGGATATTTTGAAGCCACAGAAGTAGAAATTGCGCTCTCACTCTTAAAAATAGTCGATAACCCTCAGCAGGATATTCCACTTGCTGGCGTGCTTCGTTCACCTGTTGTTGGTTTAACTGAAGAGGAACTGGCTACGGTTCGGATGTGCAGCCATGGTTCTTTCTATCGTGCTGTACAAGTGGCAGCGAACATGAAAAATGCAAAAGAAGCTGAGGAAGAATATGATCTTTTCTCGGCTCATGCGATAGAAACAGCAAGTACAGCGGAAGAGGAAGTTACCTCAGATAATAACGATGAAATCATTAATGACGTGGAATCTGGAAGTGGGGCTTTACCGCAAATCAGCCTTAAGCTGAAGCATAAGCTTAAGAATTTTATAGAACGGCTTGAACGCTGGAGAGATGCGGCTAGACAAGGCAGTCTCAGTGAGCTGATCTGGCGTATTTATGGTGAGAGCGGCTATCTGGAGTGGGTTGGAGGCTTGCCTGGAGGCTCGCAGCGACAGAACAATCTTAAAGCTTTGTATGATCGGGCTGTTCAATTTGAGAATGATACTGCGGCGCGTGGGCTGTTCCGTTTTCTGGTGTTCATTTCACGGCTTCGTGAGAATGGCGGAGATCTTGGTGTAGCTGGTGGTGGCGGTGAAGAGGGCAATGGGGTCAGAATTATGACCATCCATAAATCCAAAGGCTTGGAGTTTCCTGTTGTTTTTATAGCGGGTATGGCGAAGCAGTTTAATCGGCAGGATTTGCATTCTCCTTTCCTGATGCACAAAGAGCTTGGCTTCGGGCCACGTTTTGTGGAGCGGGAAACACGGGTCAGCTACCCAACGCTTCCTTATTTGGCTATTAATCGTCGTACACGACTTGAATTATTGGCTGAGGAAATGCGGGTATTATATGTAGCTTTAACTCGTCCGAGAGATAAGATGATTCTAGTCGGTACCGTAAGAGATTTACCACGGAAAATTGCTAGCTGGAGCAGTGTGCAGAATCGGAATGAGCTACTGCTTGCTGATCATTTACTAGCCCGGGGTCGCAGCTATCTGGATTGGGTTGGACCAGCATTGATCCGGCATCCGGCGGCGGCTATTCTTCGTAAGCTAGGCGGTTCTGAAGGTACCGTCTCGACAGTGCTGCACAGCGATGTCTCGAACTGGAGCATCAGTGTGCAGAATGCTTCCGAACTGAATTCCGGGGCATTCCTTCCTTCGGATAACTCAGAGGACAAGGCAGAAGAACGTCAATCTGTACTCAAGGCGCTGCAAAAAGGTGAATCTGTAAGCGTCTATGGATCAGAGAATAGCGAAGAAATTGCTAGAAGACTAGAATGGCCTTATCCGTATGCGGCTGCCTCTGGTATTCCTGCCAAAACCTCTGTTACGGAGTTAAAAGCTTTATTGTCGATGCAGGACCAGCCTTCTTATGATCTCCTAGAGGAAAGCAGCTATCCTGCTAACTCAACAGAAAACAATAAACGTCCAAATGAAGCAGGAGCAGACAGTCTTCATTTGCGGCGTCCGAAATTTATGGAAAAGCGCAGCCTAACCCCAGCTGAGCGCGGGACAGCCTACCATACGGTTATGCAGCATATTCCGCTGGAGGGTTCAGTTGATCCTAAAGTTGTGGAAGAAACATTAGCCCGCCTGCAGAGAGTGGCTATTCTAACTGCTGAGCAGGTGGAGGCAGTGGCTCCCGAGCAGATAGAGGCTTTTTATACGAATGAACTTGGTCGTAGATTAATAGATTCTACTTGGAAGCTTAGAGAAATGCCGTTCAGTTATATGGTTTCCGCAGGCGAAGCTTATCGAGGGCTTGATTATATGAATAAAGCCGTCTCAGAGCTAAGCCCTGAGAATAATAATGAAGGCTTTAGTGAAGCTGTGCTGATCCAAGGGGTGATTGACTGCCTGTTCCGTGAAGAAGAGCGGATCATTCTGCTAGACTATAAGACGGACTCTGTATTAGAACATCAGGGTGGTTTAGAAGCGCTTAAGGAAAAGTATCGTTTTCAGCTAGAGTTATACAGCAAGGCATTACATGATATTTTGGGAGAACCGATCAGCGAGATTTGGCTGTACTTTTTTGACGGCGATCATGCTGTGAAATTATAAATCTATTCATTGCCGCATAGGAGCGGGGAAAGAGGACGAAGATGCGGATATTGCATACGGGGGATTGGCACCTTGGCCGTACGCTGGAAGGAAGAAGCCGGCAGAAGGAGCAAGAGCAGTTCATAGATGAATTGGTGGAGATCGCCGATTTTCATAAAGTGGATTTGATTCTGATGGCGGGAGATGTGTACGATTCCGTTAATCCACCAGCGGCTTCAGAACAACTATTCTATGAGGCAGCTGCAAGGCTGACTTCAGGAGGCAGACCACTTGTTGTGATCGCCGGAAATCATGACCAACCGGAGCGCGTATCTTCAGTTTCCCCGCTTGTTTTAAGACAGGGGATTACATTGGTTGGACTTCCTACCTCTGAGCCGGTGACTGTTCATGCTGCGCGCACAGGTGAGATAGCTAAAATAGCAGCCCTTCCCTATCCCTCAGAGGCACGTCTCGGTGAGCTACTTGCAGGGGATAGCGGAGAAGAGGAGCTTCGACTGGCTTACAGCGCACGGGTAGGCAAGCTCATGCAGCTATTGGGACGGGAATTCACGTCGCAGACCGTAAATTTAGCGATGAGCCATATTTATGTGCTTGGTGGGGTGGAAAGTGATTCAGAACGTCCGATTCAAGTGGGCGGAGCGTATACCGTTGATCCTTCTGCTTTGGCTTGTGGAGCGCAATATACTGCACTAGGTCATCTTCATCGCGCTCAGCGTGTCAAAGGGGAAGGAATGATCCGTTACAGCGGGTCCCCGCTGGCATACAGTTTTTCTGAAGCAGGACAAGCCAAGTCGGTGACGTTGATTGATGTTGCGCCGGGCGGTGAGCCAACCTTCGAAGAAATTTATCTTCGCTGTGGGCGTCCGCTTGTAAGATGGAGCTCCACTGGTGGATTGCAGGAGGTATATAACTGGCTGGATGAAGGTAGAGATGCTTCTGCTTTTATAGATTTGGAGATTCGGCTTAGTGAAGCCATGTCGATGAATGATATACAGCGCCTGCGCAAGTCACGCGAGGGAATTATTCATATTCGTCCAATTTACCCGCAAATGGAGATGGAGCTCGAACAGACTTCCCGTTCGCGTATGCCGGTGCAAGAATTGTTCCGTAAATTCTATCAGCGTCAGACAGGTGGAGCGGAACCGGAAGATAGCTTGATAGAGCTGTTCTTACAGCTAACCGAAGAAGAACGGCGTCAGCCGGAGGAAGGAGAGGAGAACTAAGGTGAAGCCTATTCTATTAAAAGTAGCAGGATTACAGAGTTATAGAGAAATGCAAGAAATAGATTTTGAAAGTCTGTGTGAGACGGGTCTGTTTGGGATTTTTGGACCTACGGGCAGCGGCAAGTCTAGCTTGCTGGATGCTATTACTTTGGCGATGTATGGGAAAGTGGAACGCGCCGTTAATGGAACACAGGGGATTATGAACCACTCTGAAGATTCACTCAGCGTAGCGTTTACCTTTGAGCTCACTTCTTCCGCGGGGGCACATCGTTACCGGGTTGAACGTAAATTCAAACGTACAGGAGAGCAAACCGTCAGCAACACGATTAGCCGTTTCATCGAAATCACACCTGATGGAGATAACGTTATGGCGGATAAGCTCGCAGATGTTACGCGCTGTGTGGAGGAGCATATCGGTCTGAAAATGGATGACTTCACGCGAGCGGTTGTATTGCCGCAGGGAAAATTTGCCGAATTCTTATCACTTCGTGGCGTAGACCGCCGGCAAATGCTGCAGCGGCTGTTCCATCTGGAACAGTATGGCGATCAGCTGGCAATCAAGCTTAGCCGCCGGGTGAAGGAGAATGAGGCTGCGCTCCGCGCGCTGGAGGCGGAGCAGCAGGGTCTTGGCAGCGCAGGTAAAGGGGATGTAGAGGCAGCGGCAGAGCGCCTCGAGCAGGCCACCCTTTATGCTGCGGAATGCCGCCGCAAGCTGGAGTCGGCGCTGCAGGTCTCGGAGCGTTTCGCGCGTATTCGCGAGCTCCAAGAGGAACGGACCCGCCGCGAGTTGCAGCGGCAGGGTCTGCTCGCCAAGGAGGAGGAGATTCTCCTCCTTGAACAGAAGCTCGGCCAAGCTGACGAGGCCGAGGCAAGGCTTCCCGCGCTGAAAGCATGGCGCAGCGCGGAAGAAGCCTTTAAGAGCCGATTGGCCCGCGCAGAGGGCCAAGAGGTGCTGGCCGCCGCCGCCGAGCAGGAGGCAGCGCTTGCCGCAGCCGCTGCGGCTGCTGCGCAGGCCGCGCTTGCGGCGGAAGAGCCGGCCCTCCGGGAGGGGGCCGGCACCTACCGCCGCGCGCTCGAGCTCGAGTCCGAGCTCGGGGCGCTGCGGCGCGAACTCGCGGCTCTGCGCGAGCGCCGCGAAGAGGCCTCCCGCAAGCTGGCGGAGCTGCGGGAGGGCATGGCCCGGGAGCGTGAGCTTTTGGCCAAGGGCCAAAAGCGCCAGCAAGAGCTGCAGCAGAGCTTGCAGCCGCTCGGTGTCCGCTCCCAGGAGCGGCAGTCTCTGCAAGAAGCGATGCAGAGACTGCAAGGGCTGCACTCCGCCGAATCCCAGTGGGATAAGGCGGAGAAGGAGCGCCGCGAGCGTGCCGCTGCACTTGCGGCTGCCCAGGCGCGACTCGCGGAGGCCGAGGGCCGTCGCGAGCTGCAGGAAGCTGCTCGCGGGCAACTGATCCGCGAGGCGGCGCTACATCAAGAGAAGCTGCTGGCAACAGAAGAAGCAGCGCGTGCCGCAGCGGAGAATCTGGAGCAACAAGTCATTGCTTGGGAAGCAGCTATGAAGGATCAAGAGCTTCACAGACTGTCGCTTGCGCTCGCTAAGGAGCTGGAAGAAGGGCAGCCTTGCCCTGTATGTGGCAGCGAGCATCATCCTGCACCTGCATTATTGCAGGATAGCTTAGAGCAACAAGAACTGGAAATGAAGCTTCAACAAGTCCGGGCATTGTCCAGACGGGCGTTGGAGGCTCGTCATCTCTTCCGTAGTCTTCGAGAACAGGATCAAGTATGGCTGGAGCAGGTATTTGGAAATGAAGCTATCGAAGCGGCAAATCACCCTGCAGCTGCAGGTTCAGAAGTAAGTAGTGCAGTTGCTTCTTCTACCGATTTAATCATTCCAGATGAAAAAGCCTTGGCAGAACTTGAAGCTGCACATTTGGCATTAAAAGGACAGTCAGGTGAACTACGCCGAACTGCGGTACAGTGGCAGCAATCGATGCAGGAGGTCCAGCAGCTGTGCCTCAAAGAAGCGGCAGGTGTTGCAGGTGAGCGGAGCTGGGTAGAAGGAATTACTACCAGAGCTGAGGAACTCAGCGCCCATCTAACGGCTCTACGGCAGAACTGGGCACAGCAGTTCCCGGAACTGGCACCAGGAGAAGTGGAACAAGCTTACCGTGAACTGGTAGCTAAGGATGCACAAGCTGAAGAAATTAGATCCCGCCTTGATATCAGTGTCAAGTTTCTGGAAGAGAAAAGCGCTTCAGTGCAGAATCTTCAGGAGACCATAACGGGGCTGGATAAAGAGTTGGCCCAGTGGATCACACAGATCGAAGGCAAGGAAGAATTGCAGCTTGAAAAAGATCAGCGTCTACTGGAGTGGACGAATGGCCGTGCTGCTGCTTCTCTTCTAGCAGAGTGTGAAGGACGTTTGCAAGAATTGTTAACTGCTCTGGAGACAAGCAAGCAATCACATCTCGCAGCGGCGGAGAAGGCTCAGCATGAGATTAAGGAAGCCGCGATTACTCGTCAGGCTGCGGAATCTGCGCGTGAACATTACGTAGCAGCTACCAGTCATTGGGAACAAAGCTTGGCTTCTTCACCTTTTAGTTCATCCGCTGAGGTTGAAGGAGCAGCGCTCACACCTGAAGAACGGGAAATGGCTTCTTCCAGGGTACGTGCTCATCGTGCCGAAGAAGCTGAGGTCTCCTTGCAGCTGCGTAACATTGAAGAGAAGCTTGACGGGGCCAGCTTAAGTGAAGAGGAATGGCAAGTAAGCCAGGGGACCTTAAGAGAAAGTAAGGCTGAGGATGAAGGATCACTTCAGGCAAGAGCACGTGCAGAACGTGATCTGGAGGATCTGCGGCATCGACATATTCGCTGGATGGAGCTTGAAGCTCAGCGGATTGAGCACGCTTCTTTGCAAGATCAACTATCCAAACTGCAGACGGTTTTACGTGGGAATGCCTTTGTTGAGTACATTGCTGAGGAACAATTGATGCAGGTGTGCCAGTCCGCTTCTCAGCGGCTTCGTTTCCTGAGCAAGCAGCGCTACGCGCTGGAGGTTGATTCGGGTGGCGGCTTTGTCATCCGAGATGATGGGAACGGTGGTGTGAGAAGACCCGTCTCAACGCTGTCTGGTGGGGAGACCTTCCTTACATCCCTTTCACTGGCGCTTGCTCTTTCAGCTCAGATCCAACTCCGGGGACAATATCCGTTGCAATTTTTCTTCCTAGATGAAGGGTTTGGAACGCTTGACCCAGAGCTACTGGATACAGTGATTACTTCACTTGAAAGGTTGCACAACGATCAGTTGTCAGTCGGCATTATTAGCCACGTTCCAGAGCTTCGAGCAAGGTTGCCGCGCAAGCTGGTAGTAGTTCCTGCTGAACAGGGTGGAGGGGGATCACGTATCCTTTTGGAAAAAATGTGAAGAAGTTTTATGTGTGTGATTGATATCACAGATACAGTATCATCGCGCTGTTATAATACAGCTAAGCCGACATTACTTTAGAAACACCTCGGCGGACGTATGACCGGGAATGTAGTCCTTTTCATACGTCCGCCGCCGAATCAGCTTTATAAGCTGTGAAGGGTGTTTCTCTTTTTTTTTGCCTTTTTTAGACCCGACGGGTGTATATATAGCTCTGTTCCATTTGTTAACGGATTTCTTTCTGTAATAGATACAGTTTAAGGATGTAGATTTTGAATCTTCTAGCGTCTTTCGTAATTGGTGATTATCCTGTATGATTATCTTATGATGAAGCGAAATTTCACCAATTTTTAGGAGGCAAGCACTCTATGGAGACCGTGTTTAGCAAAATTATTGAGGGTACTATTCCTTCCAAAAAAGTATTTGAGAACGAACGTATTCTTGCATTCTACGACATCGAGCCGGCTGCACCGGTACATGTGTTGATCATTCCAAAGAAGTTCATTGCTTCCATGAATGATGTCACACCTGAGGATCTTCCGCTGATTGCAGAAATTCACAGTGTAGCGCAACAGATCGCTATCGACCTTGGGATTGCCGAGTCTGGTTATCGTTTGATCAATAATTGTGGTCCGGATAGTGGACAAGCTGTGCCTCATCTTCATTATCATTTGCTTGGTGGGGCCAAGCTGGGAGCCCTCACAGGAAACTCAGCTTCTCACGCATAGTACAATCATTAAATGTTGAAGAACTTGCCAGAAAAAAAGAATAACACGAAGGTTGACACCCTATTTCCGTTTGACCTATAATGGAATTTGATAAACCGTGTTATGCTCTTGGACGGTATGGTCGGAGGGAGGGGAAACTGTGTCTGAAACGAAAGTTCGCAAAAACGAGACAATTGATGCTGCACTTCGTCGCTTTAAACGTTCCATCGCAAAAGATGGTGTCTTGGCTGAGGTGAAGAAACGCAAACATTACGAAAAGCCAAGCGTTAAGAAAAAGCTGAAGTCTGAGGCTGCTCGTAAGAGAAAGTTTTAGGAGGATTACCCACGCATGAATC
Organism: Paenibacillus etheri; assembly: GCF_001012825.1. GTDB lineage: Bacteria > Bacillota > Bacilli > Paenibacillales > Paenibacillaceae > Paenibacillus_AQ > Paenibacillus_AQ etheri. The sequence goes on from NZ_LCZJ02000014.1 coordinate 139,414, forward strand.
TTAGCGAGAGATTGAACGAAGATATGAAGCAAGCGATGAAGAGTAAGGACAAGTTCACGCTCTCCACGATTCGAATGGTTCGTTCTACAATAAAGTATCTTGAAATAGATTTGAAGAGAACATTGGACGACAACGAAGTGCTTGATATCCTTAGTCGTGAAATCAAACAGCGCAAAGATGCCCTCCAAGAATTTGAATCAGCGGGTCGCGAAGAGCTTGCCGCGAGTACGAAGGCAGAAATCGGGATTATTATTAAGTATCTTCCCGAGCAACTTTCCGAAGAAGAAATTAAAGCAATTGTACAGCAGACCATCCAGGAAACCGGTGCTTCTTCGAAAAGTGAAATGGGTAAGGTCATGAGCGCACTGATGCCTAAGGTCAAAGGTCGCGCCGATGGTAAACTCGTGAACCAAGCGGTTCAGCAATTTCTGCAATAAATTAGTGAAAGCCCTCCTTGTGTTAAAGGGGGGCTTTTTCTTTTAAGTTTTATAATAGCATATTCTAAGTAGTTTAGATTAACTCGAAAATCGAATTAACATATTGCAACGAATGGTGGAGGATATCGAATAAAAAAGGCTTGAACTAGCGCACTAGAACGAAAGGAAGCACCAAACTTTTATATTCTATCTTTTTCATTCTTCTCTTGATTGCAAGAAAAAATAGCATAGCTACTGTGTTACAGATACAAAAAGATTGCTAAACATCTAAGAGCGGGATTACTTATAAGTACTGATATACGAATCAAATTTGGTGGAGTGACTTAGTGCAGTATCCGACTCCAGCATTAAAAATTAGATTATGAAGATAAGATGTTTGTAATCACTTTGAAAGTGTTCTTTAATTTGCACAAGGTCCTTCAACTGTTTTTCTATGATATGGAACAGATACCATAGAAAATTTTCATGAGATTTATTGTTTAATATCTATTTTAAAAAGTAAGATTTATCAGTGATAATACCGATTTTTCTAAATGTAAAAAAAATTCACTTTCAGAGTATGAAAAAATAAAAAAAATGGTGTGCTATAACAAAAAATGTAGAAATATGTGATTTCTTGAGTTAAATGTAATGATATATATAAGGGTGCTTTTAATGATATTTCTTTGAATAAATTCAGAGACTGTGAGGGCGTAGATTCTAAATAATAGGATTATTCTAACACCAGCTTTTCATAGCATCCCGTGACGGTAAGGAGTTGGTTTATAAGGAATAGATAAAAAGACGAAATTTTTGATGATGTTAAATATTAATAAATCAGAGCAAACCAGAAGCCCCTTAAGAGATTGGTTCTTACAACAGAACTTTTCTCGTCTTATAAAATTAGAGGAGGAGTTAACATGAAATTCAACAAAAAAATGATTGCTGGAATTACTGCTACTATTGCTTGTTTGTCCTTGGCATCAGTACCTGTGTTTGCAAATACGGACACCACTAGTACACAAGGTTATGGGACGTTGAAAGGAAACTTATCGGCTGAGAGTTACGGTGCTTATTTTCATACGATGGTAGATCAAAATAATGACAACGCTTACTTGACGATAAAAGGAACAGTGCAAAATCAGAATGGTAGTACAATCGCTACGAAACAGCAAGTTAACAGTGCTAGGGGGCAGACCTTTTTCTCAGATAATTTGTCACCGTTGCCAGCGAATAGTTACGCTGTTTATGGGACGCATGGTGTACAAGGTGGAAACACGTATGGAGCTGCTGCTGTATACACTTACACAAATATAGGCGGTTAATTATAAAAATTTTCTGAAGTATGTTTATGTCATGCAAATAGAGTGAAACATTCTCTTTTTGCATGTACATAAACATTTTTCTCTATTTGAATTGAATTTTAAAGTGCAAAAAAACTCCACTTTTTTGCTTTCCTTAGCATAAAAACTATATTGAAGGTGAATTCAGCCAAATCGAAAACTAAATCTTAATTAAGTCTGGTATTTGTGGAACTTTCAGGATATTTGAAATCTAAATCAAATTCATATCATCAGTTAGCTCAATCTCTAAACAACGAAGCCTTGTTTAGGTTGCATAACTCTAAAGTCGTAAAAATAACACTTTATAAGGGAATATAGTACCCTTTGACAAGAGAATAAGAAAGGAGATCGGATTATGAAGAAATTCTTGGGTTATAAACTAGCAATATTACTAACATGCATTTTTATTCTAACGACAGCTTGTTCCTCTGGAAACCTTAAGGCTGTCAATTCTAGTACTACTAATGAGGTTGAGTCTGGTACCCAGGGAGTCCACTCACAGAATCCGTTTGAGGCGAACGAACACAATGTAGTCGTCTTAGGTAGTATAAGCCATCGTGCATCAAATTTGAGGATTGATGAAACGGGAGGGATACAACCCTTCCAATATGATGGTAGTGAACTGAAAATCGATTATCAGGTGTCCGCATCGGGAAAAGCCAAAAATGTGGGGTTCCTTCTCTTTATTAACGGTCAGCCACAGCCTTATAAATTTAATTCAGCCGAAGTTCCTTATGAGTATATGCATATTTTCGATCTAAAAGAGGATAATCAGGATACCACATTTACTTTTGTATTCACTCCAGTTACTGGGAAGAAAGGGCAAACCTTGCCTATAAGATTCGTCAGCATATACAATCCAGCCTTTTCTCCAGATATGAAAGGTACCTCTTCTTATGGTGGTTATCAGACAACATTGGAGGCAGAGGGCAAGATATTCTTTAATAAAGATGTAGTTGCGCTGGATGTCTCTTCAAATTTGCAGCAGAAGGAGCTAAGGAATGTCTGGCAATCAACAGAATTGGTAACAGAAGAACTGCTGGAAAGGTACAGTGGGATTGATAAGGTAGGTATGGATATGTTGGACCAAAAGGTGTATAGCGAACTGTACGTAAACGGTGCTATGCAACAAGATTATTTGCAGGTCAATGATAGCGGCACACTTCATGTGACCTTCAAATTGTTCGGCCATCCAGGGGTGCATTACAGAAATACTTTTTATCTCAACCATGAAGCTTTAACCAGTCTGGAAGGTACCTCCTTTGAAACAATACTGACTAAGGGAAATGTTGAGATGCTCGGTGCCGAAATTAGTCTGGAGAAATTGGACGATTTTAGCACTTTTTATGTTGTTTCTGTTCCGGTAAATGCAGAGGATTTTCCTAATGATGTGATCATTTTGGAAAAGTCACCGTCCTTGTTACTTTACAAGGGAAAGGAATGAGGCAGATGTTGAGAACAAGTAAAGAAGTACTTTCCTAGCGATTGCAGTTCTCTGTTAAGTAAAGCAAACCCAAATGGAATCATATATACCGCTGAGTCAGAACCATTACATTTAAAGAGTACTCAGGTTCCTATTTAGGAAGAGATGCAAATGAAAATAAATATTATGAGAAGGTAGAGACATTTTTAACAAGGATCGAATTCAAATTTCCTTTTCAATGCCAGATTGCATTATATAATCTGAAACCGACATATTAAGCAATTGATTGAAGCGGCGAAGGATATTTTGGAGTCAGCGAATCCTATCAATACAACTATGTGTATCAGAGTTTGAAATTACCATTTGCTTAAGGGAAGAAATATAGTTTTTTCAAAAAGCGATCACTCATTTTATTGGACGGTGTGCAAATAATCAAGGGTGCTAATAACTTATAGAATACACGAATGTCATGCTCAAATTGCAATTTGTAAGCGAGGCAATTATATAGCAAGAAATAAGTGGACGGAATGATCTCTAAACGATCGTAATTGTATTCTACTTCTATGCAAATAAGGTTAAACGAGTGTATAGCGGGAAGGAGAGAATTATGAAGGTAACGTTCAGTGAAATATCTAAAAAATATAAAGATAAATATGCATTACAGGATTTTTCAGCACAATTGGACAACGGAATTTATGGACTTCTAGGGAATAATGGGGCTGGCAAAACGACGTTGATCAATATTTTTGTGGGTATTTTGAAGAGTGATAAAGGCCAGATCTTAGTCGAAGGTGTGGATGTACGAAACTTGGGTGTGCATTTTTTATCTCTGATTGGGTATTTGCCTCAATCACCACATTTTTATAAGAATTTTACTGTAATTGATTTTCTTAACTATATGTGTGTGTTAAAGGCGATTCCCAAATGGCATGGGGAAAGAAGAGTTAAGGAACTGCTGAGCATCGTCAACTTAAGTGCAGTTGCAGGCAAGAAGATCAGTTCACTCTCCGGTGGAATGCGGCAACGCGTCGGTATTGTTCAAGCGATGCTTAACGATCCTGCTATTTTGATTCTCGATGAGCCGACTGTAGGTCTTGACCCGCAGGAACGTATCCGATTTCGAAATCTAATCACTAAGTTCTCCGAGAATCGGATCGTTTTACTAGCCTCACATATTGTATCCGATATTGAATTTATCGCCAATCAAGTTATCTTATTGAAGGATGGACGATTGCTTAAACAGGATACACCCCAAGCACTGGTAGAAGGGCTGGCAGGCAAAGTGTGGACAGTAACGGCAACGGATGCCACGCTGGACGAGCAACTTCACCGACTCAAGATTAGTAATATGCTTCGGGAGCGGGAAGAAATCTATCTGCGGGTGATCAGTGAAGGGAAGCCACATGTCAATGCTGTTAAAGTGCAGGCAAATCTTGAGGATGTGTTTCTGTTTTATTTTGGAGAGAGGGAACAATGGTAACATTAATCTGTTATGAATGGCGCAAGCATTTTCGTAAGGTATCACTAATCACGGTGTTACTTCTTTTTACAATGATCAATATCGGAAAAATTCACAGTGTTCGTGAAAGTAACTCGTTGCTTGCAAATCCAGGTTGGAAAGCACTCTACTTGGACGAGTTTCAAGATTTTGGTGGAATAATCACAGATAGAAAAATAAAAGAACTTATGACAATCTATCAACCACTAGTGAACCAGACAGCAGACCTCACGCTAAGTACAACCTATCGTCCAGTGGGCACTCGTTTAATTAATATTTATGAGGATTGGAATTTTTTTCGTTATTGTTTTGTAAATCCAATGAAATATAACTACGAATATAAAGCATATGCCATCGACGTGGCAAACAAAGCTGAGGAAAATAAGGTTTTTTTTAAATCTATTGGTAATTATTATGAATCAAAAAAAAATTCTGCCATTTCGAGGTTATTCCTAGGTAGGGAAATTGCCAGTTTCTCTTATACAGAAATGTATAAGTTTTATGTTCAATATGATTTTTCAGCGCTGCTAGTGTTGTTGCTTAGCCTGTATGGGCTCATGAGCGTATTTTTGTCTGAGAAGGAAACGGAGATGGACACACTGCTGTTAACGACTACAATGGGAGGCGCCCGAACCGTTTGGGCCAAGGTTATGGCCTCGGCTCTTTATGTATGTTTTGTCTCATTCTGGTTTTGGTTCGTTGATTATATGACCTTTTCCATCGTATTCGGATCATGGAATGCCTCTGGTTCACCCTTATACGCTCTGGAGGATTTTATTCATGCAGGGCTAAATGTAAGTCTTGGTCAATATGCCCTGTTGTCCGGGCTATTGAAGACGTTGGGAATACTTGTAGTCGGAGGGGGATTTTTGTTTATATCGAACTTGTTCCAAAACGCTTTGATTCCGTATATTGCTAATTTGATTCTAGCATTCGGATGCATCTATCAGCAGGAGGCTTTTATGAGCTCTGGGCATATCTTGCTGAGAATTATTAACCCATTTGTGCTGGTTGTCAATCGAGATCTATTTCGGAAAGCAGAATTTGTATCCCTGTTGGGGTATCCATTACCAGGATACATCGCAGCTATCTTATTTGGATTGGTTTGGGGGATAGGATTTCTTTGTGCCCTCGGATTGTGTATAAGAAAGAATGCACTACGAAAGGGCGGGAAGCGAGTTGATATGGTTATATGAAATGAAAAAAATGTTTTTTTTGCAGAAACATTTACTGTTCATCCTGCTATATCTCATATTCAGTCTTTTCTTATTCTTTTTAGATAAGCCGGTGAACCCAGATGTCGAGATGAACGCTGCGCTCTACTCCTCATATCTACAGCAGGTGAAAGGGAGGTATACTGAGCAAACTGAAGAGTTTTTCATGAAGGAAGCCATTAAAATTTCCAATGCAAAAGTTGCTCTCCAGAATGCAATTGATGATTACTATGATGGTGAGATCGAGGAAGGAGAATTCTTAGCTGCATCCAGTCCATTGGAGCAGTTATTGAAAAAAGAAATTGGTTTCCAACTGGTCTACGATCAATTTACTTATATACGTGAACATCCAGCCGATCGTTACTTTCTATACAGAAACGGTTGGGATGGATTACTCTCCAATGAAAAGCTAGATTTACTTTGGGTATTGTTGGTGTTGCAACTAGTTACACCGATGTTTTGTTTCGAATATGAAAGTGGGATGGACAAGCTCCTTCTCACAGTACGAAAAGGGAACTTTCATCATACTATCTGCAAGATAAGCTTGACGTTATTGACTATTAGCCTACTCAGCTTGTTGATGTCGGGCATGCGCTATGCTTTCTATCAACTGAAGTATGGCTTGGAAAATGGAGGTTATCCGTTACAAAGTTTGTCTTATTTTAGTACTTCGACCAGAGATTTCACGTTGTTTGAAGCGTTTCTTTTGATGGCGTTTGGCAAGCTTTTCGGCAGTTTGATTTTGGCTCTGCTAATATTATTTCTTTCTGTATGTCTAAAACGATATACGATCACAATGTTTTTCTGCACGGGAGTAATTTTGCTCCCATATTATGCTCTTCATTTGGAATCAAGCAAATATGTTCTGCCGGGGCCGCTCGGCTTTTTGCTTTCATCTGGTTACCTTCGTGGCACTGAATATGAGCGAGACTCATTCACTGATCAACTGACAATGGTATTTAAAGAAGTTTCTTTTACAACATTTATGACCGTGTTCGGGGCGACCCTGCTACTTTGTTTCATTATGTTGGTAGTGATTTTCATACGGCGTAGCAATACATGTAGTGCAGTAAATAGTCGATGGCGAGGAAAATCGCTCATTCTGTTTATGGTCCTGGGGATGGTCGTTCTTCTTTCGTCTAGTTGTGCTTCTAACCAAAACTCGGAGGCGAGCGCTAGCTATAACTTTTCTACCCGACATTCCTTTGAGAACAAAAGCTACAGCATTAATGTGGATGAAACCGACCTTGATAATACTCGCATAGTATTTGAAGATAAACAAACCGGTGAGCAGCGTGACATTATCAGGAATGCTATGTCTTCTCTGACGGAAATACAGAATATAATTTACTGTAATGGAACTCATATATACTATATAAAGTATGATTTAGAGGAAAAAAGTAAATTTGTTATAAAAAAACGATTTTTCGTAATTGAGTTGGATATTAAAACCTTTAGCGAACGGATTATTTTTGAAAAAAACGTGAGCGGAGGGAAGGATAATCTACTAGGTTTAAACAATGCGAACTTGTATGATACGGCCTTCTTTTTTTCTATACAAGCTTTTTTTTTGGACGAACAGAACATTTACTTTGCCGGATCAGATGAAATTCGGAGCGTCAATAGAGTGACAGGAGTGATGGAAGTAATTCTTCGAATTCCGATTATAAGTAGTTTAGCGTTTGATGGTAATACTATATATTACATTAATAGCAAATTACAGGTAGTTAGATATGACATCAAAAGAGCATCTGAAACAGTGATTTCTGATCTTGTTACTCGCTCCTTTCTGTTGAGTGATAATGATTTGATTTATATAAATCGGAAAGATCATCAAAAGCTTTATACTTTTAGCTTACTGGACACTGTTTCGAGAAAGCTGACCGAATTGCCTGTGCTCAGTTTTCGCTGTGAAGGGCAAAAAATTATTTATATGGATAATGGTAGTTTAAAGGAACACGAGTTGAATCGAACAGAAACTGGAAATAGACAATAAGAAATATAGTGAAAGATCAAAAGCTGATCACAGCTCTCATTTGTAAGGCTCTCTCTGATGCTATGAGTTAATGATCTAAATGGACAGACTGAGTTCAATTATAGAAAAAACTGAAGATTAGTAAATGGGAACTCAATTAATCAACCAATCAATTTGTTCGCTTCAAGATGAAAGGGCCTACCTTTGTCCCATTATGTTTTGTCAATGGAAGATTTGAGGTTTTTTTAGTGGAGCTATTACTAGTATTTTGAGAGATAAAGGATTGTAAATTACATCCTAAATAGTTACAATTAATAATATATATTAAAATAAAAGAATATAGTGGGATTTATTACTGTAATTATCTAAATTTCAAAAAAACTAGAAAGGGGAGGGGAGTATTGCAAACAAGAAATAAGCAACAAGATGTGTTCTATGAACAACTTTGCCAAAAAAACATCAAGAATATTTACCGGTACTGTGCTAGATTAACAAAAGGACAGACTCAACTTACTGATATTGCCGAAGAGTGCACTCAAAATACCTTTCTTGAAGCCCGCAAGCAAATTGTTAAGTTGCAAACTCATCCGAATGTTGAAGGTTGGTTATATGTTACGGCGAAAAATTTGGTGAGAAATAGCTATCGTGGTATGTATATTAAAAGGAAACATGAGATAGTATTTGATGATAAAATACAGCTCTTCAGTGATGATAATGAACTGGCTGCTTGTTTAGAAGAGACTTATGATATAAAAGAACTAAGTGAGAAAGTATTGAGTGTTCTTAGTGAGGATGAGAATAATTTATATAATGATTATTTTAGAGATCGAATGTCTATTCTCGAATTAGCCGAGAAATATCATATATCTAGCACTGCTGTGACTACAAGAATATACAGAGTTAAGAAGAAATTAACAAATGTGATTAAAGATTATTTTAAAAATATATAGTCGATATTAGGCAAAATAAAGGAAAATTTATAATTTTTTGTGATTTCATTGGATAAATGTAATGTACATATTAGGAATGAAAATAAATGAAAATAGAATTGAATACAAAATGCATATAGAATCGAATATTCGGTACTGCATTTTTGTATAAAAAAAATTAGGAGGAATAAAAATGAAAAAGAAAAGAATATTTGCTCCGTTTCTTGCAGGTCTTACGCTTATGGTTGGACTATCCAGCTCTGCACTAGCTACTACAGGTCTGATTGACAGTACCGTTTCCGGCGGATGGAGTGAAGATGAAGGTTATTTTACTAATAATAATTATAAAATTTCTCCAAGGGGAGACGTAGTAATGGAACATAGCGGTTGGATAGAAAAGGGTATGTCAGGTATGGAACGAGCTGTGTGTACTACTTGGTGGAAAGAGACTCTTCATTATTCAAGAGCACGTATGGAGGCTGGGGGGGGGATGGCTATCACAGATAGTGGTAGAAAATGGGGGGTAGAGAATACTTATGCGGAATCACCGTATGCAGCTTCTAGTTACTTAGCAAAAACTTATTATGGAAAAGATGAATAAATTAATTAAAAGAAAAATAATCTGAAAATAGTGAGATTGCCTCTTTTCGAATTTGGCAATCTCACTATTTTGTAAAGAGGGTTATATTAGTATGAAAAAACTCAGAGTGCTTAATATTGATACTTTATTAATTGTTATTTTATATACAATGCTAAGTTTGATTGTGATTGCATTTACTTACTATCAAATCAAACAAATTGAACTTAATAAATTATCAAGGAGTCTTTATAACGAAAATAGCATATTTTTTACTATAAAAGATAATATAAATGAAATTGACTGGAGTAAAATCGACACTCCACATCCTTATACTATATTTTCTGAACTTGGCTTAGTCAAAAAAAATGAGAGCATGCAGGAGATTCGTGCAATTTATTTTAAAAAAAATACATATTTCCCTCCTCTTTCAGCAGGAAGATTCTTTAATAGCCAAGATTTTAACAATAATAAGAATTTAGCTGTAATCGGTAAAAATATAGATAAAACTGAGTTAATAGAGAAGAACGAGAAGCTTTATTATCCTTACCAAGGAAAAAATTATGAGGTCATAGGGATCATGGGAGCATCGTATTCATCAATTATAGACGACACTATATTTGTAAATCTAGATGCACTTGAATCTGATGCTTCCCTGAAATCGAATATTTTTATATTGAATATTAAAAATAATCCAATAACCCCTGAAGGTAACATACTATTTTATGATTCTAAACTTGCTGTATATATGTTTGACCGGGGAGATAGTGGCACTGTTCGAGCTTTGAATACAGAAACTCAACAAATAACCCTATGCATTGCTATTTTAATTTTGTTGTTAAGTTCCAGTGTTATATTTGCTAATTATTGGAATCAAATTAAAAAAAAGGAAATATTAATTCTTTGGTATAGTGGCATCAAATTTAAAGATATCTTCAACCGCTTTTTGCTCTCATTTATTTCTATAACGCTCGGTTGTTATATTTCTGTTTCTATTGCCAGTTTAATTTTTTTTAGAAGTCTTTTGTTACTTAATGTTAACTCTTTTTTTATGTATTCTCAGGGTCTGATTATAGGATTATTAGTCATTCTAGTATCTTCTGTAATTTCTGTTGGGATATATTTTTATCATACAGTTAAGCAGATAACTTTGAAAGGAAATGCCTATAAATGAGGATGATATTAAGCGAAGTTATAGAGAGCTTATTTCGAAAAAAGATATTATCAACTCTACTTGTGGTACAAATATTTATATTTTATTGTGTTATTTCTATTCTGTTTTTACAGCTTTCATCCATTGGAGAAGCATCGGAACAAGTCAATTCCATATCAGATATGAAAGACTATCAACTATCAGATAATCTAATTAATGATGACGATATGAAGAAGTACACCAAAAGACCTGAATTTATAAGTAATGTCAAAAAATTTTATAGTAACTTGAATGAACTTTTCGATGGCCAATATATATATTTATTTGACCAACCAATTGCTATATTACCTGAAAAAGTGGAGTGGGAAAAGAAGTTTACGTATGGATACGAGGAAGGAAGGGAAAGTAAAACCTTTACATTGTTTGATAAAGGTCCATACTATACATCCAAAGCAGTTCAAATGAATTATCATGCTTTTGAAAAATATGCTTTTGAACTAGAAGATGGTATCCCTTTTACCATGAAAAGTTTCAGTAATACAGATAATAAATCCATTCCAGTATTACTTGGTTCTGAGTATAAACTCAAGTACAAAATCGGGGAAATCATAAAAGCGAATTACCTGATGAAAGATTTCGATTTAATCGTAAAAGGGTTTCTTCGTAAAAATACAATGGTATTTAATTCTCAGTTACCCGAATTGTTTTTAGATCGCTATATTGTTATGCCGGCACAAATTTTTCAAGCCCCTGAAAGTTTTGAGGATCTTTCATTTCAAAAAAAACATTATCTTCAAATTGTTAATGGTCATATTTTTAGTTCAGATGATGAGTACACAATCGTCAATAAACTAGAGAAGGTGAAATATCTTTCGAATTTTCATGAAACAGGAATTCTTGGGGTTCAAAAACTCCCTCTGAATTTCTTTGTTACTACAATTCAGATAAGTACTAAATGGTTATTAGTTATAGCAACTGCCATTTTTTTCGTCTGTATTATTAGTATTAGTATATTATTTCTAGCTAAAATGAATAATCAATTAAGAAATATGATGGTTCACTTGATTTCTGGAGCAACATTGAATCAACTGCGATTATACTACTTAACAGAACTTATATCTGTTGTCTTATTTCCCGGAATTTTAGTAGTGTTAGCGTATAGCTTTTTTATTGGTGTCTCCCTCTTGTCGTTTATTTTTTTTCTAGCTGTCACTATGCTAGTAATTATCCTTTTCTCAGCATTGCCAATTATTTTTCGTTTTAGAAGAATTGACGTTAGTAAATACTTGAAACGGATGGAGTGAAAAAGGTGATTCGAATTACTAATTTGCAAAAATCCTTTTTACTAGGACCTAAAAAAAACATGGTTCTCAAAAATGTAAATCTAGAAATAAATAAGGGGGAGATGGTTGCTATTATGGGAAGGAGTGGATCTGGCAAATCTACTCTGTTAAATATACTAGCTGGTCTCGTTAAAGCGGATAGTGGTAGTTATCATTTTGATAATAATGACGTGTTAAAAATGGATAGTAACCAGGTTGCCGAATTTAGAAAATGTAATATCGGTTATGTTTTTCAAAACTCTGTTCTCATTGATACTAAGGATGTTTACCACAATATCGTATTGCCATTAAAATATAGTAACTACTCAAAATCTGAAGAAAAGAAAAAGATTTCTTTGGTACTTGCTGCCCTTCATATTGAAAAGTTAAAACATAATTCTATAGATACACTATCTGGTGGAGAAGGACAACGAGTTGCTATTGCCAGAGCTATTATACAAGATCCAAAGGTAATCATAGCTGATGAACCAACTGGTTCCCTCGACGAGAAAACTGAAGAAGACATTTTAAGACTTTTTACGATTTTCAATAAACAAGGAAAAACAATTATTATCGTAACACATAATCAAAAGGTTGCTGATAGCTGTGATCGAATTTTCTACATCGAAAATGGATGTTGTAATTTATTTACCGGATACTGACTGAATTATAATAAAGCCGTTTAGAAAAATATACAAAGTTCAATCTGCTTGATGATTACAACAATTCGCAAATGATGTTTTGATCTTAGCTGCGAACTAAATACGCCTTTAACACTTCGTCCAAGCAGAACTTTAACTTGAAATCGTTCTTTTTTATATAAAATAGCATTCCTTTCAACGGAAGAATATATCTAAAAAGAAAATTAGGGTGTTAGTCTGTCCTACCAATAATGGAGTCTTTATGAAAAGAGAGAAACTAGCGTGCAACTAAAAACGGGAAAGAAAACTTATTCACTCACTAGAGTGGACAAAGCTAAGGGAAGAAGTCTAAGTACTTGCTTTCCTTTTTTTTTATGGATCTTCTACCACTGAAGGAGATTAACAGAGAATAGTTACACATTGGTTGAAACGTATTTCTGAGATTACCGTATAAGAGCATGAACTAGACTTATTTTTAAAAGAAAGGAGGTCTAGTCTTGAAAAGATTTCGTAAAATCGCCTTTTTGGGTATTTTCGCAGTTCTATTGTTGATGATGCTGACACCGTTTACGACCAGTGTGAATGCACATGTTTCCTCTACAACTGAAAATGGAACAGTTGCTAAAAGCGTTAAAAGTGGCCCAGTGTTTATTATTCCGGTTGATCAGAAAATTGAAAGAGGTCTGCAAAGCTTTTTGGAAAGAGGGTTCGCAGAAGCTGCTAATTATGGAGCGGTTCTAATTGTACTGGAGGTGGATACACCGGGTGGACTGGTGAATTCAGCAGAACAGATTGGGACGATGGTAAGAGATAGTGACATACCTACGGCTGCCTTTATTAAAGGTGATGCCGCTTCCGCAGGCAGCTACATAGCACTTAACGCAGGTGCAATTATCATGAAGCCGGGCAGCATGATCGGTTCTGCATCTCTCGTGGACAGTAGCGGCCAGAAAGTAGATGACGCCAAGATGGTGTCCTACTGGAAATCAAAAATGATTGGAGCCGCTGCTCTGAATGAGCGTGATCCTGATATTGCTGCGGGAATGGTCGATAGTAATTTGGTTGTAGATAAGCCAGATCTAGGCGTAACTAAAGCGCAGGGCGAAATTATTGCCTTGTCTAGTGACGAAGCTTTAAAAGCTGGTTATGCTGATCAAATTACAACCACTCCAGAAGAGGCGATTACTTGGTTAGGTTATACTACAGATGACATTTTTCGTGTGGAGCATACAGGAGCCGAGAAAATGTCGCAATTTCTGACGAATCCGATTATTATGACGATTTTGTTATTCATCGGGATCACAGGCATTGTGATTGAGTTGATCGTTCCGGGCTTTGGTGCACCTGGGATTATTGGTACATTAGCCTTTGTTTTATATTTTTTCGGAAATTCTGTAGCAGGGTTTGCCGGGTCAGAGACTTGGCTTTTGTTCATAATCGGACTTGTCATGCTTGTGCTGGAGCTGTTCGTGCCGAGCTTTGGGATATTGGGGATACTCGGTTCCGTGAGCCTTGTGGCAGGTGTCGTACGAGCAGCATACAGCTTCACACATGCATTGTTTAGTCTCGGTATCGCATTCGCGGCAGCGGCTGTAGTCATTGTGATTGTGGCTATGGCATTTAAAGAACGTGGAATTTGGAATAGGTTTATTTTGAAGGATACGCTCTCTAAAGATCAGGGATTTGTACCCGTTGAAGAGAAGTTAAGCTTAGTCGGAGCTATAGGTAACAGTATTACTCCACTTCGTCCATCCGGAACGGCCATGATTGGCGGCGAGCGTGTGGATGTCGTTACTGAAGGTAGTTTTATTAGCGTTAATGCACCGGTCTCAGTTGTAAAAGTTGAGGGCGGGCGGATTGTGGTGAAGGAAATTAAGGATTAAGGTAAAAGATAAAGGGTATGAAGAATAGTAGCTCCACAATAATTTACTGGAGGTTATAAAGTTATGGAAGCATCTTTAATTACTTTTTTGTTGATTGCGGTAGTCGTAGTCATTTTGTTGAGTGTCTTTTTAAGCTTCTTCCCGGTCATGCTCTGGATTTCTGCATTGGCGTCAGGGGTTAGAATTAGTATTATTACGCTAGTGGCGATGAGACTGCGTCGTGTAACGCCAAGTCGAATCGTTAACCCAATGATTAAAGCGACAAAAGCTGGTCTTGGACTTAACATTAATCAATTGGAGAGTCACTATCTCGCCGGTGGTAATGTAGACCGGGTGGTTAATGCACTGATTGCCGCTCAGCGTGCAGATATTCCTTTGGAATTCACTCGCGCAGCAGCAATTGACCTCGCAGGACGTGACGTGCTTCTGGCCGTTCAGATGAGTGTAAATCCACGTGTGATCGAAACACCTATTGTAGCGGCTGTAGCTAAGAATGGTATTGAGGTTAAAGTAAAAGCAAGGGTTACTGTTCGTGCTAATATTGACCGCCTCGTGGGTGGTGCAGGTGAAGAAACGATTATTGCCCGGGTCGGTGAAGGGATTGTAACTACGGTAGGTTCGAGTGATTCGCATAAAGATGTTTTGGAGAATCCGGATTCGATCTCACGTACGGTTTTGGCCAAAGGTTTGGATTCCGGTACGGCTTTTGAGATCCTCTCCATTGATATTGCGGATATCGATGTAGGTAAGAACATCGGTGCTTATCTTCAAACCGAACAAGCAGAAGCGGACAAACGTATTGCACAAGCTAAGGCGGAAGAACGCAGAGCAATGGCTGTCGCTCATGAGCAAGAGATGAAGGCGCGCGTAGTAGAGATGAAGGCGCTTGTTGTGGAAGCTGAATCTCAGGTACCTATGGCGATGGCTGAGGCGCTCAGAAATGGTCAAATCGGTGTGATGGACTACATGAACATCAAAAATATCGAGGCGGATACACAAATGCGAGGCTCCCTCGGCAAAATGAATGATCAGGACGACAATAACCGTCCTAACAATAATAAATAAAAGGGGATGTGAATCTCCATGAGCTGGATCTATATTGTTGCGGTAATTATCTTCGCGGTTGTATCCAATGTGAATAAGGCTGCGAAGAACAAACCTAAAGGTGCTACACGTGGAGGAATGCCGACTTTTGGTGGAGGAGAAGAGAATCCTTTACGTCGTAATAAGGATGTGGATGGGAGCGGAGACCACCCTGAACAGTCTAGGAGTGGGTTTCCAACTCCTGTGACTACATCCTCCCGCGAGTATGACACATCACCTGCTTTTCCAGAGCCTGCGTACATCCCAACGCCAGATTATACTACTGAAGAAGGAATGTCTTTGGAGTATGCTGATGACGGAGTTGAATTGCGCACGCAAAAAATGCAGGAAGAGGTGCGACGTATTCAAGCTGCTTTTGATGGAATCGCGGGAGCAGATCCCAAATCAAAGAAGACGAAGAGTACATCCTCTGACACAGCTGTCCAGTCAAATAGAACAGCGAATAGGGATGAGCTACGTAATGGTGTGGTTTGGGCGGAGATTCTAGGACCTCCGCGTGCGCGTCAGCCGCATTCCACCCGAAGAACGTAATTTTCGGTCAAAGTAACAATTAAGCCTTGGCTTTCTTATCTTAACGATAGGAAAACCAAGGCTTTTTTTATGTTTTTTTATACCTGAAAGGTGCTCCTTTATGAGTTCTTCTCATAAACAAAAGCGTTGCCGCATAAGGTGTACAGAAGGCAGGAAGGGGGAACGTCTACTTATGACCCGTATTGGCCGCAGGCTGCGGGGATGGACAAACGGGGTATTGGATTTACCACAGGACTTACTACAGGAGATGCCCCGGATCACCCTGATCGGCAATAAGGAACTGTATATCGAGAATCATCGCGGCGTGCTGCATTTCTCCTCAGGCCAGCTTAAGCTCGCGTTAGCTAAAGGATCGCTTGAAATCACGGGCGAGGATCTTGTCATTCGTAATATTCTTGGCCAGGAGCTGGCGGTAGAAGGCATAATCGGAGAGATCAGATATAAAGAAAGCGAGGGAAAATCATGAAGGAACCACCTCTTTCATCACTGCGGGGATCCGTTACACTGCATGTGACGGGACCTCAGGTGGAGAGATTCATTAATGTCATTTCTGAAGCAGGTATAGTGATTTGGGATGTGAGGCCCGCTGAGGGCGGCGCTTCCCTTAAGCTGCTTCTGAATGATTTTTATGTCCTCCGTCCGATTTTAAAAAAGACAGGCTGTCGGATGCACGTTTCAGGAAGAAGCGGACTGCCATTTTTGATGGCGCGGGTTTTGAAACGTAAATTTTTTGGCATGGGAATATTGGTATTCGGGATTATGCTCTTTATGTTATCTACGATGGTATGGAGCATTAGAGTCGAGGGGAATGAAAAAATTGCGTCTGAGGATATATTGGCAGCTGCTCGCCAGGAGGGGGTATATCCTTTTCAATGGATATGGCGTCTGGATGAGCCGGACAAGCTCTCTAAGGGGCTCCTGGCCCAATTACCCGGCGTTTCATGGATAGGGGTGCAGCGGACGGGGACGAGCATTAAAATTCAGGTGGTGGAATCTAAACAGCCGGATATCAAACCTCTACTTAGTCAGCGGCATTTGATTAGCAGAACAGATGCGGTGGTAACTGAAATATATGCGGAGCAGGGCAGGCCGGTTGTAGCGCGTAACTCACGGGTTAAAAAAGGGGATATCCTGATCTCGGGTGCTCTAGGCGATGAAGAGAATGTACAGTACGTGGTGGCTAAAGGTGAGGTTAAGGGTCTAGTATGGCATGAATACAATATAGAGGTGCCTCTTACAACAACGAATAGCTCATATACAGGGGAGCGTAAGGATCGAACCTATCTGGTGCTTGGCAAATGGGCTATCCAGCTATGGGGTTATGGCGAATCTCCTTTTGAGAAATCACGAACGCTTACTGAGCATGATCCACTGTCCTGGCGGTCCATTAAGCTGCCGCTGGGTCTAATGACTGAGAAAGAACTAGAAATTAGTGAAACGAGTGAGTCATTAACTCCTGAGTCTGGATTTGAAAAGGGGATAGAACGAGCGAAGAAGGATATTTTGGCGCGTTATGGCGTTGATAGCGTCATCAAAAGTCAAAAAGTTTTGCATGAGAAGAAAGAGAATGGTAAAGTTTATATGAAAGTGATCTTTGAAGTAGAAGAGAAAATTTCCGAAGAACTGCCAATAGTAAACAATTGAGGAGAATGAGGCTACTTGTCAGAACAGACTGCAAGCATTCGTATTACTTTGCAAAATGCGGGAGAAGCGCAATCGCTGTTCGGCCCGCAAGATGGATTCCTGAAAATCATCGAGAGTGAAATTCCTGCTATTATTGATTCCCGTGAAGCAGAGTTAACGATACGTGGTGCGGAGCGGGAAGTAGACATGCTGGGACAATTGTTTAATGTGCTGCTGTCCCTCGTTCGGAGCGGTTACATACTTACTGAACGTGATGTGCAGTACGCTGTGGAGCTGGCGAAAGACTTTCGAGCCGATCAGCTGCTCGATTTGTTCAAGGGAGAAATTACAACAACTTTTCGCGGAAAGCCTATCCGTGTCAAAACGATTGGCCAGAAGCATTATGTGACAACGATCAAGAAGCGTGATATTGTATTCGGAATCGGTCCTGCAGGAACGGGTAAGACCTACTTGGCGGTAGTGCTTGCAGTTACGGCACTAAAAGAAGGTTCTGTTAAGCGTATCATTCTTACGCGCCCAGCAGTAGAAGCAGGAGAGAGTCTAGGGTTCCTCCCAGGGGATTTGCAAGAAAAGGTAGATCCATACCTCCGTCCGTTATATGATGCCTTATACGACGTTATGGGGCCTGATCAGGTGGCTAAGGCGCTTGAACGGGGATTGATTGAAATTGCTCCGCTCGCTTACATGCGTGGTCGTACGCTGGATGATTCATTTATTATTTTGGATGAAGCCCAGAATACAACGCCTGAGCAAATGAAAATGTTTTTGACTCGACTCGGCTTCGGGTCCAAAATGGTGATTACGGGTGACGTTACCCAGATTGACCTGCCTCGCGGCAAGAAATCCGGTTTGATTGAGGCTAAAGCGATTTTATCCGGCATAGAAGAACTCGGTTTTGTTTATTTTGTGGAGCAGGATGTAGTACGGCATTCCCTGGTGCAGAAAATTATCGTTGCCTATGACCGCTCTGCCGAAAACCTCCAATAAAGGGGATTGTCTTCATGGCTTCAAAGCAACCATCTAAATTAAGCGGATTTGTATATACGAATAACGGGTGGAAGTATAGCGCAGTGACACGCTATGCTCTTTTCCTGTTACTCGGACTGGTGTTCTACTTTAGCTTGTCGCCAGATCTGCTTCCTAAAAAATATGATATTAAAGAGGATACTTACAGCGCAAAGGAAATAACGGCACCTAAACAAATTAAGGACAAGAAAGCTACATTAAAAGCGGCGGAAGAAGCAGCCGAAAGTGTATCACCAAAATATAAAATCATCCCCATGAGGGTTGATAACCTAGTTACCTCACTACTGGACCGGATTGACCGCCTCAACCAGGATGATTTGGTTCCACAAAGCGAAAAAGTCTCTATTTACAAGGATGTGATTCCGGAGCGAGCCAATGACTTCATTCTGAACTTTATAAATTCGAGCCGCAACTCAAACACTTATTCCGATACGCTGCTAGATGAGATGCAATCTGTTATTAAAGAGCAGACCTATGTCATTCCGGAAGAGACTTATATTAAGATTCCACGGCTGACCTCTCAGGACTTTATCGAAATGAAATCTGTAGCACGAGATATTGTAACAAGGCTGATGAATGATCAGATCACGGATGCGCAGTCTGCACGTGCCAAAGTGGCGGAGCAGGTAAGTATCAGTTCTTTGAGTCAGCGCACAGCACGTGAGGTTGTGCAGGAATTAGTGAGACTCGTGATTACAAGCAATAAGTTCTATGATGAAGATGCAACGAAGGAAGCGAAGGTACAGGCGCGTGAGAACACGCCTGATGTGTTCATTGAACAAGGGGAAGTCCTCGTCGCTAAAGGGCAAAAAATCACTCCAGAGCTGTACGCCCTTTTGGATGAGAATGGCCTGCTCAACAACGAGGTCAACTATTGGCCTCAGGTTGGATTGCTGCTGCTTGCTACCATGTTATCTGCAGGTCTGATGGTATTCATCCGTTATTCGGGAGGCACTTCAGGCTTCAAGTATAATAACTCCCAATTATTGATGCTGGTGCTTGTATTTGTTATTACGATTATCTCCTTGCGATTGACCGCAATTTTGCAGACGGATGTCCATTCCTATCTCGGGTATCTGGCACCGGTAGCTATCGGCGCTATGCTGATCACGATGCTTTTGGATATGACATTAGCATATTTCTGTTCTATTCTGATCAGTATACTCGCCAGTATCATTTTGAATGTTCAGCAGAATTCGGTGTTTGATTTTACCTTTGGCTTCTTTTCGATTGTTGTTTGTTATGTGGCTATTTTTGCCACTCACCGTGCAGGCCAACGCTCCACATTGTTAAAAGGTGGAATTATGGTTTCCCTTTTTGGTTGTGTGACCGTGTTTATGCTGACCCTATTAGCTGGTGGAGAATGGAAAGATGTTAGCACGCTGTATGCCGTTGGTTTTGCTTTTGCGAGTGGACTTTTGACTGCGGTGCTTGTGATAGGTCTGATGCCTTTCTTTGAAGCTACCTTTGGCATTCTATCTGCACTGAAGCTGGTAGAGTTGTCTAATCCGAACCATCCCTTATTGCGTAAGCTTCTTACGGAAACCCCGGGAACCTATCACCATAGCGTAATGGTAGGTAACCTGTCAGAGGCTGCCGCAGAAGCGATTGGAGCAGATGGTCTACTGTGCCGGGTAGGATCGTATTATCATGATATTGGCAAAACAAAACGTCCGTTTTATTTTATTGAGAATCAGAATAATATGGAAAACCCGCATGACTCTATTGAGCCGAAGCTTAGTAAATCTATCATTGTGGCCCACGCCCGCGATGGGGTGGAAATGCAACGTGAATATAAGCTGCCCAAACCGATTCGTGATATTGCCGAGCAGCATCATGGAACTACGTTCCTGCATTATTTTTACCATAAGGCCTTGAAGCTGGCGGAAGAAAAGGGTGTTGAGCCTGATTTTACCGAGGAAGATTTCCGTTATCCTGGCCCGAAAGCTCAGTCGAAGGAATCGGCTGTTGTAGGAATCGCCGACAGTGTTGAAGCTGCGGTGCGATCCTTGCGCAAACCAACCGTCCTTCAGGTGGAAACGATGATTGAGAAAATTATTAAAAGTCGACTGGATGATCATCAGTTTGACGAATGTGATTTAACGATTAAAGAATTGGACATTATTGCACGGACGCTGAAAGAAACGGTCATGGGTATTTTCCATTCACGGATCGAATACCCAGAAGATGTGCGTAAGCCGAAAAAAGAGGAAGGGGCAGCTAACCCATGAGTTTGGAGATCGTTTGGGATAACGAGCAAGAAGAATACGAGATAAAGGACGATCTCATAGCACTGCTGGAGAGCATTTTGCAAAAAGCAGGTGAAGCAGAGGGGATCGATCAGGGAGAGGTTGCACTTACTTTTGTCGATAACACTCGTATTCATGAGTTGAACTTGGAGTACCGGGGAATTGATCGTCCGACGGACGTACTTTCTTTTGCGATGAATGAAAGCGGAGAGGACGAGCTGGACATTATATACGAAGTAGAAGAAGGCGAAGCGCTGGAAGATGTTCCCGACGTACTGGGAGATATCATCATTTCCGTTACTCGTGCTCAAGAGCAAGCAGATGAATATGGTCATTCGCTGGAGCGTGAGTTAGGTTTCCTCTTTGTGCACGGATTTCTGCACTTGTTAGGATATGATCATCAGGATGAAGCTTCAGAGGCAGAGATGATGTCTAAGCAAGAGAACGTACTAGCTCAGGTTGGGTTGACTCGCTAATGGTGAAGAACACGGCGGTAGGACACAAGAAGTTCTGGCACTCTTTTCGGTTTGCATCGCAAGGCATCGTGTCGGCATTCAAATCCGAGCTTAATATGAAGGTGCATTGCTGTTTGGCTGTGGTTGTACTTGTTGCCGCTGCCGTGTTCAGACTTCCGCTGGCCAGTTGGATGTTGCTGCTCTTCTCAATCACGCTTGTCTTAACCGCTGAGCTGCTCAATACGGCAATTGAAGCGACGGTAGACCTGATCTCGCCGGAGATTCATCCACTGGCTAAGAGAGCAAAAGATACCGCCGCAGGAGCTGTGCTTCTTACGGCGGTGTTTGCTGTCTTGGTTGGGGTTTATGTTTTTTATCACCCGGTGATGGACTGGATTAGCGGAATTATGTCATAATCAGGTTACAATTCAATTCAGGGGAGAGGCGGACCCGCGTTTTGCGATTCCGCCTCTTTGGTTACTGGATGTTTAGGAAGCGAGTTTTGTACGAAGAAAATTCAATGAAGTAACGCTAACAAAACTAAGTAGATGCTTTAGAAGTAAGTTTTGTCGAAGAGATTCCACGATGTAACGCTATACAAAACTAAGTAGATGCTTTCGAAGTGAGTTTTGTACGAAGTGATTCCACGATGTAGCGCTAAACAAAACTTTAGGAGGACCCAAATATGGAATCCACTCTTCTCATGCAAGAAGCGATAAAAGCACGTGCTAAGGCATATATTCCTTACTCCCGATTCGGAGTTGGAGCCGCCCTTCTTGATCAGGATGGTCATATTCATCACGGATGTAATGTGGAAAACGCTGCTTTTGGCCCGACGAATTGTGCGGAGCGGACAGCGTTATTCCGTGCTATCGCTGACGGTCATGCTATCGGTTCTTTTAAGGCAATCGCCGTTGTTGCCGATTCCGATGGTCCCGTATCACCTTGCGGTGTGTGCCGCCAAGTTATGATTGAGTTGTGTTCACCCGACATGAAGGTTATCCTTGGAAACATGAAGGGTGATATTGTTGAGACCACGGTGGGAGAATTACTCCCCGGCGCTTTTGGTCCCGTAGATCTGAGGCAAGGACAAGCTCCGGAGTAAATTGAGGCTCGTTGTTAGCGTGAGTGAGCTGCTTTAATTGCACAGAATACAATTTGAACACCAAAAACATAACATAAGCTCAAATCAACTGTACAAAATACACTTAAAAGGGTTCCAGCTCTTTCAAGTTAGGCTAAACTGGTGCAAACTGAGTGTTAGAGGAGTAACGTTAATAAGCGATGCGGCGTATAGCCGCCAGCGATTCCTAGCACAATGTAAATTGTAAACCTGCCTGTAGTCGCTCATTTCAGTAGCTTTGCCTACCACGGCGTGCTTCAAGCGAGCCATGTGAATAAGTCACAGTGAAGCGTGTTCCCAACAGGGGACGAAAGCGCTCATGCACTATCGCCCCTCTAATCCCGCCGGACGTTGCAGGTACGCCCATTTCCGGGTGTCCAGAGGGCGGAGCCCTTGGGGTCCCCCTTGGCTAAGGGGGATTTAGGGGGATCGAAAAAGCTTTTAAAAAAGATTGAATGATTCAAAAAGATTGAACTAGAAGGAAAGTATGGAAGGAAGATAATATGAAATTCAAATCAGGCTTTGTCGCAATTATCGGCAGACCGAACGTAGGTAAATCGACACTCATGAACCAGGTTATTGGACAGAAGATTGCAATCATGTCGGATAAGCCACAGACCACTAGAAACAAAATCCATGGGGTCTATACAACGAATAATTCGCAAATCGTGTTTCTGGACACACCAGGTATTCATAAAAGACAATCCAAGCTAGGCGATTACATGAACCAAACTGCAATGAGCACGCTAGGTGAAGTTGAAGCTGTGTTGTTCCTAGTGGACGCTGCAGACGGTTTGGGCGGTGGAGACCGATACATTGCTGAGCAATTAAACGGACTTAAGACACCAGTTATTCTTGTGCTCAACAAGATCGATAAAATAGAGCCGGAAGCATTGCTCCCACTTATGGCTGAGTATAACAAGCTGCATAGTTTTGCTGAAATCATTCCGATTTCGGCTAAGATGGGCAGCAATGTTAACACGCTGTTAGAGCAAGTCGCTAAGTATTTGCCAGAAGGTCCACAATACTACCCAGAAGATCAAATTACGGATCACCCTGAGCAATTTGTGTGCGCAGAACTAATTCGTGAGAAGATTCTGCATTTGACGCGCGAAGAAGTACCACATTCCATTGCTGTGGCTATCGAAGATATGAGGGTTGAGCCGAATGGTGTGGTGCATGTGTCTGCCGTTATTTTTGTCGAACGTGATTCTCAGAAGGGGATCATCATCGGTAAGCAAGGTGCGCTGTTGAAAGAGGTTGGAAGACGCGCTCGGACAGACATTGAGAACCTTTTGGGTTCGAAGATTTTTCTGGAGCTATGGGTAAAAGTGAAAAAAGACTGGCGTAATCAGGACCGCGTTCTGCGGGATTTGGGCTTCCATAAAGACCTTTAAGATCTATATCCGTCATTCCTCGTTTGGCAGGAATTGCAAGGATAGAACCTGGCTCATCGCACATCCTAATTCTTGAAGAGACATCGTCTTTCCCAAGAAAGGATGAATACGAATGCGGAACTTTTCGTGGAAGTATTTTGCAATGACAGGAGACGTCGATGCTTACCTGCTATACAAGGAAGCTGGCCTTCCACTTGAAGATAGTGTATTACAGCTAGTGGAAGAAGAGAAGGTCTATGATGAAGAAGCGCAATAAGGACTGGTTGCTTGCCGAATGGTTGGGGGAAGAGGCATGCTACACAGGGTGGAAGGGATCGTCATCCGCAGCATGGACTACGGCGAGGGGAACGCAATTATTACGCTTTGCACCGAGAACGCCGGGAAAGTAGGGGTTCTGGTACGAGGTGCTAAGAAGGTTAAAAGCCGCCATGCTGCCCTGATCCAGCTGTTCACCGTCGGGGAATTTGTTTTTTTTAGAAATAATGGAGGTCTTGGAACGCTGAATTCTGGCGAAATTACGAAGTCTCACCACCCTCTGCGTGAGGATTTGATCAAAGCTGCATATGCATCCTATGCTTGTGAATTGCTTGATAAAGTCCTGCATGATGAGGAAACGGGGAGCTTCTGGTTTCGCCAGCTTACGGCCTGCTTGAACGCACTTGAAGAAGATAAGGAACCTGGAGTTATCATAAATGTTTATGAAATGAAGATTTTGCAAGCAGCCGGTTATGGTCCAGAATTCGACACCTGTGTTATATGTGGAGCTGAAAAGCCTGATGAACAACTGCTCATAAGCCCTCGCCTTGGTGGAGCACTCTGCCGCAGCTGTAAACATAATGATCCTCCAGCAATGGAGGTCTCTGCTCGCGCATTGAAATTGCTGCGTTTATTCGCCAGACTTGATCTAACTAGATTAGGGAATGTGGATGTCAAAGAAAGCAGCCGTGATGAGCTGAAAAAAATTATGCGAGCTTTTATGGATGTGCAGCTTGGATTAAAGCTAAAATCACAGAATTTCCTGGATCAGCTCGACAAGTACAAGATTTGACGAAATCTGATTTTTCCGTTACTATAGGAACAGTTTAATTATAAGATTATCGCCGTTTTGCTCCATTTCGGGAGAACGTGCATTGATCGGGAAAGTAATGAGCGATATTGTCGCGGTTCAGCGAGCTGGGGGTAGTGAGAGCCTGGCGGGACAATGTTCATGAACATGGCACCCGGGAGTACGGATATGGTGAATGAAAGTGGATTTCGTTCTTGTCTTTAGCAGTGATATTGCTGAATCAAGGGTTGAAATCAAGTAGGGTGGAACCGCGGGAGAATAAGTTAAGCTCTCGTCCCTATGTCTGTTAATCAGGCATGGGGGCGGGGGTTTTTTGTTGCTGTCAGGAGCAAAAAATGCCGCCTCCATGGTAAGAAGTTTTAAGCAAGCTGATCAAAAAACTTGTAAAGCGAAGGAGACGGTATTATGAACTTTCAGCAGATGATTTTGACGCTGCAGCAGTTCTGGGCTGAACAGAACTGTATTATTGTACAGCCTTATGACACTGAAAAAGGCGCCGGCACGATGAACCCTATGACTTTTTTACGCTCGCTGGGTCCTGAACCATGGAGGGTTGCGTACGTAGAACCTTCACGTCGTCCATCCGATGGACGTTATGGAGAGAACCCGAACCGTCTATATCAGCATCATCAATTCCAAGTAATTATTAAACCATCGCCTGATAACATTCAAGAGATTTACTTGGATAGTTTGAAAGCACTTGGTATTGATCCACTCTTGCATGATATCCGTTTTGTCGAGGATAACTGGGAGAACCCTTCACTCGGTTGTGCTGGTCTTGGATGGGAAGTATGGCTGGATGGTATGGAAATTACTCAGTTTACCTACTTCCAACAGGTGGGTGGGATTGAAGCCAATCCAGTAGCCGTAGAAATTACTTACGGTATGGAGCGGTTAGCATCCTACATTCAAGATAAAGAAAATGTATTCGATCTTGAATGGGTTAGTGGTATGACTTATGGTGATGTTTTCCATCAACCGGAGTTTGAACACTCTACTTACACCTTTGAAGTATCTGATGTAAAAATGTTATTTTCACTGTTCAACATGTACGAAGAAGAAGCGCGTAGAGCGATGGAGCAGCATCTTGTGTTCCCAGCCTACGATTACGTGTTGAAATGCTCACATAGCTTTAATCTGCTGGATGCACGTGGAGCCATCAGTGTTACTGAACGGACTGGATTTATTACCCGAGTGCGTAATCTTGCCCGCTCTGTAGCGGCAACATATCTTGAGGAACGCGAGAAGCTTGGCTTCCCGCTGCTGAAGAAAGAAGGTGCTGACCGTGTCTAAAGATATCCTGTTTGAGATCGGTCTGGAGGAAATCCCTGCACGTTTTATCCGCGCTGCGATGGAACAGCTACAAGACAGAACATCCAAGTGGTTGGATTCTGTACGGATTACTCATGCTGGAGTTACTGCCTATGCAACGCCACGTCGTCTTGCTGTTTTTGTTAAGGATGCGGCTGAGAAGCAAGAGGACATTAGCGAAGAGGTCAAAGGACCATCACGCAAAATCGCACTGGATGCAAACGGGGACTGGAGCAAAGCTGCTTTAGGATTTGCCCGTAGTCAGGGTGTATCTCCAGAGCAATTTACCTTCAAAGAACTAGCTGGAGTAGAGTATATTTATGCTACTAGAAACAGTGCTGGGGTAGAGACAGCTTCATTGCTCTCAGAAGGACTTTTAGAAATTGTAAATGCGATGACTTTTCCGAAAAACATGCGTTGGGGAGCTTACGATTTTAAATTCGTGCGTCCGATTCGCTGGTTAGTTGCTCTTTTTGGGAAAGATATTATTGATTTGGAAATCACGGATGTAAAAGCAGGTAATGTGAGCCGTGGACATCGTTTTCTGGGAACAGAGACCGTAATTTCGGAGCCTGCACAATATGTGGAGAGCTTGCGTGCGCAGCATGTGCTCGTAGATGTGAAGGAACGGGAAGACCTGATCCTGAAACAAATCAACCATTTGGCTGAAGAAAAAAACTGGACGATTGCGATCAAAGAGGATCTTTTGGAGGAAGTACTGTTCCTAGTGGAAACCCCAACCGTGTTGTTTGGAACCTTCGATCCATCGTTCTTGAACATTCCACAGGATGTCCTGATTACTTCGATGCGTGAGCATCAGCGGTATTTCCCTGTATTTGATGCAGCAGGCAAACTGCTACCTTTCTTCGTAACGGTCCGTAACGGGAATGCAGTATCTTTGGATGTTATTGCTAAGGGTAATGAGAAGGTACTCCGTGCTCGTCTATCAGATGCCAAATTCTTCTATCAAGAAGATCAAAAGATGAAGATTAACGATGCACTAGCCAAACTAGAGAATATCGTCTACCATGAAGAGCTTGGCAGTGTTGGAGATAAAGTGCGTCGTATTCGCCAAATCTCCGATCGTCTTGCTGTAAAGTTAGGATTGTCTGATACAGCCCTCTCTGAAGTAAGCCGGACTGCTGATATTTGCAAATTTGACCTTGTGACTCAAATGGTTTATGAATTCCCAGAACTTCAAGGCACCATGGGCGAAGATTATGCACGCAAAGCCGGAGAGCCTGAAACTGTGGCAAAAGCAATCTTCGAGCATTACCAGCCACGGTTCGCGGGAGATGCAGTACCTTCGACGGATGCTGGATCGGTTGTCAGCATTGCAGACAAGATCGATACAATTGTAGGTTGCTTCTCCATCGGTATCATCCCAACAGGTTCTCAGGATCCTTACGCACTACGTCGCCAGGCTGCAGGGATTGTACAAATTGTGCTCGAGCATAAATTGCCGATTACGCTGCGCGAAATTTTTGAAGCAGCGATTGAAATTCATAAAAATTCAGGGAATTCGAAACATTCTGACGATGAACTACGTATAAACCTGTACGAGTTCTTCAGTCTGCGTGTTAAACGCCTTTTATCCGACAATGTACGCTATGATGTTGTGGACGCTGTTACAGCAGCTGGCTTTGACGACGTGGTAGATGTTGTGGGCAGAAGCCGTGCACTTATGGGTGCTGTGTTAGACCAAGAAGACTTCAAAATTACCGTAGATTCACTCACTCGTGTCAGTAATCTGGCAGCTAAAGCGACCAGCGAAGGGATTGATCCTTCTTTACTTAAAGAAGATGCTGAGCTACAGCTGTACAATACATGGCAGGAGTTACACACACCATACCTTGAAGCGATGTCGGCGAATAATGCCGAAGAAGCACTCCGTATTCTCTCGGGTCTAAAAGATGCTGTTACAGCATTTTTCGATTCCGTTATGGTTATGGCGGAGGATGAGCAGGTACGCGCTAATCGTTTAGCTTTGCTTGCTGGGATTGATGCCGACTCTAAGGCGTTTGCTGATTTTGGTAAGCTCGTCTGGTAAGGACTGAGCACCGGAGTTCCCGGCAGAATTCAAGATTCAACGTCGATATCGCTTCTCAGATTAGACTTCGTGATCAAAGGGCAGCTTTTTGAACAACATCTATAAGAAAAGTTTGTGTCTTATGGTATAGAACGTTGGTTTGGGGTATAAATATACGGAACGGTGCCAATGCGTCATTTGACATCCGTTCCGTATTTATGCATAGAAAGAAGGATTTCTTGCGGTAAGGGCGTATATATATTACACGGGAAATTGGTGATGATCATGGAGAAGAAGTCCCGGTCTAGAACTATAGTCGTGGATGGGGATGCTTGTCCGGTCAAAAAAGAGATTGCTGAAGTTGGTCGCGCCTTTGGTGTGCCGGTACTGATGGTATCTTCTTATGACCATGCACTGAAAGCTGAAGAAGGTGTAACGGTTGTGCAGGTGGACCGGGGAGATCAGAGCGCCGATCTATATATTGCCAATCATATTTCTGCAGGAGATGTGGTATTGACTGCGGACTATGGTCTCGCAGCACTTGCGCTCGGGAAACGCTGCAGTGTGCTTTCTTTTCGTGGCCAGGAATATGACGATTCCAAAATGGATTTTATGTTGGAAGGTAGGCATGCCAGGGCCGTGGAACGAAGACGGGGACATTACTCTAAGGGTCCAAAACCTATAACGGCAGAAGAAAAAATATATTTTCAACATAAAATGACAAAACTTTTAATACTTTTGCAGGAGAATGTGGAGCAATAGCGAATTATATTTATTTGTTAAGAATTGAAGGTGGTTGAAGTGGCTAGCGGACACGGGAATATTCCGGAAGAAGTTATCGAAAGCGTGCTTGCACGTCATGATATTGTCGATACAGTCGGTAAGGTTGTCCATTTGTCCAAGCAGGGGAAATATTTATGGGGCCTCTGCCCGTTCCATTCGGAGAAAACCCCTTCCTTTACAGTTACCC
Source organism: Paenibacillus etheri (assembly GCF_001012825.1). GTDB lineage: Bacteria > Bacillota > Bacilli > Paenibacillales > Paenibacillaceae > Paenibacillus_AQ > Paenibacillus_AQ etheri. The sequence goes on from NZ_LCZJ02000014.1 coordinate 168,693, forward strand.
CCGACCGGGGAGTGTTTCATTGCTTTGGCTGCGGCATGGGTGGAAATGCCATCAAATTTAGGATGGAAATCGAAGGATTAACCTTCCCCGAAGCCGTCAAAATAATGGCTGAAGAAAGTGATATTCCCGTTCCCGAAGGTAAGGGAGGCCTGATGTCTCCTCCTGATCCGGAACGCGATCGGTTGATTCAAGCTTATGAATGGTCGGCAAAGTTTTATCATTACTTGCTGAAGAATACGGAACACGGCAAAGCCGCAATGGAGTATTTAAGAGCCCGGAACTTCAGCGATAAAATGATTGACCAGTTTCAGATCGGATATGCTCCGGACCGCTGGGATACTTTGCTACAATTTTTGGAGAAACGGAATTTTGATCTTGCTGAGATGGAGAAAGGTGGACTCCTGTCTGCACGAGGTGAGGGCAAAGGGTATATAGACCGTTTCCGGGGTCGGATTATTTTTCCGATTGCGAACCGCACAGGCAAGGTGATTGCATTTGCCGGAAGAATTTTTGGAGAAGGACAACCCAAGTATCTAAATTCTCCAGAGAGTAGATTGTTTAACAAAAGCCGGATTTTATACAATTTGCACCAGTCCAAAGCATCCATCCGTAAAACGCGGCAAATCGTCCTCTTTGAAGGATACGGAGATGTCATTTCGGCCTGGGAAGCAGGTGTGCATAACGGTGTAGCAACAATGGGAACATCTTTAACTGAAAGTCATGTAGCACTGATGAAGAGTCTGGCTGATGAAATTGTACTGTCTTATGACGGTGACCGGGCAGGACAAGCAGCTGCTATAAAGTCCATTCCAATGCTTGAAGGCAGCGGCCTGCGTGTAAAGATCGCCTTACTGCCAAGCGGACTCGATCCAGATGAATTCATCTCCAAGCATGGTGGAGAAAGGTTTATGGATCAGGTTATTGATTCAGCGGTTTCATCCATAAAATTTAAGCTTATATATCTGAAAAAAAACCATATACTCCTAGAGGAAGATGGCAAAATTGCCTACGTCAAAGAAGCTTTGGAGGTCATTGCTTCGTTACATTCCTCGACCGAGAGAGAGGTTTACCTAAGGGAAATCGCTTCTGAGCTGGAACTTTCATATGATAGTTTGAAGCAGGATTGTAATTTACTTAGGGCATCGATGCAAAAAAACATCCCTGAAGGGGATAATAACGACAAAAGGTGGAATAATGGTAGGCATAAAAAAGGGCAAGTGCAGACACCAACTTTACTGCCCGCTTATCATGTCGCGGAACGGCGTTTACTGTCCTTTATGATTCAGGACCCGGAAGCCGCCACGTATGTGGGCGAACGCCTCGGAGAAGAGTTCAACATCGATGATCATGCGGCAATTGCCGCTTATCTATATGCCTATTACGCGCAAGGCAAACCACCCGGCATTAGTCGGTTTCTGTCATCGCTTCAGGATGATCGTCTAGAGAAAACTGCTACATCAATTTCCATGATGGATACACCTCCAGACTGGAATATGCAGGTGCTGGATGATTGTATCCGTGAAGTACGGAAATACCCACTGCAGCGCAAGATGGATCAGAAGCGTGAAGAGATGATTCAGGCGGAAAAGTCAGGTGACTTTTTGCGTGCGGCACAAATAGCAAGTGAGATTATAGCCCTAGAGAGACAATGAAATGTTGACAGGATGTACCTAGGGAGGAGGGAGTCGAATTATGGCGAACGATCAGCATACTGAATTGGAAGCAGAATTTACTTTGGATCAGGTTAAGGATCAGCTTATTGAGCAAGGCAAGAAAAGATCATCATTGCTATACAAAGATATTATGGAGAAATTATCGCCGTTTGATCAAGACCCCGAGCAAATGGAGGAGTTCTATGAACAACTCAGTGATTTGGGAATTGAAGTTGTAAACGAGAACGATGAGGAGGTTAACAGTCTCCGACCAAATGAGGACAATGAGGACAAAGAGGGCGATGAGTTCAGCTTTGATGATGATTTGTCACTGCCGCCAGGGATCAAGATTAATGACCCTGTCCGTATGTATCTGAAAGAAATTGGACGCGTTCCGCTGTTATCGGCTGACGATGAAGTGGAGCTTGCTATGCGGATTAAGAATGGTGACGAGGAAGCTAAACGTCGTCTTGCGGAAGCAAATCTTCGTCTCGTAGTAAGTATTGCTAAACGTTATGTTGGACGTGGAATGCTGTTCCTCGATCTGATTCAGGAAGGTAACATGGGTCTGATCAAAGCGGTAGAGAAATTTGACCATAACAAAGGGTTCAAATTTAGTACGTATGCAACTTGGTGGATTCGTCAGGCCATTACCCGCGCGATTGCAGATCAGGCACGTACAATTCGTATTCCTGTACACATGGTGGAGACGATCAACAAGCTGATTCGTGTCTCTCGTCAATTGCTGCAAGAACTTGGACGTGAACCTTCGCCAGAGGAAATTGCGGCTGAGATGGAGCTGACGGTTGAGAAAGTTAGAGAAATCATGAAGATTGCCCAAGAACCAGTATCGCTCGAAACACCGATCGGTGAAGAAGACGATTCACATCTGGGAGATTTCATTGAGGATCAGGAAGCCTTGGCTCCTGCGGATGCAGCAGCATATGAACTGCTGAAGGAACAGCTGGAGGATGTACTGGACACGCTCACGGAGCGTGAAGAGAATGTACTTCGTCTGCGTTTTGGCCTAGATGATGGCCGGACGAGAACACTTGAAGAAGTGGGCAAAGTGTTCGGCGTTACCCGCGAACGGATTCGCCAGATTGAAGCTAAAGCATTACGTAAGCTTCGTCACCCTAGCCGCAGTAAACGGCTTAAGGATTTCCTTGAATAGTATTTCATGAACTGGACCTTCTGCTGCTCAGTAGCAGGAGGTTCTTTTATTTGAATTACGACCCTAAAAGTGCTGACCTTGTGTATCTGGAAAGAAGGATGAGCCAGTGAATTTGGAAAAACGCGAAATTATTATAAATGAGATACAGTATTGGAGAAATAACAAATTGCTGCCAGAGCAATATTGCGACTTCTTAACCAACCTGTATGATGATGAAGCTGCGGAGAAGGATAACAATCCGATTTCGCTGAAGAATCTACAGCAGGGAAACATCAAAATTTGGCTGTTTGGTTTTGGAATTATTTCCTTGATTTTCTTGATTAGTCTTTATTTTAGCGTTTTTCCCTGGCCTTTGCAACTTGCAACAGCACTATCCGTATTAATTGTCTGTTATGGATACTCAGCGGTTTACAGGGGCCGAAATCATGTTATTAGTCTTATCCTAGCGGGGCTAGGAAGTGTGTTAACGCTTGGTTTTGGACTATGGATGATTGCTTTGCATGATCTTGATCCTCAGCTCTGGAGACCGATTCTGATTGGAGCCTGTGGCTTGTTATGGTGCATTCTGGGATTTTTACTCCGGATTGGATTGCTGCAGTACTGCGGTTATGCTTTTTGGGCATTACTATATGCGGGATTCTTCGGTGGAAAACGCCCTGAGGCTTCGATACTAGAGCTTGAGCTCTTATGGCTTCCCTTGTGTGTAATGATGGTGTGGTTAAGCTGGCTTTTACATCACAGAGTTAAAGGCGTCGCTAGTGTTTTTTTTGCAGTGGGAGTATCGCTATGGATTATGCCTGAGCTCGATGCCCTTTTATTGAGACAGGATTATCCACAGTGGATTTCGTTTATGTTAATTTTAAAAATTGCGGTAGGGTTGGCCCTGCTGTTCTTGTTTCGAAAAAAATGGATAACGTGGGTGGCAACATGAATAATGTGAAATTATCAGATCGGCTTCAGCAATTGCTGGAGCAAATTCCGCAAGGAAGCAGGTTGGCAGACATCGGCTCTGATCATGCTTTGCTTCCTGTAGCTGCTGTAGAAAGCGGTAAGGCTGTATTCGCGGTAGCAGGTGAGGTGAACCCGGGTCCTTTTGATGCTGCTTGTAAAGGCGTTGCAGAGGCTGGACTAGGAAAGGTGATCTCGGTGCGGCGAGGAGACGGTCTTGAAGTACTGGAACCTGGTGAAGTTAATTGTATCACGATCGCTGGCATGGGAGGGGCTTTAATTGCCTCGATCTTAGATCGTGGTCAGAGTCAAGGCAAGCTAAAGGATGTTACAACACTTGTACTTCAGCCGAATGTAGGCGAGGATATTTTGCGCCGCTGGTTACTAAATAATGAATGGGTTCTTATCGCTGAAAGTATTCTGGAAGAGGACGGCAAGTTGTATGAAGTGTTGACAGCTGTACCAGAGAACGCAAGTGCCGGAATTACAAATGCCAATGTATATCGAGAGGTTACGTTAGGCGATTCCACTATGGTTCGTGGTCAGGATACCTTGCTACAAATGGGACCTTTTCTGATTCAAGCACCAAATGAAGTGTTTTTTGCCAAGTGGCAGGGAGAGATTCAGAAATTGGAAGGCATACTGACATCATTGTCGCGTTCAGAACTTGAATCTGCGGAGAATAAACGGAAATTAATTCGAGATCAGATCAAGGAGATTACGGAGGTGCTGCAATGCTTGCCAAAGGACAAACAGTAATTCAATATATAGAACAACTGGCTCCGAAGCATTTAGCCGAAGATTGGGACAAAGTCGGTCTGCAACTAGGTTCCTTACAGAAAGAAATAACCAATGTGCTAGTTGCACTGGATGTTAATGATGAAGTCGTTGAAGAGGCAATTAGTCTCGGCTGTAATCTAATCATTGCCCACCATGCCATTATTTTTCGTCCGCTGCAAGGGATTCAGACCGATACACCGATGGGCAGAATGTATGAAAAATTGATCAAAAATGACATCGCAGTATACATCAGTCATACGAATCTGGATGTTACAGAAGGTGGAATGAACGACTGGATGGCGGAAGCTCTAGGCATAGAGAACGGAGTGCCCATCAAAGACATTCATTCAGAGCAATTATCAAAGCTGGTGGTATTTGTGCCAAAGGATCATCATCAGAAGGTGCTGGATGCTATCCTGAATGCAGGAGCTGGGGCAATCGGCAACTATAGTCATTGCAGCTTCAATATTGAGGGATACGGAACTTTTATTCCGGGAGAAGGCACAGATCCTTATATTGGGGAAAAAGGTAAGATGGAGCGGGCCGAGGAGATTCGTATTGAGACGATCGTGCCACACACTATCCGCAATAAAGTGGTACAGGCTATGCTCAAGGCTCATCCTTATGAAGAGGTTGCCTATGATTTGTATACGATGGATCTTAAAGGGCGCACTTTAGGGCTTGGGCGAGTAGGTAAGCTCAAAGAGCCTACAACCCTTGGGCAATTCGTTGAGACAGTAAAAAAAGGTCTGAAAGTAGACCATGTACGTGTTGTAGGTGATTTGGATCGTCCGATTCGTAAAGCTGCTGTTCTCGGCGGTTCGGGTGGAAAGTATTATAATAGTGCTATTTTCCGCGGTGCGGATGTGCTGGTCACAGGGGATCTTGATTACCATACTGCACAGGATGCCGTACTCGCTGGTATCACTCTGATTGATCCGGGACATAATGCGGAGAAGATCATGAAAGAGAAAGTAGCAGAGTGGATGACTGGGAAACTAGTGGAGCATAAGTATGATACAACTGTACATGCTTCGCAGGTGAATACGGAGCCATTTAAGTTTCTGTAAAATTTCCAGTTAATTATGCTTGTGCCAGACAGGTGATGTCTGTATAATATATAATGTTGTCGGAAAGTTTGACAGACAATCGCCGGTGACGTGAAGACGTCACGGGAGGAAAGTCCGGGCTCCATAAGGCAGGATGCTGGATAACGTCCAGTCGGCGCGAGCCGAAGGATAGTGCCACAGAAATGGACCGCCGATGGCCGCCTTAGGGCGGCACAGGCAAGGATGGAACCGAGGTGTAAGAGACCCCGAGGAACGCTGGTGACTTCGTTCCTGGTAAACCCCATCTGGAGCAAGACCTAATAAGACGCAGCAGATTCCTTTATTGGAATAGGCAGCCTTAGCCTGAGGCGCGTCTAGGTTGGTCGCTGGAGCTGTGCAGTAATGTATGGCCTAGATAGATGATTGTCGCTTATGGTGGGAGGGTAGTTCCCGATCGAACCACGACGAGCACAGAACCCGGCTTACGGCAAACTTTCCTAACTGCAACGTTTTTATTTAACAACACCATACAAGCGGCGGCGTATCTCGGGAAACCGGATCACGTCGCTTTTTTAAAATATAAGAAAGTATAAGTTTCAACGTCGAAATTGATAAAGAAGGCTTTTTTGTGCAAGCTTCGAAACAAGGTGAGTGTGTGAAAGTGGGGAAGACATCCGTAACTGCCCTAGCTACTGACCGGAGCATATCTTAATTGTCATTGGTGCTGTGAGGGAAGACGAACTAAGCAAATAGTGACCAATTTATAGGGAAAACCTCCCTATAAATTGGTTAGTTTGAAGGGAATAGGTGCTTATTAAGGGAGTTATGGGGAGAATTCCCTATAATCATGAATTTTTAGGGATAATCAATATATCATAGGGAGATTTTTCCTATAGTTACGTGGCAAGAAGATAAGTAGAAAGTGGGACATGTGTAACATGGGAAATTATCAGATATGCGATTTCTGCGGACATTTATATGAACGAAATAATAAGAGGATGTGCAGTAGTTGTGATGAGATGTATCAGAGAATCAGGCGTATCGTAGAGACTTCACCCGACACGATGGTATTAAACATAGCCCTTCAAACAGGGGTAAGTGTCAGTCGAATCATGTCATTCGTTGAAAATGGTTATTTTAGGCTCAATAAAGATAGCATAGAAGTGTTTAAGAAGTAGATTAGAAAATAAATAACCCGGCTTTCCCATCCTATAAAGGATAAAGAAGCCGGGTTATTTAAATAGCAGAAAGTATAAGTTTCACGCAATACTCTATGTCTTATATTTCTCGCTTAAACGCTTACCGCCCTTATAAGGACGATTATAGAAAATATATATTTGGAGCCCCCACAAAGTACCTGAGTACGCATCGGAGCAGAGCCCCTCTTAAAGATCCGATGTTCCATTAAGGTTCTGTGTACCAAAACTTCTAGGTGACATTCTAATGTAGTTACTGCAATAGAATTCAGCGAAATTGCCTCAGAAAAACAATCTAGTGTATTTCATACAACAGAATCGAGCGTTTATATATCATTTAGGTTAATCTATAAGATTCTAATGCACAAAGTGTTACAGAATCACAAATTAGGTTTATTTAACCTGATTTGATTGCACGAAATGCAATAGAATCATTAGTGCGCATTCTATACTGTAACTTTTGCTGGAAATTAACTCAAATTAAAACGGATTTCATTTAAGGTACAAGAGAATATAAGTTTCACGCAATACTCTATGTCTTATTTCTTGCAAAAACGATTACCGTCCTTTAAGGACGGTAATCGTTTTTGCTTACCACACAATCCATGGTTATTTGTTTGTGTGGTAACGGACTCAGATGCAACTATATGCGCATTTTAAGCGTTTTGGAGCGAGTTTCGGACTGGAGGGACATTATTTATCATAATTAGGGGGGCATATCATGCCATTTCAGTCATATATCGACCCAAGAGTCCGTTAGCATCCCAAAACAGCGTAATTGTTGCAGATAAGGGCTCTGGTGTTTTTAGCTGCACAGAGTGATTGAAGAAGTTCTTGTTTCAACCATATAAAATGATAAAAGAAACAAGAACTTCAACAGCGATTGAAACCATATTCGTCCCCTCCCGCGCTGAAGCGGTGGATTTACTCCAGATCTTTAAAGGACCGAGCCGTTAGGTGAGGTTTTTCTTGTATGATTACGATTGAACGATGGATTGACTCTCCCGCCATTGTACCAACGCCTTCTCCAGACGCTGAACAGCAACGGGTACCCGCTCAGGTGGCGTATGGGTGAAATTCAGACGCATCTTGTTCTTATGAGGTTGTGATGAATAGAACACTTCACCTGGAACAAAAGCAACACCGTGCTCTACAGCTAGTGGAAGTAATTCCTTCGTGTTGATCTCTTGGGAAAGCGTCAGCCATAAGAACATACCGCCTCGTGGCTCCAGAAAATGAGCTCCTTCCCAGTTCTGTGATTTAAGTTCTGCTGATAAAAGCTTCATTCGAGAATAATATTCTCGTGAAATAACACGTATATGCTGCTCAATATCGAAATGAAGCAGAAGTTCATCTAAAGCGCGCTGATCAATGGTGCTAGAATGCAGATCAGCAGCTTGTTTTGCCTTGGCAATCGTCTTGATCAGATTCGAATCGCCGATAATCCAGCCGGTACGCAGGGCGGGGGCTACGATTTTGGAAAAAGTTCCAGTGTAAGCGACACAATAATCGCCGCCATAGCTTCTGTCGATGGACGCTAGAGAGGGTGGATAAAGATCCTTATTTTCCTCAAAGGTTATTTCACCATAAGGATTATCCTCCAAGATAAGAACATTGTAGCGGCGGCAAATTTCAACTATTTTCTCACGACGTTCCTTACTCCAGGTTGCTCCTGAAGGATTGTTGAAGGTCGGAACTGCATATAGAAGCTTGGGCCGCAGCTTTTGAATTTGATCTTCCAGGTGATCTGGCAGAATGCCTTGCTCGTCGTTATTGATCGTATGAATGTCCGCTCGATAAGATCCGAGTACTTGTAAGGCTGCTAGGTAAGTGGGGGCTTCAACAAGGACAGCATCACCGGGATCAAGTAGCATTTTACATAGTAGATCAATGGCCTGCTGGGAACCTGTTGTAAGAATCATCTCAGACGCTGTAACAGGGATTCCTTGCCGAGTAAGTCTTTCAGCGATTTTGTCACGTAGTGGAGTAAAGCCCTCGGTTAGTCCGTATTGAAGCGTTGAGGTATCGCTGGAGAGCACACGGTTATAAGCGTTCCGCACGGCCTCCAAGGGAAACAAATCCTCGCCAGGCAGCCCGCCAGCAAGTGAAATGATGTCATTGCCCTGTGTAACTTTTAGAATCTCGCGAACGGCTGATGATCCTAGATGATTGGCTGCTGTTGAGTATTTGATATCCATAAATGGTTCTCCACCTTTCGATTTGGTGCTATCATAATAGGAGTGCTGTATAACAGTAAAGCGTTGAATATAACAGTGGAGGTGAAGGGTTCATGCATATCGATTTGAATCGCAACGGCAGTAAATCTCTGCCCCATCAAATCAGTGAAACCCTAAGTCAGCGGATCTCATCAGGACTGCTCCAGCAAGGTGTCCGGCTGCCCTCCGTAAGAAGTTTGGCTACAACCTTGAGAGTAAGCCAGCTTACAGTAAGCAAGGCGTACGATGTGCTTGAGAAGCGGGGGCTTATTTATTGCAGACAAGGTAAAGGCTGCTTTGTAGCCGACCCTAAGCACACTAAACGTCAGGAAGATGGTCGCTGGCAGGATGTATATGATGATTATTTGCCGCGAGCGCAGCTTTGGCGCAATTTTGATTACTCTGAAGTAAAGTATCCCTTTCATATCGCTGCAATTCATAGTGAGTTACTACCTCTAAAAAACATCGGCGACTCCTTCGCATCATTAGTCACGCAGCAGCCGGAGCTTATGGCAACCTATGGGAACTTCCAAGGTGATCTGGAGCTGCGAGGAATTATGAGAGATCATTTAAAAACACGTGGAATTACACTTACCTCCTCCGATGTGATGATCACAAGCGGAACTCAGCAAGGCATTGATTTGGTGGCTCGTACCTTTGTCGGACCTGGGGACACAGTGTATCTTGAGGCTCCCAGTTATACCGGGGCTATAGATGTTTTTGCAGGTCGAGGTGCAGAGATGATCTTTGTACCTACGGACAGTGAGGGTATGCGGGTGGATATTCTAACAAGAATGTGTGATCAAAGACCGCCTAAGCTAATTTATACAATCCCTACTTTTCAGAATCCAAGCGGAGTAACCATGAGCATAGCAAGAAGACAACGTCTGCTGGAATTAGCTCGCAGTTACCGTTGCCTTATTGTTGAGGATGATCCATTTAGTGATTTATATTTCCATGCGCCTCCGCCGCCTACGATCAAATCGATGGATTCCGAAGGGCATGTAGTTTATATGAAGAGTTTCAGTAAAGTTATTGCACCTGGCTGCAGAATTGCTTGTGTAGCCGCTGGTGGAAATATTCTGTCGCGTCTTATCGCCGCCAAGTCCGCAAGTGATCTTGGGAGTCCGCTGCTCACGCAAAGGGCGGTACTGCCGTTCATAGCCGGCAAGTATGAAACCTATGCTGCACAGTTGCGAGTTACACTCCGTACTCGCATGGAAAAGGCGACGAAGCTTCTGAAGCTTTACGCGCCGCCTGGAGTGAAATACATTCTCCCAGAGGGAGGACTTAATCTCTGGTTGGAGTTGCCGGCTTCTCCTGATATCGCAAGGCTGCATGAGCTAGCCGAGCAGATGAGCATTTCTTTTTTACCTGGTGATGTTTGTTACTCAGCGGAGACCTCTTCCCGGCATATCCGTTTGTGTTATTCACAAATGAATGAAACGGATATGGAGGAAGGTTTACGGCTATTTCTCCGTTTGCTTGGCCGATTTTTGCAGGTGAGTGGTTAAGAAGGAGTGTTACTTTGAGTTACTTAATCTTTGTTTCAATTGATTCATTTGCTTTTGAACATGCTGTGGCCATAGCTGTAGTGGAACCTGATTACCGCTAGCGGCTTGCAGTGTTTTATAGATATCGACCTGACCCCAGCCAAAATATTTGTCATGACCGGGAGTGCCTAAATCAACGGCATTTTTGGTCATAAGATCCATAACTTCCGTATTCGTCAGATTCGGATTCAGTGAACGCACCAGACCCGCCAGCGCAGCGACATGAGGACTGGCCATCGATGTACCGGATAAAGCGGCATACTGGCTATCAGGATAAGTACTTGCTATGCTTTCTCCGGGTGCAGCGACATTGATATAATCGCCGTAGTTGGAGAAGGAAGCTTTTTCACCTGAAGCATTCGTTGCAGCTACTGCAATCACTTCGGGATACGCAGCTGGAAATCCTGGTCGTTCTGTATTATCGTTGCCTGCGGCAGATACGAGGACGATATCTCGATCGTAGGCATATTTGATTGCGTCATGAAGAAACTGGGAATCCGCGTAGTTACCTAGACTTAAGTTTATGACTTTTGCACCGTTGTCAGCTGCCCAAATGATTCCTTCAGCGACGGAATAGGTAGTACCTGCTCCTGAATTATCGAGTGCCTTTACTGGAAGGATCTTATTGTACCAGCTGATTCCCGCTACTCCTTCTCCGTTATTAACCAGTGCACCTATAATTCCAGATACATGTGTGCCATGTCCTACATCATCTTCTGGGGTGGAACCATTGGTGATCGCGTTATACCCTGTCAAAAGCTTACCCTTTAGATCCGGATGATTGATTTGGACTCCGGTATCCACTACGGCCACAATCACTTCTTTACTTCCCTTGGATAAATTCCATCCTAGTTCCGTTTCTATCGCCGGCAGGTTCCATTGATAAGTGGAGAATAACATGTCATTTGGAGTAACAGTTCCCTCTGCGTTTTTAGTTATCGTATCATTGGTTAAATACATATAGTGAGGCTCTGTATATTCAGGATGCCATTTATTGGTGAAATAGTCTTTGAGTTCGTAATAAGTCAGCTTCTCCGAACGAAAAATATAGGCATACCCCAGCTTACGTGGTTTCTTACCGTTGATGTCGGCAGTGATCGTTTGAAGCTGCTCCGGGGTGAGTGAGTTGTTACGGAAACGGACGACAATTTCATTCTCATAAAAATGGCTGGCGTTTTCGTTATCATGACCAGTTTTGACGGTGATATCCTTTAAATTGTCGGTATGGACGGACTCTACACGGTAATTGCCTTCCTTCGGATAAGGAATGAGACGCAGGTTCTTCAGCTGATGGTCTGCCACACGCCCAAGCACCTTTTGGTTAATAAGTGCGATGATGCCTATATTTTTTTCTTTGTTCCGCTGAGCGATAAAGTAATATTTCTCTTTACCAATTGTAAACGTTGGAGATTCATAGGACTGATGACCACGAATTGCTGATTTCGCCGTCTTAAGATATTTTTGCAGCTGTTGATTCTCTTGTTCAGTTCCTTGAGGAAATGAGGAGGATTTAAAGGTTTCCGTTTTATGCTTACGAAAATCGATCCACATAAGCATAGTGATAAATCCGTGGTTCTGCTGCAAACGTTTCGCATACACTGATTTATCATGAAGCGAAGAGATTCCATCCGTTTCAGAGAGGAGTTTAGTCAAATGTCTGCTGACATCCACTCTATTCAGGTGATCCGTCGCATCAACATCTTGTGATAAAGAGCTTTTCTTCAATGTTTTTTCTTGTGAAGGATTTGGTGCTGAATGTAGGGCTGGAGTTGGAGCAGGATTGGGTACAGCGACATTAGCGACTTCTCTGGTCGTCCCATTAGTGGCAGGACGTAGCGCAAAGGTAAGTAAACCAACTGTGAACGCAGCTGTTACCAGACCTGCAACCGTTAGATTTTTACGTGACATGATTTCCGCTCCTCTATGCATTGTAATGTCTATAGGTTTAGATGAGAGCGTATGTTTTATGCATCTTAGAAAAGGATACCTTCCTAACGTTTTTTATGATAATATCAGAGAGAATAAGCATCTCGAGTTCGCATCCTGATATTGCAGGAGAGATGTCGATAGATGTTCTTTTAATTTTCAGAAGGTTAGACTTCTCTGTGTTCACATCCTGATATTGCAAGAGTAAAGAGATACGTCTAGAGACTATTTCTTCATAGGATTAACTTTATTGACTACAAGAGCAGGGAATAATAAGGGGGAGCAACCGCCATGTCAGCAGCCAATGTGCAGAAATTATGTGAATCGACGAGAGACAAACTTAAAGATGTAATTGATAAGATGGAGATTTTTCTTAACGAGCATGCATTGCCTCAGCTTGCAACAGAAGGTGATGAAGAATCTGTACAATTTTATCAAGGATTCTTGTCCGATGTTCGTCATCTGTTAGTGTTCTCAGAAATGTCTTATGAGAAGCTGGGAGTTGCGCTGCGTCGTGCTACATTCGATGAATCTTTTGCGCAGAAAGCGCTTTATAATGTATATCACTATGGGGTGAATAACTTCTTCTATCCAAAGAATGAAAGCTATTCTGAGGATGGTCGTTATGCTTATACTGGACAGGATGCCATTCGTTTCCGTAAAAAACCAGTTCGTCCGGCGCGTGATATCATTCTTGAAATTACCAAGACCTATGAAGAGCTACGCGATGACCTTACTTATTATGAGAACGACTATTTGACTGAGAAACGTATGCAAAATCAGGTTTAACAGTTAACTTGTTCGTGTAAAGGATCAGCACTTCGTCAATTTATATTGACGAGGGCTGATCCTTTTTTTGACGTATTAGAATTTATATATTTGGGGCCCACACAAAGTACCTGAGTACGCATCGAAGCAAACCCCCACTTTGTGGGGATATTTTGCGTTTGGCATCGTTACATCAACTGGAAACCAGCCTATCGAATAGGGGGTGAATTGTGCGGACATAATGAAGCCGAGGTGATAAATATGTCGAGTGTAAAGCCATTAGTCAAATGTAGTGTGAGCAATTGTCATTATTGGGGCGAGCATAATTTATGCCGGGCTGAAGAAATTATTATTGAGATCGACAAGCACGTGGGTAGTGGATTTAAAGAAGAATATGCTGAAGAAATGACGAATGAGGGTCACCACGATCATGTCGCAACATCGTCCGCAACATGCTGTTTAACATTTAAGCCGAACTCCTAGGAGGCCGCCCTTATGGACAGAGAAAAGGAAAATGAATCAAGTTCATCAAATGGACAATCCGGTCCGAGAAAAGTCATTTTGCGCCCGCGCAGAGTAGACTATCCACGGAGGGACAGGGAACATCAAGAGGAGTATGCCGCAGAGGTGAGTCCAGTTTCGATGCCGGTCCGGGATACAACACCACGTGTGGCGAGTGAAACTAAGGAGAGCGAAGAGGAATATAGCGGAAGTAAAGCGATTGGTTATACTGGGCTTGCTATGGGTATTGCCTCCTTGTTTCTCTGGTCCATCATTCTTGGACCCATTTCAGTTGTGATTGGTTATTATGCATATGCCAAAGAGCAAAAAACACTTGGGGCATGGGCGATTGGGTTAGGGATTGTATCCACACTTAGTTACTTTGTGATGATCCCCTTTGCTCGCTAAAAAGAAGCGTAAAGTTTGAATTATAACAGGCTTTTAGACCTAAATATCAGGGTCTGAAGTCTGTTTTTTCATTCCAGCATATAGCAATAATCACGAATAAAATGTAATATTAAGCCGTAATTCATCGAAATCTAATGTTAGACCAATAGATATGATACACAGGATAAAAGGAGTGCGCCGGTATGGAGATTAATCCCGCTGCAACCAATGGGTTAGGGCAGCTTAAATGGATAAGCTTAAAGAGTGCAACCGCCAAGAGTAGTTCAGCGAATGGAACTGAAAGGTCAGGCGCATCAGCCTCTCAATTTGCAGCAATGCTTCAAGCTCTATCTTCTAACACCTCTAATAACGGGGATACAAGCTTCTTAACGTCACTCCCGGATGCATCATCTGTTAGTAGCCTGTTATGGCAACAGATAGGTGGGACAGCTGAAAGCATCGATGGTGTAATTTCCGGGGAAATAACGGATACTAAACCGACAAGCTATGATGACCTGATTCAAACGGCGAGTGCTAAATACGGGGTACCGGTCGATTTGATAAAAGCTGTAATCGATACAGAATCCTCCTTTAATCCAAACGTTGTCTCATCGGCTGGTGCTAAAGGATTAATGCAGTTAATGGATGGAACAGCAAGCGGTTTAGGGGTTTCAAATTCTTTCGACCCGGCTCAAAATATTGATGGTGGTGTACGCTATCTTTCTTATCAATTGAAGCGATTTGATGGACAGGAAAAGATGGCATTAGCGGCTTACAATGCAGGGCCAGGCAGGGTCATTAACCTTGGGGTAAGCAATGATCAGGAATTGTTAGAGAAACTCACGCTGCTTCCTAAAGAGACGCAGTCCTATCTCACTAAAATAGAACGCGCTCGCGCGCAATACGCTGTATAATATATAGGATCAAACGGGTAGTTCCCTTAAACCGCATGACTGGGTTTTGGGATTACCGTTTGATCCTTTTCCGTAATTTAAGAAAGAATGATTACTGTACTTTAACGAAGTAAAGGAGACAATCAATATATGCTTTACTGGGATTATGCCGCCGCTACACCACCTTATGAAGATGTGGTGAAGACGATGGAACAAATTATGAAGCTACACTATGCTAACCCGTCCTCTTTACATCGTGCAGGCAGTGAAGCGGCCAAGCTGATCAGGCGTTCACGAGAAGTATGCGCGGCTGCGTTATCTGTACAACCTAAGGAGATCCTATTTACATCCGGGGCTACGGAGAGTAACAATTTAGCCATTAAAGGTGCTGCTTTGCAGTATCAGTCAAGAGGACGTCATCTTATAACTACGGAAATAGAACATCCCTCTGTGTATGAAAGTTGTCTGCAACTGCAGCGAAATGGCTGGGAGATTACTTTTGTAGCGCCCGATAGTACTGGAATGATTGATCCAGAGCGAGTAGCTACTGAAGTACGGCGTGATACTGTGCTCGTAAGTGTGATGCATGTAAATAATGAGATTGGAACAATGCAGCCGCTGGTGGAGATTGGCAGGCTGATTAAATCTGTAAATCCACGAACCTTATTTCATGTAGATGGCGTTCAGGGTTATGGTAAGCTTGCTGTTGACCTTAAAGGATGGAAAGCGGATCTTTACAGCTTGTCTCCTCACAAAATTCGAGGCCCACGCGGAGCGGGGCTTCTCTATATTAAAGAAGGAATCCAACTGTTCCCCTTACTTTCAGGTGGTTCTCATGAAGAGGGACTACGTGCTGGAACCGAGAATGTCCCTGCAATTGTAGCATCTTCCAAAGCGGTGCGGATAAGTGGTGAGCAACGCGAAATCTTTTATGCACGAGTGCTTCCACTTCGAGACCGACTGTTACGCTTCTTGCACAGTGTTCCTGAATTTGTTATAAACAGCAGAGAGGATGGAGCCCCTCATATTGTGCATTTCTCATACCCTGGCATGAAAGGGGAAGTGTTCGCCCGTAAGCTGGAGGAACTAGGGATGGCTGTTTCTACCCGGTCGGCTTGCTCCTCCCGGCTGGCAGAACCTAGTCGTGTTCTATTGTCTATGGGTAAAGATGTTTCTGTAGCTTCAGGAGGCATACGCATCAGTTTCGGTGATAGTCACACTGAAGAAGATGTCGCGGCGCTTGAGAAAGCACTAATTACTGCGGTACGAGCTTTAAAGATTGCTGAAGGAGGTATGAAGTAACTAATGAATGAGAAGAATCAGGAATCTGCTAAAGGCAGAGCCAATAGTATAGATTATGCCGATATGCTGCTTTTGCGTTTCGGGGAGTTTACATTAAAGGGCAAGAATCGTGCCAGATTTGAGAAAACAGTATTACGTCATGTGAAGGAAATGACTAAGCCTTATCCAAAGGTGGTTCTAACCAAGGAGTTTGGAAGAATTTACGTGGAGCTGAACGGAGAACCTGCTGTTGACTTGGTAGAAGCGCTGAAGAATGTGTTTGGTATTGCTTCTGTCAGTCCAGTGAAAGTGGCCAAATCAGACCTTGAGGATATTGTGGCTGTCAGCCGTCAATTCTTAGAGATCATCGCTCCTGCACCGGGTACTACATTTAAAGTTAATGCACGCCGTGTATGGAAGGGGTTCCCATATGGCTCCATGGAGATGAATAAGCTAGTCTCGACACCACTGCTGCAAGGCTATTCCGGGCTTACTGTGGATGTAAAGTCACCTCAACTCGAGCTGAGAGTCGAAATTCGTCAAGGTCATACTTATATATTCTGCGAAAATATTACTGGTGTTGGTGGATTTCCGCTTGGTACGAATGGAAAAGCGATGTTATTGCTTTCCGGAGGCATTGATAGTCCTGTAGCCGGTTGGTCATCCATGCGTCGTGGACTTGAGGTGGAGTGCGTACACTTTTATAGTTATCCTTATACGAGTGAGCTTGCTCGGCAAAAAGTGGTTGATCTTACACGGGTATTGTCACGATATGCGGGAGTCATTAAGCTACATTTAGTACCCTTTACAGAGGTGCAGACGTCTTTTACTGGAATAGGACAGGACAATCTGATTATTACGTTGATGCGTCGAGCTATGCTGAGGATTACTACACAGCTTGCTGAACGTGAGGGTGCACTTGCGATCGTAACCGGTGAAAGTCTTGGACAGGTCGCTAGCCAGACGTTACCAAGCATGAACGTGATTGGTCGTGCTACTGATCTTCCTCTTCTACGTCCGCTGGTAATGATGGACAAAAGTGATATTGTGGAGCTGTCTAAGAACATCGGCACTTATGAGTTATCTATCCTTCCTTATGAAGATTGCTGTACTTTGTTTGTACCAAAATCCCCTACAACGAACCCGAATTTACGGATTGTAGATAAGATTGAAGCTACGCTCCCAAGTTATTCTGCATTACTGGACGCAGCGATTGAAGCCACGGAGACCGTGCTGATCACTCCGTATGGAGATGAGAAGCCTAGAGAGGTAGTAAGTGCTCAGGCTGGATTACAGGAAGAATGGTTCTAATTGTTATAAACAAAGACTGTCTCATTCGTAGCATCTACGGCTGAGGCAGCTTTTTTGATTTTTGATGGTTTGATTGGCGTCTCCAGTGGCCTCCGATTAAGATGCCGATAATGATCACAAATATAAACAGAGCCCTCAATAGTGGATGCTGGTCAAAAAATGGGGATAGCTGCTGCTCATCTGTAATCATGCTTGAAGCTGTAAAACCTAAGACTGCTGAGCCAATATAAATAATCCATGGATATTTGTTGATTAGTTTAATAAAGAGAGTACTTCCCCAGACCACGATTGGAACGCTGATTAACAGTCCTATGACAACTAGAGAGATATTGTGCTTAGCAACTCCCGCAATGGCGATGACATTATCCAGTCCCATCGCAGCATCGGCTAAAATGATCGTACCCACTGCAGACCATAGACTTTGACCAGCCTTGATATTCGTTGAATTATTCTCATCTGTTAACAGCTTATAGGCAATCAGAATAAGTAAAGTCCCGCCTGCTAGAAGTAACCAAGGAATTTTTAATAACCATACAACCAGAACCGTTGCGAAAATCCGTAATACGACTGCACCTGCTGTTCCGAGCACGATAGCCTTTTTTTGAGTACTGACCGGCAAATTACGCGCAGCAAGCCCGATGACTATAGCGTTGTCTCCCGCCAGAATGAGATCTAGAAAAATAATATTGAGCAGCGATAATACAAACTCCCAGATGGATGTATTCAAGGCATATTCACCCCTAAAGTAGTTAAGATGAGCACGAAGATATGCTTAGTTTTGTATACGCAAAAAAAGGGGCATACATGCTTTCATCCTCAAAAAAAGTTGGACAGGAAGCATAGCTTGTCACTTCCGAACATACATGTAGTTACATGTGATTCGGGGAGGTAAGAGAGAATGGAATCATTATTGCTCCTTGGTGAAATATTGATGATCAATCTTGTGCTGAGTGGAGATAATGCTATGGTCATCGCGATGGCCAGTAAGGACCTTCCGGAGAAGCAACGGAAGACTGCGGTATGGTGGGGAGCTGCTGGAGCTGTTATTCTGCGCTGTGTGCTTACTTTTGTCGCAGTATTACTGTTAAAAATTCCTTATATCCAGGCTGGAGGAGGAATTTTGCTGCTTTGGATTGCGTTCAAGTTGCTGCTGGAAGAAGAAGAGGATCTCAGGGTTGCTGAAGCGTCATCCGTATCGAAGTCAATCCGAACGATTCTCGTAGCTGATTTTATTATGAGTCTGGATAATGTCCTGGCGATTGCCGGTCTAGCCAAAGGTGATTTGGCTTTAATAGTCATCGGGATTGCACTCAGCATTCCGATTGTAGTATGGGGAAGTGGCCTCATTGTAGGCTGGCTACATAGATTTCCGTTACTCGTATTTATCGGCGCTTATATTTTAGCCTTTACAGCAGGCGATATGATGCTTCAAGATGCAAAATTAGGGACAATGCTGTCCTTCTTGCTTCCATCCACGCATTCCATACTGCCGATCGCTTTAGGAATATTAGTGGTTGTTACTGGAGTCTTTAAACGCAGAACAACATCAATAGGTTAATAAATTGCAATAAAAGGCAATACTAAAAGGACATCTCCATAAATTGGAATTGTCCTTTTTTGCATGGTCAGTGATGGCATTTTGTGTGTATTTCAGATAATATATGAATAAGAATCCTGTCGTTTTCTGGGTATGAGATGACAAGGTAGTGAGGTAGACGTGAATTTGAAGGGATTGGTGAAAGATGTCTTCCAAGAATGACATAAGACTAGGAATACTTATTGCAGTTGCTGGATTTGTGATTTTATTTGGTAAGCTGGGGGTCTTCGGATTTTTGGGACGTGCCCTTTGGCCATTAGTGATTTTACTTCCAGGATTAGTTCTACATATGTTATTTTTTAGCCGCCGTGCTTCCGCAACGGTATTGATTCCCGCGGGGATATTAACGGTGTATGGTATATTGTTTGTTCTTTGCAATATATGGGGATGGGGGCTTATGAAATATTTATGGCCTGTACTGCTACTCGGCATTGCCGTGGGCTTGTATGAATATTCCATTAATTCTCCAAGACGGACAGGGGGACTATCTGCAATTGCTGTTATATTAGGCGTTCTAAGCATAGCGCTTTGTATTTTCAGTCTCATGGGTACGGGTGTGATCTATCTAATTGGTATTGTATTCATCGCTGCAGGGATTTGGTTGATTACTGGACGGGGCAGAACACGCGGCTGGAATAGATGAAATCGAAGCTAGTTCATGTTTCATCCTAAAAAAAAAACGAAAATTGGAAACTGTTTTTTCATAAAAAGACTTGCTTTTCATAGTGCTTTCACTATAATATTAATGTTATGTTGAAGCGTCGGCTTTCTGCCTGGCGCTTCTTTTGTGAGACTGCCGTGACATGCTATGAATTTTAACAGTTTTAATTTGATAAATGAGAGGATTTGGATACAAATCATGCATTCAAGAAAAGATATTCGCAACATTGCGATCATTGCCCACGTTGACCATGGCAAAACAACACTCGTCGATCAGCTTCTTCAGCAATCGGGGATCTTCAGCGCACACGAGCACCTACAAGAACGCGCCATGGACTCTAACGATATCGAGCGGGAACGCGGAATTACAATCCTAGCTAAAAATACAGCAATAACTTATAAAGAGTTTTTGATTAACATTGTGGATACACCTGGACACGCTGACTTCGGTGGCGAAGTAGAACGGATCATGAAGATGGTTGATGGTGTATTGCTGGTTGTTGATGCTTACGAAGGCTGTATGCCACAAACGAAGTTCGTACTTCGTAAGGCATTGGAACAAAAGCTGACTCCAATCGTTGTCGTGAACAAGATTGACCGTCCAGCTGCTCGTCCGAAGGAAGTAATTGATGAAGTACTTGATTTGTTCATCGAGCTTGAAGCAAGTGACGAACAATTGGAATTCCCGGTTGTTTATGCATCTGCTCTTAACGGAACATCAAGCATGGTTCCTGAGAAGCAAGATGAGACAATGCTTTCACTTTACGAAACAATCGTTGAGCATATCCCAGCTCCAACTGAAAGTGTAGAAGAGCCGCTTCAATTCCTCGTAACGTTGATGGATTATAACGAATACTTGGGTCGTATTGCTATTGGCCGTGTAAACCGCGGTGTAATCAAACAAGGTCAATCTGTAACTGTAATTATGCGTGACGGTAAGAGTAAAACCGCGCGTATTGAGAAATTGTTCGGCTTCCAAGGTTTGAAACGTATTGAAACAGAAGAAGCGGGTGCAGGGGATATCGTTGCTATCGCAGGGATCAAGGACATCAACATTGGTGAGACCATTGCTGATCCAGCGAATCCAGAAGCGCTGCCAGTTCTTAAAATCGACGAGCCAACTATGCAAATGACTTTCCTTGTAAATAACAGTCCTTTTGCTGGTAAAGAAGGTAAATGGGTAACTTCCCGTAAGCTTCGTGAGCGTCTCTTTAAAGAACTTGAGACAGATGTGAGTTTGCGTGTGGAAGAAACGGATAGTCCTGATGCATTTATCGTTTCTGGGCGCGGTGAGCTTCACCTTGGTATTCTGATCGAGAATATGCGTCGTGAAGGTTATGAAATGCAAGTTTCTAAACCACAAGTAATCATTAAAGAAATCGATGGTGTTAAATCGGAGCCACTTGAGCGTCTTATGATTGACATTCCAGAAGAAAGCATGGGCTCTGTTATGGAAAGTCTGGGCACTCGCAAAGCCGAAATGGTCAACATGATTAACAACGGTACGGGTCAAGTACGTCTGGAGTTCCTGATTCCTGCACGTGGTTTGATTGGTTACAACACGTATTTCTTGACTTTGACACGCGGTTACGGCGTTATGAACCATGCTTTTGACAGCTACGCTCCACTGGTTGCCGGTCAAGTTGGCGGACGTCATCAAGGTGTGCTTGTAGCAAGTGAGACCGGATCAACAACACAATATGGAATAGTGGGTGTTGAGGATCGTGGTATTCTCTTCTTGGATGCAGGTACAGAAATTTATGAAGGTATGATCGTAGGCGAGCATACCCGTGATAACGATATTATCGTTAACATCTGTAGAGAAAAAGCACTTACCAACATGCGTACCTCAGGTAAGGATGATACTGTAAAAATGAAGACACCACGTACCTTCTCTTTGGAAGGCGCGCTTGAATATTTGAATGAAGATGAATATTGTGAAATCACACCTAAATCCATTCGTTTGCGCAAAAAGATTCTGAACAAAGGCGAGCGCGAACGTGTAGAGAAGCAACGTAAAATGGCACAAGCAAACGCGTAAGATCAACTTAGCATAGTAAAGATCCGTCGGAGGTTTAACTTTCGGCGGTTTTTTTTATAACAAAAACTTCCCTTACTGATGATATAATGTAAACGTATCTTAAATTTGGGAGGAGTGTTATTAGCTATGCAGGTCTGGTTTGCTGATCATCCAATTATTGCTTATATTGTTATTTTTATATTACTTACTTTTGTGTATAACCAGGTATTTCGTGTGAATCAAAAGTTATCGATTGGCAAAGAGATCATGTTGTACATAATGATGGCGATTGGCTCCGGCATGCTCCTTATTTTCCAGCACGATAAACTTCCGATTATCCAATGCCTGCTTGTTGCTGTCGGATTAATGCTGATGGTACGGATACGTTATATCGTAGAAGCTCGACAGAAGAGAAAGGCATCAGCTGCAGCAAAAAGACAGTAATCGAAACTTTTACTGCATAAGGAACGTCTATTTAAGTGTAGCAATTTTAATTCCAAATGAAATGAAGAGGACTTTATTCTACTATGAGTACACGAAACAGCAGTTTACCTCCAAGAGCTAGTGGTCAACAACCGAATAATAGAAAACAGCCTGTGAAGGGTGCTTCTAAGAAAAAAAAGAAGAAACCGCAAAAGAGAGGCTTTTTTGGCAGATTAGTTAGAATCTTATTAACCTTACTCATTATTGCGATTCTCGGCGTATTGGGTTACGGGGGCTATCTGTATTGGAAGCTTGAAAATGGGGTCTTTAATGCAGGGAGTAAAGGAACGGTTGCTCCAGGACATTCGGCTACAGAAAAACCACTGACGATGCTTATCCTGGGTACGGATAATAGACCAAAACATCAATCTAGATTGACAGATGTTATTATGGTTGCAGCACTTAATCCTAAGACAAAATCAGCAACCATTGTCTCTCTTCCACGCGATACCTTAGTTGAGCTCAATGGATACAAGCAAACGAAGATTAACGAATTCTATGCTCGCTTTAAGGGGAAAGAAGATTCTTCTGGCATTTTGGCAGAAGATGAGATGAAGACAATGATGGGGAAATATCTAGATATTGATGTAGATTATACAACGATTCTGGATTTTCAAGGTTTCCGTGATGTGGTGGACGAGCTTGGCGGAGTCAAAGTCAACATTAGCGATAATATGTGTTATACAGACAGCGTAGACGGTACGAATATCAATCTGAAAAAAGGTCCGGCAGAGCTTGATGGAGATAAAGCGCTAGATTATGTGCGATATCGTAAATCTAATTGCAAGCCTAAGACTAAGGGTTCAGATGATTTTGATCGGAACAAACGTCAGAATGAGGTCCTTCATTCACTGGTGGATCAGATGCAATCGCTTGGTGGAGTATTAAAAATAGGCAAGGTTCTTGACGCAGTGGACAGTAATATGAAGACTGATATCGAAAATTCGCAGATTAAAGATATGATTGCGACTTATTGGAAGATTTCCAAAGATGATATCGAATTTAAGCCCGTGACTGGAACGTGGCGAAGTCCGTATGTATATATTAATGATGAGGAGCTTGAGGCTGCCAAGAAAAGCCTACAGAATCGGTTAGCAGGAGTTTCTGCTAGTTCTACTTCTGAATCTACTGAGGCGCCTTAAAGACCTTAATTTACTCATCTAAAATTGAATGCAAGTTTCAGCCTGTGCTATAATATAATAAATTGAATGAATTTACGCCGCATAGGGGGCTAGTACTTATGTCCGAAGCCGTTGCTCAGCTGAACGAAACCTTGTTATCGATGCTGCAATCGGAAACTTTTGTTCTTCTCAACACAGTTGATGCGGAATCAGGAGGTCCAACGTCCACGGCCATTTCGTGGATTTATGCAGTTAGTCCTAGTAGTGTGCGTCTGGCTGTAGATCATCGTTCCAGACTCGTGAACAACATGAAGGTCAACCCGTTAGTAACCGTTACTGTGTTCGGTGAGGGTACTGTCTATGCTATTAACGGCAGTGCCGTTGTAAAGCAGGATCCCCTTCAGGATGTGCCTTTCAAGATGTGCTGCTTTGATGTTGAAATTATGGCGGTGCGTAACGCCCTTTTTTATGGAGCGCAGCTTGAATCCGCCCCAAGATATGCAAAGGTTTATGATGGACGTGCCGCTGAGAAGCTGGACGGACAAGTATTTACTGCCATGAAAAAAGCCTAGTGAGAATATCACTGGGCTTTTTTTGAACTATTGTGCATTTTTTCGTGGCTTAGTATCCTCTGGTAGTTGCGGCATAATTCGGCCGATGATATCAGCCAGTTCGGAGGAGAATCCGGAAATTGGATTTCCCTCGGAGATATGGCGGCTCATGTCCGCTAATCTGCTAGAGAGATCCATATCGGCTGTAACAAGTGCCCTTACACTTCTTGGATCTTTACGAATAGCTTCCGCTACAGAATATTTAATGCTTCCTACACGTGATCGTTCTAGAGAACCTTCTACGTCAAGACCTACAATGGCGACCTTGTTCATGACTACACAGTGTGCGCCATTCACACCAGGAACTCTTTTGGCCAACTGTTCAAAATGATCCTTAAGTGCAATTTCACTTTCTCCCTTAACACTGACGGTGTGACCAGCTTTTGAGGTGGCCTTAGGATTAGTTATACCATCATTGGACAATTGCCGAACCTCATGGTTTCCCGTACCCTTTACAGCATTCGCAGATTGTTTATTCTGAGGAGAGGGTGATGTCTTTTTAGCGATACCGCAGCTTGTCAGTAGCAGCAGTACCAGCAACAGACACATTGATTTTCTCATATGTGATTACTCCTTTCAGCCAAGATCGTTTCTGTACCTTATCTTTTCCCTTGGCGGAAAGAGTTATGTATGATCAATCAAACCAGGCGCTGTGGAGGGGATAATATGAACAAGATATTTGTGTTAGATACCAACGTGCTTTTGCACGATCCCAATTCGATTTTCTCTTTCAAGGAGCATGAGGTGGTAATTCCGGCGGTTGTGCTGGAAGAAATCGACTCCAAGAAGCGCAACGCTGACGAAATTGGTCGGAATGCCCGCACGGTTTCCCGATTGCTTGATGGACTCCGTGATCTAGGTCATTTGCATAGTGGTGTGGACCTGGAACATGGAGGCAAGCTGAAGGTAGAACTAAACCATCGCAGTTTTGTGAAGGTACAGGAAATGTTTGGTGAGGTATCTAACGACAATCGGATTTTGGCCGTAGCTCTCAATTATTTAATCGAAGAGAATGAGAAGCCTGATCCGCGTCCCGTAGTGCTTGTGAGTAAGGATGTGCTGGTCCGTATCAAAGCGGATGTGCTAGGAATTACGCCAGAGGATTATTTGTCAGATCGTACTGGAGATTTAAATGAACTTTACACTGGTTACCAGTCTCTGCAGGTTCATCCGGCATTGATTGATGAATATTATAGTCACCGTTCTTTAACGGTTAAACAGCTCGCATTGTCGTATCCTTTGTACCCTCATGAATTTGTGATCCTCAAGGATGAGATAGGTACGGGCAAATCAGCTCTTCTCAAAGTGAATAGTGATGCGAGTCGTCTCGAGCCGCTCTATCTGGGCAATGATTCGGTTTGGGGGATTAGCGCGCGAAATGCTCAACAACGAATGGCCTTGGAGCTGCTGCTCAATGATGACATCCCACTTGTAACCATTACAGGTAAGGCTGGTACAGGGAAGACGTTATTGGCACTTGCTGCCGGATTATTCAAGGTTGAGGATGAACATAAATACAAAAAACTCCTCATTGCCCGTCCAGTAGTTCCTATGGGAAAAGACATTGGTTATTTGCCGGGAGAGAAGGATGAGAAGCTCAGACCCTGGATGCAGCCTATTTATGATAATCTAGAGTTCCTGTTCGATACCAAAAAAGCTGGCGATATCGATAAAATCTTAATGGGATTAGGCAGTATACAGGTAGAAGCCTTAACTTATATTCGTGGCCGTTCAATCCCTTCACAGTTCATTATTATTGATGAGGCTCAGAATCTTTCTCGTCATGAAGTGAAGACGATCGTCTCCAGGGCAGGTGAAGGAAGTAAGGTCATTCTTATGGGTGATCCGGAGCAAATCGATCATCCATATCTGGATGCTGCGAGCAACGGACTTAGTTATATCGTTGAGAAGTTTAAGCAGCAAGGAATTAGTGGACATATTACATTGGAAAAAGGTGAGCGTTCCCGCTTGGCCCAACTGGCGGCAGACCTACTCTAACCTATCTTCAATCTCAGCCGGGAGAAGCTAACTCCCGGCTTTTTCCTGCCCGCCCACAAACGGCGGAGGAATAAAAGGTTGTGTTGGTGATTTGAGCCATGGAAAGAAAGTTTGGAACTGTAGAAGCGAAGCGTTCGCCTTTATCCTCGGATTTCAGCCGCAATATGGCGTAATTAAATCAGGAAATCTGAGGATAACAGCGATCGGAAGTCCAAAGCTTTCTTGTAATGGCGGATGGATCACCCTAAGCTTTTAATTGTCTTCGCCGTTTCCCCTATATAATAGAAAGAGAACGTTTTCACATTCTAAAGACAAGCAGCGGCGGGTTTGGTAAAATAGGGGTGAGGAATCATGGGGAAGGTGGGAAATCGTGCTGAAACGCAAAAATTATTGGCTGCTTTTTGCAATTTTACTACTATCGCTGACAAGCTTGTCGCCCAGTATGGAATTGAGTACCAATAACGACCCACATCCTATGAAAAAACCGCAAAGTCAGTCGACAAATCCTTCTTCAGGGAAAGAGGGGACTATAGATAGCCTGCGCATAACAGTATCGTTAAATAGCGAGGAATTTAGTGAACTGGAGCTTCTAAGCAACCGTTATACTTTAGAAAGTGGAGTAAAGGTAATATTAAGCAATATCGATAGCGAGAATGCAGACGAGGTTTTGAAGCATGATCTAACCATCGGGGACAGTCCGGATATCGTCATGGCGGATGGGCGAAGTATTCTCGACTGGGCTACACGGGGATATTTATTGCCGGTGGATGTTTATCAGAGCATTCCAGGGACTGCGCCTTTAACTCAGTTGATCCCATGGATGCAATGGAACGGATATAATTGGGGAGTGCCGCTGGATATCGACCCGTACATACTTGTTTATTCACCACAGCGTCTTGCTGAACTGGGGTTCACCACCTTACCAAGAAATCTGGAACAGTGGAACACATTGCTTCAGAATGTGCTTAAAGAGCAAGGGAAATATTTGCTTGCGATGGATACACGTAATCCATATGGATTGTCGGCGGTCATGGAGAGTATGAACAGCAGCTTGCTATCGGATAACCAAGAAGTGATGAACTGGACTCAAAATGCCCGCAGTTATTTTTACCTTACCAGTCGATATAACAAAGATGTTTGGGATATGATTCAGAGCGGGAGCATTGCAGTTGCAGCTCTACCGCTATCAGAGTGGAAAAAGCATGGGAATTCATCTTTAGTTGCTGAAGCACCACTAACCGCAAGTAACGGGAAAGGGCTTGAATCCTATTACAGTCGTTCTTTTGCACTTCCCGCACAATCCCAAAGTCCGAAGGAAGCTGTGAATTGGCTGACGTTTATCACCTCTGAGGATTCTCAGATGGATTGGCTGGAGAACACGGGGAGCTTGCCTGCACTGGATATCCTTTATCGTTCGGAGCATGATTTCAAATATAAGCTTCCTTTCGGAGTTGAGCTATTACTGACAGAAGAAACCGCCCCGGAGGTTGAATTCCAAGGCGGCTGGAGTAAGCTTGTTGAAGCAGTATCCTTACTGCTTACAGGAAAAATAGATGCGGCAGGGTACAAAGACTTCATCAAGGAAGGACTAGAATGAAATAGAAAGTTTAACTTGCAGGATGCCCTCTTTACTATCTACTTCTGTGGCACGTAAGAAAGAAACGATTTTCCCAGGGTAAAAGCCTAAATCAAATTCTTCCTCAAGTGTCCTTCTAGTTGTGTCAGGTAATTCGAGACCATTAAATACAACATGATCTACTTGGAATATAAGTCCGTTGACGGGTTCTTCCTGTATGATGTAGTGACCGGTTAATGAGAGAGCTAAAGCTCCACTTTGTCCAGTGGCGGTAATCGTTCCGTCATTGAAATGAAATGCGAAATCATTAAATAGCTTATTCTGAGACTGAAGGAATTCGTTTAAATCCTCTTCCTTCAGATTCAGAACATAAGTCATCCCCTTACGAGTAAGAACTCCCTCTCGATTCTGGACAAACTGCGGTAATTTATTCATTGCGGAAGATAATGCTTTGAAGTAGGTCTTTACCTCGCGTAAACCAATATTCTCCCAATATAATGTGAATTCTTGAAGTAGAGCGCTCATATTATCAGGATCACTACTGTCTTTAATCCCACCTTCAATTTCTTTATTGAGTGTGGCTACCCGAATTTTCTGTTCCTCCAGAGCGGTTCGCAGCTGTGCAAGATCCTTCGAGCTACGTTGTGCAGTCTGGAGGGTCTTCTTTAGATCCTTATACTGCTCCTCATATTGTGTGAGAATATTGCGGTCATTTCCGATAATGATTTCATAATAATCGAATAGAGCTAGAAATCTGCTAATGCTTTTCGCGGATAGAAACGCGGACAAGAAACCGTCTCTATCCCCCATATAATAAGAACGCAGGACTGCGCCTGCACGCTCTTGTTGGTTGGCGATGGCAGATTTTTTCTGGGTGGCCTGCTCTTCGAGGTATTCTACCTTTTCTTCAAGCGCTTTTTGTTCGGCTGTAATCTTGATGATCTCCCGTTCGATTTCTGCGGAAGACAAAGTCTGTTCCAGAAGTTTACGGGTTTCTTCATTATCTGGTATTGAGGAATTGAAAAAAGAACCGCTTGGATCGGCAGACAGGTACATCGTAGTTTGTAACGGAAACAATGTACAGCAGAAGAGAATTAGTATGGTTGCCATCATGCGGCTTTGGGCATTGCGGGAGCGCACCACACCACCACCTTTTTTTTGAAATGATATATGTATGTTCTAATAATATGTTTAACCCTTCTAAAATATCATACAAACAAAAAAACGGAAGTGATCCTTATTAGATAAGGACCTCATCCGCTTCAAGAGAGTACTGCAATTTATAGTGGAAGACCCATTTGAAAGATCGTCCAGTAGCTGAAACCGGTGAAAGTCAAAATCATGTATGCCCAGAAAAGCAGGACATAAGTTTTTTCAGTAAACTTCAGATAACCGAGAATTACGAAAAAAGCGGTTTGCAAAAAGAAAAGCAAGGCCATTTCTGTCAGACCTCCGGCAAAAGCCATCAATCCAATAGCCAGTGTAAAAAAACCTAATACCCGAAACATGCGGTCCAAGAGAGAGTCCCCCTTCCAGTATGTATCTCACGAATATTCCTTCGACTTATTATACCCGTTCAGTAAAAATGTGTAAACGAATTCATTGAAAAAAATACACTAATCTTGAAAAAATGTGATTTTTATAATTGACTGAGGTGAATAACGCTTAAAAAAAGAGAATTTATAACTTAAGGCGTATGATGTGGGCAGATAATGGAAATACAATTTAGTATCAAATAGATTCTATGAACTCTATGAGAAGCATAGAAATGGAGTAAGCAGCTTTTATCCCTATTCACTACCCGGCAGAGCTGCCGGTTATGGAGATGGTTATTTCAAGATGTTGTTAGGAGGTTTGGTTGGATGACAGCCGTTAGACAGGATGCTTGGAGTGCAGAAGATGATCTAATACTGGCAGAAGTAACCTTGCGTCACATTCGGGAGGGCAGTACACAACTTGCTGCTTTTGAAGAAGTGGGCGAGAAAATCGGCAGAACGTCGGCTGCTTGCGGATTCCGCTGGAACAGCTGTGTTCGAAAAAGCTATGAAGGCGCAATTGGAATTGCTAAAGGTCAACGTCAAAAGAGAAGTTACCTGAAAAAGCAACCGTCAGTAAGAGGAGCGCAGGTAGCGGGTCTGATTCTCGGGGATACCAATGAGGAGTTCGGACGAGGCGAAGGATTAAGTGAGAACACATTATCTATTGATGCGGTTATACGTTTCCTGAGACAATGGAAAGGTACGATCCAGGAGGCAGGACGCCAGCTGAAAATGCTGGAGAGAGATTTGCGCGAGAAGGAAGATGAATTAACAGAATTAAGATCTGAGAATGAGCGGTTGTCAAAAGAGGTTAATCTTGCTCAAAGTGACTACCGGGTAGTCAATGATGATTACAAAGCTTTAATTCAGATTATGGATCGTGCTCGCAGGCTCGCTTTTTTAAATGAAGAAGAAGAAGAAATGAAGACACGTTTCAAAATGGATGGGAATGGAAATTTAGAACGTATCGAATAAAAGATTGGCAAACTAAAACACCCGTAAGTGGTTCGCTTTATTAGCGCCATTTGCGGGCGTTTTAGTTTTGTATTGACATCTATAAAGGACGACAATGATAGTTCTTCTTGGTATATTAAGGATATACTTAGAAAAATTGCGCTTGAAATTAACAGGAGGATCAGATGAGAATCGATATAATTGGTGGGGGTTCACTTGGGCTGCTTCTGGCAGGGAGGCTGATCCAGTCCGGGAATGAAGTGAGATTGTGGTGTCGAGGGATAGAGCAGTGCCGGCAATTTGAGGATAAGGGCTTAACTGTGAGCTATGAAGATGGCCGTAATCCGATTTCGGTTTCAGGGGATCGATTTGCATCCGCACCAGTAGAGGGGTTTGCAGATGTCTATCTTCAAGAGCCAAGTGATTGGATCATAGTGACGGTTAAACAAAATATACTACATAATGTTTTACCTAAATTCCTATCCCCCCTCAGGGAAGAACAGGTACACATTATTTGTTTTCAAAATGGTACAGGACATATGGAGATGCTCAGAAACCTGCTGCCGAAAGCTAATTTATATGCTGCTGTAACAACAGAAGCTGCGAAGCGAAAATCTTTAACTGAGGTCATTCATGCAGGTGCGGGGGAGGTATGGGCAGGGGAATGGAGCTTAGAAAATGGACAAGCTCATATCATACATACTGATTTACAAGCTAATTATTTAATAGAAGTCCTCAATATGGCAGGATTCTCCGCCTTTTTGTCGAATGAAGTGGGTACCATGATTTACCGGAAGCTCTTAATCAATGCCGTTATTAATCCGCTCACGGCGATTTGGCGTATTCCAAATGGGGAACTGCTGGCATCAGAAGGGCGCCTGCAGTTAATGAGAGAACTTTTTAGAGAAGCTACTATGGTATATGATGCCTGCGGAGTTACTTATGATCATGATGCGTGGGATAACATCCTTAAAGTGTGCAGGACAACGGCTGGTAATACTTCGTCCATGCTGGCAGATGTTCTCGCTTCGAGAACTACTGAAATTCACTGGATCAATGGGAGTCTTGTAGAAATGGCAGAACGAAGTGGAACCTCGGTTCCTTTACATCGCTTGATCTGCCAATTAGTAGAGGGAATAAAGGTATGATCTCGGAGGGAGAGGTGAAGCAATGGGATTGCTGATGGATTCGGTTATTGCTTTAAGCTTGATTCCAATAATACCGTTTTTAATGGTTTATTTCATTGGAAGAGGCTTGAAAAAAGATAAAAAGAAAACTTTTATGCTCGCTATGGACGTAACCACATTTTTTTTATTATTATCAGTTTCAGCATTGTTTAACAACTTGTTTGATAACGGTTTTGGGTTTTATCTTATACTACTTATTGTATTAATATCCACTGGATTGATTGGCGGAGCTCAGAATCGACTGAAAGGAAAAGTAGATGGGAAGCGGTTATTTCGGGCAGTTTGGAGACTTTCCTTCTTTTTTATGAGCGCCGGATATTTATTATTTATGTTTGTAGGGCTAATTAAGTACATATCACAAGCGATGTAATGTTCCACTGCTCCGGTGAAGCGGCAACGTCACAAAAGTTTAAAGTTTTAATAAAAAAAGAATTTTCTGAAAACATACCACTAGATTTTTTTGACCACTGGTTGTATAATCATAAACCATATACCACATTCTATTTAGGGGGAACGCTAGATGAAGAAGAGTAAAAGTCTATTACTAATGCTTGCATTAGTACTTGTTATCGGCACAGTGCTTGCTGGCTGCGGCGGAAACAACGCGAACAGCGGCAATAAAGGTAATGCTGGTAACACTGGTAACACAGCAACTGGTAATGCGGCTACAGATGAGAAATTGGCTGCAGACCAAACATTGAGAATCAATCTAAGCGCTGAGCCTCCGACATTTGACCCAGGATTGGCACAGGATAGCCAAGCTAACACTGTCCTGAAAACAATGTACGAAGGTTTGACTCGCATGAATCCTGAAACAGGTCAAGCTGAACAAGGTGTTGCTGAAAGCTGGGACATTTCCGCTGACGGTCTGGTATATACTTTCAAACTCCGTGACTCACAATGGAGCAACGGCGATCCTGTAACAACAGAAGACTTCGTTCGCGCTTGGAAACGCGTGCTCGATCCTGCTGCTGCATCCGCTGCGCCTTACGCTGGTCAATTGTATTACATCAAAAATGCTAAGAAATACTTCAAAAAGGAAATTACTGATTTCAGTCAAGTAGGTATCAAAGCGGTTGATGAGAAAACTCTAGAAGTTACTCTTGAAGCGCCAACTCCATACTTCCTTGGATTGCTTTCCTTCTATACTTATTACCCTACTCATAAATCTACTGAGGGTAATGCTAAATGGGCAACAAGCAAAGACACTATGATCGTTAACGGTGCTTTCACTCTTACTGAGTGGACTACTGGACAAACTCTTGTTGTATCTAAAAACGATAAATACTGGGATAAAGATTCCATTAAACTTAGCAAAATCGACTTCTCCCTTGTAAACAGTGGTGCAACAGAACTGCTCAGCTACAAGAACGGTGAATACGATCGTGCGGGCGGACCTACTGGTGAAATTCCATCAGAACAAATTCCAATCGTACAAAAAGAACTTCCTAACGAATTCACCCGCAAAGGTATTGGCGCTGTTTACTACTACGAATTCAATATCACTGAAAAACCTTTCTCTAACGTTAAAATCCGTAAAGCTCTTGCAATGTCCATTAACCGTCAAGCTTTTATTGACAATGTAGTTCAAGGCGGACAATTCCCAGCATTCGGTTATGTACCTCCAGGTATCGCTGGTGCTGATGGTGAATACCGTACAGCAGTTAAAGATAACTATTTCACAGAAGATCTAGAACAAGCTAAAAAATTGCTTGCTGAAGGTCTGAAAGAAGAAGGTCTTACTAAACTGCCTACATTCTCACTGATTTACAACACAAGTGAAGGCCACAAGAAAAACGCTTTGGCGATTGCTGATATGTGGAAAAACAATCTTGGTATCGATGTACAAACCGTTAACCAAGAGTGGGGTGTATTTATTGAAAACCGTCAAAATCTGAACTACCAAGTTGCACGTGCTGGTTGGACTGCGGATTACAATGATCCAATGACTTTCCTTGATATGTGGGTAACAGGTGGCGGTAACAATGATACTGGTTATGCTAACCCTGAGTATGACAAACTGATCGAAGAAGCTAAAGCAACTTCTGACTTGAAAGTACGTCAAGACAAGTTTGCAGCAGCTGAAAAATTGCTTATTGAACAAGACATGGTCTTGATTCCATTGTACTACTACACTAACAACTCCCTGACTAAAGAGTACCTCAAAGGTGTTACTCTTGACTTCAGTGGTGCAATTGACTTGACTCGTGGATACTTGCTTGAGCACTAAGATTTTGCTCTAGTAATTTAAACAGAATAGTTAGTTGACTGAAGTAACACAATACTTCGGGATATATATGTGGAACTCCATATATATCCCTTTTTTTTGTATTTTCGGATATTTGTTATTTCTTGTTATTTATAACATATTTAGAAAATGGACAAAAATCCGTTTTTTTCATAAAATCAATATAATGCTCTAAAAAATTTGTCGGAGGAGGTGTGATGGGGATGGTTCGTTATGTCGCAAATAAATTCTTCTATATGTTGGTTTCATTATTGGTACTGATTTCAGCAACTTTTTTCTTGATGAAAGCTATTCCAGGGGATCCGTTTACTTCTGAGAAAAAAGTACCGCCAGAAATTAAAGCGCGTTTGATGGAGCAATATGGTCTGGACAAGCCGCTCTCTCATCAGTATTTTAAGTATTTAGGTGATATTGTCCAAGGTGATCTGGGTGTATCCATGAAACGGCTGAATCAAGATGTATCACATTTGATCGGTCAAACCTTTTCAGCGTCGCTGAAGCTGGGACTCGTCGCAATTGTTGTGGCGGTTATTGTTGGGGTTCTTCTCGGCATGTTAGCGGCACTCTATCACAGAAAGTTTCTTGACAGCGCCGCGATGGTGTTGGCAGTTCTGGGGATTGCGGTTCCGAGCTTTGTAGTCGCGTCATTATTACAGTATGTGTTCGCTTTCAAATTGGGTTGGGTACCGGTTTCAGGTTTTAAAGGGCCTATCTATTATTTCCTACCTGTAGCAGCGCTCTCGGCACAGCCAATAGCATTTATAGCTCGCTTGACCCGTTCAAGTATGCTTGAAGTTCTGAATGCGGATTATATCAAAACGGCTAAGGCTAAGGGATTAAGCTGGATGGCAATTCTGAGCCGTCATGTACTTCGAAATGGTATCCTGCCTGTTGTTACTTACATGGGACCTATGACAGCTAACATCGTAACTGGTTCGGTTGTTATCGAGCAGATCTTTGGTGTTGGGGGTATTGGTAAACAGTTCGTGGAAGCGATTGGTGTTCGTGACTATACCGTTATTATGGGGATAACCATTTTCTATGGTGTGCTACTCATGGTAGCCCGTTTCATTACTGATATTGCTTATGTATTGATTGACCCACGTATGAAATTAAGTGGAGGAAAGGAGGGCTAAAGAGTGGCAACTGATAATAATTTGGTTCCGAACAACATGAATTTAAAACCGGAAGATTTTCAAAAAATCGGTATGGATGAAAAAGAAGCCGAGGTAATTCAGCGGGAGAGTCTCTCTGCCTGGAAAGACTCTTGGCAACGGTTGCGTCAAAACAAAATGGCAATGACCGCGCTTGGGATTCTAGGCTTGATCGTGCTTGCAGCGATTATCGCTCCCTTATTCTCGAAATATAACTATTACTCCAATGACTTGATGAATACCAATAAGCCCCCTTCCTCCGATCACTGGTTTGGAACGGATGATCTTGGACGTGATATTTTCGTACGTACTTGGTACGGCGCACGGATCTCCTTGATCGTAGGTTTAGCTGCAGCAGCTATCGACTTATTCATTGGTGTTATCTACGGTGGAATTATGGGTTACTTCGGTGGCCGTGTAGATAATATCATGAACAAATTCTCTGAAATTTTGTACTCTATTCCTTATTTGCTGGTTGTAATTTTGCTCTTGGTTGTGCTTGAACCAAGTCTTGGTACAATCATCCTAGCTTTAACCATAACAGGCTGGATTACGATGTCATGGATTGTACGCGGAGAAATTATGCAGCTCAAGAATCGCGAGTTCGTATTGGCTTCCCGTTCCATGGGTGCAGGTTCTGCGAGACTGTTATTCAAGCATCTTCTGCCGAACGCCGTTGGTCCGATTATCGTAACCATTACACTTTCTGTACCAAATGCTATTTTTGCTGAGGCCTTCCTAAGCTTCTTGGGTCTTGGTGTACAAGCTCCTATCGCTTCACTTGGATCTATGATTAACGATTCACTCACCGGTTGGTTGTACTATCCATGGCGCTTCCTGTTCCCTGCCATTCTGATCAGTTTAACCATGCTTTCTTTCAACATTTTCGGTGATGGTCTTCGTGACGCGCTTGATCCTAAGCTGAAAAAATAGGAGGTTTATGGATGGAACCTATTTTACAAGTCAAAGATTTGCATGTTTCGTTTTTTGTTAAAGGCGGAGAAGTGCAAGCTGTCCGTGGTATGAATTTTGAAATTGGCAAAGGTGAAACGGTTGCCATCGTCGGCGAGTCCGGCAGCGGTAAGAGTGTAACTGCACAATCGATTATGCGTTTGATCCCTACCCCACCCTCTAAAGTGAAAAAGGGAGAAATTATTTTCCAAGGACAAAATCTGCTAGACAAAAGCATGAAAGAAATGGAATCCATTCGCGGTAAAGATATTGGCATGATTTTTCAAGACCCAATGACTTCTTTGAACCCAACCATCAAAGTGGGCAAACAGATCACTGAAGTTTTGATTAAACATCAGAAAATGTCAGCGGCCGAAGCGAAAAAGCAAGGTATAGAGATGCTTAAATTAGTTGGCATCACAAATGCTGAGGCTCGCTTTAACCAATATCCCCACGAGTTTTCAGGCGGTATGCGCCAGCGTGTAATGATTGCAATCGCGCTAGCCTGCCGTCCGGCTTTACTCATAGCGGATGAGCCTACAACGGCTCTTGACGTAACCATTCAGGCGCAGATCATGGAAGTTATGAGAGAGATGCAGCAAAAACTAGGTACCTCCATCATTTTGATTACCCATGATCTTGGCGTTGTTGCCGGTATGTGTGATCGGGTTATTGTAATGTATGCAGGTGAAGTTGTGGAGACCGGAACAAGATGGGAAATCTTTAAGAATCCACAGCATCCATATACCAAAGGTCTGCTGCGCTCAATGCCGCGTCTGGACCAAAAGAAAGGCGAGCCGCTTATTCCGATCATCGGCACACCGCCAGATCTGATCAAGCCGCCGATCGGCTGTCCGTTCACCGCGCGTTGCAACGAAGCAATGCATGTTTGCGAACAAATCGATCCCGGCGCCACAGAATTCAGCGAAACGCATATGGCGCGTTGCTGGAATCTGCATTCGATGGCCAAGGAGGTGCAGTACTCTTGAGTAAGAACCTAATAGAGGTAGAAGGTCTTAAGAAATATTTTAATGTGGGTCAAGGCAAGGTTCTTAAGGCTGTTGATAATATTAACTTCTCCATCCGTGAGGGCGAGACGCTTGGAATGGTAGGAGAATCCGGTTGTGGTAAGACTACTGCTGGACGTACAATTCTTCGCTTGTATGAGCCAACTGCCGGAAGTGTGAAATATAATGGTACAGACATTTATAAATTGCCGTCTAACAAAATGAAAGCTATGCGTCGTGACATGCAGATGATTTTCCAAGATCCGTATGCATCGCTTAACCCGCGTTTTACGGTTTCTGATATTATCGGCGAGGCACTGGACATTCATGGAATGGCTGGTAGCCGTGCAGAACGTAAAAAACGGATCGAAGAGCTGCTCGATATGGTTGGTCTTAACCATGATCACGCTACTCGTTATCCGCATGAATTCTCTGGTGGACAACGCCAACGTATTGGGATTGCCCGTTCGTTAGCGGTAAATCCTAAGTTCATCGTTTGTGATGAGCCGATTTCCGCGCTTGACGTATCCATTCAGGCTCAGGTTGTAAACTTGCTTAAAGAATTGCAAGATCGTCTGGGATTGACTTATCTTTTCATCGCGCATGATCTGTCTATGGTTAAACATATCAGTGATCGCGTAGCTGTAATGTACTTGGGTAAAATGGTAGAATTGGCGGAAAGTGAAGAGCTTTATGCAAATCCTATCCACCCTTATACCAAATCTCTCTTGTCAGCTATTCCAATTCCGGATCCGGAAATTGAAGTTAACAAGAAACGCATTCACTTACATGATGAGCTTGGTAGTCCTATTTATTCCGCTAACGAAAAGAGCAATGATAGTGACTTTGAATTAGTTGAAGTATCAAAAGGACACTGGGTAAGCAAGAAATTTGCTTAAATCCATAGCGAGTATAGACAGGCGGGAGCGTTATGCTCTCGCCTCTTGTATGTAGTGGGGATATTTAATAATCATTTTATAGTATAAGAAAATAATACGGCTGCTAATGTATTGCTTTTTTGCAAGTTGCAATTCTTTTGACGTGGCCCCTGACTTTGGATACAATCATAAAGAGTTTACGAACTTGGATTTACATATAACTGCTCAGTAGAACTGGAGGCACTAGCAAATGAATATTGTAAAGGAACCGCTCCCGGGTGGATCTGCACTCGCGCGCGACTATATAGAAAATTTTGAGAAGGTTAGTCATTTGTATGGTGGGGATTTTCGAAGTAGAGAGCGTAGAAGCATTCGGGCAGAATGGCTGGATCGTAATGAGAGTCTCCGTGCCGACCGAACACAAATTGCTGAGTGTCTACGACAATATAATGAAAAGCATAATTCACATGATGCGGTGAAGGCTTCACTAGCGCTTTTGGAACAGCAGGGAACGTTAGTGGTTACTGGTGGACAGCAAAGTGGATTATTTACAGGACCCCTACTTGTAGTGTATAAAGCAATGACAACTATTATGGCGGCAAAAGAAGCGGCTGAACAGCTCGACCGACCTGTAGTCCCATTATTCTGGATTGCAGGTGAGGATCATGACTGGGATGAAGTGAATCATACGTATGTATTGAATCGTACGCAGGAGATTACAAAGATTAAGATAGAGAAATCAGAGGAGAAACGCTCCTCGGTGAGTAATATTCGTGTAGAAGAGGAAAGCTGGCAGCAAGTAGTGGAACAACTGGATGGGCTGCTTCAAGATAGTGACTTCAAACTGCAAATTATGGAATTTATTCGATCTTCTTCATTTAGAGCAGATAGTATGACGGATGCTTTTGCCAAGCTAATGGGTTCTTTATTTGGTAAATTTGGTCTGATTCTGCTTGATTCTGCTGATCCTAACCTACGTAAGTTAGAAGAGCCATTCTTTACATCGCTAATTATGCAGAACGATGCACTGGAAACAGCGTATATGAATTCTGCTTCTGATATCGTGAATGCTGGCTATGAGCTTCAAGCTGACGTTACGGCAGGCAATGCCAACCTCTTTTATATTCATGAAGGTGTACGTTTGTTGCTTCATAAGAAAGATGGAGTTTTTGCCGATCGCAAGGACCAGGTATCGTTCACCCGTGATGAATTGCTAGAGGAAGTGAAGGCACATCCGAAACGCTTCAGCAACAACGTTCTGACACGCCCGCTTATGCAGGATTATGTGTTGCCGGTTCTAGCGACGGTGCTAGGCCAAGGTGAAATTGCTTATTGGGCCATTCCGCATCGTGCGTTTGAGGTGGTCGGGGGGCAAATGCCTTTGATCATCCCAAGAATGTCTTTCACAGTCGTAGAAGGTACACTTCATAAGCATATGGATAAATATCAACTAAGCTTTGAGGATGTAAGACAGGGACTAGATCGTAAAAGACATGAATGGTTGGCTGCACTGGATGAGCTGGGGATCGAACGTCGTTTTGAGGAGACCAAAGCATCTTTCTCCGCCATGTACGAACCGCTCATCGAACAGCTTGGAACTATACAGGCAGGTCTGCTTAAACTAGGGAATAACAATAAAGATAAGATTTTAGATCAGATTACTTTTTTACAGACGAAAGCCCAAGATGCAATGGTAAAACAGAATGAAGCTGCAATCCGTCAATGGGAGCGAATCGAGCTGTCGTTAATGCCACTGGGTAAACTGCAAGAAAGAGTGTACAATATCATGTATTACTTGAACCGCTACGGACTTCCATGGTTAGATGAGCTGATGGCTATTGA
The DNA here is from genome assembly GCF_001012825.1 of Paenibacillus etheri. Taxonomy (GTDB): domain Bacteria; phylum Bacillota; class Bacilli; order Paenibacillales; family Paenibacillaceae; genus Paenibacillus_AQ; species Paenibacillus_AQ etheri. The sequence goes on from NZ_LCZJ02000014.1 coordinate 208,153, forward strand.
GCCGGATTATAGTGGGACGCATCGCATCATTTATATGTAGAGAAGTATTGCTCCATAAAACTTGGATTATGCTTACGAAGCGAGTTTTATTGCGAAGTAAAACATAGAAGTATTGCTCCATAAAACTTGGATTATGCTTACGATGCAAGTTTTGTACGAAGTAGATTCAGTGTAGTAACGCTCACAAAACTTTTAGGAGGTTTCATTATGAGTTCATCTAAACAAAATAGTATCGTGACTGATATGTCACTCGCACCCGAAGGACATTTGAAAATCGACTGGGTTCGTCAACATATGCCGGTATTGAACCGTATTCGTGAGCAGTTCGAAGCTGAACAGCCATTCAAAGGACTAAAAGTCTCCATTACGCTTCATTTGGAAGCTAAAACCGCTTATCTGGCGAAGGTAGTCAAAGCAGGCGGTGCAGAAGTAACTATTACTGGATCGAATCCTCTTTCTACACAGGATGATGTATGTGCGGCGCTTGTAGAGGATGGAATTACTGTATTTGCTAAATACAACCCGTCTCCTGATGAGTTCAAGGCCCTTAACATCAAGGCACTGGAAAGCAAACCGGATTTGATTATTGATGATGGTGGGGATTTTGCTACATTGCTGCATTCGGAGCGTCCTGATCTAATGGAGAATATTCGTGGGGGTGCTGAAGAAACAACAACCGGCATCATCCGTCTAAAAGCTCTTCAAAAGCAAGGTGTGTTGAAGTTCCCAATGGTCGCAGTAAATGATGCTTATTGCAAATATTTGTTTGATAACCGTTATGGCACAGGCCAATCCGCATGGGATGGAATTATTCGGACAACCAACCTGATCGTTGCGGGCAAAACCGTAGTTGTCGTCGGGTACGGCTGGTGCGGTAAAGGTGTTGCTATGCGTGCTAAAGGTTTGGGCGCAAAAGTGGTTGTCACAGAAGTGGATGCTATTAAAGCTGTTGAAGCACATATGGACGGTTTCGAAGTTATGCCTATTATGGAAGCCGCTAAGGTCGGTGATTTCTTCGTTACAGTAACTGGTAACCGTTATGTCATTCGCGGTGAACATTATGATGTAATGAAAGATGGAGCAATCATGTGCAATGCAGGCCATTTCGACGTTGAAGTGAATAAGCCTGAATTGTCTGAAAGATCCGTATCTCAGCGTACTGTTCGCAAAAATATTGAAGAGTACCAGCTTCGGGACGGACGTAAACTATATCTGCTTGCAGAAGGCAGACTTGTAAATCTGGGTGCTGCGGATGGACACCCTGCCGAAATTATGGATACGACCTTTGCGCTGCAGGCGCTGTCGCTGAAATATGTAAATGATAATTATAAGAGTATTGGCGTAAAAGTTGAAAATGTACCGTATGAGCTGGATGAGCAGGTAGCACGCTACAAGCTGGAAAGCCTGGGCATTAACATCGATAGTCTGACTCCAGCACAAGTGGATTATTTGGACAGCTGGAATCTGAACGATTAATAACTGAACGCACAACAATAAAGTATATTAACCAAGTGTACCTTGAACTGAAGCACCTTTTTTTATTTGGGGCCCCCCGCAAAGTACCTGAGTTCGCATCGAAGCAAAGCCCCACTTTGTGGGGATATTTAACAAAGCCATGCAGCGGACAAGATTCCGATTGTATGGCTTTTTTTGTGGAGAAATGATTTTTGGGTAACGATCATTCTGATTTAGCAAAAAATTCCTTTATCCAGAAAAAGGTTTTTGATTTTTAATGGCGAATCTATTATGCTTAAGTGGTGAAAAGTGGGGCAAAGTGGGGATTCGGGGATTAGGGGTGGGAAAAAGGATGTTCATGGGAGAGTATCAACACAGCATTGACGACAAAGGCCGAATCATTATTC
>NZ_LCZJ02000015.1 GCF_001012825.1 Paenibacillus etheri
TTTTTTTTCTCAGGCGCAACAGAATGTGTATGGGATAAACAGGGAAGGGTAAATCTGCCGGCCAATTTAAGGCAGTATGCCAAACTGGACAAAGACTGTGTTATTCTGGGCGTTTCGAACCGGGTGGAAATCTGGAACAAAGAGCTATGGGAGCAGTACTTCGAACAGTCCGAGGAATCGTTCAACGAAATTGCCGAAAAATTGGTGGATTTCAATTTTGATCTATAAAACATAATATCGAATACTGTCCTGGAGGGATGCAGCTTGTTTCACCACATCACGGTGCTTAAAGAAGAAGCGACAGAAGGGCTGCACATCAAAAAAGACGGAATCTATGTAGATTGCACTCTCGGTGGAGCAGGCCACAGCGCATTAATTGCTTCCAAACTTAGCGGCGAAGGCCGATTAATCTGTTTGGATCAAGATGATTGGGCTTTGGAGAACGCAAAAGAAAGATTAGCGGAATACGGAGACAAGGTTGTGACTATTAAGACTAACTTCCGTGATCTGGAGAGTGTACTTAAGGATGTGCCCTTTGTGCCACAAAAAGATGGTATTCCCCAAGTAGATGGAGTGCTCTTTGATCTTGGCGTATCCTCACCCCAGTTTGACGAAGGGGAACGAGGCTTTAGTTACAATCATGATGCTCCGCTGGACATGCGCATGGATCAGTCAGCGCTTTTAACGGCTGCTGATATTGTGAATACGTGGTCCGAGCAGGAGATTGCCCGTGTGCTTTTCCAATATGGAGAAGAGAAATTCTCGCGGAGAATCGCTAAGAAAATTGTAGACAGAAGAGAAGAAAGTCCTGTGGAGACCACAGGAGAATTAGCAGAGCTTATCAAGGAAGGTATTCCGGCGGCTGCACGAAGAACGGGAGGGCATCCCGCTAAACGTAGTTTTCAAGGTTTACGGATTGCTGTTAACGACGAGTTGGGTGCTTTTGAAGAAGGATTACATAGCGCAGTGCGTTGCCTTGCACCAGAGGGTAGAGTCTCCGTTATCACTTTTCATTCACTCGAGGATCGGATTTGCAAGCAAATATTAAGCAGCTATTTAAGCAGATGTACATGCCCGCCTGACTTTCCGTTTTGTGTATGCGGCGCGAAAGGCACGCTTAAGTTAATCAACCGCAAACCGCTTGTGCCTTCTGAAGAAGAGCTTGAGCTTAATACTCGAGCCCGTTCAGCTAAGCTGCGCATTGCAGAAAAATTGTAATTGACGATAAAGGAGAGTCAGAGATGGCCTATACCCGCGGCAATTTAGCAGTTCAGCCCAAAAGAAAAGAAGAGATAAACCCCCTTTACCGCGAGAAGACAAAAGTAGTTACCAAACGAAGAGTACTTCCGCTGCAAGAGAAACTTTTGTATATGCTGACGCTAGGAGTATGCGTTTTGGTGGCTATCACCCTGATTTCACGTTACGTTCATATTTATGATTTGAACTTGCAGGCCCAGAAATTAGATATGGATATAGCGACTGCTAAGAAGCAAATTTCCACGTTTGAGATGGAGAAGCAGAATTTGGAGCAGAAGGTTGCCCAAAAGGCAAAGGATCTTGGCTACGTAGCTCCGGATGAAAATGCTACCATCTTTATTCCGGCGAGTCCGCTATCGACTGAAGGCGATAATTAGTGAGCGATTGGCAAGATCGCAATAAAAAAATTGTGAGGTTCGCTTATGGTAAAGAGAATAAAACTTCGCACGCTGTTTATAGGAGGGTGTATTACCCTCTTTTTTCTTGTTTTGATAGCTAGAGTGTTCTGGATTCAAATTATGGAGGGTTCAGAATGGCAAGAAAAGGCCGCTACACTTTGGGCGCACAGTTCGACTATCAAAGCAGAGCGAGGAACGATTTCTGACCGTAATGGGAGTGTGCTCGCAAGTGATGTCCCTGCTTATACTGTGGTTGTAAACCCGGCAGTCATTGCTGAAAAGGGAATTGGTGATGAGGTCGTAAAGGGATTGCATGAGCTACTCGGCAAGCCAGAAGATGAGCTGCGGAAGCTGGTTGAAGCTAAAGACGAGAACGGCAAATACCTCAAGAATCGTGAAGTTCGTAACGAAGGCTGGAAAATTGATCAGGATCTTGCCGATAAGGTGAAAGAATTCTATGTGGCGTTAGGTAAAGAACATAAAATTCAAGAAACTGGCATTGGTCTTGTTAGAGAGCAGAAACGATACTATCCTAAGGGTTCGCTTGCTGCGCATATATTAGGCTATACAGATCGTGATGGCAAGGCGATTATGGGGCTGGAAAAATCCTTGGATGAACAGCTTAAGGGTTCAGATGGTAAGCTGCTTTATCAAAGTGACGGTCAAGGGGTTAAGCTGCCAGATTCAAAAGATACCTATAAACCCGTAGTAAATGGCAGTGATTTCAAACTTACAATCGACAGTACGATCCAGCAATATATACAAGAGGCTATGGAAAAGGCATATGCGCAATATAAGCCGAAAAGTATGAGTGTCATTGCCGCTGATCCGAATACGATGGAAATTTTGGGGATGGCGAATATGCCTACCTTTGATCCTAATAAATATATGGATACAGGTGCTGATGCAGCGGGTTTCTACAATCATGCTATCAAATCAACTTATGAGCCTGGTTCGACCTTCAAAATTGTTACACTTGCTGCAGCTGTAGAAGAGAAGCTTTTTGATCCCGTAGCTACATTTCTGTCAGGATCTATCAGAATTAAGGGGTACAGTAAGGCGTTACATGATATTAATCGTGCCGGTTGGGGGCAAATCAGTTTCCTGGAAGGTGTGAAGCGGTCTAGTAACGTTCTTTTTGTAAAGCTTTATGAAATGCTCGGACAAGATAGACTTTTACAGTATATTGATGATTTCGGCTTCAACGGGAAGACAGGAATCGATTTGCCAGGGGAAGCTAGTGGGGTTGTTAACCCTAACCTTGGACGTCCTATCGAAATTGCTACACTCTCATATGGGCATGGTAAAGTGCTAGTTACCCCGCTTCAACAGTTAGTTGCTGTATCTGCTATCGCCAATGGTGGGAAATTGATGACTCCATATGTGGTAAAAGAGGTTACGGACCCAAACACCGGAGAGACTAAGGTTACTCAGCCTAGTGAAGTGCGTCAGGTGATTGATGAGGCAAGTGCCAAGAAAACCGGTGAATACTTGGAGCAGGTAGTTGCCGACCAAGTCAAAGGGACAGGCCGCAACGCTCACATTGAAGGTTACCGTGTGGCAGGTAAGACAGGAACAGCTATCAAAGTTGAAGGTAAGGATTACGTGAAGTCCAAAGTACTGGTCTCCTTTATTGGTTATGCACCAGTGAATGATCCAAAAATCGCTGTTATTGTTATTATTGATGAACCGAACGTTGAGGTTGGCGGTGGTAAAGCTGCAGCTCCTGTATTTAAAGAAATCGTATCTCAGTCTCTGCAATACATGGGAGTTCCAAAGTTAGCAACTGAAACTAATGATAAAGACAGTAAAAAAACGGTTAAATCTGAAGCGCCTGTACTCCGGACCACACCTGATTTGAAGGGCAAGACGATGAAGGAAGCAAGAGAGACGCTTTTGGATCAAGGTTTTGATTTTGAAGTTGTAGGTGTAGAAGCTTCTGTGGAAAGCCAGTATCCAGAATCTGGAACTAAGCTTTCTCCAGGCCAGCGTATATACTTATTAAGCAAGCAAGGGGATAAGCCTACTATTCCTAATTTGCAAGGAGAGTCGCTGCGTGATGCACTTGAGGTTCTGTCACTTCTAAAAGTGGAGATTGCAGTAGAAGGCGAAGGATATGTCTCCGAGCAGATTGAAGGAACAAAGAATGGCAAGCCACTACTTACATTGAAGCTGAAACCACTAAATGATGACAGTGAAGATGTTCCTGCAACTTCGGCTGCTGATGAGGGTACAGAATCGGATAATGGGCCATAGGCTTGTTCTAACCCCTGTTTGTCCCGAATAGTCATGAAGATAAGAGCTCATGTCTATAGGTGAAAGCGGGGGAGAACGGAATGAAGGTTTCGAAGGTCGTAACACGGCGGAGAATGTTGTGGACGCTGCTGGGGCTGGCAGTGTTATTCGGTTCGCTGGTCGTGCGTCTTGCTTATGTGCAATTATCCCAAGGCGAGAAATTAAGTGACAAGGTAGAAGATTCCTTGCGCCGCAATATTCCTTTTACAGCCAAGCGTGGTGAAATCCTGGATCGTGAAGGTATACCGCTGGCCTATAATATCAGTACGCCTACGGTTTATGCGGTGCCTGTGCAGGTGAAGGAGAAGCAAAAGACAGCGCAGCAATTGGCGCCTCTGCTTGGGATGACCGAGGAGAAGCTGATGAGCTTGCTGACTAAAAAATCAATGTCGGTGAAACTACAGCCCGGCGGCCGCAAAATTACGATGGAACTTGCCGCGAGCATCCGTGATTTGCAGTTGCCGGGCATCGTTGTCGCTGAGGATAGCAAAAGATATTATCCTTACGGTGATCTTGCCGCGCATATACTAGGCTTTACAGGGATTGATAACCAAGGGATTACCGGAGTCGAGAACATATACGATAATTTGCTTAAAGGTATAGCAGGCAATATTTCGTATTTGTCTGACGCAGGTGGAAGACTCATGCCTGGATCATCGGAGAAATATTCTGCCCCTCAGGATGGACTTAATCTGCAATTGACCATTGATAAACAGATTCAATCCATTATGGAACGTGAGCTAGATCAAGCTATGGTAAAATATCAGGCGCAGGGTGCTTGGGCGATAGCGATGAATCCGAAGAATGGTGAAATTCTGGCCATGGCTAGTAGACCGGGGTATGAACCAGGTCTATATAAGGAATACGATCCGCAGATCTATAATCGGAATTTGCCGATTTGGATGACCTACGAACCTGGTTCGACTTTCAAAATCATCACACTCGCTGCAGCACTGCAAGAAGGCAAGGTAGACCTGCAAAATGATCATTTCTATGATCCTGGTTTTATCGAAGTGGCGGGTGCGAAGCTGCGCTGTTGGAAAAAAGGCGGCCACGGCAGTCAAACCTTCCTTCAGGTGGTTGAGAACTCCTGTAACCCTGGTTTTGTTGCTCTTGGGCAACGGCTGGGTAAAGAAACACTCTTCAAATATATTCGTGATTTTGGTTTCGGCAGCAAAACGGGAATTGATCTGAACGGAGAATCTAATGGGATTCTGTTCAAGCTTAGTCAAGTAGGTCCGGTAGAGCTTTCGACTACGGCCTTCGGCCAAGGAGTCTCGGTTACACCTATTCAGCAGATTGCTGCGGTATCCGCGGCAATCAATGGTGGAAATCTATATAAACCACATGTATCGAAAGCATGGGTTAATCCTGAAACTGGAGAAACCGTATCGGAGGTAAAGCCAGAGCTTATGCGGCAAGTCATCTCGGAGGAAACATCTAAGAAGGTGCGGGCAGCACTTGAGAGCGTAGTTGCCAAAGGCACGGGACGGCCGGCTTTCATAGACGGCTATCGTGTAGGTGGTAAGACAGGTACTGCACAGAAGGTCATTAACGGACGTTATTCTCCAACGGAGCATATTGTTTCTTTTATAGGCTTTGCGCCTGCAGATGATCCTCAAATTGTTGTGTATACTGCGGTTGATAATCCGAAAGGGATTCAATTTGGTGGTGTTGTTGCGGCTCCAATTGTACAGAATATTTTGGAGGACTCGCTGCACTATATGAAGGTTCCGGAACGCAGTGACCAGCTCCCCAAAACTTATAAGTATGGGGAAACTCCGATTATGACCGTGCCTGACCTTACAGGTGCAACCGTGCAAGATATCTATGAGGATTTAAATATGAATTTTAATCTGGCGCGTTCAGGATCCGGCAATACGGTCATCAATCAGGCTCCGAAAGCTGGGGCAAGAGTTGAACAGGGCTCGACCATAAGGATTTATATGGGAGCTTCTAGTGAATAGTGATAAAGGTATAAGGTTTAAGTTCAATTATAAGAAAGTATAAGTTTCACGTTATACTTTATCCTTATAATTCTCGCATAACCGCTTACCGTCCAAGGACGCCGAAGGCGTTTTAGCTTGTTATCCGAAAATGTAGAGTGAGGGATTACTATGAAAGTTACTGAATTATCTGCTTGTCTTGCTACTTCGCGCCTATATGGGGATGGGGAGGTGGAGATTACCGATCTTCAGACGGATTCCCGCCGTGTAAGTCCGGGAGATCTGTTTATCTGTTTACCGGGTCACACCGTAGACGGACACAAATTTGCGCCGCAAGCTGTAGCCTCTGGAGCAGCCGCTATCGTATGTGAGCATAAGCTAGAGCTTGATATTCCACAGATCGTTGTGGATGACTGCCGATTTGCGATGTCTGTTATGTCGAATGCATTCTTTGGCTCACCTAGCAGCCGAATGAGAATGATCGGGGTTACGGGTACAAATGGCAAGACAACAACGACTTATCTTATTGAGCGGATTATGCAAGACCAGAATATGAAGACGGGTCTGATTGGGACCATTCAAATGCGCTATGACGGCAAAAGCTACCCTATGTCAGGCACCACTCCAGAATCGCTAGATCTTCAGCGTTCGCTTCATGATATGGCCTCCAAAGGTGTGGAATGTTGCGTAATGGAAGTTTCCTCCCACGCGCTTCAGCAAGGACGTGTGAAGGGTGCGGACTTCCGTACGGCAATATTTACGAACTTAACCCAGGATCATTTGGATTATCATCATACAATGGAGGAGTATCGGGCGGTTAAAGGTCTTTTCTTCTCTAGACTAGGAAATGTGATCTCTCCTTGGAAAGAAGAACGCAAATATGCGGTGCTTAATGCTGATGATGAAGCTAGCCATTATTTTGCAGCCCAAACTGCGGCGGAAGTGATTACATATGGCATTGATAACAACGCTAATGTCCGAGCTTCGCAAATATCGATCACCGCAAAAGGAACTTTTTTCCATGTAGATACGTTTAAGGGTGAGACGGACATTTCGCTTCGTATGGTTGGTAAGTTTAATGTCTATAATGCACTTGCAGCAATTACGGCTGCGCTGTTGGAAGATGTGTCACTGTCAGATATCAAGACTAGTCTTGAGGCGATTGATGGGGTAGCTGGACGGGTGGAGTCAGTGGATGAGGGGCAAGAATATGCCGTTATCGTGGACTATGCACATACACCAGATGGGCTGGAAAATGTATTAAGAACGGTACGCGAATTTGCTACAGGTAAAGTGCTTACTGTCTTTGGCTGCGGAGGAGATAGAGACCGCACGAAACGTCCTTTAATGGGTAAGATAGCCGCAAAATATAGCGACATGATATTCGTAACCTCTGACAACCCTCGGACGGAGGACCCTGGGCTAATTCTGAAGGATATAGAAGCGGGACTAGTAGAGGATGGAGTCACCTCTGACCGGTATCATATGATTGTTGATCGCCGAGAAGCAATCGGGAAGGCTATTGAAATGGCAAGCTCTGGCGATGTAGTATTGATTGCGGGGAAAGGTCATGAGACCTATCAACTGATTGGCGGAGTGGTTCACGATTTCGATGACCGCATCGTCGCTAAAGAAGTTATAAGGGGTCGAAGCTATTGATTACAAGAACACTGGGACAAATTGCTGCGATGTGCGCAGGTGAACCTCCTGCTGCCGAAGCTATGAATATACCTCTTACGGGCGTCGTTACTGACTCCCGTAAGATTACTACAGGCTGCCTGTTTGTCCCTTTAACGGGAGACAAATTCGACGGTCATCATTATGCTGCTGCCTCTCTTGCTGCTGGTGCTGCAGGGACCTTGTGGCAGCGTGATAAAGGTCCTGCACCTGAGGGTGGCGGAGTCATTATTGTTGAAGATACGCTAGAGGCGCTTCAGAAGTTGTCCGCTGCGTATTTGAATGAGGTCGCTCCGAAGGTTGTCGCTGTTACGGGCAGCAATGGCAAAACAACGACAAAAGATATCATTATGGCCTTGCTCGAAATGCAGTACAAGGTGCACAAGACAGAGGGAAACTTCAATAATCATATTGGTCTTCCGCTCACGATTCTATCCATGGCTGAGGATACAGAGATTGCAGTTCTTGAAATGGGTATGAGCTCGCGGGGAGAAATTGCTCTGCTGGCTTCTTTGGCTGCACCAGATATTGCAGTCATTACTAATGTAGGTGAGTCGCATCTGCTGCAACTGGGATCCCGCAAAGAAATCGCCCGTGCCAAGCTGGAAATAGTCGAAGGGCTAAAGCCAGGTGGACTGCTAATTTATAACGGTGATGAACCGCTGCTGACTGAGGTAATGCAAGAGTCCACTTTTAAGGCTCCGGAGGGGATGGTATCCTTCCGTTTCGGCCTAAACGGGGATAATGATGATTATCCGACAGGGATGATGTCCCATAGTGGTGGTATGACGTTTACGTCAAGCCTTCATAAGGAACATGCTTTTACATTACCGCTGCCAGGCCAGCATAACGTTGTTAACGCGTTGGCTGCACTAGCGGTTGCTCGCCATTTTGGGGTTACGGAACAAAATGTAGAGAATGGGTTAAGTAAACTTAAGTTGACAGGCATGCGGATTGAAGTAATTAAGACATCTTCCGGACTTACACTTTTGAATGATGCTTATAATGCTAGTCCGACTTCTATGAAGGCGGCCATTGATGTGCTTCAAACTATGAAATGCAGAGGCAAAAAAATCGCAGTACTGGGGGACATGCTGGAACTTGGGCCTGATGAAATACAGTTTCATAAAGAAATTGGCTACTACCTTGACCCCGCAGTGACTGATTTTGTATATACCTTTGGTCCATTGTCAGTCCATATTGCAGAAGCTGCAAAGGAAAGATTCGGTAACGAGCGTGTGCTGGCTTTTACGGATAAGTCAGAATTAACAGCCGTCCTTATCGAGAAATGCAGTTCCAAGGATATTGTACTGTTCAAAGGATCTAGAGGGATGAGGCTTGAGGAAGTGCTTCAGAGCCTTAATAAAGAGATTAAAGAGACCTAATTAAATGGAGGGGGTGCACCCATGGATTATCAACTATTGTTATTGACTATTGCTGTTTCTTTTATCCTTGCGGTCATTGCCGCTCCGCTCTTCATTCCGCTACTGCGCAGGATGAAATTCGGACAGCAGGTGCGAGATGACGGACCGCAATCCCATTTAAAGAAAGCGGGAACGCCGACGATGGGCGGTATCGTAATCATCGTAGCCTTTACATTGGCTTATCTGAAATTTTCTGTGGTGAATAACGATTTTTACGTACTACTAGTGGCTACGTTAGGTTTTGGACTGATCGGATTTTTGGATGATTATATCAAAATCGTATTCAAGCGTTCTTTGGGCCTTACGGCGCGTCAAAAATTGTTCGGGCAGCTATTGGTAGGTGCAGTGATGTGCGGTCTGCTGATTTCTGCTGGGCATAGCACAAGTATCAGTGTGCCAGGTACTGATTTCAGCTTCGACTGGGGCGGCTTTTTCTACTATCCATTCATTATTATTATGATGATGGCAGTAACGAATGCCGTTAACTTTACCGATGGAGTAGATGGTTTGCTGTCTGGTGTAAGTGCGATTGCTTTGGCGGCTTATGCTGTTGTAGCGATGCAGGCAACCTCAATTGCAGCTGGAGTGTGTGCAGCGGCAATGATCGGGGCCGTTCTCGGGTTTCTGGTCTTTAATGCCCATCCTGCTAAGGTATTCATGGGAGATACAGGTTCATTTGGTATTGGCGGCGCGATAGGTGCGATTGCTATTGTCACAAAGAGTGAACTGCTGTTTCTAATTATTGGCGGTGTGTTTGTGGTGGAAATGTTATCTGTCGTGATACAGGTGGTTTCTTTCAAAACCCGTGGCAAACGTGTATTCAGAATGAGCCCGATTCACCATCATTTTGAACTTGGTGGCTGGTCGGAGTGGCGAGTGGTAATTTCGTTCTGGGCGGTAAGTTTGGTATTAGCCGCTGTTGGACTATTTATTAGCAAGGGGTTGTAGCGAATGAAACATCCAGATATGTACCGTGGTGAAGAAGTTGTGGTTCTTGGGCTCGCAAAAAGCGGTGTCCAGGTTGCTAAAGTGCTGCATGATCGAGGCGCTGTAGTTACGGTGAACGATAAAAAGGAAAGAGATCAAAGTCCCGAAGCTTCCGAATTGGAATCTTTGGGAATTTGTGTTATAAGCGGTGGGCATCCGGATGGACTGATTCATGAAGGTGTAAGTCTGGTCATTAAGAACCCAGGCATTCCTTATTCTGCGCCTCCTGTGCAAAAGGCTCTTGAGCTTGGCATTGAAGTAGTTACAGAGGTAGAGGTTGCTTACCGTCTTTGTGCAGCGCCGATGATTGGCATCACGGGATCCAATGGCAAGACGACAACGACGACCTGGGTAGGTCAAATGCTGGAAGCTGCAGGTATGAATCCGATTGTTGCAGGTAACATTGGCACGCCTCTCTGTGAGGCTGCGCAAGAAGCTACAGAGGATAACTGGATGGTGGTCGAACTCAGCAGCTTCCAGCTCAAAGGTACGGAGACTTTCCGCCCCAAAATAGGTTGTTTGTTGAATATTGCGGAGACCCACCTGGATTATCATGGGAGCATGAAGGATTATGTCGATTCCAAAGCAAAGCTGTTCGCCAATCAAGTAGCTACGGATACGGCTGTGCTGAACTGGGACGATCCTTTTTGCCGGGAACTTGTGCCGTATATGAAAGCTGCTATTCTTCCGTTCTCTATGTCCGAGGAGCTCACTTATGGTGTGTTTGTTAGCCCATCTTATATTACGGGTCAAGACGACGATCTGAAGCGCCGCATCATCTATCGCGAATCTGCAGACCAAGAAACAATCATTGCTGATGTGGATTCCATTGGCCTTCCAGGACGTTTCAACGTGGGAAATGCACTGGCTGCATGTGGAATTGCCATTGCTGCTGGAGCTGACCCCTCTTTATTGGGCGAAGTGCTTGCTTCCTTTCGCGGTGTGGAGCACCGGCTGGAGTATGTGGCTGATAAGGCTGGAGCCACTTATTATAATAACTCCAAAGCAACGAACTCCAAAGCGACGATTATGGCATTAACGTCCTTCCAACGCCCCGTAGTGCTGATCGCTGGTGGATTAGACCGTGGTTCCGATTATTTGGAGCTGCTGCCTGTCCTGAGCGGACGTGTTAAAGCGTTAGTGGCGTTAGGGGAAACTAAGGACAAGCTAACGAATGTAGCGCAGCTGGCAGGATTAAAGCAGATTATCTCCGTCGATAATGGGGAGAGTGCCGCCGCCGTGCTTGAACAAGCTGTGCAGGAAGCTTCCGCTCTGGCGGAAGAAGGAGATATCGTTCTTTTGTCTCCTGCCTGTGCAAGTTGGGATATGTTTACATCCTATGAAGAGCGCGGGCGTATTTTTAAAGAGGCGGTGCATAACCTTTAAGTAGGGGGGTGGATAAGCCCCATCCCTACTACGGATGCAAGAGGTGTGCTCCTGATGAACAAAACTCGTCATGCTCCCGATATTTGGTTGCTGATTCCAATTCTATCTTTGCTGGTGATCGGCATGGTGATGGTATACAGCGCCGGGTCCGTTCTGGGCTTCCGCAATTATGGAGATTCGTTTTACTTTGTAAAAAGACAGCTTTTGTTTGCAGGACTAGGACTGGTCGCAATGTTCGTTACGGCGAATACCGATTACAGGGTGCTGAAAAAGCTGGCTAAGCCAGCGCTTCTGATCTGCTTTTTCTTACTTGTTATTGTGCTTATCCCTGGTATTGGTGTAGTACGCGGGGGGGCGCGCAGCTGGCTAGGAATTAGCTCCTTCGGGATTCAGCCTTCCGAGTTCATGAAGATGGGGATGATTCTATTCTTAGCCAATTGGCTAGGAAAAGAGGAATACGACATCACTTCCTTCACACGCGGCTTGCTCCCACCACTTGCGCTCATTGGGTCAGCCTTCGCGCTAATCATGCTGCAGCCGGATCTGGGTACAGGTACCGTTATGTTTGGTGCAGCCTTGATGATGGTCTTCACAGCAGGGGCTAGAATGAAGCATTTACTTTCACTTGGAGTAGCTGGAGCGGCAGGGTTTGTTGCTTTGATTGCAGCAGCGCCTTACCGGTTGCAGCGGATTACCGCTTTTCTTGATCCTTGGTCCGATCCCCTTGGAGCAGGCTACCAGATTATTCAGTCGCTATATGCGATCGGTCCTGGGGGGCTCGGTGGTCTTGGATTAGGAATGAGCCGGCAGAAGTACAGTTATGTACCTGAGCCGCAAACTGATTTTATTTTTTCTATATTGGCCGAAGAACTTGGATTTATTGGTGGTTTGGCTGTATTGATCCTATTTCTTATTCTAATCTGGCGCGGGATGAAGGTGGCGATGAGTCTGCCTGACCGTTTTGGAAGCTATTTGGCTGTTGGCATCGTCTGTATGGTGGCTGTGCAAGTCATTATTAATATTGGTGTTGTTATCGGTCTAATGCCTGTAACGGGCATCACGCTTCCTCTGATTAGTTATGGTGGATCTTCGCTTACACTGATGCTGACATCCCTAGGCATTCTATTGAACTTATCCCGTTTTGCGAGGTGAAAGAGATGCGTATCGTATTAAGCGGCGGGGGCACGGGTGGACATATCTATCCTGCGCTCGCTGTTGCTAGGCAAATGGAGATGGAAGATAGCAAATCTACCTTCCTGTATATTGGTGGAACGCGTGGCTTAGAGAGTAAGCTGGTCCCCCAAGAGAATATCCCTTTCAAATCTATCGACATCACTGGCTTTCGGCGCAAGCTGTCCATGGACAACGTCAAGACCGTGATGCGTTTCTTAAAGGGCGTTAAGGCTTCCAAAGAAATGTTAAGAGAGTTTAAGCCAGATGTTGTGATTGGAACAGGCGGTTATGTGTGTGGTCCGGTTGTTTATGCTGCATCCCGGTTAGGAATTCCTACTTTGATCCATGAACAAAATGCTATACCAGGTCTAACCAATCGCTTTCTGAGTCGGTATGCGAGTACAGTTGCCGTAAGCTTTGAAGGCACAGAGTCCTCTTTTCCGGGGAGCAAACATGTGATTTATACTGGTAATCCACGTGCTACAACAGTTACTACTGCAAGTCCACAACGTGGATTCGCATCGCTGGGTATTTCGGATGGCAGTACTGTTGTTTTGGTGGTTGGCGGCAGCCAGGGAGCTAAGGCTATTAATAGAGCCATGATTGAAATGGCCCCATTAGTGGGTAAGGGTAATGGAGTTCATTATGTGTATGTTACAGGTGAACCCTATTTTGAAGAGACCCGGGCGGAATTGCGTCAAAAGCTCGGTAGCTTACCAAACTGGTTGCATGTCCTTCCTTATGTTCATAATATGCCAGAGGTGTTGGCTTGTACCTCCTTGATCGTAAATCGGGCGGGAGCATCCTTTCTCGCTGAGATTACAGCGCTGGGTATTCCCTCTGTACTCATTCCGTCTCCTAATGTGACGAACAACCATCAGGAGGCGAATGCAAGACAGTTGGAAGGTGAAGGTGCTGCTGTGGTGCTGCTTGAGAAAGATTTAAACGGCACGGCTCTTTATGAGGCGGTTCAAACAATCATCGTATCTGAGGCAGTGCGGGAGCAGATGTCTGCGGCCTCCAAACGACTCGGGAAAAGAGACTCTGCCGCAGTAGTTACAAGCGAGCTCAGAAGACTTGCGGCTAAGAAGTCTTAAGATAATCATCGTTTTCCATAAGGGTTTTCCTTATTGGCAGCTCTCTGTCACACACTTGGAGGAACGAACATAGGATAATCCTATAATCGTGACAATCACCCAGGACACTTCCAAACCTGAGATGTAGTGCAGGATATTCTTGAAATATAAGAAAGTATAAGTTCACGTTATACATTATCCTTATATTTCTCGCTTAAACGCTTATCGTCCTTATAAAGGACGCCGTAGACGTTTATACTTGTACATTTCAAATGAGCTTGTAACGGAAGTGTTTGTGGTGGGTGAGCGGTAATCTCGGAGGTGATACATTGGACAAATTGGTGATTGAGGGTGGAAGTCCCCTGTCAGGCACCATTCGTATCCATGGAGCAAAAAATGCGGCGCTGCCGATTCTAGCGGCAAGCCTGCTGGCCGAAGGAGTTCACTCACTGCATAATGTGCCGAAGCTGCTGGACATCGAGACTATGCTAGACATCCTAGATCGGCTGGGCTGCAGGTGCGTGCATCAAGAGGATACGGTGACGATAGATACGTCTGCCGTCGGAACATCTCATATTCCTGAGGATTTAATGCGGCAGATGAGATCTTCCATTTTTCTAATGGGACCGCTGTTATCCAGATTTGGAGAGGTAACGATCTATCAGCCTGGGGGCTGTGCGATTGGAGAACGTAAAATCGATCTTCATCTACAGGGACTTAAGGCGCTAGGGGCAGAGATCGAGGAGAGCAACGGAAGAATATTCTGTCGGAGTTCTAAGCTTGTAGGGAGTGATATTCATCTCGACTATCCAAGTGTAGGAGCAACGGAGAATATTATGATGGCTGCCGCAAAGGCAGAGGGAACAACAACGATATCGGGGGCAGCGAGAGAGCCGGAGATACAGGACCTGCAGCAATTTTTGAATAGTATGGGTGCTCAGATTATCGGTGCAGGTACGGACACGATCACGATTCAAGGGGTGAAAAACCTATATCCCTGTACGTACGAGGTGATACCTGATCGGATTGTGGCTGGAACCGTAATGATTGCTGCAGCAGCTACACGAGGGAATGTGACTTTGACACATGCCAATGCGGGGCATCTGACTTCGCTTATTCATGTGCTAAAGCGGGCTGGTGTTCAAATCACAGTGTGCAATGATATAATTAATATCAGTTGTATGGGACGTCCACGTGCTGTTGAGAGAATTGTGACTTCTCCTTACCCTTCTTTCCCAACGGATCTGCAATCTCAGGTGATGGTGCTGTTGTCTCTCGCCGATGGCTTCAGTGTAATCAAGGAGACGGTGTTTGAGGGACGATTCAAGCATGTTGAAGAAATGGCTCGGATGGGCGCTGATATTTCTATCGATTTGAATCGTGCGTTTATTCGCGGCGTTCAGAGATTGTATGGTGCTACTGTGGAAGCTACTGACTTGCGGGCTGGCGCGGCTCTGGTTATTGCTGGGCTCGCTGCACAAGGGACTACAGTCGTTGAGCAAGCACACCACATTGACCGTGGGTATGATGGAATAGAGAAGCTGTTTCAGAAGCTTGGCGCGCGTATAAGCCGCAAGGTACCTGTACCGGATCCACTTGATTTGGCCAATTAAAGCTCCCTGTCTCCTTCAGTTCTACCAAGGAAGGAGACAGGGCCTTATTACGGAGATATGAGAATGACAACAACCCGATTACCTCTTCTTAAAGAGGACAAGCCTAAGAAAAAAATGAGCCGTAAGATTACGGCGATCCTTCTGCTGTTGTTCACTGCGCTTCTTGCTGTGATTTTTTTTAGATCGTCTATTAGTCACATTACAGTGATAGATTTTCAGGGAAGCAAGTATTCTACTAGTGAGGAATTACTTTCGCAAAGTGGAATTCATATAGGCGGACAATTTTTTGCCGTTTCTACGAAGTCTGTGGAACAATCTCTGTTGGAGCTTAAGACGGTCAAAGATGTGAGCGTAAAGAAGGATTTCCCCGGGGTAATCACAGTGAAGATTGAAGAATACCCTGCGGTGGCTTATGAACTGGAACAGGGAGGCATCTTGAAGGCGATACTGTCGAGTGGAGCAGCGGTGTCTGTTAATGAGACTGGTATTGCTGTAGAGAAACCTATATTAACCAACTGGGATCCGGCTGATCCTAATAAGGCTATCCTATGTCAAACGCTTGGAAGTATTTCTAATGAATTGACAAGTGATATCTCTGAGATTGTTCCCTCACCAACCTTGTCATTTCCGGACCGTATCAAGCTCTATACTAGATCTCGTTTCGAGGTGATTACATCCATCTCTTTATTGAAGAGCAAAGTTGCCTATTTGAATCAGGTAATAGAGACTAAGGAGCCTGGACTTATCACAATGCTTGAAGCCGACTCGTATGTTCCTTTTCAGGTCGAAAGTGACGAGCAAAAGAGCGATGAGCAAAAAGATGTGCAAGAGTAGAGTAGAGGTCAATAGTCCCTACTAATAGAGTTGAAAAAATGCTACAATCGGAGTTACGGGCAAGAAGCTATATCCCTCTTTTTTCTTCGATTTTTTTGAAATATAATCAATATATGGTTGTTAATAACTAAAAAAGGATTATATTTCTTGTGATAATTGTCATTCTTATAAAAATTATGAGTGACTATTCACATTTAGGGATGTTGGAATATTATTCCGTTCAAAAAATTTGTAGAAAAAAGAGGGAAAGGGTTAGGTATGTTGAATATGTACAGAGAAGTTTCCCGGGATCGGGGTAAGATTATGCAAATTATTTTGATTATAACAGGAGGTGCCATAGGACTTGAGCAACAATGACATCATTGTTAGTTTGGACATCGGTACATCCAAAGTTCGGGCAATAATTGGGGAAGTTACCAATGGAACCTTTAATATTATTGGCGTTGGATCTGCTGATTCGGAAGGAATACGTAAAGGCGCGATTGTAGATATCGACCAAACTGTGCAATCGATCAAAAGTGCTATAGATCATGCAGAGCAAATGGTGGGTATTCAAATATCAGAGGTTTATGTAGGCATTTCCGGTAATCATATTGGCCTGCAATCCAGCCACGGTGTCGTGGCCGTTCAGAATGAGGATCGTGAAATCGGTGAGGATGATATCGATCGCGTTATTAAAGCTGCGGAAGTCATCGCTATGCCTCCGGAGCGAGAAGTGATTGATGTTGTTCCTAAACAATTTATCGTCGATGGTCTCGAAGGTATTCAGGACCCGCGCGGGATGATTGGTGTTCGTTTAGAAGTAGACGCAACCATCGTTACGGGTGCAAAGACGCCAATACATAATCTACTACGCTGTGTTGAGAAATCAGGGCTGAAAGTGAAGGATCTTGTGCTGATGTCTCTCGGTGCTGGTGGATTGGCGCTATCCAAGGACGAGAAATCGATGGGATCTGTTCTGGTTGATATCGGTGCCGGGTCGACAACGATAGCCATATACGAAGAAAGTTCCCTTTGTGCAACCTCCACGATTCCGATCGGAGGAGAATTTGTAACTAATGACATTGCATACGGATTACGTACACTTACTGATCAAGCGGAGAAAGTAAAGCTGAAGTATGGTTGCGCATGGATTGACGATGCAGCCCCTGACGTTGTCTTCAAAGTGCTGCGCATTGGCAGTAACGTGGAGAAGGAATTTAACCAAGAGGATTTAGCGGCAATTATCGAACCACGGGTGCAAGAAATCTTCCATCTGATTAAACAGGAAGTGAAACGGCTTGGTTACAGTGAACTACCTGGAGGTTATATACTAACGGGTGGAACTGTTTCGATGCCTGGCGTATTAAAGGCGGCTCAGACTGAGTTGGCCGCATCTGTACGCATCGCTGTACCGGATTATATCGGTGTACGGGACCCTGGGTTTACCGGAGGTGTTGGTATCCTGCATAATGTTGTCCGTAGCTTCCGTGGAAGAAGTAGTGGTGGAAGCAGCAATAAAAAGACGGTCAACCGGAGTAAGCAGAATGCCACTCCAAAGCAGGAAACGGTTCAGAAGACCGGGTTTGTCGAGCGTCTAAAGAATATGTTCAGCGAGTTTATATAAGTGTAAGTCCAGATATACTTGGACCGGCCATCCAAGCACATTGAGGGGGAGATGGAACAATATGTTAGAATTTGATTTTGAAATGGAGAGCTTGGCGCAAATAAAAGTCATCGGCGTGGGCGGCGGAGGTAGTAATGCTGTCAACCGAATGATTGAAAATGGCGTTCAGGGTGTAGAATTTATTACGGTTAACACAGACGCCCAAGCGTTGCATATGGCCAAATCGGAGCACAAGCTGCAAATCGGGGACAAGCTGACCCGCGGGTTGGGTGCAGGAGCTAATCCTGAAGTCGGTAAGAAGGCAGCGGAAGAATCCCGTGACTTGATCTCTAATACCCTTAAGGGCGCAGATATGGTGTTTGTTACTGCAGGGATGGGTGGCGGTACAGGAACGGGTGCAGCACCAGTTATAGCTGAAATTGCTAGAGAGTGCGGAGCCTTGACTGTGGGTGTAGTTACTCGCCCGTTCACTTTTGAAGGAAGAAAACGTTATAACCAGGCAATGCTTGGAATCGAAGCTTTGAAAGAAAAAGTCGACACGCTAATCGTCATTCCAAATGACCGTTTGCTTGAGATCGTTGATAAGAAAACTCCGATGCTAGAAGCTTTCCGTGAAGCAGATAATGTTCTCCGGCAGGCTGTTCAAGGTATCTCTGACCTAATTAAGGTTCCTGGTCTGATTAACCTTGACTTTGCGGATGTAAAGACGATCATGACGGAGCGCGGATCAGCGCTTATGGGAATTGGTATTGCGAATGGTGAGAACCGTGCGTCAGAAGCCGCACGCAAAGCCATCATGAGTCCACTCCTAGAAACGTCTATTGAAGGTGCACGCGGCGTAATCATGAACATTACGGGAGGATCCAACCTCTCTCTATACGAAGTTAATGAAGCGGCTGAGATCGTTACATCCGCCTCTGATCCTGAAGTGAATATGATCTTTGGTGCGATTATCGATGAAGACCTGAAGGATGATATCAAAGTAACAGTAATTGCTACTGGCTTTGAACATAAACCTTCGCCTGCTGAACCAGGACGCCGTCCAGTCTCGACGAATAACGAGCCTGCAGCACCGGATAAGAGCGCAGCTAATTTACGTCCATTCGGCAATCAGAATACTTCTGACCAGCTCGATATTCCGACGTTCCTGCGTAATCGTAATCGGGGCAACAACGATTAATTAAAGAGAATCAAGATTATACGAGAACACCGTATCGCTTAGCTGATTAGCTATGGCGTTACGGTGTTTTTTGCGTAAAAGTAAGTAAGGATCAAGCAAGACTATGAACGGCACTGTGTAGCTCCAAGGGCAGGACCTACATTATTTTTCATTGTGGGACTTGGTCTGAGAACGCATGAAAGTTTTTGAAATAAAAGACTAAGAAATTCTATGAAGTAGGAATAATTCCTCACGCGCTATAACTCGACAAAAAAACCGCAAGAATGCCCCCCAAGTTTAGACAGACTTTGAATGCGAGACTTTCTATACTAATCATATCGTCCAAAAAACAGAGCCTGATCCATTTTGGCTACAGGATAGATTCCGCCATTAAGCAGGTGAATGCACTGGTTGTTTATATTGACTTGATATTCGCCGCCAATCTAGTGATCGACGGAATTCTTTTGTGGCTGACAGGCTGGATGGTTAAGCTGAGAATCTCATGGTGGCGCTTAATTCTCTCAGCTCTCGTTGGCGCACTGTATGTGGTGATGATGTTTGTACCGGAGCTGTCTTTCATGTATACCTTCCTTATTAAGTTTGGATTGTCGGTGGTTATGCTATGGATTGCCTTTGGTTTTGGGAGTCTGCAAAGCTACCTTCGCACTATGGGAGCTTTCTATATTATCAATTTTGCAGCCGCAGGTGGGATTGTTGGTATTCACTATTTGCTGCAGAGCTCCAGCGATATTTGGAATGGTATTATGTTCACTGCTTCAGGAGGGCATGCCTACGGCCTAAAGATCGGCTTTTGGTTTGTCATTGCAGTATTTCCCCTGGTATTAATCTGCTTCAAGGCAGTGCATTCTTCACGAATCAGAAGGGAGCAGCTTGAAACCTATATCGGTGAGGTGGTTGTTGAAATTGATGGAGTAAGTGTTTCCTGTCCTGGCCTGTTAGACACAGGTAATCGTCTCTGTGATCCTTTGACCCGCATACCGGTGATGGTGATGGAATCGACGCTCTGGGAGGGGCATCTGCCTGCTGCATGGAAAGGGAGACTCACTCAGGATGGTGCGGACAGACTTTTGCTAGAAACGGACGGGCAGTCGTTTGCTTGGCAGGATAGGATGCGACTAGTACCTTATAGGGGGATTAACCGTGGGGCATCATTTATGCTCGCACTGAAGCCGGACCTTGTGACGATAAAGCTTGGTGAAGATATCTTTTATACTAAAAGAGTCTTGATTGGGCTGGATGGCGGGACACTCTCAGGAGATGGAGCCTATCGGGCGGTCATACATCCGGATTTAACTCAAAAAGAGAGCGCCACTGATGCAGCACTACCTTCCTAATCTTTAAAGCTAGCTGAACCAAACTTCTGATGGCTGAAAGCGGGAATTGAAAGCTTCATACGCTAACCGTGTACTTCTTGGAGGAGGAACAATAATGGTCAAATGGAAAATTGCTCTGCAGCTGCAATATTACCGCATGCTGTTTCTACTGGGGCTGAAGAGTCAGGAAATCTACTATATTGGCGGGAGTGAGGCTCTACCTCCACCGCTGACACGGGAGGAAGAAGAGTATCTGCTTCAGCGGCTATCCAGCGGCGATGCAGCTGTTCGTGCGATGCTGATTGAGCGTAACCTGCGTCTAGTAGTGTATATCGCTCGTAAATTTGAGAATACCGGAATCAATATTGAAGACTTGGTTTCGATAGGGGCTATCGGATTAATCAAGGCGGTTAACACATTTGATCCCGAGAAAAAAATAAAATTAGCTACTTATGCATCACGTTGCATAGAGAATGAAATTTTGATGTATCTGCGGCGCAATAGCAAGACACGGAGCGAGGTTTCTTTTGATGAGCCTCTTAATATCGATTGGGATGGGAATGAGTTGCTGCTCTCAGATGTATTAGGAACGGAAAATGATACCATTTATCGGAACATTGAAGAACAGGTCGATCGCAAGCTGCTGCAAAAGGCGCTGGAAAAGCTGAGCGAACGGGAAAGACTCATTATGGAGCTGCGATTCGGACTGCGCGGAGGCGAAGAAAAGACGCAAAAAGATGTGGCGGATCTGCTCGGTATTTCCCAATCTTACATTTCTCGTCTGGAGAAACGAATTATTAAGCGGCTGCGTAAGGAGTTTAACAAGATGGTGTAAGGTGAAATTAGCAAGGAATAAAATGGCCAACCCGGGAGATAATGTACAGTAATGTTTCTCCTTGGGAGGTAAATCATCATGACCCGAAATAAAGTCGAGATTTGCGGTGTGGATACTGCTAAGCTGCCTGTTCTAACGAATGTGGAAATGCGGCAACTGTTCACTTCGCTGCAGCAGCAGGGCGAGCGATCCGCCAGAGAGAAATTGGTAAATGGTAATCTTAGGCTCGTTCTAAGTGTTATCCAGAGGTTCAATAATAGGGGAGAATTTGTTGACGATTTGTTCCAGGTGGGCTGCATCGGTCTGATGAAAGCCATCGATAATTTCGATTTATCACAAAACGTTAAGTTCTCCACATATGCGGTTCCGATGATTATTGGTGAGATCCGCCGTTACTTGCGTGATAACAACCCGATTCGAGTATCGCGTTCACTCAGAGACATTGCTTACAAGGCGCTACAGGTTCGCGATAGTCTGACCAATCAGAATTCGCGCGAACCGACGATATTCGAAATCTCTGAAGCACTTGGTGTACCGAAGGAAGATGTAGTCTTTGCCCTTGATGCTATTCAGGATCCAGTGTCCTTATTCGAACCGATCTATCATGACGGTGGCGATCCTATTTATGTAATGGACCAGATTAGCGATGATAAGAATAAGGATGTGTCGTGGATCGAAGAAATCGCCTTACGTGAAGCGATGCGTAAGTTGGGTCAAAGGGAGAAACGAATTTTATCCATGCGGTTTTTCGAAGGGAAAACTCAGATGGAGGTCGCAGATGAGATTGGTATCTCACAGGCACAGGTCTCACGTCTAGAGAAATCTGCGATTCAGCAAATGCAAAAGCATGTGAAGTCTTAAATCGTCTGAAATGAGGAGATATCTAGAATCCGTTAAAAGGATTTTAGGTGATCTCCTCTTTTTAATGGTTAAGCATCTAAGCATAGCTTCACTTTGTGGGGATATTTCATGCATGTGGCCAAGCTTTCATAACATATATTGGACTATAGGTCTGATTGTACAGGGGTGGTGAGATGAACGAGGATTATGTAGGATCAGCTAAAAAAATGAAAATCTCTGATTTTCAGACTAAGGACGTTATTAATATTGTAGACGGCAAGCGGCTGGGCCAAATCAGTGACTTAGAACTTGATTTACGCCGAGGTGTCATTGATGCCATCGTAATTCCGGGATACACTCGGTTTATGGGATTGTTCGGAGGCGGAACAGATCTGATTATTCCATGGCGAAATATTGTCAAAATCGGGTCTGATGTAGTGCTTGTGAAGATTGAAGAATCAAGAATGCCTCAAGGGCAGGACGAGCGAGAAACAATGTATTTGGAACGAGGGGACCGAAGCGAACGGCGCACTTATTAATTAGGTGCGTTTTTTGTTTTTTATAAAAGAATTGAAAGGGGTATAGCTTAAAAAGTTAGAAAATTGAGCGTTCTAGCTTAAGCAGCATTTTGTGGGGGTATTTACATGTGGTACACTAAGGCGGAGGTGAGGATATGGAACCGTTTGTGCAGGGGAAGGAAACACTGATGCTGCTCCATCTGGACCCTTGGCGTGTGGAGCATAAGGAAATTACAGCAGGTTTTACCGGTAGACAGGGAGGGGCTAGCAAAAAGCCTTATGACAGCCTGAATTGTGCATTTCATGTTGGGGATGCTCCGGAAGATGTCTTAAAGAATCGTAGGGCGCTTGCGGAAGCTCTTGAT
The DNA here is from genome assembly GCF_001012825.1 of Paenibacillus etheri. Taxonomy (GTDB): domain Bacteria; phylum Bacillota; class Bacilli; order Paenibacillales; family Paenibacillaceae; genus Paenibacillus_AQ; species Paenibacillus_AQ etheri. The sequence continues at coordinate 22,724 of NZ_LCZJ02000015.1, forward strand.
TTCAAGCCGGAAGCTTGGACCTGTGGCGAACAAACCCATGGAGCAGAAATAGCAGTGGTAAGGGAAGCTGATCGTGGTCGGGGGCAAAAGGATAGAAACTCGGCATTTCAAGCAACCGATGGTTTGCTTACAGATGTACCGGGAGTTTTACTGACTTCTTTTTATGCGGATTGCGTGCCCCTTTACTTTTATGATCCAGTGCACCAAGCCGTCGGGCTTGCGCATGCTGGCTGGAAGGGAACCGTGGCCCAGATTGCAGCCGCCATGGTGAGTAAAATGGAGACCATTTACGGAAGCCATCCACAGGACATTATTGCAGCGATCGGACCCTCCATTGGTGACTGCTGTTATGAAGTGGACGATTATGTGATGGAGCATGTCCGCCAATTGGAGGGTGATCTGAGCAAGCTAACAGAAACTGCTGGTACTGTGGGGCTATACAGAACATCTGACACAGATGAGAACAAATACATGCTAAACTTGAAAGAAATGAATCGACGCATTATGATTAAAGCAGGAATATTGCCGACTCATATCGAATGTACATCTTTGTGTACAAGCTGTAATCAAGATTTGTTTTTTTCTTATCGTAAAGAAAATGGGGTTACAGGCAGGATGACGAGCTGGATCGGAATAAAGGAGAGTTGAAAGTTGGCTTTAACACTGCAGGAAAGAATTGCTGAGGTAGAGGAACGTGTAGCACGTGCCTGCGCGGCAAGCGGCCGGGATCGAAATGACGTCAAGGTAATTGCAGTGACGAAATATGTTTCTCTGGAAATGGTGTCCTCCGTATTGGAGGCAGGCCTAGAGCATATTGCCGAGAGTCGCTGGCAGGATGCTGAGCACAAATGGAAGGTTTTAGGGAACCAAGGGACATGGCATTTTATCGGGCATTTGCAGACCAATAAGGTTAAAGACGTTATTGGCAAGTTTCAATATATACACTCTTTGGACCGCATATCCCTGGCACAAGAATTACACAAAAAGGCGATTGCCGCAGATCAAGAAGTGAATGTCTTTCTTCAAGTAAACATCTCTGGAGAAGATACGAAATTTGGTCTGTCGCCTGAGGCGGTACCTGGATTTTTACGTGAAATTGCTAGTCTCGACCATGTAAAAGTAATTGGACTAATGACAATGGCGCCTTTAGAAGGTGATCCGGAGCTTACCCGCCCTGTATTTCGCGGACTTCGTGAGCTGCGCGATGAGCTCAATCAACTTGCTTTGACACCTGAGCCGATTACGGAGCTATCGATGGGAATGTCGAATGATTTTGAAGTGGCGATACAGGAAGGAGCCACCTGGGTACGCCTGGGTACGGTGTTAGTAGGCCATTAGGAGGGATCGTGATGAGCGTTATGAACCGATTTATGAGTTTTTTGGGCTTGCAGGAGGAAGAAGAAGTTGTGGAGCGGGAGCAAATCCACGAAGAGGATGAGTATGAGCCAGCCCCTGTCGAAACCCGCAAAAATCAAAGAGGCAACGTTGTCAGTATCCATTCGCAGAAGAATGTAAAAGTTGTACTTTATGAGCCACGTTCGTATGATGAGGCGCAGGAAATTGCTGATCATCTCCGTTCTCACCGGACGGTAGTGATCAATCTTCAGCGTGTCCGTAATGATCAAGCGATGAGAATTATTGATTTTTTAAGTGGAACCGTTTATGCCCTTGGGGGAGGAATCTCTAAAATTGGGGGCAATATATTTATGTGCACGCCAGATACCGTTGAAATTCAAGGTGCTATTACGGAAATCCTAGGTGACGATCCAGACTATAACAGAATGAGGTGAATGAGCTTTGCTCCAAATTGATTCCATTATTGATATGTTGTTTAATATTTATTTTTACATGATTATTTTCTATGTACTGATGTCGTGGTTACCAAATGTTCGTGAGAACTTTATCGGAGAACTGCTAAGTAAGCTTGTTGAACCGTATTTGACGCCATTTCGTCGATTTATTCCGCCACTCTTTGGTACGCTTGATATTTCCCCGATCATTGCACTACTCGTCTTGGAATTTGCGGCAGGTGGACTCAAATCCATTTTGCACTTGATTTTTTAGGCAGAAGTGATGAAGACAGAAGTTTACGGGCATTTTCATCCCGACGAAAGACAATTTGTGGACAAGGCTTGGGAATGGGTTACCCATGCTGGAGAATATCATGAGACGAAACTGACAGAATTTCTAGATCCGCGCCAAGGATTTATTTTGCAAAGTCTCGTAAACCGTCATCCAGACGTTATCGTCAGATGGGAAGGCGGACACCCTGAGGCGGAGCGGAAGCGAGCACTCGTTGCTCCCGATTATCGTGATCTGGATCATGAGGATATGGAGCTAAAGGTTCTTGCGATAACCTCTGGTGAACAAAAGTTTCTGGCGCTTGAGCATGGAGACTACATGGGCTCTATTCTGGGTCTTGGAGTAAAACGTGGCAAGATCGGTGATATTCATGTTCTGGAAGATGGTTGTCATGTGGTAGTAGCTGCAGATATTGCAGATTATTTATCCATGAATTTAACTGGAGTGCACCGGATACAGGTGAGTACGGAGGTATTGCCACTTTCTTCCTTGCGTAATAGTGAGGTGAAGCTGGAAACGATGGATTTGACTGTAGCGTCCCTACGATTGGATGGCATTGCCGCAGATGTAACACGGCTAAGCCGAAGCAAAATTCTTGCTCCCATCAAGGCTGGACGAGTTCGGGTAAATTGGAAAGTGGAGGAAGACCCTTCCTGCGCACTTAAAGATGGTGACATGGTATCTATTCAAGGATTCGGTCGATTCAAGGTTTTAGAGGTCGGTAGTTTGACGAAAAAGGGTCGATATCGTGTTCAAGTTGGTAAATTTGTGTGAATCCCTTGCAGGAATCCGGCTTTACTTGTCGAAATTGATTATTTCGAGGGAATCAAACATTTTTAAAGCAGGACGCCGATATTTTATAAAAGAGGCGAACCATGAATGGCAGTTGGAACGTCGATACATCCTCTGCCTTTACTTGAAGTACAGTCTTTCTTCTTTGTCTGCTGCGCAGGTATGGTTCAGAGACTTAGAAGGTCCGAAATTTCTAGGAGGTGCACAGCATGCCATTAACACCGCTCGATATACATAACAAGGAGTTCTCTCGGAGACTTCGCGGTTATGATGAGGACGAGGTCAACGAATTTCTGGATCAAGTAATTAAGGATTACGAAAGCGTCATCCGTGAGAACAAAGAGCTGCAGAATCAGCTTTTATCCATTCAAGAACGTTTGGATCATTTTGTGAATATTGAAGAGAGTTTATCGAAGACAATCTTAGTCGCTCAGGAAGCGGCGGATGATGTGAAGAACAACTCCAAGAAGGAATCGCAGCTTATTATCAAGGAAGCGGAAAAGAACGCAGACCGGATTATTAACGAAGCGTTATCCAAATCCCGTAAGGTTGCTATTGAGACTGAAGAACTGCGCAAGCAAGCTTCGATCTATCGCACTCGTTTCCGTACATTGGTGGAAGCTCAGCTCGAGCTGTTGTCACAGGATGACTGGAATGCCTTGGAGAGTCGTGAGGCGAGCGAGAACGTAACTTTTAAGGATGATGTTCTACATCGTATCTAATGCATTATGATGAATGAATGCTGATTTTCTCTGAAATAGGGGTATTACTTGAATTTATAGGGGGGGAATTCCCTCTAATTTATAATTCCATGCTAAAATCGGCTAAATAGAGGGAGTTATTCCCTCTATTTTTATTGTGCGCTAAAATCGATCATAATACTTCCGCCCGCGCAGGTATACTCCTAATTGCGGATTTGGCTAGCGGTTGTTGACATTTAGACTTAAAAAGTCTATAAATAGAACATATCTGTATAATGTTTATATGTATTCGATGACGGGACAAGTACGACAAGGTAACGTTCTCCAGAGAGTCGGCGATTGCTGAGAGCCGATTGTTCGAACCCTGCCGGAAGATCTTCCCCTAGAAGTTAAGCTGAAGCGTCGATCGTGCGTAAGCTTAGCCGTCTGCCGGACGTTACACCGGACCTGTGCATGAGATTTACGCGCAGGACTGAGATTGTGCTGAATACACTCCCCTTAAGGATGTGCTCATGCACAGAATTAGGGTGGTATCGCGAGCGTCGTCTCGCCCCTTTGGGGGTGGGATGACGCTTATTTTGTTGTTCCGGGGCGGGCCATCCCCCTAAATCCCCCTTTCTAAGGGGGACCCCAAGGGCTGCCGCCCTCTGGACACCCGCTAAGTAAAGCCTCGTGCAAACCGTTACGGTGGTGGAAGCGAACGGACTCATGTGGCTGAAGGAGCGGCCCTTCTTAGGCTCCCCTGGCGGGTTCGCCTGCGGGGCCTTCACTGCTAGAGCAGGCCGGCGTTTCACTTGCCGGCCATGTGGCGCCCCGAGCCCCCGCTGCCCTAACGGGATCGCGGCTCGGGTGCCAAAGGCAAGAGCGTATGCGACCAGCTGCGCGAGGTCGCCCGAAGCCCCCGAGCCAGTGCTGCCCTAACGGGATCGCGGCTCGGGTGCCAAAGGCAAAAGCGAAGGAGACCAGCTGCGCGAGGTCGCCCGAAGCCCCCGAGCCAGTGCTGCCCTAACGGGATCGCGGCTCGGGTGCCAAAGACAAGAGCGTATGCGACCAGCTGCGCAAGGTCGCCAAAAAGACTAAACCATGAAAGGATTGACCATCACATGCAAAAAGTAGATGTCAGAGAAAAAGCACGGGCAAGAGATGTCCGCATATTGAAGAAATGGAGCGACGAAAATACGTTCCGCAAATCCATGGAGAACCGTGAAGGACGTCCGAACTATGTATTTTATGAAGGTCCTCCTACAGCGAACGGTGCACCGCATATCGGACACGTGCTGGGCCGTGTAATCAAGGATTTCATCGGTCGTTACCAAACGATGAAAGGTTACCGCGTGGTACGTAAAGCGGGCTGGGATACACACGGTTTACCAGTAGAACTAGGCGTTCAAAAGAAGCTTGGTATCTCCGGCAAACAAGAGATCGAGGAATATGGCGTAGAGAAATTCATCCAAGAATGTAAAGACAGCGTCTTCGGCTACGAGAAGCAATGGCGCGAGTTTACTGAGGGTATCGGATACTGGACGGATCTAGATAATCCTTACGTTACCTTGGATAACACATATATCGAGAGCGTATGGAACATCTTGGCTACTGTGCATGACAAAGGGCTGCTCTATCGCGGACACCGCGTTAGCCCTTACTGCCCAAGCTGCCAGACTACCTTGAGTTCCCATGAAGTAGCCCAAGGCTACAAAACCGTCAAAGATCTTAGTGCGACTGCAAAGTTCAAGCTGGATGACAGTGGAGACTACGTACTAGCTTGGACGACTACACCTTGGACGCTGCCAGCTCATATGGCTCTTGCCATGAACCCTGACATGGACTATGTACGTGTACTACAAGAGGACGGCGTCTATATCGTTGCCAAGAATTTGGTGGAAGAAGTAATGAAAGGCGAGCACACAGTCCTTTCTACACATAAAGGTTCCGAGTTTATCGGCAAAACCTATGCTCCCCCATTCGGATACATCAAGGCAGAGAAAAGCAATGTCATTGTAGGTGCTTCCTTTGTTACAGATTCCAGTGGTACAGGGATCGTACACATGGCACCAGCGCATGGTGAAGATGACTACAAGACTTGCCGCGAGAACGGCATCAGCTTCGTTAACGTAGTTGATAATTCCGGTAAGTATACGGATGTAGTGTCTGATTTTGCTGGACGTTTTGTAAAAGATTGCGATTTGGATATCGTTAAAGCTTTGTCTGAAAAAGGACTACTTTACGGCAAAGAAAAATACGAGCACAGCTATCCGTTCTGCTGGCGTTGTGATACACCACTCTTGTACTACGCAACAGACAGCTGGTTCATCAACACTACAGCGATCAAAGATCAGCTGATTGCTAACAACAACAGTGTAGATTGGTATCCTGATCATGTACGTGAAGGCCGTTTTGGGAAGTTCCTGGATGAACTGGTGGACTGGAATATCAGCCGTAACCGTTACTGGGGTACACCGCTTAATGTTTGGGTATGTCAAGAAACGGGCAAAGAGTTCGCTCCACATAGCATTGAAGAGCTGAGAGCGATGGCGATTGGCGATGTACCTGAGGATATCGAGCTGCATAAGCCTTTTGTAGATAAGATCAAGCTACGCAGTCCTTTCAGTGAAGGTGCAGAGATGGTCCGCACATCAGAAGTTATCGATGTATGGTTCGATAGTGGTTCGATGCCATTTGCGCAAAGTCATTATCCATTTGAGAACGAGGATAAGCTGAATGATCAATATCCAGCGGATATGATCTGTGAAGGGATCGACCAGACACGTGGATGGTTCTACAGCTTGCTAGCAGTATCTACCTTGTTTAAAGGTAAAGCTCCATATAAAGCTGTTATTGCTCACGGTCATATCCTTGATGAGAATGGTCAAAAAATGTCCAAATCAAAAGGAAATGTTATTGATCCTTGGGATATCATGAACGATTACGGCACGGATGCATTCCGTTGGGCGATTCTATCCGATAGTGCACCGTGGAATAACAAACGTTTCTCCCGTGGTCTTGTAGGGGAAACCAAATCCAAAGTTGTAGATACACTGGTGAATACGCATGCGTTCTTGACGCTTTATGCAGGCATCGATGGTTATGATCCAGCCGATCATCCTTTTAAAGTATCGGAACATAAGCTGGACCGCTGGATTTTGTCCCGTCTGAACAGCTTGATTCTTTTGGTGGACAAAGGACTAGCAGTAAATGACTTCGTGAATACATCCAAAGGCATTGAGAACTTTATAGATGAGCTGAGTAACTGGTATATCCGTCGTTCCCGTGACCGTTTCTGGGGTAGTGGTCTAGGTGAAGATAAGCTGGATGCTTACCGTACACTGACCCATGTGCTTTTGAAGACAGCCTCTTTGATGGCTCCATTTACACCGATGTTGTCTGAAGATATCTTCACGAATCTTGGCGGCGGGGAAAGTGTGCATTTAGCAGATTATCCGGTTGCTGATGAGAGCTTGATCGATAAAGAGCTGGAAGAGGATATGGAAAGTGCGAGACAGATCGTTGAGCTGGCGCGTAACGTGCGTAACGAGACTGGTATCAAGAATCGTCAACCGTTGTCCGAGCTGATCGTTTCGATGAACCGCGACTTCCATTTGGCTGAGTATGAAGAGATCATCAAAGACGAGATCAACATCAAGAACATCGTGCTAGAGACTAGCGACAGTGGTTTTGTTGATTTCACACTCAAGCTCAATCTTAAAGTTGCTGGTAAAAAATACGGTAAAAACGTCGGCTTCCTGCAAGGCTTCCTGAAAGCTCTGGATAGTGACGCTACCCGCAAAGCGGTGCAAGGCGGCTTAATCACGATTCCGACGCCAGAAGGAGAAGAGCTGGTGATTACTTCTGAAGAGCTACTCGTTGAAAAACAAGCCAAAGCAGGTTTCGCCGCAGCTTCCGGATATGGAATTACGGTTGCGCTCAATACCGAAATCACGCCTGAGCTTGAACAAGAAGGCTGGGTTCGTGAGATCATTCGTGCGGTTCAAGATTACCGTAAACGTTTGGATCTACCGATCGAGAAACGGATCGCTCTTACGCTGAATCTAGATGATGAGCTTAAAGCGGCAGTTACAGCCTTTGAGAATGTATTGCGAGACAATGTACTTGTGACTACGGTTGATTTTGGCGGAGAACATGCTTTTGAAACGGTAGATGTTGGTGGTAAATCTATCGGTATCCATATTGGAGCGTAAATCTGCATTACCTGTCCCAAAACAGCATATACTAGCGGCACAAGTGTAAACGGAGAACTTCTGTTTATGCGAGAAATATAGTCTTTATATTTCGTCGCAAAAAATAACGAGCCTCGTGCTCAAGGAGATTCATTCTCTTTGACCGGGCTCGTTTACTTTGTAACGAGTGTAGGGCGTATGAGAGGAGCTGTGGCTGTGGAGGATCAGAAGAACAGAATCTCCGTCAAGACATCCGGTAGCAAGAACAGCCCAGATAAGGGAGCGGAGAAAAAGGTTATTCCTGAGGCAAACCCTGAGCGTTTAACAGCAGATCATCGAAATCCAGAAGATATTCCATTGGAAGAAAAAATGAATACGATGTATCGGTTAACCTTTGAATGGGCCCATATCTTAGAGAAATCACGAATTTATCAGTATACAGAGCTGTTATATTCACCTTGGAATCTCATTTGGCGAAACATCTTATATGGAGCGGCTCGTGGAGTTGGGATCGCGCTAGGTTTTACTTTTTTCGCAGCAACGATCATATATGTCCTTCAGGGGCTAGGAGCCTTGAATTTGCCGATCATCGGAGATTATATTGCGGATATTGTACGAATTGTACAGCGTCAACTGGAATTAAAATAGCTTTTTTAGGGTGAAGCCGTCTTTACTTGGGTTATAGGAGAGATTAGGGTTCGGTTGCGTAAACCTCTCCACTCCTTGTATGTCGATTTCATCATCCGTCAGGTCAGTTAACAGCTGAATCTGAACATTTTCTTAACAAAATGGCATAGAGCAGAAAAAAAAACAGCGGGCCATTCCACAATGAAACTGGAACCGCACGCTGTTGATTTTTCTTGAAATATAAGGAAGTATACGTTTCACACGATACTTTATTTCTTATATTTCTCGCATAAACACCTACCGTCTTATAGGACGCCGAAGGCGTTTATGCTTGTAGGGACAATGCTTTTACTCCTCACCTTCGAGCGGATCAAGCATGTAACTTCCCTCGCCACTATCCTTATAACGCTCGTAGCTACGTCCCGGTACTACAATTAAATGGTTACCTGTAATATCGGTGGCGATAAAGTTCTCCCAAGGCTCCACGCAGCCTTCCAACTCATCAGCTTCAATCCCAATATCATTATAGGAGTCAATATTGTTGCCCTCCGCCATGGCGGGGGAATCAGAGTTGCCATAGCTTTCTACAATCTGCCAAGCATCCTCACCGTCAAAGCCGTTTTGATCCTCTCGCTCATCGAGACTAGTACGTCCAAATGGAGGAGACAGAAATTCTTCTTCAATTGGCCGAGTAAAAGGTGCATTTTGACGTGGGGCGTGCTCCTTACAAAAAAGCGTGGAGGGAATGGCGGATAGACGCTCAAAAGGGATCGGTTTACCGCTAGCCTTACAGATCCCATAGGTGCCTTCATCCATAGCGTTGAGAGCAGCTTCAATATCATCCAGCTCATGCTCGTCCCGCTCTAGCAGTGAAATATCCATGGAGCGATTATACAAATCGGTGGCTGCATCCCCTGGGTGGTTGTCATTCTCGGAAAGTTCTCCGGTGCCATCCCGCATGGATTCCTGTAAGCCGTAATTTTCATTACTCTGAAGCCTGTGCTGAATAGTATCACGATCTTTTTCTAATCGGGCGCGTAGCTCTGAGAGCTGCTGTACTGTCAGGTGCGTCATGATGAGTAAGCTCCTTTCTGTACTTTTTTAAGAATCCTTCCGACTTACCGGTTTGCACCGGATGGTTCTTTGTTAGGTTGACCTTAGAGGCGTTATTTTAGCGATGGAAAATAGTCCCCAAGATTAAGCGCTGGAGAGATGTCACGCAATAGACGACCTTCTAAGGGCTGTGCTACAATATACAAGTCTTATAACAGTATTCTTACCGCATTTTGCGGGAAAAATAAGAACGGAGTGACAACTTCTGTGGTGTACTATTTGATTGCTCTTATTGTATTTTTGGTGGATCAGGGAACGAAATATCTCATTGCCACACGTCTGGAGCTTGGGGAACAGATTCCGGTCGTCGGGAATTTCTTCCTTATTACCTCACATCGTAATCGCGGGGCTGCTTTTGGGATTCTACAAGGTCAGCAATGGTTCTTCTTTTTAGTTACGGTTGTAGTGGTCGCAGGTATCGTTTGGTACTTGAACAAGATTAGACATTCGCGGAAGATGTTGTCTGTTGCCCTTGGGCTTGTATTGGGTGGAGCGATAGGTAACTTCTTGGACCGGATGATTAGTGGTGAGGTTGTTGATTTCCTTCTGTTTAATTTTGGAAGCTATAGCTTCCCGATTTTTAACGTTGCGGATTCATGTATCGTTATTGGGGTTGGGTTGATTCTTTTGGACTCTTTCCGCGATCTTAAGAACGGTGAAGAAATCACGGAAATCAAAGAAGTAAAAGAAGCAAAGGAAGTAAGAGAAGGGAATGAATGATTTGAGTAAAGACGTCAATCACCAAGCGACATCTACGAGCGAAGAAGAGAGGGACGTCACGGAGTTGACCGTTTCGGCGGAGAACGCGCGGGAGCGAATCGATAAATATATTACGGAATCCTGGGAAGAGGATATTTCTCGTTCTCAGGTGCAGCTGTGGATCAGTGGTGGCCACGTTACGGTTAATGGGGCACCCGTTAAAGCTAACTATAAGCTCTCAGAAGGGGATGTAGTTTCCATCGTCGTTCCGGAAGCAGAAGTGACAGATTTGATTCCGGAGAATATCCCCCTTGATGTTGTCTATGAGGACAGCGATGTCATTGTGATTAATAAGCCACGTGGTATGGTTGTACACCCGGCAGCTGGGCATCCGTCAGGCACCTTGGTAAATGCACTGATGTATCACTGCAAAGATCTGTCCGGTATTAATGGTGAGATTCGTCCAGGTATTGTACACCGTATTGATAAGGATACCTCGGGTCTTATTATGGTGGCTAAAAATGATGCCAGTCACGCGTCGCTCGCAGCACAGCTTAAAGAGCACAGTGTAACACGCCGCTATATAGCAGTTGTACACGGCAATTTGTCGCATGACAAAGGAACGGTTGATGCTCCGATCGGTAGAGATCCACATGATCGCAAGCTATACACTGTAACGGAAAAGAACAGCAAGAAATCTGTGACTCACTTTACGGTGATGGAACGTTTCGGTGACTGTACACTGCTGGAGCTGCAACTGGAGACTGGCCGCACGCATCAGATCAGGGTGCATATGAAATTCATTGGTCATCCGCTTGTTGGCGATCCGATTTATGGGCGCAGTAAAGGAACAGCTATGAATGGACAGGCGTTACATGCGGCGGTGCTTGGATTTATTCATCCCACAACAGGTGAATATAAAGAATTCAGCAGACCTATTCCGGAAGACATGGAAGATGTTCTGTTCACTTTGCGCAGCAGATAAGTACAAATGAAGTGATAATTAGTCTATGGTATTGAACTCTGCTTTCCATCATATTTAATAACATAAGGATAAAGAGAAGGTTATGCCTTATTCTTTATCCTTATTTTTTATCACAGAAACGGATCTCTAGAAACATAAGCCATCCAAGGGACGGCGAAGCCGTTTCTTCTAATAAGAATAGATAGCCAGGAGATGAGATGAAAGTATGAGTATTGAACAATACCAAGACAGCTTCATTCAGACTAATTTTGCAGACCGCATCGGCGGTGCGAACTACGGTAAGGACACTTCGATTTATAAATTCGAGAAAATCAAACGTGCCAAAGCATCCGCAAAACAGGATTTTCCTGAAATTGAATTGATCGACATGGGCGTAGGCGAGCCAGATGAGATGGCTGATGCTGGTATCGTGGCTAAGCTTGCTGAAGAAGCAGCGAAGGAAGAAAACCGTGGTTATGCGGACAATGGAATTGCTGAGTTTAAGACGGCTGCTGCTGAATATTTGCGGGAAGTATTCTCTGTGGAGGGTATTGATCCTGTTACGGAGGTAGTTCACTCTATCGGATCTAAGCCTGCACTAGCGATGTTGCCTTCTTGCTTCATTAATCCAGGTGATATTACGATCATGACGGTGCCGGGTTATCCAGTGCTGGGTACACATACTAAATACTTGGGTGGACAAGTATTTACAGTAGAGCTGAAGAAGGAGAATAACTTCCTTCCAGATCTGAACGAAATTCCGGAAGAGGTTGCTCATAAAGCTAAGCTTCTTTACTTGAACTATCCAAACAATCCAACGGGCGCTAGTGCGACTCCAGAGTTTTTTGCGGAGGTAGTTGCATGGGCTAAAAAATATGATGTAGTCGTTATCCACGATGCACCATATGCGGCTTTAACCTATGATGGATTAAAGCCACTTAGTTTCCTTTCTGTGCCGGGTGCTAAGGATGTTGGTGTGGAACTGCATTCCCTGTCTAAGTCCTACAATATGACAGGCTGGAGAATCGGTTTTGTTGCTGGGAATCCTTTAGTTGTTAAAGCCTTCAGTGATGTGAAGGATAATAATGATTCCGGTCAATTTATCGCGATTCAAAAAGCTGCGGCTTACGGTCTTGCGCATCCAGAGATTACTGAAGCAATTGCTGCCAAGTATTCACGTCGTCACAACCTGTTGGTTGATGCACTGAACAGCCTCGGCTTCCAAGCCGAGAAACCAAAGGGTTCTTTCTTCCTTTATGTTGCAGCACCTAAGGGTGTCAAAGGGGGTCGCCGTTTTGAATCTGGTGAGGATTTCTCACAATTCCTGATTCGTGAGAAGCTAATTTCCACCGTGCCTTGGGATGATGCAGGTCCGTTTGTACGGTTCTCCGTTACCTTTATTGCTAAAGGGGAAGAGGAAGAAAGACGTGTCATCTCTGAAATTCAAAGACGTCTAAGCGATGTAGAATTTGAATTTTAATCATTAGTTAGAGATTGAAGCTGCCTGGGGAAACCTTGGCGGCTTTTCTGTGTAGCTTTCACAGCAAAAGTGAGCATGGAAGTTAATCCCAGATATTAAAATTCAAAATGTAAATGATAGAACTCTACAGTATGCGTGTAGAAAAAAGGAAATATAAGCAATATTCAGCGTTAACGCTTCTCTTGTTGTTAATAGAAGCCGGCTTAGAAAGTGTTGTAGTTTACGCAGATAAAGTTGACATGCGGGGTTTGTTCTGTCATAATTCTCATTAAATGAATAGCGCCTTTAATTCAGTCCTGTGAGGCTGGCAAGGTAACGTGAATCGAGGTTCGCGACTCTTAGAAGGGTATCCGTGTGTACTACACCGGACTGTCTTTTTATGCGCGCGGCCATCATCTTCTTCTGCGGATTTCACTCCTTGCCTGTTATAGGCAAGGAGTTTTTTGATTTCCGGGAACTTAAATAGGCGAAACAAGTGGAGGGTGACAAGATTATGGTTACTGAGAAAAATGTAATTATGGACGAAACGGCGATCCGCCGGGCATTATCCCGTATTGCTCATGAGATTTTGGAGAAGAACAAAGGAATTGAGAATTGTCTGCTGGTCGGCATCCGGACAAGAGGTGTGTACCTGGCACAGCGTATCGCTGAGCGTATCAAGGAAATTGAGGGCGTCGAGATTCCTTACGGCGAACTCGACATCACGCATTACCGGGATGATCGTGAAGTAGAAGGCAGTGAAGCGGTAGTGAAGAGTAACGTCATTATTACTTCCGGCAGTGATGGCATCCATGATAAGAAGGTTATTTTGTTCGACGATGTACTTTACACCGGACGCACCATCCGCGCAGCGATGGACGCTTTAATGGACTGCGGACGCCCACGAATGATTCAACTGGCAGTACTGGCTGACCGTGGACACCGCGAGCTGCCGATCCGGCCGGACTACATCGGTAAGAATGTACCTACCTCAAAGCATGAGCAGATTGAAGTGGCGCTGAAGGAATACGACGGCAAAGACGAGGTCTACATTATTTCAAACCGGGAGGAACGATAACATCATGACACTTACCAAGGTAAAGGAACGTAGTCTGCTGGGAATAAAAGAGCTTGATCGGTCGGAAATCACTGGGCTGCTGGACAGAACTGCATACTGGGACAATCAAAGTGAGAAGCTAACTCCCATTTTGAACTCGCATTTTATTTCTAACATGTTCTTCGAGAACAGCACACGCACACGCTTCTCTTTTGAAATGGCAGAGAAACGACTGGGTGCACAAGTGCTTAATTTTACGGCTGCAGCTTCTAGTGTAGAAAAAGGGGAGTCGATCTACGATACAGTACGCACACTGGAATCGATGGGGATCGATGCCGGAGTTGTGCGTTTGAAGCCTGCAGGTGTGCTGCAGCAGTTAGCTGAGAAGGTGTCCATACCGCTTATAAATGCGGGCGACGGCAACAATGAACATCCAACGCAAGCGCTGCTTGACCTTTACACCATGACCAAAACGTTTGGAGATTTAAAGGGTCTCACGGTTTCTATTATCGGGGATATCATGCATAGCCGGGTAGCACGCTCCAATCTGTGGGGACTTACAAAGCTGGGAGCTAAAGTGCAATTCTGCGCGCCGGAGAATATGAAGGCTCCTGAGCTTATGGAATACGCACCTTATGTAACCATTGAGGAAGCTCTTAAAGCAGATGTGGTCATGATGCTTCGTGTGCAGCTGGAACGCCATGCTTCTGGTATCATACTTTCTGCGGAAGATTACCGTAGACAGTACGGTTTAACGGAAGAACGCGCAGCTAAGCTCGCAAAAGATACAATCATTATGCATCCAGCTCCGGTTAACCGGAATGTCGAGATTGATGATGCGGTTGTAGAGTGCAGTCAATCAAGGATTTTCCCGCAAATGTCTAATGGGGTACCGGTTCGGATGGCAGTTCTAGAAAGAGCTTTACAATAAATTAAAAGAATGATGATGTATAGGAACTAATAAATATACACAAACATGAATTTTTATTATATAATAATGAGAGGGCCCGCAGCCGGGATCTGAGGGTAAAGGTAGAATCATGACAGTGATAATTAGAAACGCCAGCGTATTGAATCAGGAAGGCTTGTTAGAGCGGAAACATATTGTACTTGAAGAAGGTGTTATCTCGGCCTTAATCGATGGAAATGAAGCTGCTCCAGAAGCTGGGGAGATCATTGATGCTGAAGGCAAGCTGCTCATTCCGGGACTCATTGATATGCATGTGCACTTACGCGAACCGGGATTTGAACACAAGGAAACAGTGGAAACCGGAAGTCGCTCGGCTGCCAAAGGCGGATTTACAACCATCGCTTGTATGCCTAATACCCGTCCAGTAACAGATACGCCGGAAATCGTGCAATTTGTGAAAGACAAAGCACGTGAAGCAGGACTAGTTAAAGTACTTCCTTATGCAGCCATTACGAAAAATGAGCTCGGACGTGAGCTGACTGATTTTGCGGCGCTTAAAGAAGCTGGAGCTATTGGTTATACCGATGACGGCGTGGGCGTGCAAAGTGCCCAAATGATGAAAGATGCAATGAACATCGCCGCAGCACTGGATATGCCAGTCATCGCTCACTGCGAGGATAATTCACTGGTTGAAGGCTGCTGTGTAGCCGAAGGTGAGTTCGCAAGAAAGCATGGCCTGAAAGGAATTCCAAATGAGTCGGAAGCGATCCATGTTGGACGCGATATTTTGCTGGCTGAAGCGACAGGCGTTCATTACCATGTATGCCATGTAAGTACTGAACAATCGGTGCGACTGATTCGCCAAGCGAAAGAGATCGGGATTAAAGTAACTGCTGAGGTGTGTCCGCATCACTTACTGCTCTCTGAAGAAGATATTCCAGGCCTTGATGCGAATTGGAAAATGAACCCGCCGCTACGCTCCCGCCGCGATGTTAAGGCGTGTATCGAAGGTTTGCTTGATGGCACACTGGATATGATTGTTACGGATCATGCGCCTCATAGTGAGGAAGAGAAAGCTAAAGGCATGCAACTTGCACCTTTTGGTATCGTTGGATTCGAAACAGCTTTTCCACTACTATACACAGCGTTTGTAGCAACCGGAAAATGGGATTTATCCTTACTAGTACAAAGAATGACCGCTGATCCTGCACGGGTATTCAGACTGAACACCGGTGTGATGGATATCGGAGCTCCTGCAGATTTGACATTGATTGATCTGGAGCAAGAAAAAGAAGTAGACCCAGGTTCTTTTGCAAGTAAAGGACGGAATACTCCTTTTGGTGGCTGGAAGCTTAAGGGCTGGCCAGTAATGACATGGGTAGACGGTAAAGCGGTATGGACTGAGAAAAACTAGCAGACTGGTGGGGCGGAGTTGCTGATCTTTACGGATAGCGATTGTGTACACGTTCACTCCGGAAGGCTTGCAAGGCATAAGCATTAGACTACAGAAACATGAAGGAGTGGAATGGAATGCAGGCGAGATTGCTGCTGCAAGACGGAACTTTATTTACAGGTACCGCATTTGGCGCTGAGGGCGAAAAGACAGGCGAGGTTGTTTTTAATACAGGAATTACAGGATATCAAGAGGTGCTGTCTGACCCTTCATATTGCGGACAAATCGTTACAATGACTTACCCACTGATCGGGAACTACGGGATTACTCGGGATGACTTTGAATCGGTTAGACCTTTCGTACACGGCTTTGTAGTGCGTCGTCATGAAGAAGTACCTAGTAACTGGCGTGCTGAATATAGTGTGGACGACTTGTTGAAAGAATACGATATTCCAGGGATCAGCGAGATTGATACTCGGATGTTGACTCGGATTATTCGCCACTACGGAACAATGAAAGCAATCCTGACCACCTCTAACAAACGTGTAGAGGAACTGATGGAAATGATGGGAAATACTACGATTGAGGAATTGCGCAATCAGGTAGCCCGTACATCAACTGCAAGTTCGTACAGCAGCCCCGGCAACAAAGAAAGAATTGTGCTTGTGGATTATGGTGCGAAGGCTGGTATTCTACGTGAGCTTAACGACCGTGGTTGTGATGTGGTTGTTGTGCCACATGATGTTAAAGCGGAAGAAGTTCGCCGTCTGAACCCAGATGGTATTCTACTTTCCAACGGCCCTGGGGACCCGAAAGATGTGCCTCACGCTGTCAAGACGATTTCCGAATTGCTTGGCGAATATCCGATCTTCGGTATCTGCCTAGGTCATCAGTTGTTTGCGCTGGCTTGTGGAGCAGATACAGAGAAGCTGAAATTCGGTCACCGCGGTGGGAATCACCCTGTGAAGGAACTGGAAAGCGGACGCTGCTTCATCACTTCCCAGAACCATGGTTATACCGTGAATGAGGAATCTGTGAAGAACACTGAACTAGAAGTTACTCACATTAATAATAATGATAAGACTGTTGAAGGAATTAAACATACTCGTTACCCAGCATTTTCGGTGCAATATCATCCAGAAGCGGCGCCAGGACCACATGACAGCAGCTACTTGTTCGATCGCTTCCTGCAAATGATTGCTGATCATAAAGCAAAGACACCTGTTGTATCGCGTCAGGCACAACTTGCGGCAAACGCCAGAATCACGGCGCCAAAAACGAACCTACAGCTTGAAGCCGTGAAAGGAGCTCTATAACATGCCAAAGAATGATAAGCTTAAAAAAATACTCGTGATTGGTTCCGGACCGATCGTCATCGGTCAAGCAGCAGAGTTTGACTACGCAGGAACTCAGGCTTGCCAAGCCCTTAAAGAAGAAGGCGTAGAAGTCGTACTGATTAACAGCAATCCAGCAACAATTATGACAGATACAAATATTGCAGATAAAGTGTACATCGAGCCTATTACACTTGAATTCGTGACTGCGATTATTCGCCAGGAGCGTCCAGATGGATTGCTTCCAACACTGGGCGGTCAGACCGGCCTGAACATGGCTGTAGAATTAGCTCGTGCAGGTGTACTTGAGCAAGAGAATGTTAAGCTTCTTGGTACACAGCTGGATTCCATCGAGAAAGCAGAAGATCGCGATTTGTTCCGTGATCTAATGCGTGAATTGGAACAACCTGTACCTGATAGCACCATTATCACCACTGTAGATGAAGCGATGAAATTCGCTGAGGAAATTGGTTTCCCTCTGATTGTACGTCCAGCCTATACACTTGGCGGCACCGGCGGCGGGATCTGCGATAACGAAGAAGAACTGCGTGAAACCGTAAAAGCAGGTATTCGTTATAGCCCAATCGGACAATGTCTGGTTGAGAAGAGTATTGCCGGCATGAAGGAAGTTGAATACGAGGTTATGCGTGATGCCAATGACAACTGTATCGTTGTCTGCAACATGGAAAACTTTGATCCTGTAGGCGTACATACAGGTGACAGTATTGTTGTAGCACCCAGCCAGACGTTGTCAGATCGCGAATACCAAATGCTGCGTACTGCTTCGCTCAAAATCATTCGCGCCCTGAATATTGAGGGTGGATGTAACGTACAGTTCGCACTTGATCCACGAAGTTATCAATACTATGTAATCGAAGTAAACCCGCGGGTTAGCCGTTCCTCGGCTTTGGCTTCCAAAGCAACTGGATATCCAATTGCCAAAATGGCTGCCAAAATCGCGATGGGTTACACGCTGGATGAAATCGTCAATCCGGTTACCGGACAGACCTATGCATGCTTTGAGCCTACACTTGACTATATTGTAAGTAAAATTCCACGCTGGCCGTTCGACAAGTTCATTCATGCGAACCGTAAGCTGGGTACGCAAATGAAAGCGACAGGCGAAGTAATGGCGATCGGCCGTACTTTTGAAGAGTCGATTCATAAAGCGATTCGTTCCTTGGAAATTGGTGTCCATCGTTTCCGTCTGCCAGGGGCAGAGACACTGGAAGAGGGCGTGCTGCGTGAACGTCTTGCAAAGCCTGACGATGAGCGTCTGTTCCTGATTGCTGAAGCTTTCCGTCGTGGTTACGGTTTGCAGGACATCCAGGATATTACGAACGTGGACTGGTGGTTCCTCTCTAAAATTGAAGGTTTGATTAACTTTGAAGAGGTTATTCGCGGCGAAGAAACTTTGTCTGCGGAAACTTTATACCAAGCGAAACGCAGAGGTTTTACAGACCGTGCGATTGCTGAGATTCGTGCAGAAGGGCAAGCGGACGGCAAGTTTACTAAAGAAGCTGATGTGCGTGCGCTACGTTTGGAGCAAGGTTTAACACCTGTGTTCAAAATGGTAGATACTTGTGCGGCTGAGTTCGAAGCCACTACACCGTACTACTACTCGACTTATGAGACTGAGAATGAAGTTATTCAATCTGATAAGCAAAAGGTTATCGTGCTGGGATCTGGGCCAATCCGGATCGGTCAAGGGATTGAGTTCGATTACTCCACAGTGCATGCGGTATGGGCTATTCAGAAGGCTGGATATGAAGCGGTTATCATTAACAATAACCCTGAGACGGTATCTACAGACTTTAATACTTCGGACCGGTTGTATTTTGAGCCTTTATTCTTCGAAGATGTTATGAACGTAATTGCGCAAGAGAATCCGATTGGGGTTATCGTTCAATTCGGTGGTCAGACAGCGATTAACCTTGCGGCACCGCTAAGTGCTGCTGGTGTGAAGATTCTTGGAACTAGTCTAGACAGCATTGATGAAGCTGAGAACCGTAAGAAATTCGAAGCTTTGCTGGCACGTCTTGATATCGCTCAACCAAAAGGTAAGACGGTTACCGACGTGGATCAGGCTGTAGAAACTGCACAGTCCCTTGGATATCCGGTGCTTGTTCGTCCTTCCTACGTACTAGGCGGACGTGCAATGGAGATTGTATATAACGATACTGAGCTGCTCAGCTACATGGTAGAAGCGGTGAAGGTGAATCCAGAGCATCCGGTATTGATTGACCGTTACATGCTAGGTAAAGAGGTTGAGGTAGATGCGATTTGTGATGGTGAGACAGTAGTTATTCCAGGTATCATGGAACATGTCGAGCGCGCAGGTGTTCACTCCGGTGACTCCATCGCTGTATATCCTCCGCAATATCTGGATGAAGGTCTAAAAGAGAAAATCGCTGAAATCACGATCAAGATCGCTAAGGAACTAAAGACCATTGGATTGGTAAACATCCAGTTTGTTATCTATCAGAACGAAGTGTACGTAATCGAAGTAAATCCACGCTCCTCACGTACGGTTCCTTTCCTAAGTAAGGTGACAGGAATTCCAATGGCGCATTTGGCAACCAAAATCATTCTCGGAAGCAAGCTGAAGGATGACGGTTATACAGAAGGTTTGTGGCCGGAAAGCGATTATGTATCGGTTAAAGTGCCAGTGTTCTCTTTTGCCAAACTGCGCAGAGTAGAACCTACACTCGGACCTGAAATGAAATCGACCGGTGAAGTTATGGGGCGTGATAAGTTGTACGCAAAAGCTTTATACAAAGGTCTGATCGGAGCAGGGATGAAAATTCCAGCTACAGGCGCTATCATCGTTACGGTGGCAGATAAAGATAAAGCAGAAGCTGTAGAACTTATGAAAGGCTTCCACTCCATGGGTTACAAAATCATTGCTACTGGAGGCACGGCACAAGCGCTTGAAGAAGCAGGCCTCAACGTAATGAATGTAAATAAGCTGGATGAAGGTGCGCCAAACATTCTCGACTTGATTCGTGGTGGGCAAGCTAACTTCGTCTTTAATACACTGACTAAAGGCAAAACGCCAGAACGTGACGGATTCCGTATCCGCCGTGAAGCGGTTGAGAATGGCGTCGTATGTATGACTTCACTGGATACAGTGACGGCTTTGCTCAGAATGCTGCAGACGATCAACTTCTCGTCACAGTCCATGCCTGCTTTTGTCGGACAATTGAACTAATCTCATAAAGATGCATAGGGCGGTTTGCGTTTACGCAGACCGCTCCGCTATGCCTAGGGTCTAACAAATATAGGGTGTGGATTAGTCTGCACTGGATAGGAGCATGGTTATGGGAGTTGGAGATGTAGAGTGGAAAGAAATGGCGAATCGACTGATGATCGCTTTGGATTATCCTGATGTTACTGGTGCAAGAGCCTTGATCGACAAGCTGGAAGGAATTCCTTGCTATATGAAGGTAGGCATGCAGCTGTTCTATGCGGCAGGACCGGAATTTATTCAAGAGCTGAAATCTCGTGGTTATTCTGTGTTCGTTGACGTGAAAATGCATGATATTCCTAACACAGTAAAAGGTGGCGCACAAAGTCTCACTAATCTTGGTTCTGATATGTTTAACGTACATGCGGCGGGGGGCTCAGCAATGATGGCTGCAGCTCGCGAAGGTGCGGCTTCAGCAGTTAGTGCAAATGCAGCCCTCAAGATGCCTTTGATTATTGCAGTTACCCAGCTAACGAGTAC
The DNA here is from genome assembly GCF_001012825.1 of Paenibacillus etheri. Lineage (GTDB taxonomy): Bacteria > Bacillota > Bacilli > Paenibacillales > Paenibacillaceae > Paenibacillus_AQ > Paenibacillus_AQ etheri. The sequence goes on from NZ_LCZJ02000015.1 coordinate 43,757, forward strand.
GAGTCAAGAAGTGATGAATAACGAAATTGGAATCGCAGGTGAGGTAGCGGATACTGTGGTAAGATACGCCAAGCTGGCAGCAGATGCAGGTCTAGATGGCGTAGTGGCTTCACCACAAGAGTCTGCAGCTATCGCAGAAGCTTGCGGCCCAGCATTTTGCACGGTTACACCGGGTATCCGGCCTGCAGGTGCTTCCTTGGACGACCAGTCCCGGGTTATGACACCCGGAAAAGCTATTCGTCAGGGTAGTCACTACCTTGTTGTAGGACGGCCGATTACTGCTTCGCCGGATCCGCGTCAAGCAGCACTAAATATTATTGAGGAGATGACCCTAGCATGAGCTCATTAAATAGAAGTGAACAAGTAGCAAGTTATTTGCTGGAGATTGGAGCAGTAGCACTGCGTCCACAGGAGCCTTTTACATGGACCTCCGGCATTAAATCGCCGATCTATTGCGACAACCGTCTGACTATGGCTTACCCAGAGGTTCGTAACTATATTGCAAATGCCTTCGCTCAGCTTATTAAGAGTGAGTATCCGGACGCTGAAGTGATCGCAGGTACAGCAACTGCAGGTATTCCACACGCGGCTTGGGTAGCAGATAAGCTCAATCTGCCTATGGCTTATATCCGTGATAAAGCTAAAGGCCACGGCAAGCAGAATCAGATCGAAGGACTGATTAAGCCGGGACAAAAGGTTGTTGTTATTGAAGACTTGATCTCCACAGGTGGAAGCTCCATCAAAGCGGCTCAGGCCGTGCAAGAAGCTGGCGCAGAAGTGCTGGCTGTACTCGCAATCTTCAGCTATGAGCTGGACCGTGCGGTGGATGCTTTTGCTGCAGCTGAAATGCCATTACAAAGCTTGTCCAACTACAGCACATTGATTGATGTGGCTCTTGCACAAGGCAAAATTGAATCGACGGACGTAGAAGTACTGAAGTCTTGGAGAAAAGATCCGTCATCATTTGGAGTTTAATCTTATATACATTAGCCTAGTTTAGGCGAGCCTCTCACTTTTTAGTGAGGGGCTTTTATTTTTTTCTGCACAGAGTGCGATTAAAAAGAGAATTGTTCTATACCCTGTTGCTCTGCTCTACGCACTGACACTCGGTAACTTAACTGTGACCCTCTGTCATGCAAGACACGAATAGTTGTATTTCGTACACTTAAACTAACTTTCCTTAGAGGAATCGGCACTATAGTTGCACTTTGTGCAATTATAATCAGCCTCGTATCTTTAGAAAGCTCCTAGTAACATTTTTATAAGAATAATATGAAGAAATCGTAGTATAACTTTAAACGTCCTGTAACTTCCCTTCTTGATTAAAGCTTTATACTGTTACTAGGATTATGGATTATTTATCCATAGGATGTAGAAGAATCAAGTATTTTATGGGAGGATACAATAATGAATCATATAAACAACAATAAACGGCTGTGGCGCCGCTGGTTAAGCTTTGGGGTGTGTGCTGCGCTGTTCCTACCACTAATCTCAGATGGGTGGAATACGGCTTGGGCTGAGCCTTCTAAGGCTTCAGTAGAGCAGCGTGTATTGCGTATTGGGAGTTTATGGTCTGGGGAGGACGATTCGTTTTTTCGTCAGCAGTTTACGGATATGTATGAATTGCAGCATCCTGAAATCAAATTGGAGATTATTCCGGCTATAGATACGAATGAACTTCGTTATAATAACACCTCTTCAGACGCAAGCTCTGACAATTTAGAAAATATCCGAGCGATCATGGGCGGGGATAAGCCTGTTGATGTGATCATCGGTGATAGCGCATTAGTGAAGAGTTTGGTGGATCATAATCTTGTCCAATCGTTGGAGCCGCTTATAGCGCGTGATCAGTATGATTTAAGCAATATGGCGCCTACAATGCTAAATGGAGTTCGTGAACTGGGTAGAGGAAGTCTTTTTGCGTTGGCGCCAACCTTCTCGTCTAGTGCACTTTTTTATAACAAGGGAATCTTTGATGCTGCTGGTGTGGGTTACCCAACAGACAAGATGACTTGGAATGAACTGTTTACGCTGGCAGGTAAGGTGACGAAGAAATCATCTAATAAAGAAACTCGGATATACGGGTTCTCGATGAACCGTTACTTAAGTGATCCATTCTGGGATATGCAGAGCTATATCGCACCGCTAGAGCTTACGATGTATGATAATAAGGGTCAGCATATGACTGTAAATACTACACAGTGGAATCAGGCTTGGACTACTTACAGCCAGTTAGTTAAGAAACAAATTGTACCTGAGTTAAATGGGTTGGATTTTACAGGAACAGAAGGGAATGCCTACAGTCCAATCCAAGGCGACCTGTTCCTCACAGGAAAAGCTGCAATGGTCGTTGGAGAATACGGTTATCTCAATGAACTGGCGGGAGTGGCCCGTAATGCTGCTAAGATCAAAAATTACAGTCCCATCAAATGGGGCGTGGTTACTGTACCTACCTTTCAGGAAAAACCGGATGTTGCCATTGGAACGTGGCTTGGTAATATGATGGCTATTAGTTCTACGGCTACTAATAAGGAAGATGCTTGGGATTTGATCAAGTTCGTCAACAGTAATGAGGTTGCGAAAATTAAAGCCCATAACAAGAGTGAACTGACTTCCCGTAAGGATTATATTACCGCTCAGACCCCTTCTGTAAATTTGGAAGCTTTTTATACGCTCAAGCCATTACCTGCAACGGATCCTTCATTGATCAGTTTACAGATGCAGAAGCCTGGGATTAGCCGGATTAGCGATGTTGGACGTCAACTATTCATTGATGTTTATCTGGGTAAGAAAACCGTCGAGAATGCGCTCAAAGCTTGGGAGAAGCAAGGGAATACTATGCTGGATACACTTGAAAAAGATCCCACGGTCTATTTCGACTCGATCGGTGAATGACTCTGGAATATGCCCTAAGCCACCAGTTTTCTGGTGGCTTATTTTGTGGAACTTGGGCATGATAAGTTCAGATCGGTGTATCATAAAATTTCGAAAAGGAGAAGAGGGCATCATGAATTGGATATACTTCGCGAAACTGTTCAGAACCAGATTTCAGGCAGGTTGTTTGGCTAAAAGATTGGAGCAAGATGGCTGGATATACGGCTATCATGACCCACGTTTTGTAGAAATTTATCGATCCCGCAAAGGAAAATACGGGGTCAGATTTCTGCCCTGAGAACTTTTATAAATTCATCCTTGACGTAGACCCATTTTGTACTGTATATTATTTATTGTCGCTGTTTGAATATTTTTTCTGACGCGGGGTGGAGCAGCCCGGTAGCTCGTCGGGCTCATAACCCGAAGGCCGCAGGTTCAAATCCTGCCCCCGCAACCAATTTATTTACAACAGCAATTGTACATTCGGATATTTTTAGATCCGGGCCCTTAGCTCAGTTGGTTAGAGCGGTCGGCTCATAACCGATTGGTCGGGGGTTCGAGTCCCTCAGGGCCCACTTAGAGAAAACCCTTACCTAGTAAGGGTTTTTTGCTGTCTAATGGTTCCCTTGTAAGTAAAAGTGGAAGAGTTGGAAAAGCGACAAAATTGGAAATGGTCACATTTTGGTCACGGCGTTGTTTGATCCTCTGGTTTCTTGCTCATTTTCATCTTCGTATCTATCAGGTCCGCAGCATCTCTCTGCATATCGGGGAGCAGGTGGGAATAACGATCAAGATAGATCTGAACACTGCTATGTCCGAGACGTTCTGCTCCGATTTTCGCATTGATACCGTTATTCAGTAGCATTGATGCGTGTGAATGTCTGAGATCGTGAAACCTAATTTTTGGTAGTTCCGATTTTTCTGTTAAGAAAGCAAAGGTCTCCGTGACCCGCCGTGGTTTGATCGGCTCTCCGTTACCATAGCAGCAAACCAGGTCGTGGTCTTTGTAATTCTCAACCCCGATTTCTTGCTTGTCATTTTCTATAATTTGCAGTCGCTCATTTAGATCACTAATCAGCATATCTCCTATCGGTATTCTTCGTGCTGAGCTTGATGTTTTGGTATCTTGAATGATAATTCCTTTAGATGGTGTCCAGTTTACAGTTTGCTGAATCTTCAAGCTCTTGCCTTCCCAATCGATGTCTCCCCATCGGAGTCCAAGAACTTCTCCTTTACGCATGCCTGTATGGATGGCCAGGGAAAAAACAATATAGTGAACGTGACCTTCAGCGGTATCAAGAAAGTGGAGGCACTGTTCCATACTCCAGGTCTTCATCTCCTTTCGCCGCAGCTTAGGAGCCTCTACCTTTTCCATGGGGTTCGAAGCAATCATCTCCCACTTCACAGCCTGTCTGAAAGCTTTACGCAGGATAGCATGGATATGGCGGACATAATCCGGGGAATACTTTTCAAGTAGCCCATTATAAAACCTGTTGATGGTCAGGGGTTTTATTTGCTGCAGCTTTTGCCTTCCGATAACTGGAATAATCCGGCTATTAATAATCGATTCTTCAACATCGAAAACCGTGGCTTTATACTTCTGCAGGGCGTATTCTTTTAGCCATATCTCGAAAAAGGCTGTGATAGTCAGATTGTTTTCTGGAACGTAGTCGCCTTTGTGCACGCTGGCGAGAAGTGCAACCAATGCTCGATCTGCTTCTTTTTGTGAAGGGAATCCCCCCTTCTTTTTTTGGTTTCTTTGGCCAGTTGCTGGATCTGGTGGCAGATCAACAACATAAGTCCAGGTCTTTCCTCTTTTAAAAACTTTCCCTTTCATGATGTCCTCCTTCATGGGATTTATTATTCCATCCTTTATTACATCACTCCCTTCAAATCCTTACTTCAGAAGTTAATCGCATCATCAATTGCATCCATAGGGAGAATCAACCGTGTTACGCTCTGGCCATGACGCCAGGCCACTCGAGATAAGTTGATGGTCACATATCCTTTCCGATTCGGAAGTAGAGAGAGGTCTCCAGGCAGAACGGTAGCATCATGTCGAGAACGGTGGAATGACGAACTATGTAGTTTATAGTTTCGCTCGACATTAAGGTCCAGTGGCTTATTCCAATTGAAACCCTGACGCTGCTCAATGACTAAGGCTTGGGGGCGAGAGAAGTCTTCTAGACCATACAATGAATGAATACGGGGCTCCTGAAGGTAGCTGAGGCCTGAAACAGGGGATTCGTGGATTGTAGTTTCAAGACTGGACGTAATCTGGTTGTTGTATGTAAAGGTAGATATAAACTCCGAATCGCTTATTCGATCTTCCACTTGTTTGAGACGCAATTCTACTAATTCTGGATAGGCATGGAATTCTAAAGCGAGTAAGCTAATGGCTTCACTCCTGTGAATAGGAAGTGTTATCTGCTCAAGCATAAAGAATGGGATCGTGGCGTATAACGCAAAACGGTTAGCGTCAATCTCTTGAGCTTCACGAAACAAATCTGGCATCCAGCGTTGATCACCAGAGTGACGAATTACATGACAAAGCTCATGAAAAAAAACCTTACGCTGTTCTGTACGATCATTGCGATTGTCTATAAAAATGACTCTTTCTTCATTCTCACTAAATGTTGTTTTGTCGTAATAAACAATATCTACCCCGAAACTCAGTGCGATCTTGTCTATATCAAGATCATTAGGAGTGAAAACACCGTTTGATCGGTATTGTTCTTCAATCCATTGTTCCAGAGGAGTTTTGGAATAGTTGGAATAATTCATATAATGGCCCCCGTTTTACGTACATATGTTCTGTTTTATTGTGAAAAGAAAAGCCATTGCTGGCTTAAGTAATTCAGTCCTTATCAGGTTTATTCTCGTTAACTTTAAATCCTCTTATAAAGCCTAATATTAAAACTAGTAACATGCTAGAGATAAAGAGGATGTCAATGATTTTCCCCCACCAAGCAAATTCCCACAAAAACAAAGCTACAAATCCAAGGAAGAGGAAAGATATTATATTTTTCAAACTTCTACTATAAAGTACCGCTAATATAAGAATAATTATGAGTACCACACGTATTACCAACCTTATAATTCTCCATCGGATGGAGGATTTTATTATTTCTTTTGAGTTTGTTCGGCCGCGCGTTTTTTCATTTCTCGGTAACGCAAGAGAGCGGCTTCCATTTCTTCTATCTCGTCTTCAGTATAATTCTCTGGACCTCCGAAAAAGGACATATTTGTATCAGGTCTTTTACGTATGTCTGACCGACCACTTAAATAATCAGTATCGACATCGAATACGTCAGCAAGCCTACTCAACGTATCTATTGGCGGGAGTTTAGTTGCGTTTTCATAGGCAGTATATGTAGGTCTTGCTACACCAACAAGATCAGCCACATATTCTTGTGTCCATTTAGAATCCGACTTCTTAAGGTTTTCTCTCTCACCCTTTAATCGTTTAGCGACTATTTCCATATACACCACACCATCTATAAGAATAAAACTATTATAACGTTCCTTACAGGAACAATAAATAAATGTTCCTATAAGAATCAAATTATGTTGACATGTTTCTTTAAGTAACATATAATCAATTCATAAAGTTACTTATAGGAACAATGGAGGTGTTGATCATGCGAAACTGGTTGAAGGAACTTCGTGAATTATTAGGAAAGACACAAGAACAAGTAGCTGACGAAGCTGGGATTTCTCGAAGTTACTATACAAATATCGAAGCTGGAATTAAAACACCAGCAGTTCCAGCAGCAAAAGCTATTGGAAAATCATTAAATTTCCCTTGGGAAAATTTTTTTAATGATGAATGTTCCTTTAAAGAACAAATTAAGGAGGAGGTGATTTGATTGGAAATTCAAGATATCCGTGAAGTGAAGGAAACAAGGAAGTCTGAGGAAGTTAACCGGCTGATCAATGAAGGCTGGCTTCTCGATTACCGAGAGCATGGTCAAGGCTATTCTCGTTATGTGCTAATCAAAGTTAAGTAAGGAGGTACCGTCATGGCTAAGGCTGTAAAAACACCAGCGACCTTCGCGGAAGCCCTCCGCCTGGCGGCTGATCTTGCCGAGCAGAATGAAAAATTGGAAATGCAGCTTGCGGAACTACGGTTGAATGGAGAATATCCGGAAGTGCTCCGACCAGCTCATATTATGAAGCTACTGAGAATGAGCGCTCCAAAAGTTCAAGAGCTTACCAATCATCCTACCTTTCCACATTTGAATCGGAACAGGAAGAAGGGCGATGCAGTAACTGTTCTTAAATCGGATCTGTACCACTGGTTAAAAACAGAGCGTTATGAATGAGGAAACCCGCCGAGCTGTACCTGCATCGGCGGGTGGGGGATTCGGCAAGGGGAATTGCTTAACAACATCATACATCAGGCCTCTGTCCGATAGCATCCCATAAAACGGACAAAGGAGTTGAAATCTAGTTGGCAATCGGACAATTTGGAACCGCACTACAAGACGTATTGAAACGTGCTGGTGATAACCGGCATATTGCTGGAAAAGTAGCTAATGTCGATGCTTCTCAAATCGGGAAAATCGTTAAAGGAACGCGTAAAGCTTCCAGGCCAGTCATGAAGGCAGCGGTTGAGCACTACGATGATGGGCAGCTTTTCTTGGCAGCAGTAGCAGATGTTTCTGGGGGAGCCTTCTCACCTTGGCTGGACAATGTTGATCTGCATAGAGCAAGCGTCCTAATAAAAACCGTCGAGGAGATGAAGGAAGTACTTGTGGCATCGGGACAAGCACCAATCAGCAAAACAAATGAACAAATAACGGATGCAGAGCGACATCAAATAAAGCGACTGCTTATGGAAACGGTGGAAGCTATCACGGCCCTGACTCATCTGGCTGCAGTGCTATGTAAAGAGTATTCCTTTAGTTGGTTGGGAACTTGGAAGGAGCATCGAGCTGAGCTGAAAGTTAAAAAATATTTGAAATGAGGGAGCGCTTTGGAAAGGAAACAGTTGGTTGCTGAGGCAAGAGAAGCGGGTCAGCATGCAGTGCATAACCTTCAGATGATCCGGAAGAATCCGGATGTGATGCTACCAGGAAGGATTGAGAATGCTGAAGACTATCTGAATAATATGATCCGCATCGCTGATGTAGAAATGAAAAATGACCGCCTGGCAGGGCAGTCACTTGGTTTGAAATCTCGGTTAGAGAATCTCTTGATGTCCATTTTAAACCCGAAGCGTGAAAAGCACAAGGCTACCCTTTGAGATTCAAGTGCATTTATAAACTCTAAAAAATAATCCTACGGAGGCTAATAATATGAAATCAACTGGAATTGTACGTAAATTGGACGAGCTTGGACGGATAGTTATCCCTATTGAATTACGTCGCACTATGAATTTGGAGATCAAAGACCCTGTAGAGATCTTTGTTGACGACGACAAGATCATCTTCCGCAAGTATGCGCCCGGCTGTGCGATCACTGGTAGCCAGGAAGATTTGGTTCCTTTTGAAGGGAAACTGTACAGCCGCTCAGTTATTCAGAAAATGGCAGCAGCAGCAAAGATTTAAGAAGGACAGGCACGGGCTTCGGCCCCTGTCTTGGAATGTCGGACCTTAGAAATAACCTTTCCTCCGTCCGGGATTCCAAGATGCGGCTGACGCATCCAAGGTGGTGGCGGATCACATAGGTCAAGGGAGCTGAAAAGGCCGTCTTTATTGGTGCAGTTACTCCCTCGCCCACCTTGCAAATACATAGAAAGGAGGTAGCTTATGCAAATCATTCAAAAGTTAACAGTGGTTAGTAATCCTACACGAGTATTTGAAGTTGGAACCGAGATTGATAGCAGTGAAGTAATTGAGATTAAGCAGGTTGGTTCTGAGTATGAGGACCATGTTCATTCTGAGTATGTCGTTCTGGACGAAGACGGCCACATGATAGCCAGTGTCGAAAACGCTCCTGTAATCGTGGATTACAAGCAAATTGCTGAACACGACAACGAAAAATAGCCCACTGGCATGGGCTATCTCAGTTCTTTGAAAATCAAATTTTCTTGCCCCCACTATATCATGCTGGGGGCGGACTACACAAGAGGGGGAGTTCATCCATGCGTGGAACGCACACATTTCTCTTACATGAGGAAACCGTTGACTTCATCATCGATGCGGAGACCTATTTTAATCCTCCGGTTCTAAATATCCAGCAAGGCGGGGAATCCATTCAGCATCATTTTAGCAATGAGCAATTGGCTGAGCTGGAATACAAAATCCGGACTTATTTGGATGGTATCCGCTATCCAGAAACACCTGACCAACAATTACTGCTGCACGATGAATGCATTGCAGCCATCGAGGAGGGAATCGCTTGAAACGTATCGTTTTGGAACGCCTGATGCTCCGTAATTTCAAAGGTATTAAAGAACTTTTCCTCGCCGCTAATGGCGGGGACGCTGATGTCTATGGTGACAATGCTACTGGGAAGACCACTATGTTCGACGGCTTTGTCTGGCTCTTGTTCGGTAAGGACAGCCAAAACAAGGCTGACTTCGAGATTAAGGGGTTGGATGGAGCAGGAAAGGTTCTTCAGCACAAGTTGGAGCATGAGGTCGAGGGAGTTTTCCTGATCGATGGACGTCGACGCACTTTCCGTCGTGTCTTCTCCGAGAAGTGGACTAAGAAACGTGGTTCCGCGACGGACGCCTTCGAAGGGCATGAAACGAACTACTTCCTTGATGGTGTTCCTGTGAAAAAGGGAGAGTACACAGCCGAAGTCGATTCCATCATCAAAGAGGATTTATTCAAACTATTGACTTCACCTTCTTACTTCAATGAACAGCTAAAGAAAGAAGAGCGCCGAAAGACATTACTGGAGGTATGCGGTGATCTTACGGACGCCGAGGTCATTCACGGTAACAAGGAACTTGCTTCATTACCAGGTATCCTGGGAGATCGCGACCTTGAGTCACATAAAAAGGTTATCTCTTCCCGATGCACTGTGATTAATAAGGAGATCAAGGAGCTGCCAGTCCGGATCAGTGAAGTGCAGCGTCAAATGCCGGATGTTGCGGAGCTGGATGAAGAGCTCCTCAAGGAAGATATCGCGATCCTACGTAATCGGGTGGAATCAGGGGAGGCCGAGCTTTCCCGGATTCTTTCAGGTGGTGAGGTAGCGGTTAAGGAAAAGCGGCTTCGTGAAATTGAAGGCGAGCTGATCGATATTAAGAGTCTTATGCAGTCCAATGTGTTGGATAAGTTGGCTCTTAAACGTGATGAAGTGAACCGGATGCATAACGAGCTGGATAAGTACCGCCGTACAGTAGAGGACAAAGAGCAACGTATCAAGCAGAATGAGCGCTTAGTTTCTGATCGTCGGCAAGAAGCAGATCGCTTGAGAACAGAATTTGCTGAGCTGAAGAGTCTTACCTTCGAACATCCTGAAGGTCATGATGCCAATTGCCCGGCCTGTGGTCAGTCACTTCCAGAAGATCAAATTAAGGCAGCTCACGACAAAGCAGAGGCTGAATTTAATCGTCGGCTAGCGGAGCGTAAGGAGCGTATCAATAATTCGGGTAAAGCGGCGGTGGCAGAAGCTCAAAAATTCGAGCAGGAAATCATTCGGCTACGGGAAGAAATCGAAGGTTTGACCAGTACCCTCCAAACCCTGCAGGCTGAGGTCGCATCCGCTGATGATCAGCTAACTGTGCTTCGTGCAGGCGTCAAAGATCCTGCTTCTGATCCGAAATATGCCAGTAAGCTTGCCGAAGCTACTCAAGTTAAACAGCAGATTGAAGTATTGAGAACTTCAGGTGAAGATGCTGCTGCGACAGCCCGTTCCGAAATTCGCCGGCAACGTGTTGAGATCGAAGAAATGGAACGCGATCTCGCTAAATTCGATGGTGTCCGCCGGGCGCAGATGCGGGTGATGGAGCTAGAGAAACAAGAGCAGGAACTTGCAGCGGAGTATGAGCGCCTGCAGCATGAACTGTTCCTCTGTGAGGAATTCACTAAGACCAAGGTCAGCATGCTGGATGCCAAGATCAACAGCAAATTCAAGCTTGCCCGGTTCCGCCTCTTCGAAGATCAAATTAACGGCGGGATCAAGGAAGTCTGCGACACGCTTTATAAGGGAGTTCCTTATGATGGTGGGCTCAACAATGCGGCTCGTATCAATGTCGGTTTGGATATCATCAATACGCTAGGTGAACATTACGGATTTTCGGCTCCGATCTTCGTAGATAATGCCGAGGCAGTGACGAGGTTGATTGATACAGATGCCCAGGTCATTCGGCTGGTAGTAAGTGAAGCAGATAAGAAGCTACGGATTGAAACGGCAGCTATACAGGAGGCGATTTAATTGAGTACAGCACAACTTGCTTTAGTAAAACGCGACACCGTCGATGTGGTGGCGGAGAAAGTAAGGCAGTTTCAGGAACGCGGGGAAATTCACTTCCCCGCAAACTATAGTCCGGAGAATGCTATGAAATCCGCATGGCTGCTCCTTCAAACTGTTCAGGATAAGAATTATAAGCCCGCTCTTGAGACATGCACGAAGGATAGTATAGCGAACTCATTGCTGGATATGGTTGTTCAGGGTTTGAATCCGGCTAAGAAACAAGGTTACTTCATCGTGTACGGTACAAAGCTCACATTCCAGCGGAGTTACTTTGGGACGATGGCAGTCACAAAAAATGTTACAGGAGCTTCTGACATCGATGCTCAGAACATCTACCAGGATGATGAATTTGAATTCGAAATTGTTCGCGGTCGTAAGAAAATCACTAAGCATAAATCAGCGTTTAAAAACATCGATGATAGCAAGATTATTGGAGCATACTGCACGATCTATTGGGAAGACGGTAATGAGTACACCGAGATTATGACCATGAGTGAGATTCGTCAATCATGGAAGAAGTCGAAGCAAGGACCCGACAAGGAGAACAGCACACATAATGAATTCCCTGGTGAGATGGCAAAGCGTACTGTCATTAATCGAGCATGCAAGGCTTATATGAATACCTCCGATGATAGCAGCTTGATCATGAAACATTTCAAGGCACAGGATAAAATGATTGCTGAAGCTGAGGTGGAAGCAGAGATTGCAGAACATGCGAACGGAGAGATTATTGATATCACACCGGAAGCAGCAGTAGATAAAAAGGCTACTGAAGCTCCAATAGCAGAGAAGTCAAAAACTACTGAGACCAAACGACAACCGACTAGAAATAAGGCTCAAGCTGGTAATGATCTTAACAATTTTGCTGATGATGTCCCTCCTCTTGAACAAGAGATGCAGTTCTGATGATTGACATCCAATGTCTCGGCTCTAGCAGCGCCGGTAACGCCTATCGCATATCTGACGGGCATACCGTGCTTCTGCTGGAAGCCGGTTTTCCTTATAAGTCCATACAGCGTGCACTAAATTTTAGAATGTCGGACATTGCAGGTTGCCTCATCACTCACGAGCACCTTGATCATAGCAAGGCTGCTCCTGACATTATGCGAGCTGGTATCAACATTTACACCAGCGCAGGCACGGCAACTGCCAGGGGGTTGTCAGGACATCGCCTGAAGGTCATTAAAGCACTGGAACAGTTCACAATTGGTTCCTGGACGATATTACCGTTTGATATTCAGCATGATGTGGAGGAGCCACTAGGCTTCCTGCTAGCGAATACAGAGGGAGATAAACTAGTCTTCCTGACTGATACCTACTATTGCCGGCATCGATTCAAAGACCTTACTCACATCATGGTGGAGTGCAATTATTCCTTAGATATCGTTAATAAACGGGTGACTGCAGGTCACTTGCATCCTGTCCAAAAGAAACGGCTGCTTCGTTCTCACTTCGGATTGGAACATGTGAAAGATTTTTTGAAAGCCAATGATACCCGTAATGTTGAGGAGATTTGGTTACTGCATCTATCTGACGGTAATAGTGACGCAGAGCGCTTTAAGAGAGAGATTCAGGAGACTACCGGAGCTCTTGTTAGGGTGGCAGATCGATGATCAACGATAAACCTATGATGCAGAGCATGATGGGGGAGCGGATCTGGAAGTTGATGAAGGTAGATCAAGAGGAGTTTAAACGGGAAACTCGAGAATACTTCGCTCGAGCTTGTCCAGGCTGGACGGTGAAGCGGGTGAAATATCCGATTGTTTATCTTCAAGATGATAGACCCGGCCATTAAATAAGGAGGCGGTGCCGGTGGATTCCAACGTGAACCCCCAACCCACGGATGCCCATATACGAATCAACCACGAAATTCATAGAGAGCTGATCCGGCGGAAGTTCACTCAGCGACAGCGCGACATTATTGATTTCATTTTAACGTTGAGCTGGGGGTGCGGGAAGCCATCGGCGATTATACCGCAGCTGAAGCATTTTGAATTATGTGGTATTCGTAAAAATCATATTCGAGCTGAACTCATAGCTTTGTGTGGAAAAAAGGTGATTCTATGGGAGCAAAGTTTGAATATTTTCCAAATTAACAAGCACTATGACCAGTGGAGTGTTGATCCTATAGAGAGTTTTGATCTCAAAAAAATGAAAGAATTAATCAACTTAAATATCGAAAATCATTCACCAAATCTCACAAAAATGGTTCCTAAAAAGGGAACTCAGTTCCCAAATAAGGAACCGAAAATTGGTTCCCGAAAAGGGAACTCAGTTACACATTCGGGAACCAAGTTCCTAAAAAGGGAACTGTGCGGTTCCCAAAAAGGGAACTTTCCGGTTCCCAATTCGGGAACCGTGAGGCGCCACTATCCCAGTCATATCAAGGCTTTCAGCGTCTCTAAAGAAAGTATTAAAGCAATTATTAAAAGAAGCAGTAGTAATAAGAGTATTTTATCTGAAATAGATACAGAGCCAAAAACCATCAACAGCAGCCCTAATTATTCCTTCGGATACCTGTACCAAGCCTATGAAAAAAACTTCACAGAAGACGGTAAGGTAACTCCTTTTGAAACTGAAGAATTTGGAGCGCTCTTCGATGAATATGGCGGAGAGTGGATGCTGAAGGCAATGAGGGAGGCCAGTAGGCATAAGGTCTTGACCCTCGCTTATGTCGGGGGGATTTTAAAGGGTTACCGGAAACGTGGAGGACCTGAGGCTGTGACTAGTGGGGGACGTGATTCGCCTGCAATTACAACCATTCCTGAAAATGATCCGATCATGGACCGGATACGAAAGGCAGATGAACAACGACTTGCTCAATACGGAACTGCTTGAAATTGAAATCTTAGGTTCTTTCTTCCTTGATCCGTCCCTTGTTTCTGAAGTTGCAATGTCCATCCAACCTTCTGTATTCACTCAGCCTTGGCATCGTAATTTGATCAAGATGATTCAAGAGCTTCACCAACAGGGGAAGGAATTGTCCTTTACCACCTTCGCAACAGTGTTCGGGAAGCACCTCGAAAGAGTAGGCGGATTTGATTATCTGACAAAATTAACCCATTCGGCTGTAACTGCCGGACGAATTGAAAACAATGTTCGTGAACTAATCGAAGCGGATGCGCGCAGAAAAGCAATGGCACTGGTTGAAGAGTACAAAGACAAATTCTCCGATTTTTCCGCCGGTAGCTTCGAGAGCATTCTCGATGAGTTTGAACAGCGTTCGTTGGATATACGACCAAAGGCGCTTCAGCAGGACACCAGGATGGATGACATCATCGATTGGTACGAGGAATTGGTTCTTAAAACTCAAGATCCAGGTCGTGCTCTTGGCATAATGACAGGTTGGGATGCTATCGATCGCCTGACTCTTGGCTTCCAGCGCACAAATCTGATCGTAGTAGGTGCCAGGACGAGTATCGGTAAATCGGCATTCGCTAATGAAATCGAGCTCAGAGTGACCAAACGAGGGTTTAAGGTGGCGAGCTTTTCACTCGAAATGTCCAAAGGACAGAAGTACAACCGAGCTCTATCGAATTTATCAGGAATATCAATGCAGGCGATTCGTTCAGGTAATTTGACCCCAGGTCACTTGGAGATGATTTCTCGACACATGGATTTGGTTCGACGGATTCACATCGATGATAGCCGTGGCGTAACGGCAGATTATATCTGTTCGGAGATGCGTCGGTTAAAGAGACAGGAAGGTCTGGATTTAGTAATCGTGGATTACCTGCAGGAAGTTCTTGAGGAAGCTGCGGCAAATGACAACAGTGGATCTGGTCTTCACCGGGTCTGTCAGAAGCTTCGTAAGGCAGCGAAGGATTGTGACTGTGTGATGGTTGGATTATCCCAAGTGAAACAAGAAGTGGATACACGGCAGAACAAGAGGCCGTTCATCTCAGACTTGTCTGGAAGTGCAGCGATAAGCGCGGTGGCTGATGACATTATCATGTTGTATCGGGATGAGTACTACAACCAAGATACACCTGATCCGGGAATCATGGAGGTTAATCTGGCCAAGCAGCGGAACGGTCCAACAGGAATGGTAAAACTTAATTTTAAAAAAGAAACACAGCAGATTGCATAAGGGGGCAACGGCATGAAGCAGGGGAAGCGGCCAACGAAGAAACAGAAGATCATGATTACAGCAGCGAAGGGTCTGGTGCTGGAGAATTGGTTGGTGGAAAGGGAGACACCAACACAGCTTGTGTTAATTCATCGAAAATCCGGCAAGCCGAAGACGATCAGTAAGGGGGCCTAACGATGGGTAGGAGGAATTACTGGCACGTGTATAACCAGATGCGTCGTCATTATATAGATACCGGAGTTGCTCTGGGACGTACCGATCTGCTTTCTGAGTTTTCGGACATGGAGCCCACGGAAGTGGATGAGGGTATTGCTGAGTTTGAACTCGCGATCGGTATACGAATGAGGGGAGTCGATCTTAATGGTTGTAAAGAAGCGTAAGCCGATTGATCCATTCTTTCAGCAGCAAAATTACTTCGTTGTTATGGATGAGACTGGAGCGATGGCAGGTATGGTGTACGTTCTTGATACAGCGATGATGCCGGTTAAGCATCGAGGAGGGAAACGTAATGATTCAGTTTACGGTTTACGGAGAACCGGTCGCCCAGGGCCGGCCTAAATTTAGCACTGCCGGTGGATTCCCGAGAGCCTATGATCCGGCCAAATCAAGAGATTATAAGGATTATGTCCGTTTGGCTGCCAGTGAGTATGCGCCAGCAGCGCTGCTGGAAGGACCTCTCGGAATTGCGGTTACTGCCTTCCGCTCTACACCTAAGAGCTTTAGTCAGAAAAAAGCAGCGGCTGCAGAGCGTGGTGATATTCTCCCAGTGACAAAGCCTGATGCGGACAACTATCTGAAGGGTGTTAAGGATGCGCTGAAGGGCATCATCTGGAAGGATGATAGCCAGGTAGTGGACGCTTTTGTTCGTAAGCGGTACAGCGCTAGACCGCGCATTGAAGTGAAGATCAAGCAACTCCAATAAAAAACTTGAGGGGAAGATCGATATGATAAAGGATTATGCGAAATTTAGTGCAACTATTGCCAAAGGAATTAAAGTCGGAGATGCCGACGTTGAAGTCAAATTGCTTGTGCCACTGAGAGTCATGCAGGAGAATTTCTTGTTCCTCAGCAGCAATCAAGGGGAAAAGATCAATGTCTTCATGGGAGATCCGCAGGCTGCTTTTGATTTCGATGAAGAGGACGGAGATATATACCGGGAAGTCACTGGCCGTCGTGTCACAACTGATGCTTCCGGTATCGTGATGAGCACAGAGAAGCTTGGTGAAGAAGATCCCGATCAAGGTAATCTCTTCGAGCAGCAGGAGGGTGAATCGAGCGGCGAGCAGAAGACTGATGATATTGAGATTGTTGAGCCGGATGCGGAAGAAGACACTAATGGCGTTCAATCATCTGAAGAAGATATTAATGATGGCGGTTCTGATGAGCGTTCAGAGGGTGCAGAACTCGAACCTGATTGGATGAATGATGGAGCTGGAACTGACAGCCAAGATTACGAGGGTGATCCTGTTGAATCAGGGGAACAAGTTGTGAAAGGTGAAAGCTCTGATCTACGTGAAGCTTCTGCAGATGAGACAAGTAAGGAAGAACTGGACGCTTTTATCCTTGCTGAACGCCCAATCTTTCCTGAAGTCGAATATGATGGACAGCCAATCCCATTCCCTGTTCTTCTGGAGAAACGTATCAATGAAGATAAGACATGGCGCGAAATCGCTAATGAAAATGGCATGACCAGTGGGCAACTATCGACAAGATGGACGGCATATCGCAAGCTGGCAGCAAAGAAAATGAAGAATGGAGGAGCAGCGTAAGCTGCTTTTCTCTTACCTAGGGAGGTGTCACTTTGATCTTTGCGGTTTATGCAATGGCAATTGATAAATATATCGAAGTGGTTTGGGAAACGGCAGTGAGGAAACATCGGATTGCCGAGCTTCGGACACTTATCGATCAAGCACTGGATGAGCGAGATGAGGAGATCTTTTATCGGTATTCGACGGAGTTAAAAAGATTAAGGAAGGGGGAGTGAAGAAATGAAAGACCTAATACAGGTAGAGCTAGAGAAGCTTGAACCTCGGATTAAGTGGGTTACAAATATGATCAATGAAGCTGAAAATGAGGGGGTTTACAACGAGGGAGATCCTCAAGAGATGTATCTTCGGGGTATGTTTTATCAGATTAGCAGTAAATTGGACGAGGTTAGGCGGTATATACGCCAAGTGACGGCACCTGTGATTGAAGAAGGTTTACTTCACAAAGGGAAAGATGGTAGATACACAACCGGAAAGCATGCTTATTACACGTCCGGTGCTTCTATTGAATATTTATCCGAAGATTCTACAGGAGAGAGTCGCTGGGTGTACTCTCATGTGGAGCACAATGGAGATTATTATATTGTCAGTAATCCGAAGCTTCCAATGGAAGGACTACGGGTTAGGGTCAAACAACTGCCTATGTGGGATTAAAGGTGCTTAGCTCAAATCATTAGGGGGTGTATTAATGCGAAACACATTAGGAGATTTGAATAATCACCTGTTTGCTCAATTAGAGCGGCTAAGTGACGAGGAATTAACCGGAGAAAAATTGGCGGATGAGATCGGTAGAGCAAAGGCTGTGACAAGCGTCGCTTCTCAAATTATTGCAAATGGTTCCCTTGTATTGGATGCAATAAAGCTGACTGATGACAAAATGAATGCTAATACAGCCATCCCTAAGATGTTGGAGGGATAATCAATGTTCCGATACAGTTTGGAGCACAAGGAATTTATCAGCACCAACATTCATGGACGATATGTTCTGGAATTGACTTCAATGTTTAATGAGAAGTTCGACGTGGAGATCCAGCCTTCGCAAATGAGAGCCTTCATCAAAAATAACGGGTTGAAGAGCGGAATCGATGCCAGGATCAAACCGGGTAGCGTTCCACCCAATAAGGGAAAGAAGAAGTTATGGACCGGCGGCGAAGATACTCAATTCAAGAAGGGCCATAAGCCGCACAATTACGTCCCTGTAGGCTCCGAGAGGGTCAATGGGGATGATTATGTCGATATCAAGATTGCCGACCCGAATAAATGGCGTGGAAAACACCTGATCATTTGGGAGCAGTACTGCGGTTGCTCTGTTCCCAAGGGACATGTAGTCATCTTTGGGGATGGGGACAGGCGCAACTTCGATCCATATAATTTGATTCTGGTTACCCGAGGGCAACTGGCGATCATGAATAAAAGAGGGTTTATCCAAAATGATGCAGAGCTCACAAGGAGTGGTATTATTTTGGCCAACATTATTCAAAAAATGGGGGAAAGAAAGCGGAGCAGACGTTAATGTACTTAATTGAACTGCAGCAAAAACTTTCTACTGATGAAAAACAATAATTGCAAAGACCCCCATTACCTTGGCCGGGGCGGGGGTCCTTCAGTTAAGCCATCCTCTTGACATTATAGCATAAAGGGGAGTAGGGGGATGGCGATGGCGATGGCGTGGGGGCAGGATGAGCTTTTTCCAACAGCGAGTGAGGCAGAGATCCAGCGGACAAAGTTCCTCCTTTGTAAATTTAAAAGCATGTCGTTGTTAATGAACGACTATGAAGGATTTATGCAAGATATGCAGCAAGTGTCTATTGATGGAGAAGTCGCACGAAGGATCGATCAAGATGAGCTGCACGCCGACAAGTCTGCTAATGCCGTTATTCTGATGGAAAAGCAACGGTGGGTATACGAGCAGTATCAGCTTTATACAGGGGTTATCCGGCGAGCAACTGCTCTAATTCAGGACAAGGAAGCACGCGATGCAATTCAACATAGATATATTGAAGGCCATTCATTTAAGGAAACAGTAATGTTTTTTCGACATGGCATGAGTGATAGTACAATTCGGCGGAAGCTCAACGAAGGGATCGATAGTATTGCAAATACATTAAAGCTGATGGGGTTCTTCGATAATGATAATTCGGAATTTTAAATGTTTAACATAAACGAATTATGATTGGAACAGCGACTGACGAAGAGAGGAATTGTTCCAAGTCTTTCGCTGTTTCACTTCAGTACGTGTCCTATAATTCAATTTCCCAGGCTCTTTGTTCAAGCTTTATATTCTTATTTACAAATTGAGGTCTGTTCCATATCGCCATAGTTAAAAAAATAACTGAATTAACGAATAAAAACCGATAATTTTTTTCTTTTTTTATATCTCCTGGAGTATTGGCTTGTAACTGTAAACAATAATTAGAAACAGGCTGACTAGAAAAACTCAATTCCTCAAGATTATGTGCAAATTCATTTCGTACTTTCCTAATCATATTAGCTTCTCTGGCTTCTTTGTCTGTAATAAAACCTAGGGCATGACATAGCTTGATTTTAGAACTAAATGTTCCAAGTGGTGAGTTCGGACCATTAAACAGTTCTGCTTTCGAGAAGTTGTCTACTAACGTTTCCTTGAGCAAATATTCTAATTTAGATTCAACCATTGCCGCTCCAATCAAAGCTGCTCCTCTATCTGTTTCCTTTTGGAAATATCCAATAAAATCAGTAAATGTTTCAAGATTGTTTTTTTTCATACCTAGCCTCCAATAGCATAGTTGTCTTTTATTTATAAAATTCGGTTGAATTATTTAATTTAGATGGAAGTAATCGATCTAAAATGATCGCGATTTGAGCATAGCTTGACCGTATGTTGAACACCATATGACGCTTTTTCCATGCTACTATGAGATTGTGGAAATCAGGCGAGAGTGACACATTCGGCCGCAGCAGCGGCGCTTAAGAGAAGCGTACCTCCTCTCGCTTTTTCTATGAAAACATTTGAAGTAGCTTGAAGATCATGGCTATTGATGCACCACCAACAAGAATTTTTAATATGACTGGTTTAAAAGCTTCGCTCACTCTATCCATAAGTATAGTCACCTCCGTTATTTGTAGGACTAAAGTTCGACACCAAAAGAGGGAATTCCTTCCTTTGTGACGAATACAGACCTATACGATCATATTCGCGGAGGGGTTTCAAGTGGCAAGAAGAAAGAGTAAGGCGAAGCAGGAAGAGGAATTTGTAAACGGGGTAATGGTACTATCGTTATTCGGATCACTTGCCTTAACGTATACATTAACGAAATCGATTCAGGTCTCAATTATTGTATGTATCCTAGTCGTAGCAGTTGTTATTGCGGCACTGATATCGCGTAAATTGAAGCATGAAGAAAGATTGAAGAAATCTGGTATTGCTGAGATCGATAAGATGGAGGGAGTTCAGTTCGAACAATACCTTGGCCACCTATTTCGATCTCAAGGATACAAAGCTGAAGTTACACAAGCAACAGGTGATTACGGCGCTGATCTGGTCCTATCTAAAGACGGGAAGCGAATTGTTGTCCAGGCTAAGCGATACAGTAAGAATGTTGGATTGAAGGCAGTTCAAGAGGTTCGCGGCGCAGTTTCGCATTACGGCGCGTCAGCTGCTTGGGTTGTAACGAACAGAGATTATACTGAGCAGGCTTACAAGCTAGCGAATTCAAATAATGTGCGTCTCATCGGCCGTGAAGAACTTATTGAAATGCTTCTGCAAATGAGAGAGAAGATGACAGCTGCTAAAAGAGCCAGTAATGCTAAGACGAGTGCTTAAGCGAAATAGTTAGCAATACAAAGCATGACATGTAAATAGATGTGCAAAAGCCTTATATTCACCGACGGTGGCTTTGACTCTTATTTCACCGGCTCTGTAAAATGGTCTTGTTCTCCTTTTTTACAAAGTCCGTAAAGATTTTAAGCAAAGAGCACAGCGCATTTGCTGCGGATGCGTAGCGGACGCCGTTCTTTATAAGCGTGTGAATTTGTCTGAAACGAAATTTCATCGCTAAAAATCATACATATCAAAGCTAAAGTCGCTCATTATTGGGTGGCTTTTTCTATTGGGGGAGTTAATTTGAAGAAGAAAAAACAGCAACGGCGATTAAAAGATCCGCCTCGGCAGCCAACTAAGTGTAAGGGTTGCATATGGGGCCGTTGGGAAGGAACAGCGCAGTTTTGTGGAAGGCCGATCTGTGTAAAAAAAACTAAGTAGAAATATAAAAATATTGTAAGATTTTAACTTGTGGCTTAGTATTGTTTTGGGGGGATGATAATGAATAATAGAACCAAAGTGCAGAATCCACTTACGATAATAGCAATTTTTGCGGGAATTGCTGAAATAGCTGGTACAGGAGTTTTACTAGGATTACCTTTAGAGATTCAAAAAATATTTATTTGGTTCGTCATGCTATTTCCTATTGGTTTAGTGGGGCTTTTTTTTCTTGTGCTTTTGTTTAATCATAAGGTGTTATATGCCCCGAGTGATTTTTCAAATGATCAATTATTCGTAGATCTTTTAAATAAAGGTAAGGTCCAAAGTGTTTTAAAAGACGCAACTAACATAATTCAAGAAGCAAAAGAGATTACGCAAACTGCCTCTGAAGATGAACAATCTCCTGAGGAGACTAAGTTATTAGGAAAACTTAATACGTTAACTAATATGCTAGAAAGTGCACTTCAATATAATGAAGAAAATTATGAGGATGTCTCAAGTTTCCTTAATGCACAGGGAGATTCAACAAATGTACAAAATTTAATTATAGAGCAGTTAGAAAAAGTAGGTAGTAATGGCATATGGTTAGATGATCTATGCAAAAAAATCTCGGTTAGCAAAGGTAAAGTAACTATATTAGTTCAAGTATTATTGAATAAAGGAGTAATAGTAAAAAAGAATGGGAAATATATGCTTAAACTATGAAATATAATGCAAAAGTATCCTATTAGGGTGCTTTTTTTTGCCTATAAACAGCCTTCTGTGAGCCGTTCTCAGGCTTAATATGAAAGAACGTGTGTTTGTGTGGTGAAGGGAAAATAGGAGCGGGACAGGCTGATTCTCTTCATCTCTTGCCGGATATCTGCCTGCCCAAAGATGAAAAACCAACTCAACTCAAATGCAATAATTATGAAAGATAAATCTGAGAAGGAAATGGTATACAGAATATAGAATACACTTCTTCATATAAACTAATATCAAAAGGAAGAGGTTCTATATGAGAGATGTTCATGTACAGATTTTTAATAGTGGCATGTACTACACAAAAAAATATGATCTGGGTAGCTATTGGGAAGTGAATCAAATTTTCACCAGAGAATATACTTACGATTGCTACTGTCCTAAGTGTGAGAGGGGAAGTGTTTTCACAAAGGTGCCAGAACCCCATAGTATTGGCGGTGCCAGTATTCCTTTTGTGGATACTATTCCTAGCCAAAGAGAAGTATGTAAAAGTTTGACTTTACATTGTTCTCGTAATGAGCACCATACTATTAGTTTTTATTTTAGGCTCTACAAACCTTCAATTCATTATATTGAACTTACTAAAGTTGGGCAGTATCCCTCAATTGCAGATTTAAGTAATGCAGATACAAAAAAATACTCGAAAGTATTGGGGAGGACTGACAACCACGAACTCAATAAGGCTATAGGATTATTTGCTCATGGTGTTGGTATAGGATCATTTGTTTATTTAAGACGTATTTTTGAAAATTTGATTGAAGAAGCACATCAACAGGCTATAGGAAGTCCGGAATGGGATGATTCAGAGTATTCTTCATCAAGAATGAATGAAAAGATAGCCTTATTAAAGGAATATGTTCCTGCATTTTTGCTTGAAAATAGATTTATTTACTCAATACTTAGTAAAGGTATACATGAATTAAGTGAAGAGGAATGTAAAGAAGCTTTTCCTGCTGTGAGAATAGGGATTGAGTTCATTCTCGACGAAAAAATCAATAAGCAGGAGGAGTTACAAAAGAGATCTGCTGCAAGACAATCTCTTGAGGAACTACATGCAAGATATAAATAAAGATACATACTTTAAGTCACTCTACGGAGTGGCTTTTCATTTTTTAGGGAGGCCCCACCATGGACATCAGAATCATACCGATCGAGCAGCTCAATGCAGCTGTCTATAACCCCCGCGTCGACCTTCAGCCGGGAGATCTAGAATACGAGAAGCTTCGCCGCAGCCTGGATGAATTCGGCTACATTGACCCGATTGTGTGGAATGAACAGACCGGAAACATGGTCGGCGGCCACCAACGATACAAGGTGCTGGTAAATGAGCAGGGCTGCACGGAACTGGCCGTTTCGGTAGTCAACTTAGACCCGGATCGGGAGCGACTGCTGAATCTGGCACTGAATAAAGTGTCTGGTCGCTGGGATGACGAGGCGCTGGCGCAATTACTAGGTGAGCTGCAAGAGGGTGGGGCCGATCTGGCGCTGTCCGGTTTTGATGCAGGAGAAGCTGAGAGGTTAATCGCTGATTTCACTGAGCCGGCTGCTGATCAGCTTGGAGATTTCCAGAACCGTGAGTTAGATGTCAGTGAATTCGATGAGTCACGCTTTGATTGTAAATGTCCTCGTTGTGGATTCGTCTTTGATAAAGAGGACGCTTCATGAGTCGTCCAGCATGGGATTGGAGGTTATCAGATCTTTCCAACGTCCAGAAGAATGGGAGAATGGTATTTTCTTGCTTCTCCTGTGGCGGTGGCTCTACGATGGGATATAAGCTGGCAGGATACACGGTGCTGGGCAATGTAGAGATCGACCCACAGATGATGCGGATCTATCGGCAGAATCATAAGCCGAAGTATCCATTTTTGTTGCCCATTCAGGATTTCAAGGCGTTGCCTAATCAAGAGCTTCCACCTGAGTTGTTTGACCTAGATATCTTGGATGGTTCGCCGCCTTGTAGCGTGTTTTCCATGGCAGGAGATCGAGAGGACAAGTGGGGTGGGGAGCATGCTTTCCGCGAGGAACAGGCAGTGCAGCGACTGGATGATCTATTCTTTGATTTCTTGGATGTGGCTGAGAAGCTTCGGCCCAAGGTGGCTATCGCCGAGAACGTTCGAGGCATGATGGTTGGAAAAGCCCGGGGCTTCATCAGTTTGGTCTTGTCTCGCTTTCGAGAGCTTGGGTATAAGCCACAACTCTTTCTACTAAATTCGGCTACTATGGGCGTCCCTCAAAAAAGGGAACGCCTTTTCTTTATCGCTTCTCGGGAGGATCAAAACCTTCCATCGCTCCAATTGGAATTCAACGAGCCGCCTATACTATATGGAGATATTCGTAGTGGAGAGGGTTCTCCGATAAATCCAGATAGCAAGACATATACCCGCTGGCATAAACGACGTCCACCAGATTTAAATATGGGCGATGTGACTGAACGAGAAGAAGGGAAAATGAGCAACTTCAACACGATCCTGCTTAAAGATCAGAAGGTAGCGAACACTCTAGCCAGTTCATCTGTGTTTCTTCGGACGGATCAGCCGAGACACATCAGCGATATGGATGCGATTCGTATGCAGACATTTCCTTCGGATTATGATTTTATGGATGCTAATGTGCAGTATGTATGCGGTATGAGCGTTCCGCCGTTGATGATGAAGAAGTTAGCGGAGCAGATCAATCTTCAATGGTTAAGTGAAAAATAGATAAAAAGGTGTAAATATCGATACATCTAAATATATGTTATTATTGATAGAAAATATATCTTAGTTGGTAGGTGAGTCCGTGGATCATACTAAAGTTTTAGATATGGTTAATGATTTACTGTTAAGAGTGGAACAGGGATACGTAGAGAGACAAATAGGAGAACCGTATATGTGCAATGGAATGGGTGATGGTGCCCTAACATTTCGTGGAATAGATAATGTTAAAGCATTTACTGACACTGTTGAGTACATGTGGACCAAAGACAGAGAGATTTATGACACTATTTCACGAGATAGAGTACGCTCTGAATTATTCATATTAGTCCGAAAGTGTGTTGATGAGGGTAAACTGATCTTAGACTACATAAAAGATTTGTTTAAAAATCTCAAGAGTGAGCCAATCTATTCATTCGAAGTATTGTATCATTTGTATGGTGCGGAATATTTTAAAGGTCACCCATTAATAATAGGACCGTACACAATTTATAATACAAAAACTCATCGAGAAAATTTACTGGAGAAATATCCACATGGTAAAGTTGAACTAGATGATTTAGATGAAATATCCTTAGAAAGTGAAGTTATTATTGGTGTTGTCGAAAAAACTAGAGATGCATCGAGAGCTAATGAAAAAGCGCTTTTGAGGTTAAGACAGTTTGAAGATACTATCCGATTTATGATCGGTGACATAGAAAAAAGATATGATGTAGGTATTTTTAATTTTAATGTATTTAAAAGAACAACAGGCATTCTTCTTTCAGACGAGATCACTAGTTCAACGAATAAGATGAGTGGGGCGATTAAGCCCATTCATCTTCATAAGTTTCCGATTAATGA
Organism: Paenibacillus etheri; assembly: GCF_001012825.1. GTDB lineage: Bacteria > Bacillota > Bacilli > Paenibacillales > Paenibacillaceae > Paenibacillus_AQ > Paenibacillus_AQ etheri. The sequence goes on from NZ_LCZJ02000015.1 coordinate 69,377, forward strand.
TCCGGAATATGGTCATGATAGATTATGGGAGATACTCGGTAAAAAAAATCCGACTGAATTAGAAAAGCGTATTATCTCTGCTATAGCTTGGTCAGGTAAAGCCTTACGGGATGAAGAACAAGCAAGAGCCTTAACTCAATATGTTTTTGCTTTAGAGGCTTTATTACAGTTTCAACAGAAAGGTTCTATGGTGTCACCTTCAATTACTTATCAAATGGCGGAATTTGCTGCTTTCATTATTTCAGATGATTTGAATGATAGACTAAAAATAGAAAAAATGATTAAAAGTATTTATGGAATACGATCTGCGATTGCACATGGTGGGAGCCATGAGGTTAGTGAAAATGTTATTTATGAAGTGTTCTCCTTATTAAAAAACCTGATTACAACACTTGTGAAAAATGAGACGTTTAAAGATTTTCAAACTATAGAACAAGTAGGAGAATGGGTTAAAATTAAAAAATATTCATAGCAAACGGTTTTACAAAACAGAATAATATTTGCTTGACTTATCAACTAATGAAAAACGATCACACAAAACTCTCCGTCTAATTATAGGCGGTTTTTCTTTTGCCCAAATTAAAAGGAGGACGCTTGAACGTCCTCCCCATCACCCAGGGTATCCCCCGGCTGAGACAGCGGCGCGCCACGCGTGGCATTTTCGGACATCCGCTGTCTCGCATTCCATCATAACGGAAAGTCGAGGGGTACGTAAATGGGAACACGAGATGAAATTTTATTGCAGCATGAGCTTGAAGTTATGGCTGGTATCCTAGAAAGCAAGGCTCAGTACCGTAAGATCGTTAAGGCTGGCATTGCAAAGTGGGTCAAGGACTTCCAGGACGGGCGGATTGAGATCAAGACTGTGGACGATCTGAAGAAGCTGATTGAGATAGATATTGAACTACAGCGAGAAGAACTGTGATTTATGGTAATTGCTTTAGAGGTATACTTTGATATTATTGTTTGTAAAATTTAAAGGTAATGCTTTCCTTTTTGTCGAAACATGAGACGAGGTGAATAACATTGGATGAGTTAATCGATAAAATCGTCGCGTTTAGAGACGAAAGGAATTGGAGTCAGTTCCATAATCCTAAAGACCTTGCTATTTCATTGAATTTAGAGGCAAGCGAACTTCTTGAACTGTTTCAATGGAAAAGTAGTGAAGAGGCCGTAGATCAGAAAAGAGACGAGATTCAAGATGAGTTGGCAGACGTAATGTACTACGCCTTGCTAATGTGTCACGATCTTGGAATTGATCCAAGGCAGGTATTGCTTAATAAATTAAAGAAGAATGCTGATAAGTATCCTGTTCATAAAGCATTCGGATCTAATAAAAAATACACTGAACTATAGGGAGATTTCAATGCTTTATTATTTCACTGCCTGTGATAAAAATGCTAGAAAGCATTACGAAGATACAGTTGCTAAACCATATCTAATTGCCCCTCTTCTTGAGAAAATAGACCCTGCAGTACAAAATGAGCTGATGACTCAAGGCTTAGATCAACATGTTCATATGTGGGGAGCTGTACCAGGTCCTTCAAATAAAAAACGTTGGAGCAATCTTAAGGTCGGGGACGGGGTTTTGGTTTATGTCAAAGAGGGTTTTAGGTCCTACGCGAAGGTAGTAGTCAAAACAATCAACAGGGAAGTTGCTGAGTATATCTGGGGAACTGATAATGAAGATAGAACATGGGAGTATATTTACTTTCTTAAAGAAGTGAAGTCAGTTAATTTTTCAAAAGAAATGTTCTCATCGTTCTTTGGATATAAGACGAACTTTATACCACAAGGTTTCAGTAATATTGAAGAAACAAAATTTCAAATTCGTATGAAGAAATACCCGAACGTTGATGCATTAGTTAATGATTTGAATAATAACTTTTTAATGTCCGATGAAGACTTGGAAGATGGGGACTATCAGAACTCATTAGAAACTGACTTCAGAAAAGTTGAAGATAAACCAGAAGTTCCAAAAAAGAAGAAGAAACAAAGAATTTTAAATGGAGTCAAAGTATGGGATAGAGATCCTAAAGTAGCTCAGAGAGCAATTAAAAAAGCTCTATTTCAGTGTGAATTCGACATTAATCATAGTACCTTCATTTCAAGTGTGAGCAAGGAAAATTATGTTGAAGCTCATCATTTAATACCAATGAAATTTCAAAATGATTTTGAGAATGTATCTCTTGATACTGAAAGTAATATTCTTGCTTTATGTCCTAATTGTCATCGTATGATCCATCATTCTCGTCCGAAAGAGAAAAAGTTGCTGCTAAAAGAATTCTATGAAAAACGTAAAGATCAACTGCACAATCTTGGTATTGAGTTTTCTTTAGTAAATTTAAATAACTTTTATGGTATGAAATAATTCCTATTGTGAGCAGCTCTTAAATGAGCTGCTTTTTTGTTGGAGGTGAGGTGGTGATATGTAGATGGTCAGAGCACGAAGTCCCGAGAGGGACAAGGCAAGACAGATGTGGCTGGAGAGCAGCGGGACAATGAAGCTCAAGGACATTGCCGCTGCTCTTTTTGTTGGCGAAAATAAGGTGCGTAAATGGAAGTCAATTGATCATTGGGAAAAGGAACTCAAAGGGAACGTTCCACCTGTATCTAAAGGGAGCGTTCCAATTGAAATGAAAGGGAACGCTCCACATCGCGGCGCTCCCAAAGGGAACAAAAACGCAGTCGGTAATTGCGGCGGTGCTCCCCCAGGCAATAAAAATGCCAAGGGAAATAGCGGCGGATCTGGGGGACCTGTCGGAAACAAGAAGGCCGTCACTACTGGTGAGCATGAAACGATCTGGATGGACACCCTGACTGAAATCGAGCAACAGCTAATCGATCAGGTGGACACCGACCCTATCAATCAAGCGAATGAGTCTCTTTACCTCCTAGCGATCCGTGAGCGCCGCATGATGCACCGGATCAAATCCCTGATGGATGGGTTATCCGAGACCGAACGCAGCGTGCTCTACGAAATGAAGGCCATCAAGGAAGTCGCGGAGATCCATGATGAGAAGACCGGCATTACGAAGAAAATCCCGCATAGCCGTAATGAAATGATGGAGTCTAAGATTGAGGAGAAGGGCTTCCGCAAACTGGACGACATCGTGAAGTTGGAAGAGGCTCTGACTCGCATACAAGATAAGAAGATCAGAGCTATCGAGCTCAAGAACCGCCTAACTGATGACGAGAAGCGTATTCGCATCGAAACCATGGAGTATGAGTTACAGATGCTTCGTGGCGGGGGTAAGGAAGACTTCGAAGACGATGGCTTTATGGATGCGCTGAAAGGTAGGGCGGCGGAGGTGTGGAACTATGGCGAAGCTTAAACTCAAGCCGCCGGCATTCAAATGGGCTCCATTCTCCAACAAGCAACTTAAAGTTCTGACTTGGTGGATGCCAGAGAGCCCGCACCACGATAAAGATGCAATCATCTGTGATGGTTCCGTCCGGGCCGGCAAGACGGTCTGCATGTCATTCTCCTATATAGCCTGGGCAATGGACACCTTCCGAGGAGAACAGTTCGGCATGTCAGGAAAGACCATTGGTGCGCTACGACGTAACGTGGTCGGTCCACTGAAACGCATGTTGGCCAGCCGTGGGTATCATGTTCATGACAATCGATCTGAAAATGTTTTGACTGTGACCCGGGGCTTAATAAGCAACCGGTTCTTTTTATTTGGTGGACGAGATGAAAGTTCTCAGGATCTGATTGCCGGGATAACGTTGGCCGGTATGTTTTTCGATGAGGTTGCCTTGATGCCGAAGTCCTTCGTTGACCAAGCGACTGCTCGTTGTTCCGTAGATGGTGCCAAGCTCTGGTTCAACTGCAACCCGGCAGGCCCGTATCACTGGTTCAAAAAGGAGTGGTTGGACCAGCTGCAGAAGAAGCACGCTCTGCATCTGCACTTCACAATGGAGGACAACTTGTCTCTCTCCGAGCGTGTGCGGGAGCGGTACCGACGGATGTACAGTGGGATATTCTATCAGAGGTACATCCTGGGGCTTTGGGTAATGGCAGAGGGAGTGATTTTCTCTAAGTTTAATGATGCAGTTCATAAGAAACCCAGAGACTGGTTCCCGGCCAAGTTTGATCGCAAGTTCATTTGTATTGACTACGGGGCCAACAACCCGACGGCATTTCTGAAATACGGAGTCCGAGGGAACGTCTATTATGAGCTGGATGAGTATTATCACAATATCCGCCATAAGGGAGAGAAAACGAATGGTGAATATGCGGATGACCTGGAAGCCTTTCTTGATGGCGATGAGTATTCAATCTTCATCGACCCGTCAGCAAAGGCTTTTATTATTGAACTGAAGAAGCGGGGGATCAACAATATCCGTGCTGCTGTGAATACTGTACTAGATGGTATTCAGACGGTATCCAACCGATTTCAGAATAATGAACTTTATATCTGTGCTGATAACACCAATTCCCTTCAGGAGTTGGTGTCTTACGTTTGGGATGAAAAAGCTGCTGAACGCGGCGAGGACAAGCCCATTAAGCAAAATGACCATACCTGTGACGCGCGTAGGTACGGTATCCATACGGATTATCTGCTACAGCGTGTGAAGCAGCGTAAAAAAGAGAGAGAGGAGCGATCTGATAATGATGTGGGGTGGGTGTAAGGCATGAGTGGCGAGGCACAGTGGTTCCAAATATCAAAAGCAGAGGAAAGGCATATTCCCTCGAGCGCACAGCTACCGGATAGTTTTGAAAACCTATACGATCAGCACGGGCTGCTGCCGTTTCCGCCAGGTAATGACCCTGCTTCCTGCAAACTACTGGTGAAAAACAGCAACATCATCCCACAGTGCATCGAGGCGTACAAGCGAAACATTGCTGGATATGGTATTGCTTTGGAGTACCTCCCTGGTGAGAGTGATCAGACCGCGCAGGAGGAGTGGAACAAGGCTGATAAGTTCTTGGAGACCTGTAACCTGGAGGATACGCCGGATGAGATTATCGGCTCCTTGATTGAGGACATCGAGAGCAGCGGGAATGCAAATGTGGAGGTCGCCTGGCCTGCCGGCAGTGAGTTCCCGACACTCTACCGAATCAATCCGAAATTCGTTCGTTGTACCCGGGAGACGGATAAGGTGACGATCAAGCGTAAGCGGCTGATTCGGTCATTGAAGAAGGTTGAGGAGTTCTCACAGGACATCTACGCTCGGAGATATGCGATGAAGCGCGGGCAGTCGGTGGTGTGGTTCAGGCCGTTCGGAACAGAGGGCCAGGGCAATCAGATCATCTCCCTGAAGCTGGGGAATGACGGCCCCTATGGGGAGCCGCGCTGGTTCGGAAATGCTCCGGGGGTGGTCGGCAGCCGGGAGGCAGAGGAGCTGAACGTTTCCTATTTTTCCAATGGACGTATGCTCTCCATGCTGCTGACTGTGACCAATGGCCGACTGACGAAGCAATCAATGGAGTTGCTACGGAATGTAAAAGGTTCGCAATCCCAGGGTGGCATCTTGTACCTGGAAGCAATCGGAGAAGAGACCGGCGGGCCGCTGGATGAGAAGGTCGAGAAGGTGACCATCAAGCTGGACAAGCTGAATGATCTACTGCAACAGGATGCCTTGTTCCTGGAATACGGGAAGGACAAGAAAGCCGATATCCTCTCCGCGTTCCGGCTTCCGCCAATTTTGGTAGGTCAGAGTTCCGATTATAACCGTGCAACAGCGCAGGCCGCGCTGCGGTTTGCAGAGGAGCAGGTCTTTGAGCCTTACCGCAAGTGGATCATGGACGAGATCTTTAATAAACGCTTATTCCCGGCTATGGGCATTTTCCGTGTACGGGCGACTTTGCGTGGACCGCGCATTATTGATCCAGAAGACCGCAAGGCGCTGCTGGACTTTATCGCAGACCGAGGCATTATGTTGATCAGAGATTTAATCCCGATCGCTGAAGAGGTACTTGATACAACGGTCGATGAGTCAAAATACACTGATGAATATTTGGATACACCGATTGCTCAACTGATTAATAGTCAGCCTGCATTAACTGTGCCAGAGCCTAACTCTGATGTAGACAATCTGCAAGAGCAGGTATCCACCATTGCCAAGCGTCTGTTGCGGCAGAGTCATGACGAGGTAGTCGGTCATGTGTAAGGAATGCTGGGAGCGAATCGCCAAAGCGGACGATACAGAGTTTCTGGATAGCCTGGAGCTCACCCATGCGGAGCGGACGGTGCTAGAGGAGCTGTACAAGCATGGTGAAACCCGAATAGTTGAAATCCTTGAGCTGCAAGGGAAGGCTCTGCATGATGCGATCCTGGAACTTAGTGAGGAGTTGCTGATTGATATTGGTGAGCTTGGGAAGGTTCTGCTGTCGGTTCAAAGCGGGGATCTCTTTACAGTCCAGTTTGAACAAGCGGTGTATGATGCTTTCACTCCAATGTACCATTTGGCTGGTGAATCGGAGTTGACGGTGTTGAACACCAACAAGACCTGGTCCACCAAAAACAAAGCGGCTTCCCGATTTGCGAAGAACCTCAAGAAGCTGGTGCCAGATATGAACGGCACCAGCGCGGATGTCATGACTCGGGCTTTTCAGAAAGCTATTAAGGAGGGAAAGACCCCTTCTGAGCGAGCGCTTTTAGTACGAGAGATAAGCGCAGCGGCCGCTAAAGGTGATGCTGGTCCATTCAACATGGAGAGGGCCATTACCGTTTCTCGTACAATGAGCACGGCAGCGGCCAACGGCGGTAAGATGGAGGGTTGGAAGCAATCTGAGGTGGTCACTGGTAAGAAGTGGAGGTCTTCCAAGGGCGATCGGACCCGTAAGACACACCGTAAAGCCAATGGCCAGGTGCAGCCGCTGAACAAGCCTTTTGAAGTCGGTAAGAGTAAGTTGATGTTTCCGGGAGATCCTTCTGGACATGCTGAGGAGATTATCCGCTGCCGGTGTACGATGCAATCTGTAATGGAATGAAAAAGGTAATTTCCCAACTAATCTTCTTCTTTTAGTTAATATGAATTACAAAAAAAGTGGAGGGGATTATTTTGAATGAGGAATAGAAGACTGAGTAAATAGAGTAATAAACTGATGATGATCATTAAGCGAACGGGCAGGATAACGCAATACTTATATGGAATATATTTGAAACATCAAATACTATGAGGAGTGAAAAATTTGCGGTATAGGGCTTGTTCTCTTTGCATTATTAAAAGAAGAGAATCAATATTACTTGAACAATTCCCGGAAGAAGATGGTATCATTACATTTCGCCCAGTTGGTGGCACGATTGAGTATGGGGAAGATAGCAAATCAGCTGTAATACGCGAAGTAAAAGAGGAAATTAATATTGATATTATTGAACCAAAATTGATAGGAATTATCGAGCACATCTTCCCTTGGTACGGAGAAATTGGGCATGAATATGATTTTATTTATGAAGCGAGCTTTAGTCGAATGGATGACTATAACAAGAATGAATTTGAAGGGATTGAGGGGGACAAAAAGTTTATAGCTGTTTGGAAGAGCTTAGATGATTTTGAAGAAAACCTTCAGTATAAACTTGTTCCTGACGGTCTTTATGAGATGCTTACAAGTGGGCAAATTTCTGATATTAAACATATTAACACAAAAGATTTATTGGCTTTTAAAGGGTCTTCATTAACCTAACGGGAAACTATAGTCAATAATGAGATGGCTACCGAGAGGTAGCCCTTTGTTCAACTAATGGGCAGTTTAGCGTACTACTTTAAAAAAAGTTCTTATTCATTCATGATACGGTTTCACCGTAAATTAACCTACAACTTATCAGAAGAATGCTGGAGTTGGGCGAAACAGGATTTTACATCATCTCATGTCGAAGAAGAGTAGAAGCAGACTACTTCGCTGAAAGGAGCCATTGCGGCATGATTGTGATCCCTGATACTTTTATTGAAAGAATGCACGAACTCTACGGTAAGCAAGGCATAGCATGGGCGGAAGTGCTGCCTGGGTTGATTACCGACTGTGCAAGCCGCTTCGACTTTAGTCCAGAAGCTCCATTTTCCAATTTATCCTATAACTTCGTACTCCGCGCAAAGCGCAGTGATGGGAAGCCAGCAGTCCTAAAATCATCTTTCATGAAGGACGAGCTTTCTAGGGAAGTTAGTGTGCTTCGTGCCTATGAGGGCCGGGGGGCGATTCATGTGCTAGATGCAGACGAGGAGTGGGGCGTGGCCCTGCTGGAGGGTGCCGACCCTGGCACACCGTTGTCGACAATTGAGGATGATGCGAGTGCGACGGATATCTTTTGCGAAGTATTTCGCCGCCTTCACCTTCCTGCACCAACCGGTAGTCTGTACCCGTCCATGAAGCAACACTTCGCGGCAATCGAGCGATACCGCGAGCGATTCGACGATGTAAACACTGCAGCGCCACTGCCTGAGAGCTGGGTGGAAAATGCCGAAGAATGTCTGGCGTATCTCATTACGACCACGAGAGAGAATCTACTACTGCATGGAGACCTGCATCATGAAAACATCCTCCGCCAAGGAGAAGAGCAATGGGTTGTCATTGACCCCAAAGGCATCATCGGCGATATCCATTTTGATACTATCCAGTATCTGCTTAACTACGTTGATCGAGGTGGTGATTGCGAGCAGGTGCTACGGGGCCGGATTGCGATTATGGCCGATCGCCTTGGCCTGGACCCTCGCCGAATCGCGATGTGGGGTGTGGTACGAGGCGTGCTTGAGGCGTGCTGGACGATTGAAAACGGAGGGCCGGATTGGCATAGAGGCATCCAAATAACGGAGCGCTTCGCCAAATACCTGGATTGAGGTCTATCCAAAAAGTAGGCCCGAGCCGTCGATCAATTGCTAACATTAGGGTATTCTCCGCCAACCTTCGTTTAGCTAACGGGACACGATAGTTAAAAACCGGCGGTAGTCTAGGGCAATTTTTGTCCATGATTGCCGCCGTTCTATTATTAGGCTCAGTCTATTATTTGTTTTACGAAGTTTGACACCATTATAATTCGAAATCTGCAAGGAGTCATCAATAATAGCTTCTTTTTTATTGAAAGGAGGTGAGAACAGAACATGAGCTATAAACTGAAAGATGCTAAGATCACGCACATCTCTCTAGTAGACAAGGGAGCTAACGGAGTGCCGTTTGCCATCATTAAGGCTCAAAAAGCCAATCAAGCCGGTGCTATCCAGAAACAAGTCCAGATCGCCAAAATCGACGACGATAAGCGGATTGTCAAAGGCGTGGTTTATCAGCCGGATGTGGTAGACGCACATGACGATCAAATGGATGAAATAGAGATTGAGAAGGCAGCCCATCTCTTTATGGAGAAGCAGCACACCTACAACATCGATAAACAGCACGATCTCGAAGTCGACAAGGGATTTGTCATTGAGTCTTATATTGCTCCCTGCGACATGACGCTCGGTGATCAGCAAATTGTGAAGGGCTCCTGGGTGGCAGCGGTGAAAGTTACTGACGACGACACCTGGGAGGACATTAAGAAAGGCGGAATCACCGGATTTTCCATGTGGGGTGTTGGTAAGCGTGAGGAGATCGAGGAGGAAGAGGAGGTATCCAAGGGAATCTTGAGCCGTATAGCTAAAGCGCTGGGCCTGATCGAAAAGGGCGCGGTCGCTGATAAATACCATAAGAACCGGAAGAACCGAGAATTTTGGGCGGCGCAGGATGCCCTCAACTCGGTTCTTTTTAATTGGGACAGTTATAACAGCGGGATGGAAACCGATGCTGAAACCATTCGAGAGGCGCTTCAAGATTTTGTAGATATTGCGCAGGATGTGCTGACCAAGGAAGACATCGTAAAAGCCATTGGCACACCTTCAGAACAGATTACGAAAGCTGGTAAGAAAATTTCCGCTGGCAACCTGAAGCACGTAGATGATGCGATCGCTGCATTGACCGAACTTAAAAATAAAACGGCTCCTGTAGAGCAAGAGCCCGAGGAGGATGACGATTTGAAAGCTGAAGATATTGCCAAGGCCATTACGACCGCAATGGCCCCGATCGCCAAGCAGGTAGAAGGCCTGACGGCAGAGATTGCGGAGCTAAAGAAAGAGGAAGGTGTCGAAGGTGACCAACCTGCAGGCGGTGCAGCTTCGACTGCGACCGCAGAAGAGACTGCGATAACCGACGCCATTGCCAAGGCTCTTGAACCGCTGAGTCAGCAGATGCAGACGCTGGCAGCTGACGTGCAGCTGGTAAAGAATAGCCGTGGTGCTTCCGTGCAAGGTGATGAAGAAGAAATCAGCAAATCAGAAGGCGCCGTTAGTTTCGGACGCTTCCTGTAATTCGAAGGAGGAATGCAAATCATGAGAACAAACGGAAATATTGCTCGAACCAGCATCCAGAAATCAACTATCGTCACACCTATGGACCAAAACGCTCTAAATTATGAGGAAGTCGAAGCCTTCACGGATATGGCATACGAAGCTAATGGCTTCCTAAAAGGTATTCGCCATGAGAATCGAAAGAGTTCCAAAGGGACCATTGACAAAGTCGGTGTACGTGGCCGTAACATGCGTAGTAAAAAAGAGAATATTATGGCTTCCAACACGCCTGGTCTGACCTTTCCACAGATTCCGTATTCAGTGGAGCCAGTAATTGTTCCATTTGATATTACTGAGGAATTTATTCGCCAGACTCAGCGGGTACGTGGCCAAAACGCAGAGGATATCATCATGCGGGCTATGGCAAACAACTACGGTGAGAATATGCAGGACATCGGCTTTAATGGTGATAAAGCAACCCCGAACACTGATCCGGATTATGAGTTTCTGAGCATAAATGATGGTTGGTTGAAAAAGGCGCGTACCACTGGTCATTACTTAGATTGGAAAACACTTTCGGCTAAAGAGAAAACTGGGGTTTTGTTTGAGGTGGAGCGGGCGATCCCGACCCGGTACAGAGCCGGCGGCGTGTTCAAATTTTTCTTGCATCCAAATACTTTCAGCGAACGTCTTCAGATGCTGGCCGAGAAAGACACCAGTGCATCCATTCAGCTGCAGATCATGGGCGGTGTGAAGAAGATCAATGCTTATGATGTCGAAGAGGTCTGGAGTATGCCTGAAGGTGCGATTCTCTTTACGTATCAGCCGAACTTCGCCATGGTTCACACCTACGATATGCAGATCCGGAAGACGACTGAGGGTAAGGAGGCAATCTGGACTGATAAGCGTTTCTATGCGATTCATTCCGACTTTGATGCCATCTTCGAAGAGCCGCAAGCTCTGGCCTACGTGGAAGGGGTGGAATTCTAATGCCATACGTGACCTACAGAGGCAAGAACGCCTCACTTCGGCTGTATAGTATTCGTTTTGAGCCGGCTAAGCCGGTATTGGTGGAAGATTCAGTTGTGCTAGAAAAACTGCATGAGCATCCTGACTTTGAGGTCAAAACGGAAAAGATCATTCCACTGGAAGATTTGTCTCTACCGCAACTGAAGGATAAGGCGAAGAAAGCCGGTATTGAAGGCTTTGCGGATATGAAGAAGCCCGAGCTTATCAATGAACTAAAGGCACTAGAAGGCGGCGGTGTGCCCGATGCTGACAGTAACACTCCTTAAGAGCCGTAGCCGCGTCAGCACCGTGCAGGAGGCGACTGGTGAACAGCTTGAGCAGTATATTGATGATGCACAGACCCGGATTGAGCTGTATTTGCCTGTTCCTTTTCCGGAGGTGGCAGACAAGCAGCTCATGTTGGCTTGGGTCAAACTGGCGGAGTCACTGGCTCTGCAGGATAGCGAAGAATACCTGGCTTCCGTTGCCCGCGGTTATTCAGCGGAAAGTGACGGCGCTTGGACATATACCCGACAGGCAGTTGAAGGGAAGACTACAGGCAATGCTGATGTGGACTCTATCCTCTTCCTGTGGGTCAAGAAGCAGCAGGCCGGGCCGGATGATGGGAACATCACGGCCTATTTGCTATGAATCACCGCATGAATACACCGCTGGCAGTGTACCGGGTCGGTCGTCAGCAGGATGCGGACAACCTATTCAGCGATCGGAAAGCAGGAAAGATCGCAGATTTGAAATGTTTCGTTGTTAAGACGCAGACTGATGCCAAAGCAGATTCCACTCCTGTCATATACATTGTCAAAAAGACAATAGGTGTGCCGAAGACATCGGACGTCCGAATAAGTGACGAAGTACTACTATTCGGACGCCGGTATCTGGTGATTGACTCTAACCCACGCCGTTACTGGCGTGAGTTATTGGTGACTTGTGAGGTGAAGGGCAGTGAACATGCATGACTTTGATGGTTTAGCGAAGAAATTCAAAAAGCTGAGCGACGAAGGGATTAGTCAGATCCTTAAGAACATTGCTGAGGCTGTGGGCGAAACACTTTTGAACCTGGTCATCGATGAGATTGATAAACAGGATCTGATTGACACTGGATTGATGTGGAACTCCTTTACTCGTGGAGAGGACAATAACATTTGGGAATGGGATGTTGACCGCAATTCTATTACTATCGAAGTCGGTTCTAATCTTCCTTATGCACGCCATCTTAATGATGGTTACACCATCCACAAGGCTCACTTTGTCCCAGGCTATTGGGCAACGAATGGAACATTTGTCTACGATCCCAGGGCGAAGACCGGATTTATGGCTAAGCCACGGTCGTTCATTGGTAGGCATTACTTTGACATCGCTGTTCAGCAATTGGAGGGCGGGATGAATGCACTGATTATGAAGCGGCTGGAGAAAGAGCTGGGGAGGATGCTGTCATGATGGATATGGGATTGAAAGCCTGGGCAGAAATCGTGCAGCGGATATACCCCGAGCTGCCGATTCTTCGAGATCGTTCCCTTTGGCTGGCAGGGCAGTTTGATCGTCCGAGTGTGTTCATTGAGACGGATCTTGTCTCTGACAAGGCTCATACTCCACAGGCAGATCGAATCGTAGAGGATGTAGGGTTAGTCTTTCATTACGACATCGACCATAGTGTGGTAGAGGAAGACGGAGAGCCAATTCCCCTAGACTTATCTCCCTTCTTCCTTTACCTCCGCCAGCGACGATTCTGTGTGGTTTCGCATCGCTTTGGAATCATAATGGTGATCGAGGCTCCACGCACGCGGCCGCAGAATGATCGGATGGAAGTTACGTTTCGGTATTCATATCTCCTACATGTTCCAAAGCTGCTTGTAAATGGCGATGGCAGTCCAGTTGATAAGATCAACGAATTTTTTATTGAACAAAGTTGAACTTAAGATTATCTTTTTTAGAAAAATGGAAATTATGTGCAACGAAATTCTTCTGTTTTCGTTAATATGTAAAGATGGGGTGAGAAAATGAGGAGAATTTCTTTGGTTTTTCTAATATTGTTAATTCTAATTACTGGATGTAGTGTCGGAAATCAAACCGAAGAAAGAAGTAAATCAATACTTTATAATTTAAATGAACCGTTTAGATTTCCATTTGAAGTAAATGAGGTTTATACAGAGATAGCTATTGATAATCCAGAAGTACTCCAACAATTTATTTTTCATTATAAAAACAAACAGACCACTCAAGAAATAAGGTTCATATTGAGCAAGGATATTGAAAAACCAGAGAAAGTATCTGAACAAGGCAAGGAACCTATTGAACTTAAAAATGGAAAACAAGCCTATTACGATGAGGACGAGACCTCACAATCCATTTGGTGGGAAAGTGAGAATGGTTTTTTGGCTAGATTTTCGTATTATATCAACGGAAATCTTGACCAGTTAGGTACTTATAAACTAAATGAATCCGACCTAATAGATTTAGTCAATCAGGTTCAATAGTATTTCTTTTGTACCTTTCTCTGTTCATTACCTTATGAAGGTTGATAGTACTTAGAAATTACCGCCCAAGGAGAGGCGGTTTTTCTTTTGGTCAGAAAAGGGAGGAGTTACTGAATCATGAACTTAAAAAAACAGATTCGCCAGCCTACTAATGTTGTTCCAGATACCCTGAACAAGCGAACAAAGCAGGAATGGATTGAGAGCGCAGTGGTTTTGAAGCGGGAACGCTTTGAAATCGCCGGCGCTCTTTTTGATTGTCTGGATGACTTCCTGTTGTCACAACAGGAAGTCATTCAAAAAGTAGACGCCTACTTGGGTCTGAAAACAAAGGAGGAAACAGTGAATGTCGATACAACGGAATAGACCAGGCGCGTATGTGGAGCTTCAGGCGGTTGCGAAGTCTCGTGTCCTATCGGTATCTGGCCGCGTTTTGGTACCGTATCAAGCGGAGTGGGGATTGCCAAATAAAGCAGTGGATATGGCGGATCAGTCCGAGCGCTTCAAGGAATCTGGTCTACTTGTAGATGAGTTGGAACTGGCTGGAGAGAATGGCGCGATGGTAGTGGGGTATAGGGTTACTAATGGGAATGAGGTAGTTGCTTCGGTTGCAGTAGCCAGCAGCTACACAATTGAGGCACGTTATCCAGGTACTCGCGGAAATGATTTTGAGTATCTAATTCGAGCGAGTCTGGTAGATGCAACAAAGAAAGAGATTATCATTCGGGATACGCTAGGTATCTATGATACTGAGACGTTCTTGATCGCTGATAAAACTGAAGCTATCAATGCTCTGAAAAAGTCCAACATGGTGCGTTTTAAGGACACAGGTGCAACGGCGTTGGTTGATGTTGCCTACACAAAGTTGGCTGGCGGAGTTACTGGTACTGCAGCGATCACGGCAGCCAATTGGAGCGGCATCTTTAATCGCATTGATGGTCTAGTGTTTGATGTCGTTTATCTACCTTCCTCAGAGTCTGCTGTACAGGCAGCCGCGAAACAATGGTTGCTGGATCGCCGCACCAAGGCTCGCAAACTTGCACAGCTGGTCATTGCAGGGGCATTGGAAACTGATGATGACATTGAAGATCATAATACGCGCAGTCGCGCGGCCAATGCCCGGTTTATCATCAATTGCTCTTTGGCTGGTGAACACACCAATGGTAAGACCTATGGTTCTCTTCACTGGGCAGCGTGGGTGGCTGGACTTGCAGCTGGAACACCGGCGAATAAATCATTTACGGGTGTTAAGGTACCAATGACTGAAGCTCTAGTGGACTGGAGTCATAGCGAAGTTTTGAAAGGGTTGGCCGAAGGCACACTGATGGCTACCCGCGACGGTTACGACTATATTATTGAGTCGGCAGTGAACACATTGACCACACTTGGGGCAGGGGAAAGGGAGGACTTCGGTAAGATTCGAGTTTCCATGACGATAGACCAAATTTTGAATGACATCTACGCTGCCGGCAAAGCGAATAAGGCAAAGTTGGACAATGACAAGGATGGTCGGGGTATGTTTATCGCAGCAGTCGTTAGTTATCTGAAGACTCGTGTTGAACAAAAGGCGATTGGCTCAGAATTTACATTTACTGAGCATCCAATGAAGAAAAGTGATATGGATTATGCTTATTTCTCCCTGTCTGCAAAACCCTTGGACGCTATTGAGATCTTTAATATTGATTGGGAGGTGGCGTAGTAAATGGAACGCGAACTTATTGGCCGTAATTTATCCGTGCAGGATGACAATGGCGACTCGATTCAGACCATTAAAGAAGTGGAGGTTATCCTGAAGCCGGAGACACTGGATATTATCCGTGCGCGGAAGATGTCTAAGACGAAACAGATTGTCGGGTATGAGATCACGGTGAAACTGGTTATGTCGAAGTTGGAGTCCTCTCTTCGTTACAGGCTCCTGGCTGATTTTAAGGCGGGTAAGACGATGTTCCTGGACCGGATTACCGGCTCTCTTGAGGACATGCAGACGGGTAATGTTGAACGTGTGATGATCAGCGGTGTGCATATTCATGATGAAATGGATCTGCTGGTTGCCAAGATTGATGACAACAATGGCATCGATATCACGCTTTCCGGTACAGCGAATGATTTTGATTTCATTGAACAGTTTCCAGATTATATGGCATAGGGACGGGTAACCGTCCTTTTTCTGAAGAAATAAGAGAGAAGATTAATATAATTTTTTGTCGTGGAAAATAAATCCATAGGATGTTATTGTATTTAGGGTATAAACATTCTATGTGATGAGGGATTCTCTTGAAAATATTTATAAGTTCAACTAGTCACGATTTAAGCGATTTTCGTGCTTTAATTGTTGATCGACTTGAAAAACGTGGTCATGAAGTGATATATCACGAAAGCCCGACCTTTCCAGCTAATACTGGACTCCATTCACATGACCATTGTATTAAAGCAATAAATCATGCCGACATAGTACTTTGCATTATTGATAGAAGATATGGAGGTATATATGAAGGGAAATTTAATTTTGCTATAGATCCTTTCAAAATTAAAGCAGGATCTGCGGAACTGGAGATAACAGTTCCCAGTGACAGATTAAGTATTACATGGTGTGAACTAATAGAGGCTTACAACCAAAATAAACAAGTTATGACATTTGCTAGACAAAGAACTTTAGACGAGAAACATACTCGTCGTAAAAATCAGGGTATAAAAGATTTTGAGCCAGCTTATGTTCAAGCAAATGAAGTTTTTGATCTACTCGATTGGATAACAAAAAAGAAAACAAATAACTGGATTGCATCTTTTGAAAATATAGTTGATTTTGAAAAGAAGTTAGAAGTTTGGATTACAGAAGTTGAAAAATCTTTAATATTTGCAGTAAATGATAATGAAGTTACCAATAATGAATTAATTGAAAATCCTCCTATTAGTGAAGTTGAAATCGAAGACTATGAAGAAGCTGAAAACGTAGGGAATGGGGAAGAAGATTCAAATCCGACTGATAAGATGATGAAGAGAAATGAAAAAGGAAAATATTTAAAAATTAATGGCAAGCGTTATTATTTAAAACAAGATGATCTGGAAAATTATAAATCTACAAAACGCATAACATTAATTGTTGAAGGTAATTCTGATAAAGCAATACTAAATGTTATTGTCAGACAGTTAAATTTACTCAGTGAAATTAATATTGTATCAATACAAGGCTCGTTTTCTCAAGTTAAAAATATTAATGAGTTTCTAGAGACTTATATTGAACCCACAAACTCAGTAGTAGTTGTTCTTGATAAAAGCGAGATTACAAGGGCAGTGAACTCTTACAATGAAGTTCATGAGAAAATAGATGGGAAGGTTATTTTTATTGAAGCTGATCCACGTATAGAAGAATGGTTATTCGTAGGTCTTTCTGAATATTCGGAGGAAAATAATGAATTTAAGAGAAGCAGCACAGGCTGGAAGATAAGGTTAATTAATAGAGCTATCCAAGGAAATTATGATTTACTAGCAAATAACTATGATTTGGAACTTGCCATGAGTTCTTCACAATCTCTTGAAATATTCGCTTCATTGTTAATGAGCCTAGATAGGGATAATATAATTAATCCTTTTATGCAGTTTAAAGAAGTATATTAATACAAAGTTTTCAAGGCTACCTTTTAAAGGTGGCTTTTTGATTTTAAAAAGATATATGGAGGTTTTCCCGTGAGCGACAAATTAGAAAAATATCTATCCAAGGGCAAAGCAGGCAGTAACGACGATACCATTACTGTGCCGGCAGACGGAGAAAAATGGTCTGTTCGCCGTTTGACCACCATCGAAGTGCGTCGTTCTTACGAACTGGCCTATGAGGAAAATGGTGATCCGAAAGATTCCTATAACGAGATCGACGTCATGATCGTTAAGGCAACCGAACATGAATTTGACTGGAACAATAAAGATTTACTACTCGCCTTCAATTGCACCAGTAAATATGAACTACCACCGCGTATCCTAGACAACCCTGCCGATTACGCTGAGCTAAGTAAGGCAGTGAACAAATTTCAAGAGACGAAAGATGCGCTACTGAAAGAAGCAAAAAACTCATCAAGCAAGACGGAGAAGCAAGCTGGGTAGCATCCTTTTGGATTAACCAGAAGCGGCTGCCGGCTGAAATCCTACCTTATGATGTGGATAAACAGCGGCAGTATTTTTTCTGTCTTGCGGCCGGTATGGTCGCCGAAGAAGAAGCCAAACGCCTGGCTAACAAGAAATAGGCAGGATGGGGGTGAACAATTATAGCAGCTACAACAAAGGTGACGGTCCCGTTCGAAGCACGGGATCTTATTTCCGGTGCTGTCCAGAATATGCGGAAAGCCATTCTTGGGGCGACTAATGATTTACTAGATTTTCGTCGAGCTTCTGGACAAATGGGGGACAACCTTGTATCTGATCTTCGGCGATCCCGAAGCGCAGCGGATGATTTAGGTAGCCGGATCAATGATGCTGCAGACGAAACTCGGAGACTTGGACGAGCGAACATTGATGATATTTTCAGGCGAGCTCGCTCCGGTGCTGAGGATTTGCGCAGATCAGCATCTCGTGCAGATTCGGAGATTCGCGGAATGAGTGATTCTCGGGTGCACTTAAGAGCACAAGATGAGGTTAGTCCAGTCCTTGATGGTATATCTTCCAAGATTACAACGATTGCGGCAACTGCAGGTGCTCTTGTGCTAGGTGGTGGAATCAAGGACGCATTATTCGGGAATGTCATGGATTACTATTCTGAAGCTTCCCGAAGCGCGGCCTTATTGCCTGCAACTGCACGTGATCAAGGTCTTCAGACTGTGAAAGATCTAAATGCTCAGGGTATTATCTCTTCTCAGACAGAAGGGGCCAGACAATTAGCAGATATTTCCCCACTAGTCCGGGATAAATCGCAAACTAGCGAGTTTCTTAGAGCTTCAGCAAAGATGAAATATCTCCTGCCAGATGCAGGGTTTGAAGAGATCAACCGCGCACTGGCGCAGTCAGCTGATACGTTTGGCGAAACTTATGCTTCCGTAACTGACAGCATGATATATGCCTATGAAAAAGTCGGAGATCGACAGAAAGATCTGTTCGACACATTTTGGGAGTACAGCGGTTATTTCAAAAACACCGGTGCAAACTCTGGTCAAATGGCCAACTTCTTGACACAGAGCGTGAAGGAGGGATCCTTCAATTTCGATAAGCCTGCCGATTTTATCAAAGAGACATTCGGCGTGAAGGCTCTCGATCCGGGGGACATGGAGAAGTATTTCACTCTGCGCGGAGCTGGTAAGAACGACGCAGCAAAGCAAGCTGCCTCATTTACTAGCGACATTAACTCTGGTGAGGAGCAACGTGCAAAGGGAGCGCTAATGGCCCTAGTTGCTGATTTAGCCAGTCAGTCACAAAGTGAGTTGAAAGCTTCTCTAGTATCCCTTGGATCGGCTACAGCGGAAGACAACGGAAGTGCTGTACTTAAGACCTTTCAAGTACCTTTTCAACCTGCACCTTCTGGTATTGCAGGGACGACGGAAAGAATGGTCCAAACTCAACAGGCCGCGAATCCGATGCAGGATATTATTCAGACTCGTGCGCAGATCGATCAGCAAATGCAGGAGTTGGGAGCAAATCTATCAACAGCAGTTCTTCCAGCACTTAAAGAATTCAATACTCTTATCACAGAAAATAAAGAGCAAATCCAAACATTTGGTTCGGGGATTGTAAAAGTGGTTACAACTGCGACTGACTTGTACGGAAAGTTCTTTGATGAAATCAATGTCGGTGTTGGATTGCTGATAGGAACCTTTGCTGTGAATAAGGTTTATAAGGGATACCAAAAAAGTAAAGATGTAGCCTCTGACATACGTGGGCTTTTTGGAAGAAGATCAACCAGTTCTGACTCATTACCAATAGAAGAAGTCGGTAGCTCTTCACGAAAACGATTTACACTCAGACGTGGTACTACTGGATCAACCGGCGGTTTAGGTGGTGGCCTGAGTTCTTTATCATCTATGACTGTAAATGCCAGTGTTGTTTATCTTAATGAGGCTGGTGGTTTGGGTGGCTCAATTGGTGGGCAAGGTAGCCGCTCAGGAGGTAGGTCGAACCGCCGTGGGCGTACTGGTAGCTCAAGTTCTAGCACCCGAACAATGACAGGCGGCAGCGGTACAAGTGGCTCGATCAGAGCGCGTCGGGGCACTCGAACTACTAATATTCCTGATATTGATGCAATTCCAGACGTTGCTGCAAGAAGAGGACGAGTTACCTATCGTAATACCGCACGGCTTCGTGGGACATCAGCAATCCCGGATATCATATCAGATGTTTCAGATGTACCAGCTAGGCGGGGAGTTTTAAAAGGCTTGGCCAAAGGTGGAACAAAGGCTGTAAAGGCAATGGGGGTTGTAGGTACCGTTGCGGGTATTGGCATGTCCGGGTATAGCTTGTATCAGGCGTCCAAGGACGAGGGATTAAAGGCTGGAGCTTCCAATACCGGAGGATCAATAGTCGGAGGCTTGGCAGGAGGCACAATCGGTGGAATAGTCGGATCATTAGCTGGTCCATTCGGTACCGCTGCAGGAGCAGCAGCTGGTGGCTGGGTTGGAGAAAAGCTTGGTTCCATGGCTGATAATGCTGGATGGACGAAAAAGGCTGTAGATGGCATCTATTCGATTGGTGACTGGATTACAGGTAAAGGAAAGAAGAAGGAAGAGCCTGCAGTTACCGCTAAAGTAGTACCTGAAGCCAAGATCACCTTTGGTAACTTGACACCGGAACGAGAAAAACAATTACAGGAGACCTTCAACGTTTTCCGGGCCAATGTGGCCAAGGATGGATTAAAGACCGCATTGACCAGAGCTGTTAACGAGAGCGGTGTTAAGGAAACGGTCGATAAGATTAAAAACACATTTGTTGGCGCGTGGAAAAGCACAGAATCGGGTAATGCTCAGCAAAATGTGCAAGCTGTTGGAGTAGCTGCACAGAAAACAGCTGGACAGACTCAGCAGTTAGGTGTAACCACGAAAACCAGCACTGCTGGAATTGTTCAGGGTGCTGGTGCAGCGGGAGCGAGTATGCTCGGAATCGGGACTGCAGTAAAGACGGCGACCGATGAGACGAAGCAGCAGTTGCTATCGATACAAACAGTTACGAGTCAGAGTGAAAGCTGGGGCAGTACCATTATTACGAGGATTTCCAAGGGGATGCAGAGTAAATTTCCTGAACTTAAGTCGACAGCAATCGGTGCTATGGGTATTCTGAACACCCTGACTGGAGCAGGTGCGGCGAAATCTTTTGTTACCTCGAGTCTTCCCAATTCCAGTGGTGGTGCCGCTTATGCAAACGGCGATATTATTACTCGACCTCATATCGGGTTGGTCGGTGAAGCTGGACCAGAGGCCATTATTCCTCTCTCTGCAGGACGTCGGCAGCGCGGTGTGGAACTGTGGGAACGTGCCGGGGCAATGTTAGGCGTTCGGGCTTATGCTAACGGTGGTATTGTTGGAGGGCAACCCCTACGAAACCGTGCTTATCAAGCTAAAGCCTACATTGATGATAACAACGACAGAATAGGTTACGGAGCCGGCTATGCCGAAGGGATCCATGGCTCACTTGAAATGGTAAAGAAGCAAGGCATGAAGCGTTATACCAAGGCCATGAATAAAGCCAGTAGTCTCACAGATGCTTACAAAATACGCTCAACGGGTCATCAACTGCGCAGACAAGCTGCCAAGATGAAGAACTTTACCAAGGGTACAAAGCTGCTCGGTAAAGTGGTTCGACCGGTTGGTTATGCTATGGACGGATGGGACATCCTCTTTGCTGGAAAAGGAAACCGCGGGCGACAGACTGCTAAAGTAGTTGGTGGAATTGGAGGCGGGATCTTAGGTGGTGCTGCAACGGGTGCAATGCTAGGAACCTTCCTCATGCCTGGTGTCGGTACAGCCGTTGGTGGTGCAATCGGGGGGCTGTTAGGAACAATCGGCGGTGAGAAGTTGGCCACGAAAATGTATGATGGCATTTCTGGATTCTTTGGCCGACGAAAAAAACGTAAGAAGAAATACGCTGATGGTGGGCTTATCAGTGCTCCACACATGGGCCTGGTCGGTGAAGCCGGTCCGGAGATGATCATTCCACTTTCGCGGCAGCGGAGTAAACGAGGAAGAGCATTGTGGGAACAGGCGGGGAGCTTACTTGGAATTCGTCCTTACGCAGATGGTGGTGCGGTAGGTATGAGATCGTCCAGTATCCCGGTAGCGAAGACATTGGCGCAGGCACCTGCAGCGATCCGCGATATCGTAATTGAGAACATCAACATCGATTTTGGTGAACTGGCCAAGGGAATTACCAACTTTGCTGAATTCGCTAAGATGCTGACCAGCCCACAGGGAAGAGCGTTGTTCCGTAAAATTTTCGGCGAAGAGTTGTACAATGCTCTGGAAAGTGGGGGATAAATCATGCTGACTATGATACGTGATAAGAATCGCTTCACATTTCCAATTACGCCAGCAGAGATCCAAATCACTAGCAGCAATGAGATAGATTCCTTTGTAGTAATCACAGGTGAAGAGAAGACAAGTAAGAGACTCACTTCGAAGCTGAAGCGGGTCTCTTTTTCTGTGATCTTCCCACGAGCCTGGGAGAAACTTTGGGAAACCGGCAAAGAGACGGTGGTTTACCAGTCTCCAGAACAGGCTTGGAAGTTGATGGAGGAATGGAAGCTCAAGCCGGTTGTTATTAACTTCGAATCGCTGTTCTCGCAGACTATGTGGTTTGAGAGTATCGAGGCTACGTATAAAGATGGCCAAGCGAATCTGCATATCAGTTTTAATTTTGTAGAGTTCAACCCAGTTAAAATCGTGTCGTACTCCAACACCAAGCAGCTCTTAAAGCCTGGCGTAATTATAACCAAGTCATCCAAAAGTCGACCTAATACAACCGGTAAAACTGATAGTAAAAATAAAACTAAGAAGAGCGATAAGCAGAAGAAAGCTGAAGCAAAAACAGCTGCCGACAATAAAAAGGGAAACTTTGATTATCTGGCTCAAAAAGAACGGATTCTAGATAAGAACTCTAGTGTTAAATAAAAGGCGGGATTAAGATGGATAACTTTGCGATCCTTTACGGAAAGGAGAGTAATCGACAGCTGTTGACGGATGCGGCAGTTGAATTGTCCTGGTCTTCAGCACGAGATGAAATCGCACGTAGCGCAACTGTTCGACTTCGTAACGCTGCTGATCTGAAGGTAGCCGGCATGCTGATGTGCTTTTCAGCGCGGTTGAAAGGCATGGGAGTGCTTCATCACAAGAATCAGTTCTTCCATGGACCCATCATCAAGTATGAACAAAATGAGTTCACAGATGAATGGGAGGTTGAAGCTCGGGAGATGAGCTGGTATTTAGCGAAGAACAAAGGCACACGACCATACCTGAAAGGCGAGGCCGGTGCAGAGCTTCAGCGTTATATCAAGACTACCGGAATCGATTTTCGATGTCCATCGTTAGGGTTTAACCTGGATGAACGGTATGGCACGATGTTCCATTCAGAAGTCATCTTGGATGTGCTGCAAAAGGCATATGAGCGTAGCGGCTACCGTTATCATGTAGATGTAGTTCGGACGGATTCGAGTTTCTACCTGCAGGTGGTTCGGGAGGGGACGAACACTCTTGTTCCGGTCTTTATTCCAGAACAGATGGAAGCGAGTACCGCCGGTTATAGCATTGAGGAGACTTATACGGTCGTCACCGCACAGAAGTATAAGGACGATAAGCTTGCTTCATCAGTAACTAAGATGGCAGTCGGTGCAGTTCAAGCCATGGGTCGAATGGAAGAGATCATCGAGGTTGAGGAAGATGAGGACCCGGCCACGATCGCAACGCAGCGCCTGAAGGCTTTGTCGAAGGCGAAGCAGATTAAGAAAATTACTGTAAAGCATGAAGACCATACACTGACAGGGCTTCGGGCTGGATGGATGGTGTTGATCAAAACGGACCATACCTCCAAGTGGATTGTAGAGTCCGCTGAGAGCAGTTTTAAGAATGGGTTATACACTGTGAAGCTTGAGCTGGAAAGAAGGGAATAACGTTGCTAAATGACGCATTGAATTTGTTGAAGGAAAAGACGAAAGGTCATATTGACGCTCGAGATACCGAACGAGCGACATTATTGAGTTGGCCAGATAATCCGAAAATTCAGGTAGAAGGTGACACAGAACCTTATCCTGCAGATAAACTGGTCTTTGCAGAATATCTGCAAGAACGCCGTATCGATGCTGTCTTTGAGGTTGAGCAACTTGAGATTCCGAAGTTAACTGGCGTCCTAACAATTCCTAGTCCCTTGAAGGTTGGAGACAGACTCATTGTTTCTAGGTTGACTGGCCAGCGGTATTACGTTCATGGCAAGGAGGCTGGCGGCGGTGGCAGATAGTTTGTTTCCTGAATTGGACATATCGGATATCGGAGAAGTCGAACTGACAGAATCGGTTGTCTCGGCCAATAAATGGACCTATGTTATCGATTATCGTAATCGGCGTGCCGTACTTACTGAAGATGGCCACCCGAAGAAGACAGGTTCTTATGCTGAGTACTTAGTTCAGACAGCACTCAAAGTCCTTAATACAGAACGCTTTCGTTATGTCTTGTATGGGGAAGAAGTTGGCGTGGAGAGATCCGAGTGGTCCACTTGGGAAGATGTAGAGATCAAACGAGATATGGAGGAAGCTTTGACTGCTCATACCGAGATTGTGCGTGCTGAGGTGCGATCGATGATGCGAGCAGGACAGGAGATGCATCTTAGAATATTGATAACTGGCTTAGCGGGTCAAGTGGAACTGGAGGAGGCAATTAGTGTATGACCATTAAACTGAGTGATTTACCGTCACTCCCCTACATGCCTATCTTAGAAGAAGAGCCAGAGGAAATCTATCAACGTTGGGTGAACCGTGCCATAGCCCTGGCGCTTGAACGAGGGTTACCACCGCCGCCAACAGGAGAAGGGGAGTACTTTTATGATTTGTGGTACCCTCTTGCGTTGGAGCTTGCCGAACAGCAAATGCTATGGACTTATGGATTCGTTCAGGGGTTTCCGATTTGGGCAGATTCCGAGTATCTCGATGGTCACGGATGGGCTGCAGGTCTTACCCGCAAGGAAGGGGAGAGTGACGATACATTTCGCCTACGGATGTTGGAGCGTGCTGCTACCGAAATCGGGAGCGGTCGTCGCAAAGATTATGAAACCTGGGCCACTGAGATGGCAGGTGTGGGTGGAGCCATTGCCCGTGAAAAAGAACGGCATGACAATTCCGTTGATCTTTACTTGACCAACCTGGACGGACAGCCAATTACTGAGGAATTTGCTGAGACGGTAAAAGCATGGATGTGGGAGGAGCGTCGGATCGCTGGGCATGACTTATTGGTACATCCGGCTCCGGTCTTTAATGTACGCTTAGAGACACGCTTGCTAACGACTAGCGGTACAGATCTGACTGTGCTGGCGGCAACTATTCAGCAGCGTGTATTGGATTACGCAAGCGGACGGTCCAAACTAATATACAATTATGTGGCTGCCTTGCTACTGTTGCCTGGTGTGGATGATTACGAGAGTTTAACCCTCAATGGGGATATGGAGGATATTGTTCTCCCCTTGTCGTCAGTTTTAAGAGTGGAAGTGATCTTGTTATGATCCCGCTGAGATATCGTGAAATGCTGCCACCTTATTGGTATGAGATTGATATGGCAGACCGGCATTTTTCAGTTTTTGAAAAAGAAATGGATGATCGCCTGCAGACGATAGATGATCTGAGCAATCAGTTTATCCTCAGGAGATCTACCTGGTCATTGTGGATTTGGGAGTGGATGTACTTCCGGAAGACTCAAGAGGGAAGTGACGATGAACGTAGAGAGGCGATACGCCGAAAGCGCTGGGGCGATCGTCCTTTTAAGCTTCCTCTGCTTCGAGAATTGGGGAATCAGCATGGTAAGTTGATAAGTGTCTCAGAGGATTTTTTAGCAAAAGAGATCCATTTTGAATTTTCCTTAGTTCAACCGTTTAACATGGCAGGTCTACAGGCTGATTTTGAATACGTGCGTCCGGTTCATATTCGTCGAGCAGTATTTAGTTCAGCAGTTCCGACGCAGGTCATTAATATAAAAGGTACTGGGTACTCGCATGGAGTAGACTTCCCGATTTGTGGGTTTGAAGTGCCGTTTGGGGGTAGTAATGGCAGACGTTATTAAGCAGTTGCTTCTAGAGAAGTTGATTTCGAATTTGAATGGCCACATCGTCAGCGCGCGGGTGAATATAGGAGGCGTTCAGACGACGTATCCTATTTACAACACAATTGTGTCTGGTATGTCTGTTCGAAAGTACATTTATATAACGGAGACGCAAGCCATCGGCAAACAACTTTTAGGCGCAGCCTTGCTGGATGCTGAAGGCAACATACTGGCAGATCAACCCCTTCTCGTAACTAAAAACGATAAGGGGTTTTTGATTGCCTTTGAATTTGTTTTGAGATTGGAGGCGAATGCTGGTGGTGTATAACAAACAGCAGTGGAAGGACGAGATTCCCGACTTGACCAAGCCGATAAAGGATTCCTCGGGAAAGCAAAAGACTGACCCGCAAACCGGGCGGCCTTTGTACGAACTGGTCCAAGAAGGTACACGTCTTACATCTCAGCGTTTGAATCACATAGAAGATGGTATTGAGACCGTCCATGAACTGGCAGATCAAAACGCTGCGGATATTGATACACATAAAAAAGATACGGTTAAGCACATAACGGCTGCTGAAAGAGCGGAATGGAAAGCCAAGGAGACACCTGCAGGTGCCCAGACTAAAGCTGATGCTGCTCTATCAGCTGCCAAAACCTATGCAGATACCGCGCTGCTTGCAAAGGCAGATAAGTCATCCACTTATAGCAAAACGGAGACTGACCAGCGTATTCAAACTGTGGTCGGGGCCGCGCCGGATGCTCTGGATACACTAAAGGAAATCGGAGATGCACTGAATAATGATCCAAACTTTGCGGCCACAGTCACCAATCAGCTCTCGGGAAAAGTGGACAAGGTATCAGGCAAACAACTTTCAACAGAGGATTATTCTTCTGCCGAGAAGGCAAAGTTGGCCGGGCTCACTCCTGGAGCTGGTGCTGCGGGATCGGCTACAGATGCTACGATAGGTAATCGTACTGCGGATCCTTCGATTACTACTCCCTATAGCTTAACGGGTTCGATCACTCAGTGGTTCTCATGGATTACCAAGTACTTCAAAACCATCACAGGGAAGGCAAATCCGTTTGATGCTCCAGACATCACACTAGCTGCAACTAAGACACACGTTGACGATACTACAAGGCATATCACAGCCGCAGAACGAACTGCTTGGAACGCCGCTGAGACTAATGCTAAAAATGCATCTATTCCCTTGGTACAAAAAGGTGCTGCCAGCGGTGTTCCTGCCATGGACGCAGCGAAATATATGCTAGGGGACGGAATCAGTCTAAAAGAGTTTTCTACTGAGGCCGTGAGCACATTTAGCTTTACACATAACGTAGCTAATCAAAAGGTAGACTTGATCACTACAGGTTCTCTTGCTGGTTTTTTTGAAGTAACCATCACAGGCACATTTGGTAATCAGAACAATGTAGGCAGAATGACTAAGCGGTTTAATATCATGACCAATACATCAGGTACAATAAACAGCCAGTTAACACAGTACACGGAAGTTACTGGTCCTATAGTTAACTGTGTATCTATCTCGGACGTGTCGTGGGATGCAACTAGTAGCCAATGGCGTATTACCATAGAAGCACGTACGAGTAACGGTAACGGGTATGCGGTTCATACTAAGCGGCTTACGTCACAATCAGCACTTAATACCAAGCCGTTCACCTTAGGCACTCCATACACAGGTACTGCCGCTACTACTCTTCCTGTAGCAGTTCAGACTATACCAGATGATACCGTAACTCAGTCCGGTTATTTAATTCAGAAGCACCGGCTTACTCAGAATGATGGTTCTACTATATTATTCAGCTCAGGGTCAATGGACACACTTTTTACAGCTGGTTTTTACTACGTCACCACTTCTGTGACAGGAAGACCACCTGAGGTTACGGGCGGTGGACTATGTGATGTATACAAACTCGTTGGCGGGACATCTAGTACTGGTGCGTACCAACGTATTACCGATTTCTTAAACTTACGCACGTTTATACGCTACTGTCATAATAGCGTCTGGTCTGCTTGGGTAGAGATTGAGAATGCAAACAGGAAGAACGTAGCTAACGGTTATGCAGGAATAGGGAATGATGGTTTCATATTTGATGCCGTTATCTCTGGTAGTATCGCACGCAAGGCGCGGGGAATATCTGCAAATCAGAGCTTAAGTGATACCGGAGTTTTCGTAGAGGGTGAATACTATTGCGCTACTGACGTTACTGCCGCCACTCTTTCCGGTATGCCTCCAGAAGTGGCCGGGAAATCGTTCCACCTGAAGGTTGTACCGAATACTGCAGGAGGCTTTAACCAGACCCTAACGGCCTACGGGGCGAATGTTGCGGCGCTAAGGGTATTCACCCGTAATTACTACAACAGCGTTTGGTCGAACTGGTATGAAATCGAGCATTCCGGCAAAAAGAACACAGCCAATGGTTATGCGGGACTTGATGCACTTATCAAGTTACCACGAGTTAATACCTACAACTCTCTAGGCGGTCCGTCAACAGTCCCCACAGCGGATTTAAACCTCGCACTCACCGCAGGCGTATACCCTATCAGCCCTGCTACACTGAATAAGCCGTCAGCTAGTATGTGGGGGCAGGTAATGGTAATTGTCAGCGGCGGAGAAACACACGTTGATGCGAGCATGTGGACATGGCAAATTATATTGCAATCCAGTGGTGATTCGTATGTAAGGCGTAAAGATGCCACGAACGCTTGGAGTGCATGGGTTCCACTGTGGACAGGGTACAACGACGCTCCTTTATTTACTACTAGAGGTAATGTCTCTAATAACACAGACTACAATACCTTAGTAAAAAACGGGGTATATATGATTTACAACCCTACAGGAACAACAAATTCTTCTCCTGTGGCATATGGTATCTTGACTGTATCTGCGACTAATCCATCTGACCTTTCCAGCAGCTATATAAAACAGGAAGTCATAGAAGTTACCACAGGCACTATATACAGTAGATCAAAGTATACGCCAACTTCTTGGACTCCTTGGGTATCTAACATAACCGGCGCTGGTGGAACTATGACTGCCGCTCTTGTTAGGAACTATGATGGTACTTTCTATAGCTACCGTAACTTAGTAGGGTATAATGCCACTGGTACTGCTACAGGGACTATTAAGATCACAATGCCTAAGACCTGGAGCAATACTATGATGAGTATCAAAATAAAAGGGTATGATTATACCACTGGTAAAGGTGCCTGGGAATTAATCCTGGGTGGCTACAACTACTCTACTACACCTGCTTGGGCTAACATCAGTGCAGTGTTAAATGGTAGAGTTCCATTTGATCGAGTTCGTTTAGCCCATGATGGTACTAACAACTGCATCTTATTAGGAAGCCTGACTACTGTATGGGGCATTACTCACATAGAGGTATCTGAGTTTACAGCCGCTTTTGGTGCTATAACAGGCTGGGAGAAAGGCTGGCAGATGGGTTTGATTACCTCTGAAACAGGTATCTTCAATGCGGTAACACCAGCATTGACTCCGCAATATGGAAAAGCTAGTGCGACAAATTACTTCGTTACGACTACTTCTGAGTTTGCCTTTCTGGCACGTACGCCTGCGGAGAGTGGTAACTTCGAGGCGAGAGTGTACTTACGTCTGACTGCTGCCTCTAGTGTAAAGGTAACAGCTACTTACAAAGATCATACCTCTGTAGTACAGAGCACGGTAATCGTAGACGATGTATTTCCTATAGGAAGCTACTCTCTACCCGTTGCTTTCTTCGCTGCTACTTCAGATAGCCCTATAAGTCTTTTAATTAAGTGTAGTGCAGCAAACGTAGTCTATGCGTCCGGCTCAATCATAGATTGTTAATAACAAATGGAGGTGAGACAATGGCTACTATATATACATCAGGGAACGCTAAGGCATCACAAGTACTTGCGGGAACTAAATTCAGTGCCGGCCCAACCTACGGAGGGTTCGGTACAATGAAGAACATGGGTGATCAAGAAATACTCGCGAGTGCCGCCTACATGCAAGAGGGCTATCTATCAGTATCAATACCTCAGCTGGGCGTTGGCGAATCTCTAGCCGTAAATGGTGGTACAGAGTTTACTTATGTCGATGCTGTCCACGTCTCCGCCAAGAACATCCTAATGGGGGTTGAAATGTTAGGGCTAGAAGGTACAGCTACCTCAGACGCTACCGCAACAGCGGCAGATATCTTGTCCAATAAAGTAGCCTATAGCAAGGGGCAAAAAACAGTTGGAACAATTCCTGTTATCACCTCCGGCGAAGATCCGGCGCAGGGAGTTGGTTTATGGCCGGATGGATCACTAGCAGTTTATCCGAGGGAGGGATATCGCAAAGGTGGAGCGGGAGCCGGAGAAATTAGGGTAAGCACGACTCAATTGAATAGTGTTGGTTTAGTTAAGTTGTCTACAGGTTCACTTACTCCATCTGGTTCCGCCTTTAGCCAGTATCTAGGATTCAGACCGAGAGTAATAATAGTCGAGTACGCTAACAATGGTACATATCGCGCTGTCTATGTATCTAATGGTCACCTAGGAGATAATAGATTCTCCTATTATGGGGTAACAAATGCTTACTTCAATTCGGTAGTTTGGACAATCACAGATACAGGATTTACGCTTACTGTTACCGGAGCATCCGGTATGGGAAATGCTCAATTCTGGGCGTTCTCATAAACTATTGCCCTATTAAGTACTTTACATGGGAATTATATAGAGGGGGTGTCAGTAGATAGTGGCTAAAGTATATACAAGCTTGATTCGCAATGGACTCACAACGCTGTTAGAAGTTGAATGAAAAGTAGTAGAGCGCCTAATTGAGGCGTTTTTATTTTGCCCTCGTAGCTGTTACGGGGGCTATTTATATTAAGGGGGGAACGGGAGTGGAGCCTACAACAATCGTAGCAATGATTGCGGCAGTAAGTGGGATTGTCTTGGGTTGGATGGGTAAGACTCAGGCATTTAAAAAAGATGTTGCACAAGAGGCTGGTAATGGCGCGTCACTACGTACTGACGTTGAGTACATCAAGCGAGGCGTGGATGATATGCGGTTAGAGCAGCGAGCACAGGGGCAGAGATTTGATGTCCTATCTGAGCGTGTGACGCGTATTGAAGAGTCAGCCAAGCAATACCATAAACGATTGGATCGATTCGAAGAAAATAGAAGAGGTGATCTGTAATGGAATGGAATGTAGTTATGGAGTTTATTAATCCTGAATTAATGGTTGTTGTCGTAGCTTGTTGGATCATCGGTTATTGGTTAAAACAAACGCCGAAAGTACCGGACTGGAGCATTGTGTATATTGTTACGCTGGTCGCCATCGTATTTGCTGTATGGATGCTAGGGTTTGTTATTACAAGCTTCATACAAGGCATCCTATGCGGTGCTGTAGCTGTGTACGGTAACCAACTGGTCAAACAAGCAAAGAAAAGCGGTGACGAATAATGAAGAAGGTATGGATCGACGCAGGTCATGGTGGTAAGGATCCAGGAGCAGTTGCAAATGGTTTAAAAGAGAAAGACATCGTATTGTCAGTGGCTTTGGAGATTAAAAAGCGACTCGAGGCAAATTATGATGGAGTGTATGTTTTGCTCTCTAGAAGTACTGATGTATTCTTGGCACTCGCAGAGCGCACAAGTCTAGCAAACAAAGCTGGAGCTGACATCCTAGTGTCCATCCACGGTAACGCTGGAGGCGGCTCTGGTGGCTTTGAAACATATAGATACATCAATGCATCTGCTGCATCTACAGCACTGCAAAACGGGCTACACACGGCGATTGTGGACATGCTTAATAAGGTTGCGGTTGGCGTGATCGACCGAGGGCAAAAGGCAAAAAACCTGCACATGGTGCGTGAGAGTAACATGCCGGCAGTACTGACGGAGAATTTGTTTTTGGACGTGGCGACCGACGCTGCCAAACTCAAAAAAGATGTGGTTATCCAAGCAATCATTGATGGCCATGTGATCGGGATTGCAAAGTATTTGAGTCTGAAGAAAAAGGATGCAGGGGACCAGAAAAACAATGACAATAAAGTGGCAGTACTCGTAAACGGCAAGAAAGTAGCTGATGGAGTGCTGGATAATGGCACGACCTATACACCTGCACGAGCTGTAGCAGAGGCACTAGGTGCTACGGTTGTATATGACGCAGAAACAAAGACTGTTAATATCACAAAGTAATTCCTAAGCGTTTGGGAATATGCCCACTGGATTCGGCTGTTTTTTTGTTTTTTGCATAAAATCCCAGCAAGTTGAGGCTTTCGTTCGACTCGATTTAAGTTATCTGAAAGATGTTTTGTCTGGAATGATATTAATTTAGAGAATACCTAAAGTAACCCGCCGTTTTAATTACTCGGTGGGTTACTTTATTACCTTTGAAGATACTAACACATTGTTATTTAGCACATTCCCATAATAGAAATTACATATCCTAATCTCCTACATCATTATTTTTTTTTGAAAAAATTTATTACTATATTGATAGCGAAAAGAACTATCAGGATAATTAGTAGAGTGTTTGTGTTTTCCAATGCATTCCTTAAATTAAAAATCTGCCCAGAAATTTCAGATAAACCTTTACCAGTTTTGTCGCCAATTTCGCCTAAACGACCACCGATTTCATTTGTATATTGTGACAATTCAGTTAAATTCATATTAAACCTCCTGATTGAGTTTTTAATGTTATTTATTGACAAGTTAATTTTAATAGATTAGGATACTAGAGTAGTTTACCATAATATTGAAATAGGAGGAACAATTATGAAAAAGATTAAGAAAGTAGTAGGAATGGCGTTTTGTGGTTCGTTATTGATGGGGGCAGTACAGGTATCTGCTAACGCTGCAGATCCAGTGGCTTCTACGGTCGTTTCCAATGACACAGAGCAAGTACATAATTTCGAAGTTAATAACTTTAGAGAGAAGGTTACTCTTGATGAGAACGTTACTTCGGACGATCTAAAATTGAATTACATAAAGATCGATGATATCATACCTTCAAATGCAAAAGCTGTTAGAACAGAATCACCTAACTCTGTAAAGCTGGATTTGTTTGATAAGGATACAGGAGCACTTTTAGTTAGTTATTCAGAAACCGATAAGCCGAATTTTTCGGCAAAAAGTTTTGCTACTGTTTCCGCAGGGGAGAATAGAATTGTAACAACATCTACTCAGAAATATTGGGGTCCAGCATATCTTGATTTGACTGTAAATATGGATGTCTTTGTCTCAGGTGGGTTTAAACAAATCAATGGAATTTTAAACACTTCAATGCAGGTAATTAATAGTGGGACATTTACGATGGAAGACAAGACTATGAGTGCAATATCTACAACAGGATCTTTCCCTACTTATAAAATTTCTGCCACTGGTCAGGGCAGTGTTGTTTATCATTACACTGGAACTTTTGAAGCAGGTTTCTCATATTCTGCTTTTGCTGCAGGTGATTACTCTATGAGTGGTTCGATCACAGGTGATTGGTATGCTAGAAGATGGACTACTATGGGTCTTTCATACAGCGTTGGTAATTAATTTTTAGTAGCTTTAATTTGAACGAATACTAAATAGAAGAAATGTGTCTATATATCTTTCCAGAATAAATAAAACAGAAACAATAGAAGTACCGTACCCTGCCAGTAATGGTGGGGTATTTCTTTATGTTCTTTCCTTACCAGTAATATAGAGTACATATACATAATGTTACAAATGAATTATATTAAAACTATGTGAAAGCATCATAACCTGTCTGCGATGGTATGGTATTTTTTTGCATAGGAGTGAAAGAAGTGAGCGTTACATATAAGGTATTGGTGACAGATTCTGAGTTTCTGACAGCAGCACTGACTCAAACTAAGGTATCAGTATGGTACCGGGAATCTCGAGATCCTATTGGCCACCTCATGGATTACGGTGGTGTAGTTGAGGGTTATACTCCGGAGTCGATCAAGATAGCCGGCGCCCGTTTTGTCCGGGAGAGATTTGAATTTAGAGCATACATAAAATAACCCGCCGGGCTTGTGCCTGACGGGATGTTTTTCCTTCTTAAGACAGAAACTATTTGACGATGTTGGTTACATATTAGTAGGCATTCTTGATATACATCTGGATAAAGCCATTTTGAGTGCCTCCTGGTCGAATACCTGGTATTGACGATTCTGATCAATTAGCCAATTCGCAAAACCCTCTGCTATACGATAGTCCTCAAAATCTTCAGAATTAACCCTATACTCAGCTAATTTAACCATTATAGCGTATTCATTATCCGACAATTGGATGCCTAGTTGAGAAAGTTGTCTCTGTCGGATTCTTCGTGCAGAATCATCTTGTATTACCCGGTGCTTATTGGACACTTGTCCTTCATGAGGCCGATAGTACATTAAATTGTGAGGGAGATTCGCTAATTTCGCGCTTGAGGAAAGCCTGTTCCACAGTTCGTAATCCTCTGCATGAGGGTAATTATAATCATAACTAATCCCGAGACGATCTATCGAGCTTCGGCGCATCATAACAGAAGGATGTAGAATGCAGCTGTGAAATAACAGCCAGACCTTAATTTCTTCGTGATGCATAGGGTTTAACTTGACAGGCCCGAGGTAGTTCGTTGTATATCCTGTTCCGCAAATATCTATGGTGGGATTAGTGTCCATAAAATAAGCCTGCATTTCTAATCGATTTAGTGCTGCAACGTCATCGCTGTCCATACGGGCGATGTACTTACCTTGGGCCAGATCGAGTCCTTGATTCAGCGAAGTGACAATCCCCATATTCTCAGTATGAAATATCTTTTTTACTCTGGTATCTTTAATATCATGTATGATTCCCGCTGATCCGTCTGTTGATCCGTCATCAATGATTATCAGTTCTAGGTCGTTTAACGTCTGCCACAAGATTGTGTTAATTGCTTCCTGTAAATACATAGCGTTGTTGTAGACCGGCATAATTACAGAAATTTTGGGCACCAGGCATTCCTCCTAAGAACTTGTCTCTGATTACACGATATGTTGAAACACTCTTATGCGCGACTGGAGAACCGAAAAAGGGCGTATTCCGAAGTAGGTCACGCCAAAAATAATAACAAAACAAAATAAAACATGTAAAATAGCCGCCACAGTAATTGATCCTGGGCGGCTATCTTTTAAACTATAAACTCTGTAAACACCGGGCTTCTAAGCATTCCAGATTTGGTCCAGTTCCTCATTCGCACCTTTGCCCGCAATCTTGGCTCAAGATGTACAAACTCTTTGTCCTCGCCTTTTACAAGTTGCTGGGCAACGCCTCTGAATGCTTGCTTATGAATTGGTGACGCGCCGAGTTCTATAATCCCGGCTGGACGTAGTTTTCCAGATGCACCGGATGGAACAGCAGCCAGCCAACCGAATTCCTGTTTGCGATAACCTGTAATATATACATCCGCATAAGTCCAATTGATGACCTTTTGCCACGCATGGGAGCGGCGGCCAGTCTCATATATGCTGTTTTTACGCTTACCTACTACGCCTTCCATACCCCGAGTTTCGATCTGCTCAAATAATGCCTCTCCAGCACCTTCTACGTGCGGTACTACTCCAAAGCTATTAGACGGTAGAGTTAATCCCGTCAGTATCTCCTTGCGGCTCATCAGGGGCAACCCACGCACATCCTGACCTTTGTACATCAAGATATCGAAGATGGCATAATACGCTGGGAGTATCCCGGTGAGTTGTACTATCCTATCTGCTCGCCTCGTCTGAAATCGGCTCATAACAGATTCAAAGTCTGAAACACCAGTTGTTGGATCGACACAGGCAACCTCGCCATCCAAAACAACATCATCCATAAATGGGAGATGTAGTTCAGGATACTGTTGAGTACAATCATTATCGTGCCTGGTATATAACCGGATCTTACCTGACTCTTGAGAAAAAATAAGGCGATGCCCATCTATCTTTGGTTCATATATAAAATCACTGTGACTGAATGGTCCAGCAGCAGTTTGTAATAACATAGGGGATATAAACATAACAAAACCTCCTGTATCCCATTATAGCTGGTGGCTACTAAGGATAGAGGAGGTAAGTGATGGGAAAGGTTATTTTGTTACGGTATACTCACTAACTTCAAAGGTAAGTATTTTATCGAATACAACATAGTCTTTACGTTTGTTGAATGGACCTTTGTTATTTGAATGCTTATCAATAGCATATAATCCAGGTCCTCTTCCTGCATCACGAGCATCGTACCAATTAAGGAAAGCATTTACTTCAACAATCGGAAGATCATATT
This sequence comes from Paenibacillus etheri, assembly GCF_001012825.1. Taxonomy (GTDB): domain Bacteria; phylum Bacillota; class Bacilli; order Paenibacillales; family Paenibacillaceae; genus Paenibacillus_AQ; species Paenibacillus_AQ etheri. The sequence goes on from NZ_LCZJ02000015.1 coordinate 105,604, forward strand.
CTTTTTCTGTCCCATTAATTAATGTGATTGTAAGAATCGCTCTATCACCGGGAGGTTGTTCTGGTGTTGGTGTTGGTGTTGGTGTTGGTGTTGGTGTTGGTGTTGGTGTTGGTGTTGGTGTTGGTGTTGGTGTTGGTGTTGCAGTTGGTGTTGGGATTGAGCTACCAAAAATATCGAAGTCAGCGATTTGAATGGGGTTGCCGCCAATATTCGAAAGCGTTAAGTATTTTACTGATTTAGCGGAGAGCTTAATTTTAGTTCCATTCGTATCTTCAATGATTTTATTAGTCACAATATAATTGCCATTAGGATCATGTAAAGAAAAGGCTAGATTGGTGCCCTTCATAGAAATCTGATAAGAGTCTATATCTACAGGAGTATCAAAAATATACCATATACTATAGGGATTTTGACCGGAAGAATCGGGTAAAAAAAGTATCGTCGAGTTATTTCCATCAGTAGCTACTGTAGTAGTTCCGCCTGTACTTGAGTTAAGTCCTCTCCCCATGGTCATTGTTTTTCCATCTAAAATACCACCTTGATAGGCTAGGGCATTATTTAGAGGGAGAACAGTAAAGATAAGTAAAAACATCAAAATAAATTTAATCTTTTTCATTGGTTGCACTCCTCATTATGTATTATCGTTTATGACTTTACAAAATTAGACAAGGATTGTCTAAACATATATGACTATATATGTAATAAGATGTTTAAATAAATTCATTTTTCTTTTTATTCCAATTAGTGATTAAATTCCTTGTTGTTTTAAGAATGCATGTTTGGTTATGATACAAACAAACGTTCTTGTTTTCGGAGGGGATCATATGAAAATGAGTGTCGGCCAAATAGTTGAAATTATATACCAGGACAAAGCGGGCAAAATTACACAACGCAAGATTGAGATCATAGGCATTCGTGACGGCTGTATCCGGGCTACGTGCCTAACCACCAACTCTCCCCGTGTATTCCTAGAATCCAGTATCCTGTCATGGCAACCCATACAGGAGGGACGATATGCTTAGCGATACGGCCCGCAAGCTGCTGATGATCATGCGGCATTGCTCGGTGCATCATGGATACATGCCTACCCTAGAGGTACTGGAGACAAAGAGTGGGCGAACAACAGATAAGATCCGAGCCGGGCTGCAGGAATTGACAGAGAATAACTACATTCTGTGGGAGTTCGGGAAACCGCTAGAGAGTGCAGTTGTTGTTGAGGGATGGGAGCGAACTGAGGATCGTTCAGCATCAGTTACATGGAGCGTAGATGGTGGCCATATAGATTATTGGACAGATTACTAGGAGGTCAGACATCTTGGTTAAGAAATTGGAAAGTATTTGGGATTGCAGTAGAATGATGCTACCGGAGCATAAACTTCGGATTATCAGTGATGAGCGAGGACAGCAGTGGAGGGACCGTAAAAAGCCGGTGCTTGATGCGCAGGAGTGGGAATTAATTGATCAAGTACTCACTTACTCGAAACGGTATCGGGAGCAGATAACAATCACTCAGTTTGAACCGGTTCAAGATATCAAGATCCGGGGAGTTGTGATGGCCATAGCCAGGCAGCTACGACGGATCAAGCTGCAAATGGAAAATGATTATGACTGGATTAATATTGACGATGTGATTCAGGTGACTACATAAAAAAATGCCCCGGAAGCCTTCACCGGGGCATAACTATTATTCCTCGAATAAGTCATCCATTAAACTATCGATTTCTTCTTTCCGCGAGGCCGTAGCCTCAGTATCAATCCTGACCTTGCCTTCTTCGAAAATAAGGGTGTCTCCAGGCTTAACCTCCGCCGGTAGTTCTGATCTAAGAACATCTTCGGTTTTACCATCAAATTCAATGACGGCATATTCACCCTCGAAGCGATCAATGATTCCTTTCTGCATTTACTTGCCCCCCTTAGTCGATGTAAAAGTGATTTTATTGCCATCACTTATTGCAGTAATGGTTCCTTTTTGATCAGTTCGCAAAACTGAAGCATTCGCATTTTTTAACCTTGTAAGTATTCCGGAATCTGGGTGACCATAATTGTTTTTACCTATGCTTATTACTGCGTACTGTGGTTTAACGGCGTCGAGGAATGCTTTGCCGGTTGAACTACTGGAACCGTGATGACCAACTTTTAATACATCAGCTTTTAAATTCATGCCATCGGCTAACATATCGTTCTCTGAAGCTTTTTCAGCATCACCAGTAAAGAGGAAGGACTTGTTCTTATAGGTGACCTTTAAGACAGCACTCCAGTCGTTAAGATTATCCCCATAAGTTCTAATAGGAGCCAGGAACTTAGCCTCAACACCAGTTAAAGGAATAGTAACGCCTTTAGTAACTGATTTGATGGAACGTCCTTCATTCTTTACAGCGGTCAAAAAATCTTTGTATGTCTCAGTGGTATGTGATACCTTTGGAGCGTAGACAGATTTAACATCCAACGCTTTGAGAACATCATCTAGCCCACCAATGTGATCTGCGTCAGGATGAGTAGCAACCAGGGCATCAAGTGTCTTTACACCAAGGGCGTTCAGGTATTTTACTACTTTCTTACCCTGATCGTTATTACCTCCGTCAATGAGGACATATTGATTATTCGGGGTCCGGATTAAGGTAGAGTCCCCTTGGCCAACATCGAAAAAGTAGACCTGAAGAGTGCCAACATTCTGTTTCTTTGGTAAAAGCAAAGTTGGAGCTGGCGTAGCAGTAGGCTTTGCTGTTGGTTTCGCGGTAGGTTTAACAGCTGGTTTAGCAGTGGCTGCTGGTTTTGAATTTGAACTTCCACCATTGTGGTAATGGTACTCTCCGTCTTCCAGTCCCCACTTTGCGCAATTGGTGCGGCAATAATGACCGCCATTTGCATCTGTGCGTCCTGGATGTGCCTCAGCAAGTACAGGCATCAACAATAAAACAAGAGACATGATGATTGGAACAATAATTCTTTTCATAAAAAGTAAATACCCCCAATGTATGATTCTGGGAGTAGTCTATCAGAATAAGGTAATATTTTCTACTTGATTTCGTAACTATTTAATTTATCTTGGTTGTGTTCGTATGAAAAATTAATTTGTTCTTCTATTATGTAGTCTAAAAAAATGAGGATATAGAAGGGCACATTGGTCACAAATTTGGTCACAAGCTCATTTTAATTAAGTTTAATCAATATTAGCTAATCCCAATAAAAATAAGAATTCTTGAATAGAGTTTAAGCCATTTATCCCTTTCCTCTATATCAGTTGGTTAGAGCGGTCGGCTCATAACCGATTGGTCGGGGGTTCGAGTCCCTCAGGGCCCACTTAGAGAAAACCCTTACCTAGTAAGGGTTTTTTGCTGTGTATAGGCTCGCTAAAGCAAACGGGTGAGAGTGGGGAAAGGTCATATTTTGGAGCTTGCTAACGGATTTGCTAACGTAGACTTCTATTCCACAGGTTCAAGCTGCTTTTCTGCGAATTTATTAAGTTCATTTTCAATTCTGTAAACGGCCGTAGAAAGACGATTAAACATCTCAGGCAAGGAAACATATGCCATCAATTATACAGAGGTAACTTACCCGTTAGCCATTCATGCATCCTCTGCAATGCACCACAGAGCATGAAAGTTACCCCGTTCTTTCATGGTAGTTCAATAGAATCAACAGTTTCAGTCCGATGGTATCCTCTTGTCTATGATTCAAGCCACCACTTTCAATCCTATGATAAAATACTTATAAATCCCACTATAGCCAAACGGCCAAAGCGGATATAATCTTACTCTAAATTACTGGAGGTAGCGCTCCGTACTCGGCCCACTGCTCTTTTGTCGGGCCGTAAAGATCCGGCACACGAAGGCCTGCCTGACGCATCAGGACTGTCATCTGACCACGATGATGAATCTCATGCTTTACGAGAATATCCAGCATTAAGCCGTTTGGCCATTGATCACCATACATATCGCTCATGATAAGCAGATTCTCATCTTTCCAACTGGACTGTATAGCATCAAGGAGCGCTTGTGAGGTCCTCTTATAGACTGACGCGATGTCTGCTGCCGAAGCTGGCACCGGCATATCTTCGCCCGGTCCTTCGAAAGACAGTCCCGTCCGAGATGGCATTTCGTGCAACGTCTGTACAAGGTGCCATGCAACACGTCCAAGCGTTCTATGATCGCTTGTTATCTGTTGGCCAAGAGACTCGTCGGTCAGCATCTCCAGTGTCCGCATTGTTGCTTCCGTTTCATTCTGCCAAGTTGCGGCAAAATCTTTAATGTGTTTATACATATCCAACATCTCCTTTTTGTAATGGAATCAAGTTTATTATACCGAACATTAGTTCGCGAGTAAATATTTACATTTACTTAAACTACCCCCGTTAACCAAACGAAGCTGCCGAAAATCATTGCGCTAATCCCGAAATGTAATTAACAACGTATGGTTAATACTTTTGATCATTTTGTTTACGCTAGCCTGCCAGTTAGCTTAATGATCATTATCAGTCTATCACTCTATTTACTCACTCTTCTATTCTTCATTCAAAAACAAGGCGGCATCCCGATTTGCGAAGAACCTCAAGAAGCTGGTACCAGATATGAACGGCATAAGTGCGGATGTTATGACCCGGGCTTTTCAGAAAGCTATTAAGGAGGGAAAGACCCCTTCTGAGCGGGCGTTGCTGGTACGTGAGATCAGCGCGGCGGCCGCCAAAGGTGATGTTGGTCCATTCAACATGGAGCGGGCTACTACCGTTTCGCGAGCCATGAGCACGGCAGCGGCAAATGGCGGTAAGCTTGAAGACTGGAAGCAATCCGAGGTGGTCACCGGTAAGAAATGGCGTTCTTCTAAAGGTGACAGGACCCGAAAGACACACCGTAAAGCAAACGGTCAGGTGCAACCTCTGGATAAGCCTTTTGAAGTTGGTAAGAGTAAACTGATGTTTCCGGGAGATCCATCCGGACGAGCTGAGGAGATTATCCGCTGCCGCTGCACAATGCAGTCGGTGATGGATTGATAATGTTAACGGGCAGACCAATGATTGATTAACTAAGAACCGTTTATTCTAAATTTATTGTTTATTACGCACTTGCAACTGCAAGTGGCGCAAACGCAACCTCAATCATATAGCATTGACTCCATTGTTTTTCTATAATTAAGGAAATATATAGCAAAGGAGAGTAAGCCAATGTCTTTTAGTGAAAAATTGTTGCAACTTAGAAAAGAAAAAGGTTATTCCCAGGAAGTGCTGGCCGAAAAACTGTGCACAACCAGACAGGCAGTCAGCAAGTGGGAAAACGGACAAGGGTTTCCCGAAACCGAAAAGCTGCTTATGATTGGAAACTTGTTCGAGGTGTCCATCGATTATTTGCTAAAGGAGGGAGAGGTAAAGGGCAGCGTTAAAGAGCTTGGGTATTATGTCAGCCAAGAGATGGCGGAAGGGTATTTGATTCATCAGCAAAAGTCATCCAATCGCATTGCGACAGGCGTGTTCCTGCTAATTATGTCTTTTTTGCCATATTTGATGCTTCGGAAGGAATCAGTCATTTATTCGGTTCTTATTATCATTCTGTTGGCGGCAGGGGGTGTCGTTGTTCTCGTGTCCGCTATACTGAAAGACGAGGAAAGGTACCATGTGCTGGATAAAGAGCCTCTTATATTGGATCAAGGTTATGTAAAGCAATTGACTGAGCGTTTGAATAGATTGAAAAGTAGGTACGCAACTGTGATCATCGTGGGTGCTAGCATGGTAGCGGTAGGCGGAATGGGCTTTTTGCTAGAAAGAAGGGGGATCTCCGAAGGCGCGTTAGTCCCTTATTATCCTATTTGTGTTATTTTGATCGCTATTGGCGCAAATGTAATTATTCGAACATCTACTATGTGGTCCTCCTATAGTCTGCTGATCTACAATGAGAATCATATTAATCGGAGGAATAACGGCTTCTGGAGAAAAATCAGAAAAAAGTTGGCCGAATAAAAAGCTTGGCACTTAAATCAATGTATAACATTTGGCAGATTTCTATTGTTAACAATATGTAACGAATCCTAGTTAAGAAAGTAAATTAGCTAAGAACATTATGCTAATGGAAACGATAGTTAAAAAAACAGCGGTAGTCTAGGATGTTTTTTGTCCATGATTGCCGCTGCTTCTATTATTAGGGTCAGTCTATTATTTATTTTACGAAGTTTGACGCCATTACAATTTGCAAGGAGTCATCTAATAATAGCTTCTATTTTATTGAAAGAAGGTGAGAAAATAACATTTAAACTGAAAGAAGCAAAGATCACGCACATCTCCCTGGTAGACAAGGGGGTCAACGGTGTACCGTTCGCCATTATCAAAGCGCAGAAAGCCAACGAAGGTTTGGCGGATCAGAAGAAGCCGGAGTTGATCGCCGCCCTGAAGGCACTGGAAGGCGGCGGTGTGCTGGATGCTGACAGCGACACTCCTTAAGAACCGTAGCCGCGTCAGCGCCGTGCAGGAGGCAACTGGTGAACAGCTTGAGCAGTATATAGACGATGCACTGACCCGGATCGAGTTGTATTTACCTGTTCCTTTTCCAGAGATGGTAGACAAGCAGCTCATGTTGGCCTGGGTGAAGCTTGCGGAGTGGCTGGCTCTACAAGATAGCGAAGAATACCTGGCTTCAGTCGCCCGCGGCTACTCAGCGGAAAGTGACGGAGCTTGGACATATACCCGACAGGCAGTTGAAGGGAAGACCACAGGCAATGCTGATGTGGACTCTATCCTCTTCCTGTGGGTCAAGAAGCAGCAGCCCGGGCCGGATGATGGAAACATCACGGCCTATTTGCTATGAATCACCGCATGAATACACCGCTGGTAGTGTACCGGGTCGGTCGCCAGCAGGATGCGGACAACCTATTCAGCGATCGGAAGGCAGGGAAGATCGCAGATTTGAAATGTTTCGTTGTTAGACGCAAACTGATGCCAAGGCAGAATACAACCCTGTCATATACATTGTCAAAAAGGCGATTGGGGTTCCGAAGACAGTAGACGTTCGAATCAGCGACGAAGTGTTGTTATTTGGAAGAAAATATTTGGTGATTGACTCTAACCCACGCCGTTACTGACGTGAGTAATTGGTCACTTGTGATGTAAAAGGCAGTGAACATGGATGATTTTGACGACGGATTTGGTATCCGATAAAGCACACACGTCGCGGCCAGACCGAATTGTTGAGGATGTAGGGTTAGTCTTTCATTACGACATCGACCGAAATGTGGTAGAGGAGGCATGGGAACCGATCTCCTTGGACTTATCTCCCTTCTTCCGTTACCTCCGCCAGCGACGGTTCTGTGTGGTTTCTCAGCGCTTTGAAATTATGATGGTGATTTAGGCTCCGCGCACGCGGCCGCAGAATGATCGGATGGAAGTTACCTTTCGGTATTCGTACCTGCTGCATGTTCAGAAGATAAACGAGTTTTTTATAGATCCAAGCTGAGTTTAATGTTTGATTTTCTTGTTAAGCTAACAGGAATGATAGTTTAATAAAGTCGTTACTTAAGACTGAAATAATTCAATGTGACAATTATGTCATTCTGAATTGAATATTGTTATGTTAATCGATGGGGAAGTTTACGTGTCTCCCTTATACTGGAAATTAAATGTTCTTATTTCCGAAAGGGGACTATCCACTGATGACTGATGTAATTAAAGCAATAATACTTGGCATAATAGAGGGCTTAACTGAATTTTTACCAGTATCATCTACTGGACATCTTATTTTAGCAGGCAATTTGCTTAGCTTTGAGGGAGATGCTGCAATAACTTTTAAAATTGTTATTCAGTTGGGTGCAGTGATGGCAGTTCTAATTCTTTATTGGAAAAGGTATTTGGAGATTGGGGCTAATATGATTAGAATGGATTTTTCCAAAAGCAAAGGATTAAATGTCATTCATATGATTTTGGCTATGTTACCAGCATTAATCCTATATCTTCTCTTCAAGGACACCATAAAAAGCCAATTATTCGGCCCAACCCCTGTTTTGATCGGTCTAGTTGTTGGTGGTGTATTGATGATCATTGCAGCACGGAATAGGCGAACTGAAACCGCTGATACTATTGATGGGATTAATTATAAACAGGCTTTCGGAATTGGTCTGTTTCAATGCTTGGCGTTATGGCCGGGATTTTCGAGATCAGGTTCGACGATTTCAGGCGGCCTGTTGCTTGGCACTAGCCAAAAAGCTGCTGCAGATTTTACATTCATTATTTCCGTGCCAGTTATGTTTGGTGCAAGCTTGTTGGATTTGTACGATAGTCGTGATTTGTTGAGTTCTGATGATTTGATTCTAATGTTAATTGGCTTTGCGACATCCTTTCTTGTGGCAATGATTGCAGTAGTGACGTTCATCAAACTGATTAAGCGACTTCGACTGGAATGGTTTGCTCTATACCGGTTTGTTTTAGCAGCTCTCTTCTATTTAATCGTCATACAGTAACTAGTTTTTATTTGATTGTTATAGGAATCTTTCTCACAATCATATGCTAACGGTGAATGATAGTACGGCATTAACCGCCTAGGGAAAGGCGGTTTTTTTGGTTCGGAAAAAGGGAGGAATATTTAAAGCATGAACCTAAAAAAACAGATTTGCCAGGGCATTTGATGTTATTTTAAATGACCTGAACAAGCAAACAAAGCAGGAATGGATTGAGAGCGCAGTGGTTTTGAAGCGGGAACGCTTTGAAATTGCCGGCGCTCTTTTTGATTGTGAGGAAGATACCCTGCTGTCTCAGCAGGAAGTTATTCAAAAGGTGTAGGCCTATTTGGGATTGACAAAAAAGGAGGAAACAGTGAATGTCGATACAACGGAATAGACTAGGCGCGTATGTGGAGCTGCAGGCGGTTGCGAAGTCTCGTGTCCTATCGGTATCAAGCCGAATGGGGCCAGCCAAACAAAGCAGTTGATATGGCGGATCAGTCCGAGCGGTTCAAGGAATCTGGTTTACTTGTAGACGAGTTGGAATTGGCTGCGAGAATGGCGTAACGGTAGTGGGTTATAGGGTTTTAATTAAATAGGGTAAGGGAGTAGGACCATACTGTGTAATTAGGGTTTGAAATTAAATTAAACGAATTACATCATAAAAAAATGGATATAATCATAATAGAAAAAATATGAAGGATGATAATATGATTTATATCTATAATGATTATGGTGGGACACATACAACAGCTTTGGCAGCAGCTTATCATTTAAAACAAATTACTCAGTCTGAGCGAAAATTAACTACAGAGGAAATATTGAATGTTAAATTTTTTAATAAGTTAACGAAAAATGATTCTGGTAAGATTATTTTTCACGGAATTGATGAAAATGGAGACTCCGTTTATACAATCGGTAGGAAGTCATCAAAACTTGTAGTCCCAGCATTAAGAGAATTAAGCTTATTACTAGAAAGAAAACATCATTTTGAAGAAAAAATAATATTCTCTAATACTTCACCCACGGTGCCCATCCCGATGTCAATCGGAGGGTTCTTCTCAAGGGGATTAAAAATTGATTTTATTGGTGTTCCTTTATTAGTAATGGGTGCTAAGCAATGTTGTGATAATATATTTCGATTGGTTGAAAATACGAAACAAATAGGGAAGTCCTCCAATGAGGAACAAGTTATTATTTTAGAAAATGAAGTCTATAAGTAATAATTTTTCAAAGGTTCATAAGGAACATACTGCGCAGCAAGGCACGTCTCAATAGGCGTGTCTTTTATTTTGCCCTCGGACACTGTCCGGGGGTTTTTATGTTGAGGGAGAGAACGGGGGAACGGGAGTGGAGATTACAACAATCACAGCAATAGTCGCAGCAGTAAGTGGAGTTGTGCTTGGGTGGGTAACTCGGACATCTGCCTTTAAAGAAGATGTTGCTCAGGAGGCTGGCAGCGGTGCAGCCTTGCGTACAGACGTTGAGTACATCAAGCATGGCGTTGATGATGTTCGGTTTGAGTTAAAAGACCAGGTAAGACGATTTGATGCATTACCAGAACGAGTGACACGAGTTGAAGAGTCTACCAAGCAAGCCATAAGCGCTTGGCAAAATCGAAGAATAGAGAGGATGTTCTGTTATGGAATGGAATGCAGTTGCGAATTTTGTAAAAACCAGAATTGCTGATGGTTGTCGCCGTGTGCGGGGTGATTGGGTATATCCTTAAACAAACTCCAAAGGTACCTGATTGGACAATTATTTACACAGTTACTTTAGCTGCAACCATCCTAGTTGTATTGACTACTGGAATAAACGTGGATAGTGTACTACAGGCGATTTTATGTAGTGCAGTTGCTGTGTACGATAATCAACTGGTTAAACAAACTGCTAAAGCGAAGGAGGGAAATGAACAATGAAGAAGGTATGGGCTCTTTTTAGATTTGTCTAGTGAGCAGTTTGTATCTACATTTCTTCGTACTGTGCATCATTTAACGGAACCATTTCTGTATAAATAACCTTGACATCTGTTTTACGCCCAGGCAAAGCTTTCATATGCTGGGCATTTACCACTAAAAATTCAATTCCTTCGGCTTCAAGTAAATTAACAATAGGCTTCCAAAATACACCCGTGCTTTCCATAGCAACGTGAGTACACTCATGTTGTTTAATCCAGTCAATTAATTGTAATAGAAACAACACAGTTTTAGTTGAAAACGTTTGAATCTCCTTTCCGTTAGACGTTAGAATACATGCGGTAATATTATCCTTATGAATATCCATACCACATGCCCGTTCAACTACGATTTCCACCTTAAAGCATCCTCTCTACGGCTAAATTAGATAAGAGGCTGGTGCAACAATCAGAGTAGGATTAATCTCCCATGAGTGCTTCCCAATAGGGAGCGACAATCTGTGATGCACCGTGATCGTTGGAATCAGACTAACGGATGGGCTCGTAGGCACCATAGCTTATCGACCTTCCTCTCCCAGCCATAGTAGCAGTATTAGCAGATATAACCATTTTCATCATCTGTGGTGCAGCGCTTGCGCTGCATGTATGGCTATACCAGCTAATAGCTTGTCAACATTACCAGTAAAGTGATTTTAAATCATGTGGTATAGTTAAAATGAGCATGCCAAAA
>NZ_LCZJ02000016.1:0-85521 GCF_001012825.1 Paenibacillus etheri
ACCCCAACCCCAACCCCAACGGCAACACCAACACCAACACCAACGCCAACGCCAACCCCAACACCAGGGATGGTTTCAAATTTGGCGTTGAACAAAAGTATAACTGCATCGTCCTCTGTCTTTACCTTTGTGCAGACAAATGCGAATGACGGTGATGTAACCACTTATTGGGAGGGGGCAGGAGGAAGTTATCCGAATACATTAACAGTTAATTTGGGCAGTAATGCCGATGTTACTTCGGTTGTACTCAAGCTGAATCCTACATCGGCCTGGTCGACACGTACTCAGACCATTCAAGTGCTTGGGCATAATCAGAATACAACGGTCTTTACGAGTCTTGTGCCAGCGACCGTGTATACCTTTAATCCGGCAACCGGCAATACGGTGACGATTCCGGTAACGGCTACGGCTAGTGAATTGCAGCTAAAGATTACTACCAACTCTGGTTCAAGTGCTGGACAAATTGCTGAATTTCAGGTAATTGGTACACCATCTGAGAATCCAGATTTGACGGTGACTGCTCTTACATGGACTCCAACCTCTCCAATTGAGACGGATGCCATTACTCTTAATGCAATAGTTAAGAATGTCGGAACTCTAGCATCAGCTGCAACTAATGTGAATTTTTATTTGGGCACTACACTTGTAGGTACTAGCCCAGTAGGTGCTTTAGCAGCTGGCGCATCAACGAGCGCATCTCTTAATCTGGGCGCAAAAGATTCGGCAACCTACTCATTAAGTGCAAAGGTCGATGAGAATAATACAGTGATTGAATCGAATGAGGGAAATAATAGCTTCACTAGCCCGACTTCCCTTGTTATTGCACCTGTATCCAGTTCTGATCTGGTTGCTTCCTCCGTCAGTTGGACACCTGGAAATCCAGCAGGCGGCAACACTGTAAGCTTCTCAATTGCCATTAAGAATCAAGGTACAGCAGCTTCCGCGAGTGGTGCGCATAACATAACTCTGACGGTTTTAGATGCTTCTACTAATGCGGTGGTTAAGACTCTAACGGGTACCTATAACGGCATGATCGCAAGTGGGGTAACCACAGCGCCTGTAGCTCTTGGCAATTGGACTGCAGGAAATGGCAAATATACTGTGAAGAGTGAAATTGCAGTAGATGCTAATGAACTGCCTGTGAAACGGGCTAATAATATTCAGACGCAGTCACTGTTCATCGGTCGAGGTGCGAACATGCCTTACGACATGTATGAGGCTGAGGATGGAGTTATTGGCGGCGGGGCCGTGAAGCTTTCAGCCAACCGGACCATCGGCGATCCTGCAGGTGAGGCTTCAGGCAGAAGAGCAGTCACTCTGAACACCACAGCTAGCTATGTTGAATTCACGACAAAAGCCAGCACGAACACTCTGGTTACTCGTTTCTCGATTCCAGATTCAGCGAGTGGTGACGGCACAAATGCTACGCTTAACATCTATGTTAATGGTGTCTTTAGCAAAGCTATTAACTTAACCTCTAAATATGCATGGTTGTACGGTTCTGAGACAAGTCCTGGCAATTCGCCAAGCGCAGGTTCTCCACGGCATATTTATGATGAAGCTAACATTATGTTTGATAGCACCATTCCGGCAGGAAGTACGATCCGTTTACAAAAAGATACAGCTAACACTTCTCAATACGCCATCGACTTCATCAGTCTAGAGCAGGTTTCACCGATTGCTAATCCAGATCCGGCTAAATACACTGTTCCTGCTGGCTTCACACATCAGGATGTCCAAAATGCGCTTGATAAAGTGCGCATGGACACTACAGGAACTCTCGTAGGTGTCTATTTGCCACCAGGCAACTATCAGACCTCTAACAAGTTTCAGGTCTATGGCAAGGCAGTGAAGGTTATTGGTGCGGGTCCTTGGTATACAAGGTTTATTGCTCCAACTAACCAAGAGAATACTGACGTAGGATTCCGAGCCAGTGATACAGCGAATGGATCTACCTTTGCGAATTTCGCTTATTTCGGAAACTATACTTCTCGTATCGATGGTCCTGGTAAAGTATTTGATTTCTCCAATGTGGCGAACATTACGATCGACAACATCTGGACTGAACATCAGGTATGTATGTACTGGGGAGCCAATACGGATAACATGGTGATTAAAAACTCCCGTATCCGTAACACCTTCGCTGATGGCATCAATATGACAAATGGCAGCACGAACAACCTCGTGTCCAATATTGAAGCACGGGCAACAGGTGATGACAGCTTTGCATTGTTCTCGGCGATTGATTCCGGCGGTGCAGATATGAAGGATAACATCTACGAGAACCTCACTTCCATCTTGACTTGGCGTGCTGCTGGTGTAGCTGTCTATGGGGGATACGCAAATACCTTCCGTAACATTTATATAGCGGATACACTTTGCTACTCCGGGATTACGATCAGCTCGTTAGACTTTGGGTATCCGATGAACGGCTTTGGAGCTTCACCGACTACGAATTTTGAGAATATTTCTATTGTTCGTGCAGGTGGGCATTTCTGGGGTGCGCAGACTTTCCCGGCGATCTGGGTATTCTCGGCCTCCAAGGTCTTCCAAGGTATCCGAGTCAATGATGTGGATATCATTGATCCGACCTATCATGGCATCATGTTCCAGACCAACTATGTAGGTTCCACTCCACAATTCCCAGTAACAGATACCATCTTTAATAATGTTACAATTACCGGTGCGCAGAAGAGCGGCGATGCTTTTGATAGTAAATCCGGGGTGGGTATCTGGGTGAATGAAGCTGCTGAGGCAGGTCAAGGTCCAGCCAGAGGTTCAGCAACCTTCAACAATCTGAAGATTACGAACACGGTAACGAATATTAAGAATAATACTTCTACTTTTACCATTAATGTAAATCCGTAAACTTTAGATCAGTTCTGTTATGAAGATGAAGCCGCCTACCCATAAGTATGGGAGGCGGCTTTTTATGGTGGGGAGACTGAAAGTTCCAGAATCGACAGGAGATGCCACTCAAGTTACAATGAAGGGTATGTAAAGTAATGAAGGAGGTTCTATATATGACTCCCCTAGTTGTTAATAATATAACTGAGCTGATTGGAAATACACCGGTTGTGCGACTAAATCGGTTGACCACCGCCCAAGATGCAGAACTATATGTGAAGCTGGAACGCTTCAATCCCAGTGGCAGTGTAAAGGATAGAGCAGCTTATAATCTGATCCTGCAAGCAGAAATAGCCGGGCTGCTGAAGCCCGGAGGGACCATTATAGAGCCGACAAGCGGAAATACAGGCATTGGATTGGCTATGAATGCCGCTGCAAAAGGCTATAAAGCGATTCTTGTCATGCCTGACAATATGACGAAGGAACGAATCAATATTCTAAAGGCTTATGGCGCTGAAGTTGTGCTGACTCCTGCAGCGGAGCGGATGCCGGGAGCTATTGCAAAAGCAATTACGCTAGGGAAAGAAGTGGCTAACAGCTTTATTCCACAACAATTCGAGAATAAAGCGAACCCTGACATACACCGAACAACGACAGCTCTTGAAATTATGGAGCAAATGGAAGGGAAGCTGGACGTGTTCGTTGCTTCTTCAGGAACAGGTGGTACGATAACTGGAACTGGGGAAGTGTTACGTGAGCATCTTCCAGATATTCGTATTCTAGTTGTTGAGCCGCAGGGCTCACCAGTGTTATCCGGTGGAAAGCCTGGACCGCATAAGCTGGTTGGAACCAGTCCGGGCTTTATACCCGCCATTCTGAATACGAGGGTCTACGATGAAATTGTTCAAGTTTCGGATGACGATGCTCTGAATACCGTGAGAATGCTGGCAGCACAGGAAGGGATTCTGCTTGGCCCATCAGGTGGTGCCGCAGTATGGACAGCATTGGAGGAAGCACGGCGCCTCGGGGCCGGCAAGCGAGTACTATGTATTGCACCTGATGCGGGGGAACGTTACCTGAGCATGGGAATATTCTAACTTCGTTTGGAGGAATAAGAATGAATAAGCTCATGGTAAGTTTCTTTATTGTTCTTATGTTGGTGGGTTGTTCCAGCAACAACTCTTTGACCAGTGATGGCAATCATGCTGAGTCTATACCGGAAAAAAGTGCGGAAACTGTACTGCCTTCGCCAACGCTTCCTCCAAGCGCAGAGCCATTACCAACTCCAAGCATGGAGAAGACTGAAGCTTATCTAGATACTGAGAAGCTGAAGATGAATTTTGGCTTTGCGGATGCAGAGGGGCGGAATATTCTAGTCACCGGGCATGAAAAAGGGCTGGATCAAGAGATGGCACAATTAAATGAGGCTATTGGTGATCAGGGGAATGTGTTAAAGGTTAAATTTAATAAATGGCAGGATGGAACAGAGAACAGCAATGGCCGGGAGATGGCACATAATCTTGTGAATCTGGCGGGTTATCTTTTTACGGTGGAAGAGGCAAATGCGACCCCGGATGAAACCTACTATTTGACGGATCAAAAAGACTTTAAGGTTGATGCGCTTTTGCCTATTGAATCTTTAGAGGGTCAAGAAGCTTTGTCTACTGTGGAAGAAAGTGTTCATCAGCGTATTATAGAGACGAAAAAACGTGAAATTCAGAAAATATGGAAGCTGGCAGACCTATCTACAGATCGGCAGCTGTATCTCGTTCAATTCGTAAGGCTGGATCAGGATATGTTATTTAGTCTCGTCTGGAAAGAAAAAGATAAATTTACCTTCATGGACTATCCAGCGGTGATTCAAGGAGATGAATATTCAGTCTGGCGGGTGGATGATGGCGGAGAGGTTATGCCTGAAATGTTCTCCATCCTTTTTGCTGCTGAAACCTCAGAAGGGCCACTACTCGGCCTAAATTGGTGGGGGTCAGAGGGAGTAAATACGTTTTTTCTGAAAAAAGAAGGAGATTCGTTTAAAGAAATGGACATCCAATATGGGCGTTATACTTCACCACTTTAGGTGAAACTTCGCAGTAAAAGTAGAAATGATTTGGGTGCATCACGAGATGTATCTTTTTTTTGCTACAATATAAGAAAGCTTGCTTATGATATTATAAATGTCAGAAATCACCTTTTAAAATACTTAATTTTGTAACATTAATGAATCTATATAGCCCGATCGAGTCATGTAGCTTAGATGAGACGGTGATAATGTTAAGCATAAGATGTGCAGGAGGGGACGGCAACGTATAAACAAATAAAGTATATGATCCTGTTACTGCCAACGCTAATGGTGGGGATCTGGGAGATTGTGCGTCACCAGTTTCTAATGCCTTATATTTCTATGGATTTGGGGAACTATTTGACGCCAGTTCTGGTGTTTTTAGTTAGTCTTGTGTTGCTCGTCCCTTTGTTCTCTCTTATGGAGCGGAATCAGCGGGAGCTGGAGCAGGAACGTGCGCTTAAAGATGCAATGAAGGCTCGGGAAGGACTTGCCAAGGAACTGCATGATGGGATGGCGCAATCTTTGTTTCTCTTATCTGTCAAAATTGACCGACTAGAAGCAAGCCGCAAGAATGGTGAAGTCAGTGAGGAAAATGTGGATCAGATCAAAAAGACGGTCCATGAGGTGAACCGTTATGTGCGGCAGGCCATTGTCAATCTGAAGATTCCGGTCTCAGAGCAGAGTTCTTTTTCATTAGAACAGTCGGTAAAAGATCAGCTAGCCCAGATGGCAAATGAGATTATGATCGAAGCCTCTCTCGATTGGAGCCTGCAAGATGATGCGCTTCCCCCTTCGGAGAAATCAGAGTTGTTATCCTGTATTCGCGAAGCGATCATTAATGTCCGTAAGCATACACGAGCGGGACTTGTTTCAATTACTGGCACTGGCGATGAGAAGAGCTGGAGAGTAGTTGTTGCAGACAATGGAGAAGGATTTCAGCATGATCCTTTTGAAGTAAGTGGCAGCTACGGACTTCAGATCATGAAGGAACGTGTCGAGGGGATGGGATGGAAGCTTAGACTGATATCTGGTGACACAGGCACCCAGGTTGAAATTACGAAGGGGGGTGTCAGTCCATGAGCCGATACCGGGTTTTAGTTGTGGATGATCATGTGCATGCACGTGAAGCGATGTGTGAGATTTTGTCCATGGATGATAGTTTTGAGGTCGTCGGTGTGGTGGAGAGTGGTGCTGAGGCGATCGCTTTCACAGCGCAATGGATGCCCGATCTCATCCTAATCGACATTCAAATGCCGGTGATGGACGGTTTGGAGACTACTCGCCGGATCAAGCAGGAATATCCCTATGTCAAAATCGTTATCGTTACGGTATCGGACGAGATTTCCCATCTCCTCGAAGCGCTAAAGCAAGGAGCACAGGGGTATTTGCTAAAGAATTTGGCACCTTCCACCTGGATTCAATATTTGCAGGCCATTGTTAATGAAGAAGCACCGCTTAGTCGGGAGCTAGCTTTTCAAATCTTGAAGGAGTTCACCGTACCTTCTGTAACGGATGAAGGGGAGTCGTTGACGGCAAGAGAGAAAGAAATTTTAAGCTGTGTATCTTCTGGATCAAAAAACAAGGAGATTGCAGTGAGCTTGGGGATTTCGGAGCATACCGTAAAAAACCATTTGAAGAACATCCTCCAAAAGCTGCAACTCCAAAACCGAACGCAGCTGACACGTTATGCCTTGGAGCAAGGGCTTGCTTCGCGTAAACGGGATTTTCCCAAGGATATATAGTGGGTTGTTAAATGACAAAATTTATGTGATTACTTATGAGAAGGGACTAACTATGAACAGATTATCTCGCAAAATAATGACTCTATTCGTACCAGCTGCCGCAATACTACTGCTGTTCGCAGCCGTGGCTAGCGCGCATGTAACTGTGGCACCAGCACAATCTAGCACGGGGGCATGGGAGACCTATACATTAAAGGTTCCTTCGGAAAAAGACGTTGCCACTGTACAGGTTGATCTAAGAGTTCCAGCAGGTGCAGAGTTTAAACAATATGAGGCTACACCCGGATGGGATGTTACCATTGAGGGGAATAAGGTTAGCTGGATAGCTAATGGTGAGGGCATTCAGAAGGGGCAATTCCAACGCTTCTACTTTACGGCCAAGAACCCTGATGCCGCTGGCGACATTGCATGGGATGCTTATCAACACTACGCCGATGGAAGCTTGGTGCAATGGTCGGGTGAGGCTGGAACAGAGAATCCGCATTCTATTACTTCAATTGTACAAGCCTCCGGAGGGGATGAACATTCTCACGGTTCCAATGTCAAGAGCGATTCCATGAGCATGGAAGAGCATAATGCTATCATGAAAGATGAGGAAAAATCAAACAGTGTCAACCCAATGGTCTACATCGCAGTCGGGATATCTTTACTAGCCTTTCTAATAGCGGCTATAAGTATATTGCGCGGGCGGAAAGAGTAGAAAAAAGTTTGATCTTATAACTGTGAACAGTTTCGAGTGAAGTATGAAACTGTTCACAGTTTTTTGTATGTGGAGATTTGGGCAATACGATCTTTAAGGGAAAGTAATTAGCCCCGTCAATAAACTACGGAAGCATCTTTTTTGATTTTTTTTGTAGTAATAACTTTTTATTTATCTATAACCGTTTCCGCTTATAGAAGGTCACAAAGATTGCGGTTAGTAGTAGGAGAAGTATCGCGACCCCAGTAGTGATGGCTTCACTCGTGTTTCCTTTTTGCTGCAAAGCGCCACCCATGCCGCCACCGCCAGGCCCATTTTCACCTTCAGGGATAGTTGGTCCACCCATGGCACCCGGTGCCCCGCCAGGCCCGCCGATGAATCCACCCTGAGCGGCTTGCGCGTCAGTATTGGTTTGTTCACCTTGAGTAACACCACCAAAGCCACCGCCGCCCATGCCACCACCCATACCGCTTCCCGATCCGTCACCGGAGGAAGGGGTGATGCTATCGAGCTGCTGCTGGAGATTATTCGCCATGTTCGACATGAAGGTCTTAACAGACTTAATCCCTTCTTCATACTGCTCGAAGGTGTAGAAGGCAGATGGATCCGCTTTGACATAGCTGGAAATCATCGTGTCCAGCTCATCCATCCGAGCTTGGAACGTGTCGTCCGCTAGAAAGCTATTTATCATCTCGCTGACAATCTCGTGATATTTCGCTTTGTATTCGTCGTTAGCAAGTAGCTTCGCGATCAGAGGACGTTCAGCCAGCGCGCCTTGTGTAGGCTCGTCAATCAGCACGTCTGCGCTGCCCATGCCGCCAAAAGCCATATTATAATCCCACGGCAGGATCGAGAAGACGCCTTCGTCTTCATATAAGTAATAATTTTGTTTATTACCACCTAAATAACTGTCCATATTTGCCGTGACCGCATTTAGAGCGATATACTTCAGCGATTCCTCTACGTCGATGTATTTTTCATAATCGGTGCCGTTATTAAGCTCATTTAGCATATCAATCAGAATATCATCGTTGGATTTTGCTGATTTCATAACTAGTCCGGTATAGAGAGAGGGATCATCACCAAGCCAAGTCAAGTCACTGCCCTGACCGGTCATTTCCCCTTTATAAAGTGCGCCGTAAGAGTTTCCGAAGTTACGTTCCAGATAAGCATCGCCGATCTGTTCCACCGCGAGGTAGAAGCCCTTCAGTTCATCGTTGACGTATACATTAACGAAGGAATATTTCGGCGTCGGAAGTCCGACACTTTCAGCGAGCTCATAGGTCAGAAATTCACACATATAAGAAGCATCGCTGTAATTGTTATTCAGGTTGATCTTAGTGATGCCGAATAAATTCTGGTTCACATATTCATCAAAAGAAATTTTGAAGCTGTAACGGTCAGAATCTGTCATCTGCACTACACTTCTGAGGCTAAGATTCCCTTTGGTCCGAACAGCTACGTTATCGAATTTAATGCCGTTGTACTCAACCGATGCGGTTTTATATTCTTCCGCGCTGGCATTATCCAGCATATCATGGAAATCATCCGGGTCCAAAGTGATTTTGACATCAACGACCTCGTCTTTTGGAAAGACCTGCTCGTCTAGACTTTTCTCGTCGCTCGAGACTTTCTTATCCTGAGAATCTGTTGCAGTTGCAGTTTCGTTTGTTGCAGACGGACTTGCGTTCTGGCACCCAGCTACGGCGATGACCAGAAGCAGGCAACAAAGACTAAGCAGGATAGACTTACCTCTTGCTTTCATCTGGGGCACCGCCTTTCATCTTATAATGTTTAGGATACATAATCGCCGCTATAGCTGATCAGAAGTGCATTTTTGACTCCCTTTAGATCGGAGACTGTGTTGATAAAGCCGCCTACTTTATCATCCAGACGAAGCTCGAGTGTTAATTCGATATTGTTAGCTGATACTGTTTTTTGCTTCACATTGTAACGTTTCACAGATTTAGTGATGTGGCTGTGTACTTCAAGTTCGCTCTCGTCACCATCGCAGTTAATGACCAGCAAATATGGTGTTTCGATAGAAGAATGTTTGATGAACAGGAACAGAATTAGACCAATGATGATTGAACCAACAATAGCCAAAGTGAAGAATCCTGCGCCAGTTACGATCCCTGCGACTGCTGCCCAGAATAAGAAGATCAGATCTGTTGGATCTTTGATCGGCGTTCTGAAACGAACGATGGACAATGCACCGACCATACCAAGGGACAGTACAAGGTTAGAGTTGATGGCAATAATAACAGTGGCAGTTATCATGGTCATGCCCATGAGCGAGACGTTAAAGCTTTTGGAATAAACACTCCGCTAAATACACGTTTGTAGAGCAGATAAATAAAGTAGCCAATCAGAAAAGCCACACCTAACGTGATGAGAATTTTCGAGATGCTTATATCGGAGACAAAGTTGTCAATCACCGAGTTTTTAATGATATCTGAAAAAGTATTTGTGGTTGTATCTGTTGTTGCGGTTGCTGCTAGTGATGCTAGTGATGCATTCATAATCAATAATCCTCCCAAGTGTTGGTTTTTAAGAATTTGCGGCAGATCACGTATTTTGAAGCGGACTGTCTGTTCAGCCCCTCTAACTGCAGCGCAATTTTAATGTGTTCCGGAATGTACTCATCGAATTTCACTTCAAAAATAATGAAGTTCTCATCAATCGCCCGAATCGGATGCAAATCCTTATCAAAAATATCCGTCGAATGCAGTCCGGTACGTAATTCCTTATCGAACGTGATTCTCACATTGCCGTTGTGGCAAACATAGGGCTCGCGAATGTAATCCACGATGACCTTCGGCCGAAGCAGGTTATGACGCATCTGATTGTATAATTCCATGAACAGTGGACTGTCCGGGACATTCAGGACCTCATAGTTACCTGCCATGATCTCGTCGTACATTTGACGGGTCAGCTGCTCTTTGATTTTGGCGATATAATCGTCCAATTTGATTTTTTTCTCAAAGTGAATGATGTTGTCTTGAATGTTGTAGATACGAATACGATATTTGGCGCGTTCTCTGAGACCTCCGAGTTTGTCGGCAAGCGCCGAGTTGTTGATGTCGTCAAAATACAAACTGCGGATATGATATTCGCCACTTTCATTGGCGTGCTGGTCTGGATCAATCAAGCTCTGTAATCGCTGGCACAATATAAGGTATTGATGATAGTTAATGAAGAATTTTAGCTCATGCCGGAATTGAAGCTTGTTACTCATTTTCCCACCTCGTTTCTATCTCTATCTCTGTCTCTGTCGTAGGCTAACCTTCTTGTACAACTAATTCTAGGAGATAGACCTTATACTTAACTTAAAATAGACTGAATGTTAGCTGAATGTTTTACACTGCGTTAACAAAAGTATAGATCTATAGATTTGACTTCTGACTTTCTGGAAGGCTATCTTAGTTAGAAGACTAGAGAGAAAATTTAAGGAGGAACCGTGATGAAAGACTATAAATTCGCCATCATCCTAGGGGTAGTAGTGATTGTTCTGATCTTGGTGGCTGTTGGGATAGAGTGGTCCAAATCCGGGAGCTCCAAGAAATCATCAGCCCCGTATGATCTCGTTACCACCTTTAAGGGAGATGCGGGAACGAGTCGTGCGTTTACTTGGTATACTAGCGATTCGAATGCCGTAGGAGTTCTGGAGTTGGTAAAGGGACAGGTGACCTCTTTTGCAAATTCAGATGTGATTAGGGTAAATGCGTATAGCAGCTCCATCAAAACAGACTATGGTTCCAGAGGTGTTCATAAAGCAGAGGCTGCGGGACTTGAGCCTGGGACGTTATATTCTTATAGAGTGGGCAGTGATGTCGAGGGCGAATGGAGTACAGTTGTAGAATTCACTACGGAAGTTGAGGGGCTAGACAATGTTACGTTTATCAACGTCACGGATTCCCAAGGGGAGACAACGAATGATTTTAAACTGTGGGGGAAGGCATTAAGCAAGGCTTTTCAGACCTTTCCAGAGGCCGAGTTTATTGTGCATAATGGTGACTTAACGGAGAACCCCGAGGATTCGGCGGGCTGGGATCAATTTTTTGGTAATGTGCAAGACTTGATTTCTGGGATGCCTTTAATGCCTGTTACAGGAAATCATGATGAGGTGGATAATGATGCGGCGGACTTTACTTCCCATTTCAACCTGCCAGATAACGGGGCAAAAGGTTCTATTGCAGGCACCTCGTATTCCTTCGATTACGGTCCTGTACATGTGTCTGTATTGAACACGGAGAGTAATTTGAAAAAGCAGGCCGAATGGCTGAAGCAAGATTTGAAGAGCACGGATAAGGAATGGAAGATCGTTGCGATGCACCGTCCGGCTTACGGGGGCAATTCATATAAGAAGGTTGAAGATTGGACAGATATTTTTGATGCATACAAGGTCGATCTGGTGCTGCAGGGTCATAATCATGAGTACTCCAGATCATATCCGTTACGGGCTGGAAAAATCGTTCCTGAAGGTGAGAATCCGGTAGGTGCTAAAAAAGGCACGGTATATGTGGTGACCAATGCATCTGGTGGGAAGTTTAATGAGAAGAAAGAAGATCAGTTCTATCATGCGGTGCATTTTCAAAACTATAAGCAAATGTTCGCAGGGATTAATGTTACCAAGGATAGTTTGACCTATCAGGCTTATGATGTGGATGGCAAGATGCTGGATGAATTTGTGCTCACGCATTAAGCTGTACTAGCTTTCTTCGCCGGTAGGGTGGAGAAGGCTTTTTTAGGATTCTTGTGGATTTTCGATTTGACACTCCTCTTAGGGGAGGCATTAAGCTACATAAGGAAAGGAGGAAGGAGCAACATTGTACACGGTAAAAGAAGTATCAGAACTGTCCAAGGTTACAATCAAAACGCTTCATCATTATCACAAGATCGGACTCCTCTTACCTAGCCGGATTAGTGATGCTGGATATCGGTTGTATGAAACGAAAGAGCTGGAACGTTTACAAGAAATTCTATTTTACAGAGAATTGGATTTTTCTTTAGAGCAAATCAAGGAAATGATGGAACATCATTCCGACAGGTACTCTATTCTTTCGCAGCAAGAGGAGCTTCTTCTTAGTCGCAAAGACAGGTTGGATACGATTATTCAAACATTACGTAAATCTATTGGATATTTAAAGGATGGGGAGAACATGAATAATATTGAATTGTTCAAAGGTTTTGAAAGCGAACGAGAGTGGGAAGAAGCGCTAACCGAGCAAAATCAGTATCTGAAGGAATCGTATGGGATGGATTCTCTTGAAGTTGTACCAGAAAATGTTCAGGATATGAATGAACAAGCAGTTGAAGGCATGACATTTATGAATAACATAGCAAGTTCATTAAGAGAAGGGGTAAAACATAACGATAAGGAAATAGAGAATTTGATTCGATACCATCTTGAATTTATGAACAAACATGGCCATAACATATCTGCGAAAGATTTTGCAGCGCAGACTCAATTCTTCTTGAGTGATGACTTTCATCTTAAAATGCTTGAGAGTCAGCAAATGGGGTTGGCTTATTATCTTTCAGCAGCAGCAAAGTCGTTTGCGGCAACAAATCAGTAAATCGAGAAACGGATGCCATCTCCTAAGGAGGCATCTGTTTTTTTGTGTGAAATGTAATCTATAGTGTGAAAATGGTACGATTTTTAGAGACAAACTTCATAAAAATATAACCATTTTCTCTCGATAATGAAAAACATTTTAACCAACGTACAAGAAGCTGATCTCATTGGTTATGGAAAGGCTGCGCCGGGTCAAACTTACATGGCACTGTACACGGTAGCGAAGATTGATGGCGTACGGGGTGTCTTCCGTTCCAATGATGTTGGCGCAACTTGGGTTCGGATTAATGACGATGACCACCAATACGCCAAGATTAATATGGCGATTACTGGTGACCCGAGAATTTACGGACGTGTGTATCTCGGAACGAATGGCCGAGGCACATTGTATGCTGATCCTGTAAATCCACCAGCTACAGGCTCAACCATTACGCCAACAACCGCAGGCTTTGATAAGAAAACAGCGAATCAAGCAGACATAGCATTAACTATGACGCTGAACGGAAATACGCTAATTGCGATCAAGAACGGTACAGCAAACCTTGTATCTGGAACGGATTATACGGTCAGTGGATCAACGTTGACGATTAAGAAGGAGTATCTGGCAACCCAAGCGGTGGGAAGCACTACGCTGACCTTTGAGTTTAGTCTGGATCCACGCAATCCCTGGTTGTCACAATTTCGGATACGACAGTAGCTCCTAACGCAGCATTGAAAGTACAGATGTATAATGGGACATTGTCTGCATCCGGGAATACGTTGAATCCAAAGTTCAAGCTGGTGAACACGAGCGCAAGCGCAGTTACACTCTCCGATGTGAAATTAAGATACAATTAACACGATTGATGGAGAGAAGCCACAAAGCTTCTTCTGCGATTGGTCACAGGTGGGAAGTGCGAATGTAACTGGAACGTTTGTGAAGCTGCCCGCAGCTAAAGCGGATGCGGATCATTACTTGGAGAATGGATTCACAAGTGCAGCGGGTTCACTTGACGCTGGTGCCAGCATCGACATGCAGGTGCGTGTGGCTAAAGAGGACTGGACGAATTACACTCAAACCGGAGATTACTCCTTTAATGCGGTGGATACCAATTATGTGGATTGGACCAAATCACCAGCATACGTGTCAGGAAATCTGATTTGGGGTAGTGAACCTAACTAAAGACATCATCAATAGTTATGTAAAAAAGGCTGTCCTAGAAGTAGAGAATTCTACTTTTGGGGCAGCTTCTTTTTTATAAATAAGACCAAACTACAGCCAATGTGAGCTAGAGAGTAATTCTATCTGCGCATCACTTGATATACCATTTTCAGGGTTTAGTTGTTACAACGTTTGTCCACTATCTACAGTTATGATCTGTCCGGTTATGGCTTCCTGTTCCAGTGTTGCGCAGACAAATTGAGCGATATCTTCAGTGGATGAAATGCGCTGGAGCAGCAGATTAGGGGCTAATTTATGCATCTGTTCTTCCTGACCATCCCACCATCTAGTAGCAACGGCTCCCGGTGCGACACAGTTCACTCTAATAGTGGGCGCTAGTGCATGGGCTAGAGATTTCGTAAGACCATGAACAGCGGCTTTGGAGACGGCATAAGGCAGGGAAGAGCCTAACCCCGTATTTCCGGCGATGCTGCCGAGATTGACGATGGCGCCTGAGCCGCTCAGGTTCATATATGGTGCCACTGCTCTGGCGCAGAAGAACATTCCTTTCACATTTACATCATATAGCTCATCCCATACCTCCTCTGTTGCTTTTTCCAGATCCCCTAGCGCAATATGTTTAGTAATACTGGCATTATTCACAAGCAGATCTACCGTCCCAAAATACTGAATAATCGAATCGACCATATTTCGTACTTCCTGATCTTTAGAAACATCTGCTTGTAATGCTAAGGCTTGCCCCCCTTGATTTCGAATCGTATTCACGGTTTCATTAGCGTCTACCTCGGATCTAGAATAGTTTACTGCAACAAGGGCTCCGCGTCGGGCTAATTCCAGACTTACAGCCTTGCCAATTCCCGTACCTCCACCAGTTACTAATGCTACTTTATTGTTGAGATCCATCCTTACTCACTCCTTAGGTTGGCGCATGTTGTTGATATAGAGTATTCTATAGTGATTATTGAATTTCGTATAATTGAATAAAATGAAGGTTTGGTTCGATTTATTTGAACTAAGTAGTGGAGGTCACTAAAATGGATCTGAAAACAATGAAAACCTTTCAAACGATCGTGATTTCAGGAAGCTTTAACCGTGCAGCAGAGGCATTGAATTATGCCCAATCAACAGTCACGATGCAAATTCAGAGGCTTGAATCCGACTTAGGCTGTCAACTGCTTGAGCGTGGAAAACAAATCAGCTTAACAGAAGCTGGTAGATTGTTTTATGAACAGAGCTTACATATCGTTAAGGATATGGAGCGGCTTCAGAGCCGTTTGGCCGATTTAAAAATAGGCGAGGCTGGCAACGTCCGCATAGGGATAACGGATCCAACGGCGAGCTATCGTTTGCCGCAGCTGTTAAGTAGGTTTATGACGCAGTTTCCGAAAGTGAAAGTCTCTGTGGAGATCGCGGGAACCGCAGCACTCAGTGAACTGCTTTTGCGAGGCGAAATTGATATGGCTGTATGTTCAGCGCCAGAGCTGGGTAAGGAGCTTTATTTTGAACCCTTATTTACGGAGGAATTTGTATTACTTATGCCTGAAGAGCATCCGCTAGCTTCCAAGGAGAATATCACTCCAGAGGATTTACAGGCTCATCGATTACTTATTACGGCAGTGAACTGTCCTTATCGCAAAAAATTAGAAAGTGTACTGCAGGAATCAGGTGGACCGCCACTAGATACTATGGAGATTGGAAGCATGACGGCTCTGAAATATTTTGTGGAAAGTGGTTTAGGTGTGGCTCTTGTCCCTGAGATTGTGCTGAATCCGGTCCCTGCAGGAACGGTGGTGCGGAAACTGGAGGGAAAGGTTATTGATATGACCTGTGGGATCCTATGTAAACTTTCGGATTATCCGCTCAAGCTAGCGAGCTCCAGATTGTATCATTTTTTAAAGCAGGAACTAACCGCGACAAGGATATTTTGAATTTTAAACGAATTGTATGTATTAGGAAAAATAGAGAGGGCGGTGCTTGATGTTTTTAAGGAGAAAATTCAGTTTCTGGTTTTCGATTATTAGTATCATCATCTGTCTGGGTGATTATTTGGGGATTGAGATCGCCAACATCATTCTTGTACGGCTTAATCCGATTATAGATACGCTGATCTTCACGAAGCCCTTTGCAAACTGGATGGTTGATGTTAATAATACGGAATGGGCTGCAAGCAGTATATTAATCAGCGTCAGATTTCCCACGTATATAATTCATTTTGGAACGTTCCTGATTTTAGGACTTCTTATAGATTATCTTATTCATATATTTAAACAGAAGTAAAAAGTAAGCCTATTTAGCTGAGATGAGGAAAGGTGAGATGAGGAAAGGTGAGATGAGATGAGCGGAGCAGAGGGAAAGCTTGAGTTGGAGAGGATTGTTTTTATAGGAAGGACCTTTGAGGAATATTTGCAGATGTTCAATTTGAAAGAAGCGGATCTTGTAGGCGGGCGGATTTTGGATTGTCCTGCCGGTGCCTGCTCTTTTACAGCGATATCGAATGAGCTCGGGAGTGACGTAACTGCTGCGGATATCGCTTATTATTACGCAACGGATGAGCTTGCGGAAAAAGGTGTTCAAGATATTGAGCATGCTATGTCTGAACTGGATAAGGTACAGGGCAACTTTGTGTGGGACTACTTCAAGTCTATAGAGAATTTGACACAAGCGAGGAGCAAGGCTTTAAACGATAACATCAGGGATCAGAGACAAACCCCGGAGCGATATGTTCCTGTGGTTTTACCTGATCTACCGTTCAATGATGAGGATTTTGATCTGACATTGTCTGCGCATTTCCTATTTATGTATAGTGATCGGCTGGACTACGATTTTCATCTTAGGACTGTTACTGAACTTATGCGGGTGACTAGAGGAGAACTTCGTATTTTCCCTTTAGTTGATCTGTCCTGCAAAAGATATGAGCATCTAGATCGCCTTATAAATGAGATGGTTCAACAAGGTTTCGCTGTGGAGGAGATGGAGGTTCCTTATGAGTTTCAAAAAGGGGCAAATCAGATGCTAAGCATTAGAAGAATGAAGCCATAAGTTAGATAGCTATAGTTTGTTAAAATAGAACACGAGGGCGTCCCTAAGCCATTTTCATCGCTATGGGGACGCCCTCGTTTTTAAATATAGCCCTAAAAAAATTACGCCACTCTCTCTTTACGCTCTGCTACATAACATGCAATACCAAGAACCAGACCAAGTCCTACCAGAACGGCACCGACCCATGGCAGCGAAGTAATCGCAAGATGAGAAATGACCCATCCGCCGATGAAGGCACCTGTTGCGTTTCCGAGATTACCTGCGGAATGACTGGTTGTAGAAGCGAGGGCAGGAGCGGCCTGCGCCAGACTCATGATCCGTATTTGTAGTCCTGGCATGACCGCAAAGGATACCAAGCCCCAGAAGAATATTGTGATGACCGCAGCTACTGGACTATGCATGGTGAAGGAAAAGATCGTAAGAATGACACTAACCGCGAAATAAAGTCCCACGATAGAAGGCATCAGCTTCCAATCTGCAAGCTTCCCGCCAACGATATTCCCGATGGTTACACCACAGCCGAAGAGAACTAGAATCCATGTCACACTATGCTCGGCAAAGCCGGTAACTTCCATTAGCAGTGGCGCTATATAAGTGAACACCGTGAACAAGCTGGCGTTACCAAGCGCACCGATCAGTAAGAATAGAAGCAGTTTAGGATTAGCTAGCGCAGAAATTTGCTGGATTACACTAGCAGGTTTGTCTTGTTTAATCTTTGGAATAAAAATAAGAATGCCGATTAGTGCAGCGACGCCCATGACTGCTATCGCAGCAAATGAGGCGCGCCAGCCCATGTTTTGCCCAATAAATGTCCCTAGAGGAACACCAACGATATTAGCAATCGTTAGACCAGCCATCATAATGGATACGGCTCCGGCCCGCCTATTGGGTTTGACCAGATTAGAAGCGATCACTGCGCCAACGCCAAAGAAAGTCCCGTGTGTTAAAGCTGTAATGATACGAGCTACCATGAGAACGGCATAGTTTGGAGCAAATACAGAAATCCCGTTGCCCAGAATAAATAAAACCATGAGCAGGCATAACAGTTTCTTTTGCGGAATTCGTTGCGTAAGGATGGTTAGGATGGGAGCACCGACGGCTACCCCAAGGGCATACATCGTGATCAGCTGGCCTGCTGTTGAAATACTAACCTGTAAATCCTTGGCGACATTTGGTAAAATACCCATGATGACAAATTCAGTCATACCAATTGCAAAAGCGCCTACTGTAAGAGAAAGAATAGAGATGGGGAAAGGTTCTTTGCGTGTTTTTTCCACACGGGCTGGTTCCTTGTTGAAATTTGGAATTGCATTCATGGTGCCAATGTCAACCTTTCTTCTGTCTGTAATGAAGCTCCACCCTTATAAAGATGAGAGATCCGACATGTATTACTGCTTTATATTATTTAGTTTTCTGAAATTATTTTCAAGAGAAAAATTTATTTCAGAGATTTTCATTTTAATTAACCATTGAAGGGATGGATTGTTCATGATGGATGAAGGCCATATCCAAGTAATTGAATTACCGGAAAGAGTAGAGGCGATGGAGCGAGAATTTAATAGAAATCACACGAATGTTCCTGAAGGCATGCTTGGTTTTACGATACCGGCTCATCAGTATGTGTGCATTCCATTATGATGAGAAAAAATTATAAGCAAGCAGCTTTAATGGCGCTTCAGCACTTTGATCTCGATTGGATACAGATTCGTTTCAATCAACTATCGGACACCTGCACTTTTGTAATAGAGACTAATAAAGAAGGAACTTTTTTGCTGCGCCTTCACTCGGGGAGATCTAAAGAGGAAATTAACTCCGAAATCGCCTGGCTGGAGCTTTTGAAGAGCAAAATCGATGTCCCCCTGCCAAAAGGCGTTCATGATCGCACAGGTTCTGTCACATTCAAAGTGGAGCAAGGTAATGGAGAGGGTATATATGCATCGTTAATGCGCTGGGTCGAAGGCGAACATACGAATGAAAGACTTACCGAAGAACAAATTTACAAAGAAGGCGTACTACTAGCCAAGCTACATAAAGCGGCACAGGAGCTTGAGTTACCTCCAGGCTTTAATCGTCCTGTTTGGGATGAACATAGTTTCAGAAAAGCAATGCTCCGTTTAAAGGTGCACTACCATAGTTTTCTTTCAGATGATGAGTTTACGCTGTATCAGTCTGCGGCTGAGAAATTATACGGCTGGTTAAGCAAGCAGCATAAAAATAAGAACAGAAGGACTTATGGGGTCATCCATGGTGATTTACATCAAGGAAATATCATCTTTAAAGAGGGTGAACCTCGACCGATTGATTTTGGAAGATGTGGCTGGGGCTATTATCTTTATGATGTGGCACATACCATTTTGGGAATATATCCTCTGCAAAGAGAACTAGTCATTAAGGGGTATGAGAGTGTTAGCAAGCTTGATGGGGAATGGGTTCAGACTTTAGAGAATTTTACGGTCATGGTTATGATCGAAAATTATTGCCATCACGCACCCGACCCTAGAGAAACCGAGGGACTGAAAGCAGAACAGCCGTATGCGCTTGCGATTCTGAGGAATTATCTTAGGGGAGCTCCCTTTCTTTTTAACACAATTGAGATTTAGCGTATAAAAATAGGGCCTCTTTGGGGAATTTATAAAAAGTTCCCTAAGGAGGCTATTTTGATGAATAAAAGCTGGATTGCTCCTCTTCTTATCTCAGTTATGCTCTTGCTGGGGCAACAACCTTGCTCCGCTAATGGGTTAGTTCAACCGCAATCCGAGGCTCCGTCCAGATCTGAGTCGGAACCGAAGCTTCCAGATCAGGATTCCCGCGAGCTCATGTACAAAGACACGCTGATGCTCTTTCTTTTACCCTATATTGAGAAAAAGATGGCTGAGATTTATGCTCCTCTTTTAACGATAACTCCCACAGTATATCCTTACTTAGTGGAAGTTACAGAGATGAAGCGAGTGAACGGATTTCGACGGTTTGATTTCTTAATTACACTCAACATACACCCTACAGTGGGTCCACATCTATCCGTTGGAGAGGATACTATGACTTTTAGAATCACTCCTGGTCCCAAGGTGAAGTTAGAATCATTCAAGCATTTAAGAGACCCGCGAAAGTCTGACCTT
This sequence comes from Paenibacillus etheri, assembly GCF_001012825.1. Classification (GTDB taxonomy): domain Bacteria; phylum Bacillota; class Bacilli; order Paenibacillales; family Paenibacillaceae; genus Paenibacillus_AQ; species Paenibacillus_AQ etheri. Next base: position 20,247 of record NZ_LCZJ02000016.1, read on the forward strand.
ACACCAAATTATCAGAATATCTTAAGGTAGTTGCAGAGAATGCACCTATATGGCTCGTGCATCTTGAGTAAGTATAAGTGGTATTTCGACATAGAACCGCTCCAATTATGGAGTGGTTTTTTGTGTTATATATATGGTGGATGAAAGAACAATATGGTATTATGAAAATAGTGGATATATTGATTTAAGTAACCAAATTCAAATGAAAGGACGCGAGGGATTGGACAAGCATAAGTACAATGTTGAACACAAGAGTGAAATTATAAGTGAAGTCAAAAGTGATGCCAAAGATAAAGTCAAGGTAGGCGTATCTACTAAAGACGGGCAGTTAGGGTTTCTTTTTACAAGGGGAGGTCTTCGGGAAGGAGCAGGCAGAAAAAGCACCGGGGTAACTAAAAAAGTATCTTTGACGTTATCTGAGGACATCTGGCAGGAGATAGAGCAGGCTTGTGAGGCTCAGAATGCATCTCGCTCCCAAGTATTTCGGAACATCATTGAGGCGTATTTTGTAAAGGAAACTAAGGAGAGTTAGGTGAAGTTTTTGCTAATCCATGTATCAAAAGATTCCCTTGGTACCGCATTACAGGCAGCATTAAAAGTCATATCCGCGAATAGTTCCTCACGTGTTCTTTCAGGAATACTTATTCAGGCGCAAACTCAGGGTTTGATATTAACAGCCAGCAATATAAGAATGACCATCGAATATAAGCTCCCTGTGAAGAAGGATTCGATGATTGTACACAAAACAGGTGAAATTATAGTTCCCGCACGTTATTTTTATGAGATCATTCGTAAGCTTGATCCTGGACCAATTAGGCTGGAAATCGGAGAGACATTGATTCTGAATATTCAATCAGGGAACACTCAATTTCGTTTGTGTGTACTGGATGTAGTAGAATTTCCCAGGATCCAATACATAGACCATCCGAACACTCAAAGGATAAACATGAAGAACACTCTCTTGAAGCGAATTTTTAAACGCGTGGTTTTTGCGGTCTCTTCATCGGAAACCAGACCTGTGCTCACAGGAGTTTCGCTTCAAATAGATAATCAAAGTATTCGTGTAGTCGCCACTGATGGTATCCGCCTCGCCCAGCATGTTGTTGAAAGTGTAGAAGATTACGGTGCAATTCCTTTAAATGTAGTAATACCAGGCAGCACCCTTGAGGATCTTTTAAAAATATTAAACGATGATGCAGACAGCAGCACCGAATTAGAAATAGGTCCCAAGCAAATCAGATTTACTTCTAATGGATTGCGGGTTCAGTCTGCCCTGTTAGAAGGAACGTACCCCTCTATCGATAATCTAATCCCGCAGGTGTCCCTTTCTGAAGTGATTGTGAAGACAGATCTTTTGTTACATGTGGTTGAACGTATTTCTATATTGGCTGGTGAGAGTGTAACGCTCAGTGTACTTCCTTCTCACACGCTAAGTTTAGTGTCCAAGACTGCAGAAGTTGGGGATGTAAAAGAAGAAATTGCTATGGAGCAGCTTGACGGTGAACAGTTTCGAGTTTCTTTTAACGGCAAGTATTTCAGAGATATCCTTCGGGTGATGGATAGTGAGAACCTTAGAATAAGGTTCGCGGGAAAGGAAAGACCGCTGGTGATACAACCTGTGGATGCATCTTCGTCCACACTATTCCTGATTACCCCTATGAGGACGCAGGATTAAGGATGTGCTTATGCACAGTGGGAGAATAACTGCACAGCTTCCCTAACGAGAGTGACGTATATTTGATTTAGGAGGGGATGGAATGCATAATGCGAAGACGGCTATATTTTATTTCTCAGGAACTGGAAATACGGAACTTATTGCTAAGCAATTTGCTGACGCACTAAGAAGTAGCGGGCAAGAGGTACATTTGTTTAGAATGGAAGATGTTCTAAAAGACACTCATTCTGTCAAATATGAATCCTACAACCTTATTGGTATTGGTCATCCGGTTCTAGGTTTTGGTGCATCCGGTTTTGTTGAACGTTTTGTAGAACAGCTACCTGATTGTAATGGAACCCCGGCTTTCGTGTTCAAGACAGCCTCATCTCCACACTATATGAATAACGGTGCTTCGAATACGGTTCTACGTTCTTTGCGTGAAAAGGGGTTTACACCCTTCCACAATTCCATTTTGGCGATGCCATGCAATTTTTATATAAAATATGATGACAGATTGAATAAGCAATTGTATCTGGTCGCTCAGCGTAAGGTGAAGTTATTTGCAGAGGAAATCGTGAATGAGATTCCACGGAACCTGCGGATTCATCCTGTGCTGGAGAGAGTTCTGAGAACGGTATATTATTGTGAGGAAAGCCAAGGAGGCAAATACTTCGCCAAAGGATTGCGAACAACAGCCTCTTGCACACGATGTATGAAATGCGTTAGAAGCTGTCCAACTTCTAATATCACCAACAGTCCAGATGGGATTATATTCAGTCAAAATTGCTTATTATGCATGCGTTGTGTTTATTCTTGTCCTCAGAAGGCGATCCAAGCGACACGGCTTAAGGCCAGCGTAGTAGATCCCTATACTGGAGGTCCAAAACTTCATAGTCTTATGAAGGATTCTGAGAATGATGGACGGTTTATAACTCCAAAGTCCAAGGGCTACTACAAGCATTTTATTAAATACTTGGAGGATTGAATAATGAATTTGTTTAAGATAGGATCGAAGCCGCTGGGGATCGAGCGGATTTCAGCATTTTTAGAGGATAACTATGTGAGTATCGGCTACCCGGGAATAGGAGATTTGGAGAACATCAGTATAGAGGAGCTCCGTGATCGGTTGCTTCGTACTTACCAATACAGTGAGCTGGAGCTTACAGAACATTTGCAAGCCATTCAACTGTTTATACATAAGATGCAGGATGGCGATTATGTGCTGGTGTGTGATGGGGATTGGGTACATCTAGGTGATCTTGGTGATTATTTCTACAACGAATTATTTGACACGCAAGACATCGGTACGTGCCATCGGCGCGGTGTAACTTGGCTGAAAAGTCTTCCTATAACCGATCTAAACGCAGGGGTAAAAGAGTTTCTTAGCGATAGTGGAGTGGTTAAACATTATAAGGGGCCGATGCCTAGTGCTCGTGTGGATCTGTGGATTACAGGTTCGTCTGATTCAGAGCAAGCGGTGAATAATCGAGTGCATGTGGATGAAGAGATACTATCTATGGCGATCGGTATTTTGAAGGAAGCTCTTGTTAGTGCGGACACCGAACGACGGGAACGAGCAGCAATTGCAATTCTTCAGTATGCTAAGTAGTGGAGAAAGGATTCAGCTCCACATTCTCATTAAAAAGCGTTCCATTCGATATTTAAACATCGGATGGAACGCTTTTGTCATATTTACTGTTGTCTTCGTTTGGTACTCAGATAAATTCAACGAATTCATTGACCGGTTTACGATAGCCACGTGGTCTGATTTTATGTTTCTTGTCTTTGCCGATAGTGATCAGCATAACAGGTACCATATGATCGGGTAGATTTAAAGTAGATTGAATCGCTTCCGGATCAAAGCCGATCATCGGGCAGGTATCCCAGCCTTTATCTTTGGCAATCAGCATGAAGTGCATGGCAGACAAGGAGGCATTCCGTATAGCTTCATCTCTTTGGAAAGCATCATTTCCTTTATAAGCATTGTTAATCGCTTCTATCTCTGCATCATAATCCTCTTGACTCATAGCCCCTAAAGCTTTAAGTCCTCCGAAGATTTCTGGAGCTTTCAGATAAGCATTCTTATCACCGAGTACCACGATTACCGCTGAGGCGGAGTGTATTTTATATTGACCGTAAGCCGCTTTACGAATCTCTTCTTTTAAATTCTCATCAGAAACCACTTTATAATTGGCATGCTGAAGATTATAAGCCGATGGAGCCAATCTGGCGTAAGAGAACATTTCCTCTAGTTCATTCTGAGGGATCTTTACCCCTTCAACAAAATTCATCGCAGACCTGCGGGATTCAATCAAATCTGTAAAAGCGCTCATGAGTTATTCCTCCATATGTTATGTATTTGCTTGTTAATTATAAATAAGTGATATTTATAAATGAACTAACTATTAGTTACTAACTTAAAATAGCACAGTTAATTAGATTCGTCAATGATTAAATTCACTTCAAGTAGCTTTAGCCTTCTAAGTACTTCGAGTGTTCGAAGAATAAATACAATGTTGTAAAATATTGGGATGTAAATTAGGATATTAGGATATGAAAAGTTAAAATTGCTTTTATTAATGAGAGGGTGGGAATGTTGAACGATACTAGAGAGCAGTTGATAATAGACCTGCAAAGAATTGAAGAGAACGATTACGAGCTTAGAAGTGGGGAGCATTTAAGGGATTATGTGAAGCTGATGCTTGAGTACATAGGAGATCCACAGCCGAAGCTACGAGATGACTTGATCTATTCCACCTTCTACAAATGGATTAACGAGAAACAATGGTTTAGTGATGCGGAGCTTCGTGAACTTCTCTGGATTCTCCTTGACGAGCAGCATTTGTTCTATCATATTGGCAGCAAAGAAGATCAGGCTGTGTTTACAAGAACATTTTCTGTGCTGGTCGTTGCGCTTATTCTTCAGCGGCACAGGGAACAGGCTTTAATAGATAACGCTGAGTTTACAAATGTGAAGGAAGCTCTGATTAGATATTATGAGGAAGAACAGGATTTACGGGGATTTATGCAAGAAGAAGGCTGGGCACACGCTGCAGCCCATGGCGCAGATGCCTTGGATGAACTGGTACTCTGCTCGGAGAGTGATGCTGCAATCCGGGAAGAGGTTCTGGCAGTCATCCAAAGGATGCTTTACAACGAGCAGTTCATATTTAGTGACGAAGAAGATGAACGGATCGCTACGATTGTAGCTACAATCGTAGAACATCATTTACTTCCGCAGCAGTCTATTGTCGACTGGATCGGCAGCTTGGAGCAATGTGGGGGATGGCCAAGAAGCCGCGGCCAATATGTTGCTCGTGTGAACACTAAGAATTTCGTTCGTTCTCTGTATTTTAGATTGCTGCCAATAAAGAACAATCCGGTTATGCTTGAGGCTTTATTGAAAGCGGAGATGAATTTGAATGAATTTACACAATAAGTTTTTAATCACTTAAGTGTATATGTATAATATTGAAAATTTTTAATGATCGTTTTTAATGTAATAAAAATCACAAAACTTTGGAGAAATCCAAAAACTTTGTGACATTTATAACTTGATAAGTGCTATAATAGAAATATGGCGTTATAAGTTTTTATTTTTTTATTACTATTAAGCAAGCAAAGCTTACTTGCAGAGGAGATTCGGATATGTCAGAAACAATCACTCAAACAAACCCTGAACAAGAATCACCAAAATTAGCTGTCACTCAAGAACAAATGAATGTTCTGGAGCAGCTATTGAAGCCTGAAGTTCAGGAGTCGTTAACTGTCTTAGTGGAACAGTTGCCAAAATTAACAGAGCTTGTCGGCGTGCTCACAAAGTCATATGACTTTGTACAAACTGTCGCTGCGGATGAAGTCTTGAAAAGTGATACGGTAAGTGCAATTAAAGAGCTTGCTGAACCTGTGGTGCATTCGGCGAAGAATATGGCAGCTACAGTGATCGAAGCGCAAGATCGTGCGAATGAAAATAGCGATGTGATCGGTGTATTTGGTCTTATGAAGATGATGAAAGATCCACAGGCACAGAAGCTTTTCCGTTTCGTAAATGCTTATCTTCAAGTGGCCGGCGAACGCAGTCAGCAGAAATAATATTTTTTATATCTCATTCGTAAGGACGGAGGAAACATCATGTCTAAACATATTGTCATTCTAGGAGCAGGTTATGGTGGTCTACTAAGCGCCTTAACTGTACGCAAGTACCTGAAGAAGGACGAAGCTAAAATTACAGTCGTTAATCAATATCCTACACACCAAATTATTACAGAATTACATCGTCTTGCAGCGGGTAGTGTTGCAGAAGGTGCTGTTGCTATGCCACTTGCTAAGCTTTTCGCAGGTAAAGATATCGACCTGAAAATCGCAAAGGTTAATTCTTTTTCTGTTGAGAACAAACAAATTACACTATCTGATGGTGTGACATTATCCTATGATGCTCTGGTTGTGGGTCTTGGAAGCACTACGGCTTATTTTGGCATTCCAGGTCTTGAGCAATACAGCATGGTATTGAAATCAGCAGCGGATGCTAACAGAATTCATCGTCATATTGATGAGCGTATCCGTGAATATGCGAAGTCTAAAAATGCAGCAGATGCAAGCATCCTAATCGGCGGCGGTGGCTTAACAGGTGTTGAACTTGTTGGTGAAATCGCTGATGTGTTGCCAACGCTCACTAAGAAATATGGTGTGGATCCTAAAGACATTAAGCTGATGCTGGTTGAAGCAGGTCCTAAGATTCTTCCAGTATTGCCAGATGCGCTGATCGAACGCGCAGTGGCGAGTTTAGAAAAACGTGGTGTTCAATTCTTGACTGGTCTACCTGTTACGAATGTAGCAGATAATGTCATTGACTTGAAAGACGGTCAAAAAATTGTTGCTAACACGTTCGTATGGACGGGTGGCGTACAAGGAAATCCACTGATTGGTGAGTCCGGTCTTGAAGTGAACCGTGGTCGTGCAACGGTAAATGAATTCTTGCAATCCACATCACACAAAGACGTATTCGTTGCTGGTGATAGTGCCGTTGTCTTTGCTGAAGATGGTCGTCCATATCCACCAACTGCACAAATCGCTTGGCAAATGGGTGAATTGATCGGGTACAATCTTTATGCATACTTGAAGGATAAATCCTTTGAATCCTTTAGTCCGATCAACTCAGGTACGCTTGCGAGCTTAGGTCGTAAAGACGGTGTAGCCATTGTTGGTGCTAGCTCAACTCCGCTAAAAGGATTACCTGCAACCTTGATGAAGGAAGCAAGTAATATTCGTTACTTGTCTCACATAAAAGGATTGTTTAGCTTAGCTTATTAAATGTATTATTGGAAAACCTGCTCTGAGTTGAGCAGGGTTTTTTTGTTTATCTCTAGTGGTTCCTACCATGAATTGTCAATGGTTGTCCTAGTACGTAGTATTCGTTTTTGATATAATAGATTGGCTAATATTAACAGTGGAAAATAGGGGAGGATTACGTGATGTTATTCCGACAAAACGATGTCATTCTGTTTCAAGGCGACAGCATAACGGATTGGGGTCGCAATTATGAAGATGCTTCATCGCTTGGTGTAGGCTATGCGTTGATGATCGCCGCTCGTCTGGGGTATTTATATCCTGAGAAGAATCTTACGTTCTATAATCGCGGAATTAGCGGCAACCGTGCAGTAGATTTGCAGGAACGCTGGGAGAAGGATTGCCTGAATCTTAAGCCGACTTGGGTGTCCATATATATTGGTATTAACGACACTTGGCGCCGCTTTGATTCTGGTCAGGAAACAACGCCTGAACAATTTGAAGCTGCGTATCGTGACCTGATCGAACGCACGCAACATTCGTTGGCTGCTAAATTAGTCTTAATCGAGCCATTCGTGTTGCCTGTTCCTGAAGATCGTAAAACCTGGCGCCAGGATTTGGACCCTAAAATTCACATCGTTCGTGAACTAGCACGTGAATATGGTGCATTGCTTGTTCCGCTGGATGGCCTTTTTGCTGCGGCATCCGTGAAAGCAGAACCTGCTTATTGGGCTCCGGATGGAGTACATCCATCACCTGCAGGTCATGCGCTTATTGCAGATGCTTGGCTTAAGACGGTAGGCGTAATTAAAGCTTAATCGTCTGATCATATCACTACATATTTACTTGATTCTATAAGACTAGAACCACTCATTAAAGGAGCAGGTTATAGTCTTTTTTTTAAAAATATAAGAATTTATATGTTCCATGTTATAAATTTTCCTTATATTTCTCGCTTAAACACTTGCCGTCCTTATAGGGACGCGAAGGCGTTTATGCTTGTAACGGTTCGGAAAGATGATTTCTTTATATTTATGGACGCTGTTATAATTGGGTTATGTTTTCTTTTCTTGGAGGCGGTTAGCATTAGGTATTTACTGGGTGTTGTATCTTGTTAGTGGTTACGCTGTTAAGCGGATGTAAGAATGATGTGGGATTCATCAATGCTAGGTGGATCACCGAAGCGTCATTAACCTCAGTAACAACTAGTGATCAGAAACAAGCTGACCATTCAGGACATTCCGAGACCCTTATGCTGAAGGAGTCTAATCTGATTAAGACGCTTGCCGAGGCTATGAACAAGAGCAATACATTATTGGGGGAGCTGGATTGGGCTCCTGAAAGGAAACTCACTTTTGGAACAGCAGATAAGGCGAATATCGAACAGACGGAGTCGTTAGAGCACAAGCTAAAGCTTGATAAAGTCGATGATCATAGCTTCAAGAGAAGTTATTACGATAACGCAGCGGGTAAACAGATGGAAGGTATTTTTCAGTGGGATGGAAGTGTATTTCAGAAGTTAGACAAGTGATTCATACCAGAAGTGAGAGGAATGTGTGATAGATGACGAGCGATACCATACAGGATTTAGAAGGGCTAAAAGCCATAGGGAAAGTGGTAGGACATACCATCGCCGAGATGAAAAAGCAAGTAACTCCCGGTATGACAACAGCGCAGCTTGATAAGATTGGAGCTGAAATTCTAGCGGAATTCGGAGCATCCTCAGCCCCAATGAAAACGTATAATTTTCCAGGCAGCACCTGCATCAGTGTGAATGAAGAGGTTGCTCATGGGATTCCTGGTCCTAGAGTGATTAATGCCGGAGATTTGATCAATATTGATGTATCTGCTGAGCTGAATGGTTATTATGGGGACGCCGGAGTTTCTTTTCAATTGCCTCCCTATAATGAAGATATTTTGCATCTGTGCCAGAGTGCAGAGGAAACTATGATGAGCGTGATCAATCATCTGAGAGCAGGGATGAAGGTCAATGAGATTGGCAGAATGATGGAACTCGAAGCTCGGAAACGCGGCTATAGAGTGGTACGTAATCTGTGCAGCCACGGGATTGGCAAATCACTGCATGAGAAGCCGTTTGAAATCTTACCTTTCTATAATCCAAGAGTGACTACTGTGTTAAAAGAGGGACAGGTGATTACGGTTGAACCCTTCCTCTCTACTGGAGCAGATTACGTAGAGCAACAGTCGGATGGATGGACACTGAGTGTCGTAGACAATGGCCGGGTAGCACAGTTTGAACATACGATTATTGTGACGAAAGGTGAGCCTATTATTCTAACCAAGCCATAAAGAGGAGAGTGCGGATTTGAAAATCGCCTTTATACTTTTTGACGGGATTACGTTCTTGGATTTTGCCGGGTTCTATGATGTTATTTATCGATTGGGGCAATTTGAAATCGGTAAAGATTTGTCTTGGAATATTTGTGCAGCTTCGGAGGAAGTGAAGGATGAGTTAGGGTTCACAGTTAAAGCTGGAAAAGTGCTCCCAGAGCTTTCTGAGTACGACATGGTGTTTGTGCCTGGAGGGATGGGGACACGGAAACTCCGTTATGATGAAGCTTTTGTCTTGTGGATTGCAGGTGCCTACAATGTTCCTTATAAGGTGTCGGTCTGCACAGGCTCACTGCTGCTTGGGGCTGCGGGGTTGCTAGAAGGGAAAAAAGCTACTACCCATCCATTTGCCTATGAATTACTAAAACCTTACTGTGAAGAAGTTGTGGAGACCCGTATTGTGCATGATGGAAATGTGATTACAGGCGGTGGAGTTTCCACTTCCATTGATCTGGGGTTATATCTGATTTCACACTTGGCTGGAGAAGGAGCAATGAATTCGGTAAAAGAGCAGATTGATTATCCATATGAGATGCAGGGGATTGCTCGAATCTAAAGGAAAATACCGGAGGGACCAGAGATGGCTGGACAAAAAATGATGGTTATGCTGTTTCAGCAATGGGTAAGCGATAAGGAGCAGTGGGTAGAGCTTAGAGATTTGCTGATGAAGGAGAGCAATCTTCCCGGACCACGAGTGAATTTGGAGCTCTCAGGCAATTTTGCCAAACATTTTGCCCATCCTAAACTAACAGAAACAGACTGGGAGTTTCTTAATTCATGGGCTAATCTTACTGAGGCAGAAGCTGGGGTGAATGATCCCCGTGAGTTTCTGCCGTTTTGCGCGGTTAGAGCGCTGGGCGCTTATTACAGCTACGCTGAAGAAGAACAGCAAATTATGATTCAGAGCATCATTAAGACAGCTATGAACGACTCCAGATGGAGGATGCGTGAAGCGTCTGCTATGGCGCTGCAAAGTATAGGGGAGGATGGTTTTGCCCTTGTCAGGCAGCTGATCGACATGTGGGAGAAGGGTGCGAATAGGCTTGAACAACGAGCTTTTGTAGCGGCTTTAGCGCATCCTCCTCTTTTAAAAAAGAAAGAGAACACGCTTTATTGTCTTCAGTTGGCTACTCGAATCATGGAGAGTGTGGGGAGTGGGGAAGTACAATATGAGGATGCTGAGCATTTTCGTGTGTTATCTAAGGGACTTGAATACAGCTTAAGTGTATTTGTGGCGAGTGAACCTGAAGAGGGTTTTGCCATGCTGGAGAAATTCGCTAAGAGCCGAGATATTCGAATGATTAAGATTGTGAAGAGTAATCTTGGTAAGTCACGTTTGAGTAAAAAGTATGCTCTACAGGTTGCTGAGATCCTCGACAGTTTGACAATACAGGAAAGGACATGAGGATCAGCTCTCCATTGAAATCATGAAGTGTAGTTTTACATACATTTAACATGCCACATATCCTTAAGTGATATAACAGAAAGAACTAGGTGAAAAGGTGGCTGTTAGATGAAACTAAGTAAAGAGGAAAAATCATGGATTTTATATGACTGTGGCAATTCGGCTTATTCGATGGCGGTTACGACGGCGTTATTGCCTATTGTATTTGGGATGTTTTCAAATGTGAACCACAGCATGGATTTGGGGTATTTTAATTCCATAGCGAGTATTCTGGTGGCCATCCTTAGCCCGATTCTAGGGACGCTGGCAGATTACAAGGATAAGAAAAAACGTTTCTTTATATTTTTCTCATTGATCGGCGTGATAGCAACGGCTTCACTGGCTTTCGTTGCACCTGCGAGTGGGCAATGGCAGTTATTGATTGTATTTTATATTTTGTCAGTTATAGGTTTTGCGGGAGCCAATATTTTTTATGATTCTTTTCTGGTGGATGTAACCACGGATGAAAGGATGGATAAGGTATCCTCAAAAGGATTTGCTTTTGGATATATCGCCAGCGTCATTCCATTTGGTATTAGTCTACTACTGATTCTGTTTATGGGGATGGATAAATCGATTGGTTATCAAATTGGGTTTGTAATCACTGCTCTTTGGTGGGGACTGTTGACCATGCCTATGATCAAGGATGTGCAACAGAGATATTACATTGAACCTGAACCGAAACCGATTATAAATAGCTTTAAAAGACTGGGAGACACATTCAAGAATGTCAGACAGCATAAAGTGGTATTTGTATTCTTAATTGCTTACTTCCTCTATATTGATGGGGTAGATACGATTATTAAAATGGTAGTGCCATATGCAACATCGGTTCTGGGTGCGGATGCTTTTGATACCTTTACTTTACTGGGTATCTTATTAGTTATCCAGATCATCGCATTTCCGTGTGCTATCCTGTATGGTAATCTCGCCAAAAAATACTCGGCTAGAACGATGATCATCGTGGGGATTTTTACATATATCATTTCCTGTATCGCGGCTTACTTTATCACTTCAGTGTGGCATATATTTATTCTGGGTGCGCTAATTGGTTCTGCCCAGGGAGGGATTCAGGCGCTCAGCAGATCTTATTATGCGAAGATCATTCCTAAGGAAAAATCTAATGAATTCTTCGGATTCTACAATATCTTTGGCAAGTTTGCGGCGATTGTGGGTCCTGCTGTGATGTCTTTAACAACTACCTTAACAGGCAACGCTAAATTTAGTATTCTAGCGATTATCCCGCTATTTATTATTGGATTCTTTGTATTTATAACTTTACCTAAAGAGCCGTCTGAACATAATGAAACCAAGGGGTTTAACCTATAATGTCAAGCAAAGAACAAGCGGCAAAGGCCAAACATCTGATAGTCATCTCTTACGATGCCTTTTCAGAAGACCAATGGGAAATGGCCAGCCGTCTTCCGAACTTATCGAAATTGATTAAGAGCGGAGCGCATAGCAATAAATTGAAAAGTGTGTATCCCACGCTCACTTATGTGGTGCACACTACGATAGCGACCGGTGTATATCCAGATAAGCATGGCGTCCATCACAACAACCCATTTCAGCCGTTTGTGAGGGAAAAGGAGCAGAGCTGGTTTTGGTTTAGAAATGCGATAAAGGTGCCCACGATTTACGATGCTGCGCGCGAGCATAACATGAGTACCGCTGGAATCCTCTGGCCGGTATCAGGGAAATCCTCAATCCAATACAATATTCCTGAAATCAGAGCCATCAAACAGGAAAATCAGGCACTGAAGGTGTTAAAAAGCGGGAGTCCCTTATATTGCATCGAGATGGAGCTGAAATACGGGAGGAATCGAAAAGGGATTGAGCAGCCCTATCTGGATGACTTCACGACAAAGTGTGCGATAGAAACGATTAAGCGTAAAAAGCCTAATCTTCTCATGATGCATTTGATTGATCTGGATGACGCCAAGCATGTTTACGGCACTGACAGCGATGAGGTGAAGCGGGTAATCGCACGTATGGATAAACGGCTAGGCGATATTATGCAAGCAGTGGATGAAGCCGGTATTAAGGATGATACAGTTTTTTTAGTTTTGGGTGACCATGGGCAGTTCAATGTTAGATACAAAGTACATCTGAACAACCTATTGCAGGAAAAAGGGCTGATCTACGAAGAGAATGGTCAAATGCAGTGGAGAGCTTACTTTCAGTGTGGGGGTGGAGCGGCTTATCTGCATATCAAACAGGGGGATGAAGAAGCTGAACGGTTAGCGTTAGCTGTGATTCGGGATGATATGAAAGACGAAGCTTCTGGCATAGAGGAATTGTATGCTAGAGAGGAGCTGGATCATCTTCATGTGAGCCAATCTACTAAGTATATGCTTGAGGCTAAGAGAGGTTATTGTTTCGATGAGAGCATGGATGAACCAACGATTGTTGATTTGGACAAACGAGGAATCAAATATGCTACTCACGGCTATTCTCCCGACAAAGAGGATTATAGATGCAACTTGGTGATCTCTGGGACTAATGTTAAAAGTGATTTTCCTATAGGGGATCTCAAAATGGTAGATATAGCCCCTACGATGGCAAAGATTTTAGGGATTGATTTTAATCCTTGTGACGGAAGACCTTTAGATGAAATTTTCATTTATTAAAGCAAGCTGTGAGAAAAGCATTTATAATTACTAGATAACGCGTTGGTAGAGAAAAGTCGTCTCTCGCCAGCGCGTTATTTGTTTACCTAGAAGGAGGAGGGCTTGTACTTGGTATAGATTAAATATAGATAAAGTCGGGATATTTACTTGAGCGATATCCATATACAATGGAATTAAATTGAATTAAGAGGTGAATTGGATATGGATGCTGATATTAGACAAAAAATTTTAAATAAAAATGACAGACTAATTAGTATGGTTATTGAACGTGCTAAGAGAGATTTTCCTGATGACATTGCAATCATTGGGCTTACAGGTTCTTTCAGTACCGGAGATTTTCATGAAAAAAGTGATCTTGATCTAATCATAATTAATAACACGGCCAAAGGCTGGGGGATATCTTCGTGTTTTATTTTGGAGGATGTTGGATACGACATATATTGTACGCCATGGGAAACAAGGATAGAAGATCAAGCGAATCTTGAGAGTCCAATGATTTCGTGTCTGATAGATTTAGAGCTGTTATATTGTGCGAAACCCGAATATCTGGAAAAGCTAAATTTATATAAACAGAGAGCTCTAGATGCTTTGGCAAAGCCTATAGGGAGTGAATGTATTAGTAGAGCGAAAAAGAATATAGACATAGCAAAACAAGAATATACGAATACATTACTTTCTGAAGATATTGGAGCGGTGAGGTATGCTTCATGCGAAGTTGTATACAATTTGGTAAATGCTATAACACATTTGAACAATACCTATTTTAAACGGGGACTTAAGAGATATCTGGAGGAAATAGCTACGTATCGTTATGTTCCTGATGATTTTGAAAATATATATATGGCTGTGATCGATGCGAAGACAAACGTTGAAATCAGAAGTGCATCATATAAATTTCTAGAAAGCGTCAATGATTTATATAATAAAATGTATAAGGATTTTGTGATTCAGCCTGTCCCAACCTATGATAATCTTGGTGGCACCTATGAGGAATTGTGGTGTAACAGCCGTAATAAGGTTATAGCAAGTGTGGAATTAAATGATAAATCTTATGCTTATTATGTAGCCATGGGCATACAAAATTTTCTTGATGAAATGACAGAATCAAGCGGAACGAAAAAGTTTGATATTATGCAGTATTTTGATACAGATCATCTACAATTATTTAAAGAGCAGTTCCTGCAGGTCATGGATGAATATCTGGAAGAATATAATAAGGTAGGAAGGAAAGTTGAACGATACGATACTTTTGAGGAATTATATAACGAATATATGAAGGTATGATAGAGAAGAATACCAGACTACGAATTTTCGTAGTCTGTTTTTTTTATTTTTTTGTGGAACGATAAAATTATTTTAAGTCAGATGGGTAAAATAAACGATCATTATACTAGTGATGTCCGATTTGCCAAAGTAGTGAAAATTGTTATAGACTATTTTTTATCGGCTTTTGTCCAGTGAATGTTGTTCACTTGCAGTGATATAAAAAACTAATTTGAAGCGGGGAAATGGAATGCATGGAATGAGACAGCATCAAAAATCAAATAAGCTGAAGATATTTTCAAAAGTCATATTAATTATTATAGGGGCACTTATTACTTCATATGGTCTAGAATCCGTATTAATACCTAACAATGTTTCGGATGGTGGTGTAACGGGCCTAAGTATCGTTGGTTCACAGCTATTTGGATTACCGTTAGGGCTGCTAATTGTTATAATTAACATCCCTTTTGTTTGGTTGGGATATAAGCAAATTGGTAAAAGCTTTGCTATTTATTCCATTATCGGTATTGCCTCACTAGCCATTGGTACAAGCCTTATGCACCATGTGCCAACGATTATTGAAGGAGATACATTGTTAATTACTGTTGTTGGCGGGATTATCATCGGTTTTGGAATGGGGTTAGCGTTACGTAATGGTGGGGCGTTAGATGGGATAGATATGTTAGCCGTATTACTTTCACGAAAAATACCTTTTGGGACTAGTGATCTGATCTTGTTCCTAAACATGTTTGTCTTTATTGTTGTTTCAACAGCATTTGGTCTACAAGGGGCGATTCTATCCGCACTTGCTTATTTTATTGCTTCTAAAGTAATACATATTGTTGAAGAAGGTTTGAGCGGATCTAAAACTTTTAAAATCATCACCGTTCAACCGGAAATCATGGTAGAGACGATTCGTGACCGATTGGGTCGTGGGGCAACCTATACAGATGCATACGGCGGTTACTCCAATGAACAGTTTAAAGAAATCACCTGTGTAATTAACCGTCTGGAAGAAAGCAAAATCAAGGAAATCATTCATGAAATTGACCCTAACGCATTTGTTGTAGTATATGATGTAGCAGAAGTTAAAGGCGGTAATTTCAAAAAGCATAATATTCATTAATTATGATCCTGAAGTGCCATCTCCTCAAGTGTTTGACAAATGCATAAAATGTAACTATTATTGTTGCATCTGATTAATGCACTTGTTGCTAGCCGGGTAGTATGGCAAAAGGAGAGATTTATAGTGAACATCAGCACCCGATTTGCGGTAGCCATTCATATATTAACGTTAATTGACAGTAACAAAGAGGGCAAAAGCACCTCGGAGTGGATAGCTGGTAGCGTGAACACAAACCCTGTAGTTATTCGTCGGCTAACGAGTATGCTGCAAAAAGCAGGACTGGTAACAGCCCGCCCAGGAGTCGCAGGAGCCTCGCTTTCACGTAGTAGCGCTGAGATTACACTGCTTCAGATTTATAAGGCAGTAAACGCGGTGGAGGAGGATTCGTTGTTCTCGGTTCATGAGCACCCTAACCCGGAATGTCCAGTCGGCAAAAATATAGCCAGTGCCATTGTACCGGTATTCTCACTCGCGCAAAAAGCGATGGAGAATGTCCTTCAGGAGGTTACTTTGGAGCAGATTGTGAATGAAATGCCTGAAATATAACTACTCCATATCTCAACGTAGAATGAAGACCACAACATGTGCTAACGTGATTGTGGTCTTTTTTATTGGAAACATATCTTTCATGCCATTACGGGTGTTCAATTGTAAATTCTCATAATCACAATGCTGTCCAATGGCTCGGTTAGGGGGAGTAACGACTCAAAGAAGGGAAGTAAGACGTAATTATAGAATCTGTATCTAGAAAACAGATAATACTTCATACATAAGCTGAAGTGGAAAAATGAACGGAGGATCTACAGTGGAACAAATCGCATTAATCTCAGACATTCATGGAAATATCCCGGCTTTAACAGCCGTATTAGATGATATTAAGCAGCGTGGAATGAACAGGATATTTTGCCTGGGAGATATTGTTGGGAAAGGGCCGAATTCAGATCTAGCCGTTGATATCATTAAAGAAAATTGTGAAATCAGTGTTATGGGAAACTGGGATGATTTAATGAATCAGGATGTTGATTTTGAAATGGCCCGGTGGAGTCGGAAATTGTTAGGTAAAGAACGTCTTGCTTATCTAGGTACATTACCGTTCTCGATTGAATTTATGATGAGTGGTAAGTTTATTCGATTATTCCATGCTTCACCGCGAAGCTACTATGAACGGATTCAGCCTTGGGACGATTATGAGAAGCGACTGTCTATGTTTGGTTGTTCTGATCTCTGCCAGGAGAAGCGACAAGCGGATATCGTAGGTTATGGGGACATTCACAATGCTTTTATACAACATTTGGAAGGGAAAACTTTATTTAATGTAGGCAGCGTTGGGAATCCTCTTGATGTCACTCAGGCATCTTATGTGATTTTGGAGGGGGAGTATGGAGGTCTGACAACGGCATCTATGAATATACAATTTGTAAGAGTGCCTTATGATATTGAGTTAGCTATTCAACAAGCCATAGACGCGGTTATGCCAGCTACAGAGCCATATATTCGAGAGCTTAGAACTGCGCAGTACAGAGGGAATGCCCGGGGATAAAGAACGAATAAGCTCGTAGTGTTGCAATTGGTCAGAAAGGGATGACCCTTATGAAAATAGTTAGTGCATTTGAGCATTATGAATCCTTGATGGATGAGGGAAATGATCCAGCACAAGATCCTCCCATTGGACAGGCATATATGAGTCAGTGGGATGGACCTCTTTTTTTCGATGGACTGAAGGGTAACGATAAAAGAATATTAGAGATTGGAATTGGAACGGGAAGAGTTGCTAAATCGGTCTTAGGTCTGGGATGCCGGTTTCTTACAGGAATTGATATCTCGCCAAAAACACTAGTAAGAGCAGACTTAAATCTTAGAAAATTCTCCAATAAAGAGCTTGTGCTAGCTGATATTTGCGAGTTCGTACGTCCTAATACTTTTGATGCGGCTTATAGTGTATTAACTTTTCTACATGTAGAGGATAAGGAGCGAGCGTTAAGGAATATTTATGATTCGCTGCTACTTAATGGAACATTTATGTTATCTGTTAGCGAGGATGAAGAGTGGTTTGATTTCAATGATAGAAGAGTCATGTTAAATCCGGCCGATGTGGATGAATATGTAAGGCTTTTTAACAAAACCGGATTTCATATCGAATGGGTAAAAGAAACGGAAAGTCGAACTGCAACCTTAATTCATGCCATCAAAAAGTAACGGAGGGAACGAATTGAAGCTTAGTCATGTATTTGAGCAATTCCCTACTTTGGAAACCGAGCAGCTAATACTGAAAAAGATTGAAGTAAGTAATCTTGAAGAGGTATTTGGAATTTATAGCAATGATCAAGTGTTTGAGTACTGCGGAATTATTCCGAAACATAATAAAGATACTGTAAAGAATATGATCGGACATTTCGAGCGTGATTTTAACAAAGGAGTAAGAGTGAAGTGGGGGATTTTCCGCAAAAATAATCCGTACATACTGCTAGGTATCATCGAAGCTATGGATTTTAATCAAAAAGTGGATATGGTCACGATTGGCTATTTTTTGGCGGAGTCTTATTGGGGAAAAGGGATTTCAACTCAGGCCGTTCAAGCGGTGAAAAAGTATTTATTTGAGACTGCAGAGGTCAATCGAATTCAAGCTGAGGTTATGCCTTTTAATGAGCGGTCCAAGCGGGTTCTTTTGAAAAGTGGCTTTATGAAAGAGGGAACGTTAAGGCAAGCTCATGTATGGTCAGGAAAAGGGCTCGTTGATTTGGAGATTTACAGCATTCTAGCAGAGGAATACGGAAATGGAGAAAACGGATCTTAGTGAAAGTAGGGGAGATTATGGGGACTATCGTGGTAATAGGTGGGGGAGAGCTAATTGATCTAGAAACGCTTGAATTGGATCGTGAAGTTGTGAAATTAACCCAAAAAGCTAATCCAAAAGCGTTGTTTATTCCAACAGCTAGCAGTGATGCACCGGGTTATTGTGATACGTTCAACAAAGTGTACGGTGAGATTCTAGGATGTGAAACAATTCATTTATTGCTTGTGAGCCAAACCTATACCCATGAGGAAATCGCAGAGTTAATTGAATCCGCTGATCTGATTTATGTGGGTGGAGGCAATACCCGAAAGATGCTTGAGATTTGGAAAAATACCGGTGTGGATGTGCTTCTAAAAGAAGCCTACACCTCTGGGACCATATTAGCAGGGCTGAGTGCAGGTTCGATTTGCTGGTTTGAATATGGGCATAGTGACTCTGAAGCGTTCGACGACCAAGGGAACTGGCAGTATATTAAGCTTGAAGCGATGGGAATTCTGCCAGGCATTCATTGTCCACATTATGATGAGGATATTCGGGTTGAGGATTTTTCGCGTATGGTTAAAGGTGGGGGTATACCCGGAATTGCAGTGGATAATAACTGTGCCATCATCTACAAAGATAATGAATATAAAGTGATGTCAACCAGAGAAGAAGCGAAAGCCTATCGTGTGATGGACTCTGAGCAAGGTGTTGTCGTTACGGAAATCGAAGAAAACCCAAGCTACAGACCTCTTCATGAAGTGTATGGTGGAGGTGATCAATGAAGTCTAATCAAATCTCAATTATCCCAGAATCGCTGGCGGAGTCTAACTGCGGAGAAGATATTTCAAGGAATCGATGGTCATGAAGTGAGATCTGCTGGAACAGAGGATCATGCCAGAGTCAAAATTTCTGAGGGCCATGTAGGCTGGGCGGATGTTATTTTTGTGATGGAGAAGAAGCATATTCGAAGAATTCAAGATAAATTCAGAGACAGTGTAATTGGCAAAAGAATAATTTGTCTGAATATATCAGATGATTATAAGTATATGGATGAAGACTTAATTGGACTTCTCGAGTCCAGTATGTCTGAATATTTACAGGAATGGCTCGCTTAAGGATTAAATGTTCTTATGAATCATGTTTGGCTGTGAATCAGTCAGCATGATTTTTTTATTGGTAATTGACAAACATATAGAAGGTAACTATACTAAAGATAGTTAATTTGTAACTGGATAAGTTACAGGACATTGGGAGGAAACATAATGACAACTAATACAACACTTCATCCGGACGTAGAGATTGGTCTGGTGCAAATTAGAGTAAGTAATTTAGAGCGTTCGCTCACTTTTTATCAAAACGTCGTGGGACTAAGCATCTTGCGGCAATCTGGTCGTGAGGTGGAAATGACTGCTGATGGTCAGAATGTGTTATTAATCCTGCGGGAGATTGAGTATGCAAGGGTGCTTCGTCCGAACTCTGTGGCTGGGTTGTATCATTTTGCTATCCTTGTTCCGGATCGTCCGAGCTTGGGGCTCGTAGTGCGCAACTTGATCGCTTCGGGGATTGAAGTAGGCCAGGGAGATCATTTGGTGAGTGAAGCACTATATATTCAGGACCCGGATAATAATGGAATCGAGATTTATCGAGATCGTCCTAAGGATACATGGAAGTATGATGCGGAAGGGCATGTAGTGATGACAACGGATCCAGTAGATGTAGATGGATTGTTGGCAGCTTCTGAGGGTTTAGAATGGAACGGGCTGCCAGCTGGAACGGTGATCGGCCATGTGCACTTTCATGTAGGTAATTTAACTAAGGCGAAGGAGTTCTACGTTGATTTGCTTGGATTTGATCTAGTAGCTAATTATGGCAGTGCGGCAATGTTTATTTCAGCAGGTGGGTATCATCACCACATTGGATTGAATATTTGGGCGGGGCAAGGCGCACCTGTGGCACCTGCTGATGCAGTAGGAATTGATTATTTTACCTTACTTCTTCCAAATGATGAGGAACGCACGGTTGTAGTAGAGCGTGTTCAGCAGGCAGGTTACACCGTTGTAGAGGAGAATGGAGCTCCAACATTTAAAGATCCGTGGAACATTGGGATCAGACTTATAACGAAAAGTCATACGAAATAACTAAACACCAATCGTATTCATCTTTTTTTGGATAGAAAGAACTATCCATTTTTGTCCATTTATTTTATAATATTGGAAAAAGATGGACGGAAGGGTGAAGGTTGTTGGAATCATTCAAAATGGCGTATGTGATCCTTTGTCACAAAAATCCTGAGCAGATCAATATGCTAATCGATAATTTAACAAATGACTCCGTCGAGTTTTTTATACATGTCGATCAGAAAAGTGGTATTGAAGCTGACATTACTCACCGTAATGATATTCATTTTGTGAAAGAGCCTATTGATGTTCGGTGGGGACATTACAGTCAGATTGAATGTATTTTGAAGTGCTTTGCGTTGATCAAAGAACATGAGAAATTCAGTTATATCCATATCATAAGTGGTCAGGATCTGCCCCTTGCTTCAAATGAAGTTATTCTTGATTTCTTTAAAAAGAATCAGGGGGACGAATTTGTGAAGTATCTACAATTACCGAACGCTTCAGAAACGTGGGGATGTTATGAGAGGGTGTCGGTTTATTATCCTAGATTCCTGATCTCAAGAACCAGGCGTATGGCAGCTATTAGGATGAGGTATATTAAATTAGTAATGAACGCTCCATTCTTGCAAAGAAGGTTGGGTGTTCTGCCAAAATTGCTGTATAAAGGCTCGAACTGGATGTCCATTACAGGTGAATGTATGGAATACATCATGGAGTTCACTTCTACTTCTCCAGAGTATGTTAGATTTTTTAAGAACACATTATGTGGAGATGAAATCTTCTTCCATACGATTATTTTGAATAGTGCGTTTAAGGACAATGTACGGAGTGAAATTAAGAGGTATACAGACTGGGAAACGGGACCGGATTTTCCTAGAACACTAACGATAGAAGATTATGACCGGATCACTAGTAGTGGTACAGAATGCTTTTGGGGGAGAAAGTTTGATCTCGATATCGACAGAACCATCGTTCAGGAACTCCTTGATATAAACATTAAAGTAAAAACATCTTAAACACATGCAGGAGGACAAGCTTATGCAAATTGCAGTTGTAGGAGCAAGTGGAAAAGCCGGAAGCCGAATCACTCAGGAAGCACTAGATAGAGGCCATGAAGTTACAGCCATTGTACGGGATGCATCGAAAGTTGCAAATCGTAAGGCAAAGGTCATCGAAAAGGATGTATTTGCACTTACCGCTGAAGATTTGAAGGGTTTTGATGTTGTTGTGAATGCTTTTGGAGCACCATTTGGACAAGAGCATCTGCATGTGGATGCCGGAAATATGCTAATTGAAGCATTAAAGGATGCCTCTAATACAAGATTGATTGTAGTTGGAGGTGCAGGAAGTCTTTATGTAGATGAAGCTAAGACGCTTAAAGTGATAGATACCCCTGATTTCCCTGACTTTATCAAGCCAACGGCTACGAATCAAGGGAAGAACCTGGAGATCCTGCAAGGTACAGACTCGCTGTCTTGGACTTTTGTTAGTCCATCCGCCAATTTTGCAATTGGAACAAGAACAGGTTCTTATGTAAAAGGGAAAGATAATCTGCTGGTGAATTCCAAGGGCGAGAGCTATGTCAGCTATGAAGATTATGCGATTGCTATTGTAGATGAAATTGAACAGCCACAGCATATTCGCGAGCGGTTTACAGTTGTCTCGGAATCTTAAGTGAGTATAACTAGTAAGGATCGTATATATACAAGAAGGCAGAGCCAGATATCAGGGCTCTGCCTTCTTGTATATGCTTATACCTTTGCTTCAGCAATTTCAGCAATTCGTTTATTTATATCACCGCGATAGATTCCGCCATGATAGCAAATGACTGTATCAATCTCATACTCGGCGAACTTGGTTAGAGAGGATAAAGCTTGCTTCATGTCAGGCGTTGCCGAAGGAGTGGGGCCATGCAGCTCACCGCTTTGGACCGTTAGAGCATCCGCGGCAATTAGCGTACGGCTATCTTGATGGTATAGACTCAGATGTCCAGGGCTATGTCCTGGTGTATGGATAATCGTAATTCCACCGGCAAGAGGCAGTATTTCCCCGTGATCTAAGGTTTGATCTACTCTTCCTTTAGGGGGATGGGATAACACGGATAGGAAAGCGCGGCGCCATTCCTCTGGTACATGAGGGGGGATCATGGCTTCTGCCGCAGCTAAAGCTTCAGGGGTGTGTTTAAGGAGCATTCGCTCTCCTTCAATATAAGGCTTCTCGTTTTCGTGAGCCAGAACTGTCAGGTCTAGACATTCTTCTGACAGTAGATCAGTTAAGCTCCCGATGTGATCTAGATCTTGATGTGTGATGATTACGGTGTGTAGTTGTTCCCAAGGCACGTGGGCTTCTTTTAGAGCTTCTTTGAATTTAGGAAGCAGGCCCGGAAATCCGGTGTCGACAAGTACAGCAGAATTTTGATCCCAGAGCAGCGTGGGGTAAATGGTGTCATTTCCGCCCATAACCTGTACTGTAATCTCTAACATTTCTAATCCACTAGCAATATGCATAAGATCCCTCCATGATTGGTAATAAGAGCGATGCCGTTAGGCTAATGCATATGATACTCAAAATAAAAATATAGTTCAATAGACCAATTTATTATTATAACACAAATAAATACTTTTGTCAATATACATCTGATGTATTTTTTGTGGAGTTTCTAGACGAGCATGATCGCTAAGATCGCCTTAGGCTTGATTTTGCCCTCACCTGAATTTTTGCGATATAATAATCAAATAAAAATGGGAGCTGATGTGGTTTGGAGACATTTCTAGTTGTGCTCGTCCTACTGGGGCTTATTGCAATTTCTAACATCATAAACCGATTCATTCCCTCTGTACCGATACCGATAATTCAAATTGGTCTGGGTGTAATGGTTGTGTTAATGCCTTTGGGAATACATATGATATTGGAACCAGAGCTGTTCTTCGTATTATTTATTGCTCCGCTTTTGTTCAATGATGGGAAACGAACGCCAAGAAATGAATTGTGGAAGTTACGGGGTCCGATATTAATGCTAGCACTGGGACTGGTTTTTGCCACGGTGCTTATTGCTGGTTATTCGATCAACTGGATGATCCCAACGATTCCGCTAGCAGCTGCATTTGCTCTGGGAGCGATCTTATCACCGACAGATGCAGTCGCGGTCAGCGCAATCGCTGGAAGGGTACATCTTCCTAAGAGTATTCATCGCATTCTAGAGGGCGAATCATTAATGAATGATGCCTCTGGACTTGTTGCCTTCAACTTTGCCATTGCTGCGGCAGTTACTGGTGTATTTTCTTTGCCGAAAGCCTCCATCAGCTTTGTAGTTATAGCTGTAGGCGGGTTGGTTATCGGGGCATTATTGGCTTTTCTTCTGATTCGGCTAAGCGTAATTATTCGCAGACTGGGGATGGAGGATATTACAGTGCATGTGCTGCTGCAAATCCTAACCCCTTTTATTATCTATCTGATCAGTGAAGAAATAGGGGTATCCGGAATTTTAGCAGTGGTTGCAGGGGGGATTATTCATGCGGTTGAGAAGGACCGTGCTGCATCTCCGCAGTATAAGCTGCAACTGGTATCCGCCAGTACATGGTCTGTTCTGCTTTATGTATTGAACGGCCTGGTCTTTCTGATTCTTGGCTTATCTATTCCAGACGTTATTGAAGTGATCTACCGTGATACGGCCGTGGATAATCTTATGGTCGTTGGTTATGTATTAGCCATTACCATGCTGCTGTTTGTACTACGGTTTGTATGGGTGTATGTGTTCTCTTTAGTGGGATCTCGTCTGCGGAAAATGGAAAAATCGTCTGTTAAGTCACTATTAATCCTCACCATTTCAGGAGTGCGTGGAGCGGTTACCTTAGCAGGTGCTTTCTCGATTCCCTTTGTTCTTGGGGATGGATCGCCATTTCCTGAGCGTGATTTGATCATCTTTATCGCCGCAGGTGTTATTCTAATGTCGCTGCTGATCGCCAGTGTCTTTTTGCCAATCCTGGCAGGTAAAGGAGAGCCAGTTGCTGAATCGGGTGATACAGGAGCTGAGCAGGCGGCCAAGTCTAAGGTTATTGCTGCCGGTATAACCATGCTGCAAAGTATGATGACAGAAGAGAGCAAGGAATCCGCGCTGCCAGCTTTGAGTGAATTTAGAGAAAGGGTCCAAAGTCTAAACCGTGAGGACCAAGCGAATGATCCGGCACTCGAGGACTTCCGCCGACTGGGTGTTGAAGCAAGGATTGTGGGTCTGCAAGCCGAACGTAAAGAACTGAATCAATTGCTGGAGAACAATGAGATTCCCGCCTCAGTCGCTCAGAAGCTGGAAGAGTTCTTGAATCATAGTGAAGTCTTTCTAGCCAGAAGTCTGAATTCTCAAATCAGAATATCGATTACCGAGATTAGACGGCTGTTTGCGGGAATGTTCTCAGGACAGAATGAAGAGAAAACTAGCCAACAAATGCTTGAGCAGGCTGGGTGTGCTAGAGAAGCAAAAATCGCCATGGCCCATGCAGCTATAGCTGCTGTTAATGCGAGTAAGAATGAGAATAACCGAAGAGCGGCCGAGAAGATTGCAAGCAGTTATGAGCAGCTAATTTCACGCTTAGAGCAGGGGACAGGCTGGACAAAGGATGGTCTTGTTGATAATCAAAAGCTTGAAATGAAGCTGAAAGCCATTCAAGAGCAGCGGGATAAGGTGCAGCAAATGTACCAGGATGGAACTATTAACCGCAAGCTAGCCGTTAAATTACGCAAGTTCGTAGACCATTTGGAGACATCGATTTGGGAGGATTAGCTGTGCAGAACACCACGGCATCTTTTCATTCGGAGGCTTTATGTTTGGACGGAATATTTGAAACTAGCTTGTGTGGGTATAAGAATAGGACAGCATGCATTGCGCTTTATTCGCCAGCTATCAGAAAATCTTAGGGGGAATCGAAATATGAAACTCGCGGAAGCGTTAGTGAATCGAAGTGATCTAAACCGTAAAATCGCGCAGCTAAAGCAGCGGCTGGAGCGAGTCGTTAAGGTTCAAGAGGGTGAGGAGCCGGCTGAACGGCCAGAGGTTCTTTTGCAGGAATTAGAAAGAGCTGTGAATGAACAGACGATTTTGATCCGAGCGATTAATCGAACGAATTCATCCGTCGCTTTCAATGAGGATTGGAGTATTGCCGATGCGCTAGCGGAAAGGGACAAAATGCTACAGCTACGGAAGCTGTTTAGCGATTTGCTTGAACAGGCTTCCATTACTCAGGATCGTTACAGCCGCTCGGAGGTTCGTTTTCAGAGAACGGTGGATGTCGCTCAGATTCAGAAGCAGATGGATGAGTTGTCCAAGTCTTACCGTGAGTTGGATTTTAAGATTCAGGAGAAGAACTGGACGGTGTCCTTAATTATACTCTAGTAAGATTTACCACAGCAGAAGGTAACTGATCTTCATAAAGGTGAGCGCAACCCGCCAACAGGGGAAGTTGGAAAATCGACAGATGCCGGGCCATATCTGACTAAATTATAATTTAGCCCCGTACTGTTACAAATGTAAAGTGTACCTATTAATGTAACTACCAAGCGTTGATTTATGGAAGAACAGTGAGGGCGGGGACGGGGATATTTTGCTGTGGGTTAGCTTTTTCATAACATGAAGTGGCTCTATTAGGATAGGTATATTCGTCATATATAATGTGAAAAAATGTCGAATAATGTTGAAATAAATTGAATGAAATTTGCATTAACGGCCTGTTTTGCCTATATTCACGCTTGTTATCCTGTATAATTTACGAATACGCGGATCACTTAACCGCTGTTCAATTCTTAAGTTGATTATTCAGGATGAGCGTGTGATTCATTGGTCTGAAATTCGTGGCCCTTGTCTCCTCATTCATTCTACTATTCCTTTTTATGAGAGAGAGAAGTGACAAATGACCATGAAATCAATTGCCTGGGTAACCGACAGTACAAGTATCATAGATCCGGAATTCGCTAAGAACAATCATGTGTATATTATTCCGTTACGGATTATTATTAACAACGAATGCTATAAAGAGAATATAGATATTACGATCGATGACTTCTATGAGAAAATGCGTCAGCATGAAAAGGTAGGCAGTTCACAGCCTCCAATCGGTGAGTTTATCGAGCTATACGAACGGTTGAAGGCAGAATACGATGAAATTATCGCTGTTCATCTATCGTCTGAGCTCAGCGGCACCTATAGTGCTTCGATGCAAGGCGCTGAAATAGCGGAAGCCAATGTGATTGGAATTGATGCCAAGGTTGGCGCTTATCCGATCCGAGAAATGATCATGCGCGGTATATATTGGCAGAAGAAGGGCTTTACTGGACTAGAAATTAAAGTGAAGATTGAAAATATTATTGAGAATATGTCCTTTTATTTAATTCCTGCAAGCTTGACACAGCTTCATCGCAGTGGCCGTGTTTCTGGATCACAATTTGTACTTAGCCAATTGCTGCGTATAAACCTGCTGCTTCGTTTTGATGAAGGGAAGGTCGTTGTTGTTGAGAAAATTCGCACGATGAAAAAGACACAACAAGCGCTTTTGGATATATTTAAACAGGATGTAGGGCTTGTTAGCGATGTATGTATCATGCATTCAAATAATTTAGAGATGGCACTCAAGCTGGAAGAGGACATCAAAGCGATGGCGCCTGACTTACGTACAGAGATTATGACCTATATTCCTGCTGTGGCTGTTCATGCGGGTGAAGGTACTGTAGGGCTGTCCTGGATCAAGAACACTAGCATCAATAGTATTCATCCGGACGCTGCACCTTTAGCCTTCCCTGAAGCAGTACTTGTATAGAAATGAACAAAGAAATCGCTCCTTGGGAGATGGATGGGTGACCACCATTGTACCAAGAGGCGATTTCTTTTTTTTTGAAGAAGTATGCTGTTATTTGATTGCACGGCGCCGGAACATTTGTCCAATTACATCACTTAGCACGAGTCCAGCTGCAATGGCGCCGGAGAGCATTAATGCCCGAACAGCGATTTCTACAGCCAAAGTATAGTCCTCTTCCACAAATTTACGCATAGCATCGTAAGCGAGACCACCCGGAACAAGCGGGATAATACCGCCTACACTAAAAATAATAACCGGCATTTTGAAGGATCGCGCAAAAAATTGGCTGACGATACCCACTATTACACTAGCTGCAAACGTAGCTACAACAGGTCCGAACTCTACATCAAGAAGCACATACACCATCCAGCCCACCATTCCGGCAAAACCACACTGCAGTAGTGAGCGCTTAGGCGCATTAAATAGAATACAGAAGGTTGCCGCGGCGATAAAACTGGTTATAAGTTGCAAAATCATGAAGGGCTAACCTCTTTCACATGGATATTAAAATAGTGATAGTACAAGCCCAATGCCTGTACCGATCGCAAAAGCAGTTAGAAAGGCATCTGCTCCTTTGGATATACCTGAGACTAGATGACCGGCCATCAGATCACGAACGGCATTAGTAATGAGTAGTCCGGGTACTAGAGGCATAACGGAGCCGATAATGATTTTGTCCATCTCTTGGCCTATCCCCAGCTTTACAGAATAGAAGGCTAAAAGTCCGATCAGGAAGGAAGCGGAAAACTCTGCAAAGAATTTAGTCTGCACTAAACGATGCAAATAGATGACCGCAGCGAAGCCTAGTCCGGAAATCGGCAAGGCGGGGAGAGCATCCCACAAACTGCCCTTAAACATAACGGTGAAGCAAGCGCCTGTAAGGGCGGCTGCTAAGATCTGCAGCCATACGGGATAGACAGGTGAGGCTTCATCGACTTCTCCTAATCGTGCACGAGCTTCCTCAGCTGTAATCTGACGTTCGCTCAGACGCCGGGATATATCATTGACCTGCGATACCTTCTGCAGATCTGTTGTTCGCTCCGCTATCCTGTATAACTTAACAGGTTCTATTCTATTTGTGGTGAACATAATAACGGTTGGCGTCACATAACTGTGTGCTCCCGGGAATCCAAGAGATCCAGCCATTCGTGTCATCGTATCTTCGACTCTGGATGTTTCTGCACCATTCTGCAGCATGATCTTGCCAGCAAGAAGGCAGAGATCAACGATTTCATAATAGGTAGTGTTAGTGTTGCTCGTGCTATCCAACTTCTCCGGTCCTCCTCTGGAATGTGATTATCTATGTTTACATATTTCGATTGTCGCTTCATCTACGTGAAAATAACAACCCCAATATAGCATTATAAACGATATAGTGTGTATTTTAATATAGTTTTTATTTATAGTGACCACCGATCTTTCCAGATCTGTCCTTGAGCTGCCCGGCATCTGTGAAAGAGGCTGCTCGGCCAATGATCGTCTCCCCGTATTTATTCTTGAGGGCATCGGTAGCGCGTTCGAGTTCGCGATAGCGAGGGCGAGACTCAAATAGTGTTAGCTGGTACTGGCTTTCGTCAGATAGATTGGACAGGCTTAAGTGGATTCTACGCACAGGCTGGCCTTCCCAGTGTAGCTTGAAGAGAGAGAGGGCAGCCTCATATACCAGCAGAGTGGCATTCGTAGGGTCGCTCATAGTAGTCTGCCTTGAGAAGCCTGTGGGGTCATCAAAGCTGGCACCTTGGCAGCCGACAGACACGACCGCACCATGCACTTTCAATTTGCGGCAGCGTCTACATACAAGCTCAGACAGCTCAAGAATGATGATCTTAATATCTTGCAGCTTATAGTAATCCCGTGGCAGCGTCATTTGGTGCCCAACACTCTTGGGTGCGACTTCATAGGTACTTGGGCTCACGGGGCTGTCATCGATACCATTGGCTATCCGCCAATATAGCTCGGCATCGATATCGCATTTTTTGTGAAATTTCTCCCGCATGCGCCATTTTAGCTCGCTTAACGGCATTTGTGCCAAGTGGCCGATTGTCGTGATACCCATACTTTGGAAGTGGGCGGACATACGGCGGCCTACCATGAACAGCTCGCTAATGGGGAGGGGCCAGAGTACATCCGGAAGAACCTCCTTAGTGAGGGTGAATATACCATCATTGTTCTTCTTGGCCCACAGGTCACAGGCCATTTTGGCGGTAACCTTGGAATATCCAATGCCGATGCGCGCACGCACACCTGTGTGTCTACGAATTAGATCCTGAATGCCGGTAGCGATCTCCTTTGGACTGCCAAATAAGCTGAGGCTACCGCTGACATCAATAAACTGCTCATCGATAGAATAGGGCTCTACCTGGTCGCTAAACTTGCGTAGAATATCTGTGATTTGAGAGGAGACATCGATATATTGCTGCATATGTGGTCTGACCACGATGACTTGGGGGCATTTTGCTAGCGCTTCCTTTAGCGTCTCGGCAGTAGTAATGCCAAAAGATTTGGCTATAGGGCAGGCAGCCAGCACAATACCGCTCCGTCTAGCCGGGTCTCCAGCGACGATAAGCGGCTGGTTGCTGTACTGCGGATTAGAGGCTTTCTCCACGGAGGCATAGAAGCTTTGGCAATCAGATAGCATAATGACACGCTCTTTATTCATAGGTTCACACGCTCCAGGTGAGGTAGAGATACGTTAGATTTTTTCTCCTTATTATAATACGAACATATGATCGTGTATATTCATATTTATTTCCATTTATTTCGTCTCAAGTGTGCACAGACCCGTAGCCACACCCCCAGAGACAATCGTGAGGATGGAGTGAAAGAAGGTTTCTTTCGAAATCAGAAGTCCCCCCGCGCCGATAATCATAAAGTCGGTCAAAAAAATGATGAATCCAAGGTTCAGCGGAACATACCTTTTAATATATTGAGCGAGCAGATCGGTTCCACCCGTACTTGCTTTAAAACGCAGCATAATCCCAAGACCCGTTCCCATCAAAAAACCGCCAAGAATGGCGCTTGAAATGGAACCGAACTCAAAATAATACAGGAAGTGGAATTGAATGGGACCGAGAAGTTCAATCAGAAATGATGAGGTCAATAGACCAAGTACACTGTTGTAAAAGATATCGCGTTCCTTTAACCAAGCGAGCAGGAAGATAGGGAAGCTGCAGAGAATTATAGCTACGCCAATTTTAGCATCGAACAAATAATTGATAATGAGGGCTATTCCTATTATTCCCCCATCCAGGATTTTATATGGTACGAGAAAAAAATTAGTTCCCGCAGCAACGAGTAAGCTTCCTAAAAGGATGATAAGGTATCTTAATGGCCGCATATTTAACATCTCCACATTAAAGGCATGTCTATAAATATGCTTGTCACTTCAAAAAATTGCAGATGAACAAAAAAACCTGATTGAAACCAGGCTTAAAGTGTCTTATGTTACGTAGTGTGTGAGGGTTAGGGACCGAAACGCGTATTAGATACCAAGTACGCCAGACATGTGGTCCGATTAACGGGAGTAACGCTTGCGGAAGCGAAGCGGAGAGATTCCGATCTGCTGAGCAAATCGACACGAGAAGTAGGTTTGCTTGGTGGCGCTGTTGTGGTGGAGGCAGATGGACTACGTGTAGATCAAGAGGGCTGGAGTGGTGGGCTTTACAGCAGAGGAGAAAGCCCCCCTACGTCTTAGTACAGCCATTTCTATCTATTCTTACGCTCTGATTCTTAACCCTTATTCGCGGGCAATATTTTTTTATTAGAGAAGCCCTTTGCTGTTAACGCAGACAACTTTAAGGTTTAGGATAGCTGGGATTTACGCTTTATTGTATGCTATATTTGATCGGGACAAGGTAGCCGATTATTTTACAGAAAATATTGGAGGCATCACAATGAGTAAACGTTATCGAATTACAAGAGCTATGCAAAATGATGGAGGTTCAGCACAAACCATATCTTTAGAAGAGTGCAAGCAATATTTCGCGTCCAAATCTGATTTCACCTATACATCAGTTTATACAGTAGTAGGCGCTACTACGATGTCCATTGAGGGAGATTTCTTTATGTGGAGCTTTGGCGATGCTACAATCCCATTTAGGCATTATCAAGGCGATATTTACGTTTCTGGCAACAATGAAGCAGTGATCCCGAGAATGCTTGAGGTTGCGAGTGATTTAAGAGCAGATGTTGTGGAAGAATAAAAAAAGACCCCTGAGAAGTGTTCAGGAGTCATCTAGCGTTAATTATAAATCCGCTCATCGTTCAAGTGAACGGTTGAGCGGATTTTTTACATTAACCCAGTTCTACAACTACTTGGTGTACAGCACCGTCTCCAACTGGAGCGATGATGTTACCTTCTACAGCAACACCATCCAGAGTAAGACTAGCTACACCTTTGGAAACATGGTTCGGGTTCTTGATTTGAATCACGTAAGTATCTCCACGGAAGACACGTGTGATTTCAAAGCTGTCCCATTCAGTAGGAATACAAGGATCGATCTTCAGACCATTGAAATCCGCTTGGATACCAAGGATCGATTGAGTGATGGCTACATAGTTCCAAGCAGCAGTACCAGTCAACCAGGAGTTTTTAGCTTCCCCGTGACGAACGGCATCTTTACCTGCGATCATTTGGGAGTAGACATAAGGCTCTGTGCGGTGAATTTCGCTGATATCCTCCAGGTAAGCAGGAGCAATTTTAGCGTAAATTTCAAACGCTCTGTCGCCATGTCCAAGTACAGTTTCAGCGATCATGATCCAAGGGTTGTTGTGGCAGAAAATACCGGCATTTTCTTTGTAGCCCGGAGGGTACGTAGAAATTTCACCCAGGTTCAGATAGTACTTGGAGTATGGTGGCTGTTGCAACACGATACCGTAATCGGTATCCAAATGCTCTTGTACCGAAGATAGAGCTTTTTCAGCTTGCCCATTTTCCACACCGATACCGGCCATTACGCAGATACCTTGTGGCTCGATGAAGATTTTACCTTCTTCATTTTCTTTGGAACCGATCTTGTCGCCATAGTGGTCATAAGCGCGCAGGAACCAGTCACCGTCGAAGCCATGTGTAAGTGTGATTTCACGCATGTTGTCAATCTTAGCTTCCGCATCTACAGCAACTTCGTTAAGTCCGCGCATCCGGCAGATTTCAGCATAGTCAGGACCAACGAAGACGAACAGACCTGCGATAAATACGGATTCAGCTACGCGACCTTCGATGTTGGCAGTCGTTTGGAAAGATTCACCTGGCTCAGTAGAGAAGCAGTTCAAGTTCAAGCAGTCATTCCAGTCTGCGCGACCGATCAGCGGCAAGCCGTGAGGTCCGAGATTATTAGTTACATGCTCGAAGGAGCGTTTCAAGTGCTCGAACAGAGTAGCCGTGTTATCCGGATTGCTGTCAAAAGGAACTTGCTCATCAAGAATCGAAGTATCGCCAGTTTCTTTAATGTAAGCAGCCGTTCCCAGGATCAGCCAAAGCGGATCATCGTTAAAGCCGGTGCCGACTTCATTGTTGCCTTTTTTGGTGAGTGGTTGGTACTGGTGATAGGCACTACCATCTTCAAATTGTGTAGCGGCGATATCGAGAATACGTTCTTTAGCACGTTCTGGGATTTGATGAACAAATCCGAGTAAGTCTTGGTTGGAATCGCGGAAGCCCATACCACGGCCAATACCGGATTCAAAGTAGGAAGCAGAACGGGACATGTTGAAGGTAACCATACATTGATATGGATTCCAGATGTTAACCATGCGATCCAGTTTCTCGTCGCCGCTTTGGATTTGATATTTGGACAGCAGGTTATCCCAGTGAGCAGCAAGTGCCGCGAGTGCAGCATCGACTTGTTCGTCTGTAGCAAATTGCTCGATCATAGCTTCTGCTGGTTTTTTGTTGATAACGTTCAAGGCTTCCCATTTATCTTCTTCAGGGTTCTCGATGTAGCCGAGTACAAAGATGAAGCTTTGCTCTTCGCCTGGTTCAAGCGTAATATTCAGTGCATGTGATCCGATAGGGGACCAGCCGCTAGCTACGGAGTTAGTAGGTTCACCTGCAACTACAGCTTGCGGGCTTTCCAGACCGTTGTACATGCCTACGAAAGCTTCACGGTCAGTATCGAAACCAGCGATTTCTTTATTTACGGAGTAGAAAGCGTAGTGATTTCTGCGCTCACGGTATTCTGTTTTGTGATAGATAACGGAACCTTTCACTTCAACCTCACCAGTGCTGAGATTGCGTTGGAAGTTGGTCATATCATCTTGTGCATTCCAGAGACAGAACTCTGCAAAAGAGAACAGTTTCACGGATTTTTTAGCGGAGCCAGTGTTCTTCACTACAAGACGATGTACTTCAGCATTATGACCCATAGGGACAAAAGCAAGCTGGTTCACAGAAATTCCGTTCCGTTCACCAGTAATGGAAGTGTAGCCAAGACCGTGACGGCATTCGTAGAAGTCGAGATCACGTTTTACTGGCATCCAGCCTGGAGTCCAGAAATCACCATCGTCATAAAGATAGTAGTAGCGGCCGCCAGTATCCAGTGGGATATTGTTATAACGGTAACGGGTCAATCTTCTGAGACGAGCGTCTCTATAGAAGGTATAACCACCAGCTGTATTAGAAATAAGTCCGAAAAATTGCTCATTACCAAGATAGTTAATCCAAGGGTAAGGTGTTTTAGGTGTGTTAATTACATACTCTTTACGAGTGTCGTCAAAGGTTCCGAATTTCATGTGAGAAAGTCTCCTTTCGATTGTGAACGCGCGTTTATAAGTTTCAGAAAAAATTCCCTCGAGGGAAGGGATTTTTCTCAATGCTTTCAAGCAGGTCAACTAGAACAATAGTTTTGATACCGAATCATAGCAGCTTCACGGAAAAATATGTAGATTTCTTCAGCGAAGGAATGATCTTAAGCTATTTCTTCGGCGGTTGACAGGAATCTCTCTCCACTAAACGAGCTGGAAAGCTGATCGTGCTAAAGGTCGGCTGCTGTGAATCACACAGCCCGATTACTTTTTCCACTGCAGCCTTGGACATTTCATAGATCGGCAAGCGTACAGAGGTCAGCTTTGGCTGAATACGAGATGCTAACTGAATGTCATCAAATCCGGCAATGGAGATATCCTCAGGGACAATGATTCCGTGCTCGGAGAACGCTTCCATCGCTGATATAGCCATATCGTCGTTGGAGGAGAAGAAGGCAGTTGGCAAAGGTTCTCCAGAAGCAAGAAGCTTCGTAACCTCTTCGTAAGCAGTCTCCTTCAGAAAATCACCTTTCAGGATAAATTTCTCATTGATAGGCAGGCCATGCTTCTTCAGTGTATCCTCATAGGCAGTATAACGCTCTCGACCAGAGTACGTATTCATTTGCCCACAGATGATGCCGATTTCTTCATGACCCAGAGAGATCAAGTATTCAATCACTTCTGTGGTGCCCTCGTAATCTTTGGAATTCACAATGGCCAGATGATTGCGGTCAAGATGCTCCGACATAATCTCAGAGATATCGTAATCAATTAATACGAGAGGAGAGTCGAGCCCTACCATTTCTCGGACGATATTAATATCCTTCTGAGTGCCGACAATGATACCGCCGTCAATCCGTTTTTGTAGAAAAGCTTGCTTTACCTTGATAAAATCGTCGGGAGAGTACACCGTATGAATCAGTACATAACATCCGCGGGCATTCGAGGTGTCGACTACGGCATCAACGAATGGCGCAAAGTAATTGTTCTGATAAATTCGGGTGGTATTCTCCTTTTCGTTCATACTGATGGCGAAGAGTCCGATCGTATCGGTCTTCTTACCGGCTAAAGCCCTTGCAAAGCTGTTCGGTTCGTACTGATGTTGCTCAATCACCCGCAGCACTTTGGCCCGGGTCTCTTCAGGGACGTTGGAATAGTTGTTGATCACGCGGGATACCGTGCTTCGGGAAACCCCGGCCAACTTAGCTATATCTTCGCTGCGCATGTTTTCCCTCTTTTCATAAACGCGCGTTTATGAGTTTATTGTAAGCGAAAGCATAGTATAAATCAATCGTAAATAAAAAGAAATTTGTGAAGAAGGGAAGAAACTAGTTAATAGTTTGTATAAGATTTTTGCGGAGAAAGTGCATTGAAAGCTATAAAAGTCATGCTACTATTGTGATAATGATTATTGAGAATGATAATCAATGAAAATATAGCATTGGAGTGAAGGGATAATGGTAAGATGGGGTCGGAAGTTTTTGTGGTCAGCAGTGCTTATTATGGCATTGACCGCGCTGGCGGCATGCGGAACGAATAGCAATACTACGAAAGATAATGTTGCAAAAACAGAGAATGCAGAGGAATCAACCTCAGCTAGCAGCACACCGAGCGAAGGAAGTGGAAATGCTTCAGAAGAGGCTGAAACTCGGACGATTACAGGGGAATTCGGAGATGTTGAGATTCCAGTCAACCCTAAACGGGTGGCCGGGATTTACGTTGAAGATTATTTAAAGGCATTGGGAATTACCCCGGTGGTTCAGTGGTATCATCCAAGCTGGGGCAAACAGGATTACTTAAATCTCGATGTGCCAGAATTTGATATCACCGGAAGCTTGGAAGCGTTGTTGGAGCAAGACCCTGACTTGATTATTGCGGACGGAGGCGCGGATGCGGCGAGGTATGAACAATATTCCAAGATAGCACCAACTTATCGTCTCCCAGAGGCGGCGCTGCTGGACTCAAGACAAGTGCTTACATCGATTGCAGATGCGCTCGGTATTCCGGAGAAGGCTGAGGCTGTACTCGCCGAGTATGATCAGAAAGTGGCAGATGGAAAAGCTAAACTGCAACAGGCTCTGGGGCAAGAAAAAGTAGCAGTGATCCGGCTCAACGTAGCGGATAAGACCTTTGCCTTGTTCGGTGTTAAAAACCGTTTTATCGGTGTGATTTATTCTCAATTTGGCCTGACACCCGTGCCTATGGCTGCAGAAATGACCGAATATCAATCTATTATTTCCGAAGAACTTATTCCTCAGCTCGAAGCGGATCATATCATCGTGTTCCCTGACAACGGGGGCTGGGATACTGAAGGGAATCAGGAAGCGATCCAAATCCTTGATGGCCCGTTGTGGAAGAGCCTGCCGGCGGTGAAGAACGGGAATATTTATAGAATGGAACGTTCCCACTGGCAGACTGGTGCCATCACGGCCAATTCAATGAAGCTTGATGACCTGCTGGAAGCTATGGTGAAATAAACGGCAGCCGCTGTAAGGAAAAGCAAAAAGGAGGTCTATCAGCACCCTTGATAGACCTCCTTTTTTGTTTTAAACTGAAGTGAATGAAAATGGTTCTCAATTGGGGGCGGAAGAATGACAAAAGATTTGCAAGGCAGCAATAGAAGGAAGTTATTCTATAGCTTGATAAATATAGAAACCCAATCCCTGTCAGGAAGCGGACAGAGTGAGGTGTTTCAGGATCACACCCTAATCATTGTATCGGAAGGACTGGGGTTTGTTGAGGCCGAGATGAGGCAGTTTCCACTGGAAAAAGGTACTGGGTTCTTGTTCGAACCAGGGCTATTAAGCAAAATCAATGCCGAGGAGCGGGGACTTAGCTTTTATAGGCTTACTTTTGAAATGATCGAAACCGGGGAAAACAGGCAGAGTGAAATAGAAAGAAGGACTAAAGAGGACATCCTTCGATCTGGTTTGCAAAGCTGCAGACCCTTTTCACAATGTAAATTACTGCTAGAGGCTATCTATAATAGCCGTAGAAGTACAGATGAGATCGAATGGTTCGCAGGCCATACGCGATTTCAGGAGCTGCTGCTGTTAATCATGCGTGCAAATTCCTCTGTCGTTCAGATCACGGGTGATCATGAGGCAATCCAGCGTTCCATTCACTATATGGAGGAACATTATAATCAAGCTGTAACCGTCGATCAATTGGCTGAAGTTGCAGGCATTACACGTGCACGCTACACACAAACTTTTAAAGAAGTGACAGGGCGGATTCCCTTGGAACATTTGAACGGGCTTCGTATCGAAAGGGCGCAGCAGCAGCTACTGCTAACGAATGACCGTATGCATGATATCGCTTTATCCGTCGGGTATAGTAATGAGTATTATTTTAATCGGCGTTTCAAAAGATCGGTTGGTGTTACTCCCGGTCAATACAGAAGCTTCCATCAGGATGGACTGAGGGTGTTTGCTCCTTTTTTGGAAGATTACCTATTGGCTCTGGATATTACTCCTGTGGCGCAATATTCTCATGCCGAGTGGGGGAAACAAGAGTACCTGGCTCTTCACAATGTTCCTGCGGTAGATATTTCGAATCGTAATTGGCAGGAGCTCTCCCGGTACACACCCGAATTGATCTTGCTGGATAATGGCTTTCATCGTTGGCATCTGGAGGAATGCAGCCGGATCGCTCCGTTGTTCAAGCTGCCTGTTCATCAAGAGGATTGGCGTGCCACATTGTATTCCGCAGCAGCGGTCTTTGGCAGAACGGAACGTGTCCAGGAAGTGATCGGCAATTATGAGCATCAGGCACAGCAAGCCAAGCAGGTGCTTACCCGTTCCGTTCATAGTCAGACTATAGCTTGTTTAAGAATCTCAGTCTACGGAATCACTCTCTATGGATGTGAGCATTTGGGGTATACAGGAAGCGTGCTTCATCATGATTTGGGTTTGCAACCCCATAGCTTGGTTGGGAAGTTGACCCGTGGAAAGAATCGAGTGAACCTGACAAAAGAAGAGCTTGCCAATCTGACTGCGGATCATTTGTTCATTACCTTTGATCGGCTTGAAGGAGGAGGACGGGAACTGCTGGATACACAACTCTGGCGCAGCTTGCCTGCTGTGCGTAACGGCTGCGTATATGAGGTGGATTTCATGGCCTGGATGAATTACGGCGTATTGTCGCATCAGCGTAAGATTGAGGATGTATTAAGAGCGTTAGGATAAGTCAGAAACTAGACCAGATAAAAAAGAGGACAATAAGTGCCACTATACTGCTGACGCGGGTCATTAATAAATAAGCCTCACTCGGCTCAACGTCACCTTTGATCATCCAACCGTATCTCATGTACCATCCGAATCGTGGGAAAAAGATGTTAAGTAGCGCTAACAGAATAAAGAGGAAAATAAAAAAGTCCATGATTTATCACTCCTTTATGTAATGTATACGCGAGACTGTATGGAGGGTGTCCCGACTCTTGTGTGAGTTTCCATATATTTATTTAAGCTTAAGCAATATAGACTGATAAAAAATGGAATTGCTTAAGGAGCGGATAAATCTTATGGGACATACGGGTCTTTTTTTCGGAGGGGGAGTAGGTGTTTTGTTCTTTTTAATTTGGTTGATATCAATTGGATTGGGGGTCTACTTTTTTGTCTTGCTTGTAAAACTGGCACGTAGAGGAATAGTGGCTTTAGACTTATATATCTACGCTAAGAATCGTGAGATCCGTACTCAATATGAGTCAGTGCAAGGCAGATCAGATGAAATTCAAGGTCATTAAATGATCAAATAGAGTATGAAATACCCTAGCCACCTTATCAGGTAGTTGGGGTATTTTTATGGAAATATTCAGAACTATGCTACCGATGAGGTGTGTTTAGCGGCGTACTGTTGTGTTTACATAAAAAAGAGTTCGTTAAATAAAAAACGGTTTTCAAAATATAAAGGAGGAATTGATCGATGTCTAACCAATATAACGATGCAAGATCCTACCACTCAGTACACCAAGGCTGGACCTGAATTTCAACAGCAGCAACAAGAGCCGGGGCTCCAGAAGAAGATGAATCCCGTACCTGATACAGGTGAAGATACCTATCAAGGCACCGGACGTCTGACTGGACGTAAGGCGCTAGTTACCGGAGCGGACAGCGGTATAGGTCGTGCTGTGCGATTGCTTTTGCTCGTGAAGGCGCAGATGTTGTTCTATCCTACATGCCAGAGGAAGAAGAGGATGCTAAGTAGGTCCTCAAGTTGGTGCAGGAAGCAGGACGTACCGCAATCGCCATTCCGGGCGATCTGAAAGATGAGGATTACTGTGAACAACTCGTCGATACTGCGGTTAAGTAGCTGTGAAGCATATGCAGCCGGGTAGTACCATCAGAAACACGTCATCCATTCAAGCCTATAACCCCTCGCCTATCCTATTGGACTACGCAACGACCAAGGTTGCGATCAATACATTCAGTAAATCACTCGCTCAGCAAGTTGCCGATAAGGGGATTCGATTCAATGTAGTGGCGCCAGGTCCCGTATGGACACCTCTTCAGGTGGTGGGTGGGCAACCAGTGGAAGTGCTGAAGGAGTTCGGTGCGAGCACACCACTAGGTCGTCCGGGACAGCCTGCAGAGATGGCTCCGGCATATGTATTTCTTGCTGGCCAGGAATCGAGCTATATCTGCGGCGAGACACTGAATGCAACGGTGGAACTCCAACTCCATAGAATGTTTAGCGAATATGAATATTGTAAATACCAGCGAATCTTATAAAAGTACTCTACTAATTTTAACTGTGGGGTGCTTTTGTTTTTACATAGAAAAAGGAGTATTATAGAATTTGATACTTTTTATCCCATTATTTTCATGGAATATGATCTACAACGGATCAAGATTGTCGAATACATAGTTTTCCTGCGATTACCCGAGAAATATTTGAGTGGGTACAAGGTTTGGAGTAGACCATATAAAGAATTAGGAGCTGTATTATGCGTAAAAAGAAACTGGCAATACTCATCATTTCCTTTGTTCTAATCATGACGTGTTTTTCATCAGGAGCAGTTTTTGCGGATAAAGGAAATGGAGCTGTAATGGATAGTGGAACAAAGGAAAGGCTAATGAAAAAGTATGATCTTGATGAGCCTGAACCCGCAAATCCAGCAGAACATTGGAGTCAAACTGATTTTGGAGTCAGTAACCCTATTGCTATATTTGTAAGTATCAGTAGGTTGTATCTGAGTCCATATGTTTTTGCAGCGCAAGAAATGATTAATCATTTGATTGATCGAAGCGGTCAACGCAAATGATCCATATGAGGGCCGTTTTTAAGGGGTTAAGTTATTCGTTCGCTTTTAAAATATCAGATAGAATCGCTTGTAGCTCTACAGCCTGTTCGTATGTGGCGAACCATCTAATGAATAGAATTTTTTTACTGCTTAATAATTTGTCCCAAATTCGTAAATCCAGCTTTGCTTTATACGATGGGTAGGTTGTAGACCAATCTTTACCCAAGGTGACTGGAAAATCATGTACAGAGATGATGTTATAAAAGGTGTCCCGAATATAATAGGATTTCACTAAAGCATTTCAGGTTCTATTCAATTATATACACCGCTTCCTAGGAATGATTAGACTTTAAGAAAGTAGAAGAAATATGGATGATATATTCTGCATAATAAAGAGCAGCAACTTAACTGCTCTCTGAAAATATTGATAGCGTTGTAGCATCAAATAGCCGCTAATACTTGAAGTTTTTTTACGAAACACCACTTTAAAACCAACGTCATTGTCTAGCAAGCAAGCTAAGGCGGTGTTAAGTAACCCATTGGGTCTCAAGCTAGTTCGACAAGGCTCGGCATTTCCAATGATGCGGACAGAAATAATCCTACGTGCAGATCCACGAACCAAAGGATTTCTGCTCCATGTGATCAATACTAAATCAGGCTACAAGCAGTAGCTTACTGGCTGGCATCAGTAAATCATTCGGATAGTATCCGAGGAGTGTATGGACTAAAAACGAGAGTTCTCTTATTTAATTTAGGTGACTCGCATAAACATGGATGATTACAAGAGAGTATATATTCATAACTCCGTACGTCTGAGCAAGTATTTGATCAAATATCAAATCCTTTTTATTTTCGTTTATAAGAAGCTAAATATCCAAACTAACATATCAAAGTAATGAAAAGAGGTGAAAGTATGATGCGGGGAGTAATTGTTGAAGGATTGTCTACCACAGGAAAAACATCAGTATTTTCTGCAATAAAGAGATTTCATAGCAGTGAATCATACAAAAGTGAAAAAACGATAATTGCAATAAGTGAACACTATTCGCAAGTATTGCATTCTTTCCAAGGTGTTTTAAGAGCGATGGACAAGGATGAACATATCCAGCTTTTAAATCGTCATGTTGACTATCTTGAGCAGCAAAACAAGTGGATGGATTCACTTGGCCATACCAAGACATCTCATGGTGTATTTTATCTTTTAGAGAGGTTCCATTTAAATCATCGGGCGGCATTTATAGATTCGACTGAAATTAAGATATTGGAACAACGTCTATCCAGGCTGAATGCACAAAATATACTCTTAACCTTATCTCCGGAAGCTGTTGCATCCAGATTTATTGAAAGTCGTGGCGAAGCTTGGAAATCATATGTAATGGAAAATCATTCTTCAGTTGACGAGGCATGTCAGAAGTTTTTACATAATCAGGAGAGACTCCGTTTATGTGCGAAGGAATCTTTAATACCCACGTTAGAGATAAACACAGACGAAGCTGATTGGGATTCATATGCAAAACAAATCCTCATGAAATTAAACGAGGGACGATGAGTATTATATAAAGGAAAAGATTCTTTTAATATGGGGGATCCGATGAGGAAAGGGAAACCGATTAAAAAGAAGGTTAACTACCAGTGGATAAAGCATTGTTTTTATTTTGACTATAATTTTCTTTTCTACTAGCAGCTTCTCAGAAATCTTACGTTATAATTTCACAAATGACTTAAGAGGGGCAGACTCTGATGAAACGATCCAGCTTATTGCCACAAGAATAAAGTAGTTGTTGAAATCTCAGCATTTATAAAAAATCCCTACAACCAGGGTGGTTGGCAGGGATTTTGTTTTATCTAAGAATTGGATAATTTATCTACCTCATCACTAAAAGCATCCTGGTACTGATTGAATATTCCTGTATCTAATTTGGTGGTAGCATCATTTGCTATAGGAGGAGTGTCTTGGATTTGCTTGTACATACGATCAATCTCACCAGAGAGCTTAGACCAGATGTTTTTAATTGAATCGTATTTTGCATCCAGGTTGTTGATGTAATTATCGTATTCTAATTTTGTACTCATCGCTTTTCCTAATTGTTCAATTGTAAATTCTATATCTATAGCTTCACCTGTAGAGCTAGTTCCTGAACTTGCATACCAACTAATATCAACAAATCCAACATTCCAAATATCTGAAATGACAAAATTACTAATTTCTTTAAGTGTCGCTTCAGGAGACTGTTCATTT
The DNA here is from genome assembly GCF_001012825.1 of Paenibacillus etheri. Lineage (GTDB taxonomy): Bacteria > Bacillota > Bacilli > Paenibacillales > Paenibacillaceae > Paenibacillus_AQ > Paenibacillus_AQ etheri. Next base: position 62,964 of record NZ_LCZJ02000016.1, read on the forward strand.
GTACCTGAATCAGAGGTGTTATTTACAGGCTCTTTGAAGAATTTTCTCATTTCGTTAAAGGGTTCTTTATTCTTGTCATTAGACGAATATCCCCAACCAATTTTATCATCCTTAATAAAAATAATAAGTTCACTACTGGAGGACGACTTTTCACCTTGAATTAGGACGATTTTGTCTTTTCCGCCATCTTTGTCTGTATAATCAGCTGATTCTATTACTGAAGCGTTCTTAAGTTTGTTATTCTCAGGTGTCTCGGTAGATTCAGTCATTTGAAAAATTGGTTGTATATCAGGAAGTATATTTTCGGATACGAACTTCTTTTTCGCTTCGATATCTGAACCATTCAGAAAAATTTCCACGTAATCGAGAGCTAATTTCTCGGATTTTGAAAGTTTCTTCTCTGGCACTGGTGTTGCAGCAGCTGTTATTGAAGAGTCAGATGTTGCTTCAGACTGAGTAACTTCTGTAGATGTCGTATTCTTTTCCTCTGAATTTGATTTGGAACTACCACATCCTGTAAGAAGTACAATAGTTGCAACGATACATAAAAAAGCCTTTATCTTCAATCTTATATCCCCCTAAATCTGATAGTAAATACTAAATAATTCTACCAGATATAGGAATGTTAATCTATGTATGATGAAACCAATATATTGGATATTCGTATTCCTATAAAATGATGATGAAAGGTCGTGTGCGTGATGGATAACGGGTATTTTGTTGGATGGGGTACATTAGCATTAATAAAAGCTGAAAATTCATTAGCCCATTATTTTTCGGTTCTCGCATAACTCAAATTCCTTTTTGATAAAATACCCCATCATCCTTAAAGGTCGGTGGGGCTTTACGTTGTATCTCTTTTTCAATCATGTTATAGCAGGTTGCTGCAGGCTGTGCTTATTTCTTTTTCTTCTTTGTGGGTCCGATCTGGCGCCTTACTTTATTGTTCTCATCAACCTCAATAATATAAATGTCCTTCACTGTACCGGAAAGAGTAAACCATTCACGTAGAGCATCAGCTTCCGTCATTGGTCCCAATATTCGTTTTCCCCTATAACATATAAAAAACACTCCTACTCCTTAGTGAGTTTGCGAAAATACAATAATGCTCAAAACGATACTCATTAACTACTTTCAATAAGTCTCATTATTTTATATTAATGCTAAATTATAGGAGATGCAATGTTGAGAGATTGTTCCTATTTAGTTCAAGTACGTTTATAAAAGAAGTCATAGGCATGAGGGATAAAATTGTATGTTTCAATTCACGCCCGGAGTTTTTTTTTGCATTGAATGAAGAGTTCAAACGTGTTTGTCCGCATATTGGAATCTGTTTATAGATCAATAGGTGCATAGCCTCAAAAGGAGAGATAAACGGTTCCAGAAGAATGGAAATCAACGCTGCGCGAATTTGAGGTCATCAAAGAAGGCATCGAGAATGATTACTGTAAAGGGATATACGGATGAGATAGATGCATTCCTGAGGAAGCTCCACTTCTAAACGAACCATCGCTATTTAGGGTCATAGATCCATTGCGATGTTTTTTTGACTTTTCGAAGTTCATGCGAAGCTATCAGCAAGCACGATACTAAACAGCGATTGACAAAATAGAAGAGCTGCCTAATACTAATTGATAATCATTATCATTGTTTAAGATGTAATTAACTTAAATAGATTGTGTAACGGATCGGAGTGAAATGCAAGATGAAGTTGGAAGATCATATTGCCGCATGGAATTATGCTGCCGTGAAAGTGCTGGATATTCGACATGCTGTGATGGAGCCAGGGGACAAGCTGCAAGGCTATATATTACCTGCATGTGGATTTATCTACTGTGTGCGGGGTGCGGCCAGCTTGAATCTCAACGGCATAGATTGCGACGCAGACCGTCATTTTATTGTGCATGGTGGAAAGGGTATGAGACTAAGCATAGAGGCAGGGAAGATTTTTGAATACTATTTAATATTCTATAGAGCCTCCTTACCAGGAAGAAAGGATTTAGCAAGACTTTTGGAACGAAGCAATCCATTTCGGATGCAGTATGGCTTTGAGTCTTTGGAGCCATTGCCACTGCACTATCAACTAATGGCAATGGAACAACTCTGGGCACAAGGAAGCTTATTGGATAGAATTCAAGTTAAAGGTTTGTTCTATCAGTTTATACATGAATTATTGAAGCAGTTTACAAAGGATGGAATTAACCTCAGGCAACCGGATGTCATTGGGCAGGTTGTCCGTTATATTGAGGTGCATTATCGTCACAATTTATCACTAGAATCTATAGCGGAGCAATTTAATTATAGCCCTCGTCATTTATCAACGCGTTTTAAAGGGGAGACGGGGTTCAGCCTGATAGAATATTTGATAAGATACCGGCTTGAACATGCAGAAGAGCTATTACGATGTACCGATGCTCCACTTCGCGATATTGCAGAAGAAGTTGGATATAGCGATGTATATTACTTCAGCCGTATGTTTAGTAAATATAATGGTCAATCTCCCATCCGATTCCGCAAGGAAAGCAGGCTGTTGAGCTTATCGGAGAATCGTCCATTTACTACCGCCAGATTCTCCATTGGCGAGAACATATCCTCCCGATATAATGTTATTGAATATGATAATCATTATCATTACTGTTATCATAATAAAATAACCGGAGGGTCTTCACCTATGCGAATAACAAAGACATCAAGTTTTATTGTAGCGATGCTGCTTAGCTTTACCTTGCTTTTAAGTGCATGCGGATCTGCAAACGTTGGTTCTAATGCCACGAATTCTAAGGGATCCAAAGCTTCTGAAGTTACATCATCATCAACCAATAATTCAATTGCAACTGATAATAACAATAAAGAGGCTCAGACAAGAACCATCTCTACGGTAAAGGGAGATATTGTCGTTCCAGCTAATCCAGAGAGGGTTGTCGTGTTATATCTTCAAGGGGATCTTGTTGCACTCGGCATTAAGCCAGTAGGTACTTCAAGTGTCTTTGAAGGAGCGGCCTTTGCAGAAGAGCTGGGGGGTATTGAAGATCTTGGCTCATGGTATGAGCCTAATCCAGAGGCTATTATGGCAGTAAAGCCGGACTTGATCATAGCTGCTTCTGAAGAAACTTACGAAATCCTTAAGGATATTGCACCGACCATTCCAATTCCTTATGAAAAAATGGCGACGGATGAACGTATAATGAAGATTGGCGAGGTATTTGGCAAGGAGCAGGAGGCACAAGCTTTATTAGATAATTTCCACGAGAAGTTGGAGAAAAGTAAGCAGAAGCTTGATGAACTTGGAATTTTAGATAAGACAGTAACCATTATCGAGGGCGGCAAAAAAGAGATGGCGGTGATCGATAGCAAGCTTTACGGAAGGGGCTCTCAGATCATTTATGAATATTTAGGACTAAAAGCACCAGAGATTCTTCAGAAGAAGATTGATGGGAGGGAGAAGGCTACAGGAGGGTTTGTTTCCTTAGAGGTGTTACCTGAGTATATAGGAGACTTCGTATTCCGCTCTGTATGGGATGGGGCTGATGATTTGTCGGACAATCCTATTTGGAACAGCATTCCAGCAATCAAAGAAGGTAGATTGATCGAAATTGGGTTTGATTTTTCATATTATTCCGATATCTACTCTCTTGATAAGCAGCTAGATTTTGTAGTTGAGAAGCTAGTGTCAGCGTATGAAAAAAAATAGAAAGCTAGATGATAGAACAACTGTTATCCCTAATTTAAGAGGGAAATCGTATTTCGGTCTGTTTTTACTCCTAGGGATATTGCTGCTGCTGCTTTCAGTAGCAGCTTCTATTTCTTTTGGCTCTGCTTCCATGAGCCTGAAGATGGCATGGACAGCGACTTTTAATTTTGATCCTGAACTGACCGAGCATCAGATTATTCATGCCCTTCGTATTCCGCGTACGGCAGCTGATATTATTGCGGGTATGTGTCTCGCGGTAGCAGGAGCGGTAATGCAAGGCTATACGCGAAATCCCTTAGCTGATTCGGGATTAATGGGAGTAAATGCAGGAGCAGCTCTTGCAATGGCCGTTACACTAGTTTTCCTTCCAGGGCAACTGCAGACGACAACCTTGCTAGTTAGCTTTATTGGCGCAGGACTTGGTGCAGGATTAACGTATCTTGCCGCTTCAATGAATCGTTCAGGAATGACACCTCAACGACTGGTGCTAGCTGGAATATCAATTACAATGCTATTTGGAGCTGTGGGATCATTTATCTCATTAAACTATGGAATTGGTCGTGCCCTTGCTTATTGGACTTCGGGTAGTGTGGCTGGAGCAACATGGATGGAAATTAAGCTAGTTATTCCTTGGTTCTTAGGTGGGCTGGCTTTGTCACTATTCATTGCACGCTCCATCACTGTTTTAAACTTGGGGGAAGAGATCGCGAAAGGCTTCGGGCAACGGATCGTTCTCGTTAAGATGATAGCTACGCTTGCGGTCCTTTTACTTGCGGGTGTAGCAGTTGCACTTGTAGGACCAATCGGCTTTGTAGGTCTGATTATACCGCATATCATGCGTTTTTTTGTAGGGGTAGATTATCGTTATATTATTCCGGCATCAGCCATTTACGGCGGCGCACTTATGGTTGTGGCGGATATCGCAGGAAGGCTGATTAATCGTCCGGCAGAGACAGCACTGGGCATTATTTTTGCTATGATTGGTGTTCCTTTCTTCTTGTTAATTGCGAGCAAAGAGAGGAGAGCCTTCAAATGAATGTTGTTAAATCGCATAAGGCTACAATATGGATTCTATCTCTCTTATTATTGCTTATTGCAGGAGCTATTCTTAGTCTTAATATGGGAAAGGTATCTCTCAATCCACTTGAAGTATTTCAAGTATTGCTTGGACAAGGTCCAGAGGAGCATAATCTCGTTGTTTATAAGTTTCGTCTTCCCCGGATCGTATTAGCGATACTTGTTGGATTTGGGATGGCACTGGCAGGTGCTGTTATGCAGGCGTTGCTGCGCAATGATCTGGCTGATCCCGGAATGCTTGGTATTAGCTCAGGTTCAGGTCTTATGGTGTTGCTGATTATCTCAACTGTAAGCATACAAGGCACCGCTATAACATTATTACTGCCATCTATGGCATTTTTGGGTGGTTTGCTGGCAGCAGCTCTGATCTATGTTCTAGCCTATAGAAAACGTCGTATGATTTCTTTTACACGACTTGTCTTGACTGGTGTTGCGATTAATATGGGGTTAAGTGCTCTGTCGTTATTCCTAACTTTAAAGCTTGATGACCAGAAGTATGAGTTTGCGCAGCGTTGGCAAGCAGGATATTTATGGGGCGACAAGTGGTCTTATATCAGCTTGCTGGCACCGTGGGTACTGCTGCTATTTACATATATTCTTTCCAATTTTAGGACATTGAACGTCTTGGTGCTAGGCAACGACATTTCGATAGGATTAGGAGTCGCTGTAAAACGGAAATTTTTGCGTCTGGCGATTGCGGCTGTGGGGATTGCTTCTGGCTGTGTAGCGCTCGGGGGCTCGATCTTTTTTATTGGATTGATTAGTCCGCATGTGGCTCGCAAGCTGGTAGGTCACGACTACAAAGTGCTTCTACCAACTTCAGCGCTTATAGGTGCGCTATTGCTGCTTGTAGCGGATACGATTGCTCGAACGGTCAGCTTTAAGTCAGATATTCCCGCAGGGATTATTGTAACAATGCTGAGTGTGCCTTACTTCCTATATTTATTGATGCGTTCAAAATAGATATCGATTATTACTCCGGCTGGATATTGACCCCATACCCCTATTCCAAAAAAACCGCGAAAATCCTAGATTATACAAGGATTTTCGCGGTTTTTAAATTCCGCTTCTTGGACTTATCTTTTGCTATCATACAACCTCGCCGTCCAAAACAACATCATCCGCAAACGGGAGATGTAGTTCAGAGGATTGTTGAGTACAAACATTATCATGTCTGGTATATAACCGGATCTACCGGACTCTTGGAAATTTATAAGTCGATAGCCATCTATTATGCAACTTACTTATCTTTAGGATTCTTTGGTTTTTCAGCCATATACATGGTGATTCCGAATAAAATTCCTAATCCACCACCTATAGCAATGTTGTTGTCGAAAACAATAGTAAAAGATACACCGGTGATGATTCCAATTGTAATAGCAGAGAGTAATCTTTTATTTTTCATTAAAAATAAACATCCTTTTCAATTATTTAACAATTGTACGTAATAGATCAAATTTAGTTTCGAAGGCATAGCCCATAAGGAGAGGTAAACGAAATGGCAAAACAAACCAAAGCTCAAGAAATCGGGACTGAAACCAGAAGACAAAGTAATGATGCATTCATGCTACGAAGATCGGAAGGAAAAATACAAGGATAAGGTTTGGACGGTGAAATCGGAACCGTGGGACTTGTGCGGATCAGAGGTAGTGTTGCTGGAAGGTTTTAATGGCGGGTTTGCGACTGAATATCTGAAGAAGGTAGAGGGTTAACTCCCCTCTCCCCTATAAAGGAGAGGACAAATAACCAGTATGTATAGAATGAACAATTACGCAAACAAGTTGCTGAGCGTCAGGGGTTGGACAATTGCAGATATTATAATCGGGGGATGCCTGGTGACCTCAAACGATTGATGACGAGATAAATTATACCCAACCAAGGTGTAAGAATTGTCAGTATGACAGCAATAACAATCTTCCATAATTCAGATTTCTTTTTCCACATAACTCTAGCAACAATAATTGGAACAAGTATGCGTAGTGCATATATTCCAATACCGATGAGTATTACGACATATTCCATTTCAAATTCTCCTTATGTATTATTTATTCTTTTTTACTATCGGTTGAAAAATAAATCATTATTAACATCGCTTGTATTTATTTGTAAATACGGTGAAGAAATGAGGCAAAGCCATGAAGTCGATAACCATCATTCAGCCATGGGCAACGCGGTCGGCAGTGCCGGTTAATCCAAACTGCCCATATGTGGCAACCAACACCCTATAGACCATCCTAGTAGGCCGGGAATTTATTTGTGTGTACCGTGTGACTACGTATATGAGGAAGGGAGCGACAAGGCATGATACAGGTAAAGGATACCGATGATCAAAAAGCTTTAACGATCGAAGAATTATCCGAACTACTGCAATACATTGAGAAGCACAACAGCTGGAAGAACAATCTCAAAGCCCAGAGGCTTATAAAATATGTGGACTTCTCTTTTGATACCCGGGACTGCACCGTCTGGAAAATTAATCTCCGCCTTAGCGGACAAGGAACCACATTCCGTACAGAGGCGGGATACAACCTTAAAGATAAAGTGTATGAGCACTTGAAGGGAGAACGGCAACAATTAATTCGTCACAGTGAAGATGAGGCGTGGGAAGATGCTCCGGACTACTGCAATGACCCTGCTGCCAGCCTAGAGGTACAGGCAAAGGCTATAGAGGTAGATGCAGAGCTATACATGAATAAATTGGCGTTCATCAAAGGCGTAAATGTGCAATACGTCGATGGGGCATGAAATCATGATGATGGATGGTATATCAAGGTTTCAGATGCGGCTCTCATAGCTAACGCCAGCCCCCGAGAGATGGCAGAGGCGGCATATATCACGCTTAGTAGTGTTAAGTAGACGCAAACTGTTCATTATAGTTGAGCAACGTGGAAATTCAGTAAATAAAATAGCCTACACCATAAAAATGTAGGCTAAGCAATTAAAAGTTAGTCTGTTACTAATAAATCTATCTCCGTGCTTATTAAGTACCAAATTTCTGGTTGACCTTTATATAGACTTCGCAATAACTTCACATTTTTTAATAGCCCAAATGTAATGACTAGAGGTGTTTGCTGCAAAATAGCTGTATAAATTACTTGTTTTTGTCCATTTATAGTACTTCTTGGTCATGAGTTGTTCATTGGTATGTAATTTGATTAATTCCATTACTCTGTCATGACTTAACTTCAATTTTTTTATAGCTTGATTTAATGATAGATCTTGATATTGTTCCCAAATTCGCAAATTAAGTAGTTCGATAGCACTCCACTTATAACCAGCTGCTGGCATAGAAGGAGTATCACCATCCATACCTTCTCTATACCATCTCTCAAGCATTGCATGCCACTCATATAAATGCATTAATACATCACGAAAATTCTTATCTCTTTCCTGAGTATCAACAGAAAATCCCCTTTTTCTGCTGGGGACAGATTCAATTATTTCAAGCAATAAATTAAAATTCTTGTCGCTATTCATTAATAAAATTTCTTTTTCATTTTGAGTTATCATGAAAAATTCCTCCTATTTTTCTATATATTAACATGAGGGTATTCGTTCCGCTAAGTAACATTTGATAAATTGTATTAACGCTATCCTGCCCATTCGTTTAGTTTAATGCCCTCCATAGTCTAATACTTTATTTTGACAGAAACGGTTCCGTTAGATGATGTGCAGTACGAAGAGACTGAACAGTAGACTCATACTGTGAAGCAAAAGAATTTACAACTTAGATTTCTCTTTATACTTTGACCAATTAATCCAAGAGATACTTAAAAAACCTAAAGTCATAATAAGAAGTTGTATTGGATCTCGATTAATATCAAATACAATTCCGATGCCAGCAGCGAGAGGTATTAATGTAATACTAATAATGGAGAACCATTTATAAATATTTTGATTTTCCTTCTTTTCGTTATTCATATTTTAACCCCATTTTTTAAAAAAATAGTAATTAACGTAATATATCAAACCAACTGAATCTGATGTCTACTTACTGAATTAGTGAATTTTGAAATATCCAGGTCTGCAGGTTTAAAATTTCTCAGGATTTTTAATTTTAATTGAGGCTACTTCTCCACACTTTTTACAAAATGTATATATAACCGGGGAGCCGAATGAAAAAGTTTTACCGATCGGCATTACTCTAGCATCCACAGCGTTCACTTCACCTTTAGCAAAGGTAGTACTTCCACAAGTTTTACAAGTTAGGTTTTCTTGATTCATAATAACCATCCTTAATAAAATATTTAACAATTCATACGAATTATCCCAAAGGTAGGTTTCATTAATAAAAAGTACTAAGGAACATTACGAAGATATAACGCGACATATAAGGGGATTGAGGAGTAAACCCTTCTCTCCCACAGTTCATCAATAAACCCAAATTTGAGAGGAGCAATTATAAATGAAATTCAAATAACAGCACACTTCAATAAGCAAATGAAGGACTCTAAAAAAGAGCTTGTACAATTCCACGTAAAGGGCGATGACGAGAAGAAGCCTGAGCTTAATGCAATGACTCGTTCGGTGGTTGTGTCGAACATTGAAGGCGTAGAACAGGCATTGACCACCGAGTTCAGCAAAAGCACAAAGGATGCCAAAAAGACAGTGCTGGAGTTCATCGTCAAAGGTGACACATCCTCTGAGCATTCCTATGAGTTCTATCGGAAGGCTGGATCAGATGTAGTCTTGGAAGTCGTTGAATCTCAAATGAGCATTGAAGAGTTCCGAGGTGATAACGATGAAGTTGATCATGAAGAGCCAAGAGAAGGCGTACGAGGCAAGGTTAACAATTGAATTGGAAGACAAGGATCAACTCACTCTGGAGGAGGTAGCTGCTGCAGGGGAGAAGAATGGCCCGGAAATTCCTGGAAATGATGACGGTCTGCCGTTCTAGATGGTACACGCCCTGGCTTCGGTCGGGGGATTCTTAACAAAAAGGGATTGCCCAGTGCAACAGAGTTTTTTGCCTGAGATAGATAGAGAACTGACGCAAGCTGCCGTTGAGGCGGCTCTTGAAAAATATAGGATATTTAAGTTTTTGTCTTTCGAGGAGAGAGAGGCAGCGACAACCGCAGCTTGGTCAGAGTCCCCAAAGGATTTACTGGAGTTACAACTGATCAAACCTCCAACATAGCTATTCATAATGCAGATACTCAAGCACAACGCAAAAACTTTTGTGAACGGATAGAACGAGTGGTGAATCGCATGCCTAAGATGGAAGGGTTCTTGATTAAAAAACGATTTATGACAACAGAGCATGATTATATTACTCATGAGAAAGTGTATAACTTTAAATTTCAGCCGCCGATTAGTTCGGGAACTTATAGCAAGATCCGTTGGAAGGCTTTTAAGCTGGCTTTGGATTTGAATCTAGTGATCGAGAAGGAGGAAGAGAAGGGTGATTGAACAAATGTATAAGACTACTTCTGATTATCCCTCTGTACTTACAGCGAAGAAATCCAACAAATACTTGGTATAGGTGAGCGTCAAACATATGAACTATTAACCCAGGCCAATTTCATATCGTGCGGGTCGGAAAGATGATAAAGTCTCAAAAGATGTATTTCTTAAATGGTTACAGGGATAAAAAAAGTGGTGCCGATTATGGCACCAATTCGTATTTCATTCAAAACATAAACATCCCTAAACAAAAGAAAAAGCCTTATATAATAAGGCTTTTTCAGTATAGGACGGATGGGGTTCGAACCCATGACCCCTACCCTGTCAAGATAGTGCTCTCCCGCTGAGCTACCGTCCTGCGACGAATTTCATAATACCATACGATAGAGTAGGATGGCAATTCTTTTTTTACAATCTATAGGGATGATAGTTTACATAGTCTTTAGAATAATAAAAAAGGGGATGCCCCTCCATCCCCTTGCACCTCGTCAGATAAAGAACGGGAGCAAAAATATATCACTTATACCGAAAAAAGGGATGCGGCGTGGAAAGAAGCGACGTCTTGGGAAAAAGCCAGGCCGGAAGCCAAATTGTCTATACGCCGATTCATGTGTAGGCATTCCGTTTAAACGTTCTACCATTTCGTTGCTGGGAACCGCAAGGGTAACATAGTTTTGGTCTACGTGGGCAATAAAACCATCAAAGGACTGACCGTCAGTCGTTGTGATACCAACGTATTTGTTCATACAATTCCAACTGACCTGTTGATGTAAATTTGTATTTGTATCCATAAATAACCTCCTCAATTGAATAACCCTGATAACAGTCTATGGTCCGTAGCCTATAACGTTCACGGCGTTAGCCTATAGGGTAAACATAAAATTCGGGCTATTTTGTGTGAGGTGGAGGTTGTTTATTGAAGCGAAGTTACTGTCCCAGCGTATAGATCAAGTCTTTCTTGCCCGTAAGCGGGGAGTCATTTAAAAAATATAGCGTATCACCACTACGTTTCACGAACTTCAAAGTATCCCCTTTATAAGGAATATCGTTATTTTTCGCATACTCCTGATCCTCTGATGTAAGCAGCTCCTTGTACAAAAGCGTTCGCTCGCCTGTTTTGCGGTCAATTAAGGTAAGTAATCCTTTTTGATTACCACGGAGCAGAAGGATATCGTTATCAATACCTTCTATATAGTAAGCATCTTCCTCGCCCCCTAGTTTTAAAAGATCGAGAGTAGCAGTTATATTGCCCGTGCCATCCTGGATAAGTCGTAGGGTGTTGCCATCATGCAATAGTAGATTGTTGTCATAAGGCTTGAGATCTGCATCTCCTCTGAACTGGTAGGCGAAAGTAGCCTTGCGTAATAACGCGCCATTTTTGAATACGAGAGTGACAACGCGTGTATTGATATGGGGTTCTCCAAAAGAGTCACTAATCGTAATGACGAGCAGTCCACCCGGTGTTTTCTCAATCTGCATTCCTGCCCAGTCAAAAGAAGTTTCGAGTGAGGTGAGCTTTAGTACTTTATCTTTGCCTTGAGAGACATATAAGTCTCCATTAGCTTTAATGAGAGTATAAGTACGCCCACCATAGGTTTCAGTAAATATGTTATAGGTCTTTAGATCGCTCGCTGATAGTGTATTTGTTTTGGGATCCAGGCGGAGATTATTGCCTTCGAATGCTTTAACGATGAAGCGAGCAGGTACATATATGCCGTCTTCTTTAGATTTGAAAGGGATACCGCCTAGATCTACCGTTTTTCCGTCAAGAACTCCACTTTGACTTCCAATTCGAACCGCGAAGCTTTTGGTCCAGCCTTTGAAGAGGGCGCGTTGGCCGGACTTGTCCCATTCCATCTTTAGACCTGCATTCTCAGCGATCCCCCGTACATCTACGTAAATCACTCCATTTTTGAGCAGCGCCGGGCCTCCTATGGTTCCACCAGGAATACCGAATTGATAGTAAAGTTGCGAAGTGTTAGAGGTGGAAGCTAATAAAACCATCGGGGGCTCGGAAGCAGATTGCAGAGCACTTGCTGATGCTGTAGTAGGGAGAAGAAGAGTAGAGAGCATTAAAGCTGAGAGCAATGATTTTGAGTATGTAGGGTTCATATTAACCATCCCTTTCTTTGAATATAAGTAAAAACTATCCATTATCTGTTTGTTTGACGCTGAAACGATTCTAAAAGTTGCGTCGTATACTTACCAAGTGCCTATTTATAGAAATATTCCTTAAGCGCTTATGATAAAATGGATGGTAATGTACAGCTGTTAGATAAAAATTGAAAGAAAAAGGAGTTTGAGATCTTGCCGCAAAATGAGCAGAAAAAGAATTCTTCCACGCCATGGAAATGGTTGGGGGGCGGGGCGGCGATGCTCCTGTTTAAAGGAAAGGCGATTTTGTCTCTTCTGAAAATAGGTAAAATTGCCGGGCCTTTAATTTCAATGATGATTTCAATATGGGCGTATGCGTTGATTTACCCGTGGGGGTTTGCCGTGGGTTTTGTCCTGCTCTTGCTAGTCCATGAATTAGGGCATGTAATAGCAGCGAAACGAATCGGGCTTCCAGTCAGCGCTCCACTGTTTATACCATTTTTGGGAGCTTTAATTACCATGAAAAAACAGCCGCTGGATGCACAGACAGAAGCTTATATTGCTTTTGGAGGTCCGATCTTAGGAACCATTGGGGCTACTGCCGTTTTTGGGGCGGCTTATTACATGGATAGTCCACTACTCTATTCCTTGGCTTATATAGGTTTTTTGCTTAATCTGATCAACCTGCTACCGATTCACCCGCTTGACGGTGGTCGTATTGCTACTGCGGTTACGCGTTGGCTGTGGCTTGTGGGACTCGTGGGCGGTTTAGCTATCATCATTTATATGGGTTCGATCTTATTCTTTATTATTTGGGCGTTATTTGCTTACGATCTGTATAACAAATATGTTAAGAGACGTACTAACCATCGCCTTTATGTTGTAACCAAGGGTTTCTTAATTCCAGTAGAGCCACTTCGAGATGCAGGCTATATGATTCCAGGACCAGAGCATAGAAGAGATTTACCTTTTACCACCTACAGTGATTTGGATAGACAGCAGTATGTAGGGGTGAGATGGGATCAACTAAACTACATTGGTAGAGCTACGCTTCCGCAGCAATGCATAATTGAAAAGGTTCGTATCTCGCAGTTAGAGCCTGTTACCCTAGAAAATGGGCTTCATCTTAAGATGAATTGTGATATCAGCTATTCGGTCTACGAGAACGATAAGTATTACGATGTGCCGGCCAGCTCACGCTGGAAATACGGCATTGCTTATTTTGTGTTGGCTGGTTTTCTGGCAGGAATGATGTACATGGTCCATGCCGTTGGGAATGTGAATCTTTAAGGGGGAGAATCGGGCAATGAAGTGATCCAATGGTTTATAAAACTCCTGAACCGTCAAAGCTGTAATGAGAATAACCGCAGTTGAACGGTGAAAGGAGTAAAACCATGCCTAAAATTTTGAAATGGGAAGTCGGTGTTTGTCTGTTATTACTGATGGTTTTGGGAGGATGTTCCGAGGCGAAGCCAACAAAAGTCATGGAAATCAAAGAAATGACTAACCTAGATGGAAAGCCAAAAGGTCAGTACCCTCCATTGTCACCAGTGATGCAAGACACTTACAATCGCTCGATTCCTGAAGATGTATATTCTGTAAATTAGAACAGCAATAGAAGAAGATTTCTCATGCGCAGGCTTTTCTTTCTATTCAAATTTTTATATAATAGACAACTATCGTTGGATACATAGAGAGAGGAGTTTGCGACTAACATGGCGGCAGAAATCTTACGGGTAACTACAGAGGAACAGCTTCAGATGGGGCTGGATATTCGTACTAAAGTATTTGTAGAGGAACAAATGGTACCGGTTGAGGAAGAAATTGATGAATACGATGTTATTGGTCCGAATGCGTACCATATTCTGATTATAGATGAAGGAGTTCCTGTGGCTACGGGAAGATTGATTTACTACAAAGCAGGTACAGCCAAAATGCAGCGTATCGCCGTACTGAAAGATTATCGAGTTAAAGGATACGGACGTGTGCTTTTGTTAGCTATGGAAGAGCTTGCTCGGGAACTTGGACTGGAGGCTTCGATTCTTGATGCACAGTGCCAAGCTGAAAATTTCTACAAGAAGCTAGGATATGAAGTGATTTCTACAGAACCTTTTTATGATGCAGGTATTCTACATGTGCGGATGCAGAAAACTCTTTAAAATTAGCGCACATAATTTACCGTTCCATGGAGCAAGCTAGGATGTGCCATATGATGGCAAATTCTACTGCAGGGGGCGAACTAAAGTGCCAAATAACGAACGCGAAAGTTTCGTAGCCGTACAGAAAAATGGAGATGGAGATTTAACCACTTTCCAAACTTCTTCAGGACGTGTCCTGGCGTATGACCAAGCGCTTCAAGAAGTACAGGCCGGGAATATTGCCGGGGTAAATGCTTTTAAAGGTAAAGATGGAGAAACATATATTCGCGGTGACGCGGATGGAGATCCAACCAACAATTTGGATAATCTTCCGACTTTCTCATAGTTTAAAAGGTAAAGACCGTACATACGTCATCAGACGTCTATGTACGGTCTTTTTTTGATAATAATCAGAGCTTATAAATTACATGCTGCTCAATAAACTCCATCTCTCCTGTAAGCCAGACGAATTGAGGTTGTTCATCGCTATAATGCATGAGCTTGATGAGACGTCGAACATCTTCAGGTAAAGACAATAATTCCTCCAACGTGGTATGAACAACACCTGACCCACCAAGCTGACAATCATGCAGAATCATTCGAATGCCGCGCTCACGTACAAGGCTTATAAGTAGATCCGGCTGAAAAGTCATATCTGCACTGTAGAAAATCTCGTTATTTATTAAAAGAGAATAACTATCTTTGCCGGGAATATGCGGCGTATGTATGATCTCGAGCGAAAGGGAAGGAGCGAGCTTGTACGTAATTCCGGGTTTCATAGGTGTAACCTCGAAGATATCGGTCAGGGAGGCTACTGCATCTTTTTGGTATAATCCACCCTTTAATGTGTTGTTCCATAGAGGCTCAACAAGCGTTTCTGGTAAGTGTAATTTCATAGTTTTCCCGTATACGTGCTTTAGCGTGAGCGCCAGCTCTTCCAGACCTCCAACATGATCCGCATGAATATGCGTAATTAGAGTAGCGTTTACGTCACGGAAGGATTTCCCAATGGTATGCATAGCAAGCGGAGCTGTAATTCCGCAATCAATCAGTAGGGTATAATCATCAGCTAGTAGCAAGCCATTGTTGTTAAAATAGTTTTTTGCAAAAGCATTTCCAGTTCCTAGCATTTGTAGGCTCAGACTCATAAGAAAGTACCCTCCTGAAATCGCTGTTAGCTGCTAATATATCAACATTGAACAAATCCATAATATCATTTTTCGCAAGATGAATGAAATATTTACCTACAATTAGCGCAACTTGCTGAGACAAAGTAAGTATACATTAACAGTATGAATTATTTGGAGGGTTTCAAATGAATAGATGGAAAAAAATCACTTTATGTGTGTTTGCTTTTTCCTTAATGGGCGGTTCGTTATTGTTCGCCGATTCCGTAAATCAGAAAATCAGAGTATGGAACAACGGGAAGGAAATTGTGGACGGCGGTTATTTGATTGATGGAAAAACATATATTCCCGCTAGAGAAGCAGGCGGGGTTGTGAATTGGGATGGCTCAGGGAAAGTGACAATTCTTAAGCCTAATGTTCATATTGTTCTTTTTAAGGATAATACGGTCTTTGGTAACGTCAACGTAGGCAAGCTCAAGATCAAGATATTAACTCAAGTAGATAGCTTAACAGAAGAAGTTTCAGCTGTGAAAGTAGCTATAACAGACCCATCTGGTAATGTTAAGGATATTCAGTCGCAGGAGCTTGAAGGCTCGCAGAAGGATAATTTCTGGTTTCCGACCTCGGAGTTTACTTATGATTTTAAAGAAACCGGCAAATACCGGGTAGGGTTCTATATGAAATCTTCGAAAAATGCGGATTACGTTCTTGTGTCAGAGAAGGTAATTACAGCTCTTAATTAAGTGTTCTAAATTGACCTGAACTAATCTAACGTGGTACGATACCAGATGTAGGATAATACAATTCAAAGTGAGGTATTACAATGAGCGATCACAAACATGAGCATGGTGAAGCATGCGGTTGCGGGCATGATCACGACCATGAGCACGAGGAGTTTGTGCTGACCTTGACGAACGAGCAGGGCGAAGATGTAGAAATGGTATTGGTTGAAACTTTCGACATCGGTGAGAAACTATACGCGCTGCTTTTAGAAAAGGAAAATCCTGAAGCAGATGGCATTATTCTGCGTATGGAAGAAGAAGACGAAGAAATGGTATTGTACAATATCGAAGACGAAGAAGAATGGAAAGCTGTTGAAGAAGCTTACAACAATCTGCTTGCTCAGCAAGAATAGATTTTAGCGACTAAATTAAGCTGTTCTATTGTGTATATGACAGTTGATGTTTATATACAAAAACCCGATACTTATTATGGTATCGGGTTTTTGTATAAATGAATGAAGCTTTTTAGGGAAATGATGGGTCTTAGGAGATAGGATCAGCTTCTACAATCACTTTTATGTTAGTGATACTGCGGTCTTCAGGACCTTTAACCGGAAGACCAATCTCCACATGGTCAATTATATAATCGATGTTATCCTGAGTGATTACTTCGCCAGGGAGAAGAATAGGAATTCCTGGTGGATATACATATATAAATTCTGCAATAATGTAGCCAGCAGATTCACGGAACGGAACTAACTGCGTATCGGCATAAAAAGCGTCCCTTGGGATCAGAGCAAGCTGTGGAATTTCTGGAACCTGAACCTTAAGTTCGTAGATTTCACCCTTGCTGTAATGAATGGCGGACAACACCCGAAGTGCAGCTAATAATTTATCTACTGATTCTTGCGTATCACCTGGGGTAATAAGGCAAAGAATATTATACATGTCACTTAGTTCTACTTCGATGTTGTACTTCTCGCGCAACCAATTTTCGGTTTCGTATCCTGTGATCCCTAAATGGCGAACATGAATGTTCAGCTTAGTAGGGTCATGATCAAAAGTTGCTTCTGTCCCGAGGATCTCTTTTCCAAAGCTGTACAGGCCCTCGATCGTATTGATCGTTTCACGTGCGTAGTTGGATAGTCTGATCGTTCTTTCAGCCATTTCATGACCGTTCAACGCGAGATTACGTCTTGATGTATCCAAAGACGCTAATAAAATATATGAGGTGGATGTTGTAGTCAGCATGCTCATAATGGTCTGTACCCGTTGCGGGTTAATCAGACCCGTCTTAGCATTTAGATTCAGTACCGAGCTTTGCGTCATGGAGCCGCCAAGTTTATGCACACTAGTGGCAGCTATGTCCGCTCCGGCCTGCATGGCCGATACCGGCAGATCCTCATGAAAATGAATCAGTACTCCATGTGCCTCGTCCACCAATACGGGTACACCGTAACGGTGAGCCAGGTCGACAATCGAACGCAGGTCGGCGCATATACCGAAGTACGTGGGATTGATTACTAGAACTCCTTTGGCGTCTGGATGACGCCTTAACGCTCGTTCCAGCGAACTGGTCGTTATGCCGTGATCTATCCCGAGATTCTCATCCTGAACAGGCGAGACAAACACAGGCTTGGCTCCGGAGAAGATAATGGCCGACATCACAGATTTGTGAATGTTGCGCGGCACAATTATTTTATCACCCGGTGAGCAGACAGAGAGGATCATCGTCATGATGGCATTGCTCGTGCCCTGTACGCTAAAATACGTATAGTCGGCGCCGAAAGCCTTCGCAGCCAGCTTCTGAGCCTCCTGGATTACGCCAGTCGGCTGATGTAGATCATCAAGCGGTGCGATGTTGATTAGATCGATGGATAGAGCGTTATCGCCGATAAACTCACGGAATTCGGCATCGGTTCCTAGCCCCTTCTTATGCCCCGGAATATGAAATTGAACGGGATTGCCGGCGGCATGCTTTTTTAAAGCTGTGAAGAGGGGAGTACGGTGTTGATTCATTTAATGCTGTCACAACCTTTCGCGAATATTAAAATTTAAGGCAAGCATCAGTATAACAAAACAATCTACAGAATACTAGGATATGGATGTGATAGGATGTCCACGAAAGCTGCGCAACGCACACATATCAGTTTGACGTCGCCATTTATCATGGAGATGTGGGTAATTATTTTTTTAGTTGAATTTGTGAAAGGGTCGCTACTTGTCGCTTTGTTACCCGTGTATATGGAGAATATTTTGGGTCTATCTGTTACGGTAGTAGGCTTTGCCTTTGCACTCCAATATTTGGGGGATAATCTATTCCGTAGTCCTTCTGGTTGGGTCATGGAGCGCATAGGATTTCGCTGGACAATGACAAGTGCCTTGTTGTTGATCCTAGTAGCTGTTGGAATGATAATATATGCCAAAACAGCAGTTACGCTCTCGATTGCCTGCCTTATTCTTGGGATTGGGACATCCCCGCTTTGGCCTTGTGTGATGACCGGAATAACCGAACTTGCGGGATCTACCAAAAGTGGCAGCAGTGGTGCAGCTATGGGTGCTGTCGAGATGGCCTCGCTTGCAGGAACAGGCATCGGTCCGATTGTAGTGAATTTTTTGATGGATCAGGGGGGACAAAGCTATCGTGTAGCTTTTTTGGTCCTGCTGGGTTGTGCTGCTGCTGTAGTTGTGGTTGCCCTATTTCTACCTAAGAGAATCTCACCAAGTGGAACTCATGCAGTTGTAAGGGACATGCAAGGGCTCGGTGGAGCCATTGAGCGTAAAAAAATTAGTCCTTTAGAAAGTATAAAAAGAACACTGCATCAAGTCAGAACGACGCTTAAAGTCAGTCGCCTACTATATCCCGCTTTATTTCTTCAGGCTTTTGCTATTGGCTTGATGACCCCTGTAGTTACCTTGTTTGCACGTACGGAGCTTCATGTTAGTCCAAATCAGTTTAGTCTGCTTCTGATTGCTGGTGGGGGAATTACGGTGCTTGCCTTAATTCCAGCAGGCAAGCTGGTGGACCGAATAGGAACAACTGTATTTCTGAATATTGGCTTTTTGCTCGCCGCCTTTTCTCTTGCCCTGTTCTCACAAGTCCGCTGGCTACCGCTTGCTTTTATCGCGGTGGCACTGGTCGGTATAAGCTACGCGCTTATCCTTCCGGCGTGGAATGCCTTTCTAGCCAAGCAAGTCCCTAAGGGGGAACGAGGGACTGTGTGGGGGCTATTCTTGACCTTGCAAGGCTCAGGGATGGTGGCAGGGCCAGTGATATCAGGGAGACTATGGGATCATGTTGGTCACGGTGTTCCGTTTCTGATGAGTGCAATTGTAATGTTGTTGCTCTTCGGGCTGCATTTGCTAATTGTGCATAGAACAAAGTTGAAATTTAAACCTAGTTGATCTTAGATGTGAAAAGCCGCTGACAACCTGAGAATTAGTTGTCGGCGGCTTTTTTAGAAATTAAAAGGACGAAAAGGAATAAAAAATTTCAATCAGCGTTTGGAGTTGTTCTGTTGCGGGTAAAAATAGTCAATAAACCAAGTTACCGCTACATAAACTGAAGTATAAAATAAGACTAAGACGTACACAAAAAGCAATGATTACTTGAAGAGGTCCGGCAGCCATAAATACTCTGGAATTGAACGAATGGTGTGACTTGCAGATGTGAAGCAGTTAGGGGGGAGTGCCGTGAACAAAAACGACGAGGTGGAGTATTGTAACCTGGAGCTGCGTTTCGACAGACAGCATATCCAGGACCTGATCAAGGATTTGATTCAAAAAGGTTATTCCCTATATTGGAGTGAGAACGATCAGGTCTTTGTGATTTCGGTCCGTACCGGTCGTAAATTAGTGAAATTGCGTTTTCAAAGGATCAAAGACGGCTATAAACTCGTGGGTGATTATATGATTCGTGATGCTCGCTTGTCAGAATGGATGGAGAAATTAATTGGGGACATGCGAGGCCATGCCATTGTAAAGCGATTCCGGGACCGTCAGATTATTATTGAAAATATTTTGTTCGGCGAAGTGATTCGTCTTGTCGAAATCTCGGGTTATCAGCAGCGAGTATTATACCAGAAGGGTCCTATGCTCACAGATGAGGAGCTGACCAAGCTTTATTATTCTATTGAAGGGGAGGAGCGAATTCGCCAGCGCAGGATTGAAGTGGATGAGCAGCTGGATCGATTAAAAGATGCACTTAAGGCTGAGGATACGGTCCGCGCGGACAAATGCCGAGCTCAACTTACCTTTTTGACGAAGGAATTGTATATGTTAGAATGGTGAATAAGGTGTCGGGCAAATGTTGCTTAGGGGCACCCCGAATTTCGGGGTGTCTTAGATTTGTGTGGAACTTGCAGACAGGGGTTCACTTCTGGCGCTAAAAACGTTAAAATAGTCATTGTGATCATTTTCATGTTGGCAAAGGTTTTGTCAATGAATTTGATCTCTCTTCGCAGGGCAGGCTTTGCTGTCTCTGATAAAGGGTGGTATTCTTATACTGCGAGAAATGGATTTCCCAAAAATATAGGGTGCAAAGGGTGGAGGACCAGATGGCAAAACAACAAATCGGCGTTATTGGCTTGGCGGTAATGGGCAAGAATTTGGCTCTAAATATCGAAAGCAAAGGTTTTTCCGTATCCGTGTTTAACCGCTCACCGGAGAAGACAAATGATCTTCTTGCTGAGGCGGAAGGTAAAAACCTCGTAGGCACATTTTCCGTTGAGGAATTTGTAGCTTCGCTGGAAACACCGCGCAAAATTCTGATCATGGTTCAAGCTGGTAAAGCTACTGATGCTACCATCGAGCAATTGCTGCCGCATCTTGATCAAGGCGACATTATTATCGACGGCGGAAATGCTTATTTCCCTGATACGGTTCGTCGCAGCAAAGAGCTGGAAGACAAAGGTTTCCGTTTTATCGGTACTGGCGTTTCCGGTGGAGAAGAAGGAGCACTAAAAGGTCCTTCCATTATGCCTGGCGGTCAAGAAAGCGCATATAAGCTAGTAGAACCAATCCTAACGGCAATCTCAGCTAAAGTAGACGGTGAGCCTTGCTGTACATATATCGGACCAGACGGTGCGGGACACTATGTTAAAATGGTGCACAACGGTATCGAATATGGTGATATGCAATTGATCTGTGAAGCTTATCAGTTGTTGAAAGACGTTCTTGGTCTGGATGCTAAAGAACTTCATAACATTTTCAAAGAGTGGAATAGCGGTGAGCTCGACAGCTACCTGATCGAGATTACTACAGATATTTTTGCTCAGTATGACGAAGAAACTGGTAAACCAATGGTTGACGTGATCCTTGATTCCGCTGGCCAAAAAGGAACTGGTAAATGGACAAGCCAAAGCTCACTCGATCTTGGTGTACCTTTGTCCATGATTACCGAATCCGTATTCTCTCGCTTCCTGTCTGCAATGAAGGATGAGCGCGTAGAAGCAAGCAAAGTGCTTAACGGACCAGAAGCTGCACCATTTGATGGTGATAAAGCTGAATTCATCGAGAACGTGCGTAAAGCATTGTTCGCGAGCAAAATCGTATCCTATGCTCAAGGTTTCGCTCAACTGCGCGTAGCTTCCGACGAATACGGTTGGGATCTGAAATATGGCGAGTTGGCTAAAATTTGGCGTGGCGGCTGCATTATCCGTTCCCGTTTTCTACAAAACATCACGGATGCTTACGAGAACAATGCAGATCTTAAGAACCTATTGCTTGATCCTTTCTTCAAGGATGTTATGGACAATTACCAATCCGCATGGCGTAAAGTTATCGCTTCAGCTGTAACGATGGGTGTTCCAGTTCCTGGATTCTCCAGCGCATTGGCTTACTATGATAGCTATCGTACAGAAAGACTGCCTGCGAACCTGCTTCAGGCTCAACGCGATTATTTCGGCGCACACACGTTCAAACGTGTAGACAAAGAAGGCGTCTTCCACCACAATTGGATGTCAGCAGAATAATCTAGTTTGTTACGATTACAAGCAAAACGCCGCGTCCCTAAAGGACGGTAAGCGTTTATGCGAGAAATGTAAGGATAATGTATAACGTGAAACTTATACTTTCTTATATTTTGACGGATTGTAATATGAAGTGCGACAGCTAAACAGAGAAAGCCCATGGGGATTCGTGTAGAATGAAGTTACCACACACCATTCACACAAGGAGAATCACACCATGGGTTACACTCATCTTAGCATAACGGAGCGAAGCAAACTAGAAGTACTATACGGATTGGGATGGTCTAGTCGAGCGATTGGGGCAGAACTTGGACGTCATCACTCCGTCATTGCCAGG
>NZ_LCZJ02000016.1:85539-273204 GCF_001012825.1 Paenibacillus etheri
GGGGAAAACCATTAGTCAACGGCCAAAGGGAGTACGAAAGAGAGATTCCTTCGGGCACTGGGAACTAGATACGGTGGTTTCCAGCCGAGGAAAAAGCCTTGCTTGTGCCGCGACCTTTATCGAGCGCAAGACACGGATGTATTTGGCCCTAAAGATGCCCGACCGTACCGCTCATTCGATGGAGATCGCCTTTGGTGTTGTGGCTAGCCAGTATCCGCAAGAAACTTTCCGAACGGCTACTGTGGATCGAGGAAAGGAATTCGCCTGCTATAGCGCTCTGGAAACCTTTCATGGACTGGATGTCTACTTTGCTGATCCCTACTCATCCTGGCAACGAGGGTCTAACGAGAATGGCAACGGACTCCTTCGAGAGTTCTTTCCCAAAGGCCATGATTTTGCACAAGTTTCAGATGAGGAGCTTGCCCACGCCCTAGATCTCATCAACCACCGCCCCCGGAAATGTCTGGGGTGGAAGTCTGCTCACGAATCTTTCATGTCCGAAGTGTCGCACTTAGCTTGACAATCCGTCTTTTAAAAAAAGTGGCCCGAATTACTTCTCCAGATATGGGGAGGCTTTCGGGCCTTTTTTGTTGAAAATTTGCTGTGTATTTACTATGTGAAGCGGATTGTCTAATGTTTTGACCCTGTGTTATGATATGACAAATATCGCGGTTGGAGGATAGACATGGCTGGGGATACAGAAGCATTTAAAGAGTTGAACGCAGAGCAAAGAAATAAGAACATTATTTTAGTAGGAATGATGGCAACGGGAAAGTCAACAGTAGGTGCTATTTTGGCGGAGGAACTGGGCTATGAGCTGGTTGATTTAGATCATGTCATTATTGAAACTGAAGGCAGAAGCATTGCCGAAATCTTCGCAGAAGATGGCGAGGAATACTTTCGAAGCGTGGAGACGGCAGTTCTAAAACGTATGCTAGAATCCGAGAATAAATTAATATCTACTGGTGGAGGCGCGGTATTGGCGCCGGGGAATACAGCGTTAATGCTGAGTAAAGGGCATGTGATTGCGCTGACGGCAACGGAAGAAGAGATTATTGCTCGTGTTAGTGGAGATCAGAATCGTCCGCTGCTCGCCGGCAATGCAGTAGAACGGGTTAGACGAATCATGGAAGATCGCCATAATGCTTATCTGTTCGCGCATTACACGGTCGATACAACGGGACTGACTGCGGCAGAAGTGTCGCAAAATATTTTAATGCATTACCGCGGCTGAGCTTTTAAGAGAGTGTTTCATTCCATTCAATCATACCGCCGTTTAAATTTGTAGCATGATAACCAAACTGTTGCAGATATTCGCAGACACGCTGGCTTCGAGCACCGGAACGGCAGATAAAGATCACTTTGGCATCGCTTGGAATATCCTCTGTGCGGTGTGGAATTTCTCCCATGGGGATATGCTGTGCACCGGGAATCATCCCAAAGGCAACCTCTTCGTCTTCACGAACGTCGATGAGTACAAGGTCTTCCCCTGTCTCTAGACACTGCCGCAATTCTTGCGGTGTGATTTGTGGAACATTATGCATGGTTGTGACCTCTTTTCATCAGAAGAATGGTTTAATGATAACACAAGCATGGAATACCCTGTCAAACGAGCACTATATACAACTATAACTACTAAGGAGAGTTTATATTATGGACGTTATTGTTAGGCCAACGCCATCTCTGCAAGGAGAATTCGGGGCCCTCTCTTCCAAAAACTACACCACTCGTTATTTGCTGGTTGCCGCATTGTCAGAAGGCGTAAGTACGATTTATCATCCGGCACATAGTGAAGATAGCGATGCAATCCGTCGTTGTATTGCGGATTTGGGAGCTGTACTCACAGAGGATGATGAGAAGATTGTGATTCAAGGCTTTGGACGAAAACCGAAGGATGTTAAGGAACTTAATGTGGGGAATGCTGGAGCAGTACTACGTTTTCTAATGGCTGTGGCTGCACTAAGCCCTGAGGTTATATTCGTAAATACGTATCCTGACTCATTAGGCAAACGTCCGCATGACGACCTGATCGTGTCTCTGGAACAGCTTGGTGTGAAGGTAGAGCACAATGAAGGAAAGCTGCCGATCACGATCCGTGGTGGCAAACCTGTTGGGGGTAAAATTACAGTTTCCGGTGCAGTCAGCTCCCAGTTCCTAAGCGCTCTACTTTTCTTGACACCATTGCTTGAAGAAGATAGTGAAATTATTGTTCTTGATGATTTGAAATCAAAGGTTGTTGTAGGTCAGACGCTAGAAGTATTGGAGCAGGCTGGAATTGTGGTTCATGCAGCGAATGATTACATGTCCTTTAAAGTGCCAGGTCGTCAAGCCTATGCGGCAAAGACGTATACCGTTCAAGGTGACTATCCTGGCTCTGCGGCTATTCTTGCGGCTGCTGCTGTTACCAAGTCAGATGTTAAGGTTCATCGACTTGTGGAACAGAGTAAGCAGGGAGAAAGAGCCATTGTTGATGTGCTGCGTATGATGGAAGTACCTCTTACTCATAATGAGGGAACGGTACACGTACAAGGGAACGGCGTTCTAAAAGCTGTTGAATTCGACGGAGATGCTGCCACCGATGCAGTGCTGGCTATGGTAGCTGCTGCTGTATTTGCTGAAGGCACTTCGCGATTCTATAACGTTGAGAACCTACGGTATAAGGAATGTGATCGTATAACTGATTACTTGGCAGAGTTGACCCGTGCAGGAGCCAATGTTGAGGAACGCCGCGATGAGATTATCGTTCACGGCATGCCTGAAGGCGTCGAAGGTGGTGTGACCATTAACGCGCATTACGACCATCGTGTAATTATGGCGCTGTCAGTAGTAGGCTTACGAGCGCGTAAACCGCTATTGATCAAGGATGCTCACCATGTCGCTAAATCGTATCCGCAATATTTTGATCACCTGCGTGCGCTTGGTGCAAATGTAGAATGGGTACAATAGAGGTAAGGGAGCTAGTGAATCTAGCTTCAGTTATATAAGGATCATAAAGTGTAACTATGGAAAGGGGCACTATGTATGAGCTTTGAGAATCCAAGTCGGGAGCAGATCGGAGATATCCTTGCTTCTGCAGGTAATATTGCAGTTGTTGGCCTGTCTGACAAAACAGACCGGACCTCCTATATGGTCGCCGGTGCTATGCAAAGTCGGGGATATCGGATCATTCCTGTAAACCCTTTGGTTGACGGTGAAATATTGGGAGAGAAGTGCTATCATACGTTAGCCGAAATTCCAGAGCCGGTGGACATAGTCAATGTGTTCCGTCGAAGCGAATACTGCGCAAAGGTCGCACAGGAGGCCGCTGAAATCGGCGCACGTGTGCTCTGGCTCCAGCAGGGGATTATCAGCCAGGAGGCCGCTGAAATCGCCGCTGAGCACGGTATGACGGCGATTATGGACCGCTGCATCAAGGTCGAGGAAGCAATCACGATGCATGGGCGTAGTCGGACGTAGAGTTCGGTGGTTAACACTTTATGCGACTGGGGATTAAGTGTGCGGTTGGAGAGTGAAGTGGAGGGATTTCGAACGAATGAAGAGACGAACGAGTTAACGAGACATCGATGAACCCACGAATGAAACAATAGCGAGCGAATAACGAACCTACGAGCATCCAAGCATATGAGCCGACAAGCGAACCATAAAGGAACCAACAATGAGCGAACAATGAACCGACCGATGACCGAAACAATAACGGGCGAACAATGAACCGACCGATGACCGAAACAATAACGAGCGAACAATGAACCGACCTACAACGAACCAACGAACGGAGCATGTTTTTTAGCGCTGAAGTAAATTGCAGCTTGAATGTTAAAGAACAGCCAAAGATAATAAGCATTGTTTGATTACGATGGCTGCCCAGGCTGCACAATTTCTAATGCAAATCACCATCTGAACTTGATATACTGAAATTAGACGAAGAACGTCCTTTATCCGCATGATTTGCGGTGAAGGGCGTTTTTTATTTTACTCGGGGAGGATACCATTATGGAATTTGAAGAAGCACATAGTTTGTTCATTGACAAGCACTTGTCGGAAAGATCAGGTGAAAGAAGGGGAAGACTTGTTAGAGGGCATAACTATGCTGAGAAGCTGTTCTTGCAAAATGTATGGTGGCCATTGTTTGAGAGTCTCGATGATTTGCATCCAGAATACGAAGTGTATGACTGGAACCGTAAATCTCAGTTTCTGGACTTCGCTTTTCTACCGCAGAGCGGCAGCAGCCTCGGGATTGAGTGCGACGGGTTTCAAAGCCATGTGAAGGACATGGACCGCGAGAGGTTCAATTATTCAGTTAATCGGGACACTTTTCTGACCGGAATGGGCTGGAAGATGATTCATTTTTCTGTTGACGATCTCCAGCACCGCCCCGAGGTGTGCCGGATGCTTTTACAATTGGTGCTGGCACCTCATTTGGCGCGCAAATCTACAGGCGCAGATATTTTGTCTGAGGAGAAGGAGGTTCTGCGTTTGGCTTGGCGACTGGGCAGGGCGATTCGTCCAAAAGATGTGATAGCGCATTTCAGTATTAACTTTCGGACGGCGCGTAGATTGTTACAATCGTTAAGTGAGAAGGGGCTGTTAAAGCCAATCGTGGGTAGAAGAGGGGTTAGACATTACGAGTTACGACCAATGCACCCTGAACAAATATGGTGAGGAGTGATTTTAGCGTTAGATTGCACTTTGTACAATAGAATCTTCGTTTTAGCATAAAAAAATTATGTTCATTGCACTTTGTACAATCAATAAGAGCAATAGATCTACTATCGTGCGATTCTAGAGATTTCTATTGTACAAAGTGCAATCAAAACCATTTTTCATCAAAATTAAGCTCATTCTGTTGCACATAATACATTAGAATACGAGAACTTCCTTGGGATCTTTAAATCGAATCTATAAGAGTCTCTAAAGAGTAATTTGAGAAATTATATTTTATAGCAAGTTCTTCAGATCAGATTTCAGTGTCTTATTATGCTTAGTGTGATAGAGTGATCAACTCATTTCATCGAATCTTTACCTTCAGTTTAACGGTGAGGAGTGATTTTAGCGTTAGATTGCACTTTGTACAATAGAATCTTCGTTTTAGCTTAAAAAAATTATGTTCATTGCACTTTGTACAATCAATAAGAGCAATAGATCTACTATTGTGCGATTCTAGAGATTTCTATTGTACAAAGTGCAATCAAAACCATTTTTCATCAAAATTAAGCTCATTCTGTTGCACATAATACATTAGAATGCGAAAACCACCTAGTGTCATTGATCCGAAGCTATGAAATGCACTGTTATTGCTATAAGAAGTACACCAAAGAGCCTATAAAAAGTCACCAAAGAGCATCTTGAGAAATGAAAGGTCAATATCTTATACTAAATTCTTCAGGTCATCCGCACGAAATCTCGATACGTATATAGGTTAGCGAATACAGCCCAATCCATCGGAATTTTTCCTTCAGTTTATTTTGACAAAAACCCCCGCAGCGCGTACCATTCAATATAGAAAGAAAGGAGAGGGTAGCCTTGAATTGGCTCGGATCATTGCAGCAATTGGGCAGAGCCATAATGCTTCCTACCATGGTACTGCCGGCGGCAGCCATTTTGCTTAGTTTGGGCAGTTTACCTTGGTCTGCATGGGGACTTTCTTCGGTATCCGAAGTGGCTACATACGCTGGGCAGGGAATCTTTTATTTTATGCCTTATTTGTTCGCTGTGGGTGTAGCATGGGGATTATCCAATCAAGCTGGAACAGCGGGTCTTGCAGCACTGGCTGGAATGTTCACTTACGACCGGATTGTTACCCATATGGGAGACGGGCTTGTACAACCTGCAACACTTATCGGAATTTTGCTGGGTATAGTCGCCGGTATTGCTCAAAACCGGTTTAAAAATATCAAGCTTCCAGAGGCGATCCAGTTTTTTGGAGGGTCGCGGTTTGTTTTGCTGTTCATGGGATTATTTTCGGCTGGCTTTGCATGGGTGATGTTAGGAATCTCTCCACTACTGCAAAGAGGACTGGATGATCTTTTTCAAGGGATTTTACAGACAGGCGGATTTGGCGTTTTTATTTATGGAGTACTATATAGAGTACTAACAGCCTTCGGTCTTCACCATATTCTTAATAATGTGTTTTGGTTTCAGCTTGGGAACTTTACAACTCCTGATGGTAGCACTGTCGTTCAGGGGGATTTGCCACGTTTTTTTGCAGGCGATCCTACGGCTGGAATTTTTATGGCAGGTTTGTTTCCGATAATGATGTTCGCACTGCCAGCCATTGCTTTTGCTATCATTCAGGAAGCGCGCGAGGATTTGAAGCCTAAGATTAAAAAGACTTTCATGCGGGCGGCTTTAGTTTGTTTTCTAACTGGGGTTTCAGAACAGATCGAATTCGCGTTTTTGTTTGCTTCTCCGTATTTATTCGCGGTTCATACTGTAATGTCCGGTCTCGCGATGGTGTTGACCTACATGCTTGGGATTCATCACGGGTTCTCTTATTCAGCAGGAGCTATTGACTTCTTTTTGAATTTGCATCTGTCACAGAGGGCTTGGCTTTTGATTCCAATCGGTATTGGTTATGGGATTGTATATTATAATTTATTCCGCTGGGCGATTCGCCGTTTTCAGATCCCGACACCAGGGCGTGAAGAAGGTTCGGAACTCGGTGATTGGGCAGGCAACATCCCTTATCAGGCACCACTGATTTTGGAGGCGCTTGGTGGGAAGGAGAATATCGTACAAGTTCAATCCTGTATCACCCGTTTGAGGCTTACCGTCCACAATGATCGATATATTGATACCGGGGCGCTTAAAGGTCTTGGTTCTGCTGGGATTATCAAGCTCGGTGGCGGGAATGTTCAGGTAGTATTTGGTACGTATTCAGAGCTAATCCGCGAGGAGATTAATAAACTGATGCTTCGTGATCTGCCGCAGGTGTTGTTCAGTTCTCCGATGCAGGGTAGAATGATGCCCATTGAGGAAGTGCCGGATCACATCTTTGCAGCAAAGCTAGTGGGTGATGGTGTTGCATTTTTGCCGGAAAAAGGGGAGCTTACTTCGCCTGTATTCGGGAAGGTTATGCACGTCTACCCTACAATGCATGCCGTTGGTATTGCTACGCCGGAAGGGCTGGAGGTACTTATGCATATAGGGATCGATACTTCGCAGCTTAAAGGGCCATTTGAGGCGGTTGTAAAAGAAGGCGACAGCGTGGAGCCAGGTCAATTGCTGGTTAAATTCGACCTCGCTTATTTGCGTGAGCATGCGGCCTCACTGGCTACACCAATGGTGATTACGAATCCTGATCGAGTAAAATCATGGAGCTATGCTCCATTTAAAAATGTTAAAAAGGGGCAATCTTCAGTAATGTCCGTAGTCTTACATGAAAGTAACGTTGGAGGGATAGAAGGATGATACAAGGCATAGGCGCAGCAGCAGGTGTAGCTATCGGGAAGGCCTTTGTCTTACCCAACTGGGAGTGGAGCTTGCCAGACACACAAGTGAACCCAGTGGATCTAGCTAAGGAGTTTGAGCGTTTATACGAAGGTATCCGTACCTCTAAGGACGAAATTGAATTCATCAAAAAAGAATTCAGAGAAGTGGTCGGTCCAGAGGAATCCAGTATTTTTGATGCGCATTTGGCGATATTGGATGATCCGGTGTTCATGAGCGAAATCCGGGGGATTATTGAGCGCCAGTACAAGGCGGCGGAGGTAGCTGTTAAGGAAGCGATTGATCATTTTGTAGCGATGTTTGATCTGCTAGATGATGAATACATGAAGGAACGGGCGGTCGATATCAAGGATGTCGGAAATCGTCTGTTAAAGCATCTTTTAGGTGCTCCTGAGGTCACGCTGCCATCGGATACACAGCCGTATATTCTAGTTGCGAAGGAGTTGTCTCCTTCCCAGTTAGCTCACTTGAACCCAACTTATGTTCTAGGTATTGTTACTATGATGGGCGGTAAAACCTCACATTCCTCCATTATGGCTCGTGCACTGGGCATTCCGCTCGTAGCAGGTTTGGAGAATAATTTGTCTAACCCTATTCAGACCGGAGATATGCTCGTGATAGACGGAGACACCGGATCTGTGCAAATTCATCCTGATGAAGTAACGATCAATGAATATGTATCTCTACGGAATAAGCAGCATAAAAAGAAAGAACAACTGGAGTTGCTGGCTACTGTAGAGGCCGTCACTAAAGATGGCGTTAACCTGCGATTGGCCGGTAATATCAGTTCTGTTAAAGAACTGAATTTAGCACTCAAGTATGGAGCTGAGGGTGTAGGTCTATTCCGTACAGAGTTTCTTTATATGGATCGCAGTTCTTTCCCAACGGAGGATGAACAATTCGAAGTGTATAAACAGGTTGTCGAGAAGGTAGGCAGCAATATGGTTGTGATCCGTTCGCTGGATATAGGCGGGGACAAGCATCTGGATTACTTCCAGCTACCAGAAGAACAGAATCCATTCCTTGGCTATCGTGCCATTCGAATCAGCTTAAATCGACAAGATATGTTCAAAACTCAGCTAACCGCCATTTTGCGGGCGAGTGCTTATGGGAATGTAAAGCTAATGTTCCCTATGATATCTTCCG
Source organism: Paenibacillus etheri (assembly GCF_001012825.1). Lineage (GTDB taxonomy): Bacteria > Bacillota > Bacilli > Paenibacillales > Paenibacillaceae > Paenibacillus_AQ > Paenibacillus_AQ etheri. Next base: position 94,132 of record NZ_LCZJ02000016.1, read on the forward strand.
TAGAAGAAGTACAGGCAGCAAAAGCTGTATTGGAAGAAGTGAAGGCTGAGCTGGAGCTACGGGGCATACCGTTTAATCGGAATATTCCAGTCGGTATTATGATTGAAGTTCCGGCTGCGGTTATGATTGCGGATTTACTGGCAGAGGAAGTTGACTTTTTCAGTATCGGTACGAACGATTTGGTGCAATATGTACTAGCCGTAGACCGTATGAATGAACAAATTGCGCATATGTATCATCCATATCATCCAGCGGTTCTGCGAATGATACGTATGACTGTAGAAGCAGCGCGTAATGCAAAAATAGATATAAGTGTATGTGGTGAAATGGCGGCAGATGAGCGTTCTTTGCCACTTTGGCTGGAGCTGGGGATTAATGACCTTAGCATGTCGCCACAGGCACTGCTGAAGGTAAAACACCGTACCCTGAATACACTGGCTATAGATGCTACAAGGGTTGCCAAAGCTTGCTTCCATCATCGTACAAGCTCGGAGACGGAAGAAATCCTAAGTGCTTATGCTCAGAAAAGCGGTATTACGCTTGGAACGAGCGTGGAAACAAAGGAGAAAGCTTCTTCATAGTTATTAAGCGATACATCATCAAGTCCACATCAAGGTTCGGCATTCTTGCCGAGCCTTTTTCTTTTGTACTAGATCGTTATAAAAAAACAAAACCGTTTGCGCTTCAGAGCAGTCTATACATAGAGCGAGTTGCACAGGAATGATTTATGCGTGATGGCAAGGGGGAAGGACGGAACAAGCATGGAACACATTATTAAGGACGAAATGGAAATTGTCGCTACGGATGAAGACATATTTTACGAGCTGGTATCTGGGCAGAAAAGAAAGCTTTACAGCATTGCTTACAGCTATTTGCGAAACGAAGCAGATTCGTTGGAAGTTCTGCAGGAGGCAACCTGCCGCGCATGGATTAAACGTAAAAGCTTGAAAGACTCGGAGCGGTTTGCTCCCTGGTTGACACGAATTCTGATCAATTGCTGTAACGATGAGTTGAAGCGCAGAAAGAGGAATACAGTCACAGAAGCTGAACGAAGTGATGTAGGGATCATGGAGATGAAAAGCGACCGCAGATTGGACATGGAACAAGCACTGGACGGGGTAAAGCCGAAGTATCGCCAGGTACTTGTACTCAAATATTACAAGGATATGACCCTTGCAGAAATTGCGGAGGTGCTCGATAAACCGGAGGGCACCGTGAAGACATGGCTCAATAAAGGTCTGAAACAACTGCGTGACAGAATGAAACGGAAGGGGGATCTATTTTATGGCTGAGCCTGAAGAAAAGCTGCTAAATGAATTTTTTCAAAAAATCAATGTCGAGGCTGAGGAAATCCCGGATGTTAAGCTGGACGCAGCGATTCGCAAAGGGATGCAGCTAGGTAACCACAAAAGGTTGTCTTTTAGAAAAAAATACGCAGTTGTTGCGTTGGCGATCCTAGCTATCGCCTTATTGATTATTGTCCCTTGGGCAAATCAGATGGCGAATCCTGTACGTGCACAGTTACCTCCAAAAAGCTGGGGGCAGCTTGAGGTGTTTAGACCCGTTATTGCTAATAATCTGACCATCACATCCGCACTTGACGCAGGGATGATGAAGGAAGTGAATATTTCTTCAGCTGAGGTGGATGGAATAAAGTGGACGGTTAATGGAATTATGGCCGACCGAAGAGGAATTGCTGTGCTTTATACCATCCGGAATAATACGGATCAGAAGATGCAGTTGGCTGGCTTGTCTTTAAGAAAGACTCCAGAGGATAAGTACCACCTTAGTGGATACAGTGGGTTTAGCACTACTAATGCACAAAAGGTTGGTTCTCCTGGGACGACTCGTATGTATGAGCAAATCGTCTGGGATAAATATCAGGATGAGATACCAGAGGAGTTGAATATCACATTATCGCTTTTTCCAGATGCTCTTGGTCAAGTTTTTAATAACAAGGATATAAAAGAAATGGGTGTCAAGATTCCACTGGAAGCCGATTATAATTATTTTCAGGGTGATATCATTGATTTGAAAGAAAGCCTCTCTATCGCCGGACAGCAAATTAATATGGAGAATATCTATATTGGACCTACGGGTATTTATATGCGGGAAAGATATGACCAAAAGAATACAATGAGGATATTTAATATGCTTTCACCTAAGCTTGTCATCGGAAAAGGAGAGCAACAAGAGGAGTTAATGTGGGTAAGTGGATCGAATATTTATCATAATGATAATATGAGACCTGATGATCCGATTAAGTTTGAAATTGAAGGGATTTCTGCTCTAGATCAATCTAAGCTGGAGCTTATGATTAATACCGAAACACAGCAGATTCTGAAGGTACCGGATAGCAATCTGACGATTTCCAAACGAATGGAGAACGAAGAGCAGGGTATTCTGGTATTAGATTACTTTATTCCTAAAGAAGATAAGGAGTCACTTGATTATGGAGGTTTTGCATTGAGTGATTATTTTGAAGATAGCTCTGGAAGCGGGCATATGATGGAAACTATCAAAAATGATTACTCAGGGTATAGAGAGTTTAATGAAAGTAGTAAGGGAACTACAATAACCAATTTCCTCAATGTAGGTAAGGAGAAGTTACCCCAACCGTTGACGTTCTGGTTTAATTCTTATCCAAACGTAATCAAGGAGAAAGCGTCCATTCGAATTAAGTAAGTAACCCGGATGTCGAGCGAATTAAATCTAAAGCCCTGTTCTTCACGTTTAGTGAGAAACAGGGCTTGTTTAATTGTTAGACTATAAATCTACCGTATTCTACTCCCCAGCCAACGCATCACAAAAAGCTTTACCATAGGGCGGCAGATCTGGCGGGCGACGAGCAGAAATAATATGTCCATCCGTAACCACGGCTTCATCTTTCCAGATAGCTCCGGCATTCTCCATATCATCACGGATGCCCGGCGTGGAGGTGACGGTTACACCTTCCAGAATTTTAGCGGAGATTAATACCCAACCTGCGTGGCAGATCTGCCCAATAGGTTTCTTAGCTGTATTAAAATCCTGTACGAGCTTTAGAACGGCGTTATATCTGCGGATTTTATCAGGAGCCCAGCCACCAGGAACCAAAATTCCATCATAATCTGCGGCATTAAGATCGTCCCAGGAGTATTCTGCCTTTGCAGGTACACCGTATTTGCCGATGTACGTTTTATCTTTTTCCAAACCTGCCAAGTGAACCTCTGCGCCTTCTTCTCTTACTCGGTACACGGGATACCAGAGCTCCAAATCTTCAAATTCATCGTCTACGAGTGCTATGACCTTTTTGCCGGCTAGTCTCATTTTGTTAAGCTCCTTTCGTATCACATGATCCTTCATATTCTATCAAATTTAAAATACGAAGTCATCTGAAGGATTGTAAATTATAGACGAATTGCCAATTTAATCATTATATGCAATTAAGGAGGGTTTTAATCGAGGGAGGTCGAATATAGAAATTGAAAAGTCATACTTTGTACTTAATTCATTTCTTGCAAGAGGTGTAGAAGATGTATACAGATAATTTAATGGAAAAGTTGTGCAGCTGTGGTGGCCTCATGACCTTACATATGCATTCATTGATTTTTAATACGAAGGTGAAGATTACCCACGTCCCTGTCTATACTTGTCCGGTATGTACTAGTTATGAGCCCTTGTCGTTTATTAAAGCAGATCTAGGAAAGTTAGTGAAAGAACTGAACGCGGATGAGCCAAGACAAGATTTTTCGTTTACAGAAAGAAATGAATTAGCTAGTGTTCTAAAAGAATCCTTGTCAGAGCTTATTGTCGGGGGATTTCAAGAATTAGAATTGGCTATCCGAGCGATAATTCAAGCTAGAGTGGATATGTTGCTCGATTTATACCGATTAGCTGAGGAGCTCACGGACCAGAATTGGATGGAAGAAACTAGTCGAAGATTGTCTCAATTAACGTTCCAAACGACCAAAAACGCAAATTATTAAAACATTCTGTGAAAATAATGAAAAACTTTCACGGAATGTTGGATTTTTCACTCACTTTTTGTTACGATAGATAGAAGTTACATTTTTGTGCTCGTGAATAGGGAAACCTGCACTAGTCAAAAATTGTAATTTAGGGGTACGTCTTCATCCTTGAAAGAAATTTTGAAAGGAAAATGAAGCGTTATCATTGCACAATTGTACAAAGTGTCGTATCATATTTTTAATTAGTCGAACGATAAAATTTATCGCAATGGAGAGAGTAATTTGACGGTAACCATTTACGATGTAGCTCGAGAAGCAGGCGTATCTATGGCTACGGTATCACGGGTTGTGAACAATAACCCTAACGTGAAACCGCAGACCCGGAAGAAAGTTTTTGAAGCGATTGAGCGTTTGGGATATCGTCCCAATGCCGTGGCGAGAGGACTTGCCAGTAAGAAAACGACAACCGTTGGGGTTGTCATCCCTGATATTTCAAACTCGATTTTTGCAGAAATTGCACGCGGGATTGAAGATATCGCGAACATGTATCATTACAATATCATATTGTGTAACGCGGATAAGCGTAAAGAAAAGGAAATCCGTGTCATCAATACCCTTTTGGAGAAACAGGTCGATGGTCTGCTCTTCATGGGTGGTACGGTAACTGAAGAACATATTCAAGCTTTCCAGACTTCTGCAGTTCCGATTGTCCTATGTGCTACACGGGATGAGAAGGGGACTTATCCTTCCGTTGACATCGATCATGAAACCGCTGCTTTTGATGCAGTGAATACTCTGATTCGTCACGGTCACCGTGAAATCGCAATGATCAGTGGTACACTCCAGGATCCTGCGAATGGATATGCGCGTTTCCATGGGTATAAGAAGGCTCTTGAACAAGCTGGAATCGAGTACCAAGAGGATTTAGTTCGTATCGGTAATTACCGCTATGAATCTGGTGTTGAAGCCATGAAGTATTTCCTTGGACTCAAGAAGAAACCAACCGCTATTTTTGCCGCAACTGATGAAATGGCAATTGGTGCAATTCACAGTATTCAAGATGAAGGTCTGAAAGTACCGGATGACTTCTCCATTATTAGTGTGGACAACATCCGTATGGCTTCGATGGTTCGTCCATTGTTGACAACAGTAGCCCAGCCTATGTATGACCTAGGTGCGGTAGCAATGAGACTTTTGACGAAACTCATGAAGAAAGAGACGGTTGAGAATCCGCGGGTTATCCTGCCTCATGAAACGATTCTCCGCTTGTCTGTTAATCATCTGAATAAGTAATGAATAAGTAATTTAAGAACTAAACAATTATTCTGTAGAAAGCTCCTTTTGGAGCTTTTTATGTTTTTTACAGAGAAAATCATTGAAGGAGGCGTTAGTTTTGCGTGAAGTTATCGGATTAATTGGTGCGATGGATGAAGAGATTAAGCTACTACTAGAAAGGATGGAGAATAAGAAGACGAAGGTCAAGGCAGGAATACATTATTACATAGGAGATATATTAGGAAAGTCTGTAGTGCTGTGTAAATCTGGGGTAGGTAAAGTGAATGCAGCAGTTACGACACAAATCCTAATTGATTCCTTTGATGTATCACGTGTGTTGTTTACTGGAGTTGCTGGAGCTGTGCACCCTGAATTGAATATTGGAGATATTGTGATCTCGTCTACTTGTGTCCAGCATGATATGGATGCTACGGCGCTTGGTTTTTCAAGAGGAGAAATACCTTATCAGGAAAATTCTGTCTTTAAGGCAGACTCTTCATTGGTGCTCCTTGCTGAGAGGGCGTGTAACGAGCTAGGTCAAAAGCACTTGGTCGGCAAAGTGCTTTCAGGTGATCAATTCATTTCTAATGCGGAGATTGTAGCCAAATTAAGAAAGGAATTGAATGGAATGTGTGTGGAGATGGAAGGGGCGGCGGTTGCACAAGTATGTATGATGAACGCCACTCCCTTTGTTATTATTCGTTCGATCTCTGATAAATCTGACGGGTCAGCAAATGTGAGTTTTAAGGAGTTCACGGTTGAAGCCTCGGGGCGCTCACATTCTATATTAGAATATATGCTGCAGCACCTATAATACTCATTTAGTACATGAAGCGTTGTCTAAAGCGTACCCTGTCGAAAGTCTCCTGTGAGGACATAGGTACCTCTTGTCCTATGCGAACCATTAAGCAGTTCGCTGGATGTGAACAGATTTCGGGATCATCCGTAGCATACCAAACCATATTTACAGTTTTCATTAGCCGCTCCATCATTTGACGATAAGCCCATACATCAAGCCCACTTCCTGTTAAATCCCAGTGCCAATAATACTCTGTTGTAAATATTATACAATTCTCCAATTGCTCCTTCTCAAAAGCAGTGGAAATCAGTAGCCGGCCAAGTCCGGCTCCCCTATAATCATTACTCACCTCAATCGCCCCAAGCTCAATAAGGTCCATCATTCCACCCTGTGACCAAAGCTCCATTTCATCTGGATAATGAAAGGTTACATAGCCTACTATAGTTCCATTCTCTACAGCTGTAATTATACGTCCTTCAGGCAAGCTAGCAATCTCTATAAGAGCTTCTTGCTGCTCTATCGGCTTACGGAAGGCATCAAGATCATTATGCATATGGAGGGCTTCTAGGTCCTCTGGAGATCGGGGGCCACTTACTGTAATCGTTCTTCCTTTATATGAAAGCGTATGAGAAACAAGGATTTTACGATGTTCCATAGCAGTGCTCCTTTCAGATCATAAAATATGGAATGTAAACGTTTGCTATGTTATACTAATTCAGACATAAAAAATTCACATTCATTGCATTGACATCATTATCTAAGAGAAGAGTCTTACCCTTAAAGCTTAAATCAAACGAGTGAGGGAGGCAAGAGTGATGGGTCAAGTCCATAGCGAAATTTTGCCGGGACGTGTGCAGAGCTCCAATATGTCTGATTACACCCAGGCAGTAGCCAATTTTAAGTGGGAGGATGTTGAACGTAACTTCTCATGGTATGACACTGGCAAAGTAAATATGGCACATGAAGCAGTGGATCGCCACGTTCAAGAAGGACGGGGAGCGGCAACGGCCCTGCTCTACAGTGATGCGGTGCGGGATGAATCCTATACATTTGCCGATCTGCAGGAACGGTCGAATCGGTTCGGAAATGTATTGCGTAAATATGGTATCGGTAAGGGAGATCGGGTATTTATTTTTATGCCTCGTCAACCGGAACTATATTTTAGTTTGCTAGGCATTTTGAAGATTGGGGCAATAGCAGGCCCTCTGTTCGAAGCATTCATGGAGACAGCTGTTAAGGACCGGCTGGAAGATAGCGGTGCCGTTGCGTTAGTTACTACGCCTGAACTACTTCATCGTGTAAAGCGAGATGAGCTTCCGAATTTGCGTCATATTTTTCTGGTAGGTGGTACCACTGATATCGAGCAAGGTAACTTAGGTTTCACAGAGGAGATGGCTAACGCATCTTCTGAGCTCGAATTGGAATGGCTTGACCTGGACGATGGTCTTATCATGCATTATACATCTGGTTCTACAGGAAAACCTAAAGGCGTTTATCATGTTCAAAGAGCAATGATTCAACATTATTATACAGGTAGAGTGGTGCTGGATCTACGTCCAGATGATATTTACTGGTGTACAGCTGATCCGGGCTGGGTGACTGGTACATCTTACGGAATATTCTCTCCATGGTTAAATGGGGTAACGAATGTCGTGAGAGGAGGGCGTTTTAGCCCTCAGGATTGGTATAAGACGATTGAACGAAATAAGGTTAGTATTTGGTACAGTGCACCTACAGCATTTCGTATGTTAATGGGGGCAGGAGAAAGTTCAATTCAGGGAATTGATTTAAGTAGCCTGCGCCATGTCCTGTCTGTTGGAGAGCCGTTAAATCCTGAAGTGGTGCGGTGGGGAGATAAATTCTACAATCAGCGCATTCATGATACTTGGTGGATGACAGAGACAGGGGCACAACTGATCTGCAATTATCCTGGAATGGATATCAAACCTGGCTCTATGGGTCGTCCGTTACCAGGCATTGAAGCAGCGATTTTAGATGATCGAGGCAATGTTCTTCCACCATTCTCAATGGGTAATCTTGCAATCCGGACGCCTTGGCCATCCATGATGAATTCGATCTGGAACAATCCGACGAAGTATGAGGAGTATTTCCGCATTCCTGGTTGGTATATGTCTGGTGATTCCGCTTATATGGATGATGATGGATATTTCTGGTTCCAAGGACGGATTGATGATGTTATCAACTCTTCTGGTGAGCGTATTGGACCTTTTGAAGTGGAGAGTAAATTGGTAGAGCATCCAGCTGTGGCAGAAGCGGGCGTAATTGGTAAACCAGACCTGGTGCGTGGGGAAATTATCAAGGCTTTCATTTCGCTGAGAGAAGGCTATACTCCTACAGCTGCTCTCAAAGAGGAGATCGCGGCATTTGTTAAAGCCGGGCTGTCTGCGCATGCTGCACCGAGAGAGATCGAATTTAAGGATAAACTTCCTAAGACACGATCAGGTAAAATCATGCGGCGTGTATTAAAGGCTTGGGAGCTTCATCTCCCAACTGGCGATTTATCAACGATAGAAGATTAGAATGGATCATAAAAAACACCGTTCCCTAATGAATTCAAGGGAACGGTGTTTTGTCTGTGCAAAGTTATTCTGTTGACTACCGGCTAATGGTTTCCAGTCGTATTGCCGGCTGTCCCACTATTACTGTTTCCGTTACTGCTACCTTCGCCAGATGGCGTTGAAGTAGGTGTTGGTAGAATGGTTCCTGGAATCTCGATATCCTCTCCTGGTGTACTCTCAGAGTCTGTAGGAGGCGTTGTCTCCGGTTGCGGATCAGGAGTTGGTGTAGCTTCCGGTGTTGGTGTAGTGCCTCCAGCAACGTTGCCAGAAGCCGTCTCATTACCTGCGACATCAACAGCAGTAACATAGAATGTTACATTGGCACTCGCAGGTGTTCCTGGAGAGAATACCTTGCTCTCGTCAGCCATAATTACAGCTTGCTTCTGGAAAGACCCGCCATTTTTAGAACGGTATAACCGGTATCCTACTACATCTGGAGAGCCGCTTGGGGAGAAGCTGATCACAGCTTTTCCAGTGCTGTATGAGACACTAACATTTCCAGGAGCAGAAGGGGCAGCACCATCGTCCACGCGTGGATCGACTTCAGTAGGGAAATCTGTCTTAGCATCGGCTGGCATATAATAATCCAGCGATTTATGATCCTTCATCTTAGGGAAGGCTGCTAAGAGCTCTTTGACTAAATCTTGAATCGGCTTTTCGCGTTTAACAACGATTTTTTCCTTCAGGAAATCCTCTGGTGTTCCTTCCAGCGGAAGGTAATTCACGCCGTTATAAGTAATATACTTAGCTTTGGAAATACCGTCGTCACTATCTGTAGGTACATATTTCGCATTGAAAAGATCCGTTGTGAATTTGTCAGTTAGAGCCGTTGGCAGTTTACCGCTGTATGCGGACACTGTCTTTTTGGTAATTCCCTCAGGATGTGTGAATTTGTCTGTAACAAACAAGTCTGGCTGCTTATCGATAACAGCATTCATGACTTTAGCCCATAAGGTCTGTGCTTGTCGTTTTTGTGTATCTCCTGTAAGGGTATTAATTTGTTCCTTGTAACCAACCCACATGCCAAGTGTGACATCAGGGGTGTAGCCCATGAACCAGACGTCTCCATAGTTCTGAGTGGAACCCGTTTTACCTACAATCGGAACATCTTTAAAGTGCTTATAATTTCTTCTTACTGTACTTGCAGTACCTTCTGTGATTACTGTACGCAGCATATCGGTCATTAGATAAGCAGTCTGCTCAGAGAATACTTGTTCAGGGTTAATCTTGTGCTGATAAACGATCTTGCCTTCCGAATCCACAATCTTCTCAATCATGTAAGCATCATTAAATGCTCCCTGATTGCCAATGGCGGAGTAGGCATTGGTTAATTCTTCAACGGATGTACCGTATCGAAGACCGCCTATAACCCCAGTCTGCGCTCTGTAATCATCTTCGGTGAGGGTAGTAATCCCTAGCTTTTTAGTAAAAGCCCAAGCATCCTCTATTCCGACCTTCTCGTTAAACAGTTTAAGTGCAGGAAGGTTGAGTGATTTATTAAGGGCATAGCGAGCCGTAACTAAGCCCTGATAGCGATTGTTAGCATTCTTAGGGATATGGAAGCCTTTCCCGCCATCTTTCAAAATGATGGGAGCATCATCCAAGATCCCAGCAGGTTGAATCAGTCCTGCATCTAAGGCAGGTAAGTAAGCTGAAATCGGCTTCATCGTTGAACCAGGTTGCCGGACCATTTGGGTTGCGTAGTTCATTTGTTCGATATTAAAATCACGACCTTCAATCATACCGAGAATGGCTCCGGTCTTGTTGTCGATCAATATGCCAGCCGTCTGTTCAATACCTTTTGTTTTGCTGTTCTTGGTGAAATTACTACTATCTTCGGAAATACTGTGCATTGCACTGTATACTTTCTTATCAATCGTGGTATAGACTCGGTAACCACCGGTCATTAACTGTTGTCTTGCTTCCTCAAGAAGTACGGCATTATCACTAGAGCCAGCTGTATCAGTTGTACCGTTTTTCTCAACATTTAGTGACAAAATAATCTCAGCTGCTTTACGCTCCGTTTCCATCATTAGGTATGGATATGTAGCATAGGCTTTCTTAGTGTGAGGAGCGAGCGAACTTTTAATATCAAATTTGAGTGCTTCATCATATTGGGAGGTAGTGATCTTGTTCTCCTCTAGCATACGGCGAAGCACAAGCTGTTGACGATCCATAGCTCTATTGAACGCCTTTGCGTTGAATTCCCCAATGCCATTGAATGCTGAATAAGCGGAAGGGAGCTGCGGAAGACCGGCCAAATACGCCGCTTGGGCAATATTCAACTTGTCTAGATCATCCAGACCGAATATACCTTTGGATGCAGCTTTAATCCCAAATACGTTATAGCCATTCGAGCCATTACCGAACGGAACTTTGTTCAGATAAGCCGTTAAAATCTCTTGCTTGGTCAAGAAGCGCTCGAGTCTAAGCGAAAGTAGAATTTCTTTTGCTTTACGATCTTCTGTTCGATCCAGATTGAGGAATACACGTCTTGCGAGCTGTTGAGTAAGTGTACTGCCTCCGGTCTGAACGGATTCATTTAATAACTTTTGTTTGACGGCACGTAAGGTGCCTTTGAAATCCACGCCATTATGCTCATTGAAATTATTGTCCTCTATAGCGAGGACTGCATCAATAATAATCTGGGGGATATCGTTGTATTGAATGAGCCTTCGATCTTCTTCTGTACGAAGCTGGCCGATCGGTGCGCCATCACGGAAGTACGCGAATCCGGTAATCGCATTTTGGCCGACTTGCTGTTGAATCATTTCCTCTGAGCGAACAGGTTCATCCTTCACCATGGAAGTGACATATCCTGCTGCTGCACCACCGACAAACAGAATGCCTATTATACCAAGAATAAACATCCACTTAACTACAGAACCGAACCTGCTAAGCCCAGATCTGCGGGGTGAAGGCTTCTTTACGTTTTTTTTCTTGTTCTCTTGAACCATCGACGATAATTCCTCCTTTTAACGGAATTATTATAGCACAAATTGGTGATTTTGAATGCAGTCGGAGTGTGCATTACCTATTAGAATAACAAAAAGCCTCCGGATAAATCCGGAGGCTTTGGTCATACTCGCTATAAGCGAGATATTAACGGTTGTAGAACTCGACGATTTGTTTCTCATCGATATCCTGAGAAAGCTCGGAACGTTCTGGCAAACGAATGAATTTACCTTCGAAAGATCCATCAGCAGATTCCAGGTAAGCTGGAAGGTGGGAACGGTTAGCAAGAGCTTCTTTGATGGAAGCCATGCTTTGGCTTCTTTCGCGAAGACCGATAACGTCGCCCAAGCTTACACGGTAAGAAGCGATGTCAACTTTTTTGCCGTTAACAGTTACGTGTCCGTGGGATACCAACTGACGTGAACCAGCACGGGAGTTAGCAAATCCAAGACGGTAAACTAGGTTGTCCAAGCGGCTTTCAAGCAAGAACATGAAGTTTTCGCCCGCAAGACCTGGAAGCTTTTGTGCTTTAGTGAAGAGAGTTTTGAATTGTTTCTCTCCCAAGCCGTACATGTGACGCAGTTTTTGTTTTTCCAAAAGCTGCATTCCGTAGTTACTTACTTTTCTGCGTTGGTTAGCTCCGTGTTGTCCTGGTGGAAAAGGGCGTTTCAAATCTTTTCCTGTACCGCTAAGGGAAATGCCCAGACGGCGGCTGAGTTTGAATTTAGGTCCGGTGTAACGTGCCATGTTATAGTAGACTCCTTTATAATTGAAATTTCAGTTAGGGCTCTATTTGCGCCGCATTTCGTATCCGTGATTAGCATTAATGGCTTCCACACTGCCAGGGAAGTTCAGCCGCTGCCCTGGCAGTAACGAAATGCGTGAGGGTGACACAACGTTACGCCCAAGTAAGACTTGTTACAGTCTTGTTCAACAATAAATATTATATGAATACAGTATATAAAGTCAAGCGCTTATTAAAAGAGTTTTTGTCAATCTTTGTCGATAGTTCTTTGGTCCTAAAAAAAAGTCCCGGAAATGATGAAAATGTAATGCAATACACAAAGAAAGAGAGTAAAATATAGTTAAATAGTTGTTACTAGGGAAGATAGTTTACTTAATCAAGATGCAAAGGGGATCTTCGTTATGTCAGAGCAGAAAGCATACGTCCATAAAGACAGCCGTATGCTGTTACAGGATAACATACACGCTAGTAGAGATTCCGAAGATCCCACCGCCTGGCTTAGGGAAACGGAAATAGTTACGCATGACTTCCCTTATCTAGCAAACCTGATTGCAGACAGTTTCAATGAATGGTTTAGTGGACTCGATGTCCTTCCATTCTCTAAATCATGGGAATGGTGTGTACTGAATTTTGAAGGGAAGTATATAAACAACATATGGGATGAACAAGAACTATGGAGACAGCAATGGGAACAGGCCGCGGCTTCTAGCTTGATTTCAGAAACAATTTCGGCAGTTCAGTTGACCGTAGAGGGTAAGGATCTTAGTTTTTTTACCATACCGTTATTCACACGCGTCGACAATGAAATTTTTGCATTTTTAGGTTGTTCTATGCCCACACAACAATATGAAGTGGGTGGACGAGATACTGCAGAAGCGATGTCGCTGCATTACCGTACCTGTTTTTATCATGAGTTTGAACATATATTTGTAGCTGATCTTGCAAGTACCCATATTCATGCTGAACGTGAAAGCAATCGTCGTTCTTTGTTATATCAGATTGTCCAGCGGATGCATGACAACATAGATGTGGATGCTGTTCTGTCGGAAGTCATTGATAGCATTTCTGCGATGTATCCTGGAGCCAGGCTTGAGCTGTTTATGTCTCAAGACCACCGCAGCACTCATCCGCAGGTCAAACCTTTACCATTCCACATGACAAGTGATGATGTCTGTGCTAGGGCATTTAAGGATGGACGAGTTGCAATGCACACTAGTGATGATGATGATCGTAATGTAGAGATTGGTCTTCCGTTAGGTGGTAAACAGGGGGTTTATGGGGTATTCCATATGATGATGGATAATCCGATCTTTTCAGATGTTGATTTACGGTTTCTCTCCATGGTGGCTGATACGGCAGGGACTGCTTTTGAGAATGCTAAGCTATATGAGCGCTCTAACCAACTAATCCGCGAGCTCCGCATGAGTAATGAGCTTACCCAGCGTCTCAATCAAAGCTTACGTTTAGGTGATATTTTTCAATTTGCATTCGAAGAGCTACTTGGAATGTTTGGTGCAGATTACTGCTGTATCTTACATATGAATGAGGAAAAGGGTGGTCTTGAAGTCATTGCCTGCAATCATCCCTCTTTGCAGAACGAAGTTTTAGAAGTAGGGGCAGGTTTAGGTGGAAAGGTGTATTCCACAGGAGAATCACTGATCATGTCCGATTACATAGATAATCCTAAGACAACTTCCCGGCTAATGAATGCCACTGGCTCGCAGTCTTTGATTGCCACACCTCTTAGTGTGGGTGGTGAAATACGAGGTGCGATCATGTTGGCACATCGTGATGCACATTATTTTTCATATGATAATTATAGATTGCTGCAGGCGATGGCGGGGCATATTGGTCTAGCAGTAGGTAACGCCAGGCTACATGCTGAAGTCAGACGACTTGCGAACAGAGATAGCCTAACTGGACTTTATGCTCGTCATTACTTGGACGAAGAGATAAAAGAAAGACAGTCTACAGACTTTTGCGGTAGTTTAATTGTTGTAGATATTGATCAGTTCAAGATTGTGAATGACACTTACGGTCATCAAAAAGGCGATAAGATCCTAAAAGAGGTTAGCGAAATTGTGAAATCCTCCATCCGTCAAGGGGATATTGCCGCAAGATGGGGAGGGGAAGAGCTCTCTGTTTATTTACCGTTAATGGGAGTGCAGCAGGCGGGTTATGTAGCCGAGCGTATACGCAAACGCGTTATGGAAGAAACCGAACCTAATGTAACTGTATCCTGCGGAATAGCAGAATGGAGCTGGATGGACGATCGAGTAAGTGTTGAGTCATTATTTTATCGAGCGGATATGGCACTGTATAAAGCTAAGAATAATGGCCGGAACCAAGTGGTCTTTGATACTAAAGACAATGATAGCAATATTAAGAACTCATGAGGTAAGCCTCATGGGTTCTTTTTTTACATGCACAATTATTCTGGCTCTAATTGCGGTATAAGGCATGCAGGAAGGGAGAACCCTATATGTGGGTTGTACTTAAGTAAAATACTCCGAGAAAGGCCTGAGGACCGTGAGAAAGCTATTATTACTTAAGGGAGGAGTCCCTCTAGTTCTTACACTATACTGCGTGTTTTGTAGCGGATGTAGCGTCATAAGAGACAAACCTGCGAAGGAAGATTTAAGTTTGGCATTGGCAGGGATGGCTGGAAGTGATGAGGTTGTTTTTGAAGGGGCAAATATGCTGACAAGAGGGGGGACGACGGTTCCTGAATCCTTATTGTTTTACGGAGGCACAGTAGAGGATCATAAAAAGGTAAAGCTGTACACACTTCTTCCAGATAAAGCCATGACTCAAAAAACAGCCGCTGACGGCGTTAAAGACTTAAAGAGTAGTACGTATGCTCTGAAACCTTATTACAGTCAGTTAGAGAAAAAAGAGGGCAGATGGGAACTTCAGACTTCCGGAAATTCCTCGGTAGAGGGAAATCCATTACCTGCGCTTAATCCGCTTAAGCAACTTGAGGAGCTTGAATCCATGGAGAAGAATATAACCGAAGAGGCTGGAGCTGGCAGAGGGACAAGTGTGCTGCGAATCGAATTGACGCCTTCGGAGGCTAGAAAGCAGCTTTCTGCTGAGTTGGAGAAAGAAATGCAGAACCTTCGACCTAAAACTCCCGAATCGGCTGAGAACAACACAGAGGCTGATCAGGCAGTTTCGAAAGCTTTGGAGAAGCTATGGCAGAAAAAAAATAATGAATTACAACAAAAGCTGAAACAGGCTAATGTAGAAACGGTCTACCACCTAACAGTTGATAAGAAACATAACCTTCCTAGAAGACTTACCTTGAATCGAAAAGTAAGCTATTCCGGTGAAATGATGAATAAATCTGAAAATGAAACCTATGTATCTAAGGTGGATTTCACAGGTTACCGTTGATCTTTACATTGTTATGCAGGTCTTGCGCTCCATAAAGGGCGTGCTACAATAGAACGGCATGCTTATTTTTCAGACAGAGGAAGGAAGAGTACACAATGAAGGATCCCAGAATTCAAAAGCTGGCGGCAAATCTTGTAGGTTATTCCGTAGATGTCCAGCCAGGCGAGAACGTGCTTGTAGAGATGATTGGCAATGAAAGAGATTTAATTAAAGCGGTTGTTGAGGAAATCGGCAAGGCCGGCGGTCATGCTTTTGTGCAGTTGACAGATCGTACAGTCCTACGCAGCATGCTTAAATATGCAACACGTGAGAGTCTTCAGACATGGGCTGAAATTGACTTGAACCGGATGAAGCAAATGGATTGTTATATCGGCATTCGTGCAGGTGAGAATGTAAATGACCTGTCCGATGTTCCAGAAGAAAATATGAAATTGTATAATTCTTTGTATTCCCATCCAGTGCATAGTGAACAACGCGTGAAGCATACGAAGTGGGTAGTATTACGTTATCCCAATGCGAGTATGGCTCAGCTTGCAAATATTAGTACAGAAGCATTTGAGGACTTTTATTTCGAAGTGTGTAATTTGGATTACGCCAAAATGGACAAGGCTCAGGATGCATTGGCTGATCTCATGCGCAGAACAGATAAGGTACATATTTCAGGTCCCGGAACAGATCTTAAATTCTCCATCAAAGGAATCGGTGCAGAGAAATGCTCTGGACAAAAGAATATTCCGGATGGCGAGGTTTACAGCGCCCCTGTTCGTGATTCTGTAAATGGAACGATCAGCTATAATGCACCATCCGTTTATAATGGAGTAACTTTTGAAAATATCAAATTCAAATTCGAGAACGGTAAAATTGTTGAAGCAGCAAGCAATGACTCCGCTCGCTTGAATGAAATCCTGAATTCAGATGACGGCGCACGTCATATCGGAGAATTTGCTATAGGCTTTAACCCTTATATTTTGCACCCAATGAATGACATTTTGTTCGATGAGAAAATTGCAGGCAGCCTGCACTTTACACCTGGACAAGCGTATGATGTTACAGATAACGGAAACCGTTCCTCCATTCACTGGGATCTTGTATTAATCCAACGTCCAGACTATGGCGGCGGGGAGATTTATTTTGACGATGTATTAATCCGTAAGGATGGAATCTTCGTGTTACCAGAACTCGAAGGTCTGAATCCTGAAAACTTGAAATAAGATGTAAAAGTAAGAAAACACCTTGCACAAGTAAGCGGATTCAAGGTATCATAAGAAATGATTACAAATGACTTATGTTTCATAATCAAGTTGCGGAGGGATTTCTATGTCCAGTAACAATGCGGCAATCGTTGATATTGCTCAAACAGCAGGTCAGTTCAACTCTTCAATCGTTCTTCAAGCGGACAACAAGTACATTGATGTTAAGAGTATCCTTGGTTTGTTCACGACTTTGGTATCAAGCCAAAGCTACGAGCTTCATGTTCACGGAACAGATGCAGAAGAAGCTAAGAAGGCAATGAGTGAAGTTTTTGCTAAACACGGTTTGAACTTTACAGTTGTAGCTGAGTAATAGTTGTATGTAAAGACGTCCTACCGATTTACGGTGGGGCGTTTTTTCTAGAAATAGATGTGGAACTAACGCCGTCACTTATAAACAACATAGCTGCTGCTTTCAAATAAATGGTTAGTATAAACAGAATTGTTGTATTGATATCGGATTTCGACTAATATTAAGTAAAATAGTAAAAGCAGCTTAACTTTTGGACATGGGGGGGAAAGAGGCATGACTTCGTCGGAATTACAGGAACAGTTTAATCTTAAAGCGATCAATCTTCTACAAGAAGATGCCGATAAAATTCAGCAACTTATTGAAGTGCAGATGGAAAATCTGGCAACACGCTACTGCCCACTCTATGAGGAAGTGCTGGATACCCAAATGTACGGTTTCTCTAGAGAGGTCGATTTTGCGGTTAGAGCAGGTTTGGTGCCAGAGATTACCGGTAAAATGGTGCTGAGTAAGCTGGAGCGGAAATTAGCAGTACTTTATGAGGCTTTGAATAACAAAGCAAAAGAAGAATGAATTTTGATTTTAGGTATTCATAGAAACGCACATGAGGACAGATTGTCACTCATGTGCGTTTTTTTTTGAGTATGGTAGAATGAACAGGGAGTCTCTATACGAGATAAAAGGAGACTCCGAGAATTAGATAGACCGTTAATAGTAAGAGACCCTCATACCAATTGGTCGAACCATCCTGAGTGATTGATTTGGCAATAAAGACGGCGACACCAATAGCGACAATTTCGATTGTTGTGAACACAATATCCATAGTATCACCCATGAAATAACTGGCGAAGATAAGTACAGGTGCTACGAATAGTGCAATTTGAAGACTGCTTCCGACAGCTATTTCTACTGCCGCACCGATTTTGTTCTTCATGGCTAGCATAATGGCTGCGCTATGTTCTGCGGCATTACCGATGATTGCCACGAGGAAGGCGCCTACAAACAGTTCACTAAATCCAAAGCGCTCAGTTAGTGTTTCAAGCGTTCCTACCAGCCACTCACTTACAAAGGCTACCATCACGGTAGCAAGAAGTAGATAAAGGATGGATCTGTTTCTGGACCACTTAGGCGCATGCTCATGAGCCATTTCTTCCTTACCCGCTTCTGAAACGTCCTCTAGATGTTTCTTGTGCGTAATCATGGAGAAGATTAGCCAGGCCATGTATGAGGCGATGAGTAGGCCAGCGACGATTAAACTGAGCACGTCTGTATCTTTTTCAGTTATGGAATGGGTATTGAAAAACATAGCCGGAACAAATAAAGCGATCACCGCTACGACCATTAGGGAGCCATTCATACCGGCAAGGGTTACGTTGAAATTCTGCACTTTGAACTTCATTCCACCAGCGAAAATACTTAAACCTAGGACAAGCAGCAGATTGCCAATAATGGAACCGGTAAGACTGGCTTTCACCATGTCGAACAGTCCTTCCTTCACTAGGAAAAAGGCAATGATTAGCTCAGCGGCATTTCCGAAGGTAGCGTTTAGGAAGCCACCTAACCGCTGTCCGGCATAATGAGCCACACTTTCTGTGGCGCGGCCCAGAAATCCAGCCACAAACACAACGGCGACCGCAGAGAGAACAAACTGAAGTGTATGGTCCCAATCTGCATAATGGCCGATTGCACTAAGGATAAAGGTGATTACCAGCAAGGCTGGTGAAATCCATTTTTTCAATGTAAAGTACACTCCTATCTATGTATTCAGGATGAATTCATAATCAATATACCCAAATTGTTCCTGTATGTAAACGAGAAAGCGAGAAAGTGATTTGCTTTTTAGCCTGTTTAGGAATTACAATAATTGATAATGAGTTAAGGGGGGATATGGCATGGCAGAACAACTTCAATTGGAAATGGGAAATATACGAATTTCAAATGACGTCGTCTCGAAAATTGCCGGATTGGCTGCCTTGGAGACTCCAGGTATTGCAGCCATGTCAGGTGGCCTATCAGAGGGCTGGGCAAAGCGTCTAAGTGGTAAGAACGTTCAGAAGGGCGTTACCGTTGAAGTGGGACAGCTAGAAGCAGCAGTAGATCTGCGTATTATCGTTCTCTATGAAACACCGATACATGAAGTGTGCCGGATGCTTCAACAGAACGTACGCGAAGCTGTGGAGAGCATGACAGGACTTCATATTGTTGAAGTGAATGTCAAAGTTGAAGGCGTAGCCTTTAAGAACGATGAAATCGCTTAATGCATAAGAGCTTGTACACAAAAAAGCAGTCCAAGATATTTAACTTGGACTGCTTTTTTATATATTCCATCACATCCGGATTTATGAATCTTACCGGGAACGAACTTGTCTAACCGTAGTTACAGATTTCGTGACTTCCTCTTTAGCTGGAAGATTGGTTTCTCTTGAAATGCTCAGCATAATTCCCATGGACAACATACTCACAAGAAGTGAAGAGCCGCCGTAGCTGATGAATGGCAAGGTTACACCGGTAAGCGGAATCGTCTTCGTTACACCACCAATATTGACAAAGGCCTGAATGGCAATAAGGCCCATAATACCAATGCCCACTAGTGTGCCAAAGGGATCCTTACACCTTAATGCGATTAAAATACCTCGCCAGATAAAGTACAGGTATAACATCAGAAATAATGCCGTTCCTATAAAGCCGAATTCTTCACCAATGACGGGGAAAATAAAGTCCGTATACGGGTATTTAAGATAATCCAGCTTTTGAATGCTTTTGCCAAAGCCAGAGCCACTGACTCCACCTTGTCCGAGAGCGGTCAAAGACTGAATAATATTATATCCTTCGCCTTCAGCATCCTGATAGGGATCTATGAAAGCTTGGATACGGCCTTTTCTATAGTCCTGATTGGCTGCTACTTTGTCGGTTGCGGGGGAAAGGGAATCAATCGCTGCTTTAGCCCCCATAACAATTCCTACGCCTAGCACCAAGAGTGCAATAGAGCCTAGGATATGCTTCATGCTGGCACCGCCTGCATAAATGACAAGTCCGCTGGTAGCCACGAGAATAAGGCATGAGCCTAAATCTGGCTGCATCATAATAAGTCCGGCAACTATACCCACAATGACCATTACAGGGATATATCCTGTACGGAAATCTCTAAAACGCTCACCTTTTTTGGTAATCAGTGCAGAGAGATACAGGATAATCGATATTTTGGCCAGTTCGGTAGGTTGGATTCCTAGCGTTCCGATGCTTAACCAGCTTTTGGCGCCATTGATTCTTTCGGAGAAGGCTACTATTAGCAGGAGAATAACGGTAATGATGAAGATAGGTACATACCACTTCTTGAATTTACTGTAGTGAATATTCATGGCTGTAAACATAACAACGATTCCAAGTACGATCCAAATCATTTGGCGTTTCATGAAATATAGAGGGTCATTACCGAACTTCGAGCTTGCTAAGGTCAAACTGGAGCTAGCACTGAAGACCATGACTAGACCGAAACCCACAAGTAGTAGTGTTAAGATAAGTAGTTGGAAATCGGGTGTTCCTCTTTTGGGCAGGCTGACATTTTGTTTCGTCTTTCCCTTTCTGTTACTCAAGCCTCCAACAGCTGCTTTAATTCGAGAATCCGAGTAGCAGCAGTGTCCAATACTGGTTTAGGCACCGGGGAGTCATACTCCAGGCCATGAGGGAATGTTGCTTTCCCTAAGTATACGGCTTCAATTGCAAGTACGGCATCAGCTTTCTCCAGCTTCCCCTCGACAGCTCGAGTGTTGATGCGTAGAAAGTATTCGCCACCATCCTGTGGGTCTTCAATTTTGCAGTCGTAAGTGGCACGATAGTATTCCCATTGCCAGCGAATGAAGCCAGCCTTTGTCGCACTCTCGTCCAGATAGAGAAGATCACTCTTCAATCCTACGAGGCCCGTGTTCTCAAAAATCATAGCACGCATATCCCCCTTATGAAGTATAATGATGAATTCATGATCCGTTTGCTGATGTTCTACCTCATGATAGTATGTTTCTAAACGTTGTGCAAGAGTAGGCACCTCCTAACGATACCCAGTTTTTTTCGTTTCTGCTACAATAAAAGAATTATAGCCGTATGCGGCTGGAACAAAGTGAACAGGACTGCTGTCGCATGCTATTGATGCGGGTTTATGATGAAGGGGATGGAGAACGTATGAAGAGCTTAGCGGTTGATTCGCTCATGCCGGAGATCGTGGAATGGAGACGCCATTTACACCGTTATCCGGAGTTGTCTTTTCGTGAAAGGGAAACGTCAGCATTTATAGCAGATAAGTTAGCAGAATTCGGTATTGAAGTTAGAAGAAGCACGTCCGGGTATGGTGTAACAGGTATATTGCGAGGAGAACGACCGGGGAAAACGGTAGTCCTTCGCGCGGATATGGATGCACTACCTATTAAAGAGGAGAATAAGAATGACTACGTTTCGCAAAATGAAGGGGTTATGCATGCCTGTGGGCATGATGGACACACTTCAATACTGCTGGGTGTAGCCTCTTACTATAGCAGCTGCCTTGATGAGCTAGAAGGGGAGCTGCGTTTTCTTTTTCAGCCAGCGGAGGAAGTCTGCCCGGGTGGTGCACAGGGAATGATTGCCGAAGGTATGCTGGAAGGTGCGGATGCGGTGTATGGACTGCATTTGTGGACTCCGCTCCCAATGGGGACTGTGGGCAGTGCGCCAGGACCTCTTATGGCATCTGCTGATGAATTTTTCATTGATATCATCGGTAAGGGTGGACATGGCGGTATGCCGAATCGCTCGATTGACAGCATTGTGGCCGGGGCCGCGCTTGTGACTCAGCTTCAGAGCATCGTAAGCCGCTCTGTGAACCCGCTGGAGCCCGCTGTTCTCAGTGTAGGAACCATTCAAGGGGGATTTGCCCAGAATGTCATTGCTGAGCATTGTCGCATTACAGGAACCGTACGGGCGTTTGACGAGGAAACCCGTTATCTGATCCGCAACAGGATCGAAGAAATGACAGTTTCAATAGCTGGCGCATACGGTGCAGAAGCTAAGATAGACTACGTTATGGGATATCCGCCACTCGTAAATCACGAGGGGGAATATCAGCGTTTTTCCGAGGTGGCACCAGGAGCGCTAGGAGAAGACGTTCAAGTGATTCGGATGGAAAAGCTGATGCCAGCTGAGGATTTTGCCTACTATGTAAAAGAAATTCCTGGCTGCTTTATGTTCGTAGGTGCTGGGAATCCAGATAAAGATGCAGTTTACCCTCATCATCATAGCAAATTTGATTTTGACGAGGATGCTATGTTGCATGGGATGAAATTATTGATCGCTATGGCGAATTCCTGTTTGCAAGAGAAGACAATCGTATAATTTCGTTTCATAGAGGAGAACCTATTCCATAACATGGAGATTATGCTTAGGAGGGTTCATCCTTGAAGACAGTGAAAGAGGTTATGACGATGGAGCCTGTAGCAGTCACGTTACAGGATAACGTGTATGAAGTCGCTGTTAAAATGAGAGATCATGACACTGGATTTATACCGGTCATTGATAATGAAGAAGATAAGACTCTGCTCGGAGTAATTACAGATCGTGATCTAGTGATTAGAGGTTACGCGGCTAAACACCCTGGATCAACTGCTGTGGAAAAGGTAATGAGTAGAGAAATTCAGACCGTCTCAGAGAATACATCTGTAGATGAGGCTGCAGAACTGATGTCGAGCCGGCAAATTCGTAGATTGGCTGTGACTAGTGGCCAGAAGCTGATTGGTGTAGTGTCCATCGGTGACTTGGCTGTGCGCAACATTTTTGTGGACGAGGCTGGCGAAGCACTTCATGATATTTCGCAGCAGCATTTACATTAGATAGTTTGATAGGGAAGCTCATGACCGTTATGCGGGGATGAGCTTTTTCCTGTTCAAATATAAGAAAATATAGGTTTCACACTATACATAAAAATTAATGATTGGGGAGGGAACGTTATGAATGAAACAGGGGCCTGCATTGTGCGCAGGGATCGGACGATTCTACTGGAATGTGCACATCCTGGTTTTGAGAAGGCGAGGAAAGAGCTAGGAACCTTTGCAGAGCTCATAAAGAGTCCTCCGGCTTATCACACCTATAGAATCACTCCATTATCACTATGGAATGCTGCATCGCTTAATTATACAGCTGAAGCGATTATTTCAAGTCTGCATCGCCTCGCGCGCTGGGGTGTTCCTGCCGGGCTGGAGGATGAGATCGGAACTCTTCACTCTAGGTATGGGAAGCTGACTCTTCACGGACAGGAGACTTCGAATGAGATCATTACGCTTAGGGCTGAGACACCTGAGATTCTGGATGGACTAGTTAATGAATCAGGTCTAAAGGAGTTAGGTTTGCAGAGAATAAATTCACTAGAAAGCTCATGCCGTGCGGAGAACAGGGGGCTTTTAAAGCAAGAGCTGATGAGACTAGGCTATCCTGTTCTGGATTATGCTGGTTATCATGTCGGACAAGCTCTAAGTTTGGCCTGGAAGGAGTCTCACAATCATGCAAAGGGTGGAGCGAAAGGTGGAGCATTTGGACTGCGTGAATACCAGCTGGAGGCCGTTCAGTTATTTCAAGGCATAGAAGGGCAGGGAGGCAGCGGGGTAGTTGTGTTACCTTGTGGAGCGGGTAAGACGGTAGTAGGATTAGCCGTTCTTGAAAGTCTACAATGTGAAACACTGATCTTAACTTCAAATACAACTTCGGTAAGACAATGGGTAGATGAGCTGCTTGAGCGAACCGATTTGGATGATGAGTCTATTGGTGAATATTCCGGTGAAAAAAGAGAAGTGCGACCTGTTACTATAGCTACCTATCAGATATTAACGCATCGTCAATCCAAAGGCGGTCCTTTTCTCCATATGAAGCTGTTCAATGAACGCAACTGGGGTTTGATTATTTATGATGAGGTCCATCTGCTTCCAGCTCCAGTCTTCCGGGCTACTGCAGATATTCAGGCTACTAGAAGACTAGGTCTCACTGCAACTTTGGTTAGAGAAGACGGGAAGGAAGGGGATGTATTCTCTTTGATCGGGCCTAAGCGTTACGATATGCCTTGGAAGGAGCTGGAGCAGCAGGGCTGGATTGCAGAGGTAGAATGTGTCGAGATGATCATACCGATGAGCTCTGAGCTGAGACAGAAGTACTTGTATGCGGAGGCGAAAGAGAAATTTCGAATAGCTTCAAGCAATCCTGCTAAAGCTGAGGTTGTAGTCGAGCTTCTAAAAGCCCATCAGGGATCATCTGTTCTGGTTATTGGACAGTATCTCGACCAATTAACTGAACTAGCGGATAAGATCGGTGCGCCTCTGATTACTGGCAAAACGAAGCAACGAGAAAGAGATGAGCGGTATGCAGCATTTAACGAAGGGAAGATTCAGGTGTTGATTGTATCTAAGGTGGCGAATTTTGCGGTGAATTTGCCAGACGCGTCGATTGCTATCGAGGTTTCAGGAGCTTTTGGATCTAGGCAGGAGGAAGCCCAGCGTTTGGGACGAATCTTGCGCCCGAAGGCGGGGGAGAACAAGGCGTACTTCTATTCGCTGGTATCTGAAGATAGTCGGGAGCAGGATTTCGCTATGCGCCGCCGGATGTTTTTGACAGAACAGGGCTATGAATATGTCGTTAAAAGGGTGCCGAGCGGAAAGGGGGGAACGATCTATTGAACCAGCTATCAGCGGAAGCGTTAGAGGTTTTGAGGCGATTATGTGCTGCTTACGCGGCCCAACCCTTTGACGAGGGGAAAGAAGAGCGTTGGCGTCCTACGACGCTCTGCCGGGCAGAGCAAAAGCTTGCAATGGATGAACTGCGGCGCGCGGGGTTGTTAACTGCGAGGCATAAAATATTGGGGGAGAAGTTGTACCAAATTCCTGTGGAACAATTACCAGTGCTAGAACAAGAATTTTTCCCATGCCAACCTAAGTTTATTGAGGGTTATTCAGTGAATCTATCCATGGAGGCGGGTGCTGGACTGGCAGTAGATCTGTTTCGGGCTTTGCTGTTCACCTCTAGTGAAGGCTTGCCTTTGACCGCTAAGGGAATCATTCATAAAAAGAATTTAAATCGCTTAGCGGCTCAGCTTTCTTTTCAGGAAAAACATATAGCGGGGCTCTCTATGGGCATTCCTTCGAATGAAATGGATACTCTGTCAGCGACTCTTGTTGTAGACATCATGTTGTGTCTTGGGCTTATTACCAGACTAAAAACAGGCTTTAAACTTGACAAGGATATGCTGAAACGTTGGTTGCAACTTCCTGAGACGAGAATGACTGACATCCTGTATGGGATTGTTATTCATCGTTTTGGAAGCATTGGACCTGCCGATCAGCATTTTCGCTATTTGATATCCAGCACTGCTTTTGTACCAGAGAAATGGACAGCGTTGCCTGGGCTTCTGGACTGGATGGCAGATATGAATTTAACCGGAACGATTGCCCGAAATGAGCTGGAACAATCAAGCTTGAACTGGCTTCGTTGTCTAACAGGCTTTGGATGGTGTGAACAGGGGAGCACGCCTGAGGGTATCCCGTGTTTTCGCTGGACTGCTGCAAAACCAAAGCTGATTTCGGGTAGCGAGTCCCTTCCTGATTCTATGGCAGAGAATTCGAATGTTCAGTTTATTGTGCAGCCCGATTTTGAAGTTCTGATTCCACCGGAGGTACCCTATATTGTTCGCTGGATTTTAGCTAAATGCTCTGAACTGCTGCAAACAGATACGATGTGGAGCTTCCGGCTGACTCGTGAGAAGCTTGAGCAAGCATCAGAGCGAGGGATGCCTCCAGAAGAAGCGATAGCTTGGATTAAAGATCATGCACTGGGTGGTCTGCCATCCGTGGTGGAGCTGTCTTTAGAGCAATGGGGAAAAAGCATTGGCCGAACATCACTCTCTGAAGTGATTCTGTTGACTTGCCAGACGGAGGAAGACGGAACGGCTATTGCAGCCCATCCGCGACTGCAAGATTGCCTTAAACGTATCGGACCGCTTCATTTCCTTATATCTCCGGAGTCTGTGGAGCAGATACATAAGGAGTTGTATTTAGCAGGAATGGCTCCTTCTAGGATGATTGGAGGATGTGAGGAGGAGGCAGACGCAGACATTGTTTGGACTTCATTCCATCAAGAAGCAGAAACCGGGCAAGAGTTGTATTCACTCCCAGTACTAAATTCTGAACTAGGGCTACTTCACCGAGGGAATCCCTTTTTAAACTTACCTGTTATTTCTCCTGAGCAGGAGGAGGATATCTTATTAGGTGCAGAAAATGTACCTCAGATCTGGAGCAAGGAATGGCGTCATTACCATAGCTCAACCGCTCAGAAAGTAATGGAGCAAGGGTTGAGATGGGGAATTAAGGTGCGGTTTTCCTTAAAGGACCAAATGTTAGATTTCATTCCTTTCCGAATAAAAGGGAATCCTTGGAAAGTGGTAGGGCATCTGCTGTATAACGATGGTGAAACGGTTGAAGAAATAGAGCTGACCCCTGAAGACTGGAAGGAAATGAAGTTAGTTATTCCCAAAAGGCGAAGAAATTCCTCTTCTGCTGAAGCGAGTGATTATGTTATGATAGAAAAGTCTACTGAATTCGGTAGAACATTAACGTAGAAAAGAGCTGAGTTCATGAGCGTAGCGGAATTAAATACGGTCGATATGGCTGAAGTGCTGACATACGCCTATGAATTAGGCGATATGATTAATCAATCCGCCGAAGTGTCGGATTACTTATACTGGAAAGGACGGGTTGATTCGAACCCAGAAATTCAGGCCATGGTCAAACGACTTCAAGCAAAGAAGGAGTTGTTTGAAGAAACACAGCGATTCGGACATTTTCACCCGAACTATCATTCAGCGAAGGATGAGGTTTCGGCAGTAGAAGCGGAATTGGAGAAGTTTGAAGAGGTCGCTCGTTTTAAGCAGGCAGAGAAGACTCTTGATGACATTCTACATTCCATGTCGGAAGCGATTGCTTTTTCAGTATCGGATAGCATTAAAGTACCAAGTAACGATCCTTCCCCTAAAGGTGGATGCGGTAGCGGGGGAAAATGCTCCTGCGGATAAGCTTCCCTTAGGATTTAGAGAGAGAAAGGCGGTTTAGCTTATGTTTGCGGAACGGACAGGATACATCATTTGGGTAAGTGACGTTAAAGCGGCACGTAACCTTGAGAAATACGGAACATTACATTATGTATCTCGGAAAATGCATTATGCAGTGATGTATGTAAATGCAGAACGTGCCGAGGAAGTTATGAAGAATGTCCGCAGACTCTCCTACGTTCGTAAGATCGAAAGATCCTATCGTAACGAAATTAAGACAGAGTATACCAGTAATGGGCCGGACAAGTCCCGTAATTACGGTATGTAATTCTTGGAGATGAACAGGTGCTTAAATAGCGCCTGTTTTTTTATACGCAGATCTCGATTAATCGCGCTTTCTTCCGTTCCCTGGAACTTGTACAACTTTCAGCAATGAGGTAAGATGACAACATTAAGTACATACAAAGACCCTTATGGTGGAGTGTGATGATGATGCGCAACAAAGGGACGGATTGGCCCAGTTCTTACGAGCCCTTCCACATCATGCTGAACGACTACAGGGTCGCTGACATCGTTATAACAAATCATGCGAAGAGTCGCTATTTGGACCGGATCAGTAAAGGTGTAAGCAATGACGAAGAGGTCGCCGCATGGATGTGGCAGTGCCTGATGCAGAATCGGCTTAAGCCCTTTTCAGACAGTGATTTTAACGCGTATTTAATTGACGATGACTCTGTAGTAATCGCTGAGTTCACGGAATTGACAGGTGAAAAAGATATTTCAGGTCAGCCATTATATTCTATGATCATCGTTTCGTTTCTTGGAAAAATCTCTGCGACACCACAGTTGAGAGATTTAAAAACTTACTTTTCGCTGCTGCGCAATTCCCGCCGCACTAAGCTAACGAAGAAGAAGCGTAAACGCAAATAGTGTATAAAGAACGGACAGGAGGCATGCGGCGGTGGCTGCATGTCCTTTTTGGAAATAAGAATGTACAAGCTTCATATCATACATAATCCTTAAGTTTCCTTTATAGATAGCACAAGGAGTTGTAGAGCATGAACTTTCATCAATTACATATCTTTTATACGGTCTTAGAGCGAGGAAGCTTCTCGGCAGCGGCGCAGACATTACATATGACTCAACCAGCAGTGACCATGCAGGTACAGGCGCTAGAGGATTATTTTGGAACCAAGCTCTTCAATCGTTCTACCAAAAAAATCGTGCTCTCCGAAGCAGGGCATACCCTAATGCCATACGCGATCCGTAGCATCCAATTGATGCGTGAGACGGATCAAGCGATGTCGGCGTTTACGCATATGCTGGAGGGGCGTCTGCAGCTTGGGGCAAGTCTTACCATTGGGGAGTATGTGCTGCCACGGCTCTTAGGCCCTTTTGGGAAGCAGTATCCGAACATTTCAATCATGATGAAAGTCATGAATACCTCGCAAATTATGGAGGAAATCCTAAAACATCAGTTGAATTTTGGTTTAATTGAAGCGCCGGTGACACATCCTGATATGGTGATTGAGCCGGTGATGGGGGATGAATTGAAGTTGATTGTGCCCCATGATCATCCGCTTGCAGAGCGGCAAGAGGTTGCTTTGGAGGAGGTGCTTCAGCACCCTTTCGTACTGCGGGAGCAGGGCTCAGGAACGCGGCGTGTGATGGAAGAGCAGCTGTTCTCTAAGGGGCTTGATCCGGGAACGATGAAAATAGTGATGGAGCTTGGTAGTACGGGTGCTGTGAAGTCGGCAGTGGAGGCTGGACTTGGGATTACAATCATCTCGACCTCTTCTGTTAAGCATGAGGTGGCGCTGGGACTTCTGAAAATCGTGAATATCTCGGATGCCTCATTTAAAAGACAGTTCTACGCCATTCATCTAAAATCGACACTGCTGCCGATTTCTGCAGTGACGTTCTTGACTTTTTTGCGCGAGCATTCGAATGATAACTAAAGCTTGAATGACCAAAATACGGAAACTTAGAAACTAGCGTTAGAGGTGATAGAAATGGAGAATGAAACTAGACTAGATGAACTGAAGGGCGACAGATTGGAGAATATTGACTTCGGACGATGCGATCTCCACACGCATACTCAAGCCTCTGATGGCATGCATCCGCCGGAGGAAAATGTACGTCTTGCTAAAGAGAAGGGACTAATCGCTGTTGCCATTACGGATCATGATACTGTGGCCGGTGTGAAGGAAGCTCTCGAAGCAGGAGAGAAGTACGGAATCACTGTTGTACCCGGTGTAGAGATCAGCACCCGTGCAGGAGGAAAAGATATTCACGTCCTTGGATACTACGTAGATCCAGCAAAAGAGTTGTTTCTTTCCCGTTTGGAAGGGCTAAGAGATACCCGGGCACTAAGGAATGAGGCGATCATCTCTAAGTTACGTGGGCTTGGGATTGAGATTACGCTTGAGGCAGTTGTCGCGGGGATTGGACGGGAACTGAAGCCTGATGAGAGTATTGGTCGACCACATATTGCTGATGAGCTGGTTCGTCTTGAAGCAGCTAAAGATATGAGAGATGCTTTCAATAAGTATTTAGCCGAAGGCGCAGCAGCCTACGTGTCACCTCCGCGAATCACGCCTGAGGAAGCCTGTAATTGGATTATTGAGGCAGGTGGGTCTCCAGTATTGGCACATCCGGGTCTATATGGTGACGATCAGTTGGTTCGAGGCATATTGGAGCGGGGGACTTTTAAAGGGATTGAGGTTTATCATTCGGATCACGAACCCGCTGATTCAGAGCGTTACCTAACCATGGCTGAAGAGTTTAGCTTGATTATAACCGGCGGCTCGGATTTTCATGGTGCCCGCCAAGGTGTTATTTTCCATGGAGATATCGGTAGTGTTACGGTTTCTGCTAGTGTGCTGGATCAGTTGAATAAGGTTACTGATATTTAAATCAAAGATCTTGTATTCCTGTAAAATGCGAAACCGGCTGTCATCCATACAAGGACGACAACCGGTTCTTTTTGTTATTTAGCTTCTCAACGTGTTTGGAAGACTCTTAATACGATCCTCATCCGGTGTGACAAATAACGTCTTTTGATGATCGTAGATCACAAATCCAGGTTTGGAGCCACTCGGTTTACGTACATGCCGGATCAAAGTGCAGTCTACAGGCACACTGCTTGACTGCTTCGCTTGACTGAAATAAGCGGCAAGCTGAGCTGCTTCTTCCAGCGTGGCATCTCCAAACTCCTCACTTCGGATGACCACGTGAGAACCAGGGATATCCTTGGTATGCAGCCAAGTGTCGTTCGGTGATGCCAGTCGATTGGTGACGTATTCGTTCTGTAAATTGTTTTTTCCGACATAAATGTCGATGCCTTCTGACGAGGTGAAGACTTGTAATGTAGGTCTGGTTGCTTTTTTCTTCTTTTTACCTTTTTTGCTTCGGTCGCGCAGGTATCCCTGACTTACAAGCTCATCGCGAATTTCCTCAATATCATTCAGTGAAGCATGGGCAAGCTGCTGGAGTAAACTTTCCATGTAGGATATTTCCTCATGAGTCTTAATTAACTGCTCATTTATAACAAGAAGGCTGTTCTTATACTTGTTGTACTTTTTAAAATAACGTTGTGCGTTATCCGATGGGCTTAATAAAGGATCAAGCGGAATGATCATTTCAGCCTGATTTTCGTCATAATAATTGACCAATGAGGCTTCTTTATCTCCTTTGGACACGGCATGTAACGACGCGAATAGCAATTCACCCCAAATGCGATAGCGATCTGCGTCTTGCGCTTCGTCCAGATCCTTCTGCAGATTGGCAAGCTTCTTAACGTTTTTGCTACGTTCGTTGCCCAGGAAACGGATCAAATCACTTACCCGTTGCTTCACCGTATCACGTTCGGCTTTATCCCCGTAATAATCCTCCATACACTCACTGATTGAGTTATATTTCTTTGCATTTTCACCCAATAGAGTTAACGGAATCGCGGAAAAAATCATTTTCCCTTTCGCATTTGCACCTGAAACTGGAGAGAATTCGCAATCAAGCACGGATCCCATAACAGACTGAAAGGCTTCCCATAACTTTGTCGGGAAATCTGTTGTAGATCCATGTGTATCGTCTATCGGTAGGTCATTTCTAAGGCGAAGAGCGATCTCTCCGGCAACAAGTGGACTCATTCCGCTGAAAGCATGTACCATCCAGCCTACAGGGTCAGCTGAAGGGGAAGGACCGCCTGAGCCGTCAGGTTTCTGCTCAACTTCTTCTTTTGTAATCAGATTAGCGAGCTCGCCTTCAATGATTTCTTCCGGTTCGGTCTCCTTTTCATCTTCTTCCAGTAGAGCGGCTTCTTCAGCAGCCGAGATCAAATTAAGAAATTGTTCTTTGTCGATTTTCAGAGGGTTCAGCTTGTGTTGCTGAGGAGGCTCTGTGTAAGCGACACCGGGCATTACGATCCGGTAGCTACTGATCGATGGAGTAACATGATGAATGCCGTCTATGATCGTTCCAGTGCTGAGATCTGTAAGGATGATATTACTATGCCGTCCCATGAGCTCTATGATGATCTTTTTGGCGGAGACGTCTCCAAGCTCATCTCTAGTCTTAACATTTATGTGAATAATTCGTTCCAAGCCTACCTGAGTGATACTCTCGATCGCCCCACCTTCACAATGTTTACGCATGAGCATGCAGAACATAGGTGCTTCTGATGGGTTTATGCTGTTTCTTTCTGTAAGATGCAGACGCGGATATGTCGGATTAGCAGAGAGCAATAGCTTGCCACCGCCGCCGGCGCCCCGCAGGTTGAAGATAAGATCGTGGTTGTTCGGTTGATATATTTTGCCTATGCGCGCACCAATGAATGATTGCAGTTCGTGCACAATAGCTCGGGTAACAATGCCGTCTAATGCCATGATAAAGCTCTCCTGTCGACGTGAAATGAATTTCTGAAAATATAAGAAAGTATAAGTTTTATACAATACTTTATCTCTTATATTTCTCGCTTAAACGCTTACGGCCTATATAAGAACACCGAAGACGTTAAAGCTTACCTCTCTATGATGCCATACTTTGGGACATTCGCGCAAAAGGGGAATTAGATAGGCGGTGATATTATTGGACGACCTTGAATACACTTGGTCATGAACAGGTGGAAAAGCTGTGCGCCGCCGGAAGTCAAGAAACGACCGGGAGGGAAAGAAAAGTCATGGAACAAAACAGTTGGCACCGGCTCGGTGCAGAAGAGCTGCAGAAAATGTTCAATGTCCATCCGAGGACGGGCCTCAGTGGAGAGGATGCCGCGGAGCGACGGAAGCAAAATGGGTATAACGAGCTGTCCGAAGGAAAGACCGTATCCCCGTTTACCCTGCTGTTGAACCAGTTTAAGGATTTCATGGTGCTTGTGCTTATGGGTGCGACGCTCGTATCCGGTTTGCTTGGCGAATATTTGGATGCCATCACGATCATCGCGATTATCCTTTTAAACGGAGCCCTTGGGTTTGTTCAAGAGTTTCGCGCCGAACGTTCGCTAAGAGCTTTAAAACAGCTCTCCGCACCTTCTGCCAAAGTGCTGCGTGGGGGGAATAGCGAGGTCATTCCGGCAAAGATGTTAGTGCCAGGTGATATTGTCTTGCTGGAGAGTGGTGATCGAATTCCCGCGGATATACGATGGCTGGATTGCAGTTCTCTATATGTGGAGGAATCTGCGCTTACTGGGGAATCACTGCCTGTCTCGAAGCATTCGGATGTGATTCACGCGGAGGAGATTCCGCTCGGCGATCAGAAGAATCTTGGGTTCATGGGCACAATGGTAACCAGGGGTACTGGTAAAGCTATCGTAATTCGTACAGGTATGAACACAGAGATGGGTAAGATTGCGGACCTGATCCAGAATACAGAATCTCAGGAAACTCCGCTTCAGCATCGTCTCGAGCAGTTAGGGAAAATATTGATCTATGTATCACTAGGTTTAACGATTGTGGTTGTAGCAGCTGGTATTTTACATGGACAGCCTGCCACAGCAATGTTCTTGGCCGGGGTAAGCTTGGCGGTCGCTGCAATACCCGAAGGGCTTCCGGCCATTGTTACCATCGCACTTGCGCTGGGCGTGCAGAGGATGATCAAACGTAAGGCTATCGTTCGTAAATTGCCTTCAGTGGAGACTTTGGGCTGCGCATCCGTAATCTGTTCGGACAAGACGGGCACATTGACTCAGAATAAAATGACGGTGACCCGATTATGGACGGGCGGACGTGGGCTTGAAGTAACAGGTGAAGGTTATGCTCCGAACGGACAGGTTCTGGAGAAAGGAAAACCTGTAGATCTCAAAAATGATCAAAGTTTACGGCGGATGCTACAGGTTGGTGCTTTGTGCAGTAATGCGGAGATTATAGAGACTTTCCCGTCTGAAGTACGGGGGAAGCGTAAAGGGAAGGATAAGGACATCGTAGTTGATAAGTCATCTGACAGCTTATCCACCTGGGAGCTCAAAGGAGATCCAACCGAAGGGGCTCTTGTGGCGCTTTCAGGCAAGATGGGTTTGACCGCCCAGACGCTAGCTGTAACTTACTCCCGCGAGAAGGAATTTCCATTTGATTCCGAGCGAAAGTTAATGTCAGTTATCATTGGTCATCCCGGAGGACGGATGGTATGTACGAAAGGTGCACCTGATGTACTGCTTAATCGCTGTTCATATATGCTCTGGGAGGGCGGTGTTGTGCCTTTAACGCCAACATTGCGGCAGAAAGTACTGGATGCCAATGAGCAAATGGCTTCGAGTGCTCTTCGTGTACTGGGTATGGCCTATCGGGATATGCGTCCGAGTGAAAATGTGGATAGTGAAAAGGATGCAGAGTACCAACTCGTCTTTATCGGATTGGCTGGAATGATTGATCCTCCGCGGCGTGAAGTCCGCGATGCCATAAGCGTCACACGCCGAGCCGGAATTAAGACTGTAATGATTACTGGGGACCACGGAACGACTGCAGAGGCCATTGCTCACCAATTAGGGATTCTGCAACGTGGGGGCACAGTGCTAACAGGGGCTCAACTGACTCGGATGGATGATGATGAGCTGGATAAAGTATCGGACAATGTGTATGTGTTCGCCCGCGTATCTCCTGAGCATAAGCTTCGAATTGTGAAGTCTTTGCAGCGCCGTGGTCATGTTGTGGCTATGACCGGGGACGGAGTCAATGACGCTCCAGCAATTAAAGCGGCTGATATAGGAATATCAATGGGCATCACAGGTACAGATGTGACCAAGGAAGCCTCTTCACTAGTCCTGGGGGATGACAATTTCTCAACCATTGTCGCTGCTATTGAAGAGGGTAGAAACATCTATGAGAACATTCGTAAATTCATTCGTTACCTACTCGCTTCGAATGTGGGAGAGATCTTGACCATGTTCTTCGCCATGATGCTTGGTCTGCCTCTGCCGTTAGTACCTATCCAAATCTTATGGGTCAATCTGGTGACGGACGGACTACCAGCGATGGCGCTTGGTGTTGACCAGCCTGAGAAGGACTTAATGGAGCATAAGCCACGTGGTGCGAAGGAAAATATTTTTGCCCGTCGTTTAGGGTGGAAGATCATAAGCCGTGGATTCTTAATCGGTTTATGTACGTTAGGTGCATTTTGGCTAACCTTACGTGTGGCACCAGAGAATCCAGCACAGCTGATTCGAGCTCAGTCTGTAGCTTTTGCGACACTCGTAATGGCTCAGTTGATTCATGTCTTCGATTGCCGCAGTTCTCGTTCGGTGTTCCATCGAAATCCGTTCCAGAATAAGTACCTAGTGCTTGCTGTATTATCATCCGTGATTCTGATGCTGGGTGTAATGTATATTCCATTTCTACAGCCCGTCTTCAAAACGGTACCGCTTAATTTTCGTGAATGGTGTCTAGTCTTTGTAACAGCAGGGATCCCGACCTTCTTGATGGGTGCTGGCAGTGTTTGGGGCGGTAAACGTAATCGTGGTCGTAGCGGTAGTAATTCGATGATAAAAAGTACAAAAATTTCGGCATAAAGTTAATAGTATTGCTCCATTCCTAAAGGTATACTTGTTGCAGTTAACAGCTCGTATACGTGTGAAGGGCTACATTACACAGAATATTAAGCTTAGGCGAATGCTAACATAACATAACCTTTAGGAGTGGGCTTTCAATGGAATTCACAAAAATGCACGGCCTAGGCAATGACTTCATCGTAGTTTTCGGTGAGCAAGAGCTACCAAGCAATGCAGCGGATCTTGCTGTAACGCTATGCAACCGGTTCTTCGGAATTGGTGCGGACGGACTTGTATACATCCTTCCGTCTGAACGCGGCGATTACATGATGCGCATTATGAACTCTGATGGCTCGGAAGCGGAGCAGTGCGGAAATGCCATTCGCTGTGTATCTAAATATGTTTACGATCATGGTTTGGTAAACTCCGAGCAGATTGTTATTGAAACGATTGGTGCCGGAGAACAAAAGGTTACCTTGAATGTGAAAGACGGTGTAGTGGAAACTGTAACGGTTGATATGGGCGAACCAGTATTGTCCGGCCTTCAAATTCCGGTAGCTATTGATGCAGAACCCGTACTCTCAGAGCCGATTGAATCGGACGGAACCGAATTTAAGTTTACTGCAGTATCTATGGGTAATCCTCATTGCGTTATTTATGTAGAAGATGCCGTATCTTTTGATCTTACGACCTGGGGACCTAAGCTAGAAGTACATCCATTGTTCCCGAGAAAGGTAAACGTCGAGTTCGCGACGGTTCTGGATCGTGGGAGAGTAGATATGCGGGTATGGGAACGTGGGGCTGGACCAACACTTGCTTGTGGGACTGGAGCCTGCGCAACTTTAGTGTCTTCTGTGCTGAATGGTCTGACAGACCGAGCGGCATGGATTAGTCTAAAGGGTGGCGATCTCTATATTGAATGGAATGAAGAAGATAACCATGTGTATATGACAGGACCTGCTGAGGTTGCATTCACAGGAAGTGTAGAAATTTAGATTAATACTATAAAAGGCAGCCCAAGAGACTATTCTTGGGCTTTTTTTTGATCCAACATCCTTACGGCTTTATGTAGCCGAATAATGGAAGGGATAACCGAGAATAATACCCTCAAGCTTGAAAAAAGGGGGGGACCTTGTTGAACATAAACGGGATACATAGAAGAAACAAATCCACGAAAGGACAACAAGCAGCCTCGGTTCATGAAGGCGCTCGATTCCCAAGACTTACTGCTGATTTAGACCAAACGCTTGAACAAATAGATATGGAGCTGGGGCATAGTCCGGATCTCAAAATTCGTCAGGTAAAGATT
The DNA here is from genome assembly GCF_001012825.1 of Paenibacillus etheri. Lineage (GTDB taxonomy): Bacteria > Bacillota > Bacilli > Paenibacillales > Paenibacillaceae > Paenibacillus_AQ > Paenibacillus_AQ etheri. The sequence continues at coordinate 130,660 of NZ_LCZJ02000016.1, forward strand.
GGAAGCAAGCAGCCTATTCAAGCAGCTGCGATTCATCTCAATGGTCTTGTCAACACGGAAACGGTTAATGAATTCGTTATCGGCTCGTTGCTCGGAATTACAGATGATATGCTCCAAAACATCTCCGCAACCGAAGATCTCAAGGATTATATATTTAATCGTGCTTTGGAATTAGGTGAAGCGCAGCTGCTACAGGATTGGAAAGAGGTCATGCTGGCAATCCTGTCTGGCAACACGGTCATTGTGATTGAAGGATTTGACACTGCTATTTTATGTGAGACGGAGGGAGGAGAAGCTCGCTCGGTCACCGAGCCAACGACCCAGCTAGTTGTGCGAGGTCCAAAGGATAGTTTTGTTGAATCTGTGGCTACGAACATCTCCTTGATTCGGAGAAGAATTAAGTCTTCTAAGCTAAGATTGGAGCATTTGAAAATCGGAAAGGTAACCCACACACATGTGGCCCTTATGTACATTAAAGACAATGCAGATGAGAAGCTGGTTGAAGAGGTAAGAAAGCGGCTAAGTCAAATTAATGTTGATGCCATTTTGGAATCCGGTTATATTGAAGAGCTAATTCAGGATAAAACCTTCACACCTTTTCCAACCATTAATAATAGTGAACGGCCTGACGTTGCAGCGACGAACCTATTAGAGGGTAGGGTTGTGATCATCATAGATGGCACTCCCTTTGTATTGATTTTGCCTGCGGTATTTACGCTGTTTTTTCAATCTCCCTCGGATTATGCTCAAAGGTTCGACATTACAATTCTCATGCGTCTTGTTCGATATATCAGTTTTATTGTACTAATTCTGGGACCCTCCGTTTATATAGCATTAACCACCTACCATTATGAGATGATTCCTACAACCCTGTTGATCAATCTATTAGCACAACGTGAAAATGTACCTTTTCCTGCTTTTGTGGAGGCACTCCTGATGGAGGGAGCGTTTGAGATTATTAGAGAAGCTGGAGTAAGGATGCCGCGTGCAGTAGGACAGACTGTATCCGTTGTAGGTGCTCTTATTTTGGGGCAGGCAGTAGTAGAAGCAGGGATCATCACGCCGGTTATGGTTATCGTAGTAGCGCTGACAGGGATTGCGAGCTTTGCTGTACCTGCTTATAACATGGCAATATCAGGTAGAATTATTCGTTTTCTTTTTTTAGTACTCGCAGGTATGTTTGGCTTTTACGGGATCACGTTAGGTTTAATCGTACTGGTTGCGCATATGAATAGTCTTCGTTCGTTTGGAGTTCCCTATCTGTCCCCAATTGTGCCCCTATCCTCACATGGTCAAAAGGATGCAATCTTAAGGCTCCCTTTGTGGGCTTTAAATACGAAGCAAGCTTCTACTAAGCACGGAGGCATTTCAGAAGGAAAGAAGATCTCAACAGGACATGAACAGAATCTTTCTCCTGAAATATTCAAAAAAACTGAAGGCCCAGATCAGGCAAAGAAAGGAATGCAGGATGCAGAGTAAACGCCTTTTTTTTATTGGATCCTTATTGCCTTGCTTAATGATAATTTTAAGTCTTACAGGCTGCTGGGACAGTGTGGAGTTAAATAGAAGGGCAATCGTTTCTGGAGTAGCTATTGATAGAGGTCCTACGGATGAGGAAAAATATGTATTATCTTTCCAGGTTATTATTGCTGACGAAATCTCAGGTGAAAATGCTAGAGGTGCTTCACCGGTTGTGGTATATAAAGGCAGCGGCCGCACTATGTTTGAAGCGTTGGCTAATGCCTCGCGTCAGACTGCACGTTTTTTGTCACTAGGACATATCCGAGTGATCATAATATCGGAGAAGTTCGCTCGCGAAGGCATCAAAGATATGATGGATGTGTTTGAAAGAGAAAGTGAAACTAGACTAAGCAGTTATATTTTTATATCCAAAGGACAGCCGGCAATAGAAAGTTTGACGACCATGACTGCGTTTGGCAAGATTCCTGCCAATGATCTAGTGGAGAAGCTGCAGACGACCTCTAAACAGTATGGATATAATTACCGGATGGAAGTGGATGATATAGTTCGCGGTATTCAACTTCCAGGGGGAGGGCCTATCGTCAATGGGGTAATGGTAATTGGTGGGGACCAACAAGGAAGTAATGACAGTTTAAAGGATATAAAACCGAAAGCCATCCTTAGAGTTACAGATCTAGCTGCATTTAAAGAGGATAAACTGAAAGGCTGGCTGCAAGGTGATGAAGCTGTGGGCACCAGCCTAATAAAGAATGAAATTACTCAAATCCCTGAAGTGGTTTCGATTGGAGAGAATGAATATGTATCATTCATTGTGTATTTATCTCAGGTACATATTCATGCTGAGGCGAAGGATCCAGAGCATCCGATAATCACAATATATATCTCTGAGCAGGCTGGTTTAGAAGAATCGCCTAATGCTTTGGACTTAACAGATCCCAAGGTCGTAAATAATCTTTCGGAACTTCTAGAACAGAATATCAAGGATAAGTTACATGCAGCTGTCTCAGCAGCTCGTTCGTTAAAAAGCGATTATCTTGGATTTGGTGAAGCTGTAGAACGAGAAAATCCGCGTGGTTGGAAGCAAGTGAAAGATCATTGGGATAGCATATTTGCAACCTGTGAAATCAAGTTTGACGTGGATATAGTTGTTCGGCATACCGACATGCGGAATAATTCCTTTCAGTTCAACAATATAAGATAATTTTAGGAGGGCAGCTATGGGAAATATTAAAATAGGACTACTTCAATTTTTCACCCTGACAGTGTTGTTTGAGCTAGGGACGGCGCTGGTAGTGAATCTTGGAATGGAGTCTGATAAGGATGCTTGGATTTCCATATTGCTGGGGAACTTAATGGGTTTAATTGTATTTGCGGGATATGCTTATCTTTATAAAAAGTTTCCGAATCTGCCCCTTACGGCATATATCCGGCAACTATTTGGTAAATATGTGGGTTCGGTGATATCCATAGCATATATCGTGTTGTTTCTTAATTTGGCTGGTCGTGATCTGCGAGATGGTGGCTCTATGCTGGTTATGGCAACCATGCACCGAACGCCGTTATTCATTATTTCGATGCTAATGATATTATCAAGTGCATATGTACTGCATAAAGGGGTAGAGGTGTTGACCCGAACCTCGCTGGTGTTTGCAGTGCTTGTGATACTCATTGGATTATTTTGTTCGAGCATGCTAATGTTCTCGGGCTCCATTAATCTGAACCGTTTGCTCCCTGTTTTTGAAAATGGAATTAATCCAGTTTTATCTTCTGTTTTACATCAAAACTACATGTTCCCTTTTGGTGAAATGATCTGTTTTACTATGCTAATGCCTTATTTAAATAACGTTAAAAAGGGCCCTTGGGTTATCGCCGCAGGCATGTTTGTATCAGGTATATTGTTAAGTCTGACAATGGTTCTGAACATCTCGGTGCTAGGTACAGATATTGTTAAGCGTTCCCCGCTCCCCTTAATGCCTACCATCAGTAAGATCTCTATCTCTGATTTTATTCAGCGTGTGGATATTCTAATTGTCATGGTGCTAATAATCGGTGTTTTTTTCAAATTGTCTGTTTTTTTTGCGGCAGCACTTATTGGGATATCAGAATTGTTCAAGATACCTTATCGAAGAATGGTTTATCCGGTAGCTCTTATTATCCTGTTCAGTTCGATACTGAACGCACGGAGCTTTACAGAACATATTGAAGAGGGAGGGAAACTGCTATATACGGTCTTTCCCTTCTTTATGGTGTTGATTCCGTTGCTCCTAATTATTATTACAGCGATAAGAAGTCACAGTTCTCCTCCTCGTTCTGGTTGATGCCCCGTCTTCCAGGCTAGGATATCGGGAATAATTAGACATAGCAACAAAATACAGGCAGCGACTTTCTCGGAGGCTGTATACAGCAAGTAATTTAGAATATAGCCAATATTGCCTAGGCCATAGCCGAACAACCAATCCCCCAGATACAAATATAACAGACAGAGAATGCATAAGAGTAGCATCACTGCGTATTTTCGGATCAGTAACTTTCTAGTTTTTTTCTTCACTTAAATACCCCTTTAATTGTTTTTTGATAGTATGAGGATTTTAATACTTGATCATGCATACCCGGGCTGGGGGACTGATTGCTTTTCTTATGAAAGCTTATCATCCATAGCGATTTATGTTACATTAGTATGAAACTAAAGTAGAAACTAATGTGACAGGGGAGGATCTTGCAGTGAAGCAGGATTTACGTTCCGCATGGGGAAACAAAGTATTGGTCGGAGACGGAGCGATGGGTACGTACTTATATCAGAAGGGTTTCCCTGTCGGCATTTCCTACGAAGAATTAAATTTGACCTCTCCGGGGGTTATCGAAGATGTCCATCGCAGCTATATCGATGCAGGGGCTGTGCTGCTGGAAAGCAACACCTTCTCAGCGAATTTTGACAGGCTGTCCAAATATGGTTTGGAGTCCAAGGTTGAAGAAATTAATCGCGCTGGAGTTAGAATCGCTCGTAAAGCTGCTGGAGATACTGGATATGTATTAGGTGCTGTAGGCTCTATTCGTGCCGGTAAACGTGCGAATCTCTCATCCACAGAGTTGAAGAAGTATTTTACACAACAGATTACAGCCTTGTTAGAAGAAGAAGTAGACGGAATTATGCTAGAAACCTTCTACGATGTCGAGGAACTGCATCTTGCGCTGAGAATAGTACGTAAACATAGTGCTCTTCCTGTCATTTGCCAATTTGCTGTGGATGAGTCGGCACGCACATTAGATGGTTTGACGCTGCCGGAGGCTTTTCGCATTTTAGAAGGTGACGGCGCAGATATCATCGGATTTAACTGTAATACTGGACCAAATGGAATTAAGAGAGCACTAAAAGCTGTACAGGGTAATCTGGTTCTACCAACCTCGGTTTATCCGAATGCGGGTGTTGCGGATTATGTAGACGGAGAATATCGGTATGGGGCATCACCAGAATATTTCGGACAGATGGCAGTAACTTTTGCAGAAATGGGTTGCAGAATTATTGGCGGTTGCTGTGGTACTACTCCGCAGCATATTGCTGAAATTTCTTCCGCATTGAAAGGTTACGTACCTCAGCCACTTCCAGAACCGTCGCTTGTAACAGTAGAGCGTGTATCACTACAAGAGGATTTTGGCGAAGCTGAGGAAAAAGATGGCAGAGAGCCGAACTTAGTTGATTTAGTGAAGGAACGCCATACAGTTATCGTTGAGCTTGATCCACCCCGAGATTTGGATATCGCCAAGTTTATGCAGGGGGCGGAAGCACTGAGAAGAGCGGGTGCGGATGCACTGACACTCGCCGATAACTCACTAGCTGTTACACGGATGAGCAATATGGCTTTGGGCCACTTGGTGCATGCTAAAACTGGACTTCGTCCACTAGTGCATATTGCTTGTCGCGATCGTAATCTGATTGGTACTCAATCGCATTTGATGGGTTTTGATGCGCTTGGAATTGATCATGTGTTAGCGGTGACTGGAGACCCGGCAAAATTCGGCGATCTTCCTGGCTCAAGTTCGGTTTACGACTTAACCTCTTTTGAGATTATTCGTATGATTAAACAGTTGAATGATGGCATTTCCTTCTCAGGTAAACCTTTGAAGCAGAAAGCGGATTTTGTAATCGGTGCTGCCTTCAACCCGAATGTTAGACATTTAGATAAGGCCGTACAGCGGCTGGAGAAGAAAATTGCCTCTGGTGCAGATTATATTATGACCCAGCCTGTCTATGATCAGGAGCTTATCGTGAGAATCGCTGAAGCCACAGCACATTTGGATATTCCCGTGTTTATCGGTGTGATGCCACTGGCTAGTGGACGTAATGCAGAGTTCCTGCATAACGAGGTTCCAGGTATTCAGCTTACAGATGAAGTCCGGAACCGTATGAAGGGACTTGAAGGGGAAGCAGGAAGAGCTGAAGGGGTCGCTATTGCTAAGGAGTTGCTAGATGTTGCTATAGCCCATTTCAATGGGATCTATTTGATGACACCGTTCATGTTCTATGATATGAGTGCACAGCTGATGGAATATGTATGGGAGAAATCAGGACGTAAATTGTCCCCCTTGTTTCGCTAGTAATAATCAATTACAATAGTGTAATGGATGTGATTCCGTTGTCATTTAGCATGACCGGATACGGTCAATCGTCCCTGCAATTCGGCGGCTACAAGATTACGTTCGAAGTGAAATCGGTGAATCACCGGTACTGCGAAGTTGTACTGCGGATGCCCCGGGATTGGACGGGTTATGAGGATGTGCTGAGAAGAAAGGTTCAGCAGCACGTCAAACGGGGAAGGATAGATGTTACCATCAATAGAGAGCACGATGAGTCGTCTTCCGGACCGGTTCTGAATCGCTCTGCTGTCATGACTTATCTTAAGGCAGCAGATCAGCTTAAGAACGAGTATGGTTTGTCCGGTGAGTTGACTCTACGTGATATACTTTCTATACCCGGGATTATGGAAAGCAAAGATGAGGCTGCGGGTGCCGTGTCCGCGGCCTTAGAAGACTACTCTGAAATGTTGGAGACGGGACTTGAGCAGAGTTTGCAGTCTCTGCTGGAGATGCGCGCCCGTGAAGGCAGTTTTCTAGCCGCTGATATTGAACAGCGTCTCAATCATCTCGAGACCATGCATGCTGAAATGGTCGAACTTGCACCTGTTGTAATCATTGAATATCGTGACAAACTTCGTCATCGATTAAATGAATTAAATGATGGGACGTTCGCATTTGATGAGCATAAATTCGGGATGGAAATCGCTATTTTTGCTGATCGCTGTAATATTGATGAAGAGTTGACCCGGTTGTATAGTCATTTCGAACAATGCAGAACCCTCCTGAAGGGGAAAGGGCCGGTAGGACGCAAGCTGGATTTTCTCATTCAGGAGATGAACCGGGAGACGAATACAATCGGATCGAAATGCAATCATTTAACACTCGTGGGTCTTGTGCTAGACATGAAAGCGGAGCTGGAGAAGATTCGCGAACAAGCGGCAAACATAGAGTAACCGGGAACAGGTAATAGCATAGAACTTTATGGGGGGAACTACCGGAACATGGCAATCAAACTTATCAACATTGGCTTTGGGAATATTGTGTCCGCCAATCGCATTATTTCCATCGTCAGTCCGGAATCTGCACCAATCAAACGTATTATCCAGGAGGCTCGAGATCGACATATGTTGATCGACGCCACCTATGGCCGACGGACTCGTGCCGTAATCATTACAGATAGTGATCATGTCATTCTGTCGGCTGTACAGCCGGAGACTGTAGCACATCGCTTATCCAGTAAAGATGACGACAACGACGAATAACAACTAAATGGAGTGTATTATGTCAAAAGGATTGCTCATCATATTATCCGGACCTTCCGGCGTGGGTAAAGGTACTGTATGTACTGCGCTACGACCGAAGATGCCCAAACTTGTCTACTCAGTTTCTGCTACTACTCGCAGTCCGCGTGCGGGTGAGGAAGACGGCGTGAACTATTTTTTCAAAAGCAAAGAGCAGTTTGCGGCTATGATAGAAGCCGACCAACTGCTTGAATATGCGGAGTACGTAGGTAATTTTTACGGTACTCCACGTGATTTTGTAGAGAGAACTCTCAATAGCGGCAAAGATATTATTCTCGAAATTGAGGTTCAGGGAGCACTCAAAGTCAAAGAAAAGTTTCCTGAAGGTATTTTTGTGTTCCTTCTTCCACCTTCTATGGACGAGTTGAAGGACCGCATACGCGGACGGGGTACAGAACATCCAGATGTGATCGATCACCGCATGACTGTAGCGGAGGATGAGATTAATCTAATGCAGCATTATGATTATGCTGTTGTGAATGATGAGATTGATCTGGCCTGCAAGAGAATAGAAAGCATTATTATCGCCGAACATTGTAAAGTTAGATAATGAATGCTGCAAGGCTGAATGTATTACCAGTAAACTATGAAGAGGTGTCCCTGTGCTATATCCATCAATTGATGAAATGATGACCAAGGTTGACAGTAAGTATTCGCTCGTTGTAGCTGCATCACGTCGTGCTAGACAATTGCGTGAGGGTGGCAAGACAGATGTGAAGAACCCAAGATCGCATAAATTCGTCGGTGTTGCTCTTGAAGAAATTTACGAAGATCGCATTACGCTTACCCGCGGTGAAGAGTAGTCTCAATCCTATTTAGATATGACCTTTTGTAGAAACGGATACCGCCTAGTTGTGATTAGGCGATGCCGTTTCTTCTTGGGTTATGGAGCATTAATGGGTCTTTAATGAATGATGATAGCCCAAGACCGGGCTGTTTCTGACAACCGGAAGGTTGTTATTTTTTTCTCAAAATATAAGAAGTTTAAGAAATAGATCATTCGTTGTAAGAGTAGGGAACAGGGGGGAGATCATATTGAAGAGCTTGAAGGGGAAGACCATTTTACTTGGGATTACAGGAGGAATTGCCGCTTATAAAGCAGCAACCCTGACCAGTAAGCTTGTCCAAAAAGGTGCCGAGGTTCATGTCATTATGACAGCATCGGCAAAGCAGTTCATTACAGAATTAACTCTACAGTCACTGTCGAAGCAACGAGTATATAGCGATACATTCCAGGAACGGGATCCATCCTCCATCTCACATATTGATTTGGCTGATTCGGCGGACCTTGTGATAGTAGCACCAGCAACTGCTAATATTATAGCTAAAATGGCGCACGGAATTGCGGATGATATGTTATCCACAACGTTACTCGCTACTACTGCACCTATTATGGTGGCACCGGCTATGAATGTTCATATGTATCAGCATCCCGCTGTACTTAGTAATTTAGATACCCTCGCTAAACGAGGTATTCAGTTTATTGAGCCTGGAGAAGGTCTGCTGGCATGTGGTTACGTGGGTAAAGGACGTTTAGAGGAGCCTGAGACCATTGTAAGCTATGTTGAGGATTTTTTTGCATTGCAAGAAAGTGTGAAGTCTAGTCCACTCCATGGTAAAAAGATCGTCATTACAGCTGGTGGTACAGTAGAACGGATTGACCCGGTACGCTATATCTCCAATGATTCATCCGGTAAAATGGGTTTTGCTGTGGCACGTGCTGCACGTGCTATGGGGGCAGAGGTTACCTTGGTTGCTGCGCGAACAGATGAAGCACCTCCGCAGGACCCGGATATTTCTGTCATTCGTGTTCAATCCGCACAAGAGATGTATGATGCGGTTACTGCGTTGTGGGACAGCTGCGATATCATGATCAAGGCAGCTGCTGTATCGGATTACCGTCCTAAACATAGCGAGCCTTCCAAAATTAAAAAAAGTGGAGATACGCTGACTCTTGAGCTTATCAAAACAACGGATATCCTGGAAACGCTAGGTAAGAACAAGGATAAGCAGTTCTTGATCGGCTTTGCGGCGGAGACGGGAAATACAGAATTTTATGCAAAGGACAAGCTGGTCCGCAAAAACTGCGATCTCATTGTTGCAAACAATGTAGCGGCTGCAGGAGCCGGATTCGGATCGGATACGAATATTGTATCGATATATGATGTAGATGGATTGGTGCTTGAATTGCCACAATTGTCTAAGGATGAGGTTGCTCGTCGTTTGCTGACACTCGTGGCAGAGCGGATTACTGGAGCTTCATTATAATGGATATTGCCAAGGTCATTGTGGATGTGCCTGTACGCAGCACTGACCGGCCATTTGATTATAGTATTCCAGAGTCATTAAAGTTATGGATTGAAGTGGGTAGTCGAGTAGCGGTCCCGTTTGGACACCGTACGGTTCAAGGTTTTGTCGTCTCACTGGAGTCAGGTGAAACAGTAGTGAATCCTGGTCTTAAGCCCATTCAAGAAGTACTCGATTTGCTTCCGCCTTTATCTCCTGAACTAGTTGAACTAGCGGACTGGATGAGTAAAAGGTATGCATGCAGACGAATTTCAGCCCTTCAGGCGATGCTGCCCACAGCCCTAAAAGGGAAGGCAGAACGACTGATTTCGTTAGGCGATGTAGAAGAAGAAACAGCATTTCCTGATGATGAATTATTCCCTATGTTTGCCGATTCAGGGGATGAAGAACGCCTAATTACTGAATTTATTGGACGTACTGGCGAAGTTTCCATGAAGCAACTTACCCGTGCATTCCCGGAGGCTGCGGAGACGGTGAAGTTCATGTTAAGACGTGGAGTTCTTGTAGAGAGCCAATCCATCAAAGATAAAATGGGCAAGAAGAAGCTGAAAGCAGTAGATCTGGCTATAGGCATTACGGCTGCTCGTGAGGCGTTGAACAAATTCCCCAAAAAATCCGCGCGACAGAAGGAAGTACTTAGCTTTCTAATTGAAAGGGAAGCTACGCTCCCAATGGCGCTTAAGGAAGTCTTGTCAGCACTTCAAGTGACGGCAAGTACCGTGAAGGGTTTAGAGGAAAAAGGCTTTATCGAAATCAGTGAAATTGAAGTCTATCGCGACCCCTATCAAGGACGCGATTTTAAGCCTACTACGCCTCTGCCACTCACAGCAGAGCAAGAGATTGTATACACTCGTATTTCACGAACGCTAGAAGAGCAGCTCCATGAAGTTTTTCTGTTACATGGCGTTACGGGGAGCGGTAAGACAGAAATCTATTTGCAATGTATCAAACGTTGTTTGGATCAGGGTAGACAGGCCGCAGTGCTCGTCCCAGAAATCGCATTGACTCCGCAGATGGTGGAACGGTTTAAGGGACGTTTCGGAAGTGGTGTCGCGGTAATGCATAGCCGATTGTCTGTTGGCGAGCGTTACGATGAATGGCGCAAGATCCGTGAAGGAAAAGCTACGGTTGCCGTTGGCGCCCGATCTGCGGTGTTTGCGCCGTTCTCTAACCTAGGCTTAATTATTATGGATGAAGAGCATGAGACCTCATATAAGCAGGAAGAAAATCCGAAATATCATGCTCGTGATGCTGCGATTCGCAGAGCCGAACAGTGTGGGGCAGCCGTGATTTTAGGCTCCGCCACGCCTTCGTTAGAAAGCTATCATGCTTCCAGAGCGCAGACTGATATTCATTTTTCACCAGTACTTCTCGAGATGCCTACTCGGGCGCTTGGCAACGAGCTACCCAAGGTAAATGTAGTGGATATGCGGGAAGAGCTGAAAGAAGGTAATCGCTCGATGTTCAGCCGTAAGCTTCATTCTGCATTGGCTGAAAGACTGGAACGTGGAGAACAGACCGTGTTACTACTTAACCGTAGAGGTTTCTCAACGTTTGTCATGTGCCGGAGTTGTGGATATGTAGCAGGCTGCCCCGAGTGTGATATTTCATTAACGTATCATAGTCGTAGTGACAACTTGCGTTGTCATTATTGTGGTCATGCGGAACCAGCACCAAAGCTTTGTCCAGAGTGTGGGAGTGAGCATATCCGGTTCTTCGGAACGGGGACGCAGCGAGTGGAGGAAGAGCTTGGCAAGTTGTTCCCTGGTATACGGGTGATTCGTATGGATGTGGATACAACAACAGAAAAGGGTTCGCATGAGAAGTTACTCAACCAATTCAGAGACAAAAAAGCGGATGTTCTGCTAGGTACTCAGATGGTAGCGAAAGGTTTGGATTTTCCTGACGTAACTCTTGTTGGTGTAATTACAGCAGATTCAGCCTTGAATTTACCCGATTTTCGTGCAGCGGAGAAGACCTTCCAATTGCTTACACAAGTTGCTGGAAGAGCAGGTCGGCATCAGCTTCCGGGTGAGGTAGTTGTTCAGTCCTATACACCGGAGCATTATTCTATTGTTCATGCTAGCGGACATGACTATCTGTCTTTTGTAAGGGAAGAGTTGAAGCATCGTAGAGGTTTACACTATCCACCGTATTGCAGATTGATACTCGTTACATTATCCCATGAGCAGTTACCGCTATTACTCCGGATGGCGGAGAATTACGCTATGAATCTGCAGGGGAAGGCCAGAAATCTAAGATGGTATGGAAGTTTAGATAAGCTAACCACCGATGTACTAGATCTGTTAGGTCCCGTAGCTTCTCCAATCCCTCGCTTAAAGGGTAGATATAGATTCCAATGTATGATAAAATGGCGCGGCGCCATCGATGTAATAGGGCTTGTACGGCAAGTGGCTGAGGAGTTAGAGGATTCTGTACGGGATGCAGGGCTCCAAATCAGCATTGATGTTGATCCGCAAATGTTGATGTAAATCGTTATCATGTTACAATGTAAAAAAAGAGCTAGATCAATAAACTCTAAATATAGAGATGTACAGAACGGGAAGGTGTTTGAAATGGCGATACGTATGATCGTTAAGGAACCGGATGAAGTGTTGCACAAAATAGCTAAAGAAGTAACTGTAGTTACACCTAATGTGAAAAAATTGCTTGATGATATGGCTGATACAATGTATGACGCTGAAGGTGTGGGCCTGGCAGCTCCGCAAGTTGGCATATTGAAGCGCCTAATTGTGGTGGATGCGGATGAAGAGCACGGGCTGATCAAAATGATTAATCCAGAAATCATCAGTACAGAAGGCGAGCAGCTTGGACCTGAAGGATGTCTAAGTATTCCCGGGCTGAATGGTGATGTACGCCGTGCTGAGACAGTCACCGTACGTGGTCTAAACCGTGAGGGAAAAGAAATTACGATTACCGGCAGCGGTTTACTTGCGCGGGCTTTTCAACATGAGATTGACCATTTGAACGGAGTACTGTTTACGGATATCGCTGAAAAAGTATACGAGATGACTGCTGAACTGAGCGAGACTGAGGAGTGAGGATATGAAGATTGTATTCATGGGAACCCCGGCTTTTGCGGTGCCAAGCTTGCAAATGCTGATGGATGAAGGCTATGAAGTTGTAGCGGTCGTCACCCAACCAGATCGACCGCAGGGACGAAAAAAGATCTTGGCTCCTTCACCAGTTAAAGAAGCCGCATTGACTCTCGGGTTACCTGTGCTTCAGCCTGAAAGGATGCGTAAACCTGAGGCTGTCGCAGAACTGGCTGCATATGAGCCTGATCTGATTGTTACCGCTGCATATGGTCAGATTTTGCCTAAAGCGGTATTAGATTTGCCACGTAATGGTTGCGTGAATGTTCATGGTTCATTGCTTCCTAAATACCGGGGCGGCGCACCGATTCAACGCAGTATCATTAACGGTGAGAAAGTTACCGGCGTTACCTTGATGTATATGGCTGAAGGACTTGACACTGGAGATATGATCTCGCGCGTCGAGGTGGCTATCGAGGATGAGGATACTTCCGGTACGATGTTCGAGAAGCTTAGCCTTGCCGGACGTGATCTCTTGAAGTCTGAAATGCCGCGCTTAGTAAGCGGCCTTGTTTCAGCGACTCCGCAAGATGATAGTCAAGCAACCTTTGCACCTAACCTAAATCGTGAGGATGAGCGTTTGGATTGGAACGCTGGCTCACGTGATAACTATAATCGAATTCGTGGATTAGTACCTTTTTCCGGCGCGTTTACGCTCTGGAATGGAGAGACCTTCAAAGTATGGGCTTCAAAAATTCCTGCTGAGCAGAAATCAACTGACAGTGCGCCAGGAACGGTACTTTCGGTCACTGAACATGGTGTCGAGGTTAAGACTGGAGATGGAAGTCTGCTGCTAACTACTGTTCAACCTGCTGGTAAGAAAGCGATGAGTGCTGCAGATTTTAGCCGTGGCGGTGTCATGAAACCAGGGACGGTGCTAGGTTGAGCGCGGGTGGTAACGGTGCAGGCCGATCAACAGTAAATCGTAATTCCGGCAACAGAAACGGCAAGGATAAAGCAGTGGTTGGTAAAAAAGGCGGTCCCGGAAATACAGGTAAAGCTGCTATAACCTCTGCCCGGGATATCGCACTCGATATACTGGTTAAGGTCGAACAGCAAGGCGCTTACAGCAACTTACTGCTGAACAGCAGTCTGCAGAAGTCTGCACTTAGCAGAGAAGATGCTGGATTAGTTACAGAGCTTGTCTACGGTACCATCTCTCGAATGAATACACTTGATTATGTGCTCGAGGAATTTGTTAGCAAAGGGATTGCTAAATTGCAGCCATGGGTGCGTAATTTACTGTGTCTAAGCTTATATCAAATTATGTATCTGGATCGCATTCCGTCTCATGCAGCTGTAAACGAGGCTGTAAATATAGCTAAGAAAAAAGGCCATCAAGGAATCTCGGGTATGGTTAATGGCGTGCTTCGTAGTGTGCTGCGTGCTGGAGATCTACCAGTTATACCTGATGGATTGAGCCCGGCGAAGCGGATATCCATTCAGTATTCCCATCCGTTATGGTTAGTGAAGCGCTGGATTACCGAGTATGGTGCTGACACTGCGGAATCCATCTGCGCTGCCAATAACGAGCCGCCTGCTGTCAGTGTACGCGTAAATACAACGATGATTAGCCGTGAAGCGCTGCTGAGTCAGATGATTGAACAAGGTCTGCAAGCTTCTGCTTCTGAAGTTAGTCCATATGGTATTGTTGTAAAAGGCGGCGGTAATCTGGCTCTTTCCTCCTGGTATCGTGATGGCTATTTATCTGTTCAGGATGAAAGCTCCATGCTTGTAGCTGAAGCTGTTGCACCTGAGCCTGGAATGAAAGTGCTTGACTGCTGCGCCGCGCCCGGGGGCAAAACAGCGCATATGGGCGAGCTGATGAAAGATGAAGGATCTATTTTCGCTAACGATTTGCATCCGCATAAAGCTAAACTTATCTCAGATCAAGCTGCGCGATTAGGTCTCGACAGTGTTGTAACAGGCAGTGCAGATGCTCTGGAGCTAGAGCATACCTTAGAGCATCAATCCTTCGACAGAATTCTATTGGATGCGCCTTGCTCTGGGCTTGGTGTAATTCGCCGTAAGCCAGATCTCAAATGGCGTAAGCAACCTGAGGATGTTGCGAGTGTAGCATCATTGCAGGGACAGCTGCTGCAGTCGGTTTCAAAACTGTTGAAGCCGGGTGGTGTTCTGGTTTATAGTACCTGTACGACTGAACAAACGGAAAATAGTGAAGTAGTCGCTGCTTTTTTGAAGCAAAATCCTGATTTCACTTCTATAACGTTTACTTCCCCGTTGTGGGATAGAATGGAAGGTACCGCGCTGGCTGAAGGTGAGGGAATTCAGTTATTGCCACATCATTATGGCAGCGACGGGTTTTATATCTCTATGCTTCAAAGAGTTTTATAATATAGCAAATTTACTGACAATTGTTGTATCTTTCGCCCGCCGGGCTACCGTACGGCGGGCTATTTCTTTTACCGTCTCTGAAATTTGTGTTAAAATAGGAAGAATGAGAAATAATACGCATATCCTTATGAAAGAACAGGTGCTAATAATAATGAAACCTTTAATATATGATTTTTCTTTAGAAGAGTTACAACAATGGGCGAAAGATAACGGTGAGCCTGCTTTTCGTGGTGGACAGATTTTTGATTGGTTGTATGTAAAACGTGTAAGTGACTTCGAAGCCATGAGCAATTTGTCTAAAGGGCTTCGTCAGAAGCTGGATGAGCAATTCTCCATTGCAGCACTCACTGAGATTACTAAAATGGAATCGAAAGATGGAACTGTAAAATTCCTGTTTGGATTGCATGATGATCATGCGATTGAGACAGTTATCATGAAACATAATTATGGCAATAGCGTCTGTGTAACTACCCAGGTAGGATGCCGGATCGGCTGTACCTTCTGCGCTTCAACGCTTGGTGGATTGAAACGAGATTTGACTGCGGGTGAAATTGTAGCCCAGGTTGTACGTTCCCAACAGATCTTGGATGCACGCGGCGAACGTGTCAGCAGTATTGTTATCATGGGTACTGGCGAGCCGTTTGAGAACTATGATGCAACAATGAGATTCTTGCGTCTTATGATTCATGAGAAAGGCCTGAATATTGGACAACGGCATATTACTGTTTCTACTAGTGGTATTGTGCCGAGCATTTATAAATTTGCAGAAGAAGATACACAGATAAATTTGGCGATTTCGATTCATGCACCTAACGATAAACTGCGTTCGAAGCTAATGCCAGTAAACCGCCGCTATCCGTTTGATGATGTGATTGAATCTTTACGTTATTATCAAGCTAAGACGGGGCGTCGTGTCAGCTTTGAGTATGCATTGATCGGCGGGGTGAATGATCAGCCGGAGCATGCTGAGGAATTAGCGGGTGTGCTTAAGAACATGCTGTGCCACGTCAATTTGATCCCGGTAAACCACGTGCCAGAGCGGAAATATGTACGTACTTCACGCAATGATATCTTTGAGTTTCAACGTATTTTGGCTGACAACGGTGTGAATGTTACGATTCGCCGTGAGCAAGGCCATGATATCGCGGCCGCATGCGGACAGCTGCGTGCCAAACATATGGAGTTGGGGTGAGGATATTTGATCAGAACAGTTCATGCCAGCGATATTGGCCGAGTACGCTCTGTCAATGAGGATTCGGTCTGGATCGGCGCGACGCGCCACGGTTATACACTCGGCATAATAGCCGATGGGATGGGTGGACATCAGGCTGGTGAAACCGCGAGCATACTTGCTTTGGAGACGATGAGGAATACCCTAGACGGGTTGCAGCCTGAACTTCAGGACGAGGCCCTGCGTGATGCGTTGTCAGCTGCTATTTTGGAAGCTAACAGCACTGTCTTCAAAGAGGCTTCCAGTGACGAAAAGTATCACAACATGGGTACTACTGTCGTTGCTGCTCTCATGAATGGTTCAATCGGATATATTGGCCATATCGGAGACAGCAGAGCCTATTTAATAAAAGACAGTGCAGCAGTTCAATTAACCGAGGATCACACGCTAGTCAATGAGCTGTTCAAGAACGGTCAGATCAGTGTGGAGGAATTAGATAATCATCCGCGACGGAATGTGCTGACGAGAGCACTTGGAACAGATGCGGAGGTGGTGGCTGATTTAGCCCCTGTTACCCTGCTACCCGGGGAACTTTTGCTTCTGTGCAGTGATGGTTTAAGTAATTTTGTTACCAATGAGCATTTGGGCAAGGTAGCGGGTATACATGAGATACCGTTAGAGGAAAGAGCGGACCGCTTACTTCAGTTGGCACTGCTTGCTGGCGGCGGCGATAATATTAGCGTCGCTTTGTTAGAACATCATGGAGAGGCCGCTGTGCCCGAAACAAAGGAGTGGGATTGATGATCGGTCACGAATTGGGCGGCCGTTACCAAGTCATCGAACGGATCGGCGGAGGTGGAATGGCGCTCGTCTATAGAGCACATGACATTCTTTTAAACCGAAACGTCGCCATTAAAGTATTGCGTAATCAATTTGTGCATGACGAGGAATTTATCCGCCGCTTTAGGCGTGAGGCGCAATCAGCCGCATCTTTGTCTCATCCGAATGTGGTTAGTATTTACGATGTAGGACAGGAAGACGAAATTCATTATATTGTCATGGAATATATTGAGGGCAAGAATCTTAATGAAATTATAAAAGAACGAGCGCCATTACAGGTTGATGAGTCCGTACGGATCGCATCACAAATCTGTGATGCCCTTGATCACGCTCATCAGAATCAAATTATTCATCGGGATATTAAACCACATAATATATTGATTGGGCGCAATGGCCGGGTGAAGGTAACAGATTTCGGAATAGCTCGTGCGGTTACATCTACAACCATTACTCAGACAGGCTCTGTAGTGGGTTCCGTTCATTATTTCTCACCAGAGCATGCTAAAGGTGTCTCAACAGGAGAGAAGTCCGACCTGTATTCATTAGGAATTGTACTCTATCAAATGCTTACCGGAAGTCTTCCATTCTTAGGGGAGAGCCCGATTAGCGTAGCTCTAAAGCATCTTCAAGAAGAGTTTGAAGAGCCTAGGCTCTTGAATCCACTGATTCCGCAAAGCGTTGAGAATGTAATTCTAAGATCGATGCGTAAGAATCCGGAAGAGCGCTATCAGTCTGCCAAGCAAATGCTGCAGGATTTAGAAACCTGCTTGTTGCCTGAGCGGCGTAGTGAAGCAAAAGTTCTTTTTAACGATGAAGAAGATGAGGATCGAACGCGGGTAATACCAGCGATTAAACCGATCCAAAGAAGCAATGGAAATCGTAATCATCGCCACGACCGGATGGATACTGATGAAGATGACGATGACGATCCGGTACCTGTGAAAAAAGGTAAAAAACAATGGACTAAACCTGCATTATGGATTGGTTTAACTTTAGTGTTACTGCTGGCTATGGGCAGTCTCGTTTGGTACGTTAAATCCCAATTAGTTGTTCCGGAGGTATCGGTGCCATACGTGGTCGGTAAACAGCTGGAACAAGCGAAGACTGAACTTGAGGATTTAGGGCTTGAGGTTGCTGATCCTATACTGTATGACTACAGTCCGAATTTCGAAGAGAATGTGGTCATGAAGCAAAGTAGGGAAAAGGACGCCAAAGTGAAAAAGGGAGCCTCCCTAATACTAACTGTGAATACGGCGAAACCATTAACTAAGATGCCAGATGTAACGAATTCCACTTTCGACGAAGCGGTTAAAGCACTGATGGCAAAGGGTGTACCCCAGAATCAAATTAAGAATGCACCTCTCTTCGATGAAAATATGGAGGTGGGTAAGGTTATAAAATCAGACCCAGCCTTTGACAGCGAGTTTGATCCTGAGACGGTTTCAATCACCCTCTACGTTAGCAAAGGGGAAGAAAGTGTCACGATGCCAGACCTCATCGGTAAGACGGAGAGTGAAGCTAAGGCGCTTTTGGAAGAATCCAAGCTGGTGCTAGGTGATGTTAAGGAAGAATCCAGCTTCACAGTTGATGAAGGTAAGGTAACGAAGACTTGGGCTTTTGAAAAAGGTACCGCAGTTCCTCCTGGAACAGCGATTACGATTTACTTAAGCTCAGGTTATCCACCTGAAGCCCTGAATTATACCTTTAATGTGCCAGTAGCCCCTGCACAGGATGGCAAGAAGAGCAAGATTCGAATTGAATTCGTTGATGCGCGCAATAATGATGAAAAACAAGATTGGGGAACGCGTACCATTGGAAAGAGCCAAGTGTTGTCCGTCAATTTGGTACTTGCTCCGAATAAAGATGGTTCTGTTATTGTTACCCGAGATGGTGTGCTTTTAGACACTTATGTGATCCCGTATATTGATGCGAAGAATGGCACGGTGCAAGAACCTGAACCACCGACGGTTCCGACTCCGCAGCCGACTCAGACACCGATAGATCCGACACCTACTGCTGAACCGACCATTGAACCTGAGATCCTGCCTCCAAGTTCAGACAACGAAGGGTCTACTAACACTGGATCAGTCAATCAGACGGGATTCCTTACGAACAATTCGGTGAATAATGAATCGACCAATAATGGTAACAACAAGAACAGTAATAAAAATGATGACAAGCATAATAATAAAAACAACGACTAATCTAAAGATAAAAGCGATAACTTATCATAGTAGAAGTACTTGATTAGTTGTAGCAGCGAAGTGACCCGGGGATTTTATCAACTTGGGTCATTTTCGCAAAATCAGGAGAGGAAGGCTCACTATGTATGCCTGAAGGAATAATAGTAAAGGCGTTAAGCGGATATTATTACGTAAAACCGCTTCGTGAAGGATTAATAGCAACAGAGGAAGATTCAGTTCAATGCAGAGGCCGAGGCATACTTAAGAAAAAGGGGATCGCTCCTCTTGTAGGTGACCGAGTGATCTATATGCTGACTGAGCATGGTGAAGGGATGGTGGATGAGCTTCTCCCTAGAGAATCTGAGTTAATTCGTCCACCTGTAGCGAATGTAAGCCTTGCCGTTCTGTTATTTTCTGTGCGGGAACCTGATATGAACCTGAATCTGTTGGACAAGTTTCTAGTTCATATTGAGCATTCAGGACTGGAACCCTTAATTGTTCTGACCAAACAGGATTTGGCTAATGACAATGGTGAAGCCACTAAGTATGTTAAAGAGCTCTATGAAGATATTGGTTATGAAGTGATGGTTACAAGCTCACTTACAGGAGCTGGCAGTGATGAACTAAGAGAGCGACTTACTGGTGGTATCAGTGTGTTTGCCGGACAATCCGGGGTAGGGAAGTCGACCTTATTGAATCGGATTGTGCCAGGACTTAAACTGGAGACAGGTGAGATCAGCTTACGTCTGGGCCGTGGTCGTCATACTACCCGCCATGTAGAACTGATGGATATTGGCAGGGGCGGCTTTGTAGCGGATACCCCTGGTTTTAGTCAGCTTGATTTTCTTGAGCTTGGGGTTGAAGAGCTCTCTACTTGTTTCCGTGAATTTGCTAACTATGCTGGGGATTGTAAATTCCGTGGTTGTAGTCATCAGCATGAACCAGGCTGTCGAGTCATCGAGGCATGGAAAGCTGGAACTATCGCTGATAGCCGGTATGAACATTACAAATTATTTTTTAATGAAATGAAAGATAAAAAGCGGAGGTACTAAGTCATGATACGAATAGCACCATCTATATTGTCTGCCGATTTCGCAAGTCTAGGTTCAGAAGTTGCAGAAGCTGAGGTCAGTGGAGGAGATTGGATCCATGTGGATGTAATGGACGGTCATTTTGTACCGAATATAACGCTTGGTCCACCAATTGTAAAAGCGGTCTCGTTACATACCAAGCTTCCACTGGACGTTCACCTAATGATTGAGTCTCCAGAACGTTATATTTCTGATTTTGCTGCCGCAGGCGCTAGTGTGATTACTGTCCACGCTGAGGCTTGTGTTCATTTACACCGTGTGGTGCATCAGATTAAGGAACTGGGACTTAAGGCAGGAGTAGCTATTAATCCGGGCACTCCGGCATCAGCGGTGCGTGAGGTGCTGGAGGATGTGGATATGGTTCTCGTGATGACCGTCAATCCAGGCTTTGGTGGCCAAGCTTTCATTCCTAACACTTTGCGCAAAATCACTCAAATAAGAGAATGGGCGAATGAAGTCAATCCAGATTTACTTATTGAAGTCGATGGTGGTGTTTCGGAAGCTACGGCGCCACTCGTTGTCGGTGCAGGAGCGGATGTTTTGGTAGCAGGAAATGCTGTCTTTGGCCGGAGTGATCGTGCTGCAGCGATCCTTGAGATTCGAGAAGCAGCGGAAGCGGCACTTCGTTAAAAAAAATAGGCTATTACGACTTAAGGTATAGGCCAAGTCCTTGACGCATAAATATGGTTACATGAGCAGAAATCTCATGTAGCCTTTTTTTGTTTTGGCAGGGAGGACTGCAGTACGTTACCGTTAGAACAAGAGGAAAGTCTCCTGCGTACGGCATGAATTGATGGGAGGGTAAACCATGAAATTTTACACGTTTAAGCTGCCAAGGTTTTTGGGAGGTTTTGTTAAAGCGATTTTGAACACATTTCAGAAGAGCTGAGCTTGGAACAGAACAGAAAACATGAAAAAAAGCACCTTACAAATGTAAAGGGTGCTTTTTGCTTCATATGAGTGATCGCTCGGTCTTTAAAATTGCAAAAGACTAAACGCGTTCAACTTTACCGGCTTTCAAAGCACGGGTGCTGACGTACACGCGTTTTGGTTTACCGTTCACGAGGATACGGACCTTCTGAACGTTAACTCCCCAAGAACGACGGTTGCGGTTATTGGCGTGAGACACGTGGTTGCCGCTGCTCGGTTTCTTGCCTGTTACTGCACATTTGCGGGACATAGATTACACCTCCTTATTCCTAACACCTGCATAAAACAATACTTATCTATAATATCACAGCAAATTTTGCTACGTCAACCGATTCAAAAACATTTATTTCTTTTAATACTTATAGTACAATGTAAATTAGTGCATTATGTCCTGTTAATCATAGAATGATTAGGCATGAAGTTAGGAAGGGGAATTCTCAATTGAGTAAGCGTTCTATAAACGGAACAGATTTTACCGCTATGGTATTGGCTGGAGCGGATCAGCTGCAACAGCATGCAGAACACGTCAATTCCCTAAATGTTTTTCCGGTTCCAGATGGAGATACCGGAACAAACATGAATTTGACGATGACCGCAGGTGCGAATGAATTGAAGAAAAACAATACAACGTCAGTTGGCCAATGTGCAGGTGTACTCTCTAAGGGCTTATTAATGGGCGCTCGGGGGAACTCCGGTGTTATTTTGTCCCAGTTGTTCAGAGGGTTTAGCAGATCTGCAGCTCAACATGATGAGCTGAACACACAGCAATTCGCTGCTGCACTGCAAAACGGAGTGGACGCAGCCTATAAAGCAGTTGTAAAGCCTGTAGAGGGAACTATTCTTACAGTGGCTAAAGAGGCTGCAAGACATGCTGTCTACTATGCTCGCCGAACTACAGATGTTACAGAGCTGATGACAGAGGTATTGGCCAAAGCAAAAGAAGCCTTAGCTTATACACCTGAACAATTGCCTGTCTTGAAGCAAGTTGGTGTTGTAGATTCTGGCGGTCAAGGTCTGGTCTACATTTATGAAGGGTTTCACCAGCATCTGACGAGCGGAACCTCCGGTGTGTCTGAAACTGTAAAAGGACAACCTCAGGCATCAGTCGCACCAGCACCTGTACCGGTGTTAAAGAAAACTGAAAGCGATCTGTCTTCTGTACAGTCTTCTGCGCAATCACAGCTTTCTACAGAGGACATAGAATTTTTATATGATATGGAGTTCTTCATTAATCGCCAGTTAGGCGGTAATGTGAGAACGGATTTTGATGAGGAAACCTTTAGGAAAGCGTTGTCAGTAAATGGTGATTCCATTATTGTAATTTCGGATGATGAAACCATTAAAGTGCATGTGCATTCTAAGTCTCCAGGTGAAGTTTTGAATCTGGCGCTCCTTTATGGAGAGATTACGCAGATTCACATTCTAAACATGCGTGAGCAGCACCGTGACTTGCTAACCGCGGGCATGGATATTGCACCTATGCCAGATGTTTTCGCTGATATGCCGGATGAGCAGAGTCGTGTACAATCATCTCCAGCCGAACCACCAGCAGATGATTTGGCACCTTATGGCTTCATTGCTGTATCATCAGGCGCTGGAATAGCAGAAATTTTCAAAAGCCTTGGTGTGGACGTTGTCCTTGCTGGAGGTCAGACTATGAATCCAAGCACAGAGGATTTCGTAAACGCGATTTCTTCTATATCTGCGAAGCATGTTTACATCCTTCCGAATAACTCCAATATTGTGCTTGCTGCTCAGCAAGCTAAGGATCTATTGGAAGGCGAACGTGAGATTACGGTTATTCCAAGTAAAAGCATTCCTCAAGGAATCGCTGCAGCTTTCGCTTTCCAAGAAGAAGATTCCGTGGAGACTAATTCCGGGAATATGCTAGAAGCAATCTCACAAGTCAAGTCAGGACAAGTTACGAATGCTGTCCGTGATACAAGCTTTGATGATCTGGAGATTAAATCCGGGCAATTCATCGGAATATCGAATTCCAAAATCGTCGCTGCCGCAGATGATCTTTTAGCTGCAAGTCAGGCGCTGTTGTCCAACATGCTTGAGAATGGCGATGAAATCGTTACGATCCTTATTGGAGCCGAAACCGATTCTGAGGTCACAGATGCCTTAAGTGAGTGGCTTGAGGAGACATACCCTAACGTGGAAGTAGAGATTCATGAGGGTGGCCAACCTCTTTATTATTATCTTTTCTCCGTAGAGCCATAGGTAATACGAGGGTTCTTTAACTGTTCAAGAGCAACTTGCTAATTACGTAGTTGGCAAAATTATAGTATGGGGGAGATAATCCATGAATCGTACCATCATCGTCACCGACAGCACATCTGATATCCCGCCAGCAATGGCGGAAACGTATGGCATTGAGGTCGTCCCTTTGACCTTAATGTTCGGCGAAGAGGCTTTCCGGGACAATCTGGATATGACTCCGGAGCAGTTCTATGAGCGCCTTCCCCGCTCGTCACAGTTGCCTACTACTTCTCAACCCTCACCGGTTGAATACATGAATGTGTACCAAGATATTCTGGAACGTTACCCGGGAAGTTCTATTCTTTCGTTTCATATTTCTTCAGGACTGAGCGGTACGTACCAATCTGCCCTATTAGCTAAATCGATGTTGGAGGAAGAGGGAGAAGGGATCACTGTAGTTGATTCCCTCTCCGCTTCTTACGGTTTTGGATTTATGGTGGTGGAAGCCGCCAGATTGGCAGCTGAGGATAAGAGTCCCGAAGCGATTCTTGAAGCTGTAGAAAGTCTCCGCCAATCTCGTAAGCTTTACTTCTTGGTAGATACACTTGAATATTTACAAAAAGGCGGGAGAATCGGAAAAGCCTCGGCCATTCTGGGAACACTTCTTAATATTAAACCGATCCTGTCTATTGATGCAGAAGGAATAATATATGCGGTGGAGAAAGTTAGAGGCCGTAAGAAGGCTATTGCCCGTATGATTGAATTATTTAAGAAGGATATTCAAGGTGTAGACAAAATCAATGTGGCCGTGGGTCATACGGCTGAACCGGCTTCCGGTGAAGAGTTCCTGAAAGAGCTGTCAGGGCATTTTACACTAGAAGAGAAAGTGCTGACGAACGTCGGCCCTGTCGTGGGCAGCCATGTCGGAAACGGTACGTTAGCTGTATTCATTTGGCCTGCAAAATGAGGGATGAATATGACACTGTCATTAAATCAAATTGAAGTAAAAAATATAACTGGCGTGAGTGCTCAAAAGCAAAGTGAGCTTCACGCCTTTGGCGTCTTTACAGTAAAGGATTTATTAGAATATTATCCGTTCCGTTATGAGGATTATCGACCACGCTCGCTAAGTGAAACGAAACATGGGGATAAAGTGACTACAGAGGCTAAAGTGATCGGTATCCCTGTGCTGCAGCGATTTGGAGGCAAGTCACGACTTAGTTGTAAAATGGTTGCAGAGCCTTGGATGTTCACAGCTACATGGTTTAATCGTCATTATGTGAGAGAGCAGCTTACTGTGGGACGAGAAATTGTACTCACAGGTAAATGGGATCAGAAGCGAAATCAAATTACGGTGACGGATTATGAATTCCCCGATCGCGGGGAAGGGAAGACAGGAACCCTTCAGCCGGTCTATTCTGTCGGTGGTAAGATCACGCAGTCTTGGATCCGGAAAAGTATTAATCAGGCACTTCAGCAGTATGAAGATCTAATTCCTGAGATACTACCACACTCTATTATGCGAGAATATGATTTTATGCCCCGTAAAAGGGCGATTGCTACCATTCATAGGCCAGAGGATACCCGTGAAGGGCAGCAGGGACGCCGCAGGATGGTGTATGAGGAGTTGTTCCTGTTCCAGTTGAAGATGCAGGCGTTCCGGGTCCTTAATCGCGGTAGGATGGATGGTGTAGTCCATACCGTAGATAACGCAACCGTGCGTCAGTTTGTACGCAGCTTACCGTTTGAGCTTACAGATGCTCAGAAACGGGTGGAGCTGGAGATTTTACATGATCTGCGATCACCATATTGCATGAATCGTCTGCTTCAAGGTGATGTTGGTTCCGGCAAAACGGTGTTAGCGGCCGTGGCGCTTTTTGCTACCGTGCGATCTGGTTTTCAGGGTGCGCTTATGGTGCCCACTGAGATTTTAGCGGAGCAGCATATGCGCTCACTTACGAAGATGTTTGAGCCGTTTGGAATTACGGTTGGACTATTGACGGGGAGTGTAACTGGACGGAAACGTAAAGAATTGTTAGCTTCTCTACAAATGGGGATGCTCGATATCGTTGTAGGAACGCATGCATTGATTCAAGAGGATGTATTTTTCCGTGATCTAGGTCTTGTAGTTACGGACGAGCAGCATCGGTTTGGTGTAAACCAGCGAGGCGTATTACGGCGTAAAGGATATAATCCGGATGTACTTACGATGACTGCAACGCCTATTCCACGTACACTCGCGATCTCTGTTTTTGGAGATATGGATGTATCCACGCTATCGGAAAGACCGAAAGGTCGAGTGCCAATAACCAGTTATTGGGTCAAGCATGATCTTATGGATCGTGTCCTGAATCTGATTAAACGCGAAATAGAGCTGGGACGCCAGGCTTATCTGATCTGTCCGCTCATTGAAGAATCGGAGAAACTGGATGTGCAGAATGCCATTGATCTGCATATTCAGATGAGCCAAGCTTTTCCTAATTATAAAGTTGGGCTGTTGCATGGGAAAATGTCTCCTGCTGAAAAAGATGAAGTGATGCGAGCGTTCTATAACAATGAACTGCAACTCTTAGTGTCCACGACGGTTGTAGAGGTTGGTGTAGACGTTCCTAATGCCACTCTGATGATTATTATGGATGCTGACCGGTTCGGATTATCTCAGCTGCACCAGCTGCGCGGGCGGGTTGGTAGAGGCCAGCATGCCTCTTATTGTGTACTGGTAGCTGATCCGAAATCTGAAATCGGGCGTGAACGAATGACTGCCATGACCGATACCGATGATGGATTTGAGATTTCACGGAGAGATTTGGAGCTGCGTGGGCCAGGTGACTTTTTTGGAACCAAGCAGAGTGGATTACCAGAGTTCCGCTTAGCGGATATGACAGCTGACTTTGAAGTGTTAGAGCAGGCGCGTGATGATGTGGCAGAGCTGCTTAAGGATGAGAAGTTCTGGACGTCACCTGAGTATGCCCCTCTCCGGCATTATTTACAAGGCGAGCAAATTTTCCAAGGGGAATTAATTGACTAAGTAGGCACATCTAGCACCTAAGCCTCATATACTGTGGAAGATTGGATATGACGGGAGGTGCTACACTTGGGTTATCAACAATTCGGAATTAGCCCTCAGCTCGTGGAACGCATCAAGCTGAAGATGAAAAACGCGACAGTCAAAGATCGTATTAAAAATATGATTAACGGCGTCTCGAAACAAGAGCTACAGGACACTGCGGTTGTTCGCAGGCTGGTACGGAATGCGTCAGGTGTACTGAACGAGAAATTGACCGCGACACAGGAAGACCAAATTGTGAAATTTATTATTGCTCAGAAAATTGATCCGAACAACACCTTTCACCTGATCCGTTTGTGGGGAATGTTCCGTTAGGAAAGTAACTAGCGAGTTTACGGTAGATCTGAGGTTGATCCTTAGCTAGCTAAAGAAATAGAAGCTGTCTTTAAAGTGGTGAATGCTACTTATGGGCAGTTTCTTTTTTTTTTGCTACAAAAGCCCCAAGGCCCCCTAATTAAACTAGAGTCTTCCTATCCAAATAAATTAATATAAGAATAAGGGAGATGATTCGGTATGGGTTGAAAGAAGAAACTCGGATGAAGATTGTTCGAGAGGCATTGGCTGGTATTAAAATTGGAGTTCTTGCTCGTATCTATGATGTTCATCCAGAATCTATACGTCAATGGGTCAGGGATCACCGTGACTCTATTCCACTTGAAGAAATACCAATGACACTTGGTGAGAAGGAACTCGAAATCGAGATTCTACGAGAATTGCTAAAAAAGAAAGACCCAAATGCAAAAGTAGCGCTTCTCCTATTATTGGAGAAGCGCTATTGTTATCAGTGCAGGTTAATCAATCTTCGATTACTAGTAGCTGATTTGAACACAATTTGGCTGTTAGGATCACAATCAAGGACGATCGTCCGCAACTGATGTTCTTCCATTTTGTTGATGAGACAAAACAATGTGCTAAGCTCTCCATTTTGCCCTGAGCCTTCAGCAAGCCCAACTTCTCGGCTTAGTGAGTTTTCGAGCGCTTCCTGGATATCCATACAACGATTGCTGGTAATCCACGCAGCTCGAGAATCGGATAACCCTCGGAGTGAGAATCTCACACCTTCGAAGGCCAATAAGTAGGCAATAATGGAGTACATTGCTTGCTCCCAGCCAAATAGGGTGCCTGCAATAAGCAAGATAGCACAGTTCAGTATCATAATGACGACTTCCGTTGACTTTGGAGGTCCACCACTCAGAAATGAATATCCTTGGTCACTGGCATGTTTGTTCACACCACCGAATCGGACAGATATCCCGATACCGAGCCCTAAACAGATGCCACCTGCCATTGCAGCAGGTAAAGGATCACTAATCACTGCAGGAAAACGGTGGAGAGCAAGAGAAGCAATGGTCAAGCAAGTTAATCCTGGAACGGTATACAGAGCAAAGCGAAGATTCACTTGCTTTCGAGACATAAATATAAAAGGCAGATTGAACAGAAACAAAAACAATCCAAGCCGCATTTCAGTGGTATGAGCGAATAATGCTGATAAACCTGTGATTCCACCAACCACAAGCCCATGTGGTATGAGGAATAATTCTAATCCTACAGCGGCAAGTAGTGCTCCCGCAATAACGGTGAGAACTCGGAATACCGAATTCTTCCGTAGTTGTTTATGTTGCTTTGTCTTAATTTGCAATACTTTTCCTCCTTTGGCAGGGGAAACAACTTTATTATGTTCGAATACTACAGCAGCTTTTTTGGATATTTTTACAGCATACCGTTTCTCAAATTGAATACTTTATCTAATATCTTATAAATCCATTTCGATTCCTTTGTCAAAAGAGACTGCTGCAGGTGAGTGGATCTACCGTTAGTTTGAAGCTAAAGAAGAAGATAGCCCCGAAGAAATCACGAAATAGAATACCAAATTTTCTCAATACGCTTAACAAGTTCGGTTTATGCAAGTATCTCGTTAATATCAATTTATTATCAAATAAATTGAGTAGGGTGCAAAGCCACGAAATGAGAAGTGAATTTTAGCACGTACAGCCGCAGTCGAAGCATAAATTTATAAATTACCGGACGGAATATGATTGAAAGCATAGGGAGTATTGCAGTTAAAGCAATGGAACGCTGTCCCCACTGTTCATATATTTTGATTGTTCCAATTTGTGGAATCATTTTGGGAACTGTCCGGACTGGAGGTGTAAATTTGCGTTCATAGTGTTCAATTTCGGGAGATGTATGTTCTTGCTTCGTAGTCGTTAAACTTCCAGACCAAGGGGGTGGAAATGAGGAAATCAGCCCCACAACTAAAAGTAACCGAAGAAGCCAAGGCAATGACATACGCGCTATATATTGCACTAAAATAACACCTCCCAACTGTATATAGTATAAAAAGCATAACATACCTTTTTGCATGATTCCAAATTATTTTGAGAAAAAGCTTCTTTCAAAGGTGAAGAAAACAAGAAATTGACGAGGATAATTAACGTAATTCGTAGTAAATATATCTTTTAATATCAAGTTTAAAGTCAGGAGCGATATATTTGAGAAATTCGCGCGATTTTAACGGTTTTGTTCAACGAATTCATTATAATTATCGCAATCAACCAATAGACTGAATTCTGCAGTGGATCAGGTGATCCGAGAGCAAGGAATAGTTATTTTGTTATGTTTCAGTTTAATGAAGGCAATCGTTTAGAACTAGAAATAATGGATCTTGAAGACTGAACAGTTGAATTTCTAAAATTGTACATAACGTTCTAGAATCACTATGCCTTTTTTGGGTAAAACTCATATGAGAGGTTTTACCAGAATCTCAATCCCGGAAGGAGGCAATGGTCTTGAATTCAAATGAACAAAAATTGCAGGAGCAGATTCCATTTCATACACTGAGCGAGGAAGAAGTGCTCAAAAGGCTGGAAACTCGGAAAGATGGCTTGTCTTCCGGTGAAGCAGCTAAACTTCTGGAGAAGTATGGGAAGAACGTACTTCAAGAAGCGAAGACCAAATCACTGCTAGGAAAATTTATAGAGCAATTTAAAAATGTCATGATCTTTATTTTGCTCGTGGCAGCAGTTTTGTCTGGAGTTTTGGGAGAATGGACAGATACAATCATTATTTTGCTGGTAGTAGTCCTGAATGCGGTACTTGGCGTTATTCAGGAAAATAAAGCGGAGCAAGCTTTAGATGCCCTAAAAAGTATGTCCTCTCCGCATGCCAAGGTGCGGCGTGGAGGTCAGGTTTCTGAGATTAAAAGTGAAGACCTCGTACCAGGGGATATCGTATTGCTGGAAGCTGGTAACGTAGTTCCGGCGGATATTAGGCTGTTAGAAGCTGCTTCTTTGAAAACAGAGGAGGCCGCATTAACCGGAGAATCATTGCCCTCAGAAAAGAAAGTAGGTGTACTTGAGGGAAGCGATATTGTCATCGGGGATCGCACCAATATGGCTTATATGAGCAGCAATGTGACTTATGGTAGAGCGGTTGGCGTTGTCACAGCTACAGGAATGCAGACAGAAGTCGGCAGAATCGCCGGGTTTATCTCAGAGGAAGACACGGATGTTACTCCACTGCAAAAGAAATTAGATGAACTTGGAAAATACTTCACCTTTATTATTCTAGGTGTTTGTGTGGTCATCTTTGCCGTCGGTATTATGGAGGGTAGAGAGCTGCTGGATATGCTACTCACCTCGATCTCACTTGCGGTAGCAGCAATACCTGAAGGATTACCAGCGATTGTTACGATTATCCTGGCACTCGGAGTGCAGCGGATGGCTAAAAGAAAAGCGATCATTCGCAAGCTACCCGCTGTAGAGACGCTTGGAAGCACCGAAATTATATGCTCTGACAAGACAGGTACTTTGACACTGAACAAGATGACTGTCGAAAAAGTGCATGTCAATGGAACTACGAAAGAAGCTGCTGAAGGACTTGAAGGGACGCCAGGTGGCGAATTATTGCTTCAGGCTATGACTCTTTGTAATGATTCCAGTATTGACGAAGGAAAGTCCCCTAAGGAATCTGGAGGGAATGAAGGAGCTAAAGACCCGCACACAAAGAGTGGTAAAGCGATTATTGGTGATCCTACGGAAACTGCATTAGTGGACTACGCGCTCAGTATTGGTACTGATAAAAGGGATTTAGAAAAGAAATTCCCACGTAAAAACGAACTGCCTTTTGACTCCGATCGCAAGCTGATGACGACGATTCATGAAGTTGAAAATGGACGTTATCGTGTGTTAACGAAAGGTGCTCCAGATGTACTTTTGTCCAAATGTAGTCATATCTATGTGGATGGAGAAATCGTCCCCTTTAAAGAGGAACATTCACGACAAATCATGGAAAGTAATACTAAGCTTGCGAACGATGCATTGCGAGTATTGGCATTTGCTTTCAGAGATGAACCGCAGCTACCGACCAATATTTCACCGGATACTACGGAGAAAGAGCTGGTATTTATCGGTTTGGTCGGAATGATTGATCCGCCACGTGAGGAAGTACGGGATGCGGTAGCCATCTGTCGTAAAGCGGGGATAAGACCTGTAATGATTACAGGAGATCATCGAGATACCGCAGCGGCAATAGCTAAAAGACTAGGTATTATCGAAGATGAAACAGGTGTATTGACAGGCAGTGAGCTGGATAAAATCAGTGAAGAGGAATTTGCTGAGAAAGTCACTGATTATTCGGTTTATGCGCGTGTTTCCCCTGAACATAAAGTTAGAATCGTTAAGGCTTGGAGAAAAAAAGGGAAGATTGTTGCCATGACTGGTGACGGAGTGAATGATGCGCCTGCGCTCAAATCATCAGATATCGGCGTGGGAATGGGAATCACAGGAACGGATGTGGCCAAAGGCGTCTCAGACATGGTGCTCGCAGATGATAACTTCACGACCATCGTTGTTGCTGTTGAAGAAGGTCGGAAGGTTTATAGCAATATCCGTAAAGCAATCCAGTTCCTACTCTCAGCAAATCTTGGGGAAGTACTTACGCTATTCATTGCGACAATGATCGGCTGGCGTATTCTCGAGCCGATTCATATCCTGTGGATTAATCTTGTTACCGATACCCTACCGGCACTTGCTCTTGGACTTGAGAAGGCGGGGGATGATTTGATGTCGAAGAAACCACGCAAAGCCAGTAGCAGTATCTTTGCTGGTGGTGTGGGAATCGGGATCATCTACCAGGGTATATTAGAGGCGGCGCTTACGCTATTTGTATACCAGTGGGCACATACGCATTACAATGAGGGAATTGCGGTTACGATGGCATTCGCTACATTAGGATTACTGCAAATTTCTCATGCATTTAACGTCAGATCCAATACGAAATCGTTGTTCCAGATTGGCTGGTTCAGCAATCGATATATGCTGTGGGCATCACTGATCTCTACATTAATGTTAGTGCTTGTGATCATCATCCCAGGACTAAATGACTGGTTTGGTGTCTCACATTTGAGCGGATTACAATGGGGAATTGTAGTTGCTGCAGCTCTGGCGATAATAGTGATTGTAGAGTTTGTAAAACTGTTTGTACGTTTAAGCGGTAAGGGTAAGAACTGGGATTAGAGTTCGCTTTATGGAGCAGAAAGAAAGCCTGAACCCTTCAATAGCGAAGGATTCAGGCTTTCTTCATATGTGCTTATAAGTCGTAAATGTGGATTACATAATGCGCTGCATGTGCAGAATTACGTTGCTCCAATACCCTGAGTCGAGCTCACTGATCTGAACACCGGGATCACCCCAAGTGTGTACGAATTTGCCATCCCCAATATATATACCGACATGTCCTGGTATAGCGTCACTTTCAAAGCGTCCTGGAACGGTGAAGAATATAAGATCTCCCACATCTAGCGCACTGCGTTGTACGCGAGAACCTATATTATCTTGATCCTTGGCTAGCCGCGGTAGGGTTACTCCGAATGGTTTGAATACATGCCTTGTAAAAGAAGAGCAATCAAATTTCTTGGTCTCTTCATAAGGGCCTGTACCGAATTCATAAGGCACACCTAAGAATTTTTTGGCATAAGAAACTAATTCCTTTTTGTCTGCTTCAGAAATACTTTGAATGCGAAATGGCTTAGATCCATTCAATGATTTAGCAGATGGAGATTTAATAATATTTTCATGGTCGGTCGGTGTGGCAATGTTGATTTCACCGGACTGAGGATTCCAACCTACTTCCGTTTGAAGAAATTTTGATAAAGCCAAAGGAGTGATATAGATCTGACCTTCTTGTCGTCTCGGTGCCTGCGGCAGTGTGATTTTTTCCCCAAGGGAGAAGACCTGAGTAGAGCCAGGTCGCAACATATACATAACATCACTATAACCGATTTTGGTGTATCCACCATGAGTAGCATCATCTTTCATTCGATAGCCAAGTGAAGCAATCGCAGGTTGGAGTGGAATCCAGTACTTTCCTTGAGCGTCTGTGATGGCGGACTTTTCATAATAACTAGAAGCTTGCATGCCATCAGGAGTTACTGCGTTTACTTTGGGTTTCTGTGATTGTGAAGAGTAGCCGCATGCGGTACTTGATAAAACGGCAGCGAGCAATACAGTAGCAGTAGTTAGTAATTTTTTGTGGTTATTAGGCATATGACACGCTCCATGTTCAAACTGTAGTTTAAGTTTGTGCAGGGGGCTTTTTTTTATGTAATGCAGACCAAGGCAATCACTGTAAGACATAACCAAGTCCTTCCTATATTGGTGAGTTATGCGCTATGAAATTTGTAATCTATGGAAGTTGGATAAGTGATTGACGGATAAACAACCTCCATATAATATAGGTTTAATAGATTTCCATCATTATTGTGAGGTACGTGTAAGCTTATGCTTTAATGCTTTTATCGATAAAAGTGATAATGCTGAGTCGCTCACTTTGATGCACGCGTTAATAATCTAATGAAATGGGGTACTTTGATGAAAAAGAGAAACATTTTGGCGGGGTTAAGTTTATGCTTCATGCTGGTAGCTGCTGGCTGTGGCAATAATAATGCTGCTGTAGACTCAGGCAATGCAACAAACACGGGTAATAAGTCAACAAATGCTGGAGCCTCTGATTCCAAAAATTACAAAATCGCAATTTCGCAATATGTGGAACATCCGTCACTTGATGCTACACGCGAAGGTATTCTCGCTGCTTTGAAGGATGCTGGACTCGTTGAAGGAGAGAACTTGAAGGTTGACCTTGAGAATGCTCAAGCTGACCAAGCGAATAACTTGTCCATTGCACAGAAGATTGCTGCAGACACGAATGATTTGGTATTGGCTATTGCGACACCTTCCGCTCAATCAGTTGTTCAAGCGCTTAGCAAGTCAAGTAAGGATACCCCAATTCTGTTCGCAGCAGTGACTGATCCACTCGATGCGAAGATCGTCACTGATCTGGAGCACCCTGGTGGAAATGTTTCAGGAGTATCGGACACGAATCCCGAAGCTATCAATAGATTAATGCAATTCATAGCTACTCAATTTCCTAATGTAAAGAAGCTGGGCATTGTTATCAACGAAGGTGAACCGAATGCTGTAATTATGGCGGATATTGCTAAGAAAGAGCTGGATAAACATGGTATTGAGCTTGTGAAGGCAGCCATCACGAATACTTCTGAAGTGAAGCAAGCTGCTGAATCACTCGCGGGTCGTGTAGATGCATTCTACATTACTTTGGATAACACAGTAGTGAGTGCTGTGGATACGATTATTCAAACGGCTAATGATAAGAAAATTCCATTCTTCTCTAGTGACCGAGATACCGTTGAAAAAGGCGCATTTGCAACCGTTGGTTTCAAATATTTCGATCATGGCTACCAAGTAGGACAAATGGCAGTGGACATTTTGAAGAATGGTAAAAAGCCAGCAGATATGAAAGTAACGATGCAAGAAAAGCTTGATCTTATCCTTAACCTCAAAGCTGCTGCCGCACAAGGCATAGAAGTTACGGATGCGATGAAAGCAGAAGTAGCCGATCAAGCTAACAATATTATTCAATAAGACATTATATTGGGGCGATTCCGTGAGGACGCCCCTTGCCGCTTGAAGGAGGAAAACTTCTATGTATGAATCAATGCTCGGCGCCGTAGAAATGGGTCTGCTTTATGCATTTATGGCTTTAGGGGTGTATATTACTTTTCGCATTTTGGATTTTCCTGATTTGACTGTAGATGGAAGCTTTACCACTGGTGGTGCCATTGCTGCCGTTATGATTACCAATGGCTATGCACCATGGTTAGCCACGCTTGCTGCTATTGCAGGTGGGATGCTGGCAGGAATGTGTACGGGTCTACTACATACGAAGGGAAAGATTAATGGATTGTTATCCGGTATTCTAATGATGATCGCACTTTATTCCATCAATCTGCGAATATTTGGCGGTAAGCCTAACTGGTCACTAATGGGTGATACCACGTTGTTCTCGTCCATCAATCCACTTCTTGTTCTTCCATTTGTTGTTTTATTTGTGAAAGTTCTGATGGATTTATTCTTGCGTACTGATCTTGGGCTTGCTTTAAGGGCTACCGGAGATAATGCAAGAATGATCCGTAGTCTGGGTGTAAACACTGATAATACGACAATTCTTGGAGTCAGTTTATCCAACGGAATGGTGGCACTTTCAGGAGCGCTGATTACTCAGTATTCTACTTTTGCGGATTCTTCAATGGGTATAGGGATGATTGTGATCGGCTTAGCTTCGGTAATCATTGGTGAAGCTATCTTCGGGGCTGGAAGTGTATTCCGTGCGACATTGGCAGTTGTTCTGGGATCTATCGTTTACAGAATCGTAGTTGCGTTAGCCTTGTATGTACCTTGGTTGAGACCTTCGGATCTTAAATTGATTACGGCGATTATCGTTATTTTCGCACTTGTATTCCCATCGATTCAGCGTTTCTTGAAGCAGAAGAATATGGCGCGTAAGCGTTCGCTTGAATTAGCTGATCAAGCGCTTAGCAGCAAGAGAGGAGGCGGCATCGATGCTTAAGCTTGATAACGTATCTAAGCTGTTTAATCCTGGCACACCGGATGAGAAGATCGCACTGCTAGGTATTGATTTAGAGCTTCTCCCCGGCGATTTTGTTACGATTATTGGAAGCAATGGCGCAGGTAAATCGACGCTCATGAATATTATTTCTGGGGTAATGAAGCCGGATCTCGGTTCAGCAAGTATTGAAGGGAATTCTATCAGCCACTTAGCAGAATATCAGCGCAGTCGCTGGATCGGCAGGGTTTTTCAGGATCCTATGGCAGGTACGGCTCCACGAATGACGATTGAAGAGAATTTAGCGATGGCTTATAAAAGAGGGAAGAACAGAGGATTATCCTTTGGAGTAAACGCAGCGAGACGTTCGATGTTTCGTGAGGAGTTAAGTCGCCTCGGGATCGGATTGGAGAATCGCCTACGAGCTAAGGTAGGATTATTATCTGGTGGGGAGAGACAGGCGCTGAGTTTGTTAATGGCAACCTTCACCCAACCGCAAATCTTGCTGTTAGATGAACATACAGCTGCACTTGATCCTTCAAGAGCGGAGCTAATCACTAAACTGACAGAGTCTATCGTCCGTGAGATGAAGCTGACTACGCTAATGGTTACCCATAACATGGAGCAGGCTATCCGTCTTGGCAATCGTCTAATAATGATGGATAAGGGACGTATTATCCTTGATATAGACGAAACACGCAAACAGGATCTTACGGTAGAACGCCTACTGGGGGAATTTGAAACCATTAGTGGTCATAAGCTGGCAGATGATCGAATGATGCTTAGTTAGTCTTCGGTAGCAGTGACAGTAGCTCGATATAAGGGCTTGAATTGAAGTCTGATTTTGGATTTCATTTCAAGTCCTTTTTTGTTGTAAGTTTTCCCAATTGCTTCAATATCATTTATGATAGGATAGATTGATAATAAATAATATTTGCTGCGGATGATTACAGCTGCCAAGGAAGCGGGAGCCTACCCGGTTCTGGTGACCGCTGTACATAGGCGGAGATTTGATTATGCAGAAGCTATAGTTGACAGCCATGGTGATTATTTAAAGGCAATAAAAGAGTTGGCCGAGACTGAGCAGATCCCGTTGATCGATTTGGCGGAGAAGAGTCGAAAGCTTTTTGAAGCCTATGGAGTGGAAGGAACGAAGAATCTGTTCATGTGGAGCTATCCTGGAGAATTTATCTTGCATCCAGTTGGCGTACAGGACAATACACATTTTCAGATTTTAAGAGCGCGTCTGCTCGCTGATCTTATTGTAGAAGGCATACGTGAGGCCGGAATAAATGATCTAATCATCCATCTTCGGGAAGGCGAATAAATAATCCTTTGGAATAAGTAATGATCTATCGATTCAACTACTGTATGCGAGGTTAAGGTTAAGGAAAGAACTTAACTGGAAGGCTTGCATGACAAGAAGGAGGATATTTAGCCATGGCAAATAAGAAGCTGGAAGGTAAGGTAGCTATTGTAACAGGAGGTGGTTCCGGCATTGGGCGAGCAACCGTGCTTGAGTTCGCTCGAAACGGGGCCAAAGTTGTCTTACTAGACAGAACCGTCGAGAATGCAGAAAAGGTTAGAAAACAAGTAGAGAAAGAAGGTGGAGAAGCCCTCGTAATTGAATGCGACGTTGCTGAACCCCCGCAGGTCGAAGCAGCAATAAACAAGGCGGCCGCGAAATGGGGGCGTCTTGACATTGTTTTTGCTAACGCAGGGATTAATGGAGCAATGACACCCATTGAAACGATGGATATCGAGTCTTGGGACCAGACGATTCACATCAACCTTCGTGGAACCTTTGCGACTGTTAAATATGCGATACCGCATCTAAAAGAGAGCGGAGGCAGCATCCTGATTAACAGCTCCATTAACGGAAATCGTGTATTTTCCAACATCGGTTTTTCTGCTTATAGTACCTCAAAGGCAGGCCAGGTTGCTTTTATGAAAATGGCAGCATTAGAACTGGCTCAATTTCAAATCCGCGTAAATGCGATCTGTCCTGGGGCTATTAAGACGAATATAGATGACAACACTTTTCCATCTGAGGATCTCAAAGAGGTAAAGATTCCTGTTGAATTTCCGGAAGGAGATCAGCCGCTAGAGGAAGGTCCTGGACGTCCTGATCAAGTTGCAAAGTTGGCACTTTTTTTGGCATCCGAGGATTCGGATCATATTACAGGAACTGAGATTTATTGTGACGGTGCAGAATCGTTGCTCCATGGTTAATATTCGTAAATAATCTCTTCCATTAAAACGGATTCTATCCTCTTCGTTATGCGTGATCAAATTGATCGAGTGCGCATATACATTGAGGATAGGAATGCCGTTTTTTGTTGTAAAATAAAGCTAATCTTTATCTCCATTTTCCGTTATAATGGAGTATCTGTGGAGAAAGGAGAATGAACTATGGATTTTCATATTGAATCATTAATTAAGCTATTAGTGGCCATGCTGTTCGGGCTGTTCATCGGGATTGACCGACAGATCAAGCAGAAACCGCTGGGGATTCGGACCAGTATGGTCATTAGCATTGCCTCTTGTCTTGTAACAGTAGTGTCTATTCATGCCTTTGATAAGTTTGCAGGTCCAGAGCATCCGAATATGGATCCGATGCGCCTCGCTGCTCAAATTGTCAGTGGGATAGGGTTCTTGGGTGCTGGTGTTATCCTGCGTAGAGGCGGTGATGCGATATCAGGTCTGACCTCGGCAGCACTCATCTGGACAGCTTCGGGGATTGGTATTGCTGTGGGAGCAGGATTCTATATTGAAGCAGCATATGCGGTTATTCTTCTAATGTTTGCGGTGAATTTGGTTCCTCATTTAATTCGTTCGATTGGCCCTGAAGTGCTTAACAAGCATGAAGTTTCGGTGAGAATCATCATGGAAGCTAATTTTGTACTTACTGAAGTGATCCAAAAAATTGAGAGACCTCAGGTTAGTACCCAACGAAGTACTAGAAGTCCATCCCGGTCGATCCGCAGAATGAAAATTAAGGATTTAGAAGATGGAAGACAAATGATCGATATGGTAATCTCAGCACCGGATAAAGATTACGCAACAGAGATCTATTATGATGTGAAGAAAATTGATCATGTAATGAGCGTTGAAGTGGAACAGCTGTAAAAAAGGGCATGTCACGTCATGACCAGATGTGGTAATCTATCATGTAGAGGCAATTATCAGACACTGGAAGGGAGAACATATTAATATGTCTATCACAGCATATGAAGGACAATATGAAGGAGAAGCAGCCATCTGGTTGAAAGCTGGCCGTTATGAGGCAGCTATACTACCAGGTATCGGTGGCAACTTGATCTGTTTCCGAGATACCGAAAACGGTTACCGTTTCTTGCATGAACCGGGAGCTGAGGAAATGGAAGCCTTCAAGGCAAGTCCAGGCATCCATGGTATTCCTGTATTATTTCCTCCGAATCGTTATGAAGATGGCAAATTCCCATGGAATGGTCAAACTTATCAACTCCCAGTAAATGAAGTCGCAACGGGCAACCATTTACATGGATTTTTACATACGGCGGCTTGGGAAGTGGAAGAGTTCGGTAGCGGTAAGACCGAAAGCTTCGTAACCGTATTCATCAAGGTGGATGAGAATCATCCTTCTTATCAATACTTGCCGTTTAAATACACAATGAAACTGCGTTACACCCTTGGTGAAGGTGGATTATCTCAACAAGTGCAAGTGCATAATGATGGAGATGATGTGATGCCTTGCTTGCTGGCATTCCATACCGCGATTAATGCACCATTCGCACCAGGAAGCACACCACAAGATTATCTTGTGAAAGCTACAATCGGTAATCGCTGGGAACTGAATGACCGTATGCTGCCGACTGGTAAATTCCAAGAGCTGGAGCCGGGCGAAGCTCAGCTTCGTGATGAAGGTGTGAATCCTTATTTCGCACCGATGGACAACCATTATACGGCTGTAGCTCAGAACGGACGTAACCGGATGGAGCTTACCGACAGCAAAGCTGGAGTCACTTTAGTTTATGATGTAGGGACTTCGTACAAGCAGTGGATGATCTGGAATAATGGTGCTTCTGAACAATTCTTCTGTCCTGAGCCACAAATCAACTTGGTAAATGCGCCAATGGTGGATCTGCCGGCGGATGAGATCGGCTTGTTTAGTCTCAAACCAGGCGAATATTGGGAAGAAAGCAGCCGTCTGTACGTGAAATAGCATGATTGTGAATTATCATATGTGATTAAGAAAGGGCAGTCTAATCGTAGTTATCTACGAATAGACTGCCCTTTAACGTTTGAACTAGGAGTAGGACCTTATTTTTTACTAACTATTTCTTCATTAATCTGTTCAATAATCTCTTGGATGCTTCTTGAACCAAGATCACCCTCACCACGTTTTCTTACAGATACACTACAAGAGTTCTTCTCATTCTCACCGAGAACGAGCATGTAGGGTGCTTTTTCCAGCTGAGCTTCACGAATTTTATATCCCAGCTTCTCATTTCGGATATCAACTTCTACACGAATGCCGGCTTGCTCTAAGGATTTCTTCACCTGAAATGCATAATCAACGTAGTTCTCAGAGACGGGCAATAACTTCGCTTGAACAGGTGCAAGCCATAGCGGGAACGCTCCGGCATAATGCTCCGTAATAATCCCCATAAAACGATCAATCGAACCATAAACAGCACGATGGATTACGACCGGGCGGTGTTTAAGATTATCCTCCCCGATGTAGGTAAGATCGAATTTCTCTGGCATTTGCCAGTCTAGTTGGATGGTTCCACATTGCCAGCTTCGTTTTAGCGCATCTAAGATATGGAAATCAATCTTAGGTCCGTAGAACGCGCCATCACCTTCATTCACACGATACTCAATCCCGAGATTGTCTAATACATTTTGCAGAGATTGTTCAGCCTGATCCCATAGTTCTTCTGATCCCATATAATCTGCCGGGCGAGTAGATAATTCAATTTTATACTCAAAGCCAAACACTTGATAAATATGGTCAATCAGTGAGATTACACGGCTTATTTCACCCTCAATCTGTTCTGGCAAAACGAATAGATGGGCATCATCCTGACAGAAGGTGCGAACACGCATCATCCCGTTAAGCGCCCCAGAGAACTCATGGCGATGAACTTGACCAAATTCCGCAATACGGATTGGCAGCTCTCGGTAGGAATGCAGATCGTTTTTGTAGATCAGCATATGACCTGGGCAGTTCATCGGCTTGAGCGCAAATTTTGTTTCGTCTACATCTGTGAAATACATATTGTCTTTGTAATGATCCCAGTGCCCGGACTGCTCCCAAAGCCGATTGTTCATCATCAGCGGTGTACGAACTTCATCGTAATCTCTCTGTCTCTGTAATTCACGGGCGAAATTCTCAAGCTCTGTTCGGATAGTCATCCCCTTGGGAAGATAGAAGGGCATGCCTGGGGCTTCTTCAGAGAACATGAACAATTCCAGTTCCTTGCCGAGCTTACGATGATCACGTTTTTTAGCTTCTTCAAGAAAGAGTAAGTGCTCTTCAAGTTGAGCTTTCTTAGGAAAAGCAGTTCCGTAAATACGTTGCAGCATTTTATTATTGGAATCCCCACGCCAGTAGGCACCTGCGACATTCAACAGCTTAAAGGCCTTAACCAAGCCAGTAGAGGGAAGATGTGGCCCTCGGCAGAGATCCGAGAATTCACCTTGATCATAAATAGATAATACTGTGTCTTCTGGCAGATCACGAATAAGCTCTAGCTTTAAGGGCTCGTTCAGCGCTTCAAATAGCTTAATTGCTTCAGCGCGGGAAACCACACGGCGAACAATCGGGTGATTCTCTTGAATGATTCTCGCCATCTCTTGTTCGATTGCAACAAGGTCATCACTGGATAAAGATGTCTCAATATCAATGTCATAATAGAACCCATCTTCGATTACTGGACCTATGCCAAGCTTGACACCCTTGTCTCCATATATACGTTTTATGGCCTGCGCCATGATATGTGCTGTACTGTGTCTATAAATTTCCAGGCCGTCTTTGCTATCTAACGTAACAATTTCGAGCTGGCAATCATGTTCGATCGGTTGGTGTAGATCAACGGATCTACCATCTATTTTTCCAGCTACAGCACTTTTTTTCAGACTGGTACTTATGGCACCTGCTGCTTCTTTAATCGTCGTTCCTTGCAGTACCTCTCTAATTGTTCCGTTTTGCAGTGTTACCTTGATCTCCATGATTGTTAGCCTCCATTTCTCAAAAATTGTTAGTGGTGAACGCAAAAAAACGCATCTCTCCCAGAAAGGGACGAGTGCGTTCAGCTCGTGGTTCCACCCTAATTCGACCTATCACAAGGATAGGACCTCATTGGTATCCGTTATCGGGGATAAGTCGGTGGCACATACTACCGCGAAATTTAGTTCTACGGATTCAGCGCCACGGCTACAAAGGGGTAACTTCACAATCGTTTACTGGAGAAGCTTTCAGCCTGGACCTCTCTCTCTGGACAGTTCGTATTGGAAATCATGTCTTTGATCTTTGCCATATGATGTTGCTCGTTCATAGTACTCAATTGCACCCCATAAAGTCAAGAGGGAAGAAACCAGAAATACAGATATCTTTTATTGGCAGTCATCAATTGCGTATTGGCAAAGGAGATGATGTACTCGTTGGCGAATGTATGAAATCAACCTATTTAAGGAGGTTTGATATGCAGATTCTCGCCATGCTGACGATGCTAATCGACCATATAGGCAATATCTTTTTTCCAGAAGATATTGCATGGAGATATGTAGGAAGAATAGCTTTTCCAATCTACTGTTACGGGCTTGTACAGGGGCATATACATACATCATCCAGACCAAAATATTTGTTCCGACTGCTCTTAATCGCTATTATTGCTCAGATTCCATACAATTTAGCGATTAATCCTGGTGGATGGAACGTGGTATTTACGCTTTTGTTATCAGCAATCGTATTGGTTATTTTGGATAAACTTCCTACTCCATGGCTTGGAATACCAGTCGTCATTGCAGCTATCGCGTTAATGGATTATTTCCCCATAGACTATAATGCCTATGGTCTGCTGTTAGTATTGATATTCCGTTATACGAAGTCATTTTGGCTTGTGGGTGCACATTTGGCACTAAATCTATTCTATATGTTTTATAATTATTGGAGTGTGCAAATGCTCAGTATTTTGCCAACGCTGTTAATTGCTTTGACGCCTGGACTTTGGGGATATTTAGAGCGTCATCGGGTGCCACGCTGGGTGTGGTGGTCTTTTTATCCTGCACATTTACTGATTTTAGCAATATTAAGAGGCGTAATTTACAATGAATGGGTTTCTATCGAATGGCGAACTTTGTTGAATCTATAGAATTTTTACAATAAGCAATACTTTGATT
This sequence comes from Paenibacillus etheri, assembly GCF_001012825.1. Taxonomy (GTDB): domain Bacteria; phylum Bacillota; class Bacilli; order Paenibacillales; family Paenibacillaceae; genus Paenibacillus_AQ; species Paenibacillus_AQ etheri. Next base: position 173,588 of record NZ_LCZJ02000016.1, read on the forward strand.
TACAAAAGTTACCTTTGCTGAGATAATGGATTGATTTCAAAAAAAATTCTTAAAAAAGGAGACTTGCTATGAGAAGAGTAATAGCTAGAACAAAATGGTTTCTTCCTTTTGTCGCACTGCTGCTTGTTCTGGCCGGTTGTCAATCGGTTGGAGGTTTCGATGTTAATAAGGCATTGATCGGGGATGTCGATGTTAAATCATCGGAATCCAGCATGACGTTTTCTATGAACGCTGAGCCTTCAGAAGGAATTAGCGCGGAAGATAAGGAAATGGTCGATCTCATAAATTCTTTTTCCCTGAGTATTAGTAATGCTAAGTTACAAGAAAATGGTAATGTATCTGCCAATGGATCGATCGGCTATAAACAATTGAATATTCCATTCTCATTGTTTATGGACAAACAAACTTTAGTCTTTACTGTTGAAGGAGCAAAACAACCGTTTTACTTCCCGGTTCAAGGTTATGATGAGGTCTTTGCTGAAGTTGGATTGGATCTGACTAAAGCTGAGGATCTTAGTAAGCTGCTAACGAAGTTTGTGGTAAAGAATCTTCCTAATCCAAGCGCAATTAGCGTAACACCCGTTAGTGAGGCTGTGTATGGTCAGCAGGTGAATATGACGAAGTTACATACCGAAGTGACGGGTGATGAGCTTCCAGCATTGTTAAAAGGATTCCTGAAATCGATCTCTAAAGATACGGAAGGCTTTACAGAATTGGTAGGTGGTCTATATGACTATCTGTACCCAGTGATCAAAGCTATGGACGAAGAAGGATCCGGTGATTTACAAGATTTTGGTTTTGGTGAAATTCCTCTGGAGGATAAAGAAGCTGTTGTAACCGTACTGCATGATGCTGCGAAATTGGCTGTGGATGCGTTACTGCTGGTATATGATAATCAACTGGACAGTCTCTACAAATCTACCCCTGAGCTTAAGAAAGTTCTGAGTAAGGATACTAAGCTTGCTGTCGACATTTTTGTAGACAGTGGACTACATGTTCGTAAACAGAATGTTGATCTGAAAGTGGCGCTTCCAGGTACTGAAGATATGCCATTAAAGAGTTTCTCGCTTAAGGCTTCCAGTCAGATTTGGAACATTGGTGGTGCTGTAACGGCAGATCCAATCAGTACTGAAGGAGCACTTGATGTTTCTTCCGATTATCTGACTCCTGCAGAGACTTTGAACAATTTTGATCCGAATTCAAATGTTTATCGTATATTGAAAGACGATCTTGGTATCACCAAGAGAACGATTGTCATCGAGCCAGACGACGAATATTATTATCCGATCGTTGACAATAATACGACGTACATTCCTCTGCGGTATTTGGCAGAAGATTTAGATGCTACCGTCGAATGGGATACAGTCAATCGTGCCATTGTCGTAACGGATGGTGTGTACGGTGATAAGCTGGTATTCAAAATCGGTTCTCCCGAAGCATTAATTAACGGCGAAAAAGTGAAGCTTGCTGAGCCTGTATTTGTTGACGAATATGGTGATGCCTATGTATCGCTACGTCTGCTTGCTGAAGCACTTCATGCTACTGTGTATGTAGATGAAGATGGTTGGATTACTATTACACGTAAATAGTTAGTTCGATCCTCATTGGCTAAATAACACAAACACACCCAGCTTCTAACTTCGCAGAAATGCGAGTGGAGCTGGGTTTTTCATATGAAATATGGCATCCATTTATTGCTTCGTTAAAACCACCTCTAAGTCAACATTACTAAATGTTTTTTCTTCAGCCATACTTTGGACATACCCTCCCAAGAAACCGTCCTGCTGTTTCTCCCAAAGCTTGTACCCCGGCAACGCTTTAATATCCTTAGCAAAGGTACTCGCAGTTCCTGCGAAGTATCGTACATTCAGCCTGGACATTACCTTTGCCATGGATTCTTTTTCAGACTCCGTTAAAGGACTTTCCTTAAGGCGATTCATAGCTTTGTCATAGGAGTTAGCAGCAAATGTTTCTTCAGCATATGACTTGAAGTTTATGAGATTGTGATCTGTAATCTGGTTAGCTTCAGCCCAACCTTCTACGTTCAAAGATGCTGTTTTATAATTTACGCTTCGCGAGACGGGATCGAAGATCATGGCACCATATTGATGCGGATTGACGGCCATCGCACTCGTGGCGATATCATAGATTGGCATTTGTTCAGAGGATGCTATATCTTGATTCGCGTCTGCTGGATCTACTTGAATGTCCTGCATATGAATATGTCCTGAGAGAACTAGATTAAGTCCATTCTTCCGTAAGGATTTTATAGCTTCCTGGCTGTTATTAAGCTTGAAGCCTGAAACAGACATAGAAGTGTGACTTAATAAATTATGATGCATCACTGTGATCACAGAAGCGTGTTCTTTGGCTGCAAGCTTAACGGATTCATCCATCCATGAAAGAGTAGAGGGAGCAATACGCCCATCCGTCTGAGGAAACCCGTACTTCTGATTATTTAGATATTGACTGCTGTCTATCATGAGAATCCATAAGTTGGGGGCAGCCTTGACGATATAGCTTAGTGATTCCTTATCACGTGCTACAGCCTCTTTGTAGCCGAAATCCGCATACAGTTTGACGAATTCCTTATCTGTAATTGAATCCGTAAGGAGCTGTTTATCACCACTGAAGGATCTAGCCCAAGGATTAAATAAGTCGTGATTGCCTGGAATGACATAGACAGATGTCCCTTGTTGTTCGATTCGTGTCAACTTTTCGCTTAACTTTTGATGGCTACTGCGTTCTCCATTATTAGTTAAATCACCACTGAGGATCATAAACGCAGGTTTTTCCTGTTCAGCGTCATAGACCAATGCTTCAGCCATTTCATCACTGTAGGGCAGCATTTTTCCATCACCTCCAGTGACATAGGTCTGAAAAGCCTGCCCACCATCCTGAAGATCCTTATCCAAAAAGTGAGTGTCTGTGGCCACCCAGAAAGATATAGGTTTAAGCTCAGTTTGATCAAGTTCCACCGCGTTTACATTAGACGATTTTGTGTCTTTACAGCCAGTAAGTGCAAAGCTAAGGAAAAAGAGCACTACACAAGAAAAAATAACCGTTTTTCTATGTAGAATGAAAGCTTTATCTGTTAAAAAATTCATTTATATAACCTTCCTTCTGTACTTTTGCTGCACTATTGTAGCTTATTTTTAGCAGTAATGTATATCGGAAAAGTGAAGAGGAGATGTTACTTAACGAGGTAACTTATATATCCGACAAAATAAGTTGTGAATAGATGTTGTTTTTTCAGAGAAAAGGTGATAAGATGTACAAAAGTAAGTTACTTAAATTAATGGAGGTAGTTATTATATGTCTAGCAATTTTATTGAAGCGGTTAAAGGAAGACGTTCCATCTATGCAATCAGTAAAGAATCCACTGTAGCTGATGCTCAAATTATTGAAATCGTTGAGCAAGCAGTTTTGCATAGCCCAACTTCATTCAACTCCCAAAGCTCCAGAGCGGTTGTTCTTTTAGGTGAACAGCATGATAAATTATGGGATATCACTACTGAAACTTTGCGCAAAATCGTTCCAGCTGAACAATTTGAAGGAACAGCGCAAAAATTAGCATCTTTTAAAGCAGGCTACGGTTCCGTATTGTTCTTTGAAGATCAAGCTGTAGTGAAGAACCTTCAAGAAAACTTCGCGTTATATGCTGAGAATTTCCCAGTTTGGGCTAACCAATCCTCAGGTATTCTGCAGTTCGTAGTATGGACTTCACTTTCTGAAGTAGGTTTAGGCGCATCTCTGCAGCACTATAACCCACTGATTGATGACGAAGTGAAAGAAGCATGGGGCATTCCTCAAGAATGGAAGCTGATTGCTCAAATGCCATTTGGTAAGACTGTAACTCCAGCAGGTGAGAAACAATTCCAACCGGTTGAAGATCGCGTTAAAGTCTTCAAATAAGCTTAAAAAGAGTGTTTAAAACCTCCTTGACCAGGCTAATTAATTATATAGTCTGGTTAAGGAGGTTTTTGGTATGCCATGGAATAAAGACGATTATCCAGATTCACTGAAAAACTTCACAGCACCTGTTCGTAATAAGGCGATTGATATTGCTAATGCACTGCTAGAAGACGGATATGAAGAGGGAAGGGCGATCTCTATTGCTACCGCACAAGCGAAAGAGTGGGGAGAGAACCGTGATAAGCAGATCCGTAAAAAAGGACATTAATTAGCAGCTCGAAAATAGGTACAAAAAAAGCAGGACAGCGTCTAGTGACGCTTGTCCTGCTTTTTTACGGTCGTATTATTTAGCGGATTCAGTTCCTGCTTCTGCGCTTGCAGATGGCTCAGGAGAAGCTGTTGCTTCTTTTTTGGCATCCGTAAGTGAATTTGTGATTTTTGCTTTTGCAGTTGTATCTGACAACCAAGTGGTGGAAAGAGTGGAAACCTTCTGAGACACAAGCGTCTTTTTGATTTCATCTTTCTTTTCTTCCAAGGTGTAGTTTTTAGCGTCTTTATGGTCGGTAACTTTAATGATGTGATAACCGTAATCGGATTTGACAGCACCGCTTGTTTCCCCAACTTTAAGCTTAAAGGCTACATCGGAGAATTCAGCAACCATGTCTCCACGTTTGAAGAAGTTTAGATCTCCGCCATTAGCTTTGGAACCAGTGTCTGAAGATTTTTCTTTAGCAAGTTCAGCGAAATCTGCTCCATCTTTCAATTGCTTCAGAATTGCATCCGCTTCTTCTTTAGTCTTAACGAGAATGTGGGAAGCGCGAACTTGTTCTTCTTCATTGAAAGTAGCTTTATTTGCTTCATAGTAGTCTTTGATTTCTTGATCCGTTATAGTCACTTGCGGCTCAAGAATCTTACGCAGTTTTACTTGCAGTGGCATTTGTTTCTTCAAGTCATCAACGGTCATTGAGCTTTGTTGCAATGCAGCATTAAATGCATCTTCTCCGCCGAGTTGTGCTTTAAGGTTTTCTAATTCAGTATTGATGTCTTCATCAGTAACAGTTACGTTAGCTTTTTTAGCTTCTTGATCAACGAGTTCTGTAGTAATCATAGCTTGCAGCGTGCTTTCTCCGCCTGCTTCAATCAATTTATCATAAAGCTGTTCTTTAGTAATGTTAGTTCCGTTAACGCTAGCAACAGCTGTGCTGTCGTCCTTTTGGAATGGAGGCTTAATCAGTACAATGATGAGTGCCGCAGCCAGTACCACAGAGACAATCATCCAGCCCTTGTTACCTTTAGGAGTAACTGGTGGAGCAGGTGGGGTCGTATTGTTGTTACTGCCGACTTTGTTCATTACTGGAATACTTTCCTCTTTTGTTGTATTCACAGGTTCTTCAGCAGCTAAGACCTCCACTTCATTTACTTCATTGGTATTATCGGAAGAGTTCAACTCTTCTTCCGTAGTACCGTTGTTCTCTAAGTTCTCATTTCCATTCAGATCTTTTTTATCCATTATTAGTAATGACTCCCTTCAATATAGGTGTTGCTTGTCTATTTACAACTTTAACAGAAATCATGATCCTAAACCTTAAGAAAGTATAAAAAAAGATAGGATCTTTTTAAGTTTCTATTAATAAAAAGCAAAAAGCCGGAAATGGCATCGGTAACATGCCCTTCCGGCTTATGGGAATAAGATGTTTACTTCAGTCCTTTCAATAGATGACGAATACTTTCTTGTTTCCGTCGTGGGACCCGTACGTTTTTAGCGAATAGGCCCTTTTCTCCGAAATAAATGCAGTCGTCTTCGATAGAACTGATCTTGTTCAGATTGACATAACAGCCACCGTACACATGATAATAAGTTGAACTGGATAACAATCGTTTTAATTGCTCGGCAGTCATTCTCTTTTTTATGTTGTAGTTTCTGCCGTGAAAAATGACCAAATCATGGTCTCCGACCTTAAAGAACAGAATGTCTGTTTCCACCTCGAAGTCCTCGTATACATTTCTGGCTTCCAGCAGGATGCTACTCATTCATGTTCCCCCTTTGTACTTAATAAAAGACTAATGTTAGCGCTTTCATTATAACACAAACCCTAATCCTTGGAAAGCCTTATTTTTGAACTATTTGTCACATTTTTTACTTTAGAGTTTGTCATTAACGTTTAAAAATTGTAAATTATATAATAGCAATACTTTGGAGGAGGATATAGAGATGGAAAAGCAGACTAAGTTATTGCTGTTTACGGGTTCCTATGCAAGTGCCACGGAAAGCGGTGTGCAGGTATTTGAATTCGATGGCGAAACAGGAGGTACCTTAAAGTTAATCGACTCGGTTCAGGGCCTAACTAACCCCACCTTTGTTAATGTGGATGCTGAAGCCCTGCGTTTATATGCCATAGGAGAAAAGCCTAATGGTGAGGGCGGAAAAGAGGGTGAAGTCGTTACTTTTGCTATCGACGCTAAGAGTGGGGAATTGAGCGAATTGAACCGTATAGCCTCAATGCCTGCTTCAGGTAATGGTCAAACGACAACATGCCATATTTCTAGAGATCTAAACGATGAATACGTTGTTGTATGTAGTTATCATGGTGGCAGTGTAGGCTTGATCACATTAGATGAAGGGAAAGTTGCTAATCAACTGACGGATGTCGCGCTTCATTCCGGGCATGGTCACCATCCTGAACGTCAGGATCGCCCGCATCCCCACTCGGCTATATTCAGCCCGGACGGGCAGTATCTGTTTGTCTCTGACCTTGGACTTGATATCATACGTTCCTACAGAATCAACAGAGACTTGAACAAACTAGAGGTTCAGGGAGATACTGCGCTTCATCCAGGAGCAGGACCTCGTCATTTTACTTTTCATCCAGATGGAAAGTCTGCTTATGTTATTAACGAGGTGGATTCCACGATAACATCGTTTACATATGACAGTGCTACAGGTACTCTTCATACGGTAGATACAGTTTCGACTTTGCCTGAGGATTTTAAGGATGAGAATACTTGTGCCGAAATTGCTACTTCAAAAAATGGAAGATATCTTTACGCTTCTAACCGTGGAGCTGATAACATCGCAGTGTTTGCGGTGGATTCGGCTACTGCCAAGCTTACACTAATTGAATATGTTTCTACGCATGGAGGACATCCACGACACTTCTCTTTAACTCCAGATGGGGATTATCTAATTGTTGCGAATCGTGATGCTAATAACCTGGTAGTGTTCTCTATTGAAAAGACCAGTGGTCGTCTCGTATTTACTGGTAATACAGCTCAGGTATCCAAGCCGGTATGTGTGAAGCCTGTGATTTTCCCTGTTTAAAAGAACCTCGTTTACAAGAGTGAATAAAACAATTTAAGAAAATAATAAAGGGAACACCGGATATGTAGCCCGGTGTTCCCTTTATTTTTGAAAATAGGATGAAGAAGTGTAATGAGCATGTGAGCTATTTGAGTGAAACGGGCTTAAGAGGTACAATAGTGGATACTGCAGATTTAAAGAGCACATTCTGTCTGCCATCACCTTGACCCTGTAATGTGATTGTGAATGCATCATACGAAGTTACGATGCCTTGCATTTTCACACCATTTGTTGTGAAAATCGTTACGGGCACCTTTGTGGAAATAAACTGGTTCAGCAAACGTTCCTGCAATTTTAGACTCTCCACTTTGGCAGCACTCCATTTTTTTGTATATTTAGTTCTCAATAATTATAGCACGGGTTATAGCTACTCAGGAAATGTCATCGACAGGCACAAAATTAGACACGGAGGTATTTATGCTTTATTATCAGAACTGGTCTAGAGGTTTTCGTCATTTTATAGGGTTTGCTGCTTGTTTCGTCGTTATTGCGATTCTAGTTCATATGAATAAGGTATCATCATTCGATAACTATACGATTCATTTGGTTCAATCCGCTGAATCACTTGGACTGACCACATTTGCCAAAGGATTATCTCTGATCGGTTCCTCTAAGGTAGCGATTGGAATATCTGTCAGTACGATGGCACTGCTCTATTTTCTTATGAAACATCGGCTTGAGCTAATTCTATTCCTATGGGTTGGACTAGGCTCACAGCTATTGAATACACTTATGAAGTTATGGTTTCAAAGGGAACGTCCGAATTTCCATCGTATTGTCCAAGAGATCGGATATAGTTTCCCGAGCGGACATTCCATGGCAGCCTTCTCCTTGTACGGGGTAATTGCCTATTTACTTTGGCGTCATTTGCCGCGAAGAAGTGAAAGAATCCTGTTAATATTGGTTGCAGTATTCATGACAGTGGGCATTGGCTGGAGTCGTATTTATCTGGGAGTTCATTATCCTAGCGACGTTATTGGTGGTTTTGCTGCAAGTGGCGCCTGGCTAATGTTATCCATCGGTCTATTTGAAGCCTATAAAAAACGGATATCCTCATAAGAAATGAGATACCCGTCTTTGTGAGTTATTTTATTTTAAAATATAAGAATATATATGTTTCACGCTATACATTATCCTTATATTTCTCGCATAAACGCTTACCGTCCTAAATAGGACGCCGAAGGCTTTTTTGCTTGAGGGTTCATCACATGATGTTCCGAAGATTTATGATCTTGGAAATGACCCATTTTGCCTATTTTTTTCTTCAGTATAGAAGGAAGTTCAGCCTTTAGTTTTTGGGCTTCTTCTTTTGTTAGACGTCCCTCGTTGATGGCTTGGTCTAGCCGCTTACTTGCGGATTCACTGAGCTTCTGAATAAATTGATCTTCCGTCCAGCCTTTCTTCTCAAGGGCAAGCTCGGAGAGCGTTTTGCCTGCTTTAAGGCTATTGATTAGCTCCGTACGATCCATTTCAAGCAGCTTAGCGGTTTCGAAAATAATGAAATGTCCGCCCGCTCTGAATTTCCCGTCTTTCCCTGGAGGGGGTCGATGACCTTTTTCCGAAGGTTGAGAATCAGCTGCAACAGAGGTTACACTCTCAGCTGACGCGCTCTGAGTAGTAGCAAGAGCTGGAGACAGACTGAGGAAAAGAACAGCTGTGATGGTCGCTAATTTTTTGATGTTGTTATTCATTCACTCACCTCGTATGTTATATGTGATAGGTACTTACTTGAATTAGTATTCCCTGAAAGCTGAAAGAATCATGAGCGAGAGCTTAAATGATCTTAAATTCATTAACTCTAGGCTTGGGTAATTAGAAGGATGAGGGATTCGCAGATGTCCATATTGCAGAGTGGGCCTATTTTTAGGAGGGGTATTTTTGGCTTTTGGAGCTCGCATATTTAAAACAGGAATGGCAGTCACGCTTGCCTTGTATTTAGCCGAACTGCTACATTTCCCATCTTCTGTGGGCGCTGCGATCGCAGCAATTTTCGCTATGCAGCCATCTATTTATCGCTCTTGGCGTTATTTTCTTGATCAGCTCACGACGACTACAATGGGTGCGGTACTCGCCCTTCTGGGAGGAATGCTGTTATCCAATAGTCCAATTGCGGTTGGGTTGGTCTGCATTCTTGTCATTATGATTAGTATGAAAATTAACCGAGCGGATACAATTAGCCTGACACTCGTCACCGTTATAACAGTGATGGAGGCTTCTGGTGAATGGCAGTTCGCGCTGAATCGTTTCTTATTAACATTGACAGGGATTGTTTCTGCATTTCTAATCAATATTATAGTAGTTCCACCGAAACCACGGAAACAGTACATCAAGCAAATTGAGAACGTCTTTGCCAGCCTATCTTTGCTGCTAAGAACGGCTGTATCTCATGAGATGAAGGAAAGTGTATTTCGTGATGAAAAACTTGCACTGGAGTCATCCATTAAATCTTTAGCGGATAAGTACGCTTTGTTTGAGGAAGAGCAGAAACAGCTAAAGAGAGCGAAGTACAGTCAGACCAGACAAATGGTTGTTTATAAGAACCTTCTATCTTCTTTGCAAAAAGGCTTCGATGTTCTTGAGGCTGTGGACCGGCATTATTTTCAAGCGGATCGAAGTGAAGAGACAGATGCATTGTTTGACAGTCATTTGGAGCAGTTAATCAAATATCATCAACTGATTTTGCTGAAATTTGAAGATAAACTAAAACCGAACACCAATGAATCAGAACCCTTGGGAGACGAGAATGATGGATTTTTGAATTCAACGATCCTGGGGTATAATGCGGAGAAAATAGGTCAACTACGATTGTATGTCGTAGCCGCAGCTATTTACGATTACGGATATCAATTAGAACGACTGGATAAAGTGGCAGATCAGATGAATCGTATAGCGACTGAGGAAAAAGAGACGGATCGCGAAGCATAAAACATAACCGTGTGATGTGCAACATATAAGCATAAGGATTATGTTCAGGGTGAAACTTATACTTCTTATTTTATTAACAAATCCGGTCCCAGAGGGGCCGGATTCATCTATTAAGAGTATCCTCACTTGAAATATCAACCTTCCAAAAGGGGATGAAATGTAGTGGAGAATCATGAAATTGAATGGAAAGAAGAACAGCAGCGGGTTAACGGAGTGACTAAGCTTTTGTCTGCCCATATCCGGCGTCTATCTGAGGAGCTCGGACTCCATCGTAGTGATGTGGTGGATATGCGGAAAGACTTCTGGGAAGAGGTAACGGTAAACTTCAGTAGTCCAGATGATTTAGGGGAAACTTCAACAAGTCTGCGCCAACAATCCCAAATCTTGAACGAACGAGAACGTCATCATTTACAGTCGAGCAAAGCTCTAAAAAAATATAAAAAGCTACTCGTTTCTCCATACTTTGGGCGTATTGATTTTACAGAAGCACCAAATGGAGAAACGGAAAAGATTTATTTAGGGATTGGATCCTTGATGGAGGATGATGGCACCTTCTTAATCTATGATTGGCGGGCACCTATATCGAGCTTATATTATGACGGAGCTCCTGGCCCGGCAGCTTATGAAACACCTGGTGGGCTTGTATCCGGCACAATGAATCTTAAGCGACAGTTTGTGATTGCTGATGGTGTTATTGAAGTCATGTTTGATACGGGTGTAACGATCGGTGACGAGCTTTTGCAGCAGGTGCTTAGCCATAGTGCCGATGATCGAATGAAGAGCATTGTAGCTACCATTCAGAAAGAGCAAAATGCGATTATCCGCAACGACAAAAGCCGAATGCTGGTTGTTCAGGGTGCCGCAGGGAGCGGAAAGACCTCTGCTGCATTGCAGAGGGTAGCTTATCTTTTGTATAAATATCGCGAAGTTCTGCAAGCAGATCAAATGCTATTGTTCTCGCCGAACCCACTGTTCAATAGCTATGTTTCTACCGTGCTCCCAGAGCTAGGTGAAGAAAATATGCAACAAACCACCTTTCAGATGTATCTAGAGCATCGCCTTGGACATGAATTCCAACTGGAGGATGTCTTTAGTCAGACAGAAAGCCTATTGAATGCCCCTGATGGCCCTGAGGTGGATATTCGTAGAGAAGGTATCGCTTATAAATCATCCGTACCTTTTCTCGATGCGATTCGTCGGTATGCTACTATGCTGGAACATGAGGGCATGCTGTTCAAACCTTTAATGTTTCAAGGAAGAGCAATAGTCAGTAAAGAAGAAATGGAACGTCATTTCTATGCCTATGATCCAGCCATTAAGCTTGCGAACCGTGTAGATCTGATGACACGTTGGCTACTTAAGAAAATCGCTGATTTTAGCCATGAGGAAAGAAATGCTTCATGGGTTGAAGATCAAATTGAGCTATTAGACTCCAGTGATTACCATCGAGCATATCAGATGTTGCGACGTAAGAAGAAAGCCACGCAAGATAGTTTTGATGATTTTGATACTGAAAAAGAAGTGTTATCCCGTTATGTAGTCAGTCAACGCTTGAAACCACTGCGCGGGTGGACTAAGCGAGGTCGTTTTGTGGATGTTAAGGGATTGTACAGCATGCTATTCACTGATCGTGAGCTTATGGATCGTTTAAATGGTGATAACTCTCTGCCGGAAATCTGGCATGAGATCTGTGAGCAGACGCTAAAATCTATCGTGGTGAACGAGTTAGCCTATGAAGATGCCACTCCATTTCTTTATTTGAAGGAGCTAAGCCAAGGCTTCCGTACCAACACATTGATTCGTCATGTAATTGTGGATGAAGTACAAGACTACTCACCTTTCCAATTAGAGTTCATGCGCCGTTTATTTCCAAGGGCTAAAATGACCGTATTGGGTGATCTGAATCAGGCGATCTATGCACAAGGTGAAGTGCTTGGTGATTTGTCTAGTTTGGTAAGCATTTATGGTGAAGAGAATACAGAAGTGATCTCGCTAACCCGAAGTTATCGCTCCACCTATGAGATTGTGGAGTTTACGCGGGCAATGATTCCTGGAGGGGAACGAATAGTACCGTTTAATCGACGAGGAGAAGAACCTCAGCTAAGTGTGGTGTCTAGCGAGGATGAGCTTCTGAATGCAGTTGAAACGGATATCCGGAATTTGCAATCCATGGGGTATCATTATGTGGCTGTCATCTGTAAGACAGCGGAGGAAAGCTCACGAGTTCATGATGAACTACATAGCAGGCTACCGGTAAGGCTTGTTACGAAGGAAACACCGAATTTTCAAAAGGGAACATTGGTGTTACCTGCTTACTTAGCTAAAGGCGTGGAGTTTGATGCTGTCATCATCTACGATGGTTCAGCTGAAAGATATGGCCGAGAAAGTGAGCGTAAATTGTTCTATACTGCTTGCACAAGGGCCATGCACTTGCTGCATATTTTTAGTCTAGGAGAACCGAACCGATTTCTTCCATCTGTAAAAGCGAAGACCATGATTGCAAATTCGCTGTAAAGCCCAATCTTTTAGTCTTAATGATCGTCCTTTCGCACTGGCGGGGGACGGTCTTTTTGTATGTATGAATAAAGAGTGATGAACAAACCACAATATAGAGAGTCGCAATCAATGACAAAGGTGGTCAGTTCATGAAGGAAAGAAAATGGGATCTGCTTGCACTGGCATCCATTCCACTTATTATGACCCTCGGTAACTCCATGCTGCTGCCTATTTTGCCGCAGATTTCTAAAGAACTCGGCATTAGCGCTTTTCAAGTCAGTATGCTGATTACCGTGTATGGATTGATGGCTATCGTGATGATTCCTATTGCAGGGTACCTGTCTGACACTTATGGACGAAAAAAGGTTATTCTTCCGAGTTTAATCATTGCTGCAATTGGCGGTGTCGTCTGCGTGGTAGCCGCTTGGTTTATGAAGGGGGTTAGCGCTTATTGGGTGATCTTAGCGGGACGTCTGTTGCAAGGAATCGGTGCAGCGGGTGCCTTTCCAATTGTGATCCCCTTTATAGGGGATTTGTTCAAGGAAGAAGAGGATGTGAGCAAAAGTCTGGGCATCATTGAGACCTCTAATACTTTTGGCAAAGTTCTCAGTCCAATACTTGGCGCTTATCTTGGGATCTGGCTTTGGTTTGCTCCATTTATTGCAATTCCTGTTCTATGTTTAATTTCATTTTTTTTAGTTTTGTTCCTAGTTCGAAAGCCCGAGGCTAAGGATGAACCTGAGAAACAGGGGATTCGGGAGTTTTTATCTGGAATTGTGAGTGTTTTACGTAAAAAGGGACGTTGGCTGTATGCTATTTTTGCCATAGGCGGCATTTGTATGTTTGTGACCTTTGGCGTTCAATTCTATTTGTCTGAAATGCTGGAAACTAAATATAAAATGCATGGGGCGATGAAAGGTTTTGTGCTGGCGATACCGCTTGCCCTCTTATGTCTGGCGTCATATGGAACAGGGAAGATCATCGGCCAGAACAAAACGTTAATGAAATGGCTGGGCTTTGGAGGCATGGTATTACTGACGGTTGCAATGATTTTTGCGGGCTTCAATAAAGACATTTATTTCTTAGTAGGATTTATGGGCTTAGGCTGCGTTGGAATCGGAATTGTGCTTCCTTGTATGGATGCTTTAATCACGGAGGGGATTGAGAAGGAGAATAGCGGCACGATAACCTCCCTTTACAGCAGTATGAGGTTTATAGGGGTAGCCTTAGGACCGCCAGTGGTATCGCTCCTGTTAAGCAGTGGGCACTGGGTCTTGTTTGCATTGATGGCTTCAGTAGGGGCAATTGGTGGTTTGTTGACCTTATTTGCAGTTACGCCAAGCAAGGGTAGCAAGGGAGATTCTGGTGTGAAAGAACCGGAGCAGGTAAATCCTGGCCTCTTGTCAAAGCGTGTTCGTCAGACTTCTGCCATATCCTTAGATGGAAAAAAGAGCTATCCTTAAGCTACGTTGCCGTAGCTTCCGGGATAGCCCTTAGATAAAAGACACTCTTATGCTTGTGGTACGGATTCCCAATCCTTCAGGAAGCGTTCGATACCGTTATCTGTCAGCGGATGCTTCCAGAGGGTAGGCAGGAGCGAACCTGGGATGGTAGCAATGTGAGCACCAGCAAGGGCTGCTTGCTCTACATGCGCGATGTTACGGATGGACGCTGCAATAATTTCGGAAGTCATTCCATAGTTGGTTAGGATGGTCTTTAGATCCTTGATCAGCTTCATTCCGTCAACACCGATATCATCCAGACGTCCTACGAAAGGAGAAATGTAAGTTGCGCCTGCTTTTGCAGCCATCAAGCCTTGAGCTGCTGAGAAGACAAGCGTTACGTTAGTTTTGATACCTTTTTTAGTAAGCTCATAACAAGCTTCCAAGCCATCTTCAGTCATAGGGAGTTTAATGACAACGTTTGGAGCCCACTCAGCAATTTCGTATGCTTCTTTAAGCATTTCTTCTGCTGTAAGTCCGATTACTTCTGCGCTTACAGGACCTGGAACGATTGCTACGATTTCTTTGATAACATCTTTAAACAATCTTCCTTCTTTAGCGATGAGCGACGGGTTAGTCGTTACGCCATCTACTAATCCGAGGCGAGTAATACGTTTGATCTCTTCAATATTTCCGGTGTCCAAGAAAAACTTCATTTTAAGTTTCCTCCCTTGATTTCCATATGGATTGACAAACAATATTCATATTTTCATTATGAGACATGTCAAACGAAGTTTCAACTGTTATTTTGAATATTTCAAAATAACTTTATAGATTGAATATCGCTCACATATGTTAAAGTGTAGATAATATAGGATTGGTCTATGCAGTTATCCATGATAATATATAATCGGTATTGTTATTATGGAGTATTGGGTGGGATGTGATGAGATGTATTCGATATTAGTTATTTTGCTTGTGCTCGTGTTATCAGTTGCCGGATTCTTGGCCTACCAGAACAGCAAATTGGTATCTAATCAGAAAAAATTAGGAACTATAACACGCAATCCTGCACTAATGTATTCTATCTTTGACCAATCTTGCACTGCTAGTGTGGAAGATCCAGACGTAATTCCTTTAATGCAATACACTGTTTTTGTGGAATCCGGCGGGCAGGTAGATGTGAATAAGCCTTTAGCAATCATTAATCTATGTAGAGTTAGCGCGGGTAGAGGAGATTTAGTTCTGGCAGATGTCGAACGTGTTGTACTAGAGCACATTAAATTGATATCCCCCTCGGATGCCTTCGTTGAGCATAAGTCTTACTTACATAGGGCTGCTAACCAAGCTGAAAAAGAAATGATCCTAAATTTAGAGGATGTAGTGAAACTACAATATACATAAGGCAGAATGAAGATTATTGATTTTTTCGGCTGCAAGAAGGATAATACGAAATTGGATACAAGAAAAGAGGGAAATAGAGTGTCACCCGTAACGGAAGTGAATTTTGAAGTAGGTGATCCAGATAGTCTCTGTTACGGCAAAATAATGAATGGCAGTGCGTTTCCGGAATCCTCCTGAATAATTGGGGATTTCAAGTTTACTATAGTTTTTTATAATAGATATCATGGGGGTATTATTAATGAGTATCAACGTTAAACAACTAGCAGCAGAAAAAGCAGTGGAATACGTAGAAGATGGAATGAAGGTAGGCCTGGGTACGGGATCAACTGCCTACTGGGCAATCCGTAAGCTTGGTGAACGCGTAAGTGAAGGCTTGAAAATTACCGCAGTAGCTACTTCACGCGCTTCCGAGGAGCAAGCACGAGAGCTTGGGATTCCACTGGTAGCTTTTGGTGATATTGATAGTCTGGACCTGACCATTGACGGTGCGGACGAGCTAGACAGCAGTCTGCAGCTGATTAAAGGTGGCGGAGGCGCTTTGCTTCGTGAGAAGATTGTAGCTAGTAATAGTACTCGAATGATTGTGATTGCTGATGAAGGTAAAGTTGTAAGCACGCTAGGCAAATTCCCGCTGCCGGTGGAAATCGTTCCTTTCGCGTGGGAATGGACTGTGGCAGAGCTTGCCAAACTGGGTTGCCAACCCGAATTGCGTCGCAGCGGAGAAGAGTTGTACAGGACGGATAATGGCAATTACATTGCGGACTGCCGATTTGAAGCGATAGAAGCTGCGCCGAAGCTTGCGCTGACCATCCAAAACATCCCGGGTGTTGTAGATCATGGCCTATTTATTGGAATTGCAGCGATGGCGATCGTAGGTAAACTTGATGGAAGTATCGAAATTATTGAAGCCCAGCCTAAGAATTGATTAACCGCAGACATAAAGAAACTTACCGTTCATGGCCGCTAAAAGGATTGACACAGGTAGTGCTAACTCTGTATAGTGCTACTGTTGTCTATTGGATGTTTATTGGGTTTGGACGTGAAGTACATACCGGAGGTCCTCTTCAGTATAATCTGGTTCCATTTCGCACGGTGTCACTTTATTTCAACTTGGATAACGGTTTATCACTTATCAATCGACTAGTAAATCTGCTAGGAAATGTTGTAGTTTTTATTCCATTTGGTTTTCTTTCGCCATTAGTGAAGACATGTCCGATTTCTTGTCTTAGGATCTCGCTATATGCTGTCCCTTGCATACTGCTTTTGGAGTGCTTGCAAATGCTGCTGCATGTGGGAAGCTTCGATATTGATGATTTACTATTAAACATGCTGGGTGTATGGACAGGCTACGGATTGTTTCGAGTGATTAGCTTTAGAAGTAACAAAGAAGGAGAAATGTGAAGAATGTTGATTGATCTTAAACCCCTCATTGGTACATCTGAGGTGAATGAGCTGTTGACCTATGCGGTCATTGATGATCCGAATGCCCTACAGCAGACTTCGTCTGAGTATAGTGAACAAGCCGGACTTAAGTTATATGGCTGGGAAGAGGAAGAATTACTGCTTGGTCTTGTGGGCTTTGAAGAAACAGAAGATGGCTCTTTGGATATTCGACATATTGCTGTATTGCCAGAGAACAGAGGAAAAGGTTATGCACGGGGGATGATTCTGGAGCTGCTTACTACGCGTCAGCCACGTTATCTGGTAGCTGAAACCGAAGGTGAGATCGCTGCGGATTTCTACCGTAGTCTTGGGTTCATGGTGTACAGCATTGGCGAAAATGCAGCAGGCATTGAAACGCTGAGATGTGTCTATGAAGTGGAAGAGATTGAGGATGAGGAATAAACAGTTTTTAGAAGACATACAATGGCAGGTCGAGATGAAATCTCGGCCTGTTTTTTTGTTGACCGCACTATAAATTGTTCAGCAGGCTTGTAAGTTGACTTTTGAAATAAATGGGATTATAGTTTGACAATGAAACTGTTCTACAGTTGAACTATATTTGGAGGTAGGAAGCTTTGGAAGATGAAGTTCAGCATTGGATTAACCGTTATATGGATGCTTATATGATGGTGACTAGACAAGTAGCCGCAAGAATTAAAGATAGCATTGCTGCAGATACAACGAATGATCAGTATCAAATTCTGCGTCTGATTCATGCTCAGGAACAATGTACGTCTACATATCTAGCAGAAACTTTTTGCGTAGGTAAAAGCTCCATTACAGCAATAATCAACAGGCTGGTGCAAGCGGGCATTATCGAGCGAACTCGTGACGAGAATGATCGCCGTCAGGTGTATTTATCGATGTCAGAGCATGGCAAAAGAGTATTTGAAGCAGCTGAGTCGCAAGTCCATGAAGTAGTGGCCCCGTATTTGTTTCATTTTGAAAAGAAGGATATTGAGACGTTCATCATGATGTTTGAGAAGCTGGCGAGTCTAATTCAGAATGATAATGGAGGGAAGAGCCAATGAAGACGATTCTAAAAGCAAGATGGGCGGTCATCGCAATCTGGCTCGCTGTAGCGGTGGTGCTAGTGACGACGGCCCCGTCGTTCTCTGATCTTGTCCGCGAGAAGGGGCAGGTTACCGTTCCAGAGGGATACCCTTCATCAAGAGCAGCAGAAATTATGAAGGAAGCGGCAAGTGACAAGGGAGGCGAATCACTCCATCAAGTAGCCCTTGTGTTCAATAACCCGAAGGGAATCGGTGCGGAAGAAACAGCAAGTATTCAGCAAGGCGTTGAGAAGCTGGCTGCGAATAAGGAAGCTCTGCAGTTAGATTCCATCACCGATCCTTTTTCACAAAGCGAGCTTAAAGATACACTGATTGCCAAAGATGGCAAGACCATTATGGTGGCGTTGTCCGTAAAAGGTGAAGGGGAGGCCGTTACTGCCCTACCAGATAAAGTGGATGAAATGCTCTCGGGTGTTAAAGCAGATCATTATTTGACCAGTGAAGGTCTGATTACAGAGGATATGATCGCAAGCTCAGAAGCAGGGCTAAAGAAGTCGGAGTATATTACAGTGGTCTTTATCCTACTTATTCTATTCGTCGTGTTCCGTTCGTTCGTAGCGCCTTTTGTGCCGCTGCTGACAGTAGGTATCAGCTATATTGTATCCCAATCTGTCGTGGCTTTTTTGGTGGATCGTTATGATTTTCCTTTATCTACCTTTACTCAAATCTTTATGGTTGCGGTCATGTTCGGGATTGGTACGGATTATTGCATTCTACTGATCAGCCGTTTTAAAGAAGAAATGATGACCGCAGAAGATACCAAAAGTGCTATTATTGCCACGTATCGTAAAGCTGGAGGAACGGTTTTCTATTCGGGCTTAGCGGTGTTCGTAGGTTTTGTAGCGATTGGGTTATCAAAATTCATCCTTTATCGTTCAGCAGTGGCTGTTGCAGTTGGAATTGCGGTTATGTTACTGGCACTCGTGACGATTGTTCCTTTCTTTATGGCTGTTCTTGGTAAAAAGCTATTCTGGCCTTCCCGTGGCAAGCTGGAGCACAGTGAGAGCCGTATTTGGGGATGGGCAGGTTCTTTTTCTTTAAAAAGACCATGGGCCGCTCTTCTAATCGTTGCAGTAATCGTATCCCCATTCCTAGTTACTTATAGCGGTAAGCTGTCTTTTAACAGCTTGGAGGAAATTGGTTCGGAATATGCTTCGGTAAAAGGGTTTAATATTATTTCGGAGAGCTTCGGACCAGGTGAATCGATGCCTGGCAAGATCGTAATCAAGAATGATGATCGTATGGACAATTCAGAATATCTGGGACTTGCGGAGAAAATCAGCCGCGAGCTGGAAAAAGTGGATAGCGTAAAATCCGTTCGCAGCATGTCTCGTCCAACAGGTGAGCTGATTAGCGATTTCTTGATTCCTAATCAGGTCGGTACACTTTCTGATGGACTGGATCAGAGTAACGAAGGATTGACCAAGATTCAGACCGGCTTATCTGAAGCAAGTAAACAGCTTAGCGATAATGCTCCTAAACTTACAGAGGCTGTTGCAGGTAGTGCTAAGTTGACAGAGGGCACAGCGGATCTCAAAGACGGAATCGTTTCTTTAGGCGCTGGTCTCACCCAAATTGAGAGCGGAATAAAGAGTGGCTCAGCGGGTGCAGGAGAGATCAAAGCTGGTCTTCAGCAGGCAGCAGCAAGTGCTAAACAGTTAGCAGATGCTAATGAGAAGTTACTTGAGGGCTATAAAAAAGTCGGTGGCGGCTTAACCCAGCTGGATGAGGGACTCGGGCAGCTTCCGAAGCAGCTACAAGGTGTTGCAGAGGCATTAAAAGGACTGGACGGTTCCTTCACTGGCCTAGAGAGCAGTTATCCGGAAATTGTTCAGGATGTAAATTATTTGACGATCAAAGGGACAGTAGCACAAAGTGGTACGGGTGCTGCACAGCTAGCAGCAGGGCTTGGTCAAGTTTCAGAACAGCTTAAAGGTGCAGCTACTGGCTTAAATGAGGCGAATGCCGGTTATGCCAAAGCTGCGGCTGGGCAAACCGCGCTTGCGCAAGGTTTAGCTAAGCTTGTAGCTGGAGTCGGTCAACTGCAATCTGGACTCGATCAGGCGGCAGCAGGTCAAGGGCAGATCGTAGATAAGATTCCATCTATCACAAGTGGTCTTGATCAATTGCAAGGCGGACAGAAGCAGCTTGCGGATGGCTTTGGTGAATTGACAGGGCAGATTGGAGCCTTAACCACTGGGCTAAGCGATAGTGCTGATGGATTGAAGCAAATTACAAACGGCTTAGGCTCGGCACAAGAATACTTGAATCAGATTCAAGCGGCTAAGGATGAAGAGCTGAGCGGATTCTTCGTACCCGCGGAGGCGCTTAAAGCTGAAGGTATAGCGCAGGTATTTGACACGTACTTGTCTGATGACCGTAAGGTGATGACATTGGACGTGGTTTTCACCGAGAATCCTTACAGCTCAGAGGCTATAGACAGTGTGGGGGATATTCAAGCAGCAGTAGATCGTGCAGTTAAAGGTACGAAGCTTGAAAATGCTGAAACAGCTATTAGCGGGGTTACAAGCAGCCAAAGCGATTTGCGGAACATTTCCAATGAAGACTATGCGCGTACAGTAATCTTGATGCTGAGCGGTATTTTCATCATATTAGTGTTGTTGCTTCGTTCAATCGTAATGCCGATATACCTTATTATTTCACTATTGATCACTTACTTTTCAGCGTTGGGCGTTACAGAGGCTATATTCGTTAACCTTTTGCACTTTGAAGGGATTACCTGGACGACGCCATTCTTTAGTTTTGTTATGCTGATCGCACTGGGTGTGGATTATAGCATTTTCTTAATGGCCAGATTTAACGAAAATAAAACCTGGGATGCAAAAGAGGCGATTCTACACGCTATGCGCAATATGGGTACAGTTATCCTTTCAGCTGTAGTTATTTTAGGTGGTACCTTCGCTTCGATGTATCCTTCTGGGGTATTGTCGATGATGCAGATCGCTACAGTGGTGCTCGTAGGATTAGCCTTGTATGCATTAATATTCCTGCCGTTCTTTGTCCCTGTTATGGTACGTATCTTTGGTCGTGGGAATTGGTGGCCATTTACGGTTAAACAGAGCGGAGAAGCTAACAAACAGGATTTAAATATGTAAATGGGACTAAACCCCATTTATGAATCAGAAGTCATAGCAAGTAGTTTTATTGCAGCTAGTCACCGATAAATTTATTTATCGGTGGTTGGCTTTTTTTGAGAAGAATGAATCGCTTCGATGGGACATTATCAGCGGGGAAAGTACGGACCCGTTCAATTGCCATAGGTCTTTTATCCATTGTCGTCTGGTTCTTTAGGTTATTGTTATTATGTTTTCGGAAAATTATAATAACTCTGGATTCGTTTTCAAAGTCTCCAAATTACAACTAGAAAGCGAGATGATGAATGATGAAAGTAAGCATGAAGAACAGCAGTATCGCAAAGAAGGCTGCTCCATTTGTTATTATAGCGGGGGTTATTGCCGGAGTAGGATTTATCGACACCGATAAAGCGTTAGGACACGGTTATGTATCCGAACCAGCAAGTCGTGCGAAGCTTGGTGCAGCGAATAATGTGGGTTCTGTTCAATATGAACCACAGAGTCTTGAGGCACCAAAGGGCTTCCCGTTGGCGGGTCCTGCGGACGGGAAGATTGCATCTGCGGGTGGCATGTTCGGAGGAATTCTGGATCAACAATCAAGTGATCGCTGGATTAAGCACGATATGGTTGGTGGAGTAAATGACATCACTTGGTATCATACAGCACAACATAGAACAACAAAATGGCATTACTATATTACGAAAAAAGGCTGGAATCCTAATGCGCCGATTAAACGTTCCGATTTAGAGCTTATTGGAACTTTTGAGAATGGCGGTAAACAGCCTGAGCGTTCTGTGACACATAGAGTAAATGTCCCAACAGACCGCAGTGGATACCATGTTATTTTGGCCGTGTGGGATATTGATGATACGGCGAATGCCTTCTACCAAGTGATTGATGTAAATCTAAAGAACGGTGATTCTGGACCTGGGGTAGAACCTGACACGGAGAAACCGTCAACTGTAACTGGGTTACATACGATGAGTGTAGAATCGAGCAGTGTAGACCTTATGTGGGATGCTGCAACAGATAACATAGGCGTGGATCATTATATGATATACCGCGGTGAGAACATTGGTAATGCGAAGCAAGTTGGTATATCCTCAACAACGAGCTATAAAGACATAACTGTAGAACAAGATAAACTCTATACATATTATATCGTTGCGGTGGATCGTGCAGGAAACAAGTCCAACTCTAGTAATATTATTGTTGTTAATACGCCCAACCCGGAAGTGGTTATACCTCCAGTGGAAACACCGGATAACGTGAAGCCTTCGATGGTAGAGGGGCTGCATACCATGTCTGTGAAGCACAATAGTGTTAATCTAATGTGGAACGCCGCCCAAGATAATGTAGGTGTTGATCATTATGTTGTGTATCGAGATGGAGTTGAATTGACCCAAATCAAGGAAACTTCCTTTACGGATCTAATGGTTCAAGCTTCCACAACGTACAATTATCATGTGAGAGCTGTAGACGCTGCGGGTAATGTTTCAGATAAGAGCTCTTCATATACAGTCACAACCCTTGTGAAACCCGTATTACCAGATGTAGCAGCTTGGAATGCAACCGGGTTGTACATTGTAGGGACAAAAGTTGAATACAACGGTAACCTTTATGAAGCTAGAGTGACATTTAGAAGTTATGGTGATACCAACTGGAATCCGGAGTCGGCATTGTCACTGTGGAAACAAGTAATGAACTAATAACATCGTTCACCCCCAATTTATTATATAAAAACGGAGATCATTTCTGATAATCAGAAATGATCTCCGTTTTTTGGGGTTAAGGAGTCGATATATTTATTTCATCTTGGCGAAAAAGCTGCGCAACGCCCAACTGCGCTCCTGCCGTTTTTTATATTTAGGCAGTGAACGATAAACAGCGGTGGATTCTTCGAAAGCTCGTTTCGCATCCTCTGATCTGCCAAGCGCTTTATACATGGAGCCAGCTAGATAATACGCCTCAGAAGAAGAAGACTGGATTTCTTGATACTGAGTAACGTAATGTAATGCTTTATCATGATTCGTATGGCGGAAAGTTTCCGCTAACCAAAGATACGGCTGTCCATATCGAGCCTTACGGTTGATCTCCAGACCACGAAGCATCTGTGCCTCGCCTTCCTCCAAAGCACCTAGCTTAAGATTCACATGTCCGAGTTCTACCCAATATTCGGCAGATTGTTCATAACGGTCCTCGATTTGGAGTAGGAGATCCTTCGCTTCCTTGTATTTTTTACGTTCTGCCAAACTCCGCGCTAAATCAAATTTGGATGAGACATCATTAGGATTTAAAGAAATGGTTGTACGCAGCTTGGAAATTTGACGCATTCTTTTGAAGGGCTTTGTAATGCTGGGGAAGATGCCCACATATCGCCGATCCAAGAAATATAAGATAAGAAGCAGGATGAATATAGCCAGAAAAGGGTTGCCCACTAATCTGAAGAGCAGTAAAACACCTATAAATTTAAGCATAACTTCCCTCCATAATCATTTGGTTCCGGTATTGCGATTGAAAAGAGTAGATCTAAGGCAGCGTAATTATAACATAATTCAAAGCAATCTGAATCCCGGGATTTAAAAATCATACAACTTTGAGCAGCTTAATAGCATCTTAGTGTAAGATGAATAATAATTACAATAATATCATAAGAAGGGAAAAATAAGATGAACTTATTAGCAAGGAAACTACGGCTGTTTAGTTTGGTTGTTTGTTCTACTTTTATGGCTGTTATGTCAGTCCCGCAAGTGATAAGCGCAGCTCCCTCATCCGCAAAGCTGAGTGGAATTAAGGAGATTGTTGCTACTTCTGGATTTTGGGGAGGGAGCTCCTTCGCACTGGGGACTGACGGAACCGTATGGTCTTGGGGAAGCAATGTTTTTGGACAATTTGCAAATGGAACTGCAGGTCCTGAAGGGTGGACGATTACTCCCCATAGCATAGCAGCGCTTGATCGTACGAAGCAGTTAGAAATCGGTGGAATTTATTATGTAGCGCTGAACGAAGACGGGACGGTTAAAGCTTGGGGAGATTACCGGGACAAGAATGCTACAGAAGCAGGCAATGGGATAAGTACTAAACAGCACAAGGTGCTGCTTCCTCAGGTTATCTCTGGGATGACCGATGTAGTCAGTATAGCTTCAGGTATACACAATACCTTAGCTTTGAGAAAGGATGGAAGCGTACTCCAGTGGAATCCTCCAGTAACCACTGATGTAGGTTTTACAGAGTTACCTGCTGCTACCAAGGTTCAGGGTTTAAGTGAGGTCAAGTGGGTCGGTAGTAGTGACTATCAGGCCGCAATTCGAACTAACGGTACCCTTTGGACTTGGAGCGCTAATCCGCAAATAGAGAATACAAAAGCGGTGAAGAAGCCGACCCCAGTCAAGGATTTATATCATGTAAAGTCCGTTTCTATGAACTGGAGGAGTATACTGGCGTTAACTGAGACGGGAGGCGTCTGGGCAACGGTTGACAGCAATAATTATAACGAAATCACGATGAAAAAGATGCCGGGCCTTACGGATATTGTATCTGTTCAGACAAAAGACGGGTACAACCTTGTTGCCAATAAAAAAGGAGAATACTGGGTATGGGAAGCTGGCACTTTATTGCAAGGTCTGCAAAAGATCACAGTCATAAAGCCGATCTCCAAACTTACGCTGGATTTAGGCGGCTTTGTAGCTGTTAAAAAAGATGGCACCGTGTGGACTTGGAGTACTCAATCATCAACCGACAGTAAATGGGTCTTTACTCAGCCTAAGCAAATTAAAGGCTTGAGCAATCCGGTTTCTTTTGCCACGGGGGAAAATAGTAAATATGCAGTTTTGAAGGATGGAACAGCAGTGGCCTGGGGGACGAATATGTTTGGTCAGCTTGGAATCAGTGCGCTTGATTCACGTCCTTTTACTATATCTCCTATTTTGAAGCCTGTTACTGTAATTGTAGATGGTCAGAAAATGGACTCCGTACAGTCTGCTATATTCTTGGATGGAAGTGTAAGAGTACCAATCAGGGAAGTGGCGGAAAGTCTGGGCTATACCCTCTCATGGGACGGAGATATGACGCTCTCGAAAGAGGGCAAAAAAATCACTTTTAAAGAAGGCGCGATTAAAGTAAGTTATACATCACTTGTTCCAGCGGCGGCGTTGGCAAAGGCTCTAGGTGTGACTGCCGAGTGGAATAGTTCATTGTATCAATTAACATTGCAAACAAAAAGATGATTTTCATTTAACACTTATTTAAATATTCTAATGTACAATAAGTGAATTATCTCAATTGAACCATAATAACCAGTCTGGAGGGATAGGTATGGCTTTTACAATATGTGTGTTCGCCGGATCGAATCCAGGTCTTAACTCAGAATATGCGGAAATGGCTAGAGAATTGGGTTATCATATAGCTGCACAAGGTTGTAGGCTGGTTTATGGAGGTTCAAGAAATGGCCTTATGGGACAGGTGGCAGACGGAGTGTTGGCAAATGGTGGTGAAGTCGTTGGTATTATGCCGGTGGATCTTTTTAATGATGAAATCAGGCATACTGGGCTAACGAATCTGATTGAGGTCTCTAGTATGCATGAACGTAAGGCCATTATGAGCGGTATGGCTGATGCGTTTATTGCCCTGCCAGGTGGTCTTGGAACCTTTGATGAGTTATTTGAAATCCTATGCTGGATGCAGATTGGGATTCATCAGAAGCCTATAGGGCTGCTGAATATAAGAGGTTATTTTAATCCATTGCTAGCCATGATTACTCATAGTGTGAGTGAAGGGTTTGCTCCAAAAAATGCGTTGAAAATGTTAGATATGAACTCTGATCCCGAATATTTGCTTGAACTGATGAGAGGTCAAGTTGATCATAGTAATAAAGAAAAGGGTAAAGCAAGGTTCCCGTCACAACGTTAGATTCTAGGTTTCTACTACGGTAGGGAGCAAATGAACGGTTTACACAATAAGGATGCAAACACTTAACAGTGATTGCGTCCTTATTGTTATTTTTTTGAAAATCACTCATTAATAGGGGGATGGATTATGATTCGAAAATTAGGGTTTGGGATTGACGACCGTTTGTTAATTATTAATGCCGACGATTTTGGAATAACTAAAGGAACTAATGAAGCTATTGTTAACTTATTTGAAGAAAAATCTATAACATCCACATCTATTATGATCCCTTGCCCAGACTCAAATGAAGCAATGGAGATATGCAATAGTAAAGGGATAACGAATATTGGAATTCATCTAACTCTAACAAGCGGGGAGAAACATCTGTATCAACCAGTATTCAAAGAAAGCAATTTAAATAGTTTAGTTTCGGCGGAAGGGTATTTTCATCAAGATGCCACTCTTCTGGAAAGAAACGCTGCTGCTAATGAGGTTAAATTAGAGTTGGAATCGCAGATCCAAAGTGCAATTGTACAAGGCATTGATCCAACTCATCTGGATAGTCATGGTGGAAGCATTATGGGGTTATTCACAGGGCGGGATTTTATAGAAATAACATTTGATTTATGTGAAAAGTACCGTCTACCCTTTAATTTACCTATTAGGATCTTAGACCAACCATTTTTTAATAATGATCAATTGAGATTGTTTCAAAAAAGAATTTCTTCAGCAAAAGAGAGGGGAATTCTATTAATCGATGATATAGTTTCTCTTCCTTATTGTTTTAACCCCACTGCTGAGTACAGCAAAATGAAAAGGAGATTAACTGAACTATTAAAGAATCTAAAACCTGGAATAACCCAGTTAACTATACATCCATCTAAAAAAACAGAGCAGTTAATAGCGATAACGGAATGTTATACAGAAAGAGAATTGGAATATCTTCTTCTAAATGATATTGATATTAAGCAAGTGATAAATAATGAGCAAATCAAACTTATTTCGTGGAAAGACATTCGCGATTTACAAAGATCTATTTAGCGCATTGCAAAAAGGGATCATTTTAATTTGTTTAATCAGAATGTGATGAAACTGTTTAAACTTTGGAGCAGCTGGGTAAATACCTATAAGCGATGAAGCAGAAACGCAAATTTCAGGAACGTCACGGAAGGAGTTTGAAATCCAATGAATGTGATCGTACATCAACTTATGGCTTACAATCATCAGTTTTTTAGACCTCAGCCCGTGGTCAATCCTAAGCAAGAGAGGTCTAATAAGAAGAAGCAGAGTTTTCAGGAAGTTCTCAATGAGAAAATGAAAGTGTATGGCACATACAAAAATATTAAGTAAAAGCTACTACATATGTCTGCTGAAAAAAGCCGGAATGCAATGATCCTAGGGGTCACTGTGTTCCGGCTTTTTTTAGGGCCTAACCTCAAAGAATTGGCAGCTCTTGCGAGAGTAGTAAGTCAGATCACTAACTCTCGACTGAATAACGACATCGAAATCAGTGAAGCGGACAACTGTTGCTCCTGAATTTACCAAATGATCGTCCTGAAATACTCGGACAGGTAATTTTCGGTCAATGGCTTCTTGGAAATCACTGTCTGTAAACAGCGGGCGGTTAATAGGCATAGATATTAAACTCCTTTGATCATGTAATGAAGTTAGAAATAAAAATAGTATACCTGCGGAAGCACAAGAAATCCAATCTCCTTAGAGCTAACAATTATTTTATGAGGACCCTATTTGGATAGGCTGATCTTGAGTTCGTAAGTATTTCCACCATAAATCGGAAGTTTGCCTCCTCAAAAAAAGAATATAAACCCTGTACACTAAATCTTGTAAGAGAAACCTTTGAAAGGGGTACAGGGGAATGAATAAAGTAAAACACTTGGCGCTTTCGTTAGTCGCTATCATGCTCGTAGGTTCACTAGCAGCATGCGGAGGCAACAACGCCGAGAATAATGCATCAAGTAAAAATACAGGTAACAACGCAGCAAGCACAAGTGAACCTGCAAAAGACGAGGGCACTGAGCCTGCTGAGAAAATCGAACTTTCTTTCTGGACACTCGGTAACGTGAACTACGAGGATCTAGCAAAGGAGTACACGAAGGAACATCCAAACGTTACGATCAAGGTTCAAAATACCGGTGACCAAACGGCTCACCATAATAATTTGACCACTGCTTTATCGGCAGGATCGGGCGCACCAGATATTTTCCAACTTGAAATCGGTTTCATGGAGCGTTTTATCAATGCACAGGACAAATTCTATAACCTGAACGATCTTGGGGCCAAAGATATTCAAGCGAACTATTTGGATTGGAAATGGAAACAAGCCTCTTCCGTAGATGGCAGCTTCCAGCTGGGTCTACCTACAGATATTGGTCCAACGGTTGTATATTACAGAACGGATTTGGCTGAAGAAGCAGGATTGCCAAGTGACTCCGAAGGATTCGGCGCAGCGATTGATACTTGGGATAAGTTCGCAACTGTAGCCAAGGCATTCAAGGAAAAGACAGGTAAGCCTTTTGTAGATCTTACAGACCTTACATTTAACGCTTTACGCGACCAATCTGCGGATGAAATCTATTTCAGCAAAGCGGATGGCAGCTTTATCGGAGACACCAATCCACAAGTTCGCAAAGCTTACGATTTCACTGTAAAAGGTATCCAGGAAGGCTGGATCAGCAATGTGATGTTATGGTCTCCTGAATGGGGCCAAGGCATGAACGACGGATCGTTTGCAGTAGTTATGGGACCTGCTTGGATGGCAGGGAATGTGAAGAGTAACGCGCCAGACTCTACTGGAAAATGGAAAATCGCGCAGCTTCCAGAAGGTGCCGGTAACTGGGGAGGATCATTCCTGACACTGCCTAAGGAAGGCAAACATTCGAAAGAAGCTTATGACTTTATCGCTTGGATGGATAACAAGGATAATCAACTGGAATCATTCAAAACAAAGGGTTTGATGCCTTCCATTCCAGCACTGTATGAAGATCCAGCATTCGTAGATTTCAAGGATGAATTCTTCGGTGGCCAACAAACGGCTGTTGAATTTGGTAAAGCTGCTAATCGTGTAAAACCTGTATACTACGGTCCTCTTCATGACCAAACCGATACCTTCTTCAAAAATGCACTGAAAAACGTTCTGGAGAAAAAGGCTGATCCGGCTAAAGAGTGGGATGAAGCTGTAAAACAAGCGAAGACACTGGCTGAACGCAGCTAAGATTTCTAATATAAGCATTCTATTTCTAGAAGGTCCGGATTCATGGAGAACGGTATTCTCTATGAATTCGGATTTAATGCCGAAGACGTTTTTGCTTGATACGTTAGATTACCTGGAGGTGTGACATGGCTGAGCCTGTTATTTCGAGTCCGCATGCCGAGAGCAAGCGCCCGTTTTTAACTGAACAAAGAAGGAGCCGCATCACTGCATATACTTTCATTTCTCCTTTTTTTATTCTGTTCTCGATATTTGGACTATATCCGATCTTCTTTACGATCTACCTCTCATTCTTTAAATGGGATGCTTTGAATCCTATGAAATTCGTAGGGATGAAAAATTATGAATTGGTCACAAGCGACCCTACCTTTTGGATTTCTTTTAGCAACACGTTAATTATGGGACTGCTCGGAACTGTTCCGCAGATCCTATTGGCGCTTTTGATTGCCGTCTTGTTGAATTCGGGGATGACTCGTTTCAAGAAAACGTTCCGCGTTCTCTTTTTCATGCCCAATATTACGTCTATCGTTGCGGTTACCCTGGTGTTTAGTACGCTGTTTGGAAACAACGGGATGATCAACTGGATGCTCAGTGGTTTAGGGCTTGATAGTGTGGCCTTCAACTCTGGCTGGTGGGGGGTCAAAATTGCGATCTCAACCATGGTGATGTGGCGCTGGACAGGGTATAATGCCATTATTTTTCTATCAGGACTTCAAAGTATTCCGACGGATTTATATGAAGCAGCCCGTATTGATGGAGCGAACAGAAGGCAGCAATTAACCTTTATTACATTGCCATTACTAAAGCCGTTCATCGTATTCGTCACTTTGCTCTCGACTATAGGCGCCCTGCAGCTGTTCACTGAACCTTATGTATTCTTGGGACAATCAGGAACGGGATCTACACGTCAGGAAGGCATCACTATGGTTACCTATTTGTACAGTGAGGCATTCCGCAATGGATTCTTCGGTACGGCGGCGGCTACGGCAGTTCTGCTGTTTGTGGTCACGATTATATTCTCTGTCCTTAATATGCTGGTTTCAAGCCGCATGGGCGGAGATACAGGAGGGGGTAAAGCGTGAGTACTGTGCGTCTATTAAAAAAAGATCCGGATGATCTTGGGATTTTCGGCAAAGCTTTATTTTATCTCATTCTGATTCTTGGTGCGCTCGTGTCCATCTTTCCTTTTTACTGGATGTTTGTAGTTGGCACAAATGATAGGGGCGCAGTATTCCATGTACCTCCTTTGCTTACGATTGGGAACCAGTTTTTTGACAATTTCCAGCGGGTACTGGATAAAACAGATTTCTTTCAAGCGCTAGGAAACTCATTATTCGTCTCGTCGATGGTAACTATATCGGTCGTGTTTTTCTGTACACTGGCTGGTTATGCTTTTGCTAAATATGAATTCCCGTTTAAAAATATTCTGTTCTACTTTGTAATTGCCACTCTATTTGTACCCCAGCAGCTTGGTGTGCTACCTACTTACGTAATTATGGCCAAGCTCCACTGGATCGACTCTTTCAAGGCGCTGATTGTACCAGCTATGGTTAATGCCTTCGGAATCTTTTGGATGCGGCAGTATATCTCTACGGCTGTACATACGGAACTGATCGAAGCTGGACGGATTGATGGCGGTGGACATTTCCGGATCTTTTGGAACATCGCCATTCCAATTATCACTCCAGCGATGGCTACACTAGGCATACTGAATTTTATGACCGTATGGAATGACTTCTTCTGGCCTTTGGTCGTGTTGAAGAATCAAGAACATTTTACAATACAAATCGCGCTCCAGCAGTTGTTCTCCAATCGCGACGGTCTCGATTATGGAATGATCATGTCAGCTACATTCACGGCGACCTTGCCACTGCTGATCGTATTCCTGTTGTTTAGTCGATGGGTGATTGCGGGACTTACCTCAGGAGCTATAAAGAGCTGATCTTACTTTTAACCTTTACAAGGGAATAGGCGGATTCGTGAAGAATACTAGAGGACAGAGACAGCAGGGGGAAGGGGAATATCATGAAGCTCCGCCGTAAAATCTTGTTCGCTATTATTCTTCTCGTCTTTATTCCGGTGATTCTGATGGGGATTGTTACTTATGTCAACTTCTCTAACGCTATGGAGAAAAAATCAAGTAACTTCTACTGGGTTTCACTGCTCGAAACGGATCGAAAGCTCAAATTCGCACTTAGTGAAATCTCCTCGATCACAAATTCTGCGATCACACAACCGGTGATTCAACAATCGCTCAAGCAGACGAGCTTTGTACTCACCTATGATCGCAAGCAGGAGCTCAACAATTTACTCATTAATCATCCGATGATTACTTCATTTAGTTTATACAGTAAAGATCGGCTGCTTTATCAATACAATGCGCCGATGTCCTTTGAGGAGATGAAGAAGCAGAGTTGGTTTAGTGCTATGGAGAGCGCTGAGGGGCGCCCTGTATGGTCAGGACCCGGTGAGAACGGTTCGGCGTTATCGGGCCATCCGTTACTTGTGCAATCCAGAGTGATCAAAGATTATTATTCTCTTGAAGATATAGGCTATTTGGTCGTTAATGTTAAACCTGATTTACTGGATCAGATCTTCTGGGAGGCAGCAACGCTTAAGAAGGGTGATATTCTGCTGGTGAACAAGCTGGGGAATATCGTTTTTAACAAATCCGGTGAACATATTGGGCAGCGTACGGAGTTCCCTTTTTTAGAAAATGATTATGCCAAGGAACAAAACTATTACATCGACAACTATCAGGGGGAAAAATCACTCATAACCTTCCTTCCTTCACATAATAAAGACTGGTATTTGGCAGCGATTACACCGATGAATCTAATCTCTTCGGAATCCATATCTATTCGTAACATTGCGATTATTTTGAGTACGGTTTCATTGTTATCCGCCATTTTGTTTGACCGGTATTTTGTTAGACGGCTCGTTTATAGCATTAACAGCGCGGTCAACGGAATGAAACGGGTGAAGCAGGGGATTTTTACACCTATTACTACACGCTATCGTGCTGATGATGAAAGTGATTTGCTGATTGATGGCTTTAATCGGATGAGCACACAGATCAACGAGTTGATTGTGCAAGTACAGACAGAGCAGGGGCGTAAAAAGGAAGCAGAAATGCAGGCATTAATGGCACAGATTAATCCACATTTTATTTATAACTCACTCGAATCGATTAATTCGATGGCTGTGCTACAGGGCAATAAAGATATTAGTAAAATGGTCATTTCACTCGGCAAGCTACTGCGAATCAGTATTAGTCAGAATCAAGAGCTGATTCCTCTGCAAATGGAGTTTGAGCATGTTCGCCATTATCTGGATATTCAAAAGTTCCGCTTTGAGGATAAATTCTCGTACATTATAAATCTTCCTGAAGGTCTTAGAACGTTTATGACTCAAAAACTGATTGTTCAGCCCATTGTAGAGAATGCATTGTACCATGCGATTGAACCGATGGAGGACCCTGGAATCATAGAAATCACAGCCTATGAAATGGGTAAGGATATGATCATTATCGTAAAAGATAACGGTCCGGGCTTCGACTTAGCCAAGATGATGAATCTATGGGACAACGAGGGAGGCGGCCAGAAGAAATATAGTGACAGCGGTGTTGGGCTTAAGAATGTACATGAGCGCCTGAATATCCGATTCGGCAGTCCATATGGCTTACTTGTGTGTTCATCTCCTGGATTTGGTTCAACGATTCGAATTCGTATACCAAAAATACTGCCATAATCGATCATACAGAGGAAATAGGGGGAGATTGACATGAAGTGGTTATTGAAGTGGATGTGGATATATTTAGTGCTGATATCTGGCGCTGTTTTATTTATTACTTTAGGAGATCACGAACCGATTGAAGATAATTCACCAGAAAAAATAACGCTGACTTTCCGTCATTTCTGGATCAAAGAGCATGATCGGCCACTGCTAGCTATCTTTGAAGAAATCGTGGATAAATACCAAATTGCGCATCCGAATGTGAAGGTCAATTTTGAAGGACTAGACCAGACGATTCACCGTGAACAAAAGCTGAAAAGCGAGATGGTTACTGGGACACCACCAGATATGTTTGTCTTATTTGGTGGCGCTGAAATAGAGCCATATGTGCGCTCTAATCGACTGGTTGATTTGTCTGATTTTGTCCGAGAGAACGGTCTAACGAATCAATTCAAGGATCTGCATCTATGGACCTTTAACAACCATATTTATGGATTGCCTATCGAAGGAAACGCTGAAACGCTGTATTTCAATAAGACTATATTCAACAAGCTTGGTCTCGGGGCGCCTACAACGCTTCAAGAACTCGATGATGTCATCCTGAGGCTTAAGGCTGGAGGATACATTCCGTTTGCACTCGGGAACGAGGATCGTTGGCCCGCCGGGATCTTTGCACATTATTTAATGGATCGTTATGCTGGTTCCGAGCTGATCCAGAAGCTAATCACAGGTGAAGATCAAGCGAGCTTTCAGAATGAGTCCTATTTAAAGGCTTTCGAGCATTTGGATCATTGGATAAAAGAAGGAGCCTTTAGTACCCAGTCTAATGATCTTTCAACTGAAAATGCAGTTGGATTGTTTACAAGCGGCAAGGCTGCGATGTATTTAAATGGAAACTGGGATATCAATTTATTTTCTGGTAGTGCGGCTCCAACTGATTTTCAGAATGAGGTAGGCGTAATACCATTTCCTGCCTTGAAGCAAGGTGAGGAGCCTTCGATTGCAGGGGGTTACACCATAGGCATTGGTCTTTCCTCTGAACTAAATGGAGCTAAACGGGAAGCCGCTTTGGATCTTATGAAGGCTTTTTATACGCAGGAAATTCAGACCCGAATTGTATATGAAGGCCTGAGAATTCCATCCATCCGAATTGCTTTTGATCCGGAGAAGACCGGTCCGGTATTCGCGCAAGTGATGGAAATGATGGAAGAGAACCGCAAGAGCTTTGTGCCTTACGATAACGTATTATCACCTGAAGTTAAGAAAATGTTTCTAAGTGTCATCGAAAAAATGATTAACGAAGAAATGTCTGCAGATCACGCTTTAAAGCTAGTGCAGGCATCATCGTTGGAATACTGGAATCTGATCCAAAACTCAAGTGTTCAATAAGCATGGAGGTGCTGGAATGGATGAGATAGAAGATAAATATAAAGTACTGCTCGTAGATGATGAGCCGATTATTCTTCGTAGTCTAAAGGTAGCTATTCCATGGGATGATCTTCAGATGGAAATTGTGGGAGAGGCTCGAAATGGAGAACTAGCCCTCCGCTTAATAGAAGAAACTACACCGCATATTATAATCAGCGATATCCGTATGCCTGTGATTGACGGAATCACTTTGATGAAGGAAGTATTACCAAAGAATCCTAAGCTGGTATTTATCTTTATAAGTGGATATGGGGAGTTCGAATATGCGAGAGAAGCTTTGCGTCAAGGAGCCTTTGATTATTTGCTGAAACCCATCGACCATGACGAACTGGTTGCAATGCTACACCGAGCGAAGACGAGGCTGGATGAGCAGAAAGAAAACGATCAGATGATGCATTCTGTGCAGATGCTGTCGATGCTAGCCCGTGAACGGATGTTTGCTGAAATCACTTTGGGAAATGCAAGGCCGCTTGAGCATCTGAAATGGCTGGAGAATAGTGAACTTGAGAGCGGATATTTCATGGCTGTTGTCCAATTGGATGATTATTCTGTGCTTACAGGGCAGTGGAGCGAGGAAGAAAAGCGGCTGTGGCTGTTTGCGATCCGTAATATTGTTGAGGAGTGGTCGCTGGAGCATGGAGTGCTTACAGTCTTTCCTTTTCATAACGGAGAGTGGATATTGCTCTTTCCTGGATCTTTAAGCATGAGCAGAAGAGAACTAGGTGAACATTTAATTACTGGGATCAAAAGATATTCCAAGCTAAGCTGCTCTGTAGGAATCAGCCGCTGTACACAAGGGATTGATCAATTAAGCGCGGTGTATCCTTTGGCTGCGAAGGCTCTGTATCAACGTTTCTATTCTGGTCATGCCGGGGTGTTTATAGATGAGGAAACATCCTTCGCAGGCAATACAGAAGTTAAGTATCCAAAAGAGCTGGAGACCTCGCTGATAGTGAGTATTCGTTCCTTGAATAGAAACCAAATGTCTTCCTTGTTTGATGAGATGGCACTATATATTGAAGCACAAGCTATTCCTAAGGAGATTGCAGAACGTCTTCTTGTGGAGTTGGTTGTCGTGCTATACAGACATTTTGAACATTTGAATCTAAATTCGGATTGGTCTCTACATGGATTACTAAGCAAGCTGCACCATTTGGGGACCCTGAGCGAAATGATGTCTGCGTTGAAGGAAGAATTTGGGGAGCGATTGGATCAAGGTAGCAAACCTGTGAATCGCGAGGACACACGCAGTTCCATCGAGAAGACGAAACGTTATATCGAGAGTAATTATCATAAAGACTTAAATATTGAAGAAGTATCGGAACTTGCCGATCTTAGCGTCAGTCATTTTTGTACTTTATTTAAACAAATAACAGGCTATACCTTCTTGGAGTATGTTACTCATTGTCGGATGGAGAAAGCGAAGTATATATTGCAAAGCAGTAATGTGAAGGTGTATCAGATCGCCCCGCTTGTTGGTTATCAGGACCCACGATATTTTACTCAAGTCTTTAAAAAAGCTAGTGGTCAGACACCTACGGAATACCGAGAAGAGCATGCGAGGCAGGTCAATTAACGAAGAAGTACTGGTTTGCATAGCTAAAGGGATAAAAACAGGGCATAAGTATGACATTTATCATACTCTTTACTTGATGTTTATGACTTATAGGATGACACTTTATCTCCTATACTAAGGATAGATAAAAAGATCCTTAGCCAGACACATCAAGGAGGAAACGATAAAGATGACTACAAAACAGACATCACAGCTCTCCAGTCTTAAAAAAAGTGTAGCCCCATATGAAAAAAACGACCGCAACGCGAGCATAAGACAGCTCATTAATACTTTAGCGCCACTTGTGCTGTTATGGGGCGGAGCTTATTTTTCTTTATCCGTTTCCTACTGGCTCACCCTTTTGTTGGCCATTCCTGCAGCAGGATTTGTAATTCGAACTTTTATTATTTTCCATGATTGTACACATGGATCATTCTTTAAGAATCGTAGAGCGAATGACATTATCGGAACGATCACAGGTGTATTAACACTTGTTCCTTATCGTCAGTGGAAGCATAGTCATTCCATTCATCACGCCAGCTCCAGTAACCTCGATAAAAGAGGGATTGGCGACATATGGATTATGACTGTTGACGAATATGAAGCAGCTTCATTCTGGAAACGTCTATATTACCGGATTTACCGTAATCCAATCGTGATGTTCGGTTTAGGACCTATTGCTGTTTTTATGATTCAGTATCGGTTTAATGCTAAAGGCGCTAGACGTAAAGAGCGGATGAATACCTATTTAACAAATGTATCTATCGCAGCTCTCTATGGTGTGCTTATTTGGGCGATCGGATGGCAAGCCTTTATCATGGTGCAATTGCCTATAGCTTTTGTATCCGGTTTTCTCGGAATATGGTTGTTCTATGTTCAGCATCAGTTCGAGGATTCCTACTTTGAGAATGAATCGGAGTGGAGTTATGTTATGGCTGCAGTAGAGGGAAGCTCATATTATAAGCTACCTAAGCTATTGCAATGGATCACTGGGAACATCGGGTTCCACCATGTCCATCATTTAAGTCCGAAGGTACCCAACTATAATTTAGAAAAAGCACATAATGCTACACCACCATTGCAAAAGGCGACGACCATAACGCTTAGCACTAGCCTGAAGGCTTTACACTTCCGTCTTTGGGATGAGGAGAATAAGTGCTTCATCAGCTTTAAAGAGGTAAAGTCGAGACTAAGCAAACCTAAGGTAGCGGGAGAAGTCCTACAAGTTCATAAGACTAGACTCCAAGGAGAATAATAACTATAGGTTCGAACAAAATAGGAGTATATAGAAAGGTTAGAGCCGGGGAAATCATTCGTGGCTCTAATCTTTTTCTATTTATCATAGCGGTTCAACAGATTTTCACTGAATTTGTGCTAGAATAAGGAGAGTAATGTATGGTAAAAAGGAGAGCGGTCATGCAAAAGTGGCATCATATTTTTCATAAAAGCACAGGTCTCAGCCCTTATGTGTGGGTCGTTTTTTACATTCTACCGTTTTATTTTATATTTCGTTCCTCCTCTACCTATCAAGTAGTTTGGGGAATCTTGATGATCGCTGTATTTTTTGTTTGTTATGTACTTTCCTTTGTTTCTAAGGGTTGGCTGGTTTATTTCTGGACGAGTGTTCAAATTTTAGTGTCTATAACGATGACGCTTTTGTTCGGATATATGTATTTTGCTCTTTTTCTAGCCTTTTTCATTGGGAACATACAGAATCGAGTGGGGTTCTTCACACTATACTCTATTCATCTGCTAACTACGATCATTACAATCAATTATGAGCTGCTCTCGCGTAATTCAGTGTTTATTAGTCAACTTCCGTTCGTACTTGTCAGCATGATTGCTGTGATTCTTCTACCCATCACTACCTACAACCGTAACAATCAAGAGAAGCTGCAAGACCAATTGGAGGACGCCAATAAGCGGATATCCGAACTCGTTAAGCTTGAAGAACGACAACGAATTTCGCGAGACCTTCATGATACATTAGGTCAGAAGCTTTCATTAATCGGTCTGAAGAGTGATTTGGCAGGAAAGCTAATCGACTCGAATCCTACCCAAGCAAAAGCAGAGATCAATGATGTACGACAAACGGCGAGAAGTGCGCTGAAAGAGGTTCGTGAAATGGTTACGCGAATGCGTGGCATTCGGCTTGAAGATGAACTGGTTCATATTCAGCAGTTCCTTGCAGCTGCGGAGATTGATTATATGCTGGAGGGGAATCCAAAGCTAACAAACACCTCATTGATGACGGAGAATGTCCTCAGCATGTGTATAAAGGAAGCTGTCACTAATGTTGTGAAGCACAGTGGAGCAAAGTCTTGTTCTATTCTTATTGAACCCTCACGGACGGATCTAGTCATTAAAGTGAAAGATGATGGGACCGGTATACCTGGGAATGATCTTTATTTTAAAGGTCACGGGCTGCAAGGCATGAGGGAGCGACTTGAATTTGTAAATGGCTGTATGGATATCGTGAGAGATAGCGGTACTACAATCGTAATTAAGGTACCCAATGCATTTCAGCATCAGAAACAGGAGGTCATCCTATAATGATTAAAATTGTAATCGCTGAGGATCAACGAATGCTCCTCGGGGCGCTGGCTTCTTTGCTCGATTTAGAAGAGGATATGAAGGTCGTGGGCCGGGCAAGTAATGGGGAAGAAGCTGTTGCGATGGTTCAACATCTTAAACCGGATATTTGTATTATGGATATTGAGATGCCGGCAATGAGTGGCCTCGACGCTGCAGAAACCCTGAAGACTAGCGGCTGCAAAACGATGATATTAACGACCTTTGCTCGGGCGGGATATTTCGAACGTGCGCTCAAAGCGGGTGTTCACGCTTATTTACTGAAGGACAGTCCTAGTGAAGAGCTGGCACTCTCTATCCGGAATGTTATGGCAGGCAGACGCATGTATGCACCGGAGCTGATGGATGAAGCCTACAGTGGTGAAGTAAATCCATTGACTCAGCGGGAGAAGGAAGTACTTGGACTGATCGCCGATGGCAAAAATACGAAAGAAATTGCCAGCGAGCTGTACATTACCACTGGTACGGTACGGAATTACATCTCTGTTATCCTCGATAAGCTGGATGTGGGCAATCGGATAGAAGCGATCACTCGATTTAAGGAAAAAGGCTGGTTTAAGTAAAATATTTAATTTTTTAATGTTATTTTGATGTTAACACTCGCCAAATGATCTCCATCCGTATATCATTAATTATCGGCCTATTATTCACAATAGGACAGTTAATCAAAAGGAAGTGTATTTTCTGATGTCAAGAAAGCTAAGAGCCGGCATAGTTGGCGGCACAGGAATGGTAGGTCAGCGTTTTATTGCCCTTCTAGAGAATCATCCTTGGTTTGAAGTAACTGCGATTGCTGCCAGTGCTAGATCTGCTGGGAAAACGTATGAAGAATCGGCCAAGGGCAGATGGAAGCTATCCACTCCAATGCCTGAGAACGTGAAGAATATTATGGTCCAAGATGCTTCTAAGGTAGAAGAAGTAGCTGCGGACGTAGATCTGATCTTTTGTGCTGTTGATATGAAAAAAGATGAGATCAAAGCGCTTGAAGAAGCTTATGCTCGTACAGGTACACCAGTAATCTCCAATAACTCAGCACATCGTTGGACGCCTGACGTACCTATGGTCATTCCTGAGATTAACCCGGAGCATCTTGAGGTGATTGCGCAGCAAAGAAAACGTCTTGGAACTGAGACTGGTTTCATTGCGGTTAAACCTAACTGCTCCATTCAAAGCTATGTGCCTGCGCTTCATGCGCTTAAAGAATTCAACCCATCTAAAGTTGTTGTCACAACTTACCAAGCGATTTCAGGTGCGGGCAAGACCTTTACTGATTGGCCTGAAATGCTGGACAACGTGATTCCTTACATTGGTGGCGAAGAAGAGAAGAGCGAGCAAGAGCCGTTGCGCATCTGGGGAAGCGTGCAAGAGGAAGGTATCGTAAAAAGTGAAGCGCCAACCATTACTTCACAGTGTATCCGTGTACCTGTAGCAGATGGACATATGGCTGCTATATTTGTTTCTTTTGAGAAAAAGCCATCCAAAGAAGAGATTCTGAAACTCTGGAATAGCTTCAAAGGACGTCCTCAAGAGCTTGAACTGCCTAGCGCACCTAAACAGTTCATTACTTATTTCGAAGAGGAGAACCGTCCACAGACCAAACTTGATCGTGATATTGAGAATGGTATGGGCGTATCGACGGGCAGACTTCGCGAAGACGCTATCTATGATTACAAATTCGTAGGTCTCTCCCATAACACACTGCGCGGAGCAGCTGGCGGTGCTGTATTGATCGCAGAGCTTCTGAAAGCAGAAGGTTATATTCAGCCTAAATAAAATGGATAAGCTGTAAAGCTGATTCGAAATAGACACCTCATCAAAGCTTAGTCTTTGGTGGGGTGTTTTTTAATGGATTGGTTTGGTAAAATAAGTTAAGAAAGGAGTTGATATATTTGTATAAATATTTATTAGCTTTTTTATTATTACCGTTAATGTTATTCAATAGCGGGTGTACCTCATCAACTCAAGAACAAGAGTACGGAGTGTCTTCCATCAATGCTGAAATTCCTATTCCGAAAAATGCCAAAGAAATCGAAGTAACGACAACTTCAAGTAACTCCAATATAAAAATAGGCGTAAAGTATGAATTGGATAATATAGGGGGAGAACAAGGTCTCTATCGACCTGACCACTACTTTAATAAATTAGAGGATGCTGGCTGGGTGGAGCTGGAGGACAAGCGGTTAGGTCATGTTCAGTTTTTCGAAAAAGAGGGCACCATAATTGCCATCGAAATTCACGAAGATACCTTTAGTATTTACGAAATGAATAAAGATGCTGAATTCTAATCAGAGTGAGAGTGTGGTAAAATAGGTTAAGTGTATAAACTATACGAATTCTGAATGACTGACGGAGTGATAAGATGGGTGCAAAAAGTAAAGGTGGCGGCACGGGCAGAGGTACGGGAAGTAAGGGCTGGACACGCTGGAACAAAACAGCAAAGCCAGTTAAACCTGCAAAAGGTGCTCCAACCACGGGTCCAGGCGCTAAAGATGCAAGTGGAAGCAAGGGCAATAACGTGAAAAAAAGCGGAAGCACGAAATAGCTCCCTTGAACTGGGTTATTCCTGAAAGTTAACATCTGATTTTGATCGTTAAAATCAGGTGTTTTTTTATGACCAGATGTAAGTATATAGAGAGAAAGTAGGATCATCAGTGAGAATAGACAAATATATAAGTGAGACAGGCTTCTGCTCCAGAAGGGAAACGAAACGACTCATTGCTACAGGTCGAATCGCTGTTAATGGCATCGTCTGTGATACAAATATTCTTATAGAGCCTGAGGATATCGTATGGATCGATGGAGAGCCGATAACAAGCAGTAAAGGGGAGCCGGTATACCTCGCGTTGAATAAACCGATAGGCATTACCTGTACAGCTGCCCCAAATGTAGCCGGGAATATTATAGATTTTGTAGGTTATCCCTCACGGATCTTTGCGATTGGCAGATTAGATAAAGACTCGGAAGGCCTCATTTTGTTAACCAACGATGGAGATATCGTAAACAAAATGATGCGTTCCGAGAATGGGCATGAAAAAGAATATGTAGTTCATGTAGACAAAACGATAACGTCAGAGTTCATACATGCAATGTCTAGTGGTGTGGATATTCTTGGCGTCACAACAAAACCTTGTGAGGTCTATCGGATCGCGGAATGTCAGTTTAGAATTATCCTAACTCAAGGCCTTAATCTGCAAATACGCAGAATGTGCAAGGAGTTAGGATATAGAGTACTAAAGCTAGAGCGTATAAGAATCATGAATTATACTCTTGATAGTTTGGAGCGAGGACAATGGCGGCATTTGAGCGGTGAAGAACTGAATGAGCTTATGACCCGTTTGAATTAACTTCGTGAACAAATCCTCTGGCTGCCAAGGTGATGTCTTCAGCGCCCGCAATAGCCGAGATAACGGAGATACCGTCCGCACCC
Source organism: Paenibacillus etheri (assembly GCF_001012825.1). Lineage (GTDB taxonomy): Bacteria > Bacillota > Bacilli > Paenibacillales > Paenibacillaceae > Paenibacillus_AQ > Paenibacillus_AQ etheri. Next base: position 215,592 of record NZ_LCZJ02000016.1, read on the forward strand.
GCAGCTAATACTGGTGCTGCATTGTGCACGGTGATCCCTCCTATGCCGACCAAAGGAATCGTAATGCCGCTGTTTCGTATTTCTTTAATAATAGATGTGCCTCGAACAGCGCGGGCATCCTCCTTGGAAGAGGTAGGATAAATAGGACCAATACCCAGATAATCGGCTCCATCCGCAATCGCCTGCTGAGCTTCGGCGAGCGAATGAGCGGACACACCAACGATCTTATCCTCTCCAAGCAGCTGCCTAATCGCTAGCGCAGGAGTGTCATCTTGTCCTACATGAATGCCGTCCGCATCAAGGGCGATGGCTAGATCAATATCGTCATTTACGATAAAAGGGACCCCGTTAGCACGACATATTTTTTGGAGCCGTCTTCCTAGGTTAAATCTAACTTGGGCAGTTAATGCCCCTGTACCTTTTTCACGAAATTGAAACATCGTTATGCCTCCAGCAACAGCTTCTTTTAATACCTTGGCTGGGGCTATACGGCAATTCGCGCTGCCCATAATGAAATAGACTTTTAATAAATCCCGTAGTTGATCACTGTCTATTTGCTTCAAGGTTCATCCCTCGCAATCTATTCTGATATGCAAAATGATTCGTAGGTCCATGTCCAGCCCCTATGCCCAGCTCGTCTTCAATCGCCGCTTGTATAAAAGCCTTAGCTGTGTGTATAGCTTCGGGAACGGTTTTGCCCTTGGCAAGCTCGGCAGTGACTGCTGCTGAATAAGTGCAGCCTGTGCCGTGCGTGTGTCTAGTCTGAACTCGTTGATTCTCCATAAAGATGAATTCGTGACCATCATATAGGAGATCCACAACAGCCGTAGTTGAGGTATCATGCCCACCTTTTAGTACTACATAGTTAGAGCCCATAGCATGAATGATTTTAGCTGCTTCTTTACGATCGTCTATAGTAGTGATGCTCTTGTTGGTAATCATTTCAGCCTCTGGAATATTAGGAGTCGTCACTAAGGCTAACGGGAGGAGATAATTGATTAAGGACTGAACAGCTTCTTGCTGTAGCAGCGTGGAACCCCCTTTAGCAACCATTACAGGATCAACTACAAGATTACGCCAGCTGTATTGTAGGATCTTCTCTGCTACGATACGTATGATGTCACTGTTAAACAGCATCCCGGTCTTCACAGCATCCGGTTTCAGATCAAGTCCAATGGAATCAAGCTGCTGAGTAATAGCTTCCAGTGTTAACGGATATACGCCCTGAACTCCTAGTGTGTTCTGTGCTGTCACGGCTGTAAGCGCGGACATGCCATATACAGAAAGCTCTTGAAAGGTTTTTAGATCTGCTTGAATGCCAGCACCACCACCGCTATCCGAGCCGGCTATGGTTAAAGCTTTGGATATCATCACTCGGTTCACTCCTTAGGATCGTTATCTGAGTTGATTGATTATTGATTTATCTTGGTAAGTTTCAGGTGTGACTAAGCTCAATTGATTTAGAAACTCGATTTGAAAGCTCCCCGGACCTTGTCCAGTGGTTAGTTCAGCGGCGATTTCAGCAGCCACTCCATAGAAGGAGAGAGCTTCCACTGCGGCTTCAAGAGATGCTCCTTCACTTACCGCTAGAAATGCCCCGACTACTGCACTGAGTAGACACCCGGTTCCAGTTACTTTCGTTAGAATAGGGTGGCCATTACTGGTAATGTAGGTGTTAACTCCATTGGTGATGACATCGTCTTTTCCAGTGATGATAACAATACAACCTAACTTCCGAGCGGCTGTCTCAGCCAAGACGACTACATCGCCATCCCCTTCGCCTGCATCCACCCCTTTAATAGACCAGCTTTCACCAATGATATTGGCAACTTCCGCTACATTGCCACGTAGAGCGGTAATTTGCATCTCATTCACTAGCTTTTGAGTGACCGATGTTCGATAAGAAGTGGCTCCCGCACCCACTGGATCAAGAACTAAGGGAACGCCGTGCTTATTCGCAGATTGTCCCGCGAGCACCATAGATTGAATAGCGTAGTCATTCAGTGTGCCGATATTTAGAACTACGGCAGCTGAAAATGCGGCGATATCTACCACTTCTTCGTGAGCATCTGCCATAAAAGGGGAGGCACCGAGCGCCAAAAGACCGTTGGCTGAAAAATTGGCTACGACGATATTGGTGATATTGTGGACCAGTGGATTGGAATCCCGAACCTTGGATAGATAACTCATGATAATTCCTCCTCAAGTTTTTTAAGCATATAGCTAATGTTTAAAGATTGATAAAAGCATCCTCAGCTTTGATGTCAGTAGACAGTAAATCATTGTCCGATAGCCACTGTCGTACCTTTTCCCAAGAGGCGGACTCTTGATAGCCAAAATCTTGGTCACCCGCATTCATTAGTGGTAGTAGAATCTCCAGACTCTTCTCTTCAATTTGCTTATCGAGTGGAGAGGTCGCATTTTCGTGTGCAAGCAGCAAATTTAATGCTTTTTCCGGATTCTCCTGCACATATTGCTGTCCTTTAATAATGGCGTTTAAAAACTTTTTGAAGTAGGACTCAGAATTTTGTACTCCCTGATCGCTGGCGACAAGTACTAGCTCGTAATAATCGGGTACACCGTAGTCCGTGGGATTGAACCCTTTAACGGGATGACCTTCTTTTTCCAGGATTAATTGTTCGTGGTTAATGAACCCTCCCATAATGGCATCCACTTGCCCCGTTGCAATCGCCGGAATAAGGTCAAAGCCTACGTCTATTAATTTGCTGGCCTTAGGGTCACCCCCATCGTTTTGGATCATCGTACGAATCATGGCTTCATAAAGAGGAATGGAAGAATACCCAATTTGTTTACCTGTAAGGTCTTTGGGACTATGAATGTCTCCAGCCTGAGGTACCATTAAATGATTAAGCGGATGTCTCACAATCGCAGCAATCGAACGTACTGGAATGTTCTCACTGCGTGCCATGAGCACCTGAGGTTGATAACTAAGCGCTAAATCGATTTGATTCGCTGCCACGAGTTTTAGAGTATCATTGCTGTCTGCGGGCATCTGGATTTCTACGTCCAGGCCTTCCTCTAGGAAATAACCATTTTGCTCAGCGGCATATAAAAAAGAGTGAACGGCATTGGGATACCAATCGAGCATAATCGTCAGCTTGTGCGTTTGTTTATTTTCAATATTAGAAGAACTAGCAGAAGGATCACTTACTGTGGATGCTTTACCGCAGCTGCTTAAGATTAGGACAGAACAGAAGAGACACAAGGGAATAAGCCATTTTCTTTGAAAGTTCAAACGATTCATCGTTTAGATCCTCTTTTCTTTAAAAATAGTGCTTCGAGCAGCGCTATCATCAGAAACAACACTACACCGAGGGCGGACAATAAAAATACTGCAGCGAACATTTCGGCACTTTGCATATTCCCAGCCATTCTTCGGCTAAAGTAACCGAGTCCTATGCTGCCGCCGAGCCATTCGCCGATGGTTGCTCCAATCACGCAGTACACCATAGATAGCTTTAGTCCTGAGAAAAAGGAGGGCAGTGCCAGCGGGATTTGGGTTTTAGCAAGCAGTTGCCAGCGATTTGCGCCAAATGTTAACAATAAGTCTTTGTACGCCTGACCACTTGTATGAAGTCCGTCATATGTACTCACAACGACTGGGAAAAAAGCAGTTAGAAACACAACAGCGACCTTGCTCCACAGTGTATATCCGAACCACATAATAAAAATGGGGGATAGCGCGATTAACGGGATCGTCTGACTGATAATAAGAAAAGGATAGATGGCCTTCTCAAGCGGACGAAACAAGAACATTCCGGTGCCCAACAGTGCACCACAGATAACCGAGAGAACAAAACCGACCAATATTTCCAGCAACGTAGCCAATAAATGCTGTCTGAGTAATTGTCTATGCTCAATCAATGCGATACCTATTGAAGAAGGTGCAGGGAGAATAAAGGCTGGAATCAAATGTAGACGAACAGCTGACTCCCAGATCACAAGAATGATCAGCACCACTAGAATGAATGGACCATAGCTATCTAAATGTTTTTTAAAAGGTATGGGCTGCATAAAGTCTTCGCTCCAACTCTTCCCGCAATGCTATAAACTGGGGTTCATAGTTCATTTTGTAATGTCTTGGCCTAGGTAAATCAACAATGATCTCCTGTAATTCGCTATGCACGCCTCCAGCCAATAAATAAATTCGATCGCTTAGCAATAGCGCTTCTTCCAGATCATGGGTGATGAGCATTACGGTTTGACTCAGTTCATCCCAAAGCTCTAACAGCCAACGGTGTATCTCTCGTTTGGTCATCGCGTCGAGCGCTCTAAATGGCTCATCTAGCAGCATAAGACCGCCTCCGCCGCCAGCCACAAGCGTTCGCAGAAATGCGACTCGCTGTTTCATGCCACCCGATAGCTCATGGGGATATGCCTTCTCTACATCGGCTAAACCGAAGCATGACAGCATTTCCCGAATATGAGAGATCGTCTGTTGTTTACTGAACCTTGGCTTGATTTCCCAGGGCAATAGACAGTTGTCGAGCACTGTTCTCCACGGCAGTAGCAAGTCCTGCTGCGGCATGTAAGCGATCTGACCTAAGCGTGTAGATGCTGATGGGCTCGAATGAATCATTATTTTCCCATGAGTGGGGTCGAGCAAGCCTGCTATAGTTTTGAAAAGTGTGCTTTTCCCGCATCCGCTAGCCCCAATGACAGAAACAAATTCCCCTTGCCTGATTTCCATGTTTAAGTTTGCGAATACAGGCGGCTGTATAGACTCTGGAAAAGAGTAGGTTAAGTCTTGAATGGATAGGATTGTCGTGATGATCGAACCTCCTAAAAAGTTTTGTGAGCATTGGCTCCTTGGAAAGCATCGTACAAAACTTGCTTCGGAAGCATAAACTTAAGTTTTGTGATTGAATGTAAACAAATAAAGACCCATTCATTTCCGGTGGGAAATAAATGGGTCAAAAAGTTCATTCTGCATAGGAACACTAAAAATGCATGGGATGAAAATTCTGCTCCACTTCCCTCCGCTGGTATGATCCAGATCAGGTTCCAAGGGTCCGGAGCTTGAAGCTCCGTCTCAGTCGGCCGACTCCCCTAGTGAAATAACAGGTCCATATTTAATTTGTTTATAAATATACCATAACTTTCTGAGATGTAAAGAGAGGATCTTGTGAAGGATTATTCTAAGAATGGGTAATATAAGGGTAGAGATTTACCTAATATTACAATTCCGATGTATATAATCGGAAAAAATCATTGACGGTAATCTGATGCCAGTGTAGTATACAATTTACCGGATAAATTCCGGGTAAAGAGAGGGGAATTAATAATGAGAAAAATAAGTTTAACTATTCTGTTGGCGTTAACCGTGGTGTTTGTAGCGGCTTGCGGCAATAATTCGAATACCGATACTTCTACGAACTCTTCAGCTGGAACTAATGACGGTACATCTGCAGCGAAAAACAGCCTGGAAGCTGTTAAAGCTAGCGGCAAATTGCGGATAGGAACGGAAGGGACCTATGCACCCTTTACTTATCATGACGCATCAGGTAAACTGACCGGCTTTGACGTGGAAATTGCTGAGGAAGTAGCGAAGCGTCTCGGTGTTGAGCCTGAATTTTTTGAGACACAGTGGGATGGTATCTTTGCGGGGATGGATGCCAAGCGGTTTGATGTTATTTTTAACGAAGTATCCATTAATGAAGATCGTAAAGTGAAATATGATTTCTCTGAACCGTATATCGTATCAAAAGCTGTATTGATTGTGAGTGAAGACAATAATGATATCAAAACTTTTGCGGATCTTAAGGGGAAAAAAGCCGGACAATCTCTAACCAGCAACCTCTCCGATATCGCCCGTGAGAACGGCGCTGAAATTGTAGCTACAGACGGCTTTAATCAAGCGATGGACCTACTGACCTCAGGCCGTATTGATGCGACTGTAAATGATGGTTTGTCTTATCTGGACCTGAAGAAGCAGAAGCCTGATGTGAAAATTAAAGTGGTAGATGAGATTCCTGACGGTTCACAAAGCGCCGCTGTGTTCCTGAAAGGCAACGACGAGTTGGTGAAAGCAGTCAGTGATGCAATTGTTGAAATGAAGAGCGATGGAACGTACTTAAAGATTTCTGAGAAATACTTTGGTGCTGACGTTTCAAAATAATTTAAGGTTTCGGAAGCTAACCTAGCTTGGAGCCAAAAAAGGATGTCTGAAAATGGATGACCGCAAAATACAAATTTTCTTGGATTCACTGCTACCCCTGGTAAAAGCCGGGGTGGCTTTTACCATTCCTTTGGCATTGATATCATTTGTACTGGGACTGATATTAGCGATATTGACTGCACTAGCTCGACTCTCCCCTTGGGTATTTCCGAAGCTAATCGCCCGCTTTTATGTATGGGTCATTCGTGGAACCCCTTTGTTGGTACAACTATTCATTATTTTCTATGGTTTGCCCGCAGTTGGAATTGTACTCGACCCATTCATAGCCGCGACCATTGGATTTACGCTTAGTGTAGGAGCTTATTCATCAGAAATTGTACGTGCTGCTATCCTGTCGATACATAAAGGTCAGTGGGAAGCGGCCTTCTCCGTTGGGATGACTCGTGCGCAAGCACTGCGCCGTGTTATACTGCCACAAGCTGCCCGTGTTTCTGTACCGCCGTTATCGAATTCCTTTATTAGCTTGGTCAAAGACACTTCACTGGCAGCGACCATTACCTATACGGAGATGTTCAGAACAGCACAGCAGGTTGCTTCCACCTCCTATGAGCCACTGCTGATCTATTGCGAAGCAGGATTGTTCTATTTACTATTCTGCTCTGTGTTGTCAGCACTTCAAAATTACTTGGAGAAACGACTGAGTCGTTACTCTGCGAGCTAAAGGAGAGACAATAATGATTGAAATCCTTAATTTGCATAAATCCTTCGGTGAGCTACAGGTATTAAAGGGCATTGATCTCAAAATGGAGCATGGCAAGGTGCTGGTTATTATTGGTCCATCGGGTTCAGGTAAAACTACACTCTTACGCTGCTTTAATCTGCTTGAAATCCCTGATCAAGGAAGCTTATCGCTCAGTGATATTAAAATTAATTTTACGGATAATAAGAAAATTCCACAAAATTCGGTTTTGGCGTTACGTCAAAAAACCGGGATGGTCTTTCAATCCTATAATCTTTTTCCCCATATGACTGCACTTGGCAACGTGATGGAGGGGCAGGTGACTGTTCAGAAACGATCTAAGGACGAAGCACGCGAACGTGCCCTTCAGTTGTTAGCTAAAGTAGGTTTGGCGGACAAAGCAGATGCTTATCCGCATCAACTGTCTGGTGGTCAGCAGCAACGGGTTGCTATCGCTCGTGCTATGGCAGTTGATCCAGAGGTGCTGTTGTTCGATGAGCCTACTTCGGCGCTTGATCCTGAGCTTGTGGGGGAAGTGCTTAAGGTTATTAAACAGCTAGCGAGAGAGGGAATGACGATGGTGATTGTGACACATGAGATGAAATTTGCTGCTGATGTGGCGGATCGGATCATTCTGATGGACGGAGGCCATATTCTAGAGCAAGGGACTCCACAAGAAGTTCTTGAGCATCCAAAGCATCCTCGTGCTCTGCAATTTCTGAACAGAATTAGTGGTGAAGAAGTATAGAGGATGATTAATAGGCAAAAAAGCAGTTCAGGACTAGTCCCGGACTGCTTTTTCGTGTTGATTATTCAAATTTAGAGGTATGTCGCTTCTAGGTTAGGATTTAATACCGGTCTTCAGGAATTCCAAAGCATTATAGAGCATAATCGCTGCTTCGGCGCGTGTGATTTCGCTTTTTGGATTAAACTTCCCGTTGGTGTCTAAACTATTGATCTTATATTTAAGCGAACGTTGAATACTGCCTTGATAAGAGGGGTTCAGTGCTGTATCGTCAGCGATATCTACTGGCACTATATTAATCATTGGCAGATTCCCAATACCTTCGACCCCTTGTACTAGATAATTGGTGAACTCTTCTTTAGTTATTGTTTTGGTTGGATCAATATCCTTAGGAAGCTCGACATGATTGTAGTACGCATTGATAAAGGCTTCAGCGTACCAAGCTTTATCTTTAACTTTCGTGAACAATCCGCTAGCAACGGGAGCTTTGTTGAAATCAATGGCCGCGAGACTAAGCTGGAGACCACCCGAAATAAACTGAATACCCTGTGCTGTTGTTACTTTGGAGCCAGGAAGGAATCGGGACTCACTAACCCCTTTGATTAAGCCTTGATTTTTTAAAGAAATAATTTTTTCTTTGCCGTTTATATTGTCAATATCCTTAAAGGTGTTTCCGGCTGCAAATATTTGGCCACCCAAAGAGAAGGAGAGAATGGTAACGGTTGTAATCACGGCTAACGTTCTTTTTTTCATAGTCATGGTTATTTCACCTCGTTGTTTGGATAGGCCTCGTGGCCGCTATCATTTCCTTTAACGCAGAAAAATATGGAAAGGTTGCGGTCTAAGCTACATTATTTCACGAAAAAGTAGATTTTGGTAGAAAAATAGGCAGGAATGGGTGAAAGAACTTTGGATAAGTGAGCTAAAATGTTATAATGATGTCAGGCTCTATTCATTCGTGGTTAATTTTGTTATGATTATATCGTAACGATTACTATTTAAGTTTAATGTTTTGATGCATAAATGGGTGCGTCTCAGTGGGTACGGATGTTAAATCATTCCGGGAAGGTAGGAGATCAAATGGATCAAATTTCAAATATCAGTCAGCTGTTTGCGGCGCAAAAATATAAATTAACGCCCCAGCGTGAAGCCATAGTGAACATATTGCTCGACAATGAGAAAGATCATCTTAGTGTAGAAGAAGTATATATGCTAGTTAAGCTCAGCTATCCGCATTTAGGGCTGGCAACGGTATACCGTACACTTGAGCTCTTATGCGAGCTTCACATTGTTGAAAAGATGAACTTCGGAGATGGAGTCGCTCGTTACGATCTGCGCGGGAATGATCATTCTCACATGCATCATCATTTGATATGCAGCGTGTGCGGTAGATTAGAGGAAATTAAGGATGACTGGCTGGTGGAGCTGGAGGAAAGAGTGGAACGTGAATATGGCTTTAACGTCACGGATCACCGCCTTGATTTCAAGGGCACTTATGGCACATGTAAACGAACAGGATGCAAAAAAGAAAAAGCAAACAAAGCGGTCTCTTAAGCCGCTAGCCAACTAAAAAAGAAGCTGTCTCAAAAGTAGTAAGTACTGCTTAGGGGCCAGCTTCTTTTTCGGAAAAGTGATTAGTGAGGTATTCCCTAATTTGACGCAAAGCAGCGCTTCTTAAAAAACGGGGAAGCGCTACGTTGCGTTTTAAACTGTTAAAGGAATTCTATTAATGGTATAGCCTGTGTCTTTTTAGCTCCGGGTGGGAACGAAGGATTTAATCCATGTTCCGAAGCTGCCAGGGTTACGGCTCTGAACGAGGATTACACCTTCTCCGCGGAATCGGCAGACGAGCGCTTCACCACTGGTTAAACTGTTTAACCAGCCTGAGGCTGCTTTTTCTACCTTGTAGTCCATATAATCTGGCCAAGCGACGAGATGCCCGTTGTCGATAACCATCTCTTCACCAGGTGCTAAATTAATGGCGTGGATCGCTCCGAAGGAGGACAGGAATACTGTTCCTCTGCCGCTGATTTCTACAATGAAGAAGCCTTCGCCAGAGAAGAGTCCACGTGTTAAATTTTGCATTTTGGTATTTACTTGAATGCCTTCCGTTCCGGCTAAGAATCCGTCCTTTTGAACTAACAGCTTATAGGATCCATCTAATTCGATAGCTTGGATATCACCTAATGAGCCGGGAGACAGTAGTACCTCACTTTGTCCACGGATAGCTCTGAGTTCCTGAAAGAAGAACTTTTCTCCGCTCAGCATTCTTCCCAGACCCCGCATAACTCCACCATCAGCGGTTCCTTTTAATTCTACGTTGGGAGACATTGCAACCATTGCGCCCATCTCAGCTTTAACGCTTTCGCCTGGGTCCAGATATACCTTCAGCATAGCAAAAGCACCTTCGTACAAAACATCGTATTTCATCACTAAAACCTCCGAATCTATTTAGATAAGTTAGAAAACTAGCAGTGATCTCATTGTAACGGAATTCTGGCTACGCTCATAGTCTGGATTATGTTAAAATATAGTTGTCTTATAATTCACCAATGAATAGGAGAGTGGTGCCACATGGCACGAACCAAGACACAAAAAGCCTTGTTAAAGGCAGAGCGTTCAGCAACCTGGTGCGCAGCTCAAAGTCGAAGAACCAATGGGGATTATGGCGTCATTTCACAGCATGTACGGTTAACGCCGAGCAAGAAGCAGCAACTGAATAAGAATAAACACAAGGAGCGGATCTTCCAAGATGATGCTCCTTTTCATTTGGCCATTTGAAAATAATGTGTCACTAAGAATATACTGATTGAAGACATAATGGATAGGAGATATGTAACTGATGAAACAAAATAAATATGACGTAACGAATTTCTTCTCGGCCTATAAACAAATGCCTCGTTCCATTGGTGGACTTGAAGCCGCAGGAGAATGGCATGTACTAAAGACACTCCTCCCAGATTTACATAATAAAAATGTTCTTGATTTAGGCTGTGGTTTTGGCTGGCATTGTCTATATGCACGAGAGCAGCAGGCAAGTTCAGTCATTGGTGTAGATATCTCTGAAAAAATGCTACAAGAAGCGCGTAAAAAAACAGACGACCCTGCTATTTCTTATATCCAGATGCCGATTGAGGACATTGAATTTGCGAGTGAACAATTTGATGTGGTCATTAGTTCACTGGCCTTTCATTATATCGAGTCCTTTGAAGCTATTTGCCGCAAGGTTCATACTTACCTAAAGCCAGGCGGCAGTTTTATATTTTCAGTGGAACATCCCATCTTTACTTCACGAAATGAACAGGACTGGCACGTGGATGACCAAGGAAATCGTCTACATTGGCCTGTAGATCATTATCAGTCTGAGGGATTGCGTGAGACTACATTCTTAACAGAGAATGTGATTAAATATCATCGCACAATCTCAACCTATTTCAATGACTTGATTGGAGCCGGGTTTGCTATCAAAGCAGTTAAGGAGCCTAAGCCTTCAGATGAAATGAGCAATGATCCGTGGATGAAGGACGAGGACCGCAGACCGATGTTCCTAATTATTTCAGCTGAACAACAATAACCTTACCAACATGAGTTTAGTATGAATATAGAAGCAAGGGCTATCCCTGAAGTAGTTTATCTACTAAAGGGACAGTCCTATTTTCATTTATGCGCCGTAAATCTGTTTATACTTGTGCTCTGCTGTGTACACGATACTGTCTAGGTGACATACCGAAACGACTTCGGAATACGCGGTGAAAATAAGTGTAATTCGCGAAACCGCAGGTTTCTGCTACTTGCTCCAGCGGCATAGGGCTGAAGGTTATTCGTTCTCTTGCCATCTCTAGCCGGACATCATTTACATATTTAATAATGCTGGTTCCGAAGGCTTCCTTAAATAAATGAACGGCACGGGAGACGGATATATCTACATGAGCTGCAACATCCTCCAACAAAAATGGTAAGGTTGCATGCTCCTCAACATATTGCTTCATTCGGTAGGCCAGATAACCTTTAGGCGTAATCGCTGGCTGATCTGTAATGAGTCTGTCGATTTCCATACATAGGATTTGCAGATAACAGGCGGATATCGCTGGTGAGAAATCGGATAGACGTCTGTGCTCAAGAATGAGCTGACGGAACAAACCAAGGAAATTCTCGCTTAATGGCACGCTTAAGAGTGAGGGTCTCTGAGCGCGTTCCCACCATTCAACAATCCATGTTCCTTCACAAAAAATATGATAATCTCCGCTTTCAATCCTCGGCTTACCTACGGGATACTCTTCCTTGTCAATGATTAAATAGTAAGGATCATTAGGAGCAAACAGCATGATATCGCCGCTCTCCACTGGAGTCATCACACCGTCGATCATTGCTCGGCTTCGGCCTTCGGTTTGCAGACGAATTAAATAGTTCTGATTTCCATGACTATGTGACATATGAAAAGGTTTGCGGTGAAAGGAAAATCCAGCTGATAATACGTGACAGGTAGTTGATTGAGTCATGGGTCCTCCTTGATGTCTAGAAATGATAATCAGATTGTTCATGTTTTAATCATATTATTCATTTTATTATATACGCTTTCATATTACTATGTACCTAAGCAATAAAGAAAGAAATCGACCATCCACGCTATACGGAGTCGATATTAGCTATGCAAACAAGAATGGCAGTTAAAGGAAACTAATGGGAATCAGATTAGTCAATTCTGCAACGGCATTATTGTTCAAGTGATTGCTGCTATTGATCTCTTTGGGGACGAGCAGCGGAAAGACGTTTATACAATCTAGTAAGCTAACCCTAAACCCATTGGAGTGATTAGAAAATGCTGAAGATAGGTCTGCAATTGTACACGCTTAGAGAAGAACTGGAACAGGATTTTGAAGGGACACTGCGTAAGGTAGCAGCCCTTGGATATAAAGGCGTAGAGTTTTTCCACTATTTCGGTCGTACCGCAGCAGAAGTTAAACAATTGCTAGATGAGCTTGGACTGGTCGCGCTCGGCGCACATCGTCCTTATGACGTTTTGTTGAATGATACAGAAGCAGAGATCGCTTACAATCTTGAGATTGGAAATCCAAATTTGATTGTTCCTTATCTGTCAGAAGAACAACGTAACTATGAAGAGGTTGCTGCGAATCTGAAGGTTATTGGGGAAAAGTGCAAAGCGGGCGGAGCAATTCTTCTGTACCACAATCATGATTTCGAGTTAACAGAAAAATATGGTGATAGTGACCGTACTGCTTTTGATGGATTGTTTGAAGAGGTGCCGGCTGACCTATTGCAAGTGGAAATGGATACTTGTTGGGTACATCATGCAGGCTATGATCCGGTTGAATATATCAACAAATACGCAGGTCGACTGCCGATCATCCATCTGAAGGATTTGAAGAAAAACGAAGACGGCTCTCCGGAAACTGTTGTACTAGGTGAAGGTGAAGTGAACCTTACTGCAATTTTAAATGCAGCTGTACAGGCGAATGTGGAGTGGGCGGTAGTAGAGCAGGATTTCTGCAGTCGTTCACCATTAGAAAGTGTAGAAGATAGTTTGAAATGGGTAAAAGCATACGCAAATCAAGGAGGAAAAGTTAATGTCTAATAAGTTGAGAATTGCTATTGTAGGTTGCGGTGGTATCGCAAATGGAAAACATATGCCAAGTTTGTCACGTCAGAAGGATGCTGAAATGGTAGCTTTCTGCGATATCGTTGAAGAACGTGCACAAAAAGCAGCCAAGACTTATGGCGCCCAAGGCGCTGCAGTTTATACGGATTACACCGAGCTTTTGAAAGCTGGCGGATTTGATATTGTTCATGTTTGCACACCGAATGACAGTCACTCCGTGATTACTGTTGCTGCTTTGGAGGCTGGTAATCATGTAATGTGTGAAAAGCCTATGGCTAAGACCACAGCGCAAGCTCAGGAAATGCTTGATGCTGCCAAACGTACAGGTAAGAAGCTGTCTGTCGGATACCAGAACCGTTATCGTTCGGATAGTGAATATCTGAAAGCGCTCTGCGAAAACGGTGAGCTTGGTGATATCTATTATGCAAAAGCAATTGCGCTGCGCCGTCGTGCGGTTCCTACTTGGGGTGTATTCCTGGATGAAGAGAAGCAAGGTGGCGGTCCACTGATCGATATTGGTACGCACGCGCTTGATCTCACTTTATGGATGATGGATAATTACAAGCCACGCAGTGTTATGGGCTCGTCTTTCCATAAGCTGAGTAACCGAAAGAACGCTGGAAACGCTTTTGGTCCTTGGGATCCAGAGCAATTTAAAGTAGAAGATTCTGCTTTTGGATTTATTACTATGGAAAATGGTGCTACAATCGTATTGGAGTCCAGTTGGGCGCTTAATGTATCAGAGTATAGAGAAGCTCAAACGCTTCTGGCAGGTACAGAGGGTGGTGCAGATATGAAGGATGGACTACGTCTAAACGGTGATCGTGGTGGACGTCTGTATGAGACCAAAGTAGACTTGTCTGCTGGCGGTGTAGCTTTCTATGATGGAGGTCAAGAGAGTGAATCCGATCGTGAAGCTCGCCTATGGCTTGAAGCGGTTAGAGAAGACAAGGACCCTGTAGTTAAACCTGAACAGGCCCTCGTTGTTACTCAAATCTTGGAAGCTATTTATGAATCTTCACGTACAGGTCGCGCTGTGTATTTTGACGGCACATCAGATAATTAATTGAGAAACAGGAGTGGAAGTCATGAACTCAAACAAACATTCCGTAGTCATTGTTGGTTTTGGAGGAATGGGGAAATATCACGCAGAATTGATTAAAATGAATAATTCCTTAGAAGTAGTAGGAACGTATGACGTGCTTGAAGCACGTCGTACGGACTCCATCAAAGTGGGGTACAAGGTATATGAAAGTTATGAAGAAGTATTAGCAGATCCTGCGGTTGAGATTGTTCTTATTGCTACACCAAATGATGTGCACAAAGAAATTGCTATAAGTGCGCTCCAAGCTGGCAAACATGTTATTTGTGAGAAGCCGGTAGCTATGTCGAAGGAAGAACTTCTAGAAATGCTGGCCGCTGCGGATGCAGCAGGACGTGTGTTCATGGTTCACCAGAATAGACGTTGGGATGAAGACTTCTTAACGATCAAAAAAATGTATGATCAGGAGACTATCGGTTCTTTGTTCCAGATCGAATCCCGCGTGCACGGGGCGAATGGTATTCCTGGGGACTGGCGCCATGTCAAGGCACAAGGTGGAGGAATGCTGTTGGATTGGGGCGTTCATTTATTGGATCAGCTCTTATTTATGATCGACAGCAAAGTCACCAGCGTGAGCAGCAGTTTGAGCTTTATTCTAGGCAATGATGTAGATGATGGCTTTGAAGCGACTCTGCAATTTGAGAATGGAATTAAAGCTATCGTTGAGGTTGGCACAACCAACTTCATCACGCTGCCTAGATGGTATGTGAAGGGTATTGAAGGAACGGGTATTATCGAGGATTGGTCTTTAACCGGTCGTTTAGTAACTAGAAACCATGAAGGTGAAAAGATCGAGCCTAAGCCTATACGTGCAGGTGTTGGATTAACTAAAACTATGGCGCCTCCTTCGGAAGGGGCTACCATTACAGAAGCTTTACCTCAACCAGCGGAACTAGGCTCTAGCTTCTATGACAATTTCGCAGCCGTTATTGAGGGAACAGCCGAACCAAT
Source organism: Paenibacillus etheri (assembly GCF_001012825.1). Taxonomy (GTDB): domain Bacteria; phylum Bacillota; class Bacilli; order Paenibacillales; family Paenibacillaceae; genus Paenibacillus_AQ; species Paenibacillus_AQ etheri. The sequence continues at coordinate 230,885 of NZ_LCZJ02000016.1, forward strand.
CGTTAAGAATGCTGAAGTAATGCGTGTTCAGAATTTGATAGAGGCTATTTTTGAATCTGCTGAGAAGAACCAAGTACTGAAAGACTTCGATATGTATGGTGAAGGTAAGTAAACTATTTGCAAAAGAGGTGACTTACAATGAAACTTGGAGTATTTATGGTCTTGTTTGGTGGTCGCAAGCTGGAGGATGCTCTAGATTATGTAGCGTCCAAAGGTCTAAAGGCGGTAGAGATTGGTACAGGAGGCAATCCTGGTAACAGTCATTGTGATCCTAAGATGCTTCTCGAGAATGAGACAGCATTGAAAGAATTCAAACATGCCGTGGAGTCCCGTGGATTGACGATCAGTGCACTGAGTTGTCACGGAAATCCGCTACACCCACAAAAAGAGCTTGCACAAAAGGATCATGAGGACTTTGTGAACTCGGTCAAATTGGCGCAAAAGCTAGGTGTTTCAGTCGTTAATACGTTCTCAGGATGTCCAGGTGATCATGAGGGTGCCAAGTATCCTAACTGGCCGGTAGCTCCATGGCCAAATGATTATCAAGAAATTCTGGATTGGCAATGGGAGAATAAAGTGATTCCTTACTGGACTGAATGGGGAGCCTTTGCCGCAAAGCATGATGTGAAGGTGGGTCTTGAACTGCACGGTGGATTCTCCGTCCACACACCAGGTACGCTGTTGCGACTCAGAGAAGCTGCGGGTGAAGTGATCGGCGCTAACCTAGATCCGAGTCATATGTGGTGGCAAGGGATTGATCCGGTGCAAGCGATTCATATTTTGGGGCGCCAAGGCGCAATCCATCACTTCCACGCTAAAGATACAGTCATTGATCCAGTCAATGTCAATATGCATGGCATAACAGATATGCAATCCTATACCAAAATGCTTGACCGTGCATGGCAGTTCCGTTCGGTTGGCTTTGGACATGATCTTAAGACTTGGGCTGACATTATGAGCGCTCTTCGTTTGGTAGGATATGATTATGTAGTCAGTATTGAGCATGAAGATGGATTGATGTCTGTGGAAGAAGGCTTCTCCAAAGCTGTAAGTAATCTTCAACAAGTATTGATTGAGGAGCCACTAGCAGAAATGTGGTGGGTTTAGATTAAGGGTATAGACATAAGAAATGACGTGCGCAAGCACGTCATTTTTCCTGTATTAATGTTCTAAATTGTAAACTATACAGATTGGAGGACGATCCATGCAGCCGATAAAAATACAGAGAGAACACAAACTACAGATTACATCCAGCATTCAGGATTATTTTGATACGGAGTTATCTAGCGAAATCGGTCAATTAGCAAGTGAGAATCTTCTGGATTTTATGCTCAAAGAACTCACGCCTTATATTTACAACCAGGCTCTGGCAGACGCGCGCAAGGTGATTGAGCAAAAGATGAATTCCGTAGAAGAAGAACTGTATGCACTTGAGCAACCTTTAACGACTGGTAGAAGATAGTCCGCAACATAATGTGTTGATTACCGCTGATTGGTAATCGTTACGTCTGGATTAGTCTCTGCTTCATAATCTACACCCTCAGTATCGAAACCGAATAACTGGAAGAACTCCTGTTTGTAGCTTTCAAGATCTGTCAATTCATAGATGTTGTCTGTAGTAAGTTCATCCCAGATTTGAGTCACTTGATTCTGTACAGCCGGGGACATCTCCCAGTCATCGATTCGGATCCGACCTTCTTCATCTACAGGAGTTCCTTCGAGTGCGTAGAGACGCTCTGCGAACAAACGATAGGTTTGCTCAATACAACCTTCATGAAGCCCTTTCTCTTTCATGACTTTGTATAGTGCAGAAGTGTAGAGGGGGACGACAGGAATCGCTGAGCTAGACTGTGTGACGAGACCTTTCGTAACCGCTACATATGCCCGACCGTCTATACTAGATAGTTCTTCGTTTAGCATATGTGCTGTGGATTCGAGATGATCTTTTGCACGACCAATCGTTCCCTTGCGATATACGGATTGGGTGATTTCTGGCCCGATATAAGAGAAAGCGATTGTGGTGGCATGATCGGCCAAAGCTCCAGCTTGATGGAGTGCTTCAATCCAAAGCTGCCAATCGTCACCACCCATCACTCGAATGGTATTATCGATTTCTTTGTCCGTAGCGGGTTCAATAGAAATTTGGCTGACTTCACCCGTATGAAAGTTTACGGTTTTATTCGTGTAGGTATCTGCTATAGGTTTAATTACGGAGTTATAAACTTCACCCGTCACAGGATCTGTTCGGCGAGCAGAAGCAACACTATAGATGACTAGATCAACTTGTCCCAATTCACTGCGAATCAGTTGTATGGTTCTATCCTTAGTTTCCTTGGAGAAGGCATCACCGGTTACGCTGTAGGATTGAAGCCCCGTTTTCGCTGCAAGTTCCTCAAAGGCTGCTGAATTGTACCATCCAGCAGAGGCTGTACGGGCTCCATTGCTGCTGCTCTGGCGGTAGACGCCTACTGTGCTGGCTCCAGCCCCAAAAGCGGCTGTAATCCGTGAGGCGAGGCCATATCCTGTAGAGGCGCCAATGACAAGCACCTTGCGTGGTCCTTTGATCTCGGGTTGTGTCTGGATATATTCGATTTGCCGCTCTACTTGACGAGCACAACCTTGCGGATGAGCGGTAGTACAGATAAAGCCGCGTGTTCTAGGTTTAATAATCATGGTAATGGTTTCCTCTCTTTCATGAAAAGCAGGCTAATGACACTCGTTAGTTCTAATTTTAACAATTTTCATTCAAATGGAGAAGGATTGTTTATCGTTTGATACTTATTTCATTATGGTGGTGAGATCTTGGAGAGCTTTACTAAAACAAAATTAACAACAGAGAAACAAAGTGATTTGGTTGGTGCTACTTTTGGAAGTCATGTGAGCATTAATCGAAGTACCGAACTGACAGGTGGCTATTTTAACGCAGCATATGACCTTTTATTATCAGATGGAAGAGCCATGATTCTTAAGATAGCGCCAACAGATGAAACAGACACTCTTAGTTACGAGCACGATATTATGGCTGCCGAGGTTGCGGCGATGCGACTGATGAAGTCAAAAGGGACAGTACCTGTGCCCGAGGTATATGCTTATGATTACAGTAAAAAAATGATTTCGAGTGAGTTTTTTTTCATGGAGAAAATTATCGGCCGACCTTATAATGAAATTAAGGAAGAGCTTAGTCCACAGCAGAGAAGCGAGATTGAGGAAGAATTAGGCCGTTATAGCCGGATCATTAATGAGATTCAAGGTGAGCACTTCGGATTATTAAGTACATCCACACAAGTAAAAGGGACTTCATGGAGAGAAACTTTTAAGCATTTGATAATGGACCTGCTTGAAGATGCACGTCGTTTAAAGGTAGAGATGCCCATTCCCTTAGAAACCGTTGAGGCAGAGATCATAAGTCGCTTATATGTTATGGATGTTGTCACTGAGCCTCGTCTAGTACACTGGGATTTATGGGATGGTAATGTGTTTGTGCGAGAGGGCCGCATTGTTGCATTGATTGATTGGGAACGGGCACTTTGGGGAGATCCACTTATGGAATATTATTTTCGCTATATTGAGAATTCAGAGCATTACTGTAGAGGTTACGGGAATAGCTTCGACAGCCCGAATGAATGTGCCCGTAAGAAACTCTACGACTTATATATCGACTTAATTTACTTCATCGAGTGTTATTCGCGTAAGTACGATAGCCAAGGCCACCTTAAGTGGGCTCATGATAATCTGCTTGAGGGCTGGAAGCGGTTCATGGATTAACACATTTTTGACACAATTACAACATAGAAGATAGGGAGGAGGGCAGGAGAAGGGAGACGCTTATGTTCGAATGGCTGAGTATACATATTAATGAGGTAAGTTTACTGTGGCTGTTACCGATACTATTTATGTTTCACGATTTTGAAGAGATTATAGTTATCGAAGCGTGGAGTGCCAAATATGGAATGAGAGTCGAAGCGGCTTTACCGCCATTTATACGCAAAATGTATAGCTCGATGATGCACATGACTACACGTAACTTTGCTTTGGATGTGTTATTCGTGTATATTTTGATAGTGGCAGTAACCTGCATTGCAGCATTCTTTTCAAATTATTTATTGTATTTGGCAGTACTTGCAGTGTTCTTCTTCCATGTATTCACTCATCTGGGACAGACTATTTATCTGAAAATGTATACACCTGGCGTTGTTACAGCAGTACTAGTAGTTCTTCCTTATTCTCTTTATGCGTATTATCGACTGTTGGATGACGACGTGGTATCTGTCACAGATATCGGGTGGTCTTTAGTGGTTGTACTTCTTTTACTTCCACCTGCAGTGTGGATGCTAGTGAAAAATAGAACGCGCAATAAACAGAACTAGTACTAAAGTGTGAGGTTAGCCGTATTTTTTTCAGAAAAATCTTGACTAGAGCCCTTAAAACTAGATAAAATAATACTTATTGCTTACAACATGCTGAGAATCATTATCATAATTGACGAGGAAATGAGAGGGTGACAAGATGGAGCGCCTTTTAGAGGTAAAAGACTTAGCGATATCATTCAAAACACATGGCGGAGAAGTACAAGCGATCCGTGGTGTTAGCTTCCATGTAGATAAAGGTGAAACTCTAGCGATTGTTGGGGAGTCAGGTTCCGGTAAAAGTGTAACCTCACAAGCGGTTATGAAGCTGGTTCCTACACCACCAGGAGAGTATAAACGCGGACAGATTCTTTTTGATGGACAAGATTTGATTGGCAAGACTGAGAAGCAGATGCAGAAAATCCGCGGTAAAGAGATCGGTATGATTTTTCAGGATCCGATGACCTCACTGAATCCGATGATGAAGGTCGGCAGACAAATTACTGAAGTACTGCTCAAACATGAGAACATCTCTAAGGCTGATGCGAACAAACGTGGGATTGAGCTGCTCAATCTAGTAGGTATTCCTTCTCCAGAACGTCGCTTCAATCAATATCCACATGAATTCAGTGGTGGTATGCGTCAACGTGTTGTTATTGCAATGGCACTTGCTGCGAACCCTAAACTTCTGATTGCGGATGAGCCGACTACAGCGCTCGACGTAACCATTCAGGCACAAATTCTTGATTTGATGAAGGAATTGCAGAAGAAGATTGATACGGCTATTATTTTTATTACCCATGATCTCGGAGTTGTAGCAAGAATGGCAGATCGTGTAGCTGTAATGTATGCCGGACAAATTGTTGAAATGGGAACAGCGGAAGAGATCTTCTACGATCCAAGACACCCATACACTTGGGGCTTGCTAGCTTCCATGCCAAGTTTGGAGAGTAAAGGTTCTTTGCTTACAGCAATTCCTGGTACGCCTCCAGATTTGATCAAGCCGCCTAAGGGCGATGCTTTCGCACTACGTAGCACTTACGCTATGCAAATCGATATGGAGAAAGAGCCACCAATGTATAAGGTTTCGGATACCCATATGGTGAAATCTTGGCTAATGCATCCGATGGCTCCTAAGGTGGAACCGCCGGCAGTTGTTAAGAATAGACAACGTGTGCTTAAGAACGCTTATCCAGAGCCTGTTTTGGTGCAAGAAGGCGCTAATTAAGCAGATTATTTTACGTAAAATATAAAAGGAAACGTCAGGCCATTTCGATGGCTTGGCGTTTTTTTTATGTGTATGAATGTTTACTATCATTTAAATAAATGTGAATTAATACGGACTTAATTAAATAAAAGGATTGACTATTGTTCGTTTTCGTTTCAAAATGAAAAGGCATACATAGGGGGTATAACGATGAGAAAAGCAATGATGACTACAATGATCAGCGTTTCATTATTAGCAGTAACCGCGTGCAATGACAACTCAACTAGTTCTAGCAACTCAAATAACGTAGTTGATTCTGCGAAGCCTGTCTTCAAAAATGTATCTGTGCATGATCCGTCAATCATTATAGCAGATAACAAATACTATGTGTTCGGTTCTCATTTAGCATCTGCTAAATCAAATGATTTGATGTCTTGGACTCAGCTGTCCTCTGGAGTGGTAGAAGGAAACGTACTCATTCCTAATGTCAAAGAGGAGTTTGCTGAAGCATTAAAATGGGCACAGACGGATACCTTATGGGCACCCGATGTTATCCAATTGACGGATGGCAACTACTATATGTATTACAATGCTTGTAAAGGGGATTCCCCGTTGTCTGCACTCGGCATAGCTGTGTCGGACAATATTGAGGGACCTTATAAGAATAAGGGCGTCATTTTGAAGTCAGGTATGACGGGTATGGGTGATGATGGAGAAATGTATGATGCCACTCAAAAGCCGAATGTAGTAGATCCGGATGTGTTCTTTGATAAAGAAGGGAAGCTGTGGATGGTCTATGGCTCTTACTCCGGTGGTATTTTTATTATGGAACTAGATGCTAATAGAGGCTTCCCACTACCAGATCAAGGTTATGGAAAAAAGCTCCTCGGTGCGAATCATGCTCGGATAGAAGCTCCATATATGCTGTACAGTCCGGAAACGGATTACTACTATCTGTTCCTTTCATACGGGGGGTTGGCTGCAGACGGTGGCTATAACATCCGTGTGGCTCGTTCAAAGGCACCAGATGGACCTTTCGAAGATTCTGAGGACCAGGATATGATTAATGCACAAGGATCACCTACGGTATTGTTTGATGATCCAGCATATGCTCCTTACGGAGTGAAGCTTATGGGGAATTTCGAATTTCTGAATACGGATGACGAGCTGCCAGTGAGTGGAGAAGGATATGTATCACCAGGTCATAACTCGGCGTTTAATGATGAAGAGAATGGCAAGTATTATCTGATCTTCCATACACGGTTCCCGAATCGTGGAGAAAAGCATGAGGTAAGAGTTCATCAGATGTTTATGAACAGTGAGGGTTGGCCGGTTGTAGCCCCACACCGCTATGGCGGAGAGACCACTGAGAAATACACGAAAGAGCAAATTTCAGGTGAATACAAATATGTGAACCATAACAAAGACATTACGGCTGATATCGTGCAGTCAGAGCTGATTGAATTAACTAAGAGCGGTAAGATCAAAGGAGCGGTAAAGGGGAAATGGAAGCTAATCGATGATCATACTGCTGAGCTTACCATTGACGGTTCTACTTATAATGGAGTGTTCCTAAAAGAGTGGAATGAAGCAACAGCTAGTAACGTTATGACGTTTACTGCGGTTTCCAAGGAGGGAATCTCTATCTGGGGGAGCCATGTATCTGCGATGGAATAATAGATTCTTTTAAACAAATAGCTAGTAGAGACGGGGTTCCGATTAGTCCTGAGAATGACTAAGCTGGAACCCCGTTTTTTAGATGAATGGTCAGTCTTCAAACTTCCGAATCACAATGACTGCATTATGCCCGCCGAAACCAAAGGAGTTAGACATTCCTATAGTAAGATCGGTTTTTCGCGCAATGTTCGGGATATAATCCAGATCACAAATGGAATCTTTAATCTCCTGATTAATGGTAGGGGGGATGATTCCTTCTTGAATGCTCTTAATTAGGGCTATGGCTTCTAATCCACCTGCTGCCCCTAAAGCGTGTCCAGTCATGGACTTATTAGCGGTTACGGGAATCTGGTAGGCCTGATCACCGAATAACTTCTTTATCGCAAGGGTCTCAGAGCGGTCACCTACTACTGTACTGGTGGCATGAGCGCTGATTACATCCACTTCGTCTGGCTGGAGATTAGCTTCATTCAGTGCCAGCTTCATCGCTTGATAAGCACCAATTCCTTCTGGATGGGTGGCGACCATATGGTAAGCATCAGAGCTGGCACCATAGCCGATAACCTCTCCGTGGATCTTGGCGTTTCTACGCTGCGCATGAGAAAGTGACTCCAGAATAACTATTCCGCCACCTTCACCGATAACAAATCCGTCACGCTCCCCGTCAAAAGGTCGACTGGCCTTAGTCGGTTCCTCATTTCGAGTGGATAAAGAGGTGGCATTGCCGAAACTGGCTAAGGAGATTTCAGTAATGGCTGCTTCTGATCCACCAGCAATTACGATGTCGGCACCACCATAACGGATCAACCGGAAGGCTTCACCAATGGCCGTATTCCCAATAGAGCAGGCAGTTACTGGAGACATTGTAGGACCTAAAGCGCCTAATTTAATGCTGATCATCGCTGCAGCCATATTGGAGATCATCATTGGAATTAAAGTGGGGCTGACCCGATCCGGTCCACGGCCCTTTAACACACTCCCTTGCTCCATTAAGGTCTGAATCCCACCAACGCCTGATCCAACGTAAACTCCGAGTCGTTCTTTATCAATCTTATCAAGCTGTAGACCGGAATGTGTCCATGCATCTTCAGCGGCTGCGAGGGCGAACTGACTAAATCTATCCATTCTGCGGGCTTCTTTACGGCCAAATCTAGCCTCCGCATCGAAATCTTGTACAATTCCTGCGATCTTTGTCTTAAAGTTAGAGGTATCGAATGAAGTGATCGAGGATATTCCCGACTCCCCAGAAACTAGACGGTCCCAAAATTGCTCTACTGTATTTCCAAGAGGCGAGATTAAGCCCATGCCTGTAATAACTACGCGTTCCATAATGAACCTCCTCAAGAAGTGTATATAGGTATTTTTCCACTTATTTTATCCTATTACAAGTTATCGTTTATCCTAGTATAATTTGTACTATACTAAAGAATGTAACAGAGAGGAGAGGAAGCATATGGCTAATCAGACGAGATTACAGGCTTTATCAGATTTCTTAAAAGCACGCCGTGCAGCGATCTCACCCAGCTCTGTTGGACTGCCAGAAGGTACACGCAGGAGAACGCCTGGGCTTCGAAGGGAAGAGGTTGCACAGCTAGCGGGGGTAAGCAGTACCTGGTATACGTGGCTGGAGCAGGGCAGGGATATTAAAGTATCTTCGTCTGTTCTGGACTGTATTGCGGCAGCCCTAAAGCTGACTCCTGATGAGCGGAAGTATCTTTTTGCGCTAGCATTAGAGACAGGAACAGGAAACGTTCTACTTCAGCAAGAGCAATCCACTGTAATCAGTCCTTCTTTACAGAAAATATTGCAGGAGCTTAAGACCTGTCCCACGATTATTTCGGACAGACGCTGCGGGATTGTAGGGTGGAATGAGGCTGCAGCTCATGTGTTTCTCGATTTCTCTAAGCTACCTATTGAGGAGAGAAACATGATTCGTCTATTATTTGTTCGCAAGGAATTCAGACGTTTAGCCGTAAATTGGGAACATTTCGTAAGTGGATATCTATCGATCTTTAGAGCGTATTACGGACAATATGTAGAGGATCGCTGGTATGATGAATTTATAGAGGAATTAAAGGGATTGCATCCAGTGTTTAATGAAATGTGGGAACAAAGTCGTGTCAGCTCTGCTCCAGATGTACTATTGGAGTTCAGACATGCCAAAGCAGGGAAAATGTTATTTCATTTAACCTCACTACAGGTTCAAGGCAGCACAGATTTACGTTGTAGTATTTATACTCCAGCCGCAGATTCGAATACTGAAATCAAGCTGAAGCAGCTTATGGAGCAGCCTAGGTTAAAGTAACCAAGATAATAAATTCAAATTTAGTACTTTTAGTCAATACTATTCGTCCAAGCCGTTTCTCTTAGATCTCATAGAATAGAGTATCACAAGAGAAGGAGATGAAAAGAATGGCTAAAACGATTATTGATTACAATGCAACCGTAGTAACACCAATTGCGAATGGAGTGAATATTCCTGTTCCAACCACTCCAGCAGGAGTTTCTATTGCTACTACCTCAGTCTATATTGATCCAGCTAACCCAGCTTCAGCAACGAATAGAGTGGAATTGACCGCAACATTCGGCTATCGTTCTATCGTAGGTGAGCCAGAAATCATTGTTCGCCTATGGCGTGCAGGCACTGAAATTTACTACGCACTTGCTGGAGATGCATTTAATGGAGTGGATGAGTATTCACTGGTTTCTCTGCAAATGATAGAGCATGCTCCTCTGGGCACACAAAACTATCAATTAATTGTAGAGAATCGTAATGCAGCTTCTACAGCACGAGTGATTGGTCCGATTACATTCACTGCGATTGCTATTGGTGGCTAATTTGAAATAAAAAACACGGGATCTCACATTTTGTGATCATCCCGTGTTTTTTTATTTGTCCAGTTATAGAATAAGCTAAGCAGTGCTCTTTTTGCCATAGATTCTGTACAATATCAATCCGAACAGCATGCCAGTAAAGGACATCACGGAAATCGTTAAGTAAAGGGCCTTACCGCCAAAGGCTTCATATAAAGCTCCACCAGCATAAGAAGCGAGTATGCCTGATACACCGAAGAATAACAGCGCCAGTACGGTTTGCCCTGTAGCACGCCATTCCTCAGGCACAATACTGTACAGATACTGAATAGCTGCGGAGTAAAATACCGGGAAGGTAAGGATTTGTAGAATCTGTAGATAAGCTAACAAATGCGGATCCGTAATCCAGGCTGAAATAAAGAAGCGAAGAAAATAAAAGGCTCCAGAAATCGAAATAATGATCAGTTCTTTTCCTTTGCGTAGCCACCAAAAGCTTAAGGCAAACACAATAATCTCACTCATTGCGGCGATAAAGAACGATTGACCTACTAATTCGGGACTGCCACCAAGCTCGCGGATATAAACCCCAAGGAAGGTATCGTTCATTCGCGCAGGAACGGAGCTAATAAATATAAGTACTAGAAACAACAGTGTTTCTTTGTTGCTAAGAAAAAGCTTTAAGCTATCAAGTGTAACCGGTTTGCCGGTGACAGGAGCATCTGGCATGCACCAGCTGACTATAAAGCTTGTAAGGCTAATCGCGACGAACAAAATGGCCATACCTTGAGAGCCGAAATAACTCAGCACATAACCCGTGAGCAAAGCCATTACACCGTACCCTAGTGCACCATATGTACGGATCGACCCGTAGCTGATTCCAGCTGCCTCTGAGATCCGGAAATTCAGGCTTTCAGCCAGAGGATCGATAGGCATTAAGAAGAAATAGAGCAGCATTGCGAAAAGAATAAGTCCTACGTAACTGCTGGAATCGAATAACAAGTATCCCGTCACCGCAGAGCATAACAACAGAACTAAAAGTACTTTGCGGATCGTTCTTGTTTTGTCACTGATCATCCCCCATAAGGGTTGAGCAATAATAGTAACAAATCCTCCAGTACCAATAATGAATCCAATCTGCGCCGGGTTAAGACCTTGCTCCCCTAGATAAACTGGTAGAAAAGGAATGAACATAGCTAGCAACGCAAAATACAAAAAGTTAAACCCTCGTAATAGTGTTGGTGCTTTCATAAGTTTCTTTACCTCACGTATTAATTAATATTTGTATAGAGTCAATTTTGTTATTGTATCACGGATGTTGAATGATTAGGATATAAAACTATGATAAACTGAGAATAATTAAAGCAAAATGCAAGGAGAAAAGCCGATGATAAAGCTAGTATCTTGGAATGTGAATGGTCTTCGGGCATGTGTCACTAAAGGGTTTAATGAATATTTCAAAGAAGTAGAAGCAGATATTTTTTGCGTTCAAGAGACTAAGCTGCAAGCAGGACAAATTACTATGGAGCAAGGCGAAGAATACGAGCAGTATTGGAATTACGCAGTGAAAAAGGGCTATTCAGGCACGGCAGTGTTCACCAAAATCAAACCGATCTCTGTAAGATATGGAATGGAAGAAGATGAAGAAGCAGAAGGTCGGATCATCACATTAGAGTTCGATCATTTTTATCTAGTCAATGTCTATACACCAAATGCCAAACGAGATCTGACCCGCTTGGAATATAGAATGGAATGGGAAGACCGTTTCCGCAATTATCTCTTAGAGCTGGACAAGTGTAAAGCAGTTGTAGTTTGCGGTGACCTAAACGTAGCTCATGAGGATATTGATATCAAGAATGCAAAGGCTAACCGTGGCAACTCTGGTTTTACCGATGAAGAGAGAGGGAAAATGAGTACCCTCCTAGAGTCCGGCTTCATAGATACGTTTAGATATCTTCACCCGGAGTTAGAGGGAGTCTATTCTTGGTGGTCTTACATGCCGAAAGTGAGAGAGCGGAATGTAGGCTGGCGGATTGATTATTTCTTAACTTCTTCTAGACTGGGCCCTAATGTACTTGATGCCCAAATTGATTGTCATATCATGGGCAGTGATCATTGCCCAGTGATCCTGAAGCTTGCTGATTTTACAGACTAAAAAAGAGAGTTAAGGCCGCTAAGTCCCTCAGAGGACGAAGCGGCCTTTCTTTTATGGATTAAATATTTTGCATATTAAATTCTTCCGATTATATCATCGAATTCAAGCGGTCCCATATTCACATTAATCCGCTGCTTAAGGATTAGCGTATTCTCTAGAATCTTAAGATCAAGTGTAATCAAGAAAGGCATTTCAACAAACAACAAGGACAACTGAAGCTGGTCCTCAGAAGACCAAGTAAAGCTGGACATGATCCGGTTCGTAGAAGGATCAAGGATATGTGCAAAGCTTTCGACCCATTGCCCTCGGCCAAGACGGATAACCTTTTGCTCTCCGAGCTCATCTAGTAATGTGAATTCAGCTTCGTGGTTGTTGAAAGATATGGATAAGGTAGCTAGTAAAAATTGGTTGCTTTCGAGTGTATATGTCTTCCCGTTTATTTGAGCTTCTAACAAGGATGACTGCTGCAATTGTGGAGGATCAATGGATAAATTCTTTAATTGCTCCGCCAAATTAGCTTTTGATATTTGATCTTCCTGAAGAGGGGCTTCTTTCATGTTTGGTAGTAGATGCTCCCACACTTCATTCAATATACCCTGAATACTATTTGTTCCGGCAGTGATAGCGATTACCGTATCTTGGTCTGGAAGAACAAGACAGATTTGACCGAATGCACCATCTCCCCGGTAGGCTCCGTGCTGGCATTGCCAGAATTGATACCCATATCCCATTGCCCAGTCGTGATCGCCATCTCCATTGGAAATTTGTTTGGTGGTAGCCTCATGGATCCACTCTTCGGGCAGAAGGCGCTGATGATTCCAGATGCCCTTTTGTAAGTATAGCTGGCCGAATTTAGCGATATCCTCTGTAGTAATGCTCAAGCCAAATCCTCCTGTGTTGATTCCACGAGGACAGGATCCCCAAGTCGCTCCACGGATACCAAGAGGCGTGAAAAGACGTGGTTCTAAGTACTCTAGTAGCGTTTGTCCGGTGACCTTTTGCAGAATCGCTGAGAGCATGTAAGTGGCGCCAGTATTATAGAGAAAATGTGTTCCAGGGTCTTTTTCTACAGGGATTGTGAAGAAGGCTTTGACCCAATTTCCATCTGCACTTTGATGAAGTGTATCCATAGTATCAGTGACTTGTCCGGTACCCATCATCAATAGATGCCTAATGTTCATTTTGGATAAATTCTCGGTAATCTCATCGGGCACATCTTCTGGGAAAAATGAAATGACCGAATCATCGAGTGTGATTAGCTTTTCTGTAACTGCAAACCCGATAGCGGTTGAAGTAAAGCTTTTGCTAAGAGAAAATAGCATATGTGGAAGGTCGGGCTCGTAAGGAGACCACCAGCCTTCAGAAACTATATAACCATGCCGAAGGAGCATAAAGCTGTGTAGACCTAAATTTTGATTCTCTACCGCATTAATAAAGTTGGATATTACGGCTGATGAAATTCCCTGCGCCTCTGGAAGACTTCTAGGCAATTGCATGCTGCTTGCAGTTTCCATTCATTCATCTCCTAAATTTGAGAATCATTACCTTCTGATTTTATAATATTTTCAATGTATAAACACCATATAAAAGAGAACATTTTTAAACTTCTAAAGGGCTGCTGTTTGAGTCATCGGTATGCAGTCTTTTCTCTGGCCATGAAATAACATGTGAGGTTCGGCTTAATTTCTCATAGAATAGCTGGTCATCTTTTTTGAATACCTTAATGACTAAATGAATAAAGAACGCTAGATCGGCCAGAAGAACAAAGAGAAAAACGATCGTTCTCGATGAAGAAGAGAGAAGCCCCGTCACAGCAGAATCGATAAGAAGCGCGTGAAGTCCAAGCATCACCCAATATAGCAGTCCATATCTGATCATAAGCGCCCAGAAAGAAGCCCGATGCCCCTTGCTCGTTACCCGAATACGTACAATCCATTTGCCTAAGGTCCGCCCACCTGTGAAAGCTGGAATTAGGATGAAGTAAATCCCTGTTACAATCCAGAAAGCACTTTTTATATCGAATCCATAGAGGACACCGAATCCAATGATCCACACCATGCTATCGATGAGAAAAGCAATCCCTCTGCGGGTATAAGAGACTCTTTTGGCAGAGCGATCGATATTTGTATCCAGTTGTTCTATACGTGGCAGCAGCCCATTAATCCAAATGGCAATTCGGAATCCGAAAATCCCTCCAAGAGTGTTGGTAATAAGATCATCGACATCGAATAGGCGGTAGGGATGGTCAAAAAAACCGTAGATGCCAGTAACCTGAGTGATTTCAAAGGACAGCGAAAGTATGAAAGACAAGAGAATACACATCCCCCAGCGCGCCCGAAAGTAATAGCCCAGAAACAATCCAAACGGCACCGTTAAAGCGATGTTAAATATGACCTGTAAAAAAGCGGGTTCACGCAGTAACGACCAATATGTAGAAATCTGATCGGGTATAATCTTAGAGCCATCCATAATATCTTGTATGAATTGAAGAGGGATGAGCTGCATAATACTCCCCGAAGGTGCCATGTTATGCCTAGAGGAAGGCATCGGAAGCAACACGAGGAAATAAGCGTTCATCAGATAGAGCAAGAGTAAGTATAGGATTAAAGCTCTAAGCTTATGGATATAGCCGTGTCTACGGTATTGAACAATTAGAAAAGGGAGTGTGAAGATCAATGCTGCTATAGGAAACATCATAAAGGCATAAGAAATTGGGAAAAAGTAAGAATGAAACATAAGTCACCTGCCGAATCGTTGTTTTTTGTGGAAGTAAGGAGTATTCTGTAAACTATCGCTCCCGGCTCATTATAAAATTTTATGATAGGGAACTCAACTTATTTATTTAGCGCTTCCGGCATACATATGTCTATAGAGGAGCGTGAAGATGATGGAGAAAAAGGTACAGCAGTATTATCGACTGAAGCAAAAGCAAAAGGAAATCGAAAAAGAATTGGCAGATCTTCGTCAGGACATTCTAAGCTATTGTAGTGAGCAGGGGGCAACTGAGGCTGAAATCGGAAGCTATAAAGTGAAGCTAGTGACGCAAAATCGCAAAGAATATGATGACCTGAAGTTATATGAAACCTTATCAGACCCTGAAGTGTGGCGTATGCTCTCCAAATCAGACCCCGCGAAGGTAGCAAGTTTGACCAAGCTTAACGTAATTTCTGAGGACAAGATTATGCATACCTATTCTTTAAAGACCGTAACATTGCTGCAGGTGGATAAAAAATAAAAATTTACGCGGCGGTTCCCTTAGTGGGAGCCGTTTTCTTATCTCGAATCGCAACTGTTCGTATTTTGCGTTAAAATAAGAAGTGAAGCTGACCGTCTGCTAATTAAGGAGCTCCGGTGCTTTGGTGCGACAGAAAAGCAACCATAGAGATGGAGGAAGAGAAATCATGAAAGATTTTGATGTAATGTTAGAGAAATATGCGAACCTGGTTGTAAAAGTAGGGGTAAATGTACAGCCTGGACAAGTCTTAATGGTGCATGCACCTATTGAAACTGTAGAGCTTACTCGTTTGATTGTAGGTAAAGCCTATGAAGCAGGAGCTAAATATGTAATTGTAGATTGGGACGATGAAGCGACTACACGTATTCGTTACGAAAAAGCCCCAGAAGATTCCTTCGATTACTATCCACAGTGGCAAGCAGAAATGATGGAGAAGTTTGCGGAAGAGAACGGCGCCATCTTACATATTAAAGTACCAGATCCGGAATTGTTTAATGGTATTGATTCTTCCAAAGTATCAAGAGCGGTTAAAGCGGCAGCGCTTGCTCGTAAGAACTACTCCAAATATACTCGTAATAGTAAGATCAGCTGGTCCCTCGTCAAGGCTCCAACGCGTGCTTGGGCAAACAAGGTGTTTGCCGATCTCCCTGAGGAAGAACGAGTGGAAGCGATGTGGGAAGCGGTATTCCAGATGAATCGTGTAGGTAGCGATGATCCAGTAGCTGCGTGGAGAGCACATATCGGTCAATTGAAAGAGAGTCAGGATAGAATGAACGCTAAGCGTTATAAAAGCCTGCATTACCGCGCTCCAGGAACGGATCTGCATGTAGAGCTTCCAGAAGGTCATCTATGGCGTGGAGGCGGCGGTGAGAATGATAAGGGTGTGTATTTCGTGGCTAATATGCCAACGGAAGAGATTTATTCCATGCCTAATCGTACAGGCGTGAACGGTACAGTAAGAAGCACACTTCCATTAAATTTGAACGGACGTTTGGTCGAAGGACTTTCATTTACTTTTAAAGATGGAAAAGTAGTAGCTTATGAAGCTGAATCCGGACGTGAGCATCTGACTTCGCTTCTGGCAACGGATGATGGTGCATCCTATCTAGGAGAGGTTGCTTTAGTGCAGCATGATTCTCCAATCTCTCGCTTGAACCGAATTTTCTATAATACCGGGATTGATGAGAATGCATCCTGCCATTTTGCACTTGGTAGTGCTTATCCAGTGAATATCGAAGGTGGTACGAAGCTTACAAACGAGGAGCTTGTCGCAAGAGGAGCTAATGTTAGTTTAACGCATGTCGATTTCATGATAGGTTCGGCAGACCTGGATATTGATGGAGAACTTGCGGATGGCACGATTGAACCGGTATTCCGTAAGGGAAATTGGGTGCTGTAAGGAATACATTTAAGGTCGTAACCTCGCTTTAGGGGATTACGGCCTTTTCCTTAATTTAATGCCTTGAAGCGGTTGATGTCATACATAACGTTTTCTTGAAAAGACAGCCGGAGCGCTCTTCAATAGAGAGTCCGGCGCTTTTTTATTGCTCCTACTGATCAGTTTTATTTTGAAAAATAATTAAGGCCCATGGCCTCACGTACTTCGGACATCGTTTCTTGAGCGATGTCGCGAGCAAGCTTAGTTCCTGATAATAAGATATCCTCAACAACCTTGGGTCTGGCAGCATAATAGGAGCGACGCTCACGCATTGGTTCAATTAGCTGGTCTAGAGCTGTAGTGATAAGCTGCTTACAGGCAGAACAACTTATGCTACCACTTTCACAACCTTCGCGAATTTCTGGGGCGTCATGTGAACGGAAAGCACGGTGATAAGCATAAATAGGACAAACTTCTGGATGTCCAGGATCATTTTTATGCACACGGGCTGGATCGGTTGTGGCTTTACGGATCTTGAAGGTGATCTCTTCTTTCGTGGAGTCCAGCTCGATAGCATTGCCTAGGCTTTTACTCATTTTAGCGTTCCCATCTGTTCCCACTAGTCTTGGTGTCTCACTGATGAGCGCTCTAGGCTCCATAAGGATGGGGCTGTACAGCTCGTTGAATCTACGTACGATTTTGCGAGTTAACTCCAGATGGGGAAGCTGATCTTCTCCTACAGGAATTATTGTCGCTTTACAAAAGGTTATATCTGCGGCCTGGCTAACTGGATAACCAAGAAAACCGTAGTACAGTTCATCTAAGCTGGAATTCTTCGATTCGGCTTTAATGGTAGGATTATGCCGCAACGAATTCACAGTAACAAACATGGAGAATAGGACGGTCAGCTCAGCGATCTCAGGAACCATGGATTGAATAAATATTGTTGCTTTATCTGGATTTATACCCGCTGATAAATAGTCCAGTGTGATTTCATTCAAGTTTTGACCAAGTAGTTGAGGGCGGTCAAAGTGAGTCGTTAGAGCTTGAATATCCGCTAGAAACACAAAAGTATCATATTGCTCCTGTAGCGCCACTCGGTTCTGTAAGCTGCCCACGTAATGGCCAAGGTGAAGCTTTCCAGTCACTCGATCTCCAGTTAATACACGTTCTTTTATCATTTAAATTCCTCCTGTTTTGTTGCTTCTGATTAACATTGAGTCGCCACCACCAGCCATCATCCATGGCCATCACCTCCTTTAAATAACAAAAAAACCTCATCCAATAAGGACGAAGTTGTCGTGGTACCACCTTAAATGATCGCGTCACCACCATAAGTTTCGGTTGCTTTACGATCTTCTCTTACCTGTACGGAGAGGGTTATAGATCAGCTCGGATACAGGTCCCTTGATAACGGAGGAAACCCCGGCTCTCCCTACTGCATCGGCAAGATGGTTCGGAAAAGCAACTCTAAAGGCCATTCGATCAAGCGCTGGACACCGGTTCGCAGCAACCACCGGCTCTCTGAAGTCCATGTTCGATTGTCTACTTACCCTTTGTCAGCGTTGTTCATGATATTTGGATAATTGTAATTCTGATGAGTGAGTTTGTCAATGGGTGGAAATTAGAGGGTGATAGACGAAGTATCTAGCTTTATATGATCTAGCAAAGAATAAATTAAATGTATATATTCATTAGGAATTATGTCCAATCTATCATTGCGCCTTCACAATATAATAACGTATACCCTTGAAATGGAGTGATGATAAATGGCGACAATTATAAGTTATGGTTCACAGGCAAAAATCCCGTTAGACCCGCTTACCACTGCTATAACGGTTGCGGGGATTCCTGGAGCTGGAGCGGGTCTAGCCACAGCGCAAGTAAATATTAGTCCGGCTAATCCTGCCTCTTTCTCCAGTAGAGTCGAGTTAAATGGTAGTTTTAGTCTTAATGCACTTGCTAATAGTCAATTTTTTGTATTAATCCGACGTGCTGGAGTCGATATTTATAAATCCTTTTTTCGTTTCACTACAACTACTGATATTCAATTAAATGTTCTGTGGGTTGATGGTCCTTATATTGGAGTCCACAACTATGAATTGGTAATTCAAAATGATAGCAACTTGCCTATAAATCTATTTGGACCGATAGCATTCACAGCAACTGCTATTGGTGGAGAGGGCGTAATTTAAGTTATAGGACAGTTGAATCGATCTGATTAGCTGTCCTTTTTTCATGGGCGTATAATTTATTTATTTAAAATGTTGTCCTCTAACACAGCATATTTATCGCCATACTGCTTAATGATATGTTGTTCTCCCCAATTACATAGAGAAGTCAAAATGTCGCTTAAACTATCACCATATTCACTAAGTTCATATTCCACTTTTGGTGGAACCTGATTGTATACGATTCGATTGATGATTCCATCGGCCTCTAACTCTCGAAGCTGCTGTGTTAACATTTTTTGAGTAATCCCTGGCATCAATTGTTTTAATTCTGATGTGCGTTTTTTGCCATGCGTTAGGTGACAGAGAATTACACATTTCCATTTCCCTCCAATGACTTCTAGTGTGGCCTCAACGGAAATATTGTATTTTTTCTTGATGGTTGTCATGATATCCTCCAATGTATAGGTACTTTTTAGTTCCTATGATACTTTTGAGTGCGTACCATTGATTATGTCCGATTTTACCTATCATAACATTTATCATTCATTTTTTATAGAATGTTATAATCTTAAAGTGCTCAGCTCCAAAAAAGTTAATACAAATAAAAACCGTTTCTATACCCTCACCGTCTTAATCTATGAGAGGTTAAGGAGAGGGGGTAAGGAAGGATATGACGATGACTAATGCAGAAATGAAGAAAGTAACGATTCTTGATACTCGGAGCGAGACGGATTTCTACGATTCCATATTAGTACATAGAGAACAATTATACAGTATAGCCTATAGCTATTTGCGTAACCGGAATGATGCACTTGAAGCTATGCAGGAAATGACTTGCCGGGCCTGGATCAAAAGAAAAACGTTAAAGGATCCTAAAGCGTTCAGATCATGGATCATTCGGATTCTGATTTATGTCTGTATAGATGAACAAAGACGCAGAAAACGTTCCATGCCGCTTGTAGACGAGAGAATAGGAGAGCGGATTACGCATATTGGCCATCATCGGATGGAGATGCTGTGGGCACTTGAACAGGTTAAGCCCAAGTATCGCCATGTGCTGCTACTTAAATACTACAATGATATGACCTTGAGCGAGATTGCTAACATTCTGGATAAACCTGAGGGTACGGTTAAGACATGGCAGCATAAAGGACTAAAGCAGTTAAGAACCATCATTAAGAATCGGGGTGATTGGAACCATGAGTAGTCAGGAGGAGCTTGCCATGTTAAACGATGCTGAACGGATCCCGCAGGAGCAAAAAATGGAGAGTGCGGCCGCACAAATCTATGCCATACAAGCAGGACTCGAACTAGGGAAGAAGCGCGGAAAAAAACTAATGTTCGCAAAAAGCGCGATGGCTGTCCTGACTGCTGCAGTTATGGTCGCAGGATTACTGTTCTTCAATCCAACCCAGCTGTTGCCACAGCAAGGCACTTCAAGTGTTGAAACGGAGGATTGGGGTGTATTGGAACCTTTCAAAAAATTGGCGGCAGCTGATATTGATGCGCTTACTTTAGAGTCTGCAATTCGGAATGATTATGTGCAGATCGTTAATAAGAGTGCTGAGTCGAATGGATATAAAATCACCCTGAATGCTGTGCTAGCTGATGAAAATAAAATCATGCTTCTGTATACAGGGACTACAAGTGGTGGTCAGGAAATTTACAACGTGAATAGTGTGTGGCTGACAGATGCTGTAACAGGACAAAGTGTAGTGGATAAAAATGGGAGCAGAAGTGGGATGGGTTTACATGCTGAGGATAGTATTTATACATGGCTTGGAAAAACTATATACCCACTAGATAAGAATAAAGCATTCTCTAAAGAGGTGGTTGCGAATTTTCAGATCGCTTCAGTGGATCCAGGAATGCTAGCGAAACCGAAAACGGGAACGAATCTAGCTGACATGCGATATTCTGATCGTTTAAAGATAAACTTCACGATTGATTCGAAATTCTGGGAACAAAAGACCGAGACAATAGTTCTAAATCAGCCGTTTATGATTGATGGACAGGAAGTAAAGCTTGCAGAAGTGGAGCTATCTCCGTTAAGTATAGTAGTTATATATACATTAAGCGAGGAATTAAAAACCGATTGGGATGTTAGAAATAAAATATTTGGAAATACCCCTAACGAGTTAATATCGCGGGTTGGGAAGCACGAAGTGGAAAATAAATCGAATGGTGGAAGTGGCAGTGAGGATGGATTTATAAGTTACTTCAGCAGTAACGTATTAGATCACCCGAAATCCATTCGTTTGAAGCTTGATGCGGGGACAGATCGCGAGAAAGATGAGTATATAGATATCTTGAAAAAATGAGCATTAAGCGATGAGAGTGAATATGTGTTGGATTTCGCAATACAGATGTAAGGCCGCTGGCAGCGGCCTTTTTTGTATTTTGAAAGATGAATAGCTGCTCCCGAGTCCGATCCATCGGAATCGAATAAATAGTGCTATAATAACTCTTTGAGTGTTTTGAGCTGAATTCTGATCTAGATGAACTAGGGGTGATAGATTTGAGTGTAATCCGTATGGAGAACGTAACTAAGAAATATGAGAATACATTGATTTTTCGAGATATTTATTTTCGAGTTAGCAAGGGCGAACGGATTGGGTTAATCGGACGAAATGGTGCGGGGAAGTCTACTGTTTTTAAACTGATGATGGGAAAAGAGGAGCCAACGGCAGGGAAAGTAGAGTTAGATCCCAATGTGAAGATCAGTTATTTCTCTCAATTCTCGGAGCTTTCCGGTTCCTTGTCTGTACAACAAGAGTTAGAATTATGCTTTGAGCAGGTAGCACTCATTGAACAGGAACTTAACCAAATCGGAGAAGAACTTGGGCAAGTGACGGATGATGACCAGATGAATACACTTTTAGAGCGGCAAGCAGCGCTTTTTGAGCAAATGGATCATTTGGATGGCTGGAATGTATCTGTAGAAATCAACACTGTTCTGACGAAGTTGGGCTTCAATGAAAGATCACGGCATCAACCTGTCGAAGAGTTATCCGGAGGCTGGAGGAACCGTGCGGCACTGGCTAAAGTCTTAATTGAAATGCCTGACGTCGTATTGCTCGATGAGCCTACTAACTTTTTGGATATCGAAGGGATCGTATGGTTGGAGCAGTGGCTGCATCGTTTTAATGGAGCGATGATTCTGGTCTCCCATGACCGGCAATTTATTGACAGAGTAGTCACGCGGACGATTGAAATCGAGAATTATCATTTTCAGGAATATGAAGGCAATTACACCGACTATGTTCGTAAAAAGAAGATGCGTAAAAAGGTGCTTGACCGTCAGTTCGAGTGGGAAGAAGAACTTCTGCTAATGGAGTCTGAAGCCATTGAAACCCGGGGAAACAAAAAGTCCTCGAAGGATCGTCTATCACGTAAACTGACAGATATGAAAAAGCGTGTAGAGCCTCATCCAGTGAACGTACTGATCACCGATATCTACAGCAATTTACGGTTTCCGGATAAGCTTGGTGAAGTGAAGGGGATTGGACAAAGCTATGATGGACGGACGATATTTCAGAACATAAGCTTCGATATACAAAAGGAAGATCGGATAGCGATTGTTGGACCAAACGGCAGCGGGAAGTCGACACTGATAAAGGTATTGACTGGGCAAGAGGAGCCAGAAACGGGTGAAGTGACTTGGGAACGTGGGGTTAGTTATGCATACTTCAATCAGATGTGGGATGAACTGGATGTTAAGGATACTGTCAGCCATGCTGTAAATGTGTATGGGCTGGGACTCGATGCTCCGCGGAAAAAAGTGAACAAATTTCTATCCATGCTGCAATTCTCAGAAATGGATCTGAGTAAAACGATCGGCAGTCTGTCAGGTGGACAGCAGGCCAGAGTAGCGTTAGCGAAATGCCTTCTCTCTGGCGCGGCTGTCATTATTTTGGATGAGCCAACGAATCATTTGGATTTGACTAGTATTCAGGTGATGGAGCAAGCGCTCATTCATTTCCCTGGAGCCGTAGTTACCGTCAGTCATGATCGCTTCTTCATTGATAAAATAGCGACAAAAATGCTTACCTTCGATCCTGAAGTAGG
This sequence comes from Paenibacillus etheri, assembly GCF_001012825.1. Lineage (GTDB taxonomy): Bacteria > Bacillota > Bacilli > Paenibacillales > Paenibacillaceae > Paenibacillus_AQ > Paenibacillus_AQ etheri. The sequence goes on from NZ_LCZJ02000016.1 coordinate 253,936, forward strand.
TATAACTGAGCAGAATGTCTAGGGTTATGCTGGGAGTCGGATGATCACGGTCGACCCTTCTCCTACTTGACTGGTAATTTCAATCCCATAGGGTTCACCAAAATGAAATTGAATACGATCATGAACATTTTTTATACCAATATGATCTTCATCCAGGGTGTCTGATGGTTGAGAGAGACGAAGACGTAACTGTTTAAGTTTCTCTTCATCGATGCCAATCCCGTTATCTTCAACAATAATCAGCATGTCATCCCCCGAAATCATCGAGGAGACCTCAAGGAGACCCGGTTCACTTCGACACTCCAATCCATGGACAATAACATTAACTCATCTTGACGATCACTGTACAAATCCACATCGAAGTTCCCCATCCCCACAAGCTTGACCTTTCGGCTTAAGAGAATAATGGGCTTAGTGACACGCTCCGATAAGATATACATGAATAAGATCGCAGTGACAAGCGACAATAGCGCTAAGGTTAAAATGATTTTTCCGAGAAAAGTAGCCTGCTTAGTCATCTCTTTCTCATCAATATACTGTTCATGAAAGTATTAAGCGCCTGGGGTTCTATAGGAATAGGTTGTAAGGGGGAGGTCTCCATAATGTCAGAGCTATAAACACTACCACCCTTATCGTCTAAAATAATGAATTTTCTTTTGCTATTCTCCGAGAGCTTTAAGATTTCACGTAACGAATCCAATCGGATATCGATTAACATGACGCCTATAGGTTGTTTACTTCCTTTTTTATTAATCACTCGTGCGATAGAAATAACGGATTGTTTGGAATTGGTACGATAGAAGGGGATATGGCTGCCAAATGCGGATATGATCAGGAGTGGAATGGTAATGGTCAGGATCATCAGCATAAAAATTTGACGATATTCATATTTTTAATCCTAAGGTTATTGTTATTGGTGGTGGAGTGGCTGAAGCAGGAGAGACATTATTAGAAGGAATAAGAAGAACAGTAGCTGCGAGAACGATGCCATCAATGCTGAACGACGTTCGAATCGAAGCGGCTTATCGTGGAAATTTCTGTGGAATGATCGGTGCGGCATTGCAGATCTGGGAGTACGGGGGACCTATCACTTTCTTCTTGTAATGAAAGATCATTCGAAATCTCTTGATTAAATAGAATAATTTACCGATAATGTTAAAGGGGATGAGCATAAAAGACGACATCGTCTTTTCTTTTTGGTCCCTAATCCGTTTAAAAAGGAGTGATGATGTTTGAGTACGAACAACACCACAATGAAGTCCGAGAGAGGTCAGTATTCGTAAGGGAAGAACACCTCTCAGTGACTACGGGAGGCACTATCGGAAATGATGACTTTAATGAACATGGTACGGGGAACAGAGAATGATCTACCCGCCAAAGAGATGATCAAGTATTGGAATCATGAGCCAGGTACTTTAAAGCTTGTGAGAGCAAGTAGCAATTTTATTTATACGTTTCAATGGAATAGTAAGGACTATTATTTAAGGTTTACTCACGAAGAGGATAATAGCGCAGAGAATATTCAGGCTGAACTAGATTTTATGATGTACTTATTGGAACAGGGCTATGAGACCGTAGCGCCAGTACGCTCCAAGCAAGGGAAGTGGATTGAGACCCTTTCAACTGGCAACGGCAGATATCACGGGGTTGTTTTTGAACAAGCCCAAGGGGAGTATGTTCCACTTGAAGAGATGTCGGAGCTGCAGTTCCAACATTGGGGTCAAACGCTCGCGCGATTGCATAATTTATCCGAAACTTATGCTCCGAGCACACCCGCTCGTAAAAGTTGGGTTGATTCTCTTCAATTTATTTTATCCGTATTAAGAAGACACCCCGAGGAGCATAAAGCGCTTAAGGAATATGAACGAATTGAGGCGTGGCTAAGTGAGCTCTCTTTTGGCGTAGGACATACGGGGCTGATCCATTTTGATTTTGAGACAGACAATATTTTTTATATGAAAGAGAAATCTCGATATAGTGCGATCGATTTTGATGACTCTATGTATCATTGGTTTGCGATGGATATCACTTCAGCGTTAAGAGATTTGTCCAAGCAAAATGATGATGAGAGTAAGAGGGACATCGATCTTTTTCTTAAAGGCTATAGATCAGTGAAGCGGCTGGATGATGAATATATCAAGCTATTGCCAGAATTCCAAAGATTCTCTGACTTATATGGATTCGCTAGGTTGCTTCGAAGTTTAGAGAATTTGGACGTTTCTGTTTGTCCGGAATGGGCACTACAGCTTAAATCTAAATTAGATGGCGTCTGTGATCGTATTCGGGATGGCTTTCATCCTCATATGGTGCTGAAGACAATCACAGAAATTAACTGGTATGCGTGTACTCAAATAGAGGTAACGGAAGAGCAAAAATCTATTTTTCCTGTACCGGTAGTCTATTGGTTGGCAGAATCAGCTTATTGTGGAATGACTCCATTGGCTTTATACGCAGATGAAGAATTGGTAGGCTTCTCAGTATACGCCGTAGATCCTGAGGACGGAAGTTATTGGATTATGGCTTTTATGATTGATCAGAAATATCAGAATAGAGGATTCGGTAGAACCGGAATGGATGCCTTGATTCGATATATAAAAGCCGAACATCACTGCGACAAAATCGTTATTGGGCATCGAATAGAGAACGAACATGCTTCGAACTTGTATACATCCCTTGGATTCGTTGAAGTAAGCAGGGATGAGGTTGAAGTTGTACGAGAGTTGGTAGTGTAAAAGGAAAAGAGCCGTTCCAAAAGTGTTTTTTAACTACTTGGGAGCGGCTCTTTTTCTAATCCAGTTAATGATCCTTCAAGTGAATCTTAGGTCCACTCTTGTTCCAAAGAAGAATAAACAATCTCGTTGCACCATTGCTGATTACAGTATCTAGTCTCCCTAAGGACTCCGTCCTTAATCATTCCTGCTCTAATCATTACTTTCTCTGATTGAATATTCTCTGCATTGGCATAAGCAACAACCCTATGTGCATTAAGAGAGTTAAAGGCATAGCCTATCAGGGACTTCACGGCTTCAGTTGCATATCCCATTTTCCAATAGTCCGGGAGTAGGACCCAACCGATTTCCCATTCTCTAATCTCTTCCCAGTTTAACTTTATGCTGACATTACCGATGGGCTTCATATCCAGCTTTGTACATATAGCAAGATCATAATATTGCCGTGGATCACTTGTTGCTTGAGACAAGATCGAAAGGAAGTCATCTTTAATTTGTTTTGCATCAGGTGCGGTGTTTTCATATTTGTAGGATAGGGGATTTTGTTCTAGTTCTTCATAAAAAGAAGAATCACCGCTTGTATAATCTCTTAATATTAATCTGTCGGTTACTATTTCCACGAATGTTACACTCCTAGTCTAAGTTTTAATTGTTCTTCAGTTGCTATAGCTAAATACGATTACATAGGCTCTGTAAGGCTTACTCTGTAATTTCTTGTAGATCCATGTGATTCCCTTTATTCTTCATAATATTTACACATTATAAAAATACAAGCTTAACAACCTTCCAATTTTATCTACTAAAATAGTGGAATTGTGATACAGTAATAGTGGTTTATTTACTAGAGGGGGATTTTGGAAAATGAAAGCTATTAAATGGGGTATTGCAGCAGCACTAGCTGTATCTATGTATGGTCCAATTCATACAGCGAAGGCAGCTGATGCGAATAGCACAAATGTAGTGAACGAACAGTCGAATTCAAGCACGGATGATTTGATTTTTCAAATGGATTATACGGAAATGAACGTTGGTGACAAGGTTCCGGTGCAGATTTATGCAAAAGGACCAGATGGCTCATCCGAACGTGTTCCACTGTCTCAAGCAGATATGGTAATTGAGAAGCCGTATTTATTGCAAAAGCTTCCAGACGGTTCAATAAAAGCATTAGCTGTTGGCGAAACAAATGTAACCGTGCGTTCAGGAGCTGATTCCAAAACATTAAAGATATCTATCAGTTCTAATAAGGACATCGATCAAGGTGTATTAATCAGTGGCACGATGTATTTGCCTGTACAATCAACGTTTAAGCTCTTGGGTGCTACTGTTCAGGCGAATACAGCCACTAAGACCTTTAGCATTCGTCTGGGAGATTTGCCTATCCAGCTTCAACTAGGTAGCGATATTGCTATGGTGAATGGGAATAAGGTGAAAATGAATGGTAAAGTGCAAACCGTGGATGGAGGAGCTGTATTCCCTGCTACCCTCTTAAAAACAGCATTGGGAGCAGTGTTGGACTTTGGTGCTCATTATGAGTCTTTGAACATCAATTTCGGTAAAGCGGAGTTATTTGTGTACACGAAAAATACGTTGAAAATAGCTAAAAGAGAGTCTCAAGGTGACCTCGCGAAGCTAATCGGAAAGACCTATTGGTTCAACCAGTTTGACTCCGGCTATAAATTCCAAAAAGCATCGATTGTTGATATTCTAGTGAACGACGATAATGAGTTTGCGATCTCTTTTCAATTGTCATCAGGTAAAGTTGTGAATACTTATTACATGGAATACGATCAGGTCACTCGCGTTCTGGGAACCAAAGAGTATTTCTTTACGTCTGATCCTACCAAAATCTATAAATGGTCGAATGCGACATGGGCCAAGATCAAGGCAGGTACAATTTCGACAGGGATGACGAAGCAGCAAGTAGAGCTGAGCTGGGGAACTCCAAGTGATAAATCAAGTCTATCCGGCAGTGGGATTACAGTTGAGACTTGGCAGTATAGAAATTATAATTACGTAACCTTTACAAATGGTGTTGTCTCTATGATTTATACGAATTAATGTAAGGGAACTATAACTTCATTTTAAATCAAAGGACGTCTTCAGGTTTATCACCGGGCGTCCTTTTCATATATTCGAACGCCTCGTCATTGATTTAGTCATAGAGCCTGTCTCTGAAGCATATCTTTTGGAAGAAGCACTTTCAGAATGAAGTGTTGACTATTTGTTGACCGAAATGAGGGGTTCATTCATGGCAAAGTCAAAACGTGGACATGCACTATGGAGTTTACCATCAAGGGGTAGGGGGACTTGTCCTGTCTGTCAGAGCACGCGGATTAAGCTACTTTATCCAAAAAGAAAAACGGACGGCACAGTCGTTAAAGTTTGTAAGCGTTGTGACAAGGCACCACAGACGAAAGTGGATGCAGTATTGGTGTAACAGAGTAACTAAGGATGCCTAGTTGCAGCTATATGCATATTGCATGTAGGCACAACTAGGCATCCTTATTTTAAAATATAAGAAAGTATAGTTTCACACTATAATTTATCCTTATATTTCTCGCATAAACACTTACCATCCTTATGAGGACGCCGAAAGCGTTTATGCTTGTAATATAATTATTACAGCGTACGATGAATGACCTGATCACGTCTAGGTCCTACAGAAACTGTAGAAATACGTATTCCAATAGACGTTTCAATAAAGTCTACGTAACTTTTAGCTTGCTCTGGTAGCTCGTCGAAGCTGGTGATATGGGAAATATCGCAGTTCCAGCCAGATAATTGCGTTATTATCGGTTTTGCTGTGTTTAGCTTATTTGTTGCTGGAAACTTGTCGGTGATTTCCCCATTTTCAAGCTCATAGGCAACGCAAACCGGAATCTCATTTAAATAACCAAGAACATCCAGATTGGTTAACACAACCTCAGTTGCACCTTGCATCAAGCAACCATAACGTGTAGCTACGGCATCAAACCAGCCCATACGTCTAGGACGACCGGTTGTTGCTCCAAATTCCCCAGCATCTCCACCTCGTGTGCGAAGTTCATCCGCTACAGGACCTTCCAATTCAGATACAAAAGGTCCGGCACCTACACAGCTAGAATATGCCTTCGTTACAGCAATGACATTCGTGATGGCAGCCGCAGGAAGACCCGCACCGACAGGTGCATATCCGGCAAGTGTAGATGAAGAGGTAGAATAAGGATATATACCGTGATCAGGATCACGCAGAGCGCCTAATTGCCCTTCAAGTAGAATCGTTTCTCCTTTTGCATAAGCTTCCTGCAGTATTTCTGTTGTATTGGCAACGTATGGTGCCAATTGCGCAGCTTCCTTTTGCAACTGAGCCATTAATTTCGAAACTTGGATAGGGGCTTTCTTATATAAATGCTCCAGCAATACATTTTTTGAAGCAAGTAATTGTTCTAAACGTTTCTCAAGTTGGACGGGATCAAACAAATCCGCTACCTGTATGCCGAGCTTCGCATATTTATCCGAGTAGAATGGTGCTATACCTCGCTTGGTTGAACCGAACCCTTGTGATCCAAGACGTTCCTCTTCCAGCTTATCAAACAAACGATGGATCGAGAGTACGATTTGAGCACGCTCAGATACGTACAACTTCGGCTTTGGAACCCCTCGATCTGTTAATGCTAGTAATTCCTTTACTAATACTTCTGTATCAAGAGCTGTTCCTGGTCCAATAATGTTTGTAACTGAAGGGTAAAATACACCAGAAGGCAGCATATGAAGTGAGAATTTTCCATACTGGTTAATGATAGTATGCCCAGCATTACTTCCACCTTGAAAACGAACTACATAGGAGGATTGAGCTGCTAGTACATCTGTCATCTTTCCTTTGCCTTCGTCTCCCCAGTTAGCTCCTACGATTGCGATTACGGTCACACGATTACCTCCCAAGCTTGTGATTGGCTACAGGTCTAAGTATAATGCTAGATAGAACATTAGAAAAATTGATATATGTAATATCTATTATAAGGTGAGGTAATGACTTGGGGATGGACATCAACTTGGAATGGTATCGTTCTTTTTACTGGGTAGCACAAACTGGCAGCTTAACTGCGGCAGCAGAAAGGCTGAATATCACACAACCAGCGGTGAGTCACACAATTAAGCAATTGGAAGAAAAGATGCGCGGACCCTTATTTTTTCGAACCTCTAGAGGGGTGGATCTAACGACAGAAGGCAAGGTACTGCTGCGATTTATTGAGCAAGCCTTTCAGAATGTGGAGATGGGTGAGCGAGCGATTGCTGAAATGAACAACTTAAATAGCGGGGAGATTCATATCGGTGCTAGTGATACCCTCTGCAAATATTACTTGTTGACTTATCTCGAGCAATATCACGAACAATACCCCAATGTCCGTATTCATATTACGAATCGAACAACACCGGAGACACTTGCGCTCCTAAAAGAAGGAAAAATCGATTTCGGCATCGTTAGCTTACCGGCATCTGACAAACAGATTGAATTTCGCAAGAGTACACGGCTCCAAGATTGCCTTGTAGGTGGCAAAGGATTCCGTCATTTGGCGGATAAGACAATGCCGCTTTCAGAGATCAAGCAGTACCCATTGTTGTTCCTAGAGCCGGGAGGCAGCACAAGAAAGTATATAGACGGGTTTCTTGCTTCCAATCATGTGACGATAACACCAGAGTTTGAATTAGGCAGTGTAGATCTTCTTGTTCAGTTCGCTTTGCGTGGCTTTGGTCTTGCTTTTGTTATTCGGGATTATGTAACGGAAGAATTAAAAAGTGGGGAACTTGTAGAAATCCCTTTAGATCCGCCGTTTCCAGAGCGTAATATAGGGATAGCGACTCTTCGAGGGGTTCCGCTCTCTGCGGCATCTAAGTCCTTTCTAACCTTATTGGACTAAAACATAATCAGGTGCAGGATCATACACATGAGGAGGAGGCTAAGCTATGAGTGGTATGCTTGGTCGGCTACGCAAGGGATACGGGAAAAAGCTGCGGTCACTTCACACCTGGAACGGCTGGATCGTCGTGATATTGACCTTGACGGGGCTCGTGTTAGTAGGCGGTTTCTGGCGAGGTTTCCTTGGTGAAGGCAGGGTATGGATTAAAGGCTTGCATATTGTGGTAGGTATAGCATCTATCCTTCCTGTTGTATATTATCTTCTGTTGGCAAATAAACATTGGAAACAGCTGAAGGAGAAACCTTGGCAGCGTTTCAATGTACTTGTCGTGCTCATCTTGTTATTCGGTTGGTTCGTTTCGGGAGTATTGCTATGGCAGTTCCGTAGGGTTGGTCCGCAAGTATCTAACCTTGCATTGGTCGTTCACGATGTACTGACATGGGTAGGTTTGCCTTACATTATCTATCACTCACTGACTCGCGTGAAATGGTTGAAGGATCCGAATCGTCGGACTATCAAGAGCGGGAGCGAGGGGAGTACCAATTCTACCTCTCAGGCTACTCCGCAGCCGGTCTATACACGTAGGGCGTTTATTCGTGGGACGATCGGTGTAGGGCTTGCCCTTACAATCGGTCCCTCATTTGTAAAGTGGCTAGGTAGCTCGATTGGAAACATCGGCGGCAGTGAAACGATCGATAAATTAATCGAGAATAATCGCAATCAGCTATTGCCTGCACCGCAGCCACTGGCGGCATCTTCACCGCCTCTTGGAGGGGGGGCACAGGGTCAGTTCCGTGTCTATACAGTAACCCCTATTCCGGAGTTCACGAACGATAGTTGGTCCTTTAAGGTAGATGGACTTGTTGATCAGAGCTTTACGTGGAATTGGGAGCAATTCGTTCAATTGCAACGGACGGTTCAAGTGAGTGATTTTCACTGCGTAACAGGTTGGTCTGTCTACAAGAACACCTGGGAAGGCATCAAACTAAAGGATCTTCTACAACAGGCTGGGGTGAAGTCCACAGCAAAAACGGTGAAATTTTACTCTGGGGATGGTGTATATACAGATACCCTTACGCTGGAGCAGGCGGATATGGACGATGTTATGGTCGCGGTTATGCATGATGGAAAACCGATTCCGAGCGACCTCGGTGGACCGGTTCGGCTAATTGTCCCCAAAATGTTCGCTTACAAATCAGTGAAGTGGCTGAACCGGATTGAACTGATCGAGGGAGAGCATACAGGATATTGGGAGCAACGTGGATATTCGAATGACGCTTGGGTGTAGTTGTAATAGAGTTGTTTTCAACCTTAATGGGCTTTATGCCTGCTAAGGTTTTTTTTGTGATTAAGGACGTAATCAAAGAAATACTTCCATATAATAAAGTGGACCAGTAAGGGGTTTGGAATAATCTGCGGAAAAATTGTAATTTTGTAATAAAAAGGAGTTGCGTTGTTTTCTGATAAAATAAAGCAAATGATGGAAAAAGTTACCGGATCGGTTAGGGAGGTGTTTATTTTGAACGGTACGAGATCCGTAAGGCTATTAGGGCTTATAGTTGGCGTGGTGTTACTGAATATTATGGTTTTGTCACCAGGGTTACTAGGGGTCGAAATTGGGGGAGTAAGCGTTCTAGAGACTTCCTTTGGCGTGACATTAGTAGTGATCAGTCTTCTTGTTGTCCTTTATGGAAGTTATAATTTGTTGTTTAAAGCTTCGGTGGTTCCACCTGTAAAAGAGATAAAGACACATGAGGATTATATAGCAGCGCTCACGCAATACAGAAATATAAAGGTGCTGAAAAAGGATATTACACTGGCTTTGGATCAACTAGCCCGGCTGGAGAAGAAGAAAAATACTCTAGTAGATGTCCTTAGCCAGCGATTTGAGCAATCGGAGTTAAGCTTCAAAAAGTTTGGTGCGGTCAGTTATGAAGTGGAGAAGCTCTTCTATCTGAATATTCGAGGAATACTTAATAAGTTAAGTGTTTTTGACGCTTCGGAATTCTCCCTTTTTGCCAGTCAGCAGAGACCTGCGCAATTCTCGGATAAATTGGTGCAGAAAAAAACAGCGCTATACAATGAATACTTGGCTTATGTAACAGGTTATCTCGGTGCAAACGAAGAGATATTGCTGAAGTTAGATCAATTGCTACTCGAAATATCACTATTAGACAGCACGAATTATAAAGATGTTGAAGATATGCCTTGTATGAAGGAGATCGATGAATTGATCAAACAGACGAAATTCTATAAGCAATGAAAGGAAGATGCGAATGGCTAGGAAAGGGAGAACATTTTTAGTACTCGGGATTATAACAGTGGTTGTTTTTGCTCTTGTATACTTTGGGATCACCTTAACATCTAATCTTGGTAAAACGACTAGTGAGGTCTCATCTGAAGATGCAGGCAAACAACTGGATAAACTGTATAAAAAAATCAAAGTAAACACCGCGGAACAGGTCAAAGGACAAATCGACCTCGATCCTGTAGCGATTGGCGATTCTTTGCCGGATATTTCTAAATTTCCTGTATCAGTGACCAATACAACGGATAGCTTTGTCGAAATCTTTTCATCCACAGAAAAATCTGGAACGGGTAATGATGGATGGCTCAACGAAGTGGCCACAGAATTCAATAAGTCTAATATAGAGGTGAACGGAATACCTGCATCGGTTAAGATTCGCAATATTGCTTCAGGTACAGCGACGGATTACATAAGGTCTGGTAAATATATACCAGATGCTTTCACACCATCCAATGAGTTGTGGGGCGAGATGGTAAAAGCGAACGGCATCAACACGCAGCTAATAACTAATCGTCTTATTGGCAATGTAGCCGGTATGGTTACGAATAAAACGAAATATGATGAGTTAGTCGATAAGTACGGTTCTTTAAACGTCAAGACGATTACCGACGCGATAGCAAATAATGAATTATCTATGGGCTATACAGATCCTTTTGCCAGCTCAACAGGTCTGAATTTTCTTGTGACTGCACTTGGGACGTTTGACAGCTCTGATTTGCTTGGAGAACAAGCGGTTCAGGGCTTTGAGAAATTCCAAGCGAATGTACCTTTTATCGCGTCGACGACTTTACAAATGCGTGATGCGGCTAAAACTGGAAAGCTGGATGCTTTTGTCTTAGAGTACCAAATTTACGCAAATGCCCCCGAATTGAAGAGTAGCTATGTATTTACTCCTTTTGGTGTAAGGCATGACAGCCCCCTTTACGCAATAGGTGATCTACCCCAAGAGAAGGTGGACATTATTAAGAAATTCGCGGAGTTTGTTGAACAGGATAAGTATCAGCAATTGGGTGAGGAAAAAGGTTTTAATGGACTGAATGATTATCATTCGGAGGTTAATCCAGTGGATGGCAGTCTTTTATCCTCGGCGCAAAAGCTTTGGAAGGAGAAGAAAAACGGCAATAAACCCATAGCGGCAGTATTTGTAGCTGATGTTTCAGGTAGCATGAATGGTGAGCCTTTAAATCGCTTAAAGCAATCATTATTAACGGGACAGAAGTACTTGGGCAAGGATAATAGTATTGGTTTTGTTTCCTACTCCGACAACGTTACGATAAACCTTCCTGTTGGTAAGTACGACACGAATCAGCAGTCGATGTTTGTTGGGGCGATAGATAGTCTTCAGGCGAATGGGGGGACAGCGACTTTTGATGGAATTGTGGTGGCACTCAAAATGCTTCAAGATGAAATGAAGATAAACCCGGAAATCAAACCTTTGATCTTTGTGTTGAGCGATGGGGAGACGAATGAAGGTCATTCCCTGAATGATATCAGGGGCTTGATTGAAACCTACAAAATCCCGATTTACACCATTGGCTATAACGCGAATATTAAAGCATTGGAGAGCATTTCAAGCATTAATGAAGCGGCGAACATCAATGCGGATACAGACGACGTAGTCTATAAAATCGGTAATCTGCTCAATGTCCAAATGTAAGTTAAACTTGTTAGGAGGGGTTCTATGTCATTTACGATGGAAGTGGTCAGCCCGGAGAAATTGAAATCAGCGATTGAAGCTCAGGTTAAACCTGAGCCAGCGGAAGTAATGCAGCTGAAGGAAATGGCGATAACTAATGTGTCAACGATCTTGGAGCTGGATTTAGAATCCTTAGATAAACGAAAAGAAGTGCTGCAATCCATAGACAGCTTCGGGATGAACACTATGAGATCATCTTCAGACAAGAACTCTCTTTTGCAAGTTTCTGTAGGGAATTTATCGAAAACAGGGGATGAAGGTGGGCAAGTAGCTAAGGGGTTAACGGAACTGAACCTCCAGTTGAAAGATTTAGACCCAAGCGCTGTGGATTTTGCTAAAAGTGGTCTTCTAGGGAAGTTCTTTAACCCATTGCGGAGTTATTTTGCGAAGTATCAAAAAGCAGATGCTGTAATCTCAGATATTATCATTTCTTTAGATAAAGGCAAAACCGTATTGAAAAATGATAACACTACGTTAGAGTTCGAGCAGCAATCGCTTAGAGAGCTCACTAAAAAACTGCAGAAAGAGATTCAGCTAGGAATGCTGATGGATCAGGAGATCGAGGCTCAACTAGAAGCAGCTAAGCTTCGCAATGAGTCCGAAGAAAGGGTAAAGTTCATAACGGAGGAAGTATTGTTTCCTCTGCGGCAGCGTGTGATGGATCTGCAACAGATGCTGGTAGTGAATCAGCAGGGAATTATGGCGATTGAAGTGGTCATACGAAATAATAAAGAGCTAATCAGAGGGGTAGACAGAGCTAGAAATGTTACGGTTTCTGCCTTGAAGATCTCCGTTACAGTGGCCAGTGCTCTCTATAATCAACGGATCGTTCTGAAAAAGATTGAACTCCTAAATCAAACGACCAACACACTAATAAGCGGTACCTCAAAAATGTTGAAAGATCAAGGGGCAGCAATCCATAAGCAATCTCTAGAATCTAGCATTTCAGTAGATACATTAAAACAGGCATTCACCGATGTGCTATCCGCTTTAGATTCAATAAGTACGTATAAGCAGGAAGCTCTTCCTAAAATGCGTGAAACCATTAACCAATTCAGAGAGCTGGCAGATAGCGGAGAACAGCAGATCGTGCGGCTGGAGAAGGGGAATAGGCTGGGCTTGTAGCTGCTATCAGTCTAAACCCATCCTAGCCTTTAGTCTGGTAAGACTCCGGTCCTAAGACTGTTTTGAGCCTTCTCTTTACCACGTATAATGAGATTAATTGAAAACGTGAGAGGAAGGACATAAGAAATGAACGATAAGTTGTATACAATGCCGATCGGAGCGTTAGATTCCATGCAGATTCCCGTAGAATCGAAATCACAAGCTAAACCCGGCAAACGTCGAACGAGTCCCAAGACCTATCGGAGTATTTTGTATTTTATAATCTCTTTACCGATTACGATTGTATATTTCGTGTTTATGGTGACAGGGTTAGCGTTATCCATTGGGTTAACACCCATTTTCATCGGTATTCCCTTATTTTTCGCAGTAGCCAAAGGATTGGATTACATCGTACAATTTGAGCAAGAGTTAGTAAGATCATTGCTGGATATTCCTAGACCGAGTGAAGAGCGTAGAACGGATATGAAGCAAGAGGGAGCGGGCTTCCTGCAACGAATGAAGTTAGGTTTTGATGGTGCAAAGTTTGCACGTAACATCATGCTGATTATGGGACGATTCGTATCAAGCATAATCTTCTTTTCACTAACGATAACCGTGGTAGCGGCTGCTCTGGGTCTGATTACGCTGCCTGTGCTCCATCAGATTTTCCTGCAAACGATGGATTTGAACATTTTGGAGAACAGTGTGTTTGCCTTATTTAATATCGACTGGACATTATCTCAGCAATATATATCTTATGTTGTAGCGGGACTCGTCGTTGCTGTGATCGCAACTTGGGTGATCAAGTCGTTGATGGATGTACAGCGTAGAATGTTGTTTGTATCCTACGAGGAAGAACGTCAGTATTAAATGGAAAAAAAGCGTAGCTCTTTGAGAGCTACGCTTTTTTTTCATTTTTATCTCTATTTGAATGAATTAGTTCATCGCTCAACAAGTTATTAAGCTTCTAAACAGTATGCTTGTAACTGCTTGCGCTTATCAGCTGTCATGCCGAATTCCTGTTCGAGGAAAGCCTCAACACTTTTATATCGCTCGTCGATGGCAGAGAAAATGGCTTCCATGAATTCTCGACGTAATATAAGCGCAGCCATAACAGTATCTACTTCCTTCGGTGATAGATGTTGTGAGGCTTGCTTTTTTATTTCTTCATTCATAGGACCAAGTGTCTGATTGGAGAGCAAATAGTCTTCTATAATCGTCTCTTTCGGAACTCCAAGTGCTAGGAAGATGAACGCCGATCCAACTCCAGTGCGATCTCTTCCACCGGCACAATGATGCAGGATACTGAATTCATCTGGAAGCATAATTGTTGCCATAAGTCGTTTAAAGGAAGGGTTATTAAATGCCATGTCCAAATACATATTAACTAAGAAGTCTGTCGTAAAATGTTCAAGAAATCCAGAACGAACCACATCTCTCATATCTCCGGGAACCTCTTGCTTTAGAGCAGGTACACAAATGTTTTTTACTCCTGGAATGACTGGATCTGGTTTTAAACGAACTTCTTCTATTCCTCGATAATCAAATATGGTCTTAATTCCAAGGGATTTAAAGAGTTTTATATCTTGATCGGTCATTCCTGTTAATTCGGCTGATCGAAAAAACAAACCGTATTTGACTCTACGACCATCTGAGGTGGCGTATCCGCCCATATCTCGGAAATTGAGGACGCCTTTAAAGGGGAGAACGCGATGCTTAGAATTTGTTGTTTCTAGTTTCTGGTTCATTTTCGTACCACCTTTGGTTGGTTATTGAATAGGCTATTCAAAAATGTAGAAAGGGTGTCGCTTACAAACTATATTCTTGAGTAGTTAACGAATAAAGTCATCTAACATTTTATTTAAATCTTCAGCAACCCAATTAATTTCACGATAGGAATCAAAATTACTCATGACGACGATTAAGTTCTTAGTCTCTGGATCTCTAAGAATTAAAGAGGAATATCCAAAAATATTTCCACCATGACCCACTAGATTAATTGGATCGTGATATACAAACCAACCATACGCGTAACTTAGTTTATTCTCTTCCAAGATAACCTTTGGGCTAAACATAATGTCAAGAGATTCCTTGGAGACTAATTTATCCGTGTAAAGAGCTTGATCCCATAAAAAGAGATCTTCAACCGTCGAATATAATGCACCTGCTGAGAATGGAACAGACATATCTATTTGATAGGAAGGATCACTATAATGTTGGATCGTACCTTCATACCCTTTAGCATGAGTATCCTCATTGTACTCATTTTTGTCATAACCAGAATTTTTCATGTGAAGCGGTTTGAAAATATTGTTGTTAATATAATCCGCATAAGATCCATTCGTTACTATTTCAATAATATATCCCAATAAAATATAGTTTGAATTACTATAGCTGAACTGTGTTCCTGGAGTGAAATCAAGAGATTTTTGTTTGAACGTATCAATGATATCTAATGGGGAGTTATATTTTTGGAAAACAGAAAAGACATTGTCAATTTGCAAATATTCTGGAATTCCTGAAGTGTGTGACAAGAGGTGGTGTAAGTTGATTATATTTCCTTGGGGATAATCGGGGATATATTTATCCAGAGTATCATTCACATTAACTAAACCTTGCTCTTGAAGTTTAAGAATGCTAAGTGCTGTAAATTGCTTGGACACTGAAGCTATTCTATAAATCGTGTTAGGCGTGTTGGGAATATCTTTTTCAAAATTGGCCATGCCGTAACCTTTGCTAATCCAAATGTCTCCTTTTTTAGCCATTAGAACAGAACCGTTAAATTTCTTTTCAGTAAGATATTTGTCTACCTGTGCATCTAAATCAGTATTTGTCTTTCTTGAAATGATGACTTCAGGCTCAGATGAGCAAGCAGAAAGTAAGTAAAGAGTTAGTAACATAATTCCAATCTTTTTCAAATGAACGATCATGAATAGAACTCCCATTCTTTTATTATTCTTTGAAAATTATGTACTTCGTAGTTTACTATTACGTTACTAATGACTTGAGGTTTCTATAAAAAATAAATGTTAGACGTATATAGGAATTAAAGAAATCTTAAGATTTCTTTAATGAATACCCCACTAAATAACCTTCCTAAGTTAGGTATAATGACGGATATCGATACTGTAGATGGGGGAGAAGGGCGTGAATACTAAGAAAGAAAGGCTGTTAAGTACTTTTGCATGGGTAATATTCATTGTGTATTTACTAGTACTTGTGAGGATAGTTTTGTTCAAAGATACGCAGATATATAATCTTTTTGTTATGATTGGGCATGGTCAGAGGGTCTTGAATATCATCCCATTTGCATCGACATTTGAAATGATGAGAACTATAGGGCTTTTACATAATCTTCAGAATATTGCTGGGAATTTAGCAGTGTTTTTTCCAATGGGAATATTTATACCTTTGTTAATGAATAAGGGATTTAAACAAACAGTCGTCATAGTGATTGGAATTAGCGTGAGTATTGAGGTAGTTCAGTACATTTTGGCTATTGGAATCAGCGATATCGACGATGTTATATTAAATACAGTAGGGGCCATCGTGGGTTGGTCCGTATTTCAATACATAAAGGGCAAAATAAAAAGAACGTTTATATTCAGAGTGGTTATCGTGGGGATGATGATCGTATTTGGATTCGTGGGTATCTTTGCTATTTTGGCGACAGAAACAAGGTTATTCCAGATCACTCCTAAAAAAGTAACAGTGACTAATCCTGAGTTGATAGACGGTTTGAATTATGGGAGCATTTATGTCACTGGAAAGCTTATAGGTTTCAATGCTCCCGAACTAACGATAGAGAAGGCTATACAGAATCAAAATCAGATAAGAGAGATAATTAAAATGGAGCTGGATCAGGAGACGAGAATAATACTTGAACATGTTGAGAGTACGTACTTTTTTGACATTATTACTACTGAAAAATACATGTATTCTTCATTAACCTATGACGAATTTCTCCCCGCAACCGAAAGCTTCAATCGAAATAATGTTACTATTTGGAGCGCAGATGGTAAGCGTGTTGGTACGATAATAATTATTAAGCCATGATAAAATAACGTAAGAGGCACCTGGAGTAAATAAGTGATCAAAGCTGCCGATTTTTTCAAAAAAAGAATTTCAACTCTTCTTCATTTTGATTATTTAGTGAACGGGCTGTCGATAGATTCGGACTCTAGAAATTGTTGAGCTTTCTCTAATTTATCTTATGAACGTCCGGCGATAATAACATATGCTCCTTGTTCCACAGCTTGTTTAGCAGTAGCGAGACCGATCCCTGCTCAACTATTGAGCATACATTAAATAAAGTAGAAAAAGTGTACTATTTCTAATAGGGAGTTCACTTGTGAAAAAATGTTCGTAATCCCATATAAAACCTGTATAATAGGTTGTGAAAACGTTTGAACAATAAATCAGGAGGGGTTCTATGCATTCAAGTGGAAGATTTAAATGGAGCTTTTGGGGACTTGTTGTATTAATTTTGTTAGCGCTTTCGGGATGTAGTAGGAAAGGAAATGTAAATGAAAATGTTGCTACATCACCAACCCCCAATCCAAAGATAAGCAATACTTCTCAGGCATCGGAGAGCCCAACCATTGAAGTTGCGGTAAAAGGTACTGTGCACATAGAAAATCTAGGTGAGCGGAGAATATTTGTTTATTTGCCTGCAGGGTATGAAACTGACAGTGGGCGATATCCTGTTGTGTATATGCACGATGGGCAGAATGTTTTCAACACAAATACCAGTTCTTTAGGCAAAGAATGGAGAGTTGAGGAGATTATTGATCAGCTCGTTGCTGATGGAACAATGGAGAAGGTTATCGTGATAGGAGTCGCCTCAAGTGATGGTTCAGAACGTGGAAAAGAGTATGTTCCATTTCCGGAGGTGTCTATTCCTACGGATGGAACGAGTGCAGACGAATTTACCCAATATTTTATCAATACAGTTATTCCCTATGTCGATGGTGCTTACCGGACCATTCCCGATCGGGATCACCGTATGATTATGGGATCGTCATTCGGTGCAATACAAGCGTTATGGATGGGTTATAAGCATCCTGAGGTATTTTCATCAATTGGGGTTTTATCTCCTACCACGATAGTAGGAAATGGTCTTCTATTTAGAACATTGGTGAGCGTGTCCGGAAAACCTGTAATGAAAATCTGGATCGACATGGGTGTTGCCGAAGGTATGCCTATCGATCCACTTCTGGATATATTGCAATCGAAGGGATTTGTACTTGGGAAAGACTTATTTTTTCAGATGGATCCTCTAGGTACACATGATGAGAAGTCCTGGAACAGACGTGTACATAGTCCGTTACTCATGTTCGCAGGGAAAGAGCCAGGACAACCGACAAAGCTTGAAATAAGTGACTATCTGAACTTATTCAGTCCAGATGCTGCCAATATTCGTCTGAATCCAGTAATAACGATGGATAATGGTATGGATTATACAGTATTTGAAGGTGTTGAATATCAAGTGCTTAATCCTGAAGTGGGGCAGGTAGATAAGACCGGTAGGGTGAGCTTCCTAAAGCCGGAATCATTGAATGTAAATGTTATCTTTGAAGGTGTCACCGTAGAGCATCAAGTAAACTATGAGTATTATGTAAAAGTGTTGAAATACTATCTGAAATCTATGGTAACAGAGGAGCAAGGGGATGGGATCCTAATCCACCTGAAGTCTTCCGCTGAAAAATTGAAAACAACAACGAAGTATTTCACACAACTGCTAGAATCCGCAGAAAATATGGGTATCTATAAAATTAAGGAAGTTCAGGAGGATTCGATACTTATAGTCTTTAATAAAAAGTGAAATTATTAAAAAAAGCCCAAAAGATATATGGGCTTTTTTTGTTTCTTAGCGCAAAATAAATCCCCCATCCGGAAATAAGGTATTTCCTGTTGTATACTTATTAGTCATCAAATAAATCGTTGTATGTGTTGCTTCGTCGGCATGTCCTACCCTGCCAAGGATATTCATATTCGTATATTCATCGTAAGACTTGTCTCTAGTTTCTTGTTCTGCTCCTACCCAATTAAAGTTGGTATGAATGGTGCCTGGGGAGATGACATTTACCCGAATCGGAGCTAACTCTAGCATGTGTATCGGCGCTGGCTTATTTACGTTACCTTCGGCACATTGTATTCGGTTTTTCGCATACAATTGGCTTATTACGTTACCGTCGGCACATTGTATTCGGTTTTTCGCATACATTTGGCTTATTTACGTTACCTTCGGCACATTGTATTCGGTTTTTCGCATACAATTGGCTTATTACGTTACCGTCGGCACATTGTATTCGGTTTTTCACATACAATTGGCTTATTACGTTACCGTCGGCACATTGTATTCGGTTTTTCGCATACATTTGGCTCGTTTACGTTACCGTCGGCACATTGTATTCGGTTTTTCGCATACAATTGGCTCCTTTACGTTACTGCGGCACATTGTATTCGGTTTTTCACATACAATTGGCTTATTTACGTTACCGTCGGCACATTGTATTTGGTTTTTCGCATACA
>NZ_LCZJ02000017.1 GCF_001012825.1 Paenibacillus etheri
CGTTCCTCCTTGACTCCCGTTTGTAACTACTTTGCGAGGATGCGCCACGCGTCCTGCAACCCCTGTGGCTTCCCACCCACCCTTAGAATTTCGCTGCACCATCACCCGGATATCGAAGGGGCGGCCATCGTACACCAACAGCCTGATCCCCTTTTGTACTAAATAGGATTTCCCTTGGGCCTCTCGTAAGATGGCTCGATATGCCATGTCGTAATTAGAAAATTTGTGTACGTGGGTACCAGATTGATAGCTGTATTGTGCACGAGCGAGTTTAACCCGTATCACGCCCTGTCCTAAAGATCCGCAGCAAGGTTTAATGTACACCATCTTATATTTTTGTAGCATCTCATTGAGTATATTCTTATCCATCTTTCTTGTAAGCGGGATATGTTTATTTAACTCTTGATTTCTAACCAGCACCCTTGTCTTCGTCAGCTTATTGGATATACGACTTATCTGCATCATCATTTGTTCCCTCCGTCTCAATAGGTCCATAGGCTATATTACGAAAATGCCTCAGCTTTTGACTGGGCAACCATCGAATCGTAGAACACACTGAAAGAAATCTACATATGATTATGGTAGGTATTTATCATGGGCTGCAGCTTGCGGTCAACAGGAGGCGGCCAGAATGCTGCTCGGCAAAGACAAATTGCAGGATAAGTTGCATGAAGTAATCGAGGTGTTTCCTTGGTATAAGGAGCTGATCGGCGGCGAAAGAACGGATTTTAGCTTAGAGACCCTTCCGCTTATAACGTCGACAACTCTTGAAGCCTATTATTATCATCAACCCATTGATCCTTCTTGGACCGTATACAGGACATCGGGTACAAGCTCAGGCCTTCGAAAAGCCATACTTTACTCTAAGGAAGACGATAAGCACTATATAGATATTAAAACGAAGCTGTTCGGTGAGCTTATTGCGGGAAGCGGATGCGTTAGAGCTTTGGCGGATATGGGTACTGGGCATGCAGCGAACACTGCGTTGTCCATTTTTGAGGAGTTAGGATTGGAACATCGTTCAATTCCCTTCGAATTGCCGATCGAACAACATATTGATCAGCTTCAAACCTTCAAGCCTGACCTACTCTACACAATGCCGTCCATCCTAGATCATATCGTACATGCTACTAGAGATCCGCGGGCTTTTGGAATCCGCAAGATTATTTTGGTTGGGGAAATCGCCTCATTAGGTTGGCAGCGGAATATGGCCCGTCTGTTCGGTCTTGAACCGCGCGACATCATTGATACTTATGGCTCTATTGAAATCGGTACGATTGCTTATTATTCACATGATCTTGGCAGGTATATTTTTGCCGATGGAATATTTGCGGAAGGGATCGGGGCACAGGAGATTGGCGAAGAACTAAGTCCGCTAAGTAATGATGAAAGTGTTCTTGTTCTTACCTCAACGGTTCGCAAAATGCTGCCAGCTATTCGTTTCGTTACCTATGACGTTGTAAGGGACTTTAGATCTGTGATGATAGAAGGTGTTGAGAGGCAGAGCTTTAGTTCCATCGTCAAACGGGTGGGCCGGGAACTGAAGCACGGAGAGAAAATCAGCCTGTACGATATTGAGCAGGTTGTATACCGTCATATAGAAGATGCTATCATCCGGGTTAAAGTAAAGCATAATGCGCTGACCGTTTATCTCAAAAGTAAATCTGCGGATAACACGATTATTCCAAAGATCAGAGAGGAAATTAGGGAATGTATTCCGGAAATCGGCATGATGATTCGCAACCATCTATTGGATGATATTGAGGTCATTATAGTAGGCAAAGATGAGCCAATGGACAGTGGAAAGGTTAAGAACAAAAAGCTATATTACCAGAAAGATAAAGATCGAGTAGACGTAGACTTCAATGACGGCATTTTGTTGACCATCGGAAATACGCCTTTAATCAAGCTGAAGAGCTTGTTCTATAAAAGTGAGTTTGACGTCTATGCAAAAATGGAGCTGATGAACCCGGGGGGGAGCGCCAAAGATCGTCCAGCCCTGCGTATGATCCATGAGGCTTGGAAGGAAGGAACAATAGGCCCGGGGACTACTATCATTGAATCGAGCTCTGGAAATATGGCGATCAGCTTGGCAATGATTTGTAAGTATTTAGGGATGCGTTTTATTAGCGTTATTGATCCTAGAACCACGGAAACGAATCTGCAAATTCTGAAGGCATTGGATGCCAAGATTGACTATGTCGCCCTTCCCGATCCCGAAACAGGTGAGTTTCTCCCTGCCAGGCTGAAACGAGTGCAGCAGTTATTGGCGAAAATACCGGGCAGCTACTGGCCGAATCAGTATGCGAACGCAAATAATTATTTAGCTCATTATCATACGACCATGAAAGAAATCGTGACTGAACTTGAACGGGTGGATTATTTATTTTGCAGCGTTAGTACATGCGGCACGATTCGGGGCCTCGCGGAATACGCAAGAGATCACGGACTTCGGACTAAGATCGTGGCTGTCGATGCTGAGGGAAGCGCGATTTTTGGGGGGAATAAGGGAATACGCCGGTTCCCAGGACTGGGTGCTGGCATCGTGCCACCCTTCTGTAGATCAGATCTAATCGATCGTATCGTACATGTCTCAGATTCCGATATCGTAAAAGGTTGCCGGATGTTGGCACAAAAAGAATCTATCCTAGCCGGCGCATCCTCTGGTGGAATCATTGCCGCCGTTAAGCAGATGGAGCCGGATTTGACTCCGGGAGCTGTCTGCGCAGTCATTCTGCATGATAAGGGAGAGCGCTACCTCGATACCGTATACTCAGACTCATGGGTTCAGGGCCAGTTCGGACGGGAGCTTTGGACTGAAGGTGGCGATGTCCTTGAGCTGTAAGATAGGATATATTTCGCAAGGAGGCGACGGTATGCTGTACTTAAATGATCGAGATATACAATCAGTAGGTGTAGATTGGCCTACTCTTGTGGAGTCGATAGAAACTGCTGTGAATATCATTGATTCAGGCGATTACGTGCAGCCAGTAAAGCCTTACCTAAGGTATAAGAACCCACAAAACCGAATTATTGCAATGCCCGCCTACGTAGGGGGAGAGGTCAACGCAGCGGGGATCAAGTGGATTTCTAGCTTTCCGGATAATATTCAGGCCGGTCTTCCCCGCGCACACAGCATCATTGTATTGAATGACCCAAGTACAGGCCAGCCCTCAGCCGTCTTGAACTCTCCGCTCCCCAGTATCGTAAGAACTGCTTCCCTCAGCGGAGTGATGATCCGTTACTTTATGCAGGCGCGTTCAGTGGAACGGATTCATCTCGGTATTATCGGTTGGGGTCCTATTGGGCAGTATCATACTCAAATGGTTACGGCTCTGTACGGAGATCGAATCGAACGTATCCGAATTTTCGATATCAAGGGCGTAGATTTATCAGGGGTCTCATCTCTTTACAGCGATAGGATGGAAGTGGCAGAGACGTGGGCGGACGTTTACCAGCATTCGAATATCTTCATTACTTGCACCGTCTCAGAACATCGGTATATCGATCTTCCTCCTGAAAAAGGGAGTCTTCTGCTGAATGTTTCATTGCGTGACTATAAACCGAAGGCCTTAGCTTCGGTAAAAGCCATTATCGTCGACGATTGGGATGAGGTGTGCCGAGAGAATACAGATATCGAACAGCTTCATTTGGAGCAGGGGCTAACTCGTACCGACACCCGGATGATTACCGATGTCGTCATGCGCCACAGCCTAGCTGAATTCGGCGAAGATGAACCGATCTTCTTCTGCCCGATGGGGATGGCCGTATTCGATATCGCTATAGCGGTGTATTACGTGAACAAAGCGAGAGACAGCGGGATAGGGACCGAGCTAGAGTAAGCTTGAGAGCAATTCTGTCCTGCATCAGTATAGGTAGTAGTGCAGTAGAAATATCCGTCAGTGCCCCTTAAGTGAAATTTAAGGGGCTTTGTAATCCTGTGAATGCCGTACGCCATGCATGATGAAATCCTTGAATTGTCGGTCCGTTGCCCGATCCTCCTCCGTAACCACACCGCCCCGCTGATGAGTAATAATAACGGCTTTTTGTAAATACATGAAATACAGGTGGGTGGACTTCTGCAGAATGTTCAGCCACTTATTTTTTTCCTCCGGAGCCACTGGTATTGTCTCAAGCAGTATAAGCCGCGAATACCAGCCTTCCATGGCCTTCTTAAAATCAGACAGTTCTGCAGGATTTTTAGAAAGGGTGCTGTAGTAAACTCCAAAAATAGCATCATAGTAAATCAGTGACTCCTGATGATCTCTTAGCGCCAAATATTTATCCAGAATGTTCTCCAGTGACTGTACCGGCTGTTCAAAATCAAAATCAAACAGCAGCTGTCCAAACATCCGCTCCAGGTTAAGGGCATAGATTTGAGCGGCTAATTCTTCTTTGTCCTTATAATGATGATACAAAGTGCGCCGGGAGACACCGGCTTGTTCCGCAATCTGAGCCATATCCGTGCGCTCAATACCTTGAGCACAGAACAAGCTCAGCGCTGTATTCTTAATAATCTCCCTTGTCATTTGCATCTGCTTTTCACGCAAATTCATTGATTTTCTCTCCTGCCTTGTGCGAGTATTTCGCTAATTCTTCTTTATTTCTGAGCTGGCTTCGACGTCATGAGGAACTTGCTGCCCACTGAATAGGGTTTCTGATGGTTGACCGCATCACTGAGCCATTTCAGAAGCTTCACACCATCTTGTTCAGCCTGAAAAAAGGTCTCTCTGGTTGCAAAAGTGTGCGGAGTTGTACCCGTCTTAGCATTTAGCCCATAGTCGGTCAGATAATAATAGTAATTAGGTAAAGTGGCAACCAAAGAAGATACAGAATGCCGCATTTCCTGTGACCATTCATTAATGATACTTTGATCTCTGGGTCCCTTGTAATCGTTGATGTTGTTCTGAAAATGGATCAGTATCTCGTCAAATACCGAGTAGGATTGCAATATTACTGTACGCGCAGGAAGTAGATGACCGTTCGCTTTAAAAGCTGCTCCGATGATATCCGCTTCAGGAGTATATCCGAAGTTCCTCACGAAGTCTGCATTCCATTCCTGATTCACAACATTTGGCCACTTGTCTGATTTCAGGAAGGAACTGTCTGAATATTGGAAGATCTCGGAGTCTTTGTAATGAGAGGCGATCTCGGGAGCCCAGAAAGCGGAACCGAATCCGCCAGCACTTTCGCCTGCAATCAGTAGTTTGCCGGGCTTATCCACGTTGGCATATATCCAATCGAGACTGCTTCGCACATTATTGCTGCCGTTATAACGCATAGTAAAGGTACTGCCGTCATCTTTTATATATTCAACTGTGCGGTTGCCGATATGGAAATCACCGGTCGAATAGGGAAGGTAGACCACATTCCAGCCATGAAAAGGATTGGCAGGGTTATCCGTATCCATCATGCCTCTTAGCAATGTCAGCATATAGAAGGGGATGTTTGGGAAATAGTTGCCTGTATCTCCACCTTTAATGAAGTTCATGAGCTTGATTGGGTGCGCGGCGCTTTGGGCATCCCAACTGGCCCCTCCCCCGGAAAAGAAGATGATCCAGTTATTAGATTCACCCTTTTTATTCCACAGAAAATAATCTGATCCATCACTTGAAATGACATTTCCGTCCAGCTTGACTTTATTCCACTCGTAAGGCTCCACTTCCGTGATTACGGGGGTGGTGGTCGCCGGTCTCTTGATCACAAAAGCGCTAATCGCAAGAATAGCAATTAAAGCAAGGCTCAATAATCCAATGCCTGTGAAAATCGTGATTTTCCCCATTCTTCTCATATACATCTCTCCCTTACTTGGAGTATACGCTACGTTAACTCATTGCGCAATGTGTATACTTAAATGCGAAAGAAACAATTATAATCGAACATAAATCGGGGTGTCCTCGCAGCCTTTATACATGGCTACAGGGACACCCCGATTTTGTATGTTACTTCATTTAATTAGGTTCTACACTTCGATTTCAAATGTTCTAATTTCGTAAGGTTCGAGTACAAAGGTAATGACAGGTTCAGTGTGAACCTCACCTTCAGGACGTTCCATTAGATTACACTCTTGCCATGAAATAATGTTCAAGTCGCTCGTCATATCCATCTGCTGGCGGCTTCCGGAATAGTCGTGAACACGTACGATTAATTTGTGTCCATCCTCAGATTTCTTAAGGGCAGATACCATAACCGTATTCGTAGAAAGACGAATCATGGACTTTGTTTCTACTTCAGCTTGCCCCTTGGTGCTCCGCAGTGGATTGTTGATGGACCAAGCTTGATGGACGGTATCACCTTGTAGCCAATCCCCAGTATGAGGCAGGATAGAATAGGTGAATGTATGCTCGCCTTGATCCGCTTCAGGGTCAGGGTGTGTTGCCGATTTGATTAGAGATAGACGCATCACATTATCCTTGATGTCATAGCCATATTTGCAGTCGTTCAGCAAGCTAACGCCATAACCACGATCTGATAAATCTGCCCACTGATGACCCACGGTCTCAAACCTAGCGTAATCCCAGCTAGTGTTCCAGTGTGTTGGACGCTTAACATTACCGAACTGGATATCATAAGTGGCTTCGGTAGCTCGTATCGCAACAGGGAAGGCTACTTTCATTAGCTGTTTTTTCTCATGCCAGTCTACGTTTGTCACGAAGTCGATACGTCGATGCCCAGCGTGTAAGATCATTTGCTGTTTAATCGTGGAATCCATATAGTTCCATGTGAATTGCACAATACAACGCAATGAACCATTTTCTATGACTTCAATGCTACGGCAGTCGATCACTTCGCGCATTTTTTGCTGATAGTAGATGTCAATGTCCCAAGCTTCATGTGCTAATGGTTTATCCTCAAACACTTGGAACACGTTACCGTGACTTCCGTTAGCTAATACTTGACGCTGTTCGTGTTTATCATAGATAGATGACAATTGACCTTGCTCGTTCCACGCTATTTCGAGGTGAGGCGTTGAAATTCCTGATTCATTCAGCACGAATGGAGTGCTTAGTGGCTCAGAATTCACATCTTCTATGAAGGAGATGGTGGTATATCCGAGAGAAGGAATGTCGGACACTTCAACGATCCAACGGTCACCTTCACGCTGAGCTTGTAATGGTGTACCTTCTGAGTTTATCCACTGTCCTGTTTCCATGCCAGGCTCTATAGTAATTTCTACGAGCTCAGTCAACGTCCAAGAAGCATTGTTCCAGATCGTATATTTACCAGCTTCACTTTCGTTCACCAGTGCTTTCGTAGATTGCTCCCATACAGAATGACCAATAGCTTCCGCTTGTGCATATTCAATGGTACTGTCTTCATACACTTCACGAATCGAAGAGCCCGGAATAATATCATGGAATTGGTTACGCAAAATAATTCTCCAGCCCTCGTCTAGATCGGTCTGACGATAGTTTGACCAATCTTCAGACACTACACTTTGCAGTGCGTTTAGCCATTCCGCTTCACGGTATAGCAGTTCAAGCTTACGGTTCATCCGTTTATTGTAGGCTTGGCTTGTATACGTGCCTCGGTGATATTCTAAGTAAAGCTCGCCATCCCATACATGGACATAACGATCTGTATTTGCAACGGTCTCTTGCAGGTTACGGAAGTAATCTCCCGCTGTTCCTGTTTCAATCTTCGGTAGTCCTGGGAGATCGTTGAGCCTGCGGCGCATCTCTAGCATTTCACGGTTAACCCCGCCGCCGCCATCTCCATATCCGTAAGAAAGTAATAAATTCCGATTCACTTCTTTATCCCGGTACGTATCCCAAATTCCTTTTACAGTCTTAGGAATGATGCGGCCATTATAGGTGTAGAACCAAGAATCTTCTTCAGACCAAGGCTCTGGTGTTGTAATGAAGTGTGTTAATACTTCAGTGCCATCAATACCACGCCATTGGAAGGTATCATGTGGCATGCGGTTGTATTGATTCCAGCTAATCTTCGTGGTCATGAATGTATTAATTCCTGATTTTTTTAGAATTTGTGGCAAGGACCAGCTGTAGCCAAATACGTCTGGCAGCCATAAATAGTCACATTCGACACCAAATTCGTTACGTAAGAAGCGAGTTCCATAGAGTAATTGACGGACAAGTGACTCTCCTGAGGTCAAATTGCAATCTGCCTCGAGCCACATGCCGCCGCCAGCTTCCCAGCGTCCTTCAGCTACACGTTCACGAATCTTCTCATAGATTTCTGGATAATCGTTTTTGATGTATTCATAGAGCTGAGGTTGAGTCTGTAAAAAAGTATAGTCAGGAAACATTTCCATCAGACGGAGTACGGTCGAGAAGGAACGCGCACATTTCTCACGGGTATGTTTCAATTGCCATAACCAAGCGACATCAATATGGGTATGACCAATACAGGTAACTGTAACTGGCGAAGACTTCTCCATTTTATTAATTTCATCACGCAAATAATTACGAGCTTCCTCGATGGAAGCGTAGAAGACCTCTGAACCTGGACGAGACCAGTCGATCAGAAGAAACGAGCGGTCTACTGTACTCAGTAACTGTGTATACTCCGGAGTTTTAGAATCAAGTACATTCAACGTCTCAACTACAGCAAGCGCGGTAAAGTAGAAATCATCCGTTGCTTCGTCCAGCCAACAAATTTCAGCCATACGAATGCCATGGGTTTGATCTTTTTTAGGACCGCCACCTTCTAATCCCGACCATAAACGGAATGTAAGTGGAAGCTGCGTACCTACCGTTTCATCCGGCAAGAACACTTCTGTATGATTGGAATCTACACCTTGATAGGGCTTGCCGTTGTAAAAGAATAAAGATTCAAAGCCGGAGTTGTTTCCGGCACCCGTCTCGCCAAAATCAAATCGACCCAGTACTCTTCGTCCTGCCCAAGAGGCGGGTACGTCTATCTGTGTCGTTAGCCATAAATACAAATCGCGGCCTTTCCAGGTATCGCCAACTTGTAACTTAGACCATTCTCCATCCACCGGTGGTTCAGCTGCAATTTTACCTTGTTCGTCAATCATAGAATTGAAAAAAGGAATGTGTATACGATCCCGGTAACGATATTCGGAAATCTCGTTTAGTTGGGAGTTGAGTTTACGTTTGGTTAGAAACATGAGTAATAGCCCTCCATTATCTTAATGGGGGACGAGGAATATAAGACTTATAGGGTGATTACAGGTTTGTTTGGGGGTAGAAACCAACTATAGACGATTTTAAGCAAGATGTAAACTCATGATAAAGAAAAAATATGTGAGGAGGAAAGATTTACATCTAGAAATGTATGCGCTCCCATTGCACAAAAAGAAAGGTGGTGTTAAGCTTCTAATCCTAAAGGCTTGATTTTGAAGGAAGGTGAGTTTGTTGAATATAAAGAAATTTTATCAAAATCATTTACAAAAAAAACTGTTCAATAAAATTTTAGCTATATATTCTTCCATCATCATAATTACGCTTATTGCCTCTTCCATTACCGTATATAAATATTATGAACAGACGATCACGCGTCAACATGTAGATGCCAATCGAGAGGTATTGGATTACGTCAGTTTATACATGAATCAGCAGTACGAAGGAATCCAATTGGCCATCCAGCAAATTTATAGTGATGCTTCTGTAAGTGAGGATTTGTCCTACTTTTTGCAACATGATTATGGCGATTATCTTAAATATCGGTTAGATCAGTTTGCTGAAATTGGGAGCTTTGTACCCCATACATTCGATACTTATTTCAAAACATATTTAAATCAGAAAAGTGGTATCTCTGACGTTATCTTATACAGCTCAGAGAAAGAATTTTATTATTTATATAAAAATAATACACGACAGCTCTACAAAAGAGATATAGATATTTCGGAGCAAAAATCACCCATACCCAAGAATGGCTGGGTCTCGCATGAGAAAAAATTATTACTTAAGGAAATAAGGGAAGACAATAACAATTTGTATACGATAACTAGGGAGCTAAAAGATCCGATTTCATTGAAAACGATCGGTATGCTCATTATAGATTTTGATGCTGAACTTATTTCAAAATGGCTGGGTTCGAAAGGTACAGAGAATAATGGTCAAGTGTTGGTTCTAACACCAAGCGGTGACGTCATATATGATTCCTTAGGAAGGTATATGGGACAACAGTATCCGCATATCGCCGGTCTTTATTCAGACAGCTGGACTGCACTGGATGGATTATCCAAAATTAACTTAAATACAACGAATAGCTCAGGTCTTATTGTGGCAGGAATCATTCAGAAGTCGCAGGTCAATAAAGAAATGGTGGTTGTACGAAATTGGATTATTGGGATTACGGCAGCACTTATTGTTGCGGCAATGTCCATAACATACGGAATAATTTTACGTTTCTCTAAAAAAGTGAAGATCATTGTCAAATCTATGAAGCGCTTACAGGAAGGCGACTTAAGCACGCGTATTCACCTTAATCGTGAGGATGAATTGCAGCTCATTGCCAACAATTTTAACTATATGTGTGAAAGACTAGAGCTTTATATTAATAAAGTTTACATCTCAGAAATTACGCAAAAAAATGCAGAACTTGTGGCTCTTCAATCACAGATTAATCCGCATTTTTTATATAATACGCTTGAAGCTATAAGGATGCGGGCCATCTCGCAAGGTGCGAAGGATGTAGGTCAGATGATTTACATTTTATCAACCTTATTCCGAACGATGATTAAGAAAAGTATGGTTGTTACCATCGCTGATGAGATTGAATATTGCAATCTATATCTTGAGCTGTTTCAGATTAGGCATAAAGAAAAGCTTCAAATTGAGTCGCGAATAAGTCCAGTGGCTATGAGTTGTTCTATCGTTAAATTACTGATTCAGCCGGTCATTGAAAATTATATTGTTCATGGATTTAGGCCCGAACGCTTCGATAATTTAATACGTATTGAAGTAACTGAATCAGACGGGAGTATTCAAATTGCTATAAGAGATAACGGAAATGGAATTATTCCCAGCAAACTAATGGAATTACAAAAAATGCTTCAAGTCAGTATGCGAATGGATGCACCTCCTACCTCGCTTGGACTATGTAATGTGAATGAGCGAATTAAACTTTATTATGGGACTGAATATGGATTAACGATTGCTAGTGAGATAGGTGAAGGAACAACAGTCATCATGAATATACCAGTGGTAAGGGAGAGTACTAAATAATGCACAACATACTTATTGTAGATGATGAACCTCTTATTCTTGAAGGATTACGATCTGTGATCGAATGGGAAGATTATGGACTAAGAATCGCAGGGCAGGCGGGTAATGGTGAAGAAGCTTTAGAATTTCTGCATAGCCATAACGAAGCCATTGACATATTAATTACAGATATTACAATGCCAAAGCTTACAGGACTTGAACTCATTCAACAAATTAAGTCTTTTGATTCAGAAATGAGATTTATTATTTTAAGCGGATATGAGCAATTTGAGTATTTAAAGGCTGGAATGAGTCTAGGCATTGAGAATTATATTCTTAAACCCATTAATATAAAAGAATTGGAATCGACCATAGAGCAAATTGTTGAGGTCCTCAATCAAGAGGATGTGGAACAATTTCATGCTAAGGAGGATCAGCAAGTTTTACGGAACAATATTCTCAACCGCTGGGTCACTGGAAACATAGATCGGCAGGAGCTATTGCATCGTTCAAAAGTATTAAATATTTCGCTGGACTGTTCATGTTTTACGGTGGCTGCGATTCGGCTTATTACGGAACATGAAGAGGATGAGAGTCAACATAAACTGCACCCTAATCAACTTATGGAAGAATGTTATCGTATTGCTGTGCAGTCCGTAGCAGATCGCGGAACGGTTATTGTATTTATAGATATGGAAGGTGATCTTGTTCTTATTGTTGCGGAGTCGGCTGAAGATGAGAACAAAGAAGCGATGTATTGTATGCTGGAACAAGTGCAATGTGAGATTATGCATGAATTAGGAAAGTCTGTCTGGATTACGATAGGAAGTAAGGAATATACTTTTCAAGAAGTGCCACAAAGTTATAAAAAAGCGAAAAGTTTATATGTGGATCATCTGATGCTGCCGGGCTACCCGATTATAGATGTGGACCAACTATCCAAGATGGTGTTACATGAGGAAAAGCTCGAAATTGATTATGAAGCATTTACTAAATTGTTATTATCTGGAGAGCGTGAGGCGGCAAATCAATTTATCGCAGAAACGTTCCAAAAGTTGTTCGGATGTGGTGTAATTACCCGCATTGATAATTACAACGTGGCGATTGAATTAATGTTGATCGCTAAGAATATGGAGAAGAACTGTAATTTCAGCGCTGTGTTTAATCCTTTGCTACGCATCCATACCATTGAGCAGCTGCTTCATCATGTGCAGGAAAGTGTGAATGAAACGCTGGACCAATTATCACTAGTGAGTGATGAACTCAGTCCGAATATGAGATATATGGTGGATCAAGTAAGCAAGCATTATAGAGAAGAGCTATCTCTGAAGACGATCAGTCAGCGAATGAATATGCATCCAACTTATTTGGGACAGCTATTTCAGAAGGAGATGGGGCGAAGCTTCTCTGATTATGTAAACCAATTCCGAATTGAAAAAGCAAGACAACTGCTGCTTCAAACTACGTTATTAACCAATGAAATTGCAGCTGAAGTAGGGTATCTAGATCCAGCGTATTTTTATCGCCAGTTCAAAAAAACAGTAGGCATATCTCCAACAGAACTTCGAAATATGTATAAAAAAGAAAAGGCGTAGGATAAAGGAAATGTTCCCGGGTATCACGTTCAAGTGGAGGGTTCACGAACGTTGGTCCCGAGAATATTTCTTTTTTTTGTTCAAATTATATGGAATTTCAAGCCTCGCGGAGGTCTTTTTTTCTGGCGATCTTTAATTTTTACATATCATTCTGGAGTTTTTCAACTTTATGAAACCGCTTTTATAGCGCAGAATTAAAGATAGTTAAAGGGGCAAGGAAATAAGAATCGAAAGGGTATTACGGGGATTGTTTGGGGATAGAGAAGGGGGATGTGGAATAGTGTCTGCATTTTTCAAAAGCTTAAATAAGGATAAAGTACTATGGTTTATGGTATTACCAGGGACATTATGGTTCCTGATCTTTTGTTACTTACCGATGTTCGGAACCATTATTGCATTTAAGGATTTCAAGATTCATCGGGACGGATTCTTTGCAAGCGTTTTTAATAGTAAGTGGGTTGGACTTGAAAATTTCAAATTTCTGTTTTCGACGGAAGACGCCTATATTATTACAAGAAATACGATTCTTTATAACTTGGCCTTGATCTCTCTCGGTTTAATTCTTGCGGTGGGCATTGCGATCACCTTGAATGAACTTGTGAACAAACGGATGGCCAAAGCGTATCAAACGGCGATGTTTATGCCTTACTTCCTTTCTTGGGTTATTATTAGTTTCTTTACGTTCAGTTTCCTAAGTGTAGATAAAGGGATCTTGAACCAAGTGATTGTGTACTTCGGAGGCGATCCTGTTTCCTGGTATGGGGATACTCGCTTCTGGCCATATATCCTAATTTTCATGGGGATTTGGAAATCAATCGGGTATTCGAGTGTTGTTTACTTAGCGGCCATTGCAGGTATCGACAAGTCCTACTATGAAGCGGCTATGATTGATGGGGCCAGCAAATGGCAGCAAATTAAGTTTATTACGCTTCCTTTGCTTAAACCCTTAATGGTAACGCTAACTATTCTAGCGATTGGTGGTATCTTTAGATCTGACTTCGGTTTATTCTATCAAATCCCTCGGGATTCCGGTGTTCTATACTCCGTAACGAATGTTATCGATACTTATATTTACCGAAGCATGAGTACGACAGGTAATATAGGGATGAGTACAGCAGCTGGTTTATATCAATCGATCGTTGGCTTTATCATGGTGCTTGTAACGAACTCCATTGTGAAAAAGATCAGCAAAGAAAACGCGATATTCTAGAGAGGAGTCAATTGACGTTATGGAAGTATTCAAACGTAAGCCGAAAGAAGTCGACAACAACGCCATTACTCCTTTTTGGAATGTGGTACTCAATATTATAGTTGGAATTTTCGCTTTTACTTGTGTGTTTCCGTTCTTGTTTGTCATAGCCATTTCTTTTACAGATGAGAAAGTACTCGCTTTAAATGGATTCAGCTTAATCCCGGAAAAATTTAGTTTGGCAGCGTATCAGTTTGTTTTTAACACAGGTGATCAGTTGTTTCGGTCCTTTGGAGTTACATTACTGGTTACTGTATTAGGAACGCTCATTAGCTTGTTTCTAATTACAACTTACGCGTATGTTCTCTCTCGGAGATCCTTTCGCTATCGTAATTTTTTCAGCTTCTTCGCCTTCTTCACGATGTTATTCTCAGGAGGAATGGTTCCAAACTATATTGTGGCCACGCAGTTTTTACATTTGTACAACACAATATGGGCTTTAATATTGCCAATAGCGATGAATGCCTTTTTCATTCTAGTTATGCGGACCTTCTTCCAGACTTCAGTACCTGATGCACTCATTGAGGCTGCCAAAATTGATGGGTCTGGGGAGTTTCGGACATTCCTGCAAATTGTACTTCCGATCTCATTACCGGGGATTGCAACGATTGGATTGTTCTGTACGCTGGGCTATTGGAATGATTGGTTTAATGCGCTGCTGTATATTGATGATGCGAGTCTTGTACCGCTTCAAGCGATGCTGATGCGAATTCAGAATAATATGGAGTTTGTCATTCAGAACAGTATGCAGATGGGATCAAGCTTTGAGATTGCTGCGACCTTGCCGACAGAAACTGTTCGTATGGCGATGGTTGTACTGGCAACCTTACCTATAGCATTAGCTTATCCATTCTTCCAAAAGTATTTTGTAAAAGGCTTAACTGTTGGCTCTTTAAAAGAGTAACGCTTCTAAGATGTATTTATTCGAATCGCTAGTATAGGAAACGATATAAATAAAAAGTTAATTAATCTAAAGGGGGAAAATAGAAATGAAAACGAAAAAAAGTTTAACGCTCGCTCTTGTTGGAACAATGCTTTTGTCTGGCCTTCTTGCTGGATGTGGTTCGAATATTAATACAAATGCAAATGCTCCTAAAGAAACAAACAATTCAGCGGCAGCGGGGAATTCAGCAGGGAATACATCGGAATTAAAGCCATATGAGCTGAAGATGTATTTAATTGGTGGACCTCAAAAGGATTTGGATCTTGTATTAAAAGAAGTTAATAAATATACCCAAGAAAAAATTAATGCGACGCTGAACGTTACGATGTTCGATTGGGGTGATTACGATAAGAAGATGCAAGTCATTACCGCTTCTGGTGAGCCTTATGACATTGCCTTTACCTCTTCTTGGACAAATGATTTCCGCCGTAACGCAGCTAACGGTACCTTCTTGGGACTGAACGATCTGCTAGATAAGTATGGAAAGGAAACGAAAGAAGTTTTGGACCCACGTTTCTTAGAAGGAACTAAGATTAAAGGTGAGATCTATGGTGTTCCTGTAAATAAGGAGCTTGGACAACAATGGGTATGGCGTTTCAATAAGAAATATGTTGATAAATACAAGATGGACATTTCCAATATTCGTACATTGGATGATTTAGAGCCGCTTCTTAAAACGATTAAAGAGAATGAGCCTTCGGATATTACACCGCTAGCTGTTCCTAAAGGCTTTAAACCATTCATGCCATTTGACTATGTACTAGGTGATGAGTTACCTATCGGGGTCTATATGGATTCTAAAGATGGCAAGGTTGTTAATATTCTGGAGACACCTGAACTTGCAACATCGTTAGATACGATGCATAGACTTTACACAGCAGGTTACTTACGCCCAGACGTTGCAACACTTGAAGGTATTGATAACATTAAGACAGGTAAATGGTTTGCCGATCGCGAAATTACACAGCCTTATGCAGAAAAAGGATGGTCTCGTTCAGCAGGTTATGAAATTGTAACTTCGCCTATGCATGAGCCTTATGTGTATACACAGTCCGCCGCAGGTTCGATGCACGCTATTTCCGTAACCTCAGGTGATCCTGAACGGGCTATGATGTTCTTGAATCTTTTGAACACAGATAAGTACTTACGCAATTTGCTCAACTATGGCATCGAAGGCACTCATTACAAGAAAATTTCCGACAATGTCATTGAAGATCTGCCAGCTATGCAAGATAGCTATGCAATGCCAGGCTTCACGCTTGGAAATATGTTGCTGACTTATCTGCATGCTGATGACCCTGCTGATAAATGGGATGCTTTCAAGAAGTTTAATGATTCGTCAAAAGAAGCCCCTACCTTCGGCTTTGCATTTGATCCTACACCTGTAAAAACAGAAGTAGCGGCCATCAACAACGTAACTAAAGAATTTATGCCAGCTCTATACACAGGTTCTGTTGATCCTAAAACATATCTGCCAAAAGCAACTAAGAAATTTAAAGAAGCTGGACTGGATAAAGTCATTGCAGAAGTTCAAAAGCAACTTGATGAGTGGAACCAGACAAAGAAATAAGCTTTGAACGTAACACGCCTACGATTAATCTAAAGGTAACACAAATAGGATTAGTGGAGACGGGCAGCTATGCTGCCCGTCTCTCTATCTATACTCATTTTTATCAAGAGGAGTGGAAATATGGAACAATTCAGACTGCCAACCATCTCAATGCCGAAGCTTCCGCTTCCACAAGCGATTCAAGAAGTATTGAACGAAGCAGAGGAGAAATTAGCTCATCGGCCTAAACTATTGCAGCTCTTCAAGAACTGCTTCCCGAATACACTTGAGACAACGACTAAGCTCATGGATGATGGGACAACATTTATCATTACTGGAGATATCCCTGCTTCTTGGTTGCGAGACTCTGTGGAGCAGGTTATGCACTACGTGCCATTTGCTAAGAATGATCCGGATCTGCAACGTATCATTAGCGGTCTAATTAAGCGTCATATGGAGTATATACATATTGATCCGTATGCCAATGCGTTTAATGAAACAGCGAATGACTGGCACTGGAGCACTAGCGATATTACGGAAATGTCCCCATGGGTGTGGGAACGAAAATTTGAAATCGATTCTCTCTGTTTTTCCGTGCGTCTGGCTTATGCCTATTGGAAAGAAACAGGGAAGGCTGATATATTCGACGCCGGATTTAAGGCAGCCATGGTCAAAATATACAACTTATTTAGAACAGAGCAGCATCATGCTGAATTATCTCCTTACCGCTTTACGCGCAATAATGGAATTCCTGAAGATACGCTACGCAACAATGGCCTTGGTATGCCTGTAAATTACACGGGTATGGTATGGTCTGGGTTCCGGTCGAGCGATGATGCTTGCGACTTCCATTACAATATTCCGGGGAATATGTTCGCTGTTGTTGCATTACGTCATATGCAGGAATTCGCAGAATGGGTATTCCGTGATCTTGAATTCCTAAAAGAGCTTAAAGCATTAGAAGCGGACATTGATCATGGAATCAAGCTGTATGGTATTTATCGTCATCCGAAATTTGGACCAATCTATGCCTATGAGACCGACGGTTATGGCAACTACTGCTTGATGGATGATGCGGGAACACCAGGGCTCATGTCGATACCTTATCTCGGCTATGTTACAGCAGATGATGAGATTTACCAGAATACGAGACGATTTGCCCTGAGCAAGGAGAATCCTTTTTACTTTGAAGGAACAGCAGCGAAAGGGATTGGCAGTCCGCATACTCCGAAAGATTATATCTGGCATATGGCATTGTCCATGCAAGGGTTGACGGCATCCACGAAGGAAGAGAAGCTGGAGATGCTTGCGATGCTAGAGGCAACGGATGCAGATACTGGCTTTATGCATGAAGGATTTCATGTCGATGACCCGAATATATTCACTAGGAAATGGTTTGCCTGGTCTAATAGTCTGTTCTCTCAACTAGTGTATAAAACGATGAAAGATGGACTTCTATGAGCAGGCCCGTAATCATATTCTATGATTCTGATTTTCCAATTTCTAGTCCGATCCCTAGCGATGCGATTATATCTATGCGTGAGTTCGGTACGATCGTGAATGCGAATCAGCTTGCAGCAACGCTTAAGGAGACTGAAGGCGGATGTTTCATTAATCTGCATGCCCCCTATTTTCCGAAGTCGGCATGGATAGACATTCTTGGGTATTTGCAAAGAGGTGGCGGGTTGATCAGTATCGGAGGTGTCCCATTCAAACAACCCGTTCGCTGGCAAAATGAACAATGGCATATGGAAGCGGAGCAGACTTCTTATCATCAAGAGCTGTATATACATGAGGCACTAAGTGTTGAATGTTCTCGCAACCAATCCTTGCTCGCATCGGATGTTATTCCTCTGCTTAAGGGTCAAGAATCACTTTTTTTAGCGAGTGCAGAGACATGGAATCTTGTGCCACATACGACGAAGACAAGTGATCTACCACATCAAATGGGATCGGCAGGTCCAATGAGCACACGGATTTACCCGCTTTTGAAAGGAATTACGCAGGAAGGTCGGGAAACCGCTGCTCCAGTAGTTCTTTGGGAGAATACGATTGGTTTATTTGCAGGTTCACGCTGGCTGTTCGTAAATACGGCTGCAACGGCTTCTTTATGGAAGGAAAAAGGACTGTCTGCGATATCTAAGTGGGCTAGTTTCTGCGGCAAAGGTGTAACGGAAATGTGGGTTAAGCCGAATTACGCGTCATATGAGTCTGGAGAACGTGCTTCCCTGACACTTCAGATCCAGCAGCTTGAACGGGCAAAGCCTTACATGAGAATTGAAGATACATGGAAATTCACAATTTATGTAGAGCATGAATCAGATCCGACCTTGCACTGGTCTCAGCAATTGGAGATGAAGGCTAATGTTGAACTTAGCATCGTTCGTGTGCCTATTCCTCTAGAAATTAGGAGTGGTCTGTTTCAAGTGGTCTGCGAAGCGGAAGCCAGTGATGGTGAATTCCGTATTCTACGTCAAGGGTTCTGGGGGCATGCCCCTGAACTGCTGGCAGCAGGTGAACCGGTAACGGGTGGAAGAGATTATTTCATAAAAGATGGGCGTCCGCTACCTGTTGTAGGAATGACTTATATGACGAGTGATGTGGCACGGAAATTTCTGTTTCTGCCGAACGTTGGGGTATGGGATCACGATATGGGTCAAATGCGGAAGGCAGGGATTAACTGGATCCGAACAGGAATCTGGACTGCTTATCGTAATGTGATGCAAGACGATGGTCATGTTTCAGAAGAGGTACTGCGAGCGATTGATGCCTTTATCATGACGGCGAAGAAGCATGATCTTCAGGTGACTTTCACGTTCTTCTCCTTTACACCGGAAACGTGGGGAGGGGTAAATCCTTATCTGGACCCACAAAGTGTAGAGGCTCAGAAGCGGTTCATTCGTTCTATTGTATCTCGTCATAAAGCGTCTTCAAATGTAGACTGGGATCTTATTAATGAACCATCGATGTTTGATCCGGCACGGATTTTCTCGGATGGTCCGAGTTCATGTCATGATCGCTTCGAGCAACAAGCTTTCATAGAATGGCTTCGACATAGACATGAGGAAATCGAAGTGCTACAGGAACGTTGGAATATGACACCCGCACAGCTTCCGGATTTTGCATCAGCAGGCCTGCCAGAAGCGAAAGAGATGAACTTCGATGTACAGGATATGCACAGTGCTAAAAGAGGGACGCGTTGGCTTGATTATTGCTTGTTCTCCATGGATATGCATAACCGGTGGGTGAAGCAGTTATATGACACCATTAAGGAGCAATGTCCAGATCAGATGGTTACGGTTGGGCAGGATGAAGGGCTAGGGGCGCAGCGACCTTCACCGTTCTTCTATGAGGAGGCGGTGGATTACACCACTGTACATTCCTGGTGGTATAATGATTATCTGGTGTGGGATGGCATTTTTGCCAAGACGCCTAATAAGCCAAACCTAATTCAGGAGACTGGCGTCATGTATGTAGAAACTCCTGATGGACGAGCCAAACGTTCAGAGCTAGAACTGCGGAATCTGCTCGAACGCAAGTATGCCTATGCGTTTGGAACTGCTGGTGCGGGGGCCATACACTGGATCTGGAATACGAACTTCTATATGGATAATGCGAATGAGTCCCATATTGGAGCATTGAGAGCAGATGGAACCGAAAAGCCAGAGGCGGATGTCTCTTATGACTTCGGGAAATTTATAGAAGGCATTCGTGACGTATTTGGAGATCGGAAACTGGAAGAGATTGCTGTGGTGTTTCCATATTCGAATGATTTCTCTAACCGGAGGCTGGCTTTCGCAGCTACAACAGAGCTTACCCGTATTCTTTCGTATGATCTAAAGATGCCTTTCAGAGGTGCTTCTGAATACCATCTGGATGATTTGGAGAACCATCCTGTGAAGCTTATTATGCTGCCAAGCGCGCATAACTTCGATGATGCAGCGATGGAAAGGTTGTTACACATCGTTAAAGAAACAGGTGCGGTATTGCTTGCTACCGGCCCGCTCGACATTGATGCTTACTGGCGCTCTTCAGAGCGCTTGAGTGATGTTCTTGGCAAGCGTGAATTGCGTAATGTGCGCCGTGAAGAAGTTCTTAGCCTTCAAGACCAAGAACTACCCGTCTCCTTCGGTCACCGACGGATTGCTGAGGTATCGAAGGAAACGATGATACACGAATCAGTCGGTAGCGGAAGCTCTACTATAGACTCAGTCATAAACATCCCGCTTGGCAAGGGTCGACTCCTATGGAGTCCACTGCCAGTTGAATTGAGCGACCGAAGTGATACTACATCTGCACTGTATCGCTACGCGCTGAATGCTGCTCATGTGGAGTGTGACTTTGAGTGGGTTAGCGGAGGGGATTTAGCTGGTATCTACGGACGGAAATTGAGCTTTGCTACGGGAGCTCTCTTCACCTTCGTGTCGGAATATGCTCAGGATGCGAAGATCGAGGTGAAGGATTCAGCCACTGGCCGAACCTATGCGTTCTTGTTGGAACAGGAACGTTCAGTCCTCTTTGCTACGGACAATAAAGGTGATCTTCTTGGCGTATATCGCCAGCAGGAAGTCGAAATCCATGTAACTTATCCACATCTACTACATTAAGCAACTTAGTAGAGAATACGCATTGCATATAAGGAGGTCTTCACATTGGATAGTTCAAATAAATCTATTAAACCTCAGACTGCCCATATCATTTCTCATACCCACTGGGACCGGGAATGGTATCTTCCATATGAAAAGCATCATGTACGCCTTATTAAACTGGTTGATGAATTGCTGGATCGATTGGATGAGGATGGCGAATTTAAGAGTTTTTATCTTGACGGACAGACGATCATTCTGGAAGATTATCTTCAAGTTCGTCCCGAGAATCAGGAGCGTCTACAAAAACATATTACAGATGGTCGTCTTCTGATCGGACCTTGGTATATTCTGCAAGATGCTTTCCTTACCAGCGGAGAGGCAAATGTACGTAACATGCAGATTGGTCATCAGGATTCAAAGCGTTACGGTGAACCTTCTAAGATCGGTTATTTTCCGGACACCTTTGGTCTAGTTGGTCAGACTCCACAATTAATGAAGCAATCAGGCATTAATAATGCCTTTTTTGGAAGAGGTGTAAAACCGACTGGATTCAATAATACTGTATCGGACGGTGGATATGAATCTTCGTTCTCCGAGCTGATATGGGAAGGTCCGGATGGATCGAAAGTGCTTGGAATTCTATTTGCTAATTGGTATTCAAACGGAAACGAAGTGCCAGTAAATGAAGCAGAGGCAAAAGAGTTCTGGGAGAAGAAGTTAGCAGATGCTCGGAAATTTGCCTCTACAGGTGAGCTGCTATTCATGAACGGTTGCGATCATCAACCGGCTCAACTGGATTTGCCGGAGGCTATTGAAACTGCGAAGCGGCTATATCCAGATATGGAGTTTATCCATTCCAACTTCCCTGATTACCTTAAGGCTGTAGAGGATGTAATGGATCACAACAATTTGTCGACTGTAAAGGGCGAATTGCGGAGCCAGCACACTGACGGATGGGGGACGTTAGTGAATACCGCATCTGCTCGTGTCTATTTGAAACAGATGAATCAGGAAGGGCAAGTCTTGCTTGAAAAGGTGGCCGAGCCACTCGCTTCATTCGCACATGTATTGGGCAAAGATTACCCTCATCATCTGTTCACCTATGCCTGGAAGACGTTAATGCAGAATCATCCTCACGACAGCATTTGTGGCTGCAGCGTGGATGAGGTACATCGCGAAATGGTTACCCGTTTTGATAAAAGCCGTCATGTAGCAGAGACCATTGTTGATGATAGTAAGCGCATGATCGCTGAAGCTGTGGATACGTCCGGTTTTGCAGCCTATGGTGAAGAAGTGCTTCCGTTAGTAGTCATGAATATGTCAGGATGGAGTCGCACAGGTACAGTGAGCGTAGAAATTGATGCGGCACGTCTATATTTGCGAGAGGGTTTCACTCTAGAAGAAACGGCCAGCCGTATGAAAGATATTGACTTAAACGGTCGTGAATTAGTAGACGATCAAGGGAATACCATTACATGCCAGATGGAGGATTTGGGTCTTCAGTTTGGTTATGATTTGCCAGACGATAAATTCCGCCAGCCCTATATGTGTCGCCGAGTAAGACTTACCTTTGAAGCTGTGCAAGTTCCGGCGCTGGGTCTTCGTGCATATGCGTGTGTTCGCCGTGCAAACACAGGGTTGCCTATAGCTCCTGAATCTTTGCTTCAAGGGGATCGGGTGTTGGAGAATGAGGCTATCAAAGTAGTGATCCATGATAATGGTTCATTTACGATGAGTGACAAAGCCAGTGGCATAACCTACCGGGATCTTGGTGTGTATGAGAACACAGGTGATATCGGGAATGAATACATGTATAAACAGCCGGAGGCTGTGCAAGCTTTAACGACCGAGGAACTACAGGCGAACATTTCTGTTCTGGAAAATACGCCTTATCGAGCATCTGTGGAAATTAAGCATGACTGGGAGATTCCAGCCTCAGCAGATGATAAGCTAGACGAGGAGCAACGTGCTCTTGTGTACTACCCAGAGCGGAAAGCGCAGCGCAGTAATGACACAGTCATTCTTAAACTTCGTACTGTAATTAGCCTGGAGCGAGGCGGGAAGGGGCTGCATCTCGAAACGACGATAGATAATAAGGCTAAAGATCACCGGATTCGTGCGCTGTTCCCGACAGATTTGAACACCGCGACACATCATGTAGATTCGATGTTCGAGGTTGCGGAGCGGAATATTGAGCCAGCTTCAGAATGGATGAATCCGAGTAACACGCAGCATCAACAGGCCTTTGTTGATATCAGTAATGATAAAGCGGGTCTAACCGTCGCTAACTTTGGATTAAATGAATATGAAGTGCTAAGAGATGGTCGTAACACCATTGCGATTACACTACTCCGTAGCGTGGGTGAACTGGGAGACTGGGGTCTGTTCCCAACACCAGAAGCGCAGTGTCTCGGTGAGCACGTTGTTCGTATGGAGCTCATCCCACACACTGGCGATGGTATTACTGCTGGTGCTTACGCTGAAGCTTACCAATTCCAGATTCCTTGGGTCGTATGTCAGACTGATGTACATGGAGGAGTGATCGCTCCGTTGTATACTCCATTTGACTGGGAGAGTCAGGAACTCGCATTTTCCTCTCTAAAAATGAACGAGCAGACTGGAGACTTACTGCTTCGCTGGTACAACATGAGTCAGCAGAGTACCGACCTGACCATCCGTTCAACGATACCGCAGCAGTATTTCTATAAGACGTCGATTCTGGAAGAGGAGAGCCACCCACTCTCTAGCGAAGAGAAAGGTAGTTCGGTCTTACAGATCGGTCCATGCGAAATTGTAACGATTGGTATTCGGAGATAGAATTAACTTATTTTTTTCTTATAATTTAACAAAAGGACGATAACCAAAAGTCATACGACTCTTTGGTTATCGTCCTTTTAAGTTTATAACTATGAGCTTTAAGAAGAAGACTTACTACGCGTTGTGGAACTGAGATGATCAATCTGCTCGTCTAGAACGGTGCTGGCTTTGCCTAAAAATTGTGAAATGAGGGCGAGTTCTTCATCCGTATAGGAGGCAGCCAATGTAACCATTGCGGTATGAAGCGGTAGGTAGGTGTCAATAACATCTTCTTTATTTTCATACAAAGGTACAATAATTACTTTACGGCGATCATTAGGGTCATTTTGTCTGCGAACGTATCTATTTTTTTCGAGACGATCTATTAATGCTGTAACGCTGCCTGTCGCAAGTCCCGTCAATTTGGACAGTTCCCCAGCGGTAATGGGGCCT
Source organism: Paenibacillus etheri (assembly GCF_001012825.1). Taxonomy (GTDB): domain Bacteria; phylum Bacillota; class Bacilli; order Paenibacillales; family Paenibacillaceae; genus Paenibacillus_AQ; species Paenibacillus_AQ etheri. The sequence continues at coordinate 24,310 of NZ_LCZJ02000017.1, forward strand.
TTTTCACGCAGGATATCCACAGATAAAAAATCATTATTATATAACCCAAGAGAGGCGGCTACATTTTGCTGGTATACCACCGTTCGGGTTCCCAGACCACGCATGAGTAAGGTGAACTGTTCTTGCTCTGGTGTAGGTTGAGCTTGTTCATGGCTTGACAAAGGATAACGCCCCTTTTAAAATGTTTATATCTCTTCTATCGAGATATTTGATTATGAAGTTATTAGAAAATGTGTTATTTTACAACTACATTTTATCGAAATCATCATACTTTTGCAAAAAAAATGAAAGACAGCCTTTGGTCGAGACCTCATATAGTAGACATTGTTAAAAATCTAGGACGCAAGATAGCTCCTGTACTCAACAGGAGTCGATTTAGGTTCAGATATCCGATTGAAAAAAAGGAAGTGCCTAGGGCTTATTTACTAAGTGTGCAGCAAGCATCAGAAGAACCTCCAAGAAATATGAATTGAATTTATTGCTGTCGTCATTGTAACATTAGGAGCTCTAGTAAATAACACCATTACTGCACTTCGGATAGTTCCTTGGTTTTAGATAACACTTATTATAAAGACCCCTCGTTATGCTATTTTCTATATCTAAATACAAAAAGAGAAACCCATGGTCATGAATATGACTGGGTTTCTCGACACTCTGGTGAGAACATTCTATGTTCTCATCTTTTTTATTGAGGTAGCGTATGATTTAGCAGCTTAATAATCTAGTAGACGTCCATTATCATGCCATTGCCCGTACATTTTATTTTCTTTAGTGTTTGCTATAAACTTGTCTAATTTACTCTTAAATAAATCTGGCTGATGTTTATTGCTTTGGATCGTGTCCATCCGAACTCTTTTATAAAGGGCTGGAAAGGCCAAAAAATTCTCATATACTTGCATGTTCTCTTTTAGCCTTTGCTCTATAATCTTATCTACTATAAAAGAATCAGGGTTCATATCTGGAAGTACCTTTCTTCCTTCAGCGGTCATTAACCCCAACTTTTCGAGGCGGCGGACACGTTCTTTATTCAATTCCGTCCAAGAGCTTTTTTTGCTTCGGGGAGAGAGTCTTTGCGCCAGTTCTGTTTCAGAACTTTTCTTTTTCACTCCATCGATCCATCCAAAGCACAAACATTCCTCAACCACGTCCAAATATAGCAATGTTTCTGGGTTTGGCGTAATACTAACGAGTACCCAACAAGATTTCTCTGTCTTACAATTTTCCTGGAGCCAGACTCTTAAATCTTCTCTCGATTTTACTGTAATTAGATTTTCAATCTCCATAATTAAAATACAATTTCCTTTCTAGGTATGGAGTGGAGCAAATTGCCCATTAGAGATTAAATAGCTTCCGCAGGTACCTGATACCAAAAAAGGGAATAGTCATTCATGGTGGAAGCGTAGCCTAACTGACGTAACATAGTAGATATATTGCCTCTATGATAAGTCCCGTGATTAGCGACTTGCAACATGATTTCAGATAGGCGTGTTAGGTGGATTCCGGCGAATGGATTGTCAAGCAGAATGGTTTGCTCCAAATCGGATTGGTTGTGTAACCATTCATTGTATTGTTCCGATAGCTGGGCAAAGATATTAGCATATTCATCCACAGAATCTAGAATGCTCATATTTAGCGGGATACTTTGTTGAAAAGCCTCAGGCATAGCGGTACCTGTTAAAACAAGATACCACATCATATCAACCGCATAGATATGGCTAAGGGCATGAGCGATGGTGGGAAATGAGCTGTTCACTTCTTGACTTAGCACAGAGGATGGGAGTTCCTTGATTCGCCCCAGGATAGTCTGGTTGGCCCATGTTTGGTATTTAAACATTTCTACTGGATAATTTGTCATTCGTATAGTCTCCTTTTGAATGGTCATGGATTTGTTTTTGTTACTGTTGTTAATATAAAAGAAGAAGTATGACATCAGACTGTCATACTTCTTCATAAAGTTTGAGTGTGTTTTGAAGCTGCTCTTTTAAAATACCTCGCAATGCAGGTGGTTCGAGGACTTCGGCGCCGCTGCCGAAACCCAGCAGAATTGACCAAAGCCAACGTGCTTCCAATGGCTTATACACAGGAATTCGCATCGTCATACTTTTATCGGAATGAAATTCCTTATCGACTTGATGAAACTGATCTAACGCTTCTGCTAAAGCCTCAGGTCCCACCCGGATCACTATTTCCTCCACCTGATCGGCCCTGTTTGAACAGCCAGCCTCTTTTGGTACCTCATGTTGTAATTGAAAGGTATCCTGTGTCAGGAACAAATTCAGCATCCGGGAAAGTCGGAACTCTCGATAGTCCTGCCGTGCCCGGCAATAACCATAAATGTACCAGTTACTATATTTAAAATGAAGCTTTACGGGTTCCATTTCACGGGTTGTGCGTTCATTTTTTACATTGATGTAATCAAAACGGACGACATTTCGTTCCGTTATAGCCGCACGTAAAAGAGGGAGTGCATCAGGGTCCGTACGCCGGGTTTCAAGATCCACCGCAAGACTAGAAGTCTGTGGCTCCGTTCCAATCGTTTGCAGCCGTTCAATGGTTCCTTGCGTATGCTCATCTTCAAACACGGAAGAGAGACTGTTAAGTACAGTAATCAGAGAAGTGATATCATACGAACGGAGCAGGCTTTTATCCATTTTATATCCGTCCATTATGCCATATCCACCTTTAGTTCCCTGATACGATACGACCGGGATGCCAGCGGCACAAATCACATCGATATCCCTATAGATCGTTCGCTGGGAAACCTGAAACTCTTCAGCCAGCTTGGAGGCAGATAAAACTTCGTGGTTCAACAGCTTGTAGATCATAGAGATCAATCGTTCCAATTTCATGTGTGTATTCCCACCCATTAGTCCATTTCGTGTTACTGCATGATTATAGCATAGACTTATATGACTAATTTGGGGAAGTTATTGTGTTGCACAGGAACACAATAATTGAAGCTTACAGAGAAATGTATTGACAGAATATGGATCATAGGGTTAACTTGTGAATATAAAATAAAATTATTCATAAAACCACAATAAAGCGAGTTGACTTATATGCCTAAGAAATTCACGGAACAAGAAAAAGAGTGGATACAACATAAATTATTATCAGAAGGGCGCCGCTGTTTTGAATTACATGGCATTAAAAAAACTAGTGTTGAAGAATTAACAAAAGCAGCCGGGATTGCGCAAGGTTCGTTCTACATGTTCTTTGGATCGAAAGAGGAATTGTTCTATCACATTCTGCTTGAAGAGGAGCAACGAATTCGTAGTACAATGTTCGATTCATTTAGCGTTGGCGTACCTGTAAGCAAGGGAGAGATTAGATTATTTTTACTGAAATCTTTCCACATGATGGAAGAAAGTCCAATCGTACGCCAAATGTTCGTAAGAAGCGAAATGGAGCAGTTATTAAGAAAGTTACCTAATGAGTTGTTGGAACAAAATTTTACAGAGGATAAAGACTTTTTTATTCCTTTTATTAAATCATGGCAAGCCGAAGGAATCATGGTTGGGGTTGACCCGGGATTAATCGTGAGCATGATTCGCTCTATAGTCCTTCTGACTTTGCATAAGGAAGAGATCGGTGATGAACGATATCAGGCAACCATAGAGCTTTTGATTGAGGTTTTGGCTGAGGGGATGACTTCTATGAAAGATAATAAGACTGGGGGTGAATGAAATGATCGAAGTGGAGGAGCTTCATTTTACCTATCCAAAAATAAAAGAGCAGACTCTCAGTGGGCTGAGCTTTTCCATACCTCAAGGAGAAGTGTTTGGTTTTCTCGGTCCTTCTGGAGCGGGTAAAAGCACAACTCAAAAAATACTAATTGGCGTCTTAAAAAATTATCTCGGCAGCGTTAAAGTAATGGGCAAAGAAATAAGAAATACCGGATCAGAGTATTTTGAACGAATAGGGGTAGCTTTTGAGTTTCCAAATTTCTATTCGAAGTTTACAGCGCTGGAAAATTTGCAGCTATTCCGTTCTCTATATACAGGGAGTACAGCGGAACCGAGGGTTCTCCTGGAGCAAGTAAATCTAACTGAAGCTGCAAATTTGAAGGTCTCTCAACTATCGAAGGGGATGAAGATGAGGCTGAATTTCTGCCGAGCACTCTTAAATAACCCACAAATTTTATTCCTGGATGAACCCACTTCCGGGCTCGACCCCGTCAATGCCAAAAGACTGAAGGATTTAATTCTAGAAAAGAAGGCAAACGGGACAACAGTAATCATAACAACACACAATATGCAAGCCGCTGAGGAGCTCTGTGATAGGGTCGCTTTTATTGTAGACGGTCAGATTAAGTTGATTGATTCTCCTCGTGAGCTTAAGCTTCTAAATGGAAAAAAACGTGTGCGACTAGAATACCGTTATCAAAATGAAGTTAGAAATGAGGAATTCTCACTTGATGATATAGGGGAGAACAAATATTTCTTAAAGCTTATTCGTGAGCATCCAATAGAAACCATTCATTCGCTCGAGGCATCTTTGGAACAAATATTTATTGACGTAACTGGGAGGCAGTTAACATGAGATTCAGAACTGCGTTCGCCTTTGACATACGGTTTCAATGGCGGCATGGGTTTTACTGGATTTACATCATTATCTGTGCGTTTTATTTGGTATTGCTGCATCTTATTCCTGATCATTATCGAGATCAAACGATGTTATTATTGACCTTTAGCGATCCGAGTGCTCTGGGGCTTATTCTTGCAGGGGGCATTGTACTACTGGAAAGAGATCAAGGTATTCATGATCCTTTATTCGTTACTCCGTTTCGTGTTAGGGAATATTTGCTTTCAAAAGCAAGCTCATTATCTGTACTGTCTCTGTTAGCCGCCTGGGTTATTCATGTAGTTGCTAGCGGAATTCCGCAATCACCAATTGGCTTTTCTGCTGGAATCATTCTAACGTCAAGCTTTATGACGGTATTGTCGATTGGAGTTGTGGCTCGTTGCCAGACGATTAATGGTTTTATTCTACTCTCGCAAGTCTTTGCGTTGCCCTTTATACTTCCGTTGCTTGGTTATTTTAAGGTGTGGAACTCCAAGGTTTTTCTATTACTTCCTACGGAAGGAACACTCCGATTATTGACTTCAGGAACCTTATCTATGTCACTTGGCAATTTCATGTATTCCATAATGATATTACTGTTTTGGAATGTTGTGATATTCGCATGGGCAAAAATGTCCTTCGAACAACATGTAATGAAGCGTATAGGTAAGGGAGGGGGAGGGAAATGAAGAAATATCATATGCTTTTTATAAGCGATATCCGGCATACTGGTTTGGACCCAGTGCTTATGGTCGGCATCTTTGCTCCTTTAGCACTTTTAGTAGTTTCAAGATTTGGATTTCCAATGATAGCAGATTGGCTTTCAAACGGTTATGCCTTCGATTTATATGAATATAGTAGCTTTGCTGCGATTTTCTTGGTCATGACCTTTCCCATGCTAACCGGTATGATGACAGGTCTTTTAATGCTTGACGAAAGAGATGAGAATGTCATCTCTTATTACGCGGTAACACCATTAATGCGCAGAGGGTACATGGTGTATCGTCTAGTTCTTCCATCTGTACTCTGTACACTTCTATCAACGCTATATTTTATAGTTTCCGGCTTATCTAGCTTCCAATTTGAGCATATATACATCCTATTGTTATTGGCATTTGAAGCGCCTTGTTTTGCTCTATTCCTCGCTTCATTCGCTGCTAATAAGGTAGAAGGATTAGCCTTATCAAAGATAGGTGGTTTGTTTATAGCAGGGCCAATCGTAGCTTATTTTGTTCCATCACCATGGCAATTTATCGGTGCGTGGATTCCTACGTATTGGCCTGCTAAGTTATTTTTTGTTATAGAAACGGCTAGTGGTTTTAGTGTGCTAGCATACTTTATGGTGGGACTTATATTTCATTTGAGTCTTCTGAGCATCATGGTCAGAATTTTTATTAAAAGAGCCGATTAATTTATTTACAGATCAGATCCGCAGGCTCGCCTGATAATTCATTAACAGAAATAATAGCATCATTCTTTTTCACAGGAGGGGTCCAATATTCCTCATTCCCAGGCAGGTCATCGAACCATTCTGCATCCTTTGGACAATCTAGAATCATAAACTTCCCATATTCTTGATCTCTGGATTGATGGTATTTGAGATAAGCTTTTCCTTTATCAATCGCGAGAATTTCTATCTTTCCGGAGGTGTGGGACATGGATAAGCGTACTCTTTTGCCGAGTCCTGAGGTTCTGGCTTTGGCTTCTTCTACAATTTGATAGACTTGCTCAAGCGGTAATACAAAATCTCGGTTTCCGGCAACTGGACGATTCACGAAGAAGTAGTAAGGTGTAACGCCAGCCCATGAGAGTCTGTCTAGTAATTCTCCCAATATCACGGGATCATCGTTGATGCCTTTAAGGACAGGGGTCTGATTTACGACAATTGCCCCAGCGTTGTGGAGGGCTCGAAATGCTTTTTTTGCTTCAGGTGTGATTTCACGAGGATGATTGATATGCGCCATAACATAGATTCGTTTGTCTTCGGTAGAGTAAGTACGAATCAGCTCCAGCAACTCTTCGTCTTCAGAGATCCGCATCGGATTAAACACGGGTATCTTGGAACCTAATCTTATTATCTTGACATGCTCAATATTTCTTAGATTCTCAATAATGGATCTTAGTTTAGGTGTGGAGAGAATTAAACTGTCACCACCCGTAAGAAGTACGTTGTTAATCTCAGGATTGTTTGCGATATACTCCAAGCCTGGAGAGACATCAGACATCGCTTCTTTCACGTCATTTCGAAATAGACGCTTACGGAAACAGTAGCGGCAATAAGCCCCGCATACTTCTGAAACAATGAGGAGAGCTGTTGTTCTATACTTGTGCTGACATCCTGGTACAACATAGTTCGTGTCTTCATCCGATGCATCCCAGCGTCCATATTCCAGCAGTTCACCTTCGTTAGGGATAACCAGCTTACGAATGGGATCATTTGGATCGTTCCAGTTGATCAAAGACAGGTAATAGTCATTCACTCGAAAAACAAATTTGTCGGTAATCTCTTTAAGATTCTCTTTTTCCAGCTCAGACAACATAGCAATTTTGTTAATATCCGTGAAGTATTTTACCTTTTGCACTTACATCTCTCCTTTGTCCCAGTGTGTGAGAAAAGAGGGAACCTCAGTGTCAAAGACCAATCTACGGCCAGCAGGGTCCAAAAAACACAAAAAGAGACCCTTAGCAAGGGTCTCTGGTTATGTAAATAACATGAAAAGCAGACCCATCCACTGCTGACGAGGTTAGCTGACGGACTCGGGTAAGATGGTACCCTACATTCAAATACTCAATGATTCGCCCCAATTAACTGGTTCCCCCGCTTTTCAACTAAAAGTTGGAAATTAAGCGTGAATAAAGTATACCCTAAAAAGTTTTGAAAAGTCAAAGGAGAATCCTAGGGTTCAGTTTCAAATGCTAGTGGAATTTCCCCCGAGCAGTTTTGGTAGCAATGTAAGTAGCTTCTCTCGAGTTAACGCATCACTAGAGTTCCATTTGCTTCCGTCGAGCAGATATACATGATCAAGACGTACTGCCGGCAGATTTCTCCAAAGTGAGCTGTCTAGAAGTTGCTCCATAGCTGCTCGCGAGTCTTGACGTTCCGGTATGAGCATGAAGATATGATCTCCGGCATAGGCAGGCAGCCGAGCAGGATCAACCTCGGCGAACCCTAATCCTTCATCCAGTATGGCTTTGATCTCCTCGGTTGGTTGTAGACCACCTGGAGCATATAGTGCAGTGGAGAATCCGGACATTCCCATAGCATACAGATGATTTCCATGGTCATAGACCAAAGCAGAGGCGGTCTCTCGGAGACTAGCCCCGTAAAGCTGCTGCCACATGGCAGCGTTTTTGATTGTGAAGGACTCCAGCCACGCTTCGGCTTCGCGCTGTTTACCCAGCCAACCGCCTAGTGTCCGCATTCGGCTGTCGAGTGGTGCAAACGAATTAAAGGTGAGTGTCGGTGCGATACCGGAAACGGTTCTATAGGCTCTTTCATCACTATTGGCCAAAATGATCAAATCTGGATTCAGTGAAGTGGTCAACTGGGGGTCCAGTGGAAAACCAACGTTGGCGAGTTTCTTAAGCCGATGTTTATAAACGCTGTTCCGCGCGAATGCTTCATCTCCTCCGATAGGCTTTACGCCTAACGCCAGAAGGTCGCCAAGTGTTTCTCCATGATAGACAATACGTTTCGCTCGCTCTGGAATATCTACCTCATGGCCCGTCCAATCTTTGACGGCAAGCTTACGTCCTTGCTGATGTGCATATTGTCCAGGTGTAACTCCGGTTTTTTGCCGAAAGCGGCGGCTGAAATAATACTCATCGGAGAAGCCGACTAGTCTGGCGATTTCCCGTAGCGGTTCCGTCGATTCTAGCAGGAAGCGCTTAGAATGGTTAATGCGCAGATCGGTTAAGTATTCGAGGGGCTTTTTGCCGGTAAGCTGTTGAAAGATCGGTGTATACTGCCAGATCGATATCGCCGCCATTTCAGCCAACTGCTTCACTGTGATACTCTCCATATAACGATTTTCTATAAATTGTATCGTCTTTTCTACGGATTCCGTAGGACTTGGCAAATGCTTGGAAGGGTAATTATGCTCGAAAAATAGCAACATCAATTCCTGGAATTTCAATTGTCGTTTAAATTGCTGGACATTATCGTTGTTATTCTTGTTCATGAGTAGATCTTCTACAAGACGGATAACCTTGGTGAAGGGGTGGACAATTAATTCCCGCCTGCCTGAAAGCAGTTCTCCAGTATACCGTTTAGGATGCTCTGTTGTATAAATTACTGAAAAGGTGATGTGGTAATAATACAGCGTCATCTCTTGAATGTTGGTACTATAGGTGATTCCGGGAGATAGTAGATAACATTTATCCGTACTCAGCGTCACACATTGATCATCCAAGTTCAATTGTCCGTTCCCTCCAGTAAATACGAGAAGGGTATAGTCATGTGTTGTACAGGATATAGAGCTTGAATCGGCAGCTTGAATCATCAGTTCGGCATCCTTCAGCTGAAAAAGCAGTGAGCGGAGCGGCGGACAGGACGATGATGTTTGCGGCATGGGTTCAGCCTCCGTTCGTTTGGTGAGAATGATTATCAATTAATTCATTGTATATAAAAAAAAGAAGCATATCAACAGCTGTTGATATGCTTCTTGTAGTTTTTTATCAGCCTTGTGCTAAACCCTCTTACATGGAAGGTTATTTCATATTCATTAGCTGAGGAATTTCGCCGAGCAGCCATTCTCTTGTTGTTGCATCACTGGAGGTCTTCATGATGTCTTGTGTATAGACATATCCGTTCTTAACGGCAGGAAGACTCTTCCAGATAGGGCTCTTTAATAAATTATCTGTGGATTGCTTTGCTTCCTCGGCAACTGGAGTCAAGACGAATATCCGGTCTCCGGCATATTCTTTCAGAACCTCCATAGATACTTCTTGGAAGCCTGTACCTTCATCGAGTAGCTTCTGAATAGCTGGAGTTGCCTTGAAGCCATTCTCCCCATAGAGTACTTGTGAAAGTCCGGTTGCCGCCATTATAAACAGTCTGTCTCCAGGATAATAAGTGAAGACTGCGGCCGTTTCGCCCTCTTTCATGCCTACAGATTTCAATTGCTTCCACATGGACTCTTCAGCGGTTTTATACTGAGCCAACCAGGCTTTTGCTTCAGTCGTTTTACCAAGAATTCCACCAATGTCCAACATACGTTCCTGTAGTGGAGCAAAGGTATCAAATATGATGGTTGGTGCAATTTTGGAGAGCTGCTCGAAATCAGCTTCATCTGTGCCCGCATAGATGATCAAGTCAGGCTGAAGCTCCAATGTTTTTTCCAGATTGATAGGGAAGCCTACATCCTCCACGCCTTGTAACTTATCTTCAAAAACCTGGCCTTCACCCATAGAAAGAGGATAACCTACAGCCTGCACACCGAGTGCGAGCAGATCCCCATATGTTTCTCCAGAGTAGATTATTCGCTGCGGATTCACAGGAATCTCTACAGTATGTCCTATGTAATCTGTATAGGAGCGGGTAGTCGATGCTACTTCATCTGTACTGCTATTGGAGGGTTCTGTTGAAGGAACCGCGGTTGCAGCTGAAGAGTTTCCAGTTGTGTTGGCCGTACTATTGGCAGATGATTGTTCCTTTGAGTTTCCGCACGCCAGTAGCAATGTACTCATCAAAAATAGTACACATACCACAGCGAAGGACTGTCTTACCTTGTTCATATCTTATTGCCTCCCTATTATATGTAACGACCACCAATAATGATAATCATTCTCGCTTAAAATATATCATAAATTAAAGCCTCTTTTTACTCAATGGACAAAACATAACCTTATCATTTGATTTGTACAATCATGTAAAAAGGTGATGTTTCACTGCTTGGTACACCGCATTTAACGAGGCATATGCCGATTATGGAGTAGATTTGACGCTTGAACAGTACTCCACCTGCATTGGCACGAGCTTGAACAGCTTCAATCCTTATGAGTATTTGATGACTGATCTTAAGCTCACGATTGATAAAGAGGAGTTCAGTAAGGCTGTTAAACAGAGACATAGCAAACTTATGGAGCTGGAAACAATACGACCAGTATTCAGCATTATCTTGATTCCGCCAAAGCAGCTGGACTGCGCATAGGGCTGGCATCAAGTTCTTCACTGGAATGGGTGGAGAAATATCTGAATCCATTGGGTATTTGCGAGTATTTCGAATGTATTCGGACTGCTGACCATGTGGCAAAAGTGAAACCGGATCCGGAGCTATATAACCAAACGTTAGCTTGTCTTGGAATCACAGCTGATGAGGCGGTTGCTATCGAGGATTCACCGAATGGATCTAAGGCAGCGGCAGCAGCTGGTACTCGCTGTATTGTGACTCCTAACGAAATTACTAATTTCCTTGAATTTGATAAGCAGCACCACAAAATAGATAATCTAAGTCTTCTTGAATTTGATCATGTAGTTACTCAACGTTTGTTTTGTCGGAAGAAATAAGAGCAAAATTGCCCAACTGCAAAAACGAGGACAATATCCCGTCACCTTGGCTAACAAGAATCGGGATAGCTTTATCGTTGATAATGTTACTTCAATCAATCTGAATGATACTGAAGACGTTACTAAAGCTATAGCAGAGGCTGAAATTGTGACCACCGCAGTTGGGATATCTGCTTTAAACGATATTGCAGAGACCATCGCACAGGAAATTGAACGAAGGCTTATAAATAATAAGGATCTCAACCCTCTTCATATCATCGCCTGTGAGAATGGGATTGGAAGCAGATAAAATCACACGTGTCGCCCGATCCCCTCTTCGCAAGCTTTCACCTAATGATCGTCTCATAAAACCGACAATGCTCGCCTATGAGCTTGGCTTTGAGACTTCACATCTTGTCTCAGCTATAGCTTCAGCACTTTATTTTGATTATGAAAAAGATCCAGAAGCTATACAGCTCAGGCGGATATCCGAACCATGTGTATGAAATATCCCCATTTGTCTGGCAAAACAATAAACTGCAAAACACCATACTTTTAATAAGTGAGCCCTTCGGAATTCAGGCAAGGCAGTAGTACTGAAATAGATAAAAAAAGGCCGTTCTGTTTGGTAGAAACCAACCAGAGACGGCCTTGTTTTAGTACATGAAACTAGAGTGGAGAAATGGTAAAACGGAAGGAATAGGGACGATTAGCTAACAGAGTGAACTCTTCATGTGTCCGTGCACCCCAACTGTCGTCACCGCCAACACCCATTTGCTTGTAGTTGACTCTCAGTACGCTCTTGTTCGAGACTGGCAATTTATACACATGATCACTTGCTTCCAGCTCGTCAGGCTTCCAAGGCAGGGCATTAATCTCCATAGGGATTGCACTATCAAAATAGAGCCCTGATCCATTGTTGCCGTCCGTAATCGATGCAAATCTGACATCTGTCTTATTGCCGCACTCTTGCGGTCTTAGATAAGGGATGAACTGGTCACTGACTTTGCCCGTATAGCGGCCAAGTGGTGCTCCGGTCTGTCTGTCCCAATAATTCTCATGGGGTCCGCGACCGTACCATGAAAGGGTATCGAGTCTTCCAGCAAGCACGAACATCATTCCGAACTCAGGAATTTCTGGCAGATCGCTACTACCCGGATTCAGTTCTTGCAGGATCTCAAAAGACCCGTCAGGGCGAATCTCATACTGAACCAGAAGAGAGGAATACGGATTCGTTGGCAGTAGGTAAGTGGTGGAAACGAAACAGAGATTTCCTTCGGTTCTATATACCATGCTCAACAGATTCCGCTCATTAGAAGCCTGCTTCCACACTGCACAACGCTTTGGCAATCCATTGCCAAGATCATTATCCGTGACTGCTCTCCAGAAGTTCGGTCTTACGGGCTCAAGTAGATGTTCTTTACCGTAAGCGTAGTATGAGCATAGCTCACCAGTCGTCGAATTAAAGGTCAGAGTGAAATTCCCACCCTGTACGGTCAATGTACCTTTATGTTCCTGCACATGCAACGTTCCATCCGTTGACTTTGGAGCCGTTGTCACGATACGCGGGGACAGAATGAATTGTTCCCAAGCGATTTCGTGGTTAGCTTCAGCCCAAGAAGTTGCAGAACGCTGAATAAAGGAGAGATTCAGAATAGCTTCCTGATCGCCTCTATGTGAAATCAGTTCATAAGGTATAGTACATTCAACGACTTCTCCTGGTGCAGCAGAGATTTGCAGCAAACCTTCTTGTACGATTACTCCGTCTAAAGTAACCTCCCATTTAAGTTCGTACTTTTCAATGTCGGTAAATAAAAAGTTATTACGAATCTGAAAGAGACCCTCACGGATATTTAAAGCAGTTACTTTAATATTTTGATAGCATTTTTTGACCTCAAATAGCTTTGGAGTAACCGAACGATCGGCAAAAAGTAATCCGTTACCGCTAAAGTTTCCATCATGAGGAGACTCACCGAAGTCACCACCATATGCTAGATACTCAGTACCCTCGGATGTTTTGGTCCGGATGGCCTGATCTACCCAATCCCAAATAAATGCACCTTGAAAGATATCGTACTTATCAAACATGTCGGTGTATAAGTGTAGTCCACCGCAGGAATTGCCCATAGCATGACTGTATTCGCAGATGATGTAAGGCTTCTGTGGATGGCTCAGCGCATATTTTTCAACCTCATGCGGTTTAGCATACATAGTCGACTCTATATCACTAGCTGCTTCCGACTCTCTGCAATGGAAGATCCCTTCATAATGAACAGGTCGTGTTGGGTCAGCTGCTCTGAGATAGTCATGCATGGCGATGAAATTATCACCACCGTAGGACTCATTCCCCAGTGACCAGATGATAACCGAAGGATGGTTCTTGTCTCTTTGCATCATAGAATTGCAACGGTCAATCACATTGGCCCGCCATTCCGGTTTGCTAGCAGGTATATTTCCCTCATGTATTCCTTGTTGCCCATACTGCCATGTGCCGTGTGTTTCCAGATTGGTCTCATCGATTACGTAAAGGCCGTATTCACCGCAAAGCTCGTACCAAACTGACTGATTCGGGTAGTGTGAGGTCCGAACGGCATTGATATTATGTGTTTTCATCAGTTTGATATCTCTGATCATGTCGGCTTTGGACAGCGCACGTCCTGTGTCACAAGAGAACTCGTGCCGGTTAACGCCTTTAAGTACGATTCTTTTGCCGTTGATCTTCATAAGTCCATCTTTGATCTCAAAGGTGCGAAATCCGACCTTACAGCTGATGGTTTCAGTAGTGTTCCCTTTATCGTCAATAATGGAGAGAACCAATGTATAAAGATACGGTGTCTCAGCACTCCATTTATAAGGTTCTTCTACATGCTCAGAAAGCTTGAAATGCGAAACACCCTCTTGATCAAAAGAAGTAACTGTAGATATTGGTGCCTCCCATATAGGCTGATCCTCTTTATTGTATAGCTGCACTTGGAGTGAATAAGGGTTTAGTTTTTGATTAAAATAATTTTCCACTTTGATGTCTACGTTTAAATCGGCATGTACGAAATCTTCATCTAGCTCGGTTTGAACGAAAAAGTCAGCAACATGAACGGAAGGAGCAGTGTACAGATAGACCTCCCGAAAAATACCGCTTAGACGCCAAAAATCTTGATCCTCCAGCCAACTGGCATCACACCAACGATAGACCTCGACAGCTAGCTTATTGTCACCAGCAACTAAATAAGGGGTAATATCGAACTCTGAAGGTGTAAAGGTATCTTCACAGTAACCGACTCGTTCTCCGTTTACCCATACATAGAAAGCGGATTCAACCCCCTGAAAGCTAAGGTATACAGGCTGTCCGTTCCAAGACTCAGGTACAGTAAAGGTTCGGATGTACGAGCCTACTGGATTATATTTTGTTGGAGCAAAAGGTGGTTTGAGATCAGGTTCGGATTCCGCCCAAGGATATCGTACATTAGTATATTGCGGATAATCATAGCCATGGAATTGCCAGTGAGAAGGTACAGGAATCGTAGCCCAAGTGCTGCAATCGAAATCAGCTTTATAGAAATCTACGACCCGTAGATCAGGTGTTTCGGAAAAGGAGAACTTCCAAATACCATTAAGCGTTTTGTAGTATGGCGAGGCTTCTTTATCTCCCACGAGAGCTTGCGTTAGATTGCTATAAGGGATCATGGAAGCATGTGCATCCAATCGATTGAGTTCGAATATTTCCGGATTGTTATTCCATTCTGGATAACCGTTTGCAGGAGGCTGGTAAACAAATTTTGCTCGCATGAGTAAATCTCCTTTATAATAGTGATGTTATTATATTCATATTATAAATTGGAGTAATGTTAAGAGATATAAAAGATTTTTCATCCAATATAACAAAATATGAAACGAGTGATCAGATGGAGAGCAAAATATTTTTTTGCCAAACGGAAGATACGAACATACTGCCGCTGTATGCTACCACCATTGGATTTTGGGAGCATCAAGCAGAAACCATACGTCCTACCGGATTTCCGGATTATCAAATGCATCAGATTCACGAAGGTAAAGGCGAACTTGTCATCCATGAGAAACGATATATTGTTGGCTCAGGGGATGTCTTCTTTTTGTTTCCGAATATTACGCATTCGTATGCGCCAATCAGCAATAATTGGAAGCTGTCATGGATTTCTTTTAATGGAAGAGAGGCTGGTCAAATGTTGTTGTACGCAGGAATCCGCGAATCAGGACCTGCAAGATTGAAGGAGGATAAGTGGTTAAATCCTTTAAAGGAAATGCTCAACTTGTCAGATAGCAATGAACTGGAAACGAATCTGGAACGATCCAAACAACTTTATGCGCTGCTGTTAGATTTAAAAAGCAACCTAGTCTCTCCTCTGAATGAGGCTCTTGAATTGGAGCGAATTAAACCAGTGTTACATCATATTGAAAGCAATTTACATAGGGCGCTCCCATTAAAGGAGCTTGCGGAGGTGATCGCAGTGTCGCCACAGTATTTATGCAGGCTTTTTCAAAAAACAATTCATGATCGACCTGTAACCTATATCAACAAGCAACGTATCAATTTGAGTAAACAACTAATGTTTAATGAACGAGATAAAAAAATGTATGAAATTGCTCAGTTAGTCGGATTCGAAAATGCCAGCTACTTTTGTCTAGTGTTTAAGCGGTTGACCGGGATGAGTCCTGAGCAATTTAAACAGCTGCATGGTTTGGACTAGAAAGATAGAGTACCTCTAAGCCCTATGATAAACGCTTACTTGTTAGCGTCTAGTACTCCATGATATAGTTTAATTGAGTTCATAGGTTGTATTTTTAACGTATCCGCTCATTTTTTTGCATCATTAGTATGTACTATTTAATTCAATACATAGAACCAAATCCACGATCAGATATCTAGTTAAGCATCAGGAAGGAGTCATCAATTTGAATGAGAAGTTAAAAGAGGCCTACGAACGTTTGGACTTGCCTGTAGACATTACCCGGGAGGAACTGAATAAAAAGTTTGATTTGCACTTGAAACGCCGTAAATCAAATTCCTCAGAAACTGAGGCTGCAGCCTATGAAGAAGAATTTCTGGCTTTCAAAACGATCCTAGACGGCTTGGATCAGCAGGAAATTCAGGAGGCGGAGGACAAGCGGCTAGAGAAATGGGGGGCATTTTCCGGTATAGCGCGTAAATCGGAGAACTTTTTTAGGTTATACAAAGTCCATACTTTTGTATCTATCATCGTGCTGTTGGTGCTAATCTTTGGAGGTAATGCACTCTATAATCAATATCAAGCCAAAAAATATGAAGCTTCACTCCCGCCAGTGGATGTACATATCATGTTCTTAGGCAATTATGAATCTCAAGATTCATCAGGTAAGGATGAAGAACTTAAACAAGAGATTGTCAATCGCTATCCGGCTTGGAAGCGGGTAAAGACGGATGTCGTGTACCTTCCCTCAACAGGTGGAACGGGTGGAGGAACTTTAGACATGACTTATATTCAACGCGCAATGGCGATGCTGGCGGCGGAACGGCCTAATATCCTTATTTTAGATGATGCTACTTTTGATTGGATCGGACAGCAGCAGGGACTTAAGAACTTGGAGCCGTTTATTAAATCAGCAGGACTTCCTTTAGATGATAATCGTTTGAAACGTATAAAAAATACGGAGAACGGTGAAGAATGGATCACTGGCGTAGATATTACAGATACGAAGTTTGCTACAGATCTCCCGATTCATTCACGTAAGATGATCATCGGGGTGTTTGGAGAAGGTGAAGATAAGAACAAATCAACTGATTTTGTTGAGTTCTTAGTGGGGCAAATGACTGCCAAATAAATGAGTATGAACTAATGACTATAAAGGCCGATGTTGTATGGATTCTCATATGATATCGGCCTTCATAGATTCAATGGGGCGTTACTGTGCGGTTGTCTAGCCGTTCATCCATAGACGGATCACATTCCAGGATGCTTTCGCGAGAAGGCCCATCTTCAACTCATCCTCGACTTCATTCTGCTCCTCGTTGTATACACTAATGGCTTCCAAGTAAGGTACATCACTGAAATCTTTGGAATCGTATTTAGGGCTGGAGATCAGCGGGTGAAGTAAGGTTCCTCGGCCATACAGCGATGTATGTAGATATGGATAATAAGTGGTTTGTAGCCAAAGGGGGCCGCCGTTTTCGGTCATGATAGGCGCAATAAATATTAATAAGCTGGGCGATGCAGCCATCTTTACACGGTCCGCATGTTTTAGTAATGTAATGAGACAGCAGCCCGCAACCAGTGCATCTTCTAGTGTGTATACATCTTCGAACTCTGACGGAACGATCTGCCAACGTTTTTCGGCACGACTACTACCTTGCGATTTCCATACATACCATTCATCCAGCGAAAGATTAATTTTCTTCTTGCTCTTTTTCTTAGCTTGAATATACTCACAGGTAGCAGCTACACTGTTGATGAAGTGGTCCATATCCAGTGATATGTAGTCTACATTCTCATAAGAAAGATCTAGGACGGTAGGCACCAGGTCTTGAAGGCATGAGGCTCTTTATATCCATGAGAGATAAGGGAATGCTTACGTTCGTGCTTAGACCCAACACCGTCTTCCCAACTGTAACCGGATACAAAATTTCCGCCGGGATAACGAATGATAGGAACATTCAGTGCTTAACTGGGAAATCGATTTATGATTGCGTAGTACTTAGAATAAGATGTGATAATCAATTATATAATTTAGGTTTCGTTAAAATACTAATTCAGAGCATAGGAGACAATGGAATGCACTTAACTACAGATACTGAATCGCTTCGGGTATACGAAGCACTGGCAAGTGAAGTCAGGCTAAGGATTATCGAACTACTGGACCGAAAAGAGATGCATATTAAAGAACTGGCTGCCGAGCTTTATCTAAGTAGTGCGATAGTTAGCACTCATGTTGCTAAGCTGCAAAAAGCAGGCTTGATTAGCTCTAAAATGAGACGTGTGGATGGTGGGACATATAAGTACTGTTCACTATCTGCGAACTACCTGCAGATTAAATTATCAGGTTCTCGGGGAATCGCTAGAAAGGTTGTTGAGGTTTCGGTTCCTGTAGGACAGTATACCGATGTTCAAGCGTCACCTACTTGCGGAATTGCAACTACGGACAAGTTAATCGGATATTATGATGATCCACGTTATTTCTTGGACCCAGAGCGAGTGAATGCCGGTATTTTATGGTTTGCCAAAGGGTACATAGAGTATAAGGTCCCTAATTATCTGTTTAAAGATCAGGTAGTTCAGGAGATAGAAATTTCCATGGAGATTGGTTCTGAAGCCCCGCATGTAAATGAGAAATGGCCGTCGGATATTGCTTTCGCCATGAATGGACAGGATCTAGGAAAATGGACAAGTCCTGGAGATTTCGGCCTGACTAGAGGACGATTAACTCCCTCTTGGTGGAATTCAGATGTTAACCAATACGGTTTACTGAAGGTTCTGCGGATTAATACAGGTGGAACATTTATGGATGGGCAGCAAATATCAGAGGTGACACTGGATGATGTACTTGTAGAGCAGGACCAGTGGACTTTCCGTTTAAGCGCAGCGGATAGCGGACATAGAAGAGGCGGGTTAACAGTATTCGGGCGTGGATTTGGGAACTATGAGCAAGACATGGTGTTCAGAGTCTATTATGAATGATGCAAAATAGTGAAATAATAAAAATAAAAAAAACATATTGTAATGAAAACGTTTTTATGTTAATTTAAATTTATAAAAACGTTTTTATTCGTAAAGGAAGATTGAATCATTATGGAAAAGGTAACCATCAAAGACGTTGCTAGAGAGGCTGGAGTATCCATTTCTACAGTTTCCAACGCACTAAATGACGTTGATGTATTAAATCCGGAGACGAAATCACATGTGCTTAAGATCGCGAAGCAATTAAATTATGTTCCAAACCTAAACGGCAAGCTCCTAAGGAACGGAAAAACTAAAATGCTAGGTTTTTTCACGACAAGTGTAGCAGGCCCTTACTTCTACAAGCTGGTGGAGTCCATGTCTCGTGAATGTGATCGGTTAGGTTATGGGTTAAATGTATTTGTTACAAAGGATAAACAAGTAATTATGAGCAATATTCTAGGCCGACGTGTGGATGGTGTCATTATCTACGAAGAGCTGAGAATAGATGAAGAAGAAATTGCTGCAATGGTGAAAGACAAGATCAAGGCTGTGTTTCTCGATCGACCGCTTAAGAATGAAACGATGGGAAGCGTGATCTTTAATTCGTTTGAATCTGCTTATGAAGCAACTAAATATTTAATAAGTCTGGGACACAAGAAAATCGCCTACATATCTGGTGTAGATGAGATGTATGACAGTGTTCAGCGGAAAGAAGGATACTTGGCCGCCTTGCGTCAATATCAGCTTCCGACGAACGAAGAGTATATTATACAAGGATATTTTGAGGAAGAGAGCACCTATAATGCTATAAAGTCTCTAGTTCATTTAAGTCCTGAAAAAATGCCTGATGCTTTTTTAGCGGGAAATGATTTGAGCGCCATTGGTTGTATTCAAGCTTTGAAATCGAATGGATATGAAGTCCCGTTGGATATAAGCGTTATGGGGTTTGACGATATTGATATCGCGCAGTACTTCTCACCGCCATTAACGACGGTAAGAAATCAAATTGCCAGACAAGGTATTCTATCCATAAATCATCTGGTTCGCATGATTCAGAAGAAGGAACAGGGCGAAATGATGAAATTGCCAGGTGAACTAATTGTACGTGGTTCTACTCAAGTGAAGATTGATCGGTACTAACGCTTTCGAGAAGGGCAACAAGATAGTATCCGATCATTTTTTAAATATAAGAAAGTATAAGTTTGCACCTATACTTTATATCTTATATTTCTCGCTTAAACGCATATCGTCCTGATAAGGACACTGAAGGCGTTTATGCTTGATAATTTTATTGCTTTTAGGAGGTTTTTTTTAAAAAGAAATAAAAACGTTTTTATTGTTTTGGGGATCATGATTTGGAGGGGAGAAGAAAAACGTGGATAAATTAGCCGTAGTGCCAGTGAACGGGAAGAATCCAATGAACAGTAAGAAACCTATGGGACAGAGGATCAAAGAATTTGTGATTGATTATAAGAGACAATGGGAGATTCAGTCCATGGTCATCCCGGGAATCATTTTTATGATTATCTTTTGTTTCATTCCGATTTACGGATTGACGATTGCTTTTAAGAGCTACACCGTAATTGACACGCTTGATACTGCGCCATGGGTTGGGCTTGATAATTTCAGAATTATTTTATCTGACAAATATTTTTGGGATGCTGTAGTCAATACCTTGGGGATCAGCTTTCTGAAATTAGCTATAGGTTTTGTTATTCCTATTATTCTATCCGTTATGATTTACGAATTAAGCGGTGGACGCTTTAAGAAAATAGTACAAACAATCTCTTATTTACCACACTTTTTGTCCTGGATCGTACTGGGCGGGATGTTGATTGCTTGGTTCTCTTCATCCGGTATGTTTAATGAGATTCTTCTGAATTTGGGGATTATTTCGAAACCGGTAAATATCTTGCTTGATGCGAACAAGTATTGGTGGATTGCAACATTATCTGATATTTGGAAAGAGGCAGGTTGGGGAACAATTTTATACTTAGCCATCATGTCCAAAATTGATCCTACTTATTATGAAGCAGCAAAAATAGATGGGGCAAGTCGTATGAGACAAATTTGGAATATTACCCTCCCTAACATGAAGCCTATTATCAGTTTAAATCTGATTCTGACTGTAAGCGGTTTATTAGGATCGAATCTGGATCAAACCTTGGTCTTGATGAATTCTCAGAACCGTGCGAAGGCAGAAGTAATTAATTCTTATGTGTATCGTATGGGGATGACGCAAGGTGACTTCTCTTATGCTACTGCTGTTGGTTTAGGTGTCTCCATCGTTTCGGTGATCCTGCTGATTAGTGCCAACAAAGTATCCAGTAAATTAAATGATAATCAATCCGTTCTGTAGAAGGAGGCATTTCTGTGAATCGTACGGTAGCTAAAGAAGATCTCGACAGTCGAATCTTTAATACCATAAATATTATCTTACTCTGTATTTGTACAGTAATTATCGTTGTTCCTTTATGGAATGTGGTCATATCCTCCTTAAGTTCAGGCAAGGCGCTCGCAGAAGGAGGATTTATATTCTGGTCTACCGATTTTTCCTTGGAGAATTATCGTGCAGTATTTAATGACGAGACGATTGGACTAGCCTTTCTAGTATCCATTGCCAAAACGTTCATCGGTGTAATTACCCACGTATTCTTTTGTGCGATGATCGGTTATGGCTTGAGTAAAAAATACATACGTGGCCGCAAGCTATACGTTGCCATGGGTGTAATCACCATGTTCTTCTCAGGTGGTATGATTCCAACGTATTTATTGATTAAATCACTCGGTCTATTGAATAGCTTTTGGGTTTATATTATCCCAGCCCTGTTCAGTTATTATGACGTAGTTATTCTAATGAACTTCTTCAGAAACGTGCCGGATTCACTTGAAGAGTCAGCCAAAATCGATGGTGCGGGTGACTGGCGTATATTCCTGAAGATTTTTATCCCTCTTTCCATGCCGGCTATGGCTACGATCGCGTTGTTTAACGGGGTTGGGCAATGGAATGACTTTATGACCACTAAATTATACATTACCGATCAAGCACTCTATCCGCTGCAGATGAAGCTCTATGAAATTATCGTTCAGTCGCAAACGCAAGCCATGCAAAATGTCGGTGGATCTGCGATTATCGAAACTACAACAAAAGGGGTTCAACTAGCAACAATTGTCATTACAACTCTGCCGATTGTTGTGATGTATCCAATATTACAGAGGTACTTTATTTCAGGAATGATGATGGGGGCGGTTAAAGAATAGGAAAATAGGTGGTTTCTTATAGAAAATACTAGTATACGTAACTGTTATTCGGAAGTGTAGCTACCCAATCAGATCTACACTTCCAGTACTTACAAAACTTTTTAGGGGGAAATAAAAGATGAATAAAGCATTTGGGAAAAAAGGACTCAAACTTTGTACTGCACTTATGGCTGTTGTATTAGTATTTACGGGTTGTGGATCAAAAGGGAATTCTGATAACTCCAGCAAAGAATTAAGCTCCATTGAAGGTCGTTATACGATTGACCCGGAAACACCAGCTTGGAAGCTCGATAAAAAAGAAGAAACTACGGATCTCACTTGGTATGTGAATGCCGATTGGTGGAACACCGATTTTGGTAAGGACCTCGTTACTAAAAAGATTAAAGAGGATCTGAACATCAATATTAAATTCATTACTGGGGACGATACGAAGTTAAATACTATTTTTGCTGGTGGCGAAATGCCCGACATGTTGACTATTTTTGATTCGAACTCACCAGTGGTACAAAAAGCCGCAACTTGGGCCCTGCCTTTGAATGATCTGGCGGATAAATATGATCCTTATTTCAATAAAGTAGCTGCAAAAGATACGATGAACTGGTTCCAACTAGTAGACGGTAAGACTTATGGCTATCCTAACTATTCTAATACTCAGAACGATTTTGACAGCGGTAACATTCCTGCTAAAACGGCATTTGTCATCCGTAAGGATGTGTACGAGGCGATTGGAAAACCAGCCATTGGAACTCCGGAAGAATTTAAAAGCGCTATGCAACAAATCAAAAAGCAGTTCCCGGACATGATTCCTTTTGGTTTTAACTCCATTGGCACAGGCACTGGCTCTTTGGGAGATGCACTACAGGACTTCATTGGTGTACCGATGGAAACAGAAAATGGTGAATTCTACAACCGTAACTTGGATGAGGATTACCTAACTTGGTTGAAAACATTAAATGAAGTCTACAGAAATGGCGACATTAGTGATGATAGTTTTGCAGATGACGGGACGGCCTTTGAAGAAAAGCTGAAATCCGGTAAATATGCAACAATGATGCTCGATGGAACACCTCAACAAAGTGGTAACCTGCAAATCTTCATGACTGAAAATCCAGGTAAAGAATATATCGCTATTGATGGACCGCAAAGCACGGCTGGACATGAGCCAACATTGAATCAGTCAGGAATTACTGGTTGGATGATCACCTATGTTACTAAAAAGGTTAAGGACCCTGCTAAAGCGATTCAAATCTACACTTATCTATTAAGTGAAGAAGGACAAAAGCTTATGAACTATGGTATTGAAGGGGAAACCTATAAAGTTAACGAAGCAGGTAAAATTGAATTCTTACCTGAAATCAAAGATCTTCAATTGAATAATGCTGATAAATTTAAAAAGGATTACCGAATGGGCGAATTCATGTTCTTTGGACATGACCGTGATAAAGCTTTGAGTAATGATGCATTCGCAGATTCTATTAAACAAATGCAAGAGTGGGGTAAAGGAAAGCTGAAACCACACTTCATTCTTGAAAACATCAACCCGGCTCAAGGTACACCAGAAGCTCGTAGTCTTTCTGCAATCGATACGAATTGGAATACTACGCTCGTGAGTATGATTCGTTCCAAGGATGATGCTACATTTGAAAGTACACTGGCTGCTTACAAAGCATTCTTGAAGGATAACAACTGGGATAAGATCGTAGAAATTCGCACTGAAAAAATGAAGAACAACAAAGAAAAACTAGGTCTTAAATAAGTAGAAGGATGGACGTGGGCCCCTTTTCCGGGGCCTTATCGTTACAGGAGTGATAAACACAGCAAAATATATAGAAAAGTGGAGGGAAACAACATGACAAAACTTAAAATTTATCAATCTACAAGGGAGAACGAATTGTTCGTAGAGCAAACGCTAGAACAATTGACTCCAATGGCTTCAGATGAGCCGGTCACTACTGTAAACCTTGATGAGAATCAAACCTTTCAGGAAATGGATGGCTTCGGGGCATCCTTTACGGATTCATCCGCATATTTGATTAACCAAGTCCTTGACAATGAACAGAAAAAAGAAGTCATGAGCAAGCTTTTTGATTCCCAAGATGGAATTGGCTTGTCCGTATTAAGAAATCCAATGGGAGCATCGGATTATGCTAGAGATATTTATAGCTATAACGATATGCCTGCTCAGGAAACCGATACAGAATTAACTCATTTCTCCATCGCACATGATGAAGCTGATATTATCCCTTTGTTACAACAAGCGCTGGAACTTAATCCTGAGATCAAGCTGATGGCTTCACCTTGGAGTGCACCAGGCTGGATGAAGACTAGCGGATCTATGATCGCCGGTGAACTTAAACATGAACATTACCAGGCTTATGCCGATTATTTTGTACGATACATTCAAGCATTTGAAGAGCACGGTCTGCCAACTTATGCGGTAACACCGCAGAACGAGCCTCTTTTTGAACCAAAGCACTATCCAAGTATGTTAATGCTGCCTGAGGCGCAAAGAGATTTCATTAAAAATTATTTGAAGCCTAGCTTCGTGAAAAACAACATCCATACAAAAATTCTCTGCTATGATCACAACTGGGATCGTCCGGATTATCCACTCACGGTGCTCGATTATGCGAAAGATGAAGTGGACGGTGTTGCCTGGCACTGGTATGGCGGGAATGCGTCAGCACAATCAGAGGTGCTGAAAGCTTTCGCGGATAAAGAAGTGCATTTCACAGAAGGTTCTGGTGGCGAATGGATTCCTCCGTTTGAACAAGCCTTCTCGAATGTCATGAGAACAGGGATTGATATTCTCAGAAATCATAGTAAATCCTTTGTCTTGTGGAATATGGCCTTAGATGAGAAGAATGGTCCAACTGTCCCGGGATTTGGTAAAAGTACTTGTCGCGGTATTGTGACGGTCAACCAAGAGACTAAGGAACTCACGTATACACTGGACTACTATGCACTGGCACACTTCAGCAAATTTATTCGTCCTAAGGCTGTACGTATTGATGCTTCCACTAATCAAGAAGTGATTCGTTCCGTAGCTTTTAAGAATACAGATCACTCTATTGCGGTTGTTCTATTCAACGATAGTGAAAAGGCTGAGAATGTAACAGTGAACTTGCAAGGTAAAGATGATTTATCGTTCCGTTTAGCCTCTAAAAGTGCCTTATCTATTTTGATTAAGTAATATGTGTATGGAGTGCTCGAATTTAGATTCGAGTACTTTTTTTTGCTGAAAAACGCATAAAAAATCAGTGTTCGTGAATCTTAAACGCATACCTATAGCGAGGAGATATGAGCATTGAATAGAAAGTTTGTGCTGACGTTGCTAGTTGTGTGTTTGATGATTACTGGTAGCTCTAGTATTTATGCGGTTAAAAGCGTGCTGCCTGTAAAGAATGAAACACCCAAATGGGCGGTGGAGCTCCATAAAAGTAAACTGCCTTCGCCACAACCGGAAAAATTTAAGAGCTACGAGCTATTAGTCAAAAACTTAAGTGAAGATACCATAGATGTAACGTTTGAGTTGTATCGACCAGTGCAAGAACCCCTTCAAGAACAAATCATCTTAACAGATCCATTTAGCTATGATATGAGACCAAATGAGACCGTTAGCTTTAGTCAATTTTTTATAAAAAATGGGGCAAAAGAATTGGAAGTCGTACTCACGTGGAATGATCAGAATAGACGTAAGCATAAGCAAAGTATTAAGTTTACGAATTTTGAATAATCGATCATAGAAACGCTAAATATTACAGGGCATATTCCAATGGGATATGCCCTTGTAGGTTTGCTGCATCCCTTGTTTTACTCTATAATGTGCTCTATATATTTTGCAGTTGAAAGGGGAGATGGGGCATAAGTACAGCTAATCGTGGAGTGAACATCGGACCTCCCCGTTTTAAAATAGCGGTACATTCGATCGTTTGGCTGGCAAAAAGCGGGAGCATCTTATCTAGTGCAATGATTGCAAGCCAAGTCAATTCACACGCTACCTTTATGCGAAGAGTGATGCAGTCTTTGGCAACTGTGGGAATCGTGGAGTCCAAGGGTGGAAGAGAAGGTGGGTACGTTCTTCTGATCTGCCGATGAGATTACATTGGGAGAGATTTATGAGGCTGTAAGAACTACGGCGGAGGAACCAGATGTGGATGGAGACTGTGGAGAAGCCGGCGAACTGCTGGACGTAGAATTAGAGAGAATTCTCTATGAAACTGAACAAAGGACGATTGAATATTTGCGACAATCTATCGGCGGAATTCTGGTTCATATTCGCGAAAAAGATTCGTTCAAAGAGACGTTTCCGATTATCCTGCTCGGCGTGTTAGCAATTATCGTATTTTTTCATCCGTCTTTCCGATCTGGCTTACTTTCCAGGGTTTAAGTAATTATCCTTGCACAATAAAAATGGCAGTTCAGTGCTGAATTTCAGCATCTGGACTGCCATTTTATGTTTCTGGTGCTTAAAGCTCAGAGGTTCTAGCGCTCTAAACGGTAGCCGCCATGAAATACAGGACCTACATATTCATTGAATGCAAATCCATTACGGATGGCTGCGGAGACAAAATCCTTAGCTTTTGCTACAGCTTCATGAACGGATAGACCGTTAGCTAAACCGCCTGTAATGGCAGCGGCAAAGGTACATCCAGCTCCATGATTGTGAGCAGGTTCGATTTTGGCTGTTTGAAATACGGTGTACTCAGAACCATCAAAGAAGACATCAATCGCTTGATCGCCCCCGAGTGCTTTGCCGCCTTTAACCACGACATTACGTGCACCTAGCTTATGAATCAGACGAGCAGCTTCTTTCATATCCTCTAGGGTAGAAAGTTTGCCAAGACCTGAAAGCACGCCAGCTTCAAACAGATTTGGTGTAACCACAGTGGCTAGTGGCAGCAGTAAATCGCGAATAGCCTCCGCGCTGTCTGGGTTCAAAACTTCATCTTCGCCTTTGCAGACCATGACCGGATCGATGACTACATTGGTCTGTAGATTTTCTTTGATCGCTTGCTCAGCAACACGCACAATTTCAACACTTCCCAGCATACCCGTCTTCATGGCATTTACTGGACCACCTGCGAAAATAGTTTTTAGCTGCTCAGCAACAATGGAGGCGTCAATTGGATAAACATTATGGTGCCAGCCGTTGTCCGGGTCCATTGTAACGATAGTTGTCAAGGCACTAAAGCCGTAGGTACCATACTCTTCAAATGTTTTTAGATCCGCTTGGATGCCTGCGCCACCACTGGAGTCGCTGCCTGCAATAGTTAGAGTTTTAATAATTTGAGTCATGGTAACGTCCCCTTTATATATGTCTGAATTTATTAACAACGCATTGCATTGATTATAACAAAAAATAGCACCTAAGTCTTTCTAAATAGCAAGTGTAGGATTCCATTTCACTAACTCTGCATATCAATAAAGAAGAAATCTTAAACATGACGCTTAGGAGGGCGAGTATGGTTACGATTAGTTTATGTATGATTGTACGCAATGAAGAAAAAAGCCTGCATAGATGTTTATCAAGCGTTGCAAGTTTAGTAGATGAAGTTATTATCGTGGATACAGGCTCGACGGATAAGACAAAAGAGATCGCATTGTCCTTCGGAGCTGTGATTTACGATTTTGAATGGATCGATAACTTTAGTGCCGCACGTAATTTTGCTTTCAGTAAAGCTACACAGGAGTACATTTTGTGGCTGGATGCGGATGATTATATAAAGGAAGCGGATCAGATTCTGTTTAAAAAGCTAAAAGAGATTCTTCCAAACCATTTCCACAGCGTAAATATGCAGTATAATCTGGCTTTTGATGAGGCGGGGAATGTTACAGCTAGCTTGCGTCGAAACCGGCTTGTTCGGCGGAGCTGTAATTTTCAATGGATTGGTCCAGTACATGAGTATCTAGAGGTAAGTGGTCCTTCTTTTAGTAGTGATGTCTGTATCACCCATGAGAAGGATAAGGAATATACCGACCGTAATTTGCGGATTTACCAAAAAAGAGTGGCTGAGGGTGAAACCTTCTCTCCAAGAGATCAGTATTATTATGCGAATGAATTACGCGATCATGCCTTGAATGAAGAGGCTTGCAAATACTACGAGATGTTTTTGGCGGGTGGGCAGGGCTGGATAGAAGATAATTTTCAAGCTTGCTTAAGGCTTGCCGAATGCCGGGAACGGCTGGGGGATAAAGACGGTGCATTTGAAGCATTATGCAGAACGTTACAGTACGATAAACCACGTTCAGAGTTCTGCTGCCGGATTGGAGCCCTTCTTCTGGAAAAGGGGCAGTTGCAACCCGCGGCATATTGGTATGAGCTTGCCATAAATCTGCCGAGGGATAACGATTCAATGGGGATGAAAAATGGGATTTTTTATACCTGGCTGCCGCATCTCCAATTGGCACTCTGTTATGATCGCCTTGGCCAACACGAGTTAGCGAATCAGCATAATGAAACGGCGCTCAGCTTTTATCCGTCCCATCCTAGCATGTTATATAATCGCAATTATTTTATTAATCTGCTTGGCGACAAATATGTAGCTTTTCAAACTTAACAAAGGTACCCCCAGTAGTCATGATTATGAAGGGTAACCCAGCGACTATGAAATGGTCGCTGGGTTACCCTCTTTTAATATACTGGATTGTATTGCTGTTCTTTTTTGTATTCGTTGGGAGGGAGCCCGACTTCTTGTTTAAACAGCTTGGAGAAATAGGAGTAGTTGTTGTATCCAACTTTATTCGCAACGGTATACACAGACATGTTCGTTGTTTCCAATAGATGCTTCGCAGCTGCGATTCGGACTTGGATGATATAGCTACCTAACGAAACACCAGTCTCTCGTTTAAATATTCTTGCCAAATAATCAGGATTGAGATAGACGATTTCGGCCAAATCATTTCGTGTCAGGTCATCACCGTAATTGGCATGAATATATTGTTTGATTTCTTCTGCGACGGATTTTGGCTGTGCAGCAAAGTCACGGTATTTCATGGCTGTAGTGACTAGATATTCTAGATATTCCTCCATATCCTCGATCGAATCCAAAGAGTGCATGAATAATCTATCATTTGTTTTGCCTGAGTATAATTTGTGTGAACGTATCCCCTTCAGGTTGAGAAATGAATAAACCAGCTGAACTACTTCCAAGCGGAACAAGCTAAGGACAGAAGTCTCAAGGGTCCTGTTGTTAAGCATAACCTTTAAATATTTCGTAACTTCCTCAAGAAAAATAATGAATTGATTCTGGTTCAGCAGCTCTTCCAAAGAGGAAAGATCCGGTGGCGTGTAGCCTGTTTTATTTTGATAGAGATAAGCTTCCACTAAAAAGGTCTGGTTTCTGCATCTCGTAATTTCCTCATCCATGCGCAGGGATTGTTTCAGTACATTCCCCACATTATTCAGTTTATCGTATAAACCAATATTGCAGCAGACATCACACTTTAAATAAGGATTCGCCTTTTGAATAAAGGAAGAGCATAATTCTTCAAGTAACGGTGGGTCCGGTGTCTGGTTCCATTTTAATATGGCGATCCAGTTATAATCTTTGTATTCCAGAATGCTCTCAATAGTAAAGCAAGAATTCTGAAACAATTCGTATAATACATTCAGCAGCGCAAAATCAAAAAGATCCTTCTCTTCTTTTCCCATGCTGCCGTTGTATGGAAATAAGTTGAAGATCAAAGGCTGCAGAGTATCGCTCATTTGATAGGAGAGGTTCTGTTCTTTAATGGCATATGTGATGTCAGTTAATTTAATTGGAAATGATGTGCTCCCACTAACCAGTTTACGCCAAAAATGCTCGAGAATTTTCGCCTGATTTTTTTGCCAAAAGTAACCGCTCTGAATGGCCTTTTCGTTTCGTTGCTGCTCTTTTGCCTGTGTGACAGCCTTTAGGATAATCAGCATCAGCTTATCAAATTCGATGGGCTTCAGAAAATATTCAAAGCTTTGCAATTCAATCGCTTTCTGTGCATAGTTGAAATCCGCATAATTGGTAAGAAGAATCGTCTGGATACTATAATTCCCCTCGCGAATCCATGCCAGTAGTTCAAGTCCGCTACCCTGAGGCATTTCAATATCCGAAATCAGAATTTGAATAGAATGCTTTTCTATTATTTCACGCGCCTGAGCGACATTATTTGCTGTATAGACAGTATCAATGTGTAACGATTCCCAAACTATTCTCTTTTGCAATGCGGCAATAACATAAAAGTCATCATCAACAAGCAGTACATTCATAGTTAGCTCTCCATTCATTTAGATTTTTTAGGAAGCTCCGGAAGAGATAAGATTACACTAGCGCCGCCGCTCTCCAAATTGGAGAAGGTGATGGTTGCTCTTTTTAAATAGAGGTATTCCAGTCTTTTAAGCGTATTCATAATGCCGATATGCATACCTTCGCTTTGATCCAAGGGCTCTCCAAGATTAAGCTTCTCTAACACTTGCGGTGGAAAACCGGGTCCGGTGTCTGTGAGCTGAATAACGAGCATGTCTTCCTCTTCAATCCGTAATCGTTGGACTGTAAGTCTGATCTCTACTTCATGTTCTCGTGAAATCGCATATTTAATTGAATTTTCAATGAAGGTTTGCAGCACTAACGGTGGGATTTCTACATGGCTTGCCTGATCCTCTTGCTCAATATAGTAAATAAATGCATCCTGATAACGTTGCTTTTGAATCTCCAGATAGGTTCGGACATGCTCGATTTCATCCTCCAGCCGGACAAAATTTTCGCCATTTTGAAAAATATAACGGAAGTATTTGGATGTAGACAACGTCATATTCTCAATTTCTTTATACATTTCAATTTGGGCCATGCTATAGATGCTAGTCAGACAATTCAAGAAGAAGTGGGGCTTGATCTGTAGCTTCATATAATCCAGCTGTATCCGCTGCTTCTCCAGTTCCTGTTCGTACATAGTGATTTTGAAGGTTTTAATTTGTTCAACTAAACCTTTAAACTGTGTGTTTGCCTGTTCCAGCTCTATAATCTCACTGCTTTTGAAATCTGCAGGCTGCCCTGCCTCATTAATGAAAGCAAGGTTCTCAGAGAAGCTTTGAATCGGCCCCAGCACTCTTTTTTTGAAAAAAAGCAGAACGATGCATAAAGTGGAGGTCACAATGAAGAACAGTAGCATTATAAGCAGCTGAGCAATCATGATTTTTTCGAATATGCCATATTTAATGACCATTTTGGTGCTGAAATTTGTGTCTGAGAAGGCGCTGTTGATTGTTGTACGCGATTGTAAAAGATTTGAGAATCCCCCATCTTCTGTTATCAGCTTTCCGCTGTTCGATATGGGACTAGTTAAAGGCTGTTCATTCTCATCCACTAGAGAAACATAACCATTGGCACCTAGATTAATTTGGCGTAGAGGACGGATCAGATTATCAGCGGAGATTAGTCCGATTAAATAACGATTGTAATAGGGAACGATGTTAATCACATAGTAGTGGTTGTTTACAAGAATTGGCGTCCATTTGGAGTAAAACTTCTCATACATCTCCTTATCATCAATATAAGAAATAATCTTCGTTTTGAGCACCCTGTAATCCGTATAGGTTACGCTGATCGGTGCACAGTTTAAAAAAAAGTTCTCATTTTTCAAATAGTAGAAAAAGTTGTATTCATGTCCGTAGTTTTTTTGCAGCTCGGTAAAGCGTTTATTAAGATTACCATTTGCCTTTAAGAACTCGATACTGTTGACCCCGTAGGTATTCATCGCAAGCAAGCTCTCATCGTTTCCAAGCGTCCAGCCCATGTAGTGATTAATGTAGGCAAAATCATGATTAATACGATTGATGTAGAGTGCCGCGGTATCCTGCAAATTTCGAGTGGACTGCTGCTTCACAATGGAAATGGAAGCGATGCTGATCGCTAAATCCAGAATAAGGACTGTGAACGAAACCAACATCATGACTTTAATATAATGACGAATGGGGTACGTTTTGTGTTCCGCTGTTTTTTTGGTCATAAAATCATTATAAAACCTCTGCGTGAAAAAAACATAAGAACTCGATAGTGTTTTACCTCAAAGTCCGGAAAGCACATGTAGAAGTCGGAATACTGTTATGAAATCTCTCAAAGTAAAGTTTTGATTTTTGTAAGCGAATTTAAAGGTCTGGATAACCATCTTAAAGCGTCCGGAATACAAAAAAATAAGAAGTTAATATAAAGCTATTCAGATGCACTTTAATAAATTGAAATGGGGGATTAAGAGATGAGTCAACACAGGAATAAAAAGACTGCAAAGAAATGGACGGTGGGTCTGCTAGCGGCGGCGATGGTATTTGGAATTGCTGGCTGCGGCGGAAAAGACGGGAATAATGCAGCGACTAGTGAGACGAGCAGTTACAACAAAGAAGGTCTGCCGATTGTTAATGAGCCTGTGACACTTAAGGTGTTAACGGTTCGTTGGGGAAGCATGGGAGACACGTTTACGCAGAACCAATGGATGAAGGATCTGGAAAAAAATACGAATGTAAAAATTGAATGGCAGGTTATGTCCTCCAATGACTGGGCCGAACAGAAGTCCATAATGCTGGCTAGCGGTACTCTTCCAGATATTATCCTAGGAAATCAAACCTTCGGAGATTCTGATATCGTTAATAATCTAAGCTATTTCCGCCCGTTAGATGATTATATTGAGAAAAATATGCCAAATCTTAAAGCTGCCATGGAAGAAACACCTGAAATGAAAAAAATCAGCACCTTTCCTGACGGCAAAATTTACTCTCTGCCAACAAGGCTTCCATCGCGTCCAAAAAGCTCTCGCCAGCCTGTGATTAACAAAACCTGGTTGGATAAGTTGGGTTTGAAGGTACCCGAGACGATTGATGAGCTTTACAACGTGCTAAAAGCTTTCAAAGAACAGGACCCGAATGGCAACGGAAAGAAAGATGAAATTCCTTTTATTGAAATCGGTAATGACCTAATCAGTCCCTTCGGAATTGCGGACTTGAACAACAACAACATGTTAATCAAGGACGGAAAAGCGATATATTTCCCTGTTTCGGAGGAGTTCAAAGAAGGTCTTAAATGGGAAAACAAATTGTATGCGGAAGGTTTGCTGGATAAAGAGGTATTCACACAGGATGACACAATGAGATCAGCGAAGTTCCAAAATCCGGATGCTCCTATTGTGGGCTTTACTTACCAGTGGACCCCGGATGCTGTATTTGGTAAATGGAGCGATCAATATGTGACGATTCCGCCGATTACCGGACCGGATGGTAAACGTTATACGATCGGGAATCCAATTGGGATGAGTCTTAATCGCAATGAACTGCTGATTACTACTTCGAGTAAGTATCCAGAGGTTGCTGCGCGTTGGGCAGATCAGTTCTACACGAACGAAGCGAGCATTCAGAATTTCTGGGGTGCGATTGGAACGGTAATTAAGAAGAATGATGACAGCACCTATACATTGATGGATCCACCTGCTGGAACCAGCGCAGATGCCTGGTACTGGGATCAGTCTCTTCGAGATTTCGGACCGAAATATGTGAGCCCGTCCTTTGAACAGAAAATCGTTCTTAATCCTGAAAGTGGAGATGGGCTGAAGCTGCAGCTAGATAAGCTGGGTAGTGAATATGTAACAGAGCCTTTCCCTAACGTTATGTACACCTCCGAGGAGTTCGAAGAGCTGCCAACCTTGACCACGGATATCGATGGTTATGTGAATACAATGCGCGCCCAATTTATTAGCAAAGGCGGAATTGATGAAGGCTGGGAGGATTATGTCAAGCAGCTTAATAAAATGGGACTTGAAAAATTAATTAAGATTCGCACAGATGCTTACAGTCGTTATATGAGTGTGAAATAACCTATTCGTCTTTCGAAAAAGGTGCTGCCCTGCATAAATCTGCAGGGTAGCATTCTCTATTTAATAAGGAGGGGATGTCATGAAATCTGATCCAATTCAATTCAGTCGGAAATTCGGACAAATCAAACAAAACTGGGGTCTGTATACTTTGCTTTTTCCTGCAGTAGTCCTTACGTTATTATTCTCATATAAACCAATGTATGGGGTGCTTATTGCCTTTAAGGATTATAGCCCGGCGTTAGGAATAGGCGGAAGCCCATGGGCTGGATTCAAATACTTCGAGAAGTTCTTTAATTCCTATCAATTTTCAGCAACGATTAAGAATACGCTAGTCATCAGTGTGTATAGTCTGATTACGTTTCCGATTCCGATTATGCTTGCGCTGATGGTTAACCAGATGAGGCCAAACCGTTTTAGACGTTTTTTCCAGACGATATCTTATATGCCACACTTTATCTCCACGGTAGTTATGGTGGGCTTAATGATGATTCTGTTCTCACCTAGCACCGGACTGCTCGGCAATATGTATAGTCTTTTTGGAAAAGAAGCACCTGATCTAATGGGCTCTGCCGGGTTATTCAGCAGTGTGTACGTCTGGTCGGATGTGTGGCAGCATGTCGGCTGGGACAGTATTATCTTTATTGCTGCGCTCTCTGCTGTTGACCCTAGCTTGTACGAGGCTGCCACCGTGGATGGCGCAAGTCGGATGCATAAAATCCGTTATATCGATATTCCGATGTTGATGCCAACAGCGATAACATTGCTTATCTTGCGGGTCGGAGGACTGCTTGGGGTTGGATTTGAGAAGGTATATCTGATGCAGAATGATCTAAACATCACCTCCAGCGAAATTCTTTCCACATATGTTTACAAGATTGGCTTGCTCAGCAGTCAGTACAGCTTTTCATCAGCGATCAATCTGTTCAACACTGTTATTAACTTTATTTTATTAATTATGGTCAATCAGATTTCCAAAAAATTAAGTGAAAATAGCTTGTGGTAGAAGGGAGGAGAATTGAAATGGGAGTATTAGAAACAGCACCTAAAGGGAATGCAGGAAAAATAAAGAAGAATCGCTCATCAGATACTATAATGGAAATTGTAATGTATGTAATATCGGCCACTTTTTTAGTCATCTTGATTTATCCGCTGTATTTTATCGTCATTGCTTCGTTCAGTGATCCTTCCGCGGTAGCAGGAGGTCAGGTTTGGTTATTTCCTAAAGGGTTTACATTTGATGGTTATAAAGAGCTGCTTCGTCATGAGAACATTTGGATCGGATATTGGAACACCATCCTGTACACGGTGGTTGGGACTGCAATTGGTTTAGTTATAAATATCTCAGCAGCCTATGCGTTGTCAAGAAAAGACCTTGTCGGTCGGAAATATATATCACTGTTTTTCATCTTTACGATGTTTTTTAACGGGGGATTGATTCCGACTTTTCTAACGATTCGTGATTTTCATCTATATGATACTTTTTTGGTTATGGTACTGCCTTTCTCTGTAGGGGTCTTTAATATTATTGTGGCACGTACTTTTTTTCAGACGAGTATTCCGGGAGATTTATGGGAAGCCGCTCAAATTGATGGTTGTGGCAATCTCCGTTATTTTGCTCAGATTGTTTTACCGCTGTCGAAGGCAATTATTGCAGTACTTGGATTATGGATCGCCGTGGGCTACTGGAATTCATATTTTAATGCCTTGATCTATTTAAAAAATCCAAACATGTATCCTCTACAGCTAATACTTCGAAATATTCTGATCACTAATCAGATGCAGTCTGGTATGGGAACCGGTGAAGCTGCACAAATTGCACTACGTCTCGCTAATATGATGCGGTATTCTGTTATTATCGTGGCAACAGTTCCGATCATGTGTGTGTATCCTTTTGTACAGAAGTACTTTAATCAAGGGGTAATGATCGGTGCAGTGAAGGAATAATCACATTATCATTCTTAAATATCATGGAGGATCAGGACAGTAATGAAAAACCAACAAAGAATGAGTATGCATAAAACAATCACTGTCATTCTTATGGTGACAACGTTGCTTGCAAGCCTTACAGCCTGTAGAGGAGACAATGGGGTTAATACTGTCGATCCCGAGCCTGGTGAATTCAACGAAGCGGGTCTACCCATTGTCAATAAACCAGTGACACTGAAAGTTCTGACGGTGCGGTGGGGAAGCATGGGAGATCATTTCATTCAGAATCAATGGCTGAAGGACTTAGACAAGAATACGAATGTCAACATTGAATGGCAGGTGATGTCCTCCAATGATTGGAATGAACGGAAGTCTATTATGCTTGCAAGTGGTACGCTCCCAGATATCATCTTAGGGAGTGAAGTCTTCAGGGATGCGGATATCGTTAATAATCTCAGCTTATTCCGCCCGCTGGATCATTATATTGAAGAGAATATGCCTAATCTCAAAACGGCCATGCAAGAAACGCCTGAAATGAAAAAAATCAGCACCTTTCCCGACGGGAAGATCTACTCTCTGCCTTCAAGACTACCCTCACGTCCCAAAAGCTCGCGCCAGCCTGTGATTAACAAAACCTGGCTGGACAAATTGGGTTTGAAGGTTCCGGATACGATAGATGATCTATAC
The DNA here is from genome assembly GCF_001012825.1 of Paenibacillus etheri. GTDB lineage: Bacteria > Bacillota > Bacilli > Paenibacillales > Paenibacillaceae > Paenibacillus_AQ > Paenibacillus_AQ etheri. The sequence goes on from NZ_LCZJ02000017.1 coordinate 60,730, forward strand.
AACGTGCTTAAAGCGTTCAGAGAACGTGATCCGAATGGAAATGGAAAACAAGATGAGATTCCTGTTATTGAATTAAGTAATGATCTCATCAGTCCCTTCGGAATCGCAGATCTGAACAATAACGCTATGGTGGTTGAGGACGGAAATGCGGTATATTACCCTGTTTCAGAGGCGTACAAAGAAGGGCTTAAATGGGAGCATCAATTATTTACTGACGGGTTGCTTGATAAAGAATTATTCACTCAAGACGAAACGATGAGATCGGCTAAGTTTCTTAATCCAGATGCTCCTATCGTAGGCTTTACATATCAGTGGACTCCGGACGCTGTCTTTGGCAAATGGAGCGATCAGTATGAGACCATTCCACCCCTTGCTGGACCGGATGGCAAACGCTACACCATAGGAAATCCTTATGGAATGAATCTAGAACGCAATGAGCTGCTTATCACCAGTTCTTGCAAATATCCAGAGATTGCCGCTCGCTGGGCCGACGAATTCTATACGAATGAAGCAAGCATTCAGAATTTCTGGGGAGCCATTGGAACCGTTATCCAGAAGAATGACAACGGCACGTATACATTGATGGACCCACCCATTGGCACGAGCGCAGATGCCTGGTACTGGGATAACTCATTGCGGGATTTCGGGCCGAAATATGTAAGTCCCACTTTTGAAAAGAGTATATTTCTAAATCCTAATAACGGAGATGGATTGAAACTCCAGCTAGATAAGCTGGGAAGCGATTACGCAACACTACCCTTTCCCAACGTAATGTACACCGCAGAAGAATTTCAAAAACTACCAACCTTGACCACGAATATAGATAGTTATGTAAATACAATGCGTGCTCAATTCATTATCTTAGGTGTAAACGACGAAGCATGGGCTGACTATGTGAAGCAGCTAAGAGGGATGGGCCTTGAACAATTAGTCAAAATTCGGACGGATGCTTTCAGTCGTTATATAAGCGTAGAATAACAAGGAAAGAGGTTTGCACGATGGACAATACGATGGAAGAGCTAAAGCCTCTGACGCAACTTTTAAAGCTGCATTCTGAACCAAACGCTAATGCCGAAGTGATCATTCAGGGAGAATGCTATCGTTTTACTGTATTAACTCCGGAGCTCATTCGGATGGAGTACAGCGAGGAGGGCTATTTCGAAGATCGGGCGTCGCAGACTGTTGTGAATCGCAATTTTCCGGTTCCAGCGTTCCGCGTAATTGATCTGGGGAACAAGCTTGAGTTGATTACAGATCGTCTGCATTTAACTTATGATAAGAAGCGGTTCTCCCGGCATGGGCTCAGTGTTCGAGTGAAAAACGAAGCAGGTCACCTTATGAGTGTCTGGAATTACGGTGATACAGTACAGGACTTGAGAGGGACGGCACGTACACTGGATAATGCCGATGGTACTATTCAGCTAGAACATGGACTACTCTCGCGTTTTGGATATACATTAGTTGATGACTCGAGCTCACTTTTACTGGAAGAAGATGGACGAGTTGAGCCACGGGAGCAGAACGGCCTCGATCTTTATTTTTTCGGATATGGTCATGATTACCTGAAATGCTTAAAGGATTTCTATCACCTTTGTGGCCGTACACCACTCTTACCACGTTATGCACTGGGGAACTGGTGGAGTCGGTATTATCGGTATTCAGAAGAAGAATACAAATCACTAATGGAGCGGTTTGAACGCGAGCGTACTCCGTTTTCTGTCGCTGTTATAGATATGGATTGGCATCTCGTTGATATCGATCCGCAGTATGGTAGTGGATGGACGGGGTATACATGGAATCGCGAACTGTTTCCTGACCCACAACGATTTTTAGCATGGCTGCATGGAAAAGGGCTTCGAGTGACGCTCAATGTGCATCCAGCAGATGGAGTAAGGGCATTTGAAGATCCTTATCTGGCCATTGCTGCGGAGATGGGCATGGACCCGGAAAAAGGCGATGCGGTAGAATTTGACATCACGGATCCGAATTTTTTACGGGCATACTTTAAGTTTCTGCATCATCCGCTAGAGGATGAAGGCGTGGATTTCTGGTGGATTGATTGGCAGCAGGGCGGCATAACTAAGATCCCTGGACTAGACCCGCTCTGGATGCTGAACCATTATCACTATCTAGACAACGGTCGGCGAGGGAACAGGAAGCTTACTTTTTCCCGTTATGCAGGTCTTGGTAGCCATCGTTATCCTGTGGGATTCTCTGGAGACACTATTGTGACTTGGGAGTCACTGAATTTTCAGCCTTATTTCACTGCTAACGCCGCAAATGTGGGTTATGGTTGGTGGAGCCATGATATTGGCGGGCATATGAACGGTTATTTAGACGATGAATTGGCCATGCGCTGGGTGCAGTTTGGTGTGTTTTCACCTATTTTGCGGTTACATAGCTCAGCGAGTCCATTTAATAGTAAGGAGCCATGGCGGTTTAATAAGATTGCTGAAGATGTGATGAAGGATTACCTGCGCTTACGGCATAGTTTACTTCCTTATCTTTATACTATGAATCGCTACGCCAGCCGCGATAGTCTTCCGCTAGTACGGCCGATGTATTATCATCATGCAGAGCAGAATGAAGCTTACGAAGTGCCAAATGAATATTACTTCGGAACAGAACTTATTGCTTGTCCGATTACCCAGCCGGTCAACCCTAAGATAGGCGTGGCGGAAATCAAAGCCTGGTTACCAAAAGGGATATGGATAGATTTCTTTAACGGAAGAGTGTATGACGGCGGAAGAAAGCTTTCTCTCTATCGTAATCTGGAGAGTATCCCTGTATTGGCTAAAGCCGGGGCTATCGTTCCTCTGGCGGATCTGACAGAATATACCTCTTCAGTGGATAATCCGAGGCATATGGAGGTCCGTGTGTTTGCTGGGGGCAGTGGCCATTTTCATCTCTGGGAGGATGAAGGCGATACTGCGGAGGACCGTGATGAGCAATGGTGCGACACGGAAATGATTCTGGAGGTAGGAGAAAGAGCTAACTTCAAAATACTCCCTGCTCGGGGAAACACAGAAGCTGTGCCTGAACGACGGTCATGGAAGCTATCCTTTGTCGGCTTTGCGGATACAAGGGTCCAGGTATTCGCTGGTGGCACAGAAATCACAACAGACATGGGATATGACGAAGCTACGCATACATTAACGGTCATGATCTCGGATCTAGCGGTCGATCAATCTCTGGAGGTAATGTTCGCTGATGCTCGGATAGCTGTGAATTCAGTAGATGACGAGGTGTTCAACCTTCTGAACCGTGCGCAAATTCTTTTTCAATTGAAAGAACAAATTTACCGTGTTGTCAAAGAATCGGCAACACTGATGGCAACATTAGCGGCTCTAGCTTCGATGGATCTAGAACATACACTGTACGGAGCGTTATGTGAAATACTGACGGCGAGGTTGTAATAAATTATTTTCTCTTTATTAAATAAAGGAGGTTCTCTCTATGCGTTTGGCATAAAGAGAACCTCCTTATCTTTTACTTAATTAGCAGGGTTTGAATGGCATGAGCCGGAATCATGTTCTCAGCCAAGCTGTCGCGGAAGCGTAGAGTGAATGGAAGCTCTTGTTCCGTACGGTTCATAACGATAACAGCAATAGTACCATCTGGGTTGCGGAAAGCAGTTGTTTCAAGCTTATCTGTGTATTTAGAATGCCCGATTCGTTTAGCGCCTGGGCGAATATATTTACTGAAATGCCCGATGTAATAGAAGGAGCTCTCAAATATAATTTCATCATTTTTTGTATCTCCGATAATTGGAGCATCGCAGTAGTTACCTACATGATTAGGTCCGCCTTGCTCGTCCAAGACAATATTCCAGTCGGTCCAGCTCGACATCCAGTTATTCAGATTGCCAATGATGTCATGACCGTAACGTTCACCAGTGTTCCACGAGCCGAGATGAACGCCACCTTCTTGGCAGCCTTCGCTGAAGAACAGCTTCTTGTCTGGGAAACGATCATGTACGGCCGATAGGGCTTCGAAGTGATCGCCGGAGTACCAGTGGAAGCAAATTCCCCAAATGTATTTGGAAGCTTCTTGGTCTTCGAAGGCAACCTTCGCACGGTCATATACGCGCTCCTTGTTATGGTCCCAGATCATAACCTTTACATGAGCCAAACCAGCTTGTTCCAAGGCTGGACCTAAGTAATCACGAACAAAATCCTTTTCTTCTTCGGCCGTATAAAGACAAGAATCCCATATTTGAACAGCCTTTGCTTCGTTCTGAACACTAACGGCCCAAATATCGATGCCTTCAGCCGCGTAAGCCTGAATATATTTTACGAACATGTTGGCCCAAGCCTCACGGTATTCAGGCTTAAGCGCTCCACCACCGTTCATTTGACCGTTCGTCTTCATGAAAGCAGGTGGACTCCAAGGAGAAGAGAACAAACGGAAATCTTCACCAACAGCTGCTGCAGCATTTTTGATTAGGGGGATAATGGACTCTTGATCTCTGGAAATATCGAACGAACGGAGCTCTGCATCGCCTTCTTCTACATAAGCATAGTTGCCCAGTGAGAAGTCGCAGCTCTGGATATGTGAACGGCAAAGGGTATATCCAATGCCGTGCTCAGGTTCAAAATAAGCGTTGATGATTTCTTTCTGTTTAGCTTCACTTAATTTAGCAATGGTAACAGCAGATGCCTCAGTAAGTGCACCGCCGAAACCTTCCATTTCCTGATACTCCAGGTCATCATAGATATTGATGAGCTCTGATTCGACGCCTGACGTATCGGGCAGGAAGATCAGAGGGTCTTTTTCTGTTAAACGGTCAGTGGTATCTTTTGCTGTTTGAATGACGCGAACAATTTTACTCATAGTGGTTGGTAACCTCCTGTACATATAAATTCTGTCTTTATTATAGAAGGAGATTCACTGCTCTTTGAAGAAACAATATGGCTGAGAACCTCAACAATCTGGTCATCGACTACTAAAAGTAGAGGAGAAATACTATGGAAACTAATAAAGTCCAAATAAGTCTTTGTGGCTTAATTCGTCATACTCAGCCTTTTCGGCAATTATTTCGCAGTGGCCTGGATACCTATATCATCAGGCTGCAAGCGGAAGGGGAATGTGAAGTACTAATAGATGGAGATATGGTAACCGTGGTGCCTGGTGATCTGTTATTATTTAAACCCCAAGATATATACGATCTGAGAATCGGTGAAAAGAAAAGTCCTCTGGGACATAGTGTGGATTATTTTGTAATGTGTACAGGGGAATGGGTGGATCACTGGTGGAAGCTGCGCGAAAGACCGAAGAAGGTTAGAATTGCGGATGATGGCAAGCTGCAAAGTATATGGCAACAGCTTGATCTGGAGAATAGAAGACTAGATGGTGGTAGCCCTGAAATACTTGAGGCGCTGTTTAAAGTGCTATGTCTGCTATTAGATCGGGCTATGGAAGAGGCACCTGCATCATCATCGGCCTCACTACTACACGGGCTAAAGATGAAGAGTTATGTGGAGGAGCATGCTACATCAGAGATCAGGCTTAAGGATGTAGCTGCCCATGCGGGAATTAGTGTAACGAGGGCCGTACATTTATTCAAAATTCAATTTGGCTACTCTATTATGCAATATGCTGGGCAAATTCGGCTTGCTATGGCACTACGATTAATGGACAACACCAATTACACCCTAGAGCGAATAGCAGAGGAGACGGGCTTTGGAAGCTACACCTATTTCCACAGGGTATTTCGAGAACGTTATGGCATTTCGCCAGGCATGTATCGAAAGAGAGAATAAGAGTAGAACTAAAAAACCAAAAAACAGCAAATCTCATCCAGAGACTTGCTGTTTTTTTATAATATATCTCTAATCGCTTGTTCAAATAACTTGACACTATTTTCCCATGTCCATTTGTGTGAGGATTTTTCACCCTGTGCTGCTAATTTTGTTCTCAAGTTTGGGTCTTGAATTAAGCGGATGACATCTTCACCAAGCCGATTCTCGTAACGAAAAGAGAGCAGACAGTTCTTCTCGTGACGTGCGTATTCCATATTACCACCTGAATAAACAGAGACGAGGGCTGCGCCACACCGCATGGCTTCAAGTCCAGGCAAAGAACCCGTATCAAAAATACTTGAACTAACAAAGATATCCGCACCATTGTAATGGTAACAGAGCTCCTCATCATTTGCTGGCGTGAAGAAACGATATTTGCCGGTAGCTTTCATTCTTTGGAGAACTTCTGAAGTGTTGAACTCGTCGGGCGGACTGATAAAGTTAATATTTACATTAGAAAATTGATTTTTCACGTGATCCAGCTGCTCTATAAGATAGTTTTGCTCACGGTGCCATGAGAAACCACGTTCAGCTTTTCTTAATATAGCTGTTATGTTTAAAGGCTCCTGAAGACTGTGACGGATATTCATATTCTTGAAGGAGGAGCTAATGCCAATGGGCACAATGTTTCCTGTGATCCCATGATTTAAGCGAATCAACTCCTGCTGCCAATGCGATAAAACAATTAGATGCTCTGTGACATGATAAGAAGGAAACGACAGCGAACTATCCGGTAAAAAGGGGGGTTCATAACATAATGACAATCTCACATGAATTCCTTTTCCTAGATTACTAGCTGCTTGAGAGGTAGGGACTGTCGTATGAAAATTAGAAACAATCACATCACCTGAGGGATAGTCCTGTTCCTGAAGCGCCATATGTGTGGTGCGCATTAAGGTGGAGTGGACATCATAGGAAACAACCCCATCCACAGGCATAAGGATAGTAACCTGATGCCCCATAGCTGTTAGCCCATTGGTGAGCTCTACCAGCATGCGTTGAGCCCCGCCATGAGATAAGGTCAGAATAGGGAATGTGAATCTCATTGATAATCCCGTCCCTTCCAAGTTAGGGCTTAATCGTCAAACGATGTTACTCTTATTTTATTCAACTCGCTTAGAAAGGTACCATTTATCTAGTATAAGGAAACCTATTCTTGCAATAGCTTTAGATAAAGCCAGTTGAACAAAATCGATATCATAATTCTGAACAAACATAAAGTAACGCTTTCATATGGATGTAAGTGATTTATCATTATCGTCTGTCAGGAAATTGATGATCTCAGTGTTTACTCTATCCGGTTGCTCGTGATTAATGCCGTGTCCCGCATGCGGGATGACTTGATAATGGAATTTTCCATCTTCTAAAAGATCTATGAAATCCTTCGATTGTTTTAACGCGTGTTCTCCAACTAGAAAATAAAGCTTGTCTCTGACTGCAACTGCGGCATTTTTATCGTATGGATGAAGCTTATGAACGAACATAGCCTGCTGATTATGAGTCCGCATTAAAAGGATCAGATGAGCAGCTAATGCTGGATGGTTGTCAAATAAAGGAGAGTTAGGTGCACTTAACTTCTTCAGAACTTTCAGTAAATTACGATCTGTAGGAATCAGAATCTCCGGGAACATCATCAGTAAGGTTTGGATCATGGCTTTGATCGGTGCAGTGACCATCCCGCCCTCCAAACAAACGACACGGTTCACCTTGTCCGGTTGCTTAGTTGCATAATTAAAAGCAATATAGGCGCCATTGGACACACCCGCGATATTAAAGACGTCTATACTTAGATACGTCGCTATTTCATTAATCCATTCTACTTGCTCAAACTTCTGTTTGTTAAAATGCTCGTTAGGTATGCTTTTTCCGGGTCCACCCAAAGTATCAATCGCGATGCAATAAAAATACTTCGATAATTCCTCGATGTTTAGGAGCCACATGACCGCCGAATTATCGCCAACGCCATGGAACAGTAGTAAGGGTGGATTACTCTTTTGTCCAGCAAGGATACAATGCGTCAGCCCAGCTGTAGTAGAGATATCTATCTCTTTAAGTGGAATGGGCCACTGCTCAACCATCTGCTCATAGGATTGCCACACCCGTTCTTGCGCCTTGGCATTCTTAAAGATATTTACCATCACAAACCTCCTTATCCAAAATAAAACATTTGTATCAGGGTGGGAGCGAATACAGCTTAATTGGGGGAAGTTAATTTTAGTTGTAGAAAGTGCAATTAAATAATGCGGACGGCTCTTTTTTGCGGTAGAATTTTTTGATACGGTAAGCAATTTTTAATGTTCCAGGGGGGCGATTATGATGCTAATTGAACTAAAGGAAGCTAGTTTGTCAGATGGACGGGATATTTTTGAAATGATTTTGGAGATAGGTCCTGGGGAGAATGGATTCGTTAACAATGGGTTTGATTTGGCTTACAGTGAATTTCCTGATTTCATCAGGGGTAGAATAGCACTTTCACAAGGCGAGAATCTCCAACCAAACTATGTTCCACAAACCAACTATTGGTTATTGATAGACTCTTATCCTGTTGGTGTTGGAAAGCTAAGACATTCCTTAAATGATCAATTAAGAAAGTCAGGTGGACACATCGGATATAGCATCAGGCCTAGTGTACGGGGACAGGGCTATGGCAAGATTTTTTTGGCAGAGTTATTAAAAAAAGCTGCGGATCTGGGGATTGATAAGGTCATGCTGACTTGTGAGCCGAACAATGTATCTTCGAGAAAGGTTATTGAAGCGAACAAAGGAATACTTAGCGGTATTGAGGATGAAAAATGTAACTACTGGATTAGTCTATGATTCGATGTGCTAAATAGTGGAGGTGAAGGAGTTGCTAAATGGCAACTCTTTTTTTGTTTTTTGCAATGGAAGTCCAGGTCATTCAAGGAGGATTCGTCTAAAATGTGAAATAAATTTTAAATTTTTGTTGAAAACGCTCTATTCAAACACAAACAAATAGATTAAAATCAAAACAAACAAAAATAAACAAAAAAATAAACATTCAAAAACGGAGGTATTCACAAATGGTACAAAGTTTATGGGATTCCGCACGGGAAAAAGACATCAGCGGTGGTCTGGATGCACTGGTCTATCGCTCAAATCTGCTGGGTGAAGATCGTAGAGTCTGTAATTTTGGAGGAGGGAATACCTCTAGTAAAACAATAGAATTGGATTTCCGTGGTCGTGAGATAGAAGTAATGTGGGTGAAGGGTAGCGGCTCTGACTTGGCTACAATGAAAGCAGGCAATTTTACCGGATTGCGGCTTGAAGATATTGTGCCTTTGTTTGATCGCGAGGAAATGCCTGATGAGGAAATGGTGGCTTACCTCGCGAATTGTATGATCGATCCTAAGCATCCGCGTGCTTCTATTGAGACGCTGCTTCATGCTTTTTTACCATTCAAACATGTAGATCATACACATCCTGATGCGATTATCAGCTTGTGTTGTGCTCATAACGGTAAAGATATTGCACGGGAAATTTATGGGGACCGATTCGTATGGGTGCCTTACATCCGTCCTGGGTTCACTTTATCCAAAATGATCGCTGAAGGCGTACTTGCAAATCCACAAGCAGAATTGGTGTTGATGGAGAAGCATGGTCTGGTGACTTGGGGAGATACGCCGGAAGCTTGTTACGCGAAGACGATCTCGATCATTAATGAAGCAGAGCGTTACATCGAAGATAAAATTGAAGATGAGAACCTGTTCGGAGGTCGCAAATCGGAAGCACTTCCGGAAGAAGAGCGGCGGGCTGTAGCGGCGGCAGTTATGCCACTAATTAGAGGCGCAGTTAGTGATGAGCGTAAAATGATACTGACCTTCGATGATGCAGAGGATGTGCTGCGTTTTGTAGGTGGGGTTTACTCGGAGAAACTATCCAGTGTAGGTGCAGCTTGTCCAGATCATTTGGTACATACTAAGATGCTGCCACTATTTGTGAATTGGGAACCAAATGCCAGTGATATTGATGGCTTGAAGACGAAGCTGAACGAAACGATTACTGCTTACAAAGAGCAGTACGTAGCTTACTTCGATCGCAATAAGCATGAGGGAGATGTAATATTCGAAGCCGCGCCGCGTGTGATCCTGATTCCCGGAGTGGGAATGATCAATACAGGAAAAAGCTGGAGCAACTCCAAAATTAGCGGAGATTTGTATCACCGGGCGATTGCTGTTATGCGCGGAGCTACCGCGCTGGGAGATTTCGTCTCTCTTAGTGAGAACGAATCGTACAATGTGGAATATTGGCCTCTGGAATTATATAAATTATCGCTGGCACCAGCAGAAGCAGAATTCTCGCGTAAGGTTGCATTCATTACTGGTGGGGCAGGAGGAATCGGGAGCGAAACCGCTCGTCGTCTAGTGTCCGAAGGGGCACATGTTGTGCTGGCAGATCTCAATCTGGAGGGCGCACAGAAAATTGCCGAGGAGATTAACGATAAATACGGTGAGAATCGTGCGTTCGCTGTTAAAATGGATGTAACACAGGAGGAGCAGGTTACCGCAGCTTATGCGGATACAGCACTTTTTTATGGCGGAGTAGATATTATTGTGAACAATGCAGGGCTTGCGACTTCGAGTCCTTTTGACGAGACTTCATTAAAAGAGTGGAACTTGAACATTTCCGTGCTAGGAACTGGTTATTTCCTCGTTGCACGCGAAGCCTTTAAGGTGATGAAGGAGCAAAAAATTGGCGGTAGTATGGTATTTATTGGCTCAAAGAACTCCATATTTGCTGGGAAAAGCGTCTCGGCTTACAGCTCTGCCAAAGCACTCGAAGCACATTTGGCTCGCTGTATTGCAGCTGAAGGTGGAGAGTTCGGTATTCGCGCCAATACCATTTTGCCGGATGCCATTCTACAAGGCTCTGCGATTTGGAATTCGAATTGGCGGAATGAACGCGCGGCTGCTTACGGCATTGAGCCGGATCAACTAGAGGAGCATTATCGTAAACGCACAACACTGCTTGTAAACATTTATCCACGTGATATTGCTGAAGGCGTTGCCTTTTTCGCTTCATCCAAGTCAGAGAAGACTACGGGCTGTATGCTGACAATTGACGGTGGAGTGCCGGCAGCTTTTACTAGATAAGAGGAAGATGGAATATATAGATATAACGGAGGGAAGCCATGCTGATTGCAGACAGATATGAAAGAATCGTAGAACTAGTGAATGAACGCGGCAGCATCCGTGTCTCGGAACTGAGTACATTATGCCAAGTGACGGAGGAGACCATCCGCCGGGATCTTGATCGCTTGGAAAAGGCGGGGAGACTGCTGCGCTCTCATGGTGGTGCAGTCAGTCTCCGTGATCGTCAGCCAGAGACGCCATATGCTGAACGTGAAATTATGAACGCAGCGGAGAAGCAGCAGATTGCTCGTGAGGCTGTGATGATGATAAAGCCGGGAGATCGAATTTTGCTGGATGCTAGTACAACTGCATGGTATATGGCTTCACATTTGCCGGATATACCCCTAACTGTGCTGACTAATTCTATTAGAGTAGCTGCGGAGTTAAGTGGGAAGGAACGAATAGATGTGATCTCAACAGGTGGTCAACTGAGTCGCAGATCGATGTCCTTTGTTGGACATTTAGCAGAGCGTTCGCTTGAGTTATATCACGTGGATAAGATGTTTTTTTCCTGCAAAGGATTTCATCTCGAACGCGGTGCCAGTGAATCGAATGAGCTGCAAGCGATGGTGAAGCGAAAGATGATTTCTATCGCGGAGCAGGTGATCCTACTTTGTGACTCCAGCAAATTCGGAATTCAAGCGTTCACACATGTTGCCACGACTAGTGAACTGGATGTTGTGATAACGGATTACAGCCCTGCCACAGAACAGCTAAAGCAACTACAGGAGTTGAACATCGCAATAACAACCGTGTAGAAAATAGTGTTGCAGGAGGTGAAGTCATGAAGGTGTCGATGTTTATTACTTGCATCAGTGATGCTGTGTACCCAAAGGTGGGAGAAGCGATGGCACGTCTGCTTGCCAGATATGGTGTACAGCTGGAATTTCCCGAAGTACAGACCTGCTGCGGACAGCCTGCGTACAATAGTGGCTATTGGAATGAGGCGCGTCAAGCTGCGCTTACGATTCTGGAGGCTTTCGAAGACAGTGATTTTGTCATTGCTCCTTCCGGTTCTTGCACCGGGATGCTTCATCATTACCCGAAACTGTTTCAGGATGATCCGATTAATTTGGCCAAGGCGCAGAATTTGCAGCGTAAATCCTATGAATTCAGTCAGTTTATGGTACAGGTGCTTGGTGTAACGGATCTAGGGGCAGTATTTCCGCATAAAGTTACCTATCATCCTTCCTGTCATGGCACCCGGATTCTGGGGATTCGCGATGAACCCATGCAGCTTATGCAGAATGTGAAGGCGATGGAGCTAGTGCCACTACCTTTTGCTGAGGACTGTTGTGGGTTTGGCGGAACCTTTGCCGTGAAGATGTCTGATATCTCCGGGGCGATGGTCACCGAGAAGTCAGATCATGTGCTGGAGTCGGAAGCAGAGGTCTTAACAGGGCTGGATATGGGCTGCCTCATGAATATTGCTGGGAATTTGCGTTATCGCCATAAGCCGGTCCGAGTCATGCATTTAGCAGAGCTACTGTATGAAGGGGTGAGTGGACAATGAGTCAAAATGCTGCTCACACTAAATCGGAATCAAATAATGTGAAGCCAGCTTCGGTAAAAGAGCGTGCCGACTTGGCGCTGAATAATGACTTTTTGCGCAAGGCGGTTCGCTTTACCACGGAAAGGCTGCGTGACGGGAAACAGAAAGCGGCGAATGATCATGGTCACTGGGAAGAATGGCGTGAACGTGGGCGGCAAATTCGCCTGCATACGATCGCTCATCTCGATTATTATTTAAATCTATTTGCGGACAATGCAAGAGCGAACGGCACGCATATTCATTTTGCGGCAACGGGTGAAGAGGCAGTGAAGATTGCCTTAGAGATTGCGCAGCGGAAACAGGCGGCTTCTGTAGTCAAATCCAAATCGATGGTGACAGAGGAGCTGCATTTGAATACGGCGCTGGAATCCATTGACGTGGAGACGATTGAGACAGATCTTGGTGAATATATTATCCAGCTTGCGGGAGAAACTCCGTCACATATTATAATTCCTGCCATCCATAAGAACCGCTATCAGATTGCTGAGCTGTTGTCCAAGGAGGCAGGGGAGGAGCTTTTGCCCGAGACTACAATCCTTGCAGGATTTGTACGGCGCAAGCTACGGGAGAAATTCCTAGAAGCGGATATTGGGATGACGGGATGCAATTTTGCGATTGCAGAGACAGGTTCCATGGTGCTATTCGAGAATGAGGGCAATGCTCGCATGGTAACCACCTTGCCGAAGACGCAAATCACTTTAATGGGGATGGAGCGGATTATTCCTTCTTGGAGCGATCTTGAAGTGATGGCTACGTTGTTGCCTCGTTCCGCAACGGGCCAGAAGCTAACGGTATATATGTCCGGTATTTCGGGACCCCGTAGGAAAGATGACGGTGACGGACCGGAAGAGCAACATATTATAATCCTTGATAATGGTCGATCTGAGCAACTCGGCGATCCAGAATTTCAGGAGCTGCTGAACTGTATCCGCTGTGGAGCTTGTCTGAACGCCTGCCCTGTCTACCGTCATATTGGCGGTCATGCCTATGGTGGAACTTATAGCGGACCGATCGGAGCGGTGTTGACCCCAGCACTGAACAAAAATGTAGATCAATGGGATGATATTGCAGGTGCATCCAGTCTGTGCGGAGCATGTTATGAAGCTTGTCCCGTCAAAATCCCTCTGCATGATATGCTTATCTATTTACGGAGACGTAAGGTAGAGCGAGGTTATGGAGACAAAGTGGAAGGCCTCGGCATGAAAGGTTTTGGTGCGATTATGGCGAAGTCACAACGATTCAGTAATGTGATGAAAGTTGGTAGAATCGGACAAAAGCTGCTTGTGAGAGACGGAGGAATTCCGTCGAAGCTTGGGCCGCTTAAGGGCTGGAATAACTACCGGATCGCTCCGAAGCTGGCGGATGAATCCTTCCGTGAGAGCTGGAAAGGGCTGCAGGAGGAGCTAGACAAAAATAGTCGCGAGATGGACCCCGTGATACAGAAGCGGATGGAAGATTTATTAGCAAAGCGGAAGCTGGAAGAGCTGGAAGGAGGAGCCGGACATGACTGAGGAGACGCACATTAAATGGTTGGAACGTATGGAGCAGGATTCACGCACGAAGCAGCAGGCATTCATGAACGATATCGCTCGTCGCCTGAAGCGGCCGAGAACTACTGAAGCTCCTACCCATCCTTATCGCGGCGCTCCAGATTATTGGCAAGAATTCCAGTGGAGTTCAGTAGAACGCATCGATCAATTTACTGCGAATTTTCAAAGTGCAGGTGGGCATGTGTTTCGCATGGCAGATATGGATGAAGCTAAAGCTTTTATCGTCAATAAAGCGAATGAGATGCTCGCCCGTTATATTCTCCGGCAAAATGTATCCGAGCTCGCGTCACTTCGACTAGAGGAGGAGCTTGCAGATACGCGGGTATCTGTCTGGAATACGAATTTGCAGGAAGCATGGAAAGCTAGAGCAGCGGAAGCCGATATTGGGATTGTTATCGCGGATTATGCAGTTGCTTATACTGGCTCTATTACAGTGCTATCTTCTGCGGATAAAGGCCGCTCTGTCAGCCTGTTGCCAACCGCATTAATTGCTATCATTCCGCTGGAGCGGCTGAAGACTCGTCTGGGTGAGGTGCTTATTGATTTTGATGAAGCGGGACAATCGGGTCTACCCGCAGGTATTCACTTTATCTCTGGACCGAGTCGTTCTGCGGATATTGAGAATGATCTGACGATAGGCGTGCATGGCCCAGGAATCGTATTCGCTTTGCTGGTAGGCTGATGAGGAGATAAGGAGTGTTGCTGGGGCGCATAGACAGGATCAATATCATATTGCTATTGATATCGGAGCTTCTAGTGGGAGAGTCGTCTGCGGAACCTTGCAAGAACCGGGAGGAACCTTATCATTAACAGAAATTCACCGTTTTAGGAATGGGTTCTCTGAGAAGAATGGTAATCTTTATTGGGACGTAGATTATTTATTTGCTGAAATCGTAAAAGGCTTGCAGAAGGCGAAGTCTAAAGGAATCGAGCAGTGTACCGTGGGAATTGATACTTGGGCTGTAGATTATGTACTTTTAGATCAGGAGGGTGCACGGATTCATGAAGTTTTTTCTTATCGTGATTCCCGAACAGATGGAGCGGTACAGAGCCTACATCGCAATATATCAACTGAAAGCGTTTACGAAAAGACAGGCATACAAGTACTCCCCATTAATACGTTGTACCAGCTGTTTGTGCATGATCAGGTAGAACTTGAAGAAGCGCATTCAATCTTGTTGGTTCCTGATTATCTCTACTATCGGCTTACGGGACGCAGAATTAGTGAAGTCACGAATGCTTCAACCACGGGTCTGCTGAATCTGCAAACTCGGGATTATGATGCTGATCTACTGGCACTGCTTGGTCTTTCAAAAGAGCAATTCCCCCCCTTAACGGAACCCGGGGAACGAATTGGCGGGTTCACTGAAGAATTGTCGGCACGCGGTGATCTTCCAGTGTGTGAGTTCATAGCAGTAGCCACTCATGATACAGCATCGGCTGTACTAGGCGTTCCTGCAAGTAGCGACAACTGGGGATTTCTCAGTAGTGGTACTTGGTCACTCATAGGGGTGGAACGAGCTTCGGCAATCACAAGTCCAGAGGCGATGGAGCGCAATTATACGAATGAATGGGGAGCCTTTGGCTCGTTCCGGTTTCTTAAGAACATTATGGGGATGTGGCTGATTCAAAAGGTTCGTGAGGAATATGGCGGACAGTACAGCTTCGGCGAATTGGTAGAGTTGGCAGCGCAAGAGATTCCTTTTAGATCCATTATCTACTGTAATGATGAACGATTCCTGAATCCACCGAGTATGATCAGCGAGATACGGTGCTATTGTGTGGAAGTAGGTCAGTTAGTACCTCAGACACCGGGGGAGATTGCTAGATGTGTGTTTGACAGCCTTGCTCTTTCTTATTATTTCTATGTTCAGGATCTTCAGCTGTTGACAGGCGAGAAGTGGGATCGGCTTCATATCGTAGGTGGTGGGGCGAACAATGGATTGCTATGCCAGATTGCGGCGGATCTGCTAGAGATGGAGATTTACGCTGGTCCAACTGAATCTACCGCGTTAGGTAATGTGGTTATGCAAATGATCAGTGTGGGCACGGTTGCAGACATTAAAGAAGCAAGAAAAATTATATATCGTTCATTCGATGTAACAACCTATCCTCCACAAGTGATGGACTCCACCTTAAAAACCGCGGCATTGGCTGAGTTTGCTCGACTGCAGGTCGTATAAGAGTAACCAGTAAAATAACTCTCATCGAGCGAATAAGCGGATAACAGGCAAAAGAGAGGCAAAAATACCCCTAAATGAAATCACTAACACAATATCAGGAGGCTCAAGCATGGAGCAGAATACAGAAAGCTTAAAGAGCATTCAGACGAGCTATAATGAGGCGAAAAAGCTCTACGCACAGCATGGCATCGACGTAGATAAGGTATTAGAGCAGCTTGCAGCAATTAAGATTTCTTTGCACTGCTGGCAAGGAGACGATGTAAAGGGCTTCCTGAATAAAGAAAAGGAACTAAGCGGCGGGATCGCGGTCACAGGCAGCTACCCGGGGCGAGCAAGGAATCCGGAGGAACTGCGACGTGATTTGGAGCAAGCCTTAGCGCTTATCCCTGGCCGTCATAAAGTTAATCTACATGCTATTTATGCCGATACAGAAGAGACAGTAGATCTTGATGCATTAGAGCCTAAGCATTTTGAAAGATGGGTGAACTGGGCTAAGGAGCAGGGACTTGGATTGGATTTCAATCCCACTTGCTTCTCTCATGAAAAAGCTAATGATGGCTTCACACTAAGCCACTCGAATCCTGAAATCCGCAACTTCTGGATTGCTCATTGCAAGGCTTCACGCCGAATCTCCGAATCTTTCGGGCAGGCACTAGGTCAGCCTTGTGTAACCAACTTCTGGGTTCCAGATGGATACAAAGATACACCGATCGACCGTCTATCGCCGAGGGTACGGCTTCAGCAATCACTGGATGAGATTTTCAGCGAGGAGATCGATCAGCAATATAATATTGATGCTGTAGAAAGCAAGCTGTTCGGAATTGGCTCAGAAAGTTATGTGGTAGGTTCGCATGAATTTTATATGGGTTATGCACTAAACCGGGGCAAAGCGGTTTGCTTCGATGCTGGACATTTCCATCCGACCGAGACCATCTCGAATAAACTATCCTCTTGGCTGCTGTTTGGTGATCAATTGCTGCTACATGTTAGCCGTCCAGTACGCTGGGATAGTGATCATGTGGTGACTATGGATGATGAACTACTAGAGATTGCCCGTGAACTAGTAAGAGGTCAATTTCTTGACAGGACTCATATCGGACTGGATTTCTTTGACGGGAGCATCAATCATATTGCCGCTTGGGTGATCGGAACACGGAACACAATCAAAGCCTTGCTACGTGCGATGTTGGAACCGATAGAGCTATTGAAGCAAATTGAACGGGATGGGGATTATACTACTAGACTTGCACTTGTAGAGGAATTGAAATCTTATCCTTTCGGAGCTGTTTGGGATTATTATTGTGCGACGAATGGTGTGCCTGTCCGTGAAAATTGGCTGAACGATGTGAAGCAATATGAAGTAGATGTTTTAGCGAAAAGGTAAAGTAGTTATTGGACGGTTACCAAATGGTGGCCGCTTTTTTTGTTTGACTACCCAGTCTATTTGAAAAAGAGTGTAATCTCTGCTATGTTTTATCAAAAAGAGAGAGAGGCGTTATTATGGAGAAATATGGACCGGATCCGAATGCGCTCTATCCGAATGAACAGATTAAAAGTATCTGTTATATCAAAAATGTGATTACAAGAAAAAATATTATGGTTGGCGATTATACGTACTATGATGATATAGACGGTGCGGAAAAGTTTGAGGAGCATGTGACTCATCATTATGATTTTATTGGCGACAAGCTCATTATTGGGAAGTTCTGCGCAATTGCCAAAGGCATTGAATTTATCATGAATGGTGCGAACCATCGAATGCATTCTGTTACGACCTACCCTTTCAATATTATGGCTAATGGCTGGGAGCATGCAGTGCCAGAGCTATCAGATTTACCCTTAAAAGGAGATACAGTAATCGGTAACGATGTGTGGATTGGGCAGAATGTTACGGTTATGCCTGGTGTACATATAGGAAATGGAGCCGTCATCGCAGCTAATTCAACAGTTGTGAAAGATATCCCGGCTTATAGTGTGGCTGGAGGAAATCCCTGTAAAGTGATTAGACAACGTTTTGATGATGAATTGATCGAATATCTTGAAGTGCTTAAATGGTGGGATTGGGATGCCGAGCGAATCTTTAATAATCTTGAAGCGTTATGCAGCAGTGATTTGACTAAAATTAAAGAAATTAAATGATATTGTGTAAGTTTCATAGAACGAGCTATAGTTTATCTTAAAGATATAAATAATAGCTGAGGGTATACTGACTGTATGTACTTCATATGAACCTTGCGGAGGGAACAAATAATGAAGAAAGATGATGATAAGATCACTGAGGAACTCACAGCAGAGAAGTTTCCATACAGCAAAGAAAATGAGGATATGGTAACTCAGAATTTTTGGACAAAAACTAAAAAGTTCGCAGGCAAGATTCCATTTACTAAAGATGCTATCGCGATGTATTATTGTGCCGTCGACGCTAAGACACCTTTATGGGCAAAAGGAATTGCTTTCGGTGCATTGGCTTATTTTATTTCTCCAATAGATGCGATACCCGATGCGATTCTCGGCCTTGGATTTACAGATGATGCAGCGGTCATTGCAGCAGGCATTAAAGCGATATCTGGTCAGGTAACTAACGAACATAAGGAAAAGGCCGAAGCATTTTTTAATGGGGAAAAATAAAAGGTGCAGCTTTGAGCTACACCGTAATATTTGTACCTTCTGGACAGCTTTCTGCGGAAAGCTGTTTTGTTTTGTAAACCTCGCCCCAGTCTTTCATGAGTTTAATAATAGGGGTCAGTGTCTTGCCAAATTCAGTTAAAGAGTATTCGACTTTCGGGGGAACCTGATGGTAGACCTCACGGTGTACAACCCCATCTTCTTCCAGCTCTCTTAGTTGCAGGGTTAACATGCGTTGAGTAATTCCTGGGCATATCCGGCGAAATTCGTTAAAGCGCTTCGTTCCATCCATCAAGTGATAGATGAGAATCCCCTTCCATTTTCCTCCTATAACATCGAGCGTAAATTCCACAGGGCAAGCTTCCTTATTGCCTCCTGGGAAATCTCCGAATCCACCTTTTCGATCACGCATTGCCGTTCAACTCCCATAGTATCATTTTGTATACTACCTAACATTAATGTGCGTACTTTTAAAGAAGTGATATATATTCTAATATTAAGCATGAGAACGGCAAACAGTCAAATGGGTCGTTGATTCTAAGCAAACAAAAGGAGTGTTAAATATGGATACTTTATCATTAAACAAGAATGAAATTCTGTCTGCCTACCAGTTCAGACATGCAACTAAAGAATTTGATAGTCATAAAAAAATTAGTGAGTCAGACTTTCAGTTTATCCTGGAAACAGGACGTCTGTCACCAAGTTCATTCGGATTTGAGCCTTGGCGTTTTGTCGTAGTACAAAGTCCGGAAATACGCGAGAAATTACGAGCTCATGCCTGGGGAGCACAAAAGCAATTGCCAACAGCAAGTCACTTTGTACTTATTCTCTCTCGTCTTCCTAAAGATATGGCTGCTGATTCTGATTATATTAAAGGGTTTATGGAGCATGTGCAGGAGCTACCTCCAGAAGTGATGGAAGGGAAAGGTAATATGTACGATAAGTTCTTGAAGGTTGATTTTGGGTTGATGGAGAATGAGCGTGCTATGTTCGAATGGAGCTGCCGGCAGACTTATATAGCCCTTGGTAATATGATGACATCAGCCGCTTTAATCGGAATCGATTCTTGCCCAATGGAAGGTTTCGATAAGGCGAAGATAGAGCAGATTCTTACCGAAGAGGGGATTATGGATGCAGACCATTTTGGAATCTCCTGTATGGTAGCCTTTGGATATCGTTTGAATGAACCACGTGGCAAAACAAGACAAGTCGCAGAGCAAGTCGTTCAGTGGGTATAACTAAGCTGGAATCTCATTCCTGAGCAGCATAACGAAGATAACTAAACCTGCAAAGTTTCCGGTGTACTGGAAATGATGCAGGTTATTTTTGTTTAATTCTTACAAGATTCGAAAAGTAATTGAAATTTTCATGAAAACTCTGATACTCTTATTGAGGTGACCTGTTTTAAGCTTTATCGAGTTAATTTAATAATGAAGGGATCCTGCATCATGAAAATCATTCGCATTATTATTCAAGTGTTCCTGCTTTATTTGTTCTACTTGGCTGGGGACTTCCTGCAAAAGCAGCTGCATCTTCCCGTTTCTGGGAGTATCGTCGGATTACTGTTGCTCTTTGTTTTATTGTTATTCAAGGTCGTACCAGTGAAGTGGATTGAAGATGGTGCAACAACAATATTAGCTTACCTTCCGTTATTTTTTATTCCAGCGACGGCTGGGATCGTGAAGCATATGGATATTTTTAGTGGAAGAGGTTTGCTATTAATCTTGATTCTTATCGTTAGCAGCGTCCTCACAATTGCAACAGCAGCACATACCAGTCAATGGCTTTCAACCTTGAAAGGTAAGACCAAGGTGGGCTGGAACAGCAAGAGCTTAAGCGAAAAGGGGAAGGAAATATAATGTTTTTTATCGCGACAGGAATTGTCCTGCTTAATGTTGCTATTTATTTGATGATGTCTGTAATATATAGACGTTTTCGGTTTCCTGTATTGATTCCAGCGCTAACAGCAACAGTCCTTGTTGTAGCAATACTTCTATATTTTCATATTCCGTATGATACATATATGATAGGCGGTCAGTGGATTAATCAGCTGCTCGGCCCTGCTGTAGTAGCGCTAGCCTACCCATTGTATAAACAACGTAATGTGTTAGTTGAGAATCTTCCGGCCATCCTGGGGGGAGCGATTGTAGGTCTGTTATTAGGAATGTTCAGTGGTTTGCTTTTGGCGGCAGGCCTAGGATTCTCTAAATTATATGTTCTGTCCATACTGCCAAAATCGATCACAACGCCTGTAGCGATACAGATCTCAAATGGTTTAGGTGGGGACTCCTCGCTAACCTCCGTATTTGTAATGATTGCCGGATTTACAGGTGCGATTGGCGGTCCTCTAATCATTAAGCTGTTTAGGATTCGAAGCGAAGTTGGGATTGGAATCGGTTTAGGAACGGGTTCCCATGCTCTAGGAACTGCAAAGGCACTGGAATATGGTGAACAGTCAGTTTCAATGAGCTCGGTAGCGATGACCGTTTGTGCTATTGTCGGTTCATGTATTGGTCCGGTAGTAGCTTGGATCATGTACCCTTAAATTCATTCATCGTAATCATGTTTGCAAAACACTCCATCGGGTAACTATAACTAAGGAACAAATAAAGCAAAGTACCTGAGGAGGATTTCACATGTCAGATTATTCTCAAGATGAAGCGGAAATCCGCAACAAGGAAAATAAAGACGGCGATTCATTAGCTGAAATTAAGAAGATGGAGAATGGCGTGGACATCGAGCCAGAAGCAGACGATTGGGTAGCCAAGCCTGCAGAGTCCTCCCATCCTGATCCGCTTCCTAACGATTTGGACTAAATGATTCGGAAGACAGACTGTCCTTCACTGGGCAGTCTGTTTTGCTTGAGACGAATTTAGCAATTATTGTATAATGAATTCAGGTACAACCTCATCAGAGAGTTTCTCCAAGTTCCTAATAGCTACTCGCAAATTTCACAGATCTCAGCCATTCTTGTAGCAGGGAGTAAATGAAATGCGTAGTCGGAATGAGAACAGCCGATATCGGAAAAAACGTGGTGAGGCCCTAGCAGGCAACTTTGAGAAAAAGTATGGTAGTTTGTAATGAAGGCATAACCTTTGGGTTATGTCTTTTTTCTATGCGCATATCTCCTGAAGAATTAAGGCATAATAGGGCCGGATGGATATTTAAGAAAATAATGACAGCTAGGAGCGGAGTATAAACATGATGACGACTATATTTTCTTCAAGCGGAGATACGGGCCAATATTTCTTTTATTTTATGATCTACTCTTTTTTAGGTTGGGTATTGGAAGGTACATATAACTTATATAGCAATGGAAGCTTTCGCAAAGAGGGGTTTCTAAAAGGTCCCTTTAAACCAATGTATGGATTCGCACCACTGCTTCTACTGATTGCCAGAGACTTAACTCTGCCTTTCCCAATGTTCCTTCTTCTTGCGTTAGTCATTCCTTCAGCTGTTGAATATGTAAGTGGTTGGTTACTGAAGACTGTGTTTCAAAAGCAATGGTGGGATTACTCAGGGATGTCTTACCAGCTGCAAGGGCATATTTGCCTTCGTTTCTCCCTATATTGGTGGGCGCTTTCGATAGCTTGTGTATATGGGATTCAGCCCTTTATGGAGCGTTTATATTCTCAAGTCCATAACGTTTGGGAACTCATATTTCCTTTGGTGGGTCTATACCTTATGGCAGATTTATTATGGACTTGCTGGAGTCGGTATCGGAGTGAAAAGACCCCTCAATATCAAGATTAATGCGTTCTTTATGGACATTATGAGCATTCTTTTGTGTATGAAGCACAAACATTTCAGGGACTAGCATCTCAATCTTGCATATCAGTTTCGCCTCGTAAATGGATAACGATGACAGGGAAGATTCTAGTAAGCGCATGTCTGTTAGGACATAAAGTACGTTATGATAATGGCGATGTGCCGTGTCTCGATGCTCGTTTCCTGAAGTGGTATGAGGAAGGGCGTTTTGTCCACATTTGTCCTGAGGTAGTCGGTGGATTATCAACGCCTCGTCCAGATGCTCAGCGGCAAGGTGAGCGGGTAGTAAACAGGTGCAGGTGTGGATGTTACGGAACCCTTTATGAAAGGTGCTCAAGCAACGCTGAAGCTGGCTGCAGAACATCAAGTTACATTAGCGATTTTAAAACAGGATAGTCCTTCTTGTGGTAGTCTTTATATTTATGATGGTACTTTTATGGATACGAAGATGCCAGGAGAAGGTACAACTACGGAGTTATTACGGCAGAATGGGTTTAAGGTGTTCGGTGAAGATCAAATAGATGAAGTAGAGAAAGAACTAGCTCGTATGGATGGGTAAGTCATTTTTAAAGTAATAAATCGAACTCATGTTACATAGTGTGTATAAGGGGAACTAAGCAGGTCCTTGGGAGAGGAAATGCCGTCCGAAGAGCCATCCTTCATTTGGGATTGGAGGCGGACGCAGATGAGTATTGATCAGCTCATTTCATTGCTTGTTCTTGTCATCATGATCGTACAGCTTGCCGGCTACAAAGGGAAACATTAAGTTAAAAGTCTCACCTCATTGTAACTGCTTCCGGACCTCAGAAAGTATTGAGCCGTTCGGAAGCTTTTTTTGTTCCACGCTAAGCATATTGCTGAATCTAAAGGATTCCATCACAGGATGTCTAATATATACATAATGTGGATTTTTGGGAAGCCGGAGGAAAATAGGATAATGTTCTACAAAACGGTGTGAGAGGATGGATGAATAGCGTGCCGATGTCTGAGTATTATCAGGAGATCCGAGGAAAAGTGGGTTCAGAGTTATTAATGATGCCTTCCGTAGCTGCAGTAATAAGAAATAAAGAAGATGAAATTCTGTTTATTCGAAAACCTGAAGAGTCCTTGTGGGGATTGCCAGCAGGCGCCATCGAGCCAGGGGAACGGCCGGGAAGAACTTTGCGAAGAGAAGTATATGAAGAGACTGGATTAATGGTGCTTCCTACTTCCATTCTTGGGGTTTTTGGTGGAGGAAAATATAGATACGAATATAACAATGGAGATCAGGTGGAATATACAGTCATCGTATTTGAGTGTTCTATCATCCGTGGAACGCTGAGAGCAATGGATGGAGAAGTCGAAGAATTTAAGTTTTTTAAAGAGAGTGAGCTGCCCGAGATGGCCATTCCCTATCCAGTAGAGATTTTCAAGAAAGACCGCGAGGCGGCAAAAACGATATTTGAGTGAGCTGGAGAGGAGTAACGCATGAAGACTTTTATTTATATGATTAGGCACGCGGTATCACCTTTTGTGCTTGGAGATGAGAGGGAACGAGGATTATCTGATAAAGGGCATGAGGACGCTTATAGAATTAAAGAAATATTGGCGGAGGAAGAGATCACACATTTTGTCTCCAGTCCTTATAGACGAGCCATAGATACAATTAAGTATTTGGCTGAAGCTTCAGATCAAGAAATTAAGCTGTATGAGGAACTTAGAGAAAGAGCCATCGCAAGTGTGGAAATTGAGATCAGTGAACAAGAATTTCTTCAAGGTATCCGGACATCATTCACAGACTTACAATATAAAATGCCGAATGGAGAAAGTACTCAGGGAGCGCAAGAGCGTGCGATTCCTATCATGAAGCAATTAATCGAGACGCATAAAGGCGGCAAAATTGCACTAGGTACCCACGGGAATATCATGACCATTATCCTGAATTACTTCAATAAAGAGTATGGTTATGAGTTCTTTGAACAGACTTCGAAACCAGATATTTATAGGCTGGAATTTGACGAATTAGAGCTCACTAGTGTGGAACGAATGTGGAACCCCGAAGTACTTAGGGTTTGTTTGGATGACAAAAAAATATTTGAACGGTAAAAAATCTATGTATTTCACTACGATCCTGTGTTTTCCCTACTTGGTTCTGTTCATTAATTTATTCGCAGCATGGTTCCCAATTACAGAAACTGCGGATAAACCAGTACCGGTAACAGGGTTAATCATAATAGGGTCATGATTATTTATCCGTTTTATATCATGATGATTAATATCATCGCAAGCATAAACTTCAAGTCAGACGCAGGATAGAGGATGGAAATGAGAGTCAATGCTTTAAAAGAAAGAGTTATTTATGCATGCATCTGCCTAATTGTTATTGTACTGGGGTTATGCTCTAGAGCATTCTCTGAACAGCTACCCTTGTTTGTAATAAGACATTTTGGAGACGCGCTTTGGGGCAGCATGGTTTACTTTATGTTTCGTGTACTGCTAGTGAACCGGAAGCTGTGGATCGCTTTTATGTGGAGCCTGATGTTTAGCTTCGGCATAGAATTTAGCCAACTGTATCAAGCGGAGTGGATCAACAGCGTCCGTGCTACCATAATCGGCGGGTTGATTCTTGGAAAGGGGTTCCTTTGGATTGACCTTGTTCGATATACCGTTGGAATTACGCTTTCTTATGGATTGGATCAATACTTTCGTCCAAAACTGCACCGAATAGATAAATAGCTTTCATTGGAGATGAACCTACAAATGGTAAATAGCTTGATTGTAGTATGCTTGCTTACAATGATTATTCATACAGCGGAAACCTTATCCTATTCGGTAAGATACGCCGGAGTGAAGCTGAACAAGATAGCAATTGCTCTGTCTCTGACAGGCATTATTGTTCTCGTGTCAAGAACTGCAAACATGATTCAAGCTCCACTGACGGCTAAATTCGTAGATTATGCCAAAATACATTCTGATTTCCCACTTCTTAATTACTTGAGAATTATATTGTTAGCTTCTTCATTAGGGACATTAATTGCCATTGCTATTTTCCCTACTTTTGTAGGCTTGTTTGGGAGAATCATCTCAAAGCTTGAAATCGAAGGTTCTATTCCCAAGCTGCTTACGAGCGTAACGATCGGGCAGTTAAAAAATACTAGAAAATACATAAGAAAACCAAAAGTGAATTTATATAACTTCAGATACCTGGGAATTCCTAAACGTTTTATTGTTATGAATGTTTTTGTTACAGCCTTTTACACCGTAGGGGTCATATCATCTTTGTATGCTGCTCATCTAATGCCTCAATATAGCACGACTGCTTCTCAAGCCTCAGGATTGATTAACGGAATGGCGACTATACTGCTGACCATATTTATCGACCCACAGCTTGGTCTTATTACCCATAAAGCCACTGAAAATGTAGAATACCGTGATCAGCTAGGGAAAATATATGTGGTATTGATGGGTTCACGATTTCTAGGTACTATATTTGCTCAGCTCCTAATTGTGCCCGCAGCCCAACTAATTAGTATGTTAGTGAAGCTGATATGAGCCGGTGGGAGTGAATCATTATGGAAGCTTAGACTCTGCTGCTCGTAGAGCTAGCGAGATCTTCTGCTCCCAGGTGTAAATATTCTGTTGCATGGAATGAATCCGCAACATTTGTTCATAGGATGCTCTCATTTTTGTTGCTGCCGTAATCGCATCTCCTTGTTTTACAGCCGATTTATAGAGTTTATCTGCGTCTGAACGAGCTTTCTGTGCTACAGAGATATTCTTGTTCTCTGCGGTAATTTGCTTCTTCAAAGCTGTGATCGGTGCTAGAGCATCTTTGATAGGCTTGATCTTGGCAGCGGTTTGCTTGCGGGCAGTTGCCAAAGCGTCTGTCTTCGCCTTAATTTCAGTTCGGGCGAGCGTTACTGCAGCCTTGAGCTTATTGCGTCTTAGATCCAGGAGAGTGGCAGTCTTAAAGTCCCTAGCTTTCTTGGCTGCGGTAGACTGCTTACTGAGTGTGCTGTATTGTTCCAGTAGGGGAGCATGTTTCTTCTGAGCTGATGTAGCTTCAGATGATAAGCGACTCAGCAGAGCCTTATCTGTTGACTCTATGACAGAGTGAATTGATTTCAGCGTATCATTATTCTGCTTACGCAGTATTTGAATTTTTGAGCTATCGGACTTGAGGCCTGTTTGAAGCGAGGTATAGTTACCATGGAGACCGTTAATGTCATCTAAGGCAGAATCCCAATCTGTACCTGCAGAAGCCATTGTAAGGTTGCTGTTGAGGAGAGCTACTACAAGGATTAATTGGACGAACCTCTTTAAATAACTAAATTTGTGAATAAACATTCGTTTCAGCTCCTTAATTAGTCTATGCGCGCAAAAAAGCACCTCCAAGATAGGCAGGAATGCCTATCTTGCGAGGTGCTTCTCCCGCAGAAATATAAATGATACACTTACTATAACTTGAAATTAATGGATAGTCAATCTGGAGTAGAACATTTGTTTGCTTTTTTTGAAATAATGGAACATAAGGAGAGTCAAATATGAATTCACATCTAGATCGAATGCATGATCGAGTGGCCTTAATAACTGGAACCTCTAGTGGATTTGGACTGCTCACAGCCCTCAAACTAGCTGGACAGGGATTCAAAGTTGTAGCAACGATGCGCGATTTGAGTCGTAAAGGCGAGCTTGAACAGCAGGCAGAGCAAGCAGGACTCTTGAAGCAGCTTCATTTTATGACCATGGATGTTACCGATAGTGATTCTATACAGGCGACTATATCCTCTGTACACGAAACATTCGGAAGAATCGACGTTCTGGTAAATAATGCAGGCTTTGCTATAGGTGGCTTCATAGAAGAGATATACATGGAGGAATGGCGCCAGCAAATGGAGACGAATTTTTTCGGATTAGTCGCGGTGACAAAAGCTGTGCTGCCAGTTATGAGGGAACAGGGAAGTGGTACGATTATTAACGTGGGGAGTATAAGCGGGTTGACCGGTTTCCCAGGGTATGCACCATATGCAGCTTCCAAATTTGCAGTAGAAGGATTCAGTGAAAGTCTGCGTCATGAAATGTCTCCTTATGGAATACGTGTAGTATTAATTGAACCTGGCTCCTTCCGTACCCCGATTTGGGGAAAAGGAATGGCACAAATTCGTCAAACCAAGGGTTCTCCTTATAGAGACCGTCTGGACGCTGTGCTACGATATTCCAAGCATACCGCTGAAACTGCACCTGATCCAAAGCAAGTGGCAGATCTCATCGGTCGTATTACTGAAATGAAGTCACCAAGGCTTAGGTACCCTATCGGCAAAGGCACCCGGATCTTGATCTTAGGCAAAACGCTGCTCCCGTGGAAATGGCTGGAGAGAATTATTGCGAAAGAATTGAGGTGATGGAATGGAGCAATCCATAAACTTAACAATCATTAAACTCATTGGATATGTATCCAGTTTGATGGCCGTTTTTTTATGGTTTATATTTATATTCATTAATCCTTATGCTGAGGTTACGAATCAATCCAGTATTATAATTAGTATGGTAATGTTGGTGTTGCCTGCCGGATTACTAGCGATAGGTGTCTCTTTAAACAGAAGTCTTCTCATGCTTCTCGCCTTTATTTGGAGTTTTCCATATAGTTTATATATGTTTTTAACGCCGGGAATCTTCAGGTTGTTCGGGATTACAAGCTTAATGTATTTATTGTGTTTTGTGTTATTTAGAATCATCAAGATCAGATTTTGAATAGAATTGAGGTGCGCCGATGCTAGATTCGTCAGGACTACATATTTGCTTCGATCCAGCGGGCCGTGAAATTGAAATCCTAGATGTTACTCCAGTTGGTAAAGATAAATACCGCATCGAAGAGACGCCGATTTTTAATCCAAGTGTTACAATGGGTGATATTATACGGGTGAAAGAAGAACTAGGGATCTATTACTATCAGGAAACTTTACAGAAATCTCATTTCAAAAGGTACGCTTGGCTCCTCAGTAAAGAGGCTGTTGATTCAACAGCCATTTCTGCTTTTAAACAACGGATCACAGAGAATGATGGGAAATGTGAACAGATCTTTGGCGGTTTGTTGGTCATTCATATTCCTAAGAATACTTTGATCGACGTAGATGGGGAAATGAATCGCATTATTGAGCGGTTTTAGAAGTGAGGGTACGTAAATATTAACGAGTATGAATAAGAAAAAAATGCTGCGGCATGAAATGCAAGGAAGCTTGCACATGATGCAGCAGCATGGAGAATAGGTGAAACGGTTTAGACAATCTGAGCGATACAATCTATACTTATTTTATTTCTTTCATAAATGTCTTAAAATTTTCGGCGATTTCTTTTGATTTGGTATGGTGCAGATAATGTCCTGCATCAAGTTTTACCAATTTTCCTTGTACGGAATTTTTGACTTGCTCTTCATGCAATGATATCCAATCCTTTAAGAGAGTATCATCCCCTTGTACAAAGAGCAAAAGGGGAAGATCCTTTGGAAAAGTTGAATTTAGAGCCCCTTTATAATTAGAAGACATATGTTCCACTTCATTTAAGTGAGTGTAATTATAAGTGTTTCTAAGCGTAAACAATCTCAATTGTTCTTTAGTTTCATCATCAAACGGCAATCCAACATAGGGGTTTCCACTTGTTTTAAATAACAATCTGCCCAAGCCTGATTTTCTAAGTAGTTTTAATTTTCCTGTTGGTATTTTAACATTTGTTCTGTCTTCTGTTGCAATACTGTTATCAATCCCGACAAATGCACTTATTTCGTTTGGATATTTGTTCGCATAATTCAGACTGTACATACCGGAAATAGAGTGTGCCATTAGAATATAACGGTCAATATTAAGCTGCTTTACAGCTTCATGAATCTCACTCACAATATTTTCCGTGGTTCGCTCTTTTTCAGTTCTATCACTTAATCCATAACCGAAAGGCTCAATCGTGACAACTTTGTAAAATGGAGATAGTTCATCTATTAGCAGCTTAAAATCAAGTCCCGGTGCCACTGTTCCATAACCAGGTAAGAGCACGATTGTCTCTTCACCTTTTCCTTGAATCAAAACATTCATATTTTTACCATCGACGCTTACAGACTGACCATAGGGTTTTATTTTAGCTTGGTCCGATTTATTGAGGAAAATATTAGCGACAAAAACAGTCACTAGAAAAAGTACTATTGCAGTAGCTAAAGCCCCTATGGAAATAAGTATAATTCGAAGCGGTTTACCCATCCTTTTTTTTATTATTTCTTCTGTTGGTTTCACTCGTATCTTCACCTGTCCTCATTAGTTATTCTAGCTATATTAACGACTCGCCAAAGAAAGCTTACCCGATGAAGGTGAACCCTACATGACGACAATATGAACTGAATATGAACGAGCGAAAAAAAAGCTTCTGCACCGATCAAAGAGTCTATAAAATGAATATGAGGTGAGCAATTATGTTGAAATTTATTAAACAATATTTGCCTAGTGTTGCTATCGCAGTGGTCCTATCTTTGTTTGTAAGAACTTATGTTGCTGAAGCCATGAGGGTTCCTACTGGCTCTATGATTCCTACAATTGAAATTAATGACCGTCTAATCGTAGAAAAAATGTTATGGATGACGACACTCGATCATGGTGACATCGTCGTGTTTACGCCCCCGGTAGCAGGTGATGAGAATAAAAGATATGTAAAGCGGTTGATAGGGTTACCAGGTGATACCATTGAAATTAAAGATGGAGTACTTTACAGAAATGGAACGGAGATCAATGAACCCTATCTTAATGAGCGGATGGACTATACTTTTGGACCCGTTACGGTTCCGGCAGATCATTACTTTTTTCTCGGAGATAACCGGAATATAAGCTATGATGCTCATCTCTGGGCTACTCCTTTTGTAGCGAAGGATCAGTTGATTGGAAAAGTGATAGCGGACTTTAGTATTCCTTTTTAGGTGATGTAGCGGGGGTCTTTTGAACTAATTGAGAGTGTTAATGAGACTTTAACCATATTGTGACTTTGGAATAATTTAGCTATCCTTAAGGTAAAATATACCTATTGATAGGAAGGGTGCAGAATTTTGAAAGCTCATGTCACAGATCTCAAACATGGCGATTGTCTTATGCTTGACACTTTTAATAGTGTTGGTCTACACGTGCTCCCAAAAGGGACAATTGTTTACCAAGAAGAAATCACCCTCCTGATGAGGCATCGTATCGATTATGTCGATATTGAACCTCGCAGCATTGCGATGGATGATGAGGGAACGAATCTGGCGCAAAGCCTGAATGGAAACTTTGATTTAGCGATCCAAAACTATGAATCTATTTTTCTTGAGGCACTCAGCAAGGGCAGTTTCACGCAGTCAGATGTAGATCTAACGCTGCAGCCCTTGCTGGAAAAAATGGATGAACATAAGGATGTAGTTTCCTTATTGCTGTTGCTTGAACGAGAAGACGTTGGTACATACAATCATTCATTACAGGTCGGACTGCTATCATTTTACATAGCGACTTGGTTAGGTTATACCAAAGAAGAACGCTACGAGATTAGCCGGGCAGGGTATTTACACGACATTGGAAAAAGTCAGATCGCCCCATCTATCTTAAATAAGACGGGGATCTTAACCCCTGAGGAAACTGAAGAACTAAAGCGTCACACTTCATACGGATACGATATTATTCTTAAATCTATGAATGACGAGAAGACCGCTCTGGTGGCGCTTCAGCATCATGAATTCGAGGATGGGACTGGTTATCCTAATATGCTTCGTAAGGCGGACCTGCACCCGTATACACTGATTGTGGCCGTCGCTAATGCCTATGTTGGGATGACCTCTGCAAGAGCGAGTCAACCCAAACAAGGGCTGATTACCGTTCTGCGTAAGGTGCATGAGCTGGGCTTTGGCAAGCTGAATGGAAATGCGGTACAAGCTCTGATTGGACATTTACTGCCGAACTTCGTAGGTAAAAGTGTTCAGCTTAGCAACGGAGAGCAAGGTACGATTATTATGAACAACCCTTTGGATATTTTTAAACCGTTAGTGAAAGTAGATGAAACTACGTTTAGGGATTTATCCAAGGAGCGAAATTTGACCGTTGAGGAAGTATTTATTTAACGAATAGTTTTGTCTGGAAAAATGGAAAGGCTATCTCCTGATTCAAAATCAGAGGATAGTCTTTTTATGTTATAATCGAAATTGGGTTAACAACCCTTTAATATGAAGTAGGAGAGTGCTTATCGTGATTATCAAGTTCATTCGTTTGCGTTAATTCGAGGTACAATTCAATGATACCGTCATCATTTATTTCAAAATGTGACAGGTCCTTATTTAAGTGTGCATTCTTTGATTACCAAATTCGAATGAAATGAGGAATGAACAATGAGCGAAAAGATATTTAAAGTAAACGGAATTGATATATGTTCGGAAAGTTTTGGAGACCCCAACAATCCTGCAGTTTTACTGATTATGGGTGCCACTTGTTCAATGGTTTATTGGGATGAAGAGTTTTGTCAACGATTAGCAGATACCGGACGTTACGTTATTCGGTATGATAACCGGGATGTGGGACGTTCTGTTGTTTATGAGCCTGGGAGTTCCAATTATACTGTGATGGATATGGCCGAAGATGCTGCGGGGCTACTTGACGCCTATAATATAGAACAGGCAAATATCGTGGGGATGTCCTTAGGTGGTATGATTGCACAAGTTCTTGCTATTCGCCATCCTCAGAAAGTTCTAACCTTAACCTTGATCGTATCTA
Source organism: Paenibacillus etheri (assembly GCF_001012825.1). Classification (GTDB taxonomy): domain Bacteria; phylum Bacillota; class Bacilli; order Paenibacillales; family Paenibacillaceae; genus Paenibacillus_AQ; species Paenibacillus_AQ etheri. Next base: position 93,099 of record NZ_LCZJ02000017.1, read on the forward strand.
GTTTTTTTGAATCTGATGATAATGATCGGAACTTGCCTCCAATGGATGAGAGGATTCTCGCTTTTCATGCGGATGGAGCTACTCTGGATTGGTCCGATGAAGAAGCTGTAGCAGATTATTTGGTTTCAGGTTCCGGCATACTCTGTGGTTCAAAACATAAATTCGATGAGAAAAGAGCGTATAAACAAGTTAGGATGGAAATAAAACGTGCCAACAACTTGCTCAGTATGTTTAATCATGCGCTTCTTATAGGGGATGATAAATACGAGGGTAAGGCGAAAAATATCATGGTTCCTACATTGGTAATCCACGGTGTAGAAGACACGGTACTTCCTATAGAGCATGGCCTGGCGCTTGCTGATGAAATTCCTAATGCGTCGCTACTAACCCTAGAAGGAACGGGTCATGAAGTTCACCCGGATGATTGGGAAACAATAATTAATGCGATTTCGAGTCATACTTCAGGTGGTAATGCTTAACGAGGCATAAATAGTTAGATAAAGAAGGGTTACAATCGGTGATGCCGATTGTAGCCCTTTTTCTACTACTCTTTAGGAATTAAAGCGTTTAACTAATTTTTCCTTATGCGCAGTAAATGCCTCTTCTAAAGTGATACCATACAAATCGGCTAACAATGCTATATTTCCTAGCACATCACCAATTTCCTCAATCAAGTCATTTTTCAGTTGCTCTGGTGGAGGGGTAGATTCATCTGGGCGATCTCTTCCGATTTCATAGGACCGTACTGCCCGAGCGACCTCACCGGTTTCTTCCATAAGAAAGCCAACCCGTATAAAAGGACCATAATCGGTCCAGCCTCTTTGTCCATAATAACTTTTAATCCATTTCTGCACTTCATTGATCTCCATATTATGTAGCACTCCTAATCTTTTACATGATTTATTCTCCAACATATAGTATATTAGATGTCGGATATTATCAATATATAGTTTGGAGATGAGAAATTGAGATCAATTTGTGTTTTTGCAGGATCGAATTTAGGGGCACACGAGGAATATAAAACTAAAGCTGTTGAACTTGGAAACTACATGGCTATGAATAATTATCGCTTAGTTTACGGCGGCTCAAGAATTGGGTTAATGGGTGAAGTCGCTAATGCTGTTTTGAACGGTGGAGGTGAGGTAATCGGGGTTATGCCTAGAGGATTGTTTAATGGAGAGATGGTACATAGAGAATTAACGCAGCTGATAGAAGTGGACGATATGCATGGACGAAAAGCAAAAATGGGAGAATTGGCGGATGGCTTTATTGCTTTACCCGGCGGTTTTGGAACATATGAGGAGCTGTTTGAGGTTTTGTGCTGGTCACAAATTGGCATCCATAAGAAACCGGTAGGCGTTCTAAATATCAGGAATTTTTTTGATCCTCTGATGAATCTAATTCAACACAGCATTAACGAGGGGTTTTCTAACGCTTCACATCTTAGTTTGTTAAACGTATCAGATAAGCCGTTGGAACTTCTACATCTATTGAAGGGCTATGTCCCTCAAACGTTGGAACAAAAGTGGAAACAGCTTAACTAGAGAACAGTTACTGTAACAGATGAAAGGGCTGCCGAGAGGGAGCTCTTTTTCTGCTAATCATTAGATGTGGTAGAATATGGGTATGCTTCAAGGAGGTGTACGAGCGAATGAATGTAAAAAAGAACGTACTATTCATTTTATGTGCAGTTGTAATTGTAGGTATTATTGGATGGATCATTATAGAGGTTGGGCATTCCAAATGGAATTTTGAACGTCAGTTAAATGCGGATATACAGAGACTCCAAACCATAAATGAAGTGAATTATAGTTCCGATGCTGATGCAGTGGAAGAAATAAGCCTAATGAAGCATCCTTTGAAAATAAAAGTCCTCTCTATAACTCCTGTAGAAGCTCCAAGACCTGATTATTTTCGCGATGTAACGGTTGAAATTAATGATAAGCCTTTTAAAGTACGAATGGCTTGTTATACTAAACCCTTGTCTAATACCCCATATGAAATATGGGATTTGAATCAGATTAACTTTGAATAACCTCACATCATACCACTGAATTTGAATTTCACTAGTGGATTGGCTATGATAAATATAGAGAAACGCTACAAGAGGAGAAATGGATAATGACCCCCGAGAATCAAATCGAACAATTTAAGAAGCTTAAGCACGAGATCACACGTTTTATGCTGATTTATAAATTTGCACTAGATGAGATGGAGACGAAGATTGAGATTCTCAAACAGGAGTTTCAATCTCTGCATGATTATAGCCCTATTGAACATACCAAATCGAGAATCAAGTCTCCCGAGAGTATTATGAACAAAATGCTCCGCAAGAATGGTGAATTATCTCTAGATTCTGTGAGAAATTGTATTAAAGACATTGCAGGTCTGCGGATTACATGTTCTTTTATCTCAGATATTTATCATGTGAGTGAAATGCTTCAGAAGCAGGACGACTTAACAGTACTTGAGGTGAAGGATTATATTAAGAATCCAAAACCTAATGGATATCAGAGCCTTCACTTGCTGATTCAAGTACCTGTATTTATGTCCGATCGTCAGGAGCTCGTATGTGTTGAAGTACAAATTCGTACTATTGCTATGGATTTCTGGGCAAGCCTCGAACATAAAATATTTTATAAATATAATAAGTCGGTACCCGAGAGCATGACGCGTGAGTTGAAAAATGCTGCGGATGCTGCTCATGCACTTGACCTACAGATGGAGCGACTGCATCGTGACATTAAGGAAATTAAAGACGACGATGAAGATGATGATCTTAGTTCCTTTGAGGAGCTTCGCAGAATAGTGATTCACAATCAGCAATTCACACTTCCGGCTAACTTTATTAAGCTGCTTGGCGACAAATAAGCTGTTCATATCACCTAGAGTTACCGTTTCTGGTTAACTCTAGGTTTTTTATTGGATAGATCATTGCCACTTACAACTAGAATAGAGTATTCTCAACTTAAAAGAGAGACTTGTAATCTTTGGCTTCATCAAATTGATAGGAAGGAGAATGAAGATGAGGACCCGGAGCCAAGGCCATCGCTGATCTTTTGCTTGCCTATGAGTTATATCCATCCGCTTTTGTAAGCGCTGTCACGATACCTGAAAGTGATGGCCATATGCCAGATGTACTGCTTGAATGCAAAGTGGAGCTGGATTGGTTGTTCAAAATGCAGGACTATAGAACAGGTGGAGTGTACCACAAACTGACTACGTTGAGCTTTCCTGACCTGGATGTGATGCCTGAGGATGATGCAGCAGATCTATATTTCTCACCGGTGTCAGCCACCGCCACTGGAGATTTTGCTGGAGTCATGGCTATGGCAGCACGGATGTATGAGCCCTTTGACTCAGTCTATGCGAAGAAATGTCTGGATGCCGCAACACTAGCTTGGGAATGGCTTGTTCAACATCCAGATGCACCAGGGTTTACGAATCCGCCAGAAATTAGCACCGGAGAATATGGAGATGGGAACGACAAGGATGAGCGGTATTGGGCAGCTGCGGAGCTTTATCGTACGACGGGGAAAGAAGAATATCATGAAGCTGTTCTACAGCTGGCGCAGTTGTCTTTTTCAAAATCCAGTCTAGGCTGGGCAGATATGGGGGGCTATGGCACACTTGCGTATCTGTTAAATGGTGGAGACCAAGCAGACCGTGCGTTGTATGCTTCTTTAAAAGAAGGGCTTCTAGATGAAGGGGAACGGTTAGTAGAACAGAGTCGTGAGGATGGCTATAGGATCTCCTTAAAAGAGGACGACTATATTTGGGGTAGCAATATGCTCGTAATGAACAATGCGATGCTGCTGCTGCTGGCTGAATATTTTAGTGGCGATTCGAGATTTGCAGACTGTGCGCTAGATCATTTGCACTATCTGATGGGGCGCAACATACTGGATATCAGTTATGTTACCGGATTTGGCAATCGTCCAGTGATGCATCCGCATCATCGTCCATCTGTTGGTGACCATGTGGTTGATCCTGTGCCGGGTCTTGTATCTGGGGGGCCAGATCGTGGGCTTTATGATGAATATGTAGTAGAACATCTACAGGGCAAACCAGCCGCTCAGTGTTTTGCCGATCATGAACTTAGTTATTCTACGAATGAGGTAACGATCTACTGGAATTCACCAGCAGTGTTCGTTACGGCTCGGTTTAATCAATAATTTCAATTCACTGAAGGGAAAAGCGTATCTCTTAGAGAGGATGCCTTTCTCTTTTTTTGTTAGCTAAAATGCTATAATACGAAGTAGTATGATATTTTTGCGCGTGGCAAAAGGAGGTAAGGCATTGAGCAGTATTTTTGAAATTCAAGGACTTGCAAAATTGAACTGGAAAAGCAGCGATCAAGCTACGAAATATCTATTATCGGACATTTCCGCAGAAATATCTGAATCGGACCGGATCGCTTTGATTGGTGCCTCAGGTCAAGGTAAAAGCACACTCCTTAGAATAATGGCTCTGCTGGATGCTCCGGATGAAGGGGATATGCTTGTCAATGGCACTTCATTTAAAAGCATGGATTCAAGGCTGTGGAGAATGAAAATCGGTTTTGTGGCTCAACAAGCGGTTATGTTGCCTGGTAGTGTGGAGGATAACCTAAGAACCGTCAGCAAGCTGCATGATAGACCTTATGATCTTAAACTTGTAGAAAGACTGTTAGAACAACTAGGGTTGGAACAACTGGATTTAAGTAAAAAAGCGACAGATTGCTCTGGCGGTGAGAAGCAGCGGATATCCCTGATTCGGTCATTGCTGCTGCGACCTAATGTTCTACTGCTCGATGAAATTACTGCATCACTAGACATTGACAGTACTCAAAGGGTTGAGGATCTGCTAGAACAGTGGCATAAAGAAGAAGGGACTTCAATGATTTGGGTGACCCATGACCTTAAACAGGCTAGCCGAATTAGCACTACCACATGGTTTATGGGGAAAGGTAAGCTGGAACAACACTTGAGTGAATCTTTTTTTGCTGAATCTGCGGAAGCTTTGGCCAAAAGGTTTGTTCGACCGTTAGAAGGAGCGTCATTTATATGAGTTATACTGCATTGAGTTTTACGCTATTGTTTGTGTTAGGGACGATGTTGGTCTCGGTTTGGCAAAAGCTCGGACTCGAAAAAGACATTATTGTAGGCACCATAAGGTCGGCGATTCAATTGCTTGCGGTCGGATATGTACTGCAATTTATTTTTAAAACCGATCAGATGATCTATGTTATTTTGATTATTATCTTCATGATAAGCGTAGCCGCATGGAATGCAGCGAAAAGAGGGAAAGGGCTACGTGGATTAGTCTGGAGAATTGGACTTGCGATCGCTACTATGGAATTTCTCATGATGGGCATTCTCCTTGGCTTACATATTATTGAGGCGACCCCACAATATATCATTCCAATTAGTGGCATGACCATTGGTAGCGCTATGGTTGTCTCGGGTTTGTTCATTAACCATATCAAGCACGAAATACAGCAGAGCAAAGGGGAAATCGAGACCCTGCTGTCACTAGGTGCAACGGTTCCACAGGCGATCCATGAAGTTAGAAAAAGATCTGTGAAATTCAGTATGATCCCAACCATCGACGGAATGAAGACAGTAGGACTTGTCCAGCTTCCAGGTATGATGACGGGTATGATTATTGCAGGCGCAGATCCAGTAATCGCTGTTCGCTACCAGATTCTGATTGTGTTCTCATTCACCGCTTCAGCAGCTATAACAAGTATACTGCTTAGTGTGCTGAGCTACCGACTCTTTTTCACACCGGACCTACGGCTTAAGCAATCGGTAGAACTATAATAGAATTCTATTTCTCACAAGCGATTCCGTCATTATAGAGCTCTTTGAATACATAAAAGTTAGCGATGACGGGGAATAATTAGAATTCAATTCACAAGTGGTGAAAAAGCTATCTATGAGGTGATTCTAATTAGCACAAAGAAATTGGCGGTCGCCCTAATCGCTGGCGTATTGCTTTTGCCAGGAATCGCAATAGGTGCGCCATATAACGGAACGGTAATCCAGTCTAATGGAAAGCTACTCTCAGCAATGCCTTTGCCAGCCCCCGAGTCTAAACGAATTATATTGCCAACAGCATTTCAAGCGGCTGAGCTATACGGGTTCGGTTTGCAGCACCGGAATGCGTCGATTCAATATTCGATCTTCTCCAAAGAACTTAAAAAGGTGATGTATCCGCAGTTTGTTGAACTGAACTGGGTAACTGGCGTATCCAGCCCATGGATCACAAAGTACGAAGTGACTAAAGAAACAGTAATTGACCCGAATTCAGAGGTCATAGAAATGCGCATAGATTCCGCAACCTCAAATGGTCCTGAACCCTCCATGCTACTGACGATCTCACTTGTTAAAGATCATAATAGCTGGGTGATTACCGGAGTGAAGCCGAATCCTTAAATGTTGTTATGTGGAGAATTGGAATAAGAGCAAGCGTGATAGGGAACGTCCCCATTCGCTTGCTCTTTTTATTGTCTGACTGAATTATTCTACTTTTCGTTCCTAATCTCTCCCTGCCTTGACCATCAACTCTGCCATCATTTTTGGCTCGGTTCGGACAGTGGTCATATGATCACCTTTGCCCTCGATGAAGCGGAAGACGCCTAAATGACTGGACTGAGTCGGATGAAATCCATATGGGCCTTGTGGGATGGCCGTGTCTTCCGTCAGATAAAGATAACTTTTAGGGATTTGGAGACTGTAAAATTTCTTGAGATCTAGCTTTTCGAATAATGGAGTAGCTGGTTCAGGTGGAGCTTGTTTATAAAAGGTTTGTGCTTGCGCAAGACTTGCAGTGTTTACGAATGTATCCCGGAAGAGCGGGAAAGGAAGCGTTATGGTGTTATTGCCGGAAGCGTCTCTTAGCTGTTCAAAAAATTTAAGCGAATCAGCCGGAAACTGGTCCGCCACACTTTGCCCGTCCAGCGGTACAAAGGCATCGAAGAACACGATCCGTTTGATCCGATCAGGGACTTGCTGGGAAACCGTTTGGATGACGGATCCCCCAAAGCTATGTCCGAGCAGAATGAAATCCTTCAAGTCTTTTTGTTTGATGTAGTCGACAACGGACTTTGTGATTTGCTCATGCGTTACGTTAGTATTCTTATCCGCGCCATGTCCGGCATATTCCGGCGTGTAGACGGTGTGCCCTAACTTACGAAGCTCGGCTGCTGTTTCATCCCAAAAACCTGCTGTAGCCCAAGACCCATGAATTAGAACAAAGGTTAATGGAGTTTGTTTGGTAGATGATTTGTGGTCAGCGGCTGCAACCGCCGAGTGTTGATTGATAGGCAGTAAACCAATAATAGAGAAAAAAGTGATACATAACGCTAATACTATTTTAGTGTGAATCGATTTCATACTTTGCCTCCTGTAGTGTGAGAATTTAACACTATAGAGGATACCCCGTTTAACAGGGAAAGATGAATTTTTAATGGAGTCAGTGGATCTCCGGCACCTAGGCATAGGCAAACGCATATGTTGTTCTAGGGAATTCAAAATTTATAGGAACAGAAGGGTAGGAATAAACAGTGACTTCATACATGGACTATACGTCCCCTGATACACAATTCACTTTCGATGTGAACACTAACACTCTATTTAAAAAGGATGCCCACAACTTCATCAATATGCTATCAGTTAAGCAGTTGAACACACTGGAGAATACTTCGCTTCTTGATATTTTTCTTAATAAATCGAATGTGGTGGAACCCCATTATCATCAAAATGCGGCAGAGCTTGTCTATTGTATCTGCGGTTCAGCAGTAGTGTCCTTAATCAATCCATTTACAAATGAACTTTTGCATTTCCCGATTTGTCCCGGTCAAGTGGCGAACGTACCGCAAGCTTGGTGGCATTATGAGGTAGCAACCTCCGATAATACACATTTACTTGCGATTTTTAATGCCCCTATTCCAGAGGTTATCTTAGGCTCGGATATCCTGAGCAAAACTCCTGCGAATGTATTGGCTCATACTTACTGTTTGAATGAAGCCTTGGTAAAGGAAGCATTGGCTCCGATTAAACCGGGAACCTTCATTGGCCCGCCTGCCGACTGCTGTGAGGAAGATAAAGTAAAGGGAGTCAGTAATATGGCTCCAAATATGGCTCCAAATATGAATATGCATGCAAATATGAAACCTAACATGCATCCGAACATGCATCAAAATATGCAGCCTAACATGCAGCCATATGCTCATATACAAGCTCAACCCATCCCGATATCTTCACAAATGCCCCAAGCAATACAGGCATTCACATATCAGCCTTATCCAATGCAAGGATACTACAATCAAGGCTATGAACAGCATTATCGCCAACAGCCTTATGTACAACAACAGCCGAATTATCAATATTCGAATAATCAAGAGTAACTACACAAAAAACCTCCCGAGATTAAATTTCTCGGGAGGTTTACTTGTTATGGCTTAAGATACATGGACAAGTACTCTGCCTCGTGTGTTTCCTTGCAGAATATCTTCCAATGCTTGTGGCAATTCATTTAAGGTTACTTCACGATCTACAAGGTTCTCAAGCTGTGCAGGCTTCAGATCAGTTGCCATCCGTGTCCACGCCTTTTCGCGAAGCTCAGCAGGGCACTCTACGGAATCAATGCCGAGCAGGTTAACCCCCCGAAGAATAAATGGAAGGACGGTAGTTGGAACAGAAGTACCTCCGGTCAGGCCACTTGCAGCAACAGAACCTCTGTAGGATATTTTACTCAAAATCGCGGCAAGTGAGTTCCCGCCAACAGAATCTACAGCTCCTTGCCAACATTGTTTGTCTAAAGGTTTGGTTGAACTGCCAGTAACATCTTCGCGTGAAATGACCTCTTCCGCACCAAGAGCTTTTAGATAGTCGTTAGCTCGGGTATTACCAGTGCTGGCCACTACGCTATAGCCTTTTGTGCTAAGCATGGCGATAGCTGATCCACCCACACCTCCGGTTGCTCCCGTTACGAGCACCTTTCCTTTGTCCGGCGATAAGTCATGGTCTTCTAGCGCTAGAATGGACAAGGCAGCAGTTAATCCAGCTGTACCATAGATCATAGCTTCTCTTAGTGTAAGTCCTTCCGGTAGCGGGATGATCCAATCGGAGGGAATACGCGTGTATTCGCTATACCCTCCAAAGTGTGATACACCAATACCATACCCTGTTGCAATAACTTGCTGCCCTTCATGAAACCGCTCGTCAGTGGAAGACACGACAATACCGGATAAGTCGATGCCAGGAATAAAAGGGTAAGATCTTACAATTTTCCCGTTAGGGATACTGGCTAATCCGTCTTTATAGTTCACGCTGGAGTATGCAACCTTAATTACAACTTCTCCTGCGGGTAGTTCTTCTAAGGTAACCGGCTTAACAGCGACGGAGAACGATGATTCTGCTTTGTCGACAACTAATGCTTGAAACGATTCTGTCATAAGTGTAAGCTCCTTCAACTACGTTATAGGTAAGACATGTATATACTATTTATTCTGCTCAGTCAACTTGTCATTGTCTATGATATAACGCAAGCTAAGTGGATGACGCTTAAATTGTGAATTGTAACATTATAATCAAACTCTCCATATTATTTGTACAGTGGACATGTTAAGTTCAGACTGCTGGTATATAACTTTTTTTGAAGGAGAATTGTTGAAATGTCTACTATAAAATTAGTCCTTGAGCATGATATCGAGCCGTATTTAGATCTCTTAGCAGAGGTTGAACATATCCATCTGGATAGAAACAATCCTAACCATGAGCAGTGGCTGAGACGCCGCATACAATCACATTTTCAGCGGGGGGCATTGTTTTATGCCTATCATGAGAATGAACAAGATGATGCTTTTGGTATTGTTGCCGTTCTGCATGAGGAGGCGCCAATTGGCATTCCCGCGCTCGGAGCTAGAGCTGAAGTCCTAGACATTGGAGTAAGTAAAGATCATCGTAGAAAAGGAATAGGAGGTATTTTACTACAGCATGTAGAAAAGGTTGTTAAGAGTAGGGGAGCTTACTGTTTACTTATGATGACCTATGCAGAAGATTATGATGTGATTGCTTTTTACGGTAAAAATGGCTTTGTGCCCGTCGCTACAATCCCTGATGTATTTGGTCCGGATGCGGAAGGGAATACTATCTTAAGAAAAATACTAAGGTGATCTATTCAATAGGATGAAAGTTTGTTTAAATGGTATAGTATAGTGTATTTGAAATCTTAGGGTTGAAGAAAGAGAGGCTAATTCATGGCTATTGCAACAACGATGATTGTCAGGCTCGAAATTCGGAAATCGGTTGCTTCTTTTGGTGATGTTGCTTCAGGAATTGCCACTGCAGGCGGAGATATCGTCGCTATTGACGTGATTCGTGCAGGTAAGGATGTAACAACTCGAGATATAACAATAAACGTGCAAGATGCCTCGAATGGAGAAATGATGTCTATACTATCGAAGATGCCAGGAGTCAAAGTAATCAATGTATCAGATCGAACTTTTCTAGCTCATCTTGGTGGAAAAATTGAAATCACACCTAAAATGCCTATCAAAAATCGGGAGGATTTATCGCTGGTGTATACGCCGGGAGTTGCCCGAGTGTGTACGGCGATTGCCGAAGATCCGAACAAAGCCTACTCCTTGACGATGAAGCGGAATACAGTAGCCGTTGTTACAGACGGTACGGCTGTACTTGGACTAGGGGATATTGGACCGGAGGCGGCTATGCCTGTTATGGAAGGTAAGGCTATGCTGTTTAAGCAATTGGCGAACATCGATGCTTTTCCACTATGCTTAAATACCAAAGATCCAGATGAAATCATTAATATCGTAAAAGCAGTGTCCCCTGGATTTGGGGGAATCAATTTAGAAGATATCAGTTCTCCGCGCTGTTTCGAGATTGAACGTCGGCTTGCCGAAGAGCTGGATATTCCGGTATTTCATGATGATCAGCATGGTACATCTGTTGTAGTTTTGGCAGGTCTTTTGAATGCACTTAAAGTAGTAAATAAATCTATCGAGGATGTTCGAATTGTCGTTGTGGGTATAGGTGCGGCTGGGGTATCCATCTGTAATATGCTTCTGGCTGCAGGAGCTCGCAACATCTATGCGGTAGATCGTGATGGTGTTCTTAGAAAAAATCTTCAGTATGATAATCAGGAATGGCGGAAGCTAGCGGATGCAACTAACCCGGAAGGTATTGAAGGTGGACTGACGGAGGTTATGCAGGGAGCAGATGTCTTTATTGGGGTCTCACGTGGTGGGATTCTATCCGTCGATCATCTCAAAAGTATGGCCAGCGATAACATTGTGTTTGCAATGGCTAATCCGACACCGGAGATTGAACCAGAATTGGCCGAGCCTTTTGTTCGCGTGTTAGCGACAGGCAGAAGTGACTATCCGAATCAGATTAACAATGTTTTGTGTTTTCCGGGTATCTTCCGTGGTGCACTGGATTGCAGAGCTAAAACAGTGAACCTTGAAATGAAGCTAGCCGCGGCAAAAGCGATTGCTTCAGTCGTTCATCCGGATGAGGTAAATGAGCAATACGTAATCCCAAGTATTTTTAACGAAAAAGTGGTAGAGTTAGTGCGGCTGGCAGTGATCCATGCAGCTATTGCAACGGATGTGGCCCGCCGGATCCCTAAGGATATTGCTAAAGATATGGAATAAGGCGATACTATAAATGGACTGCTTTGCTTAGTGAGAGAGCAGTCTATTTTTTTATACATTGACACATAACTGAGAGTCGTATCATAATTAGGGCTAAAGTATTTATTCCCATTTTAGTAAAGTGGCTGATATAATCACTATAATGTATGAGATGAATGAATTGAGATTGATGCATTGATATGTAGAAAGGGCATCCAAGTGGGTGCCCTTAAATTTTTCCTCTAGAATGACTAGTTTTATGATAAGGGTTAAATTAATTTAGAAGTGGTGAATTCATGAAAGAGTTTTACAGTCAAGTGAATCGAAAAATCTATTACATTGTAATGTTATTAAACATTATTCTTATGATATCTGGATTAATACTAGCTACATCAGAGTTGAATGCGATTGATTTTGGTTACATTGTACATTTTTTGTGTGTAATGTTTCTATCGGTTTGTTTATGGATCTATCCAAAGTATGAGACACATACCTTTAGAAAGATCATCATTCTTTTTGGATTTGCTTACTTCTATACCCTTTTCTTTTTATATCCTCAAACTTGGTCCACCTATATTTTGATTTGTCTTATTCCCGCACTTTCTATTCTATTTTTCGATTTAAAATTGTTCTACTTTTCCTTTATTATAAATGGAATATTAATGGTAATTACATTTAGTTATGTCATCTTTATTGATGAAGGTGAATTATATACTTATTTACATCATGACATTGTAGGCAACATTATAAATATAATAGCTGTTCAAGCGTTATTATTTTTCATATTTCATTTATCATTTAAACGGATGAAAAAGCAGCAACTGTACTATGAACAATTACAGCAATCTGAGCGTTTAAAGATGGTAGGACAATTAACAGCTGCTGTTGCGCATGAAATTAGAAATCCAATAACAGTGGTTAGAGGTTTTTTGCAATTGTTCAAAGAAGACACCTCATTTGATAATACTAAGAAAAGTAAGTTCAACTTAATGATTGATGAATTAAACACAGTAGAACAGATAATCTCTCAATTTCTAACCCTATCCAAACCAAATGGAGATCAAAGACTCGAGAAAGTAGATGTGAAGGATGTTCTTCAAAGTGTTGCGGGTCTGCTTCATTCCTATGCCATGCTATCTGATAATCAAATCGATATAAAGGTAGAGGAAGATTGCTTTATTTCTATTAATAAAATTGAGTTTAAGCAGTTACTCATTAATATTATAAAAAATGCGCTGGAAGCTTCAGAAGTAGGTAAATCCGTTTCAGTCACAGCAAATAGAAATAATAATTTTATCGAGATCATGATCACGGATGAAGGAAGTGGAATGTCCGAAGCAGAGGTTAAGTCGCTTGGCACACCTTTTTATTCATTAAAAAGTAATGGAACCGGTTTAGGGTTAATGATTTGCTTTAATATTGTAGAAAAATATGATGGGGAAATCTATTATAATAGCTCTAAAGGTAAGGGGACAACCGTTACTATTCGCTTTTTATCAGAATCGGGAGGGATCTATAATGATTAGGAAGCTATCCGTACTGATGCTGTCTGGAATGATGATAGTTCTTCTTGCTGCCTGCAATACAACTACGTATAAGCATAACTATACATTTTCAGGTGAAGGGGACGTATGGTCGGCAGAATATGTTCAAAAGGCAACGGAGAAGTTCATCGATAAAAAGGGTGAGAGACCAGATTATGAAACCTCGCAGCAATCTACCTTCGAACTTAAGTATAAAGGGGAACAAACAGATCTGGATAAGATCAATTCTTTTAAATATAGCTTCAAGGGAACATCGGGTGGAGGAAGTAACACCTTAGAAGATGCTAAGGGAGTAAGGAAAAGTGAGTTGAAGTCCGAGAGATCCGGTAGTGGGGCGTTCGAACATGAGGACTCTATCATTAAGGTCGTTGTTGAGTGGGATGGGCAGAAGGATGAATTTGAACTGAAGGTTCGTAAATAATGGAGCATATATGAAAAAGATTCTTAAATTAAAGAAAGCAGGTTGAACATTCATGGTCGTTATTAAAGAAATAGAATTGGAGTCTCTCCATGAGCTTGGTGAATTATATCAGGAGCTGATGAATCAACCTTCTGATCTCAATAAACTTGAACAAGTATTTAAAGTGATTAAGGCAGATCGTCGGTACATATTGTTGGGCGCTTTTGTGGATGGGGAGTTAATGGGGTCTTTGATGGGGATTGTCTGTCATGACCTAGTAGGGGATTGCAAGCCGTTTATGGTGATTGAAAATGTGGTAGTTTCATCGCGTGCCCGCCGTCAAGGTGTGGGCAAAAAACTGATGCTCGCCATAGAAGAAATAGCTCATGAGAGAGACTGTTTTTATATCATTTTAGTCTCTGGAGAAAAGCGGAAGGAAGCGCATGTTTTTTATGAATCGTTAGGGTATAGAGATGAGAAGGTGGAAGGGTACCGGAAACATCTAAGTTCCCATTAAAAGGAGGTCTTGAATTGCAAACATTCTTTCAATATAACTGGATAGTTCGTGAACAATGGTACGAGTGGTGTGAGAGTATTTCTGAGGAAGAGCTACTTGGGGCACGTACGGGTGGTGTAGGCAGTATATTGAAGACACTCTTCCATATTGTTGATGTGGAGTGGAGCTGGATTCAAGTGTTGCAAGGTAAACCGGATTTTCAGGAGGATTTCGAACATTACAAGTCTTTACAGCAGGTAAGAGAACTGGATGCGAAATTCCGGCCCGATGTGGAACCCTTTGTACTTTCGTGGCAAGAGGGTTTGGAGCACAATATTTTTGAGGATCACCTGGCGGATGGCCGGATCGTGACTGATACTTGGGGCGAAGTGATGCGCCATGTGATCGCTCATGAGATTCATCATGTCGGACAGTTGTCCGTCTGGGCAAGGGAAATCGGGAAGGAGCCAGTTTCTGCTAATTTGATTGGAAAAGGGCTCCGATGATTCTGCAATCGACTGGGCATTGCGTATATCACGAAGTACTGTCGCTGGAGAGCAGCGGCGGGAACCACAAATGACGAAGATCAACCCAACCCTGACTATTGAAGCTTACACCTCGGACAGAGGGTAGATAAGCAGTCTGGGTCGGTTTTTCATACAAGATGTGCAGATGATGCTCCTCAAGAAGACGGTTCTCGATAATACTAAAGCTCTCAGACCTAGCAACAGGATTTGGTTCCCTTGCAATTGTATAGAGCCAGCCTTCAATATCTGCCCGGGTATGTGGTTCTATATGCTGGGAGAGCGTAAGGTATAAATCAAATAAACGAAGCTGTTCATCCTCGTCTCGAAATAAAGAGAAAACAATCAGGTCAGATTCCAGCCGGACTGGGCCTTTGAATTCCTCTGGAGACACGGAAACAACCGTGCATGAATACCCTTGAAGCTCTAGCTTGGCAGCAATAAATTCAGCATCGCTAGCATATTGCGGAATGGTGGATATTTGCAGGGTGACTTCTTGATCTTCTATCGACTTATGCGTTACAGATGCTGAATCGTCTTTTAAACAAGATACGATCTTTGCCCGAAGAAGGGGATCGCTAAGCGGTCCTTTTTTTTGTGTATTGCAGGTAACAAATTTACGAATGTAGGACTCCGAATGAATCCGACTCCAAGACGAAGAATTGGTGGATGAAGGATTCTGAATCACATGAAAAGCCGAGCCTGTATCTGAGGAATCGGTCTCAGTATCCCACGGAACATATAGTATTTCGACTCGATCTAAATGGGCTCGTCCTTGAAAATAATAAGGGAACACCTCCAGCACACAAGTATCCTCATTCATGTCCACCACCTTAAATGGGCCTGTCCCCACCGGTCTGCGGCCAAAGCTAGGTTCGTCCATTCCTTCTAAATCACGCGGTACAATAGCAGCTCTGCTCGTACACAAAAAAGGGAGGAATAGCTCATTAGGCTGCTTAAGCGTAATTTGTACGGTAGATGGATTTAGCGCGGTTACCCGCTGGATTTCTTTGAAAATATAGCTATAGAGTGTTCGCTTAAAGGTTTGCATCAGCCGTCCCAAGGAGTAGACTACGTCTTTTGCTGTAAGTACTTTTCCGTGATGGAACAACACTTCCTTGCGGAGGAAAAAAGTCCAGATCGTACGGCTCTCATCGACTTCCCAGGCATGAGCAAGACTAGGCACAATCTTATCGCGTTCCCCGCTACGTCTCACTAATCCGTCGAAGACATGACTGGAAACAAAGGACTCTGCCAAAAGATTCATATGGAGTGGATCGAAGGTATGTAGCTGCTGAGTGATGGGAAGTCGTAGGGTATCGATTTGTTTGTCACTACGTATTTCGGAATGATGCCCAAAATAGGTCAGCAGCCAACCTTGTAATGTATCCTGCAGCGAGGAGGAGCTGGCATGGGTTTTGATGCCTTCAATGGCTTTGTGAACATCTTTACGGCTAATGGCCTGCATCATGGATTGCAGTGCAATTTCTTCAGAGGGGACAAGGAGCTGTAATAAGGAACGACTTCCCCGTCCACGCTTAGGCGTCCATTGAACCCATTCGAGTTGTATCATTTTATTCACAATGTGCATGGCATTACGATGTGTACATCCGAAGCTTGATGCTAGTTCATCCATCGTAACTGAGATTTCTGTCGCTCCCCCAAACTGAGAGTGTAGTTTTAAATATTGGCTGTGCAGCTTCATAGTTTAGATCCCTTCAGAAAATAGGAAATTATTAAAAAATTCTTTCTCTTTTTTTTCTTATTTTATCATTTAGAATAAGGATAAGAAAGTAAGAATATGGGGGTGTTTACCATGACCGATGGAACGGAGCTTAAGCTTAATCGATCACTTACCGCTTTAATTGTTGCCTTCTTACTGGCGATTGTTCATCAGTTGTTGTTCTACGGAAAGTTGCCGGGTGTATCTTATCCTATTTTTGTTTGTCTGTTTTATGTGTATATGCTTTATTACGCTAAGGCTAAACTGCGCAAACTAACTAAATTCAGTTACTTCTGGTTCGGAGCGATTTTTCTACTCTCGTTGACCTATGTGTTATTTCATAATCTGTTCTACTTTGGGTTGAACCTATTAGTAATCCCGGTGTTGATTTTATTACATATGACGTATTTGCTAAGTGATAAACGTCCCTCTTGGAGTCAGTTCACAATGCTTTGGGGTACGCTGGAGCATGTGATTCCGCAGAACTTTCGTCACTGGGGCACTGTGTTCAAGGACATCAAAAGAAGTAGTGAAAGTAAGGTGAAGGATGAGCGCAAGCAAGTGCTGGGGAAAGTGTTTACAGGACTTGCAATCTCATTTCCGATACTGCTTGTTGTGATCACCTTGCTTGCCTCGGCTGATGGCGTGTTTCATCATGTGCTAATTTGGCTGCCAAATTTGCTGGATCGAATTTCATTTGGCGAAATTATTGTGCGGACGCTGTGGATACTCCTGATGGGCATGGGATTTTTCGGATTAGTGTGGGGTTATGTAGATTCGAAGATCTATGACTGGAATGTGCAGCCTAAAGAGTATGGCCCTGTGCTGGCACCTGTCACCTTTAAGGTTGACCCAGTAATTATGACGACAATTCTTATAGCCATTAACACGGTATATGTTCTGTTCGTAATCGTCCAATTTTCTTACTTGTTTGGAGCTTGGGAAGGGATGGTACCAGAGGGTAGTTCTTATGCTGATTATGCTCGTAGTGGATTCTTCGAGCTTATTATGGTGACCGCGATTAATTTCGTGATTTTAATGCTGGCATTGGGATCGGTCGGAAAGAGAGGAGGGCTGCTCCAAAAAGTCATTAATATTCTGTTGTATATCTTGGTTGGCTGTTCAACTGTCATGTTGTATTCTGCCTATACTAGACTAACTCTATATGAAGAGGCGTATGGGTATACTACGATTCGATTCCTAGTTCATGCATTTATGATTTTTATGGGATTGTTATTGATTCTTGCAGCTGTACGTATAGCCGCTCCGCGTTTGCCGCTGGCAAAATGTTATATTGTGCTAGGTCTGGCCTCTTATGTTGTAATGAACTATATCGGGATGGATCTCATTATTGCGAATAAGAATATGGAGCGTTATGAGGTAAGCGGTAAGCTGGACGCAGATTATTTGGTCGGTTTGTCCCCGGAGGTCATCCCTTCACTGATTAAGTTCAGCCGTAAGGAAGACGGGATGCTGGATCAATTTTTGAAAAATGAATGGTGGGACGGTGCTCAAAGAGAGCGGAAGTGGCAGTCCTTTAATTTCCCGGAATATCGGGCACAGCGTGAGCTGGAGAAGTATTTTGCACAGTAAAGGTTAGAAGAAGGTGTGAGGACAGTGCGGAAGAAGCCATTTAGTAAAGGCTGGTCATTTATCATCATTTTTATTACGGTAGGTTTAAGCTATGGAATCTATCATATTTATTTATACAATGCCCCAAGGCAAAGTCATTACTCGCGCGTATCCAGCAGTAATCTAGAACAGGAACGTCTGGGAGACATTCAGCTGCTTCAGAGCCTCGAATCGCTCACCCAGGCGCCTAAACCCCGAGACGATATTGAACGGTATCAATATTATAATTTGGATAACGAGACAACAGTAGCCACAGCGCGTGGTGATGATAAAATCATTCTAATCAGCGTCTATTCCGATCAGAAGATGAGCACTGCCAGAGGTATTCGCGTCGCGTCATCTGCAGACGATGTGATTGAAGCTTACGGCTCTTCTTATTATAAAAGAGGGGAACAAGGGGCTGATATTATCGGGTATGTGGATAAAATCAATCATCGGAGTTTAGAATTTTGGTTACAAGATCACAAAGTGAATATGATCCGATATAGTGTGGACTCAGTTGTGATGTAAGATATTTTAGGATATTGTTACAATTATAAACGCCTTCGGCGTCCTTATAAGGACGCCGAAGGCGTTTAAGCGAGAAATATAAGACATAAAGTATGTTGTGAAACTTATACTTTCTTATATTTTAAAAAAGGACATATGTCCTTTTTTTGTGGGGTATTCTAAATTACACTTATTTGAGCAAACAATAGAGGGGGCACCACATGCAAACAATAAATGACCGTGAAGCTGTCCGTGCCTTGGCAGTGAAGAACGGTCTGGACGGAATTTTTAGCCCGCTGGTAACGCATAGAATGGAGTTGAGACGTTATGCGGATGAAGAGAAGCTGTGTTTGGTTGGCGATCAATTGGATGGGATGTTCATATTGGTCGAGGGCAAGCTCAAAATTCAGACGCTGTTGCCAAACGGGAAGTCTATGCTGGTGCGGTTTACAAATCCGATATCTGTAATTGGGGATGTGGAGCTGCTTCATCGCTTTCCTGTTAAGAATCAAGTGGAGTCCGTGGGGGAGAGCTTGATTCTTTTTGCCGGGAGAAGATTACTGCTAAGAGAGCTTGAGGAAAATACAGCTTTGTTACGTTTTCTCGTAGGGGAACTTAGTCACAAATTGCATACGCTAGGCCAAGCCTCCGCACTTAACCTGTTGTATCCGGTGGAGAATCGATTTGCCAGTTATTTAATGTCTTTATTCGCCGATAAAAACGGTGACCGACGTGTGGAGGAGATTCGGACCTCTAGCCTTATAGAGACAGCAGAACTGCTTGGAACAAGCTATCGGCATCTTAATCGAATCGTACGTCGTTTTATTGATGAAGGAATTATTGCACGAAATCGTGGACGCTTAAGTGTACTGGATGAATCGAAGCTCGCTGAGCTGGCAAACGGAAATTTATACGAATAGACAGATGTTTGAAGACCATTATTTCCTGCCCAGAGGCGGAGTAATGGTCTTTTTTAAATACAAGAACTTTTATGTTTTACACTTTAAAATATCTTTATATTTCTCGCATGAACGTTTGCAGTCGAGTAACAGCAGGTGCAACAGAACGAATATCAGATATTATGGGTGAAGTGGCTTCGGGAACAGATAAACAGATGAATGATCTGCAGACCAATACCATTACAATCTCAGAAATATCGATAGGAATCGGTCAAATTGCCTCGCATCGATCTGCGTCGTTTGCTATTGCCGGAGATGAATCACTTCAGGCAGAAGGCAGCAGATGGAATCCATTAATCGATCCATACAATCTTTGTCACAGCAAGTTCAAGGCTTTGTGAATCGATCACAGGAAATTGGCAGTATTGTAACAGTCATATGATGAGCAGTATGAGTGAAGTAAGGGGAGGCATGGCATGTGTCGGCAGCATCACAAGAGCAAAGGGCTTCGGTGGAACAAATTGCTTCCTCTGCAAGCGAATTAAACTTAATGGCTCATGGACTACAGAGGTTGGTAGCTAGATTTAATGTATAGGGTGAGCTTCAGAGAGTTGAGGGGTAATCCCAGAGCTCTCTGGAGCTTTCTTTTTTAATTTGGTTGAACGTAAGATCCCACATACTAAGCATAGAAATCGCCATCGACGTCCACCTACCTATAACTTATATTATTACCATTATTAGTTAGTTTGTGGTCAACCTCTGGGTATTGATCAAAGACTTAGTGAAGTGAGAGTCAAGGATACTGGAGGACAGGCAGCTAATAATGAAGCGATTGTTAAGTCTCGTTGAAAACTATCAGGTCCATTTTAGGAGGCGAATGTCTATAACAATACTATTTTGAAAGCGTATTCTTATTAGCTGCATAGCTTCACAAAACTTTGGGAGGTGGTTCTCTAATGATAGCAGCTTCTAAAAAAATTACGGGTAAGACAGCAATAATGTATTTATTGATTGTAATATTATTTGTAGGTCAATTAGCATTATATCCCTCGGTGAGTTTAGCAGCGGGAAATTTAGCCCAAGGGAAGAGTATTACTTCAAGCACATTTGGTGATGTATATGTACCAGCTAATGCTAATGACAGCAACCAGGGAACGTATTGGGAAAGTGCAAGTAACGCATTCCCGCAATGGATAAAAGTGGACTTAGGTGACGTAAGCAACGTCAATCAGGTTGTTCTAAAACTGCCGACGAACTGGGAAACAAGAACTCAAACATTATCGGTACAGGGGAGCTCAGATGACTCTTCGTACACTAACTTAGCAGCCTCTGCTAATTACACCTTTAATCCAGCAAGCGGATCTAATACTGTAACCATTGACTTTACGGCTGCAAGCGTTAGATATGTTAAATTGAACTTTACAGCAAATACAGGATGGCCAGCAGCACAGTTATCGGAATTTGAGATTTATGGCAGCACAACGACACTCCCAACGACAGGATATGAAGCGGAGAACGCTGCTTTATCCGGTGGAGCAAAAATCAATACAGACCATACTGGTTATACCGGAACCGGATTTGTAGATGGCTATTTGACTCAAGGAGCAACGGCTGCCTTTAGTGTTAATGTTGCCTCTGCTGGAAACTATGATGCCGCATTGAAATATGCAAATGCTTCAGGCAGCACAAAAACAATAAGTATTTATGTAAACGGGACGAAAATAAAGCAAACTTCGCTTTTAAATCTGGCCAACTGGAACACATGGTCAACAAAGATTAAAACGCTTGCCTTGAATGCTGGCGCTAACACGATTACTTATAAATATGATGCAGGTGATACTGGAAACGTGAATCTGGACAACCTGATCCTTACTCCATCTTCAGCACCGACAGCAACACCAACCCCAACGGCAACGGCAACGGCAACCCCAACCCCAACCC
>NZ_LCZJ02000018.1:0-301103 GCF_001012825.1 Paenibacillus etheri
ACGAATGGTTTCAGGATGGATGTCATACATGCGAGCCAATACCCCCACCTTAATACCAGCCAACGCTTCTTTGACGATGTTAAGCTGCGTTTCTTTATCCAACCTTTTCCCCATACTGGATCACTCCTTTAACTTAAGTTTAGATTATTGGGTGTAAAGACTCCAGTTTAATTAGGGGGCCTAGGAGAATGTACAGTAATATCCTCACTAATGGCTCGAAAACTTCTTCTGGAGCTATAAATACTGCAGATTTGCAGGAATCCATACTTTAACCACCATCTAAACATAGAATGATGTACTTTTGCAGGATTATTCGCTGGTGCTCCGGTTTAAAGTTACTGGTTAGTCAATTGTCCAGTCATCAGCCTCTTGGAGCGACATCCTACTAGTTGCGCTTGAGGAGACAGAGTCAGATCTTGCTCAAATGCAGAATCTATAGATTCTGTGGACTATATAGACTCAATAAACTCAATAAACTCTAAAAACTATATTGATTCTATTGATTTTATAGATTCTATAAACTAACTATATAAAATCTAGAGAATCCGAGACAACTTACGATACGCCCGCGGAGAAATTCCCTCATTCGCCGTGAACACCCTACTGAAATAATGAATATCGGGATAGCCGACCTGATCGCCCACCCGTTCAATCGGCCAATCCGTTTCTCGCAGTAGCTTACGCGCTTCCCTATGCCGGATCGAACGGAGGTATTCTCCGGGGGGCATACCCGCCACCTCACGAAACAGCTTGGCAAAATGGTCCTCATGCATATTCATGGCTGCGGCCATGGATTTGTTGGTCCAGCGCTCAGCTGACCGCTCTTCTATCTCATCTATTAATGCCCTGATTCGCTCGGTATGAACAGAAGATTTAGCAGCATCTCGGGAGTTTTGTGTTCGAAGCAGCGAAGTCAGGATGCCAAGTAGCAGCCCTCGACAGACCCACTCATAGCCAGCAGGCCGCATGGTGAATTCATGAACGAGCTGTTCCATGGCATGAACACATTCAGGAGGTGGGGAGTAGACCGGTTCTTGTGACAATGGCATGAAAGGAGCGGTTACAGCTTCAAAGGCGAATTTATCGTGCATGACTTCATCCTCATTAACTACCATATCTTCCTCATGTGTAATAATGGATTCCCCAAAGAAATCAAAATGGATTCCAATAAGCTTAGTATCTGAATCTGACAGGATCGCATTCTGATGATATAGCCCAGATGAGAGAAAAATTAGCTGCCCAGCGTTCAGTATATATTCCTCCGTATCCATCTTTGTTAATAATTTGCCCTGGCGAACATATAGTAGCTCGAAGTCATATAGCCTTCTTCTTGGGAAGGTGCAAGGCGGAAGTGTCTGCAATTGTGCATAGTGAATTCCGGGTGACCAATCACGAGAGGGTACCTGCTTTCTCAGTGGATAAGAGGGATTTTTGTCAGACATGGAACTGCCTCCTGAATGTTTAATAGAATAGACCGGAATAATGCAAAAAGTCTCTTCTTCGCCTAAATAATTTGAGCTTTAAATCTATTATAATATAAATAAATAAAGGATACAAAATGCATGTGAGTCTGGAACGTCAAAAACGGAAAAGAACAAGTATGAGGAGGGTTCAAATGAAAAAGGGAATAAACATCTGGTCATTTCGGGAAGGAACAGAAATTAAAGAATGTGTACGTTTGGCTAAAGCGGCTGGATTTGAGGGGATCGAGCTTTCATTAAATGAGTCAGGTGAACTTGGTCTGCAAACCACTGAGAAAGAGGCACGTCTCCTTCGGGATTCTATTCATGAAACGGGTCTTGAGATCGCTGGTCTGGCAACAGGTCTGTATTGGTCTTATGCAATGACTAGTGAATCTGAAGCTAATCGAACTAAGGCAATCGACGTATGCAAAAAACAACTGGAGCTGGCAGCTGCGCTTGGTGTAGATTCGATTCTTGTCATTCCTGGCGCTGTTGGTGTGGATTTTATCGAGGGCTGTGAAGTTGTTGATTATGAAAAAGCATATGATAGAGCGCTGGAAGCGATTAGTCATTTAGCCAAGGATGCTGAGGAAGCGGGCGTTTCCATTGGTCTCGAGAATGTGTGGAATAAATTCTTGCTGTCACCGCTCGAATTACGTACTTTTATTGATACGGTCAGTTCCAGTTATGTTGGTTCCTATCTTGATGTTGGGAATATCGTTCATTCCGGTTATCCAGAGCAGTGGATACGGATTCTAGGCCATAGGATCAAGAAGGTGCACTTCAAGGATTACCGCCGGGCAGCTGGTGGGCTTCACGGATTTGTTGATCTGCTCGCTGGAGATGTGGATTATCCAGCAGTCATGAAAGCGCTTGAGGACATTGGCTACAACAATTATGTTACGGGTGAAATGATACCGTCATACACACATTATACGGAGCAAATTATTTTTAATACTTCTGCAGCTATGGATGCCATTCTCGGACGCACCACTTTCAAAGCTTAGAGTAGGGGGAGGCAATGCTCAGAGTCGGACTGGTAGGCTTTGGATTCATGGGCCGAATGAACTTTGATAATTATGTCCAATTAAACGAAGACGGCCTACAGAGCTGTTCAACCATCCGCTGGTCTGGAAGGTGCCTGGATAGAGCTTGATTAAGTATTATTCATTTAACGGGGAGGCTTCATTATGTTGAAAATCGGTTTGATTGGCTTTGGATTTATGGGCCGGATGCATTTTGATAATTATGTTCGCTTAACAGAAGAGGGGCATCCCATCGTCCTAAAAGCTATCTGTGATTTGCGAATTGAGGAATTAAAAGACGGTAAAGCGGACGGCAATATGAGTACCGCTCAAGAAGTGTATGATTTATCAGCTTACAATCTCTATGATGATCTGGAGAAAATGATAGCGGATGAGGAATTGGATATGATCGATATTGCAGTTCCTACTTACCTGCATGCTGAAATGGCCTGTTCGCTGCTGGAACGAGGATATCATGTCTTCTGTGAGAAGCCGATGGCTAGAACTTCTATAGAAGCGCAGAAAATGGTAGAAACCGCGGAGCGCAGAGGAAAGAAGCTGATGATCGGACAGTGCCTTCGTTTTTGGCCAGGGTATGAATATTTGAAAGAAGTTGTTGAAACTGAGCAATTTGGAAAAGTGACGGAGGGGTATTTCTACCGTGGTTCGGGAGCTCCTAAAGATTGGTTTCTGGATGAGAAGCTAAGCGGTGGCTGCATCCTGGATATGCATATTCACGATACGGATATGATTAACTATCTGTTCGGCAAACCGGACAAAGTATCGACTTTGGCACGGAACGTTCTACCAGGAAGCGGATATGATATAGCTTCTTCACACTATTTTTATAAGGATGCAAAGGTGATTAATGCTCAGGTGGACTGGACGCTGGAGGGCGACTTTGGTTTCTACATGGGGTATAGGGTTAACTTCGAGCGAGGAAATGTTGTATTTGATGGTAGTGGAGTCAAGGTGAATCCCAATGATGGAGCAGGCTTTACGGTGGAGCTTTCCCCGGATGCGGGTTACTACAGAGAGTTAGTTTATTTCCTGGATGCAATTATTCAAGATAAGCCTATTGTCATTTGTACGCCGGAGAGTGCAGCAGAATCTTTGGAAATCATAGAGGCGGAAGTACAGTCAGCGAATGCCGAAGGGGAATGGATTGTACTTAACTAGCAGAATATAGAGGTTGGATAGGCGTGACTGGAGTATAGATCATTGTAGATGATTTCTCCAGTCGCGTCTTTTTGTCGTGCAGGATATTTAACCTTTGTTCCTCTGAAACTTTGTATTGTCCCTAGCATAGTGTGATACGGAGCCGTCATATCTTCTTAGACGTACCTGTTCATCGGAGAACTGCTCAACAATTCCTGAGGCTACCTCGGAATACATTCCATCAGGGTCAAGCTGTAGGGCAGAGATATAAGTTTGGGATAAAGCGGCTATAAAAAAATCAATATTTTTATTAAGTGTATGTGGCATGGTATTCCCTCCGGTGATATCTTCAACATGTATGAATATAAATAATCCTAAGGAACTATTTTACCACGATTTGCGGATGATTTTGAGGAGGAATTACTTGATTTTGGTCAAAAATATGCGAAATTTGGTTGTAATTGTATTTATTCTTCGAAGATCATCCGAGGGCAGGTAGCGAAGTTGTTTCGCTGTCTGTCTTTTTTTACTTTCTGGTTTGAAAAGAAACCTGCGGACGGATATGATTTGTGTAGTGAAAGGATGATCGCCAAATGACAGAAGAAACACAAAGAGCCAAGGAGTTATACACACGATTTCTGGGTCATTTTTTAAATATGCATAAGGCAGGTTTGCTTAAAGAGTATAAGAGCTTTGAAATTCCTAGAGAACATGAATTAGAATGGCTCAATGAAATGGCCTTGGAGTACGCCGAACAGCTGTCGATCCGGGATTGGGAAGCGATTACTGCATTAGATGCCTTATCGAGAAACTATCAAGACAGCTGGATTGTGAAGAAGGTATCTTCTTTTGCCTCGCGGAATATGATGAGTGCGGATAGTCTGGTTAGATTGATCTACGCAGAGAAACTGGTTGATATTATTGGCTCCCATAAACAAGTGATCTCAAAAGAACTGTTATTTGAGGCCTGTAAAGTTGCTGTGCAGATCCTCGAAAATGTTATTTCACAGCCGATGGTCATAGACCCTGGACATGAGCTTAAGAAGCTTGGTCTTAAAGATAAAAGAGCATTGAACAGTCGTGCAGAGCAAAGTATGGAACAGGTGAAGGTGCTAATTAATTAATCGTTGGAGGGAAAATATGAGGTTACTCGTAGCGCAACCTAATCACGAACCCCATTTGGAGCATTTACTCAAAGAAATGAGCAGGCAGGATTCTTTTGACGCGGTGTTGTATCCAGAAGGTTATGTAGCAGATGAAGCCAGTGTAAAGACCTTATGTAAACTCGCCACAACATATAAAAAGCTGATCATTACAGGATATAGGAACAGCAACAACAAGGATAGAGCGCTAATGATTCATCCTTCGGGGGATATCATTTTGGAACGAGCTAAATCTCCTATGGATGAATTGTTGTATCGCCCTTCAGTTGCGGAAGCGGATGGCCTCAGTATTGGTTATTTGCTGTTAGAGCTGCTGCAGGGATATGTTGGTTTGGAAGGACAAGCAGAGTCGTTAGATTTCATTGCACATCCGATTGGGGTGGGCATGTTCAGCGAAGAACAGTTTGCATTATGGATCGATGAAGCCATTAGGATTGCCGTGAAATATAACACGATGATTATTGGGACAAGCCATGCTGACGGATCTTACCGAAATTGTGGAATTTCGATTCCCATCTCATATTGGATCGACTCTACCGGACAACCTATTTATATTTCGAGTAATGATACGAGAAGTCGCATTATTAATCTCGAGACTAGGCAGGTTGATGTTCTAGATTAGGGAATGGCCGAAGTTGACATACTGTTGTCAAATTGGGTGTGCTACGATTTCATAACAGATTAACTCTGATGATCTATAGAAGAAAATGAGGGATACACAATGGCTGAACCTTTAAAAGCGATGTACAATGAACAATTTCTGCATCATTTTGGCGAAAAGATTCATAGTGTACATAGTGGCTTCGACACAGATACATTTGTAATTTCAGCTATGGCGGAACCCTGGGATACGCTCGAACTGAAGGCAAGGATGCGGCGGGTTACAGAGACTCTGGGAAGTCATTTACAGCTTCCTTATGAGGAAGCGCTGGCGATTTTATTCGCTATTACTGAGGATTGTGTGGGATTTCCATACTTGATCTTTCCGGACTTTGTAGAGGTATTTGGTCAAGGTGATGAGCATTGGAAGCTGTCCATGCAGGCGCTGGAAAGGTTCACACCGAAGTCGTCAGCAGAATTTGCGGTTAGACCGTTTCTCTTGCGTGAACCGGAGCGGATGATGGAGCAAATGCTAGTATGGTCGAAGCACCCCGATGAGCATGTGCGCCGGTTAGCAAGTGAGGGTTGTCGTCCTCGTCTACCCTGGGGACAGGCTCTCCCTATGTTTAAACTAGATCCATCCCCTGTGTTACCTGTACTGGAGCAACTTAAGACGGATTCTTCCCTATATGTGCGCAAGAGCGTGGCTAACAATTTGAACGATATTGCGAAGGATCACCCGGAGGTAGTGCTTGAGACAGCTCGCCGCTGGATAGGTACAGATCCCCTCACGGACTGGATTGTGCGGCATGGATGTCGTTCTTTAATCCGTAAAGCTAATCCGGAGATTATGGCTTTATTTGGATATGCGGAGCAAACAGATGAAGCAACACCACTCATAACGAGTGCTTCTATAGCGATTGATCCTACCCTGTTGCGGATTGGAGAAAACTCTGAATTACAATACGAAATTCAAGTTTGTGAAGGAGCTCCTGCCCGTATTCGAATAGAATATGGAATCTACTTCGTGAAGGCTACAGGTCGAACCTCTCGTAAATCCTTCTTACTATCGGATAAAACAGTACCCGGGGGTACAATTCTGTCGGGCAAACGGACGCATCGCTGGGCAGATTTAACCACTCGTCGTCATTATCCCGGGGAACATCGGATTGTGCTGTTGGTTAACGGGCGGGAAGTTGCAGATACGGTGTTGAAACTTGAGGGGGGTCAGTAAATGAAAAAAGAAGTGTTGATTTTTATTTCTAATGGATATGCGGATTGGGAAGCTGGATATATAAGTGCCGAACTAAACAAGCCAGAAAGTGAATACAAAGTTAGGACAGTTTCTTTAAATAGCGATAATATAAAGTCTATGGGCGGATTTACAGTTATTCCGGACTATAATATTGACAATATCCCTTCCCAGTTTGAAATGTTAATTTTAATTGGGGGTACAACCTGGAAAGATAATTCAGCAATTATTCCAGTTGTTGAAAAATGTATACAGGATAGAACACCTATTGCCGCTATATGTGACGCAACTACTTTTTTAGCAGAACATGGCTATTTAGATAACATCCCTCACACTGGGAATTCATTGGATTACTTAAAAGAGTACGCTCCTAATTATAAAGGGCACACAAATTTTATAGAAAAACAGACCGTTTCGAGTGACGATATCATTACTGCTAATGGTACGGCTGCATTGGAATTTACAAGGGAAATCTTGAAGAAGTTAAAGGTTATGCCAGTAGAAAAAGTTGATGGATGGTATACCTTTTTCAAAAATGGATTTTATCAGGAATCATGAAGTCATGAAAAAAGGTGTTCTCAGGTCTTATGGACTTGAGAGCACCTTTTTGCTTATTTTTTCACTTCAGTGACGCCAGTTACTTTTCCTTGATCCGAGGTATCGAATGTGGATTGATACTTAGCATCTGAGAAGTAAACATTCCCTTCAACCGTTGCATTTACTAAGCTGAAGCCGTCCGCTTCTACGTATACATCACCAATAAATGTACCGCCTTGAATACGAGCGTTTTTACTCTTGATCGTAATTTTTGGTGCAGTTAGTTTATAGGAGTTGGTGATATTGTGCTCTGCATCTTGTGTATAGAGAGCAATCTTGCGGGCGGGTTCATCTTTATTCGTGAATTGTCCGTCCAGCACGAGATCCTCGGTGAAGGTCAAGTCCTTCAGCGTAGCAGCAATCCAAGTACCATCCGCACTGATAGCCTTTTTAAAGGCCTCTTCATTATCTACTACCGACGCTGAGGTTACAGCATCTGTGGTGTTATTAGTGTTACCCGCGTTATTGGTGTTACCAGGCGTAGTAGTGGCGGTGGGGGTGACGTTGGCATTGTTATTGGTTGAGTTTCCGCATCCGACCAATAGCACAATTGCAAATACTGCGGCTACGCTTGTTATCTTTCTCATCTGTATAACCTCCCTGAGTAATTGTACTGATATCCTTCGAGCTTAATATAGACTGATTAGTTAGTATTAATGTGGTGTAAGCACAAACGTTTACCGTCCTTTAGGGACGCTGAAGGCGTTTCTGCTTGTGGACACAATAATATTTACCGATCATTCTACAAATGGTAATATAGGCCTGGACATCTCTGGCGTATAGTATGACCTGGAAAATATGAATTATTCGAAGAAATTCAAGAAGAATAACATTCTTCTTTTGATGAAGAAGCAATTTAGATTACAATAAGTAAAGGTGAAAAAAAAGGAGCTGTACCAATGGCTAAACAGAAGTTTTATGTAGTATGGGAAGGCAAGCAACCGGGAGTCTATAGCACTTGGGCAGAATGCCAGGCGCAGACGGATCACTATACCGGAGCCAAATATAAATCTTATGAATCTAAAGCAGCGGCGGATGCGGCTTACACAGCAGGTTGGAAAGGAAATTGGGGAACCGGGGCATCGGCATCCGGTGCGGCTAAGTCTAAGGGGACAAGTTCTTTTAAACGAAGCGCTACAGTGGAGACCTCAGAGGAGATCGATTACAACAGCATTTCTGTGGATGTAGGTACGCGTGGCAATCCGGGTCCAGTCGAATACAAAGGCGTGGATACACAAACCGGCGATATTATTTTCTCTTGTGGGCCGATTAACAAGGGGACTAATAATCTAGGT
The DNA here is from genome assembly GCF_001012825.1 of Paenibacillus etheri. GTDB lineage: Bacteria > Bacillota > Bacilli > Paenibacillales > Paenibacillaceae > Paenibacillus_AQ > Paenibacillus_AQ etheri. The sequence continues at coordinate 8,554 of NZ_LCZJ02000018.1, forward strand.
GAATTTTTAGCGATTGTGCATGCTTTGGCGCTCTTAAAGAAAGAGGGAAGCAATAAGACGGTCTACAGTGACTCTGTGAATGCAATGAAGTGGGTAAAGCAGAAAAGGGTTGCTACAACCTTGCCGCGCGATGCTTCAACAGAGGAAATATGGGTGCTTATTGATCGGGCAGAGCGTTGGTTGCAAACCAATACATATGACAATAAGGTGCTTAAGTGGCAGACTAAAGAGTGGGGCGAAATCAAAGCAGATTATGGCCGGAAATAAGTGCTGTAAGGCTCTGGATTTTGGCTAGAGGAGGATAATTGGGGATGTTCGGCAACGATTGGGATGAGATATTACAAGATGAAATGCAAAAGCCCTATTTTCTGGAGCTAATGGCTAATCTGGAAAGTGAATATAAGGAACATACAGTCTATCCGCCAAAAGAATTACTGTTCACGGCGTTAAAGGTTACGCCTTATAGCGGGACACGAGTTGTTATTTTGGGACAGGACCCTTACCATGGAGCAGGACAAGCTCACGGTTTAAGCTTCTCAGTAAATCCGGGAGTGCGTATACCACCTTCACTGCGTAATATTTATACGGAGCTAACGGAGGATATCGGTGTACCAACCCCAAACCACGGCTACTTAATGGGATGGGCTGAACAGGGTGTGCTTATGCTCAACTCGGTATTAACAGTACGTGAGGGGGAGCCGAATTCTCATAAAGGTCTAGGCTGGGAGACATTCACAGACACCATAATGAAGAAGTTAAATGAAAGAACTACGCCGATGGTGTTTATTTTATGGGGCAGTCATTCACAAAAAAAAGGTGCCTTTATAGACCACAGTCGACATGAGGTTATTCAGTCTCCACACCCGAGCCCGCTCTCGTCATATCGTGGATTCTTTGGTAGTCGTCCTTTTTCGAAGGTCAATCAGTTTTTGGAGTCGAAGGGAATGAAAGGGATTGATTGGTTCATTTCGGACTTATAACTAATGGGATGTTGGGAAGGGGGAGGGAGCTATGAAGCATTGGGTTGGTAAACCGGTTATCATGTACTGCGGCGACGAACCTTACACGATCATGAAAGGCATTCTGCGCAAATGGGATCTTTCTGCTTCTGTAGCGGTCATCGGTCATCAGGAAATTGCTGTGCCATTTCGGGATATTGTGGTCATCAAAGCTTTAGCTCCTAGAGAAAGAGCACTGCCTCCAGTCTTGCATTCTGTGGGTTATGTGATGAGGGAACGGCAGCAATTTGATAATGCAGTATATTTTAAATCGGCGGTAAGTGTTTGGAAAGAGGATCGGCTGATTGTTCTGAATACGACCATCGTTTCGCATACCAAAGGTTCAGTTACACTTCAAGATGGACAGAACCTTATGAAAGGCAATCATATATTTGTAGTTCGTTCTTTGCGAGGTTAATTTCAGAAATCCTATAAAGAAGAACAAAAAGGTGGGTCTCCGCTCGGAGATGTGCCTTTTTGTTCTTTATGGAACTTCATTCAGTTCGTATAACGCTTAGAAAGTGCTATAGATTCTCATGCTTAAGAGGCTCAGCCTCTTCCTCTCGATCTGCAACAATAATCTCATACACACGCAGAAAAACAATTTTGGCAATCATATAGACGGGTAGCGCAATAAGCACTCCAATAATACCGTAGAAATCCCCACCTATAAGAACAAGAAGGACCGTTGTCAGTGGATGAACATCTAATGATTTGCCGTAAATGATCGGTGAGAGTACATTATCTTGAATTTGCTGTGCAATGAATATAACGACCAGAGACCAGATTGCCATCGTAGGTGACTCAATGAATCCAACAATAACTACTGGGACTCCCGCAAGGAAAGAACCCACATAAGGAATGAAATTGAGCGGTACTGAAATTACTGCGAGCAGCAGTGAATAGGGGAGACCAATGATAAGAAAGCCGATATACAACAAAATACCAAGTACAACGTTTAACACCACGCGTGTGACAATGAAACTGCTCAGTGCGCTGTCAATATCCCCGAACATCTCCTTGCCTTCCTTACGGTACTTTCTAGGGATTAAGCCCTGTAGTTTTGGTGACAGTTTATAGTCATCTTTTAGCATGTAATACAGAATGATGGGCAAGGTAGCGATTAGAATAACAATGCTGGAAACTACGCCGATCAAATTGGACATCGAATTAGTCACCCAAGTAATAGCATCGCTAAGATATTCTGATAGACGGGCAGCTATGTCGGAGTCCCCTTGGAAAAAACGTGACAGAGTAGGATTGTCCCTTAATGCATTGAACTGATCCTGTAATCCCTGAACGAGATAAGGGGTGTTATCAATAAAGTTCTGAATTTGTTCTTGCAGCGTCGGCCAGACTAGAATCCAGAAGAGAACAAACAATCCCGCAAACAGGAAATAAATGAGCAAGATGGAGAGTGTCCGGTTTAAATTTCTTTTCTCAAGAACTCTTACTAAGGGGCGTAACAGGTAGTACATGAAACCTGATAGTACCATGGGAACGAGTAATAATCTGACAATGGCAGCCAAAGGCGCGAATAGAAACATTACTTTGGAGCCTAAGTACAAAATAAGTAAAAAAGCGATAATAGCAAGACTTGTCCGAAAATACTTCTGTTGTTGCAATAGGAACATCCCCCAAGTTCAAAATAATAATCTATGTAGTTTAATAACCCTAATTCACATGTCTTGATTCAAAAGAATGGATTACTCTCCTATAGGTAGTTCTTGGCATATCCGTAGAGGATGTCCAGATGTCTAAAGTTACGCCAAATAAGTAGTTCATAAAACATAGCCATAACATCGTTTTATTAACTACTCGAGGCCTTTATGGATTATCTTGACTTCCGTCTAGAAGGTTTCTTCGTGGATAGGGTGAATATTTCTGGCACTTCAATTTCGCCTCCGCTTTCCTTCGTAACTTGTCTTGCCTTGACGAGAGATAAAAAAGCAAAAAAATCCCCTAGAGTGGCCAGTGCGGCAGCGATGATTTCATAATCTTCAGCGCTTAATTCTGCTGTTTCCTCACGGTTAGTAACGTTCCCATTGTTATTTCCATTACTATTCGTATTGCCTTTACCGCCCATTTTTTTATTGTTTCTTCCGTTGGCCATTTCTGATCACCCGCTTTTTCCTATATGTAGTATTAATATGTTTTAAACACCAGCGATGAGATAGGCGATTGGTATGTAATTTTCTAGTGGCGCTGTTTCCCCTTTAAGGAAGGCTGAGTTTATTCCAGTTATTACATCTGTCGGAGTGTCGTTTTTAATGTTAAAGCGCTTTACAGATGATGAAAACGCTGTTAAAATCATAAACGAGCAGAAATGATCAATAACAGTCAAGAATGATCAAATAATGGTCATGAAATTCCAAAAATAAACGCATTTAATAAAAGGATAGCACTGTAACTTAAAGGAGCGAATCACGATGTTGTTTGAGGAAGAGAGAAAACAAAGAATCGTGCTTTTTGTGGAAAAGAATTCAAGGGCTTCGGTACAGGAGCTAAGTCAGGAACTGGGTGTATCCGAATCTACTGTGCGCCGTGACCTGAAAGAGCTTGAAGAAGCTAAGCTGTTGAAACGAACGCATGGCGGGGCGGTATCCCTGCAGAGTGTCAACTTTGAGGCGTCCTATCCAGATAAGGAAGATCGTTTGTTGGATGAGAAGCAGAGGATTGCACGCAAGGCTGTAGAGATGATTGAGGAAGGCGATGCTATTCTGCTGGATGCTGGAACCACAACACTACAGATCGCAAGAGAGCTGAAGACTTTTTCTAATATCAAGGTGATTACGAATTCGATCATGGCGCTCAATGAGTTGAGGGATTGCCGGAATATAGAAGTTTCGATAACAGGTGGTATGCTGCGGCCCGATACACTAGCTTTTGTAGGACCGATGACAGAACGTTCTTTAGAGATGGTGCGGGTGGATAAAACCTTTCTTGCAACCAACGGGTTGGACTTACGAGATGGCATCACGACACCGAATATGCTCGAGGCTGCAACTAAGCGAAAGATGATCTCGGTAGCGAAGCAAGTGATCCTGCTGGCAGATCATAGCAAGCTGGGTCAGGTATCCTTCTGCAAGGTTGCCGATGTGACGGAAATGGATCATTGCATTATTGATTCTGGTGCGTCTGACAAATTCATTCGTGAGCTTACGCAAATGGGCGTTGACGTCTCTCTGGTATGAACTTAGGTAGATGATATGTTTTATGAATAGAAACTGAAACAGCCTTAATTAAGTGGTAAGGAATCATCGTAAGATTGTTTGGAAAAATTACATTTGCCGCATGTTTAGGCGGTAATATATGGCTTAGAAAACCAAAATAATTGAGGGATAATTATGATCTATACAGTAACGCTTAATCCTTCCATTGATTATATCGTGGAAGTTAAAGATTTGAGACTAGGTGATTTGAACCGAATGAAACGTGATTTAAAGCTTCCCGGAGGTAAAGGGATTAACGTATCACGCGTGTTAAATCAGCTTGAGGTTCAGAATAAGGCCATAGGCTTCCTGGGTGGATTCACCGGGCGATATATTGAGGAATGGTTGCGAAAAGAATCGATTTCAAGTGATTTCGTATTTGTTTCTGATGATACCCGAATTAACATCAAGCTTAAGCATGGTGAGGAGACGGAGATTAACGGTGCAGGGCCTGTCATCCGAGATACGGAGGCCGATGCGCTTTTGCAGAAGCTGACCGCTCTGAATGGGAATGATGTTGTGATCTTGTCGGGAAGTGTTCCCCCATCAGTGGGTGGAGATTTCTATGACAGATTGATATCTGTATGCAAGCAAAGAGGGGCCGAATTTGTCATTGATACAACGGGTTCAGCGCTGAAAAAGGCACTCCCTCATCAGCCGTTGCTTGTTAAGCCTAATCATCATGAGCTTGCAGAGCTATTCGGCGTTACGATACAGACTAAGGAAGAAATTATAACTTATGGACGCAAGCTGCTCGAAGCTGGCGCGAAGCATGTGTTAGTTTCAATGGCTGGTGAAGGAGCTTTGTTCATAACGGAACATGGGGTATACCACGCCAATGCTCCAAAGGGAACAGTAAAGAATTCTGTAGGCGCAGGAGATTCCATGATCGCTGGATTCGTCGGCACATTATCCTTGACTGGAGATTTGATGGAGGCATTCCGTGCAGGTGTTGCCTCGGGAAGTGCAACGGCGTTCTCTGATGACCTGGCAAATAGAGAATTTATTGAGAAACTTAGACCGCTGATCGACATCTCAGAAGTGTAAGCAAACAGCATTCAATGACTCAAGGGAGTTGGAAGACATGAAAATTACGGATTTGATGATAAAAGATACAATGATAATGGATTTAAAAGCAACCACTAAAGAAGGTGCAATGGATGAATTGATTGCAAGTCTTGCCGCTAGTGGCCGAATCAATGATCCTGTTCTATTTAAAGAGATGATTCTGAAGCGTGAAGAGCAGTCCAGTACAGGGATTGGTGGCGGTATTGCAATGCCACATGCCAAGACTAAAGCAGTGAATGAAGCGACGGTTGTATTTGCGAAGAGTGCGACGGGCGTGGAATTCGAATCGTTAGATGATGAGCCGGCTCGGATCTTCTTTATGATTGCCGCCCCTGAAGGAGCGGGCAACATGCATCTTCGTACTTTGGCCTCGCTGTCCAGACTGTTAATCGATAGCGAATTCATTGAACAGCTGATGAATACCCGAACTCCAGATGAGGTATCCGCCTTGTTCGATGCCAAACAGGCGGAAGGAGAAGCTAAGGAGAAAGAGAATGAAGCTGCTGCTGAAGCTGTCTCGAAGTCAGAACCTGAAAAGCTAATCGTCGGCAACCCGGATTCCCAAGCATTTGTCGTAGCTGTTACTGCTTGTCCTACTGGAATTGCGCATACTTTTATGGCTGAAGATGCACTCAAGAAGAAGGCTCTGGAAATGGGAGTCAATATCCGTGTAGAGACGAATGGTTCAGAGGGTGCCAAAAACGTACTTACCCCTGATGAGATCCGGCGTGCAAGTGGTGTAATTGTGGCAGCAGATAAGCAAGTGGAAATGGCTCGCTTCGATGGCAAGCCTGTGCTGCAAAGACCGGTTAGTGACGGAATTCGTAAATCGGAAGAGCTCATTCGCAAAGCGATGAACGGCGATGCACCGATCTACCATAATGAAGGTCGCAGCGGCAATGACGGTGAGCCAAAAGAGAAATCAGGCAGTATCGGCAGTAAAATATATAAAGACTTGATGAACGGTATCTCCCACATGCTGCCGTTTGTAGTCGGCGGTGGTATTCTGCTCGCGATCTCCTTCCTGATTGAACAAGTCGGTGGAGAGGATCATCCACTATTCCAGTTACTGCAGACGATTGGTGGCGGCGATGGTGCCTTCCATTTCCTAATTCCAGTCCTTGCTGGATTTATTGCGATTAGTATTGGTGATCGTCCAGCCCTGATGCCAGGTATGGTTGGCGGTTACATGGCCTTGAATTCCAATGCTGGATTCCTCGGCGGTCTGGCTGCAGGTTTCTTGGCTGGTTATGTTGTTATCGGTCTGCGCAAAGTGTTTGCAGGTCTGCCGAAAACGCTCGACGGACTAAAACCGATTCTGTTATATCCGGTATTCGGGCTTTTGATTACTGGTGGCTTAATGTACTACCTGTTCGATCCGATCTTTAGCTGGATGAACGTAGGACTAATTAATTGGCTTAACGATCTTGGAACTGTTAATGCAGTGATTCTGGGTCTCGTACTCGGTGGAATGATGGCCATTGATATGGGAGGTCCTTTCAATAAAGCGGCCTACACTTTTGCCATCGGGGTATTCACTACCAGTGGAAATACTAACGGATTCATGATGGCGGCTGTAATGGCAGGCGGTATGGTGCCTCCGCTTGCAATAGCGCTTGCTACAACCTTCTTTAAGAATAAATTTACAGAATCAGAACGCAAATCAGGGTTAACAAACTATGTACTCGGTTTGTCGTTCATTACAGAAGGAGCGATTCCATTCGCCGCTGCCGATCCACTGCGTGTTCTGACTTCTTGTATCCTAGGTTCAGCCGTAGCTGGTGGTCTCACTCAGTTTTGGAATATCAACGTTCCCGCACCGCATGGTGGGATCTTTGTAGCCGCGCTTTCGAGCCACGCGTTGCTGTTCCTGTTGGCCGTTCTGATCGGATCTGTAATTTCCGGATTAATGCTTGGATTATGGAAGAAACCTCTTGAGGCAAAGTAACTTTATAAGTAAATTGAACTGCTGGATGTCAGAATTTTTATTCTGGTGTCCAGCAGTTTTTGCATGGACGTTAATCTACCCCTTTCCGCCCATAGGTAGATTTATCTCCATAAATGAGGTTTAATTTTATATAATTGAAAATATATATAATGAGAAGGAAAAGGAGCGAGCGAGATGATATTACATAAGGGGGAAGTCTTGTTCCGCCAAGGAGACAGCTGTGATTTTTTATTTAAGGTAAAAAGCGGGCTGTTCAAGGTCACAAGACTTCATGAGAATGGGAACATGGTGTTATTCAACATCCTGTATCCCGGTGAGATGGTTCCCCATCATTCACTCATTTCGCCAAAGGAGGCGCATGGTACAGCGGTTGCGATGATGAAGAGCGAGGTGGAGGCAGTTCCATCAGCAGAATGGTATCAACAGCTGCGAGATGATCCTGGTCAAGCGATGGAAATCGCCAGACTGCTTCAGGAGAAGGTACGGTTTATGCAGACACGGCTGGATCATCTTACTGTAGGTACACCTGCAGAACGTATGGAATTGCTAACCCGCTGGTTTAATGACTACTCTCATGGTGCAGCGCTAACAGAGTTATTGACCCAGGAAGAAATAGGACAATTGATCGGTGTAAGACGTGAAACAATCAACCGTTTGCTACGGAGTACAGAGTGATTCCTGCTTTTTTCTGGCAAACTGTTTAGAGTAGGGTGGCTCCGTGGTATAATGTAAACAGAACTTATCAAATTAGAGAAAGGATCAGGATACCATGTGTCCCCGAAGGACGATTCCCCAAAGGACGATTTGGAAACGTTATGATCTGTCTTATACTTAGCTTCCCTGTAGAAGGTGCGTGAACCGTTGTTATTCGACGAACCGCCTCTGCGAGGGGAAGGAGTATATATATGCGAAGGAGCAATACCTCCGGTTTTACCCGTCGTAGAGGTTGGTGGGACGTTTAGCCGCCATATACGATAAGGGGAGACCTGTATGAGGAACCACAATTACGGAGTGAATGTACTGCTCCGGTTGACAGTCATTTTGTTTGGAACATTTTTGCTTGCATTTGCTTATTATCACATCAATTTTCAGAACCATTTGTCTGAGGGCGGATTCGTAGGATTATCGCTGCTCGGCAAATATGTATTAGGAATTTCACCTTCATTTTCAACTCTGCTTCTAGACGTTCCAGTACTCTTGATTGCATGGATGTTCAAAGGGAAAGCGTTCGTGTGCAACACCTTTGTTTCTGTAGGAGCTTTTACAATCTTTTACGGACTCATGGAACGTTATTCCGGTTTGGTCATCAACTTGCAGGGCAATTTGGCGTTAGCAGCCCTTTTGTCTGGCGTACTGACAGGTTTAGGCGCGGGAATTATTCTGCGAAGCGGCGGCGCGAGTGGTGGAGACGATATTTTGTCGCTGCTGATCAGTGAATGGAAGGGAATTAAAGTAGGTACAGTATTCATCATGTTGGACGTAATCGTTCTGGCATTATCACTCTTTTATATGCCTGTTAAAGAAACGATGTATACCGTGATGGCGGTAGTCGTAGCTGGCTATGTGATCACTTTTACAACTTCTTTAGGCAAACCAAAGTTAGTGAAGGCGCCAAAGATGCAGTCTACGCTGCGTAAACCGCATGATGGTACGGTAATGTGAATAAGGCTGTATAAACAGCTTATTTCGGGGATATACTACATTTAAGGTCAGCCAGAATTTTCTGGTTGACCTTTTTTTGTTGGATATGACGTAATTTAAAGGGTGTAGACCTTAGGGGCGTTGCTCAGACGTTTCGCTCATAACAAAAGGTGGCGTACAGTGAAAATCCTGTGAGCCACCTTTTAGTTAACTTAAGACTCTCATGTGCTCATCTTTGAATCGTGTAGAGACATTTGCGACCAGCTTGTCCTTTTATTTAGCCCACGGCATTCGTGATAGCTTCGCATTCGTCCGAGCAATGACCACTGTGCTGTGTTTCACAGTCCTCACAGCAAATATGCTGTAGATGGCAAGCATCGTTGGCACAGTTGATGAATTGGTCAGCTGGCTTACCACAGTGATGGCAACGTCCAACAACGATATCCTCGTCGGTATGATTAATCTGTACGGAGATCCGCTCATCGAAGACATAACATTTTCCATCAAACAGTTGGCCCTGTACCTCAGGGTCTTTACCATAAGTCACAATGCCGCCATCCAGCTGGTACACCTGCCCAAAGCCTTCCTTCATCATAAACCCGCTTAATTTCTCGCAGCGGATTCCGCCTGTACAGTAGGTCAGGATTGGTTTATCCTTAAGGTCGCTCATATTCTCGCGAATCCAGTCCGGGAATTCTTTGAAGCTGTCCACTTCGGGGCGGATGGAGCCGCGGAAATGACCAAGATCGTATTCGTAGCCGGTACGACCATCCAGAATCACCACATCGTCGCGCTGCATCATTTCATAGAAATCTTTAGGCGCCAGATGCTCTCCGGTAATCACGTTAGGGTCCAGTTCATCCTCGACCCGGAACGTCACGAGTTCCTTTTTATAACGAACGAAGATCTTTTTGAAAGCATGATCATCAGCCTCATCGATCTTGAAGACGATATCGCTAAACAGCGGGTTTGCGCGCAAATCCTTCATGTATTGCTCGGTTTGGGCAACCGTACCGGATAGTGTCCCGTTAATGCCTTCATCTGAGATGAGAATTCGTCCCTTTACATCCAGCTCTTTGCAGTATGCCAAATGCTCCTGGGCGAATTGTTCTGCATCCGGCACTTGTACAAATTTATAGTATAGCAGAATTGCATATTCCGATTGTGGGTTCATTCATTTCACCTTTATCATTAGAATTAGACTACTAAATAAACATTTAAGTATAAAAAGTATTGTAACATATTATCAAGTATTGACAAGAGATACTCTTGAATCAGTAACAATAAGTGTGTCATGTATAATTGACATTTCGCATAAGTGTCACATATATTGTACACGAGGGGGTCTTATATGAATAAAGTTAAAGAATATAGGCAGATCGCTGGACTGACGCAAATGGAGCTAGCAACTCGTGTTGGCATCGCCCGCCAGACTGTAAATCTTATTGAGAACGATAAATATAATCCAACGTTATTCCTATGTATTGCACTTGCTAAGATCCTACATACAGACCTGAACACATTATTCTGGGAGGAAGAGCGATGAAGAACAAAATGTTAAATCGTCTTATAGGCGTAACAAATGACCGTGATGAGTATCAGCTGCAAGAAATCTATAAAGAGCTTGCATTTTCGGGGGCATTGATGTTCTACCTCTCTATGGCTCTTATGTTCATTTGTCTTCTTGTGGATACGTTTAAGAATACACTTAGCATCGGGACAATAGGCTTGTTAATTGTGAATATGATTTACGCTAGCAAAGTGTTTTTTCGGATTCGCAAAAAAGAGCTGGATTCACTAGAATGTACCAGTGAAGAGGAGTATAGGGAGAAGATCAAGAAGCTACGTAAAGGTGGATTTCAGGCAGGTCTTTATTGGGGATCATTAATGTTTATACTAAATGCATACATACTTCCTTATCTCGCAAGTGGTCTCATTGAACTAACCTGGAGTAATTTTATCATCTGGCTATGCGGGGGGATATTCTTCGGCGTAACAATGTACTTCATAGGCAAGTCTAAAGTGAAGAAATGTTATTAGTGCCACAATATCTCTTCAATAGATAAAATTTAGGGCTGCGTCTTAATAGAATGAAACATTAGGTCGCAATACGCGTATATTTTCATTGAAAAAGTCACTGGGTGGCTTGTAATTAAAAGGAGGAACTGCGGGATGAGTGCTCACGAGATTGATTATGTTATTATGGGCGAGGAAATACAGTGTGTGGAGGTGCAGCTTGACCCCGGAGAGAGTGTAATTGCCGAAGCTGGAAGCTTCATGATGATGGATCAGGAAATAACGATGGAGACCATTTTTGGTGACGGTAGTGGGGGCACGCGTGGAGGTGGACTGATGGGTAAGCTAATGGGCGCGGGCAAGCGTCTGCTGACAGGGGAAAGCTTGTTTATGACTGTATTCACACACAGTGGTTCTTATGGACGAAAAAGTGTCACCTTTGCTGCCCCATATCCAGGAAAAATCATCCCGCTCGATCTTCAGCAATACGCTGGAAAAGTGATCTGTCAAAAAGATTCATTCCTCTGTGCGGCGAAGGGCGTCTCTATCGGTATTGAATTTCAGCGTAAGCTGGGCACAGGATTTTTTGGTGGAGAAGGTTTTATTATGCAAAAGCTGGAGGGGGACGGACTTGCATTCGTACACTCTGGCGGTTACGTTATGGAACGCACACTTCAACCGGGAGAGACGCTCAAGCTGGACACTGGCTGTCTAGTTGCTATGACATCTTCGGTGGATTATAATATTGAGTTTGTAAAAGGGGTCAAAACCGCGCTATTCGGCGGCGAGGGTCTGTTCTTCGCCACACTGCGCGGACCTGGAAAGGTGTGGGTGCAGTCGCTGCCATTTAGCCGTATGGCTGACCGTATTCTGTCCGCAGCTGGTAACAGCGGACGCAAAGAAGAAGGAAGCGTGCTTGGCGGACTCGGCAATCTGCTGGATGGCAGATAGGTTTGGGCGCGGATGATGGTCGAGGCACAGAATGAGCGGTTTTAGTGAGTTGCTTATTAGGGAGAGACAAGGGCAGAAATACCCTTATCTTGTGCGTGTTGGCCCAAATGGAGCAAAAGAACGGTAAACATGCCTAGATTTGCACGGATCGAGCGGATCCAGCCAAAAGAACGGTATAAATCCCGTAGAAATGACCGGATCCAGTTCTAATTGCTTCAGCAAGACATTGGATACTTATGTTCGATGTGATATCGCCGTTTGACGTTTTTATTATCGACTCTGTGATGTCCACCGCTATTGTATCTGCAACTAACTAAATAGTGAGACCCGTGAATGATTATGCTCATTCACGGGTCTTTTTTTAGAGGTTGGGCTTGGGATAGTTTAATTCAAAACCATTAAATATATGCCTTGCGTTAGGTATGACGATCTGCCTAGCTTTACGCATGACGATTTGCCTCACAATCCTCCTAACAATTTGACTAACCCTGTCCACCATGTATATATTATTTGGCAAAGCCCTTATAAGAGGTTGTTCAAAAAGTCCGCTTTTGATCACGAAGTTTTCCAAGAAGATTATTCGACATCGAATATTGAATTCAAGCGAAACTTCCGGTGCTCACGTAGCTTCCACTACGCTCCGCTCCTCAGTTTCTACCTTCATCCAATCTTCTCGGTGCTGAAAACCGTACTTTTTGAACACGTACTATAATGTTAAGGCTGTGACCGGAGGCATGATATGTTCAAAATATTTATTATAGAAGATGACCGTGGACTGGTGGCTCTGCTACAGGATTATTTACATAAGTTTGGATATGAAACGCAGGCTGTGAATGATTTCGAGCGGGTTCGCACTCAGTTTGAGACGTTTGCTCCGCACCTGGTTCTATTAGATGTTAATTTGCCAAAATACGATGGTTATTACTGGTGCCGCCAGATTCGTGGGATTTCCACCTGCCCTATCCTTTTTATATCTGCCCGTGACGGCAAAATGGATCAGGTAATGGCGCTGGAAAACGGAGCCGACGATTATATCACCAAGCCCTTTGATTATGAAATTGCGATGGCCAAAATTAAAAGCCAATTACGACGCGCCTACGGCACCTATGCGGGAAGCAACAATGAGCGTACCCTATCCGTTGCCGGAATGACGCTGGATGTGGAGCGACTAATCCTTACTCGAGGAGAAACTAAGGTAGACTTAAGCCACACGGAAGCCAAGATACTAGATGAACTGATGCAAAAGTCGGGTACTATCGTTACCCGCGACAGACTGCTCGAAAAAATCTGGGATGAGCAAGCCTTCGTGGATGAGAATACACTCAATGTTTATGTCACCCGTGTACGCAAAAAGCTCGCCGCTCTTGAGATTACGGACGGTCTTCAAACCGTTCGAGGTCAAGGCTACCGCTTGATTCCGAATTGGGGGGATGAGGATTGAAGCTGTTTTTGCGGGAGCAGATCCCTTTAATCATAGTCTATCTAGCACAGCTCATCTTAATTACACTAGTATATCGGCTGGATGGGGGGAGTGGTGTGAGCGTAAGTCTATACGCTGCTCTTCTCAGCACTTGTCTGCTGCTTGGCTACCTCGCTTATCGGTATATCAGCAATCGTACGTTCTATGAACGACTTGAGACTCTACCCTCCTCTCTAGATGAAGCAGGTGGTCCATCACAAGATTCTCCGCTTGCCGTGAGTCTGCGAGGACTACTAGGGTCACAATTCCGCCTATACAAAAATGATTTACACAGCTACCGCCACAAGCTGGAAGAACATATTCACTTTATTAATCAGTGGGTACATGGGATGAAGACACCATTGTCTGTCATCCATTTGATGATTCAAGATAAGGATGGCCCGCCTTTTACGGCCATAGGTGATGAACTGGATCGTCTGAAAAAAGGACTGGATACCGTACTTTATACGGCTCGGCTAGATACTTTTGAGCATGATTTTTACGTGGAACGATTGGATTTGGTAACCCTTGTACGTGGTGTGACCTCAGAGCAGAAGCGTCTGTTCATACGTAATCGTATATTTCCTACTATTAAAATAGATGAGCGAATCGCCGTAACCACAGATGAAAAATGGCTTAGTTTTGTGCTTACGCAGATCATTACGAATGCAATACGTTATACGACGGAAGTCGGCAAACATGTCTATTTTCATGGGTACATACAAGAGGAAAAGAGCGCCGTGCTGGAGATACGAGATGAAGGAGTTGGTATCCCAGCAGGTGATCTGCCGCGTGTGTTTGATCCTTATTTTACAGGTGTGAATGGACGAACCTTTCAAGAATCCACGGGGATGGGTCTATATCTTGTGAAACAGATCTGCGGAAAACTTGGTCACGAGGTGAGCATTTGCTCAGAAGAAGGTAAGGGCACGACCGTGCGAATTGTGTTTAAGGAGCATTACCTTACAAATGTGTAAGGTCATTGTAAGTTTCAGAAATAGCAGCCCTTGTATACACTTTGTATAATGAAGGCAATCCAGTCGAAAGAAGGAGAGGTAACACTTGCCCATTCTAGATGTTCATAATTTATCGAAAATATATGAGGGTAAAGTGTCCACTCAGGCATTGAATCATATCCGCTTTTCTGTTGAAAAAGGGGAGTTCGTTGGCATAATGGGACCTTCGGGAAGTGGAAAAACAACGCTGCTCAACACGATCGCGACCATCGACCAGCCGACCTCCGGTCAGATTCTGATCAACGGCCAAGATCCCAATCTGCTTAGCAGACAAGAAAAGGCACTCTTTCGCCGCCATGAGCTCGGTTTCGTTTTTCAGCATTTCAATCTTCTGGATACGCTCACTGTAGAGGAGAATATTGTTCTGCCTCTCACACTAGCTGGTGCCCGTGTACAGGAAATGGAGAGCAGATTGCAAGAAGTAGCAAGTATGCTGGATATAGAGCATTTACTGCAAAAACGGACATACGAGATTTCAGGTGGACAAATGCAGCGGACCGCCATCGCCCGGGCGATGATTCATCGTCCTTCACTGATTTTAGCAGATGAACCAACAGGAAATCTGGATTCCAAAGCTTCAGGTGAAGTCATGAATATGCTGACAGAGGTGAATAAGGAAGAGGGGGCAACTGTGCTGATGGTCACGCATGACGCAGTGGCCGCGAGCTTTTGTAACCGAGTCATCTTTATTAAAGACGGACGTTTCTATAGTGAAATGTACAGGGGGAGCAGTAGAGGCGCCTTCTTCCAAAGTATTATTGATATGCTGTCTCTGCTTGGGGGAACTAGCCATGACCTTTCGGCAATTCGCTTATAGGAATGTTACACGTAACAAGCGTAAATATGCGGCTTATTTTGTCGTCAGTGCTTTTTCAGTGATGATCTTTTTTGTGTGCGCTTTGTTTATTTACCATCCGGATATTTCTAAGAGCTTGGTTTATAGTACAGCAGCTCATACCATGATGGCGGCAGAAGCCATTATTTATGTGTTTTGCTCCTTGTTCGTTCTTGTATCGGTCGGATCGTTCCTGCAGTCACGTAAGATGGAGTTTGGGATTTTATTGATGCATGGAATGACGAAGCGACAGCTCAACACGATGGTATTTTTGGAAAATATGATGATCGGCACCTCTGCCATCCTGACAGGTACTTTACTAGGGTTAATTCTGGGCAAATTGTTTTTGATGATCGGATCTACTTTTCTAGGAATACCTCTTCTAACGTTTCATCTTCCATGGCAGGCACTTGTACTTACGATATGCAGTTTTGCTCTGTTATTTATTCTAATCTCGCTGAGCACGTTCTTCTTTATTGGGAATGAATCGCTGATGCGGTTGTTTCAGGGAGAACGAAAAGCAGAAGAGGAGCCTAAAGTTTCCTTGGTGTTATCTATACTGTCTGCTTTATTACTGCTGACGGGCTATTATATGGCAGCTACAGCACAAGCGGCTTCGGTTGAAAAGGTGATGTTCCCCGTCGTTGTGATTACGGTTGCGGGTACCTATCTCTTTTATACTCAGCTCAGTATTTACACTGTTAAACTACTTAAGACGATCCGGCGCCTGTATTGGAACCACACGAATATCATTACTTTATCGGGCTTGTCCTACCGCTGGAAAGAGAATGCCCGAATGTTCTTTATGGTGACGATTGTATCCGCAGTATCTTTTACTTCAGTGGGAGTATTCGCATCGATCCATACGCTTTCCAGAGAGTTGAAACTGGACTATCCCGCAGCAGTTGGCTATGTAGCCAAAGGCAAGCAATCGCAGGATCCTTTTGATCAGCATGTGGACGAAATTAAGGAAGAGCTTACGACACTTGGTTTACCCTATGAGACACTTAGCATTCCGATCAAATACGCGGAGGTGGAATCTCAGAGCGGGCCAGACCGTACGTTAAGGCTTCCCTTGATTGCTTACAGTGACTATAAGCTTGCTCTGCTTCGTGCAGGGTTTACGACGGATGAGCGCCCTCTTAGTGGAGATGAAGGACTGGTGATGATCGGTTCGCAACGAGACCGGAGTCTGCAAGCGGGTAGAGTAAAGCCGATATACACCTTGAAGCAAGGACTTTCCATTCAAGAAACAGGGTATACCCAGCATGTTCCGATTGCTGAATATCTATTGCCGGAGCTGGATGGAAGGGATGGGGGAGATTTCAGTGGTGTTGTGATTAGCGATGAGCTTTACAAGGCTATTGATCCCGTACAGACCGATTTGTATACAGGATTTTATATGGATGACTTCCCGCGAACGGTAGGTATAGCAGCGGATCTTGCTCATAAAGGCAAACGGTCCTATGAAAGTAATTCTCCATACGCGATTGTTGTTAGCGGCACGCTGTTTGAAATACAGAGAACATTGTACAACACGATGCTATTCGCTTCTTTACTGGTGGGTACTGTCTTTTTCATTGCAGCAGGCAGCTTCCTTTACTTCCGGCTGTATACAGATCTAGATCATGATCGTCATCAATATTCTACCTTGTCCAAAATGGGACTTACAGATCAAGAGCTAAACCGAATTGTAACGATACAATTGTCGTTGTTGTTTTTTGTTCCGGTTGGGGTGGCGATTTTGCATAGTGTATTTGCCTTTATTGCGCTTCAGCGGCTGTTTTACTTATCTATTGCTGTGGAGACCGGGGCGGTGTTATTGGGATATTTGGCTGTCCAGGGACTTTACTTCTTTTTTATTCGCAGCCGTTATTTACGCAACTTGAAGAAGAACTTGATCTGAATAATGGGGGTTACGAAATGCAAGCATGGATTACAGATTTTATGGAGCAGTTTGGTTACTTTGGTATTTTCCTGATGCTCGCTTTTGAAAATATATTTCCACCGATTCCTTCCGAAGTGATCCTTCCTTTTGGCGGATTCATGACAACCACAACGAATTTGACCATTCCTGGTGTAATCATTGCTGCTACGCTTGGCTCATTGCTGGGTGCAGTGATTCTCTATTATATCGGTCGTTTGTTGGATGTAAATCGCTTGGAAAAGATCGTTGAACGCTGGGGCGGCCTGCTCCGAATCAGCAAAAAAGACATCCATAAGGCTGACGCTTGGTTTGACAAATATGGCTATTGGACCGTATTATTTTGTCGGATGGTTCCTTTAGTGCGTAGTTTGATTTCGATCCCTGCAGGGATGTCGGGCATGAAATTTGGAGTGTTTATGATCTTCACAACGATTGGTACGCTGGGATGGAATCTACTGCTTGTGCTTATTGGTGCAGCATTGGGTGAGTCATGGGAAGACATCGCCATGTATATGGATATGTACTCCAACATAGTGTACGTACTTCTTGCAGGCGGAGTAGTGATCCTTGGGTATCTGTTCTTCCGCAAGCGCAGCCGGAAAATGACCACCGAAGGTTGAGCCGAGAAGGACTTATAGATAAAAGTTATGATTAAAAGGAGGAGAACAAATGGAGCTATTAACGATTATTAAAGCTATTATTTTGGGAATTGTTGAAGGATTGACTGAATTTGCTCCGGTATCCTCCACAGGTCATATGATTATTGTTGATGATATGTGGTTAAAATCGACAGAGTTATTTGGGCAATATACGGCCAATACGTTCAAAGTGGTTATACAGCTGGGGTCAATATTAGCAGTTGTAGTTATTTTTAGAAATAGGTTCATTGAATTGTTGGGCTTAAAGCGCTTCAGCCGCAAGCAGTCGGATCCTGTAACCGAGCAACAACCACAGCTTGAAAAAGGCGGCCACCTTAAGCTTACACAGGTGCTTGTAGGTTTAGTGCCAGCAGGTGTGCTGGGCGTTCTGTTTAATGATTATATTGACGAGCATTTATTCTCTACATCCACCGTGTTAATCGGTCTAGTAGTTGGTGCTGTATTAATGATTATTGCGGACCTATTTGGACCAAAGAAGATCCAAACGGAGAGTGTCGATCAGATTACATATAAGCAGGCGCTAGGTGTTGGTCTAGTCCAATGCTTTTCGCTGTGGCCGGGATTTTCACGTTCCGGGTCGACGATATCTGGTGGTGTCCTTCTTGGTATGAGTCATCGCGCTGCTGCTGATTTCACATTTATTATGGCTGTTCCAATCATGGCAGGGGCCAGTCTTCTCTCACTGATGAAGAACTGGCAATATTTCACCATAGATGCCCTGCCGTTCTTCATCGCAGGCTTTATCAGTGCCTTCGTGTTTGCGCTATTATCGATGCGTTTCTTCCTGAAGTTGATCAACCGGATTAAGCTTTTACCATTTGCTATATACCGGATAATACTTGCAGCTGTAGTATATTTCGTGTTTTTCTAAATCCGTTATAAGGAATCGATATAACAGAAGCCCCCGTAATCTATTGCAGATGACGGGGGCTTTCACGTATGATGACATCAGATTAAGACACTCACTTTATTAATTATAAGGATAAAGTAAAAGTTTCACTTTATCCTTATAATTCTCGCATAAACGCTTACCGTCCTTAAAAGGACGCCGAAGGCGTTTTAGCTTGTGAATGATAAGAAAGTATAAGTATCACGAAATCCTTTCTTATCATTCTCGCATAAACGCTTACCGTCTGTATAAGGACACCGAAGGCGTTTCAGCTTGACAATATCGGAGACAGGTGCTTGCCGGGAATTAGTAATTCGGTAGGCTTAATAGGGAAATTCGGTATGAAGCCGATGCGGTCCCGCCACTGTAACGGAAGAGTCCTAAGCAATATATGTCACTGGCAATTTACTACTGCTGGGAAGACTGCTAAGGATGCTGACACCGCTAGCCAGGAGACCTGCCTGTTTCAACAGCACTGCTTCACCTACGGAGGATAGGAAGGTGTTAGACGTTAACCATAGGTATATTATGGGCGTCTTTCCCTTTGACTTTTTTAGGGAAGGGCGCTCTTTTTTATAGGAATACAAGTGATATCGAGTCCAAAATAAGAAGATGGAGAAGGAGAGCTGCAAAGTGACGAACAAAGTAAAAGTAAGCAATCTTGGCTATCCAAGAATCGGAAAAAAACGCGAGTGGAAGAAAACGTTGGAAGCCTTCTGGGCGGGAAAAACAAATGAGGAAGAGTTCCGTACTGAAATGGCAGGAATTCAGCTTCAGCATTTGAAGACTCAGCAGGAGGCAGGAATTGATTTAATTCCGGTAAATGATTTTACATTCTACGATCATGTGCTAGATACGGCTGTAATGTTCGGGATCGTACCTCCACGTTATGCGTATGATGGCGGCGATATAGGGCTTGATCTTTATTTTGCGATGGCTAGAGGAAATGATGAGGCTACCGCTTGCGAGATGACTAAATGGTTCAACACGAACTATCATTACATCGTTCCAGAGATCGGTGCACAAACACCGCGTCTGACCGAGAATAAACCACTGGAGGCTTATCGTTTTGCCAAGTCCCAAGCGGGAATTGAGGGTAAACCTGTGATTTTAGGCCTTTATACCTTCCTTAAGCTGTCAAAAGGTTTTGCATCTGCGGATATTGCGAAGATTGCCGCTCGGTTTCTTCCAGTTTACGTTCAGCTGTTGCAGGAACTGAAGCAAGAAGGAGTAAGCTGGGTACAAATTGATGAACCAGCGATTGTTACAGGAATAAATGAATCAGAATTATCATTGCTTAACACGATATACACAGAAATTGCTGGATCTGTGCCTGGATTAAATATTATTCTGCAGACTTACTTTGAAGCTGCTGAACCGCTGGAGGCACTGCTCAAACTTCCGGTACAAGGTTTAGGTCTTGATTTTGTCCATGATGGCGGAACGAATCTGGCATCGATTGAACGTCTTGGCTGGCCGGAGGATAAGTGGCTGGGAGCGGGTATTATTGACGGACGCAACATCTGGCGCTCGGATCTGGATGCTAAGCTGCAGCTAATCGAGAAGCTGAGTGTACATGTACCGCTTGATCGTCTTATTCTACAGCCTTCTTGCAGTTTGCTGCATGTTCCGGTTACTGTTCAGGGTGAGGTGAAGCTGAAGGCAACCGTCAAGGCTGCTTTAGCCTTTGCAGATGAGAAGCTGAGAGAGCTTGGCCTGCTTGCTGCAGCCATAGAGGGGACAGGAGAAGCTGCTGCTGCACTGACAGCCAGTCGCGAAGCCCTTACTGCCTTCCGGGCACTTCCTGAACGCGGTCGTAAGGATGTGGCCGAGCAAGTTCTCGGACTTGCAGATTTACCAGACCAACGTAGCCTACCTTTTGCTGAGCGCCTGCAGGTGCAGCAGGAGAAATGGCAGCTGCCACTTCTGCCAACGACAACGATCGGAAGCTTTCCACAGACCGTAGAAGTGCGTCAAGCAAGGTTGAAATGGCGTAAAGGCGTATGGAATCAAGAGCGTTACGACGGGTTCGTTCGTGAGCAGATTGAAGATGCAATCACCTTCCAAGAAAAGCTGGGTCTGGATGTACTCGTGCATGGTGAGTTCGAAAGAACGGATATGGTGGAATTTTTCGGGGAGAAGCTGGATGGTTACTTATTTACAAGTAATGGCTGGGTTCAATCCTACGGATCACGCTGCGTTAAGCCACCGGTTATTTATGCAGATATAGCTTTTACCCAGCCTATGACTGTAAAAGAAAGCGTCTATGCTCAGTCGTTAACTTCCCTTCCTGTTAAAGGCATGTTGACGGGTCCTGTTACGATTCTCAATTGGTCTTTCGTACGTGATGATCTTAGCCGGGAAGCAGTAGCGAATCAAATTGCCTTAGCGCTCCGTCATGAAGTTAAAGCTTTGGAAGATGCAGGCATAGAGATGATTCAAGTAGATGAACCGGCTATCCGTGAAGGACTTCCTTTGAAGGCGGAAGATCATGAGGCATACTTGAATTGGGCGGTGAAGTCGTTCCGTATCGCGACGAATCATGTGAAGGCTACGACACAAATTCATACCCACATGTGCTATAGCGAATTTAATGACATGATAGACTCCATTTCAGCGATGGATGCGGATGTTATCTCTATAGAGACTTCACGTAGCCATGGGGAACTGATCGTTAGCTTTGAGGAGCAGGAGTATGATAAAGGAATCGGTCTTGGTGTATATGATATCCATAGTCCACGGGTTCCTGCAGTAGAAGAGATGACAGCTAATATTGAGCGTGCGCTGCGGGTGCTGGATCCAGAACAGTTCTGGATTAATCCGGATTGCGGTCTTAAGACACGTGGCTGGCAGGAGACGGAAGACGCACTTCGTAACATGGTAAAGGCTGCCGCTATTGCAAGAGAAAACGCAGGAGTTAGTGCCACCAAATAGCATAAGAGGTATACAATAAATCGAAGCCGGGGAATTTCTCCCTGGCTTTTTATTTCAGCACTTGATAATAATTCTCATTCTTGATAGAATGAGAAAAGAAAAGAAGGAACCGTGGAGGGTCCCTTTAAATCATCACCTTATTTGCTTTCGAAAGTCTTGCAGTCTGTTTCTTCTGAACGTGTAGGTTCTTGGGAGCTGTGAAAAGCTACAAAGATAGAATCAGCACTGCATTTGTTCTCTTCTGCCCAGTGGGTGCAGGAGTTAACTTCGCAAATTACGTCTTTTGCCATGAGGGTTCACCTCCCCTTTTTAGTAATAGACAGCATATTAAAAAACTTCTCTGTTCAACAAGGTGGAGCTTGTCCGAACAGAACCGTGCCGCGCCCTCTTTCATTATGAATGGAGGGCTATTAGTATTTTCTACGTGGTTAGACGTGGTAATTGTACCAAATAAAGCGCGTGTAAGCAAATGGGGTTTCCGATAAAAGAAATACGACAAAGTTATACAAATAAGTATAAAAAAACACAAAAGACATCTCTTACTTCTATAGCTAAAAATAGAAAATAATCCTAAATATCTATATTATTACAAAAAATATCTGGTAATATTTTCGATAGGATCGGCCGAGCCTAATCTGAAATATTGGAGGATGAAGATGTTGAAAAAGTGTTTACTATTCCCTTTTGCCTTAATGCTCATCTTGTGCTTACCTATTTATGCAGGTGCAGAAGGTGTACATAATGACCCAGCTCCTCAAAATAGTGAATCCGAAATCATAAAAGTCTATAAAGCCTCAGCTACAGGATTGTCAGAAATTTCAATAGAAGAGTACAATGAGATTCTTGCGCAAGGTCAAGCTTTAGAAGCTGCTAAAGAGGGACTGTTGCCAAGTGTCCCCCTGTTCACAACGGACTCTTCCTTTGAAAACGTCTCTGTTATTGCACCTAGAGATGCTTACCAGACAACGATTTACTCCTATCAACAAAATGGTTATGTCTCATATGTCACTAGAAGTGGTTTGACTAGAAAAATCTCTCAGTCTGTATATAACAGTGCTTCTGTAAATTCGTTGTTAAATATTAGCTATTCGGTATCTCAAGGCTACATTGCGAATACAAGCTTTGGTGTAACCGCAAAACAAACAGCTGTAAGTGCTGGTATTACTGGTGGCTCATCATGGTCTAATACTTATGGTGGCAGTAACACGACAACTGCATCAGTGAATCCTTACAATTATGCTTGGATGGAATACACGCCGATTATGAATAACTCATTTGGTGTGATTACGGAGAAGACCTATGCCAATGTTCAGGGTTCTTCAGTTCTTGTAGGCACTACTAGTTATGATGTTGATATTTACATGGCGAGATTATTAAGCGGTTCGTTACCAGATGGCGTTTATGTGATTAAACAAAGTGCATCTAACCCAGGTTAGTTTTGTCATAAAATATAATAGTTTAATCCAAAAGAGTCGCAGAAATGTGGCTCTTTTACTATTTAGAGAGCATAATTCAAAAGAAACTGTTCACAATTCCATTTTTCAGTGCAACCTTCCAAGTTTTGGAACGTCTTAGTAAAGAGTGACGGAAGAGATCTGCTTAGAACAAGACATTCCGTAACGATATTATGATTCGTGCAAGCGGTATCTATTACATTTTTGGAGGAATGAGAATGCGCAAATGGGGTCTGCATTACTTATGTTTATTAATTCTTGCGGTAGTCTTGGCGGGTTGTGGCTCAGAGGATAGGAATTCAGCGGCAGATAGTTCGGCAAAAGGAAATGGTAGTACGAGTAACAATGCTGCAGCAGAGGTACAATCGCAAAACTCGATAGCCTCATCTGCGGATAAGAGTACCGCGGCAGCGCCTGAGATAGAAGCGGGTGGCAACGAGAACTTGGCTGTAAAGGGCTCCACATCAGAAAATACAGGTCAAGCAAGTGCAGGATTTACTGGTAGCGATGTAGTAGCGGGCTTGAACAAGAAGCTAATCTATAAAGCGAATCTTAACATGGAAGTAGAAGACTATGGAAAAGCACAGACTGAAATACGTAATTTAGTAACCATGGCAAATGGATATATTATTGAGTTTAATGAAAATATGTCGCAGTACGAACAAGGCGGGACGTTTATCCTTAAGGTGCCTGCCTCCGGGTTCTCGCCTTTTCTGAATAATCTAGAAAAAGTAAAACACGAATCTCTACAGCGCAGCATTCAAGGACAGGATGTCTCTGAAGAGTATGTTGATCTGGAGTCGCGTCTGAAGGCAAAGCAGCTAATGGAAGCACAATATACAGAGTTTATGAAAAAAGCAACGAAATCCACTGATCTGGTCGCCTTCGCGAACGAGCTTGGTTCGATCCAGGAAACCATTGAGCAGATTAAAGGTAGAATGCGTTATATCAATCAGAATGTATCCTTCTCTACGGTAGAATTGAGAGTGTATCAGACGGATGAAAGCATTGCTGTAAAAGAGAAGAAGGAGCAAGGGCCGTTACTGGAACGTGCTTCAGATGCTCTAAAAGGAAGCTTAAATGCGTTGTCTGTTATGTTTCAATGGATTGTCGTTATTCTTGCAGGAGCGTTACCGATACTTATCGGGGCTGCCATTATTTTAGCTATTGTATTAGTTTCCCGTAAAAATATCCGCGAGCGTCGGGAGCAGCAGACCGAGAGGATTCGTCAGCGAAATAAGGAGCTGAACAGAGAACAAGTCTTCCCTGCGGCAACAGAGCCTAAGGAGGTAGCTTCAGAGGATGATCTAAAAGCAAATAAGGACTCAAAGAAAGAATAGCCCTACAAGCATAAATACCCTAACGTGAAACTTATACTTTCTTATATTTTAAAAGAAAAAACGGTTGTCATCCTAAAAGGACGACAACCGTTTCCTTATGTGCAGAAGATTGATAATTAGGCAGGCTGGAAGAGTACGCGATACTCCCCATATCCTTCCATATCCAAATCCTCTTTCGGAATAAAACGTAGCGCCGCTGAATTTATGCAATAGCGTAAGCCGTTTTCACCGGGACCATCGTCAAAGACATGGCCTAGATGGGAATCCGCTACTTTGCTGCGCACTTCTGTCCGAACCATCAAATGGCTGAGATCCGTCTTTTCCTTCACAGCGTAGTCCTGGATTGGACGAGTAAAGCTTGGCCAGCCGCAACCGGAATCGTATTTATCCTGCGAGCTGAATAACGGCTCACCAGATACAATGTCTACATAAATACCTTCTCCATGGTGATCCCAAAAATCATTCCGGAAAGGAGATTCTGTTGCACTGTTCTGAGTAACTTCATATTGAAGAGGTGTTAGACGTTCTTTCAAACTTTGTTTGTCCTCTTTATGTGTCCAGTGAGTTTCGATAAAATCCTCTCGGCCGGAACCTTTACGGTAACGTTTGTAGTGCCCTGGATTCTTACGATGGTAGCCCTGATGATATTCTTCGGCAGGATAGAAGGTAGTTGCCGGGAGAATCGGGGTTACGATCTGACTAGAGAATCGACCGCTTGCTTGCAGAGCTGCCTTGGAAGCTTCCGCTTGTTCTTTTTGTTCCTCTGAATGGGTAAAGATCGCCGTTCCATAAGAAGTCCCGCGATCATGGAATTGTCCACCTGCATCGGTAGGGTCAATTTGCTGCCAGAACAACTCAAGTAACTTGCTATAAGGGAAAATATCCGGGTTGAACGTAATTTGTACAGCTTCAACATGTCCTGTCGTTTCAGAACAAACCTCTTCATAGGTCGGGTTCATTTTATGACCGCCGGTATAGCCGGAGACAACACTAATGATACCTGGCAATTCTTCGAACGGCGAGACCATGCACCAGAAGCATCCGCCTGCAAAGGTTGCTTTTTCCGTCTTGGTATTTATATGGTTAGTCTGATGTTCACTCATTAATATCCCTCCATTCACATAATGCAATTAAATAGATCACAATTTAATTATAAAGCAAATATTAACTGCCTGCCAGTTTGTAACCGATAAGTTCTTTCGCTATCGGCTATTCTTCGCTTCTTGAGAGCGAGGACGCAAGCTTAGTCCAGCAATAATTAGAACAGCGGCATAGACAATGATGGCTGTAATTGCACTTCCGGGATTCTTTAGCAGATGATCTCCGAGAAAGGCGTATAAGGCAATCCCCGGTATTTTTCCTATGCCGGAAGCTGTAATATAACTCCAAAAAGGCAGACCCGCGGCTCCGGCGTAGATGTTGACCGCTGTTTGGGGAATGATGGGCACGAGACGTGCTAGGACAATCGAAGCGAAAGGTCGCCGTTCTATGCCTTTTGTGAACTTTTCAAGCGCGGGAATGGAGGCTAAATAAGCTCTCGCTTGGCTTTGAAATAAGTATTTCACAACACCAAAAAGGATTGCCGCAGCAAGATTTGTAGCTAGCCAGCAGATCAAAGCACCCGCTAAACTTCCGTAAGCATAACCGAAGAAGCCGATAACCGCCTTATAAGGTACAACTGGAAAGAGAGCCAGTAAAGTTGCAATACCAATGGAACTGAAAAGATTATGATCCTCTTTCATCCAGCTTAGGATGTCATACCTGTAGATAAACGCAAGGATTGTGCCCGAAACATAAAGAATAATCGAGAACCATTTCTTCATAGATAATATGCCCCTTCTTCCACTCATTCATCTCATCATACGGGATAAGGTGTAAATATTGAAGTAAAGATCAATTGTCAGAGAATGAGAAGCAGGTATAATAGCATTTGTAGAGAACAAAGAGATAAAGAACGAGCTATTGAAGTGTTGAAAGGGGGAAAGATCAGTGATTGCACCTGAACGTAAAAGAGTCGCCATAGTAGGAATCGGCAATATCGCCCGCAAAGTATATTTGCCACTGCTCTCTCAGCATAATCAAGCGGAGGTAGTTGGTGTTCTCAGTCATTCGCCAACAACGGTGGAGCAGGCCGTAGATGCCTACCGTTTTCCTAAAGGTACGACGAATTTGGATGAGCTGTTATCTTGGGATTTGGATGCAGTATTTGTACATAGCCCGACGACTACACATTATGATATAGTAACAAAATGTCTCGAACGTGGGATTTCTGTATATGTAGATAAGCCTCTTTCCTATGATCTTGAAGAGTCCAGAAGGATGGCGGAGTTAGCACAAGATAAAGGGCTTTTGCTAGGAGTGGGCTTTAATCGCCGTTTCGCCCCTATGTATGTTACTGCCAAGCAATGGCTTGAGGAAGTCGGTGGGCTTAGCCATTGTAGTGCGATCAAACATCGAACGAAGCTACAGACAGGTACCAGCCGCGAAACCGTGCATGATGATCTGATTCATATGCTTGATTTGCTGTTGTGGTTGTGCGGAGATCATTATGAACTGCTTCGTGGTCATCTTCAATCTAATGGAGCAGGTCGTCTGCTACAGGCATCTGGAATGCTCGGCTGGAAGGATGGCGCTGTAGGGATGTACAGCATGGTTCGAGAAGCTGGTGTAGATTTGGAGAAGCTTGAGCTGCATGGAAATGGCAGATCGGTGGAAGTAGTGGATCTGGACAAGGCCATTCTTTATGAAAAAGATACCTTGCCGCATATTCAAAGCTTTGGAAGCTGGGATACTGTGCTGGATAGAAGAGGTTTTAGTGGAGTGGTGAACGATTTTCTTAGCAACATAAAAACACCGGAGCAATGCAGCATAGCTGCTTCAGCGGTACTGCCTAGTCATATGCTGGCGGCACAGCTTGCTGAATGAGGTCTCCGAGAAAGGAGAAGAATAGATGGAGGATAATCGTAAATTAGTGGAGGAACAGATCATCGAAAGCTATAAGCGCGAAGAAGAGATGATGATTCTTGTTTTTGCTCAGTGGTGTGTCAATCATGGACTCGATCCACACATGCTGTATTTGCAGGCCTATCCGCAGCAAGAAGGGAATGAAGCCTTGCGTCATGCGCTTGCCCTCACGGTTTCCGCGGAGGAAGCGGGGGACATTTCTGATGATACCGTTCTGGGTGTGCTTTCGTTATTTGGAAATGACGACTTGGCACAAATCGTAACAGAAGCTATCGCCCAACGGGGATCTAAAGGACCTGTGGGGGATTGACATTGGGGATATAATAATAGAGTCAGATGAACTTTTTTTGGTAAACGATGTTCATCATGGTTAAAATGTGTTAATATTATATATACTAACTAATAGTAAGTTTCGCTAGTGAGAGGTGAGAACAATGGAAGAACATCAATTTGCGATGTGTCCCAGATTTGAAACAGCCTTCTCTTTCTTAGGCAAACGTTGGAATGGACTTATTATTCAGACATTGATGAGTGGACCGAAGCGTTTTAAAGATATCTCCGGTCTCATTCCTTCAATGAGCGATAAGATGCTGTCCGAGCGGATGAAGGATTTGGAAGGTGAGGGTATTCTGGTTAGGCATGTATACCCAGAAACACCCGTACGTATTGAGTACGAATTAACAGACAAAGGCCGTGCATTGCAGCCTGTTATGCAGCAGATTCAGTCTTGGGCTGAGAGCTGGGTAGACTAAAATTCACAGTAATGTTGTGGCCCTTTTTCCGAATTGGTGGAGAAAGGGTTTTTCAATTTCTAAATATTAGACAGTGACAGTTTTGTTCCAATCCTTTATGCTTGAAAAAAACTTGCACAGTTTAAAAATAATTGTAATATAATAGAAAAACATTGTATGGTCCTTGAATGGAAGCGCTCGCGTATTGGTTTTTGCTCAAATCTGCTCAGCTGGAGTACAGGCATAGCAAAACTATTAGGAGGCGAGGGAGATGAAGACGAAGACGACCCTGTTTTCCCGGGAAATAACGTATGGAAAAAAGGATGTTGCTGAGCTAGAGAACGCTTCTATTAAAGTTCAGCTCATCTATGACAAGACGTTGTTCATGCTGCATAGCCATCTTCCTGATTCCTTATGGGATGCGTGGATTGGCGTGCCTTACAGCATTATCTCTTCACTCTACAAAGGAAACAATGATAGCGGAACTATTTTTCAAAAATGGATTCAAAGTCCGACCGGCTGGAAATGTATTGGCTGTGAACGGCACTGTCTGGAGTCCACGGAATCTCCACAAAATGTAAATGCGGCAAATCATGGGCGACAATATAAGTTTCATAACGGCATTCGCCAGAGTATGGTGCTTCAAGCCTTAATTTGGTCCATGTACGAGAATATCGTATTATTCAAACCCTTTTTAGGCGAGGAGCCTTTTTTTGACGATGATGATTTGCATACGATATCCTCTTATTTCGTTCCAACTTATCTTAATGATTTTCATCTTATTGAGCGGTCTAAGCCATGTAAAGAATACAAAGATCAGAATATACATGTCTTTCAGGAATGGATTTCAGCACCCGATCTTGTCCTCAAATGGAATGGCGGCCTGACGGAAGGCAGATGGATGACCGGTGTTTATATGGATCACTCGCGTTTTGCCGGTTTGGGACCTTATTTGAAGGATTCGAAGGGACAGCGGACGTATATGCAGGCTTGTGTGCAATAAAGTGAGTTTAAAAAGCACCTTTGTTGGTAAAGGTGCTTTTTTACGTTTGTTTTTCACGTACATCAAGCCTCAATTTCGTTCAAAAATAAGATACATTTTCCGTGCGTACAATCACAAGTCAAAGTTCCTTTCAGGGTTAAGGTGAACAGGTGGATAAAATTTATTCAAAACCTGATCCCATAACCCAAGGAGGAGCTATAATGGAAACTAAACAACTTAATGATAGTATTTCGGATTCGAAGCAAGCACAATCGGTACAGGCTGGGTTTACCCCAGATGCACTGGTGAGGGATATTGTATTGCAGTTCCCTAAAGCGGCAGATTATTTCAAAGCAAAACGGATTGATTTCTGTTGCGGTGGAGCTAAACCTCTTGCTGAAGCAGCTGCTGAGCGTGGTCTGGATCAAGAGATAATCATCAGTGATCTTAACAAGCTGTTCGAAGAGTATCCAGTACCCGAAGAGGAGATCGCTTGGAATACCGCACCTTCAGATGAGTTAATTGACCATATCATAAACAAACATCACCGCTATCTTCGTGAAGAGCTACCCCTCATTAGCCAAAATGTAACTAAGGTGTATCGAGTGCATGGTGGGGATTCTCCCCATTTGGTGGAGTTACATTCCTTGTTCAATACACTTAAGGAAGAATTGCTTACGCATACGGCTAAAGAAGAAGAAGATGAGTTTCCTAAGCTGTTGACATATGATGCTAATCCTAGTGAAGAAGGCTTGTCATCGCTCCGCGAGTCATTATCTGAGCTGGAGAGTGAGCATGATGGTGCGGGCGACATTTTGAGAAAAATGCGTAGTATTACAGATGACTTCACTCCACCAGCGCATGCTTGCACAACCTATCGATTGACATATGCCCGGTTGGAAGAGCTGGAGAGTATGACTTTTGAACATGTACATCTGGAGAATAATATATTGTTCCCTAGGTATCAGTGAAGACGAATAGAGTTCTAAAGAGTCCCTTAGGGGGCTTTTTTTTATAGGAAATTATAGAATGTAAAGAAATGTGGATAACTCCATCGGAAAAGGTAGAAGAAATGAGCGTGAAAAACTTGGGGTAGATCGATTGATGGATGGCAGGCAGGCAGGCAGGCAGGTTGGGGGAAGGATGCTTAAACGCGGTCTACGAGATGACGCCGAATGAGCAGAAAGAGGGGGATAAAGGTCAGCTTTCAAAGTTTCTTGCCAATATTCAATATCATTGGGGAGATAATTAAAGATACTGAGAAGTAAGCTTGTTATTATTTATTTGAGAACAAGGCTTGTTTAAGTTATTCTTAAAAAAGATAGTATACATAACTTTACAAGCCTGAGATGCTATATGATCATTAGGCGGGACAAGGCGGTGCCAGGATGCCCATACGATATTTGTGGAAGTTGATGCTAGGATTAGTCGTCGTATTCATAATAGGTGGATGCTCTACTAACGCTGACGGTAATAGTAATGCTAATAATGGTGCGGCAGGATCAGAGGGACCGACGATCTCGATAAGGGTTGGTGATAATGAGCTGCTTGTCAAACCATCGGACAGGTCACTTAGTGGGAGCTATAGAAATGGAATAACGATTATGGAGCTACTGAAAGGTAGTAATATTGCCACATTTGCTGAGGATAACTCAAGCATCCTTTCGGTAAAGGATTTTTCACTAGAGTCGGGGATGATTTGGGAACTTCAGATGGACGGACTGATTATGGGAAATGCAGATTGGAATAATACTGTAGGATATGATTCACAGTTAGTTTTCACCGCGAAGCCGAAGGACCATCAAGAACCACTTCAAACTGTAATGATGACTTTGAACGGCGGAAGTGTAGAAGTGGATTTGCATCATTCATATATTATGTTATTTAAAGAGGATTTAACTGTAAGAGATTTGCTAAAGAGCTGCGGTATGGTGCAGTTGGATGATGGTAGTAGAAACGTGCTTTCAGTCAATGATTATACTCCGCTTAGTAATGAAGTATGGAAGCTGAAGGTGAACGGAAAGCAACTGCTCGATAATGGTATGGATATGAAGCTTATGCCTCATGATGTCTTAGAAATTGTATTAACTTTACGTTAACAATCCTACAATAAGCCCGATCAACGGTTGTTCAGAATCGTTGATCGGGCTTATTTTATATGCAATATATATCTAAAAATTCTCAGTGTAGTAAACTGTGAAAATATTCACAATTAATGTGACTGCAATCACAATGTCTACTTGAATTCGAACCGTATAATTTCAATATGAAGAAGAGTAATTGACGCGAAATTAATCCAGAACCCTTAAGCTTGAGGAGGCACCTAACCATGGCAGAGAAGAGAGAAAAATTAGTATTAGTCGGCAACGGTATGGCAGGCATAGGTACGATAGAGCAGATTTTGAAGCTGGGTGGAGCTTATGACATCACAGTCTTCGGAAGCGAACCTCATCCCAATTACAATCGGATCATGTTGTCCTATGTTCTTGAAGGTAGCAAGACCCTTAATGATATTATTCTAAATGACTGGAATTGGTATGAAGACAATAATATAACTTTACACACAGGAACAACCGTGACACGAATTGATGAAGGCTCGAAGCAGGTTGTTACGGATAACGGGATGATAGCGCCCTATGACAAAGTGATTATTGCGACAGGCTCGAATTCGTTCATTTTACCTGTGCCTGGCAGTGATAAAGAGGGCGTGGTTGGGTTCCGAGATATTGCAGATTGTGATGCAATGCTGGCTGCGGCTAAACAATACAACAAAGCGGCAGTAATTGGCGGGGGCTTACTTGGATTGGAAGCGGCAAAAGGTCTGGTGAACCTAGGCATGGACGTTACCGTAGTTCATTTGATGGAAGACCTGATGGAGCGTCAGCTTGATCGGAATGCCTCCTCGATGCTGCAAGCTGAGCTTGAGCGTCAAGGTGTGAAATTTGCTATGGGTAAACAAACGGTAGAATTGACCGGGGAACAGAGAGTTAGTGGATTGCGTTTTAGTGATGACAGTACGCTTGAGGCAGATTTTGTGGTAATGGCTGTTGGAATCAAACCGAACGTGACGTTGGCAAAAGAAAGCGGGATCACCGTAAATCGTGGGATCGTGGTGGATGATTATTTGCAAACCTCGATGCAGAATATATATTCCATCGGCGAATGTGCCGAGCATCGCGGTGTGTGTTACGGACTGGTGGCTCCACTATTTGAACAAGGGATGGTTCTAGCTAAACATTTATGTGGGAGTGAGACCAAGCCTTATGAAGGTTCGATTGTTTCCACGAAGCTTAAAATTTCTGGTGTGGATGTATTTTCTGCAGGTGAGTTTTTGGATTCTCCTGAACACACTGTGATCTCAAGCAAAGATGAATGGAAGAGAACTTATAAGAAAATTCTGCTCAAAAATAATGTGGTTGTCGGCGCGGTTCTGTTTGGTGATGTGACCGAATCCGCAAATCTTCAAAAGTTAGTTAAACAAGGATCGGTAATGACCGATGAGATTTATACGGAGGTTATGGGTACGGGCTGCTGCGGAAGCGGAGCTAAGAAGGGCACATCCGTAGAAGCAATGGCGGACGAAGAAATTGTCTGCGGTTGTAATGGTGTAACTAAAAAAGCGATCGTAGATGCTGTTACTGAAAATGGTTTTACTACTGTGGATGAGATCAAAGCATGCACTGGCGCTACTCGCTCTTGCGGTGGTTGTAAACCCGTAGTAGAACAAATCCTGCAATTTGTCTTAGGTGACAGTTTCCAGCAAGCTGCCAAGCAAGGTATTTGTGGCTGTACAACGCTTAGCCGTGATGAAATTGTGGCTGAAATCACAGCTAAAGGTCTTAAAACTACAAAAGAAGTTATGAATGTACTCGAATGGAAACAAGAGGAAGGCTGCTCCAAGTGTCGTCCGGCAATTAACTATTATCTAGGGATGATGAACCCTGATACCCATCAAGATGAGAAAGAATCCCGATTTGTAAATGAAAGAATGGGTGCCAATATTCAAAAAGATGGAACCTATACCGTTATTCCACGCATGTACGGCGGGGTAACAACGCCGGAGGATTTGAAGAAAATCGCTGATGTCTCCCTTAAATATGATGTAAAAGTTGTGAAGGTGACTGGTGGGCAACGCCTGGATCTGATTGGTGTGAAAAAAGAGGATCTGCCGAAAGTATGGGAAGAGCTCGATATGCCATCAGGTTATGGTTATGCCAAATCCCTGCGTACGGTTAAGACTTGTGTGGGCTCCCAATTCTGCCGTTTCGGTACACAGGATTCGCTGGGAATGGGCGCGCTCATAGAACGTAAGTATGAACGTCTTGATTTTCCTGCCAAGTTTAAAATAGCTGTCAACGGCTGCCCACGTAACTGTGCGGAGTCCTGCACGAAGGATATTGGCATCGTCGGTAATGATGGTGGTTGGGAAGTGTTTATTGGTGGTAACGGTGGTATCAAGCCACGGATCGCGGACTCTTTCTGCAAAATTAAGACCGATGAAGAGTTGATCGAAGTGTGCTCTGCTGTGATGCAATATTATCGTGAGACCGGCAATTATTTGGAGAGAACCTCCGAGTGGGTTGAACGTATGGGACTTGAGCAGATTCAAATGGTCATTTTGAATAATGAAGATAACCGCAAAGAGCTGGCAGCACGGATTGACTTTGCTCTAACTCAGGTTACGGATCCTTGGAAAAAAATGCTCAATGACAGCAGCACTCGTACTGCACTATTTGAAGAAACAAGAGTCTAGAGGATATAACGCACACAGAAGGGGAGAGACCAATGAATAAGACAACACAAACGTATGCGATAGGATCAGTACAGGATTTCCTGCTGCAGATTGGCCGTGTAGTTGTGGCTGGGAATGTGGAGCTGGCTGTATTTCGTACCTCTGACGGAGCGATCTATGCGCTGGAGAATCGGAGTCCTCATCCAAAAGGGGGTCCGCTTGCTGAAGGGATCGTTTCGGGTCACTATCTTTATGATCCACTGTATGATTGGAAAATAGATCTTCGTACGGGTGAAGTACAGGCACCGGATCAAGGTAATGTTGTGACTTATCCAGTCACTCTGGACGGAGAGAAAGTTACAGTGAGCGTGTAGACACCGAAGCTTGTAGGTATAGATTTAATAGAAAACGGTGGGGTGGAGTGTTATGTTTACTCAAAGTGTGGAGAACATTGTCGAGGCGGCAGTCAGTAAGCGCGACAAAATGAATGAAAGCTTACCAAGATATTTTCTAGCAGCCCTTTTGGCAGGGGCATATGTAGGCATTGGGATTATCCTTATCTTCTCGCTGGGAGCGCCTCTAGCGGCTGCCAAATCGCCTTTCCAACCCCTCATTATGGGTGCATCCTTCGGTATTGCCTTGACACTTGTTGTATTTGCAGGCTCAGAGCTATTTACCGGAAATAATATGTTCTTTACGGTTAGTACACTAGCTGGTAGAACAAGTATCTGGGATACTGTCAAGAACTGGGTGCTTGTGTTTGTAGGGAATGTGGTAGGGGCAGTGATTTTAGCGCTTTTGATTCGAGGAACTGGACTATTCAGTGCGGCTCCCCCAGAGCATCTGATCTTTGCGGCTGCAGCCAAGAAAATGAGCCTTCCGTTTTCAGAACTATTTTTCCGTGGGATTCTATGTAACTGGCTGGTCTGTCTAGCGCTATGGATGGCTTCACGGGCCAAAAGTGAAACTGCCAAGCTGGTTCTAATCTGGTGGTGTTTATTTGCCTTTATTGCGAGTGGATATGAGCACAGTGTGGCTAATATGACGCTGCTGAGTGTTGCTGTGTTGCTCCCGAATCACCCGGACACCGTATCAATAGCCGGATGGATGCACAATATGATACCCGTTACGTTAGGGAATATAATTGGCGGTGGCGTATTCGTTGGCATGGCCTACTGGATGATCTCTCCCGTACGTGGTAGTAAAAGCAACCGCTAGGAATTTTACATTCTAATTATTAGGGCTGACCCGATTTCGGGGTTCAGCTCTTTTTCTAAATATAAGAAAGTATAAGTTTCACGCTATAAATTATCCTCGCATAAACGCTTACCGTCCATTAGGGACGCCGAAGGCGTTTTTGCTTGTCTTGTGGGATAAAAAAAGACGCCTATGTTAGGCGCCTTAGACCACTCTATTTTATAATGTGCAGAATAATTGGGTCATGTATGATTCATTGAGGAGAATAGAGGGTATATTATAACGGAACTAAATACGGCAGATCTCGTTTGGACACATTTCACAGTGGCAAATTTCCTGCAGCATACCAAGATCCTTGATGACAATCATGCCGTTCTCGTACTCAACCGCGTCTTTTTTACGCAAGTCACTGAGCATCCGGTTTACACTCTCACGAGTGGCGCCGATCATGTTGGACAGATCTGTATGCGTAATTTTTTTGTTGATGAGGATGTTCTCACCATCGCTGCTCTTCTCACCATAAGTATTACCAAGTCGAATGAGAGTGGAGCACAATGCGCCTGGTTTGCCATACATCATCAAATCACGGAATTTCGTTTGAGTTAGACGGTGATGAATGCCCATCCATTTCATAAAGTCGATGGCAAAATCACAATGTTGGCAAATGAGAATTTCTAAATCCTTTTGCTCGATGACGCCTACTTCACTATCTTCAATCACTTCTGCAGTAAAGCTGTGCTTGGTGCTGAAGAATGGGTCCGCTTGACCTACCATATCGCCGGCTTGGTACATATAGAGAATAAGTTCTTTACCTTCATCCGTTGATTTAGTTAATTTCACACGTCCACGTTTGATATAAAACAATTTATCCGAGTAGTCGCCTTCCCAGAAAAGATGTGAACCCTCTGGAACAACGCGTTCTTTCATGGTAACAAGAAGTCTGTTGAAATTCTGTTCGGAGAAACAGTTTGTATTTCCGTGGGCTTCGATAACATTGTAATGTTCTTTTAGCATAATCGACATCCCCTTTATTCCCTCAGTTTTTCAGTAAATTTTAAATTAATTATACCTCTAAAATCTTCGATTTGGTTAAGAAAAACCATTTAAAAGTGTCGAATTTTCAACATTGTGATTATTTTCACTTCAAAAGTGCTAGATGTAATATGATTTTCAACTAAAAAGGAGTATTAAGGTTATGTTCTTTATATATCAGCAGTGGCAATCCATTATTCTCAAATAATGGGTCTGTCGCTGTTTTTTTTGGTTCTTATTAGACTCTACATATTATACTGCAATAATTCATGATTTAGAAATCCGCTCAATTTCAACTCCGTATAAATGCACACATCTTCATTAAGGTCAGACATTGGCGCAACGGGTATGGAACGATATCCTGAGAATGGAGCAAAAACCAGGAGAAGGGGAAATCATACATGGCTAAAGTGGCAGACAAATATCTTAAGGTAGATCCTTGGGCAATTATTGAAGAGGGCTTTGATCCAGAACGAAATCGGACCTCGGAATCTATTTTTTCGCTGGGAAATGAGTATATGGGTATTCGTGGGTATGCAGAGGAAGGCTACTCCGGGGATTCCCTGCAAGGTAGTTATTTCAACGGGCTAAATGAACAATTGGACATTGGTAATCATTATAAAGGAATTATTCGCTCACTGAGATATATGGTGAATGCGGTGGACTGGCTGTATACGCGGATCTCTGTGAATGGTGAACAACTTGATCTGGCAAAAAGTAAAATATCAGATTATGTGCGTAAACTGGATCTTCGCAGCGGGACCTATCGGCGGGAGCTGATCTGGCACCTAAATGATGGAAAAAGCTTAAAAGTTGTCTTTACACGCTTGGTCAGCATGACGATGTCTCATCTGGGACTACAGCGGGTGGAATTTGAGCCACTTAATTTCTCGGGTAGCGTGGACATTTGTGCTGGTCTTGATTTCAGCATTATTCATGAGGAACGCGGCGAATGTATGTGGAGTAGTCTCCGCAGTGGAGAACAAGGGGCTACCACAGCTATTATGGCGAGAACAGCGAATACAGCTAACAACCTATTCTCTAGCTTTACTTTACAATCTTCGCAGCCGCTTCAGCTTACGCGAGTTGAGCATGATAAATTTATTGGGCAAAACTTTACTATGGAGCTTGCTCAAGGAGAATCGGCCTATTTTACAAAGCTAGTTATCAACTATTCGGATAGTGAAGCTGCCCATACAGCTGAAGAGCTGTGGAGCAAAGGGCTAGCTCTTGCTGAAAGTGCAAGCCAACTGAAAGATACTCAAATATTCGCGGATCAGACGGCATATTGGAATGCTATCTGGGAGACAAGCGACATTCGGATCGAAGGCGATCCTGAGAATCAGCAGGGTATCCGTTTTTGTATTTTCCAGCTATATCAGACTTATCATGGTGATCATCCTGGGTTCAACATCGGCGCTAAAGGGTTGACGGGAGAAGTCTATCGTGGTTTGGCTTTCTGGGATACAGAGTCGTATTGCTTACCATTCTATATGTTCAATAATCCTAAGGCCGCTCGAAGCTTGCTGGACTTTAGATATAAGACATTACCTCAGGCTATGCAACGTGCTAAACATGTTGACTGCGAGGGAGCTTGTTACCCTATTGCTACTATAGACGGAACAGAAAGCTGTGATCTCTGGCAGCATTCGAATCTTCAGCTTCACGTAGGGACTGCTATATCCTATGGTATCTGGCATTATGTCAAAAATACTGGCGATAAAGAATTCCTGCACAGTAAAGGTGCTGAGATGCTGGTTCAGATTAGTAGATTCTACGCAACACGTGGTCAATGGGGACAACAGAGTGGGAAATATGGATATTTTGGCGTAATGGGTCCTGATGAGTTCCAATTGATGGTGAACAATAACTGCTATATTAATCTCATGGCCCAAAAATCATTTGAATACACCCTAGATACCTTACGGGAAATGAAAGAACAGTCACCAACGGCTTTTGCGATGGTTGCGGAAAAGACGGGACTTCTTGACGAGGAGCTTACCGATTGGGAAAATAAAGCAGACAATATGAAGATTCCGGTTGACGAAGTAACAGGAGTATTTGAGGAACATGATGGATTTTTCGATATGCCGCATATTGATATTCATTCTATCCCTGTAACAGAGTTTCCGCTTTATTCGAACTGGTCGTATGATCGTTTGTACCGTTATGACATGATTAAGCAACCGGATGTCCTTATGTTTATGTTCTTATATAACGGACAATTCTCTAATGAAGCGAAGCTGGCTAACTATGAATATTACGAGTCCAGATGTATTCATGAATCTTCACTATCACCTTCGATCCATTCCATCTTGGCAAGCGAAATCGGCAAGCCTGAAGAAGCCTATTCGTTCTTTGAATTTGCGACAAGACTGGATTTAGACAATTACAACCGTAATACACGTGAAGGACTGCATACGACTTCGATCGCAGCCGCTTGGATGAATATTGTTTATGGTTTTGGTGGCATGCGTTCGGATGGGGCTCGTTTGTCCTTCCAACCTACATTGCCTGAACGCTGGAACGAGTATAGCTTCCAAGTGATGTATGAAGGGGTATTGCTACGTATTTTGGTTAACAAGACTTCAGTAACGCTCACAGCAATTCATGGAGGTAGCACGGATATTATCGTGTACGGCCAGTCAATTACGGTGGATGCTTCCGGGACGACGCTTCCGCTAGGCGAAGGGATGTTGGCTCGATGAGCTGGGCAGTAAGGGATAGCTGTTTTGATAAGCAACTTGTGACGACGAACGGGAACAAATATATGCTAGGCAATGGCTATATGGGATATCGCGGTACACTGGAGGAATTCGGTAAAAGTGAGCTAGTTGCCGTTACCTTAGCTGGTTTATATGACAAAGCCGGAGAGAAGTGGAGAGAACCTGTAAATGCTCCGAATGGGTTATGGACCAAGATTGTCTGCAACGGTCAGCCCTTAAGTGTTCATGAGCATGAACCGAGCTCTCATGTGCAGAAGTTGAATATCCGTAGTGCCATTCATCATCGGAGTACTGAGTATGGTATGACTGATGGAGGTACGTTAACGTTCACAGCAGATCGTTTCGTAAGCCAGGATAATCTTCATCTGCTCGTTAGTAAGTGTTCAATCCGCAGTACACAGGACTGCCAAATTGTAATTGAGACGGGGATTGACGTAGATGTATGGGATATCAATGGTCCCCACCTCTACGGTCAAAAGGTACAGTTGCAGGGAGATGCACTACTCTCTTCCTCCACTAGTGGAGAATTGAATATTCCGGTAGTGGTGGCGGAGAAAGCAGTATTTAACTTCGGAGAGCAGCAGCTGGATGAAGGTACGGCTATTCGCCGGATTTCTTTTGAAGCGCGTGCGGGTGAGACCTATGAATGGTTTAAGTACGTTACGGTATATACTGGGCTTGATGTTAGCGGACCGGAGTCAGAGGCTGTAAAGTCTGTCCATGCTGCTGAAACGTTGGGCTATGACGAGTTATTAAAGGCTCATCGCCAGCTATGGGAAGAGAGATGGTCACTTAGCGATGTCATGATCGAAGGAGACGAGGATGCCCAATTTGCTCTGAGATACAGCATTTATCAGCTGCTAATTATTGCACCTACGGCTTCGGAGAAGGTTTCTATCCCGGCTCGTGGTTTATCGGGTCAGGTCTATAAAGGGGCCGTATTCTGGGATACAGAGATGTTTATGCTGCCTTTTTTCCTGCATACAGATCCAAAGGTTGCTCGCAATCTGATGATGTACCGGATTCATACCTTGGACGGAGCACGCCGTAAGGCTGCGGAATATGGTTTTTTGGGAGCATTCTATGCTTGGGAAAGTCAGGATACAGGAGACGATGCTTGTACTCTGTTTAATGTGAATGATGTATTTACTGGCCGACCAATGCGGACTTATTTCCGTGATAAGCAGGTGCATATCAGTGGGGATGTTGTACATGGGATCTGGAAATATGTTCAATTTACAGGTGACGAGAGTCTGCTGACTAGCGGAGGAGCGGAAGTGATCTGGGAATGTGCCAGGTTCTTTTACTCTTATGCTTACTATAATCCGGTAAAAGAACGCTTTGAGATTCTAGATGTTACAGGACCAGATGAATATCATGAGCGTGTGAACAATAATGCTTTTACGAATGCACTGGTTAAGGAAACACTGGAGATTGCCTTGCGCACAGCAGAACTGCTGCAAGATAAGTACCCGGAAGTGTACAGCCAGTTGTCTTCAGTGTTTAGTGAAGGTCCGTTTCTGACAGAGTTCAAAGCTATGCTGGATAGGTTTTATGTTCCGCAGCCAGACCCTGCTAGCCTTCTCATCGAACAATTCGACCGTTACTTCACTTTAGAAGATGTTGGGCTGCCAGAATTGAAATACCGTGTACTTAACAAAAATGAGTATTTGGGTGGCGGTAATGGATTAGCCACAACCACAACAATACTAAAGCAAGCAGATGTCGTGTTGATGCTGAATCTGTTCAAGCATTCCTTCACCAAGGAAGTGAAGCAAGCGAACTGGGAATTCTATGAACCGCGCACCGAGCATGGGTCAAGTCTTAGTCCTTGTATCTATGCTTTGGTAGCTGCCGATATTGGTTCGCCGGACTGGGGTTATCCATATTTTATGCGCACGGCTACAGTTGATCTCACGGGAGAATCTAAGCAGTATGTAGGGGATCTCTATATCGGTGGTACCCATCCAGCCGCGAATGGTGGTGCGTGGATGGCTGCGGTTCTTGGCTTTACAGGGTTGGATTATGATGGGGGAACTGTCCACATCAAACCTTCACTGCCTAAACATTGGCAGTCTGTTGAGCTTCCGGTTACGCTCCGAGGGGATACTTTTAAGCTGCGGATTAGCAAGGATGAAGTTACAGTTACCACAGCAGCTGACTACAGCGAATCTCTGTTGTTCTCGGTGCAAGGACGAGAAGGAAAGTCCTGTGCTGCAGGTGAGAGCTTGCGTCTAGCCTTGACCGAAACAACAGTATAGACATTCATTAATAACGGAGAGGAAGTAAACCCATGTTGCAAAATATGAAAGGTGCCATTTTCGATCTGGATGGCGTCATCGTAGATACGGCCAAATATCATTATTTGGCTTGGGCGAGTCTTGCTGATGAGCTTGGCTTTACATTTACAGAGGAGGATAACGAACGCCTTAAAGGGGTGAGCCGGATGAGATCACTCGATATTCTTCTGGAAGTCGGCGGTCTACAATTTGATGAAGCGGAGAAGCTTGCGATGGCGGAGAAGAAAAATCGCCTATACGTAGATTACATCTCTAAGCTTGAGGAGTCGGAACTGCTTCCTGGCGTCAAAGAATACTTAACTGGACTGAGATCTCGGGGGATTGGAATTGCGTTAGGTTCAGCCAGCAAGAATGCGGAATTTATTTTGAATAAGCTGAACATTACGGATCTGTTCGATGCTGTTGTTGATGGTAACAAAGTGTCTCTTGCGAAGCCGGACCCGGAGGTTTTCTTGATCGCTGGTCAGGAGCTAGGCTTACAGCCGGATGAATGTGTCGTGTTTGAGGATGCGGAGGCGGGTGTTCAAGCGGGTAAGGCTGCAGGTATGAAGGTTGTTGGTATTGGCAAGCCTGAAGTGCTGAAGGAAGCTGATCTAGTTATAAAAGGAGTTCATGAGTTGTTGATAGACTAAGCTATCCCTTCGTCTTAAGAATAAGTATTGTTGTTGGACCCACGCCCTAGTAGTGAAATTTACTGGGGATGGGTCTTTTTTACGTAAATGTAAGGGTCGATTACAGTGTAGTCTCTTGCTAAGTGAGAATATACCTTTACATTTGCAGGCTTTTTCTGATCCATCGAAAAGGCTAGATATTCCTCTTATTCAAGGCGAGTAACGTCTCTCCAGTTCGAAATTCCTCTAAAAAAGTATGGTTTGACCAAATAGCTGCATTTGAGTCCGCTGATCCCTCAGAATGACACGCGATGTTCCCCAAAGCCCCACGCAGTGACCCCTGCCCTCCTTCCTTTTTTCTGTTTTCGGTTTTATTGAGAGGGAAGAAGGTCATGGAGAGGAATTTTGGAACTGGAGGAGCGAAAGCGTCCGCCTTTGTCTCCGGATTTTATCCGCTAGGAGCGGCATAAATCAGAAAATCTGGAGACAACAGCGGCAGGAAGTCCAAAGTTTCCTCGTAATGACACCATGACTCCCTCTTTCACCAATCCGCCAAACAGATAAAACTACATACAAATGACCATAAAAAACTTTAAAATGAACATATGTAAGCGTTTGTCCCTTTGATATAGTTATTTAACCCGGAGGTGTGACTCAATGTTGTCTAGGCTGATTAGATTGATTCGTAAGCTGAACGTCAAGCAGCAGCTCATCCTGCTATTTCTAATTATGATCTCTCCCATTTTCTTTTTGAACAT
Source organism: Paenibacillus etheri (assembly GCF_001012825.1). GTDB lineage: Bacteria > Bacillota > Bacilli > Paenibacillales > Paenibacillaceae > Paenibacillus_AQ > Paenibacillus_AQ etheri. The sequence continues at coordinate 50,934 of NZ_LCZJ02000018.1, forward strand.
ATTTGGGAATTTGAAGGCGGAGCAAATACTGAAGCGCCATGTTACGAATGCATATGTGGAATTGAACAAGCAGAACTTTACGATCATTAATCGGGACATCGATACAGTAAATAAAATCACTACCACCGTGATTCAGAATCCTCTGATTCAGCAGATTAATATGACTGGTTCGGATACCATTCTGGAGCGAGTCAAACGATATGAGACGATAGAGAAGCTGTTGGTGAGTTACTCTCAGGGCGCTGAACGTGGTGACGGCATCTACTACTCCCTTTATATATACGATCCGAATGATTATTACTTTTTTGCTCCCAATTTCCCGCAGGTTAAGAAGGCGGGGGTTTATTTCTTTTCCAAAGCCGAAGAGCCTTACTGGTTTGAGGAGGTTGTTCAGAAGAAAGGCCGCGGCTCGCTGAAGTTCACGGAGAGGCTAAGCGCGCAAGCGGAGAATTTAAAGACACTTACTTACATGAGAGCTGTAAACAACATTTCCAGAAAAGCGGAGACTATCGGCGTTTTGGTCATCACCAAAATGGACTCTAAAATTGGAGAATCTCTCAAATCGATATCTTTGCCTGACGGCGAAATTTACTTAACAGACCTGAACAATCGTGTTCTCGCCTCCACTACGAATAATACCGGAGAATTGATTGCGTTGCCGGAGACGGTTGTTGCTGAGGATTTGGAAGGTACAGGGGATGTCATTACCTCCGATTTTATCTATGTGGTTAACAATAACCATTCGCTTGGACAAAAACTGGTCTACAAAGTTCCGGTAAAGGCGCTGCTGCAGCAACAGAACGAAATGAAAAGTGTTATTCAATATATCACCGTGGCTTATGCAGTATTTGGACTAATTATGATTACGTACTTCTGGCGTTCATTAATGACTCCTTTGCAAAAGCTTGCTTTTTTCATGCGAAAATACGAGCCGGGTAATCGTGTTCCAGAGACACCTCGGAGGGGGAGTAACGATGAGGTAAGTGTGCTGATTGCTTCTACCTATGACATGGCCCGCAGGCTTAACGGATTAATCACATACAAATACCAAATGGAGCTCAAACAGAAGGAATCGCAGCTTCAATTGCTATATCAACAGATCAACCCTCATTTGCTTTATAACACCCTAGAGAGTATTTATTGGAAAAGCTCTTTAGAAGGAAATGTCGAATCCGCCGAGATGATCAAGGAATTGTCCAAACTAATGAAGATCAGTCTGAGCCGCGGGAGGGAGCTGATAAGCCTTGAAGAAGAGCTGGAGCACGCAACGGCTTATATCAAGCTGCAGCAGCTCCGATATGATTATGTATTTCGAGTTGTGATGGATATTCACCCTGATACGAAAAGTAACCTAATACCTAAGATCACACTGCAACCATTAATAGAAAATGCTATTATTCACGGGGTAAAAAATATGGGTGAGGATGGTGAGATCACCATCACTGCAGTTTGTGAGGACGAAACCGTTAGGATCTCTATTGAAGATAATGGCTATAAGTCTGTTGATTATGAAGCCATTGAAGCTGTATTGAATGATGACAGCCCAAATCCTACCAGCGGTTATGGTATCCGCAATATTAACCAGCGTATTCATTTACATTTTGGCTCTGATTATGGCATCTGCTACACCCCTGGTACAGAAGGCGGAACGCTAGTGACGGTTAAGCTTCCGAAATCGGAGAATCAGGACTAAGGAAGGGGAGCATACAGATATGTTCAATATATTGGTAGTGGATGACGAACCTTTGATTTGTAAAGGACTGAGCAATTTATTAGCTTCATCTGGGCTGGATATTTCTAATATTTATACCGCTAATAGTGGGTTTGAAGCGCTGGACTGTATCCGTATGGAGGAAATTGACCTGCTCGTTACGGATATACAGATGGGTGCGATGAGTGGAATTGATCTAATGCAACATGCAAAACTGGCCAAACCATGGGTACAGACCATCGTGATTTCTGCGCATGAGACGTTTCAATATGCTCAAATGGCTGTTAGGCTCGGGGCAAAGGATTATTTAATCAAGCCTTTGAATAGTGAGCAGTTTTTGGATTCGGTCCGGAATGTGCTCCTTAAGATGGGGAAGCCCTCACCAGAACTAGATGTCTTCATGTCTGGGATTAACGAAAGCTTTCGACTGGAAGAGCCGCTTCCGGAATACAGCAAGCTCTTGAACGAATTGCTCATCGACCCTGGTGTTGTAGTAGCTGAGGCAGATAACCTGCTGAAGCTGGATAACCTGAAGCTACAAGGGCCGTACTTTTGCGTCTTAAAGCTTAAAGTACCACTGTCTGGAATGAACCAGGAGAAACAGTATACTGTGCGGGACAGACGGCTTCTTTGTTATGCTGCGCTGAACATTGCCAAAGAATTAATGGATCAGGAATGGAACTCGATTGCCTTTTATGCACCGGATGGTGAGATTACGATCATTATTCAATGGGATGAAAAAAGCTATGAGGATTCTTCTGCCGGCCAAATCAATAGGCTAGATATTCTGGGTCGAAGTCTTCATTTTAATATCCATAAATATTTACATCTGAACGTGGTCATTGGGATTAGCCAGATTTTAAAGGGGCTTTCGTTTATGGCCGTTTTGAACCGTCAGGCCTCTAATGCAATTCTCTGGAACAATGAGCATAGTGACCATTATGTGTTCTATTATGGGGATTTCAACTGGAATAGTTACACGAGTGATCCTTCTGTAGAAGAACTTCATACCCATAGCAATCTGATCGTACAAAAAGCGAAAGAATATATCGACGAGAACTATGCGCAAAAAGGACTGACGATTCACGATGTGGCTAAGAAAAATCATGTTAGCCCCAATTATTTGAGTTACCTATTTAAGAAAAATACAGGTTATAACCTGTGGGAATATGTAATTAAGCTCCGGATGGAAGAAAGTCGGGAGATGATTTTGAATACCGATCTTCGCAGATATGAAATTGCGGAACGTGTGGGTTATGAATCACCCGAGCATTTTAGTAAAATTTTCAAAAAATATTATGGGATCAGCCCCAGCGAATTGAAGAAGTAAAAACACTCATTACTTCGGTAGATATAGACATGTTCAGTACAACCCTCATTTCCTACAATTTAAGGTAGGAAGCATTTTGCGAAAAATGCTGAAAGAACAATGGAATGAGGGAGCCTGATGAATCAAACCGCAGTAGTAACCGAAAACCCGGCGACGCTGAAGGGGACACCGTACAAGCAAAACCGCTGGAAGAAAAACTTTTGGGGATATATGTTCCTCGTACCTGCCGTAATTATTTTTATTATGTTCTTGTGGGTTCCAATTTTTAAGGGCTTACTGTACAGCTTCTACCATGTTGATTTTGTTAAAGGTAATAGCTTTGCAGGCTTTGAGAACTACAGTAGAGCACTTAGTGATCCAGATGTTTTGACCGCATTAAAGAACACAGGGTATTACATGTTTCTATGTCTTATTATCGGTTTTTGGGTTCCAATTGCTTTTGCCATCATGATCTCGGAGCTGAGAAAGTTTGGGGGCTTTGTACGTGTAGCGGCTTACCTGCCTTTCGTAATGCCTGGTGTGGTTCTCTATGGATTGTGGAGATGGCTTTATGATCCGGTGGGCCCGATTAATGCGTTACTAGGCACAATGGGTGTGGACCAGGTTGCCTTCTTAACAGATACAAGATGGTCGATGATTTCTCTTGTGTTTATGGAAACATGGCAGCAGTTCGGATCAGGGATGCTAATATACTTGGCTGCTGTACTCAGCATTCCAAGAGATTGGTATGAAGCCGCTGAGATTGATGGAGCAGGTATATGGGCACGTATAAAGTACATCACATTGCCTTCACTGCGTAATTTAATCTTTTTGATGCTAATCCTGCAAATTATTGGTACTTCACAAGGGTATCAGTCACAGATGGCGCTGCTTGATGGCGGGCCAAATAATACTACGCTTACGTATGCGCTGTTGATCGTAAAATATGCATTTACAAGACTCGATTATGGAACAGCTACTGCGCTTGGTATGTTAATGTTCATTGTCCTAGGTGGTTTGGGCATTTTACAGTTCAAGCTTAACAAGGAGGACTACTAAGATGAAGAGCGCAGATAGAGGAATTCTTTCAGAACACGATTTGAAAAAAACAAGTAATAAGATTGTTTATGGCTTAATGTGCGTAGTCATTTTGGTTATGGTTTTTAGCATGTTGTATCCGATTTGTATGACGTTATTCAACGGATTGAAGTCGAATCAAGAAGTGAATTCATTCCCGCCGCATTTTTTCCCTCAGGAATGGCACTTCAGCAACCTTAAAGACGCGATGAACTACATTGATTTACCTATGTTCCTTAGAAACACCATTTATATCTTTTTAGGGAATATGGTCGTGACTCTTGTGGTTTTGGGAATGTCAGCTTTTAGTATTTCTCGTATGAATGTTCCTTACAAAAGAGCTATTTACTTCTTCTTTCTGATGACATTGTTTATTCCGGCTACCAGTTACATGATCCCGAACTTTGTCAATTTGAAGGAGCTCGGATTGCTGAATCAGTATGCGGCTTTCTGGTTGCCCGCGGGTGCGAACACGTTCTACTTTCTATTGTTAAAGAACTTTTTTGACGGAATTCATCCGGAAATCTTCGAAGCAGCACGAATTGATGGGGCCTCTGAGCCGAGAAGCTTTTTCTCCATTGCCGTGCCACTATCCATTCCGATTTTTGCTACATTAGCGATCTTTATCTTTTCTACCGCATGGAATGACTGGTTCTGGCCATCTCTAGTTATGCACAGTGAAGAGAAATATACGCTTGCGACAGCCATTTATAAATACGTTATTAATGTGAAGGCACTCAATACTAATATTAAATTTGCAATCCTGTTTATAGTATCCTTGCCTCCAATCATTGTCTTCTTGATTTTCCAGAAATTCATTATGCGTGGGGTTGCTTTGTCGGCAGTGAAAGGATAAGCAATTATCGACGAATTTAACCATGGATCGTAAACATGCACATGAAAGGAATATAAATGCACCTCGTTTGTAAACAGTTTCTAATTTATGATCGATATGTAAGATAATTATGAATTGAAAAGGGGAGTTTCAATGCGTAAGTACTCTAGCGTTCTACTAAGCGTACTTGTAGCCGGATCGTTGCTATCTGCTTGCAGCGGCAACAATAACGGAAACACAGCGGGGAACAAAGGCGGGGATGCATCTGCTGCGCCAACAAATGCGGTAACGGATAATACAGCAACCGCAACGGATGCGCCAGTGGATGACATTACTCAAAGAAAAGTGACGATCAAGATTCACTATCCAACACCTGACCTGACTGAAATAAGAGCACAGGAAGATGACAAAATCAAACGTTTCCAAGAGGTATATCCGAACGTAGAAATCGTTAAAGACGACTGGCAGTACAATGTAAGTGAAATCGGAATCAAAATGGCTGCGAATGAAGCACCAACCTTCTTTAATACTTTTGCTACAGAAGCTAAATTCCTGGTTGAAAAGGGCTGGGTTGCTGACATCACAGATCTGTGGAACAAATATGAATTTAAAGATCAAATTAACACCGTGCTTCAAAATCAATTTATTATCGACGGCAAAGTTTTCGGAGTAACACAAAAAGGTTATGTAACAACCACTATGATCAACAAAAAAATGCTGGATGAAAAAGGCGTAGCCATTCCACCTATGGATTGGACTTGGGATGATATGCTGAATACTGCTAAAGGCGTAGCTGATGCCAAAAAAGGTATTTCCGGTATTGCTCCAATGGGTAAGGGGAACGAATCAGGTTGGAACTGGACCAACTTCCTGTTTGAAGCTGGCGGAGAGATCCAAAAGATTGAAGGCGGTAAGGTTATAGCTACATTTAATTCCGATGCTGGTGTTAAAGCACTGGATTTCTACAAGAAACTTAGATGGGAAGCTAACGCGATTCCTCAGGACTGGGCACTTGGCTGGGGTGATGCTGTAGGTGCGTTCCAACAAAGCCGTACAGCAATGGTAATGGCCGGATCTGATGGCGTTATCGAGCAAGCGTTGAACCAAGGCGGACTGAAGCCTGAGGATGTGCTTACGTATCCTATGCCAGCTATGGAAAAAGGCGGAAAACATACAGGGGTACTTGGTGGTGACTATCTTGTAATCAATCCAAATGCTACGCCCGATGAACAAGAAATGGCATTCCGTTATATTACATTTGATTATTTCTCTGACAAAGGTTTGGAAGCACTAGATGCAATTCTTCAACAACGTACAACCGATGGAAAATACTTTATCCCGCCGCTCTTAGACTACTACTCAGCTGATTCTGAGTTCGGTAAGAAGACCAAAGCGGTTTATGACAAGTACACAAATGTATACCAATATAGCCCTGACATTATGGGACTTTTGGATGCTAAACCTGAAGCTCAATACAATACGCAGGACTACTACGCAACCATGTCCAATGTCATTCAAGAGCTGTTCTCCAAAAAAGGAACGGATTCCAAAAGCCAGCTAGAAGCAGCAGCTAAAACAGTGCAAGAGAAATTCTTTGATACGATTAAAGCGGAATAGATAAGTGAAAATCGGCCCCTTTGGGGTCGGTTTTTTTGTTTGTGATAATTTATAAATTTATAAATCTGCAGAAAAGTGATAATCAACTGGAAATTATTTTTGGCGTAGGAAAATCGTAATTTTCTGTGATGAAGGGAATGCGTTTTGAGTACTGGATTTAGAGGTATGGGATAAAACGGGTCTAAAATTTTGCTTTTTTAAGTATAATTCTAAGGTTTTAAGGATTTTATAACACATAATATGGTAAAAAATCTATAATATGATCGAATGAAAGCGCTTTGAAAACAAATCAAAAAAACTTTATACTTTGTGAAAGATTTCACTATACAAGTTTGGAATCATGTGATAAGATAAATGTGTAGAGAAAAACAACTAAAAATTGACAGGAGGACGAGGGAGATGGCAGTTAAGAACGAAGTCGCCGCCCAAGTTAAACAAGTTACCGCTGAAGAGTATATTCAGAATTTAGTGGATAAAGCAAAAAAAGCGCATGAGGCGTTCATGGCGCTAGACCAAGAGCAAGTTAACACAATCGTTCATGCAATGGCGTTGGCTGGACTCGACAAACATATGTATCTCGCAAAATTGGCCGTAGAAGAAACTGGACGCGGCGTATATGAAGACAAAATTACGAAGAACATCTTCTCAACTGAATATATCTGGCACGGAATTAAATACGATAAAACAGTAGGCGTTATTGAAGACAATACTTATGAAAGTTTCCAAAAAATTGCTGAACCCGTCGGAATTGTTATGGGTATCACACCGGTAACCAACCCTACATCCACCACGATGTTTAAAGCGTTGATTTCGATTAAGACACGGAACCCTATTATATTCGGTTTCCACCCATCTGCGCAAGAGTGTAGTGCTGCAGCTGCAAGAATTCTTCATGATGCTGCCGTGAAAGCTGGCGCTCCTGAGAACTGTATCCAATGGATTGAAATGCCAACAATGGACAAGACAAATGCATTGATGAACAACCCAGACGTTGCTCTTATCTTGGCAACTGGTGGTTCTGCAATGGTAAAAGCAGCTTACAGCTGTGGTAAACCAGCACTTGGCGTAGGCCCTGGTAACGTACCTGCTTTCATTGAAAAGAGCGCAGATATTGATCAAGCCGTAACGGACATCATTCTTTCTAAAACATTTGATAATGGTATGATCTGTGCTTCCGAGCAAGCTGTTATTATCGAAGAACCAATCTTCGATCAAGTGAAGAAAAAAATGATTGCTAATGGCTGCTACTTTGTGAATAAAGAAGAAGCTGCCAAACTGACTAGTGGAGCAATGAACGTAGATAAATGTGCGGTTAATCCAGCGATCGTAGGTCAATCCGCAGTGAAAATTGCTGAAATGTGTGGTATTCAAGTCCCTGCCGGCACTAAGATTCTGGTAGCAGAGCTTGAAGGTGTAGGCACTAAATATCCACTATCCGCTGAAAAATTAAGCCCGGTTCTTGCTTGTTACAAAGTTAAAAATGCAGATCAAGGTATCGAACGCGCAGCTCAAATTGTTGAATTTGGCGGTATGGGACATAGCTCGGCTATCCACTCCAACAACGAAGAAGTAATTATGAAGTTCTCTAACCGTCTGCAAACAGGACGTATTCTCGTTAACTCGCCTTCCACACATGGTGCAATCGGCGATATCTATAACACTAATATCCCTTCGTTGACTCTGGGCTGCGGATCTTATGGTCGTAACTCCGTGTCGCAAAACGTTACAGCAATCAATTTGATCAACGTGAAAAGGGTGAATCGTCGTACCGTGAATATGCAATGGTTTAAAGTACCTGACAAGATCTATTTCGAAAAAGGCGCTACTCAGTACCTGACCAAAATGCCTGATATCACACGTGTCGCAATTATCACTGACCCAATGATGGTTAAGCTTGGATATGTTGAAAGAGTTGAACATTACCTGCGTCAACGTCAAACTCCTGTCGCTATCGAAGTGTTCTCGGAAGTTGAACCAGATCCATCGACAACTACAGTTGAAAAAGGTACTGCAATGATGAACAGATTCCAACCGGACTGCATCATCGCACTTGGGGGCGGTTCCCCAATGGATGCTGCAAAAGGAATGTGGTTATTCTATGAACATCCAGACGCAGACTTTAATGGTCTGAAACAAAAATTCATGGATATCCGTAAACGGGTATACAAATTCCCTAAACTTGGTAACAAAGCTAAGTTTGTAGCGATTCCAACTACTTCGGGTACAGGTTCGGAAGTAACATCTTTCGCAGTTATTACCGATAAAACAACTGAACAGCACACTAAATATCCTTTGGCTGACTACGAGTTAACTCCAGATGTAGCTATCATTGATCCAGAGTTCGTATACAGCTTGCCAAAAACTGCGGTTGCTGATACAGGTATGGACGTATTGACACATGCTATCGAAGCTTATGTATCTGTAATGGCAAGTGACTATACTGATGGTCTAGCTATTAAAGCCATCCAACTGGTATTCCAATACCTTGAAAAATCGGCGCTGGAAGGCGACAGAGTAGCACGTGAGAAAATGCATAACGCATCAACACTTGCTGGTATGGCCTTTGCCAATGCATTCTTGGGGATTAACCACAGTTTGGCGCATAAATGGGGCGGACAGTACCACACTGCTCATGGTCGTACTAACGCGATCCTTATGCCACACGTTATCCGCTACAATGCTAAAAAACCTACGAAGTTCGCTTCGTTCCCTAAATATTCGCACTTCGTAGCTGACGAGCGTTATGCTGAAATTGCCCGTATTCTGGGATTGCCAGCTCGCACAACTGAAGAAGGTGTAACTAGCCTGATCAATGCTATTCGCGATATGAATAAAAAATTGGGCATCGAAGAATCGTTCCAACAACTGGGCTTTGATCCTAAGGACTTCGAATCCCACGTAGATTACTTGGCTGACCGTGCGTTTGAAGATCAATGTACAACTGCCAATCCTAAGCTGCCACTGGTATCTGAACTTGCTGATGTATACCGTAATGCGTTCTACGGAAGATTTGATAATTAATAAATGGTTAAATAGAGAATAGGATAGTAGTGGACTTAGATAAAGGTGACAAATATCACTCGAAAGGTGATATTTGTCACAGTGTTTTTATAGAAAATAAACTAGAATGTTTATATAAACAACGGTCCCACATATGAAGTGTTGATTGTGAAATTTGGAACAACCACATCTTTTGGGGATCACGAGACACGGGATCAACCTTCAAGCCCGCGATCTCTACAAATATAATAAATATAGATGGAGGGATTTAGCATGTCGGTGATTGAAAAAGAAGTAAATGAAGTGAAATCCGGTTGGAGAAGTTTTGCAAAAGGTAAATGGTCCAAGAAAGTTGACGTTAACAACTTTATCGCAAGTAACATTAAGCCTTATGAAGGTAACGAAGAGTTCCTCGTAGGTCCTACTAGTAACACAACTGAACTATGGAAGATTATTTCTCAACTGAGCAAGGAAGAAAGAGAAAGAGGCGGCGTATGGGATGTTTCCCTAGATACTGTCTCCACAATCACTTCACATGCTCCAGGCTACATTGACAAGGACAAGGAACAGATTGTAGGCGTGCAGACTGACGCTCCTTTCAGACGTTCCATTCAGCCATTCGGCGGGATCAAGATGATGGTCGATGCTACGAAGGCTTATGGCTTCGAGCTTCCACAAAACATCGTTGACATGTTCACGAACATTCGCAAAACGCATAACCAAGGCGTATTTGATGCATATACACCAGACATGAGAGCAGTACGTAAATCCGGCGTTATCACAGGTCTTCCTGATGCTTACGGCCGCGGACGTATTATCGGCGACTACCGCCGCATTGCTCTGTACGGTATTGATTTCTTGATTAAAGACAAAAAGCAACAACTAACTGAACTTGAAGTTGATTCCATGACAGAAGAAGTAATTCGTTTGCGTGAAGAGCTGTCCGAGCAAATTCGTGCACTGGGCGAATTGAAAGAAATGGCAGCAGCTCACGGTATGGATATTTCCAAACCAGCGACGAACTTCAAGGAAGCTACTCAATGGGTATACTTTGGATATCTGGCAGCAGTTAAAGAACAAAATGGTGCGGCGATGTCCTTGGGACGTGTTTCTTCCTTCCTAGACATCTATGCAGAACGCGATATTGAAGAAGGTACTTTGAATGAAGAACAAGTACAAGAAATTGTCGATCATTTCGTAATGAAACTGCGTATCGTTAAATTCTTGCGTACACCTGACTATAATGACCTGTTCTCCGGCGACCCTACTTGGGTAACTGAATCCATCGGTGGTATGGCTGAAGATGGAACCACTCGTGTTACCAAGAACAGCTTCCGTTTCCTGAACACCCTGTACAACTTGGGTCCAGCTCCGGAACCAAACTTAACTGTTCTGTGGTCCGAAAGATTGCCTGAAGGCTTCAAAAAATATTGTGCTAAGGTTTCTATCGAAACTAGTGCAATTCAGTATGAAAATGACGATCTAATGCGTCCATACTGGGGTGACGATTATGCTATTGCTTGCTGCGTATCTCCAATGCGTATCGGTAAACAAATGCAGTTCTTCGGCGCTCGTGCCAACCTGGCAAAAGCTTTGCTGTACGCTATTAATGGTGGTAAAGACGAAAAATCTGGAGCACAAGTTGGACCGGAATTCCCAGCGATCACTTCTGAATATCTGGATTATGACGAAGTAATGAAACGCTTCAAACCGATGATGGAGTGGTTGGCTAAGACTTACGTTAACACTTTGAACATCATTCACTATATGCATGACAAATATTCTTACGAACGTATCGAAATGGCACTGCATGATCGCGACATTCTGCGTACGATGGCTTGCGGTATCGCTGGTCTGTCCGTTGCAGCTGACTCGCTGAGTGCTATTAAATACGCGAAGGTTAAACCTATCCGTAACGAACAAGGTATTGCAATTGACTTCGAAACCGAAGGCGAATTCCCTTGCTACGGTAACAATGACGATGCTGTAGACAGCATCGCAGTAGAATTGGTTGAAACCTTCATGACAATGATCCGTAAAAACAAAACTTATCGTGATGCTGTGCCAACTCAATCGGTATTGACCATTACTTCGAATGTAGTGTACGGTAAGAAGACAGGTACAACACCTGACGGACGTAAAAAAGGCGAACCTTTTGCACCAGGTGCTAACCCAATGCACGGACGCGACAAGAAAGGTGCTCTGGCTTCACTGAACTCTGTAGCCAAACTGCCTTACTCCGATGCACAAGATGGTATCTCCAATACGTTCTCCATCGTACCTAAGGCACTGGGTAAAGACGATGAATCCTGTAAGTCTAACCTGGTACACATGATGGACGGATACTTCCATAACAACGCTCAGCACTTGAACGTTAACGTATTTAACCGTGAACAGCTGATGGACGCGATGGATCACCCAGAGAACTATCCACAATTGACTATCCGCGTATCCGGTTATGCAGTTAACTTCATCAAGCTGACTCGCGAACAGCAAATGGACGTAATTAACCGTACGTTCCATGGTTCGATGTAATTCGTTCCTATTTATAAAGATCTTTGATTTAAATTCTACATTGAAATAGTTGCAAGGAAGATACCGCCCTTGTCTCAAGGGCGGTAATATCTTGTTTGAGAATGGTTAAAATTTTAAATTTCACAGCCGCGATTAAGGGGAAAGACAGTCTCAAGGACAGGGAACTTCTTCGTGAAAGAGGGACTGTTAGTCTGTCGTGGCGAAAGGATGACATCCTATGATTAAAGGTCGCATACACTCTTTGGAAACCTTTGGGACCGTTGACGGACCTGGTATTCGTTTTGTCTTATTCATGCAGGGCTGCTTGTTGAAATGCCAATATTGTCATAATCCTGATACTTGGGCTTTAGATGAAGGCAAAGAAATGAGTCTGGAAGAAGTGCTTTCCGAGATCGAGCCTTATTTGAACTACTATCGTTCTTCTGGAGGCGGACTGACTGTATCCGGTGGAGAACCTACTTTGCAGGCACAATTTGTAAAACAGTTATTTACGGAAGTTAAGAAACGTTGGAATTTGCACACTACACTAGATAGTAATGGTTATAACGAAGGTGACAAGATTAATGACTTATTGGATGTTACGGACTTGGTAATGCTTGACTTGAAGCATATTGATGAAGAAGCACACATTAAGTTAACTGGCAAATCTAATGACCGGACCTTGAAGCTTGCACGCTGGCTATCGGATCATAACCGTAAGATGTGGATTAGACATGTATACGTTCCAGGAATTCACGACCGTGAAGAGGATCTTATTAATTTAGGTCGTTATATTGGAACCTTAAATGGCGTTGAGAAGTTTGAAATCCTGCCTTATCATCAAATGGGTATCTATAAATGGGAAATGCTTGGCAAGGTTTATGAATTGGATGGTGTGCCATCCCCTACGGATGAAGAAGTTCAGCGGGCATACCGCTTGGTCGAAGAAGGTCGTAAGCAGACAGCACTGGTATAAATTGATACCTACATTAAGTAAAGCCGTTCCTTCAGTGAATTACTACTGAAGGAACGGCTTTTTTTGTTAAAAGAGGGATGTCTGGTATCTTGAAAAGGGGTAATTTTGTATTAGCCCTTATAAAAAATGATATAGTTACAGCTATTAATTAAAGAGTTTGTAAATGTATGATGATAGATAATATATCATTATTTAAATTTAATATTATTAATTTTTGAATTAATATGCGCTTAAATCACATATATTAACGAATGATCGTAATCATTACTATAATTAGGTTATGTTACATAACATATTGTGTAGTTGATTCCGCTTTCATTAGAGGTTTTTATCCCTATAGTGGATGAATCTTAACCTTACGAGAATGCAATCTGTTTTCTATAATAAGAAGTGTAAAGCACAACATTATATGGGGGGTCACAAGAAATGAAAAAAGGTATGACTTTGCTATTGTCCCTGATTTTTGTATCATCAGCTTTACTGGCAGGTTGCGGAAGCAACAACAATGCGTCTTCTAACAAAGGAGATGGAAACGCTACCGCGACGAATGCAGCGGATGCTACAAATGCTCCAGCAACAGAAGAACCGGTAAGTAGCGAACCGTTCGAAATGACGATTCGGCACACTCAAATCGGTGCAGACAAACAGAAACGTCTAGCTATTCTGCAAGAAGTAGTTAAAAAGGTAGAAGGCGATGTACCGGGTCTGACCTTTAAACTTGATGGAGTAGATTCAGACGTAAACCGTAAAGAAAAATTACGTGGTGAAATGGCTGCAGGCAATCCACCAGAGATCTTCGATCTGTTCGGAAGCCCTGACTCTAAGATCTATGCTAAAGAAGGTAAATTACTAGACCTGACTCCAATCCTAGAGGAACTTGGAATTAAGGATAAATTCTCAAATTTAGATCCTTTCACTTATGAAGGAAAAATTTACGGATTGCCAATCGGTGGATCTGGTGAAGGATTCTTCTACAACAAAGAATACTACAATAGCAAGGGTTGGAAAGCTCCAACAACATTTGCTGAACTGGAACAACAATTAGCTGACATCAAGGCTGACGGAAAAGTACCTTTGGCTGGTGCGTCTAAGGCTGGTTGGGTACCACTTATGCTAGCTAACCATTTGTGGTCACGTTATGCAGGTCCAGATGTAACTGCTAAATTTGCAACAGGCGAAGCTAAATGGACTGATCCAAACGTTGTAAAAGGCTTTGCAAAGTACAAAGAATGGGTTGACAAAGGATACTTCAAAAAAGGCGAACTTGGTTTCGAGTATGCTGAATATACAACACAATTCACTAGTAGTGAAGCAATCCTGCTTTATGATGGTACTTGGAAATCCTCCGTATTCAAAGCCGGACAATCTGGCGAAGGTTTGATCGGTAAAGTTGGATTCTTCAATATTCCTCCAGTTGATGGTGGCGCAGGCGACCAAACTGCATTGATGCGCGATGTAAACAATGGCTACGGTTTCTCTGCTTCTGCTGAGAAAGATCCTCGTCAATTGGCTGCTGTGAAATCTTTCATCAAAAACTTGTTTAATGAAGAAATGCAATTACGTGGTCTTGTTGAAGATGGCGTACTGCCAGCAATGAAAATTGATCAAAACGTGCTGAATGAAAATATTACGGATGATCTGATGAGCGAAATCGTAGGTGTACTTAATAACTCACAATCTTCGTTCCCAGCATTTGACTCACTTGTTCAAGCTGATGTAACTACAGAAATCAGTAACATTCAAATTCAAAAGCTAATTGGTGGTCAGACAACTCCAGAGAAAATGGGTGAAGCTTTACAGAAGGTACAAGAAGAAGCAAACGCAGCAGTTGAATAAGTAGCTGCAAATTGAATGTACCCTGGTGCCAGAACCAGGGTACATTTTTAAACTCAAAGAATTTATGTGTTTGCACAGATCTAAAACATTCATTGTTCGCCAGATGTCAAAGCAACCGGAGGTAGTCATGAATAAAGCACTAAGAAATCCATTGGTATTTTTCCTTTTTATTCTTCCAGCACTGATCCTGTTCACGATGTTCTTCATCTATCCCATCTTTAGTTCTATCTATTACAGCTTTACTAGCTGGAATGGTGTATCTGACACAGTCAAGTCTGCCGGAATCAGTAATTTTGAGAAGGCATTAGGAGATGAACGATTCTGGATATCTGTCAAAAATAACGGTTTCTTCATTCTTTTCTCCTGTTTTGTACAGGTGCCGTTAATCATATTGTTCTCGTTATTGATATCAAATGTAAAGAAGCTAAAAGGCTTATATAAGACAGCGGTCTTCATGCCTTCCATTATGTCTACAGCAGTTATCGGTATTCTATGGGGCTTCATTTATGAGCCCAACATTGGACTTTTAAATAAGGTTCTTGGCTTAATTGGTATTGATCCACTTTACTGGCTGTCGGATGAAAGATTCGCAATGTTATCCATCCTGATCACGAATGCTTGGCAATGGACCGGATTCTATATTGTAATGGTACTTGCAGCTATTCTGTCGATACCAGGTGAATTGGATGAAGCTGCTGCTATTGATGGTGCAACTGGATTCCAACGTGCTACACGCATCACACTTCCGCTGATCGTTCCAATCATTTCTGTTGTAATCATGTTATCTATTGCAGGGGCAATGAAAGCGGCGGATATCGTCATTGTAATGACTAAGGGTGGACCTGCTGGTTCAACCGATGTAATGGCAACCTACATGATTAAATATGCAATTACTAACTTTAAATACGGGTACGGTAATGCCATCGCAGTCCTGATCTTTGTATTTACACTGGTGGTTACAGCCGTTTATCAGCTGCTGATAGCCCGACGCACAGAAAGGATTGAATACTGATGCCACGCGCCCTGAAAAAAAGTCTGCCACATGTCGCACTTTTGTCCTATCTACTAGTTATTCTATTTCCTTTCCTGTTCGTGTTATTCTCCTCTGTGAAAAAGGATAACAATGCAATAGCGCTTAACCCTTTTGGGATTCCGAAGGAGTTTGTCTTCAATAACTATGTTGAAGCTTGGGTAAATGCCAAGATCAGCACCTACTTTTTTAACAGTTTGTACATTTCCATATTGGCTTCTGTAGTATCTATCATTCTAGCGTCTATGTTCGCTTTTGCAGTTACTCGGATGCGCCAAGGCAAATGGAATACGATTTTGTTCACCCTGGTTATGGTGGGAATGCTCATTCCAAACAACGCATTGATGCTTCCTATTTATACGATTGTACGTAAGATGGGGATTTTGAATACGCACTGGGCGTTGATTATCCCTTATATCGCGAATGCAATTCCATTTACGATTATAATATTGGCTGCATTTATGCGCTCGTTGCCTAGAGAAATTGAAGAGGCGGCGGTCATGGATGGGTTGAAGGCACCAGGTATCTTTGCTAAAATTATTGTACCTCTAACCGTACCTGCCATGGTTACCGTATTCATTGTTAATTTCCTGGGCAATTGGAACGAATTCTTGCTGGCAAACTACTTCCTATCGAATGACGAACTACGTACGCTCCCAGTGGGTATGGTTCAATTCCGTGATCAATATCAGATGAACTATGCACAAATGTCAGCGGGTATCGTCTTCAGTGTACTTCCAGTAATTGTTATTTATGCGATTTTACAGGAGAAAATTATTGAAGGCGTAACAGCGGGCGGCGTAAAAGGATAACTTTTTTCTCAGTCAGGAGCACTAGCCGATGAATTTGCGCTATAAATTATTTACGGCATTTTTGGGCCTGATAATCATTCCCTTATTTATTCTAGGCATGCTTATGTTTTTCGTGACTTATAACTCTATTGAGAAGAAGTACAGTCAACAGTCGGAATACTCCCTCAAAGCAATTAGTTACAGTATTTCAAATGTGTTAAAAGATATGGATAACGTTACAGACAACGGAATTGCTACCTCGGTTTTTCATATGGCCCTTAGCGCAGAAGATCCTTCTAATCAAGATTTGACTGATGCTGAGCAACTCAATTTGAATGCAAGCCAGCGCAATTTCCGTAGTCTGTTGTTTAACCATCCATCGATCAGCTATGCTTTTTTGTACAATTTTAACGGTAGAGGTAACTCTGAAATCGTGTCGCTTTTTAATAAGGAAAATTTCCGAACGCTACCCTATGATACTTTTAAAAAAAGTGATTTGTACCAGGAAGTAATGGATTTGAATGGCGTGCCAAAATGGCTGGCTCCTCATGAGTATCCCGAACTTACGGGAACTGAACCTGTGTTTACACAAATTCGACTCGTGAAGGAACTGAGCTTCTTTCAGAACATAGGTATCCTTGTTGTACAGATCAAAAATTGGGAGCTCGAATCGATATTTCGCAATTTAAAAATTGGGGATAGCAATCAGGATGTTTCGTTTATGCTTGTAAATGATGACGGAATGATTCTATTCGACCCAGATCAAAAGCTGGATGGACAGGATATTCAGTCATTCGCGAATAAAGAGATTACCTTTAAAAAAGGGTTTCAGAGTTTTAAAACGGAGTACAATGGGGAGAAAAGTATTCTCTCCATGTATCATTTGAAAGATTATCCTTGGAGTCTAGTGTCTGTAACTTCATGGAACTCTTTGTCTCGAGAAGTTACAGTATTTGCACGCTGGTTTGTTGGGGTTATTTTCCTTTGCTTTTTGGCAGCGGTGATCTTCAATCTATTCTTTATGAATCGCATTACAGGTGCAATAGCCGTAATTGTTCGTTTTATGCGACGTGTTGAGGATGGAGATCTGACTACGCGGGTAGAAGTGAAGGGGAATGATGAGTTAACGCTCCTTGGTAAGGGCTTTAATGATCTTATGGATAAAATTAATCGATTGTTTAACAGAATCCAAGTCGAACAGCGTCGCAAGAATCAAGCCGAGATGCGTGTTCTACAGGCACAGATCAAACCGCATTTTTTATTCAATACGTTAGAGTCGATTAATGTTCTGGCTATACAGAATGAAGGCAAGAAAGTCAGTGAGATGGTCTACAGACTGGCAAGTATTTTACGTATTAGCATACAGGATCGAGAAGAAATAACACTGGATGAAGAGATTAAACATCTGCGCAATTATTTAGACATTCAAAAATTCAGATTTGAGGATTTATTTGAATACGATATTGATATCCCGCAAGAATTGATGAGTTGCGGCATTCTAAAGCTTACTTTGCAACCGCTTGTAGAGAATAGCATTCAGCATGGATTTGAGGGTATTGATTACAAAGGTCAAGTTTCTGTGAAGGTTTGGGAGAAGCAAGGGGACTTAATTTTACAAATTGAAGATAACGGTATAGGTATTACACCATCTCAGTTGTCCATTTTCCAATATATTGTGAATGATCCTGTGGAGCAAGAGGTTAACATTGAACGGGAAAATCGGATGAATCTCGAACGTAGAGGTCTTGGCATTCGCAGTGTAGCGGATCGCATCCGTATTGAATACGGTGACAGGTACGGAATATTTATTTGTTCCAGTCCAGGTTATGGTACTATAATTCAATGTGTCATACCTAAATACGAGCAGGGGGAAGATCATTATGCTAAAGGTATTATTGGTAGATGACGAAGCCCCAATTCTTAACAACCTGAACAGAGTATTGCCATGGCAGGAGATGGGGATGGAGGTCGTCGGTATGGCGCGAAGTGGTATGGACGCCTTGCGCATTGCTGAAGAGGAGCAACCCGATCTTGTGTTAAGTGATATTCGTATGCCAGTGATGGACGGGTTAACTTTTGTAGGAAAGTTGCGAGAAATGGGATTGGATAGTGAGGTACTGCTGCTTACCGGGTATCAGGAATTTGACTACGCACGGGAAGCGATCCGGCTTGGGGTAAAAGAATACATTTGTAAGCCGATTCATTATGAAGAACTTGGAAATAAGATACGTGAGATCGGAGCCAATATCCGTAGTAAACAGTTTAAAAATAAACTGTATAATAGCATCCCTTTATTTCAAGAAATTCCTGAAGCAGACAATGGTAAAAAAACACCGGATCAGCTTATGAACTTAGCCGCTCAGTACATCTCTGAGCATCTTCATTCAGATATCGGGATTGAGGAAGTGGCGAATAAGATCGGGATTAGCGGCAGTTACTTCTGCCTCTTGTTTAAAAACCGGTTTGCAATGACTTTTGTGGAGTACGTGACACAACAGCGAATTGAAGCTGCCAAGTTTATGCTTACTAACAGCGATAAGAGTATTACGGTGATTGGTTCCGGAGTGGGTTATCAGGAACGACGTTATTTCACGAAGGTATTTCAGAAGCAGACGGGGATGTCTCCTAAGGAGTATCGTGACCGAAACGCGGTGAGGTCGGCGTCACTCTGAGGATATTTGGACTTCCGGTCGCTGTTATCATGGTATTTCTTGATTAGAAACCGCTGCTCGCGGTTGAAATCCAATGATAGCATATGCTTCCGAGGTAGCTTTCCAAGGAAAGCTTTTAGGCGAACGCTCCGCCCCTACAGTTCCAAATTTCCTCTCCGATCCTTCCCCCTCACCACACTTCGTAGTGGGTATGGAGTCGTCCCACTCCTGCGGTTGTGGGGACTCCTTAGGGGAAAGAAGGGATTATCGACCAGCCTGCGGCTGTGATAAATTAAATGATTTTAAACAGTAGAGATGATTATCCTTAGTTATTAAGGATAATCATCTCTTTTTTTATAGAAATATAATATGCTCCCTATACTCCCGAAATTTATCATATGTTTTAATTAGAGTGTAAGAAGGATGTGCAAGACGATAGCCGAGCGAGAGTGATAAAGGCTCTAAATTGGGATGATGGGGAAATGGGGGAACTGAACATGAGTGTGACGAATCCTACCGTCAGCTTGTCAGAAGTAAAGAAAAGAGGCAGGGGGAGAGTGCCGAATTTTCTGAGAGTGATGAAGAAATATTGGGTGTTCTATTTGATGATGCTCCCAGCCATTATTATTCTGATCATCAATAACTACATACCGATGTTAGGGACGGTAATTGCTTTTAAGGATATCAATTACCAGAAAGGGATTCTAGGCAGTGATTGGGTCGGGTTCTCGAACTTCAAATATTTATTCTCGACAGAGACGGCCTGGATCATTACTAGAAATACCCTATTGTACAACACTGCGTTTATTGTGCTTACACTCATTTTTTCACTGGCTTTTGCGATAATGTTTAACGAAATGCGCAGCAGATGGCTATCGAAATTTCATCAGAGTGCGATGTTTCTCCCGTATTTTCTCTCATGGGTCGTCGTTAGTTATTTAGTATACGGCTTTCTGAGTGCAGAGCATGGGTTCATGAACAAGACACTGCTCCCGTTCTTTGGGGTAGATCCAATTGAATGGTATTCGCAGTCGCAATATTGGCCGGGGATTCTAGTGATAGTAAAGCTGTGGAAAGAGATTGGCTATACGACGGTCATTTACATGGCTGCGATCATCGGTATAGATCATGAATATTATGAGGCTGCGTTGATTGATGGAGCTTCTAAATGGAAACAGATTCGCAAAATCACGCTGCCACTGATTAGTCCGGTTATTATCGTAATGACGCTACTGCAGATTGGTAGGATTTTTAACGCAGACTTTGGATTGTTCTTTCAGGTTACTAGAAACGCAGGCGCATTATACTCCACTACGCAAGTTATCGACACCTATGTGTATCAGACCTTCCTGGCGATTGGTGATATTGGGATGTCCTCTGCCGCGGGTCTCGTTCAATCTGTTGTAGGATTCCTACTGATCTTCTTAGCGAATCTAGCTGTACGACGAATAAGTAAAGATGATGCGTTATTTTAGAGGGAGGTGGGAGTGTTGAGCCAGACAGAAACTGCAATAAGGCCGTCGGGTCGTACAGGAAAGAGAACAAAACGGCAAAGACAACCCAATGAAATTTCTAATATTTCCAATTTGCTGATTAATATATTCTTCTGGATTTATACAGCGATTTGTGTGGTCCCGCTGATCCTCGTGATTATCGTATCGTTCTCGGATGAACAATCGGTTGTGCAGCACGGCTACAGCTTTTTCCCGAACAAGTGGGATATCTCGTCATATGAATTTCTGTTAAAAGATTATTGGCAAATTATAGATGCAGCTGCGGTTTCCTTATTTGTGACGGTGGTTGGAACGATTCTGAGTCTCGTAATTATGGCAATGTATGCCTACCCTATCTCACGTGGGGATTTTCCACATCGTAATTTCTTTTCGTTCTTTATGTTTTTTACACTTTTGTTTAATGGAGGCCTAGTACCTTGGTATCTAGTTTATACTCAAATGATGCATTTGAAGGATACGCTATGGATTCTAATTATGCCACTGCTGGTTTCAGCATTCTTTGTAATCATTTTACGAACCTTTTTTGCGAACACAATCCCTCCAGCACTGGTTGAGTCTGCTAAAATCGACGGGGCACCGGAGTTTCGGATCTTCGTTCAAATCATTCTGCCTTTGTCGTTACCGGTGCTAGCTACAGTAGGATTATTTCAGACCTTGGCGTATTGGAATGACTGGTATCTCAGCTTGATCTTCATTTCACCCGAAGGGCATGTCAATCTACAGTATTTAATGTATAAGACGATGTTGAACGTTCAATTCCTTACTGCAAGCCCTCAAGCGATGGCTGCCTTAGCTGCGCAAGGTGTAGAAATCAATCTGCCGACCGAGACGGTAAGGATGGCAATGGCTGTTATTGGGATCGGTCCTATCGTATTCGTTTACTCCTTCTTCCAAAAGTATTTTATCAAAGGGCTTACGGTTGGTGCTGTTAAAGGCTAATGAGGATTGGAATGGCTTAATTCGGCGCTCTATGCAAGTGTGTGAACGTCCGATTCAGCATATATAAATATTTTGAGGGAGGTTATGGTGTACATGAAGGCTATTCGAACAAGCGCACTATTAACGCTGATGCTTATGGTGGTACTCAGTCTTAGCTTAGCTGGATGTGGAGGGAATAACGGGAATAATGAAGGGGCCTCACCGGCACCAAGTGAAAATGCAACCGCTACCAATGCTGCGGCAACAGATGAACCTGCTGCAGATCCTACAGCTGAACCGGAAAAGAAATTAGATCCTTATACTGTTAAGTTAATTTATGTCGGTGCTGTTCAAAAGGATGAGCAGGTTGTTGAGGATGCTATCAATAAGCTTCTGGAACCTAAAATTAATGCCAAATTGGATATCGCACCGATCGACTGGGGTCCATGGGACAATGATGTCAATCTGAAGATTGCCAGTCAGGAGAAATTCGATATTATTTTTACAGCACAATGGAAAAACTATGTAACCAATTCAGCTAAAGGTGCTTACCTCCCACTTAATGATGATAACGGCAAGTACGGTAATCTATTGAACGAATATGGCCAAGGGATTCTTAAAAATCTCGACCCGCAATTCTTAAAAGGTTCTGCGATCAATGGAGTGAATTATGCCGTTCCTACGAATAAGGAGCTAGCAGCACAAGGCGGGATCGTTTATCGCTCCGATATTGCTGATGAACTAGGCATTGATATGTCGAATGTGAAGACCATTCAAGATTTGGATGCCGTTCTCAAAGTCGTAAAGGAGAAGAGACCTGACCTAACTCCACTATACTTCAAGCAAGGAGAGACTTTTAACTCTCAGTATATGGCGCAGTACGATACGCTTGGTGATGCTTCAATTCCAGGCGTTCTGCTTAAGGATTCAGCGGATACTAAAATTCAATCCATGATTGAGCTGGACCGTTATAAAGAAATCATCAAACTTACTCGTGAATATATGAAGAAAGGTTACATTAACAAAGATGCGGCCGTGGCTACAAATTCTACGCAAGATGCAATGAAGGCCGGAAATGTCTTTATGACAGTACAATCACTTAAACCTGGTAAAGATAGTGAATTGGCTAATGCTACAGGTTTGGTCGGAAAACTGAAACAAATTGCTTTTAACGAACCGACGATTTCTACTAGTGATGCAGCAGGATCAATGTTAGCGGTCTCTGCTTCCTCTGGTGATCCAGCTCGTGCCATGATGGTCTTAGATCTTTTGCACACGGATAAAGAAATCAATAATCTGCTCGTATTTGGTGTGAAAGGTGTCCATTATGATGTCGTTAGTGGCGATACAATTAAAGCTACTGATAAAACTGGTGACTATAATACCGCTGCTGCCTGGATGCTTGGAAGCCAATTCCTGAATCCTGTATGGGAAAGTGAAGCTCCAGACAAATGGGAGCAATTCAAGGCCTTCAACTCCAAAGGTAAAGCTTCTGTTGCGCTCGGTTTTAACTTCGACGCATCCTCAATGAAGACTGAAATCGCGGCTTGTAAAGCTGTAATGGATGAATACGACATCAGCTTGGATACAGGTTCTGTTGATCCTGACACTGTCCTGACTAAGTACGCCGACAAGCTGAAGAAAGCTGGACTTGATAAGATTATTGCAGAAAAACAAAAACAGTTAGGTGCTTTCTTAGCTGCTCAAAAATAAAATATAAACGAATCCAAAAGGCTATCCCCGGCATGATTACTACGCTGGGATAGCCTTTATTGTACGATTGATGAATAGGTTAGCGGAAAGAAGTATCTATTGTTTGTGCCACTTGAATGGCAAGTGACCAAGCCTGTTCGGGATCTAGCTTACCTTGCTCAGCTTTGGTCAAATACTCAAGCATATTTGTTTCTACATCAGCGTGGTGAGGACCGTAGTAAGTAGGAATTACTTCTTGTGCTGCTGTAGAGAGGACACGTCCAACCTCTGAGTTAGGAAAATAGGGATCATACAGGTTATGGATCTCTGGATCGTCATAAATTTTGGGGGTAGAGGGAAATGTACCTTGTGTCTTAAATGAAATTAATTGCTGTGCAGGCTCGGTTAACCATTTGATAAGCGCGAATGACTCCTCAGGATGACTGCCTGTTCTAGGCAAAGTAAGGATGGAACCTCCCCGATTAGCGCTATTACCTGGGATGGTTGTTACGTTCCATAATCCGCTGGCTGTTGGAGCACTGCTCTTGATATGATCAATCATCCAAGCTGGACAGAGCATAACTGCAAAATCTCCGTTTAGCAGACCTGCACCCCAGCGCTGTGTATCTACGGCAATACCGGCGGATAGATTCAGCTTCAGGGCTTGTATTGAGAAGTCCCAGGCCCCTTTTACTGCAGGATTATTTTCTATGATCAGTTCTTGTGTAGTGGGGCTGTAATATTGAAGCTTGGACTGGCGTAAAAGGGTTAGATAAAGATTCTCTAAGTCATTGACAAAGGCTTTGCCTGTTGCCTCATGGACTCTAGTACCTGCCTTGAGGAATTGATCCCAAGTTTGGATTCGCTTTGCTACTTCCTCTGGTTTGGTAGGGAGTCCAGATAATGCGAAAATGTCAGTCCGGTACAACATTGCGTAGGGACCAATATCAGTCGGTAATCCGAAGATAAAATCATTACCGAGCACCTCCTGCCACTTCCAGCTCAGAAATTGATCCTTCAGACCATTCGCTCCAAATGTAGTAAGGTTATAAAAATAACCGGGGAACTGCTTGAGACGATCCAAATAGCTAATATCAATGGCTGCCACATCAGGGGAGCTATATCCTGCTGCGAATGAAGTCTGCAGCTTGGCGGGAAGCTGTGTGAAGGTAGAGGTCTGAATATGAATTTCTAGCTCGGGATGCTGCGTTTGATATTGATCTATAAGTGGCTCAAGACCCGATCCTGCGGTAAGCCAGATGTTCAGCTGGATCGGGTCTTGCAGGTCGATATCTTCCTTGGAAGGAGAGATCTGGCAACCGCTTGTATGAAGAAGCAATCCAAAGCTTAACAGGACAGTCATCAACTTAGCGTTCACATGCAAGAGAACACACCTCGACTTTATTTGTTGTGCTTCTGAAATTCCTGAGGAGTCATACCCATGTATTTCTTAAATATGAGGCTGAAGTATGCAGGATCCTTAAAGCCGACTAATTCGCTAACTTCGTAAACCTTGAGCGTAACATTATTTAGCAGCTCTATTGCTTTTTGAATACGAAGCTTGGTAAGGAAACTGGAAAAGCATTCTCCTACATCGTCTTTGAACAGACGGCCCAGATACGTTGGGTTCATGTATAATTCATCTGCGATCATTTTGAGTGAGAGGTTCTCTTGGAGTCGCGAATTCATTGCCTCAATCATCATAGAGATTACCCTGCGTGTAGCCTTCACCTGTAGTTGTTCTGTAAGCTGTGGGGAAGCTGAGCACATGGATATATTACTATAATAGATAACCGATCGGGTGATATCCTTTTTGATCTGTTGACATGCCTGTAGACTCTCATGATAAGCTGTTGCGAGAGCTCCAAGGTCATAGTGAGGATTGGAGACACCTGCGCTGAAAGGCGATTTCAAGATGCTAGACAGCTTACTCATCATCTCCTGAGTCAACGCCTCATCAATTTTTTTAGATTGTTCATGGGGGTAGAATAACATGATTATTGCTTCTTGCTCCTCTTGAATGCCGACAACGTGAGCGTATAGCGCAAAGCACTCTTCTAATATATTGATTACGGCTGCATACATCGCTTGTTCGGACCAGTACTGCGGCATAACATCACCTAGGTGATTTACAGTTACGACGACAAAGGAATGAAAGGGCGGTATGAGCTGTTCTTCAAAATAGGGCAATGGAATGCCATAAAGTAGATCTGAAAGACGTTTCTCCCGCAGATTCTTTTCTCGTAGGTGTGAAACTTGCTTGTGTTGCTTTTTCAATTCCAGGCGTTCGTACACACTTGTTACGACTTCGAGGATGTTTTCTACTGAATTTGGCTTGACCAGATATTCTCGTACACCGTACCGAATGGCTTGGCTGGCATAGGAGAAATCCTGATAACCTGTGAGCAGTACCGTTTCAGTGTCAGGATAACATTCATGAATATGCTTAGAGAGCTCGAGTCCATCCATGCCGGGCATTCGTATATCTGATATTACGAGATCGACTGCCTGCTCTTTTAACAGTTGTACAGCTGCTAATCCATTCTCTACTGAACCAATGATGCTAAAATTCTGGTTCGCATTTCCCAGCATTTCTGACAGAGAACGTCGAACAAAACTTTCGTCGTCAACAATTAACACATTCATCACTTCGCCCCCTACCCTTGGTCGAACTGTAATGGAACAGTGACTCTTACTAGTAAGCCTCCGAGCTCGCTTGTGGATAAATGAAGGCCAAATCCATGTCCATAGATTAATTCTATACGATGATTCAGATTGGAGAGACCGATACCGGTGTGAAGCAGCTTCTCCGGAGTGACCTCACCACTGATTAAGGCCTCTGCCATTCTTGCCTCACTCATGCTTTCTCCATTATCTTCTACAGTTAGCACAAGTGAGGTGCCTTCACTATAAGCTCGAATACGTATTAGCCATACTTCGCGAAGCGTAGGCTCAAGTCCATGTGTGATAGCATTCTCTACAAGGGGCTGAAGGGTTAGCTTCATAAGCTGCCGGTTCATGACCTCCGGATTCACGTGCAGATCAATCTGTAGTTTTTCCTCGTAGCGTAGTTTTTGCAGATAGATAAACCTTTCTAATTGTTGTAAATCCTCCTCAACCGTAACAAATTCCGATCCTCGATCAATGCTGTAACGGAGCAAATCGCTTAGTGCGAGCACCATTTGTGACTCTTCCCGCAGGCGCTTATTAGCAAGTGACCAATAGATGGTATTCAAAGTATTGTAGAGAAAATGAGGGCGGAACTGCGCTTTAAGCGCTACGATCTGAGCTTGTTTTTCACTGATTTGTTTGCTTGAGAGGTCAGCGATTGTATGGTCCAGGTTTTGAAGCATGGAGTTATAGCTTGAGTATAGAATAGCCATTTCCTTGTTCATGGTTGTTTTTACAAATGGTAGTGTGGTTCCACGTTCAACGTTGCTTAGCTTGGTTGCAAGGTTACGAAGCGGCTTGGATAGTGTCCATGAGAAAAAGAAGGTAAACAATAACGCTGCGGCCATCCCAAACAAGCCAATTAGAATAATATTTCTGCGAATGCCATTTAAATCTTTAACAGCTTCTTTAGAATCAATGTAAGCAAAAATGCTCCACTCGCTGTAAGGTGAATAGGCGTAAGATACGTACATATTGCGGGAGTTTATGGTATGTGGGATAATCCGTGCCTTATGGTTGCTGAATTGATTTAGAAGTCTATCATCCATATACAGCCCAATCTCATCTGGATCGGTGGAATAAACAATGGTGTTGAAGGAATCAACAATTTGGATTTTCTCATTCTTACCAAGATGAAATTGGCTGACAGCGTTATGGATAACCTCCACAGGAAGGACAAGAAATAACGTTCCTAATCGATCTAGAGCATTCCAATCATTAATTTGCCTAGCTCCCATGACCACAGGGATGGTACCGTTCTGCCATACATCTACACCAAACCAGAGCATACGTCCGTTATTCTGGGCTATAGCTGGAAACCAATAGGCGCCGCGGATTTCCCTCTCGCTGTCCCAGATTACTTTTAAGGAACTGCTATTGGTATATACCTGATTATCTGAAAGTCCGAGCAGCTTGAACTGGATATCATAGTTGATGGAACGTGTCTGTTGATCTATGTAGCGGGTGATATCCATAGCGTCAGTATGAGGTGTGCGGGATTCTGCTAAGTCTCCTAGTGTTTCTTGAATCAAGGGACTGAACATGATGGTAGATGAGAGTTTGTCGTTATCTTGAAGAATAGCGTCCATTTTACCTTGAAGCTGTTTGACGGATTCCAGAATATATTGATTCGATCGGTTAAGAACAGCTTGGGATGACGAACGGTAGGACAAAAAAATCGTAAAAGCTACGATAGTGAAGATGATTAGTGAGAAACCCATGATTAATTGAACGAGGATGGAGATTTTCTTGGACATGTCATCACCCGCATGAAAAAGATATTCTTCCATACATTGTAACAAAAGCAAATGAAAGCGAATATACCTTACCGCAAAATACACATATTTATATGGATAATCTCATTTTTTTCGGGTCGCCGTTGAAAGGTTGGTTTCGGTTATTTTAATACTGGGTTAATCTTTCTTTACTTAAAAATGAAACTTTTTGCGGTAATATGCGTCTAATACTATGTTTTGTTATAACGAACGTGGCAAAAAGCAATTCTTCCGCTTCGCTGAGAGCGGTTGCGTTTTTGCGGGGATATAAGAGGAGTATGAAAAAGACAGAGACCTACTTATATTTACAAATAGGAGCAGAGGAGTCATATCATGGATTTAAAGAAATTAACGTTAGTTGCTGTTTTGGCCATTTCTCAGGCCGCCTCGGCAGTGCCGGCTTTTGCCGAAGCTGTCAATAATACCTCCGGTAATACCAATGCAGTAGGAGCAGCTGCTACATCTGTAACGGATGTAATGCCAGAAGCTACTGACCCATTGCCACCATTACAAACTGAGGTACCAGGGGGAGTCGTATCACCTACACCAACTCCAACCCCAATTCCTGGGGCAACAACTGAACCGACGACTGAACCTGCGACAACAACGGAACCTACATCAACAACCGAACCAACGGCTACACCGATCCCTACTGCTACACCTGAAACCACTACACAGCCTATACCAACGGATGGTGTTCGTGCTGCGGCCAGTAATCAGCTTGTACTTATGATGAACAGCAACAAAATGTACCAAAACGGCGTTGAATATTTGGCTAATCAGCCAATGGCCGTGAAGAATGGGGTCTCATACGTTTCGATCCGAGCTATGGTGGAACGCGTAGGTGTGAAATACATTTACGATTATAAAACGAAAGAGACCATTGTTACCAAAGGAAGCGACGTAATGCGCTTTAAGACGGACAGTAAGATCTATTCCGTTAATGGTAAAAATGTGACAATGAAAGGCCCGGCTTATCAATTCAAGGGTACATTCATGGTTCCTTTGACGTCCATCACTGGAGCGTTAGGCATTCCTTATACCGTTGATAATGTGCAAAAACGAGTGATTCTTACGCTGAACACGAAACCTAAAGCTTCTTTTACAGTGCCAACTGAAATTTATGCTGGTGATCCTGTGAATTTCGTGACTTCCAGCTCTTCACCGAATGGTACGGCCATTGTCGATCAACGCTGGGAAGGAAATAAGCAAGATATCTATGATACACCAGGATTTTATGTAGTATCCTATTCCGTAATGGATGCGAATGGACAGTGGAGTGATCCTTACTCTGTGACCATCAATGTACTAAAACCAAATACACCGCCAGTCGCTAATTTCACAACAGAAAAAGATTCTTACAAGATGGGTGAAATGATCACATATTCGGATCTAAGCAGCGACCCAGACGGTGATCCAATTGAAGTGACTTGGACGAACAAAGCAGAAGCGTTCTTCACTCCAGGTCCAGCAACAGTAGCCATTCAAGTAAAAGATTCACATGGCGCAATCAGCACTTTTGAGAAGACCATTAATATTTCAGATGAAGTCTTGTACAGTAAAGAAGATTTCTATAGATTATTCGGTGCTCCAGGTAGTGTATTTAACATCGACGGATCAATGGTTCCAACTTGGCAGAAGGTAGCCTATAATCTTTCTTCTGAGCCTTATAACCTTATTCGCAGTAACAGCCCAGAAACAGTGAATACGGAAGGGATCACGTATAAAGAAACATCATTCGGCGGAACTCGCTTCTTGGTCCACCATAAGAATAATATGAATATCAAAACGAAGGTGTATGTGATTGCTAAGAATAACAATCTGTACCCTACGACAATTACAACAGAGTATGTAGGCTTTGGCGGTCCAAGTTCATTTCCAGAAGGAACTGGTAAAATGTCTGTGGAACGTTACTGGAAGTCTATGATTACTAGGGAGCATTATAAGACAACAGTCCTACAACCAGGGGAAAGCGTCTCGATTCTTACGGATCTAAACAAAATTGCAATGAAACCAGGCGAGATTGTATCCCTCCAAGCAGATTTATTTAGCGATTATCCTATTGAATATAATGTCATGCTGATCGATGCGAATAAAGATCCTCTAACTACTCTTCCTACACTTCCAATATTGGATCGTGATGGGGTGCATAACCGAGGAACTTATGCTGATTCTACACGTATCATCACGGTTACCGACGAAGTAGGAACAACTCCTGCGAGACTTCTTCTCGGTGACAATTTGAGTGATTTAAATTTGACCGGTGTAGACCCAATGAACGGTACTGATGCATCCAATGCAGGTAATTTCGGCGTGTTATACAAAATCAAATTCGATCGTGTTGCACCTAATTCATTGATTACGTTTAATCCACGTGGCGGTAATTACATGGGACCTGTCATGGTTAATGGTCAAATTGTACACATGCCGACATCGGGAAGTCTCTCATCGGCTGATATGAACAGCGTGATTTATCGTACTGGTGATTTTGGCGGCTCCGTGGAGATTTTGTTCACAGCAGCTTCTGGTAGTAACTTGCCGGTGAATTTCCTAGTTACACCACTGCCAGCGAAGAAATAACAAAATAGGTCCATCCTTTAAGTTATTTGGGATTCACCTGAAATATAAGTCCGGTTGAATATTCCGCAAAGGAATACTCAGCCGGACTTTTTGTATTTAAATGTATGAATTTTACTCTGGTGAACACTCATACGCTTGGTTGTTTCATTGACGGGGCATTTATTTTGGGGCATTATTAAGAGAGTGAAGTATAAATGAAATGAACTGAAATGTTATGGGAGATGAGCGTATGCTGTCGACAGAACAAATATTAGAGGTCATGTCGGGGCAAGGTCTGCGAATCACCGACCAACGCAAAACGCTTGCCAAGTTATTCGGCGAGAATAAGGGTTATTTGTCAGCGAAGGATGTCTATGAGCATATGGGCCGCAAGTATAGCGGACTTAGCTTTGATACCGTGTACCGCAATCTGCGTGTAATGGAAGAGCTTGGTGTACTTGAACAAATCGTCTTTGAGGACGGAGTGAAATTCAAGGGAAGCTGTAATCATCAGGATCACCATCATCATATGATCTGCCTTCAATGCGAGAAAACCTACCCGATTAATTTCTGCCCGATGAATTTAACGGATACACCTGATCAATTCCGGGTAGTCAAGCATAAATTTGAGGTGTTCGGTTATTGCAAAGAATGTGAAGAGAACCGGGAAGAAGAACTAGTCGCAGCAGCTAATCGCAAAAA
The DNA here is from genome assembly GCF_001012825.1 of Paenibacillus etheri. Classification (GTDB taxonomy): domain Bacteria; phylum Bacillota; class Bacilli; order Paenibacillales; family Paenibacillaceae; genus Paenibacillus_AQ; species Paenibacillus_AQ etheri. The sequence continues at coordinate 82,111 of NZ_LCZJ02000018.1, forward strand.
AGGGGTCTAAGGATGGCGACCCTTCGAAGAACGATTCAGGCCCCCATTCGGGTGTACCGCAAGTACATTTCCCCGATTAAGCCTGCCACTTGTCGCTTCTATCCAACCTGCTCTGCCTATGCGCTGGAAGCTATTGAAGTCCATGGTCCACTTAAAGGTTCATGGCTTGCTGCCAAGCGGATCGCTAGATGTCATCCCTTCAATCCAGGGGGACTTGATCCGGTACCGCCTCTTGAGGAACACCCCACGAAGAAGGATTCTGCTCGTGCGACTTGACATAAGCCCTTACCATTGGGTATATTCACAGGTAATAGTATGAATTCCGAGGAACGGATAAGTAAATCGGTACGTCCATTACAGAGAGCCGGTATGTGCTGAAAGCCGGTATGGAGCGTTAGATTGAATATGGTCCGGGAGGAACTGTGTTCGAGCGGGAACTGCAAGTGAGGTTCACGTAAGATAACAGCGTGTTCCAGCGTTAATGGACAGTTCCCGGGAGGGAACTGGCGAAGCCTGTTCTCTGTGAAGAGACAGGAAATTTGGGTGGTATCGCGTGAGTTATACTCTCGCCCCATTATAGGGGCGGGAGTTTTTTGTCTTTTTATGAAAGAAAGGATGATTAATCAATGAACGAGAAGAAAACTTTTTACTTAACTACACCTATCTACTATCCGAGTGATAAGCTGCATATCGGACATGCTTACTCTACTGTAGCAGGAGATGCAATGGCCCGCTACAAACGTCTACGCGGCTATGATGTACGTTATCTTACAGGTACAGACGAGCATGGTCAAAAGATTGAACGGAAGGCAGAGGAAGCAGGTAAAACCCCTCAGCAGTTCGTAGATGACATCGTTGTTGGCATTAAGGAATTATGGCGCAAGCTAGACATCTCCAATGATGACTTCATCCGTACTACGGAAGAACGTCATAAAAAGGTTGTTCAGGATATTTTTGATCGACTGCTCAAGCAAGGTGACATCTATAAAGGCGAATACGAAGGCTGGTACAGTATTCCGGATGAAACCTTTTATACAGAAACGCAATTGGTTGATATCGTTCGAGATGATAATGGCGTAATCATTGGTGCAAAAAGCCCTGATAGCGGTCATCCCGTTGAGCTGGTGAAGGAAGCGAGTTATTTCTTCCGGATGAGTAAGTATGCAGATCGATTGCTGCAATTTTATGAGGAGAATCCGGAATTTATTTTGCCTGAATCCCGTAAGAACGAAATGATCAATAACTTTATCAAGCCTGGTCTGGAGGATCTTGCGGTTTCCCGTACGACTTTCGATTGGGGTGTTAAGGTTAAAGGCGACGAAAAGCATGTAGTGTACGTATGGATTGATGCGTTGACAAACTACATTACTGCTTTGGGTTACGGTTCTGAGGATCGCAGTCTGTACGATAATTTCTGGCCTGCAGATGTACATATTGTGGGCAAAGAAATCGTCCGTTTCCATACCATTTACTGGCCAATCATTCTAATGGCGCTGGGTGAGCCTCTTCCGAAAAAGGTGTTTGCGCATGGCTGGCTGCTTATGAAGGATGGCAAAATGTCGAAATCCAAAGGGAACGTAGTTGATCCGGTTACACTGATTGATCGTTACGGCCTGGATGCACTTCGTTATTATCTGCTACGGGAAGTACCGTTTGGTTCGGATGGTACGTTCACACCTGAAAGCTTTGTAGATCGGGTTAACTATGATCTTGCTAATGACCTTGGTAACTTGTTGAACCGGACAGGTGCGATGGTGGAGAAGTATTTCGGTGGAGAGCTTCCAGCGTATGAAGGAAATGTAACAGCATTTGATGGTGAGCTTCAAGCTGCGGCAGAGAACACTTATGCCAAAGTAGAAGAAGCGATGGAAAAAATGGAGTTCTCCGTAGCGCTAACAGCGATCGGGACCTTTATCAGCCGGACCAATAAATATATTGATGAGACACAGCCTTGGTTGCTTGCTAAGGATGAGAGCAGAACAGCTGAGCTCGCTTCTGTGATGAGACATCTTGTGGAAGGTCTTCGCACCGCTTCCATTCTGCTGCAGCCGTTCTTGACACAAACCCCAGCGAAGATTTGGGAACAGCTTGGCATCGAAACAGGTGAGCTGACATCTTGGGATAGTGGTAAGACTTTCGGTCTGATCCCGGCAGGAACAAAGCTGGTTAAAGGCAATCCAATCTTTCCGCGTCTGGATGTGGAGCAAGAGGTGGCTTATATCGCCGAAGCTATGGGCGCTGGCAAACCGACTGCTGAACCGACAGAAGCAGCACCTGCCGCTCCTGCGGCATCTGAGCCTGAGGAAGAGCATAAAGAAGAGATCGGCATCGACGATTTCGCCAAGGCTGAGCTTCGGGTAGCTCAGGTCATTGCGGCAGAGCCTGTGAAGAAAGCCGACAAGCTGTTGAAGCTGCAGCTGGATCTAGGTTATGAGCAGCGTCAAGTTGTTTCTGGTATCGCGAAGTTTTATACACCGGAAGAGCTGGTAGGACAAAAAGTGATTTGTATTGTGAACCTGAAGCCCGTGAAACTGCGCGGAGAATTGTCCCAAGGGATGATTCTAGCTGCTTCTAAAGGTGATCAGTTAACCATCGCCACAGTTCCAGACAGCATGCCAAATGGAGCTATCGTGAAGTAAGACTTGTTATGTAGAACATATAAATGAAAATTTATATTAAGAAAGGGAATGCTCCTTCAGCCGGACAGGCTGTGGGAACATTCCTTTTTTCAACATACAAGCAGGGATAAAGTTCAGAATTATCTTATCAGGATTTATGGTTGACTTATCGTAATGATTACTATTATACTTCTAATAGTAAAGATTACGATTTGAGAGGGAGATCAATTTAATGGTTGCTATGAAGTCACGAATAAGTCTGCTCATTCTTGCCCTGGTGCTTGTATTTACACTTACTGCATGTGGACCTAAGAGCAGTGGAAGTATAGTTGAAGGGAAAGTAAATGTTGTAACTACTTTTTATCCTATTTATGAGTTTACTCGGGAAATTGGTGGAGATGATATAAATGCCATTAATTTGCTTCCGGTAGGCGTAGAGCCACATGATTGGACACCGCGCAGTCAGGATATAGTTAACACCTCTAAAGCGCAATTGTTCCTGTACAATGGAGCAGGGCTTGAGGGTTGGGTTCCTAATTTTCTAAAAGGGCTTGATAGTAGCAGTAAGGTAGAAGCCGTTGAAGTAAGTAAAGGTATTGATTTAATAATGACCGATGAAGATGACGGACATGATCACGGGGGAAGCAGTGAAGAGGACCATCACGAGGATGATGCTGATCATAATAGCCATTCCGGGGATAGTCTTCATACGGACCCACATACCTGGGTAAGTCCGAAATCAGCGATTATTATGGCTCGTAATATTAAAGACAGCCTGCTGTCCGTAGACCCGGAGCATAAAGATGGGTATGAAGAACGTTACAATAAACTTGCTGAACGTCTACAGGCTTTGGATAGTAAATTTGAGCAGGAGCTTACAAAACTGCCAAACCATGAAATTGTAGTTTCACACCAGGCATTCTCATACCTCGCTCGTGATTATGGGCTTGATCAGCATGCGATTATGGGATTATCACCTGACGCCGAGCCAAGAGGTCAAGATTTGGTGAATCTGGCGAAGTTGGTCAAAGACGAAGGCATCAAGTACATCTTTTTTGAAGAGCTTGTCTCCGATAAACTGGCTAAGACGTTAGCAGCTGAAGCCGGCGTGTCTACTATGGTTCTTAATCCAGTAGAAGGTCTTACTGCGGAGCAAGAAAAGAACGGGGATAACTACTTCACGTTGATGGAGAAAAATTTGCAAAATCTGATTATGGCTTTACAATAATAAGGAAAGTATAAGGAAAAGGCGGTGCTTAAGCATGCAATCGGTATCCTTGGACTGCCATCAGCATATCATCGATATACAGGATCTTTCTTTTTCATATGGTGAACAGAAGGTGATCTCGAATCTTAACTATAGTGTAAGAGAACGGGACTTCCTTGGTATCATTGGTTCTAATGGCGCTGGTAAAACAACACTGATGAAGATGATCGTCGGTTTGCTTCCGGCTAGCAGTGGTGAAATCAAATTATTCGGAACGCCTGTCCGTAAGTTTAAAGACTGGGAGCGGATTGGTTATGTTCCGCAGAAGAATGCCTTCAACCCACTGTTTCCAGCAACGGTGCGTGAAGTAGTGCTATCTGGTTTGTACAACAACAAGAATCTTATTCGAAGAGTATCTAAGGCTCAGCATCGTCAGTGCGAAGATGCGCTGGAAGTGATGCGGATACAGGATATTGCGGAGAAAAGAGTAGGTCAGCTGTCAGGCGGTCAGCAGCAGCGTGTATTTCTCGCACGAGCGCTGATCAACCATCCGGATCTGCTGATTTTGGATGAGCCTACTGTCGGTATTGATGCTGAATCACAAGCAGGATTCTTTGATTTAATTACACATATGCATGCCCATCATCATATGACATTTCTAATGGTGTCGCATGATATCGACATGATTAAGAATTACTTAGGTAATGAACCTGTGCAAACGAACGGTAAGATTAACTTTTTCTCCCGACACTCTCATGATTTGCAGAATTGCACGGAAGAGAACCTGCAGCACACGCTCTCTTAGGTCATAGTCAAAGGGGGTTTGGGAGGGATCGAAAAAGATTTTAATAATTAAAAATGTTTCAATTGTTCTACGGAGGAGAGTTAAAGTTGGAAATTCTATTTAGCGATTTTTTTCAGCGAGCGCTTGCGGGCGGTCTTCTGATTGGCATTACAGCGCCGCTTATAGGCGTTTTTCTTGTGCTCAGACGTTTATCTATGATTGGGGACACGCTGGCTCACGTTACGATAGCTGGTGTGGCCCTTGGTTTTTTAACAGGATTCTACCCGCTGGGAGCAGGTCTTATTTTTGCAGTGGTGGCCTCCTTTGCGATAGAGAAGCTTCGCAAGGCTTATAAGAGTTATGCAGAGCTCTCGATCGCGATAATTATGTCGGGCGGTGTGGCTTTAGCTTCACTCTTTTTTACCTTAGGAAAAGGTTATAATGCAGATGTTATGAGTTATTTGTTCGGTAGCATTTATACGCTAGACAATACCGATTTAGTCGTAGTAGGGATCGTAACGATAGCAGTTGTAGTAGTGGTTACGATGTTCTTTAAGGAATTCTTTTTGCTTAGCTTTGAAGAGGATGCAGCGAGTGTCAGTGGACTTCCAGTGAAGTTGCTTAACATGTTGATTACCATTCTGACGGCGCTTGTAATCAGCACAGCGATCAAAATTGTCGGATCATTGCTGGTATCTGCTCTACTAACCATTCCGGTTGCTATCAGCTTATTGTTGTCTCGAAGCTTTAAATCCTCGGTCATTCTATCCGTCATCATTTCGGAAATTGCTGTTGTAGGCGGACTAGTAGTTGCAGGAGTTTGGAATCTGGCCCCTGGTGCTACCATTGTGCTTTTACTCATATCACTATTAGTATTGACTTTGATCGGTAAAAAGGGTTTGCCAGCATAAACAGCGAATAAAATATAGGGTATGCCCTGAAGTGACTCGAATGCTGGAAGGAGAGCCGCTACCTTGTCTAATATCAATGCAGGAATAGCTTTAGCAGCAGGGGTAGCATCGTTTATATCACCTTGCTGTTTACCGCTTTATCCCTCTTATTTATCGTATATTACCGGATTATCCGTTCAGCAATTGAAGTCAGGCAGCAATACCAAAGAGGTCCGTATACGCACAATAACCCATACATTGGCATTTATTTTAGGTTTTTCAGCGGTTTTTTACACACTGGGATTTGGTGCAGGACTATTCGGACAATTCTTTAATGGACAGCGTGATTTAATCCGGCAATTATCGGCGATTCTGATTATTGTGATGGGATTATTTTTGCTTGGGATCTTTCAGCCGCAATTTCTACTTCGTGAACGCAAGCTTGATTTAAAATGGAAGCCGGCGGGTTATGTCGGATCGTTTATTTTTGGGATCGGTTTTTCAGCGGGCTGGTCTCCATGTATTGGACCGATTCTGACCGCGATTATCGCACTTTCTGCAAGCGAGCCTGGCACGTGGTTCACGTTAATTACGGCTTATAGCATCGGGTTCGCATTGCCCTTCTTTGTCTTAGCCTTCTTTCTTGGAGGAGCAAGACGTATCCTTAAATATTCAAATGTGCTGATGAAGATTGGTGGCGTTCTCATGGTATTTATGGGCGTTCTGCTCTTTACAGATCAAATGTTTCGGATCACAGTGTGGCTGCAGGGAATTACACCTGATTGGCTCATTTTTTAGGTGAAATAATCAATCCCTGCTTCTGGAAAATGTTCGAATATCCGCTCTGTGATAAACTCTCGCAGGGCGGTTTGTTGTTCATCGGGATAGACATATTTATTTTGTCCCCAGCGGCCCCATTTCTTCTTACGCTTCTCCATATCCATCTCTAGCTTGGATTTGGGATAGCGCTTTTCTATTACCGTCTTAGCGGTTTTGGTGAATCGATGCTGAATCATTTCAAAGGTTAATCCTTTTCCAACTTCAGGGGGGAGGGTCTGGGCTAACTTAGCCAGTAGCTCAGCGTAGCCTTCTTGCCAGCCGTCATACCAAATAATTGGAGCAATGATGAAGCCAAGTGGATAACCCGCCCGTGCTACCTTACCAGCGGCTTCAATACGTTCCTCGAAGCGGGAGGTGGCAGGCTCAAAGTTCTTGATTACATAATCTGCATTCACGCTAAAGCGAACTCTGGTATGTCCGTTATGCTCCAAAGCAAGCAGTGGTTCAACATGTTGGTATTTGGTCACAAAGCGCAGACGGCCAAGGGGCTCTTTTGCCATAAATGTAATTAGCTCTGCCAGAGAGCCGGTGATATGTTCCAGTCCAACCGGATCTGAAGTACAGGCTGCTTCAAAAGTCGTGATTTCTGGACTGCGCTCCTCGATATATTTTTTGGCAGCATCTATAATTTCACCTGTGTTTACGTATACGCGAATGTAGGGCTTTGCCCCTAAGGTGGTCTGTAAATAGCAATAATGGCAGTGCCCCATACAACCGGTAGCGATGGGAATGGCATAGTCAGCTGATGGTTTGGATGGGTCAAATTTTAAAGTTTTGCGTAGGCCGACAACAAGCGTTCTTTTGGCAATTTTATATTGCTCGACCTCAGTTTCGCCAGGGAAATTCATAATACGATTATGTGATGTGGTCATCCGATAGGGGATATCGTTAGCTTTTACCCATTCCATAATTTTTTCACCTTTAGGGTAATTTAAAGCATTAGGCTCGAAGAAAACAAGCTCTGGAAGAAAAAGTGCAGTAGGTTTTCTGGGTCTTTTTACAGTAGTGGACTCTGGCGTCACTATAGTCATACTTTCACGCTCCTTTTGAATGACGAGTATATTTATTATGTCTAACTCATCCCTAATAGAAGCATGGCAAACATGTGCAACTCATCTGTAAGTTCCTTTGAAGGACTTGCCAAGGGGCGTTAGAAACATGTATCATTGTTAGAGCAAGGTTTGGCCCGGCGCCATGCTCATTATAGAAAAGAGGTAAAGTTTAATGCCAACACCCAGCATGGAGGATTATTTGGAGCGCATATACAAGCTCATAGATGAGAAAGGTTATGCGCGGGTCTCGGATATTGCCGAGGGACTGGAAGTACACCCCTCCTCTGTGACCAAGATGATCCAAAAACTGGATAAGGACGAATATCTCATCTATGAGAAATATCGTGGGCTTGTCCTAACCAACAAAGGGAAAAAAGTAGGGAAACGGCTAGTTGATCGTCATCAACTACTGGAGGAATTCCTTGGATTGATCGGAGTACAGCAGGAATACATTTATAATGATGTTGAAGGAATCGAGCATCACTTAAGTTGGGATTCGATTACGCGTATTGAAACATTGGTAGAATATTTCCGCCGCGACGAAGAACGTATTCAGACTTTATATGCGATTCACAACGAACTGACAAGCGATTCTTGAAATGTTTTTCCCGAAACGGATACTGCCCTAAAAGTTATGCGCACCAAGGCTTTCGTGAGCATAATCAGTGGATAGTATAACCGTTTCTATTTTGTTTAGTGCAACCTTTTCCAGTTTTTAGCGTCAAAACGGATACAGTCCTTTTAGAAATATAAGAGAGTATGAGTTTTATTCGATACTCCTTATATTTTTTGCAGAGACAGATACCCTCTTTTTAGAAGGAGGCATTCTCTCATTTGCAGGAAGGACTTATCCGTTTTTTCTTTTTTTAGATACATATTTTTAAGATTTGGGGAGGAATTATGAATTATCGTAAATGGATGTTGAGTTTGTTAGTACTTATGTTGTTTCTGCCTTTATGGTCTCCTGGTGCGCGCGCGGCAGCGGTGCAAATTACCATTGAACTGGATGGAGAGGCGCTAGTTAGTGACGTGCCCCCGTATATCACAACTTCCAATGTAACGATGGTGCCAATTAGCGTGATCAGTAAAGGATTAAATGCCGGCGTAGTATGGAATCAGAATAGTAAGACTGTAACCATCACCCAAGGAGATACGGTACTCAAGCTGACCAGTGGCCAGAAAAATGCATGGGTAAACGATGCTTCGGTAGCGCTGGATACATCCGTGCAGATTAAGCAGGGGCGGGTAATGGTCCCGATTCGTTTCGTAAGTGAGAACTTGGGTCTGCAGGTGTTATGGGATCAGGTTAATAAGCATATTTCCTTGTTCTCCAACACTGAACCGCCACAATCTGTTGATCCAGAAACACCAACGACACCAACGACACCAACAGTACCAACGGTGCCAACGATACCTACTATTCCTGGTGGATCGACTAGTAAGGAAATGAAGGGGGCTTGGATCTCCACTGTATTCAATCTGGACTGGCCTTCAGTGTCATCGGCGGGAAATGAAGCGAAACAAAAGCAGGAGTTTGATAACCTGTTAGACAAGCTAAAGGCCGTTGGCTTTAATGCTGTATTTGTTCAGGTTAGACCTTCGGCAGACAGTCTGTACCCATCGGCATTAGTTCCTTGGTCTAAGGTATTGACGGGTACACAAGGGAAGAATCCGGGATATGATCCTCTAAGCTATATGGTCAGCGCTGCGCATTCCCGTGGCATGCAGTTTCATGCTTGGTTCAACCCATTCCGTGCAACGACTGATGCTTCCACCTCAGCTTTAGCGAGTAACCATGTGGCAAAAGCACATCCAGAATGGATTGTGAATGCCGATGGTAAGAAATACATTAATCCAGGTATTCCGGAGGCTCGTCAACATATCATCGACACGGTGATGGAAGTGGTTAAAGGTTACGATGTTGATGGCGTCCATTTGGATGATTATTTTTATCCTTCAAATGTTACTTTTGCCGATGATGCTGCTTATTCTACCTATAATACGAAAAAGCTTTCTAAAGCTGATTGGCGCCGAGATAATATTAATGAATTTGTCCGTCAGCTGGGAGAACAGATTCATAAAGTGAAGCCGAAGGCTTCTTATGGAATCAGTCCTTTTGGAGTATGGCGAAATATTAAAAATGATAGTACAGGTTCGGACACTAGTGCAGGGGTATCTGCTTATGACAGCATGTATGCCGATGTTCGGACATGGATTAAGCAGGGCTGGATTGATTATGTCGCTCCACAAATTTATTGGAGTTTGTCCTTTAGCACAGCTCGTTATGACAAGTTAGTAGATTGGTGGGTAAAAGAAGTCGAGAATACGAATGTTAAACTCTACATCGGGCTAGCTGGTTATAAGGTCGGAGCAAGTGATCAAAAGGCTGAATGGCAAAGTGGAGATCAAATTATTAATCAGCTCAAATATAATGAGAAGTACGAAGAGGTTGCAGGTAGTATTATGTTCAGAGCGAATGACGTCGTAGTCCGCAATCCGTTCGGATTGTCGAGCTTATTGACCTTTTATTTTAAGTCCTAAGTAGGATAGCTGTTATTCATAAGGAGTCATGAATCTTCCCCTGTGCTCATAGATAAGCAATAGAATCTATGGGAAACGGGGGATTTCTGTGTATGGAGATTAACGCAGTATTTGAAGGAGGAGGCGTAAAGGGGATTTCGCTCGCGGGTGCAGTTGAAGCTACAGAAAGAGCTGGGTGGACTTTTAAAAGGGTAGCAGGAACCTCCTCAGGTTCGATTGTAGCCACTTTACTAGCTGCGGGCTATGAAGGGGAGGAAATGTGTCGGATAATCCAAGGAACATCCTTTTCATCGTTTCTGAAGCGAGGCCCCATTTATAATACGGCTATCGTTGGCCCTGCGCTGCGAGTGCTTTTGAAGAAAGGATTATATTCTGGAGAAGCGTTGGAGTCCTGGGTAAGAGCATTATTACTCAAAAAGGGAATCGTCACCTTCCGTGATCTGCCTGCTGGTAAATTATCTATCATCGCATCCGATATCACAAATGGAAGGGTATTGGTCTTGCCAGATGGATTGGAGCAATATGGGATCTCTCCGGGGCATTTTGAAGTGGCCAAAGCAGTGCGAATGAGCTGCAGCATTCCTTATTTTTTTGATCCTGTCATGCTAAGACTAAATGGGCAAGCAGCAAGAGGGAAATCCTTTACCGAGCAGTTTGTGTATGTTGTGGATGGTGGACTCTTGAGTAATTTCCCTTTGTGGCTATTTGACGGCAAGAATAATGGAAGTAAACAACTAGGAAGCAGAATTCCTACGGTAGGTTATCAAACGGTAGGTAAGACCGATCCACAGCCGCATAATATTAGAGGGCCGTTCAGCATGCTTCAGGCTATGGTAACTACCATGCTCTCTGCTCATGATGAGCGGTATATTGAAGGGGATAAACTTGTTCGCACGGTAAAAATTCCAACGCTGGGGATTGGGACGACTCAGTTTGAAATTACAAAAGCGCAGAGCGATGAATTGTATGCTGCCGGACTGATAGCAGGGGAGAATTTCTTTAAAGAGTGGCGACCAAGATAACGAGCGGGGCATCATCATATCAGAAAAAAAGCATCCCGCACGTTACTTATAACGTGGAGATGCTTTTTGGATTTCTTATGAAATTAGTGATACTTTGGAACCTGATCGTCATTCTTCCCTTTACTTCCTTCGATCACTTGGAATGGATAGCTTTTACGTTTACCTGGTGTAGCTTGAGTCTTGCGAATTCCTGCTACCTTTGACATGGTCTTCTGGGAAGGCTTCACTTTTACCTTAGATCCACTGCTGCTGCGAGCATATTTTCCTGGCCCCATTCTTTTGTAAGCATAATAAATAATCGCTAACAGTACTAAGGGAAGAATCAGCTTCGACAGCGTAAAGAAAGGCTGAGTCAAAACTCCAATCACAAAACCGAATATCGCAAGTGTAACCGTAATCCAAAAAATTAAAGCATGCCTGATCATAGATCACTCATCCTTTCGCAGGATCCAATATGCCGCCTGACACACTTGCCTCCGAATATCCTCTTGCTTCAATCGCAGCATCAAGCTCACGCATACGGTTGAAAGAGGCAATAGATACTTCTACCTGATCGTCTTTTGGCTCTTTGGTTGTAAGGAGTTGCAGCCACAATCCAGGATAACCCAAATATTTAAGGCCTGGTACTTCTCTTACCGCATTGGTTCCTTTCAGAACTTCAAACGATACGCCAATTACGACTGGCAACAAGATAATCCGCTGGATCACACGTTCCCAAAGATTATCCCAAGGTACTACAGAGTAAATGATCACTCCGAGGATAATTGTCAGCATCATAAAGCTACTTCCGCAGCGGTAATGCAGACGGCTGTATTTCTGAACGTTCTGAACAGTCAGTTCTTCGCCTGCTTCAAAAGCGCTGATGACTTTATGTTCAGCACCGTGATACTGGAACAGTCGCTTGATCACAGGTGTTTGTGATATCGCCCATAAATAGACCAGCAAGAGAACCATTTTGATGCCGCCTTCTATGAGGTTGTGCAGTACGTAGTTATCAAATACATTCTTAAATAAAAAATCCTCTACAAATACCGGTACAAGCGTAAAAATGAGCTTTCCGAACAAGAAGGAGAGAATACCCATTACTGCTACGCCAAAAATCATTCCTAAGCTCCAGCCCTCATCCTTTTTCTTCGGCTTCGCTTTTTCCTTCTCCAGATCTTCCGGTTCCAATTCATCTTCAGCGTAGGATTCGGCTGAATAGTTCAAGTGCTTAGAGCCTTTAGCGCTGGCATCTATAATACTGACAAGGCCGCGAAGCAGCGGAATCTTGCGCAGTTTCGTGACCCAGCTCTTATCTCTTTTGGGTACCTCTAAAAATGTGATTTCCTGATTCTTGCGTCGTACGGCTGTTACATTGATATGCTTACCGCCGAACATGACACCTTCAATGACGGCTTGGCCGCCGTAACTGGGAGTTTCCTGGGACAACCAATTCACCTTCTCGTATTTAATATGATTTATATACTACATTGTAACTAATTTTTGATGACATTACTAGTTGGATCGCCTTTTGCTGTACATACTATCTTCTAGAGAGAGCGAGAGATAAATCGGTATTGAAAATAAAGAAAGCGAGGCAATTTCATGAGCAAATCTCATCAACAACAATCGGGGCATACAAATATTTGGCTTTTTGCACTCGAATTGGGTTTTTTTTCAGGATTGATTTGGGGAGGTCTTCATTGGCATGCTTATTGGTTCAGTTTTACTGAAGTCAGCCCTGGCTTTATCGCAGAACCTTTTTTCAGACATGATTTTTTGACAACAGCGTTTGGACATTTCGTGGGATATATGATGTTTATTGTATTTTCGGTCATCGCCTCTATGCTGTATGTACTGTTTCTCCGCAAGCTGAAGGGACCTTGGCCAGGGCTGGTTTATGGCGTTTTATGGTGGTCGGTTATATTTATTCCTGGCTCTCAGTTGTTTCTTATGCAACCCCCATTCAAGCTGTCGTGGAACACGGTCATTAGTGAGTTCTGCATTTTTTTACTATGGGGAATGTTCATTGGATATACAGCAGCGATGGAGTATACGGACGAACGGAAGCGTGAGCAAAGTACAGCGCTTGCCTAACGGTGCGAAAAAACTTCTCAAGGGGATATCCCTATGTTAAAATACAATGTGGCTATTTCGAGAGGAGAATGAAAATGGGTAACAAGCGTGTCTCCAAGCTACGTAAGGTTTTGCAGGATCAAGGATTGGAAGCAATGTTGATAACTAGCGGTTATAATCGCCGCTATTTAAGTGGATTTACCGGATCGTCCGGTTATGTACTGGTGACAAGTGATGATTGTTATCTGCTGACTGACTTCAGGTATATGACACAGGCCGCGGACCAAGCAGTGGGGGTTAAAGTTGTAGAACATGCAACGAAGTTCATTGATACAGTACGCGAGCTTCTGCCTTCTGGTAAAGAAGTACGTATCGGTTTCGAACAGGATGATGTTTCATTCAGCGCGTACACCTCATATGCAGAAGCACTTAAGCCGGCAGTGTTAGTTCCAGTTTCCAAAGCCGTGGAAGACCTTCGTATGTTCAAGGATGAGGAAGAGCTTGCCGTTATGCAACGTGCAGCAGATCTGGCCGATGCTACATTCAGTCATATTCTGAACGTGATCAAACCGGGCATGACAGAGCGCGATGTTGATTTGGAAATGGAATTTTATATGCGTACCCATGGTGCAACTTCTTCATCGTTTGATACGATCGTTGCTTCAGGCGAACGTTCGTCCATGCCACACGGAGTAGCAAGCAGCCGAGTAATTCAAGGTAATGAGTTTATTACCCTTGATTTCGGTGCATTACTTGATGGCTATTGCTCAGATGTGACAAGAACCATCGCACTCGGAGCACCGGATCCGAAGCTGAAAGAGATCTATGATATTGTGCTGGAAGCTCAGCTACATACGTTAGCACATATCAAACCGGGCATGACCGGACGGGAATGCGATGCCTTGGCACGTGATATCATTGCCAGCTACGGATATGGTGAACAATTTGGACACAGCACGGGTCATGGACTTGGAATGGAAGTTCATGAGTGGCCGCGTTTGTCCAAGCTTAGTGACGATATTATGCAGCCGGGGATGGTCGTAACTGTGGAACCTGGTATCTATTTGCCGGGAATTGGCGGAGTACGTATTGAAGACGACATTGTGATCACGGAGAGCGGAATATCGTTGCTGACCCATTCGTCTAAAGAATATACAGTACTATAAGTAAGCGGAATGTATTAGATTAATTATGAATTTTGGAGGGATTTTTAGTGATTTCAGTAAATGATTTTAAAACAGGTTTGACCGTAGAGGTAGAAGGAGATATTTTTACCGTTATTGATTTCCAACACGTTAAGCCAGGTAAAGGCGCAGCATTTGTTCGCTCCAAGCTTAAGAACTTGCGTAACGGTAACACGGTAGAGCGTACATTCCGTGCAGGTGAAACGATTGGCCGTGCGATTATCGAAAACCGTGGTGTACAATATCTGTATGCAAGTGGATCGGACCATGTATTCATGGATAACGAAACTTATGACCAATTCGAATTGTCCGAAAAGCAATTGGAATGGGAATTGAATTTCCTTAAAGAGAACATGACTGTAAACATCGTTAGCTACAAAGGCGAAATTCTCGGGATCAACCTTCCTACCAGCGTAGAGTTGAAAGTTGTTGAAACTGAGCCTGGCGTTAAAGGTAACACGGCTCAAGGTGCTACGAAATCGGCCAAGCTTGAAACCGGTCATAGTGTTCAAGTTCCGTTGTTTATCAACGAAGAAGACATCTTGCTCATTGATACCCGTGAAGGTAAATATATCTCGCGCGCGTAGGCAGTAGAACAATAACCTAGATATTACCAGAGTAACCTCCCCGTTTATACGGTGGAGGTTTTTTTATGCAAAGGAATGGATAAAGCGGTGATGAAAACCTTACATTAAAATACTGGAAGTTGAGTAAAATAAGCACAGCTGAAGGGTAGATGCTGACCGTATCTTTTTTTTCGCAGCGGGGAAATTCAATAAATTTTTTATGAAACCATTAACGCAAGGCACTGTTTTCGTATTATACTGATTTAAAGCGGGAAACCGATTAGAAGTAACTACATAGACCGATATGGGGAGTGAATGGGACTTTGTCACTTTATGTTATGAAATTCGGAGGCAGCTCCGTCGGCGACACCGAACGAATGAAACGCGTCGCCAAGCGCATCGCAGACAAGCAAGATGAGGGACATCGCTGCGTTGTGGTTGTATCTGCAATGGGGGATACAACAGATGATTTGATCGATACGGCGAAGCAATTAAACGGGCAGCCGCCCGCACGTGAAATGGATATGTTAATGACGACAGGTGAACAAATCTCCGTCGCTCTATTGTCCATTGCCCTACATGGGATCGGGCGGAATGCAGTTTCTTATACAGGATGGCAGGCTGGATTCCGAACAGACGAAACTCACGGCAGAGCTCGTATCAATGAAATTGACCCGCGTCGTGTATTAGCGTCTTTGGAGCGTGAACAAATCGTGATCGTTGCAGGCTTTCAGGGAATGACAGTGGACGGTGAGATCACCACATTAGGCCGCGGTGGTTCGGACACAACAGCCGTAGCTTTGGCTGCTGCTATTCAAGCAGATGTATGCGAGATCTATACCGATGTAGATGGTATCTATTCCACAGATCCACGTATCGTGAAGACGGCACGTAAGCTGAAAGAAATCTCTTACGATGAAATGCTAGAGCTTGCCAATCTGGGAGCAGCTGTACTACATCCACGTGCAGTAGAGTACGCTAAGCGTCATCAAGTTAAGCTGGTCGTTAGATCGAGCTTTAATCATAATGAAGGTACTGTTGTGAAGGAGGAAACAAGCATGGAGCAGGGAATCGTAGTTAGTGGTATTGCATTTGATAAGAATGTAGCACGTGTCAGTATTCTTGGAGTTCCTGATGTACCAGGTGTACTCGCTCAGGTCTTCGGCAAGCTTGCTGAAGAGGGCGTTAACGTAGATATCATCGTTCAAAGTGGTGTACAGAATGAGCAGGCTGACTTCTCATTTACAGTTTCTCTTGATGAGCTGGATCGGGCGAAGGAAGTTATCAAAGAAATTCATAAAACTTTGCCTTACCGTGAAGTTACCTCCGAGGATAACCTGGTGAAGGTATCCATCGTTGGTGCTGGTATGGTCAGCCATCCAGGGGTAGCGGCTCAAATGTTTGATGTACTCTCGCAAGAGGGTGTAAGCATCAAGATGGTCAGCACTTCTGAGATCAAAGTATCTTGCGTCATTGAATCAGGCAATTTGCCATCAATCATACAGGCGCTTCATACCACCTATAATCTCGATACAACAGAACAGGCTTTCGTCGGAGGTCCTAAGGATCGCCGATAAGAACTGCTAAGTAAACAAAAAGGGATGCTCTACAGCCATGGCTGCGGGGCATCTCTTTTTGCTTATATAACTGCATGGGAGGTAAGTCCCTGAATTTATCCTAATCGTTTGAACCGGCCCTGAATCTCTACAGTTTCCACAACATTGACGAAGGAGCTTGGGTCTGCCTCAAGAATAGTTCTCCGCAGATTTGCAAGTTCATACCGAGTCGTTACCGTCATTAGCATGGTATTTCCCTCATGACTATATCCACCCTCTGCATTGACGACAGTGATGCCATGAGGTAACTCTCTGAGACGGGTTAGCATCATCTCCCGTTCTTTGGTAACGATGAAGCAGGTCAGCTTCACATGGCGAATATGGATCATATCGACTACTCTACTCTTTACAAAAATACAGAGCATAGCGTACAAGGCGGAGTCCCAGCTTTTAAAGAAGCCTAGACTCAGAATAACTAATCCATCCATTAAGAACATGATATTCCCCATTGGAATATCCCGTTTACGTGAAATAATCGAGCCTAATATATCGAATCCCCCGGATGAGCCTCCTGTACGGAGAGAAAAACCAACGCCGCCAGCAATAATTACCCCGCCGAAAATACTTGCAAGAATCGGGTCCTTGGTCAATTGCACCTCAGGAATAATGGTTATGAACCAGGTGGTAGCCACGACGGAAAGCAAGCTTAGTAAGATGTATTTTTTCCCCAATGCAATAAATCCCCAGACAATTAAAGGAAGGTTTATTACAAAATAAAGCTTAGAGATGTACTTCGGATCCGTTAAATAACCGACGACCGAAGCCACCCCTGCTACCCCACCGCTTAAAAGCTGATGAGGAATTAGAAACAATCGCATTCCACTTGCAACTAAAAAGGCCGAAAAAATAATGATAGCTACTTCCTTGAGTGGTCTGACTACGGTCCGCATGTTTTGCGGTAACCCGTAACTTCGAACTTGCATGACATAAATCCCCTCTTTTTCTTATGTCTTTATAGTCTGCTCTTTTTGAAAATATAAACCCACTATATTTCCAATTAACAAGGATACCACAGATGGAAGTGTTCGTAAAAAATAATTTTATCGTACTGATTATATTTATTTATATAGAGGTGTACTATGAACTCTTTCACAGTAGGACTTGTAATTCTGTCATTTCTTCTTGTCTAAAGTGAGTAATTATCGCATATCCATAGATAAGAGAAAGACAAACAAGCTCTAGATATTCTTAGTGTGAATTAGTAAAAGTTAGGAGTTGAGTGAATTGGACAAGTATGTAAGCTGGATGGCGACTCTTCGGCTGTTCTCGGGTAGTGCGGAGATTATAGCTGCGCTGATTATGCTGCGGTTGAATCAGGTAGATAAGGCGCTCGCAGTTAATTCTGGACTAGCTTTAGTAGGCCCAACGATCTTGATATTGACGACAGCGATCGGACTTACAGGGATGGCCCAGCAGTTGTCCTGGAGCAAACTGGGCTGGGTCGGCTGCGGTGTAGCCTTTCTCTTAATCGGGATTCTAAAAAAATGATAGATGATAGGCATATTGAGCGCGTACAAGCATAAATATGGAATAAAGCAATTAGATAGAGGACAACTTGGGGGTACTTTGTATGGCAGATGATTGGCTACAATTGTTTCCTGAAAAAGTAAGAGCACTATTAAAGTGCCTTCCCCTTCCACTACTTGGAATGGTGGAAGAGATTCGAGTCCGTGAAGGTCGTCCGCTGGAGATTAACTATTCAGGTAAATATCACTTTCTTAGAGCAAATGGCAGCTTAACGCAAAGGCCGGAAGAAGCCTATAGGCCGGATCGGGAGGACAGTCATAGACTGCTAGATCTGATCAGCAACCATTCACTATATACGATGGAAGAAGAGCTTAGAAAGGGATTTATTACGATTCCTGGCGGCCATCGAATAGGACTTGCTGGTCGGACGGTGCTGAGTGGTGGTGGTGTGGAGCATCTGCGCGACATTACAAGCTTCAATGTTCGCATAGCCCGTGAGGTTCCCGGTGTTGCGGATAAGGTGCTACCTTATCTGCTGGATAAGGGGAGGCAGCGAATGATGCACACCTTGATCCTCTCGCCCCCACAGCACGGGAAGACAACACTTCTTCGAGATATCGCAAGACAAATCTCCTTAGGAGATTTGGGGAAACGTGAAGGCGGAAGACCCGGCTTGAAGGTGGGGATTGTCGATGAACGTTCTGAGATTGCCGGAAGCAGACGCGGAATTCCCGCCTTTGATGTTGGTCCGCGCACCGATATCCTCGACGGTTGTCCCAAAGCAGAAGGCATGATGATGATGATTCGTTCCTTGTCACCTGATGTATTGATCGCGGATGAGATTGGACGTCCTGAAGACGCCGAAGCAGTCACTGAAGCGCTGCATGCTGGAATATCAGTCATTGCTTCGGCTCACGGTAAAGAGGTAATAGAACTGGCTCGTAGGCCGGGGCTAGGCGGGCTATTGGAACAAAAGATGTTCGAGAGATACGTCATTCTGCATCGCTCAGAAGCAGGACTCTCCTTTCGAATTCTGGATGGACAGAAACGCGGATTGCTTCTTATCTCTCCCGGGGATCGATTAGGTGGTGATTTACATGCTTAAGCTATTCGGTGCCGTACTGATTGTGCTGGCTGGCACGCTGGCAGGGCTCCAATTTGCAAAACAATATGCAGACAGACCAAGACATATCAGAGGCTTAATAGCAGCGCTGCAGCGACTGGAAACAGAAATTATGTACGGCTTTACCCCATTGCCTGAAGCTATGCGGCGTATTGGAATTCAGTCTAAGGAACCGCTCAAAACGTTGTTTGTTAAAACAGCTGAGGAAATGAGCCCACCCCATGACCGAAGTGCCCAGGATGCCATCCAGAGGGCTATGGAGGCGCATTGGAAGTCTACCGCATTAAAGGGGACAGAAAAAGAGATTCTCCGCCAGCTCAGTTGTACTCTCGGCACAAGCGATAGGTCGAATCAGAGCACTCATATCGCGTTAGCATTGCAGCAATTGAAGCAGGAGGAGTCGGTGGCCAGAGAGGATCAAGGCAAATATGAAAAATTGAGTAAAAGCCTGGGTCTGCTGCTTGGAGCATTGATCGTCATTTTGATCTTTTAGCGAGGTGCCAGGAATGAATATTGAAGTCAATGCGATTTTTCAAATTGCCGGCATTGGCATAATTATCGCCATGATACACACGGTGCTTAAACAGATGGGGAAAGAAGATTTCGCACATTGGGTTACCGTGATCGGGTTCGTCGTCGTACTGTTTATGGTTATTCGAATGCTGGACGGACTGTTGCAGGAAATAAAAACGATCTTTCTTTTTCAATAGGCGTGCTATGGAGATCATTCAAGTTGTTGGAATAGGGCTGATATCGACCATATTGATTCTCGTGCTGAAGGAACAAAAACCGATGTTCGCCTTTCTCCTCGCTACTGCCACTGGGATTCTGATCTTTCTGTTTCTAATCGGCAAGATTGGAATGATTCTTTCCACACTGGAGCGGGTGGCAGAGTCATCGGGGATGGAAATGATCTATTTAAAGACCGTGTTCAAAATCATCGGAATTTCATATATCGCTGAATTTGGAGCACAGATCGTGCGTGATGCAGGACAGGAATCGATTGCTTCCAAAATAGAGCTCGCCGGAAAAGTCCTGATTATGGTACTAGCTGTACCCATTATCAGCATCATTATTGAAACGGTCATGAAGCTGCTACCTGCTTAAAGCAATGGAAGTAAGCTAAGCAACGATTAGGGAGGAGAAGTTATGCAAGTGCGCAGTGTTTTTCGTCCTCCAAAGTTAAAAATAATACTGCTGCTGCTCCCGTGCTTCTTCATTCTATGGTTTGCAGGTACAGCTCGGGTGGCCATAGCTTCTCCAGCAACTCCAGCACCTGGATCGGGGAACTCCTCCCCAGTAGACCAGTGGGTCAAGGGTCAGGTGAACAATCTGCCTACAGATAAGGTGGAGTCGTACTGGGATCAACTGATGAAGGATTACGGAGGTTTTTTTCCAGACGGAGCAACACCTTCGCTTATGGACATGCTGCTTCCAGGGGATAAGGGACTCAGCTTGCAAGGTGTGTTATCTGGACTTCTTGGCTTTATGTGGCATGAGGTGCTGTACAACGGAAGGCTGCTGGTCACGATTGTCATGGTCAGTGTGCTCAGCATGATACTGGAGACGCTACAAACCGCTTTTGAGCGAAAAACGGTCAGCAAGGTGGCTTATACGCTCTGTTATATGGTAGTGCTTGTTATTGCCGTGAACAGTTTCAATATCGCTATAGGTTATGCGAAGGATGCTATCGACCGGATGATTGATTTTATGATGGCTATGATTCCACTGCTGTTCGCGTTACTAGCATCCATGGGGAACATCTTTACCGTCTCGGTCACACATCCGCTAATTGTTTTTATGATTCATACAGTTGGCACCCTGATTCACACCATTGTCTTTCCACTATTATTCTTCTCGGCCGTGCTGCATCTCGTAAGTGCATTGTCGGAGAAATACAAGCTAACCCAGCTGGCGAATCTGCTAAGAAATATCGGGGCTGGATTGCTAGGCGTGCTGCTCACTGTGTTCCTCGGTGTGATATCAGTTCGGGGGATTACGAGTTCAGTGACAGATGGTGTAACGATCCGGGCCGCTAAATATATCACAGGCAACTTTGTTCCGGTCATCGGAAAGATGTTCGCAGATGCTACAGACACAGTGATCTCAGCTTCACTTCTGGTGAAGAACGCCATAGGGCTATCCGGTGTCATTATCATTTTGTTCTTATGTGCTTTTCCAGCGATCAAAATCCTGGTGCTTGCTCTGATCTACAATGTAGCTGCTGCTGTAATGCAGCCGTTAGGCGAGACGCCGATTGTGGTCTGCCTCCAGACGATAGGAAAAAGCATGGTGTACGTATTCGCAGCTTTGGCGGCTGTATCGTTAATGTTTTTTATGGCCGTCACGATCATGCTAACCGCGGGCAATTTAACCGTCATGATGAGGTGAGCTTGATGGCTATGCTAACAAAACTTAGCGGGTGCTTACGAAGCTAGTTTTGTACGAAGAAATCTCTGAAGGCTATGCTAACAAAACTTTTAGGAGGGAAACGATGAGCTGGTTGGGCGATTGGCTACGAGAGATCATACTTGTCGTGCTGCTAGCATCTTTCGTTGAATTACTGCTCCCAAGTAAATCGATGGAGCGTTATGCGAGGCTGGTGCTGAGCCTCCTGATCCTGCTTACCATGCTTAGCCCAATCGTTTCTCTCCTTAAAGGTGACGCAATAGCCGAACTTAGTTTAGCCATGGGGCGGCAGGAAAAAGAGGGAGGCTTGTTCACAGGAGGGGGAAGTGGGGATCCTTCTTTGGAAAAGATTCTGGCAGATGGGCAAAAGCTTGCACAAGGGCGTCAGGATCAAAGTCTTAAGCTGGCGGCAGAAGAGGTTGCTGAGCAAATGCGGGAGCAGATCATTAGCGAGACCGGCAAACGCGGGGTTAATGTCACTGTAACGCTGGGCATGGGGAAATCCGGCGGCTCTGGTAACGAAGACATTCCAGTTATCTCCGCAGTGAAGGTCTCAATGTCCCTAACAACAGCTAATCCCACAGGGGTTTCCGGAACATCCAGCTCAGTGGCTGCCCCGCCGATTGCAATCGCTCCGATAGAGCCTGTAGAAGTGAAAATCGGTGCGAACCCAGAGAATGGATCAGCATCTGCAGATGAACCCAAAGCAGTGAACGGAAATGTAACAGAAGACAACACATCAACAAATGAAACGGAATCCATCGTAAAACTATTGGAACAAAAATGGGATTTGGATCCTGAAGTAATCCAGGTGGATGGCGGCGGTGTGAATAACGTCAAGTTATGAGTCTGCAGCTTCAAAACTATTATTTTTAGGAGGGATGGGAGTGGCCAATTGGCTGAAAAAGCTGGAGCAGTGGGCTGGGGGCGGGGCTGGCAGTCCGAAGAGAAGCCATACTTTCCGCTGGCTAATCATCTTGGGTCTGCTGGGCGCAGCAATTATGCTGTTTAATTCCTTCGTCAATGTGAAGAAGATTGATAACGAAAATACGGGGCGTGAGCCGCCGCTGAATCAGTCCTCCCAAACGGCGCTGGTGCAGAGTGATCCTGGAGCAACCAATTCGTTCGACAGCATTGAACTGGCGATGGAAAACAGAATGAAGGAGATTTTGGAGAAAATCGTTGGCGTCGGCACAGTCGATATCATGGTTACCGTGGAGTCAACAGAAGAGATTGTCGTGGTGCGTAATATGAACGACTCCCAGCAGCTTAGTGAAGAGACGGATGCCAGTGGTGGTAAACGTCACACGACACAATATACAAGGGATGGCGAAATCGTAACTTACTCGCAATCGGGCGATGAGACACCTATTGTGACGAAGCGGATTAAGCCTCAGGTTCGTGGCGTACTGGTAGTTGCCAAAGGGGCAGAGAACAAGGTTGTTCGTGGACTCATAGAGCAGGCTATCGAAAAAGGCTTGTATGTTCCGATTCAGCGCATTTCAGTAGTACCACGAAAACAAGAGTAGCAGGAGAAAGTCAATAAGTGAGTGCTTCCGAAGCAGCCACTAGATTAAATTTTAGGAGGAATAAGGAATGAACGGCAAAAGACAAACAATATGGTTGGTATCTATGCTCAGTTTGATGGTTGTACTCTCGGCATACTATTTATTTACTGAAGATTCAGGGGCATCGGTTCCAAAAGACACAGCAGGAACTATGCAGGTCGACTCCTTGAAAAAAGACACAGCAAGCGCAGCATTGCCAACGGTTGGCGACAAAGGTATCGTTGTGAACGAAGTGGTCAATCAAGGAGAAGTTGTTGCGGATGGAGGCGTCGTAGATAATGCTAGCGACACCACTGCCACTGATGATAGCGCAGCTGCCGCAACTACTGATGACAGTGCAACTACAGCGGTTAAGGATGATAGCAGTAAAGCTGCAGCAGACAGTGGTAACTCAGAGAAAGCTTCGACGGACACTGCTGCGAAAGACTCCAGTAAAACTTCTGATACAGCAGCTAAGGATTCCGCTACTAAAGAAACTGCGGCCAAAGATACAACAGCCAAAGATACAGCAGCCAAAGATACAGCAGCCAAAGATACAGCAGCTAATACAACATCCAAAACCCCTGCTAAGAACGATAAAGAAATCCTGGATGAAGTAGCTTCACAAAGTGTATCGGCGAGCAGCATGTTCAATAACTACCTGTATGAACGTGAGCAAAAGAATCTAAAGAGCCAACAAGACTTACTCGCTTTGATTAATGACATGGAGAAGACGCCTGCTGATAACGCAGTTGCTCAAGAGCAACTCCTTAACCTTGAAGAAAAAGAATCCAAAATTACGGGTATCGAAGAACAGCTTCAACAAAAATATGGAGAAGCCATTGTGAAGGAAGAAGCTGGAGACAGCTATAAAGTAGTCGTGCTCAGTGATAAGCTGGATGTGAAACAAGCGGTTAGCATCGTTGATCTTGTAATGAAAGAACTGAGTGTGTCACAGGATAAAGTTAGTGTTCAATACGTTTCCGAGAAATAATAAGACATGAAATTATAGGGAAAATGACGAAAGAGCTCGGGTTCTCCCGGGCTCTTTCCATTTCTAGTGTTTATGATATAATACATAAAGTTATCTTGTCCGCTTAAGAAGTGGCTTCGAGAGAAAGCTGAAGGAGTGAACTAATGTATGTTCAAGTTGAGCGAAATTAAGGAATTAATTAAATTGCTGGACCAGACCTCCTCTGTGCATGAGTTGGAGATCGAAAGCGAAGGAATGAAGCTTGCAATTCGCAAACCGGATCGCCCTGAAGCTGATGGAACAGCAGTACAGGCGACTCCTTATAATGCCTATCCCTTTACGCCTGCCCCGCAGCCGCAGAGCGTGCAGCAAGTGTCCTATCCAGTAATCAGTGAGGTTCCTCCAGCGCAGCAGCCACAAGCCGCCGCAGAAGGCAAACTACATAAAATTGTATCTCCAATGGTGGGAACGTTTTATAGTGCCGCTTCTCCGGAATTGCCATCGTTCGTTAATGTTGGAGACCGTGTTGGTGAGAAAACAACGGTATGCATTATCGAAGCGATGAAGCTGATGAATGAGCTGGAAGCGGAGATTAAAGGTGAAATCGTGTCAGTACTAGCCGAGAATGGTCAGCTTGTAGAATACGGTCAACCGTTATTCCTAGTTAAACCGGAATAAATACCGCAGATTACTTATGGAGCGGAAGCTTCGCAAAACTTTGGGAGGAAACGCATGAACATTCAAAAAGTGTTGATTGCCAACCGCGGCGAAATCGCGGTCCGCATTATTAGGGCCTGCCGAGAACTGGGCATTTCCACCGTCGCGGTCTATTCGGAACCCGACCGGGATTCACTGCATGTCCGGTTGGCTGATGAAGCTTACTGCATCGGTCCGATGCCGTCCAAGGACAGCTATCTGAACTTTACAAATATTATGAGTGTAGCTACCTTAACAGAATGTGACGCCATCCATCCTGGTTATGGATTTTTAGCTGAAAATGCAGATTTTGCAGAGATTTGTGAATCTTGCAATATAATCTTCATTGGGCCATCTCCAGATGCAATCAACCGTATGGGTGATAAAGCTGTGGCGAAGGAAACCATGAAGCTGGCTGGAGTTCCGATCATCCCGGGCTCAGATGGCCTTGTAGGTGATGTTGAGGAAGCCGTCATGCTGGGCCGCGATATCGGATACCCGATCATCGTTAAAGCTACCGCAGGTGGCGGGGGTAAGGGCATTCGGATTGCTGAGGACGAGGAATCATTGGTGAAGCAGATCACTGCTGCACAACAGGAAGCGCAGAAGGCGTTCGGTAACGCTGGTGTATATCTGGAAAAGTACCTTACAGGTATGAAACACGTAGAAATTCAAATTATTGCAGATAAGCATGGTAATGTAGTGCATTTAGGTGAACGCGACTGTTCCGTACAGCGTCGTCGTCAGAAGCTGATTGAAGAGGCGCCTTGTTCTGTGCTCACACCGGATATCCGTGAAGCGATGGGTAATGCTGCAGTTCGCGCAGCTCTCGCCGTTAACTATTCGGGAGCGGGAACGCTTGAATTTCTGCTTGGACCGGATGGACAGTTCTACTTCATGGAAATGAATACTCGTATCCAGGTGGAGCATCCGGTAACAGAAATGGTTACAGGTGTGGATTTGATCAAGGAAATGATCTCTGTTGCAGAAGGAAACCCTTTGTCTTTTACACAGGAAGATATCGAAATTAATGGTTGGTCGATTGAATGCCGTATCAATGCGGAAGATCCAGAGCGTAATTTTATGCCTTCACCAGGTAAAATCGGCTTTTATTTGCCGCCTGGAGGTCTCGGTGTTCGTGTAGACAGCGCAGCGTACCCTGGTTATACGATTTCCCCTTTCTATGATTCTATGATTGCAAAGCTGATTGTATGGGCACCTACACGTCAGGAAGCGATTGCAAAGATGAAGCGCGCCTTGGCTGAATTTGCGGTGGAGGGAATCCATACTACGATCCCTTTCCATCAGAAACTGCTGGAGCATCCTGTATTTCTGGATGGCAATTTTGACATCAAGTTTCTGGAAGAGTATGAAATTTAGGACGACTTCGCTTTGTTTGTCATAAAGTTCGTCAAATGATATAGTATGTTTAATAAGAGACGTGCTTTACGCTTGAATTTATGAGAATCTTTGTTGAAAGGTGTGAAGTCTAAAATGAGTACATTGCCGACAGAATACGAACGGACAGAAATCGGTGAGATCCAGATTGCTCCTGAAGTGATCGAGGTGATTGCAGGTTTAGCGACCGTTGAGGTTAAAGGTGTAGCTGGCATGAGCGGTGGTTTCGCCGGTGGTATTGTTGAGCTTCTCGGACGTAAGAACTTGTCCAAAGGAGTTAAAGTAGAGGTTGGACAACGCGAAGCTGCGGTGGATGTTTCTGTAATCATTGAATATGGTAACCGTCTTCCTGAAGTGGCTGCTGAAATTCAGCGCAATGTTAAGCGTTCTATCGAGACTATGACTGGTCTAACTGTTGTGGAAGTGAATGTGCATATACATGATGTACAATTCAAGAACAACAACACTGTAGACAAGAACGAGGAAGCTGAAACAGTTCTTCGCGTGAAATAACAGTCGTCGTTCTTCCATAAACCCCCGACAGTAAAGTCGAGGGTTTACTCTAATTTAAGGAGGTTATGAGACTCGTGGCAAAAATTTTGGACAGACTTTTGCTGTTTGTCTACAGCTTAAGTATCGGAATATTATCTGTTATTGCCATCCTCCTCTTAAGCGGTGCAATTCCCAAAACTTTGGAGATTGAGAATGGACCAGCAGCTTATATTACTTCAATTATAGTAGCAGTTGTCTTGTTCCTTCTGAGCATCCGATTTTTCTACATCTCTCTGCGTCGTGATCGCGCTTCTTTACCTTCTGTTGATCAACGTACAGAGTATGGGGATATCCAGATTTCAGTGGAGACCATTGAGAATCTGAGTCTGAAGGCTGCCGGTAAAGTGAAAGGAATCAGAGATCTCAAATCGCGTATTCGCGTTTCTCAGGCTGGCCTTGAAATTACAATTCGCGCAGTAGTGGATGGTGAACATTCATTGCCGCTACTAACCACAGAAGTGCAACGTCAGGTGCATGATTTTGTGCAGGAGACAACCGGTATTCCGGTTGCGGATGTGTCTGTATATATTGCTAACCTCACGCAGTCTCCAAGCTTCAAAAGTCGAGTGGAATAGAGGTGGATTTCCCTTATGTCTTGGAAAGAAGTATGGGAAAGTCACGGGGGTAGAATCGCCGGAGTGACTTTCGGCATTGGTCTAGGTTTGATATATTTAATTTGCGGTTTTTGGGATATGTTGTTCTTTGCACTGGTAGTGTTCATCGGTTATACGTTCGGCAAAAGAAAGGATAACGCAGAAGCTCCCATGTTTCAGTGGCAGGAGCTGATTACGCGTCTATCCGGACGCTGGCGTCCTTTCAAGTGAACCGCGATAGTCTTTTTCCCGGAGCAGGAAGCCGTAAGTTTGTGTTGTCCAATGCCCCTGGAAGAAAGGCTTTGCGGTTTTTTTAAAATATTAGGAAGTATAAGTTTTTCACCTATACTTTATGTCTAATATTTCTCGATTAAACGCTTAGCGTCCTTATGAGGACGCCGAAGGCGTTTATGCTTGAATTTAGAAAGTTATCTTTAACGGACATCGGACAATAATCCTCTAAGGATTAGGGATAGAATTCGAAGCATTTGGGCTTAAAATAATTATAGGCGATGCAATTAAAAGTCTGAATTATTACCACACTAGAGGTGTGAAGTTATATTTATGGTTGCCCGACGTTATAGAAGTTTAAGTAAAGATGTTAATGCGATATAAGATTTTAGGAGGAACACATGAAAAGACGTATAGCGAGAGAGATTATTGTCCAAAGCCTGTATCAGATGGAAATGAACGATGTAGAAAGCGCGGAAGCTGTAGAAATGCTGCTGGAGGAAGCTTCAGAGGAGAATGAAACCGAACGTGTAATTACGGACGAGATTCAGCTCAAGCACTATGTGGTGGAGCATGTAAACGGTGTGTGGGAGCACAAGGTTGCAATTGACGATATGCTTGAGCATTACTTGAAGGGCTGGCAAATGAGCCGTCTGTCACGTGTGGATCGTCAGATTTTACGTCTTGCAGCGTATGAAATGGTGTTCGCGAATGATGTTCCGGCTAAGGTTGCTGTGAATGAGGCTATAGACTTGGCTAAGCATTTTGGAACGGACGATTCCGGTAAGTTTGTAAACGGTGTGCTTGGTAAGATGATCCAGGAGATAGATACAATTAAAGCTGACCATTCTTAATTTTAAAAAAAAATAAGAAAGCATAAGCTTTGTACCTATTCTTTATGTCTTATATTTCTCGCTTAAACGATACCGTCCTTACAAGGACGCCAAAGGCGTTTATGCTTGTACAATAGTAAAGTATATAAAAGGGGAGAGACTATCATGACAGCAGCAATCATCAGTGGTAAACAAGTATCTGAGGAAATTCGTATTGGTATTGCCCAGGAGGTTGCTGAACTGGCGAAACGTGGGGTGAAGCCCGGTCTGGCAGTAATTCTAGTAGGTGAAGATCCAGGTTCACAGGTTTATGTGCGCAACAAGGAGAAATCTTGTATCAGCCTTGGTTTCCATTCGGAAGTTCATAAACTGGATGAGTCTACTACGCAAGAAGAATTGCTGGCTCTCGTAGCGCAGCTTAATGGACGCGATGATATTGATGGGATTCTAGTTCAACTTCCGTTACCTAAGCATATTGAGGAAAAAGCTGTTA
The DNA here is from genome assembly GCF_001012825.1 of Paenibacillus etheri. Taxonomy (GTDB): domain Bacteria; phylum Bacillota; class Bacilli; order Paenibacillales; family Paenibacillaceae; genus Paenibacillus_AQ; species Paenibacillus_AQ etheri. Next base: position 110,804 of record NZ_LCZJ02000018.1, read on the forward strand.
TAGATGCGATCTCCGTGGAGAAAGACGTTGACGGCTTCCACCCTGTAAATGTAGGTAACCTAGTGATTGGTGCTGACAGTCTGCTTCCTTGTACACCTGCAGGTGTAATTGAACTAATCAAACGTACAGGAACAGGAATGGCTGGTAAACATGCTGTGGTCATTGGCCGCAGTAATATTGTAGGTAAGCCAGTATCCTTGTTACTGCAACGTGAGAATGCTACTGTGACGATGTGCCACTCCCGTACAGCTAATATGCAAGAGATTAGCCGTCAAGCGGATATTCTAGTTGTTGCGATTGGACGCGCGAATTTCATTGACGCTTCGTACGTGAAACCGGGTGCTGTTGTCATTGATGTGGGGATGAACCGTTTGGATAACGGTAAGCTTGCAGGTGACGTTGATTATGATAGTGCAAAAGAAGTTGCCGGATACATCACACCTGTTCCGGGTGGGGTTGGACCGATGACTATTACAATGCTGATGAGCAACACGCTGATTGCGGCTAAACGCCGTCACGGCCTGGAATAGGGGTAGGATTCATGGCGGCAGAGCGGCAGGTCTATTCGATAAAAGAACTCAACCGTTACATCCGCATGAAGCTAGACTCGGATACTTTACTTTCGGATGTATGGATTCGCGGAGAGATTTCCAACTTCACGCATCACGGTAGCGGTCATATGTATTTCACGCTAAAGGATGAGAGCAGCCGGATCAAGGCGATTATGTTTGCTTCTCATAACCAGCGCCTACCCTTTATTCCGAAGGAAGGTGCTCGGGTAATTGCTAGAGGTAATGTGACCGTATATGAACGGGACGGGCAGTACCAGTTCTATGCCACACATATGCAGCCTGATGGAATTGGTAGTCTTTATTTAGCCTATGAACAGCTGAAGAGCAAGCTTGAGCAAGAGGGGCTGTTTGCAGAAGCGCGTAAACGCCCTTTGCCTCGCTTTCCAAAGTGCATCGGCGTGATTACTTCACCAACGGGGGCAGCTGTACGGGATATCGTGATTACACTCCAGCGGCGGTTTCCACAGGTGGGTATTGTAATCTATCCTGTGCTGGTGCAAGGCAAAGGCGCCGCGCCTTCGATCGTGAAGGCGATTGGCGCGCTGAACCGCATGGGGGAGGCCGACGTGCTTATCGTCGGCCGCGGCGGCGGTTCGCTCGAGGAGCTGTGGGCGTTCAACGAGGAGGAAGTCGCGCGAGCGATATCGGCATCGAGGATTCCGGTCATCTCGGCCGTTGGCCACGAGACCGATTTCACGATTGCCGATTTCGCTGCCGACCTCCGCGCGGCTACGCCCACAGCGGCCGCGGAGCTGGCCGTGCCACACGCCGGCGAGCTTGCTGCGCAGCTTCGCCAGCAACAGCAGCGGCTGCGCCAAGCGCTGCAAAGACGCGCCCAGCGTGGACGCGAGCGTCACGCGGGGCTGGAACGCTCGCTGGCGCTGGCAGGCCCGCGCCGCTCGCTGATGCAGCACACGCAGCGGCTGGACCAGCTGCGTGAGCGGCTCCAGCGCTCAGCGGATGCACGGCTCAGCCGTTCCCGCGAGCGTAAAGCTGTGCTGCATCATAGTCTGCAGCGGTTCCATCCGCACGGCAGTGTTGCTGCTGCGCGGCAGCGCACCGAGAGCATGCGCCGTGAGCTGATGGGTGCCATGCAGGCCCGCTTGCAGGAGAAGCGAGCTCGCTATGTAGCGGAGATTCGTCATCTGGATGCACTGAGCCCTCTTAAAGTCATGTCGAGAGGCTACAGCTTAGTCTATGACGAAGCAGAAGAACATTTAATCAAATCGCTGACCGAAGTACAGCTTGGCGATCTTGTAGTGATAAAGATGAATGACGGACAGCTGAACTGCCAGGTATGGGGAATGAAGGAGGATGGCAAAGACGATGACGAAGGAAGCGGAACTTGATTTTGAAGGCGCCATGGACCGGCTGGAGGAAATCGTACGTGAGCTTGAACACGGCGACGTTCCCCTGGAGAAGGCCATCGATTTATTTCAGCAAGGCATGAAGTTATCTCAGCTTTGCGGCAGCAAGCTTGAGCAGGTAGAGCGTAAGATTGAAATGATTACCTTAGAGGACGGAGAACTGCGTAAGAAGCCGTTTGGTGCACGTCTGGAAGGGGACGCCGATGACTCGCTTTGAGCATGAGCCTGAGAAAAACTCTGAAGGAGAAACACTGCGTCAGTCACTGGAGGATTACATCGCGTTCTTAGGCGATCTGGTCTCACATGAACTAGAGGTTATTCTCCCGACGCAATGGATGGTTCCAGAGAATTTGCAGCAAGCAATGAAGTATTCACTTATGGCTGGGGGCAAGCGCCTCCGGCCACTACTGGTGATTATTGCGTGTGAAGCACTGGGAGGAAGTCGAGAGGCTGCCTTGCCTGTCGCTGCTGCAATTGAGATGGTACATACCTACTCGTTAATTCATGATGATTTGCCTGCTATGGATAATGATGATTATCGGCGAGGGAAGCTAACGAATCATAAAGTCTTTGGAGAAGCGACCGCTATTCTTGCGGGTGATGCCCTTCTGACCCATGCTTTCTACAGTGTGGTACAAGCTTCGCGTAAATTTGGCGTCCCTGCGGAAAGTGTACTATCCATCGTGGAGGATTTGGCGGAAATGGCAGGTCCTCGTGGGATGGTTGGCGGTCAGATTGCAGATATGGAAGGTGAGCAAGGTCTAACCGATCTTGAACAGCTGAAGTACATTCATCTGCATAAGACAGGGGATTTGATAATCTTCTCACTGCTCGCCGGCGGCCGAATTGCAGGTGCTAACGAGCATCAACTTGAGGCCTTGCATAAATTTGGAACAGCCATTGGGCTCGCTTTTCAAATCCAGGATGACATTCTAGATTTGGTTGGTGACGAAGGTAAACTTGGCAAAAAAACAGGCAGTGATGTCAAGCAACATAAGGTAACCTATCCTTATTTTATTGGCCTTGAAGCCTCGCGTGAAGAAGTGAAGCAGCTTACAGAAACAGCCCGTAATGCTGTGCTGAACGGCGGCTTTCACGACAACCAGCGAATGCTGGAAATTGCAGATTATTTAATGGCACGTGATCACTAATTATGAACTTTCGAAACGGCTGTATTTCGACAGCCGTTTCGTTTGTGTTATAATGGGTTTTATATAATTTACAACATCTAGGAAAGCGGGGAACTATACGTGCTGCTTCCACAAATAAATGATCCTGAGCAACTGAAATCACTATCAATCGATGAATTAACTACCCTTGCGGAGGAAATCCGTCGATTTCTGATTGAGAAGCTTACAGCGACTGGTGGGCACCTTGGATCCAATCTTGGAGTCGTGGAGCTCACTTTGGCTTTGCATTATTGCTATAACAGTCCTCGGGACAAAATGATTTACGACGTTGGGCACCAGGCCTATGTCCATAAGATACTAACCGGTCGCCAAGATCGCTTCGATACCCTGCGTAAATATCAGGGCTTGTGCGGATTCGTTAAGCGCTCCGAAAGTGAGCATGATGTGTGGGAAGCTGGACACAGCAGCACCTCATTATCGGCAGCAATGGGAATGGCGATGGCACGCGATCTCAAGGGTGAAGACAACAAAGTAATTGCCGTGATTGGTGACGGTGCTCTTACTGGCGGAATGGCGTTTGAAGCACTTAACCATATTGGTCATGAGAAGCGTAAGTTGATGGTTATTTTGAACGATAATGAAATGTCCATAGCTCCTAACGTAGGGGCAATGCACAATTACTTAAGCAAAATTCGTTCAGATCGCCACTATTTGCGTGCCAAAGACGAAGTTGAAGGACTGCTTAAGAAGATCCCTGCCATCGGAGGACGATTAGCGAAGACTGCTGAGCAGTTAAAGAATAGTCTCAAATATATGATGGTACCTGGAGTATTATTTGAAGAGCTCGGTTTTACGTATCTCGGTCCGGTAGATGGACATGATCTGGAGAAGATGATTGACACCTTCCACCAAGCCGATAACGTGGCTGGACCTGTGCTCGTGCATGTACTGACGACTAAAGGTAAAGGCTACAAACCGGCTGAGACCGATTTCTATAAATCACATGCCATTTCTCCATACAAAATTGAGTCGGGCCAGGCGCTTAAAGCTGTGGGACCTCCAATGTACACTGAAGTATTTGGCGAGACGCTGATCGAACTGGGTCGGGAAGATTCCCGTCTGATTGCAGTTACACCTGCGATGCCAGGAGGCTCGGGCTTATTTCCTTTTGCTAAGGAGTTTCCGGATCGTATGATTGATGTCGGGATTGCCGAGCAACATGCGGCTACGCTTTGTGCAGCTTTGGCTATGGAAGGGATGAAGCCGGTATACGCGGTGTATTCTACCTTCATGCAGCGTGCCTATGATCAGATCGTCCATGATATTTGCCGTCATAACGCGAATGTTATGTTCGCCATTGATCGCGCTGGGTTTGTGGGTGCGGACGGAGAGACCCATCAGGGTGTCTACGATGTTGCTTTTATGCGCCATATTCCGAATATGGTGATGATGATGCCAAAAGACGAAAACGAGCTGCGTCATATGATGAAGACGGCGCTTGAATATAATGACGGTCCGATTGCTTACCGCTATCCGCGTATTAACGGTACGGGTGTGGCAATGGATCCTGAGCTGCATTCCATTCTAATCGGATCATGGGAACGACTGCGTACAGGCGAAGGTTATGCTGTTGTAGCCTGCGGACCTATGGTTCAAGTGGCTGAAGAAGCTGCTGATTTATTGAAGCGGGAAGGGATTCAGGTAGGCGTAGTGAATGCGCGGTTCCTGAAGCCTCTCGACAACTCCATGCTGCTTGATTTGGCTCACGCAGGAACCAATATGGTTGTTATTGAAGAGGCTTGCCAAGCGGGAAGTCTCGGCAGTTCGGTATTAGAATTCTACGCAGAGAATGAAATTTATGACGCTCGTGTACATCTGATGGGTGTACCTGATATCTTTGTGGAGCACGGCTCCATTAAAGAACAGCGCCAGGAAACAGGTCTTACTGTAGAAGCGCTATGTGCACGTATCAAGTCCATGATGGCTTTGAGTGCCTATAATTACAAAACAACTTCGTCTTCCTAAGTGGAAGCCGGAAATTAGCAACCCTTTGAACGATCGGGAGATGACCATGGAACACCGTAAAGAACGGATAGATGTACTGCTTGTTGAGCAAGGTTTTTATGAAAGCCGTGAGAAGGCTAAAGCAGCCATTATGGCAGGGCTGGTGCTCGCGGATGAGGAACGCATTGAAAAGGCTGGTATGAAGGTGTCACGGGAGGCTACCCTTAAGGTTAAAGGCTCTGTGCATCCTTATGTCAGTCGTGGGGGCCTAAAGCTGGAGAAGGCTCTTCGCCAATTTAATATTGATCTTATAGGGCGGACCATGCTAGACATTGGTGCTTCTACTGGAGGCTTCACGGATTGTGCGCTTCAGAATGGAGTAAAACATGTGTATGCGATTGATGTTGGCTATAATCAGCTGGATTGGTCGCTGCGTAATGATGAACGCGTTAGTGTCATGGAACGAACGAATTTCCGATATATGACGCCTCCAGATTTAGCGGGTCCGATGCCAGATTTTGCGAGTATTGATGTTTCTTTCATCTCCTTAAAAATAATCCTTCCACCACTCAAAGCTTTGCTAAAGCGCCCGGCGGATATTGCTGCGCTGATCAAGCCACAGTTTGAGGCAGGAAGGGAGAAGGTTGGAAAATCAGGTGTGATTCGTGATTCTGCTGTTCATAAAGAGGTATTAATTAATGTACTGACCATGGCGGCAGAGCTGGGTTACCAGCTGCAGGGATTAACTTTTTCACCGATTACAGGTGGGGAAGGCAATATTGAGTTTCTTGCTCACTGGAGACTAACGCCAGAATTGGCGGAGGCTGAAGGAAGTTTATTACAGCCTTCAGATGCTGTATCATCAGTCATCCCAGTCGAGGATTTCCCATCCCTAGCGGATGATGTGATTAAGCAGGCTACGGGTACTTTTAATGTGAATTCGACTCATGGAAACTCATCGCGCCGGTGAGTTTCTTTTTCCATATGGAAAATAACAATTATTCGGAAAGCTTTTAAAAAGACTGCGCAGAAGAAGGAATTAGTATGGCTTCACGCGAATAAATCACCGAGGTGATTGATAGTGGCGGGTAGCTCTGACAAGGTCGTCATGGCGTTTATTGGAGTAGCATTATCGATTTTTATAATTTATCGGATATATATATGGCTGCAAAGTTCTCCGCGTTCTTTCATGAAGGATCAGATCCCGTTTAATAAAGTGATTATTCCTCACCCATCTATAGACATACTAGAGGATGAAGGGTATGAGGTCGTTGGAGGGAAGCTCAAAATCCCGTTGTCCTTCAACGTAAACGGGGCGCAGATGTATAGCCGGTTATTTATAGATTATGTGGCGACTAAGGAAGAAGGATCAATATATTTGGTTATCCTTTCTAGACCACGCAAACCTTTGGATTTCACAGGCAGCGGCTTACGAGATACATTGCTTCCGTATTTACTGATATATCCGGAATGTAGCGGAGTTTTGTATGTTAATGTTGCTGCGGGATCTATTCAAGTGATTAAGCTCGGCAGGGATGACGGAGAATCAAACTGAGTCCATATTTAACTAGGTGTATGCTTCCGAGGTAGTTTTGCCGAAGCTTTTCAGGAAGCATTGCTTACAAAACTTTTAGGAGGCAACAATGAAGGGACAACGACATATTAAGATACGCGAGATTATTACGCATAAGGATATCGAGACACAGGACGAGCTGGTTGAAGCCTTGCGTGAATCGGGTTTCCAGGTTACTCAGGCTACAGTATCTCGAGATATTAAAGAACTATTGCTCATTAAAGTTCCTATGGATGATGGAAGATACAAATATTCGCTTCCAACCGACCAACGGTACAATCCAATACAGAAGTTGAAGCGTGTTCTGGTGGATAATTTTGTGCAAATCGATTCATCGGCTAATCTTGTGGTGATGAAATGCTTACCGGGGACGGCTAACTCAGTCGCAGCTCTGATTGATAATATTGACTGGCCACAAATTATGGGGACCATCTCTGGTGATGATACCATTCTTATTATTTGCCGCCAGCCTGAGGACAGTAAGACCGTAATTTCACAAATCATGGGTTACATTTCTTAAAATATTGTAAGAAGTATTAATTTCATTCTCTCAAATTCTTATCATCTTTTCGGAGGTGCTCTATTAGTGTTAGAAACCTTGTCTATCCGCAATCTAGCCGTCGTTGAGGCGGTAGATGTGCATTTTTATCCTGGCTTCCATGTGCTTACAGGGGAGACTGGGGCAGGTAAATCCATTATAATTGATGCGCTTGGACTGATTGTCGGAGGCCGCGGCTCCGCGGATTCCATTCGTTACGGTTGTGAAAAAGCAGAGATGGAAGCGCTCTTCAGCCTCTCAAGCGGTCATCCCGTCTGGGATACTTTAGAGCGTCTTGGCATTGAGGCCCAGCGTGAGGAGCATCTTATAATTCGCCGTGAGCTCACCTCTCAGGGTAAAAGTACATCACGTGTAAACGGACAGATGGTCAATCTTACTATGCTTCGTGAAATTGGTGAACAGCTGGTGAACATTCATGGACAGCACGAACACCAGAACTTATTGAAGGCAGAGCGACATTTGGGACTGCTGGATACATACGGAGAACCTATAATCGGACCGCTTAAAGCGGTATATCAGGAAAAGTATTCAGCCTTTGCGAAAGTGGAGAAAGAGCTTCGAGAGCTGCAGGAATCCAGCCAGAAGGCTTATCAAATGCTGGATTTATACCGCTTTCAGTTAGAAGAAATTTCATCTGCCGCATTAAAACCGGGAGAAGATGAATTACTTGCTGAAGAACGGGTCAAACTATCCCACAGTGAGAAAATGATGGATTCCGTATCCGGTGCTTATGAGCTTCTCTACGATAGACAAGGCTTAGAATCCATCGGTAATGTCATTTCCAGACTCGAGGATGCGGTTCGTTACGATGAAAAGGGTCTTAAATCCGTGCTTGAGCAGCTGCAGTCCTCTTATTATCAGTTGGAGGATGCTGCATTTCAGCTTCGTGATTACCGAGAAGAGATCGAGTTCAACCCGCAGCGACTCGAAGAAATCGAGAATCGTCTTGATTTAATCACGGGACTCCGCCGTAAATACGGAGATAGTGTAGAACAGATTCTGGCTTATTATGAACAAATCCATCGGGAAACCGATCTGCTTGAGAATAAAGATGAATATCTGGAGAAACTGACGACCAAACGAGATGCATTGTTATCTGTATTGATGGAAGCAGCTACTGAATTAAGTGAAGCACGGAAGATTTGTGCATCTGATTTGGCCACGCAAGTGGAGAGTGAGCTTAAAGATCTTCAGATGGAAAGAACCTCACTACAAGTTAAATTGGATACGCTGGAGGACCCACGTGGCGTTGAATATAAGGGTCGGCGTATTCGTCTCACAAGACAAGGGATCGACAGTGCGGAGTTTATGATTTCCCCTAACCCTGGCGAACCGTTAAGACCTCTTGGCAAAATCGCCTCGGGTGGTGAGTTGTCGCGTATTATGCTGGCAATGAAGAGTATTTTTGCGCGTCATGATGCAATTCCAGTTCTGATTTTTGATGAAGTGGACACTGGTGTCAGCGGCAGAGCTGCCCAGTCCATCGCGGATAAACTGTATAAGCTGTCTTCCACTTGTCAGGTGTTCTCCATTACTCACTTGCCGCAGGTGGCTTGTATGGCTGACCATCAGTACTTAATCCGGAAAAAGGTTGAGGATGGAAGAACCATGACGGAAGTGGAATCCCTAACGAACGATGGACGTGTAATGGAGCTGGCCCGAATGCTGGGCGGGGTGGAAATTACCGAAAAAACATTGCACCACTCGCAGGAAATGCTTAATTTGGCCGAGGCAAGTAAGGCTGCAACAAGCTAAGCGGAACAATGATTGACAGTAATAAAAGCCTGGGGGCAAGGTTATCTTATAGGTACGCAATTGGCGACCACCTTTTTCGTCAAGCGAAAGAAGCAAAAGGGAGCGTGACAGCCATTGAAGCCTAACCTCAGGAAGTTAATGCCAGGCCTTTTATTTGCCTTCTTTCTTAGTTTATCGGGCATAACGGGAACCCACCAAAGTTTTGCCGCACCACTGAACAGTGAACCTGCCAAGGTGATTGCGCAAGGAATGAAACCGGAACTGAAGGTGATCCCGGGAGGTCAAACGATCGGAGTAAAGGTGAAATCAGCAGGCGTTCTGGTTGTAGGACATCATCTGATTGAAGTATCCGAGAAATCCAAGCTTTCCCCAGGTGAGATCAGCGGTTTGGTGCCAGGTGATTTGATGATCTCCATTGATGGAGAGAAGTTGGACGAGTTGTCTAAGGTAGCCAAGCTTGTGGATCGTGCTGGAAAAGCGAATAATTCTCTGACGATTGTCTTTAAACGCGCTGGTAAAGAGCATACAGCCAAGCTAAAACCCGCGTATGATATTAATGACAAAGTCTGGAGGTTAGGCCTGTACATTCGAGATTCTGCAGCGGGTGTCGGCACGTTAACTTTTTATGCCCCGAAACAGGGGGTTTATGGAGCTTTAGGGCATGTGATTACGGACATGAATACAGGAACTCCAATCGTTGTTGGCAGCGGTCATATTGTCCAATCCAGTGTAACTTCGATTTCTAAAAGCCAGGATGGCGATCCGGGTGAGAAACGAGCTCATTTCTTGAAAGAAAGCCAAGTGCTTGGTAATGTGGAGAGTAACACGGATTTTGGTATCTTTGGTAAAATGAATCATAATCCCGAGCATAGTCTTTATAAAGAACCTATTCCTGTGGCAATGAGTAATCAAGTCAAGGAAGGTCCTGCTGAAATTCTTACCGTTGTAGATGGGCAGCAGGTGGAACGATTTAAGGTTGAGATCATTCATGTGGCACACCAGCAGACACCAGCGACAAAGGGTATGGTCATTCGTATCACAGATCCGCGACTGATCGATAAGACAGGTGGTATCGTTCAAGGGATGAGCGGAAGTCCAATCGTGCAGAATGGACGGCTCATCGGTGCAGTAACGCATGTATTCGTAAATGATCCTAAGTCCGGTTATGGTTGCTTCATCGAATGGATGCTTAAGGATTCTGGTGTAACTCTACAGGAGAATAGGTATCCATTAAATCTTAAGGCGGTTTAGCCTTAAGATTTTTTTGTCGAAGGATTACGAAGATCATCGAACTTTGAAATAAAATATTTAATTATAATCCATGCCAGAAAAAAAATAAAGAAAAATAATTTTCGACAGAAGGGAATTCAATGTCCATGTCGAAAATGTTATAAGACAAGAAAAAAATGTTATTTTCGAATAGCAGATATAATTAAGGAGGAAGTAGCCAGTGCAGAATATTGAAGTGTTGTTGGCCGATGATAACAGGGAATTTACGAATTTGCTTTCCGAATACATTTCTGAACAAGAAGATATGACGGTAACGGGTATCGCCTACAATGGTGAAGAGGTGCTTCAAATGCTAAGCGAAGCACGTAAAGTTCCCGATGTCCTTATTCTTGATATCATCATGCCACATTTAGACGGTCTAGGTGTCTTGGAACGTCTGCGTGATATGGATCTGAATCCTCAACCGAAGATCATCATGCTGACCGCTTTTGGTCAGGAGAACATCACTCAAAGAGCTGTACAGCTTGGTGCATCCTATTATATTTTGAAACCGTTCGATATGGAGGTCCTGGCAAATCGTGTACGTCAACTTGTCGGAGTCCAAGGCAGCATGAGCTCATCCTCTAACATGTACAACTATTCGTCGATGTCCAGATCGAATGTAGTGCCGCTTACGAAGGGCAAGAATCTTGATGCTAATATTACCTCAATCATCCATGAAATCGGTGTTCCAGCACATATCAAGGGCTATCAGTACCTGCGCGAAGCGATCACGATGGTATATAACAATATCGAGATTCTTGGTGCGATTACAAAAACGCTCTATCCAGCTATAGCAGAGAAATTCAAGACCACGCCTTCACGCGTAGAACGCGCGATTCGCCATGCGATTGAAGTGGCTTGGACCCGTGGCAACATCGACTCCATCAGCCATCTATTCGGCTATACGATTAATATCTCCAAATCCAAGCCTACTAACTCGGAATTTATTGCCATGGTAGCTGACAAGCTGCGGATTGAGCATAAGGTTAGTTGAAAGGGTTAGGGGCAGTGCGTGGTAAGGGATTGTGGGTTGCTGGAAGTGACTTACTCTAAAACAATTTTGCCTATAAATATCTGAAATCAGGGATTCTATACCGATAAACTTCTATGTATCATACCAACTAATACCGTTATTTATTGGGTTTGCCAAAATCCAATGAAGGGCGGTATTTTTTATTATGACAGACATTGAATTTCAGTTAGACAACTTTATGCTTTATTGTTCCTCCAAAAACTTATCTCGAAAGACGCTTGCTAGCTACGAGCAGACATTAAAGCTTTTTATGCTGTATCTAAAAAGTGAATTTCAAATCGAAGAAGTCAAGAAAATTCAAACGGGACATATGAGACACTACATCAAGTATTTAAGGGAGAGGGGTAAATACACAGTAGTTACCACTTCTAATTTAAATCATAACAACCATCCAGAAAGTAGAAAAGACTATAACTCAGAAATATCAACGTCTAGATATTCAAGGACTAGCCACTCGTAAGAGTGGTTTTTTTATAGGTACACTGGGGGGTGGTTTATATCTAAACAGGGTTACCTTTATACGGTTAGGGGCATAGCACATCCAGCCAGCGATCCATGAGTGAAATTTAACGATACGATAGAATGATCTAGTTGATCTAACGGGATAAAGAACAGTCACCCAACCTCTATAAATATATAGTAGCGTGTGGGTGACTATTATCGGTACACATAGCGACTCCCTTTTTTACCTGTTGAACTGGAATGGCATGAATAGATCGAAAGTATTAGCCAGTGAATAGGGTGGCAACGTTGTAGTAAGTTATACCTCTTTTTTGTAATCTCTAGTTGAAATCACTGGTTTCACCCGCTACAATTGATATACAAAGATAACGCAATAATTGAATAGTAATTCACTCTATTAACGTACGTATTCCTACACCGTAGGTATTCGTGCAGTAACTTCCATCGATGGTATGACTGCAGACTGGGCACGTATTCCGTGGGATGTGCTTGAGAAGATTTCTGTACGTATCGTTAACGAAGTAGAGAACGTAAACCGCATCGTCTACGATGTAACCTCGAAACCACCTGCAACGATTGAGTGGGAATAGACTGATAATTAAACGAATGCCCTCTTTTATTGCCTATTTGGCAATGAAGGAGGGCACTTTTTTATGTCTAACGATTATTGTTTTTTTGCAGAGCTTGTTATCATCAGGGTTGTTTTGTTCTTATCCCATTGCATATCAGCCCCAAGCAATGAGGTAAGATTGCGAGCTATAATGTATGATACCCCTGAAAATGTATAACAATTTGCTATTGTTTTTCCATCTATTGTTGGTAGTTTTTTGATGCTGTCATAGCCTGTATCTACTCCTAGCAATTTGCTGACAGATCGCAGTGGAACGAACACGGCGCTATCAAATAATCTTCCGGGTTCCGCGGTTTTTCCATTCACTTTGATTTGAACGACTTTAGCTGCTGCAAAGCTTTTCTCATTTGGGATTTTGGTTTGGATGCCATAGTAGACTACTGGTTTTTCAATTAATTCAGGTGCATTCGCCAGGTATACCCTAACCTCATGTTTGCCAGTCATAGTACCTAAAGTAGCCATAACTGAAGCATTTCCTAATCCGATTGTCTGAAGACTCCCCCGACCTAAGGTCGCAATAACCTGTGGATCCGTCGTTTCCCAAGAAGCTTGCTCGGTTACATATGCAGTGTCCCCATTATCGAAGATAGCTAGCGCATTTAATTCATAGCCGTTATTTACAATTAGTTTGAATGGATCAGAGGATGGCGAGATCGTTCCGCGAACGATTTCAATTCTTTTGGGAGTGGGAGCACCAACAAGAAGCTGCTTAGAGATTGTGCCATAGCTATGAACGGAGGCTCCCGTGGTATCTTGTAGCATAGTTCCCTCAGATACAATATTGATTAGTGTATTCTGGATCTTGACCTCATTTTTAACCGTTAGGGAAAAAGAGATAAACGCTTCATCAGCCGTTGAGTCGATCATTTTGCTATTTAGAGCTGACATAGACAGAACTACTTCCTTCCTGCCATCGGCAGGGTTGAAATCTTCAGGATATGGATTATCGATATGATAATCAGCAGTCTCAAAAGTTTTGGAAGGAATGAAAAAGTTATCATCTCTCCATATGTATTTCCCAAGAGCTTTATCGAATCGAATGTTATCCTCTGATGAAAATACATTTTCGTCATAGCTTACAGCAATCTTAGCAGAACGAAGCCCTTTGTGATCGGAGGGAATATTCGAAATCTTGACGCTCACCATGACACTCTGGCCTGGGAGTAGGCTCGAATAATTGCTTATAACATCAACGGATAACTTCTTTGATATTGATGCTGATGTTGATGCTGTTACTATACCTGTAAAGCTGGCAATCGACACGAGCAAAGTAAGCAGCGCTGCGGTTGTTTTTCTTAGAATACACATCTAATAAACCTCCATCCATATAATAACAGCCGATATATATATATCGGCTGCCTGGAGGGATTTGTAAATGCGCTAATTTCCAACTATAATCGCAAACAAGAAGATAAACATGTCGAAGCCCCAATGGCATAAGCCAGAAACAAGAAGATTTCTCTCAGACTTATACCAAGCGTAAGTGAAAGGGACAAGCACCGAAAACAATGGATAAACTTGAACGTAATAAGCTGATTAGAGATATTGACCGTACAGGCAATAAGCGAGATTATACTATTCTTATGACCCTACTCATGACTGGTATCAGGGTGTCAGAATTAGTGGTATGAGACCGCTCAGACGTTGATGTAAGCGACCGTAAAGGCTCGTTGCTAGTTCGTTCTGGTAATGGCAATAAAGAACGTACACTACCACTCAACGTTGAAGCTAGACGAAACGTTTTTGGGGTACTTACAAGTCAGAAAGCTATTATCTTACAAAGTATGACACCTATGATGATGTCCTCACAGAGGTTAGTAAATATATTCACTACTACAATAATTACCGCTACACAGAGTGTTTGGATGGCTTGTCACCTAACGAATACCGACGAGCTGCATAACGAAGATACCTCAGCTCTGGCAATACGAACTGAGGTATCTAAACTAACTATTTTTGTTTTTTACACTGTCCACTTGACAGGGAGCACTTCATTCATCAGTGTCTTTTTTGTTTATACTTTTCCACCAGAGGATTGTAATTTTTAAAGCAGCTTAATCAGCTCTTCGAGCTCATCAACCATACCTTTTGCAAGTTCAAAATTATTGTCTTTTAAAGCCAATTCTATTTTCGTTTCAACTGCTTTTTTATTTTGTTCATTTTCTAAATAGTCTTTATCAAAATGACTGGCATAAATCATCTTTCTGAATTTTCGCATACTCATTTTTCTAATCGTCTTATCGTCAATGATTAATACATAATCCATACCATTTACTACAGAATAGAAATCATGAGAAATCATGAGAATCGCACCTTTATAGTCTTCAATGGCTTTCTCCAGTGCGATTTGTGTATAGGTGTCTAAATGGCTTGTCGGTTCATCAAGAAGCAATAAGTTTGCTTTGCTAGCAGAAACTTTAGCCAATTGCAGTATATTTTTTTCTCCACCAGATAAAGATTCTATCTTTTGATTAAGAATTTCTCCTTCAAAGCCATAGTTTGAAAGATGTGCTCTAATCTCGTCATAAGTTGCAAACCCAGCATCGATGAAGTCTTCTAGTAGGGTATTAGAATCCTTAAGCACTTCGTCTTGAAGCTGAGAAAGATAAGCCACTTTAATATCAGCATTTATTTCAATTGAATCATGATTATTTTTAAAGATATCTCGGAGTAAAGTCGTTTTCCCGGTACCGTTTGGACCGATAAGGGCTACTTTATCTGTAGGTTTCATCTCAAAGCTAACATTTTCTAAAATCAACTCATCAAAGGAAACACTATAATTATCCACATTTAAAACAATGATGTCTTCTTCAATTTCATTGTCCACACTAAAACTGATTTTCGGTTGCTTAATATCAACGAATGGCGCTTTAATTTTTCGCGCTTCCAATCTTTCTTGAAACTTAACCCTAGCTTTTAACGCTCTCCCTCTAGATGCTTCTGAATTATAGGTTGCGATCGCTCTAAGATTATCAATAATGTTATCGTATCTCTCAATTTCTTCTTGTTCAGCGACTGCGATTTCTTGTAACTCAATTTTCGTCTGAAGTAATGAGAAGTTATACTCAATATATCGCCCATCGAACTCTTGGATCTCCATGTTTTCAAGGTGTATAATTTTGTTAAAACAATGATTCAATAGATAACGGTTATGCGTAACAACTAGCAATATTCCTTTGTGAGCATTAATAAGATTTTTAAGTGCATTTAGGTTTTCAAAATCTAAAAATACATCGGGCTCATCCATAATCATTAAGTCTGGACTAGTCAGCATTTCCTTCATCACTTGAATAAGCTTGAATTCCCCACCACTTAGGTCGGATACCCTAGCATCTTTTAGCTTCAAAAGGTTGGCTAAATTTAGTTTCTTATTAATATTGCTTTCAAAATCATTTCCATCCATTAAATCAAAGGCATCTAGAGCTAATTGATACTTTTCAAGTAATGAATCAATATCTGATGATGTTTCCATTTCAGTGAGAATAGCTGTTATTTCATTTTGTATCTTAATAAATTCTTCTCCTATATATTCAAAAACGGTTGTTTCTTTAGAGTTGTCTAGTTGCGAAAACTGACTTACATACCCAATTTTGCAGGTTGGGTCAATTTCTAGCTTGCCTTCGAACAAATATTTTTCTGGATCCATCAGTATATCGATCAGTGTACTTTTACCACTGCCACTTGTTCCTATAAAAGCGCAATGTTGTGCTTCTTCAAGCGTAAATGAAATGTTTTTATATAGTTCTTTTTGCGGGAATGCGAAGGATAAGTTATCAACTTTTATCATAGTATTACCTTTCTTTATAACTAAATTAGTGAATATGAATTGAAGGATTGAAGATCATAGATTTTGAGTTTACCGTTGATAGAGTAACATTGTTTACAACTAACATCAATCATTTCGAATTAAAGGTGTCAAAATCATCTGATAATACATTATTCACAGACCAATAAATTTTAGTCGTAAAACCTATAAATACCTAATGGGATGGGAAAAGTATATGGTTTGAATTATAGTTAAATCCTTACGTCTCTAGGCGGCATCATCGACTCCATGAGCCATGATAAAGAAGTGTTTATTATGACTGATTTTGAATGGCGGATTTTTAATTTAAAAGTTAATTCATATATTGTGGGTTAGCTTCTTTGTTCTTTAATCCATTTCAGACTCAAAAATTTCTTACTATCATATTTGTTATGGTAAAATATTCATAGACTATCTTTGGTTTATGTTTATAAGAACAGAGTCTTATAAAGTGATGAATTTGAAAGTGGGAGAATAGTTTATGGATTTAAAGAAAATTAATTCTTTAACAAAGTACCCAAGCATTCTTACATATCATCAATTAGGTGAACGAGGTCGGTTAAATGATGTTTTAACGGAGTCAAGAGGCTTCGCAGAATTAGACGATGTTTTTGTTTACGAAAAAGTAGATGGTGAAAATTCAAGGATCATTTTATTAAAAAATGATGATAACGAAGTTGATTATCTAATTGGTTCCAGAGAAGAATTGTTATATGCAAAAGGAGACAGAATCGGTAATCCTTATGGGAACATTGCGGAATTTCTTAAACCGTTAGCAGAAAAAGTAATTGCTGATATCTTCCCTAAGGGTGACTGGGCATTAACCGTAATTTATCAGGAATCTTATGGAGGGAAAACTAAAGCATCCAAGAACTATTCTGAAAGAAAAACTCAAGGTTATCGTGTATTTGATGTGTTCTCCTTGGATAAGGATGAATTATATAGACTTCTTGAGTTATCGCAGGAGAAAATTGCGGTGTGGCGTGATCACGGAAATCAACCATTTTATGATGAAATTGAGAAGAAAAAATTTATTGAAAGCATGGATTTGCAGTCCGCACCACTTCTTGAAACCATAAAGGGTTCCGACTTTCCAACTTCTCTTGAGAGTACATATTCTTATTTAAAAAGATTCGAAAATACTCAAGTAGGAATCGACTCAACAGGCAAATCAGAAGGAATCATTGTTAGAACAACTGATCGTAAACAAATTAGAAAAATACGGTTTGAAGATTATGAAAGATTGTTTAGAAAGTAATAGGGAAAATAAACTTTTTGTCAAAAATTGAGGTTCGATATGATAAATGTTTATCTTGATGACTTACGAGACTGTCCAGAAGGGTTTACCTTGGCAAGAACATTTGAAGACGCTGTTAAACTTTTCGAAAATAATGAAGTAAATATCCGTACTCTTGATCATGATTTAGGTGAAGACGCCGAGGGATTTGAACTAAAGAATGGGTATGATTTTGTGAAATGCTTTTGTGAGCATGGTTTAAGGGCGAATAAGATTTATCATCATACTGATAATCCTGTAGGTAGAAGAAATATGTACGAGACCTTATTGGCTGCTCAACGCAGAGGTTTTATAAATGAAAATAGGATTTAATCGGCAATCATCTTGTTACGGTACCGTGTTCTTTCCAGGCTGACTGTCCTTGGTAGGGAAATTTGTTCCATGGTATATTCAGTGTACTAAGAAATCGCTCTTTTGGAATAGCAGTCCGCACGTTCGATACAGCAATTGGACAACGGTCCGTTCCAGTAAAGATACCAGGAGGGATACTAAATGTTGGAGCATTCCTGCCGGAAGTCAGTTGAGCACCCGTACTCTATATGTCTGAAGCGGATTTATGAGCCGGCGGCTCCGGAGGACGGGTACCGGATACTGGTAGACAGGCTGTGGGCGCGCGGAATATCGAAACAGCAGGCATCAATAGACGAATGGATGAAGGAGATTGCTCCAAGCCCGGAGCTGCGCAAATGGTTCGGCCACATGCCGGAGCGTTTTGCGGCTTTCAGTGACCGTTATATTCGGGAACTGGAGGAAGATCCGGCGCGCGGGAGACTTGCAGCGACAATCAGTGAACGGGTGTTCAAACAGGATGTTACGCTGGTTTATGCTGCGAAGGACCCAATACATAATCATGCGAACGTATTATATAAATGGCTGCTTTCCCGTTAAAAAGCACACAGACCTCCCCCAAATCGTTAAGGATATGGAAGGCGGCCCGTGTGCTTTTTTTTAAAAAAAATTAAATGCTGGGTGAATAGATTCACAAATCTAATTGTTGTTCAATTGGAGTGCCGGTCCGAAAAACTCGTAATGAATCTGCTCTTCTTTCATCCCGAGCCTAGGCAGTTCGCCAATCATCGCTTCCATTGTTGGGCGAATACATGCTGCAAGAATTACTGATTAACAAAGCTGATTTGCGTGCCATCCTGCAAGCTAGAAATGAGGTCACGCCTCCTCAAACAGAAGACGTTCTTCATCCCGGCTATGAATCGCGTTCACAACCAGCAGCGCGTGGAACTGGTGAAGCACCTCCGGCGTGAGGCCTTCTTCCGCCAGCAATGCTTTGACATCTTTTACTATAATCCGCAATAATTCATGATCACGTGTAAGCCGGAGAACTGTGTCTTGCAGGTTAGGATTCTTCCCGGCCATTTCCTGGTAGAACCCGTCTTCCTCCGCGTCAGCATGGCTGATAATCCGTGTCTCCCAGTACTCAATTAGATGTTCGGCAGCCTGACGCGCCACTTCGAATTCCTTGGCTTCCAGCAGTTCTTCCACTTCTTCGGTCTTGGCTACAGCGCCGGAGAGCCCGCCTTGATGTATGGCATGGTGGGCATGCAACTGGCGTAGTGAGGGTCCTGGCATGTTGCTCCATCCTCCCGTTTTTCGAAAATATAAGATTTTATATGTTTCACATGATAAATGATCCTTCTAATTTCTCGCTGAAACGGTACCGTCCTCCAAAAAGGACGGTAAAGCCGTTTCCACTTGCCAGTATAGCACACGAATTTACAGTGGAATTCCCGCTAAGGAGTTCCCCGGACCATAAAGAGGGAAGTCCCTTATGGAATTCCCTGCCTGCAAGATACCTGGCAAGAACACAGCTTTTCTCCTTAGTGGGAAAGGCTTTTTTCTTTTTATTCAGATCAAGGGAATTCCCGAGGTTCAATAGGTGTTTCCCTAATGGGAAGCACGGCCGGGTAGATCCATAATGGTATTAATTGAATAAATTTTGAAAGGAGTGTTCTTGATCGATGAAGAAGAAATTCGGCCTTAACTTTTTTAAACCGGTTGAAAGCTATTCCGGAAACTGGTCCATTCTTGAAGAGAAAAACAGAGATTGGGAGAATATGTACCGCCAGCGCTGGTCTCACGATAAAGTAGTGCGCACCACTCACGGAGTCAACTGTACAGGCTCCTGCAGCTGGAAGGTGTTTGTGAAGAACGGAATCATCACTTGGGAGAACCAGCAGATCGACTATCCTTCCTGCGGGCCGGATATGCCGGAGTTTGAACCGCGCGGTTGTCCCCGCGGAGCTACCTTCTCGTGGTACGAATATAGTCCATTGCGCGTGAAATACCCGTACATTAGAGGGAAACTGTGGCGGCTGTGGCAAACGGCGTTGAAGGAGCATGACAATTACATCGATGCCTGGGCCAGTATTGTTGAAGACCCCGAGAAGGCTAGCCAGTACAAGAAGGCGCGTGGTAAAGGTGGACATATACGTGTGGCCTGGGACGACGCGCTGCGGCTGATCTCGGCCCAGCTGATCTACACGATCCGGAAATACGGTCCCGACCGCATCGCCGGCTTCACACCGATTCCGGCCATGTCCATGGTCAGCTACGCATCCGGGGCTCGGTTCATATCACTATTAGGCGGTCAAATGCTCAGTTTCTATGACTGGTATGCCGATCTTCCTCCGGCTTCGCCGCAAATTTGGGGCGAGCAGACGGATGTTCCAGAATCTTCGGATTGGTACAACGCCGGTTACCTGATGATGTGGGGCTCTAACGTACCGCTAACACGGACACCGGATGCCCACTTTATGACTGAAGTACGCTATAAGGGAACCAAAGTTGTGTCGGTCGCACCGGATCTCGCAGAGAATGTTAAATTCGCCGACAACTGGCTGGCCCCGAATCCAGGGTCGGACGCAGCGCTTGCCCAGGCCATGACGCATGTCATCCTGCAAGAGTTCTACCAGGAACGTCAGGAGCCGATGTTCCTGAATTATGCGAAGCAATATACAGATATGCCGTTCCTGATTCTGCTTGACCCCCATGAGGATGCCCTTAAAGGCGGACGTTTCCTGCGGGCGAGTGATCTTGGAGATAACTCCCAGCACTCAGACTGGAAACCGGTAATCTTCGACGAGGCAGCTGGTGAGATGATGGTTCCGAACGGTACCATGGGGCAGCGCTGGGAGGAAGGCAAGAAGTGGAATCTGATCCTCGAGCGGGAAGACGGCAGTAAAGTGGAACCTGCCCTGACTATCGAAGGCCACGGGGAAGAGTGGACGGAAATCGTGTTCCCGTACTTCGATAATGCCGGCAACGGCACCTTCAGACGGGTGATTCCAGCCCGCAAAATACGGCTCGCCGACGGTACAGAACGTTTTGCCGCCACAGTATATGATCTGATGATGAGCCAGTATGGCGTCGCACGTATAGAAAGTCCTTTTAACGCCAAGGGGTACGAGGATCAATCCTCTTATTACACCCCGGCATGGCAGGAGAAGATTACGACGGTGAAGGCGAGTGTCGTCGTTCAGATTGCCCGCGAATTTGCCCAGAATGCGATTGATACGGGTGGACGCTCTATGATCATCATGGGCGCAGGGATTAACCACTGGTTCAACAGTGATACCATCTATCGTTCCATTCTGAATCTAGTGGTGCTGACCGCTTCCCAAGGTGTCAACGGCGGCGGCTGGGCGCATTACGTTGGCCAGGAGAAATGCCGTCCGATCGAAGGCTGGTCAACGGTTGCTTTTGCCAAGGACTGGCAAGGTCCGGCACGTCAGCAGAACGCGACTTCGTTCTTCTACTTCGCAACAGAGCAATGGCGTTATGAGGAGAGCGGCACGGATTCACTGAAATCGCCGACTGGAGGGGATGTAGCTTACCAGCATCCGGCTGACTATAACGTATTGGCTGCCCGTCTCGGATGGCTGCCATCCTTCCCGCAATTCAACAAGAACAGTCTTCTGTTCGCCGAGGAAGCTGCGCAGCAAGGCAAGAAGACTAACAGCGAGATTATCAGTCACACCGTTGAAGAGATCAAATCACGGAAAACACGTTTTGCCGTGGAAGATCCGGGTGCACCGGAAAACTTCCCCCGTTCATTGTTTATCTGGCGCTCGAACCTGATTTCAAGCTCTGCCAAAGGGCAGGAATACTTCATGAAGCATTTGCTCGGAGCTTCCGACGGTCTGCTGGCCGAGCCGAATGAAGAACAGAAACCGGAAGAGATTATCTGGCGTGAGGATGTCGAAGGTAAGCTCGATCTGATGGTTGCTCTGGATTTCCGGATGACCACAACACCGCTCTATGCAGATATCGTGCTGCCGGCCGCAACCTGGTACGAGAAAACAGATCTGTCGTCAACTGACATGCATCCATTTGTTCACCCGTTCAATCCGGCGGTTAATCCGCTGTGGGAATCCCGGTCGGACTGGGATATTTACCGCCAGCTGGCAGAGGTATTCTCCGAGATGGCGAAGTCGCATCTGCCCGGCGTCTATAAGGATGTTGTGATGTCACCGCTGGGACACGACTCAGTCAGCGAAATTTCGCAGCCGATGGGTCTGGTCAAAGACTGGGCCAAGGGCGAAGTCCCGGCCATCCCGGGTAAAACCATGCCGAACTTCACGATTGTGGAGCGGGATTACACCCAGATTCATGACAAATACACTTCACTCGGACCGAATCTGGCAACCGGCAAAGCAGGCGCGCATGGCATCAGCTTCTCTGTCGCTGAAGAATACGAGGAACTCAAGAAGATCAGCGGCGTGCATTACGATGAATCGATCAAGAACGGGCTGCCGAAGCTGCTAACCGCCCGTCAGGCCGCAGATACCATTCTTCATCTGTCTTCAGCCACCAACGGCCGCGTATCCCAGAAGGCTTATGCTGCAGCGGAGAAGGATTCAGGTGTAGAGCTGAGGGATATCTCGGCAGACCGGGCAGCCGAAAAAATTACGTTCCAGAGCATTACCGCACAGCCTCGCGAAGTCATTCCGACCCCGGTATTCAGCGGTTCGAACAAGCAGGGACGGCGTTATTCCCCGTTCACCACGAATATTGAACGTCTCGTTCCGTTCCGGACGCTGACGGGAAGACAGCATTTCTACATTGACCATGAAATCTTCCAGCAGTTCGGCGAAGCGCTTCCGGTCTACAAGCCGACGCTGCCTCCGATGGTCTTCGGACCGCGTGACAAGGAAGTGAAGGGTGGACAGGATTCTCTGGTTCTGAGATATCTGACACCGCACGGGAAATGGAATATCCACTCGACCTATCAGGATAACCAGCACATGCTGACGTTGTTTCGGGGCGGTCCAACCGTGTGGATCAATAATGAGGATGCTGCGGCACATCACATTGCGGATAATGACTGGCTCGAAGTCTACAACCGTAACGGTGTCGTAACTGCACGCGCGGTGGTCAGTCACCGGATGCCGAGAGGCACCATGTTTATGTACCATGCCCAGGACAAGCACATTCAAGTACCGGGTTCCGAAATTACGGATACGCGCGGCGGAAGCCACAATGCGCCTACCCGTATTCATCTGAAGCCTACCCAGATGGTCGGCGGATACGCACAGCTCAGCTACGGTTTTAACTACTATGGTCCGATCGGCAACCAGCGTGATGTCTACGTAGCCGTCCGCAAAATGAAGGAGGTCAACTGGCTTGAAAATTAAAGCGCAAGTTGCAATGGTAATGAATCTGGATAAATGCATCGGCTGCCATACCTGCAGCGTGACCTGCAAGACGACCTGGACGAACCGCAAGGGTGCGGAATATATGTGGTTCAATAACGTGGAAACGAAGCCCGGAATCGGTTATCCGAAACGCTGGGAAGACCAGGAGCTCTACAAAGGCGGCTGGCAGCTCCGCAAGGGGAAGCTGGAGCTGAAATCCGGTAATAAGCTGTCCAAGATTGCGCTCGGCAAAATCTTCTACAACCCCGACATGCCGGAGATGAAGGATTATTATGAGCCGTGGACTTATAACTACGAGCATCTGACGAATGCGGGGGAACAAAAGCATTCCCCGGTGGCGCGGGCTCATTCTGCTGTAACAGGCGAGAAAATGGATCTGGAATGGGGACCGAACTGGGAGGATGATCTGGCGGGAGCGCATGTAACCGGCCCGCTTGACCCGAATATCCAGAAGATCGAGGAAGAAATTAAATTCAACTTCGAGAAATCGTTCATGATCTATTTGCCGCGACTCTGTGAGCACTGCCTGAATCCAAGCTGTGTCGCCTCCTGCCCTTCAGGTGCCATGTACAAACGGGATGAAGACGGGATTGTTCTGGTCGACCAGGAAGCCTGCCGCGGCTGGAGATATTGCATGACTGGCTGTCCGTATAAAAAAGTGTATTTCAACTGGCAGACCAACAAAGCGGAGAAGTGTACCTTCTGTTTCCCGCGTGTGGAAGCAGGTCTGCCTACGGTATGCTCCGAGACCTGTACAGGCAGGATCCGCTATCTCGGGGTTCTGCTGTATGATGCCGACAAGGTTCTTGATGCCGCATCTACCCCAGACGAGAAAGATTTGTACAAAGCACAATGTGATCTGTTCATGAATCCGCATGATCCGGAAGTCATTGCCCAGGCGAGAAAAGACGGTATCTCTGAGGATTGGCTGGAGGCAGCCCAGAACTCACCGGTCTATAAGCTGGCGATTGAGCACAAGCTGGCCTTCCCGCTTCACCCGGAATACCGCACACTGCCAATGGTGTGGTATGTGCCGCCGCTTAGCCCGATCATGAATTATTTTGAAGGTAAAGATTCGCTGAAGAATCCCGATATGATTTTCCCGGCCATCGAAGAGATGCGCACACCGATCCAGTATCTGGCGAACATGCTGACCGCAGGCGATACGCAGACCGTCAAAGAAGCCCTGCAGCGGATGGCCATGATGCGCTCCTACATGCGCGCTAAATCCTCAGGCCAAGGGTTCGACACTGGCCGTCTTGAACGTGTCGATATGACCGCACAGCAGACAGAGGAAATGTACCGGCTGCTCGCGATTGCCAACTATGAAGACCGTTTCGTGATCCCAACCTCCCACAAGGAGCAGCACATGAACCCTTATCGTGCCCAGGGCTCGGCTGGTTATGGAAACGGGATGGGCGATATGGGCTCCGGCTCCGGCTGTGACGGCTGCGGACCTGCCAGCTCTGCCGGCGACACGATGAAGACCGGCAAGGAAATGTATGAAGAGAATTTCTACGGGGGGATTTGGCGTGATTGATCTGATTAAACTGCATGATTACAAGGAATCCTTCGGTTATTTCGCCCTGCAGCTCATGTACCCGGAGAAGCTGGACTTTCATCCGGCTTTTCTGGAAGAGGCGTTTGACAGCACACATCCGGGTTATGCCCATGTGCATACCTATTGGAAGCAAATGCAGAGCTTCAGCCTGGATGAGATTCAGGAGAGGTATGCCGCTACATTTGATTTTCAGAAGGACTGCGCCCTGTATATGACCTATTTCAAATTTGAGGAGGCCAAGGAACGGGGGCAAATGCTCGCCAAGTTGAAGCTTCTGTACGAAATGTTCAATCTGGAAATGCCGGAGGGAGAACTACCTGATTATTTGCCGCTTATGTGTGAATTTCTATATGCCGCGCAGTGGCTGGAAGTCCCGGGAGCGCCGGAGAATTTCCGGATGCTGATAGCGATTCTTGAAGATGGTACGTATCATCTGGTCAAGGCTCTGGAACGAAACGAAAGTCCCTATTTCCATCTGGTCAAGGGATTGCGCGAAACATTCAAAGCTTGTGCTGAACAGGAGGCCCTGAATCAATGAATATGTTGGGTCAGTTTTTATGGGTCATTTTCCCCTACATGTGTATGGTGGTCTTTATCGGCGGTCATATTTTCCGTTACCGTAAGGATCAGTTTAACTGGACGGCCAAATCGAGTGAATTTATTGAAAAAAAACAACTCAAATTCGGCAGCATTCTGTTCCATCTCGGAATTATGCCGGTTATCCTGGGCCATATTGGCGGTCTCGCTGTTCCGAAATCATGGCTCGAGGCCATCGGCATAAGTGATCATCTCTACCACATCGGCGCGGTATACATCGGGGGAATCTTCGGTGCAGCCACACTGCTCGGGATGCTGATTCTGACTTCTCGGCGCTTTACGCTTAAGAATGTCCGCCGGCTCAGCAGTGCATCGGACCTGATCGTCAACTCACTCCTTCTGTTTATCGTGTTTATGGGGATGTACTCTACCATAGTAACGAATGCCGTACAGCCTGAGTTTGACTACCGCGATACAATTTCTGTCTGGTTCCGCAGCCTGTTCATGTTCCGTCCGGACCCGTCACTGATGAGTGATGTGCCGTTTTCCTTCAAGCTTCACATCCTTTCAGGGTTTGCGATCTTTGCCTTTTGGCCGTTCACCCGGCTGGTCCATGTATGGAGTGTTCCGTTGAATTATATAGGCAGAAGTTATATCCTATACAGAAGAAATAAATCGAATTAACGGAAAGAGCCGGGTGAATTTCTTTCCCTGTTCAAATGAGGAGAGAAAACGATGATAAATAAGGTGGATTACCAAATCGAGCTTGACCAGATCCGCGTAGCTCTAGGATATGACTTCATGTCGCTGGCTCTTGCTGAACCGGCGGAATATGACTATGTCATCCGGTGGAAATACGCCTCAGGGAACACAAATGACCGTTACAAACGGATTGTACTTCAATCTGGCAGAGGGATTGCAGGCATCGTGTTCAAGACCGGCAAACCGTTCTTAATCCCTTCTGTGCAGAAAGATGTGAAGCCTGATACCTTGTTTAATTATCCCATTACTAAGATGGAGAATTTGAACAGCATTGGTGCTGTACCGGTGTGGAATGATGCCCGCGTCGCAGGCGTGCTTCTGGGCGGTTTCAGGGGTGAACGGCAGGTAACCGCTGAAATGCTGAGAGACCTGGACAGGGCAGCACGTAAGGGGATTGGAGACTTGAACGGGAAGGAATTGTTGCTCAGTTGATGACACCCGGAATGGATCTGCGGAGCCTGCTCATGACGAAGCTGTTTGAGAACAGCTCGGAGGCGATGTTCTTTTTTGACCGGCAAGGGAAAGCCCTGGCGCTGAATCCGGCTGCCGAGAACATCGTTGACCAGGATATCCTGAAGCAGTTGTATCAGGGAAATCCGGAGGCACTATGCGGGACCTGCCGGGGATACACTAGTGAGACGGAGCTCCGCACATGTCTTAATTGTTACTTTCATACACCGGACTCAGAGGAGTTTACCTCTTATCAAGTCTATCTGGAGACGAAAGATAAGGGGATTGTCCCGTATGCCGCTACCTTTCACACGATAGATGACGAGAATGGTATCAGAGTGTTTATGCTCAGGGATCTAAGCAGACAGTTCACGACACAAGAGAAGTTCTACCAGAACAAGATGATGAAGCATATCATTGAGGCGCAGGAGAATGAACGTAAGCGGATATCCCGTGAACTGCATGACAGCGTTGCCCAAGAGCTGATGAGTGCCGTGATTGATCTGCGGGTGCTCAAATATATGACAGCCGATGAACAGCTGCTCAAGAAGGTGAAGCAGACCGAAGTATCCATGACAAGGCTACTGAATGATATCCGCAACCTTTCAGTGGAGCTCAGGCCGGCTGCACTTGATGATTTCGGGCTGGAGGCAGCATTCCGGTCACACTTTAAGCGGATGGAACAAAGCTATGGCCTAATAATTGAATATGAGTCCCGGCTTTTAGATAAACGGTATGAGAGTGAGATTGAGACCGTCATGTACCGTGTGTGCCAGGAAGCTGTGTTGAACGCCCTGAAGTATGCCCAGGTAGACAGCGTCAAAGTATCTCTTACAGAGAATGACGGTGTGCTGCGGCTTCTGATTAAGGATGAGGGAACAGGCTTCATTCAGGGAGGCGAACCCAATGGAACCGGACTTGGCCTTTTTGGCATGCAGGAACGGGCGGAGCTGGTGGGCGGCACCTTCACCGTAGATTCAGGAATAGGCAGGGGTACAACAATTCTTTTGCAGGTACCAGTAGGATTATCCCGAGGAAAGGAATGAGCTTCTGATGAAGATCGTCATTGCAGACGACCATGCGATCGTACGGAGCGGGTTCTCCATGATTCTCAATTTTCAGGATGATATAGAAGTGATCGGAGCGGCGGCAGACGGGAGGGAAGCTTATATACTGGTTGCCAAATTCCGGCCGGATATTCTGATTATGGATTTAAGCATGCCTCCGGGCGAAAGTGGGCTGGTGGCAACCGGGAAGATTAAAGAGGATTATCCCGATACCAAAATCCTGATTCTGACGATGCATGACGATGATGAATACCTCTTTCATGTATTGAAGAATGGGGCCTCCGGTTATGTTCTCAAAAGCGCCCCAGACGAGGAGCTTTTGCTGGCCATTCGGACCATTTATGAAGGTGGCACCTATATCCATCCTAAGATGGCGACCTCGCTGGTCCGTGAATTTATTAAGCAGGACAAATCCGCCGGCACAGAGGATCTGTTTGAGCTGTTGTCCAAACGGGAACTGGAGATCCTGCCGCTTATCGCCAAGGGATACGGGAACAAGGAAATCGCAGAGAAGCTGTTTATTTCAGTAAAAACGGTGGAAGCCCACAAAGCGAAAATTATGGAGAAGTTAAACCTTAAAAGCAGACCGGAGCTGGTCGAGTATGCTTTAAGGAAAAAAATGCTGGATTTCTGACCGGCAAATGGAGGTATAGCAGGATGCCGGAATATACAGGGCTCAAGTTTACGATGCCCGCCATGCGTATTCTTGAGAATGAACACCGCTATTTATCTTTTCTGCTGGAAGAGTGGCATGCTCTCGTACTCTGGTTTGAACAGGAGCAGCTCGCTCTGGAAGAAGCCAGAACACAGCTTCATAAGCTGCGTAAGGCAATTCTGGAGTTTACTGATCCGCTGAAGAAGCACACTGAGAAGGAAGAAACACATTTCTTTCCGCTGCTGGGCACTTATATCGGCTTTGAACAAGGACCGCTGGTCGGCATCCAGGAGGAGCACCGCGAGATTGACGGATATATAAGGCATTTCCTGCATCACACAGAGGGCAATATAAATATAGATCTGCTGCCGCTTGAGGATATCCGTGCAGCTGTTAAGGATGCAGGGGAGGCTTTTGAAGTTCTGATGGTACATTTTCTCAAAGAAGAGACTGTCATTTACCCGATGGCCGAGCATCAGCTGAGTCCGAAAGACAAAGAACGGTTAAGCCAACAACTGAATACGCTCATTACGTGACAATGAACAGGCTGCTCCTACTTGGGGCAGCCTTTTTTGGTCTTTTTAAGAGAGTAGATAAGGTATTATGTTTCGTTTGTGACAGGAGTGAATAAGTTCTGGAGCAAGGCTCCGCTATGTGGGTTTATTTTATTTTCAGGGTTTCCCCTGTCAGGGAAAGGGGACTCCCCTATATCTGAGCCGTGGGACCGGCGGATACAATGAGTACAGGAAGTATTGGTATGAATAATCAAGAGAATAAACGGCGAAAAGGTGAGTCGAATGATTAAAAAAATGCAATTGCCGCTACAAACATTAAACTTGATTACTGGATTCATGGTGTGGGTGATCATCTCTTCCCTGATGCCCTTTATTTCCGAGGATATCAGCATTCCTCCGGGGCGGCTGGCGATGGTCACGGCTATTCCGGTGGTGCTCGGCTCTATTCTAAGGATTCCTTTAGGCTATTATGCAAACATTCTGGGAGCACGCATTATTTTTATGTGCAGCTTTATCCTGCTTTTGTTTCCGGTCTACTTCATCAGTGAAGCCTCCTCGGTTACTCATTTAATTATCGGAGGTTTGTTCCTAGGAATCGGCGGAGCCGTATTTTCGGTAGGTGTGACCTCTCTGCCGAAGTATTACCCCAAAGATAAGCATGGTCTGGTCAACGGAATCTACGGGATCGGGAATATCGGAACTGCTGTCACTACCTTCTCGGCTCCGATTGTGGCCGCACAGATTGGCTGGGCACCTGCGGTTAAAATGTATCTGATCCTGTTACTGGTATTTATCGCATTAAATTTCTTCTTCGGCGATCGTCATGAGCCTAAACTCAAAACACCGATTATTGAACAGATCAAGGGCGTGTCTAAAAATGAAAAGCTCTGGCTGTTCTCCTTGTTCTACTTTATTACCTTTGGTTCCTTCGTTGCCTTCACTATTTATCTGCCGAACTTTCTAGTTTCGAATTTCGGTCTGGAAAAAGTGGATGCCGGGATGCGCACAGCCGGCTTCATTGCCGTTGCGACCTTCTTCCGTCCGATAGGCGGCTGGCTTGCCGACAAGTTCCAGCCTTTGTTTCTGCTCACCGGCACATTCAGTATTTATACGGTTGCAGCTATCATCCTGGCATTTATGCCTGACATGGGCTTATATACAGTGGGTTGCCTTGCTATTGCGTTCAGTGCGGGAATCGGTAACGGAGTCATATTCAAATTAGTCCCGCTGTACTTTAATAAGCAGGCGGGTGTCGCCAACGGGATCGTATCGATGATGGGCGGCCTGGGCGGCTTTTTCCCTCCTATTATGCTGTCGGTGATTTATTCGGCTACAGGGCAATATTCCATCGGGTTCATGCTGCTCTCTCAGGTAGCGCTGGCCAGTCTGGTACTGGTAGTGTGGCTCTATTTTCAGGACCGGCTTGCGCTTACCTCTGAAGTGTTCAATTCTACCGGACAGGGGATTCTGGTTACGGATGTCTCCGGTCTCATCAAGACCGTCAATCCGGCATTCACGAAGCTCACCGGCTATACCGAAGACGAAGTTCTCGGCAGACAGCCCAGCATTCTGAAGTCAGGTCGCCAATCCAAGGAGTTCTACCGCTTAATGTGGAGCGAGGTCAGGGAGAAGGGGATGTGGCAGGGTGAGATCTGGAACAAGCGCAAGAGCGGGGAAGAGTATTTGCAGTGGCTGAATATCAGCGCTGTGAAGGATGAGACCGGCGAAGATGTCCGGTATGTAGGCACATTCAGCGATATTACGGAGAAATAACCGGATGAACCGTTTTTTAGTCCGGCACTAAGTTAGGAGCAGATGAAGGTGGAAAAGACCAGAACTCCGGTTACCGTGGCAGAAGCTGTATTCCGGGTAACTGAAAGAGCATGCCGCATAGGTACAGAAAGGGTTCCACTTGCTGAAAGCTATGGACGGATCCTGGCGGAACCGCTGACGGCAACCCATGATGTTCCGCATTTTACCCGATCACCCTATGACGGATATGCAATCGCTTCGGCAGATTCTGCCGGTGCTTCCGGTAACAACAGGATCAGCTTTACTGTAGTAGATCATATCGGCGCAGGGGCAGTATCTCAGGTTGTAATAGGACCATGCGAAGCCGTTCGTCTGATGACGGGAGCGGCGCTGCCTCCAGGAGCGGATGCTGTAGTAATGTTTGAACAGGCTACAGCAGCAGGTCATACGTTTACAATCCGTAAAGCTTTTGAACCACAGGAGAATCTGTCCCTGCAGGGTGAAGATATGCGGTCAGGGGAAATGATCGTTCCGGCCGGCAGCTTCATTCATCCCGGTATTGTAGCACTGCTGGCTACATTCGGTTGCGGGTATGTTCAGGTCGGTAAGCGGCCGGTTGTAGGGATATTGTCTACAGGAACCGAACTGCTGGAGGTGACAGCACAGCTTGCCCCCGGCAAAATCCGCAACAGTAACGGACCGATGATTGCTGCCCAGCTCGCCCGGATGGGTATCCCTTACCGGCTGTATGATACAGCCGCAGACCAACTGGAAGCATGTCTGCTGACGGTACGGAAGGCGCTGACAGAAACAGACTGCTTGATTACAACGGGCGGTGTATCTGTCGGTGACTATGACTACCTGCCGGAAATTTATAAGCGGCTCGGGGCTGATGTGCTGTTTAACAAGGTGGCGATGCGTCCGGGCAGTGTGACCACAGTCGCGGTTACTGGGGATACCTATTTGTTCGGATTATCAGGCAATCCTTCTGCGTGCTTCACGGGATTTGAGCTGTTTGTTAGACCCGCCCTGCTCAAAATGATGGGGGCTGATAAAATTTATCTGCCGCGCACGACGGCGGTACTGGCGGAGGATTTCCCGAAGGCCAATCCATTCACCCGGTTTATCCGGGCTGTTCATGACCGCAGCTCGGTGCGTCCTGCCGGCTTCAATAAATCTAATGCCGTATCTTCTATCGCACGCGGGAATTCGCTGATTGTGCTGCCGGGCGGGACAAGAGGTTATGCCGCAGGTGATCTTGTTGATGTACTGCTGCTGGGTGTTGAAGAAGGTACGGATGAATGGGTACTGTAAGCCTACCGGAAGGGAGATAAGAGTCATGAATGCACATCCACTACAGGATCAACTGCGACGGCCTATCCATGATTTGCGGATTTCGGTAACAGACCGGTGCAATTTCCGCTGTTCCTACTGCATGCCGAAGGAAGTGTTCGGTGATGATTATGCATTCCTCCCCGCAAGCGAGCTACTAACCTTTGAAGAAATCTGCCGGCTGACGAAGCTGTTCGTATCCCTTGGAGTAAGCAAAATCCGGTTGACCGGAGGCGAGCCGCTCATGCGGCGGGATCTGCCTGAGCTTGTTGCGGGAATCCGCGCCATCAGTGGCGTAAAAGATATGGGACTGACGACGAACGGGGTACTGCTTGGTGGGCAGGCAGCGCCACTGTATGCTGCGGGGCTCCGCAGACTGAACGTCAGCCTGGATGCCCTGGAGCCTGAGGGGTTTGGAAGAATGAATGGACGGGGCTTTAAGTCTGGATTAATTCTGCAACATATTGATCATGCCGTTGAATCCGGGTTTGAGGTCAAAGTAAACATGGTGGTACAAAGAGGTGTGAACGAATCGGAGATTGTACCGATGGCAGCCTATTTCAAGGATAAGAATATAACGCTGCGGTTCATCGAGTTTATGGATGCCGGCAATGATAACGGCTGGAGCTATGAGAAGGTCGTAACTAAACGGGAAATACTGGAACGCCTACAAAACTCATTTGAATTGGAAGCACAGAACCACAATTATTTTGGCGAGGTAGCCAAAAGGTACCGGTACAAGGGCACCTACACAGAGGTAGGTTTTATAACTTCCGTATCCGAATCATTCTGCTCCTCCTGTACACGGGCCCGGTTGTCTTCGGACGGCAAATTGTACACTTGCCTATTTGCATCAGACGGTTTTGATCTCAGGGGAATGCTTCGCAGCGGTGCGAGTGACAAAAGCTTGTTGCTAGCCATTAGGGACGTATGGGAGCAGCGGACAGACCGTTACTCCGATGAGCGGACAGAACAAACCGTGAAGAACAGAACAAAGATCGGCATGTCCTATATTGGAGGCTGAAGGGCAGAATGCAATTTCAGCTGTTGATCGAGCCGGATTGCAGATCATTTTTGGCTGAGCAATGTATCCTTATTGTGCCTCAGGATCGAGCAATCCGGAAATGATCGCAGAATAGACTAACGCAGCAACAAGGAAGCTCCTCTACCCGGATTAACGGCAGAAGAGCTTTCTGGTTTTTTACAGCTATATCCTAGAAGTACAACACAAGCACAGACACATATAACATAAGGGAGAAGCCGATTTCGATGAGTCCGGTACGTTTTGCAGTGATTGCCGTCCTTGGGAGGATGGCTGCCCGCAGAAGCAGGATGAGCAGCGGAACAATCAGAGACGGAAACAGGAACAGCCCGGCTGCTGCAACCAGCAGGTGATACAGCACAGATCCGTAATAGAAATGGATATTTTTGCGTTCACGGATGATAGTTTTGACATACAATGCGGTTCCAACAAAGTACAGCACAGCCAGCAGGAACAGCTCGGCCGCTGTCCGCCAGCTCTCCCCCTGACCGACATAAAAGACCGGATAAATGATCAGGCAAAATGCCAAAATGGCCGAGATGTCATTGAGCAGGGCACGTTCATTTTTAGCTTTTGCATAATAGAGATTTACAGCGAATAAAGGCACGAGCGGCAGAACAAACCATAATAGTGCAGGTTCGGTTATCACTAGATGGACGATTATAGGCAGCAGCAGAATTCCATATACCTTCAAAGGCTTTTCATAGCGCTCAAATTTCCCTGTCTTTACCCCCTGCAGTAAAGGAAAGCTGAACAAATAGATCAGAAGCCAGCAAATAAACAGCGGAATATGTATAGGTTGCCAGCTGGATGCTGCTACCCCGAACAGAAAGGGAAGGACGAGCATCGCCCAGGCACCGTGCTGGTTAGGGATATACTTCTTCATACTATACATGACCTCCTACCCTGAAATATCATGGCATGTGAGGATGCCATACTCTTTAAATATACGTTTTTCCTGAGGGGACCCGGGTGATTTGAAGCACTAATCATTTCAAGAAAAGGAGTAAACATCGTGACTATGGAATCTCATCATACAGTAGTACATGGCCCGGTTCCTGTATTACAAATCGTCGGATTTAAGAATAGCGGGAAGACAACACTTGCTTGTCGTTTAATTCGCGCTCTATCCACTCAAGGTATACGTGTCGGGTCTGCTAAACACGATGCTCACCATTTTCAATTAGATGATCCAGGTACAGACAGCAGCAAGCATTTACTGCACGGGGCGGTTGAAACTGTACTGACATCGTCAGAGGCTACAAGAATAATGCGGAAGTCTGAGACTTCCTTGGAAGAAATCGTACAGTCTATGTATGGTAAGGTTGATCTGCTGATCGTTGAAGGGTTCAAGTCTGCGGAATACCCCAAAATCGCCATGATCCGCAATGTAGATGAAATGATAACCCTACGAAATCGAGTAACGAATATTTGTCTATGGTTAAGCTGGGAGGAGGATGCGAATATGGACAGTGTAACGTCTCCGATAAGCAAGAATTCTACCCCTGTACTGTCTCTCCGGGATCAAGCTCTTATTGATCAGGAGGTCCTCTCCCTGGCTTTATCGCTGCTTCAATCTAATCCGGGAATCCCTGATCTGGAAGAAGGAAGTTCCCTTACAGGAGGTGCAAATCTTGTTGACAGGAGTCATATTAGCAGGTGGACAAAATTCCCGGATGAAGGGTCAGAATAAAGCGCTTCTGACCTATAACGGGGAGCATTTTATTGTTAGACAGGTGAAGGAAATGCGTACTATTTGCTCCAAGATCATTGTTGTTACGAACGATGCATCCCCGTATGAGGATTGCCTTCCATCCGGTCTAAGTTATATACCAGACATCTATCTAGGGCATGGACCCTTAAGCGGGTTTCATGCCGCTTTTGCCAAGGTGGAGACGGATTATGCTTGGGTTGTCGGATGCGATAGTCCTAATATTTCTGCGCCCGCAGCTTCGTGGATGCTCACCCGGTTCAAGAAAGGCGACTATGCTGCTGTTCTTCCCATCATTAACGGAAAGCATCAGATGCTCCATGGGGTATATCGGCCGCACCTGATCTTGCCAATTATCATTGAAAGACTGGAAATGCTACAATACCGGCTATCAGGATTATTAGATTCGATGCATTGGTTAGGGGTGAATAAGGATGATCTCCTTGGTGCTGGTATACATGAGGATTTCACTGCAGATGTAGATACACCTGAGCAATATAAGGATTTGCTCCACATATCGAATCGTCGCCTTAGGTAAACCGGATCAATACAGTTACAACCTTCCAAGTCACTCAGGGTACTATGCATATAAATTAACTGATAAATTAGTACTGCTCAAATTGCCTTGTAGTATAATAATAATCAATTCAAGTCATCTAAACCTAAGTCACTAACATAGAAATTTACCCAAAAAGCGAGGCGTAAGGAAATGAATGCATCAGAGTTTCAACAGTATGTGAAGAAGTTCAGTGAAACCAAAGGTTTTGACACGAGCTCCATTGAGCAGAGAATGCTGTACTTAATGACTGAAGTAGGAGAGTTGTCCAAAGAGGTACTTTCCGTATCTTTCGACCCTGATGCGGAGAAGAAAGAAAACTTGGGATACGAGATGTACGATGTGGTGTGGAATATCTTTGATCTGGCCAATAAGCTGGATATTGATCTGGATCAGGCATTTAAACGTAAGTTGGAAATAAATGAACTTAGAACATGGGAGTAGCATAAAAAAATCCAAGGACGTCCCACTCGGGAAGCCTTGGATTTTTTTACATCAATCATTTTATTTAAATGAAGCATAACCTTCATCAGCCATTACAACACTACCGTTAATTGCACTAGCCTCTGGTAAGGAGAGCAAGTATACAGTGTCTGCAACTTGTTCAGGCAATGTTAGTTTGTTACCCATTACTTTGCTCTTCATCTGGTCGACCATTCCTTGATCTTTATATCCTTGGATGATTGGTGTATCTACAGCCCCAGGAGCAACGGCGAGTACGCGGATGCCATGAACGGACATTTCAAGTGCTGCGGATTTGGTCATCATAATAACCGCACCTTTGGAAGCATGGTATGCGAATGTACCTGGGGAAGCAAGGAATCCAAATACAGAAGCTGTATTGATGATGACCCCTTTGATGCCGAGTTCACGCATTTTTTTACCAGCAGCGATAATCCCATGGGCAACACCATGCTGATTGACATTAATAACACTATGATAATCTTTAAGATCTTGGTCTAGTACAGGAGTGACACGTCCGATCCCGGCATTGTTGAACATGACGTCAATTCTTCCATAAGTGACAACGGTCTTCTCAACCAATGCCTCTACCTCTTCATATTTGGAAACATCGGTTTTGACGAAAATAGCTTCGCCACCATCCTTGATAATCTGTGCGACCGTTTCTTCACCTAATTGTTGATTAAAATCGGCAACGACCACTTGGTCACCTTTACTTGCGAATTTAATAGCGGTTTGTTTCCCGATTCCACTGGCTCCACCAGTAATTACGGCTACTCTTTTGTCTGTCATTTGAGACTCCTCCTCGAGAAATATAGTTATACTAGAAATATAGGTTCATATAGTGAAAAGGTTATTTACTAACTTATTTACATTGTAACATCTGCCCGAATTAATTAAAATTTAAGTAAATTTAATAGGTATTAAGTAAATATTAACTTAGGGAGTGATTCAAATGAATTTAGAGCAATGCGAGAATATCGTTGAAGTCGCAAAGATTGGTTCACTAACCAAAGCCGCTCAGAATCGTCATATCACCCTGTCTGCCATAAGTCAGTCCATAACATTGCTAGAAGCGGAGCTTGGAGTTACTTTGTTCATTCGTTCGCGAGGCCAACGAGCAGTTCCCACAGCAGAGGGACATGCCATTATAAGCAAAGCAAATGAAGTTCTAATGAAAGTTAATGAATTAAAAGCTGAAGCCCAAATCTATAGCGATACGTTAAGTGGTCATTTGAAGATTGCTACGATTCCGGGACCCATGCATCTAATAGTGAAGGTCATATCCGGTTTTAAGGTGGATTTTCCAAACGTGAAAATAGAGATTTTTGAAAAGGGACCTAAAGAAATTCTGGATAATGTACTTCAGGATGAAATGGATATCGGACTGATGGTCTCACCAGAGGGCTTATCAGAGAAACATAAAGGAGTCGTATTTGAGGAATTAATGGAAGGGAAAATTGTTGTAGGTGTACATCCAAATTCACCGTTAGCTTTAAATACAATGATTACACCTGAACAGTTAGTGGGGCAGACGTTGGTTTTATACGATGATCATTACATACAGGATTTTGTGGAGCGTTATTTACTGAGAGTTGGGCCGATGAATATTCTTTTTATAAGTAATAACACCCGTGCCATTGAGAATGCAGTTGCGGCAGGACTCGCAATAACGATTGGTATGGATTATTCTTTTCTAAAAACATTTGAGGATTCTCAGAAGATCATGAAGACGATTGAGCTAAGATCCCCAGATCACCATAGTCCAGGTTCTATTGTTTCAGCTTCTAAACAAGGATCGAAAACGGTCCGAAGATTTATCAACAGGCTTAAACATGAATTTGATGAAATGATAAGAAGAAGTTAACA
Organism: Paenibacillus etheri; assembly: GCF_001012825.1. Taxonomy (GTDB): domain Bacteria; phylum Bacillota; class Bacilli; order Paenibacillales; family Paenibacillaceae; genus Paenibacillus_AQ; species Paenibacillus_AQ etheri. The sequence continues at coordinate 148,204 of NZ_LCZJ02000018.1, forward strand.
GTATGCCTTGGTAAATTTTATCTAACCTTTACGCTTCCTAGTTAATATAAACCCTATGATGTTGTCCAAGCTCAGATCGTTATTAGGACAGCCAAGTGGGGAGGATGTCAACACAGTGAAAAGGTATCTAAGGCAAATTAATGTGGCAGTTATTTTTGTTTTGTTGATTTCGTTGTTGCAGCCGGGAGCATTTGTTCGCGCTTCCATTTCTGATTTACCAGCAACAGATTACGGAACCGTTATGGATGTACGCCAAACAGAGCTTGCACCTGGTGCGATGTATACCTGGATGGATCTCCAGAATGAACGTGGTTTACAAAAGATACATGCAGTGGAGTTCAACCCGCGACAAGGAAATTTGGAGCTGCGGGCAGGCACGAAGGATGGAAAGGTATACGGTATGAAGGGCGTTACCGAAATGGCCACGTATGCGGATTCGCCTGGAAACCGAGTGATCGCAGGGATTAACGGTGATTTCTATGAAATCTCCGGTTTTGCCACGGGTGTTCCTAATGGATTGTTTATGGATGATGGTGTGATCCTGAACAGTTCGATCTCAGCTTTTACTTTCGGTTTAAAAGAAGATGGCAGCTCGATTTATGGGGTGCCGAAGCTGACTAAAAACGTAACGATTAATGGAAAAACAACTAATCTAACTAGCATCAACCGTTATCGAAATACGAATGAGCTGGTTCTTTATACGGAAGATTATAATACAACTACAAAGTCGACCAATGAGGGTGACGAGGTTGTTCTAGATATTGTCGAGGGAGAAGTGAAGAGCGGCCAGACCTTGAAGCTGAAGGTATCTGAGATCCGCAACAATCAAGGCAACACACCGCTTACCCAAGGAAAAGTGGTTTTGTCTGCTATTGGGACGTCTCGTGCTGTTATGCAAGGGTTATCGGTTGGTGATGACGTAACTGCAAGCTTTGCACTCAGTGGAGAATGGAATGATGTTAAGGTAGCTATTGGTGGCGAAGGACCGTTGGTTAAAGACGGAGTGGTTCAACAAGGTGTTGGACCTACAGGGATTCATCCACGTACAGCCATTGGTACAAAAGCGGACGGAAGTCTCGTTCTATTCGAAGTGGATGGAAGATCTCCGGGCTTCAGTGAAGGTGTGGATACCGATGAGCTTGGCAACATTCTGAAGGATATGGGTGTTGTGAACGCCATGAATCTGGATGGTGGCGGTTCCTCTACTTTTGTGGCTAGAATGCCAGGTACATCTGGTGTCCGAATGATGAATCAGGGATCCGATGGATACGAACGTAAAACCGGCAATGGTTTGCTGGTTGTCAATACAGCCCCTGAGCAATCTTCAGCTTCTAAGCTGGTTGTGCAGCCCAATGCGGAACGTATTTTACAAGGCTCCAGCTTTATGTTCAAAGCGGCAGGAGTGGACGAGAACGGCCATCCGGTGCCTTATTCGGGTACGCTGAATTGGCAGGTGGACGCTAACCTTGGTACTATCGACGCGAACGGAGACTTCACAGCAGGAACCACTGCCGGCACAGGCAAAGTAACTGTAGAGGATGGGGCAGTCAAAGGCAGTGGAGAAATTGAAGTTGTGGATAAGCTCACAGAGCTTAGGTTTCCTGATGAGATTAAAACTTATTCTTCAGGTGCGGCTCAGCAATTAACTGTGAAGGCGCTACGTAATGGACAGGTGATTCAAGCCGACAACCATAGCTTCGAATGGCGAGTGGACGGCGAGATCGGAACCGTGGATGAGAAGGGTATGTTTCAAGCGACTATTGAGAACGGGAAGAACGGAAAGATTTATGCTAAGTACGGGGACGTTGAGACCTCTTTTGAAGTAAATGTGGGGTTGCCGCCTGTAATGCTGGAGGATTTTGAGAATGGTATTGATAAATATATAGCCTCTAGTGCAGCAGCTAACAGTGTGGCGATTAAAGAAGTGACGGATCAGGATTTTGTTCGCAATGGGGATAAAGCCTTGAAGCTGGAATATGATTTTGTTAATAAAACAGGCACATCGGGTGCTTATTTAGCCGCAAGCTCAACTGCCAATCGGATTCAGATTCCGGGGTATCCTGAGAAGATCAGTATGTGGATTTACGGAGATGGCAAAAAGCACTGGCTGCGGGGACAGATTCGTGATGGCAATAATGCGGCAGTGCCTGTGGATTTTACCGATCAGGTGAATGGTGTGAACTGGATGGGGTGGAAATACGTCGAAGTATCCGTGCCTAAGGGGAAAACCATACCACTAACGATGGATATGCCTGTTCGCTATATGGAGACAAGCAATCTTAACAAGAGTGCGGGAGCTATTTATATTGATGATATTCGTGTCATTTATGGCCCGACAGAGGAGGATAGAACACCTCCTATTCTTAAAGATGCCTATCCTGGTGTGAACGAAATTGTTAAAACAGCTACGCCAACCCTTTCCGTCAATGGTGAGGATGATGGTTATGATCCAGTGGTGCATCAGGGAACGACCTTAATCGATCCGGACAAAACACGAGTGTATGTGGACGATCAATTAGTAGAGCATGGCTTTTATCCTCCAAAGGGTCAGATCACTTATAAACCAAAGGTTCCACTTACAGAAGGCCGTCATAAAGTAAAAGTTGCCATTCGGGATTTGAGTGGTAACCAGACGATAAAAGAATGGTATTTTACAGTGAATTTGGGTTCTCCATTCTATGTGTACAAAACACCAGAAGTAGTATATGCCGGCAACACGTACACTTTGGACGTAACGGCAGAGAAGGCGAGCAAGCTGAAGGAAGGAAATCTTACGTTTGCGTTTAATCCTGCTGCCATTAAAGATTTGCAGGTGATTCGGGGGATTGAGGTATCAGAAGCACAAATGGAGTCGATCATTGATCCAGTATTGGGCACTGTGCGTCTTAACCTAACGAATATCAATACCTCCAATCTCGGAGATACGGATCTAATCGGGCAAATTAAATATACGGTTCGCAATCATTATGTGGGTCCCTTTACGCAGGAGCAGCTGGCTGGGGATACAAGCAAACCTTTTATAATTGAAAATACATCCGGATCTGTAACTTCTACAGAAGGCGCCGGAGTTCCAATTTCTTTTATGGGAGCTGCTGTTGAATCAGTTGTGAAGTCACAGTTGATGCTTACTTGGAACCATTATGAACTAGCGAAGGGCTTTGATGCATCTTTTACGGTACAAGATCTGAATGGAAGTGTTGTTGAAGGAGCAAAGCTGCTGTTCGATGGAGTGGAAGTACAAGGTGCTATTTCAGGGGCAAGTGGAACACTTACTACTGACTTCGTCACTTCAGCAGAAGGAACCTTTAAATTGCAGGCGGTAAAAGGAAATGCCTATAGCCCTGTAATGACGTTCAAGGTTGCTCAGTATGACGGTACTGCTGCCCCGCGGAATGTTAATGTTACGATGGGTCAAGATGCAGCAACTTCTCGTCAATTTAATTGGCAGACAGAACCGTTGACCATGGACACTGTAGTAGAACTTGTGAAAAAAGCGGATTTTACAAGCTTTCAAGCCGCGAATGTAATAAAAATTACCGGCAGCAGTTCAATATACAACACCAACAATGACGGAACGATGCGAGTTCATAAAGCGGAAGCCACCGCGCTTACCCCCGGAACGGAATATGTCTATCGTGTGGGTGATGGGGAGTCAAATGTAAGTGAGCAAGGGTCTTTTGTTACAAGTGCTGGTGAGGACACTTCTACAAAGTTCCTGTTTATTGGAGATTCCCAAGCAGATTCTAAGGCTGGTTTTGGTCTTTGGGGCAATACGATTGAAGCAGCTTTTGCTTATATGCCAGATGCGGAAATGCTGGTTCATGCTGGAGATATGGTGGATAAAGGCTTTGAACAAGAGCAGTGGAACTGGTGGTTCGATGCAGCACAAAAGCAGCTGAAGAATACCACACTTGTTCCGATCATTGGGAACCATGAAGTGATGGGTACCAATGGAGATGGGGATTATCTGGCGCAATTCAATAATCCGCAAAATGGTGCAGCGAGCGTGAAAGGTACAAATTATTCTTTTGATATTAAAGATACGCACTTTGTGGTTATGAATACCGAGCATTCAGGTAGTCCTTTCGCAGAACAGACAGAGTGGCTGGATGAGGATCTTTCCGCTACACATAAAAAGTGGAAGGTGATTATCTTCCATCAAGGACCGTACGGCAGCATCTATTCGAATGAGCAGGTGCAGGCGAAGTGGGTTCCGGTATTTGATAAGTACAATGTAGATCTGGTGATGAACGGTCATGATCATATTTATTTGCGAACTTTTCCGATGAAGGATGGTAAGCAGGTTGCAGAAGGCGAAGGCACTCGATATGTTATCGGCGGTTCCTCGGGCCCTAAGTTCTATGCGCTGACACCACGTTTCTGGCAGGAAAAAATATATGACGAAGATGAGCAAATCTATACCGCTGTTGAGATTGAAGAGAACGAGATTACGGTTACCGCAAGAACGGTAGATGGTGTTGAGATTGACCGTTTAGTGATCGGCAAATTTGTTCCGGAATCCATTACTCTTGATCAAACAACTGATGAGCTTGAGCCTGGGGCTAGCCTGCAATTGCAAGCTAAGGTGGGGCCGGATGAGGCTAATCATCTGACAAAGATATGGTCCATCGTTTCTGACGCGACAGAATCAGTAATTACTGTAGATGAAAATGGCTTGGTTAATGCGGTAAAACCAGGGACAGCTAAGGTAAGAGTCACAGTGGCAGGTTACCCGAATATTTTTGCGGAAAGTACGATAACTGTAGATGCGCTGCAAGCGATTAAGCTTCAGGGCAAAAGACATCTTAAACCGGAAGAAGTCGACCAGACAGTCACAGAAGCTGTCTATGCATCCGGTAAACGTATCGCAATATTAGATGGACTTCATTATTCCAGCTCGAATGAGCACATTGCTACAATTAATGAACAGGGTTTGGTTCAAGCTCATCAGAAAGGCTCCACTGTGATCTCGGTAACCTATAGGGAGTTCGCCTCGGAGTATAACCTTGTCGTAACAAATGGTGAGGCTCCTATTCTTACAGAAATAACGATGGATGGGTCGGATTCGCTGGAACAAGGAAGTAAAGGCTCCGTTGTTGTTCAGGCGGTATATAGTGACGGCAGCAAGCAAGAATTGTTCGAGGGAGTAAACTTTGATACATCCGATCATTCCATTGCAATGATTAGCGAGGCTGGAGAACTTCATGCTTTGAGTGTTGGTACAACAAAAGTCAGCGCTATTTATAATGGTTTGTGCACTGATTATGTTTTGACAGTGACTGAGGGCTGGCCAAGTACGACGCCGTCCCCAAGTCCACAGCCAACACCAACGCCAGGTGGCTGGGTGCCGGGGCCTTCGTTGACACCAACGCCAATCGCTACTCCAACACCAACTCCGTCGGCACCTGCCCAGGCGGGTGTAGTAACCATAACAGCCTCACAACTGTCAGAGAACAAGAATGCTCGAGGTGAAGTTGTGGTTTCTGTTGACGGAGCGGTTACGGAATTGCTTTTGCCAGGCAACGCGGTTGAACTGCTTGGACGTGCTCCACTCAAAGTGGTCATGGAGGATTTATCAGTTACAATACCTACGGAGGTGCTGGCTGAATTAAGTAAGCTTGTCTCAACTGAAGTCATTGCAAAGAGTAAGATTTCACTACGGTTGAACACTGTAGTTAGTAATACAGCAGTGAATCTGTTGGATCGTGCAGGTACACTGGCTGGAGCACAATTGAGAGCGAAAAGTGATCTGCGAGAATGGTCGCTCAGCATCATCACAGAAAATAGCCAGTCCTTCTCGTTAAGACAGTTTGCAGAGCCAATCACGATTTCATTTAAGGTCAGTGCGAATGTAGATCGAAGCTTGCTTGGTATTTATTTTATGGATGAGGCTGGCAAGTTGGAGTATATAAGCAGTACATGGATGGATGGTTATCTATCTGCTACCGTCAGTCATTTTAGTAAATACGTTGTATTAGAATATGACAAAACATTCAATGATCTGAAGTCGGATCACTGGGCTTACCTTGCTGTGAAGCAGCTTGCGGCAAAACAGCTTATACAAGGTGTATCAGCGGATCGATTTGATCCAAACCGTGCGGTTACGCGTGCTGAGTTTACAGCTATGTTAGTACGCGCACTTGGCTTGAACGGTCAAGCAGAAGTTGTGTTCGCTGATGTACCAGCTGACAAATGGTTTGCAGAAGCTGTGGGGTTGGCAAAACAAGCTAGAATTGTTAACGGTCAGACCGCTTTACAGTTTGAGCCGGATGCCAAAATCTCTCGTCAAGAGATGGCTGCGATGCTGGCACGTGCATATGCCTACGCCAAGAATAGTGTATCTGTAGCTAGTCGTAACATTTCGGCGTTTAACGATATTGGTCTTGCTCCAGAGTGGGCTCAAGAGGCAATCAGCGAAGCGTACAGACTTGGTTTGATGCAAGGACGTGCTAAAGGGCAATTTGCACCGAACCAGAATGGAACACGTGCCGAAAGTGTAAAGATGATCCTCAACCTGCTAAGTGTTATGGAGTAATGATTATGGCCAGTCTCAGGTTGTTGGGGACTGGCTGTTTTTTGACTAATTGGTTTAGCTGAATTTAGGATCGATACGGACTGTATTGCAGCTATTTCAGTTTTTTGGTCCATTATTCGGACTCCATTTGATCTTATTGTCATACTTTTGCACGTATTCACAGTATATTTTAATGAATAGCTGCATTTGAGTCTGATAGCTGAGTGAAATGGCAGAAAACAGCTTAATATGAACTCCTTGTCCGATACGCAGGAATTTCAAATCAATGATCACAATCCAAATGCTGGAGTAATAGCGCTATCCTCCTCCAGCCTTTTGTAAATATAGGATTATATTGGGTCTATAGTGTTGTGAATTACCCTTCAGAGACAAGTAATTACTAGTATTAATTGTTATAAGCCAACACAAATTGTTATGTTGTGTTATGATAGTAGGGAGGTGACTCCCATGAATGATTTTGAGAACTATCCCGATGAGCTGGGTAATTTCATTCGGCACATCAGAAAGACGAGAGGGTTAACCTTAAGAGGACTGGAAGAAAAGAGCGGCATAAGTTACTCACAGCTTAGCAAGATCGAACGTGGAGAGAGCATCCCGCTAAAAGACAATCTGGACAAGATCATTGAAGCACTTGGAACAGATCTGAAGAATCGGATGTATCATTTGGCAGACTATATGCCAGATATTGAATATATCAAGACCTTAAAGCATGGTTATGAACTGCCACAGCTTAAACAGTCTCAGGATTACATTTATGAGACGGCATTTAACAAGCTTAAGGAATTCAGGGCAAAGGAAGGTAAAGAAACATCTTACGTTTCCTTTGATTCTAATGAAGTCATAGTTTATGAAACGGAATATGGGGCAGGAATGGTAATAGAGAAGATTGAGAAATACAATCTTACCGACGTCCTGAACGATAAGTTTGAGGGTTGCCTCGACTCCTTAAGAAAGAGCCCTCGGAAAGGGCGTCAAGCCTTTCTATTTGGCGAGTGGTTACGGGAGTGCGTTTATGAGCTGAAGGAAGAAGAACAGGATCAGGTCATACAAGCGCTCAAAGAATTTACGCAGTTTAAAGTACAACAGATAAAGGGTGCTTATAAATAATGTATGTTTCATAAATGATCTCAAAAATGAATAATGTTGCCCTTTCTTGCAGCCATCTATTCATCTTGATCCATAAACTAACAACTAAAAATGGTTTGACAGAAAAGGGGATATTAATAATGAAAATTAACATGAAGTTTACCAGCAAGGGAAAAGTCGCTATAGAGAATTTTAATAACGAGGAATTGCTGGAGATCTTCGCACGATACATCAAGACATTATCCAAAAAGTATGATATCGAAGTTGATGTTCCTCTTGATGAGAATCAAAATATTGTTGGTGATGGCGCTGTAATCGCGACTGCACAAAATGTGAAATGCGATGTTGAAACATTTTTCAAAGAGCTGGGTAGAGATATCAAAGTTCCTCTGAAGAAAAGACTTGGCGGGAAATTGGAAAATGTATTTAAAACGGAAATTACGGAGTAGGAGATTACTCTATTTCAGGGAATAGTACTTGCTACAAACAAAGAAGGTAGGGCCATTAGGAGGCTCTACCTTCTTTATGTTGATGAAGTTAACATGAAGTTAATCTAGAGAACACTCGCTGTAACACATGGGAAGTTATATAATTGCGTCATAATAAGCAAATTAATTTTGTTTAGGAGGATGTTATTATTTTTCAGATTGTATGAGATCTCTACTGTCTAAAATCTCTCTAACAATCTCTATAAAATCTGGTAAAGCTTGTGCTTCAACCGCTAGCGCGTAGATGTTAAGTAATTCTTCATCAGATACCGATTCAAGAGATGAGGGGCGTGGTGAGGGATGAAAATAGTAATTCATATGGTTCCTCCATTATACATTTGTATTTATTACACATTTATATATATGGTATCATTTGGAATACAATCCGTCTCCTGTCATTCATCCTACGAATTTATCTTTACATCTTAGGGGAATTATGGCATAATGGATAATTTTGTGTGATAATAGATTGGATTATTTTAAGTTTTAAAAAAACAAAACAATCCCGACATGTACTATACATGTCGGGATTGTTTTAATCAGAGTCTTTCTTATGAGTAGATAAGTACTTCTTTAGGCGAGGTTCATTGGATTCCGAAACGGTAGTGAACTGCTTACCTTGATTAAAGCATACAATCTTGCGTCCGGGATCATAGCCTTCTATGTTGTTGATATTAACGACGTTGCTGCGGTCAAGACGTTTAAATCCCTTACCCTCATACGCTACGGAAAGATCGGAAAGCGTGGTGGGGAGAATAAATTCGCCTTCTTTCGTATGGACGAATATTGTATTCTTGTAATTCGAGAAATACAATATTTCTTCCTCCAGAATATCACAGGAGGAACCGTCTTTTTGTAAGACACGCATTTTTTCCCCATCCTTGTTTAATTACTTGCGCAGTTCTTTTGGAACTTCAGGACTGTAAAGTGCTGGTTTTAGAATTGTTGCAAAAACAACAGCAGAAATACCTAATAGGTTAGAAGCATAACGAGCTAAATTTTTCTTCATTTGATTGGCCTCCTTTGTAATGGAATTATAACTGTAAAGGATTGAACTAAAAATGCCAATCCAATGACAGACGAATGAATCCAAAAATTCAATGAAACCAGAATTATGGAAATGATCTTTAAACCCAAATACCATTCTTTGGGGATTTGCGCATTAGCATCAGGATTTGGAGCACATAGAATCATTACAAGCAAAGAAAAAAGATTAATCCAAATGAACTGGTTATGTATTAGATAAGTGATATGAGGGATCAGTGAACATATAAAGATAGATACAATATTGCAGGCCCTTGCGGTTTTTAGATGCACACCACCAGAAGACATTCTTAGGAGTATGAAGCTAAATAAGGCTAAGAATGTTTCCTTTAGCTGTCCTGTGAGCCCGCCAATGCATAACGAGGTTATAATGATTAATAAAGTATTCAGAATAATGCTAAGGGCATAATGCATGATTTCAATGGGATGTGTTTGCTCTGGATTACTTTTCTTAATGACCTCAACAATTTTAAGAGTTAAATGATTCATAATTATTTCTATCCTTTTTGTAGGAGAAATAAAGATATCCCCATAATATTATTCCATAGAAAAATGGGATCAAGAAAAAGAAAAAGGATTCAAGAAAGTAGCTGATTGAAGTAATGACAATTAGTGTAGGAAGATTAAGAGCGAATAGTATTTTTTCGCTAGTCGTTGGTTTAATTTTTACATCGGGTTTATCAGGTACAAAGTCAAATCCAATTCGTTTATGACCCACATACATACCAATGAGAATCGCGGTTAATGCTGATAAGATCTGCATTGTAATAATGTTTATTGTAATCGGTTCCGAAGTATTTAGAGACATGTTGATTACAGAGTCTAATAGATACATAAGACTGGGTTGAATCACAAAGTATGTTTGATAGACCATCCCGGTTAATATAGAAGCGTAGAAGGGATGAATCCGGAATAACAGCCACATAAAACAAAGCATTAACGCATATTGTGTGAGAATATCTAATTGAAATAACTCATAGTTGATTCTAATTGAATAAGAAAAAAAGCCCATAATAAAACTAGCAAACATCATCTCTTTATGATAAATGTCAATTTTAAAGATTTTGAAAGCCAGAAAGAACATTGCATATGTCTCTAGTCCTGAAAATATTATAAACAGAATAAAATCTATCATGCCGACACTCCCGATGTCTTCTAGTATAACTAACCCTATTATTGCAAGTATCGTATAAAATGAGCTAAAATACAACAACTACAGTATAATTTTTCTTCTATTTTTTCAAAAAAATTCAAAATGAAGGGGGTTTAGACATGGATCGACGTCCAGAAAGCAGTGAGTATCTTGAAGAATTATCAAAATATGTTGATTTAGTGCCAGCTGAAGGAGACATCATTACTATTTTTAAAGAGCAGACGGATGAGATTTGCACTTTTATTTCGAATCTTACGGAAGAACAAGGAGAGCATCGTTACGCTCCCGACAAATGGAGTATTAAGCAAATGGTTGGCCATCTAGCGGATACAGGAAGAATTATGTCTTATCGTTTGTTGCGCGTTGCAAGAGGAGATACGACTCCGCTGGCGGGCTTTGATGAAAAGGACTACGTACTTACCGCAAATTTTGAAGCGCACACTCTAGAAAAACTACTGGCTCATTACAAGCTTGTCCGAGAGTCAACGCAAGTCCTTTTGGATACTTTGCCGGAAGACGCATGGACTCGTAAGGGAACGGTTAACGATGGAACCATCTCGGCGAGAGCAGTGGCCTGCGTTATGATTGGGCATGATCTTCATCATTTGAATATTCTTAAAGAAAGATATCTGGTTTAATCGAGTTTTATTTTAAAAAAAGCATTCCTGAGGCCATCGCGGCTTCGGAATGCTTTTTTAGCTAAAGGTATATATTTTGGGCCCCCCGCAAAGTACCTGAGTAAGCATCGAAGCAAAGCCTCACTTTGTGGGGATATTTTACAATGGAGGATTCTTGTGACATTTACGGCACACTGGATAGTAGGCTTCATTGCCGCCAATTTGGATTTGCTTGCCGCTGTATACAGGCTTACCATTTTCTACTCTTAGAGCCATCGTTGCTTTACGCTCGCAGAACCAGCAAATGGTCTTCATTTCCTCGATTTTATCAGCGTAAATCAGCATGTACTTGCTACCTTCAAATAGCTGGTTCTGAAAATCATTTTTAAGTCCAAACGCCATAACGGGAATCCCCAGTTCATCCACAATTCGTACAAGCTGTAGAATGCAGTCCTTGCTTAGAAATTGACATTCATCAATGAGTACACAGTGGGGCTTAGGCTGGTTACTGCTGACGATATTATAAATATCGGTATTCTCTTCGACGGGTATGGCCTGTTTCCGCAGCCCAATACGGGAGGAGATAAAGCCAACTTCGTCCCGATCGTCTATGGATGGAGTGAAAATGAGCACCGATTTCCCTTGCTCTTCATAATTATGCGCAACCTTGAGTATCTCAATAGATTTACCGCTGTTCATTGCTCCGTATTTGAAAAACAATTGTGCCACTTCCATCTATCCTTTCGTATAAGCCAATAATCTAATGTTAAAAATGCGACCTTAATTAGAGTATCATATTCGTGTCAGCTGTATCCAGTGAAAACATTGCGCTAGAATTGAATGTGGTATGATAAAGGGAATCAAGTGATTGGAAAGGAAGTAATAAGTGTGACTGAAAAAATAGACGAATACAAGGAACGGTTAGCCCTGATTCAGCAGAATGGAAATCTGTCTATCGAGGCTGAGACTTTGCTGGAAGAGATGATGGCAGATTTGGTGGAAATGAATCGAAGCAATAAAGCGCTGCGGCGGGCGATAATGAAAACTGGGCAGGCCTCCACGATGTCGACTCGTTTAAGGGATGCACTGTACGAATAGAAAAAGAGGGTATGCCAATGGGTTTGATTTTCTCTTTTCTCAAAAAATATAAGGTCGCTGCAATAGCTGCCCTAGTGATGATGTTTATTGAACTAGCAGTGGAATTGTCTCAGCCCTTGCTAATTTCCAAAATTATTGACCAAGGCATTAAAGAACAGAATGCCTCTGTAGTATGGCTATGGGGCGGTGTACTGGTCGGCAGCGCGGTAGTCGCGTTTATAGCCGGGGTACTAAGTTCCTTTTTTGCTGCTCATGCCAGTCAGAGTTTTGCGTTCGATCTCAGAGATAAGTTATATGAGAAGGTACAGTCCTTTACATATGAAGTATTCAATCGATTTGCTACCTCGTCGCTCATCACGCGACTGACCGGCGATGTATCGCAGCTGCAGGACACGATCTTTATGAGCCTTCGCTTTATGACACGGGTGCCACTGGTTGTGGTAGGCAGTGTGATTATGGCATTGGTCGTTCATGTGAAGCTGGGATTATTTCTCACTGTATCTCTTCCTTTGTTGCTTCTCTTCCTTTACTTTATCATGAGAAAGGCTTCTTTGTTATTTCGTAACGTACAAAATAGGCTAGACGGTGTGAATGGTGTAATTCAGGAGAATCTTACGGGAATTCGCTTAATTCGTGTGTTCGTGCGTATGGGGCATGAGATTGGACGTTTCACGGTATTTAGCGGGAATTTGATGAAATCTACGATATCTGCGCTTCGTTTGACAGAGACAACGATGCCATTTGTTATGCTTATTGTGAATGCAGCAATTATGTTGATTCTATGGTTTGGACGGATTGAGATTGCAAACGGGGATGCTACCTTAGGAGAAACCGTTGCGGTTATTAATTACTCTTTACGAACCATTGGAGCGTTATCAGCTATATCTGGATTAGTAGTTACAATTTCTCGGGCACGCGCCTCCTCACAGCGTATTACAGAAGTGATGTCAGCAACTGAAGGATCTCTTAAAGGTGAGGTTGCTACAGGCGAGCCTATACAGGGACATGTTCAATTTGAAGGCATCAGCTTCAAGTATCCTGAGAGTGATATTTCGGTGCTAGAGGATATTACTTTTGAAGTTGCTGCTGGTGAGCGAGTAGCGATTATGGGAGCCACCGGATCAGGAAAGTCTTCACTTGTCGGTCTAATTCCACGTTTATATGAAGAGACAGACGGTATCATTCGCATAGATGGAGAAAAGAGTACAGATATCGATATTTCAAAGTTGCGGCGATCGATTGGTTACGTTCCACAAGAAGTACAGCTCTTCAGCGGATCGATTCGCGATAATATCGCTTGGGGCAATGAACATGCTACCCAGGAACAAATCGAACACGCAGCGGCTGCTGCTCAAATTCACGGAACAGTGACGGATCTGCCCAATGGTTATAACACGATGCTTGGTCAGCGAGGGGTAAATCTGTCTGGTGGGCAAAAGCAGCGGTTGACCATTGCTCGGGCGCTTGTGAGGAAACCTGCTATTTTGATCCTCGATGACAGTACGAGTGCGCTTGATGCTGTGACAGAAGGACTTTTACTGGAGGCGCTAAAAGAGATTCAATGTACAACCTTCCTGATTACTCAGAAGATCAGTTCCACTGCATCTGCCGATTTGATTCTGCTGTTGGACGAAGGGCGTTTAATCGGTAAGGGAACACATGAGGAGCTTATGACAAGCTCTACGCTGTACCGCAAGATTTATGAATCACAGGTAGAGGAGGCGAAGCAGCATGTTCAAAGCAATTCTTGAACCCTTTCGTCACCCAAAACCCGTCATTGAGCTTGGAGCAGGAAGAAGCCTTGGTTCAGCTGCTGGAGGGAAGCCAAAAGCAAAGGCGAAGGATTGGGGCGGAACGCTCATGCGGATTTGGAGCTACCTTGCCGAGCGTAAAGCTAAGCTTTTTCTCGTTCTGTTAATGGTAGTCTTCAGCTCGGCTTTAGCGCTGCTCGGACCTTATATGATTGGTAAAGCCGTGGATGATTATCTGGAAGGCACTGGCGGACGATCGTGGACGATTTTTCTGGTTAGCCTAGCTAGTGTATACCTCTTCTATTCTTTAACTTCTTGGTTGCAAAATATATGGATGATCGAAATCGCTCAGGAGACTGTATTTCGGATGCGGACGGAGTTATTTTCCCATCTACATCGGTTGCCAATCTCATTTTTTAACCGCAGACAGCAGGGCGAAATTATGAGTCGTCTTACCAATGATATTGAGAACGTTAGCTCTACGCTGAATAGCTCAGCCATTCAGATCTTTTCCAGTGTTTTGACGTTGCTCGGAACGGTGGGAGTAATGCTGTGGCTCAGTCCTCTTCTTACGCTTCTCACGTTCCTGGTTGTCCCTTTGATGTTATTTGGCATGCGCTGGATTACTCGTCGTACGGGTCCGCTTTTTAAGGAACGTCAACGTAATGTGGGTGAGTTAAACGGTTATATAGAAGAGACGTTGTCTGGTCAACGGATTATCAAGGCTTTTTCACAAGAGGAACGGGTCATCACTGGTTTTCATGAACGCAACGAGCGAATTATGCTCTCTGGATATTGGGCACAGTCCATTTCTGGCTTCATTCCTAAGCTAATGAATGGACTTAATAATTTGAGCTTTGCTATTGTGGCTGGAGTTGGCGGTTTGCTAGCGATTCGGGGAGCGATTACGGTCGGTGTGATTATCGTATTTGTAGAATACACGCGTCAATTTACTCGCCCTCTTAATGACTTAGCGAATCAATGGAATACGCTACTGTCAGCGGTTGCGGGAGCCGAAAGAGTGTTTGAAGTGCTGGACGAAGAGACGGAAGCTAAAGATGAAGGTGCAGCTACTTCGCTAGTTAAAGTTGAGGGTGCAGTGAGGTTCGAAAATGTATCCTTTTCATACGATGGAGGTTCTAACACGCTGCACAATATTAGCTTTGAAGCGAAGCCTGGCGAGATGATCGCTTTGGTGGGACCTACGGGTGCCGGCAAAACAACACTAATAGGGCTGTTATCCCGTTTCTATGATCCTAATAAGGGTAAAATTACGCTGGATGGCATTGATGTCACTTCGATTCGGCGTGAAAGCCTGAGGAGTCATATGGCGTTTGTATTACAGGATTCCTTCTTGTTCAAGGGCAGCATCCGGGAAAATATTCGTTACGGGAGGCTGGATGCTTCCGATGAAGAGGTTGAAGCGGCGGCCAAGCTGGCTAACGCTCATTCTTTTATTATCCGAATGCCGGAGGGTTATGATCGAATGCTCTCAGCAGATGGTAGCGGCATAAGCCAAGGTCAGAAGCAATTGCTATCCATTGCAAGAGCTATTCTTGCCAACCCTTCTATGCTTGTCCTTGATGAAGCCACTAGCAGTATCGATACCGTGACTGAAATCAAGATTCAGGAGGGACTTCAGGCGTTGATGAAGGGACGGACTAGCTTCGTAATTGCCCATAGACTGGGTACCATTCGCGCAGCTGATCGAATTCTTGTTCTTCAAGGGGGCAGATTACTGCAGCAGGGCTCCCATGAGGAGTTGTTGAAGCAAGGTGGCTTGTACAGCGAGTTGGTGCAGGGCGGCCGTAAAGAAGCGCTTGAGAAAGCCGGGCTTTAAGCTGTGCATAAAAAGGCGAGAGTTTTCAAGGAAGCACAAGTTGCCTCTGTGAAATCTCTCGCCTTTATTGTTTTTGTGTGAGTCTCTCATCATGTATTATGAAGTGAGTCGTCGAATGGTTTGATTGCATAGTGTGCAATAGATTTCGATTTAACCTTCTATGAGATGAATTCTATTGTACAAAGTACAATGAGGGGGATTTTGCTGCTTAGGAGATCGTTTCTTGCGCTGCTGCTTGTTTCGCTTTTTGTTTCTCCTTAAACCGAGGGCCAACATAATTACGTTTGCGATCTCTAGTTAGAATCCAGCCGCCAAGGAAAGTCATACCTGCAGCAAAGAGTAGAAACCCTCCACCGAAATGCAGCCAAGCGAAATCTGGAACAACGGAGTCATCGCCATGCATAGAGATATAATCAAAAATGTCGTCCTTCATCATTAAGAAGCCCTTCATTGCTATTAAACCGGGAAACACAAGAATAAGGATGGCAATGAAGCGTGAAATTAACAGTTTCATAAGTGTCTCCTACCCCTCTTAGCCCATTAGATTCAACCATATGATAACGCTTTAGTAAGAAAAAGTCCATTTGGATATGACGTTTATAAGTTTTGTAATACTCTAAAAAGAGAGTACAATATACAATGTAAAATGAACTTACGTGTAATGAACTGGAGGATACATATCATGACAATTTCATGTGACGTGGCCATTCTTGGCGGAGGAACCGGGGGATATGTGGCAGCCATTCGCGCTGCACAGCTTGGAAAGTACGTCGTCGTCATCGAAATGGACAAACTGGGAGGAACCTGCCTGCACCGTGGCTGCATTCCTAGCAAATCGTTGCTCCGAAGCGCAGAAGTATATGCTGAAATCAATGAGAGCGAAAGCTACGGCATTGAGACAAGTGGTGTACAGCTTGTATTCCCAAAAGTACAAAAGCGCAAGGAAGCGGTAGTTGAACAACTTCATCAGGGCGTACAATATTTGATGCGCAAAAATAAAATACAAGTTCTAAAAGGCAAGGGGCGCGTAACGGGTCCCTCTATTTTTTCCCCGCGTAGCGGTGCTGTAGCTGTAGAACTAGAAGACGGTGAAATGGAAACAGTAGTCTCTAACCATCTTATTATTGCTACAGGATCTCGTCCGCGTGTATTACCTGGTCTGGAACCAGACGGGAAAATTATTCTTAGCAGTGATGAAGCACTCACGCTCGACGAGTTACCCTCTTCTATTATTATTGTTGGAGGCGGAGTAATTGGGGTGGAATGGGCTTCTATGCTGGTTGATTTCGGAGTGCAAGTTACAGTAGTTGAAGCTGCAGGTCAGTTACTGCCGCAAGAGGATGAAGAGGTAGCTAAAGAACTGCAACGCTTATTGAAAAAACGTGGTGTTAAAGTACTGACTGAAACTATAGTGGATGCTGCAACCTGTAAGATAACGGAGAATGGAATTTCGATTGATGCCCGTAAGGGAGAGCAAACCCAAAGTTTATCCGCAGAAAAGCTGCTTGTATCCGTAGGTAGAGTAGCGAATATTGAGAATATTGGTCTGGAAAATACAGATATTCGTTTTGATAAAGGAATTATCGCTGTAAATGCTAGTATGCAGACGGCTGAGCCACATATTTATGCGATTGGCGACTGTATCGGTGGGCTACAATTAGCTCATGCAGCCAGCCATGAAGGCATTATGGCGGTTAATCATCTCTCCGGTGAGAAACTCCATCCTTATCACACACATCTTGTACCGCGTTGTGTCTATACACGTCCTGAAGTGGCGAGTGTGGGTCACACTGAGAAGGAAGCTAAAGCATTGGGACATGATGTAGTGACTGGTAAATTCCCTTTCTCGGCCATTGGTAAGGCGATTGTATACGGCCAGAAGGACGGGTTTGTTAAAGTTGTAGCGGACCGAAGCAGCGGAGATATTCTCGGTGTGCAGATGATAGGCCCGCATGTTACGGATCTTATCGGGGAAGCTGCGTTGGCTCAACTGCTGGATGCAACACCTTGGGAGGTTGGCGAGGCTATTCATGCTCACCCTACACTTTCGGAGATCATTGGAGAAGCAATGTTAGCTGTAGATAGAAGATCTATCGGGATTTAGCTTTTCTTTTTGGGTGGAAAGGGATTATAATAAACGCAAGCCAAGTCTTAGTACCAGGTTTTAAGATCAGGATACAATTGGTCTTAAATCCTGTAAGACTCAGGCTTTATGAATAAGGAGGTATCTCTTTATGGAATCCCAAGATACTGTAGAAACGATTAACAGACATAAGCAGCTTGGACTAAGTGACGGCCAGGTCATCGATATGTACAGATATATGCTGCTCGCACGTAAATACGACGAGCGCAGTCTGCTGCTTCAGCGCGCTGGCAAGATTAACTTTCATGTCTCCGGCATTGGCCAGGAGGCGGGTCAGGTGGCAGCAGCATTTGCGCTGGACCGGCAGAATGATTATTTTTTACCTTATTACCGTGATTATGCTTTCGTACTCTCTGTAGGTATGACCACTCGTGAATTGATGCTGTCTGTGTTCGCAAAGGCAGAAGATCCAAACAGCGGTGGGCGGCAAATGCCAGGTCACTTTGGTAGTAAGCGTCTGCGTATTGTGACAGGCTCAAGTCCTGTAACCACGCAGGTCCCTCATGCAGTTGGTTTTGCTTTGGCAGCCAAAATGCAGAAGAAGAAATTCGTCTCATTTGTAACCTTTGGGGAAGGCTCCAGCAACCAAGGCGATTTTCATGAAGCTTGTAACTTTGCCGGAGTGAATAAGCTACCGGTTATTATTATGTGTCAGAATAATCAGTACGCCATCTCTATTCCTGCTCACAAACAGCTTGGCGGGAAGGTCAGCGACCGTGCCCTGGGTTATGGATTTCCAGGTGTGCGTGTAGATGGCAATGATCCGCTGGAAGTTTATCGTGTCGTTAAGGAAGCTCGGGAAAGAGCGCTTGCGGGGGAAGGCCCTACGCTAATCGAAGCTATGATGTACCGTTTGTCTCCACACTCCACCTCGGATAATGATTTGGCTTATCGAACCAAAGAAGAGGTTGATGAGAACTGGAAGAAGGACGGCGTAGCAGGATTCCGAAATTACCTGATTGGTCTGGGACTTTGGAGTGACGAGCAAGAACAAGATCTTATTGCTGAGTGCAATCTTGAGCTTAAAGCGGCTATCGAATATGCTGACAACGCTCCGTTCCCGAAACCGGAAGATACACTGCTGCATGTATACAGTGATTCCGACTTGAAAGGAGGAGCATAAACCATGGCTATAATGGAATATATCGATGCCATTCGGCTCGCGATGAAGGAAGAAATGGAACGCGATAAATCCGTGTTCGTGCTTGGTGAGGACGTGGGTCTAAAAGGCGGCGTATTTACCACAACTAAAGGTCTGCAAGAACAGTTTGGGGAAGAGCGTGTACTGGATACACCGTTAGCGGAATCAGCTATAGCTGGTGTGGCAATTGGTGCAGCCATGTATGGGATGAAGCCCATTGCTGAAATGCAGTACTCTGATTTTATGCTTCCCGCAACGAATCAAATCATTAGCGAAGCGGCCAAGATCCGCTATCGTTCAAATAACGATTGGAACTGTCCGGTTGTCATACGTGCGCCTATCGGCGGCGGTGTATTCGGCGGTCTGTACCATTCCCAGTGTCCGGAATCGATTTTCTTCGGTACACCAGGATTGAAGATTGTCGCACCTTACTCTGCTTACGATGCTAAAGGGCTATTGAAGGCAGCCGTCCGTGATCCTGATCCGGTTCTATTCTTCGAGAATAAGAAGTGCTACAAGCTGATCAAGGAAGAAGTGCCAGAAGGCGATTACACGGTTCCTATTGGCGAAGCCAATCTGCTGCGTCAGGGAACAGATATTACGGTTATTGGTTACAGTTTGCCATTGCATTTTGCGATGCAAGCAGCAGAAGAATTAGAGCGCGAAGAAGGCATTACCGCTCATATTCTGGATCTGCGGACCTTGCAGCCTCTTGATCGGGATGCGATCATAGCTGCTGCTCGTCAGACAGGGAAGGTTCTGATTGTGCATGAGGACAATAAAACGGGTGGTATTGGCGGTGAAGTGGCGGCGATTATCGCTGAGCATTGTTTGTTCGAACTAGACGCGCCGATCTTCCGTCTATGTGGTCCCGATGTCCCGGCTATGCCAATTAGCCCACCAATGGAGAAGTTCTTCATGCTTAGCAAAGAAAAAGTGAAGGCGGAAATGCTTCGACTGGCGCAATATTAAAATAGTTGAGTGGACGCGAAGCTTCGTAAAACTTAAAGATTAAGCTTACGAAGTGAGTTTTACTTCGTAAAACTTTTAAGGAGTGAAAAGATGTCTGACAACCAAAAGTTGACTGACGTGATCATGCCGCAGCTGGCGGAATCGCTAGTATCGGCAACGATCGGCAAATGGCTGAAGAAACCGGGCGATCCGGTAGAGCAATATGAACCATTATGTGAGCTTATTACAGATAAAGTAAACGCTGAATTACCTTCAACTATAGATGGAGTTATGGGAGAGCTATTGGCAGAAGAAGGTCAGGTTGTCAATGTCGGCGAAGTCATTTGTCGAATTGCAGTGCCCGTAACTGGATCTGCTGCTGCAAATGTGACTAACACTAGCACAGCTACTTCTAATTCCTCTAACGATGTTTCAGGACAAAAGGCTGCTTTAACTGCTAGCGATTCGATGCGTGCACGATATTCTCCCGCGGTACAGACTTTGGCGGCTGAGCATAACATCGATCTAACTTTAGTTACTGGTACTGGTATGGGTGGCCGGATTACTCGTAAAGATGTGCTAACCTTCCTCGAAGGTGGTGGAGCTACTTCCGCAGCTTCGACTGCTGCTCGTCAGCCTGCCCCAGCTGTGTCACAACCGCCTGTACCACAGTTCGTTCAAGCAGAAGAGAAGAAAGCGGAAGAGCCTCTTCGTCATTCTGGTCTACATCTGAGCGAATCGCCGCGTATCCCAACAATTGAAGTAGAGCGTGGCCGAGGCAGCAGTTCTGAATACCTGATTGATGTAACGCCAATCCGGAATACAATTGCTACAAGAATGCGCCAAAGTGTCTCGGAGATTCCGCATGCTTGGACCATGATTGAGGTAGACGTGACTAATCTGGTCGCACTGCGCAATAAACATAAGGAAGAGTTTAAACGTAAAGAAGGTATCAATCTAACCTATCTGGCTTTTATGATGAAGGCCGTTGTAAGTGCGATTAAGGATTACCCGATTATGAACTCTGTTTGGGCTGTAGACAAAATCATTGTCAAACGTGATATCAATATCTCGTTAGCGGTAGGTACAGAAGATTCGGTTATCACTCCTGTGATTAAGAAGGCTGATCAGAAAAACGTCGCCGGGTTAGCTCGTGAGATTGATGAATTGGCCCAAAAAACCCGCGAAGGCAAACTGAGTCTGGAAGATTTGCAGGGCGGGACTTTCACTGTAAATAATACCGGCTCATTTGGCTCCATTCTTTCTTATCCAATCATTAACTATCCGCAGGCAGCGATTTTAACGTTTGAATCGATTGTGAAAAGACCTGTGGTCATTAACGATATGATAGGTGTGCGATCAATGGCTAATATTTGTCTGTCACTGGATCATCGGATTCTGGATGGAGTGATTTGCGGTCGTTTCTTGCAACGCGTCAAGGATAATATTGAAGGATATACTCCGGATACGAAACTCTACTAAATAATGACGAGCTAAACTGTGCAGGCATGAGACTGAAAAAGGGGACCTGACGGTATGAATAATTCGGATATTCGTAAGCTGCAGATTTCATATGACCCCATTATGGAGTATGGAAAGGCTTGGGATCTGCAAAAGGAAAGTGTGCACGCCATTGATGCTGGTGAGCAACCGGAACGACTGATTCTTTTGCAGCATCCCCCTACCTATACAATTGGTTCACAGAATCATCCCGAACATCTTCTTCTAGATCAAGAGCAGCTCAAAGAAAAAGGAATCGCGCTGTTTGAAATCGACCGGGGAGGAGATATTACATATCATGGGCCGGGTCAGCTTGTAGGTTATCCGATCCTTATGCTCGGTGAAGAGGGTAAGGTAGATTTACACGGATACTTGCGCAGTCTGGAGGCAGTGATTATTGATTATTTGGCCTCCTACGGAATTGTAGGGGAACGGAAGCCGGAGTACACAGGGGTATGGGTTGGCGACGAGAAGATCTGTGCCATTGGCGTCAAATTTAACAAAAGCAAATTCCGAAGAGGATTCGTTACCAGCCATGGCTTTGCTTTTAACATTACAGAAGGGATATCTGGACATGGCTTTCAAGGAATTATTCCATGTGGTATCACCGAATATGGAGTGACTTCCTTAGAAGAGTGTGCAGGCCGTCATTTTGAACTTCAAGATGTGGCCAAAGAATTGGTCCCGTATTTCCTAAGACACTTTCCATATGAAGAGCAGGATGAGTTCTTCGACACTATGGCTAAAGCTGATTAGTGAACAAACAGGCAAGCCAAATAGCGGCAAGGGAATCCCTAGCCGCTATTATCAATGTTCCTTGTGTAGATATTAACCTGCAAGGAAAGGCTCGATAACCATAAAGAGCGTAGAGGCAATCATGGCGAACAACATGACGTAGATGAAGATTTTGAACCACTTATTACGTTGCATGAGTAACTCCTTTAGATTTAGTTTAAGTTAATAGCATGTAGATGGTCTTTCTGTACAACCATTGTAACGTATTCACGAAAGAGAGGGAAGTCCAGTGATTTCACAAGACAGATTGATTCAAGAATTTATGGAACTTGTCCAAGTTGATAGTGAAACAAGAAATGAACGGCAAATTGCCGATGTGCTCAAGAGCAAATTTAACGCTCTGGGATTAGAAGTTACCGAAGATGATTCCCAAGAAAGAACTGGACATGGAGCGGGTAATCTGTTCATTACCTGGCCGGCTGAGAATGGTGGAGCTGCACCAAAGCTACTGTTCACATGCCACATGGATACGGTTGTTCCCGGACAAAATATCAAGCCTTCGCTTGGCGCGGATGGATGGATTACAAGTGACGGCACTACAATCCTTGGAGCAGATGACAAAGCTGGATTAGCTGCACTGTTTGAAGCGATTAGAGTGATTCAAGAGCAAAAATTGCCACATGGTCAGATTCAGTTCGTAATTACTGCGGGTGAAGAATCTGGATTGCTAGGTGCACGTTCGATGGATCCGAGCAATTTGGATGCAGACTTCGGTTTTGCACTCGATTCCAATGGTGAAGTCGGAGCGATCGCAGTTGCGGCACCTACACAAGCTAAAATTACGATGCAAATCTTCGGAAAATCTGCTCATGCAGGTGTTAATCCAGAAGACGGCATCAGTGCGATTCAAGTAGCCAGCAAAGCGATTGCTGCGATGAAGCTTGGTCGAATCGATAACGAAACGACTGCAAATATCGGTAAATTCGCTGGTGGTGGTCCTACGAATGTGGTGTGCGATCACGTTCAATTGGATGCAGAAGCACGTAGTATCGTGCAGGAAAAGGTTGGCAATCAAATCGCTTCGATGCGTGAAGCACTGGAGACCACTGTCCGCGAATACGGTGCAGAATGCGAATTCCGCAGTGAAATTATTTATCCAGCTTTCAGCTTTAATGAAAATGATCCAGTGGTACAGCTTGCACAACGGGCTATCACTTCTATGGGACTTACACCGCGACTGTTCCACTCTGGTGGAGGAAGTGACGCTAACGTTTTTAATGGTCTAGATGTTCCGACCGTTAATCTCGCTGTAGGTTACGAGCATATCCATACTACTAAGGAACGAATTAAAGCTGAGGACATTGTTAAAGTGGCTGAGCTTGTAGTGAATATTGTTAAAGAGAGCGTAAAGGGCTAACTGTAACCTCTCTTATATTTTGGGTTGTTCAAATAGTTGATTATTCGATGAATGCGGCAGTCCTATGGTTGAAAAAGACAGCAGAGCAGCGATCCTCCCGAAACTGGAGAATCGCTGCTCTGCATTTTTGATACTGGGCATCTAGTTATCCTCGCCAATAGTGCCTATGAGGTCCGCTAGCTTATCAAAATGAGGATAAAACTGGGTTTAAGGTCCAATATATCCAATTGGTATTTCGTAAGTGCAATCGCGATCTATTCAAACGAAGTCCGAGGTGCCCCAGCAGCCATCTCTAGGCTTATAGGGCACCCCTATATTCGGATGCGCATGTATGATTAAATCCTAAGGGGAACAATGAATTTATCCTGCTTTGGTTGGAATGATCTTGGATTGATCCTTTAGGGAGAGAATGTATGTGAGAGGCATATCGCGTCCATACTGCTCTATCCACCTACTTAAAATGGCCTTGATTTCCTCCGGTTTTCCTACCATTGTGACTGCGGATGAGCTTGTACGGCTGAAGATTTCATTCATCTGAAATTCCTTCTTTCCCTTTAAGTTTGCTATAATACACCGTATGCAGAACAGAGATAAAGGAGACCAGAAATTTTATGGGAGACCAACATTTACACAGCAAGCCAGAGCTTGACGAAGTAACGCTGTCTACACAGCCTATATTTTATGGGAAAATCATCTCTTTGCAAGTGGACACAGTAAGACTGCCCGATGGTAATACCGCGACACGTGAAGTCGTGAAGCATCCCGGCGCCGTAGCAGTGCTTGCTCTGAACAACAACAAAATGCTCGTTGTGGAGCAATACCGTCAGCCCATGCAACGCACAGAGGTGGAGATTCCGGCTGGAAAGCTGGATAAAGGCGAAGATCCTTTAGTTGCGGCTGGTCGTGAGCTACAGGAAGAGACTGGATTTCATAGTGGAGATCTGAAATTACTTAAATCCTTCTATACTTCTCCCGGCTTCGCCGATGAGATTATACATTTGTATGTGACTACTAACGCTCAACCGGGGGACATGTCACTGGACGAGGACGAATTCTTAGAGGTTTCAGAGCTTACCTTGGAGGAAGCCTATCAATATATAGCTGACGGACGCATTGCGGACGCGAAGACGATGATGGCGGTGTACGCTTGGCATTTATACACGCTGACAGGCCAATGGAACTAACTCCTGAACTGAAAAGCTTCTATTGCGATTTGCATGTTCATATTGGACGAACATCGGAAGGACAAGCGGTCAAAATCAGCGGCAGCCGCGAGCTCACCTTTGCTGGAATCGCCAAAGAAGCTGCAGAGCGTAAAGGTCTAGAGATGATTGGGATTATTGATAGTCACTCACCTGGCGTACTGCGTGACATTCAACGTTCCTTGGAATCTGGAGAGATGACGTTAGCTGAAGGTGGAGGGATAGCTTATCGGGGGACTACGATCATCCTAGGTGCGGAGATTGAAATCCGTGAGCCTGAGCGAAAAGAATGTCACGTACTCGCCTTCATGCCCGACGTGGAGCGTATGATAGACTTCAGTGCTTGGATGAGTCGCCATATGCGCAATGTGAACCTTAGTTCTCAGCGCCTGTATGCTCCGGCTAGGGAGCTTCAGGATGAGATTTACGGGCGGGGAGGCATTCTTATCCCCGCACATATTTTCACGCCTCACAAGGGCTTGTACGGCTGTGCTGCAGAGCGTATGGCGGACATCTTTGATCTGGACCGCATAGCTGCTGTTGAGCTTGGGCTGAGTGCAGATTCCGAAATGGCTGGATATCTCACTGAACTGGATAATTTCACGTTTCTAACCAACTCAGATGCGCATTCACTGGGTAAGTTAGGGCGCGAATATAATGTGATGGAGCTGGCACGACCTTCGTTCGCTGAACTGCGGCTCGCACTGGAACGTAAAGATGGACGGAAGGTAAGTGCTAATTTCGGACTTAATCCTCGGCTTGGCAAATACCACCGGAGCTATTGCGGGGGCTGTGGCAGTATTATTGACGAAGCTTATGTCACATCGGAACGTTGTCAATATTGTGGCAGTCTTAAATTGGTGAGGGGCGTATTCGACCGGATCCTTGATATCGCTGACCGCCAGACACCTGTTGTACCCGCAAACCGTCCACCCTATCACTATCAGGTTCCACTTGAATTTATACCGGGTCTTGGGAAGGCTAAAATGAACGCTTTGCTGCAAGCTTTTGGCACTGAGATGAACATTTTGCATGGTTGTGGTGAAGCGGAAATTGCTAGCGTAGTAGGAGTGGATTTGGCATCTATGATCGTTCAGGCTCGCTCAGGTATATTGGAACTATCAGCAGGCGGTGGGGGAACATACGGTAAAGTCGTACAACCTGGAAAGTAGAGTTTTTTGTACTAAGGACAAGTCATATCACGGGGCGTTTTCTCATATGGTGTAACATGTAACCGGAAAGGGGAACGTCTCGATGCGTAATTTAAGGCTGATGATGAAGGAACAGACGCCTCTGTATATTTTTGTCGGCGTATTATTTCTGGTAGGTGTTGTATTTGGGGCTCTTATCGTTAGTGCGCTTACGATGGATCAGCAACAGGAGTTGGGCGATTATCTGGGGAATTTCTTTGTAACGGTTGATCAGCAGGGTCTACCAGCAGCACCTGATTCGTATTGGAGTATAGCAGCTTTAAACCTAAAATGGATTGGGCTGATCTGGATCCTTGGATTATCAGTCATTGGGTTGCCGGGAATCTTGATTCTTGATTTTCTTAAAGGAGTATTGATCGGCTTTACGGTCGGGTGTCTAGTAAGCCAATATTCATGGCACGGGATGCTGTTCGCACTTGTCTCTGTGGCTCCACATAATTTGGTACTGATTCCTGTGTTGTTAGTAAGCAGTGCAGCGGCGATCGCCTTTTCCTTGCAGATGATTCGTAGCCGAGTATTAGGTCAACGACGGACACCAGTGATTCGCCCGTTTACTATGTACACCATATTGTCACTTGTGATGGCTCTGTTGATTCTGGGCATTTCTAGTTTTGAGACCTATGTTACGCCCATCATGATGCGCTGGGTTACGCCCTCACTTGTACAAGCAGTGACGACCTTGGGCTTGCAGTAAAAGCGTTTGACTTCTCAAAGCGACACCCCCTATAATGGAAGAAGTGGTTTGAAGACCGGTGAGGTAATTTTCCAAGGGGGAGGGAGACAATGGAAGCCCGGATAGACAAAATTAAGCAACAGTTACAATCCCAAGGATACAAGCTTACACCCCAACGGGAAGCGACCTTAAGAGTGCTGCTGGAGAATGAGGAAGATCATCTTAGTGCAGAAGATGTTTTTATGCTTGTGAAAGAGAAAGCTCCCGAGATCGGTCTTGCGACTGTATATCGTACCCTGGAACTTCTTAGCGAGCTTCATGTCGTAGAAAAGATTAACTTCGGTGACGGTGTCGCCCGTTATGATCTGCGAACAGATACTGCGAAGCACCATCATCATCATTTAATTTGTGTGCAATGCGGTAGTATGGATGAGATCCGTGAGGATTGGCTAGGTCCGCTAGAAGAGCGACTGGAGAAAGAATTTAATTTCACAGTGCTTGATCATAGACTTGATTTTCATGGGATATGCTATCGGTGTAGCGATAAGAATAATTCAAACGGAAATCCGTCCTAAGTCATCTTATAATGAAATTCACTTCATAAGCTCTCTCCGGTTTTTTACCGGAGGGAGCTTTTTAATGATTGGTCTATTGGAGATATACATATCAGTCCCTTTTGGTGCATAAGGTGAAGGACGAGCAGATCTTAACTGTATGTTAGAGGGAGGCGTCCATATGATCATTTCTGTGCCCAAAACAGTTCGCAAGCTGTATTTTATGATCATGTTTGTGGCTCTAAGCTATTTGCTCTACAGTGCTATGAGCTGGCTTGGTGAATGGATTAGTCCGATAGAGAATTATGGAATTCCTGAAGGCACCGCTGTTCGGGCATTTGATCATGCCGATCGTGGTGATGATGGTCTGGATACAAGACAGCGCTTGCGCTTCTATTACTGGTACGGAGAATGAAAGCTTCGTGGAAAGCAGGAACAGGCAAGAAGAATGTCGAAGAAAGCTAAGGTGGATTCATGCAGCGTATACTAAATGTACACATCTGCAGAACCCTCATGCTGAATGTGCTGCAGGAAGTCACTATGAGTAGCTGCGCCAGGACAGGAGCGTGAAATAATGAAGTCACACTTGCAGCCTTTTTTACATTATTTGTCTGGAGATAAAGGCTTGTCCCCGAATACACTGGAATCTTACGGTAGGGATGTATCGCAGTTTCTGGAGTTCGCTGAAGAACGGGGGGCAAAGCAGCCTGAGGAGATCCGAAGATCTCATGTGATGTTATATCTTGGCTCTTTACGCGGAGCTGGACGAGCAACTGCAACGTTGAACAGGAATGCAGTGTCCCTCCGTGCTTTTTTTCATTATTTGCTGAAGGAACGTTTGATTGAGCAGGATCCAACACTGGACATGGAGACCCTGAAGCCTGATAAGAAACCTCCTATGGTGCTTACCATTTCGGAAATTGAGCAGTTATTGGCAGCACCGGATGTAAGTACCCCACAAGGGATGCGTGATAGGGCTATGCTGGAATTGCTCTATGCAACAGGCATTAAGGTCTCTGAATTAATCTCACTCAACGTGGATGATGTGCATACGGATATGAAATTTGCACGCTGTACAGGAACTTCAGGCAAGGAACGGGTGGTTCCCATTGGGACCATTGCTGCAGAGAGTGTAGCGGCTTACACTTCACTTATGCGGGACAAGCTGATTCGTGATCATCAGGAGGAACAAGCCATGTTCCTGAATAGTCTGGGTGGGAGATTAACCCGGCAAGGCTTTTGGAAAATCATAAAAAAATATGCGCGGGAAGCAAACATTGAGCAGGATATTACTCCGCATACGCTTAGGCATTCCTTTGCAGCCCATTTACTGGAAGGTGGAGCAGATTTACGTTCCGTACAACAAATGCTGGGCCATGCCGATATTTCGACGACTCAGATTTATAACGGTATAGCCCGTAAGAATATGAAGGAAGTATATGAGAGCCACCATCCTAGAGCTCGTTAATTCTGCTTCAAAGATGCTTTTTGTGAGTAAGATGGTTATGATGGAATCATACTGAAAGGATAGACTGGGGAATGATCCGCAGGTTATCTTTTAGCAGAAACGGATACCTTATATGCGGTACATTGTATCGCTAGCTTCGGAAGCGTATGTCTTCTGGAAGACGGTACAGCCGTTTCTTCTTGTTGGTACGAAAGTATATCTATATTAAAGAAGGAGTGAAGACAACAATGTCCTCATTTAAACGAATTGGTTTTATTGTTCTAGATAGTGTTGGTATCGGTGAAGCACCAGATGCTGCGAATTTCGGTGATGCTGGGTCGCATACGCTTGGTCATATATTGGATCGTGTTCCTGGTTTGAAGCTTCCTAATCTCCAGAAGCTCGGGTTAGCTAATATTGCTCCGCTGCCGCCGTTAGAGCCTGTAGCTTCTCCAACAGGATACTACGGCAAAATGCAGGAAGTATCTGTAGGCAAGGATACGATGACCGGACATTGGGAGCTAATGGGGTTGAAGATTGAGGTTCCTTTTAATACGTACCCTGACGGTTTTCCGGCAGAATTGATTGAAAAGTTCGAAGCGGCAACTGGGCGTAAGGTGATCGGAAATAAACCGGCTTCCGGTACGGAAATTCTAGTTGAATATGGCGAAGAGCAGATGAAGACCGGAGCTTGGATTGTCTATACCTCAGCGGACAGTGTGTTCCAGCTTGCAGCACATGAAGATATCATTCCACTCGAAGAGCTGTACAGCGCTTGTAAAATAGCCCGT
This sequence comes from Paenibacillus etheri, assembly GCF_001012825.1. Lineage (GTDB taxonomy): Bacteria > Bacillota > Bacilli > Paenibacillales > Paenibacillaceae > Paenibacillus_AQ > Paenibacillus_AQ etheri. The sequence goes on from NZ_LCZJ02000018.1 coordinate 177,581, forward strand.
GAGCTGACGATGGCTCCAGAATTCTCGGTTGGTCGCGTGATTGCTCGTCCATATGTTGGCGAGCCAGGGAATTTCGTTCGGACGCCAAACCGGCATGACTATGCTGTGAAGCCGCCAGAACCAACGGTAATGAACGCGCTGGCTGATATCGGTAAGGATGTTATCGCGGTTGGTAAGATCAACGATATCTTTACAGGAGAAGGGGTTACGGCTTCTTATCCAACGAAGAGCAATGAACATGGAATCGAAGTTACTATTGAGCAGCTTCGTCAACCGTTTGACGGTTTCCTGTTTACGAATCTGGTGGATTTTGATTCTTTATATGGACATCGCCGTGATCCAGAAGGATACGGCCGTGCACTGGAAGTGTTCGATCAGGCGCTGCCTGAAATTCTATCTACGCTCGGTGAAGATGATCTATTGATTATTTCTGCAGACCATGGTAACGATCCGATCCATAGCGGAACTGACCATACCCGTGAATATGTGCCGCTCTTAATCTATAGCCCACGGTTTAAACATCCAGAAAGTTTGGGCATTCGTGAAACCTTCTCTGATGTAGCAGCAACCATCGCTGATAACTTTGGTGCGAAGGCGCCGCAGTATGGGACAAGCTTTTTAGCGAAACTGAAATAAAAGGATTGTGGGTTGCTCCACAACATCAATGAAGGAGGATCGTCCATGAGCACGTTAACTCAAAAAGAAATTCAAGAAGCAGCCATTTATATAAAAGATAAATGTCCGGTGGCTCCGGAAATTGGATTGATCCTTGGTTCCGGCCTCGGTGTGCTGGCAGACCTTATTACCGATGGAGTAAGCATTCCATATGATGAGATTCCTCACTTTCCTATGTCTACTGTAGAAGGACATGAGGGCGAGCTGTTGATTGGTATGATCGAAGGGCGCCGTGTAGTGATGATGAAGGGCCGCTTTCATATGTATGAAGGTTATGGACCGGAGGTAACGGCATTCCCTGTACGGGTTATGAAAGAGCTTGGCATAGCCAGTTTACTAGTAACAAATGCTGCTGGTGGAGTGAACACAGATTTCAAGCCAGGCGACCTTATGCTTCTTACAGATCATCTTAATATGACTGGACGGAATCCTTTAATAGGACCAAATGATCCTGCACTTGGTGTGCGCTTCCCGGATATGTCGACTGCCTACAGTCGCCGCCTGATCCAGGTAGCGAAGGAAACGGCAGCTCAGCAGAATTTCGAGTTCAAAGAAGGCGTATATGCAGGTCTGCTGGGACCTTGCTACGAAACGCCTGCTGAAATCGTAATGCTTCGTACGCTTGGCGCCGACGCTGTGGGCATGTCAACTGTATCGGAGACCATTGTTGCCCGTCACGCGGGTATCGAGGTATTGGGCATCTCCTGTATTACTAACATGGCTGCGGGAATCCTGGATCAACCTCTTAATCATGAAGAGGTGATGGAAACTGCAGAACGTGTGCGTGAGCGTTTCCTGAAGCTGGTCTTAGGCTTTATACCGCAAATGTAATTTCGGGTACTGTATTTTGAATTACTGGGAGGTCATATCTATGACACAAGTGATTAAACTTAAGCCATTGACGCATGATCAGGTAGTGAAGGTAGTTAATTTGACTAAACCAAAATATATCGGACTTGCTCGCGCAAATGTCCGTGAATGGCAGGTGTAAGATGAGAGCTGTCGATATTATTCAGAAAAAAAGAGATGGTGGAGAGCTGAGTCGTGAGGAAATTTCTTTTCTAATTCAGGGCTATAGTAAAGGTGAAGTTCCTGATTATCAACTTTCCGCTTGGGCCATGGCAGTTTATTTTCAAGGTATGAACGCACGGGAGACCGGTGATCTAACGATGGAAATGGCGATGTCCGGTGATCAAGTGGATCTGAGCCCAATCGCAGGCATTAAGGTTGATAAGCACTCCACAGGTGGAGTGGGCGATAAAACAACCGTAGTACTGGCACCGTTGGTAGCTTCTGCTGGAGTACCGGTAGCGAAGATGTCCGGCCGCGGACTTGGGCACACTGGAGGCACGCTCGATAAGCTGGAGTCAATCAGCGGTTTCTCTATCGAGATGGCTCGTGAGCGTTTCTTTGACCAAGTAGGGGAAATCGGAGCTGCCGTGATCGGCCAGTCGGGCAACATTACACCCGCAGACAAAAAGCTGTATGCTCTTCGGGATGTAACCGCAACTGTTGAATCCATCCCTCTTATCGCAAGCTCAGTGATGAGCAAGAAGATTGCAGCAGGTGCAGACGCCATTGTGCTGGATGTCAAAACCGGCAGCGGTGCTTTTATGAAGACGCTTGATGATTCTATTGCGCTTGCTCAAGCCATGGTTGACATCGGCACACATCTGGGTCGCAACACAGTCGCTATCATCAGCGACATGGATCAACCACTCGGATACGGAATTGGCAATGCGCTCGAGATCAAGGAAGGAATCGAGACCTTAAAGGGTCACGGACCGAAGGATCTGCAGGAGGTCTGTCTTATTCTGGGTAGCCAGATGCTTGTACTTGGTGGCAAAGCCAAGGACGAAGCAGAGGCCCGCTCGATTCTTATGACACATATTGAAGATGGCACAGCGCTGGAGAAATTCAAACAGATCGTGAGTGCACAAGGTGGAGATGTTTCGCAAATCGATGATCCGGAGAAACTCCCTGCTGCCAAACGATTCATTGAAGTGAAAGCGAAAACTAAGGGTTTCATTGAGGGGATTCAAGCAGAAGAAATCGGCATTGCTGCTATGCTGCTTGGTGCAGGACGTGAAACTAAGGAATCTGTAATAGATTTGGCTGTAGGTATTCAACTCTCTAAAAAAGTTGGAGATGCTGTAGAGATTGGGGATACACTTGCAGTATTGCATATCAATGATGCCAGTGATAAGAAAGTAGAGGAAGCTGAGGGCAAGGTGCTGGAAGCTTACCGTATTACTTCTGAATCGGTTCCTCCGTTACCACTGGTATTCGCACTTGTTACGAAGGATGGGGTAACACGGTACTAGCCAAGGTAATATAATTATTGTCATGATGAAGGCCGCAAACAGACATCAGAGCAGCGATCTCCCAGTACGGGACGATCGCTGCTCTGCGTTTTTATTCCTTCGCGTAACATTTACAAAAGATTATCGATTTTTTTAAAAATCTGGGAAGCCCCGTTACTTGTATTACTCATTACTACTACAGTCTCACCACTAGCCGGATAAATAGCCGATCGGAAGGAAACACCGGGATCGTAGCCCATAATGTGGAACTTCAACACTTCTCCTTCTCGGAGGCTGATCCATACACCATAACCATAATATCCTTCACCATCCACATGCATGTGGGGAGTAAGCAACAATGATGTGAGTGCTGGACTCAATAGTGTATGGTTCATTAGTCCGTTCCAGAATAGCTGCATGTCGGGAGCGGTTACAAATGCTCCACCATCAGCGCCTCCTTTTACCGGGATTGAATAGATGTTGGTTCTCCAGCTGCCGTTCTCTTCCTCTATGTATCCAAGTGCACAGTTGGCAGGTAGGGCATCTAATGTAAAATAACCGGATTGCTCCATCCCGCAAGGCTTAAAGATGTGAAGCTCCACATAATCGGAAAAGGACATTCCGCTCAATTCCTCCACCAGAAGGCCTAGCACGATATAGCCCGCATTGTTGTAGTGGAAACGTTCGCCAGGGGTCCACATCATGGGGAGGTTTCGGAACATCGATACAAAGTCTTCAAGATGCCGTAAAGTGTACATAGGCTGTGCTTTCCACAGTTCTTCGAAATCATCCATGATTGTCTCATCAAAATAGTCTGGAATACCAGAACTGTGCGTGAGCAGCTGATGTACGGTGATCTCAGGACTAAAGAGAGGGAAATCTACCTTTTGCAGATAATCTAATAGTCTACTTTCGAAAGAAATCAATCCCTGTTGGACAAGTTGGCAGACGGCAATGGCCGTAAAGATTTTACATCCGGAAGCAATCCCGAACCGAGTATGAACATTGTTTTCGCGCTTATCCGATTTATTGGCATAACCGTAACAGCTGCTGGTGATTTCTTTACCATGTTGTTTTACCTGTACGACACCAGAGAAATTATTCTGTTTAGCTTCTGCTTCAATACAATCCGCAAGGTGATTCATCTGTATATACACTCCTCTATAGCAAGTTAGGTTCTTAAATAGCATTCGTTAAAACCTTTCATTTTCCTTTAAAAGGGCTTGAGCGAATACGAAAAAAATGGAAATACTTAAAATTTGAAATAATATTTAATCTCCCCTATAATAAAAATGCTCTGCAACTGCTGCTGGGCTTTTTTTAATTGATAACTTCTTTACTTCTTGTGATAAATAATTGTGGTTATTTGCTTAATAATGGAATAATTTTCACCCTTTCTGACGAAACTGAAACACAGTACCTGTGATATGAAGGTTAACGTTCAGGAGGGGAACCATTGTGAGAAAAATGCGTTTTGCTGTGCTTGTGCTCTGTATCGTTGTGTCGGTTCTAGGGCCGGTGTCAGGTGCTTATGCTGAGGAAAAAAGCAAGGATACTGGCAGTAATACTGCCGCTGTAGATCTTGCGCCTGGTGCGCGTTCCGCGATTTTGATGGATGCAGGCACCGGCACTATTATTTATGAAAAGAACAGCCATGATAAGCTGCCTCCCGCAAGTATTACGAAGATTATGACGATGCTGCTTACGGTGGAAGCGCTGGATGAAGGAAGGCTGCAACTGACGGACAAGGTGCGCACGAGTGAATATGCCGCATCGATGGGCGGATCGCAAATTTTCCTGGAGCCTGGTGAAGAAATGACGGTGGACGAGATGCTGAAAGGCATCGCTATGGCCTCCGGTAATGATGCATCTGTGGCGATGGCAGAGAAAATAGCTGGTTCGGAGAGTGCTTTTGTCGATCTGATGAATAAACGTGCAGAGGAGCTGGGTCTAAAAGATACCCATTTTGCCAATTGCAACGGTCTTCCAGCCGCCAATCACTATTCCTCAGCTTACGATATTGCGGTCATCAGTCGGGAACTTTTGAAGCATGATCAAATTATCAAATATACCGGTTCCTATCAGGATTACTTACGTAAGGATTCAACCAAACCGTTCTGGTTGGTGAACACGAACAAGCTGGTGCGTTTCTACACTGGCGCTGATGGACTGAAGACAGGGTATACAGCTGAGGCTAAATTCTGTCTGTCCGCTACAGCAGCAAGAGATGGATTACGTGCTGTCGCTGTTGTGCTAGGCGAGCCGAACACGAAGACACGCAATAGTGAAGTGTCTGGCATGTTCGATTACCTGTTCTCGCAGTATAAAGTACACACGATCCACAAAGAAGGGGATGCTATTGGCACCCTGAAGATTGAAAAGGGTGTAAAATCCGAGCTGCCGATAACGGCGAAAGAGACTTACAGTGTTCTTTTGAAAAAAGGTGTGGCTCAAGAAGGCATTCGCCACGAACTAGTATTGCCGGAAAGCGTGAAGGCTCCAGTGGCTGAAGGTCAATCTGTGGGCAAGCTGGTTGTGTACCAAGGAACCCAAGTGATAAAGGAATATGAATTAAAAGCAGGGGAAGCTGTGCCGAAAGCAGGCTGGTGGAAGCTCTTTAAGCGCACAACTGGCTCGATGTTCGGCGTAGATTAAAAACAGTTTTTTTGTAGATTACCCCCATGTACTCTGTAGATTCATAGGGGTTTTCTTCTAGTTTTGTCGTGAGGCAGGATTCCTGATTTGCCGCGTAGAAAACCTTGTCCTGAAGGGAATAGGTACTGTCTTTCAAGGTCAGTTTTCAAAGCAACGAAGAGGAGAGTGGCAAACATGAATTCTCATGTGGAGATGGAGCATCACAGGGGTGTGTTGATTGTCCGATTATCAGGGGAGCTGGATCATCACGCAGCCGATTTTGTAAGAATGGATCTGGATGAAGCGATTATGCGTGGTCAGGTGTCGCATTTGGTTCTTAGTCTTAAGCATCTGCAGTTTATGGACAGTTCAGGCCTAGGCGTGATTCTGGGAAGGTATAAACTGATCCACAGTAAAGGTGGAAAAATGGTTGTGTGTGATGCAACGGCACCTGTGAAGCGGCTGCTGGAAATGTCAGGCCTGTTCAAAATCATGCCCCTATATGACGACGAGAGTACTGCACTCTCGGATTTGGAGGTTGCGTTATGACAAATAGTAAGGCTGGTAACTTCATGAATGTGCAGTTCGCTGCACGCTCGGAGAACGAATCGTTCGCACGTGTAGTCGTAGCGGCGTTCGTTTCCCGGCTTGATCCTACGATGGACGAGCTGAATGATCTGAAGACAGTCGTGTCGGAAGCGGTCACCAACTGTATTATTCATGGGTATGATAGTGATCCGGAAGGTATTGTGACCATTTCGGCATCACTGGACAACGAAACGGTACATCTAACCATTGAGGATCAAGGACGGGGCATTGAGGACTTGGAGCTGGCGCAACAGCCGCTGTATACCTCTAAGCCAGAGCTGGAGCGGTCGGGCATGGGCTTTACTATTATGGAGAATTTCATGGATGAATTTGAAGTCACTAGTGAACCGGGACACGGTACTTCTATCTCAATGAAGAAAACCATCGTCTCGAAAAAAGCTTTATACAATTAGGGGTTGGAGCCATGGATGCAGAGTCAAAAAAAGCTCCGCCGACCTATTTGGACGATGCGGAGGTCAAACGTCTTATCGCGCTCAGTCAGGCCGGAGATAGTCTTGCCCGCGACACGCTTGTAAGCTGTAATATCCGACTGGTCTGGTCGGTAGTGCAACGGTTTATGAACCGCGGGTATGAGCCTGACGATTTGTTCCAGATCGGTTGCATTGGACTCCTGAAGTCCGTTGATAAATTTGACCTCAGCTATGAGGTCAAGTTCTCCACTTATGCGGTGCCGATGATTATCGGTGAGATTCAGCGTTTCCTTCGTGACGATGGCACCTTAAAGGTCAGTCGTTCCCTTAAGGAAATGGCGAATAAAGTTCGTAAGATGAAGGATGAAATGTCTAAGACGCTTGATCGTCTGCCTACGATTGGTGAAGTTGCAGAAGCTCTAGGGGTTACGCCCGAAGAAGTGGTATTCGCGCAAGAAGCCAATAAGCCACCGACCTCAATCCATGAGACGGTGTTCGAGAATGATGGAGATCCGATCACGCTGATTGATCAAATTGCTGACGAATCACAGGAGCGTTGGTTCGACAAGCTGGCATTAAATGAAGCTATCGGAGGCCTCAGTGAACGTGAGCGTCTAATTGTCTATCTTCGCTACTATCGTGATCAAACGCAGTCGGAGGTTGCCAGTCGTCTAGGGATCTCTCAAGTACAGGTATCCCGGCTGGAGAAGAAAATATTGCAGAATATCCGTGAGCAGATTGCTCAGTAGGATAAAGATATTTATGTAAAGACGCTTGTAAAATAGCGAACTAGAACAAAAAGCCGCCCCGAAAAGGGGGGGCTTTTTATGTGGAGGTGATCTCAATATGCATTCACTCGGGGACGAGAATGTGATCACATGGTCTATGGATATGGAAGAGAATCTGCTGACGATGTCGAATATTTTAGAGGAATGGGTTGGTTGCACAAGTAAGACTGTACCGCTCAGCCCTATTTTTTTGCGGGAACTTGTGTATGTAGTGGATCTTGATCGATATGATGCCTACATGGAAAGATTAACTGCTGGTCATATCAGTAGTCTTGAATATCGGATGCAGCTACCTGCTGCTGGACTGAAGTGGGTTCAAAGTATCGGCACTCCAATTCTAAATAAGGAGAACAAGGTCTGCCGAATAGATGGAGTTATGCTGGACATTACTGATCAAAAAACAGCGCAAATTCAATTACTAAGCACCTTTTCCTTATATCAACAGATGTTCTCTAACCTTGATGTGGCGATTTGGTCATACGATTATGTAGCAAAGAAAGTGTTGTTTATATCGGATGCTGTTCTCAATATTACCGGTTATTCCGTTGAACAGGCGAAAGAGGATGATTTTTGGTTCCGTATTGCTCATAAGGAAGAAAACCCTTTGATTCAAGAGATCATATCTTCGGTTGGACAAGGGATTCCGCAACTAAGTGAGTATCGAATCATCCACGCAAGTGGTGAGCCTCGATGGTTACAGGTCAGAATTATACCCAGTCTGGATGAATCCCAAGCGGTGGTTCGGCTTGACGGGATCTTGGCAGATATCACGGAAAGAAAGTTAATGAAGGAGGCTTTACTCAAAAGTGAACAACGCTATAAATCCTTATTCGAATATAACTCAGATGTCGTATGCGAGGTGAATTTGCAAGGTAATATTTTGTCTATCAACTCTGCGGCAGAGCAAATTACTGGAGAAGCTCTAAGTATGCTCGGAGATAACTTGTCGATCAGGAATCTGTTTGGTGTAGAGAATATATCAAAGATGTCGGATTCTTTTGAAAAAACAATACTGGGATCTGCTCAGCACTATGTTGTAACATCTTCCCGTGAGGATGGATCAGAGAGTCACTGGATTATGAAGAATATCCCGATTTATGTGAATAGTCGTATTGTGGGTGCTTTTGTGGTTGCTAAAGATATAACATCAACAGTAGAAGTAGAACATAGGCTGGCACAGCGTGAAGCAGAGTACAGACTTATTATTAATAACATGAAGGATATGATGGGGGTTCTGGATCAGAAAGGGAATTTTATTGTAGCCTCTCCCTCCTGTGAGACCCTAATCGGCATTCCTGTAGGTTTAATCAAGGACACTACCATCCTAGAGTATATCGATCCAGATGAGCAAGATAGCTTGCGTGAACAAATATCAAATATTTTTCGGACAAAAGCAAGTAAGATGTTTTACAATCGTTTTATTCACACAAAAGGTTATATCTTAAATTTAGAATGTCTTGCTACTCCCGTTCTAGGTGAGGATGGAGAGGTAATGAGTATCGTAATTGTAGCAAGAGACATTACTAAGAGAGTCCAAATGGAAAAAGAATTAAGGGAGAGCGAGGAATTCAATCAGCAGCTGATCAAGATGTCGCCTGAAGCGGTCGTTCTGCATAGCGATTATAAGTTTGTTTATGTAAACTTCTCCTGTCTTGGATTATTTGGAGTTAGCGATGAGAGTCAATTGATCGGTAAAAATATTTTCAATTGGGCGCATCCGAAGTATCTGCCGCTGGCGAAAGAACGCATGCGCGAGATCTATAAAGAACCCTATAAGATCTTAGCTCCTATTGAACAAAAGGTCGTACGTTCAGATGGAACGATTATCGATGTAGAGGTAACAGCTAGCTCCATTTTGTACAAGGGAAGAGTCGCATGTATCTCTATATTTAGGGATATAAGTGATCGAAAAAAAGCAGATGCGGACAGAGAACATACAGAGCAGATTATTCGAGAGAGTGAGGAACGGTATTTTCGCCTGCAAACGAGTCTCGATCAGTTCTCCCAAGATCTTTTTGGTGTGATGAAGATTAGTCATATGGAACAGCGGTTACTTAGAGAAGTCAGAGAAACTCTGCAGATAACAAATATAAAATTTATCGCAGTTGAATCTAACCATGATAAATTATGTGAAATTATCGAGACGGAGCAAGGGTATTCACTCAAGATCGGGGAGTCCAGAGGAAAAAGCTACTTGCTATCGATTAACGAGAAGACGCTTTTACTAGAAATCGGTTCTATTCGAGTGTGGCTGGAGACGATTACCCGGTATGTCAGTGTTCTCTTTGATCACTTTTTGCTTATCGAAGATTTAACGAAGGATCTTGAGCTGGCTGCTTCTATGCAGGTGGCCCCTACATGGCTTCTCCGCTTTATGTTTAATTTATCCGAGAATGAGCGAAAAAGACTTGCTCAGGACTTACACGACTCAGCGCTTCAAGAACAGATTATCTGGTATCGTAAGCTGGATCTTCTTTTAGGTGAAAAGTCCATCAATAGGGAACTTAGAGAACAGCTAGAACAGATTGCAGAAGGATTACTGGATGTCATCTATCAGCTGCGGATTATTTGTAACGAGCTTAGACCTCCTGCATTAATCAATGAGGGTCTTATCTCCTCACTGGAGACGTTGTTTGAATTTACGCAACTACGTACCAACTATCAGATTTATTTCGAATCTGAAGCATTTACACATAAGTTAGATGATGAAGTGCTTATAGGACTTTACCGTATTGTGCAAGAGCTTCTAGCTAATGCAGCAAAGCATTCTTTTGCGACAGAAGTCTACATCACCTTAGCCAGTGAAGGGGGGCATATTCATTTGGATTATGAAGATAACGGAATTGGAATGAGCCTTTTTGGAGAGGATTCTCTTACAAGTATGGGGATTTACGGGATGAAAGAAAGGGTTCGAAGTATGGATGGGACGATAGTATTCCACTCGCCAGAGAAAAAGGGATTATCGGTCAATATATCTATACCTGCAGAGTAATCATGCGGCATAACAATTGGATAGAGGGGTAATCAGAGGCATGATTCGAATATTGTTAGTGGATGATCATCCATCTGTTATGGAAGGGACTAGAATGATATTAGAGCAAGAGGGGGATATGAAGGTTACTCTAGCTAATTCAGCGTCTGAGGTGCTTGAAATGATGAGTAGTCATTCCTTTGACGTAATGTTATTTGATCTTCATATCGCGGATGTGAATGGGATTGATTTGGCGAAGCAAGTATTAACAATGAACGCAGATGCGATTATCATAATTTATACCGGATATGAATTTACCAACAAATTTAACCTGATGATCGAATCGGGGATATTTGGGTTTATCTCCAAAACGACCAATAGAGAGCAGTTGATTACAGCGGTACGCTGTGCATTAAGAGGAGAAGTCATTCTACCGCGGACCTTAGTCAAGCAGTTAAGAAAAGTACCGCCTAAAGGATTAGAAATCAATGATGAACAAGCGGTCTCCATGATTAGCAAAAGGGAACATGAAATGCTAACGGAAATCGCAAAAGGAAAAAGTAATAAAGAAATAGCGGAGATTGTGCTGATGAGTCAGCGATCTCTCGAATATAGTTTAACGAATTTGTTCCAAAAGCTAGATGTGAAGTCTAGAATTGAAGCAGCTATAAAAGCTAAACGCCTCGGAATATTGAAGGAATCAGATTTTACTAATTCATTGTGAAAATACGTTACAACCCTATAGATTTAAATCCCGTTCACTGGATGGTGAGACGGGATTTTTTGTTTTGCGCTTCTTTGCGGGGATGCGCAATAATTTTGCGTGATCACGCCATTTTTTTTCGGTTACCATATTCTGCTTACAGTTTATGATGAAATAGTTCCTAAGAATTACTAAAAATTGACTAACGTAATGAGGTGCAGAAGGGTGAAATGGTTTTATAATTTGAGAACAGCAGTGAAGCTAATCTCAGCATTTGTGTTAGTATCAGTCATATTATGCTTTGTAGGATTCTACGGAATAAGCAATTTGAGTAAGATGAATGAGTCCATCGAGGATATGTATAATAATCGCTTAACACCGATTGCCTATCTCGGTGAAGCAAATGAACTATTTTTAACGAATAGAATAAACATTCGAGATATTAATACGATGGCCAAAACCGAGGTGGAGAAAAAAGAGTATCGAGATAAAATACATAAGAATGTCCAAAGCATTGAAGATATCATGAATAAATATAGTAAGACAAAGTTGAGAGAAGAAGAATTAAAGAAGATGAAGACTTATCCTGAGATCTGGCAAAGCTATATCACCAGCGTGGATCATGCGATTGAAGTGGATAAAAAAAATATTAGTAATGAAGAGTATACGAATTATTTGCTAACAGGAGATTTACAGCTGGCTACTACGGAGGTGACGGATTTCCTGCAAGGTTTAATTGATATCAATATGAAGCAGGCTCAGGGATCCAGTGATAGCGCTAATAAACTATATCAATCCTCTCGGTTGATTACCTTTAGTGTTACGATTATTGCACTTCTGATCAGCGTGGGTTTTGGTTATTTAATCTCTCAAATTATCGCACGGCCTCTAAATCAAGTGATGCGCCTGTTAGGTAAAGTAGCCAATGGAGACTTAAGCGAAACATCGAATTTGAATTCCAAGGATGAGATCGGAAAACTCGCAAATTCAGTGAATGAAATGGTTTTGAACTTAAGGCGCACTGTAGGGGGGATTTTGTCCTCTGCGGAAAGTGTCTCGGCTGCTGCGCAACAGATATCAGCCAGTACAGAGGAAGTGGCTAGCAGCAGTATGAGTCAAGCCACTGCAGCACAAACGATGAATGAGCTGTTTCGGGAATTGTCTGAAGCGATTAATTCAGTAGCCCAGAGTGCAGAGCATGCTTCAGAGCTGTCAGATCAAACCATGCGTATCGCTCAGGACGGTGGTACAGTGGTTACCGACTCCATACAAGGGATGACGTTACTTAATAACCAAATGTCCAGACTAGAAGAAGGCTCTGATAAAATTGGAGAGATTATAGCAGTCATTGATGATATTGCAAAACAGACAAATTTACTGTCCTTAAACGCAGCTATAGAAGCGGCTCGTGCAGGTGAACAAGGCCGAGGTTTTGCCGTTGTTGCAGATGAGGTAAGGAAGTTAGCAGAGCGGAGCAGTGAGGCTACGAAACAAGTCACGAACATAATTAAAGAAATGCAGAAAAATACACACCAAAGTGTGAATGCGGTAGTCGAAGGCGTAGCTTTTTCACAAAAAAATGGGGAAGCCTTTGATCATATTCTCTCTATGGTGAACGATACCGCTCATAAAGTAACAGAAATCGCTGCTGCTAGTGAAGAACAGGCCGCGCAATCATCAGAGGTGTTGTACTCGATCGAGAGTATATCGGCAGCAACGGAAGAAATGGCGGCAAGTAGTAGTGAAACGGCAACAACGGCTAATGCATTAGCACAGCTTGCTGAGGAACTGAATGCTCTAGTATCTATTTTTAAAGTTAAATAAACCGTGTCATGGGGATCATCATTGATAGGAGAGGAGAAGTAGTGCAAAAGTTAAAGGTGCTCGTTGTAGCTACTTCAGTAATGATGCGTAGACAGATCTCGAACCTTATTGCCGAGGATTCAATTATCGAGGTCATTGGAGCAGCTCGAAATGCATCCGAAGCGGTTAGCATGGTTCAAGAACTCAGGCCTGATGTCGTGACGATTGATATAGAAGTGCCGGAATTGAATAGTTTAGTAGTACTTTCTAGCATTATGTCACAGCGCCCAACGCCTATCCTTATCCTGAGCTCAGGGACGAAGGATGGTATAACAGCAACAATCACAGGTCTACAGAACGGAGCAGTGGATTTCATATCCAAGCCTACTCAGTCCCATGGACCTGATTTATCCCAAATAAGAGACGAGCTAATATTCAAAATTAAACAAGTTGCCCAAATCCCATTGAGAACCCTCATCCTTAACAATATAACGGTCTCCAAAGTGATTGCAGGACAACAGGTAGATGATAGCTCTAATACAGGATGTATGGAAGAAGTGGATCAAATCGTGGCTATAGGATGTGGAGTAGGTGGCCCGAAGGCGCTTGAAATCGTAATTAGCTCGCTTCCGGCGAACTTCCCATACCCCTTGCTAATCGTTCAGCATATGCCGTCCAAGTACACGAAAGTATTGGCGGAACGATTGAATCGGTTCTCAAGTGTAAGGGTGCTTGAGGCGAAAGATGATCAGTTAGTACTCGGCGGAACAGCATATATCGCACCAGGTAATTGTCATATGACTGTAGTTCAGCAAGGGCAAGCATGTAAAATCAAACTTCACAGGAAAGCTCTAGTAAACGGGAACCGTCCATCCATTGATGTATTGTTCAAATCGATCTCTGGATTAAAAAGCTTGAAGCAGCACTTGATCCTGATGACCGGAATGGGAAACGATGGGGCGAGAGGGATGTTCTACGCCAGACAAGCTGGCGCTCGATCTACTCTTGTAGAATCACAAGAGACTTCGATTGTAAATGAAATGCCTGAAGCGGCGTTGGCGCTAGGGTGTGTGGATCATGTGGTTCCTTCGCATTTGTTAGCCTCGAAGATTATGGAGGTTACAGGGGAGCTAGCAAACAAATTCGATAAATAAATCATTCCAGTAGGCGTTGGTAGGGGGAAACTCCACCAACGCTTTTTTTATATAAACCTAGGTATCATCCCGAGTGAAGACAAATTCTATGGATCTATTTCATGTTGACACTATCAAATGATAACGATTATCATTTGAGTTGTGAACGGCTTTATTTGTATTGGATGAAATCACTGCCTTCGAAGATCCATAGAAAGAGGAGAAATTAGATACTTCATCTTATACAAAGGGCGAAGAAGGAGAGGCTTCCGATGACTTTAAATATATTGAATATGGAGATCCATGATCTTTTTGATCAATTTACAGAACAGATAGAAGGGCGTGTTGTACAGAACCAATGGGAACAACGGCTTACTATACCTTCACATATTGGTAAGGGAAGCGTCACTCGTACGCGTATTCGTCCAGGTATGGAGATCATGTATACGGACATAACGTACGAACAAGATATGAAGCTCCACATTCAAGAAGCTTGTCCGTTATTCGAACTAAGCTATAACATAAGCGGAGAAATCTATTGCGAATGGAACGGTAAGGAAAGTCATACGGATAAACAAACGGGCAATGTCCTTTTTCTAGAAGATGTTCAGGTGTATGAAGAGAAAAAGGCAGGTGTCCCCAATCAATTGTTAGAAATACGGCTAGCTCCTAGCGAACTGCTATATTATGCCGGAGATCTATCGGAGAGACACCAAATGGAGACATGGCTTACACATCATCGAGGAAATATTGATCGTTTTCCTGATACTGCAGCGATCCGAAAATGTGTCTCTGAAATGATACATTGTACTTATCATGGAACATTGAGACGATTATATATGGAGAGTAAAGCGCTTGAATTTATCGCTATGTTTGGCGAGTCTGATAGTTACGGTTCTTTGAGCGGAAACATGACGCTCCGGCTTGATGATATTACAAATCTGAAGCGGGTACATGAGTTGGTGCAAATCCATTTCGAACAACCGCTATCTATACGTGAGTTGGCTAAACGGGTAGGCATTAACGAATTCAAGCTAAAAAAGGGCTTCCGTGAGTTATTTGGCATGACGATCTTCGAGCTTGTACGTATAAAGCGGATGGAGAAAGCGCTTTGGTATATGGAGGTAGAAGGTTTGAATATAGGAAAAACAGCCGTTTCGGTCGGATATAGTAATGTCAGCAATTTCACGACAACCTTTCGTAAGCATTATGGCTGCAATCCAAGCGAATACTTAAAACGTATCGAACAACAGACTTTGGAGCGAAATAGGATCTAGAAGGATTTGTACTTACAGATGGCTTCAAGCAGTAGAACATAGGGTTCGGAACCGAACGCTATATTCTGCCTGCTTGAGGTTTTTTTGTTTGCTCCCTTATCAAGGAGTAAACCTCCCTTAACAGGTAGAGAAAAAGACCGTACTAAATGATAATCATTACCATAGATTTCATGAAGAGGTGGTAATACAATGCAACAAGTTGATTCGCGCCGATGGTATGCACTAGGAGTTATTTTACTTCCAACATTACTTATTTCATTAAATACTTACATGATTCAAGTCGCCCTTCCATTAATGCAAAATGACTTGAATGCAAGCTTCTCTGAAGCACAGCTTATCGTCACCGGATTTTCGCTAGGATTAGCTGTGGCGTTGATTATTAGTGGAAAGCTTGGGGATATATACGGCAGAAGACGAATGCTGATTATCGGAGTGAGTGGATTTACGATTATGGCAGTGTTGGGTGGTTTGACCTCAGATCCGGCGCTTCTGATTGTTATTCGCATCGTGCAAGGTATGGCAGCTGCGCTTATCCAGCCTCAGGTCTTGTCTACACTTCAGGTCAGCTATCTGCCCAAGGAAAAGGGGCTTGTTTTCGGTATTTATGGTGCAATGATTGGCATTGGATTCGCTTTCGGATTCATTCTCGGAGGAACTATTGTGAATTGGAATCCGTTCGATCTCGGTTGGCGAACGGTATTTTTTTTCAATGTGCCATTCGGACTTCTCGTCCTGCTGTTAATGCCGATTGTTCCTGAAACACGGGCCGAGCAGACGCACAGTATTGATTGGACGGGAAGCATCCTACTGCTGACCGGTTTGTTCCTGCTGATCTATCCGTTATCAGAGGGACAAAAACAAGGGTGGCCATTGTGGATCTCAGGCTGTCTAATTATAGCTTTATTCATGTTGTTTACTTTTATCTGGGTTGAAAATCGGAAAGGAAAGCAGGGGAATTGTCCATTAGTCGATTTGTATATTTTCAGACATCGAACATTTAGTGTAGGTCTGGCGACCGTGCTTGTCCTTTACCTAGGCATGTTCTCCTTCTTTTTTGTTTTAAGCTACTATATGCAATTTGGCGTGCACTATAATGTTCAAGATACGAGTTTGGTTTTTTTGGCTATAGGTATAGGCTTTTTTCTGACTTCCCTGATATCGTCTCGAATGGTCAGAAGATGGAGGATGAGTGTACTCAAAATAGGTGCACTGATGATGGGATGCTCTAGTTTATTGCTTATATGGGAGCTAAATGTGGATGCGACGCATCTGCTGGGCGTACGAAATATTTTAATATTATTGATATATGGCTTCGGTCTCGGCATGGCAACTACACCACTAGTCAACGTCACGCTTAGTTCAGTACCTGCAAGGATTACGGGCACAGGATCAGGTTTGATCACTACATTTATGTATTTAGCAAATTCGTTAGGGGTGGCTCTAATCGGTATTTTGTTCTCCTCTTCACTAAAGCATTCTCTTTTGGAAGCAGATTTAGCGGATTATGTAAGGGCGTTTTCGATCTCCTTAACGGCTATTGGAGGACTTGCTTTTACTGGTTTCGTTTGTCTTTGTTTCATGCGAGAGAGGAAATGATAGAAGAGGTATCCTATTTTTTGTGCTGTGAGCAATCTAACAAACGAACTCCATTCTTAGCTTTATAGTAATAGCGAGTGATTGAATTCCATTTAATGTTAATCCACTCCAAGCTATGAAGAGGAAGGTGCGAGCATGCCCATTCTAGAGGTAGAGAGTCTCTCTAAAGAATATAAAGGCAAGGGCAAAATGAATGTATTTCAGGCGCTAAACGGGATAAACCTGAGTGTGGATAGCGGTGAGCTTGTAGCGATTATGGGACCTTCGGGGAGCGGTAAAACGACGCTGTTAAACATCCTTAGCGGGATCGACACGGAATATAGTGGGGTAGTCCGGATTGCAGGGACTAGTATAAGCGAGATGTCTAAGAATGAGCTTGCACTGTTTCGCCGGCAGAGAATGGGGTTCGTTTTTCAAGATTACAATCTGCTGGATAGCCTGACCCTACGGGAAAATATAATGGTGCCCATGGTGCTGGATGACCAAGAGGTGGAAGACATCAATAGCAGGACGGATGAGACGTTGTCTCTATTTGATCTGGGTGAGGTGAAGGACAAATATCCGTATATGGTTTCAGGAGGACAGCAACAACGAGCCGCGATTAGCAGAGCGATCATTAATGGTCCGGAGGTGATTTTTGCTGATGAGCCAACTGGGAATTTGGATTCCAAATCCTCAAGTACAGTGATGAAGACCTTCGCTAAGCTGAATGCTTTGAAAGGAGCAACGATTGTGATGGTCACACATGATCCTTTTGCGGCCAGCTATTGTAATCGCGTGCTTTTTATCAAGGATGGGAAGATGCTATTAGAGATTACTAGGGAAAATAAAGAGCGGAGAGCATTTTTTGATAGGATTCTGGAGAATCTGGCCTTCATTGGAGGGGGAGAAGATGACCTTTAGGAGAATGGCTTTTCAGATTTTCAAGGCGAACCTTAGAAGGTATTTGTTATTTTTCCTATGCAGCAGCTTTACGATTATGGTCTTTTTCGCCTTTTACTCCCTGTATACGAACCCTGATTTTAATGACCCCTATCAAGTGAACGGGATGGTGTCCGGTAATTTATATGCTCCTTTCTTGGTTATGAGAGTGTTTGCTGTTCTATTTATTGTATATGCTCAAATGGCCTTTTTGAAATTTAGAAAAAGCGACTTCGGTCTATTAATGGTTCTTGGAATGACGAGTCACAATATCCGTAAAATCATTTTGTTAGAAAATAGCATGATTGCATTAGCTTCGATTCTCACGGGTTTAGGTGCAGGGACGGTTTTCTCAGGTCTTTTTTTCTTCATCATCTCGTTGTTTGTTGATATTGGGAACAGTGCTTTTTCACTTACGCTGGATAGTTATCTGTATACAATTAAATTCTTTGGGGTTATTTACATAGCTGTGATTGGAATCCATTTATTATTAACGCTAAGATACAACATTGTACGCCTTCTACAAGAATCCAGAACCGCAGAGCGTAGCTTTCTTCATGGGAAGTTCACTGGGGTCTTCGGAGTCATCCTACTAGGGATCTCCGTTTTTGATATGATCATTCATTACAACCCTGATGATGCCCGTATGATGTTAATCAATCTTGGAGTAAGTATGGTGGGTGTCTATTTGCTGCTGTCAGGTCTTTGTGACTGGATGAAGCTCATTTTTTTGAGATCAACGAAAGCTTATCATAAGCATTTAATGTTTAGCTCTGATTTGAACTATACTCTTGGGCGCTCCAAAATAGTGCTTTCTCTCATCACCTTCCTCGTCTTCATCACGGTTTTTCTAAGTGGCATTATCTTTTATATTACCTGGAATGCTGAGGCTATTCCTGTTAAAAACAATCCATATGATATTGCCTATTCAGAAGTATTCGGGAAAAATAGCATCTCACCAAAGACATTAAGCGAGATCACGGATCATGGCGCCACACCGCTGCTTTCACACCAAAAGCTGGAGTATATCGACTTGTTCAATTTCAAAGTATTTTTGGACCAGAATATAAACACATTGATCGGCAGTGATTATCATGTGGAGAAAGATCACTTTCTTAATCTGGCTATAGTTGCACAAGGAGAAGAGTGGAAGAATCAAAGACCGGAAATGCCCACCTTTGATCTGAAGCTTTCTTCCGGGAAGCATACGCTGTACTCACAAGGTATCCTATTTAACATGGTATTTAATCCTGTGCCAAATCTCATGAATGGTCTTCATGTCATTGTAAACGAAGAGGATTATATGGCGCTGAAAGCGGAAAATAAAAATGCGATCGGTAATCTTCAGCTCCTGAATTTTAAGGATTGGAAAAAAACTGCGGATATAGATGCTAAGCTTAATTCCGCTTTAGCCAAATATAACAAAGACAATACAGAGTCCTGGTATGGCAATGAGCGGCAAGAGGCCCTCGTATTCTCCACGAAATCTAGAATAAGTGAGTATTTACAGTTGAAGGAGTCTGGTAGATTTGGAATCTTCGTCATTACCTTCGTGGGTCTAATATTTTTTGGTGCCTCTTGTATAGTGCTGCATTTCAGTATCCAGACCGATTTAGAGCGAGAGAAGATCAAATTCGGGAAGTTGAATAAGATTGGAATTACTTCTAAGGAAGTAGCGCAAATGATAGGCGGTCCTTTTAAAGTGTTGTTTTTTCTCCCTTATATACTAGGAATTGCGCTGGCTACTGTGTATATTATTAGTTCTTCACGATTTGAAATGTCCGTAGCTCTGGGGCCGTTTTGGTTTTGTTTGTTAGTAGGAGGGGCCTATCTTTTATTTCAAGTGCTCTTTTATTATCTATATACCAGAATATACACTCGCAAGATGCTGGCTCATATCCAACTACTCAAAATTCCCTTAACAGAACAAGATTCGACACCCATTTACATTGAAATATGATAGTGTATATTATACAAAACTGTAGGGGGATTCCGTTTGAAGAATATTTTATCCAGAATTGCAGTGGCATTGTTGATCTTGACCCTAATTGCTATTGTCACTTGCTTTTATATTGGTGAATTCACCTATGCGTATTTATTGATTTTGGTACTGTTTTTCGTCTTTGCGGGTATGGGCCAGCTCTACAAGCTTAAGAATGATGAGTATATGTACAAAAAATTAAACAAAAGCGATCAGTACGAGAATTACACTAGATGATATTCATTGCATAACCCAAACACCCCACTTTAGGCGATATCTAATAAGTGGGGTGTTTCTTTGTGTCTCTACTCTTATTTCTTACCGTTGGCTCAAATTATCTATTGATGGATCGGGCCATTCTAATATAAGTGTGCCTTTTTCCTCTAATAGCAATGCTATAATCCATAATATTCTCAGGATTAGCCGTTTTATAACCTGCATCGCCAATATGATGCATGTCTGTTCCAGTCATTTTGCACATGAGGGCGATTTGTTTTATCGTGTCAGAGTCAGCATCTTCTTGAGAGGTGCCTATGGCCGTCAGGGTTAAAGCTCCAAGACTATGTGCATATGTAACTAACTCTTTAATGTATTCCATGGTAATACCTGGAACTGTTCCTGGTGCAGGCATTAATATAATATTGGCACCTGCTTCAACAAATTCCTTGATATCAGCTTTGGTGATTATATTTTCACCCGCTTCCTTGAGTGATCCAGATGCATGCATTTTGCCAGCAACTAGAATTATTTCATTTCCCAAAATAGCATTTATCCCTTTCAAGGAACTTGTAATTGCCTTATTAGAAACTCCCGTACCAGGATTACCCGTTAAAATAATCATATCTGCTCCTAGTTCATAAGCAGTTTTAGCCGTATCCGTAGTAGCAAGTCTCCCTTGTGATATCGCTGTGAATCCACCTATAATTTCTTGATCATGATCTACCGGCTCTAAATTAATCCCGATCAACCTTCCAGTCAATCTTTTAATCTCTTTAATTATATTTTGTTTTTCAACATTTGGGATTCCATTAAATATAGGCTCATAAACGTCGAACATATTTAACAGTAAAATATCTGCACCAAAGGCTGAAGCAAGTTCCGCATTACTAACCGCATGCAGTGTAGGATTATACAATCCAATGATTTCAGATACTAAGACTCTACCTTCACTAGCAACAATAGAATCTAATATATCTATTTTTTTCATTTCTACAAAATCTGAAGCGTTACAATCTAATATACGTTTTGTCATAATATTCCCTCCAATAATTAATAATAAAATAGGCAATAGCAGAAAAGGATATCCTTCTCAGCTATTGCCCATGGAATGGTAACACGCTGTATACTTAAATATGTAGTTGAACTGAATTATAATTTCACTTGTTAAAATTGTCAATTATAGATATATGCCTCAATATAGATGAAACGAATATTCTGATAAAAACACAAAAGACCCACAAGAAGATCACTTTTTTCAAAGTGTCTTTCTTGTGAGTCACAGTTCAGGGAGCTAAGTGGTGTTTCTTTGTGTCCTATTCTTATTTCTTACCTTTACGCTCAAGAATCATATTAACGAACAGATCGATTTGCGCAGTAATGGCAATAGGATCATAGCGATAGTAGGTATCGAAATCGTTGTAGAATAGATGACCGTTCTTCGCAGCAGCGAGTCCGTTCCAGACTGGCGATTCTTTTAACTCCTTCAACTTATCGCCTTTTTTATCAGGATCATAAGTAGTTAGGAACATGTAGTCAGCAGCATATTCTGGCAATAGCTCTATGGATAGCTGCAGTGTTTGGTTGTCGTTGCTGTTCTTAGCAGGCATTTTCAGCTTAAGTGCATTATAAAGGGCTTGTCCACCACGGCCCGCATTGTTACCGAAGGTCCATAGCTCACCTTTATCTGTCAGCTCATAGATTCCGAATGTATCATTTTCATTCACGACATCTTTAAGCTTTTCGCGGCCTTCAGCAGCCTTTTTCTCAAAGTCAGCAATGAATTGTTCAGCTTTGTCAGGTGCTCCTACAATATCTCCGAATAGTTTTACGGTTTCATAGATGTTCGTAGCAGTTCCGTAAGGGATATGAATGGTTGGCGCAATTTTGGATAAAGCATCGTAGTTGTCATCGTACATAACGACAATTAGATCAGGTGCAAGCTCTAAAGCTTTCTCAGCGTTGACTGGAGCACCGACATCTTGTGTATTTTTGAGTAAATCTTTTAAGAAGGGGTTGTCAAAAGTACTAGGTTCGACACCTATAACGTTAGCTCCAACAGAAAGCAATTCCCCGCCATAATAATCTGTAACGATACGCTGAGGTTTAACTGGGATTTGCACAGTACCTTTAGTAGTTTCATAGCTACGCGTTTCAGCAGCAGAAGCATCAGGAGCAGCCGTTGCCTCTGCACTCGGAGCTGTTGTTGCTTCGGTTGTAGCTGTTGGGGTATTAGATGAAGCATTATTCGTTCCCCCGCAGGCGGTCACAAATACGGCCAATAACATTGTGAGTGCCAGGATGGGGAAGAGGGTCTTTCTTTTAAACATGGTAAACCTCCCTATATATACGTGCTAACTAATAATAATGAGAATCATTATCATTATTATTTTCAATTTGAACTTTATCAAATCCAAGAATTCCTGTCAATGCAATAAATTAAATAGCATCAATTAAATCTATCTATTGCCAAACCTAGGAAATGTAATTTACAATAGGCTAATGATAATGAGAATCAATTTCACAGAAATAGGGTGGCATTCATGAATCAACAGATAACTACCAGGATAGGAGCCGATAAAGGAGTAGTTAAACGAGAATTTCGTTCACGTCCTTGGGCGGCAACATTAATCTTGGTTGGCGGTCTGGCGTTATTATTATTAGGTATCGCTGTTTCCGTCTCCTTCGGCGCAGCGGATATTAAGCTGTCTGTAGTATGGTCAGCTGTGTTTCACTTTGATCCGGAGATCATGGATCATCAGATTATTAGAGAATTAAGATTACCACGTGTACTTGGCGGGGCAATGATAGGGGCCAGCTTTGCAGTTGCAGGTGCCATTATGCAAGGGATGACGCGAAATCCATTAGCGGATTCAGGTCTGATGGGTATCAACTCAGGCGCAGGATTTGCGCTCGCACTGTGTTTTGCTTTTTTTCCAAATTTATCGTTTATGTATTTGATTCTATATTCATTCGTGGGTGCCGGAGTAGGTGCTGGCGTAGTATACGGAATTGGATCACTTGCTAAGGGAGGATTAACTCCTGCTCGTTTGGTGCTGGCGGGTGCTGCTTTTAGTGCACTTTTGTCGGCGCTGAGTGAAGGGGTAGCTTTATATTTTCACATTGGTCAAGATTTAGCTTTCTGGTACGCGGGAGGCGTGGCTGGAACGAAATGGATCCAACTCAAAATCATGTTCCCTTGGATAGGGGCGGCTTTAATTGGTGCAATGGTAATCTCTCGATCGATCACGATGCTTAGTTTAGGTGACGATGTTGCGAAAGGTCTAGGTCAGCGTACAGGGCTTGTGAAGTTGGCAGGTGCATTAATTGTTTTGATTTTGGCCGGATCATCGGTTGCCGTAGTTGGTGCAGTAGGTTTCATTGGACTTATTATTCCGCATCTGACACGATTTTTTGTGGGTGTCGATTACAGATGGATCATTCCTTGTTCAGCGATCCTTGGCAGTTTACTTGCTGTATTTGCAGATTTAACGGCGCGGATGATTAATCCACCTAATGAAACGCCACTTGGCGCTATTATTGCACTAATCGGTGTTCCTTTCTTCCTTTATCTTGCACGTAAAGAAAGGAGGGAGCTGTAATGATGGAAAAGACTACATTCGGTACCGTCGAAGCCGCCAAAAACAAACGGGGCTTAATTATAATGATTTCGTTGGCTGTTCTAATTGTGATTGCTTTTATTATTAGTATGAATACAGGTTACATACGTTTGACTCCTATGGAGTTGATTAATACATTGTTCGGTAAAGGAACCGCTAAGCAGGAGTTAATCTTGTTTCAATTTCGGCTGCCACGTATTGTGATCTCCGTTCTAATTGGGGCAGGTCTGGCTGTATCCGGTGCTGTGATGCAGGGCGTCTTTCGTAATGCTTTGGCGGACCCTGGTATCTTAGGGATTAATGCTGGTGCAGGAATCATGGTTATGCTGTTAATTTCTTTTTACCCTACGGCAACCGCGGCTCCAGTGTATCTGCTGCCAATGGTAGCGTTCGTCGGTGCGGGGGTAACAGCGGCCTTAATCTATGCTCTAGCTTATAAGCGCCACCAAGGAATATCGCCTATGCGCCTACTGTTGACTGGTGTCGCTGTGGCAGCTGGGATGAGTGCAGCTATGATCGTGCTTACGCTAAGGCTTGATCCAGAAAAATACCAATTCGTCGCTACTTGGCTGGCAGGCAGCATTTGGGGAACAAGCTGGAAGTTTGTACTGTCTCTCCTACCGTGGATTCTTATCCTGGTGCCTTATGTCATCTATAAGGCAAGGGTGATGAACGTACTGAATCTAGGGGAGCAGACCGCTGTGGGACTTGGTGCTGCAGTAACGAAGGAACAATTTCGGCTTCTTGCGGCTGCGGTAGGGTTAGCAGCGGCGAGTGTCGCTGTCAGCGGTGGGATTGGTTTTGTGGGATTGGTTGGACCCCATTTGGCGAGACGGCTAGTTGGACCGAAACATCAGCTTATGCTACCAACCTCGGCACTGCTTGGGTCACTGCTCGTTATTACAGCGGATACCATTGGACGCTGGATCCTTCAGCCGTCTGAGATTCCTACGGGTATCGTTGTAGCTGTCATTGGAGCACCATACTTTTTGTATTTGTTAGCCCGTACGAAATCTTGATGAAAGTAGGCTGATCTCTCACCAGAAGGAGCGAGTTATTAATATGTTGCGTCGTTTTTTTGCTTACTATAGGCCCTATAAGGGATTGTTTATTCTTGATTTTTCTTGTGCTATTGCTGCTGCACTACTAGAACTAGTCTTTCCATTAGCCGTTAACCGGGTAGTAGATGACCTGCTGCCAACAGGCAATTGGAAATGGATACTCTATTCCTGCCTCGGCTTGCTGGGGATCTATATTGTCAGCGCCTTTATGCATTTTGTCGTCACTTATTGGGGGCATAAGCTGGGGATTAATATCGAGTCGGATATGAGAAAAAAACTGTTTGACCGAGTTCAAAAGTTATCTTTCAATTTCTTTGACAACAATAAGACCGGCCATCTAGTGTCCCGGATGACAAATGATTTGATGGACATCGGTGAGATTGCCCACCACGGGCCAGAGGATCTCTTTATAGCAGTAATGACGCTGCTCGGTGTGTTCGGCATTATGCTCAGTATCAATTGGCAATTAGCTATCCTGACGTTTGTGATCGTTCCGCTTATGATTTATTTATCTATGTACTTCAGCCGGAAAATGTCTAAAGCCTTTCACATCATGTTCGCGGACATTGCCGATTATAACGCACGTGTGGAGAATAATGTGAGCGGGATCCGCGTTGTGCAAGCTTTTGCTAACGAGAACCATGAAATCTCCCGCTTTGCGGTGAATAATGAGCGCTTCCGTATTACGAAGCTGATGACCTATCGGATTATGGCATGGAACTCATCTTTTAGTTTTGTTTTAATGAAACTAGTCTCTTTATTCGTTCTACTGTGTGGAACATATTTTGTGATTCAGAAGCAAATGACTTACGGTGAATTCATTGCCTTCGTGATGTTGTCCAATGTGTTCTTAGGACCATTGCAACAGATCAACTCGGTCATTGAGACGTATCCAAAAGGTATTGCAGGCTTCAAGCGTTATCTCGAACTGCTGGAGATGGAGCCGGATGTCGCTGATGCTAAAGACGCCAAGCCAGTTCATGATCTTACGGGGAATATAACCTTTCATGATGTGGCTTTCGCCTACAGCGATAAAGAAAAGGTTCTCCGCAATGTGAATCTATCGATTCCAGCAGGAGAGACTGTTGCTCTGGTCGGTCCATCTGGTGCGGGTAAGACAACGCTTTGTAGTCTACTGCCTCGTTTCTATGATGTAACTGGAGGTAGCATTACCATTGATGGAATGGATATTCGCTCCATGACACTGGAGTCTCTTCGTTCCCATATCGGGATTGTACAGCAAGATGTATTTCTGTTTGACGGAACCATCCGTGAGAATATCGCTTACGGGCGGTTGGGAGCCTCCGATGAAGAAATCTGGGAGGCAGCACGGCGCGCTCAACTGGAAGAGCTGATCAAATCCCAGCCTGCTGGGTTAGACACTATGATCGGGGAGCGGGGCGTTAAGCTCTCCGGAGGTCAGAAGCAGCGGCTATCCATTGCCCGGATGTTCCTGAAGAATCCAACGATTCTCATTCTGGACGAAGCCACATCGGCGCTGGATACCGAGACGGAGTCCGCTATTCAGGAGGCACTTGCAGAGTTGTCACAAGGGCGTACAACGCTTGTCATTGCTCATCGATTGGCAACGATCAAGAATGCCGACCGTATCGTTGTCGTTGCGGAAGGCGGTATCGCTGAACAAGGTAGACATGAAGAACTGCTACAGACAACCGGAATTTACAGTCGACTGCATGAAGCTCAGTTTGGGGCGTAAGAAGCTCAGGACATAAATAGAATATACCTTTGGAGGGACATAATGAACAATCAACTGGAATTATACGATGTAACTATTATTGGCGGCGGACCTGCTGGGATGTATACAGCTTTTTATAGTGGAATGAGAGACCTCAAGACGAAGTTGATCGAAGCGAAGGATGAGCTCGGAGGAAGAATGCTTATTTATCCTGAAAAAATGATCTGGGACGTAGGCGGCGTAACGCCGACTCTCTGTCATCAGCTGATCGGTCAGCTCAAGGAGCAGGCGCAGACCTTTGAACCAACCATTGTGCTGGGACAGCAAATCATGAATCAAGAGAGACAGGAAGATGGGACGTATATCTTAACCTCGTCAACTGGGGAACAACACTGGACACGAACCGTCATTTTGGCAATTGGCTACGGAATTCTACAGATGGCTAAGCTCGAAATTGAAGGTGCGGATCGCTATGAGGTGACGAATCTTCATTATACCGTTCAGGAGCTGGAGCCATTCCGGGGCAAAAGAGTACTAATCTCCGGTGGAGGCGACTCCGCAGTAGATTGGGCGAATGAACTGGAGTCCATCGCAGCAAGTGTAACGATTGTACATCGCCGTGAAAAGTTTGGTGGTCATGAGAAAAATATTGTGCGGATGAAGGAATCCTCAGTCAATGTCCGCGTGCCCTATGCAGTAAGCCAATTACACAGCAGTAATGGGGAAACGATAGATCAGGTGACGATTAACCACATAGAAACAGGTGAAACAGAGCAATTTGAAGTGGATGCAGTTATCGTAAACCATGGTCTTAAGAGCGATTTTGGACCGTTAAAAGAGTGGGGCATAGATATGGGCGATTGGTGTGCGAATGTATCTGATAAGCTGGAGACCAATCTTCCAGGCATATTTGCAGCTGGTGACTTTGTGGATTATACGAGTAAGGTACGTTTAATTGCTGGTGCTTTCACGGATGCAGTTCTAGCGCTTAATAGCGCTAAGCTGTACATAGACCCAACCGCGACAAAAGTCGCTTATGTATCTTCTCATAATGAACGGTTCAAGGAGAAGAATAAAGCACTTGGAGTCGTTGACGACCATTAAGGATAAAGGTTTCTCAAACCATAGAATCTGAATTTTTATATTAAGCGTGTAAGGTATCTTATCCATTTCGAGCGGAGAGAAACCTTATGCGCTTGTTTTATATTTCATAGGTTTTAGAGCCTAGCAGTCTGGAAGGGAGCAGGAATGAAGCTATCTAATAATAATAGTAGCTCTTAAAACAGGTGAAATTCTTTTTCTAGTTGCAGGTACGACTTATCAAATTGATGCGCCACACAGGCAGATAGAATTCAATCCTTGCTGTACCAGCTACATTTGCGGGTTGTAGAGGCTGAAAAAGCAGACATTATGGATAGTTCATATTTCAGAAACACCTTTACATGCTTATAAGTTATCTTTGTAGTAGGATTGATGCACAGCAATAAAGGGATGTCCGCTGAGCCTCTATGGCTTTGGACATCCCTTTTTATTTATGCATTATTTATTATTTATTAGCCAATCGGCAAGCTCTTCGGTCTGGGTTAATACCGCGATAGGGTCATAGTACCAGGAACGTTCTTCTTTCCATACATAGAGGTGTCCATCTTTGACAGCAGGAAGGTTACCCCAGAATGAATCTGCGTTGTAATCCGCTTCTGTAAGGTTATTGGAGGTTAAGATAATATAATCTCCGGCATACTTAGCGAGCGCTTCTTTAGAAATTTCCGCCCATTGCTTCTCCATAATCTCAGCTGCTACAGCTGTAGGAGGCTTACGACCTAGTGCCTGATAGATGGGTTGTCCACCTCTGCCAAAGTTATCGCCATAGACCCAGATGGATTTACCACCATCTTCCATGATGGAGAAGGTTGCATCTGTCGGCAGGACCTTGTCTACTTTTGCTTTAGCTTCGGCTATCCGTTTATCATAATCTGCAAGCCAATTCTTTGCTTCTTGTTCCTTTCCAAGGAGTTCTCCGAAATAGGTTAATTCTGCATGAGCATCTTTTAGATCCCCGTAAGGGACAATGATGGTAGGAGCAATTTTGCTAAGTGTTTCGTAGCTTTCTGCTTGTCCCGAAATAATCAAGTCAGGATTTAATGCGATGATTTTTTCAGGTGACATTTTACCGTACGCTCCTGTGTCTGTAACACCGGTAAGAGCCTCCTTATAATACATATTTTCTAGGGTCAAACCTGGAGCTCCGACCGGGATGGTATCAAGTGCTATTAGACTTCCCAAGTATTCCTCAGCGACAATTCGTTTAGGATGAACAGGGATTTCAACATCACCTTTTACGGTACTTACTGTCTTGACAGTAGGGGTTTCAGCACTTTCTGCTTCTTGACTAGTTTCGCTTGGTGTTTGGGTTGCTGCTGTTGTATTGTTGGTACTGGTACTACCTGTATTCTCCACCGTAGTATTGGAATTTCCACAAGCTGAAATGATTAGAATTAACGTCAGCATGAGGGGAAATAGAAGCCAATGTTTCTGTTTCGAAGTATTCTTGTGTAGATTATGCAATTTGTTGTTCCTCCTATGGTAATTGATTATCATTCTCAATAAGAACTTTACAATCTTCTATGGTTATTTACTATGGACGAATATGATCTTTGCTTGTGCATATTTATGATGTCATCACACGAAGCAATTCTTGAAGCTGTGCTTGAGAAGACAATGGATCAAATCCATAGAACATGTCACCCTTGTTCAGGACATACACCCGGTTGTTACGGACTGCATCTAACTGCTTCCAATCACGAGAACGCAGAAGGCGAGAGAGGCGTTGTCTTCCCTCAGAAGATGATGGGATGCTAGTGATAATAATATAGTCTGCAGGATAGGATCCGATTTCCTCAATAGATGAGACTAGATACCCGGAATCCATTATTCCGTTCTCCATAATGATAGATGGTGGCTTGAATCCAAGATCTCCGTACAAAATCTGGCAACCCCTACCGTAACTGCTACTGAAGCAATACGCTGCTCGGGAACTAAGCTCCCAAACGATAGCCGTTCCTCTTTCTGAACCTATCGAATGATTCAATTGCTTGTTGGCAACATGGCAGAGCCTATCATAATGACTTAACCATTCTTCTGCTCGCTGTCGCCGATTGACTACATGAGCGATCAAACCAAATTGCTCTCGCCAGCTCATTTGCATAAAGGGGAGTTCAATGACCGGAGCAACTGGAGTCAGGATTTTATTCTCAGGAATATTGTAGCCGATAATGACATCTGGCTCTGCTGAAGCTATCGAATCAAATAGGAGGGAAGAGTTACCTTCGCTCATCGTTAGTACTTTGGAGGCTGGCACTTGCTCCAAGCTCCGCTGCCAATCGGAATAAACGCCGAGTTGAGGCATAATTTCCAGTACCCGTAGGATAGCCGTATGATTGTAGTTCAAGGCTACAATTTTTTTGTTCTTGTTCTGATAGGCCGTGGGTGAAAGACCGACAAGCTGTTTGAATTTACGGCTCAGATAAGTCCCTTCTTCATAACCAACCTCGTGCGCCAGAGTTGTTAGATTGGGCGAACTGGTGAGGATTCGTTGCTGTGCTCTGCGGATTCTTAATAATGTAATATAAGCGCTGAAAGTTTGACCCATGATTTTACGGAAGGTACGTGAGAAGTGTTCAGGGCTTACCCTAGCTAACTTAGCCATCTGCTCCCGAGTGATATCTTCGTTGTAATGAGCTTCTATGTATTCAAACACATATTCAAGCCAGCTTCCTGATGTCTCCTTAGCTGTTGCCAGTTCATGATGAAGATCCACGATGAATTGAGCGAATAGTTGCTGGACCTTAAAAGGTTTCCGATTATCTGGATTTATCCAAGCACTGTAAAGCTCACCGGACAGTGTCATCAATTGTGTGGTAGCGTGGTGTAAAGAGGAGCTGCCATTTAGAAAAAAGTCCTCTTGTTTTCTTTTGGACATAGTGGCGTATTCTATCCATACCCCCTGTAACTGTAGCTCAGTTTCCAGCTTTAAATCCGAAGCTACGTCAAAGGTAATGATACTTCCGGATTTAAGGCTATAAAGCTCGCCATCTATCGTAAGCTGACCTTTACCTTCCCAGACAATCATAATACTGGAATTCGTTGCTGGGATGCTATCGGTTGCGTAGTGGGAAAGACTTGTTAGGCTACTGATCATAACAGGCATATAAAAAGGATGGGAATGATGTGGCATCCCGCCGGATTGGATGGGCATGTTAAAAATCGCTCCCTTTTTCAGTGATAATCATTCTCAATTATATTATACCAGTCTTTCTTTCTATTGACTATAATGGCGCTTATGATAGTGTTTAGAATAATCCGCTAACCGAATATTGCTAACGAATTAGAAAGTATATATTGGGGGCCCCCGCAAAGTACCTGAGTACGGATCGAAGCAAAGCCCCACTTTGTGGGGATATTTTAGGCATGAAAGGAATGGGGATTACATGACAACTTGGAATTTACAAGGAACCGTAAGTCATTTGTTGATATGTAATGGAAGCAGCTGCAAGAAACACAAAGGTGAAGAGGTAGCTGAAGCGATAGAAGATGAGATTGAGAAGCAAGGTGCACAGAGTCTTATTCATACGACTGTAACCCGTTGCAATGGTAGATGTTCAGATTCCTGCGTCGTGATCGCATACCCTGAAGGCGTGTGGTATAAAGAGATCACACCTAAATTAGCAAAATCGCTAGTACGGAAGCATTTACAAGGCGAGAAACTTGAAGATCATCTGCTGTATACATATGATGGTCAGTTGATTGCTGCAGATGACAAAGGAGCTAAAGGGAAGAAGAAAAAATAGCTTTCCACTAACGAAGCTTCACAGCAAGGGGAATTCATAGTGGAATAGATTGAAATACCGTCAAAGGTGGCGGTATTTTTTTGTCTTTTCAAGATGGCAACGTCGTTTCTTTTTGTTGAGCAGAGGATTATGATTGAATGAAAGGAAGATTTAGGGGAAGTAGTTGTTTGCGGAATCTTTTTGTGAATTTCATGAGAAAATTTCTCATACATATATGATGCTTGAGGCTTATCACTGTCCAGTGGTAAAGAAGCCCGTAAATGTTGGAGGATACTTAAGGCTTGCGACTGAAGATTATATTACTATAATTGCAGAATTCATGGCAGGCTTCTCAGAGGATGCTTTTGGCAGACCTGTTCAACCTGAAACGATGCTGCCAGTGGCCAAAGAAGCTGCTAGCTCAGGCAGGTTTGCGGATGCCAAAAACCCGGTTTCCAACAAAGTATATCAATCGATTGGTTTTCTGGATGCGGGCAGAATTGCGGATATCAAATTTGACTTGCGCCCCTAACGTTGACTATGCTATTAAAAAGTGAATAAAATAACACTTCATATAAGGTGGCGCATGGGGGAGAGGGTTCAATGGAGAGGCTACAGGTGTGGCCGGGGAAGTTTAAAAAGTTTTTTCTGAACAATAAATTTGTGGTAACCTTACTTATTTTATTGTTAACTGGGGTAACTATCCTGGTGTTCTCAAAGATACCGTTTATTTTTACGCCTTTATCTGTATTGCTGCACACAATAGCTGCACCATTGTTACTGTCGGGTATCGCTTATTACTTGCTGAATCCGCTAGTAGACCTAATGGGAAAAAGATTCAGGATGAAACGTGTGTATGCAATCATCATTCTTTATCTGTTAATTGCGGGTATTATTACGTTGATTCTGGTGATGGTGATTCCGATTCTTCGAACGCAATTATCTGGTTTGATTGACGAATTTCCAAGGTATAGTGACTTGATCCAGGAACGATTTATGAATCTGACGGGTAGTGAATTCTTTGGTCAAGTTCAAGATAGTATAGGAACCAACCTAAGTGAAATTACCAGTAAAATTACGGCTTGGGGCACTTCTTTTCTGAATAATGCGCTAACAGGCGTAGGGAGCTTCGTCGGAGCCGTTACGGAGATTGTGCTGGCGGTGGTGACGACACCGTTTATTCTATTCTACTTGCTTCGTGATGGAAAAAGATTGCCAGATTACATTTTGAAATTTGTACCTACCGCGCTGCAGCCGCAGACTCGGATGGTAATGTCGGAAATGAACGCCCAGGTATCTTCCTATATTCGAGGACAAATTATAGTAAGCTGCTGCATTGGTGCGCTGCTCTATATTGGCTATTTGATTATTGGTCTAGAGTATTCACTTGTCCTTGCCATTGCCGCTGCTTGTACAGCAGTTGTTCCCTATTTGGGTCCGGCAATTGCTATTACACCAGCCTTAATTGTGGCCATGGTCACTTCACCATTTATGCTGCTAAAGATGATCATCGTCTGGACGGCTGTACAGCTGATTGAAGGGAAGTTTATCTCTCCACAGATTATGGGCAAGTCGCTGAAGATTCATCCGATCACTATCATTTTTGTGATTATTTTTGCAGGTAAAATGTTCGGCGTTCTTGGTATTATTCTTGCAGTTCCTGGTTACGCGGTACTCAAGGTCGTATTTACACATATTTTTCAATGGTTCCGGTTCCAGTCCGGATTGTATAAGCAGATTGAAGAGAATAAGGAATAGTGTGGAAGGGTGAAATGTAATGGTAGGACCGATAGCGGTTACCTCTTACGGTAAGCTTCAAGGACGAGGGGAGGGTCGCGTGAACGTTTGGCGTGGAATCCCTTTTGCCGCTCCGCCAGTTGGAGAGCTTCGATTTCGTGCGCCGCAGCCACCAGAAGCTTGGAGCGGAATTAGAGATGCTTTTGAATTTGGTCCAGTTAGCCATCAGCCAGCGGATACGAGAGGGACTCGATTTGGTGTCAAGACACCGCTTCATTCAGAGGATTGCTTGTATCTAAATATTTGGACACCAGCGGCTTATGATGAGCCGCTGCCTGTTATGGTCTGGATTCACGGTGGTACGTTTGTGACCGGGGCTGGAAGTCAGCCGCAATTTGACGGCACAAGCTTTGCTGAGCACGGCAAAGTTATCTTAGTGACAATCAACTATCGGCTGGGTCCGTTTGGATTCATGCATATGTCTCCTTTTGGTCAAGAATTTGCTTCTAACCAGGGTTTATTGGACCAAATCGCTGCATTAGAATGGGTAAAGCTGAATATTGCTGCTTTTGGAGGGGACCCGCAGCGAGTAACCGTATTAGGAGAGTCCGCAGGGAGTATGAGTATCGCAGCTCTTTTGGCGATGCCAGCAGCAAAGGGATTGTTCGCACGTGCGATCATGCAAAGTGGGGCGGCTCAGACGCTTCCCTCAGAGCAGGGAAAGTACATTGCGGCAGCTCTGCTAGCTGAATTAGGGATTGCTCCAGATGGAGATACCAGCCTTCTTCATACCTTTTCCTCTGAACAAATTATTGAAGCAGCCGCACGAATGACAAAGAAATTAACTGGAGGTTCAATCGGCATGTTATTTCAGCCGGTCGTTGACGGGAATACGATTCCCGTAGAACCAGCACAGGCTGTGAAAGATGGAGTGGCATGTGATATTCCATTGCTGATTGGAACCAATCGTGATGAAGGCAACTTGTTCTTCAGGGCAGAAGCACCAGAGGCAGATTTTGACGAATCCCTTAAGGCGCTGGAGCAGATGATGGGGACAGGAAGTCTGAAGGAGATTGCCAGCCACTATTCTTCCACCTGGGAGGGGCAAGCCGAGATTCTAACAGATCTATATTTCTGGGGAACGTCGGTCACCTTGGCGGAAAGTCAATTGAATTATGCACCTGTATGGATGTACCGTTTTGACGGGACGATCCCAGGTCATCCGATGTTAAACAAAGCTGTGCATAGTGCTGAGATTGTCTATGTTTTTAATAATCTCTCTCATCTAACACATCTTAGGGCAGATATTCATCCGGATATGCAGAAGCTGGCAGAAGTTATGCATGATGCCTGGATTGCTTTTGCTCATCGAGGAAATCCAGCTACTACTGAAGTGTTATGGCCAAGATACAACTTGGAAGAACGTGCTACGTTGATCTTTGATGAAGATACGCAAGTAGTTTATGATCCTGAGTCAGAGAAACGCAAAAGAATTGCCACTATGCTAGCTTAAAAAGCTTGAGAGGCTGAACGTTGATGCGGGTAGAAGGGTTTAATCATGTAACTGTGAATGTTAGTAATCTAGCGAATTCTTTAGATTTCTATATAGGAATTCTGGGTCTTCAGCTAATCCACAAAGGGAATACAGATGCCTATCTGGAATGGGGAAGCGCATGGATTTGCCTTATTGAAAAGCCTGAATTTACTGAATCTATAGGTAGTGTAATTGGGATAGATCACATTGCCTTCAGCATAGCGGAAGAACATTTCGAGGAAGCTGTTCAGGTAATGCAAGCCCACGAAGTACGATTGATTAGAGGCCCTGTTAAACGGGGACTAGGCTGGACGGTTAACTTTCTAGACCCAGACGGGATACAGCTAGAGCTGCATACCTCCAATCTAAGAGAACGAATGAGCGTTTGGAATAACAAACAAGAATAAACAGAAAGGGGAGCTTCTCAGCCAATATGGCTAATGAGCTCCCCTTTTTTCTATCGACCTAAATACTCCTTAATCCCTAGAACTACTGCTTCGGCTATTCTATTCTGTACATCCACCGTAAAGAGTAATGCTTCGTCTTTGGTATTACTTAAGTAACCACATTCTAATAAAATGGCTGGCATTTTAGTTTCTCTTGTTACATGATAATTCGCTTGACGAACCCCTCGATCCTGAAGACCTGTAGCAACAGTAAGATATTTATGAACGGTTTGCGCGAATAATAAACTATCTTTACGTGTGTAATAGGTCTCTGTACCACTAGGATTGCTCTTACTGCCCACCGGGATACTATTGGCATGAACAGAGATGAACAAATCTGCGTTTACCTTATTGGCGAGGTTAGATCTGTCCTGTAGGGTCGGGTATGTATCATCACTTCGAGTGAGCACAACCTCGATATTTGGCTCTTTCTTTAGTAATTCTGCAATTTTCAGTGCTATTGGCAAGGTGAAATCCTTCTCTTTGCGGTTACTACCAGTTCCAGGATCTTTCCCACCATGCCCTGCATCAATAACGATTATCTTCTTATCTGTGTTGCCGGTAGAAGGTGGAGGAGTGGTGACCGGTACTTCCGGTACAGTGGTTGCAGGAGGCGTGGTGCTTGTCCCATTTAGATCCACTATAATAAGTCCATCGTTAGCATTCGTTACACTGTAGTTATTCGCGCTGTTCAGATCAATAACGATCCGGATCGTAGATGGTGAACTACTGAATAATGAATAACGAATTGTGGAGACGTTAGGATATTCGGTAATCGTCAACTGTCCACTTTGGTTCTTTCCGACAGAAAGGTTCTGATGAAAGCTGTCTCCAAAGCTGGTGTTCGGTAAATCTACGACAATTCGGTCTTTATCTGTCATGGTGAATACATTAGGTGTTACACTACCGTTCACCGCAACGATTAGTTTGTTATCAACAAAGCTAAGATTTGTAACTGCAGCCGTTGAGGAATTTCCATCGGTTGCTGTGTTACCATTAGATCCATTATCAGAGGGTGCGGTTATAGATGTGTCTGGAACTGTAATTTCTGGATCACTTCCGCCAATCTCTGGTACTGGAGAAGTTAAGTATACCGTTTTCGTCACATTATCCCAACCGACAGTAGTTCCTGTCTGTTCTCCAACGAATCTTAAAGGGACGAGGGTCGTGTTGCCACTGAGAAAAGGAGGGTTGTCCAGTTTTACCTGTTTCCCCGAAGCCTCTGCCATCGCATTATTCACGATAAGCTTTAATGTCGTTCCTTTTTGCTCAATGGTTGCAGTCTTAGTCACATTATCCCATTTCACAGTGTAACCAAGCTGTTCCGTAATGAGGCGAAGTGGAACCATCACGCTTCCATTTACAATTTGAACCTGTGCTTCTTTTGAAATCTTAAGATCATTGCCGTCTAGATTGATGTGTGTCTCTGCAGAGCCGGCATAACCAGTTCCTGGATGAACTAGCACCAACAAAAGCAGCAGTAACGCCAAAAAACCAAACTTCTTCATCTGCAATCCCTACCATCCCCGTTTCTTGGTTTCTAGCAATTCTTACTTTTTCTTCCTTTAATGCAGATTCAGCGTATATAAATCTTAAACGACAATAGTTTCCAAAAGTTGCGCTCCTTTAGAATGAAAAAGGAAAAAATTCGGTAGAAAAAGCGAAAAAGAGCTTTCCCAAACATTTGGGTTAGCTCTCTTTCCCTAGGATTATTTTATTTCAAAGAAGTATAACCCGTTTTTTCTACCAATTCCTGACCCTGAGCAGATTGCATCCAATCTAGAAAGGGCTGAATATTGGGGTTGTTACTTCCAGCAGTCACAGCATAAAATTCTGTAGCCAAAGGGTACTGTCCACTGCGAATACTCTCCTTGTCCGGTTTTACACCATCGATGGCCAGCAAGGCAATTTCCCCACTTTGATTCATTTCTGAGGCGTAAAATAAGAAGCTGTAACCGAGTGCATTTTTATAATTGCGATAGCTGGAGGTTTGTTTAATGATTCCGCTCATAATATCCGCCACGTCTTCCTTAGGTGGGGTCATGAGTCTAGTGTCTCCCATAAACTTTTGCAGCATCGTCTGGCTCCCACTATCCTCTGGCCGTTGAAAAGCGCGAATACGGTTATTAGCTCCGCCTACATCTTTCCAATTGGTGATCTTGCCTGCGTAGATCTCTTTAAGCTGGGGGTGGATAGTCCAGTTACTTCGTTTCGTTTATTCACAAAAAATACGAAAGCCTCGCGGCCGATGGGGGTGAGCTTCAGATCCACACCTTTTCGCTTCGCATGTTTCTGTTGGGCAAGAGAAGGAGCAGCGACAAAAATAATATCCGTCTCGCCTTCAATTAGTCTTTTGTAAGCTTCCGGTGTGCTACTGCAAATTACTTGACTTGTTTGAAAATCATATGGATTATAACTGCCCGCAGGATAAGCAGATTGCACGAAAGCTGAATACAGTGGGTAAAGTGCAGTTGCGCCATCCAATTTTGGTAAGTCGTTATCGATACGATATGTAGAAGGTTTATCCAAATTCACCGCTTTGGTATTCTCAGCAAAAGGTTCGTATTGTACCAGATTAACTTCTCGATCATCGACTATGGCAATGCTGTTGATATATGCTTGCTTGATCTCATATCCTGCGGTTACGAACACACTAAGTCCGAGGATGGATAACAATACAATATTGCTTGTTCTTCGGGACAACAGATTAAATATAAGGAGTACAACATAAATGGCTATCACAACAGATAAAATCGCCAGAAGTGGAGTATAAAACATTAGGCCTCCGTAAAGCGCAGTAATTATCGAACCTATGAATCCTAAAAAAGCTATTACTCCGACAGCAAAAAAGGAGAACAATAACTTCGTCCAGAATGACTCCTTCATCCAAAATGATTCTTTCATAACAACCTCCTCAGAAAAATTCCTAAACTATGGAAAAATGAACATAATTTCATTATACAGATTTTTTTGGATGAGACAGTAGAACAATAACGAAAAAAATATGTAATAAAAAGCTGTAATACATGAAAAATTTATGTATATTTTCATAAAGTACTGGACGAATGGCAAGAAGAGGTTTATTCTGAGATTGTGAAAAAAACAACGGAATACAAGATTCTCGGGGTAGGGTGAAATTCCCAACCGGCGGTAATGTTCAAAGCGAACTGAGCCCGCGACTCACTTGTTCTGCTTGCAGAGAAGTGACTGATCTGGTGTGAATCCAGAGCCGACGGTAAAGTCCGGATGGGAGAGGATCATAAGATAAAGACGCTAGGAGTCTATCCTGTACGTCTTTATTGATAATGCCCCCGAGTCGACCTTTTATGGTGATTCGGGGGTTTTTGGTCTCTTATCGAGGGTTTGTATCGACAAGGAGAATGGAATTATGAGTAATGTAACAGCTTCATCATCAGCAAATAAGGTAAGCAGCACGTCGCCGTTACGAAGTGGGTTTTGGCTCGTTGTGTTCGGTGCAGCACTATGGGGCGTTGATCCGCTCTTTCGTATTATCCTCTTAAAATCTTTGACCTCATCGCAAATTGTTCTTTTGGAGCATGTGGTGCTTTTCTTGGCTGCTTCACCTGTTCTTTGGCGTCATCGTGCCGAGCTTAAAGGCGTTGGTCTAAGACAAATTGGTGCCCTCTTGATTGTGTCATGGGGCGGTTCTGCGGGAGCGACCATCCTATTTACAATGGCTCTTTCCAGCGGGGATTTAAATGCTGTGCTGTTGCTGCAAAAGCTTCAGCCGATATTCGCTATCGGTCTAGCAGCCTTAATTCTTAAAGAACGTCTGCCTAAAAATTTCGGAATCCTCATTATTGTGGCACTGGTAGGAACCTATCTGCTGACCTTTGGATGGAGTATTCCATTCGGACATGTGAACAACTTTATCGGCGTTAGCAGTCTGATGGCTTTAGGAGCGGCCGCATTGTGGGGTGGCTCGACAGTAATGGGGCGTTATCTGCTTGGGTCTATGAAATATGAGACAGTGACTTCCCTAAGATTTATATTGGCGCTGCCGTTGCTTTTCGTTATCACCACACTAGAGGGTGCTCCTTGGCAGATTAATGGTGGATTTGGTGCATCTGCTGCCATAGCCATTAATTTGTTGTTGCAGGCTTTGCTGCCCGGACTACTCAGTATGCTAATGTATTACAAAGGACTCAGCACTACCAAAGCTTCCTTCGCTACATTGGCTGAACTAAGCTTTCCAATGACGGGAGTAATCATTAACTGGATCGTATTCCAGCAGCTCGTCACTCTACCGCAAATTATCGGGTTCGCTTTGATCTGGACCGCTCTATTCTTCATATCGAGTCAACAATCCAAAGCACAAACGCTCTGAACAGACTTTGATTGTATAGATTGAACTAAATAAAGTATAAAGGGATGACTGGAATGAACTGCACCCCGTCAAGTAGACAATACAATAAATAAAAGTAGTTTAAGCGGCCTTAGTCCTAAATTCAATGGGGCTGAGGCCATTTAGTTTTGCCTGTAACCGTTCGTTATTGTAAAAGTGAATGGGAAACCCAGCTCCATGAAGGTTATCCAGCCACAATAGAGGGTCAGACTAAGTATATGAAGGATTTCATAAACGTAATTGAGAATACACCTAATGGAAAAGGAATCGGCTTCTATTACTGGCAACCTGCCTGGATTCCTTCACAAAAGGAATGGTCTGTTGGTCATGAAAATGGATGGCCCAATTTAACTCTGTTTGATTTTGAAGGTAAGAAACTGGATTCGCTCCATTTTTAAGAATCTCTGGGATAGAACAAGAAGACAGCCTATGGTTTAGCCATGGCCGTCTTCTTTTTTTTATGTTTTTTATAACTTAATTGTAAGGTGAGGTAAGCGCTCTTGATCCCAATAAACAATCAACATCACAGCGTCTTTGGAAATTGATTCAGAGCTTCAAGAGTAAAAATAAGGCTTTCCTCCCATACTACCGTTATCTTGCACCGGAGTTACTTCACCAAAACCTTTAGGAGGACTGCGGATGAAACAACATTCTGCTCCCGCCATCTATATACAGCTTAAGAACCGTGTGTCGGTGCCCAAAGGTAAAGATATCACACTGGGTGATATTGCTTTTTTGATTGCTGAGCCTGAGCTGAAGAAGTCGTTGGAATCTATTCTGCTAAAAGAGCCGGAGCAAAGTGACGGTAACTTGATTTTGATCGATCTGCTGATGGTTATTCCGCTCATTCATGAGCTTCTGCCGGATGCAGTGATTGAGCCGATCGGTGAAGGAAGGACGATTGTGCAGATTGAGGGTCCGATGGAGAGAAGGAAGCCTTCAGTAGCGATGTTTGTATTAGTGTGGCTGCTGTTATTCTTTGGATCCGCGCTGACAATCATGAATTTCCATGCAGATGTAAACATGCTGGAGGTACAAATCCGAATTGTGGAGATGATCACCGGACATCGTGATGAGCACCCGATTGTATTTCAGATTGCTTATTCTATTGGAATCGGTTTTGGAATGGTCATTTTTTTCAACCATCTATTTAAAAAGAAGTGGAATGAGGAGCCTACACCGCTAGAAGTGGAAATGTACCTGTATCAGAAAAATATCGATCATTACGTCGTCAATGAGGAGTACAGCAAAATGAGGCGCCGTGGAGAAAAACAACCGGAGAACATGGAGGACTGAAGATGACAGCACCTTTATCTCTGGGACTGAATTTACTGCTGGGTATTGCGGGAGGGATCGCAGTTGGCGGCGGTGTGATCGCTTTATTTGTGGTGCTCGACATGGTGCCCCGTCTGGCTCAATTAACCTCTTCTTACGATAAAGTACATTGGTACGAGGGTGCGATGGTAGTCGGATCATTGCTAGGAACCGTAAGTGATTTTTGGAACTGGAAAATATCCTTAGGTCCTTTAGTTGAACTTGGTATAGGACTATTTGACGGGATTTTTGTCGGGATGCTCGCAGCAGCATTGACCGAGGTATTAAATGTGCTGCCGATACTCGCTAAACGCTTGAATATGACGCATTATCTGTTCGGGTTGTTAATGGCGATGGTAAGCGGGAAGGTCGCGGGTTCTTTGTTCGACTGGTTTGTATACCGACAGTAAATAGGAGGTCATGGTATGAGCAAATTTATTCACAGCGGTGATTCTGTGCCAGAAGAGGATCATCAGGAAGAAAATGCTGCTGCTGCCGCAGCAATGAAAAATACTGCAACAGATCTAGTTGCTGATCACACTGAGGCTAACGGAGCTTCTGTGACCAGTGAAGACGCAGATTCAGCGGAAAATACTACTGCAGCTGACCCGAGTCAAGGACAGCAGGATGCCGAAGCGTCAGATGAGCTCGGGACAGAAGAGCAAAGTGCCGAAGCGTCAGATGAGCTCGGGACAGAAGAGCAAAGCGCCGAAGCGTCTGCTCAGCCGGACTCCGGGCAGCAGGATGCCGAAGCGTCAGATGAGCTCGGTAATCAGGGGCAGAATGAGCCTAGCAAAGGATTTTTTGCCAGGTTATTCGGCTTAGATTCAGACTCGGAATCCGAAGATGAGGCGCAAGATCAGAATGCCCAACAAACAGGCGGATCTGGGGCGGCAACAGAGTCCGGGGAAGAATCTCAAGCCCTAGTGACGCCAAAGTCCAAACCATCTGAGAAGCAAGCCCAGCAAGAGTCACAAGACATCAGTAATCAAAAGGGAAGCAGTAAGCTACAGAAGAAACGGGATAGAGAGCACTCCAACTCGTTAAAAGAATCCGTCATTTACTGGCAAGGCAATGATGAAATCTCTACTTCCCTGCAAGTTACGAAACAAACACTTACTGAGGTAATGGGGCTAGGAACAAGCTTTGATGTAACATTTAGACAGATGTCCTTTGGCGGACATAAGACAGCTCTACTCTGTTTAAGTGGATTTACTAATACAGATGTAACTGATGATATTCTAAAACGTCTGACCTATCTCACATCTGAGAATCTGTCTACGGGTGTGCTGTCTAGCTTTATGAATGAATATGTCCCTCACATCCAAGTGGAAGAGGGTAATTCATTAAGTGAAAGTATCAAGAAGGTACTTGAAGGTCTGAGCGTTCTGTTCATTGAAGGTGAGAATAAAGTTATCATCATGGATACCCGTTCTTATCCTAGTCGCAGTCCTGCCGAGCCCTCGATTGATCGGGTGGTGCGCGGTGCACGCGACGGTTTTACAGAGACTCTGCTGAGTAATATCTCGCTTGTCAGAAGACGGGTTCGTGATCCCGGGCTGAAATATGAGCTATTTCAGGTTGGACGACGGACACAGACGGATGTCTGCGTGGCTTACATTGATGATATCGTTGATAAAACACAGGTTAAGTCTGTTATCGATAAAATCAATAGCATTGATATTGATGGTATTCCTTTGGCAGATAAACAGTTGGAGGAGGCGATTGTTGGCGGTGGGTGGAATCCATATCCAATGGTGCGTTATTCTGAACGCCCTGACGTTGTTGCTTCCAATTTATTAGAAGGACGGGTAATAGTATTTGTAGATACCTCGCCTATTGTTATAGTTCTTCCGACTACATTTTTTGATCTATGTCAGCATGCAGAGGAGAATCGCCAGACTCCTTTTATGGGTACGTATTTGCGGTGGGTCCGTTTCATCGGTATATTTGCGTCTTTGTTCCTCCTGCCGCTGTGGATGTTGCTTGTCATTCATCCTGAACTAAAGCCAGCTGTACTGGATTTTATTGGACCACAGAAGACTGCCAGAATTCCAATACTCGCCCAATTTCTTATTGTGGAACTTGGGGTTGATCTGCTGCGAATGGCCGCAGTGCACACACCTACCCCCTTAGGCTCAGCGATGGGTCTGATTGCAGCCATATTGATTGGTGATATAGCGGTAAAGAGCGGTTTGTTTGTAAATGAGGTTGTTCTGTATATGGCTGTAGCCGCTATCGGTATGTTTGCAACCCCAAGTTATGAGCTGGGTCTGGCGAATCGAATAGTCAGGCTTGTGTTATTAGTAGCCGTTGCGGCATTCCAAGTGCCAGGTTTCATGGTTGGCACGACGCTACTTACGATTTTCCTGACGACGCATCGCTCCTATAACTCGTCATATATGTGGCCGTTTATACCTTTTAATGCAAAGGCAATGAGTGAAATTCTATTGCGTAAGCCTGTTCTAAGCTCGAAGACAAGGCCGTCTTTCAACAAAACAAGAGACAATACAAGAATGCCACCTAATCAAAAGAATGATTAACAATCGTAGGAAAATACAAAACTACTGCAAATTAGTCCATTCAATGGAGTTCCCACTGTCTGTTATACTGAATACACTAAGACAGGGTGGAACCTTGATATTCCACAGAAATTGGAGGACTAAAGAATGTTTCTACACGGTACTAGCCGAATTAATGATGCTGGGCATCTGGAGATCGGCGGATGTGATGTAACTGAATTGAAAGCGGAATATGGAACCCCGCTATATATATTGGACGAGCAATTGGTTAGACAACGTTGCCGGGAATATATGGATGCTTTTAAAGCCTCTGGACTTGGGTTCCAAGTAGCTTACGCAAGCAAGGCGTTCTCGGTGATGGCTATGGTACGTTTGGCTGATGAAGAAGGCTTGTCACTTGATGTTGTATCTGATGGCGAACTTTATACAGCCTTGCAAGCTGGCTTTCCTGCAGAACGCATTCATTTTCATGGCAACAATAAGACGTCTGAAGAAATCGAAATGGCGATTGATGCTGGCATCGGCTGCTTTGTAGTCGATAATCTGGTAGAACTTAACCTTTTGCAGTCGATTGCATCACGTAAAGAAGTTAAAGTTAACATCTTGTTACGTGTGACACCAGGTGTCGAAGCACATACGCATGAGTACATTACAACAGGTCAGACCGATTCCAAATTCGGTTTTGATATCGGTAATGGATCCGCCTATGAAGCAGTCAAAGTGGCAGTTAGCAAAGAGAATTTAACGCTGCTTGGCGTGCATTCCCATATTGGTTCTCAAATTTTTGAAACGGATGGATTCCAGCTTGCTGTTGAACGTGTAGCGAGTTTTGCTCGTAGT
This sequence comes from Paenibacillus etheri, assembly GCF_001012825.1. Taxonomy (GTDB): domain Bacteria; phylum Bacillota; class Bacilli; order Paenibacillales; family Paenibacillaceae; genus Paenibacillus_AQ; species Paenibacillus_AQ etheri. The sequence continues at coordinate 221,563 of NZ_LCZJ02000018.1, forward strand.
GTTAAAGAAGGTTTGGATGTGGACTTCCGTGTAGTAAATCTAGGTGGAGGTTTCGGTATTCGTTATGTTGAGGGTGATACCCCGCTACATGTTTCTGAATATGTAACAGCGATTACGGATGCTGTGAAGACTCATTTTGCTGGGATTTATAGTGCTTTGCCAGAAATTTGGGTGGAGCCGGGTCGCAGCATTGTTGGAGATGCAGGAACTACATTGTACACTGTAGGATCTAATAAGGATATCCCTGGCGTGCGTAAGTACGTTGCTGTTGATGGCGGAATGACCGACAATCCACGCCCTGCATTGTATCAGTCTAAATACGAGGCATTGCTTGCTAACCGTGCAAACGAAGACGCAACTGAGACTGTATCCATCGCTGGTAAATGCTGCGAGAGTGGAGATATGCTGATCTGGGATGTAGAACTGCCTCAGGCTGAAAGCGGCGATTTGTTGGCTGTAGCCTGCACAGGCGCTTACAATTACTCCATGGCTAGCAACTACAATCGGCTTCGTCGCCCGGCTTTAGTGTTCGTTCAGAACGGACACAGCGATCTTGTAGTGCGTCGTGAAAGCTATAATGATCTTATTGCCAACGATATTGTTCCTGAGCGTATCGCTAAACAAGCCGCTGTTGCTAAGTAACAGTCCTAATGTTAGATAGGGAAAATTGGAATGGTAATAATGAGCAAGCAGGAATTACTCCTGCTTGCTTTGCTTTGTGTGTGGTTTCATAGTAATATAATTGAGGTATTCTAATTTTGTTATTTTTGAAAGGGGTCATTTACATATGGCAAAGCAAGCGAAAATCACTCTAGAAAATGGCGGCGTAGTGCTGATCGACTTGTTCGATCAAGATGCACCAAACACTGTAGCTAATTTTGAAAAGCTAGCAAAAGATGGTTTCTACAATGGATTGACATTCCACCGTGTTATCCCTGGTTTTGTAGCTCAAGGCGGATGTCCTAACGGATCTGGATCTGGTGGTCCAGGATACACAATCAACTGCGAAATCAACCCAAACAAACACGAGCGCGGAACACTTGCTATGGCACATGCGGGTAAGAACACAGGTGGAAGCCAGTTCTACATCTGCTACGCACCGCAACCTCACTTGGATGGAGTTCATACTGTATTCGGTAAAGTAGTTGAAGGTATGGATCTTGTTGATACTTTTAAAGGATGCGACAAAATGACTTCGGTAGAAATTATCGAAGCTTAAGAATTTTGAATTTAAAAAGGCTAGTCTCCGGATTTATAGGAGGCTAGCCTTTTTTTTATTTTAATAAGGAATCCGGCGTATTCGTTTACGTCTCGATTTATGCTGCTCTGGCACCCAGAAGAATACCAAATACATGAGCAGAAACACAATGAAGGCAAACAACTCTTCAACAAGCAGGTAATAAGGATAAGGCCCGAAATAATCCAATACAGAATAAGTACTGGGCTTATGAGATAGGAACATGTAGTTAGATCCTAGAATGTAATTAGCGACCCACACACAAGCGGCCACAATGTTTAGTCCAAGCATGGTGAACAAGAGTGATTTCCAAGTGGGCTTATAGCCCTCAATCCAGGTCATATAAAGAGAAGCGAGAACAATACCTCCATGTGCTATAAAGAACAGTAGAAATCGGAAATGAGGGAACGGATAGACCAGATTTGGTGTGAGTAAAGCAATGAATGCTCCACCAATCCCAGCAAAATACAGAAAGGAGTAAAGTGTTCGGCTGCGAGTAATCAGCATGATAACGGATAGGAGTAAAGTAATTCCACATAGTTCGAGTGGGAGTGAGCTGTTGGATTGCCATACACCTTGAGAGAGGTACCATATTTGAAGTCCTGTTTCTGAGAACATCAGAATAATAATCAGCAGCAAACGCACACTTTGCCGAAGCCTCACATCAGTCCGGATTTCGAATCTAAAACAGTAAAACAGTATACAAACCAATGTAATGATAGACAGAGCAATCCAATGTGAAGGGGAGAACATAAGGAAATCCTCCGTACGCTGTCGATCAAAATAAGATGAAAGATGCATGAACCAACCTCCTTCGTACATGAAAAGTACTTCAAAAATAACTTTGTAAAATTTTGAGATTTTCTGTTTCTAGACATCTATAAAATGGTTATATATGTATAAATTCTGTCAACTAAGCCACAACAGAAAGGCTTTTCATTATTTTAACATAAGATGGGGCGATGGCGCGGAATTACATAAGAAGCATTCGAGCATGAGGAGTGGCAGAGCTTAAGCTTCAAGAGGGGATGCAAACAGAGAAAAATCAAATTGGAAAAGGAATTGGAGGCTTTAGGGTTATGTTAAAGAAAAGAATAAGTGTGATGATCGTTATTCTGATGCTTGTCGCGCAATATGCCTATGGCATCGGGTTCGCTCCACAAGTAAAAGCAGCAGCAATCGATCTAGAGCGAAATATCATCACCAGTGTCTCAATGGCTGTATATGGTGCAGACGGGCAGACGGTCACGGATAGCGTCTATGAGCAAGATGCTAATGTAACATTAGATTATACGTGGTCACTTCCTAAAGCTCATCAGTACAAGCAAGGTGACACCTTTACCTTTCAGCTTCCAGAGCAGTTTCAGCTGTTTAATGATATTAACGGCTCGTTGGTCTCAGAGGATGGAGATGTAGGAACTTTTGCAGTGGAGCAGCTATCACACCAAGTAAAGATGACCTTTAATGACTACATAGAAACGCATGATGACGTGCGAGGAACGCTTCGGATCAATACTAAGTTTGACAAACAAACAATCTCAGGAAGTACTGTTCAGCAAATTTTATTTCCGTTGAGCGGTGGCGTTCAGACGGTTACGGTGAATTTTAAGCCGAGTGTAGGATCAACCATTGAGAAAAGGGGGATCCCTCAAGGCTTCAATGCAGACCATATTTTGTGGTCTGTTGATGTTAACAAATCATTAAAAACTGTTGGTAATGCAGTTGTAACGGACCCTATACCAGCAGGCTTGTCACTTAGTACTCCGGTCACTGTGAGTGTGTATCAACTGAGTATCCGGTTGGACGGTTCGGTAACGCAGGGTGTACTACTTGATAACAGCAAATATTCTACAGACTTCAATGGGGGATCGTTAATTGTTCGTTTCACCGATCCTGCGATTTCGAGTGCTTACCGTATTGAATATTCCACGGCTATTACTAACGAGCATCAGCTGAGCTTCACGAATACAGCGACTTTTACAGGTGATGGGCAAGTTCCTGCTAGTTCCTCTGCTACTGTTCAAGTAGAACGAGGAGGAAGCTTGAACAAGTACTCTAGCGGATATGATTGGAGCAACCAAATCATTTCCTGGGCAATCGAATATAACTATAATAAAAAAACGATTCCACAAGGAAATGCTGTAGTAAAGGATTTGTTTAATGATTCTCAAGCGTTAGTAGCCGATTCGATAAAAGTATACACGGTGCAACTGGATTCAGCAGGTACGGCAACTTTAGGCAATCTGTTGACAAAGGATCTTGATTACACTGTAGTTGCGGCGTCAGACGTGAGTAAGTCAGGGTTCATCTTGCAATTTAAACAAGATGTAACATCCTCTTATCGAATCGAATATAAGACCAAAGCTGTAAAGCGTGTGTTTGAAGATACTATAATCACTAATACAGTTACGGACAGTACCTATACTGGAGAAGCTACTCGCTTAATACGGTCAGCCATTTTGTATAAGAACTTATCAGGCGTAGATTATCAGAATAAAACGGTTGGATGGAAAGTCACATTAAACAGTGATAACTATCCAATGGGTCAGGTTGAGATTACGGAATCGTTCCCATTTGGAGGATTGAAGTTCATTCCAGAATCGCTTGTAATTAGAAATTCTAATGGGAATGTATTGAATCCTTCCAAATATAGTTTGGTTTACAATGCTCCTGTTCAGGCTAATAAAGGATTCAAGGTTGTCTTCGATTCGCAGATTACTGGTCTTTATACGATTAGCTATACAACGGAATTTAATAAGGACTGGATTTGGTCTAATACTGAAAATTTCAATAACAAGGTTAGGATGGACTGGTTAGACACGTCCGAAATTCCTCGCACAACAGAAGCAGAAGGGCTATTTATTCCAAGAACTGAAGCGAAAAGTAATGGTTTGAAGTTTGGTTCCTATAATGCTTCAACTAAAGAATTAGCTTGGACATTAGGTGTCAATTATAATAGCAAAACGGTTACAGAGCCAGAAGTCGTGGATATTTTGAAATCGGATCAAACCCTGGTTCCTGGATCGCTGAAAGTGTACACCATGAATGTTGCTAAGAATGGAGACCCAACGAAGGGTGTTGAAGTGAACAGTAGCAAATACACATACAGTGTTAATGGTAATAATGAGCTGCAGGTCACTTTTACAGACGCTATTCAATCCGCCTATTATATAGAATTTCATACAAGTCTTGAAGGCAAAGTCATCGGCACTGTTGTTGATAATAAAGCCAATCTCTATGATGGGACAAAAAAGGTATCCAAGGATTTGAACGCTTCCGTAAAGATTCCTTATGGAGACGAATATCTCTTGAAAAATGGTGTTCAGAATGGCGGAAAAATCGATTGGAGCATTCAAATTAATCGTAGTCAGTCTACTGTGAAGAATGCGTCAATCAAAGATACTCCTAGCGCTAATCAGATTTTGCTGCAGGATTCATTCCATCTGTATCCTACAATCGTAGCTGAGAGCGGGGATGTAACAAAAAGCGGACCTGAATTGATTCAGGGTATCGATTACAGCCTAGACATAAAAACGGATGTAGACGGCAAGCAGTCGTTTGATTTAAGCTTCGCCAAGGAGATTAGTAAACCTTATTTTCTCGAATATCAATCCCTGATTATGGCGAATACAGGAGACAAAGTTATAAATACTGTTCGTTTCAGTGGCTATAATGTTATTGAAATAAGCAAAGATTCTTCTAAAGAAATTATCGTCGGTGTCTCGAGTGGATCAGGATCTGGCAGCGGGGTTAGAGGCTCCTTGACGATCAAGAAGCTGGATGCTGAGGATAACTTGAAAACGCTGAGGGATGCGACTTTTGCACTTTATCGTCTAAACGGTTCAGACCAGATATTTATTGCCAGCGTAACTACAGATTCCGCTGGTACAGCCACATTCAACAAATTATGGCTAGGGAACTACGTATTGATTGAGACAACAGCTCCAAGTGGCTATGTACTTGATTCTACAGAACATCCAGTGTCTATTCATTCTTCGTCAACGAAGCAACTCGTAATTACGAATCAAAAAGCAGTGGAGCCTACGCCTACTGCAACGCCAGAGCCAACTATAGCTCCAACTACACCACCATCAGCATCGTCGGAACCAACTGCTACTCCATCAATAGAGCCAACAGCTACAACTACCCCAGAATCGACGATAGCACCTACTTCCACACCAACATCAGGAACCCTAGGAGGCTCGGTGGCACCTACACCTACGAGTTCGATGGTGCCGGGAGTAATCATCAATGATCCAGCAGTACCTGCTGGCCCTGGAAATACGACTGGTCAAGAATCCATGACATCAGAAGAGGAAGGAAATCCGGATTTAGTAATTACAGATGAGAATGTTCCGTCGGGAGATGTGGACATTGTTGATGAGGAAGTACCGAAAGGAACAGTGAATAACAGCACTTCAAGTGCTTCTCAGCTTCCTAAGACGGGTGAGAGTAGCCCTGCACCGCTCTACATGACAGGTATAGGATTAATAGCCATAGGCTTTATTCTAAACCGTGTATTTAGACGGAGGGGAAACAGAAGTTAAAGTCAACTTCGTATTCTCTTGTGATAATCCAAGAAGGAGGAAAGAGCATCCGGCATAAAATGTCGGGTGCTTTTTACCTGTGGCATATGATTCTATGAATTTAGATTGTAGCGTAGCCATTCACCCTGCTTCTCACAAGAAACGTTCCATCTAAGCTGTTCTGCAACAAAAGCTATAAATGAAAAAATCCCCACAAGCATCATTCGCTCGCAGGGAAGGAAGTCTCAAATTCAGTTTGTTTGCGTGAGCTTTTGGCTGAAATCATTCCACCGTGGAGCTCTGTGATGCTCTTTGCAATCGCGAGTCCTAAGCCGCTCCCGCCAGTCTCTCGAGAACGTGATTTATCTACGCGATAAAATCGCTTGAATAAGTGGGGGAGGTCCGTGGCAGGGATTGGGTTTCCGTAATTCGTGCATGTAGCAATTACTCTATCGTCTGTTCTATAAACTGAAATATCTAGAATTTTACCTTCTTTACCGTATCTAACCGCATTGGTAAATAGGTTCTCGTATAATCGTACTAATTCGTCCGCATCGCCATGGATAATCAAAGGGTCCTTATCCGTATGAATACGGTAGCTCATATCTGCTTGCTTCAGTACGGGAGCGAATTCCTCGACAAGCTGTTCGAGCAGCTTTCCGAGATCTACTGGTTTTAAATTAAGAGGGAGCCCGCTGCTGCTAACGCGTGTATATTCGAATAAATCGTCGATTAACTTTTTAAGAGCCAGGGATTTCTCATAGGCGATATTCACATAATAACGCAGTTCGACCTCGTTCTTATAACGATCGTTCTCCACATACTCCAGAAATCCGAGTACAGAAGTGAGAGGGGTTCGGAGATCATGGGAGACATCTGTGATTAGGTCGTTTTTTGCTTTCGCTGCTGCTCGTTCTTCTTCTATAGCGGATTTTAGCTTGCCAGCCATGAGGTTCATATTTTCGGCGAGTTTACCGAGTTCATCCGTACCTGTTACCGGTACCTTGAAAGATAAGTTGCCGTCTGCAATCGCTTGAACCCCGCTTGAAATGTTATGAAGATTGCTTGTTGTATTTCTGGATAGCTTCAGAATGAAAAAAATAAACAAAGGGATCCCCATAAGAATCACTATAGGCGTAGACCCGATGTTATTGATCACCCAGCGGAGGAGTTTAACGCCCCAGAAGGAACGAGAAGGATTGAGCCATATTAAAAGGGATGTTCCATAATAGCCGACCAATAAAATTGCTGCTGTAAGTGCTAGACTTGTTAAGCTGAAGCCGACTATTTTCCAAGATAGGGTATCGAATCGTTTAAAGTTCAATTAGAAGAACCTCCTATTTTCCAGTTTGTAGCCAACGCCCCATACCGTCTTTAAATATTCCATACTTTGGCATAGATTTGTTCCATACTTAGTACTTGTCCCTTGTTTCGGGCGAGCAACTCCGAGCAATGTTGCGTTGTGCATGATTCAACGTCCTTTCTGGCATGTAAAGCAATTGTACTACAAGAAGTATTGATTGTTGGAGGAAGTCGTCGGTATAGCATGCGCCTTGAAAATGGGGTTTATTGGAAAAGAAAAGTAAAGGTAAACTTAATAGTTTCTTAACAAGCCTTAAGATTTGGGAAGCGGCTATGCTATAATAATTTCAAATTCAATAGGTTGGAGGAGAATTGGAAGATGTGGAAAGAGTTTAAAGCTTTTGCCCTGAAAGGAAATGTACTAGATTTAGCCATTGCTGTCGTTATCGGAGCAGCTTTTGGTAAGATAGTGACTTCATTAGTATCTGACATCATTATGCCAATTGTTGGCTTGATAACAGGTGGTATAGATCTGAAGGATCGGGCTCTAAGTGTCATGGTTATGCATAATGAACTACTTATCCCTTATGGGCAATTTTTGCAGGCGGTAGTTGATTTCTTTATTATTTCCTTCTCAATCTTTATGGTGATTAAACTGGCTAATAAATTCCAGCGCAAAGAAGCCGTTAAAGTTGAAGTGGTGGAGACGCCAGTACCCGCAGAAGATATTGTGTTGCTAACGGAAATTCGTGATTTGTTGAAACAACAAGAACGTGGATTGTAATAGAAAAAAGAAAACTAAGAAGCGCCTGGAGATTCAATCCTGGCGCTTCTTAGTTTTCTTCTTTTTACGTAATGTATGGAATGGGCTATAACTGTACATTTGCAGGCTTTCTATAGCCCAACGAAAGGGATAGATGTATAAGAGAGAGAGCCGAATCCTCATGAAAATTTGTTAATATAAAACCATGTCATTTCTTCTTGTAATCACCATACCTCTTAGAATCAAGTTACAAATTTTAAGTAAATATATAAAACGCACTTGCATTTCGAAGGTGTAAGTGATAATTTTGTAAGTAAGGAAAACTTGAACCTCAATTAAATAAAGGATCAATCCTTCAGGGCAGGGTGTAATTCCCTACCGGCGGTGATGCTGTTGTAGAGTGCTTATTTATTAAGTTTATCTACCACACTTAGTCCGCTACCCGGCTCGCGTTGTTGACGCGAACGGTGGACCCGGTGAAATTCCGGGACCGACAGTATAGTCTGGATGGAAGAAGGAGAGGTTAACCGCTTGTCTGTAATAGACAGGTGGACTGCAGTGTTTTCATTTATTATGTGCGATATTTCACAATTACCGTCGTTTGACGGTTATTTACGCACACTTTTATTTGGACTGCCGATAAACTCTCGCATAACCCATCTTACTCCTCCTGGAGAATGAGATGGGTTTTTCTGTTTTTATGCATCAGATAGACAGTAAGTGGATAGGAGGAACGAGATGGATAATATGAATGACGAGTTTTATATGTCGCTAGCGCTGGATATGGCAGAACGGGCCCAAGGACAGACGGGAATTAACCCTGTTGTTGGCTGTGTTGTTGTAAAGAATGGAGCGATGATTGGACTTGGAACTCATTTGCAGCGAGGAACGGGTCATGCTGAGGTACATGCCTTAAATATGGCAGCCGGTCAAGCACAGGGAAGCACTGCCTACGTAACATTGGAACCGTGCAGTCATTATGGCAAGACTCCACCCTGCAGTCAAAGGTTAATCGACGAGGGAGTAGCCAGAGTGGTAGTCGCTTGTGAAGACCCTAACCCTCAGGTGGCAGGTCGCGGGGTACAAATGCTGCGTGAGCATGGCATTGAAGTGGAAGTAGGGTTATTGCGTGATCGTGCGCTGCGGCTAAATGAGCGGTTTATCAAATATATTTTGACAAAACAACCTTTCGTGACGCTCAAGAGTGCCAGCACGCTGGATGGTAACCTAGCTACTAAATCTGGTGACAGTAAATGGATTTCGAATGGAGAAGCGCGGGAGATCGTACATACACTGCGGCATCGGCATCAGGGAATTATGGTCGGTGTGAACACAGTGATTGCAGATAATCCTTCACTGACGACAAGAACGGAAGTGCCGGGTACTAATCCGATCCGGATTGTGATTGATTCTGGGCTACGTATTCCTTTGGATTCAGCAGTTGTAAGTGACGGTCTAGCGCCTACTATCATCGTGACAACAGAAGCCGCAGATGCTGCTAAGAAAGCAACACTTCTTGAGGCAGGTGTGCAAATCATTGTTAGCGGAGCAGGACCACGGGTGGATTTGAAAGCCGCTATGGTAACGCTCGGGGAAATGGAAATTGGATCGATTTTACTTGAAGGTGGAGGCACGCTAAATGGTGCGATGCTGGAGAGTGGGCTGGTTGATCGAGTGATTCTCTTTTTCGCTCCAAAGATTGTTGGCGGTGGTGCTGATGCGAAAGGAACCTTCGTTTTTCCTGGTGTAGAGCTGATGAAGGATGCCATTTCTCTGGAGGGATTGGAAGTAAAGGTGCTCGGAGATAATGTATGTATTAGCGGTACTCCGGTACGATAAAGCGAATGGTTACAAAATTTAAGCGTATACTTCCGGAGCAAGTTTTGTTCGGAGAGATAGCGGAGAAGTGTTACTCACACAAAACTCCTAGGAGGGAAAGCATGTTCACTGGACTAGTCGAAGAAGTTGGCACTTTGAGAAGTGTCTCCACCGGTGGAGAAATGATGGTGCTGAACATTGCCGCTTCGGCCATCATGGATGATCTGAAGATTGGTGATAGCGTGTCGGTTAATGGTGTCTGTCTTACAGCGACAACTTTAGGCGAGAACTATTTTACAGTGGATGTCATGCCTCAGACCTATCGAAACAGTAACCTGAAGGAGCTCCGTCCTGGCAGTCGGATGAATCTGGAGCGAGCAATGGCAGCCGGAGGTCGATTTGGAGGTCATATTGTTCAGGGACATGTAGACGGCACAGCTGTCATCAAAAGCGTAAAGCGTGATCAGAATGCTGTGGTATATGAGATTGCGCCAGATCGTAAATCGCTGTTCAAATACATCATTCCTAAAGGATCGATCACAATCGATGGAATTAGCTTAACCGTAGTAAAGACGACGGCTTCATCGCTTGTTGTATCCATTATCCCGCATACGTTAGGGGAAACTGTGCTAACTTATAAGCGGGCAGGAGATAGTGTAAATATAGAGTGTGATGTCCTTGGCAAATATGTTGATCATCTTCTGCATTATGGCTCAGCTGCACAAGAGGAAGAAAGTGATAGCAGTTCCGGGATTAGCCGTGATTTCTTGGCGGCGAACGGATTTGTTTAAATAAAGAGTAAGCTTACGAAGAAGGAAACAATTCTTCGTAAAGCTATTAGGAGGATAGAATCGATGAGCGAACAATCGAAGAAGGAAAGTGTCTTGGACCCGATTGAAGAAGCTATTTATGATTTAATGCGCGGCAAAGTCATCATCGTGGTAGATGATGAAGATCGTGAGAATGAAGGGGATTTTATAGCTCTTGCTGAAAGGGCGACGCCAGAAGTCATCAATTTTATGATCACTGAGGGACGTGGCTTAGTCTGTATGCCAATTACCGCTGAGCGTGCGGAAGAGCTTGAACTACAAGCTATGGTAAGCCACAATACAGATAATCACGGCACAGCCTTTACTGTATCTGTTGACCATATAGATACAACTACTGGTATATCTGCGGGTGAGAGATCCTTGACTGTAAAAGCAATGATTGACCCAAAAGCGAAGCCATCTGATTTCCTTAGACCTGGCCATATGTTCCCGCTGATTGCGAAAAAAGGCGGTGTACTGCGCCGTTCCGGACATACAGAGGCTGCTGTTGATTTAGCCCGTATGTGTGGCGCATATCCAGCCAGTGTGATTTGTGAAATCATCAAAGAAGATGGCTCGATGGCCCGGTTACCTGATCTGGTTGAGATTGCTAAGAAGCATAATCTTAAGTTGATCAGCATCAAAGATCTCATTCACTATCGGAACGAGAAAGAACAGCTCGTCAATCGCGAGGTGTCTGTACGTCTGCCTACGGATTTCGGTGAGTTTCAGACCATTGCCTATACGAATGAAGTGGATGATAAAGAACATGTAGCATTGGTGAAGGGCGATATCTCCGGTGATGAGCCAGTGTTAGTACGTGTACACTCCGAATGCTTGACGGGTGACGTATTTCACTCCCATCGCTGTGATTGCGGTCCACAATTTGAAGCGGCGCTGCGGCAGATTGAAGCTGCTGGTAGAGGCGTGTTACTCTATATGCGCCAAGAAGGAAGAGGCATTGGTCTTATTAATAAGCTTAAAGCCTACAAGCTTCAAGAAGAAGGACTCGATACTGTAGATGCGAATCTAAAGCTTGGTTTTCCAGCAGATTTGCGTGATTACGGGATCGGTGCGCAGATTCTGAAGGATCTAGGTGTAAGTCAAATTCGTCTCTTAACGAACAACCCGCGTAAGATCAAAGGGTTGGAAGGTTATGGATTGGCAGTTGTTGAGCGCGTGCCAATACAAATGCCAGAGAATAAGGATAATACCAATTATCTCCATACGAAGCAGGCGAAGCTTGGGCATTTGCTGTCTTTTGACGACATTGAACAAAATGAGGATTCGAAAGTATAATCACACACAATAAAAAACGAAGGGTAGATGAATGATATGCCGAAATATTTAGAAGGACATTTAGTTTCCGAGGGGTTAAAATACGGAGTCGTAGTAGGACGTTTCAATGAATTTATTACTAGCAAGCTTTTGTCAGGTGCCCTTGATGCATTTAAACGTCATGGTGCTAACGATGAGGAAGTAGATGTTGCTTGGGTTCCAGGCGTGTTTGAAATTCCGTTGATCGCTCAAAAAATGGCGGAAAGCGGTAAATACGACGCTGTAATCACTTTAGGAACCGTTATCCGTGGCTCTACAACGCACTATGATTATGTATGTAATGAAGTTGCTAAAGGGGTAGCTGCGATCAATCTTAAAACCGGCGTGCCGACAATTTTTGGGGTAGTTACTACTGAGAATATTGAACAAGCCATTGAGCGTTCAGGAACCAAAGCAGGGAATAAAGGCTGGGATGCTGCGACTGCTGCGATTGAAATGGCGAATCTTAACAAACTGTTTAAGTAAGACAGCTATTGACGAATCAGTTGAATTCGTGCTTATTTATAGTATAAGAAGAAAGCATGGATTATAGAGCCCTTTCTACTTGTGTAGCGTCCTTTAGGGCGCTGCACTTTACTTTTTTAGGCGGGAGGATGCTTCGTGACTGTATTGTACAAGCTGGAAACGTTTGAAGGTCCGCTGGATCTGCTCTTGCATTTAATTGATAAGGCGGAAATCGACATCCAGGACATTCCGGTCGCCGAGATCACCGAACAGTATATGGAATACCTGCGAAGTATGCAGGAGCTTGAACTGGATATTACGAGTGAATTTCTCGTGATGGCCGCAACCCTATTATCTATAAAGAGCAAGCTATTGCTGCCCAAACCACCGGTCATTGAGATCGATGATTTTGAATATTACGAAGAAGATGAATTTGATCCACGAGCTGAACTTGTTCAGCGACTGATTGAGTATCGTAAATTCAAGAGTATTGCTGTTCATTTAATGGATATGGAGAGCGAGCGGAGCTTGATTTTTACGAAGGAGCCGGAGGATCTGGGTCCATTCGTGCCTGAAGAGATTGATCATACGCTAAAAGGACTACATACTTCCGACCTTATAGCTGCTTTCCGTAAAGCACTTAGTAAGGCGGCAAGAAGGTCATCTTACCAGCGGATCACCCGGGACGAAATATCGGTAAAAGATCGTATACGTGATGTATCGGACGCGCTGCAGCGCAGAGGAAAGGGCGGAAGGCTCCATTTCTCAGCACTGCTTCACGATGAAATGGCGCGACACGAAATCGTAGTTACTTTTCTTGCGATTCTGGAACTAATGAAAATGAAGGCGATTTTTTGCTACCAAGAGAAATTGTTTGAAGACATCGTAATGGAGTGGAGAGGAGGAGAACACTTCAATGGATTACAAAACGCTGAAATCGATTATTGAGGGCCTGTTGTTTCTATCAGGCGATGAAGGGATCTCCGTACGGCAAGTCGCCGAGATTACGGAGCAGCGACCAGAGCTTGCGGCTGGAGCATTAGAAGAACTAAAAGAGGATTATGTAACACAGGAACGGGGGTTGCAGGTAGTCCAAATTGCTGGGAATTATCGGCTGGCTACATTGCCGGATCATGCCCATTATTTTGAGCGCTTGGCTTACTCCCCATCCAGATCAACCTTGTCTCAGGCCGCATTAGAAACATTAGCGATCGTGGCATACCGTCAGCCGATTACACGCGTGGAGATCGAAGAGATTCGAGGCGTGAAATCCGAACGTGCAATTCATACGCTGAATAACAAGGATTTGATCCATGAGGTAGGTCGTGCAGAGACTGTAGGGCGTCCAATTTTGTATGGGACGACTAAATCATTCTTGGAGAGCTTTGGCCTCGCAAGTCTGAATGAGCTGCCTGAACCGTCAAACTTCGAATCCACTGATAATTTGGAAGAGGAGACACAGCTACTGTTCAATAAGCTGGATACTCAAATGACGTTCGAGGACATAGAGCAGCCTTAGTTTTTTTGGTTATTACGCAATGATTTGTATTGCTGGGACTGCCCATAAACCATTCATATGGTTTATGGGCAGTCCCTATTTTTTTGAAGAACCATATTTTTTAACCTAACCCCGAATTTTTTCCAGCTTAAAATGCCATACTAAACCAAAGGTTCCCATTATTAAGGTTTCTTGGAGGTAAATACGTGACGTTATGGCTTGTAATTCCCCTCGGTTTGTTAGTGCTGGCAATGGTCTTGGTTCTGTCTTCATCTATTGATTTCCGTATTCGGTGCTATAAACATGGAAAAAATGACCTGTTGGAGTTAGATGTTACCACTCTTTTTGGTCTAATTAAACTCCACTATGAACTGCCCCGATTGGTCTTTAAGGGATTGGAGCAAGGGGTAATTGGGAAGTTCAAAGAGACAGGCACTGCAATAAAAGGTGTAGATACTGTAAAGGAAGAGCAATTCGATAAAGAAAGAATTGAGCACTGGCGAGACAATATACAGCTAGCTGTGAAATCCACACGAGGCTTGAAGAAATGGTTCAAGGAAACCGTATCGCATGTCAAAATATCAAAGCTCGACTGGTCCACGGACTTCTCATTAGGTGATGCGGCAGACACTGCCATAGCATCAGGGGCCGTCTGGGGATTGAAATGGAGCATTGTTGGATTTATTTCGCAGTGGGTCAAATTGAAACACAATCCACGAGTGTTTGTGAAGCCTGTTTTTCAAGATGAGCATTCTTTTTCAATGGAGTTCGTATGTGAGGGTAAAATGTCCGTTTCCTATGCCGTATACGCATCATTGCAGCTTCTTCTACGTGTCTTGAGAGAGACAGGGGGAATCAGTAATTGGAGAAAGTTACTAAAACGGATGCGCAGGGAGCCTCATGAGCAAAGTTTAGAATGAAAGTTACATACAAATGTGTGGAAGTGGGGATGATAAGCGCTGTAGAAGCAAGAGAATTCGTACTCAATCAAAGGAGGAAACAATATGAGCGACCATCCTATTCAAGGCCTAATGCAAACAGCGATGGAAAATATCAAGGGTATGGTAGATGTTAATACGATTGTTGGAGATCCAGTACAAACCCCTGACGGTAGTATTATTCTGCCGATTAGTAAAGTGGCCTTTGGGTTTGCTGCAGGGGGTAGTGATTATCGGGTAGAAGATTCTATAAGTGGATCCAACTCCCAAGGCGGTGTCAAAATGCTTCCTTTTGGTGGCGGTAGCGGGGGCGGTGTCTCCATCAGACCGATCGCTTTTCTAGTGGTTCGTAAGGATGGAGTGAACATTGTGCCACTCGACAATCAAACGCATTTGTTCGAGAAAATCATCGATGCCACACCTGGGCTCATCGACAAAATCCAGACCATGTTCCAAAGCAGTAGTTCTTCAGGTCAAGCTGGGTCATCTGCTACACAAGCACAAGCAGCACAGGCACCACAAGCACAGGCACCACAAGCACAAGCACCACAAGCACAAGCGCCACAAGCACAAGCACCACAAGTACCTGCTAAACCCGATCCAAGTGCATCAACACATTAGATACACATAATTCTACAAATAGCGTCGGGGATATCGCCTTACATTAGGCGATGTCCCTTTTTGTGTGGATAGGACATACCCTAAGGCTGGTCCGCATACACTTGTACAACATAAGCATGAAATGAACGACTTTACTTAAGAACCGATAAGAATCCGGAGGATAAATATGAAGACAATAACCCGCAAATTTCCAATTGCCTTAATATTGAGTATTTTGCTGTTTCTTCTGACACCGCTA
This sequence comes from Paenibacillus etheri, assembly GCF_001012825.1. Taxonomy (GTDB): domain Bacteria; phylum Bacillota; class Bacilli; order Paenibacillales; family Paenibacillaceae; genus Paenibacillus_AQ; species Paenibacillus_AQ etheri. The sequence goes on from NZ_LCZJ02000018.1 coordinate 237,095, forward strand.
ACTTTAATTCACGCGGAGAACATCTCCATATCTACGCATGCAAGGGCAGCGGCACTGATTGATGTGGAGTCCGGGCGTATTTTGTATAGCAGTCGAGGAGATGAGCCTATGCTTATTGCCAGCCTGACTAAAATAATGACCGCCCTCGTCGCTATTGAGAATGGCGATTTAGCATCTAAAGTCAAAGTTGGCAAAAATGCCTTCGCCAAAGAAGGCTCCTCTATTTATTTACAACAAGGTGAAGAGATGACGCTGGAAAATATGCTGTATGGACTAATGCTGCGATCAGGGAATGATGCGGCAACAGCGATCGCTGAACATATCGGCGGATCTGAAGAAGGGTTTGTATACCTGATGAACAATAAGGCGGAAGGGCTTGGATTGAAGAATACCCATTTTGCTAATCCGCATGGTCTAGATGCTGAAGGCCATTATTCGAGTGCTAACGACTTAGCTGTACTGACGGCTTATGCACTTCATAATCCTGTATTTAAGCAAATTGTGAAGACGCAGGAGAAAACTGCGGACAATCCAAATGAGAAATGGGATTACAAGTGGAGAAACAAGAATAAAATGCTGTACTTGTACGAGGGCGCGGACGGTGTGAAGACAGGGTATACCAAAAAAGCCCTACGCTGCCTAGTCAGCTCTGCGACCAGAAATGGCCAGCAGCTTGTCGCAGTGACTATAAATGATGGTGATGACTGGAATGATCATGCTTCACTACTAAACTTCGGGTTTAATCACTATCCGCTAAAGACTTTAATCGAACGTGGGGACCCCGTGAGCGGTTATGACTTCGTGACAGTCAAAAAATTTGCCTACCCTTTTGGACAAGGCGAGCAGGATCGAGTGACCACTAAACTTGTCCTGAATCAGATGCCTGCGGTGTCATCCAAAGCTGCAAGATCAAACTTTGGACTGCAAGGGTTTCTCGTTCTTGATCTAGGTGGCAAAGAGATTGGCCGGGTTCCGGTGTATACACGAGAGTCCTTGCCTCCTGAGGAATCGGCATATACTAAAAAATATAGTACAACGCAAGCACACTCATATCCTGCCGATAATTGGATTCAGGCTTTAGGAAGTGCACTGAAGGCGTTATTTAAATTGGGCGAAAGCTCCAAGTAAGCAGATAGGCTGAATAATGAAGAGGGAGGCGTATCCATGATTAACGGGATCTGGCTAGGAATGATCATCATCGGTTTTCTGTTCGCCGCCGTTAACGGCAGAATAGATGAATTTACAGCCGCCGTATTTGACGGAGCCAAGAGTGGGGTTACAGTAAGTTTCGGCTTAATAAGTGTGCTTGTATTCTGGCTAGGAATCATGCGGATCGCTGAGGATGCTGGTTTGCTAAAAAAAATAGCCAAGATACTTGGTCCAATCGTATCCTTTCTATTTCCAGATGTGCCGAAGGGTCATCCTGCGATCGGTTATATCCTCTCCAACATGAGCGCTAATTTGCTTGGACTCGGAAATGCGGCTACGCCTATGGGCATCAAGGCGATGCAGGAGTTGCAGAAGCTCAACCCGGATAAAGAAACAGCCACACCTGCAATGTGTACCTTGCTAGCGCTTAATACAGCAAGCATTACTCTAATTCCCGCAACACTAATTGCGATCCGATTGAATTACAATTCGGCAGATCCCGCGGGAATAGTAGGCACAACCCTCGCTGCAACGGCTGTGGCGACCCTTGCGGCGATTGCGGCTGACCGATTCTTCCGAAGGCTGACATTGCTGCGCAAACCTCCAAAGCCGCCGTCAGCAAAGTCTGGATCTGCCCCATTATCGAAGACGCCGCTGCCTAATTCTTCATTGAAAGGGTGAGCATGACTTGTACCAGTTAATCAGTCTCATATCGGCATGGGCGATTCCGGTCATGATTACGTTCATCCCGCTCTATGCATTTACGCGTAAAGTCCCAGTGTATGAGTCATTTGTTGAAGGGGCGAAGGATGGATTTGGTACGGCAATCGCGATTATTCCTCATCTTGTGGGAATGCTTGTAGCGATTAGCGTCTTTCGCGCATCGGGCGCACTCGACTTCCTTATGGGATTCATATCTCCTGCACTGCGGGGGTTTGGCGTACCTCCAGAAGTACTACCACTTGGCCTTCTGCGGCCCCTCACAGGGACAGGCTCGCTTGCTTATACCACAGATCTGATTCGCGTTCATGGCCCAGATTCTTTAATCGGCATGATTGCCTCCACCATACAGGGCAGCACGGACACAACTCTCTATGTATTAACGGTTTATTTTGGAGCTGTAGGTGTGCGTAACGGCCGTTATGCACTTAAGGTAGGTCTCTTCTCCGATGTTATTGGCTTCGTCGCTGCGATCGCGGTCTGCCTCTTACTTTTTGGATAGAGGCGTCACGCCCTATCCTTCCTCGACATATGCTATTGCAGCAATGTGGAGGGAGGGATTCCGCTATGAACTATAAAGGTTTTATTCTACATCAGTCTCGTTGTACTTCCATTAATGGCAAAGGTTTTGATTTCTGGGTTGGTGTGGACGGAGCTATATATGCGGCACCACTGCTGACTGATCCGGAGTATATTCACATTTGCTTGGAGGGTGATTTCAGCAGGGAAGACGGCATTCCTCCAGTATCTGGAAAGAAAGAGCAGCAATTTGCAACGGGTAGACTCATTCTCGAACTGGTAGAGCGCTACCAAATCTCCCCTTTAATCATCGAACCCCACAATAATTACTGCCCAGGAGCATTTTTTCCTTGGAATGAACTTGTGATTTATCCCTCTGATGGTTATCATTAATCTGAGGTGACTAGTCGAAAATGGAAAGATTACAGAAAATTTTGGCGCAGGCCGGTGTGGCGTCCAGACGTAAGTGTGAAGAAATGATTTTGGCCGGTAAAGTGGAAGTCAACGGGGAACTCGTAACTACGCTTGGCACGAAGGTGGACCCCGCAACAGATATTATTAAAGTCTCCGGTAGACTGATCCGGGGCGAGAACAAAATCTACATTATGTTCAACAAACCTAAAGGAGTAATTACAAGTGCTTCCGATCCAAAGGGTCGTAAGGTTGTAACAGACTACCTTAAAGGAATTACAGAACGGGTTTACCCTGTAGGCCGTCTGGATTACGATACGGAAGGATTGCTGCTGTTAACGAATGATGGGGATTTCGCTAACTTGCTTACCCATCCTAAGCATCATGTGCCTAAGACGTATCATGCTACGGTTAAGGGTATCCCGCACGGTACTGCACTGGACAAGCTAAAAGCCGGGATTAAGCTGGAAGATGGTATGACAGCGCCTGCCGAAGTGGAGTACAAAGATATTGATGAAGTGAATAAAGAAGCGGTAATCAGCATTACGATTCATGAGGGACGTAACCGTCAGGTACGACGCATGTTTGATGCAATTTCACACCCCGTCATCCGTCTGAAGCGGATTTCTTTCGGGGATATTATGCTGCAAAATCTTAAACGTGGATCCTACCGTCATTTGACCAAAGATGAAATTAACCATCTGCAGCAAATTGCCAAAGCAGGATTGCTCAAAGAAAGAACTCCACGTAAAGAGTCATAAAGACACACAATATTCACAATTAAACCCCCTAATGCTGTGACTAAATTCGCTATAATGTTCATAGGATGTTCACACCTTACAACATAAGTATGAGTTGCGTCACAGAAGGGGGCTTTACATGTGGGTAAAGCGAGAAAACCAATTCAAATCGTAATTCTGTTTCTAATCGTTCTAGTAGGTGGTTATGCAATTGGTTCCTCTGTATTTGGTGGAAGCGGTAAACCAGAGGAAGGTAGTAAAGCGCCTGCCATTGATTTGCTGGGGCTTGATGGCCTTGGGCATACGTTAGACGAGTATAAGGGTAAGGCTATTGTGCTGAATTTCTGGGGCTCATGGTGCACACCTTGTGTAAAAGAAATGCCGGCTCTCCAAGCACAATGGGAGAAATGGAAGGACAAAGATGTAATCGTGATTGGAATCAACGTAGGCGAAGATCAGATGACTGTCGAGAATTTTGTGAAGCAGGTCGACATTGATTTTCCGATTTTGATGGACACGGGACGAGACGCTGTGCGAAGCTATGGTATTTCTCCACTCCCAACTACTTTTTTTATTAATGCAAAGGGTAAAATTGACAGCATTCATATTGGCCAGCTTGATTTAGATTCACTAGATGATCAAATTGGGAAGCTGGTGGATTGATGAGTGAACGCGAGGCTTTTATAACCAATACCAAATGTGAATGCGGCCACCAGAACCCTGTAGGCACTGTTCTATGTGAAGCATGCGGAAAGCCGCTTGGCAAAGAATCGGACTGGGGCGAGAATCTGGAGATGCGTTATGATGGTGTAGCCCGTCGTTCGCAGCGCGTTAATCCAAGCATTATTGATCGCGTATGGAACTTTTTTTCATCCGTCAAAATAGCGATTTATCTAATCGTATTGACACTGTTAGGCTCTATGCTGGGAACAATATTCCCTCAGGAGAGTACTTTTCTTAATATTGATGCATCAAGTTATTATAAGCAGGAGTATGGAACAGCTGGGGACATCTACTATAGGCTTGGACTTTCACATACATACGAATCCTGGTGGTTTGTGACTCTACTCGTAATGATTGGCGCTTCATTAGTCATTTGTAGTTTGGACAGAGTACTTCCGCTATATAAGGCATTAACTAGACAGAAGATTCGGAAACATCGTCAGTTCTTAACTCGGCAAAAGGCCGTGCTAGTCACTGAAGTGCAAGAAGAACCAGAAGCTTGGGTTGCTCGAGTGATTCAGCCTATGCGTAAAAAGGGCTATCGAGTCAAGAAGGATGGAGGAGCTCTGCTAGCAGAGAAACACCGCTTCAGCCGCTGGGGACCTTACGTAATACATATTGGTTTGATTATTTTTTTACTAGCTGTACTGGCAAGAGGATTGCCGGGTCTCAACATGGATCAGCATCTTGCTTTCCCACAAGGGGAGATTACACAGATTCCAGATACTACCTACTATTTAAAAAACGAGAAATTCACCGTAGAATTTTATACGGATGAAGAGATGCCTGAGGAGTTTCGTGGCAAAAAAATCCTTCCGAAATTATTCCAAACTAAAGCTGTGCTATATAAATGTACCGCGGATTGCGGAGATCCTACTAAGGAACCGCAGCTTGCCGAGGTGACAACACATGATATCCAAGTAAACTCACCTTTGGATTATAAAGGATTGAAAGCGTATCAGTTTGATTATGATTTAACACCTGTGCTGCGTTCCGTTCAGCCTGGACTTAAGAATTCCACCACAGGGGAGACATATGGTAAATTCAAACTGGACATGAAGAATCCGCAGCGAACGATTACAGCGGGACCCTATACGATGACTTTAAAAGAAAAGTATATGGATTTTGGATTAAATGAGGATGGGCAGCCGATATCTAAATCGCCTTATCCAAATGCACCAGCATTCTTGTTCTTGATTCAAGGACCGAATTTGCCAGCGGAAGGGCAGCAGTACTTCTATTTTCCTAAGCAGGTAGATAAGTCTCAGTTTCAGCAGGTAGCTATTAACGATAAGCTTGCTGGCAGCAATAGATTTCTTGAGCTTGAAGTGGACAACATGAGCGATGTTGATTTTTCGGAATCGACTACATACTTGAATATACGTATTGATCGTGCAATGCCTTTTGTATGGTTAGGTGCAGCAATCGTGATGCTGGGTTTAGTCCTTGGATTTTACTGGCAGCATAGACGCATCTGGCTTACCGTTGTGAACGGAGAGCTAATACTCGGAGGTCATACGAACAAGAACTGGTTCGGTTTCCGTCGTGAGATCGTTTCTATTTTAGAAAAAGTAGATGTGGTAGTCGATGAAAAATCAATAGATAATGGAGGAGGCCTAACATGAGCTTGCTCGATATCAGCAGTGCTGTCTTTATTGCCGCATTCTTATTGTACAGCGGTTCGTTTATGTTATTCACTATCGCTATCATGGGTCGCAAGTGGTCGGGCCGCAAGCCAGAGGAACATACTGCTCGATGGGGGAAAATAGCTTTTATTGTTTCTTCTATAGGTCTTATCTTTCATCTTATTTATTTCTTTACGCGCTGGGCGGGTTCAGGACATATTCCAGTTAGCAATATGTATGAGTTCATGACTTTCTTATCTATGATGGTTATGGTAGCCTTTACAGTGATGTACGCGATCTATCGCAAGGTTATTCTTGGTCTGTTTGCAGTTCCAATTAGCATTATTGTGATGGCATACGCAGCTGTATTTCCACAGGAGGTTCAGCCATTAATTCCATCCCTGCAATCGAACTATCTCAAGATTCACGTAACACTGGCAGCACTAGGTGAATCCTTTTTTGCAGTAGGATTTGCGGCAGGGCTGATGTATCTGCTCCGGACCGTGAATTTTGCTAGTAAAGAGAAGGCGGATCGTAAGCAACAGAGGCTTATTGAATTTACTCTCTTTTCAATCATTGTTATAATTGGGTTTCTGGGTTCAGTTTTTGCTTTCCGCGGAGCAGGTTATGAGACTGTTTTTGTCCGTCCCAACGTTACGATTGACAGCGCAGGGCAGGAAAATAGTACAATAGAGAAAGTGAGTTATCGAATGCCGCCGATTGTGGCTCCTCACAATAGCGAAATTGAAAGCTTCCAGTCGTTTCTTGGCATGAAAGAACCTCTCTTTGAAGCTCCTTCATGGATGAATGGTGTGAATGCTGGTCGGAAGTTTAATACTGTAATCTGGTCGATTCTTTCCGGATTACTCCTTTACGGAATTCTTCGCTTGATCGTTCGCAAGCCGCTAGGCGCAGCGATTCACCCAGTTATGGACGGAATTGATGAAGGCGATCTAGATGAGATTACGTATAGGGCGATAGCCATTGGCTTCCCTATTTTCACATTAGGCGCTTTGATTTTTGCAATGATATGGGCGCAAATAGCTTGGGGAAGATTCTGGGGATGGGACCCCAAAGAAGTCTGGGCACTCGTTACTTGGCTCTTCTATAGTGCTTATCTTCATTTACGATTGGCTCGTGGATGGCAAGGGCGAAAATCTGCCTGGCTTGCTGTTCTAGGCTTTTTGGTCGTAATGTTTACCTTAGTTGGCGTTAATCTAGTCATCGCCGGTCTTCATTCTTATGCGGGGACGGACTGAGCATAGTTAACCTGCTAACACAGCACAATGGATTTAAGGTTACGTTCTACTGTATTTGATGAAGGGGTTGTTGTGAAATGGCAGATCATTTAAACAGAATTCTGGTAGTGGATGATGAGGAACGCATTCGCCGCCTGCTTAAGATGTATCTTGAAAAAGAAGGCTATGAAATCGATGAAGCAGAAGATGGAGAAATCGCTCTTCGTAAAGCAACAGCAAATGACTACGGTCTAATTTTGCTGGATGTTATGCTGCCTGGTATTGATGGAATGGAAGTGCTGACCCGACTCAGAGGGGTTAAGTCAACGCCAGTCTTAATGCTTACAGCTAAAGGCGAAGAGATTAATCGTGTACAGGGCTTTGAGATGGGCGCTGATGATTATGTCGTGAAGCCATTTAGCCCTCGCGAAGTGATTTATCGCGTGAAGGCCATTATGCGCCGTTCTTCGGCAACAGCATTTTTGTCCAAAGAGAGTAACTCCAGTAATAACATCGTATTTACTCATCTTATTATTGAGCATGACGCGCACCGTGTTACTGCTGGCGGTGAAGAAGTGAGTCTGACACCGAAAGAATACGAACTTCTGCATTATTTGGCGATTTCGCCGGATAAAGTGTTCTCTCGTGAAGAACTGCTTAAGGATGTTTGGAATTATGAGTTTTTTGGAGATTTGCGTACAGTCGATACCCATGTTAAACGTCTTCGTGAAAAGCTGAATAAGGTATCACCGGAATCCGCGGCGATGATTACAACCGTATGGGGTGTAGGCTACAAACTTGAGGTACCTAAATAAGTGAACTTCTGGAGAAGTCTTGTCGGCAAACTGTGGGTCACGATCATCTGCCTGGTCGCTGTCGTGCTTATAACACTCGGGTTGTTTCTGCTTCCCTATATCGACAGTAACTTTGCCAATTCCGGCGATATCAAACGTTTATTTATGTATACTTGCATGATCGGATTTTCTTTGACGACATTCTTCGCGTTGTTCTTGTTTACCAAGATCACTCAACCGATGCAACGTGTCATCGAGGCTGCAAACAACATTCGACGTGGTGAATACGGAACAAGGCTGACGCTTGTCACAAGCGACGAAATCGGTCAATTGGCGACTTCCTTTAACCATATGGCTGAGGAGTTAGAAGAGAATATCCGCAGTCTGCACCATGAGAAGGGTCATCTATCCAGTGTATTACGTAGCATGAGTGATGCTGTAATCACCTTTGACATCGAAGGTCAGATTATTCTGACCAATCCGCATGGTCAATCGCTACTTGAGAGCTGGAGCGATTTGGAGTGGGAACAAGAGAGTGACATTGAACCTCATTCGGAAACGGCTGAGAGTAATGTTCCACCTCCCCTGCGTCCTTTATTTTTGAGCACGTTGAAACAAGGCGGCGATGAGCGTTCTAATGTACATGTCCGGCAGGGCGTGTGGTCCGTCCATATGGCACCTTTATATTCTGAGGGCAGCATTCGTGGAGTAGTTGCTGTTCTACGTGATGTGACTGAAGAAGTACGACTCGAAAAAATGCGCCGTGACTTCGTGGCAAACGTTTCTCATGAGATTCGGACGCCATTATCGATGATGCAAGGTTATAGTGAGGCTTTACTTGACGGCATGGCTTCTTCACCAGAAGAAAGCAGTGAACTGATTCAGGTCATTCATGATGAATCCCTCCGTATGGGACGTCTTGTAAAGGATCTGCTCGACCTTGCGCGAATGGAAGCTGGACATACGGATATGTTGAAGGCAGAAGTAGGTGTGAATGAACTGCTGGAACGAGTGTATCGTAAATTTTCCGTACGTGCGAAAGAGCGTGATATTCATCTGCAGCTAAACAAAGAGAGCGATGTCCTTGTTCTTAAGGCGGCTGATGAAGATAAGCTAGAGCAGGTCTTAACCAATTTGCTCGATAATGCTTTTCGTCATACTCAGGATGGCAAGAAGATCACGGTTTATACAGGAACTTGTGTCTTAGAAGGGCGTCGCTATCTTGAAATTAAAATTCAGGATGAAGGCGTAGGTATTCCGCAGGAAGATCTGCCGTATATATTTGATCGTTTCTACAAAGCCGATAAGGCACGCGTACGGGGAGAATCAGGTGGAACAGGACTTGGGCTTGCGATTGTTAAAAATATTGTTGAGTCGCATCACGGAACCATTTCAGCTTCCAGTAAATTGGGTGAAAGTACAACCTTTACCTTAAGACTTCCTGTCGAAAAACAGTAATTCCAAACACAATGTGTGATAGCGCCTCTGACAGCAGAGGTGCTTTTTGTTGAAACAAATACATTAATCTTGTTCATCGTGGAACATATCTCATTGTTTATGCTTGGGAGGCCATCAAATGATTTTATCTTTAGACCAAGGGACTACCAGTTCACGAGCCATAGTGTTCAATGAGGACGCTAGAATCGTCTCACAAGGGCAATATGAGGTTGAACAATCTTTCCCACACCCTGGCTGGGTGGAGCATGACCCAGAGCAAATCTGGGCGTCACAGCTTGCAGCTGCAAGAGATGCGATTACTCAGGGCGGGATAATGCCTCAGGAAATATATTCCATTGGAATTACAAATCAGAGGGAAACGGCCCTGATCTGGGATAGAGCAACAGGCAATCCGATTTATCCTGCGATTGTGTGGCAGGACAGACGCACTGCAGAGCTGTGTGAAGAGATCAAGAGTAAGGGGTTAGAGGGACTCATTGCTAGCAAGACGGGACTCGTTGTGGATGCTTATTTTTCTGCAACAAAATTCTCCTGGATTCTTGATCATGTTGACGGCGCACGAGAGCGGGCGAATAATGGTGAGCTACTAGCTGGGACAGTAGACAGCTGGCTAATCTGGAAGCTTACTGGCGGGGCTGTACATGCTACTGATGTAACTAATGCATCGCGTACGATGCTATTTAATTTACATGAGCGCTGCTGGGACGAAGAGCTAATGGAGGAGCTTCGTGTACCACGCTCCATCCTGCCAGAAGTGAGGATGTCCGGTAGTAAATTTGGAGCAGCAGACGCGCAGTGGTTCGGGACAGAAATACCTATTCACTCTGTATTGGGGGATCAACAAGCTGCTTTGTTTGGACATACTTGTCTTGAACCCGGCAGTGCCAAAAACACATATGGAACTGGATGCTTTATTCTAATGAATACAGGTACAGAAGCTGTAGTCTCCAGTCATGGGTTGTTGACCACTGTGGCTTGGGGAATGGGAGATGAACTCTATTATGCGCTCGAGGGTAGTGTATTTGTAGCCGGAGCGGCTGTACAATGGCTTCAGGAAGGACTAGGGCTCATAACCGGGCCAGCAGGCTCAGAAGATAAAGCGCGGGAAGTAGAGGACAGTGAAGGGGTTATCGTCGTACCAGCTTTCACTGGACTGGGTGCGCCTTATTGGGATATGTACGCACGTGGAGCCGTATTCGGTCTGACGAGAGGTACGACTTCGGGGCATTTGGTACGAGCAACGTTAGAATCATTAGCCTTTCAGTCTAGAGACGTAATAGGGGCTATGGAAAAAGACGCAGGAATGCCATTGACCGGTCTTCGTGTAGATGGGGGAGCTGTTCGTAATGATTTGCTGATGCAGTTCCAGTCTGATATCCTCGGAAGTGAAGTTACTCGGACTACATATGCGGAGACGACTGCGCTGGGTGCAGCGCTCCTTGCTGGATTAACCTCTGGGGTCTGGACAAGAGAACAGCTAGAAAGCTTCAACAAAGCGGAGAGAGTCTTTTCGCCTGTCATGGGTATGGATGAGCGCGAACGACGTTACAACGCCTGGAAAGACGCTGTAGCGCGTACTATGGGCTGGGAGAAACATGAAAGATATCAGTAGAAGGAGACTGGGGACATGTCTATGGTTAACGGAACAGAATCTGATCTACCTAGCGGGCTATCTAAGCCAGCGCTTCGAGCGCTTCATGGTGCTGGTTATGTACAGCTTGATCAATTCACCAAGCTCACTGAGTCAGAGCTTCTGAAACTACATGGACTGGGTCCAAAGACGATCGTTCAATTACGGAGTGCGCTCGCGGAGAAGGGTCTAACCTTCGCAGGTAAGTCCTGATCTGGCGTTCATATCTATACTAAAAGGCGGCAAGCTAAGGATCTATCCTTGGCTTGCCGCTTTTTGTGTTGCAACAATTAATATTCAATAACAAACGCTACATTTTGCCATCCGGCACCCACTGTCCAAAACAGAACTTTATCACCACGTTCGATCTTTCCTGTAGTAATTGCTTTGTGTAGAGCAATAAACGGGCTACTGGTGGAGGTGTATCCGAATTCATCACCTATGTAAACCGCTGCATCACGATCAATACCTACTTTTTCACAAACACCAACGATATTAGGCAGTGAAAGCTGTGAGAAACAGGCCGCTTTAATAGATTCAGGCGCTATGTTGTTATCAGATAGAAGCGTGCGAATCGATTCAGAAGCAGCATCTACGCAAATGGAATCATCAAATGGAATGAACTTCACATTGAATTCTCCAGCCGCGACGCCTTTTCTACCCAGATTAGCCAAGCCTTCAGCCGGGAACATGGAGTTGCCGTAAACGCATGTGTCTGTTTGATAGACAGAATCAATGAAGCCTACCGCATTATCATCGCGCACAAGAAGGACTGCCGCAGCTGCATCACCGAAGTTAGCATAATAGACTGGATCATTCTTATCTGCATGAGGTGCTAAATAATCGGATCCAATGACCAAAGCACGCTTAATTCTAGGATTGGCTTGCATTTGACGGCTCACCTGTTCTACGGAAGCAGTCATACCTGCACAGTTAGCGTTGCTATCTATACAAATTGTATGAGATGCGCCGTTAATTAAACGGTGAATCATTAAAGAGTTAGTAGGAAAGATATATTCAGGAGTTTGACTTGCATAGGCAATAAGATCGATATCAGCGCCAGTGAGACCATTTTTATCCAACACATTACTGGCAGCCTCGAAAGCCATCGTAAGAGAATTTTCTTCCTCATTCTTAATGCTATAGCGCGTATCACGACCTAAAGTGGTCAGTAGACCTCGGATATCAATACCCTTTTCGTCAAAATGCTTAATAAAAAAGTCGTTACCAACTTTATTACTAGGATGATAGATATCAATGTCTTGAATACGAATTCCGGTCATATGAATGAATCCTCCTGAAAAACTCTATGGTTTTTTTATTTATATGAAGAATTAAGCTGTAACGGTGGAAATGATCTCGATGTTATCTAGTCCTGCTTTACGACCCAGACGAGCAAGCTGCATTTTAAGAATTGGGTTATTTTCAAGGGTTAGATTTACTTTTACAAATCCATCATTCTTAAACATTACGAAGCAACCTTCTAAAAGAGGTACAACATCAGGTGCAGTTACGTTTAGCTTTCTGCAGTCGATTTGTAATTCATAGTCTGCTGGAGTGAGAGGATTAATAGTTTGTTGATAAGCTTGGATGGATTTCAGACCATCTTCTTCAGAAAATGTTCCTTCCAGCTCAATATTGATCACTTTTTTAGTAGTGTCTGTCTTTAAAATAAACTGTCCCACGTTAACATCTCTCCCAATATTTTAATTTTACTGAAAATAGTTACTTTATTTCTTCAATCGTTTCGAGAAGAATATTAAAAGCGGTGATGATTCTAGGTGCCCCTATAGCGGGTACTAAGTGTAATAGAATACCTTTGAGTTGTTCTACAGTAACTCCCACACGAAGAGCCATGACATAATGAACACCTAATTGATCGAACTGACCCATAGCAATCAGAGCAGAGATAACTGCGATTTCTTTCCAGTCCGCTTCAATTGTGTTGCGTTGGAAAATATCGCCGTAGGCATTCCCCATAATAAATTCAGCCAAGTCAGGGAAATGTTCTTTAATCGGAGCCAGTGCTTTAGCGCCGTAGTCTCCTGAGAGATTCGTGAAGTGGTTAAGACCACTGTTTACATTGTCTTTCATAGTAACCTCCTAATTTAGGTTTAAAGTACGGTGAGCAGTCGGAGGGACCTCATCACGGTCTGTTAACAGTTCAATGACAGCAACACGGTTGATTGCAACAGCGTCCTTAATGGCTGTTTCGAATTCCTCCGCTGTCTCACATTTATACCCTGTAGCGCCTAGTGATTCTGCGAATTTTACAGCGTCCATAGGGACTTCGTAGATAGTTCCGTCAATACGTCCTGTAGTCTTTTCCATACCTTTTAGAGCCATATCTAGCTGTTTATTGTTTACAACAATGAATATGACAGGAATATCCTTGCAGACAGCAGCGTTGATCTCTGCCCCTAGCATCATAAAGCAGCCATCTCCTGTAATGCAGAAGATCGTTTCTTCTGGAGCCGCAACCTTTGCACCAATCGCCATCCCGATGGAATTACCCATACAAGCAAAGTAAGCATCGAAAACAAAACTGCCCGGTTTCTTAACCTTGTACCATTTCGCAGCATGGAAACCGTGACTTCCATCATCAACAAAGACTGTGCTGTTATAAGGAATCAAATCACTCATCGTACTCAAGACCGATGCAAGTGAAAGGTTTGGTAAAATCGGAAGCTCTTCGGTATAATCGGAATTTGTCGGTGCTTCGCGTTTTGTGATGTTGTTCGTGTCAATATGATTGAGATAGCAAACTAGATTGTCGCGTAGATCTCCAGTCACTGGAATTGTTTTAGAGAACAATATTTTTCCGACAAAAGTCGGATCGCTATCAAACTGAATTAATGTTGTAGGATGATTTTCTCGTTTAAGATTACAAATAGTCATATCACTTAAACGTGAGCCGAGAACGATAAATAGATCACTTTGATTCAGCAAGTCATCCCCATGGGTACAGCCGCCTACTCCAATTGGACCGTGATAGAGTGGATGATCCCAAGCTATAGCCCCTTTACCACCTGGAGATGTAACTACAGGAATAGTAAATGTTTCCGCTAATTGAATTAGCTCACTATGTGCTCCTGAGCGGTTAACGCCTTTACCAGCGATAATTATGGGATTCTTTGAGTTATTAATAGCATCAAGTACGCGGTCAATATTAGCATGGCTAACCAGTGATTCACGTTCAGGGATTACAATATTACATTCCTCCAGCAATTCCGTTTGTACATCAAAGGGAATACAAAGGTGAACTGGGCCGCGGTTACCGCTCAAAGCAATGGATATGGCATGATTAAAGATCGTGCTAAAGTGATCTCCACGTTCAATAAGCTTGCTATATAAGGTAGCAGGTCTAAACATATCAGCTAAATCAGCTAGAAAAGAGGTAGAGTCCTGACATTGGGGAATTCCAAGCTCTTTAATAGATTGATGGCCAGTAATAAATAGGACAGGTAGGTTGTTAGCCTTAGCATGTGCTGCTGCAGTTAAAAGGTTTGTTCCACCAGGACCTGAAGTACCAAAAGCTACACCTAGTTTTCCAGTTTTCAGCGCATACCCAGCTGCTTCGAAGCCGGAACTGGACTCATGTCTCCCAGGAATAAATTCAATACCGTAATCTACCATTTTAAGAACGATAGGACAAATGGATTTGCCAATAATGCCAAAGGAATGGGTAACACCTAGGTTCCGTAGTGCTTCCGACATGTAATCTGCGACTGTCTTCAAAAAAATACACCTCACAAGTTGATTGTTATTTTGAAATCAAACATTAGAAAACCTGTGCTCTAAAATAGGGCACAGGTTGGTGGCATAAATCGCCATAGAGACTGAACAATAGTTCAGTCGTCTTGGTTTCTGCAACCTGGCTGTCATGGCCTCAGATTAAACATGAGGCTGTAGATCCATGGTTTTGCGTCATCCTCTTTCGAAGATTTTGCCAATATAATTTTTAAATTTATAAGAAGAATTTTCCTTTACAATATATTCCTAGAGGCCCTTTGTCAATATATTATCGCAAATTAACTCGAATTTTGACGAAAGTCTTGTCTAACATATGAAATAATGGACGTAAAAAAACCGCCACCTAAGTCAAACTTAGGGGCAGTTTATGTTTGCTTGTACGATTAGTCAGTTACTTAAAATTTGAAGATATGGATTGTCTTCTGTAAATTAAATACAGCCTGCGTCATTTTTTCAGTTTCTTCTGCGACGGACTGCAGGGCATTAATTTGTTCGTTCATAGCTGCCGAAACTTCTTCGGTACCGGCAGCGGTTTGCTGCGTGATCGCAGAGATATTCTCGATTGCACTTGAGATTTTTAAGGCACTTTCCAACATAAGGTCACTTTCAGCAGAGAAGGAAGAAATCTGCTCAGTAATATACTGCACACTTTGCACAATTTGAGCAAAGATATGAGCAGATTGAGTGATCATCTCATTCTGTACCTGTACAACCTCTTCGTTGATAGCAATATTGTCAATCGCTTGTTTAATATCAGTTTCGATGCTCCGAACCAAACCGAAAACTTCCTTCGTTGAAGCCGTTGATTCTTCAGCTAGTTTACGAACCTCCTGTGCGACAACAGCAAATCCCCGACCATGCTCTCCGGCACGTGCTGCTTCAATAGAGGCATTTAGCGATAAGAGATTGGTCTGCTCAGCGATCTCTGTAATGGTCTTTGTGATCATCGTAATTCCGCGAGCATTATGAGAAAGGGCTTCGATAGTATCAGCTACTTTTTGAGTAGCTTGGATGTTTTTACGCATGCCTTCAGCTTGAGTATCAACGGATTGGCGTCCTTGCTCAACTAGTTCTAAGGTATGTATTGAACGTCTGTTCATTTCTTTTGTAGAGTTCGTATAATTGGATACTTTATTCTCAATATCTTTAATGGATTCTGTCATTTCAGCGATATCCGTAGATATTTCATTTGCACCAAGAGCTAGTTCGTTGGACGAAGAGGCTACTTGAGCCATGACAATTTTTAAGTTCTGATTCTTATCTTCGATTCCGCGGCTTGCATCCATCACTTGGCGAGTAATCTGCGAAGCTTCTGTCAGAATCTTCTTGAGCTTGTCAATCATAGTATTAAAGGAACGACTTACGTCCCCCATAGACCCGTTCTCGTCGGCCCTACTAGTAAAATCCCCTTTTGAAATACTATGAGATACATTCGCGATGTCATCGAAAGAAGATGTAAGCGTTCTCTCGACAAAGCGGGCAACGGGTAAAGTTAATGCAGCAAGAACAACGATTAGAACAATACCCAAAATAATGTTGCCTAAGATCATAAAAGTAACTAAAACAGGAATGGCAAATAGTGCGGCAACGAGGTAACATCCGGCAACAATTCTTTGTTTTAACGGAAGTTTATGCATCCAGTTCATTGGTATAATGTCCTCCTTATTAATATTATGTATTAGTGTTATTATATGGGATTTAAAGGTGTTTGGTCTATAGTAAGAACTGACATAAATCTTCTTTTAGAAGTAGATCTTGAGATTTCGTGTCAAAAATCCTCATATATAGCGGAAATTGTTGCGATAGCAGACTTTACCATCTCTAAAAGCTCTTGTGGAGAAAATACCATAACGGAGGGAATGAAGGATAGGATTATCCGGCAGGCAGACTCGATCGTATTAAATTCGGCATCAACGTTCACCCACTCTGCATCGCTTGAAGTCTCTATCAAATGGATAGAGACAAATCTTTCACGCTGCAATTCTTTTAAGACAGATGCTCTAACCCTTAGTTTTGCCGGATACTTTGGCAGCGCTGCTTTAAAGGCTGAGGTGGATTCTTCCCAGTAACGCTTTAAATCAAAATCGTCAGGCCTGTTAAACCACTCATGAGTCTCCTCAACGTTAACTAATCTGGATACTCGAAAGGTTCGTAGTTCATTCTTGCTTTTGGCTACGACATACCATACGCCGCGTTTTGCAACTAACCCAAGAGGTTCAATCAAACGAACCGTTGTCTCGTCGTTTCGGAGATAAGTGATTTTTACTTTACGGTCTTCCCAAAGAGCCCTCTGTAGTACAGAAAGGAAAGGGTAAGTCTCATCCGAAGGATGCCAACTGGCACCATCAATATGAATGCGCTCGCTTAGGTAATTTGCTGGGTTACTAGTTCGATGTGAAGAGGCAACCTCTAGTTTGAGAACAGCGGAAGAGTAGTCGTCTTGTATCCCCAGATCCTTCATTATAGATGCGTCAGTGGACAGAAGCAGTGAACCAATCTCTTGTGGCTTCATTCCCGTTAGGGAGGTCCGGTACCCTTCTGTAAGCATCCAACCCCCTTCACGTCCTCGCTCAGCTATAATCGGGATTCCTGAAGTACTTAATGCTTCCATATCACGAAACACAGTTCGTTCTGATACCTCGAGTGTTTGGGCCAGTTCTTTAGAAGTCATTTTTCCACGGTTTTGCAACAGAAGCAATATAGATAACAAACGGTCGGCTCTCATTAGGCTATTCCTCCTCGTATTAATTATTGGACGATCCCATTAATCATTTCTAAATCATGATTATATTATATATGTCAGTGGATGTCATATATTAGCGCTATACTTATAAAACGTAGGGGATGATCACAGAATATTGAAATCTAAATTTATGTGGAAAGGGTTGAGGACTATGACATTGAAAGGTAAAGTCGCATTAGTTACCGGGAGCAGTAGAGGTGCTGGCAGGGGGATCGCTTTAGAATTAGCAAGAAGAGGCGCTTTTGTTTATATCACAGGGAGAACCACAGATGTATCCGCCACAGAACATATTAAGGGGAGCATAAATAGCGTGCTTAGGGAGATAAAAGAGAGTGGAGGATCTGGTGCGGTAATACGATGTGACCATACGAAGGATCAGGAAACAGAAGCAGTGATCCGTCAGATCGCTGAAGAGCAGGGGCGACTTGATATACTAGTTAACAACGTATGGGGAGGCAATGATTTAGCTATCGAGCAGAAGCCTTTTTGGGAGTTACCTACAGCGCATTGGGACAATATGTTTAATGCTGGTGTGCGAGCACAGATGATCACGAATTATTACGCAATTCCCTTCATGCGCAAGGCAAAAACTGGCGGTCTTATTATCCATACAACCTTCTGGGATCATTATAAATATTTAGGCAACTTTTATTATGATCTTTCTAAAAATGCACTTTTACGTATGGCTTTCGGTCTGTCGAAGGAGTTAAAAGATGACGGTATTGCGGTTATTCCACTTTCACCCGGATGGATGAGAACAGAAGCGGTTCTAGAAGCCATGAATACAGATGAGGAACATTGGCAAGAAGTCGGGGAACTGAAAATGAGTGAATCGACGACATATATTGGTCGAGCTGTGACTGCACTAGCAGCTGATCCGGAGGTTATGTCTATGTCCGGTGAGCCGCAGCAGGTTGGAAAGCTTGCTGAAAAGTATGGTTTTACTGATATTGATGGAAGGATAATCCCTTCATTCATAATGTAAGAAGAAAAAGATTCGTTAAATAAAAGAAAGGCCACTCCAGTGCATTCTGGAATGGCCTTTCATGTTTTAGATTAAAGAAGGATGATTTCTTCGGCAGTGTTAATCTCTGGTAAACCAGCAAGTTTCACAAGGACATGCTTAGGAACAGCTTTGTCAACGGTCAGCAGCATGATTGCAGCGCCCCCAACAATTTTACGTCCCACTTGCATGGAGGCGATATTTACATCGTTCTCGCCAAGCAATGTGCCCACGAGTCCGATAATCCCTACTTTGTCGTTATGGGATACAAAGATTTGATGACCTTCAGGAGCAATATCAACTGGGAACTTATTTACTTGAACAATCCGTTCTCCATAGCCTTGCAGCAAGGTGCCTGCAACAAGATACTCTTGGTCACGATCAGCTTTTAGAGTAACAGTAATCAGATTGGTAAAGCCTTTAGTTTTAGAAGCTTTAGTTATTACAACGTTCACGTCGCGTGTTTTTGCTAAATGCATGGAGTTTACGATATTAACGTCCTCTGCAAAGTGGCGGGAGAGCACACCCTTTACAATGTAGCGGGTTAGTGGTTGGGTATCTACATCCGAGAGATCACCAGCGTATTCAACATGGATCTCACGGATAGCAGCAGCTGCAATTTGGGTAACAAAGCTGCCCAATTTTTCTCCAAGAGTGAAGTAAGGTTGAAGCTTATTCATTACACTTGGAGCCACTGGAGGAATGTTGACCGCGTTAATGAACGGTTCATTACGCAGAATATGCAACACTTGCTCCGAAACATCGATCGCCACGTTCTCCTGAGCTTCAATCGTAGAAGCACCAAGGTGAGGAGTCACGATGATTTTTGGATGAGACAGGAAAGGATGATCTGCTTGCGGCGGCTCTTTCTCGAATACGTCGAACGCAGCGCCAGCAACAATACCGCTATCTATAGCTTCTACTAATGCCATTTCATCAATTACACCACCACGGGCACAGTTGATGATGCGCATTCCCTTTTTCATCACCTCGAATTGCGGGCGAGAAATCATATGGCGTGTTTCCGGAGTAAGTGGAGTGTGCACAGTTATGAAGTCTGCTCCGCGAACAACCTCGTCTACGGAAGCCAATTTAACTTCCATCTTTTCAGCACGTTCAGCTGTTAGGAAAGGATCAAAAGCAAGAATTTCCATACCGAAAGCTTTGGCACGTTTAGCCACTTCGCTACCGATTCTGCCCATTCCGAGTACACCTAAAGTTTTGCCACGAAGCTCTACACCTACGAATGTTTTTCTATCCCAGGTTCCACCAATTGTTTTTGCATAAGCTTGTGGAATGTGACGGGCCAGTGCCATCATCATTGCGAAAGCATGCTCACAAGTCGTAATTGTATTTCCATCAGGAGCATTGATTACAACAATACCACGCTTTGTTGCAGCATCCAGTTTGATATTATCTACACCAACACCTGCACGACCAATTACTTTTAGATTTTTACCTGCTTCGATGATTTTGTCTGTTACAGTAGTTTGACTGCGGACAAGGAGACCATCGTATTCACCGATAATTGCAATGAGTTCGTCTTCGCTGAGTCCTGTTTTTTTGTCAACAACTACATCTTCTGCGTCCATCAATTGCTGAATGCCCAAATCACTGATTGGATCCGATACTAATACTTTAAACATGGTTTCTTATCCCCCTTAAAGTTGAAAAGCTTTATATGTCGAGGACGCCTTTTTTGGGCAATCCACAATACCTGAAGATTCACGAACTAGTAGAGAAAAAACATGTGATAATAGTAGATCAACGCGGTGTCGCATAAAAGAAGTTGCGTGCAGAAGTGCCGCGGAATCGGTAACTTTGGGCAAAAGGATAGTATAGATTGGGTAATTAGAAATTAAAAAAACTCCCGACCCCCATACTACTGCCGTAGTAAGGGACGAGAGTTATCTTCGTGGTACCACCCTAATTCACTGCAACTTGGAAGAAGCAGCCTCATTGGCCTGCAAAGGCCACACTGGTAACGGAGTTGATCCGATTGCACCTACTTTAAGGTTCGATACAATATCTCAGGAGCGCTAAAGACATCTGTTCGTCACCGGTTTGCACCAACCACCGGCTCTCTGAAGACTTCCAGAATCTTTGTTCCATCATCGTTTTTGATTGATTAATTTTTTCATAATGTAACACGGTAATGTAGATGTGTCAATAGGCTTTGAAAGTAGGCTTTCTTGAAGTGAACCTCTTTTTTCGTTATGATTCAATAACTGGTTCTATTCATAAAAAACGGGAGTTGTGGAATCGTCTCCTTGCTATAGTACTGCTCTCGCCACTTCATAAAATCCTCTACCTGTATAGCACCTGTGGAAATAAGCAGGGTTACTGAGGACTGGACATCCGTAAGATTCAATGAACTGGCAGTACCAGAATGTATTAAATCGTCTATTTTTGCGGTAATGTCCTGAGGATCGTAGGCTGCAAAAATTCCGCGATTTAACATCATATCAGCAATGGATGCGTTCTTTTGAAGAAGAGGCATTTTTTTCCACTGTATAAAGGACATGGTCTTTAGCTCACCAGCATCAGAAGGGATTTTCTGGTTTGTCTTAGAGCCCCACTTTAGCATAGAATCATAAAAGTTCTTTTGTGCGAGCAATCCGAATTTAACCGCGCCGGCAGTATAGGGATCATTTTTCAGCAATTTTGCCGTCTCTGCACCAGATGCACTTGCACTTATTTCACCAGAAGCTTTTGAGAATAAGGTTAAGCTTTTAAGGATATTTAGCTGTGATTGATGTAATAAGGGTGAGTCGGAAAAGATAGAGTCCTGGTTAACTCTTTCATATTGTTTATCTGCTAGAAGGCTAAGATTCTTCATAGCCGCTGCGTTCACACGGGCATCAGTACTACGTGCCAGCTTGTCCACTTGCGTGTTCCAATTCTGCTTGAATTCCCGATAAGGCAAAAATACGTTATGATAGAAAGTAACAAGATCCTTCTGTTGGTAAGAGCCCGTGAATTCTTCTAATCCATATCCATTACTGCTCTTTTGTTGCTCATATTTAGCTTCCGTTTTGTCTGCGCCAACCTTGACGCCTGTGAAAAATGCGGCGAAGGCGCAAATAAGGAAAAACAAAAAAAATAGAGTGTACAACATTTGTGTACGGGAGTTACGTTGGCTCATAATAAGTGCTCCTTTTTCTGGGGGAATTATCCTATGTATTATGTATTGATAGCAACATTATGGACGGTTTCTCTTTCGGAGCTGCCCCAAAAAATTAAAGAACAGGCAGGTCACGATGAAAAAATTCAAATTTGGCGAGATTAAGATAAAAAAAGTAGAGCCAGGTCAGTTAACAGACCGTCTTCTGCTCCTCAATCTCTATATTACTCAGGGGCTTACATTAATTATCGGTTTGATATGGATATTATTTCAGAAAAGAAATCCTTTTGAGCTATTAATTTTTCCAGAAAGCGTACATTTTGTGGCATGGGGTCTTGGACTTGCCGCTGTAATGCTGGTAGTTGATTATTTATTGACTCATATTGTACCTGAAGAAAGCATGGATGACGGGGGAATAAACGACCTTTTATTTCGAAATCGGCCCGTATGGCACATTGTTGTAATTGCAGCTATGGTATCGATCTGTGAAGAGCTTCTGTTCAGAGGAGCTATTCAATATTCCATTGGTCCTTATTGGACCAGTATTCTATTTGCTCTTATTCATGTTCGTTATTTGCGTCACTTTGTACCTACCGGATGGGTATTTTTAAGCAGCTATGGTCTTGGATATATATACATTCAATCAGGAAGCCTTTGGGCACCTATACTATGTCATTTCTTCATCGACCTATTCTCTGGTCTGGTGATCCGCTACAGGAGGGAATCATGAGTGAGGAATTGAGCCGGTTGAAGTCTCGTCAGAAAAAGCGTGGTGGCGAAGGCAAAACTTCTGGCAAAAGTAAAAAAACGAATCCGCGATCGGAGGAAGCTCCTAAAAAGAGCAATCATTCCCGGACAACAACGGCAACTTTATCAAGGAAAGCGCGCCGTCCGGCAGCTTCTGCGAAGGGATCAAACGCTGGAAACAAAGAGCAGGAAGAATCTGTTCCATCACGTTCGGATACGTATTCATCAGAACGTGTTCGGCTTAGTAAAATGTTCGTTAACTCTTTGATCTTCACTTTTGTAATATTGCTGGTGGCACTCCTCTGGTGGGGAATTGAAGGGGCGCCGCCTTTGAGAACTTTATGGTGATGGTTTGGATATGGGGATTGATCGTGACTGTGCTTTTGATCGCGGTAATTATTGCAGTGATTATGGTAAGGAACGCCTTTAAAAACAGAATTATTACCGAGGAAATAATTTTGAAGTCGCTCCCAGACGTATTTGATGGATTTCGTATTTTATTTATAACCGACACCCATCGCCGTCGCCTTCCATCAGCGCTATTGACTCCATTAAAGGGAAAAGTAGATGCTGTTTTATTAGGTGGTGATCTAACGGAAAAAAACAGCCCTTTGAATCGACTGGCCGATAATATGAATCTAGTTACATCTATTGCTCCCACCTATGTAGTGCATGGAAATCATGATTATCGAGCTAATATTTCATTGGTTGATCAGATTATCCGTGGCAGTGGTGCAAAGCTGTTAATGGATGAGAATGTGAGTATTGAACGTGAGGGAGTTTCTCTTTGGTTAACTGGAGTGGATTTCCCGAAAAAGGGTGGTAACACTTCCTATCGTCCATTACCGCGATTAAAGACACATACTTCTTCTATAGATGACATGTGCCGTATCATTCTTGTTCATGATCCGTTGTGGTTGTCTAAACGCCAAAGTGTACCAGCTGATCTGATATTGGCAGGTCATACGCATGGAGGACAGGTTATTCTTCCTTTTTTGGGTCAAAGACATGTAGAAAATTTCTATCATAAATATGATGCGGGAATGTTTCAATGGCCAAGAAGGGATGGGACAGGAAGGGATGCGAAGCTGTTGATCAGCAGAGGGTTTGGAACCTCTCACTTGCCGATCCGCTGGGGAAGTCCATCTGAGATGCATGTGCTCACCCTCCGTAAAGAGCAGCATTAGGAAGTAGTCATTGTGCAACTAAATTAATTAATAACACAAAACAGGTAATCGCCTCTCCATAGAGGTGATTACCTGTTTTATTTATGCTATTTCGGAATTTAGCGCATCTTAAGCTCAATGCTGCGAGGATCTACGAAGCTATAACCTTTACCTTCTAAAGTAGTGAGCAGCTTATCCAATGCCTCGACTGTCCAAGGCAGCTCATGCATCAGAATATTACTACCTGAATGAAGCTGGTCCGTCACATTTTTGATCAATTTATCCGTTTTTCCAGTTTCTTTCTCTTTCATCTCCCAGTCCAGAGATCCGTTGGACCAGGTCATATATAACATTCCATTTTCAGCGGCTATCTTCTTTCCAACATCTCCGCCAGCACCATGTGGGGGGCGGAAAAATTGAGGGGCTTCACCTATGATCTCCTTGACCGCAGCTTGAACGTCTTCGATTTGTTTTTTAACTTCTGTGTAAGACTTGTCCTTGAGAATAATATGATCCCAGCTATGGTTGCCAATAATTCCTCCACGTTTATGAATTAACTCTAGAAGCTCGGGATGCGCTTTAACACGGTACCCGTTCACGAAGAAAATGGCTTTGGCTTGGTGCTTGTCCAAAATATCCATTAATGGATTAATCATATTCGCATCTTTGGGCCCGTCGTCGAACGTTAGCAAAACGACCTTTTTATTTGTTGTTTCTTCATTGGGGACGATATCATAATTTTTGTTCATATGGTACAGAAGTGGAACTTCAGCGGAGGCTTCATCCCCAGTAGCGGTGTTACTTCCTGCAGCTTCTCCTTCCGTAGTTGCTTGTGGTGTAGGGGTGACTGCAATTTCGGTTGTTGGTCCCTCAGTTTCTACGCTCTGTGTAGCTGCCGCTGTGGGCTGATTATTTGGTGTGGTTGTTTCCTTAGCAATGTTGCCGTTTCCCCCGTTGTTGCTACAGGAAGTCAGCAGCAAAGTAGCCAGTAGCAGCGCTGATGTCAATTTACCCACTTTTTTCAACTCGCTTTCTTGTGATTAGGTTGTATGAGTCGGAATCTTTCCGCGAACACTAAACATGATTTTACCATACAAGGAGGCTGGGATTATGAATACTTCGTCATTTTTATGCGGGGTGCTGATGGGCGCCGCAGCTAGTATGATTATGTCCAAAAAGCGGAATTCTTTAATGTCTTCGCTGGGACAATCAGGCGGTTCCATGAGCGGAGCCGCAGATAAAGCAAAAGAAAAAATAATTGGTATGGCTACGACAGGGTTTGGAAACACTGCTGCTTCAAGCAGCAATGCTCAAAGTAATGGCGCGAACAGCGGAACCTCTGAGCATAAAACGGAATCACCGGTAAAATCAAAAGAATCCAATCTCAAATTACTGAAGGATTTCATTCGCAACAATCCTGAAGTGAAGAGCGAAGTGGAGCAGATTCTAAAAGAAACGCATACAGCCATACCGGGATTGTAACCGTAAAGGACTCCTTCAGAATCATTTTGGGGATGAAATATTCCGCAGAATGATTCTTTTTTATATTCAAGGTCTTGAAAATGGTTTATGAAGTAGAATAAGCTCTTCAGTAGTGGCAACGCTTTAAGAGGATTTTATATATTTATTTTCGTGCATTTATCTCTGCAAAATGATAACATACATACATAGTAACCATTTTTGGCTCATTACTCGGGACTCATCATACATTATAATAAATGAGCTTGCAAAAGGAGGATCCTGTCATGAGAATAGAGCGATTAAGTCAAGATAAGATACGGATTTTCCTCACTTTTGACGACCTGAGCGAGCGGGGCATCCAGAAGGAAGATATGTGGCAGGAAGTTCCCAAGGTTCATGACCTGTTTACGGAGATGATGGACCAAGCATATAGTGAACTAGGTTTTGATGCTACCGGTCCGCTTGCCGTAGAAGTTTTCGCATTGCCCGCCCAAGGCATGGTCGTTATAGTGACCCGAGGAAAATATGATCACCATCAGTACGGTGCGTCCGGGGAAGAAGAATTGCCAGAAGAGATTTACGAAATGGAAGTTACTCTTGAACAAAGCGACTCCATTGTATATGCATTCCGCGATTTCGAGGTTCTTGTTGAAGCGGCCCATGTGCTCATTGGTAATATTACTTCCCAGGGGAAACTGTATTCTTATAACAATAAATGGTATCTGTACTTCGATCCTAAGGAATTTGAAGAGACGGCGTTGTCAGGTCTTGTTGGCGTACTAGCTGAGTTTGGAGATTCCTCACCGGTTACTGAAGCTGTTCTCGATGAATATGGGAAGACAGTAATGCCGGAGAATGCAGTTCAGTTATTGTGCACTCATTTTAAGCGTCAGGATTAAATAGCATGATAGGGCTGATAAGCATCATTTTGATAGACCACAACGTCGTTTCTTCTTAGCTGATTAGCCCTATTCTTGTTCTTGATGGTATGGCGGTCATTCTTGAATTAAAGCTGTTATCTGCCTTGCTGTAATCAGCAGTATAAGGCGCTAGGGATATAGGGAGGTTATTCGGTGCTCGTGTTATCGGTTATTTCGTCGGCAGTAGCGCCGGGTCTTGCTCTGCTGACCTTTTTCTACCTGAAAGATAAGTATGATCAAGAACCGCTTCATATCGTCATTAAGGTGTTCCTGCTAGGCCTTCTGATTGTATTCCCTGTTATGATCATTCAGAGAGGACTAATGCTGGGGCTGAATGGCGGTCCTTATGTGGAGTCGTTTCTTATATCCGCTGGCGTGGAAGAATGTCTAAAGTGGTTTGTGCTTTACCATATGATTTACAATCACACCGAATTTGACGAGCCATATGATGGGATACTATATGCCGTAGCGATTTCGCTCGGCTTCGCAACAATAGAAAATGTAATGTACGCTTGGTATAGCAATGCTTCAATTGGTTCCATGTTTCTGAGAGCACTACTTCCGGTTTCTGGACACGCTATGTTTGGTGTGATCATGGGTTATCACTTAGGGAGAGCCAAGTTCTCAAAAGGGGCTAAAACAAAAGGAATTCTGTTGATCTCTATCTTGTTGCCATGGCTATGGCATGGGATTTATGACTTTATTTTGAGTACGACAGCTAACTACTGGATATGGTTTATTGTTCCTCTGATGGCTATTCTATGGTACGGAGGGATGGGGAAAGTGGATAGGGCTAATAGCCGATCCCCATTCCGCTTTCTGAAACGAGAAGAAGAGGTTAACCTATAATCGAGATGGACACACTTATATTCAAAGGATTGTTCCTTAACGGGGGATTCCAGAGAGGAGAGAGGTGTCTTTTTTTGCGTATAAAAGTCCGTATACTTTGCAAACGATGCGGTGAGACCTACATATTAAGAGGGATAAAAGAGCAGGGTATTATTCAGACCGGCTTTAAGCAATGCCTTTGCAGTAATAGCATTGGCTTTGAGATTGAAGAGAGAGCCTAAGCACTCTGCTATGTGAATCTGTAGTGGAATCCCTCTATTCAAAAGCTTTAGTCACATTGTGTTACAGACGGTGCATAAGACTCCTAGTTTATTGTCAAACTAACGCCAATAAGCTATCGAAAGGAGTCTTGTAGCCCTATGTACAAAAGATTAAGTGCTGTAATGTTCCCGCTGACTGCGCTGCTGTTAATTGGAGCGCTCGTGTGGGGTTATCAGGAGAATCAGGAGAAAAATGCGATTCTAATTAAGGCGGAGAACCAATATCAACGTGCCTTTCATGATTTATCTCACCATGTGGAACGTCTTCATGGAGAGCTTGGAAACACACTAGCTGTTAACTCCGCTTCTAATGGGATGCACCGCAAAGGACTTGTTAATGTGTGGCGGATGACCAGTGAGGCACAAAATGAAATTAATCAGTTGCCTCTCACATTACTGCCATTTAGCAAAACGGAAGAGTTTCTGTCCAAAATCTCTAACTTTTCTTATAAAGCTGGGATTCGTGATTTCACTAAGAAGCCTTTAACAGATGGTGAATTGAGCAATTTAAAAGCATTGTATAAGAGCTCTGGAGAAATCTCTAAAGATTTGCAGGATGTTCAGAATAAAGTGATCGGTAGCCGTCTGCGCTGGATGGATGTTGAAACCGCACTGGCTACAGAGAATAAGGCAGAAGATAATTCGATTATTGACGGCTTCAAGTCTGTGGACAAACGTGTCGAAGGTTACCCTGAACTGGATTGGGGCCCTTCAGTTGCAAGCATTTATGATAAACGCTCTGTAAAAATGCTCGGGGGTACCCCTGTTTCAGTTGAAGATATTAAACGTAAAGCCATTAAGTTTGCTAATGCAGGTTCAAGTGCTAAGGTAGACGTTAAAGAAAACGGCAAAAATACGAAGTGGCCTTCTTATACGGCTACAGTCAGCGGTTCGAATAATAATCAGATTATCAGTATGGATTTCACCAAAAATGGTGGCTTACTGATCTCTTATTATGATAACCGTGAGATTGGTCCTGCTAAGGTATCTTTAGAAGAAGCAGTTGTTAAGGCGGAGCAGTTTCTTAATAAAAAGGGGTATCCTCATATGACTGCGGTGAATGCTGACCGTTATGATAATATCGGGAATTTAACCTTTGTAACTAACCAGAATGATGTGTTGATTTATCCTGAGAAAATGACGATCCGTATTGGACTTGATACTGGTACAGCGGTTGGATTTGAGGCTAGCGAATATGTCAATGAACATAAGGACAATCGCAAAATTCCAAAGCCAAAGCTTACCCTTGCGGAAGCGAAGAAATTTCTGAACTCAGATTTCAAAGAGAATTACCATCGTATGGCTTGGATTAAAAATGATGACTCAGTAGAAGTCTTGACTTACGAATTTGGCGGAGAGGTAAATGGTACCCAGTATCGTATTTATCTTAATGCGGATGATGGCATCGAAGAGTCTGTGGAAGAAATCAGGGCTTCTTCGGGAGTAGATCAAAAGTAAAGGAAAAGGGCGTATCCATTTATTTGGATGCGCCCTTTTATATTTTTAAAATTGAAATAATATTTATCTCATTGGGTGATATTCCCATGCTATAATCATTGTTAACTAAACTGATTTGGCGGTGACATCTTTGTATCCCAAAATTAATGAATATCTATACCTACAGGTTGCTTCCAGTGACGCTGCTGAAGCAGAAGTTGAATATAGATCGAGAATTGCAGAGACAGAGGACGACGCGTTCCTGATTGAAATTCCTATGCAGGAGAGCAATGGTCATCTGAAACGACTTTTTATGGGGGACGAGCTTTCGGTTTATTTTATAACTGAGGGTGGCATTAAAAATTACTTTAATACTCATGTTCTCGGATTTAAAGAAGATGTAATTCGTATGGTACGTATACAAAAACCAGAGGCAGATTCGATTTTCAAAATTCAGAGACGAAGCTTTTTTCGAGTGAATGCAGATCTTGAATTAGCTGTGAAGGATAGCTTTGGTAAAAGATTCCTTGTACGTACAGATGATATCGGTGGTGGAGGAACGTCTTTCTTGGTGGATAACCAAGTGAAGCTCGAAGTCGGAACGAAATTATCCTGCTGGGTTCTAGTGCCATATCGAAATGGTAGTATTGAGCATGTGGACTTTGAAGGTGAAGTGGTTCGGATTAAAAAGCTTGAGAATGGGCGTCAATTGGCCATGTTGAAATTTGTGGCTATTACGGATAATGAACGTCAGAAAATAATACGTTACTGCTTTGAACGTCAGTTTGATTTCCGCAACCGATAGGCATTTTTCTAAGCTCTATTAAGCCTTCTGATTTTGCACTGAAGTATAAACTGTGGTATAATTTTATAAGTCGCAGGCAATGCCTGCTTTTTTCTTGATATCATCAAGCATATCTATTCGTATGTGCTTATTGATATTGCAACGAACTTGACATCGCTAGATGCTTTTCTTATGAAAGAGTGTTTGAGGAGGAATGCCCCGTTGGATAGGCAGGGTACACATACTTACGACAGAATTAACGTCGCCATCGACGGACCTGCCGGGGCAGGCAAGAGTACTGTAGCCCGATTGGTAGCCCAGAAGCTGTCTTATATTTATGTCGATACAGGCGCAATGTACCGGGCAATCACCTGGTATATGATCCGAGAAGGCATAGAACCGGAAGATCAGAATCAAGTGAACCAGAACGTTCGCGACATGGTTATTGAGCTTATTCCGGAAAAAGACATTCAGAAGGTGCTGATTAATGGGGAAGACGTAACGCCGCATATTCGGAGTCTTCAGGTTAGCGGCCTTGTGTCGCAGTATTCGAAGATCGAAGGTGTAAGGTCCAGACTTAGTCATTTGCAGCGTCAGATGGCGCTTCGCAAAGGCGTTGTAATGGATGGCCGCGATATCGGTACGACCGTGCTGCCCGATGCCGAAGTAAAGATTTTTATGACGGCAAGTGTGGAAGAAAGAGCTCTCCGTCGTTATAAGGAATTGAGAGACGCGGAATCGGTGACACTTCAGCAGCTTGAACATGATATTGCACAGCGAGATCGTCTGGATGAAGGACGGGAGATTTCACCGCTGCGCCGTGCGGAAGATGCAATTCTTCTGGACACGACCTTTATGGATATCGATCAAGTCGTTGAGACCATTGTATCCCATTGCAGATCTCATGTTGACGGGGAGAGAAATCATTTATGATTTATGTATTTTGCCGAGGATTGCTTCGCTTGATTTACGCAATTGTTTTCCCGCTTAAGATTGTGGGGGAAGAGAATGTGCCAAAGGAGGGCGGGGTGCTGCTCTGTGCCAACCATATTAGTTTGCTAGATCCGATGACTATTGGGATTAAGCTAGACCGTCAGGTAAAGTATATGGCTAAGGCAGAACTTTTTGAGGTTCCTGTGCTTGGCTGGCTCATTAACAAATTGGGTGCTTTCCCGGTCAAACGTGGTGGCGTAAGCAAAGAATCCATTAAAACGGCCCTTAACACACTTCGTAGTGGTAATGTCATGGGTATCTTCCCGGAGGGTACGCGTAACTCAGACGCCGGAGTTGCCAAGAAAGGTGCTGCAAGCTTCGCACTTCGAAGTGGTGCTGCAGTTGTTCCAGCCGCTATTGTCGGTGAGTACAAACCCTTTCGACGGATGGTTGTTGTCTATGGGGCTCCTATAGATCTCAGTCAATTTGCCGGTGCAGGAAGTGAGTCTCTCGAGGCTGTTACCGATGTCATTATGGAACGCATCAACGAGATGAAGAAGTCGGGTATACCAACTGTTAGTTAAGGGATAAACGAAATGCAAATTTCGTCTGGTGCTACGATTAAATAACGGCATAGTCGCTATTTTTTGGAACATACTATCATCAAGTGTAATTTGTAATACCAAGCAGTGCTTGTTTTGAACTCTGCTATACGCAGGTTTAAATAAATGGGGTTTTGAATCGAGGAGGCTAATCACATGTCTGAAGAAATTAAGAATCAGGAAGCTACGGAGAGTAATGAAACCGTAGAAGCGGTGGAATCCGCTGTGACAGAAAATAACGGAGCTGTAGAAGAAGTTGCTGCCGTTAACGAAGAAGAAGTGACTAACCAAGCTGACTTGGAAATCATTTCTTTGAAAAAAGGCGATACCGTGAAAGGAACAATCGTCAAAATCGAAGATAACCAAGCTTATGTAAGCATTGGATATAAATACGACGGCGTGATTCCGATTCGCGAATTGTCCGCAGTACAACTGGACAACGCTGCTGCAGCGGTAGAAGTTGGACAGGAAGTAGAATGTAAAGTGGTTAGCATCAACGACAACAAGGAAAGCCTTGTTCTTTCCAAACGTGCTGTTGATAGCGAAAAATCATGGGAAGATCTTGAGAAGTACTTTGCTTCCCAAGAAGCTTTCGAAGTTACTGTTGCTGACGTTGTTAAAGGCGGTCTAGTAGCTGATGTTGGAGCGCGTGGATTTATTCCAGCTTCCATGGTTGAGCGTCACTTCGTTGAAGATTTCAGCGATTACAAAGGCCGTACCCTGCGTGTTAAAGTGAAAGAACTTGACCGCGAAAATAGCAAAGTAATCCTCTCTGCGAAAGAAGTCCTTGAAGAAGAGTTCGAAGCCAACAAGCTCAAAATTATGGCTGAACTGTCTGAAGGTCAAATCATTGAAGGTACTGTACAACGTCTAACCCAATTCGGCGCATTTGTTGATGTTGGCGGAGTTGATGGTCTTGTACACGTATCCGAAATCGCATGGAATCACGTAGAGAAACCTTCTGATGTAGTTTCCGAAGGTGATAAAGTACGTGTTAAAGTACTTAAGGTTGATCCTGAAAAAGGAAAAATCAGCTTGAGTATCAAAGCTGCTGCTCCAGGTCCTTGGGACTCTGCTGCTGGCGAAATCAATATCGGTGATGTTGTAACAGGCGTTGTAAAACGTCTTGTAAACTTCGGAGCATTCGTTGAATTGCTTCCAGGAGTGGAAGGCCTTGTGCACATTTCGCAAATCTCCCACAAACACATTGCTACTCCACACGAAGTATTGAAAGAAGGACAAGAAGTTCAAGTGAAAGTATTGGACTTCAATCCATCCGAGAAACGTGTTAGCCTGAGTATCAAAGAAACAGAAGAAGCTCCAGCACCTACTGCTAGACCTGAACGCAGCAACAGCAGAGACAGAGCTCCTAAAGAAGTATTGAACAACCCTAACGTTTCTCTGAGCAACGAAGGCCTTAGCTTTACACTTGCTGAACGTTTTGGTGACAAGTTGGACAAATTCAAAGGTAATAACTAATTCTGCTTTTTGAATATACGGGTAAAGTAATCGGCGAGCCCTCGATACGGGGGGTCGCCGATTCTCTTTTTCCGGTAACAGAAAGATTTATTGGAGCTAACATGAGTGTTAGCCAATTTTAATGTTTTTTGCTATGATGAGTATCGTAAGGATGACAGGAGGAATGAATATGGCAAGACCCGTTGTGGCAATCGTTGGGAGGCCTAACGTCGGGAAATCGACGATTTTTAATCGGCTGATTGGCGATAGATTAGCCATTGTAGAAGATAAACCGGGGATTACACGTGACCGGATTTATGGTATTTCAGATTGGAATGGTAAGTCGTTCAGTGTGATTGATACCGGAGGTATTGAAATTGATGGAGATGACTCGATTCTGAAATCAATCCGCGTTCAAGCGGAGCTGGCGATTGAAGAAGCAGATGTTATTGTATTTATGTGTGAGGCGAAGAGTGGTGTGACGAATTCAGATGAAGAGGTAGCTCAGATTCTATTCCGTTCAGGTAAACCGATCGTTCTTGCCATCAATAAAGTGGATAATATGAAGCGTGCAGATGATATTTATGAGTTCTATAGCCTTGGCTTTGGAGATCCAATTGGTATTTCCGGTAGTCACGGTACAGGACTCGGCGACTTATTGGACGCTGTAGTAGAACGTCTGCCAGAGAAAATAGATGATGAATATGATGACGATGTCATTCGTGTAGCTTTGATTGGCCGGCCGAATGTAGGTAAATCATCTCTGGTCAATGCAATTCTGGGTGAAGAACGTGTTATCGTTAGTGATATTGCAGGCACTACTCGGGATGCTATTGATACACCGTTTGAACGTGATGGGCAACGTTATGTGCTTATCGATACTGCAGGTATGCGCAAAAAAGGTAAAGTATATGAGAACATTGAGAAATACAGTGTTATGCGTGCTATGCGTGCGATTGAACGGGCTGATGTGGTCCTCGTTGTAATTAACGGCGAAGAGGGCATCATCGATCAGGACAAGCATATTGCTGGTTATGCACATGAAGCTGGTAAGGCATCTATTTTTGTTGTTAACAAATGGGATGCTATTGAGAAAGACGACAAGACTATGCAAAACTTCGAGACTAAGATTCGTGACCATTTCTTGTTTATGAGTTACGCACCTGTGGTCTTCTTGTCGGCTTTAACTAAACAACGCCTACAAAAACTGCTTCCTGTGGTGCAACACGTATCTCAACAGCATGCACTGCGCATTACTACGCATCTGGTGAACGATGTTGTATCGGATGCCATTGCGATTAACCCTCCTCCAACTGACAAAGGCCGTCGCTTACGTATTAACTACGTAACGCAGGTTGCGGTGAAGCCGCCGACGATCGTGGTGTTCGTGAATGACCCATCGCTGATGCACTTCTCCTATGAACGTTACTTGGAGAATAAAATCCGTGCGGCGTTTAATTTCGAGGGAACGCCAATCCGTCTCTTTACACGGCGTAAATCCGAAAACGAAGGTTAGGGGAGAAGAAGTGTGGCGCTTGAACTTCTGGTTATCGTTGTAAGCTATTTGCTTGGTTCTGTCAGCTTTAGTGTGCTGTTCGCCAAGCTACTAAAGGGAATTGATATCCGTCAATATGGAAGCGGCAATGCAGGGGCTACCAATACATTACGTGTACTGGGGAAAGGCCCTGCGATATCCGTGCTAGTGCTGGATGTACTGAAGGGTGTTGCCGCTGTTTGGTTAGGAACTTGGGTAGGTGGCTGGGGAACCTGGGTTGCTGCTCTATGCGGAATCGCTGCCATTGTCGGACACAACTGGCCGCTTTACTTTCGTTTCCGTGGGGGAAAGGGCATCGCTACTACGATCGGCGTTATGGCCACATTGTGTTTATGGCCAGCGCTGCTCGCCGGTGTCATCGCCATAGGATCTATCTTTATCACTCGTTACGTGTCACTTGGCTCGTTAATATTTGTCGCGCTGACACCGGTCTTTCTATTGTTGACAGGATTTACTCAGCCTGTGCTCTGGACCAGTATTATCATCGCGGTTTTTGCCTTCTGGCGACACCGGACGAATATTGTTAAGATTGTAGAGGGCCGTGAGAACAAGATAGGCTCAAAAGTAAAAGGAGGGAATCGTGTTGTCTGATAAAGTAACCGTACTAGTAGCGGGGAGCTGGGGAACTGCGCTAGCGAGTGTGCTGGCTGCTAATCACTCGGAAGTTTATCTGTGGACACGTAACTCTGATCAAGCTGCCGAGATCAATGGTTCTCATATCAATAATAAGTATTTACCGGGGATTTCTCTGCCCGCAAACATCATTGCAACCACCGATATGGAGACCGCAGTTTCCGGTTCCAAAGCGGTTGTTATTGTGGCCCCATCTTCAGGTATGCGGCAGGTTGCTCGCAGTCTGAAGCCGTTCTGGAAGGATGAAATGCTGTGCGTTCATGCTACGAAGGGCTTTGAGACTGAAAGCAAGAAACGGATGTCCATCGTTATTGCTGAGGAGCTCGGCTGTGACGAAGGGCAGATCGTTGTTCTCTCCGGACCGAGTCATGCGGAGGAAGTAGTGCGTCTGTGTCCTACTACGGTTGTTGTGGCTTCACCTGATGATAAGCGTACCGCTGAAGCACAGGAATTGTTCATTAACAACGATTTTCGTGTGTATACGAACCGCGATCAGGTAGGGGTAGAGCTCGCTGGTGCACTAAAGAATATTATTGCACTCGGTGCAGGTCTATCCGATGGTCTTGGATTTGGGGATAATGCTAAAGCAGCGCTTCTGACACGTGGACTGGCCGAGATTTCTCGGGTGGGAGTCGAGCTTGGAGCGAATCCTTTGACCTTTGCAGGGCTTGCAGGTATTGGTGATCTTGTAGTGACTGCTACGAGCCAGCATAGCCGTAACTGGCGCGCAGGCTTTATGCTCGGGCAAGGGAAACCATTGGATGAGGTGCTGGAGTCGATGGGAATGGTTGTCGAAGGTATTCGTACCACAGAGGCAGCTTATGCCATTTCCATTAAGCTAGGTGTCCAGATGCCTATTACAGATCAAATTTATCATGTGCTTTTTAAAGGTAGAAGTCCTCGTAGTGCTGTCGAAGCTCTGATGGGCCGTGATCGTAAACCTGAGCTTGAGGCAATATCTCAGGAAACTTGGGAGCAATGGCATTCCTGATCCTGTTCACCTTTTTCCGCAAATTCTCATATGTTGTATTGGGGATTGACGGAGGAGGGATGAAAAGTGAGCAGAGATTTTTCCAAGGATGCATTGAACGCCATTAACAAAAAGGCGGGCAAGAACATTACGGAAAGTGCCGTCAAAAAGCTAGCCAGTACGGTCAAGCCAGGAACTACGCAGAATGAAGCCCAGCTCCGCCAGTTAATTAAGCAGGTGTCATCGATGGCGAAAGTGCCGGTCAGTGAAGCTACTGTGCAGGAAATTATCAATGCCGTTAAAAAAGGCGGCGCAGGTTCCAGCACAATGGAGTCTTTAATGAAAATGATGCTTAAAAAATAGCTTTATGTTGGGTGAGCAAAAGAAAACGGATCAATTATAGATTCCGTCGTCTTTTGCTTTTTTTTATATTCATGATAATTCTGAAGAAGCGTAATTTACTTAAAATAATACATAAAAAATGATGTTTTTTTACAGAAAAGGATAAGGTCATGATATAATAGACCCTAATAAATTACAGGCGAATGGGGGCTTTGACCATGGATCCGATGACAAAAATGTGGTTATCCCTGATTGCGATGCTGATTATGGGATTATCAGTATTTCTTATAACTTTTGCTCGGAGCAAAACGAAGGGATTGCTTAAGGCTTTACTGTCTATACTTGCTTTTGTCATCATGTTAGTGGGCCTATTGGGCGGAGTTGTTTCAATTATGTAAGCAGTTACATAGGGTTGAGAAAGGAAGTAACATCATGAAATCGCAAAATGGAGTTACCGTTGTATTTCAACCAGGAGGTCGTAAAGCTGTGGTGAATCGTGGTATCTCGTTACTGGAGGCAGCTCGTAAAGCCGGAGTAACGATAACCACTCGCTGTGGAGGAAAAGCAGGCTGTCTGATGTGCAAGGTTAAAATTGCGAATGATGAGGCCTCAGCTGTGAGACCTCCTGGGGATATTGAACGGCGTAAGCTTGGAACTGCACTTGAAGAAGGAGTGCGTCTGGCCTGTCAGGCAGCCGTATGGAGCGATGTGACCGTACAAGTACCAGAAGATCCACTTAAGGCTGCTGTACGCCGTAAGCTTGAAGCTGCGCGGCGTGGGGAAGAAGATGAGCTGTGGTAGAGGTAGAATGTCACCGTGGGAGGGACTCGGTTGGAGTTTAATCGAAGAAAGAAGAAACTAAAGGCAGGAGCAAGACTTTTTCTAGTAGTGGTGTCGATCGCTCTTACGCTTTCGGGTTGTCTATATCCTGGAGAAGAGAAGCGAGCTAGCGTTAATTATCGAGAAAGTGTTAAGCGGATACAATCAGCCGTTGATGATTTTCAACAGGAGGAAGGTGTGCTTCCGATCCTTAACGCGGATGAAACTACTCCAAGATATGAGAAGTTCCGTATAGACCTGGGCAAGCTGAACAATAAGGGATATTTGGATGATATTCCGGCTACGGCTTTTGAACAAGGCGGAAGCGCTTATTTTCTTATTTTGAATGAGGAAAGCGATCCAGTTGTTAAGGTAATGGACCTTGTTACTGTTCAAAAGGTAAATAATGTGCAGCGTCAGATTAATCGTTATAAATCAGCTCATGAGGGCTCTTTGCCCGTGCTTGATGAGCTATATCCTGGACTTTACACCATTGACCATAAGAAGGCAGGAACAAGCTCCATATCATTAACTAGCGTTTATTCCGGTCAGGTTCTTGATTTCATTATGGATAAGGCTGGAACGGTCTACGTAGATTATGTCTTTGATATTATGGCTGCCATCGATAAGAATGGTGGAGAACATGACGAGAAAAAAGATTTGCGACTAGATCTGGAGGAAGCTTCATATTACGTTCCCGTGAAGTCTTTGCCGTATCTATGGATTAACAACCAGCCGATTCCGCAGCCCCCAAGTTAAAGTTTAAGTTTAAGAGCGTCTAAGCTTCGGTTTTATCCGAGGAATTAGGCGTTTTTTTGTTGTTTTAATAGAAAATTATGGAGCAGGGCTTAACAAAAAGCTTAATTGTCTTATATAAAACGCAGATGGAATTAAGGTTGAGTTTCATAGCACTGAAATAGCTTTTGGTAAGATAATGGTAGTCATGATGCCAGCAAAAGGTGCTTTCATGGTATACGATGAAACGGGAGCCCTAGTGAAATAGTGAATAGAATGAAAGCACTCTAAGCTCCCAAATATTCTTAAATTTCCTCATACAAATCCACTAAAATAGTTCTATCAATGAATCCTACCTCATAAGATGGATGAGTAAGCTTCCGGGCGTCAGACGCCTTGCGGCGCGCACACTTAAGTTTTTTGAAATAACATTGCAAAATGCGCGATTACGGGTCATAAATTCGTTCCGGATACATATGATGATACTAGTCCAAATGCATGTCCGAGCATTCGGAGTTTAGCGCGGGGCAAGTACGTCCCGGTCGAAAGCAGCTAGGCTTCGGGCGGGCATACGATAAGTCCGGTTGATGTCCTGCAAGGGTCAGATTACCGGCGGAACGCGAAGTCGATGCTCTTCAGGCATTTTTTCTTCGGAGTAATATGAGGAGGGGATCTCTTTTGGAAAAAGTGGATATTTTCAAGGACATTGCCGAGCGTACCGGCGGAGACATTTATCTTGGCGTCGTCGGCGCGGTTCGCACGGGGAAATCGACATTTATCAAGCGCTTCATGGAAACAATTGTACTGCCTAACATCACGAATGAGGCAGATCGGGTAAGAGCTGTGGATGAGCTTCCGCAAAGCGCAGCAGGCAAAACAATTATGACCACTGAACCTAAGTTCGTGCCTAACAACGCAGTCCAAATCAAGGTTGCGGAAGGGCTTGAGGTTAACGTTCGACTGGTAGACTGTGTGGGTTACGCTGTAGAAGGCGCTAAAGGCTACGAGGATGAGAATGGACCGCGAATGATCTCTACACCTTGGTTTGAGGAGCCAATTCCTTTTCAGGAAGCGGCAGAGATCGGGACCCGTAAGGTCATCCAGGAGCATTCAACGCTTGGTGTTGTAGTAACAACAGATGGTACGATTGCAGAAATTCCGCGGAACTCGTACGTGGACTCTGAAGAGCGCGTCATTGCGGAGCTGAAGGAAGTGGGTAAGCCATTTGTGCTGGTCATTAACTCGACTCGGCCACGCAGTGAGGAAGCACAGCAGCTCCGCAACGAGCTAGCCATCAAATACGATATCCCTGTCATGACGCTCAGCGCGGCAAACATGACTGAAGAGGATGTAACCGGTGTACTGCGTGAGGTATTGTACGAATTCCCTGTTCATGAAGTGAATGTGAACTTGCCAAGCTGGGTCATGGTGCTTGGAGAGAATCACTGGCTGCGTAGTAGCTATGAGAACTCCGTTCGCGATACGGTAAAAGACATTCGCCGCTTGCGGGATGTCGACCGCCTCGTATCTCAGTTCACAGAGTATGATTTTATCGATAAAGCTGGCCTAAGTGGTATGAACATGGGTCAGGGTGTAGCAGAGATCGATCTGTATGCCCCAGAAGAGCTGTATGATCAAGTTCTGATGGAGGTAGTAGGGGTTGAGATCCGAGGTAAGGATCACTTGCTACAGCTGATGCAGGAATTCTCACATGCGAAAAGGGAGTATGACCGTTTCTCGGAAGCTTTAGAAATGGTCAAGACTACCGGTTACGGTATTGCTGCTCCTTCGTTAGCTGAAATGGCTCTAGATGAACCAGAGCTGATTCGTCAAGGCTCTCGCTTCGGGGTTCGCTTAAAGGCCACCGCACCATCTATTCACATGATTCGTGTTGATGTTGAATCTGAGTTCTCACCTATCATTGGTACAGAGAAACAAAGCGAAGAGTTGGTTCGTTATCTGATGCAGGATTTCGAGAACGACCCGATCAAGATTTGGGAATCCGATATTTTTGGGCGCTCCTTGCACTCCATTGTGAGGGAAGGTATTCAAGGCAAGATCGCGATGATGCCGGATAATGCGCGCTACAAATTGCAAGAAACGCTTGGTCGGATCATCAATGAAGGCTCAGGCGGACTTATTGCAATTATTCTCTAACATAATTTAAGCGGATTGGAAGAGTGGGAGAGATCCCACTCTTTTTATGCGTAAAAATAACGAAACTTGATTCCTAGTTCCTATAATAACGGTGAATATGACTCAATTTTTCTTCTGAAAAGAAGAATTACCCTGGTCTTATAGGTCTATAAAATTAGATGGGAGTTGGATGTTTATGCAAGCGTAGATGATAATTTCTACTCCTTTTTTGTCTAACTGCTTGAATTTATGGATGGGCTGTATTACTATAAGTTTGTTGCGCTTCAAGGTCTATGGGCGCCAGTGTTCAGTAATAAACGGGATTATCACGTATATTTTACGTTTAAACGGAAACAGTGTATGATACCGGAAATTTACTCAGGGAGGTGAGAAAACATGAATAAATCTGATTTGATCAATGTAGTTACAGAAGCAACTGAACTTCCCAAGAAGGATGCTACTAAAGCTGTAGATGCGGTTTTCGAAGCAATTACAGAAGCGCTGCAAAGCGGTGACAAAGTACAACTGGTTGGATTCGGAAACTTTGAAGTGCGCGAACGTTCCGCACGTAAAGGCCGTAACCCACAAACTGGTGAAGAAATCGAAATTCCTGCAAGCAAGGTACCGGCATTTAAACCTGGTAAGGCGCTGAAAGACGGAATCAAATAAAGATTTCTACATATCAATCCCATAGTCTTTTTAAGTAACAACTATGCCGCCCTCCAAGGCGGCATTTGTTTTTTGGAATAGCATGGGCTGTACATTAGGTTTAGAGGAGGATCAGCGATGACGGATAAAAATACGAGCGAAAATCCGCTTCCAACAGGTAGCGACTATATTGTGGTTAAGGCCAAAGAGAATGGCGTTCAAGTCATTGGGCTAACTAGAGGTACGGATACACGCTTTCATCATACAGAGAAGCTAGACAAGGGTGAGGTGTTGATTGCCCAATTTACTGATCATACCTCAGCTATGAAAATCCGCGGTAAAGCTGAAATTTTAACGAAACATGGACAATTGGAAAGTGAAAGCTGAAAAGCAGGCATAGCCTGCTTTTTTTCAAAATATAGTAAGGGTGAATGATCATATCCACAAAAAAAGTGGGTACTATGGATAGGGGGCGTGTCCATGAACAAAGCCTGGTTGGTCGGTGCCGTATTACTCTTGACTGCGACCTCTGCTATTATTTTGCCGAAATTGGCAGACTTAGACTCATCCGTACAGCAGAGAAATGGGACAGTAGAGACTTTTACTGGTAGCCGTAACACAGTGCTTGACAATGACAATCTTGTTGATGTTCTGGGCGTACTTCCGTTGACCTTATCCATAGATAGCGTAGGCTGGGAAGATCATGTTCTGTCACTAGACCTGAAATTAAGCGGGAACGATCATGAACCTGAGGAACTCTATCAAAATATGGCTCAGGCCATTTCCTTTGCTATTCAAGAAACCTCGAATGTGGATCAGCTTCTACTTCGCATTGTGGTAGAAGATAAATGGCTTGGTAGCCGCCGACTGCTGTTAGCTGGGGATATCAGACGTTCTGAGTGGTCTTATGCACTGCAAGATGAACTTCAGTCTGCTGGTAATTTCCCTATATCGGATCGTCTCAAAACGGGCTTCCGCATTAGTGAAACCGAGCTCTGGAAGAAACAGTTCATTTATCCTTGAATGGATTAAAAGAAACTCAGGCGTACCACAGTGCGTGACAAAAAAACATGTGATATAATAGACAAGATTGTGAACAAACGAATTATTATTATGTCAATGGCTTCGGAGGCTGAAATGAAACCGTACTGCATACCGCAACTGGCTAAACCCTACACAGACTACGACATGATTCAGAAGCATACGGAATTGCCACCGTTTTCTGATGGCCGGGGTCATTTGTTATATATTTTTCTAAATCACGCTTCTTCTGCAAAAGGAAGTGCCGGAGAGTTGTACACGCTTGTGACAGCGCTTGTTCAACTAGGTCTGGACACGCATGAGGTCATTGACCGTTCGAATGATAGACGGGGTGGAGACCCAATGCGTTCCCGTCAATTGAAGGTACTAGCTGGTGATTACTTCAGTAGCTGGTTTTACCATTTGCTTGCAAAGAGTGATCAGATCGAGATGATTGGAATCTTGAGTAAAGCGATTGCAGATTTCAATGTCTTGAAAGCGAATCTCTACGTGAAGATGAGAGGCATACGCCTTTCCGCTGAACAATACTTGCGGCACATGGTACAGCTGAATATGCGGCTGTTCCTTTCTTTTACGCCTATGATTGAGAACTCCTTAGTGGAGCTGTGGGAGAAACTGCTGGCAGAATTCAGTCAGTGTGAGACCGTTGCTCTTGAGCTTCTCCGTAGTGATGATCCTGCAAATGCAGGGAACGGCTATTGCTACTGGAAGATGATGGAGACTGCGACGGAGGAAGAACGCAAGCAGCTTCAAGACCTGAACCTTGATCAGAAGGAATGGAAGATGCTGAAAATGAAATATAAATGTGATTCGCAACTGACGGACAAGCTACATCAATCGCTTCAGTCTATTCAGGGACTATTGCAAAGCGTTAAAGACGAGAGTTTGCTTAGAGAGCTAGAGATCGCGCTGGATCGTTTTCTCCTGCAGATGAAGGTCTCAGGACAAGCAGCCGTGGAGGGTTAATGGATGACTATGGAAAAAACGACAACTGCTGTGGGTGACAACAGCAAACCAAAAGAGCAGTTTGTGCATTCCGTATTTGAGAGTATTGCTGGAAAATACGATTTGATGAATGACATCCTAAGCTTTCGCCGCCACAAGGCATGGCGTAAATTCACGATGAAGAAGATGGGCATGAAGCGCGGGGATTCAGCCGTTGACCTGTGTTGTGGAACCTGTGATTGGAGCATCGCTTTGGCGGAAGCCTCGCAGACTGGCAATGTGATCGGACTGGATTTTAGCGCAGGTATGCTTGAAGTAGGACGCCGTAAGGTTGAAGACCGCAAGCTTCAGAACCGTATTTCGCTGGTGCAAGGCAATGCTATGGAGCTGCCTTTTGAAGACAATGCATTTGATTATGCAACGATTGGATTTGGACTACGCAATGTGCCAGATCCTGTTCAAGTGCTTAACGAAATGAAGCGGGTAGTAAAACCTGGTGGAATGATTGTATGTTTGGAGCTATCCAAGCCGATGAAACAGCCGTTTAAAGGTGTATATTTCTTTTATTTCCAGCGTGTACTTCCACTTCTTGGTAAGTTATTCGCGAAAAGGTACGAGCAATACAAATGGCTGCCAGAATCACTGGCCATGTTCCCTGACCGGGAGCAGCTAGCTACTATTTTCCGTGAAACCGGACTTCAAAAAGTGGAATCCTTCCCCTTGACCGGAGGCATCGCGGCATTACATATTGGGCTCAAGGAGAACGGGAATGTTTAAGAAAATCGGTATCTTTTTACAAATGATTAAGTTTGAACATA
Organism: Paenibacillus etheri; assembly: GCF_001012825.1. GTDB lineage: Bacteria > Bacillota > Bacilli > Paenibacillales > Paenibacillaceae > Paenibacillus_AQ > Paenibacillus_AQ etheri. The sequence goes on from NZ_LCZJ02000018.1 coordinate 279,984, forward strand.
CGGTATTTGCTTTACCCTTTGCCTTTATGGGTGCTTTACTGGGATCCGTTGTCATGAATGATAGTCTCCCATCCTGGAGCCAAATTGGCTGGATTGTAATCGCCATGTTTGGAGCACGCAGTGCAGCTATGGGATTGAACCGATTGATAGACCGAATTAGTGATGCAAAGAATCCACGCACAGCCGGAAGGGCGATTCCTGCAGGGTTACTTAAGATCGGTGAAGTTGTCATTTTTATAGGCATTTCGTTTTTCTTGCTCTTTTGGGCAGCCTTTAAATTGAATTCTTTGTCAGCTAAGCTGTTACCTATCGCTGTATTCCTTCTTGTTATTTATTCATTCACTAAGCGCTTTACATGGGCATGCCATCTTATCCTCGGCCTCACCATTGCGCTTGCACCGCTAGGCGGCTGGGTAGCTGTGACCGGAAGTGTGAATTGGACTTCAATGGTATTTTACTTCACAATAGTATTTTGGACTGCTGGTTTTGATGTTATATACTCTTGTCAGGATGTTGAATTTGATCTTAAAGAAGGCTTAAAGTCCATTCCAGTGCGGTTTGGGGTCCAGGGCGCTCTCGTTATTGCCCGTGTGTTTCACATTCTTACGGCAATTGGATTCGTATCGCTGCTGTTTTTGACGGATTTAAGCTGGTGGTATGTGGCAGGTATGATTCTCGCATATATTATTCTCTTTTATGAGCATTATATTGTATCTCCGAGTGATCTCAGTCGTTTGCAGACCGCTTTTTTCACTATGAACGGCGTGCTAAGCATCGTAGTGTTCTCTTTCACTTTGATTGACTTGGTGGTGCACTTCAAAAAATGACGCTTACGAAACCGAAAAACTTCGTGGTTGGAATTACAGGGGCAAGCGGTGCTATTTATGGTATTCGTCTGATCGAAACGTTACTATCGCTGGGCTACTCCGTACATTTGGTAGTAAGTAATGCGGGCTGGCGCGTTTTTAAAGAAGAACTAGGTTATATCGCATCAGACCGGGAAGGCTTTTTGAACGAAAAGTTCAAGGGCTATCCCGGTTCTCTACTTTATCATCCTGTCGCTGATATCGGCGCATCTATCGCAAGTGGTTCCTTTCGCGTGGAAGGTATGATTATTATGCCTTGTTCCATGGGAACATTGTCTGCGGTTGCTAATGGAACCTCCGACAATCTGATGACTCGTGCTGCTGATGTTATGCTTAAGGAAGGACGTCCACTGGTCCTTGTTCCTCGTGAGACACCTCTGCACGCTATTCATCTTGAGAATATGTTGAAGCTGTCCCGTCTGGGGGTTCGGATCATTCCGGCAATGCCGGCGTTTTACTTTGGGCCGCAAAGTATGGATGATCTGATTAATTTCATGGTGGGTAAAGTGCTTGACAGCTTTAATATTGAACATCAATTATTTCGCAGATGGGGGGATTGAAAAGATGGAAAATAACAGCCACACCATCATAGGCAAAATCAGCTATACCAACTCATGGCCGGTATTTCACAATTTTCATCCCTCTGCACTGAAATATCCTGCAGAGATGGTGAGTGAAGTACCTGCCATTCTTAATCAGGGGATGAGTCGTGGAACGATTCATGTAGGTGCGTTATCCTCTTTTGCGTATGCTGAAGCAAGTGATAAGTTATTGCTGTTACCTGATTTATCGGTAAGTGCGGACGGTCCTGTGAGATCAATATTTCTTTTTTCTCGGGTACCTCTTGCACAAATAGGTACCGGTACGATTGCTGTTACGAACACTTCTGCAACATCGGTTAACTTGCTGAAAATTTTAATGGAAAAAGCTTTTGGCAATAAACCAGAATATATTAGCGCTAATCCTGATTTGGATGCCATGATGCATCAAGCAGATGCCTGTTTATTAATTGGTGATCATGCTATTAAGGCCTCATGGCAGGACCAAGGTTATATCGTTACGGATCTGGCGGAGCTTTGGAAAGAATGGACGGGCTTAGGGATGACCTTTGCGGTCTGGGCAGTGAATCGAAAGGCTGCGAAGGACAAACCGGAAGCCATTGCGGAGATTGCAGAAGCTTTTGCTGAGAGTAAACTGCGGGGAGTAAGTGATTTAGATCCTATAGTACTTGCAGCCTGTTCGACAATTGGAGGAACTAAGTCTTATTGGGAAGGGTACTTTCGCAATTTAAGCTATGATTTTGGAGAAAGGCAGCAGAAAGGTCTGAACCTCTATTTCCGCTATGCCTATGAGATGGGCCTGCTGCCGCAGGCAGTGAAGATGGAGATTTGGAGTCATAAACTGTTGACACGGGTGAAGGAATGAAACGACTGCAAATATTCGGATTACTGAACAGAGACATGGATCAGATTGAAAAAGAGTTGTACCGTAGCGTACAGGGTGATGACGACCTACTAACCGAAACTTCTCTGCATCTATTAAAAGCTGGCGGTAAAAGATTGCGCCCCGTATTTGTCTTGATGGGTGGAAAATTTGGTAAGTATGATCTTGAGAAGCTGAAGCGTGTGGCGATACCGCTAGAACTGATTCATAGCGCTTCACTAGTTCACGATGATGTCATCGACGATGCAGAACTGCGCCGAGGTGAACTCACTGTTAAGGCTAAATGGGGCGATAAAATTGCCATGTACACCGGTGACTACATATATGCGAAAGCACTGGTGATGACGACGGAGCTGAAGAATCCGCGAATTCATCAGATTTTATCCAAGGCTATGATTGAAATGTCGATAGGTGAGATGGAGCAGATTCGTGACTTCTTCAACAGTGAGCAGAGTGTACGTCATTACCTGCGCCGGATCCGCCGTAAAACAGCGCTGTTGATTGCAGTCAGTTGTGAGCTGGGTGCACTTGCTGCTGAAGCTGAACCTGAGGTGGCTCGTCTACTTTATAATTATGGTTATAATGTAGGCATGGCTTTTCAGATTCGAGATGATTTACTTGACCTCTCAGGTACCGAAAAGCAAATCGGTAAACCTCCGGGTAGTGATATGCGGCAGGGGAACATTACACTTCCTGTCATTTATAGTTTGGAGGATGAAAGATTGCGAGCTCCACTCCTTGAGGAGTTGAAGTCTATTCGCGAAGGACACAGCACAGTAGGACGTGCTATTGATCTCATTCTTTCTGGAGACGGAATTGCTCGTTCTGAGGAGCTGGCTTCGCGTTATATCGCGAAGGCACTTGCAGCACTAGAGCAGTTGCCTAACAACAAGACTAAGCGTAACCTGCGCGATATTGCCTTTTTTGTTACAGGAAGAGCTTATTAATGATTGAGTGATCTTAAAATTAAACGTTTCCAGAAAGCGCAGTTTCTGTTAAGATAGCGTCAAAACAACCCAACTAATGGGAAATTGGAGAGTGCCTCTATGGAAAAGACGTATCTGATGGTCAAACCGGATGGAGTACAACGTGGATTAATTGGGCGTATTGTTTCACGATTTGAAGATAAGGGCTTTAAGCTGGTCGCTGCAAAGCTGATTACAGTAAGTGAAGACCAAGCTAAAAGACATTATGCGGAGCATGCTGGTAAGGACTTTTTTTCAGAGCTGGTCTCTTTCATAACTTCAGGTCCAGTGTTTGCAATGGTATGGGAAGGTGATGATGTTGTAGCATTATCCCGTACGCTCATTGGTAAGACGAAGGTAGGAGAAGCCTTGCCAGGTACGATTCGAGGCGACTTTGCCAGCCATACACCGCTTAATTTAATTCATGGATCAGACTCGCCTGAAAGTGCAGAACGAGAAATTGCTAATTTCTTTACTCCAGATGAACTGAATCTGTATAACAAAGAGATCGCAGTTTGGATGTAGGAGCCAAGCGGGAGGCGGGGGATTGACATGTCTGATCGTAATGTTGCAGCATTAACAGCAGATTCAGATTACATCGGATTTATTCATCATGTTAAGCAAAGCACCGGAATAGATCTGGCTCAGTATAAAGAAGCGCAGATGAAGCGGCGTTTAACGACACTTCGTGTGAAGAATGGATATGATACCTTTAGTGATTTTTTTGCCGCAATGATGAAGGACAAGGAATTATTTTATGAATTTTTGGACCGAATGACGATTAATGTCTCCGAGTTTTGGCGGAATCCGAATCGGTGGGAAGTATTACGAGATATCATTCTACCTGACTTACAACAATCTGGTCGCAGATTGAAACTGTGGAGCGCTGCATGTTCCACTGGAGAAGAACCCTATACGCTGGCTATGATTTTATCGGATAAGAATGTATTAGGACAGACTGGCATTCTGGCTACGGATATTGACGACGGTGCGCTTTCCAAAGCAAAGCAAGGTCTGTATCTGGAACGTTCTTTAAAAGATGTGCCAAAGGATGTTGCCGCTCGTTATTTTAAACCCGAAGGTCATTTATTAAAAGTTAGTGACACGCTTAAGAAAAACATAGATTTCCGCAAACAGAACCTACTGCTGGACAAGTTCGACGAGGGTTTTGATCTTATTATTTGTCGCAATGTAATGATCTATTTTACTGAAGAGGCGAAGAATAAGCTCTATCATAAGTTCTCGGCTAGTTTACGTCCCGGTGGATATTTGTTTGTAGGTAGTACAGAGCAAATCTTCACGCCAGCGCAGTATGGTTTTGAATCGACGGAAACCTTTTTCTATCGAAAAAAATAAATACTTCTTGCTCCTTCGTCCGTAGACGGTTTGACGTATACTTTCGCTATAGTTCAGTGATACTGGTAGTAGAATCTGTAAGCTAAGTGAAAGGATCGTTAAACCGATGGACAAAAGCAAGGTCATTGCCGCGTATAAACGAGGCTTTATTACCGTTCGTGAGTGCTAGCAAATTCTCGGTGTGGAAGAAATGCAATTGAAGCGCCTTCTACAGCTTGAAGAGCGTAAGTCTACATTTCCTTCAACGAGTCAGCGGATCGGCAGCTAACAAGTGCTGGACCGAGCCGAGGAGCGCCATTTATACTCTTTAGAGTATGAATGGCGCTTTTTCTTTACACAAAAGCCAATTCATTTTGTCGCGAAGGGAGCCATTTTAGGAAGATCCCTTTCTTGTCAAAGAGGATTGCCTATACTATAATGAGCAAAGATCATTAGGATTTTAGCGGTTTACAGTTTAAAAGTATAAAAGGGGGAACGCAGCATGAGTTTGCGCTATTTAACAGCGGGGGAAACGCACGGCCCCCAGCTTACGGCCATTATTGAAGGATTGCCAAGTAATTTGACATTGGATTTTGAAGAGCTTAATTTTCAATTGCAGCGTCGGCAAAAGGGGTATGGACGCGGGCGTCGCATGCAGATTGAGAAAGATACGGCACAAATTGTAGGTGGAGTGCGTCATGGCTATACTACTGGTGCTCCCGTAGCATTGGTAGTAGAGAATAAAGACTGGACCCACTGGAAGAACATTATGAATATTGAGCCTATTCCTGGCAGTGACGAAGAAAAACGCCGTGTAAATCGGCCGCGTCCTGGCCATGCAGACCTGAATGGCGGATTGAAGTACAACCATACGGATCTTCGTAACGTTCTAGAACGCTCCAGTGCTCGCGAAACAGCAGCCAGAGTCGCATGTGGCGCTGTAGCCAGACAGCTGTTGGCAGCTTTTGGCGTGAAAGTAGCAGGTCAAGTTATACGCATCGGTGAAATTGAAGCGCCTGCTAACGATCTGCCAATTGAAGAGCTGATTGAGCGGACGGAACAGTCCTCTGTCAGAGTTGTCGATAAAGAAACGGAACAGAAGATGGAGGCTTACATAGATCAGATTAAGGAAGAGGGCGATTCCATCGGTGGAATCGTTGAATGTATCGTCGAAGGACTTCCTATCGGACTTGGTAGTTATGTACAGTCAGACCGGAAGCTTGACGGAGCAATCGCTGGGGCGGTAATGTCGATTAATGCATTCAAAGGCGTAGAAATTGGCATCGGGTTTGAAGCCGGAAAATTGCGTGGATCGCAAGTCCATGATGAAATTATGTATGAAGCTTCAAAAGGATACTACCGTGCAAGCAATCGCTTAGGTGGTTTTGAAGGCGGTATGACTAACGGAATGCCAGTTGTAGTTCGCGGTGTCATGAAGCCGATCCCTACCCTCTATAAACCGCTTCAAAGTGTGGATATCGACACGAAAGAACCGTTTACAGCGCAAGTTGAACGCTCCGACGCTTGTGCAGTTCCAGCGGCATGTGTTGTTCTGGAAAACGTAGTGGCATGGGAAATCGCAAAAGCTTTTCTTGATAAATTCGGTGGCGACTCACTGGAAGAAATTAAAGCGAACTATGAGAATTACCTATCACAGCTGGAGAGCTACTAATTATGCGTACAATTAATGTAGATTTAGGCGACCGCTCGTATCCTATTCTTATCGGTAGTGGATTACTAAAGGACATCGCCCATTATTGTGCTGAGGCTGGATTTTCGGAGCGTAGTCCACTGTTAGTAGTGAGTGATACTGAAGTAGCACCAAGGTATTTGCCGGCTCTTGAAGAAGCTCTGCGTTCTCATGGCTATACTGTAGTAAGTCACATTATGACGGCAGGTGAAGCCTCTAAATCATTAGCCGTGTATGAAGAAGTCATGACAACCGCAATTCAAGCAGGGCTAGATCGCAATTCAGCGGTTTTAGCTTTAGGCGGCGGCGTGGTTGGCGATTTAGCTGGATTTGTAGCGGCAACCTATATGCGTGGGATCGGATTTCTACAAATTCCGACGACGATCCTAGCTCATGATAGTAGTGTGGGTGGTAAGGTGGCAGTCAATCATCCATTAGCCAAAAATATGATTGGGGCTTTTTATCAGCCCTCAATGGTACTCTACGATTTGGATACACTACGTACTCTTCCAGCACGACAAGTTGCATCGGGTTTAGCTGAAGTGGTAAAGCACGGTCTCCTCGTGGACAAAGAATTCGCATATTGGTGTCGTGATCATGCCGAAGAGCTGCTAGATCTGAATGTCGAAGCCTTAGGTTATGCTTTAGAGAGAGGCTGTGCCATCAAGGCAGATGTAGTGGGGAATGATGAGCGTGAACATGGACTTCGAGCGATATTGAACCTTGGACATACGATCGGACATGCCATTGAAGCAGTTGGCGGGTATGGTGTGTTTCTGCACGGAGAAGCGATTGCGATTGGCATGGCGGGTTCAGCGCTATTGGCTGCGAAGCTTGGGCGGGATACTTCCATTTATGAGGATACTGTATCCATGCTGTCTGCGCTATCGCTGCCGGTACGCCTTCCTTCCGAGTATGATGAAGATGAACTGATGGACGCTATGATGCATGATAAGAAATTCAAGGAAGGCAAGATGACCTTTATCGTGCCTGATTCCATAGGCTCTGTAAGCATTGTTAACGATGTGCAGGAGTCGCTAGTGCGAGAAGTTCTCGCAGAGCTTAAGAAGGAGGAAAGACCGTGGTAAATCGAGGGATTCGCGGAGCAACAACCGTGACTAAGAACGAAGAGGCAGAGATTTTACGAGAGACCGTTATATTGCTGCGAGAAATCGTAGAACGCAATGATGTTATAGCTGAGAATATAAGCAATGTATGGATTACGATGACAAACGATCTGGATGCTACTTTTCCTGCAAGAGCTATTCGTGAGATTGAGGGCTGGGAAATGGTTCCACTCATGTGTTCAACGGAAATACCGGTTAAAGGAAGCTTACCTAAGTGTATCCGGTTGATGGTACAGATTAATACGGATAAATCGCAGCGTGAGATTCGCCACGTTTATCTGAATGAGGCTCAAAAGCTACGTCCTGATTTATCAGAGAGCAAGCCTTAAATTATAGTTGTGGGTTGTCAATGACCCTTGTCATCATGTATAGTGTAGTTAGCCGAGTATAGAAGAGTTTAGTTGAGTTGAGATGAGTATAGTTGAGCAGAGTGCAAGAAGTTTTTAGATTAGCATGTATTGTGTGAGCAGAGTCTTTATTTTGATATGCACTGAAGTCAGTTATTATCAGTGATGTATCTTATTTAGGGATAAGTCTGCAAACACTACATAAAGATGCTGATCCATGCTCAAAAACATATACTTACTAACACAAACCCTCTACTTTGGTAGGGGGTTTTTTTGTATTTCGGAACCATTCATATATCTAAGGGGGCATCTAACAATGACGAATCCAAGTGTTCAAGAGGTGGTAAAGCTGTCGCGGGATTATAATCTGATTCCTGTTGTAAAGCGACTGCTCGCGGATATGGAAACGCCTATCCGGTTATTCCAACGTTTCGCTGAACGTGATCGCGCGTTCTTACTTGAAAGTGTAGAGGGTGGCAAACAATGGGCACGGTATTCGTTCATCGGTAGCGATCCCTTCTTGATGATATCCGGGAAAAAGGGTGCTATTAACGTAGAAGTCGGCGGAGAGAAGAAGGAACTATACGGAAAGCCGATAGAAGAGTTAAAAGCATTACTCCGTTCATACCGTAGTCCAAAATTTGACGAAATGCCTCCATTTACTGGAGGGGCTATCGGATTTTTTGGATATGATTTGCTGCAATATTATGAGACGCTACCTCAACATCCTGTAGATGACCTTCAAATGGATGATATAAGATTTATGTTTTGTGATCGGATCATTGTCTTTGACCATGTGAAGCAACAGATTCTACTTGTTGGTAACCTGCATGTAAACGATGGAGATACAGATTCGGATATCAGATCCAATTATGAAACCCTGAGTCGTAAGCTGGAGGCTATGGCCGAAGATTTACAAAAAGAAGGTCCGAAGGAAAATGTGAATCGTCGCAGCATTCCGCAGGATATCGAGCTTGGTGAGATTCATTCTAATCTCACTAAAGAGCAGTACATCAGCAATGTAGAACAGGCGAAGGAATACATTCGCGCAGGCGATATTTTTCAAGTGGTGTTGTCACAGCGATTGCATATTGAAACGGAAGTTTCTCCACTACATGTATATCGGATGCTCAGAACACTTAACCCCTCTCCTTATATGTACTATTTGAAAATGGATGAGGAGATTATTGTTGGTACCTCACCGGAAGCGCTAGTAAAGGTGGATGGGGATCGTGTGGAGACACGACCGATTGCTGGAACAAGACCTAGGGGTGACAGTGAAGCATCGGATCGGGCGTTTGCTGCGGAGCTCTTGGAGGATGAAAAAGAACGTGCGGAGCACCTAATGCTTGTTGATCTGGGTCGTAATGATCTAGGGAGAGTATCCAAATTTGGTTCAGTAAAATGTGATTCCTTTATGGAGATAGAAAGATACTCCCATGTCATGCACATGGTATCGAATGTGTCAGGCACGCTCAGTGAGGATAAAGATTTCTTTGATGCATTCCTCTCCTGTCTGCCAGCCGGAACGGTTTCTGGGGCACCGAAGCTAAGAGCTATGGAGATTATAGCTGAGCTGGAAAGAGAAGCTCGAGGCGCTTATGCCGGAGCGATTGGATATTTAGGATTCTCGGGGAATATGGATTCTTGTATTACTATTCGTACGATCATCTTCCGTAAGGGCAGGGCATACGTACAGGCCGGAGCAGGAATCGTTTGGGACTCGGTTCCCGAGAAAGAGTATGAGGAGACTGTGAATAAAGCGAAGGGTATGCTGAAGGCTATTCGAATGGCAGAAGCTATGTTTCCATCCGAAGTGAAAGAGAAACAAGTCATCAACCAAGATTATATGTACAAATATACTCCTGAACAAGTGGTTTGATTTTTATAAAGTAACTCATTAAGGCTGGGAGGAAGAATATTATGGATGCAACGAAATTAATTCAATCAGGAATCGCCGGACTGATCGAAGGCAAGAATCTGACACGTACAGAAGCGCGCGATATAATGGGTGCTATAATGCTAGGAGATGTTTCACAAGCGCAAATCGGTTCACTACTGACTGCTTTACGGATTAAAGGAGAAACCGTGGAGGAGATTACGGGTTTTGCGGAAGCCATGAGAGGTTTCGGTACATCCGTACTCACTGATCGTGCACGCTTGTTAGATACCTGTGGTACGGGCGGTTCCGGCATCCATAAATTTAATATTTCAACCGCCTCAGCAATTATTTCATCGGCTGCTTCTGTAAGAGTTGCAAAGCATGGTAATCGCTCTGCTTCAGGCAGAGCTGGAAGTGCTGATGTACTTGAAGCTCTAGGGGTTAACATTCATCTGAATGCAGAGCAGGCTCGGGAATGTCTGGATCGTATTGGCATTTGCTTTTTATTCGCACAAATTTACCATCCTTCGATGCGACATGCAGCAGCTCCTCGTAAAGAGCTTGGTGTACGTACGATCTTCAATATGCTGGGACCACTTACGAATCCTGCAGGAGCTGACCGTCAGTTGCTAGGGATTTATGACCGGGATAAGACGGAGACGGTGGCTAATGTGCTGAAGGAGCTAGGTTCCAAGCGTGCGATGGTTGTAAGTAGTTCGGATGGTCTGGACGAAATCAGCATCTCCGCCTCTACATTAGTGTCTGAGCTAAAAGAGGGTACAGTGACCACTTATGAAATCACTCCGGAGGGGTTAGGTCTTAATAGACATCCGCTTGAAGCTGTTTTGGGCGGAGATGCAGCTGAGAACGCAGCAATTATTACCTCTGTGCTCCAAGGTGAGGTCAATCCCTATCGCGATATTGTGTTAGCTAATGCAGGAGCATGTATATATGTGGCAGGTCTGGCAGATACCTTGGCAGGAGGCGTAGAGAAAGCAAAAGAAGTAGTGGATTCGGGTAAGGCATTATCCAAGCTGGAACAGCTTGTTGTGATGACGGAGGAGCTTAATTATGTATCTTGATAAAATTGTCGCTACAAAGATCAAAGAGGTGGAGGCGCTCAGTGATAGCTTTTCTCTAGCTCAAGCCGAACGTGATATAGCAGCACTCCCTCAGACTAGAGGCTTTCGTAAGGCTCTGACCGAAGGAAAGAACAGAGATATGGGTTTGATTGCTGAGGTGAAGAAGGCTTCTCCTTCTAAAGGGTTGATCCGTGAAGATTTCGATCCTGTTTCCATTGCAAAAGGTTATGAAGCGGGAGGCGCTGATTGTTTATCTGTTTTGACGGATGTGGATTATTTTCAGGGCAGCGCTGCTTACTTGCAGCAAGTGAAGGAAGCCGTAAATCTGCCGCTGCTTCGCAAAGATTTTATTATTAATGAGAAGCAGATCTACGAAGCTCGTCTCCTCGGAGCGGACGCCGTGTTGTTGATCGTCGCTATTTTGACACCAGCTCAACTGTCTCATTTTATAGATATAGCTTCAGGTCTTGGATTGGATATCTTGATCGAGGTACATGACCGAAATGAGCTAGCGGTTGTACTAAGTACAGAAAAAATAACTCAATCCAATGTGTTGCTAGGCATTAATAACCGTAATCTGCGTACCTTTGAGACATCCTTAGAGACAACGGCAGAGCTGACAGCATTAGTACCTCAAGGGGTTCCTGTGATTAGTGAAAGCGGAATTGCAGGACCAAGTGACATTGATTACCTAAGAACGACTGGAGCTCACGGGGTACTCGTAGGGGAATATCTAATGCGTCATGCTAATGTAGAAGATGCAGTAAATGGATTGCTAGGAATGCTTCCAAATGGAAAGGACCGTATCCGACATGTCTGAGACATTGGTAAAAATCTGTGGACTTCAGGACGTTGAAGTGCTAAAATCTATGGTACACTTACCACTAGATTATATCGGATTTGTATTTGCACCTAGTCGTCGCAGGGTCACTCTGGAGCGTGCTTCCGAACTGATTGCTGAGCTTCCACAATGGAAGACTAGTGAAAAGCCTAAAGCTGCTGGGGTTTTTGTTAATCCGGAGCTGGATGAGCTGAAAGAACTGCTCGCCGTAGCGCCACTAGATGTCATTCAGCTGCATGGGCAGGAAAGTCCAGCCTTTTGTCAAAAGGTTCGGCAAGCTTTCCCACAAGTTCAGGTATGGAAGGCATTGTCTGTTACTGATAAAGAGCGTGATGACGCTGATAACAACTATACATTGGAACAATACGCAGGCTCCGTTGATGCGGTATTGTTAGATACTTATGATCCTCAGCAGAGCGGTGGCTCTGGGCGCACATTCGCTTGGGAGAGGTTGCCTGATTATCAGGAAATCGCGCTACGAAAAGGTTTGCCGTTATTTGTGGCTGGAGGGCTTCATCCTAATAACGTAGGAGAGTTGCTAGATACCTATGCTCCGTACGGAGTAGACGTATCTAGTGGAGTAGAGTGTGAAGGCATTAAAGATATTACTAAAATGACAGCTTTTGTGGAAAGGGTGAAGCAATCATGACACAAGTACCGGACCAGCATGGACGTTTCGGTTCATTCGGAGGGCGCTTCGTGCCCGAAACTTTGATGACTGCATTGATTGAGTTGGAGGAAGCCTATCGGAAGTACTCGGCGGACCCGGCTTTTCAAGAAGAAATAGATTATCTATTAAAGCAATATTCCGGACGGGAGACCCCGCTATATTATGCGGAACGTCTAAGTAAACATCTGGGAGAAGCTAAAATATATTTGAAGCGTGAAGATTTGAATCATACGGGTGCTCATAAGATTAACAATGCGATTGGTCAGGGAATTCTGGCTAAAATGATGGGTAAAACCAAGGTGATTGCTGAGACTGGAGCCGGTCAGCATGGTGTAGCTACTGCTACGGTTGCAGCTCTGCTTGGTATGGAGTGTAAGGTGTTTATGGGAGAAGAGGATACTCGTCGCCAGGCACTCAATGTATTCCGCATGAAGCTGCTTGGTGCTGAGGTGATTCCCGTTACTTCCGGATCGCGCACCTTAAAAGATGCCGGCAACGAAGCGCTTCGATACTGGGTTAGCAATGTGGAGGACACTTTTTATATCCTCGGTTCTGCCGTAGGCCCGCATCCTTATCCGATGATGGTTCGTAACTTCCAGCGGGTTATTGGTGATGAAACGCGGCGCCAGATTCTAGAGGCTGAAGGAAGACTGCCGGATGTGCTCGTAGCTGCTGTAGGTGGCGGTAGTAATGCTATCGGCATGTTCTATCCATTCGTAGAGGATAAAAGTGTCGGTATGATTGGTGTTGAGGCAGCAGGGAAAGGAATTGACACACCTTATCATGCGGCGACTATGAGTAAGGGGACTCATGGGGTATTTCAGGGCTCGATGAGCTATCTACTGCAAGATGAGCATGGTCAAGTAACAGAGGCTCATTCCATCTCTGCAGGTCTGGATTATCCTGGTGTAGGTCCTGAACACTCCTATTTAAAAGATATCGAACGCGCAAAATATGTCCCGATTACAGATGCAGAGGCGCTAGATGCTCTGAAGCTGCTATGTGTGACGGAAGGCATTATTCCAGCGTTGGAATCAGCACATGCGATAGCCCATGTAGTGAAGATGGGTCCAACCCTTACCAAGGATGATGTTGTTGTTATCTGCCTGTCAGGCCGGGGAGACAAAGATGTGGAATCCATCATGGCGTACACAGAAGGGAAGGGAAAGGAATGACAACTGAAACTACAAACCGAATGGATTTGGTATTCCGGAAGCTTAAAGCTGAAGAACAGATGGCATTGATTCCTTTTCTGACGGTTGGAGATCCTGATCTGGAGACTACTCTTGCTATCATCTCAGAACTGGAGGCGGCAGGTGCTGATATTTTGGAGCTAGGAGTACCTTACTCTGATCCGCTAGCAGATGGTCCTGTTATTCAGCGAGCGTCTGCACGAGCTCTGCGGGGTGAAGTTCACCTGCGTACCTGCATGGAGACCGCGTTAAAAGCTCGTCAAGCCGGAAGCAATTTACCATTTATTTTGTTTTCCTATTACAATCCTATCCTGCAAATGGGGCTGGATACATTTTTCGCAGAACTGAATGCTCATGAGATTAGTGGACTTATTATCCCGGATCTTCCAGTCGAGGAATCAGATGAGATGCGTCGCCGCAGTAGTGAAGTTGGGGTTAATCTCATTCCATTAGTTGCACCGACGTCAAGTGAACGGATCGCAAAGATAGTATCGGGTGCTAGTGGGTTTATCTATTGTGTATCCTCATTAGGGGTGACAGGAGAACGATCTACTTTTCATGCGGATGTAGATGACTTTATTGATTCTGTACGTCAAGCAACAGACCTGCCAGTAGCGGTTGGCTTTGGTATTTCAACTGGTGAACAGGTTGCCCGCTTTGCGCAGATTTGCGATGGTGTTGTAGTAGGCAGTGCCATTGTTCGCAAAATAGAAGAGGTTATTCCGCTGCTCGATCATCCTGCTACGAGGAATGAGGGGCTGTTGCAAATTCGAGAATTTGTGGCACAATTAAAAAGACCATAACAGTGTCATTCTGACCTGTGTATAGTGGAGCAATCAACTATGGAGAGCGAGGACTATTCATGAATCCAAAACCGAATATAGTTAATCTTCCTGTCTACAAACCAGGGAAACCTATAGACGAAGTCAAGAAGGAGCACGGCTTAAGTGAGGTTATTAAGCTTGCATCCAATGAGAACCCGTATGGAGCTTCACCAAGTGCTAAAGAAGCTATTCTAGCAGAGCTTGAGAATCTTTATCTTTATCCGGACGGCTCGGCAGTAGAGCTGACGGCAGCACTTGCCAACCGTCTTGGCGTGAATAACGATAATATTATTTTTGGCTGTGGCTCAGACGAGATTATTGCTCTTATTGCTCGTGCCTTCTTCTTGCCAGGTGATGAGACAATCATGGCTGACCAGACCTTCTCTGTGTATAAGAGTAACGCAGAAATCGAAGGTGCTGTGTCCATTGAGGTACCGCTTGTAAATGGCACACATGATTTGGATGGGATGCTGAATCGTATAACGGATCGTACAAAGGTTATTTGGGTCTGCAATCCGAACAACCCGACAGGAACCATAGTTCCAGAAGAAGCTTTGATTACTTTCCTGGATGCTGTGCCTTCCAATGTAATGGTTGTCCTTGATGAAGCATACTGTGAGTACGTAACAGATCTTTCTTACTCAAACGGCATCCAGCTATTGGATCGTTACAAGAATCTAGTTGTGCTTCGCACATTCTCCAAAATTTATGGCTTAGCTGCTTTGCGTATTGGTTATGGCGTTGCTAGTCCTGAGATTATTTCATTAATCAACAAGGTGCGTGAGCCTTTCAATACCTCTCGTCTTGCACAAGCGGCGGCTCTTGCTGCCTTGAATGACCAAGACTACGTGCAGGAATGCCGTCGTCTTAATAGCGCGGGTATTGTTCAATTGCAAGGTGAATTCAAACGTCTGGGCCTAGAATCCTTCCCTGCACACGGAAACTTCATTATGGTGGATGTTCGTATGCCTGCCACAGAGGTCTTCGAAGCATTGATGCGTAAAGGAATCATCGTAAGAGCGGGCCATCAGGTTTACCCGACTTATATTCGAACCACTGTGGGTTCAGTTGAGCAGAATACAGCGTTTATAACCGCTCTGGAACAAATTCTTATAGAGTATGGTGTACGCGCTTAGTAATAAACAGCAGGACTAGACTAAAAAAGGCAGGTAGTTCAAAGAACATGACGACAAAAATAGCTATATTCGGTGTCGGTCTGATCGGAGGCTCACTGGCCCTTTGCTTTAAAGGCAAGGAGGGCCTGACCGTCGTAGGACATGCCCACCGTCCTGAATCCGCGAGTAAATATATAAGCAGAGGTGTGGTAGATCATGCCACGCTTTCTGTTGAAGAAGCAGCACTTGATGCTGATTTCATTTTTTTATGTGTACCTGTAGGAATGTTAGAGGATTATCTGCAGCAGTTAAGCAAATTGCCTCTAAAACCCGGCTGTATTATTACAGATGTCGGTAGTACGAAAGCTAGTATTGCCTCATGTGCAGTCTCTTTAGATATTCCCGGAGTACATTTTATCGGCGGACACCCAATGGCAGGATCAGAACGCTCAGGTGTTGAGGCAGCTTCATCTTTGCTATTTGAGAATGCTTATTACGTGTTAACGCCACCTCCAGGCGTACCAGACGAAGCTTATCATGCACTTGAGTCTTTACTGCACCACACAAGAGCGCAGATTGTACGCCTTGATCCAGAACGTCATGATGAGATTGTAGGCGCCATTAGTCATTTACCGCATATTATTGCCGTTGCTCTTGTGAATCAGATTCGTGCCTATGATGATACCGACTCCTTATATAGCACATTAGCTGCAGGGGGCTTTCGGGATATTACACGGATTGCGTCCAGCGATCCTATAATTTGGAGAGACATTTTGCTGAACAATCGTCCTGTAATGCTTCGTTTATTAAAGGATTGGAACGAGGAAGTTTCTTCTTTTGTTCGTCTACTGGAAAGTGAAGATGGCGTAGGGATTGAAGAGGCATTCCAAGAAGCGAATGGCTTCCGCAGTCAGTTACCTGAACGGCGTAAAGGCATGATAGCGCCTTTATTTGACCTACATATTGATGTACCGGATCATCCGGGGATTATCGGTCGTATCGCTACTGAGCTGGGGGACCAAGGAATTAACCTTAGCAACGTACAAATCATCGAGAGTCGTGAAGATGTGCCGGGTATTATGCGTCTATCTTTCCGTCAGGAGAACGATATGGAGCGAGCGAAAGTGCTCCTGCAGCAGCACGATTATACCGTATATGTGTAGTTTGCGGCCCTTCCAATATGGAGGGGCTTTTATTTATTATGGGATCTGAAAAAGCATAACGCTGAGAACAGCTACTGCTTCAAGTGGATGCAGAAGAGGGTATTAGTGACTATGAGTAATACAGCGCTTACAAGCAAAAAAAAGACCGCTTACAAAGTAAGCGGCTACAGTTCACAATAAATTGGAACCGTGTAGTATTTGGATAGGAGTGGAGAGAAACCATACTGTACTTTTATTATATGTATACGTTTACATTTTGTCAACAGTTTATTAAAAAGAGATAAAAGCCATATTACAGTGATCAAAGTCTTATTGTTGAAGTTAATGTTCGTTTATAGTCTGTTGTCAGGTTGTGCTGACGAGATTACTGCTCTGAAGTCTATTAATGTCATCCTATGAGAATCTGTGATACAATAGATCTGGTATATTTCTAGATTCGTTATAAATTTATATGCTCTTAGGAGTATGCCATTTTTCTTTTTATATTCATCACAATCATCATGCCTTAACTATAAGGTGTTTGAATATACATAGGTGTATTTCAAAATTGAAGAACGGATAAGTTGCACGTCATTCATTATCCCTAAATTTCCACGGGGAACGGTTGTCCTACATAAAATGTCGACAATATTGTTTCTTCTTGTAATAAACTAAAAATTTGCAGTAAAACACCGCAACTTTTAAAGCCCAAACCGGTATAATAAGTACGGACCGGACGGGAAAAGACGTGCAAGGGCGAGGAGGGCCAATCTCACCATGACGGATTCCCAGTTGATCCAGGAAATCAAACAAGGTAACACAGAACTATATTCAGAATTAATGCGTCGTTATCAACGGAAAATATTGGCATTTGTATATCATATGCTTAGAAACTCACAAATGGAGCTAATTGCAGAGGACCTTTGTTCGGAGACTTTCTACAAGGCATTCCGTAGCTTGCATTCCTTTCGAGAGGTAGATGCTTCCTTTTCAACGTGGTTGTACACTATTGCTCGTAATACTGTGCTAAGTGAGCTTCGTAAAAATCGTGCCGGAAATGTATCCCTAGAAGAGAGCGGATATACTCCCGTTGCACCGTTTGAAGTAGCGCCTGAGCAGGCTGCATTGCGTAAAGAACGGATGAATTTGGTCCGTGAGGCAATTAATAATCTTCCGGAGAAACAACGCTCTGCGCTAATCCTGCGTGAATATGATCAGATGGATTATCAAGAAATTGCAGAAATTCTGGATCAGAGTGTTAGCTCCGTGAAATCATTGTTGTTTCGTGCCAGAAGTAGTGTGAAGCTTCAACTCGAATCCTATTTCAATGAGCCTGAAGTTGAAGAGCAGGTTGAGAGGGTGTAAGGCGAATGAATTGCAGGGAAGCGCAAGAATGTATTCCGCTCTTGTGGGACGCTCCCCCCACACATCCTAGGCGGATTTTGCTTGAAAAACATATTGAAACTTGTCCTTACTGCGCCGCTGAATGGTCTCTGTGGCAAGAGAGTAGCCAGCTTATGCACGATTTGAAGGAAGAGATTAGTGAAGAGCGTGCAGAAGTTATAAACGTTAAAGTTATGGAGCGGATTTATTTAGAGAGTCCTTGGTTGATGCCAGGTGATGGGAAATCCGCAGGGACATCTGCTATTGTTCGCCATAGACTTAGTCTCTGGATCGCTTGCTTCCTGGCAGTATTTTTGTCCAGTGTTCTTTACTTTACTATGTTTAGAACATCTGCTGATATCACTGTGGCTAAAAGTGGAATAGTAGAGACTGGCATTGCTGGTTCTATGGAATGGACATCCACTTATCCTATTTTAGGCTCTGAAGGTGGGATTATTGAACCACTTGTAGTAAATATGGGACCTACACATCCTCAATATTGGATGATGTTATCCATGCTTGGCGTGGGTTTTGCAGTGTTTTCGTTAACCCGGCTGAATCGCTATCGCAGATCATAAAGGATCTATTGATGTATGACTTAGCAATTGCAGTATATAATAGTGTTAAGAACGTTGTAGGAGTCCCTTAACGTAAAGTTACGAGGGGCTTTTTTTGTATTCTAATACGTATAAAAGAAGACTTTTTATTTCATCCATGTTACATTAAGAGACAAATACTTGGAGGAAAAGGGGGAGGCAATATGCTAATCGGCTTGATACGCCATGGATTGACGGACTGGAACGCAATTGGGAAGATACAGGGGCAAAGTGATATTCCGCTTAATGATGAAGGACGGATGCAAGCTGCTATGCTTGCTGACCGCTTACTACAAGAACCGTATCGCTGGGATTGCTGTATTACAAGTAACCTATCCCGGGCAGCAGAGACAGGTAAGATTATCGCTGATAAATTAAATTTACCGCTGCTTGATCCTGATCATCGGATCCGGGAACGTGCCTACGGGCAGGTAGAAGGGCTAACTTCCGCTGAGCGTGAAGAGAAGTGGGGGAAAGACTGGAGTCTGCTTTCACTTGGTCAAGAAACCGACGAACAGCTTCAGGCTCGTGCACTTGCCTTTATGGAAGATATTTCTGCACAGCATCCCAATCGGAACATACTTGTCATATCTCATGGAGGGTTCCTCGCTCAACTGTATACTGCACTTTACAAGGATAAATATTCGGAACGAATTGGGAATTTATCCCTGACGATTTTGGAAAAGAAAGAACGAGACTGGAACCCTATTTTATATAATTGTACTCGCCATATCCTGCAAAACCAGCGTTAACCCGTGCATCGGGTTATTTTTTTTGCGCTAAGGGGAATAAAATGGGCTGTATTTCCCATAATGGTAGTAAAACGGTGAGGCGATGAAACATGAATCTGGCGGATATGCTCACTTATGCAGATATTGGACAGCTGACCGCCATAGCGGGACGCTACCGGTGTGAATGTAAGCTGAATTCCAAACACGACTTGATCCAGAGTATTTTGATTATGCTTGGAAGCAGAAGTTTTATGGAGTCCCATATCCGGGAATGTGCTCCGGAGGATCTGCGGTTTCTGAATACATTACTTTTTGATGAACGCAGCCACTTTAGTCTGGAAGATTTGTTGGCTGTAGCTAGGCAGGCTTCTTTTGATGCTCCTGAAGGAAAGACTGGAGGTTTCCGAGAGATGGTTTCTCGTTTCAAAAGCGGCGGCTGGCTCTTTAGCGGTTCCTCCCAGCAAACCAGATACTTATTCCAAGTGCCTAAAGACTTGAAAGAACGCTTTCGTGAGACGATGAGCGCACACATCAAGGATAAGGTTACGGTTAGCTCTGAACCAGCCATGTATCGAAATGAAGGGGAATTGTTATTAAGTGATCTGGTTATGCTTCTGAGATATATTAAGGAAAATGAGCCAGAGCTGAATCAGGGAGGGGCCATGTATAGGAGGTATCAGCAAGGAGTGATGAATGCACTTCATATTCCGGAGGATCTTCTTACCAAAGGCGGCTGGAGATTTGGTTATGGTAGGGCATGTGAGCATTATCCGCCTAGATTAGCGCTCCTGTATGATTATGTTCGTCATCGCCGCTGGATCACTGAAGAAGGTTTTCGGCTCAGGCTTACGGCGTCAGGAGAGGCAGTGTTGGCCGATGGAAAATGTGACTCGTTGATGCAGATATTCTCTTTTTGGTTAAAACTATATAAGGGGGCTGTACCAAACCTACCTTCGCTTGTGTATTGGGTAAGTATTAGTGCTGGGAATTGGGTGAGCGTACCTTCATTAGTGGATGGTGTAGGGTGGTTAATTAAACCGTTCTACTATGACAATGCTGCTTCAATTCTGGAGCAACGAATTATTCGGATGATGGTGCACCTTGGGATGCTTAAATTAGGGGAGACCCCTGCTGGACTCGCTGTGATGATGACGCCGTGGGGGAAGGATATAGCCGTGCCTAAACATCTATAGTAGTATGGAGGCATACAAGCAAATGCTTATGGGGATTACATACGTAGATGAGGACTTCACTTAGGTTGTTGGTAGGAACAATAGATGAAGTATTGATCAGAATAGGTAAATATGTAGAACGTAGACAGGATTGTTGAATATGATTTAGTAGGTGCCGTCACTTTTGAAACCGAAAACAAAATCATCTTGATGGATATCAAAATAGTAAAGCAATAAGGATCTCTTAAACAGCGGAGGTGTATCGAATGGACAAAATGAAGGCTACGTACGAAGTGATGCTAGGACTTGCGGCAGAAATGGTGTGGGATGAAGCGCTGCGAAAGCGTCGCTCCGACATCTTGCACCGTGAGATTGACACGGCGCTGGCTACAGGAGATGAATTGGCTTTTCGAAATCTTACAGAAGAACTTAAAAGTTTGGCATAAAGAAATGCGAGAAATGCGCTTAGCGCATTTCTTTTTTTTAATTGTTTAGGAAATTAAACAATACAAAAAAATGTGTATAACTTCGAAGAAAGAGGAAGGAGGGATGAACGTGAAGAAGCAAGTGACAAGGAAAAACGAGGAGTCTTCTGTCAGATTCTAAAAACCGAGCGGATTTTATATCCTCCGAAATGCATGTTTTAGTCGAGCTTACGGACAAATGTATGCGAAAAATCGAACACAATGTGCCGCCGGAAACGTAAACGAGCCAAT
>NZ_LCZJ02000018.1:301121-621313 GCF_001012825.1 Paenibacillus etheri
GATGGTAACGTAAACGAGCCAAATGTATGCGAAAAATCGAACACAATGTGCCGATGGTAACGTAAACGAGCCAGCGCCGTTATCCGCCCTGAATCACCCGGGAAGGGGCTTGTTATTAGGGAGTAAGTGCAATAGCAATACGGTCCGTAAGCGGAACCTCACTACGAAGGTGTATATGAATACGAGTACGGAATTACGGAATTACGGATGTACTCAACTTGTAACTCTACCTCCAAGGACGCCGTCAGGCGTTTTTCTTGTTTATATGCTGTGAATTTTCTAATGGAGCAATGAAGCTCTCAAAGTAGGAATCCTACCTGTATAAATATGGAATTAGACAGGTGGGTACATGAAGCTCTCTGTATATTTGCGTGTGAAGGAAGACAAGCGAAAATCTAAATCTAGACGTTTATCCCCCTCTTTCAATATAATGGGGTTTATAACTTCGGGCAAATTTGTGAAAAGTGTAAGCGACGAAGGATCGTATATAGGGAGATGGACATAAATGAAATTCAGTGATTTTGAAGTTGAGAAATGGAAAGAAAATCGAAAGTTCTATGATACATGTCTCATACCTTTTACAGGATTAAGTGGGTCCGAGAGTCCTCCTGAGACGGTTCAAGCATTAGAAAGGTTACGTGATTTCATGGATTTGGTGGAAATACCGTTTAAGGGACGTATTGTAACTTACCCAGCGATTCAGTATGGAGGGGAAGGATATGTCGGTTTAATTAATGAGGTTTGCCGAAAAGTCAAATCCAGTGGTTTCCAGTATGCCGTGGTGTTGACAGCAGATATAGCACTTCAGGAACAAGAAATTATTGAAAGCGATTTAGTACTCTCTCTGCCTATCATTGAGGGCTCTCTGGAAGGTAAGATTAATAGTAATATTGGTATGAAAATTCAAGAGATGTGGCGACGGTGAGTCTCTTTTAAATGTGACAGAAAATCAACAATTCTAATGAAAAATCACTTTTTGGCCTGTCACAAATTAGACAATATTCTTGACGGGTTTTGGTGCCTAAGCTATTATTAGGTTGAATCGAAATGGTATGTGATGTATTTCATTGAAAAGATTTGAAAACGGATTATTTATAGTAAGGCATCTCTGATCGGACACCTTAGATACTTTCTTATATCTTGAGAAGGGGGTTATATAACAGTATGAGCAGCCATAATGATCAACAGGATATTTGGCCTGAACAACCACCCAGCCGTAAAGAGATGTCGCGCAGGCAATTTTTGACCTACACGCTAGGTGGCGCTACTGCTTTTATGGGGGCAGGTACAATTCTCCCAATGGTCCGTTTTGTCGTGGACCCAATATTACATAAGAAGGGCGCAGGGGATTTTATAAAGGTTGCTGAAATAAGTAAAATCACCGAAGAGCCCCAAGAGTTTACGTTTGAATTGAAACAGAAAGACGGATGGTACGACAGCACAGCGACGCTGACTGCGTGGATCCGTAAAGACGCAAAGGGTGATATTTATGCGCTTTCACCCATTTGTAAACATTTAGGATGCACGGTCGGATGGAACAATAATAAGGCGCATCCGGACGAGTATCACTGCCCTTGCCACGGTGCACGTTATACCAAACTCGGCAAAAATCTCGAAGTAGCTCCAAAACCGCTTGATCAGTATAAAACGAAATTTGATAACGGGTGGGTTCTTTTGGGTGATATTGTGCCTAATACAGTTGCTAGTGAGGAGGCGTAGGTTCTAATGTTTAAAAATATCTATAACTGGATTGACGAACGTTTGGATGTTACGCCAATTTGGAGAGACGTGGCCGATCACGAGGTTCCTGAGCATGTTAACCCGGCCCATCACTTCTCTGCGTTTGTGTATTGTTTTGGCGGGCTGACCTTTTTTATTACAGTGATTCAGATTCTATCGGGTATGTTCTTAACGATGTATTATGTTCCAGATATTATCAATGCTTATGCAAGTGTTGAATATTTACAATCTAGTGTTGCCTTTGGACAAATTGTTCGCGGAATGCATCACTGGGGTGCCAGTCTAGTCATTGTTATGATGTTCCTTCATACGATGCGTGTCTTCTTTACAGGCTCTTACAAAGCTCCGCGTGAGATGAACTGGGTAGTTGGAATGCTCATCTTCTTCGTAATGTTGGGGCTCGGTTTAACAGGTTACTTATTGCCTTGGGACAATAAAGCTTACTTTGCGACAAAGGTAACCCTCGAAATTGCCAACTCTGTTCCAGTGATGGGACCTGTACTGAAAGAGCTTATGCAAGGTGGTACGATTGTAGGTGCAGAAACGTTGACTCGGTTTTTCGCACTACATGTATTCTTTCTCCCAGCGGTGCTTCTTAGTCTGCTCGTAGGACACTTTATTATGATCCGCAGACAAGGGATTTCTGGACCGTTGTAAGTTAATCTGAGAGAGGAGGAATACGGATGGCACATGGAAATAATTCTAAGGAAAAGGTTGTATATGTCGGTGATACCAGAGTTCGTAAAGGCAATGGATTTATCACACCTCCAGACTATTCAGCCTATCCTGGTAAATCGGAAGCCTTTATCCCTAACTTTCTACTGAAAGAATGGATGGTTGGTGTCGTTGTGCTTGTAGGAATATTAGTGCTTACTATTTCAGAGCCTGCGCCGCTAGGGTTTCCAGCGAATGCGAGTGCAACGGTTATCCCAATTCCTGACTGGTATTTCTTGTTTCTCTATCAGTATTTGAAGCTTCCTTATGCTTCTGGTGATTATATCGTTCTGGGAACATTAGGAGTGACAGGTGTAGCTTTTGGTGCACTTCTGCTAGCTCCTTTTCTTGACACGGGCAGAGAACGTCGCTTCTACCGTAGACCGATCGCTTCATCTTTGATGTTCTTATCACTAGCGGCGATTGTGTACCTAACAAATACCGCTTGGACGGAATACAAACATGAAATGGCTGAAACTGGTCAAATTCCTGAAGATGTTCAACGGGAAGAGAAGGCGGCAGAGAATAGGGCGAAGGGGCTTCCAACCTCGAGTGCAGTTAAGGCAAAGGAAGTAGCGATTATAGATAAGGATGATCCAGCTATGGGGCTCTTTAAGCAAGCTACTTGCATCTCTTGTCATGCGGCGGATTTGAAAGGGGCAGGTGGACCTTCACTTCGCGGCGTTGGGGACACCCATGATAAAGAAGCAATCCTTACTATTATAAAAGAGGGTCAAGGGCAGATGCCGAAGATGTATGATACTGCTCTGGGAGCGGGGCTTTCGGATCAAGACATTGATGCCTTGGCAGACTGGCTTGCCAAACAAAAAAGCGAACAGTAAAATAATAATAACGCAAAACCTGATCGAAACTGCGGTCAGGTTTTTGTATGTCTAAATGTAAAGTTTCCACTACTTGGGAGGTTAATGATCTGTATGTCAGTTCTTGATAAACTGTTTAAGCACCGAGGAATCATTTGGTTGTTATTTATTGTGAATCTTCTCGGTACCCTTTATGGCTACATATGGTATGGCAATCAATTGGAGTTCACGGCGGCTAACTTTCCGCTTTGGTTGCTCCCGTTTGTACCAGATAGTCCAACCGCGAGCTTGTTCTTTACCTTGGCGTTGTTGCTAATGCTATTTCCTCCTAAAAGCTATACGGGAAACAACGTAAGGGAACTTATTGAGGCGTTAGCGGTAGTGACGTCTGTGAAGTATGGGATTTGGGCAGTAAGTATGATTTTTGCTGGAGGTTATCAAGGAGATATTCTAGTCTGGAAAGACTGGATGCTGGTGATCTCTCATTTGGGGATGGCGATAGAAGCTTTGATCTATGCACGATTCTTTTCTTTCCGCAAAATGATTCCGCTAGCGCTGTTCTGGACCCTTGCTAACGATATGCTGGACTATTCCTATGGAATATACCCATGGTTACCTTCTGTACTAAATGATGATATCACCCAGGTGCAATACTTCACGATGGGGCTTACGGTGTTTAGTGTAATTGCTGCTTGGTTGTTTAGTAGTAGACAAAGACCAGTAGACTCTATCTATCAGTTTAAGAACAGGTTCTAGTAAGCAGTTCTAACCCTTGTCCCCCTGCCATACATTTAGAATTATAAGAAGTATAAGTTTTATACTATACTTTATCCTTATAATTTTACGAGAAACGAATATCGTCTTTAAAAGATGACAACGTCGTTTCTTCTTAGGTAGGAGGGGGATGTCTTATGCTCCGAGGGAGATATTATGTGTTGGTTATTCTAGTATTCTGCTGGTTACTGACCAGCATGAGTGTTGAAAAAGCTTCAGCAGCGCAAGGGAATGCTGGTGAAGGTTCTGGCAAGGTTTCGAAGCAAAGCGCCGACGTTAGTTCGGGCAACGGTTTGGCAGTGATGAGCGGAAAGACTGGAGCACAGCAGCTAGAACAAGCCGCTGAGGCATTGTATGGGTATGTCTTGGAAGGGGATGTGATGAAGGTCCGACAAGAGACCGAACAGATCTCTAGGATCTTAGTGTCCTCTTCTTTTGAAGGAATGACCTCTGTAGAGGGCATTAATGCGTTATCAGGGGTCATTATGGACCTGAAGGCTGCTGTGGCAAGCGCAAAAGTATCGCAGCAGCAATTGGAGGCTACAGCCGCCAAATTACGGTTAGCAGCCAACAGTCTGAATCAACCCGGACAGCCCATTTGGCTTCAGTATTATAAGCTAATCCGCGAGGATTTAAATGCGATGGAGCAGAGTGGTGCTACAAATGATCTGGCAGGATGGAAAAAGGCTGTTGAGAGGCTACAGAGCAGGTACGAAAATATCCGGCCAGCGGTGATCGTCTCCCGGCAACCTGAAGTAGTAAATGCTTTTGATTCGTGGCTCTCTTATGCAGCAGGCATTCCTTCTTCCTCACAAAAGATCGAACGGACCCGGTTACTTGAAATTGTGTCTTACGGTCAGGATACGGTGCGGGTAATGTTCGGAAAAGAGAAGGATGAGCCAGCTTTGTCATTACCCCTGGCATCACAAGAATTTGGGATTTGGGGAGGGCTAGCCGCAAGCTTTATTATTGCAGTATTAGCTTATGCGGGCTACCGTAAGTATCGTGGAGAAAATCAGAAATTCAAGCCAATTTAGCGAAATTGGTTTAATGAATAACAAAAAGGAGCGGGGAAGAGTCCCCGCTCCTTTTTGTTATGTTTCTCTGAATCCCTCGCCTTGTACGTCGTGCACATCGCTAATAATTACGAACGCACGCGGATCAACCGATTTGACTAATAAACTAAGACGGCGAATCTCCTGCCTTGAGACTACACAGTACACCATATGTTTTGCTTGCTTAGAATAAGCACCGATTGCAGGAATGAGTGTTACCCCTCGTTCTAGTTCAGCGGTTATTAGATCAGCAATTTGGGGTGCCTCATCACTAATGATTGTAAAAGCTTTGGCGGCATAAGCGCCTTCCTGGATAAAATCGATGACACGCGAGGCGATGAACACTGCAACGAGTGTGTATAGAATTTTTTCTTTGGGAATATAGAAGATAGAAGAGCCGATAATGAAAATGTCGATGGCCAGAATAATCTGCCCCATGCTCCAGCCGAAATTCCGTCCCAGAATTCTTGCCACAATGTCTACGCCACCTGTAGTGCCACCAAAACGGAATACAATCCCAAGCCCCGTTCCAAGTGTTACCCCTGCGTATAGCGCAGCAAGAATAAAGTCATGTTCGGTACTGAAAGGAATAATCCATCCAGCAGAGATCAATCTTTCGAAGATCCACAAGAAAAGGGACAAGGATCCAATTCCTACACCTGTGTATACAATTTGGCGGCCGCCTAGGACTTTCCACCCCAGCAGAAACAATGGGAGATTGATTAGCAGTGTTGTTAAAAAGATTGGAATGTCAAAGGCATAATTAAGCAGCAGCGTGATTCCCGTAACGCCGCCTTCCATTAGTTGACTGGGAATGATGAAATACAGTAGTCCGAATGCATATACTGCGGTTCCGAGCATGATGGGGGCAACTGTTTTGCTGATTGAAATTACCTTGTTTGAATTCATGGAATCCCTCGTTAGGCCTTGTTAGGCAGTTTTTCTTTTCCTATAATAAGTATACCTTTTCTTGCAGGTGTTAAAATATTCAAAAAAGATTTGTCTTCAAAACGTCTTTACGATAACATAGGGGCAAACAGAAGGCAAGATATACAGAGGGGGCAAAGATACATTTTATGGATAAAAGTCTTGGTGACATTCAGCGTGAAGTAGACGCTTATATATCGCAATTCAAAGAAGGATACTTCAGTCCGCTGTCTATGTTAGCCCGCATGTCCGAGGAAGTCGGAGAGTTGGCGCGGGAAGTCAATCATGAATTCGGTGAGAAGCCGAAGAAATCCGATGAAGCAGAGAATTCTATAGAGCTTGAACTCGGAGATATTTTGTTTATTACCGTTTGTTTTGCAAATTCTCTTGGGATTGATCTGACTGAAGCACATAATAAGGTCATGCATAAGTTTAATACCCGAGACGCTGGGCGTTGGACACCAAAAGACACCGATTAGGCCTCTATAACATATGCTGTACCAAACGAACGGGATTTAGCCGTGAGGATGGTGAGTATATGGATCAAAGGGATTATGTAAGAGAAGCCTACCGCTCTATATTGCGTAGTGACTTTGCAGAAGCAATTGTTTGCTTTGAAGCCGCGATTGCAGCAAGTCCGGCTGATGCTGAAGTCAGATATCGTTGTTCCATAACGTATGCCCGCAGTGGTATGCTAGATAAAGCTTTAGTTCATGCTCAGGCGGCTATGAAGTTAGATGGCAGCAAACCTGAGTATAGTCTACATCTACAGCATCTTCAAGCTATGATGCATGTACAGGAAGCCAAGCGGTTGATAGAAGATGAAGATAACAAAACTCGTAACCCGTATCATCCGATTACGATACTTAAAGAGGCCATCACCCTGGATCCGTTATACGGGGATGCTTATGTATGGCTTGCCATCGCACATAGTCGGGTGAATGAACATATGCAGGCTATGGCTGCCTTGAAAGAAGTGATTTCTTTACATCCGGATGATTCTGGCTTGCGAGAATTGATGGTAGACCTTCAGAAATCCATACAATCGTATATGCAGTAACTATATAACTAGTGAAAGCGAGGATGAAAAGATATGAGCAACAAGATCAGAGTTATCGTATCCGGCGCAGGCGGGAGAATGGGTAAAGAGGTTGTTAAACTTGTGCTGCAGGACGAAGAGTTGGAGCTAGCTGCTGCGGTAGATCGTTCAACGATGGATATAGACGCAGGTCGTCTAGTAGGTATGGAAGACTCAGGAATTATTGTAACTTCAGATCTTGAGGCTGCCCTCGCGGGAAGCAACGGAGATGTTGTGGTCGATTTCACTACACCGCAATCAGCGTATACGAATACAGCGCTAGCCATTAAATATGGAGTGCGTCCGGTTATCGGTACAACCGGATTCACACCGGAGCAAATTTTGGAACTGGACAAGCAGTGTAAAGACCAGGGGATAGGTGGACTTATTGCTCCGAACTTCTCCATAGGGGCTATACTGTTGATGAAATTTGCGGCTCAAGCTTCAAAGTACTTTCCGCATCTGGAGATTATCGAGTATCACGGGGACCAGAAACTGGATGCTCCATCCGGAACTGCAATCAAAACAGCAGAGATGATTTCAGAAGTACGGGAAGAGCTTCGTCAAGGAAACCCTAAAGAAGAAGAAACGATTGAGGGTGCGCGTGGGGGTTACTATAACGGATTCCGGATACATAGTGTCCGTCTTCCTGGTGTGTTTGCCCAAGAAGAAGTGATTTTTGGTGGGTTCGGACAATCCTTGAAAATCCGGCATGATTCTTATGAGCGAGCAGGATATATGCCAGGCGTTAAGATGGGTATTCAAAAGGTAATGGGATACACTGGCTTGATCTATGGATTTGAGCACTTTATAGAATAGACAGGGGAGAACACCATGTTAAAGATCGCATTTATTGCACATGATCGTAAAAAAGATGAAATCGTAAACTTTGTATTAGCCTATGAGCATGTATTTGTAGGTCATGAACTGTTTTCTACGGGGACTACTGGCCAACGGATCATGGATGTGACTAGCTTGAAGATTCATCGCTATATGTCAGGACCATTAGGTGGAGATCAGCAAATTGGGGCAATGGTAGCACAGGATGAATTGGATCTTATTATCTTCTTGCGCGACCCATTAATGGCACAGCCACATGAACCAGATATTACAGCTTTACTTCGTCTATGTGACGTATATGGTATCCCTGTAGCAACGAATATCGCAACAGCTGAGGTGCTTGTGAAGGCGATTGATCGTGGTGACTTTGCCTGGCGTGAACTAGTCCATAAATACAAACCAGGTGTTGATGAATGAAGCTGGACATCCTTGTATTTGGAGCTCATGCTGACGATGCAGAAATCGGAATGGCAGGTACGATTGCAAAGCATACCGCTGCAGGACTTAAAGTGGGTTTATGCGATTTAACGGCTGCAGAAATGTCCTCGAACGGTACTGTAGAGCTACGCAAGGAAGAGGCGCAGCAAGCTGCTAATCTGCTTGGCGTATCGGTGCGGACGAATTTAGGTCTATCTGATAGAGGGCTTTTTATTACGGAAGATCATGTGGCCGCTGTGACAGCAGAAATTCGCCGGTTTGCTCCTGCGATTGTTTTTGCTCCTTATTGGGAAGATCGTCATCCGGATCATATTGCGTGCAGTAAGCTGGTAGAAGAGGCTGTTTTTAATGCTAAACTACGTAAATATATGTCGGACAAGCCGGCAATTTCGGCTCCACAGCTGTTTTTTTATTTTATAAATGATCTAGGCCGTACGGATCTAATTGTAGATGTTACTAAACAATATGGGGTGAAGGAGCAGGCGTTGTCCTGCTATCGCTCCCAGTTCACAAAGCCGCAGGGTGCCGATGCTGTATCCACACCGTTAACGGAAGGCTACATCGAGCGTGTCCGCTCCAGAGACATGTTGCTTGGACAGCGGAGACTCATTCCCTATGCGGAAGGGTTTGCAACAAAAGTTCCTTATGCAGTAGATCTGTTTACTCCGGGGGATCAAACTTTATAAAGTATAGAAGGGGACGGAATATGGATCGTTTGAAAATAGGCATCACTTGTTATCCGTCTCTTGGCGGCTCAGGCGTAGTAGCGACTGAATTAGGAAAGCTCTTGGCCGAGAAGGGACACGAAGTTCATTTTATTACACACAGTATTCCGTTTCGGTTAGGAAAATTTCAGAAAAATATATTTTACCATGAGGTTGAGGTTAACGATTATTACGTATTTAAATATCCTCCTTATGATTTAGCACTTGCTACGAAGATGGCTCAGGTTGCCAAAATGCAGAATTTGGATCTGTTCCATGTTCATTATGCCGTTCCGCACGCTGTTTGTGCTTTCCTTGCTAAGCAGATGCTTGGTAATGATATAAAAGTTGTAACGACCTTGCATGGTACTGATATTACGGTACTTGGACAGGATGAATCTCTAAAAGATCTAATCCGTCTTGGAATTAATGAAAGCGACGCTGTAACAGCTGTATCGAAGGATCTCATTAGAGAGACACGAGAAGTGCTGGATATCACGCGGGAGATCGACCTCACGTATAACTTCGTTGATCATCGTGTCTATTACCCGCGGGATGTATCGAATCTGCGGGATGATTTTGCTTCTCCTCAGGAGAAGATCCTGATGCACATCAGTAACTTCCGCCCAGTTAAAAGAGTCAGTGATGTTGTGGATATCTTTGCTAAAGTGAATCTTGAAATACCTTCACGACTGTTGCTTGTCGGCGAAGGGCCAGATCTTCCCAAGATTCAAGCTAAGATCAGTGAAATGGGACTGGAAGATAAAGTCCGCTTCTTAGGAAGACAGGATGAGATCGCTCAGGTCATTTCGTTGGCTGATCTGCTACTGTTACCGTCAGAAAAGGAAAGCTTTGGTCTGGTTGCGCTGGAAGCGATGGCCTGTGGCGTACCGACTATAGGTTCTCAAACCGGAGGCATTCCGGAGTTAATTGAGCATGGCAAGACAGGATTTATTGCTCCGATTGGTGATACAGAAACTATGGCGAAATATGCAATCAAACTGCTGTCGGATGATCGCATGGTGCAGCAGTTCAGTCAAGCTTGTCTGGAAACGGCCTGCAAAGATTTCTGTAAGGATTCGATTACAAGTCAGTATGAGGATATATATTACCGAGTGCTCGGGCGCAAGGTACCTAGACTGGATACAGTCAGGGGGTAAGGAGTTCGTAATGAAATGGAAAATGGCGCCATCTGCTATGGCTCTTGCGGCGGAAAATGTAATTTCTGAGCTAACTCAAAACGGCCATGAGGCTTTTTGGGTCGGAGGCTGCATTCGCGATGAGCTATTGGGTAGGCCAGTGCATGATATGGATATTACAACTTCAGCAGTGCCGGAGGAAGTGATAGCTATCTTCGCACGCAGTATTCCGACAGGGCTAGCACATGGGACGGTCACCGTGCTTCAGGATGGGCAAGGGTTTGAGGTGACGACATACCGAACTGAAAGTGGTTATGTCGATCATCGCCGTCCGGACCATGTTGAATTTGTTAGCGATGTGAAGGAAGATCTTCGTCGTCGTGATTTTACGATTAATGCGATATGCTGCGGGCTGGGTGGAGATTTGATTGATCCCTTCGGAGGCGAGAAGGATCTGGCTCTCCGTGTGATCCGCTGTGTGGGTGATGCAGAGGAACGGTTCGATGAGGATGCGCTTCGCATGCTTCGCTGCGTTCGTTTCGCATCGGTGTTAGATTTCTCCATCGCCAAGAATACGTGGAGGGGGCTACTGCGCCAGCGAGATAAGCTGGCGCATATTGCTGTGGAGCGTGTCCGCGCGGAGCTGGACCGCATCGTAGAGGGGCCGCATCCTCGGCGCGGCCTTGCTATGCTAGCGCGCTGCGAGCTGCTCGCTCGCGGCAAAGCCCCGTTCCCCTGGACCGGAACCGATCTGGCGACTGCTGCCGCCTTAACGGCCGGGATAGGGGAACTGGAGAGCGCCCACTTGCGGTGGGCGCTTCTCCTCCATGCCCTGAAGCAATCGGCCAAGGAGGCCGATGAACTGCTGCGGGCATGGACGTTCTCTGGGACGACGCGCATCTGCGTCGTCCAGGTGCTGCGGGTCCGCGAAGCTTGGACCGCTGCCCTGGAGGCAGTGCCGCAGGGGGAACCGGGCGGCACGGAAGCACTGCGGCGGCAATGGATCGCCGCAGTGTTGGCCTTCGGCGTGGAAGCCGCCGAAGGGTGGCTCTCGCTGCTGGCGATCCTGCCGGCAGCTGCCCTTTCCGCTGCGCACCCGCCAGCGGACTCGGAAGTTTCGGCCGCTGTCACAACCCCAGCGGCGTGGATCGCACAGATGCCGCTGAAGAGCCTGTCGGAGCTTGCTGTTACAGGCAATGAGCTGGCGGAGGCGCTTGGGAAACGTCCAGGTCCTTGGCTTGGCGATATGCTGAGTGCCCTTCTGCAGGCGACTGCTTCAGGAGATCTTCTTAACAATAAACAAGTATTGCTGCTTGAAGCAAAAAGGATGGATGGACATGAGCTATGATAAGGCACTGTCGCTAACCGGATTGAAGCAGGAAGCTTCCGATTCGAATTGGCTAGACAGAGTTCAGCTCCTGGAGTCTGTCGTATCTACTCAGGAGGAAGCCAAACGATTGGCAGAAAGCGGTGCGC
Source organism: Paenibacillus etheri (assembly GCF_001012825.1). GTDB lineage: Bacteria > Bacillota > Bacilli > Paenibacillales > Paenibacillaceae > Paenibacillus_AQ > Paenibacillus_AQ etheri. Next base: position 312,828 of record NZ_LCZJ02000018.1, read on the forward strand.
CAGAAGGAACAACCGTAATCGCTGAAGAACAAACCGGTGCTAGGGGACGGATGGGTAGAAAATGGTTTTCTCCTCGTGGCAAAGGGATTTGGATGAGTATAGTATTGCGGCCGAAATTACCCTTGTTACAGACTCCTCAGTTAACACTCCTTGCTGGGGTTGCTGTCTGTAAGGCAATTCGCCGTGTAACCGGAGTAGACGCCGGCATTAAATGGCCAAATGATTTGCTTGCGGGCGGTCGAAAAATATGTGGAATTTTGCTCGAGTCATCACTAAGAGAAGGAAAGCTTCATTATTGCATCGCAGGGATTGGGATTTCTGCGAACTTGACTGAAGACGATTATCCTGATCATCTGAAAGAAGTAGCGACTTCTCTGCGGATTCAGCGGGGCGGTGTCCCTATTGACCGTTCGGAGCTGGTTAGAGCAGTGTTCGATGAGCTGGAGATGCATTACAATCTATATATGAAACAAGGTTTTAAGCCTATCAAAGAGCTGTGGGAGTCGATGTCAGTTACTGTGGATCGCCAAATCGCTCTGAATAGCCCTCAGGGACGCTCTGAAGGTGTTGTAGTAGGTCTGGATGACTTAGGCGGACTACTCCTTAAAAACAGCTCAGGAGAGATTTCTAGCGTATGCTCAGGTGAAATCGAGCTTTTATAAGTCTTTTGTTTATCTTCTAAAAGTCTTTTTAATATGGCAGGGGTATCATCCCTTGTCATATTTTTTTCGTGTAATTCCGTGTCCTTTTTGTTATACTATGGGTCGGAGGCGGTATCGTTTTACGAACTGTACTCTGGATCTAATGAATTTATAATGTTTTTGTTATTGGAATTACCTTCATAACTGCGTTAGACGGTTACGTTGGATTCTGCTCTGAGCCGTAAGGACCGAGACAGAAGGGACGATCGCGAGTGACTCTTTTTTGCCCTTCGGACCTTTTTAGCAAATCGTTGCTAAAGGGTTTTTTTGTTGCGATTTTTACGGGGATGTAATTTCAAAAAGGAGGACGAAGAGAGAAATGGCAAACAAACAAGCACTTAATATTGTAAAAATGAAAAAAATGAAAGCAGATGGTGAACGGTTGAGTATGTTGACCGCTTATGATTACCCATCGGCTCTACTTGCTGAAGAAGCCGGTATCGAACTTATTCTGGTGGGTGACTCCCTGGGAAATGTGGTACTTGGATATGATACAACTTTACCCGTTACAATTGACGATATGGTCTACCACACTCGTTCAGTAACTCGGGGCGCACAGAATACGTTCATTGTGGCAGATATGCCATTTATGACCTATCACGGAAGTATAGATGAAACCCTGCGAGGTGTGCGCAGATTGATGCAGGAAGGGCGGGCTCAAGCCGTCAAAATGGAAGGCGGTCTCGAGATTTGTGAGACAGTCGCTGCAGTTGTAGCTGCGGGAGTTCCTGTGCTTGGGCATATTGGACTTACACCACAATCGGTAAATATGATTGGTGGCTACCGTATTCAAGGTAAGGATGTCAAAGATGCAAAACGTCTGATGGATGAGGCTAAGGCCCTTGAAGCAGCTGGTGCTTTTGCAGTGGTACTCGAGCTGGTGACAGAAGAAGTAGCACAAGCGATTTCTGAGGCGCTGAGCATTCCGACCATTGGGATTGGTGCAGGTCGTTATTGTGACGGACAGGTATTGGTTTTCCATGATTTGCTGCGTTATGCCTCACCATACCGTGAGAAACGTTTTGTCAAAACCTATGCGGATGTGGGTAATGTAATTCGTGAGGGCATCAGCCAATATGTGCAAGAAGTGAAAGACCGCTCGTTCCCGGATGAAGGCCATGTTTTTAAGGCAGATGAAACCGTTCTGGAATCTTTATACGGCGGCGCCGGAAAGGATGGGGAATAAGATGAGAGTCGTCAGAAGCATTGAGCAGCTGCGCGAAGCTTTGGAATATATGAGGCAAGGTGGGCATGCCCCGATTGGGTTTGTTCCAACCATGGGATACCTGCATGAAGGACATGCCAGTCTGCTTCGGCGGGCAGGAGAAATGAGCAACACGGTCGTTATGAGCATATTTGTGAACCCGCTGCAGTTCGGACCGAATGAGGATTATGATTCCTATCCGCGCGATGAAGAGCGTGATTTGGAGCTGGCGGAACGCGAAGGCGTCGATATTGTATTTATCCCCAGCGTGGAAGAAATGTATCCGCAGCCTACCCGGACTACTGTCTCGGTATCAGAGCTTACCACTCGACTTTGTGGGGCTTCGCGCCCAGGGCATTTTAATGGCGTAACCACAGTCGTTAACAAACTATTCAATATCGTGCAGCCACATTATGCTTTCTTCGGGCTAAAGGATGCTCAGCAAGTAGCTGTGCTCCGCCGAATGGTGTCCGATTTGAATATGAATGTTGAAATTGTGCCTTGCCCTATCGTTCGTGAAGGAGATGGACTTGCACTTAGCTCACGTAACGTATTCTTGTCTCCGGAGGAACGTAGTCAGGCACTGGTATTATCTCGTTCCTTACGTGAAGCACGTCAGTCCATTGAAGAAGGAAAAGCAAGAACCGTTGCTGAAGTGCGGGAATTGTTGACATCGGTTATTTCGAGCTCTCCGTTGGCGGTCATAGATTATGCGGAAATACTGACATTCCCTAATCTGGAAGGCTTAGAGAACGAAGTTTTATTAACGGATGTAGATGGGGAAATTATTATAGCGCTTGCCGTGAAGTTTGGCAGAACACGCTTAATTGACAATAATGTATTTATTCCAAAGGAGGTTGCCGCAGTTGTTTAGACATATGATGAAATCCAAAATTCACCGCGCGACGGTGACAGAAGCGAATTTGAATTATGTGGGGAGCATTACCATTGATGAGAACTTAATGGAAGCGGCAGATATTCTTGAGAATGAAAAAGTACAGATCGTGGATAACAATAATGGTTCACGGTTAGAAACCTATGTTATTCCTGGGCCTCGCGGCAGTGGAGTGATCTGCCTGAATGGTGCAGCCGCACGTCTTGTTCAACCGGGAGATACAGTAATTATTATTTCGTATGCGATGTTGTCTTCGGAAGAACTGGAGTCGCATAAGCCAACGGTGGTATTCGTGGATGAGAACAACAGTCCCGTGAAGCTGGCTGATCATGAATTGCATGCTACAATCGCTTAAATACTGGACTTACGCCATGTAATGAATGGCAGGGATGAAAGACCCCGTTCTCGCAGAAAATGAAGTCAGGCAAACTGAACTGATTTCATCTTCAGTAAGGGGGGATAGCCCATGTTTCAACATTTGTTTGCTGAAATGAACAAGGTGCTTCAGGAGATCGTAACAGATTACCCTACAGCGGAGGGTGCCCGCCGGAATGAGCTTTTATGTAATTATAATATGCTGCATCGTCTTAGTGATAAAGTAATGGATGAATGGCTGGCCTTTGCAGAGAAGTTAAGTCACTTTCGTGAAAGTGTAGATTTTACGACTGTGGTCGAAGAGGAAGTGCCGGAGCAGGAAGCACCCGAGCTGTGCATGGATACTTTTGTTAGAGGTCAGGGGTATTATAAGCTGCTGATGTATGGGAAATGTATTGAGCAGTTTAAGGAAGTTATTGTGCAATATCCGGATAGCTTGGCTGCTCGGTTATATTTAGCAATCTCTTACCTGCAGGAAGGGGATGGAGAAGCTGCTTGGAGTCATCTGAACCATATGCTCGGCTTGATACGTGAAACCAAGTTGAAGGCAATGGTTTATAACGCTTTAGGCTGTATCCGGGCCTCTCAAGAACGTTTCAATGAAGCGCAGGAGCTGTTTGGCCTTTCTTTACAGCTTGACCCGGCACTTCCTGAACCAACCGTTAATTTGGAGGTTTGCCGCCGCCGTGGAGGTAAGCTTCATTTCGGAAATCAGCTTGTTTCATTATTGTAAATTATTACGTTTACGGTTTATTATTCTGCATTTTCATTCAAGCGATGCATCCCCTGAACCAGTGGTGTGCATCGCCTTTTTTCGCAACTTCTGTTATGCTGATTAAGAGTCTCAATTGAAAGGGAATAGAATTATAATGAAATTTGCCGTGCTTGATTTTGAAACAACGGGAACCCAATCCGTGGGTGAAATTATCCAGGTTGGCCTTGCAATTATAGAAGAAGACCGGTCCATCTCCCGGGTATATGGTTCCTACGTCAAGCCCGGAACGCCGATTCCTCCTTTTATAACTGGTCTGACGGGGATTACTGACGATGATGTAAAGGATGCACCTGAGCTGGATGAGATGATGATGGAGCTTGTCCCACTCTTGGATGATGTTGTGCTTGTAGGGCATAATGTCGCATTCGACTTCCATTTTTTACAAAATGCTTTAGACCGATGTGGGTATTTACCATTTCAAGGACGGATTTTAGATACGATTGATTTTCTGAAAATCTGCTTTCCTTCCCTCACATCCTATCAGCTAGGATCAGTTAGTGCGCATTTTGGAGTGACGCACGATCGTCCGCATCAGGCAGACAGTGATGCACTCGCAACTGCTCTTGTATTGTTGAAATGTCTGGAGGAGCTCTACGATTTGCCTCTGCTGACGATCCAGAGACTCTGTGAGCTGTTTACGGAAGAAGATAGTGATCTTGGTTGGTATTTTGATGGTCTGCTGCGTGAACGGGAAGCGGAGACGCTTCAGCCCGAAGGTGATCTGACTTTCTATCGTCAATTAGCGCTTGCTGTAGGAGACTGGAACGAATTAGCTCCACCTCGAGACGAGCATGCTGAGAATCCGCTACAGAATTTATCTTTTACAGATTATATGGATGAAGTAACGAAACGGCTTAAAGACACTTTGCCACAGTATGAAAGCCGAGAAGCTCAGGATATTATGATCAATGAAGTGATGACGGCACTTGCCGAAGACAAGCATCTATTGATCGAAGCAGGCACAGGAACCGGTAAGTCCCTTGGATATTTATTGCCTGCCATATACCAAAGCGTACGCACTAATGAAAAAGTTATGGTCAGCACTCATACTATTAACCTGCAGGATCAATTACGTGAGCGTGATATTCCTTTGTTAACGCAGGTAGTTCCTTTTCCATTTAAAGCTGCAATTTTTAAGGGCAGAGGGCATTATTTGTGTCTTCGTAAGTTTGAACATAAAATTAATAAAAAAGACTTTATAAGTCCGAGGGAAGATGCGCTTACTGCGGCTCAGATGATCGTTTGGCTGACACAAAGTGAGTCAGGAGATGACGAAGAGCTCAATTTAAGCGGGCGTGGCGGAGATTTCTGGGAGACGGTGGCAAGTGATACCGATTCTTGTCTGGGTCGTTCCTGCCCTTGGTTCCGTAAGTGTTATTACCACCGGGCAAAACATGAAGCTGGTATTGCTGACGTGGTCATTACGAACCACTCTAAGCTTTTCGCGGATGTTAAGGCTGGTCATCAGCTACTTCCAGCCTATGAGCATCTTGTAATTGATGAGGCCCATCATCTGGAAGACGTAGCTGGCAAGCATCTAGGTATGCATATGAAGCATTTCACGGTGGCGCACACGCTGTCACGATTATACAAGGATAGCCGAAACGGTCAACTCCCTACGCTTCGCCAAATGCTACAGTCATCAGGCAGTGAGGAAGCTTCTGAATGGAGCGGAGTGATCGATAGAATCTATCCGGATCTGCTTACCGTAAAAGAAACCTGGGATCTGCTTAGTGATAAACTATTCAGTCTCTTGCCGGAACGCAGTGATGCAGCGGCGGGAGAAGCTGGACAATTAGTCATGCGGTTACTTCCTGCCCGTAAACCGAAAGATTGGGATGAATTGGTTGCTTTAGATAATACTATGAATCTGACATTAAGCGAAATTATCCGTAAGGGTGATAAAATGCTTAATGAGATGCGTGATCAAGAAGGTCAATCATCCTCAGATAGTCTAGTTACCGATATTAGCGGCTTATTTAAGGATTTAGCTTCTATACGTGAGCAAGTACGTTTTTTTATGGGATTAAACGACGAGAATGTAGTATATTGGCTGGAGGCGAATGGAAATTATCGCAGTAAATCTCTGCAGCTGTATGCCGTCCCTGTTGATGTCAGTACTCAGCTTAAGGAGCTGTTTTTCGACAAGAAGAAAAGTATCGTGCTAACCTCGGCGACACTCTCTGTTGATAAATCATTCCAGTTTATGATTGATAATCTTGGATTAAATGAGGCTGCCGAAGAAGGAAGATTGATGACATCACTCCTTCCTTCACCTTTTAAGTATAGGGAGCAGGCACTGTTGGTTATTCCGCGGGATTTCCCTAGTGTGAAGGGCAGCGTGGGAGATGCACGTTTTGTGGATACTCTCGTGCAGTCGCTAGCAGAAGCAGCTATTACAACACGTGGGCGGATGCTTGTCCTGTTTACTTCTTACAAGATGCTGCGCCAGGTTTATGATCCTCTGAAGGAGGCTCTGGCCTCACAAGAGATCACAGTACTAGGTCAAGGCGTAGAAGGTGGCAGCCGCAGTAAGCTGATCCGCCGTTTTCAGGACAGTGCAGCCTCTGTTCTGTTAGGAACAAGCAGCTTCTGGGAGGGTGTAGATATTCCGGGTGAAGCATTAACATGCTTGGCCATCGTGAGGCTCCCATTTCAACCGCCGAATCATCCCCTTGCGGAAGCGAAGTCTGAGCTATTGCAAGCCCAGAAGAAGAATCCGTTCATGAAGTTATCTGTTCCTCAGGCGGTTATACGCTTCAAGCAAGGATTTGGAAGACTGGTACGGACAGCGCAGGATCGGGGTATTGTTATTGTATATGATACAAGGGTTATTGAATCTCATTATGGGAAGTATTTCCTTTATTCGTTGCCTGGCCCCAAAATGGAGCATATGCTTACGGATCAAATGGTTCCTCGTATAGCGGAATGGTTGGAAGATGGAGGCGTTTCTTGAAAAGGACGTCTCCAGTCTTATTAATCACTCTACAATGAAGGGCGGTATATGAATACCGCTCTTCATTGAGACGAGGTACAGGAATTTCGATAGGATTTGAACAGAATCTTACTTAAACTAGGAGGTAAATTATGAAATCGGATAAAATATCAGAGGCCGTCGTTCGCAGACTTCCAGTGTACTTGCGTTTCTTGAATGATCTCCAGAAACGTGAAATATTAACCGTTTCCTCGCAAGAACTAGGACAAAAACTAGATTTGAATCCCGCTCAAATCCGTAAAGATTTAGCGTATTTTGGAGACTTTGGCAGAAAAGGCATTGGGTATGATGTAACCTATCTTATTGAGAAAATCCGTCATATTCTGAAGCTGGATCAACAACTGAATGTAGCTTTAGTAGGTGCCGGTAACCTTGGACATGCATTATCAAATTACAATGCTTACCTGAAAGATACTATGAAGATTACCGCTATATTTGATTCCTATGCACCTAAGGTAGGGCGGAAAATCAACTCTCTTACCGTGCAACCGATGGAAGAGCTAGGTCAGACGGTTCGTGAACAAGGTATTCGTATTGGGATTATAACAGTGCCTGATTCAGAAGCGCAGAATGTTGCAGATATTCTCATTGAATCTGGCATTGAGGCGATTTTGAATTTTGCACCGATGATTCTAAAAACACCATCGAATATCCGGGTTCATGCTGCCGATTTTACAACGGATTTGCAAAGCCTTGCTTATTATTTGAAAGACGGAAAGGAAGAAAGCGGAAATGAAGAGCAGTAAAACGATTATTAAGGGCGGGCGTTTTCTTATTCCGGGAACGGATGAACCGGTTCTGAGTGGATATATGACTATTGAAGATGATTTGATCACTTACATAGGAAAAGAAGAGCCTTTAGCGGAAGATGGTGTGTTGGTTGTTGATGGCAGTCGTTTGCTGTTTATGCCAGGTCTGGTAAACACACATGGTCATGCCGCAATGTCATTGCTTCGTGGTTATGGAGATGATTTAGCACTTCAGGTGTGGCTTCAAGAGAAGATGTGGCCGATGGAAGAGAAGTTTACCGGAGAGGATGTATATTGGGGAACCTCCTTGTCGGTACTGGAAATGCTGAAAGGTGGGACTACAACCTTCTTGGATATGTATGATCATATGGACCGAGTAGCCGAGGTAGTCGAATTATCAGGCATCCGTTCCGTACTGATGAGAGGCGTAATAGGTCTATGTCCAGAGGAAGTACAGAATCACAAGCTTGCGGAAGCGATTTCTTTTGCACGCAATTGGCATGGTAAGGCTGACGGCAGAATTACGACGATGATCTCACCACACGCTCCATATACCTGCCCACCGGACTTCTTCGTTAAGTTTGTACAGGCGGCACATGATTTGGATTTACCGATGCATACCCATATGTCCGAGACAAAACGTGAAGTGGAGCAGAATGTGGTCGATTACGGAATGCGGCCTGTAGCACATTTAGAGAAGCTTGGAATGTTCACACGGCCGTCTATTGTTGCACATGGCGTTCATTTGACTGATGAAGAGATCGAGATACTGGCCCGCCATGATGTAGGTGTGTCTCATAACCCAGGAAGCAATCTGAAACTGGCTAGTGGAGTGGCTCGGGTTACGGATCTTCTAAAGGCTGGAGTAAAGGTGTCACTGGGTACAGATGGTGCGGCAAGTAATAATAACCTGGATATGTTTGAAGAAATGCGTCTTACAGCCCTCATCCATAAAGGTGTAAGTGGTGATCCGACGGCTGTTCCTGCTCCGGAAGCGCTGCGTATAGCTACGGAGTATGGCGCAAAGTCTATCTTTTTAAATGATGTGGGTAGACTCGCTGTAGGCATGAAAGCTGACTTTATCGCCATTGATATAGACCAGCCGCATTTACTCCCACACACAGACCTGTTGTCCCATGCTGTATACTCTGCCAGTGCCAAGGATGTTGAGCATGTATGGGTAAATGGTAAACAGGTTGTAAAACATGGACAATGTGTAACGCTAGATGAGGAAGCTATCCGTCGTAAGGCGCAAGAATCCTTTGATGGGCTGCTCAAGCGCTAGTCTAAGATCATAACGAATAACTGAAAGGCTGTGACTTTCTGCGTTTGCAAAGTTACGGCCTTTTGTGTTTCAGATAATTAGATCATTGAATTGGATATGAAACTTTGGATAAACACACGGGTGTGTTATATAATCAAAAAAGATATATTACTAGAAAGGGAGCTGCACCTTGAAGAAAAGGAAAAAATGGATCCTCCTGGGGTCAGTTCTGATTCTGCTCCTTCTGTTTGGACTTATCCAGTTCTATGCTTATATTATGAAAGATCAATGGAACGAGCGAGATATCGCTAAGGATGTCGCCAAAACCAACGCTGGTCTGACAGAGGTAACCAAAGCGCAGAAATCCGTGTGGGATGAAAATGCGGTGTACTGGGTCTTAACAGGGAAGAATGAAGCCGGGACCGAGTTAATGGTATGGGTACGTTTTACTGTAGACGGGAAGTTTGCTGAGGGCACCGACGCAGTATATGCTGAGGAACTAAGTAAAGGGATCTCTGAAGCGAAAATGCGTAGCCTTATAAAAGCGGATCTTCCGGACATCAGCATTGAGCGGTTGTTGCCAGGAGTATATAACGGAGAGTATGCTTGGCAGCTTTTCTATAAACAAAGCGGTCGGTATTATTATCAATTTTATCGGTTCTCAGATGGGGCCAGAATGGGTGAAGGATACAGTTTACCGAGCCGCTAAATAGACAAAAACACTATAGGAGAAACAAGCGGACCACTTATGGTTCGCTTGTTTCTCGTTCAAATGACATGCTTTATTGATATACAAAAAGTATACGAAATATGATATACTATAAGAGTGATTTTAATACATTATATTTAAATATACATGTGAAATAAGCCTGTTAATTAGGATTAACAGCCCTTTTTTTGTCGGAATAAATCAATATATTTAATAAAATGGAAATAAAAAAAATAAAATTTTAAATATCTTCACACTTTTTTAAAATTTGGTATATACACCTGTGATATACTACTGTTTGTGATTAGAACAGTATTAGTAGAACGTTAGGCTCTGATGAGCTCTTAACAGCTATGATTTTGGATCATACTGTTTACATTTTGTCATCTTTGAGAGGAGGACGTTTCTTGAAATTACGTCTTGTACCTGTACTGATAACGTCTCTACTGTCCGCTACGCTATTATTCGGAGGATTCTTTTTATATCATCAATTTGCTTTACAGGAACCGCTCCAAAAGATTGTATCCGGATTTGAGGGAGTAAATGATTCACATATTAGTATTAACCGCGATGAGGTCACATTGAAACTTGATTTGCAGCCGGGCACGAATTTACGTGATCTGGTAACGTATGTTTCCAAAGAAGGAAAATCCGTGATTGATGGACGTAAGCTGAAACTGGATGTGGAGCAAAATTCAAGTGAACTATTGGATGATTATTGGGATAAAGCGATGTTCTCTGTAGCTGAAGCCATGGAGAGCCGTAAATATACGATTATACCTACTGAACTTGATAGATTGAAAGTGCAAAATCCGGAATATAAAGATGTGATAGCATCTACTGAAATAGACGACAACAATGTGTACGTAAGCTTGAGTAATGGGAAAGAAAGTAAATTTATTATTTTGCCGCGAAAACCTGCGACCTTGGGGGTATGGAATAATGCCTAAGTATCTTAAAGAAATTTTGCTCGGATTTATTCCTGTGCTGTTTATTTTCATGGCTTTTTTAGGTATTAATATATTCCCAATTGTTATAGCAGCTGGAATGCTTACTGCATTACTTATAATTGCTCATTTACGTGGCGGGCTTACGGTGAACGCTGGTGCTGATAAGAAACGCAAAAAGGTAGGACCTTCAAAGCTCACTTTTGAAGAAATTGGTGGGCAAGACAATGCGAAGCAAGAACTTCGTGAGGCACTGGATTTTTTGATCCGGCATGAAGAAATCAGTAAATTTGGGATTCGTCCTTTGAAAGGGATTCTGCTCACTGGCCCTCCAGGAACAGGTAAGACCCTTATGGCAAGAGCCGCGGCACATTATACAAACTCTGTATTCGTGGCAGCATCAGGTAGTGAATTTGTAGAAATGTATGTTGGTGTCGGGGCCGGGCGGATCCGCGATTTGTTCAAGGATGCTCGTAACCGTGCGGTTAAGGAAAACAAACAAAGTGCTATTATTTTTATTGATGAAATTGATGTAATTGGCGGTAAACGTGAAGGCGGCCAGCAGCGTGAATATGATCAGACCTTAAATCAGTTGTTGACTGAGATGGATGGTATTTATAATAACGAAACACCGCGTATTCTACTGGTTGCTGCAACAAACCGGAAAGAAATGCTTGATTCGGCATTGCTGCGTCCTGGACGCTTCGACCGTCATATTCAAGTGGACATGCCTGACAAAAAGGGCCGCAAATCGATTCTCGAATTGCATGCGAAGAATAAACCTCTTCATCCAGATGTGAGTCTCGACAAAATTGCTGAAGAAGCCTATGGCTTTTCCGGTGCTCAGCTTGAAAGTGTCATGAATGAAGCCGCGATTTATATGATGCGTGAGGACTTGACGAAAGTTGAGCAGCGGCATCTGTCGATGGCGATTGACAAGGTAATGATGGGTGAAAAAACGGATAGAGAAACAAATCACGAAGAGAAAAAGAGAGTCGCTATTCATGAATTGGGACATGCCATCATGGCAGAGCTCCTTCGTCCCGGAAGCGTTAGTCAGGTTACGCTCACTCCACGTGGACAAGCCCTTGGATATGTGCGACACAATCCTCAGCAAGAGCAGTATTTGTACACCAAAGATTATTTGGAAGATCAGATTATGATTGCACTTGGTGGAGCGGCGGCTGAAGAAATGTATTATGGTGGACGAAGCACAGGTTCACGCGGTGATTTCGATCAGGCGCTGAATATCGTGGAAACGATGATGAAGTCTGGTTTAACTTCGCTGGGTATCGCCAAACTGGAAATGGTTACCACTGAAGAGCTTATGAAGGAAAATAGTAAGATATTGGATGAGTTGGTGACGCGCACTCGTGAGCACCTTGAAAAGCAACGAAATGTATTTGATTACTCTCTTGACATTTTAATGAAGGAAGAAGTACTCTCTGGAGAGCAATTTCGATGTCAATTTCGTGACAGCGTCCTTTTACCAGCATAAATATTTATGCTGGTTATTTTTTTTTACTTTTCAGGCATGCTAAGATATCATTATATGTCGGGCTTTATAAATTTTTGCGACAGACAAGGTACAATACAAAAGTATAGATACCTGAAAGGATGGAGACTTTTTTATGAATTTCAAAAAAATAGGTGTCATCGGCGGTGGCACAATGGGACAAGGTATTGCTGAAATGTTAGCAGCCAAAGGCCTGGATGTATTACTGGTGGAGAAAACCGCAGAGAAACTGGACTACTCTTACGAAATGATCGAGACAAGTCTAGATAAGCAACTGGAGAAATGGGCGATCACTCAAGCAGAGAAGAAGCTGATTCTTAGCCGCATTCAAAAAGTGACACATTTCGCGGAGCTCAGTTCTTGTGACATGGTTATCGAAACAATCGTTGAGGATTTGGAAGAAAAGAAAAAAATATTAAATCAACTGGATCAAGTATGTCCAAACCACATTATTCTTGCCAGTAATACGTCAACACTTAGCTTGACTGAACTTGCAAGTTCTACAATATATCCGGAACGCGTTATCGGCATGCATTTCATATATCCTGTAGCTAAAGTAGATCTTGTTGAAATTGTACGTGGTCTGAAAACTTCAGATGCTACTTTTGAAGATACAAAATCCTTTGTTGATGAGATTGTTGAGAAAAAAGGTGTAATGATTTATGAATCCCCAGGATTTGTAACATCACGCCTCATTTGCTTGTTTATCAATGAAGCTATGCATGTGCTGCAAGAGGGCGTTGCCTCCGCACAGGATATTGACGATGCTATGCGTATTGGTTATCAATTCCAATATGGACCGCTTGAAATGGCTGACAGATTTGGCCTGGATTCGGTACTAGCCGCACTCGAAAATATGTTCCGTGAATACGGAGAACTGAAATACCGTCCTTCTACAATTCTTAAGAAGATGGTACGTGCAGGACAACTGGGCATGAAATCAGGAGAAGGCTTCTTCAAGTACGACAAGGATGGTGACCGTGTATGAATATTTTAGTTATTAACTCAGGTAGTTCTTCTTTGAAATATCAGCTGTATAACATGACAGATGAATCGGTTTTGGCTAAAGGTTTGGTTGAACGTATTGGAATGGATTCCTCCATTCTGAATCATAAACCGACTGGCAAAGCGGAAGTGACAGAAGTAAGCGAAATTCTGGAACATAATACTGCGATCCGCAAAGTCCTTGCTTGTCTTACAGACAAAGAGCATGGTGTAATTGAATCTATTAAAGAAATTGATGCTGTAGGTCACCGCGTAGTACATGGTGGTGAGTTCTTCAAAGCCTCTGCACTTGTGGATGCTGACGCAAAGACGAAAATTCGTCAATTGTTTGACCTTGCACCACTGCATAACCCAGCAGCAATGATGGGGATTACGGCTTCTGAAGTAAACATGCCGGGTGTACCGCAGGTTGTTGTATTCGATACTGCATTCCACCAAACCATGCCTGAAAAAGCTTATATGTACGCTATTCCTAGAGTACTGTACAATAAATATAAAGTTCGTCGTTATGGCGCACACGGTACATCACATGACTTCGTAAGCAAGGCTGCTGCGGAGTACTTGGAGCGTCCGCTGGAAGATCTGAAGATCATTACTTGTCATATCGGTAACGGCGGTAGTGTAACTGCAGTTCAAGGTGGAGTGTCCGTGGATACTTCCATGGGTATGACCCCTCTGGAAGGTTTGATGATGGGTACTCGTAGTGGTGACCTTGACCCAGCAATTGTCCCTTACGTGATGAACAAGGAAGAATTGTCCGTAGGCGAAGTTAACTCCATGTTGAATAAACATAGTGGTCTCTTAGCAATTTCGGGCGTAAGCAGTGACATGCGTGATATTATTGAGGGTATGGAAAAAGGTGAGCCTAATTCCACGCTGGCTTTTGAAATGTATGAGTACCGTTTGCGCAAGTATATCGGTTCATATACGGCTGCCATGAACGGTGTAGATGCGATCGTATTTACTGCCGGTGTTGGTGAAAATGCTTCATTGCTTCGTGAGAAACTGCTAAATAACCTTACTTTCTTGGGTATTGAGTTGGATGCTGAGGCTAACAAAGTTCGTTCCGGCGATCCACGTCGTATCTCTACGGTAGATTCCAAGGTACAAGTGCTAGTAGTTCCGACAAACGAAGAACTTGTCATTGCACGTGATACACACCGTATTGTGCAAGGAATTAACGGCTAAATTAGAGGAGAGATTGAAGGCATGGCTAACAAGAGTGTAATTAAGAACGTGAATGAACATGTTGGAGAGAGTGTTGTTATCGGTTGTTGGGTAAACAACAAGCGCTCCAGTGGTAAAATTCAGTTCCTGCAGCTTCGCGATGGTACAGGTTATATTCAGGGAGTTGTAGTGAAATCAGAAGTGCCTGAAGAGGTATGGGATGCAGCTAAGAGCCTCACACAGGAAAGCTCTTTGTATGTGACCGGAATTATTCGCGAGGAACCTCGCAGTCAATCTGGTTTTGAAATGACTGTAACTGGAATTGAAGTCCTGCATCTTACAGAGAATTATCCGATTACTCCGAAAGAGCATGGCGTAGATTTCTTGATGGATCACCGTCACCTCTGGCTGCGCGCCTCGAAGCAACGGGCTGTTCTGGTAATTCGTGCGGAGATTATTCGTGCAATCCAACAGTTCTTCAACGAGAGTGGATTTACAAAGGTGGATCCTCCGATTCTGACGCCAACGTCAGCAGAAGGAACTACTAACTTGTTCCACACGAAGTACTTCGATGAGGATGCCTATCTAACACAAAGCGGACAGTTGTATATGGAAGCAGCGGCAATGGCACTAGGCCGTGTATATTCCTTTGGACCAACCTTCCGTGCAGAGAAATCTAAGACTCGTCGCCACTTAATTGAGTTCTGGATGATTGAGCCAGAGATGGCCTTTACAGATCACGAAGAAAGCTTGAAGGTTCAAGAAGAGTTTATTAGCTTCGTAGTGCAATCCGTGTTGAAGAATTGCCGTGCGGAATTAGAAGCGGTGGGTCGCGATATTTCCAAGCTGGAGAATATCAAAGCTCCATTCCCACGCATTTCTTATGACGATGCGATTAAGTTCTTGAATGATAAAGGCTTTGAAGATATTGCTTGGGGTGATGATTTCGGTGCACCTCATGAAACGGCAATCGCAGAAGCATACGATAAACCTGTATTTATTACTCATTACCCTGCTTCTTTCAAAGCGTTCTACATGAAGCCAGATCCAAATCGTCCGGAAGTTGTTCTATGTGCGGATATGATCGCTCCAGAAGGCTACGGAGAGATTATTGGTGGTTCACAGCGGATCGATGATCCTGCACTGCTTGAAGAGCGTTACAAAGAGCACAATCTTTCGATGGACTCTTACAAATGGTACATGGATCTGCGTACTTACGGATCTGTACCTCACTCTGGTTTTGGACTTGGACTTGAGCGTACTGTAGCTTGGATCTGTGGCCTTGACCATGTACGTGAGACTATTCCATTCCCACGTACACTGTACCGTCTCTACCCATAAGTTCTTATATTTGAAGGGGGACGTTCATGGACGGCAAAGGATGGAGTACCTGGGGCGAAGGCGTCTCCTTCGGTCTGGAGAACGGAATGGCCGTCATACCTTACGCATTACTGAAGTATTACCGGAAGCTGAATTTAAGCGGAAGTGAAGCTATGCTGCTAATACATCTGCTTTCTTTCAGGCAGGTGGAAGGGATTGACTTCCCTTCTCTCGAGGAGCTTCAGGTTGTAACAGGCCGTAGCATATCTGTTCTAGCAGGAGAATTGCAGAAGCTTATGAAGGAAGGTTTTATTAGCATCGATGGAGACAACGATGAGCTAAGAGACATCCATTATGAACGCTACAACTTCTCAGGGTTATACGGAAAACTTGGTGCTTATCTAGCGACAGTTGTACAAGAGCATGAGCAAGATAAGCACGTAGGTGGCTATGCAACGTCGGCACCGCGGGCTGCTTCAGGGGGTGGATTCGGCGGAAAGCCCCCCTCATCTCCTTCTCAACTTGGGGCTGAAGAGGAAAGCCGAAATCTGTTCAGTATTTTCGAAAAGGAATTCGGACGTCCGCTATCTCCAATGGAGTGTGAGACGATATCTAGTTGGGTGGATCAAGACCGGTATCCCGAGGAGCTGATTCTGTTAGCGCTGAAGGAATCTGTATTTGCAGGAAAGGTTCATTTCCGTTATATTGATCGAATATTGCTGGAATGGGCCCGTAACCGGGTTAAGAACGCTCAGGATGTTAAGAACTACACACAAAAATTCCGCAATGGTGGAAGATAGATTGTTCAGGAGAGAACCGCATTGCTTTAGCCCATCGCTAAAGTCAATGCGGTTCTTTTTAATATTTTTATAAAAAAGTGCAGGGGTAGTTGTAATCGGAGGCGTCTATTGCTGTGGGAAGGAGGGGAGAGTCATTGAAGAAGAGGTATTAATCCAGCAGATTTGCCAGGGAGACGAAGATGCGTTCCGCCAATTTGTAAATACATACAGTCAGCAAATTTATAAAATTACTTATTCTGTATTACGCGATGTCAAGATGGCTGAAGATGCTGCTCAGGAAGCTTTTTTACAAATGTACAAATCTCTCCCTGACTACCGTTATCAAGGCTTGAAATCATGGATTACACGGATCGCCTTAAATAAGGCAATCGATGCTAAGCGTAAACGTGATCGACTTAGAGAACTACCTGTTGACTATGAGCTTGTGCTGAGCCAGACCGCTTCCAACGAAGAGGATGTGTTGTCAGGTGTTGTACGCCGTGATCGGATGGATCGGCTGCTCGGTGAAATTAATAACCTGCCTGAAACTCATCGTGAAATTATGATGGCTTATTATCTGGAACATAAAAAATATGATCAGATTGCTGCAGAGCAGGGGGTTTCCCTGAAGACGGTGGAGTCCAGATTATATAGGGCGAGACAATGGATTCGAAATCATTGGAAGGAGGACGAATGGCTATGATGAAGCGTGGAGACGATCCAATCCAACGTGAACAAGCAAAAGCTTATATTGAAGGCCACATAGACGAGGCGATCAGAGAAGATTGGGAACGATTGCTGATGGAAGATGAAGAAACGTTTACTTCTTACATGGAAATGCTGGATGAGCTACAGGAGGATCTGCCTTCATTGGAGAATTCGTCTGTTTTTACAGAGAGAGTTATGGCGGATTGGGCTAAAATGACGGAATCTTCAGCAGCATTGGAACATGTGACGGTTGAAGAAGGGGGACGGCGATATCGCTGGTATGAAAAGACGATTTTTCATTATGCGGTTGCCGCGTCACTTACGCTGTTGATAATGTCTTCTGGTATGTTTGATAAGCTTCACACAGGTCAAATGGAGCTTATGATCCCTAAAAAAGATAATTCCCCATCATTTAGCGAGCAAGTCATACAGGCTACTAGCGGATGGTTGGATCAGCTAATGGGCAGCAGATAGTGATGAGAGGAGAAATGAAACATGCAACAGCAGCGTAGTAAATTAAAGGCTTTTTTTCTTAATTTGATTCCTGGAGCAGGTCATTATTATATCGGAAAACGTCCACAAGGAATTGTTTATCTTCTGTTAAGCTTTGGCTTCTTGTTTATGTCATTCTTATTAGCTGTGGCTGAAGGTGCTGAGGAAATTCTATTAATGGGTGTGATGGGGTTCCTGCTCATCGGGATGGTTTCGATGGTGCATCTGGTGGTTAAAATGCTGCAGATGCCTACTCCGGCAATGGCTCCAGATGGATCAAAGTTTGAGTTTTCTTCAATGCCCGTTAAGACTGAGGATAATGAGCGTGTACATGTAATCTTATTATCGTTCATCCCTGGTTTGGGTCATTTTCATATGGGGCTGATGCAGCGAGGGTTGTCCTTCCTCATTTCTTTCTTCGGTTTCATGACCGTGATGTTATTCCTGGCAGGGATTACGTCAAGTGACGCTTTCCTTCTCCTATTTGGTGTATTACCAGTGATTTGGTTATATTGTATGTTTGATGCGGTTCAGTTAATCCATCGCAAGCAAGCTGGAGAAGAGCTGGTAGATCGCACTTTGTTCGAAGAGATGGAGGCTGGTCGTGAGGAGGGGCGCCGCAGCAAAGTTTTGGCAACACTGCTATCTGCTTTTCCGGGGGCCGGACAAATGTATCTGGGGCTGCAAAAAAGAGGACTACAGCTCATGCTGCTGTTCCTTGGAAGCATTTATGTCATGGACTTACTGCGATTAACGTTACTCTTCTTCCTGATCCCAGTCATTTGGTTTTACAGTTTGTTCGATGGTTTACAGCTTGTCAGCCGACATGGACGTGAACCCTTGCAGGATAAGCCAGTCATAGAAGGATTCTTAAATCATCAAGGGTGGCTTGGAGCTGCACTGATGTGTTTAGGACTGTATTACATTGTAGTTAATGTCGCAGTTCCCGCGCTTGATATCAGATTTCCTGAATGGCGCTTGGAGTATAGGGTCAATGAATATTTCAGGACCATTATCGTATCTGTGCTATTGATTGGCGGTGGTCTGAAGCTGATGGCGGGAAGCAAGAACAATAAAGGGAGAAAAGGGACAGGTGGTCATTCTTGAATAATCCGACAGAATTACAGCAAGGCGTTATTGTTCCGAGTGAGCATCCAGTCACTGAAGATAAATCAAGACGGTGGCGTGTAGGAACGTTGTCCATGGGATTGAGCCTTTTATTTTTGGGAGCACTAATTATGGTCTCGCAGTGGAGGGGCGCAGAAGTGTTTGAGACGACGCTTGCTTGGTGGCCGATCATTTTTATATTATTAGGCTTAGAAATTGTGATATACACTTTATGGTTTCGTGGAAAAGGAAAAATGTATTATGACGTGCTAAGCGTTCTGTTCGTTGGGTTTATAGCTGTATGTTGTTTGGTTTTTGCGGGATTTAGTTCTTTAGGATTAACACAGGAATTTCGCCGTACCGTTTCAGCTGTGGAAGAAAGTTATGCATTGCCAGATTGGAAGGGAGCCGTTCCAGAAGGCGTTAGTACCATCATTATCCAAGCTTCTGAGCCATATGGAATTAAAGTGGATCAAACGGGTGGAAACGAGCTGAATGTATTTGGAAGTTATTCTTCAAATAAAGGGAAGCTACAAGAAGCACAAGAGCAACAGTTGCTTCAAACTAAGCATGTCGGGAATACGCTATATATCATTTTAGGTGAAACGCCTAGAGATCTGCTATTCGATAATTCTAGGAACACGCTGGACGTGACTGTTGGGGCTCCGGCTAATGTTAAAGTGATTGTTCGAGATACTTATGGAAATGTTGTAACGGGCTAATCATAGTCTTAACTTGAAAAAAAGATCGCTCCCAGACCTATGTGGTATGGGAAGCGATCTTTTTAGTTTTACGAATGTAGCTCTTTCTCAAGCGCAGCACCCATTTCACGGGAACGTTCAGCACATCGGTTTACTGCCGCAATAACAGTTTCAAAGAATTCTCCTTGCTCGAGCACTTCTATTGCTGCTTGTGTAGAGCCATTCGGGGATGTCACCTTCTTACGAAGTGCAGCTGGCTCCTCACCCGTTTGTTGTACCATTCTGGCAGCGCCTAGAACCGTTTGAACGGTTAACTGCGTGCTTTGATCAAGCGGCAGCCCGCCCCGTATACCAGCAGCGATCATTGCCTCCATCATGTAATAAATATAGGCAGGTCCACTGCCGGAAATACCTGTCAAGGTTTCCATGCGTTCTTCATCAATGACTGTCGTAAGTCCGACAGCTTCAAAGATGTTGAGTGCAAGGCGTCGGCCTTTCTCATCAACTTCTTTGGAGAAGGCAATGCCGGTGGCACCAAGACCAATGGAACTAGAAGTATTCGGCATGGTACGAACGATAGGTTGCTCTTTGCCAAGCAGACCTTGCATCGTTCGAATTGACAATCCAGCAATTACAGAGACTATGATCTGATCTGGAGAAAGAAGTGGGCCGAGTCCCCGAAGCGCTTCTGCAGCGTCTTTTGGTTTCATAGCTAACACAATTACTGGTGAGTTCCGTAGGTAATCTGTTTTTTGTTCAGGATCATTTGTACCCATTACGCCGTATCGGCTTCTTAGTTCTGCCAGACGTTCATTACTGCTACGGTTAAGCATAATAACATTATCGGATTTCACGATACTACGGCTAATCATCCCGCGAACGATGGCTTCTGCCATAGAGCCTGCGCCATAAAATACAATATTATGATTCATAAGTGGTATGGAAGGTTGCTGACACATGGCTAAAATCCTCCTAAAAGTAGTGTGATTAAAAACAGATGTATGGACACTAACCCCGAATTTGACCTGTTCCGTAAATCTTATATTTGGTTGAAGTAAGAGCAGGCAGACCCATCGGTCCACGGGCATGGAGTTTCTGTGTACTAATGCCGATTTCTGCACCAAATCCAAATTCAAAGCCATCAGTGAAGCGGGTTGAGGCATTGTGGTAAACGGCTGCGGCATCAACCTCCTGTAAGAAGCGTGAAGCGTTCTCCGGATTTTCTGTTACGATACATTCCGAGTGCTTCGTGCCATACTGGGCGATATGCTGCATAGCTTCGTCTAAAGCGCTGACGATTTTGATATTCAAGATATAATCGTTATATTCTGTAGCATAGTCCTCTAATGCTGCAGGTAATGCCCAAGGGACAAGAGATGTTGTTTCTTGGCAGCCATGTAATTCAACGTTAACATCACGGAAAGCTTCGGCCAAAGAAAGCAGATACTCGTTTGCGTAATCCCGATGAACGAGCAGCGTCTCCATGGCATTGCAGACTGAAGGGCGCTGTGCTTTGGCATTTAAACTAATGTTCTGAGCCATTTCTGGCAAGGCGCTTGCGTCGAGATAAGTATGGCAGATGCCTGCACCTGTTTCAATGACGGGCACGGTTGCGTTAAGCACAACATTTTGAATGAGAGAACTACCTCCACGAGGGATAATTACATCAAGTAGTCCGTTGAGCTTGAGCATTTCATCAACGGAGGTACGGTTGGGATCTTCGATCAGCTGTAGCGCATTTTTAGGCATTGAAGTTCCTCCTAGAGCATTGTGAAGAACCTCGACAATTTTTCGGTTAGAGGACAGAGCGGAGGAGCCACCGCGCAGCAGGGCAGCGTTGCCAGTCTTAAGACACAGGCCAGCGGCATCAACAGTTACGTTTGGACGTGCTTCGTAGATGATACCGATGACACCGAGTGGAACACGGAGTTTCTGAATGTTGAGACCATTTGGACGTTCAATGGTTTCTAGCGTGTCACCAATCGGATCAGGCAATCCAGCGATTTGTTGAAGTCCTTCAGCGATACTATTAATTCGGCCTACATCTAACGCTAGTCGATCGAGCATGGACTCAGGAGTACCGCTTAGGCGTCCGCGTTCCAAATCTTCCAGGTTGGCGGCAATGATGGCTGGAGCTTCACGGCGCAGCGCATCAGCCATAACTAAGAGTGCTTCATTTTTTTGGCCAGTAGTTAGACTAGCTAATACTCCAGTGGTTTCCTTGGCTAATTTTGCTTTATTTACAACTTCACTCATGACAATTCCTCCTTAAATTTATATGGACAAAATTTCTTACCTCAATGTAATCCATTCGTCACGGTGAATGACCTCCAGCCGGTGTACTTCACCCAGCTTCGGTACAATCTGATGGCTTGGTAACCCTTGAATACTGCGCAGCTGAGCGTCATCGTAATTCACAATCCCGCGTCCCAGCAACTTGGAGTCAGGGCCAAGGACTTCTACAACATCACCAGCGTGGAAGTTACCCTCGATCTGCTTGACGCCGACAGGCAGCAGACTATGACCGCCATGAAGTAGCGCCTCAACGGCGCCTTCATCAACATATAAGGAGCCGAGTGGGGTGGACATGAACCCAAGCCATTGCTTTTTAACGGGTAAAGAAGATAACTTGGTTGCAAAATAAGTACCTCGGCCCGAGCCTGACGCTGCGAGTTGTAAATCCCCGGGCTCGGTAGCTCTCCCGACAAAGACGGGCACACCGCCTCTTGTAGCGATCTTGGCAGCATCGATTTTTGAACGCATGCCACCTGTCCCTACACTAGAGCCGGCTCCACCAGCAATAGCATAAATCTCCGGCGTAATATCATCAACGAACTGATAGCGAATAGCGTCGGGATGTTTCCGAGGATCTCCACTATATAAGCCATCCATGTCGGTTAAGACGAGCAATCTGGTGGCTTTTAGCAGGTTAGCTACGAGCGCGGACAAAGTATCGTTATCACCGAATTTTAACTCATCAACGGAGACGGTATCATTCTCGTTAAATACCGGTACCGCTCCTTGGCGAAGCAGCTCTTCTACCGTCATCATAGCGTTGTTCATAGCTCTGCGACTACAAAAGTCGGTACGGGTTAGTAAGATTTGTGCAGTGGTTATTCCATGCTCGGCAAAAGCTTCCTGATACGCCTGCATGAGCAGTACTTGGCCTACAGCTGCCGCTGCTTGCTTCTCATGTAGCAGCTTCGGACGTGTAGGATAACCGATACTGCGAAAGCCTGCGGCTACAGCACCGGAGGTTACTAATAACACCTCGCAGCCGTTTCTCTTCAATTCGGCAATCTCTGATGCGAAGAAGGAGACGGCTTCGCGATTCAATCCGCCTTCCGTTCCAGTCAGTGAGCTGCTGCCTATTTTGACTACGATTCGTGTCGTCATTTCTGTTCACTTCCTCAGTATTTTTATAGATCCTGAAAACGACAAAAAGCCCCCATCCTTAGACTTAGCAAAGGACGAAAGCTTGTAAACTTCCGCGGTACCACCTTCATTGATGAGGTATCATCCGACTTCATTCTCATAACGGGAGGATCCGTCCTGCTTGACACAGGCCGCTCGGGGGTAGGATTCGGAACGAAAACCGCGGTAAATTCTTTCAGCCTGTCGGAATCTACTCTCTAGGCGCGGTTAGACTCATTCTTACTGGTCCCGTCTGCACGTTTCACTTATTTTCAATAGAATACCATGGAGCTCGTTGCATTGCAAAGGAAAAACGAAGGATATAACTCTTCTTGCAGAAAGCTCTAAATATTATGTTTAACCTCAAAGAGAAGGGGTAAAGTACTTATAATCTGTTACCAGGAGGTGGATTAAATTGACTAAAGACAACAATGCCGAGCAGGGACAGAACCAAGATTCAAACGAAGTTGCAGAGTTTCAAAATAGTGTGACTCGTGAATTTGTGGAAGAGCACACCGGTACTCCAGTTGATAAGGGATTGGTTGATCCAAGTAAAGCACGTGTGTCGGATGATCAGAACCGCCTAATTACACAGCGTAATATGCGTAAATGAAGATGTTTAGAAGAGTTATACTCAAATAAAGTGCCCCAATAACCAAGAAGATGGTTAACTGGGGCACTATATTTGAGTATATTCTATTCTTCAGTTAATTCAGATACGGTTGATTTGAATGTTTCTACAAAAGCCTTTGCGGCTTTGGATAAATAACGTCCACGTCGATAGGCTACGACTAGTGTACGGCTAGGGGCAGGATCAGCGAGAGGTAAGTAAACAGGGACGAATTCACTCCGTGGTGCGCGAGCGATAAAATGAGGCACAAGAGTTACTCCCATGCCAGTAGCCACCAGTGACTGAACCGTTTCCATGTTGTTGCTCTCAAAGACAATTTTTGGCTCGAAGCCAGCGTTTCGACATAGATCCATAGTCATTTTACGGAATCCTTGACCTTCTTTAAGTACGATAAATGGCTCGTCCTTTAGTTCTTCCAAAGAGGTCTTAGTTCCATCTAAGCTACGTTTAGCGAGTGGATGCTCAGGTGGGACTGCAAGATCAATTCTTTCCTCTCCCAGTTCTTCGTAAGCTAGAGCTGGAATTTCGAGCGGTAATGAGAGCAGGCTTAAATCAGTCTGACCACTAGCAGTGAGTTTCTCTAGATTCATGGAGGAGTCTTCGAGCAATGTGATTTCTACTTCGGGATAATTCTGTTTAAAAACCGGAAGCACATGCGGTAGTAAATGTGCACCTGTGATCGGCATACTGCCTACGACGACACGCCCGGTACGTAGCTCGGAAATATCAGACATTTCTTGTCGCAGCAGTTCTACGCCATCAATGATGATTTGCGCTTGTTCTACGAATTTAGATCCGGCATAGGTCAGTTCAACGGAGCTGGTATTTCGCTGGAACAGCATTACACCGAGCTCTTTTTCCAGCTTGGAAAGCTGCTGACTAAGTGATGGTTGGGCAATGTGCAGCTTGTCCGCTGCACGGGAGAAGTTTTTTTCGGCTGCGATTTGCAGTACATATTGTAGTTGTCTCAGTTCCATGCATAAACTCCTTAGGAGATCATTTTTACTTATAAGTATAGCCTATGAGATTGAAGTTTTATATAGGTTCGCATGTGAGTTCGTGCACGAACGTACTGACCGGCAAGTGGGAAGGTGTGGTATACCAGTATTCGCTGGAGTTCTTTATGTTTGCCGGTCTAATTTCGATGCTACCCAATTACGTGCAGCATTGGAACTCTACTATGCATTACGGGCCGGAGCGATGCTTTGAGGGTTGTTGAATATATTTCCCGGGTCATATTTAGCTTTGACTCTCCGTATTCTAGGATAGTTCGCTCCATAATATACCGGTCCGGAATTTTTAATTCCTTGGTCTGGAGCCCAGATTTGCCAAGCTTTGAATACCTTCTCGAACTGATCCCAAGGCCAGGTGATGCGAAATACGGTAGCGGAAGCTGGAGCAGGACGTACTTTGAATTTGTAACTGGTGTAAACTCCGAAATTACCCCCGCCACCTCCGCGGGAAGTCCAGAGGAGATCAGCGTTACTATTCTTACTGGAACGAATAATTCACCCTTTGGCATCAACCATTTCGAGTTCGATTAGATTATCACTAACAAGGCCAACGGTTCGCTGGAGCGGTCCGATACCCCCGCCTAGGGTGATGCCTCCGATTCCAACCGTAGGGCTATCGCCGAATGGAGCCATATATCCTTGCCCAGCAAGCATGTGTGCAATTCTCCCCACTGTCTTCCGGTACCCACAACAACAGTTCCTGATTTTTTATTTAGTTTGATTTTCTTCATTTCACTTACATCGATGACAATTCCTCCGGTGACTTGTGAAAGATTAACCTCCAGAGAATGTCTACCGCTTCTTGCACGGATGGGGACTTTATTCTCATTAGCCCATTTTATGGCGTTCGCAACATCTTGTGTTTTTTGTGCGAAGACAAACACTTTCGGGTATTTGTCGGTATGCGGATCCCAATTCTTACGTGCCGTTTCATACCCTTGATCACCTTTGAAAATAACTCGTTCCAACTCCTTTTAAGCTACTAACACGTAATATAGTATGAAGGGCATTGGTCTATGGAGTGGGCTGACGCGGTGTGAAACTTTCCTAGAGGTCAATTGTAAGAGAGAATGATCATATGCCTTTAAGAACAATAAAGAGGATCCACATAAACAAAACGAGTAGTATAACATACTTTAGTTTATCTTATAGGTTCAACCTATCAGTTCTATAGATATCATATCTTGGAATTATAAAGAAGGTGATGTTATATTTAGATCATTCAAGAGAGACTCCACGCTCTCTTCCAATGAACGATTCTATTAATGAGGTGAAATTATGAGCAACAAGACAATGTTTGAGAAAATTTGGGATAATCATGTTATTCATCAAGAGGAAGGTAAACCTAGCATTATTTATATCGATCTGCATTTGGTTCATGAAGTAACTTCTCCACAAGCATTCGAAGGCCTTCGCCTCAGTAACCGTAAGGTTCGCCGTCCTGAGCTAACGTTCGCTACGATGGACCATAACGTTCCTACCAAGGATCGTTTTAACATTAAAGATCCAATTTCCAAACAACAAATTGATACACTTTCCAAGAACTGTGCTGATTTTGGCGTGAGATTGTTCGACCTGAATGATATCGATCAAGGCGTTGTACACGTAATGGGACCTGAGATCGGCTTGACGCACCCTGGCAAAACTATCGTTTGCGGCGACAGCCATACCTCCACACATGGAGCATTTGGTGCGCTGGCTTTTGGTATCGGAACTAGTGAAGTTGAACATGTAATGGCTACCCAATGTTTGCAGCAATCCAAAGCTAAGACTATGGAGGTGCGTTTCACAGGTAAACGCAATCCTGGTGTAACAGCAAAGGATATGATCCTTGGTGTTATTGCTAAGTATGGTACTGATTTTGCAACAGGTTATGTAATTGAGTACACAGGTGAAGCTATTCGTGAGCTGTCGATGGAAGAACGTATGACCGTCTGCAACATGTCGATCGAAGGCGGAGCAAGAGCAGGCTTGATCGCTCCTGACGAAACTACTTTTAACTATCTGCGTGGACGTCAATATGTGCAGCAAGGTGAAGCTTATGACGCTGCTGTTGAAGGATGGAAGAGTCTTGTTAGTGATGAAGGTGCTCAGTATGATACGGTAGTTGAATTCGATGTGGAGACATTGGTTCCACAAGTGACTTGGGGTACTAGCCCGGGCATGGGTACAGATATCAACTCTAGCGTACCCAATCCGGCTGACTTCACCACTGAAAATGAACGCAAAGCTGCTGAAAAAGCGCTTGAATATATGGATTTGACTCCTGGAACACCTATTTCAGAAATTCCAATTGATTATGTATTTATCGGTTCTTGTACTAACGGACGGATCGAAGATTTGAGAGCCGCAGCCGTGGTAGCAAAAGGCCATAAAGTCTCTGACAAGGTTACTGCCATTGTTGTTCCTGGATCTGGTCGTGTTAAAATGCAGGCTGAGAAGGAAGGGCTTGATAAAGTCTTTACTGACGCGGGTTTTGAATGGCGCGAAGCGGGATGCAGCATGTGCCTTGCGATGAACCCTGATGTACTGCAACCTGGGCAACGCTGTGCATCTACCTCGAACCGTAACTTTGAAGGACGTCAAGGTCGTGGTGGACGTACGCATCTGGTATCCCCAGCTATGGCTGCTGCAGCTGCGATAAAGGGTCGTTTCACTGATGTACGTGATTGGAATTATAAGACGGAAGCCGTCAGCTCATAGAACTAGAGAGAACACGGGAGGATAAAACTATGGATGCTTTTAAAAAATTAACAGGAATTGTTGCACCAGTTGACCGAGTGAATGTAGATACGGATGCAATTATTCCTAAGCAGTTCTTGAAACGGATTGAACGGACAGGATTTGGACAATTTTTGTTCTACGAATGGCGTTTTGATGAAGCTGGTAACGATAATGCTGCCTTTGAAATGAATAAACCACGCTATAAAGGTGCTTCTGTCTTGATCTCACGTGCTAACTTTGGCTGTGGTTCCTCACGGGAGCATGCACCCTGGGCAATTATGGATTATGGGTTCAGAGTTGTCATTGCACCTTCTTATGCAGATATCTTCTACAACAACTGCTTTAAGAATGGCATTTTGCCGATCAAGCTTTCGGAAGAGCAAGTGGATGAGCTGTTTAATCGGACAGCCGAGCATGATGGCTACCAGTTGACCGTGGATCTTGAGAGCAATACACTTCACGATGAATTTGGACTGAGCATCAGCTTTGAGCTGGATGAGCACCGTCGTCAGTTCTTGCTGCAAGGTCTGGATGATATCGGATTAACCCTTCAGCATGCGGATGAAATTGCTGCGTATGAAGAGCGTCATGCGGCTAAGTTATTCTCTTAATAATAGGATATAACTGGTTTCATTCTTAACTTTTACAAAGATTACGCAAAACTTCTATTTCCGGGTGTCGGAAATAGAAGTTTTTTTGCTATAATCGAAATATTGATTGGTGATAAAGGAAACATTTGGTGATTTCTGTCGTCTTAGTACTTATCTAGATCTATTACTTGCAGAAGGAGCGGGAAAATGAGAAGAGTTGGGTATCGAACGTTGCTACTATTGTTGCTGCCATTATTATTACTATCATTCACTGGACGTGAAGCTGCCGCAGCTGGTAGCAGCTCAGGCAGAATTATTATGGACAATCAAGAGCTTGCTTTACCGAAAGGAATTAAACTTGAGAACGTCAATGGTAGTGTTATGATTCCCGTCAGAGTGGTAGTGGAGAATCTTGGATTTGAGGTATTATGGGAGCAGCAGGCCCGCAAAGTAACGGTTCTCCAGGATGGAAAAAGCATTGAGCTGGCTGTAGGAAAAAAAACAGCTGATGCGGATGGAGTAACGTTTGATTTAAACGCAGCACCCAAGCAAAGTGGTGGTACAGTTCTCGTTCCAATTCGCTTCGTAAGTGAGCAGTTCGGTCTAAAGGTTGGCTGGGATAATAGCGATAAAACGGTCTATTTGACGGGTGGACAAGCTTCGGTGGCTACACCTGAGGGAACCGTTACTAGTCCAACAGCAACAAGTACTCCTTCTCAGATTAATACACCCGGCATGGATAATGGCACAAGCGCTGGAAGTATTTTGCCCTCACCGACACCACAATCATCCTCAGTACCAGGGAGCACTGGTGTGAATGTAGCAGGTCCGCTTGTAAATGGGGCAGCCTTCACTGAGAATCGCTTAATTATCGCTGTTTCTGGGGCTCCTAAACCTAGCATCACAAAAATGAGCAGTCCAGATCGAATCGTCATAGATTTTCCCGGTGCGGCTTTTGCTCCTGAGTTCGTAGGAGGCCTACCGAGTGTTACCGCAAACGGAAGTCCGCAAGGAAAGCTAGATGTTACTGGTTACCCTCTAGTTTCTGAGATCCGGTATGCGTTGTTCAGTGTAAGTCCTTCTACTGTTAGGTTCGTGATTCAAACGATCGGTAGCCAGCCTTATCAATTAAGTACGGATGAAAGTACTGGACTGGTGACACTAGATTTGAATGTTACAGGCAGTGAAGGGAACACCTCAGGTGGTAGCGGGATGACTGGAAAGCCAGTTGTAGTTCTCGACGCGGGTCATGGAGGGACACAATCTGGAGCAGTCAGTCTCACGGGTAAGCTGGAAAAAGACTTCAATCTGGCGGTTATCCGTAAAGTACAAACTCTACTAATACAGGAAGCTTTAGTTGACGTCGTATTTACTAGGACTGAAGATATTACGTTGGGTCTTCAGGATCGTGTAAATATCGCAGAAGCGGCTAAGGCTAATCTATTTATTTCAGTGCATGGGAATTCACTGGAGCTGGGTTATCCGAATAGAGACAAAATAAATGGCAGTGAAACGTACTATTCACGAAGTGAGAGTCTGCCGCTTGCTCAGATCATGCACAAACATCTGATAGCAGGTACTGGATTCAAGGACAACGGAGTAAGAACGAAAAGTCTGCATGTTACAAGAGAGACTCGTATGCCGGCAGTACTTCTAGAAGTGGGGTATCTTACTAATTCAGGAAATGAATCAGGGATGTATAGTGAGCAGCTTCAAGACAAATTAGCGAGAGAAATTGTAGCCGGTATTAAGGAATATCTAGGACTTTAATGCTTGATGTTGGTGAGATTTCTCAATTTTTATGGAATATATTCGCAACCTTTATAGATTATTAGCGTCTAATAGAGGTCTGAGGTTGACGTAGACAGGCCATCACGATCGCCATTCACAGGCGAATACTAGATTTAGAGGTGAAGAATGAAGAAATTCAGTTTGATGTTGTTTTTGTTGCTCTTAGTATTTGTTTTGCCTGAGAACGGACAAGCTGCTGCCGGGAATAGCAAGATTTATCTGGACGGCAAGGAGCTGACCGCAGGGCAAAATGTCCCGGTTGAGAATGTGAATGATACAATCATGGTGCCGTTAAGGTTGATCTCTGAAAGCCTTGGATATAACGTGGGTTGGGATCAGAAGAGCAAGACGGTTACGATTGAACAGCAAGGAAAGGTCATCAAACTGGTCGTGAATCAAAAGATAGCCTCAGTTGATGACAAGACAGTAACACTTACTACGGCACCGATCCTTCGTAGTAATACGACACTTGTACCGATTCGGTTTATAAGTGAACAGTTTGGATTAAATGTCTCGTGGGACAACGTGAAGAAGAGTGTGTATCTTATTACCCCAGGATCCTCAAATGATAACGGTAGTTCAGGTGGAAATACTGAAAATGGTGGATCTGAGGTTGTACCGCCAGTAGATCCTTCTAAGAATTTAACGATGGTAAATGGTGTGAGCTTTAGTGAAAATCGTTTGAGCATTGCCATGGAGGGTAATTCAGTACCGAAAGTGACAGTGATGACTGGGCCGGATCGGTTAGTTGTTGATTTGCCTAATGCCACCTTCTCAGACCTATTTGGCACAGGACAGATCCTTGACCCTGACCTTAACGGTAGCTTGGAAGTGAAAGATTATCCCGATGTCTCAGGAGTACGTTACTCTCTTTATAGCACGAATCCTTATACAGTGCGTTTTGTAATCGATTTGAACTATGCCAAGAATTACAACGTTAGCGTTACTGGAGACGATTCTAAGCTGGTTGTAATCGATCTAAATGCGGAAAGTACTGATGATACTACAACACAACCAGGAAATAACGGCAGAAAGCTAGTAGTATTAGATGCAGGACATGGAGCTAAAGACTCTGGAGCAGTGGGTGTTACAGGTAAATATGAGAAGAATTTTAATTTGGCCATCGTACTTAAGACAGCTGAATTGCTGAAAAAAGAAAGTAATATTGACGTCGTATTAACACGAAGTAATGATACTTTCTTGGAGCTTAAAGAAAGAGCAGCTATGGCTAATAATTTGAAAGCTGATATATTCATATCTGTACACGCCAATAGCTCAGGTTCCTCTTCAGCTAGTGGAACAGAAACGTATTATCAACGGGAAGCCAGTAAAACATTGGCGAACGTGATGCATAAATATCTTGTTCAAGCTACAGGGCTTAGCGATCGCGGTGTACGTTATGGGAATTTCCATGTTATCCGTGAAACGAAAATGCCTGCAGTATTACTTGAAGTGGGATACCTTAGCAACAAAAAAGATGAGGCATTGCTCTTTACAGATGCACTTCAAAACAAAGTTGCGGCTTCAATAGTGAGTGGGATTAAGGAATATTTGGGTATAAAATAACAGACCAGTGGCAGACGAGCGCCGCAAAGTCAGCTTTCTGCTTTTATTTTAAAAGGCAAGAAGTGGTTTTGCGGTACCTGTCTGCCCGTATTCATCTAGAGGAGGCGTTTATTAATGATGAAACAAAAATGGAGTACAATTGGGATCGCAACAGTGCTTCTGCTAGTAATTGCTGGCTGTGGAGACAAGCCTACTGCGGCACCAGCAAATGGTGTGGAGCAAGATACTTCAAATGTTGTAAGTGGTGCGGGAGAAAGTACACCGGCTCCAAGCGATGATCCAGGAAACGAAGTGGCTAGCACTCCGCAACCGACAGCAGATAATAACAACACAGAAACTCAGGCAACTGCGAAGCCAGTAGCAGATGAGAAGCAAAAACGGAGCCAGAGTATCGATGCATATTATACGGATTCACAAATTATGGATCTGATTCCTGCTAAGACCAGCATTAGCTTCTCTGACGATGTTGAGAAATATACAGAGACGTTCAAAGCATTGCGAAGCAACGAGAATACTGACCTTGTATCGTTATGGGGCAAGATTGAACTGAAATCGTTAAAGTTTGTTGATGGTCAAATTGTGATGGATATTCATAAACCGGATGAAGCACAGCTGGGTGCTGGTGGGGAGTCCTTAGCGATTTCATCACTTGCAAAAACCTATTTTCAATTTGAAGAAGTAAAAAGCATCGAAGTTTTAGTGGATGGTGAAAAGGTTGAAAGCTTGATGGGTCATGTTGACCTAATGCATCCTATGACTAGAGATAATAGCTAATTGTTATTACAACAAAGGATAAAAGAATCTAACTGACGAACTTTAAACTATACTATTTATTTGAGTCATAGAGAGGGGAATAATCTATTGTCCGCGCAAAAAAGGTCAAAACGTCCATTGAAGGCTTATTCTACTAAAGCAGTATCGGCTGTTATGGCTGGAGCCATGATTTTTAGTGGCGCAAGCGCAGTATTTGCAGATACAACCGCTACAA
Source organism: Paenibacillus etheri (assembly GCF_001012825.1). Taxonomy (GTDB): domain Bacteria; phylum Bacillota; class Bacilli; order Paenibacillales; family Paenibacillaceae; genus Paenibacillus_AQ; species Paenibacillus_AQ etheri. Next base: position 344,954 of record NZ_LCZJ02000018.1, read on the forward strand.
CAGCAGCAACAACCAATACACAATCTGTAGGCATTTTTAGCGATGTGAAGACAGGCTTTTGGGCTGAAAAGCATATTTATAAATTAGCATCACAAGGAATTGTGGTTGGAAATAATGGTTTGTTTCGCCCGGGAGATTCTGTAACTCAGCAGGAAGCCGTGCTTATGGCATTACGTTTTATGAAGTTACAGGATAAAGTGGATAATTCTTCAGCTGTGGCCTTGCCTACTGATTTTAAGGTTACGAATTATTACAAGGATTATGTAGTGTTGGCCTTTCAACAAGGCCTACTTGATAAGGCGACCGAAATGGCTCCAGATAATCTAAAGACTTCTTGGGGAGAGCGTAAAGCTTCCCGTGAATGGATTGCTGAACTCTTAATTCGTGCACTAGGTAAAAGTGCAGATGCAGCCGTAGCAGCTAGTGCGCCGACAGGCTTTGCGGATGATGCTAAAGTGTCTGTAAACAAAAGAGGGTACATCAACGTTGCTGTTAATCTGAAACTAGCCAATGGTCTTGACGGTAATCGCTTTGATCCACAAGGGGCTGTGACCCGTGCTCAATTGGCGACCTTTTTCAGCCGTGCGGAAGCTCACAATACGGTTGAATATGACAACACAGTATCAGGAACAATCAGTCAATTATCAGATGGGAAACTATCCGTTTATAACAACGGAAAGACTTCTACATATACCCTGGGAGCGAGCACCGCTTATTACACAAGCGCTTCTGAAAGTAGAATAAATCTAAGTGATATCCAACCTTACACAAAGGTTACTGTAATTGGAGCCACATATAACGCTGCCTATGTTGAAGTGACTGACCCTACACAACAAGTGGAGAGCCTTTCCGGAAGCTTCGCAATGGTAGCACCTGGTAATAAGCTATGGCTGAAATCAGCTACTGGGTTCACTGAATATTACTACGATGAAACGACTACCTTTGTAGATGCGAATGGGACTTCAATTGAACCTGCTTCGCTTGTAGCAGACAGCATTGTTACGTTACAGCGTGAAACTTATAGTGGTTCACATAAAGTGGTCAAGGTTCAAGTGACTTCAGGCGTTGTTAACAAAACGACAACAGGTACAGTTCAAAGTATAGATCTTACTGGGAAAAGCATTACGTTTAAAAATGCTGCTGGTACGGTGGAAACCTTTAAATGGGAAGATGGAACTTCATTATTCACTTATCAAGCATCCGTGTTGCAGCCTGCAGAATTGAAGACAGGTTCTGCTGTCAAATATACAGTTAAAGATAATGTGTTACGGTCTGTAGAAGTGACAGAAGGTATTGAACGGACCGTTCAGGGTGTACTTACAGAACTGACCAGTTCAACTGTTGTTTATAAAAAAACGGACGGAACTCGTGAAGTTAAGTTACTGGCCACGAAGCCAGCAATTGTTATACCGAACATGAATAGTGCTGTGGCCGATGATCTTATAGCTGATACAGTCGGTGGGGACAAGATTCAGCTTACGCTGAACAGCAGTGATCAAGTTATAAAGATTGAAGTGTTAAGCCGTCAAATTGATCAGTTTAGTGGAGCGACAGTTATTGATTATAATAGTAAAACGCAACTTCTAACGGTTATGGACACTGATAAAAAAGCCCATGTCGTTCAGTTGGATGAAAAAACAAAGCTCACCTATGAAGGTGTATTACCTAACTTAACTAGTGTTGGTGCAAGACTGACCGAGAATCGTAAGGTGAATATAAAGGCAATCGGACAACGAGCATTGTCTCTGGAAGTTGTTACGAAGTATGAAGGAACCGTTACTGCTGTCAATGTTTCAGCAAGAACTATAGTTCTGAAGCTAAATGACGGACAAAGCTTGACTCTGCCTTCTCCGCAGCTTATTGATCTCTTTGGTAAAACGAATCCAACCGTAACAGATATTCCTGTTGGTAGTTATGTGACAGCCTCGTTAACGGCTGGTCAAGATTTAATCGCTGTCCTGAAAGTTAAGACCGTTCTTCAGGTTGAAGCAGCAACAGTAAATTCTGGAACCAACCGTTTGAGCATTAAATGGAATGGGGGGACCAGTGAAATTAATCCTTATGCTATTCCATTAACAAATGAAGCTGGCGAGAGCATTAAACTTTCAGCTGTGAAATCGGGAGATTTTCTTAATGTGACCTTTGATGGAAGCACTCCGCTCGCTATTCAGCTAGTTAAGCTTACTACTGGCCAGATTAGTTCAGTCGATACTGCAGCGAATAAATTGGTTGTAAAAGAGTATGCTGGATCAGCACAAAACTTTGTTGTAAGCGGTGGGGCTAGAATCATACGTGATAGCGCCACAACAACTGCTCTTAGTAACTTAACAACAGCGGACAGAGTGGAGATTCGTAAAGACACGGATGGAGCGACAGTCATTCGTGTGTTGCCACAGTTAACTCGTTCATTCTCTCGCTATGATAGTACGACGAACTCATTGGTGACTAAGAGAGCTAATCTGAACGATAAGTATCAGTTCACTCTTGCTTCAAATGTATATATTCATCAAGGAGATACGACATTGTCCGTGCAATCTCTGAAAGAAAATGATAATATTATAATGTATTTCAATAATGATATCGTGGTTGAAATTGTGAAACAATAGTAGCAATGGTGGATTTCTGAGTGAATCACCGTCTTGACACAGGAGCTTTGCCTGCGTCAAGACGTTTTTTTTGAAATATAAGAAAGTATAAGAGTTGTATTTTCTTGAAATGTATGAAACCATACGTTATAATACAGACTTTGCTTATATTTCTTTACATTAGAGAGGACACGCTCATGTGAGTTTTAATGAGCGTAATCGCTCCGTGGAGGGGACACTATGAAAGTTGCAGAGGTCCGCCACATTTTGGATACGATTGGAGACTTGTTCCCTGATGCTCATTGCGAGCTAAATCACAGTAACGCTTTTGAATTAACGATAGCGGTACTGTTATCAGCCCAATGTACGGATGCAACGGTGAACAAAGTGACCGTGGACCTGTTCCAAAAGTACAAAGCCCCCATCGATTATATTTCTGTACCACTAGAGGAATTAGAGGGGGATATCCGGCGCATCGGCTTATATCGTAACAAAGCTAAGCATATCCAAAGCCTATGCTCTATACTCATAGAACAGTATGGTGGCGAGGTACCTGAGGCTCATGACTTGCTTGTAACGTTACCGGGTGTAGGTCGTAAAACCGCAAACGTAGTAGTATCCAATGCTTTTGGAGTTCCTGCCATAGCAGTGGACACGCATGTGGAGAGGGTTGCTAAACGACTTGCATTAGCAGGCTGGAAAGATTCTGTGCTGGAAGTGGAAAAAAAGCTGATGAAGGCTGTGCCACGTGACGAATGGACGATCACTCATCACCGGCTTATCTTTTTCGGACGATATCACTGCAAGGCACAGAACCCGAAATGTCAAGTTTGTCCGCTCCTTGATGTATGTCGAGAGGGCAAAAAGCGTATGAAAACAGCTGTTGTCAGGAAAGCTAAAGATCATACGTCAATAAGTTAGAGTTGAAGAAGAGGATGGGATAGAGATGAAATGCATTTCTGTATACACAGATAATTTTGAAGTGTTCTCGGATATTTTTGATCGCGTAGTGGAAAGTCCACTCGAAGAGAACGAAGAGCAAGAAGTAGAAGGTATCACGATCAGTCATTCCGGTGACGTTCCTGAACATTATTTTGAGCGTATGTCAGTGAAACCTGAGGTTGTTGTAATGAGAGATAAATCTCGTGGTTTGACTATTCTGCAGCACGGAAAAGTATTCGAAATTCTGTTGCCTGTTTCGGAAACTGCATAAATTTAGAAGTGTTAGAAGGAGTCGGCCCTAGGGCTGGCTCCTTTTTTGCTTCTTACTATTCTAGCGATAATAGCAGAAAGATGTTTGAATAATCGCATTTCGTAAGAGATGATAGGTTATTTTGGAAGTAGTGTGTATTTAATTTGTGTCAAACTGGTGATAAACTGTAATTATTATTTATAAAAAAGGTTTCGCGCGACATCACAGAAATTACACCTGTATAAACATTTAAAAATGAGTCTGATTTCGTATTCTTGAATGGGTTATATTCAAAGCATGATTAGATGGTAACAGTGGAGGTGGAGAGTCAGTGAGAGCGGAACAGGTTAGCATCCAGAAAGAGATATTAAATGAAACAGCATCGCTGCTTTTCCAGTTGCGGGGATTAATGCATCGCTGGGGTGATGAGGGATCTGAACGTATATATGAAGATTTACAACATAAAGAGGGTGGGAATGAACTGACCCTTGCTTTTTGCGGACATTTTTCGGCAGGGAAATCCAGCATGATCAATCTTCTTTGCGGCAGTTCAGTGCTGCCTTCTGGACCTGTGCCGACTAGTGCCAATATTGTTTCGATTCGCAGTGGAGTTCCACGAGTGCTTATTTATCCTAGGGTTGAAGGAAGTAAAAATGATCCTGCTCCGATAGAGACAACTCCAGAAAGATTACAGGAATACTGTCGAAATGGTGGTGAATATTCCGCGATTGAAGTGTGGAATGAGATACCACTGCTAGGCAAGGATGGCGTACTATTGGATACACCTGGTGTAGATTCGACGGATGATGGTCATCAGGCGGCGACCCGCTCCGCGCTGCATTTAGCTGATGTCGTATTTTATGTAATGGATTATAACCATGTACAGTCAGAGAATAATTTGGCCTTTGCTAAAAATCTTAGTGACTGGGGTAAACCTTTGTATCTGATTGTTAATCAGATCGACAAGCACAGGGAACAAGAGATTTCCATTGAGGAATATAAACGTCAACTTGAACATGCCTTTGAACAATGGGGGATTCACTGTGCAGGAATTCTGTTCACCTCTCTTAAAAAGAAAGAGCATCCACTTAATCATTGGGATCATCTACTCAGCCTTATAACCGAACTTTTGGAACAAAAGGAGCAGTTACTTCAATATAGCTTGTCTCGTTCCATTCATCATACAGCGGATTCTTCTCTAAGTGCATTCCGTGAAGATCAGCAGGAGGAAAGAGCAGCTCTCCTTGAAGAATTAGAAGGTACGAATGCAGAGACAGTGACGAATGAATTGAAGTCACTCGAAGAAGAGAAGGAACGACTTGAGGCGTTGCCTCAGCAGTCACGAGTGAGCTTGCGAACCGGCCTCGACACCTTACTTAATAATGCTAATCTAATGCCTGCGGATGTAAGAGAGGCGTCGGGAAGCTATATGGAAAGTGCCAGCACAACGTTTCGGCTAGGGTTTTTCTCTACGGCTGCACGGCGGGAGAAGGAACAAAGTAAACGACTGGCAGTCTGGCAAGGATTGTTGACCCGAGAGGTTTCCGCCCAGCTGGAATGGCATTTGATTCAGCTGGTTCGTGATTGGGCGGAGAGTCTCGGGCTGTGGGAGGAGGAGGCGGAGACGACTCTGAAGCAAAGCTTCCCGGCGGTGAGCCAGGAGTGGCTGGCGGCTGCAGTTAAGCCGGGAACGGGGTATAGCGGCGAGGCGCTGCTCAATTTCTGCCGCACAATTGCGGCTGATATTAAGAGCCAGTTCCGCCGTGCCGCGTTAGCGGTGAGCGATGAGCTATTAGCGAAGCTGCCATCGCTCATGGATGAGCGGCGCGCGGAACTCCAGCGCCGCGAACAGGCCCTTGCGCAGCAGGCGCGCGCCGTAGCCACGCTAGCCGCGCTGGACCGCGCGGCGGACGCCCGCGCGCACGAGCTCGCGGCGCTGCTGCCGCCGCGCCGGCCCCTCACCCCCGGCATCCTGCCGGAGGTGAGGGTAACCCCGCGTGCGGCCGCGCAGAGCGCCGCACCGCGGGAGGCCCAGCCGCCGCAAAGCACCGCGGCTGGAAGTGCTGCCGCCGCAAGCTGGGCGGCGGGCACGGCTTCGCCGGCGGGCGGACGCCGCCGGCTATCCGCAGCCGCTGATGCGCTGGCGGCTGCGGCAGAGCTGCTGCACCGCGAGCCAGCGATGGCATCGGCTGCGCGGAATCTGGCCGCACGAGCGGAGGATCTCGCCGGCGGCCGCTTTACCCTTGCGCTGTTCGGTGCGTTCAGCGCGGGTAAGTCCTCCTTCGCCAACGCTTTGCTCGGCGAAGAAGTACTGCCCGTGTCTCCACATCCCGCCACGGCTGCGGTCAACCGCATATTGGCGCCGGAAGGAGACTTCCGTCATGCCAGCGCGGTTGTAACGATGAAGACCATGGCAGATTTCTGGGATGACATCTGCCATTCCTTCAATGTGCTGCAGCTAGGCGAACCACAGCAGAATTCATGGACAACAGTTCTAGCAAGCTTGCCAGCAAGAGGAATTCATCCCTCTGCGTTGCCGCACGCTGGATTTCTAAGGGCAGCAGCGGCTGGCTGGGCAGAAGCAGAGCCCTTGCTGGGAACGGTGCGAACTGTTGATTTAGAAGAATACCGAGGCCTTGTAGCGGAGGAGACCCGAGCCTGTTTTGTGCAGGGTATTGATTTGTATTATGCCTGTCCATTGACCGAAAGCGGGATTATACTCGTGGATACACCAGGAGCCGATTCGTTGCATGCTCGTCATACTGGCGTAACCTTTAATTATATGAAAAATGCAGATGCGATATGTTTTGTTACCTATTACAACCATGCCTTTTCAAAAGCAGATCGAGGTCTGCTTGCACAGCTGGGCCGAATTAAAGATAGCTTTGCACTTGATAAAATGTTCTTTATTATCAATGCTTCCGATCTTGCTTCTGGAGAAGATGAATTGGAAGAGGTACGAGAGCATGTCGCTCAGAATTTACGTGCAGGTGGCTTACGCTCACCGAGAATTTATGCGCTCTCTAGCTTACTAGCTCTGGAAGGTAAAACTCAGCATAATTATGAACGGTATGAGGCTTCCCGTTTCAATCATTTTGAGCAAGCTTTATCAAGCTTTGCGGGAGATGAACTTCCTCAGCTTTCACTTAATGCAGCTGCAGAGAGTATCGCATCTGTTCGCCGCAGGGCGGAAGAGTGGCAGAATCTCGCTTCCATGGCGGCAAACGAGCGTGAAGCAGGAATAAAAGAAATGCAAGAACGTCGTCAGTTAGCTATGAAACGGCTATCCCTTTTGGAGATAGAAGAACGTCCAAGCAGGGATCTTGTTCATGAAGGTGAGGAGCTGATCTATCATGTCTGTCAACGGATTAGTTTCTCCTTCACCAGAAATTTTCAGGAATCCTTCCACCCCTCATTGCTGCGTGAGGATGCAGGAAATTTAAAAGCTATCTTCGCAGCGTGTGGTGCAGAGCTGATGCGTACCACTCAGCGTGAATTGGAGCAAGAGCTATGGGCGACAACGCTGCGATTAGAGAGCACCGGGCGCAGACTTGTTCATGAAGCGGCTGAAGCGGCTGCTACTGAACTACACTTCTCTACTCAGGAGTTTCATCTGATGGAGAATGAAGAAGCAGCATGGCCTTCTCCTAGTGAACTGGAATGCCAGCTTCAGTCCGTAGAATGGTCAACCTTATGGGGTCATTTCAAATCTCCTCGCTATTTCTTTGAAGGCGCTGGCCGGGAGCAAGTCAAAGGTGTGGCGGAGCCTCTTGTGAAAGAAGCTGTTAATGTTGCGGCGGCAGAGCAGAAGAAAAAATTGCTTGCACATTATGTCGAATGCATATCCAGTGAGTTAAAGGTTGCTGCTGAACGTCTGCAAGAAGGACTAGCGGAGCAAGAGAGAGCAATGTTAGATCTCCTTAAAGGGGGTGAATCAGCAGATCATTGGGGTCAGTTAGGTCACCACTTATCTCTATTGGAACAATCATTTGTTGATAGATTGGACAAAAATCTTTGAAGTTTGTAGGAAATTGTCGAAGAACACTTGCAATCTGGCGTATGATGGATGAAAATAAAGAAGCCTGAAAATATACAATGAAACTGTTTCGTTTTCAGAAATTTTTGGAAACAAGATAGTCAATTTGCCGAAAGAGGTTGAAATCGACAATGTGGGGAGCTCCTTTTTCAGCTCAAAGCCGCAAGCTGCTGCTGCTGGGCAGTGGGGAACTGGGTAAGGAAGTCATAATCGAAGCTCAACGTCTTGGCGTAGAGACCGTAGCTGTAGACCGTTATAACGATGCACCAGCGATGGGTGTAGCTCATCGTTCACATGTTATTGATATGCTGGATGCAGAGGCGCTTAAAACGCTTATCCGCTCAGAGAAACCGGATATTATTGTTCCGGAGATTGAAGCAATCGCCACTCATGCTCTTCAAGAGCTTGAAGAGGAGGGTTTCTTCGTTGTTCCGACCGCGCGAGCGGCTCGTCTGACCATGGACAGAGAAGGCATTCGCCGACTTGCTGCTGAAGAACTTGGATTGCCAACAGCAGATTATCGTTTTGCAGATAGTCTGGATGAACTGCGTCAAGCCGTTGCAGAACTAGGCACTCCTTGTGTCATCAAGCCGATTATGAGTTCTTCCGGCAAAGGACAGAGTGTTTGCAAAAGACCGGAGGATGCGGAAGAATGCTGGAATACTGCTTTGGATGGAGCGAGAGCTAAAGGGACCCGTGTTATCGTGGAGGCTTTCGTTACCTTTGAGAGCGAGATTACACTCTTGACGGTAAGGTCTGTGTCTGGCACGATATTTTGTCCACCTATTGGGCATATTCAGAAAGATGGGGATTATGTCGAATCATGGCAGCCTCACTTTATGAACCCGGAACTTCTGGATGAAGCTCAGTCTATTGCCAAAGCAGTTACCGATCAGCTCGGAGGTTTCGGTATTTTTGGAGTGGAACTTTTCTTGACAGATCGAGGCGTATTGTTTAGTGAAGTGTCACCTAGACCTCATGATACGGGGATGGTGACGATGGCGACGCAGGATTTATCTCAATTTGCAGTGCATGTCAGAGCTATTCTTGGTTTTCCAGTCCAGTCAGTACAATTACTGACACCAGGTGCCTCAGCTACGCTGAAGGCTGAAGGAGAAGGACAAGCTTTTGTTGTGACCGGAATTGGTGAAGCTTTGGAGTTACCTAGGACTCAGGTTCGGGTATTTGGTAAACCAGAAGTCCGTCCTGGGCGACGGATGGCAGTGGCGTTAAGTGCGGCGGAAAATGTGGAAATCGCGCGGACGGTAGCCAAGCAGGCAGCGTCTATGCTAAAAGTGGAGGTAAATGAGGATGAACAGTAGTACTATGGCACCTGTACTGGAAATTCGCAAATGCGGCTTGAATGATCTGGAGAGAGTTACAGCGCTTCTGCGGGAATTCGGCTATCCAACAACGCTTAGCGTGATGAAAGAGAGACTCGAAAGCATGGAGAATAACCATCTCCAATGCACGCTTGTTGCAGAACTAAACAATGAAGTTGTGGGAATGGTCGGTCTTAGACAGGTTATCTCGTATTACAAACAAACAGATTGTATCACTGAGATTACTGCACTTATCGTATCAGAAGAACTCAGAGGAAACGGACTCGGTAAAAGACTTGTGGCCGCAGCAGAAGAATGGGCACGTGAGCAAGGTTGCTGTCAGCTTTTCTTGAGAAGTGGTAACCGCGTAGAGCGCGCACCGGCACATGCTTTTTATCGTCATCTAGGTTTCGAAAAGACAGCAGGCTATCGCTTTAACAAAGCGTTGCTATAATACTTATAGGTTCCGATCATCCCCATCCCAGCTACGGCGGGATGGTTTTTTTTATGAAAATATAAGGAACGATAAAGGATGAAAACCTGCAAAAATACATTATTTAATGATGCCGAAGAATATTTTCATTGTGGGATGTGAGCGGAGAGACTCATATAAGTTTTTGAAGGAAATGCCTTAAAGTGGATCGTTTATGATATGTCCATTTGTGCTATTGTGATAAGAGGCTTTATCAGGGTCCTTGTTAATAATAAGCAAACGTTATAGGGAATGTCTCCGTATAAATCGCGTCAGTTATCGTGCTCAGTGCATGAATAGAGGGAAAACCTCCCATTATAAAAGAACCAATTTCATCATAAATACATCTTTCAGGTAAATTTAAAGGTAGTAAATCCCTCTAATTTTCATATAGCAAGAGATAATGATCAATTATTGGAGGCTTTGCTGTCAAACCCCATACTACCTTCAACCCAATCAAATCATGTACCACCAAATCATATTTCTGATTCACTTCACTATCCCGACCTTTCAGTTTTTAGTAAATCGATTTAAATAACTAAACATAGATGGAATAGTTTGAATCATATAGAATGAATTTTATGACAGTTAAATAAATCATTTTCCAAAGAGGGATGAGAAATGTACAAGTTAATTCTTGCTGAAGATGAAGAGGATGTTAGAGAAGGGGTCATCGGCCAGATTGATTGGGAGCACTATGGTTTTGAAATTGTAGAACAGGCAGAGAATGGACGGGAGGCAGCGGATGCGATTGATCGTTTGCTCCCAGATGTGGTTGTGACGGATATTCAGATGCCTTTTATGAACGGGCTCCAGCTGGCGGAATGGATTCGCGAGCGGCATCCCAATACCAAGATCATTATTCTGACTGGGTATGATGAATTTGAGTATGCACAGAAGGCGATTAAACTGCAAATCGATGAGTATATTTTGAAACCGTTCTCTTCACAGGAATTGATTGATGTTCTGCTAAAGGTCAGAGCCACCATAGAGGCTGAAATCGCAGAGAAAGAGAATGTTTTTGTACTCAGTGAGCATTATCGGAAAAGTCTGCCTGTGCTGCGTGAACAGTTTTTATCTTCACTAGTTTCACGCAAGTTACGAATAAATGAAATAGACGAGAAAAGTTCGGAATACGGAATAGATTTACATGGGAAATGGTTTCAGGCCTCAGTAATTAGTGTGGATTATATTCGTCCTGAGCGGGAAACGGTTGGTCTTACCGGAGGTAAGCAAATTTCTTTACGAGATACGGGAGAGAGAAATTTACAGCTATTCGCTGTGCTGAATATTGCAGAAGAATTATGTAACAAGCATAATTTTGGCAGGGTGTTTATCCATCGTGATGAGGTAGTGCTCCTTTCAATTTGTGATGCAGGTGAAGAAGCTGAAATTACGGGGAAGACCTTTGAGATACTAGAAGAAATACGCCACAATGTGCAGCGATTTCTGAAGCTAACAGTAACCGCTGGTTCTGGAACAGTTTGTCACTCGCCTGCTATGCTATTTAACTCTTTTGGAGATGCCATGCAAGCATTAGATTATCGTCTCATTCTTGGTAATAACAGAGTCATTTGGATCGAGGATGTGGAGTCACGTTCGAATACACTCTTGGCCTATGATGAACTGACCCAGCAGTCTTTAATCCGAACGATTAAGATGGGAACCGTACAGGAGCTCAAGGAGGTCGTGGAGGAGTTATTCGGCGGATTGGATGCTGAGCAGGTATCTACTCAGGATTATCAGATTTTTTTGCTGGAGATTATTACATCCATTCTGCGTGTAGCCAAAGAATCCAGTAGTGAGGCTGCCAAGTTCGTAGGATCTGGTATTTCCTCATTAACTGAGATCAACAAATTCAATAGTATGGGCGAAGCCAAGCAATGGATGATTACGATCTGTAGCCGACTAATGGACTCTATTGCTTTAGAACGTCAATCCAGCTATAAACTGCTCATTGATGAAGCCAAAGAATATATCCGTAGTCATTATGAGGAATCAGATATTTCTATCGGAAAAGTCTGTCAACATTTACACATTAGTACGGGTTATTTTAGCAGTATTTTTAAAAAGGAAATGAAGATGACATTCGTTAGTTATCTTTTGCAAATCCGATTAGAGGCAGCAAAGGAACTTTTACGATCCACGGAACTGAAGGCTTTTGAAATTGCCGAGAAAATTGGCTTTGCTGATCCTAACTATTTCAGCTTTTGCTTCCGTAAAAAATATGGTCAGTCTCCCAAAGAGTATAAAAATAGCTCCAGAGGAGGGTAGTCATGCGGCAAGAGAAGTCCTATTCTTTTCGACTGCGACCGCAGCATCCCAAAGGGGGGAAACGTCGATTATCCTCCAAGCTGCGGAGCATTCAAGTGACGATTACGCTCACTTTTACATCTGTAGCCGTTCTTGTAGCCGTCGTTGTCAGCCTTATGCTGTATAACAAGTTTGCGAAGACAGCAGAAGAGAATGCCAATATGAATATACAGCAGATTATTGAGCAAGTGAATTACAATTTGGAGCTTTATGTTAAAGGAATGCGAAATATTTTTGAAACCGCAGAAGATCAAATTACGAATAGTCCCTCCGTGGACTCCGCTTTACTGATGGAAAGAATGGCTATGTTAATGGGAAGTAGAGAGGATCTGGTTTCTGCAGCAGTTTTTACACCACAGGGGAAATACGTCGTGGGTACAGCAGGGCAGAAACTTCGCAGCAACACACAGTTAGAAACCCAGAGCTGGTTTACTACGGCCAAAAAAACATCTGAGATCTCTTACTCAGCGCCCCATATTCAGAACTTGTTTAAAGGTCAATATATATGGGTCGTATCGATTAGTAAACTCATTCAATATCAGGAGAAGGGAGAACTAAAAACGGGTATCCTCCTGATGGATTTTAATTTTCGCACCATAGATGAGCTGAGTAAGCAGGTTAAGCTTGGTAAAAGAGGATACGCTTACATCCTCGATCAATTAGGCAACATTGTGTATCATCCGCAGCAGCAGCTTATTTATGCTGGCTTAAAGTATGAGAATGTGGAGCCGGTACTGGAATATGCTTATCGGAGCTATTTGGATGAGTCTACAGGTGAAAAACGTTTTATCACAGTGCGTACACTAGAACAGACCGGTTGGAAAATAGTAGGCGTTGCTTATTATGATGAGATTGTGACCACTAAACGGGATCTGAACACCTTTTTGTCCTGGTTTTTAGCGGTAGTTATTTTATGTGTAATTATCGTATCCGTCTTTTTGTCTGCGCGAATTGCTCGGCCGATTCGTAAGCTGGAACGGACACTTCAGCAGGTAGGAGAAGGGGATCTTAATACTCGAATCGATGTGAGCGGTGCGTATGAGGTGGAACAGTTGTCCAAACGATTTAACCTCATGCTGCAGCGTATCCGTCAATTGATGGATCAAATTATTTATGAACAAGAGACGAAACGTAAGGGTGAGCTTGAGGTCCTGCAATCCCAGATCAATCCACACTTCTTGTACAATACCTTGAACTCTGTGATCCGGCTTGCTGAACGTGGTAAGACGGAGGAGGTAGTTACAATGATTCAGTCTTTATCGAAGTTTTTCCGAATTAGCCTAAGCAAAGGTAATAATATGATTACCGTGCAGGAAGAGCTGGATCATATTCGTCATTATCTCGTCATTCAGAGCTTTCGTTTCAAAAATAAATTCCGCTATGAGATCATTGCGCAGGATGAAGTGCTACAATGTCAGACGATTAAGCTGATTTTGCAGCCAATAGTGGAGAATGCCTTGTATCACGGAATAGAAATGATGCCTGATGAAGGTTTTATCTCTATCCAAGCGGAACTGAAGGACAATCTTGTCGTCATACGGATTAGTGATAATGGACTAGGAATGTCTAAGGAGACTATGAAGGTTATTTTGACAGGTGGCAGTAAGAGTATGAGCGGTTCCGGGGTAGGAGTAAGAAATGTGAACGAGCGTATTGAATTGTACTATGGCCGTGAATATGGACTTTCTTTTGAAAGTGAAATTGAAGAAGGCACTACGGTTACCCTTATCTTCCCGGCACTAGCAAAAGGCGAAGGCAATGAAGGGCTTAAGGAGGATGAGACATCGTCATGAAAACCTTTCGTTTTTGGCTAACCTTGTTAATGTGTGTGGTGTTATGGACTACGGTTACCTCTTGTTTTAATTCAGCGCCGAATTACATTAATACAAATAAGACCCGTAATATTCATCTCATTGTGAAAATGAATAGGGGCGATTACTGGACTACGGTTAAATTGGGGGCAGAGGCTGCAGCGCAGGAATTCAACGTCGAACTGACTTTCAAAGCTCCGGACTCCGAGAGTGACATCACAGAACAGGTGAAAATGGTGCAGGATTCCATTAAAGAAAAAGCAGACGTGATTATTTTAGCTGCAAGTAGTTACATGGGGCTTGCGCAGGTTGTAGATCAGGCGGCGTATTCCAAAATCCCTGTGATATCTGTAGATGCGGAAGTAGGTTCAGCAAGAGTAAGAACATATATTGGCTCGAACGGCTATGAGGCGGGTCAAAAATCTGCAGAAAGATTAATTAAGCTGTTAAAAGGATACGGTGAGGTGGGCATTATTAACTTCACCAATTCAACGCAGAGTGAGAAGCTGGAGTCTTCTAACGGTATTGAGTATGGTGCAAGAGACGCGGAAGAGCGGGAGAAGGGATTCTTAAATTACACTGCCCGTTATCCAAATATACAGGTGGTTGAGATTTCTTACACGACGTCCAGTATTAAGGATGCAGAAGATCTTACGCAGCTGATGCTGCTGAAGCATCCGAATCTTCGAGGAATCGCGAGCTTGAATGAGACTGCTTCACAGGGGGCGGCAATGGCTATCCAAAGCCGGGGACTGAAAAATATTAAAATGGTTGCCTTTGACAGCTCCCCTTCCATGATGGAATTGCTGCAGGATGGTGCTGTTCAAGCGACGGTCATCCAAAATCCTTTTAACAACGGGTATTTGGCTGTAAAACATGCCGTTGAAGTAATCGAAGGAATCAATGTTCCAGAACGAGTTGATACAGGAACAAAACTAATTGATTTGGACAATATGTTATGGCCTGAGAATCAAAAGCTGTTATTTCCGTTCGTTAGATAGGAACGAATTTGAAAAGCTTATACGTTTGGTGAAACGGATACCATCCTTGAATGGGGCGGTATTCGTTTTTTTTGAATATAAGAAAGTATAAATTTTTTAATGGAAATCATCCTTATATTTCTTCATGGGTTCATTAGAATTTTTATAGTAATGAGTAGGATTTTATATTCGCAAGCGTTTTCAGGTGAGGCATAATATGAATGTACCCGAGACGATCAGGGGCAAAACAAAAAAGAAGTATAAATAGGAGGTCAATGAATAATGAAAAAAATCACTTCCGTTCTATTAGCTAGTGCGTTGCTGGGTGCTGCTCTGACAGGCTGTGGTGGCAACAACAATACTACAAATAGTGCTGCAGACAATGGTAAGGCAACTAACGCTCCAAAGACTGAGAACTCGGGCACTACAACAGAAACGCCTAAAGTTGGGGTTGCCATTTACAAATTTGACGATACCTTTATGACAGGTGTTCGTAACGCTATCGATAGTGCTGCTAAAGGCATTGCTACAGTAGATATCGTAGATAGCCAAAATTCACAACCCACACAAAATGACAAGGTTGACTTATTCATCACTAAAAAATATAACGGAATGCTGATTAACCCAGTTGACCGTACAGCTGCTGGCGTCATTATTGAAAAAGCAAAAACAGCAAACATTCCAGTGGTATTCCTTAACCGCGAACCGCTTCCTGAAGATATGAAGAAATGGGATAAAGTTTATTATGTAGGCGCTAAAGCAGAAGAATCCGGTACAATGTCCGGCCAATTGATTGTTGATTACTGGAAGGCACACCCTGAAGCGGATAAGAACGGTGATGGTGTTCTCCAATACGTAATGCTGAAAGGCGAACCAGGACACCAAGATGCTGAGCTTCGTACTACTTACTCTATCCAAGCTATTGAAGATGCAGGAATCAAGGTAGAGAAACTGGCTGAAGATACAGCAATGTGGGATCGCGTTAAAGGACAAGAAAAAATGGCTGCATTCCTTGGCTCCCACGGCGACAAAATTGAAGCTGTTCTTGCTAACAACGATGATATGGCCCTCGGTGCTATTGAAGCTCTGAAAGCTTCAGGCTACTTCACCGGTGACAAATTCATGCCGGTAGTAGGTGTAGATGCAACTGCTCCTGCGGTTCAAGCGCTGGAAGATGGAACGATGCTCGGTACGGTTCTAAATGATGCGAATAACCAAGGTAAAGCTGCTATCACGGTTGCTGCTCTGCTTGCTAAAGGCGAAGCACCTACGAAAGACAATGTTGGTTTTGATATTACCGACAATCAATACGTGTGGATTTCTTACAAAAAGATTACTAAAGACAACGTAGCTGATGCTAAGTAATTATCCACGGTTACAGATTTATTCATGATCATATAACAGCACGGGGAGCGTATATCCGCTCCTCGGTATTTCTTTCAGGGAACAGGATGGAACCGCTGTGCCTCTCATAAAAAAGAAAAAAAGCGTAGGGGGCGTAACAACATGGAAAAAGCTGAGTTTTTACTGCAAATGAACAACATTACTAAAGAATTCCCCGGCGTCAAAGCGCTGGATGATGTCAGTTTAAAAGTCAGACCGGGTTCGGTGCATGCACTTATGGGTGAGAATGGTGCCGGTAAGTCTACACTTATGAAATGTCTTTTTGGTATTTATTCACCGGATGCCGGTGAGATTTTTTTGGATGGCGAGAAGGCCTCTATCAGCAGCTCAAATGATGCGTTGAAAAGCGGCATATCAATGATACACCAGGAGCTGCATCCCGTGCCATTCCGAAGTGTTATGGAGAATATCTGGCTAGGACGTTTTCCAACGAAGGGAATCGGACCGATTCAGTTTATCGACCATAAGAAAATGTACACTGACACGGAAAATTTGTTTAAAGATCTGGATATCGATCTGAATCCTGAGACATTAGTGGGCAAGCTGTCCGTATCCAAAATCCAATCCATTGAAATTGCGAAGGCTGTCTCTTTTCACTCCCGAGTTATTGTAATGGATGAACCTACTTCTTCTTTAACCAGTGTGGAAGTGGAACATTTATTCCGGATCATACGGGACCTAAGAAGTAGAGGCGTAGCTATTATCTATATATCTCACAAAATGGAAGAGATTCTTGAAATCTCTGACGAAGTTACTATCATGCGGGACGGTAAAAAAATAGGAACCTGGCTAGCGGCGGAATTAACTACTGATCTTATCATTTCCAAAATGGTGGGCCGCGATTTGACCAACCGATTCCCTGAACGCTTCAACGTACCAGGTGAAGTATACATGAAGGTGGAAGGGTTAACTTCCCCAGAGGAAAGATCTTTTAAAGATGTTTCTTTTGATTTAAGACGTGGAGAGGTCCTTGGTATTGGGGGTCTGGTAGGTGCCCAGAGAACTGAGGTTATTGAGGCATTGTTCGGTTTGCGAGCATTGAAATCTGGAACGATCTCTATTAAAGGGAAGAAGGTTAATATCAATTCTCCTAAAGATGCTAAGAAACACGGGATGGCTTTGCTTACCGAAGAACGGCGTGTAACAGGTATTTTTCCAGTCTTGTCTGTTCATGAGAATGGTGCGATTGCTAATCTACATCGTTACCAGAAACCGTACCTCCTACTGGATGGCAAGAAGAAAAAAGTGGAAGTCGATAAAATGATTGAAAAATTACGCACCAAAACGCCAACAACCAAAACGCTAATCATGAATCTTTCTGGAGGTAATCAGCAAAAGGTGCTGCTCGCTAGATGGCTGCTTACTGAGCCGGAAATCCTGCTTCTGGACGAGCCGACCCGCGGGATCGACGTAGGAGCTAAATTCGAGATTTACTCCATTATTGCCGACTTGGCCCAGCAAGGGAAGAGCATCATTATGATCTCCTCCGAAATGCCGGAGCTGCTCGGAATGTCTGACCGCGTAATGGTCATGTCGGAAGGAAGACTCACCGGTATACTAGAAGGCGAGCAAGCTACGGAAACCGAAGTTATGCGTCTCGCTGCACAGCATTAGGATAGGATTTCAATGATAGTTTTGCTAGGCGAAACTAGATTTGGTTTACGAAGAGAGTTACTCTTCGCGTAACTTTAAGGAGGAACACTACTAATGAACGCTAAAAGAGCCCAATCTTTTATAACTCAAAATGCTATTTATATTGTCTTAGTACTTCTTATTATGGGTATAGCCTTATATGAACCGGCTTTTATCTCTGTAAATACTTTGCGAGACATTATGATCCAATCATCTACACGAATTATTATCGCGCTTGGTGTTGCTTTTATTCTTATTACGGCAGGTACTGACTTGTCCGCTGGACGGGTGGTAGGTTTTACGGCGGTTATTTCCGCTTCCATGCTGCAAATCCCGGAATATTCCCGTCGCTTTTTTCCAGACCTGCCGCAAGTGGAAGTATGGCTTCCAATTCTTATTGCTATCATTGCGGGTCTCCTCTGCGGACTCGTAAATGGTTTTATTGTTTCTAAGCTTAACGTTCCACCGTTTATCGCGACACTAGGCACGATGGTTATCGTCTACGGCTTAAACTCCTTGTACTTCGATATGGACCCTAACCAATCCCAGCCAATTGGTGGTCTGCGTCCTGATTTCACCAAAATTGGTTCCGGCTTTATAGGAAGTGGCCAATATTCAATCCCATATATCGTTTTAATAGCCTTGGGTGTCGCCGCCATAGTGTGGGTGGTATTCAATAAAACCAAGCTGGGTAAGAACATGTACGCTATCGGAGGTAACATCCAGGCAGCTAAAGTATCCGGTATCGATGTATCCAAGAACCTGATTTACATCTACGCCATTGCTGGTGCTCTTTATGGTCTGGCAGGCGTTCTGGAAGCTGCTAGAACAGGTGGAGCAACCAATAACTACGGTAACATGTATGAGCTTGACGCTATTGCTGCTTGCGTAGTAGGCGGTGTATCTACAACGGGGGGTATCGGTACTGTGCCGGGTGTCTTAGTGGGGGTTATCATCTTTACTCTCATTAACTACGGTTTAACCTTTATCGGCATCAGCCCTTACTATCAGTTGATTATCAAAGGTTTGATTATTATAGCCGCAGTCGCATTTGATATGCGGAAGTACTCTTCGAAGAAGTAGCAGCGTGGTGATCGTTTGATGATCGCGTGGAGATTAAGGGCTAACTCCGGTTAATCTTGGGCTTATGGTCGCTGTTGTTCTCAGATTCCTCGAATGATACCTCGTTTTCTCCGCTACCGACATCACCTCGCTGAGGTAAGGCAGAAAAGCGTTTGCTATTTATCGCAAACGCTTTTTGGCATGTCTGCTTCGATGGCTTTGCTCTGAAGCGAGACAGGTGAAGACTCACCGGTAATTACGACACCTTACCCTAAACAGCAATTAACAACGTCACAACCAACACCGCACGAACATCATTGCCTACTGTGACCGGCAACCCCAATCCGACTTAGCCGCGGCTAAGACTAACCTGTATTACATGCAGACACTTCACTCTACATTGTTTGAATTACGTGGTGAATGAACGGTATAAATCACCCGTCCCTCATAACATCTCGCACCTCACATTCGCCCCACAGCCTGATCTATCCACACCCGCACTCGCTTTCTAGCTCAATCCGTCCTTACGCGTACCCCAACGAATCCACAGCCCTCACCATCTCCGCAGCCAGTATCGACACACCTAATTCGCTTGATGTGATTTCACCTTTCTCCCACTCCTCAAAGATCAAAAGCACATAAACCAACATTCTCCCATATTCTATAGGCAAATGCCTTTGTTAAAGGGGAGCGACTGGATGTTAAGGATTAGGTTGAATGAGCTGGGGAAAGGGAACGACAATGGCCCGTTGCAAGCGGATGTATGGAGATGGGACGGCATTGGCTGGAACGAATATATTACGCAGCAAGATGAAGATTTCATACGCACGGAAGAGGAACTATTCGTTACGATCCCAGCAGAGGCGGGATTATATCGTGTAGATTACTCTAATAAGCCTTATGAAGCGCCATACTTATTGCCGGAGTGGGTGGGGGACGATCTGCGGACCACGGGTCTGCATCCGGCGCCATTTAATCTTAAAGAGGGTACACTTTGGGGATACATTAATGACGAAGGTCGTGTTCAGATTGAACCTAGATACGAATATGCTGAGGATTTTCAGAAGAATGGGCTAGCAATTGTACAACGAAAAAACAGTAGTGGACTGATTGACAGCTCTGGACGGGAGCGGGTAAAGCCTATTTACTCGTTCATTACCCCTTTTTCGGAAGAACGTGCGGTAGTGTCGGATGCCAAGGGATACACATTTATCGATGAAAAAGGTAGAGAAGTGACTTCAGCCCGTTATGATTATCTGAACTCTTTGCATGAGGGACTTGCATTATTCTCGAAACAAAATACAACGGGTGGTCAATCGCTATATGGATACGTAGATGCGCAAGGCAAAGAGGTATTGCCTGCCATTTATTTGGACGCCAATGATTTTATGAACGGTATGGCTTTGGTCAAAATAAAGGAAGGGGAGTATGCGCTCATTGACCCTGAAGGGAATATTTCGCATACGTACAATCATCCTTTCGTAGGGAGTCCGGGTGATGGGCTGCTTTCTTATCAAGCAACTGAGAACGGTAAGTACGGCTATTTAAATACGGATGGTACGGTTGCTATTCAGCCACAATTCACTTCTGCTTTACCTTTCTCTGAGGGGCGTGCAGTGGTGAATACCGCTGAGAACTATGGTAACGCCTACGGACTGATTGATAAACAAGGAAGAATGATCATCCCTGCGAAATATTATGAAGTCCTGCAGCTTGGTGAAGGAAGAGTAGCCATAGGAACACCAGTATTCCCTAATCAGCCTTATCGTGGCTCACGCTATATTATCGCTAATGCAGAGACAGGAGCGATTTTGAGCAATCATACTTTGCTTGGAGTGAATAATTATCAGGACGGACTGGCGTCTGTATATGATGCTAAGGAGACCTTTTTTATAGATCGAACTGGAAAAAGAGCAGCTCAGCCTCCTGTTATTCAAGGGACCGGAACACTTACCCTCAGCGGACGCTTAATTAGGGCAGATATAGATCAACGTACAGCTTATTATGACCGTCAAGGGAAGCAAATTTGGAGACAAAATGGAGTTATTCCACTGAGACCTCCGTATTCGGTTGTGGAGAAGAAGTACAAACCGAACCGAGATTACCTGGTTTATTATCCGGTTGTTGAGGGAATTGCCAGCGCGGAAGTTTCGAGAGAGGTAAATGATAAGCTGCGCAAGCTGTCACTCGCGGAAGATGCCGGTAGTGGCGGAGCAACACAGGATTTCAGTTATAATGGTGATTTTTCAGTGTCCTTCTTCCGCAAAAACCTTCTAGTGCTGGAGTTAACGGGTTACCGTTATCCTTTTGGAGCAGCCCATGGTATGCCCACCAAAATCTATACACATACTAATTTACGTAACGGAAGGTTTTATAAGCTGGGTGATCTGTTTAAGCCAGGAAGTAGATACGTGGAGAAGCTAAGTAAAATCGTAGGGAAGCAGATTGAAAACGATCCACAGTACTCCTACGTTTTTCCGGATACGTATAAAGGAATTACCTCAGATCAGCCTTTTTTTGTAGATAATGAAGCGTTGTATCTTTATTTCGCCCCTTATGAGATTGCTCCTTATGCTGCGGGTTTTCCAACTTTCCGTATTCCATACGCAGAAATTATGGGACTTATCTCTACTGAGGGAGACTTTTGGCAGTCGTTTCACTAGTTACCTTATATCCATTAGCACATAGAAGTTGCTATTCTCTCGAGAATGGCGACTTTTTTGTGTTTTTTTATCGCGAAAATCTAATGCATTCAGACTCAGAAAACTTACATTCAAGACTATTAAATGTTAAAAATTAGAAGAGCACAGCTGATAGATTTATGCTACAATGACTGAGGAACAAATTACAACTTTGTAACATTTGTAGCTGGTCACTCTAAGCAGGAGCATATATTACACACAAGAATGAGGAGATGGCAGAATGAAGAACAAGAGATTAAGAGCAATTATTGGTGGTAGCGTAGCAGCTGTTATGGCACTTAGTATTTCTCTTCCACTCGAAGCGAATGCGGCCTCAACTGAAGTAACAGTAATTAAATCAGGTACTAGCCATGAGCAAGTTTTACAATATTTAAAACAAGCTAACCTACAGGGATTCCCTATTTTTAATAGCACAATCGTGGTGTCCAAGCCTCAAACAGGAACGGTTCCAAATAAAGATACATCCACCGGAACTCCGGTTACTAAGCCTTCGGATACGACTACTGTAACCAAGCCTGTAACTAAGCCTTCGGATACGACTACTGTAACTAAACCTGTGACTAACCCTACAGAGACTACACCTAGTACAGGTGCTGCGAGCAATAAAGGAACTTATGTTCAACAGATCGTAACGCTGGTAAACAAAGAGCGTGCAGCAGCTGGTCTGAAGCCTGTTTCTGGATTGGACAGCCTTCACAAAGTAGCAGCCACAAAAGCTACGGATATGCGTACTAATAACTATTTTTCACATACTTCACCTACGTATGGTTCACCATTTGATATGATGAAATCCTTTGGGATCACTTATAACGCTGCAGGTGAAAACATCGCTATGGGTCAAAAAACACCAGAAGAAGTAATGAAAGCATGGATGAACAGTCCTGGTCACAAAGCTAATATTTTGAATGCTAATTTCAATTATATCGGTGTAGGTTATGACAATAACTATTGGGTTCAAGAATTCATTGGTAAATAAGTTAAATAAAGGTGACTGAAATTAAGCGTTCTCCGATGATAATCGGGGAACGTTTTTTCTGTGTAGGCAATTTAATCACTAAATTTTTCGAGAATTTCCATGTCCATTTTTGGGTTGAAAGAGCGGAGTAGCAGGATTTATTTCTATTTTAGACATTTGCAAAACCAGTTTGGAAGATTTATGTTTATGTACATAGTTAAGATCTTTGTAAAATGTGGAACAATACATAATAGAACGGCATACGGAGGGATGGCTTTGAATGATTCAAAGTGGACATGGCGTACGGTCAGCCTGATTTCCATAGTAACAACAATAATTCTAATTGTAGGTTTAGTTTATGCGGTCAGAGACATCATCTACCCGGTGGGAGAAGCATCAGAGACCAACTTACCTCAGCAAACAGCCACTCCAACGACGGAAACAGTTAAGAAGCTTAAAGTTGTGGCTCTCGGAGATTCGCTAGCCAAGGGAACTGGTGATAACACCGGGGAAGGATTTGTTAAGCGTACGGTTAGTGGGTTATCCGCTAAAGGTGTCGAAGTTGATTTACTAGGTAATATGGGGATTAATGCTTTAACAACTGCAGGACTGCTAAGCAAGCTGGATGAAGATGGTGTAGATTACGCGCTGCATATGGCGAATGTCATTCTGCTCTCTATCGGAGGGAATGATTTATTCAAGGACTCAAATATTTTACAGAATAGTGGCGCACTTCAGAGTGAATCCACAACCGATCAAGAGCTGACCCCAGAGTCTTTGTTAGCAGCTCTTCCAGAAGCAGCGGGGAGATTAGGTAAGATTCTGGAGAAGATCTCAGAGATCAATCCGAATGCTCAAATTTATTATATGGGGTTATATAACCCCTTTGGAGATATACCAGATCTACTCGCGCCAGGGAATCAGGCGGTTGCGAAGTGGAATAATGCGGCAATGGATATTATTAACAAGCACAGCAATATGACCTTGGTTCCAACCTTTGACTTGTTTAACAAGCATCTGGACAAATACTTATCAACGGATCATTTTCATCCGAATGGGGATGGATATCAGCGAATCGGAGAACGATTCATTCAAGCTATACACTAGAACATAGGTGAGAGCCAGTTTTCTAAGGAAGATGATTATGTGTTAGATAAAATATCCTTTGAGCAAGTACTAGCCGAGGAAATGACAGTAACAAGGAGCTAAGCAGAATATGACAAAAGCGAACAGTGGAGAATCCAGCCCGGTCGTCTTGTCTGTAGACGGGGTACGGAAAAAAATAGGGCGAAAGTGGATTATAGATGATGTTACGTTTGATGTGAGAGAAGGAGAAATTTTTGGCTTCCTCGGACCCAATGGAGCAGGGAAGACAACTACAATTCGAATGCTTGTCGATTTGATTCGTCCTAGCGAGGGCAAGATTACGGTATGTGGTTACAATGTGAACCGAAATCCGGAAAAAGCGTTGCAATTTGTGGGCTCTATCGTTGAGAACCCTGAGGTATATACCTATTTGACGGGATGGGAGAATTTACAGCATTTTGCCCGAATGCAGCCTGGTATAGATAATGCACGTATTAGCGAAGTGGTCGATATTGTTCGGCTAGATCAACGAATCCATGATAAGGTAAGTACATATTCGCTTGGGATGAGACAGCGTCTTGGTATAGCGCAGGCTCTTCTGGGACGTCCGCGTTTGCTGATTCTGGACGAGCCTACAAATGGCTTAGATCCAAAGGGAATTAAGGAGCTACGAGAATTTATACGCAAGCTGGCAGATGAGGGTCTGGCGGTATTTGTATCGAGTCATTTACTTAGTGAAATCCAGCTTCTCTGTGACCGTGTCGCGATTATTAGTAAAGGGCGTGTTCTTGCGGTAGGTGCGGTTGATGAGCTGATCGCTCGAAATTCACCGTACGTGCTTTGGGAGCTGGAGCCTTTTGCTGAAGCTCAGGCATTACTGGCTGGTCGCCCAGATATTCAGATTCAGAATCTGGAAGACGTCAATTTGGATGATTCTATTATTGCAGGTATGGGTCCGGATTCTTTAATCACTATTATGGATCAGGATTTGATCCCTGAGATAGTGGCTGTTATGGTGACTGCTGAAATCGAAGTTAGGGCTGTGCATAAAATCAATCCGACACTGGAACAGCTATTCTTGAAGCTAACGGAGGGTGAGAACGTTGAATAATATGCTTCCGCTTATCCGTAATGAATGTTTAAAAATCATAAAAAAGAAACGGTTTTATGTTATACTGCTGATTCTGATTGTACTGGTGCCTATGTTCACCTACGCTCAAATGCGTTCAGCTGAGCGTAGCCGAGATAAATTCAACTCCGATTGGCGCTTGGAGATCCAGCAGCAGATCATTGATAATCAAAATTCTTTGGGCAGTGACCGAATCCCAGAGGAATGGAAGACTTATCGGCGAATATTTGTACAGCAGCTTCAGTACTACCTTCACCATGATGTGAATCCGAACGAGCCAAGTGGCGTTACCTTTACCAGAGAGTTTATGGATAATTCGGTAACTTTATTTATTCCGCTGCTTATCATGGCGGTAGCCTCGGATTTGGTCTCTGCGGAGCGAACTACAGGGACAATTAAAATGCTGCTGACAAGGCCAGTTAAGCGCTGGAAAGTTCTGTTTAGCAAAATGGCGGCACTGCTTATGTTTGTCTCGCTCATCGTACTCTCCACATTTGTGATCAGCTATCTAATCTCTGGTCTCGCTTTTGGATATAAGGGCTTCAATATCCCTGTCTTTACTGGCTTTAAGATCAGTGGGGACTCGGTAGATATGTCTACTGTACATGCAGTACCACAGTGGAAATATATGCTTATGCAAGGTGGATTGGTTTGGTTCGTAAGCGTCATTGTTGCCTTGCTTGCTTTTATGATCTCTGTACTTGTAAGGAGCACTGCTGCTAGTATAGTAGTGATGATGGCAGCGCTGATCGCTGGAAGTATTCTGACCAATATGGCTTCAGCCTGGACAACAGCGAAATATTTATTTATGGTAAATCTTGGACTGACCGGTTATTTGTCAGGAACTCCCGCACCCATAGAGGGGATGTCCTTGTCATTTTCCATGGCTGTATTGGCTGTATGGGGGGCTGCTTCGGTGATCATTTCATTCGCCGTCTTTACGAAAAGGGATATTTTGAATTAGAATGTACAAAGTGACGAAAACGTTTGTTTGCATTTCTAGAAATATAAGAAAGTATAAGTTTTGATAAGTTTTGCACTTATACTGCATGACTTATATTTCTCGCTTAAAGGCTTACCGTCTTTATAAGGACGCCGAAGGCGTTAATGCTTGAGTATAGAGAAAAGAAGGAGGAGCATGAATGCTCGAACAGATCGATATGTTTGCTGAAGTTTCTAATAACGGCGAGAATAGCCGTACTGGATACGATGCTGACGACATTCAAGTGCTCGAAGGTCTGGTTGCAGTACGCAAACGACCTGGCATGTATATCGGCAGTACAAGTTCTTCGGGACTACATCATCTAGTATGGGAAATTGTAGATAATGCTGTGGATGAGCATTTAGCCAAGTATTGTACGAAGATTGACTTACTACTTCGCAAAGATGGCTCAGTAACGGTGACGGACAACGGTCGTGGGATTCCAACTGGAATGCATAAGACAGGGGTACCAACACCGCAAGTTGTATTTACAATTTTGCATGCAGGCGGTAAATTTGGGGGATCTGGTTACAAGAAATCAGGCGGTTTGCATGGCGTAGGGGCCTCAGTAACGAATGCTTTGTCTGAATGGCTTGAAGTAGAGATTTATCGTGAAGGCAAAATCCATCGTCAACGTTTTGAATATTGGGTGGACAAGAAGGGGAAAGAGCATGTTGGCGAACCTGTAACGGGCCTTGAAATTCTGGGCAACACCAACAAAACCGGTTCGAAAATTACTTTTAAACCGGATATTCGCGTCTTTCCAAATGGAATTGCCCTGAATTATGACACGCTGGCAGAGCGGGTACAGGAGATTGCCTTTCTGAATTCCGGTCTGCGTATTACGCTGCATGATGAGCGGAGCAATCGTCAGGACGAGTTCTTTTACGAGGGTGGAGCAAGCCAATTTGTACAATTTCTGAATGAGGGCAAGGATGTTCTGCATGATGTCATTCACTTCAGCGCAGAAAAGGACGATATCGAAGTGGAAGTGGCTCTTCAGTACAATGGTGGCTATACAGAAACCTTGGCTTCCTTCGTTAACTCCATTCCTACTCGTAGCGGTGGTACTCATGAGACGGGCTTTAAGACTGCGTATACCCGTGTGCTAAATGACTATGCCCGCCGTACACAGTTGCTTAAAGAAAAGGATAAGAATTTAGAAGGAAATGATTTGCGCGAAGGTATGATGGCTGTCATTAGTGTCAAAATGTCCGAGGTTGAATTTGTTGGACAGACGAAGGATCAGCTCGGCAGTGCTTCTGCCCGTAGTGCAGTAGACTACATTGTATCTGAGAATATGGCTCGTTTCCTGGAAGAGAACCCACAGGTTGCACAGAGTCTTCTGAAAAAATCGATTCAGGCTTCGAAGGCTCGGGAAGCGGCTCGCAAAGCCCGTGATGAGATCCGTACAGGTAAGAAACGCAGTGAGAGCTCGAATCTTGGCGGGAAATTATCACCTGCGCAGTCTAAGGACGTTACACGAACTGAGCTGTTCATCGTAGAAGGTGATTCGGCCGGTGGCTCGGCGAAGCAAGGCCGTGATTCTAAGATTCAGGCGATCTTGCCGCTAAAAGGAAAACCGATGAATCCGGAAAAAGCCAAGCTGCTGGATATCCTGAAGAACGATGAATATAAAGCGATCATTTCCACGATTGGTGCAGGAATTGGTCCGGACTTTACCGTCGAAGACAGCAATTATTCCAAAATTATCATTATGACCGATGCGGATACAGATGGAGCGCATATTCAGGTGCTGCTGCTGACATTTTTCTATCGTTATATGAAGCCGTTAATAGATGCTGGAAAAGTCTTTATCGCCCAGCCTCCGCTTTATAAGCTGACCCGCAAAACGGGCAAGCTGGAAACCGTAAGGTATGCATGGAGTGATGAAGAACTGCAAAATTACTTAAAGGAATTCGGCAAAAACTTCGAGCTTCAGCGTTATAAAGGATTGGGTGAGATGAACCCGGATCAGCTGTGGGAAACGACGATGAATCCAGAGTCGCGTACGCTGCTTCAGGTGCAGATTGAGGATGCTGCTAAGGCTGAGCGTCGTGTTTCTACACTTATGGGGGATAAAGTCGATCCTCGTAAACGCTGGATTGTTGAAAATGTCGATTTCACTGAAATTGTAGAATAGTTGCAGTGAGTATTGCTGGCAAGTGACGAATACTTCCACTGTTATTAATTTTTTGGTGATAGGCAAACGGAGTGGCGGAATCGTTCTGGAGGAGCGTTAGCGTTCGCCTTTGTTTCCGGATTTTATCCGCAATCGGCGGTTATAATCAAAAAAATCTGGAAACAACAGCGACCGGAAGAATGATCTGCACGCGAAGTGAATGAATATCACCAATCTTTAAGAAAGTGGACAGATTGAGGAACAGAAGGTGAGCAAAGTGAGTAGTTTATCAGAACAATTTTTGCCGGCTTTTCTGGAAGAGGTCGTCGGTGACCGCTTTGGTCGGTATTCCAAATACATTATTCAGGACCGGGCGATTCCCGATGTCCGCGATGGACTTAAGCCCGTACAGCGCCGGATTCTTTATGCGATGTACGATTCTGGCAATACGCCTGACAAGCCGTACCGCAAGTCAGCCAAAACTGTCGGGGATGTAATGGGTAATTACCATCCACACGGTGACTCTTCGATTTATGATGGCATGGTTCGTATGGCACAGCCATGGAAGATGGGGCATGTACTTGTTGACGGTCACGGCAACTGGGGTTCAATGGATGATGACCCTGCTGCAGCGATGCGTTATACGGAAGCACGGTTATCTCCGATTGCTATGGAGATGATGCGTGATATCGAGAAGCGGACGGTACTGTTTAAGGACAACTTTGACAATACCGCCAAAGAGCCTGTTGTTGTTCCCTCTCGTTATCCGAACTTACTCGTGAATGGCACGAGTGGAATTTCCGCAGGTTTTGCCACTGAGATTCCGCCACATAACCTACGTGAGGTTATTGATGCTTGTATCGCAGTAATGCAGAAGCCGGATATTGAACTTGAAGATATCATGACCTTCATGAAAGGTCCGGATTTCCCTACAGGCGGCACTATTATGGGCGGTGACGGCATCATGGATGCTTACCGCACAGGAAAAGGCCGTATTTATTTACGCTCCAAGACTGAGATCGAGAATATGCGTGGTGGCAAGCAACAAATCGTGATTACTGAAGTTCCATTCCAGATTGTTAAATCACGACTAGTTACCTCCATGGAAAATATTCGATTAGAGAAGAAGATCGATGGCATTGCCGAAGTTCGTGATGAAAGTGGACGAGAAGGACTTCGGATTGTAGTGGAACTCAAGAAAGAAGCTGATGCTCAAGGTGTTTTGGCGTATCTGCTCAAAAAAACTGATCTTCAAATCACCTATAACTTCAATATGGTGGCGATCGTCAACAAAGCTCCGCAACAGCTTGGTCTCAAAGCCATCCTGGAGGCCTATATCGCGCATCAGCGTGAAGTAGTGACTCACCGGACCCAATTTGATCTGGAGCGCGCAGAAGACCGTGCTCATGTCTTAGAGGGCTTGGTTAAAGCGTTGAATATTCTTGATGAGGTCATCGCTGCCATCAAAGCATCGAAGAACCGGCAGGATGCTCAGAACAATCTCGTGTGGATGTTCGGGTTCAGTGAGCGTCAAGCGGATTCTATCCTTACCTTGCAATTGTATCGTTTGACCAATTTGGAGATTACTTCACTCCAAAAAGAATTGGATGAAATGATGGCAAAGATTACACATCTACGCGGCATATTGGAAAGTGACAAGAAGCTCGTAGCTGTAATCCGTAAGGAATTGCTGGAGATCCGCGACAAGTACGGAATCGATCGTCGTTCTTTGATCCAAGGTGAAGTAGAAGAGCTTAAAGTTAGCCTTGAAACGCTAGTCAACGCGGAGGATGTATTAGTTGCACTTTCTGCAGATGGTTATATTAAGCGCACTAGTATGCTTTCCTTCACCCGTTCTGGTGGTGAGCGTCAAACTTCAGGGGTTAAAGAGGGCGATCATATCGTCAAGCTGCTCGATGTGAATACCCGTGACAGTCTGCTGGTATTTACACGCAAGGGACAGTACTTCTTGCTTCCTGTTCACCAGATACCAGAGTTTAAATGGAAAGAACCTGGTACAGCGATTGTTAACGTTATCGGATTGTCTAAAGGGGATGGAATCATAAGCGTGATTCCGGTCAATAATCTTGATGATCCGCAGCAAAGTCTTGTGTTTATCACCCGTAGAGGTCAGGTTAAACGTACAGAGCTCAAGGAATACTCTACAAGCCGTTCTGGAGCCGTAGCAGCCTGTAAGGTAGCAGACGGTGATGAGATCATTACAGTGGCTACTAGTACGAATGACAAGGATATTGTACTCGTGACTCGTGAAGGAATGAGTATTAGATTCCATGAGAATGAAGTTAATCCTATGGGCCGTGTTGCATCCGGTGTAAGAGGAATTCAGCTTCGTGAGGGCGATGAGGTAATTTCTTGCTTCTGGGTCAGTGAAGATGAAGGCGAGATTCTCTCCATCTCCGATATCGGATATGCAAAACGCTCATTACTAGTAGATTATCCATCTCAAAGCCGTGGTGGCAAAGGGATGCCAACCTTTGAATTTAAGGAAGGCAAGCGAGTACGACCAAATGGCAGCAAATTGGCAGGGGCCTTCTATTGCAGAGAACCGCTGGAACTGAATGCAATTACAAGGGAGAATGCACATCACACATTCTCATCTGAATCTGCACCACTTGGAGAGCGTCGTTCTACAGGCAAACAAATTGTTCCTGTGGAGAAAAAAGATGAGATTGTTAATCTTTTCCTAGCAGTTAAATAAAGCAAACTAGTAATTCACATATTTCTCGCATAAACGCTTACCACCGTCCTTAAAGGACGCCGAAGGCGCTTTAGCTTATCAAGGTACTTAGTCAATTCTTTTTAAGAACTGACTAAGTACCTTTTTTAAATTTTATAGCTTTACAGTGCAGAAGATTTATTTTTCTTCTTTTGCAGGAAATGGAATTTGTTTCGCGAAAATGTAGTATACCGGATAGAACCGCAAAGAAAGGAAGGAATCAGTGTGCACGCTTCTGAATTCAGTAAAATTTGGCATAAAATTTTGAAAGATTACAAACTACATATGGACAGTAATCTTGCCCCAACGCTAACGGATGCCCAACTCACAGTACTTGAACTGCTTCAGGAACGTGATGCCATGAAGCCTTCTGATCTGGCCCCACATCTGGCGACCAGTCCTGCAGCGGTTACTATGCTACTTGATCGGATGGAGAAGAATGGGCTTATCATCCGGGAGAGAGATGCTGCGGATCGCCGTATTGTATGGGTGAGTATAACGGAAATTGGAACGCAGGAGACTGTACGTGGTTTGAAGATCCGCAGTGATTTTTTTGCAGAAGCGCTTGATCCGATTTCGTCTCATAACCAACAGTTACTTCTCTATTTAATGGGCAAAATGGTTGTTACAACTACACCGGAAGGTTCTACACCATGAATAATCGGGATGACAAGGGCCGGAGATAGATTGAGGTACAAGCTTGTGATGACAAGCGATTAAGAAAGTACAACAACACACTTTATTTCAAAAAAAGAAGGCCATCCATTAACGGATAGCCTTCTTTTGTAATTCCTTAGACCACAAATCCCAAGGATGGGTTTGCGGGGGCAGGGAAATAAGTTCTACTTCTTCTTTAGTAACAGGGTGGGGAAAGCCTACAAGTGCAGACCACAGTGCAATTTGCTGTCCAGGTCTGTTCACTGAAGCCCCATACTTCTGATCACCGTATAATGGGCAGCCGATGGAGCTGAGTTGCACTCGGATTTGATGTGAACGACCGGTAAGTAAATCGATCTTGAGCAGGCTATAGCCCTCTGCACTGCCAAGCACCGTGTAATCCAGAATGGCTTCCTTACCGCCGGGTGTTCCTTTCCGGACTACGGTGACGGTATTACTCTTAGCGTCTTTAAGCAGCGTATCGGTAAGACGATCATAAGATGCTGGTGGTTTTCCGTGTACGACCGTTAAATACACCTTATGAAAGCTGTGAGTTCGGACACTCTCGGACAGTCTTGATGCTGCTTTAGATGTCTTGGCAAAGATCATTGCACCCCCAACCGGACGATCCAGGCGGTGGACTAGCCCCATATAGACGTTGCCGGGCTTGTTAAATCGTTCCTTCACATCTTCTTTGAGCAGGTTGAGCAGATCAGGATCTCCAGTGGCATCCTCCTGAACAGGAATATTCACAGGCTTCACGATACCTAGAAGATGATTATCTTCGTATAACACTTCAAATCGCTTCGATGCTCCGTCCAGCGGCTCGCTGCTGCCAGATAAATGCTGTGTCATGGCTTACGCCTCCCAGCGTCCCAGAATACCGCATGGCAGGTTCATGCCGGAGGAAGTGATCGGAAGACCGATTTCACCGGAGGTGAGTTTCCCTCCATAACGTTTGCCCATGGTCATCGACAACATATTACGTAGTACAGTTGGCGAAATCCCAGTGGTGTATGAATTGATTAGCATAAACAAAGGTTTATCGCTCATTATTTGCATACAGCTCTCAAGGAATGGATATAAGCTGGACTCCAGCTTCCACATTTCTCCGCCAGGTCCTCTTCCATAGGAAGGCGGATCCATAATGATCGCATCATACTTACTACCACGGCGTTGTTCGCGTTGTACGAATTTGAATACGTCATCCGTAATGTAGCGGACTGGACGTTCTCCCAGGCCAGACAGCTGCACATTTTCTTTCGCCCATTGCACCATTCCCTTGGCTGCATCCACGTGAACAACAGAAGCGCCAGCACTTGCTGCGGCTACAGTAGCTCCACCAGTATAGGCAAATAGATTTAGTACTGAGATCGGACGGTTAGCAGCCGCAATCTTGTCCATCATCCAGCTCCAGTTGGCCGCTTGTTCAGGGAATAAACCTGTATGCTTAAAATTCGTAGGACGCAGGTGGAATTTTAATTTTCCGTAACTAATCTTCCAATCATCCGGAATTGTTTTTTTCATTTCCCATTGTCCACCACCAGCCGAGGAACGGTGATAATGACCGTGTACATCACGCCATTTCGCTGTCTCATTGGAGAGAGGCCAAATAATTTGTGGATCAGGACGGCGCAGGATAATGTCACCCCAACGTTCGAGCTTCTCTCCACCGCCAGTGTCAATTACTTCATAGTCTTTCCAGTCGCTAGCTATATACATTTTTTAATCCATCCTTCAAAAATTCATTTAGCCTTTATTGTACATCATTTCACCATATAGCTACAAACAAAATACGCACAGGCTTAACACTCTGCTTATTTTATCCAACGAAGATTATGTGTATAATATTTCCATGCTTGCAGCTATTATTGTGGCAGATCAAGCAATGATTGTGTATGATCAGATACCAGAGTCCTTACAATATTTACGATCGGAGAATTGCAGCTAATGTTCAATCTCGCACCTTTATATTTCCCGATAACTGCAAATCCAGCCCAAACAAGTGAATTTCTACCCAGCCAAGTTTTGCTGCCGTACATTCGCTGTTACTGGGGCTCTGCTACACCACGTATTCGTACAGAGGTATCAGTTCCCATAGTGGACAAGGTATCTTGTGACGCACCTCGAATGGAAACGATTATTCCAGATACATGTATGGACATTATTTGGAATTTGAATGAATCAACAGGCATAACAACCACCGTATTTTCCGGCATCAATGATGCTCCTTTTGAAGTCCCTTCAGACAGGGGGGGAGGTATGATCTCAACATTCGGTATCCGATTTCATTTCTGGGCCGTTCATTTTTTTGCGGATGACCATCTCCGGGATGTTCTGAATGCATTTGTGGATGTGGACCAATACTTCGGTACTTTTAAAAGAGAGCTAGGACTACTACTGGAACAAGCAAATTCTATAAATGAAAGAATAGCGGTAGCTGAGGCTTATCTGTTTCAGCGTCTGGAGCATGGAGGACGGACTAACGACCGGATGATGAATGCAGTTTATACCCTAATTAAGCAAAAGGGTGTGGTAACAGCTGAGGATTTGGAAACTAGCTCTAATCTAAGCAGACGTCAACTAGAAAGACTTTTTCAAGAATACATAGGTGTATCACCTAAAAAAACAGCTGATCTTGTGCGATTTCAGAATGTATGGCGGGAAATGTACCATCTGCCTGTGCAGACGAAGATTATGCAGGATCTTATTTTTACGTATGGATTCAGCCACCAGCCTCATTTCATAAACAGTTTTAAGAAATATGCGGGAAGAACACCACTTGACGCTTTAGTCTATGCCGGCAGATAAATGTCGCAATTTTGCAATACAAAGGGTTCTAGCCTTGTTAAACTCAAGTAAGAAATGAAAACAATGATGATGAGAATGAAAGGGGACAAATTATGATTTCGTCTTTTGAAGGTACTAACATCTACACTAAGGATACTGCAGCGTTGGCTGCATTTTATTCGGAGGTGTTAGGTATTCCAATCCCGTTCGAAGGTTACGGTAATTTTGATGGCGCAAAGATTGGATTCGACAAGAAGCAGCCTGGAATTATCATTTGGGATGCGACGAAATGGGAAAAGCTCACGACAGGCTTTGTTAATTTAGTATTCGGCTGTGATAATCTCGATGAGACGTATGAGCAGTTAAAGGCTAAGGGTCTGGATTGTCAGCCACCGGTTACGATGGAATATGGCGGGAAAGAAATGAACTTCCGTGATCCTGACGGGAACCACATCACCTTGCTCGAAGGAGCATATTAATTCAGTATTAGTAAA
Source organism: Paenibacillus etheri (assembly GCF_001012825.1). GTDB lineage: Bacteria > Bacillota > Bacilli > Paenibacillales > Paenibacillaceae > Paenibacillus_AQ > Paenibacillus_AQ etheri. Next base: position 379,417 of record NZ_LCZJ02000018.1, read on the forward strand.
AATAAAGATCGAACGCAAACGTAACCGTGTGAATAACGGACGTTTGCGTTTTTTTATTTTTATTCTATTTGACAATGATAATCATTATCAAATAGAATGAGGGTGAAGCACACATCATTAAAATTTTATGTTTAGTAATGGGAGGAACAGAAAGATGACTAAAGTGCTAGTGGCATATGCCAGTTTAACTGGAAACACTGAGGAAATGGCTGAATTGATTGTAGAGGGAATACGCCAAGCAGGCGGTGAGGCCGTTTTGAAATCGGTCACTGAATGCAATGCGGTTGAGATAAATTCATATGAAGGCGTTCTGCTAGGAGCATACACTTGGGGAGATGGAGAGCTGCCTGATGAAGCTCTTGATTTCTATGAGGAGATGGATGAGCTTGATTTGACCGCTGTGAAGTCGGCAGTTTTTGGTAGTGGTGATACAGGTTATGCCATTTATTGTGGGGCCGTGGACTTAATCGTGGAGAAGTTAAAGGAACGCGGGGCTGTATTATTACAGGATAGCCTAAAGATTGAATATGGACCAAACGCTGCTGAAAAAGAAGCTTGCCGTCAATTCGGTCGTCAATTTATCGAAGCATGTATGGTGGCATCATAGGATGGGCGGGCCAGCGGGAAGTTGGATGAAAAAATCAGTGAATTTACATACGCCTTCGTATAAACGACTGCATGATTATCGAGTGGAGCACATTATGCTTGGCGGGACCGAGAATTTATCAAGTGGCGCTCCAGCGACCGGGCTCCCACGCTGGCGCCAGCAGGTTCAATATGCTGTAGGGCATACACTTAATGACTTTTATAGTTTGCTGCCTGAAATTCGAAGGGAGACACCGATACAATTTCTGTTAGAGCGTCGATGGCCTCCTAGGGGGGATGCTTTTCCTTCATTGCTGCAATATTGGGATATCAAGACGAGTATAGCTGATGAACTTATGCGTATCGTTTCGACCAATCATCTAGAGGAAATTCCGGTAATGCTATACGAACAGTGGTATGTACCCATCCCGGAGCTGAATCTGGAGCTTTCTATGATTACTCAACTAGCTTGGAATTCTGCTCAGAATGGTCGAAGTCTAAACATTCAGAAGTTTATGGTGAATGGCAATGAGGATACCATTGCGGGCTTTTTGCATATGGCTAACGTCTTCTGTTATGCGGCTTACGGTGAACCTGCGGAGACCGTAGAAATTTATTCCCTACTAGAGGGTCGTAAATACTCTTACAAGGGAAATGCTGTCCCATATAAGGAGTCCTTGGATTACGTGCGATTGTTATCTGTGTTCCTGGAGCAGGAAGTACACGCTGATGGCTCATTAAGCTGCAGTGACCGTAGAAAGGATAGAGGCGAAGCTAATGTTGGAGGCTTTGGGCCCATGTGATTACTCTAATAATAAAATAAGGCCTCCTGCGCTACAGGCGAGAACGCCCATTAGACAGGAGGCTTTATTTCTATGGATTAGCCGATAAATCGGTAATAATCCTGTTTATTCTGAATGACAAAGCCACAGCTTTCATATAGCTTAAGCGCATTGGGATTATCTAGAGCGACTTCTAAATTAATTCCGTTATAGTTTTTACGTTCTCTTTCGATCGTTTGAAGAAGAGCGCTTCGACCAATACCAAGCCCCCGTAACTTCTTGTTGACGGTAAATCCATAGATCCAGGTTTCATTATCTTCGGTCCACAGCCGCATTTTGCCAACAGGTTGTCCGTCCATTTCGATCATAATATGTTCTTGTAGATCTTCCTGCTTCTGCAAGTCATAAAGTTCGGTGGCATCCTCAATCTTAATGTCAAAGCCTCCACAATCCAGCTCGACGAGAATTGAGGCTTCGTCTTCACGAGCAGGTCGTAAGATCACAGTCCCTGTGGCGGAGCTTGCATCAGAAGAAGCAACCGAATGTCCGCCCCATTTCATTTGGTATTCTGCGTGATTAAACTGTAGCGGTAGTGTTTGAAGGAATGCAACCCCGGATGACGAGGCAGCGGGAGCGTTTAGAAGTAAGGTAGCAATATTGCCACGTTTGATTATAATTTGCGCTCGGTTCCACAGAGAGGTGAAGATCCCCCGACGGCGGTAACCTGGTCGAACCATGCCACAGATCTCCATATCGCTTCCAAATCCATAAAGTCCTAAGAAGCCGACGAGTAAATCATCTTCATAAGTCACGACCCATTCCGTATCCCCTACGCTTGATGGCTGGCGAAGCATATCCCAATTCAATTTCAGTGAAATTCCGTCATATTGCTCACAGCGTTCTTGTAATTCTTCTATATTTCTCAAAGTATCAGTAGTAGTCAAACCCGTTTCCTCCTAAAGTGTATTTGAACTAAGTGTATTAGTTCGAATAGGCTATTAAAGCTTCACGGAAACGGGAACGGAGATCAGTCTCACTCGCCTGTGTTTCCGCTCAGCACGTCCTTATACTCCGGATGCTTCTCGAATTGATGAGCTGCATAGGAGCACACAGGAACAATCTTCAAATTTTCATTTCGAGCCTTATCTACAACAGCCCGTACAAGTTCTTCACCGGTACCTTTACCGCGCAGTTCCTCGGAGACACGAGTGTGGTCAATGACCAATTCCCCAGCATCTTTGTCCAAACTGTATGTGATCTCGGCAAGGTCCTTACCGTCATTCGCAACAAAAAAACGTCCTGTTCCATTTTGAATTTGCATCTTATGGCTTCACTCCTAAATTGTTATTGCCTATATTTTACTACCACGATTTGCAAAAAGCGAGAAAATAGCTAGACATATTGTGGTTATTGGGGAGCAACCCATTCGTTTCTAAGTATTGAATAATTTAAGTTAAAATAGAGGATAATATAATTTAAGCCTGTTATAACCTTATTAAATAAGGTCTTATAGGGTTTCAAAGCCAGGTTAATGGGGTAATTAGAGAGTGGTTAGGTTAGACGTACATATCTAATCAGTCTAGTATAAAATCCCTACTTAGGAGGAATCATCGTGAATACAACAGTACGTTTGACAGAAAGATCCGGCTCGAATTCTTCACAGCGCAGAAAAGGCTTTGTACCGGTCGTCGTGTACGGTGCAGGTTCAGATAGCCAGTCCTTTACAGCGGATGCTAAGACAATTACCGGGATTTTGGCTAATAACCCTCGGGCAGTTCTAACGTTGGAATTGCCAGACTCGGGTAAAAAGAACGTTGTCATCCAAGAAATTCAGCGCCAGCCAGTATCCAAACAACTGCTGCATATTGATTTTCAGCAGATAGACATGAAAGCCAAATTGGATACAAAAGTAGCGTTCCACTTTACAGGTGAACCAGTAGGTGTGAAGAGCGGCGGCGTGCAGCAAATTGAATTGCATGAGCTGGATATTCGCACACTTCCAGATAAAATAGCTGCATCCTTTGAAGTGGCTATCAGTGGACTAGACATTGGTGATCAATTGCTGGTATCTGATCTGCCGAAGCATGAAGGCTGGGAAGTTTTGACGCCTGAGGACACATTAATTGTCCGTATTGCACCTCCAGCAGCTCAGGAGCCAACAGAAGAAGATACTGCTGAACCAGCTGCAGCTGAAGCTGCTGGCGGAGATAAAGCAGAATAGAATAGTGAATAAATAGTAAAGAGCAGATAGAATCCTTATAAAGGAGCTGTCTGCTCTTTTTATTTTGTCTTCGTGAACACGAATTAATAAACTAATTGCGGTCTTTCGTATAGTTTCTTAAATGGGATTTATGGCTGTTTCGCCTCATTTAGTTAAAATTTTACAGAAAATCGTTGACGAATAGGCTACTAAGGCTGAAAATGAGGACAATTACCATGGTAAGGAGTTCAAAAATTCTTGTTGCGTTGTTTGAAAACGCTTTATTTATTTTATTATGCTTCAAAGATCTCTCATTGCCCAGTTCATCATAATTATGAGGAGGAAAGTTATGAAGATGAGGAAGCTGTTTTCGATCTTAATGACAAGTCTGCTAGTTTTTGGAGTAGCTCTACCTATGGGTGGAAAAGTGAGTGCAGATGCTGCAAGTGACGCTTCAAATCGTGCTTTAATCTGGCTGAAGACCCAACAAGATGCTACAGCAGGGTATGCTTTTGAAGGCTTGGTAGATAGCTTTGAAGATTTCTGGGGACCTAACAACCCCAAACAGATTGTATACACGTATGATCAAGCTGTTGCGGCTATCGCCTTTATTGTAAAAGGTGAGCGGACACGGGCAGAGCAGGTTTTGAACAAAATGCGGGACATTCAGGACCCTTCGGGCTTCTGGCTGAACTCTTATTGGTATAACAATGGCTTCGGAGAAGAAATCCGTAAACATGTGGGGCCGGTTGTATGGATGGCAATGGCAGCTATGGCTTATGAAAAGCAATACAATGACACGCGGTATCGTCCGATGGCGCTCAAAGCGCTCGATTGGAGCTTACAGTATAAAAAAGCAAATGGTAGTATCGCAGGAGGATGGAGTGCTTGGAGTAACTCCGATGAGCCTTGGAGCTCTACCGAGCACAATATCGATATTTACCGGGTGCTGCAGTATTATGCTTCGGTGGATTCCTCTAAGTCAGCCACTTATAACAGTGCAGCTTCTGGCGTCAAAACCTTCCTGGATAATTATGTGTGGGATGACAGTGTCAAACGCTTCAAGGGAGGCTGGAAAAACGATACGAATCTGATCGATCCTAAAATTCCTTTAGATGTGAATCCATGGGGAGTATTAGCCTTAGGAGTATCCGGCACCCATAACTATGGCGCAAGTTTAACTTATGTGGAAAATGCTTCCGGTACTCCAGGTACACTTGCGAATCCGCGTTACAAGCAGACGCTTACTTACAATGATGCGGGGAATACACTTACGGGATATGACTTTGATTGGACAGATGAAGTGTTGCCGGCATTCGACGATAACGGAAATCAAATTGGTAATACGGGTGCTGATGTATGGTTTGAAGGAAGCGCATTTATGTCGCTCGCCTACTATATGCAAGGCAATGTATCCAAAGCAGATGCCATTAACACTGAAATTATTAAAAAGCAAGGCACAAGCGGCGCTTCGCTTGGAGGAATCCCCTACTCGCTGAAAGGAACCAGCAACAGCTATTGGGTTATGGCACAGCAAAACTGCGTGTCCAGCACGGGTTGGTTAATTCTATCACTACAAAGGTTTAATCCATTCACAGGTCAATATTTGACGGGTGGTGGTAATACTGGAGATACTACAGCACCAACTGCACCTGCTAATCTGACAGTAACCAGCAAGACGGATACAGCAGTTGACCTGAGCTGGTCTGCTTCAACTGATAATGTTGGTGTTACGGGATATCTCGTTTATCGCGGAACACAGCAGGTAGCCTCTGTGCCAGAAACTACTGCTACTGTTAGTGGACTAACTCCAAGCACAGCCTATACATTTACAGTAAAAGCTACGGATGGAGCAGGTAATTTATCATCCGCTAGTAATACCGCAACAGTTACTACTAATCCCACTGGAGGCAGCGGGGGCGGTGATCATGTGACGGCCGACTTTACAGCAGGTGTAACGAGACTTTCTTCGACAGAAGCGAGCATTTATATTACACCTGTGACCAGTGCACTTTATGTAGATGTGCATTATAAGGTTAACGGGGGGCCACAGCTTAACTACCGGATGATCAATAGCTCAGGTACATGGAAGCAGAAGGTGAGTGGATTAAGTGCAGGCAGCAGCATTGAGTACTGGTTCACTTATGAGAAATCCGGGCCACAATATGATTCAGCTCATTATACCTATGTGCAGTGAGGTTCATGAAAGATTTGAACGGTAAGATTCGTAGATAGAGCAAGTAAAATAGAGAAGGCTGAGGATACAATCCTAAGCATTGCTCAACAAGTAGTAAATGAAAATAAATAAGGAATAGTTAGTTTTTGTGCTTAACGGATGGAAATGTTAGTTCAATAAACCGCCTTTTTACTAAGGCGGTTTTCTTAAGGTCAATTATCAACATTAGAATTTACATAGCCTTAGTTTAAATGAAGTATGGCAATTTTCTGATTCCGAGTAACATTTTAAATAAAAGCTATGTTAAATTTATAAGGTAGTTTTCATTGTGAAGCCATTTGATTATTCGTTTTGGGGAATTTATAATCACTGTTCTTAGTTGTGAAGTGAAGCAACAGCGATATCGTTGTAAGGAGTTACATAAAATCCCATTTAGGATGGAGTGATGCTGTACATGGAATGCTTAGGATGTAGAATCGCTAACGGTATTGAACCTGACTTGAATATTGTTTATGAAAATGAATTTATTACTTGTGTGCTTGATATTGCTCCTTTTAATGAAGGACATACTCTAATCCTCCCCAAAAAGCATTACTGGGATGTCGAAGAGATGGAGTCAGAGACTGCTTATGCTATCATGGATGCTTCGAAAAAACTTTCAATTGCTTTGAAGAGCTTGTTTAAACCTGACGGTATAAGAATTTGTCAAGATGGAGGGAAGTTTAACGATCTTACCCATTACCATATGCATCTCATTCCGAGGTACGAAGGCGATGGATTTATCTGGGGTGAACCATTACACCCACATGGTGCTGAAAAACGATTAAGCCAAACCAAAAAAAAGATTCTAAAGACATTAAGTGAAGAAAAGAGAAGGGGTCGATAAAGACTTCTTCTCTTTTCTTCATAAATTAACATTTTAGCTTAACATAGCTTAAATCAAAGAATACAGGGCAGGTAAAAGAGCGAAGATCCTCCTCTAGACGGAGGTTCGCTCTTTTCTTGTGTCGTAAAATCTTGGAGGGAAACTTAAATGCAATCATTTGTTGCAGTAGGAGATTTTAGGGGGAGTGTTTTGTTTACAACGTAACAGTGTTATGTTACGATGTTTTCAAGGAGTGATCGCATATGGAAGATGATTTGATTTCGAAGAAGCAACTGCTGGATTTAACCGGTATTTCATATGGGCAATTGTACCGCTGGAAAAGGAAGCAGTTAATCCCCGAGGAATGGTTTATTCGCAAATCTACCTTTACTGGACAAGAGACTTTTTTTCCTAAAGAGATGATCTTGTCGCGGATTCACAACATTGTGAATATGAAAGATGGACTTTCCTTGGATGAAATGGCTGATAAGCTATCGGATAAGGCATCCTTTGAGAAGGTGAGTATAACAGCTAAGGAAATTATAGAACGTAACATTGTTTCGACAACAACGCTGAGGAAATTTGGAGAAAGTCTCGGCGATGAAAGTAAATATACTTTTGAGGGGCTCGTTCATTTATTCGCTGTAGACCGACTGCTTAGCGCTGGGGAGATGAGTATGGAGGAGGCAGAGCTTCTGTTTCGCACTTTAGAGGAGAAGGTCTCTAGGCTCGAGAGTGGAAGCTGGGAGTTGTTTTTTGTCCGGAAAATGGGTGTTTCATCCTTCATTCTGGCACGAGCACCTGCGGAGTTATGGTTCGATGAAGGGGTTAGATTGGTTAGTAAAATGACATATGCAGATTTGATCGAACAATTGAAAGGTAAGCTTGCCTACAAGCTTGTTGAATAGGAGGAAGAGATATGGACAAACATCAGCTGCCTGATTTGATTATAAACGGGGTTAGTGGTGGAGCCGGAGGTACTTACAACAACGTAAACATGGATGGTGTAGGTAAAGTAGTCGGTCCGATTGTAGCGCGAATGTTTAAAGGAAATGGGCATATGAATTTGAATGATGATCTCACAGCAGAAGAAGCAGAATGCAACGGGGTCATCAAAGTGATGGGCAATATGCGTTTTGGCACTCTAAAGGTGGATGGAGTTCTTAATGTAGGTAAGAGCTTTCGAGGTGATAGCTGTACCCTTAACGGAATGGTGAGTGTCAAAGGTGATTGTGAGCTCGAGGATTTCGTAGGAGAAGGCAGCTTTAATGTTGGTGGTTTACTCAGTGCCGGTCATGTAGATTTCAAACTGCAGAGTCAGGGGAAGGCCGATGAAATTGGTGTGGAGAGCCTAGTGATACGACAAGCGAATAATGGGTTTTGGAGTAAAATGTTCAGTGGGATCATCCCTAAACTTCGACCGGAGTTATGTGCTCGAACGATCGAGGGAGATTTTATAGATGTAGAATACACAACTGCGGATATCATCAGAGGAAATATTGTCATTATTGGCCCAGGCTGTACACTCGGACGGGTAGAGTATCGCGAACAAATTACAGTGCATCCTGAGGCCAAGGTTGGAAAGGTGGAGAAGGTCGGTGAATGATAATCTGAAAATAATTGGAACAACGTCTTCAGCCGGTGGTTCCTTCAAAGATGTTAAGATCACTGGAGAATGCAAATTCGCTGGAGATGTGAATTGCGAGAAGTTGAATCTGACTGGAAATGCCAATATAGCTGGAAATCTGCATATGAAGCAAATGAAAATCACTGGCGAGATTGCGCTCGAGGGTAGTCTTGAAGGAGATTCCTTACATGGCCAGGGTGAAATAAAAGCAGCCTCCGTAAAAATCGATAAACTTCATCTCTACGGAAATCTGGATGTGAAGGGTGATTGTGAAGGGGAAAAATTGCAAATTTCTGGTGCCCTAAGCGTAGCTGGATTACTTAGTGCTGAGCATTTGGAGATTAAACTGTTTGGTCCAAGTAGTGCGAAGGAGGTCGGGGGCAGTATCTTAACTATCAAGAAGAGTAAAACTGGAAGACTGCTGCATATGATGAAGCCGACTTCAAAAATAATGTTTGAAGCGGGGCTAATCGAAGGTGATGCTATTGATCTGATCAGTACAAAGGCTAGTATGGTAAGAGGAGAACGGGTAATCATTGGCCCGGACTGTGAAATAGAAATGGTTGAATTCCGAGATACACTAGAAGTTCATAAACATGCAACTGTGAAGCATCAAGTGAAGATCTAAAGACAATTTTATAGTTATTTTTTGTGAAAAAGAGGAGTTGAACATATGAGTGCTGCCAAATCGCCCAATCTGGGCATAGTTATCGCAGGTCTCTTATTAGGAATTCTGATGGCCTCCATGGACAGCACCATCGTTGCTACCGCAATGGTAATATTGTTGGGGAGCTTGGCGGAATGGACAAATTTGTCTGGGTCACATCAGCTTATCTCGTAGCCGAGATGGCGGGTATGCCCATTTTCGGCAAGCTGTCCGATATGTATGGTCGCAAAAAGTTTTTTATTTTTGGAATTATCGTGTTTATGGCGGGTTCGGCTCTCTGTGGAACAGCTGACACAATTACTCAGTTAGCTGCGTATCGGGCTATTCAGGGAATTGGTGGTGGTGCGCTGGTGCCAATCGCTTTTGCCATCATGTTCGACGCTGTACCGCTGGAGACTCGGGGGAAGCTGGGCGGGGCTTTCGGTGCAGTATTCGGATTGTCGAGTATATTTGGTCCATTGCTAGGTGCGTATATTACCGATCATATTGCTTGGCAGTGGATATTTTATATTAACTTACCCCTTGGTCTGTTGGCTTTTGCGATGGTTGTATTCTTTTATAAAGAATCGCATGAGCATTCTAAACAGCCTATTGACTGGTTGGGAGCGGGTACGCTGCTTGGTTCAGTCATTTGCTTAATGTTTGCGCTAGAGCTTGGCGGGAAAGAGTATGCTTGGAATTCGTCCATGATTCTTGGTTTATTTGCAGCCTTTGTCATCCTTGCAGCTGTGTTTCTTTTTGTAGAGACTAGAGCGAAAGAACCGATCATTTCCTTTGCTTTGTTCAAAAAAAGATTATACGCGGTGAGCATTATCTGTGCTCTATTTAGCGGTGCAGCTTTTATTGTGGCTTCCGTGTATATTCCGATCTTTATTCAAGGAGTATTGGGCGGATCAGCTACAAATTCAGGACTTGTATTGCTGCCGATGATGGTCGGCTCCGTGGTTACAGCTACGATGGGCGGATTTCTAATGTCAAAAACCAGTTACCGCAGCCTGCTGATTCCTACATTCGCACTTTTGGTGATCGGCACTGGACTTGTAGCGACACTTACGCCGGATGCTTCGCGACTCCTTGTTACTTTGTATATGATTTTAATTGGATTAGGGATCGGCGCTTCATTCTCAGTGCTAAGTACGGCATCCATTCATGGATTGACTGCGCAGCAACGTGGCTCTGCCAGCGCAACGCTGAATTTCATTCGTTCGCTGGGCATGACCATAGGCATAACCACCTTCGGTATCATTCAAAGTCACTACTTCTCAGCTAGTCTTACTAAGCTACTCTCGGCTAGTGGTGGAGGAGCGGCTCCTGGGGGAGCTATGGATTTTAAAGACCCACATGCTTTGCTCTCACCAGAGACTAGGTCGCTCATTCCACCTGAAATACTGGGTAAGATTACAACTGGATTATCCTCATCCATTGTAAATACCTTTGCTTGGGCGGTGATTCCCGCAGTGTTAGCATTATTAGCTTCGTTCTATATGGGACGTCAGAAGATGGATGCCTCTGCGGAGGGGGATGTTCAGGCGTCCGGGCATTAGGAAGTGGCTAAGGTATGATCATCAGAATGTAGCAGCTTCTCTTTTGAGAGGCTGCTTTTTGATTCTGCGGAACAGAGTACAATTCTGTGAAAATAGTCTTGAAAGGCCACCATTTCGTGAGTGCACGAAGTGGCGGCCTTTTTATATAATTCAAAATCCATACATAACCTCCATCTCTAGTCCCACAAGACAGGTAGAGAATGGTCGATTATACTGCGAATTTGGTTCACAAGCCTCTGACGGTTCTCCTGAGAAGACGTTCTGCTCTCTATCTCGCCGAAACCTCAGGTTCTGATACTGGTGCGTGACGAATCTATCACTTAAGTCAGGGGTGATCCCATTCTATTATTTGTTCGTGGTTACGATGACTGCTACACGTTTGATCGCTGTGAATCAGGCGTTGTCACCAGTAGCTGCCCCCACAAGCCTTCAACAAGTCAGATATTTCGCTGTGGGAGTTGCAGGTCAGACAGGACTTGTGCTGAAGGGCACGGATGGAAATGACTATGTATTATTTATCGATCTAACAGGAACACCTAATATTGGGATCCAGCGGGCTTAACTCTGATCACATTAATATCTTCAAACTCTGATCAATAAAAAACAGCAAGTCTCCTAGGTACAAATAGGGACTTGCTGTTTGAGGTTTCTATTAGTTCTTAAAGCTGTGAATTGGAGCAGGAATTCGTCCGCCTCGGTTAATGAAGTTGGCGCAATTGAAGCCATTAACTGCCATGACAGGTGCATATCCAAGGAGGCCGCCAAATTCTACGATTTCGCCTACATCCTTGCCGATGACAGGAATGACGCGAACAGCGGTTGTTTTGTTATTGACCATTCCGATAGCAGCTTCATCGGCGATGATGCCAGAGATCGTCTCTTTGGTGGTACTTCCCGGTATAGCAATCATGTCCAGTCCTACAGAACATACACAGGTCATGGCTTCTAGCTTCTCGAGAGTAAGAGCACCACGTTGAACGGCTTGAATCATTCCGTGGTCTTCACTAACTGGAATAAATGCTCCACTTAGTCCACCAACATAGGAGGAGGCCATAACGCCACCTTTTTTAACATTGTCATTTAGAATTGCCAGAGCGGCTGTTGTTCCTGGTGCGCCAGCTTCCTCCAGACCCATGACTTGAAAGATCTCCGCAATGGAGTCTCCAATTTCAGGTGTTGGAGCCAGAGATAGATCGATAATCCCAAAAGGTACGTTCAACCGTTTGGATGCTTCCTGAGCAACTAGTTGTCCCACGCGTGTAACTTTAAACGCAGTACGTTTGATCGTTTCACACAGGGTTTCGAAGTCCTGGCCTTTGACTTCCTCTAACGCACGCTTGATTACGCCTGGGCCACTGACACCCACATTGATGACGCATTCCCGTTCTCCAACACCATGAAAGGCTCCCGCCATAAAAGGATTGTCCTCGACGGCATTACAGAAGACAACTAGCTTAGCACAGCCGATGGAATCCCGATCCTTGGTGCGTTCCGCAGTTTGAATAATGATGTCACCCATTAATTTTACAGCATCCATATTGATTCCACTTCTGGAGGAGCCAACGTTAACGGATGAGCAGACTCTTTCAGTGACTGCCAGAGCTTCTGGGATGCTGTCGATTAGAATGCGATCACCTTTGGTGCAGCCTTTTTGCACGAGTGCAGAGAAGCCGCCAATAAAGTTAACGCCAACTTCTTTAGCAGCCTTGTCCAAAATTTCCGCTACAGGTACATATGTATCCGTCTTCACGGCGCCAGCAGCAATAGCGATAGGGGTCACAGAAATCCGTTTATTAACAATCGGAACACCGAATTGTCTTTCTAGATCTTCACCTGTTTTGACGAGCTTCTCGGCGGATCTGGTGATCTTGTCGTATACATTTTGGTTAAAAGTCCTCATATCTGTATGAGCACAATCCATGAGGCTGATCCCCATCGTTATGGTACGTACATCCAAATTCATTTCACGAATCATTTTATTCGTTTCTTGTACTTCCACCAGTGATATCATGGCCATCCTCCTAAATGCGGTGCATAATATTAAAAATATCCTCATGCTGAAGCTTGATTTCTACACCGATCGCTTCTCCGATCAAATGCAAATCCTCAACAATATCCTCAAATGCTTTAGTCGCGCCAGTAATGTCTACAATCATCATCATGTTAAAATAATCCTGTACAATCGTCTGAGAAATATCCAGAATGTTCAAGTTGTGCTCGGCAAGATATGTACATACCTTGGCAATAATTCCTACTTTGTCTTTTCCCAGTACAGTAATAATCCCCTTCATGGTTACAGCCTCCCTTTGTATATGGTGATTACGCCGTGTAAACGGAATGAACCATTCCAATCATTATTACAAAAGCTGAAGCAAGCTTCAACCAAAGGTTTTTTGTCAGCTTGATCATTTTTTTATTAAGTCCTATGAATTTTAATAAAATTCGATTGACAGTGTATGAAAAATATGATGAAGTGAGAGATTGATACGATACTCTGAAGGAGTAAATATGACTACACAAAAATATAAAGATATGGTTGAAGAGCGGACCAAACAAACCCTCCAGGAATGGTCGGAACTGTCGGAAGTTAACGAGAAGGACATTTATCGTTTTTTGCATAATTTAAAAGGCACGGCAGGAACTGTTGGGTTACAAGAAGTTCAACAATTTGCAGAGGCAACGTTGCCCTATTTCATGGAAAGCAGTCTTAAGAGCTGGACTGCCCTTGAGTGGGGCGATTATTTGTATCCGCTTATTCCACTGTTTGATCAAGATTCATCGGCTTCTCTAGGTTCAGTTAAACAGTTAGACAAAAAAGGGCATGATGTTTCGCTCCCGCATAATGATATTTTGCTTATTGATGATGATGTTGAACTAGTTGCTTATTTAAAAGAATCATTGGAGAAGCAGAACTATTATGTAAGCATTGCTTTATCCGCTGAACGGGGTCTTAAGATTTTCTATGAAACCAAACCGGATCTGATACTTCTGGATATTCTCTTACCAGATATCAGCGGGATTGAGGTCTTGAATCAAATTATCGGCAAAGCCAAAAAAGAACGGATTCCTATCATCATTATAAGTGGAGAGTACTCCAAAGCGACTCAATTGCATGCGTATAGATTGGGCGTGATGGATTTTTTATCGAAGCCTGTAGATATTGATTTATTTCTTGCTCTGATCAAAAACCGCTTTGAGTTAAAGAGGGAGTGGCAAGAATCCATCATTGTGGATGAATTGACGGGTGCGTTTAATCGAAAACACTTTAATCAAGTGATGAAGCAGCTGATTTGCGATTTTAAACGCACAGAACGGGTGTTTTCTTTAGCGCTGATTGATCTGGACTATTTCAAAAAAATTAATGATACCTATGGTCATCTAGTCGGAGACGAGGTATTGCAGTCCCTATCTGAGCTTGTACAGAGTTCGATCCGTATGGAAGATACCTTTTGTCGTTTCGGTGGAGAAGAGTTTGCAGTGTTCTTGCCAAATACGGATGCGAGTTCTGCATTGACAGTGATACACCGTATTCAGGAGCGATTTGCTGCTACCGACTTTATTGCGAAAGATGAAGTCTTTCATGTGACCTTTTCTAGTGGAATATCAGAAGTAACAGCAGCCGAGAATATTGCCGATAAAATTGTAGAGGAAGCAGATCAAGCTCTCTATGCGAGCAAGGATGCCGGAAGGAATCAGACGACGCTCTACACCGATCATTTATCGTCGACTAAAAAGCATTCGGTTCTAAATGTAATTATTGTAGATGATGATGCGTTGATTCGAAAAATAGTGACTCATCAGATGGATAATTGGGAGCCGGAGGACATTGCTGAGGTGAATATCAGCAGTTTTGCGAATGGACTGGATTTCTTACAATCGGATTGGTATTCCGTGGATGAGAAATATATTATCCTGCTGGATGGTGTGATGCCGGATCTTGATGGCGTTGAAGTCCTGGAAAGAATTCGTAAAACGTATCCGGAAGTGAATATATTAGTGATCATGCTGACAGGGAGAAATAATCAGGCGGATATTGTACATGCCCTGCAGATGGGTGCCGATGATTATGTAGTTAAACCTGTCCATATGCCTGAGCTGCTGTCCCGAATGGAACGGTTGGCTCATAGATTCTTGTTCTAACACGAAGGGAATTGTGCGAATATGCAAAAAATAATGGTAGTGGATGATGAAGAAGTATTACGGATGTTAATTGAGGATACGCTGGAGGATTTAGAGAATGTTGAGATTCACACGGCGGAGAATGGATTGGAGGCACTGACTAAGCTATCCGCAGATCATTTTGATCTAGTAATTCTGGATTATATGATGCCGGAAATGACAGGGATTGAAGTGCTTCAGCAGCTGGATGAGGAGAAGAAGAGCACTACAGCGATATTAATGTTAACGGCCAAAGCCCAGGATGTGGATCGAATTCGAGCTGTTGAAGCAGGAGCACGTTATTTCATGCCGAAACCGTTCAGCCCAATGGAACTCTTGCAGATTGTGGAGGGGATCCTAAGTGGTGAAGGAAAGTAAAGCTAATCACAGTATCAAAAATAAATATTTTCGTATCATTGTATTTGTGTTCTCTTTAATCATTATTATGGGAACTGTATTTTTTATTTTCATAAACTATGAGCAAGATGAATTAAGTAGAGACCGTGAAAGTTTGCAGAATAAAGCAGACACGATTAGCGAGATGGCAAGCACGTTAAATGATGTGTTTTTTCGAGCTAGGGGATTCACTTTACTGAAGGACGAGAATGAATTGAAGCTCTTAAATGTAGCCCTAGTTAACTTTGATAAGATTCTGGATACGTATTCCAATCTTAATTTAACGTCCGAAGAAGCCTTATTTAGAGATGGTTTAAAATCATTTTATGTCCAATATAAAAATAAAACTCTTCCAGAAGCGATTCGGCTTGTCGAGGCTGATAATTACGCAGCTTTGAGAGCTTTAGCTGAAGACGGTAGTACTAAATCAGTGAATGATTTTCTTACGTATACGAAAGAGTACAGACTGCGATCCGATACCGAATTAAATAACATGGCACTGGATTACATCAAACGGGCTAACGAATTCACTTTTATCACCTTCTTTTTTAGTACAATTATACTACTGTTCTTTACCTTTATGATCTGGCGGATTCTTAAGAACTTGATTAATCCTATTTTGAAATTGGAAGGGGCCACTCATTCATTAGCTGCCGGTGAGGAAATTCTTCTGGGTAAGCTTAAGAATCAGGATGAAATCGGACGACTTTATACTGCATTTCTAAATATGGCTAGAAGTATTCAGGACAAAGAAGAAGAATTGATGATGCAGAACGAAGAGCTACACGCGCAGCAGGATGAACTTCAGGATCAGCAGTACAGACTGCAACGCTCGCTTAGTGAAATAGAGAGTATGATGAAGGCACTCAATCAATCCTCAGCGGTTGGGATCCTTACAGATAAAGGAGTATTTACCTACGCGAATGATAATTTAAGCAAATATACAGGCTATAAAAATTCTGAAGTTATCGGTTTCACCTATAAGTTATTAGAACTCTATAATATTTCTAGAGAACAAATGCAGAAGATCTTCAACAAATTAAATACGGGTGGGGTATGGAGCGATGAACTCCAGATTCTGACCAAAGACGGATTGCCAATCTGGATGCATCTGACTATCGTGCCGTATCTGAATAATGATGGAGTGATTTATCAGTACATTCTCATCGCGTATGATATCACCTCTATGAAAAGTGTACAGCTGGAGCTTGCGGAAACGCTTAAGAATACGGAGCAGACCAAAAAGATGCTTGAGCTTAATAACCAGCTGAATCATGATATTACTTACACCTTAGATAAACATGAATTTGCAGATAAGTTTATTCAGTTCATGCATCACCTGTATTCATTTGATTCGAGTTTCTTCCTTCTTGTAAAAGATAAGATCGCGGCTGTTAAAGGGATTCCTCAGGAAAATGTTGAGCGTTATCTCGATAATGAGAACAATGAAATGTTATATCGTTTGAAAACGGAAAAAACCTATCTGATTAAGCGTTTAGCTACGCAATCGGAACAGGGAATTTCTGCGAATGAGGTCTACTGTTATGACTTCTATACGACTGTTGTGAATGCAGAAGATGAGATTCTAGCTGTATTTTGCGGAAGCCGGATTGGACACTCCTTCAGTAAAGAAGAGATTAATGAGGTTCAAGGAATGATGAACCGCGTTGCTCTGGCGATTGAACGTTTATTCATGTATGAAGAGATTGAACATGGACGAAAGCTGAACCGCGATATCGTGAACAATGTAAACGAAGGCATTCAGTTCGTGAATACAGAAGGCATGATGCTGCAGATGAATAAGGCATTGTGCAATATGGTTAACTTTGAATGGACCGAAGGTACATTGATTCCTAGAAAAGAATGGATGGATTATTTCATCGAATGCTCGAATGAGAAGGATAAACTTTGGTTGTTCTTTGAGCAGGCGATTGCTGAGTATTCGCTGGAGTCCAGTAGTATGCAATACTCTATTGGTACAGAACCCATGAAGCATATTGATGTTTATGCGATTCCCGTTTTCCGCCGAGAGCTTAGAATTGGTACATTGTTCGTATACAGAGATATCACTAGGGAGTACGAACTGGATCTTATGAAATCTGATCTTGTCAGTACAGTAAGCCATGAACTGAGAACGCCATTGTCGAGTGTATTAGGATTCACGGAACTGCTATTATCCAAAACCATGAAGCCTGAGAAGCAGTTGAAGTATTTAGAGACGATTCATAAGGAAGCGAAGCGGTTGACTGAGCTTATTAATGATTTTCTGGATTTGCAGAGAATGGAGTCAGGTAAGCAGCAGTATATCACAGAGCATGTGAATCTCAGTGAAATTGTGCTTGGGGTTATCGATCAATATAAACTTAGTAGCACACATCATGTACTGCTGGTGGATGAGGCTCTGAATGCGGAAGTAGATGTAGACAAGGATAAGATTGTTCAAGTTCTGACGAATCTGTTAAGTAATGCGATCAAATTCTCACCGTCTAGCAATGAAGTAAAAGTACTGCTGCATAATGAGCCGGATCACATTATTGTGCGTATCCAGGATAATGGTCTGGGAATTCCTAAGGATCAAATAGGCCAGCTATTCCAAAAATTCAGAAGAGTGGACAACAGTGCCTCTAAAAGAATTGGTGGAACAGGTCTTGGTCTTGCCATCTGTAAAGAAATAATTGAGAAACAAAAGGGAACCATCGGTATTGATTCGGTAGAAGGAGAGGGGACAACCGTTTGGTTTAGCCTCCCAATCCTCAATGCAGAAGCAAGCCGACAGCAAGATGAGCTAAACAAATGGAATGCTGATAAAGAGCTCAAGCCTAATGTAATGATTGTTGAAGATGATTACAGTCTTTCGTTGCTTTTATCAGAAGAGCTTAAAGGGAAGGGGTTCCGTGTTACCCATCATTATCATCCACAGCAAGCTTTTGATCAGGCTTTAAAAACACCATTTGTTGCGATAGTGGTTGATCTGATGCTTGGTGAAGAACTGGACGGTTGGGATTTAATCCGAATGCTAAAAGATGATTCGAGAACAGAGAATATTCCGATTGTTATCTCTTCTGCTCTGGATCAATCGGATAAGAACCAATTGAATGATGTGATACAGAAGTATTTAACGAAACCTTATCCGCCTGGAGAGTTATCGAATACGCTTGAAGAAATTGTGAAGATAAAGACAGGGGTAGGCGAGGTATTATTTCCCGAAAGTAAGAAGCATTTATAGTTTTTATTTATCACAATATTTTATAAATAGTATCATTTTTTATAATGAAACCGATCAAAACAGGGCAAATCATACTGTTTTGATCGGTTTTTACGTACTTTATTGATACTTTTTCAATAATTAACAATTTTTAGGTGAAAATGACTTCATTGATCGTTTACAAATATTGTGATAGCCTGATTTTATGAGGTTCTAAAAAAGGCTCAGGTAAGATTTAAATGAGGTACGGATCATAACGAGATTTCATGTTTAGGAGAGGTGGATATTGTTGCAACTACAGGTAACGAACAGTCCTTTTAACGAGAACCAAGTCGAGCTTCTCAATCGTCTTCTACCATCCTTAACGGAGACACAGCAAATATGGCTCAGCGGATATTTGTCCGCGATTGGTCGTACTGCGGCAGCAGCGCCAGCGGGCACTGAACTTCTAGTGAAATCGAATACGATTGGAAACGCAGAGGTTAGTACCGCTGTAACGGGTCAACCAGCAGCATCACGTGAAGTAACCATACTATTTGGTTCGCAAACTGGGAATTGCCAGCGACTGGCGGGAAGCTTGTCCCGTAAGCTGGAAGAGCAAGGATTTCAGGTCACACTCTCCGCGATGAACAGCTTCAAACCTACTGTGCTTAAAAAGGTCGAGAATCTGCTTCTACTGGTGAGTACTCATGGAGAAGGTGATCCGCCAGATAATGCACGGATATTTCACGAATTTCTTTATAGTAAAAGAGCTCCTCAATTAGAGAACCTACGGTTTTCTGTTCTGGCTCTGGGAGACACCTCTTATGAATTTTTCTGTCAGACGGGTAAAGAGTTCGATCAGAGGTTAGAGGAACTTGGTGGTAAGCGCCTAAGTCCACGTGTAGATTGTGATCTCGATTATGACGATTCCGTTGCCGAATGGTTTGAAGGTGTAATTGGTGCATTAAATGTAAATTTAAATGCTCCAGCCATTGCTGCAAAAGCGGTTCAAGCCTCAGAGGACGCAGAGTCACAAGAGCCTTTATATACCCGGAATAATCCTTTTAAGGCAGAGGTACTTGAGAATCTGAATTTGAATGGGCGCGGTTCGGATCGGGAGACTCGTCATCTTGAGCTTTCACTTGAAGGCTCTAATATACAGTTTGAGCCAGGGGATGCACTGGGCGTATATCCGGAGAATCATCCTGAATTGGTGGACGCTATTATTCATACTATGGGCTGGAATCCCAGCGATAAGGTTCCGTTTAATAAAAAAGGTGATGAAGGAGCCTTGCGTGAGGCACTTCTGCATCATTACGAAATCACTGTATTGACCAAACCTTTGCTGGAGCAAGCGGCAAAGCTGTCTGCTTCAAGCAAGCTGAGTGAGTTGTTAGCTCTAGACCGTGCTTCGGAGCTTAAAGAGTATATTCAAGGACGTGATCTGCTCGATTTGATTCAGGACTTCTCGCCATGGGAAGGCTCAGCCAGCAATTTTGTGACGATTTTGCGGAAGCTTCCTGCACGTCTGTATTCCATTGCTAGCAGTTATAAGGCTAATCCGGATGAAGTTCATCTAACCGTCAGAGCTGTACGTTATGAGGCTCACGGCCGTGAACGCTACGGTGTCTGCTCCGTGCATTGCGCAGAAAGAGTAGAGCCAGGGGATACATTGCCTATTTACATTCAGCATAATCCTAACTTTAAGCTACCGACTGATCCGGATGCGCCGATCATCATGATCGGACCAGGCACAGGCGTTGCACCATTCCGATCTTTCTTGGAGGAACGTGGAGAGCTTGGAGTGGAAGGGAAATCATGGCTGTTTTATGGGGATCGGCATTTCGTAACGGATTTTCTGTATCAGACTGACTGGCAGAGAATGCTAAAGGATGGCGTTCTCAGCAAGCTGGATGTAGCCTTCTCACGTGATACCGAAGAGAAAGTATACGTACAGCATCGCATCTTGCAAAAGAGTCAGGAGGTTTATGAATGGCTACAAGAAGGTGCTCATATCTACGTTTGCGGCGACGAGAAGTGTATGGCACATGATGTTCATTCTGCTTTGCTTACTGTGATTCAGAGTGAGGGCGGACTCAGCCCTGAAGCGGCAGCGGCTTATCTGGAAGATATGCAACAGACACAACGTTACCAGCGTGATGTCTATTAATGGATAGATGGGGAAGTTATCGAATGACTTCGGGGGGAGATAACACAAATGGCAAACAATGAGAAGGTTAAGCCGATCGGCGGGCCTCCAAGTGATGTTGAGCATATTAAGTCGGAGAGTAACTATCTGCGGGGTGCGTTAGTTGAGACGCTAAGCAATCCGATTACGGGTGGTCTGCCTGAAGATGATAATCGGCTGCTGAAATTTCACGGAAGCTATATGCAGGATGACAGAGATCTACGTAATGAACGGGAACGTCAGAAGCTGGAGCCAGCATTCCAGTTTATGCTTCGCGTAGTTGCTCCAGGTGGTGTTGCTACACCGGAACAATGGCTGGTGATGGATGATCTGGCGCAGAAGTATGGTAACGGAACCTTACGTCTAACTACAAGACAGGCATTTCAAATGCATGGCGTTCTCAAATGGAACTTAAAGAAGACCATTCGAAGCATTAATGATACGCTAATGACGACCCTTGCAGCTTGCGGGGATGTCAACCGTAACGTAATGAGCAATCCGAATCCTTATCAATCTGAGGTGCACGCAGAAGTCTATGAATGGGCGCGCAAAGTTAGTGATCATTTATCACCTCGTACTCCCGCTTACCATGAAATTTGGCTGGATGGTGAAAAGGTAGTGGATAGTTTAGGAGATCGGGCAGAAGTGGAGCCAATCTATGGTCCGGTATATTTACCACGTAAATTCAAGATTGGTCTTGCAGTCCCCCCTTCAAATGATGTAGATGTGTTCTCGCAGGATCTGGGCTTCATCGCTATTCTTGAGAACGATAAGCTGGTAGGGTTCAACGTTTCGGTAGGCGGCGGTATGGGGATGACGCATGGAGATACCAGCACGTATCCTCAGCTTGGCCGTATCATTGGTTTTTGCCGTCCTGATCAATTGATTGATGTAGCGGAGAAGACAGTAACGATTCAGCGGGACTATGGAAATCGTTCTGTCCGCAAAAATGCACGGTTTAAGTATACGATAGACCGCCACGGTCTGGAATGGTTCGTCGATGAGCTGCATGAAAGGCTCGGATGGCAGCTTGAGGCGGCACGGGAGTACCATTTCGATCACAATGGAGACCGCTACGGCTGGGTAAAGGGTACCAATGGAAAATGGAATTTGACGCTTTATATCCAAAGCGGACGGATTCATGACCAAGAAGGGTACACATTGATGACTGGGCTACGGGAAATTGCCAAAATTCATACCGGAGATTTCCGTCTTACGCCGAACCAGAATTTAACGATTGCTAACGTAACCTCTGCCAAAAAACGAAAAGTGGCTGAGCTGGCTAAACAGAATGGACTTACAGACGGAGCTCATCTTTCTGCACTACGACGCAGCTCAATGTCTTGTGTGGCGCTACCAACCTGCGGACTTGCAATGGCTGAAGCAGAACGTTATTTGCCTTCGTTGGTTGATAAGCTAGAGCTTGTCCTTGATGAAGCTGGTCTACGCGATGAGGAAATCGTGATCCGGATGACGGGCTGTCCTAATGGATGTGCAAGACCGGCACTAGGTGAAATCTCGTTTATTGGTAAAGGTCCAGGCAGATATAATATGTACTTGGGAGCAGGTTTTACAGGAGATCGCTTGAACAAAATGTATAAAGAAAACATAGATGAAAAAGAAATACTGGAGACACTGGAGCCAATTCTTCATCGTTATTCGAAAGAACGACTGCATAGCGAGCATTTTGGAGATTTCGTGATCCGTGCAGGTTATGTCAAAGCGGTTTCTTCAGGTCTTAATTTTCATGATTAATCCAATATAGACTGAAGAGGTGTCCAAGAGCCGAATATGGCTACATGGACACCTCTTTGTTTGTTGGTCTCAAACCCTAACCATCCCTCCAATAGCGTCATCTGAGCCCAGAAGTCACAGTCGATTTAAAAAATACTTTTCTCTTATATTCTCAAGCTTTCCCGTAAAAAAGGGAGTTTTTTTTAGAATTAAAACTGAAATTATATTTTTTTTGCCTAATGATTTGGATTTCTCGTGTTTTTCTTTCATAATATAAAGGGGAAACTAAATACAAAAGAAGAGCCATTGCCCGAGAGTGATGTGTTCTGTACAGAAGAGGCGATATTATGATTATCATGAAAACGATGGAAGAGATCGAAAAAATGCGTGCGGCGGGAAAAATTCTCGCTGAATGTCATCGTCAAATTGCGAAAATTTCACAGCCGGGAATTACTACCTGGGAGATTGATGAATTTGCAGAAAAATTTATATTGTCTCAAGGAGCGACTCCTGAGCAAAAGGGATATAACGGATATCCGTACGCGACCTGTGCTTCTGTAAATGATGTAATCTGCCACGGATTTCCGAAGAAGGAACCACTTAAAGATGGGGATATAGTAACCATAGACATGGTAGTTAACTTAGATGGCTGGTTGGCAGATTCCGCTTGGTCGTATGGGATTGGCAACATTAGTGAACAGGCGACCAAATTACTAGACACCACAAAAGAATCTCTATTCCGTGGTATCGAGCAGGCAGTTGCAGGCAACCGTATTGGGGATGTCGCTCATGCTATTCAAGTTTACGCAGAGTCTAATGGTTATTCTGTTGTGCGTGATTTTATTGGCCATGGGATTGGTTCAGAAATGCATGAAGCTCCAGAGGTACCTCACTATGGTCCGGCTGGCAGAGGACCTCGTCTGAAAGAGGGGATGGTATTTACCATTGAACCGATGCTGAACACAGGCAGCTACAGAACAAAGATTGATTCGGATGGTTGGACTGCACGTACCATTGACGGTGGTCTGTCAGCACAATATGAACATACGTTAGCTATCACCCCACAAGGGACAATTATCCTGACTGAACTATAGTTTAGCGTTGAAAAAAAAGACCTGATTAGCTTCATCTTCTCTTGATGTTGCTGATCAGGTCTATTTGTTGTTCCATTAATCAGTGATGTTGCGAGTATAATATTCAATGATATCTTTTCGACGAATAATTCCGACAAACACGCCTTCATTATCAATAACAGGAACGAAATTTTGATCTGCAGCTAGCGTTAGCATATCCTCCATTTCGGCATTTATGAGAACGCTCTCGTTATGAACATGCTTCTGGATATCGCTTACTGGGACTTCCCCTATATTGTCAAATGTTAGACCTGCTGTGTTTTTCAGCTTCCACAATAGATCACCTTCCGAAAGTGTTCCTACATATTTTCCTTCATTATCGATAATAGGGATAGCCGTATAATGGTGCTGCTCTAATTGTTGTAAGGCTTCCAGCATGGATAGTGAGTTAGTGATATAGGCAACTTGATCTTTAGGCAACAAAAAAGAGGATATTTCCATCGGCATGAACTCCTTTGTATTGAGATTTTTTTAGTTAGGCTACTTTAATTTAAACATACTTTTTGAAAAGATATGCAATTTTAATTCTTATCAATTAAATTATAGGTAATAAGACCTATTTAGGGTTAGTCGTATTTTGTCGATTAAAGATAAGGTATATTATCCTAGAGTGGAGTTGTTTAGATGGCACTATATCGTAGGCTTTCTTTAACGGTTAAATTTGTTCTGGCTGTAAGTTTAATTATCACCATTATTTTTTTCTTTAGTTTGGTTGCAAATCTGTTAAATTTGCGTAGTGTGAGCATCTCTAATGGTGAACTTCAGGCAGAAGTCTCGGGAAGAAGTTATGCGGAAACCATTCAAAATAGACTGATAGACATTCAGTCGACTGGTAAAGCGCTCACTGAAGTACTGATTGAAGCAAGAGAACATCAATCCTTAGACCGTGAAGATGTTATTACTACAATGAAAACTATGCTTGAGAACAGACCGGAAATTTTTGCGATGAGCATATTATGGGAACCCAACGCCTTTGATCAAAACGATCAGGCTAATATAAATAAGATGCCATATGATGATGGTACGGGGCGTTTTATTCCTTATGCCTTTAGAAATCAAGGCGCGATAACGGTTGAACCCTTAAAGAATTACGATGTAGAAGGTGCGGGTGATTATTACCTTTTACCTAAAAAAGAGAAAAAACCGATTTACATTGAACCCTATTCTTATGAGACGACTGGTGGGGCTATCGAGATGATTTCGGTCATGCTGCCGATTTTAGATAAAACGGGAGATTTTCTTGGGGCTGTGGGGTTCGATGTTTCGTTAACCCAATTACAGGAAGAAGCCGTTAACTATAAACCTCTGGGAGGTTATGTTTCTCTAATCACTGGTAATGGTAAGTATGCAGCTAATCCTAATGATCCACAAAGTATACTCAAAGATTTTGGTGATACGGATGAGAAAGCTGCACTGTGGAAACAAGTGAAGAATGGGGAGACGGTTCAGGGGTATACCCATAATTCTAAGGGAGAAGAAGTACTGCGGATTTTTATTCCGATTTCAATGCCGAAAAGCGATCAGGTATGGTATACACAGACTGCGATTCCTAAAGCTACAATCATGGCCGACTACGAAAAAGCTAAAACAGAATCTTTTATCATCATGCTTGTTGGGATGTCGATTCTAGGAATTGTTATAGCCTTTTTATTATGGTTTATGGTGATCAGACCACTTCGAGTGTTATCTGAGAAATTGCAGCTTATGGCTCAGGGGGATTTAACCCAAACCTTGCAGGTTCAAAATGATGATGAATTCGGTAAGATGTCTTCACATTTTAATCAGATGACACATAAGCTTCGAGAAATGTTTGGACTTGTGGCTGATTTGTCGATGTCAGTGGGAGCTACTTCTGAAGAGTTGACAGCTAACGCTGAACAGACAGGGAAAGCTGCTGAACAGATTGCTGTGTCTATTGGACGAGTAGCCGAGGGAGCGCAGCTGCAGAATGGTTATGCAGGAGAATCTTCTCTGGCCATGAGCGATCTTAGCGTTGGAGTGCAACGTATCGCTGACTCTTCTTCAGCGGTGTCCGCATCTGCAGATGAAGTAACCGATCAAACGAAGCGGGGCAGTGCGCAGCTGCAAATGGCGGTGACCCAGATGACAGAGCTTAAGCAATCCGTGGACGAGACCAGTCTGGCGATCGAACGATTAGGTGAAAGATCTATCCAGATTAGCGGGATTATTGGTCTGATCTCGAATATTAGTAAACAGACTAATCTATTGGCATTAAACGCAGCGATTGAAGCATCCAGAGTGGGTGAGCATGGTCGTGGATTTGCTGTAGTAGCTTCTGAAATACGGATGTTGGCGGATCAAACGAAACAAGCTGCCGAACAAGTTACTGAATTAGTCGAACATGTGGTTCAAGACACTAATCAAGCCTCACAGGCTATGGCCGTTGGTAATGAGCAAGTAAGTATTGGTGTGCAGAGTGTATCTGATAGTGATCTTTTGTTTACATCGATTCTTGCTGAAATGACACAGGTTACAGATCAAATTCAGGAAGTATCTGCAGCCGCACAGCAGATGACCGCTGGTACAGAGCAAATTTCAGCTAGTGTCAAAGTATTAGCTGAACTTGCATCAGAAGCGTCCGCGGATTCACAAAGTGTAGCAGCAGCCTCAGAGGAGCAGCTTGCTTCTATGGAAGAGATTTCTGCTTCGACGGAATCCCTCAGCTCGATGGTGCAAGATTTGCTGGACAAATTGTCTTATTTTAAAATTTAAAATGAATGTGATGTCGTGAAATACAGGTGGGGGACCCTGTCCTTTTCTAAAGGATCAGGGTCTTCCATTTTTTAAACCATGCCAAAGGGTATCTACATGGCTTTAGATGTGCTATAATCAATATATCGAAAGTAGTTACCTGCTAATTCACATAGCGTAGAGGGTTATTCTTAAGATGACAATAACCTTGTACCATATGTGAATTTTTATTTTTTTAGAGATTTTGCAAGAGATTTTTTTGAGATAAGAATAACATGTAAATAAAAAAAAGGTGGTAATTATATTATGCAAACAGGAACAGTGAAATGGTTTAACGCGGACAAAGGCTTTGGTTTTATCGAGGTTGAAGGTGGAGAAGACGTATTCGTACATTTCAGCGCAATCACTGGTGACGGATTCAAGTCTTTAGATGAAGGACAACGTGTAGAATTTAACGTAGTTCAAGGCAATCGTGGTCAACAAGCTGAGAATGTTGTGAAACTTTAGAGTTGTGAAATAAATCCCCAAACTTATGGTTTGGGGATTTTTTTAAGTATAAGAAGTATAAGTTTCACACAATACTTTATGTCTTATATTTCTCGCTTAGTAGAAAGGTGGCGGATGTAAGTGCAGGTGTTTGAAGACTGGAATTTAAAAGTGAAGAAAACCTTTAACGCTACAAGCAACAAGGAAGTATTGACTGTGTCTGAAGCCGGTAGCTTGCTTGGTCTGTCTAAAGATCAAATGAAAAGCTATGTAGACCAGCATAAGTTAACTAAAGTCCCGATCATGAGAAGTGTTGTCAGATATCTTTTACTGAAAAGTGAAATCGATACGATTCTGAACAAAATCTAATGTAACTTCAATAAACATTGTTGACCAATCCTATATAGGATATGGTCTTTTTTTTGTCTCATAAATTTCTTATAAATAGAAACTTATTGATCTGATGATCGTCTATAATTATGGGATATTTAGGTAATGGAGGGTAGGCATAAATTCCGATTTCTAAGTATAAACGTAACGGAATTACGTGGAATAAAATGTGATGTTCAGTAATGGAGAGAAGTCGTTTGAACAGAAAGGGTAATTCATCCAAATGAAAAATAAACAGAGTACTCATCCACCTGCTTCATTTGCTTTAAGTAGAATCGAGAAAAAGAAAGTGAAAAAGCATAAAATCAGCAAGAAAATGAAGATCTGGTACATTTCGATTGCTATCGTACTTCTAATTGGGCTGGGATCTTTTATTTTCCGTAAAGAACTAATGATTTTTGGGTTTGATAATGTTGTGGCACCGACTATTGAACACACCCTTAATGAGTCCTATGTGCCGTTAGAAGACACCGGAGAACCTGGATTGCAAGCAACGACGGAAAATAAAGACCGCCCTTTCTCTATCCTTCTACTAGGCACCGATCAGCGTGGCAAAGAGAATGGACTTTCTGACTCCATTATTTATACAGTCCTTCGACCACAAGACCATAAAGC
The DNA here is from genome assembly GCF_001012825.1 of Paenibacillus etheri. Lineage (GTDB taxonomy): Bacteria > Bacillota > Bacilli > Paenibacillales > Paenibacillaceae > Paenibacillus_AQ > Paenibacillus_AQ etheri. The sequence continues at coordinate 406,862 of NZ_LCZJ02000018.1, forward strand.
ACTGCTCGTCTCCATTCCTCGTGATTCATATGCAGAAATTATTGGGGCGGAAAATATTAAAGGAGCAAGAAAAGAAACCAAGATTAATGCGGCGCATTCTTATGGTGGTCCTCAGATGAGTGTGGATACCGTTAAGAATCTGCTGAACGCACCGATTGATTACTATGCTACTATTAATTTTAATGGGCTTGTTGGCGTGACGGATGCTCTAGGAGGAGTGGTGCTTCCAATTACCAAGGTGATAGAGAATAAGAGTCCCGATCATGAGAAATTAAGAATTGAGCCGAACAAACCGATCTACTCCGGAAAGGAAGCTTTAATGTATGTGAGATATCGAGAAGACTCTGACTTTAAGCGAACAGAGCGACAACGGATTTTCCTGAAAGCAGCGCTTGATCGGATGAAAAGAATAGATAATATTCTGAATATACAGAACATTATCGAAATTGCTGGCAGTAACTTTAAAACCAATATGAAGTCAGATTTTATTTTAGATTTGGCTAAGGAGGTAATTCTTGAAGGTGGAACCCCTGAAATAACGAGTCATATGCTCCAAGGGGAAGGAAAACATACCGATCAATGGTATTATATACTCGATGAAAATGATGTAAAGCGTACCCATGATATGATCGAGATTTGGCTGAATCCAGAATCTACTGAGGCTGATCTTATAACCGCTTCTAAGGATGATGCTGCATAATATTTTTGTCAGACTATTTTATATTCACATGGAGGTTAGCTTCTATGGCAGTAAAAACAAAGGAGCAAATGTTACTCGAATTTAAGTCCCTCATTCCATTCGTGGAATCATTAGAAGAGATGCCGGATAAACATTGGGATAAGCCCATAGCAACTGGTAAATGGACCGTGAAGGATATTCTCTGTCATCTCATGCTTTGGGATAAATATTTCTATGAAGGTGCTATAAAAAAGATTATTTTAAAAGAACCATTAACAACGAAACATTTGGATTTTAACGAGTTTAATGCTAACGCGATTGAGTATGCCGAATTGTTATCCAAGCAAACCTTGATTGAACAATTTGTGCTCTACAGATCTAGAATTTTAGATGCAGTCTCTGGATTAACGGATGAAGAATTCGATTTGGAATATATAGATGGAGATCGCAAGAAGTTCAGTGTTCACAAGTATTTGAGAAGTTTTATCCCACATGATAAGCATCATAAAAAACAGATTGAACAATTCTTAAAATACATACAGCAAGGTTGAACACTTTTCTTTTATGGCTTAAGCTTTAGCGCGATTCTGAACCATTTTCATGGATTGGCGAATGAGTATTGGACCGAACATGCTGCCGGCTGAGGCGGCTATAAAGGAATGTAAGGGAAACTTTATGGCAAAGTAAATGACAGTTCCAGCTACAAAATCAATAAGAATGAATTTCTTGATCTCGGATAGCGGGATTGTGACGAATACAAATGATTCATTATTTTTCAAGCGGTTGACCTCCTAATTGATAATGCAGCTTATAAATCCACTGTTCATTCTATTTCGAGAACAAGATGTCCCATTCGAAAAATTTTGAGCGGGATTGGCACTGCGAACGGCATACAAGAGTAAAGGGTGAAGGCTCGAATGGATAATCAGGATCAACAAAAAGAGCGGAAACCGCTATTGTATATACAGACTGCAAATCATGTGATGGAAGAAATCCGGAAGAGGAAGCTTCAGTCACATGATCTCGTCCTATCTGAAGGGGAGATTGCCAAGTTGTACGGTGTCAGCCGCATGACGGCGAAGCTTGCTCTGCAGATCTTGGAGAAAAAAGGGATCGTATAGTGGGACATTCGTATCTGCTGATTACACGGCACATTCCTGGGAACAGATGCTGGAGAAGACGATCGAGGAGAAGAAACCGATACGAAGAATTGCATTGGTAATTCCGAATATGGATGATTATATCGGTAGAATAATTGCTTCCGTCAAAAAACAAGCGCGCGAAGCGAATTGTCATTTAATTATTCGAATGACTTCGGATAAGGAAGATGAAAGTGTATGCTTACAAGAGCTGTACGATGCTCAAGTAGAGGGGATTTTTTTATATCCGCGTGGGAGTACACAGTGCAGTGAGAAAGTACTAGAGCTTAGTCTCCTTAATTATCCTCTAGTTATCATTGATCGTATCTTTCGAGAGGTGCAGATTGACTGTGTTTACCATGATCATTACCATGGGGCTTATAAGATCACCCAGTATTTGATTGAGAAGGGACATCAGGAAATTGGATATCTTTCAATGTCATTTGACGGTGTGACGAGCAGGGAAGATCGGTATAGAGGTTATCTTCAAGCTATGTTGAATCATGATCTCCCGGTAAACAAACGCAATATTTGCTTGAATTGCTCAGATGACTATATGCATCAGTTGAATGCTCCGAAACTCGGACAAGCTGCTGTTCAGCGAATGACCACCATCGTCGAGCGAGGATCCGTTAGACCCAACGTTACTAAATGATTCGCTTGTAGATTACCTTTTGAGGCTCTTTCTCTACTATTTTGGTGGAGGGAAGGGCTTTTTTTATATCAGTGACATAAAGGTATGATACTGTGTTTTTCATATTATTTAATGATATTGTTTCGGATTATTTGATTGTATAGATCAGTGACATATATTAGTCTGGAAATAGATCGTTCCGAAATTTCAGTTTTCAATAAGGATGAATTCGATAAGCACTCTAGTGGTTTATTTGCCTCAGAGCAGAGTGTTCGTACTTATTCAATGATCGAACGTTCATGGGCTGAGCAACGGGGCTATCTGGATCAGGCAGTCGCATGCCTGGATAAAGATAAACAAGCGGAGGCAAAGGAAGCGTTCGGTAGCTTAGAGCCTATGAGGAAAGATCTTTCCGCTAATGCTGAGCATGTCAGTGTCCAGAGATGTACGCGGTTGAAGGTTATAAACTGGCCTTTGGTGTAAATGGCGCACTTGTTCATTTATCAGATACTAATGGAAAAGTATGGGTTGACGAAAGCCATCCCTTCGGCGCCTATGAGACGTTTGGAACGGAGGACTATGTCAGATATTTCCGCACTTACATGCAAATCCTAGGCTTCACCCATGGTCTGATGCAGACTTTAACAAGCCTGGTTTTGAGTTCGTTCGACCATTCCCTATGAATTATATGGCGCGCCGAAGGAACTCGAATTAGTGTGTGATTTTGAGCATGAAGGTAAGGTTGACGTATCACTGCAATGGTTCGCAAAAGAAGCAAACCGCCTTCCAGAAGCAAGCTGGTTCGGGTGTGCATTGAATGTCGATAATCCTAATCTTTGGATGATGGAGAAGATGGGCTTGCCGGTCTCACCTTTATACGTAGTGAAGGACGGGAATCGTAATCTTCATGCAATTGGACGCGGCGTTAGTTATCAGGGTGCAGATGGGAGCGCCTTTATCGAAACCATGGATGCTGCTTTGGCTGCACCGGGTCAAAAAAGACTGCTACAATTCGATAATTCTTCTGTTTCTCTAGATAAAGGATGGCATTTTAATTTGCACAACAATATCTGAGGTACGAATTTCCCTATGTGGTACGGTGAAGATGCAGTATTGCGTTTTCGCCTAAATTTACACTCGAACCGTAAATAAAATAATAGAAGTATACTTGTAACTGAAATGCACCCCTTAGAATAAACTTTGGAAAACCTTCTGGGTCCGATGTCTTTCTATGAGGTGCATTTTTGCTCAGTTTCTGCAACTGATAAGATCTCAATGTTAAAAAGACAAATTTCCACTTGGAAAATTTGGTTTTCATAGGTGATATCCCAAATTCCACCGGTTTCCTCAACCGCCTTCTTAACGCTTTTTAGACCGATACCATGAAAATGCTTATCTCGTTTTGTTGTAGCTAATTCTCCAAAATGGTTAGTACGTATTGAATGCTGATATGGATTCTGTATTCTGATAAATAAAGTACCCTTATGATAATGAAATTGGAATTTAATATAGGGCTCAGTCAAATCTGGATGTTTACATGCTTCAATGGCATTATCGAGAGTGTTCCCTAGAATAATACTAATTGCATAAGCATCTAGATCGAGCTGAGGTGGGATTTGAATGTCTGAATGAAAGGCAATGCCCAGTTTATTGGCAAATTGCTGTTTGTAATTCATGATAGAGTCGATTAGGATCGAGCCGGTATTACATCCGCCTGAAGAGAGTTCGATCACTCCAAGAAGCTTATCCACATCGTTCAGTCCTGCGTCTTTCTCCCCGGCTTGTAATTGCGACCTCAGGCCCAGCAAAATATTCCTGAAATCATGTTGAAACGTAAACACTTCTTGCTGCCTTTCTTTCGTAAGCAGATACTGGTTCATATAATAGGTGTTTTGTTGTTCCAACAAATAGTTTTTATTCTGTGCCGATTGTATGGTTAGAACGCGATCACACAGAAGAATGATAAGGAAGTTGATCAACAGCATTCCACCGGACAAAATCGGATACAAGGCGGGATATTCCCGTAATGATAGCTCGCCCGATAATTTCGCAATACTGAGAATGCTGATAAATGGAAAACAGAACAGCCCGATCCAATACCAACTGCCTAGATTCCCCTCGCCAAAGGCTTTGGTGAAACGAAGCGTGATCTTCACCAGTAAAAACATCAGAATCTTAGACAAAAACAAGGTAAAGATGTATTCGCTGGTCGTATACACAGGCGCCGTAGCTGCATCTGACAGCATAATGAGTGCGACGATGAATAAACCGGCGCCAATACGCCATAGTATTTTTCCTTTGTACAAAAAGGACAAGAGAACGATCCCCGTTATATTGAGCCCAAGCATCAACATGCCGGGGAGAGGACTGTGATGCAGGAGCAGTACAAAAACATAATAGGCAGTGTATACAGCATAAAGAATCGTTTTAGATTCCCAAATACTAGGAAAGTAATCGTTATAATAATAATGAATGATAAATGGGAGAGCTGCGAGTGTGAGGGCATAGAACAGCTCATCCAGTAGAATATTATTCAAGCAGACTCCCCCTGAATTGCAAATAGCTCTTTTTCACTACGGTGCTTTGCTTATCGCTAATCGGAAGTTCTTCCCCACTCGTTAATACAATTTTTTTGCCCTGAATTTGTTTGATGTAATCGAAATTCACAAGATACGATTGATGAATCCGCACAAACTGCTTCGAAGGTAGCTTTCCTTCTTCTATAGATAAAGTACTGTAATATTCCGTTTGATCTTCCGTTGTTTGCAAAATGATTTTTCGGCGATCACTTGCCAAGTACATAATATTACGGATTGGAATAAGTAGTTTAGTTCCACTTTGGTGTACAGGCAGTAATTTTGGTTGGTTTTGCTGACGCTTGACCTTTATTTGCTGAATCATAGAGATTAGTTTTTTTTCAAAAGACTCGTTATGTATAGGCTTCTTTATAAAACCAGAAGGTTGAACGTCAAATAGTTGAACATGATACTCTTCGTGGCTCGAAACGTAAATCAACCGAACCCTATCATTATCACAATCTCTCCGTAATATATGACCCGCTGTTATTCCGCTTATTCCCTTCATTTCTATATCCATAAAAATAAGATCAAATGGACAACCATGTTGAATTGCTTTTGTGAAACTTTCACCAGAATAGAATATGGATACCTCTATCTTTACGGTCCGCTGAATGGGATGGTTAATGATCAATCTCTCAATATATTCTGTTGTCTTGAAATCATCATCACAAATAGCAATATGTATCATGTGAAAATCCCCTCCTGTGTTATAAATAATAATACATTATATGGGAGTGTAATCAACCTTTATCCTTTTAGGGATCACTTGGAAGTGGTGAAAGTTACATTTATTCCCGTGTTTTTTACCATAGCGATTAGTAATTCTAGTAAACATGCTAATTTAATATCAATTAGTAGTAGACGGTATGGAGGAGTTGAAAAATGAATACAACAATCTTTGAAGCTGAGGGATTAACGAAACAGTACGGCATTGCAAATGCGCTTCAAAATATAAATATGCAGATTAAACAGGGTGATATCTATGGCTTTGTAGGTGAGAATGGAGCAGGTAAAACCACACTCATGAAAATAATTAGTGGATTAGTTTATCCTACAAAAGGGACTATCCAATTGATGGGTAAAAGTAGTGAGAAGGACCTCGCACGGGTAAGGAAAAAGATGGGAGTTTTAATTGAGCTACCTGCCCTCTACCCCCATATGAATGCTGAAGAGAATTTAAGCTTTTATTGCAAGATTCATGGTATTTCGGATTTCAAGAGAATTAAAGATGTGCTGAATATAGTGGGACTAACGGATGTTGATAACAAAAACACAACGGAATATTCTCTGGGTATGCGTCAACGATTAGGGCTGGCAATCTCCCTTCTCAACGAACCGGAATTTTTAGTTTTGGATGAACCGATTAATGGACTTGATCCTACAGGAATTGTAGAGATGAGAAAATTGTTGGCTAAGCTGGCACATGAAAAAGGGGTTACCATCTTGATCTCCAGCCATATTTTGAGCGAACTCCAATTGCTGGCTACCAAATTCGGGTTTATTCATAAAGGACAGCTAATTAAGGAAGTCTCTGTGGAAGAATTACTGCAATCAGCCGAAACGCAAATTTGTATTAAGACCGTTGAAACAGCAGCCGCAATAAAGGTGCTTAAGAATGATCTTAATATTCATTCAATCACATTGTTAGCTTCCGGGGAAATACTAGTTCCCAGGGATTCGACAGATCTTGAACAGCTAATGTCAACATTAATTAAACATGGGATTCCACTTGAAGGAATCAACCTGTCCGCAGCAAATCTTGAACACTATTACATGGATCTGATAGGAGAATGAGCAATGAGGGATTTTCTGAGAGCTGAGTCTTACTTTATAAAGAGGGATACGATGTTTAAAGGGATTTCTCTGCTGTTCCTTATAGCCAGCCTAGTATTAGCATTCTGGATTGGCAGTAAAGCTGGTTTTGAAATCGGTAATCTCGCGGAACCCTTAACGAATGTGACACCTTTATCTTTATTTTTTTATTTTATTATTCCAGTCTACGTTTGTTTTTTTGCAACCGAAGGATTTGAATATGGATCTATCAAAGTGATCCTGGCTTCAGGACAAAATAGGTTTATCTATATCACGGGGAAATACCTTTCTGTCTTAAAAATTATTATATGGTGGATTTTACAATTTACAGTAGTGTTTTATCTCGCTTATATGATAGCTGCTTTGATAGTCGGGACTGACATCGATAATCGTAATTTAAATGCTGACTTGATTCAGGTTTCCCGTGTATTTGGATTAAATGTCCTTTATTTATCAGCTTATGCTGCTCTTATCATTATGGTAGGTATTCTTATTAAAAGAACGGCCTCAGCGGTGGTTGTAACTTTTCTAATTATATTCGGCGACTTCATGATATCCGGTTTTTTCCGCGATGCTTCCTCTGCATGGTTAAGGGGGATTTCAGATCATGCTTTAACGACCCAGGTTATGAAGTTTTCCGGAATCTACGTCGTTAATTCACAACATATAGTCCTAACCGGAGCAAAGAGCTTTATGGAAGTGGTGCTGATTCCTGTAATTATCATAGCTATCAGTATGTCTGTCACCTATATTTCGTTTGGAAAAAGAGATATACATGCGTAGATAAAAGGAGGATTTGAAATGGATAGGGGCAATAGATCACCTAAAACGATCGTTATTGTAGGTGCGTTGATAGCTATTGTAGTTTTTGTTGTTCTTTTTGTTGGTATTGAGATGGGATGAGGCTAGTCTCATACATCCTTTATGTCAGCATTATAATTTTCGACCGTTAAACGCTAGTATAAAATCTCCGGCACCATATTGCCAGGAGATTTTTTTGTTCAGGACTTGTATTTGATCGAACCGTTATCGGAAGAGTACTGAAAGTCACAGAGGATTACTTTAATCCTCGATATAATGTAAGCGTTATCTTTTGTTGGCAGTTCACTTAAATTAAAAGGAGATAAGCTATGAGAGTGAGCAAAGTTTCTTTTAACCAGCTAGTGTTTATTTGTTTAGGGATTCAGTACATGTTAATGCATTTGTTCTCTGCAGGCGAGGCGATTGTCATCACATCCATAGAGCTTGTTATATATATGATTTTTACAGTCGTTGGTCTTGTAGGTTTTTTTATGCGGAGTAGAAAAGTGGATAGTGAGGCTATTTCCGGATTGGTCGCATTATTCTTCAGTGTATTATGGATGGTATCTTTATTCTCGCAATTTAAGAAAGAAAGCTACCCAGATGCTTTAACGGTAATTAATTCGCTTGGCGTAGCTACTGCCTTACTTGTGCTTCTGGCTGAGTTCATCATTATAGCTAAGGCCTAGCGTTAACACGAACTTGAGTCTTTATAATTTTTTAGCAAAAAAAAGCAAGACAGGTCTATTTAAGACCTGTCTTGTTTTCTATGCATTCCCAGAAATGAAAGTTCACCCTGAGCATTCCGTTTAAATTCATATTCTGAGTCATGTTTGGTATGATGGAATCTTGTTTCTGAGATTGGAAAAAACGGAGTGACCTCTACATCATTCCATATAAAATAATAATCTTGGTCATTACGCTCCACGTTCGCTTTGCAGCCAAATCCCTCGTAGGTTCCCATATAATCAGCATAAATGCTATCATCAAGCGGGAAGGCTTGCGGAGGGATCGGCACCCTTACAGGCTCGCCGAAGACTAATTCAGCTAGCGATTCCGTTAACTTAGTGACGGGTACGCAATCATAATTGGTCAACATGATGATGCTTGTTTGCTCTTCAGGGTATCTATGCAGTTCACTTCGGAAGCCGCGATAGGCACCGCCGTGATACATTCTTTTTCGATCAAAGCGTTCGTCCAAGAACCAACCAAATCGATATTTGAGATTACTGGAATGAAAAGCCATCTCTAGGGTGTTGTGAGATACTAATTGATCGGAGTACAAGGCTTGATCCCATAGAAAAAGATCGGCAGCCGTCGAATACATCCCGCCAGCGGATAAGATAGAGCTCATATCTATGTATTCCCCCTGGGTATACTCTCCCCAAGAAGAATGATAAGGCGAGGCTAATTTTGAAATGATTTGCTGATTGTTATAAACCCCTGTATTTACCATACCCAGAGGCTGTAATATATAAGTAGTGATATAATCTTCAAATGTCATCCCTGTAATCTTCTCAATAATCATCCCTAGCAAATAATAACCTGAGTTGTTATAGGCAAATGAAGTGCCAGGCATAAATGCAGAGGGTTGACTCACAAATAGCTGTAACATCTCCTGAGGATTCAGCTTGAGCTTATTTAATTTTTGATTATATTCGGGTATGGAAGTGTAGTTGGCTATACCAGAGGTATGTCCCAGCAGGTGTAGGATGGTAATCCCCTCTAGGGCATGCTGCTGCGGGAGATATTTTAGGATTGGATCTTCCAGTCTCAGACGTTTTTGTTCTTTAAGCATCAGGATAGCCATGCCAGTAAATGATTTGGTAAGTGACCAGATCCGGAATTTGGTATCTAAAGTGTTCGGGACCTGATGTTCAAGATTCGCATATCCGTACGCTTTATGTAACTTGATTTCTCCGCGCTGAGCTATTAAGACTGTGCCGCTTAATGGCCAGCTTTGTTCGTATTTATCTAAATAGTGCTCCAGACGCTGGAATTGTGTATCCACAGGTAACCCCTCCTTAAAGGCATATTCTAACATAATAATAAATTCTGTTGAAGCGGAGAGAAATCCATGAGATATGATTGTTTGATTATTGACGATGAAATTGAGCTTGCAGAGACCACCTGCGAATATTTTAATTTATTTGATGTTCAAACTGCGTTTGTTACAAGCGCTGAGGCTTGTCGGAGCTTTTTGAGTGAGCATCAGGTGTCGATGTTACTCCTTGATATTAATTTAGGCGGTGAATCCGGCTTCCAGTTATGCAAAGAGCTACGTCAGACGACTGGAATTCCCATCTTATTTATTAGTGCCCGATCCAGTGAGGATGATGTATTGATTGCTCTTGATATCGGGGGAGATGATTATATTCATAAGCCGTATACCCTGAGAGTGCTGCTCGCAAAAGTAAAGGCGGTGTTAAAACGGTACAACAACGGCGTTGTAGCTGAGGCATCTCTTCTTGAATCCGGAGGACCCGTCCAGATTGATCCTGAACTCAGAAGGGCCAGTCTAAACGGCGTACCCCTCAAGCTGAAAACAATGGAATATAAATTGCTTAAGTTTTTGATTCAGCATAAAAATCGGGTGATACCCAAAGAGGAGTTATTTACAGGGGTTTGGGGGGATGCTTTTGCGGGAGATGGCACCTTAAATGTACATATACGTCATCTTCGTGAGAAGATCGAGCAGAATCCTAACGACCCACAATACATCCGTACCGTGTGGGGTATCGGTTATGCTTTTGAGGACAGATAGCTATGACTAAGAAATTGCTGATAACGCTACTGCTCACTATTCTCGCTGCAAGTATAACTCTCCTATTCCTGATTTTTAACTTGAAGGTGGAGACATCAACGGATCGGGTAGCTATCAATACCATCGTTAAGCTTACAGAGCAGAATTGGGATAAGCTTGATCCGAAACTGTATAAGGAAAGTTCTCATGATTTCACCATTATCGATACTTCAGGAGCACTTAAATATCAGACTGAAAATGCGATTTCCGTTACCGTTAACGAAGCTATCAACAATCGGGATACCTTAATCGATGTGATTGTTCAGGATAAGATGGTAGGTAAAGTGATTATTAATAATGATTACCGTACGATTTTTATACATATGAAACAACAATTTATACAAGTTTCTGTTGTGATGCTGCTTCTGCTTACTATTCTAGGCATTTTATATATTTGGTTCCTGAATAAATCCATTCTTCGTCCGTTTCGCAAAATGCAGCTATTTGCGAAGCATATCGCCAGAGGTGATCTTGAAGTGCCACTGGAGATGGATCGTAATCATCTGTTTGGTGCGTTTACCGAAAGCTTCGATATGATGCGGGAAGAGCTTGCGGCGGCTAGGCACAGCGAATATTTGGCGAACAAGAGTAAGAAGGAGCTGGTGGCTAGTCTCAGTCATGATATTAAGACACCAGTCGCTTCGCTAAAGGCGATCACGGAACTGATGTTAGTAAGTGCAAGGGATGAGAAGACAAGCAGACAGCTGAACACCTTGTACTCCAAAGCAGATCAGATTGATCGTTTGGTCACAGATATGTTCCATTCCACCTTGGAGGAACTGAATGAACTTAAAGTCAGCTTAACGGAGGAGCATAGTCACCTGCTGACCCAAATTATAAATAATGTGAACTTCTACGAACGGATTTCTGCAGCATCTGTGCCAGACTGTATCATTATGGTGGATCCCTTACGGCTGCAGCAGGTCATCGATAATGTAGTGAACAATTCCTATAAATATGCCTTCTCCGGTACACCTATCGATATTAAATTCGAGATTAGGGGTCATTATCTGGAGGTCGATATTCTGGATTATGGCTCTGGTGTTCCTGTGGAGGAATTGCCCTTAATATTCAATAAATTCTTTCGGGGCAGTCTGGCCGTGAGCCAGAACGGTGCAGGTCTAGGCCTGTACATTTCTCGTTATATGATGCAAAAAATGCAGGGCGACATTGTATGCTCCAATCGGGAGGATGGATTTACTGTAAAGCTGCTGATACCTTTAGCAGGATAGAATTAAGAATTCGCTAAGGATTGCACAAAGACATGTTAAGAACATTTAACGTACGATAAGGTTGCAATTACGAATCAGCCTGTGATTGCAGCCATTATGTTGTGCGTAGAGCTAGGGTTACTATTAGCACAATTAATGAGCATGAACGTAAATGGAGTGTTCAACATGAACGAAGTGAATAATAAAGTATTGATGCAGACCCATAAGCTTGGAAAAACCTTTTCCCATGGAGGAACTCAGCAGCATGTATTGAAAAATTTGGATCTGACCTTATATCATGGTGATTTCACGATTATCATGGGCAGCTCTGGATCTGGTAAATCAACACTGCTGTATGCCATTTCGGGAATGGATAAGCCAACACTTGGAGAGGTTTTGTTTGAAGGTCAAGATATAACGGCGATGAGTAATGATCAGCTGGCGATATTCCGTAGGAAGAATTGTGGATTTGTTTTTCAGCAGATCCATTTGCTCGATACGATGAGTGTCCTCGACAATGTGTTATCAAGTGCTTTTCTAGTACAAAAGGATAGGGCCGGGGCCGTGAAAAAAGCCAAAGAGCTCCTCTCTGACGTAGGTCTGGATGACTCGATCTGGGGTAAGTTTCCAGCTCAAATTTCTGGGGGCGAGGCTCAGCGAGCTGGGATTATTCGGGCGTTGATCAACAGTCCAAAGGCGGTATTTGCTGATGAACCGACTGGAGCGCTAAATAGCTCAGCAGGAATAGGGGTACTGCGTGTCCTGACAGAGGTGAATAAGCAGGGGCAAAGTATAATTATGGTAACTCATGATCTCAAGACTGCGCTGCGGGGAAATCGGATCTTGTATCTGCGGGATGGAATAATCGTTGGAGATTTGCGCCTGTCCCCTTATAGCGAAGATAGTGGACCTGAACGGCAACAGCAATTACAGTCCTTTCTAACCGAATTGGGGTGGTAGGGATGAGAAGCTTAATAGGAAAACTCACTTGGTCCAATATTCGTAAAAGAAAAAGTGCAACGATTACGCTCTTCATTCTGATTATGATAGCTGTGCTGCTGCTGAATATTGGACTAACGGTCAGTTTGAAGCTTAATTCTTTTCAGCAAGACAAAATATCGAAGTTAAATACACCTGATATCACCGCTTATTTTCCTTTAAATGAGAATGTGAAGAATTATGAATCTCTGGTGGATAGTTATCCTTATACTGAAACATGGGAGAATGAGGCGGCGCTTCTGCTACCTGACGTAAAGATAAACTACGGGGGAAACAATACAGCTATTGCTTTCTTGATTCTTAATAAGGATTCGCAGCGCTCCATGGGACTATTTAATACCACTTCTCGGTTGGAACCTGCGGATCAAAATACAATTTATTTGCCGTATATCTTTCACGGGGGCTCAGGGTATAACCTTGGGGATACAATCTCGTTTGAATACGGTAACAACCAATTCACTTATACCATCGGTGGATTTACGGAGGAACCCCTTTTTGGGACATTGACGAATGGGGCTTTGAAAATATTTTTAAACGATGAAGGTTATAAGCAATTAGAGGAACGGCTTGGGAAAGAGGTTCAATTTAATTTTTTATCTGTACAACTAAACGAACGGGCGAAAGAAGTCAAGCTGGAGCAAAAGCTGAGTGAACAGATTTTTGGGTCTGGAAACACAAGTTCATTTTTAGTCATGCGAACTGATGGGGGGCTCGAAGGTAACCGCGTTTTTGTGAATATTTTAGCCGCCATTCTGATTGTATTTGCATTGATTATGGTTGTAATCTCGTTGATTGTGATCAGGTTTCAGATCTTGGGGAATATTGAGGATAACCTAACCAACATCGGTGTTTTGAAAGCGAACGGTTATACGTCAAGGCAGATCATATCCTCATTTCTGTTACAGTTCGTCTCAGTATCTATAATGGCCTCCATACCGGGGAGTTTGATTTCCGTTCTAGTCATGCCCTTAGTAGGTAATATGATCTCGTCTTCGGTTGGACTGTTGTGGCCGACAACTTTTGAATTATTAAGTGCTTTGTTGAGTTTGCTTATCGTTACGGTGCTGATTCTGTTAGTTGCCTACCTGTCTAGTAGAAAGATTCGAAGGATTACTCCGATAGCAGCTCTTCAGAGCGGGCTTCTTACCCACAATTTTAAGAAAAATCATTTTCCACTAGCGAGCACTTCATTGAATTTGCAATTCGCCTTAAGTCTGAAGTCTTTATTTAGACAGACCAAGCAGAATTTTATGATCGTGCTGATCGTTGCAGGGTTGACCTTTTCTAGTATATTTTGCTCCATCCTTAATTTTAACTTTAAAGGGGATACTTCAGCCGTTTTAGATTTAGTGGGTTTAGAACGTACCAATTTGCAACTTGATCTAAAAAAAGCTGGTCATGATCAGGGAATATTTGCTGAAGTCGAAGCCATGCCTGAGGTTCAAAAGATCTCCATATTGGAAGGTAGAGTAGCTTCTATAAATGATTCCAGCTTTATGCTCCGTGTATCTGATGATTATGCCAAGCTGGAAACACAGACGGTCTACAAAGGCAGGCAGCCCATTTATGATAATGAAATTGCGGTATCTGGTGTAATTGCAAAAATGAAAAATAAATCGATTGGGGACGAGATTCCAGTTACGTTTAATGGGGTAACCCAAAATTATTTGGTGACTGGTCTTAGCCAGCAGATTAATCAGTTAGGTATGGTTGCTAGCATAACAGAAGATGGAATGAGAAAATTGCAGCCGAATTATTCCGTCCAGTCTATTAATGTGTACTTAAAGGAAGGGGAAGATTCTCAAGTCTTCATTCAAAAGCTTGAGGAACGTCTCCCTGGACAATGGAACGTAACGAATATTTTAGACATGTTAGAAAGCACGCTAAGTACATTTACTGCAGCAGTATCTTCTATGACAGCAGTCATTACGGCAGTCACAATTATAGTGGTCAGCTTAATCTTGTATTTGGTAATTAAGACTTTGATTATGAAGCGCAAGCGAGAATTCGGTATTCTTAAAGGTATCGGATACAACACCTTTAATCTGATGACACAGATTACGTTCAGTCTTTTTCCGGTGATTGTAGCTGGAGTAGTACTGGGGTGTTTAGCGGGTTATTTTTACTCGGATTCAGTATTTGTATTATTGCTTTCAAGTCTAGGCATTTATAATGTTCAGCTGGCGGTTAGTTTGCCTCAAGTGCTTCTACTGTGTGCGGTCATTCTAGTGGTTGCTTATGCGGTGTCTATGCTAGTTGCAAGGCGGATTCGTAAGGTCAGCGTATACGATTTGATTATGGACTAAGCACTTCAACAAAAAAACAACGAGCTGGAAGTAGGCTGCTCCCATGTTAATAGGGTTCACAGCCTCTCCAGACTCGTTGTTATTTTGTATTACATATTCATACGTCCGTCATCATAATTGAATTGCCAATCGATTCCAAACTTATCTTTTAGACTACCATAACATGAGCTCCAGAAGGTCTCTTGTAATTCCATGCCTACTTTGCCGCCTTCTTTAAGCTTATGAAAATAGTTCTTTATGCCATCCAAATCCTTACTAACTACCGAAAGACTAATGTTGTTTCCTTCCACAAAAGGCATGCCCGGAAAAACATCAGAGAACATTACATTACTTCCTTCGATATTCAAGCGAGTATGCATAACTAAATCTTTGGCTTCTTCAGGAAGAGTGAAATTGGGATCGGGTGGTGTTTCTCCAAAGGTCATGATTTGTGGAGGCTCAGTTCCAAACACCTCTGCGTAAAATTCTGCGGCTTCACGACAATTCCCGTTGAAATTAAGATAAACATCGATAGACATTTACTTCACTCCTTAAAAGTTTTGTTGGCATCGAAAGCATAGTTTAAAGTTAAAATTTAAGATATCTCGCGACTTCCATATTGTATCATTTACCAGTGCATAAACAAATATACTTATAGTCTCATTTGGTATGAACTTAAATATGGCTAATCAAAAAAGCTACTGGAATAAGATCCAGCGGCTCTTTCCCTATGATTTAATTCGTTTACCGAGCAGAATTAGTAGCCATATGATACCGGCTCCTACTGTGGCATGACCGAGACCGGCAATATGCGGTAAGAAGCTGATATCAGTCCCGTTAATTTGCAGCATCCCGCGAGTAGCCATGGTTCCAATCGTGATTAAAAGACCAATGTTATATACAATGTACCATGCGTTAAAGGATTTAGCCTCATGGATATTAAATAACTTGGCCAGGATCAATGCGATAATAAAGAAGAAGAAGCCCAGTACAAGGATATGAGTATGAAGTGCAACTAAGATGGTGTTTCCTTCGAAATCATTCATTTTGGTAATTTCACGATAAGCAACACCTGCTATCAACCCAAGAATGGCATAGAAAAAGGACGTGTAATACAATTTTTTCATGATCATGACTCCTTTATGTTTATTGTTATATCCAAATCATATCCTGCAAATAAGAACGCAGTATGAACGAATGATTATATAGTGATTAATTTCACGGAATTGACAAAATTAATTTCTCTAGCATGATCCACATAGTTTCCACACAATATTCATCTATAATGATTAATATTATCGAACCCACTGTTCATTGGATTCAGGGTGTTCGATGGCGCGGGAGGATGAATATGAAAAAAGCGGATTGGATCATAGCCATTCTAGTTATGGGAATGGGTCTGATGTGCATGTTGGTTTCAGCAAATTTTTTTCGTATTGATTTTTTCCGTATTATTAAGTAGGAGATGGTTTTTTTGAAAAGAGGAGTATTTGCAGTAATCTGTGTAGTTATTCTGTCATTTGGAATTGGGACAGCAGTGTATGCTGCCGGAGTAGGTCCTAGCACTTTTAAAGAAATGTTGCCGTTTATGAAAGAAAGACATCCTAACTTAGGTGATTCCGAGCTAGAGCAAATGTATAAGAGCTGCCATCAACAAGAGGGCATTTCTAATACTCGTGGAATGATGTAAGGCTAGGTTGATGTAGAATCAGCGCCTTTTAAAAAGAACCCTTTGTTGCATACAACAAAGGGTTCTTATTTTATCTTAAGTTACAGGGTTCAATGCCCCTTGATACTCATTCATTAAATTGTCGATAATCTGCTGTACGGACAATATCTCTTTAATCTCATGAACTCTGGACCCGGCAAAGACCAACCCGTTTTTAACATCTCCTCTAAGGGAAGTTAGCAGGGATTCCATGGTACAGAAGCGATGCGAACAAACCTTTAGACAATTAGAGCATTTGGCTATTTTTAATTTGGCATCATTACTAATACGATCTGTGAATTCATTGCGAATCGCTCTGCCATCTAGCCCCACTGTAGACTTGATTAGAATAGTATCACCCTGCTGTGCATCTACATATTTTTGCTTAAAGGACAAAGGAGCATCGCATTCATGGCTCGCCACGAAACGAGTACCCATCTGAACACCAGAAGCACCAATCCTAAGGGCTTTCGCAATATCATCTCCTGTCAGAATCCCACCTGCAGCAATAACAGGAATCGAAACGGCTTCTACAACTTCTGGAAGGATATCAAACATGGATCTCTCTGTACCCAAATGGCCTCCAGCTTCAAACCCTTCCACAACGACTGCAGAAGCACCAAGTCTTTCGGATATTCTGGCTAATTTGGCGGATGAAACAATAGACACCACAGGGGTGCCATATTCTTTACCCCAAGCATAAATATCTCGGGAAATTCCGGCTCCGGAAATAATAAAGTCCACTTTTTCTTCTAAAGCAACCTTCATTTTATCGGCAAAATCCTTCATTGCGAACAGTACGTTTACACCGATATATCCAATCCCTTTAGAGAGCTCTCTTGTTTTGCGAATATGCATTCTCAGTTCATCAGTGGTGATTCCTGTACCAGAAATGGTGCCGATCCCGCCAGCATTGGCTACAGCAGCGGCTAATCCACTTAAGGATATGCCTACGCCCATACCACCTTGAATCACAGGAACCTTGGATTTAATATGCCCAAATTGGATTGTTGGCAGTTTCATATACGCACCTCTTTCACGAGTTGTAGATCGTTTTATAATGTCTACTGGAGTAACAGCTATAAAGGTATCACAGTTAAATCTTTGCAGATGTGACTGTGCTCATGCTCAAACTATGTTAAATATCATGTCCATCTTATTGGAAGGTAAAATATAGAAATCCGTTTATGATACAATAAATAGCAACATCATAAGGAGAGAAGGACAATGTATGGAGTTTGAATATTTACTTCGTGTAGTTGGAGCTGGAATTTGTGGAGTGTTAGTTGGATTTGAACGAAAAAGCCGGATGAAAGAAGCAGGAGTTAGGACGCATTTTATTGTAGCTTTAGGTGCTGCACTCATGATGATCATTTCAAAATATGGATTTCAGGATCAAGCTGCTTGGTCCAATGTTAAACTCGATCCTGCACGTATAGCTGCCCAGGTAGTAAGTGGAGTGGGATTCCTTGGCGCAGGAATGATTTTCATGCACAGACACACCGTGAAGGGTCTGACAACTGCGGCGGGGATTTGGGCAACAGCGGGGCTAGGGCTGGCGATTGGTTCAGGCCTTTATATTCTTGGAGCAGGAGCAACGATTATTATCTTACTAGGGCAAAAGATTTTGCATGGCCGATACAGCTGGCTGGCCTCGCCGAAAACGCAACAGATTGTGATCTGTCTGTCTAATACAGAAGGCGCCATGAGTCGAATTCAACAGCTGCTAGAAGATAAAAACATTACCATTCTAAGCTTTCATGCTGAAAATAATAGTCTTGCCTCCGAATTGAATTTAGAGATTATTGTAAAATTTCCTGAATCGTTTAACTCTGTGAATTTATTATCACTAATACAAGAGGACACATCTGTTAAGGCAGTGGATTTTCAATAACGGTTTAAGACACTCCGTATCAAAGGTTGGTTGCTATAAATAACTTACTTTTGATGCGGGGGCAATCTCCATTTCGCTATCAATCTGCGCATGATTCTACCCTTTTTACAATACTCAGGAGTCACAAGCCTTCTAATTCGACAGGTTATTCCATACCTCTTGTTGCTCTACTATATTCCCCTCTAAATCAGAATCTTTCCATTTATAGTTTTAGCTAGGCCTATAACGAGATAAGTTTGGATTTTAAGTGTTAGGTTCATGTTATGTATTCAAGGAGTTTGTTATAAAAATCACATATTAAACGCTTTCATTTATTTCTAAAAAATAAATATGTCATTTATATTGACATACAATCAATGAGCCTTTATTATTAATCCCATCACTGGAGAAACTAAATAAAAATTTAAAACAAACAATACATTATCATAGCTTAATTTGCAATTTTTTCTTATTTTCGTTGTTTTATTAGTTTGATTAATGCACTGAAGAAAATAATTAGGAGAATGCCTGTGAAAAAGCACGATCAGGATTTTATGAAGCGGCAAAATCGATTGACGGTCTTCGAAATCATTAAAAACCAACAACCGATTTCTCGCGCTTCCATCGCCAAACAAACGGGTATGAGTCCTACCACTGTAAGTCGAATTGTTGGGGAATTGACTGAGCAAGGATATCTACTCGATTCGGATCAGGTATCGTCAGGATTAGGTCGGAAATCAACATTGATAGCTATGGTTGACGCTTCTGTGTTGTCAGTAGGGGTTGAACTGGATCGCAGTCTTATGAATGTCGGCATCGTAGATTTACAAGGTAAGCTTCTCTGCAGCAGGCAATACCCACGTATACCGGATGAGAGTGTAGACAAGACGCTAGAACGAATTAATGAAGCGATTGAACAACTGACGCAGCAGCATCTGATTGACAGAACACGTATCGTCGGTATTGGCGTTGGACTTCCCGGCATTGTGAATAACGAAGAAGGTATTGTCGTCTTCTCGGTTCAGCTTGGATGGAAGAATGTGGCCTTAGCTAAACGCCTAAAGGAACTAACGGGTTTTGAAATTGCTGTTGATAATGAGCTGAAAGTAAGAGCTCTTGCTGAACATCTTAAAGGTGCTGCAGTTGGTTCTGTCCGTACCGCACTATTGGGCTTCGGTCAAGGCGTGGGCTCGGCGATGATTCTCGAAGGAGAGATCTATCGCGGGGTGATGAACAGTGCTGGCGAAATTGGTCATACGACAGTGGATCCTAACGGAATGATGTGTGAGTGCGGTAAAGCGGGTTGCTTGCAGACTTATATTAATATCAGCTCATTGTTGTCAGAAGCCAATCGGATTCGTCCGATTCGCACGATCGAGGAGTTGTTTGAAGCTAAGGATGCAGGAGAGCATTGGGCGGTTCATTTGATCGAGCGTGCGCTCATGTATATGGCGATTACAATCAACAATGTCGTATGTATGTATAACCCGGATAGTGTGATCTTGAGTGGAGAACTCGTAGACAAATTCCCTGACATTTATGAAGAAGTCGAGAAGCTCTATCTTTCACGCTTCACCTGGGAACCCCTTCGTGGATCTTTCTCCATTCATCGTTCGATGTTGAACGAAAATGGTGTAATTATCGGATCGGGACTACTATCGCAAAATCGTTTTTTCGCCTTGGACTAATAAAATTACATCGAGGGAGGTTGTACATATGGGGTTTACAACATTAGTAGAGGAATATCGCGGTGGCTTACTGGAAAATGTGCATTATGGTGCAGTTAGCGTAGTTGATGAAAAGGGAAATATTTTGTATAAGGCAGGTAATCCGGAGCATATGACTTATCTTCGGTCAGCCGCTAAGCCATTCCAAGCTTTGCCGGTTATGAAACGACGTATCGACGAAGTATATGGTTTGACAAGTAAGGAAGCCTCACTCTTCACTGCTTCACATCGAGGAGAGGCCTTCCATATTGAAGCACTTGAATCTCTTTTTCAAAAAATGGGATTAAAAGAAGAGGAACTTCATTGTTGTTCTACATACCCACTGAATGAGGAAGCCAAAGCGGAGCGCCATCGGGCAAATGAGCCCACTCGCAAAATCTTTCATAATTGCTCGGGTAAGCATGCTGGATTAATGGGCCTTAGCAAATATATGGGTTGGGATATAGATACTTATTATAAGCCTAGCCATCCCGTGCAACAGGAGATCCTTGAGATCATGGCCTATATTGCTGAAGTACCGAAGGAATCCATTCCTCAAGGGATTGATGGCTGTGGCCTACCTATCTTCGCACTTCCACTGCACAAAATCGCTTATTCATATTTAAAGCTAGCCTGTCCTGATTTAATCGAGGATATTGAAATACGAAACGCAGCTGCTGTGACTGCAAAGCTTATGAACGATAACCCGCTGATGATTGCAGATACGAAATTCGTCTGCTCAGAGCTTCTTAAGGATAATAATCTGACGGCCAAGGGCGGCGCTAAAGGTGTATATGGTATTGGACTCCGAAAGGAACGAATCGGTATCTCGCTAAAAGTATCCGATGGATCTGAGCAAGTTTGGCCATGTATTATCGCATCCATTCTGGAACGTTTAGGCTATAGCAATCAAGATACGATTGATCGTTTATATGCTCTCGTACCGAACACCATTGTTAATGATGGCGGTACTATTGTAGGTGAACGCCGTGCTGTATTCCAATGGGAATTCTGAATATAAGGATCGAGAATAATCTTCAAGTCTGAATAATCGGACTGGGGGCTTTTCTAATACATCGTTTCTAAAGGGGAGTGTATAACATGAAAGCAAAAGGAAAAGTATGGTCAATGTTCATGCTGCTGCTTATTACAGTAGTCATGACTGCAGGGTGCGGCAACAAAGCGAGCAACGAGGGACAAGGCGGCAATACCGCTGGTGGAACTGAAACTAGCACCCCAACTACAAAGAATGATAAAGACATTGTAATTGCCATCAATGCTAACTTTATTACGCTGGACCCACATAACGCAAGCGATACACATTCAATTAGCGCTGCCAGAACGATGTACGAAGGTCTAATGGGTTTTGATGAGAATATGAACGTAGTTCCTGTTCTTTCCGCAAGCCATTCCATAAGTGAAGACGGGTTGGTTTACACGTTCACGTTACAAGAGAATGTTAAATTCCAAGACGGTACTGACTTTAATGCTGAAGCGGTTAAAGTAAACATCGCTCGTATTCAAGATGAGAAGAACAATCTGAGACTGCGCAAAAGCTTCGCAAAGGTAGCTAAAGTGGAGACTCCTGATGCCAAAACAGTGGTTATTACACTCAGCGAGCCATACAACGCATTTTTAAATAAAGTAGCTATGGCACCTATTATTAGTCCGAAAGCTCTAACAGAGAACGGTGCCGATATTTCAAAAATGCCTGTAGGTACTGGCCCATTTAAGTTCAAAGAGTGGGTGCAAGGCGATCGGCTAGTTGTTGAAAAGAATACGGATTACTGGCAAAAAGACTTGCCGAAAGTGGATAGCATAACCTTTAGACCTGTACCAGAGAACGGATCACGGATTGCGATGCTAAAAACTGGTGAGGCTGATTTCATTTATCCAATGCCAACCGAGCAAGTATCCGAGGTTGAAGGTCTTGAAGGAATTACTGTAGATACGATCGATTCAACCATTGTTCGTTATGTAACTTTGAATACGATGAAAAAACCTTTTGATGATGTAAAGGTACGTCAAGCCATTAACTATGCAATCAACAAAGATGCTTATATCAAGGTTGTGAAATCAGGTCTTGGCGCTAAGCTTGATTCCACAATGTCTTCCAAAACACAATATTACTCCCAACAAACAGGTTATGACTATGACATCGAAAAAGCTAAACAATTGCTTGCTGAAGCAGGATATCCTGACGGATTCGAAACCGAAGTTTGGGGAGAAAACGAATCTGAAACTATGAAGGGTATGCAATTTATTCAACAACAGCTAGCGCTTGTAGGTATCAAGGTAGAAGTGAAGTCTATGGAAGGCGGCACATTGTCCGACCAAATTAACGCTGCTAAGACGCCTGAAGAAGCAAAAATTCAAATGTGGTATGTCAGCTGGTCTCCTTCTTCCGGTGACGCAGATGGCGCTACTAGAGGTTTGTTCAGTAGTGAAATGTTCCCACCTGCTGGATCGAATACAGCTTATTACAAAAATGAAAATGTAGACAAATGGATCGCTGAGGCGAATAAAGCTGTTGATCCAGAAGCGGCTAAATCCATTTACGCAAATATTCAAAAAACAGTATGGGAAGATGCTCCGTGGGCATTCATGGGCGTTGACCAAATCATCTCTGGCAAAAGATCGTATCTGGAGGGTGTAAAAGTCTTCCCGGATGGTTCCATAAATGTCCTCAATGCAGAAGTGAAATAAAGAAAAACAAATGTAAGATTTAATATCCCAAGAATTGAACGAGGCCGCTTCTATAGAATGATAGGAAGCGGCCTCACTAAATCATTTGTCGATACTGAAGGGGGCTTATGAGTTGGGTAGATATGCTTTACAAAGACTCCTCGGGGTTATTCCGCTGTTGTTCATTGTATCGGTACTAGTCTTTTTGTTTATTCACTTAATTCCGGGCGATCCAGCCCGACTTATTGCGGGTAAGGACGCCACACTTGAAGAGATTCATGGCATTCAAGAGCAACTTGGTCTCAATTTGCCCTTGTGGAAACAATACATAAACTACATGGGTGATCTACTAAGTGGTAATCTGGGTAATTCGATCCGTTCAGGGATTCCGGTCACCGATATGTTAGAAAGCAGAATCATGCCTACTTTATGGCTAACGTTTCTAAGTATGGCTTGGGCGCTTGTTATTGGTCTTCTAATCGGTGTTATTTCAGCGGTATATCGCAATAAATGGCCTGATCACTTAGGTACATTGACAGCTATTTCGGGAATGTCTATTCCTGGATTTTGGTTAGGTTTAGTACTCATTCAAATTTTCTCGGTAGAGCTTGGCTGGTTTCCAACCGGCGGCGTAGATTCCTGGAAATCCTATATCCTTCCTTCCATTACACTTGGAATGGGGATTATGTCGATGCTGGCTCGTTACTCACGGTCATCGATGCTAGAAACGCTACGGGAGGATTATATCCGTACTGGACGTGCGAAAGGCTTACGCGAGTATGTTGTTATCAGCAGGCATGCGCTGCGCAATTCTCTTATTCAGGTCGTTACTGTAGCTGGACTTCAATTTGGGTTCTTGCTTGGTGGCTCGGTAATGGTTGAAACAGTTTTCAGTATTCCTGGTCTTGGTAGACTGCTGGTAGATTCCATTCTGTTCCGGGATTATACAGTTATTCAAGCTTTGCTGCTGCTGTTTTCAACACAATTTATACTTATCAATTTAATTGTAGATTTATTGTATGGCGTACTCAATCCGAAAATCAGGTTTTCTCAGTAGTAGCTAAAATGCTACCGGGAAACAGACATACGATAGTTTTATTTAGGGTGAATTTAGGATTAGGAGGGATATCATGAGCGACAATTCGGCGGTAATGGGAACTAATTCTCCTATACCCGGAGAGGTAATAGCCCCGGAGAAAACGAAAGGCCGCGCGGGTGTTTTTATTCGCAAGTTCAGTAAACAAAAGATGCCCCTATTGGCTGCATTTTTTGTCATATTGCTTTTTTTAATTGCCATTTTCGGGCCATTTCTGACCCCTTATAATCCTGATGAACCAAACTACGATGCACTAATGCAGGGCCCATCTGGCGCTCACTGGGCCGGAACGGATGAATATGGTCGTGATATTCTAAGCCGCTTAATTGATGGTACACGGTTGACTTTGGCGGTCAGTCTTAGTTCTGTGCTCATTGCGGGTGTACTTGGAACCATTCTTGGTCTAGTCAGTGGATATTATGGCGGCTGGCTGGATCGGATTATTATGCGTGGCAGTGACGTACTGTTCTCATTCCCTGATTTACTGCTTGCCATTGGGATTGTTGCTATACTCGGGCCTGGTTTATCCAACGTCGTGATTGCAGTTGCGGTCTTCGGTACACCATCGTTCGCCCGCATTATTCGGAGCGTAACATTGTCTGCGAAGGAAACGTTGTTTGTTGAAGCTGCCCGTTCAATGGGTGCAAAGAATCGCCGAATCATTTGGCGACATATTTTTCCTGAAACGGTCCCTAGTATCATCGTTAATCTATCCATGAAAATTGGCGGGGCAATTTTAGCCGCTGCTTCACTGAGCTTTCTTGGAATGGGTGCGAAGCCAACGGAGCCCGACTGGGGGGCAATGTTAAGTATGGGCCGCGATTATTTAAGTATTGCTCCACATATCGTTTATTTTCCGGGTTTAGCTATATTTTTGACAGTACTTGCATTTAACCTGGTCGGGGACGGACTGCGCGATGCTCTTGATCCCAAAATGAAAAACTAAGGAGGGACAAGACATGACTCAAAATTTGCTGGAAGTACAAGGACTGAAAACGGAGTTCAAACGCGGCGATGGAAGTATAACGGCAGTTGCAGGTGTTGACTTTGTGATTAAGAAAGGTGAAGTGCTGGGTCTAGTTGGAGAATCCGGCTGTGGCAAAAGTGTTACCTCACTGTCGATTATGCGGCTCCTTAAGGATACGCCAGGCAGAATTTCCGGAGGTTCTGTTCGCTTCGAGGGAACGGATCTGACGAAGGTTTCGGACAAAGAGATGCGCCAGATACGGGGGAATGAAATGGCAATGATTTTCCAGGAACCGATGACTTCGCTTAATCCTGTGCTGAAGATTGGTTTGCAATTGATGGAGCCGATCATGTTGCATTTGGGTTATGGCCGGAAGAAGGCTCGTGAACATGCCATTCATATGTTGCGGTTAGTTGGTATACCACGTGCGGAAGAATTGGTGGATGAATATCCGCATCAGCTCTCTGGCGGTATGAGGCAGCGTGTCATGATTGCAATGGCGATGTCTTGCCACCCGAAACTGCTGATTGCAGATGAACCAACAACGGCGCTTGATGTAACGATTCAAGCTCAAATCCTTGATCTAATGAAGCATCTGAAAGAAGAACAGGATATGGGAATGTTGCTCATTACCCATGACCTCGGTGTAGTAGCTGAACTATGCGACCGTGTAGTCGTTATGTATGCCGGTCGTGTAGTGGAGGAAGCTTCCGTTCATGAACTATTTGCAAGACCGCAGCATCCATATACGAAGGGATTAATTCAATCCGTTCCTAAGCTGCGTCAAAATGTACGCCGCTTGGATTCCATTAAAGGAAATGTACCTGACCTTTCACAAATGCCAGCAGGTTGTAAGTTTGCGCCACGCTGCGATTTTGTCATGGAGCGTTGTCTCTCGCAGGAGCCAGAGTTACTTCCGATTGAGGGACTAGAGCGAAAGAGTCGTTGTTGGTTTACACAGCAGGAGAACACGGAAGGAGGGGAACGTTTGTGAAGGAGACTCCACTAATTGAAATTAAAAGTCTGAAGAAGTTTTTTTCGGTGAAGAAGGGCTTTTTCGGAACTACTAGATATTTGCACGCAGTTGATGGGATCTCATTCGCTATACGTAAAGGAGAAACGTTCAGCCTTGTGGGTGAGAGTGGCTGTGGTAAATCTACTACGGGTAGACTAGTAACTCGCTTGCTGGAACCGAATGACGGTGAAGTGTGGTTTAAGGGTCAAAATATTAGCCATATCTCAGACAATCAAATGCGGCCTATCCGTAAAGATATGCAGATGGTGTTCCAAGACCCCTATGCTTCACTTAATCCACGGATGAAGGTGAAGGATCTTGTCGCTGAACCTCTGCTCATTCATACAAAGCTTTCGACCAAAGAGCGGGATAAACTAGCATACGAGTTACTAGAGACAGTAGGATTGAATAGTTTCCATGCTGAGCGCTACGCTTTTGAATTCAGCGGTGGACAGCGACAACGGATTGGGATCGCCCGAGCATTGTCTGTTCGTCCGAGCTTAATCGTGGCGGATGAGCCCGTGTCAGCACTGGATGTATCGATTCAGTCACAAGTGCTGAATCTGTTGCAGGATCTGCAGGAAGAGTATGGCCTGACGTATTTATTCATTTCACATGATCTAAGTGTTGTTGAGCATATTAGTGATCGAATCGGAGTTATGTATCTTGGTTCCCTCGTAGAGACGGCGGATAAAGATACCTTGTATGATCGTCCAATGCATCCATACACACAAGCGCTGCTTTCTTCTGTACCTGTACCCGATCCTACCTTAAAGAAAGAGCGCATTATTCTGAAGGGAGATCTTCCAAGTCCGGTTGATCCACCGACGGGATGCCGTTTTCATACAAGATGTCCTTCCTGTATGGAAATCTGTAAGCAGCATGTACCGATATTCCGAGAAGTCGAACCAGGTCATGAGGTTGCGTGTCATTTATTTGATGAAGAAATGCTGAAATTAGAGCGATAACGGAAATTGTGAGATAACTTTACGGAAAAGAAGGGACAGCGATGAATATCTTATTCGATTCCGCTAATGTGGCGGATACTATTGTCTATTTAGCTTATGACGAGGAGTCTTTTCCTTTTAAGCTGGGAGCGCCCCTCAAACAGTGCAGCAGTGTGACTTGGTTACATGCTCGCACTGAGGAAGAGTCTGATGTATTAGCGGTAGGAATGGGAAAGCGCAAGGATATTACGCTTGAGAGGATTCGCCGAGCAGGTGGAGCTGCTGCTCGTGCAATTCTGAAGGAAGGATGCAGTAGTGCTTCATTTGTTCGTTTAGCATCCGAGGCTATAAATAGAAATAGGGTTATTTCTGCTGCTGATGAATTACAAGCTTGGATGGAAGGCTGGATTCTTGGCTTGTACCGTTTCCAAACTTATCGGGGAACTACCAAGGTGGAAGGCTCTGTTGATTTACAGCTCCAATCGATAGATTGGCCTGAACTGTCATCGATTGAACTGGATGCTGTACGGGTTTCTGCACAGATACGCGCTGAAGGAGCGATAGTTGCTCGCGATCTTGTGAATGAGGTGCCAGGAACACTGAACCCTGATCGTTTCGCGGAATGGATGGCAGAATTTTTCGACCGTGATGATGCTGCTTTGAAAGTTCATAGCTATCGAGGACAGGAGCTTGTGGAGCTTCAGATGAATGGGCTGCTCGCAGTTGGAGCAGGGAGTAAGCACGCTCCAGCCCTCGTTGAAATTCGTTACGAGAGTAACCCTGAATTACCGATGTTAGCACTGGTAGGTAAAGGTGTAACCTTTGACTTAGGTGGCATGAATGTGAAGACTGCCAGCGATATCAGCGATGCACGTATGGATATGGGCGGTGCGGCTGCGGTTATTGGGGCTATGGATATATTGGTGCGGAATCGGGCTAAAGTAAATGTGACTGCACTCATTCCAGTCGTTGATAATGTACCAGATGCTGAGGCGATGTTGCCTTCGTCTGTTATCCGCTACCCTAACGGGCTAACCGTTCAGGTTGCGAATACGGATGGCGAGGGTCGGCTTATTATAGCGGACGCGCTAATCCATGCCGCGAATATCGGTGCAGAACAAGCTATAGATATCGCTACCCTAACAGGAAATGTAGGTGCGGCGCTGGGGTTAGGCATCGCGGGGATATGGGGCGATGCAGATATAACGCATAGCCTGGTTGAGATCGGTGAGCGCAACGGAGAACGGTTATGGCCCATGCCGCTAATGGATGAATATGAAGCAGATCTCCGGAGTAATTACGCTGATCTTCGCAATGTGAGTACTTCCCCTTTTGCAGGTGCGATTATAGCAGCTCTATTTATTCGGCGCTTTGTAGCAGAATCGATGAGCTGGGTTCATATTGATATGGCTGGGACGGTACAGTACAAGCAGGATGTGGGGTACTCAGAAGCTGGAGCAACAGGATATGGTGCACGCCTGCTCGCCGATTATGTAATGAAGCAAGTACATCAATAATAACTGGAAGAGTGGTGGAGAGTTATGAGATTGGAAGTCATCGCTACTTGTATGGATGATGCACTGACGGCTGAGGCGAATGGCGCAGATCGCCTTGAGCTCATTACTGCCATTACGGAAGGCGGATTAACACCAGGAATTGGATTGGTGGAGCAGGTGGCCAAATCGGTTAGTATTCCTGTCTTTGTTATGGTCCGTCCGCATAGTCGATCAT
Organism: Paenibacillus etheri; assembly: GCF_001012825.1. Classification (GTDB taxonomy): domain Bacteria; phylum Bacillota; class Bacilli; order Paenibacillales; family Paenibacillaceae; genus Paenibacillus_AQ; species Paenibacillus_AQ etheri. The sequence continues at coordinate 435,532 of NZ_LCZJ02000018.1, forward strand.
TTAACTATTCCAAGTATGATATTTTGACCATGGCTGCAGAGATCAGGCAGATTGCAGCTAGCGGTGCCTCGGGAGTCGTTCTAGGCGCATTAACACCGGAAAAAAAGATCGATGAGCGTGCGCTTGAAACATTATTGCCGTTGACAGAAGGCTTACAAGTAACCTTCCATCGTGCTTTTGACGAGCTGGAGGACCAAATTGCAGGTTTTCAGACGCTTTGTAATTACCCGCAAATCACTCGTATACTTACCTCTGCTGGACCGGGTCCGGCACCTGAAGCCATTCCCGCTATGCGCAAGCTAGTAGAGGAATCAAGAGGTAGTTCGATAAGTATATTGGCTGGAAGTGGTTTGAAGCCAGAAGGTATTATATCCTTTATTCAACAGACCGGAGTCACAGAAGTGCATTTTGGATCGGCTGTTCGTCATGGCAATGACGCTTTGTCGCCAATCGATCCAGTAGCCCTGCGGGCGTTAGCTGAGAATATTCATTCTAACGGCTAATAATAGATAGTGAAAAGGTGAATGGTTATGCATAAGGCTGAGAGCTATGTAGTAGGAATTGATTTAGGCGGAACCAAAATTGCCGCAGCATTATTCGATTCAAAGGGTACCGTGTTGAATCGGGAATTAATGGAGACAGCCGGCGCACGTACCGCTGAAGAGGTGGTGCAGCGAATGATCGGAATGATCCGCTCTGTATCTGAAGGACTACCGCTGATTGGGGTCGGACTGGCTTCTCCAGGAGCCGTGAACAGCCAGGATGGAATCGTTATTCACGGTACCAATCTTCCTGAATGGGACAATGTTCCGCTGAAGCATTGGATGGAATCAGAACTTGGCATAGAAGTGAAAGTGGTAAACGATGCGAACGCTGCGGCTTGGGGAGAGTATGTAAGAGGAGCCGGCAAAGGCTCGAACAACATGGTGTATGTTACCTTCAGCACAGGAATTGGAGCCGGAATTGTCATGGATGGTGAGCTCCTGCTCGGCACGAATTCATTTGCAGGAGAGCTCGGCCATAATATTATCGACCCTAACGGAACAGAATGTAGCTGTGGAAGATATGGATGTTGGGAAGTCTTCGCTTCGGGCACAGCAATTCGGGACATGGCGCTACGAAGTATGGAGAGCAGAACGTCGATGATTACGGAGCTTGCTAGTAGAAGTGGTGAAAAGATTAATTCTCGACATGTCTTCGAAGCGATGGCACTAAAAGATCCGGTGGCTGTCGAGGTGATTGAGCGAACGATTCATTATATGGCGATTGGATTAGCCAACGCGATACATACGTTTAATCCTGATCGCATTGTAATTGGTGGAGGCGTAAGCAAAGCTGGTGAACTACTGTTTCCGGCGCTTAGAGAGAAAACAGAGGAACTTGTCATGAAGCCGTATAAAGGAACTTATACTATTGAATCAGCAGGTCTGAGGGATGATGTAGGTCTTATAGGCGCTGCAGCATTATTTCATACCGTCTAGACTATCTGAACTATTTATCAAAGCTATGGAAAACGGAGGGACTGAAGAGATGGGTACAAGAGAAGAAAGAACGAGATGGTTCTTGCAGGATAGATTCGGTATGTTCATTCACTGGGGATTATATTCCATTCCAGCAAGAGGTGAGTGGATACGTGGTAACGAGCGAATGAGTAGAGAGCACTATATGACGTATTTCGATGAATTTGACGCATCTCGATATGACCCGAAGAAGTGGGCTAGCGCAGCAAAAGCAGCGGGGCAGAAGTATGCGGTTCTTACGACAAAGCACCATGACGGATTCTGCTTGTTCGATAGTAAGCTAACTGATTTCAAGGCGACTAACACGCCTGCTGGACGTGATCTCGTTCGAGAATATGTAGACGCTTTCCGTGCTGAAGGTATTGCTGTAGGTCTATATTATTCTATTATTGATTGGCATCATGATGATTACCCTGGATATGGTGATAAAGCACATCCGGATCGGGACAATGAAGCGGCTAAAGACAAGCCGATTGATTTTGATCGATACTTGGAGTATATGCATGGACAAGTGAAGGAACTATTGACGAATTACGGCAAAATCGACATCATGTGGTTTGACTTCTCCTACGACAATATGACCGGCGAAAAATGGAAAGCAACGGAGCTAATCCGTATGATTCGCTCTATCCAGCCGGATATTCTTATCGACAATCGTTTGGGTGGGAATATCCGCGCGGCCGAGCCAGAAGAATATGCTGGAGATTTCTTCTCTCCAGAGCAGATCATCCCTCCTGGCGGCATCGTTGACGTGAATGGTCAATCGATCCCTTGGGAAGCGTGTATTACGCTAAATGATAACTGGGGTTATCATTCCGAAGATAAAAATTATAAATCAACCCAGCAGGTCATTCGCTCGATGGTCGAATGTATCAGCAAGAATGGTAATCTGCTCCTTAACATTGGTCCAGATGCCAAAGGTGAAATGACGAGAGAATCACTTGTCATTCTTGATGAAGTTGGCGAGTGGATGCGTCTGAATGGTGACAGTATTTATGGCTGCGGCAGCTCCTTGCTTGCTAAGCCAGAATGGGGCCGTTATACGCAAAAGGCTAATAAGTTGTACGCGCACGTATATGACCGTGGTATTGGTCCGATCTATTTCCAAGGATTGAAGGGGAAGATTAAGAAAGCTAGATTACTACGAGATGGCACCGAGTTGAAGGTAGAAGTACCATGGATGGCTGAAGAATATTCGGATGTCAACGGTGGAGCGTTTATTACATTAAAAGGTGCAAAGCTTCCCGACGAGATGGATACGGTTATTGAGCTGGAGCTTTTTGTATAATTGTTATTAATTTATATGATCTCTCACGAGAACAGATCCTAGGGCCCTTGACCTTAGGATCTGTTTCATTTTTACTGAAAATATTAAATTCTGGCCTTGCGGAAGCCTTCATATATATTGAGAACCGCAACTAAAATCAGGCAAGCAATTCCCCCACCTACTAACCCCGTTTCAAATTGATTAGCTGAAGTGGTTAATAAATTAGACATGTAGTTAATGAATTCTTGGTTAAATACATTCGGATTTATAAGGATAATAGCGAATACAATAAGCACTAAAAGCTCGAGGCCCGTATTACATAATGCTAATTCTCTAGTCCATTGTCTCTTGATCAATTTATATATAGTTAATGCGACTTCTAATCCGATCACAATAAAAATAATAGGCCAATAATCAAGTAACACATGCTGATTAAAAACTGGGGCTACGAAGTTATGTGCGCCTTCCCCCCCTCTATAGACTCTAATCAGGTGTTCAGCATTAAAATAAACAGTAGCCCAAATGGCGATCCACAGTAAACTTCCGAACACTTCGAAGCTTGTAATTGCTTTTTTCTTATGGACAAGCGCGATATCCTTCAAATCATCAGGAGTCCATTTCCTTAATTTTGTAGTAAGTGGATGACCTTCTTTTCCTTTATCTGCTCGTTCGATAATGGCGAATACAACAGTTATCCAAAAAAAGACTTGGATTCCTACTTCAAGGAAGGTTCCAATTCCTGTACTTATAACTGCAGTAACAATATCCGCAACTGTTTTATCGCCGCTATAGCCAATCAAGTAATCAGCAACCAGAGCGATTAAAGAAACAACTACAGCGATCGGTATAATCATTTTTAATAACGTAACATATAAATCGAAATAACGTGGGCCGATGAGATACATGGGCTGATCGCGATACTCACTTGCTAAAATAGCGGGATTGCCCAATTTTGTAAGGACGGCTTTTACCTCTTTTTCGTCATAATCATCCGGTAACATATCCTCGATGGTTGATCGTAATTCTAATGCGATGTCTTCCCGATTTTGTTCCGGTAACCTCCGAGTAACTTCATAAATGTAATTCTCAATCAGCTTCATGGTCATCCTCCCCTTGTAATAGGCCGTAGAGTTCTTTCGAATTCTTAAGCCATTCTTCCTTTAGCTGTAAAAAAATTTCTACGCCATAGTCACTTAGAACATAATACTTACGGGGTCTGCTCTCGGATGTGTCCCAGCTGCTTGTCACTAATTCCTGTTTCTCTAATCGGCGAAGTAATGGATATAGGGTGCTTTGATCAATGGTGATGCTGGAATCCTCCAATAATTGAACGAGCGAGTATCCATATTGGGGTGTTCGTAATTGACTTAAAACAGCTAGCGTTAACGTACCTCTTCTAAGCTCTGTAATTAAGGAGTTTAATAAAGTACTCATTCACCCACCTCATTGTTTTAAAAATATATGAAATTATAAGTTTCTCTTATAAATTTTCATATATTTTTCGTTTAAACGCTTGCCGTCCTGGAAGGACGCCGAAGACGTTTTACTTGCTGTGTGTCATACAGTATGTGTTTTATACTATGTATCATACACTATTGTTGATACAGTATCAATTGAAATAAAATAATCTTCTAGGAAAAAACAAGAAAATTTTACTAATCGATCAAAATGAGATAAGAGGGAGGGCAAATTGAAATGAATCCATTCTATAGTGATATCCCGGGCGCCACTACATGGGAAGTTGTCGAGCCTGTTCTTAAGGGTTGGTCAAAGGATAAGAAATACTACATAAAGACCATTAGTGGCAGCGAACTTTTGCTGAGAACTTCGGAAATATCCCAATATGATCAGAAGAAACGGGAATATGAAGCTATCCTGCTGCTGGATGATCAAGATATTTTGATGTCGAGACCGCTTCAGTTTGGGATATGCAATGGTGGTCAGACAGTGTATTCCTTATTGACTTGGATTGAAGGGGAGGATGCGGAAAAGATTATCCCTATGTTAAGTTCTGAAGAGCAATATCAACGGGGTGTGACAGCGGGACAGTACTTAAAATCTATGCATCAAATGCCTGCGAGGAAAGATCAAGTGCCGTGGGCTGATTATTATAATGGTAAGATCGATAAGTACATTACCAACTATAAAACATGTGGCCTACTTCTAAAGGGAGCAGATAAAGTCATTCAATATATTGAAGCCAATCGATACCTATTAGCAAACCGTCCTCAAACTTTTCAACATGGTGATTATCATGTAGGGAATATGATCGTTACAAAATCTGGTGATCTGGGAATTATTGATTTCAACAGGTTTGATTATGGTGATCCTTGGGAGGAATTTAATCGGATAACTTGGTGTGCATTTATGAGTCCAGCGTTCGCCTCGGGTCGTATTCATGGATATTTTAATAATGACGTTCCGGATTTGTTCTTAAGATTGATGGCTTTATACATTGCTAGCAACCAGTTATCAAGCATTCATTGGGCGATTTCCTTTGGGGAAGAGGAAGCTGCTAATATGTTGAGCAGAGCGGAGAAAGTTCTGGAGTGGTATGATGATTTTCGAACCTATATTCCGAAGTGGTATTGGGCAAGCAAGTAGGATTCCTACTGTGCTTGACTTGTTCTCAGTTTACTAGTATACTCATATTAAGAAATCAAATAAATACAAAATAAACAAACGATGGACGTGACCAAATGAGAAACAATGGATTCACTGAGGAGAACCAACTAAGCTTATTGATCTGGTTACGGCTAGTAAGGGTATATGAGAATAGTAACGATCTTTCCAATGAGTTCTTGAAACAATTTGACTTGAGCGTCAATCAGTTCGATACATTGGTACAAATATTAATACATCAGCCTGTATCACAGATGGAAATTGCAGAACACCTAACCATTACCAAAGGCGGAGTATCGCATATGTTAGGCCGATTAGAAAAAGAAGAATTAATTGAACGCAAACAGGATTGGAAAGTGAAGTACATTACTTTAACGGAAAAGGGTCAAACACTTATTGAGAAAGTACTTCCTTTGCAATCGGACTTCCAGGCTTCGTTATTCGATCCTTTGACTGACGAGGAGAAGAAAGTATTCTACAACATGCTTAAGAAGATTCATCGGCATAGTCAAGATGTGAATCGACTCCCACGAGGTGTTCAGTAGGGATGACAAGCTTTATTAATCATAAAGCTTACTTTTTTTCTCATCAGTATACTAGTAAACTTAAATTCAACACAACTTATTTAGGAGGTTTTTAAAATGAAACAACAACCCATAAACGGACAACACCATGTATCCATGATTACTAAAGATGCTAAGCAAAACTTATGGTTTTATACAGAGGTACTGGGACTCAGACTTGTAAAGAAAACAGTCAATCAGGATGATCCATCCATGTACCATCTATTTTACGGTAATCGTAATGGCGCACCTGGCACTGAAGTTTCTTTCTTCGAAATGCCAAATGCAGGTCAGACTCGCAAAGGGACGAACAGTATTAGTTCTTTCTCTCTGCTAGTTCCTAGCGATGAAGCCTTGTCGTATTGGGCTAGTCGATTAGATTCTTTTGAAGTTCCGCATGAAGCTATTGTAAGGATCGGGGAGCGCAAGGCACTTACTTTTTATGATAGAGATGAATTAACGGTCCATCTAGTATCTGCTGAAAAAGATAACGGAATCGAGCTAGTTGAGCCGTGGATTACAGAAGATATTCCTCCAAAGTATGCCATCGTTGGATTAGGACCCGTTGAATTGACTGTACGTGAGGCTAGCCAAACTAAGGCGGTTTTGGAAGATATTTTAGGGTATACACAAGTTCGGACAGAACCATCCATGGGTGATCCGAAGGTTATGGTGGATATATATGAAACCGGTAAGGGTGGATTATACACCGAGCTCCAGGTTAAAGAAGTAAATGACAAAGATCGGGAGAGACCAGGTAAAGGGAGCATCCATCATGTGGCTATAAGAGTGAAGGATGTCGAAGAACTAACCGAATGGGCCGCCAAAATCACTGCAGCAGGGTTTAAGAATACCGGGGTCATCGATCGTTATTACTTCCATTCTTTGTATTTCCGTGATTCGAACCATATTTTATTCGAGCTTGCTACAGATGGTCCAGGGTTTGAGATTGATGAATCTTTTGATGCACTTGGAGATAATTTGACCTTACCTTCATTTCTGGAAGAACGTCGTGAAGAGATTGAATCAAAGCTTCATCCTATCCGCTAAACCTAATACAACTATGAAAAGAGGACATAATCATGATGGAACAATATAGAATCGATGAGAATAAAGGGTTGGAGCTAGGTTTATACACGTTAGGTGATCACACCACAGACGCCTTAACAGGAAAAGCGATCAGTGAACGACAACGGATTCAAGAGATTGTAGCTGCTGCCAAATTAGCTGAGGATGCTGGGTTAGATGTATTTGGAGTAGGCGAGAGTCATCAACCCAAATTCATTACCTCTGCAGCCTCGGTTGTCCTAGGAGCCATTGCAAATGCAACCGAACGTATAAAGCTTGTGAGTTCAGCAACTGTGCTAAGTACTGCAGATCCTGTACGTGTATACGAGGACTTCGCAACTTTGGATTTGTTATCCGGCGGTAGAGCAGAGATTGTTGCTGGACGTGGATCGCGTCTTGGTGCTTATGAACTATTTGGTTATGACGTAAGAGATTATGAAGAACTGTTCGAAGAGAAAATTGAATTGCTTATGAAAATAAATGAGTCCGATCGTATTACGTGGGCAGGGAAATTCCGTCCTGCACTAGATGATATGGAAATCTTCCCTAAGCCATTGAATGGGAAATTACCAATCTGGCGAGCGGTTGGGGGACCTCCAGCAAGTGCAATTAAGGCGGGAAGAATGGGGATTCCGATGATGCTGACCACCCTTGGTGGACCGTCATCTGCATTTAAGGGTTCGGTGGACGCATATCGTATGGTTGCAGCGCAATCAGGATTTAATCCAGCGGAGCTTCCTGTCAGCACAACTTCATTAATGTATATCGATCCGGACTCACAAAAAGCATTCCGCGACTATTATCCTTATATCAATCACTTAATGAAAGAGCTACGTGGATCTTACTATCCGAAGGAACAATTTGCGGAAGCAATGAGTGTGAGAAATGCGCTGCTCGTAGGAAGCCCACAACAAATTGTAGAGAAGATCCTCTATCAACATGAGATGTACGGACATAACCGTTTTCTAGCTCAGATTGATGTTGGTGGTTTACCTTATGCTCAAGTGGAACAAATTATTGACTTGTTTGCATCTGAAGTAGCACCAGCCGTAAGACGCGCTACAGCTAAGAAATAAGAAGGAGGGGTTATTATGAAGATCATTGGGATATCAGGGTCTATTGTTGGATCGAAGACTAGAATCGCTGTACAGCAAACACTTAATAATATTATAGAAAAGCATCCGGATTTCGAAGTAGAACTAATAGATCTAGGTGATTATAAGCTAGAGTTTAGTGATGGACGAAGCTACATGGACTATACAGGCGATACCAAAGTCGTTCTGGAGAAAATCATGGAGGCCGATGCGTATATCATCGGAACCCCTGTTTTTCAAGCTTCGATCCCGGGAACACTTAAGAACCTATTTGATTTACTCCCGGTTAATGGGTTTAAGGATAAAGTTATCGGAATTGTAGTTACAGCAGGCTCTTCCAAACATTATTTAGTGGCAGAACAACAACTGAAGCCGATCCTCTCTTATATGAGAGCGGTGGTGGTTCCTAAGTATGTTTTTATTGAAGAAAAACAATATGATCGGAAAATAATTGTGGACGATGACATCATTTTTAGACTGAATCGATTAGCTAATGAATTGGTGAATACAACGGATGCGATGCAGCAAGTGAAGAAAGCGGAGGAAGAAGCGTTCTTCTTTTAAAAAGTAGGGCTCTGTTAAAGAAAACACCTCTTGCGTGTAGTATAAAAGGGCAATTCAAACCTTACGTTGTATTTTGTGCAACAGAACAGATCTGAAAGTAAGTGGATCTGATTTCTGTTGCATCTTTTACAATCAAATGTAGGCTGAATCTCTTTTTTGGAGGTTTTTACCAAAATCTAATGCACGAAGTGCAATAGAACTCTTTTTTTGAGGGAAATAAAGATTTTCTGTTGCAGAATATGCAATGGAACGGGGTTTATATCCTAATTAATTCTCGTAATTCAATAGAATCAATAGTAATATCGACATAGACATGAGCATGAAGAACTTAGCTATTTCATCAAATATTTGGAAGTGTATAATTTAAGAATTCATGTCTGAAAAGGAGGAGTAGTGTGACGAATAACCTTATTGCTAATCACCGTTTATGTAACCAAATGATCGCAGGCTCTTTGCATTATACACCAGAGCAGGTCGTGAAAAAAATGGGGGCTATACAAGCGCAAGACTATATGCAGGCGGTATGGGGTATAGGACTTCGTTCTCCAGGCACGAAATTAGCTGATATAGAGCGTGCTATTGTTGACCGTAAAATTATTCTTACTTGGACGCTACGAGGAACGCTTCATTTCGTCCCGGCAGAAGATGTGAAGTGGATGCTTCAGCTATCTGCACCGCGTTTAGCATCACAAACGAAGCGGCGAATGGCGGAGCTTGGACTTGATGATCAAACACTGGAGCGCTGTAGAGAAATTATAGTGGATGCTTTAAAGGGCGGGAAGCAAATGGATCGTTCAGTCCTACTTCAGCTAATAGAAGAGGAAGGTATCCACACGGGGGATCAACGCGGTTATTATATGCTCTGGAATAGCGCCTATCAAGGATTAATTTGTTTTGGACCGATGAATGGCAAACAGCAAACGATTGTGTTGTTAGAGGAGTGGGTGCCAGATTTCCGTGAGCTATCTTACGAAGGCGCATTGCAAGAAATCGCTTTGCGGTATTTTACAGCTCGTGGATGGGCGACCGTTCAGGACTTCGCTTGGTGGGCAGGTATAACGCTTACAGATGCTAGACGTGGACTAGAATCTGTGAAAAATGAACTTCAATCGGAGGATATAGATGGTAGCGAGTATTGGATATCTACTGATCGACTCACTCCTGCTGATGAAGATTCGGGAGTCTATTTACTTCCGGGTTTTGATGAGTACATTCTTGGTTATAAAGACCGGGGTGCTGTACTTGAGCCTGAGACGGCTCCTTTGATTGTGCCTGGGAATAACGGTATTTTCCTGCCGATGATTGTCGTAGGTGGTAAAGTTGTAGGTACATGGAAACGTACGATTAAGAAAAAAGGGATTGAGATAATCCTTCATCCATTTAGAGAGCTTCGAAATGCTGAAGAAGCTGTGTTTAAAGCTGCTGAACGATATGCTGCTTTTATTGGGCTGCCGATACTCAAAATAAGCTTGTTCTCTCTAATGAAATAAGAGTATATATTCTGTAATGTAACTTTGGGCAAGACGATACATATGCAACAGTGCAGGCACTAACGCTAAGCCTTCGGACACCATTGCACTTATTAGCCTCTAAAAGCCTTATTTTGTATTGCTTTTTGCGGAATAAGATCATTTGGGTCCGTTAGACTTCAAAAAAAGGTTACTTTTTGATCAATAGCGTCTTGTGAGTCCGAACAGTGGATTCGTAGGAGGTTTATCAATCGTGGGTGGAGCGGATGAGAGATAATAGATGACGAACGACAGTTGTGGATGGTAGATGATAGATGGCAGATACAGATAACACTGATAATAACGTAACCCGGCAGGCGCGACCTGCCGGGTTTATTTATAAATCTGATTGATCATATAAACTAAATTCTTCTAGCTAATTCTGCACCCTCCCAAATTGCATTAAGCGCTCTGCGTGCTTGCACTGCGTCTCCGATTACATGATAAGGAATGGCGCTTTCCTCCAGGAAGTCCTGAAGGGTCTGCTTGTTGAGGGCACGTGATCCGACTGCGATTACTACATAATCAGCTGGCAGGCTGTGAAGCTCCCCATCTTTTTCAACCATTACGCTATCCTTTTGGATCGCCATGCACTTGCTGTTGGTCATTAATTTAACGCCGTGGCCATATAGGCTTTCCATAACACAGATTTTACGAAGGATTCCCAGATCATTTGCTACATCGTCTTGCATTTCTACAACAGTGATTTGATTTCCTCGTTCGACCAGCAGCTCAGCGACCTCGAGACCGACCAAACCCCCTCCAATAATAACAACTCGACCTTCAGGATGGGCTGTTCCCCATAATACAGCATGTGAATTCACAACATGACTATTCAGAACGCCTTCTACTGGAGGAATAATTGGGGTAGATCCGATCGCAAGAATGACTTCATCCGGACTAATTTCTTGGATAAGTTCTGGAGTAACCTCCGTATTCATTCGGATTTCCACACCTTCACGTTTAGCGGCTTCTCCCATATTCAGAGCAGCGGCGGCCATTTCTTCTTTACGCGGTGCGGCACCGGCGATATAAAGCTGTCCGCCGAGAATGTCATTCTTTTCGCATAAAATCGGAGAATGCCCACGACGTTTCAGTGTGACCGCTGCTTCTAATCCGGCTGGTCCACCACCAGCAATAAGGACTTTCTTGGGCGTGCTGGTTCGCTGTAATTCATATTCACTTTCTCGTCCGGTAGCAGGATTAAATACACAGCTGATGAAAGGTACTTTCGGATTCACGAATCCATCGAAGCAGCCTTGATCACAACCCACACATTTAACAATCGTGTCTGCACGTCCAGCTAATGCTTTGTTACAGAATTCAGGATCAGCGAGTTGAGCCCGACCTATGGCTACGAAATCAGCCAGTCCTTCGGCAATTATTCGATCCGCAACCGCAGGATCATTAATACGTCCCACGGCGATAACTGGAATGTTAACCGCGGATTTAATTTGTGCTGCGTTATCTACATTGAAACCTACGGGCAGATCGATTGGAGGTACTTCATATTTAATAGCTGCGCCTGATGGAACCCCACGTGATACATTAATCGCATCAATACCTGCTTCCTCAGCGTGCTTCGAGAAGAGCTTCATATCTTCCAGCGTAAGTCCGCCTGGTAGATCCTCAATGGCGGATATTCTCATCAAGATAGGGAATTCAGACCCAACCGCTTCTCGAATGGCACGAATACAAGCGAGAGGGAAGCGGCAGCGATTCTCCCAAGAACCGCCGTATTCATCCTGACGGAAGTTCATCGCCGGGCTTAGAAATTGTTGCGGCAAATAACCATGACCGGCATGGAATTCCACACTGTCAAAGCCAGCTTTTTTTGCACGTGAAGCAGCATCTGCGTAAGCTTGAACCATCTCGCTAACTTCGTGATGCTCCAGTTCTCGGGGGATATGTGTCACACCCTCGAAAGGAACAGGGGAGGAGGAGACCTGAATCAGGTTGGGAGTTACTTTCCCTCCATGCCATAACTGAAGACAGCTTTTGCCGCCTGCATCACGAATAGCTTGAGCCAATTGGGTCATACCAGGTATGAATTTATCATCATAAAGGGCTGGAGCATCATCAGAAGCAGCCGTTGGGTGAATAGTTGTTACTTCAACTGTATTTAAGCCGTTACCGCCTTTAGCTCGTGCTACATGGTAATCAATTAAGCGCTCGCTGACATAACCACCCGGTGCATTCATTTTAGTTCCCATGGCAGGCAAAATGACCCGGTTCTTGAGCTCCATATTTCCAATCGTACCTTTGCTGAACAAGTGTGCGAATTCCATGCAATAACTTCCTCTCTATACTTAGGTTAAAAATAACTAGGTTATTTTAACCTATATTATCGAAAGAGATGATAAAAGTATATGCATAAAATCACGAAGTATTTGGCACAAATGCAGTCCTTGAGGTAAGATAAGAAAATGATCGGAAATGAAATCCGGTAGTACGGAGGATGAATATGGATATCGAAGTCTTGATTCTGGCTCAATTAATAAAAGGGTCAAAACATGGTTATGAGATTAAAAAAAACATCATTTTCGTAATGGGTAACGATAAAATCGTTAATAATAATTCGCTGTATCCGAAGCTGAAATTGTTTGAAAAGCGGGGGTGGGTGATTAAAAAGACGGAAATGCAGGAACGCCGGCCCAAACGGTATGTGTATTCGATCACAGCCGAGGGTGAGGAGCGGTTTCATATCTGCTTGAACGAATTTTCACTGGAGACTATTCGTATAGATAATGAATGGTCTATTCGTCTTGCTTATTATGAGCTACTTGATCTGGAGGCTCGCCGCAGATTGCTTGATTACAGAGAGACCTACATGAAAGAGAAGCTGGAACATTTACAACAGTTATCCCTAGTGATTGGGAATGGTGAAGATTTGGATTACTCTGAAGAGTTGTATTTTTATACCCGTAATATGGTATTGCGGGAGATAGAGTTAATCCATGAGCTGTCCCATAAACTGGACTCCTTAGATAAGGATTGATCCGTATGACAGATATCTTGCACATCTCGCCGACACTGTAATTAAGGAAGTAACGGTTACATCCAAGGGGAGAGTCATTCAATCTGTCGTAAAGCCACTTGAAAAGAACACTGATTCAGATGAACCGGATGTTTCAATTCCCTATGTCAAGCTTGGAGAAATCATACAAATCGAATTTAGCAATACAGCTCCAGACAGCTACTTTTAAGCTCGATTCGAATATGGCGGCTTTTCTTAGCTCAAATAGTAAGGATTATGAATCAGGGGCAACTATACGGGATTTCGTCTGACAGGCGAGTGGCTAGACCAGACCAAGGAAATCACGTTTGTTGTTCGAACAGATGCTAAGTAGTTATGGAGATCACAGTGTATAAGGGAGAACCCGGAATTGCGATTCATAAATGACAAAAGACTAACCAGAAAGTCTGGCTAGTCTTTTGTTCGTTCGATCTTATTATTTCACTTTAATGCCCATGGCTTGCGCGATCTTAGTAAATACTTCGTTATTTTCGTATACTCCAGTAAACAACTGAGCGTTTTTGCCCATGGCCGTAATAGGAATATCCACTGCTGTATGACCTGAAGTCGTCCAGTCTACAACAAAATTCTGCTTGGAGTTAGCGATAGCGAACGGACCATCCTCTTTGGAAATGCCGTCACCTGATTCATCTTCAGCATTTACGGCTTCAATAGAGAATCCACCTGTTTCATGGTCGGCGAGAACTAAGACAAGGGTATCGGGATTCTTTTTAGCAAAATTTTTGGCGACCTGTACGGACTTATCTAACTCTTGCCCCGCTTTAATCGTCATCTTGGCATTGTTTTGGTGAGCAAACTCGTCAGTACCTTCTTCTTCAACCATCAGGAAAAATCCATTTTTATTTGCTGCAAGCGTGTCTATCGCTTTTTTCGTCATTTCAGGCAAGGAAACAACCGGATTATAGATATCTCCTTCACCCTCAGGATTTTGCTGGAACATTTCCTCGTTTGCAAATAACCCGAGAAGCTTGCCACTTTTCGCCTTTTGCATATCTGTTTTGTTCGTTACGAAGGAGTATCCAAGCTGCTTAGCTTTATCTACAAGATTACCTTGCGTACCTTTACTCTTCTCTGAAGGATCTGCAACAGGCTCATCTGCGAACGTACCTGGATTTCCTACCGGATACCAGAAATCTTCGCCTCCACCGAGAAGAACGTCAACTTTGCTATTGGTCAGAAGCTGTAGAGCGATGTCACTTTGTTTAGAGCGATCTTCGACATGAGCACCGAAGGCAGCGCCTGTAGCATCAGTAATTTGACTGGTAGTTACAACACCTGTAGATTTCCCTGTTGATTTTGCATATTCCATAATGGTTTGGACGGACTTTTTATCAGCATCCATCCCGATGGCTCCGTTATAAGTCTTGACTCCGCTGGCATAGGCTGTGGCTGAAGCAGCTGAATCTGTAACAGGGACAGTGGAGCTTGTATGAATTAGTCCAGCATATGGCATAGAATCCATCGCTAGATTTCCTTTTTCACCTACTGTAGCTAGGCGGATGGCATTGCGCTGGGCAGTACCCATTCCATCACCGACAAACAGAATCACATTTCTTGTGTTCGATGAAGCTGCATTGGCCTGATTTGGTGCTTGCGTAGTGACTACGCTGGAAACGAAGAGAGCAGTTGCTGCAGTCGCTACAATTGCCGTCTTAACGCCGTACTTTTTCGGTGATTTCATAATTTCCCTCCTAATGTATGTTTACAACCTCATACTATAGTAATTACATTAAGAGAATGTTTTCGGATATTGTAAAAAATGTAAATTGTAGCGTACTTGAAAGGATAAGATTTACAGTAGGTAAGGGTTCAAAATAAAATATATCTAGGTGTATTATTACAATATTGAATATATTCATCTCCAAATACGGACTTTAAATGTTGCTCTTCCTGAAGAATTAGTAAATGAATGGCAACAATGTTAAGAATGAAGATAATAAGTGTTAATGAATTTGGATACATAAGATACAATCCCAGAAACATGAGATCAAAACCGACAAATGCGGCGTTTCTACTAAATTTATATATACCGTGCGTGATAAGTTTTGTTACAGTAGACTTATCAATCCCAACTCTCCACGAAGTGCGCATGGCGATCATTGCTTGTATGAAAATGGAACATCCGAGGGCTGCTACACCAACACCGATAAAGTGAATCACCGGATGATCAAAATATTCACCTACGAGTGTAACTAGGTATGTCTCTGCTAAGGAAAACGCAAACCACGCTGTTCCCCACACAAAAGTAGTAGTCTTAACGAATAGCTCGGTATAATGGATCTTAGATCGTTTTTTTCCTTTAGCTAATACGTTTCCTTTAATGTGGTTCTTCTTGTAAAGTATAACGAGCTTCAATAGGTAAGAAATAAGGAATATAGAGAAAAGAGTTAGGGATAGGATATTTTTTAAATTACTCATTGTAATTTCCTCCTCACCAATACATATGAATGATTGCTCATATGTTTGCTTATATCTTATTTCTTCATGCTGTACGTGTCAACCCAATATTGCTTGAGGAGGATAACGTGAAAAGAACAGTGTATAAGAAATGGTGGTTATATAATGAATCCAGAATATGATGAAAAATATCAAGGGGAAGACGGATTCTTTCAATTATCCGCTATTTCTGGAGAGGGGGTATCCATCGATGATGTAGTAAACATGGATGCATTTCATCAACTGAAGCCTTATGGCTCCGATCCACAAATTATTGAACTGACACTAGAAGGGCTAAAAGCGGAAGAGAAAGCACGATTGATTGTGCCTTCTGCTGTCCAGGAAGAGGAATGGAATCATCAGGCCGCTATTATTATGAAATATCCAGAGGCGGTGAAGATAGGAGATTCCTCGTACAATTATTTTATTTGTGGGCGGATATAAAGCATGTGGAGGACATTGGTCAGACTGTACGATTTACGGGGAAACCGTAAAGCATTTGCGCACGAAGAAAGTCTAATGGCTTATCTGTTGGTATTTCTAAGAAATATTCCAACTGCCATTTTTGCGTCTTTTGAGCCTGACGACTCGTGGGATTATCCCATGGCGGGTACACACGAATTGCTCTTTTTCCACCCTCACCTTTATTGGATAATATATCTTGATCACCTAGGGCAGCTTTTGGAAATACAAATTGACCAAAGTGATTCTCATTGCGCGTACTTATAACGAAGAGATCTGCAGGATCGGATATGTCATAAGGTTGAATCGGCCCATCCCCAATTCTCTCCCATAACGTCAAAAACTGACCGATCTTTGTAGGTGTGATTTTTGCAACACGGAATCTAATGGATAGCGCATTTAAATTAAACATATACGCTCCATATTCCGCATTGTGTGGTTCATGGATGGGCTCAGAGTAATTAAGATTGCACGGGTTATATACAAGTTCCTGAGTAGCAAGTAGATCACTATGAATAATATCTGACAAGCTTTGTTTTTTAACTTTCATCTGTTCAAATCTCCCGGTTGAGCCCCATAGAACACTCTATAGGTACTCCTAATGTTCACTATCTTAATGCAAGAATAGCGAGTTCACAACCGTTCACAGAGCACTTTTCCCTTGAGATTGGAGATAGTCGTATGAAATCCATACATAAATTAGTTGGAATTTTTAAGCTGAATGTCTTGAAGATAGAGTCTGTTCCTGAGTCGTTTAGTTCTGAAGTGTATAAACTTACTCTTATTAACCTAGACAATGTATATGTGAAAATTCCATACAACAGGGATAAACTGGTTTGTGAATTTCATATGCTTGAAAGACTAAAGGGTGTTATACCTGTTCCAAAAGTATTGGATTTCTGGGACGGAGATGATATGAATGTTGGTGCATTGCTTCTATCCGCTATAGACGGGGTGCCTTGCATGAGTAACATTGATCAGAGTCTGGCTTATCAGATCGGGATGTATCATGCCACGCTTCATGAAGTTACCATGCCAGCGTATGGATGTTATGGATCCGATGGTTTTCAGATGGTAAAGAACAATAGCTGGAGATTATACCTGAAAAATAATTTTGAAAAGTGGAAAGAACCTTGTAAGGGGCTCCTTCAGCCTGATCTATTTGAGAAATGTATTACTCACTTTGATAGCGTATATTCGGCGTTACCTGAACCTGATGGGCCTTGTGTTGTTCATATGGATTTTCGACCAGGCAATATATTAATAAAAGATAATGAAGTCATTGGTATAATTGATTACGAGAGTGCTCGCGGTGGTTCCTCAGAAATTGATTTTACAAAAATGAACCGGTACGTTTGGGAAGTGAACCCTCTAACACGGCTCCCTTATGTGCAAGGCTACGAATCGGTTCGTCCTTTACTCGATCTCGAAGATATAATACCGTTTTATAATTTTTATGATGCTTTTAGTAGTTTGGTGTAAAACCAGAGGGATTGAAAAGAATCAGGCATTTCTTCAGGAAAGTATAGAGGTATTGCAAAGATCTGTGGGAGGAATGAATTGATGGGGAATGTTCAGAGGTAGAAATATTTTAGTGATTTATGGGGGAGTAGAAGCATTGGAAATAAAAAATAAACAAGATGAACAACGGTATTGTCCTTTATGTAAAAAATTAAATCATTGTGGTGCTGATAGTGGCGATTGTTGGTGTTTTCATACGGAAATTCCTTCTGAACTACTAGAACGGGTACCTATAGAACTAAGAGGTAAAGCCTGTATCTGTCAAAGATGCGTTGAGGCGTTAAAAAAACATTAACCAGAAATTTAACTAACTCAAGACGAAAACAGTAATTACATTGTGTATACTTAAATAGTAATATAAAAAAACATATGGGGGACACAGATGAGAAAGTCAATAATTGCAGTTGATATGGATGACACGATATGCCATCTAGTCAAACGAGCTATATACCATAACAACAATGATTTCCCCACTCATGTACTGAAGTACGAGGAGATGCTTGATTGGAATACGGATCATTTACGTCATCCAGATTGTACACAAGATGTATTCTATGGGCGACCTGGACTATATGAAGAGCTTGAACTGTTTGACGAGCATGTTGTAGGAGAAATGGAGAAGCTACACAATGCTTATGATGTTATTATTGTTACGGCGGCCCAGCCTCAGGCAGTTGTTGAAAAATGGAACTGGCTGCAGAAGCATATGCCGTTTATTCCCATTGGAAATTTCTTCCCATGCAAACGAAAGAATCTTATTAATTATGATCTTCTGATCGATGACGGGGTTCACAACTTGGTTCCTGCATTGCAGGACGGAAGGAAAGTACTCTGTATTCCGCATCCATGGAATTTGAGAGCCCGTGAACAATATGGATTTCCATTATTGACCTCCTGGGAAGGTGCGAAAGAGAAGATTGATCAGATTTTTGAAATTCAAGAGACTAGTTGATTTGAGGAGAGTTGCTCACATAGAGCAATTCTCTTTTTTTATGCTGTTTAGATTTTTTTGCCTATTCTTTTGTTAACTACTTCATCTGTCATAGTAATTATGGTATACTGAAACTACTACGACAGATGAAGTAATTATAGGGGGTACCATTTTTGATCAGCAGTGATGTTATACGTGGTTACAATGATACGATGATCCTCTACATGCTGCTGGATGGGGAATCCTACGGGTACGAGATTTCCAAGAATATCAGGCAGCTGACTCAGGAGAAGTATGTCATGAAGGAGACAACGCTGTATTCCGCTTTTACCCGGCTGGAGAAGAACGGGTACATTGAATCCTTTTATCTGGATGAGAGTCTTGGCAAGCGGCGCACATATTACCGGATTACCCCGCTGGGTCTCGCCTATTACCGAGAAAAATGTGAGGAATGGAAAGTTACGCAGGAAGTTGTAAACCAATTTATCAAGGAGTGGTGATAGTGCATGGAGACGATCATAGTATATCTGGATAATATGTTTGCGGGTCTGCCCAAGACTCAGGAACTGGAACATCTGAAGCAAGAGCTGCTGTCCGGGATGGAGGAGAAGTATCTGGAGATGAAGCTTGCTGGCAAGTCGGAGAATGAGGCGATTGGTATTGTCATATCGGAATTCGGCAATATTGAGGAGTTGACTGCTGAGTTAGACATCCATCCAGCCGGACAGGAGAAGACTGTGCCCATGCTGAGTGAAGAAGAGGTTTATGCTTATGCGGCTGCCAAACGTAGCTCTGGATTATGGACCGGTCTCGGTGTATTTCTCTGCGCTTGCGGGGTGGCGCTGTTGATTACTCTTAGTACACTGTTTGAAAATAATGCTGATATGGCTGATAAAGGTTCGATGCTGGGGCTGGTCGGGATGTTCGTGCTGGTTGCTGTGGCCGTTGGGATGTTCATTCACAGCGGCATGAAACTCGAGCGCTTCGAAAGTCTAGAGCAAGGCTTTCAGCTACCTTATGCGCTCAAAACAGCGCTTCAGCGCAGTCAAGCCCTTTATGCTCCGACTTATCGCCTTGCTTTGATTGTGGGCGTCTGTCTATGTGTGCTGTCGCCGACCTTTATCTTCGCAACTTCTTATGTCAACGATGATTTCGCCGCTTATGGCGTCTCTGCCTTTCTGGTGATTGCAGCAACTGCGGTGTTCTTGTTCGTCTATTACGGAAATATCCAAGAAGCTTATACGAAGCTACTGAATGAGCCACATATCGATGCAAAGTAGAAGGAAGAAGAACGATTTGTAAGGGCTGTGTTATGGCTTTTGGCGGCGATAATATTCCTGTTTACAGGATTTGTTTATCAGCGTGGGCTGTTAACAGGGTTGTATTCCTAATTGCTGATATCCTGTCCGGCATGTTCAGCAATGAATATCATATTCTAAAGCGTAAAAATGTCTACTGATTATGCTGACTGCACATTAAGGTAACCACATTTTTTTGGAGGTTACCTTTTTCTTTTGTCCAATTCGCTTGAACATCATTGACAAGATGTATAAAATGTATTTAAATGGAATAGACCGACGGTCGGTCTATAAAAGGAGGACTCAAAATAAATGAGAATTTCCAAAGAAGCGGAAGAACGCAGAAATGAAATATTAGATAAGGCAGAAATTCTCTTTTTTACGAAAGGCTATGTGAGAACTACAGTGAACGACATCTTGCAGGAGATCGGGATTGCCAAGGGCACGTTCTACTATTATTTCAAGTCGAAGGAGGAGGTTATGGATGCGGTGGTCACGCGAATCATTGATGCTGGAGTGGATGCTGCCAAGATCATTGCTGCTGATCCAAAGCTCTCTGTGCATGAAAAGCTACTTCGAATCATAATGGCGCAGAAGCCTGATTCGGAGGGAAAAGGTCGGATGATTGAACAGTTTCATCAAGGAGAGAATGCGCTAATCCATCAGAAAAGTTTGGCTGAAACTATATTGAAGCTAACACCTGTGTTGACAGAGGTGATAGAGCAGGGAATCGAGGAGAGCTTGTTCCACTGTCCATATCCTAAAGAAACGATGGAATTTCTATTGGTCGCTTCACAATTTCTGTTTGATGAAGGGATTTTTAAGTGGCAGCCGGAAGAGATCATCCTCAAAATTCAGAGCTTTATTTATATTATGGAAACTACGTTGGGAGCTGAAAAAGGAAGCTTTTCCTACGTAACGCAAATGTTTGAATAAGGTCCGAGCAGGGAGGATGAATTAGACGCAGGGGAGAGGAACTCAATGCTGCTACAAATTGTGAAAAAAGATTTTCAAAGAAATAAAATTATAACGATCGTATTATTAATTTTTATGATGTTATCGGCGTTGCTTGCTGCCTGTGCTTCTCAAGTCATTATGGAATTGTCCGGTTCTTTAAGTAATTTGCTGGATAAATCAAAAGCTCCCCATTTTGTTCAAATGCATGCTGGTCCAATAGATAACGCAGGTATTCAAAAATTCGCCTCTACAAATCCACTTGTTAAGAATCAACAGACAGTAGAAATGCTAAGGATAGATGGCTCCAATGTCGTCTTAGGTAACAATAATAAGTCGGAAGAGAACAGCGTGATGGATATCGGCTTTGTAAGGCAGAACCCATCGTTTGATTTGCTGCTGAATTTAGAGAATCAAGTGATAAGGGTATCCGAAGGAGAAATCGCAGTTCCTATTTATTATAAGAAGGAGAATAATCTGAACATTGGTGATCAGGTCACCCTCTCCAATGGACAGTTAGATAAGAAATTCATTGTTACTGATTTTGTTCGTGATATTCAAATGAACCCAGCTATTGTTAGCTCGAAGCGCTTTGTCGTAAATGATACAGATTATAATGCACTAAAGAAGAACCATGGAGAAGTTGAATACCTAATTGAATTTCAAATCACCGATTTAAGTAGACTTAGCGAGTTCCGTAATACCTATCAATCCTCAGATATGCCCGGCAAAGGACCAATGATAGACTATCCTTTGTTTAAGACGCTGAATGCGCTGACAGATGGGATTATTGCAGTTGTCATTATTTTGGTAAGCATCCTTCTACTGATTATTGCCACCCTATGTTTAAGATTTACGATGATCGCGACCTTAGAGGAGGATTACAGAGAGATTGGCGTCATGAAAGCAATTGGAATCTCACAGCAAGATATTAGAAGGATCTATTTGGCAAAATATATGGTTATGGCAGCATGTGCTTCACTATTAGGATATTTGTTATCTTTAGGTGTGGTGCGGTTGTTTACAGCGAATATTACATTGTACCTGGGGACTGCTCCGAAAACGATCCTTCAGCCTATTGTTCCAGTCTTAGCGGTTGGTCTGATCTTCGGGATGATTATGTTCTTTTGCAGAGTTATTCTTAGAAGGTTTAATCGTATAACAGTAGTTGAGGCTTTAAGGTCAGGGACTGTGGGCGAATTGAAAGGGAATACAGGTACAATAGTTTTGAGTAAGTACAAGCATATAAATGTGAATGTTTTTCTAGGCCTAAAGGATGTTTATGGACGCTTGACCATGTTCGGATTATTGTTCTTCGTATTTGTGATTTGTTTGTTTATTATTCTTGTGCCAGTGAATTTATTGAATACTCTCCAGTCCCCCCGGTTTATTTCTTATATGGGTGTAGGTCAAAGTGACATGAGAATAGATTTGCAGCAATCTGATCAAATAGAGAAACGATTTAATGAACTGATAACCACGCTAAATAAGGATCCCGACATAGCTAAATTCTCACCATTAATCACATCTCGATTTAAAGTGCTAGGCAGCGATGGCGTATGGGAGAACATCAATGTTGAGACAGGAGATTTCTCTATCTTTCCGCTCACCTATGTTAATGGAGGAACCCCTGAAAGTGGGGATGAGATTGCCCTTTCTGATTTGAATGCCAAGGAATGGAACAAAAGGGTAGGAGACAGCGTTCTTTTGGAGGTAAATGGCGCTTCAAAAAAATTGACCGTTAGCGGGATCTATCAAGATATAACGAACGGAGGCCGAACTGCAAAAGCCCGATTGCCTTATGATCCGAAGTCTGTTCTATGGTATATCGTAGCTTTAGATGTGAATCCGAATGTTTCGGTTCAGGGGAAAATGGATCAATACGCAAAGTTATTTTATCCAGCCAAAGTCACTCATTTAGAAAGCTATTTATCTCAGACGCTCGGGAATACGATTAGGCAATTGAAGCTGGTCACTGGCTTATCCATTGCCATCTCAATATCGATTTCTGTACTGATTACTGCTTTATTTCTAAAAATGCTGCTAGCAAAGGACGCTTCGCAAATCGCAATCTTGAGGAGCATTGGCTTTACGTTAGAAGATATTCGAAAGCAATATCAGGTAAGGCTACTACTGGTATCGGGTCTCGGAATCATTCTCGGAACCTTTTCAGCTAACACTATCGGACAAAAATTCGCTCAATTACTCGGATCTTTTATGGGAGCATCCAACATACAGTTTGTAGTTAATCCGGTGGTAGCTTATCTAATTCTCCCTCTTTTTTTCATGCTGATTGTAGCACTCACAACCGTAGTAAGCACGATATCGATGAAGAAATCCAAAATATCTAAACTGATTGTTGAATGAGGGGGAGGTGGTAGAATGTTCATATTAGAGACGAAGGGTTTAAATAAAACTTTTGAAACCGGGCAGGGAACCCCGCAGACGGTATTAAAAGATGTTCATTTGCAGGTATCAAAGGGAGAATTCGTAGCTATAATGGGGCCTTCTGGCTCAGGGAAATCAACATTGCTTTATACGATCAGCGGTATGGATCGGATGACTTCAGGAAGTGTTATTTTTAAAGGGCAGGACATCAGTGGTCTTTCTGAGCGTGAATTGGCTGTACTGCGTCTAAATCAAATGGGATTTATTTTTCAGCAGATGCATCTTTTAAAAAACCTGAATATTCGGGACAATATCATTTTATCCGCTTATCAAGCTAAAATCGTTAACCGTAGAACTATTAATAAAAGAGCCGCCGAGTTAATGAAAAAAACCGGGATCTCCGCACTCGCTGAGCGTGATATTACACAAGTGTCGGGTGGACAACTGCAAAGAGCAGCGATCTGCAGGTCAATCATCAATGAGCCTGATATTCTCTTTGGTGATGAGCCAACAGGTGCGCTGAACTCTAAAGCTGCTAGTGAAATTATGGAGATATTAATTGATATTAATCAGGCTGGTACTACGATTTTACTGGCTACGCATGATGCGAAAGTCGCTGCTCAGGCAGAACGTGTGCTATATATGCTGGATGGCAGTATAACTTCTGAGCACAGGCTTGGGAAATTAAATCGCATAAATGGTGACTTAAAAGAGAGGGAAGAGAAGTTATCTGCCTGGTTGTTTCAATTGGGATTCTGATTGATCTAGGAGCCATAGAGATGTCTAGGAATATACTTAGGTACACGACAAATCTTGAACTTCAGAGTATCGCTACAAATATCATCTCAGCACAAACTGAAAGTATCTCCAATATGCAGGCTATTCAGTGTAAATGCAATATCTGCCCAAAGCTGAAACCTATTCTGTATGCCATTATTAACAACGCAATGCGAAGGCATTAAGCAATTTAAAAAACTACTAAATCAACTCGATCATTGTTAATATAGCCTTATCTGTAAAAGCGATTGCTTACCCCGGACATCCGGATCAAAGCAATTGCTTGTTTAGTTTACGACTCAGCTCTATAGAGATATACTCTATATGTTTTTACTCCATTAGGAAAGGGATACATAACATGGAAAACCTGAATTATAACTTGAATTTTGAAATGCTATGTGCAAAATACGAGTTAGGGCATTTGAAAAATGAACCTGAACAGGTAACAGGAGGTCTTTTGCATAGAATGTATCGTCTACAAACGGATAAAGCGCTATATGCAGTGAAAGCTTTAAATCCTCAAATTATGCAGCGGGATACTGCCCTGTACAACTATACTCTTTCTGAAAAAGTAGCGAATATGGCTTATCAAAATGGAATAAATGCAGTACCGGCAATCGTATCTAATGATCGTTTTATACATGAAGTTGAGAGTCAATACTATTTATTGTTTCCATGGGTCGAAGGTAAGACTTTGCCATCAGGAGAAATTAATATAGAGTGTTGTAAAGTGATCGGGGAAATCCTTGCAAAAATTCATAAAATCAATTTCTCTACACTTCTTGATCATCATTTTAATGAGAATCTTGAGGCAGTAAATGCTTCGACTGTTCGTTGGAATGAGTATGCTCTAAAAGCAATACAGGATGGTTTGGAATGGTCTAGCTTGCTATTAGATAACCTGAACCAAATAAATCATTGGGAACAACTTGTAGATTCTTCAGCGGAACAATTATCGAATCATAGGGTTATCAGCCATAGGGATCTAGATCAAAAAAATATACTATGGGATGAGCATCAGATACCCATTATTATTGACTGGGAAGCTGCAGGGCCTATCCATCCAACACAAGAGCTGATAGATGTAGCCCTTTATTGGTCAGGTTTTGAATCGGGAAGTATAAACAAAGATGCTTTCTGCACACTTATTAGTACCTACAAGGATCGTGGCGGCGAGATTTATGCTAACTGGTCCGATGTGCTCAACTACGGTTTTCAGGGGAAGCTAGAATGGTTAGCCTATAATATTAGACGATCACTTGGACTAGAGAGTACGGATAATACAGAGCGAGAACTTGGAACCCTTGAAGTAATAAGTACAATTAATGCTTTAAAAGACTATGAAAATTTTATTCCTAAGTGTATCGAATGGTGTAACCAAGACTACTAAAGGAGAACTTATACATGAATGTAGTAAACGCTACTATGGAGGATATAAGAGGATGGCTGGAGCTAGAGGTGGAGTCCCTTTTTGGACCGATGGTAGATGATCCGAATTTCACTCTAGCTTTAGAAAAAAACATCAGTCGAGAAAGTGCTTTTTGTGTAAGAGAAAACAATGGTTCGCCAGGTTCAGGATTACTTGGAGGAGTGTTATTTTCTTCAACCAATGCCCCTACCTACAAAATTGGGTGGTTGTCGGTTTTAAAGGAAGAAAGAAATAAAGGAGTCGCAACAGCCCTGATTAATCATATACTCCAAAGTGTCGATACCCCATCAGAGGTTCTTGTTACTACATTTGGTGAGGATCATCCAGAGGGTCAACCTGCTAGAAGATTTTATCAGAAGTTTGGTTTTGTTCCTATGCAGGATGGGGTTCCAAATGGCCTCGAAGGTGGCTCAAGACAAAATTTCAAGCTGACGATCGCTCACAAGGATTCATTATGAAAAAAATAATCTATTTATCGGTGATTTCATTTTTCTTGCTAGCGATTTCTTTTAGCCCATTATTCAACTATATCCGTGAGTATATGGTTTCAGATCAAATCAATCAGCGTTATGAGATAAACCATGCTGAAAAAGGATATAACACGTTAAACGTTCAAGAACTAACGGTTGATAATAAGCGAATTAAGATCCAAGAAGAAAATACAGGCAGGAAAGCAGAATTGACCCTTTGGGATGAAGAGGAAAATGTCCCGCCTGGTGATATTGTCAAAGTTCAGTTTTTATTAAATGATCAAAAAATCTCAACCCCTGATGAAATATGGCTGTCTAATCGGGAACGAGGAAGCAGATATTTCTCTTGGATAGATATTCTCACTGTTAAGGATCGAAAGACTGGTGAAAAAGGAGTTAGTATAGTCCAAAGACTTACAGATGATAGTCAGCCGATGGAAAATAGAAAGTGGAAAATAATCTCGATTTCGCATGATGGGAACATAGAAGAAAAGGTGCTGAGTTATGCTCAAAGAAGTGATAATCATCTAGGTGTGAAACTTATCGAGTTCTCTGGTACATCACTTATGGGTATGGGCTTCTATTCGGATATTAGTAAAAGTTATCCAAGCGTATTTTTTCCTTTAATTTATCCATTTTTAACAGGTGTCCTGGGAATCTTCTTATTGATCATTATTGTTGTTCAATTACTGATTGAGCTTCATGATAGGCGTGTAATCAGGAAAAACGGGTGATAACGGTCATTAGATATGATATAAAATTACTTATAATTACGAATCACCTTTAACTTGGTCAAGGTTAATAAAGCAAACAGTAGCAGTAGGACTCCGATAGAACCCATGACAGGGGCTGGACTGTAGTGATCGGACAGGAATGAAACGGCTGTAAGACCAATTGAGGGTGCTACACTCATAATGGAGCCTAATACACCGAAGACTCTGCCTTGAATATCCTCCGAAACTTCCAGTCTGAGGATGGTATTTATCAGTAATGTACAGAATGAGAACATAAAGCCAATTAAAAGAATGACGGGAATAGCTAACGCAGCAGTAGTGACGAACGATAACAGGAGGTACATAGGACCCAGACATAGAAGTCCAGTCATGATAAGGAAGCCGCGGTTTTTTATTCTAGAGCCGAGAAACAATATCATGCTGGAACCAATCATATAACCCAGTGGAATACAGGCTTCCATGAGTCCAAATTGAAAAGGACTAGAATTCCATACTTTAACGGCCATAACTTGCGTTAGCATCAGTGAAGGCATAAAGAACAAAGTGAGCGTAGGGAGCATTATGACAATCGCTCGGGCGAAGGGGTATCTCCAAATATAACGAACGCCATCCACAAGATCTTGCGTAAATTTTCTTTCTTCCTTAGGTCCGGCATTCATTTTGTTTGGCAGTGGAAGGGAGCGAACGGCAAGAACCAGTAGAAAGGAAACGAAAAATGTAGCTCCATCAAATAATATGGCATCCGCTGCCCCGAAACTCGCTACAAAAACACCTCCAGCAGAATATCCAATAGTCCGACAGATGTTCTCCGATAAGTTTAGAATCCCGACCGCTTTTTGCACATGCTCTTTGCCAACAACAGTGGTAATAGAAGCTTGGTACGCGGGGGACTGGAATAAAGCTGAGACTGTCGTAAGTCCCGTCAATATGGCCACGATAATGAATGATGTAGAAGACATGGAAATAGCTAAAGCAAGCGTAACTGCTATACCGCAGCTTATCAAATCTGTGATTAACATAATGGTTCTGCGATTGATCCTGTCTGCGAGTGTGCCTCCTATGGATCCGAGGAAAGAACTGAGCAATAAATTGATTATCGTAATAATAGCTATCATTTTAGCACTTCCGGTCGTCTGAAGTACCCATAAACTTAAAGCAATGCTGTGAAAGGTATTTCCAAACAAGGAAATGGAATACGAACTCAGTAGTAGCATGAATCTCCGGTTTCCCCAAAGGGTTGGATAGGATTGAACAGGGGGGGATACATGTTTTGCTAAGACAGGATCTGTCATTGGTATCTCTCCTCTCGACTTAAACGCTTAAGTGAATACCGAAAAAAATTAATCAACCCAATAACGATTATCCACTTGTTCAGAGTAGTCAGGACGATGTAATAATTCTTGCATCAGTTCAAAAGCAGTGGCAGCTTTATCCCCTGTGAATACAAATTTCTGAACATTTTCACCAAGCATTTCTGGGCAATTACAGGTACAAAGAACAGAAAGACGAGAGAATACTCCGGATTTTTCAACATAACTTCCGATAAACTCATTAATAACTATGGCCTCTTTGTAGATCCCCTCCGATAAGATTGTATTCAATTCCTCCAGATTGTGAACTTTGAATATCGCTTTTTTAGGTAAAGGAAGACTGTCTTGGATAAATTGAGTGAGCAGAGAGTTATTGAAACTCTCCATAATTAAACATACCTGTGAAAGATCCTTAGGCATTATTTTTTGGAGCGCTGAACGATAATTGTAAAGAACTTGCTTAAACAGTTTATCTTCAATCATGCTGTCGATTAAAATCAAGGGGATGCCTTCTACAAAATGCTTGGAAATCGAATAGAAGGATTCATCGCGGACATCGATCAGAAAGACCGCTTCGAGTTTTCTTTCGACGATGATATCTAAAGAAGGATGGTCAGTACCGAGAGAGTATAACAGCGTATGATATCCGGCATCCGTTAAACGCTGTTCCAGAGCACGAATAAATGTGAACTGGGCATAGAGTTTCCAAGGTGGCATATAAGCAGAATTATTGACAAGTACGCCTATCAATCCCGTTTTTTTATTGGCAAGCGAACGGGCTGCTAGATTAGGAATGTAATGAAGCTCTTCGGCAAGTAACAGAATTTGATTGCGGGTTTTCTCAGGAATGGTTTGGTTATCGACGCGGTTCAGAACATAGCTTACCGTTGCAACGGAGACATTAGCTCGTAGCGCGATGTCCTTCATTGTAGTCTTTTTCACCAGTAAACTTCTCCCTTGCTGAGATATTTATTTCCAAATATTATCACTAAAACTTGAGAAGAGTCAACGAGTGACTTTATACCAAGAAGAAAATGATTCTTGTGATCATTTTAATAATTTGGGTAAATAGATTTAAGAACCTAAATTAGTCAGCGAGAAGAGGTGTAACTCATGGATACGAATTCTACACAAGAAGAAAGAGCGCTGTGAAATCGCTTTATATACTGACACAAATTTGTGAAATCATTCACTTAATTATTAAGAATTTTAATATATAATTAATTCATAATCAAAATTAGGGGGAATCGAAATGAAACTATTTAAAATGATTTTAGTGGCAGGGGTTTCGGTAGCGGTATTGGCTGGTTGTGGTGCAAATGAGGATAAAGCAACCAATTCGGCGGCAACTTCAGCTCCGGCTGCTGAGCAGACCGATGCAGTCACTACTGCCTCGATCGTGAATCAAGCAGATGCATTTACTAAGGCTGTAAGCAAAGATGGAAACTGGATTATTGCTATTCTAAATGATGTCACGATTGCTGAAGAGGTTGTTGTAGCTGGAGAATTCCATGATAAAGGAGCCGCTGATGGCGACATTTACCGTAAGATTGCCCTTTACTCGCAAGACGCTGATCACAAGATCACTGCCAGTTATACACTAACGGTACCTAAGTTTACTGTACAGAGTGAGAATTTGAAAGTTGAAGGCGGAACGATTAAAGGCGATGTATATGTAGAAGCGAAAGGTTTTACTCTGCCTGAAACCGCAACGATTGATGGTAACCTTTACTTCACAAGCGAGGATCTGAAAGCATCTGCAAAGATTGATGGAAAAGTGACTGGAACAACAGAAGTTAAATAATTTCGTAATCAACTCATACAGTAGAAGCCAATCCATAGACTATGGGTTGGCTTTTTTCTTTTTGTGATTATGTGATCTTCAGTTGATTTTCTTAATATTGAACTTATAATATTACTACCACTACTAGGAGGAACACATATGTCTAAGGAGTATTCACGTACGTATATTGAGAGTGTAAAGCTTGAAATGTTAAATAGATTGGGACTTAAGCAAGTGTTCTTTAAGGAGCAAATAGGTGACGGTCTGATTTTTGAAGCGGTGGGATTTGATAAAGGGAGCAAACATCGTTTTTGCGTTAGACCGAAGACGAAAACGATTGACGAATTCATTTCAGGAAAATGGATGAAGGTCCGTAGCTTTACAATCAAAAGTGTAGAGATTTAAAGTTGAAGTCTAAAAAGGTAACCCCGTCTAAATCGGAGTTGCCTTTTTTTAGATTGATTTATTGATAATGTGATGTATCGCCGTACAGATTAATGGTTGTATTGTTGTCAGTTAGGGTTATTTTACATAATGCTGTGGAGAGAATATCCGGTAAATCCCCTATTTCCTGCAATGATTTATTAAGAAAATGAGCCATAATGACTTTCAGGGTCATCCGATGTGTGACAATAAGCACCTCAAGTCCTTCGTTATCTTTAATGATACGCTCAATAGTCGGCGTCACTCTTTGTTCAAGCTGACTATAGGTCTCACCTGGGGCTAGAGGAATAAAAAGATCAGGTCTGGTGAAAAAATGGGAGTACTGTAAAGGATATTCTTGTTCAATCTGATCTGTGTTCATTCCTTCCCAAATGCCCATGTTAATTTCCATTAAAGAAGCTTGCTGTTGAATCGATAAACTCCGATTTCCTCGTAAAATCTGCGCAGTATGCAATGCTCTTGGACTAGTACTAGAATAGATTGCTCCTAAATTTTCGCCTTCTAAACGATCTCTCAACCATTCCGCTTGCTGTTCGCCCAAGGTTGTTAACGCTGAATTTTGATGTCCTTGCATTCTTTTCTGCAAATTCCATTCGGTCTGCCCGTGGCGGGTTAAAAATAATACTGTCTCTTTCATTAAAGAAACCTCCCCTTTGAATAGTTGTAAGTATAAGATAAATAATTATAAATAAACAATATATAATAGTTAATATCCATAATGTATAGTTATAGTAAGAAAGCCGAAGGACCGTTAAAAAAAGATTTTATTTTATATAGTTAGGGAGAAATTAGGATGAACTATCATGTATTAAAATTGTTTTATTACGTTGCGATAACAGGAAGTGTGACCAAAGCCTCCGAACGTTTACACATCAGTCAACCGGCTATCTCCGCGCAGATCCGTAAGTTTGAACGGGAGAATAATATTTTATTATTAGAGGTCAAAGGCAAGAGAATGGTGCTCACACCGATTGGAAAAAGACTAATTGATCCGCTTGAGAAGTTTTTTGCCATGGGTGATCAAATACAGAAAATCATTGAGGATTATCATAATTATCCCGAGGGGAGTATTCGGATCGCAGGTAATTATCTGGCCACTAGCATATTCATTCCCCGGTGGGCGTCATTATTCAAGCAATCTTTTCCAGAAGTCAAAATTCAGATCACTACTACTAATTCTCATGAAGTCATGGAACAATTAAATAACTTTGAAGCAGATGTAGTCATTTATAGTGATATGGCGTTTCCTTCACATCATACTGGGGTATTCGAACATCGGGAGTTATACAAGGATGAGTATGTGTTTGTAGTTTCTTCAAATCACTCTTTTGCCAGGCAGGAGGTTAGCTTTGAGGAAGTGATGGCTGAAGCATTTATTATGAGGGAGGAAGGCAGTGCAGCCAGAGAGAGACTTGTACAATTATGTGAAGAACGAAAGGTACAACAACCAAAGATCGAGCTTCAATTTAATGGAGTAAATGAGGTTATTCAAGCCGTGATTGCCGGGTATGGGATTAGTTTTGTATCCGCTTTGTTAGCAAAGCCTTATCTTGATCAAGGAACGTTAGCCAAGGTAGAAGTAGAAAATGTGGTTTCCAAGCATTCGATATGGATGGGCTCCAGAAAGAAGGAACTTCAGGAAAGCTATATTCAGTCATTTATTACACTCGTCATGAAACAATTGAAAGAAAAGAAATAATTTATACACCCATTTAGCTCATACACCTTAATTAATGAATTATGATGTATGAGCTGATCTGGAATCATAGATGTGAATGTAATTGAAGCAACTCATGTTCACTAATGTCTTCTGCTTCAGAAGATTTAAATTGAATGTTATATAATTGTGAGTATAGCCCATTCATTTCTAATAAAGACTCATGTGTACCTTCCTCAACAATGGAGCCCTGATCTAATACGATAATTCTAGAGGCTTCACGAATGGTGGATAGTCTGTGTGCAATAACTAATGTGGTTCGATTCTTCATTAACAAATCAAGAGATTGCTGAATCATTCGCTCAGATTCGTTATCGAGTGCGGAAGTGGCTTCATCTAGAAGAAGGAGTGGAGCATCACGAAGAAAAGCTCTGGCAATGGCTATGCGTTGTCTTTGTCCACCAGATAGAGTCGATCCATGTTCACCTAGGATAGTGTCATAACCACCCTTCATCTTCGTAATAAACTCTTCTGCACCTGCGAGCCGAGCGGCTTCTCGAATATCCTCTTCGCTAGCTGTACTAGAACTGAAGGCGATATTGTCTCGTATAGTTCCTGAGAACAAATAAGGGGTTTGGGGAACATAGGTAATCATTGCACGTGCTTCTTCGAGCTGATCATGTACAGACTTTCCATAAACTGAGATGCTTCCTGCAGTAGGCTCATAAAGTCCATTACATAATCGAACGAGCGTCGTCTTCCCTGATCCGCTTGGCCCGACAACCGCGATAGTTTCTCCATGTTGTATATGAATATTTAGCCCTGTAAATAGTGATGCTTCATTATCCTTTTTACCCGAATAGCTGTAGTGGACATCCTCTATTTGTAAGGCAGCCACCTCTACAGAAGCTAATGGTGAAGAGCTGGATTCTGGCAAAGGATGAGCAGCTCCTTCATCAGGTGCATCTAGTATAGCGAATACGCGGTCAGCCGCACCTAAAGCCTCCTGCACACCTCCCCATGTTTGAGACATATGGACAAAAGGCCATTGGACTCTACCCATCAAAATAATAAAAGCGAGTACTTCACCTGCTGATGTTCCGCCACTTAGCGCTGATAACGCAATTAAAGCGGCGCATATTACCATTACGAGATTGTTGATAAAGGCGGAAGATTGCCATAAGAGACCATTTAGAAGCGATTTTCGCAGCTGCATTCTTCTTAACTTCTCACGTTCTAACGCATATTTCTTTAAGAGAGTTTCTTCAAGCGAAAAGGCTCTGACGACCTTCATTCCTTGAAGCGTTTCTTGTAAAATTCCACGTAATTCCGCCTCTTTTGCATAAATTTGAGTAGATAATTTTCGTAATCTGCGGTCAAAGAAACGTCCGGAAAGAAAAACAAGAGGGCCCGATCCAAGAGCTAACAGGGCGATCCAGACATCCATTTTGGCCAAATATAGAAAGGAAATGAAACACAGAAGTAGATTATAGCCTAAATCGTATACAATGCTGTTTATCATCCCCATGGCCATCCCTGCATCCTTAGTGTTACGCGAAGTCAAATCACCTGAATGCATGGACTGAAGGTAACGGAATGGAATTCGGTGGCTTTTGTCAAACAGCTTCGCACGAATATCCCAAGCCATCCGACTCTGCATAACGAAGCGGAAGTAATGCTGCAGCATAAGACAGCAGATAATAATGACACAAGCAATGGCACAGATTACAGTTATGCGTGTTAATGCATCCATATTGGCGTTGTTGATCGTATCAATAAACACTTGCTGAATGGCTGCAAAGCCTATGTCCATTACCAGCTTAGCAGAGAGCAGGAGTACAGCCACAATAAATCCAATGCGATAAGGACTAGCATAAGAGATTAATCTACGCAGAGCATACCTCAGTTTAAGATTCTTGGATTCCCCCTCGTTCATAGCTCTTCCTCCCTGACCGGAGTAGAAATATCAGCCTTCTTCATTGAGGTCTCAACCATATTGTAATACTGGCCTTGTAAAGTCATTAACTCCAGATGAGTTCCAGCTTCAACAATAGAACCCGCCTCCATATAATAAATGTGATCTGCATTTCTGATGGTAGATAGTCTATGCGCGATAACAACCGTTGTACGATCATGCATGAGTTCTTGCAGGGCCTGGCCGACAATCTCCTCATTATGGCTATCAAGTGCAGCTGTGGGTTCATCAAGAAGGAGAAGCTTAGGCGCTCGGACAAATGCTCTGGCAATAGATAGCCGCTGCCTTTCTCCGCCAGATAAGGTATGCCCTCGTTCCCCAATGGAAGTCTGATATTGAAGTGGGGTTCTCATAATATAATCGTGTATCCCCGCACTTTTTGATGCTTTAATAATTTCTTCATAGGTTGCGTCAGGTCTTCCCCATGCAATATTTTCATATAGGGTTCCAGTGAACAGATAAGGCTCTTGAGATACATAAGCCAAATGATTACGCCAAGCCCGAGGGGAGATGCGGCTTAACGGTAACTTACCAGATTGGATGACCCCTTCATTAGGTTCATAGGTTGCGAGTATTAATTGAAGGAGGGTACTTTTTCCACTGCCGCTAGGACCGGCAAACGCAGTTACTTTACCTGGTTCAATGGTTAGATTGACGTTAGTTAATACTTGATGATTACCATAATGAAAACCGACGTTCTCAAAGGTGATAGGGTATAAGCCACTAATGGCTTGATTGTTATTTATCAGCATTTCGTGATGAGAATCATCCCTATTACACTCAAGGCTTTCGTCTTCTTCTTGTAAATCAAGGACCTCAAACAACCGCTTACCTTGCGCCAGTGAGGCTTGTAATTCAGTCCATAGATTAGCTAGCTTTGATACAGGGTTTGTAATTTGCTCGAAACAAATCAGAAATGCCGCCACTGCACCCACATCTAATCTCCCTTGGATAACTAGATATCCGCCATAGGAGAGCACATACAGTAGCCCACTGAGAATAACAGCAAAGGGCATATTATAGCCTACAGCTTCCAATCGTGTGACTGGTAAATGAATGTTGAAATATTGCCTAACGCGTTGTGTGAATTGATTTTGAAGCTTGGGAGCCAGGGAGAAGGCACGCACAACTTCAGCGCCTTGTACTGTATCCTGAATAAACATTTGCTGAGCGGTTTCAATTTGCTGTCTTTGCTCGTGCATGGAACGTAGGCGGGAAGTAAAGGGAATCATCACGAGTGGAACAAGCGAGCAAATCAATATAGTTCCGAGCGTTAAGGCATATTGGAGTGAGAGCAGATAAGTTAAGAGAAATGTAATTTGCATCAGATTACTGAATAGTTCGATGGTCTTCTGATTGATACCTTGCTGGGCAGCTGGGGCAGAATCATTGATACGACTAATGAGATCAGCAGAATGATAACGGTCCAAATCTTTCATCTGTACATTTAATAATCTAGCTAGCAGTGATACCTGAAGCTTAGAGGTCGACTTGAATTCAAGCACACCTGATAAGTAAGTGAGTAAGAAGCTGGCTAGAGCATCTACAATAACGATTACTAGAGCAAAAATGCCGCCGGATATTAAAAAGGACATGTTCTGATTCGTAGCAGCGTTGATTATACGTCGTAAAGATTCGGCTATCCCAACTGTTGCAAGGGAAACGACGGCTGCTAAGAGACACAATATGAGGTACCAACCTAAATAGGGTTTTCCAAGTTTCAATAAACGCATAAAAGTGTTAGAAACTACGCTGGATTTTTTAATCGAGTCTGCTTCTATGTTTGTAGATCCATTCATTTTAGACCCTCCCCACTATGGTTTGAATTTGCTGCGGTTCACTTAAAAGGAGGTTCCTCATCGAGCATGACTTTTGTGGTGACGGCAAGTAATGCTCTCAATTTATCCATTCGAAGATGGTAATATAATCGATGATCCGTTCTTTTTAATTCGATAAGGTCTAAAAAGAATAGGAAGTTGGCATGATAAGTTACCGCCGCGGGCGTTATGCCAAGTGCTGATGCAATTTCTTGTCCATAGTGAGGGCGATTCCTTAAGAGCAGCAAGAAGTCTAAACGTCGTTTATCCGAGAATGCTTTTAAAAAAAGTTCGGTTTTCTCTCGATCAGCAGCAGGTCCGAATACATGATCATTAAAAATGCCGAAGATAACCCAAGCGATACGAGAACTTCCTGCGTAAAAGAAGAGAACATGATTTCCAACTTGTGAGAAGAAGCTGACATGAAAAGTAGTGGGAACATCATAAACTGCAGGTTCATTTTTGTTGATATCACGAATGAATCTTTCAGGATTCGCTTGGAACAGACCTTCATAACGCTGAGAGGCTTGTTCAGACTCCCTTTTTAACTCCTCTTTCCAAAGTGAAAAGACATCCTTGTAGAACTGGTTTAAGAGCTGCATATAACGTAGCTTAGTTTCTTCGGGATAAGCAAGACACTCTAGTAATGGCCCCTGCGCTTCAATCACATCCAGCTGCGGTTTTGTTCTTGCCACAAGCTCAGCCATTAAGCGGGTATCCTTCTTAACGATTTCCCAATCGTTTCCTTCTAGCAACTCATCTAATTTATCGTAATACACACCATATACCATTTCAGCGACTACCTTTTCTGCTGGACTCTTTTCCAGTCGATTTATCCATGCTTCAGCTGTTTGTGGTTCTGGACAGGTGCAAATGGATTCATAGAAAGCAAAATCGAGTGCTTTATGAAAAAAGTTGTACTGGAAAAAAAACTGAAGTTCTCGGTAGGAGTGAGGTGACAACCGTGCTCGTGCATCTTTATGATAAGACAACGCTTGTGGGTCCATTTCAAGTTTGTAATCCTCTGCTGCCTTAAGCAACTGCTCTTCACAAGCAATCATTCCCATAGAAACAATGAATTCCAAAGCTTCGTTGTACGCAAATTTTATGTTCGATAGTAAGGTATCTTTCATGTTATCTTCCATCATAGCCTCCGTTATTTCTTGTTATAAATATTAAATGTTGGGATAATGTGACTAATATTTAATCAATACTTAATGTTAAAATAAACCATTCGTTTTCTTTTGTAAAGGGATATTTTACAATTCGCACTAACTGCTGGGATTCGATTGTTGTGCATGGTAAACTATGGATAAAACATAGGAGGGGCTATGATGGATCAAATCGTGTTCAAACAAATTGAATTTGTGCGTAGTGTTACTGTTCGTGCTGTTGAAGAACTTTCCGAGGAAATGCTAGATATCATTCCACAGGGCTTTAATAACAACATTAGATGGAACTTGGGACATATTTATTTAGTGCAAGAGAAGTTCGCTTTTCATTCCGCCAGGGAGCTTATGCAATTGCCGGAAAGCTTTGAACGATTATTTGCGAAAGGGACTAAACCTGCAGAGTGGCGCGAGAAATCACCAACACTTGAAGTGTTAATTGAGATGCTTTCGGAGCAACCGAAACGTATTCAGGAAGCTATGCACAATCGCTTAAGTGAACAAGTAACCCCTCTTACAACCGGTAGTGGATTAACCTTAAATTCAATCGGAGAATTCATAAATTTCACGCTTTATCATGAAGGGATGCACTTCAATTCAATCAAACTATTAAATCGATTTGCAGATAACAGTCTTAGAGATCTTTAGAAGCCGAAAGTCTAGTGCCAAGGAGGTAACGTAAGCTTATTTAGGGAGAATAGACCGAACCTTTGTTTAAATTAAAGTGATCATGAATATGGAAAGTTTTTTGTATTTGAAGATCTGGATGGTAATTTATTTGATGTTTGGGAACACCATGATTGTGAACTGATTTATTAGCCTTTCTAAGGATATCGATTTCATATCGATATCCTTTGTTATATATTGGAACAAAAAAAGATTTGTAATGAAAACGGTTTTATGATAATCTAATCAATGTAATACATGTAACCGGTTACACATTGGGGGATGAAATGAATCATGATGACGATTAAAGATGTTGCGAAAAAAGCTGGGGTGTCGGTAGCAACCGTTTCAAGGGTAATAAATGAATCTGGTTATGTGAATATCGATACTCGAAAAAAGGTTGAGGCAGCGATCAAAGAAATGAATTATACCCCTAATGAGGTTGCCAGATCTTTATATAAACGGAAATCTAAATTAATCGGACTTTTATTACCTGACATTACGAACCCATTCTTTCCGCAATTAGCACGTGGGATAGAAGACCGGATGCAGGAGCATGGTTATCGGATTATTTTTGGTAATAGTGATGAGAACGAGGAAAAGGAATTGGATTATATTCAAACCTTTATCCAAAATAATGTCATTGGCATGATCTCATCCACTAATTTTCCTGAGAAAGATATTTATTCTAACTTGAAAATTCCGGTTGTCTTTCTTGACCGTACTTCAAATGACAGTCCCTCCGTATATGCAGATGGCAGAAAGGGAGGACGCATTGCCGCTCAAGAAATCATTGCACGGGGAAGCAGCAAGATTACAGTCATGCAAGGACCGGCGCATATTAAACCGGCGCAGGATCGATTTCAAGGTGCAATTGAAGTGCTTGATGAAATGGGAATCACCTATCATGTGATTCAGACTTCATCTTTCTCCCACACAGAAGCGGAACAATGGGCTGTAGAATTATTTGATAAATATATAGATACAGATGGAGTAATTGCCAGTAATGATATCGTGGCGACAGCAGTTATTCATGAAGCACATCGTTTAGGTAAAAGAGTGCCGCAGGATCTCCAAATCATTGGATTTGATGATATCCCACTTAGCAGTTTGTTGTCACCTTCGCTATCAACCATTCGTCAGCCGGCGCATGACATGGGCCGAGAAGCGGCTGGTTTACTTATTAAGTTAATTGAGCAAGATAAGGTAGAAGATAAAATCATTCAATTACCCGTCAGCTTTGTGGAGCGGGAAACAACAAGAAGTATAGAATAGATGACAACATAAGAAAGGTTGATGGACATGGCTAAGATTTGTGTAATTGGAAGTTGCTCTATGGATTTGGTGGTGACCTCATCCAAGCGACCTCACGCAGGGGAGACTGTTCTTGGAGAGAGCTTCGCTACCGTTCCAGGAGGCAAGGGAGCGAATCAAGCTGTAGCTGCTTCGCGTCTAGGGGCCGAAGTTATGATGATTGGTTGTGTAGGTGAAGATTTCTATGGTACGGAGATCATGGAGAATCTTAAGAGAAATCGGGTTCTTATCACAAATGTGGAACCGGTTACACATACCGAAAGCGGGACAGCTCACATCATTTTAGCAGAAGGTGATAATAGCATTATTGTTGTAAAAGGAGCAAATGATTTAGTTACTCCTACGTTGGTTGAGCGAGCGCTTGATGTAATTAAAGGCTCTGATATGGTGCTAATCCAACAAGAAATACCTGAAGAAACAGTGTCTTATGTAAGTGAGCTGTGCCATAAATTTAATATACCTATGCTGCTTAATCCGGCACCTGCTCGTCCTATCAGTGACACGATTATAGAAAATGCTGCCTATCTGACGCCTAACGAACATGAATGTACGATTTTATTCCCTGGGATGAGTACTACAGATGCCTTACGGAAATATCCCAACAAGCTATTTATAACAGAAGGAAGCAATGGCGTACGATTTTACGATGGAGAACAAGAAGTTCTGGTTCCCACTTACAAAGTGAATGCTATAGATACGACTGGAGCTGGAGATACTTTTAATGCGGCATTTGCAGTTGCTTTAGCTGAGGGCAGCTCCATTCCGGATAGTGTAAAGTTTGCCAATCGAGCAGCATCTTTATCCGTTACTAAATTTGGTGCTCAAGGTGGTATGCCAACAAGAGCAGAAGTGGAGGCGAATCTGTAACTATGAAGAAACACGGGATATTAAATAGCCATATTTCCAAAGTGCTTGCGGACTTAGGTCATACCGATACAATTGTCATCGCAGATGTTGGACTTCCAGTTCCACCAGGTGTTCCGAAGATTGATCTGGCGGTTAAACTAGGGGTTCCTAGCTTCCAAGATATCGTTGACATTATTTCAGAGGATATGGTCATCGAAAAGGTGATCGTTGCAAAGGAATTAGAGACTGATAATAAAGTCACCTCTCAATACTTGAATAATAAATTTAAGGAAATACCGATAGAAGCGTATTCACATGAGCAATTTAAGCAGCTGACCCAGCAGGCAAAGGTTATCATTCGTACGGGTGAAGCTAAGCCGTATGCCAACTGCATTCTACAAGCCGGGGTCTATTTTGGATAAAAAGGGGGTTCGAAGTGTATGCACATTACGATGAAAGATATTCATAAGTCTTTTGGCGCTAACCGTGTATTAACCGGTGTGGATTTTGAACTTAAGGATGGTGAAGTTCATGCCCTGATGGGTGAGAATGGCGCAGGTAAGTCTACGCTGATGAATATTCTGATCGGTTTGCACCAACGTGACCAAGGTACCATTCGTATAGATGATCAGGAGAAATACTTTGCAAATCCCAAAGAGGCAGAACAATATGGAATTGCATTTATCCATCAGGAGCTAAATGTATGGCCGGATATGACGGTTCTGGATAACCTGTTTATTGGCAAGGAACGAACATCCAAATTCGGCCTGTTAAATAGGAAAGAGATGAAAGCGTTAGCAAATGAACAGTTTGCTAAGCTCTCAGTGACCATTCCTTTGAACCAAGAGGCGGGGGAATGTTCGGTAGGTGAAAAACAGATGATAGAGATCGCTAAAGCGCTTATGACGCATGCAAAAGTTATTGTCATGGACGAGCCTACCGCTGCATTAACCGAGAGAGAAATACAGAAACTATTCGAAGTCATTGCCTCACTGAAGAAAGAAGGCGTCTCTATCGTCTATATTTCGCATCGGATGGAAGAGATTTTTACAATATGTGATCGAATCACTGTTATGCGGGACGGGAAAACCGTAGATACGAAGCCTATTCCTGAAACTAACTTTGACGATGTAGTTCGGAAGATGGTAGGTCGTGAATTAACAGACCGATTCCCTGAGCGAACTTCTAAACCTGGAGAAGTAGTTCTTGAAGTTAAGAATGCATCCAAGAAAGGGCAATTTAAAAATGCTAATTTCTCAGTGCGAGCTGGTGAAATCATAGGATTCTCTGGATTAATGGGATCTGGACGTACAGAAATGATGAGAACCTTATTCGGACTGGAATCTTTAGACCAAGGTGAGATTTGGGTGAAGGGACAGAAGGTTACCATCCGGAATCCCAATGACGCTATGCAAGCTGGAATCGGCTTTGTTACAGAAGACCGCAAAGATGAAGGGTTAATCCTAGATTTCTCTATTCGAGATAATATGGTGCTGACGAATTTATACGACTTCGCCCCTAAGGGTGTAATCAATGCTAAGAAGGAACAAGAATTCGTGGATATGCTTATTAAACGGCTGCAAATCAAGACACAATCATCATCGACTTTGGTCCGGAATTTATCTGGGGGTAATCAACAAAAAGTAGTTATCGCCAAATGGATTGGTATTGGCCTAAGTGTTCTTATCCTCGATGAGCCAACACGCGGCGTCGACGTTGGGGCTAAACGGGAAATCTATCAACTCATGAACGAATTAACCGAGCGTGGCGTCGCCATTATTATGGTATCCTCAGAACTTCCTGAAGTCCTAGGGATGAGTGACCGCATCGTAGTTGTTCATGAAGGGGAAATCAGTGGAGAACTTTCACAACAAGAAGCTACGCAAGAAAAAATCATGACGCTAGCTACAGGGGGGCAATAGTAATGACTACTATCAAAGATGAGAGTGTAAAAAAAGGGTTCCAAATGGGGCAAATCACGCAGAAATTAGGGCCATTACTAGGGCTAATCATTCTTATTATCATCGTAACTGTGCTGAATCCAAGCTTTATGGAACCTCTAAATATACTGAACTTACTTAGACAAGTCGCAATTAATGCGCTTATCGCTTTTGGAATGACCTTTGTTATTCTGACGGGTGGCATCGATTTATCAGTAGGCTCTATTCTAGCCTTATCCAGTGCCTTTACAGCCAATCTGATGTTATCAGGATGGGATCCAATCTTAGCTATTGTTGTGGGTTGTTTAGCGGGTGGACTGATGGGGATGGTCAACGGGCTAATGATTACGAAAGGCAGAATGGCGCCTTTTATCGCTACGCTGGCAACCATGACTATTTTCCGCGGCTTAACGCTTGTATACACGGATGGTAATCCAATCACGGGTCTCGGAGACAGTATGACGTTCCAATTGTTTGGCCGTGGATATTTACTGGGAATACCTGTACCTGCTATCACGATGATTATCGTATTCGCTGTCTTGTGGATTGTACTGCACAAAACGCCATTTGGCCGTAAAACGTATGCCATTGGTGGGAATGAGAAAGCATCCATTATTTCAGGGATTAAAGTAGACCGCATCAAAATAATGATCTATTCCTTAACGGGTATGTTATCCGCATTGGCTGGAGCTATCTTGACCTCCAGATTGAACTCGGCACAACCAACAGCGGGTACATCTTATGAACTGGATGCGATCGCAGCTGTAGTATTAGGGGGTACGAGCTTAACAGGTGGCCGTGGACGTATCGTAGGCACTTTGATTGGTGCTCTAATTATCGGGATTCTGAACAATGGATTGAACTTGCTCGGCGTATCTTCTTTTTACCAAATGGTAGTTAAAGGGATCGTTATTGCGATTGCTGTACTCATAGACCGTAAGAAAGCCGTATAAGGGGGATTCCACATGAAAAAGCTCACATTAATTTTTACTTCCTTACTCTTGATTCTTATGACTGGCTGTTCCTTAGAGCCTCCAGAGTGGGCTAAGCCTAATAGTGGTGGGGGCCCGGGGAATATGAAGATTGGATTATCCATATCTACCTTGAACAATCCGTTCTTTGTATCGGTTAAAGATGGAGTTTTGGCAGAAGCTAAGAAACTAGGGATGGAAGTTCTCGTGATCGATGCGCAGAATGATTCGGCCAAGCAAAGTAATGACGTTGAAGATTTAATGCAAAAAGGTGTAAATGCGCTGTTAATCAATCCAGTAGACTCTTCAGCAATCTCGACGGTTGTTCAGACGGCTAACAGCTTAAATATCCCAGTCGTTACTTTGGACCGTTCTGCAGATAAGGGAGATATTAAAGCCCTTGTTGCCTCTGATAATGTAAAAGGTGGATCGATGGCGGCAGAATATATTGTAGAGCAGCTTGGAAAAGGTGCAAAGGTCATTGAACTAGAAGGATCACCGGGAGCTTCAGCCACCCGTGAACGTGGGAAAGGATTCCATGAAATTGCCGACACACAGCTTGAAGTGATTGCGAAGCAAACCGCTGATTTTGACCGTACGAAAGGGTTGACCGTTATGGAGAACCTGCTCCAAGGAAATCCAGATGTACAAGCGGTTTTCGCTCATAATGATGAAATGGCTCTTGGTGCTATAGAGGCGATTCAGAGTTCAGGTAAGAATATTCCCGTCATCGGTTTTGATGGAAATGAAGATGCACTTAAATCCATAGAGGCGGGTAAACTCACAGGAACCGTTGCTCAGCAGCCTGCATTAATTGGACAGTTATCGATTCAAGCAGCGAAAGATGTGTTAGATGGCAAGACGGTTGAGAAACTGATTGCCGCACCTCTAAAACTGGTCGTAAAAGAATAAGTAAACGGATATAGAAAAACACTGCATACACCAATTTGGGGGATGCAGTGTTTTTGGTATATAAAAGCTTATTTTTCCTCAATCACTCTATCCGGTAACTGTGTCACATAACTATCGGACAAATGAAGAAGCTCTAACGCACGATCGAACTCATCTTCTGTCGTTTGTTGCGCGTGGTTACCATCGCCAGATAAGGTATAATGCTGACCGTCCTCGAAGCCACTGCCAGATAGGAAGAGCTCTTCATTATTGACGAAAGATCCTGTTGGCAGATAATAGCGCTGAGGAAGTAGGTTATAAGTCGATTGATTCAATAAATCTTGTCCGAAATGAATATGATCCGCAAGAGAAACACCCAATAAATTAGATACAGTAGGCAAAATATCCACTTGTCCGCCTAGCTGTTCTTTTACACTTGGCGTTGTAATTCCCTTTGCTGATAGGATCAACGGAATATTAATCAATTCGCGTTCCGTATATTCATGACCAAGAATTTCCTGTAATAAGACGTGATCGTTCTCTTTCAGAGAGAAGATAGGAAGTCCGCGGTGATCTCCGTACAATGCAATCAAGCTGTTATCCCATACCCCGTTTTGTTTGAGCTCATCGATAAAAAGTCCAAGTGCATAGTCAGCATAATTCTGAGCACGAATATAATCTCCGACTAACGTTCCTTCGAATCGTTCTGGAAGGGCCATTTTGTATTTATCCTCAGGGATCGAGAATGGATTATGCGCTGACATCGAAATAACATGAGAGTAGAAAGGCTGATCCTTCTGATCCATCCTTGCTAGCTCTGCAGCTGTTTTCTCATACAATACTTCATCAGAAGCCCCGTAAAATACAGTGTCCTCTTCACCATAGTATTCCTTATCGTAATATCGATTAAATCCTAAAGCATTATAAAGCTCGCCACGATTCCAAAAGTCGACTTCATTCGTATGGAATGTTGCCGTATCATAACCTATCGCTTGAAGTAGCTTAGGTAAGCTTGGAAGCTCTTTGGGCGCATACATTTGAGTGGCTGGACC
The DNA here is from genome assembly GCF_001012825.1 of Paenibacillus etheri. GTDB lineage: Bacteria > Bacillota > Bacilli > Paenibacillales > Paenibacillaceae > Paenibacillus_AQ > Paenibacillus_AQ etheri. The sequence goes on from NZ_LCZJ02000018.1 coordinate 480,010, forward strand.
ATCGGGTGGAACATAGAAAGAAGTATTTACAATGAATTCGGCATCCGAAGTGTTTCCTTGTCCAACCTGCTGGTAGAAACGCGGAAAGTAGTAACTGCTAGCCGCGAGCTTATTCATATTCGGCGTAATTTCAACTCCGTCAATCTTAAGATTGATTAAGAAATTCTGGAAAGACTCCATCTGAAGAATGATCAGGTTCTTTCCTTTGGCGGCTCCAAATAAAACTGGATCAGTGGTAGATTGAATTCCTTTGGTCTCGTTAATCGCAGCTTGTGTAATCTTAGCGACGTCGATTTGTTCTTCCTCTTGATTGGCTAGCAGAGAGTAAGCTTCATAATTGAGAATGCCCATTTGCTCGGCTTTAACGGTTTCGTTCATACTGGCTCGGTTCGGAAAAATATTCATTGCGCAAATGACGATGGAAATACAGAACAAGATCGCAACCGCTTTCCGGTTACTTTTACGCGACATGGCTTTTTTCCAATTAAGGGCCTTTTGTTTTCTAAACATGACCAAACCAATGACAATGATATCCACAAAAATAAGCATATATTGCGGACGCATGACCGAGAAAATACTTTTCTTAACAGCTCCAACTTGCTTGACCTGATCTAATACTTGCGAAGTAGCAATAATGCCAAAATGATTATGATATACAATGAGTGAGAAAAATAGTGTAGTGATCAACACATTGACCAGCATGTAGATGGCAATTTTTCGTTTCGTTGCGAACCATTCAATCATGCAAAAGACTAGAAGCACAAAAGGGATTTCTTTTAGCCATGTGGTCCACGTAGGCCCGTCTTCAAAGAGAAAATACCAAGCAAAATAACTTTTAACTAGCATAATGAGAGAGAAAAATAATAGGGATCTTTTACTGAGAGTACGAGGTTCTTTAAACGGCATCTCTTATGCCCATCCTTTTCTTTTAGATTAGTTCATTCTATTACTTGAAGTGTTTAAAATCAACTAGATTGGGGTATAAGAGAAACTTATTTTCCTTAATATTACATTTGGGTGAATGATACCATAGATTTTATCTATAAAATTATTTTTATGGGAAATGAACTTTTTAAGGTACTCCTAACTCTTATAGGGGAGAGAGGTGAAGGCATGGATGTCGCGCGATGGGTAAAAAAAGCCAAGAAGGGGAATAAAGAAGCATTACTCCACTTAATCATGTCTGAAAAAGACGTTTATTATAGGCTAGCGTTCAGCTATATGAGGAATACACATGATGCCATGGATGCCATGGAGGAAATGATCGTCACGCTTTATGAAAAGATCGGTCAACTAAAGAAAGAAGAAGCTTTTTATAGCTGGAGTAAGACGATTCTGGTGAATGTCTGTAAACAACTACTTCATAAGCGCGGGAAGCTGGTGCTGTTAGAGGATTGGAGTAACGTTGACGATAGTGAATTAGACCAAGCTGTGAGTAGTGATCCTTATCGTAGAAGTGAGCAACAAATGGATATCGAGGCCTTGTTATTACAAGTAAATGAGCATCAAAGAGAAGCGATTCAATTAAAATATTTTCATGATCTCGATTATCAAACGATAGCTGACATTACAAAGGTTTCGCTAGGAACGGTTAAATCAAGAATTTACCATGGATTACAAACGCTCAAAAATCATTACAGAGGTGATGTTGATGAACAATAACGTCGAGCAACAATTAGCTGATGAGAAGACGCACATAGCGTCCATTACCGCACCTGAAGAATTAGAAATGAGATTAAGAAACGCTTTGAATTCGGCTCCCGCAAAAAGAACGAAAAGAATAGCATCGATTTGGAAGATCGCGGCAGTTGTGCTATTGGTGACAGTAATATCTGGACAAAACTACAATGCTTTTGCTTATTATGGCAAGCAGCTTTTTGGCTTTGATGAATTGCTTAATGGCACAACTTTACAACAGCTAAATGAAAAAGGGATGGGGCAAAACGTCAACAAGAAGACTACGTTAGTAGATGGGACGGAACTTACCATTAACGGAATTATGGCGGACGCCAATCAATTCATTATGTATTACACGTTAACTAATCCAAATGGATTAGAGGATATGTCTGTGGACGCTTTTAGACCCTCTAAAATAAGTGGTTTTTTAACTGATTCTAACGTAATAAGTGGTACATCATTAATCAATGAAGAGCATACGGAGATTAAAGGACAGATGTCGTTTGACAGGGTAAATCCATTTTCGAAAAAACTAACGTTACACTTTTGGCAGCAGCTAGAAGAAAACGGTCAGATGAGTGAAGGAACAGTTGCGTTCCCTTATAATCCCAATGAGGCCATGGAAACACAGATAAAACAATCGATCAATAAGAAGATTAAAGTCGACAAAGGTACGATTACCTTCAAGTCGATCACAGCTACACCAACGATGACTGTAATAAAAGGGAAGCTGGATGTCGATAATTTTGATCGAGTGAATCTAGGATTACATGGGGTACAATTAATTGTTAATGGAACGCCTGTAGAGATCTTGGGTAGTGGCAATCAAACCTCATTAGGTGGCAGAACCTTTGAGATTCGCTTCGACACATTGCCAACGGAGCTACATTCCATGCAACTAGTCGTTAAAGAGTTTACTGGATATCAGAAGCTGGACGGAAAGTATTCCCTGATTTCCATAAGTGATAAGCTTTTTTTGCTGGGCGACAAAGAATTATGGGTAAAGAATGTATCCAAAACCTCTCAGGGGATCGAAATAACGATCGCTACGGATGATGATGTGATGCTGGATGGTGTGTCTATAGGAACGAACAACGAGAATACGCCTTTAAAAACAACGATCAATCAGAAAGAGACAAAGCAAGTGGACGGCAAACTAATGAAGGAACGAACTTTATTATTTGATACACAAACGGAGCCTGAGTCACTACTTATAGAAGGAATGCATTACTTGAAGGCATACAATAAAGTGATTGAGATACCTGTTGATTAATAAGAGATGGCATATCCAAATATTATGAAATATAGTAAACTATAATAGTCTGAGAAAGTGAGGGATTAATGGATAATATTGGGGTATACAAAGTGAGTCGTCCTTCTTTAATATCACTTCTGTTATCAATGATTTTTTCAAGTGGCTTACTATTGACAAGCGTCATAAATAATATGGACGGAAAAGTACTTTCATATATCGGATTTTTTTGGATAATCTTTTGTCTGATAGTTGTAATCGTATTGCTCTATAGAATCATTACGATTAGAAGGTTCATTCAAATCAAGATTCTTTCGGACTCAATAATAGTTGAAAATAAAGAAATTGAAGCAAACCGAATTGAGAATATTTATGTAAAGGGCTATTTCAAGCCCGTAATAGGGATTAAGCCTGTAGATCATAAATTTGCTCCCTATAGATTATGTTTTAGTTTTCTTGACCAAGAATACTGGGGAATGAAAGAACTAACTAAATGGGCTGAATGTAATCAAGTTAAACTGTCTCACCAAAGATTTATGAGATGGCTCTAAGGGGCTGTGACAATATAAGGGGTGTTCCAAGAGCCTTGAAATGGCTGATGGGGCGCCCCGTCTTTTTTCATCTTCCTTCATCCAAACACCAAGATGTAATATCCATTTTTTATAACATATGGTAATCTATATGGACGTGAGAAAAGGAGGGGCACATGGATCATATAGGGGTTTATAGAGTAAGGCGTCCGTCGTTAATACCACTGCTGGTAAGCATCAGTGTGCTATTGGGTATTCAATTGTTTCAAATTTATAACCTGAACCATCGCTATACAGCTAGCGACGATTTAGTGCTTTCTTGTTTACTTTATGGTCAGGCTATTTTGTGTTTGATTGTTGCAATTGTTTTAGTCTACAGGATATTTACGATCAGAAGGGTTGTTGAAATTCAGATTCAACCGGAATCTATATTAATAGAAGATCTAAGCATAGAAGCAGATCGGATTAATGATATTTATATAAAAGGATATTTTAGTCCTGTAGTTGGGATTAGACCTAAAGAGAATAAATTTGTTCCTTATAAATTATGTTTTAATTTTTTGTCACAAAAAGATGAAGATGAAGTGATGAAACAGTTAAAAGCTTGGGCCGAACGAAATCAGATCAAAGTATCTCATAAGAATTTTTCGAGATGGCTATAAGCTAATCTAGACTAATATACGAAATGAAAGATACTGACCCTGGTTAGTGTCTTTTTGTTGATTAACCGACACGTCATATGACATGTAACAAAGCTAAGTGGTGACAGAACGTTTCTAGCTAGAATGACATTCCGTTTGTGATACTCAGAACAGGTTCAGTATTCACAAATCACCCTATAGAGGAGAATGGATTATGAAGAAAAAGACACGCAGGCTCAGCGTCATCGCACTAATATTATCAACAGCTGTATTTACAGCATGTTCAGCACCAGTCTCCACTAACGCAACCAGTTCGAAAGGATCTTTTAATGGAAAAGAAATTGAGGCTTTCGCGGACCCTATATTTGCGCAGAAAATGAAGGAATACAATGTGAACGGATCCAATTTTGTAGTGGTTAAAGACGGAAAGGTGCTCGTGAATAAAGGGTACGGATATGCGGACAAAGAAAAGAAAACACTTGTCGATAAGAATACCGTCTTTCAGATCGCATCCGTGTCGAAGACATTTACCGCTTTAGCAGCTCTGCAGCTAGTGGAACAAGGAAAGATGGATCTTGATCACGATATCAATGCGTATCTTGGCGGAATGAAAGTACCAAATGAAACGGAAACTCCGTTAACCTTAAGAAATATGTTATCTTACACAACGGGCTTTGATTACCCGGATAAAGCTAACTTTGTGGCACCGGAATATGTAGATCAAGACATCCCCATGAAAAAGTTTATGACGGAGCATATACCGACTGTCGTTCGGACGCCGGGTGAAGCGTATACCTATGATAATTTTGCCTTTTTACTTGCGGGCTATGCGATTGAGGAAGTAAGTGGTACCCCGTTTTATAAGTACATGGAGAACTATGTGTTCAAACCATTAGGAATGAACTCTACTAGTGCTCGATTTACCCCAGAGCTTTTAGTTAGAATGGCCACGCATTATGGACCAGATGGTAAACCGCATCCAACCTTTGGGCATGCGCCTACCGATGGGCCACAGGGCAGCATCCTTTCCACAGGAGAAGATATGGCTAAATATTTAACTCTTTTTCAACAACAAGGTAGTGTGAATGGGAAGCAAATCATTAGTAAAGAAACCACGAAGATGATGCAAACGTACTCTGTATTTGCGAATGAATCGCTTCCGATGACGACGATTGGAGGATTTGAAGGGTATCGTAATGATCTGATGAATGGATATCATGTGGTTCTCAAAGGTGGAAATATGCCTGGTCATCAATCACTGATCGTATTATTGCCTGAGGAGAATACGGCTTTCTACATGTCCTATAACAATGACACAATGATGAGCTTAGATATCTATGAAGCCTTGATGGATCACTATTTTCCTGAAAAGAAAGCTCCAGAGGCGCCCAAGTACCTTCCATTGAATGCTTCAGAAGCAACTAAATATACCGGAACTTATTTGAATACTAGATTCTATTTCTTGAAATCGAATTTTACTTATGCAGATGGCAATCTGATTATGGAAACTGGAACAAGCGGTACACATACGTTACGAATGATTAATCCGCTATTGTTCGAAGATGAATCCGGCAATAAATTAGCCTTTAAAAAAGATCATCAAGATCAGATCGAATACTTTTATTATACGAATCCTAATAGCCCAGACTTTGTTTCAGATGCTCTTAAGGTTCACACGAAGCCAGCATTCGCTGATGTATCTGAGGAGAGCGCTTATAAATCTTACATCGACAACCTGTATTCGCTGGATGTGATAAGTGCTAAATCTGGCAAAAATTTCGAACCACAGGGAACGATGACACAAGGTGAGTTTATGGATGCTCTAATTCTTGCCCATGGATGGTACAGCTTTCCTCATTTAATTGAGGGGAATAAAGAATTAACGAAAAAAGGAATCCCTGGTTTTGATCGTAATGCTGTCATCACAAGACAAGCAGCAGCCGTTATGATTCAAAATCTAAAACAAGCTAAGCAAGCTTCAGAAATTACGCTTAAAGGTGACACAGACTCATGGGCCACTGATTCGATCATAGCATTAGTGTCACAAGGTATTGTAGATCCTGATACAAAAGTGAATGTTGACGGGACTGTCGATTTTCGTTCTAAAAAGCCTTTGCTTCGCCAAGAAGCGGGTGCAATACTTGATCTTGCTTTTGGATACTATACATTGCCAATCAAACACTAAGGAATTGGACACCTCAAAGAGACTCTTTGAGGTGTTTTTTTTAATGATAGGTTTAAGTAGCTAAATGAAATCATCGGTAGTATTAGGTTGTTTTAAATGCTAAAATTACCCAAAAAGTATTTTCTTACAGCAAGGAGGTATTCTTTTGGATTACAAAGGGTCAGCGGTGTATGACAATGCAGATTTTTTCTATAACTATTTATTGAGAAGAAACAGAGCGGATAGCCCAAATAACATTATTGAAAAGCCGGTTATATATGATCTTATGGGTGATGTACTTGGGAAAAAGGTGCTCGATTTAGGATGCGGGGATGCTAAGTTCGGATATGAGTTGCTTGAGCAGGGATGTAACTTTTACGAAGGTGTGGAAGGTTCAAGTAATATGTTCAAAGCGGCAAAAGAACTGTTAAAAACATCTAAAAGTAAGATTCACCATGCTACTATGGAGAGTTGGAATTACCCAAAAGAGCAATATGATTTGGTAATTTCTCGATTGGCTATTCATTATTTACAAGACCTAAAACCAATCTTTGATAGTATCCGTAGTGCCCTTATCCCTAATGGTCAGTTTATTTTTAGTGTTCAGCATCCGGTTCTAACATCATCCATGAATAGTGCAACAACTTCAGAAAGAAAGTCGGACTGGATCGTCGATAACTATTTTGAAAGCGGTAAGAGAAAGGAGCCTTGGATTGGAGAAAGTGTAGTTAAGTACCACAGAACTTTTGAAGAGTATTTTCAGACACTGAAACATGTTGGATTTAAGATAGAGGATATTAGAGAATGCAAGCCGAATTCCCAGTTTTTTAATAGTGAAGGCGAGTATAAGAGAAGGATGAGAATCCCACTTTTTCTCGTGTTTAAATGTATAAAATAATTTGTTGAAGTAACGCTAGTCTAATGAGCATATGAATGCAAAGAATTGCAATAAGGAGGACTAAGATGAAACGGATGCAGTTTATACGCCCAACCGAGCATTACGATCAAAGAATTACAGATATCGATGAGCAGATTTGTGCATTGATAAAATCACGTAAGGAACGCTCGGATAATAATCCAGGATTCCCATCTTTTGAGTATATTTCAGATTGGGCGGCGAAGTTTGAACTCTACGAGGATTTCTTGAAAACGGTATTTGGGACATTATTTAGTGAAGAGCATTTTAAACCGATGGTCGAGCCTACTGGTTTTACAAAACATATTGCTGTTCTACAATCCATAGAGAAGGATGAGTTCTTCTATACGCTGACCTCTATACGACAATACAATAATGCTAGTGTTATCACGCTTAGTCTGGATTGGGATATTACCACTGAGCTATACTCTAATAAACCTAACCATTTTGAGTTATTTATAGATGAATCGTATGATTGTCGAATGACGAACGGCGGAAGTTCATCAGGACATGCAGCCTATAACTATGTAGTATCTCCGCCCCTCCCCGACGATATCTCCGGTATTAAATTAGAGTTCAGGGAATTTAGTTCACCCTTAAAGAGGGATGGGACAGGTACTGAAATTGTGTTTAAGGTAGAATAACTATACAAAGTATTTTAACAATAGAATCTAGCAGGAAGAGGTACGTATCTATGAATCAAATGATATGGCTAACTGGACTATCGGGTTCAGGTAAATCTACGCTTGCAGAGGAACTGAAAAATCACATTGAGAATTGCTACATTCTGGACGGTGATACATTGAGGAGAGGTATTAATCAGGATCTTCAATTTAGCGAAAAAGATCGATTGGAGGTCGGCAGAAGAATTGGTGAGATTGGTAAGATTCTGCTTGATGCGAACCTGAATGTGATCGTTGCCTCGATCTCTCCATATCGCTCCACACGTGATAAGGTCCGTTCTCTCATAGGGGATTCCTACAAGGAAGTTTATGTTCAATGCCCTTTGGAAGTATGTGAGGAGAGAGATCCGAAAGGTCTATATAAACAAGCAAGAGCCGGACAAATCAAGCATTTTACGGGTATTGATTCTCCATATGAAGAGCCTATTTGCCCGGATGTGATCGTAGAGACAGACAAGTTTTCGTTAGATGAATGCGTGTCGAAGATCCTTCAACACATATCAGCTATGTCATCCAGAACGTAGCTGGAGGGGGCACATGGGATTTGCGCGGAGCTTATCGAAATGATTTATATAAAATGACGAGCTAACCAATCAACGGTTACTCGTTTTTTTTTACGCCCCATTGCCAATAACGCTGCTGGAAAAATTATGCCAATATTATTGTAAATGATAATCATTATCATATATGATGGAGGTATAATCTCTCCAAATGGAGTGAAAGAGAAGGGGGAGAGTAAAACGGTGACATTGAATAATCAAGCTTTGCTATGGAATCAGGCATTTATCAAAATCATAGATATACGACATACAAGAATGGAACAAGGCGAGGAGCTGCATGCGTATAGAATGCCCTCAAGCGTCTTCTTATATGTGACTAAAGGTAGTGCACAGCTTCAACTGGACGGGATCTCTCACCTCGTCAGTCGTTTTTCCTTGCTCCATGGGGGTAAGGGTATCTACCTTGATATTACGGCAGATGAGCTGCTGGAATACTATATTATTTTGTATAAAGCGGTGCTAGCACTACCATCCCGTCAAGAAACGATCAAGCTGATGGAGCAGCACAATCCGTTTCAAATGCAATATGTATTTAAGCCCCATTATCCGATCTCAGTCTTCCATCATGTTACCTCCATGAGTAAGGAATGGCATCGTTCGAATCTATTGGATAAGCTTCAAGTTAAAGCGATATTTTATCAAATGGTTTATGAAATTCTAGAACAGATGGAACGCCAGAATATTATAGCTGTCAAGCCTGATTTGGTGGCCCAAGCGGTTCGTTATATTCATGAACGCTATCGGGAGCCGATAACGCTTGAGACGTTGCTTGAACACCTTAGTTGCAGCTCTAGACAGCTACTGCGCGCCTTTAAGAAGCAAGTGAGAACGAGCCCGATCGATTATTTGATTCAATTACGGATGAGCAAAGCGAAGCATTTGCTTCTTTCCACAGACTTCACTCTGAAGGAAATTGCCGACAGCGTTGGCTATACGGACAGCTATTATTTCAGTCGGATATTCAAGAAATACGAGGGGGTTTCTCCCACTAGCTTTAAAGAAGCTGCGTTGCAACAGGAGCAACGTCGAAATAATCCATCCGTCGTGTTCAGATCTCCCATTGTTGCTAGAAGACAGCAACGTTATATTGGTAATGAGTTTGAGAATCATTATCAATATAAAAGAGAAGGGGAAATACTGATGTATCGTAAGTCAAGAACAACAATGGCAGCAACCTTATTATTTTGTTTCGTTCTCTTTTTGAGTGCATGCTCGGCAGGGGGAACGAATGTCACACCGACAAACAGCAGTACATCTACAAATAATGTAGCAACTTCTGCAAGTCCTGCTGCAAGCACGTCGACGGATGTAAGCAATGACACAAGAGTAATTAAGCATGCGATGGGGGAAGAAACGCTCACCGGCGCCCCTGAACGTGTTGTTATATTGACCAATGAAGGAACAGAGGCACTTTTGGCACTGGGCATCAAACCGGTCGGAGCCGTTCAGTCTTGGATTGGCGACCCTTGGTACGACCATATCAAGAAAGACATGGAAGGCGTTACAGTTGTGGGAGACGAGCTTCAGCCGAATATTGAATTGATCGCGAGCCTTAAGCCGGATCTGATTATTGGGAATAAGGTCAGACAAGAGAAAATCTACGACCAATTAAAGCAGATAGCTCCAACGATATTCTCCGATGATCTGGCCGGAGATTGGAAAATTAATTTCAAGCTCTACTCCGAAGCTTTAAACAAGCAGGAGGAAGGAGAGCAGGCGATGGCGGACTTCGATAAACGAGTTGAGGAAGTCAAAGCGAAGCTTGGTAGCAAAGCAGATACTAAAGTATCGGTGGTTCGCTTCTCCGCAAAACAAGTGCGCATTTATCAGAAACAAACGTTCTCCGGCGTGCTCTTGAGCCAATTAGGAATTGCACGGCCTGAGTCGCAGAATAAAGACTCCTTTATCGAAGTTATGACCAAAGAGACGATCCCTAGTATGGACGGCGATGTGCTCTTCTACTTCGTGTCGGAGACTCCGGGCAAGGACGATGCATCGAAGGTCGTGGAAGAATGGAAAAAAGATCCCCTGTTCCAAAATTTGAACGTTGCTAAGAACAACAAGGTGATTCAAGTCGATGAAGCGATCTGGAACTCGGCAGGCGGATATGAAGCAGCCAATCTGCTGCTGGACGAACTCGTTAAATACTTTGATGTGAAATAATAATGGCGTATCGAATCAACAAGCTGACGCTGTATTCGCGTCAGCTTGTTGATGATTCCGGCAGTCTAGTTGTTAGGACTGCCAATGAATAGGAGGCTCGGTGCAGACATGAATGGTTCTTTCCTAAGCAAGAGAAAGCTCGCCGGCCTAGTTGTCGGCTCGATTCTACTTCTAATATGTATGTTATGCAGTGTATTGTACGGTCTTCATCAATTCGGATTAAAGGACCTATGGTTGGCTTACAGTCAATTCAACGGTTCCAACGAACATCTTATTCTGACGAGAGTTCGTGTTCCTCGAACCTTGATTGCGGCACTGGTGGGGGCAAGTTTAGCTGTAGCCGGGGCGATTATGCAGGTTCTGACAAGAAATCCGTTGGCTTCGCCCTCTGTCTTCGGTGTAAATGCGGGCGCTGTACTATTTATTGTCATCGGGCTACTAGCATTCGGCTCCTCGTTAACGATGAGCGGTATGGTCTGGCTTGCTTTTGCAGGTGCGGTCGCAACATCGGTGGTCGTCTATATGCTTGGCTTGCAAGGAGGGGGATTCGAGCCGGTAAAGCTAACCTTGGCCGGCGCTTGCATGGCAGCTTTCGCTTCTTCTATTACTTCCGGCATTATTCTTATTAATAAACAGTCGTTAGAATCTGCCCTATTCTGGATGATCGGCTCTGTGGAAGGAAGAAATCTGGAGCATTTGCTGATGGTGCTACCTTATATGGCAATAGGAATGACGATCTCACTACTACTCGCAGGCTCGTTAAATATTATGGCAATTGGAGACGATAGTGCGAAGAGCTTGGGACAGCGTCTGACGCTGGTCCGCGTGCTATCGGCTACGGCAATTGTACTATTGGCAGGAAGCTCGGTAGCGGCCGCTGGTCCGATTGCTTTCATTGGACTTATTGTCCCCCACTTATGCAGATACATCGTTGGGCATGATTTCAGATGGTTGCTTCCTTATACCGCATTAGTTGGAGCGATCCTTTTGGTGACTGCGGATTTAGCATCGCGTTTTATTCTGGAATCCAAAGAAGTTCCGGTTGGCGTCGCAACGGCGATTATCGGAGTTCCCTTTCTGATCCATGTGGCTAGGAGGAAACAGCATGCTTAAACCGCGTAGAGCAAAGTATACGATCTTGTTGTTTATAGGTTTAACTTGTGTCGTTGCTGCCTTGTCGCTGCTTAGTTTATCAGTTGGGGGAGTTAGCGTTCCATTAAAAGAGGTATTTGCTTCTCTTGCCGGGCGAAACAGGGAAGCCAGCAATCTGATCATTATGCAGTTCCGTCTGCCTCGAATAGCAGCCGCTATTCTCATTGGTGCAGCATTGGCTGTAGCTGGTGCGCTATTGCAGGGCGTTATTCGCAATCCGCTTGCTTCACCCGATCTTCTGGGTGTAACCGGGGGGGCATCGGTAGCTGTGGTTGCCTTTATGACTTTCGTGACCGGTTACAGTATCCACTGGGTACCGTTCATTGCCATCGGTGGCGCGTTGGTTGCGACCACCATTAATTACGTATTTGCTTGGAAGAAAGGCGTGTCGCCGTTTCGGCTGGTGCTGATCGGTATTGGCATTTCTACCGCAATGGGTGCGCTCACTACGTTCCTGCTAATTAGCGGACCGGCTTATTTGGCTGCTCAAGTGCTGAATTGGATGACGGGAAGCATCTACGGCACTAATTGGAGCTATATTGAAGTGCTGTGGCCGTGGGTAGCGATATTCATTCCTTTATCGCTACTGCTCGCGAAGGAATTAAATGTGCAATCCTTAGGTGAGGATGTCGCTCGCGGGCTTGGAAGCAGGCTTCAGCTAAGCCGGATGATTCTCTTGTTTTATAGCGTTGCACTTGCCGGTGCTGCAGTTGGCGTAGCCGGGACGATATCGTTCATCGGATTAATGGCACCGCATATCGCCAGAATGCTTGTCGGAAATTCTTACAAGCTGATCATTCCGGTATCCGCGTTTATAGGTGCGATCATTCTACTGTTGGCGGATTTGGCAGGAAGAATGCTTTTTCAGCCGCTAGATGTTCCGGCAGGCGTATTCACAGCAGGCATTGGAGCTCCTTTTTTCATGTATCTGCTGTTTAAGCGCAAGAAGATTTAGATCTCCTTTCGAGGCGATCGAGAACAGAGGGAGGCAAAGAATGACTCAGGCATTGGAGCTTTTTGACGTAACCATAATCGGTGGAGGGCCCGCGGGCTTGTATGCTGCCTTTTATAGTGGAATGCGCGACTTGAAGACGAAGCTGATTGAGGCAAGAGAGGAACTCGGAGGAAGGACGTTAATGTATCCGGAGAAGATCGTCTGGGATGTCGGGGGCATGGCTCCTGCTCGTGCCGCTCAACTGACAAAGCTCATGATCCAGCAAGCGCAAACCTTTGATCCGACCATTGTGCTAGGTCAACAAATTACCGGGTTGGAGAGATTGGCTGATGGCACGATGCGCATAACGTCTGCAACCGGGAAGCAGCATTGGAGTCAGACGCTGATTCTAGCCATAGGGCATGGCGCGCTAAAACTTGCTAAACTTAACCTCTCCGGAGCGGAGAATTATGAAAAGGAAAATCTCCATTACACAATTACAGAATTGGCAATCTTTCGCGATAAAAGAGTGTTAATCTCCGGAGGCGGGGATTCAGCTGTCGATTGGGCTAATGAACTAGTGAGAATCGCTTCATCTGTTACGCTTGTGCACCGCCGGGAGCACTTTAATGGTCTGGAGCGGAATGTGAGGCGGATGAAGGCATCAGGCGTTAAAGTTCTTACGCCATATGCCATTACGGATTTATACGGGAATGGCAATCGCCTTGATGCTGTTTCAATCGCTCCATTAAATGCGGACGGGGAATGGACGGACGAGACAGTACAGGAGCGTCATGCGGTGGACGCCGTCTTAATTAATCATGGGCTACGTGGGGATCTAGGTCCTATTGTAGATTGGGGATTAGCGAGAGAGGATTGGAATTTTAATGCTGATGAGAAGCTGGCAACTAATCTTCCGGGTGTGTACGTGGCTGGAGATACGGCAAATTACGGCAGCAAGCTGTATCTTATTGCTGGAGCTTTTACGGACGCTGCTTTAGCCGTGAATAGTGCTATGCTGTATATCAAGCCGGATGCGCCAACAAGAGCGCAGGTTTCTTCGCATCACAGCAAGTTTGATGATAAGAACAGGGCGTTCGAACTTGTAGAGGAACGAAGCTGAAGGAAGGGATTCACACCATTTTCCTTATAGTATAAGTTTGTTGAATCTGCTAATGTCTATGTATTCCTACCTGTCTATCCTTCTAATTATGATCGGAGGTGTTATTACAGATGAACTCATTGAAAAATAAAATAGCAATCGTTACTGGAGCAAGCAGATCCACAGGAATCGGTACAGCAATATGCCGTTCTCTTGCAAGCCAGGGGGTAGATATTTTCTTTACGCATTGGCATCCTTTTGATGAAACAGAAGGGAATGGTGGAGAAAAGGAATGGCCAGAGCAACTTTGTACAGAACTGAAAAGCATGGGAGTCAGGGCAAGTCATATGGAAGCGGATTTTGCCAATCCTGAAGTCTCGATAAAGATTATGGATCAGGTAGAAGAGTCATTAGGAAATGCTTCGATTTTGATTAACAATGCGGCTTATTGCGTGCCCACGAATTATCAGAACCTGAGTATCACTTTGTTAGATCAACACTATGTAGTGAACAATCGTGGCACAGTTTTACTTAGCACAGAGTTTGCCAAGAGATTCGAAAAGAATCATTCAAAGGGGACTCCAGGTAGAATTATCTTTATGGTGTCAAAAGGACCTGATCCTGATAACCTAGCTTATATAATGACGAAGGGGGCACTAATCGGATTGATTGAACCTCTTTCGGTTGGTTTAGCTCCGCTAAATATCACAGTCAATGGTTTTGATCCGGGACCTACAGATTCCGGTTGGATAACGGAAGAGATGAAAACTCATTTTTTGCCTATGTTTCCAATGGGGAGAATCGGGTTGCCAGAAGATGCAGCTAGAGGCATTAGTTTCTTAGCGAGTGATGATTCGCAGTGGATTACGGGACAAGTGATAAAATCTGAAGGTGGATTTCTAGGAAAATAAAAAAATGCAATACGATAGCAAATTTTCATTAGATGTGACAACAAATAATACTTCAACCTGGCTACCAATTGATGGGTAGTCTTTTTATGCTTATAGACAGAATTTCACAACAAAACATGGAAATTGATGATATAATATCCAAACTCAATAATTTAGATATGAAGGGAGAAGCCCAGCATGATTACCCTCAGAAAGATCACACTAGAAAACAGACGTGCCATTTTTAACCTGGAAGTCTCGGACGATCAACGTCGCTTCGTTGCATCCAATTTGTCAAGTATGGCTTCGTGTTATGTCCTTGTAACTAATAGTGGTCATCCATTTCCGTTTGCGATTTACGCAGATGAAGAGCCGGTTGGTTTTGTGATGTTGACATATGGAATCACTGGATATGAAGTTCCATCATTCGTAAATGATAGCTATTGTATCCTGCGACTAATGATTGACAAACGATATCAGAATCAGGGCTACGGCCGAGAAGCCATGACAAGAATTTTGGAATTTATCCGCACTTTCCCGGCTGGCCCAGCACAATATTGCTGGATTTCTTATAAGGCTGACAATTTGCCTGCTAAAAGGCTTTATGAAAGCTTCGGTTTCCGTGACAGCGGCGAAATTATTGAAGACGAGCTTACAACCGTATTGCGACTTTGATTTGCTTTATACTTGGAGATTTCGAACCGTTTCGTGAAATTATCGTTACTTTGAAGCAGTATCAAATCACAAAACACGTTACTTTGAAGCAGTATTAAATCACAATTCACGTATCGGAGATGGAACTGGCTCCCATGTATTGATCGATGTCTCATAGCAATGAGAGAAACCGCTACTCGAAAATGCAAGTAACGGTTTATACTAATTATCTATATTCCAACAGTTCAATTACATTGCCAAACGGATCTACAATGGCGCTATAGATGCCTGGGGGACACTCGCGAGGTTCATCGTATAGCACTTTGATACCAAGCTGCTTATATTGCTGAATGGAAGCGACTAGGTCCTCGACTTGGAGTCCAATTACAACTTGTGATTCTCTTGGATACTGAACTTGAGTAGTGAGCTCCACTTGACAGAGTACAATCGGGATAGGTTCGTGCTTCAAGCTAACAAGGCAATCATCATATTGGGTGGAGATTTCGAATCCTAATTTATTACAATAGAAATCAATAGCAACAGTCATATCAGCTATGTTAATAGAAATAACACTGATGTTAGGCATACAATTATTCCTCCAATAGGTTAGAATACGTGCACAATCAAGGGAGAAGATCCTTAACATTCCTTGATCAGCCTTAAGCTTGCTCTTAAGACTTGAAAATATCTGCTAGCTCGTATTTCCCGCCTTCCTTCAAATCGACTAATACTTCTAGTGCAAACCATTACGATAGACGGACTGTTTCAATCCATGCCTTCATAACCAACTCTAGGTTACTTTTAACTTCGATTTGTGATACAAGACTAATCTGGTCACCTCTTCTCAGGGAGATTACTGTCAATTGAATTTAAGTATATGTGATTAATCAGCTTGTAAAGTCTTCTAGTTTGCTCGCTTTCGGTTAAATTTCTCAAACAATAACAGCGGTAAATTAACGACGATTGGTGGATCATACGGGAGCGGATCTCTTAAGAGGATGTGTACGTGCAACTTCGTTGTAATATTCACTTCAACAGGTTCATCAAATTTCCCTCGCAAACATGTATCTAACTTAAAATAGTCAACAGGATTACGACTCCATGGAATACCTGCTGTAAGTATGTAATACGTACCAGGTGAGATATCAGTAAATATGCATTCGCGATTGCGCATATTGAGCGCAGTACCGACGATGGGTTTCTGATCGGGAATGGGGCGTGGAAATAAACCTACAAATAATAGACCGCGAAAATCCGGTGGTG
This sequence comes from Paenibacillus etheri, assembly GCF_001012825.1. GTDB lineage: Bacteria > Bacillota > Bacilli > Paenibacillales > Paenibacillaceae > Paenibacillus_AQ > Paenibacillus_AQ etheri. The sequence continues at coordinate 496,591 of NZ_LCZJ02000018.1, forward strand.
TCTCTAGCTGACAGTGAATGCACATTCGTGGTGAGGATGGCAATGATGTATCTGATGTTAAGGGTGTGTGTTCATATTGATTCATATGGGAGAATAATTCAGACGAAGTGGCTGCAAACTTCTTAGGTGATAGGCCGACGAATTGCTTGAACCGATGATGGAAGGAGCCGGCACTTCGGAAGCCTATCGAGAGCATAATCTTCGTTAACAACGAAGGTTGTTTCAGCAGCGCTTGTTTACCAGATTCCATCCGCAAGGCGGACAAGTATTGGCGTGGTGAAATACCTGTTGCTTTCTTAAATATTCTAGTGAAGTGATAGGCGCTATAACCAACTAGATGAGCGAGTTGCTCTGAAGTTACTTCTTCATCAAGATGCTCCTTCATGTATTGAATAGCTAGCTCCGTCGCGTGGATATAGCTATGATGTGGTAGATGAGTAGGCTCTACGTTAACCATCTCCTTCATTATCATAGGGGGTTCATAGTGTGTAATATTAAAAAATCCTATATATGTAGTATTTTAGGGCTTTGTCTAAAGCAGTACAAATGCTTAGGTGAAAATATGTAATAAGGAAAGCTCGAGGTGTGATATGGACAGAGTAGCGAATATAAGAACTGAAGAGAAGAGATATCATGACTTGTGTTACGATAGTTATAATTTGTTCGAGCCAGGTTCCTGGCTACATAGACCCGTAAAGACGGTAATCGATCTATTAGAAGAATACAGAGATCAAGAATATTTAAGTGTATTAGATTTAGGAGCTGGGATTGGTAGGAATAGTATCCCCATAGCGGAATCCATGAAAAATAGAAATGGGAAGGTAGTTTGTGTTGATTTATTGGAGTCGGCCATAGAAAAATTGGAAGGTTATAGTCGAAAATTTGGAGTCGAACCATTTATTGTAACAAGATTATCTGACATTGAACATTTCATTATCGATCAAGAGGAATATGATATTATCTTAGCTGTATCTGCCTTGGAACATGTGAGTTCGGTAAAGGCGCTGGAAAGTAAGCTTAACGAAATGATTATTGGAACTAAAAGAAATGGAATCAATTGCATTATTATCGGATCGAACATACAAGAGGTAAACCTTGGAAATGGACAAGAACTAGACCCGATGTTTGAAGTGAATATACCTACAGAAAGAATGATGGATTTATTAGTTCAGCAGTACACTGGATGGGAAGTTAAACAACGATTTGTAAAACAAATAGAATATGAAATTGATAGAAAAGGCCAACCCGTAAAACTGATAACAGATTGTATAACCTTTGTTGCTAAAAAAATATAATAAACACTAGGAGATGGTTATGCCTTTTACCTTTGCTCACCCTATTTTTGCCCTTCCTTTTAAATATGTGAAACCAAAATACTTTAGTGTTACCGGTCTAATACTAGGAAGTATGTCGCCTGATTTTGAATATTTTATTATGCTTGAGCCCTATCAAAGTATAGGGCATTCTGTAAGAGGATTATTGTTGCAGGCGATTCATCTTTGTGTGATCCTTGCACTAATTTTCCATTTTATAGTTAAGGAGAGTTTAGTATTGCATCTTCCTTCGAACTATAATATTGATCAACGAGCATATAATACCTTGAGCAGGTGGGGCTTGAAATCTACAGGCTGGATAGTGTTTATCATATCCGTGATTATTGGTTTCTTAACTCATGTGTTCATCGACGGGTTTACGCATTTTAATGTTATTTTGTGGAGCGATATTCCCCTCTAAGAGATTTAATGATTTATAATTTGCCTCTTTATAAAATATTTCAGCATTCTTTTTCGGTATCCGGATTACTCTTGCTAACCTGGATGATAATTAGTTCTTTGTATCGACACCATGAAACGGTAACGACAATGCCAACAGTAACAACAAAACAAAAAGTTATTTTCTGGACATCAGTAGTTGTTGTAGCGATAGCAGTAACCAGTATGAAGTTACTTTTTAGTTCGAGCAGGAATATAATTGGTGTTCTTGTGGTTTCGCCTATTACAGGGGGATGTTTAGGAATATTACTTGTATCTATCATAATAAGAGGTTTACAAAAGACAAAATAATCATAATTCGTTAAATAAATTACGAGTAAGAATATCATCGCATCATTAAAGCATCCATTGGATGTATTTTGCAATAATAGAATTTATAAAAATTCGAGACTGCGGAGAAATGTGAAACAAATTCAATGGATGGTCCTATATTCAACTGCTGGCCATGGGGAGCCCAGTTTTTAATTAAGCACACGCCTCTTTGGGATGTATAACGGACCGAGTGGACCTTATATCCTCCGAAATGCATGTTTTAGTCGAGCTTACGGACAAATGTATACGAAAAACCGAATACAATGTGCCGCCGGTAACGTAAACGAGCCAAATGTATGCGAAAAATCGAATACAATGTGCCGCCAGTAACGTAAACGAGCCAAATGTATGCGAAAAATCGAATACTATGTGCCGCCGGTAACGTAAACGAGCCAACTGTATGCGAAAAACCAATACAATGTGCCGCCGGTAACGTAAACGAGCCAAATGTATGCGAAAAATCGAATACAATGTGCCGTCGGTAACGTAAACGAGCCAAATGTATGCGAAAAACCGAATACAATGTGCCGCCGGTAACGTAAACGAGCCAAATGTATGCGAAAAACCGAATACAATGTGCCGCCAGTAACGTAAACGAGCCAAATGTATGCGAAAAACCGAATATAATGAGCCGCCAGTAACGTAAACGAGCCAAATGTATGCGAAAAACCGAACACAATGTGCCGCCGGTAACGTAAACGAGCCAGTGCCGTTATTCGCCCTGATTCACCCGGAATGGGCTTGTTATTAGGGAATAAGTGCAATACGGTCCGTCCCTAATATATGTGCTTATTTCATCGAAATAAAGGCTATACGGTTCGTAAGCGGAACCTCACACGGATACGAGTATGGAATTACGGATGTACTCAGCTTGTAACTCTACCTCCAAGGACGCCGTCAGGTGCTTTTTTTTATTATTTGAAAAATGGTTGAGAAATACATAGTTAATAAGGGGAACTTTACTTATAATATTACTTTAGCGTATTTTTCCAGTACGCTGTCTTTTAAGTAACACTAGGCTGAAAGGAAGTTATCCCTTGTTTGAGACTTTGCTTTTGAATTTTTTGTTTATATTGTTTCCGATCTTAATGTTTCTAATTTTCTTTGAGAATCGAGCTTTTGCCTACAATAGTAAGATTCTAGTTCTACTGTCGGCAGTGACTATGTGTTTATGTATAGCCAAACCATTTAAACTCGATATTGGCTTTATTTTTGATTTGAGATATGTTCCGTTTATTATTGTGAGTCTTTTTGGTGGATACAAGAACGTTCTCCCGCTATATATCCTTTTAAATATCTATCGATTTTATGTGGGTGGAGAGGGTACGTTACAATCCTTTCTTTTTGCCACTTCAATCCTGATTCTGGTCCCTCTATATAGTAAAAGGTTCTTAAAACTTGATTCGAAAGGTCGCATCATCGCGGCAACGATAATTTCTTTTCTGACGATGGGATTTTACCTAATTATATTAGGGTTCACACAAGGGACTTTAAATAGGGAATATTGGATTCTCACCTTAAATGCCTTTACGACGCATGTCGGGGTGATGAGTATCAATATGATTTTAATAGAAAAGATTATTACTAATATTAAGAATCGCGACCGAATTATGCAATCTGAAAGACTAAATGTCGTTAGCGAGTTAGCGGCTAGTGTATCACATGAAATAAGAAATCCACTTACAGTGACCAGTGGCTTTTTGCAGTTGTTGAATAAATCCAAGTCGATCACCCGAGAGGAAAAACAATACGTAGAGTTATCTTTGCTAGAACTACAGAGAGCTGAAAAAATCGTGAGTGACTATCTCTCTTTTGCCAAACCACAGTCCGAAAATATGATTTATTCTAATATGAAGGCGGAGTCAGAATATACTAAAAATATCATCATGCCTTATGCCACTATGCACAAGGTAGAGGTCAGATTTAGCTTTAATAATTCATTAAAAAAAAGTTATGACCGGAACCAAATACAGCAATGTTTAATTAATCTATATAAAAACGGAATTGAAGCGATGAGGGACACAGAAGGCGGAACGCTATTTATCGATATATTTGAAAAAAAGCAAAATATAATGATCAGTATAAAGGATAACGGAGTCGGCATGACTAAGGATGAAATATCGCGTCTCGGTAAGCCGTATTATTCTACTAAAGCAGAAGGGACAGGACTGGGGATGCTTATGGTCTATAGTACCATTGATAAGGTGAAAGGAAGCATTGAAGTCGATAGTGAAAAAGGAAAAGGAACAACGTTTCTAATTACCATCCCTACTTAAGCGAGAACATGCCACAGTACACCTACAGTTATAATGTTTATACTCTAATAGGAAAGTGTAATACCTTTCATGAATGGATTTTGTGTGAAAAGGCCACGAGCCTATGTGAATCCATTAGGAGGTGCAGCTGCTATGGAGGTTTTTATAACTAATAGGTGTCAAACTGATCATCAGCTTCTTTGGTTTGTGGATCATTACCTTTATTACCGGCCGCAAGACGCTTAGCCAATTGACACCACTCGACTTCTTGTCATCATTGATTTTAAGTGAAATTGTAGGTAATACGATATACGATGATGAGGTGAAGATCTGGCAGCTGCTGTTTGCTCTATCCATCTGGACCGCTTTGTCTTATTTGTTTGAAAAGGCGACTACCCATTTTGTGAAGTTCGGGAACATGGCTGAAGGTCGGACAGTGTTGCTAATCGACGATGGTAAAGTCAGTCTTCTTCTTTTTCCATTACAATTATTGATAAAGGTAGGTTGCTGGAAGATTCCATGCGTGGCCGGCCAATGAATAAGATACAGATTCAGGAATGGGTCAGGGCGCAAGGCTATAAATGCGTGGAAGATATTGCTTATGCTGAATACAAGGAAGACGGATCACTCTATATCATACCTAAAAACAAATCATAAATCTTGTGATAATAATAAGTAAAGCAGGCGTATGGATACAGAATTTATTCATCATATGCAAATCAAAATTGATTAAAATATAGACAGCGGACAGCTCATGTCCACTGTCTTTTTTTTGATTACAATTAATAAACTCTAATACGCTTCACAAATAACGATAAAATCAATCCGATACCTGCAATTGCTGCGATAAATAAGTATGCATGTGTAATTCCAGCGGTTAAAATTTCAGGCTGTGCAGCAGTTGGATGTGTGTTAGCGAATCTTGTTTGTCCGTTAGACATTAGCGTAACAGCGAACGTTGTACCAAGAGCACCTGCTATTTGTTGAAGTGTATTCATGACAGCAGCACCATCCGGATAGTATTTCACGGGTAACTGATTTAAGCCATTGGTTTGTGCGGGCATAATGACCATTGCTAATCCGATAAACATTGCGCAGTGTATTAAAATAAAGGTCAGGTTACTGGTTTCAGTAGAGTTGCTTGTAAACAGAAAACCTGCAATTGTTGCGATGGAGAATCCAAGCGGCAGCAATAATCTTGGACCGAATTTGTCGAATATTCTACCCGTAACTGGAGCCATAGCTCCGTTAATCACACTGCCTGGAAGGAGCAGAATTCCTGCAGCTGTGGCTGATAACAATAAACCTCCTTTTAAATATAAGGGTAATAAAAGGGCAGAGGATAAAATGATCATCATTCCAAAAAAGACCATAACAAGACCTATTGTAAACATCGGATATTTAAACACTCGTAAATTCAGCATTGGCGTTTCCAACTTAAACTGTCGTAATACAAACAGGATTAAGCTGATGATACCAACGATAAGAGGCAGATAAACAATGATTTCACTTATAGAATGATCAGCGATGTTACTAAAACCAAATACGATTCCACCAAATCCAAAAGTAGAAAGCAGGATGGATAGAATATCAATTTTAGGTTTTGAAATATCGGCTACATTTTTGATGAATGTTAATCCGAATCCAAATGTAAATAATAATAAAGGTAAGCTTATCCAAAAGATAAATTCCCAGCCCAAATGATCCACGATCAAACCAGATAAAGTTGGCCCGATGGCCGGTGCACACATAATCACTAGTCCCATCATCCCCATGACGGTTCCACGTTTATGTGCTGGGAAAATAATTAGAATAATGTTCGTCATTAGGGGGAGCAATAAACCAGTTCCCAAGGCTTGCACTAAACGCGCAATTAATAACGAGGTGAAATTAGGCGAGAGGGCAGCAATTAATGTTCCGACGATAGATAATATCAAGGAAGCTGTGAATAATTGTCTAGTGGTAAACCATTGCATTAATAAGGCGGATATAGGAACGAGGATTCCTAATACAAGTAAATATCCTGTGGTTAGCCATTGAACCGTGGAGGCGTTGATTGAAAATTCATCCATTAAGTTGGTAAAAGCCATATTTAAGGCGGTTTCACTAAATAGCCCGACGAATGCACCTAGCATAAGCGAGAAGGCCATAAGGGCGGGACGTCTAACTTGAACAGTTGCTGTTGATTCCATGATAGGGATAAACCTCTTTTCAGAAATAGATTCGTATTATTGTTGTGGAATAGATTGATATGTCAACTATAGGGCAGAGAAAATGCATTTATGCATCTCTTACATTATCCTGCACACGAGTTAACAAAGTCTTTAGTGTTGAATAATCCGCAGGAGATAATCCAGTCGCGATAATTTCGTTTAATTGGAGGGTCACCTCATTTATAGTAGTCTCTAATTTTCTGCCTTCTTCTGTTACAAATACATTTACTGAACGACGATCCTGTCTACTTGTTACTTTATGAATGTAACCTTTGTTCTCTAAGCTAGCGATCATCCGGGCAACACTGGCTTTGTCTTTCCCAAGTTTATTAGCAATCTCATTCTGAGATAAACCTTCTTTCTCAAGCAACAAAGCCATAAGTAAATGTTGTTCAGGAGCAAGTCGAACAGGGGCAAGCAATTTTGTTAAATAATTGGCTATTTCTAAATGCAAATCTCGAATAACTAATCCTAGCGGGTCTTTGGAATCCATATGATCTCTCCTAATTAAAATATAGATGATATATCAACGTTTTGGTTTTGTTAATATTAACATAAAGTAACTAATACAAGTCAAGTTAAAGCATAATTAAGTTATGGAGAAGATATAGAGATGGCCAAGCCGCTCTATAATGAAATACGCCTCTGATTGTGTGTCTAACCATTGAGATGAAGTTCATTTACGGGGTGGTTTGTTTTGTGTTTTTGGCCTGCTTTACAGAAACCTTTCTAGATAAATGTCGTCTAACAAGATATGGAAATTTGAGGAGGGGAACTATGCGAAATAAATGGATACTTATAGGCGTCTTGCTACTTATGGCAATCACTCCATTGATTGTTGTCACAAAGGTACAAGCCGCAAAAGTATTGTTTGACGGGACTACTAGCGCGGAGCAACTAAAAGCACTAGCTTCGATTAATAAATTTCGGCAACAAATGGGGTTGGACGAAGTGAAACTTGATCCTGACCTCGTTAAGGCGGCGATTAATCATGCTCGCTACGCTAATGCTAATTATACGATAAAGTCTGAAGGCGATTTATCTATAGAAGTGAAAGGTCGTGAGTTCTTTACCCAACAAACGCCTAAAGAGAGAGTGTTAACATCGGGTTTTAGCGGAGAAGTACCGGAGATTATGGAAACCGTGTATATGAAAGAGCGGGCCTATGATGAATTTGATATGGCCTCGGAGATTAGCGAGTTAGCTGTTATGCATGATCGCAGGGAAGTGATGCTGACCCCGGCAGTTGCCTCTATTGGCATTGCAAGAGTTGGAAAGTCTACCGTAATTGTGGGTGCTTTGAAGTCAGAAGGCGTAATGACTACACCAGCGACTGCGAGCGTATTTCCTTATGATGGAATGACGCGTGTGTGGTCAGGCAACATTTACAAAATGAATGCACAGCAGTTAATTCAAGGAGAAGCTACAACACTTACGGTCTTTAGTAGTCTTCGGGATGTATCGGACATAAAGGCTGAACTGAGCACACAAGCAGGTAACCGGCACATTATTATCCCGCTTAATGTGAAGAGACTCAATTCTGGTTACGGGTATGTACTAACAGCGCAACGTCAGTTGAGGGGTGATCGGGAGTATACGGCGGAGGTTACATTTCAATCTGGTGGCGAAACGCTAGTGAAAAAGTGGAACTTTAAGACAAGCCCATTCCTGTATCAGTTGAACATTGATGATATGCCACTTCTATCAGCACCACCGCTTAACATTGTAAATGGTATTTCAGAAGTACCCATGCGTTATCTCTTTGAGTTATTTGGAGCCAGGGTAGAATGGAACAAGGCAACTCGTACGATTACCTCTGAAAAAAATGGACTTTCTCTGAAGATGACCATCGACGATCATAAAGCCTACATTAATGGACAAGCTGTGCAGATGAATAGCCCACCCCATCTATACGGTTATGCGACTTATGTTCCCCTCCGATTTATATCCGAAACGTTCGGATATGACGTAGAATACGATCCGATCGAACGTTCGGTGGACATTTGGACAGGTCTATTATGAATATAAATAATCTATTTTTCCACATTCTATATTTCCGTTGCTCAGTTTTCTGGCATTGCTTTTGGGATTACCTTTATCGTTTCAGCCATATTCTCACCGATTTGGGGGCTGGCGGCGGACAAGTTCGAACGGAAACTTTGGCTTTAAAATAGGATGAAAAACCCTCATGCTCTCTGTAATCCCAGAGATTGTCATGAGGGCTTTTGTTTGAAATCATGTACTTACATGAAGATAAGGAGTAGTATCCCAGCCAAGAAGCAGTAATAAGAGAAGTACTTCAAATTACCCTTAGCCATAATCCCCATAAACCAGCGCATAGAGAAATACGTGACGATTAGTGTAGTGATAAATGCAATTAAGTAAGGAATTGCTAGTTGCGCTCGGTTCGGGTCACCGGCAATATCAGATGCACCCATAACAAGTCCGCCCAGACTGATCGGAATATACAGCATAAAAGAAAAGCGTAAAGCAGTTTCTTGCTTCATTCCCACAGCGATGGAAGAGATGACCGTTGCGCCTGAGCGACTTATCCCAGGAATAAGAGCTACTGCTTGGGCAAGTCCGACTATGACTGCATCCTTCGCTTTTAAGTCCCCATCTTGTTTACGGCCGCGTAGATTACGAATTAAGCATAAAGCAACCCCGGTTACCAGCAAGGCGATGGACACGGTGTGTACTGACGAGAAGATCTCCTCAATTTGGTCCTTAAAGAACAAGGCTACGATAACCGCAGGCATGGTGCCAATGATAATGTACAAAGAGAACATGAAATCTGACTTATATTCCTCTTTGCGGGTCAGAATAAATTGAACTTGACTACACAAGTTATAATATTCTTGAATGGCTCGTTCACTAACCGAGCCTATCACGAAAGTAAACTAAATGAGGTGGAACTATTTGTAGTTCATTAATTAAAATTCATCGGCAGGACATTCCGAAAGCAGCCAGCGTTCTGGCAGAAGCCTTCGCAAAGGATGATCCACTGTATCAGCATATTTTGCCTGATGAATCAACCAGACTTCGCGTACTAAATATTTTTTTTCATCGTTATATTGAGATGTTGTATCCTTATTCGGATTTACTAACGACGTCATCTAATTATGAAGCCGTCGCCTTGGTGTTTCATTCGGAGCGTCAGACGGGGACTTTGATTTCGAACATCAACTATATGAAACGAATTGGGCTTGCGATTCTCAAGTGTTTACCGATTTGCCGAATCATTGGTGTGCGAGGGTTCATTCGAGGATTATCCATTTTACGCAGTATGAGCTCCTTATGGTTATCAATGTTTGGAGATCAGAAGTATATGCATTTGGATATGCTTGTAGTGCAAGAACGTTACCGTGGGCAAGGATATGTATCAAAGATTATGATGCCGCTGCTCGCCGAGTGCCGCGAGAAGAATGCATTATGCACGTTAGAGACACAGACGCCAAGTAATCTTCCCATCTATGAGCATTATCAGTTCCACACGGTTAAGGTTATCCCTTTACCAAATAGTACACTAGAGCAGTATTGCATGGCATGTACTCCAGATTCTGCAAAGTAGAAATACATGGATAGAATCTATTATTTTATTTAACAAAAAATAGCCTAACCATCGAAGGATTGATATAATAGAAACATATATTCGCGTACTTCAGAACCCTATACGGATGTATACGGGTTTTATTTTTATTTGGTGAGGGTGATCGTTTGAGATCGATTCTTATGAATGCGTTAGAGAAAAAGTTTGGCGCTGTCCGTACAGGGAGAAGTAAAGTAGAACTTGATAAGCTGGAAAAAGAAATCATTAGAACTGCTTATGAAACACCGGCAGAATATGAATTGTTAGGCGGAGGGTTTCGTGTTCTAGCGGTCGCTATAACCGAGCTTGTGGCTGAGGGTTACCTAGAACCGATGAAATCCAGTCCGATGAGCTATAAACAACCTTCTATACCTACATCTTATTGGTTATCTAAGAGTGCCTCGGCTCAAGCGAGGTGGGATCCTTCAGCTGTGTTAAGGGTGCAAGATTTGCTAGATCTTCATTATTACTTGATACGTCCTGAAACTCAGACGCAAGAGCTTTGGAGCCGGATAGAGCGGGTTTCTAATTTTTTGCGTACAGTGAAGGATCGCGAGATGATTACCATAGAAGAAAGGTCACTGGAATTGTTTGGTCAAGAGAAATGGCTCTCTGATCCTGAAGGAAAACAATTTCTTACTAGAGTGAAACTAACACTGGAAAGCCTAAAATGTGTAAATGCACGGGAACCGTTTATTTATTACGTCAAGCCAGCAGTAACTGTACGGAACATTCTTATTGTTGAGAATAAATCATTTTTCCACTCAGCTAAACGATTAATGCTTAATGAAATGATGATTTGTGGTTTATCATTGGACATGCTAATTTACGGTGAAGGTTGGAAGATCGATAGTAGCTTGCTCTTACTGGAGGAACTGAACATTGATCCACTTCAAACCACCCTATTATATGTCGGAGATATGGATAAAGCAGGCTGGGAAATTTACGGTAAACTGAAAGTCAGTTATCCGAATTTGAATCTCCGACTGGCGCTTCCAATTTATGAACAGATGATGAAGCTGACAGAGGAGCCGTATACATATAAAGTTCCGCAGACTTGTAACCCGGAGCATCTGTACAACGTAGTGCAAGAACTCTCAAGCAACTTGGAACTGCTGGCATATATCGAACGATTACTGAAAGAGGACTTAAGGGTTCCACAGGAAGTTTTAAATTACGAAGTGATGGCGAGGATGGCAGAAAGATGAATTGGTCGGATTTTGGCGAACGAAATAAACGATTGAATCCCCTATGGAATCTGGGGGCTGGGATGAACCTTGGCGAGATCCAACCGTACAAAGAAATGGTTTCTTTAAGCATCTTGTTGCAAGTCTATTATTTGGAGCTAGAATCCAATGAGAGAAGATCCAAGGAAGATATTATAGCCCTGACTTGGACTGCATTGGAACGCTTCAATATCGCGAATCTCGGGACTAACGAATCTGTAGAACGTTTAGTGGACGGCCTGCTCTGGAGCGGAAATGGTGGAGATTTCGAATCCTATTATTATGATGATGCCGCTCGGCAAATGTCTGTGCAGAAATATAAGTATTTCATGGTGGATGAGGATGCGACCCGCAGTAGCTGGGAAGAGAGTGGCAGAACAATCTATCGACTCTCTGAATATGCCATGGAGCTTATTTTTATGAGTCATGAGATTATTGAAGAGTTCCAGATCAGCATCAAGCTGCTCGAGATTCAGATGCATATTAAGCATGGCCGTGTAACAAGGGCGCTTCAGGATGTGAATGAGCTTATCTCCCGGGTCCGGAAGATGACCCATGAGCAGCAGGAATACCGGAATGCATTGCGCCGTAACCCGAAGCATATTTTTAGTGAATTTGGAGTGGCTCGGCATCAGCGACTCGAAGAAATTCATCAGCAGTTCGATGAAGAACGTAAGCATTTTGATAATATTCATCGTTCTTTGGCCCGGTTAGCCAATGACGAGAAAGATGTGATCGACTTCAATGAGATTCGTATTCTTTCTGAGCGTGTGGAGCTCTCTAGGCGTGTACATGATGAGCTGGCTGAGGTAGTCTTGAATATTTTTGAGGTGGAGACTAATTTAAGATTGAACTTCCCTGAATTATTTTGGGGAGCTGCAGGCTTTAACTTCCGTACTCATATTTGGGAGGAATGGGTTAAAGAAGAGGGTCTCCCAAGCGGCGACAGCCTTGAACTTCTACTCAGCGGATTGTTCGCTCCGAATCAGGATTTTGTTTATCCACTTCCCTGGGCTTGGGAGGAGCAAGAGGTTGGCTTTATCCCGGATGTTGTGATGGATGAACTTGAAGATGAGATAGATGCTGAGACCATTCAATATATTCCTAAAGGTATACCATGGGCGGAAGTCGTTGAACTGTGGAAGCCTGTGTTCTATGCGCTAGCCCGGCGGGGAAGATTTACGTTTACTGCAGAAGCTTTTACCGCAGAGGAATTAACCCGTTGGGCACGCACACCGGATGCTATTGATCTATGGGTGCAGTTTTTTCAATCAGAGATTACAGTACAAGAACAGGCTCCAGAGAACAGCAACGGATCCGACGAATGCCAGTTGCTAATCCGGTATGTACTTGCGGATGATCCTCAACTGGAGAGCCTGCGCGGTAAGCTGCTACATACGAGCATTGCTCCAGAACTAACCCCAAGAGTACGCTGGTCTGGTCTGGATATGAGTCCATATACTATTACGATCGTGGAGAGGTGAGAGGTTACTAGCATGAGTTATACATTAGAACAGGTACAGCTAGCTTCACGGCTATTTTTTGAATTACTTCGTAAAAAAGTAATCCCTCTCGATGATCCTGCGGCTGCTGAATGCCTGCAGGATGCAGGAACATATGATGCGCTTCAATATGTTGCCAAGGAGGCAGGCTGCCGAGTGATGAATTCCGGACACCGTCTCCATTTGTTAGTCAATCCACTCGGGTCAGTGTTCGCCACCAACTTTACCCAGTTGAAGAATAAATACTCACGGATTGAGCGCAAAACTCATTTACATATCATTAATATCATCATCCTTGTATTTCTGGCCGAGATGGATCAGGATGAGACTCACTTTAAGTCCGGGCAGGACAGTATGTCCTATATACAGATATCCGATCAGGTGTCGTCACTTTTTCAAGCGTGGATGCAGATGGATGATGAAGGTCGGTTTAGCCAGCAGTGGCGGTTGGATATCCAAGCGATGTCGAAGGTGTGGACTAATCTTTATATGCAAACTAAGAGTCAGGAAGAAAGCGATCTTCTAACAAGAGGCGCAGGCTCACGAATGGGTCTGATTCATGAAGGTATGAAGCTTCTGGAAGAGGAGAAGCTCGTGTTCATCTCGGAGTCAGAGAAGCGGATATTCCCACGGGAAGAGCTTTATGAGAGAATGCGGTATTTATATCATGATGTTGACCGGTATCAGGAATTAAAGAAACTCATCGGACGAACTTTAGCTGAGAAAGACGGTGCTACTAATGCCGCGAATTGAACGCATACGAATTACTGGACTTAAATACGAGAAAATGCTTAAGAAATATGATGATATGATTCTGGACCTTTGTAACGAAGAGGGGCCAGCCAATACGCTTATTACGCTTATGAATGGTGGCGGGAAGGGCGTACTGCTGCAATCCATTTTTCAGTTATTAATGCCCAAAACGCCATGGGGAAAAGACAGCGAGAACCAGGTTGAAGCATTTTTTCATAATCATAAAAAACAACTTAAACCTTATACCTTTCATGTAGCTATCGAATGGCATCTCGACAACAGTGAGCGTAATGAGTATATGACAACTGGTATTGCTATGACGGCACATAACTCGCTGGATCAGCAGGATATTAAAGTGGATTACCTACTGTACGCACTTACGGATTACGGAGAAGCGTCTGAACTTACCCTTTCGACGTTGCCACTCTTTGATGAAGAGAATGCTGAACCTACGAGTTTTGAAACAATCCAGCAATTTATACGAGATCGGCGGGGAGAAATTGTACCTTTCGGCAGCCATAGCTCGGATTTAAAAAGATATTATGATTTCCTGGCAACTCGGGATATCCATATCGCCGAGTGGCGCAATATGCGGCGGATCAATGGGGAAGAGGGCGGTATCAAAGGTTATTTTAAAAAGAATGATGCCTTTACCAACCATAACTTGTTCGAAAGGCTGATTATTCCAGAAATCGGCTCCAGTCTGAATGAGGGGCTAAGAGAAGACGACAATACGCTGCAGCGTATGTTTATCGATACGGCGACAGTAGCTCAACGACTGCCAATGCTTGAACAGCGGGAACAAGTCTACACAGAGTTTCTTGGCATGGCTGCACCATTATACGAGCTGGTGAAGCTGGGAGTAGAGGCAGAGAGCGTTGTTCAGGAAACTGAACTGCGTGGACGTCAGATCCATACGGTTATCCATGAAGAGCAGAGAAATGTGGAAGAAGAGCGAAGTAAGGTTGGTAATGAACTGGCTGGTCGTTATCAGGATGCGAAGCAATTGCGATTTGAGACGGACAACCTCAAGTATTTGCGCAGCAAGGAAGAAATGGAACTGAAACAAGAAGAGTTCAAAAAGCTTAGTGATGATCAGAGCCGTGCACGTGGACGGCTGGACGATTCCAAGACTCAGGAGAAAAAGCTTGAAGTGGCTCATTTCTTAGCTAAACGTATGCTCCACACACGACAAATTGAGCAATGGCAGAAAGAAATTCAAGCGATCGAAGGATCTCTGGAGATGAAAGAACGTCAGGAGGTTATTCAGACTGCTAAAGAAAAGCTTCGTAAACAATGGGATGTGGTGTCTAGCCTCTGGCAACAAACGATCAGAGGATTTGGAACAGCGGAGCGAGCACTGACGACTGAAGAAAAAGGTTTACGTAAGGAGCGGGAGAGCTTCCTGCAGGAGTTGGCTGGCCTAGATATTCAGATTAATGAATTAACGTTATCTATCCGGCAATATACAGAAGAGCTAGGCACATTCGCAGCTCAGCATGGTCAGGAGGCTGCCCATACTCCGGCGGCGGCGCTACAACGTACGATTTCAGCTGCCCAAACGATACTTCTGGATATGGAAGCGTTAGAGAAACAGCATAAAGAGGCAGATAACCGAAAGCTGGCACTACATAAGAATCATGCTGAGCTCAGCGAGAAACACCGGTCTTATGAACGAGAGTTAGACGAGCTTGGGGTTGTGCTTGATTCACAGACCTATAAAGAATCGCAGTTATGGTCACAGCTCGTTGTACTACTGGAAATGTATGATGAGCATAATCGTTTAGGAGCTACTGGCCTTTTTGAAGAACAAGAGGCGATTCAAGTACGCTTTATCCGAAAAATGGATGAGGTGGAGCAGCAGACGAAACGTTCCAGACGGGATTACTACAATCAGCTTATGGATGTGGAACTTCAGAACCAATCCTACTGGCTGCCGAATTCAGATATTCTGGCGGTCAAGGATACACTCGATTCGCTTAAGATTCAATCCACACCGGGTAGTTCCTATTTAAATGATCGTCCATATCTTGAACGTGAGGAAGAGCTAGAGCGCCATCCACTTCTTCCTTATAGTCTGATTGTTACCCGGCGCGAAGCTGATAAAATCAAACCGGATTTGCTGAAGGACACACTGCTGCAATCAGCTGTGCCTATCTTTATCCGTGAAGAGATGGTAGCTTCAGATCCGGTATCTTTTAAACTTTTAGCTAACCAGGGGCCACAAATGGTACTGGAGCCAGATCGTTTCTTGAACTTTAAGAGCGGTATTCAGTCGAAGCTAAAAGAGCAAGAACAAGTGCTTCAGGACGCGGAGGCTTATTTATCGAAGTTGAAATCTGTGCGTCAGGAATATGAGCGGTTATACCAAACAGAGAACACTGTGACGATTACAGCCAAACGCAATACACTAATGAAACTGCAGAGTGAACTTCAGCTGAGCATTATCAGTCTGAGCAACGAGATGGATGAGAACGAGAGCACGCTTGCCCGGATCGGTCGCGAACTTATTGAGAATAAGGCGCTTAGTGCAGAGCATGAGCATAGAGCAGCAGCGTTGCAAGTTTGGATTGAACGTACGAAGAAGCATGAGCAGGATCAAAAGGAGAAGAAAAAGTATTCAGATCGTAAGAGTCTGGTGAGCAGGGAGCTGGCGAGTAAAGATCAGCAGCTCGAGCATCTTGAAGCGCAAATGGTAAGCCTTGGCGGTGAACGCGAGAAATGGATGGGAGATGCCAAGTATGCTCTGTTTCCTAGACTACAGCATTGGTTTCCTGAGATTGTGTTTCCGACCTCTCATCAGCTTGCGGATGATATGGAAGCCACACCCATAGATCCCGTAGAGCAGAATCTTCTGTTGCAGCAGC
Source organism: Paenibacillus etheri (assembly GCF_001012825.1). Taxonomy (GTDB): domain Bacteria; phylum Bacillota; class Bacilli; order Paenibacillales; family Paenibacillaceae; genus Paenibacillus_AQ; species Paenibacillus_AQ etheri. Next base: position 513,080 of record NZ_LCZJ02000018.1, read on the forward strand.
TCAGTACCGTTGAAAGTCTGCAGCAATCGCTGACGGAGAATGAGCTTGAAATTCGAACAAGAGCCGCCCAGATTAAAGCGGCGAGCGAGAATTTAACGGAGCTTGAAGCCAGCCTGAATCAAGTGGATGAGAATTGGCGGAAGGTAACAGAGCCTGCTGAATCTACCGAATCCATTATGGCTGCAAGAAACCGTCAAAAGTCTGAAACATCTTCGCTAGAAGAAGACTATCAGATGGTTCACGACTCTTTCATCCGTTGTCAGACCGAATTGGAGAATTTGCAGAAGGAACTACGCAAGGTAGAGAAAGGAATCAAAGAGAAGCACGAGCGTGCCGTGGAAATTTGGAATGAGCTACTGGAGCAGAAAGAGGCAGACATTCAGGAGCGTTTCCAAGAGAATGAGCTTATGCTTAACCAGTGTAAACGATCTTTGGAACGAATGGATGCGCTCATTCAGACGTTATCCAATCAAATCAAGATCATGAATGCACATATTGAGGATCGGGTCAATCTACGGACTGTGCCAGAAGAATTGATGCTGAACGTAAGAGAAAGCTGCGAGTCTCTGGTTGCTGACTGGCTTCTTCGGATTAAGGATAGCCGGGTTAGACGGGACGAGGTCTCCAGAAAGGTGAAGGAAGAGAAAAATTCATTAACCGGAAAACTTGCCAAAAACGAACGGAATTCTGAACTGGAGACCAAGATACTAGATCGTTTAAATACGGTTCATTGGGATAACTTCGCTATTGCTCAGCAAGTCCTGGATTCGATGTTACGTAGTTCACGCGATCAGATTGAGAGCATTCAAAGCGATAAGGAGGATATGGATCTGTCCCGCAAGATGTGGGTAGCTCGGGCGTCTTATCGTGTAGTACAAATTATTGATATTATGAAGCGAATGGAACGTCGGATGATTATTCATAACGAGAATAACTATGCCTTCCCGCTGGTACGTCTGAATTATAAGAATATCAATGTACCGAGAGCAAGCGATGAGGTAGAGCCGATGGTGAGCGATTATTTCAATCGGTGTATCCAGGAATTGCTCGCAAAATATCCAAAGATTGAACAAGTGCCTACACCTATAATCAAAGAGGTTATTAATGACGGACGAATCGTCTATGCGGCACTTCAGAATCGCTTCCCGATTCTTCAGGTATATAAACCGGTAACGGAAAACTACTTCCTATACGCCGCTCCGGAAGACTATCATTATTCCGACTGGGAGATCATCAATCGGGGAGCGCTGGATGAGGCTGTCGGTAGTGGTGGACAGCGCCAATCTGTACAGCTGCTGGTAGCTATGATGATCATGACGCATAAACGTGTGAATCGTGAGAACAAAGGGTGGACGGTCTTTTTATATGACAATCCATTTGGAGAGATGGTTTCTAATAATGTGCTTGATCCCGTATTTGAAATTTCTAAGGCTCTTAAATTTCAGTGGCTGATTGTTACGCCGCCGGAGCTTGTGAAGAATGACGTTAGCGTTCGCTTTGGTGTGTACTGGCAGCTCTATTTCGGAGGTGTCAAAGGGGATATGCTAGAATCCACCCTAGTCAAGGGAGGAAGAAAGCTCATTCCTAATTCACTTTTTTGACCCTTGTATCCATAATGAAAGAAGCTCTAGTAGCATAATGCTGCTGGAGCTTCTTTTTCGTTATACATTATCCTTATCTTTCTCGCTTATAATGCTTACCGGCCATAAAGGACGCCGAAGGCGTATATGTTTACTATAATAGAATTAATAAAATTTCGAGACTGCGGAGAAATGTATGCGAAAAACCGAATACAATGTGCCGCGAGTAACGTAAACGAGCCAGCACCGTTATTCGCCCCAAATTACCCGGGAATGGGCTTGTTATTAGAGAATAAGTGCAATATGGTCCGTTAAGCGGAACCTCACTACGAAGGTATGGATACTAGTATGGAATAAGGATCATTCATTGCGGCACTTCAAATGCTATACCGCAGCTACTTCTGGCTCTAATATCGTTGGAATGGTTACGGTAAAAGTAGTGCCTTGCTCAGGGACACTTTCTATAGTGATCGCTCCGCCATGATTATGTACAATATTCTGTGTGATCATAAATCCAAGGCCTGTTCCTGTTTCTTTTGTCGTATAAAATGGTTTGCCTAGTGCTTTGATCTGTTCCTCTGTCATCCCGCAACCCTCATCCTGAACACTAATTCGGGATCCACTTTCAGTGGTATGAACATGAATATATATGTTACCCCCATGATGCATTGCTTCCATCGCATTTTTAAGCAAATTAATAAACACCTGTTTGAGCTGATACGCCTCTCCGTGGATCCAAATAGGTTGGTCTGCACAGACAGGGAGAATCTTAAGGTTTTTTAGTGCAGCTTGACCGTTCATCAATGTGGTAACTTGCTCCAGCAAAGATAATAAATCCACAGGTTTACTGATATGTGTCGTTTGTGGTTTTGATAATACGAGCAGCTCGTTAACGATAAACTCGATGCGTTTCAATTCTGACTCAATGATAAAGAAATATTTATCATTCATTCGCTCGGAAGAGCGAAGCAGTTTCATAAAGCCATTTATGGCCGTAAGCGGATTCCTGATTTCATGAGCGATTCCAGCTGCTAATTGCCCTGCAGTGGATAATTTCTCGGATTGGATTAGCCGTTCTTCTTCCAGTATTTGCTGAGAGATATCTTTGAATATTCCAATAAACGCCATGTTTCCGTTGAAGATAATCGGTAATGTGAATCCATCCACATATTTCTGCTGACCATTTAAGCAATTAATTAAGTAGCAGACAGAGCCTATCGTGTTACCGCTGTAATACCTTTCTCTTCGCTCTTGAAGGATTGAATAATTGGAAAAGTCTACAATATTATTGGTAGATGTACCCAGTACTTGATACAGGCTCTCCGCATGAATTAATTGTAAACCAGCTGAATTCACATACTGTATAATCCCATTCGCTGTTATAACAACGGTCAGAGGTAATCCCTCTAGCAGCTGCAGGAAAGATTTCTCTTTCTCTTGCAGATTTTGTTCTGCTTCCTGTAGCTGATTTTCCATGTGCTTGTTTATCGTCTTATTTTCGAATTGAGCAAAATAATACAGGGGTGCACCATTGGCATCCGATATGATAGATATGGAGATCTCTAGTGATAATAGGTGTCCGGTTGGTTGGTAGTAATTCTGTTGGAATCGATGCGGATGGATGTTCAACGAGGAAAGAGACCTTCCAAGCTCAGCAATTTCACGGATCTGACTTAGAAGCGTACGAACAGATGAAGAGGGGGTTAGTAACTCGTTATGATCATACCCCAAGAGGGCACTTAAGGCGGAATTCCATTTCAAGAGCGTTCCATCAAACGAAATAAGAGTCATTCCAATTACAGCATGTGTAAAAGCAAAATCAAAACTTTGGAATTCATTGGACCGCACTGCTATTCACCTCTCACATTCTTTCCGCCATATGTAATACTCATAGTATAAAACATATATTCTAGTAAAATATACAAATTTTTATGTAATCTAGAATCGTTCGAAATAGCTATGTGTTGTTGTGAAAATAAGGGTGCAAGAGTTAAACGATTTCAGGTAAAATTAGAGAATACGTGCATTTTTAGAAAGTGGAGGCGTTGTACCGTGCAATCAATCGTTGGTGAAATTCGAGAAATTAATCGCTATCCAGTCAAGTCATTTGCAGGTGAACGATTGGAAACCTGTAGGATAGAACCATATGGAATGCTTGGGGACCGTTACTGTGCCTTTTATGATGAGTCAAAAGAGGGCTGGTGGCGTTATTTTACGGCTAGAAATAATCCTAAAATGCTCACCTATCAAGCGCAATTTATCAATGGAGAAATCCAAGTAACTGCATCAGATGGGCGAACCTTTGGGTGGGATGATCGTTTATTAGAAGAAATCCAAAGCCAAACCAAAACTGCAATCTCCATGTCTAAACTAAAAGCTTCACATCCACAGCCGGAGCATCCGCAACTGTTATCGGTGGATGGCGCCAGTATCTTACTCATTACGGATGCTAGTTTGAAGAAGTTAGAGGCTGCGTGGGGACATTCCTTAGATCAGCGCCGGTTTCGTGGGAACTTTGTTATAGCGCTAAGCGATGAATCGCTTTTCGAAGGGGATTGGATCGGGCGGCAGCTCTCCATAGGAGATGTTCAGCTACAGGTAGATAGTTTTTGTGAGAGATGTATGGTTATCACAATGGACCCAGATAGTCAGGAAAGAGACCCTAAATTATTGAAAAAACTAAACCAAGAGTTTGAACTACACTTCGGAGTGTACGCTTCTGTTGTTAAGATAGGGGAAATCAGAATCGGAGACAAAGTAGAATTAATGGATTAGATAATGATAATGATATAAACTTCCTTTACATTCCCATATGGATAATTTACCCTTTAAGGGAATGGAAAATTCATAGCGGGAGGGAATGTATGAAGAAGAAAATAATATCCCTGTTGATGGTATCTCTACTTTTAGTAGTGTGTCTTCCTACGAATGCATTAGCAGCAGATAGTAGTAAAACGCAAACATATGTGAACACTCAGAAGGTCGCGGCAGAGAAGGCAGCATTCTTAACGGAAAAGATAGGAACGACAAGTCTCCAATATGCTCTTATGGATGGCGATAATATCGTTATGAGTGGCACAGCTGGATACAGCCATGTGGAGAGCAAGACAGCACCAAGCACTACAACGATGTATGGAATTGGCTCGACGAGTAAAATGTATACGACCGCTTCTATTATGAAGCTAGTTGATCATGGGAAGGTAGATTTGGATGCACCTGTCGTATCTTATCTGAATAATTTTACGATGGAAGATTCACGCTATAAGCAAATCACCGTACGAATGCTGCTGAATCATTCATCAGGTCTTGGGGGTTCGAACTTATCAAACTCTTTCTTATTCAATGATTCTGATTCTATCGCCAAAGATAATTTGCTGGCGACTTTGACAACTCAACGCTTAAAGGCAGATCCAGGAGCCTACTCAGTATATTGTAATGATGGATTTACGCTGGCGGAGTTGATTGTTGAGAAAGTCAGTGGAATGGACTTCACTACATTCATCCATCAGAATTTTACAGGTCCTTTAGGGCTTGAGCATACGAAAACGCCAGTAGATTCTGTTGATTCTAGCCAGCTGGCAAGTGTATACAATGCAACCTACCCTGCCGCTTTACCCCAAGAGACGATTAATGTGATTGGAACAGGGGGCATCTATTCTACGGCTGAAGATTTGGTGCGCTTTGCAACTATTTTCACTGGAGGATCGAAAGGGATTCTGTCAGAAAAATCAGTAAAAGCGATGGAGCAAGAGGAATACAAGCGTGGAATGTGGCCGAAAGGGAAAGATAATTCGTTTGCGTATGGATTGGGCTGGGACAGTGTGAACTTATACCCATTCAATCAGTACGAGATCAAAGCTCTGACAAAGGGCGGGGATACAACTCTGTATCATACTTCACTTGTCGTATTGCCTGATCAGCAGATGGCAGCAGCTGTGGTATCTTCTGGTGGGGATAGCTCAACCGATCAGATGCTTGCTAACGAAATATTGCTCAGTGCGCTACAAGAAAAGGGAGTTATCAAGGAACTAAAACCTACACCTACATTTAAAGCTTCGAACAAAGAGGTTATGCCGCAGGAATTGCTGGATTATGCTGGTGTCTATGCTGATTCTACACAACTGATGAAGATAGAGATTAGTAAAGCTGGAGAATTGAGTATATCTTCGATTATGGCACCTACATTTCCAGCTCAGAAATTTTCGTATAATACGAACGGTGAATTCTTAGATGCAGCGGGTACAAATAAAGTTAGCTTTGTGAAGGAAAGCAATGGTCGTGTCTACCTTTGGATTCAAGGGTACGGGGTCATTCCAGGGCTTGGTGAGACTGCTCTTTCTCAATATGCAGCTGAAAAGCTAGAGGCGAATGCTTTATCCAATGAGGTCTTGTCAGCTTGGCAGCAGCGGCAAGGGAAATTGTATTTTGATGTCAGCGAGAAGTATAGCTCACAATTTTACATGAGTATGCCGGTAGCTGGAATTGCTATGTTCCCTGATGCACCAGGCTATATGGGCTCGAATAAAATAACTGGGCCGAATAAAGCTGAAATGACCGTACAAATTCCAACTTTAGGTGGGCGCGATCTTGCGGATATTGTTTTTGAAAATAAAGAGGGCGTGGAGTATCTCAAGCTTGGAAACCAATTATTTATCACACAGGATGCCATTAAACCTATTTATGCCGGCCCGCAATCATTGGTAACTATTCAAACGGATGGATATGCAAGATGGTTTGAAGTTCCAGAGTCGGCATCAGGCAAGTTGATGACAGTAGGGCTACCACCTAAAGGTTCCTTTGCTGTTTATGATGCGAATGGTGTGTGTGTAAATTTCTCTACTGTCAGTGGTATTACGCAAGTTAAACTTCCGAGTAACGGGAAAATTGTATTTGTAAGTGATGTGGGTGCGAAGTTTGAATTGACAATCAAGTAGTAATAAACAATTCAATTATATTTTTAAAAAAAGAATCCTGTTACCCAGATCATTTATCTTGGTAACAGGATTTTTTATTTGAAATTATTTGAAAACTCTCTTATTTTATCTACATAAATTCCTTTGAGTTGATCGGTACCTTCCTTGGGAGCCTTATAGGCATTATAACCGCCAAAGGATTCGATGCAAATCGCAGCTTTTTTTAGATCATCCGGAAAATTCTTCTCTATTAATTCCTCAGTTGTCTTTGGTTTTTCGTTACAAATATAGTAGCCCATCTTCTTATTTAGCAACTCATCTTTGTTTTTTTTGATAAAATCACGAATCGCTTTATATATTTTCTCATCTCTTACTCCAGCACCTAAAATAATGCTATCAAATGCCTCAAGACTTGGCTTCTCTATTTCAATATTACAGATCTTACTCTGAGGAAGCTCTTCAGATAATACCTTTGCGCATTGCTCTGTTGCTCCTGATTTTGTAGCGTATAGAATAAGTACTGCCATTGTGGTTCCTCTTTTCAGTGTAGATTATTCAGGTTCTAAAAGACTCTTGCAATTCAATTATCTCGATTATCAAGATATTATCCATACTATCGAAAATACAGATCCTTTGTCAAGTTAACTTCAAGTTCTCATGCGTTAATCCGACATCCTTATTATGGTATTATGAGGGTAATGAATTCATCGCTTAGAAGGAGGGGAACAGGAGTGATCATTCCATTTTTAATATTAATTCTTTCTTTTTCTTACTTTATTCTAAGGATATGGATTGTTGGTCCGGATAAGGAAAAACTTTCTGACGACGGTAATGAGCTTAATATAAAGGGTAAACTTATACTCGGACTTGTAGGATTAATTACTGCAATTGTCATAATGATAGCTGATGGCGTACAGGGGATTGTTATGAAGTGGTTTTGGATTGTATTAATAATAATAGCATTAGGATTTCAGTCCTTCATTGATTGGAAATTTCTAAAGCATACGAAACAGCATATAGTTTCACTGATAGTGCTAGTTGAAGGTGTGGTATTAGTTTATTTTCTTTTCTAATAGGTTCCACCATGAAGCCTAATCTCCTGTCATGGTGGAATTGATGCACTTATGATGGGGTTACTTACAACTGGACAGAATCCAGGGTTTGTTAAACAAAGTTCCTCGGAGTACTGCGGTTGAAGCTTGGAGAGCTCTGTGAAATAGTAGCTGATCATATGATTACCACTTGCTGATCCATTCTGGAATGACAGTGATAAAAAAGTGTGGACATGACTGTAATAATACTTCGTTTCCCGTTTAGGTAGCCTATATACATGGGGAGGCAAGTAGGTAACAACATCAAAGAGATTGGCATAACGGTAACTCTTGCGGACATATTGTTTAACGGCATTAGTGAAGTCCGGATCGCCTACACGTGGGGAACCATAAGTAAACAGGTTAGGTGAGATGTAAGAGGTGTTGGCCGCAATATCAATAGCACATAAAGTGGCGAGTGCTCCACCAAGGCTATGACCAGTAATGTATAAGGTCTTATCGGGAGATAACTTTGTGAGTGTAGAGATGATCCCATCGCGAGCTGAATAGTAGATATTCGTGAAACCGCGGTGGGTAAGGGTGTCTTCTTTAATATAGTTAAATCTCTCTTGTGAGGCCATAACGTTTGACATCCAATCGGTTGTGGAGCTGGTTCCTCGGAAGGCAACGATAATCTCTTGTGGAGATTCCAAAATAAATCCAAAGCGTTCCCACACCTCGCTGATGGATCTTGCTTCAATCGTATCCACGATCTGATAATTTAATGGAACGACGAATGAACCGTCTTTATTTGAGAACTGCGCATAGGTCTGTCCGCAGATAGCAGCTAGAAAGATAGCCCTTTGCTCTTGATCATTTTTGGTACCCATGTACATCCCGCCCTTCTTCCTAAACTATATTAGGGGGACGAGGGAGAGATTCCTATATCATGCGAGACCCTGTACTAATGTGAAAGGGCTAAATTGTACACCGCTTAAATAGTTACCTCAGATTATCTAAAATCATTTGCATTGAATGCGGGAATGAAATTGTTGTTACTGATAATTCATCTAACAAAGACTCTCAAATAAATATAGTTTCTTGGAAGATGGAGAAGGGAATTTAGTGGTAATTAAAAAGACAGCAATTGCGGTCGCTTATGTATTATATTAGGGATTGTATGATTTCAGCGTCATTCGAATGATTTGGTCTGTATTTAGCAACAGTTACAAATCCTAAGTCCATTTTAAATAAAACTTCAACCTCTGATTCGCTACTCGCCATAACGGAGTGAGTAAAATGCTGAAATACAGGAGTATCTACATTTCCATCGAGATATTTGTTGAATGTGGAAATAACTTCATTAAGTATAGGCATTGAATTTTTTCCTCCAGAGAGATATTGATAACCAATTAGGAGGTATTCAGTAGGTAATAAGGACGATGGGGTGGTCGATACGGTAGGCGCCGGGGATGGTTTTGCCATTGGCGGCATAAGCGGACTACTGGAGAAGCTCACTGTAGCTGAGACCGTCAAGCGCGGCAATGCGATCAGTGCATTGACGGTGATGTCTCCCGGCGACATGGATGGTCTGGCCTGCCAACCCGTGAGAGCTTGGAGAAGTTTATGAATCGGAAAGCGTAGTAAGTAATGTCATGGCTATTTCTATTGAAAAAAAAGATACCGTTCCACAGTAACTGTGAACGGTATCTTTTTTGGGGTTCGGGCAGATTAAACAGCCGAATGCGGCGCTCTTTTGTAACCTTGGGCGGACTCAGGAGATATTATTTGCTCAAAGTCTATAAATATATTAAAAAGAGAGCTGATGGTTCCGACCACCTGCTCTCTTTATCGAACTAAAAATCAGGTATTAATCTCAGTCGCTGTTAATGTTCCTTCGTTAATTGTAATGGTAATATTACCTTCTCCAGGAATCGTTCCTGTTGCTCTTAAGGTGTAACTATGTTGCCCAACAGGAGGTCCCATATCACAGCATGTCAGTGCCGTTGTAATCGGGCTGTTGGCAGATACGGGAGTGTCACTTGCTGTACACAATAGAGTCACGCCATCCCGAAGGATAGTAAATGAAATGGTAGGACTAGCAGCAGACGGAGTCCACGTGGCATAGGCGGTAAGCCAGACAATGTTGCCGGGTTTATCTACAGTTATATTAACTGTGGCCAAATCGGCTACTGGGGCAGCAGTGGTAAGAACGATTCCAGCGAACTCAGCACAAGCAAATTCAATAAAGAGTCCTGGCGTTCCAGCCGGACCTTGTGGTCCTGTAGGCCCAATAGGGCCTTGCACCCCTGCTGGTCCTTGCGGTCCTGTGGCCCCAATGGCACCTTGCGGTCCTGCGGGTCCTTGCGGTCCTGCGGGTCCTTGCGGTCCTGCGGGTCCTTGCGGTCCTGCGGCACCTTGCGCTCCTGAGGCACCTTGCGGTCCTGCCGGTCCTTGCGGTCCTGCGGGTCCTTGCGGTCCTGCGGGTCCTTGCGGTCCTGCAGGTCCCTGCTTTCCTGTAGGCCCAATGGGTCCTTGCACTCCTGCAGGACCTTGTGGTCCTTGTGGTCCTGGTGGTCCTGGTGGTCCTGGTAATCTTCCCATAACTCACACTCCTTTGAATAGTGGGTATATCTCACCCTGCCTACAATGTATTCCGTAAAAATAGATGTGTGTCAGTAGTCAAATGACTTGATAATATGGCCTACTATGTTGATGTCCCATGCATATTAGCTGAATTCACATATCCTACATCAAGGAAACCATTTCATGCAGAAAGGGGATCAAGATGAAGAATGTTGAAACACTAGGTATTATGGTTACTAACGCCAGGCAACGGAAGGTGACTTTAAAAAATTACATGAAGAATCATCATTTTTCAAAATTAAGGATGTTCAGTTTTTCCCCAACTGATATTGATTGGGAGCATAGACGTATTAGAGGCCTTCATCTTCGTAATATGAAGTGGGAAACGGGTAGCTTTTCATTTCCAAAGGTGATTTATAACCGTTGTTACAATTCAGAGATGGAGACTATTGATCGGTTGGAGCAGATTATTGGAAGGAACAAGTGTTTCAATCAAATTAACCAATTTGACAAGTTGGAGATTCATCAGGCTATAAATCGTTGGCTAAGTCCTCATGTCCCAGATACATTGCCTTACAGTAACGATAACTTGGAACAAATGATTCACCTTCATAAATTGGTTTTTTTGAAGCCCTGCCACGGCCATATGGGAAAAGGCGTTTATCGAATCGAACAGCGTGATACTGGAGAACTGCATATTTCTAACCACTATGTTATGCCCAGCATTATCGTAGGATCTATAAGTCAGTTACTTACCGAATCCGAACGGTTTGTAGGTCAAGTTCCCCATTTAATTCAGAAGGGGATATTTACCAATAATCTTAACAACCGCACTTTTGATATCAGGGTGCTTGTACAAAAAAATAAAAATGGTCTTTGGTCCACTACTAATGTTATCAGTCGAGTATCATACGCAGGCTGTTTCAATACAAGCATATACGAAAGAGCCTGCCTAGCGATGGATGTGTTGAAGAAGCTATACCCGGCAAAATCCGTTAGGGATATGATGAATACCATCTATAACTTAAGTTTACGAACAGCAGAGATCCTTGAGTTGGATTCCGGCATCCATCTATGTGAGGTTAGTGTAGATTTGGTCATTGACTTGGAAGGACATATTTGGATCATTGAAGTTAACGGTATGCCACAAAAGAGCCTTTATGATGAACTTCCTATATCCCGAAGAGCCATATACTCTCGTCCACTTGAATACGGCTATTACCTAAGTAAACGATAATTTTTTAGATGATCCAGCATATGCGGAATTACTTGTATAGGTTCTTGCCTTTGTAATGGCTAATGAAGTTCAATATTCAAGACAGTTGTGTTTTGTTGGTTTCTTTCGCTTCGGAAGTGCCTCGTTATGCATGCGCTGTACAGTGCAGGCCGATGTTTGCTGCAGGCGGGAACAATGCGAGCCGTTGACCCAAGCGCTTGTTCGACGGTGTGGGAGCTAAAGAGCATTAGGCCCGACAAATCGTACGACCATCCAAATCCGGCTTTGCAAGATTGCAGTACAAGCGGATGAAAGGCACGGGTCCAGAAAGATCGTTGCTGGAATTACAATCGGTTCTGTAAAAGGTTGGGGTAATAACCACCTAAAAATATAGGTGGTTATTTGCGCACCCAAAAGGATTCCTTCGGAAACTTAACTTGCGACAAGTAAACCCATACAGTACACTTTCTTTATCTGGTGCTAATCCAAGGTAACTTGGGAATAGAACTTTTAAAAAAGGAAGTGTTAAATAGTGGATTTAGAGATGGTCATGCAGGAGCTGGAAGCGCTTGGCAAGGAACGAACCAAGAAAATATATATGTCTAATGGAGCAAAGGAACCGCTATTTGGCGTGGCTACCGGAGCAATGAAGCCAATCTTCAAGAAAACCAAAATAAATCAGCCATTGGCTGAGCAGCTTTACGCGACAGGGAACTATGATGCCATGTATTTTGCCGGCATCATTGCTGATCCCAATGCAATGACGGAAGACGATTATGACCGATGGATGGATGCGGCTTATTTTTATATGCTGTCCGACTTTGTAGTGGCAGTAACCTTGGCAGAAGCGGATATTGCACAACAAGTTGCCGATAAATGGATCGCGAGCGGTGAAGAGCTGAGAATGTCGGCGGGCTGGAGCTGTTACTGCTGGCTGCTTGGCAGTCGGCCGGACGTTGAGTTTTCCGAGAGCAAACTTGCCGGTATGCTTGAGATGGTGGAAAATACGATTCATGATTCTCCAGAACGTACCCAATATTCAATGAACAACTTCATGTACACAGTGGCCGTATCTTATTCGCCACTTCATGATAAGGCCAGTGAGACCGCAAGAACAGTAGGGCCAATTGAAGTTGATAAGAATAAGGCAAAGAGTAAAATCATTCACGCGTACTCAAATATTCAAAAAGCTGTCGACAAAGCTCGGCTTGGATTTAAACGCAAGCATGTAAGATGTTGATCTAGGACAAGCTTTCAGAGAAGAAAAAGGATTCCCTGAAACTTCACTCTGAGTTACTATATAGAAATGACTCCGAGCGGGAGAGAAAAGGGGGAAAAGCATACATGGGCAACTTATTGGAAATTTTGCACAAGGAAGTCGTACCGGCAGAAGGCTGCACAGAGCCGATCGCAGTTGCGTATGCCGTCTCCTTGGCGGCAGAGCTTCTCGAGGAAGAAATAACGGGGATTCAGCTGCATCTCAGCGGTAATATTATTAAAAATGCAATGGGAGTGGGCATCCCTGGGACAGGCCAGACAGGTCTACCTATCGCAGCAGCCCTTGGAGCGGTGGTCGGACGTTCGCACAAGGAGCTGGAGATCCTGTCAGGCCTGACTCAGAATGAGCTAAAGCTGGCAAATGACCTGCTTGATCGAAAGCTGCTAAAAGTGGAGATAATGGACACTCCTGAGAAGTTATATATTGAAGCACAGGTGAAAACAGAGAACCATACAGCGACTGCCATCCTTGCTAAGGAGCATACTAATATAGAATACCTGGCTCTGGACGGGAAAAAAGTGACACCAAAGAAGTCTAAAGCTGACTGTGGCAAGCCTGGTCTTTCCGATACTGAAGCCTATGAAGGCTCTGTAGATCGGATATTCGAGTTTATAAGTACGGTTCCAAATTCAGACCTTAGCTTCCTCTTGGAAGGCGCTCGGATGAACAAAGCGATCTCGGATGAGGGACTGCGGGGCGATTATGGCTTGCAAGTAGGGAAGAAGATGAATCAGCAATCTGCTGTGAATTTGTTCGGCAATGATGTTGCGAACAGGATTATAGCGGCCACTGCTGCGGCTTCAGATGCTCGCATGGATGGCAGTGCAATGCCTGTGATGACAACAGCAGGCAGCGGTAATCAGGGTATCGCCTGTACGCTACCCGTTATATCATTGGCGGAACTGCTCGGCAAGGATGAAGAGACGCTGGCTCGGGCGCTTGCACTGAGTAATCTGGTCACTGTGCATATCAAGCATTATATCGGGCGGTTGTCGCCTTTATGTGGTTCTGGGATTGCAGGCGGAGTAGGAGCGAATAGCGGGATTATTTATCTCATGGGCGGTAGTCTAGAGCAAATCAAACATGGGATACAGAATACGATAGCTTCTTTGTCAGGTATGATCTGCGACGGTGCGAATTCAACCTGTGCACTGAAGATTTCGACCTCCACCAATACGGCAATTCAGGCAGCCACACTGGCGATGAATAATATTGCTCCTACGACCAAGGATGGAGTTATTTTTGAAGAGGTAGAAGACACCATCCGCAATATGGAACGACTGGTTCAAGAAGGTCTGGGGGATACTGACAAGACTATTCTAAATATCATGCTCTCCAAAGGTGGAGCGAAGTAGCTTCCTAATAAATTGATAACAAGATAGGACATAATAAAGACCGCCTGGTTTCCTGCATAAAATGACAGGAGGCCGGGCGGTCTTTATAACTCTTCAGCAAGATCATAGGTTTACGAGAAAATTTGCATTAAATTTTAACATAACTTATTCTGAGATCATATAAGCCTAGACTGATGATATAAAAAGGAGATATTATGACGGAGAAGATAGATATAGGATGGAACTTTGAGAGCAGTTATGCTCATCTGCCGGAATCCATGTTTACAAGGATCAAGCCTACTCCTGTGCGTAAACCGGAATTGATCATCTATAATGAACCAGTGGCTACTACGCTAGGGCTGAATAGCACAGCACTACATAGTAAAGATGGCGTTCAGATTCTTGCGGGCAATGAAGTTCCTAAAGGTACGGAGCCGCTTGCTCAAGCGTATGCTGGACATCAATTCGGACATTTCACTATGTTAGGTGACGGCCGAGCCGTGCTGCTTGGTGAACAGATCACTCCCCAAGGTGAACGTGTAGACATTCAGCTTAAGGGCGCGGGAAGAACCCCATATTCTCGTGGTGGTGATGGCCGAGCCGGACTTGGTCCGATGCTGCGTGAATATATCATCAGCGAAGCCATGTATAGCTTAGGTATTCCTACCACTCGCAGTTTATCGGTGGTAACTACTGGAGAAACGATCATTCGAGAAACAGAGCAGCCCGGTGCTATTCTGACCCGGGTTGCGGCCAGTCATCTACGGGTGGGTACTTTTCAATATGTTGCAGCATGGGGTACTGTGGAGGATCTCCGCTCTCTGGCTGATTACACGTTACAAAGACACTATCCAGGTGCACCTATGGATGAGAACCGTTATCTTTTCCTGCTTCGGGAAGTGATTGGACGTCAGGCTGAACTGATTACCAAATGGCAGCTTGTTGGATTTATTCACGGAGTGATGAATACCGACAACATGGCGCTTAGCGGAGAAACGATTGATTATGGTCCGTGTGCCTTCATGGATGTGTATGATCCGGGGACAGTATTCAGCTCTATTGATCAGCAGGGTCGTTATGCTTATGGCAATCAGCCGGGTATTGCTTCTTGGAACCTCGCGAGATTCGCGGAGACTCTTCTACCGCTACTGGCTGAGGATCAGGAACAAGCGATCAAGCTCGCTGAAGAGGAGATTGCAGATTTTAAAGAGCGGTCTTATCATCATTGGCTTACGGGAATGAGAGCGAAGCTTGGAATCTTTAACGAAGAGGTAGAGGATGTTGCGCTAATTGAAGACCTGCTAGATTTGATGCAGAAATATCGGGCGGACTATACCAATACCTTCCGTGCTCTAAGTTTAGAGAAGCTGGAAGAGAATGCTCTGTTCGATGCAGCGGAATTTACTAAGTGGCAGGAGTTATGGCAGGCTAGACTTAGCAGACAGCAGCAATCGAAAGAGGATTCGCTGCAGCTAATGCGCAATAGTAATCCTGCAATCATTCCGCGAAACCACAGGGTAGAAGAAGCACTTCAAGCGGCAGTCCAACAGGAAGATTACAGTGTGATGGAGCGATTGCTTGAAGCTCTTTCCAATCCTTATGCTTATTCCCCTGAACAAGATGAATACTCGGTACTTCCTGAGGAATCGGCGCGTCCATATCGAACCTTCTGCGGTACCTGATTTGCTGATAATGATCTGAAAAATGGGGTGGAGCAAGATGTTTCATGCATATGATGTTCTGGCTAACCAGTTGCTAGCTAATGCGAATGATCCAAGTTGGTATGTTCCTTTTGAGGTAGCCGTAAAAAACCTAAGCGAAGAAGAAGCTTTTTGGAAGGTAACAGAAGCAAGCAATAGCATTGCTGAGATCGTGCAGCATCTGCTCTACTGGAATGAAACTTGGCAAACAAGGTATAAAGAAAAGAGTGTTCATGCGGTTCCTTCCGTGGATAACAATAGTACCTTTGTCGTAGCAGAAGGAGTAACGTTCCAAGAGCTTCAAGAACAACTGTTAGAAGTTCTTCTACATTGGCAGGAACTGATTACGAAGGAACAATTGGATGCCGATGTTCAAGAGTTCCAAGGCAGTCAGTGGTGGGAAGTAATGGGCAATGTGACTTCACATAATGCCTATCATGTGGGGCAAATTGTTTTTATTCGGAAGATACAAAAGAGTTGGGATCACACTGTGGAGTGAAATGAAAGACGTTAACGGATGTGCATTCATCTGGCTAACGTCTTTTTTTGGTGAAAATTTATGAGGATAATTTATATAATATACTTACAAACACTTATGTGGAATATACTAAATGCTTGTAAATGCTTGTAATATGGCTTATGATGACTTTAGGAGGTGCATACTTGATGTTTCAAGAGGAAAGATTGTTAAAAATACTTGAATATTTGAAACAACACCAATCGATGAGTGTTCAAGAGATCTGTACGCAATTTGAAGTATCCAGAGATACCGCTCGTAGGGATATTGTCAGATTAGTACAAGAAGGTGTTGTGATCCGAACGCATGGAGGGGTATCGTTACCTGAATTACAAAAAGAATTGTTATCTTATCAGGATCGATTGATTGATGAATCTGAGAGTAAGCAGAGAATAGGGAAGACTGCGGCGCAGCTAATCAAGGATCATGAGACTGTGATTTTAGATGTATCCACCACTGTACAGTTTGTAGCAGAACAGATCAGCGCGAAGGATATTACGGTTGTTACGCACTCGATTGATAACGTAGGGATCTTGTCAAAGCGGGAGGATCTGCAAATATATGTTCTTGGTGGCTACTTGAATGTGAAAAACCGCTTGTTATATGGTCCTTCTATTATCGATAAACTTAGTGAAATTCGTGCTGATAAAGCTTTTATTGGAGCATCTGCGATCGGTGCTGATGGCCTCTACTATCCATATGAAGAAGATGTGCGGGTGAAGAGAGAAATAGCCCGAAGATCAGATCAAGTCATCTTAGTGGCTGATCACACCAAATTTATTGGCAAATCATTTTTCCGTCTAGACTTTGATTGCATTGATATTCTAATTACCGATCGAGAACTCCCAAGTGAGATCAGAGAAGTTCTAGATCAGAAGAACATCACAGTTATTGAATGACTGATAACGAACAGAGGAGGATATTTATGTCTTATATTCTGCAAAATGTACAAGTGGTGCTTCAGGAACGTATTGTTCCAGCAGCTAATGTGTGGATTTCTGAAGGAAAAATCATAAAGATAGATACAGAGTCTCTTTCGATTCCAGAGGGAGATTATGAACGGATAGATGGTGGGAGACATTTGTTAGTACCCGGGATGATAGATGTTCATATTCATGGCGCCAATGGTTTCGATATGATGGATGGAACGGAACAGAGTATTCAAGAAGTGTCAAAATCCTGTGCTTCATCTGGGTGTACCTCATTTCTGGCTACATCTGTGAGTTCTACATTAGAAGATCTTTTAGAAATGATTCGTAGTGTCAAGCGTGTGATCGGACATGAAGTGGGCGCAAAGATCGCGGGCATTCATTTAGAGGGTCCTTACCTGAACCCGAAGCGAAAAGGAATGCAGAATGAAAAGTATTTACGGCATCCCAACTTAGACGAAATGAACCTGATTTTTCAAGAAGCGGGTTCACTTATTAAAATGGTTACAATTGCACCGGAGCTACCGGGGGGGATGGAGCTTATTTCCTTTCTGAAAGAAAAGGGTGTTGTTATAGCCATCGCTCATTCGGATGCCACTTATGAAGAAGCTAAACAAGCCTTTGCGTCGGGGGCAAGTCATGTTACGCATTGTTTTAATGGCATGCGGCCTATCCATCATCGAGATCCAGGGGTAATTGTGGCTGCTTTTGAAGAGAAGCATGTAAGTGTTCAAGCGATTGTGGATAATGTTCATCTACATCCTGCAATTATTCGATTAATGCATACCCTGAAAGGACCGGAAGGAATGGTCTTGATTACAGACGCACTGCAAGCTATGGGATTAGGTGATGGGGATTATATGTTTGGAGGCCATCATGTTACGGTATCCGAGGGGGTAGCGAGACTGAAGGATGGAACGCTAGCTTCAAGCACAGTGACTATGAATGAAGCCTTACGTTATACTGTCGAAACTGGAATTCCATTGATAGATGCCGTAAAGATGGCTTCAACTACGCCGGCTAATATTCTGGAACTTCAACGGAAGGGGTCAATAACAACTGGCTATGATGCTGACCTGGTCCTCTTGGATGATGAATTTAAAGTGCTCTGGACAATGGTGGATGGTCAAATTTTATAAATCATGATGAATACAGGTTACTTCTGCTCAATGCAGCTGTAACCTGTATTCATGTGCGGTTATGCCAAACACGCTTTTAAAATGCCGGTTCAAATGGGTTAGATCCACAAATCCGCACTCTGCCACGGCTGCATAGATATCCTTGGATTTCTCAATGGACTGCTTGGCATGCTCTACTTTGCAATTTAAGAAAAATTGATAAGGCGATATACCTGTATGCAATTTAAACGCTCGAATAAATTGAAATTTGGATAGATCAAACTCTTTACAGAGGTCGTCTAGCTTCAGTACATGCTCCAAGCTGCAGTACATCATTTCTTTCGCTTTTTTGACGAGGTTATTATTCGTTCTGCGGTCGGTAATGATTTCAGTATGGGATACTAGATCCAGCAGAGTTAATAACAGCTCATTGCACAACGACTCCTCTTTACCATTCTGAATGGCATGACTTAGCGCCAATATGCACTGAGCCAATTTATTGTCATATAGGATAGGGGAGGAAAAGTGTAGTTCTTTTTTTCCTAGTATCTCTTGTATTAAGGTTGGCTTGATATAAAGCATAACATAATCAATACCTGCTCTATCATACGAACTGCCGTCATGCGTTTGCTCTGGATTAAATAGCATTACACCATTTTTATGAGAGGATTGCAAGCTACCATCAAGGTTATATTGCTGGATGCCACGTAAGGTGACGCCGATTGCATATTCCTCGTGGCAATGCTTTTTATATGTGAAATCAGTAAGGCTGGCGGATAAGGACAGGATCTCTGCTGACTTTTTATAATTGAATTTCTCCACGTTCTTAACCTCCGCGACTTTATAGAATTCCTGATATCATAATGGCCGAGTATACTAAAAAAAGTGCCATCAGCGTATTTAGAACTTTTTGATGATTTTGCAGAAATCTTCTGAAGATCGTACCAAAAATAACCCACGTTGTGAATGCGAAAAATCCGATCACCGTTATAATTATAACAAATAGGGTCAAGGCAAGTGATGAAGTGTAGAAGGGCATTACGTAGCTGGGAATGACGGTTAGCGTAAATAACAGCACTTTAGGATTCACAAACTGCATGAGCAAGCCCGAGCGAAAATTGGCATTTGGGTTAGGCTGATCGTCCATTGCACCCATCTTAAAGATTTTATAAGCTAGATAGAGCATATATAAACTCCCAATGACTTGCATAATGATCAGGAGATTGGGGATGACCTCAATCAGAACACGGTTCAGCAGGGTAGAAAGAATAAGCAATAATCCAAAAGCCATCGTGGCTCCGTATACATATTTCATAGATTTCTTAGCCCCGGAATGTTGCACGGAAGAAAGAATAACAATATTGGCAGGACCGGGTGTAAATGTAGCTACAACGCAATAGATCAGAAAGGAAATTATATTCATGGTGACCTCCAGTAAAAGTTGTCTTATGAATATAAACCTCTTAACTAGATTGTTTATAGTATATTATTGCAGGGGTGATCAACATAATGATAAAGACAAATCATTTTAGCATAGCTGTACTTACCAAGGCTGATTATGAATCTACATGCCAGGTGTTTGAAGAATCTATATTAGATGCCTTTAACCAAGAGGGATTAGAGCACTTACAAGAGGATATTCAAAGTGAAATTGATGTAAAAAAGCAAAAGGCGCTATCTTCACTGGAACAGGCAAACTCGAATACTTATTTCTTTATCGCTAAAATAGATGGGACGGTTGTGGGTACGATTTCCTATGGTCCCTGTGGCGAGACTATTCAAATCTGTGCAGAACATCAGTTGGATCATTTGGGGGAATTGGGTAGTTTATACGTGTTGCCAAGTTATCAGGGTCAAGGGATAGGTTCGGCATTAATTAAGGAAATGATGACATTTCTAAACGAACAAGGGATCGGGCAATTTTGCTTGGACAGTGGATATAAACGCGCACAAATCAAGTGGCAGCATAAATTTGGGGAGCCTTTTAAGGTGGTAAAAGACTATTGGGGACCTGATTCCGTTCATATGGTTTGGTTGTGTAATGTAAGGTAGCCTTTAAATGGAAATCGTATATCATATGGAATGGTTGTGTCGTGATATTATATATCAAATGTCGCATTTTCCTACTAATAAAGGGTTATGTTATGTGATATTTTATTAGTAGATGTCAGAATAACATATATACGGGAGGCACAAGCAAATGACGATAAGAATGGGTAAGATTAGCTATTGGCATGTACATGCTTGGGACTATACGAAGCAAGCTCAAGAGCATGAGGATACTGTATTGGCAGCGGTTTGGGATGAAGATGCTGAACGTGGGAAAAAAGCTGCTGAAAGCTTAAATGTTCCTTTTTTCGAATCACTGGATGACCTGCTTGCGCAAAAGGATATAGATGCCGTCATAGTGGATGCGCCGACCAATGTGCATAGAGATGTAATCATTGCTGCGGCTAAAGCAGGTAAACATATTTTTACGGAAAAAGTAATTGCCCCCACACATAAAGAAGTTGAAGAGATCATCCGTGCAGTGGAAGAGAACGATGTGAAGTTGACCGTCTCCTTGCCTCGTCTAAATGATGGATACACATTAACGATTCAAGAAGTTCTAAGTCAAGAACTGCTCGGAGAGATCACTTACGTTAGAGTTCGCTTATCCCATAATGGGGCTACAGAAAACTGGCTTCCCGATCATTTCTATAGCTTGGAACAATGTGGTGGCGGAGCTTTGATTGATCTTGGTTGTCATCCTATGTATTTGACGAAGCTTTTCTTAGGTCAAGATGTGACCGGTGTAAGTGCTAATTTTGGTTATGTAACGGGCAAGGAAGTAGAAGATAATGCCGTGGTGACGCTATTTACGAATTCAGGAGCAATTGGTGTGGTCGAGGCTGGGTTTGTGAATAGTCATTCGCCGTTTACCATCGAGGTGCATGGAACCGAGGGAACACTACTTTACGGAACACCAGAGGATAAGCTTCTTCTTAGAAGTAATAAATCCGCTGACAAAGAGGAAGGATGGAAAGAAGTAGCGCTACATGCTAATCGTGAAAGCGCATTCCATCAGTGGGTTAATCACATCCAAAATAATACTTTCGCCACCCAGAATGTACAAACTGCTGTGGAGCTTACGAGATTAATGGAAGCGGCGAATCGTTCTGCTAAAGAAGCTCGTATGGTTCGGTGAGCAGATCTAGACGCTTAACCTGTCTCCACCTGTTAGGAGGATTTAACATTGAGTAACTTTCCCTATGAGATGATGTTTGAGAAGCATGATATGCTCGAGCGATTGGATATTTCCATCGGGTGGGGACATTACGAAATTACAGTTCTTAGATTTCATTTGATCTCTTTTCCGCCGGGGAGAGTCATAGATTTCCATAATCATTCTGAATTCGAATTTCATTTTATTCCACGAGGAAAGGGAGAAGTTATTCTTGGCGAACTAAAATACCCCTTGTCGGAGGGCATGCTCTATTTAACCGGACCGGGTGTCATGCACCGCCAAGAGGCGGATCCAGAAGAATCGATGGAAGAACTGTGTCTACATGTGGACATCAAAGAGAAGATTAGAGAGGACGTAGATCCTTGGGAGGTTGCGGAGGCTGAGACCTGTGTTCAGAAGCTAAAGCAGCTGCCACTAGTTCCAGCACAAGATTATCACAGCGCTATGAAATGTTTTCTTGAAGCCTATGAAGCTTGTGAAGGTAAACTGACGGGATATTATACTTCCATTAAACATCTCGTAATCAGCATTTTATTAAAGGCAGTAAGAGCTTATGATTCAGGTGGGATTCGAACAGAAGCGCCTGTTAGAGACATGTTAACTTATCGGTACCAATACGCCATTCAATATATGGAAGCTAATTATTCTGGAACCGTTACCTTGGAGAATGTTGCAGAAAAACTGAATATTAGCGCAAGGCAGCTGCAGCGAGTATTTAAGCAAGTGGATGCTGACAGATCGTTTAGTCGATCGCTAGAGGACATTCGATTACAAGCGGTCTGCCGAAAGCTAGAAGAGAGTAATTATCCGATAGAGCAAATTGCTAAATCGGAGGGATTTACGAATGCAACGTATTTGCATATCGTATTCCGCAAGCGTTTGGGCATGACTCCAGCAACTTATCGAAATACAAAACAAACCAATTAAAAGTGAGGGTGAATGATATGAGTAAAGTGTTTCGCGTAGGAATTATTGGATGTGGTGGAATTGCGAATGGCAAGCATCTTCCAAGTTTGAGTAAGCAAAGTAAAGTAGAGATCGTAGCTTTTTGTGACATTATTAAAGAACGTGCTGAAGAAGCGGCGGAGAAATACGGAACTAGCGAAGCTGCTGTCTATACGGATTACACAGAACTATTAAAAGATCATTCGATTGATATTATTCATGTGCTTACGCCGAATGATGCGCATGCAGAAATTTCAATTGATGCTCTAGAAGCAGGAAAACACGTCATGTGCGAAAAACCAATGGCGAAGACGGCAGCAGATGCCAAACGAATGGTGGAAGCAGCGAAACGTACAGGCAAGAAATTAACCATTGGATATGACAATCGCTACAGAGAAGACAGTTTGTATTTGAAAAAAGCATGTGAATCCGGGGAGCTCGGACATATTTATTTTGCAAAGGCACATGCCATCAGACGGAGAGCTGTACCGACATGGGGAGTATTCCTCGATGAAGAGAAGCAAGGCGGCGGACCGCTTATTGACATCGGAACCCATGCATTGGATCTAACCCTTTGGATGATGGATAACTATAAACCGAAAGTCGTGCTGGGTACCAAATATCATGAACTGTCTCAAAAAGAAGAGGCTGCAAACGCATGGGGGCCATGGGATCCGAAGAAATTCACCGTTGAAGACTCAGCCTTTGGAATGATCGTGATGGAGAATGGCGCTACGATTATGCTGGAAGCGAGCTGGGCGCTCAATTCACTGGATGTGCATGAAGCGAAATGCAGCTTAAGCGGGACGGAAGCTGGCGCCGATATGAAAGACGGGCTTAGAATTAATGGAGAGAAATTCAGCAAGCTGTACACCAATAAAATCGAGCTTGGTGCAGGTGGTGTAGCCTACTATGAAGGTAAAGCAGAAAGTGCACCTGACATCGAATTAAGAAAGTGGATCGAAGCCATCGAACAGGATAAAGACCCGGTTGTAACTCCTGAACAGGCTTATGTTGTTTCGCAAATATTAGAAGCGATTTATGAATCTGCACAGACAGGTAAGGCCGTGTATTTGGATTAGATTTTAACAAGTACAGCGATATAGAGTAATATCCACTTGTGATTTATTGATAGGGATTTGAGACAAGACTCTCTCTTTACTGGGAGAGTTTTTTTGTTTTTTTTTTGCTTGAATAAATACTGGGTAATAGGGGTGTAAATCATGGATACTATAGATCGTAAGACTCGACAGCTTTTTTATGAGTTACTCCATAGTTTTACAAAACCTTCTTTTTCTCAATAAGTTATTTATGGAAACGATAGTATAATATTCCTAAAGGGGAGTGGTGAAGTTTAATACAGCAAGAGGGTTCATGAATTAGAAATTGGTTAGAAACATTGCGTTTATTAAGGATGCGAAGGAGTTTAGAGAATATACTATGAATTTATTTAAGAGAGTGGTCCCAAGGAATATAACATTGATTGTTTTAATACTACTGCTAATTACCGGAACGTTTATTACCGCAGTTCCTTCTGCTAAAGCCTTAGAAGTAGGGAATCAGGATGCTAATACCGGTGTGAAAGTGCAAAAGATTGTTGCTAGCAATCTTCAATCCTATGCTTTAGATACCCAAGGAAATCTGTGGGCTTGGGGTCAATATAATAACTTTGGGGAGATAGGGAACGCAGTTCCTCAAGAAGTTTCTTTCTTTAAAGATAAGCCAATTAAAGATATTCAAGGTGGCAACCAATTTCTACAGGTGCTTCTAAAAGACGGTACGGTATGGGGACGGTTTAACTATTCAAAAGATACTGCATCATTTAGTCAGATTAAAGGCCTTAAGCAGATCGTACAGATCAGCGATGCCGCGGCGTATGTTTATGCCACACAGAGTGATGGTACCGTCTGGTTGTATGTGCCTTCTGAACCCGGCAAAGCAGCGGTAAAAAGACCTGAGCTTTCAAATGCTGGCTTTAAGGCATTCTTTGATACATACGCTATTAAAAACGATGGAACAGTCTGGAGTATCGGTAATAAATCATCGGTTCCTATCCAGGTTGAAGGTCTTTCTGGTATCAAAAAGATTATAGATGGACAAACGAATCAGCCCAATTATGCTTTGTCAGAAGAGGGACAGGTATGGGGCTGGGGTGTCTCAACCATTTATACTTCAAGTCCAAACACAGGTGTAATCAATCTCAAGCTTCTGCAGGGAGAAGAAGGTGCAGTTGAACGGATTGAAGGGTTAGAGGGCATTCAAGATATTACTTCTGGAGAGAACTTTTACACCGTTCTGAAAGAGGATAGGACAGTCTGGGCCTGGGGTTTCAATGATCGAAACCAACTGGGAGATGGGACTACCAAGTATTCTGTGCAACCGGTCAAGGTTTCAAATCTGAACAATGCCGTTGGATTGAGTAACGGATGTATGGCGGCTCATTCATTTGCGCTTCTGGCGGACGGAAGTGCTGTAACTTGGGGAGATAACTCCAAGCAGCAGTCTGGTACCGGTTCAGATCAAAAGACTATTCCTACTCCGCAAGAAGTTGCCTTTTCCGCGTTAACAGGGGATGCAGAGAAGCAGTTCACATTTACTTTTGATGGTGTTAAGGGAAACGAGCTAGGGCAAGCTGCAAGCAATGGTAAAGGTCTGGTTATTATTCCTAAGCTGACGGGATTACTTGTATCTAAAGATGGAGGTGCAACCTGGAGTACAAGGCCTTTACCGATCAATTCAAGCAAAATAAGTATCACTTATCAACATGATCGCTTCTTTTTAAGTGATCAGAATTTAAGCTTGCCTCATCTGTATTATTCTTTGGATGGAGAAAAGTGGATCGAAACAGCAGTTGAACTACAGTCATCGGTATTGAAAGCTCACACGATCACTTGGCAGAATAATCAATTTATTCTGTTGTCTTATCCGGATCAGACCATGAAGACGGAAGTTTACACTTCCACGGACGGAAGTATGTGGAACTTGCAAGGAACGGTTGGTGAACGTCTGGATCAGATTTACTGGAACGGTAAGCGTTATTTAATGACTTACGGGGGATATGCGTACTATGGCTCCGCGAGTACTCGAAATCAATTCCTTTATATTCCGAGTGATAAACGAAATGTTGAGCTGATTGTGTATACATCCGATAATTTAAGCCAGTGGACCCAACAGTCTGGTAAAGTAAATAACAATCTGAAATATAAAGCAACAATAAATGGAAAACCGATTCGTAACTATTGGTTGACCTTTGATGAGCTTCAGTCTGATGGCACACTTGTATTTTATGATACCGAAGGCAATAACCTCAGTACTAAGGATGGGATTAATTTCAAGCTTGTGAGAACTTCAGATATGTTCTCCGGTCTGTACAGCCGCAGCGAAATATTCTGGAATGGCAAGCAATACCTAATCTATGCTACTCGATTTCGCGAAGAGGGTATAGTGTTTGTATCCACTGATAAAGTGAATTGGCAGCAGCAGAAAATTCCTAATATGCCTCTGGGGATGATGGTGACCTATACCGGGAAATATTTTGTTGGTTATTCGGGTACCCGTCTGGCCGTATCCAAAGACGGTTTAAAGTGGGATTTAAAGCAGAGTGGGAAGCCAGATGCTTCCTTCAATCAGGTTGTAAAAGGGAACGGAACATATGTAGCCGTTGGATCACTCTATACGTATGCAGTTCCAACTGTTGCAACTAGTAAGGACGGAAAGAATTGGCAGCAGATTCTGCTGGGTAACAGGGAGGATACTACAGTAAACGGTCTGACCTCCGTGGCTTGGAACGGTAACGTTTTTGTAGCGGTAGGATTGCAATATGCCTGGACATCCAAAGATGGTATTGCTTGGAACAGAAACAATAAGCCTCTGGATGCCGAAATGAAACATGTGATTTGGACTGGCAAACATTATGTAGCTATCGGGCATGCTAAAGGCAATGATAAGAAGTCGATGATTTACTCTTCAGAGAACGGAACAACCTGGAAAAAAGTCTATGACTGGTCTGGTAAGCTGACGGACATTGCAACTCATAACGGAACCACTGTTGTAGTCGGAACTAATGGCAGCAAAGCCATCGTTGTGCAGAGTACTAATTTAACCAAATGGAATCTGCAGACCTTTACACTGGGGAATGACCTTCCTAATTGGAAGCAACAGCAGAACGACTATGAAGAAGCTTACACTTTCTTGAATGTACAATGGGCGAAGGATAAATTCATCATTGTATCGGATCATATTTATAGCTCAACTAATGGTCTGCAATGGACAGCAGTAAAGGGACAATATGATGAATATATAAAAACCCATGCCGCCAGCAGTAACGCTAGTAGATTGGTCTGGACAGGAATAGATTACCGGTTCATAAGCAGCAACAGAATTGGAGTCTCGAAGGATTTAAAGAGCTGGGACTTTTATGAGCATAATGAATTCTATAATTTTAATGAAATGCTTTGGACAGGAACTGATATGTTGGTGACTGGAGCTGGTGGATTGCTAGTGCATTTGCGCGAAAACTAATAGATTACGTAACGGGCGATTCTCACAAGTGATTTAAACTATTAGAAACCTTATGGAAAAGACGAAACGTATTACATCAACAACTATGCGTTTCGTCTTTTGGTATACATGAAATAAATAATCAGACCAACGAAATTTTGATGGAGCAGAAAGAATTTTTTATCAAGTTCTTTACCTCGTAACTGCCTTCCAATTAATAGTATAATAAGAACTCGTAGGAGTTATTTGAATAAAGTTGTAGAGATGTTATATAGACTAACTTTGTACGAGTACATACTCTATTTGAGGAATAAGGAGATGAGAACATGACTTTAAAGACTACAGCGGAACAAATCCGCATTATAGAATATGATCCCTCTTATGCCAAGGCGGTCGCAGAAATGTGGAACCGTAGCAACGAAAGCTGGGGTGGAGGCACCAATCAGAGAACAGAGGATACAGTTCGCCGCGAGATGGAGATCTCGTCCAATCTGAATGTGTTTCTCGCCGTTGATGGTGAGGAAGTGGTAGGCTTCTGCAGTTTTGCCCATTACCGTCAAGACGAAGGAGCTTTGTATGTTCCGCTGTTGAATGTACGACCTGATTATCACGGATACAAGGTAGGCCGTAACCTGATTTTGAACGCTGTTCGCAAAACAATTGAAGCAGGCTGGCCGCGACTTGATCTATTTACTTGGGCAGGAAATACCAAGGCCGTACCGATGTATAAGAAATGTGGATTCTTTTGGGAAAAAAATGAGGATTACGTTCATCTGATGAACTTTATTCCAACGGTTCTGCAAACGGAGGCACTCGCTCCCTATTTTGAGCAGCTGGATTGGTATGCAGATAGTACCCGTGAACTCCCCATTCAGCCGGATGGCCGCCGGGAGCATGGATTTGATTTCTTCGATTACACTTGGCAAAAGGGAGAACTCTCCTTACGCGCAGAATTCGAGAAGACCGGTCGCGGCCTGACGGCTCTTGATACACCTGACTATGAAATCTCCACGGAGATTGACGATCACGATCTTGTATTCGGTTCCACCTATAAGATTCGCTATCACATCAAGAACCGTTCGGCGTCTGATCTGGCCATTGAGATCAAAGGCCAAAATGACAAAAATATTCGTTTTGTCTTGTCTGCTGCACCAACGCTCGCGCCAGGAGAAACAGCTATCGTAGAAGGGGAGTTCGAGCTTGATCCGATTCGTGAAGAGCAAAACGACAAGAAGACTCACCCCGTAGTTATGAGCAAATGGATCATCGGCGGTAAACACGCTGAGTTCCGTATAGGTGTTGCTCCTAAATTCCCACTGAAAATGAATATGGAGCTGCCAACCCGTGAACTGTATCCGGGTCTTCCGGCTGATTTATATTTGAATGTTGAGAATAACTTTGCAGCGGAAGCGGAATTTTCTTTTGATTTGCCAGAGGAAGAATTTTTGACGTGGGCGGATCGGACGGTAAGCTTCTCGGTTCCAGCTAAGAGTAAGGCTTCCATCCGAGTACCCTTTACCCTAAATTTATATGGCCTTTATTCACGGGATATTGAGGTGACGGCCGTTCCGGCTGGAGAGAAGGTAGTCTCCTTCATCAGCAAAATATCTGTGCTAATGAAAGGAACACATGGCCGCTTTGGTGGGGAACACGGGGATCAGTGGGTGGCTGTAAATGGTGCCTATTCCGTTCATCTCAATAATAACGACAATGGGATGTGGATTGAATATCCCGGCTCGAGCCATAATTTCTGGTTGACCCATCCAAAGTTAGGTAAACCATTCGCCGAAGAATTCTCGAAGAAACAGGCTAAAGAAGTAAAGATCTATTCGGAAGGAGAGGGTCAAGTTCTAGAGACTCTTTATGAATCCGATGAATTCCCGGGTCTGGAGATAAAAAGAGTGGCTAAGCTCTTTGCAAACGGAATCGCTGAGTTTTATAGCGAGGTATGCAATACTAGTAACCAAACGTTGGAAGAGGATATGTATCTGTTAACGAATTTCGGATTTTTTGGTAAAAGGCTCATCCTGCCTTATCAAGGTCATTACGTAGATATGGGCGATGCTTATTCGGGTGATCCGAGTAGTTGGGACAGCGCTCAAATCACGGAAAATTGGTTGTTCAGCAAGGAAGAGAATGTCACATGCGGCGTTTGCTGGGACCCTTCGCTGAAGCTACTTCGTCCGGAATATCCACTTGGACTGGAGCATAATCTTGGTCAAATCTCTGCTGGAGATGTTGTACGAACAAAGACGCTGGTGTTCGCTTTAAACACCTTCCTGATGTGGTCGGATTTCCGCACCTTTGCACGGAAGCAGTTGAATCCGATCACACCGGTGTTGGATGATCATCTTGAATTAACGCTCGGCGGTGGAAATCCGTTTGCGGCAGGAGCCCTTCATGCAGAGCTAGTCGAACGAAAGATGACATCGCTTGATGGAAGCCTCGAGCTGTATGTACAAACGGATAGAGGAGAGGAGCAGAAAGTCGCTGAGATGGAGCTGCAAAGAGAGCAGAATCTGCACTCCGCGGGCTTTGAGCTCTCACCTGAGGAAGCGGAATCTTCTTCAGAACACAGCCAATCAAGTCAGAAGGTTCGAGTCGTCTATCGTGGAGAGGATCGTATTCAAGAGCGATCAGGCCTCTGGTTCCCTCAAACGGAAACAGGAGCCATTGTCTATGACATAGAAGAGGGATCCGCGGGTCCTATTTACACTGTGAGCAACGGAGTTCTTTCTATTGCAGCTGCTCCTGACTTCGGCAGTGTTGTGCATTCCCTGAAGCACCATGGTGAAGAATGGCTGGATAGCTCCTATCCGGAAGCAGCACCACGTTCCTGGTGGAATCCTTGGCACGGTGGACTCGGTGTGGATATTTCAGGCATTGGTGGATTTAGTCGGTTGGAGGAGCCAAGAAGCGCAGCTTGGACCGAGCAGAAGGATGTTCAGGGGAATGTATGGAGAGGATTACGTATCACTACTTCGATCGAGAAGCAGGAAAAGAACCGAGGAATTGTTGTTAATCAGCATTACCTTATGCTCCCCGGCGTCTCTGTGCTCTGTGTGTTGCATTCTGTGACTAATGACAGCGGAATGACCCTGCCGAATTATTCGCTGTCGGAGGAAAATTATATCAAACCTTCGCCAGTCTATGCCGAAGGATGGATGGAATTCTCCAAGGAGGGCAAGTTCTTATTAGGAACGGTAGAAACCTATCTTGAGGCCAAGGGACTATTGCGAATTGGTGCATCTTCGCGTAAGGATATGCTGCATATGGTGAGCAGTCATCCGAATCAGAGTGCCTCGGCGTATGTGAACAATAAGGTATTTAATCACGAGGTGCATCATCATCTTCCGCTTCTAAATGGAGAAACCGTTTGGACACAGCCGTCCTTCCTGATCATGGGAGAACTCGCTCTGAATTCAGAGGATGTCCGCAGTCTATTGAAGCTGACCTTTGCTAGACCTACTGACGAAAAGGAGATCTTAAATGCCGATCATTGATATTCACATTCATCTGTCGGACATCGACAGCTTTCATCAAACAGCACTGGATCTCTCCAAAGTCGATTACACTGCTGCTGGGCTCAAAGCGGAGTTTGATAAGAACGACGTTGTACTCGGCATTGGAATGGGGGTCACGGAGCAGACGAAGGGAGCTTTCCCAGACTCCACTTCCCCTAATCCGATGGGTCTTGACTTGGAAGATACTGTGCCGCCTTTCTTAATGGAATGCGTGGGGATCAATCCGAACATGCTTGGAGGAAAGGATGCTCTTGAGGAGCTGGACCGAATTGAGGCACGGCTGCAAGCGCCCGAGGTAGCCGGTATTAAGCTCTATGCCGGGTACTATCATCATTACGTTTATGACAAAATCTATTCGCCAATCTATGAGCTGGCAGCCAAGTATGGCACGCCTGTTGTCATTCATACCGGTGATACGTACTCGATGAATGGATTGCTAAAGTATGCACATCCTCTTACCGTGGACGAATTAGCGTTCCAACGACGTGATGTGAATTTTATGATCTGCCATCTTGGCGATCCGTGGGTGATGGATGCCGCCGAAGTGGTGGCCAAAAATCCGAATGTCTATGCTGATTTGTCCGGCCTTGTGGTCGGTGATCGACCTCATTTTGAACGGTTCATGAATGAACCTCTGTTCATGGATCATTTTCGCCGGGCGCTGGTGTACTCCGACCACTATGAGAAAATGTTGTTCGGCACGGATTGGCCACTCGCTCCTATTGACCTGTATGCGGAATTTGTCCGCCGACTTGTCCCTGAGCAGCATCACGAGAAAGTATTTTACGAGAATGCCTTCGCCTTATTTCCACGCATCCAGCAGCGGATTGCGGCGCTCTAAGGCTCTATAACGGTATAGCTGATTTACTGTTGATATCTTAGAAAGAAGTGATCCCAAGGTTTAAGTGCCTTGGGATTTTTTGAGATATAATTTAGTGTTTGTTTCTTTGTTTTTATATGCATTTGTTGCAAGTTTTACTCCGGGACCCAATAACATTATGGCAATGGCTTTTGCAAACCAATTTGGGCTGAAAAAAACAATGAAATTTTGTTTAGGAGTGGGTACAGGATTTTTTATAATCATATTGTTATGTTCCTACTTTAATCTACTTTTGAATAATTTTATTCCACAAATTAAATCTATTATGACTGTAATAGGCGGAGTCTACATGCTGTATTTAGCAGTTAAAATGATTAGAAGTAACCAACCAGAAAGTGATGCAGCCGGAGATAAACACAATAGCTTTATTGCGGGAATGCTTTTACAATTTATCAATCCAAAAGGGATATTATATGGGATCACAGTTACATCAACATTTATCCTTACCTATCATTCTTCATCTTTTAGATTATTGAGTTATTCTTTAGTTCTTGCTCTCATCGGTTATATGGGCACTTTTTGTTGGTGTTTGTGTGGTACTCTTTTCAAAAAAATGATATCTAAATATAGAAGTCAATTTAATGTACTGATGGGACTATTGTTAGTGTATTGTGCAGTTTCGATAGTGTTGGGATGAAGAATAGTTAAGGGAAAATTAAATTTGACCAATACTTTTTTATACAGCATCTTTTACTTCTTAAGCTTATGATATTGATGTATTGTGAATTGTGGATAGATAAGGAGACAAAGGAGGATACAATATGTTACCATCACTCACATTTCTTAAACTTCAATTGGAGGGGATTCTGCGTAATAAATTCGAGCAGGGGCATCAAACCTCCGGTTATTTAGCCAAGTTGGAAAAGCTTCCTGCAAGCTATGATGCCTATCTAGAATTCGCCAATAGCTTGGCTGTCATTCCAATGAGGGACAATTGGCCATATTATGAGCCGAACGATTTAGATGAGATATGGCGGGAATGTGATCCGGCTCGACCTCTAGGTCAGGTCGGAATTTTGAATCTGAAGGATAGCTCCAAGCGTGTAGAGGCAGGATTCCTCGCTTCAGTCTGTGGCTCAATGTTAGGTAAACCGATAGAGGTAAATCCTAGCTTGTCGGAATTACGTCAAGCGTTAACTTCTGTAGGGGAATGGCCACTGAATGATTACATTTCTGAAGAAATTCTCCATGCGCTAGATCGTCGTCATTGGTCTTGGTTTGAGACGACACGGGGACGAATTCGTTATGTGGCACCTGATGATGATATCAATTACACATTAATGGGAATGATGGTGCTAGAACAATTCGGTGATGGTTTTACGAAAAGAAATTTAAGAGATTTATGGTTAAATCATCTTCCGATAAGTACAACTTGGGGTCCGGAAAGGGCTATTTTGATGCGATCAGGGATTAGCTATTTGGAACATGATAAGGAACTATTCAATCATTCTGAAATAGAGGCTTGGCCTGATTTTATGGTACAGGGGACGGAACTATGCGGTGCGGCGATTCGTGCAGATGCTTACGGATATGCCTGCCCTGGTCAACCTGCTCTGGCTGCTGAGCTAGCTTGGCGGGATGCAAGTTTTACTCATCGCCGGACCGGCATTTACGCCACGATGTTCATTGCTGCTGCGATTGCTGTCGCTCAGGTGCTGCGCGATCCCATTGAAATAATCAATACTGCTCTGCAATTCGTCCCTAGAAGAAGCCGATTCTATGAGATTACTAATGATTGCCTTGAGATGGTAGCGAATGCAGATGATTGGCTGGAAGCGTATCAGAGCATTAACCATAAGTATGCGAATTATTGTCACTGTGATGTTTATCAGGAAATAGGAACCTTAATTAATACCCTGCGATTTGCAGACAATGTTGGCGATGGAATATGCAAGCAGGTGATGCAAGGCAACGATACGGATAGTTTCGGGGCAACGGCTGGCTCTTTGCTCGGGGTTTATTTCGGTCCTGATAGTTTGGAATCAAGATGGCTTAAGCCTTTTCAAGATCGGATTCATACGGGTCTATCTAATTTTCATGAGCAAAGTCTTTCCTGTTTGACGGAGCGGATGGGGCGTTTACCAGAGCTGCTGCAGACCGGTCAATATCAAGTTCAACCTAGTGAGCTCTATGTGAACAAGAATACGGATCTCGATACATAAAAAACTTACAAAAAATCCACCGCAAGCAATGTTGCGGTGGATTTTTTTGCTTTTTCTTTTTTTGAATTAAAGATGAATAATTCAATCGTGCTTTACAAAAACTTTATTCGATTAAGTCAATACTTTGCCAAATCAGGAGGGGTCGTTATTAAACCATTTATCGTAATAGTAGCGCTATTGCTCGTTACAGCTTGTTCGGGTAATCAATCAGCCAACAACCAAATGACCACTCAACAAACGAAGGTTGGACATCATGCTGGCAAAACAGCTACAATGTCAAACTTAACTCAAGCGTCTTCTATTTCCACAGAGAATGCAGGGAATTCTACGATTAAGACTAAACAAGTACCCGGCGATGTATCGAAATGGCTGGATGGTTTTATCCGTACTACTCCACCTACAGGTGGTACAACAGCGGATCAAAATACTTATCCGCAAACATCCGCTAAGCCACAATACTCTGCTAATCCGCAACAATCGGCCAATCCACAATATTCTGCTAATCCGCAAAGCTCCACCAGTTCATCGGCATCTGTGCAGAAAGTGTTGGAATTGGTGAACAAAGAAAGAACAAACGCAGGTTTGAAACCCCTTAGTTTGAATAGTGAGCTGTCGAAAATGGCTTTGGCCAAAGCGCAGGATATGTCCGACAACAATTATTTTGACCATCAGTCACCAACTTATGGATCTCCGTTCGATATGATGAAGGCCTTTGGGATCTCCTATAATACAGCAGGGGAAAATATCGCCAAAGGCCAGTCGAGCCCGGAAGAAGTAATGAATCAATGGATGAACAGTCCTGGTCACCGTGCCAACATCCTGAATAGTTCCTTTACTGAAATTGGAATAGGTTACTACAACAGCGAGTGGGTTCAAGAATTTATTGGTTAGTACGATCAGCAATATAAACGTCACATGTTAAAGTTAATTTTGAAACCCCATGTCATCACACATGGGGTTTATTAGATCAAAATAGATGTAGTTAATCACTATTTGGTCTGGTACCATACTGGAAAGTATCGATATTAGCAGATGAATGAATTCTTCATAAAGAGGAGGGGGGACATTGGAAATAGCAAAGATCAGTCTCTGTCAGTTGCTTATCCTTGTGTGAATGTTTGAAATCGTGAGCGCGATTATCTCGGGATTTGGTGCGGAAGCTAAACAAGATGCGTGGATTACCGCAATCCCAGGGATGCTCAAATGGGAGCCTTGTACAGTTTTACGTTGCATTTATCAGCCTTTACAATTATACTCGTCATAGCAACTATAATCATGTCTATTATCTGGGGGCCATACCATTGGAATTAGAAAAATACATAGGCGTAATTGTACACCGGGCAGATTTGAAGCTTAATAACTATTATCAGAAAGTGGTTAATCCCTTTGATATTACGGTGGACCAGTGGGAGATCCTCGTTATTCTTTGGGAGAGTGAAGGGATTACTCAAAAAGATATTGCTGAAAGATTATATAAAGATCAAACGAACATTGCACGTATGCTCTTCAAGCTTGAAAAGAAAGGCTTTGTTCATCGTGTAACCCATGAGACGGATAGAAGATCTTTACGCGTATATCTAACTTCTAAAGGTCGCGAAATAAAAGATGAGATTCTTGCGCCCTCTCTTGAAG
The DNA here is from genome assembly GCF_001012825.1 of Paenibacillus etheri. Classification (GTDB taxonomy): domain Bacteria; phylum Bacillota; class Bacilli; order Paenibacillales; family Paenibacillaceae; genus Paenibacillus_AQ; species Paenibacillus_AQ etheri. Next base: position 548,152 of record NZ_LCZJ02000018.1, read on the forward strand.
CCTATAGAAAGACCATTGAAGGGTTAACTGAGGAAGAGGTTGAAACCTTTAGAAGGCTACTTTCTGTCATTCATAATAATGTAAAGGATTTATAGTAGATCTTGTTTAAAAATTGAATGGATCGACACAACCCAATTAGTTGCTATGACGATTATCGTCAAGACTATTTGTTTTGGATCATTTGTTTTGTTATTGTCTGATACTTGCTATAGCAACTAATGCTTCGACAATTATAAGGAGGACACAAAGATGAGGACAAACAATAATAAAATCGGGATTTTTGATGCCCAGTACAGAGCGTTGACAATCGGTATTATTCTGGCAGTTACAACAGTAGCATTCGAGGGGTTGGGGGTTACGACGATTGCACCAAAAGTGGCGCAAAGTTTGAATGCGATCCATTATTATGGTTGGATTTTTAGTGCATTTCTTTTATTCCAAATCATTGGCACAATGGTCATTGGACAGCAGATTGATAAGAATGGTGTATATAAATCATTTGTCATTTCGATTCTAGTTTTTGTTGGAGGTATCGTTATTGCAGCAACTTCCTTCAATATGTACATGTTGATCATAGGCAGAGCTTTACAAGGTTTCGGAGCGGGTGCGCTTATAACTTGTGTATACTCCAGTATTACTTTAAGTTACCCTGACAGTCTAAGAACAAAAATACTTGCAGCATTCTCCAGTGCTTACGTTCTTCCTGCATTGATTGGTCCATATATCGCAGGGCTTTTAGCTGAACATCTTTCATGGAGGTTTGTGTTCTGGCTTGTTCTGCCGTTCATTGTTCTATCTGTATGCTTAACGCTCCCATTATTTCGTAAGTTACAAACTGAAAATACTAATACTTCATCGACTAAAAGAGGGAAGTATAAAGAAATATACGCAATTTTATTAACATTAGGAACGGGGCTGCTATTAGCTGGATTAGGGTTTTTACCTTATTGGAAGGGGATTGTGATTTCAGTTTCAGGGGTCTTGATTATGATTCAACCTTTACGGAAACTGCTGCCAGAGGGTGCTTTAGTAGTTAGAAAAGGTTTGCCGGCAACCATTGTTACTAGAGGGCTGTTTGTTGCGTGCTACTCTGCTGTTGAAAGCTATGTTGTTCTAGCTCTAACAAATGTTAAAGGGTTATCGGCAGATGTTGCGGGCTTAACCGTTGCTGCTGGGGCTATAAGTTGGTCAATAGCAGCGTGGTTGCAATCCAAGCTTGATGAACAAGACCATGGGAAGGGCCGTAAACAACGGGTGATGATCGGCGTTGCTTTTATGATTGTCGGAGTTGCGCTGGTCATAACCGTGATAGGAATTTCAGGTAATGGAATCGTGCTCGCAGTGTTCTCACAAATACTTACCGGTTTTGGAATAGGGTTGGCACATCCAACCACGGGAGCTATTGCGCTCCAGCATGCCGAAGAAGGCGAAGCAGGTTCAATTTCAGCGAATATTCAATTTATTGATGCGTTTAGTCCTGCACTTAGCATTGGATTAGGCGGGGCCTTAATTACCATTAGTGATACCTTTGGATGGGGTGTAATGACAGGAATCATGTTGGCTTTATCCATCCAGCTTCTTTTCGTAATTTTAAGCTTTATAGCTACTTTCCGAATTGCGAAGAAGGCAACCTGAAGCAGAGATAATATATGACTGTGGAAGCAAGGGGGAAGACAAGGCTGTACTGGCTGGGGCCTATTTAAACATCTCATATCCCATCTTTATGGGATTGGTCCTAGCAAGGGATCTACTTATAATTGTTAGTAATTCTTAGACAAATATAAGTGGGGACGGGATCAGCATGAATATTGCAAAAAATACAGAACTAACAGGCATGCGGAGGCAGCGGCTGGGGATGATGGCGGCTATTTGTATGGGGGCTTTTATTTCCCATTTTACAGCCGGAATTATGAATGTATCGCTTCCTTTTTTTATAAATCATTTTCAGACAGAGCTGGCAAAAGGATTGTGGATTACAACAGGATACTTACTAGTGATTACTGCACTTCTCCCTGTAATGGGGAAATTGGGTGATCGCTATGGGTTTCGTCGTATTCACAATCTCGGATATGTGATTTTTACGGTTGGTTCGATCTTGGTCGCTTTTTCACCTAATCTGCCAATATTGCTTGCGCTTAGAGTTGTGCAGGGTATAGGTGCTGCGATGTTCCAAGCAACGAATATTGCACTCATCACCATTCATATGCCGAAAGAGCAGAGAGGACGTGCGCTCGGAATTCTGAGTACGGCTGTCGCACTGGGCGGGATGACCGGTCCAATTGCGGGAGGTCTGATTGCGGAGTGGTTCAGTTGGCAATGGCTATTTTTGATCCATGTCCCTGTGGCGATTGTGGCTACAGTTATGGCCTATAGGTACATTCCGAGCCGCGTGCAAGAGCGTAAGTCGGGAACTGTCAGCATCGTGGGGGCTGGCTTGTTCATGGTATGGATCACCTTGCTGCTTCTCGTTATAACAAATGGGAGCAAATGGGGTTGGATGTCTACGCGGACAATGGCGAGTTTGATGTTTTTTTTCCTGCTTTTGGTCACGTTTTTATTATGGGAACGGAGACAAAAGACACCTTTTCTACCTCTTCGGGCTCTGAGAATTCCTGCTGTGGCGGGTGGTTTGATCGTTAGCTGTGCCTCTTTTATACTTTCTAATACATTGCTAGTCCTTATTCCATTCTATTTGATGGGAACAACGGTTCAATTTTCATCCTCCACGACGGGTTACATTATGGCGGCTTATCCTATTGCATTGGCCTTTGCAGGTCCTCTTGCCGGTTACTGGTCCGATCGTTATGGCTCTCGTCAGCTGATGCTTATGGGGCTGAGCTGCATGGGAAGCGGGTTCGTCTTGTTGCTATTATTTTTAGAGAATATCCGGGTGTATGGAATTGCTGCGATTCTATGTCTTATCGGACTCGGGATGGGGCTCATTGCTTCTCCGAATAATAGCTATATTATGCAGCAGACGCCTAGGGAACACGTAGGTTCGATTGGAGGAATAATTGCCTTAACACGAAATGCGGGTATGGTTTTTGGCTCAGCGCTTGGACTTGGGATGGTGAGTGGAGAGATAGGGCAGGAGAGTCCGCTTCAGGCGTTCAAAATGGTTTTTGGGATTAATATTTTCATTTGTATGAGCGTTATTATATTGATGGTTGTTATTAATAGACGGCCATTTAAATCTGCTTGATCTAAAAAAATGTGTGTGTAATCACAACTCAAGGTTTGGTGTTCTGTTACGTTGAGAGTAACGAAAGATTATCTAGATATGGGGGATAACGATATGTTTTGTTACCAATGTGAACAGACACCGACTGGCGGATGTACCGTTGTTGGAGTATGCGGAAAAAATGAAACCATTGCGAGTTTGCAGGATACGATTATTTTTGCCTTAAAAGGAATTGCAGCTTATGCGACACATGCCCGGCAGTTAGGATACATTGATCCCGAGGTGGATCGTATTACCCACGAAGCTTTGTATATGACCTTGACGAATTCGAACTTTAATACGCAGGAGCATTTGGAGATGGCGATGAAGGTTGGAGATGCGGCGGTTCGTGTCATGGATCTGCTGGATCGTGCGCATACAGATCGCTTTGGGATTCCACAACCAATCACAGTTAGCCAGAATAAAATAGAAGGTCAATGTATTGTGGTGACAGGCCATAATTTGTATGCGCTGGAGGAATTGCTACAGCAGACGGAAGGAAAGGGCATCAACATCTATACTCACTCGGAAATGTTACCTGCCCATGGTTATCCGGCGCTTAAGAAGTATAAGCATCTGAAGGGCAACATCGGCAAAGCATGGTATGATCAGCGCAGACTGTTCGAGCAGTTTCCTGGTGCGATTCTTGCAACTACAAACTGCGTGATGCCGATTAAAGGCACGTACGCAGATCGCTTTTTCTCATATGAAGTAGCAGGACTAGAAGGTGTAGCGAAAATTACGAATGAGGATTTCTCCCCTCTGATTAATCGTGCGTTGTCATTACCTGCAGCTGATGTAGAGTCAGATCTGGTACTTACGACAGGATACCATCATGAAACAGTAATCGGGTTGGCACCAGAGATCATTCAGGCTGTCAAAGACGGGCATATCCGCCGGTTTTTCGTCATTGCAGGCTGTGACGCGCCAGGTAAAGGTGGGAATTACTATCGCGAGCTGGCAACTTCCTTACCGAACGATACCGTCATTTTAACCACTTCTTGCGGAAAGTTCCGCTTTAATGATGTGGATTATGGAACCGTTGGGGACACGGGCATTCCTCGTTACATTGACCTTGGGCAATGTAATAATTCCGGTTCTACGGTGAAGATTGCGTTGGCTCTGGCTGAAGCATTTGAGTGTACAGTGAACGAGTTACCTGTCAGCATCGTACTATCTTGGTTTGAGCAAAAAGCAGTAGCTATTCTGCTGGGCTTGTTCAGCCTTGGCATTCAGGACATTCGCATTGGGCCGAAACCGCCGGAGTTCATCTCGGATGGGGTGCTAGATGTGCTAGTTGATCTTTTTGGGTTGAAGCTGATTACTACTGCCGAGGAAGATATGAACGCGATGTTGGCGTTGTCATAAGTTAATAGAGGCGCCAAAAACTCGAGAAATATGAAGTGTTGCGTGTCACTGTTTAAGGAATAACATTTAATATTGCAAGACTAAGCTCAAGCTGAGGATAAAGCTTGGGCTTTTCTTGCGTCTTAAAGGATCTTCTCAGTCGAGCTAACATACAACAAACGTTACGACTAGGAATTCGCTTTTAAAGAGTTATTGTCTACAATTAAGAATTGTATATTTTTATATTGTTACGAAGCTGATCTAAAAATTTATTTGCTGCTTTAGAAAACACTTGATGTTTTTTCCAGATAATATTTAAATTAGCCTCTAATTTGGGGATTAAAGGTTTAAAGCAAAGCTTGCTATCTCCTGATGTATTAATAAGTTTATCCAAGCATAATGCATATCCAATATTTTCTTCGACCATTCGTGCAGCATTGAAAAGCAGATTATAAGTTGCGACAATATTGAGATCCTCAATATTCGCTCCAAACCATCCTGTGAATTCGTTACTGACAGCAGTTTGACGTGAAATCAATAGTGGTTTATCTATTAAATCTATTGGCTGAATGAACTGCTTATACGCTAAAGGACTATCTTTGAGCATTAATACACCCCAAACATCAGTAGCTGGTAATTTTATGAAATCGTATTTTTGTTTATCAGTGGGCTCTATGACAATGCCGAAATCTAATAATCCAATGTCTAGCCTGCTAGTAATATCGTCAGCATTACCACTGTATAAATCAAATCGAATACTTGGATAATGTTCAAGTAATTCTTTTGATGCTCTCGCAATAAAATTCATAGCTTCAGTTTCACCACCACCAATGTAAATTTCTCCGCTAATCATTTCTTTGGATTCCTTAAAATTGGCTTCGGTTTTATCCACTAGCTCAACGATTTCCTTCGCTTTTTTAAATAAGTATTTGCCTTCATCTGTTAAAGTGATTTTTCGATTTCCTCTTTCAAATAAAGTTGCTCCTAATTCTATTTCAAGGTCTTTTAATTGTCTTGATAATGTAGGTTGAGACAAATGTAGCAGTTTTGAAGCAGCCGATATATTCTCTTCATTCGCTACAGCTATGAAATAGCGTAACACTCTAATTTCCATAACAATCTCCCTGTTTTATCTATGCTTGAAAGGCATGATAACGTATTTGATATAAGTATTAGATATTCGAATCATATCAACTTATGATGTGAATGAAAAGGTTGAACTTTTAAAGGAGGATTTATAGATGGTTATAAAGGATAAAGTGATTTTTAAAATGGATATGAAAGATTTTATAGATTTTTGTAAGAAAGGAAATCCAATTTCGGGTGAGAATAAAGAATTGCATGAATTATTAACTCAATGCAGTTATCAAGCTCAAAAGATTACAATGGAATTGAATACATCCTATCATTCAAAAGAAGAAATTGTGGAGATTTTCAGTAAACTTACAGGCACTGAAGTTGATTCGTCTTTTATGTGTTTCCCGCCGTTTTATACAGACTTTGGGAGGAATATTAACATAGGAAAGAATGTGTTTTTCAACACAGGCTGTTCCTTCCAAGATCGAGGAGGAATTAGTATAGGGGACGGTACAATGATTGGTATGAATGTCACAATTGCTACACTTAATCATGGGTTACCTTTAGAAACGAGAAATGTAACTTACCCCTCTCCAGTTATCATTGGGAAAAATGTATGGATTGGGTCAAACTCAACCATACTGCCCGGGGTGACGATTGGAGATAACTCTGTTGTTGCTGCAGGAGCAGTTGTCACTAAAGATGTTCAAGAGAATACTGTCGTTGCAGGAGTACCAGCAAAAGAGCTTAATAAAATTATCAATAATTTGGAAAACTAAATATGTATAGTGGAGTGCACCCCTTAGGATAGACATTGGAAAAACTCCTGGGTAAATTTCGATGTAATTCTAGGGGGGCATTTTTTATGCCAGCAATGAAAGGTCAGAAGTTTAAACATTATCCTGAGTCACTAAAGGCGGAGGCCGTTCGGCTTTTTATCGAAGATGGATTGGTGTTATTGCAAGATTACAGAGCGCAACGAAAACTAAACAAGCTGACTCCTGTTGAGTACAGGAGCCAGCTTAAACCCTAGGTCTTTTTTGAATGTCTACTAAATGGGGGCTTGACCAATTATACTGACGGGGTTTTGCTATAGGATCATCCCCATTTCACGGAGTCTATCTTTAATTTTCTTTAAACGAGCTTCTTTTTCGGTAGCTTCAGTCAATACCTCCACTGAAGTTTCGTTATACTTTTTAATAATCCTCTTTAAAGTTAATTCTTTCATTTCCCTTTTACTGTGCATTGTAACACGAGGGACAATGATGTAGTTTTCTATGGACTTGGGATCTGCAGAAATTCGTTCTAGTAAATGAAGTAGAAGCATCAGTCTTTTGTGTCCCAACCCCCGAACCAGGTATAGTTCTTTCCATGTGGAATTTAATAGATGATCAAGGTCTGTATATCCCTTGGAGTATAGAGCATTTATGAGGCCCGTTAAATTTGGTCCCCGTTCTTCTACATAAGCCACAGCTACAATACAAGCAATATCCTTACTATAAAGATGCGCTGGAAGTGGGAAAAATTGTATTAATGCCGCATTTCCATCGATGATGTCATTCATGATGATTTACCCCAATAAAATATATGGTCACTATACACGTTTAGTATTCTGGCAAGCTCCTTAGGAACAGGTTCCAGATGTTCTGGTAGCTCACAAATGAGTAATGGTTCGCCAATATCGAGAAGAATAGTTTGTGTTCCTTTTGCTAGCACAATGCCGATCTTATCGGTATGTAAACCGGAGGTTATACGAGTGCGAACGCCTGGTGTTAAATCTTCAGTTTTCAAAATTCCCATCTCCCCTAAGGTGAATTGTCCTGACTTGGTACAATCGATTAATGTACTCTGCATTATTAAACCCCAAGCTACTGATCATTTTCTGAACACCAGCAAAGCACATTACATAAGCTCGTAGAATATGTAGCATATATGATCCGCTGCGCTTCATAATCACCGCTATGTAATGGTATGATGTAGGCATTAAATTTGCGGGGTGCACTGATATGGATATCCGAATTAAAGAACTAGTTAATGCTACACAGCAAACCTATGGATTGGACAACTACTACTTACATACAAATGAAATTTATCGCGAAGTTACGATGCTGGGAGAGACGGATTATTTGTTTAGTATGGAATGGTTTCCTTCTCATATTAAGGAATGGAAGGAAGATTATAATCCGGAGGGAACTGCTGTCATTACGCTTGACTTGCAATCCCGTAACTATAAAAGTGTAATTTTTGTTGGAGGGAAATCTTATGCAAATGGGACACCGTTCCAAAACATTGAAATAAACGGCGTTATTCAGTGGATGGAAGCTGAAGTAGGGCTAGAATATGGTAAACAATTCTACCTAGTGAAGGAAGAAAGAGGAGAATATCTTTTTGCCGAATGTATAGACGGTGTACCCATCTCCCCCAGCGGGCGAATGGAGCTCCGCTTCGATGCGGAAGGTAGGATAATTTTTTATAGTGTATATGGCCAGTTTCCTTCCAACTCTCTTGTGCAAAAAGAAAATTATTCTCTCACGCTCCAAGCGGTAGAGTCATTGGCGAGAAAGCAACTACAGCTTATAGAATATCCAGTGTACGAGATGAAGCATCTCCTGCCGATCTATGGAATAGAAGAAATCCACATTACAAATGATGGAACAACCACAATCCCATTTGAGATGATATCAGGTACGAGAGCACGACTGAATATTGATCAAGTAATACATTGGGAGCAAGCGAACACGGAACCGTTTGAAAGGACGGAGATCCGTCTGCAAGAAGTAGTTACAATCGAACAGGCAGTAGCACGTGAGCCGCATCCAGATTCATTTTCAATCACAGACGTAGAACAAGCCCAATGTATAACTGCAGTTGAAACAGGTTTAAACCAACTCTATCCGGATGAATCCGGACAATGGATACTGAAGGCTTTACATCGGGAAAGAGGACATATTCAAGCAACACTGAGGATGAAGGCGCCAAGTAATCGTATTTTCCAGCGTAAGATCCTTTTGTTCATCGATGAGAAAAATTATAAGGTTATAAATTTTATGGATAACAAGCCAATGCTCGATACGTTTGATGAGTTCCAGAGCGAAGGAGAAATTGCTGTGAGCCATGACGAAGCTTATGACAAGCTCAAGGGATGGTTCGAATTAACACCCGTCTATGTGTATGATCCTGGGCAGAAGAAGTATGTGCTGTGCGGGAAGCTGGATTGTAATTATGCCGTGAAGGCCACTAGCGGAGATGTGGTGGAGTTGGGTAGTTTGGAATGATGGTGAAGACACTTTTATACTGAGTAGGACGAATAAAGATTATGGGAATGAAGTATAGTAAGGTGATGCTAATATAATAATATGATTAGAACTTATTAATTTTGTGAGTTAACTAAGTAAAGTACTTAGCTTATTTAACTTCTCCATAATTCTACGATATATCAAACCTTCTTCAATATGAAGACGTATAGCACCTTTTTCTTCCTGTTAAATATAAGCGACTGACGTTGTTTGAAGGAGAGCCTAAAGGCGCTCATTTTTTTGAGCCATGCCCCCAACCTGTGGTCTTTCACACACATTGCAGTGGTTATTTTAGTTACAAAACGTTTTTTTTAGTTACATAAACTTTCAAGGGTAGCGCCTTTGCCGTTAAGCTGATTGTAAAAATATTCACAAGGGGGCAAAGCTATAACATGAATAAAAAAGTAACCACTGCTCTTATTCTCGTTCTCTCAGTCATGCTTGTTATCACAGGATGCGGCAATAGCAACAGCAGCAACGGAAACGGGAACAAGAACAAGAACACCAGCAAGAACAACGAGACAAAGGAAACTGAAGCCGTTTCGGGAGCATCCAAAGCTAGCTATACACCGTACGATCAACTAAAAGAAAAATATGACATCATCATTGTCGGTGCAGGCGGTGCCGGTATGTCTGCTGCACTTGAGGCGAGAGCAAAAGGCATGAACCCGGTTATTTTTGAAAAAATGCCGGTTGCCGGCGGAAATACAACAAAATCATCTTCGGGAATGAATGCTTCTGAAACGAAATTCCAAAAAGAGCAAGGCATTGAAGACAGCAATGATCTGTTTTATGAAGAGACCTTAAAAGGCGGTCATGATACGAACGACAAAGAGATGCTTCGTTTCTTCGTAGACAATTCCGCAAGTGCGATTGATTGGCTGGATTCTATCGGGATTAGATTGAACAATATCACGATTACAGGCGGGATGAACGAAAAACGCACACACCGTCCTGAAGATGGCTCTGCAGTAGGACAATACCTTGTCAAAGGTTTGGTGAAAAACGTACAAGAACAAGGCATTCCCCTTTTTGTGAACGCCGATGTCAAGGAAATTACCGAAAAAGACGGCAAGGTCAATGGCGTCAAAGTCATCTTTGACCAAACAGAGGAGAAAACGATTACAGCGGCCGCTGTCGTGGTGACAACCGGCGGTTTTGGCGCCAATATAGACATGATTTCAGAAGTTAGACCTGATTTGGAGGGGTACGTTACCACAAACCAGGTGGGCAGCACCGGTGACGGTATTAGGATGATTGAGAAGCTCGGCGGTACCACCGTCGATATGGATCAAATCCAAGTTCACCCGACTGTGCAGCAGGAAAAATCCTATCTCATTGGAGAGGCTGTTCGCGGGGAAGGAGCGATCCTGGTTTCAAGTGAAGGCAAACGTTTCACAAACGAACTGGATACCCGGGATAATGTCACCGCTGCAATCAATAAACTTCCTGAGAAATCTGCGTTTCTTGTATTTGATTCCGGCGTAAAATCCCGCGCTAAAGCGATTGAACAATATGAAAAAATGGGCTTTGTTATCCAAGGAGATTCGATCGAGGCTTTGGCAACAGAAATGGATGTCCCGGCAGATCAGTTGAAAACGGCACTGGACACCTGGAACAGCGCGGTGACGAATAAACAGGATGCCGAATTCGGCAGAACAACCGGAATGGACAATGACTTGTCCGGCGCGCCATTTTATGCAATTAAAATCGGCCCGGGGATTCACTACACGATGGGTGGCGTGAAAATCAACACCAACACAGAAGTTTTAAATAAAGACGGAGAACCGATACCAGGCCTTTTTGCTGCAGGTGAAGTTACCGGAGGCTTGCATGGTCAAAACCGGATCGGCGGTAACTCTGTTGCGGAAATCATTATTTTCGGCCGCCAAACGGGTATGAAATCGGCTGAATTCGTAAAAGCTCAATAAGATATCCCCCCTGCCTCTTTTCTGCTAGGCAAACAAACGCTTGGGCTCATCTTAGCCATGCGTTTGTTGTTTTATTATAACGTTATAGCGAATAAGGTAATTGGCATCATAGCCATCCTTGTGAGTATACGGTAGAATGAATAAAAATTCCCGGAGGGACAGCTGATGAAAATTGGCAAACATACACTTCGGCTGCAAACTACAATTACTTTGATGATTGGTGCAGTTCTTATCATAATGCTGCTAGTGGTCTATGTGCTATTTAGTATAAAGGTTTCCTCACAAACAAAATCCTCGTTGGAACAAAAGGCTGTGATCATTTCCCGTACTTTATCGCGTAACCCTCTAATTATTGAAGCGTTAAACAAATCACGCAGCTCGTCTGAATTGCAAAGCTACACTGAGGAAATCCGATTGTTGAACGATGTGGAATTTGTTGTGGTCATGGATATGAATGCGATCCGATATTCCCATCCGGACAAGGACAAAATTGGCAAGCATTTTATCGGTGGCGATGAAGCCGCAGTCTTGCAGGGACGGGAAAGCATCTCGGAAGCCGAGGGTTCTTTGGGCCCATCTGTAAGAGCGTTTTCACCTGTCTTCTCTGCAAGCGGGAAACAATTAGGAGCGGTGGCAGTAGGGATATCACTGGGAAACATCAGACTTGCCATAAGAGAGAACGTGGGAATCCTATATTGGGGATTGCTTATAGGCAGTCTAATAGGGGCTGTGGGAGCATTTCTGCTGGCACGTGTTATCAAAAAAATGATGTTTGGCATGGAACCGGCCGCTATTGCTAAGCTTTTGGAAGAGCGCAACTCCATGCTACAGTCAGTTAGGGAGGGAGTCATTGCCGTTGATAAAGAGTCACGTATTACTTTGATTAATACAGAAGCCAGGCGATTGCTTGCAGCCATTGGCATGCAGGATGATCCCTTGAACCAGTCGGTGGAGAGCTTTTGGCCATCACTGCGGATGAATACAGTGCTCAAAACCGGTGAAGCCAGCCAGGACTTGGAGGTGGAGCATAGCGGTGTTACGTTACTGGCAAACGTGGTTCCCATTCATGTAAAGGGAGCTGTAGAAGGTGCAATTGCCACATTCCGTGATAAGACGGAGATCAGTATACTTATGGAAAGGTTATCTGGCATCTCCTTATATGCCGAGGCATTGCGTGCCCAGGCGCATGAGTTTATGAACAAGCTGCATGTAATATTAGGATTAACACATATGAAAAGGTATGATCGGTTGGAGGAGTATATAACAAGTACTGTCACAACAACACAGGCAGAGATGGGAACGGTGGTGAGACAAGTGAAGGACCCTGTGATGGCCGGATTTCTATTGGGTAAGCTGAGCCGGGCCAGAGAAGCCGGAATTCGGTTGGTGCTTCTGGAGGATGGGGTTCTGCCGGAACCTAGCGATCCGGAGCGGTCCTGCCAACTCATTACGATAGTCGGTAATCTTTTGGATAACGCTATGGAAGTACCGGAAGGTAGGGGCAGCAAATATATTCATTTCAGCTTTCAATATCAGGATAAGACGCTGATAGTTACGGTTAGCGATAATGGAAGCGGTATCCCAGATGAGAAATTGCCGTATATTTTTCAACAGGGGTATTCGACAAAAGGAAATGATCGAGGCATCGGCTTGTATCTGGTTGAGCGGAGCCTTAAAGCGATGGGAGGCACGATTGTTTGTGAAACGGGAAAGGGAGAAGGGACCCGATTTACGGTTAGTTTACCCTATCGAGCAAAGAGTGATGGTCAATGATTAGTGTACTGATTGTAGAAGATGATCCGATGGTAGCCGAGATGAATAAATTCTATCTGGAGCAAGTGGAAGGTTTTCAGTGTAAAGGCTGGGCCAAATCAGTGGATGAAGCACTGATCAAATTGGCAGACGAGTCCTTCGAGCTGATTCTGCTGGATATTTACATGAAAGAGAGCAATGGATTGGAACTGCTGTCCGCTCTCCGTCGAGGCAGCATACGAATAGATGTGATTATCATTTCAGCTGCGAGCGATAAGGACAGTATCCGAGACGCGCTTCAGAACGGTGCAGTCGATTATCTCATCAAACCGTTTGAGTTCGAACGCTTTCTCGCAGCCCTTTCCGCCTACAAGGAGCAGCATTTTCTGTTCCGCAGTCAGGATTCCCTGGATCAGTCTGAATTGGATAAGCTAACCGGGTATAGGAAAGAGTCCTTAGCCGTTCAGGATTTATCCAAAGGCTTTACCCGGCACACACTGCGGACTGTCTGGAAAGCAGTGGAGACCCATAATGCAAATTCCTTTAGCACTGAAGAGATTGCAGTTAGTTCCGGAATCTCGCGGGTTTCGGTCGGAAAATATCTTGCCGTCCTGGCGGATATGGGAGCGCTGGACAGTGAATTGACCTATGGCACCGTAGGAAGGCCTGTACAGCGATATCGTATGTCTTCGCGTGGCAGTTCTGTGATTTCTAAATTTATATAACCTTTTGGAGTGGGCCGCCGGTTACGTGTTTTCTACGGAACCGGCGGTTTTTGATTACCTTTTTTTGATAGCGCTTACTTTAATAATTTTCATAATTCAATCAATATTTACGTAAAAACAAAAGCGCTTTCATTTCCGCTACTATAAGGCTATAAAAGAGTTTAGGAGGTAATGAAAAAATGCAAAATGCTATTCCATCACCTGTTTCCAAAGGAAACGAAGGTCCCCTGCCAGAAAAGGCTGCCTTCATTCAAAAATGTAAGCAATTTAAGGTGGGTGTCCTTCCACTCCCTGTGTATCTAGCTCTGGCAGCGGTCATTCTTCTCGCAAGTGTGGCCGGGAAGCTACCTAATGACATGATTGGAGGGTTCGCTGTCATTATGGTTCTGGGTATTCTGCTGAGTGATATCGGAATGAAGCTTCCCTTGTTGAAAAATATAGGCGGCCCCGCTATCATGGCCCTTATGATCCCATCTCTGCTGATTTACTTGAATTTGTTCAACTCTACCGTGACAGACGCTGTCACCACATTGATGAAAGAGGCCAACTTCCTGTACTTGTACATCTCCATCCTGGTGAGTGGCAGTATGCTCGGCATGCACCGCAAAACACTGGTAGCGGGTATTACGCGGATCTTCATCCCGCTGATCGTCGGGACGATTGCCGCGGTTCTGGGCGGACTACTGGTAGGAACGCTCACAGGTTATAGCATGTATCATACTTTCTTCTTTATTATCGTACCGATCCTTGGCGGTGGAATCGGTGAAGGCATTCTTCCTCTCTCCATTGCTTACTCAAGCATTCTGGGTGGACACGAAGCCGGGTATTACGTATCGCAGATGATCCCGTCGGCAATTATCGGCAACGTATTCGCCATTATTGTGGCGGGCTTCCTGAAACGTCTGGGCGAGAAAAAGCCTCATCTAAGCGGTAACGGCACACTAGTCAAATCCGGTGACGATCTACAGCATGACAATCCGGATAACAAACCCAAAGATTTCATGATGATGGGTGCGGGACTTCTGATCGCATGCAGTTTCTTCATTGTTGGGGCCTTGCTTGCAGATTATGTGGGGATACCCGGACCGATTGTCATGATTCTGATGGCCGTTCTGATCAAATGTGTCAAGGCGCTTCCCGAAAGATTCGAAAATGGGGCTTACCAGTTGTATAAGTTCGTCGCTGGTAACCTGACATGGCCGCTCATGGTAGGTTTGGGCATGCTGTACGTTCCTCTGAAGGATGTAGCTGCCATCATCTCTGTACCTTATGTGCTGACCTGCCTCGCCATCGTCTTCAGCATGGTGGTTTCCGGCTATTTTGTGGGAAGAAAAATCAATATGTACCCTGTCGATGCGGCAATTGTAACCGTCTGCCATAGCGGCTTGGGTGGAACCGGAGATGTAGCCATTCTCTCTGCCTCCAACCGTATGCAGCTCATGCCTTTTGCCCAGATTTCCACCCGGATCGGCGGCGTCAGCACCGTTATTGTGGCAACTATTCTATTGCGGTTTTGGAGCTGATTAGGATGTCAAGCATCGATCTGAAGCAGTTTAGCCTGACGATCCGTGTGCAATACCCACATGAAAGCACCTATCTAGGTGATATGGTGCAGGTGATCGAGTGCTACGGCGGTGAGATTTCGGTTGTTGAGCATGTTGTCGAAACTGCAGAACATATCACGAAAGATATCGTATTCAAGCTAGACGATAGTACGGCCAGAAAGCTTATAGAGAAAAACACACTGCAATTAACAGGAGGAACAGTAATGAAAATAATGGATGAAGTAATGAAGATGCATGTTGGCGGCAAGCTGGAGACCGGCTTGAAGAACCCTATTCGAAGCATGGAGGATTTATCCAAGGTATATACTCCCGGAGTAGCCAAAGTGTGCCAGGCTATCGCCGCTGACCAAGATAAAGCATACGAATATACGATTAAGAAAAATTCGGTGGCTGTCGTTAGTGACGGAACGGCTGTACTCGGACTTGGCGATATCGGTCCCAAAGCAGCCATGCCGGTCATGGAAGGCAAAGCAGTGTTGTTCAAACAGTTTGCCGATGTGGACGCTTTCCCAATCTGCCTGGATACAAAAGATACCGAGGAGATTATCGCGATTGTCAAAGCAATCGCCCCTACCTTCGGAGGCATTAATCTCGAAGATATTTCTTCGCCGCGTTGCTTTGAAATTGAAGCGAGACTTAAGCAGGAGCTGGATATTCCAGTCTTCCACGACGATCAGCATGGAACGGCGATTGTGGTACTGGCTGGAATTTTGAATGCGTTAAGAGTATGCCGCAAGGACATTAAGAATGTGAAGATAGTAGTGAACGGTATTGGAGCCGCCGGTATCGCCGTATCCAAGATGCTCCTCCATGCCGGTGCTGTAAATTTGATCGGTGTGGACCGCCAGGGTGCAATTAACCGTGCTGTCCATTACGACAAACCGCATTGGAGCGAGTTCGCACTAATTACGAATCCTCATCTGGAGATGGGTTCCTTGTCTGAAGTTATTCAGGGTGCCGATGTATTTATCGGACTATCCGCTCCCGGTGCCTTAAAGCTAGGTGATGTAAAAAGAATGGCTGCTGATCCGATTGTATTTGCCATGGCCAATCCTACACCGGAGATTGATCCTGAAATTGCCGGGCCTTACGTCAAGGTTATGGCGACCGGGCGCTCCGATTTTCCTAACCAGATCAATAATGTTCTCTGTTTTCCCGGTATTTTTCGTGGAGCCCTTGACTGTGGTGCCACTGAAATAAATGAAGATATGAAACTGGCTGCTGCCGAGGCGATATCTTCGGTGATTGACGTCAGTGATCTTCATGAAACTTATATTATGCCGAATGCGTTTGATCCACGGGTAGTGGAGCGTATCCGGGAAGCGGTTATCCGTGCGGCGCTCAAGAGCGGTGTGGCAAGAATAGGCGCGTTAATGGAAACCAATTAAGCTGGATATACATTCAAATAGAGCTAAATAGATATACAGAGATAAATAGAGACAATACGTTCCGGTTCGGACTGATGTCGGCGATAAAAAGGAGGGCATGAAGAAGTGGCCTCTGGTGAAAAGATAGAGTCATGGAAGGAAATAAAATTGTATATTGTCAAAATAATAATTTATAACATATAAATGAGCTACTACTTCGAAGAAAAGAATTGAAAAATCAAAAAAAATATTTGCTAAGTATTGGGGCTGATATCGGTACAGGTGATACAACATCATTAATGGATTATTCAGAAGAAGAAGAAGTAAGAATTATTGAAGAAGAAATAAATAAAATAGTAAATGTTCGTTAGCATTTCAAAGACGACCTGACCCTCATATAACATTATATTCACGCGTTGGGCATACGCTCTCGATCCGGCAGAGGGATTTCGGGGAAGTAGGAGTATCCGGACACATCCGATCCAGATTATTCAAGAATTAGTTTTTCGGAATTCTGTACATTTCTCGAATACATGATGTTAGGTAACTCTGCCTCTAGGGTTACCTTTGTTTCTTAATATGGTTTGCAAAAATAAAAGAAATCAGTTATATTCAATGTAATTAGATAATCTAACTATAGGAGTAAGGAGGTATACAAATTGAAAAGAAAGCCTGCCAAGGAATATACGACCGAGCAACAATTACCGAAACTTGGAACATCACCTTATTTGAAGTTGATGGAGCGTACAGCCTCATCCGATACCAATCTAAATTCAGCGCATCTGGGACTAATTATGCTCTGGCTGGGAGATAACATTTTAGACATGGTGGATATTGATTTAGCTGCTTTTGACATCACGGAGAGCAAGCTGGATCTATTACTCCTATTATCCCTTCACGCAGATCAGGAGTTGGTTACACCTTCATCCATAGCAGACCGATTGGGGATTCGCCGATCGTCCGTAACGGCCTTGTTAATATGGCTGGAGAAAAAAAATCTGATTGTTCGTGAACCGTATGCCAAGGATGGCCGCATGACTCACGTTCGTATTAGCGCTGAAGGCAGTACGCTTGTGAATCAAATATTGCCTACGTTCTGGTCTACTTGCGCATCCCTTGTTGATGAATTAGATAAAGAGGAGCAAGCGGTGTTCCAAAAAGTGTTGGTTAAACTAAATGCAAGCTTAGAAAAACGACTTGGATCGGGGAGATAATTTTTTTTGGTCATATAGTTAGATAATCTAATTACATGAAATCAGAGATGGATATAATCTGATTTGATAACCGTGATGGACATTACAACATGAAGGTATGTGATGCATAATGAAACAAACTCGGCAATCCGGGGACCAGCAGCAGAGTCGTGAACAGCATTTTATATCGCTGCGCATGATGTTTAAGGAGATGTTCTTGCACACAAGGACACAATGGGTCTTGCTTATGCTTGGTGCCGTCACAGTGATAGCCATTTCCATTCTTGAATTTATGATCCCTCAGTTAACTAAAGAGATCATAGACCAGATTATCCCTGAAAAGAGGTATAACGCGCTACTAGAAACCGGAGGTCTTATACTGCTAGCTGCATTGCTGCTAGGGATATTTAACTTCAGTAGCAGTTATGTAATGACAATTGTTAGTCAGAAGGCAATTCTCCAGTTGCGAAACAAATTGCACAAACACACATTAAGTTTGGATTTGAAATTTTTTGACCGTAATCGGACCGGGGATCTTATGGCAAGGTTAACGAGTGATGTAAATCAACTACAGGAACTGGTTTCGGCCGATAGCCTGTCCCTCATAGCGGATGTCATAACCTTCGCTGCGATCGTGGGGTACTTATTATATACGGACTGGCAACTAGCATTAATTACACTAATTACCTTGCCTTTCCTATTTATAACCTCACGATATTTCAGCCAACGCATTAAGAGTGCCTACAGAGCGGTACGTCACATATCAGCTCAGATAAACAACTCACTTCAAGATACGTTGTCAGGCATACGGATGATCAAGTCTTTTGCAAGTGAAGATGCGGAAGCTAAACAGTTCGAGGCATTGAGCGAACAACATCGGATCGCCACAGTCTCTGCTTCACGGTTGTCGGCGACTTTCTCTCCAATTATCGATTGGCTGAATTATGTAGGTATGACGTCGGTGCTCCTGTTCGGAGCGTGGGAGGTAATGCATGGGAACATGTCCGTTGGTGATATCGTAGCTTACTTAGCTTACTTGCGTTTGTTGCAAGCGCCCATCCGCTCCTTTAGCAGAATGATTACCAAAGTGCAGCAATCGGCAGCAGCATTCGAGCGCATTCAAGAAGTCTTAGCAACCGTTCCAGAGGTTTACGATAAGGAAGGAGCGATTGTTCTACCGCCAGTAAAAGGACAAATTGTGTTTGATGATGTTGAGTTTGCTTATGAAGAAGGACATCCCATTCTACAAAACTTCCAATTGCGGCTTCCATGTAACCAAACTACGGCTTTGGTTGGTTCGTCAGGATCTGGAAAGTCAACGATTGCTTATTTGATTGCCCGTTTGTACGACGTTCAGCGAGGGGACATTTTTATTGACAGTTATCCGTTAACGGAAGTGACGGTGAAGTCGCTTCGTCAGCAGATGGGGATCGTATCTCAGGACGTAATCCTCCTCAATGGCACAATACGTGAGAATATTGCGTACGGTAGACCTCAGGCCACAGATGATGAGATTATAGCGGCCGCCCATGCCGCAAACGCCCATGAGTTTATTTCAGCTTTTCCAATGGGCTATGATACACCCATCGGCGAAAGAGGGGTCAAGCTTTCCGGAGGACAAAAGCAAAGATTATCAATAGCCAGAGCTTTCTTGACCAATCCTCGCATTCTTATTTTGGACGAAGCTACGGCTGCTCTGGATACCGAATCTGAACAACGTATTCAGCATGCGTTATCTGAGCTTCTTCCAGGTCGTACTTGTCTGGTTATCGCCCATCGTCTTTCAACGATCCAAAATGCCGATCAAATTGTTGTATTGGAGCATGGAGAGATTGTGGAGCTGGGAAATCATGAAAACCTGCTCCGCCGGAATGGGCGATACAAGGAACTATACGAAATGCAATTTCCAACGAAATCTAACTTCGAACAAATTTTATAATTGAGGTGTAATATGAACAATCCAATCAATGCTACGGATGCAACTAGAAATTATCCACTTATGACCATCATTCTTTGCTGGACCGGCCTTGTTGTCATGTCCAGTTTATACGTAACGATTCCGCTAATTACATTGTTTTCACAGCTTTTTGAAATTTCCACAACGAATGCTGCCGCTGCGGGAAGTGCTTTTTCGATAGGCTTTGCCATTGGTTGTTTAATCTATGGCGCGCTGTCTGATAAATACGGACGGAAGACTGTTATATTTGCAGGGCTTCTTTTCCTGGCATTGATCTCATTAATTCTGGGAACCGTTCACAGCTTTGCATGGATTTTGGTTTTAAGAGGACTACAGGGAGCAGCAGCAGCAACCTTCTCTCCAGTAGCGCTTGCCTATGCGGTGGAGATGTATCCAGCGGAAAAACGGGTAACTACCATTGGTTTTATCAGTACAGGATTTCTGATTGCAGGTATTGTTGGTCAAGTGGTTAGTAGTATGCTCAGTGAGCATTATGGCTGGAACGCTATTTTTTATATTCTTGCCGTTGTTTATGCGGTGACCGCCATATTAGTGTTCTTCTTCCTTCCAAAAGGAGGTATCCAGCAGGCACACGCCAATATCTGGGAGCCGATTAAGCAAATTGGCAAAGTGTTTGTACAAAAACAATTGGTGTTATGTTATCTGGTGGCATTCGTTCTGCTTATGTCTTTTGTAAGCATGTATACAGTACTGGGTAACTATCTAAGCTCAGCTCCATATGAGCTAAGCAAGCAAGAAATTCTTTCTGTCCGTTTTATCGGCATATTAGGCATGCTCGTTTCTCCATTCGCGGGAAGAATATCCAAGCGTGTCGGCGTAGGTATAACGCTTCGCGGTGGATTGTTGCTAGCGATTATTGGTTTGGCGTCTATGGGGATGATTTCTAATCTGCCACTTCTTATTGTGATGAGCATCCTTTTTGTGGGGGGGATCGCACTAGCCGTTCCTTCACTTGTTTCGCTTGTTGGGCAATTGGGCGGTAAGATGCGCGGGATAGCTGTATCCGTATATACTTTTATATTGTTTACCGGCACAAGCTTTGGTCCGATTATCTCGCTTCAATTGATGAATCATGCAAGTTATTTAATTACGTTTCTTCTATTGGCATGTATTCTGTGCATTGGATTGCTAGCAGCATGTCTTATTCATCATGAGGAGGCAGGGGAGTTAAAGAGCCAGTAAATTTGTGATCAATAAACAAAAAACGATGAAATGACATCATAACGATTGTTTACTCTTAAGTCACGTGGGACCCGCAATGTAGTCTGGAGAAGCTCATGTCCAAATAGACATGGGTTTTTCTTTTTATTGTAGAGTATATCTATTGGGTATAGCTATTTATTGACCCACACGTACCTCTCATTGATGAGATGTTCCCGTAAATCAATTTTAAAATGCTTTCGCCATTGAATTGGCGGAGGCTTTTTGTTTGAAAGTAAAAGATTATCGTTCGTCATATTTTTCCATTTCATTGTATAATAAGAGCATAGTCTATAGGTACAATTTGATTCTCGGTAGTTCGTTTAATCGATTGTACTGCTTATATTTACGAACTTCGTGAATATTACGTTATGCGCAATACCCTAAGGTCACAAAAACCGTCAGAGGACGTGGAAACATATGGAAAATTTAAGATTAGTAAAGCCTCAAATAGAGCTTAAAAATGAGTATTTATCATTTTATCAAGAGTGGAAAGAATCTGGTGAGGATATGGTTCCTTGGGTCATAAGTATGGATCCAAGTGATTATCACGGGATGTTGAAGTCACTGTCTAATAATGAGGAGGCTGTTGGTTTACCTGAAGGTTGGGTCTCAGATTCAACGTTTTGGTTGGTCGATAAACATAATAGAGTATTAGGTGCGGTTAATATTAGACATCAATTAACCGAACATTTGTATAATGCTGGTGGGCATATAGGTTATGGTATCCGACCGTCAGAGAGATTAAAAGGCTACGCGACAAAACTATTGGAAATATCCTTGGTTGAGGCCAAGAAACTGGGAATAAAAGATGTATTAGTTGTCTGTGATGCTTGTAATGTAGGATCGGAAAGTACCATTATTAAGAACGGTGGGAAGTCCGATACAGATTACATAGAAGAAGATGGAAACGTAGTTAAGAGATATTGGATTAAGAATACTTGAAATTAATACGAAGAAGAGGGTACAACGCATAACAACGTATCTACGCTGCTGGCCGTTCGGCCCTTGGTCTGCAAGAGGCGTTTCGAAGAAGCGACACAGCAGACAACCCTGCGAGGCTAAGTCTGTTGGACCCGGTCGCTGACGCTTCCTTAAGCCTCTCGGGTTCGTAGATACAAGAACGTTAGATGAAATCAACCAACTACAAATATTAAGGAGATTAGGAAATGGAAGATAACAGTTTGGATTGTGGTTTAACAATAAGTAATATGTCCCATGAATTATTCAATGATGCTTTATATTATAAAGAACAATCTGAAAGTTTCACGGATTTCTTTATTCAATGGAGATATAAGAGATCAGCTATTATAAGTTTCTGTGCCTCAGCAGAAGCATGGATGAGTTCTTTAATCAAATGTAATTTAAAGGATAAAACTATAAGTTCAAGAGAGCAAGAAGTATTAGACTTTATTAATGATCATAATGCAAATATGCCAATTGGGTATAGCAATGTAAGACGAAAACTTTATAATTTTATCCCAGCAGCAATAACTGGTTCTACAATAAATTGGACTACTGACCCTAATGAGATTTTCGAAAGATATATAGATCTGAGTAACATGCGAAATAATATAGTTCACTATGCTACAAGAAATGGCAGTGTAATAAGAAGTAATGAATTTTCAGAGTTGCTAGATCAAGCAGCACAGATTGTTGAAGATCTCTTTAATGAGTATGATATTTTGGGGAGCAAGGTCAAAACTCCATCTTGGTTCAAAGAACGTAATTCTAAAGAAATTTAAGAACAGGTTGGAATATTCAAAGAAGGGCAGACATCATCTAACATAATATTCAAGCATCGGCTCCGTTGGAGCCTGGGTCTGCTGGAAGGATTTCGATGAGGCAATTCAGCAGACACACCCAGCATACGCTGAGGTCGTGAATACAGGAACGTTATCGGAAAGATAAGGCAAAGACCAACACGTTCTGAGCGGATTTTGAAAGAATTATAATAAAAGAATATGCCATATAATATCTGTAAAATGTAGCTAAACTGGAATTTTTGGGGGGATTAAAATAGAAGAATTAAAACCAAACGAAAAAGAGAAAGAAGTATTATCATTATTTTATAATAGATTCTATGATTTATATGAAGAAGTTGTAAATGATGATTTTATTAATAAGGATGCTAAAATAAGATTTTGTAAACTAAGAGAATCATTTTCGATATATAAAGAATTATTGAGTTATGAGCCGATTAAAGAATATATTAATTGGATGAAAAAAGGTGGACGACCTCATTTTGAAGGGATAATTGCGGATGATTTGTTTAGTTTTATAAGAAATTTATTATTACATTTTCCTATTTTTGATACATGGGATGAAGTTTATATAAATAAAAACTTAGCCACGTGGAGTAAAGTGGGACAAATAGATAAATTTCTAACTAAAGGTATTGAAGGGAAATTTGATGGTAAAGGTACGGTGAAATATAGGATATGGGAAGAAAAAAAGAAAAAAATGACATATTTTTGTATTGATTTTCCCGAGAAATATGATAATACAAATATTTACTTAAAGGATATAATATCTGAAGAAGTTGGAATGAAATTTTGTATGGCATTAATGAGAGCGATATTAGATACTCAGGTAGAGGATTCAGAAGTACCAGATATAAAAATAATGTCTCAAGTATATTTACCAATAAAACAAATAGTATTTGAAACTGCATAAATTCCAATATATCAGTGAGATTATGAGTGCAATGGGTATTTTGAAAAATGATAATTCAAGCTCGTATTATCCATGTTATGCAAATAGATTATAGGTATGTAGATAGGCGAACTTTAAGACTCTAACGTATAGTCCTACTCAAACTTGGGGGCCTCATCCATCCGATAACAATGCACGTTAAAAATTTAGTGATAAAAGACTGATTACATCAAAGTCGGGTAAATAATCAATACAATCCCGTCAAGGGATTAATACTACGTTAGTGTTTGGAGGTTTTCCAGAGGAATGAATATAACTACACAATTAATTAGACCTTTCCCTTCTTATGAAGAAGTATTTTATGAAGATCTTGAAAATCACCGAAAGCATTTTTTACCTATTTGTTCAATCAATCTGCAATGTATCTATCCTGATCAGGATGAGTGGTTACATATTGTATCTGTAAAAGAAATACATGAAGGGTGCGTAGGAGAGAATACTCAGCAATTCCATACATTATTTACTAAAGAAGATATGGTAGGCTTTAATGTTATTGATGGAAAATACAAATTTGAGGCAGACTGGAATTACTTTATCCTCAATCAAAAACAGCAGTTGGAAGAGACCCGTGAGAATTTGAAAGCTGACGGAGACAAAAAGCATTTGAGAATGCTAAGGGATTTAGCGGAATTGAATGACTTGGAGAAAGCCTATTTATTGAATGAAAAGGATTATCAAATCCGAAAGGAATTCTTTCATCAAAATAACATGATCTATCCTTATTCCAGTTTTGGTAAAGATTTAGTATCAACAGAAGCATTATATCGTGATTTTGAAGAAAAACAGTCTAGTGGTTGGGGACTTGAGTTTCCTGAAGTAAATGGTATTTTAGATGATGTAGCGTTCATGTCTGATAAGGCTCAGGAGTTTATGAAGGAAGAGGATGAGTCCGTAGAAGACATGCTCAAGTTCGAACAGACAAATCTCAGCAATGTTCCTAAAAATATGAATGGCGAAGTGTTTACATATGTTGGCTCATTGACTGGTTATTATTTTCAAGCGTATGGAGCCGATTGTGCGTATTTATTTTATGACAAGGATTTAGGAAAAGCTGTAATGTGTTTTGAATATACTTGATTCGAGATTTAGAAAAAAACAGATATTCATGGGAGACTTTATAATGTGGGTTAATGTCTTTGAAGATGTGTTCGAAAAAAATCAAGGAGCAGGCCATGATGAAGTAACGGATTTTCTAAAGACGTGGAATGTCCAATTGTCTGAGCTAGAGATTCAGGAAATGAAGAACAGACAGGTACAATATAATCAATACATAACATTTGATCCATCTCTCTGGGATTTTCCACAGAGGCAGCTTCCTTGTAGTTATATTGAATTCATACAATACTCAAATGGTGGAGAATTTCAAACGGGAGATCGATATTTTCAATATTTTAGTATAAAAGAGTTTAGAGAGTATAATCTAGCATATGAATTTCCTGAGTATATGCAGCTTGCTGTTTCCTTTGGTATGGATGGTTGTGGTAATCATTATATTTTTGATATGAGAGAAGATATGAAAAACAACGAATATCCAATCCTTGTAGCTCATTCAGGATATTTAGACTACGAAGGCAGTGTAAAAGTAGCTGATTCTTTTTTGGAACTCTGTAAGGGTAGAACGTCAATGGATGATGAAATGGATAAATGTTGAACCATATTTCCTAAGCCTCAGTCCGGAGCAAATTGTAGGGATAGAGATTACAGCGGAGTCGTTTATATAGGAACAGATCGTAACTTGGGAAAGGCAAAGCCCTTAAATGGACTAACTATTCATTTCAGAGAGTGCAGTGGATGAGTGATGAAGTATTGTTTTGCTTGTGGAACGTGTTACAAAGCAGTTATATCGTGAGCAAGCTGCAGCCTACTAGATTGGAAGTTTGTCATGAAAGCTCTAAGCAAACTTCTTGATATAATAGCAGTCACATAAATCTATACATGCTGTATAGGGAGGGTTTTAAAATGAGAATTCTTATAATAGGCGCAACGGGTACAATTGGAAGTGCTGTTCGTAGTGAATTGGCATCGCGGCATGAAATTATTTCGGCTGGACGAAATGGAGCGGATATTTCTGTTGACATTACATCCTCCGAAAGCATCACAATAATGTATCAGGCAGTAGGCAAAGTGGATGCAGTTATTAGTACAACAGGGAGTGCCTACTTTGGCTCTCTTCTTGAACTGACTCCAGAAAACAATGAAATTGCTATTCAAAGCAAGTTAAAAGGACAAATAAATCTCGTCTTACTTGGACTTAATCATGTGAATGATCAAGGTAGCTTTACTTTGACAACAGGGATTATTATGGATGATCCAATAGTGGGTGGGGTATCATCCGCGATGGCTGGTGGAGCTATTAGAGGTTTCGTTCAGTCGGCGGCAATTGAGATGCCTCGTGGGATACGTATAAACAATGTGAGCCCTAATGTTTTAGTGGAATCAATGAAAAAGTATGGTCCATATTTTCCTGGCTTTGAGCCTGTGCCTGCCAGCAGGGTAGCACAAGCTTTCCGAAAAAGCGTCGAAGGTGCTCAAACAGGGCAAACTTATACGGTTTATTGAGAGGTTCAGCAAGATTTTTATCCTTTTGGTGTTTAGCCATTTTACTTCGTTGCACAGTTGAACTAACGGATAACAATAGTGGAGGAGCTTGCTACGCGGCAGCTCCTCTTTTGTTTCTTGAAATAAAGAACAGAGCCTAATTTTCGTATGTTCTTTAAAAAAATTATCTTTTTGCATGAACGAATAGCCCCGGTAGTCAGTTTCTAGGAGAGATAACTATACGGACAAGAAAATTAAGCGGTATAAGCATTCGTGACAAAAACGCAATATTCCCTGAAACACCGAAAGTATCAGAATTAGTTACAGCCTATCATACAAGTATTGAATCTTGTTTGATGAATTGGTTGCGAATGGCTACATTCAACGGCTGCTTAATAGGATCGTAAGGGGAGTGAGCTAGAGAGGTAAACGTTCATTGAATTCGATATTGAGCATTTCCAAAGGAAAATAGGCTTTTATGGAGAATATACAAAGGGTTAAATGCTCAATTAACTATAGCTCAGGAGAATAACTAATGAATACACACAAGAAAATTCTTATTATTGAAGATGAACAAGATATTGCTCGAATAATTAGAGATTATATTAACAAGAACGGATATGAGGCTATCATTGCTAACAATGGTAAAGATGCATTACATTTAATTGAATTATTGAATCCAGAGTTCATTATTCTGGATATTATGCTACCTGACATTGACGGTATTGAGCTCTGTCGCCAAATTCGTGAAAGAAACAATACTCCTATACTTATTTTAAGCGCAAGAGGTAGCGACACGGATAAGGTTCTCGGGCTTGGATTTGGTGCGGATGATTATATGACGAAGCCCTTCTCATTAACCGAGTTATTGGCAAGAATCAAATCCAATTTACGTAGAGTTGAGATGATAAGTATACCGACGAACCTACCGGACAATGAAGATATTCTACATATTGGAAATATCACCATTGATAAAAAGGGTTATAAAGTAACGAAGGAAAACAAGGAAGTTTCACTATCCGCAAAAGAACTTGAGCTGTTATTCTTTCTATCCAAGCATAGAAACCAAGTATTCTCAAAAAGCCAGCTATTAGATGCTGTATGGGGCTACACTGCATATGGAGATGAAAGTACGATAACCGTGTATATTCGAAGAATACGAGAGAAGCTGGAGGATGATCCATCAAACCCCTTGTATATTAGAACAGTCTGGGGGATTGGTTATAAATTCAGCTTCGATGAATGATAAGTAAGATTGGAGAACCATATGTATTTAAGTGATTGGGTTAGAAAATGGTTTAAAGTCGTTCTTGTTTGTCTACTCATCATATTCGGATGTGGGGCAGG
Organism: Paenibacillus etheri; assembly: GCF_001012825.1. Lineage (GTDB taxonomy): Bacteria > Bacillota > Bacilli > Paenibacillales > Paenibacillaceae > Paenibacillus_AQ > Paenibacillus_AQ etheri. The sequence continues at coordinate 575,403 of NZ_LCZJ02000018.1, forward strand.
TTTGCTCTGGGACAACTACAGAAGTGAGCGCGAGGCTGATTCTCGGTATGTAATTAATCAAGTACGGCTCCAAGTGAGCGAGATGATGCTGTATCTAGAGCAATATAATCAGAAGCTTTATGATGATCCTATGTTAAAAGACACCCTCCAAGCCATGTCTCAAGATCACCAAGTAAGCTTAATATATGTGCAACTGGATGGCCGTGTTATGTTCAATTCTTCACCGAACAACACCCTTCAACAAATAGATCTAAAAGCTTCACTGCATTATGATTTATATCATGCAAGAGTAGAGAAGAATACCTATAGCATCGCTTTTCCAGTGGTGGATGAGGTAACCCAAGTTCAAGTTGGAAATGCGATATTTGCAATGCCTGCAAGTACGGTCTTTGTTGAGGAATCTCACACTATACCCCTGTTGCTATTTATAATGATCACTTCGTTGCTACTCATCTTATGCATGCTGATGTTTCTTCTTAGGAACAAAGTCAAAAGAGATATCATCCAGCCCATTCATCACTTAAAGGAATACTCAGAAGCTATTCTGAAAGGGAACTATGAGCAAAAATCCACATACAAAATCATGGATGAGATCGGCGAGGTCTATGCGACGTTTGATCAAATGAGAATGGAAATTATGTACCTTAGCCTTCGAAGAGATGAACAAGAGAAAGCACAGAAGGAACTCATCTCCAATATTTCTCACGAAATCAAGACACCTCTGACAACGTTAAAGGCTTACATTGAAGCCATACGTGAGGGGGTGTGTCCTGATATGCCAGCGGTTATGGAATATGTTGAAGTCATGCATAACAATACGGATACAATGACGAGATTGATAGAAGATCTGCTGCAGCATGCATTAAAAGAATTAGGACAGATCTCAGTGACGCTTACCGAGCAGTACAGTAGGGACATGTTGTTTAGGATTCTACAACCAATCGGGCATTATGTTCGTACAACAGGAGTTACTTTCATAGAGCCGCAGGACATTCCTAATGTGTTGATTCAAGTGGATGCCAATCGGTTGGAACAGGTCATTTCTAATCTCATTACAAACGCGTTGAAACATACATCTGCGGGTGATTCTATTCGTGTGAATATAGAGCTTACGCTGGGACAATTAAAAATAACGATAGCAGATACAGGGAAGGGAATTATTCCACAAGATATGCCTTTTGTTTTTGATCGGTATTTTAAAGGGAAGTTGAACTCTAATCCTAAAAATGAGGGGTCTGGCTTAGGACTCTCGATTTGTAAACATATTATTGAAGCGCACCATGGGTCCATTTCTTTCAAAAGTGTACAGGGTCAAGGAACGGTATTTCATTGCTTGATTCCGTTAGGTTAGGTTGTGGCTGTAATATTTCATTAATATTTAGATAAGAGTCTATACATAAGTGCCCTTTACAATGAGAATATGACATAATTTCAGGAGGGCTTTCAATTGGTTAAGAAAGTAATCATTCAAGCTACGAATCTTTGCAAAACCTATTCCACGGGCAGCGAACAATTTCATGCGATCAGAAATTTAGATTTAGAAGTTTATGAAGGGGATTTCACAGTTATCATGGGGAATTCAGGCTCGGGTAAGTCTACGCTACTGTATCTTCTTAGTGGGCTTGATTCCGTTACGGTAGGCGAGGTTTATTTTAAAGAACAATGTATCGACAGCTATAAGGAGAAGCAACTAGCAGATTTTAGGGCAACTAGAATCGGATATATTTATCAAAGTATTAATCTGGTGCCTGACCTTACCTTATATGAGAATATCGCATTGCCTGGGTACATTGCCGGACACTCCAAGAAGAAGGTGAAGAGCATAGCGTTCTCACTTATGAAAGCAATGGAAATTGAGGGTCAGCAGCATCGACTACCCTCCCAGACCTCAGGTGGTCAGCAACAAAGAGCGGCGATTGCCAGAGCATTGATCAATACTCCAGATGTAATATTTGCGGACGAGCCAACCGGAAGTTTAAATTATGACCATGGTGTGGCGGTCCTAGATATTCTAACGGATATGAATCGTAAAGGGCAGTCCGTGGTCATGGTAACCCATGATATTAAAGCGGCTTGCAGAGCTGACCGTCTTATCTTGATAAAAGATGGAAAAATCGCGGACGTGCTGGAGTTTGATAAGTTTGACAATACCCAACTCCATGACAGAGAAGCGATCATTTTCTCTTGCGTCTCAGGAAAGGGGTAAGCGCTTATGTATGCAGTCTACTCTCTTTGTTTAGCTAATTTAAGAAAAAAGAAAGTACACAATGGCCTGATTGGCATACTCATCCTCTTATCGACATTACTCCTTGCTACATCGGTTACGGTTATATTGAATACAAATAATTTATTTACGGATATGCACAATAAAACACATGGCTCTCATGAGATGTTGACGTTAGGCGATGAGCTACATGACCCGCAAAAGGTACATCAATGGTGGAATGAACAAGAAGGGGTTACATCGTCAGAATTGATCCCGTTTAGAACCTTATCCGGAATGACCAATCAGGGGAAAGAGCCTTCTACAGCACTTTCAAGCCTAACTTTATATATGATGGATACGCCTGTGCGTCCTTATGCGGTAGATGAGCTTATATTTGCACAAGGAGATGAGAGATTAAAGCCAGAGAAAGGGACGATATGGCTTCCTACGTCCATTGCCTATTTATACGATATTTCAGCAGGGGATACACTTGGATTTACAACAGGTGAGAAGAATTTTGAATTGAAAGTATCAGCCGTCATTGTGGATATGCCTTACGGAGCCCCCTTTCCGACATCTGTACGCATATGGATGAATCAGCAGGACTATAATGAGCAATTTGATGCCATGCAGGGTAAAGATCAGTACATGATGGGACTTAGATTTGATGATTATAGTCAGAGCATAAGTTATTGGGAACAATTTGAACAAGACATGGGTATGCCTTATCTTGATTCAAAAAGAACTTTTGAGGGAATGTCTTCTTTTTATCTGATTATGAATAAAATGATTGGTTTTATTATGATCTTTCTAGGTTTCGTGATGATGCTTGTGGCTTTATTTACGATTGGATTTACGATATCAGACGACATCATATCCAATTATAAAACGATTGGTGTAATCAAAGCATTGGGGTTATCCGCAAGGAGGTTAATAGGGGTCTATTTAACGCAATATGCAATGATTGCTATGGTCGCGATTATCCCTGGATTAATTGCTAGTCAATGGGTATCGAGCTTTATCGTAGAAAGTGCACTTTCATCCCTGAAGACCGGAATCATGGAGATCAATCTGGAAGGGAATCTTATAGCCGTAGCTGTCGGAATCTTTGTACTTATCCTTGTCATATTGTGTGTGTTGTTCTATTCCAACAAAGCTCGGCGTGTACAGCCTATGCAAGCCATCCGATATGGGATGTCCGAAAGTGCTAATAGCACAATGACCAAACGATTCGCTGCTAAAGAAAATCATAGCATTTCTTTCGGTAGATCACCGCTACTTGTCGTTATTGGGTTAAGAAATATGTTAAAGAATAGGAAGGCTTCCCTTCTAATGATGCTTCTAACCACCATTATGTCAGCAGTGCTTGTGCTGGGGTTTGTCCTATTAAACAGTATCAGTTCTATTAAGCAGACAGCACCATTATGGGGGTATGATTCATCCGATATTGCACTACAGATTAATAATAAATCAGCCTTTTCTCGAGAGGAGTTTGATAAAGCGATATTGTCTGATCCCAGGATAAAAAATATAGGGTGGGCTGGATTTGTAAATGGTGTTGTTTCCTCGGAAAGGAACCTTAATACTGAACATTCAATGGTCCAACCCATGAACTTTCAGATAGATATTTTAGATGGAACATATGATGAGTTAGGATATACCACATTAAGAGGAGAGAACCCTCGCCATAAAAATGAAATCGCGATTGGAATCAATGTAGCTAAACAACTGAACAAAGATGTAGGAGATATTGTAGAGGTGTATCTCGAAGGATATAAGCATATGCTTACGGTTACTGGAATCTATCAGTCCATAGCTAATATGTCCTACTCAGCAAGAATTGCAGTGGATGTGATCAAAGTGAATCAAACTGATTATAACGGTTTTATTATAGCTAATATTAATTTGAAAAATAATCGAGATGCTGATCATGTAGTAAATGAAATAAATGTGAAATATAAAGACTCTGCATCAGCAGTTGCTCAGCAAACCTTATTAGATGCTACAATTAAACAAGCTGTTGCATCTTTAATTCTGCCCATGAGTATCATGGGATTGTTATTCACTGGAGTTACAATCATCATCATATACAGTACTAGTCGGATTAACATCAGAAAAGAGAGCAAAACCTATGGCATATATAAATCCATAGGACTAACTTCAACTAAAATTAGATTGTCTCTCACGCTGGGGACCTTAGTTCTTTCTACGATCGGAGCCGTCATAGGTATATTGGTGGGAGTGTATCTTCTGCCTAAGATTCTAGGAAGTATTCTCTCGGATTATGGCATAGCTGAATTACCTTTAGTACTGAATTGGGGAGGGATCATTGCCTTTGCCTGTGTGGCTATGATTTCAGCAGGGCTTGGTTCTTGGGCTTCCTCAAGAGTGATCGCGAAAGCTTCCCCACAAATTCTTGTGATTGAGTAAACATTATTTTTCTATAGTACTCCATCTGAGATATGGAGTTCCTGATGAATATACTCACTTCCCTTGCTAGTTACTGGCCAGCGTCTGAAGACGCTGGCTTTTTATTGAATATGGATTTAGTCTAATATCGCTTGATAAGTGTATAGGCTAGCGGAGTTCATACACTAACGAGAAGAAGTTGGATCAACGGTGATCGCCTTATTTAAAGGTTTATAGAATGGAATAAAAAGGAGCGGACTTCTAATGCTCAAGAATAACATCAACGGTACTTCTTTATTATTGTATAATAATACCATGTGTATAATGTTTTGATCTTTGGGGAGTTGAGTAGCTGTTATGTTGCGAAAATTACTAATTGTTTTGATATTGAATGTAATTAGCATTTTAGCTGTAGACAGGATGACTTTTAAGTATAGTTCTGGCGGGAGTATTTCAGGGAATGGAAATCCAGGTTTTATCGCATTGGCTGTAGGATTATTTTTGTTCATTATTTTATTATTCTATGTAGGTGTATTAATTAGGGGGTTCATTAGTAAGAGCAGAAGCAAATTCGTTAATATCACACTCCCATTAACCTCCATACTTATTTTAGGAATAATGATCATGGGAGAATTATCTAAAATTCGTTCGTTGTCTAAAAATCTCAATGGATTTACTAACAATAAAGACTCGGTAGTGTATCGTTTCGGTTGGATTAACCAATATACAAATAACCTGTTTTTTAATGGATACATTCTTTTCGCCGGTGTGGCATTAACGTTTTTCATCGTTTGGGTAGTGACTAGGGGTTTCAGGTCTAAGTTATAAAATAATGTTTAAATGCCCCACGACAACTCAAAAAGTACCTAATAGAATAGTCAAGGAAAAGTTGCTTTATCTATTGCATATCCTCATAATCCTGTGAATAGCTTTCCGTTATCAGAGAACTGGATACCAAAAATGTAGATCCTAATGAAATAGTTGTATAAAAATTTGATATACGCGCAGAGAAATTCCGGTGAATAGCGTCAAATAGAAGTAGCCGTTAAGAAAGATTTATTGGGGTCTTAAGTTCCTTGTTGCAGTCGAACAGTTCTTAAGCTTTTTGTAAGAATTGGATAAGAAAAAAGAAAGTTCCGTTATGTACAATGTATGAAATGAGAGACTATAACCGTATTAAGGATGGTGAATGAGTTGGGCTTCAAAATACGTAAAACTACGGTGCAGTCCGTCTGGATGATGTGGGAAAAAGCTTTTGCGTTGCTATCACATTTTCGCGGATCGCATAAGTCGCGTTTTGGTATATGTACCGTGATGCTAAAAAAGCATCGGGGACAGCCTATTGTATGCCAGGACGCCACGGTCATCAATCAGGGAGAGTGGGTGGGAGAACTCCACCTTGACAATGAAAGAATCCTGAAGTTGATCCGGTCCGAAGGATCGGATCGTGCCGCACTCCAAACGGCTCGCATGCTGCGTAAATCAATGCAGCAAATCAATGAAGCCTTCGAATCGCAGTCTGAGTTCAGGCAGGTCAAGGCTTTATTGGGGATTACATTGCTCCATCGGGGATTAACACACGGTCTTGGTTTTGAACAACAAAATATAAAGTCCGGCGTTTTTGAACGCATCACCACCATCTATCTTCGATTACTGCTGTCTGCCATGCACCCGGAAGGGAGACAAAGAATCAATCGGCGAACAGAGCAACTGGTCCCGATGTTACTGATTCATTCACGTGCCTCACTGAAGAACCGGTTCTCACCCGGACAGAACTACTCTGGATAGGTCTTACGCTTGTTATATGGAGGTGTAATCATGCTTACATATCTGATAGGAGGAATACTATGTGCCGCCGCTCTTTACATGTTTATTCCGAGCTTGATTACACGAGTGAGCGGATTTGGTGTCTTTCGCAAAGGAACGGTAAAAAAACAGGTGGCATTCACTTTTGATGATGGGCCACATCCGAAGTATACGCCGGAATTGCTGGATTTATTGAAGTTACATCAAGTGAAGGCTACTTTTTTCGTGCTTGGATCGCGAGCGGAGCAGTATCCAGATCTGATCAGAAGAATGGATCGGGAAGGCCATCAGATTGGCATCCATAATTATTGCCATACATCTAATTGGCTGATGCTGCCCAGTACGATTAGGCGAGAACATCTGGACCGCTCCGCTGATATTATAGAGTCTATTGTCGGAATCAGACCCAATCATTACCGTCCACCCTGGGGATTAATCAATCTATTTGATTTCTTTCGGCACAAGCAGTATCGAATTGTTCTATGGTCACTGAAGGCGGGCGACTGGAACATCCGGGCCTGTCAAACCCGGATGCAGGCCATTCTGTTAGGAGGAATCACCGATGGCTCCGTTGTCTTACTTCACGACAGCGGTGAGACTGCGGGCGCGGACCGGCATGCTCCTCATTTTATGCTGCAAGCTTTAGAAGAAGTGCTAAACCAACTGCAGGCAAGAAACCTGCAATTTGTTCGCCTTGACGAAATGTCTTGACGTATTCCAGTGATGTTGCTATTAAGACTTAAATTGTTTGCGGAAGCAAAGCGGCGAGATGCCCATCATTAATTTGAAGGTTCGTCCAAAATGGGAAGTGTTGTCAAATCCTACCATACCTGCAATTTCAGTAACATTAAAGGAAGAGCCGACCAGCAGATCACGCGCTTCTTTGATACGGATATTATTGATGTATTCAATGAAGTTGAAGCCGGTGGCTTCTTTAAAAGTTCGGCAAAGGTAGGAAGAGCTTATGTCGAATTGCCGTGAAATCTCACAGAGCTTAAGGGGTTCCATATAATGTTGATTTACATAATTAACGATGCCCAGAACTTTTTTGTGGATACGATTGGATTCCACCAATGGAGCTACACGGCTGTCAAATAGTTTGCGATTAAGATAGAGCAGTAATTCCACCAGTAATATTTGTTGGTACTGTTCATATCCGCGGGCTTGCTTCTTCCCCTCCTGGATCATCTTCTGAAAAAGCTGTTCGATGAAATACTGATCCTTGCCGGTCATCTTCAAAGCGCGGTAATCACTTTTGAAGAACTCGAGCAGTTCCTCAGATTGACCGCCAGTGCAGAAATGCTGCAGGAATTCTTTCTTGAACAGCAGTGTAACCCGTTCATACATATTGCAGCCGGAATTAACCAGTTTGTGCATTTCGTTAATATCCATAAACAGTAGTGTTCCGCCCGCAACCTGGTAAGTTCTTTCCCCAATAAAATAATAAAAATCCCCGGATATTAAATACAAAATCTCATATGCATCATGATAGTGTCTTGAAGGCATGCTGGTGTATACCTGTTTCTTTCGGCTGATATCAAAAAGAGTAGACTCATAAAATACCGGCTTCATACAGCACCTCCTAAAAATATTGTAGTCTTAATCTCTGGTTTATAGCAACATATGTATAAAAATTTAATCATTACAAGAAAATACGTGCTGTTTAGACAAACTGTTTAGGATAAGCTTGAATTGAATTTACCAAGTGTTGGGAAAAAAGGAGGGTTGTCATGCTCAAATAGGTTTGGGGATAAGGTTCACTGCTGTTCAAAGTTAAAGCGCTTACACTATTCAATTAAAGGAGAGATTGCGGTGCTTAATTCAACGAATAGGAAGGTTTCCAAGAAGATGAAATTTTCATTGCTGATCCTGCTCAGTTTTTCAATGATTTTTTCTTACGGCTATCTGTTCAATGCGTCTCAACAGAAAAGTTATGCGGCAGGGAACCCTGATTCTAATTTCTCACCGGCAACACTTCAATTCTTGCATGACAACACAGGTCTGGATGGTGAGCAGTGGAACAATATTATGATGCTTGTCAACAAACCGGAGCAGGACGATCTGAACTGGATCAATTTTTACGGATATTGTGAAGATATTGATGATGACCGCGGGTATACGATTGGAATATTCGGTGCTACTACAGGCGGTTCAAATGATACCGGTCCCGACGGTCCGGAACTGTTCAAGGCATATGACGCTGCCAAAGGCGCGAGTAATCCTTCGGTCAAAGGCGCATTGGCCCGGATCGGTGTCAAGGGTTCGATGAAAGGGAAGATCCTCGAAATCAATGAAAGCGAAGAGAGCTTCTGCAGTAAGATCGGCAATTTGCAAGATGATCCCGAGTGGAGAGAGGCTATGTGGAAAACGTTCTACAATGTCTATATTAAATACAGTGTGGATCAGGCCCGCAAACGCGGCTTTAACTCGGCAGTGACTATTGGTTCCTTCGTGGATGCGGCGCTGAACCATGGAGCTACCGGCGGCTCCGAGACCCTTCAAGGGCTTTTGGGTAAATCGGGAAGCAGCACGGATGAGAAGACTTTCATGACCAAATTCTATAAAGAACGGACCAAGATTGTCGATACTAATGAGTACAACGATCCGCCTAACGGCAAGAACCGTGTGAAGCAGTGGAGCAATTTGCTGAACATGGGAGAGACAGACCTGAAGGACGCAGATTCGGCAGTGCTTCAAGTCACCGACTGGGAACTCCAATAACAGGAATGCAGAGGTAGACAGAACCGCCGTTCTTCTCGGTGACGGGGGTTCGATGATAAGTGAGATTAATGAAGAGGAGATGGGCTGAATGGATAACAACCAATCTTATCTCAAGAACAGATTTTCCAAGGTAATTAGTCTAATGGTTATAGGTTTGCTGCTTGCCATGGATTTGACCGGTTTTGTCTCAGCAGGAAGGGAGGGAAATGAGGAAGATCCTGTAAGCGAAGCAACTGCAGTCCAAGAAACGATTGCCCAGTGGATATTTAAAGACAAAGGCGAGAACGGAATATTTCCGGCTACAGGCGGGGTATATCAAACGGCTTCATCCATTCAAGATGTAGGAACAAATACGGATGCATACACCTATGAGTCCGGTGAGAACAGCGTACGCAACCAGGGCTGGCATGAAGGAACGGGCATTAAATACTGGCTTGCCACGCTTTCGACCAAAGGCTTCGAAGGTATCTTCCTCTCTTCACAGCAAACTTCTTCAAGTACAGGACCCAGGGATTTTAAGGTGCAATACAGTACGGATCAGCAGGAATGGACAGATGTTACGGGTGGCAATCTTGTTCTTGCCCAAAATAATTTTAATTGTTCCAATAATTCCTGTAAATTAACGAACCTCTCATTGCCTGCGGGAACAAACAATCAAGATGTACTCTATATCCGCTGGGTGGTAAACTCTGCGAAAAGCGTAAGCGGGGGAACGGTATCCAGCTCAGGCTCAAGCAGAATCAAAGATGTGGTAATTAAAGGCACACGCAGCAGCGGCGAACCAGGAGACACTCCCACACTTGAGGTAAGCAAAACTCCCGCTTCAGGGGCTGCAGATGTTTCCCTTAACGCAGAGATCACAGTGAAGTTTAATAAAGCCATCAGTCTCGACAGTGGCTATCAAGTTGTAATCACGGAAAACAATGTCCCTCTTAACAACATCTCTGCCTCGCTCCTCGGTCAAGACACGGTTAAAGTCAGCCACCCTAATTTTACTGCCGGCAAAACTTACAAGGTGACCATCCCTAAAGAGCTTGTTAAGGGGACTACGGACGGCCGGACACCGGACAACGATATTACCTGGAGCTTTAAGACGAAGTCTCCGGATACCGGCAACAAAACACCAACGTTGCTGAACATGACTTTTAATGGGGATCCAAAGACAAGTATCGCCTTTGACTGGTATACAGCCGAAACCGTCAGAGGTACAGTAGTGCAAGTGGTCGAGGCCTCTAATGCGGGAGGAAGCGAGTTCCCGGAACAACTGGCAGCTTCTTATGAGGGCAGCTCCACAGTTATTGAGACCTTAATGACATCAGGAGACAGAAGTTCCAAGAAGTATAAAAAGTTCGCCAGCCACAAAGTTATTGCAAGCGGTCTCAATCCTGGAACCAAGTATATGTACCGGGCCGGTAACGGTGATGCGGACGGCTGGAGCGAGGCGGGTTCTTTTACCACGGACAAGGCGGATAATCAGGATTTCAATTTCCTCTATGTAACCGACACCCAAGGCTCAAGCAAATCGAATTTCGATTTGTGGCAGGATACTTTTAAGAGAGCTATTGAAAAAACAGTAGATCCCAAGTTTGTTCTTCTCACAGGGGATCTAACGGATGACGGTGATCTGGAGCAGCTGTGGCAGTGGTTCTTGGGTGTGCCGAAAAAAGAATTTGCCAATGTGCCATTTGCACCGATTATCGGCAACCATGAGATAGAGGATTATCCGAATAACAACTTCTATAACCATTTTAATCTTCCAAAAGATGTCGGGACAGGCGCTCATGATGGGTCGGTATATGCTTTCGAATACGGTGATGCCCTGTTTATGCAAATCAATTCCCAGTACGAAGGGGAGGTCAAGCCGTACAAAGCGGATATTCAGTTCACGAAGCAATTGGAATGGATGCGGAATCAGGTGGCAAAGACCGACAAGAAGTGGAAATTCGTCTCTATGCATAAGGGACCGTATTCTTCAGGGGATAATGCTTCGGCAGAAAGCGACCGGGTAGAATTTTACCGGAAATATCTGATTCCAGTATTTGATGAGCTGGGTGTGGATATGGTGTTTGAAGGACATGACCATATGTATATGAGGTCTTTTCAAATGCTGAACAACGTTCCGATTAAGAATGTTACAACCGATGAGCAAGGAAATGTGCTGAATCCCAAAGGGACCGTGTATCTAATGGGCAACTCGGCCGCTTCGAAATTCTATGCTCTTAATCCAGATGCAGACACTTTTTTTGCAGCAAAAAACGATCAGCCCAACAAGAAAATGTTCGTGGATGTTTCCATTACAAGCGACGTACTGAAATTTACATCCTACACAGCAGTTAAAGATAAACCCCTTGCCGTTTATGATGCTTACAGTATTAAACGGACTGACGTCAAACCCGGTATTGTCGAAAATCCAAGCGGAGTAAGACAGTCAGGGAACCGTGCTGTTCTTTCGTGGAAAGCACCAGCAAATAGCTCTGAGCCGGTGCGAGGTTACCGGATTTACGAGAAGAATGATAAAGTCAGCACGAATTGGAGCGTATATGTGCCGGCGGTAAGCGGTCAGACGAGTTACAGCTATACGTTAAACGGCATAGATTCTGCCAAAGACTACAATTTCGTTATTAAGGCAGTGGGGACAAGGAATAATTCGCTTCCAGCAGAGGCAGGATTGCAATGAATCCTCAATAAACAAAATGACTACCCGAAATTATACCCTAGTTAAAAGACACTAGCCCCGCTAGTGTCTTTTTCCTTTCAAGGGCAGTCTCATAAGGATACCTCATATTCAATTGCACGCCTGCTTATTTAACATTTCCTCTAGACTTTAATCATATATTCCTTGCCTTCCTTACGTTTTTTGGCATATTCAGCTGTTGCTGTAAAAAGTACGTCGGAGGATGAATTAAGTGCTGTTTCAAAAGAATCCTGCAAAACACCTATGATGAAACCTACACCAACGACCTGAATCGCAATATCATTCGGAATGCCGAATATGCTGCACGCCAGCGGAATGAGTAAAAGCGAACCGCCGGTAACACCTGAGGCACCTGCAGCAGATACAGCGGATAGAATGCTAAGAATAAGCGCCGTACCAAAATCTACTTCAATGCCAAGCGTATGAACAGCTGCGAGAGTTAAGACAGAAATCGTAACCGCTGCACCCGCCATATTAATCGTCGCACCTAATGGAATGGATACCGAATACGTATCTGTATCCAGTTCCATTTTTTCACATAATCTCATGTTGATAGGAATGTTTGCAGCTGAACTTCGAGTAAAGAATGCGGTAATCCCACTTTCCTTCAGGCAGCTAAAAACAAGTGGATATGGATTTCTGCGAATATTCAGGTATACGATCAAAGGATTGACAATAAACGCTATAAATAGCATACATCCAATAAGAACGAGAAGTAATTTTCCGTAATCGAGCAAGGAAGAAAGCCCATTTGTAGTAATGGTATCAAAAACAAGTCCCATGATTCCTAACGGTGCCAAATTGATTACCCATTTGACGATTTGTGATAGAGCATCTGAAAAATTAGCAAGCAAGTTTTTTGTACTGTCATGGGCATTTCTTAAAGCAACGCCAAGAAGGATAGCCCAAGTCAGGATACCGATATAGTTGGCATTCATCAGGGCGTTTACCGGGTTGTCGACAACATTAAACAGTAAGGACTTAAGTACTTCTACAATCCCATCAGGTGGAGTCAGATCTTCAGCACCCTTTACAAGTGACAAACTTACCGGAAATAAAAAACTTGCAATAACTGCTGTCAGCCCCGCCAAAAAAGTACTTAAACCATAGAGGGCAAGAATTGATTTCATATTCGTTTGATGGCCCTTTTTATGTTTAGAGATGGCAGTCATTACTAGGAGCAAGACCAATAAGGGCGCAACCGCCTTTAATGAGGATACAAATAAGGAACCGAAAATGGTGATCCCTGTTGCATTAGGAATCGATAAAGCCAAGATAATCCCCACGATAATCCCCATAAATATTTGTTTTACCAGGCTCAATTGGTTCCATTTGAGTATAAATGTTTTCATGTATTCCCTCCGATTTCAATATGGAAATATTACTAAGCCCAGCCAGCAGTTGTAATGAGATAAGTTAATATTTAACGTTAGTTTATCATGAAAATTGTCGGCCGTGTACGAGTGCCAAAATTTATGAAAAGGTAATTGAACGATATGATCGAAACAGTAAAAAACCACGAAGTACAGTTTCACTGTATCTCGTGGTTTTTTAAGATTTAGGTATTCGATGTTTTTATTACATCATTACTTCAACAACCATAGCGCCGCGGAATTGGCAGGCTCCCAACTGGTTATCGATGTATGGGCTTGAAGACATTCATACACAGAACCATTATAGGTTACCAATGTACCGACTGTGTAAGAGGTATTAGGTGCCCAAGCTGGGGTTGTAGACGCTGTAGCGGTTGTGCCATTGATGGTGCTGGCCATTGATTGATTGCCTGCGGCGTCGAAGGCATGCACGTTGAACGTATATGTTGTGCCGGCGCTAAGTCCTGTTACCGTATAATCCGTTGTGGAGCCGGATACAGAGGTGACTAATGTTGTTCCTTTATAAATTCGGTAGCCTGTAACACCAACATTATCCGTTGAAGGGTTCCACATCAACTGAATACTGGAGGAAGTAGGGGTTCCCATAACGTGCAAGCCGCCAGGAGCTGTCGGTGCTTGCGTATCATTTCCGACGGGTGCATTGGTAGTAACACTGACGGAATTACTTCCACTTGAGACATTACCAGCAGCGTCTATTGCCTTGACACTAAAGGTATAAGCAGTATTCGCGGTTAATCCAGATACGGTGTAATTTAATGTTGTGCCGGATACGGTAGCGACCAAAGAAGATCCGTTAAATACTTGGTACCCTGTTACACCGGTATTATCCGTGGATTCGTTCCAGGCCAAGGAAACGCTGGTGGATGTTTTTGCAGTTGATGTTAACGCTGCTGGCGCGGAAGGCGCTTGGGTATCGACAGGGTTGCTGCCGCTAAAGTTGACATCAATGACATTATAGAAGGCGTTCGGAGTATCTGCGACTTCCCACACAGCCAAGATGACGTGATAGCCATTGCGTTCTGGAACATTAAACGTGTCTGAGTAAGAGAAGGGTGGCTGTACACCTCCATAGTTCACCGAATAGAAAGGAGTCAGGTCGAATGAATCCCGAGTAAGAGCGGCGTTAGGATTCCAGTTGGGCTTTGTAATATAGTATTTCCAGCTTGCCGTCGAATGGGCGGCAGTCAGTTTCCACGTGAATGTATTTTGTCCGGCAGATATGTTGACTTTAGACCAGCGTGTAGCCGATTGTTCATCAAGCTTAGGAAAAGCCCCGTTTGCACTCGCAATCTTCCCGTCTGCTGGTCCCGCAGCAGGAAACCCCTTTGGAGCCTCTAGACTTTGGGGTTCATAAACAATCGGGCCACAATCTGTATTTTGTCCGGATTTACAGAGTGCTGCCCGGCTAGCAGGTCCTTCAACATAGCCGTGAGAAAAGGACCTTTCCGGGAATAACATTACAACCAATGAAATAATCAACATGATACTCCCATAAGCTAGAAACTTTACCGAAGGTGAATGAGAAATGCGAATAAATGACATTTTATTCCTCCTAATTTTTTTAATATGCCCTGCGAACGAATGATGCATTTAGACCCGAACGTCTTGTCTCAAATTACAACTCCTTTCTTTGTTGAACGTATTTATATAAACTCACGAGGAGCTCATATATCGACATGAAAGGTAAGAGAAAAAGGTGGGTAGGGCTAAATTCATTGAATGATAATAATTGTTATAACACCAAAGTGATTATATGCAAATAAATGGTATTTGTCTACCAGAATTAGAAGTAAATGAGAAAAAAACATGCTGCTTTTAGTATGAAATGACTTCCTCGGAACCTGATCTACATTCCCCCTATCTTTCCATATAAATTCTTGGAATTTGAAAGATTCCATTTTAAATTATGATCAAACGATTAATATACCATTTTCTTAATTTATCTCTCTCTTTATTCTGTTTTCTTCTTTTTTCGTGATGTAAAATGAAAACTAATGTATGTAAAATAAAGAGGGGAACTATATATTATTCAGAAAATTACAATAACAACGCTTTCAAAGGTTGCTATTTTTGGTTTTATTTACTATTATTAGTTGGAATTACTAACCAACAATGTAAGTGATTGAAATTAGTGTGGGATTAACTGCCTGGAGAGCAGTTTAATTCATAGATTTATAAGCTTTAGATAGATAAAAAGGAGTGAGGAGATGCAATACGTTTTTTATTTGTCAACCTTCATTTTTATTGGGTTTCAAACTCTTTACACAGTTATCCCTTTATTTTTCAGTAAAGTTAAGAAATTAAATAACGATTGTGCTGAGAAATCGATCTCCGTTTTAGTTCCTGCTTATAACGAGGAGCTCACCATTAAGAATTGCATAGATGCAATGGAGGGCTTAAATTACAGTAACTATGAAGTCATCATTATTAATGATGGTTCAAAGGATCAGACGTTTCAAAAATTAAATGAGCTTTTGGACTTGTCGATAAGTGACCGAGAAGCAGATGGCAAGCTTACTTATGGCGCGATTAAAGGAATTTATTATTCGGAGAAATATGAAAATATATTTGTAATTGATAAATTCAATGGCGGAAAGGCAGATTCTCTCAACGCCGGCATCGATTGTGCGAATTCTGATATTGTTATCACACTGGATGCGGATAGCATGCTGGAAATAAACTCGCTTAAATATGTAAATCAATATTTTCAAGATGATAAGATCATCGCTTTAGGGGGTACGGTGAAGATCGTACAGGGCGCTGAGAAAAGGAACGGAGTTATCCAAGATAAATTTACTGGTAAAGGGATTATAAAAAGCCAAGTCATCAGTTACATCCATGGATTTTATGTTAGAAAACTAACACAATCTGTTTTTAATTCAATTGTCGTTATTTCAGGCGCATTTGGTGCTTTTTATAAGAGTATATTGGTGGACGTTAACGGGTTTAGAAGTACTGTAGGCGAAGATATTGATATTACCTTAAAAATTCACGAGTTCATTAAAGCGAATAACTTGAATAAGAGGCTCGTCTACGCGCCAGAAGCCGTATGCTACACGGAATGCCCAGAAAACTTAAGTAACTTCTATAAACAAAGAATACGCTGGCAAAAAGCTTTTGTAGATTGCATATTAATCTATTGGTCTAAATTATCGCGAAAGTTTAGCGTTGGCGTCAGTCTCTTTTTTGCTATTGATGGTTTTGTTCTAGGTACACTAACAGCATTTACAAGCGTTTTTTATCTCATACAATCGCTCTTTCAAGGTACAAATTTATTAAAGGCATTTATTCTCTTGTTGTCTGTTATTGTCATTAATGCACTGCAAATCGGGATTTCTCTCTATCTATGCAATAAATATGGCAGCAATTATTCAGTTAAAGATTATATTAGGATGTTTTTGTTTAGCCAGTTTGAATTACTAACCTATCGAAATCTGCTGCTTTATATGAATATCGTAGGCACGTTTAAATACTTTGATAATGACGAGGGCTGGGGATTCGTTGAGAGAAAAGGTGTATCAAGTATCAGCTAGTCTCCTACTGTAACTATCAGCAAACTACTCATCTGGAGGTATTTATGAATCATATATTGAAAGATAAACGAATCATATTTATAGATGTATTAAGAATAATGTCCATCATAGCCGTCATCATTCTACACTACACTGCAGACTTGCTTACAAGGACAAATGATTTCAATACAACCTCTTGGTGGATTAGCAACTTTTTTAATTCGATATCCAGATTTGCAGTGCCAGTGTTTTTTATGATAAGTGGTGCGATGATCCTTAGAGTGGAAGTGAAATCATATCGGCAGTTTTATATTAAAAAAGTACTTCCTTTAATCATTTCCTTAGTTAGCTGGTCACTCATTTATGCCGTGTACACCCAATATTTCATTCAAAAAAGCAGCATGGGCGTTTATGATTTTTTCATTCATTTTTCGTACGGTTTAATCTTTGATAAAAATTATATACATTTATGGTTTCTATACGCGATTATTGCGATCTATATAACAGTTCCATTAATTAGTAAGCTAGTAAAAGTGTGCAGTGAAAAGGATTTAAAGTATTATCTGCTGATCTGGTTCCTGATAAGTGTGGTTTATAAATTCATCTCCGATCTTGTATTCAGATTGACCTCCGAATATATCAATATTCCTATAACCAATATCCCTTTGTTCATGGGTTATCTAGGATACTTTATCCTGGGATATTATCTCTTTAACTATACGATATCGATGAAAGCCAAAAATCTTTTCTTTAATTTAGGCATTATATCCTTTTTTGTAACGCCATTAGCGACCTATTTTTCTTCCTTGTACAGTGGTGTGCTAGATGAAATGTTCTATGGAAACTATTCACTCACGACATTTTTTATGGCTATTGGAACGTTTATCTATTTTAAAGAAAAAGAAACCGCCATTAGCGAGAAGTTAAATTACAAAGTCAAAAAAATAATTAGCTCCGTTTCCAAAGCTAGCTTTAGTATCTACTTAATTCATTTGTTGGTTGAAATAATGGTATCTAGAAGAGCAGAATTACAAGCTACTCTACTCCAATCTATAGGCAATCTTACTTTTAATGTCATTATTATATTCTTAATCAGCTATTTCACGGTTAAAGTCTTAAATCTAAATAGATACATTACACATGTCTTATTTGGGGGAAGAAGTTAATATGATGAAAATAAGTCTATATACAAAAGTCTTCCTGGCTATATTAGTTATAGGCATGGGATTTTACTATTACAATCTCAATGCTTCAGACAAAAAAATAACCTCCGTGTACATACCGTTATGGAAAGACTTTAAAGATCTTAACCTCCATGACAAAAACATTGATATCGCTATTCTCGCCTTTGCCAAAATCGATAAAACGAATGTGTATTTTGATCTGGACCCTGCTAAAAATGAGATCATTAAAGAAAATATAAAGAAACTGCAAGCAAATAATAAAAAAACGAGTTTCATACTTGGTGTTGGCGGCTATAAAGCGGACGGATTCTCCGATGCTTCATTGGATGGAAACCGGTACAACTTTACTGAGAGTATGATCGCAATGGTTAAGGAGTTAGATTTAGATGGGATCGATATAGACTGGGAATATCCAGCTTTTGATTCATGGAATACGACTAAAGCCCGACCTGAGGATACCAAGAACTTTACTAGTCTAATGAAGGAACTTGATGAAAAATTGGATAGACTCCCGCGTAAAAATAAAAATTACTATTTAACCTTTGCTGCAGGGAATGAAGAATGGTTCTTCAAAAACGTTGAAGTTAAAAAAGTAGAAAAATATGTGGATTTCATTAATGTCATGAGTTATGACTTAACTGGAACTTGGTCAGATACGACAGGGTATAATTCAAATTTATTTATAGATAAGCATAAAAAAAGCAAAACCAGCGTAGATCGTATTATTCGTTTATATTTAGATCGTAATGTTGATCCGAGCAAGCTTCTCTTAGGTATTCCAGCGTATTCCTACGGATGGGAGAAGGTTAGTAGTGATGCGAATAAGGACGCCTCATTTTCTCTGGGTAAACCTATCAATATCGATAAAGTAGATTTAAGCTACAAGACGATAAAAGAAAAATATCTGGACCAAGATGGATTTAATCGATACTTTGACGATACAGCGAAGACGGCCTATTTATATGATGGTGATACTTTTATTACGTATGAAGATAAAGAGGCCTTGCAGGCAAAAGTTAAATATATCAAAGATAAAAAACTGGCTGGTGTCATGGTGTGGGAGTATGCTCAAGACTCTGACGACGGCATTGTTAAGTACTTATCTGATAATCTGAATAAGTAGCAAGCAAAATAGAAGAGGAATAGTCTGAAGAGGCTTATTCCTCTTATTTGTTCTTCTTTCTTTAAATCCGACATTTAGGCATGCCTTGACATTGGTTGTATCCTGTGTGATCTCAATGGTTGCTATCTTAGTGATTGCCCTGTTGGTGGGATTCCAGGCGTTTGTACTGTCCATTCCTCCTACAGTAACTCCTCCGAAAGATAGCTTCACTCTTCACCAGATCATGGTTCATTGCGCATTGGCGTGACTTCTGTTCCTTTTAACGGCATAGCCTCTGCATTTGTACCTTCAAAGTATAACGGCAGTCCTTCTGCCAGAATAGGTAAAAGGGTTTGGGTTGGGTCTTGGCGCTGATGATGAATATGCAGGTGGGGTTCTGATGTGGAACCACTATTTCCTACATGTCCAAGCACTTCACCGGCATTGACGTGATCTCCAACTGTAACGGTAACACTATCTTTTTTGAGGTGATTAAGTAATAAGTAGGTTCCCGTCGCATCAATTCTGAGATAAACGTGATTTCCTTCCATGGAAATGAATTTTTCAGTACCTGGCACAATATCAGATTCATCGTCAAAAGCTGCAATAACCGTTCCAGATACCGGTGATAGGACCTTTTTCTTCCAAATTCCGTAATCTTCCAGATTAGTACTTCCTGTATTATAGGGTTCCATGACTAAATCATAGGCCCAACGTTCCGAAGGCCAAGTGGCATGAGGCAGATTATTGTCGGTGGAATCACCACCCCAGCCAACAACTGTTTGCTCAGAAAATGGCCATTTAACTGTGACTGAAGGGTGGACGTTGATTATACGTACAGGATATGCCAATTGTATAATATTCATGGTCAGGAGGAAATGTGAAGCTAATACAGTACATAAAACGAGAGGCATCCATTTATCGGAAATTCTTTTCTTCTTGATAATAGAAACTAATATTAAAAGGATATTTAATAATACTCCTGCGAAACCTAGAATTGGGAGGATAAATTTAAGTACCATCCATGCATAGACACCAGGTAAGCCGTTAATCAAAAATACGCAGATCCATGACAGTAATGCTGCAGCTAACATTGTACTACCTAAATACCCGAATGCTTGAATTATTCTTTTCATATTCGCTCCTAACGTATAAGAAAGTATATAGTAGTTAGACGAATATAACTGGAAAATCACTTCGACTGCTAACCTATCCGAGGCTCGACTCAGGGAAAAGAAAACCGCACCGCATGGGAGATCCGAAAAACAGACTCTTATACTGCTGCATTTGTCTTGTACCGTTCTTTGAAGTTGGTAATAGACTATATCAATCTCAGAGAAGGAGTTGATTTAGTTGGCCAACAGTGATGTACGTCTTGCTCTATGGTCGGGTACTAATTTTACTAATCGCCGGATTCGATTCAGACGTGGAGGAGTTGCGGTTCGTGATCTTGGAGCGTTTCGGTTTAACAACGTTCTTTCGAGTTTCCGACTCAGAAATGTTGTGGAGAGCTCTCAAGTAACGCTTGTACTATTTTCACGCATTAACTTTCAGGGATCGTTCCGTGTGTTCCGTGGCAGCCAAAACGTAGCAAACTTGAATAATTTTAACTTTAACAATGTCACATCTTCGTTTATATTGGTAGGCCGTATCCTTACAAGCTCCGAAATTTCCCAAATTCAAAGCACTGGTAGAGCGCCTCGAGATATCCTCGTAATCAGACAATAATAATGCAAAGGGTGCCCCTAGGGCGCCCTTTTTTTGCAATTATCAGTAGCACAGGTCAAGTCAAAATATGCATAGAATTTAATATATAACAAGAGAATAGGTGCTGTCCCGCAAACAATCCTCCTTTAAACTAGTAACGTACTTAACAAAATCTGCCTAGAGGAGGATTCAAATGCGCAAAAAGGTTATCGGGAGAATTTGCAGTACCGTTATGGTTTGTAGTCTGCTTGCAGCAGGCAACGGAACGACCTACGCCAGTGGCGCCAATAACTCTGATGCTCCTACCAACAAATCGGTCAAGAACGTGATCCTGTTTATTACGGATGGGATGAGCTTATCCGATGTGAACTTGGCCAGATGGTATCAGGGAGGGCAGGCGCTTGCGATGGATAAGTATTTCAGCGGGCTGGTGAGAACATATTCTACAGATTCACTGACCACAGATTCCGCTGCGGGAGCTACGGCTTATGCCACAGGACATAAGGTTAAGAGTGAGACCGTATCCATACTTCCAGACCGAATAACGATGCCGTTCGTGGGCGCAGTTAAGCCAGAGGACGTGAACAAACCTCTGCCTACCATTATGGATGCAGCGAGAATGGCAGGGAAAAGTACAGGAACGGTATTTACTTGTGAATTAACAGATGCGACGCCGGCTACATTTTTAAGTCATGCATACACGCGTGACAATGCGCAGTCTATTGCAGAACAGATGGTCTACAGTGGTGTAGATGTTCTACTTGGGGGTGGGTCCGGATATTTGGTACCCGGCAAAGAAGACATTAACCGCAAGGACGGAGAAGATTTAACCAAAATCCTGAAATCAAATGGGTATGAATACGTAACGGATAAAGCAGGTTTAATGAATTCTAAAACGAATAAAATCTGGGGTCTGTTCAACCCTGAAGCACTGGATGCTGATTTTGACCTGAATCCGCAAAAGCAACCGAGCCTTGCTGAAATGACCAAAGTAGCGATAGAGAAGTTGTCACAGAACGAGAACGGTTTTATTCTGATGGTCGAAGCAAGCCAGATTGACTGGTATGGTCATGATAACGATCCAGTGGGTATTATGAGTGAGACCTTAGCGTTTGATAAAGCCTTTAAAGCCGCTGTTGATTTTGCAGAAAAAGACGGAAATACAGCAGTCTTATCGGTTTCGGATCATGCTACCGGCGGGCTCAATATGACGAACTATGATTCCACCAAAGACCTAGTCTCCGTGATGAAGAAAGCGAAGCATACCAGTTATTACATTGAAGGCAGTATTAATGAGAACAATTTCAAAAAGGTCCTGGCGGATAATTATGGACTTAGTGATCTAACCAAAGAAGAAGCGGATCAAGTCAGATTAGGAATGAAAGATAATCTTTCGCCGGTCATCGGTAAAATTTTGGGGGATAAAATAGGTGTAACCTTCTCTACGGATGATCACACATCGGAGGAAGTCGGGTTGTTCGCCTACCATCCGGCCAATTTTAAACCGACCGATTTCGTGAACAGCGGTGTAATCCAGAATACGGATGTGAATAAGTATATTCAAGAAGTGACCGGACTAAATCTGGCGCAACTTCAGGATACACTGTACGTATCCAGTGATAAATTCAAGGCTAAAGGAGCTACGATTACCCTAGATAAGACCGATAAGAGTAATCCGGTGGTTGTAGTGAAAAAAGCAGACCAAGTTCTCAAGCTGCCTATAGATAAAAATATCGCCATTCAGGATGGCAAAACAACGAAACTAAATGGGCTGACGGTAATGATTAAAGATAAAGTGTGGATTTCGCAGGATGCTTTGGACTTGATTCTCTGATTCTTAAAGTTTAGGTTGTGATCTGTCGCCTAAAAGTTAAAGCGCTTAAACTTGGGAACCCCTTTTTATAAGGGGTTTTTGAGTTGAGAAAATTTCGACTTGAATTGAGAGGAGGAAAGCGAAGCTTTTATCGTTTTATTGTAGGCTTCGTTCCATATGTCATCAAGCGCCAAACCTTTTTTAAGGGTCCCATGGAAAAGAATTTGAACCAAATTGTGCTAAAAATGTTTGAATAAAATAAATCAGAACTGCGATGTAGAGAATATCTTTTGGTGAAACGACTTCGAGACCTATAATTGAAATGATTATCGTCCCTATGATGCTTTGTGCTACATAATTTGTAAATGCCATTTGACCCACCCTTGATATGGAGAGATCCTAAGGCCGTAACTGAATCTACATTGCTGTCCCCACCTTGAGAAGCGTCCCATATCCATAGTGAGAAACCAAGGAACAACAGAAATGACAACCATTTGAATCCCTCTAATTGGTTTTGACAATTCTTTTATGTGTGTCAGCCAACCTGATTTTGCGGTTAAAAAACCTACTAAAAACATAATGAAGATTTGTATAGCGTCATTAGAAAAAATATCAAACTGGATTCCATTAATGCCACTATAGTCTGGTAAGGGATCTCCTTCCATAATAACTTTAAAGGCTCCAACATTTATAAGCAGAATGCCAAAAAGAGCAAGTCCGCGAATGATGTCGAGTGAAATGATTCTTTCTTTTTGTGAAATGGAGGGATTCACCTAGGAGTCAGTATAAGTTGCGAACCTTACATTAAATTGATGCCAACATTACAGGATCCTTAAATATGATAAAATGTTCCAATTACAGTTGAATTAGAATCAGCTTTATGGTAAAAATAAATACTAAATAAATTTAGTGTGTAATAGGGGCGGAATATCAAAGTTCCTATAGAAGGAGGGAGAAACAATGTCAGCATATACTCAACCAATCTTTGTGGCAGCGATCTTTTTTGTTGTTGTAGCGTTTGCCTTATTTATCCCATGGCTCGTTTATACATATAGAAAATATAATTATCTGCCATTTTCCACCACGTTAATTTCGTTTTCATTTATCTTTTATTTTCTAGCAGCGTTATTTTTAGTTTTGTTGCCGTTGCCAGAAATACGCAATACTTGTTCGCTACAAAAACCGGGTACACAACATTATTCACTTATGCCATTTCAATTTATAGTGAACACCTTTGGGAATAGTGGTATCGTTTTATCACAGCCTGCAACTTATAGACTGTTATTTAGCCAACCCTCATTCTATCAAGCGTTTTTTAATTTCTTGCTATTATTACCTTTTGGTGTTTACTTGCGATACTTTTTTCAAGACAAGAAACACTGGAAGAAAGCTCTAGGCTTCACGTTCCTATTAACATTATTTTATGAGATAACACAGGTAACCGGCATTTACGGGATTTATAATTGCCCTTATCGTATTTTTGATGTGGATGATTTATTGTTGAATACATCTGGCGGGGTACTTGGTTTCTTTATTGCTCCAGCCGTGTTAGCGTTATTCCCATCAAAAAAGAAAATTAATGAGAAAGCAGAAAGATTATTAGCTCTTGATGAAGTAAAAGGGATGTCTGTGTTACTGGCTGTTATTATTGATATATTTATCAGCAACCTGGTAGTTAAAGTAGTGTTGACTATGACCAATGTTAATATGGTTAGTGATTTTATTGCTAGTACGATTGCCCTTTTTGTAACCTTTTTTATTATTCCATGGATTTGGAACGGATCGACAGTCGGTACGAAAATTATGCGCTATCGCTATGACAGTAAAGTAAGTCGAGTGGAAACTAACAAGCGATTATTTAAACGCTTTGGTGCGATTTACGCGATGTACTTTATAACAGTCATTGCGAATACTTTGAATAACGTGGAAATATCAATGGATTCACCATTTTACAAGGCATCTATATTCTTAACGCTAGGTGCTGGATTGACCTCTATCATTTTAACGATCGTATTGTTCATCCATGTTATATTAGTCGTGTTTGGCAAAGAAAAACGCCGCTTTTACTTTGATGAGGCTTCTGATTTATATACAACCAGAAAAAAATGAATTCTATTCAATAGCAAAGAGGTACCCCGTAGTCTTAAATGGCTACGGGGTACCTCTTTTTGTGGATTTAAGCTTATTGTAAGGTTGGCATGAATTTGCTGTAAGGTTCGCAGCCTATAGTATAACTATCAGCAAATTATGAGGTGAAATGAATGGAACCATTATTAAAAGTAGAAAATATAAAAAAAGTGTACGGGAAGTTAAGTGCTGCTTACACAGCGTTAGAAAACGTGTCTTTTGACATTCATGAAGGTGAGTTTGTAGGGATTATGGGACCTTCCGGAGCGGGAAAATCAACCTTGCTAAATTTGTTAGCAACCATTGATTCTCCAACTGAAGGGAAGATTTATATGAAGAACAAGAGTATTCATGACTTGAAGGAAGCAGCATTGTCAGACTTCAGACGTGATAATCTCGGTTTCATCTTCCAAGATTACAATTTACTCGATTCCTTGACTGTAAAGGAGAACATATTACTTCCTCTGGCGATTGCTAAAATTCCAGCGAAGAAAATTAATCACCTCGTGACTCAGATTTCTAAAGTATTTGGAATTGAAGATTTACTGGCAAAATATCCTTATCAAATCTCTGGTGGTCAAAAGCAAAGAACCGCTGCAGCTAGAGCGCTTGTGACAGAGCCTGCACTGATTTTGGCTGATGAACCAACAGGTGCACTTGACTCCAAATCAGCGACAGATTTATTGGAAAGCTTAAGTACTTTAAATGAAAATAACAATTCGACCATTATGATGGTGACCCATGATGCCTTTGCGGCAAGCTTCTGCCGCCGGATTATTTTCATCAAGGATGGTTCATTTTCAACAGAAATCTATCGTCGTGATCAGACACGCAAAGCCTTCTTCCAAGAGATCTTAGATGTTCATGCAGCCATTGGGGGTGAGGTAGATGACGTTATTTAGTCTAGCAAGAAAAAATATAGCACGAAACTTTTCGCAATATTTTTTATACATTGCGTCGATGGTGTTTAGTATCATCATTTACTTTACATTTGTGACCTTAAAATATAGCGATACGATAGCAGAACAGACGGCTTCATCCCAAAAACTTGGTTCACTAATGAGTGGAGCGGCAGTCATTCTTATCTTTTTCGTGTTCATATTTATAGCTTACTCCAATTCATTTTTTATGAAAAAACGTAAAAAAGAAGTGGCATTGTATGCGTTACTAGGTGTACGTAATCGTCAAATAGGTTTTATGCTCTTTTTTGAAAATCTCTTATTAGGATTATTCTCTTTAGTAGTAGGAGTTGTACTTGGGTTCCTATGTTCAAAAGGATTTATGACGATTTTGATTCATTTAATGGGTTATGACGTTGTAGCACCCTTTACATTTTCAGCGGCGGCAGCGATGAACACAGCTATCGTATTTCTGGTTATTTTCTTAGTGACATCGTTTCAAGGCTACCGTTTGATCTATCAATTTAAGCTGATTGATTTATTTCATGCTTCCAAAAAGGGAGAAGTGGCACCTAAACCATCTATGATAGTAGCTGTTCTTGGAGTGTTACTCATTGTCTTGGGCTATTGGCTCGCGATGCAAGACCTTTTTACTTCTAAGGTATGGGAAAAAATCGGATTTCTCATGACCGTCTTAATTATTTTAACAACGGTTATAATGGGTACATTTTTATTGTTCCACAGTGTGACTGGCTTTGTGTTAGCAATGATTAAGAAAAATGAAAAGTGGCTGTGGAAAGGCCTGCATGTAATAACCATTTCGCAGCTGCTCTATCGTATCCGTGGGAACGCACGTACATTAACTGTGATTGCCGTGTTAAGTGCTACGACAGTAACTGCCGGTGGAGCGGTGTATGGTCTTTATTACAATACGAATGATTCGGCCAAAACGATTAATCCGAATACCTTTATGTATCAATCAACAGATGCAAAAATCGATAAACAAGTGAGTGCTGTATTATCAGATACAAAATACGATGAAAATATCGAAGCACTATCCATTACGTTTCATACGAAAGAATTAAACTCGCCATCAACATTCGATAGCTCTGATAAAAGAAGCTATACAGTTATCGATGAAAAAACATACAACCAATTAGCAAGTGTACAACATAAAGAAAAATTAGACGTAAAAAATGGCTACGCGGTTATTTTAGATACCGGATATGACAAAAGGTTCTCACCTATATATACAGGAAAAACTATAACAACGGGAAACGACCATCCACTCACATTCCAAAGCTTTAAAACGCAAACCGTATTGAATGTAGGTACAGCTGGCATAACGGTGGTAGTCTCGGATGACCAGTATAAAGTATTGCGAAATGATGGGGAAGTGCTGCACTATCGTGTCCTTGGTGTAGAGGATGCCTCTGTAGATTTATCTAAAAAAATTGCAACCCAATTACCTGAAGAAGCGCTATTTTCAAGTGGTCCACAAGATTACCAAACAAGTTTGGAAGGTGTGGGTTCTCTACTGTTTATCGGAAGTTTCCTTGGTCTAGTATTTCTGGCTGCAACAGGCAGTATCATTTATTTTAAAGTTTTAACAGAGGCAGAAGAGGATAAATCACAGTACAATATGCTGCATAAAATGGGTGTCAGTGCAAAAGAAATGCGAAAATCCATTGCGTCACAGGTATTCGTTATCTTTGTTGTACCGCTTGTAGTAGGGTTATTGCATAGTGTAGTGGCTTTAAAAGCCTTCTCTAGTCTAATGATGATAGATTTAGCAAAACCTGTGTTGCTCTGGATGATTGCTTATACCGTAATTTACGGGTTGTATTATTTCTTAACCGTAGCTTCTTACAATCGTATTATCACACTAAATAATAGAACAGAAGGATGATTGAGATGAAAAAATTTCTAATTACTATGGGTATTTTGTTTGTTATTGGAGTTGTAGGGGTCTTTGCTATAGCTAAGATTGATTTCAATCGCTTCAATGCCGAAAATTACTACTTACAAATCACAGAGGATGGGGAACCCCATGAATATAAACTGAGCGATGGTTCAGTCATGACCTCTTATTCTTATACACTTGAGGCTACAAATGCTAAAGGTAATACAATTCCACTGGAATTTAATGCACAAAAAAATCTTCGTAAAGGCGCCTACTTGAAAATGTATGTAAAAAAAGGTGATCAAGTATCCTCATACGATGAAGTGAAATTAGAGGATATTCCGCTAAAGGCACTAAAAAACTAATAAATTGAAGAAGGGCTGTCTCCAATAAATAAGTGGAGAACAGCCCTTTTCTCTGCCTAATGTGTAAGTAAGGCATTTGTATTATAAAAGTATAGTAATGGTGGTTCCGGTATTTTCGATGCTCGTCAAATCGAGTTTCCCCTCATGAGCCCAAATAATGTCTCTTGCGATGGCCATTCCTAACCCAGTACCATGCTTGCTCGTTGTGTTTGTACCCCGATAGTAGCGTTCGAAAACCTGTTCCAAATCTTTAGCCGGAATACCCTGGCCATTATCAGAAATTGTAATTTGGGTATGCGGATTAATGGTTTCCACTCGAATCTTCACCACGACATTTTCATCGTTATGCACCAGTGCATTGTAGATAAAGTTAAGGATCGCTCGTTTTAGTAATTTTTTATCCACTTTATGTACTGCTTTAACCACATTTGCCTCAAACTCTATCTGTCGTTCACCAAAGGTCGGGTCATTTAAAAGTTCAATCGTCATTTCTCGTAGAAACTGAACGAGATTCACATCTTCAAATTGCAGCGATAGCTGGTGATTACGCAAACGCATCGTTAAATTGAGGTCATCTAACAAATCTTTCATATACATCGATTTACTCTTGATAATTGACGTGTATTCCTGTAATTCTTGGGCTGTTAAATCTGTGGCACTGTCGTTAATAAATTCTGCATAGCCTTGAATAGAAGCAAGTGGTGTCTTCATGTCATGCGAAACATTGCTAATCCATTCCTCACGCATTTGGTCGAGACGCTTACGCTCCTCTTCATGTCGATCGAGCTTTTCAGATAGTTCATTCATATTACGAAAAACATCTTCATAAACGCCTTTGGGAGTAGGCATTTTCTTAAAACGCCGTTCTCTGAGCTGTTGAATACCCTCTATTAATGTATGAAGAGGTGCAGTTAACTTTTTCCCAAATAAAAATCCAATGATGATTACAATAAGCACATCAACGATAAGAAAAATGGAAAGGAAAACATTAACATCTTTAAAAATTTTAGCGTAGTCATAGGTCATTACGTAGCGGCCTATTTTTGGATTTTGAATCCCTAAAAAGTAGCTAAAATTTTGAGCTGTGCTGACAAAAACAGTCGTGCTTGCATCTAATTCTTTATATTTATACATTTGTACAATTTCAATAGGGGAATACGATGTTTGCAATTCTTCAGGGGTATAAAATGCTGATACTTGCTCCCCATGGTTATTCAAGAATTGTACCCAGGCGCTCATTTCTTGTAGTTTTTTCAGGCCTTCTTCGTTTACAACAGGTTTGCCAGCATGTAGTTCTACAAATTGTGAAAAGGTCCGGCTAAAGGTTTCTGCTGAAGCTTCTTCAGCGCCAAAATTATTATTCTTTAGCTGTATAAAGAATAGAGAAAGGAACAAAATCGCGTTTACAATACCAACGATTACAACAATAGTCATAACCGATCTTAAAAAGCGGAGTGTCAATTTCCATTTCAACTTGTCTCACCCCTTGGTATGTAATTTATAACCTAACCCTTTAACCGTTAAAATAAAGGAAGGCTTTGAAGGGTCTGCCTCGATTTTTTCGCGTAAGCGACGAATATGTACCATCACTGTATTATCGGAACCAAAAAAATCTTCACCCCATACCTGACCAAACAAGGTTTCTTTGCTTATGATCTGATTCGGATGATGCATAAAACAGCTCATTAATCCGACTTCTTTGGCAGTAAGCACAAGGGCTTCGCCATTCTTTTTTAATTCTGTCTCATTCGCACTAAGCTCAAAGGGGCCCACTTGCAAACTTTTCGGAGCCTTCTTTTCCTCTGTAAAGCCAGCCCTTCTCAGTTGTGCCTTAACCCGATAAGCGACTTCTTTCGGACTGAATGGTTTAGTGATATAATCATCGCCACCTATCGCTAGGCCTAAAAGCTTATTAATTTCCTCATCCTTTGCAGACATAAATAAGATCGGGGCGTTTGATGTTTCCCGAATTTTTCTGCATAAGTCATATCCTTCTCCATCTGGTAGCATAATATCTAGCAAGATAAGCTCAGGATTATATTCTTGAAACTTGTCCCATCCCTCTGCAACAGTCCCGGCAGTTATAACGTCTGCAATACCTTCTTTATGTAACACTGCCTTCATTAGACGTGCTAAATCATCTTCATCGTCTATGATTAATACCCTTTTATGACTTGCCATTTGTTTCCCTCCAAATCCGTCTTTATGTACATTATTACATTATAAAGGACTCTTTATTTCTTGCACAAAAAAATCGCAAAAGAAAGGCTTGCATGAAGATGGGTATTACTTAGACGAACATAGCACAGCAATATTCGGTGATTTATTAAATTTATTCTAGATATAGCCAAATCAGGTAAGGAGAAGAAATTGTTATTTTGGAATGCCATTAGATTGCAGTGAGTCTGCTGATTTTCCGACTAAGGAGCATTAGGTTCCTTTGTCACTACGTTCAGAATGAAAATTCATTCCGAGAAATGAAAGGAAGGTATTAAGTGAAAAAGATAAGGGACTGGAGAACCTACTTTTTTTACTGTGGATTATTCTTACAATCGTCCCTTGATAACGATGCCGAATATGGAAAAGCTGGTGCAGGAGAAAGGGCAAATAAAGATACCTGATACTGCACAAAGCGCTCTGGCAAATATGATGTTAAAAACCATGAATGAGAGTAACAAAGAAACATTTGATATCATTGCGGTATTTAACAGCGGCAGCAATAAGGCCCTAACCGATACAAAAAAGTATTCTATTGCCTCAGTCATCAAGGCATTGCAGGATAAGAAATCCTAGCTTGGAATCACCAAAATGACTACACACCTAGATGGCAAGGAGTTGGAGAAGCAGTTAGTCTCTGAAGACAAGACGACGATTCTGACCCGGATACCTGTTGATAAAAACCAGGGTGAGATTGATCAGGTAAGCAAAGCACTCGATAAATTTTAAAGAAGGAAATTATCGCCGTCATCTTCATTATTCTAGTGTTGATGATTATATTCCGCTCTCCGGTTATGTTCAGCAAACTTTGGCAATAGCGGAAGGCGCTCAGAAACAATTGAATAAGATTTCAACCCAATTAACTCAAATGGCGCAGCAGCACGAGTTGGCTATGGGTGCTTTCAAAAAGGCGAATGATTCTCTCACACAAGTAAATGATGGACTACACCAAATTAATGCTGGAGTGGGTCAGCTTGAGTCAGGATCTAAGCAATTAATAAATAGACTTCGTCATGGGCTAGTGGCTCAGGACAAATAGCGGAAAAAACCGCTGTGCTGCAATCAGGCGTGACTCAAATTAATGATGGTCAAAAGCAATTGCTGGGTGTTCTGAATGACCTGCAGAACCAGATGGGGAAGCTGGAATCTGGTCTATCTACTAGTAGTGAAGGTCTTGATAAAGTAGAGCTGGATCGTTCCATTTTTCAGCTTCATTATGATTGCAGCCCTGGGCGTTGATTACAGCATATTCCTGATGATGCGGTATAACGAGCTTGAAGGGGATGTTGGATCAAGAATTGAGTGGCATCACGTTATATGGTTGGTGTAGTATTGTCTGCTGCCTTTATTCTAGGAGGCACCTGCGCCGCGTTGATTCCTTCGGGCGTAATGACACTTATACAGGTAGCATTCGTATTAATCATTGCACTATTATTACTAAGTGTAGCGGCCATGCCGGTGTTCTTGACTGCATTAAAGCAGCTTGCTAGTAAATTAAATGGTTCAAGCAACGGTGCTACATCAAAGAATGTAGTTGACAAATCGAGTCATATTTAGACGGCAGTAAAATTTAAAAATACATGCGTATTACGTATGCTGAGAACAATAGAAAGAATCTTCGGGGACCTTTGTGGTCCCTTGTTTCACCATATCAGAAAGTATATAATTATCGACTATACCTTACAACTTTATTACGTTATAATCAACGTAAAGTCACCAGATGACCTAAGAGTAGGATGATTTTAATAGATTAATTAATATTAGCTTTTGATATGCCAAAACGTATTTTGTTATTGAAATAGGTTGTTTATATTGTTTATGATATGATTAAAGGTGTTAATTAAATCTAGAGTAGGTAGATTATGAGTCTAAATGACAACGTATTAATTAAAATTCGTGAGATGCGAGAGAGTTTTACACCAGTTGAACGATTGGTCGGAGATTACATTTTAGAAAATACGGAAGAGATCCCTCATTTGTCGATTAAGGAATTGGCTCAATCGAGTAAGACAAGCGATGCATCTGTCCTTCGTTTCTGTAAGACGATGGGTTACAGCGGATACCGCAATTTTATTGTGAGTATATCGGCATCTTTGGGTTCTCGTGATGAGGATTCAAAGGCTCAATATACAGATATTCAGCCAGGTGATGATCTCTCGACAATTATATCAAATATTTCATTGAATAATTGCAAGTCCATTGAGGATACGCTTAGTGTTATTGATCGAAAAGAAATTACAAGAGCTGTAGAATTACTATGTCATAGTAAGCGGATTGTTTTCTTTGGAATAGGTGCTTCGGGACTCGTTTGTATGGACGGGGAACAGAAGTTCTCGCGAATTAATAAGATGTGTCATGCCTATACAGATGGTCATAGTCAGCTCACGGCAGCAACTTTACTTGAGAAAGATGATGTTGCCATTTTCATTTCTAACTCTGGAGCAACTAGTGATATTATTGATGCACTGGAAATTGCCCAAAAGAATAGAGCGAAATGTATTGCGATTACGAAGTACAATAAAAGTGAGCTTGCGGAGCGGGCGGATATTGTACTGAGTATATCCACACCTGAAATAACAATCCGCAGTGGGGCTATGGGCTCGCGTATTGCGATGCTTACGATCATCGACATATTATTTGCTGGTGTCGCAAGTGCAGAATATGAAGAAGTAAAAACCTACTTAACAAAAACGCATAATATATTAAAGAAAAAACTTAGAAATTAGGTTCTGATAGAATGAATGTGGAGGAAAGCATTGATCATGGATCAATGCTTTTTTTTTTTTTTTGTATTTCATTCACTTCGTATACTTAAATATACTATTTATCAATCCATGTTAGATTATCTACATGATGAATACATTAATCTAACGAATATATTGATTGGTTTAATTCAATAATTAATAGCTTGAAACACAATTATATTGAGGGAAATGAATGGAATCGAAGACGAAACATCATCCGGTTGAACACGGATGATGTAACTTTATGTTTCGTTTGGAGCGACAATCAGCAAATAATACATTTTTTTAAATCGCTTTAACCTTAGAGCCATAGCGATCAAAGCAATTGGTAAAAATTTAAATTGCATCTTGTAAGCGCTTTATAAATGTGGTATAACATAGTATGTAAGGAGTGAAATAAAACATCAGAATTTATTTTATCTATGAAATTATATTTCAAAATCTATTGACGAAGCGATGGTGTTGTATTAGTATAAGAACATAATAATTGTAAGTTAATCTAACGCGTTTTGTTAATTACATGACAGATTAAGGCTGGAAAGAAGGAGGATGGCTATGAATGACTACCTTGCGGGATTGACAACAGAGGCTGTGAATCCAGACACATTAATGATTGATGAATGTACTACGGAAGAAATGATCCAGTTAATGAATCAACAAGATGCACTGGTCCCCAGAGCTATAGCTGAGGAGATTCCGCAGATTGCAAAGGCGGTAGATATTCTACATCATAGGTTGTCTAATGGTGGAAGAATGTTTTACATAGGAGCTGGCTCATCAGGAAGATTAGGTGTTCTGGATGCTTCCGAATGTCCTCCTACCTTTGGTACAGATCCTTCCTTGGTGCAGGGCTATATTGCTGGTGGTGATATTGCTTTGCGTACTGCGGTTGAAGGCTGTGAAGACGATATGGATGAAGGGATCGCATTAATCGAAAGCATTGGTGTAACAAACAAAGATGTACTTATTGGGATTTCGGCAAGCGGTAGTGCAAACTACGTTATTGCTGCTTTAGCGAAAGCAAAGGAACTTGGAGCAGCCACTATCGGTGTTTGTAACAACAGAGGCTCAAAGTTCGAACCCATTGTAGATGTTTGTATAACACCTGTTGTAGGACCTGAGGTCATTAGCGGTTCGACTCGATTAAAGGCAGGAACTGCTCAGAAGTTGGTGCTTAATATGCTGACAACATGCACAATGGTCAAGTTAGGAAAAACGTACAACAACTTGATGGTTGATCTGAAGGCTAGTAATTTTAAGCTCGTAGATCGCTCGATTCGTATCATCATGAACACGACTGGTGTAGATACATCAACCGCCGCAGAAACACTTGAAAAAGCATCTATGAACTGTAAGCTGGCAATTATGATGATTAAATCGGGGTTAGATGCAAAAGAAGCAGAACAAGTACTTAACGCAAACGGAGGACGCTTGAAACAGGCAATCGCATCATTGGTTTAGGTGTGAAAAGTGGAATAACAGGATGGATGCTATTAATAATTGAGGAGGCTGTTTTCGATGAAAAAAAGATCACGTGGATTAACTCTGTTTTTGTCAGGAATCATGATGGTATCACTATTATCGGCTTGCGGAGGAAACGGAAATAACGCTCCAGCTTCTACAGATTCCGGTAACACAGGAACTAGTAACGGTGGTTCTGAGCCTAAAAAGGATACGATTACAGCACTTTTACCTCCGATATCAGCGAACTATCAAACACGTTTTGCTGATATGGAAAAAGAATTTAATACACTACATCCTAACTTGACTTTGAAAATCGAGCCAGCGAGCTGGGAAGATATGACGCAAAAACTTGATACTCAAGTAAATGCAGGTTCTCCTCCAGATATTGCTTTTATCGGTGCTTCAGGAATTTCGAAATATGCAGCACTAAATGTACTAATCGACCTTAACGGTGCCCTTTCTGATGAAGCCAAGGCAGATTATGACGAAGTTCCATTGAAATATTTCCAACTAGGTGACGCTCAATACGGCCTACCAGCGTATATGGAAATCCACACTATCGGTGGTAACAAACAGTTCCTTGAAAAAGCCGGAATTGATTGGAAAAGCATTCAACAAAACGGTTGGACTTATGAAGAGTTCCGTAATGCAATTTCTAAAGGCGTAGTGAAAAATGATAAAGGTGAAACTACTCGTTATGGTTTCGTGTTCGCAACATCTGGTGTAGCATCTAAAGACTATCTAGCTATTCTTGCTAAAACTGCAGGTTTACCAGATTACTTCGATAAAGATCTTAAATATACGTATACAAGCAAAAACTTCTTGGGTCTACTTACATCTATTCGCGAAATGATCAACGATGGTTCTATGCCTAAAGAGCTAAGCTCTATCGATGCTGGTAAACGGTGGAACATGTTCCTAACGGGTCAAACGATGATCACAGGTAAAGGTTTATCTGCATTTGAAAACTCTGCTCGTCTAAACAATGAGAAGATTAAAGCGAACGATGGTTCAGCTGTTGCAGATTCTATTGAAGTTGATTATATTTCACTTCCAGTCCCAACATTCAACGGTGCCGATTATGTCCCTACTTCAATCGTTGATGGTTATATCGCACTTCGTGGTAAAAAGGCTCCATCTGAAGAGCACATCAAAAATATTGCCCTAGCAACGAATTTCTTGTCTTCTGGTTCAATTGCTGCTAACTACAGTAATGAGCTGTTCTTATCACCAATTACTGAATCTGCACGTAATGCAGAAGTACTTGAAAAATTCCCTCGTAACGAAGATAACGTTGCTGCAGGTAAAGCTATGATGGCAAAAGCGCTTCCGGCTCGTACAGATATTCCTACTGATCTGGCTGCTGAAGCATTAAAAATAGAAACAGAAGTTATTATTCCTAAACTACAAGCCTTACTTGCAAATGAGATTGCTCCACAAGAAATGTATGATGCAGTTAAAGCAGCTGCAATTAAATCTTTCGGTAAAGATGGTATTGTAGTTGACTAGTCTGTCGTAGGCTGACATGTGAAAGCTGTGCGTAGCTAGAACGTACAGCTTTCCTTCTAAATTAGCTAGAGCTTGTACTGTTTTTAGAAGAGAGGTGCGACCCAATGAATCAAACGTTGACTAAAAGAAAAAAATTGAAGCTCGAAAGTGACTCAGGTTGGGGATACGCGTTTATCGCAGTAGCACTTATTGCGTTTTCTTTATTTACCGCATATCCAGTCATCAATGCTTTTATTATCAGCTTACAAAAATATGGTCCATTAGGATCCACTTTTGTCGGCATGGATAACTTCGTTAACTCGTTTTCAGATGAACTTTTCTGGAAAGCACTGAAAAATACGTTAGTATATACGCTATTAACTGTTCCGTTTAATATTCTTCTATCATTTTTAATTTCAATTTTGATTATTCCTTTCAAGAAAAAAACACAAACGATCTTTAAAGCACTATATTACTTGCCAGCCGTAGCATCTGGTGTAGCGCTTTCTGTTGTGTGGCTGTGGATCTTCGATCCGTTAAAATCAGGTATTGCCAATAAGCTCGTGAGTTTTTTAGGTATTGAAAATCAAAACTGGCTTGGTTCCAGTGCAACTGCAATGTTCTCACTTGTGTTAATGTCATGGTTATCAAGTCATGGTACAGCAATTATTATTTATATAGCCGCATTACTCGCTATTGATAACAGCTATTATGAAGCAGCTGAAATTGACGGCGCGTCTTTCCTGCAAAAGCTTTGGTTTATCGTTGTCCCTTTCCTTAAGCCAACAACGCTATTCCTACTTGTTACTGGTGTTATCGGTTCCTTCCAAGTATTCCAAAACGCTTATCTTATGACAGGCGGTGGACCAGACCATGCAACAACAATGGTAGGTTTGTTAATCTTTAACAATGCGTTCACATATTTTGAGTTTGGTGAGGCAGCGGCACAATCATTAGTTCTAGCAGCGATTATCGGATTTATATCATTCCTTCAATTCAAGTTTATAGGTAAAGATGTAGAATACTAGGAAAAGGAGCAGAATACTATGGGTTTGTACAACAATAGCTTAAGAAGCAAAGGGTATCTGTTTATACGTAATGGCGCAAACATTACGTTCCTTATCCTATTTGCCGCAGCTACCATATTCCCGATATACTTTATGGTCATCTCCTCGTTCGGTGATCCGGTAGAAGCTGGTGCAATGAGCTATTCTATCCTACCATCGAAGATTTCATTTGAATCTTATAAATTCTTCTTTAACTTCAGCCCACATACATGGGACTGGTTATTGAACTCCTTTATAGTGGCAGCGTGTATCACGGTATCTAACGTATTTTTTGCTACACTTGCTGGATATGCTTTTGCAAAAATGAAATTTAAAGGGAAAAACATTTTGTTCGCTATTTTGCTGGGATCTATGATGATTCCTGTTCAAGTCACTCAGGTTCCACTATATATTTTGATCGTAAATATTTTTGAATTACAAAATACTTACACAGCGTTGATTATGCCGAGCATAGTAACGGTATACAATATCTTCTTGGTTAAGCAGTTCATGTCCTCCATTCCAGGTGAAATTATTGAATCTGCTAAAATCGAAGGTTGTTCCCAGCCTAAAATCTTCTGGTATATCATTATGCCTCTATCTAAAACAATTATGGCAGTACTAGCAATCCTAACGTTCATGGCGGCATGGAATGACTTTTTCTGGCCGTTCCTAGTAACGAATACGATGGATATGCAAACCATTCAGGTCGGCTTGAAAAACTTTCGCTTTGCGAATACAACTTACTTTGCACCGATGATGGCGGGGGCAACCATTTCAGCAGTTCCAATGTTTATTTTGTTCTTCAGTTTACAAAAATACTTCCTTGAAGGGGTAACAGTTGGAGCGGTGAAAGGTTAATGGACAAACAATCAAAAGTTGATGCAACATACTTAGTTGGCTTGATGTCCGGTACATCAGTAGATGGTATTGATGCAGCAGTAGTTAAGCTTTTCCCATCAGCCGAAAAAGAGCATGGAGTAGAGATTGAATTACTGGCTTTTGAAAACACACCTTTTGAGGTGCAAGTTAGAAACTCCATATTTGATCTTTTTGATCCCGCTAGCGCTACGATTGATAAGGTTGGCGCAATGAATATGTGGCTTGGCGAATTATACGCCCAAGCCACATTATCCGTTATAGGGAAATGCGGCCTTTCGCCTTCGCAAATATTCGCAGTAGGATCGCATGGTCAAACAATCTATCATGCTCCGGAAGAGAATGTTATGGGCGGCTATAATCTGCATTGTACTGTTCAGATTGGGGATGGTGCAGTTATCGCCAATCGCACAGGAATTCCTTGCGTATCAGACTTTCGAGTTGCTGACATGGCAATGGGTGGACAAGGAGCTCCGTTAGTACCATTTACCGAATACTTATTGTTTAACAATCCAGAGAAAACACTTCTGATGCAAAATATTGGCGGAATAGGCAATGTGACTGTTTTGCCTGTAAATGCCTCACCGGATGAGGTATTTGCTTTCGATACGGGTCCTGGAAATATGATTATCGATGGCCTTGTATCGCAATTATTTGCACCAATGACAATGGATGTTAATGGCGAAATTGGTGCGGGCGGTCAAGTGATTGATGAGCTGTTGAAATGGATGCAGCAGGATAAATATTATACGATGCCGTTACCAAAATCGACAGGCAGAGAACGGTTTGGCCAACAATACGTGGCACAAATCATTGAAATGATGAAGGTTAATAATTGGAAAGTAGAAGATGTTGTTGCAACAGCTACGTACTTAACTGCCTGGAGCATCGTCGATAGCTATGAACGGTATATTGCACCGCAGCATCAGGCTGAGCAATTGTTAATTGGCGGCGGTGGAAGCTATAACAAGACGCTTTTGCGTGATTTGCAGCACTTATTTGCACCCCATAATGTGCAGGTGCTGACGCAGGAGGATATCGGTGGTAATAGTGATGCTAAGGAAGCAATTGCTTTTGCTCTGCTAGCGTATTACACGATGAAGCGCTTGCCAAACAATATCCCGCTAGTAACTGGAGCTTCACAGCCAGTAGTAATGGGTAAAATTTCCTGGCCCTATATTGGACGTCCACAGGAGGCTTAAATGATTCAAATCAGACCCTTTTCAATTGAAGATCACTCTGCAGTTGTAGAGCTTTGGAATCGTGAGGCTACAAAATATGATTACAAGCCATTTACAGAGCGAGAGTTTCAAGATACATTCATCGACCATCCTTATTTTGACGCTGACTGTATATGGGTAGGCTGTGACGAAAAAGGGATTGTTGGTTTTGCAGCTGGCTGCTGCGGCTCTGATCTCCCTCTTGGAGATGTGGCGGGTTATATTACGAGTGTTATTATGGATACCCATGTGGCTTCACTGGAGCTTTACGATGCTTTTCTATTGCGTTTAGAAAAAAGATTCCAAGAACTTGGGAAAAGACAAGCGGATGTATTGTTTTTTAACCCTGTTAAGCTGAAGTGGAGTATTCCAAGTGCACCTCAGCATGAGCATAATAATGCCCCGGGCATCAGTAAGGACCAGCCATTATATGAAGCTTTAATGGCTAGAGGCTACGAAGATCGAGCGACGCAATGCGGCATGTATTTAAAACTCGGAAGCTTTATAGTTCCCGAAGATATTTTAGATAAGGAAACCAATGCAAATAGCAAGGACTATTACATTACGTCCTATGTCCCTGATTTACATACAGGGCTTGAAGCAACGCTTGCTGCCCTGCAAAATCCGCAGTGGAAGAAGGATATTGTTACTTATGTGAAGGTTGGCGCACCACTTGTAGTAGCTGTGTACGGCAACGAGGTTGTGGGCTTTGCAGGTCCAATTATTTCGCAGCCTGATGGAAGAGCATTTTTTTGCGGTATCGGAGTGCACCCAGAGCATGAGGGTCATGGCCTTGGCAGTGTATTATTTTTCAGAATGGTTGAAGCTTTTCAAAATGTGGGCTGTCAATATATCTCTCTATTCACTGGAAATAATAATCCGGCTCTTCGAATC
Source organism: Paenibacillus etheri (assembly GCF_001012825.1). Classification (GTDB taxonomy): domain Bacteria; phylum Bacillota; class Bacilli; order Paenibacillales; family Paenibacillaceae; genus Paenibacillus_AQ; species Paenibacillus_AQ etheri. The sequence goes on from NZ_LCZJ02000018.1 coordinate 615,198, forward strand.
TATCAAAAAGCGGGCTTTACTATTGAAAAACAATTTTCTATATTGCGGAGGGAACTTTAAAGATGAGCGAAAAATTCACAGTATTAGCAATTGGAGCGCATGTTGGTGATGTGGAGTTAGCTTCTGGTGGTGTGCTCGCTAGTCATAGTTTAAAGGGAGATCGCATTGTGACACTAGCGTTAACTGCGGGTGAACGAGGGGTCCCGGCAGGACAGGATATGAAGGAATATCGTCAGCAAAAAGTGAAAGAGGCACAGGTTTTTGCGGATATGCTAGGCGGTGAAGCCATTGTATTCGATGATTATTGTGACGGAGAGTTGCCTGACAATCAAGAAATTCGTATGGAGGTTTGTGATGTAATTCGTCGCGTGAAGCCTAACATTATTATTACACACTGGAAAAACAGTATGCATAAGGACCATGCGCTAACGCATCATATCGTAAATGATGCCCGTTTCTTCGCAAGTCTATCATCCTTTGAACGAGCGCTCCCCGAAAACTTTGCAGCAAGATTATATTACTCCGAAAACTGGGAGGATGCGGTTGATTATGTCCCTTACGTATATGTGGATTTCGATCAAGCGGCATTTGATCTATGGATAGATGCTTTAAGCAAGCATTGGTTTGTGACGAATAGCAAATCTTTCAAATACATGGATTACTATAAAGCACTAGCAGTTGTTCGCGGCTGTGAAGCAAGAAAGACATATGCAGAAGCATTTATGGTGCCTACTGAAACGGTGAAGGTTAGGCAGTCTAGTCTTTGGTAACTATTCAACTAGCTAAGAGGGAGTGTTTCTATGTATAGCAGGAAACATTCCCTTGTTCTATCCATTTATGCGAAAAAGCAGCTAGGAGGCAGCTTCATATGGTGTTAAATGGGATTGATTCTATAACGAATTATCGTTATTTGTTCGAAGGTAAGCGCGTAGGATTGATTACAGCGCCGACAGGTCTTACGAAGGATTTTGCATCAACGATTACTATATTACATGAAAATTTTAATCTTGCTGCGATGTTTTCACCTGAGCATGGCGTTCGCGGAGATTTGGATGCAGGGGCAGTAGTAGACACTTACATGGATCCTTTTACGAATGTTCCAGTCTATAGCTTGTACCGTAAAGACTCCAAGCGTTTAACAAAAGAAATGCTGAATGAAGTAGACATCATTGTATACGATATTCAAGATGTTGGTGTACGCTATTACACATTTATTTATACGATGCTGTATGCACTTGAAGATTGTGCAAATGCAGGTGTAGAATTTGTTGTTCTTGATCGTGTTAATCCGCTTAACGGGGTAACGGTAGAAGGGAATGTCTTGAAGCCCGGCTTCAAATCATTTGTTGGAAATTACGAGCTAGCCGTGCGATACGGATTAACAGCAGGTGAGGTAGCAACGATGGCAAATGATCAAATGAATTGGAATGCATCGCTGCATGTCGTTCGTTTGGAAGGCTGGGAACGGAGCATGTCCTTCCCGGATACAGGATTAACTTGGGTTCATCCTTCACTTGGAATGCCACGATATGAAACAGCGTTATTATATACAGGAACATGTTTATTTGAAGGCACAAACTGCTCGGAAGGACGAGGCACAACGTTCCCGTTTGAAATGATTGGTGCTCCGTTCATTCAAGCGCAGCAATTGGCAGATGAGATGAATGCAAAAGGTATCCCAGGTGTGCTTTTCCGTCCAGTTCATTTCAAGCCAACGTCATCTAAACATTCTGGCGAGCTATGCGGCGGGGTACAAATTTACATTACAGATCTCCAAGTGCTGAGGCCTTTAGAAGTTGGGGTAACCTTATTATTTACGATAAGAGATTTGTGCGAGCAATTTTCATTCCTGCCTCCTGTGAAGGAGGGCTCTCGTCCATTTATCGATTTGCTGGGGGGAGACAACATATATCGTACGGACAATATTCAAGCCAAGCAACTGCTTGAACAGTTTGCAGCGGAAAGCAAGCAATTTGCAGAAATAAAACAGCAGTATCATTTATATCGCTAGAGGAAGGTGAATAATTGATGAGAACAATAGAATATATGAGCTTGCGCGAAAAGATCGGACAAATGTTCGTAACAGGCTTCCCCTCAACCGAGATCACTCCTGAGCTGAAGGAAGTTATTGAGCATTATAAAGTCGGCAATATTATTTTATTCTCACATAATATCGAAAATAAATATCAATTAGGCGAGCTTGTTACTGAGCTGCAGCAATGGTACACGACACATACTGGTATCCCGGGTTTTATTACGATCGACCAAGAAGGCGGTCGAGTCACTCGTATGCCTAAAGACGCGACAAATGTTGCTGGAGCCATGGCAATTGCTTCTTCAGGACGACCTGAAAATGCGTATGCAGCAGGCAGAATGACTGCCAGAGAATTGAAAGCATTAGGTATTAATTTTAATCTAGCTCCAGTTATGGACGTTAACAATAATGCATTGAATCCAGTCATAAATGTTCGTTCATATGGTGATTCTGTTGCAACAGTATCACAGTATGGAATTCAAATGATGAAGGGATTGCTCGATGGAGGTGTCATGTCCTCACTTAAGCATTTTCCAGGTCATGGTGATACAAATGTCGATTCACATATTGGCTTGCCTACCATTGAAAAAACACTTGAGGAATTAGAGCAGCTTGAGCTGCTGCCGTTTAAGGCCGCAATTGAGCAAGGCGCTCAAGCAATTATGAGTGCACATATTTTATTTCCGAAAATTGAAAAATCCGGTGTGCCGGGAACTATGTCTCATACCATTATTACAGAGATATTAAAAGGAAAATTAGAATATAAAGGGTTAGTTGTATCGGATTGTTTAGAAATGGACGCGATCAAACGATACTATGGTACGGCAAAAGGAGCGTTAGGAGCTGTTAAAGCAGGTATTGATTTGGTATTCATTAGTCATACTCCTGAGACGGTGAAGGAAGCGATTCATTTGATCGAAGAAGCTGTAGCCACCGGTGATTTGGATGAAGCGCTAATTGATGCAGCTGTTACAAAAATTTTAGCTTATAAAGCACAATATGCGACGATTGAGGAGCTAGATTATGAACTAGTTGGCTGCGATGTACATCGCCGAGCAAATGAGCTAATGCGTACGGAAACGATCTGCCTCATTAAAGGTGAGCTCCAGCCCATTCATACCGGTGACGAGCAAGTGTTATTTATGGGTTCCTATTCATACCGCACCGATCTTGCGTCTAGCAGCTTGAATCAAGCTCTTAGCTTCCCGCAATATATGGGGGAATATTTTAATACAGCTTATGAGATTATCGACATTGACCCAAGCGAGGAGCAAATCAACGCTGAACTGCCAAAGGTACAAGGCTACAAGCATATTGTAATCGGCTTGTTCAATGCGCGTGAAAACAAAGGTCAGCTTGCGCTTGTTCAGAAGCTGCTGGCAGTAGGCTGCAAAGTAACGGTAATTACATTAGGTCGCCCATATGATTTACCGTTAATTGAAGGCGAGTTCTGCGGAATTGCGGCATTTGAGTATACACTTGATGCATTCAAATCACTCCTTCCAATCCTAAATGGTGAGGTTGTACCCACCGCCAATATTACGATACAGATGTAGACAAGCATAAACGCCTTCGGCGTCCTTTCAAGGACGGCAAACGTTTATGCGAGAAATATAAGGATAATATATCGCGTGAAACATATAAATTCTTATCTTTGAAAAAAGTACAACAAGGGGACATAGGTATGGCATTTATCGTTGGAATTGATGGGGGTGGCACGAAAACAGCTGTCACCATTACCCATGAGCAGGAAGACTCTTTATTCACCTTTACTGTAGGGCCTATTAATTATAACGGTGGTGATGCTGATGCTATTGCCGCCTCCTTTGAGGAAATTTTTAGTCAAATGAAGCTCTACTGCGGTAATTTACAAGAAGTTGCTCATATATGTATAGGTGCGGCAGGAATAAGTAATCCACTGGTCATCCATTTGTTGGAGAAACATGTGAGAAATAACGGTTATCTCGGGCTATTAACGATTACTGGCGATCAAGAAACCGCCTTATATGGAGCACAAAACGCGTTACAAGGCATCATTCTCATAGCCGGTACAGGATCAATTTGCTTCGGGGTCAATGAAAAAGGAGAGCAGCATCGCACAGGAGGCTTTGGTCATCTGATTGATGACGAGGGAAGCGGTTATAGCATTGGGCGCGATCTTTTATCCGTATTAGTTCAAGTGGAGGACGGAAGAATAACCGATACTGTCATCCCAGCGATGGTATATGAGCAGCTTGGATTAAGCACTGTGAAAGAGATTATTGGCTTTGTTTATGATAAAAATACGACGAAAAAAGATATTGCGCAGCTCGCACCGATTATGACGACCGCATGCGAGAAGGGCGATGCACATGCACTAGCGTTAGCGGAGAAATGTGCAGCCAATCTATATGAGCTTGTTGTGCCTGTTATTGAACGGCTTAAGCTATATGAAAGTCCGATTGCGATTGCAGGAAGTGTGCTGCAAAAGTCTCGCTTTGTGAAAGAAGCCTTGGAGCGAAAGCTCGCACAGAGCTACCCGCAAACAAAGCTGATTTTGCCGATTAAGGATGCAGCCTACGGTGCTGTCCTGTTAGGAAGATCAAAAATGAACAACGACTAGTTTTTGTCGCTAAGCAAAAATAAGGGTGTGTCATAAGTCCGAGCAGTTGGACTTGCGACACACCCTTATTTTAAAATGGTAGGAATCAAAAATGGCTTAAAATTTATCGGTCAAATAAAACACGGCTTGTTGTTTCGGAAATAGAGCTTGAAGGATGTTAGCGTGCTCAGTACTGTCCTTTGCTGCGCCTGCTTCATTATAGCCGAACATGATATAAGTCATTAGCTCGCGTTCATCTACTTCTATTGAAGTATAGGGATTGGTATGATTTCTAGCATCGGAAACAGAAAGCCGCTTATGCTTATAATCCAAGTAGATACAGTCCTCATTGCTGCGAAGTGCAATATGCAGCTCCTGGTCTGCAATTATGTTGCTACGGTTTAGGCGATCTTCTAATTCAGGCTGAAGCTTATGGAAAGTTGAACTGAGATTGATCATTTTCCACATCGCCATATTGATTTGAATTGAATTTGCTTGATGTTGTTGGTAATAGGAATATAGCTTATGGTCCTCTGGGAGCATCGCTAATATTTGCTTTGCATTTTGGCGCAGCTGACATAAGGCATGAAACAAAGCTTCAACGCCGTTTTCCGCTTCGTTCAAATACAATAATTCATTAATAAATACTTGTTCAGTATCTTTCTTTTCAATGATGCCATAAGCAACGATTTTTTCATTTCTGCGAAGGAGCAAGCAGTCAACTTTCTTCCATTCCGGCCAGGTCAATAAATCATTCCAATACGTTCTACTTCGGATCACGGTGTAGGTGCGATTCTTATTGAATTCTTCATAGATAAAACGGATATCATCGAGATAACAGGCTTCAAAAGGAATGATTTCATCACTGCTTTGCTGCTGCTCCAAACTTGCTGGTTTTTCAATTGCGAAAGCAGTCTCGGGAATAAGTCTCCAGCCAGCTTTTTCATAAAACGCATGCTTGCTAGCCAAAAGCAAGCTTATATCATAATCGGTTTCTTTCATATAGTTGGTCTGTGCATGAAGAATTTTGTGTGCAAGCCCCAGCCCGCGGTAATTCAGATCTGTACCGACACTACCCATTGCACCTGTTTTCAAGATCGCTTGACCGACTCTAATATGAAACGGGAAAATTTGTACATTGGATGCAATCTTACCGTCTACCATCGCAAACCATGTTGTATCTGGATCATATGTGGTGTCGAGGTCTAATCTTTCTTGGAAAAAAGCTCGGCCTACGGAAAAGCATTCATCTAAAATATCGTAAATCTTTTCAAGCTGCTCTCTAGTTGGATGGTTCATTACGATGATGTTTGGTGTCGTCGTCATCTTTCATTTCCTCCTGCGCCGTAATGTTGGGATAAATTTAATAAATGAAAAAAACGGTTTTTTTTGAAATTTAATTTCTTAACTTATAGTTTAATGTTGAAAAAAAAATTCGTCAATAATGGAACGTGTGGAATCATAGAAGTGATACAAAATTTAGATTGCTCAATATAGTCT
>NZ_LCZJ02000018.1:621325-638514 GCF_001012825.1 Paenibacillus etheri
TTATTAGGAAAATAGCGACTTCGGCTGAGCAATTACAAGCACAAAGCGCACAAATGAAGGCGCAGCTTAAAAAGAAGAATGATAAACCGTTCAAGAACTTTTTGCGATTCCTGCATTTGTTGGAGCGGGTTTAATTGCGGGGAAGTATGATTTCGCAAATTGAGCTAGACTTAAATGAATTGCCAGAATCAGAGAAAAAAGTAGCTGAGTATATTCTTGCAAATACTAAAGAAGTGCTGCATATGACCATACATGAGTTAGCGACGAAAGCGGAGGCAAGCAGTGCGGCGGTTGTTCGTTTTTGCAGGTCGCTAGGGATAGATGGTTTCCCTGCTCTGAAAATCCGTTTATCAGCGGAAGTAGAAAATACGCAGTATGTTGGCTACTTTGATGTTGAATCGAATGAAACGGTGCATTCTATCATTGATAAAATGTTGTCGAACACAATACTGACCTTTCAGAATACGGCCAGTCAACTGGACGCGCAATCTATTGAGTAGGCAGTAAGCCTGTTACAACAGGCAGAAGTTATTTATGTTTATGGGATAGGAGCCTCTTTCATTATTGCAGAAGATGCCGCACAAAAATGGCTTCGGCTAGGCAAAAATGTATATGCGATTTCAGATCGTCATTTATTAGCCGCGGCCATGGCTACGAAATCAGAAAACGCCGTCTTCTGGGGAATTTCGTATAGTGGTGAAACGAGAGAGGTTATTCAATTAATAAAACGAGCTAAGGAGCAGGGGATAAAAACAATCAGCCGCACTCGTCCTGGAAATAACAAGCTTTCTCAGCTTGCTGATGTTTCTTTATTTACATCACGTGCGCCGGAAGCCAAGCTTCGTAGTGCGGCAACAAGCTCTAGATTTGCTCAATTATTTGTGCTCGATATTGTCTTTAGCGCATATGCTTCTGCTCAGCATGATTTTACTGTGGAGCAGCTAGCGAAGACAAGAAAAATGATTGAAGTCTTGTATGATTAATGTTGTGATAAGCCTACTCATTGAATGGAGGAGATTTTCTGGAAGCTAAAGTAATAACATTACCTCCTTTTCATGTTGTAGGCTACAAAATTGAAGCAGATATTAAAGAAAGACGAAATTCAAAACAAGAAAAATGAGAATGTGATTTTAATGCAGATTTATCCTATGAATCCCGATTTTAATCCTCAGATGATAGTTTTACATATATTCTTTGTTACGAAGTAAGTAAACAAGGCGATGTTCCGTTAGATATGATAGGTCATGCTGTCGGTGAGAGTAAGTATGTTACTTACACACATCAGGGACTTGAATCGGAACTTAGTCGTTCATATGACTATGTATATGGACAATGGATTAGAGAAACTGGAAATGAACCAAAGGATTATGATTTTGAAATTTGGGATGAAAGATATAAACCAGAAAGTCTAGAGAATGAGATTGATTTGTTTGTTGCATTGAAGTAATTATTTATGCTTTAGCCTAGACGTGAACAAGCTCCTGTGAATATCACAGAAGCTTGTTTCTGTTGCGGATTATTAATTTTTGCTGGGATAACGCTTAGGGTTATCTGTCTGACCTAAAATATAGTCGATGCTTACTTTATGAAAATTAGCTAGCGTAATTAAAACAGCGCTTGGAACATCTAAATTTCCATTCTCGTAGCGGGAGTAGGTCGCTTGTGTAATATGTAAAAGCTCAGCCATTTGTTGCTGTGTTAGATCTTTGTCTTCGCGTAAGTCGCGGATTCTTGTGTACAATGCTCATCACCCAAGCCAAGTTTACTTTATGCGAAAAATGCATATTGTTATTTATGCGATTTTCGCATAAAATTTATACGTGTTAGGAGTATTAGTTGCGAAAGGAGGCATGATGGTGATCATTTTGGAGGATTTTTATTATGGAAGATTGAGTCCGAATGAGTTAATTAAGCCAAGTGATCCGGAACTGCAGGAGATTAATCAGAAAATCACTGATTTTTTACATTTGCTCAAAGAGAGGTTATCCGAGGAAGATTTTGACCAAGTCGAAAAGTTATTCGATTTACAGAGTGACTCAAGCTCATTGCATTCAGCATTATCTTTTATCCAAGGCTATAAAATAGGAGCATTAATGATGATTGATGTATTTAGTGGTGATAAAGACTCTGTTTATGATGGTATATAGTAAGTCAGTAAAAGAACCGGGGCGAAGTAAATTTGCTTCGGTTTTTGGGTTTATTTCATGGTAAATAAGAATAGGATTTCAAAAAGAAATATCCGTGGAAGCAATCAGGTTAGACTGAAAGGTGAACAACAATGCCAGAACAGCTTTTAAGTGAAAATGAGCAGTCAAGCATTTAGCATCAGGTACCTTGGTCGAGAATCGAAATTGGACTATAAGCTATATGAAGAAGTGGCCTCTGGTGAAAAGATAGAGTCCCGTAAGGAAATGCAGAAGTTACTTCGGCATGTTGAAGACCAGCTTTATGATGGGGTAGTGGTCATGGATATTGACCGTTTAGGACGTGGAGAAAATAAGGATTGGGCACTCATAAAAGATACGTTTTTGAACTCAGAGACGGTAATCATTACACCGAACAAGATATACGATCTGGAAATAGACAATGACGATGTATCATTTGATTTCATGTCCATTTTTGCCAGAATAGAATACAAAATGATTAAGCGAAGAATGAAGCAGGGCAAAGAGGCTGGGGCGAAGAAAGGCATGTGGACAAACGGAAAGCCACCGTTTCCATACTATTATGATAAGAACACAAGGTCGGTACTGGTGGATGAAACAAAGCGTCCGATTTACCGAGCGATTGTTGAGAAATATCTTAATGGAACAAACTTGGGACATATCGCCATTTGGTTGACGGATAACAAGATACCCACGCCATATAACATTAAGCCGGATGGAAAGAACAAGGGCTGGTCAAATATTACGGTTCAACGGTTGCTGGCAAGCGAAATCCATTTGGGTTATATCACTTATGGCAAAATCCGTTCCAAGCGTGGTCAGGTGGAACTTGTACCTGAAGAAGAGCGGATTAAAGTCATGGGAACGCATGAAAAGCTGAAAACGCCGGAAGAACATGAAGTCATTATGGAGCGGCTGCTTAAGAATCGCATGCTGAACCCCAATTCAAGGAGTAACATTTTTCCTTTGTCTGGCTTGCTGTATTGTGAGAAATGCGGTTCTCGGATGAGATTTAGAGTAGGTGAGAACAAGAAGCAGGGACAGTACTGGAGTGCATTGTGCTATCACCAGTACAAAGATGGCAGCAAATGCGAACAGCGAGGGAAGGTAATGGATGCTGATTTTTTTAATGCTCTGTATGATCGGATTATTCATGTAGACCCGAACATTCTGCGGGAGATTGAGTTGCATGGGAGCCGTTACAATGATACACAGGCGATCATCGAGGTCAAAGAGCAGGAATTGAAAAAAGCAGAAGCGGGCGCTGGACAAGCTGCATGAATCGTATGAAGAGGACATGATAACGAAGCAAGTGTTTTTAGAGCGAAAGGGTGTTCGATCAAGGCAGATACAGAAGCTGGAGGAAGAGTTGAAAGATTTGCGAAAGGTTGTAGTAGATGAAGGGAATTACCCTACTGTTGAGCAGATATATGAACGGGTAGGGCAGTTTAGAGAGTTGTGGAGCGTCGCGGTGACAAGTGAAGAGAAGAATCGAGCGTTGAAGAAGCTAGTGGAGCGGATTGTTTATAACCGGGAAGGGAACCGGGTGGAGTTGACGGTTTGTTATAGGTAATATGTAAGGGTGTGTAGAGAATAGTTAGAAATAGTGAGCCTCTGGAGAAAATTCCAGAGGCTCACTATTTCTTATGCATAGATCAAATGACCTATAGTATAGAGGTTGTTAAATTTTATAGAGGAAATAGTCTTATTTTGTAGAATGTATAATGTGGGAATAATTAGGTAGAACCAGATAGTTAATCAGTTGATGGGGGTTTATATATATGAAATCAAATGCACCTGGTCAGTTATTAGGGTTTTCTATGCAGTTTCCGCGTGCACTTTATCATCTACTAAGAAGTGCTCCTAAGGATGTTGTTTGTGTTGAAGTATTAGGAGATGTGGCAACTTTGAAATCAGATGGAGAACTGCTTGCCGAAGAAGATAAATCTTCAATAGTAGGTAATCCGTTAACAGACAAATCAACTGATTTGTGGAAAACATTTTCAAATTGGATAGAAGCAATAAAAAATGGGTTCATTGATGTAGAGAGAACTAAATTTCTTCTATATTCTAATCGGTCTGGAAGAGAAGGTATTGTTAATAAGTTTAGTTCTGCACAATGTCACTCAGACATTCAGCGTGCCCTTGAATACACGAAGAAAAAGCTTGGTGATATAAAATCAGATCATGATATATGGACCTATTATGATTTTGTAGTGAATAGAAATGAGGCATTGTTATTTAAAATAATACAACGATTTGAACTGCAAATTGGAAATGGCGCAGGTTATGAGGATGTGAGGATTGAAATTCAGAGAAAGCATGTTCCTGAGGGTCAAATTGAGTTTCTCATGGAGAATCTTAGTGGCTGGGTACAAAAAGTAATAACAGAAAAGATAGTGGCTCATAAAGGCGCAACCATTAGTTGGGAAGAATTTGATCGGCACTTTAAGGTAGTATTTGATCGTTCTCGTTGCAGAGAACTTATTGATTTTACTATGCATTATTCTAAAGAGCACGATAATGTTCAAAAACATGTTAAAAACCGCCCAATATATTTAAGACAACTTGAATCAATTGAGCTTGATGAAACTGATATACTTGATGCCATTTCTGATTATTTGAGAGCAGATATAAACCTTGAGAAGTGGATAGCGAATGAAATCATCAATGAAGAAATTGCTTTTGAATTTGAAGATAAATTAACAAAATTTTGGGGAAATCAAAGAAAAGAATAGAAATTACAGAGAAGAAATTAGGTGATTTTGAGCGAGGCCAATTACTTCTAGTCGACTGCAAATCAAGGGCAGAAACAATTAGAGATATGACCCCACCTCCTTCAACGATTCCTGGTGCTTATCACGCATTAGCTGATGATTCAATTTTAGGTTGGCATCCAAATTGGGATAAAATATTTCCTAAGGAAGAGGGGATTTGATCTTGGGGAAATTGGTTGAAGAAGTGAAACTTTGGAACACACCAATTATTGGAGCTTATTTTATTTGGAAATTTACTCGAGGATATTGCGATGGTCACCCACATGGAGACGCTCCTATTGGTCTTCTACATTTTGTTGCCATTGCTATTTTAACAAACAAAGATTTACTGAAACCTATCAGCAATCAAAGAGCAGATTTACAATCGTATGCTAGGAGTTTTGAAAATACAAAAGACTCCGATATATTATTATCTATTCAACAAAAAATAAGAGATAAAAGAGAGTATACGCTTGCTGCAATTGATGTTGCTATTGCGGAAGGAATGGTAATGTGGGACATGGAGAGTGGGAAATTGTATCCTCGCAATTTAAATAAACCTGGTCGTGGAAAAGTATTGAAAACTACAATAAAGCGAGAAGGAGAGAAAGCCGAGATATTGGGGAAATGGTTTTCTAAACATGATCTCCATGCTATCGAGGCATATCTTAAGGTGGTGTTCTAATGAAGTTTCAAATATTAAAATTAATTATTTGGCCAAAATCACAGGGGTTTGCTCCTCAAATAGTACCATTTGAATTAGGGAAAGTAAATGTAATTACAGGAGCATCTCGTACAGGGAAATCCGCTATTATACCTATTATTGATTATTGTCTTGCATCAAGTGATTGTTTTATTCCAATAGATACAATACGTGATTATGTATCTTGGTATGGTGTCCTTATTCAAACGGAACATGAACAAATTTTGATTTCAAGAAAAGTTCCAAATGGGAACAAAGTTTCAAATGAATTTTATCTCTCTCGAGGTTCAATTGTAAGTATTCCCCCTTTAATTGAGGAGCCGAATGAAAAATCTGATGGTATAAAGCATATTTTAAATGTAATTGCGTCTGTACCATATTTCAGTTTGAATGGAGGGGAGGATGAAAAAGAAAGTTATCAAGCTCGTCTCGGATTTCGAGACTTGATGGCGTTAGTTTTTCAAAATCAAGACATTGTGGCTAATCAAAACATCTTATTTTATAAGACACATGCTCATGAACATCGAGAGAGACTTAGAAATTGGTTTCCATTTATATTGGGAGCTGAAAATATCGACGTTTTAACAGCAAGGCAACGTCTGCAGTTTGTAGAAAAAAGATTAAATCAACTAAAAAAAGAATTTGATAAAGTCAAGAATGTTTCAGCTTCATGGATGGCTAATATGCTTGGTCATTTGAAAGTAGCACATGAATACGGAATTCTTGTAGAAGAAGTTTCAGATGAGACGGACCCAGATGACTTGTTAGTTTTAGCGAAACAAATATTTGAAAATATACCTGAATATTCAAATACTAAACTTGATAATATCGAATCAGCAAATAAAGAAGTTGTTGAGCTTGAGATTGAAGAGGAACGAATTAGTATTGAGATCGGTTTAATGAAAAAAAGGTTGAATGATGTTAAACGTTTGAAATCAGGATTCCTTGGCTATGGAGATTCTCAGCGAAAAAGAGCAGATAGACTTCATATTTCACAATGGTTAGAAAGTGTGGCAATAGATTCTCAGGCATGTCCAGCATGTGGAAGTTCTGAACATCCGAAATCCAGGTCAGAGCTACCGAAGGTTATTGCTGCATTTAAGAAGTATGAAGATCAATCTAGAAGTGTTGCAGAAATTCCTACTTCATTTTCAAGGGAAGAGGAAAGAATCAAATTAGATTTACAGAACCTTCTAGATGAAAAAGAGAAATTACAAAGACGATTTGATTTACTGATAGCTCGAGATAAAAGTGCACAGGAAGAATTTCAACGCAAAAAAAATATGTTTTTATTTCTTGGTCATCTAAAAGCATCGATTGAAACGTTTGAAAGACTTGTTGATGGAGGAGATTTGCAGGAGCAAATTTCTATTCTCGAAACAGAATATAGTGAGTTAATTAAGAAGGTAGATCATGGTAAAGTCTTACAAAGAATTGATAATGCAACTGCAATTATATCTCAACGTATTTTGGAACACTTGAAGACTCTTGATGTAGAGGATAAATATCGAAAGATTGCTCCAAAATTTAGCGTCAAGGATCTTAATATATCTGTTTTGAGTAATGATGAACATTGGCATTTTCTTGCTGAAGTTGGGAGCGCATCAAATTGGGTCTCTTTTCATATTGCCTTAATGTGTTCTTTGCAAGAATACTTTCTAGAGCATGAACCATCTTGTGTTCCTAGCTTTGTAATATTTGATCAACCAAGTCAAGTTTATTTTCCAAAATTAAAGAGAATTGATCCTGATGTTGATTATGATCCGGAATATGATAACGAGGATATTAGCGCAGTGAAGAGTATGTTTAAAACCATCGCTAAATCGGTTGTGGCTAAAAAGGGAGCTTGGCAGTGCATCGTTCTTGATCATGCTGATAGTGACATTTATGGTGATATTGAAGGTATTTATGAAGTGGTTGAATGGAGAAATGGAAAAAAATTAATACCGGAAGAATGGTATTCATAGAGATTGAGAATTTAAGAATAATTTTATTTCAATAAAATAGAGGGCAAGGTGATGTTTCGTGGGTTGGACAGAAAGAGTGAAAAATAATATATTTCCTGTTAGTGAGGAAAAAAATAATGTTCGTAGAGCTTTAGATGAGTGGGTTTATAAAGGGAATATGTACGATGTTGAAACACCTGATGAAGTTTGTGAATTATGTGATCATCCTAATATTCGATACCAATTTGAAATTATTAATATTCATAATCAAAATACATTACAGATCGGTTCTGAGTGCGTAAACAAGTTTGAAATTAGTGTTCTTGATCAATTAGGTAAAAAGCTGACTAATAAAGACGCAAAGAAAAAAGTTAATCAAGATAGAAATAAACTGGTGACAGATGCAAAAAAACGAGATTTAATTAATTCTCTTGTTCAGTTGTCAAAAGTGGATGAAGATTTTGATATTGAGAATTTCATCAAATATTTTAAAGAAAATAGTGCTTTTACTCCAAAACAACTAACTATTCTTATTTGGAGGTTAGAGAAATACAAAATTAAGTTCAAGAAAAGCCATTTTAAAATGACTATAAAAAGAAATAAGGATAAGCAGCAATTGTTTGATATGGAGGACTGGAAAGTAAAAACCATATGGGACTGTTTATCAAGTTCTCAAAAAGAAATATACAACGAACACACTAAGAGAAAAGCATTTACAAATCATTTGCCGCTCTAATTTTTTTATTCCAAGTTTCTCAAGAAAGAGCCTGATTTGCCATTATAAGACAATGCGAGAAAAATTATTAATTTTGCGTTATTTAATGTGAGTCATGATGATGAGCTTTACATCATAAATGCAGCTCCTAAGAAAATCGAAATCACTTATTCTTAAAAATTGATTTTATAATTTATTTAGGCATGGCTTTGTTACTGAGGTATAAAGGTTATGGAAAGCTAAGTGTTGATATACATGGATTTGTTATAGGATGTTCTGTAAGAATTTTGTTTAAGCTCAAATATAGAGCATCTTCATATGAGAAGATAATCTCTTAAGGTAAATGCTGGCTAATGCGATGTGGAAATAAAATGAAAAGTAGTGTTTCTACACTGCTTTGGATTTGGATTGAAAGTTATTATTACCACAAAAGAATTGGAGAAAGGTGATGTGAGATGGCTGTTTTTGCATCTGAAGAATTAAATCTAGGGACTTCTTTAGAAGATCTGGGAGTTTTTGATCCTTTGCTTGATGAAGATAGCAATTATTTTATCAATATAAAAAGATTGAAATCAACCAAAGTCTCCGAATTTTCTGATTCCTACAATAAAATCAATCTTTTTTTTAAAAATATTGGAATTTTATTGAAGGCATCAAAGAATAAACAAGATAAAAATTATAGAACTGCATTAAGAAGATTTGATTTTCCTGAAGTACAAGGAATTAACTTAGGATTCTCTAAAGGAAAAAGAGGGGCTGGATTCGGAAAGAAATTAAAAGAAAAAATCATTAATGATGCGTCCGAAATAATCAAAAGTGGTTCAGAACAGCCAGAAATATTTCATCTGGTTGGGCTTTTTGAAGAAAATGTTGGACCAGATAGACTTAGCGACATGGTAGCTCGGTTAATATATGATGAAATTGTTTTATATACTAAAAATGTAAATGAGTTATTAGGGATAAATCAGGATAATTATCCGAATATTGAGTTTGTGAATGGGCTTGCGATAAATTCATATAAGAAATGTGAAATATTACTGCTACCAGTTGATATCTTACACGAGCTTCCCATTGCTAGGGATTGGGAAGATATAGATAGAGTGTGTAGAGAAAATGAAACAATTAGAGAAGAGATAAATGGATTGGTAGGGAAAGAGTGGAAAAAATTATCTGTTGGTAAGAAAAAGGAATATATTAGGGAATATATTTTTAAAAAACCTGACATATTACAACGGGTAATTGCGAATTACGAAGCAACTGTAGTCGCTCCCTATGATGTAAATAAAAATATGGAATATTTAATTGAGAAGGTTATTCATAATATTCGAAAGACAGATGAGACAGTAAGTAATTTTAATAAGAGCTCTTTTGAAGCGGCTAGAGAAATATTGCTTCACTATAAACAGTGGGTTGAAAATCAAAAAGGTTACTCAGTATTACAAGGAGTAGAAAGTAAGAATGAAGAAAAAATTGTTCAAAGAACTCTACATGGGTGTGCTGGATACTACTGCAATATAAACGGTTTGGATATAAGTCCTGAGTCAAATACAGGGAGAGGACCCGTTGATTTTAAGATAAGTAGAGGAATGGATAAAACAGTTATTGAAATAAAACTAACATCCAATAGTCAAGTTGTTCATGGTTTTGAAGTTCAAATTGAAGAATATGCAAAATCTGAACAAACTGAAAATAAGATATTTTTATTAGTAGATAACGGTAAAGAGTCACATAGAGTTTTAAAAGTGAAAGAGAGCTACGAAAAGAGAAAAGCAGAAGGACAGAACCCAGCAGATATAATAATAATAGATGCAAAGCCAAAATCTTCGGCAAGTAACTATAAGCCAGATGAGGATTAATTATTTTTGGCAGCAAGTAACTTCACATATAGATTGATAAGACAATGTGAGGTTAAATATCTATGACTTTTACTCATTGACATTAGTTTTATCTTTTATCAGGGTGTGGACCAAGTGATGCCCCATGACAACTTACAAAGTACCCATTAGATTAGCCAAGGAAAAGTCACACTATCTGCTGCAGCATGCCCATAATCCTGTCAATTGGTTTCCTTGGTCGGAAGAAGCTTTTGATCGCCAAGCGCGACAACAAATCTATCCTTTCTATTGTGCATAGCTATTTATTGACCCACACGTACATGTCATTGATGGGATGTTCGCGTGAATCAATTTATAAAACTCCTGCTAATATAAATATTGGTGGGAATTTTTTGTTTTAAAGTTTAGTTAGCAATCTTAATAATCTTCCATTTGATGATACCATATAAACATGCATGGACAGACTTAATCCGCGCCATTTCAGATACGAGGCGAGCATTTCGCCCAATTTAGCTACTGCTGGTTATCCCTCCCTTCATCCGAAAACCTGTCCTTTAACTTACACAGAATTTCAAACAGATGTACTTGCCATAATTCAGATGTCAGATGAGTAGCTCTGCGTAGCGAAAAAACTGGATAAATTGTTAATTTCACCCCTATAGTCACTAAAATCGATTATAATAAAATTTATGTTCAAGTCGATTACCTATCCTAAGTTAATAGGATAATCATACGCAAAAAGGCATAGTGATGGATCGCCTATGCTATAAGGGTTATAGAGTTTTGAATACACACTTATGTATAAGAGGAGGCGAATGATATGACGATAATGCCTGTTATAGTAATGATCTTTGTATTTGTACCTGCCATTGTACTCATGGTAAGCATGCCTTATTTATCAAGAGAGACGATTAGTTTTGGGGTCACCGTCAGCCCTTTACAATTCCATAGTGAGCCTCTGCGCCAGATGCGGAAGTCATATGCTAGGATTAGTGCTACCTTGCATACCATCCTATTCATTGTTTGTATCATCTGTCTAATATACGGTGATGAACATTCCAAGCAACAAAGTTGGATCATTGTCACTTATTCACTCGCCATGGTCGTAATCTCCCTAGTCATAAACATTAGCTATCATTTCAAAATGAAAAGTTTACTACCTATGCTGCCTATTGCTCTGGAACCATCGATCATGGCAGTGGACACTGGATTTCGGAAAAGAAACATTGGCTTGTCTAGTAATTGGTTCCTCATTCATGTTTTAATTATTGTTGTTACTATTGTAACTGTGCTACGTAACTACGATCTGATTCCTGATCAGATTCCGATCCAATACAACAGCAGTTGGAATGTAGACGGCTATGCAGCTAAATCTTATAGTTCTGTGTTTATGCCTACGATAATGCAAGTGTTCATAACACTTTTGTTCATATTTGAGAATTGGAGTATTCGCAGAGTGAAGCAGCAGGTTAAACCCACTGATCCTAATCGTTCCATCAGACAAGACGTAACTTTCCGCCGTACTTGGTCATATTTTATGATTACAGCAAGCTTCTTAATAGTTATCCTGTTTTCCGTCGTGCAACTAAACATGATATCTCTGCTTAACATGAATTTCGCTATCCCTATTATCCTAATCATAATAGCCCTTATCATCCTATACACCTTCGTCTTATCGTTCTGGGCTGGTCAGGGAGAAAGCCGCTTGGAGCGATCTGCCGATAGCTCCAATGTCAGACCTGTCCATGATGATGATAAATGGCGATTAGGTATGATTTATTTCAATCGCAAAGATCCACCTAATCGTCAAGAAAAGGCTCGGAGTCGGCTGGGGATTAAATTTCGGTCACCCAGTAAGCTGGCTGTTTTGGCTCGGAATTATTGTACTGTTAGTTGTGGTGCGGTAACAAGCCTTAGAGGTTAATACTTACTGGAGTATAGGCGAAGTTAGAGTTTCGAAACAGAATATTTACCGAGAAAAACGCCTAAAGGGCGTTTTTTATTATCTTTAAGGTTCTCAGTAATATCTTTTTTGAATTAAAACACATATTAAAGAGTATTTCTCGTATTAATATCTCTTTGTTACAATCAAATTGTTATCTAAAGGAGGGTATAAAATGAACTATCGCAAATTAGGAACGAGTGGCTTACATCTAAGTGAGATTGCTTATGGTAATTGGATTACACATGGTGCTCAAGTGGACAATGATACTGCCCATGCTTGTGTTCACGCTGCATTGGATGTAGGGATCACAACATTTGATACTGCAGATGTATATTCCGATACGAAAGCTGAGATGGTGCTGGGCCAAGCATTAAAAGGAGTGCACAGAGCTGATATCGAATTATGTACCAAGGTGTGCCATCCCACAGGGACGGGACGTAACGCAAGAGGTCTGTCTCGCAAGCATATTATGGAGGCGTGCCATGCTTCACTGAACAGATTACAGACCGATTATATTGATATCTATTATGCGCATCGCTTTGACGCAACAGTATCCCTTGAAGAGACCTTCTTGGCTTTTTCGGATCTGGTGCGTCAAGGTAAAGTTCTTTATGTCGGGATAAGTGAGTGGACGGCGGATCAGATAGCAGAAGGTGCTGTTTTAGCTAGAGAATTGAAGGTGCCATTGGTGGCTAGTCAACCTCAATATTCGATGTTATGGCGCGTGATGGAGACGGAGGTAGTTCAAGCTTGTGAACGGGAAGGGATTGGACAGGTGGTCTGGTCACCGCTTGCTCAAGGGATTCTTTCCGGAAAATATATGCCAGGACAGCCGTTGCCAGAGGGCTCTCGTGCTTCAACAGCTGCGGGCTCACCATTTATGAATAAATTGGCGGGTCAGTGGCTTCGGACTGAGGTGCTTGAGGCGATCACGCATCTCTCTTTCATCGCAAGCGAAGTTGGGTTGACGCTTCCGCAGTTGGCTATAGCATGGGTGTTGCAAAATCCACAAGTCTCATCTGCAATTATTGGGGCATCCAAACCTGAGCAGGTCATAGAAAATGCCAAAGCTGCGGGAGTTCGTCTGGATAGGGAAGTGATGATGCAAATCGATAGGGTGCTAGAAGGACTCGTTGAACGTGATCCTAGAAAAACGGGCTGAATATTATATTATTCAAGATTAATAGCTTCTGAACTCATTTGTCCTATGATCTCTAGTAACGCGGATAAGGAGGCACGATCGCAATCGGTTCTCCAAGCGGCATAAAGGGGAATCGATGGTGTGCTTTCTTCAAAGTCACGAAATACGACACCTTCGCGCTGAAAAATAGCAACGGAAGTGGGCACAATGGAAACTCCAAGATTAGCAGCTACCAAGTTTACAATGGTGTACATCTGAATGGCTTCCTGTACAACATTCGGATACATGTCGTGTTGGGCGCAGAAGCTCATAATGAGGTCATGAAAAGGAGCTCCTAAATGACGTGGGAACGATATAAACGGCTCTAAAGCTAAAGAGCGAATGGATAATACCGGTAAATGAGCTAGGTGATGCTGCTCTGGCAAAACGGCAATAAGCGATTCATTGACTAAGGGACGATGATCGATATGTTTGCCCGACTCTGTATAACGTACAAATCCAATGTGAATCGTTCCTTCCTGTAAAGCCTGCCACTGCTGAGCAGACGTCATCTCATGTAATGTGAGTTGTACTTGGGGATAACGTTCCCGAAACATTTTTAACATATCAACCAATACTCCACCAGCTGCAGAATCTATAAATCCAATGTTCAAATGTCCGATAATTCCTTGATCGACTAATTGTGTTGTTTTAATAGAGCGTTCCAGTTGAGATAGAATGGATTTAGCTTCCTCTAGAAATACTGCCCCCGCTGGCGTTAGACGAACTTGTCTTTTGTTCCGTTCTAATAGTTTCACACCAATCTCATTCTCCAGAGCTTGAATTTGCTGGCTTAAGGGAGGCTGCGTCATATTCAGCTTCTCTGCTGCACGGTTAAAATGCAGTTCCTCTGCTACTGCGATAAAGTATTGCAATTTTTTTATGTCCATACTGTTCAATCTCCCTTGAAATGCTTCTCCAAGCAAGTATAAGGATCTTTGAACGAAAATGAAAGGAAGGGCTTGTCGTCCCCCCATAAGCCTCCCACCCCATCTTAATTTTTGACAAAAAACATTATTGCAATTAGATCGTAGAATTTGTTAAAGGGGACTAGAGATGGTTTTATTCGAGTGCACGATGCGCTAGACTAGAAATGACGAACTGTTAGATTGGTCATAAGGGGGAGAACGACGATGATAAGAGGATTAACAACAGCAGGTTTGGGTGAGATGGGTTCTAATGAAGAATATATCAGACTTGCGAGCCAATTCGGCTTTCAGTCGATAGACGCAAATCCATTGGAGTTAGTGCAGCAGTATGGTAAGGATGGGGCTGTTCAATTGCTGGAAAGTCATGGCATCATGTTAGGATCATTTGGTTTAGCGGTAGATTGGCGCACGACAGAGGATAGCTTCAGGGAAGGGTTGAAATCGCTTACCCAAATGGCTGAGGCCGCTGCTGCATTAAATTGTACGACATGTTGTACATATATTTTACCTTCGACAGATCTTTCGGTCGCAGCTTTTATGATTGCAGCCACAAGACGTTTAAGAATATGCGCGGAAGTATTAGGCGCTTATGGAATTACATTAGCATTAGAGTTCGTAGGCCCTCATCACTTACGTACACAATGGGCAAATCCACTGATCTGGACGATGCAAGATACGTTGAGCTGGATGGAGACGATTCAAGTAAGGAACATCGGATTGTTATTGGATTCTTACCATTGGCATACGAATGGATTAACGAGTGAGGATCTGCTGAAATTACAACCGCATCAAATTGCATATGTCCATATTAATGATGCTAAACCTCTACCGATAGAGGAATTGTTAGATTTCGATCGATTGTATCCAGGAGAAGGTTCTATTGATCTCACAGGATTCTTGGGAAGCCTGAAAAAGATCGGGTATACCGGTGTGATCGCCCAAGAAGTTCTGGCGCCGGCTTCCGCGCAAAGTTCATCTGAATTATTTTCTCGTTCTAAAGCAGGCTTCGATAAAGTATTCTCATCATTAGAAATCTAAACACATCGAATCCACATTGGAAGGAGAGTTATGGATGAGTGCGTTCAAAGGTAAAATCGCTGCACAACTATCACTTGGGGGCAAAATCATATCAAGGCGTTAGAGGAAGTCTCCAAGCTGGGTTATACCGGGATTGAACCGTGGGCGTCTTTTGCACTTCAATATGAAGAAAATCCAGAACATTTACAAGAAGTCTTGGCTGGGTATGGGTTAGAGATACTGCGTTGTATGGAGGGACTCCTGGGGGACAGCATCAAAGATTCGGTAATCCCGCAGACCATTCAAGTATCATTGAATACAATGTGCGTTTAGCTAAAATTATTGCGAACTGTGGAGCAGATATCCTTGTACTAGGGCCAGGGGGCACTCGAGATCAACCCTCAACATTGGAAGAATTGAAGGTTGCCGCAGCAACGATAAATGAATTGGCTAATAGAACCTATGCTTTAGGGGTAAAGTTTTGTGTTCATCCGCATTTATGGACGGAATGGCAAGATGTAAATGAAATTGGGATTTTGATGAATCTGACAGATCCGAAGGTTGTACATCTAGCACCTGATTCAGCACATTTGGTCGGAGCGGGTATGGAACCGGCATCCATCATCCGAACGTATAAGGACAGGGTGGCTTATGTTCATTTGAAGGATCTGACAGATAAATCTGCAGCTACGTCTGATTCATAGCTTCCTTATTTTTGCGAGCTAGGTAAAGGATCCGTTAATCTACATCGAACCATTGAAGCGCTGAATGAGATTAATTATTCCGGTTGGGTGACGCTCGAAGTGGACGAATCGCCAAATAGCCCGTATAATACCATGGAAATCTGCCGAGATTTTGTAGAAGAACAATTAAAAATTCCGGTTAGGGTATAAAATAGGATCATTTACATGTCAGAAGAAGGAGGAGATTCGAGGTGAATCAGTCATGGATGAATAGTATTTCTCCCTATGTTCGATCAGCACGAATCATGGAATCCTCCTCATTAGCAGGTGAATGGTTGGATTACGATCACGTGTACACCTATATAGATCAAGGAGAAGCGGAGTTTTTCTTGAATGGTGTGAAGTTCCTGGCTCGAGAAGGGGATGTGCTGCTCATGCATCCATCTATGCCCCATATTATTCGATCCACCTCGAACGTACCCGTAGTGCAATATATCTTTCATTTTGACTTGTATTATGACGAGGATAGAATCTCTTCTAATCAAACGGATGGACCTTGGCTAGGAAGACACGATATCGTGCCAAGAGAGCTGCAGCTTGCCGATATTTATCCGCTATCTCATCTGCAGCTCCCGGACAGAATCGAATTGAAGAGAAGATTCTTGCAAATGCAAAAAGAATGGCTATACCCAACGTTTGGCGTGATATTAATCAATAAGTCTATATGCTTGGAAATGTTGTTTTTATTCTTTAGGAATCAGAACCCGTCCAAAGAATACAAAAGGATGGCCTTTAATTGAAGGTGCCATTCATTATATACATCAAAGCTACCAAGATCCGGAGTTAAGTAATAAAACCATCAGTAGGCATGTGGGTGTGACTGCTAATCATTTGTCGTACGTATTCAAGACACAGCTGGGGGTCACCATTCATAATTACTTGAAGCATGTTCGTATCGAGCAGGCCAAATTGAGAATCTTTCAGGGAAGTCAGAATCTGACGGAGATTGCGGAAGATGTAGGGTTCTCTAGTATTCATTTGTTCAGCCGGACGTTCAAAGCAAATGTTGGTGTAATGCCTAGTAAGTTCGCCGCGATAGATTCTACATCAATCAACAAGTAATGGAAAAGGAATCAACCATTTGCTTTTTTGGATGGTTGATTTTTTTTGAGTTTAAATGATTTAAGTGCTCGTAGGATCTACCGAAAAAATGAAATCGTCGAATATTAATAATAATTAAAACTATAAAATAAACCCTAGGGCATATAGGACATATGAAGGGTGTTCTACGAGATTAAAGGTCGTGCCTATATAT
>NZ_LCZJ02000018.1:638530-893559 GCF_001012825.1 Paenibacillus etheri
ATTTAAACAGCAAGCTTGAATCGCAATTATTCCAATTTTGTCAGTAGTTGCAGGATTGTGTTGAATGGTGGAGAATTTATCTTTAGAAGGTTTATTTTACCTGAAAAAGGGATGGATTAAATAAGCGATGAATACTTTAGATTACTGGCGAAATAGTTTGGCCGATGCTGATCGAATGAATCCGAATTTTGATAAGATGAAGAAAAAAGCGATAATAATAGATTTGGATAATATTATGACCGGAGTTGTTCCCAATAAAACCACAGAAAAACTATTTGGAGATAAATATAAAAATAATCAAATATCTTTAATAGAAGTGCTTTTATGTCCCATAATTTCTTACATTAAAAAAGAACACAGCAGAAATAAAGGCAATCACCCAGAAACACTGACTCCTCTATGGATTCCGGCCTTACTTAATAAGAACGGACAATTACTAGTAGCGACTAAAAAAGTTCCGTGGATTCCTAGGGATTACTTAGACCCTTGTTTAAGTGGTGTTTATCCTATAAGTACACTTAGCGCAGTAGATCAATTTCTTACAGAAAAACCGTTTAAATTCGAGATGTGGAAGGACTACTGGTCCCATACTGTTCAGATGTTCACAGATCTAACGGATAGTGATTTAGATGGGTTTGAACATGAGCAATACTCTCGGACTACAGAATCCTATATTATGCTTAATGAACAGATATCTGGGGCAACTACGGCCGTACAGATGCTATACGACCATATTCGTGAGAACAAGCCAACGACTGCATTACTGAAACATTTTGCTTCAATAGATGCCCCACCTCAACAAATAGCAAAGACACTAGAAGAATCCTATAAATCATCATCCCGACACTTTGGTCAGATGGGTCAGCAATTCCCGTTGTCCTTATCTCAAAGGGAGTCGATTCATAATTGGTTTAACATTGAAAATGGTGAGTTGTTAGCCCTTAATGGTCCGCCTGGAACAGGAAAAACGACTTTCTTGCAAAGTGTAATATCGACCTCGTGGATTGAAGCTGCCTTAAATCAGAGCGAGCCTCCAATCATGGTCGTTTCATCTTCTAATAATCAACCTGTAACCAATGTCATTGAGAGTTTCGCAAAAATACAAGAGGTTCCGCATCCTTTAGCAGGGCGATGGGTTCCTCAAATAGAAGGGTATGGGTCATATTTAGCTGCCAGCAGTAAAAAAGACAAGGAATTAAAAACGCATTGGCAAACTATAAAGATGGATTCGTCGGGGAAAAAGAACGGGCTACTCGCAAGTATAGAAAATCTAGACGAAGTGTCCAAAGCTGCTTACGAGTATTTAGAGCAAGCTACCCGGTTTAGTGGTATACAATTCGTTAAGGTGGAAGATGTAGTAGCATTCCTTCACCAGAGTTTGGTTAACTGTGTGAGCCGTTTGGAACAGATTATGGATTCTTATAGCCAGTTACTCCAAATCGAGGGAGAGTTTAATAACAAGTATCCCGAAGGCGTAGCTGTCTTCAAAAAACAAGCTGAAGAACAAATTCACAGTTATAGATTGGAGCTTAAATCGACGGAGGATCTAGAAGCGGAATGTAATGACTATTTGAATAAATGGCCGTTTAAGTGGTTCTTGTTTATTCCAATCGTTAGAAAGATCAAAGACGAAAGAGTTCGGAAGTTTCTTGAATCTAAAGAAATCCCCGATATTGCAAGTGAGGATGAATTAAGAACTTACTTTCATAATACACAAGCAAATCAGCGGCAGGCTATTTCGAATATTGAAGGTAACTGCAGAGTGGCTGTAGAAGATGAGCAACAGCTCTCTCTTTGTAGACAAAGTCTGGACCAGTATAGAAATCAGATGGTTGAAGACATCTTAATGTATTTTCCCGATGATGAGGCGCAAGACAAACTGACTGGTGATACTTTAGCATTATTGGATCGAACTTTACGATATGAAGCATTCAAGCTTGCCGTTCACTACTGGGAAGGACGTTGGATATTAGAGACAAGAGATATGTTAGGTGATCCTAACTTCAAGCAAACGAAAGGGATCAACAGTCAGCAAAAGCTATGGAGACGCTATGCAAAACTTACTCCTTGCTTTGTAACGACTTTATTTATGTTGCCTTCTTTTTTTAAAGCTTGGCAGGGAAGTGATCAATATTTATACGAGTTCATCGATACATTGATTATCGACGAAGCTGGACAAGTAACGCCTGAATTGGCAGGTGCATCATTTGCACTGGCAAAAAAAGCGTTAATAGTGGGCGACATTTTACAGATTGAACCGATTTGGAATATACCATTTGCCATAGATGGAGGCAATTTATTGACATATGGGATAATCAATAACGAACAAGATGCATTTGAATTTAGAGAAAAAGGTATTATGGCATCGAGCGGTTCAGTTATGTTGGGAGCGCGAAGAAAGTCAAAGTTTTCATTATCCAATACTGAAGGTGGAATGTGGCTAGTGGAGCATCGTCGCTGTGTTCCAGATATTATAAACTATTGCAATGAATTGGCTTATTACGGAAGACTGCAGCCCAAAAGGGCTGCATTGTCTACCTATCACTTGCCTCATATGGGTTATGCTCATATTCCAGGTGAAGCGAATAGGAAAAGTGGCAGTCTTTATAATGAAATAGAGGCTGATGCTATTGTGAGTTGGATTCATCGTAATCAGGATCTCTTGATTAAACCATATGCTAAGGACGAATCAAATTCGAAATGTATTGATGAGGTTGTAGCTATTATCACGCCATTTTACCAACAAAAGAAATTATTATTGGATAAGTTGGCTAGAACAGGGTTAAAAGCAATGAAAAATATTACTGTGGGGACCGTACACGCATTGCAAGGAGCAGAACGGCCTGTAGTTATATTTTCACCTGTCTATAATGCGCAGTTCACATCTGCTCTCTTTTTTGACGCAGGTGTTAATATGCTGAATGTAGCCGTATCGCGTGCTCAAGATAGCTTTTTAGTGTTTGGGGATATGCCCATTTTTGATTCGGCAGCTAATACACCATCCGGTCTACTAGCTCGTTATCTGTTTGCTTCCGAAGAACAGGAAATTCGAAATGTGGAGATGCCGCTGTACTTTAAAACGCGCCTTGCATTGCCAGTGGATCATATTCAGGATCTAGAGGGGCATCGAACAATACTTACTAATAGTATTCGTACTGCCAATAGGGAGGTTCATATTGTTTCTCCCTTTTTGTCTTCAAATGCTTTGGATGCAGACGAATTGAAAGTCGTATGCTTAGAAGCTATTGAAAGAGGTGTGAAAATTGTGGTGTACACCGATGAGGCTCTGAATAAGCGACATGGTTTTTTATTGCCGCACTTCATAAAAGCAAAAGAAATGTTATCCGCATGGGGCGTACAAGTAGTGATTACAAAACGAGTTCATAGTAAAGCGCTTTGGATCGACAAGGATATGCTTATAGAAGGTTCATTTAATTGGCTCTCAGCTGTAAGAAAGCCTAACAGCCAATGGTGTCGCTATGAGACCTCTTTAATTTTTCGTGGGGATAAAGTAAACGAAATGATTGAAAAGATTAAAGAAGATCTAGAAAAACGGATGCTTGTAGCGCAAAAATAATGATTATAGAAGGATCGTCGCTTAAATTGTCATGATATACGCAAATCTAATCGCAATTTCTAATCGTTCTGCGTTTGAAGATACGCAAAAATAAATGATTTTATCCATAGTGAAACGCCATTAGCATTTGAAATCGCAAAGCGCGATAATGAGCCCTTCTTTCTTTCTACGGATTATATCTATTTATTGCCACGTATCTGTCATTAATGAGATCGCGTAAATTAAGTTCTATAAAAACTTCTGCCGAGTGTTGGTAGAAGTTTTTTTCTGTTAGCAAACGCTCTCCCCATGTGATAGTATTTCACTAAAATACGGAGATGACTATTTAGCGGATTCAATGCTAGTGAGAGGGGAACAGTCGTGTCGATTCGGATAAAATTACTGTTATCTTATACAGGAATGCTAGTCGTTAGTTTACTTATCATCGTAATGACGGCAGCTTTATTTACAGTTGCTTCTACAGGAGATGTTCACAGTCTTCGGGATTTTTATAAAGTGCACTATCAATTAAATCCGTTGTCAGAGCAAGAGGAATCTATTTTTTTAGAATTAAAGTATTTAGCCAAGCATGACCCGGATGAATTGCAGAACAAGGATTTGTTACTGGAATATGATTTTAAGCTTAAGACAGAGAAGGCGGGACTATTTGTAAGGCGAGTGAATGACCCTGTTTTTGAATCACGCACCTTCAATCAGCCTGAATTAAAGGATGCTTTACCTCCTTACGATCTCAATAACTATCAGATTCGTAACACGTTTAATATTAAAGAAAGATTTTATGGTTATGCCAAATTTGACTTTAAATATTCGGATGGGGCGAAAGGCAGTGTTTTCGTCATCAAAGAGCATAGTCCTTTTGCGGAACTCACACGCAGGCTGTTACCGATCTTTTCACTGATATTGATTGGCGTTCTTGTGGTTGCGAATGTGCTATTATATCGCTGGATTACGCGAAGTGTTATTAAGCCACTGAACAAGTTAAGGGATTCCGCAGTACGAATTCAAGAGGGTGACCTTCAGTTTGAGCTTAACCTGCAATCCAAAGACGAAATCGGGCAATTAAATAAAGCGTTCGAGACGATGAGGCAGAGGTTGCAAGAGTCAGTGAACCTTCGTCTGCAATATGAGGAGAATCGGAAAGAATTAATCTCAAATATTTCACATGATTTACGTACTCCGATTACGAATATTAAAGGGTTTATTGAAGGCATACGAGATGGTGTCGCCAATACACCTGAGAAGATGGACATGTACGTCGACATTATTTATAACAAAACCATTGGAATGGATAAATTGGTTGATGAATTGTTCCTATATTCCAAGCTGGATTTGAATCAGGTCCCGTTTTCGTTCGAAGCTGTTGATATTATCGCATTCCTTGACGATTGTATTGAAGAGATGCGCTACAATAACGAAAATAAAGGGGTCTCATTTCAGCTGGACGAGCACAACTCAGAGCGTATTGAGGTTCTTGCAGATTTGGATAAATTAAAACGCGTATTACTGAACGTAATTGGAAATGCGCTAAAGTATATGGACAAGCCGAATCCATTAATCTGTTTTTCTCTGCAAGTGGATAGTGAATGGGTGACTGTTGAAGTGAAGGATAATGGAATGGGTATTGAGGCTGAAGCTCTTCCGCATATCTTTGAACGGTTTTATCGTGCGGAACCTTCTCGGAACTTATCGACAGGCGGAAGTGGGCTCGGACTTGCGATCGCTCGACAGATTATTGAAGGACATGGCGGGTCGATATGGATGGAAAGCGAACAAGGTGTAGGTTCAAGCCTGTTCTTTACTTTAAAGCGAACGACCGACGAAGGAGGATTTCATTCGCATGACACGGATTCTGATTATTGAAGATGAGGTTACGATAGCACAATTAGAAAAAGATTACTTTGAGCTGAATGGTTTTGCTGTTGATATATGTTATACGGGTTCTGAGGGGCTTGGGCATGCTCTTGAAGGGGATTACAATCTTATTATCGTAGATTTACAGCTACCTGGCATCGATGGTTTTGAATTATGCCGCCGTATTAGGGAAGCGAAGGAAGTACCGATTTTTATCGTATCTGCGAAGAAAGAGGAGATCGATAAGCTTCGGGCGTTTAATCTCGGAGCTGATGATTATATTACGAAGCCTTTTAGTCCAAGTGAATTAGTAGCAAGAGCGAAAGCGCATCTAACTAGATATGAACGCATGCTCAGTAAGCTAGAACCTATGGAGAAGCATGAGATCCAAATCCGTGGAGTTCATATCGATAAAAATTCCCGCAGGGTGTTCGTGCGGAATCATGAGGTTTTGTTTACAGCGCGGGAGTTCGATGTTCTGGTCTTTTTAGTAAGTCATCCGAATCGGGTGTTTAGCAAAGATGATCTATTCGAACGGATCTGGGGGATGGATTCCAGCGGGGATATCGCAACGGTTACGGTTCATATTCGCAAAATACGGGAGAAGCTGGAAGTGGACCCCTCGAATCCACAATATATAGAAACGGTGTGGGGTGCTGGATACCGATTTACGGTATAATGGCGTTTTTCTTGACGATTTTCGATAATTTTAAGCTCTGGTTAATACTTTATTAATAAATCGTTTCTGGAGAGTTTATTTCTTTCCGTTATCATTCAGTTATAGACATGAACAACAAATAACTTAATGATCTTAGGGGGAAATATAGTGAAATTCGTATCTAAAAAAGTAGCAGCATTAATGGTCGCAGCAACACTAGGCGCAACCTCTTTACCCTTTGCGGTGTTAAATGTACAAGCAGCACCTGCATCAAGCAATATCGGGATATCCGCAGCTGCATCTAAGTTATCAGATAAAGAAATGCAAGAAGCCGTTGAGGTACTTGCAGGTCTAGGTGTGTTACAGGGTTATGTAGATCATTCGATGGGTGTACACCATCCAATCAATCGTGCAGAATTAGCGAAAATGGTAGTATTAACCTTTAACTTACAAGGTGCTGCTGAGAACGCTGCTCCCATCACCGATGTGAATTCAAACGTATGGTATTACAAATATGCGTCAGTACTTGTTGGTTTAGGGATAATGGAAACGGAAGAAGGCAAATTCAACCCTAACGAAACGGTAACGGATGCAGAACTTGTGCAAGTAGTATCGAAGGCGTTGAAGCGTGATGTCTTATCGGTAAACTACTGGGCTAATAAATTCTATTCCGCTACTGAACCCGCAACACGAGGGGAAGTTGCAGCCTTACTGAATACAGCACGTAAAGCAATACCTTCCGATAAAGCCCAAATTACAAGTGTAAAATCGATCAATGAAATTACATTAATCGTGACCTTGGATGCCCCTTTGACAGCTGAGAATGAAGTGTTTGCTAAGGCGAAAGAAGATTTTGTATTCAATGATGGTCTAACCTTGACGAACATGCCACGTCTGAAAACGGGTTCCCTTGCAACGTATATCGTTCCCACATCGGTGCAAAAAGCTGGAACAACCTATAACTTAACGTACAAGGGTAAGAAAGCAGGATCATTTGTAGGAAACGCAGCCAAGGTGGATATGACGACAACCGCTCAGGTAAGCAACGATACCTTTGAGATTGAAGCATTGAAAACAAATGGCGTCATTGACTATGGATATGTCATCTCTGCATACAGTGGTGGTCGTGGTGCGAACGCATTTGTTCTGGATGAGGACAACAGAGCGAATGGCATCACATATCAAATCATTCCTTCCATGCAAGGTAGACAAGTAACGATTACACCAGAAGGTGGGGCATCCATCGTTGCCAAGTATGTTCCTTTTACACAATCAACAGATGGTAAGATTGAGCCGAAATTCCGGCTTCCTGAAGGACAAGTCTTGAAACCGGGCGTGAAATATACTATAACGTCCGACTGGGCTAATATTGCAAATCCATCATTCGAGGCAAAAGAAATTACGTCATTGCAAATCTCTAGTGCGGAAGCTGTCAGCGAAACCTCCATTAATGTAACCTTGACTCAAGACCCTGGGGATGAATTGTTTTCGGGTCGTAGTGTACAACTAACTGCTACCAACGGAGACAAATTGGTTGCAACGTATAAATTCTCCAGTCGTAAAGGTGCCGTAGGTATATTTGATATTACAAATGACGGTAAATTGGCTGAATGGACAGCGTATACTGTAACACCAGTGGGCACATGGGCAACTTCCCAAGCAACATTAACAACGAAATAAGGCGAGTCTACATGAAAGGTGTTGGTTGCCATGCGCTTTCTCGTGTTAACACTCTTCCTCTTTATTACAGGATGTCATTCAACTCAGGAGGTGCACAATGAAATGGATAAGTTGGATCAAGAACTGTTAGCAGCTACTCTTCAAGGAGATAAGGATCTTATAACAAAACTATTAGCAGATGGTGCAGATATTGATGCTACAGACAATGATGGTAGGACGTCCGCTGTGATCGCTGTACACACGAATCAACTGGATATATTCAAATTTTTGCTTGAAAAAGGTGCCAACATCAATATTCGCGACAACCGCTCGGATAATCCTCTTCTCTATGCAGGAGCTGAAGGTATGCTTGATTTTGTAAAGGTATCTGTTGCTGCAGGCGCCGATACATCCATTCTGAATAGGTTTGGGGGAACCGCGCTCATCCCTGCTGCTGACCGTGGTCATGTGGACATTGTGGAAGAGCTACTTACAACTTCTGACGTTAATATTGATCATGTCAATAATCTGGGTTGGACTGCATTGCTTGAAGCGATCATACTGGGCGATGGTGGAGAGGAACATCAGGCTATTGTTCAACTACTAATTCATCATGGTGCAGACATAAATATTGCAGATTCTAATGGAATTAGTCCCTTACAACATGCATAAAATAGGGGTTATCAAGAAATGGTAGAATTGCTAATGAATAAACGTAGTGAGTCGTTATAATTTTTTAAAAAAGGAAACTCTGATCCATTTGGAGTTTCCTTTTTTTGTTCTTAGAACTAGGATTACTTAAGTTCATAGACCTCGCAATATAGTATAATCAGACTATAATGTTCAATAGTGGAAGATGGGAATATAGCACTATTAAATTTATCGAAGAATGAGGCGTACATGAGAACTTCGGAGAATAAGATTAAGTTAAGTCATATGTTATACATAATAGTATTTATCGGTCTGTTGATTGTTGTCCGATGGGGCTGGCATAATCATTTTTCGTTCTCCAATCCTCCTACTGTGAAACAAGGCGTGTTGGATTTACGTGGGTTGGACATTGAATCACTAAGCTCCTTTCCACTGGATGGTGAATGGGAATTCTATCCTGAACAATGGGTGAATGCCACCAATATTAATCACGCTACGAAGGGGCAGAGGCTTCAGGTGCCGGGTAACTGGACTGCTAAATTCAATCCAACAGATCAAGAGAAGGCATATGGATATGGAACTTATCATTTGCGTATTCTGCTGGATCAACCCTTGTCTGAGCCGCTTAGTTTTTGGTTTCAATCGGTCTATACTGCTTCTGAAGTGGAGATTAATGGAACAGTTCTCTCACGATTCGGTAAGTTATCTGAAGAGAAAGAAGGCCATGTTTCTGTCGCGAAGTCATTCCTGATCAGTTATGTACCGACAGATCAGAACCAAATGGATCTGTTTGTTCGAGCGTCAAATTATGGCTCTCCATTAAAAGGAGGTATTGTTAGGTCTGTAGAGTTTGGCATTCAACATGAGATAGATACAGTCTACTGGAATTCCATAGGCTTACAGCTAATTGTAGCGGTATTACTTTTGATTCACGGGCTCTATTTACTGATTATTTATTTGATGGATGTGCGAAAAACAGAGTTGATTATTTTCTTTTCGATGATGGTCGCAGCAGCTGTATCTATTGGGGTTGAACATAATGGACTATTGTTCCGGTTTCTTCAAGTTGATTTTGCCTGGACATTGAAGCTAAAGGTTCTTTCATACATAGGTTTTTGCTTGTTCCTGTTTCTGATGGGAAGAGAGCTCTTTGGGAACCTACGGAAAGGTAAGGCTTTTTATAGTTATATCCTCTCACTCCTCGGGTTTACCTTATTTATAATCTTTGGTCCAGAAGAGACCGTGCTATATTCGATCGAAAAAGGGGTCTATATGATCCTGTATTACATTCCAGTATTTTGGACGGCTTATTATTTTATGAAAATGGTATATATTCAAGCTGAGGGAGCTCTATTTTTATTATGTTCAGTGCTAGCTGTGATTAATAATATATTGTGGGCGTCTGTCTATTACGCAGGAACCTCACAATTTATGTTTTATCCAGTAGATTTAATTGCTGCACTTGCCGCTTTTTCTACCTATTGGTTTAGGAGATATTTTCATCAATCTCATCAAAATGTGTTACTGAATGCTCAATTGGCTGAAGCCAACAAATTAAAGGATCGTTTTCTAGCTAATACATCACATGAGCTACGCACCCCACTGCATGGAATTATGAATATTGCCCAGAGCGTGTTAACGAGGAAAAAAAATGTGCTGGATGAAGAGAGTCAACGTGATATGGAACTGCTAATTATGGTCAGTCGGCGGATGTCGCTCATGTTGAATGACTTGCTTGATGTGGTGAGATTGCAGGATAAACGGATTGTGATGAATATAAAAGCCGTACAAGTAAGGTCCTTAGTTGAAGGTGTGCTGGATATGTTACGCTTCCTTACCGGTGGAACGAAGGTGGAGCTTAGCATGCATATAGATGAGAACTTGCCGTGTGTTTATGCTGATGAGGAGCGATTGGTACAGATTCTTATAAATCTAGTTCATAATGCGCTTAAGTATACCGAACAGGGTAAGGTTGAACTGGTCGCTGAACAAGTGGGTAGAGATGTATGGATACATGTCACGGATACAGGTATAGGTATGGACGAGGCACTGAAAAAGCGTGTATTTATGCGCTATGAACAAGGGGCTTATGGCGAGGGCGGTATCGGTCTTGGACTTAGTATCTGTAAGGAGCTGGTCGAACTACACGGTAGTGAATTATTGTTGCAATCCCAGCCGGGTCAGGGTAGTAAGTTCAGCTTCAAATTACCTGTAGCAGATGAGCGTGTTCAATCATCCATTTCGGATGCTCAACTAGAAAAGGATACGGAAACATTGTTACCATTCAGCGCATGGATAACAGCTGAGACATCTACTATGGTAGCTGCCACATATTCCACGAAGGAAGTAGCGCATCTCACAAAAATGGAAACAGGTTCTGACCTAATCCGTGTTCTGGCGGTTGATGATGATTCGGTCAATTTAAAAGTTTTGCAAAATATTTTGTCAGATGGAACCTATCAGATAGTTACTACGACTTCTGCACGTGAAGCGCTGGATAAGTTAAACCATGATCGATTTGATCTGATCATCGCTGATGTGATGATGCCGGGAATGTCTGGTTATGAATTGACAAGATTGATTCGCGAGCGGTTTACGATGTATGAACTGCCTATTATTCTACTGACTGCTCGCAGTGAGCCGGAAGATGTCTATGCAGGCTTCTTAGCTGGAGCAAATGATTATGTGACCAAACCAGTAGATGCAATGGAATTGAAGTATCGTGCCTTATCCCTTTCATCTATGAAGCGAGCGGTCAATGACCGGTTGAGGATGGAAGGTGCTTATTTACAAGCGCAGATCCATCCACACTTTCTCTTCAATACACTGAATTCGATCATGTCCTTAAGTGACTTTGATACTGCCAAAATGAGAGAGCTATCAGATGCGTTCACAACTTATCTGCGCATTAGTTTTGACTTCTTAAATGCAGGCAAGCTCGTTACGCTGTCACAGGAGCTTGAACTGGTGGAGAATTATATATATATCCAGCAGCAGCGTTTTGAGGAGAGACTCCATGTGGAATGGGAAGTAGATGCGAATCTTGATATGTTGATGCCTCCGCTTACGATTCAACCACTAGTTGAGAATGCTGTTCGCCATGGCGTTTTAGGTCGGGCTAAAGGTGGAACACTGCGTATTCACATTGAGACACTTGCGGATGCTGTCCATTTTAAAATTGAAGACACAGGGATGGGAATGGACGAAGCACAAGTCAACAAGCTGTTAAATCCAAAAGAGTTTAAGAATCAAGGAATTGGGCTGCTTAATACGGATAGAAGACTGACACAATTATATGGACAGGGCTTGAACATTCAAAGTATTCCTGGCTTGGGAACTACGGTGTCATTTATCATTCCAGATCAGGGTTGATTGTGTAAAGCAAGATTAGTAGATTGAATCTGATAGTGATGATGGGGTAACTCCTTGGAGTTATCCCTTTTTTGATTTTTAATAATGTTCAATTGGTAATATTTTTAGAAAAATATGTAATTATTTCACTATTGTTCCATCATAGATTGTAAAAATAAAACCTACCTGCCATTATTACAAAGAAAGGAAAAATTGTCATCAAAGGGATTGAAATCTTTTTATTTTAACTTTGGAGGTAATGATCATGAAGCATTCCATCATTGTACCAGTTAATCAAGATTACAACATCCTGACCCTATTTACAGAGTCTTTAATGAGGACCATCGAACCTTTTACAGAAATTATTTTTATTAATGATGGTTCAGGCCCGAAGGTCCAAGAGCATCTGGAGCGTTTGAAGCGTGAAGCATCAGCAAAGGTGAAGATAGAGATTATACGTCATGAATATCCGAAAGGCTGTGCAATATCAATCAACGAAGCGTTAAGTAACGTGCAAGGCAATTACATTTATTTGCTA
Organism: Paenibacillus etheri; assembly: GCF_001012825.1. Classification (GTDB taxonomy): domain Bacteria; phylum Bacillota; class Bacilli; order Paenibacillales; family Paenibacillaceae; genus Paenibacillus_AQ; species Paenibacillus_AQ etheri. The sequence goes on from NZ_LCZJ02000018.1 coordinate 650,816, forward strand.
GATTCCGATATCATCCTCAATCCTAATTGGCAAGAGCAAATGGAAGATACGTTGAATAGCAGTCCTTCCATCGGCATGGTTGGTGGTGTGCTTCTATATCCACAGACGGGCGGGATACAGCATTGCGGTATTACTTTTGCAGATACCATTGGTCGCCATTTGTTTCTGAATGCAACGCTTGAGGATATCCCACAGCATATTTTCGAGGTGCAATTGGTTATCTTCGCAATGTTTGCCATGAAGCGGGAAGTATTCGAAACAGTTGGGTATTTGGATGAGAAGTTTTTTAACGGCTATGAGGATTTCGATTACCAAATTAGAGCTAAAGAGGCCGGATATACAACCGTAATCAATCCTAAAATTCAAGCTTATCATTGGGAAAGAAGCAATGGCATTCATCGAAATTTCAATCGGAAGAACAATTTAGCGCGTTTTTGGAAGAAGTGGGGCAATCAAATTAGCAGTGATACGTGGAATTTCACTTTATTAAATCTTGAACATCGTCTTTCATCAAATAAGCTCGAACATGGAACAACTTATATCGGAATTGATTTAGCTGAAGTTCGGAGCGATGCAGATTCGTTGTGGGATCATTTGCAGCAAGCAGAGCTCGTAAAGTTGACTGATATATTAAATTATTCTAATCGCTTTAATTCCAATGGGGCGATCTGGCTGCCACAAGTGCTTGGTAAGGAGCTTATTCAGTCTTCATCAAGGTTGTTGTTCTTGGTAGACAATTTCACTAGATTACTCGACAACCGATATTGGATTGAAATACGACGGAAAGCATCTCACGATGATCTGATCGTAGATTTATATGGAAATGTGCTTTTAATCAACCAAATATACGCTAGTTGCTGGCCTGGAACGAAGGTTCGCTGAATGAAGGGGATACCAATGGAACCGACTAAACAGCATCAAAATTTCATTAGGAGTTTGGATTGGCTGGAGCAAGCTTCCACAATTATTCCAGGCGCTTGTAGCACACAAGCAAAAACACCAGAAAGACTTTTCCCCGGTTTCACAGCATTATGCTGTGCGGAAGCGAATGGAGCAAACTTTACTGATATTGATGGCAATGTATGGCTGGATTGTGAGATGGCGATGGGAACTGTGTCGTGGGGACATGCACGAGTAGAAGTAACGGATGCGATTATACAACAATTAGCAAAAGGGACCAGCTTCTCAACTGCGGCCGATTTGGAGCTAGTAGCAGCGAAGCTCATTCTAAAAAGATTTGACGAACGTTATAAGATGTTGAAATTTGCGAAAGGAGGAGCTGATGTTGTTAGTGCGGCTATTCGTGTATCTCGTGCCTATAGTCGAAAATCGAAGGTGATTGCCACAGGGTATCACGGTTGGCATGATTGGTCTGCTTACGGATATTATGGTCAAAATTCAGAAGCCCTTGGATTACCTCCATTCATTAGAGATACTACATATTTTATGAACGGTGATGCATTTGAAACTTTGAAGCTAATAAAGCGCGATGCTGATGATATTGCTTGTATTGTGTTATGTCCGAATGAATGGAAGAAGGAAGAGCTTAGTGTCGTAGTCGACAATTGTAAACAAAGGAATATAACCGTTATCTTCGACGAAGTTACTTCAGGTATTCGGATGGGAAAGCAGGCAACAGCGGGTGAATATGATATTTGGCCAGACATACTATGCCTCTCAAAAGGAATGGCTAATGGATTGCCTTTAGCGGTTATTATGGGCGGCGAGCCGTGGATGAAATTATTGACGGACGTTCGGTTCAGCTCTGCACATGCAAGCGAGACGATTGCTTTAGTGGCGTTTATCGCCTGCGAGCGATTGATGGAGAAAGCTCCTGTCTGGCCAAGTTGGCGTGCTAGAACCACTCGGTTAATCCAGGATCTGAAAGAAATGATTGATCAGCTTGGAATTCAGGATTTAGAACTGCAAGGCACATATGCAAGCTTTTGCATTCGTAAACACGGCTGCGATTTATTTTATAGTGATCCGTTCCGTGAGCTTCTTGTGAAACGGCTGGCGAAAGACGGCATATTCAGCAAAGGATTCTTCGTGTTCTCTGATAGCCATTCGGAAGAGGATTATGGCCGAATCCAGCAATCCATTCAGTCAGCACTGCAAGTCTGGAGTGTTTCTAGCAAAGAACAAATTAAATAATATATTGGGAGGAATATCAAATGAAAGCACTCGTATACACAGCACCAAAAACAGTTGAACTAATGGAAATGGAAGAGCCGAACATTCAATCTGATACTCAAGTAAAGGTTAAGATTTATGGTTCGGGTATTTGCGGGACCGACTTGAATGTCATTAAAGGTAAAATCTTTGCCAACAAGGGCACTGTTATCGGGCATGAAGGCGTAGGTACAGTAGTTGAAGTGGGTAAGTGGGTTCGGAGCGTTAGTGTAGGTGATCGTGTTATCGTTGACCCTACCCAAGCCTGCGGAGTATGTCATTATTGTCGGAAAAGTCAATTTTGCTACTGTGAAAATTTTGAGGATCATCAGGTTGGGATGACTATACATGGCACTTTCGCAGAATATTACGTTGGAGAAGAGAAGTATATGTATAAGATTCCTAACGCGATGAGCTGGGAAACGGCAATGCTGATCGAACCATTAGGTTGCGTACTTAATACATTTCTGAAAGCGGAAATTAAGCCAAGTGATTCAGTGGTTGTATTAGGTTCTGGAGCTATCGGATCTTTATGCCAGCTTATCAGCAAACGCCTCGGACGTCTGACAGTAGGAACAGAGCCAGACGACTATCGCCGCAACTTTGCAAGCAACATTGCCGATTATGTATTCGATCCAGCTGATATGTCCATTGAATCGATCTTGGCTTTGAACGATAATCGTAAATTCGATATTGTTGTGGATTGTGTAGGAAATCAATTGCATACCGCACTAGAATTGATTGGCAAGGGCGGACGAATTATTCCGATGGGCTACAATGATCAATATGAAGTTTCCATTCGCCCAACAGACTTTATTAACAATGGAGTGAACATTATAGGTAAGGTTGCCGTTCATCAAATCGTTGGCATGGCGTTGGAATTCGCGCAAAGCATTCCAGAGCTTGAAGGATTAATTACATCTAAAGTAGCATTGGAGCACTACGAGCAAGCTTTCAACGAAACTATGGGATATCATATGCGTACCGGAGATCCACTACCTATGACCTCAGTCAAATCCATTCTAGTATGTTAGGGTGAAATCAATGATTTTCCAAAAGTTCAGAGAGCTCCCAGACAATCCGCGTTATTCGATTTGGCTAGAGCCGTTATGGGCAATTCCCGGTACGATTGTATTATTTTATGCCCCTTTGTACATGAAAGGGGCAGGTCTTTCCGATATTCAGATTGGTCTTATTAATTCAGTTAACCTATACTTTGCGTTCGTCTTTCAGATGTTTGCCGGAGCGGTTACAAATAAATGGGGGAGGAAAAGAACATCTCTCATTTTCGATCTAGTGGCTTGGAGTGTGCCGATGTTTATTTGGGCATTTTCAAATAATTTCTGGCTCTTTTTAATCGCTTATTTATTGAATGCGACGAATAAATTTGTCACTGTCGCCTTCAACCTACTAATTATCGAGGACGTAAAAAAACAGCAGCGTTCGCATGTGTTTGCGATGATGAATATTATTATTATTTCTGCTGGGGTGTTGGCACCTCTTGCAGGCGGAGTTATTAGTAAATATGGAATTATGCCGACGCTTAGCGTCATCTATTTCGCCGGCGGCATTAGTATGACGGTCATGTTTGTTCTTAGAAACTACTTAACGAAAGAGACCGAAGCCGGAAAAGTGATGATTGAAGCGAATAGCAATACCCATATCTTGCGAGGTGTTCTCCAGAGCTTTCGTTTATTCGGACAATCATTACGTGATCGGCGAATATTGCCAATCTTATTGATTACGATTATTTCAAACATTATTTTGCAGATGAACTTTTTTCAGGTGATTTATCTGAAAGAGGAGCTTGGCTTCAAGGATCAAATGATTTCGTGGATTCCATTCATTACGGCAATTGCTACTATATTTGTATACAGTGTAGTGATGCCTAGAATGAGAAATCAAAGCGATGAATTCTATGTCAAGCTGTCCTTGGCATTGTGTGCAATAGGATCATTATTATTCTTGTTTATTCCAAGTGGAAATACTGTTATGTTGTGTATAGTGACTACGGTATTGGCTGCAGGAATGTTCTTGCTTCCCACTTACAGAGATGCGCTTCTAATGAACCGGTTAGGTAAATATGAAAAAGCGGATATGTTCTCTTCTGTACAAGTAGTCATGTCCATTGTCGCGATTCCTTGGGGATATATTTCAGGACTTATTTATGCCTATAAGCCATCTCTGTTATTTATTCTCATCTTTATCAGCTATGCCAGCGTGATAGCCCTGGCTTTTCCTATGGGGCGAAAGACAAGGCGTCTTGTTGAAAAACCATTGATGATAGGAGAAGAAGAATGACTGTAAACTTATTCGTAAATGAAACAAGAAAACAACTGAGCTGGATGAATCGCCCTGCAACCTGGGAATTTACAGATTTAGATGGACTGACCTTATTAGCACCTCCCAAATCCGATTTTTTCCAAGACCCAGCAGGAAAACATATCGCAAGCTCAGCGCCATTCTTATCCGTACCTGTTGGGGATTCCTTTGAAATGACAACCAGAATTAGTGTCGATATGCAGCATAAATATGATTCAGGATGCCTCATGTTTATGATAGATCATCATAACTGGGCCAAAATTTGCTTTGAATTTGACGGACAGCATCCCATAATTGTGTCTGTGGTGACAAGAGCTGGGATGTCAGATGATTGTAACTCCGTTAAAGTTGCCGTTGACAAACCTTATTTGCGTATAACCAAGCAAAATCATTGTGTCACCTTGTCCTATTCGGAGGACGGTGCGAACTGGGCACTTATCCGATATTTTGGAATGAATGAAGGTGCCGAATGCGTAGCAGGTGTTGTCGCGCAATCTCCGCAAGGTGAAGGCTGCTCAGTGAGTTTCGACTATTTAAGTTTATCGGAATCGAAGCAAGAAAGTCGCTTCTAAACCAATCCTATGAGCGGGGGGTGTCTATGAAAGCAGTTATCTTTGACTTTGATGGTTTACTGCTTGATACGGAAACGCCATGGTATTACGTATTCAAAGAGGCTTATTCCACGTACGGATTGGACCTGCCTTTGTCGCTTTGGGCTCGGAATGTGGGTACAAACTTTGATGCGTTTCACCCTTATCAATATTTGGAACAGCAAGTAGGGAAGTCCATAGACCTGAAGCGACTTCAGTCAGAATTGGAACAGAACTATGAGCTTCGCATGAATAATGCACATTTGCTTCCAGGTGTAATTGAAATACTACAACAAGCACGACAGCGTAGCATGATGCTTGCTGTTGCTTCAAGCTCTACTCGCGACTGGGTGCATAAGTATTTGCAATTGTTTGGGCTGCTTCCGCTATTTGATGCAGTTGTTACATCTGATGATGTCCAATGTGTAAAGCCAGAACCAGAATTATATAAGCTGGCGATGCACCAATTAGGCGTAAGCCCAAACGAAACCATCGCGTTCGAAGATTCTCCCAACGGATTGAAAGCAGCTAATGCTGCAGGAATTCGCTGTATTATTGTTCCAAATGAAGTGACAAGAGAGCTGGACTTTCCACCTTATGAGAGGAGAATAGAATCTCTCCTTGAATTTGATTTCGGGCAATTGTCGAAAATCAATTTTTAATAAAAAATCCTTTTCGGTCCAACTGCAATTCTCTTGATGTGATTTGGATGAATGAGTGATATTCCATTGGGTATTACCTTCATCATTCAATCCCACCTTTGTTCACGACCTCATCTTAATTCTATTTTATCAGAGGAGTGCAAATTCTATAAAAAACAAGCCGGAGCGAATGTGGCTCCGGCTTGTTTCTATGTTTGTGAAAAAATTATTTCGCGGACGATACAGACTTGAACCATTCGTTAACTTCTTTGGTGATTTGGTCACCGCCATTGGATTTCCAATTGGCAACAAATTGGTCAAAGGCATCTACAGGCAGTTTGCCGTAAACAATTTTGTTGAAAGTTTCCATTTCGGACTGACGAAGCAGGTTCCATTTGGAAACCATCGTTGGTGTAGCAGCACCAGTGAAGTAGTTTTGCTTACGAACGTCTAGTTGTGACATAACCACTTTTCCTGCCGCCCAGTTTTCTGGTTTACGGAACTCTGCCATTTGTTTTTCATAAGGTGTAACAGGTGTCTCGCCATCAGCAAGTTTAACCAAAGTCTTCATAAAAAGATCAGGAATACGGGCCGGACCTGTTAAGAATGGGAATTCATTGGAGAAGTCTTTAATCTTGTCTTTATCGCTTGTAGGTTTTCCATCAATCATATCCCAGTCGTAACCTTTAGCAAAGCCATATTCATATTGACTGCCTGCAGCAGGGTTAGCCAGGTTATCAAGCAAGTAGTTATAGTACAAGAAAATTGCTTCTGGATGCTTAGCATCCTTGTTAATCATGATACTAGCATTTACTCCGGAATTCTGCCATTTGGTTCCAATCAAACCATCTGGTCCTGCTGGAACCGGATAACCTTTAATCTTCGCTCCAGGTACGTTCTTCATAAGATCGGGAGCCGGCCAGTCTGGAACCCAGTTGGCGCCTGGCAGAATACCAGCTGCACCTTTTGTGAAGCTCTCAGCGGATTTACCTTCATCCCAAAGGGCGGAGTCCGTGTGGATATAGCCTTTATCCATCCATTCGCTAAGCTTTGCGAGTGCTTGCTTCGCACCTGGGTTAATGGAACCATATTCAAGATTGCCATCTTTATCTTTGTTCCATTGTTCCTCGATCGTACCGTATGCCCCGAATAACCAGTCTAGTTGACCCATCCAGGTGTTTGTATTGTTTTTCAAAGTAATTGCAAGCGGGTACACATCTTTAGGCGCTAAGCCGTCAGGGTTTTCGTTCTTAAATTTGTCCATGATGTTCTCGAGATCGGCGATGGTCTTAGGCGCTTCCAGGTTCAGCTTTTCCATCCAATCTTCACGTAACCACAAGAGTGTATCATCATTGTCGGTATATTCAAGGATCGGCAGATTATATTTCTTACCGTCTTTAGTGAATGGGTACCAAAGTTCTGGATGTGCTGCAACGTGATCTTTTAGAATCTTATTTGCATACTTGTCAAACAACTCATCGATAGCAATGAACTGACCGGAATCAATAAGCTGATTCGTCAATACTGCGTTAGTTGATGCAAAAACGAAATCAGGCAGCTTTTCGCCGGAAGCAATGGCAAGTTGAAGCTTTTGTCTGTATTGATCGTCATTTGCAGGATACCAAGTATCTTTATGCTTCATACCCAATGTCTCAAGCATCCAGCGATCGTGAACGTTGTTTTCTTTGGTATCACCTTGAACATACTTCTTAGGCATCAATACGGCACTGAACTCGATCGGTGGATCGTATTTGCCTTTTGCGAAAGCAGCATCTGCTTCGGATTGGGTATTTTCGGTTGCGTTACCATTTTTGGCGTTCTCATTAGATGTGCCGCTACTGCCACATGCTGTGAGAGTGATAAGTGCTGTGACCGTGAGAAGCGACCACATTTTCTTGAACTTGATCATTCTTCAATTCCCCCTACTGTGTATGATCTTTACAAGTGTAACTTTAACAACTTGTCGGGGATGTCATCTATATGAGATTTTTAGTTTCGATAGGACTCTATCATGCTATTTGTTAGTATCTCTATATTCCTGCGGCGTTACCCCAAACTGCCGTTTGAATACTTTGATAAAATAAGCAGGGTCCATATAGCCAATCTCCATGCTGATTTCATAGACTTTTTTAGTGGTGGTCTTCAGCTTATGACAGGCACGATCCATCCGTAAGCGTGAGATATAATCACTAATGCCTTCACCTGTTTCAATCTTATAGATTTTTGATAAATGTGTCGGATGAAGATTTACATGGTCAGCCAGAACACGTAATGATACATCATCATGTAAGTTCTTATCCGTATAATCCTGAATTTTCTTTACATACTCTGAACGTATGTCTTTGATTTCGTTAGATGTGCCTTCTTTTAGATTGGCTAGAACACTTAGCGACCATTTTCTTAGTTTACTAATGCTGGTAAAAGCATCGCCACTCTGCAACGCTTCGATATCGGTTCCCATTAAGTTTGCCAGCGTATGACCATTGCGATGTGCGAGATTTGTGAAAGAAGCAGTAATTAAAAAGCCAGCCTCCATGCAATGCTCCCAAGATTCAGACCATTTCTCATCCAGTTCAGCACAGACAGCAAGCAATTTCTCTTCGGCTGCATCCCAATGTCCACTCTCCAATAGATGAATCAAAGAGGGTGGGGTATAAAGAGCATCTAAAGGCCCTTGCGCTGAGGGAAGCTCCAAGTCACTGACCCGCATAATGAATTCTCGCTCATCTCCGACAATTTGACGGAAAGAAGAGGAGGCCTGATGGAAACGATTCGACAGCTGCTCAGGAAACTTGAACCACTCTGTGATTACAATGGATAGCGAGCCTTTCAGAAATTGCTTGACCTTATATTGAAGTTGTAAAGAAAGCTTCTCTAATATGGATTCTTTTCCAAGATCAGTTCCTTGTTCTTTAAGCTGGAGCAGAAACACAAGATATCCATGTTCCTCTTTAACGCCCCAGACTTCCATAAATTCTCCCATAATCTCTTCAGCCATATTAATGATCGCATATTCAATCAAGGTTTGATCCGTATTATCAAATTCTCCGAATTCTTCTTCCATTCGTACCAGCATCAATGCGGATTCTCCGGATTGGAAGGGCAGATCGTAACTCACGAGCTTCCGTTCCCATTCACCGGCTTGAAAACGATGACCTTGTAAGGCATCCAGTAGCAATCGCCCACGCAAAACAGGGAGATTCTCCCGGAGGGTAAACTGGGTTCGTTTAAGAGAACTTATAAGCTCCCATTCTGCGTTCAATTGATTGATCGCATTTTTGACTGCTCCGAGCAATTCATCATCAGTAGGCGGTTTAAGCAAGTAATCCACGGTCTTATTCTGGAGCGCTTTTTTGGCATAATCGAATTCTGAATGGCCGGATAATATAATACATTTTATTTTTTTATTGTGTTTTCTTATCCGCTCTATCAATTCAATTCCCGTCATTTCTGGCATTTGAATATCTGAGATTACTATATCAATGGGATTCGTATCGATAATTTGTAGCGCTTCACGTGCTGAATAAGCTTTATGCACCTGTTCAATTCCCAGCGTATGCCAAGGTTTAGTCATGGAAAGATTATCTACCCAGTGTGCTTCGTCGTCTACTATAATCATTTGCATGTTGTTAGTCTCCTTGATGTTCCTTTAATTTATAACTATCATCCTCAGTGGGGATTTCCCAGATAATTACTGTTCGGAATCCACCGAGAGGGGATGGTTTGAAGGTAAGACTTGAATGGCTGCCGAATAGGTGAATGATCCGCTGATTCGTATTCCAAAGACCACAACCCATTTCCTCCTGCAAAGGTTCCTGCATTTTACGGTTTAATGCTTCTAGCTGATCCGGATTCAGGCCAGGACCATCGTCATCGATATAAATTCTACAGAAACCGTTTGACTTCTCACCACTAATCTTGATCTCGCCTGATGAATAGGACTTCGCTACGCCATGAATCACAGAGTTCTCCACCATAGGTTGGAGCATTAGGCGAGGTACAGATTGGCTAAGCATATCCTCAGGAATATCAATGTGATAATCAATTCTGCCATTGCGCAGTTTCTGGATATCTAAATAGTTGACCAAGAGCTTGATTTCTTCCTCCAAAGAAGCCGTCTCCCGTTCCATACGGGTGGTATAACGATAGTAAGCACTTAAATTATAAGCCATGGAGACGACAGCGTCTTCATCTTTCATCTGGGCCATATTGATAATATAACCAAGACAGTTATAGAGGAAATGTGGATTAATTTGTGCTTGAAGCTGCTTGAGGGTAGCTTCTCGAGCTCGGATTTTTTCATTAAATACATTTTCTATCAGGTCTTGAATTTGATGGGACATATCATTAAAACGACGGAACAGAAACGAAAACTCATTTTGCTCATTGCTATGGAGCCGTACGGAGTAATCTCCTTGCTGTACGCGCTGTAAACCACTGACGAGTTTTTTAATCGGATATTGAACGTTTCTATATAGCAGAATGGAAGAGGATACTCCCACAACAAACAGCAGAATCATTGTGATATAGAATAAATCTCGACTAAGAGAAATCGGTTTGAGAATTTGATAAAGGGGGACAACATCTACTAAATGCCAATCCAAAGAGGCTGATTTCACCGAACTGACCAAGTAGTTCTTCCCATTTAGTTTCACTACATCCTGAGTTGTATTCTCGGGAGAGTGATTATCCAGGTAGCGAACTAGCTCATCGGATAGCTGCTTGTCCGCACTACGGTTGAGGATCGGTTTCTCCCCTTTGTGATAGAAGAATGGATCACCTTGTCCACCTGCTTTATACGAATCTAGCATGTTCTGAATGTTCGTATAACTGAAACTGGCTTCAATGACTAAGCTACTTCCCGTTAACGTCCCCGGTAGAGCTAAGGAATCCGTAAAGAACCAGTAAAAGGATTTTAAATCGCCTTTAGATTCCGCGCCATGATCACCATATGTCCATCTTCCACTCATATTTGCTTTTAAATAATCCTCATCATAACCAGTGGGTCTGTCGTAATTAGCGATGACATCTTTATTCTGTTGTGAATGAACGGCGTATCTGGTAGGCCAAATATCTGTAACCCCAGCTTGAAGCACCATCTTTTCCTGGATAATATATCTTGTTTGCATCTGATCATATCGATCTTCCCATACATTTAATCCATTGAATGCCCTGACGTTGGGATCTCTTGAAAGAATAAGGGTGAAGTCCATCATCTGATTAATTCGCGAATCAATCTGATTAGATAAAAAAGTAAGCTGTTTCGTATTGGACGATTGCAACTCTTTACCAACAACCTCGAAGGTGACGTTATTTGAGAAGGTATACATGATAATGATGGGAATGAAAAGGATTATGATCAAGCTGTTTATTTTGGCAAACAGACTAAATCGAGATTGTAAGTTTCCTCTAAGTTTTGTAAAGCGCTTCCATAAATTCATAAATGACCCTCCAAATGTTGTCCTAATAAAACCCTATCTAGCCCTAACAATGTTATATAGTCAAACCTAAGAAACGCCTGATACTATTTATAGCAGAGATCCCCATCACACACAAAATATTTTTTTTGGGAACAGGAGAGAGCTATGGAGGCTAATATGGAGGTTAACTCGATACCACAGGCGAGCCTAGAAAGTCAGCCGAGTAAAAAAAGAAAAAAAGGCTTTAATCAACCATGGATTCTCCATTTAATGGTGTTGCCAGCGGCAATTATGGTTTTTATTTTTTCTTATATTCCGATGTCCGGAATTCTTATGGCATTTCAAGACTATAAACCTGCACTAGGTTTTTTTGATTCCGAGTGGGTCGGACTTAAGCATTTCAGGTACATGTGGGAGAATGATTATTTCCTGTCCATCACGTGGAATACGTTGTTTTTTGCTTGCTCCAAGATTGTTTTGAATTTGATTATTCCTTTCATCTTCGCCTTATTGCTTAATGAGGTACGGAGAATGGGCCTTAAAAGAACCATTCAAACATTCGTTTATCTTCCGCACTTTCTGTCTTGGGTTACACTTTCAGGGATTCTCATTGATATCCTTGCTCAGACAGGTATTGTCAATCAATTTCTCACATCCGTATTCGGCATCAAGCCGATTTTCTTTCTAGGGGATGGAAACTGGTTCAGGTTCACTATCATTGCTAGTGATGTCTGGAAAGAGTTTGGTTTCAATACGATTATCTTCTTAGCGGCACTTTCGGGTATAAATCCGTCACTCTATGAAGCTGCTGAAGTGGATGGGGCGGGGCGCTGGAAACAAACGATGTATATTACAATTCCAGCGTTAATCCCAATCGCTATCGTTATTGCAACCTTGGCACTGGGCAATGTGCTCAACGCAAACTTTGACCAGATCTTTAACTTGTACAGTCCATTGATCTATCAGCAGGGAGATATCATTGATACCTTCGTGTACAGAGAAGGTCTACTAAGCGGACAGTTCAGCTTCGCTACCGCAGTGAATCTATTCAAATCGGTGATCAGCTTAGTCTTAATCGTTGTTTCTTACCGACTAGCATATAGATTTGCAGGGTACAGAATTTTCTAGAAAGGATGACAACTGATGTACCATAAAACAATTCCATATCGAATATTCAGTATAATCAATAATGTGTGCCTAACAATCCTTTCGGTGCTCTGCTTGCTACCTTTGTATCACTTACTCATGGTATCTCTAAGTTCTACCGCACCTGCTAATGCTGGATTAGTCACATTCTGGCCGATTGACTTTACGCTTGAAGCCTATGCAAAGACGTTTGATAATGTCAACTTCCTTACTTCCTTGTGGGTGTCTGTACAGCGGACACTACTCGGAACAGCACTTGCACTAGTAGTAAATACGGTTGCAGCTTATGCGCTGTCTAAGGAAACAAGAGTGTTCCGTGCAAGAAACGTCTATCTTTGGTATTTTGTTGTCACCATGCTATTCAGCGGTGGTCTGATTCCAGGTTACATCCTGATTTTGAAGCTTGGTCTTATGAATTCATTGATGGCGCTTATTCTTCCTGGATTAGTTGCTGTATTTAACATCATTTTGCTTCTTAATTTCTTCCGTACTGTACCTAAGGATCTTGAGGAAGCAGCTTTTATTGATGGGGCGGGGCACTTTCAGACCTTTGTGAAAATATATTTACCGGTCTCCTTACCTGTTATTGCAACCATCTCTCTGTTCCTTATGGTAGGACACTGGAATGCTTACTTTGACGGTATCATTTATATTAGAGATGCAGAAAAACTTCCGCTAGCTACGTTTATGCAGACGATTATCGTTCAGGCGGATATGTCAAAGCTTGATCCGGCAGCCGTTGCTAATTTGTCTCAGAGAACTATTCGGGCCTCGCAGATTTTCATAAGTGCTTTACCAATTCTATTGGTTTATCCTTTCCTGCAACGTTACTTTGTAACGGGGATTGTGGTTGGCGCTGTAAAAGAATAATCTCATATTAGTAAAAGAGTTTTATGAAGGAGCTACGGTTCTAGTCCACGACTAGAGCATGTAGCTCTTTTTTCTTGCGATGAATTTCATGACTTAAATGGATAAATATTGAAAACAATAAAAATATTCAGAAAATTTTCATATGACGTTCATGCTAACATAGGCTATAATGAGGTCTAAAAAAGAAAATAAAGAAAACGGGGCAGAAGAATGAATCAATTTAAAGGTGAAAAAAATCTCCTCTCAGAGAAGAAGGAGCGTTTCTCTTCCGCCGGCTTTATTTTCGCGGCTATCGGAAGCTCAGTAGGACTGGGGAATATGTGGAAATTCCCATATATTACAGGGGAAAATGGAGGAGCAGCTTTCTTCCTTCTCTTCATTGTATGTTTAGTGTTAATCGGTTTACCCGTACTGTTGGCAGAACTGGCCATCGGTCGCAGCGGACGTGGAAGCGCAGCTACTGCATTTGTACGGGCAGGAGGCGGAAAGAGTTGGATGGCAGTTGGGTTTCTGCAAGTCCTTGCACCATTTTTAATTCTCTCCTTTTATATCATTGTTGCAGGGTGGACGCTGAACTACGCAATGATTGCCTTTAATGGACAACTGTTCAGTTCTAGTAACTATGCAGGTGAATTCAACTCCTTCATATCTGGACCAATGCCAATTGTTTGGCAGGGGATCGCAATCCTTATTACGGCGTGTGTGGTCATTCTAGGAGTCTCAGGCGGGATTGAGAAATTTAATAAAGTATTAATTCCTGGTCTGGTCGTTCTCCTTTTTGTATTGATGATTCGCGCAGTAACCTTACCAGGTGCAAACGAAGGGGTAGCCTTTTTCCTTAAACCAGACTTTTCGGTACTGACGGCGGAATCTGCGTTAGTCGCATTGGGACATGCTTTCTTTTCATTGTCGCTAGGGATGGGGATCCTCCTGACTTACGGCTCTTATGTGGATAAAAAACAATCGCTAGGAACTGCTGCACTCGCAGTCGGAGCGGGAGATTTGTTATATGCGTTTATCGCAGGATTGATTATTTTTCCGACGACATTCTCGTTTGGCATTGCTCCTGATCAAGGTCCTTCACTAATTTTCATTGCTTTGCCAGCAGCTTTCTCGGCAATGCCATTTGGTGCATTCTTTGGTGGTTTGTTCTTTGTCTTGCTGGCGATTGCCGCTTTAACTTCTGCTGTATCCCTGCTTGAGGTGCCTGTATCATTCGCAATGGAGCGCTGGAATTGGAGCCGGAAACGTTCAGTTTGGATTTTGTCTCTAGTATGTTTTATACTCAGTGTTCCTTCGGCGATGTCTCTGGGAATGTTCCCTGAGCTATCGTTTGGCGGCAAAGCGCTGTTCGATTGGGTGGATTTTGTAACCTCTAACATTATGTTGCCACTAGGCGGTCTGCTGGTTACCATCTTTGCCGGTTATTTCTGGAAAGGGGCTGCAGAAGCGGCTGGGCTTAAGGCAGGCTGGTTCCGCGTTTGGTTGTTTATGCTCCGGTATGTTGCGCCGATTCTGGTGTTCTTGGTGTTGCTTCATACTTCGGGGATAATTAATTTTTAATTCAATTCAATTTTCTAAAAAATATCAAATTAAGCTCTACGACCCCTTGCGGTTGTAGAGTTTTTTTTGTTATTGAAGATAGATACATTATTCCTCTAAATCCTACTTGACTAGGTGGATTAATTGGAATATAGTATAAAAAAAGATTGAGCGAATCCATTCCAAACTAATAATTGTATACAATTATACAAATATATTGTTGAGGCTCTTGCCCGACAGATTATCGATGAGGAGCTACATAAATATGGCGATACGATCACGGAGGTTGTCAAAGGATAATACCTATGATGCATTAAAACAAAAAATTATTGTCAGTGAATTAGAGCCGAATCAACCTGTACATGAAGAAAATTTGGCGGCGTTACTAGGGGTTAGTCGTACTCCACTAAGAGAGGCTATACAAAGATTAGAGAACGAGGATTTTCTCATTCGACAGCCAAATGGAAGACTACGGGTAGCTTCAGTGACCCTCAAAGAGGTTGAAGAAATATTCCATATTCGCAGCATGCTTGAGGGCTATATAGCAAGAAGTGCAGCTAAGCATGCTACTGAGAAAGATATTGTTAATTTAACGACGATGATCACAAAAATGAAACACTCCTTCCAGCTTGGTGATAATCAGAATTTTGTAACCTATGGATTTGAGTTCCACGATTATTTATCAGAAATTAGTGAACTTAGAACGTTCGAGAAAGTTCTGAATCAATTAAGGGATCATTCCCTTCGTTATTGTCGATTCGTCTCGATGCATGGAGATTGGAATACACAGGCAGATGAAGAACATGATCTTATCTTGCAAATGATTGCTGAGCACAACGAAGATGGTGCAGAAAAAGCAATGCGAGATCATATTTTAAGCAGTCTATCCACTGCGCTCGACCGAATTAAAGGCATTGAAGACAAGCTTGAAGCATAAAGAAAGGGGAGCACTCTACTATGAAAGCACTGAATGAGGTTGATCAAGCTTTAGCGAATCAATTAATTGATGTTCGTAGAAATCTACATAGAGAACCTGAATTATCTTATGAAGAATTTAAGACCACAGAGAAATTACGGGAATGGCTGACCCATGCGAATATTCATATTCTAGACCTCCCTTTACAAACCGGACTCATCGCAGAGATCGGACAAGGCAACGGACCTGTTGTAGCCATTCGCTGTGATATTGATGCACTACCGATAGAGGAACAAACTGGATTGCCGTTTGCTTCTGAGATCCCTGGAAAAATGCATGCCTGTGGGCACGATTTTCACACGGCTACTATTCTAGGAGCTGCCTTATTGTTGAAGGCTCGTGAAAGCGAATTGCCTGGAAAGGCTAGAGTGTTGTTCCAACCAGCGGAAGAAACAGGGCATGGGGCAGAGAGCGTCTTAGCGTCAGGGGGACTCAAGGATGTAAATGCTATCTTTGGTCTACATAATTCACCAGACCTGCCTACAGGAGCTTTTGGGACAAGAACAGGAGCTTTAACAGCAGGTGTTGATCGGTTTGAAATCACGATAAAAGGTGTCGGCGCTCATGCGGCTACTCCGGAAAAAGGTGTGGATAGCATTGTAACTGCGGCTCAAATCATTACTTCGTTACAAACCATCGTAAGCCGCCAAAATAGTACCACCGAACCGGTTGTGTTAAGTGTTACTAGAATTAATGGGGGCTTCACATGGAATGTATTACCGGAAAAAGTGGAATTAGAAGGTACGGTGCGAACTTACAATGAGGAGATTCGTCGCCAAATTCCAATCCAAATGACTCGAATTATTGAAGGGATTGCTGCAGCTGCTGGGGCAGAGGCTAAGCTACATTGGTATCCAGGACCACCAGCAACGATAAATCATGACGAATGGGCTGACTTTACTAAAGAGGTTGCCTCAGATACGGGATATATAGTACATGACATCCCGCCGCAAATGGGAGGAGAAGATTTCTCCTTCTATCTACAACAGATACCAGGTGCTTTTGTGAATATAGGATCAGGCCCAGCCTATGCTTTACATCACCCTCAGTTCGATGTGGATGAGGCTGCGATTTTACCCGCTGCGAAATACTTCGCTTTATTGGCAGAACAAGCGCTGGTGAAGCTACAAGCCAAAGCTTAATTAAGCTCCTAGACCTAAATCCTAAAGATGATTGAGAGGAATGTATATGATTGAACTAAAGCAGGTTTCCAAAACGTTCACTCGGAAAGGGATCACGATTGATGCTGTTAAAGGGATCGATTTAAAGGTCGATAAAGGCGATATCTTTGGGGTTATCGGCTATAGTGGCGCGGGGAAAAGTACATTAATTCGTTTAGTCAATTATTTGGAAAGACCCACAGAAGGACAGGTTTTAGTAGCTGGGCGTGATTTAGGAACCTATAACGATAAAGAGTTACGAGCGGCTAAGAAGAATATCGGCATGATTTTTCAACATTTTAATCTATTAGAATCTAAAAAAGTATTTGAGAATGTGGCGATTCCTTTAGTTCTCCTAAAAAAGAATAAAAATGAAATCCGTAAGCGGGTTCTGGAATTACTAGAGTTTGTTGGATTAAGTGACAAAGCTGGGAGTTATCCTAGTGAATTATCAGGTGGACAGAAGCAGCGGGTCGGAATTGCCAGAGCGCTTGCCTCGAACCCATCCATCCTATTATGTGATGAAGCGACCTCTGCCTTAGATCCACAGACGACACATTCTATCTTACAGCTATTAAAAAAAATCAATGCAGAGTACAACATTACTGTGATGATCATTACACATGAAATGTCTGTCATTCAAGAGATTTGCAACAAGGTGGCGGTCATGGAAGCAGGCCGAATTATTGAGCAAGGAAGCGTTCTAGATGTATTCGGTAGCCCGAAGCATAAGACGACACAGAATTTTGTGAAGACGGTTATTCAAAATAGCATTACACCGAGCGTCCAAAAATCAATCAAAACAGAACCGGGAAGTGTCCTTTATAAACTTAATTTTGTTGGAGAAAGCGCCTCTGAGCCTATCCTGTTCGAGATGATTCGATCCTTCGATATGAAGGTCAATATTTTATTTGCGAACACGACGGAGATTCAGGAAACGACACTGGGTACAGTAATTATTCAATGCAGTGGAGATACAGCTGAGATTAACAATGCGTTATCTTTCTTAAAACGTCATGGAGTCAGTGTAGAGGAGGTAGAATCTAATGTTTTCGACCACATTAACAGGTGATCAATTTCTGCAGGCGATTATTGAAACGATTCAGATGGTTGGCGTCTCCTTGTTTGTTGGCTCTTTGATTGGGATTCCCTTTGGGATATTGCTTGTAATCACTCGTCCTGGTGGGGTTTTGGAGAACAAAGCGCTTTACGCCATACTGAATCCGATCATCAACATCATACGCTCTCTGCCTTTTATTATTTTACTTGTGGCGATTGTGCCTTTCACACGTTTTATTGTTCATACTTCGATTGGGACAAGCGCAGCGATCGTACCTTTAATAATCTACATCGCACCTTATATTGGCCGTTTAGTAGAAAACTCTCTGCTTGAAGTGAACCCGGGAATTCTTGAAGCTGCTGAAGCGATGGGGGCTACGCCATTTCAAGTGATATGGTACTTTTTATTACCAGAGGCGGTTGGATCATTAATTCTGTCTTTGACAACGGCGACGATCGGGTTGATCGGGGCAACTGCAATGGCTGGAACAGTAGGCGGCGGTGGTGTCGGCGACTTGGCGATTGTATATGGATATCAACGTTTTGACACGGTTGTCGTGGTAGCTACTGTGGTTATTCTCATTATTCTAGTGCAAGGAATTCAATCTTTAGGCAATACGCTAGCAAGAAAAATTCGCCGTTACTAGATACTACATTTTCCAGGAGGGAATCGACAGATGAGTGAATGGAGCAAGCAAGATCGATTTAAAGCGCTATTATCTGGAGAAAAGGTGGATCGCCCAATTGTAAGCGGGTGGCGTCATTTTATCGACAAAGAACAAACTGCAGATGATTTAGCACAAACTACGATTTCTTTTACGAAACAATATGATTGGGACTGGGTCAAGATCAATCCTAGAGCGACTTATTTGGCGGAAGCTTGGGGGAATCAATATGATTTTACGGACTATCAGACCGTATTTCCTAGGCAGCAAACGACTGCTATTCCATCAGCGGCTAATCTTTGGGATCTAGAAGTTAAAAAGGCTGTACAAACAGCATCCTTGGTAGAGCATCTAGAGGCGGTTAAGCAAATTCGTCAAGGTTTACCGGACACCCCTCTGATTCAAACCGTATTTTCACCATTAACCGTGTTGCTATTTATTGTTGGCCGTTCTGCTTATGTTACAAAAACAGTGTTTGGCATTGAGCACCCGGTAACTTTGGAGTCACTGTTTAAGGAACATCGTGCGGCAGCGCACCATGCGTTACATACGATTTCATTAACCTTAGCCGATTATGTACAAGAGCTTAAGCAAGCAGGTTCTGACGGTTTGTTCTACGCTGTGACGGGCACCGCTCACCCAGGATTATTTGATGAAGCCATGTTTGACGAGTTCTCCAGACCTTATGACTCTATTGTTTTAGAAGCCGCAAGTTATGGCAAAAACATTCTTCATACTTGTGGGGCCTACGCACAGCCTGAGAAATTCAACGATTATCGAATTGATGGGATCAGTTGGGATACTGTAGCCGAGGGGAACCCCGATTTAGAGGCAAATCTCAAAGCTACAAAAGTAGGTGGAGTCGATCATGGGTTGTTCGCTGTAAACGATATTGCACAAATCAAGCAGCAGGCTAAAGAAGCACTAACATTGATGAAAGATCAGTCGTTTATCCTTTCTCCAAATTGCGCCATCCCACTAAATGTGACGGATGAGGCGTTAGCACAACTTAAACAATCTGTATTTGAACAGGAGATGAAGTTATGAAAAAGTTGATAGTAGTGTTGATGATAGGGGTTCTAGCGGTGTTGACAGCTTGCGGGAATAGTCAATCCGATAATTCTGGAGATAAGAAGAAGCTTACCATTGGATTTGGAGTGGGTACCTATGAGGAGCAATTCCGCCAATCCATTCTACCGATCCTAGAGAAACAAGGGTATAGCGTTGAAATTAAGTCCTTTTCGCAAAACATGCAGGTCAATCCTGCGATGAAGGAAGGCTCCATTGACGCAAGTATCTTCCAAAGCACAGCATATATGGAGGCAATCAACAAAGAAATCAAAGCAGATATGGTAGGAATTGCTTATGCGCCTGGTGCACCACAGGGTCTTTATTCCGTTAATCATACTACACTTGACGATGTTAAAGATGGTACAACCGTAGCTGTTCCGAATGATCCGGTGAACCAAGAGCGTGCACTACGTATCCTGGAAGAATTGGGTTGGATCAAAATTAAAGAAGGCGCAGGCGTAGCTGATTTTAACATCAACAGCATGGAACCGGATAAATATAACATTGATATTAAAATATTGGACCCTGCTCAAATCCTAGTTTCACTGCAAGATGTTGATTATGGCGTTGTAAACGGGAATTATATTGCTAATTCAGACAGAAAGATTACGGATGCCTTGAAAATCGAAAATACGCCTATGGAACACAGAATTATCGTATCGGTTAATAAAAAGGATGAAAATACGCAGTGGGCAAAAGACTTGAAAGCAGCTTATGAATCTAAAGAGTTCGAAGAGTATATTCATGGAATAGAGAAATACGATGGTTTCATTCTGCCTGAAGCATGGGACAACAATTAAGTAAGGAAGTGAAAGCAAGTGACACAAGAAAAGATTCATTTTATTGGTGGAGGACAGATGGCGGAAGCGATTATTCGCGCATGTATATCCAACAACACCCTGTCCGTAGATCAAATTAGTGTATCAGACATTAATGAAGCCCGTCTTCTGTTTTTGAATACCACATATGGAGTGGATACAGGGAGTTCGCAAGAGCATGGCCTATCTATTGCAGATAAGATTGTAGTTGCAGTTCGCCCTCAGGATGACTTAACTACACTTGGACAAATCGTACAACAATTCGCTTCACCTAACGCAGTCATCGTATCGATTGTGGCAGGTGTGACGAATGTCCAATTAGCTGGTTATTTTGGAGCTGAGCGGTCGATTATCCGTGTCATTCCAAATACTTTGACGGATACAGGCTACGGATATAGCGGTGTAGCGTTAAATGCTTACGCTACTCGTGATCAAGTGGAGCATTTCTTACTCGGATTTGGTAAGGTACAATATCTGGATGAGGCATTAATGGATATTTTTACTGGATTTGGTGTGGCTGGCCCCAACTATATTTATTATTTCATTGAGTCTTTTGTAGATGCAGGTGTGCTTGCCGGATTGCCGCGTGAGCAAGCTTGGAATGTTGCGCTGGAGAATATGATGGGATCGGTAGCGATGCTTCAGCAGACAGGGCTGCATCCAAGACAGCTACTTGATATTAATAATTCACCTGGCGGAGTCGGGATGCATGGCTTGTACGAATTAAATAATAGTGATTTCGCAGCAGGTCTGCAAAGAAGTGTTCTGGCAGCTGTGAAGCGTACTACTGAGCTAGGAGTGAAGTAATCATGGCAACGGTGAAATGGGATCATTTAGTACACTACGTCAATGATTTGGCTAAACCGGTTGAAATCTTTGGAGATCATGGTTTGGTTGCTTTTAAGGGAGGTTCTCATAAAGATTGGGGAACCTATAACGTATTAAGTTATTTCGGGCTAACCTATCTCGAGTTTCTGGGCATTGAGAATCTTGAGCTAGCAAAGGCAACTGAACATAATCTAGTGGTGAAAGACGCAGTAAAACTTCTACCAGAACATGAAGTCTTGAGCAGAGTAGTCATCCGGACAGATGATATTGAAGAAATAGCAGCTTCTCTGCGTTCGGCAGGCTTATCGCTATCTCCAATCATGGATGGGAAGCGTCTAGATAACGAGGGCAGATTAATCGAGTGGCGAATGATGACTATCGAGGGCGACTTTCAAGGACTAGTCTATCCGTTCATCATTCAATGGAGTGGAACAGATGCAGAGAGATTGGAAAGATTAACAACATCGGGAGTCATCCAGCCTCATCCTGCTGGTCATGTTGAAATCGTGAGTGCTGTATTCCAAGTCTCCGATCCTGCAGCTACCGCTAAACATTGGGGATCGATATTCGGACTGCCTGTAACAGAGTCAGAGGACGGTACTTTTATCCTTACGATTGGAGATAAGTCTTTTGCTTTCGTACATGGGGACGAGAACCAGTTCAAACAGGTGTTTTTTGAAACGGATTCATTAGCGCTGAAAGGGAAGACGATTCAGATCGGTGACGGGGAGTATGTTTTTGCATAAGGAATTAGAATCTTTATAATTTAAGGCAAAAGACTTGCTTGAAGGTTTCGATACCTCGAGCAAGTCTTTTTGCTATCCGTTGATTTATCCTGAATAGCTATGTTTGTGTGGTCTAAACATGTTTGCCCACATCATTCAACAAATGCTTTAGCTTGAAAGTTTAGGGTTATTCATACGTACCTGTGGTGATGGGATTTTTTTGTTTTAATCAATTTGTAAACCAGATATAATTCCATTTTATGGTACGATAACCATGATACAAAAGGACTTGAAGATTATTTTTATTTTTTACATACTTTTAATTATATTTTGAAGGGATACATAGTGGATGCAGAATAAAAATACATGGCCCAATTCCACACCGGATAAGCATAATGTAGATCAAGGGAAGATTGATAACCTTGAGTATTCAGTGAGGAAATCGAAAGTTAAGAGCTGCCTGATACTAAAGGAAGGAAGATTAATCTTTCAATATTATAAAAGCAATAAAATAAGAGATAACCTTCAACGGATTAATTCATGTACCAAAAGTATAGTATCCATTTTGATTGGGATTGCAATAGAAGAAGGATTTATCCCTTCTGTTGATATGACTATGGAGCATTACTTTCCAGATATCATGAACAACTTAGAAGATTCTCGTAAGAAAGCTATATCCATTGAGCATTTGCTGACGATGAGTGTTGGTTTAGACTGGCCGGAGTTTGGAGAATGGAACAATATGCCCCCTATGTGTACTCTCGATGTAGTTAAGTTTGTATTCGATCGGCCATTAATTGATGAGCCGGGGACACGGATGAATTACAACTCAGGTTGTTCTCATGTACTGTCGGCCATTTTAATGAAAGCCACAGGTATGAAGACCTCTGTTTTTGCTGATAAATATTTGTTTGAACCGTTAGGGATTGATAAGGATTACCATTGGTTTGAGGATGCAAATGGCATTAGCTACGGGTCCGATGGTCTTCGATTACTTCCCAATGATATGGCTAAATTTGGTCAGTTGTTTTTGCAGGAAGGTATTTGGAAAGGAAAGCAAATTATATCTGCAGAATGGGTCAGAAGGTCAACAGAGCCCTATCTATTAACCTATGATTATATTGGTCACTACGCTTTTCATTGGTGGGTTGCTAAAATAGATCCTAATCATGATGATTTTACTTTGAATAACAGAATGTTCTTTGCGATGGGACGAAACGGGCAATTTATAATCGTTATTCCGAGTTTACAGACTGTAGTCGTCTTCACAAGCACGCTTGATAATACCATTAAACCTTTGGATTTTGTGCGTGAGTTCATTGTGAAATCAATGGGGAATTGATGGGAATGGGTTTTAGGGGGACGTCTTCGAAATATCGTTGTTGTCACAAAACGACTCCTTATCTCGTTTTATATGCAAACGGAATAAGGAGTGGTTGCAATGAAAGAATTGACATGCATCGTTATTGGCGGAGGATATGCAGGTATTAATGCAGTTAAAGCGATTCGGAAAACATTTAAGGGGCAAGCAAGTAAACGAACACTCCGACTTATTTTAATCGATAAGAACCCTTATCACTTTCGCAAAGTATTGCTTTTTAAGCCCGCGGTCGGAGATGAAGAGATTACTATCCCTCTGACTAGGTTATTTCCCGAGGGGGTTGAATTCGTTCAGGCTACTGTAACGAAAATCGAATCAGGGGAAAGAAGGCTACTTTGTCAGGATGCTGTAGGAAATAAGAATTCGATAAAATATGACTTCCTCGTTTTGGCGGTAGGTAGCGTCGTTCGGCAACCCGACCCTGATCTAGGAGGTATGGCATTAGCGAGTTTAGACGCTGCGTGGAAGATCCGAGAGGCATGGCGCGCGAATATAAAGAAAGCTGTAAAGGAAAAAAGCTCGAAAGAACGTCAGAGATTAATGACCATTGCCGTTGTTGGAGCGGGCATAAGCGGCATCGAGACATCTGCCGAACTAGCTTATTTTTTTCGTGATGATGCAGTATCATTGGGACTTGACCCGAATGCTGTAAGGATAAATTTATTTAACGCGAATAAGAGACTTTTCCCAGAAGGCCCGGCAAAAGTAGGGCTTAAACTGGAACGTTCACTTGACGCTTGCGGAGTAACTACCTTACATGGAAGTAGGGTATTACAGGAGAAAGAGGGAGTGCTAACCTTATCTAACGGCGAGACGATGTCCGCTGGCCTATGTGTCTGGACGCTGGGGCTGTTACCCAACCCAATGCTGCAAAGCATCGGGTTGCCGATCACTCCGGAAGGATACGTGATCGTAGATGCAAGTTATCGGGTTCAAGGGGCCCAGGGTGTATACAGTATCGGCGACTGCGCGCGAATCGTAGACCCTGCTAGCGGACGGGTGGACGGGAAGACGTGTAAGGAAGCGACCGCCCAAGCAGCAAGGCTTGGAAAGATTTTATCGGCGGATATTGCAGGGCGTCCGGCACCCATGCATAAGGAATTTATTGACTTTTTTTGTTTTGCCTTAGGTCCGGATCAGGGAATGGTATGGACACATCAATGGGGGTTAGATATTATTTTTACAGGAAAGCTGGGTTGGCGAATAAGGAAATTCACATGGGATTCGGCAAGTCTGTTAAAATAATGTAAACAGAGGGTTAGTGGAAAAGGGTGGAATTTTAAGATGCAAGAGTTATATGAGCATTATAAAGGGCTGCTATTTACGCTTGCCTACCAACTGACTGGATCGGTCTCCGATGCGGAGGACGCTGTACAGGACGTATTCCTGAAGTTGTATGATGTAAAGCTGGATCGATTGGTTGAACCTAAAGCATATTTGTGCAAAATGGTAACTAATCGCTGTCGGGATTTATTCAATTCGGCGCGTAAGCGGCGGGAACAGTATTTCGGGCAATGGCTTCCTGAGCCCCTTCTTACTCCGAATGATGAATCGTTTGAATCGGTTGTTCAAAGCGAGCTGCTGTCTTATGCTATGCTCGTATTGCTTGAAAGGCTGTCCCTTACGGAACGGGCAGTGTTCGTGCTTCGTGAGGCGCTCGGCTTTGAATATGCTAATATTGCTGAGCTCGTTGGCAAAAGCGAAGCGAATTGCCGCAAGCTGATCAGCCGTGCGAGAGGAAAACCCCCGATGAACCAGTCAATCCCGAAGCTGCAAGCGAAGAGTGGGTCCGTCGACTCCTAGCGGCTCTCGAACAGGGTAACGTGGATAGGGTTGTATCCATGCTCGCCAAAGATGTCGTGTTGGTCTCAGATGGAGGGGGTAAAGCCTTCGCCGCCGTCCATCCTATTGAATCGCGCGATCTCGTCGCCCGTTTCCTTCTCGGCTTAACTCGTAAGGCTCCTCATTACGAAGGAGGCGTGCATGTAGAAATGAGGGATATAAATGGCCAAACAGGACTCGTTGTCCGTTCAGGAGATGGCATCGTAACAGTTGCGCTAATGCATGTCGAGAGAAATTCGATTCGCAACTTATACTTTGTTAGGAACCCAGATAAGCTGAGGCATTTATTGAAATGAAAAGAGGATTTGAAAAAAATCGCCGTTAGAACAGTTATGGAGATGTGTGTTGCGCATGGTGGTAAAGCAAATAGTAGAGTTGTGGATAGAATTGGTAGTATTAAATCTAACGGAGTTGATTACTAAATAACAAGGAATTCAGGAGTGCATCAACACTACTAGGATCAGAATAAAGGAATACAGTGGATTAGCAAACAAATCACTTAAAGTGCTTGTTAGAAGTTAAGTATAGTGGTAATCAAAGGTGAGGGTTATGTTATGCCAAAAAATGATAATATGCTAACAATTCTATGGATGTTGAATTCGGGAGAGAAATTGACTGCAAAGCAAATATCGGAAAAGTTAGAGATAAATATAAGAACAGTTTATCGGTATATTGATGCACTATGTGCCAGTGGCGTCCCTATCATATCCGACACAGGGCACAATGGTGGGTATAGCTTGCTGCACAATTTTATCAAATCTCCTCTGCTATTTAGTATTGATGAAAAAAAGACACTGCTTCATGCTGCCCTATTTGCAAAAGAAGCCGGATATCCTTTGAGTGAGGCATTAGAGAATGCAACATCCAAGTTGAAAATGTATTCGAATCAGGAGCAGGAAAGTATACTAAGCCATCATTTAGCCGGATTTGAAGTAATAAACCGCAGGGGATACCCCGCTGTTCAGCCGGTATTGCAGGAATTGGAGCACGCTGTAGCAAATGAATGGTCTGTAGAAATTTCTTATCGTAACAGTCATGAAGAGCAGTCCCCAAATAGGGTAATAGACCCCTATGGCGTGGTTAATTGGAACAATAAGTGGTACACAATTGCATTTTGCCACCTGCGGAATGAGATCCGCAGCTTTCGGGTAGAACGAATTCTGAACATCACACGCACGCCATTCTCATTTAGGCGTCCCAATGATTTTTCAGCGCGTACTTTTTTTATGAAAAATCTGTTACCAGATGTAGTAGGTAAATCCGAATTAATTTCTTTAATTATTGGTGGCAGGGCAGGGGCGTTGGATGATTTATGCATACATTGGTTTTTGGAGCATCATTTGCAGGAGCGGACATCAACGCAAGCAATTTTTTTACTTGAGGAAGAGTCACTGTATACGCATGTTCCGTATATAATTCTTCCGTATGGGAAATCCATTCAAGTTATAGAGCCACAGAATTTAAAGAATAAACTTGTGGCGGTTGCTTCGGAGTTAATGGAATATTATCAAGTTTAACAACTTCACTGACAGCAGTTGTCAGTGAAGTTGTTTTATTATAATGATAACCACTCATTAAAGATGAATGGTTGCTGTTATCAAATAAACTTTATGAGGAGCACTTAGAAATGAATAATACAGTATATCTTTATGTGTTTGATACCATGTCCGATTGGGAAATAGGTTATTTAGCCGCCGAACTGAACTCTGGAAGACACTTCAGACAGGGGCTGGCTCCAGCAAAAATAGTCACCGTTGGGATAGAAAAGACTCCAGTAACTACAATGGGCGGATTGAAAATAATGCCTGACATTAAAGTGGATGAGTGCAGCATTAAAAGCGTAGATGCACTGATTTTACCTGGTGGAAATACATGGACAGAAGCTATTCACGTGCCCATATTAAAAATTGCCGAGATGTGTTTAAAGGAAGGGATAGTAGTTGGAGCAATATGCGGTGCTACCTTAGGACTTGCTCAAGCAGGATTGTTAGATTCACGTTGGCACACAAGCAATGATTTGGCCTACCTTAAAATGATTTGCCATTCTTACACGGGCGAAGAATATTACAAAGTGGAATCTGCTGTCACCGATGGGAAATTGATCACCGCATCCGGAGTAGCTCCATTAGAATTTTCTGTTCATGTTTTAAAAGCGCTAGATGTATTTTCTCCAAAAACATTAGACGCTTGGTATCGTCTTAATAAAACTCATGAACCTAAATATTTCTACGAGTTAATGAATTCAATCCAATGATAGTATAGGGATATAAGGCATGTGGAGTGCTGTGTGTTGTTGATTCACAAATAATGTCTGAAAGCCACATTTACCTATAAATAGAAGCCCAAGCGTGTTCAACGCTTGGGCTTTTGCAGTTCGGTCTAAGCCGCGCTATCACCCAATACCCTCTAGGGGGGCGTGATTTTTATTTGATCGGAATGAACAGGTCTACTTTGGAATCAGGATGATCATATCCTAAATATCGTTGATCGTATAGCTCAAAATCCTCCCGCTCGTCCATTTCCTCTTTCGTGTTAAGGAACCACGTTCCCCAAATATAATGGAACGTTTGGGGAAGCGTGCGTAGTGTACCAGTGTGAGTGAATACGGCGTAACGCCCCTCTGGAATTACCTTTTGCACAAATTTTGCAGGAAGTCCTTCAAAAGAATCCACTTCGATACCAGCGACCTCCGTAAATAGCACCTCATCACTCATGGAGTACAGGCTGTTTTCATGACAGGCCTCGCAGATGCCAAATCCTCGTCCATTAAGTGAACGATGGGGAATTCGAGTGGAAATTTTGTTGAATTTCTGCCACAGTTCGGCTAGTTTGTTATCCTTGAGCGTTGTTTCTCCACGTATTCCGGCGACCTTCGTCTCTGGGAGTTTTACAATGGTAGGATGTACGGTAACATTGCAAGTTAGATGCTCCAATAATTTAGCGTGCAGTTTAGTCTTGGAAGCAATGAAGGTGTCCAGTCGATTGATACGGTATTCCTGCGGGCTGACCTTATATATGAATTTAAACGCGCGACTAAAAGACTCGGCGGACTCAAAGCCGTTGTCTAGCGCAACATCTATAATTCTTTTGTTTGTGTAAAGCAAAGCTTTTGCAGCATTGGCCAGTCGACGTTTCTTAATATAGCTGCCGATGCTTTCCCCTAATATAGCGGTGAATTGGCGGTTCAAATGATAGTAGGAATACCCTGCTGCCTGAGCAACATCCTCTACTTTAATCGCTTCGCCAAGCATGTCTTCAATATAGATTATCGCTTGCTCTAACGCCAGTCGATAGTCCAATTTGAATCCCTCCATCGGTCAACTGTTTAAAGATTGATAATCGAACATAGCTTTGTCCGCTCTCTCCATACAAATCTGAATATTTGTTGTGGAGTCTGGTATAGCTTGTTTTAAATCATAAGTCTGCCAGCCATTTTCCGCTATGCCGCCCCAACATAGCTCTATTATACCCTCTGCGGGGGAGAACACCATGCTTTTGGTTGTACCGAAGTAATCCTCATAATAATGACTGCACAGTCCATTCGGGTATTTGGACAACAGCATCTCCTTTAGATCTTCATTCGTCATTGCTGTTGCTCCTTTCAGTTGGGAAGCGATCCACTCCCCTCGCCGCAAAGAATGAATGGCAGCCTGGGGCTCATAACGAACTAATGGTGGAAGAACTGGATGATTGGTAGCCCAGATGAACTGCTCTTGCGAAGCTGGACTAATTTGCTTCGTTGCTTGCATGCCGTTCATCGTTTCAAACAAGGCGGCATTCCCTTTTTTATCTAGCAGCATCAAATTGACATTACAGGCGATAGGCATTTCTTTCAAATAAAAAAGTGATTCTTCGACATTTTTACAATTTTCCAGTAACGCCCGAATGGCCGCCCAGAAATGTAATCCTTTTACTTTAGGTGCACGCAAAAAGGGCAGAGCCCCGACAGGAAAGCCGCAAGCACTCATTGTAACAGCAAGTCCATGCTCATTAAAACCGTCGTCTCTCCCAAAGCTCATTGTACTTGTGCCCATATGCGTATATTTACCTGTTACTGAGGTTCTGACTAACACAAAATCCTCGATCTGATGGTTGAATTCATAGTTGCGAGCTAACAAGGGCTTGTTCTGTGCTGTCATATTTGGCAGCAAGGCAATCTGACTGCATCGCGGCAGCAGATACGTCATGGCGTAGTAAGCGATTTGCTCGGTATTAACCTTTAATGCATCGGCAAATCCAACAATTTCTTCTGAAATGCCTGGGCACCACTCATCGAATAGTTTGACAGCGTCTTTATATTCTGTTAGACCAAAGCCTTCGAGTTTACGAGTGTAAGCAATCTTGTGTGCTGTATTTTCTGAAATAATATTGCCTAGCTTATACCCAATTTCATAGCTTGTTCCTTTCAAATCCAGTGTATGAACGGAAATCGTTAACATCCTGTTCCCTCCTTTTTTCTACAGTTTAAGGTGGAAAGGGAAGCAGTGCATGATATTTTGTGCTGTTTTTTTCGCTCAATACCAAAAATAAGTTGTTTTTACCGCATAACAGAAGTTAATGGAGGATATAACAAAGGTCCATCATATCTTATCGGATGGGCCTTAACTGGGGTGACTGTTGCAATTCCGCCGTTTATTCTACCTCACTAAGAATCTTTTCAATTTTTTCGATGCGTGTTCGAATTTACGACAATTCCTCAGATGATTTGTCTTGTCTATGAGAATTCCGAATCCGAATGCCATTCCGAAATAACCATATAAACTTCCGCTGTCTTGATTCATGGATAGACCTCCTATTATTCATCATCTATTTGAGAAACTTTGGCACTTAATGTTGGGACCAATTTCGTAATTATTTCCGGCGTGAGTAGGATATTAAAATTCGTCAGCTCATGTTAATTAGGTTATAATCCATACATTTAGAATAGCAGCGCATATTATGTTTTAAGAAGTAAAAGGAGGGATAATCAATGAGCTGTGGAGTTGGAGGCAGATTTACTTCTACTGGAGAAATTTTGGTTCTTTATATCTTATTAGTAATTGTGTTATCTGCTTGTTTCTTTGTATAATAGCAGGCTATCAGAAAGAACAATAACCACTGTTTCAAGGTTATTGTTCTTTCTTCGCAAATGCTGATGGGCAAGCCAATCCTTTATTTCGTTCCAATAACGAGAATAAATCCGATGTATTCATGATAACGGTCCATTATATTGTTGTACTTACTGATCACTTCCCAAATAGTGTGGTCAAGAAAGGAATCAGCATCCATTTGTTGATAATGGTCTGGATGCTCTGTAAGATCCTCACTTGATTTAGGAAACAAGAAGGGACCATCTATCTGTGAATGATAAAATCCCATAGTGTTTACTAATGCTGACCAATCATTAAAGTCCCATAGATTCTCAACATGATAAAATGTAGTAATCACTTGGTTGATTTCTGTAGACATAGGTTTATATTGAATCATTTCTCTGTCAAAAAGTTTGCCTCCAGTCCGCAATATCCTATAATATTCAGAAAATGCCTTTTCTGTATCAGTGAAAATGGATACAGACTCAACAAGAATCACATCAAATGACTCGTTAGGAAAAGGGAGCGAACTTGCGTCTCCTACTAAGAATTGAATTGAACAATTCTCTTTTTCAGCCCGTGTTTTTGCTTTTGAGATCATATCTGGGTGAATATCTATACCTGTTACATCATGACCTTGCGCAGCTAAATAACAAGATGTTCTGCCAGTGCCACAACCAACTTCAAGGATTCGGGAAGCAGGTGGTACCGGATATTGTTCAAACTGCTTTAAAGTTGCAGTAAACCCTCCGGGATGAGCATTTCCAACACCTAATTTAGCCAGCATATTCAAATATTCCATGAGTTTGAATTCCTTTCACTGCGGGTCTTATTTTATAATATGAAAAGAAAATAACTTTGTACCTCAGTGCTGGATATTACTGACTTAAGGACATACATAAAAAGAATATCTTGGTTTATTTTTAATTCAAATACCCGATCGGTAAGCAATGTAAGAAATTGCTTGGCGATCGGTTTTTTTTGCTTGAAAGGATATAATTGTACGTTCTTTTAGTAGTCTCCGATTACAAGTTGAGGTTTTATTTTAGTTATTCAAGAACACTTGAAAATAATGTAAATGTAGAGTATTGTAAGTAGTAAGTAGTAAGTAGTAAGTAAATCAAAACGCTCACCATACGGAATAAATATCATCCAGTAAATACCAATTTATGGATAGGGGGATGGTTATGATGGATTTAAAATTAGCACCAAGTTTTTCAGTGATCGCGCTTAATGCACAGAGAAGTCTTCACATGACTACTGTCAAGAAAGTGTCTTTACGCTGTATGGCAGCAGCGGTTATATTGGAGCTTTACTTAGAGGGATGTTTTACGCAATTAGAGAACAAGTTAACTTTGCCCAAGGAAGGATTTGATCAAGCTCATTCAACACTTTATAGAGAAACGATTCTACAACCCTTTCTTCATAAAGATGCTGAATTGAAGGGTGATTTAAATTGGTGGGTAAAAAAGGCTTCCATGCTGTCTAACAAGCAATTAAAAAAGTTCGAGACAGCGATTTCAGATTATCTTAAAGCAATGACTCTGCTTGAAGATATCCCAAGTCTGTTAGGGAGTGATATGTTTTTTGATACTGCCGAAGTTGAAGTTAGAGCTTATCGCAGTAATATGGAGGTGTACTCAAGCATTACAGAGAACATCCGCGCAGAGATTTTGGAAGAGGGTTCAGTAACGGATGAGGTCATTTGTATGCTGTGGCTACTTCGTGAATGTGGATGCATGCATAATTTCTTCTCGCTGAATGAAATAGAAAAGGTAAATATCAAACTCCATGATCTATACCAAAGTAATTTATGGGCAAAGGCATTGTTTCCAATACAAATTCGCCATGGTATTGAGCTGGGAATCAAACGCTTTTTAGAATTGAAGACAAAGTTTGCGAAGACTTTTATCGGTAGTAGTATCAATCTTTTATTCCCTGCCCTAGAACCATCACGAGCTGTCTTTATAGAAACAGAGTCTTGGTTTGATAATTCTAATCAAAGACTAGACGCAGTTATTACAAGATTAGTGTCCTACGGACATGAAGTTAAGGTGATGGAGAGAGGATCGATTGCGACCCTTAAAATTGATAATTTGATATACGAAGCGATCCCGCATTTTGTAATGATGAAAGTGCCAATTCAAGGTGTGCGTCTTGTTCCGAAGCGCCCGCTGTAAAGGAGTTGGTAATCAATGTCTAGACAACGTTCCATGGAGAATATATTAGCTTCACAGTACGTATCTATAGGTGAATTGGTAAGAATCACAAATTCTCGTTATAGTACACTCAAACATTACACAGAAGAAGGCATGCTTCCCTTTGAACAGGCCGAGGAGAATTTAACACGCAGATATAAAAGAGAGGAAACCGTCGCACGTATTCTTTGGATCAAAGAGATGAAATCAAACGGTTTATCTATCCCACAAATTAAAGAAGCTTTAGGAATGAATTAAACACCGGAACTCCCGGTGTTTTTGCTTTTTTTTAGCGAAAGAATTATAACCCCTCTGATAGTCGTGTACCAATCATCTGAACAAATTGCTCAGCCGCAACAGACAGCTTTCGATCCCGTCGTACTGCAAAGCCTATACTGCGAGGTAAAAGCGGATCATCTAGCTTCAACTCATAAAGCTTTCCACTGTGAAGATCCTCTTGCACGAAAGAACGGCTGATAAAAGCTGCCCCATACCCTAATCTGGCGAACTCTGCCAGCAGTTCTATACTCCCCAATTCAATATCTGGTATTACCGATAATCCCTTAGTCGCAAACCATTGCTCAACAAATACTCTAGTGCTGCTCCCTTGAGAAAATAGGATTAAAGGCAGTTCTGACACTTCTTTCATGGTTAGTGAACGACTTGCTAATTCTTGATAGGCTTCACCTACTACAAAACAATCCTCCAATACAGCCAGCGTCTGTATATTTAGCAGCGGATCGTGAAGAGGCATATGGACAAAGGCACAGTCGATCTCACCATCTTTTAAACGCTTAGTGATGTCTGGCGTCTTCCCATGAGAGAGACGAATTCGTATACCTGGGTATGTGCTATGAAAGGTGTTCAAGTGTGGCAACAAAAGATGCTTGATCAGATAATCACTGGCTCCGATTCGTATTTCTCCCTCATTTAACTGCTTCAAGCTCTCCAGATGCTTCTGTGCAGAATCTAGCATGGAAAAGGATTGCTCCACATATTCAAATAGCGCTCGCCCTTCTTCTGTAAGCTCTACACCTTTGGACAGCCTGTGAAACAGCTTCAGTCCTAAAGCTTCTTCCATTTGTTTAATGGCATAACTCACAGAAGGCTGTGTAATATGTAGTTCCCCTGCAGCTTTTGTTAAATTTCGATGACGTGCCGTTTGCCAGAAAATACGATACCATTCCAAGTTGAACATGTGGTATAGATCACCTCTATATCATTATGGTAAAAATCCTATTTCATTTATTTCATTTCATTCATTATAATCAGGGTAGAGGAATAATTCAAAGGGGTGGATGAAATGGAATCCAATCAACCGGACTTAGAAGCACGTTCTCCATGGTCAACGAATAGCGATAAACACATAGTAAAGATTAGCCCAGCGAAAGCGGTAATCAATGGGACGATAACCATATCAGGAAGTAAAAGTCTGACGAATCGGGCCTTGGTAATCGCTGCTTTAGCTGATGGACGTTCAGAAATAAAGGGAATATTAAGAAGTGATGACTCTTACTGGTGTATTGAATCATTAAAGAAACTGGGGATTCCCGTTGTGATAGAAGAAGAGACAGCTGTTGTGGAAGGATGTGGCGGCAACTGGCCGAATCCGACTGGTGAGCTATATGTAGGAGCGGCAGGTACGGTTGCAAGATTCTTACCCGCTGCGCTCGCGGCAGGGACTGGCACTTGGACGATGAATGGAAGTAAACGACTTTGTGAGCGGCCACTCGCGCCATTACTCGACGCATTAACGACCCTTGGTGCACAATTTGAGTATAAACAAGCCGAGCGTTGTTTACCTTTTACAATAGAGACAAAAGGTCTGCAAGGAGGAAAGGCGACACTGCCCGGCTCCACTTCAAGTCAATTTATTAGTGGGTTACTGCTAGCTGCACCGTATGCCAAAGAACCGGTAACCGTGTATATTGATGGAGAAGTTGTGCAAAGAGACTATGTCGAAATGACTCTTGCCATGATGGCCTCCTTTGGTGTAACACCAGAAGCGTCTCAGGACGGTCAATCGATAACGGTTCCTGCAGGAAAGTATCAAGGTCAAATGATCACTTTAGAGCCTGATGTATCCACATGCTGTTACTTTTGGGCGGTAGCTGCGCTTACGGCAGGCCGTGTACGAATTGAAGGGATTAATGCTAGCCATACAAGTCAACCTGATATCGAGTTCTTAGACGTTTTGGAGTTAATGGGCTGTACCGTTCTTCGAGGGGAGAACTTTGTTGAAGTGCAAGGTGTCCCACGGATGAAGGGTGGATTCACAGTGAGTATGAAGAAGTGGTCGGATCAAACACTAACAATGGCTGCTATGGCTATTTTTGCAGATGGTCCAATCACTCTAAAGGATGCCTCACATATCAGACATCATGAATGTGATCGGATAGCCGCGATATGTGAAGAAATAAGTAAGCTCGGAATACGTGTAGAAGAGTTTGAGGATGGTCTAACGGTATATCCGGGTCAGCCAATCCCAGCTTTACTAAATTCTCATGACGATCATCGGATGGCTATGGCGCTTACTTTAATCGGCTTGAAGATTGAGAATATTCAGATTATCGACCCTGGTTGTGTCTCCAAGACCTGTCCAGATTATTTTGACCGTTTGTCAGCGTTAGGCGTACAGGTCCAATATTAAATAAGGAGTGCATATATAATGGCAGGAAATACATTCGGTGAAGTGTTCAAAATTACAACCTTCGGTGAGTCACATGGTGTGTCGGTAGGGGTCATAGTGGATGGGGTAACACCCGGCGTCGAGATTAACGAAGCTTATATTCAAAAACAAATGGATCGGAGAAAGCCGGGCCAATCTTCGGTGACTACCCCTCGTAAGGAATATGATGTTGTCCATATACAATCTGGAGTATTTGAGGGGAAAACAACAGGTACGCCGCTCTTTGTAGTTCTTCAAAACCACGATATGAGACCAGAAGCGTACAGCGAGATCCAGAACGCTTTTCGGCCGGGTCATGCCGATTTTACTTATTTAGAGAAATACGGTATTCGGGATCATCGCGGTAGTGGACGTGCTTCAGGTAGAGAAACTGCAGCAAGAGTGGCTGGAGGTGCGATAGCTCGTAAGTTGTTAGAGAGAAGAGGTGTACAGGTAGTAGCATACACGCAAGAAATCGGAGGTATAAAGTGTGAATCCTTCGATGAGGGTGTGATTGAACAAAATGCTGTCCGCGCCTGTGATCCAATTGCAGCTGACAAAATGATTAAAAAAATTGAAGGGTTAGCCGAGATTGGGGATAGCTGTGGTGGCATTGTGGAATGCCGTATTCGTGGTGTAATTCCGGGTCTTGGAGAGCCAGTCTTTGATAAATTGGATGCAGAACTGGCGAAAGCTATGCTGTCCATTGGCGCTGTTAAAGGGATAGAATTTGGAGCTGGTTTCGAAGCGGCAACGATGCTGGGGAGTGAGCATAATGACGCGAGGAACAGCGATGGTTTTCTTACTAATCATTCCGGAGGAATCATCGGGGGGATTAGCACCGGACAAGAAATCGTATTTCGGATCAGTGTAAAGCCTACTTCTTCCATCTCTGTGCCACAGCAAACGACTAACATCAAAGGGGAAGAGCAAGAGATACGCACCGAAGGCAGACATGATCCATGTATTTGCCCAAGAATCGTACCTGTCGTAGAAGCTATGGCTTGTTTAGTGCTGGAGGATCAGTACAAACGACAAGCCGCAATGCTTGGATAATACAAGAGCGGCATGACCCATTAACGCATATTGCGCTAATGGGCTTTTTACTGTTCACGCTTAAATCTTTAGTTTTACAAAAGGAATGAAGAAACTTCTATTTCACCCCATATAGGAGCCTGATTTAGTATATTATGGAATTAGAGAACCGTAAAAGAACTCTAACAAATACTAAATAAAGGAGGGGCGTTAATACACAACGACAGAGCACCAGTAAGATTTCAAAAAGAAACAAAGAATGGGTTAAAAAAGGTGATTTTATGAGAATATTCACGATAGGTATTGTAAAGCCTTCGTTAATCTTTATACCGGAGCCGTTGCGAAACAATAAACTGTATCCTTTGAGAACTACATCTCGAATGCAAATCTTCTTAAATTCACAGACTAAGCTTACCTTTTTCAAACGAAGGTTCTGGAATGACTTGCAAACTGTTAGTTCAATCTTCAAATAAGTCATTAAAAATTGTTGATTTGTACTTTGGATACAAAGATGGTGTAGACACTTTCACAACGGGTCACCCTGCGGAAAGAAGGATTGACAATCCACTAATATGGGATGATCAAGAATGGGTTGATGATGTTTTTGAAAAGCTTGAACTATATGAATCTGTACTCTCCGTCGAATAGACAGTAGAGGAAAGATATCCAATCGGTGACTTGCTTTCAATATTCAGCGATAACAATAAAAGCAGCGGTATGTTAAGGCTTTAGTTTCCAGCCTTACAATCGCTGCTTTATTTTTAGAGTGCTACTATTTCAGGGTTTTACCCAGGACTCCTTCAGATCCATTTCCCGAATACATTCAGCCGAGTCGTTCCTGTTGTCGTTAATCATTGGTGTGACTGGGTACACCTGCATTTCATCTGCTGAATAAGGCCGCAGAATCGGATTCAGTGCTTCCAGATCATTTGTCTCCTCATCTAGCCATCGAGTGATATCCTGGGGGGACAAAATCGCCGGCATCCGGCTTTCAAATTCACTAATCAGTGGGTTAGCTTCTGTCATAACCAAAGAGCAGGTGCGAAGAGGTTCCCCGCGCGTATCACGCCAAATTTCGTATAGACCAGCCACTCCGAACATACTGCGATTATTCATGACAACCCGAACTGGATAAGTCTTCTTGCCTTCTTTTTTCCAATAGTAAAATCCATTGCACGGGATAATACAACGATGCTTGTCCACCATCTTGCGGTAGGTTGGATTCTGATGCACATTTCGGAGATCTGCATTGATCGCATCTTTTCCCCAATAAGGAACGAATCCCCAGCGGAACTCATCTAGAATTCGCTCACCATCCTGCTGTAATACGACCGGCATATCCTGCGTGGGACTAATATTATAGCGGTCTTTATAGTAGTACATCACCCGGTTAATTTCAAAATGCTCCCTAATTTCCTGCAGTTCAGCCGCCAGAGAAAAACGTTGACACATGAAACATCAGCCTCCTTTTGTTTCGTAGTGTTTGTAAAAGAAGGTAAATTATTCATGATTTCCATGGTCATTCATTCGTATTTTCGCCTTGTCTTCACACCAAAGTGAAAGCTTCAGTCTTGATGAAGAAACTTTTGAAACAGCTAATTGGTGAAGCCCCTTCTAGAGATGAAGCAGAGGTTGGCAACGTGGTCTAGCCGATTCCAAACATTCCTGTTATACTTTTTTCGTGAATGTAATCGGAGGTGGTACTGTGCTAATGCTGGTTTGCCCATTAGCTAGAAGTTCCTCACGCAAAGCCTAAATTAGGGCGATACTTTGCGTGAGGTGCGATAGGATGGATGATCGCCCAAACTAAACATATCGTTTCTAATAATGGGCTTTGCACCTTATAGAATTTTCATAACAAATAAGGGGCTGAAGAGCAATGAATACACCATTTATTAGAAACCATCAATATAATTTAATTAAGAAACAAACGGATTTCCTTCTAAAAACACTGCGAACTGTAGCGGATCGAAGAGTCTTGGAGACGGTAAGATATCGTTCTTCGTTGAATGTTGTAGAAGCTTTTCCAACACTAAGTGATAATCAGCAACAGTTGCTGCAACAAATATCTACCTTTGAGACTGCATACGATTTTCAGAAGTATCTTAGTGGATTAGAGCCTTATTTAGAAACATTTCCACAGATTACACCGAATCAGATTCAGAAGTTATTCCCTAAGAATAAGAAGCTGAAGGTACCTGATTTATCAGCAATCGATTTTCGATATATGACTTATCTGAGCTGGATAGATATTGCTACCAATAAATTATTTATTGTATACCCGTTAGAAGGGCAGTTTATCGGTATTGAGGGTCGAATGACACCGATGAACAAGAAGGGGTATTGCCTGTTCTGTAATCGGCAGCAACAGCTTGCCTTCTTTACGGTCAAGACCAGGCTTGCGAAATCTTCGCCGGATGATTATTCATCCATTGGCCAATATATATGCATTGAGAGCCAAGAATGTAATCATAGGATTACGGATACAGCAGCGCTAGAGAGATTCATTCTCTCCACTCGTGCATAATGTTAAGATTAGCAAAGGGCCGCCTCTTTAGGCTGCCTTAGACAATAAACAAACAGGGTTTTGAAACGAGTGATTTCCGTTTCGAAACCCTGTTTGCTGTTAGCTCAATCCTCCAAATTATCATTTTAAATATTGTTGAAATAGAAACAGAAATCATACTCGTTTTGTATAAGCGTCCGGATGTAAATATGTAAACTACCTACGGTTAAGAACATATAAAAATAGGGTTTCAGAACTCAGGGACAAGTTCTGAAACCCTATTTGTCATAGTTATTGTTTGTTTTTGGAATCTTTATTGATAACCCGTGCAGGACGAGTTACCCAGTTTGTACGATTCATCGGTTTAACTGTATCAATTCTGGAATTAGACGGTTCATTTGAAGCTTCAGTCGCTTCAGTTTCAGTAGATGTTGTAACTTCTTGATCCACGCTTTTTTTCCTTGATAGTCCTGTTCCATCATGCTTGCCTCGGTTCCATACTCTTCCCTTACTCATACATACACTCCATTTCTATACGCTTATTCATAAACCATATCATATTCGGACAAGTTAAGGAAGAAAGACATAAGCACAAATTGAAGGATTTTTCAAGTTATATTGGTTACTGGAGATTTCATTTGGCGATAGCTATAATAGTACTGATATTGAAAGGAGAGTACTTATATTATGGCAATCAAGATCATAACAGACAGCGGTTCTGACCTACCCCTTGACTACATGGAGAAGTATAATGTTTCCGTAGTCCATCTACCGGTTCATTTTGGGCATGAGTTAATGCCTGCGGATACGGATACGAAAACCTTTTATGCTAAAATGAGTGAATCCAAGGAGCTACCTACTACGGCAAGTCCAAGTCCAAACCAATTCCTTGAGACATTCAGGCAAGTAGAGGAAGGTACTGACATTATGGTCATTTGTATGTCCTCTAATATTAGTAGCACTTATCAGACGGCTATGATCGCTATGGAAATGTACCAAGAAGAAGGACACACCAATGCGATAGAGGTTATAGATTCCAAGACCTTTTCTGGCGGGTTGTCGCTGATTGTGGGCCTTGCGGCGAAGTGGTCACAGACTTGTTCAAGTCTGCAGGAACTGAAGGACAAGGTGCTTCAGCAAATAGATGAAGTTCGTGCATATTTTACACTGGATACGCTTGAGAATGTGATGAAGGGCGGACGTCTAAGTCGGATATCAGGAGCGGTTGCTTCCGTGCTGAATATCAAACTACTGCTCAAAATCAGCGAAGAGGGTACTGTTGAGGTAGTGGAGAAGACCCGTGGTCTTCCAAAGGCGTTAAACCGTCTGCTTGCCCATTTGGATGAGAAGCAGCATGACTACGAGAAGGCTGTTATCGCTATAGTGCACAGTAACTGTGAGAAGCTTGCGCTTGAGATTAAAGAACGCATCTTGCAAAAGCACCCATTCAAAGAAGTTTTACTCTCAAGTATGGGACCTGTAATGGGAACCTATGCGGGTGAAGGTGGAATTGGGGTTGCTTTTTAATAGGACTCCGAGGGCGTTTAGACTTGCCAGCTGGTGTTCAGATTTTTGGGATTTTACGATCGTACATGGGACGAGTTCCTGTGTGCGATTTTTATTTAAATATAAGAATTTGATTGGTGTAATAATTTAGCTATTCTTTAGATTGAGTTTAGGTGGGTTTAATAATCGAAGATTATAGTTAGATGGGGTGATTACTGTGTATACAATTCTAATCGCAGATGATGAAGCAGAAATTGTGGAATTATTGAGATTATATTTAGAGAAAGAGTACAACATTGTGGAAGCGAACAGTGGGACTGAAGCGTTACAGCAAGTACAGAACCATAAAATTGATTTAGCGATTCTTGATATTATGATGCCTGGTCTAGATGGACTGCAACTATTGAAGAAGATTCGTGAGTCTCATCATTTTCCGGTGTTGTTTTTATCTGCAAAAAGCGAACATTACGACAAAATCTTGGGGCTTGAACTCGGTGCCGACGATTATATTTCCAAACCGTTTAATCCATTAGAAATTGTAGCTCGTGCAGGAGCTTTGCTGCGGCGGGTACATCATTTTGACGCACAGATTATTGAAGAAAAGGCGACTGAACAGATTGTGTTGGGAGAATTGAGGCTGGATCAAAGCCAGTGTCTGCTCTATCGTTCAGGGGAACCCGTCGTTCTTACCTCTACCGAGTACAAAATTCTGGAATTGATGATGAAACAACCAGGCCGGGTCTTTACACGAAAAAAAATATATGAAGCAGTGTGGGAAGATTTCTATGTGTACGAAGATAATAGTATCATGGTACATATTAGTAATATCCGGGAAAAGATCGAGGAAGATTCTAAGAAACCAGTGTATTTAAAGACTATTAGAGGGCTGGGATACAAAATTGAAGCGCCTATGGAGCAATAGAGATCAACGACCTTTACAATCATCGCTGACGCTGGATTTTTTGTTATTCATCTGCATTTTGTTTTTTCTTGTGATTGTTTATTATTTGTTCATTAATCTTGATGTGACCCATATGTTCGAAAAAAATAAAATCGCTGATCCTGATTTGAAGGTTGAAGCAAGTGCCTATCGAGATAATCTGGAGCATGGGATAGAAACCAAACGGCTTCTGCGTAGCGGTGGATGGATTGAGATCTTGGGTCAAGAAAAGAAAGTCATCGAGGTAGTTGGGGAGAAGAAAGACGATGTAACGCAATATACCGATATCCAGCTCTTAAGTAATCTGGAAAACGGAGAGGATCAGGCGTACTTCTACTCGTTGACCACACGCAATAATCAGAATGAGTCAGAGTGGCTGCTTTTGAAAATTCCTAGAGAAGTCATCGACATTTCAATTAATAGTGATCCATTAGTTGAATACTTCAACCACTCGCTTTCATACTATGTCTTTTTAGGAGTTGGAATGGTTCTCTTGCTTATTATCGTGTACAGCTATTGGGTGGCACGAAGAATCAGGAAGCCGCTGCGTATCATTACGCTTGGTTTGAAGCAGATGATTGAAGGGAACTATGATACTCGAATCTCGCTATATGCTGAGAAAGAATTTTCGCAAATTGGAGAGACTTTTAATTATATGGCGGACGTAATTGAGAAGACGACCAAAGAAAAACGCCAAGCAGAGGAAAGCAAGAAACGTATGATGGTTGATCTTTCGCATGACCTGAAGACACCCATTACGAGTATACAGGGTTTTGCGCAAGCGTTGGTTGAAGGTCGTGGTGAGGATGAAGAACGCCAGAAACGGTATTTAACCTATATCTATAATAAATCCTCGCAAGTGACCAAACTGATTCAAAACATGGTGGAGTTGCTTAAAATAGATTCCCCGGATTTTTTACTACGTATGGAGCGTCAAGAACTGGGCGAATTTATTCGTGAGATCGTTGCAGATTCCTATGGTGAGATTGAACAAAAGAACTTCATCCTGCAGCTGAATGTTCCTGAACAGGAGGTAATAGCAAGCTTTGATGCGGAGCTGCTCTCGAGCGTAGTTCATAATTTGATCTCCAATGCTTTGACCTATAATCCGCCAGGCACTCATCTACGCGTGGAGGTTATACCAACAGAGGGCGAGGTTGCCATTGAAATTGCAGATACCGGAGTGGGCATACCTGAAGAGCTGTGGTCAACGTTGTTTGATCCGTTTGTTCGTGGAGATAAAGCACGGTCAACAACAGGTGGAACGGGCCTTGGTTTATCCATTGCTATGAAAAATACAGAGAAAATGGGTGGCACACTTCATCTCAGCCGCGAAAAGCAGGAACTAACGGTATTCACCATACGTATTCCCAAATAGCGGGATGAAAGGTGCCCAAAAATAGAAGATGGGAGAGAACTATGGCTAAACTGAACACATTCATTCGAGTTTGTATAGCGATCCTTTTGGTGTTAGGCATCGTATTTTTAGGCTCACGCGTTAATTTTATTTTCAGACCGATCTTGTCTTTGTTCAATGTTATTATCGTCCCCTTAATGTTGGCAGGATTTTTCTATTATTTACTCCGACCTCTAATCAATACTTTGGAGAAATATAAACTAAATCGCTCTGTTGCGATTATCATCGTATATGTGGTCATTGCATTGCTCTTGTTTGGTTTTAGTATTGGAGTATGGCCTTCACTTCGAACACAGCTAATTAATTTTGTCGATAATATGCCAAATCTGATCGCAGCCGTGAATCAGCAGTTATTGAGGCTCGAGGACAGTGGATTCCTAGCTTCTATTATCCCAGCAGA
The DNA here is from genome assembly GCF_001012825.1 of Paenibacillus etheri. Taxonomy (GTDB): domain Bacteria; phylum Bacillota; class Bacilli; order Paenibacillales; family Paenibacillaceae; genus Paenibacillus_AQ; species Paenibacillus_AQ etheri. Next base: position 693,783 of record NZ_LCZJ02000018.1, read on the forward strand.
TATGGATCTTGCTTCCCAATTGACTGAATATTTGAATAAAGGATTTAATCTGATTTCGAATTACGTAACGGGTCTATTCTCCTTTGTTTCAAATTTCGCGATTATTTTATTTACCTTTCCTATTATGTTGTTTTACATGCTTAAGGAAGGTGGGAAATTTGGTCGTAAGATTGTAAGTTTCTTTCCAAAGAAGTATCGTGGAGAAGGGACTACAATGATGAGTGAAATTGACAGTGCGTTAAGTGGATTCATTGTTGGTCGGGTATTAGTCAATCTGGCGCTTGGTGTTTTGATGTATATTGGTTTCCTTATTATTGGACTACAGTATGCATTGTTGTTGACAGTGATTGCTGTTGTGATGAATTTTGTACCTTTCATTGGTGCAATTCTCTCCAGCATCCCAATTTTTATTATCGGATTCATCCAATCGCCGTCCATTGCAGTGTGGTCCATCATCATCGTTCTCGTAGCTCAGCAAATCCAGGATAATTTGATTGCTCCCTACATTTTTGGGAAAAAGCTTGATATTCATCCGCTGACAACGATCATCTTAGTGTTGGTTGGTGGAGATATAGGCGGGATTATTGCGATATTGCTGATTATTCCACTGTATATGATTGTGAAAATCCTCTTGACCAAAGTGTATAATTTGTTTGTTAAGAACCACAGGGCAGAGGTTGAGGTAGAGGAGAGCCTTTAATATCTCTTAAATTATCAAATATGATGGAGGTTGTTTATATGAATGAAGGAACAGAGCAAGGATTAATTCATATCTCAGATGATGTAGTCACATCGATCGTTGGACAGGTGGTTCTGGAAACGCCAGGTATTGCTGGGATGTCAGGAAGTAATATTTCGGACAACTGGGCGAAACGTTTGGGCGGTAAAAATGTAAAAAAAGGATTGTCTGTAGAAGTGAAGGAAGTAGACGTTGCCATCGACCTGCGGGTTATTGTGAATTACGGATGTGTGATTCAAGAGGTCTGTTATATGCTGCAAAAAAATGTACGTAATGCTGTGGAGAATATGATGGGCTTGTCCCTTGTTTCGGTAAATGTGAAAGTTGAGAAAGTAGCTCTTCCAGTATAAAGATATCTCTCAAATAGGCACCGTGATATAGGCTTCTGCATAGAATGGAGCAAATCCATTTACGGAGGTCAGAGCATCCATGTCGACATATAACACTGGGCAAGAGCAGAATGTGATTTACCAGGCCGATCCTGCGGTGATCCGGCACCTGCACGGTGTCCGTGATTCCCTGCATCAATCTTGCAAGCCTTACCTAAACCATAAGGTGAATGTACAGACTTTAGATGGCTTAGTGCATGAAGGCACTATTGCCGGAGTAGATAATAAGCATTTATATTTGAACGTTGCGGTAAATGGGCAAATGCCACGCGGTTATTATAATCCATACCAACCTTATCATCCTCATCATCCTCATCCGGGTCCTGGTCCGTATCCAGGTCATTACCCGGGTCCTCCTTTCAATAATAATGTGATTTTACCGCTTGTGTTGTTCGAGCTGCTTGCTATTTCTTTACTCTAAAACGTGCATTCTATTGAATAAGGACATGTGCTGAATTCGCGATCGTACGTTGACGCGTCTAGCCATGTTCTTTTTTTTTGAAATATAAGAAAGTGTAAATGAAGGTTACTCTTGATATAATTGCTGTAAACTGGGAGGTGTCATATGATTAGATATCCTATTTTGAACAAGAATGCGACAGTAGGGGTAACTGCACCTTCATCTGGAGTAGGCGCTCAAAATGCAGAGTTAATTAAGTTGGCTTCAAGCCGCTTGGAGTCTAAAGGATTTAATGTGATTTGTGGGGAAACGGTATGGACGCAAGAGAAAGCCAAATCCGCACCGGCCAAAGTCCGTGCTCAGGAGTTTAACGAGATGATGGGCAGTGAGCATATTGATATCCTTATTCCGCCTTGGGGCGGGGAGTTGTTAATTGAGGTTCTTGAATTTATTGATTTTGATACGATGAAGGACAAGTGGATCTTAGGCTATTCGGATATTAGCGTGCTGTTGCTTGCAATTACGTTAAGAACAGGGATTGCCACGGCTCATGGGACTAACCTTGTTGATTTAAGAGGTGAGTATTCGGATGATACCACAGCTATGTGGGAAGCGGTACTAACGACGCAAGTAGGCGATTCTATTATCCAGCGCTCATCCAATAAATATCAAGGGGAATGGCAACATGATGCTCCTACGCCTTATGTATTCCACTTGACAGAAGATACCCTTTGGAAGACTGTATCCTCTGGTCCAGTAACTATGAAAGGGCGTCTACTAGGGGGATGCATAGATGTAATTAGGCATCTGATTGGCACACCATTTGGCGATCTGCGGCATTTCCAAGAAAAAATGATTAACAATGAACCGATCCTATGGTACTTGGAAAATTGCGAACTGAATACGGTTGATGTACGCAGGTCATTAGTTCAAATGAAGCTGGCAGGTTGGTTCGATAATTGTTCTGGCATCATGTTTGGCAGAAGTCCTGCTAATCGGCCAGTAGAGAACTATACGGCCGAAGACATCTATGCAGAGCTTTCTGAGGAGCTCCAGGTACCTATTGTGTATGATATCGATTGTGGTCATATTCCACCGCAAATTACGCTTATTAACGGAGCGTACGCTGAAGTTGAAGTGACGGATGGAGTAGGGACGGTAAAGCAATTTTTCTATGAATAGATGTATACAAAAAAGGGACAACCATTTGGGTTGTCCCTTTCTTTAAAATATAAGAGAGTATAAGTTTCAAACTATACTTCATGTCTTGTATTTCTCGCTTAAACGCTTAGTTCTGTGTAGTTACAATCGCCGTGATTTCCTCATCCAGGTCTAGCCTTACATCTTCGCGATATGCACGAATGCCATATTCGCTAAGCATGTAACGTAGGATTGCTTCGATCATGTTGGACTCCACTAAATATTGACTACGTCCCTGTACCCAAACCTCTGCAGAGTATCCGGTGTCTTCTTCCCAGCTCAGTTCTACCTGAACATCTTCAGGGCGAACCGCTTTACGTTCAGCCATGTGTAGACATAGGGCATTGATAATCTCATCCATGCTTAGAACCATTGTTGACATTAGTAACGCCCACCCTGATCTTCTAAGCGACGACGTTCTTTTCTACGACGGAAGAAGGACATTACGAGCATTACGAGTACATAGATAGCAAGCATATTAATGGCGAAGCCTAGAATGTTACCGAAGGCACCCATGCCGGCGAACATTCCGCCGAACAGCAGCCCGGCCAAACCACCGATCATCATGCCCTTCATTAAGCCGCCACCGCTGAAGAACCCACGTTTCGTATTCGCAGTAGATCCTGCTGTGGAGCCTTTAGTGCTATCGCTTTTCCTTACGCTATCGGTTGTTGATTTTTTTGGAGTTGTTGAATAGTTACGAGTGCCGGATTTAAATCCGCCACCACCTCGCTTCGCATCCACAAAGTTCGGGGTAGCTACGGCGAAAAATAGAGTGAAGGCCATTACAATCATCATTACGCGTTTCATTGGTTTCATTTAGTACGAAAACCCTCCTGTGAGTATGAATTTGTGTGCATGTTCAGTAGTACGCAGCTAGATCTACTAGGTTTCAATTTTTATTTAAAATATAAGAAAGTATATGCTGTGCAACTATATTATCCTTATATTTCCCGCTTAAACAGTTACCGTCCTTATAAGGACGCTGAAGGCGTTTATGCTTGTCATAATTTATACTTTTTTATTCACAAAAAAAGCGTGGATCCAGGATCCACGCAAACAGCAGTAAGAGAGTTGTTTCTTAAGTTATTTATACCCGTCAGCGACAAGCTCAAGCGCTCCCGTTGCCGGATCGATGATCATGCCATGTACAGGTACATTTGGTGGAAGCAGTGGATGACGTTTAATCAAGTCCACCGTTTGAATTACCCCATGTTCTACGTTGTCAAATCCGCGCAGCCATTTAGTAAGCTTGATCCCGGAATTCTCAAGTGTAGATAGCACCTCTTCAGATACTCCGCGCTCTTTAATTGAATTAATCATATGCTCCGCATTGAGTGAGGCCATACCACATTCATAGTGTCCAACAACGATGACTTCCTCTGCGTCTAGTTCATATAGCGCGACCATGACACTACGCATAACACTACCAAAGGGCTGAGAAATAACCGCTCCGGCATTTTTGATGATTTTGACATCACCGTTCTTAAAGTTCATAGCTTTTGGCAATAGTTCAACCAGACGGGTATCCATACAGGTGATAATCAACATTTTTTTATCTGGATAGCGACTAGTTAAATAGGCTTCGTACTCTTTATTCTCTACAAAACTTTTATTAAAGTTAATAATATCGGATACATGGCTCATGGCGGTTCTTCCTCCCTAAAATCACTGAATTGTACTTACATTACGCATATCTCTTACCAGGATATTTTTTCCGTAAATCTGTGAATCACTGTCTAGCTTAAAGGAAGAGAATCGTTCCTCGGCATCCAGACGTATCTTGTCCTCATAAAAGATTTCCTGCTGGCGGCTTACGATAAAGGGAAGGGAATCACTTTCAATCCTGGAATCGCCGTCTTCCACTTCTGAAACAATCAGTAATACATTAATTCCGTCACACCCGCAGCCTTCCGTATCATAAAAGAGCTTGAAAAATCCTGGCTGATCTTCAAGCCTTTCCTTCAACTTCCTTTCTGCGAGAGGTGTAACTTGAATCATCATAGCCTGTTCACGCTCCTTCGAATTTTGTGCGAAGCAAGATCTGCTTCTTATGTAACCCATTGAATATTTTAAATTAGAGATGTAATCTCTGAAGTTGATTATACTCATTCAAAAAAGTATCATCAAGAGGAGTCGGTAAAACAGAGAAAGCAGGTGTAATAAAATGGAACAGCAAGTGAAGGAACAGTGGGAGAAATTTAGCGATTTATTATCAAAGATAAGTGGATATTCAGAGGCCATAGAATTACTACACTGGGATTTGCGTACCGGTGCGCCGCGTAAGGGAGTTGAAGTTCGTTCGGGTACGATAGGGATGCTAAGCGGAGAACTGTTCAGACTCGGAATTTCGGAAGAAATGGGAGGATTTACAGAATTTTTTATCCGTCCTGAAGTGATTACCCAGCTATCACTTGATCAGAAGAAGATCGTTACAGATTGCCGTAAAGAATATGAGCGCAGCAAGAGTATCCCTTCCAAAAGATTTGAGGAGTATGCGGTCCTGTCCGCACATTCCCAAACCATCTGGGAAGAAGCCAAGGAGAACAATGATTTTGAAACTTTTGAGCCTTATTTAAGCAAGATAGTTGCTCTAAAGCAAGAATTTATCGATTATTGGGGCGTAAAAGGAACGCGGTACGATACGCTTCTGGATATGTATGAGCCTGATCTTACGGTAGAAAAAGTGGATGAAGTATTCAGCCGCCTACGCAGCCGTTTGGTACCATTGGTAGAAGCTATCGCTGCTTCGCCCAATAAGCCGGACACAAGCTTCTTACAGCAGATCTTCCCTAAAGAACAGCAGGAAAAGTTCGGCAATTTTATTTTAGAGCAAATGGGTTATGATTTTGACGCAGGCCGTCTAGATGAGAGTGTGCATCCTTTTGCTACAGGATTGAATCCAGGTGACGTTCGCATTACGACTGCTTACCTGCTTGATAATGTGACTAGTGCCATATTCAGTTCACTGCATGAAGGTGGACATGCGCTTTATGAGCAAAATATCAGCAAGGATTTTATTGGAACACCTCTGGCTCAAGGAGCCTCAATGGGGATTCATGAATCTCAATCGAGACTATGGGAGAACATGATCGGACGCAGCCGGGCTTTCTGGCAACGTTATTACAGTGATCTTCAACAGCAATTTCCTGAGCAGCTTGCGAATGTGGAGTTGGAAGATTTCTACCGGGCGATCAACAGCGTGGAGAACTCCTTTATCCGGATCGAAGCAGATGAGCTTACATACAATCTGCACATTATCGTGCGTTATGAGATCGAGAAGCTTATTTTTAATGAGGGTCTCTCTGTAAAAGACTTGCCTCAAGTATGGAATGCTAAGTATCAAGAGTATTTGGGCATTACTCCGCCTTCTAACGCTCTGGGTGTGCTACAAGATGTCCATTGGTCGGGTGGGGATTTCGGATATTTTGCTTCCTACTCTTTAGGTAATATGTACGCTGCACAAATTCTGAATACACTTCGTAAGGAGCTGCCGGAGTTTGATGAGTTGATTGCTGCAGGGAATCTACTACCTATTAAAGAATGGCTAACCGATAAGATCTATCGTTTCGGAAATAGCTTAACGCCTTCTCAAATTATTGAACAAGTAACGGGTGAACCGCTAAGCCCAGATTATTTGGCTGATTATTTAGAAGCGAAGTATACAGAAATTTACAAACTGTAATCAAGTAGGGCGCGCGTGGTATAATAGAAAGAAAGCTTAGACGGAAGGATATGGATATGGCAAATACTCACACCTACAGCCGGAGAGAAGAAGTCGCAAATGCGATTACGCACGGGATTGGAACGGTATTAAGCGTGGCTGCACTTGTCCTGCTCGTTGTTTTTGCAAGTCTGAAGGGAACGACATGGCATGTGGTCAGCTTCTCCATCTATGGAACGACAATGCTTCTTCTGTATCTAAATTCAACACTAGTGCATAGTCTCAAAGAGGGTAAGGCGAAGGATTTGTTCGAATTTTTCGATCATTCCGCTATTTATCTGTTTATCGCAGGCACGTATACACCCTTTTTGTTAGTCGCCATTCGGGGTACGCTTGGTTGGAGCTTATTCGGCGTTATTTGGGGGATCGCAGTATTTGGCGTTTTCTTCAAAGCATTTTTTGTTAAAAAGTTTCTGTTTATGTCCACCATTTTCTACATCGCAATGGGGTGGCTGATTGTAATCGCCTGGAATCCTCTTTCGGCTGTTGTAGCAGACGGTGGGATGATCCTGCTGATGGCTGGTGGAATACTCTATACATTAGGCACGGTTTTTTATGTATGGAGAGGGTTTCCATATCATCATGCGATTTGGCATGTATTTGTTCTTGCTGGTAGTGTTACACACTTCTTCGCCGTATTGATTTATGTACTGCCGATCCAATAATTTCAAGCGGATTTTCTACGGGAATAAGGGATTTTTAATAGAGAAAGAGATGACAAGCAAAAATGCTTGACATCTCTCTTTCTTTTAGGTATCATAAGGGACGTTGTGAAGGTGTAAAGTGTTTTTCCTTGACGAAGGGTGTGCTCTTAATGAGTCAGGAGAATAGACTCGAGAAAACGAATCGTATCAATCTGCTTTTTGCCTTCTATGAACGACTGCTTACAGATAAGCAGCAAACGTTTCTTAAATATTATTTTCACGATGATTTTTCCTTGGGAGAGATTGCCGCTGAATTTGAAATCAGCCGCCAAGCCGTTTATGAACATATTAAACGGGCGGAGCAAGTCCTAGAAAATTATGAAGAAAAACTTGGATTATTAGTGAAGCATGAGAGTCGTACCAAATATTTAGAAGAACTGCGCAGACTGCCGGAGAATGGGATGCTGCCTGAGCAATATAAACTTCGGTTCGCGGAGATCGTGGATCGCTTGCAGAGGTTAGAGTAGCATGAAGGGAGAAACTGCATATGGCGTTTGAAGGTTTAACCGGAAGATTGCAGAATGTGTTCAGCAAGCTGCGCGGTAAAGGTAAAGTATCCGAAGATGACGTAAACGAAGCTATGCGCGAAGTACGGTTGGCCCTTCTGGAAGCCGACGTTAACTTCAAGGTAGTTAAAGAATTCGTGGCTAAGGTGAAAGAAAAGTCTATTGGCACAGAAGTCATGGACAGCTTTACACCTGGCATGGTCATTATCGACATCGTTAATAAGGAACTAACCGAGCTGATGGGCGGAAGCCAATCGAAGCTGGCCAAGTCGAACAAGCCACCGACTGTCATTATGATGACGGGTCTACAAGGGGCGGGTAAGACAACCACTTCGGGTAAGCTGGCCAAGCTGTTACAGAAGGGCAATCATCGTCCGCTCCTGGTTGCGGGAGATATTTACCGTCCTGCTGCTATCAAGCAGTTGCAAGTGCTGGGAGAACAGATTAAGGTGCCGGTGTTCTCGCTTGGGGATCAGACTAGTCCGGTAGAAATTGCCAGACAAGCTGTACAGCATGCGAAGGATAACGGACTCGATTATGTTATTATCGATACTGCAGGCCGCCTGCATATTGATGAAGAACTAATGGAAGAACTCAAGCAGATTCACAATGTTGTAAATCCTGATGAAGTACTTCTTGTAGTAGATGCAATGACCGGTCAAGACGCCGTGAACGTAGCCGAGAGCTTTAATAAGCAGCTTGAGCTTACAGGGGTAGTATTGACGAAGCTCGACGGCGATAGCCGCGGTGGTGCTGCACTATCCGTCAAAGCCGTTACTGGTTGCCCGATCAAATTCGCTGCGCTAGGTGAGAAGATCGACGCGCTGGAGCCGTTCCATCCGGAACGAATGGCTTCGCGGATTTTGGGTATGGGCGACATGCTGTCGCTGATTGAGAAAGCTCAAGCGAATATTGACACTGACAAAGCTAAGGAAATGGAACGTAAGATGCGTAATGCGGAATTTACGTTTGATGATTTCCTTGAGCAAATGGATCAGGTGAAGAAGCTTGGCCCGATCGATCAAATACTTGATATGCTGCCTGGCATGAACAAAGCCAAGGGTATTAAAGATTTAAAAGTTGATGACAAGCAAATGGGTCGCGTTGAAGCCATAGTTCATTCTATGACTAAGACGGAAAAACGTCAGCCTGAGATCATTAACCATAACCGCCGCAAACGTATTGCTGCCGGTAGCGGAACCTCGGTCGCTGAGGTCAACCGACTCATCAAGCAATTTGATGAGATGCGTAAGATGATGAAGCAATTCTCCGGCATGATGGGTGGAGGCGGCAAGGCCTCCAAGAAGAATGCCATGAAGCAGCTTAAAGGGCTAGGCGGCAAAGGGATGAAGTTCCCTTTTAAATGATCTTGCTGTTCTAATATCCCGAAACTATTTTAAGGAGGTGATTTTTCGTGGCAGTACGTATTCGTCTGAAAAGAATGGGAGCGCATAAAGCGCCTTTCTATCGTGTAGTGGTTTCCGATTCCCGGTCCCCTCGTGACGGTCGTTTTATCGAGGAAATCGGTTATTATAATCCGATTGAACAACCGGCAGTAGTTAAGATCGATGAGGAAAAAGCTCTTAAATGGCTTCAAACAGGTGCGCAAGCATCTGATACAGTACGCAACTTGCTTTCCAAAGCTGGCGTAATGAAGAAGTTTCATGAGCTTAAGCAACAGAAATAATGACTGATTGCGAGGGTCCTCTATGGAAGAATTAGTTGGAGTAATTGCTAAGGCTTTAGTGGATCATCCAGAAGATGTGACGGTACGAGCGGTGGAGAAGGATCACCTAATTGTCTATGAACTGTCCGTACATCCTGATGATGTAGGAAAGGTCATTGGCAAGCAAGGAAGGATCGCTAAGGCGCTCCGTACAGTAGTCACATCTGCAGCAGTCAAGAGCGATAAACGCGTAACTGTAGATATTTTATCTTAAATGATGCGTACAATGAGGGGCTAGGGATAGTATATCCCGGCTCCTTTTTGTTCAAATATAGATTAAATGAAGCTTGTAAAGGAGAGGGTTATATGACAGAAGAGTTAACCGTAGGCAGACTTGTGAATACACATGGTATTCGCGGGGAGATTAAAGTACTATCCCATACCGATTTCCCTGATGTTCGTTTTGCTGCAGGTAAGAAGCTGATGGTGATCCCTGCAGATGGCAGTGCTAAATTCGAAGTAACTGTAGAATCCGCTCGTGAGCACAAGGGTATGTTCATCGTTAAGCTCAAAGGGTATACGAACATCAATGAAGTGGAAAAGTATAAAGGCAGCCTTCTGAAGGTTCCAAGTAATGATTTGGTTGATCTCCCTGAGAACGAATACTACTTCCACCAAATCGTCGGTTGTGAGGTATATACGGATGAAGATGAAAACAAACCACTCGGTACGATTACAGAAATCTTACAGCCTGGTGCGAATGACGTGTGGGTCGTTAAGCCTGCAAAGGGACAAGACATCCTTATTCCTGTAATCAATGATGTAGTCTTGAATGTGGACATAGAAGCCAAAAAAATTACTGTTCATTTGATGGAAGGGCTATTACCATGATGAGAATTGATGTGCTTACGCTGTTTCCAGAAATGTGCGAAGGCGTATTCAGCACAAGTATTCTTGGTAAAGCACGTGAAAAAGGAATCGTCTCCTTAAATGCTGTGAACTTCCGTGATTTCTCGGGAAATAAGCACAATAGTGTGGATGATACACCGTATGGTGGTGGCGGGGGCATGGTGCTCAAGCCTGATCCGATTTATAATGCAGTCGAGCATGTGCTCGGTATTACACCAAACGAGGAAGATAACCGTCGATCTGATGAAGAGGTTTCTGTGAAACCACGTATCATTCTTATGTGTCCACAAGGAAAAACCTACAACCAGAAGATTGCAGAGGAGCTGGCGCAAGAGCAGCATTTAATCTTCATATGTGGGCATTATGAGGGATATGATGAGCGGATTCGGGAGCATCTTGTAACAGATGAACTTTCGATGGGGGATTACGTGCTAACTGGCGGAGAATTGCCTGCTTTGACGGTTATAGATTCCCTAGTCCGGCTTCAGCCAGGAGCACTCGGAAATGAAACCTCTGCGATATCTGACTCGTTCAGCACGGGACTGCTAGAATATCCACACTACACACGTCCTGCCGAGTTTCGCGGCTGGAAGGTACCGGATATTTTGCTGAGTGGTCATCATGCTAACATCGACATATGGCGGAGAGAGCAGGCACTGCTGCGCACATTGGAACGCAGACCGGACCTGCTTGAAACTGCAGAACTTACGATGAAAGACAAGAAGACACTGGAACGTCTAAGAAATGTGGACAAACCGGAGTAATAATTTAATGAAACAGGTATATTTGACGTCTTTTTAACGTATCTTACGTTAAGGAGGCGTTTTTTGTTATGTGTACCTGAGAACAAATAAAATAATAGTTTTCAAAATAATATGAGTATTGGTGCGTTAAAAGCTTCTTTTTAGGGTAATGAATAGAGGAGCCGCACTAATATATGCAGCTGATAACGCAGCAAGCTTAACTATTGAAGGGAATGAACTGAAGTGACTACGAAGACGCATGAAGAATTCAAGCCTAACGTGGACACGATCCACAAGGAAGCGGAGCCGCTCCGCACCGTGAATGATATTATCGATTTTTATACAAATCGCAATTCCCATTCGCCATTTAAAGAGTGAACATATAAGATCGAACGTTAGGGATTAATCGTTAGGCTGAATAAAACCATTAGATACGGTGAATTTTGTGTTCGCTGTCGCTAATGGTTTTATTCTTTTGGAAGGTAAATAACCACTTTCCAATGAGATCTAGCATCTCAGCGAAAAGTGGTTATTTTTTGAAATTATAAGAAAGTATACGATTCACGATATACTTTATCCTTATAATTCTCGCGCAAACGCTTACCGTCCTTAAAAGGACGCCTAAGGCGTTTTAGCTTGCTATAAAAGTTCGTGGAGGCACATGTTATTCTTTGCGTAAGATTTTGTGTACTCCTGTAAGGAGTGAGTACAGCGCAACACATACGAGAACAGTAACAGCCCATGCATAGTTGCGAACGGTGTAAGTAAGTGAAGCTAAAATAACGAAAATGGTGATACGCAGTACGCCTTCTTTAATGAACTGTTTTCTTTCTACATTCATGAGATTGGCCTCCTCGAATGGATGGGATATTGCGGACCGCAAGCCGAAGATAGGTCTTACATTATCTATAGCCTTGAGGAATACGAAAGATACAAGGATCGAAAAAAGTAAATATTGACCCAAAGTCCGACCTATGTAAGTTCGCCGTTACCGACCTGTACTCCTACACATAGATTATATCATTACGAACAAGGAGGAGTACACTAGTGGAAGCTTATTATAACTGTTTGCGTTGTAAGGATAGAAGGGTGCGGATTCTGACTAGAGACGGTAGACAGCACGAAGGCGTTATAACAGATGTAGACAGATACAATGTTTACTTAAGAACTGACAATGGTTCTGTGCATACTTCTGCTTTTTGGGGAAATTCTTTTGCCTCAAATCAGATTTTAACTTTGAGTCTGTTCACCTTGCTGGCTATCGCATTAATTTAATCTCTAGAAATCAAAAACAGACCGCCCGATTATCCCGGACGGTCTGTTTATTGCTGATTACTGCACTGTAATTGCACCAATATTTGAGTTTAGGGACAACAAGGGTCCGCCTCCGTTAATATCGGTCTTTCCACCTTCTACACCTTTGATTTGCCCGAGATCACTATTGGCTTCCAAGCTGCATTTCATACCATCGGCTAGGACAGCACTGAGGCTGCCAACCTCTGTTTTGGCTTTTAGGCTGCTATCATCCTTCATCCCTGCTATATCCATACGTATACTACCAGTATCGGATTCTACAGTGGATTTTCCAGTGATTTTAGCCCCTTCAATATTGATCGCTCCGACGTTGCTGACGATATGATAATTGCCCTCTAGATTACGAAGATGAATCTGACCTACGTTATTTGTAATTTTATATTTATTCATGCTGGCGGGGAGTTCTATATTATAGCTTATGCTAAAATCTGAATATCCATATTTGTCTTGCGCCCATGTCCATAAGTCCTTCTTAGGACTTGATTTGGAATGCGTGGACACCTTTAAAGTATCACCACTGACCTCTACTAAAACTTCAGCATCATCCATAATCTTTTGACGGTCAGACGCATGGAGAGAGCTGTTGTGGGATGAGATCGTTGCATTTACGTGGATCAGATCTCCTGTAACAGCTGTAACTTCTATTTCTCCTACTGCATTGTCCATGCTGAGTACGGACGCTGAACCGATCGCTTGCGATACGGAGAGTTCTTTGCTAATGCTATCTGCTTTAATTTCGTCAACTACCGTAGTAGCTGTTTCCTCAACGGCTTGCTGCACAGTTGTAGCAGCTTTACCTAGCTCTTGCTTGACGACATCACCAAAGTTTTGGTGCGCATCTTCAGAAATACTCTTTTCAACATCGTTTTTCGCGGATTGTCTGCCTGGTAATTCAGTGCAACCTGCCAAAAGTACGATAGATAATACGGCTACTGCTGCTAATACACTATTACTATTCCTTTTCTTCATTGAATGAACTCCTCCTCATATATGGGTGTATCTGATCTGACCTATGTGACTTCGTTATGTACTTCTGTAAGTATAGCGTATGGGATTTTTCTGTAAAAACGGCTGGAGGCGGGTTATTATACTGGACCAAAGACTAGGTCTTAAAAGTGTTCACTACACTTCGATTTTCAATTGTGCTAAAATAAATGAAAGATTACTCACTGGATAAATACGGTATGGGTACATATTAAAAAAGGGCACAGAAGTCCTCATATACAACCTTCGGCTGCTACTGGAAATCGCTTTCTTCGGAATAGAAGTGCTTAGATGTGCTAAGGCTACTTTGAAACAGATATAGACCGTTACCTCACTTGCAGAACAGGGCGGTCTTTTTACTTTATTTCTTTAATAAATCCTGAAGGGTGGAGGGAGCCAAATGAAATATGTAGCCATTTTGCTTACCTTAGTAGTTTTGACAGTCGTATATTTTTTAGTCTGGAAACGGAAAATAAATGATACAAAAAATTATCCACGCACTACACGGAGTAATGTAATCTCAATGGATAGTCACCGCAAAGCCAAACTGAGCCCAGGGGAGCAGCCTTGCTCTTCTTGTAAGAAGAAGAATGGAAAGCTAATCTTCTATGCACAAGATAATGGAACTGTTGTTGGTCTATGTAAAGATTGCCAATCGAAGGCGAAAAAAAGAGATATGCTACCGCTTTAAATAGGAAAAATAAGTTGTAATAGCTCGCTCTTTATGGTATTATTATTTCTGTTGTGTGGAATACGGTGGTCCGCTGCGGATAATGAGGGAGAGCAAAGTTCTCTCCGGAAGAGGCAAGAACACCTGTACGGAAGGAGGAAGTCCTTAATGAATATCCTACAAGCTATTACACAAGAGCAACTTCGTAAAGATATCCCGAGTTTTCGCCCGGGTGACACTTTGAAGGTGCATGTAAAAGTTATCGAGGGAACTCGTGAGCGTATCCAGTTGTTCGAAGGCGTTGTAATCAAACGTCGTGGCGGTGGAATCAGTGAGACTTTTACGGTTCGTAAAATTTCTTACGGTGTTGGTGTGGAAAGAACATTCCCAATCAACTCGCCTAAAATCGAGAAACTTGAAGTGGCTCGTCGTGGTAAAGTGCGTCGTGCTAAACTTTATTACCTTCGTGAACTACGTGGTAAAGCAGCGAGAATTAAAGAAATTCGTCGCTAGAATAGTGACAAAGGAAAGGGGCTTGAGTTCAAGCCCCTTTCGTTTTATTATTTTTTGAAAATATAACGAAGCATAAGTTTCACGTTATACATTATTCTTATATTTCTCGCATAAACGCTTACCGTCTTTAAAGGACGCTGAGGGCGTTTTAGCTTGGTATACATTGCGTGCGACATATACGCTTGGGGATCAGCTTCTCCGAAAAGGCCTCCTGAAGGAGTATCTGTGGAGGGGTTTTTGGCAGGAGTTTTTTTGTGTTGTATAGTAAGAGTAGTATTAAGAGAGGACGGTGAACTATGCAGCAGGAACAAAGTGAAACTTTGGATTCAAGCGCGCAGAACCCACGTAAACCCAAAAACGAAGTCTTAGAATGGATCAAGGCCATAGTGATTGCTTTGGTATTGGTTTTTCTGATTCGTTGGCTTTTGTTCAAGCCTTTTATTGTAGATGGACCTTCTATGCAGCCTAATTTCCATACTGGTGAACGTGTTATCGTAAATGAGATTTTGTACGATATTAGATCTCCGCAACGGGGTGAGGTTATAGTATTCCACGTACCTTCTGAAGGTAGAGATTTTATTAAACGTGTAATTGGTGTAGCTGGAGATACCGTAAAAGTAGAAGGGGATGTAGTTACAGTTAACGGAGAGGTTGTTAACGAAACATATATCCAAGGCGCTATTGATGCTGCGCATAGAAACAACGCTCTGTATAATAATAAAGACTTCCCGAATGAAAAGTTCACGGATGGTACTGTACCTGAAGGACATGTGTTCGTTATGGGGGATAATCGCTCGGATAGTACCGATAGCCGAATGATCGGTTATGTACCACTGGGGGATATAGTGGGTCGTGCAGATTTAATCTTCTGGCCACTAAAGGATATTACACTGATTAACCATTAAGTTGACAGAAGTCAAAGGAGGTGACGGCAATGGCCATTCAATGGTTTCCTGGTCATATGACGAAGGCTAGGCGGCAAATCGAGGATAAGCTGAAGCTGATTGATGTTGTAATAGAATTGCTTGATTCCCGTCTGCCGCTTTCCAGCCGCAATCCGATGATTGACGATATTTTGCGGGACAAGCCAAGATTGATTATTTTGAACAAAGCGGATCTGGCAGATCCGGAAATTACACGGAAGTGGCTGGCGTACTTCAAGGCACAAGGGCATGTTGCTTATCCTGTTGATGCATCTACTGGAACAGGTGTAAAGGATATTCCAGAACAGGTCAAGCTGCTGCTAAAAGAGAAGATTGACCGGCAGATTGCAAGAGGAATGAATCCGCGAGCTATGCGTGCATTGATCGTTGGTATTCCTAACGTTGGTAAATCAACACTCATTAACCGGATGGCTGGTAAGAGTATTGCTGCTACTGGTGACCGCCCGGGGGTAACCAAGGGTCAACAGTGGATTAAGACAGGCGGCAACTTGGAGCTTCTGGATACCCCAGGTATTCTATGGCCGAGGTTTGAGGACCAAGAAGTAGGTTATCGCCTAGCGGTAACGGGTGCAATAAAGGAAGAAATCCTGAATATTGAGGACATCGCCTTTTATGCAGTGAAATATTTGGTGAAGGACTACGGATCTAGATTTCAAGAACGCTTTGGCATTGAGAAGCTTCCTGAGGATTTGGAGAATCCAGATGAGATCGTAGCTGTTTTGGAAGCCGTGGGTCGTAAACGCGGTTGTCTGATTAGCGGTGGACGTGTAGATTTGGAAAAAGCTTCGCGGGCCTTGTTACATGAGCTACGGGCTGGTAAGCTTGGACGCTTTACGCTGGAAACGCCTTAAGTGGCGTGAATTCTGCGTTTAATGGACTAGGTATGGAAGAGCCATCCGAAATTTCGGAGGCTCTTTTTTTATGTTTTGGGGCCCCAAAAAGAACCTGAGTACGCATCGAAGCTAAGCCTCAATTTGTGGGGGTATTTTATGGGGAATGGATCAAATTGGAACGTCTATTTTAAGATGACCATGTAAGCTTTACTATGATAAGCTGACTTATATAGATCATTGAATAATTCATAATTGGCGGTGACAAATTAGTGAGTTCGTTAGATATGTTGAACTATGAAAAAGAAGGCTGGGAACAGTCTTATCGCCATATAGCAGGCGTAGATGAAGTAGGAAGAGGCTGCTTGTTTGGGGACGTCGTCGCAGCAGCGGTGATTTTGCCAGAAGGGCTTATTATTGATGGAGTAAATGACTCCAAAAAACTTACTGCTAAAAAGAGAGATACTTTATACGAGATTATAATGGAGCAAGCACTGGCGGTGGGTGTGGGGTATGTAGACTCTACTGTCATTGATGAGATTAATATCAAGCAAGCTTCACGTCTAGCCATGAAAAAAGCGGTAGAGAGTCTGGAACAGATTCCTGACTATATGCTGATCGATGCTGAAAAGGTAGACCTCCCTTTGCCACAACGGGCAATTATTAAAGGAGATGCTAATAGCCAGTCCATTGCAGCAGCTTCGATTATTGCTAAAGTGACCCGAGACAGGCTGTGTGAAGGTCTGTGGGAGGAATCATACCCTGATTATGGGATTGCGATACATAAAGGTTATGCGACCAAGCTTCACCGGGAACAAATTACGGCTTTAGGTCCAACACCAATGCATCGACGTAGTTTTATTGGGCGGATTCTCGCGGAGCAGCAAACGTTATTCTAGAAATATAAGAATGTATATGTTATACGCTATACATTATCCTTATATTTTACGAGAAATGGTTATCATCCATAAAGGAAGACAAAGTCATTTCTTCTTAAAATGTCGCTTAAAAAAGTGAAATGAATACCGATATAGTAAGAAGAGAGAAAATGGAGGGAGGAGAAACGGTATGAATATCGGAACATTGATCCGTGGATTGCTTGGAGATCATAAACCAGGTGCGGCCAAGTCTTTAGAGTTGAAAGAAGGGCAAGTTGTTCGTGGTGTTGTTCTCTCGGTATCGGATTCAGGAAAAGAAGCGGTTGTGCAAATTCAAGGTACGCCTGTTCGTGCGGAATTAGAAACACCTCTACTGCCTGGAGAAACCATGAACTTACAAGTTGGACCACCCGGAGAAGGCGGATTACCCGTATTGAAGCCGGTCTCCCTCGGCGAAACGGTCGTAGTCACCCCTCAAAGCATGGGGGAAGCATTGGAGTCGCTAGGGCTAGCTGATTCCAAAGCAGGTCGTGAAATCGTACTAGCGATGCAAACTGGAGGCGTCCCGCTGACGAAAGAGACAGCGGCTTTGTTGGATGCAGTAATGAGTGCTAAGCCAGCTGGTGTGCCTACATCAGAATGGCTTGACGCAGCAGTCATTTCCGTAAAGCGGGGACTCCCTGTTACAGCTGAGAGTGTAAAAGGATTGCAGCAGGCTGTATTTGGCCCGCAGCTGCATCAGCTTTTGTCAGCATTAGAAGATCAGATTACGATATGGGCAGGGCAAATTGCTAGTGAAGAAACAACCACCACGGAACCTAAAGCCGGAATGGGTACCAGTACTGGAAAGCTCGAACCATCGGTAACTGCAGGTGCAGCAAGTGGGAATAACGTGGGGGTTGTAGAGGGTGGCGACGTTGAAGCGGATGCTGCGCAGCTGGCAGCAAAAGGAAATGGACAAGCCGCGAGCAAAGTTGCTGATGGTACTGTTGCAAGCGGAAGTACCGCTCTTTCGGGAGGAGCTTCTGAAGGTGCATCTGGAATTACGACTATTATGAAACCGGATGAACAAGGTGCACCAGTCAAGGTGACTCTTAACTTAGCTTCTGATAATGAAACGGGTATTGTAACGGGCAAGCCAGCGGTTCTTGATGAGGCAGCTGAAGGTGCACAGATCTCGAAGGGTGGAATGATTACAGAACCTACGGCTGGTAAAACAACACCTTCTATGGCTTCCGGCACTTTAAATAGTGCTTTAAGTGCTCAAGCAGATGGTGCAGCGAGTAGTCTTATCGGTTCCCGTGAAGTTGAGATTCAAGGTAATGCCTTGAATTTAAATAAGGATGGAGCACTGAATAGTGCTATTCATGCAGATAAGAGCCAGGCTATGAATATTGATAAGAGCGGGGCTGGGATTGGTGGCGCGAGTGTGAGCGCCGAAGGAACCACTGCTGGTGCAGCGCCTCAGGCGGCTCCACCTAGCGGGGCCGCCCTGCTCGCGAAGCTGCAGGGCGTGCTCACCGAGCTGCGCGGCAGCTTGCCGCAGCTCGCAGTGCTCCCGCCCGCTGACGCGGCGGGAGCAAACCCTGCCCCCGCGGCTGCTGCGCCGCGTGGGGAGACCCCGGCTGTGACGGCTTCGCCGATACAGCCGGACACCGCCCCACCCGCGGACGCGGAGTCGTGGGTGGGGCGGGTGCTGAAGCTGCTCGGTGCGGAGCACGAGCAGCAGGCGGTGCGCGGCGGCGCAGTAGCCGCCGCTGAGACGGCCCGCGCGGCGGCAGGTACGGCCGCGCTTGGCAGTGCGGGTGTCGGAGGCGAACAAGCCGCCGACACCTTGAAGGGCGTGCTGCTGCAGATCATGAGCAGCAGCGAGGTGCCGCCCGCGGTAAAAGAAGCCGCGAGCGGACTAGTGCAGCAGCTGACAGGACAACAGCTGCTGCTCAATACAGATCGAACAGCGCCTTTCGCGCAAGTGACGTTGTTCTTGCCGCTGCAAGGTCCAGATGGGCAGGAGACCGCTTCCGTTCATATTCAGTCGCGTCGGGGACGCAAGGGTGAATTAGATGCTGCCAATTGCAGGCTCTGGTTTGATTTGGATATGAAGCAGATCGGCCAGACGCTGGTTGATGTGCAGGTTGTTGATCGAATCGTTAGTCTTAAGCTGCATAATGATCATTCTTGGGTGCTTGAGCTGCTGGAACAGCGGCGTGATGACATTAAAACGGCAATAGAATCTATTGGTTATCAGTTGTCGGGCTTAAGAACCGAACCTTTACCCGAACTAAAGTTATCTACAGAGCTTACCAATACCCATAGTAAACTTGTTGATTATGTTCCTGATGCCTATAAAGGAGTGGATTACCGTATATGAATGAGAATGAGCCTGTACCTCCAATTTCACAAGGGCTCAAAAAAGCGGTCGCTCTCAAGTATAGCCCTGGACAAAGTGAGGCGCCTATCGTTGTCGCCAAAGGACAAGGGGCGATAGCGGATCTGATTCTGCAAAAAGCCAAAGAGAATGGGGTTGCTGTCCAGGAGGACGCAGCTCTCGTAGAAGTTCTTTCAAAGCTCGATCTAGATCAACAGATTCCATCTGAACTTTATCAGCTAGTGGCTGAAATCCTCAGCTTTGTGTATCAGAGCGACCGTTCCGCCGGTGAACGGAGTCCGGAATGAAAGAGCCATACGCAAGAGAGCGTTTCAACCGCAAACAGAAGGGAGCCGCTGCTGAAGACGGAGCTGTGCAGTACTTATCTACTTGTGGCTACAAGATCTTAGACCGAAATTGGCGTTGTCGAACCGGAGAACTTGATATTATTGCGGAGAACGAAGGTTGTATTATTTTTGTTGAAGTTCGCAGTCGTAGTGGAGAGCTATACCAGGGGACTCCGGAGGAATCAGTGAATACTCGAAAAATACATCAAGTGCGAAATACAGCACAGGTATATTTGCATATGAAAGGTTATGATGATCGAAGAGTAACTTTTGATGTCATTAGCATTTTACTGAATGAGGATTTAAGTATCGCTTCTTTGGGGCATATACGTGAGGCTTTTTAAGCTGCACCCCATATTCTCACGCGATTCATTATGGGCACTGGCATTCTTGTGAAAAAGTCTTTACATAGCCTCCGCACAGTGGGTCATTTCTCAAAAGAAATGGGTAAACATTAGAGTAACTTTTTAATGTCATCATGAGGAGGGCTGTTTTAAGTGAAGAATAAACCTTTTGAAATGCAGGTTAGTTTTGCTTGCCAATATTGCCAGCAGAAGATTGAAGTGAAATTTACCGCAGAGCCAGTATCCGTTGTCTGTTGTGCAAATTGCAATAAGAACTTCACGGTTATGCGGCCCACTATAGCTGAGGAAATATTAATCGATTGGAAAAATGAGGCGCTATTTCAAAAAATCCGTGCTGATAAATCACAAAACAGCACTAGCAGTCTCTTGGCGCTTGTTATTAAAGTCATAGAGCTTCTTACATGGCGTGATAAAGGAAATGGACAGGTGGAGGCGATTAAAGAGATGCGTAGCTGGCTCATTGAGAATGAAGAGACTCCCCCTCTAGCTGAACTGATCCAGAGCGATAATAAAAAACAATCACATAAGCGGCGTGACTGGAGATAATCATACAAACTATGATCAAAAAAGAAAGAAGGGTGAATATGGCTAACGTTTTTTTTACATCCGACCATCATTTTGGACATAAGTTGATTATTGATTTTGAATCCAGACCCTTTATAGATGTGGCACAAATGAATGAAGCCATGATTGAGAGCTGGAATTCAGTAGTGAATCCGGATGATAAAGTGTTTCATTTGGGAGACTTTTCGTTTCTTAATAAGGAAGCGACACATGCTATTGTGGAAAGGCTTCATGGCTATAAGATTCTAATTCTCGGCAATCATGATCGCGGCCGCGGTCGGGATTGGTGGCTTGAAGCAGGCTTTGACGAGGTTAGTGAATATCCGCTAATTTACAAGGATTTCTTTTTTCTCTCTCATGAGCCTATGTATATGAATAAACATATGCCTTACGTAAATGTGCATGGTCATATCCACGGGCAAAAATATGAAGGAAAGAATTATTTTAACATTTGTGTGGAGCATTGGAACTATAAACCGTTGACTTTTGAACAGATTAGGGACTCTGTCGTAGTCAGTGAAGAAGGTTGATGTAGGTCTACGGGATTATTTGTGCGTATTTATGCAATCTGATGTTTGTTTATAATTATTGAATAATTGTTGATTACGTAAGGATTCCATCTATATAATGAGATATAATAGCTAATTTATTACCGGAAAAAAAGGAAGCACCTTTTTTCTTGAAGATTTGACACCAAACAGGGGTGTATTTCAGGAGATGAGGTGTTTTTATGTATGGAAAAATGAATAGTGCGTGTCTGTATGGAATTGAAGGGGTAATGATAGGTGTTGAAATTGATCTTGCGAATGGATTGCCACAGACGAATATCATTGGTTTGCCGGATTCAGCGATTCGTGAAGCAGTAGAAAGAGTAAGAGCCGCTGTTAAGAACTGTGGCTATCGCTATCCCCAGCAGCGCATTACGATAAATCTAGCACCAGCCGACTTACGAAAAGAAGGCTCTGCCTTTGACCTTGCGATTGCTCTGGGGATACTGATAACTAGTGGTCAACTGATTATGCCCTCAGCTAAAGAGGTGCTCTTCATTGGTGAGCTTGCGCTCGACGGCAGTCTACGGCCAGTATCAGGAGTTCTGCCAATGGTGGAAGCAGCACGTAAAAATGGATTTAAGGCTGTACTGCTTCCTCAAGGGAATGCTGCTGAGGCAGCTTTGATCAGCGGCATAAATATATACACAATCGACCATTTATGTGCATTACCGAACCCGAAAGAACCAACGTCCAATTCTGCTAAGGGTGTCAAAGGGGGAGATGAACAGAATCAACGGGATGTGGGAGTTTCTGGAGAAATGCCTTCTTTACCGTCTCTTCCTTTTCCTGTAACTGTAACAAAGGGGATGGATGCTAATGAACGACCTCCGATTCTTGTCTTTTCTTTGGAACATCTTAAATATACCCCGGTTTACGGTGCTTCTGAGGACTCCTCATGTGCAATGAACGAGATGATAGATGATTACAGTGATGTGCTAGGTCAACAACATGTAAAAAGAGCCCTAACCATTGCGGCAGCAGGCATGCACAATATTTTGCTCATCGGCCCACCCGGTACAGGGAAAACGATGCTGATTAAACGCCTTCCAAGCATCCTTCCGAAATTGTCTGAGAGTGAGGCACTTGAAGTAACCAAAATTTTTAGCGCAGCAGGTACTTTGAAAGATGCCCACAACGGTTTGTTGCGTAGTCGTCCTTTTCGCTCCCCCCATCATACGATATCAGCCGCAGGTCTTATTGGGGGTGGAGGTATTCCAAAGCCGGGAGAAGTTAGTCTTGCGCATCGAGGCATTCTCTTTCTAGATGAGTTGCCCGAGTTCTCTCGAAATGTACTTGAAGTGTTGCGCCAGCCGCTTGAAGACGGGGTTGTTACCATAAGTCGGGCTCGCGCTTCATTTACCTATCCTGCAAAATTTATGCTTGCAGCATCGATGAATCCCTGCAGCTGTGGTTATTTTGGGAGTGGTCTTTCGCAACAACATTGTACATGCAGTCCTGCTAGGATTGCTCAATATCGCGCAAAGATTTCAGGGCCCTTATTGGATCGTATTGATTTACAGGTGGATGTTCCTCGCCCAAAGGAATGGGATCGACAGGGGCATGTTTTATCTTCGGCTGAGATGCATGCAGAGGTCTTGGCGGCACAGGCAATACAGGTTAAACGGTTTAAACGCTTGCCTATTTCTTGGAACAGTGAACTTTCCGGCGCTTCCCTTCGAAGATATGCAAATCTTAGCCGTGAAGGGGCTCAATTGCTGCATGACATTCTGGAGAATTTAGGTTTAAGCATGCGAGCGCATGATCGAATTATTAAGCTATCCCGTACAATAGCTGATCTGGAAGGCGCACAGGATATTACTTCTGCTCATCTTGCGGAGGCTGTACAGTACCGTAATTTAGACAGGCAGGCGATGACGGAAGAATAAATAGAATAGAGCAGCGATTCCCGTAATTGGTGAATTGCTGCTCTATATTTTGGGTTATTGATTCCACCCTAAGGGTGTTTATAGTACTTTCTTACAGTACATTCAATTCTATAGCGATATTTCCACGGGTTGCGCGGGAGTATGGGCAAGCGCCATGAGCAGCTTCTACTAAAGAGTTTGCGGTTTCTCTGTCAACGCCTTTAACCAGCACATCAAGCTTAACCGCTATGCCAAAACCTCCATCTTCAACTTTACCGAAGCTGACTGTAGCCGTTACTTCGCTACCTTCAATTTTCACTTTTCCGAGTCGAGCAACCATATTTAGAGCACTATCGAAACAAGCAGAATATCCAGCTGCAAATAGTTGTTCGGGATTTGTGCCTTCGCCACCGGAACCTCCCATTTCGCGTGGTGTACTGATCGTAAGATTGAGCCTAGGGCTTTCTGATTCGATAAAACCGTTTCTTCCTCCTACGGCTTTAACAGTTGTTTCATACATTTTTTGCTGGATGGTCATCATTGTGTATCTCTCCAATTCAATATTAGTTTGTATACAATCTAATTTATCACAATTTATTATAATGTCAAATTAATTTTTTGCTATTATTATGATGTTATGAGTGAATTATGATAAAATAGGGCTATAAGGCAGGTGAATAAGATATGAAAATGAATGAAGAAGATACGCAAAAGATGACAACTACACCTGAGCTGCTGATTGAGAATCAACTCTGTTTTACGATTTATGCTTGCTCTCGTGAGATCACAAAGCTGTATCAACCTTATTTGGATAAGATCGGTTTAACATACTCGCAATATCTAGTAATGCTTGTGTTATGGGAACGGCAGCAATGTACGGTTAAAGAAATCGGTGAGGCGCTATTTTTGGATTCGGGTACGTTGACGCCTCTATTGAAACGCCTACAAGCTGCAGGGTTGATCGTGCGTGAACGTTCGACACAAGATGAAAGGAAAGTTCTAATTTCACTAACGGAGCATGGCTGGTCACTTCAAAATAATGCGGCTTGTATTCCTGGAAAAATGATGGAAGAAACGACTATGTCCAGCGATGAGACTGTAGAGCTGCTTGAGCAGTTCAAAAGTTTGCTGAACCGTGTTCATGAGGCGAACACTCAAGATAGTAAAAAGTAAGTATGATGAGGCGTCAATGCGATCGTTCGCATTCCGGCATGAAACCAAGCGAAAAAATGTGTACAAATCATGAATATATTTAAGGAAAGCGTTTTAAAAACATGTTACACTATTCTGGGTTCCTTTATATGGCATATAGGTAAGTATAAGATTAGTCTTATAGATTTACTCAATGTCTCTCACAGAAACAAGGCTATTCTTATACGATTGGTATAGCAGTTTCTGTTGGTTCTGGAATAGTGCTGCATGTTTAACATCAGCCTATCCCTAACCCCGCGGCAATCAAAACGGAAGGCGAGATGACAACAGGCTGCCTGCCTGAGTCACCACGCTACTTTAGGAGGCTACCGCTATGAATATCCACGAGTATCAGGGAAAAGAAGTGCTTAAGAAGTACGGTGTGGCCGTACCGAATGGAAAAGTAGCTTATACAGTGGAGGAAGCGGTAGAAGCCGCAGAGTCACTGAGTACACCGGTTGTTGTAGTCAAAGCTCAGATTCACGCAGGTGGACGCGGTAAAGCTGGAGGTGTAAAGGTTGCTAAGAATATCGATGAAGTGCGTACTTACGCAACCGAGATTCTCGGCAAGACTTTAGTTACTCACCAGACTGGTCCGGAGGGTAAGGTAGTAAAGCGGCTTCTTATTGAAGAGGGCTGTCAAATTGTTAAAGAGTATTACATTGGTATTGTTGTAGATCGAGGAACTGGTCGAGTGGTTATGATGGCATCTGAAGAAGGTGGCACAGAGATTGAAGAGGTTGCAGCTACACATCCGGAGAAGATTTTTAAAGAAATCATTGATCCGGCAGTAGGTTTGCAGACTTTCCAAGCTCGTAAACTAGCTTACAGCATCTCTATTCCTAATGAACTGGTAGGCAAGACTGTGAAATTCATGCAAGCGCTATATCTAGCTTTTGTGGATAAAGATTGCTCTATTGCCGAAATTAACCCATTGGTAGTTACAGCGGATGGTAATGTGATGGCTCTAGATGCTAAGCTGAATTTTGACCCCAATGCTTTGTTCCGCCACAAGGATATTCAAGAGCTTCGGGATCTGGATGAAGAAGATTTGAAAGAAATCGAAGCCTCAAAGTATGACCTGAGCTATATTGCGCTTGATGGCAATATTGGTTGTATGGTGAACGGTGCAGGCCTAGCGATGGCAACGATGGATATAATTAAATATTACGGAGGCGAACCCGCCAACTTCCTTGATGTAGGGGGCGGTGCAACTACCGAGAAAGTTACAGAAGCCTTTAAAATCATTCTTTCGGATGAAAAGGTAAATGGAATTTTCGTTAACATTTTCGGCGGTATTATGCGCTGTGACGTTATTGCTAACGGTGTTGTGGAAGCGGCAAGTCAATTGGGATTGACTAAACCGCTTGTTGTTCGTCTTGAAGGAACAAATGTTGGATTGGGTAAGCAAATCTTGGCTGGATCGGGACTTAACATTGTAGCTGCTGATTCTATGGCGGACGGTGCCCGTAAGATTGTATCTCTTGTGCAATAATGGCTCGGAAGTTGAAGCCAGTTATCGTATTTGACAATATAAGTAGGGATGTGACTTAAGGCATGAGCATTCTTGTAGATAAAAATACGAAAGTTATCACGCAAGGTATTACAGGAGCAACGGGCTTGTTCCATACTAAAGGTGCGCTGGATTATGGGACACAGATGGTTGGAGGAGTAACGCCGGGTAAAGGTGGAACGACAGTTAATATCACCCTTGAAAATGGCAGTGAAGTAAGTCTTCCGGTATTTGATACTGTTGCAGCTGCTAAGGCAGCTACTGGAGCAACTGCAAGTGTGATTTATGTACCGCCAGCCTTCGCAGCAGACTCCATCATGGAGGCTGTAGATGCGGAGCTGGATTTGGTTATCTGTATTACCGAAGGTATTCCTGTGCTTGATATGGTAAAAGTCTCTCGTTATATGGAAGGCCGTTCTACAGTGTTGATCGGTCCAAACTGTCCGGGTGTCATCACTCCTGGAGAGTGTAAGATTGGAATCATGCCTGGTTATATTCATATGCCTGGTTATGTTGGAGTGGTCTCGCGTAGCGGAACGCTAACCTATGAGGCTGTTCATCAGCTAACCACGCGTGGAATTGGACAGTCTTCCGCTGTGGGTATTGGCGGAGACCCTGTTAAAGGCTCTGAGTTTATTGATATTTTGAAGCTGTTTAATGAGGATCCGGGCACGAAAGCAGTTATCATGATCGGAGAGATCGGTGGTACTGCAGAGGAAGAAGCAGCAGAGTGGATTCGTGAACACATGACCAAGCCAGTTGTGGGCTTCATTGGAGGAGCAACTGCACCTCCGGGCAAACGAATGGGGCATGCTGGTGCTATCATTTCTGGAGGTAAAGGTACAGCTAGCGAAAAAATTGCCGTACTGGAAGCTTGCGGAATTAAGGTAGCCCCTACACCTGCTGAAATGGGTTCGACACTCGTAAGTGTGCTTGAAGAGCGCGGTATTCTCAATGCTTTTACATCGCACTAGTTTTTGGAGTTAATACAGGGAAATCACTCCACGTAGTGAGGTTATTTCGTGTATAATTAATTTAAGAGGTAAGCAACCTTTTGTCCTATCCAGGGATGAAAGGTTGCTTTTTTTATTTTAATAGAAATTTATTGAATTTAAAGAAATGCTTGCGTTTTCAAGATGTGTAACACAAAATAGGGAAGGCTAGGCCTCCCATGTTGAGGAGCGAAAAATGATATGGAAGAACAGGAACTACTATTCGGTTTTAACGAAGTGGAAGGTATTGGCTGGAAAACTATCGACAAGATTTGCAGAGCTGGGCTTTTGTCAGAAAAAGCATTTTCTTGTAGCGCAGAAGATTGGGAAAAGATTGGGTTGACCGAGAAAATGTCGATTCATCTTGCTTCTATATATACGTTGGAGTGGATAGTAAATCGACGCTTACTAATGGAAGAAAGTGCTGTGAACATGGTTACGGTTTTCGATGCAGACTACCCCAATTTATTGAAGGAGACGGCTCAGCCACCTTGGATTCTTTATTATCGCGGGCGTTTGGATCTGTTATCGACACCTAGTGTGGCGATGGTAGGCACTCGTGTGCCAACAGCTTATGGACGGAAGGTAGGGGAGATCCTCACGAAAGAGCTTTGTGCAGCAGGTCTAACAGTGGTTAGCGGATTAGCGAGGGGGATTGATAGCGTTTGTCATGAAGCTGCACTAAGAAGCGGTGGAGGCACTATAGCGGTAGTAGCTACAGGTCTTGATCGTGTCTACCCGCCTGAGAACAAGGAGCTTGAGCGATTGATTTCCCGTGATGGGTTAGTGCTCACTGAGTATCCACTTGGAACCAAAAGTCATCCAGGGTTATTTCCGCAGCGCAATCGAATTATTGCCGGTCTTACATACGGGACAGTAGTCGTAGAGGCGGATAGTAGAAGTGGGTCACTCATTACCGCTGATGCTGCCTTGGAAGCAGGACGGGATGTTTTTGCTGTCCCTGGACCTATTACCTCTCCTAAAAGTAGAGGTGCTCTTGATCTGATTAAACAGGGGGCAAAGCTGGTAACCAGTGCATTAGATATTTTAGAAGAATATACTTCATATCTCCCGACAAACCGTTCAAAAACGGGTGAAAGCGGTCCCCCTGAACAGGTGGCTAACGACTTATTAATTGAAAAGAAATTGACAAATGAGGAGTCACACCTATACCATATACTGCATCAAGGACCCTTTATTTTGGACGATCTGCTTGTGAGGACAGGATGGGATTTTGGACATTTGCATTCAGTTCTGTTATCTTTAATCATAAAAAAAGCGGTAGCACAATTACCAGGAGCTATTTTTAAGGTAATTTAATATAGAGGTACGAGTGTTAACGAGGAGGAAGAGTCTATGGCAGATGCATTGGTTATTGTCGAATCGCCCGCAAAAGCGAAGACAATTGGCAAATATCTAGGTAGTAAGTATATTGTAAAGGCATCTATGGGACACATCAGAGATCTACCGAAGAGTCAAATTGGTGTTGAAGTGGAGAATGATTTCAATCCCAAATATATTACGATTCGTGGTAAAGGTTCTATATTGAAGGAATTGAAAGATGCTAGTAAAAAAGTGAAAAAAGTCTATCTCGCAGCTGACCCCGATCGCGAAGGAGAAGCGATTGCCTGGCACTTGGCACATGCACTGGATTTAGATAATACGCAGGAATGCCGAGTTGTATTTAATGAGATCACCAAACAAGCGGTGAAGGATGCTTTTAAGACGCCTCGCAAGATTAACATGGATCTTGTGAATGCGCAGCAGGCAAGACGTATACTGGATCGGCTAGTAGGTTACAAGATTAGCCCCCTATTATGGAAGAAAGTCAAAAAAGGGTTATCTGCTGGACGTGTTCAATCTGTAGCTGTAAAGATCATAATGGATCGTGAGAATGAAATCTCCGCTTTTGTACCTACTGAATATTGGAGTATTACAGCTAAACTTGGGATTCGAGATTCTGTCTTTGAAGCTAAGTTTCATAAGCTGAATGGTGTGAAGAAGGAACTTAATCAGGAAAGCGATGTTCAAGAGGTCCTTGAGGCAATCAAGAACGCAGCTTTTAAGGTAAGTAATGTGAAGGAGAAAGAAAGACAACGGCATCCTTCGGCGCCTTTTACAACAAGTTCCCTTCAACAGGAAGCAGCTCGTAAGCTTGGATTCCGTGCAGCTAAGACAATGTCTGTTGCCCAGCAATTATACGAAGGTGTGGAACTAGGCAAAGAGGGAACCGTAGGTTTGATCACCTATATGCGTACGGACTCGACACGTTTATCTGTCACTGCACAGGATGAAGCTAAAGAGCTGATTACTGCTAAGTATGGTGAAAAGTTCTTACCCGAAGCGCCTCGCCAGTATTCAAAGAAGGCAGCTGGAGCGCAAGAAGCGCATGAAGCGATTCGACCAACTTCAGCACTTCGTGAACCGGAAATGGTCAAAGAGTTCTTGAGCCGGGATCAATTCCGTCTTTACAAGCTGGTATGGGAGCGGTTCGTATCCAGTCAAATGGCTTCGGCTCTTCTTGACACACTCTCGGTTGATATAGAAGCGGGTACGGCGACGTTCAGAGCCGTTGGTTCGAAGGTTTCATTCCCAGGGTTCATGAAGGTTTATGTGGAAGGCAACGATGATGGAACTACAGATGAAGATAAGTACTTACCGCCTCTTCAAGCGGGAGATGCTTTAAATAAGCAAGAGATCGAGCCGAAGCAGCATTTTACACAGCCACCACCGCGATATACAGAAGCAAGGCTTGTAAAGACACTTGAGGAATTAGGGATAGGACGTCCAAGTACGTATGCACCAACGCTTGAAACTATTCAGAAGCGTGGTTATGTAGCTATTGAAGAGAAAAAATTCATGCCTACAGAGCTTGGTGAACTAGTCATCGAGCAAATGGAACAATTTTTTCCGGAAATATTGAACGTAGAGTTTACGGCTAATATGGAAGGGGATCTTGACCATGTGGAAGAGGGTTCAGAAGATTGGGTGAAGGTTCTTGCCGAATTTTACGAGTCTTTCGAGAAGCGCTTAGTGTTTGCCGAAGAAGAAATGAAAGAAATTGAGATTGAAGATGAAGTCTCAGATGAGATCTGCGAGAAATGTGGTAAACCACTTGTATATAAATTAGGGCGTTTCGGGAAATTTCTAGCATGCTCCGGCTTTCCAGATTGCCGAAATACGAAGCCGATCATTAAGGATATCGGTGTAACTTGCCCTAAGTGTCATGAAGGTAAAGTTGTAGAGCGTCGTAGCAAAAAAGGGCGTGTCTTCTATGGCTGCGATCAATATCCTGGCTGTGATTTCGTCTCTTGGGATAGACCATCCACTAAACCATGTCCATCTTGCGGGGCTTGGATGATTGAAAAACGCAATAAGCAAGGCACCAAGCTGCAATGTACATCTTGTGACCATACAGAGGCAGTTTTAGACAACGAAGAAGAGTTAGCAGAATAATAGTCTCTACAGGAGGAAAGAAGACAGTGACAGATACAGCAAAGGTAACAGTAATTGGAGCAGGTCTCGCAGGAAGTGAAGCGGCCTGGCAAATAGCTTCTCAAGGAGTACCCGTTAGATTATATGAAATGAGACCAGTAGTGAAGACACCAGCACACCACACCAATCAATTCGCAGAACTAGTATGCAGCAACTCCTTGCGTGCAAATGGTTTAGGCAATGCGGTGGGTGTATTAAAGGAAGAAATGCGACGTTTAAACTCTCTAGTATTAGGTGCAGCTGATCGTCACGCTGTACCTGCTGGCGGCGCACTTGCCGTGGATCGGGACGGTTTCTCGGGAGAAATTACGAGTACATTGCATAATCATCCGCTCGTAGAAGTCATAAATGAGGAACTTACGCATATACCGGAGGAAGGGATTGTTGTTATTTCAACAGGTCCACTCACTTCTCCTGCATTATCTGCAGAAATTAAGGGCTTATTAGGTGAAGAGTATTTCTATTTTTATGATGCTGCAGCACCGATTGTTGAGAAGGACAGTATCGATATGAATAAAGTGTATCTGGCTTCCCGTTATGACAAAGGAGAAGCAGCTTACCTGAACTGTCCAATGACTGAAGAGGAGTTTGACGTGTTTTATGATGCGTTGATTTCTGCAGAGACGGCGGCGCTCAAGGATTTTGAGAAAGAGATATACTTTGAGGGCTGTATGCCTATCGAAATCATGATGAAGCGTGGTAAGCAAACAGCATTGTTTGGTCCAATGAAGCCTGTAGGGCTTATTAATCCACACACAGGTAAGCTACCGTATGCGGTAGTACAGCTTCGTCAGGATAATGCTGCTGGAACGCTTTACAATCTGGTGGGCTTTCAAACGCACTTGAAATGGGGCGAGCAGAAGCGTGTATTCTCTCTGATTCCGGGTCTTGAGAATGCTGAATACGTTCGGTATGGTGTAATGCATAGAAATACATTTATTAATTCTCCTAAACTCTTGCATCCTACTTATCAGATGAAGGGCAAAGAAAGGCTATACTTTGCCGGGCAGATGACTGGTGTAGAAGGTTATGTGGAGTCAGCAGCCTCAGGTCTGATTGCCGGTATTAATGCTGCTAGAGCCGCACTCGGTAAGGAAGGTCTGATCTTCCCGCAAGACACGGTGCTTGGAAGTATGCCTGCTTATATCACATCCGCTGATCCGGAGCATTTTCAGCCTATGAATGCCAACTTTGGCCTTTTGCCGAAGGTGGAGAAGAAAATCCGTAATAAAAAAGAAAAGAATGAGATGCTAGCGCATCGTGCATTAGACAGTCTTGCCGAGTACGCTAATCGTACGGGCCTCGCTTATACAGAACCGGAGGCTATCGATAACTAAGCATAAACGCCCTCGGCGTCCTTATTAGGACGGTGAGCGTTTAAGCGAGAAATATAAGGATAATGTATAACGTGAAACTTATACTTTCTTATATTTGAACAAAGCCCATCTTAAGGAGGTAACTACAATCATGGTACCCAGCTTTCATGCGACTACAATTTGTGCTGTAAGACATAACGGACAGGCAGCTATAGCAGGTGATGGTCAGGTTACATTCGGAGAGAGTGTAATTATGAAGACGACGGCGAGAAAAGTCCGTCGCTTATACAGAGGACAAGTAATAGCAGGGTTCGCAGGATCTGTGGCGGATGCTATCACTTTGTTCGAAAAATTTGAAGGCAAGTTGGAGGAGCATCATGGAAACCTGCAACGGGCAGCCGTAGAATTAGCGAAAGACTGGCGTCAAGATCGTATTCTTCGTAAACTTGAGGCACTAATGATTGTTATGGACAAGGAAGGAATGCTCTTGATCTCCGGAAATGGTGAAATTATCGAGCCAGATGATGATGTGCTCGCTATTGGTTCCGGTGGTAACTTTGCACTTGCTTCCGGTCGCGCGCTCAAACGTCATGCTCCAAATCTTGCTGCTGCGGATATCGCTCGTGAGGCTCTTCAGATTGCATCAGAAATATGTGTGTATACTAACTCCAATATTATTGTTGAGCAATTATAGGCTCAGTGCCATAGAGACAAGGAGGAATTCACGATGGTGAATCAATCGCTAACACCCCGTCAAATCGTAGCTGAATTGGATAAATATATTGTAGGTCAGAAACAAGCTAAGAAATCGGTAGCTGTTGCCCTTCGTAATCGTTATCGGCGCAGTCTGCTGGCTGAGGAACTGCGTGATGAAGTTGTTCCTAAGAACATCTTGATGATCGGACCTACTGGTGTAGGGAAAACCGAAATTGCCCGGCGTTTAGCCAAGCTTGTTAATGCTCCGTTCATTAAAGTGGAGGCTACTAAATTCACTGAGGTGGGTTATGTAGGGCGAGATGTGGAGTCTATGGTGCGTGATCTGGTTGAGACCTCCATTCGTATGGTGAAGCTAGAACGTACGGAAAAGGTGAAGGACCGTGCAGAAGAACTGGCTAACGAGCGGATTGTTTCTATTTTAGTGCCTTCGTCTTCAAAGAATAAATCTCAGAAGAATCCTTTTGAGATGATTTTTGGCGGGAATTCTTCACAAGAGGACTCTAAAGAAGATTCCGAACCAGATGGAAGCTTGAGTGAACGCCGCCGCGGGGTTAGATTTAAGCTGCTAGCTGGTCAATTGGAAGAAGATACCATTGAAATAGATGTTGAGGATACGGCGCCGTCTATGCTGGATATGTTTGCAGGGCAAGGGAACGACCAGATGGGGATGAATATGCAAGAAATGTTTGGTAGTTTACTTCCGAAGCGGACGAAGAAGCGTAAGCTTCCTATCCGTGAGGCTCGTAAAGTGCTGATTCAGGATGAAGCGACCAAACTGATTGATATGGACGATGTCATTCAGGAATCTGTGACACGTGCTGAAC
The DNA here is from genome assembly GCF_001012825.1 of Paenibacillus etheri. GTDB lineage: Bacteria > Bacillota > Bacilli > Paenibacillales > Paenibacillaceae > Paenibacillus_AQ > Paenibacillus_AQ etheri. Next base: position 727,004 of record NZ_LCZJ02000018.1, read on the forward strand.
AATCGGGTATTATTTTTATCGATGAGATTGATAAGGTAGCAAGTCAAGGTAAGGGTTCTGGCCCCGATGTATCACGTGAAGGTGTGCAAAGAGATATCCTTCCAATTGTAGAGGGTTCAACAATCATGACAAAATACGGTCCTGTGAAGACGGACTATGTGCTCTTTATGGCTGCCGGGGCTTTTCATGTTGCTAAACCTTCTGATCTGATTCCTGAGCTTCAGGGACGTTTTCCGATTCGTGTAGAACTAAGCAGTCTGACACTTGAGGATTTCGTATCCATTTTAACGGAGCCGGAGAATGCTTTGACGAAACAATATGTTAATTTGTTAAAGACCGAGGACATTGAAGTTGAGTTCCAGAAGGATGCTATTTATGAAATTGCCAAAATAGCTGCTTCAGTGAATCAAAATATGGAGAATATAGGTGCTCGGCGACTTCATACCATTTTGGAGAAGCTATTGGAGGATCTATCTTTTGAAGCACCTGAGCTAACTCTGGACACTATGGTTATAACACCGGAGTATGTGCGTGAAAAATTGGCAAGTATTGCACAAGATCGTGATTTAAGTCAGTACATTCTTTAATGCGACAAATTTTATTTATTTGAATTTGGGCATAACGTATTAGAAAATTACAATTCAGTGTCATTAAAAGGTAAAAAAATGTAAAAACATGCAATTAAAAAGAAGTTTTTGAGTTAAAAAAGGAATAAAATAGTAATAAAGTGCTAAAAGCCCTGTCTTTTCTAAAAAGATAGGGCTTATTTCTTATTGTAATAATATACAAATTAAATGAAAATCAATGTATGTGAAATACTAATAAGTTATACTTTGCGACAAGGTTCGACGTGAAAATTGATAAATAGAGGACTTTTATACTTTATTTGTCGAAATCAAGCAGGTTTTTTAAGGGAAGTTGTGGAATTCTATTCATTATGATAGCTTTGAAAGGAGGAATTATCTTGGGATTGCTGAATAGTGTCAGTTTTCAACGATTACAGGGAGGCATCGATGCTGCCTACAAACGACAAAATGTTCTAGCAAATAACGTGGCTAACGAAGATACGCCAAATTTCAAACGTTCTGATGTTTCATTCGAAAGTTTCCTTCAGCAACAGGAAAGTGGAATAAAACCTACACTTAACGCGAAGGTAACGGACTCCCGACATTATCAATTTGGTATCAATAGCATTGTACCAGCTGCTGTCGTTAGTACGGATGAAACTACTTCTATGAATAATAACGACAACAATGTGGATGTAGAACGAGAAATGGCGTTAAGCGCTGAGAACCAACTCAGGTATAGTTCTTATGTCGAGCAGATCAACAGTCAGATTTCGATGATGCGAGCTGTAATTCAAGGAGGATAAGATTGCATGAATTTTGGGAGTAGTTTTGGGATAAGTGCATCAGCATTAACAGCTCAACGATTGCGGATGGACGTGATTTCCTCCAACGTGGCCAATGCAGAAACTACAAGAGCATCGGTCGTTGATGGCAAAGCCGTTCCTTACCGTCGAAAGCTGGTTGTTATGGAAGCTACCGAAAGTAATAAGTTCTCGAATATACTAAATTCGAAATTGAACGGTAGTAGTAGTGAAGGCGTCAAGGTGCAGTCCATCATAGAAGATACTTCACCGTTAAAGCCAGTATACAACCCAAGCCATCCTGATGCGGATGCCGAAGGTTATGTCTATATGCCAAACGTAGATATTACCAAAGAAATGGTAGATATGTTATCTGCATCACGTTCTTATGAAGCCAATGTAACGATGCTGAATGCATCTAAAGCTATGGTAAGTAAAGCACTCGAAATTGGGCGCTAAACGTAATTAACACAAGTAACGCTTCCAAAGTGAGTTTTGTACGAAGTAAATCTAGGAAGCCTATGCTTACAAAACTTTTAGGAGGGAAACAGTTGATACAGAATATCACTAATGGGGTTCAAGCTGTACAGCAGCTTGCCATGAAACCAACATCTACCGAAGTTTCATCCACTCCTGCTAATTCCATGGAGAGCTTTGGTTCTTATCTTGAGAATGCACTCAATAAAGTTGCAGATCAGGAACAACAAGCAAAGGATATGAGTAATAAATTTGTATTGGGAGAAGTGAATATAGACGAAGTGATGATTTCTTCCCAACAGGCTTTACTGAGTTTGCAGTTGACTACACAAGTCCGGAACAAAGTGATAGAAGCCTATCAAGAAATTATGAGAACTCAAATTTAATTAATTCCTAGCTTAGTTCCGGATGGGGTGACACTGTGAATGAAAGATTTGCCCAATATCGGGAGAAGGTTACCCTGTATTGGAACAGATTTAGTGGTAAACAGAAGATTTTATTCTTTTCAACATTGTTTATCATTCTAATAATAATCGTAGTATTAACTATGCAGCTTTCAAAGACAGAGTATGAAGTAGCGTTTCAAGATTTGGACAGCACAGATTCAGCTGGAGTAATGAACTACTTGGATACAGCAGGTGTTTCATACCGATTAAGCCAAGATGGAAAGAGCATCTCAGTGCCAAGCACAGAAGCGGCTCGAATAAAGGTGGATATCGGTTCTCAGGGGATTGTTCAGGGGGGCTCTATCGGTTATAAAGTCTTTAATGAAAATTCGTCAATGATAGGAACGACAGATAGTGAGTTTAATGTGAAGTATAATAATGCATTAAACGGTGAAGTAGAACAGTTAATGAGACGTATGCAAGGAATTAAGGATGCTAAAGTGCTGATTAATCTGCCTAAAGAAACAGTTTTTGCTTCCCAGGCTGACCAAGAGCAAGCATCTGCATCCGTAGTGCTTTCATTTAATCCGGGTTTCAGACCCAGTCAAGATAATATCGATGGGTACTTCAATCTTTTAAAAACTGCTGTTCCAAATCTACCAATCGATAACATTACGATTGCTAATAATGAAATCGAGTTAATGCCTACAGCCAAAGGTGGACAAGCAGGAGTTTCTAACCAAGTCGAAGAGAACTTCGCTCTTCAGAAGAAATTCGAAGAAGAAGTAAAGAAAGATGTGAAACAATTCCTTAGCACTCTTACGGGTCCAGATAAAGTTGATGTTCTTGTCTTTTCGAAGCTGAACTTTGACAAGGAAAACCGGAAGGAAGATCTCGTAACCCCTGTGGATACAGAGAATATGAAGGGGATTGAGATCAGTTCACAAATTATTAGTAATTCGTATTCGGGTCAAGGTAATACAACTGGCGGAGTGGCAGGCACTGGTTCTCAGGATGTAGCAGGCTATCCTTCACAAGCTGGTACGGATACTTCTACTTCGGAAGAATCTTCTGAAACGAGGAACTATGAAGTAAACCGAATTACAAAGGATGTTATCGCAAGTCCCTTCACTGTTAAAGATTTAACCATAAATGTAGCGGTTGAACCACCTACAGGACAAAATACTTTGGATGATGCTACATCAGCTGCAATTCAAAACATTTTGGTAAATATTGTTCGTGCTTCTCTCGCAGATTCAGGTACTACATATACAGACGCTGATTTAACCAAAAAGGTTTCGGTGTATTCTCAACAATTTGGCGGAACCGCTGCTAATAACGCACAAGGTGGCCTTGCTACATGGATGTTATGGGCTATCGGAGCAGCTGCATTGCTGGTTGGAGCAGGTGGAGGATATCTAATCTATCGGAGTCGTAAGAAGACTGTGGAAGAGGAAGATGAAGACATTCCATTGCAGGTTCCTACCGAATTTCCATCTATTAATTTGGAAAGTGTGACGAATGACAGTCAAGTTCGTAAGCAATTGGAAAGTTTGGCCAAGAAAAAGCCAGACGAATTCGTAAATCTGCTGCGTACATGGCTTGCAGACGAACAGAGGTGAACTAATGGCAAAGGCTAGTCAGCAGGGGCTTAGTGGCCGTCAAAAGGCCGCGATCCTGCTTATCACACTAGGGCCCGAGGTATCGGCGCAAATATTCAAACATTTAAGAGACGAGGAGATTGAACAATTAACTCTTGAAATTGCCAATGTCCGTAAAGTGGACAGCAGTGAAAAAGAGTCGATCATGTCTGAGTTCCACCAGATATGCCTCGCCCAGGAATATATATCACAAGGCGGTATTAATTACGCCAAAGAGATTCTGGAGAAAGCGCTTGGTTCAGCAAAAGCTATGGAGGTCATTAACCGTCTGACCGCGACTTTGCAGGTAAGACCTTTCGATTTTGCACGCAAGGCTGATCCAAACCAGATTTTGAACTTTATCCAGAATGAGAATGTCCAGACTATCGCACTTGTATTGTCTTATCTGCAATTCGAACAAGCCGCAGCTATTCTCTCCTCGTTACCTCAAGAGAAGCAGGCTGAGGTGGCTAGAAGAATTGCTGTAATGGACAGCACCTCTCCAGAGGTCATTACACAAATTGAACGAGTATTGGAGCAGAAGCTTTCTGCTACAGTAACTCAGGATTATACAAATGCTGGCGGTATCGAATCGATCGTACAAATCTTGAATGGTGTTGACCGGGGGACAGAGCGCACAATTCTGGATTCTCTCGAAATTCAAGATCCAGAGCTCGCCGAGGAAATTAAGAAGCGGATGTTCGTATTCGAGGATATTGTCAATGTGGATAATCGTTCGATTCAGCGTATTATTCGTGATATTGATAATGCGGACCTGCAGCTTGCCCTCAAGGTTGCAAGCGAAGAAGTACGAGATGTTATTTTCCGGAATATGTCCAAACGTATGGCAGAGACATTCCGAGAAGAAATGGAATACATGGGTCCTGTGCGGTTGCGTGATGTAGAAGAAGCACAAACGCGTATTGTAGGTACGATTCGCAGACTCGAAGAGTCTGGAGAAATTATCATCGCTCGTGGCGGAGGAGATGACATCATTGTCTAAGCTGATTAAGCACTCTCAGTATGTTCCAGTTGATGTACTGAAAAGATTGGAACAGGCCCGGCACTATGCGGGCCTAACTGAGGAGCCCGTTCCAGAGGAGACTGTAAGTGAGACTCACTATCATGATCCCGCAAGAGAAGAGGCAGAGGTGGCACGTAAGCAAATGCTTAAAGATGCCCAAGAATTTGCTGAAGAGCAGGTTCGGAATGCCTCTCTAGAAGCGGAACAGATTGTTGAATCCTCAAAAGCGGAGGCCGAAGAGTGGTGGAAAGAGCGCCGTGAGCAGGATGAACATCTGGTCGAGGCCATCAAAGCCGAGGCTTATCAGCAAGGGTATCAGGAAGGTGTTTCTCAAGCTGAACAAGAGATGAAGCTCAAGATTGCAGCGATGATGGATGAAGCACGTGCTGTTTTAACTGAGGCATATAAGGCTAGAGATGTCATTATTCAGGAAGCTGAACCTTTCTTAGTAGAGTTAAGCTGTGATATTGCGGAGAAAATTGTGGACAGACAGTTAACAGTAGAGCCGCAGTTTGCAATGGATTTGATTCGGAAGAATCTAGCTCGTAAACGTGAACAGGGGCTGATCTCATTGTGTGTATCACCTGCACAGTTCGCTTTCGTAAACGCAGCAAGGGAAGAATTGTCATTAGCGGTTGACTCGCAGGCTGAACTACAAATCTTGCCTGACTCGACTGTAAAAGATCAAGGTTGTGTAATCCGCTCCTCCTTTGGCAGCATAGATGCCCGAATTGATACTCAGCTTTCAGAAATCAAGAAAGAGCTGGTTAGAATCGCGCTGGACACCGATGAGCAGAGAAATGGGGAAGAAGATGCTTGATAGTAACCGTTATAAGGAGCAACTTCGTAATCTCGATCCGGTAAGGATCAATGGGAAAGTGACGCAGGTTATCGGTCTTATGGTTGAATCGGAAGGACCTGATGCTAGCATTGGAGATGTGTGCTACATCTATCCTTCTAAAGGAAATAAGCCGCTGCAAGCTGAGGTCGTTGGTTTCCGTGACAACAAGGTGCTATTAATGCCACTTGGAGAACTGCAAGCTATTGGACCTGGCTGTGATGTAGTGGGTACAGGTAAACCGCTTAGTGTACAGGTAGGTTCAGAATTGTTGGGTAAGGTACTGGATGGTCTAGGACAACCGTTAGATGGTTCTCTTATTCCAGCTCGAATGCCACATAGTTCGACCTTTAACATTCCGTCAAACCCACTTAATAGACCACGAGTGCAAGAACCAATTAGCATTGGAGTAAGAGCGATAGATGGCTTGCTAACAATTGGTAAAGGTCAACGGGTAGGAATTTTCGCTGGTTCAGGGGTCGGCAAGAGTACGCTCATGGGAATGATTGCTCGTAATACGTCGGCTGATGTTAATGTTATTGCTCTGATTGGGGAGCGTGGCAGGGAAGTACTGGATTTTATCGAACGTGATTTGGGACCTGAGGGTTTGCAGAGGTCAGTCGTTATAGTTGCTACTTCAGATCAGCCTGCATTAATTCGAATTAAGGGAGCACTTATTGCTACAACAATTGCTGAGTATTTTCGTGATCGTGGACTTAATGTGATGCTCATGATGGACTCGGTCACTCGTTATGCTATGGCTCAACGTGAAGTTGGACTTGCAGTCGGGGAACCACCAGCTATGAGGGGATACACGCCATCGGTGTTTGCTAGCTTACCCAAACTACTAGAACGCGCCGGTACTGGCCCTACGGGCTCTATAACAGCCTTTTACACTGTGCTGGTTGATGGTGATGACATGAATGAGCCGATCGCTGATGCAGTTAGAGGAATACTCGATGGACATATCGTCCTTAATCGAAGTATTGCGAACAAAGGACATTTTCCAGCAATAGATGTGCTTTCCAGCATTAGTCGTGTAATGAAGGATATTGCGCCAGAAGAACAAATCGCAGCAGCAGAAAATGTGAAGCGACTAATGGCCGTGTACAAGGATTCAGAAGATTTAATTAATATCGGAGCATATCAGAGAGGCTCCAATGCTCAAATCGATGAGTCGATGGAGTATATAGACAGTATATGGGAATTCACCAAACAAAAGGTGAATGAAAAAGTTACGCTGGCTGAAGTTCAACAGTCTTTAATTTCACACTTCTCGAGGAGTTGATTCAGTATCATGAGATTTCATTATACTTTTCAAAAAGTCGTTGACTTGAAGGGCAATGAGAAGACACAGGCAGAATGGATGCTCTCAAGCGCGCTTGGAGAATTGCAGGCACAAGAAAGAAGCCTGGATGAACTCACCTTTCAGCGGAGCGCTATTATGTTATCTTTACAAAATGCCGCAGAACAAAAGGCACCTATGGCGAAGATTCGTGAAATGCAAGAATATGTAGAATACCTGGATATATGCATTGCTCGTAAGCATAAGGACATTAGAAGTGCACATCAGGAAGTCTTGAAGAAGCAAGATCAGTTAAGTACAAAGGTATTAGACGAAAAAGTATGGTTGAAGGCAAAAGATAAGGCTGAGACACAGTTTCAGCAAAGTATGATTTTACGGGAACAAAACGAACTGGATGAGATGGCAACCGTCCGCTTCGCGATGAAATCCCTCTAACCCGGGAGGTTTCCGCTAGTGGCTAAAATTGATAATGACATGGAACTTGAAAATGAAGGGTCAGCGGGGAAATTTGAGCGGTTCTTATTTCTAATGATACCGATTATCTTCACGCTAGTACTGCTTGGAGTACTGTTGACGCTTTTTAATATGGACATTCGTAATAACGTGCTTGAAGTTGCGAATAAAATTCCGATTCTGGAAAAATGGGTTCCTGATCCGCCAACAGATCCATCTAAACCGAAGGAAGAAAGCAAAAAGCAGGAAGTGAGCTCAAACACAACGATTAAGGAGCTTAAAGCTCAGCTTGCCCAGCAGGCAGTGGAGTTGAAGAAGGTCACAGATGAAAAAACAGCCCAGGATACCAAGGTTCAGGCGCTAGAGTCGCAAATTGAGGGAATGAAGACGGAAGCTGCTGCAGCTGCTGAAGTAAGCACGGGGGAAACAGAAGACCCTTATCAGAAGCAGGTTACTGATCTGGCGAAGCTGTACGCGGGCATGAAAGCTTCCAAAGCTGCACCGATTATGGAGAATTTGACTACAGAAGAGATGGTGCAGATATTCAGCGCAATGAATAAAGCGAGTAAAACTGCGATTCTGGAAAAAATGGATCCTCAAAAAGCGGCAGATGTCACGATTAAGTTGAAAGAAACTACCTCTTCGAGTGATATGGCTATTGCTGCTCTTCAATCTAGATTGAAAAAAGAAGCTGGCACTACTCAAACGACGAAAACTAGTACAAATCTGGATAAGGAAAAGTTGAACCAAACCTTTAGTTCAATGACGCCTGCCAATGCAGCTTCTCTACTAGGAGAAATGTACAAGATTAGTCCTGATAAAGTAGTAACGATTATGAATACCGTAAGTGATAGTGTTCGTTCTTCGATTTTGGGGGAAATGACTAAAAATGATAGTGCGCAAACTGCGAAGATTGTTAATCGTTTGATGGGTGCTAAATAAATATTGAAAGGAGGTGAAAAATAATATGAGTTTAGTTGTTCAATCACTTGTGAGCGCAAATACAACAGCTGCAAGTGGTAGCTCATCTACTTCTACTGGTACAACAGCTGCTGTACCTTTCGCTCAGACATTAGTGCAAACTATGGGAGGAAACACAGCTAACACCACATCGGTACCTACTGATCCGCTTCTGGGAAATCTAGCCTCTTTATTGCAAGGTCTTTTAAATGAAGTGCAGACGACTGGAGAAGATCAAGGGGGACAAGATACGCAGAATTCTGATCTTATCGAGAAGTTAACTGCTGATGTTGAAAATCTGGATGAAAGTATCAATAGCGATCCTGCTATTCTGGTAGCTTTACAAGCTTGGCTTCTTCAGGTATCAGCGCTTCTATCAGGAGGTCAAGCAACTGAGGGTGATGTTACATCTGGAACGGAGTCGGCAGGAAGCTTATCACCGTTAGCTCAGAATGCGGATACGCTGCGATTTGCTGTTCAAGATGATTTGCACAGTTTAGTTACTATGATTCAGGAAGCTGCTGTCAGTGGGAACGAAGAAGCTGCTAGTAAAGGAATAAGCCTGTTAAATAATTTCACAGCAATACTAGAACAGTCCTCCGCTAACAATAGTAAGGGGAAGAACTCCAGATTAAATGAAAATTCTGGTGTATCTGTACAACAACCTATAGTGACTGAAAGTAAAGGTAATACGACGGACAAGACAATTCAAAACCTTAGTAATCGTGCTGGAGAAGCTGCTGCAATTAAGAATGAAGCAGTCCTAACTTCGCCTGTGACCTCAGGGGCTGTTCAAGACTCAGAAGCAGAGCCTACGAACGCTCCGTTGATTAAGGCCAGCGCAACTGGAGAACTGAAGCAGGCAGAATCAGCCCAAGACTCCACATCAGGGACTGCAACCATCGAAGGAGATCATGAGGTTGTAACTGCTGGTCAACTAGCTCTTCGGGGAGGAATTACAGCTCCGTTGAAAGCAGATGTTCCAGTAGCTCCAGTACCCGTTCATCAGTTTGCACAGGAAATGACCGGTTTTATTACTGGTAAATTGGAGATTGTGCAAAAAGGCGGATTAGCTGAGGCTACGATATCACTCTTTCCAGAAAATCTCGGACAAGTAGATGTCAAGATTACTATGCAAAACGGCCATTTGGTTGCACAGTTTATGACTGAACATTCTGGAGCTAAGGATATGTTGGAACAGCAGATGAACCAACTTCGAGCGGCATTGCAGTCGCAAGGCCTCCAGGTAGAAAAATTGGAAGTCACACAAAATAACACCCCACTCAATTCACAATGGGGTCAAGAAGGACGCCAACCTGGTTCTGGAAGTGGTCAGCAGGGAAGACGCTCCAAAGAAAGTCGTGAGGAAGCTAATGATGCCATTCTTGCCGCAGAGCTAAATGGTGAATGGAAAGATTGGGTTTCAAACGCAGGGCAAGAAGATGAGAATCAAGGGAACTCCTTCTCTGCCAAAGCTTAAACTTATCACAAGTGAAAGAGAGGTGAACGGTTATGACAACAACAACTCCTCCTGTTTCTACCAAAGACCAGTGGAATTATACAACTCCTGAATCTACTAAAACAACAGGAAATTCTGTCTTGGGTAAGGATCAGTTTTTGAAGATATTGATCACCCAGCTGCAGAATCAAGATCCGATGCAACCGATGCAAGATAAAGAATTTATTGCTCAAATGGCACAGTTTACATCTGTTGAGCAGCTGATGAATATCTCTACACAGCTTACATCCATGAATCAGTCTCTTGGCTCAGTATCCGGCTTGATTGGTAAAGATATCACATGGACGGATACCGCCACAAATCTACCTAAGACAGGGAATGTTGAATCAATCGTTGTCAGCAAGGGGATACAATATGCGGTTGTGGGGAAAGACAGAATTGCTTTAACCGATATTACACAAATTCAGAATCCCGCAACAACTGAGAATGGTTCTGGTACAGATAGTAATACTCCGGAGAATGGCGGAGGAAGCGGGGAGACAGTATGAGTGACAGGCTAACTATTGGCCAATTGTATCCTGCGTCCCTGCATTCCTCAACGTTACAGCGATCTTCGATTCCGAAGCAGTCTGTACCTGGAGAAGCAACCTTTGAGAGCGTACTGCAACAGAAGCTCCTAAAATTCAGCAATCATGCCGCTAAGCGTCTTGAACAAAGAGGAATAGAGCTTGGAAGCAGACAACTGGATGAGATTTCTTCTGCTGTGGATAAAGCTGCTGCCAAAGGAAGTAAAGAATCCTTGATATTAATGAAGGATTTGGCGTTTATCGTTAGTGTCCCCAATCGTACGGTTGTAACCGCTATGGATGGAAATTCGATTAAAGATAATGTGTTTACGCAAATTGATAGTGCAATTGTGATTTCATAACCGGCTGGTCCTAACGGAAAGCCGAGGCGGCCGCTGACCGACTGACGCGGTCCCATTCACTTAGTAAGTTATTAGGACTCTATAATCTGGGAGGACAACACAAATGTTAAGATCAATGTATTCAGGGGTTTCGGGGATGAGAGGCTTTCAGACTAAGCTCGATGTAATTGGTAATAACATTGCCAATGTTAATACAATTGGCTTTAAATCTGGACGCGTTATGTTTAAGGACATTATGAGTCAAACCGTTTCTGGTGTAACAGCTCCAAGTGATGATGGCGCAGGTGGTGTGAACGCTAAACAAATCGGACTGGGCGTAAGTATAGCTTCTATTGATACGCTCCATTTGGCCGGTAGTGCTCAGACTACTAATAACCCGACAGATTTGCGTATTGACGGAGATGGATTTTTCCTAGTAAAACTTTCAGAAGAACAAGAAACACCTTTCTTGACTCGTGCAGGAGATTTTCATGTAGATGCTGCACGTAATCTTGTTACTTCTGACGGACTTCATGTGCTTGATGCCGGTGGTACTGCCATTCAACTAGGTGATGATGTAACAGCATTCTCCATTTCCAACGATGGAACGATTGTTCAGACCATGTCAGATGGAACGACTGAAGGCGGAGTGAAGATTGGTGTAGCCAAGGTCACTAACCCAGCTGGTCTTGAGAAAATCGGAGGCAATCTGTATCGTATGTCACTTAATGCGAATGCAGAAGGCGAGCTTGTTCCTACGGAAGCGAATGATACTGAAACTGGAACAGGCGCTATCATTTCAGGTCAACTTGAAATGTCCAATGTGGATCTTACGAATGAATTTACAGAAATGATCGTATCGCAACGTGGATTCCAGGCGAACTCCCGTATCATTACGACTTCTGATGAAGTGCTGCAGGAAGTAGTTAACCTGAAGCGTTAATTTTATCAGTAATTTAATTTCTTTTTTAAAGGTTAACGTGGAGTCGTGGGGGAGATACCCCTCCCCCTATTTTTGTTAGGAGGCCTGTTATGATATCGGTAACGAGATTAAATGGAACACCGATGTGGATCAATGCCCTACTGGTAGAAATGGTAGAAGAAAGCCCGGATACATATATTACGCTAGTAACCGGAAAAAGACTGATCGTGCTTGAAAAAGCTGATGAAGTTATTACGAAGATCCGGGATTATAACAGGGACATAGGCACATATGCTGCCACCATTAAAGTCCAGTCAATGGAGGAGCTAACATGAAGAAGATGCTGCCATGGTTACTTACGATTTTACTTGCGATTACACTTATCGTGATAGCCGCATTTCTATTAATGGACAAGATCTTTCCGAAAGATACGAATGATGTAAATGCTGCGGTTCAAAGTGTGGAAACCAAGTATTTAACTGCAGATGAAATCGTCGAGTTAACGGCAGAGATCACAGAGATCAAAACAAATCTTGCTGATCCCGATTATATCGTTCAAATAGATTTCGCCTTCCAACTGAATTCTGCGAAATCAAAGGAAGCATTCGAAAAAATAAAAGAGATCAAAATCAAACCGATTATTATCAAAACGCTTGCAGATACCAAACCTGAGGAGCTTAACGGAGCAAATGGCAAAGATCAGCTTAGCAGCAAGCTTGTTAATTTGATCAATAAGACATTGACCGAAGGCAAAATCACTCAGATCGAAGTCACCAAATACCTTTTGGCTTCTATGTAGCTTCAGGCCTGATAATTCTTTGATGGGGGGGTGATTGAATTGGTTGATGTACTATCACAAAACGAAATAGATGCTCTACTTGCTGCACTTTCTTCAGGTGAGATGGATGCCGATGAACTTAAAAAGGAAGAAACTCAGAAGAAGATCCGATCTTATGACTTTAAACGGGCCGTTCGCTTTTCAAAAGATCATATCCGTAGTCTTACAAGGATACATGACAATTTCGCCCGCTATCTTACAACGTACTTTTCAGCCCAATTACGCACCTTCGTGCAGATTAATGTCGTTCAAGTAGAGCAGCTCCCTTATGATGAATTCATCCGTTCCATTCCAAAAATGACAATACTGAACATTTTTGAAGCTGAACCTTTAGAAGGTCGAATGGTAATGGAAGTTCATCCAAACATCGCTTTCGCTATGCTGGACAGATTGCTGGGAGGTTTTGGAACAGCACCTTCTAAAATTAATGCTTTAACTGAGATTGAAACAACGATCATGGAGCGTATCTTCAGCAGATGTTTTGAGAGCTTGCAGGAAGCTTGGAAGACTGTGCTGGATATCAATCCACGCATGGAAGCGCTCGAAACGAATCCGCAATTCATGCAAATTGTATCGCCCAATGAGACTATTGCGTTAATTTCGCTAAGCACCAAAATTGGAGATACGACAGGTATGATCAATCTTTGCATACCGCACGTCGTCCTGGAACCAATAATGTCTAGACTATCTGTTCACCAATGGTTTGTAACAGAGAAGAAGACGCGGGATGCAGATGAACTTGAAGCCATTAAGGCTAGAGTTCATAAGGCGAAACTGCCGATTGTCGCTGAACTTGGAGAATCGAGCTTATCTATATCTGAGTTTCTTGGGCTTAGCGTCGGTGACGTGATCTCTCTTAACAGGAATGTAGATTCCGGACTCTCGATTAAGGTAGGGGAGAAACTTAAGTTCATCGGAAGTCCTGGAATGGTGAAAGACCGGGTAGCCGTGCAAATAGACGAGATTGTCAGTGAAGGAGTTGAAGAATTTGACGAGTAAAGATTATTTATCCCAAGAAGAAATCGACGCCCTTCTGAGACAATCTGCGGAAGGCTCATTGGCTCCTTCAGAGAAAACGGTAAATGACTATTTAACACCGTTTGAACAGGATGCTTTGGGTGAAATCGGTAATATAACGTTTGGTAGTGCAGCGACAGCTCTTTCCACTTTACTAGGGAAAAAGGTTGACATTACAACCCCTCAAGTTTCGATCATTACACGCGGGGAGTTTGAAGTGGCTTTTCCTAAACCGCATGTAGCTGTACACGTGGAATATGTAGATGGATTTCAAGGTATTAATTCACTTGTTATTAAGATTAGGGATGCACAGGTTATCGCCGATTTAATGCTTGGTGGGGAAGGCGAACCTAAGGATCAAGAATTGAATGAAATTCACATTAGTGCTGTGCAGGAAGCTATGAACCAAATGATGGGTTCTTCTGCCACATCAATGTCTACTATCTTCAATCGCTTTGTTAATATTTCACCTCCGGGTATCGACATTCTGAATATGTCCAGCGGTGAAGGCGTAGGCAGCTTGCCAAATGACGAAACCTTAATTCGAATTTCGTTCCGACTTAAGATAGGAGATTTAATAGACTCTACTATTATGCAGCTCTTGCCCGTCCAGTTCGCTAAGGATATGGTAACGATGCTTCTGGGTGATGTAAGCCCTGCAGCGCAGGAGGCTGCAGTTACGTCAACAGAGACTCCTGCTAAGCCAGCTCAAGAGACACCTCCTGTAGCTCCTCCAGTGCAACAGGCGCCTTCACAGCCCGCAGGAGAAACACCTCCGGCATACCCGCCGCAGGGGATACCTGGTTATCCAGGGATGCCAGAAGGCGGATATTATTATCCTCCAGCAGGAATGCCGGCGTATGGCATGCCAGGGATGCCACCCTACGGAATGCCGCCTCAAGGCATGCCTTATGGGCAGACACCACCGCTTAGTCCTGAAGCGAATCGCAATGTAAATGTACAGCCTGTACAATTTGCTAACCTTAACGGTGGAGCTTTTGGTCATATTGATGAAAACAATTTAAATTTATTGATGGACATACCGCTTAGAGTAACCGTAGAATTAGGAAGGACCCAGAAGCAGATTAAAGATATTTTGGAAATGTCTCAAGGCTCGATCATTGAGCTGGACAAGCTCGCCGGTGAGCCTGTAGATATTTTGGTTAACAACAAGCTTATTGCCAAAGGTGAAGTCGTAGTTATCGACGAAAACTTCGGCGTACGCGTTACGGATATCGTCAGCCAGTGGGACCGAATTCAGAAATTACAATAAGCATACTTAGGGAGGATTTTGTAAAAATGGCTAACCGAATTCTAATCGTGGACGATGCAGCATTTATGAGAATGATGATCCGTGACATTTTGTCGAAAAACGGATTTGAAGTAGTGGGCGAAGCTCAGGACGGTTCTCAAGCTATAGAGAAATTTAAAGAACTGCGTCCGGACCTCATCACGATGGATATAACTATGCCTGAGATGGACGGAATCGCCGCCCTGAAAGAAATCAAGAAAGTAGATCCGGCTGCTAAGGTCATCATGTGTTCAGCCATGGGCCAGCAGGCTATGGTTATCGATGCTATTCAAGCGGGAGCAAAAGACTTTATTGTGAAGCCTTTCCAAGCTGACCGAGTTATCGAAGCTATCAACAAAACGTTGGGTGTGTAGGAAAAAGACATGCCCCTCAATTCAGAACCGCTCGGGAGCAATAACACCCTGCTGAATTTGCTTAACGTTATTATTGTCCTTGCGGTAATCATTGTACTTATTGTGCTGCTGATCCGTTTTCTTGGACGTCGTAATCAGACCTTTATGAGCGGGCGCTCCATTCGAACGCTTGGTGCTGTAGGGCTGGGACCTAACAAGTCGATGCAGGTTATTGAACTGGGAAGCAGCCTTTACTTAATCGGGATTGGTGAGAACATATCCATCTTGGATAAAGTCACTGATCCGGATGAGGTGGCTTTGATCATTGCAGCATTTGAGGATCAGTCCTCCAACCAGAATAATTTTCTCGCGCCGCTTATTGCCAAGGTTAAGGTTAAGCTGCGTGGGGAGGTTCCATCAGAAGAAATCGAGCTTAGTGAAACATCATCTTTTTACGAGACACTGCAATCCAAGCTTCGTTCTGCACCAGAGCGAAAAGAGAAAATGGAAGAGCTGTTACGGGATGATGTTACTAAGGATGAGTCGAGGAATTTATGAAAAAGAAGCTAATTCTTGCTATTCTGCTGTTCGGGTTCATTAGTATAGTTATGATGCGGCCGATACATGCTGATCCTATACCTAATGTTAATATTCAGGTCGGTAATGAAGATGGTTCAAGCGGTGGTACCAGTTCCATATCAATTCTTCTTCTCGTTACGGTTCTGAGTATTGCTCCGGCGTTTCTAGTTCTTATGACCAGTTTTACTAGAATTGTAATCGTGCTCGGTTTTGTTAGAACCTCACTTGGTACTCAGGCCATGCCTCCGAATCAGGTGCTGGTAGGGCTTGCTCTGTTTCTGACCCTGTTCATTATGTCGCCAACTTTGGCGCAAGTGAATGAAACGGCATTACAGCCGTATATGAAGGGGACGATTACCCAGACTGAGGCTTTTGATAAAGCTGCTGATCCGATGAAAGAGTTTATGTTTAAACAGACCAATTCCAAAGACCTTTTGTTATTTATGAAATATACCGGTTATACGGGATCGGCTAAACCGGCTACATACAGTGATATTCCACTGACGGTGATGGTGCCAGCTTTCGCAATTGGAGAATTGAAAAAAGCTTTTACAATGGGCTTCTTAATTTTCATTCCATTTCTGATTATTGATATTGTTGTGGCGAGTACGCTGATGGCCATGGGGATGATGATGCTTCCCCCGGTCATGATTTCATTACCTTTTAAAATTATGCTCTTTGTACTGGTAGACGGCTGGTACTTAGTCATTAAATCACTACTTCTTAGTTTTAACACCTGACCTTAAGAGGAGGCATGAGGATTGAGTACGGAGTTTATAATCGGGCTAGCAAGCCAAGCCGTATATTTAGTGCTGGAAGTCAGCGCTCCCATGCTGATTCTTGGTCTGGTGGTAGGGCTAATAATCAGTATTTTTCAAGCTACGACACAGATTCAGGAACAGACGCTAGCGTTTGTTCCAAAAATCGTCGCAGTACTTCTGGCTTTATTGCTATTTGGTCCGTGGATCATCACGAAGCTAATTGACTTTACTAGCCAAATTCTAGGCAATCTCTATATGTATATTGGTTAAGCAATGAACATGGATACCTTATTGCAAAGTTTACCCGTCTTTTTGCTTATTTTTTGTCGAATTACAGCCTTTTTTGTTGTCGTTCCTGTATTTTCTTCTCAAGGGGTACCGACAACTTTTAAGATAGGCATATCTTTTTTTGTAGCATTGGTAGTCTTTAGTGCTAATGGAACAGGGCTTACGATCCCGCAGGATTTTAGTTATATTTTGCTGATTATGAGAGAGGTATTAATAGGTTTATTACTAGGTTTCATTGGATATTTGATGTTTATGGCGATTCAGACAGCAGGTTCTTTCATTGATATTCAGATTGGCTTCGGTATTGCCAACGTCATTGATCCTATGACTGGAACGTCAGCACCTATTCTCGGTAATTTCAAATATATGATAGCCCTGCTAATGTTTCTGAGTATGAATGGACATCACCATTTGTTAGATGCCATTGTGTACAGCTATAAATGGATTCCTATGAATAATGATTTATTTCTACGTATGGTAGATGGTAGCTTGTCAGAGTTTCTGATCCGAACATTTGCGCAGTCGTTTGTATTAGCTTTTCAAATGTCGGCTCCATTAGTAACTGCACTGTTTCTGACCGATGTTGGTCTTGCCTTTTTGGCGAGAACGGCTCCACAATATAATGTATTCGTTATAGGGGTTCCGCTAAAAATCATCATAGGTATTGCACTTCTTCTAGTGCTGATGCCAGGTCTGGCTGTGCTGTTCCAGAATCTCTTCGAAATCATGTTCGAATCCATGGAGAATTTACTGGGTCTCATGGGGAAGAAGCCGTAGGTGACCGTAAGGGGAGAGTATTATGCCTAAGACGAAGCGTTATAGACTAGATCTTCAACTCTTCGCCGGTGAAAAGACGGAAAAAGCAACCCCGAAGAAACGGCAGGATGCTCGTAAAAAAGGTCAAGTAGCCAAAAGTGCTGAGCTGTCTGGTGCGGTTGTATTGCTAGCTGCGGTAGTTAGCTTGATGATGTTTGGTGGTTTTATGAAAGAGCGGTTTATGAAGCTATACACGGACGTATTTCAGAATCGAATGATGCTGGACGTTACGCCTGAGAATATTACGTTGCTATTTAATCAGTATGGACTGCAAATATTGATTTTGCTAGCTCCATTACTTGGAATTACGTTTGTTATGGCACTTGTATCCAACTTGGCGCAGGTGGGCTTTATGGCTACGGGAGAGGGGATTACTCCTAAATTCAGTAAGATTAATCCGATAAAAGGATTCAAAAATATTTTCTCTATGCGTTCGTTTGTAGAATTCCTGAAATCAATATTTAAGCTTCTAATTATTTCTTATCTGGTATATAGCACATTATGGGGAGAAAAGAAGAACTTTGCATCCCTGTCGCATATCAGTGCGGAGGGGATTTTTAAGTTTGCGGCCAAGCTGACGATGAGTCTTGGTTTGAAAATCGGGGTTGCCCTGTTAATCATGGCTTTTCTAGATTTTATGTATCAGAAATACGAACACGAAAAAAGTCTGAAAATGTCTAAGCAGGATATCAAGGACGAATACAAAAAAATGGAGGGTGACCCTCTAATTAAAGGTAAGATCAGGGAACGCCAACGCAGAATGGCCATGCAGCGTATGATGCAGGAAGTTCCTAACGCGGATGTAATTATTACAAATCCAACGCACTTTGCTGTTGCGCTAAAATATGATGGTTCCAAAATGGAGGCGCCTCAGATCATTGCAAAAGGGCAGGATTATGTAGCACTTCGTATACGGGAGCTGGCTAAAGAACATGGCGTCGTGACTATGGAAAACAAACCGCTGGCACGGGCATTATTCCAAAGAGCAGAAATTGGAGATGTCGTTCCAAATGATCTGTTTCAGGCTGTAGCTGAAGTGCTGGCATATGTATATAAGCTTAAGGGTAAGAGGAAATAAGGCGGGGGGGTTAGGACATTGAAAGCTAAAGATTTAACAGTTTTGCTAGGCATCATCGGTATCGTGCTTATGATGATTCTGCCTATCCCGTCCTGGCTTTTGGACGTTTTGTTAGTTATTAATATCTCTATAGCATTAATTATCATATTAGTTGCTATGAATACGAGGAATGCACTCGAATTTTCAATTTTTCCTTCATTATTGCTGGTTACGACATTGTTTCGCTTATCACTAAACATTTCGACAACAAAACTGATCCTGACTTACGCAGATGCCGGTTCCGTGGTATCTACTTTCGGAAGCTGGATCGCTGGCGGACAAATTGCCGTTGGATTTATCGTGTTTCTGATTTTGGTAGTGGTTCAGTTTATTGTTATTACTAAAGGGTCAGAGCGTGTAGCTGAGGTAGGGGCGAGATTTACCCTGGATGCGATGCCAGGTAAACAGATGAGTATTGATGCCGATCTTAACGCAGGCATGATTAATGAAACACAGGCACGTGAGCGTCGCCGCAATGTTGAGCGGGAAGCGGATTTTTTCGGAGCCATGGATGGTGCGAGTAAATTCGTTAAGGGAGACGCGATTGCGAGTATTATTATCCTGCTGATCAACCTTATTGGTGGATTTATTATCGGTATGGTTGTGCACGGAATGGATTTTTCCACATCGTTATCTACTTATTCCGTATTGACGATCGGGGACGGTCTAGTCAGCCAAATTCCTGCTTTGCTCATTTCGACTGCAGCGGGCCTTATCGTTACTAGAGCTTCATCGGAAGGTAATCTGGCAGAAGAATTAACAGGTCAGTTACTCTCCTATCCAAAGTTGTTATATATTGTTGCAGTTACTGTTGCTTTTCTAGGTCTCTTTACACCTATACATATGATTACTACGCTCCCGCTAGCAGGTTTGCTGGCTTTTGCAGCCTATAGTATGGGACAAAATTTAAATCGAAAACAGATTGCCGAAGAGCAGCTTGTTGAAGAGAAGCAGATTGAAGAGGTACGAAGTCCGGAAAGTGTGATCAATTTACTCTCTGTAGATCCTATTGAATTCGAGTTCGGATACGGTCTTATACCATTGGCAGATACAGGTCAGGGTGGCGATTTGCTAGATCGTATCATCATGATTCGACGGCAATGTGCCCTTGAAATGGGTCTTGTAGTGCCTGTTATTCGCATTCGCGACAATATTCAACTAAAACCGAATGAATATGTCATAAAAATTAAAGGAAATACAGTCGGCGGCGGTGAATTATTACTTAATCACTACTTGGCCATGAGCCCAGGCTATGATGATGAATCTATAAACGGTATTGAGACCATTGAACCATCCTTTGGACTTCCTGCGTTATGGATTGACGAATCAGTTAAAGAGCGGGCTGAATTGTCAGGCTATACCGTTGTAGATCCACCATCCGTTGTTGCAACACATTTGACGGAGCTCATTAAACGGCATGGACATGAGTTGTTAGGACGACAAGAAACTAAGATGTTGGTGGATAACCTAAGAGATAATTATCCCGTGCTTGTCGACGATCTTATTCCATCTGTATTGGCGATTGGGGATGTGCAAAAGGTACTTGCCAAGTTGCTGCGCGAGAAAATATCGATCAGGGATTTGGTTACTATCTTTGAGACGTTAGCGGACTATGGGACGTACACCAAGGATCCTGATATTCTTACCGAATATGTTCGTCAATCCTTGTCTAGACAGATTACTCAGCAATTCTCGCAAGTAGGAGAGACACTGAAAGTTATCACGGTGGGACCTAATCTGGAGAAGAAAATTTCTGAGAGTGTACAGCAATCAGAACAGGGCAGTTACTTGGCACTGGATCCAGTATCGACTCAAACGATCTATCAGCGGTTAAGTGAACAGATCAATCGACTTCTGCAGTCTGGACAACAGCCCATTGTACTCACATCACCAACCATTCGTATGTATTTGCGACAGGTGATTGAACGGACGATGCAGGATATTCCTGTACTGTCTTATAGCGAACTAGAGCCTAACATTGAAATACAAAGCGTCGGAGTGGTGAATTTATGAGAGTGAAGCGTTATGTGGTCGATACGATGCCTGACGCCATGCATTCCATTCGCAGTGAGCTTGGAAGCGAGGCCGTCATTTTAAGTACAAAAGAAATCAAGATTGGCGGATTTTTAGGACTGTTTAAAAAGAAAAAAATAGAAGTTGTAGCGGCTGTTGAAAAAGCTCAACAGGGGAGTGCTCCTGAAAAGCCTGTGAAGCCTGCAATGAACATTCCGCGCAGCGCTGTCCCGCAAGCTTACCAAAAAGCTTCATCTACACCATCTACATCCACTGTTACGTTAGAGAAGCCCGAGGAGCCTCGGTCCTTTGCGGAAATCGCTGCAGCCTTGTCTGAAGCTATTGATGTAGAGCAATCGACCATAAAGCATCCAGAGCCCTTAAAAGAATCTAGGAATGTTAACGAGGATCATCTTCAAGCGATTGAAACAAATCAGAATGACGTGACATCTGTATCAGCCCTTTATGAGTCTCTTGGTCTGGAACAGACACCCGCCGTTGCATCAGCCATTGATAATGATGTTCTCCGTGAGATTAGAGATATGAAGCTGTGGATGGAACGAATCGCTAGGCAATCTTCGGGGGCTAGAGAGTTACCGGACAGTCTTCAGCAGCTTAGAGATCTTTTGATTGAGCAGGAGATGGATACTGTACTTGTTGAAGAGTGGATTAGTAATATCTCAGAACGTTGGGCGGATGAAGGACGTACTTGGGGGCCAGAGGAATTTCAGGAATCCTTGAAAGAACAACTGGATGGATTTCTGGCAGGCCGAATCGCTGATGGAATTGCACAGGATACTCAAATCGTATATATTGCAGGGCCCACAGGTGTTGGGAAAACTACTACTATAGCCAAGCTTGCGGCTGAACAGCTATTCAAATACGGACGCAAGGTTGGTTTTATCACCTCTGATACGTATCGAATTTCAGCTGTGGAGCAGTTGCGTACATACGCATCTATCCTGAATGTTCCGCTAGAGGTTGTTCAATCACCTGGTGATTTACAAAGAGCGCTTTTTCGATTAGAGAGTTGTGATCTTGTAATTATGGATACAGCTGGTCGGAATTATCGCAATGATATGCTTGTAGCAGAACTACAAAGCTTGTTAGCGAAGGAATTACGAAGTGAGACCTATCTTGTGCTCAGTTTGACCTCGAAAAGTCGTGATATGAAATTGATTGCAGAGCATTTCGGCAGATACAAGCTGGATAAAGTTATTTTTACCAAGCTAGATGAGACGGGAAGTTATGGACCACTCTTTAACGTCCTGAATGACTTCCCACTCACATTATCTTATATGACCAATGGTCAAAATGTACCCGACGATTTATTGATGGCTTCCAAAGAACATCTTAGTGAGATGCTTCTTGGAACAGGTGAATCATGATGGATCAGGCACAATCCTTAAGACAGCTTGTATCCAGTCAGGATCCTAAACTAGCTGTAAAAGGGGAATCATCCGCCCGTATCATTACCGTGTGTAGTGGTAAAGGTGGCGTAGGGAAATCTAATTTCACTCTTAATTTCGCTTTAACTTTAAAAGCAATGGGAAAGAGAGTATTGCTGTTCGATGCAGATATTGGCATGGCCAACATAGACGTGTTGATGGGTGTGTCAGCGAAGTATAACCTATATCATCTGTTAAAAAGAGAAGCGGACATTACGCAGATTATTCAGTTAGGACCGAATGCGCTTCCTTTTATAGCAGGGGGATCGGGCATGGACGAGTTGTTCTCTCTTTCTGAATCGGATCTTAATTATTTCACAGCTAAGATAGCCCTTATAGCGGACAGCATGGATTATATTTTGTTCGATACAGGTGCTGGATTATCTAAGGAAACGATGAAGTTTATAACCTCTGCGGACGATTGCCTAGTAGTTACTACACCAGAGCCAACTGCTATTACAGACGCCTATGCATTAATGAAGGTTGTGAATCGGACACATCCGGAGATTTCTTTTAAACTGATCGTGAATCAAGCAGGTGATGAGAGAGAAGCGTTAGTGACAAGTGATAAGATCCGAATGGCCGCCAGTCGTTTTTTGCAATTAGATGTTTCCTATCTTGGTCATATAAGCTCAGATGCCCATGTAGTGCAGGCTGTCAAAAGGCAAACGCCATTTTCCTTGGCTTTTCCAAACAGTGTTGCTGCAAAAGATATACATCGGCTAGCCCTAAGTTATTTGACCATAGATGGTAAAAAAGATACAAAAGTTCAAGGGATTAAAGGTTTTATCCATAAATGGTTAAAGCGAAGTAAATAATTGTTCTGAATCTGGAACAGAGGTGGAAATGATATGAAGCCATATAAAGTTTTGGTTGTTGATGATTCTGCATTTATGCGCAAGATCATTTCCGATTTAATTGAAAATGACGCTGACTTTCAGGTGACGGCAACAGCAACAAACGGTCGCGAAGCTATCGAGAAAATAAACAAGCTTCGTCCTGATCTAGTTACCATGGATGTGGAAATGCCGGAGATGAACGGCTTAGAAGCGCTGAAAATAATAATGGCGTCAGATCCGCTGCCAGTGATTATGCTGTCAGGCATCAATGAAGAGGGCATGAAGGAAACCATTCTTGCACTGGAATGGGGCGCTTTTGATTTCATTCGTAAACCTTCGATATCAAACTCCCAGGATATAACGGGAGTAGGGGAATCCCTAAGAGAGCAAATGAAAGAAGCTATGTTGGCTCGAGAGCAGCGTGAAGCGCGAGCATCTGCATTTAGGATGCCTGACATCGCGCCTTTAGAGCCATTACTGCCGACTGCATCGAGATTGATATCAGATAAACCCAAGGCAGCGCTTAAATCTTCTCTCAAAGATGAAGGATTGAGAAAACCTCGGGGAAAACAGCCAATAGATACTACTATCCCTAAAAAAGCAACCAAACCAATAATCTCTACCAAAACACCGATATCCGAAAAGACTAAACCAAAGTCTAAAGTAGAGATAAAACCAATTCCATCCAAACCGGTGATAGAATCTTTAGTGGAGGTATCCTCTAATTCTCCGGGACTTCCTCCGGATCGAATGGTTGGAAGCAAGAATTTGCACAAATTAGTTGCTGTCGGTTGTTCTACAGGCGGACCCCGTGCACTAAAGGTACTCCTGGAGAAAATTCCAGCGGATTTTCCAGCTCCTATTGTCATTGTGCAGCATATGCCGCCTAACTTCACGAAATCACTGGCCCAGCGATTGAATACATTCAGTCCGCTAGAAGTGTTAGAAGCAGAGCAGGGGATGATATTACGAAAAGGAGCTGCTTACATTGCGCCTGGAGGCTATCATTTACAAGTTACCCCATCATCTAAAGGGCAATATGCAGTTGTACTCACGAAGGAGGAGGCGCGAAATGGCCACCGACCTTCAGTAGATGTTTTATTCGAATCATTACTTCCACTCACATCGCTAGAGCGGCACGTGTTGCTGATGACAGGGATGGGTAGTGATGGTGCAAGGATGATGAAATCTCTCTATGACTCAGGGGTTACCTCAACTTTTGCTGAAAGTGAAGAGACCTGTGTCGTTTACGGGATGCCGCGATCCGCGGTGGAATTGCAGTGCGTAAAGTATGTACTGCCTTTGCAAGAAATTGCTCCAAGGCTAGTACAAGCCGTTAAATAACGGAAAAGCGAACTCGAAGGGGAGGTGCTCACTGATGGACATGAACCAATATTTATCCATGTTTATTGATGAGTCGAATGATCATCTGCAGTCATTGAACGAGAGCATGATGGGGCTGGAAGCGAATCCTGAGGATCTTAGTATTGTACAGGTAATATTCCGCTCTGCACACACCTTAAAAGGTATGGCAGCGACTATGGGCTTTGAAGATTTGGCTTCACTTACACACCAAATGGAGAATGTGTTAGACCTTGTACGTAATAACAAGCTGCGCATGCAGGATTTCATTTTTGATACGTTATTCAAAAGTTTAGATGCTTTAGAGTCTATGGTTGAGGATATTACTAGAGGTGGCGAAGGTAAAGCAGATGTATCGTCCATTGTCTCATCCTTACAGGCTATTGTTCGGGGAGAGATTCCTGTTGAAGGCGGCGCAGCATCTGTTGCTGCTACACCTGCTGCACAAGCGGCTGAAACTCCGATTCATCTGGATGAGTTCCAATTTTCTGTTCTTGAACAATCGATACAGGAAGGGCATCATGCATTGTATGTGGACGTAACGATCCGAAAGGATTGTCAACTTAAGGCTGTACGTGCATATATGGTGTTTGATCTACTCGAACGTTCGGGTGAAGTGGTTAAATCCTTCCCATCCGTTCAAGATATAGAACAAGAGAAATTTGACCAAAGCTTCTCACTCTATTACATAACCCAAAAAACCGCGGATCAGATTCAGGCCATGATTATGAATTTGTCTGAAATTGATAAAGTAACGGCAGTAGCCCTAGATCAAGAATCCTTGAAAATGCTTGGTCAAGAATCGGCATCGGCTGTATCAGAGGTGGCCGCAACAGCCACTGTAGAGGAAACAGCTCCAGCTGCTTCCGTAGCATCTAAACCATTGCCTACCAAAGATGAAGCTAATAAGCCGGGAGCAGCTAAAACAGGAGCGGCGCCTTCACGTACGATTCGCGTAGATATCGAACGCTTAGATGTGCTCATGAATTTATTTAGTGAACTTCTGATTGACAGAGTTCGTTTAGAACAGCTGGCTTCAGAGGTTCAGAATGGTGATCTTACGGAAACTGTCGAGCATATGGGCAGAGTAAGCGGAGATCTCCAGAATATTGTGATGAAGCTTCGCATGGTTCCAGTAGATACCGTATTTAACCGGTTCCCACGTATGGTTCGTGATCTAGCTAAGTCGCTGGACAAGAAAATAGATCTAATTGTAACGGGTGCCGAAACAGAGCTTGACCGGACGGTAATTGATGAAATTGGTGATCCACTTGTGCATTTATTGCGTAATGCGGTTGATCACGGAATTGAATCCATTGCTGACCGTATTGCTGCTGGAAAACCAGAGACTGGGACAGTTCATCTACGTGCTTTCCACAGCGGAAATCATGTCTTCATTGAAATTGAGGAAGATGGAACAGGTATTTATCCTGAGAAGGTTTTGAAGTCTGCTGTGAAAAAAGGCGTGATTACGCAAGAGCAGGCATCAAATATGACGGATGATGAAGCTTTTCAGTTGTTATTTGCACCAGGCTTCAGTACAGCAGAGGTCATTTCTGATGTTTCAGGCCGCGGGGTAGGGCTGGATGTAGTGAAATCTAAGATCTCTTCTTTAGGCGGCAATGTAACGATTTATTCTGCTCCAGGTAAAGGAACAAATTTCTCAGTGCAGCTGCCTCTAACTCTATCTATCATTGCTGCAATGCTTATTCGATTGGGCTCTGAGAAGTATGCCATTCCATTATCCTCTATTGTGGAGACTGGAATCGTGAAGAACACTCAAATCCGTACGATTCATGGCAACAAAATGATAGAGTTCCGGAATTCTCATATTCCACTGGTTTCTCTAAGTCGTCTATTTTCGGTACCTGATTATGATGAGAGTACTGAAGAAGAGACAGAGATCGTAGTTGTACGTAAGGGAGAACGTCTTGTAGCCTTAGCTGTACAGGATTTTATTGGTCAGAACGAGATCGTTATCAAGAATTTGGGTAAATATTTACCTGAAATTCAAGGGATATCTGGCGCAACGATACTTGGAGATGGCCAAGTCGCACTTATTATTGATCCGAACGCTTTTATTAAATAACTAGGATAGAACAGGGAGGTTCGTTCCAATGGCTGAAGATATTAAAGTGATAGTGTTCAAATTAGGCTCAGAGGAATACGGTATCGAAGTTGAGAAGGTACAAACCATTGAGCGCATGATGCCAATAACTCGTGTGCCTAAAACGTATTCGTTTATCAAGGGTGTAATTAATTTACGTGGTGTTGTTATCCCGGTAATTGACCTTCGGGGCCGCTTTGGGATCGAAGAGGTGGAGCAAACAGATCAATCACGTGTAATTATCGTATCTGTTAATGAAATGGAAGTAGGTTTCATTGTAGATTCAGCAAATGATGTAATAGATTTGAACAGGGATTCTATCGATACACCTCCAGATGTTGTTGGCGGCATCAAAGCGAAGTATTTAGATGGGGTGGCCAAGATAGGTGAAGAGCGCTTGCTGATCATGCTTAATCTGTCAGAAGTGCTTAACAAAGGCGAAATCGTTCAATTAGAAAGCCTAGAGGGCTAACCTGTGGAATTATTTAAGCACTATAAGGATTTTAAAATGGATGTGCTTAAGGAAGTCGGGAATATTGGAGCTGGGAATGCAGCCACCGCATTATCACAGCTCTTGAATAAGCCGATTGATATGGCTGTTCCCAAGGTACAGCTTCTCAACTTTGAAGAGATTACGGACAAAGTTGGTGGAGCAGAAGAACTAGTATATGCAATTTTCTTACGTGTGGAGGGGGAAGCTCCGGGCAACCTGTTTTTCATTCTTTCACCGGAAGCCGCTTTGAACCTACTCAGTCGCATCGCAGGCATCGAGATTTTGAGTGACCAAGAGCTTGGAGAAATGGAGCTTTCCGCGCTGAGTGAAATTGGTAATATTTTGGCGGGGTCGTACCTATCTTCTCTTGCAGACTTCACCTCACTTTCTATGTATCCAACAGTTCCTGCACTTGCCATGGATATGGCTGGAGCCATCCTAAGCTATGGTTTGCTGCAATTTGGGCAAATGGGTGACGATGCATTGTTGATTGATACTACCTTTTTTGAGGGGAAAAACGAAATTGAAGGGCAATTTTTCCTTATTCCCGATCCGGAATCATTCCCGAAAATCTTCAAATCGCTAGGAGTTCCGTTTGAAAATGATTGAAGAACAAAGCATCATTAAAGTAGGGATGGCAGATCTTAACATTGGAAGCCAAGATAGTTTGATTCGTACAACGGGTCTTGGCTCCTGCGTGGGATTGACATTGTTTGACCCTGGAAAAAAACTCGCGGGAATGGCGCATGTGATGCTCCCTTCTTCTGAGATTGCTAGGGAAGGGCAATTAAACATCGCTAAGTTTGCAGATACTGCGGTGCCGGAGCTCTTATCCCGTTTGCTGGAGCTTGGTGCGGTTCGGAGTCGGATCGTAGCCAAGATGGCAGGAGGATCACAAATGTTTGCCTTTGCCGGGGGGAGCGACACCATGAGGATCGGGCCTCGTAATGTTGAATCTTGTAAACTTGCTCTTGAGAATTTGAAGATTCCGTTAATTGCGGAAGACACGGGCGGTAATTATGGCCGTACGATAGAAATTGCCTGCAACACTGGTGTTTTGTTCATCCGAAGTGTGCAAAAAGGCGCTAAGGAAATATAAATATGAAGATGATAGGAAACATTTTTGTAAACTTGCTGTTTGGTTTGATAGGTTTTGTATTCACATTTTTGGTAACCTACAGTAATAATGTTCTCGGTACTAGTTTATTACGAAGCCTATTAGGATTTATCATCTGGTTTCTGCTTGCTTTCCTCCTAAGATGGGTATTGGGTTTTATTATGTATCAATCATCGCCTCCGGATGAACAGGATATTGATGGAGAAGAACTTGGTGCGAAGCTAGACATCAGTACCCCTAATGAGGATGAAGAGTTAATCAACCTACTCAAACCGAAGCCAGGACAAGGAAGTGGGAACAGTGAGGGGTTCAAGCCTCTTACACCCCCAAAACTAGTCTCAATGAAAGATCCTGAAGAATTGGCCAAGGCCGTTCGTCACCTGAAAGAAGAATAAGCGAGCGCTGTGGCGGAATCGGTTATCTTAAAATATAAGAATGTATAAGTTTCATGTTATACATTATCCTTATATTTCTCGCTTAAACGCTACCGTCCTTATAAGGACGCTGAAGGCGTTTATGCTTGTGACAAGGCAGGTTTCGCCGCGACAAGCTCTCTGACTAAACTTTGGGAAGGGTGAAAGCTATTGAACGAGCGTAAAGCTTCTCAATTGGAAACTGACGAGCTATGGGAACAGTGGAAAGAACACAGTGACCCTGAAGCCAAAAAGAAACTGATAGAAAGTTATCTCCATATTGTTGATTATGTATCCAGCCGTTTGGCTGTGGGGTTACCCAAGAATGTATCTAAAGATGATCTAGCCAGTAATGGAGTAATGGGATTAATCGATGCGATTGAAAAATTCGACTACAAACGAGGATTGCAGTTCCAGACCTATGCGTCCTGGCGTGTACGTGGTGCAATTTTAGATTCATTACGCCAAAGTGATTGGGTACCTAGGTCTGTACGAGAAAAAGCAAAAAAAATCGAGGATGCATATCAGCAGCTGGAACAGAAGTATTTGAGATCCGTTAGTGATGAGGAAATGAGTCTATACCTGAATATTAGTGTAACAGAATTTCAAAATATGTTGCAGGATGTGGCTGTAATGTCACTATGTTCACTGGAAGACCCGATTCGTGAAGAGGAATCAGAGACCCGAATGTCCATACTTGTGGACGATAAAGCTAAGAATCCGGATAGCAAGGTAAATGAGTTCTACTTACGCGAAGCCCTCACCAAAGGTATTGAGAAATTAACGGTGAAAGAACGGACCGTTGTGTCCCTTTTATATTATGAAGATTTGTCATTGAGCGAAATTGCAGAGGTTATGTCATTATCTCCTTCACGGATTTCGCAGCTTCATTCCAAAGCTATTTTACGGCTGAGGGGAACGCTTGAGAAGAATCGCGATCTACTTATGCAGAACGATTAACCGTTAGCGGTGACAAGGGGGAGCAAAATTGATCGGTCAACATGCTTTGGATCAGTACTTGAGTATTACTTTTTCGGATGACAAAGGGATCGCGTATTTGCAGTTCTCCAAAAAGGATGAGAATTTTTCCTGCTCACCTACAGAATTGGAAAGCTTCCTGCACAGTCACAATATTCGCTACGGGATCCAGCGTGATGTTGTTGAACGTATTTGTAGTCATCCAGAGGAGTTCTTTTGGAGTAAAGTCGCTATTGCTACAGGTGAACCTGCAGTAAATGGAAGTGACGGACGTATTATGCTCACTGTTGATCTGGAAGAGGATCGCAAGCCGCTTGAAAAAGCGGATGGTAAGGTAGATTATAAGGATTTAGTTCGGCTTCGTAACGTGCTCAAAGGAAAGTTGATAGCTAGAATTATCCCTGCTCAGCCTGGTAAACATGGAAAGACTGTAACGGGTGATGAGCTTGCTTTCAGAGTTGGAAAGGAAGCTCATTTTAAAGTCGGAAAAAACGTACTCATTGATAACAATGGAACTTCGATGTATGCCGCAATTGACGGTCTTGTTACTTTAACCGATAACGGTAAAATCAATGTGTTTCCCGTGTATGAAGTGAATGGTGATGTAGATTATAGTACTGGGAACATTGATTTTGTAGGTACGGTTGTTATTCGGGGAAACGTACTTTCAGGATTTTCTGTAAAGTCTGCTGGTGATATCCGTGTAGTTGGTGGAGTAGAAGGGGCAGAATTAATCTCTGGTGGATCCATCGAAATTACGGGTGGAATTATCGGCTATAACAAAGGACATGTAACCGCTGGAAAAAATGTTAAGGTCTCATTCATTCAAGATGGTAACGTTACAGCCGGTGAAGATGTCATTGTATCCCAGAGCATTATGCATTCCAATATACGCGCAGGCAGAGATGTCCTTTGTAACGGAGCTAAGGGATTGATTGTTGGCGGAACTGTTCAGTCCGGGGAAAGAGTCGTTGCACGTACAATTGGCAATACCATGTCCACAGCGACTTCGATTGAGGTAGGTGTAGTACCTGAACTCAGAAATGAGATTAATGAGCTGCGTCAATCACTGCGTCAATTACTTGAAAATGAGGACAAAACCTCTAAAGCGTTGTACCTATTAAATCAATTGGCAACCAATGGTCAACTACCTGCAGATAAAGTAGCGCTTCGAGTTAAATTGAATGCAACCAAACAATCTCATCAACGTGAGGAGAAAAGAATTAAAGAACGCGTGTTAGAGATTGAAAGAATGCTAGAAGATACTGGCAGAGCTAGAGTTGAAGTGATCAAAACAATCTATGGCGGATCCAAAATTATGATCGGCAGATATACCCGATTTGTAAAGGACCCCACAGAACGAGTTGTGTTTGTTTATAGTGAAGGTGATATATCCTTAACGCCATACAATTAATCGGGCGGGCAGCATTAGCGGCCGGCCATTCTTGAAATATAAGAAAGTATAAGTTTCACGTTATACATTATCCTTATATTTTTACGAGAAACGGTTATCGTCTTCAAAAGACGACAACATCGTTTCTTCTTATGAGAAGAGGGTTATGATGAGCCTAAAACCAGTGGAACTGCAAATTGCACTACCTCGGACTACGGAAGCGGGTAAGATTCAGAATGAATCTCAGCAGCGCCCCGCTATTGATCAGCATCAACTGGCCGGACAAAATGTGAAGCAAAGCCAGGAAATGACCATGCGAAGCTCTGAGGTGGATGAATCTTCTGAGTCGGCTTTGCGTGATGGCGGAGATAAAGGCAATCATCATTCCGGAGGGAATCCGTCCTCGGAGAAACGTTCGAAGTCAGGGACTCGTGATGCGGAACATCCTTACAAAGGACAGCGCATTGATCTGAGTCTTTAATAAGGTAAATATATTTGATATGTTAAAGGAGATAAGGCACTTGCAACCATGGGTGTATATTGTGCTAGTAGGTGTCGCCGCTATTCTTTATGCCCTTCTTCTTCCAGCACGTATGAGGGAAGGAAAAGCTGATCAGCAAAGCCTCAAAGAAACGGAGGCTGCGCTTGAGCTATATATGGCTGACATAGAGCGCGAGAATGAAGAACTTGTACAGTTAGTCAGCAGTATTAAGCAGCAATCACAAACTAATCATAGTGCAATGCAAGGGCAGATTAGTGATTTGCAGCTTCAATTGACAGAAATACAGCAAAACTCTTTACTACTTGAGGGCCGA
The DNA here is from genome assembly GCF_001012825.1 of Paenibacillus etheri. Classification (GTDB taxonomy): domain Bacteria; phylum Bacillota; class Bacilli; order Paenibacillales; family Paenibacillaceae; genus Paenibacillus_AQ; species Paenibacillus_AQ etheri. The sequence continues at coordinate 758,783 of NZ_LCZJ02000018.1, forward strand.
GTATCTAACGAAGAAAAGCGGTTAAAAGAGTTGGAAGTTTCGGTTGAGACGGGGCCACATGTTAAGGGAGGAGACCCGTCTGTCGGAGCTGGTATGAGTTCAATACAACCAGAAGTGAAAGCGAAACCTATTAGTTCTATTAAATTGCGATATCCACGATTATTTGAACTACATGAGCAAGGGAAATCGATAGACTCCATTGCCAAGACGGCTGGACTTCAGCGGGGAGAAGTGCAACTGATTCTGCAACTTGCCAAACAGGAGGAATCGGTATGATGAAGAACCGTTCTTTTTTGTTCGGACTTGGCACAGGGCTAATAGCAGCAGCACTATTGCTTCAATTAATGATATCCGGTGGAGCGGCTCCACTAACCAAGGAACAGATTTTACAAGGTGCTGAGAAATTGAACTTGAAGGTTATCGACGAATCTACTGAATCCCCTTCGGATGAGTCTGCGTTGGAAGATGCTGAACAAGATCTGAAGAATGTCGGAATTACTGATGGAAGTCAGGAGAACGTGGCCCCTTCTGAGCCTGCAGTAGCGGCTTCTCCCGCTCCTGTAGTATCTCCTACAGTATCTGGCAACCCCAATAAGGTTATCCCTCCTAAAGAGCCCTCAACGCCTAAAGAAGGTACTGTTGAGAAGCCAGGAGTCACTACTGCACCATCTGCTGTTACACCTGATAAGCCTAAAGTCACTGCGAATGCAGGGGTTGTTGTTCGTATACCATCAGGTAGCACACTGACAAAAACAGCAGATATTTTGGAGAAGGCTGAAGTCATTAAGGATAAGGCTGGTTTTCTTAAAGTCGCCAATCAACGTCAGATCAATACGAAAATCCAATCGGGTTCTTACACCTTTAATAAAGACGAGAGTCTAGATTCTATACTAGAAAAATTAATAAGTTTTCAATGATCGTTGCATACACTAATAAAATATGGTATAGTAATTGACGGTGTTAAAACACACGTCGGTTGATTTCGACAAGGGGTGCTTTCTTCTGAAGAAAGTCTTGCTGAAAGATGACGCACGGCGGAGGAGACACACAATAAACCAAACTTAGGAGGTGTGTGAAGATGGCAGTAATCTCCATGAAACAGCTTCTAGAAGCTGGGGTACACTTCGGTCACCAGACTCGTCGTTGGAACCCAAAGATGGATCGTTATATCTTCACTGAAAGAAACGGAATTTACATTATTGACTTGCAAAAAACAGTCAAGAAGGTAGAAGAAGCTTACAACTTTGTAAAAAGCGTCGCTGGTGACAACGGCACAATCCTATTCGTAGGAACAAAGAAACAAGCACAAGATTCCGTAAAAGAAGAAGCTGAACGTTCAGGTATGTTCTTCATTAACCAACGTTGGTTGGGCGGAACTCTTACTAACTTCCAAACTATCCAAAAACGTATTGAACGTTTGAAAAAATTGGAAGCTTGGGAAGAAGACGGCACTTTCGAAGTTCTACCTAAGAAAGAAGTTATCCTTCTTCGCAAAGAAAAAGATCGTCTTGAAAAATTCTTGGGCGGTATCAAGAACATGAAAGGTCTACCAAGCGCGTTGTTCATCATTGACCCGCGTAAAGAGCGTATTGCGGTTGCAGAAGCTCGCAAATTGGGTATTCCAATCGTAGCTATCGTTGATACTAACTGTGATCCAGACGAAATCGACTACGTAATTCCAGGTAACGATGACGCTATCCGCGCCGTAAAATTGTTGACTGGTAAAATGGCAGACGCTGTTGTTGAAGCTCACCAAGGCGAAGACACAACTACTGCTTAAGTAGCGACTAACACATACAAGAACTTAAATGAAAAGGGTGGTTGGCAGGTGGATAACCTCTCACTGCCCTTTTTTTAGGATAAAGGCCTTGAATAATGTAAGAAAACGACAATTACCTGGAGGGAATAAACAATGGCAGTTGATGCAAAAGCAGTAAAAGAACTTCGTGAAAGAACAGGCGCTGGTATGCTTGATTGTAAAAAAGCGCTTGAAGAAGCTAATAACGATATCACAAAAGCAGCAGAATTGCTTCGTGAAAAAGGTCTGTCCGCAGCAGCAAACAAAGCAGGACGTATTGCTACTGAAGGCGTTGTAGAATCTTACATCCACGCTGGTGGCCGTATTGGTGTACTTGTAGAAATCAACTGCGAAACTGACTTTGTTGGTAAAACAGATTCCTTCAAGGACTTTGCTCGCGATATCGCTATGCAAATCGCTGCAGCCAACCCGCGTTATGTTCGTCGTGAAGAAGTTCCACAAGAAGATGTGGAAAAAGAAAAAGAAATCCTGAAAGCTCAAGCTTTGAACGAAGGTAAGCCTGAGAAAATCATTGAAAAAATGGTTGAAGGACGTATTGGTAAATATTACGAAGAATATTGCTTGCTTGAGCAATCCTTCGTTAAAGACCCTGACAAAACGATCTCCCAATTGCTGAACGAAAAAATCAGCACAATCGGAGAAAACATCTCGATCCGTCGTTTTGCTCGTTTTGAACTAGGCGAAGGTTTGGAAAAGAAAGTGGATAACTTTGTTGAAGAAGTTATGGCACAAGTTAATCAATAATAATAGCTTCATCATAAATGTGAAGAATTGAATAAAGGCAAGCATCAGAAGAGCGGAACACGTACACGTAGTGTTCCGTCTTTTGCAGAAAGTGAGGGTATACATTTGGAACAGCCGGTATTTAAGAGAGTAGTCCTTAAGGTAAGTGGAGAGTCTTTGGCAGGACAAAACGGATATGGTATTGATGCCGACATGATTATTTCCATCGCTGAACAGATCAAGGAAGTTGTAGAACTTGGCGTTCAGGTTGCGATTGTTTGTGGCGGAGGTAACATTTGGCGCGGGATCGCTGGCAGCGCAAGTGGCATAGATCGCGCTACTGCAGATTATATGGGCATGCTGGCAACAGTAATGAATTCACTTGCTCTGCAGGATGCATTAGAGCAAATCGATGTGCCAACAAGAGTGCAGACTTCGATCTCGATGCAGCAAATTGCTGAACCATATATTCGTCGTCGTGCGATTCGCCACTTGGAGAAGGGCCGCGTTGTTATTTTTGCAGCAGGCACAGGTAACCCATTCTTCTCAACAGATACTACTGCAGCACTTAGAGCGGCAGAGATCGAAGCAGAAGTTATTCTGATGGCGAAGAACAAGGTTGATGGTGTGTATTCAGCAGATCCGTTTAAAGACAGCACAGCCGAGAAGTTTGAACAGCTCACTTACATGGATGTTCTGAACAAGAACCTTGGTGTTATGGATTCAACAGCTTCATCTCTATGCATGGATAATAATATACCGCTCATTGTATTTGCCATTACGGAACAAGGCAATATCAAACGTGTCGTTCTCGGTGAGAAGATCGGAACGATAGTTAAAGGGAGTGTAGATTAATGCCACAATCGGTCAAAAAAAATGCCGAAGAACGAATGGACAAAGCGATTTTATCGCTGAAACGTGACTTGGCAACATTGCGGGCAGGACGTGCAACAACATCACTGCTAGATCGCATTCAAGTTGAATATTACGGTTCCCCTACTCCAATCAATCAGCTGGCTAACATCAGTACTCCGGATACCCGGACACTGTTAATCCAGCCATGGGACAAAACATCGATGTCTGACATTGAACGGGCGATTATGAAATCGGATATCGGTTTAACGCCTGCTAATGACGGTACAATTATTCGTCTTTCTATTCCTCCGCTGACTGAAGAACGTCGGACGGATTTGGTGAAATTGACGAAGAAATTTGGTGAAGAAGCGAAAGTAGCGATCCGCAACATTCGCCGTGATGCTAACGATGATATTAAGAAGATGGAGAAAAACGGTATCTCGGAAGATGAGTCCCGTGGCCATCAGGAAGACATTCAAAAGACAACGGATAAGTTCATAGCCGAGGTTGACAAAGTGCTTGTATCCAAAGAAAAAGAGATTATGGAAGTATAAAGATATTCTAGAGACTTAAGGCCCCTCCGTTAATGGTGGGGTTTGTCTCTTTCTGATAAGAGCTTGGAGGAAACGGAAATGATCAAACGGGTTCAAGCGTGGCTGAGCCGTAAAGACAGGCAACAGCCAGTCGAGATTTCACCGGATAACATTCCCCGGCACGTGGCTGTTATTATGGACGGCAATGGGCGTTGGGCTAAGCGACGCGGGTTGCCGCGCGTTGTGGGCCATCAGAATGGCATGAAGGCTGTTAAACGTGCTACAATCGCAGCAGACGAACTGGGTGTTGAGTTTTTGACGATGTATGCGTTCTCGACAGAAAATTGGAAACGACCAAAGGAAGAAGTCGATTATCTGATGCGCTTGCCAGTGGAGTTTCTAGCCATTGAGCTTGATGAGCTGATTGAGAAGAATGTTCAAGTCCGTATGATGGGTGATACTGATGCATTGCCTTCATATACACGTAAGGCTATGGAAGAAGCGGTTTCCCGGACACAGGGCAATACCGGACTTATATTGAATTTTGCTCTTAATTATGGGGGACGCAAAGAAATTGAGGACTGCATGCGCAGCATTGGTAAGGACATTCAATCAGGGGCTTTGTCACCGGAAGATATCACGACTGATCTAATCGATAGCCGAATGTTATCTGGTGGGTTACCAGATCCGGATTTGCTTATACGTACAAGCGGAGAAATGCGACTTAGCAATTTCATGCTATGGCAGCTGGCTTATAGTGAGCTGTGGTTTACTGATGTGTATTGGCCTGAGTTTGATAAGGAACATTTGCATCAGGCAGTTGCTGAATATCAACGCCGTACACGCCGTTATGGTGGACTGAAGTAGCTTGATAGGAGATGGAAACCTTTGAAGCAGCGATTGATTACCGGGATTGTTGCCGGAGCACTATTTTTAGGCTTATGCGTGTTGGGAAACTGGCCATATCAGTTGTTACTTACTGCCATGGCTTTTATCGGATTTTATGAATTTGTGAAAATGATAGGGATACCTGCGCTTTCCTGTTCTACCGTTCTTGGTTATGCAGCCATTCTAAGTTTCATGATCCCTTGGAATTTGTTTGGGATCTCTGCACCCTTATCGTGGGAACAAGGAATTTGGATTCTGCTGCTGTTGTTCCTTTTAGTTACAGTTTTTACTAAAAATAAATTAGATATTCGAGTAACAGCCTTGCTGTTTACTGGTATAGTATACATTGGTATGGGTTTTTCTTATATGGCCATGGCTCGTGCATCGGATGACGGACATGGTTTGTTCTGGACCTTTTTACTCCTCTTCTGCATTTGGGGTAGTGATGCCGGGGCTTACTTTGTTGGAAAAAGCATGGGTAAGAACAAACTTTGGCCTGCCATTAGTCCTAACAAAACGGTGGAAGGTGCAGTAGGTGGAGTACTGATCTCGATGCTGATCGCGATTGTGTTTGCAATTTTAGCTCCTGAACATCTAGCGATAGGACGAGCACTCCTTATAGGGCTTTCTTGTGCGGTATTGGGTCAGCTTGGTGATCTTGTGCAATCTGCCTATAAACGTGCGTATGGTATCAAAGATTCAGGTACACTTCTGCCAGGACACGGTGGTATTCTTGATCGATGTGACAGTTGGATTATTGTGTTTCCGTTCGTACATATCACAATGCTAATGCCTTACTATTAACGGAAAGGAGAGGGTATAACTATGAAAAAAATAAGTGTTCTTGGTTCCACAGGTTCGATCGGCACTCAGACTCTAGATGTCATCGCTATGCACCCAGACTCTTTTCAGGTAGATGGCTTGGCAGCTGGAACAAACACAGCCTTATTGCTGGAACAAGTTCGGCGGTTTAATCCACGTCGTGTTTCAGTTGCGACGAAGGAACTTGCTGATGAGATTAGATCCAGTTTGCCTTCGGGCATACAGTTATACAGCGGGAATGAAGGTCTTGTTGAGGTAGCAGCGGGTGGAGATGCCGAAATAGTCGTAACGGCTGTTATGGGTAGTGTAGGTCTCCAATCCACGTTAGCTGCTATTGAAGCAGGCAAACATATTGGACTAGCCAATAAAGAGACTTTGGTAACGGCAGGACACCTCGTCACTGAACTAGCTAATCGTAAAGGTGTTAAGTTGTTTCCAATTGATAGCGAGCATTCTGCTATTTTTCAGTGCTTAAATGGTGAGAATCTTGCTGATATAGCATGTATCACTTTAACAGCTTCTGGGGGATCTTTCCGGGATTTCACTCGTGATCAACTCAAAAATGTAACGGTAGAAGATGCACTTCGTCATCCGAATTGGAGCATGGGCGCGAAAATCACGATTGATTCTGCTACAATGGTGAATAAAGGGCTTGAAGTGATTGAAGCGCATTGGCTATTCGGTCTACCTTATGAGCAAGTAAATGTACTTTTGCATCCAGAGAGTATCATCCACTCTTATGTGGAGTTCCGCGATAGCAGCATTATTGCTCAGCTTGGAAATCCCGATATGCGTGTCCCGATTCAGTATGCGCTCACGTATCCCGATCGATGGGAGTCACCGGCACAGCGTTTATCGTTAGCTGAAATTGGGCGTTTGACATTCCGGGAAATGGACTATGAACGGTTCCCAGCACTTAAGCTAGCCATGGATTGTGGCAAAGCTGGCGGGACAGCTACTACTGCTTTTAATGCTGCAAATGAAATTGCTGTTGCTCGTTTCTTGCGTCATGAGATCCCATTCCTGCGTATTGAGGAGATCATCGCTGAAGTGCTACATCGTCATATTAACGAGGACAATCCAAATTTGGAACAAATTGAATCCTGTGATAAACGTGTTCGTGAACTGGCGGCAACGCTGTAGAACGTAGAAAGAGCTGAAGGCGATTTTGTTTGGCTGGAAATACTTACTTTGCCCTAAAAATAGGTTGGGACAGTTGATTCTCTTGTGCCTGATCGGAGAATAATGATAAATTAAGAGGACATACTTCGGTCTTACACCTAAAGGGGGATGATACGTTTGGAAATGGTTCAAGTCGTTTTATTAACGGTGCTCATGTTTTTTGTCCTGGTGACTGTACATGAATGGGGTCACTATTATTTTGCCAAACGCGCCGGTATTCTCGTGAGGGAATTTGCTATCGGTTTCGGTCCGAAACTGTTTTCTTATAAATGGAATGAGACACAGTTCACTCTGCGTTTACTGCCTTTTGGCGGTTATGCCCGGATGGCTGGTGAAGATCCAGAGATTATTGAAATAGGCTCAGGACAGACCATTGCGGTAAGACTCGGTCAGGATAATAAAGTAAAAAATATTTATCTGGACGCATTGGATACACGTAAAAATGTTATCCGTGGTGAGGCTTTGCACACCGATCTCGAAAATGATCTGCAAATCCGCTTGGATGTGGATGGCGAAGTTACTACTTATGACGTTCATCCGCAAGCGATGATGATTAAAGGAACACAACAGACTCAAATTGCACCTAAAGATCGTCAATTCGGCAGCAAGACCGTGGGTCAGCGTGCATTGGCTATTGTTGCGGGTCCTGTGATGAACTTCCTGTTAGCCTTTGTTCTGTTTGCTATCCATTTACAAATGGTTGGTATTCCGGTGGAGAATCCTACTTATGTTAAGATTGGTGATATCTCTGAAGGAATGCCGGCGCAAGAGGCGGGGTTGCAGAAGGGTGACATCATTGTCTCCATAAACGGTGAGAAGATTGGTGCCGATTATCAAAAAATGATTAACTTGACCTCCGAGTCCAAGGGAAAAGAAATGAAATGGACGCTACAACGCGGCGATGAGACACTTAACGTGACACTCATTCCTCGTATCATGGAAGGACAAGAAGGCGGTAAAATAGGGATCACACCTGAGCTACCTACACGCAAAGCGGGTATTGGCGAGACGTTGACAGGTTCCGGTAAAGCTATGGTCGGTACGACAGAAATTATTTTTCTTGGCTTTAAGCAGTTAATTAATAAATTCAATATGGATGATATTGGAGGTCCGGTTCGTACGTTTGAGGTGACCGGTCAGATTGCCCAACAAGGCATAGCATATCTTACAAAATGGGCCGCTATTCTGAGTCTGTATCTGGGGATTTTTAACTTGCTACCTATTCCAGCACTCGATGGAAGCCGCTTGGCGTTCCTTGGCGTGGAAGCGTTACGTGGTAAACCTGTAGATCCGAGTCGTGAAGGTATGGTTCACTTTGTTGGATTTGCACTGTTATTTTTATTAATGATTGCTGTTACGTATAATGATATTTTACGTTTGATCAGCGGCTAATTTTCTTCGGGAGGCATTCCATTACATGGCAAAAGATAAGCAATTCGTTACGGAAATCACGCCGCAAAGCGAGGATTTCTCACGCTGGTATATTGATGTTATTAAAAAAGGAGATTTGATGGATTACTCTCCTGTTCGTGGCTGTATCGTATTTAAGCCAGAAGGCTATGAAATATGGGAGCATATTCAGGAGGAAATGAACCGTCGCCTCAAGGAAACTGGGCATCGTAATGCTTATTTTCCAGTGTTCATTCCAGAGAGCTTCTTTCAAAAGGAAAAGGATCATATTGAAGGCTTTAATCCTGAGCTTCCGTGGGTAACGGAGGCAGGTGGTGACGTGCTTGAGGAACGTCTGGCAGTCCGTCCTACTTCTGAGACCATGTTCGGGCATATGTATTCCAAATGGATTCAGTCCTATCGTGACCTTCCTGTTCTTATCAATCAATGGGCGAACGTAGTTCGTTGGGAGAAGCGTACTTTACCATTTATCCGTACAACTGAGTTTCTTTGGCAAGAAGGGCATACTGCGCATGAGAATGAAGCCGAAGCTCGTGAAGAAACCATGAAGATGCTAGATAACTACCGTGATTTTGCCGAGACTTTCCTTGCCATTCCGGTGATCACTGGACAAAAGACACCTTCCGAGCGTTTTGCTGGTGCTGTAGATACGTATTCTATTGAAGCGATGATGAAGGATGGACGTGCTGTTCAGGCTGCTACCTCACATTACTTGGGTACCAAGTTTGCAACAGCATTTGAGATCCAGTATTTGAGCCGCGACAATAATTTGGAATATGTGCATACCACCTCATGGGGATCCACTACACGCTTGATTGGTTCGCTGATTATGGTGCATGGTGATGACCGTGGTCTTGTTCTGCCGCCTAAGGTAGCGCCTACTCAAGTGATTATGATTCCTATCGGACCACCTAAAACTCGCGAAGCCGTGATTGGACGGACAGACGAGCTGTTCAAGGAGCTGAAGAACGCTGGCGTTCGTGTACGTGTGGATGACCGTTCGGATGTAACACCAGGTTGGAAGTTCAATGAATATGAAATGCGCGGTGTACCCGTGCGCTTGGAACTTGGACCACGCGACATGGAGAATGGCGTCTGCGTGATCGTCTCACGTGTCACAGGTGAGAAGAAAGTTATTCAGCAAGAGAACCTCGTTGAAGAGGTTCAAGCAATGCTCGAGCAGGTTCATAATGAAATGTTCGAACGTGCCCTGAAATTCCGCGAGGATCATTTCTATTCTGTAGATTCCTTAGAAGAAATGAAAGCTTCGATGGAAGAAAAACGCGGCTTTGCACTAGCTGGCTGGTGTGGTTCCGAAGAATGCGAGTCCAAAGTTAAGGAAGAGACAGGTGCGGGTAGCCGCAACATTCCTTTCGATCCGGCGGAGAAGAAACAAGTCTGCATTTGCTGTGGTAAACCAGCTCAGCACACTGTGGTTTTTGCAAAGGCATATTAATCTTTTGGCACCGATCAACAGTTTTGTAGTATTTTAATCTAGCTTCTGGAGAGAGGAGTCAGCGGGCCGAAACAACCCAATGCTTTTTGAATCCAGAAGCTTTTTAAAATATAAGGATTTATAGGCTTACGCTATAAAATATCCCTTCTATTTCTCGCATAAACGCGTACTGTCCTTATAGGGACGCCGAAGGTGTTTTTGCTGCTTATCATATTGTACTTTCACTGAATATCATTGGATGTGTTTTATGGCGTTAACAAAGGTGGGAGGAAAGCATGGAACAAAACCAGGAGAGAAGAAAAAGATTCGAGCTCTTGATGAAGCAAGGTGAAATTCCACCTGCAATCATGGATCCCTACTTTTTAGATGGATATATAGAACGTGTAGAGATCAGCCGCGGTAACCGAGACTGGCAAATTGTCATTGCGAAAGAAAGTCTGGTTCCAGCGCAGGTATACCGGACATTTTGTCTTAGAATGCGTGAGAAGCTGCAACATATAGCCAAAGTAAGCTTCTTGTTCGTATATGATGAGAATGTCAGTAAAGCAGAGCTAATCCAAGAATATTGGGGATTGTTTCTGGAGTGGGTGACCCGCGAGATCCCATCGGTTAACGGCTGGCTGACACGCTCTAGCCAAGAGCTAAAAGATGACACTTTAATGTTGACGATGAGTGACTCCACCTCTATGGAGCTGGCTCGAAAAAAGGGTATCGATGGGGCAATTATTAAATTTTATGATAAGTATTTCGGACTCTCTTTAAAAGTTAAAGTGCTAATGGCGGAGAACGAAAATAATAATGTTGAAGCATACGAGGAATTTCAGCAAAAGCTTCAGCAGGAACAACGAGAGATCGTTGAGCAGATGATGTCTGCAGTAGAAGCAGAAGAACCAGTTGATGATAGTGATCCGAATGAAGTGATCAAGCTTCAAGTGGGTTATGAGATCAAGGAACAGGCTGTGCCAATGCTTGAAATTCAAGATGAAGAGAAGAAAATTACAGTTCAGGGCACCATTTTTGGTCTGGATCGAAAAGAGCTTCGTAACGGAAATACCCTGTTCACCTTTACGCTCACTGACTTTACAGATTCTTTACAAATGAAGATGTTTGCTAAGACTAAAGATGATTTGAAGGTTATGGGTCAGCTTGCTAACGGTAAATGGGTAAGAGCACGCGGAAAAGTAGAATATGACCGTTTTATGCAGATTCCTGAATTAGTAATGATCCCTTCGGACTTAACGGAAGTTAAGGCACCGCCTGCACGTAAAGATACGGCTCCTAAGAAACGAGTGGAGTTCCACCTGCACACTACGATGAGTACGATGGATGCGGTCACTCCGATCACTACCTATGTCAAAACAGCTGCCCAGTGGGGTCATCCAGCGATTGCTATTTCTGATCATGGCGGAGTTCAAGCATTTCCTGATGCGAACCATGCCGCTCATAAGCATAAAATAAAAATGATTTATGGTGTGGAAGCCAATGTTGTGAATGACGCTGTGAATATTGTCGAGAATGCTCAGCCTTTGGACTTAAAGACAGCTACCTATGTAGTGTTTGATATAGAGACCACGGGGTTATCGATTACCCGCAATAATATTACGGAGCTAGCGGCCATTAAAATGTGCGAAGGCAAAGAAGTAGACAGTTATTCTACTTTTGTTAATCCGCATGAGAAGATCCCTTATCATATTCAGCAATTGACCAATATTACGGATGAAATGGTTAAGGATGCTCCTGATCTTGAGCCAGTGCTGCGTAAGTTTGTTGAATTTGTGGGTGACAGTATTCTTGTTGCTCATAACGCCAGATTTGATATGGGTTTTATTCAGGCCTCGTTACGTAAAATAGGTGAACCTGTGCTTCCAAATCCAACTCTTGATACGCTTGAGCTCGCACGGTTACTATATCCAACCATGAAGAATCACAGGCTGAACACATTAGCCGATAAATATAAAGTTCTTCTGGAAAGCCATCACCGTGCGATAGACGATACCATAGCACTCGGCGGGATTTTAACAGGATTGCTCGCGGATGCTGAAAAGATGAAGGGGATGACCCGCCTTGATCGACTGAACGATTATGTGGGTAATGATCTTTCGAATACTAGACCGTTTCACTGTAATATTTATGCACTTAATCAGGTGGGCAAAAAAAATCTCTATAAGCTCATTTCCATGTCTCATACGGAATATTTCAAACGTGTACCTTGTATTCCTAAATCCAAATTGGAAGAGCATAGAGATGGACTGCTCGTGATTTCCGGTTGTGAACGTGGTGAGTTTTTTGAAGCAGTACTCAACAAAACGACTGAGGAAGCCATGGAGGTTGCTCATTTTTATGATGTGCTGGAGATTCAGCCATTGACCATGTACATGCATTTGGTGGACAAGGGCTTTGTAGCAGGTCCTGATGAGCTTCGCGATGTAGTCCGTAAGGTTTGCGAAATAGGGGAACAATTAAATAAACCTGTTATAGCAACGGGGAATGTGCATTATCTTGAACCCCGGGACAAACTATATCGTGATATAACGATTAATGGGATCACAGGTTTTAGTCCGCTTAAAGACCAACGCAAACCGGATGCACACTTCCGTACAACAGATGAAATGCTGTCTGAATTCGAGTTTCTCGGTGCTGAAAAAGCGATGGAAGTCGTGGTTACAAATACGGTTGAGCTGGCGGAACGTTTTGAAGAGCTGGAGCTATTTCCAGATAAGCTATTTACACCAATTATTGACGGGGCGGATGAAGAAATTCGCGAGACCTGCTACAATACTGCCAAATCCATTTATGGTGAAGAACTGCCTGAGGTAGTGATTGCTCGTTTGGAGAAAGAGCTTGCACCGATTATTAAATACGGGTTCTCTGCCAACTATTTGATTTCTGAACGTCTTGTTAAAAAATCAAATCAGGACGGATATCTCGTTGGTTCGCGGGGTTCCGTAGGTTCTTCTGTAGTAGCAACCTTTCTTGGGATTTCAGAAGTTAATCCTTTGCCTGCGCATTATATTTGCCTAAACCCCGAGTGTCGCCATAGTGAATGGTTCCTGGACGGTAGTGTGCGGAGCGGATTCGATTTACCAGACAAAGTCTGTCCGGATTGCGGTCAGAAGCTCAAAGGCGAAGGGCAGGATATTCCGTTTGAGACCTTCCTTGGATTTAAGGGGGATAAAGTTCCCGATATCGACTTGAACTTCTCAGGGGAATATCAGCCGAATGCACATAATTTTACCAAAGAAATGTTTGGTGAGAAAAATGTATTCCGTGCCGGAACGATTGGTACGGTAGCTGAGAAGACAGCCTTCGGTTTTGCAAAAAAATACGAAGAACTGCACCAGAAACGTTGGCGTGGAGCTGAAGTTGGCCGTCTGGCGGCTGGCTGTACAGGCGTTAAACGCAGTACGGGGCAGCATCCCGGTGGTATAGTCGTTGTTCCAGACTATATGGAGGTAGAAGATATTACACCAGTGCAATTCCCGGCGGATGATGTCAATGCCGAGTGGAAGACCACACACTTTGATTATCACGCATTTGACGCGAATCTGCTGAAGCTTGATATTCTGGGTCATGATGATCCGACAATGATGCGGATGCTGCAGGATTTGACAGGTGTTGATCCAACCTCTATCCCGATGAATGATCCGAAAGTAATGAGCATGTTTAACTCTACAGATGCACTTGGAGTAAGACCGGACGAAATCAAATCACCGGTTGCGACATATGGTGTGCCCGAAATGGGCACCAAGTTCGTACGGCAAATGCTTATTGAGTCGAAACCGTCCAGCTTTGCTGACTTACTGCAAATATCAGGTTTGTCTCATGGTACTGGGGTTTGGCTTGGTAATGCGCAAGAGCTTATAAAGAATAACACTTGTAACATTAAGACCGTTATCGGTTGTCGTGATGATATTATGCTCTTCTTAATTTATAAAGCGGGTATGGATGCGAGCTTAGCCTTTAAAATTACCGAGAGTGTTCGTAAAGGTAAAGGATTGTCCGACGAATGGATCGAGGAAATGAAAAAGTGCAAGGTTCCGCAATGGTATATTGATTCTTGTCTGAAGATTCAATACATGTTCCCGAAGGCGCACGCTGCTGCATACGTTATTTCTGCAGTACGTACCGCCTACTTCAAGCTGTATCATCCAATTGAATATTATGCGACCTACTTCTCTGTACGTGCAGCAGATTTTGATATTGAATTGTGCTGTAAGGGATATGAAGCCATCAACCGTCAGATCGTAGAAATTGAGCAAAAAGGTTTTCAGGCTTTACCTAAGGAAAAGGCTATGTTGCCTGTGCTTGAGATGGCTTTGGAGATGACCGCACGTGGGTTTACATTCAAAAATATTGACCTTTACCGTTCAGAAGCGAATAAGTTTATTGTTGATGACAAGAGTTTGATTCCTCCGTTTTCCGCATTAGCGGGAATTGGTGAGAATGCTGCTATCAACATAGCCGCTGCGAAAGATGCCGGGGAGTTCCTTTCTATTGAGGATTTCCAGCAGAAATCCAAGGCGAGTAAGACTGTTATTGAGTTGCTAACCAATATGGGCTGCTTCCGCGGCTTACCGGAGAGCAATCAACTTTCCCTATTTTGAAGGCTTTAACAACACTTATTTCATGGTAAGCAGAAACGGCTTTGCCGTCCTTTTAGGGACGGTACCCGTTTCTGCGAAAAATACAAGACATATAGGATGACGTGAAACTTATACTTTCTTGTATTTCTAGAAGAGAGCTCCAAAGGGGGAGTCAAGGGCTAGCACTTGTCAGTCCAGACTCACTATGGTATAATTTCTTTGGTAATAATGAGATAAGTCCGTTGTGTAAAGAGTGGGGAAACCCACTCTTTATCTTTGGTATATAGCAAAAGACAAGTTCGTGGAGGTAATTTTCTTTTGAGCACACCCAAATCTAAAATTAAACAAACGGTAGAGCAGATGCTGGGGCCCTATCTCGACGACAATGGTTTCGAACTGGTGGACGTTGAATACGTGAAGGAAGGCTCCAATTGGTTTCTGCGTATATTCGTAGATAAAGAAGGCGGCATTGATATTGATGACTGCGGAAGCATTAGCGAATATTTTAGTCAGCAGTTGGATGAGAATGATCCTATCCCTGAGGCATATTTCCTTGAGGTTTCCTCACCGGGAGCAGAGCGTCCTCTCAAAAAAGCTGCAGATGTAGCTAAAGCGGTAGGTAAGGACGTGTATGTGACTGTTTATGAGCCGATTCAAGGACTCAAAGAATTTGAAGGTCGTTTGCTCTCGTTCGAGAACGAGGAACTGCTCATCTCCGCGGGCAAAAAAGAACATCTAGTACCGTACGCCAAAGTCGCAAGCGCGAGATTGGCCATTATTTTTTAACGTCTTGAAAGGGGGGCCGGAAATTCATGAGTATGGAGTTTATTGAAGCAATGAATGAGCTGGAAAGGGAGAGAGGCATCAGTAAAGATGTGCTGTTTGAAGCCATCGAAGCAGCGCTGATCTCTAGTTATAAACGTAATTTCAATGCGGCACAGAACGTACGTGTTGATATGAACCGCAACACAGGCGTAATTAAAGTGTTTGCCCGCAAGCTAATTGTTGAGGAGGTCCTGGATACAAGGACTGAAATCTCATTGCCGGCAGCCAGAGAAATTAACCCGCATTTCCAGCTTGAAGACATTGCTGAGCTTGAAGTGACACCACGTGATTTCGGGCGCATTGCTGCACAGACTGCAAAGCAGGTTGTAACACAACGGATTCGCGAAGCTGAGCGTGGACTCATCTATAATGCCTTTATTGACAAAGAAGATGATATTGTAACAGGACTTGTACAACGTCAAGATATGCGGAACATCTACATTGATCTTGGTAAAATCGAAGCGGTCTTGCCGCTTAGTGAATTGATGCCAGGTGAGAAGTTTAAGCAAAGTGAGCGTATCAAGGCTTATATCACTAAAGTTGAGAACACCACTAAAGGACCGCAAATTATGCTGTCCCGCAGTCATCCCGGATTGCTGAAGCGTCTGTTCGAACTAGAAGTTCCGGAAATTTTTGATGGTGTAGTTGAAATTCGTTCCGTAGCTCGTGAAGCTGGCTTCCGTTCGAAGATTGCTGTGTATTCCCGCAATCCGGAAGTGGATCCAGTTGGTTCGTGCGTAGGCCCAAGAGGAACACGCGTTCAAACCATCGTTACTGAGCTTCGTGGCGAGAAGATCGATATCGTCCGTTACTCTGATCTGGTGCAGGAGTATGTCGCTAATGCACTCAGCCCTTCTAAGGTGCTTGAAGTTCAAGTCTTTGAAGCAGAGAAAATGGCACGGGTGATCGTTCCTGATTATCAATTATCACTGGCTATCGGTATTAAAGGGCAAAATGCACGTCTTGCCGCTAAGCTTACCGGCTGGAAAATTGATATCAAGAGTGAAAGTCAAGCGGAGCAGGAATACGGTAGACCGAGAACTTCTATTGATGAAATGCATCAGGATTCCGTCTCCATTGATTAATTAACCTGCTTGACGGGAGGCGTATGTTATGAAACAAAGAAAGATGCCGCTGCGCAAATGCGTTGCTACCCAAGAGATGATGCCGAAGAAAGAGCTGATTCGAGTGGTTAGAACGCCCGAGGGCGAAGTACTGATTGATCTGACAGGAAAGAAGTCAGGCCGTGGTGCTTACATATGCGGCAAGCTTGAATGCTTTAAGCTGGCACAGAAGAATAAAGCACTTGACCGCGCTTTGAAATGTCAAGTGAGTCCTGAAATCTATGACCAGCTTGCCCGGGAGTTTACTTCCGTGGAAGAGCAGTTTCTAGCAGTAAAGGATAGTGAGGATAATGAGTAAGGCGCTTTCTTATTTAGGGCTTGCCATGAGAGCAGGCAAGATAGTCACCGGCGATGAGGCTGTACTCAAAGCTGTACGGTCTTCAGAGGCGAAGCTGGTCGTTCTGGCAGGTGACGCTTCAGATAATACCCAAAAAAAGTTCCGTGATAAATGCGGAACCTACGATATTCCACTAGTAATCGCATTTCACCGAGACAGCCTCGGTGCAAGTATTGGTAAAGACCAGCGTGTAGTACTGGCCATTACGGATAAAGGATTCGCGGAAATGATCTCCAAGCAACTCGGAGATACTGTCGGAGGTGGATTTATTGACTAAAGAAGAGAACAAAGATAAATTGCGCGTGTACGAATACGCCAAGTCACTAAACATGAGCAGTAAAGAAATTATTACAATTCTGAAGCGTTTGAATGTCCCTGTGAATAATCATATGAGTGTCATGGAGAACGGTTCCGTGAACAAAGTAGAGCAATTCTTCAAGGATATCAAGTCGAACGCTGCAGCCAAGCGGGATACCAGCTCCAGCAGCCGTCCGGTGACAACCGGTGCGGTAACTGCCGAACCCCAAAGTGCTCAGAATGCCAACAAAAATCAACAGGAAAAGCAGGTAGGTATGAACAGTAACCAAAACAACAACCAATCGACGACGTCCCCAAGGCCCCAAAGCGGACAAGATTCCCGCAGAACAACAACAGGTTCAACGCAAAATGCACGTCCGCAACAAAGCGGAGCTCCACGTACTAACAGTACTAGCGGCAGCCGTCCGCAAGGAAGCAGCACTGGCGGCAATCGTCCACAAGGTAGTAATACCGGTGGCAGCCGTCCGCAAGGAAGTAATACTGGCAGCCGTCCACAAGGTAGTAGTACCGGTGGTAGCCGTCCGCAAGGAAGCAGTACTGGTGGCAGCCGTCCGCAAGGAAGCAATACTGGTGGCAGCCGTCCGCAAGGAAGTAATACTGGCAGCCGTCCGCAAGGACAAAGCAGTGCACCTCGCACTGACAGCCGCCCACAAGGTCAATCTGGCACTGGCGGTGGTTTCACACGCGGTGACGACAGAGGTCCTAAGAAGAACACAACTGGTGGTAGACCAAATACGAACAATAGACGTTTTGATGATGGCAAAGGCGGTAACTACCGCGGTCGTGGTGGAAAGAATGGCCGCGGCAAGAATCAACCTATGGTTCACCGTGAGAAGATTGATAACACACCTAAGAAGATTATCGTTCGTGGCAGCATGACCGTTGGTGAAACAGCGAAATTGCTTCACAAAGACGCTTCTGAAGTAATTAAGAAGCTGATCTCTATGGGTGTTATGGCAACCATCAACCAAGAGCTGGATATCGACACCATCCTACTACTCGCTGCTGAATTCGGCGTAGAAGTTGAAGTGAAGATTCCTGTTGATGAGGATAGCTTTGAAACTGTGGAAGAGAATGATGCTGAAGAAGAACTTCAGTCCCGTCCTCCAGTAGTTACGATCATGGGTCACGTTGACCACGGTAAAACTACTTTGCTGGATGCCATTCGTTCGACGAGTGTATCTCTAGGCGAAGCAGGCGGAATCACACAGCATATCGGTGCTTATCAAGTTGAAATCAACCAGAAGAAAATCACGTTCCTAGATACACCTGGTCACGAAGCATTTACTGCTATGCGTGCTCGTGGTGCACAGGTAACAGATATGACTATTATCGTAGTTGCTGCTGATGACGGTGTTATGCCTCAGACCGTTGAAGCTATTGCACACGCTAAGGCTGCTGGACTTCCGATTATTGTCGCTGTTAATAAAATCGACAAGCCGGGTGCAGATCCTGACAAAGTGAAGCAAGAGCTTACAAGCTATGAACTCGTTCCTGAAGAGTGGGGCGGAGATACCATCTTCGTTAACCTTTCTGCGAAACAACGTATTAACTTGGAAGAACTGCTGGAAATGATCTTGCTCGTTGCTGAAGTAAATGAGTACAAAGCGAACCCTGACAAACGGGCACGCGGTACGGTTATAGAAGCTGAGCTTGATAAGAACCGTGGACCAGTTGCACGTGTTCTGGTACAGAACGGTACATTGAAAGTCGGCGATGCTTTTGTAGCAGGTAACTGCTTCGGGCGTGTACGTGCGATGGTCAATGATAAAGGACGTAAGCTTAAAGAAGCTGGTCCATCTACTCCAGTAGAAATTACTGGTTTGACTGAGGTACCACAAGCTGGCGATCCGTTTATGGCTTTCGAAGACGAGCGTAAAGCCCGTGCGATTGCAGATAGACGTTCTACATCCCAACGTCAATCCGAGCTGAATACGAACACCCGTGTAACATTGGATGATTTGTTCCAGCACATCAAAGATGGCGAGATCAAAGACCTTAACGTTATTATTAAAGCTGACGTACAAGGTTCAGTCGAGGCACTTAAAGGTTCCCTGGCTAAGATCGAAGTGGAAGGCGTCCGCGTGAAGATCATTCACAGCGGTGCTGGTGCCATTACGGAATCCGATATTACACTTGCCGCAGCATCTAATGCTATTGTTATTGGCTTTAACGTTCGTCCGGACGCTCAGACCAAGGCAGCTGCTGAACAAGAAAAAGTAGATGTTCGTCTCCATAACATCATCTACAATGTAATCGAGGAAATCGAAAGTGCAATGAAGGGTATGCTTGATCCTATCTATAAAGAGAACGTTATCGGTCACGCTGAAGTACGTAGCGTCTTCAAAATCAGTAAAGTGGGTACCATTGCAGGTTGTATGGTTATTGATGGTAAAATTACCCGTAATGCTGAAATGCGCTTGATCCGTAGCGGAATCGTTGTATTTACAGGTAAAGTTGATACCTTGAAACGCTTTAAAGATGATGCCAAAGAAGTGGCGCAAGGTTATGAATGCGGCATAACTTTGGAACGCTATAATGACGTCCAAGAGGGCGACATTATCGAAGCGTTTCTTATGGAAACTGTAGAGCGCTAAGCGAAGAGGTGAAAATAGATGTCTAAAATTAGAGCAGGACGAGTGGGCGAGCAGATCAAGAAAGAGCTTAGTCAACTTATCCAAAGCGGACTGAAAGACCCTCGAATCGGTTTTGTAACTGTAACTGGCGTAGACGTGACTAACGATCTGTCGCAAGCGAAAGTATACCTAAGCGTGTTCGGGGATGAAGAACAGAAGGCAGGCTCCCTTAAAGCGATTGAAAAAGCAAATGGTTTTCTTCGCTCAGAGCTTGGCAAGGCGATTCGCCTCCGACACACACCGGAACTGATCTTCAAAATGGATGAGTCTGTCGCTTATGGCAGTCACATTGAGAAACTTCTCGGAGAGCTTCATAAGAACGATTAGAAATAGGTAATAGAAGGAGTTCAAAATAGCTTAATGCTATTTTGAACAACCTTTATAAAGGAGACGGCGAATGCAGAGCTATGAACAAAGTCTCCAGCAGACCCGTGAGTTTCTGCTGGAACACGACGATTACCTTGTAGTGTCGCATGTTCAGCCGGACGGAGATGCAGTCAGCTCCACCCTAGCGGTGGGCTGGCTTCTCTCATGTCTGGGCAAAAAATACACTATGCTGAATGAAGGACCGATACCGAAGCGGATGGAATACTTATGGCATTCGGATGAAATCATCAATATGGCCTCTAGTGAGCCGCCCCGTCAATACGGCAATGTGATTTGTGTGGATTGTGCTGATTTTCAGCGAGTAGGACTGACCCATCGCTATTTTGCGAATGATGCTCTAATCCTGAACATTGACCATCATCCCACTAACAACGGTTATGGACTTGTGAATTTAATCAAACCGGATGCTGCTGCGACTGCGGAAATTTTGTTCGATCTGCTGAAGACGTTCGAAATTGAATGGGACCTTGATATCGCCACAGCTTTATACACAGGTCTTTTGACAGATACTGGTGGATTTCGATATACCAACACATCACCAAAAGTAATGGCAGCCGTATCTGAACTGCTTTCTTATGGCGTTAACGGTCCTGAACTGGCTGAGACATTACTTGAAGAAATGACATTGCCGCAGATTAAAATTTTAAATAAAGCGTTAAATACTCTTCAATTATCACCTGAAGGGGATATTGCCTGGCTCTATGTTACACCGGAGGATATGATCGAATGTGTTGCTGCTAATGAAGATTTAGAAGGTCTCGTGAATTACCCTCGCAATATTCGAGGTGTGGAAGTAGGGATTCTGTTCAAAGTCATTCATGAACATGCGGTTAAAGTTAGTTTGCGTTCTGCTGGTAAGGTGGACGTGGCTGATTTAGCGCAAACGTTTGGAGGTGGCGGTCATACACGTGCTGCAGGTGCGCGTATAGAAGCTACACTCGAAACGGCAATAGCCCAGGTGCTTGAGGAGGTAAGACGTCATTTATGAGTGAATTAGAAGGTGTACTGGCGGTTTACAAGCCGGCAGGTTTCACTTCACATGATGTTGTAGCCAAGGTACGTCGTATTCTCGGCATGAAACGGATCGGACATACGGGAACGCTTGATCCTCAGGTAACAGGTGTTCTACCGCTTTGTCTGGGGCGTGCTACTCGTGTTGTGGAGTATATTCAGGAGTTACCTAAAGAATATGTGGCAACGCTGAGGCTAGGGATGTCCAGCGATACCGAGGACTTAACGGGGACTATTACAGAAACTGTAGATGAGGTGCATGTAACTGAAGAAGAAATTCTATCAGTGCTTGCTTCATTTAAAGGTGTTATTTCTCAGGTTCCACCAATGTATTCTGCAGTTAAAGTTGGCGGTAAGCGTCTTTATGAGTTGGCAAGAGAAGGTAAAACCGTCGAACGTAAAAGCCGTGAAGTAGAGATTTATGAAATTGAAATGACGGATATGACTTGGGAAGGCAATCATCCTGATATCACTTTCCGGGTGCTTTGCTCTAAGGGGACATACATTCGTACTCTCTGTGTCGATATCGGAAGAGCACTTGGGCTGCCGGGTGTGATGGTGAAGCTAGAGAGAACGATGTCGGCAGGGATTTCTGCTAGTCATTGCCTTACTCTAGAGGATATTGCGACTCACAAGGAAGCCGGAACATTGGAAGATCATTTAATCGCTGCAGACGAAGCCATTTCTCATATGCCAAAGCACACAGTAATGGATGAGAAAAAGAAGGCAGCTTTGCAGGGGCAGCGTTTGTCCTCACGATTTATTGCTCCAGAGGTGAAGTCGAACAGTCAATTTCGGCTATACGATCTTCAAGGTGGATTTCTTGGCATTTATGAGTTGGAAGATACAGGTGCGATTGCTCCAGTGAAGGTGTTTGCACAAGCTTAAATCAATTTTACCAAGTGAATTGTAGGTGAGAAACAGCGTGAGAACCGTAACGTTAACCTATCCGATGTCTCCGGAGACTGCTGCAGAGTGGGCTCAGCCTCAAGTGGCTGCTCTAGGGCAGTTTGACGGATTGCATCGTGGACATGCTAGCGTCATTACATCCGCTGTGGCCCTAGCCCGTAAACAAGGTGTGCCGGCCGCAGTCCTTACATTTCATCCCCATCCTAAAGATGTTATGGGTAAGGGTGATTATGAAGGGTACTTGACGCCACCCGTAGAGAAGCAGGAGATTCTTGCTAGTATGGGTGTCGATATCTTATATGTTATTGAATTTAACGAGCAGCTTTCCCGTGTGAGTCCTCAGAATTTTGTCTCTGTTATGCTTTTGCCGCTACATATTGTAACTGCAGTTGTCGGCTTTGACTTTCGTTTTGGTTATCAAGGTGAAGGCGATGTTGAGATGCTTCGCAAGCTGGGTGAAGGTGTTATGAATGTGGAGGTTGCTCCACCTTTTCTGCTGGAAGGTGAAAAGGTTAGCAGCTCCGGTATTCGCAAAAGTCTCCAAAACGGGAATTTAGAGCTGGCAAACTCCTGGTTCGGACGTTGCTATTATCTGCGTGGCGAAGTGGGTCATGGTGAGAAGAGAGGTCGCACAATTGGTTTTCCAACGGCGAATTTGAAACTCAGTGCTCATTTTGTCATTCCGACAAAAGGTGTATATGCGGTCCGAGTCTTTTATAAGGATAAAGTTTTGTACGGGGTCATGAATGTGGGCGTTAAACCTACCTTTCATGAGGGTGTATTGACTCCAAGCTTTGAGGTTCATCTGTTTGACTTTGATGGTGATTTGTATGATCAAGAGCTCAAGGTAGAATTAGTATCTTTCATTCGTCCTGAGCGAAAATTCGAATCCATTGGTGCATTGATCACTCAAATCGGTGAGGATGCAGAAACTGCTAAGAAGATAATGGGCTATAATCTATAGTCATCCCGGCCAAGCCGTTTACTTTTGTTAATGGAGATGCTATACTAATAAACGTTGCTGGCTTACAGCATCATAACCTTAGCTTGGTTGCACGTTCTCACCGACGGTGACGAGGCTAGTGGCGATTATATTGAAGGAGGTGAACAGGATGGCATTAACTCAAGAACGTAAACATCAATTGATCGACGAGCACAAAACTCACGAATCCGATACTGGATCCCCTGAGGTGCAAGTTGCTATCCTAACGGAGAACATCGTTAATTTGACTGACCACTTGCGTACGCACAAGAAAGATCATCACTCCCGTCGTGGATTGTTGAAAATGGTTGGACAACGTCGTAAACTTCTGGCGTATTTGAAAAACAAAGACATCAGACGTTACAGCGCCCTGATCGAAAGACTGGGATTGCGTCGTTAATTTTCCATAAGATAACCCTTAAAGCAGCCTGGTTGTATACCGTATGTCCTTCTCGGAGCGACAGCGGGACAGCTGGGTTGCTTTTTGAAAATTTGGGGAAAACTTTATAGCAAGACTGATGAGATTATTCGTAAAAACGGCCACTTTACAACATCTGTAAGACTTAGCCGTTTCTTCTTATATGCATACAGAACAGGCTACATACCTTAAATTATAAGAAAGTATAAGTTTCATGCTATACTTTATCCTTATAATTCTCGCATAAACGCTACCGTCCTTATAAGGACGCCGAAGGCGTTTTTAGCTTAGGGACAAGCCTTTCCGATTCATTAGATCGATATGTGAACCTGCTGTATTTGACTGCGGGTCTACTACTATTCAAGGAGGTATTTATGGAAAAACGTGTAGAAATGCAGCTAGGCGGAAGACGCCTTGTGCTGGAAACGGGCCGCCTAGCTAAACAAGCAAACGCAGCCGTTATGGTGCGTTATGGGGATACTTCGGTATTATGTACCGTTACGGCTTCGAAAGAGCCTAAGGATCTGGATTTTTTCCCGCTTACAGTTAACTATGAGGAAAGATTATATGCGGTAGGTAAAATTCCTGGCGGATTTATTAAACGGGAAGGTAGACCGAGTGAGAAAGCGATTCTGTCAAGCCGTTTGACAGACCGTCCAATCAGACCACTGTTCCCCGAAGGATTTCGTAACGATGTTCAGGTATTGAACTTGGTAATGAGTGTGGATCAGGACTGCGCACCAGATATTGCTGCTATGATCGGTACTTCAGCTGCACTTAGTATTTCCGATGTGCCTTTTGATGGACCAATCGGCGGCGTTGCTGTAGGTCGGATTAATGGAGAGTTTGTGATTAATCCAGATATGTCTCAGCAAGCAATCAGTGATGTTTATGTAGTGGTTGCTGGAACGAAGGACGCAATCATGATGGTTGAAGCAGAAGCAAACGAAGTAACGGAAGATGTGATGCTCGAAGCGATTATGTTCGGTCATGATGAAATCCGCAAGATCGTTGCAACCATTGAAGAACTGGTCAAAGTGGCTGGTAAAGAAAAAATGGCTGTGAAGCTGCATGCAGTGAATGCTGATGTGAATGCTGAGGTCCGTGCATTTGCTGAGGCTCGTCTGGTGGATGCCGTTAAAATTGTTGAAAAACATGCGCGTCAGGAAGCGATTGATGTCGTTAATGATGAAGCGGTTGCGTACTTCGTAGAGAAGTACATAGAAGCACCGGAGCTTCTCAAAGATGTTAAAGAAGTCCTACATGATATCGTGAAGGATGAAGTAAGACGTTTAATCACGCATGATAAGGTTCGTCCAGATGGACGTAAACTTGATGAAATCCGTCCGATTGAATGTGATACAAGCCTGTTGCCGCGTACGCACGGTTCCGGTCTGTTTACACGTGGACAAACACAAATCCTTAGCGTTTGTACTCTTGGAGCACTAGGTGATGTGCAAATTCTCGACGGAATCGATCCTACTGAAACGAAACGTTTCATGCACCATTACAACTTCCCGCCGTTCAGCGTAGGGGAAGCTCGTCCGCTTAGAGCACCAGGACGCCGTGAAATTGGTCACGGAGCACTTGGAGAACGTGCATTATCCAAGGTTATTCCTAGTGAAACTGAATTCCCGTACACGATTCGTCTAGTATCAGAAGCCATTGAATCTAACGGTTCTACTTCCCAGGCAAGTATCTGTGCCAGCATTCTGGCTATGATGGACGCTGGTGTGCCAATCAAAGCACCGGTAGCTGGAGTAGCAATGGGTCTGATCAAAGACGGAGAGCATGTCTCCATCCTGACAGATATTCAAGGTATGGAAGATCATCTCGGAGATATGGACTTCAAGGTAGCTGGTACAGCAGAAGGTGTTACAGCTATTCAAATGGACATTAAGATTGCCGGTATCGACCGCAACATTCTTCAGGATGCACTTCAGCAGGCTAAAGAAGGCCGTCTGTTCATCTTGAACAAAATGAATGAAGCGATCTCTGCGCCAAGACCTAATCTGTCCAAATATGCTCCAAAAATCATTATTATCAACATCAATCCGGACAAAATCCGTGATGTTATCGGTGCTGGTGGTAAGATTATCAATAAAATTATTGAAGAAACCGGCGTAAAAATCGACATCGAACAAGATGGCCGTGTCTTTATCGGTTCTTCAGATGAAGAAATGATCCAAAAGGCTCGTTCGATTATCGAAGGTCTTGTGCGTGAAGTACAAGTCGGAGAAATCTATGTGGGTACAGTTAGACGTATTGAGAAATTTGGTGCATTTGTTGAACTTATTCCGGGTAAAGACGGATTGGTACACATTTCCCAATTGTCCACTGAGCGTGTAGCTAAGGTAGAAGATGTTGTTGCTATTGGTGACACCATTACCGTTAAAGTTACCGAGATCGATCCACAAGGCCGGGTTAACCTGTCTCGTAAAGCGGTGTTGACTTCGGAAACTGGCGCTAAAGCGTAAGTTTGATCTAAGTAATACCTTTACTAAAGGGTTCGAATATCATTATTAAAAGAGACAGAAGCGATTTGCGTTCTGGCTCTTTTTTTATATGAACGAAGTTGGAAGCCTGTAACAAGCATTTCTACTATTAGTCTTGTATCTGTTCATGACATAATTTCCTCCCTTGTCTCATAGATTGGGACAAAGTGTCTTTGTAATCGTGTGGAACGAACCTGAAATTCGTTTCTACCGGGGAGGAAGTCGTCATGAAGACGGAAAAGGTGGCATTTGTGGTTGCTTGTGTAGCAATCGTGATAGGGATTGGTAGCACACAGGGGCCGGTCAAGGATATGCTTGCGCAATTGAAGCCGCAGGATGATCTTGCGGTGTGGATGGACATCCCTAAGGCAGTGAACAATGATCTTCGTCTGCGGATTGAGACCGCCGCTGCCAAGCTTAATGCACCTCCAGTGGATGCAGTGGTTGACCGGGTGTGGAAAGCCATTCCGGGCTATAACGGTCTTGAGGTTGATGTAGAGAGTACCTATCGGAATGCTCTTTTGGCGCCAAAAGAACCCATTAAGTTTGTGTTCCGGCAGATTGAGCCAAAAGTATCGCTTAATGAACTGGGAGCAGAGCCCATATATCGTGGAAATCCGGCGAAACCGATGGCATCACTAATGATTAATGTGGCTTGGGGGAATCAGTACATTGTTCCAATGCTGGATGTTTTGGATGAAGAGAACGTAAAAGTTACTTTTTTTCTAGATGGAAGTTGGTTGAGTAAGAATCCGGAGCTTGCTACAGAAATGCTAAAGCGTGGTCATGAGATGGAGAATCACGCCTATACCCACCCCAATATGAGTTCATTAAGTCGAGCACGGGCTACCGTAGAAATTGAGAAAACGCAAAAGCTGTTAAAGGAATCACTTGGAGTCACTAATAAATGGTTCGCGCCTCCATCTGGTGATTTCGATCAAGAGACAGTAGAAATCGCTAGCAGCTTGGGCTTAAAGACCGTATTGTGGACTGTAGATACGGTGGATTGGCGCAATCCTTCTCCTGAATCTATAGTTGCCAAAATCACAAGTAAAGCTGAACCCGGAACACTTGTTTTAATGCATCCTACTGCCTCATCCTCCAAGGCGCTAAAGGCTATGATACGCGGGATTAAGGCAAAAGGGTTACAGCTAGGTACTGTTAGCCAAACGCTGTCAGCGGAGCGTCTAATCCCCTCTGATGTTGAGTGAGTGATCTATTTCTGGTAGGATTATAGGCACATGTATTAATTTAGATAGAACATGGCTATTGCCAGGAGGACTCGAAGTGGAAAAAATAGTATTATCCAATGGATTACGAGTAGTGATGGAGAAAATTCCGACAGGCCGGTCGGTTTCTTTCGGAATCTGGGTAAAGACAGGTTCGCGCAATGAAAACCCTGAAAACAACGGGATATCACATTTTGTAGAGCATATGCTTTTTAAAGGCACAGACCGATATAGTGCTAAGGATATAGCCGAGCAGTTCGATGCTATTGGCGGCAATGTAAATGCGTTTACCTCTAAGGAATATACTTGCTATTATGCAAAAGTTCTGGACGAGCATCTGCCTATCGCAGTTGACGTGTTAGCGGATATGTTCTTCCGTTCACGTATGGATGCTGAAGAGCTGGAGAAAGAAAAGAACGTCATTCTTGAGGAAATTTCTATGTGCGAGGACACACCAGATGATCTTGTGCATGATTTGATGTGTGCTGCTGCTTATAAGGATCATCCGCTTGCGTATTCTATCCTTGGCTTAAAGGAACGGCTAATGGAGATGAAGCCAGATGATCTTCGAGCCTACATGAAGGAGCAGTATACGATTGAGAATACGGTAATTAGTGTAGCCGGCAACATCAGCGATGGACTGATCGAGCTGCTGGAGCAGCATTTTGGTTCTTTTGCTAATCATGGTACATCTGCGCCGCTGACTCCACCGGATTATTATGGGGAATTGTTGTTCCACCGCAAGAAAACAGAACAGAATCATATCTGTCTTTCCTTACCAGGGGTCCGTTCTGGCGATCCTTTGCAATATGCTATGGTGCTTATTAATAACGCCATTGGTGGTGGTATGAGCTCACGGATGTTCCAAGAGATTCGTGAAAAACGTGGCCTAGCCTATTCTGTATACTCATACCACAGTTCTCAAGCGGATTCTGGTTTGTTCACGGTCTATGCTGGAACAGCACCAAAGCAAACTAAGGATGTAATGGAGCTAATTAAAGAAATGATGTACGAATTAGCAACTAAAGGCCTCAGTGAAGATGAATTGAGAAAAGGCAAGGAGCAGCTTAAAGGCAGCCTTATTCTTAGCTTGGAAAGTACTAGTAGCCGGATGAATCGGATTGGAAAAAATGAACTTATGCTCGGAAAACATAATACATTAGACGATATGATCGCCAAGATTCAGTTAGTAACGATGGACAATATCAAAAGTGTGCTTGATAATATGTTTGCTGAGCCGCTTTCTTTAGCGATGGTAGGTTCAACAGATAAAGCTATTGCAAATGTTAGGAGAGATGATCTTGTCTTATTACGTACAAATCAATAAACTAGCTGGAAACGAGGATGTTAATCTTCCTTGCAAAATGTCAGAACAGGCTTCCGGGTATGATCTTTATGCCGCAGTTGAAAGCGAAGTCGTGCTTGCACCTGGAGAACGTGCATTAATTCCAACAGGCATATCACTAGCTATGCCAGAAGGATTAGAAGCTCAGATTCGTCCAAGAAGTGGACTTGCCTTAAAGCATGGAATTACGTGTTTGAACACACCAGGAACGATTGATGCTGATTATCGTGGAGAGATCAAAGTGTTGTTGATCAATCTAGGGCAGGAACCATTTGCTATTGCTCGTAATGAGCGAATTGCCCAAATGGTATTTCAAGCAGTACCAGTGGTCACTTTGGTTGAAGTAGATACTTTATCCGAAACTGAACGCGGTGCTGGAGGCTTCGGTCACACTGGAAAATAATACAAATCATTAAGAAGCTTGCGAATTTATGCCTAATCGGCATGATTTGCGAGCTTTTTTTGTTCAAATATGACAATTTATAAGTTTCACCTTTAAGTCTGCATGGTAATTCTTCTCCGCTTTTCACCCATTAAGAATGCCCAGCATAAGATGCTCTATAGTCGATAGTGTATGTTGAAAGGAGCGTCATCCCTATGCTTACTGGCGTCAGGATCGTGTTCCTGGGCGGGGACGCGAGACAGCTTGAAGTGATTCGGAAATGTGTGGAATTGGATGCGACGGTAAGCGCTGCCGGGTTCGATAAGTGGGAAGCCCCTTGCCCAGGGGTGAGCCTGGAACAGATGACGGTAGAGCTGCTTAGTAATGCAGATGTATTAGTGTTGCCAACGGTTGGTTGTGATGATGAAGGGAATATCAGTGCTCTATTTTCTTCTGAACGCTTAACGCTCTTGGAGGAACATTTTGCTGCACTGCCACCCCATTGTTTGGTGTATAGCGGTATGGCCAAAAGCTACTTACGCGGCATGTGCGCCAAGCATTCGTTAAAGTTAATTGAATTGCTTAATCGTGACGATGTAGCCATCTACAACTCCATCCCGACAGCGGAGGGGGCGCTTGTAATGGCCATTCAGAACACGGATTTTACGATTCATAGCTCGAAATCAATGGTGCTTGGTTTAGGTAGAACTGGATTTACAATGGCTCGAAGTCTACAGGGACTGGGTGCTAATGTAAAAGTTGGTGTCAGAAAACAAGAACATTATGCACGGGCTGAGGAAATGGGCTGGAAGCCTTTTATGACCAGTGAGCTGCTGGTTCACGTACCGGAAGTCGATCTGATATTTAATACGATTCCAAGTATGGTCATCACCGCACAAATACTCTCAAGAATCTCACCGAATTGCTTAATTGTCGACCTGGCTTCCGCTCCAGGTGGATGTGACTTTCGTTATGCTGAGAAAAGAGGAATTAAAGCGATGCTGGCACCTGGACTCCCTGGCATTGTGGCTCCTAAAAGCGCTGGGATTATTATGGCAAATGCGCTGGTTCAGTCGATATCGGACGAGGCTTTAATCAAGGGGGACGAATAAAATGGATTGGCACGGAAAAACAGTAGGGTATGCGATTACCGGATCTCACTGCACATTTGCGGAGGTAATGCCGCAAATCCAACGCTTCGTAGATGGAGGAGCAAACGTAGTACCCATAGTATCAGCATCCGTACTAGGCACCGACACCCGCTTTGGAACATCGCAAAATTGGCTAAAACAGTTGAAAGATATAACAGGTAATGATATCATTTCTACAATTGTTGAAGCGGAACCGCTGGGTCCCTCCAAGCTGCTGGATGTGCTTACGATAGCACCTTGTACTGGAAATACAACGAGTAAATTGGCAAATGCCATGACCGATAGTCCAGTGCTCATGGCTGCAAAATCGCAGATGCGCAATGGACGTCCACTTGTTCTTGCGATATCTACCAATGATGGGTTAGGTCTTAATGCAGCAAATATTGCAAAGCTTCTAGTGGCCAAACATATCTATTTTGTGCCATTCGGACAGGATAACCCTGAGGGCAAACCAAATTCGTTAGTAGCGCGTATGGATCTTATCCCAGAAGCTTGCTATGCCGCTTTGCAAGGTAAACAACTACAGCCGATGATTATTGAAAAGTTTCATTCCGTCTAGAATAGGGCGTATCGGTGGAGCTAGTTGCAGATAATAAAAGGGGAGATGCACTAAATGAGCAATGAGAAGTTAAATGCCGCCGTGGTCGGAGTTACTTCTTATGCGGTCGTTAACGCTCAAAGCCAAGATTTGCTATACCCATTGCTGAGATCGTTGCTACCCAAAAATAAGCACTACTGCTACCGTCCTCATTTCGAGGGCGGTACAACCATTTTTTAAAAATAAAAGAAAATTACTTAAGAAATAAGCTTACGTACTGTAAAGGAATATCTCATTTAGAAATAAAATGAGTTCTGTTTACGAACGATTAGTGTGTTTGCTTTGACAATAATGGAGGAATTATACATGGGTATTCTGGTACAAAAATTCGGAGGAACATCACTTTCAACACCGCAAGCTAGAGAGCACGTCATTCGTAATGTCAAACGGGAGCTCGCTAGCGGCTACAGTCTGGTCATTGTTGTTTCGGCTATGGGTCGACGCGGAGAACCTTATGCAACAGATACTCTGCTGGATTGGGCCGTGCAGAATGGAGATTCACTCCCAGAGCGTGAGAAGGATCTCTTGATGTGCTGTGGTGAGATTATCTCTGCTACAACACTTTGTGGCCTGCTGGAGAATGAAGGGATTGCTTCTACGGTATTAACGGGAGCTCAGGCTGGTTTTATGACAGATAGCAACTATGGCAATGCAAGAATTCTAGATGTACGTCCTGAACGTATTCTCCGCGAACTGCGTGAAGATAAAGTAGTTATAGTGACAGGGTTCCAAGGACAGACTGAAGCTGGTGATTTGACGACTTTGGGCCGGGGTGGAAGTGACACCTCTGCAACTGCACTGGGCGCTGCCCTTCATGCAGATATGGTTGATATCTATACAGATGTTAATGGTATTCTTACAGCAGATCCACGGATCGTTGAAGATGCAAAACCGCTAACGTATGTTAGTTATACAGAAATTTGTAATATGGCTCATCAAGGAGCAAAGGTAATCCATCCACGTGCGGTTGAGATTGCGATGCAGGCACAAATTCCAGTGCGTGTTCGTTCAACATTTTCTGAGAATGAGGGTACGCTGGTTACGAATCCTGAAGGATTCAACGATATCCAGTCTGGTGGAATTGTAGATCGTTTCGTGACAGGGATTGCTTATGTCAGCAACGTCACACAGATTTCTGTGGAGTGTCCAGACGGAAATGGTACGGGCGTTCAACTGCAAATTTTCAAAAGTATGGCCGACAACGGAATAAGCGTTGATTTTATTAATGTAACACCTACCGAAGCTCTTTATACTGTGTTCGATGACAAATCAGAAAAGGCCATCTCTGTTCTCCAGCAATTGGGCTTGCGTCCTAAGAGTTTATCAGGTTGCGCAAAAGTTTCCGTTATCGGGGGCGGAATTAACGGTGTGCCTGGTATTATGGCTCGTATCGTTGAGGCACTTAGCTCACAAAATATTCAGATTCTCCAATCCGCAGATTCGAACACAACGATTTGGGTGCTGGTGAAGAAAGAGGATATGGTGCAGTCCCTGCGTTCGCTGCATGCTATGTTTGAATTGCACCGCTGACAAGGAGGAATTCAACGTGGATTTCGGAAGATTAATAACAGCCATGGTAACCCCCTTTGACGGGGATGGAGAAATCAACTGGGATGTAACTTCACAGCTTGTCGATTATTTAATTGAGGAACAGAAATCAGAGGCATTGGTTGTCTGTGGCACGACTGGGGAATCTCCAACGTTAAGTGATGAGGAGA
Source organism: Paenibacillus etheri (assembly GCF_001012825.1). Classification (GTDB taxonomy): domain Bacteria; phylum Bacillota; class Bacilli; order Paenibacillales; family Paenibacillaceae; genus Paenibacillus_AQ; species Paenibacillus_AQ etheri. Next base: position 790,919 of record NZ_LCZJ02000018.1, read on the forward strand.
AACTGCAGCTGTTTTCTTTTGTACTAGAGAAGGCGAATGGTCGCTGTAAAATTATCGCTGGAACAGGAAGTAATAACACGAAACACTCTATTCACCTCACGAAGGAAGCGGAGAAAATAGGTGTGGATGGCGTGTTATTGGTCGTTCCTTATTACAATAAGCCTAATCAGGAAGGGCTCTATCAGCATTTCTCCGCGATTGCTTCGGAGACTTCATTGCCAGTCATGCTGTATAATGTTCCGGGTCGCACGGGTGTAAGTATGAGCGTGGACACAACCCTTCGGCTTGCAAAAATTTCAAATATTGTTGCGACAAAAGAATGTGCATCTGTCGATCAAGTAACGCTTATCGCTTCTGCGTGTTCTGATGACTTCCGCGTATATACTGGTGACGATTCTGCGGGCTTAGCTAGTCTAGCCGTTGGAGGATACGGAATTATCAGTGTAGCTAGTCATGTGGTAGGTGCACAGATGTCAGAAATGATTTATGCATACACTTCCGGAAACGTTCAGCGAGCAGGAGAGATTCATCGGCAATTGTTCCCAATTTTCAAAGGATTGTTCGAATGTCCACAACCTTTACCGAATCCTTCAGCGGTCAAATATGCTCTAAGTCTGAGAGGTCTGCCTGTTGGAGGCGTCAGATTGCCGCTTATTTCACCTACGGAAGCTGAGGGGGTCTTTATTGAAGCACTATTTCACTAAGTGCTGATCAGTGATATTCCAGTATTTAAACCGGCTTCTCTTTCAGAGAGCCGGTTTTTATGTTTATAATATTTTGCTAAAATAATGGGTCACAATTAAGGAAAGAATTTGGATACGAGATAGGGTGACTTGTCTTTTGCCAAAAAAATCATGTATAATGATCTTAAGTGACTGGGTGCGGTTAAAATTAAATATGCGGTAATCTTCCGTCAATGTTTATACATTGTGAGACAGGATAGGTCCCAAGATGAGTCTGTATAAATGATTGACATGTCTTCGCGCGAGGGGCGCGACGGTGAATTTTGACGGCATTTGTCCGCTTCAATATGAACTTTACTGCCCGGAATCGGGAGCATTCGCATTGCGCATTTTACAGATATCAGGAATATCCTTGTTAATTAAGGAAGCTATCAGCTGTTTGAAGAATGTGTTCAGCGCCGCTGAAATAATCGAAGTTCAATATTTACCAATAAAAGTATGACGTCCAACATCATAGGAGGGTTAGATTCATTTGTCCAAAAAAAACAACAACGATAAATTGATGATTTTCGCATTGGGCGGAGTCGGAGAAATCGGGAAAAACATGTATGTCATTCAATATGGAGCTGACATTGTAGTCGTGGATTCGGGACTGAAGTTCCCGGAAGAAGATATGCTCGGTATTGATATTGTAATTCCTGATATCTCTTATTTGACAGAGAACCGTGACAAGGTAAGAGGGATTGTACTTACCCACGGACACGAGGATCACATCGGTGGTCTCCCATATGTCCTGAAGAACTTGAATGTTCCGGTTTACGGAACAAGACTTACATTAGGGCTTGTAGAAAACAAATTGAAGGAAGCAAACTTGCTGGGTGACACCAAACGAATTCTGATCAATGAAGATTCAGAAATTCAACTGGGAAGTTCGCTCAAAGTTACTTTCTTCAGAACCAACCACAGTATTCCTGATTCCGTTGGTGTGTGCATAGAAACACCGGAAGGTAACGTAGTTCATACGGGAGATTTCAAATTTGACCACACTCCAGTCAACGGTCAATTTGCAAATCTGCATCGGATGGCTGAAATTGGTCAGAAGGGCGTACTTGCTCTTTTGTCGGATAGTACGAATGCTGAGAAACCAGGATTTACTCCATCTGAGAAGAATGTCGGTATCGTTCTGGAAGACATTTTCCGCAAGGCTGAACAACGTGTCGTTGTAGCAACTTTTGCTTCCAATGTGCACCGTATTCAACAAGTGGTTAATGCAGCAGAATCCACAGGCCGTAAGATTACAGTAATTGGTCGTAGTATGGTAAACGTTGTATCCATCGCTTCAGAGCTTGGATATCTGAACGTACCAGACGGTATGCTGATCGAACCTGAAGAAATGAACAGAATGGCAGCGAACCGTGTCGTTGTTCTTTGCACAGGCAGCCAAGGCGAGCCAATGTCCGCATTGACCCGTATGGCACGTTCCAGTCATCGTAAAGTAGATATCTTGCCAGGTGATACTGTTATTATTGCAGCAACACCGGTACCAGGTAATGAGAAATATGTAGGTCGTACCATCGATGAATTGTTCCGCCTTGGCGCTAACGTAATTTATAGCGGTTCCAATTCTGGCGTTCACGTATCCGGTCACGGTAGCCAGGAAGAGCTTAAGCTTATGCTTAACCTGATGAAACCAAAATATTTCATTCCAATTCACGGTGAATACCGTATGCAACGCAAACATGCGCTTTTGGCAGAATCCGTTGGCGTTGAGCCTCAGAACATTTTCATCACTGAAATCGGTGAGATTGTGGAAATTCAAGGCGGTGCCGCTCGTAAAGCTGGTAAAGTAACGGCTGGTAACGTATTGATTGACGGTCTAGGTGTAGGTGATGTAGGTAATATCGTATTGCGTGACCGTAAGCTGCTGTCTCAAGATGGTATTCTAGTTGTCGTGGTTACACTAAGCAAACAGAATGGTGCGATTGTCTCCGGACCTGACATCATTTCTCGTGGTTTCGTTTACGTTCGTGAGTCCGAAGGACTGCTTGACGAAGCGAACCGAATTGTTTCCAGTACACTGCAACGCCTGATGAGTGAGAAAGTAAATGAGTGGGCTTCGCTTAAAACAAGCGTAAAAGATTCACTCGGTCGTTTCTTATATGAGCAAACGCGTCGTAGACCGATGATTTTGCCAATTATCATGGAAGTGTAAGGAGAATTCTCCTTAAAAAATATATAGCTTGGGCATTGGCCCCTTTTCCCCGGAAATATTGGACGGTTTCTACGGGAAAAGGGGTTTTTGTATTGTTTATATTCACATCATGAGGAGAGGTTTGCATAATGCGGGGCCCTGAAATGTCATACTAATGAAAGTCAGTAAGGCTATAGCAGACCAGAGCTGCATAAGAAAAGGGAGAGCTGCGGATATGAACTACATGAATGGATCAAATGGAGCAAAGAATGAGGAAGTTACACCACAAGAGGGAAATCCAAGTACAAATGAGAATATGCCCCCCACTACAATGGGTGCACTTAAAGAGCTTGGACAAACAGCGGTTCCTACCGGAGAACCGGATATCTTTTGCATAACGATCATCGGTCAGATTGAAGGCCATATTGTAATGCCTCCTCAGAACAAAACGACAAAATACGAACATATCATTCCCCAGCTGGTGGCAGCTGAACAGAATAAGAATATTAAAGGTCTGCTTATTATTTTAAATACTGTTGGTGGAGATGTAGAAGCTGGGCTAGCGATTGCCGAAATGATTTCGTCGCTCTCTAAACCAACGGTAACGGTAGTCATTGGAGGGGGCCACAGTATTGGCGTTCCGATCGCTGTATCCTCTACGTATTCAATTATTGCGGAAAGTGCAACAATGACGATCCATCCGATTCGTATGAATGGTTTAGTAATTGGAGTGCCACAGACGTTTGAATATATGGAAAAAATGCAGGAGCGTGTAGTTAAATTCGTTACTTCTCATTCTCGGATATCTGAAGAAAAGTTCCGTGACCTCATGTTTAAGACGGGTGAGCTCAATCGCGACATTGGAACAGCCGTTGGAGGTTTAGACGCCGTTAAATATGGTCTCATGGATGAGGTGGGCGGGATCGGAGCTGCCTTAGCGCATCTTAACCGCATGATTGGTGGAGATTTCTCTGCAGCGCCTACAGCAGCGATTTCGGGAGGGCTTACGCAATGACACTCTACACGATAATGTCGATGGATCAGGTGTGGGAGGGGGCATTTAATAATTACGCTACAACGCGAGAAGTAAGTGTTCAAGGGATGCTTATGCAGGTTGAACCGATGGAGGAAGGACGCGCGCGCATAGTAAGATTGCTGGATTGTCCCTTGGAGCGATATTTGGATCCGTCGTACTCTCCTGGAGCGATAATTACGTTAACATAAAGATTCATTTTCTGACAAAAGAGAACATAGGTACGCCACGCCATTATATGGTATAATGTTGTTCCGGGGGTGGCTGGCGTGGCTAAACGAAAAAAGAAAAAGAAAAAAGCGCTGCTCGGCAGCGTTTTAAAATATGAAATTTACGGAATTTTACTAATAACGATATCCGTTATTGCTCTGTCCGGTGAAGCGGCGGTAGGGCGATCACTTTCAAGTATGGCGGGTTATTTATTAGGGAGATTTTATTTTGTGTTGCCGCTTGTCGGTATTTTTTATGGTCTTATGGTTATGATCCATCGAAGATGGCCTTCTTCTTGGAACAGTCGGCATACAGGCGTGCTTCTGCTTCTGCTATCCATGTGCCTTATGAGCACCATTTCTGCAATGGAGCAGAAGCTTGGCCCGTTGTCCATGCTCCATCCTGGCAATGTGATGACACAAATACATAATGATCTTTCGGGATCCCTTTCGCCCGGTGTTAACCATAGTAATGTCTATATGCTGGGTAAGGATATAAGTGGTGGATATATCGGCGGATTGGAGTATGCTGCGCTGTTGTGGCTCTTTGGTAGTCTGGGAGCTAAGCTGCTCATGATCGTCATGCTTGCCATCAGCTTTATGTTAATTACAAACCTCTCCTATGTGGAGATTATTACTCTTTTGCGAGTTCGTACGGTTAAGTTTGTGGAAGGGATTCGTCTTCATGCGGCAAACCGTCCGAAGGCAGTCCCAGTAGCGGCTAGACCTTCCAAAGCAACCGCAGCTGCAAAGACTCGGCCAGTGAAGCAGCAACCTGTCTATGACGAGGATGAGGAAGAAGACGATCGATATTTGCCTAACCGCAAGCAACCTGTTCTATTGAAAAAAATAACCGGTTGGTTCTCAGGCTCCACCCGTTCAGAGGCGGAAGCAGATTCTGAGGATGATGATCAAGGTCCAATTGTAACAAGTGCTTCGCAAGGTCCGATCATTTCGGGGCTTTCAGTAGATCATCGTGTGACTCCACTTGAGGATATCCATCATGATTTTGATGATGCAGATATGGATATCGAACCTGTGACTCCAATTATTCGCGATTTCTTTGAGCATATCCGCTCAGAAGGGCTGAATGAGGAAGATCGGGAGGAATGGAGTGAATTCTCTCCTGCGGCTCGTGGCGTTACCGGCAAAGCTCCTGTTACTGGGGGGAATACAGATAGTCAACAGCCTTCAAATGAGTCTGGGGAGAATGTGACCATAGACTTGGATGGATTGCTAAGTGCTACTCCTGATGGTGAGATCATCCCTGCTCCACCGGCACCACCTCCACCAAAGCCTTATAAACTGCCATCTTTCCGTCTTCTGGCCAAACCTAACAACAGTGGCAAAGCGGGAGATCAGAATGATTATATGCAGACCGCCCGTAAGCTAGAAGCTACACTGGAGAGCTTTGGTGTAAGGGCAAAGGTTCTTGAAGTAGTTAGAGGCCCGGCAGTTACACGTTATGAGATTCAGCCGGATATTGGTGTCAAGGTTAGCCGTATTGTTAATCTGACGGATGACATTGCACTTGCTCTTGCAGCCAAAGATATTCGTATGGAAGCGCCAATTCCGGGTAAATCAGCCATTGGGATAGAGGTACCAAATTCCGAAGTGTCTATTGTTACCATGCGTGAAGTTATGGAAACACAGATCTTTCAGGAAGCTGAATCCAGATTATCTATTGCTTTTGGACGTGATATTTCGGGTCAGACGATTATCGGTAATTTAGCGAAGATGCCCCATCTATTGGTAGCTGGTGCAACAGGTTCTGGTAAATCCGTATGTATTAACGGGATAATAACGAGTATTTTATACAAAGCGAAACCTGATGAGGTCAAATTCCTCATGGTCGATCCTAAGATGGTAGAACTGAATGTTTATAACGGAATTCCCCATCTTTTAGCTCCAGTGGTTACCGATCCGAAGCGGGCAAGCTTAGCCTTGAAGAAGATCGTTGTGGAAATGGAGAAAAGGTATGAACTCTTCTCTAAATCGGGAACGCGCAACATGGAAGGCTATAATAAGCTGATGGCTGAGAACCCAGCTGCTATCCTTCCGTATATCGTTGTTATTGTGGACGAGCTTGCGGATTTGATGATGGTTGCCGCTAACGATGTTGAGGATGCCATCTGTCGTCTCGCTCAGATGGCGCGTGCAGCAGGTATTCATCTAATTATCGCTACTCAGCGTCCTTCTGTAGATGTTATTACAGGTTTGATTAAGGCTAATATTCCATCTCGTATAGCTTTCGGTGTATCGTCCAATGTAGACTCACGTACCATTCTGGATATGCCAGGTGCGGAGAAGCTGTTAGGTCGAGGGGACATGCTGTTCTTACCGATGGGGGCTTCTAAACCGATTCGTGTACAGGGTGCTTTTATGAGCGATGAGGAGGTTGAGACGATCGTTCAATATGTCAGCAGTCAAGGGGAAGCAGAATATGATGAATCCATTGTTCCAGAGGTCGATGACACAATCGCTGAAGACCAAGAGCCGCAGGATGAATTATATGAGCAGGCCGTAACGATCGTGCTTGAAGCGAAGCAGGCTTCGGTCTCGCTTCTACAGCGCCGGATGAGGGTTGGTTACACCCGTGCAGCCCGTTTGATTGACTCTATGGAGGCTCGTGGGGTAATAGGGCCTTACGAGGGCAGCAAGCCGCGTGAGGTGCTTGTGTCACTAGAGCAGTATCAGCATAACAAGATCAGTTCTTAAGCTGGACAAGTCAGTTTAAGTATTCGATAGAATGTAAAAAGGGGCCGTCCCCAAGTAGTTTGTACTACTTGGGGACGGCCCCTTACTCATGCTGAAGAAGTGTAAATGACACTTCAAATAATGGCTTTAGTTAAGTTACGAATGAGGCTCCGAGTGAAGCTTCATTAAAATAATTAGGGAATTTCTCCCTGAAAGTCTGAGATTATTGGTTCTCAGACTTATAATTAGGGAAAAGCTCCCTATAATTTATTAATTTTGGTAAGAAATAAAGGGATTGGCCTGATTTTTAGGGAGGAATTCCCTAATTCCATTCATTATCAGAGAATATCCACTATTTTCAAGGAGTTTTTCCCTAAATGTGCGAGCCTGTTACTTGGACTATTGTGAATTCATATCACTAAAATGTTGAGAAGTATGGCGTATATCTATAATTTCTATTAATGCGTGGTTCCACAGTAAAATGTGGTCCTTTAAATTCATGATTAATATCAACTCCATTGTTTTCTTGTTTCGATTATAGTTGATAATTATTCTCAATTACAATGAAAAGCTATGTCTTCTTTTTTAGTAATGCATAGGATGCACTGACAGTCGTCATAATAACTTTAGCCATCCATGCAGAACTTACAAAAGAAAGGTAGAGCGAACCCTATGAAGAAACAAAAGATGTGGATATTTGCTGCTTTAACTCTTGCGCTTGCTGCCGCGCCGTTTGCAGGAACGTTTTTCAAGGGGAATGGCATTGTTCAGACCAAGCAAAGTGCTGCTGCGTCATTTGTCCACGAGTTAAATAATCCTGACGAGGAAGTCTTGCCTGCTTTCAGTACTACAACTATAAAACTTGGATCCAAGGGTCAGGATGTCTATGAATTGCAAGGTCGTTTAAAGCATTTAGGTTATTATGCTGGAAAAATAGACAGTCAATTTGGGCCTAAAACAAAGAATGCGGTAACCTGGTTTCAATGGAAATTCGGAATGGAATCTGATGGCATTGTAGGTGCCAAAACTAAGCTGAAGCTGTATAACGCAACTAAGAACTGGAAGCCGACAGAGCCTTCCACGGGAACCGGAAATAAGACAGCACAGAATAACACTGGCAATAAAACAAATACGACCAATAAGTCGAATTCCGCAGGATTGTCCTCAGGTAATTCGTTGGGCTTGTCTGAAAATGATCTGAAGATCATGGCAAATGCCGTTTACGGTGAAGCCAGAGGTGAGCCTTTCGAAGGCCAGGTCGCAGTTGCTGCGGTCATTTTAAACCGGGTGAATTCACCTAGCTTCCCGAATACACCGTCTGGCGTTATTTTTCAACCGAGAGCATTTACAGCTGTGGCCGATGGTCAGATCTATCTGGAGCCGAATGAGCAAGCACGTAAGGCAGTAGAGCAAGCACTCAGTGGTTGGGACCCAACTGGAGGATGTTTGTATTACTTCAATCCTAAGACAGCGACCTCTAAATGGATTTGGACCCGTCCTCAGGTCAAGACGATTGGTCAGCATATTTTCTGTATGTAGAAAAGAAGGATAGAGAATTCAGAGAGCAACCGGGAAGAGGCTTCCGGTTGCTTCCTTACTTTGGAATGGTTTAGAATGGTTAATAATTCATAAACATGATTTAGAGCAACTATCCACGCTGTAAAGGAGTTTTGGACTTGACTAATAATGTATTTCAGCATGGCACCGTTGGAGGCTTGCGCATTCACGTTATGCCAACCAAGGCGTTCAAGACCTACGCGATCTCACTTTATGCGGGTATTCCTCTTGACGAGAATACAGTGACCTCTACCGCATTAGCACCATTCGTGCTTCGCAGAGGTACCGCGACTTACCCGGAGACTACGCAATTCCGCGAGCGTTTGGAGGAACTGTATGGCGCTGGTTTCGGGTTTGATATTTATAAAAGAGGCGATTATCAAATCGTTCAATTCCGCATGGATACCATTAATGACTCTTTCGTACAAAGCCAGGAGAGCTTACTTGAACAATCCTTCGCTTTCTTAGGTGAAGTACTGACTCGTCCATTAGTTGAAGACAACAGCTTCCGACCTTCGTATGTTGCAACGGAGCGTGAAACCGTTCGCAAGAAGCTGGAGTCCATCGTAAATGACAAGATACGTTACGCCGCTGAACGCTGCATTGAGGAAATGTGCCGCAACGAGCCATACCGTCTTCACCCTCTGGGGCAAAGAGCGGATCTGGATCAAATCACTCCGAAAAGTTTGTATGAATCCTATAATTCATGGCTGGATGATGCCATCCTTGATCTTTATGTAGTGGGAGACACAACAGCGGAGGAAGTAGAAAAACTTGTACAGCGTCATTTCGGCCGGATTCAGTCTGAGGTGGGCTTATATAGCTCTAAGTTCGTACCTGTATCGGTTAATGAGGTGCGGACAGTAGAAGAGAAGCTGGATGTCAGTCAGGGCAAGTTGAACCTGGGGTTACGTACCTCTATTACTTATAAGGATGATTCCTACGCGTCCGCGCTTATGTATAATGGCATATTAGGAGGGTATCCACACTCTAAACTTTTCGTTAACGTACGTGAGAAGGCAAGCCTTGCTTATTATGCTTCGTCTCGTTATGACGGGCATAAGGGCATTGGAACGATTCAATCAGGCATCGAAACGCAAAATTACGGCAAAGCCGTGGACATTATAGAGAAGCAATTGGAAGAGATGAAAGCTGGCAATATCAGTGATCTGGAACTGAGCCAGACTAAAGCCATGATCCGCAATCAGCTTTCTGAAATTCCGGATTCTGCTTTTGAAATGATCTCTTACGATTTCAACCGCCAGTTGTCAGGAAAAGACCGGACAGCGGATCAGCTATTGGGGCAGGTAGAACAAATCGGTGCAGAAGACGTAAAAGCCGCTGCCGAAACCTTTCAACTGGATACGATTTATTTTTTGACAGGAAAGGAGGAATAACGATGGAACAAATTCATTACGACAGACTTCAAGAGACGATTTATCACGAGGTCATGGATAATGGGCTTCAGGTATATGTGCTGCCGAAACCAACCTTCAAAAAGACCTATGCTACATTTGCTACTAAATACGGTTCCGTTGACAATCATTTTCATGTCGCAGGTGGAGAAGAGACCACTGCTCCTGATGGTATAGCTCACTTTTTAGAGCACAAGATGTTCGAAGAGCCAGAAGGCGATATTTTTGCTACCTTCGCTTCAAATGGTGCCTCGGCTAATGCGTTTACAAGCTTTGACCAGACGGTTTATCTATTCTCAGCAACTGAGAATATTGAGACCAACCTTAGTACACTCGTTGATTTTGTTCAGAGACCTTATTTTACAGATGAGAATGTAGAAAAGGAAAAGGGAATTATTGGACAAGAAATCAATATGTATGCTGATAATCCAGACTGGCGCGTGTATTTTGGCCTTATTGAAGCGATGTATTCGAAGCATCCGGTTCGGATTGACATTGCAGGTACGGTAGAATCGATTAGTACGATCACGAAAGAAACGCTGTACACTTGCTATAACGCTTTTTATCATCCTAGCAATATGTTGTTGTTCGTGGTTGGGGGTGTGGATCCGGAGAAAGTATTCTCCTTGATTCGCAGTAACCAAAAGGGTAAAACCTACGGCAAGCAGGGTGAAATCAAGCGTATTTTTGAAGATGAACCCGAACAAGTCGCTACAAAACGGCTAGAAAGCAAGCTTGCCGTCTCGATGCCAAAAATCATGTTTGGTTTCAAGGAAAAAGTAGAAGATCTAACGGGTGAAGCTTCTCTGAAACGCGACCTGATAACGAAGCTAATGCTCGATTTGTTAGTAGGTAGTAGCACAGCATTGTATCAAAAGCTATATGATGAGGAATTGATTTCGGACAGCTTTGGACATGAATTTAATAGTTCTCCGCAATATGCTTTTTCTGCAATGGGTGGGGATACAAAGGATCCGGATTTGCTTTTAAAACGAATTAAAGAAGAAGTTGATCTAATCTTAAAGTCTGGCTTTGCGGAGAAGGATTTCGAGCGGGCACGGAAAAAGAAAATAGGCGGATATTTGCGCATGCTGAACTCCCCTGAAAGTATTGCACATGAATTTACACGCTATCAGTTCCGCGGTGGTGACTTGTTCGAAGTTCTGCCTATCTATGAGTCGATTACTTTGGCAGAAGTTAATGAACGTCTACAGGCCCATGTAAACTGGGAACAGCTAGCCGTTTCATTGGTGGTGAGTCCTTAGGTGAGCGTTTTGGGAGAGAGCAGCAAACCACTAGGGGAAATGACAGTGCTCATTACAGGGGGAAGCGGAGGGATCGGCGGCGCCATTGCGGAACGGTTTGCTTCTGTAGGGATGAATATAGTTATTCATTATAAACACTCACATGAAGCTGCGAATGATGTCGCCCGGCGCTGTATGTCCCTTGGAGCAAAGGTAATGACAGTAAACGCTGATATGAAGGATCGTAGTCAGATCGTACGTATGGCTGAGAAGCTTGAGAGTAATGGGATGCAGCCGGATATCCTCGTCAATAATGCCGGTAAATCGCATTACGGAATGTTAGCTGATGTGACCGAAGAGGAATGGGATGATATTATGTCCATTAACTTGAAGGGAACCTTTATGTGCAGTCAGATCTTTATGCCGTATATGGTGTCTCAGCGGTATGGTCGTATTATCAACGTTTCTTCCGTTTGGGGAATTACTGGTGCTTCTTGCGAAGTAGCTTATTCGGCTAGCAAAGGTGGGGTGAATGCCTTTACAAAGGCTTTAGCTAAAGAGCTGGCTCCATCTGGTGTAACGGTTAACGCGGTAGCTCCAGGAGCGGTTAATACGAACATGTTGTCCAATTTACAGGAGGATGAAGTCCGTATGCTGGAGGATGAAATTCCAGTAGGACGTTTGGCTACTCCTAATGAAATATCTTCACTAATTTATTTTTTGGCTCTGCCTGAGTCCGGGTATATCACTGGCCAAATTATAAGTCCAAACGGTGGATGGATTACTTGATGCTTAGTTGGAGAAAAGCTCCAGCATAAGAATTCAGAGTCTGAGACATATTATAAGTGTTGTTTTTAAATCTCACGTAAGGCGGCTTACAGCCTGTATGCAGGTGTTTGACCGTAAACATGAAGGAGGATTTAAGATGACACAAGGCGATAGCGTAATCAAAAATTTTGAGACCTGGAAGAAATTTCTAGGAAAACGAGTTGTACAGGCGGAGAAACTTGGGATGAGTGAAGACACAATCTCAAAGCTTGCTTTTGAAATCGGGGAATTCCTCGACGAAAAAGTGGATCCAGCAAACACTCAAAACCGTGCGATCAAAGAGCTATGGGATGTCGGCAACGATGAAGAAAAGCAGACGATTGCTAAACTCATGGTCAAGCTGGCGAAAAATAACGCCTAAGCTTGCGGAAAAGCTCCCCTTGTGGGAGCTTTTCTGCAATTATTACAGGACTGACCTTGCCTTTCATTTTTATTTTATATATCATTAACATGACCCGTGTTTCAGACCGCTTTGTCTGAACGGCATTTTTTTGATGTATATCAAAGTGCAGGGAAAAGGAATCTATGAGGTGTACAAGTGGAATATAAACAATGGTATATGGAATACAAGATTCACAAGAACAGACCTGGTCTGCTTGGTGATATCGCTTCTATGTTAGGGATGCTAGAAGTCAACATTCTGACGATTAATGGCGTTGAAGGAAAGACACGCGGAATGTTGCTGGAGACTAATGACGATGACAAAATAATGCTGATGGGCGAAATGCTCAAGAAAGTTGATAATATTACAGTTTCAGCTCTTCGGTCTCCAAGACTCGTAGACAAGCTGGCTGTGCGCCATGGGCGATATATTGAACGGGATTCAGATGATCGGAAGACTTTTCGTTTTACTCGGGATGAGCTCGGTCTATTGGTCGATTTTCTCGGGGAATTGTTTAAAAAAGATGGGAATCAGGTAATAGGACTTCGAGGTATGCCCCGTGTAGGAAAGACTGAATCGATCATTGCTGGCAGTGTGTGCGCGATGAAGCGGTGGACATTTGTCTCTTCGACACTTTTACGTCAGACGGTGCGAAGTCAATTGGCAGAAGATGAGTTGAACCCACATAATGTATTTATTATTGATGGTATTGTCAGTACGATCCGCTCTAATGAGAAGCATTATAATTTATTGCAAAATGTTATGAGCATGCCAAGTACGAAAGTGATTGAGCATCCAGATATTTTCGTGCGGGAATCCGAGTACACTTTTGATGATTTTGATATTATTATCGAGCTTCGCAATAATCCAAATGAAGAAATATTGTACGAGTCGTTCACGACGAGCTACAGTGATGATCTATAAAACACCAATGATGATTCATTGAAACTTACAGGAGGTGATGGTATGTCGGAACTGGGCCGGCAATTGAAAGAGGCGCGTCTGCAAAAAGGGATGAGCCTTGACGATGTCCAGGAAGTAACGAAAATTCGCAAAAAGTATTTGGAAGCCATCGAGTCTGGAGACTATAAGGTGCTACCAGGAAGCTTTTATGTTAGGGCGTTTATCAAAACGTATGCAGAGGCAGTAGGCATGAGTCCTGACGAACTGCTTGAGGAGCATGGAAATGTACCTGCCCCTCCGGAAGACACGGCCATGGAAACGGTGATTCAAAAACGCAGCCGTAGACCAGAAACAGAACGGAATGCAAAATGGCTGCCAACAGTGCTAATGTGGACATTCCCAATATTAATTATTGTTGTGATTTACATTTATGCTTCTAGTTTGAATAAACCGGATCCTGACCAGATTGATCAGACGAATCTGACGAACGAACAGCAGGATCCTACGACAGCTCAAACCTCTCCACCGGCTTCAGGAGGAGGTGTTGTGGCGCCAACTTCTTCGGCAGGAACGGAAGCAACAACTGAGCCTACTGCAGAGCCTACGCCAGTACCAACACCTACGCCTTCCCTGAAATCCATTACAGTTACACCGGATGGGAAATCAGGAAAAACAACAAAATTCAAGGTTTCAGCTCCGGCTGGAAGTGAAGTGAAGGTTGAGATTTCTGCAACTGGGGTTAGCTGGCTTGAGGTGTATAAAGGTGAGAACTCTAAAGGAGAGAAACTCTCATTTGGTAATACAGCGGCAGGAGATCGTATGAGCTTTGTGCTTGGAAGTGAAGGAATATATATTAAATCTGGTTATTCACCAGCTACTGAGATTACTGTCAATGGACAAGTCATTACTGATGAAAAGACCTCATCTCGTCTGCTACTTAATCTGGATGATGGTACTGGAAGTGAAACGACCCAGAATGAAGGAACCACAGATACTACTGGTCAGACTAACGAATCAGGTCAATAAGAAACTTGATGCATAGACTTTTGCTTTGCGGGGAACATAAGACTGTTTCCAGTTCTTAGCCAAAGCGAGGTGTATATTCTTATGAAAGTTAGCTGGATTGTAGCTGGACTTGGGGTTATTGTCAGTCTTATCGGATATTATATGACACCAAGTGCTTGGGGTTATGGAATTCTCGGGTTCGGTATTGCACATATTGTGCTTGGAATTCTGGATATGTTTCGAAGCCCGCTCCGAAGCAGATAGTGAATTTAGAAATGTGCGTCTCTGATTTCTTCCATTGGAGACGTAATTCTACCTAGAACACAACTCATTTCGAAGGAAAAGCTCCACTATGTGGGGCTGTTTTCTGTGTCGGGTGAGGTACATATTGTCCAATATTAGACTTAAGGGTATCATTCTTTTATAATAGTAGCAGACTAAAAAGTACAAAGGACGTGTAGTTATGAGTTCAGAAAGTTCATTTGATATCGTATCTAAAATGGATATGCAGGAATTAACCAATGCGATCCATCAAACAGAGAAGGAAATTGACAACCGCTTTGACTTTAAGAACAGTAAGAGCAGTCTGAAGCTGGAGAAAGACGCACTTATTATCGCCTCTGAGGACGAATATAAGTTAAACGCTGTTATTGATATTTTACAATCGAAGATGGTGAAGAGAGGTATCACGCTGAAGAACTTGGATTTCGGCAAAGTAGAGCCTGCTTCCCTAGGAAGTGTTCGTCAGCGCTTAGGTCTTAAACAAGGGATCGATCAGGAGAATGCTAAAAAGATTAATATCCTGATTCGTGATTCAAAATTGAAGGTAAAGAGCCAGATTCAAGGAGATCAGATCCGCGTAACCGGTAAGAGTCGCGATGATTTGCAACAAATTATCCAGATTTTGCGTAAAGCTGATTTGCCGCTGGACCTGCAGTTCAACAACTTAAAATAGAATTTTGTACCCCGCAGTGCTTATTAGCACCATTATGCGGGGTGCTTTGTATTTTTTTTGACACCTATTTATAGCTATAATATACTTGCTTAAGTAGAAATAGATGAGCCTGACTCAGGCAATTTGTATGAACGATTTAGGGGAGGAACTTCAGTGAATTTGCCCAACCGCATCACGCTAGCACGTATTTGCCTGATCCCGATTATGATGTTTTTCTTACTGGTGGATTTCAGCTTTTATCCAGAACCGATACATTGGGGCTCTTTTCAGCTATCTGTTAATCATTTAGTAGCAGCTGTAATCTTTTTGCTTGCAGCCAGCACAGATGGAATAGACGGCTACATAGCTAGGAAATATAATATGGTCACCAATCTCGGTAAGCTCCTTGATCCGTTAGCGGACAAGCTGTTAGTTTCTGCTGTTCTGATTTCACTTGTGGAACTGGGCAGATGTGATTCTTGGATCGCAATTGTTATCATAAGTCGGGAGTTCGCAGTAACCGGACTTCGCCAGATCGCGTTGTTAGAGGGAAAAGTGGTTGCCGCCAGCAAATGGGGTAAGATAAAGACGGTTGTACAAATTGTAGCGATCTCACTGCTGTTGTTGAACAATTTCCCATTTCAATTCGTCAGCATTCCTGTAGACGATATTGCCATTTGGGCTGCGGCCTTGATCACTATTTACTCTGGAATTGATTATTTTGTGAAGAATAAGGAGCTGCTACAGCTGCATAATGCTTAAGCATTTTAAGTAGCTACATATAGGAGAGGTAATAGGGAATGTACCTATTACCTTTTTTAAACCCTAAAAGCAATGTATCTACATTATAACGAGGAGGCGAAAGCCAGGTATGAAAGCGGAGATTATTGCAGTAGGCACGGAGCTTTTGCTCGGTCAAATCGTGAATAGTAATGCCCAGTTTTTATCTATAGAGCTAGCTGCTATTGGGATTGATGTATATTTTCAAACCGTAGTTGGGGATAACAGCAGTCGCTTGCAACAAGCCATTGAGATCGCTCAAAGTAGAGCGGATGTTATCATTTTTACCGGTGGTATTGGTCCGACAGAAGATGATCTTACGAAGGATGCACTGGCTGCTTTTTTAGGTCGAACACTCCATATCGATCGTTTGGCAATGGATCATGTACAACGTTTCTTTGACGATCGAAAGATCGTAATGACAGAGAATAATCGTAAACAGGCACTTATAATTGAAGGAACCACACCTTTGTCAAATGAGATTGGTCTTGCTGTTGGTATTGCTTTTGATCATGAAAAGAAATATTATATTGTGCTTCCTGGTCCGCCTCGTGAGATGAAACCAATGTTCGTAGATAAGGCTGTGCCGTGGCTTCAGCAGCATGCTCTAACGACAGAAATGCCACTTTATTCTAAAATGCTTAAATTCGCCGGTATCGGAGAGTCCCTGCTTGAGGATAAGCTCATTGATCTAATTCACAGCCAGACAGACCCAACCATAGCTCCATACGCTAAAGAGGGAGAGGTAACCGTCCGCATTTCGACAAAGGCGCCTTCCGAGCATGAAGCTTTCAAGAAGCTGGAGATTCTGGAGAAACAGATCAAAGAGATTCTGCCAGAACATTTATATGCGAATATTGATGTGCCACTGGAGCAGTTAATTGTGGATTGGATGGCAGATGCCGGTCTGACTTTAAGCGCGGCGGAGAGTTGTACCGGGGGTTTGCTGATGGAGAGTATAACCAACATTCCAGGTAGTGCTTCGATGTTTGCAGGAGGAATCGTATGTTATTCCAACGACCTAAAGAAAAAACTTCTGAATGTGCCAAGTGCTTATTTGGAAGGGCCAGATGCTCCAGGGGCAGTTAGTCGTGAAGTTGCCGAAGTGTTAGCTGATCAGGTAAGAATGATTGCGGATAGTGATTTCGGTTTATCTGTAACAGGTGTAGCAGGACCAGGCTATTCTGAACGAAAGCCAGTTGGACTTGTATTTATAGGTTTAGCTGAACGCGGGCGTAAGACAGAGGTATATGAGCTTAATCTTAAAGGGACACGTGAGAATATCCGGCTGCGTACTGTTAAAGCTCTGCTGTATCGACTATGGCGTAGACTTGAGGAACGTAAGGTGGAGACACCACTTGAGGGTTCAGACTTGTAATGGGAGATTAGCCCAGCTATAATTGAAACATACGGAAGAACCGTGGCACTGAGATTTCTTTGCTGCGGTTTTTTGTATATCTGCAGAGATTTTGATCACAGATTTCGGTTATGATCATAAGTCGTTGATGTCCGGTGAAGTAGAGAAATCAGTTAACTTCTATGTCCGGAGGGAGGCTTACAATAAAAGGGATAATTAACGCTTGAGACAAAAAAAACGAATGTATGTTCGAAAAAAAGCTTGGCAAGACCTCGAAAACACGTTATTATATTATTATAAACAGTGAAGGAAGTGGTCTGATTGTCAGATCGTCGTGCAGCGCTTGATATGGCGCTTCGTCAAATAGAAAAACAATTTGGTAAAGGTTCGATCATGAAACTGGGAGAATCCACTCATATGCAAGTGGAAGTTGTACCTAGCGGATCTTTGGCACTTGATATTGCGTTAGGTATAGGCGGACTTCCAAAGGGACGTATTATTGAAGTATACGGACCTGAATCCTCCGGTAAAACGACTGTTGCTCTTCATGCTATTGCAGAAGTGCAAAAACATGGAGGACAAGCTGCATTTATCGATGCTGAGCATGCGCTCGATCCGAAGTATGCACGTAACTTGGGCGTAAACATTGACGAATTGTTACTATCTCAGCCAGATACGGGTGAACAGGCACTTGAGATTGCTGAAGCACTTGTACGAAGTGGCGCAGTAGACATTATTGTCGTTGACTCCGTAGCTGCTTTGGTTCCTAAAGCGGAAATTGAAGGCGATATGGGTGATTCTCACGTCGGCCTGCAGGCTCGTTTGATGTCTCAAGCGCTTCGGAAGCTATCGGGTGCCATTAGTAAATCGAATACAATTGCTATCTTTATTAACCAGCTTCGTGAGAAAATTGGTGTTATGTTCGGTAACCCTGAGACAACTCCGGGTGGTCGGGCACTGAAATTCTACTCTTCCGTACGGTTGGATGTTCGTCGTGTCGAAAGTATTAAGATGGGTAACGACGTTGTAGGTAACCGCACCAAGATCAAGATTGTAAAGAATAAGGTAGCACCTCCATTTAAACAAGCTGATGTTGATATCATGTATGGTGAAGGGATTTCCAGAGAAGGAAGTCTTGTAGACATCGGTACTGAAATGGATATCGTGAATAAGAGCGGTGCGTGGTATTCCTATGAGGGTGAACGTCTCGGCCAAGGCCGTGAGAATGCCAAACAGTTCTTGAAGGAACATCAAGATATTGCGCTCATCATTGAGAACAAGATCCGTGAAGCAAGTAACTTGTCCACTATTGTTGCTGCACCAAATGAAGCAGAGATCATTGCAGAGCAAGAGGAAGAAGAAAAGCTACTTCTCGAAATCGAACAATAGAATAATTAATTAAGGAATAGGACGCCCTGTGATTCATTGTTGCAGGGTGTCTTTTCTTAAAAAATTGTAAGAACATAACTGATCTTTAGCTATGAGGTGACAAGCAACTATGGTAATACAGCTGGATATGGATTTTGAATCGGATGAGCAGGACGTACAGGTCCTATCTGATTTTCCTGAAGGAGAACTTTTAGAAATTACTAAGGTCGAACGTCAGAAGAAATCGGACCACCGCTATATCATACATTTCGGAGCCTATAACATGACTGTACACGAAGACGTCATGATTAAATATCGGATGATTACTGGGAATTCTTTTATGAAAGCCGATTTGGAGGGAATTGTTGTTGCTGATGAGCGACAACGAGCTTATGTAGAAGGACTTCGTTATCTAGAACGGAAGCCACGAACCGCTATGGAAATGACTCGCCGTTTACGGCAGAAGGAAATAGGGGAGACTATTATTGCGGAAGTGGTGCAACGGCTACAGCAGGAAAGATTTCTTGATGACCCTTTGTATGCAAAGCAATGGGCAGAGCAACGCATTACGAACCAGCGTAAGGGGAAAATGTGGATTCGCCAAGAGCTGCGTGAGAAAGGAATCGACAAGACCTTGATCTCGGAAGCACTGGAGAATGTCAGTCCTGAACAAGAACTAGAGAGTGCACTTCAGATTGGTCGTAAGAAATGGAATCTTATTCGTGGTGAAGCTACAGATAAGCGCAGAAAGACCGGAGCCTTCTTAATGCGGCGCGGATTCTCGGGTGATATGGTGCGACAAGTGATCAATACTTTACTTGAGGAAGACAATTATGAGGGTGAAGATGAGGAATTTTACTAGACTCACTGATTCTCTTGACATTAATGCGCATATCGACTCTCTTGACAATGTCTTTTTATAAATAATAAAATATAACATGAATCGGCATAAAGTAAGAATCCTTTTTCCTTCCCAAAAAGGGGACTTTTTAAAACGGTTCGCGTACAACTCATATGAAATGTAATCGCCGGATAAGGCGGGCAGTGTGCATGTGCAGCATGTGCAGTATGGCAATCGGTTGTTTACCGGTTTTTTGTATGGTGATGAACGGATAGTTTAACAACTGCACAATTCCCAGGGGTATACCTTGGAGAGGAACCAACGAGGAGGTGAACAGATGCAAGCATGGATCTGGGTCATTATCGTTCTCGTTGTAGCTGCATTATTCTTTGGGTTCGGTTATTTTATTCGTAAATCCCTTGCAGAAGCTAAAATTCAAAGCGCAGAAAGAGAAGCTGTTGTCATCGTAGAAAATGCGAAGAAGGACGCTGAAGCGCTGAAGAAAGAAACAGTATTGGAAGCTAAGGACGAAGTCCATAGAATCCGTACTGAAGCTGAGAAAGAAACTCGTGAACGTCGGAATGAAATCCAACGGCAAGAGAGACGTATGCTGCAAAAGGAAGAATCTCTGGATAAAAAAATGGAATCGCTTGAAAGAAAAGAAGAACAAGTAGCTAACAAAGAGAAACGAATTGATGAAACCCAACAGCAAATTGATGTTATTTACAAAAACCAAGTTACTGAATTGGAGCGAATTTCCAATTTAAGCATCGAAGATGCAAGAAGTATTATTCTTAGCAATGTTGAGCAAGAAGTTCGCCATGAAACGGCTCAAATGATCAAAGAAATTGAACAGCAGGCGAAAGAGGAAGCGGATAAGAAATCCCGTGAAATCATTACACTCGCTATCCAGCGCTGTGCAGCTGATCACGTAGCGGAGACAACGGTTTCAGTTGTTACCCTGCCGAACGAAGAGATGAAGGGTCGGATTATCGGTCGTGAAGGCCGTAACATCCGTGCACTCGAAACTCTTACAGGTATCGACCTCATTATTGATGATACGCCGGAAGCAGTTATTTTGTCGGGATTTGATCCAATTCGCCGTGAAGTTGCCCGTACGGCACTTGAGAAACTAGTGGCAGATGGACGGATCCACCCCGCTCGTATTGAAGAGATGGTGGAAAAATCTCGCAAAGAAGTGGACGAACGAATTCGCGAATATGGTGAACAAGCTACTTTCGAAGTGGGTGTTCACGGATTGCATCCAGATTTGATCAAGATTCTGGGTCGTCTGAAATTCCGTACAAGCTATGGTCAAAATGTATTGAAGCACTCCATGGAGGTTGCTTATTTAACTGGACTGATGGCCGGTGAGCTTGGGGAAGACATCGTGCTTGCAAAACGTGCAGGATTGCTCCATGATATCGGCAAAGCGCTGGATCATGAAGTAGAAGGATCGCATGTTGAGATCGGCGTTGAACTAGCGAAGAAATATAAGGAACATCCGGTTGTTATCAACAGTATCGCGTCTCATCATGGAGATTGCGAAGCTACCTCGGTTATTGCGATGTTGGTTGGTGCAGCTGATGCATTGTCCGCAGCAAGACCTGGCGCTCGCCGTGAAACACTGGAAACGTATATTAAACGTCTAGAAAAACTGGAAGAAATCTCAGAGTCCTTCGAAGGCGTTGAGAAATCATTTGCTATTCAGGCGGGCCGTGAGGTACGCGTGATGGTACAGCCAGAGAAGATTGACGATGCAGAGGCATTCCGTCTTGCTCGCGATATTACGAAGATGATTGAAAGTGAACTGGATTATCCAGGACACATCAAAGTTACCGTTATTCGTGAGACACGGGCTGTTGAATACGCTAAATAGGTGGAATATAAGGTTAAGGAATAAGATGTAACTTATACTTTCTTATATTTGTTGAGAATTGGCCCCTAAGCGGGGCCTTTTTTCTTTTAAATATGAGGACTTATCCATTAGATATAGCGGTTAAGATTAGGGGGAGAGAATCATTAAAGTACTATTTATTGGAGATATCGTTGGAAATGTTGGCAGAAAGGCTCTTCGTGAGATGTTACCCTCTTTAAAAAGTAAATATCAGCCACATATCATTATTGTTAATGGTGAAAATTCTGCTGCCGGTAGAGGGATCACCAAGGCGATCGCTAATGAATTTTTTAACTGGGGCGTTCACGGTATAACTATGGGAAATCACACATGGGACAACAAAGATATTTTTGAGTTCATCGATGACGAGGCTCGGATTATTCGCCCTGCTAATTTTCCGCCAGGAACACCAGGAAGAGGTTATACAGTTGTTAAAGGTAACGGTAAAGAACTGGCCATAGTAAATTTGCAAGGCCGGACATTTTTACCTGCTATTGATTGTCCTTTCCGTGTTGGGGAAGAAATTGTGGAAGAGCTTCGTAGAGATCATAAATGTATTCTTGTCGATTTCCATGCAGAGGTAACCTCTGAGAAAATCGCTATGGGGTATTTCATGGATGGTCGTGCATCGATTGTTGTGGGGACACATACTCATGTCCAGACGAATGATGATGTGATTTTACCAGGAGGAACTGCGTATTTGACCGATGCGGGCATGGTTGGTTCAAGCGAAGGAATTCTGGGTATGGAAAGAGATGCAGTACTTTATAAGTTCACAACTCAGCTTCCAGCACGATTTGTTGTCGATGAAGGCAAGTGGCAGCTTCACGGTTTATTTGCAGAATTAGATGAAACTACTGGTGCGGCGACTCGTCTAGAGAAGATACGACTGCGTGAAGATGAATGGGTTATGAGCTAAGCGAAGAGCAAAGTGATAGTTTAATCCGGGTAATTTCGCCGAGTTAGGGTAAAGTGTGATATTTTTCATATCGTAAAAGAGTATCTTTTAATCCGTTTTTGGAAGACGTGGTCCGTAAAAAGAAGGAATTATTTCTTCTCTCGCGAATAACATCTAAAGTAGTGGAAGAACACCATTATTTTCCCAGGGGAGGTACTTACTATGGATGTATTAAAAGTATCAGCTAAATCCAATCCAAATTCCGTCGCCGGCGCTTTAGCAGGTGTTCTTCGTGAACGTGGATCGGCTGAATTACAAGCTATTGGAGCTGGAGCACTGAATCAAGCAGTCAAAGCAGTTGCCATTGCCCGGGGATTTGTTGCACCAAGCGGAGTAGATTTGATCTGCATTCCTGCGTTCACTGATATAGTGATTGATGGAGAAGATCGGACCGCGATTAAACTGATTGTTGAACCCAGATAATAGACCTATAGAATGAATGAACCTGTTTACTTATGTAAACAGGTTTTTTGCTTTTGATTTATAGTCTGGCGTTTTTTTGCATAGTATCAGAAATAGGCATTTGGAAATGAAATGTACGGCTGGAACTGCGAGAAAGTGAGGTTGTGGAATGAGGATTGATAAGCTTAAGGTAGCGGATTTCCACTGTGATGTGCTAAGCAAAATGCAAGCTTCTCCGGATATAAATTTTCACAATGATCCTCGATTAGATGTTACTGCAGAGCGGCTGGCTTCTGGTGGAGTGGAGCTGCAATGTTTTGCAATATATCTTTCAGCAACCAGAGGTAAACCTAGCTTTGAACATGTTCTAGGGCAAATTGATCTCTTTAGGCAAAAGATAGTGAACACAGATGGGCTTCAGTGGTTACGGTGGAAGGAGCAAGTGGGGAATCGATTAGTAGGCGCACCTCCACAAGCAATGCTCTCTCTGGAGGGCGTAGACGGCTTAGAAGGGAACTTGTTTTATGCTCAGCTCTGTTTCGAACTTGGAGTACGGTTTCTTGGTGTGACTTGGAATTATGCGAACTGGGCAGCAGATGGTGTGCTAGAGAAGCGTAATGGTGGATTTACGGAGAAAGGGAGAAAGCTGGTAGAATGGTGCAACCACAGTGGAATGCTGCTGGATGTGTCGCATTTGTCACAAGCGGGGTTCTGGGAGTTGGCTGATTTAAGCAATCGTCCGTTTATTGCCTCCCATTCGAACGCTGCAGCTATATGTGGGCATGTTAGAAATTTAAATGATGAACAGATTAAAGCTTTAATTGCAATGGATGGAAGAATGGGCCTGACCTTTTATCCGTGGTTTGTATGTGATGAAGGGAAGGCTCGCATAGATGATTTGTTAAAGCACATTGAACATGTATGTAGTCTCGGCGGAGAGAAATATATGATGTTTGGCTCTGATTTTGACGGCATTGATACTTGGGTAGAGCAGTTGGAGCATCCGGGAAAATACCCTGATCTTATAGAGCAGCTGCTTCGTTATTATCCAGAGGATACTGTGAAAGGTTGGATGTATGACAATGCAACCACTTTTTTAAGCGCAAACTTGCCCTCTCAGGTGTCTAAACCATGACAATCTTGTGCAAAAAACATAAATTGTCGAAAAAAGGGGCTTCGTTATGATGAAGCCCTTTTTATTTTTGGGTAAGAAGATGTATAATGGTTAATGGCTTGTACAGATACTAGAGAAAATACAAGGAGTGACTTTACAATGAGTAAGACTGTACCCGTAGGTGTGTCGGCTAGACATATTCACCTTACGCAAGAGCACGTGGAGGCTCTGTTTGGCCCAGGATATCAATTAACTGAGTTCAAACCACTCTCCCAACCAGGACAATTTGCAGCAAATGAACAAGTAGCAGTTATCGGTAGCAAAGGTAAATTTGATAAGGTAAGAATTTTGGGACCTGCTCGTCCGGCTTCCCAATTAGAAATTTCCCGTACTGACTCCTTCGCACTTGGCGTGAAAGCTCCAGTTCGCGAATCTGGAAATATTGAAGGAACACCTGGTATTACACTTAAGGGACCTGCTGGTGAAGTTGAATTAGAACAAGGCGTTATCATCGCAGCTCGTCACATTCACTTTCACACTTCCGAAGCTGAAGCTTGGGGCATTGCAGATAAGCAATTGCTTAAAGTTCGTCTTGGTGGCGACCGCGGTCTTGTATTGGAGAACGTAATTGCTCGTGTATCCGACAGCTTCAAACTTGATATGCATATTGATACAGACGAAGCTAATGCTGCTGGTGCCAACAATGGCGACACTGCAGAAATCGTAGACTAGTCTTCATAATTACCAATGATAAGAAGCGGGGGAGAAATCCTCCGTTTTTTTGTTTGTTTTCTGTGCAAAAGAAACGTTATATGGCTGATACGCCTACTTAAACATTTTTCGGATTGTAATGTAGCTATTTCAGTTTTTGATGTGTTTTTCTAAGGTATCGGACTGTATAGCTCTTATTAACTATTATTTGTACTGATTTGGGTTTCATTTTCATGAATAGCTGCAACTGAGTCAGATTGCTCATCAAAAAGTACGCTCAGTAAAATTGCAGAAGTTAATTGTACATGCAAGAGTAAAATGGATCGTATCCTGAAATGGATTTTTAATGAAAATTGGTGTGATGATAAAGAATATCTATTATTATGTGACTAATTGTGTTATGATTATTGTTTATGACGTGAGAAAAGGATTTAATGTTAAGAATATATGTATTAGAAATTAAGGAGACTAGAATGACATTTAACGAACTGAATATTATGCCTGCGATTTTAAAGGCTTTAACCAAAGAAAACTATACATCACCTACACCTATACAGGAGCAATCGATCCCAGCTGTATTAGCAGGTAGAGATTTACTTGGATGTGCTCAAACGGGAACAGGAAAGACAGCTGCATTTTCTGTACCTATTATTCAATTATTAAGCGAACAAATAAGTCCAAGCAAATCAAACAATGTGCGACGCATTCGCTCATTAATCTTAACACCGACAAGAGAACTAGCGATTCAAATTGCTGACAACATAAAAGCGTATAGCCAATACACAGATATCCGTTCAGCTGCCATCGTTGGTGGTGTATCACAGAAAGTGCAAGAACGTGCCCTGAATCAAGGTGCTGATATTCTTATTGCTACACCAGGTAGACTTATCGACCTGATCAATCAAAAACGTGTGGATTTGCAGTATGTCCAAATTCTTGTCTTGGATGAAGCTGACCGTATGCTAGATATGGGCTTTATCCATGATGTGAAACGAATTATCGCCAAAATGCCTACGAAGAAACAAACACTGTTCTTCTCGGCAACGATGCCTACTGAGATCTCTAAATTGATTAAAACCTTGCTTGTGAATCCAGTGAAAGTAGAAATCACACCCGTGTCATCTACTGCGGATAGAATTGATCAATCGATCTATTTATTGGAGAACGGAAATAAGCAAAATCAATTAAATCTTCTGTTACAGGATAAATCGATTATTTCTGCTCTGGTGTTTACGCGTACAAAACGTGGTGCAGACCGTGTTACACGTGACCTAGCAAAAGTGAATATTTCTGCTCAAGCCATTCATGGCAATAAATCGCAAAATGATCGTCAGAATGCATTGCGGAATTTTAAAAGTGGTGCAACCCGCGTTCTTGTAGCTACGGATATCGCCGCGCGAGGAATTGATATTGATGAGCTGTCTCATGTAATCAACTTCAACTTGCCAAATATTCCAGAAACCTATGTGCACCGGATCGGTCGTACGGGTAGAGCTGGGTTAAGTGGAACGGCAATATCTTTTTGCGAATCTGAAGAGCTTCCGTTCCTTAAAGATATCGAGAAATTGATCGGAAAATCGATTCCAGAAGTGAAGGATCACCCGTATCCGATGTCTCGTAAAACGCAAATGAAGACAGAAAGATCTTCGAAACCATCTGCTTCTAGGTCTGCTTCTTCTAAACCATCGACTTCCAGACCAGCAGCAGCTAAACCATCAGCATCAAAATCAGTGGCAACTAAACCAGCCAAAGCAAAGTCTAAGTCTAATCCTCCACTAAAGCCAAAGTCCGAGTGGTTCACAAAAGGAAGACAAACGAGCAGCAGATAAGTTAGTTTGAACGCTGAACGTTTTTTATAGTAAGATCTCAAAACCGTCAGAGAAATCTGATGGTTTTTTTGTTTTCTGATGATTAACAATAAAAAACAACCGCTAAACAGTTCCTCACTGTATAACGGCTGTTGTATTTTCTCTTATGCGGTCGCTTCAATGGAACTGTCCTGAACATAAGAACTAAGCTCTTGCTGAAGCGCTGTGCTGATGGAAGTCATAGGAAGGCGAAGCGTATCCGAATGGATTAGGCCATTCTGGCTAAGCATCCATTTGATTGGAGCGGGATTCGATTCCTTGAACAAGAGACGGATGATCGGCAGTAGTTGTTCAAAGTTTTCTTTTGCCAAGTCTAATTGACCCGATTTGAAGGCTTCGTATATACGGATACATTCTGCTGGATAAACGTTCGCAGTAGCAAGCATACCTCCAGATGCTCCGCAGCTAAGCATTTCATAAAAGAGTGAATCGTCGCCGCCAAGCACAGGTTTAGTACCTGTACGAACTAGCTCAGTAACCATTTTGGTGCTGCCCGAGCAGTCTTTTAATCCGACAACATTATTCATTTCTAGGATTGTACGTGCAGTATCTAAGGTCATAGCAGTACCAGTACGACTTGGAATGTCATAAGCCATGATCGGAATGCCTACTTCTGCTGCTTTGCGGAAATGGGCAATGATGCCCTCTTGCGAAGGACGACTATAATAAGGGACGACTACTAGCGCGCAATCAGCACCAAGGTTAGCTGCGATCTCTGTGCGTGCTACCGTAGAAGCTGTGTCATTGGTTCCTGTACCGACTACTAAGGGGATAGATGTTGATTGTAAAAGCTCACGAGAAGTGTTTACTAGAAGCTGCATTTCATTTACGGTTACAGTTGGCGATTCACCGGTGGTTCCATTAACGACCAGACCTTGTATGCTGTTGTTAATAATGTTCTTTACGTAACGCTGATACGAATCCAAATCGACTTCACCAGCAGCATTGAACGGGGTGACCACGGGGACATAAATTCCATAAATCTGTTGTTCTGTAAGCATAAATTATCGGCCTCCAAAATATTTTAATTCCTCTACATATACTTTACCATGGAATATTGCATCGACGTTAGCTATAATAAATGATGTGTATCATCAAATATATTGATGTTAGGGTGAGGTTATGGATTTAACCTATTTACGAACATTCCGCGAGGTGGCTAAACGTCAGAGCTTTACGCGGGCTGCTGAAGAGCTAGGTTACGCGCAGTCGAGTGTTACGATGCAAATACAGAAGATAGAGAAGGAATACGGAGTGCCTTTAATAGAAAGGCATGGTCGACAGCTGCGTCTTACCCCGCCTGGAGAAGAGCTGTTGAAGCTTTTCGTGGAGATTTTGGATCTTTATGATCGTTCTAAAGAAACCATCGCCCAGCAAATAGGAGGCACGCTAACGATTGGGACGATTGATTCATTAGCTGCATTCTACTTACCACCTTACTTACAGCAGTTGAGGACGAAATTCCCGAAACTTGATATTCATCTGCAAACGATGCAGGAAGCTAACCTTGTGGCCAAAATAAAAGATGGGGAAGTAGACATCGGTTTGATGCTCGATCGTACCACTACGGATTCTTTGCTTGATCGTACGATCATTAGAGATGAACCGCTCGTGTTGATAGCCCCCATTAATCATCCCCTTGCCCAGATGGATACAGTAACACTACAGGATCTAAATAACTGCGAATTAATTGTTTCTGAAGAGAGCTGTATATACCGGAGTCTGTTCGAGAATTTGTTAAAAGAGCACGGGATTATATTCCGCATAGGTTTTGAGCTATCGAATCTAGAGGCAATTAAACGTTGTGTCATGAATGGTCTTGGGATTGCATTATTACCGAAAATTGTTGCAGAGGAAGAAATTGAACGGGGGAACTTGGCCGAGCTTCCCTTTGCGCATTCAGAAATTCACTTTGATCTGCAGCTTCTGATGCACCCTAAAAAATGGAAGTCCCAGCCGTTACAATATCTAACGCAAATGTTACTTGCAAATCATTAGTTTATTTCCATCAGGGTCTTTGACCACAAACCATTGTTGATCTTGAATTTCGGTTACTATCTCTACGCCGAGATCCTTCATATAATGAAAAGAGGCTAGCAATTCATCGGTTATAAACATAAAAGCAGGTGTTGTAATTGGTGGAGCTCCTTCAGGTTCTAAACCTCCCCACATGGGCATGGTGTCCAGAATGATCCCAGTACTTCCTTGCATAGTTAGCGGGCATAAATGATCGTTCATAATCGGATGATCTGCTTCCTGGAGTCCTAGGACATGGCAATACCAGCTACGGGCTTTTTCAATATCATGTACGGGAATGAATACACTGCTAATAAGGTTCTTTACGGGGCTTTTTTCTATGGAATTTACAATGGACTGCGCTTGTTCATTCATTCGAATTCCTCCTAGGGCTGATAATGATAATCCTTTATTTGGAATTTATGCATCTAGTCTATTTAAAACATAGAATCAGCCTACGCGCAAGTGGGTCATTAATGATCAATAAAATCTTAAGTTTGTATGCAAAAGATAGCATTCTTTAATGAAAATCGCTGTAAATATTGACATTCAAAATCACTTTATGTTATATAAAAAGAAGAATTAGCACTCATCTAACAAGAGTGCTAATCACGGAGTGTTGAACAAGATGTTTATTTTGAAAGGAGATCTACTTATTCATGGCCAAGAAAGAGTTTAAAGCAGAATCGAAAAGATTGCTGGAAATGATGATTAACTCCATTTATACACAACGGGAAATTTTCCTGCGTGAGCTGATTTCCAATGCAAGTGATGCAATTGATAAGATCTATTACAAAGCATTAGCTGATGAAGGCCTGGTCTTCAATAAAGAGGATTATTATATTAAAGTGACCGCCGATAAGGCGAACAGAACCTTGACGATTTCCGATACAGGTATCGGAATGACACAAGAGGAGCTGGAGAATAACTTAGGAACAATTGCGAAGAGTGGATCCCTTGCTTTTAAGAAAGAGAACGAAGCCAAAGATGGCCATAACATCATCGGGCAGTTCGGG
This sequence comes from Paenibacillus etheri, assembly GCF_001012825.1. Taxonomy (GTDB): domain Bacteria; phylum Bacillota; class Bacilli; order Paenibacillales; family Paenibacillaceae; genus Paenibacillus_AQ; species Paenibacillus_AQ etheri. Next base: position 820,328 of record NZ_LCZJ02000018.1, read on the forward strand.
GTTGGCTTCTACGCTTCGTTTATGGTGGCTGATGACGTTATAGTGATCAGTAAGGCATTAGGCAGCGACGAGGCCTTTAAATGGGAGTCTAAGGGCGCTGACGGCTATACCATCGAGACTGTCGAGAAGGATTCTGTCGGTACTGATGTGATTTTGAAGATTAAAGAGAATACTGAAGAAGATCAATATGATGAATATTTGGAAGAATACCGCCTGAAATCCATCATTAAAAAATACTCCGACTTCATCCGTTTCCCAATCAAAATGGACGTGAAGGAGCAAAAGCCAAAAGAAGGCACGGAGAATGAGTTCGAAGAAGTTGTTCAAGAACAAACGGTGAACAGTATGGTGCCAATCTGGCGCAAGAACAAAAGCGAGCTGACTACAGAAGATTACGATAACTTCTATGCAGAGAAACGTTATGGCTTCGACAAGCCGCTTAAACATATTCATATCAGTGCTGATGGTGCTGTAGTGTACAATGCGATTTTGTTTATCCCTGAAAATACACCGTTTGATTATTACACAAAGGAATATGAAAAAGGTCTTGAGCTCTATTCCAACGGTGTGTTGATCATGAACAAATGTGCGGATCTGCTGCCTGACTATTTCAGTTTTGTAAAAGGTATGGTAGATTCAGAGGATCTTTCCCTGAACATCTCCAGAGAGATGCTGCAGCATGACCGTCAGTTGACTCTGATCGCTAAGAACATTAAGAATAAAGTGAAGAGCCAACTGCAAAGCTTGCTGAAGGATGAAAGAGAGAAATATGAGCAGTTCTACAATGCTTTTGGCAGACAGCTTAAGTTCGGTGTGTATAATGATTATGGTATGCACAAAGATACCCTTCAAGATTTGCTAATGTTCTACTCCTCCAAGGAGAAGAAGCTGGTAACGCTGGACGAATACGTGTCTAGAATGCCAGAAGATCAGAAGTACATCTACTATGCTTCTGGAGAGTCGATCGACAGAATTGAAAAACTCCCTCAAACCGAGCTTGTATCGGATAAAGGGTATGAGATTCTTTACTTCACTGATGATATTGATGAATTTGCGATCAAGATGATTCAGTCTTATAAGGAAAAAGAATTTAAATCCGTATCCAGTGGTGATCTAGGAATCGAAGCCGACGAAGCGGACAAGCCTACGGAAGCTGAAGAGAACGAAAACAAGGAGCTTTTTGAAGCGATGAAGGACATCTTGTCCGGCAAAGTGAAAAATGTTAAAGCTTCCAAACGTTTGAAGACTCATCCGGTATGTCTATCCGCTGAAGGCGAACTGACAATCGAGATGGAAAAAATCCTGAAATCGATGCCGAATGGCCAAGAGGTGCAAGCAGACAAGGTACTTGAAATCAACATCCATCATGAAGTATTCCAGTCCTTGAAAGCAGCAGCTGAGAACGATAAAGAAAAGCTCGGTTTATACACGAACTTGCTGTACAATCAAGCTCTGCTGATCGAAGGATTACAAGTTAGTGATCCTGTCCAATTCACCAATGATATTTGCAAAATCATGAAATAATTTAAAGTTTTGAGACCATCCAATTGTATTACGATTGGGTGGTCTTTTTTATAAAACCCATTTATTTTATTGTACGCAGAAGGTAGTAATCTATTTCAGGATTTTTATTTGTACAACCACTGATCGAATAAACAATCTCACCTTGTGCATTTTTTTCACTCGTTATATCAGAGCAAGTATCGATTCTAACTCCTATGCTCCCCCCACCAAATTCATCATTAGAAGTATCGTAGCTATAGCTAATTACACTGCCATCAAACTTCAAATCCTTAAAAATGGGGTCGCCCTCATCTGTGTAACTTGTAACTCTTATACTGTCTGCTTTTTTGCTGGAGAGATTCGTTATGAATTGCTCGAATTTATCGAGGTTGTACACTTTTTCAATAGAAACAATATCCCCTCTACTGATGGCTTCTTCGGAAGTATAGGGCTTACTTTTGGGCACGGAATGGACCTCATTACCGGAGCAGCCCCATATCCCTGTTAGTATTAGGAACGATAGTATAAGAATGCTTATTTTTTTCATCGATGGCCTCCTTGTATCTTATCTATATAAAACAGACGGGAATTATTAAAAAATGTTACTAAGCGCTTGATGTTTCGCATTGACTTTACACGGCAAATTTAGTACTATTTCCAGTAACTTGAATATTGAAAAGCAAAGAAGAGAAAGAGTACCACGGCAATTCTTTCAACAGAGAGCTCCGGTCGCTGAAAAGGAGTAAAGAAAACCCTTGGGAATATGGTCTCAGAGCTGCGCATCGAAACCCCTTTTGGGTTGTAGGCTGCGCCGGAACCTGCATCCGTTACAGTGCTAGGGTATAAACGTTTATTAATGTCGTACCTGAAGAGGTAAATGTCATGAGGCATTTATAAAATTAGGTGGTAACACGTGAGTAGAACTCTCGTCCTTTGTGGATGGGAGTTTTTTTGTTGTCTAAAAAAGGAGGAGAAGGTTAATGAGTAATGTATTTATAGGTGGTGCTTGGCCGTATGCGAATGGATCTTTACATCTTGGTAGATTATCAAGTGTGTTGCCTGGGGATGTACTGGCACGCTATTTTCGCAGCAAGGGGGATAATGTTTTATATGTGTCAGGCAGCGATTGTCATGGCACTCCTGTAGCGGTTCAGGCTGCTAATGAAGGGATCACACCTGAAGCTTTTGCAAGCGGATATCATGAGGAGTTTCTAAAGTGTTTTAAACAGCTGGGATTTAGTTATGATCTGTATACTCGAACGGATCAACAGCAGCATCATAAGGTCGTGAAAGAGTTGTTTATCGAATGGCTAAAGAATGGACATTTATATAAAAAAACTATTGCGCAATGTTACTGCGAGGTAGATCAGCGGTTTTTGCCAGACAGATATGTGGAAGGGACTTGTCCGGTATGTGGCCAGCTGGCGCGGGGAGATCAATGCGATTATTGTTCTACGATCCTAGATCCATCTGATTTATTAAATAGAACATGCAAGCTATGTGGGAATACACCAACAGAACGGCTGACAGAACATTATTATCTTAGCTTATCTAAATTTCAATCTGTATTAACGGAGTATGTAGACGAAGCAGTACACTGGAGAGAAAATGCTATAAAACTGACCAAACGTTATTTAAAAGAAGAGCTGCAGGACCGCGCGGTAACTAGAGACTTGTCCTGGGGTGTAGACGTTCCTGTGGCTGGATTTGAAGATAAAAAGATTTATGTTTGGATTGAGGCGGTAAGTGGGTATTTATCAGCCAGCAAGCAGTGGGCTGTACAGTCGGGAGGAAGCTGGGAGGACTTTTGGTTAAAGGAGAAAGGGGAGATTACCGCTTATTATGTGCATGGTAAAGACAATATTCCTTTTCACACCTTAATATGGCCTGCTGTGTTATTAGGAGCTGGAGGTCTGCATTTACCGGACAGGATTATATCCAGCGAATATTTAACCCTTGAAGGTCAGAAGTTCTCCACTAGCCGAAATTGGGCGGTCTGGGTACCTTATATTCTAGCGCGGTATCATCCTGACTCTATACGTTATTTCTTAATTGCCAACGGTCCTGAGAAGCGGGATACGGATTTTTCCTGGAGGGAGTTTATTTATAGTCATAATGGTGAGCTGCTAGGAGCATTTGGTAACTTTGTGAATCGCTCATTGGCTTTTGTAGAGAAGTTTTATGAAGGGATCGTGCCAAGTGGAAAGTCAGATAAGGTGTGGAGCGATAACATTGACCTCTTGTATCTGGAGTCAGGACGCCTCATTGAGGTCGGAGATTTGAAGGATGCACTCGAGTATATTTTCTCTTATGTACGTAAGGCAAATCAGTATTTTGATCGGCAAAAGCCTTGGATTCAGGTAAAAGAGGATCGGGATGCCTGTGATAATACAATATTTACTTGCGTGCAGATTATCGCTAATTTGGCGAATTTGCTGCATCCGTTTCTACCGTTTTCTTGTGAGAAGATCAGAGGGTTCCTATCGCTTGAACTACCGAAGTGGCAGCCCTGCTCAGTTCCCCCTTATCAACAAGTTACTGAGTTACAATTGTTGTTTGAACGGATTGATATTAGTCGTATTAAAGAAGAAGAGGATAGGCTCGTTCAACAACAAGTGAATAAATAGCGATGGTTCTTAACCATTCTTAAAGTTTTCAATAAACTTGGAAGCTAATGATGACAAGTATTTATCCTTGATCCAGACGGCGGCGACCCGCGTGCGAAGCGATTCACTGCTGATTTCTTTATAGATCAAATTACGATTACTCGTTAATTCGAAAGCGGATTTGGGGATGATTCCAATGCCAAGACCAGCGTTTGCCCAGAGCAGTGTTGTTCTAGCATCGTCATTCATGCAGAAAATCAGCGGATCAAAGCCGTTCTCAAGACAAGTTTCCCGGATAAGCTGCTCAAAACGTCGGTAGATAATGAGCGGCTTATCTTTTAACTCACCAATCTCAACGAAGTTTTTATCTGTTTTCCAGTCATGCTCTGGAGTCATTACGGCAATCATAGGCTCAGCTTGTGTGTAAAGACATTCTAAATTTGTAGCATTAAAGGGTGTCCGAACAATGCCAACCTCGACAATGCCCTTGTTCAATAGGTCAATGATTCTAAAGGTATTTCCTTCATGAATCTCAAATTTCACACCTTTATACGTTTTGTGGAACTCACATAGCCGATCTTGAAGCAACGTAGCTCCAGAGGAAGAAACCGTACCAATGGCTAGGGTTCCTTTTAAACCTTTGACAAAATCATTGAGCTCACGGGCAGTGGAATCTGCCAGCTCCAGAATTTGTTGGGCACGGTCCCGTAAAATTGCTCCAGCTTCAGTGAGCTGCACGCTGCGTGGACCTCGATCCACTAGCTTTACACCGAGTTCTTCCTCCAGGAGCTTAAGCTGCTGGCTCAGTGGAGGCTGGGCCATTTGCAGCTTTCGGGCTGCGGAAGTAATCTGTCCTTCCTCAGCGATAGCCATAAAATATTTAAGTTGTCTAATATCCATATATTAATCCTCCGAACTTGAGATATGTTAATCGTATGGGAGCGATACGAATCCAATATTATTAATATGTGAGTAGATATGCCATAATCATAACTGTTATTATACATATTTCAAGTGCTTAAATACTTCTTATGTTGGGTGTGGATGACGTTGTTCAAAATCGCAGTATATTTAAAACCGTACAAAAAAGAAGCCATCATCGGTCCAATCTTTAAACTGATGGAAGCGATTCTGGAGCTGATTTTGCCTACCATTGTCGCATTAATCATCAATAATGGGGTTGGAAATCATGACAGTGCTTATGTATACCGAATGGGTGGCCTAATGGTGCTGATGTCTCTGCTTGGATTCGGCTGCTCCATGGTATGCCAATACTATGCGGCACGAGCATCACAGGGGTTCGGAACGACGCTTCGTAATAAAATGTTCAAACATATTACATCCTTATCGTACGCCGAGCTGGATACGTTCGGTACGCCTACGCTGATTAACCGGATCACTAATGACGTAAATCAGCTGCAGATTGCTGTTGCCATGCTGATTCGCCTGGTTATTAGGGCGCCGTTTATCTGCATCGGGGCTATCATAATGTCCATGATTTTGGATTTTAGATTATCGTTGATTCTAATAGCGGCAACGCCGATTTTTGGCATTATTTTATATTTTATTATCACTCGAAGTGCGCCTTTGTATCGAAAATATCAGCAGAAGCTGGATGCCCTTGCGCTCGTTCTTAGTGAGAATTTGTCGGGGATTCGAGTCATTCGTGCTTTTGCCAAAAGACGTACGGAAAAAGAACGTTTTGATGCCTCTTCTGAGGATTTAACCTCTACAGCGATCCGGGTCTCACGGATTTCTGCTTTACTTGGTCCGATGACTACACTTGTAGTAAACGCAGCGATCATAGCAATTTTATGGGGAGGTGGAATTCATATCGATGGGGGTCGATTGTCTCAGGGTGAGATTATTGCCTTCATTAATTACGTCACTCAAATCTTGTTGGCGCTTGTAGTGGTTTCTAACTTGGTCATTATTTTTACAAAAGCCTCATCCTCTGCCAATCGTGTGAATGAAGTGCTGAGTGTCAAAGCATCCGTGTCTGAGGAAGCGAATGTTGTGATGGCTGAACCTGATCATACCGCTTCTGCTATATCATTCGATCATGTATCGTTTGGTTATAATACAACAGGTGAATCGGCATTAGAGGATATTTCGGTAGTCATTAACCGCGGAGAGACTGTGGGTCTGATTGGCAGTACGGGTTCTGGTAAATCTACTTTTGTGAACCTGATTCCACGTTTATATGATGCAGTGCAAGGTGAAGTTAAAGTGGATGGAGTGAATGTTAGCGATTATAAGCTACATCAGCTTCGTGAGAAAATAGGGATTGTGCCACAAAAAGCAGTGTTGTTTACAGGAACAATCGCTGAGAATATTCGTTGGGGCAAGGAAGACGCAACCGAGGAAGAAATCATGCAAGCAGCCTCAGTTGCTCAAGCGGAGGAGTTTATTCGTAAATTGCCTGAAGGATTGAATACGCAGGTATCACGTGGTGGACTTAATTTATCCGGGGGGCAAAAGCAGCGCTTGACCATAGCTCGTGCAGTGGTAGGTAAGCCGTCGATTCTTATTCTGGATGACTCCTCCAGTGCGCTGGATTTCGCTACTGATGCGGCTCTACGTAAAGCGCTCAAAGAGAGCAGCCAGCAAATGACCGTACTCGTTGTCTCGCAGAGGGTAAGCACTGTAAGGCAAGCGGATAAAATTATGGTATTTGAGGAAGGGCGGATTGCCGGTGTCGGTACCCATGAGGAGCTGATGCGTGGTTGTGAAGAGTATAAAGAAATCTGCCTGTCCCAGTTATCGAGTGAGGAGTCGGGCCAATGAACAAAAATAACATTTGGAAAAGACTAATTGTGTACACAGGGCAGTATAAAAAAATAGCTATAGGCGCGGTAATATGCGCATTACTTAGTGTGATTGCCAGTCTAATCGGGCCGCTGCTCATCGGTAAAGCCATCGACTTTATGATCGGACCGGGAGAGGTTGATTTTGACACCGTACTAAGACTGCTTATGATTCTGGCAGTTGTGTATATTGTCGGCAGCTTTTTTGGATGGCTTCTTACTTATTTAACGAACCGAATTGCATACCGAACGGTATATGACTTACGGCGGGAGCTTTTTGATAAGTTAAATGTTTTGCCGTTAAAGTTTCATGACAACCACCCGCAAGGGGACAGTATCAGCCGGTTTGTGAACGATATGGATGCGGTCTCTGATGGATTGCTGCAAGGCTTCTCTACATTGCTTACAGGGATCATCACCATTGTGGGGGCAATTGTACTTATGCTGTACATAAGTCCTCTGATGACCATAGTAGTTCTTCTGTCGGCACCCGCTACCTTTTTTGTGGCAAGGTTTATTACGACGCGCTCGCAAAAGATGTTTAAAGAGCAAGCCAAGATTCTGGGTGGTCTTAATGGGTATGTGGAGGAAATGATCGGCGGGCAAAAAGTAGTCACTGCTTATCATTATGAAGAACGTGCAATGTCTCAGTTTGAAGAACAAAACGAGACGTTATATCAGACCGGTGTAAAGTCACAATTTTATGGTTCTTTGTCGAATCCGACAACGCGTCTGGTAAATAACATTACGTTCTCAGTCATAGCTATGATCGGTAGTGTTATGGTAATTCGGGGTCATTTTACGGTAGGGGACCTGTCCAGTTTCTTGATCTTCTCCAACTTGTTCGCTAAGCCTTTTAATGAAATAACAGGTGTGATTACACAGCTTCAATCGGCAACTGCTTCTGCGCAGCGGATCTTCGCCATTCTCGACCTAACGCCAGAACAACCCGATAATACAGATGCGAAGGTTATGCAAACGAGCCAAGGTACCATTACCTTCGAAAAAGTATCCTTTGCTTATACTCCAGAACGTCCTTTGATTAACGATTTCAGTCTAGAAGTGAAGCCGGGGACCCGAGTTGCAATTGTAGGGCAGACCGGTGCCGGTAAGACAACGCTGGTAAATCTGCTTATGCGTTTCTACGATCTGGACCGTGGGTCCATTAAAATAGATGGTGTGGATATCAAGACGATTACGCGTGACAGTTTGCGACGGAATTTTGGGATGGTGCTGCAGGATACTTGGCTCTTTGGGGGCACCATCAGAGATAATATTGCTTACGGAAAAGCAGGTGCGACAGAGGAAGAGACCATCGCCGCTGCTAAGGCTGCTAATGCTCATGGATTTATTAAACGCCTGCCTGAGGGGTATGACACGAAGATCAGCGGTTCAGGGGATAATCTCTCCCAAGGACAGAAACAACTGCTTACCATAGCAAGAGTTATGCTCGTAGATCCGCCAATGCTCATTTTGGATGAAGCCACCAGTAGTATTGATACGCTGACTGAGGTACGGATTCAGAAGGCTTTTCTAAAAATGATCGCGGGTCGGACCAGCTTTGTGATTGCCCACCGATTGTCGACAATTCGAGAGTCGGATCTCATTCTTTTTATGAAGGATGGCGACATTGTGGAGAGCGGTACACATGATCAGCTCCTAGCCAGCGGTGGATATTATGCCAGATTATATAACAGTCAGTTCGCGACAGCGTAGACTTTGTGATTCTTAAATAAGAAGTATTCAAACCGAGTTTTAGGGGCGAATACTTTTTTGTTGTCAGTAGCAAGGCATTTCTGTCCTGAAAATGAAACCTCAGGTAGTTCTCTTCGTATCCTTAAATATGCAAATATTAGGGAGGGAATTCATTACAATGTCAATGTTTAAACGAATGCTCGCGAGTGCCGGAATTGGAGCGGCCAAGGTAGATCTCATGCTCCATCAAGATTTCGTGAACGCAGGTGATACAATCAGTGGTACCGTCCAAATTCAAGGTGGCCGAGTGGATCAGGAGGTCGATGACGTCTATGCATTCGTTAAGACGCGTTACTTGAAAGAGCTGAACGATAAGAAGATGGAAGTGGAAGCGACGGTATCCAAATTCCTGTTAGCAAGTAAATTTAAAGTAGTGGCGGAGCAGGTTTATGAATTTCCCGTCTCATTCCAGCTTCCGGCGATAACGCCAGTGACGTTAGGTAGATCGCCGGTTTGGATTCAAACCGGACTTGATATTAAAGAGGCAATTGATCCGAAGGATCAGGATTATCTTCAAGTAGGCCCTCATCCATATTGTGCTGTAATTTTGGATGCGATGAATCAGCTCGGGTTCCGTATTCGTGAAGTGACTTGTGAATATTCACCACGTTATGGCAGGATCAATGGCTTAGATTTCGTTCAAGAATTTGAATTCGTTCCCCCCTCACAGTTCCGAAATCAACTAGACGAATTAGAAATCGTTTTTTTTCCAAATGAGGATGGCATTGAATTGCTCCTACAGATTGATCGCAAGGCACGTGGTTTAGCAGGTTTGTTCGCCGATGCGCTTGATACAGATGAGAGTTTTGTGAAAATACGCTTCGATCACAATCAACTTGCTTACGGAGTTGACTATGTAGCTGATCAACTGCTCGCAACGATTCGGAAGTACGTATAAATGAATGGAATAGGATTATATAAGAGAGGGGGAGAACCCCTCTTTTTTCGTTTTTTTATAAAGGAAAATTTATTTATATAAAGGAATGAACTAAATAGACAGGATAAACGTACTATAGTAAAACTATCTTAACAACGTATGGAACGGTAGGCATGGCATGATGAAAGTTACGAATACGAACGGAGAGGGAGTGCCAAGATGTTGATAATAAAGCATTTTACCAAGAGTTATAAGGGTGGTAAGAAGGCAGTGAGTGACTTGAATCTAGTGGTCGAGAAAGGTGATATTTATGGTTTTATTGGTCATAACGGTGCGGGGAAAACAACGACGATTCGGGCAGTAGTAGGTGTTCTTGATTTTGAGGAGGGGGACATCGAGATTGGTGGGTATTCCATTAAAAAAGATCCATTAGCCTGCAAAGCGATTACGGCGTATATCCCGGATAATCCGGATCTATATGATCATCTCACTGGCATTCAGTACTTGAATTTTATTGGTGATCTTTTTAGCGTATCGAAAGCCGATCGGGAGTTATTGGTTAAGAAATATGGCGATGAATTTGAGATTACATCTCATTTGGGGGATTTAATCTCCTCGTATTCTCATGGAATGAAGCAGAAACTGGCTATCATATCTGCGCTAATACATAAACCGAAGCTGTTAGTGCTGGATGAGCCCTTTGTGGGACTTGATCCAAAAGCGGCACACACGCTTAAAAGAATCATGACGGAGATTTGCAGTCAAGGCAGTGCGATCTTTTTTTCAACGCATGTACTGGATGTGGCCGAGAAGCTCTGCAATAAGATTGCGATTATCAAAGCGGGGGAATTAATTACTCATGGGAAAACAGAAGAGGTGAAAGGTGACAGTAGCCTTGAAGATGTATTTTTGGAGTTGATTAAGCATGATTAATATCTGGAGATTGACGAAGATTCAGCTGATCTCTTCCTTTGGGTTAAATAAAGCTTTGCATACACGTGATGTGAAAGAAAGACGCAAAATGCTTTGGCTGAGCATCGGTATCTTAATAGGCATTGTCATGATGGCAGTTGTTTCATTTGGATATAGCTTTATGATAGCAGAGACCCTTGAACAGATAGGTCGGCCAGAACTGCTGCTTGCAATAATGATGGCTGTTACATGCTTAATTGGTTTTTTTACAACGATCTATAAGGCAAGTGGTGTATTATTTGGTTCCAAAGACTACGATCTCGTAATGTCCTTGCCAATCAAAACGAGTCATATTGTTGCAAGTCGAGTGGTTCAACTCTATGTGTTAAACCTGTTCTTTTCTTTGATGGTGATGGTACCTGCAGGCATTGTTTATGCTATAAAGGTGAATCCCGGAGCTTTATATTATTTGTATTTCATGATCACATTGTTATTTATTCCGTTAGTGCCGATTATTGCTGCAACGATTATTGGTGCCCTGATCAGTTGGATTTCCTCAAGATTTAAAGGAAGCCGTATAATAACGCTCATCCTAACTTTTGTAGTAATTATTGCTATAATTGTTGGTTCAGGCCAAATAAATGGTAACAATCCACAATTACTTGCGGATATGAGCGCTCAAATCGCAGATCAAATATACAACTTGTATCCTATGACGCTTATGTATGTAAATGCGGTTTGCTCGTTTCAAATGGATGCTTTAGTATTGTTTATTGGGCTTTCGCTGATTTCTTTTATGCTCTTTACCATGGTGCTTGGTAGTAAATATAAAGCGATCCACACAGGCCTTACGACTTCTTTTTCAACAAATAAATATCAAATGAAATCACTTGCAGTATCCTCACCGCTTTATACATTGTACAAAAAAGAGCTGCGCCGCTATTTTAGTTCTTCTATATATGTACTTAACACGAGTATAGGCATGGTTATGTTACTTGTGATGGCGGTCGCCTTGCTGTTCATTAACGCAGAGCAACTAGGACAGCTTGTTGAGATACCAGAGCTTTCAAATTATCTAAATCGACTGGCTCCACTGTTTGTTTCGGTTTTTGTAACTTTAAGCTGTACGACATCCAGTTCCATATCGCTCGAAGGTAATAATATTTGGATTTTAAAAAGCGCACCTGTGCCGACATTAACGATATTGTTAAGTAAAATTGCAGTGAATCTTACGATTACCGTACCGATTGTAGTTGTAAGTAGTGTGCTCCTCATGATATCCCTAGGTACGGGATGGATGGAAAGCTTTCTATTACTAGTTATTCCAGTTTTATATGCTTGTCTTACAGCAATGATAGGTGTGCTCGTCAACTTGAAGCTGCCTAAACTGGAGTGGACAAATGAAGTCTCGGTGGTCAAACAAAGTGCATCTGTTTTAGTAGCGATGTTGATAGGCTTTATAAGCTTACTGATTCCAGTTGGTTCGAGTCTTCTTCTAGCCGATCTGAACGGTAATCTCGTATTGTTAGGTATTGGATTGTTGATATTAGTGGTGTGTGGTGCGATGTATCGATACATTCAGTCCAAAGGGGAGCTTTTATTTCGGGCGCTTTAAATAGTTAGAGTACTATATTGTGATTGAATTGGAACGTAATTCATTAATATGAATATTGAATCTCATAACTATTATCGGACACTCCTTTTGGGGTGTCTTTCGTTATAAATTGGGACTTATACTTTGAAGAACTTTAATATTTCAACACCGATGGAAGGATATAAACCGATTGTTAACGAATTCAAGTTGATAAAAATACGCTTGGAGTGTGAGGAAATGGAACAAATTCGATATCCTATAGGGCAATTTCAACTCATAGAGCATCCAACTCCAGAAGATCGAAACAGATGGATAGCGGAAATCCGAGATTTGCCACTAATTCTACGTCAGACAGTGCATAACCTAACGGAGGAGCAATTACATAAACCTTATCGTCCTGGTGGTTGGACTGTATGTCAGGTAGTTCACCATATGGCAGATAACGATATGAATGCATATATTCGATTTAAGAGAGCACTAACTGAGGATAATCCAATAGCAAGTTCCTATCGAGAAGATTTGTGGGCAGAACTAAGTGATTATAGAACACCTATAGAAACTTCTTTGGTTCTCATAGATTCGATTCACAATCGGTTTGTTGGCTTACTACGGTCACTACATCTATCAGATTTTGAGAAAAAATTCACGAGTCTCACTCACGGTGAAATGAATCTTGATGCTGCAATTCAAAGATACGCTTGGCATGATCGTCATCATACCGCACAAATTGCTTCACTAAAGGAACGTGAGCGTTGGTAGTAATGTCACCATGATCTTATGAAATATATGATATGCTAAGAATATTATGGAAAATAATTCGAGTGGGAGATGTACTTCTAAATGTCTTTGAAACTTATCGAGAATATCCACAAAGTCGTTTATCCTCAACTAGAGGAAATGGTGCGGAAGCTGGATGAACGGCTGGAACTCAAGCTGTATGCTATCGTACTGCATGAAGACCGTAGCCCTCTAACGACAACAAGGATCAAGCGGGTCTTAACTGGGAAGCGAGGAGAAGATACCAAAGTTATACTAGAGAATCTGAAAGGACCAGAGGATGCGCTGACCAAGCTCGGATTGTCTGGTTGGCAGTGGGGCGGCACTGTGGAACAATTGAACGAATATATTCGAAAGACGGTGCACGACAGGAAGACATCAGCTGAAGTTGCATCTGAGAAATTACTAGTGGATTCTGTAGGGGAAGGCTCACCGGTAAAAGCTGATTCACCGGTTACTCTTGTACATACGACAACCAGCATTTTATATCCGAACCGGATGAACTTGACGCTGAAGGGGAAAAAGTTTGAACTGATCTATATTTTGGCGATCGATTACGCCGGTCTGCAAGTTTGCCGGATGTTCTATGAGTTGCCACAAATATCCTTTTTACGGATGACACTTGATTACTATTTTGACGACTATTACAAAGAGGATAAGAATAATAGGATCGGTGAGGAACTGGAATCTAAGTATAAAGAGAGTGTATCTGGTTTCTTGCAGCGCATGTCACGCATGTTCTTGGGGAAGATCCAGCAGTATATTAATGATGGTGGTGGAGAGGAAGCTCAGGTCTTTTCTGGAGTAGAGCGTGAGTCGAACCAGCAATATTATATCAACATGTTGATGGAGAAAATTGAAGGCATCGCCACCAGAACGTATGAAGGAGAAAGCCCCTTTGGTTGCATACTGCTTATGAGCCCTAAGCTGTTGAACGAGCGGACCGGACTAGTAAAGTATGCCATTCAATTCGAAGGTGAGAACGGGATTTCTCTGGATGACGGCCGACGGATTCGCAAATTACTTGAGATGACTAATAACGAACATGATTTGTTCCTGATTGCCGACGAGCATATCATCTATGGTATCGGAGAAGTCGATTGGAGCTTGTTGGGGACGGATAGCGTATTTAAGCTTGAATTCAAAGGCTTGTCCCGATACGATCTAATGCTGATCAGAATGAAAGAAGAGGAACCCACTGACAAGCGAGTAGAGTCGGATGAAGACAAGAAGATTTTCAAAATGACCACCAATCTTCGTATCGTCTCGGATAAACTACTTGGAGTCTCTTTTAAGAACCCTGAAATTGGACAGGATAGGTTCGATCTTGATCTATTTAAGCGAATTACATTAGCAACGTTCAAAGATACAACCACTCTGGATCAGAAGAATATAGACAAGCTTGGGAAAATGATTAAGGAGGCAACTCAGCAGCAGAGCGGAACCATGGTTGTTATTACAGAACCGGATACGGCTAGGGATGAAGTGAGACGATTGAAGAAGCAATCCACCCCTATCCTCAAAACCCAGCTTAACCCTATATTCATAAAGCATTTGACGGCCATTGATGGTGCCTTATATTGTGATACAGACGCCAACTGCCATGCGATCGGTGTAATTCTGGATGGACTTTCCCAAGAGCATTTGGGCGATGCTAGTCGTGGAGCTAGATTCAATTCTGCTTACAAATATTTAGAGAAACTGAGAATAGATAAAGCACCCTGTGTGATTGCCATTATCTCCGAAGATGGAATGGTAAACCTGATTCCTGAGCCTATTACCGAAAGAACGGTGCGGCAGATTGTCCAGCAATATGTGGATTACATTAAGGAGACTGAGAAAGGTAAAACAACAGAAGACAAAGTGAAGACTTATGAAGAACGTTTACAGCAGGCACGCGGAGCTGTTGAAATAGATGATGATTATTTTTTTCAGTTAGGTGATGCGTGGTTTGAGCATGAAGATTATTTGAAATCGGCGGAATATTATCAAGGTGGGATTCAGCAGAACAGTCAGTTACATATTGCTTATCGTAGAAAGTTGATTATGGCTAACTATAAATGCTTCTCCGGGTTAGCAAGAGAAGAAAGAATCCCGGTTTTAGAAAATATGCTGGACACTTCGAACTCCATTATTGACGACAATGGCACGGTGTTGACGGATGAAGATTATAATTTGCGCGGAATTGTCCAGTATAGTTTAGGAGTATATTGCGAGGATCCCAAACAGAAGGATGGATATTTTAAAAGAGCGTTGGAGGACTATACCCAATCAATAAACCAGAAAAAATCCAAGAAACAGGTTCTGTACTCTAATCGTGGCGGTCTAAATTTAAAAATGGGTAGGTATGAAGACGCATTAGATGACTTTATCAGTGCCGAGCTGGAAAAATCTTCAGACGATTATCTGAATAATATTATTAAATTGGCGGGTAAGAGCTCTGGGCTCTTGATCCATGCGATAACCCGGTATTCAGAGGGTAAAGGGGATGATTGGGGAGACAGTGAACTAGGCAAGCAGTTAATGGAACTAGGTGAGCAATGGGCTACAGCGCACCCAGAGGTGGCCGCAGCTATGGAAGAATTGAAAGGGGATAATAGCCCTCCAAAAGACCCCAATAGTGAAGTTTAGCAACAGGCTACTAAGATGTAACGTAACAAATAATTTCGAAAATGGATGTGCTTCACAAAGTACATCTTTTCGCACTCTACCAATATTTTAGCAATGTTTATTGATTCCATCCTTGGTATAATTCGAAGATTATATCCGAGGAGGATCATCTCGTGAACAATAGATTTGGTAGGTTTGCAGTCATAACAATCGTTATAGTGCTTATATCTGGAATATTTATCCAACATATATCAGCTGATAATGGGGCGCCTTTTAAGGATATAAATAATAGTTATGCTAAAAATGAAATTATAGATTTATATCACCGTAACATATTAACTGGTACATCGGCGACAAGCTTTTCACCTACTAAATCGATTACTAGGGCAGAATTCATTACGGTTCTTGACCGTCTGCTAAAGCTTGATAAGGCAGTCAGTCCAGTATCTCCTTATACAGATGTAGCCCAAAAAGCTTGGTATTACGGCTGGATACAGGCAGCTGTTCAGCTTGAACTGGCAAACGGCACTTCGGCAACTACTTTTGCCCCAGTAAAAGCAGTTACTAGGCAAGAAGCGGCTATATGGGTGACCAAAGCTTTAATGCAAACGAACCATACTTCTGCTCTAACCTCGTTCGATGATCGAAAGGAAATTGCTAGTTGGGCAAGGTCAGCTGTTGCTACTGTAAATGATCTTGGTTTAATGAAGGGGGATAATCGCAAGAATTTCCGACCCGCTGATCCTATAACTAGGCAGGAGACAGCGGTCCTCATTGACCGGGTGCTGCAAAATGAGAGCTGGGCAGCAGAGCTTGAAGATGAGCCGGAGGATCATATCGTTATTGGCTGGCAATATGCTCAAACGACGGCACAATACGAGAATACTGTTCTGAAGTCGAACGTCAACACGTTATCTCCACGCTGGTACTATGTAGCGAAATCTGGTGCGGTAACGGATTCAACGGATGCTTCGCTAATTACATGGGCAAAGAAGAATAACAAGAAAATATGGGCGATGGTTGGCAATCGATCAGATCAAGAAGCGACCCATCAAATTTTGTCGAGTGCAACCACAAGGAATACGGCAGTAAATCAATTAGGAGCTTTAGTGAGCAAATATAGATTAGATGGACTAAACATTGATTTTGAAAATGTTGCGGCAGATGATCGTGCGTATTTGACCTCGTTCATTACATTATTAGCTGAGAAAATGCATGCTCTTAACGCGACGCTGTCGATAGACGTATCTCCCGATCTTGGGACAGATTGGACAGATGCTTTTGACTACGCTGCATTAGGTAAGCAAGTGAACTATATGGTGATGATGGGTTATGACGAACATTATGATGGGAGTAAACTTCCAGGGCCCAATGCTTCTATTCCTTTTGATCAACATGCAGTGGATACAGTACTAAAGGTCGTACCTAGCCATAAGGTTATATTGGCACTGCCTTTATATAATCGGGACTGGACGTTGAACCAGAATGGCACGGTTTCATCTTCAAAGTACATCTCGCTTTCGGAGCAAAATCAGATTATTAGTAATAATGGAATGAAGCCCGTATGGAATGAGTCTTTAGGACAATATGTTGCAAACTATTCGAAGCAGTCCATAAAGCACACGATCTGGATTGAGGATGGCCGATCATTAATAGCCAAATACCATTTAAGCATTAAGACCAATCTAGCTGGGATTGCTTATTGGTATATAGGTGGGGAAAGCGCAGATATATGGCCTAGCTTAAGTAATGCAGAGAAATTTTACGATTATACGTTTTAAAAAGAAAGACTGGATGCTCATAGCTATATTGCTATGTTGCTATCTAGTTTTTTTATTACCCAACACATACACATAAATATATATATTCAAGGAATTATAAGTCATAATCATCCATATAAAAGTTACATTATCCCCTAGTATGTAATAATTAATAAATGTTATATTTTTCTTGTGTAACACCATTTGATGAATATGAAATCAGGACAGAAACAAAAATTAATTATACATATGGAGGATTCAAAGGATGCCATCAATTACCGAAACATTTCAACTAATAGAATCGAAAGAATTTCAAAGAGCATTAGAAAGCCTGTATGGAGATGTTCCGTCTATCATTAACAATCAAAAGCAAAGATATAAAGACTTGGTTCAGGAATATATAAATAAATATTCAGAGGGGGATGTATTTCTCTTTAGCTCACCAGGGCGCAGTGAAATTAGTGGCAACCATACAGATCATAATCTGGGTAAAGTTATTGCTGCCAGTATAAACATGGATTGCATTGGAGCGGCTGCGAAAAATGATCAAAATATTATTCGTATAAAAAGCATTACCTATAACGAAGACTTCATTATTGATTTAAATTCGAGTGGGAATAGCCTTAACCTTTCAGGTACATATACCTTAGTTAAAGGGATTTTGGACGGTTTTGAACGGTATGGTTACAAATTAGGTGGTTTCGACGTCTGCATCACAAGTGATGTCATAAGTGCAGCAGGTGTAAGCTCATCAGCTTCTTTTGAGATGTTGATATGCTCGATTATTAATTTCTTTTACAACAATAACGAGATGGATGTCGTTACCTGTGCCAAGATAGGTCAATATGCAGAGAATTCAGAATGGAACAAACAATCGGGTTTGCTCGACCAAATTGCTTGCGGTTATGGGGGGCTAATTTCGATTGATTTTAAAAACATCGAAGCTCCGCTGATCACTACATTAAATTTTTCATCTATTGACAAAGATTATGAGTTATTTATTGTTCCCACAGGTGCAAACCATGCAGATTTAAGTGAAGAATACTCCTCAATTCCAACAGAAATGAAGGCTGTTGCCCGAGAGCTTGGGAAAAATGTGCTTCGCGAATTAGAAAAGCAAGATATATTGGACAACCTGGACAAACTCAGAGAGAGTGTCGGGGACAGAGCTGTATTGAGAGCACTGCATTTCTATGAGGAAAACATTCGAGTTGATCAACAAGTAGAAGCTTTGACAGGGGATAATGCAAACAGCTTCATAAAACTCGTAAATGAATCTGGGAACTCATCCTGGAAATGGCTGCAAAATTGCTATTCTAACACTACTCCTTCTACACAGGGGGTGACACTATATTTGGCATTAACTGAGCTGTTTATCAAGGAGAAGGGGGCAGGAGCTTGCAGGGTACATGGAGGCGGTTTTGCAGGAGTTATAATGGCTTTATTGCCAAAAGAGTATACGGATTCCTATAAAGCATATATGCTCTCATTTGGTGTTGAGCAGATTTATCCTGTACGTATTCGTAAGCATGGTGCTATTAATATAAATTTATTATAGGCATTTATTAGCCGGTTACCAAGTTAGCGTGAATTTAAATAACTTGGTGCCGACTTTTTTCTGATTTTTGGTAGGGGTATATTGGAATTGTTAATAAACATGTCCTCCGCTTACTAAGTCAATAAGCTCTCTTGTTTCCTTTTTTGACTAACTCCCAATTTTTTTCTACATTTTTTCTGACTCTCTGCAGCAAGGTAAACATAGTTTCCACTTCATTTTCAGAGAATCCAGATAATGCTACCTTATTGGAATAATCGTTTTCTCTTCTTATGAAAGGGAACACAGTATCGCCTTTCTCTGTAGGAAATAGTTTTTTTGTTTTTTTGTTTTGATTGTCTTTTATACTTTCAATAAATCCATTTAATTCTAATTTTTTAATTGCTCTTGAAGCTGTTGTTCGATCTACTTTTATCATTTCAGCTAACTTTTCTTGAATTATTCCGGGGTTTTCACATATTCGCACTAGGTACAAATATTGCCCTTTTGTAAGATCATGCTCTATAAATTCAATATTGCTTATAGAATCTAATGCCCTTGCTATCCAGTCTTTTTATTTGATTATATCGCGCGGTAGTCCCCTCGTTATTGAACGGTATTCCAGGTCCATCAACAAACAACTCAATCTGGCCAAAGTCTGCATTTTGTATACCCTTAATTAAGGTTAGTCATAAAACAATACTCCCATAAATGTTATAACATTGGGAGGAGTACAATAAGTTATCCATTAGGTTTCAGCGCTCTATAAATCTTGTCTAATAACTTCGTTGAATTAAATCAGTTTCGAGTGACGTATTTTTTGAAGTTTTTTACTTTTACAACTTTAACACTTTGGGATAAAAGCTTCTTGTCGCTGACGATCCAGGTGTGATCTTTGGAGTTTTTTCTACGAATTGCAGCGAAGTTATACTTATTTCCTGCGTAAATTTTAAAGCCATGAGCTGCGCAATCAGCACAAAATTTAACGCATTCACCTCTGTTCCGATTTGGAAAAGAAATCTGATCGAACACCTTGCGTTTAATGAGTAGGGTCGCACCCTGAACATTGGTTACATATTTATTCTCCATTCGGAGGTAACGAAGCAAAAGTAACTTCTTATCATTCAAATACATATAGTGAGCCCGTTTTCCAACGATATCTGCTTTAGTCTTATGGAGTATTTGCATGCTATCAGTTAAATAGTTGGAAGCGTAGTAATCGTCATCGTCAAATTTAGCAATATAACTATAATTCGCTAATTGCACACCAAAATTCAAACAATAACCGAGGGAATGATGTTCCGGTACTTTAAAGACCCACACATTCTTATGTTTTTTTGCAGCAGCTGTATAGTCATCTATCTTCAAACTATCATTATTTATGATTACGATAAGCTCTTTAAGCTTAAAATTTTGTCGTCGATAGTTATCAAACAGTGTATTTATACAGTCAGCTCGTTTCGTACAGGTCAGAATAGATACAGCGGACAAAGTGGAATCTGTAGCCCATTTCATAACTTGATCTTTGGACTGCGTCCAACAAATGCCTTGTAATTTTTAATATTACGGATGATCTTATGGTTTGCTATTAAAGTGCTATCACTGATGATCCATGTGTGCTTTGAAGAGTTCTTTCTACGGATGGCTATGAAGTTATTCTTACTCGCAGAATAAACCTTATAACCTCTCTTTCTACTTCTGCTGCAAAAAAGATCATCTTCACCCACGTTTTTATTAGGGAATTTCACATGATCGAATACTTTACGTTTGAAGACGAGTGTAGCGCCTGGGAGATGGGAAACTGTTCGATGTTCGTCATGTGCAAAACGAAGGATCAAAGTCTTTGAACCACTTAAATACATATAATGAGCTCGTTTTCCAAGAATATCAGCATTTGTTCTATTTAATGTCTGAATACTTTCTGTCAAATAATGAGGGGCATAATAATCGTCGTCATCAAATTTGGCGATGGTATGATATTTGCATTTCGTTACGGCATAGTTTAAGCATGAACCCAGAGTTTGATGTTCTGGCTTACGAAATATCTTTATGTTTTTGTGATTTTTAGCTAACTGTTGGTAGGGAGATAACGGAATTGTATTGTTATTGATAATAATGATGAGTTCCTTTTGGGCATATCGTTGTCTGTTGTAATTTTGGAGTAGGTTGTTTAAATAATTTTGACGATTTGTACAGGTAATAATAGAAACACCTTTCATTTAACCAACCCCTCATATGCTTATTTTTAGGAAAAGTCTCATAATACGATATGTCCAAGTTAGGATAGAGTAACGGCATATCAACCTCATGGATGCAAAAATGGATTTTTATAGAGAACACAAAACCACAGGCATGACTGTGCTACCGAGATCTAGCTCATCTTGAAGCAAGGTTATATCTCTCCCTAGTAAAGGTCATTTTCAAAATTCAGGTGAAAAGTAGGAAGACTCAGCACAAATGATCACTATTATTGAAATAAGAGACATACTTAGATACAATCTATAGGATATAAACAAGAATCAGTCTGAATAAGAAAGCGATTAGAGGAGGCCATCTCGTGGGTAGATCATTCGCAAATTTGCATATCAAGTCGAACAACCTTGAGAAGACTGTCGAAGCATTAAGAGAGCTAAGCGAAGGGCATGCAACAGTATTAGGCAAGCCAAATAATGAGGCTCAAGAGTTCAATGTTGTCATGTACGTAAGCAAAAGCAACGAGTACTGGATCAGCGTGCTCCACGATTATTTTGTATGGGGTACGGTGAAGGAAATCGGCAAAACGCTGTCCCGGCTTATCGAGGAGCCAGTGATGACCACCGGATATATAAATGAGGAAATATTCGAGTTGTCGTTGTTCGAGAATGGAGATATTGAGGCCGAAAGAATCTTTTGTGAACAGTGGACGAGGGATGAATATGAACAACTCCGGGAAGAGCGTCTTAACGATGACTACTTGCAGAAAGCGTTGGATATCCGCAATGAGGATTTTGACGGCTTCATTGGCATTACGAGTCCGGGACAAGCCGTAGATAAGCTGTCAGAACTCATAGGAATGTCTTTATGGTGTGATTGGGAGTGGGTCCCGTACGAAGAAACTCTCAGAACACGATTTGCGAAATATGAATTTTGAAAATATTTGAGCAAATGGCTAAGGTCATCTGAGATGACACTTTAGAACATGGCGGTGAGAGAAAAGAAATGGATAGATTAAAGAACAGCGGATTTTATAAACTTAGATTCTTCATAAGGCCGGAAGAGTTTGAAAGCGTTTTGAAGCTTTTTGAACATAAACAAGCGCAATTTTATCTAACCAATTATGCCCAGACAGAGCATGACCATAATCAGGTGTATGAGGCGTATCGGTCATTTTATCATTATTTTACGGCAGAGGAAAAAAGGAATGATGGTCACCCTTTCTTTGTTTATTCCATTTCTGTTGCGTCTGATAATGAAAGCTCCGGATTTTTTGCGAGAAATGAAGGTGTCCATTTTCCTTATTACGGACGATGGGCAGAAGATGAATTGCCGTGTATCTTGCTTTCATTTCCTAAAGGCTTTCAAATGGATTTGGAAGATGAAAACGGGAAGTATTATATCTATGAGGATATCAGGGATCATAAGCCGTTAACATATAAGTTTTTCGATGAAATAAAAGACTCTATTAATAAAATGACAAAGCCGCTTCGCTTCTCAGCGCATGACGCAGATGCTATGAAGGTGCAAAAGCCTTCTGTGCGTATAAGCCATGATGCGATTCACGATTTGAGCAAATCGTGGATTTTCAGTAAGTACGGGCTTGTGATCAATGGCAAAAAAGGAGGATTAATGGATGCGGAAAATATGGAAAAAAAGAATTCTGATCAATAATCCTACCCTGCTGGACCGGAATCTGATCGAGCGGGATTTGCACGACGGTAACCAAGTGATTATTCAATTCTCTCACCCGGATTTTTATGGCTCCATATTGGAAGAAGTGGATGAGCTTTGCGCGCGCTGGGATGAGGATTTCGGAGTACGCTTCTATGCCCACTATTCGCTGTCTTTTGATTGTCATACTCTCTTGCGGATTCCTCATGTGAAAATGCTGCACCTCGATAGTCTCACCCAGGCACATAACACTGAAGCATTGGCGAAGCTGGATCACCTGCGCAGTTTGAGCATAGGCATATACGAGCTGGAGAATTCGGAAATTCTGGGGATTGATACGTTACACTCTCTTAATAAATTAAACATTATCTCGGATAAAAAGACCCTCAACCTGCAATATTTTAAAGAGTTCTCTGATCTGGAGGAATTGCATGTAGGGGGTAAGGTGAAAAACCTTGATGCTATAGGTTATCTGGAGAACTTGAATTATCTCGCGCTGCATTCGATCAGCAAACTGCCGTTACATTGTATTAACCGGCTGAGGAAGCTGGAGCACCTTCGCATTTTGCTTGGAGGCAGGGAGCACATTCATGAAATTGAAGAGAATACAATCGAAAACCTGGAGATTACTAGAGTCCGCGGCTTCCATGACCTGACCAATATTACAGCCTTTCAAGCGCTGAAGAGACTTGTTATTGAGGATCAAATCCAGCTGAAGGAAATCAGCTTTAACCAGGAAATGAAGGCACTGGAGGAACTTTCTATCAGGAATTGTAAAGGCTTAACCCGTTTGACGGGGATGGAGCAACTACCTTTGCTGCACACGCTTCGTATTCTCAAAACGGCAATCGATTTTGATTCCTTTATCCATCAGAAACTTCCGAATTCTTTATCTACAGTGGAGTTTGCAACTTTCAAAAGTAAAGCAGACCGGGAAATACAACAATCTTTAGCGGCATTGGGTTTTCAATAAAAGGGAGTGAAGTCAACCCTTAAGGAAAATGGAGGAATCCCGGGATAATGTTTCTGTTAAAGTTTATCTGTACATGGGTATTGCTCGTTGCATCGTGTTCGGCTGCATAAATCTTGTGTTCACCGCCCTTGTGGGTGTAGCTGTCTGGTATCTGGTGCAATTGGCTAATGGATATAAAAGCGGCAAATGACCGAAGCGAGCTATGCCATTGATTATTCTGTAAACAGGAGGAGTATTTATGTACATCGTATCTCAGCCAAAACCGCTATCTGACGGCCAAAACCAAGCACTTGCGAAGGAAGACGTTACTGTTTATCCACAGGGCTACCTCCGGTTTTTGCGGCGATTCGGTGAAGGGACTTACAGAGGGTGGTTGAATGTTCAGTTTCCCGATGCAGAGGTGCTTAAACCTTTTGCCGAGTACGGATTATGGGAGCATGACGAAAACAGCCCCATTAGTGAGCAACAGATCGGCGAGTGTATCGTTATAGGTACAACGGTGGACGGTGATTTTCTGGCAGTACATCCCCAAGCTGGGCTGCTCTGGCTACCTCGGCATGCGGAGCACGTAAAGGCGATTTCCCTGCAGGCACGGGAGCAGGAAGACGAAGGGATGTACGCCTTGGTGCTGGATGAAATATATTGTCAGGTGTATGGAATCAGCCAAGGGGAGTGTATCTATTATGAACCGTGGACGGGCACTCGGAGCCATCGCTTTTTGCGTTTGCCACAAGGACAGGATCAGCTTACGCTGTCCGAACTGGCCGAATTATGCCAAAATGAATTTCCGTCGGATTTGACCATTGAGAATGCCTATGCTTGTTTCCTGTTCTACCGGCAGCTGGGCGGCTATGTACGATTGAATTATGCCTACCAGCAAGAGGTGGCTGTCTTCTATGAACAGGATGCGGGGCAGGCATTTGCCGTTATGGAGCAGTGGCTCTTGTCGAAAGGCTGCGAAGCGATCTGAGAAAATAACAGATGATCCGGATGCTCCTTAAGTGTGGGAGAGGGAGGTATGTATGAAACTAGTTTTTACTTTGGATACACATGGAACGTGTGTGGGTCAATTGAGAGATGAGCTGCTGCCCTTAGAGGAATTAGCAAATACATGGGAGTTTCCCTATGATATCTTTTTTGTATTGCGTGTTTTACCTGAAAGTTATGGTCGAACAACATCCAGACGTTTTGATAGCAGGGATCATACCCTCGAATTAGATATCAGCATAAGTTATGAGCAGTACCAACGGATGTCCAAGCATGAGCAACGTGAAGGATTAGGTATTCACCTTTTTAACTATTTGTCAGAGTCAGTTACTAAATATAATAAGCATGCAGATAAGGAAACCCAAAATCAACTACTGGACCTAGTGAAAAAATGGATGATCGAAAACAATTGGTTAAATGGAAAGTTAAATCAAGCACGGAAACTACTTTCGCAAGACATGGGTCTTTATGAAGTCAGCCAAAAATTGCAGATGCCATTAGAAGAGATTGAGTATATTCTTCTCCGTATGAATGACTATGAGCCAACTGACGTTCATCCTGACAACATTGTAGTAGGAAAAGCGCCGCTATAACATTTGTAGAAAGCTGGAGAGAGATATAGGGAGAGGGGATCGAACTTATGTATGAGCGTTTGGCAGAAAAACTGAAAACGACCTCCGCTTTAAAATGGTTTCCTGGCCATGGTGCGGAAGAAAGCTGGATAGGAGAAGCTGAAGAGGAATTAGGATTCTGCCTGCCGCCATCTTATCGCTGGTGGCTGGTTCATTACGGTAATGCCCGGTTGGGAGGCGGCAATATTCTAGCGATCGCAGCTCCGGAACATAGAGAGTATTACGACGGCGACCTTCTTTACATACATAGACTGAATAAAGCGGAGGAATGGTGGGTAGATCGGTTTCCCCACAGACTGGACTTGTTCGTGCCGGATAGCGACGAGCTTTATTTTTTTGATACGTCTACTAGAGATAAACAGGGAGAATTTCCGATCATGTGTTATGATCTCATGAATGATTTGATCGACAAGTATGCTTCAACGTTTGCGGAATTTCTAGAACGGCTGATTGACGAGCGTTCTTAAATAACCTGAGCTGATCGACTAACGGAAAGGAGGACCATTATCATGAAGCCGATGCAAGAAATAGAGACGGCCGCGATAGAAATCGCCGCTGCTGCCAGAACGTCTTTTGGTGCTCTTTTTGAAAATGGTGAACATTATTATTACTGTACGCTATATACTACTGGCGAGGGATATGCGCCAAGCATCTCCGCCTGGTCGTGGGAAGCTTTGGAGATGGAATCGACCAGGCAAGGAGACGAAAGTGACACACCGGGATCGACGATTGCGGAACTCATCAAATGGTCCTATGCCGATTCACCCTATTGTTGTTTCGGGGATGAGAACTTTGATCACGTTAAACAACGATTTGCTGAGCGTCCTTTCATTGCGGATCTTGAGAATGACGAATGGAATCGCGAGTTTGATTTGAGGCTGAAGGCCATGGAGCTGGCAATGAAAATGCTCGATGATGAAGGCATGTTTGCCATGAATCAGTTGCGAGAGTCAGTATGTGTCCTTGTCGAAGTCATGCCGCCGGATGAGGTTAATACCGAAATTGCCCTACGTTTAAATCGGGCGGAATCACCGGTTATGCAAGCATGGTTGGCGGAAGCGGCGGAGTAGAAGCTCATCTTTAAGGGAAGTGTCAAACCCATAAAGGAAGATGTTGAAAGACATTATGTTAAAAAAATTCGGATTAATGGCTTGCTACTTTAGTCGCGAGTAGTTCAATCAGTTGCTGCCACCAGTGAAAGCCGGCAGTCTTCATAACTAACTAGCCCACTCCTAGTAAGGCGTAATTAGTATATATTTTGCGACTGATCGGAAATCTAAAGCTGATTCTGAAGCCTGAATCTTGTGCTCTGATAGTTAGTAAAAAACGGGAGCGTATTAATCCACGAATTAAACTGTTCAGTCTTGTCGTATTACCTGAATTAATTGCGGCAGTGACACGTGTTGCAAATGGAATATCAGTCGCCAACCTGAGGTATAAGGGAAGAATAGCTTGTACTACTACGAGATGTTCTCCCACTTTATACTTACTTTGAGCGGGGTCAAGAAAAAAACCGTTGACGTATAGTCGATCCCGCATAGGTGTACGAAATCCGAAACTGTACCCTGATCCCAATTCTGCAATTGGGGCATGGCTTACCTTTTGAAACAGTCTTTCCATCTGCACAAAATCAATCTTATTCACCGCTTGCACCCATGCAGCTGAGTATGCTGGATTGCGCACGATTTCGCGATAGAAGGGCAGCATATTTCGTATCGTTCGTCTTAAAATTGCAGGTGTTATAAATTCGTTTTGCTGTTTGCGAACGGGGACTTGATGTTTTCTTTTCTTATTCAATATGCTTCCCTCCTTGAAAATTCAGTTATCTGCAACATATGTTTTACCGGAAAGGTGCGTTTGGACATTTCATCGAAAAAGCACTCAAGGCTTTCGGAATTTAGATTCACTGCTAGAGCGATAAGGAAATTACTTAGCAAGAAATGACGTGGCTGCCGGTAGGAACGGTTTAGTCGCGTTTTGTTTGTGTGCTGCAGCTTGCATGGAAATGATCCATATTCTCTCCCGAAATGTAGGTATACAAGGATGAAATCTGGTTTATTTTTCAATGCTCGGATATCCGCTATCATCTTCATTTGCTACTTGATAACGAAGATTGTAATGCGTGAAGTGCGAGCAGTAATCGTTCCTTGCTACAAGTCGCTGTCTCAAAAATAAGGTTTTTACTTATGAGCTGGCAAACATCATGAAATGAAAAATCATGAAACACGAGGTTCCATTCTTGCCGTGCCTTCCATCAGGTAACATACATAGAATGCAATGGAAGAGCGATAAGGAGGGTGACGGCATGGTTTCGAGAAAACGACTTATGGCATTTATTCAGAATGCGGAAATAGCATGGGAAAAAGTAGTTTTTTCGTATAATCTAAACAGTCCACCGATTCGAATCGGTGATTTTGATTACTACAGACTTCCCTTGCGATTCTCGACCCGAATCAAAATTTTTCGGTATTACCGCCAATTTTGGAACATTGTATATGCAAATCGCATGATCTGCTCCGCAGGTTTCAAAAACATTCGGGGACGTCTTTACTCTCCTGATGCAGATACGGGGGGATTGCCTAGCAGAGTGTTGGGTTTAAAAATTATAAACCAGACAAGCACAAATATAATAGTTGACGCTATTCTAGGTATTCAAGGCGACTCAATCGCTGATGGGGAAACTATTCGTTATTTCATCTTGCGCAACCCATCCACCGAAGTACTTACGATCAATTTACGCAGAAGCCGATATGCCGATTACCGTTACGATCCATGCAAAAAAAAGAGTAGGATACTAAGAAGGAAAAAATGAAATAGTACCTGTTATATAGGGAGATAAATTATTCATTGAAAAAACTGATTGCAGAAAGAAGAGCTAGAGCTTTTATATTGAGATGGATAGTAGCCAAATCGGTAAAATGAATTATTAAATTAACAGAAAACATTACTTCAATAAAACAGCGACAGCCTAGGACTTTTTTCTCGTCCTGTGCTATCGCTGTTTTAATTTCTAGGTTCAGTGTAATATTTTACTTTCTGCTGACAACTGTATGATTCAGTATGAACCCCTTGTCATTAACTCCCTACCCCTTTAGCGAGCCGGACGTGATGCCGTTAATGATATATTTTTGCATGAAAATGTAGAACAGAATGAGTGGCGCGACCGCTAGGAGCATCATCGGGAAGAAATTCGTCCAGTCGGTCGAGAATTGCCCAATATTGCGGAATACTTCTAAGAGTAATACACCCTTTGAACGGGATTGCAAGAACAACAACGGCGTCATGAAATCATTCCACACACCAAGCGTATTCAAAATCGCTACAGTGGCAATCACCGGCATAAGCAGCGGGAACACAATCTGCAAGAATGTTCTCCAAACCCCACAGCCGTCTACCCTTGCCGCTTCTTCCAGTTCAAATGGAACGGCAGAGCCGATAAAGCTTTTAATTAAAAAGATAGAGAACGGGAGGTTGTAACAAATTTCTATAAGAATAACGCCCGTGTGGGAATTCATAAGCCCAAGCTGGGCTACCTGTTTATAAAGTGCCAAGATCCCCATTTGATACGGTACCATCATCCCAACCATGAATAAAAGGAACACGATCCGATTGAAATGGCTCGTGCGTCGTACCAAGCTGTAAGCAGCCATCGCGGAAAACATAACAATACCAGCAACGGAGGAAATCGTAATGATAAGATTGTTTCCCAACACATGAATGTAGTTCATTGCCTTAAAAGCGCGAACGTAGTTGACGAACGTGATGTTAACTGGAAGGCCCATCGGATGAGAGACAGCATCAGCAGGGGTCTTAAAAGTCGTGATGATCAAATAGTAAATAGGGATTAAAAAAATCGCGCCTAAGACGAGCAAGAGAATTTCCGTGACGGCAGTTCCTTTTGTATATCGATTCATGATTACCGCCGCTCCCACATTTTGATTAGTGTAAAGTGAATAAAGGTGATGAAGCCAACGAGGATAACGAAGACGATACCGAATGCGGCTCCGTAACTATAGAAACCTTCACTGAGCCCTTTCTTGATCATGAGTGATACGATCGTTTCCGTAGAATACCCCGGGCCACCGCCAGTCAAGGCATAAACAATATCAAATACCTTCATGCCGTTTATCATCCCCATAACCGTATTGAAAGTGATCGCTGGAAGCAGTAGAGGAAGCGTGATATAGCGGAACATTTGCAACCCGCTCGCTCTGTCGATCTTCGCCGCTTCATAATAATCTGTTGAGATGCTCTGCAAGTTGGCCAAATAAATAACCATTGTATAACCAACCCACTGCCATACGGAGGCGATGATGACCGAATAGAGCGCAAGATGCGGATCTCCGAGAAAATTGATGCGTTCAAAGCCAAGAGCAACTACAAGTTGATTAATCAAGCCGAAGTCGGAGGGTGAGTACATAAAATTCCAGAGAAAACCGATAACTAATACGCTGAACACCGCAGGAAGGAAGAAAGCAGCCCGCAGCAGATTTTTTGTTTTTAATCTTTTATTGAGAAAGACCGCTAATGGAATGGCTAGCAAATTCTGTCCAAGCATGGCGAGTACTGCATAGATTAAAGTATTTTTAATTCCTGTCAAATAGATTGAATCTTTAAAAAGAGCGATGTAATTGTCTATACCAACAAATTTGACAACAACAGGATGCACGTCCGACCAGTTTGTAAAGCTGTATAAAGCGGTCTTTATCGTCGGAAATATGAAAAAGGTACAATAAATAAGTAAGGCAGGAAGCAGAAGCAGAACATAATTGATTTCTCGTTTGAAAATGTTTGGTTTGTTCATGCACAACAACCTTTAGCTTATAGGATGTACAAGGAGCAAAGCGCTTTGCCCCTTGTAATTTATAGACCTATTTAGATTTCTCCAGTAGTTCAACTGCTTTCTTGTCTACCGCTTCTAACACTTGTCGAGGCGTTTTAGTACCTGCTATGATTTCTTGAATACCTTTTCCTAAATCTGAGAAAGCAGGACCAGCAACGCCCCAATTATTAACAGGGTACATGACATTGCCCGCCTTGAAAGCTTCTTGAGCACCGTTGTACTCTGCCGGCATTTCAAAAGTAACCCCTTTCAAAAAAGAGGAACCTCCTTTATTATCGACCCAGTAAGCATTCTGACCTTCTGGTGTGGACAACAGATCAAGCACCTTGTACGCTGCATCCTTGACTTTGGACTTCGCATTCAAACCAAACGATACCCCTGGACCACCGACCATCCAACCCGGGCCGCCTTTTGTACCCAGGTTCGGGAACATATCAATCTTCATGTCAGGTGCCTTTTGCTTAAAGGTTTCCATATACCAAGGTCCTGCTTGGAACATCGCTGCCTTGCCACTTGTAAATTCGTCAATCGCTTGTTCTTCTTCAAGCCCAAGCATATCCTTGGTGAAGACACCGTGTTTCAAGTATTCGGTCCATGTCGTCAAAGAAGGCTCCAGCGCATCGACCATTTTTGAGTTTCCTTTGCCAAAATCATCGTTCCACTTTTTTCCTTCTGTTGTGCCGATAAAATCATTGAGTGCCAAACCAAGGAAGGACTGGCCTGCTACGTTAGGATTCTTTAGACCGATTGCTTGAGGTTTAATTCCATTTTTCTTCAGCACGTCTGCTACTTGGAAGTACTCATCAAGCGTTGTTGGTATTTTCAGGTCATATTTGGCAAATAGATCAACATTATAGTAAACCCCGTTAAACCAACTAGCTTGCGGCAACCCGTACAGTTTATTATCAAATGTTGCGGTGGACGTGCCGGTTTCATAATACTTACTAGCATAACGTTCTGTTAAATCTTCGAAATACCCTGTCTTGACGGTATTTGCGTCGATTACTCCACCAATAATGTCAGGACCTTCGCCTGCTGCAAGCTGTGTTTTGATGACATCTACGTAAGTCTTGTTATCGATGAACTGATACTCCACATCTATATCGGGAAGTTTATCTTTGAATAATTGCAGAAGTGCCTTTACACTGTCTTCTTTGTTCCAATATGATAATCTAACCTTCACTTTTTTTACCGGTTCGGGAGCCTTTGATTCTTTCGGCGTCGCCGTATCATTTGGTGTTGCACTTTCCTTTGTGCTGCTGTTGTTCGTACTGTTGGAACTGCAGCCTGTTATGAGGATTGACAAGGCGAGTAAAGCAGTAGTGGGAATTAACCACGTTCTCTTCATACAAAGACCTCCCAAATTTAAAATTTGTTTTGCGGTATAGATTTCATTGTAATGTAAATACCATTTCCATCGAAATAACAGATTTTTGCGAAATCTAACAGAATCCATCTGACAATAGAAACCAAATCATGTGGTTAATGTAACATGGTATGAATTGGAATGCCTAGTGTGCTATGCTTTGGTTTGTAGTGAGTATCCTCTGGAAGCGAGTAAATACCGCCCGATGAACGGTTAGGAGGAAAATATGTATCATATTCTAGTAGTCGATGATCAACAAGCCGAAATCGATGCTATTGAATGGCTTATTCAGAAGCATGCTCTACCCTTTTCTGTTGCTCAGGCCAATGATGGGGAAGTAGCGCTGGAATATATAAGGGGCCATCATGTAGATCTGTTATTCACGGATATTCGCATGCCATTCATGGACGGTCTAGAGTTAATCAAGCAGGCAAAGATAGTCATACCGGACCTTAAGGTGCTTATTTACAGTGCTTATGGGGAATTTGAATATGCACAAAAAGCGATTCAACTTGGAACGGTTAGTTATATGTTGAAGCCAATCGATGTGAAGGAATTCCTCAAAGTATTCCAATCCATAATCGCTATACTAAATGACGAACGACTTCAGAGAGAGAAGGACGAGTTGCTGATCAAAGGTTTTCATAAAGGAGTGGCGTATGAGAAACAAAAGCTCCTGTTTGATCTCATTCAAGGTCGTGAGAGTGACATCCATTATGAGGAACGGGCAGCTTTTGCTGGACTAAATCATCTGGAAAATAAGCGGATGTATATGATTATGATTGGATTGCAAAATCACTTTTTTGATCAACATCATACAGAAGCGTTTGAATTTCTTCAATCGACTAGTAAACATGAGATGCTTTTATTACATATCAATGAATACCAAAGCATCATGCTCGTCGTAATTGATCCCGCTTCAAAGAACAGCGATAACGGGCAAGAGCTTATGACTTATGGAGAAAAGGTTAAAGAATGGCTGGAGACTCGCTTCGACCGGCGATGTTTAATTATTGTCGGTAGTCCAGTAGATAAGCTAGAGGGACTTCATGACGAGTTCACCCAAATGGAAGAGTTAATGAATTTTCGGTTTTTTATGGATAGAAGTGTCGTTTGTTCCAAAGATGCCGAAAGCATTCATGACCATATAGACGACGAATCGTTAGAGCTTATGCTTAAGGAGATTTATACTTCCATTGCACGAAATGAATATCGTACACTCGAGCATCAAATAGAGTATCTCATTGCGAGTATGCGAAATAGTAAGCGCTTTAGTTCTATGTATGCCAAACTTTTATTTACAGAAATATTGAAAAAAGTAGTAGAGCTTCAAGGCAAAAAAAGCAGCAGTTTACTAAAGGAAGGTTTGGAGCGAATCGCACTTTGCAATTCAATTGCTGAGTTGAGGCAAGTCATTTTATCCGTTTTTCAGGAACATTTGCTGCAAATTAAAACGAATACAGATGATCAATGCCGCAAAGTAATTGAAGATGTACAGATACTCATCCAGATGGAGTACGGAAATGATATTGGGGTTGACTATTTAGCTAATCGTGTCTTTTTATCGCCAAGTTATTTAAGTTTCCTCTTTAAAAAAAGTACAGGTCAAAGCCTAATCAAATATATTACAGCTATACGTATGGAGCGAGCGAAGGAGCTACTGCGAGATTCAACGATTAAAGTTGTTGATATTGCCAGTACAGTTGGATTTGCGAATACTTCCTATTTTAATTTAATGTTTAAGCAGCATAACGGCCTGACTCCTATTCAATATCGGGAGGGTGGCGGAAGAAGATGAGTCTGCTCAAATTTATTCGTAATATCCGCCTGCGTCAGAAATTATTGCTTTCATATGTGATTGTTATCTTCCTGCCAACGATTGTACTGGGCTTGTATGCCTATCAAAGTTCCAAAGCTTCATTGAAAAGCCAGGTTCAGCAAAGCGCGGATAACGAGGCGAGGAAGCTGGCGTTAGAAATTAGTTACCGTCTTCAGAGACAGGATGTATCCATGAAATCGATTGTATTTCATCCTGCGCTTCTTGATTTGATGAGTAATCCAGATCAGGATTTGTACGCTCAATTTAAGACGTTGAATGATAAAATTGAACCTATTTTTTTTAATTTAATGTATATGGTTGGGGATATGACTGAGATTATGTTGTATTCTGAGAATCGGCAATCCGAATTAGGAAACTTCATTACGCCTTCTTCAGCAGTTAAGGATAAGGATTGGTATGAAGCGACAAAGAGCAGCGAGTCAACGAAGTGGTGGTTCGAGGATGGAGAATTGTTTGCCACTCGAGTGATTCGCGATATCGATCTTCAAATCGTGAGCGCTGAACTTTACGTCCGGTTTGATTACAATAAAATCTTCGGTGATTTCATTGGCAAGATGAATGAAGGTAGGGGCATCATTATTACCGATCAAAAGAATCAGCCGGTGTTAACAGAGCATGCCCCGCAGATGGATGATGTTCAGCTTCAATCCCTTTCAAGGAGTGGTACTTCAAAAGCAAGCTTAGGTGGCGAATCCTACCTAGTTATAAACAAAGATATTCCGCAAACCGATTGGGTCCTGCATTATTTGGTTTCCGATGATCAATACAATACAGGCATTCGCAATATTTTAAGCGCCACGGGTATCATTGTACTCATCTGTATGGTTTTCCTCAGTATTATTATCTTCTTGTTCTCTGAGACGCTGTTAAGAGGAATCGAGAAATTAAACACCAAAATGAAGATGGTGGAAGATGGTGATCTTACAGTTGTTGTTTCCACGAATTCCAAAGATGAAATCGGGCAGCTTACCGATCGATTCGGTTCTATGCTTAAACAAATAAATCAACTCATTTCGGAAGTATATCAAACAAAGGTCACGCAAAAGTCGGCCGAACTCAAAGCGTTGCAAGCTCAGATCAATCCCCACTTTCTATACAATTCATTATCTTTAATTAATTCCAAAGCGCTACGTATCGATGCCCAAGAAATTAGTGACTTGGTGAATCACCTTTCTAGTTATTACAGAACGACTTTAAATAAAGGAAAGCAGATTATAGCGATTCAAGATGAATGGAATAACGTGCAAGCATACATACATATTCAATTAGCGATGCACAATTCAAGATTTGACGTAGAATTCGATGCCGACGACAAGGTATTTCAATTTGAAATGATTCATTTGATTTTACAACCGATAGTTGAAAATGCGATTATGCATGGCATCGATCTGAAGCGGGAGGGGCGAGGTAAACTCATCCTGCGGGCAAGTCTTGACGGTGAGGATATTGTTTTTGTCGTGGAGGATAATGGCGTCGGTATGGAACCGTATATGATCGCACGTATTCTTGAACATGAAAGTTCCGGCTATGGGATTAAAAATGTGCAAGAAAGATTACAGCTCTTATTTGGATCTGAGTACGGGATCAATATTCATAGTCAACCTGGGATTGGCACTTCCGTTATCGTACGCATACCGCAGTATCGTCACATCAGAGAAGAAGATTCATGATCACATAAGGGCCAATGCTCATAAAAGCATGGCCCTTTTTTTGTTTACAATCGAAATCTGTTAGATTTCAAAAAATACTCTTATTTAGCAGGATTTCAATTGAGATTATAATGCATAATGAGAGCACTTTAATTGTGTTCTGGTATTCAATAAAGAATGAGAGGATGGCTGATCTATGTTCAAACGGGCAATGTATACAATGATCTGTTTCATGATTCTAGTAAGTACATTTTTCCAGGGCAATGCGCCTAGTGTACTTGCTGACAGCAACAACCTGGACGTGTGGGTAGTAAATGCATTGAAAGCCGTATATAGGACCAGCACGATTCCCGCAAATCATGACAACAGCATTGATCTTGTTTCAGCCAAAAACGAATACGAAAGTGAGCAAATTGCTGTAAGAGGCACAAGCGATTTTAAGATTACAGGAATTGAATTTTCCGATCTTGTATCTCCTGGAAATACGATCTCAACCAGCCACTTAAGCTATCATTTTGAAGAATACATGCTTGAGGATACCGTGCAGCCCAATCAATATCGACCGGATTTGGTAGGCACGCAAATCTACCCCTTATCCGAAATTCCCGACCCGCTTTCGAACGAACCCTCTATAGATGTGGCAGCAAATTCAACCCAGCCCATCTTAATAACGAATTATGTCCCTGCCGATGCTGTACCTGGCCTTTATCACGGTATAGTTACGGTAAAATCGACTTTGGGCGATTATCAAGTACCTATTAACGTTGAAGTAGCAAACGCTGAAATTCCTCAAACCTCTGAGGCTAACTTCGTTAATTATCAATGGTCGATGACGAATGGTTTTATGATTGGAGGTAATCCACCTGAGATTGTAGATGATCCTTTAACTCAGTCTAGTTATGACGTTGGCGAGAACTATTATGGAGTGGAGACGTATAGCGATGAGTGGTTTGAGCTTATGGATAATTTCGCCAAGACCATGACCGACTATCGCCAGAACATGATTTGGGTTCGTACAGACTTATTATTAAATGAAAAGGGTACAAAAATGGTGTCTTTTAAAGACGGGATACCGGAGAATATCGACTGGTCTTTGTTCGATCGATATGTTCAAACCTTTATGGATAGAGGAATTACTCATTTTGCGAACATACACTTGATCCATGCGTTAGAACAAATGCCACAAAGTGAGAGACCAAACAATAATAATCCACAAGATCCGTGGAAAACGTCAGTACCTGAATTCGATTCACTACCTGTTACAGACGCTTATCTTACGAACTACTTGACAGCATTGCACGATCATTTAGAGGAAAAAGGTTGGCTTAATGGTATTACTTGGTATCAGCATACTAAGGACGAACCGAATGGTGCTAGCATTACAAACTATATGACGTATATTGCTAGAAAAATAAAAGAAATCGTTCCGGATTTCAAGACTTTGGATGCTGATGCGGCCGGTACTCTAATGAACGAAACCATCAAACCCTATGTGGATGTGTGGGTCCCGTTAACACCGGTTTTCCAGGACAAGAAAAATCTCTATAAAGCGGAGCAGGCGGCAGGCAAAGACATGTGGGTGTATACTTGCGATGCCAATCCTGCTCCGTGGTTGAACAGATTCTGGACGCAGCCCATATTGACTGGCAGACTGTTATTCTGGAATCTTAGTCAAGAAGGTGTACAAGGACACTTACATTGGGGATGGAACGTATGGTACGTCCCACATTATGGCGATTCCACGATCGTATATCCGGATAAGAAACAGATGACGGTTAAGAGCTCACTTCGTTACGAGGCCCAAAGAGACGGACTTGAGGAGTACGAACTGATGCACCAACTCAAGCAAACCAATCCAGGACTTGCTAAACGTATAGCCGACAGCGCAGTTAACCCGTCTGATCCGAGAAAATATACCCTTGATCCTGAATATATCAGCAAGCTTCATAATTATCTGGTTAAAGCAGCAGCCGGAGAAACTGAGGGTGATATTCCTGTACCAAGTAGTCCCTACGATGGGCAGGATGTACCCATGAGCTACATGACCGATAACGCGACGGGGGAGATCATCTTTGGCGGTGAGTGGTTTGCAAAAAGCCGGAAATACGCTTATATGGGCGGTGTTCAAGGCACGTTAAAAGCGGATGATGAATTGACCTATACCTTTACAGGATCCGGTATCGATCTTATTGCGGAGAAAAATGAAGGTTCCGGTAAAATTGCTGTATCCATCGACGATTCCGCTCCGGTGATTATAGACCTATATGAGAAAGTTCAA
This sequence comes from Paenibacillus etheri, assembly GCF_001012825.1. Lineage (GTDB taxonomy): Bacteria > Bacillota > Bacilli > Paenibacillales > Paenibacillaceae > Paenibacillus_AQ > Paenibacillus_AQ etheri. The sequence goes on from NZ_LCZJ02000018.1 coordinate 857,498, forward strand.
CTCGATTCGATATCGGTATACAGCAATCATAATCTGTCAGCAGGCAAGCATACGATCAAGGTAGTGAACCTGGAGAACAAAAACTTATTCGTTGACGGCTTCAGAGTAAGTATGTATGAAGGACAGGAGCTCTATGACGGAACGCTGCAAAGTTTGGAACTGACTAACGTGCCTTCGGTTGTTTTTAATAAACACAATATCAATTACCAGGCCATTATTCCGAGCGATGTAGATGTGATTACGATTACGCCAACACTTACGGATGCAAATGGCACCCTGGATATCAACGGGCAACATTATCGCAGCGGTGAGAGGCTTACATTCAACATCCCTACAGGCAAAAGTAAGATCCTTATTCGCTCTACCGCAAGTGATGGGGAAACAACGAGACTCTATACGTTGAACTTTCTCAAAGGGAATGTAAATCAACCGACCACTAATATTGCGAGAAGTTATTCAGCTATTACAGCAACAGCTGCCAGGGCAGATAGTAGCGGCTATGGTGTTTCAAATATGGTTGACGGCAGTTACGGTTCCATGTTTGCTAGTATCAGTGGGTATACGAGCACCGTGCCGTTCCCACATGAGATCAATCTTACTTGGACTCAACAGAAGACCTTTAATACGATGGTCATGGCCACGCCATCAGGGTTATTACAGGGGATAACGGATATTGATGTTGAGGCTACATCAGATGGAACGAATTGGACCACCTTTGCAAAGAGGGTACCGATTCAATGGTTTAGCAGCACAGACGACAACAAGATGGAATACGCATATGCGAATATCCCTACAGTTAATGACGCACTGAAGCTGAGAATACGGGTCAATGACGCTAACAATACGTATTGGGGCATATACGCGCTATATGAGCTTGAGCTTTATAACCTTCCAGACAACGGAGAGATTCACCCTACAGCAGACGGAACGCTTAGTAATTTAACAATCCCTAATGTTCCTACTTTTACATTTGACAATAGTACGTTGACCTACTCAGTAATGATCCCGAATGATCTAAACTCCATCGAGATTACGCCAACACTTTCGGACGGAGCGGGTACCTTGCAGGTCAACGGAAAGACTGTCGCCAATAACACAGCGCAGACTTTTGACATTCCATTCGGAAAAAGCGTAATTCATATCAGGTCAACTGCAAGCGACGGGACAACTACAAAGCTCTACACGTTGAATTTTCTCAAAGGAAATGAGGATGGGCTAGGCACCAATATTGCCAGAAGCTATTCTGAGATTACAGCATCGGCAGAACGTGAAGGCGAGGACTATAGTGCCAAGAAAATGGTTGACGGTATTATTTATACCATGTTCGCGAGTTCGCGAGGCTACAATACCGAACATCCGTTTCCGCATGAGATTAATCTTACTTGGGAACAACCGCAAACCTTTAACACCATCGTCATGGCTACGACATCTGGATTAATTCAGGGTATTTCCAATATCGATGTTCAGGCTTCTACAGACGGAATAAACTTTGAAACCATAGCAAGTGAGGTTCCGATCCAATGGAATAGCAACGAAGACGACGGCGTTATGGAGCATACCTTTGCCAATATTCCTGAAATACGAGATGCGCTAAAGCTCAGAATAAAGATCAACGATGCGAACTATACGACATGGGGCATGTACGCTTTGTATGAGCTTGAGCTCTATAATCTCGCGGAGAACGGAGAAATTGGTGAGAACAGTAATACGATTACGGCGAGCGCGGGGGACAACGGAACGATCAGTCCGAACGGCGCCGTTGTAGTCAATGAGGGTGACGATCAAACCTTTACCTTCAATCCGAATAATGGATACGAAGTCGACGAGGTATTGTTAGACGGTACCGCCGTGTCGGTGACCGGAAGCGTGTATACGGTTACTAACATAACCGCCAACCATACGATCAATGTTACGTTTAAGCAAAAGGTGACAGGTGGCGAGAACAGTAACACGATTACGGCGAGTGCGGGGGAAAATGGAACGATCAGTCCGAACGGCGCCGTTGTAGTCAATGAGGGTAACGATCAAACCTTTACATTTAATCCGAATAATGGATACGAAGTCGACGAGGTACTGTTAGACGGTACCGCCGTGTCGGTGACCGGAAGCGTGTATACGGTTGCAAACATAACCGCCGACCATACGATCAATGTTACGTTTAAGCAAAAGGAGACAGGTGGCGAGAGCAGTAACCCTCCGATGAGTGGTGGAAACAGTAGTGTCCCATCTACCGGTAGTACAGTTAATGGAAATACCGATGCTCATATACTTGTAGTGAAAACGGAAGATCTTACTTCTCCAGCCTCCAACGGTGTCGTGACGATCGTAAGCAAGGATAAAGAAAAAATTGTACTTCCTGCCAATGCAGCCGAACTGCTCGGACATCATCAATTGGTCATTCAAACGGGTCCATTCACGTTGGAAGTACCCGCTGAATTACTTAAACAGTTGACGGATAAATTGTCCGCAGAAGATAAACGAAACAGTACGATAGAGCTAATCATGACTCTCTTATCCGAATCCGATGCTAACAACCTTCTAGCGATAAGGCAGTCTTCCACGCATGCTAAAATTAAAATTTCCGGCAATGTGATCAACTTTAGCTTATCGATTATCGGAAAAGATGGTAAAGTGACAAGCTTGAACAGCTTCGATAAACCGATGACGATTCGTTTCAAAGCGGATCCTTCCTTAAATCCGAATCTGACTGGCATTTACTATTTGGCAGACAACGGTACGCTGGAATATGTGCGAGGCACGATTATTAACGGAGAATGGGTGGCCGATATTCACCATTTCAGTAAATATGCGGTGCTCGAATTCAAGAAATTATTTACCGATGTTAAGTCCACTCACTGGGCGGCCGATGACATCGAACAGCTAGCGGCAAAACAATTTATTGAAGGCACTAGTGCGGCAATGTTCGAGCCAGAGCGTTCTATAACACGGGCTGAATTTACGGCGATGCTTGTCAAAGCGTTGAACCTGACATCGGAAGGCGAATCGGAATTTACGGATATAACGAAGGGTGCCTGGTACGAGGGAGCTGTTTCCATGGCGGTAAAAGCAGGCATTATTAAAGGAATTAGCACAACGTCTTTCAATCCCGATGCTAGGATCAAACGTGAAGAAATGGTCACTATGATGATGCGGGCGTATGTTATCTTGAAAGACGTCAAGTTGAACGGAAAAACGGCTTCTTCCTTTACCGACGAATCCGCTGTGGCAGCCTGGGCGCTTGAGTCAGTAAGAGCGGCGGCGGCACTTCATTTAATTAAAGGCCGGGAAGCGAACAAATTCGTTCCGAGCGGGGTCACTTCCCGCGCAGAAGCAGCAGCTTTGCTCAATGGAGTTATACAGTAGCCGGGTAAACCCTCAATGTTTATATTGGGGGTTTACAAGTAATAATTTTACTTTGATGTGACGCGGAGAACCGAAGGAGGCAACCCGATGAACGATATGGAAATCAAGGAGCTTCAGCAAGCATATGCGCCGGAACTGAAAGAAGGCGTCCACGGTTACAGCAGTGAGACGAATTGGGTGAAGCCGGAAAATCCAATTACGCTGGAAAGGTTGGAATGGTTCAAAGATCAGAAATTGGCCCTAATGATGCATTGGGGGCCTTATTCGCAGATCGAGGTCGAGTCCTGGATTCTCAGCGACGAAGACGGTGATTGGGCGCGTAAAGATGTCGACTGGACGAGCGACTACGAAGAGATGAAGCGCGAATATTTCGGACTCAACCGCACGTTCAATCCGTTCCGCTTCCAGCCGGAGCTATGGGCGGAAATCGCTGCCGAAGGCGGGTTCAAATATTTGATTTTTACGACAAAACATCACGACGGATATTGCATGTGGGACACACATACGACGAATTACCGAATTACTAGCTCCGAAACGCCATTTCATGCACATCGCTATGCCGACGTTTGCAAGCATGTGTTTGACGCTTTCCGCAGCAAGGGGCTTGCGATCGCCGCATATTTCTCGAAGGCGGATTGGCAATCGCCGTATTACTGGGCGCCAGGAATGGAACGGGGCAGCAATACGTGGAGAGGGCCTTCGTACTCCCCCGAGGAATATCCGTGGCTGTGGGAGCAATTCGTCGATTTCACCCATGAGCAAATCATGGAGCTGATGAGCCGTTACGGCCGGATCGATATTTTGTGGCTGGATGCGGGCTGGGTAAAAGATAGTGACCAGGTAAAGCAGGACATTCGGTTGGGCGAGGTTGTCGAGCGCGCCCGTCAAACGCAGCCGTGGCTGCTATCCGCGGATCGTACAGTCGGAGGGCCTTACGAAAATTACGTGACGCCGGAACAAACGATTCCAGAGCGTCCGCTGAACGTACCGTGGGAAAGCTGCATTACGATCGGCACACAGTGGGCTTTCAAATACGATGACCAGTATAAATCAGGGAGAGAGCTCGTTCGCATTCTGATGGAAGTCGTATCAAAAGGCGGCAATTTGGCGCTTAACGTAGGTCCTCAGCCCGACGGACGATTGCCGGCTGGGGCGGTTAAGAGTATCAATGAGCTGGGCGGATGGATGAAGGTTTACGGTGAAGCGATATACGGCACACGCGTGTGCGGACCGTATTTTGCCGGTTCCTGCGCGTTCACCTCGAAAGGAAATACCGTATACTGTACGTATTTGTATGAAAGCGCAGATCAAGCCGTAGCTAAGCACGTTCATATTCCTTATAAGGAGCCCGTTTCAGGCATCGAGCTTGTCGGAAGCGACGCTTTGCTGCAGGTTGAGCTTACGCCGGAAGGAATCTCGATCACGCTTCCGGATTGCGAATTGAACGGGCAGGCTCCGATCGCCCATGTTTTCCGCATGCAGAAGGGTGAGGCGGCAAAGTGAACGATAAGATTCTTAGCATTAAGCTATTATACGGTGGCTTCTGTGGACAATAATACGAGCGCAGCTGCAGAGAAGAAGTAGCCCGATGATAAGTCCATGTTCGAACGTCTACCCGCGTAAATCGCGGGTTTTTTCCTTTGTCAGCGTATTTTCTTGTCAGAAATCATTGTCAAGAATATGTACCGATTGCTGATTCTCGAAATAGGCTTATGCTAAGGAAGAGGATATCGACCATGGACTGGGGCCAGACTTAAGTTGGAATTTATTTTCACTTTTTAATTGCATCTCCCTCGCCTTTTTGCTATATTTGATATTAACAAAGTGTTAATATCAAAATGTTACTAACAACTACCTGAATGGTGAAGGTTAGAGATTTAATGAAAGCGAGGGGATGAAAGTGGATAAAACATGGGGTGGCTGGAATCTGTTTGAAATCGTCTGGCTAGTTTTGTTTACCTCTATTGCTGTTGCGTTTACGGTTATTTCTAAAGATTCCTTATTCGGTTTTACGGTCTTTATCACCGGAGTACTGTGTGTGGTGCTCGCGGCGAAAGGAAACCTGATGAGTTATGTTTTCGGAATGTACAATACCGTCGGTTACGCATACTTGGCTTACATCAACGGTTTGTTTGGGGAGGTCATGTTGAATTTGTTATTCTTTGTTCCTATGAATGTCGTTGGCTTCTATATGTGGAAAAACAACCGCCAAGACGGCAAACTATCCATGCGACATATGGATCTTAAGCGGCTGTTCCTTGTCGGAGCGGTCTGCGTAATAGGCTGCCTGCTACTGGGAATCGGGCTATCGTTCATCCCAGGGCAGAACTCGCCTTATATCGATGCTATTACGACGGTATTATCCATCGTGGCTACCTTTTTAATGGTCAGTAGATTTAAGGAACAATGGCTGGTCTATATTGTTTTGAATATGTTTACGGTGCTGTTGTGGGTCATTCGGATGCTGGAAGGCAGTGGCGAGGGGATGCTGATGATCGTCATGTGGAGTGCGTATCTGGTTAACGCAGCTTACGGCTATTACAATTGGAATAAAGGGGCTAAGGAGGTGTCGGCATGAAGACGCTTGGATTAACGCTGGGGAAGTTTGCTCCTTTGCATAAAGGACATCAATTCATGATCGAGACGGCGTTGCAAGAGGTCGACGAATTGATTGTGGTAATCTACGAAACAACGGTGACCCCGATTCCGCTTCATATCCGGGCGAACTGGATCCGCAAGCTCTATCCGACGGTCCGGGTAATCGAAGCTTGGGATGGCCCGGACGGGTATTCTAACGATCGGGAGTATGAGATTCTAGAGGAACAGTATATTCTGGGGCTGCTGAAGGGGAAGCAAGTGACGCATTTCTACTCCAGTGAGTTTTACGGCGGGCATATGAGTGTTGCTTTAGGCGCGGCGGATCGGCGGGTAGATGAAGCCCGTGAGCGGGTACCAATTTCGGCCACGATGGTACGTGCCGACCCCTATAAATACCGCGAATTTGTAAGTGATGTCGTGTATAGGGATTTAATCACGAAAGTGGTTTTTGTGGGAGCGATGTCGACTGGCAAATCTACAATCACCGAAGCGCTGGCGCGGCGGTATCACACAACCTTTGCGAGCGAATATGGGCGTGATTACTGGACCGAGCATCAAGTAGATCGCAGAATCAGCCTAGAAGCGTTCGATGAGATCGCTTTGGGCCATATCGAACGTGAGGAGCAGGCGCTGCTGGAAGCTAACCATTATCTCTTTGTCGATACCAATGCAATTACCACATATATGTTTGCCTTGGATTACCACGGCCGGGCTCCTGAGTGCTTAGCCCGGATCGCATTAGAAAACGCGCAGCGCTACGATCTGTTTTTCCTGTGTGACGATGATATTTCTTACGAGGATACATGGGACCGTAGCGGGGATCAGAAGCGGCATGTTTTTCATAAGCAAATCATTGCGGATTTGAAAGAGCGGCGGATTCCCTACATCACGTTGCGAGGAAACCTAGAGGAACGAATGCACATAGTAAGCGAGGTCTTGGCAAAGTTCGAGCCCTACCGGAACTATTTCGGAGAGTTGCATGGTTAGAATAATGAACAAAGGAGGCAAGGACATATGAATTTATTGGATCGCGATGGACTTACGGAAGGTCAATTTTTCGAGCAGTACCGTGCCGGGGATTTCGAGCGTCCATCGGTGGCGGCGGACATGGTCATTTTCACCGTTACGAACACGGAGGCGGACAGTTACCGCAAGCTTCCGGAAAAAGAGCTGCGAATTCTGCTCATTCGGCGGGGAGGTCACCCTTTCCTGGGCAATTGGGCGCTTCCGGGCGGCTTCGTCCGGCCAGACGAGACGACGGAGCAGGCGGCGGTGAGGGAGCTGCGTGAGGAAACCGGCGTGGATGACGTATATTTAGAGCAGTTGTACACCTTCAGCGATGTTGGAAGGGACCCTCGTACCTGGGTGATGAGCTGCAGCTACATGGCCTTAATCAACAGTGATCAGGTACAGCTGAAAGCAGGAGATGACGCTGACCTAGCTGCCTGGTTCAAGGTAACCTATCGGCTTCTGCGCGAGCGGAAAGAGCTTATTGAGGATGGGGATGTGAAAACGAAAGAATACGAGCTCAAGCTAAGCAGCGAGGAAGAAGAGTTAACGGCAGTTGTGGGTCGGACGATGACGTCAAAGTCGGCATCTACGTCAACCACATATTCCATCGTATCAAATGACGGACTGGCTTTTGATCATGCGAAGATTATCGCTTACGCTATTGAGAGACTGCGGGGAAAAGTGAATTACACCGATATTGTGCTGCACTTGATGCCGCCTCTCTTCACTTTGACGGATCTGCAGCAGGTTTACGAGGTGATCTTGGACAAAGAGCTGCTGAAAGCCGCATTCCGCCGTAAAGTAGCAGATCTCGTAGCGGAGACCGATCATTATACTGAAAATGCCGGACACCGTCCTTCCCGATTGTATCGGAGAAATATGGAGGAATATCAATGATATACAATATCGAACAGTTAAGAAAAGCTTATAACGCGGGCAAAACGTTCAAGTTTGTGTTCTTCTGGGGCCATACACCGCCAAAGCACGACGGCGTCGACAAAAGCTGCTTCAGCCAATGGTGGATGAGTCCTTTCGTGGTAGAGGGGATCGAGTATTCCTGTGTCGAGCAGTTTATGATGGCCGAGAAAGCCAGACTGTTTGGAGATGACGAAATGTTGGACGCGATCCTTAAAGCTAAGCATCCCAAGGAGATGAAAGCCTACGGGCGTGCAGTAAGAAACTTTGAAAATGACACTTGGGATAAAAAATGCTATGACATTGTCAAAAAAGGAAATATAGCCAAATTTTCACAGAATCCGCAGCTTGGCGAATATCTCAAGTCAACGAAAAACCGTATTCTCGTCGAAGCTAGCCCGCAGGATCGCATTTGGGGAATAGGCATGAGCCAGTCCAATCCGGATGCGGAGAATCCCGTAAAATGGCGGGGTAGAAACCTGCTTGGATTCGTGCTGACCGAAGTAAGGGACGAATTGCTGCGGGATTAACTTCTACCGGAATGGTTATTGATGAAAGAAGGGTCCCATTAACATTATTCAATAGTGTGAAGCAACAAGATGTAGTCCCATATTTAAATAAAAAGATAACGATATCCCTATGGATTTCGTTATCTTTTTTGTTCACCCTCTAATAGCCGCATCTTCATCACCCCAGGTGTACAGCCATAAGTATTTCGGAAGATCCGTATAAAATAATTCGTCTCCATGCCAAGCTGAAGCGCAATATCCTGAACGAGAATATCATCATTCTCCGTCATTAACTGTATCGCTCGTTCTAGTCGCAGATTCTGCAGATACTTATGCGGAGTTACACCGTATTCATGTACGAATAAGCGCTGGAAATGCTGAACGGAATAACCCACAGCAGCAGCGAGATTGGAGATAAGGAGTGGCTCAGTATAATGCTCGTTAATAAGTTTAACGGCTTTAGTCAATGCTTCATTTCGTACAGACTCAAGTTCCAAGCGACTCCCAGAGGTATGTGTAGACTCTGAACGTCGTAGCATTAGAAGTAATCGATATAGGGTTATGGATAAATCCTCTATCCCATTCTCGTCTTGTCGATTAGCCGTCTGAGTGTTCACCGTATGCCAGATCTTTCCGATTTCCTCCCAACATTGTTCAAAACGATCAGGGTGATAGGGGGATGAAGGGAGAAGGCCAATCCCCTCCAGCATTCCTTGCGACTGACTACCTTCGATTCCTATGAAGCCCACATGCCATGGTTCATGAGAGGTAGGGAAATACTCATGCCCTCGATCCGGTGGAAAGGCGAAAGCCATTCCAGGTTCTAGTATGAGTTCAGTACCGCTCTCCAGATCACGAAACAAACCAGTTCCGGTACGAATCAGAAAAATTTGATGAACAGGAAACCCTGTAGGGCGCACATGATGAAATTGTATATGACGACCTACAGAGTAGGGATATAAGGGAAGCGTCTCAGCGTCGCGCGGAAGTTCTATCAGTGAAAAAGGAAGCAGGATGATTCACCTCATATTCATTTTGTGCTATTACTTCGAGACTATATTCCTACTGATTATAATGCCTTTTCTTTTATTATAGATAGTATAAATGATGATTCGTAATTTTGATAGCATAAGCATCTAGCGTCTCATCAGAGAATAGTCCCATTCAAGAAATGGGCAGAATTGAGAGGATGATCTTACACAATGAGTAAAAAACATTCCCCGATTAGCAGCAAAGCTCCAGTGATGCTGCACGGTGCCGATTATAATCCTGAGCAATGGCTGAAGTACCCAGAAATTTTACGTGAGGATATTCGTCTGATGAAGCTTGCGAATTGCAATGTGATGTCTGTCGGGATTTTTTCTTGGGTATCACTAGAGCCTGAAGAGGGTGTGTTCACTTTCGATTGGCTCGATGGTGTACTGGATTCTTTTGCAGAGAATGGGATTTATGCTTTCCTGGCAACACCTAGTGGAGCACGACCTGCTTGGATGTCTGAGAAGTACCCTGAAGTTCTAAGAGTGGAACGTAATCGTGTTCACAATTTACATGGCTTCCGTCATAATCATTGCTTCACCTCGCCTGTGTATCGGAAGAAGACTGCGATTTTAAATGCAAAGCTAGCAGAACGTTATAGCCAGCATCCTGCGGTTATCGGTTGGCATATTTCGAATGAGTTCGGTGGCGAATGTCACTGTGATCTTTGTCAGAATGCTTTTAGAGATTGGTTAAAGGTCAAATACAAAAACAGTTTGGATGAGGTGAATCATGCTTGGTGGGCTACTTTTTGGAGTCATACCTATACTTCATGGTCACAGATTGAATCCCCGGCTCCACATGGAGAGACGCAAGTACACGGCTTGAATCTCGATTGGCGGCGGTTTGTCAGCGAACGGTCGATTGACTTCTGTCAGCATGAGATCAATACTGTTCGCGCATACAATCCAGCGTTGCCAATTACAACGAATATGCATATGATCGACGGCATTGATTACCGTGAACTGGCCAAAATTCTGGATGTTGTCTCATGGGATGCTTATCCGGAATGGCATTATACCGAAGACGGCGACGATGCTAGACTAGCGGCATGGACAGCAATGCACTACGATTTAATGCGTTCTTTTAAAAAGAAACCATTCCTGCTCATGGAAAGCACGCCATCTCTTACGAACTGGCAATCGGTTAGTAAACTGAAGCGTCCTGGCATGCACAAGCTGTCTTCGCTTCAAGCGGTAGCGCATGGTTCCGATTCCGTTCAGTATTTCCAATGGCGTAAAAGCCGGGGCTCCAGCGAGAAGTTCCACGGTGCAGTTGTTGACCATAGCGGCCACTCCGAGACTCGTGTGTTTAAAGATGTAACAGAGGTAGGTAAGACACTGGCGGGAATGACAGAAGTAGTAGGTACATCAACTCCAGTGAGAACGGCGATTATTTTCGATTGGGACAACCGCTGGGCAATAAAGGATGCACAAGGCATTCGTAATTCCGGATTGCGTTATGAGGAGACTGTACTACAGCATTATCGTGCACTTTGGGAGCTGGGCATTCCAGTTGATATGATTGGATCCGGAGATGATCTGTCTGCTTACAAGCTGGTAATTGCACCTATGTTATATCTGATCAGCGAAGAGAATGGAAAGCGTATCGAGAAGTATGTTGAGCAGGGCGGAACATTCCTGGCAACCTATTGGTCTGGTGTCGTTAACGAAACGGATTTATGTCATTTAGGCGGATTCCCTGGACCACTCCGTAGAACGCTCGGGATTTGGGCAGAAGAGACCGAAGGGCTGCATAGCCGTGATTTGAATGGTGTTGTAATGCAGGCGAGCAATGCACTTAATCTTAGCGGAGATTATGATGCGCATGAAATTGCTGAGCTGATACACTTGGAAGGTGCGGAAACATTAGGCACTTATCGCAGCGATTTCTATGCTGGCCGTCCAGCGCTTACGGTAAATCGTTTCGGCGAAGGAAATGCGTATCATCTTGCTACTCGTGTAAAAGACGCCTCTTTCTACGTTGAACTGTATGCTTCAATCACTGCAAAAGCGGGAATTACCCGTGCGCTTGATAGTGACCTTCCAACTGGCGTGACGGCGCAGCTTCGGACGGATGGAGAGAGCGATTATATTTTTGTGCAAAACTTCAGCGGCAGTCCACAAACGGTCAAATTAGATGGAGCGGATTATACAGATTTGAGCTCAGGTACTACTGCTCAAGTATTGAATCTAGAGGTAAATGATCTCGCAATGTTGAAACGCAAATCGTTAGTATAAAAAGAAGGCAGGACCTGAGTGATTCAGGTTCTGCCTTTTTAAATCAATCCATAAATCGTCCCATCACAATAGTGTTATAGAAATTACCGTCCGAAAGGATCTTATCATTCTTTAAAGTGCCTTCGATCTCAAAGCCAAGCTTCTGATAAAGGGTGACAGCTTTGTCGTTCGTTTCGAGGACATTTAAAGTGATTTTTTGGATACCGTTAGCGTCGGCCCAAGCAATAGATTCTGCCAAAAGATTCTTTCCAATTCCATAACCCCAATATTCCTGCAGCACACATACTCCGAACTCTACTTTATGAGCGAATCTTTTTAAAGTAGGGCTTTCGCATCTGGAGAACCCAACGATTCGATCCTTAACTACCGCGACAAGAAATAAGTTTCTTGGTTCCTCAGAATCAGTTTGAATAAGCAGCTTGAAGCCTGACTCGTCAATGAAAGCCTCACCTGGTTCTCTGTCTAAATTCTCGGTCTCACCATCGATTTGTACTCTTAATTTGGACAATGCTATAGCATCCGTAGTGATTGCAGATCTTATGGTGTATTGGATGCCTTTCACGGTAAATAGTCATTGATCAATTAGAAATATTGCCTCGATGCCCTCAATAATACGAGTATAATAACCCATATCGTGGGGTACAAAATGGGTCTTGTCTACATCCTGCTCAATGGTAATTCTATGTCCGTGCGGATCGATTTGAAAACCGTTGACTTGTAGTCTATGTATTTCTCCCTGCCAAAATCTGCGAAAATCAGAAAACTTAGCTTTGACAATGCCGGCGACCTCTTCTTTTTGTAACTGAAAATCTTCTAGACGATAGGGATTGTTATAAACAAAGACATGCGCCCGTTCATTATCGATAAGGTTTTCTTTTTTCATACTATAAGGAATTATCCCTAGCGGGATCAGGTCTTTAAAGGATAAATCCAGTCCCAGTTCTTCTTGAACCTCGCGTATTCCATCTTCTACAGTTTCGTTTACTAGCAAATGTCCGGCGGCTGTGATGTCCAATAGACCCGCATAATCTTGTTTCTGTTCACTGCGAAGCTGTAAATAGATATAGGGTATTTCCTGATCTTTGCTTATAAACCAGCAGTGGAAAGTCTCATGCCAATGTCCTAAACGATGTACCTCTTCACGTGGAGCCGTACCCGTTCGGTTGCCTGCTTCATCAAATATGGTAAGTATCTCATTATGCATAGAAAAGCTCCTTTGTGATGATTTCTTCTTCCTAAAGCCTATCATAAAAACGTTCGAATTACCCTACTGTTAGAGAGGTTCTTATTGACATCAGTAAGAAAAATATGTATATTTTTGGATGTTAATCAAAGGAGGAGTTAAATGAATTTAGTAGCCATGAAGCAGAAAGACTTGGACACTTTAAGTGACGAAAGACTAGGATGGGCCTGTATGGAGCCTACCTTTCAACAGATTCGCGGAAAATCACCATCGATCAAATCCGAAGTGATCTCAAAGCTCACAGATGGACAGAAGGCACTTTGTATGTTCAGAGTGATGTATGATCACAGCCGTAATTCCGAAGGGGAGTATTATGCTTGGATTTCCTACATGCAAGACCTGCCGGGGTATTGGACAGGAGTGATGGGAGGCATACGGTTTTTTGGCGATGGTCCAATGATACTTTTGCTTCAGGAAACAAAGTCATTTCTCGAAGAAAGAAACAATAGACTGGGTAAAGAGTGGGCTCATGCTGCCATCACAGATCTCGAGCGTGACCCTGAGTTGTTGAGTGAGATGAGTGGTTTGTTTGAACGATTTCAGAACATTGCAGCAGATAGCCACAGGTTGATTAGTGAGTATATTCGATCGCATCCGGGAGAATTTGTGGAGATTGAGGGCTTATAATCATGAAAACACGTTACGTAATCATCCTAATTCCTTTAGTAATCATTACAATCCTTTGGAGCGTCACGCTATATCATAGTTATAATTCATTTGGAAATCTTGTAATGGATAAAATCGATGCAACAGAAATCACTTCTATCGAGATTCTTAAATCGTCAAATGATAAACAAATAAAAGTTGATGATCCGAAAGAAATTGAAAAGATAATACATGAGTTCTCTGATGTGAAATTAAGAAGAAGTAATGCTTCTGATAAACCTACGGAGACCTATTGGATAAGTATATTTGTAAATAAAGGTTTGCGGTTTGGAATGAACCTCACTGACACTAATTTTTTGTATATCACGGATCTTGCTAGTAAGAATAAGTACAGCTCGGGGAATTTTAAAATCACTAGTGAATTTGATGGGGAATCCATTACAAGCTTGTTTAAGTAAAAATAACCCGCTGCCACCAGGCAGCGGGTTTAGTTATAAGGACGCCGAAGGCGTTTATGCTTGTATCTATAATGTTTATCTAGCCAACCATCCGCCGTCAACATTAAGAATATGACCATTCAGATAGTCGGAAGCTGCGGATGCCAAGAATACAGCAGGCCCCTTAAGATCTTCTGGCGTTCCCCAACGTGCAGCTGGAATACGATCTAAGATAGCGTCCGAACGATTTTGGTCGGCACGGATCGGAGCTGTATTTTCAGTCGCCATGTAGCCTGGTGCAATCGCATTGATGTTCAGACCGGAACCTGCCCATTCATTGGCAAAAGCTTTAGTAAGACCTGCAACCCCGTGCTTACTCGCCGTGTAGCCAGGGACATTGATTCCGCCTTGATAGGAGAGCATGGAGGCGATGTTAATGATTTTGCCGGATCCTCTTTCGAGAAAGTGCCGACCAGCGATCTGAGACAGAAGGAATACTGTGTTCAAGTTTAGGTTAATAACATCGAACCAGTCTTTTTCGCTATGGTCTTTTGCCGGAGTACGGCGGATCATCCCTGCACAGTTTACGAGAATATCAACATGACCAGTCAGTTCAAGGGCTTGGTCAAATGTATTTTGCAGGTTGCTATGATCACTTAAGTCAGATTCAATGCTAACCGCTTTTACGCCAAAAGCTTTTGCAGCGTTTACAGTTTCTTCGCTTGTATTAAGAGATACGGATGCGATATCTGCACCTGCTTCTGCGAAGGCAAGGGCAATCCCTTGTCCAAGACCTTGAGCTGCACCGGTTACGAGTGCTGTTTTACCTGCCAAGCTGAATAATGATGATGACATATAAATTACGCCCCTTTGATTTAAATGGATTTAATTCCGTTATTACTCACATTCAATGGCAACGCCTGCACTGCGGAACTGTTCTGCCGTTTCGGAGGAGAGTCCTTTATCCGTCAAGATAACGTCTACTTCCTGCAATGATGCGAATGTACGCAGCGCAGTTTGGCCGAATTTATGATGATCCACAACCGCGAACACCTTACGGGCTGTAGATACAAGGGCTTGCTTGAACTCGATTAAATCTCCTGTATAAATGGAAAGTCCATGTTCTATATGAACTGCTGTCGAGGACAGAAATGCTTTTTGAATATTAAGTTGTTGTACATAGGAGACGGCTTCAGGGCCGGCCAACATATTGCGGACACGGTATCCCCCGGGAACGACCAGACGAATATTATCTTTGGGAACCAGTTCGCTGATGATGTATACATCATTGGTGACTACCGTTAGAGGCATATTGTCCAGGCGGCGAGCGATTTCAAGCGTTGTACTTCCGCCGTCAAGAGCAATAATATCGTCCTGTTCAATATGAGCAAGCGCACGCAAGGCGATCTCTGTTTTCTCGTCGGAATACTTATCCAGTGGATCCTTGGAAGGCAAAATACCAAACTGGTCACTTTGTGCCAGCACAGCTCCGCCATGAACACGAACAATTAGTCCTTGCTCCTCCAGCTTGCTTAAATCCTCACGAATTGTTTTTCCAGTAACCTGCAGCTTATCGCTCAGTTCATTCACCGTTACATCTTTTTGGTTCAGCATAACTTCCATAATCATCTCGTGTCGTCGTATCGGGTTCATCCGCTTGCCTCAGCTTTCCGTAATTGATTAAAATTATAAGAAAGTATAAGTTTCACGTTAGACTCTTCCTTATAATTCTCGCACAAACGCTTATCGTCCTTAAAAGGACGCCGAAGGCGTTTTAGCTTATCTCTATTGTAGTTCTTTCATGGATACGGGGTCCATATCATCATATCTTTTATTATCGCCAGCCATACTCCAGATAAAAGTATAGTTATGAGTGCCAACACCACTGTGGATGGACCAGCTTGGAGAAATTACAGCCTGCTCATTTTGCATTACAATATGGCGAGTTTCATTTGGCTCTCCCATCAAGTGGAACACAACGGAATCGTCCGGTAGATCGAAATAGAAATAAGCTTCCATCCGGCGCGGATGTGTATGTGCTGGCATCGTATTCCACATGCTACCTGGCTTCAGTTGAGTCATACCCATAACTAGCTGAGCGCTTTGTACGCCATTTGTATGAATGAACCGGTGAATGGTACGCTCGTTGGAGTTCTCCAAACCGCCCATCGCACCAGATTCGGATTCAGCCAGAGTGGTTTTGGTAGTTGGATAGGACTGGTGAGCAGGCGCAGAATTTAAATAGAATTTAGCGGGCTTGGAAGCGTCTGCACTTCTGAAGATAACATCTTTAGAACCTTGACCGACATACAGACATTCTTTGAAATCTACTTCATATTCTGTACCATCGACAATAACAGAACCTTTACCGCCAACATTGATGATCCCCAGCTCACGGCGTTCCAAGAAGTAAGTAACCCCAAGTTCTTTAAGGTCAGTTGTAAGGGCAACTTCCTCCTTAACAGGATTAGCACCGCCAACGATCATACGATCCTCATGGGTAAGTACAAGCTTCAGTTCATCTGGTGCAAAAATGACAGGAATGTGGAATTCCTTACGGAGGCGCTCAGTGTCAAACTGCTTAACTTCATTAGGATGGGATGCAAAACGTCTTTCCATGGAATATTCAATCTCCTTCACAAGCATATTTTCGTTCGTATAGGTACAATTTACTCCATTTATGTTCATTTTACAAGTTTTATTTTTATTTATAATGTTCATTTTAGTTTATTATTAGGTTTTTATAATTGCAAAATGAACGAAAAGTGTGCACAATAGATCTAAAATGCTTAGTTCTCATTTATAGAATTGTTATCATACTATTGAAAATTGAGATGTGGGAGGTTGAACTTGAATGCTGGAGTCGAATGGTATTCAGAGTAGATATGAGGAGCGTCAGCAAGAAATAATTTTAAAAATAGCATTGGAAGCGGAGCGGCGACCTCTGCTAGAGAGTGGACTCTGGTTCCACGATGATGTGCGAAATAACTTTTATTACGGCTCATATCTTTTTGCAGCTTCAGTAGATGATTCTCTCGTATTACCTTTTGACCGCGAACAAGCGAAACAGAAGGCACAGGATGTGCTACTGGAGACTTTATTACTTCAGAATCGGCAAGCCGGCACGGAGCTTTACGGGCACTGGCCGCTTGGATTGAATCCGATTCCACGAGAAGCGTCGCCGCATGAGTTGCCTGTGGAAATTATGGGCAGTCTGATGGTTTACTTTTGCAAAAAATATGGTGGATCATTAAACGCTCAACTTCGCATTGTACTGAATACAGCATTTGGACATATTTATCGGAGTAATTTCTTCCATAAACCAGTTCTAACTTTTGGACATCATGAAGCGAAATATACGGCAGCAAAGCTGATTTTTGGCACTATGTTCGCAGATGATGTGCTCGTTGAGGATGGTCGGCAAAGTCTGAAGGAGACACTGGCATATATCCAATCTAAGGGAATGCCAGAATACGGCAGTCTCCCGTGGTTCTGGCATTGGATACAAGCGTTTACCTGCGCTTTGGAGCTTGTCCCAGCAGAGGATACGGATTTAACAACGACTCTTAAAGACATGCTTGATCATCTTTGGAATGTAAGAGCAGAGTTTTATTTACGTGGAGCTTGGGTGGGTGCACATTCGAGAGGTTGGCCACATGATGTACCAGGTGACGCTAATGTGCTTCATGACTATGTTCAGTTCGGGGACTTTAAGCTTCCAGAGGCAATGCCACGCACGGAATACGCTGGACTCCTATTCTATAAAGCACCAGATGAGGCTTTAACAGCTGCAATGAATCGCCAGACGCCAGTGGAAGCCACCAAGATTACACAGAAGGTAGTCCCGGCAGATCCGAAAGCTCAACCGTTGCTTCATTCCTATGCCTATATTACAGAGGATTTTGCAGCAGGCGGGATGTGGGAACGAGTAGAGGAATTTGATAATGAGCAGCTCCGTTGGGCGTTTTCCCTGCCTGTGAATGGAGAGGGAGGGTCTAACCAGTTATATTTCTTCCACCCAGGTCAAGGCTACAATGAGGGAGATCCTCGCCATCAAAGTCGATACATGGAGGTCCTCTATCACAAGAATGTCGTTATCTCTTTATTCCCAATTCCTCAAGGTGAAAAGAATACGATCATCGGTGTTCTCCCACATGGTGAATGGATGCAAGATCTGAATGCATTGTTCGGCCAGGTTGGCGATGTCTATTTCGCAATATATCTATCTCATCCATATCATCTGCAGAAACATAAGGAATACATTGAGGTATCAGCTACGGGGATGCCGGGTGGGGTAATTGTTGAGGCTCTTGGTGTTAAGGAGTCTGCAGACCGTGGCATCATCGGACTGGATGAGTTCGTAATAGCTATGGCCCAGAATGAACCCCAGTTTGAGATGGAAGACGGATTGGCGGCTCATTATACGACTAGTAATGGCGATAGATTGCATTTGAGTATGAAGAGCGAGTCAGAGCAACCGCGAGCTTTACTGAATGGTGTGAAGATCTCTTTGGAGAACTATACGGTTTAATAAGAACTCAACATAGCTGTGAGTAACGTTTGGATGGAGTCGACCTTAAGGTCGGCTTTTTTATATGTGGTATGCGATAAGCTCCGTTAAAACTCGATTTCACAATAGAGTCCTGTGTAGCAAATGATCCGATGACATTCTAATGCATTTATTGCAACAGAATTAAGAAAAATTTCCTCAAAAAAGAAATCTAGTGTATTTTGTACAACAGAATCGAGCATTATTGTGTCATATGGGTTAGTCTATAAGATTCTAATGCACTAAGTGCAACAGAATTATAAAATGGGGTTATTACACCTGTTTTGAGTGTATGAAGTGCAATAGAATCTAATTAGTGCGCATACTATGCTATAGCTTCATTTGGAAATTTACTCCTAATAAAAACCAGCTTTCCTTTAAGGGCAAGGCTTTCGTAATCTTATTTGAAATTAATTGCATTAATCTCTAATTTTATGAGAGACATTTATCACAATAAAGGTTAATATCTAAGTGAGACATATGAATGAATGCGCTTTCTTAAATCCGAACAAACCTAACTCAAAGAATGCGAGGGATTTACTGTGACAGGAACTGAATTTCGTGTAGAAAATGATTTTCTAGGCAGCAAACAAGTAGATAAGAACGCATACTATGGGATTCAGACATTACGCGCAGTAGAGAATTTTCCAATTACAGGTTATAGAGTACACAATGAATTAATCAAAGCGATGGGGATCGTAAAGAAAGCCGCTGCGCTTGCAAATATGGAAATTGGCAGGCTCTATCGTGGGCTTGGAGAAGTTGTTGTTAAAGCAGCGGATGAGATCATCGAAGGACAATGGCACGAACAATTTATTGTAGACCCTATACAGGGTGGTGCAGGTACCTCGTTAAATATGAATGCCAATGAAGTCATTGCTAACCGAGCATTAGAACTGCTTGGTCATGAGAAAGGAGACTATCGTCATTTAAGTCCCAACTCTCACGTGAATATGGCACAGTCTACAAATGATGCTTTCCCGACGGCTATTCATATTGCTACGCTTTCTCTTCTGGAACAACTCCTTGTTACTATGCGCAGAATGCATGAAGTGTTTGCAGATAAAGCCAAGGAATTCGATCCGGTTATAAAAATGGGACGCACGCATCTACAAGATGCAGTGCCGATTCGTCTGGGCCAAGAGTTCGAGGCTTATCGAAGAGTACTTGAGAGAGATATCAAACGTATTGAACATACACGCCATCATTTGTATGAAGTAAATATGGGTGCAACGGCTGTAGGAACTGGATTAAATGCTGACCCTCGATATATTGAAGTGGTTGTAGAGCATTTGGCTGAAATAAGTGGACTACCGCTAGTTACTGCAGATCATCTTGTGGATGCTACGCAAAATACAGATGCATACACAGAAGTATCTGCTGCCCTAAAAGTCTGCATGATGAACATGTCCAAGATTGCTAATGATCTTCGGCTCATGGCCTCCGGCCCGCGGACAGGGTTTAATGAAATTTCACTACCTGCCCGCCAGCCTGGTTCCTCCATTATGCCAGGTAAAGTCAATCCGGTTATGGCGGAGGTCATCAATCAGGTAGCTTTTCAAGTGATAGGAAATGACCATACAATCTGTCTGGCTTCCCAAGCGGGTCAATTGGAGCTGAATGTTATGGAGCCTGTGCTAGTGTTCAATCTCATTCAGTCCATCAGCATCATGAACAATTCTTTCCAAGTCTTCACAGACTTCTGTCTGGCTGGTATTGAAGCCAATAAAGAGAAGCTGGAGCGGGATGTGGAACGTAGTGTCGGAATCATTACCGCGGTTAACCCACATTTGGGCTACGAAGTGGTTTCTCGTATTGCTCGTGAGGCGATTTTGACAGGAGAGTCAGTACGGGAATTGTGCCTTAAGTATAATGTGCTATCCGAGGAAGAGCTCACTCTGATTCTGGACCCGTACGAAATGACGCATCCAGGGATCGCAGGCTCAGCTTTATTGCAGAAACAATAGGGGAATTACTTAACCGTTAATCGCTGACTTTGTGATCCGTGTTCGTGTTCTACGATATTTAATAAGAACCTACTTCAACGCTAGTTAGAAGTAGGTTCTTTTGCGTTTCAGGCTTACAGGAAAAAGAATAAGCGTAATAGACCACGCTTCCTTGGTGGAGAGGGTAACCTTGTAATTGTGACGGGATGGGAAGCTTCGTTAGATGTGAAGGCGTTGCCTTTTGAAACTTGCATTGGTTCTAGGGTTGCCGCTAATTGCTTAATCATTATCCGCAGATCCTCAAGCTCCTCACGCTGCTGAAGCAACTGTATCATAACTACTTCGTCGGCTTTTTGATCGAGTGTACGTTCAATATAATGAATCCGGGATAATATATCTTGCATAGGCTCAGCGTCAATGGGGTGAAGTGGAGCTTGCGGTGACGTAGACATCTGCTTTTCATTTGAGTCAATGAATTGAATACTTTCTAATGGTTCTCCATGATTAATGCGGTCTTTAATATGACTAAGCAAGCCGATTTGCTGCTCTGAGAAGGTATAGTGGCCAAACCGGTCTTTTGGAAAAAAATCAGGGAACATAGCAGCCCAACGTTTGATTGTAGTTTGGCTGACTGACAGCAGCTCTGCGGCATCCTTTGTTTTCAGAATTTCCATTTTGATTCCTCCAGTTCAGGTAGTCATGTTATGAGTAATTCGTTGTTCAATTGCTGCTCCCTGCACGGTTGACAAAGGAAGTGCGGATTCGATAAACAAAGTGTAATTACGAGCAATCTCACCATTCTTATATTTCACTATCTTGCTTTTACATTCTAGAATGAGTACAGATGACCCTGAAGCGGGGTATACTTGGTTTAGAGGTGAAGCGTATGGATAGGAGCGGAGAAGTGGAAAAGATGACCGAGGAGCAATGGCAGGCTATTTTGCAAAATGATGCAGCCTATAACGATAAATTCTTTTATGCTGTGAAGACTACGGGAATCTTTTGCAGACCTTCCTGTAAGTCCAAAGCACCTAATCGAGAGAATGCACGTATCTTTCAAAATGCAGAGCAAGCATTAGAATCTGGATTTCGTCCCTGTAAAAGATGCAAACCGACGGGTGAGCGGCTGCCGGATAAGGAATGGGTGGCTGTAATGACTGAATATATCGACAAACATTATAAGGAACCTCTTACTCTTGAAAAGCTGGCAGAAGTCTGTCATGGAAGCCCTTATCATCTGCATCGAACCTTCAAGAAAGTAACGGGAATCACTCCAGTGGATTATATACAGCAGAAGAAAATCGATCAGGCATCTGAATATTTGGTTACCACGGAGCGGGCAGTAGCTGATATTGGATTACATGTGGGTCTGCCAAATACGTCGTATTTCATTACCTTATTTAAGAAAAAGACGGGGCACACCCCAACGCAGTATCGACAGCTTAACAAAGTAGGATCATCGAATCATTCTGAATTATTCTTGGAGGTACAGAAAAATGGAGAGTAGACCAAATGCAATCATATACTGGACATTGCTAGCCTATAAGGAATGGAGTTTCTATATCGCAGCATCGGAGAAAGGATTAAGTTATGTGGGGTCGCAGCAGAAGCCATTCGAAGAAATGAGTGACTGGATCAGCCGTAGATTTCCTGAAAGTGAACTGGTGCAGGACGATGAGAAAATGGCGCCATATGTACAGGAACTGATCGAATATTTGCAAGTGAAACGGCAGGCATTCAGCATTCCTTTTGACTATCGCGGGACTCCATTTCAACTCGCGGTGTGGAAAGCGTTATGTGAAATTCCATATGGACAAACGTGGTCTTATTCGGACATCGCCACACATATTCAAAAGCCTGCTGCTGTACGCGCGGTAGGGACGGCTATAGGTGCAAATCCGATATTAATTACGGTCCCTTGTCACCGAGTAATTGGTAAGAATGGAACATTAACTGGCTACCGCGGGGGATTAGAGATGAAGACGAGGCTGCTTAATTTGGAAAGTAGAAAGATTGCGCAAGAATTATGAACCATGAGATCCAGTACAAAACCCCAAAGACCTTACTAAATAAAGGGACGGGTTATCTGAACGGATACAGCCATTCTTTAAATCCATATACCGGCTGTACTTATGCTTGCTCTTATTGTTATGTGCGTCAAATGCCCGTTTCATTGTTTCGCACAGAGGAATGGGGAACTTGGGTAGATGTCAAACAAGAAGCAGCAGCTATTTTACGCAAAGAACTCCAGAGAGCAAAGTCCAAAGGACCGGTCTCCATCTTTATGTCCTCTAGCACAGATCCATACCAACCGATAGAGCACAAGGAGCAGGTAACAAGAGCTTTGCTGGAGGTTATGGTGGAGAGCCCGCCCGATTTTCTGTTCGTGCAGACGCGCAGTCCGCTCGTACGCAGAGATATAGATTTATTATTACGCTTAGAAGATAAGGTTCGCGTGAGTATGACTGTAGAGACGGATCGTGAAGATATACGCAAAAAGTTTACACCAAGTGCTCCGCCCATATCTGCAAGATTAAAGACACTGCAATTACTGCGTGAAGCGGGCATTCCTGTTCAAGCTACCATCGCTCCGGTATTGCCGAGCAGCACGTCTTTTCCAGAGATCCTAAGGGGTTTGGTGGATAGAGTCTGTATCGATGATTATTTTATGGGAGATGGCAGTGGAGGCAAACGGACACGGAGATTAGGTATTTATTCCCTTTATGAAGAGCTACAGCTAGAAGATTGGTATGATCCATCTGCGTATCGTAAGGTGTACGATGGACTCCGGAATGTTTTTAATGAAGATGAGCTTTTCTTGAGCCAGAAGGGGTTCGAGCCTTAAACTGAAACATGTTATAATAATCGAGAGCATTCATACTTAGTATTTTAAAATACTTAATACCTGTAATCGCTTATTGGAGGAGTAGAGTGGCAAAAGCAAAAGTAGCCAAGCGGCCCACAAGAGATGAATTTGTACTTGAGGAGCTAGGCAATCAGTTAGTTGAGGCCAAGCAAGAAGGTTCTGAGATTTTATTGACCGTATGGGGAAAAGAAGAACAGGTACGCGGAACGATTGTAGAAATGGACTCGCGGACTGGAAAAGTACACATCAGTAAAAACGAAGGTATCGAAAAAGTTCCGTTTATGGATATTATGCAAGTTAATTATCCCAGAGATTAATGGAAACGCAGCAATAAGAGGTCCTGTGAGCCATGTTGGCTTTGGGGCCTCTTTGACCATAAAGTATCGACTAGATTAAAGAGAGGTAGATCAGATATGGCAGTAACCAAAACCAACGCGATGCGAATTCTGGATGCGAAGAAGATCGGATATGAAGTGTTTGTTTATGACAATGAGGATGGACAAATCCATGGTACGGCTGTAGCCGAGAAGATTGGGAAGGCGGCAGAGACTGTTTTTAAAACTTTGGTCGCTCATAGCGGAGCAAATCTCTATGTATTTGTTATACCAGTTGCCGAAGAGCTCGATCTAAAAAAGGCGGCCAAGGCCGCCGGAGAGAAAAAGATTGAGATGCTGCCAGTAAAGGATTTGCAAAAGTGGACAGGTTATATCCGTGGTGGATGTTCTCCGGTCGGAATGAAAAAGCTATACCCAACGTTCATTGACATCAGCGCAGAAAGTCAGGGAACGATAGCCGTTAGCGCCGGAAAAATTGGTCAACAAATCGACGTATCACCGCAGCATCTTGCAGGGGTAATAAATGCGAAATTCACAGATCTAATTAAATAGATGAGCAACAAGAAGACCTAAATACTCCTTCAAGGCTGTGCCTGTAGTGGAGATGGCTCCTGGCGAAGGAGTGAACTTTGAGGGTTGCAGCGAAAATTCAGCGCTGGCGATATAATCTGTAGGATAAGCTTGCGCCGTTAGCCCTGCATTCTTGAAGTGTTGCATTGCACGGGGCATATGGAAGCCAGAAGTGACTAGAACAGGACGTTTAAGTCCTTTCTCTTGTAGAATTGCGGCGGTATTTACAGCATTCTGCTCCGTGTTAAGGGATTGATTGTCGGTCAGGATATCCGCTTGAGAGATGCCTAGTCCGAGCAGTTGCCTTTTGGCGATATCCGCTTCATTACCGCTGTCAGAGAAGACTTGTCCACCAGAGAATAGGATAGGTAGACCGCTCAATTTATGAAGTCGCACAGCGGTAATAAGTCGATTCGCAGCTGATCCATATAAGTTGCCCTCCCCATCAATATCTGGTGTGCCAGAGCTGGCGCCTCCGCCAAGAACGACAATGACATCTCCTTGCAATGTATCCGGTTGTGGATATTTTCGCTCTAATCCTCCGATTAACGCATCGCTGACTAAAGGAGTCATGGAGAAATACATAAGCAGTGTAACGCCAAGCAGTACTAGCGCTGGACGACGATTCTTTTTCCATAGCCAAATGACTAGACCTAGCAGAAGTAGGATGAAAAGGCCTGGAGGAAGTACAAAGCTGTATACAAATTTGATGATGTAAATCAACAGTATCAACCGCCTTCATAAATTATGAGTTCAGGTTGTATTGTAACATGAGATGAGGTGTTCTAAGTTGCACTAAAGGCCGAAACGGTCTTTTTTTATTTGCTGAGAAAACTGATATAGAACTAGATTGGGAACGGGATTATGCTAAGGGGAGTATAAATTTCTCCTAAATTCCCCAACCTTTTTCGTTTTCGCTGCAGTATATATATGAGTGCCACCTGATAGAAGGAGCTTTTAGAACATGAATAAACAACATGCTGACCGAGTCATCAAGGATTACATCAAGTCGCTATATGGTTTTGCTTTGAACAAAACGGGAACGATCGCCGAAGCAGAGGAGCTAGCGGGAAGAATTACGCTGGAAGTATACCAAGCGCTTCTCAAAAAGTCAGAGTTCTTGGATCTGAACAGTTATGTCTTTAAGATTGCACATTATGTGTGGGCGAAATTCGTTGGCGAGAAAGTGAAAGCTTCCAACCAAATGCGGATTGATGACCAAGAGGTGATGTCCAGAGACGAGGGCTTCGACGAGATCATTCGTCAAGAAACGGCTGGCGCTTTGCGGCGGGAAATAGCTTTTTTGTCTCACCAACAACGGGAAATCGTTATCAAGTACTATTACGGTGGAATGAAAATTAGCGGAATCGCGGCTGAGATGGGTCTTTCTAGCGGCACAATCAAATGGCATTTATTCGAAGCGAAAAAGGAGCTGAAACACAAAATGAATACCATTCGATCAATGGGTAGTCTCGGCATCAACCCAATTCGCATGACAGGTTTAGGGCATAATGGATCCCCAGGAAACAAAGGTGACACCTCCGACTTTTTAGCGACGGCGATCAGACAAAACATCGCTTTCTCAACGTATCACAAGCCACTCACGATTAATGAAATTGCTGAAGAGCTGGGCATTTCACCTGTATTTATAGGGGATGAAATCAAACTACTGGAAGAATACGGATTCATGGATAAACTACCGGGTAGAAAGTATCGTACCAATATGTACATAGAAGATCCGTCCCAAATGAAAAGCGAGGTACTGTACCCATTGTTCAAAGAATATGCGGAGATTGCAGTCGAGCATTATTTCAAGACGTTTTTCTCGATGGGTAAAGTGTTTCAAGAGACGGGTGTCTACATTCCTGGCGGCGATGTCAATCTACTGTTGTGGAGTCTCATTCCGTATTCTGGTAAACAATTGAGCTTCAAAGAACTCAATAGGGTGAGCCATGAAGAGGTTTCCGTAAGCCGCAAAGATGGCGGCCATTACGCCGCTCATGCAACGATTCACAGAGAGTTTGACGTCAGTTTTGATCCTAAACAATATTATTATTGTGGCGATATGAATCGGGATTCCGATGAGTTTGCACTAAAGGCATGGCAGGTCGATACGTGGTGGTGTGGCAGGAAGGACAGTTGGCGAGACAATCTGAGTTCGGATTTCATCAGTCTGATGCATGTGATCAATGGAGATTTACCGCAAAATGATGTAAACATTGATGCCTATCGCCGTCTTTTGGATAAACAATATTTGCTGAGAACGGAATCTGACCTTGAAGTTAACATTGTTTATTGCAAGGATAAGCAAACAGGAGAACGTCTGCATGCGGCGATTCCGCAACCGTCCGAACGAATCAAAGAAGCCGCCACGAAATTGGATCAAGCTGTTTATCAAGTGAACCTCGATGGACAACCAGATCATGCACATAAATATGTGCGTTACTGGTCACAGAATTGCATGGCGTCGGGAACCATACTTGCCTTCGTACTTAAACATTTAGTCGACATCGGCATGTTAAAAGTGCCTGATCCACATCGAAAAAAAGGCATTTCCACAATCATGTTCATGAATCAAAGCTAGCTTCAAATTAATCAAAGAAAATGAAATATTTTGTTATAGTTATCAGGAAACAAAAGCTTAAAAGACCACATGGATCTATACAAACATTTTAACGTGACTTAATTGAACTAACAGACGGGATCGCTGAACTGTCACAGCAATATTCTTTAATGCAGCAATGTGAAGATATCTCGCAGTAGCCTTCGATTTAGTTAAGAACGATTTAATAAAAGGCGATTAAGATGATTGCAGTTACATGTTGCTCAACTAACTGAGATCAATAGTGCAATAATGAGAGGGCTGCCGAGAGGTAGCCCTTTGTTCAACTAACGGCAGATTAGTTTAACTAAATTTTTATGTTAAAATGTTAATAAATCTGTTTATCGGGGTTGAATGATGATTAATTCGGCTGAAGAATTTGTAAGGTTAAGGCTTAGTGATAACATGGAGGAATATCTGAAGGCTGCATGGGATGTTGCACCTTTTGAGGTTTGGTTACAAGTAATTGAAACGTACCCTGAAATGCGTGAATGGGTAGCACATAATAAATCAATTCCTGTTGAGATTATGGAAATTCTAGCTGACGATGCAGATGAAAGGGTTAGATTTATTGTTGCTACAAAAAATCGACTACCAGAAAGTTTACAAATGAAACTGGCAAAAGATTTAGATAGCTCAGTTAGAAAACGAATTGTCTATAACAAAAAAGCGACATTTCGAGTTTTAACTATTTTATTGAACGATGATGACGAAGATATAAGAGTAGTGGCGAAGAATAGGGTTGATGAGGGACTGATGAAAAATGGTAAATATTAGATTGACAGCATGCTGTCGAATTGTACTGATGCAATTATGAATATAATAGACAGACCAGAAGATTCTAGATTATGCAGGAAATCGTATCGGACTAGACCATATGTGAACTTCCTCAGGTAAGATAAATTTTCCTGTTTACCATTCCAAATTTGAACTTGATGAGGTTTTTTTCTAAGTCAAATTCACGTATACAAAAGATGAATTTAATGGAGCGTGCCAATGGAAAATATATACAATGAATTGCATACAGCAGAAATACTGAACCGTATCGAGAATTTAAGTCCAAATTCAAAACCACAATGGGGAACAATGAATGTTGCTCAAATGTTGGCTCACTGCTCAGCATTTCAAGATATCGCATTGGGGAATTCCTATCCCCCTAGATATTGGCTAGGAAGGTTAATAGGAAGGTTCGTGAATTCTATTTTCTATAATGACAAGCCGGTACCACACAATATGTCAACAATTCCGACCATACTTATTGTAGATGAAAGAGACTTTATCACAGAGAAAGAAAAACTGAAACAAAAGATTTTAACTTTCCAAAGTAACGGTCCGGAGAAATGTTCATCCCATCCACATCCTTTTTTTGGCAAGTTTACTCCTGAGCAATGGGGTAAAGGGATTTATAAACATCTAGACCATCATTTAAGACAATTTGGTGCTTAGTATTTTTTCGCAATGATTAATGAATGTTCAGTTTAGTGCAGTAACACTGCTTCGCTGTGCTAACAGGACTCGATTGAGGAATAGCGGCTGCTTCGGCAGCCGTTTTTTTGTTCAACTAACGGTAGTATAGTTCAATTATAGTTGTTTTTTATTTCCATATTTGAAGTTTGAAGATTAAAATATAATTAATTGAATTGATAAGGGGTATTAACAGGATGAACAAGGGTAGAATCGTATTTTTAAACGGTGTTACGAGTTCTGGAAAAACATCAATAGTAGATGCTTTACAGTTAAAATCGCAAGAATTTTTTTATGTTGTTGCCAATGACCTTTTTGAAGAAATGATAGGTGAACGTTATCTTCGTGAAGATTATTGGAAGTATTTAAGTGAAGCAATTATCATGATGTATCATACAGCCAAATTATTTTCTGACCATGGTAAAAATGTGCTTATTGACGGCATTATGGTAGATAGATCTGAGTTGAAACCACATTATGAAAAAGTGAACAATATATTTTCCGGGTATCCATTATACATTGTAGATGTGTTTTGCCCTTTAGACATTTGCCGTCAGAGAAATATTGCACGAGGAAATAGAACTGAAGACCAATCTGATTGGCAACACCAAATCATGGCAAAAGATATCCAGTATAAATGTACTGTCAACACACATTTAAAAACTTCCGAAGAATGTGCAGATTTAATTTTAAAAAGTATATTTGAGGATGAAATATGAATTACTATACTATAGATGGTACATTCCGGTAACGGGGAAGGTTTGTGTAATAGCGGTTGCTTCGGCAGCCGTTTTTTATTTGTTCAACTATCGTGCAGGTTAATTTAGCAAGGAACTTATATGAAGATGGAATTAGATGGAATTAGAAGGGATAGATGAAATGATAGAATTATCTAAAGAAAATCACGCTCACGTTCTGCCACTGTTGAAAAATCTTGCATATGAACCCGTGTTTGCATATTCCGTAATTGAGCGAAATCAATCTGGAAAAGTGTTTGTTGATCACAACGAAAATCCTACCTGCAGCCTTATTATCAATTCATATGGACAGTATCTTTTGGTTAAGAGTGGCGACAATGAATACTTCATGAGCGAGGTAGTTGATTTTTTACTAAATGATCAAAATCATTCAAAATACTACGATCTTTATGCTTCAACACCGGAACTACTGTTTCAAATTAGCGAAAGTTTAGCGGGAAAGACTGTATTATTACACCGTTCATCTTTTACATTCGATCTGTCCAAATTCCAACATCTAAAAAAACCTAACGCATTGCAAGAACAATTTGTTATGAAACAGATGGATAAAGCGCTATTCGATAAATATAAAAATGAAATGGACGCTTCTTATGATTCGTTATGGAGTTCGTCACAACAATTTGCGGATCGGGGATTTGGTTACTGTCTTGTGATGGATGATGATTTTGCAAGTGTTTGCAATTCTTATTTTGTAGGTGGAGGGTATGCAGATATCGATATCGTAACCGTGGATGAATACCAGAATAAAGGGCTAGCAACACTTACGGGCGTAGCATTTATCGAACATTGTCTGAACCATAATCTAGTGCCGAATTATAATTGTGACGCTGGCAATGAACGATCGATACAGCTAGCGAAAAAGTTAGGATTTGTAAAAAAATATGATTTCCCAATGTTATGGTGGCATCAGGATCAGAGAATAATAAGTGATTATTTGAAAAGGTTCAATTATTCAAACCATTCTAGCGAGTAGAACAACGAGCTTGTTATTAGCTTACGAAGAACGGGAGCTTAAAACAGAAACTTTCCAAAACAACAGCAATGAATCGGAGATAAAACTATTATTAGATAAAAAAGGCTTGGGAGGTTTAGCAATGACGATTAACCGTGAGACCATTCTAAAAGCAATTATTTCAGACCTTGGAAGTGAAGATTATATTTTAGCTATCTGGCTGGAGGGTTCAGATGGTACTAAAACTTTGGACGAGTATTCTGATATTGATTTGGTATGCTATACCAGAGAAGGCTGCATAGATGCTGCATTCACCCGGTTGGATGCCTGTATGCGTCGATTAGGAAAAGTAGATATTGCTTATGAAGAAACTGGTCGACCCACAAATAACCGCTACAAGGTTTACCACCTACAGGAGTCATCAGATAGTCTCTTAGTTGACGTGACGATCCAAAGTGAGAGTGTCCCTGTTTTATTCATTACCGAAGACAAAACTGTCGTACCCGTTATATTGATAGATAAGACAGGTATCGTGAAGTATCAAAACGTTGATCACACGACTCACCATTCACAACTTCAATCACAATTGATACGTGCTCAGGGTATTTACAGTCAAAGGAACCGAGCTGTCAAATATACAAAACGTGGGCTTTTTTTAGAGTCGTTGATTTACTATCATAAGTATGTTGTAAATCCACTTGTAGATGTACTTCGGATAATCTATACACCATTCCAAGCTGACAGCTTCTTGGTTCATGCGTCTCGGGATTTTCCTGTCGAAGTGGTATTAACCTTGGAAAAACTATATGGTGTAAAAACCGTAGAAGATATAGTAGAGCGAATCGAATTGACAGACAAGTTGTTTCGTAATGCCGTAGCAGAGGCTCATGTCATGCTATTACAATCTAAAGAAGGCGAAAGTTTAGCGGATACCAACCCATAAGCATTACTGGTTATCATCCCTTCTTAGAAGATCCGTCGATAGACAAATTCCCAACCTCAATACCAATATGCTTGAGGGTGCCTTTCTTACGATTAATATGCTGAGTGGGGAAAAGGGCAGTGGCTTATGGTGGGGAACAAAGCGCGAATCCATCTGGACGGAAAATCAATTAGACCTGTTCACCCTGTACACGATCAAGGAGCAGAGTATCTTGTTGTATGGTGAGTCCCATCTAGACAATATTCCATCGTATTCGAAGGAAGAGTTCATTAGTTTTTTTTAGGAATATGCCAAGTGCATGCGGAAGTTTGGCAAGGGAAATAGTCTACATTCCGTCGACTGGCTCCTATTAGCTTCTAAATTTATAGCTTGGTGGCAGGAAGGTGTCATCTTGTCTAAAAGCCATGCAGCAGATTGGGGGCTTTTACATCTTAGTAGCGGATGGAAAGAGAATTTGAAGAGATGCAAGGAGCTAAGGAAGGATCCATCCATGGTAACAAGTCTAGAGTATTCCGAATGGCTGAGTAATTTGGAGCCAGCCATTATTGAAGCATCACATAATCTGGACAGTGTTCTCGAAACAACAATTCATTAAACTAGAATTTTTTTAGTCCTATAAAAAAGACTGTTAATAATAACTTTTTCGCTAACAGAACACGTTAGTTAAGTGAAATAGCGACAGTCTAAGGCTTTATTTCCATTATCGATTCACCGAATGGGAGTAATGAAAGAAACTCCGAAAACCCATTATATTCAAGGGGTTTCGGAGTTCTTTTTTACAGTCAACCCTGCGCAGGGCTGGTCTTCATTTCATGGATTTTTTGGAGCGTATGAAGACACTTTGTTTTTTCGTCATCGTCCTCTGTGTGGAGATACCACTCTACAAGCCTGTACCCGAATATGAGAAGGATCAATTCGAAGACGCAATTATCGGCGATAGGGGGTATATCCGCATACTCCAAAAAGCCTTTGTAATAAGCGGGGACACACCGCTGGTAGTATTCGACCATGTGATTGATATCCGCTTCATCCGCAATTAGGCTTGCAAGATCCTCACCCAAATAACCCCATCCGCATGTATCCCAGTCGATGAGCGCGATTTTCCCGTCGGCATAGATCAGGTTGGTCACCCAGAAGTCCCGGTGGCATAGCACTAGGGGCAATTGCTCGATGCGGGCGAGTACCTCATCTACGTGCTCATCAATGTCGATGAGCATTTGCCGCATGTGCTGCGGGAATTCGCAGTCCTCCGAGCGTATATAATCGTAAACGACTGGCCACGACCGATAATGCAGATACGTATTCTTCATGAAATCCGCATGGCTCAGGTTGGTCAGGTTCTGCAGCACAGCGGGCTTCTCCGCATACAGCTTGCCTTGATAACGGCCTAACTCCAGCGCGGCCTGTTCATACATGTCACCGGTTAAGTCTAAACCGGTTACGCCATCGATATATTCCAGCCACAGCTGGAATTCGTTTGCTTCGGCATTCATCTCCGCATGGTAACATGTTGGCCAGCGGAAGGTATCTGAGAACGTCGTTCCCAAGTCAGACATATAGAGATCATATTCCCGGCGCCAGGAATCTGGATCGTTGTAACGTTCCCATTTCTTTTGAATTTTCAGCACGATACGGTACGGCATTTTTTCACCATCCGCGGTTTCGGCGATCCCGTTTACCAGGTGCACATTTCCCACAGTTCCGCCTTGTAACGGCACGGTTTGGCAGTCAGCTGAGATAATATCCTTCTTGAACTGTCGGCTTAAGGCATAGTTCAGCGTTTCGAATTTTATATTCATTTTTTCCATCCTCCGTTTTTCTTCGTTTGCTTGCTCCACATGGCGGTTGTTTTGTTTCGAGCCCTCTTGTCGATGAGGTAACTCGTTTTATCCTGGACATACTTGTTCTCCTGCTGCTGGGCAACATAATGCTCCCACCGTTCATGTGGTAACGAACCATCGGCAAGCGCCGTGAGAACGGCACAGCCCGGCTCGGTTTGATGGCGGCAATCCTTAAATCGGCATTGCGCAAACCATTCCTCTACATCGGTAAAACCTGCGCGGATGCCTTCGTCTGCATCAAAAAGCCCAAGCTCACGCATACCAGGCGTATCAATAACCATCGCGCCAGAGGGGAGCATGAACAGCTGACGGTGCGTTGTCGTATGACGCCCCCGGCTGTCGACTTCCCGGATCGCCTGAACCCGCATTACGTCCTGTTCTATCAATTCATTGAGCAGAGACGATTTACCGACGCCAGACATACCGAGAAATACTACTGTTTTACCAGGCATCAAGTAGGGAGCGAGTTCGTTCAGCCCCAGGCCGGTATGACTGCAGATCGCATGAACTGGCACATCAGGGATGCTTTGTGTAACTTCTGCGAGCGGGAGATTATAATCTACAACGAGATCAGCCTTGGTCAGAATGACGACTGGCTGACTGCCGCTCTGCCTGACTTGTGTCAGGTACCGCATGATGCGGGTGACGTTGAAATCCCAATTCAGAGAAGAAAGAATAAACACATAGTCAAAGTTGGTTGCAACGACCTGTTCCCGCACGGTTTTTGCGTAACCTACGGCATGCCCTGAGTAATCTGCGCGTGAGAACTTGGAACGGCGGGGCAGTATTGTTACGATGAGCGAATCTCCGCTCTCGTTGTAAAGCAGCAAGACGAAATCACCGACGCATGGAAAATCTACGCGTGTTTCCACGCTGTGATAGAATGCTCCTTTGAGCACCGCCGTTACTTCGCCGCGCTCGGTCATGACCGTGAAGCGCTCGCGCCGAAGCTCCGTCACCCTGCCGGGCAATAATCCGTCGGGAATTGCTTCTATTTCTGTGTAGCCATAGGTTTTCAAATTCATCATAGTTTTTTTGTTAGCTCCTTTAATGTTGTTTTTTGGACGCAAAAATGCCACGGACAAGCAGCCTCTAAAGAAGCTGCTGTCACGCGGCATCAGGACGCAAAAAAGACACGACCTTCATCGTATCTTGCAAACAGCAATATTCACGAAAGGTTACTTTGGATGGCATACCAAATAATACGGGTGGTTCCCCGCTTTTATCGCGTATGCCTGCTATTCAGTTTTAAGACCAAACCACCATATAAGTAGTTGCCATTAAAACACATCTCCCTTCGTGTCAGGAACTTGCTTATCACTAAGCTGTCTATAAAATAACCTATTTTGGAAAAAAAATCAATGCCTGACAGTGCAGATTGTGTTGGCCAGCTCCATCGAGTCTGCCGTTGATAAAGAACTCGCGAGCATCAAAAGTCAACGTGTACGCTTCCTCAAGTTGTTTGAAGGGAACGGCGATGGTGACGACCTGTTCTTCGAACGGCTCGGCGAGTTGAAAGACCGTCAGGAGGGGCTGTTGTCCCGGAGGAACGAGTCCAGAAAAGCACCCTTCCAAACTTGCTGGGTGCTTTTCTCCAAAAAAATTGCCCTGCTTTTGATAAGGTTCACCTTGAATTATCTACAATTTATCGCCATAGATTAGCTTATTTACAGTTCTCACGATGCTCTGATAACCCATTCTTTAATCGTAGTGGAGTACGAAAGAAAGTACCTACCTACTGATGCTGATGTCAATAATTCTTTGGGATGGTATCAAAGATCGGCGAAATTGCAGAAATCGACAAGAAACTCATTGAATACTAATAATTCATCATTCAACTCCCGGGTTGTTTAGCTTCAGGAGAATAGAGGTCTTGATAAGCTTAATTTCGAAAAGAATGTATAACCGCATAAAAAACAGAAGGAGAGGTACTTTGAAAAAAATTAGGGGAGTAACAAAAGAGGAAATGATAGAAATTTATAAGATGGGATATGATGTTTGGGGAGATAATCTGCCATATGAAGAATATATAACTAGACTATTATTTACCATTTGCTATTTATTTTGAAATAAGCTATTATGAAGTCAACTTCATGTGAAATAAACTTCATGTGAAATAAACTTCATATGAAACAAACTTCACCTTAGAAGAATAAGTTAGTTAGGAGAGTTACATTTGAAAAAACTATTCATACAGCGAATTTTATTATCAATCTTGTTAATGGTATTAGGATTTATTCAAATAAATCTCGATACATCGGAAGGATTTAATTTTGGCTATGTCATGTTATTCATAGGTGGAATAATTTTGTTGATTTCAATAATTTCTTACCTTAAATCCCGCAATAACAAAATATTAGAAAAGAAAATGTCAAAGGAATATGATGAAAGAGATATTTTAATTGATGGAAAAGTTTCTCGTTTTTCAATGCGTTTTTTGATGTATGTAATTATAATTATTATGTTTTTAACTAATTTTGTGGTAATCCCTACAAATACTGCATTATTAATTGTTTTAATATCTTTAATCATTAGTGAATTTGGTTCTAGAAAATATTATAATCATGTCCTTTAATCAAGGAGATATTTAATGAAAAATAGAGTGAAAGAATTACGAGTAGAACAAGGAATAACTCAACAAGAGCTAGCTGATAAAGTAAGTGTATCTTCTAGAACAATCATCTCATTAGAAAAACAAAAGTATAATCCATCTGTGTTACTTGCGTATAAAATAGCTTCAGTTTTTAATTTATCAATTGAAGAAACTTTTATTTTCGATGAGGATGACAAATAATACGTTTCACAAAGATGCACATATTAAACAAACAACGGAGGAATTGTAATGATTTTAATACCATTTATTTTTGGGTTAGTTTTAGTAGTTTGGGGTATTTATCGTATGAGAACAGAGGATGGCTTATTTGGAAAAAATCGAAAAAGCAAAAACATATTTAATCTTCTGTTAATGGGAGAAGCTTCAGGATTAGGACAATTTTCGGGTGGAATTCTGTTTATTATTATAGGGATTGTTGCATTTATTGTGAAGTAATAACAAATAAGGAATTTAATTTTTCACTGAAATATTGTGAATGAAATCACTTAAACAAAAGGGATCATTACGCAAACGGGACACTACAGTTGAACGAAACAAGGAACAGTTTGCCTCGGCAGTGTTCCTTGTTTGCGCTGCATGTATGGCTATACCAGCTAATAGCTTGTCAACATTACCAGTAAAGTGATTTTAAATCATGTGGTATAGTTAAAATGAGCATGCCAAAA
>NZ_LCZJ02000019.1:0-297129 GCF_001012825.1 Paenibacillus etheri
TTGATTTATTTAAACCGACACATCTGACGGAAAAAGGGTATCGCTTATATGATCGAAGCAGTTTGGAAAAACTTCAAACGATTTTGTTCTTAAAGGAATTGGATTTTTCCTTGAAAGAAATTGCGGACATTTTAAAGCTGACCAGGCAAGAACAGAATCAAATATTAAAGAAGCAGAGACAAACCTTATTTTCAAGAAAACAAAGACTAGAAACCATCATGGTTGCTCTCGAAGAATACGTTTCGGGGAATAATATTAGTAATTTGCAAATTTTCAACAATTCTTCCGTTTTGCCATTAAAGAACAATATGCAAATGAGGCGAGATTCATCTATGGTGAAACAGAAGCGTATAATGTGTTTAATGAAACGTTGGATAAACTATCACAAGATGAAAAAGATGAACGTTTTCAATCGAAGGAGGAAGTATTCAAGCAAATTGCGTCTTGTGTCGATCAGCATCCTTCCTCCGATGAAGTTCAGCGATTAATCGAGGAGTGGAAAAAAATCTAATGCAATTCATGCCATGTGATACAGAGCTACTGGCTTGCATTGCCGATACTTACAAATTCGATGCACGATTCAATAACTACTTTAATCAATATAGCAATGAGGATTTAGCAGATTTTCTACACAGTGCTATTATGCATCATATATCTCAATCGTGAACAGGAAAATTCGGCTGAAAATAGGAAGGGCATATTTTGGTTTTGGAGATAGTTTGAAAGCCACAGATCATGCAGTTTTTATAATAAAAAATGATGAACAGATAGAGATTGCCATACCATATAAATCGAAAACATTTTGGTATGAGTCTTGGCTGAAGATAAAAGAGTTCTACGGAGTCTTACACGATTGAACTAACGGATACTTTAGTTTAACGATACAAGGAGTAGTTTGCCGTGGCAGCTGCTCCATTTTATCATTGAAGTTACGGGCAGATTAGCTTAATGCCACAACGAGTAACAGGGTGAAAAAGTGATAAAAATGACGTGATGGAATTTGAGAAATTGAGATAAATGACAACCCTGATGACTATATAAGGAGTACCTGGGGTGAGGCGCTTGTCGATGTCCGCAGAGAGGTGATTCGACTTCTGAAAATAGCAATCGATAAGAAACCACATCACCTGTAGCATGATAGAATAAAAGTAGTAAATTATCATTTCATTCATGCAGAGTGGCAACCGCTCTGATGATAAAGGAGGAACTTAATTAATGTCAGAAAAGGATGCTTCCCTTGCTCCACACGATCCTCCCAACCCGGATCCTGCGCTCAATCGCTTGAGTGTATTCGTAGGCAAATGGAATACGGAAGGACTGATTAAGGCGAGCCCGTCGGGGCCGGCTGCCAAGTTGAAGGCAACTGATATCTATGAATGGCTGCCTGGTGGGTTTTTCCTTATTCACCACGTGGATGGCTATATGGGGAACGAAGAGGTTAGGGCCATCGAGATCATAGGTTATGATACTGCAAGCCAGACGTATTTCACGCACTCGTATGACAACCGAGGCAGCGTCGGAACGTACCAAGCAAATTTGCTCGATGCAGTCTGGACCATTGCAGGAAAATCGGAGCGCTTTACAGGTATGTTTAGTGATGACAGCAACACCTTAACCGGCAGTTGGGAGCTGTCGGGCGACGATGACAGTTGGATACCTTGGATGGATATCAAGTTGACAAAAGTCGTTTAGCTGAAAATCACCAAAACATATTAAGTTTCGGGGCTTAATATGAGAACTAAACACAAACAAGTAAGAATCTGAAGTTCCCTGCTTGTATCGTTAGACTAACGGGAACGTTAGTTCAACAAAGCAGCGGCAGTCTAAGACTTTAATTTCTCGTTCAGCTAAAACTTATTTTTAAACACCTGAAGTTTTTTAACTCTGAAACCGCATCAAATCAACGACCCCAGTCTAATACTTTATTTGCTTTCAACAATTAGTTTAGTACTATTATCCATAAATTAGTTGATATAAAAACCTATCTTTTGGGATGGGTTTTTTTGTTATTTTAGATAGATGTTTATCATTATAGAAATGTTGATATATCATTATTGATAAATAAACATATTGACATACTAACTACATGACAATATACTAATTTGTGAAAGCGCTTCAAAGGAAAAAGAAAAAGGGGGTATTATAACTGAAAGCAACCAGAGAAATCCCTGAGTCGATGAAGAAACTGGCATCTAATGTAAAAGCACAGCTGAACGATCGTCCAAAATTAGCAGAGATGTTCGAGAAATGTATGGCTAATACCTGGAATACAACCTTAAAACGAATGGCGAACGGCACCACTTTTGTCATTACCGGAGATATTCCAGCGATGTGGCTGCGGGACTCCGCTGCTCAGGTTAGACCTTTCCTGATCCTTGCCTCCGAGGATGAAGAAATTGCGCACATGATTGAGGGACTTGTGCAAAGACAATTCGCCTGCATTCAGCTTGACCCTTATGCGAACGCGTTCAATGAAGAAGGGAATGGGAATGGCCATCAGGAGGATCTTACGGAGATGAGCCCGGGTGTATGGGAAAGAAAATATGAAATTGATTCGTTATGCTATCCGATCCAACTGAGTTATCTGCTCTGGAAGAATTCGGGCCGAACTAGTCAGTTTAATGATTCATTTGTAAAGGGTGTAGAAAGAATCATTGCATTATGGAATACCGAACAGAATCATGAGAGCGATTCCAAATATCTTTTTCAGCGGATGAACTGTCCACCTACGGATACATTAACACGCGAAGGCAAAGGGACGTTGACGGCTTATACCGGAATGACATGGTCCGGATTTCGTCCTAGTGATGATGCTTGTGAATACGGGTATTTGGTTCCTGCCAATATGTTCGCTGTGGTTGTTTTAGAGTATGTGTGTGAAATTGCCCGAGAGATACTAAGGGATCAGGAACTGGAATTGAAAGCTAGGAAACTTTCTGAACAGATTAATGAGGGGATAAGCCAATATGGAATCGTAGACCATCCAGAGTTTGGGTCAGTCTATGCATATGAAGTAGATGGCCGTGGACAGGTGAATTTGATGGATGATGCAAATGTGCCGAGTCTGCTCTCTATCCCGTATTTGGGTTATGTGAGTGCCGATGATCCTATCTACAAAAATACCCGTGCGCTTATTTTAAGCAGCAATAATCCTTATTTCTTCGCAGGAAAGGCGGCTGCTGGCATTGGAAGTCCACATACGCCTAGTCGTTATATCTGGCCTATTGCTTTAGCGATTCAGGGAATGACATCTACTAGCAATGCAGAACAGGAATCCTTGCTTAATCTGCTGGAGAAGACGGATGCGGGCACCGGATTTATGCATGAAGGGTTCCATGTGGATAACCCGAATGAATTTACACGTCCGTGGTTCTCTTGGGCAAATATGATGTTCTGCGAGCTGCTGCTTATGCACTGTGGGATGCAAGTTAAGCGAAGTTGATGTCTACAAGGTTTATAAATCGACTCTAAAGGGGATAGAGAACATGAAAAAATGGCTGGTTACCACACTTGCTTTGGTTATGACAGCTTCACTTGCTACGGGCTGCGGTGGCAATAACGGATCTGCCAGTAAAGAGACCGGAAATACAAGCAAAGCTGGGAGCGGTACTGGGAAAAAGACGGAGCTTACCTTCTGGGGAGATTGGGGCGGTGAGGGGCAGAAGCAATTCGAGACCATGGTGGATGCTTTTAATAAATCGCAGGATAAGATTCACGTAAAATATGTGCTGCAACAGGATATGATCACGAAATTCCTGACTTCCGCGACCAATGGCGGTACTCCAGATGTACTGTTTTGGGATCGTTGGAGAACATCACTGTATGCCCCGAAGAACGTACTGCATCCGGTTGACGAATACTTAACGCGTGACGGCATTTCCAAAGATGATTTCTACAGCGAGTCCCTTAGGGAGCTTTCGTATGATGATAAATTATATGGGCTGCCGCTTACGGTAGATGCCCGAGCTCTTTTCTATAATAAGAAGCTTCTCGCAGATGCGGGACTTCAGCCTCCGACAACATGGGATGAGCTAGAGGCCGCAGCTACCAAGCTAACCAAATGGAACGGTAATAAATTAGAAATCGCAGGTTTTTCAATGGGAGACTTGGGGCTTTTTAATATGTATCTCCAACAAGCTGGTGGCTCCATGCTTACAGAGGATGGAAAGACCAATTTTAATAATGAGCAAGGCAAGCAAGTGCTAGAATTCTGGGATCGCCTGATGAACAAGGATAAAGTGTATAAAGTAGGGTTCGAGCTTGGACTTGGGGAAGGGCAAGATGCTTTTGTTACAGGTAAAGTTGCTATGCTGTATTCCGGCCCGTGGATGCTCAGCACCTATAACAAATATGGTAAAGATCTGGATTATGGGATCGTTCCTCCTCCAGCTGGTCCAAGCGGGGATAAAGGCAGTGTGATGGGTGGATTTGGTCTAGTGATTCCAGAAGGCTCCAAACATAAGGAAGAGGCGTGGGAGTTCATCAAATGGTGGACGGCGAACAAGGATAACGCCTTGCTCTGGGCCAAGACTAGTCTTAATCTGCCAGGTTATAAGCCATCAATGGAAGATCCATTCTTCAAGGATGATCCAAAGTGGCAGCCGTTTCTAGAAACGTTGGAGTTCGCTAAGGTCCGTCCAAACCACCCTGGTTATTCCGTGATGGAAACCGACGCCTTGGCACCTAATTTATAGCTTAACCAGCAAAACAAGATGAGTATTGATGAGACCTTAAAGAAATCGCAAGAAGAAGGCGACAAAATGCTTAAGGATAATGAAGTTGTGAAGTAATAAGTAAGACATTTGAAGTAAAGGGGAGGTTTTGCCTCCCTTTTGCTTAGGAGGGGGTAGCTGAAATGGCTTCCATCAGAAAGCTAGAGAAACATCAGGCGCGGACGGCTTATCTGTTTATTACACCCACGGTGTTGCTATTTACAGTATTCACGGTCATCCCTGTGGTAATGGCGCTATATTTAAGCTTTACCAATTACGATGTACTTAGTAGAAATGATTGGATCGGTTTTGATAACTATCGCCGTTTGATAGAGGACAGTTTGCT
The DNA here is from genome assembly GCF_001012825.1 of Paenibacillus etheri. GTDB lineage: Bacteria > Bacillota > Bacilli > Paenibacillales > Paenibacillaceae > Paenibacillus_AQ > Paenibacillus_AQ etheri. The sequence continues at coordinate 5,059 of NZ_LCZJ02000019.1, forward strand.
CTGGAAAACATTCCGAAATGTATTTCTGTATTCCATCATTTTCGTTCCACTTAATATTCTGATTTCGCTTCTCCTCGGGATTCTACTTAGTCGTTCCTGGCGTGGGGTAAAGCTGTTCCGCACACTGAATTATTTGCCAACCCTTACATCCGCCGTTGCTGCTGCTACCGTATGGATATGGCTTTTGCATCCTGAGTTTGGTTTGGTTAACGGTTTGTTGTCCTATGTTGGGATTACAGGTCCAGCTTGGTTATCCGAGACCCGAACGGCGATGTTGTCCATTATCATGCTTACCCTCTGGCAGTCGGTAGGTTCTAATATGATTATCTACTTGGCAGGTCTACAAGGCGTGCCTGACTATTTGTATGAATCCGCACGGCTGGATGGTGCCAATAAACTGGATTGTTTCCGTTATATTACTTGGCCGCAACTACGTCCAACTACCTTTCTAGTCAGCACGATGGCAATCATTGGCGCGTTACAGTTGTTCGACCAAGCTTTTGTGCTGACGCAGGGTGGTCCGGCGAATATGACGAAGACTCCGGTCTATCTGATCTATCAGCAGGGCTTCAATCAGCTGCAAATGGGATATGCCTCTGCACAAGCATTTGTGCTTGCTGTGGCGATTCTCATATTCTCACTTATAAACATGCGGATCACTAAGGCGGAGGAGTCCATTGTATAAGCTGGGCTTGTCATGCAGAAAGGGGATAGAGGTATGGATACTAGTGGAAGTTCGTTATTTAAAAGAAGCTTAAGTAAATCTATTTATTATATAGTGTGCATTGTTATTGCCATCGTAATGTTTCTACCTTTTTATTGGAGTGTTCTTACATCTTTGAAGCCTGACGAAGAGATATTCGCCATGCCCATTCGGTGGTTTCCTTCACATTTGACCTTAGAGCATTATCGTAAGGCATTTACAACGGCTCCATTTGCCCTCTTTTTCTGGAATTCGCTTGTGCTTGCTGTAGCGGGTGTATTGGCGAATCTGTTTTTTGGTTCTATCAGTGGCTACGCGTTCGCAAAGCTGAATTTTAAGCTCAATAAGCCAATATTCCGCGTACTGCTAGCGGCGATGATGATACCAGGCATTGTGACGATGATTCCTACGGTTTATGTTATGCGTCATATTCCATTTTTCGGAGGCAACGATATTTTTGGCAGCGGGGGTAACGGGCTGATGAACTCATTCTGGGGGATTATTCTTCCGGGCGCTTCTGGAACCTTTGCTGTGTTCTTTATGCGGCAATTCTTTCTCACCTTGCCTAGTGACATGATGGAAATGGCCCGGATTGAAGGCTGTGGAGAGTTTAAAATATTTTGGCGGATTTATTTGCCGCTGACTAAACCGGCGCTGGCTACTTTAAGTATCTTTACTTTTCAAGCGGGCTGGAACAGCTTCCTATGGCCCATGATTGTGCTGAATGACCCGGATAAAGCGACGATCCAGATGGGACTTCAAGCCTTCTCCTATAATTTTCAAACGGATTACGGTCCAATGATGGCTGGTGCGCTTGTTGCGATCTTGCCGATATTGGTGCTCTTTCTAGCACTTCAGCGTTATTTTGTGCAGGGGATTGCCTTCAGTGGTATCAAGGGTTAATGCTATGAAATTCGAACCAGGGAGAGAGTCTATATGAACCAATTGGAAATAGGGATTTGGGAGGCACGGGCGAATCAAGCACAAGCTGCACTGGATTCATTATTCTGGAATGAAGCGATCAAAATGTACAATATAGAAACACCTTGTCCGAACGGAGAATGTAATACCATTTTTCATTATTGGTGGATGGCCCATGCTGTGGATGTATTGGTAGATGGATTACAACGAACGGGTGAGAATGGGTATGCTGAACGGCTTACCGCACTTCATGAAGGTCTTTTACGACGAAATGGCGGAGTATGGCCCAACGAGTTGTATGATGATATGGAATGGATGGCTCTCGCGTGGCTCCGTGCCTATCAAGCAACTGGCCAAGCAGCATATAAAGCTACAGCACTTCTTTTATGGGAAGACATTCAGACAGGCTGGAACGAGCATATGGGAGGTGGGATTGCTTGGCAGAAGACACAGTTAGATTATAAAAATACACCTGCCAATGCACCGGCAGCTATTCTGGCAGCTCGTTTGTATCAAGCCTTCGGAGAAGCTGAAAATCTAGAATGGGCACTAAAAATTTATAGATGGCAAAAAGAACATTTGGTAGACCCGACGACGGGTTTTGTATGGGATGGCATGAATCGCACTGGCGATGGTCAGATTGATAAGGATTGGAAATACTCCTATAACCAAGGTGTCTATATTGGCGCAGCTGTAGAGCTCTATCGTATCACTAAGAATCAATCCTATTTAGAGGATGCTCGATTAACTTTTTCCGCTGCTGCTCATGAGCTTGCTGAGGTTAAGGGCGGTGTACTTCCAGACGAAGGAAATGGTGATGCGGGACTGTTTAAAGGAATCCTGATTCGATATACAGCTGAATGGGTCAAAGCTGATGCCGCAGCTGTTGAAGCTGTCGATTTTCTGCGTAGGAATGCTGAATCTCTCTGGGAGCAAGGAAAGTCAGAGGACGCAGCTTTGTTTGGTACAGATTGGACTTTGTTATCTACTGGTGTAATTCAGCTCAGCTCCCAACTTAGTGCAATGAAGTTATTGGAGAAGATGGCTGAATTGACTAAGGATCAGAGTTGAGGTGAGTTCTAAATGACACAAGCAAAGGAAAGCATAGAAGCAGTCAGTTGGCAGGAAAAGTCCGAGTGGTTCCAACAATGTCTAGAACGTAATTATTATAATACTGAGATGGGGATCATGAACCAATGGTATCCGTGGATGAATATAGAACCTAAAAGATGTAAAATTGCAGGATTTCTACAATCGGTTCATCGCATTGGGCTGGAGTTCATATTTCACAACGTATTTACCTTCTGGTCCGGTTACAGGTGAGAGCAGCCCTTTAGTGCAGAGGGAATGTAGCATTCGAACGGCTGATCGATGATTTATACTTAAATGAATCTCAACATCAATGGGGCGTAACGGGCGAGCAAGCGTATAGGCAAGTCGGATGATTTCCCTTTCTGCCACGCTCTCCACGCTTACTGGAGAAGACTCCGTCTGATAACGACTAAGCAGCATTCGCATTAGTGTCATGCAGAGCTCGGGACGACTAGCGACGTCGTCATATGCAAATGAAATGACTTGAAATCCCATTGCCGATAAGAAGGTTTCTCTGTTCAGTTCATTGCAGTATTTAATTCTGTCCATATCTCGAACATGTGGACCAAAACCTTTGATTTCGATGACTAGCTTCACATTCCGAGTTATATAAGCAAAGTCACAGAAATAGGAGTGACCCCGCCAATCGAGCACTTCGAATTCTGGATGCAGATCGTCAAAATTTAATCGTAGAGACCACCAAACGTTACGGCAAAACAGTATTTAGGCTTCCCGATGTCCTCGTTCTAAGCGACCTTTGCGTTCCCCTGATCTTTTTTGTAAATGGTATTGAATAAATGAAGCATGCGCCGTTTCGAAGTTCATCTTTAATCTTTCCCCCTTAATCAAAAAAAGAACGTCCCGATCCATTCAAAAAGGAATGAATCGGGACGTTCTTCGTCTCGTACATTTAATTATAGTTAAGAATCTATTAGTTGACCAGACTAATAGGATTTTAAAAACTCCTTAAATCAGTAGCTTGATTTATACATTCTATTGTTGATTACTAGGCAGGAAATTTGAGTGACCTTATTATGAAAATGATGATAGATTGTACATTTTTGAATTAATATGTGATACAATTAAATTGTGTACAAAATAAATTAAAGGGAGTTAATCTAATGATCATAGCAGGTAATATCATGGTCGGTTTCGTTGCATTAATACATATTTATATTGTTTATTTAGAAATGTTCGCTTGGTCAAAGCCAAAAGGTCTTCGAGTCTTTGGAATGACACAGGAAGTTGCGGATGCTTCTAAAACTCTGGCAGCGAACCAAGGGTTATACAATGGATTTTTGGCGGCAGGTTTAATTTGGGGATTGGTTCATCCGAATGTAAATTTCGGCCACCAAATTGAAATCTATTTCCTCAGCACTGTTATAGTGGCGGCGATTTATGGTGCACTGACGGTGAAAAAATCTATTTTGTTTATGCAAGGCCTTCCAGCTTTCATCGCTTTAATACTAGTAGTTTCGATTTAAGATAAGTTCATTTTCCTTTCGGATGACATACGGTTGATACAATAATTTGAATCGTGCAGAAGCAGCAACCATCATCTTGCAAGCAATAGCGTTGAAAAGTAAATCCGGATTTTTTGAAAAAAGGTTGTTTCCCGTCAGGAATTACCTGTCAGTGAAACAGCCCTTTTTATGTCGGACGTCTTCACGAAGGAAGAGTGCTTATTGAATAGAGGCAGCATAAATCGCTTCTACAGATTTGGAGAGGAGCGCGTTAAACTCTTCTTCAGACTGCCCGGCACTTAGTCCTTGCGATAAAGCACGCGAGAAGCTGGCGATTAATCCTTGATTATGAGCAAGCTTATCGTTGGCCTCCGCTTGAGTGTAACCGCCGGACAAAGCGACAATTCTTAAAACGTGAGGATCGTCCATTAACTCGCGGTAGAAGTTATTCTCTGTGGGTATGGAGAGCTTAAGCATGACCTTCACGTCTTTACCCAGCTTAGACAATTGAGCTGAAAGTTCTTCTTTTAACAGCTTCTCCGACGTTGTTTTATCAGTAGAGTGGATATCAACCTCCGGTTCGATGATCGGAACCAGTCCCGCTTCTAAAATTTGCTTACCGACTTCAAACTGTTGTTCAACAACTTTTTTGATACCAGATGGATTGGCCTCTTTAATCACCGAACGCATTTTGGTCCCGAAAATATTCCGTTCGTTGGCTCGCTTCAGAAGATCATTCAAGCCGGGAATAGGTTTCATGAGTTGTACTCCATCTTCTGGCTCTGCGAGTCCTTTATCGATTTTTAAAAAAGGCACAATGCCTTTTTTCTCCCATAGATAATCGGCTGTATATTGCCCGTCAATGAGGCGATCCATTGTGTTCTCAAATAGGATTGCACCCAGTATATTCTTTGAATCAAATGCAGGGCTCTTGATAATGCGCGTTCGCATCTCGTGAACCATTGCATACATTTGATCTTCATTGGAGTAGCTGTCCTCTGTAATGCCATATTGCAGCAGCGCTTTAGGTGTACTTCCACCACTTTGGTCCAAGGCAGCTATAAATCCCTGTCCCGTTCGAATTCGATCCCATTGCTTCATATTCATGAGAAAATCTCCTTCCTTTCGTGAACTGAATGGAAATTCATGCGTTCTTTAATTATAAAACTTAAAATACTGGCCTTAAACAAAGAGGAATGGATATTCAGTAGGCTGTCAACGCCATCAAAAGTTGTCTGCGCTAGTCCCTCTGAAACATTCTCTGATAATCTTCCTCGAAGATGACCTTTTTTATACTTAACATCTAAGTTGAGATTAAAATCGAATTCGATACGAGAGAGGACGAGTAAAGGTGGCGACTGGAAATTTTATTCTTGTTTCAAAATAGCTGTTGTGATGATTTTTTTAATCGGAGTGTGTGGATCAGATTGGCTAAAGCCGCGCTGCGATTGAGATTTTCCTTTAATTAACGAGAATATCCGAGTAATTTAATACGAATAATCTAATAAGATTTTCTTTGTGACATAAATCATAATTACCAATTCGTAGCTTTGTGAAAATAATAACTTTTCGTAAATGTCGAAATGAGGTTGACGTATGAAAATATCAGTCGTATGATTGATTCTACTGAGTATGTTAGTAATTAAAAGTAAGTATATAAATAATATATAACAACAGGAGGAATGAAAGTGGAATCATCGACATTTGTGCTATTCGGCGCTACAGGAGATTTGGCAAAACGTAAAATCTATCCTGCACTATATAACCTCTTTTTAGATGGTCAAATTTCAGGTCCTCTCTCCGTGATTGGATTAGGAAGAAGAGAAGTTTCGAACGAAGCCTTCCGTAAGCAAATACTGCAATCGTTACAGACTTTTTCTAGACAACCAGCGGTTGACTCACCGCAATTGCAGGTGTTCTTGGAAGCTTTTGAATATAGTGTTCTAGACGTAGGGAATACAGAAGATTACTTTAAGCTGCTGGAGCATGTTAAACGTCGCGAACAGTTGTTCAATATTCCGGAGAATCGGATGTTCTATTTGTCTGTGGGTCCTGAGTTCTTCAAGGAAATCGCAGCTAATATTCACTCCAGCGGTCTGGGTTCCACGAAAGGCTGGAAGCGTCTAATTATTGAGAAGCCTTTTGGTACAGATTTGAAATCAGCAAGAGAGCTGAATGATAGCTTGAATGCCGTATTTACAGAAGAAGAAATCTTCCGGATTGACCACTTCCTAGGGAAACCGATGGTGCAAAACTTGGAAGTCCTGAAGTATTCTAATCCAGTGCTAAGAGCGCTGTGGAAAAACAGATATATCGCGAATGTTCAAATTACAGCGAGTGAGACTGTCGGCGTTGAAGAACGGGCAGGCTATTATGACAAAGCTGGTGCTCTTCGTGATATGTTCCAGAACCATATGCTGCAATTGCTTATGATGATGGCGATGCAGCTTCCTAAAGGCAGCACACCTGAAGAGATTCGTGGTAAGAAAAGATACGTCATGGAGCATCTCATTCCAATTAGCAAAGATGAGGTTAATAAACATGTTGTCCGTGGACAATATGCAGAGGGTGAAATGAAAGGTAACTCTGTTGCGGGTTATTTGAATGAGCCAGGAATTAACCAATCCTCGCAAAATGAGACGTTTATCGCAGCGCGTTTATTTATAGATGATCCGCTCTGGAATGAAGTGCCTTTCTATGTTCGTACGGGTAAGAGAATGAAGGAGAAATCCACACGTATTGTGATTGAGTTTAAAGAACCGTTTAATGATAGTAATAACTTGAATAAAGGAAATGATGTACCGAATTTACTGATTATCGAGATTGGACCGAATGAAGCTATTACGCTACAACTTAACACGAAAGATCAGCTGCAAAAAGGAAAACTTGAGCCAGTCCTAGCTACTTATGAAGCGGGTACTTCAGATGTTCCGGAAGCCTACGAGAATTTAATCTTCGATGCACTTCGTGGAGATGCTACCTTCTTCGCTCACTGGAGAGAAGTTGAACTGTCTTGGCAGTGGGTTACACCTATCCAGGAAGCGATGGAAGAGGGGCTTATGCCACTTCACACTTATGCATCAGGTTCATATGGTCCCGATGCAGCTATGGAGCTATTGGGTGAAGATCGCTGGTGGTTCGATGAGGCAGATCAGGATACAGAAGTTCTCTCTGCTCAGGCAGAAGTTGCAGCAACGCAAGAATCTATACGGCCAGGGGCTTAAGCCCCTGCCTGTTTTTTTTACCAATTTAGGAGAAATTACATCACAAGAATCTATATATCGGAGGGGAATTGCATGAAAGTAGGATTAGTTGGATTAGGGAAAATGGGCTTCAACTTAGGCCAGAATTTGTTGGATCATGGACATGAGGTTGTCGCATTTGATTTGAATGCACCTGCTGTGGAGGAAATGAAAGCAAAGGGCGCTAAAGGAGCAGTAACACTTACTGAACTGGTGCAACAATTGGAGACGCCTAGAATCATTTGGATCATGGTGCCACATCAGGTTGTGGACTCTGTCATTGCTGAGATCACACCTTTGTTATCTAAAGGAGATATCGTTATTGAAGCAGGAAACTCGCACTATAAGGAATCTATTCGCCGATATGAGCAATTGAAGGAATACGGAATAAGCTTTATGGATGCAGGTACATCTGGAGGGATGGAAGGCGCACGTAACGGCGCTTGTTACATGGTTGGTGGAGATCCTGAAGCTTGGGAGGTTGTGGAGCCCATCTTCCGTGATACGGCTGTGGAAAGCGGCTTTTTATATGCCGGCAAAGCTGGTAGCGGCCATTTTCTGAAAATGGTGCATAACGGTATCGAATACGGCATGATGGCTGCCATCGGTGAAGGCTTTGAGGTGCTGGAGAAGAGTGAGTTTGATTACAACTTTGAGGAAGTCGCTCGGGTGTGGAATCATGGATCTGTCATCCGTTCTTGGCTGATGGAACTGATTGAACGTGCGTTCTCGAAAGATGCTAAATTGGATGAAATCAAAGGGATTATGCACTCCTCCGGTGAAGGCAGATGGACGCTCGAAACTGCATTTGATTTGCAAGCCGCAACACCAGTGATCGCGATGGCGTTATTAATGCGCTACCGTTCACTTGAGACCGATACCTTCACTGGTAAGGTAGTGGCTGCGCTTCGGAATGAATTTGGTGGACATGCCGTTGAATCGAAGTAACTAAAGTTAAACATTAGCCCGAATTTCCACGCAATGTATTCTGCGGTGAAATTTGGGCTTTTGTTTTGCAAAAATTAATAAATGGAGAGAATAGATCGAGTACGACTTTAATCTTATTAACATATTTTAGAGATAGATGGGGAAATTACGATATAAGGGGGAGTTGACATGCGAAGCGGAATGCAAGAAAGACTTCATTTTCTGTATAAATTTCTGCATGCGCCCCGACAATTAGGAAGCGTTACTCCCAGTTCGCGTTGGCTTGCAAAAACGATGATCGGCATCATTCCATGGCAACAAATGCATAATATAGCTGAGCTGGGTGCGGGCACTGGAGCCATCACAAGATTTATTCCAAGCAGGGAAGAGACTGGGAATAATACGCTCCTGTTTGAGAAGGATCCTGATTTTCGTCATCAACTAAGACTTGAATTCCCTGACCGTATTTTTTATAACGATTGTTTGCGGCTTCGGCTAGCGCTTCATAATAGTAGATTGCAAAAATTAGACTGCATCGTGAGCAGTTTGTCTTTTAGGAATTTCTCAGCCTCAGATCGGACGCTTTACATTGAACAAATCATATCTTCTCTAAAAGAGGGCGGTTGGTTCATCACTTTTGAATATTTTCCTCAAATGAAGAAGGATTTAATACAGCATTTTGATATTTTGAGTGTTAAATGGGTGCTGTTAAATTTCCCGCCAGCTTTTGTTTATATTTGTAGGAAGAAGGCTTCTACACAAGTAAAGCAGGCAGATCATATTCATCCTTCCGTAGATGTAATATCAATTTCTCAGGTTTCTACGGAAAGATAAGGATGAAAAATAAAACGAATGCCGTCACCCATAGTTCACTGGGGAACGGCATTTTTTAAATTAGGCTTAGTATGTTCTTACCCTCTGTTAATAGAGAACCTCAATGTTTTCCTCGTTCAGTCGTTTTAGCCAAGCTTCAGAAGGCTTACGGTCAGTGATCAAGAAATCAATATGGCCAAGCTCAACCAACTTTGTAAAAGCAGTCTTATCGAATTTGGTGTGATCCGCCAGGAGTACGACCTTATTGGCTTGCCGCAGCATGTACTTCTTAAGCTCACACTCAGGTTCGTTGGAATCTGTGATGCCTCGTTCCATATCCATTCCTTTGCAACTGATTACCGCAGTATCCACATTGTATCTTTGAATGGTGTCATGGGCTACCGGTCCCACCAGCGACAACGATCGGTAACGAAGTGAACCGCCAGTAGAGATGATATCCATCCCTGAATTCGAGAACTCATGCAGGATATTAATGGAGTTTGTGATGATGGTTAGATTGTTTTTGTTTCCGAGCAATTTTAGAAACTCAAAGGCTGTAGAGCTTGGATCTACCATTAATGTATCTCCATCATTGATTAAATCGAGCGCCTTTAGAGCGATCCCCCGTTTAATATCTGTATTTAGCGCATTACGTGTAACAAAAGGCAAATCTTCATTCGTATGCCGATTTAGCATAGCACCTCCATAGGTACGACTAAGGATGCCATCCTTCTCCAGCTTCTCTAAATCTCTTCGTATCGTCTCTTCTGTAACCTCAAACATTTTACTTAGGTCGGAGACTAGTACTCGTTTATCTTGATGGACAAGATCTATTATTTTTTTGCGTCTTTCGGCTGCAAGCATAGGAATCACCTTTCCGAAGCTATATTTTACAATCATAGCGTTAAATATCTGTGTTTTGCAATAAAAACAACGTAAAAACATCTGTACTTCTCAATAATATTCACGAAACAGATATAAAACAAATAAAAACAACATAAAAAATATTTAAAATGTTGACAACGAAGATTATGGAGCATACGATGAAGGAGGAAAAGAAATCCTTTAGAGATTAGTCAAGTTAGGGAGAAATCAGAGCCGGTCGAGTTACGATTCAGGGGCCAGCCTTAGGCGTTGAAGCCGAAATACTACATTCTAGTTCGAGAGCAAAGTGAATTACTTTGGTGTTGATGAATTCACATTAGGAGGCTGGTCAAGAAATGAGCACACATGTATTTTACGTTCCATCAATCAATATTATGGGCAAGGGATGCTTGCAGGAAATCGGTCCTTATATTCAAGAACTGAATTTAAAGAAAGCACTTGTAGTCACAGACAAATTCCTAATGAAGAACGGCATTGCTGGTAAATTGCTGACAGTATTGGACGAAGCGGGGATTGAATATGCCATCTATGATGAAGTTAAACCTAATCCGACCTGTAAAAATGTTCATGATGGTGTGGATTATCTCCAAGCACAGAATTGCGATTATCTGATCTCCATCGGTGGTGGTTCGCCACAGGATACGGCTAAAGCTATTGGGATTATTGCCACGAATGGTGGTCATATCAAAGAATACGAGGGCGTACACAAGTCGAAGCATAAATCGCTGCCGATCGTTGCAGTAAATACAACCGCAGGCACTTCAGCCGAAGTAACCATTAACTATGTCATCACAGACGAAGAACGCAAAGTGAAGATGGTAATGGTGGATAAGAACAGCATTGCTACCATCTCGGTTAATGATCCTGAGCTTATGGTTGATAAACCCGCTGCGCTTACGGCAGCAACAGGAATGGACGCTTTAACTCATGCGATCGAAGCTCTGGTAACGCCAGGAGCCTATCCGGTAACCGATGCTACCGCGCTTGCAGCTGTGGAGATTATTTTCGCTAACTTGGCTCGTACCGTTAAGAATGGCCATGACATTGAGGCTCGTGAGCAAATGGTGTATGCGATTTTTCTAGGCGGATTGGCTTTCAATAACGCAGGACTTGGATATGTGCATGCGATGGCGCATCAGCTTGGCGGTGTATATGATCTGCCACATGGTGTATGTAACGCAATGCTGCTTCCTTTTGTGGAAGAAGAGAATGCCAAATACGTACCCGAGAAATTCAGAGCTATAGCTAAAGCGATTGGACTAAACGTTGAGAATCAAACCGATAAGCAGTGCGCAGACTTCGTAATCGAGTCGATCAAGGCGTTATCTGAAGAAGTAGGAATTCCATCTAAACTATCCGAGCTTGGAGTAGATGAGGTCGATCTTGATCTTTTAGCAGAGAACTCCATGAAGGACGCTTGCGCGCCTGGTAACCCTTTTATTCCAACGAAAGAAGAAGTCATTGCTCTTTTCAAAAAAATACTATAAATCATCCCTTACTTTAGGAGATTCTTTATGAATAATCATATCGCCGTTGATATTGGTGCCTCTAGTGGGCGGTTAGTACGCGGAATACTGCAAGAGGGCGTCCTTATTTTAGAGGAGCTTCATCGGTTTAGCAACCGTTTTACAGAACAAGAGAATTCCTGTTTCTGGGACATAGATTATTTATTCGAGCAGATCATTATAGGGCTTCAGAAAGCCAAGGGGAAAGGCATTACAGCATGTACGCTAGGTATAGATACATGGGCTGTAGATTATGTACTCGTGGATGCAGAAGGAAACCGTGTTCAGGAAGTTTACGCTTATCGGGATCGTAGAACCGATCTGGCAATGGATGAAGTGGCAAAGTACATTTCACCACAAACTATATATGAAAAGACTGGAATCCAGAAATTATCCATCAATACGTTGTACCAGCTATATGTTCATAGTAAAGAAGAATTATCTGGGGCGGATCAAATCCTACTCGTGCCTGATTATCTGTATTATAAATTAACGGGACGCAAGATCAATGAGGTTACTAACGCATCAACAACTCAGCTGTTGAACTTGGACAGTAGAGATTTCGACGATGAACTGTTGAAATTTCTGAATATTAAGAGAGAGCAGTTCGCTGCATTGACTGAACCGGGAGCAGTTCTTGGCCCCCTCGACGAAGCACTGTTACAGACCTATGATCTTCCGGATTGCCAACTGATCTGTGTAGCCACTCATGATACAGCGTCTGCAGTGCTGGGTGCTCCTCTCCAAAAGGACTCCGCGTATATTAGCAGTGGAACATGGTCTTTACTGGGTGTGGAACGAACCCAGCCTCTTAATTCTATGAAGGCTATGGAGGCTAACTATACTAATGAATGGGGCGCCTATGGCACCTACAGATTCCTCAAAAATATTATGGGTCTATGGCTCATCCAAGAAGTTCGCAGGCAGATGGACGGACGTTACAGCTTTGCGGAGCTAGCAGAGCTTGCACAAGGAGAGGAAGGCTTCCGAAGCCTAATCTGCTGTAATGATCCAAGATTCCTCAATCCAGTAAATATGATAGAAGAAATCCGTAGTGCCTGCGCAGAGAGCGGGCAGCCTGTTCCAGAGACGCCGGGCCAGTTGGCCCGCTGCATTTTTGATAGCTTAGCGTTATCGTACCTTACTTACTTGGAAGAACTAGAAGATCTGATAGACAGCCGAATCGAGGATCTGCAGATTGTTGGGGGAGGCGCTAACAACAGCCTGTTATGCCAACTGACTGCTGATGTTATAGGCAGAGAAGTTAAGGCTGGCCCAACGGAATCCACAGCACTTGGAAATATAGTGGTGCAGATGATTAGCACTGGCAGCATTGTTGATATTAATGAAGCAAGAGACATTATCGGCCAGTCTTTTAAGATTAAATCATATTCGCCGAGCCCGACAGCTCATTTGGAGGATATTGTAAGTCGGTGGAAAGAACTTCAGTCGTCCAAAGTAAAACATCCTAGCTAATCAAACATACGCTATAAGATTTTAGGAGGAAATACAGCATGGATCAGAGTATTCTCACTAGCTATAACGAAGCCAAAAAACTATATGCAGCCCACGGTATTGATGTGGAGAAAGTGCTAGAGCGGCTCGCACAAATAAAGATTTCCATACATTGCTGGCAGGGCGATGATGTACAAGGGTTTCTTTTTAAAGATAAAGAACTAAGCGGGGGAATAGCGGTAACGGGAAGTTATCCCGGCCGAGCTGGCACGCCAGATCAACTGCGTCAAGATTTAGAAAAGGCATTATCCCTTATTCCCGGCAAGCACAAAGTGAATTTACATGCGATCTATGCAGATACAGATGAAGAAGTTGACTTAGATGAATTAGAGCCGCGCCACTTTCAGTCTTGGGTAGACTGGGCGAAGGAGCAGGGGCTGGGACTTGATTTTAATCCTACTTGTTTCTCGCATCCGAAGGCAGCAGACGGTTTTACGCTTAGTCACTCGGATAAGGAGATTCGTAACTTCTGGATTAAGCATTGTAAGGCTTCTCGCATAATTGCTGAGCATTTTGGTAAGGAGCTGGGTCAGCCTTGTGTAACTAACTTTTGGGTACCAGACGGATATAAAGATACACCAGTCGATCGTTTAGCTCCAAGAGTGCGGTTAAAGGAATCGCTGGATGAGATTTTTAGTGTAGAAATAGATCCTCTTTATAATATTGATGCTGTAGAAAGTAAATTGTTCGGAATCGGTTCTGAGAGTTATGTGGTTGGTTCACATGAGTTCTATATGGGCTATGGTTTAACTCGCGGCAAAGCCATCTGCTTGGATGCCGGACATTTTCATCCTACAGAGATGATCTCGAATAAGTTATCTTCGATTCTTATGTTTAGTGAGCAGCTGCTGCTGCATGTAAGCAGACCCGTCCGTTGGGACAGTGACCACGTTGTAACGATGGACGATGAGATGCTGGAAATTGCCCGTGAATTGGTGCGTGGTGACTTGCTCTCCCGAACGAATATGGGTCTGGATTTCTTCGATGGCAGTATTAATCATATCGCTGCTTGGGTGATTGGTACTCGCAACACCATTAAGGCGTTACTACGCGCAATGCTAGAACCGGTGGAAGAATTGAAGCGAATCGAGCGGGTTGGTGATTATACTTCACGGCTAGCGCTGGTGGAAGAATTCAAATCGTATCCGTTTGGAGCCGTGTGGGATTACTATTGTGCATCACAAAATACACCCGTTCGTGAGCAATGGCTGGCTGAAGTGAAGCGTTATGAACAGGAAGTTCTGTCTGCAAGATAGAGTGTTAGAGTGGATGTGGAGAGCAACATATACAAAGGAGAGATTGATAATGAGTACATCCGTATTAGAATCCAAAGGGTATATTGCCAGTAGTGAGGCTCCATTTATTCAGGAAATGTCAGAGATTACCCGTCATATGTGGGAGCTTGGCTGGGATGAGCTGAATGGCGGTAATGTCAGCTATCTGCTGGATGAGAATGAGGTTGCTAAATATATCAACGTTCTAGAACCACTACGCACCATTAAACTTACCTTCCCTGTAACAGAACTAGCGGGTAAATATTTCATAGTGACGGGGTCTGGCAAGTATTTCAGAAATGTGATCAAAGACCCAGAAGCCAATCTCGGTGTGCTTCGGGTTAGTGCGAATGGTGAAAGCGTAGAAGTGTTATGGGGATTGCGGAACGGTGCTGTACCTACTAGTGAATTGGCTTCTCATTTCATGAGTCATATTGAGCGACTGAAGGTGGACCCTACGCACCGTATCGTACTGCATACACATGCTACGAATGTTATCGCGATGACCTTCACGCATGATCTGGATGAATTGAAGTTTACGAAGACGCTTTGGGAAATGTGCACAGAGTGCCTTGTTGTATTCCCTGATGGCATTAGTGTCATTCCATGGATTGTTCCTGGCAGCAGTGAAATCGGCCGCGAAACCGCTAAGAAAATGAAGGATCACCGCCTAGTGATCTGGCCGCAGCACGGGATTTTTGGCACTGGCTCCACTATGGATGCCACCTTTGGTCTAGTAGAGACTGTTGAAAAGGCTGCTACGATCTACAACCTGATTGGCGGAAGAGAAATGAAGCAAAAGATCACGGATCAGCAGCTGTGGGATTTAGCTAAGGCGTTCGGAGTAACTCCAAAAGCTGGTATTCTTGAAGTTTAGGAAGTTCGTAATGGGATGAAAACCGGGCGTTCGCAGATTTTGCGAGGTCCGGTTTTTTTTATGATTTTTTTCTTACATAAAGATCTTAAAAATTTGCATTTTCCATCTTCTGGGGAGATAATTAGCCTTACTTAAAGTAATCAAATAATCAATTGGAGGTAATGTGTATGAATACAGAGCTATTATTTTCACCTTTTCAAGTGGGGAATCTTTCGCTGTCAAATCGAATTGTCATGGCACCGATGACTCGGGTGTACTCACCGGATGGTGTACCAGGAAGTAATGTTGCCGCATATTACCGCAGACGGGCAGAGGGTGGAGTAGGATTGATCGTTACCGAGGGTACAGCCATTAATCATCCTTCGGCAGTCAGCCATGCCAATATTCCCAATATACATGAAGAAGCAGCTTTAGAGGGCTGGAAGCAGGTTGTAGAAGAGGTTCACGCGGCTGGCGGTAAGATCATACCTCAATTATGGCATGTGGGAATGGCGCGTACTATAGGGGAAGGCCCTAATGTTGAAGCGCTTCCTATCGGCCCTTCTGGTCTAAATTTAGAAGGAGAACCTGTGACAGAGCCACTGACTACGGCTGAAGTTGAAAGCTTAGTTTCTGCATTCGCTCAAGCGGCAGAGAACGTGAAAAAGGTGGGCTTTGATGGTATCGAGATACACGGAGCACACGGTTATCTTATAGACCAGTTTTTCTGGGAAAGAACGAACAAACGTACCGATCGTTACGGTGGTGATTTGGTAGGCAGAACTACATTTGCTGTAGAGATTGTTGAAGCATGCCGTAAAGCGGTTGGACCAGACTTTCCGATCGTGCTACGCTTCTCTCAATGGAAATTGGGTGCCTATGATGAGAAGCTGGCAAAAAATGCGGATGAGCTCGAAAAATTCCTAACTCCACTAAGCAATGCTGGGGTGGATATCTTCCACTGCTCCACTCGCCGCTTCAGCCAACCTGAATTTGAAGGATCTGAACTAAATCTTGCGGGATGGACCAAGAAAATCACGGGGAAACCATGTATTACGGTGGGTTCTATCGGTCTTCACAGTGATTTTTTTACAGAAGACAAACCTCAGATGAAAGAAGATAACATTAATGAATTACTAGAAAGAATGGATCATGAGGAATTTGATTTGGCTGCTGTTGGCAGAGCATTAATTAGCGATCCAGCTTGGCCTGCCAAAGTTCAAAGCGGAACGATAGACGAGATCATTCCATTCACGGCTGAATCGACAAAAACTCTATACTAAAGGAATAGAAAAGCGGGTTTTGGTCAGCTCTTAGAATAATTTTCATTAAGAGCTAATATTATCATAGATATTAATAAGCATAACAGGTAGGGAGGATATGGGTTGATAGATATCACAGAAGTCTTCATAGATACTCTAGCACCGAACAGTGCAGCAATTAAGAACGGGCAAGGACTAGTTAAGAAGAGACGATTCGTCCAGTTGAATCAGTCGGAAGACGGTGTGGTTTTGTTTGGTGAGTGCGGTGGCAGCGGTAGCAGCAACTATTATCCTTCTGCTGATTTTGTTGTTTCTGACAAGCCGGTGATGCGTTGTACTTGTCCAAGTAGGCAGCTTCCTTGCAAGCATGTCCTCGGACTGCTATATGCCTATGTAGGCAAGGAGAATTTCGTATCTGCGACGATTCCTGAAGATCTTGCTGTTAAACGAGAGAAGATGAGTAAGCGTGAAGAACGAAAGTCTGAGCTTGCTGCAGAAGGGGCTACTGTTAAGCCCAAGAAAGTGAACAAGTCCGCACTTAAGAAAAAGATTGGAGCCCAACTAGAGGGCTTGGCTGTACTGGAGAAACTGACCCAATCGCTTATACGCGCAGGACTTGGAACAATAGACGCCAAGGGTGTAAAGGATATTCAGGTGCACGTGAAGATGATGGGCAATTATTACTTAACTGGTGCACAAATTGAATTAAGACGATTAGCTTTATTGCTCTCTTCTTCTGATAATCGTGAGAAGACTTATTCATTAGCAATAGAGCAGCTAACCCGAATTCATGCGTTCATCAAGAAAGGGCGCGCTCATCTAACATTGAAGCTGGAAGATCCGGATATGTCTTTGAATCATGAATCTACGATTGAAGAATGGCTTGGTCATGCTTGGCAGCTAACGGAGCTTAAGGAATGCGGTCTGATGAGCTCTGATGTAGAGCTGATCCAGCTTTCATTCCTCAGCTATGATGATGCGGCCAGACAGGAATATGTAGACCTCGGCTACTGGATAGAAAAGTCTACTGGTGATATACATCGTACGCTCCAGTATCGCCCTTATAAAGCAGCCAAGTATATTCATGAAGAAGATAGTTTCACTGATGTTGCACTCATTCCTTCCTTATATCGTTATCCTGGTGACCGGAACCGGAGGGTACGTTTCGAGAGTATGTCAACACGACCTCTGACTAATCAGGATGTAGAGTGGATTGTTTCTAAGGCATCATATTCTTTTTCCGAAAGCTTTAAGCAGATAAAAAATCAGTTAAAGAATCCCCTAGCAGACAAGAATCCTGTGATGTTGCTGCATGTGAATAAGATTAGCAAGTCTCAGCAAGATCAGTTCGTCATTACGGACGAATCGGGTCAGCATTTGGTGTTAGACCAAATAGTAGCACTCGAACAGAATACACTGCCACTGTTACAATACTTTGCACTCGAAGAATTATCGGATACTACGATGCTGCTTATGTTTGAGCACCAACTCGATACTGGACGATTAAAAGCACAACCTTTAACTCTTATTAAAGGGATGGATATGATCCGTCTCTTATATTAAAAATATAAGGTTTCAGGCTTGGCTATCTTCACATAAACTTTGGGAGGAATATCCATGAGTACAGCATTACTACAAGAGCTTCACCAAGAAGTAAAGCGGCTGTATATAGCTGGAAGTGAGCTCGCTGCTGAGGATTTCCGCTTAAAGCGGCTATTGCCTCAGTTTCAACAGCTAGGTGAACGAGCTCCCATATTCAAAAGATTAGGAGAGGGAGTCGTTGCGGTCATTGAACCGAATTCTTCCGAGGGATCTTCATCTGCTCAGAGCCTACAGGAGCTCAGTGTGCTGCTTAGCTCGGTACTATATACACAGGGAGCAACTTCGCCTGATGGCGAACTGCTTGAGGTTGAAGTCCATCCGGTGAGATTGCCTACTCAGTTCTCATATCGTAAGCTGTCAGCAGTACAGACGGCATTAAAGACTCGTGGGGGAGGACGTTATGAGATTATCAAGGAAGCTTTTGAGACAGGATTGTTCCAAGATCTTCGAATGATTCATCCTGCTTTAGCGGCCCTCCAAGATCCATATGTAGAGATCGCCGAGCTTGTGATGAAGCAGATACTGCCAGCCTATGGCCCTCAGATTCTTCCGATCCTTATCGATCAATTTGATCCAGCTGGAGGAATAGTGGAGACGAGAAAGCTGTACGTGATCGCAGTATTAGGTGGTGATAGCGTTCAGGATCTGATCTATCAAGCTGCGGATTCAGGATCAGAAGATGTTCGGTCTATGGCTATTTCTCTGCTCGCAAGTCAGGGTCAATATGAAGTTGAATTACTTGCTTGGAGTACTGATAAGAAGAAAAAAATTCGCGAAGCTGCCTATAATGCGTTGGCTAAGAGCGACTCGGCAAATGCGGTGAATCGGCTGCATGAGGCATTTACGGGAAAAGATAGTGAGCTTGTAGTTCCTGCAATGAGACAGTGTCAAGCCCAAGAGCTTACAAAACGACTGGTTGAAGAGCTCTCAGATATGCTTCAAACTGTCCCTGAGATTATGGGCGATACGAAGAAAAAAGACGGATTATGGATTAGAGTAGTCCAGTATCTTCGGGTTTTATCTTACAAATGCAGTCCTGAACTAGAAAAACTATATTTTAATGTTCTCGAGCAGTACCCGTTATATATGAATCAGCTAAAGTGGAATTCATTGATCGAGGAAGCGAACTCCTATTTCAGACAGTTAGATTCAATGGAAGCGAAACGTATATTACAACAAACACTTGAGCGTGATCTTGTCTACTATAGAAACAATAGAAGATACGTAAATGATGTTTTCAAAGATGCGTATCTCTACTTGTCACCTGAGCGTGTGTATGAGCAATACGTAGAAGTTCTAAAGCATTATGCGCCATCTTCAACTAACCATGCTTCTTCAATGGCACAGCAACTGCTACGCACAATATCTGAAGTTGTAGTTCAGCGATATCATGGAACTTATAATGCAGTTTGGAATTCACCTGTAGACCAGATCCAATATATGTATAAAGTTGAAATGCAGCCGCCTGAGGTACTGGCAATTCAATGGGATTCACGCTGGCTTGATGCTTTCATAGAGCTGGATCAATACGAACTGGTAAGTGCCTTTGCACGGCCGGGACATGCCAAAGCAATGCAGTATTTGCTACGTAAATTGACCGATAATCCTGAATTTCGTAATCGTTTTTCCAATATTCTCTTGATGGGCTTAGCACGTACAGGGGTAGGTAAGCAACGCCTGCAAGAAGCTCTCCTGGTGGCTTTGGAAGATGACAGAAATACAGAATGTCGATTAATAGAACCGTATACATTTGAGCAGCTATGTCAGCTTCCAGCAAGTTCTGCGAGTCGAATAATAACTGTTCTACCTCGATTCAGTGAGGTTGCAGAAGAACAACTTGAGTATGTCATTCGCCTTATGCAAGGACCATCAAACCCAATAGAAGAGGTGTAACTAACGATGAGTCAAGAACTATTACAAGATATTATGAGACTTCCAGCAGAAAGATTGTATCAGCATGAGTTGGTAGCGCTTCGTAAAGCAGACACTGGAAAGGTTCCGGCAGGATGGCAGATGTCACCCCAATCTGTACTGAAGTTTATCGTTGGCGGTAAAGCAGGAAGTACCGAGATTACACCTAAGTACATTGGTAACAAGAGACTAATAGAGATGGCGATAGCCACGCTCGTAACCGATCGTGCACTGCTATTAATTGGTGAGCCGGGTACGGCAAAGTCATGGTTATCTGAGAATTTATCAGCTGCCATATATGGACAGTCAGGACTTGTCGTACAAGGTACTGCGGGTACGAGTGAAGAGCAGGTCCGCTATTCGTGGAACTATGCAATGCTGCTTGCACAAGGCCCTACGCCGGAAGCGTTAGTGAAGAGCCCGATCATGCGAGCGATGGAGGATGGGGGCATTGCACGTTTTGAGGAGATATCTCGTTGTGCATCTGAGGTACAGGACGCATTGATCTCCATCTTATCGGAGAAGACGATATCTGTTCCTGAGCTAGGTAAGGAGATGAGCGCGCGCAAAGGCTTCTCGATCATTGCAACAGCTAATACGAGAGACCGTGGTGTAAATGACATGTCAACTGCCTTGAAGAGACGGTTTAATATTATCGTCCTTCCAGCACCTGCGGATTTATATACCGAAGTTGAGATTGTGAAGAAACGGGTTCGTGAAATTGCCTCATCCTACGATTTGCAAGCGGCGCTCCCTGCAGATGAAGCTTTACATAAGGTCGTGACCATCTTCCGTGAGCTGCGTAGCGGGATGACATTGGATAAGAAGGAGAAGGTAAAGTCTCCAGCAGGAGTGATTTCCACAGCTGAAGCGATCTCGCTCTTAACGAATAGTATGGCCCTGGCCGCAAGCTTCGGCAATGGAGAACTGACGGATGAGGATCTGGCCGCAGGGCTGCAAGGTGCTATTGTGAAAGATGATGATAAGGATCAACTTGTCTGGAGAGAGTATCTCGACAATATTATGAAGAAACGTGGCGCAGATTGGCGGGGGTTATATACGGCTTGTAAGGAGATGAACTAGTGGAGAGCGAAACTACTGGAGCTGGCGTGCATATTTTTGGGGTGCGGCATTTGTCTCCTGGTGGTGCGCAGCATCTATTAAGCTTCCTTCATGAAGTAGAGCCCACAGCTGTGTTAATTGAGGGTCCATCGGATGCTACACCTGAGATTCGCCATGTCATCAACATGACAACCAAACCTCCAATTGCTATTCTAGCTTTTACGGAGGAAGTTCCTGTGCGTACAGCCTTATGGCCGCTTGCGTTATATTCCCCCGAATATCAAGCGATGAGATGGGCGGAGCAGCAAGGAGCTTATACAGCGTTTATAGATTTACCTTCATCAGTGGTCATCGCGTTACAGGATATACGAACCAAAAGTAGAGATTCTGCTGAACAGAGCGAGGAATCTGAAGTTAACAATGCTGATGAGAAGGCTCCTGAAGAAGCGTCTCTATATGATAGAGTAGCTGAGCTGGCTGGTGAGCTTGATTATGATATGTATTGGGAGCGCAATTTCGAACACAACACTAACAAGGGTGCGTATCAGGAAGCGATCATTTCTTTCTCATCCCAAATGCGGCAGATTTCTGAAGAGAATGAGAGACATAACAACGTAATAGAGTATGCACACAATACGATACGTGAAGCTTATATGCGTCGTCAGATTCAGGATACAATCGCTGCTGGCCATCAACCAGATAAGATTGTTGTTGTATGTGGAGCATACCATGCAGCGGCGCTTGTTGATCTGGCGTCTGGAATGTCGGATGAGGAAATAGATGCTCTTCCTTCTCTAAATACCAAGCTAACACTTATGCCCTACACGTACTATAAGTTATCTTCTTTGTCTGGCTATGGTGCAGGTAACCTCGCTCCTCATTATTATCAAATGATGTGGGAACGTATGATGAATGACTCACTTGAAGACTTGCCGAATCATTATCTGTCTACCGTAGCCAGATACTTGCGGAATACCGGGACACACCGTTCTACAGCAGAAATTATCGAAGCCGTGCGCTTAGCCGAATCATTGGCTGCTCTTCACGGTGGAAGTGCTCCGACGTTAAGAGATCTAAGAGATGCTGCGCTGACCTTACTGGGACGTGGAGAGCTGAGTGTAATCGCTGAAGCGCTTGCTCGTACAGATATCGGTACGGCTATTGGTGAGCTGGCAGAGGGGATCAGTCAGACACCGATTCAAGATGATCTGAATCGGCAATTAAAGCGCTTGAAGCTTGAGAGATATAAGACCCCAGTAGCAAATGATCTTGAACTAGATCTCCGAGAGAATCGAAGAGTGTCTTCTGAGGAAGCGGCTTATTTAGACTTAAACCGTTCCTTTCTGTTTCATAGGCTCAGATTACTTGGGATCGATCTAGTGAACATAAGAGCAAGTGGTCAGTCTAGCGCTACGTGGGCAGAGAACTGGGTAGTGAAGTGGTCTCCTGAAGTTGAGATCCAGGTCGTTGAATCTACGCTACTTGGGGAAACGATTGAGATTGCTTCAGCTTATGTATTGCAACAAAAATTAGATGGCAGCAGTACAATTGCAGAAGCGTCAGCACTTATTCGAACGGCTTATGAGTGTGGAATGTTACACCAAATGGAAGCAGGACGGCAGACGCTTCAGCGTTTAGCTGTTGACACTCGAGATGTGGTGCAGATTGCTGCTTCTATACATGAGTTATCCCTTCTGATTCAGTATGGCGATGGTCGCCGGATCGATACCAAGCCGCTTATTCCTTTGCTGGAACAACTGTTCAGACGAGCCAGTCTGTTCTTACTGGATGCGAGCCAATGCAACGATGAGGCTTCAGGTGAGATGCTTAAAGCTATGAACATACTGAATCAGGCAGCTATTGAGCATAGTGAGGAAGTAGATGAGCTGCTGTGGGTACAGGAGCTGAAGCACTTGTCGGAGAGGGATGACTGCAATCCGCGTTTATCTGGAGTGGCATGTTCCATTTTGTTGGAGCGTAATGCGATGACTGCACAGCAATGTTCAGAAGAAGTATCCAGGCGCCTGTCACCAGGTATACCCGCAGAACTTGGAGCCGGCTGGTTCGAAGGGATGTCTATGCGTAATCGATACGTTCTGTTATCTCGTTTAAGTCTGTGGGAGCAATTGAATGAATATATTAATTCTTTGGATGATGAAGAATTTGTACGTGCGTTAGTGTTCTTACGGCGTGCTTTCAGCACCTTTGAACCAAGAGAAAAGACGATGATTGCCGAACTTCTAGGTGAATTGTGGGGTGTGAACACCGAGCAGGCAGCTGAGATTCTGACGGGTGAGCTGAAGGAGGCCGAAGCGAAGATGATTGAGGATTTGAATGAATTTGACTTTGGAGATATATGACCATGAGTACATCAGTGGATTCAAGTGTTGTAGCTCGGTGGCGCCTTATTCTTGGTCAGTCTGTAGAAGAGCAATTGACGGTTTCTAGTGGAAACACAAGTATTCACCTGACTGAAGATGAGCTCATCATGGACCAGGCACTGGCTGCTATCTACGATGAGACAAGCGATATCGTAAATAGTGGTGCTGCTAACTCTTCAGCCACGGGACAAAGAGGAGCAGGAACAGGTAAATCAGCACCTCGGTTGGCAAAATGGTTAGGAGATGTTCGTAATTTCTTCCCAGAGGATATCGTATCGGTTATTCAACATGATGCGATGGAGCGGAAGGGCTGGAAGCAATTATTGTTTGAGCCGGAAGTTCTGGCAACAGTGAAGCCTGACATACAGCTAGTAGGTACACTACTCTCCCTAAAAGGGAAGATTCCTGAGAAGACAAAAGATACGGCTCGCCTGTTAGTGAAGGCGGTTGTGGATGATCTTGTAAAGCGTATGGAGGAAGATCTGCGTCGGGCGGTGACGGGTGCACTGAATCGCAGACAGCATTCTCCATTGCCATCACTTAGTGGTATAGACTGGACACGGACGATAAAACGCAATCTGAAGCATTATGATGCAGAGCGACAACAGATTATCCCTGAGAGATTCTACTATTATGATCGGGCAAGACGCAGTAAGGAATGGACAGTCATTGTGGATATCGATCAGAGTGGTTCGATGGCAGAATCGATTATTTGGGCTTCAGTAGTTGGTTCTATCTTTGCAAGCATCCCATCACTAAGTACCCGAGTAGTTGTATTTGATACAGAGGTCGTTGATCTGACAGAGCAATGTGCGAACGATCCTGTTGACATGTTATTCGGGATTCAGCTAGGTGGCGGTACAGATATACAAAAGTCTGTTGCTTATTGCGAACAGTTTATTGATCAACCGAAGAAGACATTATTTATCGTTATTTCGGATCTTTATGAAGGTGGGAACCAGGCAGGCTTAATCCGTCGTATGCGTCATCTGAAGGAATCTGGAGTTAGAACGATGTGCTTGCTGGCTTTGTCTGATGAAGGCAAACCTTTCTATGATGAGCAGGTGGCGAGATCTTTGACTCGCGATGGAACGCCCTGTTTTGCGTGTACCCCTGCACTGCTGCCACAGTTAGTAGAAGGTGCACTAAAAGGACAGGATCTTGCTGAATTAGCAAAGAAACTTGGTACAAAAGGGATTTAACAAGAGTCGTGCTATTACAAGTTTCATAAAAAGTGTTATTCAGACAAGAAACTGTGTTTCATTACAGTTTTTGTGGCGTATATAGATATCATACCCCCCTTTATACAATATAATTTGGCCCTGTCGCTCGTCGGCAGGGTATTTTTTTATGAAAGTCTTTAGGAGAACTATTATCTTGACCTATTAAAATTTTCTTTTAGAGTTTGCTCTGCACTTACGCTGTGGTAAAATAGACCTGATTTTTCAAAAATATACGAAAGTTAAGTTTCACGCTATACATTATCTTTATATTTCTCGCATAAACGCTACCTTCCCTTTAGGGACGCCAAAGGCGTTATTGCTTAATAAACCTAAATCAGTGCATATTGGGATTGACATCAATGATGGATGTAATGTTATAGAATGTGCTATAATTTTATATTAGGTTAAAACATCGATAAGCTACAATTTAGATAGAGGACGTGAAAACAGCATGACTAAGGGGAACCATAACTCACCGGACTTAAAATCCGGCAAGGGTTCGAAAGATTTTTCGAAATATTTTGATTTTAGCGATGCGAAGGTAATTAGTGAAGAAGAGGGTAAGATTACTTACCGGATTAAAGGAAGAAATGTGCAAATTAATAGCCAGCCTGATTATAAAGAAGGAAAACGGCGCGGCAAGGAAGAAATAGAAGTGCATTATGATTTCGAGATTCCTGAAGAGATGCAGAATTTCGGAGTAGACAAGTATTATCATATAACGACTTATGGCTGCCAAATGAATGAGCATGACACGGAAACGATGAAAGGCCTGTTAGAACAGATGGGCTACAAAAGCGTCGATGATCGGAATCATGCGGATCTCATTCTGCTTAACACTTGTGCGATTCGTGAGAACGCCGAGGATAAAGTGTTTGGAGAGCTTGGTCACCTTAAGAACTTGAAGATCGAGAAGCCAGGTCTTTTGCTGGGTGTGTGTGGCTGCATGTCGCAGGAGGAAGGCGTAGTCAATCGAATTATGTCTAAGCATGGATTCGTGGATATGATCTTCGGTACGCATAATATTCACCGTCTGCCACACCTCATTAAAGAAGCTGTATTCAGTAAAGAGCTTGTGGTGGAGGTATGGTCCAAGGAAGGCGATATTATTGAGAACTTACCGAAGAAACGCGAAGGCATGCGGGCTTGGGTAAACATTATGTATGGCTGTGATAAGTTCTGTACGTACTGTATCGTACCTTTTACACGGGGAAAAGAACGCAGTCGCCGTCCGGAGGACGTTATTGCTGAAGTAAGAGAGCTCGCGCGTCAAGGATTCAAGGAAGTGACTTTGCTGGGGCAGAACGTAAACGCATACGGTAAGGATTTTACAGACATCGATTACACGTTTGGTAACCTGATGGATGACATGCGTTTAATTGATATTCCGCGCATCCGCTTTATGACATCGCATCCACGTGATTTTGATGATAAATTGATTGAAGTGCTCGGCAAAGGCGGCAACCTGGTGGAGCATATCCATCTACCGGTTCAATCGGGGAGTACTGCCGTACTTAAGAAAATGAGTCGAAAATATACTCGTGAAGCTTATCTGGAGTTAGTTCGCAAGATCAAGATAAGTGTGCCTAATGCGGTATTAAGTACAGATATTATCGTTGGCTTCCCTGGTGAGACGGATGAGCAATTCGAAGATACTCTTTCACTTGTGCGCGAGGTTGGGTATGATATGGCATATACGTTCATTTATTCACCTCGTGAAGGTACCCCTGCAGCTGCTATGGAGGATAATGTACCTATGTCAGTGAAGAGCGAACGTCTGCAAAGACTAAATGATCTCATTAAAGAGAATAGTCGGATCATTAATGACCGTATGCTAGGTGAAGTCGTCGAGGTACTGGTAGAAGGGGAGAGTAAGAATAACTCGGAAGTCCTTTCCGGCCGTTCCCGTGCGAACAAGCTGGTCCATTTTGAAGGTCCGAAGGAGCTTATTGGCACATTTGTAAAAGTGAGAATTACAGATACCAAAACATGGTACATCAAAGGGGATATTGTGGCAGAAGCTGCAGCTGTTCATTAATTATCACATACGAATGGGGAGATGGCTTGTGAGTACAGAGGAACAACGTTTGAATAAATATGGAATGAAGACTTATAATACCCGTGACTTAATTGTACGCGAGGATATTATGGGTAAAGCTAAAGAACTAGCTTCGTTGATCTCGACAAGTGAAGAAGTAAAGCATTTTCAGCAGGCTGAGCAAAAAATCTTGAACCATGAGCGGGTACAAGGCCTGATTGCAACGATTAAGAAAAAGCAGAAGGAAATTGTTGCCTTCGAAAGCTTTAATAATAAAGATATGGTAGCTAAGATCGAGCGTGAAATTGAAGTGTTGCAGGATGAAATTGACGGCATTCCGGTCGTGAACGAATTTCAGCAGAGCCAAAGTGACATCAATTATTTACTTCAGCTTGTCATTTCCGTGATTAGAGATACCGTTTCAGAAAAAATAAATGTGGAAGCCGGCACTGAAGCACCTCCGACCACATGCGGATAACCCACACTCAGTTTAGGGGGCGGATGCAGATCCGCCCCTTTAAGTTTCACATAATACATAATTCTAATCTTTCTATGTCCAGTTGTTGATTTTAGAAGTGAAGGTTTGGTACATTTAAAGATACGAATTAGTAAAATTATAGCTTCGGAAAAGGATGGGGCAAATATGAGCGAAAATGGGGAACAAACCTATAACGCCAAAAAATATCGTACACCGGATGGAGTTCCGGCCGACATCGTAATGTTTACATTGACCAAACGCGAACGTAAGACGGTCACGAAGACGCTTCCCTTACGGGAGCTTAAGGTAATGTTAATTAGACGAAAGAAATGGCCATGTGCTGGAATGTGGGCTCTCCCAGGCGGATTCTGTCAGGAGGATGAGTCCATTTATGCTGCGGCTACGCGTGAACTCAAAGAAGAGACTGGTGTAGATGGTGGTCATTTGGAATATCTGGGCGTTTACAGTACACCAGGCCGAGACCCTCGCGGATGGATTATCAGTCATGCTTTTTTTGCCCTTGTAGAAGAATGGATGTTGGAGCAAAGACAAGCTTCGGATGATGCTGGCGAGGTAGGTTTATTTACGTTGCAGGAAGCGCTTGAAGAGCTAGAGCTCGCTTTTGATCACCATGATATCATCAAGGATGCATACTTGCGTATTCAACAACAAATGCTTCAGACTACGATCGCAAGACAGTTTTTACCTAGACATTTCACCCTTAGTGAGCTCTATCAGGTGATTCAAACGGTAGTACCGGAATTTAAGGAACCGAATTTTATTCGTAAAATCACTTCAACACGTAGCCGTCAGGGTATATTAAAAGAAGTGAGAGACGAAGAGGGGAATGCGCTTAGTTCAAATCAATATTCCCAGCGTCCAGCTCAGCTCTATATGTTCACAGATCACGAGCCTTTATTATCCATCTACACGTAGTGGCTTAAATCAGGAGAGGGGATTAATCTCATGAGAGCACTAATAGTGATCGACTTTACGAATGATTTTGTTAACGGAAATCTGCCGGTTGGTCAGCCAGCCGTAGATATCGAGCCTAGAATCAGCCAATTAACGTCGGAGTTTGTCCAAAGTGGCGATTATGTCGTTATGGCCGTGGATTTACATGAAGAGAATGACCCTTACCACCCGGAGAGCAAACTTTTTCCTCCTCATAATATACGCGGGAGTGAAGGACGTGAGTTGTTCGGAAGTTTGAAGTCTGTCTATGAGCACAACCGTGATTCCATCTATTGGATGGACAAAACACGTTATAGCGCCTTTAGTGGAACTGATCTGGAGATCAAGCTGCGGGAGCGAGGCATTACTGAACTTCATTTAATTGGGGTCTGCACAGATATTTGTGTACTGCACACAGCAGTAGATGCATATAACAAAGGGTTTGCAATTACAGTACACGAGGATGCGGTTGCCAGTTTTAATCCCGATGGACATTCTTGGGCATTAGAACATTTCCGGGGAAGTTTAGGCACAGATGTTGTTAAGGCATAATACTAAAACAGAACATACACATATAGCAGCGTAGATATTAGGAGATGAGGACTTGAGAAGAGAACTTGCGCTACATACGGATAAATATCAGATCAATATGATGTACGCTCACTGGGTGAATGGAACTCATAAACGAAAGTCTGTATTTGAAGCTTATTTTCGGAAGCTACCTTTCGGTAACGGCTATGCTGTGTTCGCAGGATTAGAGCGTATTGTTGGTTATATCGGCGGTCTGCGGTTTACCGAAGATGATATCCGTTATTTGTCGGAGCAAGAAGAGAACTATGCTCCCGCTTTCTTGGAGGAACTGTTGCAGTTTCATTTTCAGGGAACCGTTCATTCGATGAAAGAAGGCGCATTGATTTTTCCAGATGAGCCATTAATCCGTGTCGAAGGGACAATTATGGAGGCTCAGCTGGTGGAGACAGCCATTCTGAACTTCATGAACTATCAGACGCTGATCGCTACAAAGGCTTCACGAATTAAGCAGGTGGCCCCGAATGATATCTTGCTGGAGTTTGGTACCCGTCGTGCGCAAGAAGCCGATGCAGCGGTGTGGGGGGCTAGAGCAGCCTATATTGGCGGCTTTGATGCTACTTCCAACATGCTGGCAGGCAAAATGTTTAGTATTCCGACTAAGGGAACACATGCACATTCCTGGGTTCAGAGCTTTGGCAGCGAGCAGGAGGCTTTTGATGCTTATGCTAAGGTGATGCCGGATGAAGTTACGTTATTGGTCGACACCTTCGATACACTCCGTAGTGGGGTGCCTAATGCTATCAATACAGCGAAGAAGCTTGAGGCACAAGGTAAAAAGATGGTCGGTATCCGTTTGGATAGCGGTGACTTGGCCTATCTATCCCGTCAAGCGCGTAAGATGTTAGATGATGCTGGCCTGGATTATGTGAAGATAGTCGCTTCCAACGATTTGGATGAGAACACGATCATGGATCTGAAGCTGCAAGGTGCAGCTATTGATACTTGGGGTGTGGGTACACAACTGATCACCGCTTCGGACCAACCTTCTTTGGGTGGCGTCTATAAGCTGGTGGAAATTGAGTCTGCTACTGGAGAAATGATCCCGACGATCAAGATTTCCTCCAACCCTGAGAAAGTATCCACGCCTGGCAAGAAGGACGTATTCCGGATTATTGGTAAAAATGGCAAAGCGCTTGCGGATTATATCTGCTTCCCTGAAGAGGAAGCTCCCCGTAATGGTGCGCGGTTGAAGCTGTTTAATCCTTTACATCCATACATGCATAAGTATGTTGAGCGTTACGAGGCACTACCTATGCTAGTACCGATATACGTTAACGGATTCCAAGTGTATACTTTGCCAGATTTGAATGAAGTCCGCCGCTATCATCGGGAGCAAAAGGACCTATTCTGGCCGGAGTATCAACGTAAGCTGAATCCCGAGGTATACCGGGTGAATTTGAGTGAAAAGGTCTGGACTAGCAAGCAGCAGTTAATCGCTGAGCATATGCGACCGGATATTGAATAGATTTTGCAGGATTAATTCTGTTAACAGTGTTAACGCGGGAGAGTGATGTACCCGCGTTTTTTTGTTTTTTCAAAGGCTAGTAATAAAGGAGGAGAACTTAATGGAAAAGGGGAAGCTAACTTTAGCGCCGAATAGGAACGTTAAACCAGGCGAAATCATCACTTTCGGCATGTATTCACAGTCAAAGGAAGGTGATGAAATGCCTATTGAATGGCGTGTTCTCCAAAATTCGGGTGGCGAACTGTTTGTTTTGAGCGAGTATATTTTGGAATGCAAGAGGTATCACGGCAAGAGCGTAGATATAAAATGGCGTGATTGTGTGGATATTACGTGGCACGACTGTGATTTACGGGAGTGGCTGAACGATGAATTCTATAACACCGCGTTCAATGCTGCTGAGAAGGAATTAATAAAGACAAAACGTTGCACAGACAACGGAGAGGGTACTCCGGATACAGAGGACAACGTCTTTTTGCTTAGCGTTGACGAGATAAAGGCATTCTCTGAGATACACGGTAAAGATCTAAGGCGTGCTGTTGGAACTGTGTTTGCCAAAGCGAAAAAGTCCGATGGATGCAGCTTATACGTATATGATAAAACGGATAAAGATAACTATATAATCAAAGACAGCGAAGAAGTTGGCTGCTCTTGGTGGTGGCTGCGAACACAGGGAAACAAACCTACGCGTGCGTTTTTTGTCGGGCCGAGCTGCAGTATTCGCAGCTATGCTAATGTCAGTATAGCTCGCGATGGCGTCCGCCCAGCTTTAGTAATAAATCTTCCATGATAAAAATCCGGTCTTGAATGGCTACAATAATAAAAGAGGTGTAACCCTCTCTTCGCTAATGTGAAGAATAAGGGATACGCCTCTTTTTAATAAATCGGACCGAGCTAAATTCTTCAGTTCTTCTTCTTGAATTTCACAAAGGACCAGATCGTAAGCATCAACAGGACTCCCAAACAGGTGCCTATACTGATACGGTTCTGAGCATCAAAGAGGAAGGAAACTGCGATAACCGCTAAACAAGCAAGTGTAAGGACGGTTATATATGGGAATCCCCATACTTTAAAGGTTGGTTCTTTCGGATAGGATTTTCTCAGTTTAAGTTGTGACATACAAATACTGATCCATACGAGAATAACCACAAAGCCCGGAACGGCCATTAGTAATCGGAACAGTCCATCCTGCGCGAAGTACGCTAACATAGATCCCATAACAAGAACAACGGCGCAGAGCTTCAGACTATTGATGGGCACACCTTTTGCAGAAGTTTTCGCTAAGCTACGTGGTGCTTCGCCATGTGACGCCATAGAGTGCAGCATCCGTGTGGCGCCATAAATACCAGAATTGGCAGCAGAGAGCACCGCTGTAATCAGAATAAAGTTCATGATGTGATCGGCACCCTTAAGTCCTGTTGCGGCTAATACCTGAACAAACGGGCTTGTATGCTCATTCAGTTGATTCCAGGGTATTAATCCACAGATGATTAGGATCGGCAAGGTATAGAACAGAATAACGCGCAGAATGAAGCTTTTGACAACCTTAGGTAAGACCTTCTCTGCATCCTGTGTCTCCGTCAAGGTTAGCCCAATCAACTCTGACCCACCGTAGGAGAACATGACGACAAGAAGGGCAGAGAAAATGGGGGCCCAGCCTCGTGGGAGAAATCCACCATAGTCTGTAAAGTTGTGTAAGTAAGGAGTAGTTTCAGTCATTGGCAACAGCCCAAAAATTAATGAGCTTCCTAAGATAATGAAGATGATGATCATAGCAATTTTGATACCGGCTAACCAAAACTCCGTTTCTCCATAACCACCTACACTCATCATGTTGATGCCGATAATTAAAGCTCCACTTGCAAGACTTAGCAGCCATAATGGAACATCCGGTAACCAGTATTGCAAGAAGCTGCCTGCTGCCAGTACTTCAATCACACAGACGGTCAACCACATGAAGCAATATAACCAGCCCACGATAAAGGAAAGTCGTTCTCCAAATGCCTCACGAATGAAGTCCTTCATGTTCCTATTCGGGTATACCGTAGCCATTTCGGCTATTGCCCCCATAACCACTAAGAGTAGTAAACCTGCTAATACATAAGTAAGAATAACCGCAGGTCCAGCAATGCTTATGGTCTCTGAACTTCCTTTAAAAATACCCGTACCGATTACTCCGCCCATCGCCATAAAGCTGATATGCCGAGGAAGCAATTTCTTCTGTAATGATGCTTCGTTTGACTTCACAATTAATGCCTCCTAAGCTGTCTTCGAAAAATTACACCAAGCATCAGTTTATCCTGAAATGGACTAGTTGAAAAGTAAAAATAACACACATTTATTGAAAGAGGCGTGACTTTTCACTGGAGTGTGATATTTATCATGTGGAATGTGATGAATTTAACATCTTAATTTTTAATTTTATTGCTAAATAAGAGTAGCTAAATAATCTTAGGTAACACATGGAAAATGCAAGATTTGTCACTTCGCGACTTGCTAAATGAAGTTACAATCTTTGAAAAAGTCATAAGGATATTATACTGATGACATTCTGAAAGGGGCTATGTCGGTGGTACAGTTACCAAAAGTGAACGAACTCGGATTTTTTGAGATTCGTCTGGAATCAATTGGAGGGCTAGGCGCGAACTTAGCTGGTAAAATGCTTGCAGAAGCAGGCGTTGTCGGTGCAGGAATGAATGGAGTGAGCTTTTCATCCTATGGTTCTGAGAAAAAGGGATCAGCGGTAAAAGCACATATCCGTTTTTGTGATTTGAACACGCATATTCGTGACACTTCACCAGTAGAACGACCTCATGTCGTAGGAATATTCCATGAAGCATTGGCAAAGACCGTCAAAGTGACTAGCGGAATTTATGATCATAGCACGGTGTTAGTGAACTCGGCTAAGTCACCGGAGGAATTGAAGTCCTCTCTGAATATGATGGCAGGAACTATAGCTGTTGTTGATGCTACATCGATCGCATTAGATGAGAAGAACCGCGTAAACATGGCAATGTTAGGTGCGTTGTTCCGGATGTGTGATTTCTTGGATCCTGAAATTATGAAGGGTGTTATCGAGAAATCACTTGGCAAAAAATATCCGCAGGCTGTTCAATCAGCACTAACTACTTTCGAACGTGGATTTAATGAAGTTACCTTCATGCATTTCCCTTTACCAGATGGTGCGGTTATGCCTGAGTTCGTTCGGACCGATATTTCGGCCTTAGGTTATGAAACTCAGCCTATTGGTGGTACCATTACGAATCCTGGCAGCAGCTTTTTAAAGAATCTAAGCATTTCAAGATCCGGTTTATTGCCTCATTTTAAATTAGATGATTGTATTCATTGTGCGCAGTGCGATACGGTATGTCCTGATTTATGTTTTGTTTGGGATGAGCAGCCTGATAAGAAGGGACGTCCGCAAATGTTCCTGCAAGGGATTGATTATCAATACTGCAAAGGCTGTTTGAAATGCGTAGAAGCTTGTCCTACAACGGCTTTGTCTGGCGAACGCGAGGAAGAGGGCTACGCTGAGAGCCATACGGTCCGGCATATTTTTGATCTTGTTACTGAGGCTTAATTAACGGAGGAAAGGTGGAACACATGTGGCTATTGATTATGAAAAAGAAGTAAGCTCTACGAAGGTTGAGCAGAAATTCCTATATGAATCCGGCAATGAAATGGCGGCTTATGCTGCCCATCAGATAAATTATCATGTCATGGGTTATTTTCCGATATCCCCATCGACAGAAGTCTCTCAATTTCTTGATACCATGAAAGCGAACGGTCAGCATGATATTATGCTTATTCCATCAGATGG
The DNA here is from genome assembly GCF_001012825.1 of Paenibacillus etheri. GTDB lineage: Bacteria > Bacillota > Bacilli > Paenibacillales > Paenibacillaceae > Paenibacillus_AQ > Paenibacillus_AQ etheri. The sequence continues at coordinate 39,039 of NZ_LCZJ02000019.1, forward strand.
CGAACACAGTTCTGCAGGAATCTGTTATGGAGCTTCGACGGCTGGTGGACGTGTATTTAATGCTACCAGTGCCCAAGGTTATATGTTCATGCTGGAGCAATTGCCGGTACAAGCTGGTACACGGATGCCTATGGTAATGAATTTGATCTGCCGCTCGATTTCCGGTCCGCTTAATATTCACGGTGATCATTCTGATTTGTATTTTGCACTAAACACGGGTTGGCCGATTCTGATGTGCCGTGATCCACAATCCGTTTATGATATGAACCTGATGGCACTTAAGCTTGCTGAGCACGCCAAAGTGCGTCTTCCAGTAATGGTAGCATCAGATGGGTATTTTACTTCTCACCAGAAGCGCCGTGTACAGGCATTTACTCACCGTGAGGATGTTCATAAATTCGTCGGGGCACAACCTCCGGCAGGCTTTACGGATACCCTGGATCGCAATAATCCGGTTACCGTAGGTCCTTACATGAATGAACCTGACTATATCAACAACCGCTATCAGCAGTCAGTAGCGATGTATAATGCGGGTGAGGTCTTCGAAGAAATCGCTAAAGAATTCGCTGAACTGACCGGACGCCACTATCCAATGATCGAAGAGTATCGGATGGAAGATGCAGAAGTAGCTGTATTCTTGATGAATTCTGCGTCAGAGATCATTAAAGACGTTGTAGATCAGCTTCGCTTGCAAGGGATCAAAGCAGGCGCAATTTCGCCGAATATGATACGTCCTTTCCCGCAGAAGCAAATGGCTGAAGCGCTGAAGAATGTTAAGGCAATCACCGTAGGCGACCGTGCGGATTCGGTAGGTGGTCACGGCGGTAATATGGTAAATGAGATCAAAGCAGCCTTGTTCACCTATGGTAACACTACTACAAAGGTAATTAGCCGTATTTACGGGTTGGGCGGTAAGGACTTCTACGCAGAAGATGGTCATGCATTCTTCCAACTGGCATTGGATGCCGTTGCTGCAGACCGTGTTGAAGTTCCGTTTGACTACTATGGTCACAATCCAGGTGCACCGGACAAAGCGCCACAGCGTCTATTGAAGCCGATGGACTTTGATTCGCTGAAGACAGGACTAATTACGGTTAAACAGGATGAAGGAACAGGAAAATTAAGTGTACGGATACCCCCTCTGCGCAGCTTAACGAAGAAACCTAAACGGCTTGCACCAGGTCATGGCGCTTGTCCGGGCTGTGGAATTTTCTCAGGACTCGAGACGTTCTTCAAAGGCATCGAAGGGGATATCGTAGCGCTTTATCACACGGGTTGTGCAATGGTAACGACGACGGGATATCCATATTCTTCTCATAAATCTACGTTTATTCATAATCTGTTCCAAAATGGTGCAGCTACCTTATCTGGTGTTGTAGAAATGTTCTGGGAACGCAAACGTCGTGGTGAGCTTGATGGTTTAGGGCTTAAAGACGACTTTACATTTGTAATGGTAACTGGTGATGGCGGTATGGACATAGGAATGGGACCTGCGATTGGGGCTGCACTGCGCGGTCACAAAATGATTATCGTAGAGTACGATAACGAAGGTTACATGAATACCGGAGCTCAGCAATCCTATTCCACACCACTGGGCCACCGGACTTCTACATCGAGTATTGGTAAGAATCAACAAGGAAAAGCTACACAGCATAAAGATACTGCGCAGATCATGGCAGCTACCAATATTCCTTATGTCTTCACAGGATCAGAAGCTTACCCGCAGGATCTCGTGAAGAAAGCAGCAAAAGCACAGTGGTACGCACAGAACGAAGGATTGGTTTATGGTAAAATCCTGATTGCTTGCCCACTGAACTGGATGTCTGAAGATAAGGAAGGCACCAACATCGTCTCGCTGGCGGTTGAATCTTGCTTCTTCCCGCTGTATGAAGTGGAACACGGCTCTACTAATATTACGTACAACCCAGAGGACAAAGGCAAACGCGTTGAGCTCTCTGCTTGGCTGAAGACGATGGGCAAAACCCGTCATTTACTGAAGCCGGAGAATGAGCCAGCTTTACGCAGCTTCGAGGCAGAGGTTGAGCGTCGCTGGAGTCGTCTGAAAGCGAAACATGAGCATCCTGATTTGTAAAATATAATGATGAATAACCCGGCAGATTTCTCTGTCGGGTTATTTTGTATTTAACTTTATAGAAGAGATTTGTAATTGACATAAAATACGTCAAGATATATGATGGGATGAATTGGATTAGACATATTTTATGTCAATAATAATAGTGCCTTTAGAAGGAATGGTGATCATGGAAAGTAATACTGCTGTATCTGCCCTAACAATTTTGCAATACCTTGCATTAATTCATCAAGTGACGTACACCAATGTATGCAGAGAAGTTGGGCTGACCCCGCAACAATTTAGTGATTGGGTCAAGAAACGTCGTCCGGTGCCCAAAGAAAGACTGCAAGCATTGGCAGAGTTTTTCAAAGTGGAAGCAGAACTGTTGATTGATGAGAACAATTACTTGCTTGATCTAACACCAGAAACAAAAATCGAGGTGCAAATTCTTTTTTTAACCCGGATGTTAATGAATGAAGAGGAGAATCCGGAGAAGGAAGGCTATCAGCAGAAATTGCAACAGCTGCAATGGGAAAAAAGAAAGCAAAGCTTGATCACTAGGTTCTCAACCCTCTTAGATCATAAGAATAAGCAGATTGAAGAGTTATGTTTAGCTTTTTTGCATCAAATGGAAAATGAAAGTTCTGAGGTATGAGTACGGCTTTACATATGCTTAAAAATGGATTCAATAGAGTCTGTAAAAATCAGGATGTGATCTACGATGGAGTGTATCTTTTTACGAACCAAAGCGGTTTACGGAAGACTGCTTTAATGATGCCTCCAGTTCAATCCGCTTCTTGGATTTCTCATTATGGAAGCTTAACCATCTCACAAATCGGGAAGGAAAATCCCAATGGGGGGATCAATGAAGCTGGGTTGGTGGTGGAGCAAACGACACTTTGGCAGACTAAATATCCTGCAGTAGATGAACGGCCCGCTTTAGGTGAACTGCATTTTATTCAATATTTACTTGATACCTGTGCTACTGTTCAGGAAGCATTGGCAGCATCTACGAAGGTTCGTATCGATCAAAGCACTTCAAGTCTGCACTATCTGCTGGCTGACCGGAGAGGCGCACACGCAATCGTCGAGTTTTTGGACGGAAGGCTGGTAGTTCATGAAGGCAAGCTTTCCGTTCCTATTATCGCTAATACTGCGTATGAGGATGCTGTACAGGAGATTCAGGGGGGATTCAATGGTTCGGAAGATCGGAATGCTTATGAACAGAATTCTATGGATCGCTTTGAGATTGTCTGTGAAGCTTTAAACACATTAGAGAAGCAAACGACTGACACCGATTTTGCATTTAGGGTACTTGCCGCAGCACGGCGTGAGGATACTGTATATAGCCTTGTATACGATCTGACTCAACTACAGATAGAGGTTATGACTCAACGAAATCAAGAACGAATTAAGATTCGTTTAGATGAGTTTGATTTTTCTGTAAAAGCGCCTGCTCAAGCTGCTAACCTACAAAAGCTGTATGCAAACCACGTAAGAGCCCAATTCGAGAATTACTCCGCTGAACTCAATCATATAGCAGTCCAATCCTTTTTTAGAGATCCGATTTTGACTTCCGTCTTTAGATGGAAGATCTCTGATGACATGATTCGATTTTTAGCTAATTATCCGGATTCTTTTTTGAGAACTGAGTAACAATTTTGGTTTGTAAGACATGCCGGAGTCCTCTTGGTGCCACGTTGGATGTGGTATTATATGGAGAATGTTGGAGAGGGGAGGACTGATTTTAATGAGCTGGATCTTTTGGATTTGTTTTATTGTTTCATTAATAGTGTCCTATTGGGATCAGCGAAAAACATTGAGATTACAGGATTGGGCGCTAATTATTGGGGCTTTTTTACTTTGTGAGTTCTATGTCAATTTGTTCGGTCTATTGATTCCTGTGGGTTTTATCATTGGATTGATTGTTATGAATAAAAAGAAGCAGTTTCTTTTTTTAAAAGCGCTTATTTTTGGGTTGATTAGTGTCTGTGTTATTTTCTATGCCCCTAAGATTAGTTTGAATGAAATCTATGAGCTAACGAAGGCTAATAAATATACTGAGCAATTTAATCAGATTAAATCCGTTTCACAATTTTCCGTCGAATCAGATATTAACGATGTACTCCGGACGTCAGCAAATCATTTAAAAGATAAAAATCCAAAGTCAGAAATATCTGTAGACGATCCTCATGTAGCCTTCAGAATATGGGTTCTCCAGCATAGAAATGTAGCTCTTAAAGATTTAGATTGGTTATGGTATAAGGCTCCGTTAGAATTACATTACTATTGGCAATCCAACCGCCCAGATCAGGTAGTTACATTGGAATACGTTATTTTTAATGAGGTTGGATACATGGGTGTTTTTGAAAGAGAGAATTCGACAAGTCCTTACTATTTGCGGAAGATTTTTGAGTTTGATCGGTTAAAAACAAATAACCCACCAATCCCTTGATCATTTAAAAATGGAGGTTATTCACTAAACTACGTCTAATTAAGGGATATTAGCGCGTAAAAAGTCGATATCGGACACTGTAAGATAAATACTCAGAGCATCGAATCTATGAAAATGGAACAGTCCAAGCTGTCAAATGCTTTCTGAAGAAAAAAGCGAGAGAAGACCCCATGCATTTAGCACGAGTCTGTCTCTCACTTACAGGGGACTTTTAATAGTGTTGTGTAGTAGAATTATCTTCCGCCTCTAGGCATCATAGAGTTATCAACAAATACATCTTTAACAGAATAGGTGTAGCAATGGCGAGGTACAGGTACACAGTGGTGACGTCTTACAATTTCAACAGGATGAATTACATTTACTACTTGTGGGTGGAAGTGATCCTGATAAATGACTTTAGGTGGGTCTGTAACAGTTTGGGCTGGGCATTTTGGACAATCAGACATTTCCTTCAGCTCCTTTTGTGTGGACTTACCGTATTATACGCACAGAACAAAAGCCTGCTTGGTTGTTTGTCTATTGTGTTTAAAAATGGGTATTAACTTAACGCTTGTAAATTTCACGCATAACATGGCGAAGTTCCGGGATAATTAACCGTTCCATAGCCAGTTTTACGGCTCCAATAGAGCCCGGCATAGAAAAGATAGCGGTCTTTCCCATGGTGCCGGCGATGGCTCGACTAAGGATAGCGGCCGAACCGATGTCGTCCGTGAAGCTTAACATCCGAAAAATCTCACCAAAACCAGGTAATGTTTTATCTAGCAAAGAGGCAACAGCTTCATAGGTCGTATCCCGTGGGGAAATCCCTGTTCCACCAGTCAGGAGTACAGCTTCTATTCCGGCATGGTCGACACATTTATACAATAGCTCACGAATATCCTGATAATTATCTTTAATAATGGTGCTGCCTATTACTTCATACCCGGCTTCTTCGATTAAAGATTTAATCAAGGCGCCTCCGGTATCTGTTTCAATAGTTCTAGTGTCCGAGACAGTAATGATATAGCAGGAAACGGTTTGAGGTGCTTCTTTCCGATGTTCTTCAACAGATGACAAATGGCTCAACTCCTAAATTATAGATGTTATCATGATAGGGTATGGCTGAAGTAAAGACAAGCTGTCTTATATTCACAGAATGCAGCTGAAATTATGGGTGCCGCTTGCGTGCTTCGCGTGCTTGTAGTACACTCGCTACACATAACCGTAATTTGCTGGGGAGCGATGAAACATGGAACAGGTCGTACCTGTGTATATATTGTCAGGATTTCTGGGAAGCGGCAAAACAACATTGCTGCAGCGTCTCCTAGATCATTGGAAAAATCAGGGTTTACGCCCGGCTGTTGTGATGAATGAGCTTGGGGAAGTGAATCTGGATGGATTGCTAGTTGAGCAAACGGTCCCTATGGCAGAACTACTTGGAGGATGTATATGCTGTTCTATCCGAAGTGATCTCAGTACAGAGCTGGCAACACTGATCAAGAAGGAGTCTCCGGATGTCGTAGTGATTGAGGCAACAGGCGCTGCGAATCCGCTGGAAATTGTGGATGGCGTAACAGAGATTTCGTTATATCAAAAAGTAGAACTGAAAAGTTTGATCACTGTCGTTGATGCCGTACATCTTCTTGAACTGTATCGCGCACAGCAGGGTGCGACTTATCGTTTGATGCAGGAGCAGATTCGCTGCGCTTCTGTTTTGTTATTAAATAAAGTCGACCGTGTAACCGCTGAAGAGGCAGAAGAGGTTACCTCTGTATTGCGGAAATGGAATGCTTATGCACCGATTCTGCCAACTGTGCGTTGTGAGGTGGAAACGGAGAAACTGCTGCGTGATGCAGGTGGAGTTCTTACGGATAAACAGCTGGAAGAGGTTGAGGACGCGAGCGAAAGCTTCTTGCATGATGAAGATGAACACACCACTGGTGGCACACATACTACCCACGATCATGTTATGGCGTACACACATTACTTCAAACGTCCGGTAAACAGTGAGGAATTCGAACAGTTCGTTAAGGAACTGCCGCGTGATGTATATAGAGCTAAAGGAATCGTGACCTTTAATGACACCTCCAGCCGGTTTCTTTTCCAATATGCCTATCGTGAAGCTGATTTTATGAAAATCACACCACAGGGTGAGGTGCCTGATGTAGCCGTGTTTATCGGTGAACATTTCTCATCAAGTGAACTGCGCACTAGGCTGCTGGAGATGGAGGGACGTACCTTCGTTCGTCCTAGTACAGTTAAGAGAAGTCTATAATCAGATCTCCTTGTCAGAAGTTGTAATGGTTCATTCCTAATCTTGTAGGTTAATAGTATCGCATACCCTATAATAATACAGGAGGTTTAAGGCTATGACCCGAATTCAATATCAGGAGTGCATTGACGCTTGTTTAGAAAGTATGAATGCCTGTAATTATAGTTATGTCTCAAGCCTAAAAGAATATGACCTTGCTTCTCTGCGTGAAAGCATGCGGCTAGATCGTGAATGTGCGGATATTTGTTCTTATGCCGTACAAGCGATGACTCGCCAAAGTCCGTTTGTAGCCGGAATTCTCCGACTCTGTGCTGAAATTTGTGAAGCCTGTGCAGATGAAAGCAGCAAGCACATACATACACATTGTCAGGAATGTATTGATGCCTGCCGTAGATGTGCTGAGGCGTGCCGTTTGATTAGCGATGCAGTTAAGGTATACGCGTAAGGCTGTATATCCAAACTATCTATACAACAAGTAAATGACCAGACCATTGCTGTGGATGTACAGCATGGTCTGTTTTTCTTTTTAGCACTGTGCTAGATTTAATTTTGTTTCTAGAAGAGGAAATATGTAGGGAACTGGAGAATTACAAGTAGATGTGAAGCGAACATAAACTTCTCCAAATCATCTGGATGATATCAGTTTATTATAGCTCTGGCAGGCCGAACAGAAGTGGAGGGGAAAGATGAAGCATACACAAGTACCAGAGAGTGAACAATCCAAGGAGTTATTTGCGTATTTTGGACTAGCAGTTTATTATGGTCAAGCCCTAGAACAGCAGTTGACCAATTTGTTATTGCTTACCAAATTATCACAAGGGAAGACCCCTACTGAAGCAGATCTGACTGATTTGTATCAGCGAAAACTCAGCAATTCACTCGGTCAACTCATCAAAGAAATCCAGCATCACTTTCCTTTCTCGGAGCAAGAGACCGCTCAGCTAGAAGAAGTGTGGAAACAGCGTAACCATATCGTTCACGATTATTTCAAAGAACGGATACAAGAAACGTTCACCCCGGCTGGAAGGTCTAAAATGATCGTGGAATTAAAACGATTTAAAAATAAAGCAAGAAGGCTAGAGATCAAATTACAAGGCTATTGTACAGAAATGTTCACGAAACTAGGGTTAGAAGAGGAGACTCTACACTAATAACCCTTCTAATCCGCACTCCTTTACAACCTCAGGTCTAAAATGAATCTTAGAAGCTCTAACGCAGCGTGACAGTGCAGATAGAGCTTCGCCTAATGCCGGAAGCATCTCTGGCGTTAGGCGCTCACCCGGTTCCCACCACCAATTCATAATGTTCAAAGTTTGGCTCTTCTTATCCATCACCGGTTCAAATCTCGCAATAAAACGATCATTATATAATAAAGGAAGTACATAATAACCATACTCCCGTTCCAAGGCTGGTTTATAGACTTCCCAGCGGTAATGAAATCCAAATAATTGCAGGATCAGTTCTCGATCCCATATCAAGTTATCCAGTGGAGCTAAGACAGCCGCAAACGAATAACTTGAATGAATCTCTGCATCCTCAGACTCCTGCTGTATTACAGCTTCTAGAGTTGGAGCGTCCATGCTACGGATGTAGAGTGGAAGCTTAATACCCTTCACTAGAACTTCTCTGAGACTATCTGCCATTAACAGTCTTTGAATCGCAGCAGTACGTTCCTTGCTCTTTAGACCAGAAATCCCAAGCCAACCGTCGCCAGATTTATTCCATAACAGTCCGATGCTACCTATTCTACGCAGCACATACCAATCATGAAATTGTTCATCAGTGGGGTTAGGGTCTTCAGTGTTTAAAAGATTTTGTGGAAGCAGACGTTCAGTAAAATCGTAATACCGACGGGTATGAACACGATGATGAACGACTACTTCCCCCCAAAAGTACATGCTTTCCAAAGCGGCCCGTGTTAATCTGGCAGGAGCCCAAGCCCAATTCACCTTATCCTTACCATCTAGATCCAGAGAGGAGAGGGGACCACGCTTTAATAGCTCTACACGAACCTGTTCTACTGTAGCCATTACTGGCTCATTGGCCTGATGGTATGTAGCTGATGCATCTCTTCTACGTTTAAAATAAGGCCAGTCCTCTGTACAATAAATGGACATGTTCTTGTCCCAGCCATCTATTAGTAGTCTGTCTTGATAAAGAAGCTCTTGGGCTTGTTCAGGTGTGAAGCCAGGAACTCTTGCTTGGAGTACAAGCTCATGATTATGGCCGGCGATGTTAAGCGGATCATATTGGATACAGCCTACGTGACGGACATAATCATAGATGCTAAGCTTACCGGCAGGAAGAGCGCCTGTAGCTAACTTTTGGTGAGCCAGGAGAAAAAGTCGAGCTTGCTTCTTAGTTATAGTGTATGTATGCATCAAATGCCTCCTCCATCTATATGTATTAAATTTCATTTTACAGAACAAATGTTCTAATATCAAGTATAGAGAAACCCTGAATCACAGGATGTGACTCAGGGCATCGATTACATTTTCTCTAACGATGGTTGCAAGCTACCTAACGAAGGTCGGGAGGGTGCACCATTATTATTGTCTATACTGTTAGAACCAGCGCCTACTTGTAGCTGATACATCCGGAAGTATCTACCACCGAGTGCCATTAGCTCATCGTGGCTACCGCGTTCTACGATCTCGCCGTGATGCAGAACAAGAATCTGATCTGCACTGCGAATCGTGGATAGACGGTGCGCGATGATGAATGTGGTGCGTCCTTTTTTAAGGACTTCTAGCGCATCTTGAATGACGCTTTCAGTCTCCGTGTCGATATTGGAGGTAGCTTCATCAAGAATCAGAATAGCTGGGTCGAAGGAGAGTGCTCGGGCAAAAGAAATCAATTGCCGCTCACCTGCAGAAAGAGTGCTCCCTTTTTCAATTACGGGTTCATCAAAGCCTTGAGGAAGGTGGGCCAGCAATTTATCTGCTCCGACTTCCCGTAAAGCACGTTCTACCCGTTCGCGTGAGATTCGTTCATCCCCTAGGCTGACATTGGAAGCAATAGTGCCTGTGAAGAGGTAAGGGTCTTGTAGAACAATCCCCATGTGATTGCGTAGCCATTGCTTCGGAATATCTGTAACCTTCTGGCCATCAATCGTGATTTCCCCTTTTTGTGGATCATAGAACCGGAATAACAAGTTGATAATCGAGCTTTTTCCGGAACCGGTGTGACCTACTAAAGCAACAGTTTCTCCCGGGCGTGCCTCAAAGGAAATATCGCGAAGGACGAAGTCTTTTTTATAAGCAAAAGATACGTTCTTAAATTCCACTTTTCCTTTATAGCGCGTCATGGAACCGTCGGTAACATTCTCACCGGGCTCATCCATAAGTGTAAACACGCGACCCGCAGACACCATAGAAGTGTCGAGGTTTGCGAGCTGATTCACCATACCTGTAATCGGTTGGAACAAACGTCCAAGCACATCGACGAAGGCGTACAGTACACCTAAAGATACAAATGTAGAACCTGTAATACTGCCATGTCCGAAATACCAAAGCACCATCACAAAAGAGAGACTGCGTAGAGAGTTCACCAGGTTGTGGGAGGTGAAGGCATTCAGATTCAGCATTTTATTCTGATATTTCAAGTAGTCATCGTTCAGATGCTCAAATTCTTCACCAAGCTGCTTTTGACGGCGGAATATACGAACAATGGACATTCCTTGAATCGATTCATTAATGATAGCGTTGATCTCACTCAGACGTGAGCGGATGATCGTATTGTATTTTGTAGCGATTTTGCGATAAAGCACGATCCAAAGAATAAGAATCGGGATGATGAACAAGCTGATCAGACCTAACCGAACGTCGAGCAAGAACAAGGCGATGTATACGCCAGTAATATTAATAATACCGGTACTGAAATTGGAGAGAACAGCAATAAATAGATCCTTAATCGCCTCGGTATCATTGGTCACACGGGAGACTACCTTACCTGCTGGCAAGTTGTCAAAAAAGTAAACCGGAAGTCGCTGAATATGCGCGTACACATCGGTTCGTAGTTTTCGGATCACCTGATTCGCCGAAGATTGTAGCCAATAGGTCTTGCCGAATTCGGCAAAGATTGAGATCACTAGGAATATAGCGTACAGACCTACCAACTGATAAATACCAGGAAGCTCAGGTTTGTAAAAATCGAACAGCTCATCTGCTGAAAGTTTAACCGCAGGATAGATGGCTTCATCTTGGCCACGCGTGATACGCATTTCACCATTACTGAACTTTCGCTCACCATCAGGCTGCGTTACAGCTTCATCAATAAAGTAGAAGCTTCTTCCCTCTTGAAGAATACGGATTTCTTGACCCTTAGCTTCACCGGGTTCAAAACGGTCTCCGCGTTTGTAATAAGCGTTGTTATACTGAACCGCCTCATCTGGTGATGTGGTACTAAAATAAGGCTTTTCGATGGCCAACATATGATTGTCGATCATGCTTTTGGCGATAAATGGACCTGCCAGCTCTGCTGCTACCCCGATGGAGAGGAGTAGAAGGGCTGCGATAAAGGTTTTTTTTGCGGTCAATGCATATTCAAGCAGGCGTTTGCCTGTACTCTTTGTCAACGGTGACACCTCCTAAAAGTTTTGCTTAGTCATAGCTAGTATGTCTTTAATCATTGGATAAATTATTCTCTACTTGCTGCCGGTCATATTGCTCTCTGTACCAGCCATTCATATCCAGCAGCTCCTGATGCGTACCACGTTCAACGATATGTCCGTTATCAAGTACGACGATCATGTCGGCATGTTGAACAGCAGAGAGGCGGTGTGTAGAGATCAATGTAGTCTTTCCAGCACGCTCTTGGCGAATATTCTCAATGATCTGAGCTTCAGTACGAGCGTCAACTGCGGATAAGGCATCGTCCAGAATTAGTACATCTGGATTTGCGATAAAGGCTCTGGATAAGGACACACGTTGTTTTTGTCCGCCGGATAAGGACACTCCACGTTCACCTACCAACGTATCTAAACCATCGGATAATGTTCCTAAGTCATTTTGGAAGGCGGCTGCTGTGATGGCTTTCATGATCGTATCGTCATCCGCGTTGTCTAGACCAAATTGAATATTCTGACGTACTGATTTGGAGAAAAGAATCTGTTCTTGTGGAACATACCCCATCCAGCTGTGCAGTTGATCCAATGAAATCTGTTGAATCGGAACTCCAGAGATGAGAATTTCACCATTACCTGTCGGATATTCGCGGAGCAGCTGTTTGAGGAGCGTTGATTTACCGCTTCCCGTACGACCGACTACACCTAGTGTTTGCCCTTGGTTTAAGGTCAGACTGACATTGGTTAGATTGTCAATCGTCGATGAGGGATAACGGAAGGTCACATCGTTAAGTTCAATTTGGGTAGGATTTGCAACATGAACCGGGTTTGCAGCACTCTGAACATCCGCTTTCGAGTTTAGCGTCTCATCAATACGTTCGAGAGAAGCGCCACCACGTTGCATGATGTTAATTAGCTCTCCAATGGCGAACATCGGCCATACGATCATTCCGAGGTACATATTGAAGGAGACAAGATCGCCTAGTGTGATCTGATTACGGAACACAAGATAAATCCCGTAGGTAAGACCGATAATGTAACTGAGCCCTACGCAGAACCGAATCGTCGGTTCAAAGAAGGCATCAACACGGGCGACGGCCATGTTTTTGTTGTATACATCTTCTGTTATATCCGAGAATCGTTTCTCATCAAGTCTTTCTTGTACATAAGCACGGATAACTCGCACACCTGAGACAGATTCGAGCACCTGATCATTCATATCTCCGAACGCATCTTGTGCTAAGCTGTAACGATCATGGATCGCTTTACCATAAAAAATCATAGCTATTGCAATTAGTGGTAATGGTAATACTGCTGCAAGAGTCAGCTTCCAGCTGACGAGAAAACCCATTGCGAACAATACGACTGTGAGGTAGATTGTAGAATCCACCAGTGTGAGCATCCCGAATCCAACGGTAGCGGAGACAGCTCTGATATCGTTGGTTGCCCGAGCCATCAGGTCGCCAGTTCTATTGCGTTCGAAAAACGACGGGGTCATGGTCATCAAATGATTCATAAATCTCGAGCGCAGCAGGCGCTCTACGAGGTTGGAGCCTCCGAATAATTTGTGCATCCATATGTAGGTAATCCAATAAATGACTAGTAGTAAAATGAGGATCATGCCGATATATTTGGCTAATGATGCTGTAGTAATTGAACCGCGTACTATGTCGTCAATGGCATTGCCTAGCAGACGTGGGGGAAGTAATTCAAGAACACCTACACCAATAAGTAAGATAAGGCCAATCAGGTAACGCCTTTTTTCTCGGCGAAAGAACCAGCCGAGATTACGGAGAACGGAGAACAAGTAAATCCCTTCCTTTCAAGTTAAAGTACTAGCTGTGATGTTGAAAAAAAGCGCAAGTGGTTATCTCAACAGCCAAGAAGAAACGAAGTTGTCGTCCTTCAAAGATGACAACCGACAAAAAAGGCATATCATCCGAAAACGGACGATATGCCTGTAATTTACAGCTATCATGCGCACGGTGCTATACAGCACCAGGCATGTGAGAGACCTTCAAGAACTAAAGTTATACGATCAATTACACTCGCAGGGAACTTCAGGATGGTTTCACCACTTGGGCTGCTTCGGTATTCGGTTGATTGGAAATTCCAACAATAGTGATTTGATATGGCTGTAACTTCGTAAACACCGCGCTCACCCCTTTCATTGATTTAATAATAACTTTTGGTAATAACTAGTAGACGGTAAGTTATGTTCAGAGTTTATCACTCGCTTCGCAAAGTTGTCAAATTAATTTTTGAGGAGCTTGGGAAAACATTAATTGTATAAAGGTGTTTGAATATCGATTCATTTTCAGTATGATTAGACTATACAAAGGAGCTGAGAGAGATGAACATGGAAATTAGTCAAGCAGCGGCAGCTTGGTTTAAAAGAGAACTGGATCTTAAGAATGGAGACTATATTCGTTTATTTCCCCGCTATAGCTCGGGAGGTGGACTTCACCCTGGTTTCTCACTGGGTATCGCAACAGAGGCACCTGGACGTTCAGCAATACAAGTTGAACAAGAGGGCATTGTGTTCTACATGGAGGAGCAGGACTTATGGTATATGGACGGCTACGGCTTAACTATCGTGTATTCTGAGGCAGAGGATGACATTGAATATAAGTATGAAGCCCAATCGGTGCCTGGCGGAGCACAGGTTTAAATGTGTTAATTTTGTGTATTAACTAATGATGAAAAGCCCTTGCCAAAAGGCAGGGGCTTTTTCTACGTTGATATAATCAGTGCGAATTGCGGAACGTTTCTTCCTCCATAGCAAAATCGAAATCGTCAATGTCGTATACTTGAACAGGGACACCGCCTTCAATAATGCGTTGAATCAGCTCGAATTGATCAGTAAGAATAGGTACCTTCTCACGTTGTGAGGACAATAGAAGCTCCGTTTCAATGGGATCGAACGTTTCGCCGTAGACAGCGGTATCCATGCTGTTAATGATGGTAATCTTTGATTGTCCGCCGAGCAGAATACCAGAGCTTTTTGCCCAAGGAACGGCCAGACAGCGATTGATTTTTTTAGCATTAAGCGGCTCTTCGAAATAGGCAATGAGCTCACCAATCTTGAGTTTGACATGCTTGTCATCATCTGGACGGTTCATTAAAGGATCATCACTGTCCCTCAGTTCGTATAATTCCATCACGGTCGTATAAGGCACTATATATTCTACAGGGCTGCTCGATATGAGAAGCTGGCCGTAAATCGCCATCATGACGGCTTCCGTCACAAATTGTCTAGACATCTTTATCCTCCTGAAGTTCGGGTACTGCTATCGTACTTATGGACTTAAAAATATAAAAACACTGTAGAGCGCAAAAGTCAACTGTACTTAGCAACTCAGTAAAGAGAAAGGACAGAATATCCCTGTGAAGCAATGGAAATCATATTTTACTTTTGTACGTCCTTACATGAAATGGATTGTGTTTACGCTCTTTATAGGTATGATCAAGTTCAGCATCCCGTTGACACTGCCTATGATTCTGAAATACGTAGTCGATGACCTGCTGATGAACCCTGCCATGAGTGCTGAGGAGCGGGTATCCCAATTGATGCTCATCCTCGGAGGCGCTTTTGTTTTGTTCGTAATCGTAAGAGGACCGGTGGAGTATTACCGGCAATATTTTGCCCAGTTAATTACAAGCAAAGTATTGTTCGACATGCGGAATAAGTTATACAGTCACTTACAGCGGTTGTCACTGCGGTATTATCAGAATACAAAAGTAGGCGAAGCGATTTCGAGATTTATAAATGATGTGGAACAGACCAAGAATTTAGTAGAAGTCGGCATGATGAATGTATGGCTGGATTTATTTACCCTAGTGTTTGCGCTCGGTTTTATGTTTTATTTGAATCCGGTACTGGCGCTAGTATCTATCGCTGTACTTCCGTTTTACGCCTTCGCGGTAAGTAAACTATATAAAAGGCTTAAGGTGTTAACGAAGGACCGTTCACAAGCTCTGGCTGGCATTCAAGGCTATCTTCATGAACGGATTCAAGGTATATCGATCATTCGCAGCTTCACCATGGAAAAAGTGGATCAGAAACAGTTTGAAGATATCAACAGTAACTTTCTCAAAAAAGCGATGGCTCAAACCCGCTGGAACGCGATCACCTTCGCGATTATCAACACACTAACGGATATTGCACCATTGCTAGTCATCGGATACGGTGGATATCAGGTCATTCACGGCAATTTGACAGTGGGAACATTTGTTGCCTTCTTCGGCTATCTTGATCGGATGTATGCGCCGTTGCGGCGATTGATTAATTCCTCGACAGTGCTTACACAAGCCTCGGCTTCTCTTGAACGGGTGCTTGAGCTGCTAGAAGAGCCTTATGATATCGTGGATAAACCGGGAGCAAGACCTCTGATGAATGCACGAGGTGAAATTGATTTTCATAATGTATGGTTCAAATACAACGAAGAGAATGATTGGGTACTGAAGGACATCAATTTAAGTATCAAACCTGGACAGACGGTCGCTTTTGTCGGAATGAGTGGTGGTGGGAAGTCCTCTCTCATAAGCTTGATCCCGCGATTCTATGATATCAGCAAGGGTAGCCTCCAGATGGATGGTCAGGATATACAAGGTTTGACACAAGAGAGTTTGCGAAGAGCTGTTGGGATGGTGCTTCAAGATAATTTCTTATTTAGTGGATCAGTACGTGATAATATTTTGTTCGGTAATCCTAATGCTACAGAGGAAGAAGTTCTCTCGGCGGCGAAAGCTGCCAACGCGCATGATTTTATTGAGCAGCTGCCGCTAGGCTATGATACAGAAGTGGGAGAACGTGGAGTCAAGCTGTCCGGTGGGCAAAAGCAACGGGTTGCCATAGCAAGGGTGTTTCTTAAAGACCCGAAGGTTCTTATATTAGACGAAGCTACGTCAGCGCTGGATCTGGAATCAGAGCATTTAATTCAACAAGCGCTGCAATCCCTCTCGTCGGAACGAACTACACTAATTGTTGCGCATAGACTGTCCACCATTACTCATGCTGATCAGATCGTGGTGCTTGAGAACGGTGAAATCACAGAATGTGGTACACATGAAGAACTAATGGGGCTTGATGGAAGTTATGCGAGATTGTTTAACGT
This sequence comes from Paenibacillus etheri, assembly GCF_001012825.1. Classification (GTDB taxonomy): domain Bacteria; phylum Bacillota; class Bacilli; order Paenibacillales; family Paenibacillaceae; genus Paenibacillus_AQ; species Paenibacillus_AQ etheri. The sequence continues at coordinate 55,500 of NZ_LCZJ02000019.1, forward strand.
ACAGCATTTGGATACATGATAAGATATAACATTAGAATAAATTACTTTGGTGGTCTTCTCGGGAGAGAGGGCCATTTTTTTTAAAACTTATTTGAGTCTTTTTGAATATCAAGTGCGTCTAAAAAATATAAGCAACATGAAAGGTAGTGAGAACTTGAATACAACAGAGCTGGAGGAAAAGGCGATAGCGGGTGATGAAGACAGCTTTACTGCATTGATAGATGGGATGCAAGAGCGACTTTACCGTATGGCGTACTCCTATGTGAGGAATAAGGATGATGCGCTGGAGATTGTGCAGGAGACCGTCTATAAAGCGTATATCTCTATTCATAAACTACAGCAACCTCAATATTTTAAAACTTGGCTCACAAAAATAGCCGTCAATTGTGCCTTGGACTTTATTCGGAAATCTAAAAAAATCGTGTATATGGAGAAAGATCCCGAAGGCAGCTACGCTTCAGAACCTATAGAAGATGTTATAGATCTACAGGAGGCGTTAAGTGTCCTTGATAAAAGATCGAGAATGATCATTGTTATGAGATATTTTGAAGACTTGCCCATAAAGGAAATTGCCGGGGTATTAGACATGCCAGAAAGTTCAGTGAAAACCGTCATCTATCGGGGATTAGGAAAATTAAAAATTAATATGAAGGGGAGTGAGTACTTTGGATAATCGACTTGAACGTTTACAGAAAGCATACAACGATATTGAAATCCCTGAAGAACTATCACAAGCTTCTCGTAAAGGTATTGAAAGAGGAAAACTTCATAAACAACAGAAAAGAGGAATAAAAATGAGTGGTTTAAAATGGACAGGATCAGTTGCAGCAGCAGTTATCATTTCTTTTACAGTGGGCGTAAACACGGTACCTGCTTTCGCGGATAGTATGAATCATGTTCCAGTTCTCGGTAAGTTAGTAAGTGTATTGAAATTTACGGATGGAAGTGCAGGCGGCGGTACGATTCAGGACGGAGTAGATGTTAATTTCATAGCTTTGAAACATCAAAAAAACAGTGATCAGATGATATTGAACTTTGCAAATTCGGACAATACACAAGACCTTGCAAGCTCTTATAACGTGAAATTCACAGACAATCCTTCTACAATGACCGTAACCGTGAGTGGGGCGAGAAATTTCTCAGCTATTAAAGATCTTGAGACATTAAAACAAAGCAAGTATGTTCAAGATGCCTATCGTTTAATTACATTGGATGACTCGGCCATACGTTTTAATGTCACCTTCAAAGAGCCAGTTGCTTATGAAGTGAAGGAATATAAGGAGCCAGCACAGGTAGCAATTACATTGAAGGATAAGAAGGGTGATGTGGGGGAAGGAACTTCGATATATTCACTTAGAACGGTCTCAGAGCCTTCCGGCGAGAGTCAAGGCATGGCTGAAGAGATGTTATTCGGGTTAAAGGATGTGCGCGTATTAAAGGATCAGAAGGGATTATTCCTAGTGGAAGCTGGGTATTTCAATACAGAAGCAGAAGCTTTGGCCCAGCTGAAAAAAATTCAAACAGAGTATGGTATTGGTGATTTATTGTTTGTGGAAAAACGATCGTCTCAGGAAATTCCACAGTCCATTTCTCAGGCTGAATAAAAAAAGAAGAGCAGCGATTCTCTCGATAGTGGAGAATCGCTGCTCTTTCTTTTGTATTCTTTTACATTTTGCCAATCAAGAGCGACAATATACCGGCTGCGATAAGTGGTCCTACAGGGACACCCTTAAACAATGCAACGCCAATCACTGTTCCGATCAGAAGTCCAGCAACAACTGTGGGCTGGTTGGTCATAAGAATGGCTCCACGCCCTCCAAGATAAGCGACGAGAATGCCGATCGCAATCGCAAGAAGAGACTTCCAGTGGAGGAAGGACTGCCCGACCATTTGTAGCGATATTTTTCCGCTGGCCAAAGGTGTCATGACCCCGATCGTAAGAATGATAATCCCGATGGTTAAACCATATTTTTCAAGCCAGGGGAAGGTCTGCTGCAGGCCAAGAACTCTTAGCAGTAGTAGGACGACCATTGCTATTGTTACAGGGGAATTACTGCTTATAATACCGAGCGCAGCAAGTCCAAGCAAAAGCAAAGAGGTCATGTCCATCTTAATCGTTCAACTCCTTATTGTGAGAACTGCGCTTCGCAAGAATATGATCAGCGATAAGTTTACCATGCCCACGTCCTGTCTCAATAAATACTTCATTCGCATTACGGCCTGAAGCGATTACTCCTGCTACATAAAGACCTGGAACATTACTTTCCATAGTTGAAGGATTAAAAGCTGGCTTATCCATATCGTCATCCATAACTACGCCGGCAGAAGTGAGAAGCACCCGGCTAGGCCGGAAGCCAGTTAAAGCAAGGACGAAATCATTATCTATGGATTTTTTGTCTCCATTATGACTCGTAACTATAACCGAACTAGCCGTAATTTCAGTAACACGTGATTCCAGATGAAGGGTGATCTTTCCCTTTTGTACCATCCCTTCAAAGATTGGCCGAACCCAAGGCTTGATATTTGAGGAAATACTCTCACCACGATAAACCATATCTACTGTAGCTCCAACACGCATAAGCTCCAGCGCTGCATCTACCGCAGAATTACTACCACCAATGACTGTAACTTTCATACCAGTATAAGGATGGGCTTCGCCGAAATAGTGGGTAACTTTAGGAAGTTCTTCACCTGGAATACCGATCATATTCGGCTGATCAAAATAACCCGTAGCGATAACTACATTTGCAGTGATACGTGTGTGATGCTCACCACGAATATTGGACGTATGTACAGCATAGGTTCCATCTTCCAGAGGTTCAATGGATAACGCTTCTTCGTAAGCGGCGATATCTAGACCATACTGCTTCGCAGCCCGGCGGTAATAGACAAGAGCTTCATGGCGGTATGGTTTATCATTGGTCGAGGTGAAAGGAACGTCTCCGATCTCTAATAACTCAGCGGTACTGAAGAATTGCATATTTGTTGGATACAAATAAATGGAGTGAACGATAAAGCTTTTTTCAATAATGAGACTGGACAGTCCTTGGCGCTGGCATTCGATAGCTGCCGAGAGGCCGCAAGGACCTGCACCGATAATAATTACATCTTTCATACAGCGGGTTACCTCCTGATTGTTACTATCTTTTCTTTAAATCCTACCCTAAATTCATTCATTTTGCCATAACCTCAGATTAAACATAATAACCATTGCAACCATAATGTTGATTATTATATAATTAGATATATATCTAATGAGTATCTAACTTTTGAAAGCTAAGGAGCTGGTTCCCATTCAGTTAGAAAAAATAGTGAACTATCATAAAGCTTTGGCTGACCCAACACGTCTTCGTTTATTGTTGCTTCTGTCTCAAGGAGAAATGCATGGACAAGCGCTGGCTGAAAAATTGAATTTATCGCAACCAACAGTAACTCATCATGCAGCGAAATTACGTGAAGCGGCTCTAATTAAGGAACGACGCGACAAAAATACGGTTTATTTTAAGTTAAATCCAGAGTTCATTAGTAGTGGGGCTGAGGCTTCACTTCAGTTTATTTTTTCGAAAGGAGCGAGAAACATGGAAGAGAAATCACCTGAGAATAGTCTAAAGGAGTCTGTGCTTCGTAATTTTTTCTCAAAGGATGGACGGCTTCGGCAAATCCCGGCACAGTATAAGAAGAAGCTGATCGCACTTCAGTACATGGTTGAGAAGTTAGAGCCTGGGGTAGTTTATACTGAGAAGGAAATTAACGAGTTTATAAAGCAGTTTCATGAAGATTTTGCTACCATTCGGCGTGAATTTATTATGCATCAGTTTATGTACCGTGAGAATGACAAATATGAGCTTAATCCCCAAGAATTATGGACACGTTGGGAAAATATCATATAATGATCATAAAATTGTTAACAATTTGTGTCGATTAGAAATATGCTGATTAAGAGGGAGGAATTTGAATATAATAGAATTGTAAGCGTTAACAAAGATAGTTTTTCGAAAGGAGACTTGTCTTATGTTTTTCAAACGCACAAAAAAACAACCCCAATCCGATCATGTCACCGTTACCTTAAATCAAGTCAAGCAGGCGATCAGACAGTTTGAAGAAGATATGCCTGCGCTCATTAATAGAACAGCCTTAATCCTTGACGACAAAAGAATAGATTTGAGCCGACTAAAACGCTATTTAGGTGGAGTTCCAGACCAGAATTTCTATATGTCTCGCGAGACGTATGAAGTTTTCGAGGAAGAAGATAAGCTTGTTCCGTACTACCTTGATATGGTTCAGTCCGCTGTAGACAATTACATTAGTGATACAGGTCAGCTGCCACTTGTTGAAGATGCTTGGTTACCTGAAGTCCATTATCGATTGCTAGCCACAGAAAGTTATCTTAAAGAAACCCCTCCTTTCCCACTGTATATCACAGAAGAGGAAATGATGCTGACACATCGAGCGGCGCATTTTGAGTAAATGATAAAATCTAATATAAAGCCTAAAAAGACTGTTCGGTAGAAGGGGAAGCAGCTATTCCTTTTTACAGAATGGTCTTTTCATTGTCTTTAAAGGCATAGTACAATAGATTACTGAAAGTTCAATTCTGAAAATCAACAGTATATAAGGGGAATCGCTTGATGAAAGAAGTACAAGCCATATTATTTGATTTGGATAATACTTTAATGGATCGTGATCAAACATTTCGAAGTTTTAGTACTCAGTTTGTTCAGGATTTTCTAGGACATTTGGAACCAGCGGAAGCGCAGGATGTAATAGAGGATATAATTCATAGAGATGCTGATGGATATCGTGATAAGGACGGATTCTTCGTAGAGCTAAGCGAGGTACTACCTTGGGAAACGCCAGTTCCGGCAGAACATATTCGTGCGTATTATGATGCGAGCTATATCAATCACGGTGCAACGATGAAGCATGCCGTGGACGTTCTGAAGTACTGCAAAGAGCGAGGATATATACTTGGCCTGGTTACCAACGGCAAGGTAGATATCCAGAACACCAAAATTGATACACTGGCCTTGCGTGAGTACTTCAAGGCTATTGTCATTTCTGGAGAAGTAGGAATCGCTAAGCCCGATCCTAAGATTTATCAACTCGCATTAGACAGATTAGGAGTTCCTGCGGATCAGACATTGTTTATTGGAGATCACCCAGTGAACGATATCTGGGGTGCAGGCAAAGCAGGACTACAAGGCATTTGGCTGCAAAGAAAACATGCCTGGGACGATCAATTGGATATTCAACCTTGGCAGATGATCCACGAGCTGAATGAGCTTAAGTCTATTTTGTGAACTTATCAAAATTTGTAGTTGACATTATACGGCAGCGCCGTTTATGATAACAGCATCTTATTTCGGAAGGAGACGATGTTTTATGACAGTTTTAAATGTAATGAACATAACTGTTGTGAATACGTGTCTTCCGGGAACAGCGGCTGCCGAATAACTTATTCGTGCAGTTTAGCAGGTAAGCTCTTTTACGCTTATTAGAGCCGCGGGAACCGTATTGGGTCCGGCGGCTTTTTTGCGTGTATAGAACCGATAGGATTTGTAGTTAAATGTCTATTTGTCTATATATCGCACGGGAAAATGAACTTAATCCTAGTCTTTAGGATGAGACACTTTTCTGATTGTGTATACACTTTTTGCCCTTTTCGTCCTGGAAGAGTTCATGAAGTGTAGACCGCCGCCGGAGTCTTAATTTCCGGCGGCTTTTTGTGTTCTCGGAAGATGCTAGCAGTACATGGTAAATAAAAACTAAAACTTAAACAGATCTTTAGGAGGATTCGAATGACTAATATACAGCAATATGGATGGAATGAAAATTGGAGTTTAAAATGGGATGAAAAGTGGAAGGAAACGGAGGATAAGCAGCTTGTTCCTGGAAGAATTGTAGGTGATTTTGGAAGTAAGTACAGGGTGATGACTGATTTGGGAGAGACATGGGGTGAGCTATCAGGAAAGCTGAGACATATGTTTGTGGCTTCAGGTGATTTTCCTGCAATCGGTGACTGGGTGGCACTTTCAATGCAGGATGGGGGTGAACACGCGATTTTACACGGGTTATTGCCTCGGAATAGTGTCATCTCACGCAAGGTAGCTGGTAATACACAAGAGGAGCAGATTGTTGCCTCGAATGTAGACACCTTATTTCTGGTCAGTGCTTTGAATGACGACTTTAATGTTCGGCGGATGGAGAGATACCTTATCATGGCTTGGAACAGTGGGGCAAATCCAGTCATTCTACTGACCAAAGCGGATCTTTGCCTAGATGCAGAGAGTAAAATCGCCGAAATGCAAAGCGCAGCTCCAGGTGTGCCGGTTCATGCGGTTAGTGCACTGCAAGATAATGGCCGTGAGAAACTGCTGCCTTACATCGGGAGTGGACAGACAGTGGCTCTGACGGGCTCATCAGGCTGTGGCAAATCAACGATGGTCAACTGGCTATGCAGAAAGAACCTTCAGCTTACACAGGATGTTAGAGAAGGAGATAGCCGTGGACGCCATACCACTACTCACCGTGAACTGTTTGTTATGCCGGACGGAGGAATCATAGTGGACACACCAGGGATGCGTGAGCTGCAGCTGTGGGAAGATGAAGGTGGATTAGATTTGGCGTTCAGTGATATTAGCAGTTTAGCTGCAGCATGTCGGTTTAGTAACTGCAGACATGAACGTGAAGAGGGCTGTGCGGTACTTGAAGCGGTTCGAACCGGTGAGCTGGAGGAGAAGAGACTGCTAAACTACCGAAAGACACAACGTGAGCTGCTGTACCAAAGCACCAAAGAGGTGAAACTCAAGAGAAAAACCGCAGCTTCTTCTAAAGTTAATTCGACAAGGACTAGAGGGTACGGTTGGCGTAAAGAACTGGATGAGTATTAGAAGGACTTTACAGACAGAGATGGGGACAAGAGTAGTGTACAATTAGGCTAGAAAGTCAAAAAAAGGGTGACCCTGAGCTCAGGGTCACCCTTTAGATTGATTTCTCTTATAAGCTTGTATTAGAACGATGCAGCAGTTTCCTTAGCCAATTGTAATCCGTTCTCAATGATTTCAGCGGATTGTGCAGGAAGTTGGTTGTGACCTTCGATGATTACTTGTGTAATATCTTTGATACCCCAAAGGTTAAGGTTACCAACGATGAAGTTTACAGCCATTTCAGCACTTGCTGCAGGACCTTCGGAATAAATGCCACCTCTAGCGTTCAGAACAATTGCTTTTTTACCTGTCAAAAGACCAACTGGACCTTCAGCAGTGTAAGAGAATGTTTTGCCAGCTTGGCAAAGGTAATCAACATAAGTATGCAATACAGCTGGTACAGTCATGTTCCACAGTGGGAAACCGAACACTACTTTATCAGCAGCGATGAACTGTTCCAGATATTTATTAACTACAGCAGCACCTGCTGCTTCTTCAGCTGTTAGTTCGTAACCTTGAGCAGCTTTGTACATACCAGTGATCAGGGTGTTGTCGTAGTAAGGAAGTTGCTCTGCGAACAGATCAAGTTCAGTGATTTCATCTTCTGGATTGTTGAGTTTGTAGTTCTCCAAGAATTCATTGTAAAGCTTAACACTTACGGATTGTTCTGCTGGACGGTTGTTTGCTTTGATGAATAAAACATTAGACATTATAATTGCTCCCTTGGATGTGTGTATTTAATATTAACTATAAATAATATAGCATGTATTATTTTGTTTGTAAATTATTTTTTTGTAATTGTTTTTTGGGAAATTGAGCATTTTATAAAGGAACAAGCGTTTGAAAAATAGAAATCCCGGTTAATAAACTTACATTGTAACAGGAAAAAATTCCCTATATCCATCTCTATATCCATAAATATCTGAATGAATTAAAAGGAGCGATGGACATGTCCATTGATCGGTTTATCATTAAGAAATTGGATACCTGTCACGAAGAGCGTACACGCCAAAATTTAGTGAGACTCTTTAAACTTCGAATACAGAGAGCTGAAAAAGCAGAGAATAAGAACTAGAAGATTAGCTAAAAATGCCCCATACTCGTGTAATCATTCATTACTAAAGCTGAAAAATTTAAAAACAGCAAGTCTCATTCAGAGACTTGCTGTTTTTGTCTGCTAAAAGGTAAAAGAAACTTTACAAAAAAACTATCCCTCTATTAATAGAGGGATAACGCCAATGAATCATTTTCACTATAACTGTGCAATATAGCTTCAGAGCCTTTAATTTCGATACTAATTAATGAATTCAGGCATTTCTGGATGGCATTCTTGCCCTTTTGAATTTTGAGCTCCAACGTACTGTTAAGTAATCTAAGTACTTTTTGAGTAGGCTGTTTATTTTCTGTTGTGAAATACACAGGGACAAGTTTGTTCTGAAATGTTATAAGCATTCTCATTTTGAAGACACCTCGCTAAAAGTATTTCATGTTAATGATAATACCCTTTGTTTCTTAATTTTACCTTAAAATTAGCTTATGATAACATAAAGATTGTTAGATTAATATACATATATATGAAATACAGGAAGGATACAATGATGTGAATGACAATGGATTGACGGATTTAACGGATTTTTTATTCCCAGATGGGATAGAGGGTCAAGTAGTAATGGATCAGTTACATAAAGGTTCTAACGCAGAACGGATCTGTAGATTGAAATATAAAGAAAAAGAGAAGATGAAGGATCTGTGTCTGCAAATACATAAAGACCGAATATTAGTAATCTGCAATAGTAAGCCAGAATCCCTGCCCTATGAATTAAAGGATGAAAGTGAAACGGAGAGCTTTTGTCTTCAATTGTTCGAATGTGTGAACGTGAAGGAACTCTACAATCATGGGATTCCGGCATTACTGATGTCAAAAAGAAAATTTGAGGAGCTGAAAAGAAGCTCATGTTCATCCACGCTGCAAATGCTCTCAGACTGTTTAGCCGCAGAGACAGGGGATGATGTACATTCCATCCAACTAGCACGGGTAATGAAGTGCTTCATGGCGGAAGGTGAATTACGACTCTGCACATCCAGTGAAAGTGGATGGATTTTCCAAAAGGCTCGCTTCATGGGCGATCATTCCAGTGGCTGGTTGCTGCGAATGAGCAGTGATCCATCCAAAGACTGGCTTATAGCTCTCCCGATTACAAAAGCTCAATTATGCGGATCAGTAACAAAGTGGGTGTTGCATGCTTCCTCATTTCTCACTCCACAATAGCGGTTGAATAAGGAGGAATGGTGAGTTGATCTGAATTCAAGGTCGATTTGAGGGAAATCGTCTTAAGGATCTTGGAGTAAGAGAAGCCTACGACATTGGGATTCAGTACAATTGTTTGTTTTTTCCCAGTAAGGTTATGAACGATGAGCACCTGATTCTGTGTTGTTAGCCGTTCGTAAGCCATAACCCCGGTATTGCCAGATGCATAGTCACGGATTCCACCATCCCGGAGCGCTGGAAGCTCATTTCTTAACGCAATGAGTTCGCGATATCTTTCTAGCAGTGAACTACTGTCATGCATCTGGCTCTCGACATCAACGTTGATGGCACCTGCATTATTACTTCCAGCCTCCCAAGTAGTCTGCCCCTCTCCTTGATCGGCTGCCATCCATCTCATTGGCTCTCGAAGTCCTTCATCAGGCTTCACACCCAGCATTCCAATTTCTTCACCATAATAGATAAAAGGATTTCCAGGCAAAGTTAACAGTAGGGCTGCTGCCATTTTTGCATGATCCGGGTTGGTATCTAATTGACTCATGACTCTGTTTTGATCATGATTCGTTAAGAAAGTAGCATCGGTAAAATGGTTGTCGGATATTTTGGAATACAATTTATACGTTCGTTCCAGCGTAAAGGCAGTTCCACTGTCTTTTTCAGTTTTTACCGAATTCACTAGAGTTTCTGCTAAGCCAAAGTTAAAGCTTGAGTCAAAGGCTTGATCTAAATAAGCTCCGACAGTGACAGCAGAATTCTCCCATACCTCGCTAACTATATATGCCTCTGGATTTACTTCATTCATGGCCTTGCGGAACTCCTGCCACCAGGATACATTTTTAGCGGTAGTAGCCTCAGTTTTGTCACTTAAAAGATCTTCGTAGATATGTTTCGCTGCATCTAGTCGGAATCCATCCACTCCTTGCTCCAGCCAAAACTTTCCGATGTCCTTCATTTCAGTACGAACTTCAGCATTATCGAAATTCAGATCAGGCATGCCTTCCCAAAAGCCGCCTAGATAATGACTGCCAAGTAAAGAATGCCAAGCATTGCCACCGCCAGCTGCGCTGGCTCCGTTTGCGGCACGACCTTGATCTTCAGCCCAAACGTACCAATCGCGATACTTACTGTCAGTGTTTTTAGCTGAATCCACAAACCATGGGTGTTCTTTGGAAGTGTGATTCACAACCAGATCCATAATTATTTTAATCCCCCGTTTATGTGCTTCTGTAATTAGCTCCTGCATATCCTCAAGTGTCCCATAATCAGGATTTATCGAACGATAATCGGTTACATCATATCCATGATAGCTTGGTGATGGGTTGATGGGCATTAGCCAAATTCCACCGATCCCCAGATCGTCCTTGGTCTCAGGATTTCCGTCATTTAAATAATCCAGCTTTTGAGTGATTCCTTTGAGATCTCCAATGCCATCCCCGTTTGAATCATAGAAGGAACGAACAAATAATTCATAATAAACCGTGGAAGGTTGTTCGTCCGTCTTAGTTATGACTTTTGCAGCTTGGGGAGTGGCGGTGCTCTGAACGGAGTCTGCTTTAGGGGAGGGTGAAGCAATGGATGTTTTGTTGCTTTGATTTCCAGAACAACCGGACAGCAGTAATGTGGTTAGGCTGATGCCCACCAGAGAGCATATTGTGATTTTTTTGGTTTTGAATGAATTACCTTTATACATATGTAATAACCCCTTCTATTGCAATTTTCCAATATAAGAAATGGTAAGCGCTTTATTTTCTATAGTACTCGAACTTAACCTCTTTGGTAAAACGTTTGCACAGATACAAAAACAGCAAATTAATCGATATTTATCCATTATTTTAATAAAAGTCGCAAGTATCATGGTTATTCTTGGATTTCCCTATGTTATTGGAGGTTTTAACCTTTTTGTAGGCTTCTGCATATGCTTTAAGCAAGGGCGAAGGACCCGGTAAGAAAGGAGAATGAAGAATGAAGATTAGGAAGAAGCTGTCATTGTCGCTCATGATCATTACTTTATGCTTTTCAGTGCTTGCCGGTTGCGGCGGAAAGTCAGAGCTGGTAAAGGTGAAGATTGGTGAGGTCACCCGTTCTGTCTTTTATGCACCCGAATATGTGGCCTTATCTCAAAATTTCTTTAAAGATGAAGGACTTGACGTAGAGCTACAGACGATCCCCGGTGGAGATAAAACCATGACTGCACTCCTCTCAGGTGCCATCGATGTTGCATTGGTGGGTTCTGAAACCTCCATTTATGTGTATCAGCAGGGTTCAGATGATCCGGTCATTAATTTTGCACAGCTGACTCAGAGGGATGGAACGTTCCTGTTTGCCCGTAAGGCTGACGGAGCGTTTAACTGGGATAAAGTGAAGGGGTCTACCTTCCTTGGACAAAGAAAAGGCGGTATGCCACAAATGGCAGGAGCGTTTACTTTATCTAAAAAAGGAATAGATCCAACCAAAGACATTACCTTGATTCAGAATATCGACTTTGCCAATATTGCTGGTGCTTTTGCTTCAGGTACAGGCGATTATGTGCAGCTGTTTGAACCGCAGGCTTCAATTTTCGAACGTGAGGGCCGAGGGGCAGTAGTGGCTTCGTTTGGTGTGGAAAGCGGCTATTTACCATACACTGTGTTTATGTCTAAGAACAGCTATATTAGTAAAAATGGAGACACAGTACAGAAGTTCACGAATGCGATCCAGCGTGCTCAGCTTTGGGTGAAGGAACATAGCCCTGAAGAAATTACGGATGCGATTATGACTTATTTTGATAAGACGGATAGAGATATCGTGGTTTCAGCAGTCAAACGTTATAAGGAACAGGATACCTATGCTGTTAATCCAGTTATAGATCAAGAAGAATGGAACAATCTGCTCGATGTTATTGATAATGCTGGTGAGCTTAAAGAACGCGTACCCGCTGACAAAATAGTGAATAACAGTTTTGCTGAAAAAGCTGAGAAGAACATAAAGAACAGCACTTCAAAATAAGTGAAAACCTAAGATCCTAAATAGGATGATGCAAAAATGAAGGAGGGGCTGACAATGCTTCCAGTAGTGCAATTAAAGGGAGTAACGCATGCCTATCTTGGCGACCGTGAAGCTTCACTGGCCGTTGAGGACCTGAACCTTAATGTCGAGCAAGGAGAGTTCGTTAGCTTAGTTGGACCAAGTGGTTGCGGCAAGACAACACTTCTATCGATTATTGCAGGTCTGCTGCAGCCTTCTCAAGGTGAAGTATTCGTAAATGGCGAACCCATTTTGGGTCCATCACCAGAGGTTGGGTATATGCTGCAGCAGGATTATCTTTTTCCTTGGCGGAGTATTCTGGGCAATGCCATTCTAGGTCTTGAGCTAACTGGAAGCTTGAACGAGGAGAGCAGAAAGCGGACGTTGGAGTTGCTTCGAGAGATGGGTTTAGAAGGTAAAGAGCACGTCTCTCCATCTCAGTTATCAGGTGGGATGCGGCAGAGAGTGGCTCTGGTACGTACCTTGGCTACAAATCCTGGACTACTTCTACTAGACGAGCCGTTCTCGGCGCTTGATTACCAGATCAAATTACAGCTGGAAGATTTGGTCTCTGAGACCTTACGCAGCAGGGGAACGACTGCAATATTAGTCACTCATGATCTATCAGAGGCGATTGCGGTAAGTAGCAGTGTTATTCTTCTACAACGAAATCCAGGGAAGATCCGCAAAATATTTTCAGTGCCAGAGCAAATCCGGTCAGCACCTCCGCTGTTTGCACGTGATCAGCCAGGCTTTTCGGAGCTTTTTCATGAAATATGGAAAGAGATGGAGATTGCAGGGAGGGAAAGCTAATGAGGCATACGAAGCAATCGGGGTTATTAGCTTCCCGTGAACAGTGGCTGCAGCAAATGCATGGCGATTATAAAAAAACGAAGCAACGCTGGCGCAATCAGGTGATTGCCGTGAGGAGCAGCCTGCTGCTGCTATTCTTTGTATTATGGGAAGCTGGAGCAAGAATGGGCTGGATTGATGAACTATTGTTCAGCTATCCCACAAAAATCTTCCGCCAGATCTGGGGAGACATGGTTAGTGGGAGCTTGTGGCCCCATCTGGGGATTACGGTAGGTGAGACTGCGGTAGGCTTTGTACTGGGAACGCTGCTTGGGACTCTGCTGGCTGTAATTATTTGGTGGTCTCCTTTTTTATCAGCAGTACTTGATCCGTATATGGTCGTATTTAACAGTATGCCAAAAGTGGCGCTGGGGCCGATTTTTATCGTCATGTTCGGAGCCGGATTCACTGCTATCGTTGTTACTACTTTATCTATAACGGTGATTATTACGACGCTTGTTGTATACAACAGTTTTTGCAGTGTGGATCCGAATCTGGTCAAGGTGGTTCGTTCATTCGGTGCTTCTAGAGTTCAGGTGTTCTTTAAAGTGATTCTTCCAGCCTCATTCGGAACAGTGGTATCCACCCTAAAGGTGAATGTGGGGATGTCATGGGTAGGGGTTATCGTAGGGGAGTTTCTAGTCGCTAAATCAGGTCTGGGCTATCTGATTATTTATGGTTTCCAGGTGTTTAATTTTACGCTAGTAATGTCTAGTCTTTTGATTATCGCGGCTGTAGCTACGGCAATGTATCAACTAGTGGTGTATCTTGAGAAGCGGTTATTATCCGGGCGATGAACCTTATGTAATATTGTGTCCGTACACAAAATCTTGTAACATGTCTATATCTTTACCTATATATTGGGTTAGTGCTTGTAAGGAGAGATAAGGCTATGGGATTTCGTGTGATTAAAACAGCAGCAGCTACGTTATTATCCGTACTAGTTGCGTCTGCAGTAGGTATACCTAATGCGCAGAGTGCAGGCTTGCTGGCAATTTTGGGTGTAGAGGTTACTTTGAAAAGGAGTTTCCGAACGATAACGGCTCGTTTTTTAGCCTCGCTCGTGGGACTCTTTTTTGGCTGCATCCTATTCTGGCTTCTAGGGTTCCATTACTGGGTGCTCGGGCTGTATGTACTCGTAGGCTTCCCGATGATTGTAAAGTCTGGCTACAAAGAAGGAATTGTCACCAGCTCGGTTATCGTGTTTCGCGTGTTTGGACAAGCTGAACTATCGCTCCATGTCTTGCTGCAGCAAATAGAGCTTCTGGCTATTGGGCTCGGTTCAGCAGGACTGGTAAACTTGGTTTACATGCCTCAGACTGGTGGAGTCATTTATGGGATCCGTAAGGAAGTGGATCGCTATTTTTCGGTTGTTTTTACACAGATGGCCCGCACGCTTCGTGATCCTGCGTATATTTGGGACGGTAAAGAATTAATTGATGCAGATAATGCCGTGCAGCGGGGACTAACGGCAGCTACCCGTGAGATGGAGAATCATGTTATTCATCCTGATGAAGCCTGGAATGTCTATTTCTACATGCGGAAGGAGCAACTCGAATCGATTCAAAGTATGATGCAGCTGCTTTCTCAAGTGTATCGCCAGTTACCACATGGGGAGATGGTTGCTGAATTATTCGATCAGCTTAGCGGGGATGTGCTTGCGGAAGAATATACGGGTCGAACAGAACATTTGCTGGACGAGCTAACACGAGAATTCGAAGAAATGGATCTGCCGGAGACACGTGAGGAATTTGAAGTACGCTCTGCTATTCTTCAGTTATGCAGGGAATTGGCCCTTTATTTAAAGATCGCTAAGCGACATAAAATCCCGGTCAGTTACAAGTCGGAGAAACGTCTGAAGATTCGAAATAAGGCTTAAATTGTGGCTTTAATAAACTGAAGTATTAACTATCTCTGTCAAAATCACGATAAGATATGTATGAGCTAAAAGTTGATCAAAGATATGATTAACGATTTTATGGTGAGTTCAAATAATAGCAGGAAGTTCGGTAGTCGAATTTTCCGCATTGGCAGGTGAGGCGTATGGACAAAGTTATGGAATCATTTATAGGAAAACAGCTTGTAGCTAACCTTTTTAATGACAAAGGAGTATTTGTTTTACCCGCATTGACTTTATTAAGTGCTGAGCATATACGATTAATTAATCAACATAAGATCACCCTAGAGTCTCATGACGTCGTACAGCTGGATAGCGCGGAATTTTTCCAACTTGCAATTGATGATTGCACAGCTGCAATAGAGAATATTTTTGAACAGATTCGTCATAACAAAAACAAACGAATTCCTATGCTTGAAGTTAGAAATGAAGTGATTCCGTTTATTCAGCAGGTAAGCGAAAAGAATGACTTCTACGGCGTATTGGCTGCATTGCAGTCTAAGGATGATTATACATACAGACATAATGTTGCGGTGGGTATTTTATCTACCTTGCTAGGTAAATGGCTGAAATTAAAGCCAGAGGATTTGAGTATGCTGACGATCGCGGCGACTCTTCACGATATCGGCAAAATGAGGATTCCGGATGAATTATTAACCAGGCCGGGCCCGTTGACCGCTGAGGAGTATCAGCTTATGAAAAAGCATACGACCTATGGTTACGAGATGATCCGGGATACTATTGGAACCAATCATTTGCAAGCACTCGTCGCCCTGCAGCATCATGAAAGAATGGACGGCAGCGGTTATCCTTTCGGCGTGCTTGGGAATCGGATCACTGATTTCAGTAAAATTGTTGCAGTAGCAGACGTGTTCCATGCGATGACATCCGACCGGTTTTATCGTAAAGCCTCACCTCTATATGAAGTGTTGTTGCAGATGGAGGAAAGCGTATTTGGCAAGCTTGACCCTTATATTTGTAGAGTCTTTATTAATAAGTTAATGCAGTCAATGATAGGGAATGAAGTGGAATTGACAGATGGACGGACAGGGAAAATCATTATGATTCTTGCTACTGATCCACTGCGTCCACTTGTGAATATTGATGACGATTTTATTGACCTAAGCAAACATAGATCCATTGGTATTGTGCGCGTAATCCCGCATTAGCGGGCTTTATAAGGTGTTTTAAACGTTCAGAATGGGTATGTAATAGGCTGGACCATTTTTATAATCTACTCATATCTGTTCAAATTTTGAAATAAAATGAACTATAAGTCTCCTGATAAGACCCTCTGGAGGGCTTACTCAAATTTATTTATAGACTAACAATCAACAAATGCCTAGAACCTGCATACACTTGATAGTGAATGATTGTATGGAGGAGGTTTAAAGATGTCATTAAGCCATAAACGTCAAACAAGGGAGATCATTACGAAGGCAATTTGCGGCAAAGGTCGTAAGTTCTCTACAGCAACCCATACCGTGACTCCGCCACATCACCCGACTAGTATTCTGGGGGCTTGGATTATCAACCACCAGTACGAAGCGGTTGCCGCCGGGAACGGAATCGAAGTAATTGGTACTTACGATGTAAACATCTGGTACTCGTACGACAAGAACAAGCAGACCGAGGTAGCTAAAGAAACGGTCTCCTATGTGGAGCTCATTCCGCTTTCGTACCTGGACACGAGACACCGCACTTCTACCGTTGAGGTCTCTGCGGAGGCAACGCAGGAACCCAACTGTGTAGAAGCGGGCGTATCACCAGGCGGAGGCGGTGTGACACTTCGCGTAGAGCGCGAGTTCGAAGTGGAGTTGGTGGCTGAGACCAAAGTCCGTGTGTATGTCACTGAGCAAAGTGATGATCTAGAAGACAAGGATTATGATTTTGACGGTGATAGCTTCGATTACGATGATCTGGACCCTGACAATCTGGATGATGAGCTGTAAGGAAGGATACGCCGCCGCTAACTGAGTACTGATGGGTTATGGTCCATTATATGTAGGTAGGGCGGCGGCGTAGAGGGCGAATGCCCTCCTTTTTTTTATTTATTTTTAGCATTAAAAACTGGAACCAGGGTGGATCTGGAACAACTTGGTTCGAATGAATGGGGAAGATGTGCTATTGCAGGGCTTTCATATCTAGGGCTGCGATGGATGGAGGGGCAGGAGAATGAATGAAGGGTTTAAGGTGTATTCGGGATTGTCATCAGCACAGAGAGAGTCCAGATTACTTCGGAGTGGTATTGAAGCGACGCTGACGCTGACTTCGTCTAGGAAGCAGGAATTGTCAAGAATGAAGGGTTCAGAAGAACTTCTGCAGAGAAGCCAGACCTCAGATGAAAGAAATCGCTTAGAAGATACATACGATATAATGTCTTCCAATAAGGCCCATAAACAGCGCTATAACATCCTCGTGTATAATTTGACCGTTCTGCAGATCACTTCACTTGGAGCAGGTCTAGGTATGCGCGCAGCCTCCGATTTGCTAGCCGGGGCTGTACGAATGGATAGTGTTAATAACAGCGAGTCAATGGGGGCTGCACCAGGAGAGTGGCGCGGGGTAATGAAATTACTTCAGCGTATTGCTGTTCGGACTTTGTACAGCTTGGGACTGGATAGCGGTGAAGTACGATTGCGGGCAATGGGGAACCGGAGGTATGTTGTGGAGGGAGTTACTCCACTTCTGCAGACTTCCGGCAAATCATTGCCAGAGCCTTATCGTTCCGCAGCATTAGCGCTGGAACGGAGCCTTGCGCTGGAGCAGCCAGGCCGCAGCGGCCTGCTCATGGGCATGGACCCGGAGTTTATCATCCTCCGGGAGTCCACCGGCCGCGTCGTGCCTGCGTCGCGGTACCTGCCCACGGACGGCGTCGCAGGCTGCGACGCCGGACCTCCGGGAACGCGCGGCGCGTTCCCGGTCGCCGAGCTGCGCCCTCAGCCGCGCGGGGAACCGCGCGCGCTGCTGGCGCAGCTGATGTCCGCCGCGGCCACGGCGGACCGGCTCATCGCCGACCGCACGCTGCGCTGGCGGGCGGGAGGCATGCCGCTGACGGGCTGGGCCCTCGGCGGCCATCTGCACTTCAGCGGCGTGACGCTGACGGCGCCGCTCTTGCGCGCGCTCGACAACTATCTCGCGCTGCCCATGCTTTTGCTTGAGGACGTCCGCGCAGGGGCGCGTCGTCCTCGTTACGGTGTGCTCGGCGATTTCCGGATTCAGCCGCATGGCGGCTTCGAGTACCGGACCTTGCCGAGCTTCCTGGTATCTCCGGTCATCGCTAAAGGTGCGGTCTATCTGGCTCACCTTATCGTGAGCCATTATGAAGACCTGACGCTGCGTCCGCTCGACCGGGAAGACCTGCATATCGCCTACTACGGCGGCGATAAATCTCCTCTGCGCGACGCAGTACCCCCTCTGCAGGCGCAGCTACGCGCTCTAGGCGGCTACGAGAAGGCCGCCCCATACATTGAGCCTTTATTTCAGTATATCGCCGCTGAACGAACGTGGGATGAATCTCGCGATATCCGTGAGCTCTGGTGCAGCAAAGTTAGAGCTTGAACTTATATTTCAAAATATTAGAAAGTATTAGTTTTTCGGACGCCGAAGGCGTTTATGCTTGTCTACATATACATGATGCTCCAAGAGCCGATATCCTGAAATCCAAGTCGTTTGTAAATGACCCCAGCATGAGGGTTGTCATAGAAGAGGCATAAAGATTTCCCTTCATGGAGCAAGTCTGTACATAGCTGTGCAACTACACTTGTAGCTAATCCTTGCTCTCTGAATGCTTGATGCGTGGCGACCCCTACGATCATTGCTGACATGGAATTTTCCGCCGATGTTGAGGCCGTTGCTATAACCTGATCTTCACGTTTCATATAATACGTGCGGCCGGTGCCACTCGCCAATGTTTTACGCAGGCTTGTTCTCGATCCATCCCGACTGCTTTCAAACTCTTCTATAGTATCCGTAAGCGAACAAATCGCTTCCACATCTTGAACGGTTGCTATATTAATGTTATTAGCAGATGAATAGGGCGCTATAATTTTGGGATTCAGTTCCTTTAGCTCAGCAAAGTACAATTGCTTTCCTTGTTTAAAGTTAATCACTCCGTCAAAGGCTTTTACTACTTCGGTTACACCCGAAATCATATGAATATCGTTGTCTTTTCGCATGATTGTAGCGAATCCTTCCACATCAAACGGTCCATCTGCGTAAGGAAGATAGCTTCTATAGAAACGTAATAGAACGGCTTTTATAAGGCCGTCAGATGGATCTATCTCTCCCCACAATGCCATGAAATCCTGTTCGAACCCGAAATTCTCTACATCTCCAATGATGAACAAATTAAGAGCAGGCTCTTTCCGTAGCAAAACCATTAGAAGTTCCCGATCATCCTCCGTAAGTCTTCGTATCATTTGGTATTCTCCTTTGATTTTCTTATAATCTAACGCTCTGTGTTAAGATTTTACAATATTAAAATGAAGAAGAATACATCTCTTTCTAATGAAAGATGGATGCTTGAAATATAAACAAAAGGTACTTCCCATTGAGCTTCAGTAATAGTGTCGGATTTCGTGATTTTTTGTCTGAGGATCTAGAAGAATAAACTTCTAGGCGGTTGCAGGTTGACTTTGTAAAAATATAAGAAAGTATAAGTTTCACTCTATACATTATCCTTATATTTCTCGCACAAACGCTTACCGTCCTTAAAGGGACGCCGAAGGCGTTTTTGCTTGGCCTACTTTCTGCTATAATGGAGGACAGCAATAAATAGGCATGGAGGTTGACCATGGCACAATATACGCCGATGATAGAGCAATATTTAAAAGTAAAGGAAGGGGCAAAGGATGCCTTCCTATTTTTTAGACTGGGCGATTTCTATGAAATGTTCTTTGAAGATGCTATTTTGGCTTCCAAGGAGCTTGAAATTACGTTGACAGGTCGCGAAGGCGGGGGCGCAGAGAAGATCCCGATGTGTGGAGTACCTTATCACGCCGCCGAGGGTTATATTCAGCGCCTGATTGAAAAAGGATATAAAGTCGCTATTTGTGAGCAGTTAGAGGATGCTTCCGTCACAAAGGGAATGGTGAAGCGGGATATCGTACGTGTCGTGACACCAGGAACGGTTATGGATGGGAAGATCATTGCTGACAAAAGCAATAATTACCTCGTTTGTGTAACCGAAAGTGATGGGATGATGGCATTAGCCGCTTGTGATTTAACTACAGGTGAATTGTATGTTACATCCGTTTTATCTGGTGCAGAGTGGCTGCGCGATGAGATTGGCATTTATGAACCGGCCGAGATCATCGGAGACCCTGCATTATTGGAACTATTACGCAGTGAAACACCTCTGTTAGCGAAGCCTGTCGTGTATACACCTTGGGAGAAACGCGAGGAGGAGCTGGCACGCCGTCAGTTCGGTGAAGCCGTATGGGTCCGTCTGGAGAAAGAACGCGGACAATGTCTAGCGCTGCTAATTTCCTATTTAAACGAGACGCAGCGGCGTTCAATGGGACAGCTTAGTCAAATTTCCCCTTATGAACCAGGTAATTATATGATTCTTGATCCGTTTACTCGCCGAAATCTGGAGCTTACAGAGACGGTCCGAGAACGGTCCAAAAAAGGATCTCTTTTGTGGCTCCTAGACCGTACTGAGACTTCCATGGGTGCGCGCTTATTACGTCGTAGAATAGATAAGCCGCTGTTGCAGCGGGCGCCGATTGAACGTCGCCTGGAAGCGGTAGATTATTTGTACAATCAGTTTATTGTTCGTGAGGATCTGCGTTTAGCGTTGAAGGAAATTTATGATTTGGAGCGGCTGGTAGGCCGTATTGCTTTTGGTAGTGCGAATGGCCGTGACATGAATGCCTTGAAGCTATCACTGGCACAAATTCCTGCATTGAAGGAATTATGTATGACTTCGGGGTCTGCGACCTTACGCGAGATCGGTGCCAGCATGGATGAATGCGCCGAGATACGGGAGGATATAGACCGAGCGATTGTAGAGGATGCGCCGGTGTCTGTGCGAGATGGAGGGATTATCCGTTCTGGTTATCATGCCCGGTTGGACGAGCTACGGGAAGCTAGCAGTAATGGTAAACGTTGGATCGCCGAACTAGAAGCGAAGGAACGCCTAGCCACAGGCATCAAATCACTGAAGATCGGCTATAACAAAATCTTCGGTTATTTCATAGAGATCACCAAATCCAATCTGGCCGCGTTGCCTGAAGGGCGTTATGAACGTAAGCAGACGCTTGCAAATGCAGAGCGTTTTGTTACACCTGAGCTTAAGGAAAAAGAGGCACTGATTCTTGAAGCGCAAGATAAGATGACAGATTTGGAGTACAGCCTGTTTACTGAACTGCGTGATCGAATCAGCGGTCAAATTCCGCGATTGCAGAATCTTGCAGAAAAGGTAGCTGAGATTGATGTGTATCAATGTCTGGCTGCCGTCAGTGCAGAGCATCGCTTCGTGAAACCTGTCCTATCGGATGGGTACGATCTTCGTCTTGAAGGTGGGCGTCATCCTGTCGTGGAAGCTGTGTTAAAGGAATCGGCATTTATAGCAAACGGAAGTACACTCAGTAAAGAAGATGGAAATATTCTTTTGATCACTGGTCCTAATATGGCTGGAAAAAGTACCTATATGCGGCAAGTTGCACTCATTTGTATTATGGCTCAAATTGGCTGTTTCGTTCCAGCATCCAGTGCAGAGGTACCGCTTATTGACCGAATCTTCACACGTATTGGGGCAGCCGATGATTTGATCGGAGGTCAGAGTACGTTTATGGTAGAAATGGCCGACATTCAGGTTATGACAGAAAAGGCAACAGCCCGGAGTTTGATTATTATTGATGAGCTTGGTAGAGGAACTTCCACGAGTGAGGGTATGGCGATCGCACAAGCGGTAATTGAGTATGTGCACGATACCATTTCTTGCAAAGCTTTAGTTTCGACGCATTTTCATGAATTGGCTCACTTAGAAGAAAGTCTTAAAGGGCTTAAAAATTACTCTATGGCCGTACAGGAGAGCGGGGATAAAGTAAACTTCCTGCGCAAGCTTGTTCCGGGTGCGGCAGACAGTAGCTATGGTATTTATTGTGCACGCCTTGCAGGACTTCCTGAAGGGATCATTGATCGTGCTTACGGTCTGCTTCGGAGCATCGAGCAGGCGGCTTATCCGGGTGGTTCCTCTATTCATTATGGGGGTGGACTAGAAAGTCAGGCTGCTGCAAAAGAGGTCGCAACTACATCTATCCAACAACCCGAGAGTGTCATCGCAGAAACTTCGGGGATTCCTGCGGACTCATACTCATCAATAGCCGATGAAGTAGTTCAATTGTCTATCTTTGGCGAGGAAGAACCACGTAAGAATCGGAAAGGTAGTGCAAATCAGTCGGCAGTTGTAACTGAAGTTCAAGAAAATCCTGCGATAAAAGAATTCATCGCTTCTGTGCGTAACGCAGATCTTATGAATATGACTCCGCTGCAGGCTATGAGTCTGCTGAACGATCTGAAGATGAAAGCGAAGGATCTTTAATTATTGATTGTCTAAATAAGAGGTGAATGAAATTGGCCAAAATTCATATATTGGACGAGCATATTGCCAACCAGATTGCTGCGGGTGAAGTTGTAGAGCGGCCAGCATCTGTTGTGAAGGAGTTAGTGGAGAATGCTATTGACGCAGGAAGCACAAGGATTGAGGTTTCGGTAGAAGAAGGCGGTTTACAGAGCATCCGAGTGAAAGATAACGGCTCGGGGATCGAGGCTGAGGATTGCGAGACCGCCTTTTATCGTCATGCCACAAGTAAAATCGCTAATGGACGTGATCTATTCCAGATCACTAGTTTAGGGTTCCGTGGTGAGGCGCTCCCCAGTATTGCGGCGGTATCCAAAGTCTCTCTTCTGACGGCTACAGCCGATGATGGCAAAGGACGCCTGATTGATATTGAGGGCGGTAACTTAATACGGAATGAGGATTCCCCTTCGGGCCGTGGGAGCGATCTGGCGGTGCGTGAATTATTTTTTAATACGCCGGCAAGGCTGAAATATATGAAGAGTATTCAGACGGAGCTTGGTCATATATCGGATGCCATGTATCGAATGGCGTTAGCCCATCCGGGTATCTCCTTTACCTTGCATCATAATGGCAATCAGCTGCTGCACACGCTTGGTAATGGTGATCTGCTGCAAGTGATCGCAGCGGTGTATGGAACCTCCGCAGCCAAGGCTATGCTGCCAATTACGGCAGAGGACCTGGATTACCAGATTTCTGGTTATATAAGCCGTCCGGAATGGACACGTTCAAATCGAAACGCAGTGACTACCATTGTGGGAGGACGGTATATTCGCAGCAATGGTTTGAACGCAGCGATCATGCGTGCTTACCATACTTTGCTTCCGATTAACCGCTATCCACTGCTGGTGCTCGAACTGGACATGCATCCTTCCCTTGTGGATGTCAATGTTCATCCGGCTAAGCTGGAGGTTCGGTTTAGTAAGGAGAATGAGCTTTACACGTTTGTTGAACAAGAAATTCGTAAAGTGTTGTTAGGGCAAAGTTTGATACCGCGTCCTGGTAAAGAAACCATCGGTCCAAAGGGCAGTAGTTCTTTTATACAAGAGCAGTTTGCTTTTTCCAAAGGATCAGTTCCACCATCACCGCTATCGACTGAGGTGGGCAAGGATTCAGTTCCTCAGGGATCTGGTAGTTCCTTTTGTAGACAACAACTATCAAATGTTGAACACAGCGCCCGCGAGTTCAGAACGGAGGGGCAGATTGATAATCAGATGACCCGTGAAACGGCTCCACCCTATGGGTCAGGATACCAGTCTTCCTCCTCGCAAGGACGTCAGAATAATGTGAGCAACAATTATTCTAATAGCTATCGCCCGCAAGAAATTGCAGCATCGCCGAAGCAATTTCCTTCTGCTGAAGAGCTCTGGGCTCCACCGCGGCAGGAAGAGCCTGGGCTTCCGGCCTTCCCGGAACTAAATTACATCGGACAGCATCATGGGACTTATATTATCGCTCAGAATGACGGTGGGCTGTATCTCATTGATCAACATGCAGCTCACGAACGCATAAATTACGAATATTTTTATGAGAAATTCGGACGTCCTGAAGATGCTTCACAGGATCTGCTTTTGCCAATTACACTTGAGTTCACGCCTTCGGAAAGTCGTCAACTCAGTGAACGTCTACATTGGTTTCAACAGGCCGGAGTGTACCTTGAGCATTTTGGTGGACAGACTTTTCTGATTCGATCTTTGCCTTATTGGTTTCCTGAAGGCGAGGAGAAAGTGATCGTTGAAGAAATGGCAGAGTGGGTCTTGAGTGAACGATTAATTGACCTAGCAAAGCTGCGAGAGAAATCGTCTATTCTGTGTTCATGTAAAGCTTCAATTAAGGCCAACCAGAAACTAACAGAACAGGAAGTCGAGGCATTGTTGTCTCGTCTGGCAGCATGCAGACAGCCGTATACTTGTCCACATGGGCGACCGATTGTGATCTCTTTTTCATCCTATGATTTGGAGAAATTGTTCAAACGGGTGATGTAATTGTAAGTCTATATTAGTTGAACTTGAAATTTTTCTATTAAGGTAATTGCGTGACTGCGGTGAATGCTTGGACTTCCGGCCGCTGTTGTCCCCGGATTTCTTGATTATATACCGTGTTTCACAGTTGAAATCCGGGGACAGCCTGTGCTTCCGAAGTGAGCTTTCCTGCGGAAAGCTTTCAGGCGGTCGCTATCGCTCCTACAGTTCCAAACTTCCCCTCCGTCACTTTTCCTTTTAGAATGTTTTTAAGATCAACTTATATAGAAATTTGTTGTAAGTATGACTGGAGGCAACATGATTATAACTACGGGTTATAGCCCGATAATGGAAATTGTAGAGCGGGCTCAGAATCTCGCAGAGAAAACGGGCTGTAAATACGCTCCACGCGAGAAATTCTCCATACCCAAGATGGTGGAACACTACGGAGATGAGGATATACTAATTCTTTCTCAAGATGCCGTTCGTTTACACCGCTTAGGGATGGAGCCTATGGAGTTTCACCCAAGCATGGGATTCGTTCGAGCGAAACGAATTCTAAAGGGTGATATAGAACCGATGCTTG
Organism: Paenibacillus etheri; assembly: GCF_001012825.1. Classification (GTDB taxonomy): domain Bacteria; phylum Bacillota; class Bacilli; order Paenibacillales; family Paenibacillaceae; genus Paenibacillus_AQ; species Paenibacillus_AQ etheri. The sequence continues at coordinate 80,576 of NZ_LCZJ02000019.1, forward strand.
TCGCTGCTCGAATGCTTCCCGGAGATAGCGTTCTAGATTGCACAGCGGGCCTAGGCGCTGATTCCTTGCTATTTGCTGTGCATGGTGGTGAGTCCTCGGTTGTTACCGCTCTGGAGAGCTCATTGCCGCTGTACGCACTGCTCTATGAAGGGATGCGGCACTATACCTCTGGGCAAGTAATGGTTAATAAGGCCTTGCGTAGAATTAATGTCGTGCATAGTGAACATTTGGACTACTTACGTGCTCTACCGGATCGAAGTTTAGATATTGTGTACTTCGATCCGATGTTCCGAGTGCCGTTGACCAGTTCTGCTTCGATTTCCCCGCTGCGGCAGTTTGCTAATCGAGCAGCATTATCAACAGAGAGTGTAGCTGAGGCGGTAAGAGTTGCTCGTAAAACTGTTCTTTTGAAAGAAAAGGCTCTAAGCGGCGAATTCGAAAGGCTTGGCTTTACAGAGCTGCTCCGGAGCAACTCCAAAACATCGTACGGGGTGATACACATTGACAACTAAAGAGAGACATAAGGTTCTAGTCTTATTAGGACCAACAGCTGTAGGTAAAACCAGGTTAAGTTTAGAGCTTGCGGCTGCCTATAACGCAGAGATTATTTCTGGCGATTCGATGCAGGTTTATCGTGGTATGGATATTGGTACAGCTAAGATCACTCCAGCTGAGATGATGGGAATTCCTCACCACCTAATCGATATTCATGATCCACAGGACCCATATTCTGCTGCTGAATTTCAGGAACAAGGTAGCAGACTTATCGAAGAGATAAGCAGTCGTGGGAAACTTCCATTTATTGTTGGGGGAACGGGTCTCTATATTGAGTCCTTATGTTACGGTTTTCAATTCTCTGAAGCTGTGGCTGACGAAGCATTCCGTAAAGAACAGGATCAATTTGCAGAAGAATATGGAGCGCTTGCATTACATGCCAGACTTGAAGCGGTTGATCCGGTCAGTGCAGCGAAATTACATCCGAATGACCGTCGTAGAATTATACGGGCACTGGAAATTCATCACCAGACAAACACCACACTTTCCGCTTCTCATGCCGCTCAAAAGAAGGAGTCGCCCTATGACTTATGCCTTATCGGTTTGACAATGGACCGGAAAATACTATATAAACGTATTGAGGACCGAATTGATAGCATGCTTGCGGATGGTCTTATTGCTGAGGTAAAGGGACTGCTGGATAACGGCTACAGCAGAAGCCTTGTGTCCATGCAGGGGCTGGGCTACAAGGAAATTGCCGCTTACCTCGCGGGAGAACTGACGCTAGAGGAAGCTGTGATACTGCTCAAGCGCGATACTCGCCGATTCGCTAAAAGACAGTTGTCATGGTTTCGCCACATGAAGGAAATCGAGTGGATCGATGTCGAAGGTGAGCAAAACTTTTCTGAGAATTTCTCGAAAATACGTGCTATAATAGCAGGAAAGTTTCTCTCAGGTCTTGAATATACTTCTGAACAATATAATTGAACCATTGGGGGTACGTCATATGAACAAGTCCATTAACATCCAAGATACATTCTTGAACCAACTACGCAAAGAAAATATCCCTGCTACAGTATATTTGACCAACGGCTTTCAAATCCGGGGAATTATTAAAGCATTCGACAATTTTACAATCGTTATTGACAGTGATGGGCGCCAGCAAATGGTGTATAAGCACGCGATTTCCACATTTACACCGCAGCGCAGTGTGTCACTTATGCAGGACAATAATAACGAAGAATAACATTAACAAATTTGAAGTGAAACCTTTCTTGTTAATAAATCGTTTGAATAGAATGTGAGAGAGCAACCTGAGAAGGTTGTTCTTTTCATTCAGAGAAGTCCATACATGATTTATTCAAGGAAGGGAGTCAGGAGGCATCATGTCTAGAGATGATACATCAAGGACGAATAACAATAGAAATAGAGGATCGTCCAGTTCCAATTCTAATTCTAATTCAAAATCAAAACCGAAAAGTAAGAAGAAAAAGAAGTTTTTGACGAAGAAGCGTGTGCTGTGGAGCTTGTTCTTTGCTACAGCGTTGGCCATTTTCTGTGCACTCGGCGGTTATCTGTTCATTATGCTGAATGGGCAAAAGCTTCTCCTAGAGAACCAAGATAAGCTGACCGTAAATGAAACTACAAAAGTATATGACCGCAATGCTAATTTAATCGGCGAATTATCGCTTGAGAAAAGTGATCCTGTAGAGTATGAGAAGATTCCACCGTTATTGATCAATGCCTTTGTAGCCACAGAAGATAAACGCTTCTTCGAGCATTCTGGTGTGGATTTATGGTCAATCGGCCGGGCAGCGGTAAAAGATATTGCTGCACGCAGCATGGTAGAAGGTGGTAGTACCATTACTCAGCAGCTAGCCAAAAACATCTTTTTGACACGGGATAAGACATTTTTCCGTAAAGCGACTGAGGTATCCATTGCTGTAGCGTTGGAGAACCAGAATACTAAAGAAGAGATCATTACCATGTACCTGAACCGAATAAACTTTGGGGGTACGGTCTACGGAATAAAAGCAGCATCGGAAAGATATTTTGGTAAGAGCGATCTGAATGATCTTAAGATTTGGGAAATGGCGACATTGGCTGCGATGCCTAAGGGACCGTCTCGTTACAACCCTCTGCGCAACCCAGATCTTTCAAAGGAACGACGCGCAGTAGTACTTCAACTCATGTATGAACAAGGATATATTACGGAGCAAGAAAGAGACGAAGCGAAAGCCGTGGATTATAATTATAAGCCACCAGCAAAGAAACAGCGTTATCAAGCTTTTATTGACTTCGCAGTGGATGAAGCAGAGGAGAAATTTGGATTGTCCGAAGATGATCTGAATATTGGTGGTTACAAGATATACACCACTATGGATAAGCACGCTCAAGAAACCGTAGAGGATGCTTTTGCAGACAGTGATAATTTCGAGAAGAGTGTAGACGACGAGCTGGTACAAGGTTCTATGACCATCGTGAATCAAGAGAATGGCGGCATTGTCGCACTTCTAGGTGGACGGAATTATGAGAAAAAAGGCTACAGCCGTGTAAATGGCAGCCGACGTTCTCCAGGTTCAGCCTTTAAACCCATCGTTGCTTATGCTCCAGCACTGGAAACTGGAAAGTATGACAAGTATTCTACGTTAAGCAACGAGAAACAGTGTTTTTCTAACTATTGCCCAACGAACCTTCACGGATATTCCAAGAGTATTAGTATGAGTGATGCTATACAGAAATCAGAAAATATTCCTTCGGTCTGGTTGCTTAATGAAATTGGAGTGAATACCGGATTTAAGTTTGCCAAGAAATTGGGGATTGGACTGGAAGACGAGGACAAGAACCTCTCACTGGCTCTCGGAGGTATGAGCAAAGGAACGAATACACTGGAAATTGCACAAGCTTACAGTGCTTTTGCAAATGGCGGTGAACTTAGAGAATCATATTCCATTAAATCGATCACTGATAGTAGTGGAGAGACCGTCTTCAAGGCTAATACAACGCCTGAGCGTGTTATGAGTAAGGAGACGGCTTATCAAATGACCGAGATGATGCAAAAGGTTGTAGAGAGTGGTACGGGTAGAAAAGCAAGGATTGATCGTCCAGTTGCTGGTAAGACCGGTACGACTCAAAGTGGATATTCTGGAATCAGCTCGAACCGTGATGTTTGGTTTGTGGGCTACACACCTGAATGGACAGCTGCGGTGTGGATGGGTTATGACAAGCCAAGCAAGAAACATCTGCTTAAGAATAGCAGTGGGCTTGCCGCAGCATTCTGGGGTAAAGTGATGGAGGAAGCGTTAAGGGATATTCCTAAGAAGTCATTCCCACAGCTTGAAAATGAAATAGCTCCTGCACCTACTGAAACACCTGAACCAGCTAAGAATGTTAGTGGACTTACAGCAGCTTATGATCCATCTACAATGACAGTAAATCTGGGCTGGCAGGCCGTTCCTGTTGCAAGTGTAGAATATCGCATTTATCGTAGAGAGACATCCGAGGCTGATTTCGGTTTACTGTTAAATACGGTCACGACTAGTGCAGGAGACTTTAGCGCAATGCCTGGTCTGGTTTATGAGTATTATGTAACTTCTTATGATCCTGCAACCCAAGTGGAAAGTGAACCATCAAATGTGGTTACTGTCTCTGTACAGGATGAGATGCCAACACCTGAGCCAACCATTGATCCTAATTTACCGACACCAACACCTGAGGATGGCGGAGACAATGGCTGGGATAATGGCAATGGTGGTAATAATGGCGGTGGCAACAATGGAAGTGGGAATAATAGTGGAACAGGAACCCTTCCTGAATTCACTACGCCTCCACCGTCAGCAACACCGATACCTACCGCTCCACCAGATGTACCTTCTGGTGGCGAAAGCTCAGGGAATGAGAGTGGTAATGCAACGACAAGCCCTGATCAAGAGGCTGGCAATGTGAATGGTGATTCTTCTGTTCAATAGTTACGCTTAGTATTTAAGAAGTTAGCTATTCTTTACTGAGGCTGTCTCAAAAGTAGTGAATGCTACTTATGGGACAGCTTTTTTTACAATTCCTTATCTCTTTAATTGTATCTGTGATTATAATCGCCCGTATTTTACGGGATGTTTTGAGTGTATCCGCTAAATGTGTTAAGCTGAATACACCATACTGGAGAGGGTAATTTCTATGAAACGTAAATTCGGAGACCGGGCCAACTGGCGCCGGATTACGCGTCGCCATTTTGCCTGCCGCTATGTGGAGAGCCGGGAATTCAGCGGATATATTACGCTTTATACTATCTACGGGCTGAAAGAACCACTGTGGAAGAGCTATGGACGGCATACATATCGTATTGCAGATAAAGGTTATTCCTGGCTGCAATATTTTCCTAAAGACAGTCACTATATTGTGACGGCTATGTTTGACGAACGGCAAAATATCATTCAATGGTACATAGACACTTGCAAGGTGCAAGGCGTCACAGACCAAGGCGTTCCATGGTTTGATGATTTGTATCTGGATGTGGTTGTGCTTTGGAACGGCGAGGTTTTCTTGCTTGATGAGGATGAATTAGAGGAAGCACTGGAGAGGGAAGATATTTCCGAAAGTGACTATAAACTCGCCTGGGAGACAGCCAATACTATTTTACGCGGCATTGATGCTCATGCTTTCCCTTATTTCTCACTATCTTTGAAGCATCGTGCCGAATTATTTCATCATGGAGAATTCAGGAGGAAATAAAGAAATGGAATGGTACGTCTACGGAAGAGACTCTTCCCCGATTCGAATTGTTTCCAAAAAACGCAAATTCTGGACGAAACGAACGTTGCTTATTGCTTTATCGATTATTGTGATTGCAGGATTGTTGTGGTGTGCTTATGCATTAAACAATATTAATAAAGCTGCCACAACAGATCCTATGCAAAAGGCGGATGTTGGGATCATTCTTGGCATGTCGATGTGGGGGGATGAGCCTAGTCCTGGACTTAAGGAACGGCTGGATTACGGGCTGAAGCTTTATCAGGAAGGGATGTTCCCGAATCTTATTGTTTCTGGTGGTTTAGATAAACCAGATTTACAATATACTGAAGCTCAAGGAATGCGTAATTATTTGGTTGCTAAAGGAGTGCCAGATAGATCCATTTACGTAGAGAATGAAGCTACCAGCACTTACGAGAATCTTTTGTATAGTAAAGAGATTATGGCACGTGAAGGGTTGTCCTCAGCAATAATCATTACGCATACATATCATGGTTGGCGTTCACATGAGATTGCAGACGAGCTTGGATATGTGAATCCTGAGCTGGGACTTACAGAATCCACCGTTCTATCGATGACAAGACATAAAACACGTGAGATTCTAGCCTATACGAAATGGAAGCTTCAGCAGCTATTCCTGTGATTTGTCCAAAAAATCCCGAATCTTCTAATAACACTTCATTTACTGGAATAGACTTGATTAGAGAAGTCAGCCCTGGATAATGAGGTGATACCGATGAGCGGACGCGTAGCAGCGGCCAGTGGACGGGAGGAAGAAAGACCGTCTCGACAAATCAATATTGTATTGCGGAGTCAAGAGCCTCCGGCTATAACAAACCCTTCTGGAGAGAGCCGGCCGGTGCCTCCAAAAAATCACGGCCATACTAGCTTATTCCAAGAGCTAACACAAGAATTGGAAGGTTTAGTGGGTCTGGACAATATCAAAGAGCTAGTCTTTGAAATCTATGCCTTGTTACAGATTGCTCAAATGCGTACTGAGGCAGGACTTGCAAGCGGCGGGCAAGCTTATCACATGGTTTTTAAAGGGAATCCCGGAACTGGCAAGACAACCGTAGCTAGGATCGTAGCTAAGCTATTCCAGCGTATGGGTGTGCTGACCAAAGGACATCTCATTGAGGTGGAGAGAGCTGACCTTGTCGGTGAATACATCGGTCATACTGCACAGAAGACTCGCGATCTGGTAAAAAAGGCTTTGGGTGGTATTTTGTTTATCGATGAGGCTTATAGCCTTGCTCGCGGTGGAGAAAAGGATTTTGGAAAAGAAGCAATTGATACGCTCGTTAAGGCCATGGAGGATCATCGAAGTCAATTTATACTTATCTTAGCGGGGTACTCTGGAGAGATGGAGTATTTTTTGATGAGCAATCCCGGATTGCCTTCACGTTTTCCGATACAGGTGGAATTTCCTGATTATACGATTGATCAACTGCTGCAAATTGCTGAACTGATGGCAAAAGATCGCGACTATATTTTGATGCCGCAGGCGATACTCAAGTTAAAGCAGCATTTGTTAGTAGAGAAGACGGAGAGTCTTCATGCTTTCAGTAATGCGCGGTATGTTCGCAACGCCATTGAGAAAGCTGTTCGGGGGCAGGCTGTAAGACTGTTAAACCAGTATGAAAGTACCAGCCCAGGCAAGCAGGAATTAATGACGCTTCGAACTGAGGATTTCAAATTATGAATTACAGGATACTATCACCGTCATAAGGAGCGTGACATACATGGCAATAACTACGCATGATACAGAAACAGATGTACAAGATCGAGCAATACTGGTAAGTCTCGTCACAGATAAAATTAAAAGAACCGGAATTGATCCAGAGCTTTCACTACAGGAATTAGTGCAATTAGCCGAAACGGCTGGTGTTGAAGTTCTGGATGTGCTGCGTCAAAACAAGGAAACGCCTGATTCTAGATGGTTTATTGGTAAAGGTAAAGTAGAAGAGCTACGAATGGCTGCTGATGCTCTCGGAGCAAATACAGCTATCTTTGATCAAGAATTGTCTGGTGCTCAAGTACGGAACCTTGAGGAGGCTCTAGATCTAAAAATTATTGACCGGACGCAGCTTATTCTGGATATTTTTGCGGGGCGTGCGAAGACGCGAGAAGGGATTATCCAGGTTGAGCTAGCACAACTGTCCTATCTGTTACCTCGGCTTTCCGGTCAAGGGAAGAACTTATCCAGACTAGGTGGAGGAATTGGTACCAGAGGTCCGGGTGAAAGTAAACTGGAAACCGATCGCCGACATATTCGTGATCGGATTACGGAGCTGAAACGCCAGCTGGATGAGGTTGTTAAGACACGTGAGCTACATCGGGAGCGTCGCCGCAAGGCGGGAGCAGTGCAAGTCGCACTTGTTGGGTATACGAATGCAGGTAAATCAACGCTGCTTAAGCAACTGACGGATGCGGATGTCTATATTGAAAACCAGTTGTTTGCCACACTGGACCCTACTTCACGTGTACTTGAGCTAGCAGGTGGTAAAGAGGTTGTGCTTACGGATACTGTAGGCTTCATTCAGAATCTTCCACATGATCTTGTCGCATCGTTCCGTGCAACGCTTGAGGAAGTAAATGAGGCCAATTTGGTGCTTCATGTGGTGGATGCCTCTTCACCCATGCGTGAGGAACAGATGGAGATCGTTCAATCCATTTTGCAGGACTTAGGTGCAGCTGGTACACCGCAAATCGTGCTTTTTAATAAAATCGATCTATGTCAGCCTGAGCAACTGGAAATGTTGCCAACAGGTACAGGATACTTGAAGATCAGTGCATTTAATCCGGAGGATTTAACTCGAATTACCGAGATTATCGCTGATGAACTGGCTGGCGACACTCTCAACTTCCGTATTCCCGGAGACCGAGGCGACATTTCTTCCTTGCTCTACAGGGTGGGAGAGGTTCTGGAAACGACTTATGATGAGAACGATGTGCTCTATAACGTTCGTCTTAATAAAGAGGATTATGACAAATGGGGTTACATGCTTGCTGATTTTGTGGACCAGCAGTAATCTTGTGGGTCATTCCTAAAGTGGAAATGCTTCGTTTATAGGTATAAAATAATAGCTAATCTAGAAAGCGTCAGTTTACTGCCGCTTTCTGTCATTATGATGGCAAGTAAATGTAAGGAGCGAATCAGAACGAATGGTAGTTTTTGCAGAGGATATTTTGAGCGCGGCAGAGGCCGCAGAAGTTGAAATAGAAGGCGCTGTCAAAGCCCTTGATCGTATTGTAGATAAGAATCAATGGAAGGTTATTGAAGCGTTTCAGCGTCATCAAGTCAGTGATTTTCACTTTGCCGGCTCAACGGGGTATGCGTATAATGACCGTGGCCGTGAAGTGTTGGATCTTGTCTATGCTGACGTTTTTGGTGCGGAATCTGCTCTGGTACGCCCGCATTTCGCTTCAGGAACACATACCATATCAACAGCCCTATTTGGTGTACTGCGTCCAGGAGATGAGCTCCTTTACATCACAGGACGTCCGTACGATACCTTACATAAGGTGATTGGTCACACAGGTGATGGGACAGGCTCTCTCGCAGATTTCGGAATCACTTACCGAGAGGTTGCTCTTACAGCAGAGGGAAAGATCGATTGGGATGAGGTAGCTCTCGTTGTTAACGAAAATACTAAAGTGATTGGAATCCAAAGGTCACGAGGATATGATTGGCGAGCTTCTTTCACAGTGGCTGAAATTGGTGAGATGACTTCGAGGGTAAAAGTGTTGAAACCGGAAGTGATTGTTTTCGTCGACAATTGTTATGGTGAGTTTACCGAAGAGCTTGAGCCTCCACAGGTTGGTGTGGATCTAGTAGCAGGATCGTTGATTAAGAATCCAGGTGGGGGTATTGCTGAGACGGGTGGATATATCTGTGGCCGACAGGATCTTGTGGAATTGGCAGCTTATCGATTAACCGCTCCTGGCATCGGTGGTGAAGTAGGGGCTATGTTAGGAACAACTCGTGGGCTTTACCAAGGATTGTTTATGGCTCCGCACACTGTAGGACAAGCTTTAAAGGGAAGTGTTTTTGCTGCATCCGTCTTTCAGCGTTGCGGGTTTGAGACAAAACCGGCGTGGAACGAGCCGCGTACAGATTTGATTCAGGCGGTTTCCTTTGATGGGCCAGAACACTTAATTGCCTTTGTTCAGGGTATACAACGCGCTGCCGCTGTGGACAGCCATGTGGTACCAGAGCCTTGGGATATGCCTGGTTATGAACACCCTGTTATTATGGCGGCAGGTACGTTTATACAAGGTGGAAGCTTGGAGTTATCTGCAGATGCGCCTATACGAGCTCCTTATATTGGCTATATGCAAGGTGGATTAACCTATTCACATGTTAAATATGGCGTTTTAATGGCACTTCAAAGTATGCGTGAAAGAAAATTGCTGTAAGAATATCTCACATACCATTGACACGCTGTATTAGGAAATGTACAATGAGATCAGAAAAAGATCATTGGAAGGTTGGATGAGTCATGGGTGATGAAATCCGCAGAAATATGGCACTATTTCCTATTGGAATTGTAATGAAGCTGACTGATTTGTCCGCGAGACAAATTCGTTATTATGAGCAGCACAGTCTGATCGTACCAGCACGTACGTCGGGGAATCAGCGTTTGTTCTCTTTTAATGATGTTGAGCGCCTATTAGAAATCAAAGCTCTGATCGAGAAGGGTGTTAATATTGCTGGCATTAAGCAAGTAATGAATCCTGTCTCTAAGGAATCCGAGGAAGCTACTGTTATTACCCCTGATACAGAGGTTAGACGTAGAGAGTTATCCGATTCCCAGCTTCATCGAATGTTGAAGCAAGAACTAGTTTCCGGTAAAAGACCGGGACAAGTGTCTCTGATTCAAGGTGAGTTATCCCGGTTTTTTAATAAATAATAATATATAGAAGTTCGAAAGGGAGAGGATCACATGAGCTTTTCTAAAGAGGATATTTTGCGCATTGCCAAGGAAGAGAATGTTCGTTTTATTCGTCTGCAATTTACGGATCTATTAGGTACTATCAAGAATGTAGAGATTCCAGTTAGCCAATTGGAAAAAGCACTTGATAACAAAATGATGTTTGATGGTTCTTCCATCGAAGGTTACGTTCGGATTGAAGAATCCGATATGTATCTCTTCCCTGACCTTGATACATGGGTAATCTTCCCTTGGGTGACAGATAGCCGCGTAGCACGTTTGATCTGTGATGTTTACATGCCAGATCAGACACCTTTTGCTGGAGACCCGCGTGGTATCCTCAAACGTTGTCTGAAGGAAGCAGAAGAAATGGGTTTCACAGCTATGAACGTTGGGCCAGAACCTGAATTCTTCCTATTCAAGACAGACGAAAGAGGCAATCCTACTACGGAATTGAACGACCAAGGTGGATATTTCGACTTAGCGCCAACGGATTTAGGGGAAAATTGTCGTCGCGAAATCGTACTGACCCTTGAAGAAATGGGCTTTGAAATCGAAGCTTCCCACCATGAAGTAGCTTCCGGCCAGCATGAAATTGACTTTAAATATGCTGACGCGATTACTGCTGCTGACCAAATTCAAACCTTTAAGCTCGTCGTGAAAACGGTAGCCCGTCAACACGGCCTGCATGCAACTTTTATGCCTAAACCATTGTTCGGTATCAACGGATCTGGTATGCACGCTCACCAATCCTTGTTTAAAGGCAAAGAAAACATGTTCTACGACGAAAGCGACAAACTGGGTCTGAGCAAAACTGCACGTTACTACATGGCTGGTATTTTGAAGCACGCTCGTGCTTTTGCAGCGATTACTAACCCAACAGTGAACTCATACAAACGCCTTGTTCCTGGTTATGAAGCACCTTGCTATGTAGCTTGGTCTGCAAGTAACCGCAGCCCAATGATTCGTATCCCGGCTTCTAGAGGTCTTAGCACACGCGTTGAGGTTCGTAACCCGGACCCAGCAGCTAACCCTTACCTCGCACTTGCTGTTATGTTGAAAGCTGGGCTAGACGGAATTAAGCGTAAGCTTGATCTTCCAGCTCCAATTGACCGTAACATCTATGTGATGTCTGAAGAAGAGCGTATTGAAGAAGGCATTCCAAGCTTGCCATCCGATTTGAAAGAAGCACTTAGCGAAATGATCCGCAGCCATGTTATTACCGAAGCTCTCGGCGAACATGCCCTGGCTCACTTCTACGAGCTAAAAGAAATCGAATGGGATATCTACCGCACACAAGTTCACGAGTGGGAAAGAGCGCAATATATGACTCTTTACTAGAACTTTCTAACCCTTGACACCTTTGGTGTTAAGGGTTTTTTTTGTGGTTAAGTCAGCATTCTGAGCATTTCATTGATGATAAACCCACAAAATACCCACAAATCGTTACGGTTATTGGAGGATGTTAGAATGTGAGCTTCAAATTTTAAGGATAAGTTATTTCAGGTGATTTGAACCGAAGGCGTTCTGTGAAGCGGAAGTGATAATTTGGGAAAGTGATACTCGTTGTGTTAACGCTGAGATTCTCAAACTTCGCTAAATTAGTTGTTTAATTAGGTTACAGATTCACGTATGAAGCCGCTCTTGGACGCAGCGGTCCTAATGTTACTGGAGTCCGATACTCGCCGAGGGTGATGGTGACTTGTTAGAGCGGGGATCCAAACTGACTGAGATCCATGAAAAATTCTAAAACGGATATGAACTATCGACGTTTCTTCCATCTTCCTCAGTTTAGCCAGGAAATAAGGAGACAACAGAAGCCTTATAATTCCAATCTCCACAAAAATATAGCACCTGTAATTATGCCAATGACTCCTCTATTTTGTGCATCATGTTACTATTCCAATGCCCTAAAAAACAGAACTATTAAATTTTTTTAATTAGAGGTGGGGAATAATGTTAAAAGCAAAGAGGGAATTTTTATTCGGAATCCAAAGAAGACCGTAAAATTAAAAACAAAGTGGCGAATTGGTCAGCTTTAGGAGGCATTCTTTCCTTGGTTATAGCTGGAGTCATATATTTATTGTGATATTTACCTCACTCAAGTAGCCTTTGGCCTTGAGTTTTTTTGTATTAATAGTTATAGTAAAATGGAATTTAATATAACAGTCACAATTCATGCGATCATCTGACATTATTTTATATTTTTCTTGCAAAGGTATATCTTTCATAGGATAATATGGGTATATTTTCCTAGCAAAAGTTGGAAATGGATATTATCTGAGAGGAAGTAGAATATTGAAAACAAAGAAACCTTTTTTTAAAAAATGGTGGTTTTGGCTCATTATTGTTTTTGTTGTAATAGGGGTGATTGGATCACAGGGGAATGATAGTGAGCCTACAGTAACAAAATCTGAACCGGCAGTGGCAAAGGTAGATGATGCTGCTGCAACAGAGAAACCAGCCGCAACAGAAAAGCCTACCAGCAAGCCTACTGAAGAGCCAAAGGAAACGATGATAACTGAAGTTGGACAAACCATCACAACTAAGAATTTTAAGCTTACAGTTGAGTCTCTGGAAAAGCCGAAGGGAAACGATTATGTACAACCATCAGAGGGTAATGAATTTGTAGAAGTTGGAATTATACTCGAGAATATTTCCAGTAAAGATTATATGGTAAGCTCTATGCTAATGTTCAATGCATACCAAGACAGCTTCTCTATAAATGAAGATCTAATGGCTCATACTTTGGATAGTCAAGTAGGAACAATGGACGGCGCTTTAGCTGCTGGAAAGAAAATTCGTGGCAAACTCGCTTACCAGCTTCCTAAGGATTGGAAAGAGCTTGAAATCAATACTGATTTTACGGTTTTAAGTTTTAGTTCAGATGGAGAAATCAAAATCGTTTTTCAAAATAAATAGGATAACTCACATATAAGAGTCTCGCCAAAGCTGGGGGGCTTTTTTTATTGTTAAACCTGATAATCATATTTACATAAAGTACCATACGAATTATATTGAAAGAACAGCATAAAAGGGGGGTTATAATTGGCGAAGATTTTTAATGAAAATACGGTTTCTTTTAAACAGAAGTTATCTCCGATTCCTGAGTTTGCTTGGCAAACGAGTGAGAGATTAGCTGAAATAGCTAATTCTAAACATCTTGTCTTTGACATAAGATCGCTTGATCCAGATAAATATTCTTTTCCTTACCATTTTCATAGAAACGCTGAGGAGATATTTGTGATTTTAACGGGAAGAGCGATGTTAAGAACTCCCGAGGGTTTTACGGAAGTTTCTGAAGGTGATGTGATATTTTTTGAAATGGGACCGGAAGGTGCGCATCAACTTTATAATCATACGGAGGTACCTTGCCGGTATCTTGATCTCCGAACAAATCAGGGTATAGATGTTTGTGAATATCCAGACTCAGGTAAAATCAATATTCTCCCGTATCAAGAAATCTATAAAGCGGATCAACAGGCGGATTATTATAAAGGTGAAGAACAGATCCGGGATAAATGGAAGGGAATGGAGGATCATACTTGATTAAAGATCGATGGTTCACAGTAACGGAAGTTGATCCGACAAGCTATGCAATTAGTGAATATGGGCATTGGGAAAAGGTGCATTCTTTTTTACTGTTAGGGAAAGAACAAGCTGTGTTGATTGATACGGGATTAGGCATCGATAATATAAAAAGAATAACGGATCAGTTAACGGATTTACCAATCGCTGTCATCACTACGCATGTGCATGCAGACCATATAGGCAGTCATGGACAATTCGAAACAATCTATGTTCATAAAGCGGATGAGGATTGGCTGATCAATGGAATACAAGGTTTGTCCCTTGCCCAGATCAGAAAAGATATGAGCCGAGACATTACTCTTCCTGTTCCTGAGACATTTAATCCTAATACGTATACGCCTTTTCAAGGTAACCCAACAGCTCTATTGCAAGAAGGGGATGTGCTTAACATAGGAGGGCGTAGATTAGAAATTTACCACACTCCGGGTCATTCGCCTGGCCATATTAGCATATTTGATCATGCCAACGGGTATCTGTTTACAGGGGATTTATTGTATGATGCTACACCTGTTTATGCTTTTTATCCTTCGACTAGTCCGGTCGATTTAGTGGCTTCTTTAGAAAAGATTGCGCAAATTCCAAATGTGACCCAAGTATTCGGCTCTCATAATACGTTAGGTCTAGATCGATCTATTTTGCAAGAGGTTAAGAAAGCGGTTCGTACTTTGCGTGAACAGAATCTTGTCGCTCATGGTACGGGCATCCACCAGTTTAACGGGTTTAGCGTGCAATTTTAAATAAATAGATGCTATTAAATAAGCAGTGAAAACGGCCCTCAAAAAAGGACCGTTTTTTTGTCATTCTTTTGCTTTGTGATAAATTCTAAAAAGGGTGTTTATTGGGATACGATCGACCTGAAAAATGTATGCAATTGTTGTACTTGGGAGTAGGCTTCTTTGTACTCGTTGTCGGATTGTTTAATAGGCAATAAGCCTGGCAAGAAGGAAATACTGTACATGGGCATTTCGTTGCTGTTCATATATATTTTAAGCGTAAGTTCCTCGATAACATCAACCTCTTCGTCAGCACTATTAAACACATGAATATCCGCACTTGAAGCAGTAGTTTTGCTGTTTTGCTGTCTTTTAGATACTTTTGAAAGGGTTAGTGCGTTAACAACAATCTCTGATCCCATAATATTGTCGAAGGAGTAAAGCTTTGCTATTGCTTTTTTGCTTGTCTTCGGGTTGCTGGTACCGATTGCTATTTTTTTATAAGGTTCGTTTAGGGCGATTAAGTGAGATTGATTGGGGGGGATATATGTTTTGGTGAAAATGATGTTAAAAGATGAGATAGCGTTTAACAGCTTGGAAAGTTCAGAAGTAGTAGACAATTTTTTTAATTCTAGAATACCGGCACTTAGAATTAAGACTACTCCTAAAATGGCAAACATGTACATCAGGAAGATCAGCATGTAATCACACCTCCAATGATCTCAGTAGAGCAAGATTTATTGCTTATTGAAAGATATGCCTGAATCCTCCCTACTAGTATCTGTTAAAAGCGAAAATCATGGAAATTTAGGAACGACTATTGATTAGAAAAAGAGAAAGCACCCAGAGATCTTCCGATTCTGCAAGCTGAGTGCAAAATTTGGGCAGTTACTGAGTGCTTTGATGATATTTTTTAAAATAAATATGTCAAAATCATAAGAAGTTGAAGGCTGTGATTTGATCGGTATAAACAATTAGCTGTTTGTATTCGATCGGAGATTCATAGTTAGCATAGGATCTTACAGAAACATCATTAAGGACTACAAAGTTATAGCTGAAATTTTTATCCGGATGTTCCGCACCTAAATAAGATATGTATTCGTCTACAATGACATCATCCATTAGAGATTTTAAGTCAAAAACATCCTCTTTATTGGAGGCCGAAGGGGAGATTGTCCCTTGAATACTGCCAAATGAGGTGAGTAGATTTACTTTTTTTCCGCTAGCTTGATCATTATTTAACAATAAGCCAGAGAGTTTAACAAGTGCATCGACTTTAAAATCGACGAGGGTTCTAATTTTTGAGTTGTTCAAAACAAGACACTTCCTTTCAGTTTGAAATCCTGTTAACATTATTCGACATATAACCGCATAATTCCTATTACGCCATCAAAAATACTTAATTACAAACACACCCCACCCATTGTATGAGTGAGGCATGTTTATCTATGGATAGATTTAATTCCTGATCGTTACTCGTGTTCCAATCGGAACAATCGCAGCTAGAGCTAAAACATCCTCATTGTACATACGAATACAACCGTGGGAAACTTCGTGTCCTATGGATGCGGGATCGTTATTTCCATGTATCCCATAGTGTGGCTTAGATAGACCCATCCAAAAGACTCCAAATGGACCACCTGGATCGGGCTGTTTGTTAATGATAGTGAATTCACCCACTGGTGACTGTGTTAACATTTTACCGATTCCGACCGGGAAGCCCCTGATCACAATGTCGTTGTCAAGAAGATACAGCATACGCTGCGTCAGATCTACTATAATTCGGTAATTTGGCATTGTGCAACACTCCTTTCTAATTAGGATATGAACAGGATGCCTAAACGTTATTCATTAAAAATGGCCATTTTAGCCTATGAGAACAAATGTTCTGAAAGGACTATTGGAGTTAGATAACAAAAAAAGCTGTTCCGCATTTGCGTAACAGCTTTTATAAAAATATAAGGAAGCATATATTTTACGGTATACATTATCCTTATACTTCTCGTAGAAACGGATACCGTCCTCTAAAGGACGGTATCCGTTTTTGCTTGGTAGGAGTGCATGCTTAGTGGATATCTCGAAATAATCCGATAACTCTGCCGAGAATGGTTACGCGATTAAGGCGAAGAGGCTCGTAAGCCGGATTCTCCGGCTGAAGACGTATATGATCACGTTCTTTATAAAAGGTCTTAACGGTTGCTTCATCTTCTTCGGTCATAGCTACAACGATATCTCCGTTATCAGCCGTTTGTTGTTGACGAACAATTACATAGTCACCATTCATAATCCCTGCTTCTACCATACTGTCACCTTGAACCGATAACATAAATACTTTGTTATCTCCAACATAGTGAGTTGGGAGCGGGAAATAGTCTTCAATATTCTCAGTAGCGGTGATAGGTACCCCGGCGGTAACCTTTCCTACGACAGGAATGCGAGCGACGGTTTGTGCGAAATGATGGACATTCTCGGAATCCTCTTGGCCAAGTAATTCTATCGCACGAGGCTTCGTTGGATCTCGACGGATAAGTCCCTTCTTCTCTAGCCGATCCAAATGACCGTGAACTGTGGAGCTGGAAGCAAGACCAACAGCTTCTCCAATCTCCCGGACGGAAGGAGGATAACCCTTGCTGCGGACTTCGCTACGTATAAATTCCAGGATCGCCAGCTGGCGACTTGAAATCTTTGACATTGGAATCAACCCCATATAGTAATGTTTGGGAAAATTATAACATAGAACTACCGTTCGCACAAACATAAGTTCTAACTATTATAAATATTAATTCGAAAGAGTTAATAAATGGTAGTCTCGTATTGATAAAGTGAACTTCATAACAATGATCAGATTGATATCTTTATGGATGATAGGGTGGTTGGCTCTTTACAAAAAAAAGAGAACAATTGTTCTAAAATAGTATTGAACAAAACACATGTTCGTGTTATTATAATTTCAAAAGTAAGAACAAGTGTTTGGAGGATGATATTCATGTTAAAATACAGTACATACCGTAGCATCTACGATAAAGCCCCAGTGGTTGAATCTTTAGGACATAATCCTGTTACCCGTTATTCAACTAAGATTAAAGAGATTACAGATCTTTTGCTTGTAGGATTGATGCGTTTGTTCCGGAGAGATCTTGTTATTAAACTGACATTAATCATAGTGCTCGTACTATCAGGACTTACAGTAGTAGGCAATGTATTTGCAGGATCTACTACTTTAATGAAGGACGAGAAGCGCGTAGTGGTTGAACGTGGAGATACACTTTGGAGTATTGCTCTTGAGAATAAACCTTCTGATATGAAGACGGCTGTATATATAGAAGGAATTAAAAAATTCAATGGCATTAAAGGCAGTCAGATTAATGCTGGAGATATTCTTACTTTACCTATTTATTAATATTCTAAGAACATAATAAGAGGACATGAAGAGCTTGCAGGGAGTAAACCTTGACAAGCTCTTTTTCTCATGGCAGAGTTAGAATTAATTTATAAGGGGAGGGAAAGTTTTGAATATTGATGAGTTGGTCGCGCGTATTAACGAATTGGCACGCAAACAGAAGAGCGTAGGCCTTAATCAAGAGGAAACGGCGGAACGCGCCAAGCTTCGTGAGATTTATTTGGGGAATATTCGCAATAACTTCCGAGCACAATTGAATACGATTGAATTGGTCGATAATGATGAGCATGAACAAGGTAACAAGGGGCTTAAGCATTAACTCCCTGTTCCTTTTCATAGATATTACTGGATGACTAGGGGGAACGCATATGGCCCGTTCTTGGGAAAGAATGGTTCAACGCAACACACAGCAAATTAACAAGCAAAGAAAGAAACAGGGGAAGGAAACGATTTACGCATATAAATCGAAATCTCCTGGTAAGAACAGCGAAACCTTTAAAGGCCGTAACATTGCATTTCCGGTAGTGTTATTAGTGCTTGGTACTATGTTTTGGATGATTGGTTCAGTGGATCAGGCCAAAGGCAATGGTATGCTAATGAACTGGCTAGGGGTCGTTTTGTACTACTTACTTGCGGCACTTCTGTTCTTCCGACGTCCATATTTGAAGGTGGAGAATGCTAGACTATCTACTATAAAATTCAATCGCGAACGCTACTTAACAGCTTCTGATATTGAGAAAATCATCCTTTCACGTGGAGCTGTTGTCATTAAGCATAAGGGCAAACGCACGAAATGGATTTTCACCAGACTTATGAATCGTTATGATACAAACGCGATGGGGACTCGACTGGAAGCATTCGCAAAAGCTCACCAAATTGAAGTAGTTCACGATTAGAAATTAACCAGCTATGGGAGAGGGAGACCTGTAATGCCAATTTCCGCCGTACTATTTGACCTTGATGATACACTGCTCTGGGATGATCGGAGCGTAAATGAAGCATTTCGTTCTGCATGTGAAGCCGCTGGGGATACGATTGATCCACAAGAACTGGAACTTGCGGTGCGTAAAGAAGCCATAGGGTTATATGAATCCTACGAAACGAACCAATTTACAAAAATGATTGGGATTAATCCGTTTGAAGCGCTTTGGGGGAACTTTACTGCAGGTGAACAACCGGAATTCCGTCAATTGGAGCAGCTTGCACCGGGATACCGTAAAGAGGCGTGGCGTCGAGGTCTTGCAGCACTTGGTGTAGAGGACGAAGCTCTTGCTGAGACATTAGCAGCTAAATTCGCAGCAGAGCGTAGAAATCGGCCTTACATCTATGAAGAAACGATTCAGGTGCTTGAAGAACTGAAGGGAAAAGTAAAGTTATTGCTTTTGACTAACGGATGTCCTGCATTGCAACAAGAGAAACTAGACGGCGTGCCTGAAATCGTTCCTTTCTTTGATCACATTGTGATTTCCGGAAGCTTCGGCAAAGGAAAGCCAGATAAGGATATTTTTCTGCATGCCCTAGAGCTTCTAGATATTGCACCTGAGCAAGGGGTTATGGTCGGTGATAAGCTTACAACGGATATTCGTGGTGGGTTGGCAACAGGGTTGACTACGGTTTGGATTAATAGAAAAGGCAAACAGCCAGATCCAGAAATTCAGCCGGATTATGAAATCAAACATCTTGGAGAGCTTCTTTCATTAGTCCAATCTTTATAAAGTTGAGTAAGAGAAGTTCATTCATTTAAGCCTTAAGAAGGCAGTGAGTTCCTGGTTTACTAGGAGGCTTGCTGTCTTTCTTTATATCTACATCATACTTAGTAAGGTTGATGAGATTTTCCAGTATATGATTTAAGTCACAAGAGTTAAGCTGAATTGATGCGAAATACTGAAAAACCAATAATAATGTGTATAATAGATGGAGAATGTATAACATGAATTGGTAGATTCTTAGTACTCAAATCGGCTGGGAGGGCTCTAAATGAAGATTTCAAGAACAATAGTTCCTTTATTATTAGGTGCAACACTTTTAGTACTGGGAGGATGTTCATCAGACCAAACCAAACATTCTGGCGTACATAATATGAATATGAACATGGACATGTCTATGGAACCTATCAAGGTCGAGTTACATTGGAGTCCTGAAGAGGTTGTTGTAAATCAGAAGGTGACCTTTGAGGCTGTGGTGACGCAAGACGCCTTGGCAGTGGATGATGCGAAAGAGGTTCTATTCGAAATTGCGAGTAAAGATGATAGTGAACAGAAAATTGAACTTAAAGGGAAGCTAGTCGGTGATGGAATCTATCAAGCAGAAGGAACACTTGAGAAAGAAGGGCAATATATTGTTACATCACACGTAACTGCTAGAACTCAGCATTCTATGCCTAATAAGGAACTCTCTGTGAAACCATAATTAAAAGAATAGCAATGATATCCTATGATTACAGATAATGCAGATTGGAAAGGAAGGCTTTCCGAAATTCCTTTATTCTGCTAAACTTACTCTAATGTTTTACTGGGGGGACTATACGTTGGCTAAATATACACTTGAGGAAAGCTTACAACAAAGAATATTAATTCTAGATGGTGCAATGGGCACAATGATCCAACAGGTGCCTCTGACAGGTGAGGATTTTGGTGGAGAAGAATTGGATGGCTGTAATGAAATGCTAGTATTAACCCGTCCAGAAGTAATTCAGACCATTCATGAGCAGTATCTCGAAGCAGGTGCTGATCTCATAGAAACGAATACATTTGGTGCAACATCTGTTGTACTTGCTGAATATGATATTCCGCAGCGGGCACGTGAAATTAATTTGGTTGCAGCCAAGTTAGCTCGCAATGCTGTTGATAAATATGATACACCAGATCGTCCTCGATATGTCGTAGGTGCAATGGGTCCTACAACAAAGACTCTCTCTGTTACAGGGGGCGTTACTTTCCAAGAGCTCGTTGATAGCTATGAGGAACAGGCAGTGGCATTAATTGATGGTCAAGTGGATGCCTTATTGCTAGAGACCTCTCAGGATACTTTGAACGTGAAAGCAGGAAGTATAGGCATTCGAAATGCGTTTGAGAAGACGGGTATCAAATTGCCAGTGATGATTTCGGGCACGATAGAGCCGATGGGTACAACACTTGCCGGTCAGAACATTGAAGCATTCTATATTTCATTAGAACATCTGAAGCCTATCTCTATTGGTTTGAACTGTGCGACGGGTCCAGAGTTCATGCGGGATCATATTCGTTCGCTTTCTGCAATCTCTTCAGCGGCTGTGAGTTGTTATCCGAACGCTGGGTTGCCAGATGAGAATGGACATTATCATGAATCTCCTGATTCTCTTGCCCGTAAAATTGCTGCGTTTGCAGAAAAGGGATGGCTTAACATTGCTGGGGGTTGCTGCGGAACGACACCAGAACATATTCGTGCTATGTCGGAGGCACTCTCACAGTACCCGCCACGTCCGCTTGCAGGGAATCATCCACCTGCACTTTCAGGGATTGAGCCTATCTATATTGAGAACGACAACCGTCCATACATGGTAGGTGAACGCACGAATGTATTGGGTTCGCGCAAGTTTAAACGTCTAATCGTCGAAGGTAAATATGAGGAAGCCTCAGAAATTGCCCGTGCACAGGTGAAGAGCGGAGCACAAGTCATTGACGTCTGCGTGCAAGATCCGGACCGTGATGAGACTGAGGATATTAAGCTCTTTCTTGAACTAGTTGTCAAAAAGGTTAAAGTTCCTCTGATGATCGATACTACCGATCCGAAGGTTATTGATTTGGCACTACAATACTGTCAAGGTAAGGCTATAATTAACTCCATTAACCTTGAAGATGGTGAAGAAAAATTCGAGCTGGTCACTCCTTTGATTCATAAGTATGGCGCAGCTATCGTTGTAGGTACGATTGATGAGACAGGACAAGCAATCAAGGCTACGGACAAACTGGAAGTTGCCAAACGTTCCTATGACTTACTAGTGAACAAATACGGATTAGCTGGAGAAGATCTTATTTTCGACACGCTTGTGTTCCCTGTAGGAACGGGGGATGAACAATATATTGGCTCTGCCAAAGAAACCATTGATGGAATTCGTTTGATCAAAGAAGCTCTTCCAGGTGTTCATACGATCTTGGGGATCAGCAACGTTTCTTTTGGATTACCGGAAGCAGGGCGTGAAGTGCTGAACTCAGTATTCCTCTATGAGTGCACTAAGGCTGGATTGGATTATGCGATCGTAAATACCGAGAAGGTAGAGCGTTATGCTTCCATTCCTGCTGAAGACCGTCGTCTTGCTGAAGAATTGATCTATAATACGAATGACGACACGCTTGCCGCTTTTGTAGCTGCCTTCAGAGGGAAGAAGGTTGAGAAAAAAGAAAAAATTTCTAACCTGTCTTTAGAAGAACGTTTGGCTTCGTATGTGGTTGAAGGCACCAAAGAAGGGCTTATTCCAGACCTTAATGAGGCGCTTACCAAATCAGGACCTTTGGAGATTATCAATGGCCCGTTAATGGCCGGGATGTCAGAGGTTGGACGGCTGTTTAATAACAATGAGTTGATCGTAGCTGAGGTGCTACAAAGCGCTGAAGTGATGAAGGCTTCTGTTGGTCATTTAGAGCAGTTTATGAAGAAGGATGAGACATCGGTAAAAGGTAAGATCATGCTGGCAACCGTAAAAGGCGACGTACATGATATAGGTAAGAACTTGGTAGAGATCATCTTATCGAATAATGGTTATCAGATTATTAATTTGGGTATAAAAGTACCACCTGAGAATATTATCGAAGCATTTCGTCGTGAAAAAGCTGATGCGATCGGATTGTCTGGACTACTCGTGAAATCTGCACAGCAGATGGTGCTGACTGCACAAGACTTACGCACGGCTGGGATTGATGTTCCGATTATGGTAGGCGGCGCTGCCCTGACTCGCAAGTTCACCAAAACACGTATACGCCCGGAGTATGATGGTTTAGTACTGTATGCTAAGGATGCTATGGATGGCCTAGATATTGCTAATCGGCTTATGAACCCAGTTGAACGGGAGAAAATTGCCGAGGAAATTCGAGTGGAAGCAGAATCAGCAGTGGCAGTTGCTCCTAAGCAAGAGCTTCCTACGCTAACTAGAGCAGTACGCTCCAAAATTTCTCCAGATGCACCTGTATTTATTCCACCGGATTTAGAGCGACATGTAATTCGTAATTATCCATTGGGGCATATTATCCCTTATGTGAACATGCAAATGCTGCTCGGTCATCATCTGGGGCTACGAGGTTCAGTAGAGGCGCAGTTAGCTGCTGGTGATGAGCGGACTGTTGAGTTGAAAGGTACTGTAGATGACATTCTACATCAAGCGATGCTGGAAGGTACGATTACTCCTCACGCGATGTATCAATTCTTCCCTGCACAATCAAGTGGTAACGATATTATCGTGTATAATCCACAGAATACAGCTGAGATTCTGCATACCTTTACTTTCCCAAGACAAGGTGTGGAGCCTTATCTCTGTCTAGCGGACTTTTTGAAGTCGGTCGATAGTGGAATTATGGACTATGTTGGATTCCTCGTAGTAACTGCGGGACACGGTGTTCGTGAGCTTTCTACAGCCCTTAAGGAAAATGGAGATTATTTACGCTCACATGCCTTACAATCTGTAGCGCTAGAAGTAGCTGAAGGATTAGCGGAGCGCGTTCATCACATGATGCGTGATACATGGGGCTTCCCAGATCCTGCAGATATGACCATGAAACAAAGACATGGAGCAAGATATCAAGGGATTCGTGTATCCTTTGGTTATCCTGCATGCCCTGATCTAGAAGATCAGGGACCACTATTTAAGCTGCTATCCCCGGAGGATATCGGTGTCCAACTTACAGAAGGCTTTATGATGGAGCCCGAGGCTTCCGTTTCGGCGATGGTATTCGCTCATCCAGAAGCACAGTATTTTAATGTAGAGAAGCTGTAATTCTTTCATTTATACACCCGGTCTGTAGGGGGATTGTATCCCTTTCAGCGGAACCTCCCGTAAATGGGGGGTTTTTTGCTGGAAGAAGGACGTTTAGAATAGATAAGAGATCGTTCAGCCAATAAGAAGAAGGGAGGAAAAAGAATGGAATTATATTTTTTGGGTACGAATGCAGGGGTACCAACTTTACAACGCAATGTAACGTCGATTGCATTAAGACTACTGGAAGAACGACGTAGTATTTGGATGTTTGATTGCGGGGAAGGGACTCAGCATCAGGTTCTTCGCTCACCAATTCGCCTAGGAAAGCTAGAAAAGATATTTATTACTCACTTACACGGAGATCATCTATTTGGCCTTCCAGGTCTGTTATCGAGTCGTGGTTATCAGGGAGGAACATCGCCGTTAACGGTTTATGGACCACCTGGCTTGAAAGCATACTTAGATATATCCTTAGCTGTGAGCCAATCCCGGATTCCTTACAAGATTGAGATTGTCGAGCATACAGGAGGAACGGTATTCGAGGATGAAGGCTTTAAAGTGGAGGCGGCATTATTGGAGCATCGTATTGACAGCTATGGTTACCGGGTAACGGAAAAGGATAGTCCCGGGAGCCTCAATACGGAATTACTTAAGAGTTATGGCTTGAAACCTGGACCGATATATGGAAAATTAAAAAAAGGTGAAGATGTTATAACGGATGAAGGTGTTCGGATCTGCGCTGCTGATGTTGTCAGAGAACCTAAAAGAGGACGTATTGTTACAATCTTAGGTGACACGAGACCTTGTTCAGGAGCTTTAGAGCTTTCACTTCATGCAGACCTTATTGTTCATGAAGCAACATTTGCTCATGATCTAGCAGAAATGGCGCATCAATACCATCACAGCACAGCACGTCAAGCTGCAGAGCTAGCACAGGAAGCCGATGCAGGACAATTATTATTGACTCATTTTAGCTCTCGTTACAGTTCCTTTGAGGAGTTAATTCCTTTGCTGGAAGAAGCTGAGCTCATTTTCCCAGAGACATTGTTAGCTGAGGAATTCAGTGCATATCCAATTTATCGAAGACAAAACGGGCAATTGGGGAAATGATTATTTTCCGGGAAAGCGCAGGAAATGACAGTGCTATGCTAAAAAATGCTGGATGAGACTCTCGTTCGATTTCTTTCGACGAAGTGTGTTAGATTTAAAGTGATCAAGGCATGAAAGACGTACGAACGGCTGGAAATCCTGCCGAAAACCAGCGGACAATATAACCAAACCAAAAGTGTTTTTAACCGTTCTAAATCTAAGCTGGGCTTAGGTTTAGCGATTATTAATACCGTTATTCATTTATCACATTAATTAAATTTCTTATGGAAATAGAGGGATTTATAATGGAAGAGATTAAAGGGTTATTGATTGATCTAGATGGTACGTTATACCATGGGCATAAAATGATTCTTGGTGCTGATTTACTGATTAAAGGATTACGCGAAGCGGGCATTCCTTTTCTATTTGTTACTAACAATTCATCGCGTACAGCGGCAAATGTTGCTGCACATTTATGTGGAATGGGAATCGATGCGAAAGCTGAAGAGGTATGTACCTCATCAATGGCGGCCGCACGTTACATAGCTGAGGAATCACCTGGGGCTGCAGTGGCGATACTTGGAGAAGAGGGTTTGCGTGAGGCTTGTAACGAAGCGGGACTCCGAATCGTCACTGACTCACCTGATTATGTACTACAAGGCATCGATCGCTCCTTCAACTACACTTCACTCTCGCAAGCTTCGCGCTGGATTCTGGGAGGAGCAAAGTTTGTACTCACCAACCCAGACTTAATGCTGCCATCTGATGATGGCGTTATGCCGGGCGCAGGTACGATTGGTGCTGCGATTGAGGCCGCTAGTGGTGTGCGTCCGGTAGTGATTGGCAAGCCGGAATCTCATCTAATTAAATTTGCGACAGATCTACTTGGTATCGAGCCTGAACATGCAGTGGTTGTCGGTGATAATATGCGTACCGATATAGCAGCTGGAGTAAATGCGGGCTGTCGTACAGTTCTTGTATTTACCGGATTAACAAATGCAGAAAATCTTGACCACTATAAAAACCTTACCGGGATCTCACCGGATGAGATTTGTGCCGATTTAACTGAACTTAAAACGTTTCTCGGTGTATAATAGCTAGGATCTTAATACTTCACCAACCTAGAGGGGACGATGAGCTATGCCGGAACTGCCGGAAATGGAGAATTATAGAAAGCTGCTTAGTCAGCATATTATAAATGTGCCAATATCTGATGTGATCGTGAACAGAGAAAAATCAATTAACATTGAAACAGAAGCTTTTAGAAATGCATTGGTTGGTGCTCGTGTTGTTTTTGTGGAGCGGCGTGCCAAGTATCTTTTGTTTCATCTTCATGATGGGCGAAGACTACTTATGCATTTGATGCTAGGTGGACTAATTTTTTATGGTACGGAGGAGGAACGTCCGGATCGTACCACACAAGTCGAAATTGCATTTGGAGATCATATCCTTTACTTCATAGGACTTCGCTTGGGATATCTACATTTGCTGTCGGTTAAGGAAAGCGAAGCCACAATGGGTAAGCTTGGACCTGAGCTGTTGGATCGTCGTATGACGCTGGAACGATTCACAGGATTATTAAAGGGACGACGAGGCGCGCTCAAAAGCTTGCTAGTGAATCAACATGTGATGGCTGGAGTTGGGAATTGCTACGCCGATGAGATTGCATTCGAAGCCAGACTGTTACCTTCTGCACTAGTTCAAAATTTAACATCGGAATCTATAGCCCGTCTTTATAAAAGTATCCAAAAAGTACTGACTGAGGCTACTGAAATTGGTGGGTACATGGAAATGCCATTTATGACTGGGGATACAGTTACAGGATCATATAATAATCAATGTAAAGTGTATGATCGTGAAGGCGAACCTTGTCTTCGTGATGGGGGAACAATTATCAAAACAGAACTGTCTGGACGCAAAGTGTTTTATTGCCCGGACTGTCAGCATGACGAATAGTCCCAAAATAGGGGCTCATGTCAGCATTCGCGGTGGATATGGGAGAGCTGCCCGATTCGCTTGGGAGAGCGGTGCAACATGTTTTCAATATTTCCCTAAAAATCCGCGTAGTTTGAAACTCAAACAGGTGGATGTACGAGATACGAGGGATTGTGCTCTCTTTTGCCAAGACAAAGGGATTGCTTCGATTGCTCACACACCCTATGGGATTAACATGGCGGCTAGTGTAGATGATGTTACTCCCCGCAAGGTTTATGTAGCCTCTCTCTTAAATGATCTAGAGATTGCAGAAGCTTGTGGTTCATTAGGCATCGTTGTTCATTTTGGACACTTTGGTGGAATGGAGCCGTTACAAGGCTATCAAAATATTATACAATGTATGAATGAAGTACTTCAGTCCTGGGATGGTCGTACTAAGCTGCTTATTGAGAATCAAGCGGGCAACCATGGAACGGAAGGGATTACGCTTGAAGAACTCGTGAAAGTTCGAGAGCTTAGTCAATTCCCGGAGAAAATAGGATTTTGCTTGGACACCTGTCACGCCTACGCAGCTGGTATCTGGAACCCTGAGCGAACGGAAGTCTTCCTTGAACGAGGAGAGCAACTCGGATTTTGGCCGCATCTTGTTGCTGTTCATCTTAATGATTCTATGTTTCCTTTTGACTCAAGACGTGACAGGCACGCTGGAATCGGACAAGGACATATTGGAGAGCAGGGGCTGAAAAGCTTATTGTCCTCCGAGCTTTTACGAAGCTCAGCTGTTGTCATGGAAACTGAGAAGGGTACGGATGGCAGCCACCGAAAAGAAATTGCTACTGTGCGTGGTTGGTTTGAAGCGGAGGCGTAATTGTGATTCATATCTATATGGATGATCTTAGAAAGGTACCTCAAGGGTTCGCTCTGGCTCGTTCGACGGAAGAATGTCTTCTGATGCTGCGTGAGTGCGAGGTGGATATTTTATCACTGGATTACGATATGGGGCCAGATGATTATTCGGGTGGAGAGGTTGCGAGACGGATCGTACTGGAAGGACTGTTCCCCCGAGAAATCTATTTGCACACTTCCAGTCTGTGGGGGCGAAGAGAAATGTTTGAGATCTTATACACGGCTAAACCTGAGGGGATGCTTTTGGTAAATGGTCCCCTGAGTTCTGATAAGCTTCTAGATATCGCCGAGGAGACGGACTTGAAATGAAGGAAATGCAGGAAGTGGAATTGGTGGAGGCGCTCAAGATCGCAGGAGAACCGCTTGTAGTATTCTTACACACTCCACTGTGCGGTACTTGCAAGGCTGCTGAACGAATGTTAGAGGTGGCGGCTCATTTATTGCCAGATGAACTCCAGATGGTTGCAGGCAATGTGAACATGTTGCCGAATCTGGTAAGACATTATCGTATTACAAGCGTACCTGCACTACTTGTTGCTTCAGCAGACCGCATAGATGATCCGAAAATTTATTATTCCATGGTTTCAGTTGAACGGGTGCTGGAATACATAAGGGGTGTTATATCATAATCATTTCATTACAACATTTATCTCTTCGTAGGGAAGAAAGCTTAATCTTGGACGATGTGTCGTTAGAAGTAAATGAAGGTGAGAACTGGGTCATTTTGGGACGAAATGGTTCTGGTAAAACAACAATCTTAAAGATGATGACTGGTTACTTGTTTCCTAGCAAAGGAACTGTAGAAGTGCTGGGTTATAAATATGGGCAATGTGAAATACGTGAAGTTCGTAAAGAAATTGGCTATATCGGTCCTTCCTTGATGGAAAAGATGAGCTTAAATGATCCGGTGTGGGAGGTCGTAGCTACAGGGGCTTACGCTTATTTGCGTTTTTACGAGACGATCCCTGCTGAAGTAAAAGAGAAAGCAATCAGCATGCTGGAAGATATGAATCTAGGCAATATGGCATTTCATCCTTTTGGGACCTTATCACAGGGGGAACGTAAAAAAGCCATGCTGGCAAGATGTCTTATGGCTGATCCTAAACTATTGATTATGGACGAGCCATGTGCCGGCCTTGATCTATATGAAAGGGAAAAAATGCTGGCTGAAATAGATAAGCTGAGACAGCGTAATGTTTCTGTAGTGTACGTAACTCACCATGTGGAAGAAATTGTTCCGCTGTTTACGCATGTTGCATTAATTCGTGAGGGTAAGCTTGCTGGATCTGGACCGAAAGAAGAAGTATTAACGAAAGAAATGATCTTGGCCACTTTTGATATTCCTGTTGATGTTGAATGGGATAGCGGTCGTCCCTGGATTAAAATTAGACCTGGAGGCAAAACGATTTGAACGATTTAAGACAAGATACCGAAGAGCAGAACATTGCTCCGGAAGAAGTAGTGTATTCCCGATATATTTGTACAGCTAACCACGGCTTTGCGCCTTACGCGCAAGAAGAGCTTCGCCGTTTATTCGGTGCTGTGAAGAGTACCTTGTTGCTACCAGGTGAAATCTTTCTGGCTACATTGCAATGCGAACCAGAGGAAGTAACGCGGCTGCTCACACAGAATCTTCCCATTTTCCTGCGTCATATACAGCCTGTTCAGTTTCAAGATGAAGGAACCATGGAGGCTCTACAGCGTTTGGCGGTGTATTTAAGTCGTCACACTGAGCTTGAAGGTGAAAAGGTATCCCTGAACGTACGTAAAGGCGATCCTTCCTTCTGGCAGGACAGTCCAGGAGAACTTCGTGAATGGCTCCAAGAGCAATTGCAGAGCTTAGGCGCAGAATTTACAGTACAAGATCCAGCCTGGGTTATTTCTGTCTACGCAGACGGGAGTGCCTTATATGCAGGTGTGTCCAGACCTGAAGCGAATTTATCTAGCTGGAATGGCGGTGCCATCCGTTTTCGTAAGGAAGATGGACAAATCTCACGCGCCAAGTTCAAACTTATGGAGGCCGAGAAGGAGTTTGATATTCCTTTTTACAGCTTCCGAAATGCGTTAGATATTGGTGCTTCTCCAGGTGGGTGGACTTCTTTCTTGCTGGAACGTGGAATGAAGGTTACGGCGGTTGACCCTGCATTAATGCATGAATCCCTTCGTAACTATCCGGGCTTGAAGATCCTTCGTAAAAACGCTGGAGAAGTGAAGTTCCGCGACAATGAATTTGATCTGCTCGTGTGCGATATGAGCTGGAGTCCTAAATTGATGGCGAAGCTTGTAACCGGGCTGCTACACAGCCTGTCGCCGGGTGGGACAGCCATTGTGACCGTAAAACTGATGCATAAGAAACCACTGGCGATGATCAAGGAAATTATTGCAATGTTTGAAGGGGAGCGCATGCAGATTCAGCGTGCGAAGCAGCTATTCCATAACCGTGACGAAATTACACTGTATATGATTAAATACTAAATCAAACAAATACTAAATTTCTAAGGGAAAGCATCCCGTTATTAACGTTAACCGTCTTTTGCGGTAAGAACGTTAGTAGCGGAAGCTTTCTCTTTTTTTTACGAAAAGGGGGAGTTAAATTGTATTTTGAGACAAAGCTTAAGATTGGACAGGTTATTGATGACAGATACAGAATTATGGGACTGATTGGTTCAGGTGGGATGAGTATTGTTTATCTGGCGGATGATATGCGGCTAAAGGGAAAACGATGGGCTGTAAAAGAAAGCTTGTGCTTAAATGAGCTTCATTCTGACATCCAAGCAGAAGCCGCTATGTTAATCACGCTAGACCACCCGCGTCTACCGCGTATTGTCGATTTTTATCTTCCAGATCGAGAAGGGTATTCCTATTTAGTCATGGACTACATTGAAGGCGTGAGCTTGAGTCAGCTAATGAAGGATAATCCCGGACCTTTGCCAAGAAACTTCATTTTTCAGATGGCTAAACAGCTTTTAGAAGTTCTTCAGTACCTGCATGGTCATCATCCACCGATAATCTATCGTGATCTGAAGCCTTCTAACATCATGTTAACACTGCAAAAAGAACTGATGTTAATTGACTTTGGGATCGCTCGAAGCTACAGACGCGGTATCTCCGAAGATACGGTTAAGCTTGGTACGGTTGGCTTCGCGGCACCTGAGCAATATGGAAGTGGTCAAAGTCAGCCGGTATCCGATTTATATGGACTAGGAGCATTAATTCTCTATATGGCAACTGGAGGGCAATGTAGTCAATGGGAGTTTGGAATGGAGAATAGGCTTTATAACCATATGCCATCTGGCATTATTCCAATAATAAGACGCTTATTACGACATCATCCGGAGGAGCGTTATCAGAATGCAGAAGCAGTTCTACAGGCGCTAAATCGTGTGGAATCCGAAATGGACAGAGAAATTGATCTAACAATTGCAGTCCCATTTTCTCTGGAAAAGCGAAAAGCTACAGTTATCGCCTTACTCGGAGTAGCTTCAGGTCTTGGAACAACACATACTTCGTTAGCGGTGAGTAGCTTACTTGTACAGAAGGGACCAACTGCGTGGGTTGATTTCTCTCCGAATTCAACGGTATATGACCGTATTCGTAGCATGCTAAATACACAAATTACAGCTGTCGCTTCTAAGAACGAGCAATCTGCTTTTTCATGGAAAGGGGTACATTATTGGAAACGTCCTATTCACGGAAAAATGGCTGATTTGCTGAGAGGCGATTATCAATTTGTAGTGTTGGATCTTGGCGTTGGTGGATATGAAGGGGCTCTCGATGAGTTCAAATATAGCGATATGCCGATTCTAATTGCCTCAGGTGCAGATTGGCGACTCGAAGATTTACTTCTGTGGATTAGGCGTAACGGTTTACAGCCTGAAACGAATTGGAGGGTGGGGTTACCACTCGCAGAACGCTCAACTGCACAACTGTTACAAACCGCTATAGGTACAGATAAGATTTATGGACTACCTTTTCAGCAAGATCCATTCAAGCCTAAGGGGAAGTTGGTAGAAGTGATCAATGAAATGTTTGAGGAAATATTAGATGTACCTAATAAGGGGAAGAGCCGTAGTTTTTTCAAAAGAAAGGCTGAATAAAGCAGTTCACTATGCTTCCTCTTTTCACTCAACTAACTTTTAGTTCAGAGTTGCGTTAAAGTGTGTTAAAATATATATTTATACGTGTTTTGAAAAATATAAGAAAGTATAAGTTTCACACTATACTTTATCTTTATATTTCTCGCATAAACGCTTACCGTCCTATAGGGACGCCGAAGACGTTTCTGCTTGAAATATAAGAAAGTATAAGCTTCACACTATACTTTATCCTTATATTTTTACGAGAACCGGTTGTCGTCTTTAAAAGACCACAACGTCGTTTCTTCTTATTACGCATTATTTAAGTATAGACAGGAGCTTGCGGAGAATTTATGAGTTTACTTACTGTAGAAGACGTTTCCCACAATTTTGGGGATCGGACATTGTTTAAGAATGTGTCTTTCCGGTTGTTACCTGGAGAGCATGTAGGAATTGTAGGAGCAAATGGCGTAGGGAAATCGACGCTTATGAATATTTTGACTGGAAAACTGTTGAAGGATAGTGGTAGAGTGGAGTGGACACCTCGTGTCCGTTACGGCTACTTGGATCAGCATACCATCTTAACGCCTGGTAAAACCATCCGAGATGTATTGAAGGACGCTTTCTTGCCACTGTTAGAGCTGGAACAGGAAATGCTAACGATAACTGAACAGATGGGCGACGCTTCCCCTGAAGAGTTAGAGGTGTTACTCGAGCAAATGGGGGACATCCAGGAACAGCTGGACATCGGGGATTTTTATCTAATTGATGTAAAAGTGGAGGAAATGGCGAACGGTCTTGGCCTATCTGTCATTGGACTTGACCGTGATGTCGCTTCACTAAGTGGGGGCCAGCGCACAAAAGTCCTGTTGGCGAAGCTTCTGCTTGAGAAACCGAATGTACTATTGCTAGACGAGCCTACCAACTATTTGGATGTTGAGCATATCGACTGGTTAACTAACTATTTGAAGCAATATCCATATGCATTTATATTGATCTCCCATGATACAGAATTCATGAATAAAGTCGTAAATGTTGTCTATCACCTGGAGTTCGGCAAACTTACTCGTTACACTGCGAACTACGAGAAATTCTTGAATATGGCCGAGATGAACAAGATCCAACACATTGATGCTTATGAGAAACAACAGGATTTTATCAAAAAACAAGAGGATTTCATTCAGCGTAACAAAGCTCGTGCCTCCACATCTGGACGGGCGAAGAGCCGTGAGAAACAGCTGGATCGTATGGATCGAATTGATCGACCAGAAGAAGCTGCAAAACCTACCTTTAAGTTTAAAGAGAGCCGTGCCAGCGGTAAAACAGTCTTCGAAGGCATTGATTTTGAGATTGGTTACGACCGACCGTTGCTTCCTATGCTGAACATGACCATTGAACGTGGCGAGAAGATCGCTATAACTGGTTGCAATGGTGTCGGTAAATCGACGCTATTGAAGACCATTCTCGGAGTAATTCCAACATACAGCGGTAAAACCTATCTTGGTGATTATCTCAACTCAGCGTACTTCCAACAAGAAGTGAAAGCAGCTAATCTTACACCTATTGAGGATGTCTGGAATGAATTTTCTAGTCTAACCCAGAATGAAGTGCGTGGACATCTAGCTCGCTGTGGTCTGAAAAATGAGCATATTACTCGACCGCTTAGTATGCTGAGTGGTGGTGAACAAGCTAAGGTACGTCTTTGTAAGCTGTTGATGCGTGAGAGCAACTGGGTTCTGTTCGATGAACCTACGAATCACCTTGATGTTATTGCCAAGGCTGAGCTGAAGCGGGCATTGCAAGAATATAAGGGCACAGTCCTGCTCGTCTCCCATGAACCTGATTTCTATGAAGATTGGGTTACGAAAATTTGGGATGTTGAACAATGGTCAGCTGTACAAGTATAAAATCGTCATACTCCCGGGGAATAGCAGACTTTCTGCTGTTCTCCGGTTTTTAGATACGGGGAGGGGAATCGATTGATCCATAATGATGGTCGTGAAGACCGTTATTCTCGTCAAGTGCGTTTTGCACCATTTGGTGCAGAGGGACAACAAGGTCTTGCGCAGTCTAGTGTATTAGTAGTAGGAGCGGGAGCGCTTGGTACAGGGATTGCAGAGACGCTGGTACGTTGCGGGGTTGGAAAAATTATTATAGCTGACCGTGATTATGTAGAGTGGAGCAACCTTCAGAGGCAACAGCTCTTTACCGAGGTAGATGCACTAGAACGTATGCCTAAGGCTGCAGCTGCGCTGAGTAGACTTCAACAGATTAATTCTGATGTCGTTATTGAAGCCCACGTTATAGATGTTCGTGCCGAAGAGTTGGAAGGGCTCATTTCAGGGGTTGATCTAATCATGGATGGTACAGACAATTTTGATACTCGGCTCATTATTAATGATATGGCACAAAAGCACGATATTCCTTGGATCTATGGCGCATGTGTAGGCAGTTATGGAATAACATATACGATATTGCCAGGAGAAACCCCGTGTCTCCATTGTCTTTTAGGCACAGTACCCCTAGGAGGTGATACCTGTGATACGGCAGGTATACTTCCGCAAGCTGTACAGCTAGTTACGGCAAATGCTACGGCAGAGGCGTTGAAGCTACTAGGTAAGCGCAAAGCTCAATTAAGAAACAAACTATTAACGTTCGACGTGTGGCGGAATGAACACCAAGAAATTGGAGTAAAGGCTGCCAAAAAAGAAAACTGCCCTTCTTGTGGAAGTCATCCGATATATCCGTATCTTACAGCAGCAAATACAGAACGAAGCGATGTTCTTTGTGGAAGGGATACAGTTCAAATCCGCCCCGCGAGACCACAGAAGCTTAACCTGCAGGAAACTGCGAATCGCTTGTCTCGTTTAGGAAGCGGAAGTGTGGACAGCAACGCTTATCTGGTTTCTTTTATAGAAGGGCCTTATCGGCTGGTTATTTTTGCTGATGGTAGAGCGTTGATTCATGGGACAAAGGATATTGCTGCTGCTCGAAGCTTTTATCATCGATATTTTGGATAAAGAAGCTGCAAATAGGTGTTCGGACCATTTCTTAGGAATGGTCTTTTTGTTTTCCGGGAAATCTATAAGTACCGCAGTGATGCTGGTGAAAGTCATATGGATATGGGGGAACTTTGTGATCGAGCAAATAATATGGTATATAGCTGATAGCAGGAGTAGAGAAGAAGATCGTGTCGTTATAGAAAGTGTGCTACAAGATATTGGACTTGAAGCAACAAAAAGCGAAGATCCCGAGGATCTCCGCTTATCCATATCAAAAGTAGAACCGGTACTGCTGCTTGCTGAGTTATGCGAGGTGGGGACTTGGGAAGGCTGGGATATAATTTCCGCTGTAAGAGCTGAGGGGATGATACTACCGGTAATGGTGATTTCCGGTGAACAAGCTGATTCTGGAACTGAGGCAGTTTCGGCGTTCTCAGCCGGGGGTAATGAATATATGACAAAGCCTTTACATACCGGTGAATTTAAGCACAGAATTCTAAATCTGTTAACCCTTACTGGACGGCGTAGAAATTTAAATCAAATACTGAGAGTCGATGGTTTAATGCTCGATCCCAGCCGCAGATTTGTAAGGCGCGACGGGATCGAGTTAAAGATGACACCCAAAGAATTTGATCTATTGTATTATCTCGCTGCGAACCAAGGTATGATATGCTCTCGCATCGAGATACTTAAGGAAGTATGGGGTTACCAATTTCACGCAGATACCAATGTAGTAGATGTTTACATCAGACATATTCGTTTGAAAGTTGATAAAGGTCACCGGAACAAGTTGATTCACACTGTTCGCGGAACAGGATATGTAATGAGGGCGCCCGAAGGCGGCACCACATCCTGAGACTAATTCTCTATTATAGTTAGAACTCTACTACAGAGTCGTTGTTTACAGTACGCGGCGAGCCTTTAAATATGTTTTTTTCCAAGTACCGGAGTTAAGATTGGAAATCGTAACACCTGGCTTACCGTAAGTGTGCAGAATTTTACCATTGCCGGCATATACAGCAACGTGAGTTACATTTTTACCAGTTGCTCTGCTACCGCTGGAGAAGAATACAAGATCGCCTACACGAAGATTCGCTTTAGATACGGCTTTTCCTTTTTTGGATTGTTCTGCAGCCGTACGAGGCAGTGTCACGTTATATTGTTTAAAGATGTATTTTGTAAAAGAAGAGCAGTCAAAAACTTTTGTAGTAGATGTGGATGCACCGAACTTGTAAGGCACTCCCATATATTTCTTTCCGAGATTCACTACGCTTTGACCTTTAGACACGGAAGCTGCTTCAACTTTTGTTGCGCCTACGCCTGTTGCCATCATTGTACCTAGGCCCATTGTAGTAACCATTCCTATAACAATCGCTTTTTTAATCCATTGTTGTTTATTCATGTTGTATTACCTCCAGGGTGTTAGTCTTTGTTGTTGTGTTTGTCTGTCTTGCTTGCCTGATTCGTAGTATAGCAGGTTATCTATTACATAAAAAATGGAAGAGGTGCAATAAAGTGAGGCTGGGTATGGGTTGGAAGCGTTTTATTAAAAATTCATTAAAAGTTACAAAAAATTAATAATTTAATATAATAGGATATAAAAAAAGCCGGAAAACCCTTGATACAAAAGGATTTTCACGGCGTATTTAAATTTGAGCTAAAAGTTACAATGATGTTTCTAAAATATAAATAAGCAGATTTTTACGTTATAAATATGTAATCAATCTTTACTCTGAATAATCAGCAACAATCCACTTCGAATGGTAACTGTTCCTGAGGATGAGATCAGTTTATTGCTTACCCCAAGAGATTGTCCAAGCTTCAGCGATGCGTCAGTCAATGGATATTGAAAACCTTCTAGGGTAATACCCGATACTTCCGGGGTTAAAGGTAGCAAAGAAACGTAGGTGTAGCCTAAATCGTTGATAACAGCCTGGGATCCAGTAAGGGTTATATAATTATGAGTGTCCATGACGTAGCAGTTGATTTGACGTTGTAGGGCTCTAGTCATCATTTGAATGCTAGCCAGGGAGTGGTCCATTCGAGTACCCGTAACACCTAATAGTAGAATAGAATCGGGTTGCTGATCCATTGCAATGTCTAGAGCCATCTCGCTATCTGTCAAATCTTTGTTCACGGCATCACAGGTGATAGTCTTCTTGCTTTTGGATTCAATATCTTGAAGTGCTTCAAGCGAAACGGAATCAAAATCACCTACTGCTATATCTGGTGTATATCCGTGTGAAATGAGAAATAGCGCTCCATGATCCGCACCGATAATAAAATCATCTTCATCTAATAGATCGAAATATTCTGGAGAAAGTTCTCCGCCTGCAAAAATAACGACTCGTTTGGATGACATAACATCCATTCCTCCTCTTAAACCTCTTGTTGAGTATCCTGTCCAGTATAATGCAGATCGAAAGGTTGCACAATTGACCTCGACAACGCTAAAATGATAGTGTGCGATCTTTTGAGTATTATTAGCTTTAATAACAGGGAGGTGAACGAAATCGTAAGAGTACTGTTTGTATGTCTAGGTAATATTTGTCGATCACCGATGGCAGAGGCTGTTCTTCGGCACAAGATTAATGAACGAGAATTATCAGACAAGATTCTTGTAGACTCTGCGGGAACCGGTGATTGGCATATAGGAAAAGAGCCGCATGAAGGAACAAGACGTATCCTTGATCATAACGGCATTAGCTATGAGAATATGATGGCGCGTTTAGTTAGCAGTGAAGATTTTCAAAAATTTGATTATATCGTCTGCATGGACAAGTCTAATGGAGAGAATGTTCGAAAGCTTCCAGGCGGGAAAGACGCCAAGCTAATGTTCTTCATGGATTTATTACCTGAGGAGGACTTGCGCGAAGTGCCGGATCCGTATTTTACAGGTAATTTTGAACAGGTGTATGATTTGATCAACTCGGGCTGTGACATTTTGCTGGAAAGAATGATAAGAGAAAAGCTGTAACCCATTTGGATTACAGCTTTCTCAGTATGATTCATATAGTGAATCGAGGAAATTTGCATGATTAAACTGTAAGCGCAATCAAGTAATCTACATACTGTTCTTTAGATGTTCACTATTTGCTTCTATCAATAGGTCATTATTCGTTTAAGAAATAGAGGAGAGACTCTGGTAACTCTTTCTGCCAGAAGCCCCAGAGATGACGTCCGTCTTTCTCTCGGTAGGATACGGTTGCTCCGCGTGATTCAAGCAAAGTTTTTGTTTCTCGATTCATCTGAACAAAATCATAAATGCCAGTATCCGTTTTGTAGTCTGTTTCCTGAAGGCCAACGACCATATTAATGTTGAGCCAGGATAGATCCTCTTCTTTAGCCAGCATGTCGCGGGATTCAGGATAGAATGCACCGGAAAGGCTGATGATGCGTGTAAAGATCGCAGGATAAGCAAGTGCAAGATGGAGCGATACACTGCCCCCAAGAGAGTCACCGGCTAGGATTCGTTCGTCCGGAGTACGGCGTACAGGATATTTTTGTTCAATGAAGGGAATAATCTCTTCGGAAAAGCAAGATAAGTACTGCTTGAATCTGCTGCCAAAAGGCGCATATTCTTGAGTCCGAACAGCGACGTCTACTTCGACACCAACAATGATGAAGGGCTCCACGTCTTCTTCTATAATAAGACGTCCAGCAAGTGTAGCGATGCGGCCAAAGTTAAAGAATTCTTCTCCGTCTTGGCAATACACTACTGGGTAGCTCAAGACTTCGTTGTAGCCGGGAGGGAGATAGATGCGTAATTTACGTTCCTCCTGCAGATGTTCACTCCAAAGCGTTTCTTTTTCAATTGTG
Organism: Paenibacillus etheri; assembly: GCF_001012825.1. Classification (GTDB taxonomy): domain Bacteria; phylum Bacillota; class Bacilli; order Paenibacillales; family Paenibacillaceae; genus Paenibacillus_AQ; species Paenibacillus_AQ etheri. The sequence continues at coordinate 119,229 of NZ_LCZJ02000019.1, forward strand.
CGTTTCAGAAAAACAGAATCGCTCATAGTTGCCACGTCACCTTTCTTGTCGACTTTTGCAAAGCACACGGGTTTGCTCTAAAATAAATAGCTGAGTAACTGTGTGAATAATCATTTACTTGTTTCAAAAACTTTAAACTGTTATATAAAAATATATCACCTGTTATACATACAAAATTTAAAGGAATATAAATTTCATAAGTATTTCTTTGACGAAAGTAACCAAACAGGTGTATAATAATATTATAACAGAGGCAGCTGATATTCAAATTTTTTTATTGAGGTGAAGATAATGAGTAAAGTTCCTTATGAAGTGTATACAGAGGACGTCGAGGCTCTAACGGTACTTTCCCCGGATGGAGAAATTATCAACAAGGATAAAATGCCTGATTTAACCGACGATCAACTGAAAGAAATTATGTATCGTATGGTATTTACCCGTACTTGGGATGATCGTGCAGTAAATCTTGGCCGTCAAGGCCGTCTTGGTTTCTACGCACCGGTATCAGGTCAAGAAGCTACTATGATTGGTAGCGAGTACGCTTTGGAGAAAGAAGACTTCTTATGCCCAGGCTACCGTGATATTCCGCAGCTAGTATGGCACGGACTTCCATTGTACCAAGCATTCTTATATTCCCGTGGACACCAACATGGTGGAGCTATTCCTGATGGCGTTAATGTATTGATGCCACAAATTATCATCGGCGCGCAAATCCTGCACGCTACAGGAATTGCAATGGGCTTTAAATTGAAGAAACAAAAGAGTGTTGCAATTACTTACACTGGTGATGGCGGTTCTTCTGAAGGCGACTTCTATGAAGGCTTGAACTTTGCTGGTCGCTTTAAATTGCCTGTTATCTTCTTTGTTCAAAACAACGGTTACGCGATTACAACTCCATTCGCTAAACAAACAGCTTCCAAATCGATCGCTCACAAAGCGGTTGCAGCTGGTATCCCGGGAATTAAAGTTGACGGCATGGACATCTTTGCAGTAATTAGTGCTGTTCGTGACGCTGCTGAGCGTGCACGTAATGGCGAAGGTGCTACATTGATCGAAGCTGTAACTTACCGTTTCCGTCCACACTCCCTTTCTGACGATGCAAGTAAATATCGTTCGAAAGAAGAAGAAGGACAATGGAGTGAAAAGGATCCAATCAACCGTCTTGCCAAGTATTTGGAGAAGAAAGGTCTTTGGACTGAAGAAGATACGCTGCGCGTGAAAGACGAAGCGAAAGCTACTGTTAACGAGCAGATTAAAAAAGCTGAACAAACCGAAAAAATGACAATACCTGGCTTGATCGACAGCATGTTCGAAGTAACACCTAAACATCTGGAAGAGCAAAAAGCCGATTTTGAATAAGGGGGATATCAGGCAATGGCACAAATGAATATGAAAGAAGCGATCCGCGACGCGATGCGCGTTGAACTGAATCGTGACCCTAACGTTCTTATCTTCGGAGAGGATGTTGGTAATGTAGGTGGCGTTTTCCGTGTAACGGAAGGGCTGCAAAAGGAATTTGGCGAAGATCGTGTTTTTGATACTCCACTAGCTGAGTCCGCTATCGGTGGTCTGGCATTTGGTCTTGGTGTACAAGGCTTCCGCCCAATTGCAGAAATTCAATTCGTTGGTTTTATCTTTGAAGCACTGGATCAGATCGTTGTTCAAGCGGCACGTCTGCGCTGGCGTTCTGGCGGTAAATATAATGCTCCAGTCGTATTCCGTACTCCTTTTGGTGGCGGAGTTAAGGCTGCTGAGCTTCATACAGATTCACTCGAAGGTTTGATTGCACAAAGCCCGGGTATTAAAGTAGTAATTCCTTCAAACCCATATGATGCTAAGGGACTTCTTATCGCGTCTATCCGCGACAATGACCCTGTATTCTTCATGGAGCATTTGAACCTTTACCATGCATTCCGTGCTGAAGTGCCAGAAGGTGAATACACTGTTGAACTTGGCAAAGCTAACGTAGTACGTGAAGGTGCTGATGTATCTATCATTACTTACGGGCTGATGGTACATACAGCTACCAAAGCAGCCGAGCAACTCGAAAAAGAAGGCATTAACGTTGAAATTATTGACCTTCGTACTGTAAGTCCAATCGACATCGACACTATTGTAGCGTCTGTGAAGAAGACTAACCGTGCTATCGTAGTACAAGAAGCTCAAAAGAGCTCCGGTGTTGCTGCTGAGGTGATTGCACAAATTAACGAAAAAGCATTGCTGCACTTGGAAGCACCTGTGCTTCGTATCGCAGGTCCAGACACAATATATCCATTCGCACAAATTGAAGATACATGGCTTCCAAACCCTGCGCGTATTATTGCAGGCGTGAAGAAAGTTTTGGATTTCTAAAATATTTATCAATGAGAAACGGTTGTCATCCTTTATGGATGACAACGTCGTTTCTTCTTCTGAATTCTAACCATAAGGTCAGTCCCAATTTCACAAGGAGGTTTTCAAAGTGGCAAAGTTTGAATACCGATTCCCTGAACTAGGTGAAGGTTTGCATGAAGGTGAAATCATCAAAATGCATATCAAAGCCGGTGACAAGGTAACGGATGATGATATCGTAATGGAAGTTCAAAATGATAAGGCGGTAGTTGAGGTGCCTTGTCCGGTGAACGGTACTGTGTTGGAAGTTTTGACTAAAGATGGCCAAGTTTGCCGTGTTGGCGAAGTTGTAGCTATTATCGAAGCTGAAGGTGACGTACCTGAGCAAGAAGGTCATGCTGCTGAAGAAGCTCAGGCTCCAACTCCAGCTCCAGCCGCACCAGCATCTTCGAATGCTAAATCAGCGAACTTTGAATATCGGTTCCCAGAACTGGGTGAAGGTCTGCATGAAGGTGAAATCATCAAAATGCATATCAAAGCTGGTGACAAAGTAACCGATGATGATATCATCATGGAAGTTCAAAATGACAAGGCAGTAGTTGAAGTTCCTTGTCCAGTGAACGGTACTGTGTTGGAAGTTCTGACTAAAGATGGTCAAGTATGCCGTGTTGGCGATGTTGTAGCTATCATTGCTGCAGAAGGTGACGTTCCTGAACAAGAAGGTCATGCTTCCGCAGAAGCAGATGCAGCAAAAGGAAGTGCGAATACCACTTCTTCCCCAGCAGCAACTAGCCCTTCTGATGCTAAACAAGGCGGTTCTGTTAATGCAGCTCCAGCGCCTGACCGTGATGTATTGGCTACACCAAGCGTTCGCAAATTTGCTCGTGAGCAAAAAGTGGATATTTCTAAAGTGAACGGAACTGGAAAAGGTGGCAAAATCACTCGTGAAGATGTTGAAGCGTTCTTGAAAGGTGGTTCAACACCTGCGGCAGCACCAGCAGCGGTAGCTTCTGAAGCTCCGAAGGCTGCTAAAGCTGAAGCTAAAGCAGCACCAGCAGCGAGCGGTAATATTAGTCTTGAAGAAGAACGTGTACCATACAAGGGCATTCGTAAAGCGATCGCCAATGCAATGGTTAAATCGGCTTACACTGCACCACACGTTACAATTATGGACGAAGTAGATGTTACTGAACTGGTAGCATTTCGTACACGTATGAAACCAATCGCTGAGAAAAAAGGCGTTAAGGTTACTTACCTTCCGTTCATCGTTAAAGCATTGGTTGCAGCTTCCCGTCAATTCCCAGCGCTCAACGCTATGATTGATGAAGAAGCAGGCGAAATTGTTTACAAGAAATACTATAATATCGGTATCGCTACTGATACACCAAACGGCTTGATCGTTCCAGTTATCAAAGACGCTGACCGTAAGAGCATCTGGATGATCGCTAGCAGCATCACTGACCTTGCAGTTCGTGGTCGTGACGGTAAATTGTCTGCTAACGAAATGAAGGGCAGCACGATCTCCATCAGTAACATTGGTTCTGCTGGCGGTATGTTCTTTACTCCAATCATTAACTTCCCTGAAGTGGCTATCCTCGGAACTGGCCGTATCAGTGAAAAAGCAGTTGTGAAGAATGGTGAAATCGTAGTTGCTCCTGTAATGGCGTTATCACTCAGCTTTGACCACCGTATTATCGATGGTGCGACTGCTCAAAACTTTATGAACTACATTAAATCGCTGCTCAATAATCCTGAGCTGCTGGTTATGGAGGTATAATTATGGTAGTAGGAGACGCTTCTCTAGATATTGACACATTGGTCATTGGTGCAGGTCCTGGTGGGTATGTGGCGGCAATTCGTGCCGCCCAGCTCGGCCAAAAAGTCCTCATCGTGGATAAATCGGAACTCGGCGGTGTATGTTTGAACCGTGGATGTATTCCTTCTAAAGCACTGATTGCTGCTGCACATCAGTTCGAATCTGCTAAGCATGGTGAAGTTTTCGGTGTTACTGCTGAGAACGTTAAAGTGGATTTTGCCAAAACTCAAGAGTTCAAAAACGGCGTAGTTAAGAAAATGACTAGCGGCGTGACTAGCTTGATGAAGGGCAACAAAATTGAAGTATTTAACGGCGAATGCATGTTTATCAGCGACACAGAAGCACGTGTGTTCAATGATCATGAATCCCCACGTTACCGCTTCAAGCACTGTATCATTGCTACAGGTTCCCGTCCGATTGAGCTTAAGCCATTCCCATTCGGTGGACGCATTCTGTCTTCGACTGAAGCTCTTGAGCTTCCAGAAATTCCGAAGAGCATGATCGTAATCGGTGGTGGATACATCGGCGCTGAGCTTGGTCAAATGTATTCTAAATTCGGTACTAAAGTAACAATCATCGAAGGTTTGGATACTGTACTTCCAGGCTTCGATAAAGATATGACTCGTCTTGTTGCGAAAAACATGGCCAAAACTGGCATCGAAATCGTAACTAACGCTAAAGCTGAAAGTGCTGTACAGAACGACAAGGAAGTTACCGTGAAATATTCTGTCGGTGGCGAATCCAAAGAAGTTACTGCGGATTACTTGCTTGTGACTGTAGGCCGTCGTCCTAACACTGACGGTGAACTTGGTTTGGACCTGATCGGTCTTGAGCTCGACGATCGCGGATTGATCAAAGTCGATCACCAAGGACGCACTAGCATCCCTAATATCTTCGCTATTGGTGACGTTGTTCCAGGTTTGGCTTTGGCTCACAAGGCTTCTTACGAAGGTAAGATTGCTGCAGAAGCGATTGCAGGACTTACATCTGTTGTTGACTACAAAGTCATCCCAGCTGTTGTGTTCACAGATCCTGAGTGCTCTAGCGTAGGTTTGACTGAGAAAGAAGCGAAAGACAAAGGCTACAAAGTGAAAGCTGGTAAGTTCCCATTCGCAGGGAATGGTCGCGCTGTATCTTTGAACAGCCCAGAAGGCTTCATCAAAATTGTTGCTAACTCCGAGAACAATCTTGTGCTTGGTGCACAAATCGTTGGTATCGAAGCTTCCAACTTGATCGCTGAACTTGGTTTGGCTATTGAAATGGGCGCAACACTTGAAGATATCGCTTTGACAATTCATGCGCATCCAACCCTTGGCGAAATCGTCATGGAAGCTGCTGAATTGGTTGAAGGTCACCCAATTCACGTAATGAAATAATTTCTCTACCAAATTGCTCTAGCAGGCACAGAAAGGCGGAACGCATTTGCGTTTCGCCTTTTTGAGTTTTCCATTTTTTTGAAAAGAGATATAATGGGAGGAGATGAAACAAGTTGAATGAATCTATTGTAGGGAGGATAAATGATGATCCCAAATAAATTAAAGCCTGGTGATGAATTACGTATCATCTCACCTGCCAGAAGTCTGTCATTAATCGCAGCAGAACAAAGAAAAGTTGCCAAAGAACAGCTTCAAAAGTTAGGGTTTCGAATATCATTCTCCGTAAATTCCTTTGAGAAGGATGATTTTGTTTCCTCATCGATCGAATCTAGAATAGAGGATTTGCACGAAGCTTTTTTAGATCCGAACGTTAAAGGGATCCTTACGACCATTGGTGGCTTTAATAGCAATCAACTGCTACGTTATATTGACTATTCCATTATTGCAGAACATCCTAAACGATTATGCGGGTATTCGGATATTACTGCTTTAAGTAATGCAATCTATGCTAAAACAGGATTAGTCACATATTCCGGTCCGCATTTTTCTACCTTTGCGATGCTCCACGACAATGAATATACGATCGAACAATTCCGCAAGCTGATGATGGACAACAATGAAATAGTGGTGAGGGCATCGAAGCATTGGAGTGATGATGAGTGGTATTTAGATCAGGAGAACCGTGTGTTTATCAGAAATGAGGGCCCGTTCATTATCAATGATGGTGAAGCGAAGGGAACAATTGTCGGAGGCAACCTTTGTACTTTAAATCTTTTGCAGGGAACGGAGTATATGCCAAGTTTAAAAAATTCGATATTATTTCTAGAGGATGATTATGAGTCATCGCCTGTAACCTTTGATAGGGATTTACAATCGCTGATCCATCAACCAGATTTTCAGCATGTCAAAGGATTGGTTATTGGGAGGTTCCAACAAGGATCACGCATGACTAAGGATCTGTTGATCAAAATCATAACTTCGAAAGAAGAGTTATCGGACATTCCAGTAGTTGCAGACGTGGACTTTGGACATACATCACCTATGATTACTTTCCCAGTGGGTGGACAAGCTTCCCTACGTGCATATGGGGTTAGAGTAGAGTTAAAGATATCAGAGTAGTGGTGCAGTTGACTGATCTGAATCCATTATCTGAAACTTGACTGCTGATTGAATGTGTAGCCATTATTAAATATATTTAAAAAATATCTTACCTTCTACAAAAATCGAATTTTTCAGATATAATATATGAGGTGAAATATTACGGAGGTGCAGTAAATTGACGAATGAGTTAGAACAAACCTATTTGAATTTTCTACAATATATTTTAGATAATGGCGTGAAAAAAGAAGATCGCACTGGAACAGGTACAATGAGTGTATTTGGTTATCAAATGCGATTTGATTTATCAAAAGGCTTCCCGTTATTTACAACAAAACGGACTCCGTTCCGTTTAATCGCAAGTGAATTATTATGGTTTATTAAAGGCGACACAAACATCCGTTATTTATTGAAAAATAATAACCATATCTGGGATGAATGGGCATTCAAAAGATGGGTTGAGTCAGACGAATATACGGGTCCAGATATGACAGATTTCGGAAATCGTTGTTTAGCTGATGAAGATTTCAATCAAGTTTATCAAGCAGAGATGAAAGCATTTTGTGATCGTGTCCTAGAAGATGATGAGTTCGCAGTGAAACATGGCGACCTAGGGAATATTTACGGTAAGCAATGGCGAAATTGGACATCTTCTACTGGTGAATCCATTGACCAATTACAAGATGTTATTCATCAGATCAAAACGAATCCTGATTCTCGTCGCTTAATTGTAAGTGCATGGAACCCGGAAGATGTTATAAATGCTGGGGCAAAAGGGAGTAAAGCAGCGTTACCTCCATGCCACGTTATGTTCCAGTTCTACGTTGCAAATGGTAAATTAAGCTGTCACTTGCTGCAACGCAGTGCTGACTCTTTTCTTGGAGCTAACTTCAATATCCCGTCTTACTCATTACTTACACATTTAATAGCACATGAGTGTGGTCTAGAAGTAGGCGAGTTTGTATATAGCATTAGTGATGCACATATTTATTCAAACCATGTTGAGCAAGTAAAGGAGCAATTATCAAGAGACTTAAGACCATTGCCTACATTGGTTATTAATTCAAATAAGAAATCACTTTTTGATATCGAGCTGGAAGACCTTGTCATTGAAGGGTACAATCCGCATCCTTCGATAAAAGCGCCGATCGCAGTATAATTTAATTGTTATAAATCAAGATTTTTTGATCTTTATATGTAGGAAGGAGCGTGTTTCATGAGTATCAGCTTAATATGGGCGATGGGCACCAATCATGTTATTGGAAAAGACAATGATATGCCTTGGCATTTACCGCTAGATTTCGCTTATTTCAAAGCAGAAACACTGGGGAAGAGAATGCTTATGGGCCGCAAAACGTGGGATTCGCTCGGAGGGAAGCCTCTAAAAGGCAGAACAAGCTTAATTATGACAAGAGGTACTGATTATGCTCCTGAAGGTGCAGAGGTTGTACACACGCTTGAGGAAGCTCTCAGTGAGGGTAGGAAAGACGATGAGCTGATGGTAATCGGTGGTGCGGAAATCTACAAGCTGATGTTGCCATATGCTGACAAGTTGATGTTAACGCAAATTGAACAGGATTTTGAAGGGAATACCCGGTTTCCTGATATTGACTGGAGTGTGTGGAAAGAGGTTTCCAACAAGAAGGGAATTCGTGATGAAAAGAATCCGTATGATTACCGTTTTCTTGTTTATGAACGTACGGAATAGCAATAAAACGTTTTCTCTGACATAACATGTGAAATAGTACAAAAAATCAGTAGATTAATCCATTACTGTGCAAAAGTAATGAGTGCTACTATAATTAAAATTAGAAATGATAATCTACAGGTATAGAATGTGCAGGTACTTCATTGCGCTGCTCACGACCATTTGAAGCCGCAATATGCTACAATGTACTATACTTCAACACGAAGAGAACGGATGGGGGAAACGTAATCATGTCTACACCTACAGGTTTTATGGAGTATAAGCGGCAGCTCCCAGGTGATCGGGATCCTGAGCAGCGGGTAAAAGACTGGGAGGAGTTCCACCATCATTTATCCGAGGACGAGCTTCAGACACAAGGAGCGCGCTGCATGGATTGCGGAACTCCTTATTGCCATACAGGAATTGATATGGCTGGAGGAACCTCGGGTTGTCCAGTTCACAATCTAATTCCAGAGTGGAATAATTTGGTGTACCGCGGACTCTGGAAAGAAGCATTGGAACGTCTGCATAAGACGAATAATTTTCCTGAATTCACTGGAAGTATTTGTCCGGCTCCTTGCGAAGGCTCTTGCACAGTAGGGCTAATTGGACAGCCGGTAACCATTAAGACCATTGAGCTAGCTATTATTGATAAGGGTTTTGAAGAAGGCTGGGTTGTACCTAATCCTCCAGAGAAACGTACAGGCAAGAAGATTGCAATCGTAGGCTCTGGGCCTGCTGGACTCGCAGCAGCTGCACAACTTAATAAGGCTGGACATAATGTAACTGTATTTGAACGCAGTGACCGCATTGGCGGGCTGCTCACATATGGCATTCCCACTATGAAACTCGATAAGAGAGTTGTGCAACGTCGTGTCGATTTATTAGCCGCAGAAGGTATCAATTTTGTAGTGAATACAGAGATTGGCAAAGATATTCCTGCGCAACAGCTTGTTGATGAGTATGATGCGGTCGTTCTTTGTGGTGGAGCTACTAAAGCACGTCGCTTTAACGTTGAAGGTAGTGAGCTTAAGGGTGTTATGTATGCCATGGACTATTTAAATGGTACGATTAAGAGCTATTTGAATTCCAATCTTGAGGATGGCAACTATGTATCCGCTGAAGGTAAAGACGTGATCGTCTTGGGCGGTGGGGATACGGGTTCTGACTGTGTTGCCACTGCGCTTCGTCATGGCTGCAGCAGTATCACTCAATTTGGTACACATGAAAAAGCCCCATTGCAACGTGATCCGATAGCTAATCCTTGGCCACAATTCCCGAATGTATACACTCTGGATTATGCGCAAGAAGAAGCTAAAGCGATTTTTGGGGATGATCCGCGTGAGTTCTCTATCATGACCACTAAATTTGTTGGTGATGAAGAGGGGAACTTGAAAGAACTTCACACCGTACAGATCCGCCGGATCGTGGATGAGACAGGTCGTAAGATCTACCAACCGGTTCCAGGCACCGAAGCTATATACCCTGCTCAAATTGCTCTGATTGCCATTGGTTTTGATGGCCCAGAACAAGATATTATTCAGGAGCTTGATCTTGAGACAGACCGTCGTTCAAATGTGAAAGCACGTTATGGTAAATTCAATACGAACGTAGATAAAGTGTTTGCTGCTGGCGATATGCGCCGTGGTCAAAGCTTGGTTGTTTGGGCCATTAACGAAGGTCGCGAAGCAGCACGTGAAGTGGATAAATACCTGATGGGGTCAACCGTTCTTGTTTAGGTCATTAGGATAATAATTGCTTAAGAAGCCGTTTCTCCAGTAGTTTATCTGCTGGAGAAACGGTTTTTTAATAAAGCGATGCTTGACGTAGATATCAGTATCATATAAATTAAATACATTATCACATGATAAAAGCATTGACCAAGGATCTACGATTCAAGAAGCGTTAGAACAGAGAGGGAACCCACCGGGTGAAAGGTTCCTCAAACACGTGTGAGTGGTATCCTGCCTTGGTAGCTGTAGCGATAGTATCTACTAACCTGCTACCGGAATCGACCGTTATCCGATTTGAGAATTGCCAAATCAGAATGGATTGTATGTTGAGCTGGCAGTTGAATAAGGGTGGTATCACGACACATTCGTCCCTGACGAATGTGTCTTTTTGCATTTAGAGAGATAATTTCTGGGGAGGCGTTAAGATGCGACAAAGCAATTTATTATTAACAACACTGCGTGAGGTGCCTTCGGAGGCGGAGACAATCAGTCATCAGTTATTGCTGCGTGCGGGGTATATCCGTCAATTAGCTGCCGGAGTGTATACCTATTTACCACTTGGTCGGCGGGTTCTGCGGAAGATAGAAACGATTGTGAGAGAAGAAATGGATCATTCCGGAACGCAGGAGATTTTAATGCCATCTATGCAGCCTGCAGAACTATGGAAAGAATCAGAACGATATGATGTCTATGGCAAGGAGTTGATGACTTTTAAGGATCGTCATGAGCGGGAATTCATACTCGGTCCAACACATGAAGAAGTAGTAACCTCACTTGTACGGAATGAGATCAGCTCCTATCGTAAGCTACCTGTTACCGTTTATCAGATTCAGACTAAGTTTCGGGATGAACGGCGACCACGTTCTGGATTGCTAAGAGGTAGAGAGTTCTTGATGAAGGATGCGTACTCTTTTGACATAAGCTTAGAAGGACTTGACAAATCATACCTTCAAATGTTTGATGCTTATCACCAGATTTTTAAGCGATGTGGTCTGAATTTCAGAGCTGTTCAAGCCGATTCTGGAGCAATTGGTGGGGAAGGCGGGAGCCATGAATTTATGGCACTGGCTGATATCGGGGAGGATACGATTGCAGTATGTTCCTCTTGCGATTATGCGGCCAATCTGGAGCAGGCAGAAGCCATACAGCCTATTAAGAAAGAATTGAACCTCGAGCTACCTGTATTAGAGAAATTCCACACCCCTAATCTTCGAACTATTAATCAACTAGAGCAGGAGCTGGAGATTCAGCCAGAGCAGATTATGAAAACATTGATCTATGAAGGTAGCGGACAATTCTTTGCTGTAGTGGTTCGAGGAGATCATGAAGTCAATGAGATAAAAGTGAGTAAATATATCGGTGCGGCGGAGATCGGGCTTGCTGACTATGATGCTGTGAAATCCTTAACGGGCGTAGAGAGCGGGTTTGTGGGTCCAGTGGGTCTTCAAATAACTGTACTGGTTGATGCCGCAGTGGCTGAGATGATACAAGGTACGACGGGAGCAGGAGAAAAAGATTATCACTACCGTAATGTCGTACCTGGCAGAGATTTTGAGCTTGAACATGTAGGGGATTTTCGTAATGTAGCAGAAGGAGAAGGTTGTCCACACTGTGAGGATGGCATATTGCATTTTGAACAAGGAATAGAAGTTGGGCATGTCTTTAAACTAGGTACCAAATACAGCGAGAAGCTTGAAGCTTCCTTTTTAGATCGTTCTGGCAAGAGTCAGCCTATGATCATGGGTTGTTACGGAATTGGGATCTCACGTCTATTATCCGCGATTGTAGAACAGAATCATGATGATCAAGGAATAATGTGGCCAGTTGCATTGGCACCTTATCAGGTTCATATTTTGATGATGTCCGTTAAGGACTCGGGGCAACTGGCAGTTGCAGAGGAGCTTTATAATCAACTTACTAAGCTCGGTATTGAGACGCTGCTGGACGATAGGGATGAACGTGCTGGCGTTAAATTTAAGGATTCAAGCTTGATTGGTATACCCGTAACGCTTGTGGTCGGTAAGGAAGCAGCACAAGGTAGGGTGGAATATCTAGAAAGAACCTCAGCGGGTAAAGAGACCTTAGAAATATTCGAAGCGGTTTCTCATATCCAAGAATTCTTCTCGCAGCTGAATTAAATTTCTATAACTCAAACCGAAAGCCATTGATCAGGGCGGGAAAGTGCTGGCGGTAATTTTGTGAGATCATCGCCTTTAGCAGCATTAATCTGACCCTGAGTTAGAAAAATGCTCTCTGAAAGATCAGCGCCTCTAAGGTCAGTATCACGGAAATCTGCACCAATGAGATCAGCACCTCTAAGATCAGCGCCTCTAAGGTCTGCGGCAATCAGATAAGCACCTCTCAAGTTGGCACCCCTGAGATCAGCCCCTTTGAGGTTAGCACCAATAAGATCAGCACCTCGGCTGAAAGTTCTCGAAGATTTTTTTAGTTTGCGACGGGCTTCAGTACGTACAAGCTCACTGACTTGCAGCAGCAACAGATTTATTTTTGCTCGATGAGCGTCAACATTCACTTTCAATAAAGAATCAGGACTGAGCAAAGTGTGTTGTACCGTCTCATCGAGTGCTGTTTGCAGCTCAACATGTATTGAATAGGTTATATCTAAGTTCAATGATTCATTTAAGTACCATAGCAATTCGTGTAAATGCCACATGGCCGGAAATACCTCGAACATTTGCTTCGCAGTTTTTGGATTCTTCCGCCAGTCCTCACCAGTATAAGTTACCTGAGAGAGCTTCTGCCCAGCGCCAAAACAATCATATACAGTACACCCGCGAAATCCAAGCGTTCTTAAATCTGAGTGTACACCACAGCGAAAGTCTGATTGTAGGTTATGACACGGCTGGCCAGCAGCTTTATCCATACCAAAATCAACTGAAGCTGAAAAAGGGAGTGCGGCACAGCACAAACCAAAGCAGTTCTCACATTCTGCTTTTAGATAGTGGCCATTTCTGTCCGTAAAAGGTTCTGTAAATTTATGATTCTCAGACACGTATTGATTCCTCCGATATATAAAACTCGTTTACCAAACTATTCTAATTCATAGAAAAGACTAAGGGAAGTCTGAATTTTTCCAAAGCCTACTAACCAATCCATTAAAAAAAACCGAGGTTAATGTTATAATAGAATACTGGACGCATTTTGGACTTAAGAACGAAAAGGTAAGGAGCGATTGTTTTTGAAGACACTCATTATTGCGGAGAAACCGGATATGGGGCGGAATATCGCCGCCGCAATAGAACCGAAGGCCAAAAATTACCGTTCCTATCTTGAAGGGGAGCAGTACATTATTACATGGGCAATAGGGCATCTAATCGGTTTGGCCGAGCCGGATGCTTATGATGTTAAATACAAAAAGTGGAACATTAATGATCTCCCCATTATTCCAGACCAGTTCAAACTGGTTCCTAATGCGCGGACGATCGATCAGCTGAAGGTAATCGGAGATCTTGCGAAACGAAGTGATCTTCTAGTGAATTCATGCGATGCGGGGCGAGAAGGTCAGCATATTTTTTCACTTATTCAGCGGCATTTGAAGCTGGAGCATCCTGTGAAACGTTTGTGGATCTCAGATTTGACGCCAGAGACCATTCGCAAAGGATTTCAGGAGCTGAAGGATGGATCGGAGTACGAGAACTTAACCAAAGCGGCAAAAGCACGTAGTGAAGCAGATTGGCTCATCGGCATGAATGGTTCACGTGCATTTACTACAAAACATAATGTGCTGCTGTCCGTGGGTAGAGTTCAAACTCCCGTGCTCGCCCTGATTTATGACCGTCAGAAGACGATTGAGGCGTTCTCTTCCCTTAAGTTTTTTGAGGTGGAGGGACATTTTACTCAGAATGAAATGACCTATAAAGGCATGTGGCAGGGGGATCGGCTGACTGACGGGGATAAGGCGGAGGCGCTAGCTGCCAAGGTCAAAGGAAAACCGGGCCGGATAGAGTCTTACGAGGTTAAGGAAACGAAAGAGTATCCGAATAAGCTGTATGATTTGACGCTACTGCAGCGGGAAGCGAATGGAAAGTACGCTTTTTCCGCAAAAAAGACTCTCGATATTGCTCAAGCGTTATATGAAAAGCATAAGGTGATCTCTTATCCGCGGACGAACTCCAACTATGTTACCGAACAGAATATTCCTGAGATGCATAAGACGTTATCTGCGCTGCAAGGGACGGCTTATGATGAGTGGGTGAAGGGTGCGAATCGTAATCTCGTTCATAAAGGGAATAAATTCATCTGCAACCCCTCGAAGGTTGAGGATCACCACGCGATTTTGCCTACATATCGTAAAGCATCAGGACTTAGTGCAGATGAGGGAAAGCTGTATGATTTAATCGTACGGCGCTTTTTGTCTCAGTTCTATCCGGCAGCGGAATATAAAGTGCATACCGTGATGACCGAGGTAGAAGAGGAAAAGTTCAAAACCACAGTCAAGGAATTGTTAAGCCTCGGCTGGAAGGTCATTTACGCGGACCAGAAGAAGGATAAAGCGAAGTCTTCCAAGGGTAAGAACAAGGATGAAGAAGAGGACGAAGAGATCGAAGTGAATGAACCATTTTCTATTGCCCCGGCAGAAGAAGTGGTTTGTAGTGAGGCTAATGTTAAAGAGAAAGATACACAGCCACCCAAGCATTACACAGAGGGTACGCTGCTTCGAGCGATGGAAAGTGCCGGCAAGCAGATTGAGGACGAAGAGCTCCGCGATGCCATGAAGGATTCAGGGCTTGGAACTCCGGCTACCCGCGCAGCAACCATAGAACGGCTGAAGAATGTCGGATACATTGAAATGCAGGGCAAAAAAATTGCTATCACACAAAAAGGACGAACAGCCATTGAGCTGATTCGTGGAGCGGGTATTGAGCTGTTGACTTCACCGGAAATGACCGGACAATGGGAACGTCGTTTGAACGAAATATCCAGAGGAACGGCGTCGGACGGGCAGTTTATGGAGAATGTAAAAAGATTCGCTTGTATGATCGTGGATAAAGTGCGAGTACAATCTCGGGCGTCCAAAACTTCTTTTGAAGGGGAGACGCCTTCTGTCAATACAGGTGCTAAAGGACGAAGCGCTGGAAGTACATCTCGTAAAACCAGCGACAAACCTGCGGCGCCGAGAAAGCGCAAGGCAGGTAGTGAAGAGGAATCCGCCAATTCAGGTCCTAAGGTCATCGGAAGCTGTCCGCGTCCTGGCTGCGGTGGAATGATTTTTATGGGAAAAAAAGGCTATGGCTGCTCTCATTACAAGGAAGGCTGCAAATTCGTGATCTGGAAAGAGAACCATGGGCGTACACTGACAGATGCGCAAGTGAAGGCGTTGATTGAAAAAGGTCGAACGGGCAAGCTAAAGCTTACCAGCGAAGATGGTACGTCTCTGGAAGGCAAGCTAGTGCTTCAGAATATGGATACGGGCCAATTAACAGTAGAATCATAATCGATCGGAAAGATTGTATGTACGGCAAATAGGTGTCTTTAGCCATGTTGGTTACGTGGCAGAGACACCTTTTTTAATAATGCTTTACAATTATTCAGCGGCTTTAGCCAGCTGCGCTTCAATTGCTGTAGTCAGCCCTTCATAGGAGGAGTCAGGAAGAAGGGTTCCGTTTACCATAAATTTAGGTGTACCGTTAACCCCGTACGACCCGGCGATCTTGAAGTCTTCTTTGACGTCGAACATGTAGGTGTGATTCTTGAGATCTGTCTCGAATTGTGCGTAATCAATGCCGTCGATGTTATTCTTGACGAAATTCAGAATGAACTTCTGTGTGGCCCATATGTTACTCTCATCGCCTTGATTGGCGTACAGCTTATGGAGATATTCCCAGAACTTCTCGTTGCTTTGCTTATAAATGGCTTCACCTGCACTTGCAGCAAGATAGGAATCTCGATCCAAGAAGGCGAAGTTCATGAAGAAGAGTTCAACTTTTCCGGTATCCACGTAGTCCTTAACAAAAGTATCCGAATATTTCTCCGACCAATTTTTGCAGGCAGGACATTTGAAATCTGCAAATTCGATGACTTTGATTTTGGCATCAGGACTACCAAGATGAGGTTGCTTTTCGTATTTCAGCCCATCAACAACAATGCTTCCCTTCACATCGGTGTAGTTAGGTAGTCCTTCTGTACTGTCCGTCTTGTCATTTAGAATGAAGACAATAACAGCGACAAGGATTACTACAACTACGCCTAAGAGCATGGGAAGCATTGATTTGTTAGTTCGGGAATGGTTAGACTTCACTTTCTTGTTCATATCTCATCTCCTACCTCATATGGGAATTGTACAAAAATAGTATAATCATCCCAGAGGTATAGTAGATATGTCATTTGTAACAATGTCTTAGGTTACATTGCACTTAGCTTTTGTGCAGCGTAGCAGTACGAATAACAGGAGGCACCTCATGGATGGAGGAAATGGTCTTCACTGCTTGTTGCATTTCTTGCTCCAGTTCAATAAGGTTATAGCTCCATTCATTCTGTTGCTTCAGATAGATACTGTTAATACCTGCGGTTACTGCAGGAAGGACATCTGTACGTAAAGAGTTACCAATCATCCAGGTACGTTTACGGTCAAAGCCATGTGTTGTCAAAATATTCTCAAGAGCCTCAACATTCTTATGTTGACGAATATAGATCCGGTCATCAAAGTAAGCATCCAGCTTCATTTGCTCAATCTTACGTTGTTGGATCGTATCGTCTCCACCTGTATACAGGAATAAATGGTGACCATCCTGCTTCAGCGTATCGAGCGTTTCAACCATGCCAGGGTAAGCTTCGATTTCTTGGTCGTAGACGCTTAGGCCAAGCTTGTGTAATTGCTGCTCTTGAAAACGGTCCGTCGGGCGATTATATTTGGCGCAAAAATAATGGTAGGTAGCGATTAGGGATTTAGGAAAATTATCGCTAGCAAGACCACTTGTGTTGACCGTGTGCACGTCAATTTCTATTTGTTTGGTGCGTAATTCACTGGTGCTTGGGCCAAATTCATCAAACCAATCTGTCATCAGCTCAAAATATTGGCCTAAAATCAGATCGAAATATTTGTTGCAGTGAACCAGTGTATCATCTAGATCAAAAATCACCTGTTGTGTCATGTATTTCATATCTCTCACTCCTTGGATCTGTATCTGTATAGTGTTCTATAGATAAATATAAGACTCTAGGAACATTTGAAGCTCTGAGGCGCCATCAGGACGAATACTGAAACGTTCGTCTTGTTCACCTCTAAGATGGATGCGGAGTAGGCCGGCTACTCGTAGAATCATAAGGTGATGCATCAGCATTTCTCTGGATTGATTAAGATCGGATTGCATCTCCCACAGCGACTTGGGTTCATGTGCGACATAGCGAAGCAATCGAAGTCTGGTGGGGTCGGAAAGTGCCTTGGTCATGCGCAAAAGTACCATAGGTGGTTCATTTTCGTCTTCTAAAGGTACATCTACAGGATACTGTACGATCACCATGGTTTTGTAGAAGCAGTAGGTATTAATTGGACGATTATGAACAGTTGGTAGTAATACAATCGTTTTTAGATCCGTGATCTCCTCGAAAACTACACCGCCAGATGCGTATTCAATTAAAGAAATGGGGTCCATTTTGCTTTCAAGCATTTTTTTCTCAGAAGCATCTTCAATTAATAGCGGTAAAATTTTGTGCTCCACATGGCGGAAGTATTGTTCGTACCAGAGTCGCAAGAGTGGAATATAGCTGTTCCGGATCCGCAAAGCCTCTTCAATCGTAAACTCCTGAATGAGCGGTGCGATCTGCTGATAACATTCTTCTATGGAAGCTGAATCCAGATCATCGAAGAAAAGCTGCACTGAAGTTGCAGGTCCTCGAATGTAAACCCAGGCGTACAGCACATCATAATCCGTAAAAGGCCACTCGGCCGCTTGCATTAAAGCTGTTACCTTATGAGGAGAAATACGATCTTCCACATCATTTATCCAGTGGGGACCAATGTCCAAATTGGAGATCCATTTTCTAGTTACATATAACATAAAACTGTCCAGCAGTTCATAAACCGGCGATACGTCGATCTTTAATTCGTACTCCATGTCTCATGCACCCCCAGGAAATCCGTAACATCTTCATATTATCTCTTGTTTTGAAGAGGGTTGTCCACTATAATGTTCGGTGTTTGCCAATTGGCGTTAGAACAAATTAGCGTTATTAATCATAGGGGGATACATCTGTGTCAGACCGGCCAAAGTTATCTATTCGAAGTAACAGCAAAATGAATTTCATGATTCTAATTACCGCTACTATAGCGGCTGGACTCAGCCAAGGGATGCTGCTTCCCGTATTATCCATTCTATTGGAGCAGAAAGGAGTTTCCTCTTCGCTTAATGGACTAAATGCAGCAGCTCTATACATAGGATCATTCGGAATGACCTTGATTGCTGAAAGAGTTCTCGGAGCGATTGGATTCAAAAAATTGATTGCTGGCGGGATAAGCCTTGTCTTAGTAAGTTTGCTCTTATTCCCCTTTTTTTCTGGAATCAAAATATGGTTTGTGTTACGTCTACTTGTAGGTGTTGGAGATGCAGCTATCAATTACGCCGCCCAGCTATGGGTATTGCTAATGACGCCTGCCCAGCATCGCGGACGAAATCTTTCCCTCTATGGGATGTCCTATGGTCTGGGATTTAGCTTGGGGCCACTTGGAATAAGTCTGCTGCGCTTTGGTCAAGCAACACCTTTTATTGTTCTAGCTTTTCTTTTTTTGCTGGTCCTAATACTTGCAGTTACAATGCTTCCGGATTCCCGTCCAGATAAAGTTGAGAGTGGAGAAAGTCAGGTACGCCGGTTTGGGCGTTGTTACAGTCTAGCATGGTTCGCCTTGATTCCTGCACTCCTATACGGTTTCATGGAAGCAAGCTTAAACAGTAATTTTCCAGTGTATGGCCTCCGGATCGGATACAGCACAGATCAAATTGCAGCCTTATTGCCTTTTGCAGGCATAGGGGGACTGTTGTTACAATTCCCACTTGGACTTTGGAGCGACCGATTTGGTCGAAAGAAGGTATTGATTCTTACTGGGATTGGAGGCGGAATTGCTTTCGCTTTGCTGCCACTAGCAGGTGACCATTTCAAGGTGACTATGGTGCTGTTGATGATTGCTGGTGGACTTGTAGGTTCCTTTTTCTCTTTAGGGCTTAGTCTAGCTGCGGATATTTTACCACGACATTTACTGCCTGCTGCAAATGTGGTTGCTTCTTTTCACTTTAGTATAGGTAGTATTATAGGTCCAGGTATCGGCGGTTTGCTCATTCAAGCCGGCTGGGGCGGGGGGATTTTCGGCTTAATGGGTGCTTTATATATCACCTTCGGATTGCTTGGGTTATTTTTCTCGCCACGGCAAAAAATTTGAGGTAAGATAAGAACGAGTGCTCGCATGGAAATTCATCTGGCTTTCAGAGTACACTATAGATTATAGATAAAGACAGGGAGAGGCTGAACTATGATCACAGTTGAACACTTAGCCAAGGCAGTTGGGGAAGACAAAAATCCAGTTCTACAGGATATAGGGTTTCAATTAGAACCGGGTGAGTTCGTTGCAATACTTGGAGCTAGCGGTAGTGGTAAGACCACTTTGCTGCGTTGTTTAGCGTTGCGTGAAAAGTGGGATAGAGGGAATTTTAGAGTGGACGGTACAGATATAATGGCGAGTGCCTTTACAGGTAAAAGAAAAATCCGCCGCGAGTGGGCTTACCTGGAGCAGAATGCAGAGCTCAATCCTAACCGTACTGCATTGAAAAATGTACTGATCGGCCAGTCCGCACAAACGCCGTTATGGCGGATGGTCACTGGGATGGTACGTTCAGATGATTATATGGGTGCAATGGATGAATTGGATGCCCTTGGCCTCCTGGATAAGGCGAAGATGAAGACAAGCCAACTTAGTGGTGGAGAAAGGCAGCGTGTAGCGATTGCTAGAGCGTTGACTCACGGTGCTAAAGTGATTTTAGCGGATGAGCCCGTTACGGGATTAGATCCCAAATCCGCGGAGAGTGTCTTGGAAACCTTGCGGAAGCTGTGTAAAGAGACCGGTCTTACGGTTGTAACAGTATTACCGATTGAATTAGCGGAACGTTTTGCTACACGTCTTTGGGTACTAGAAGATGGCAGAATTAAGCATGATATAAAGGGGCGTAGATTAACGTTCCAAGAGCGTGCAAATCTTTAAATATGGACACGGATAAGGGAAAGAGTGATGAAGTTGAATATTAGAAGTCTTAGGTGCCTTGTTGCCGCAACGCTGACGTTATCCGTACTGTCGGGTTGTACTTTCATCAGTGATCCTGTTTCTAAGATGAAATCTCCACAATTGTCTGCTGATAAAGCAACACTTATGGCTGCTATTAATTCACTTATGCCAGCAGGTTCCACGTTGATTCGTCCGACCAATGACGATGATAGCACTATCTTTACCGAGGATCTCAACAAGGATGGAGTTATGGAGACGCTAGTGTTCTATAAGACGCCAGGAGAAGCCGTAATAATTCACGGGATGATACTGGAGAAACAGGGCGACACTTGGGTCAAGAAGCTTGTATTCGATGGCGACGGATCTGTACTGGAGTCGGTTGATTTGAAGGATATGACGGGTGATGGGAAGCTTGAAATTGTTACCGGCTATTCACAAGGTGAAGAAAAAGGTCTTGTCGTCTATAGCTATTCTAGCGGATCATTAGAAGAAGTACTTTCACATCCTTATACAAAATATATGATTGATGATCTTAATGGGGATGGAATTGAAGACATAACCGTTGTTTATTTTAAAAGAAATGAATTTGCAACCATTTCGATCTATCAGTACAATGAAGGCTTTAAGGTACTCGATAAGCTTGATAATATCGACCCTTATTTTAATAATTATTACAATATTGTTGCAGGGAAAATCTCAAAGGATAAAGAAGGAATCGTATTGGATGCTGCAGTGGATTCCCAATCTGCCTATACCTCTATTGTCGTTATGGAGAATAACAAGCTGCGTGTGGTATTACCAGGCGATGCGCGGACTTACAAAGATCGCCGGATTGCAAGCGAAGATATTGATCATGATGGCATAATTGAAATTGGATTGCTTGAGGCGCCTAAAGGATGGGAGTATTTCGACCCCACTGAAATTCCATACTTTACCTCCTATTATAAATGGGATGGGAAAGACGGTCTGACCTTCGCAACCCAGCTATATCATGATCCATCGGATCGATTCAATATTAATTTTTCTCCGGAATGGCATGGGAAGGTGACGGTTGATACGAAATCGGTTCTGGACGAGAACCTTAAGTTCATCATGTCAGATACCGGAGAGACGGTTGCTGAGGTTTCCTTCTTTTCTCCTTCTGAATGGGACCGTGTGAAGAATGACGGTTGGGATCTGCTTGCACGTGATGCAGACAAGGTCATCGCCTACCGTGGTAAGTTAGAACAAAGTACAACAAAGGAAGGAAGCAATAAAATTGCTTCCCCTATAGAAAGGAAGGGAATAGATGAGTAAAGTACTGATACTGGAAGATGAGGAGTCTATTCGTAGTTTTATTGTCATTAACTTGAAGCGTAATGGGTTCGAAGTGATAGAGGCTGCGGATGGGTATGAAGCTCTTCACAAGTTAACCACGATACCTGATATTGATATCGCTCTATTGGATGTAATGGTTCCAGGTATTGATGGATTTGAAGTATGTAGACGGGTCAGAGAAACCAATGAACGTTTGGGTATCATTTTTCTGACAGCCAAGGTTCAAGAGCAAGATAAAGTGTATGCCTTATCTGTAGGAGCGGATGACCATGTTAGCAAGCCATTCAGCCCGACAGAACTGATTGCTCGAATTCAATCGTTGCTGCGGCGAGTGAACGTTCATCGTGAACAGTCAGCGAAGGTTTCTTTCGTTTCAGGACCATTTACTTTGGACCTTATTTCTAAACATTTTAAACGTGATAATGAAGCCATTGAACTGACGCCAACGGAGTTTTCATTGATCCAATACTTTCTCGAAAAAGAAAATACGCCGCTCAGCCGCGATCTTCTGCTGGATCATGTGTGGGGCAAGGAGTATATGGGTGATCCCAAGATTGTGGATGTGAATATTCGTCGTCTGCGTCAAAAGATAGAGAATAATCCGTCAGAACCAGAATTTTTGCAAACGGTATGGGGACACGGATATAGATGGAAAGGCCAAGTACAATGATTAAGAAGGGGATGCGCAGACAAATTGTTCTACACTACATTCTTGTAGTTTTTTTGGCGCTTCTCCTCGTAGAAGTTATCTTCCTGCTTGCCATCAGAACGTATTATTATGACAGTGTATATAGCAAGATACAAAATCACATTACCACGGCAGAGTCGTTTTTTCATAAATACGAGCTAGATGGCGATAACAACTCGAACCTGCAAGTGCTACTAGAGAGATTTACGCTGGATAAAACCGAGCTAGAAGTATTGACCCTGAATGGGGATATGATCACCAGTTCGACTGGCTTTCAGCCAGACCGTACCATTACAACTAGTGATGTCCCTGAAGCGGTAGGGGGCAGTATTGGCCGTTGGGTAGGGCGCCAAAGTGGTACGAACGAGAGTGTTATGGCTGTGTCCAAGATGCTGCAGGTTCACGGACGTGATACGTATATTCTAAGATATCTTACTTCACTAGAAGGTATTAACAATGATTTGCTTAATCTTACATTACTGTCCATTGGTATAGGTGCAGCTGTCATGGCTGTTGTTATCGTGTTCAGCTTCGGACTTGCCAATTCCATCGTAAAGCCGCTCAATAACATTACGGCGGTTTCAGCCCAGATGGCTAAGGGTAGATTTAATGTGCGGATTAAGGGGAATTACAAATTTGAGATTGGTGACTTGGCTTCAACGCTGAATTATATGGCTCAGGAAATTGTGCGCAGTAATCAGATTAAGGATGATTTCATCTCGTCCATTTCACATGAGCTTCGGACTCCCCTTACAAGTATCAAGGGCTGGAGTGAAACCTTGGTCTCTGGTGGCTATGATCCGGAGGAGACGAAGCTTGGAGTCAGCATTATTTCCAAAGAAAGTGAACGTTTGATTGGTCTAGTAGAGGAGATTCTCGACTTTTCAAAGCTGCAGCAGAACCAAATGAAGCTGTCCATTGGGATTGTTGACGTGAAAGTATTACTTCAGGAGACCATACTAAATATTTGGGCCAAGGCAGAGAAGAAACGGATTCACTTGCTTCTTGAATGTGAAGATGGGATTTTTGTTAAAGGGGATGCCAATCGTCTAAAGCAAGTATTCTTGAATCTGGTAGACAATGCAGTTAAATTCTCCCATGAGGATTCCAGCATAGAATTGTCTGCGAAGAGACTGTCAGCTATAGAGACCGCTATTATGGTGCGTGATAGTGGAATAGGTATTAGTGATGCACATATCTCCAGGGTTAAAGACCGTTTCTTTCAAGTGGATGCACTCAATGGAGGAACAGGCTTGGGGCTAGCGATCTCACAGCAGATTGTAGAACTTCATAATGGGACACTTGATATGGTAAGTGAGCTTGGAAAAGGAACGGAAGTTACCGTCATCTTGCCTCTTACTGAGAAGCTGCCTGAGGTCAATTCAGATCAAGTAGCACAGAATCAAGCTACCTTACCTGAATCAGATGTCTAGGAGGTATGGAAATGGAAGTCTTGGGGAACTCAATTAGGATCGTTCGCGGAGAACCCGATCGGACAGGTGATATCTTGAGGTTGCTGCGGGAAGCAGCAAATTGGATGGAGCGAAATGGGATTAAGCAATGGACCCCGGGCCAATTTAACGAGAAGGATATCACAGGCTATTTCACCGACAGGCATGTTTATCTTGCAATTGACGATGAAGCTGTAGTTGGAATGTTCACGTTACAATTCAGCGATCCTCAATATTGGGGAAGCAAAAATGATGAGTCTTATGCTTATTTGCATAGGCTGGCTGTGGCAGGTTCACACCGCAGTCAAGGACTTGGTCAGCGTATGCTTAAATATGCTGTACAGCGAGCCAAAGAACTTGGCTGCAGAGGACTTAGATTTGATACCGTCGCACACAACATTAAACTCAATCGTTATTATCAAAGCATGGGTTTTCATTACATGGGCACTAACGATATGGGAAATGGTCGGTTAGTGAACCTGTATGAGCATTTTGAGAAGCAACCTGATTTCGATCGTCTGATTCTTAGATTTATTTCCGAATCGGATTTTGAACACTTGAAACGATGGAGTACCTCACCTGAGTATTTGAAGCAGTGGGCAGGACCTTCACTTATTTTTCCTCTTGACGATGACCAGCTTACTAAGTATTTAGATGGGGCTAATCATCCAGCGAATTCCGATCGCCTTATCTTCTGTGCGGTGCACGAAGCTACTCAACAGGTCGTGGGACACATTAGTTTTTCAACCATAGACCGGTCAAATCGATCTGCACGTATTGGCAGGGTAATAGTAGATCCTGATTATCAGGGTAGAGGTTTTGGAACAAGGATGATGAATGAAATGCTCCGGATCGGATTTGAAAGCTTAGGTATGCATCGTCTTTCCTTGGGAGCTTTCGCTTTCAACACTGTTGCCCTGAAAACCTACGAAGCCGTGGGGTTTAAGCGGGAAGGTGTTCAACGCGAATCAGCGCTGTTTGGGAAGCAATATGTAGATTGTGTGGAGATGAGCATTTTAGATAGAGAATGGACAGCACTCCAAAATTCATAAGATTAACTTCTAACAACCGAAGGGGCTGTTGCTCTGGTCATGATCGACCAGGACAACAGCCCCTTTTTATAAATATAAGAATATATAAGTTTCACACTATACATTATCCTTATATTTCTCGCATAAACGCTTACCGTCCATTTTGGACGCCGAAGGCGTTTTTGCTTGATAAAGTATTTATCTATATAATGGTTTTTATGAAGGGAGAACTTCCCGTAGACGTCCTGTCTTCTCATAAACATCCTGAAACAGACGGGAGGGTTGGTTTCGAACCGCTGGCTTAGGCGCTACAGTCTCATATGGCCCAACGACTACAATATTATTAATACTTCCCTTGATGATAGCCCCATCCTTAATAATGGCACCTTCACCAATAATGGCATTTTCGATCTGAACTCCACGTCCAATGCGAACACCAGGCATAATAACACTTTGTTTGATCTGGCTCATTTTGCCAATTTCCACACCATTGAAGATGACAGAACGTTGTAAGCTGCCTTCTTGCGCGCAGAATTCATTTACGAGAGAGTCCGTTGATGGAATCTGAACACGTGGTTTATGAACAGCTGGTTTAGTCCGGCGACTCCGGCTATACATTGGCCAATGGGCTTTGTCGAGCTTCATACCATTGTTTTTTTGCAGAAGATCCATATGAGCTTCCCAGAGACTACCCACAGTACCAACATCTCTCCAGTATCCTTTGAAGCGGTAAGCGAATAAATCATCATTCTGATCAAGCATCGTTGGTATAACGTCTTTACCAAAGTCATGACTGGAATTCGGATTAGCTGCATCCCGCAACAAGTGCTCCTTCAGATAAGCCCACTCAAACAGATATATACCCATAGAAGCTAAATTACTTTTAGGTACTTTTGGTTTTTCCGCAAACTCAGATATTTTCAGATCTTCGTTTACGTTCATCACTCCAAAACGACTGGCTTCATCCCATGGCACCTCCATTACGGAGATGGTGGCTTTTGCAGCCTTACCTACATGATAATCCAGCATTTTACGGTAATCCATATGGTAAATATGATCACCGGACAGAATGAGTACATGCTCTGGATTGCGGCTGTCGATATATTCAAAGTTCTTATAAATCGCATCAGCAGTTCCTGTATAGCTGTCTCTGCCTTCAACACCGGAAGGAAGCAGGGTTACACCTTTATCCTTTTGACTATGTAAGCCCCAAGGTTCACCTTCACCGATGTGTTCATGCAAGGATTCAGCTTCATATTGAGTCAGAACACCTACTGTGTCAATTTTAGAGTTTACACAATTACTTAACGGAAAATCAATAATTTTATACTGTCCACCGAAAGGGACTGCAGGCTTAGCCATACTGGAAGTCAAGGGAGCCAGTCTGCGGCCTTCCCCTCCTGCCAAGAGCATGGCGATACAATCTTTTTTGTTAATCATTTGTTATCCCTCCCATTATTTTGTCAATGCTTGTTATATAAACTTTCGACAAGCACTTGAAACGACATAGGTGAAGTATATTGCCGTGTAAAAAGAAAAATTACAATTAATATTTCTTTATCAGAAAATCTTTTGTTTTCACATCAAATCATTTTCAAAATGGTAATATTCGGTTAATGTAATAGATACAAGCATTCAAAAAAGGTGGTGTAGAATTGGCTGAAATAGCAACAATCGATACCCTTCCATCAGCTGCTGATATTTATTTGTTCCATGAGGGCACCAATTATCGCAGCTATTCTATGCTGGGTGCGCACACTGCCGCTGAAGAAGGCGTTACGGGCGTGCGCTTTACCGTGTGGGCTCCTCATGCGACATATGTAGGACTAGCTGGTGATCATAATGGCTGGGATGGAACACAGGACATGGACTCGTTATATAAGATACCCGAATCAGGATTTTGGAGTCGTTTTTTTCCGGGAATAAAGCAGGGAACTTTTTACAAATACAGGATTGTTGCCAGTGATGGCTCCAGCTTCCTAAAAGCGGATCCATTTGCCTTCAAAGCTGAGGTTCGCCCGGCGACGGCATCCGTTGTTACGGATCTCAGTGGTTATCGTTGGGGAGATGCTGTGTGGCGTCGCAAGAGTAAATCTCCATATCAACAGCTAATGAACATTTATGAGATGCATTTTGGAACCTGGCGTCAAAAAGAAGATGGAGAGTTCTACACCTATCAGGAAATGAGCGAGCTCTTAATTCCGTATTTGGTGGAAATGAACTACACCCATGTAGAGTTTATGCCGCTTGCTGAGCATCCATACGATTTGTCATGGGGCTATCAAGGGACAGGGTATTTTGCGGCAACTAGCCGTTATGGTGAACCCCATGAGTTGATGTATTTGATCGACCACCTGCATCAGGCAGGCATCGGTGTGATTCTAGATTGGGTTCCGGCGCATTTTGCCAAGGACGCACATGGTCTACGCATGTTTGATGGAACGCCCCTATATGAATATGCAGATCCAATGTTGGCGGAAAAACCAGGCTGGGGAACTCTTTCGTTTGATTTCAGCAAACCGGAGATTTCTTCGTTTCTCATCTCTAATGCACTCTTTTGGTTTGAGTATTATCATATTGACGGGATGCGTGTAGATGCGGTTACCAGCATGCTTCGTCTCGATTTTGAAAAACAGGCTCATCAATATCGACGTAATGTGAATGGTGGTCTAGAGAATTTAGAGGCCATTAAGTTTATTCAGAACCTGAATAAAGCGATATTTCAGTATTTCCCTAAGGCATTGATGATGGCAGAAGAATCCAGTGCTTGGCCGGGAGTTACAGCGCCAGCACATGAAGGTGGCCTCGGTTTCAACTACAAATGGAATATGGGATGGATGAATGACACATTGGGCTACATAGAACATGATTTCTGGGGGCGCCCTCATCATCATAATTTATTAACATTTCCAATATGCTATGCTTATGCCGAAAATTATGCATTACCGTTATCTCATGATGAGGTTGTACATGGCAAGAAGTCGTTACTGGACAAAATGCCGGGTTCTTATGAACAAAAGTTCGCAGGACTTAGGCAGCTACTCGGTTATCAAATTTCCCATCCCGGAAAGAAACTCCTGTTTATGGGAGGAGAATTTGGTCAATTTATCGAATGGAAGGATCAGGAGCAGCTGGATTGGCTACTGCTAGACTATGACAGCCATCGCGGAATGTTAGCCTACACTGCTGCACTTAATAAACTGTATCGCTCGGAGAAAGCCTTGTGGGAGCTTGATCATTCTCAAGAGGGTTATCAATGGATTGATGCAGATGACAATGAACAAAGCGTAATTTCATATATGCGAAGAGGTAAAAAGCCTGGAGACACCTTGCTGTTTATCATCAATTTTCAACCTGCCCAGCGTCAACATTATCGTATAGGCGTTCCACGCCAAGGGACTTATGAAGAAATCTTTAGCTCGGAAGATGTAGCGTTCGGAGGTTCAGGTATACACAACGCGCCTCAGAAGAGCAAAAAGCTGGAATGGCATAATCAGGTGAACAGTATTGAGCTAACCTTACCGCCTCTTAGCTTCCTGGTGTTTAAGAAAACGTCACGAGTGGGTAAGAGTAAAGAGACAAATGAGTCATAGATTAAAGAACGTATAGAGAATCCGTACACTTTAAAGGGGGAAATAATCATGAAAGTTTTATTTGCCGCAGCTGAAGCTCATCCATTTATTAAAACGGGTGGTCTGGCCGATGTCATTGGAGCATTACCTAAAGCGCTGAAGGGTGCCGGGGTGGATGTACGAGTGATTTTGCCTAAATATCGTGGGATTCCAGAAAAGTTTACTTTAAAAATGGAGCATTTAACAGAAGTGTATGTGCCAATCGGCTGGCGCAATCAATACTGCGGGATCGAACATATGGTGTATGACGGGATCCCCATTTACTTTATCGACAATGAGTATTATTTTGGACGGGACGGAATCTACGGATACATGGACGATGGAGAGCGTTTCGCGTTCTATAATCGTGCGGTACTGGAGTGTCTGCCAGCTATTGATTTTCAGCCTGACGTCTTGCATTGCCATGATTGGCATGCGGCTGTAATCCCAATGCTGCTTCAGGGACATTATCGACATAATCCATTTTACAGCGAAATACGAAGTGTATTTACCATACATAACCTGTTGTATCAGGGTGTATTTCCTTATGAGGTGCTTGGGGAGCTATTGGGTCTGGACAGCAGTTATTTTGGAGGCGTGGAGTATTACGGGAATGTGAATTTCTTAAAAGGTGGCATTGTATACAGTGATCGTGTCACCACCGTTAGTCCAACCTACTCGGAAGAAATTCGGACACCTTATTATGGCTACGGGCTGGATGGATTATTGAATGCACGAGCGGATGTTTTGAGTGGTATTGTGAATGGAATAGATACGAAAAGTTATAATCCTGCAACAGATACAAGTCTTGTTACCCGTTATCGTTCTAATCTGGCGAAGAAAACAGAGAACAAATTAGCCTTGCAGGAGGAATTAGGACTACCTGTGGATGCTAATATTCCAATGGTGGCTATGGTTACCCGTCTTGTGGATTCCAAAGGTTTAGATTTGCTTACGCGTGTATTGGATGAGCTGCTGTATAAGGATGACATTCAATTTGTTCTGCTTGGAACGGGGGATGAGTCCTATGAGCGATGGTTTAAGGAGGCGGCTTGGCGTTATCCGACTAAGCTATCTTCTCAAATCTTGTTTAATGATGCACTCTCACGCAAAATATATGCCGCTAGCGATATCTTTCTCATGCCTTCCAAGTTTGAACCTTGTGGGATCAGTCAGCTTCTCGCTTTACGCTACGGCAGTATACCTGTAGTGCGGGAAACCGGTGGCCTAAATGACACTGTTCAAGCTTACAATGAAGAATCCGGTGAAGGTAACGGTTTTACGTTCAGTAACTACAACGCCCACGATATGATGTTTACGCTTCGCCGGGCGATCTCATTATACAAGCAGCCAGAACATTGGAAAAAGATTACTAAAAACGCATTCGCAGGTGATTATAGCTGGAATGTATCGGCTCAGCAGTACATTGATATTTATAATGAAATTACGGAATAAGGGTTCATTAGATTCTGAAACGGGTTAATAAGGGAGTGCGCTGAAGTGTGATTCATACTTCAGGTGCACTTCTTTTTTTGATGAAAAAATTAGGGGCAAATTGCCGCATGATCTGGTTAAGTTAGGGAATAGTAAAAATGTATAAAATTAATTAAATTTGAATAAATTTTGAATAATGTGTTTCAGAAGAATGAATTCTTTGCTTTGAAACCCAATAAAAGGAAGTTATTGTCACAATTATGCCTTTGCATATTCATGCGTTTTGATTTATAATAAGTCGGTCAAAGGGACTACTTAGATTTTTTTCATATGAATAGGGGAGATATAGAAATGAACAAATGGGGTAAACTTAGTTTAGGTATGATATTAGCAGTAGGCCTGTTGTCAGGCTGCGGTCAAAATAAAAATGATGACACCGCTGCAACTGGAAATGCAACTAACGGCGGGGCTACTAAGACGCTTACTATGGGAACAAGTGCTGATTTCCCTCCGTACGAATTCCATAAAGTAGTAGACGGAAAAGATACTATCGTGGGCTTCGATATCGATATTGCTAAGGAAATTGCTGCTGATATGGGTGCTGAGCTTGTGATTAAGGATTTGCCATTCGATTCACTACTAAATGAATTATCCAGCGGAAGAGTAGATATTGTAATTTCTGGACTTAGCCCAACGGAAGAACGTAAAAAAGCTGTTGATCTCTCAGATATTTATTACAAAGCTGAGCAAGCGATTGTTGTACGCGAAGCGGATAAAGATAAATACGCCACTATGGATGCTGTGAAAGGTACCAAAATTGGTGTGCAGACTGGATCCATTCAAGAAGAAATCGCTAAAGGGATCGAGGGAGCGAAAATCACTTCGCTTGGTAAAATCTCCGAAATCGTTCTACAATTGCAATCCAATCGTGTAGATACTGCTATTATTGAAGGACCTGTCGCCAAATCATTCGTTAAGAATATACCTGGTCTTGTAATTACTGATGCTAAGCCAGAAGTTGAAGATGACGGATATGCTATTGGTATTAAAAAAGGCAACAAAGAGCTTCTGGATCAAGTGAACAGTACACTAACACGTTTAAACTCAGAAGGTAAAATTGACGAGTACGTAGCGGCAGCTAGTGAGCTTGCAGATAGCACGAAGTAAAGAAATAACGGATATTTTTAAAGTCTGCTAAAGTAAATTGTATGTGTATACAGAAAATAGCGACAATAAGCTATTTTCTATTTTTTTGGAGATGGGAGGATAGGTTATGGACATTACTTTATTTAAAATGGCTTATGATTATCGTGATTTTTTCTTAACCGGTTTGCAGTATACTTTGCTGCTTGCCGTTCTGGGTGTCTTCTTTGGTTTTATTCTAGGGATTATCATTTCCTTGCTACGTATGTCCAAATGGGGTGTGCTTCGCTTCTTGGCAACAGCCTGGGTAGAATTCCTTCGTGGTACACCTATGCTTGTACAACTGTTTCTGATCCATTATGGATTAGCTACGTTTGGTATTGAGTTTACACCGATTCAGTCGGGGGCAATCACTTTATCCATTAACAGTTCTGCTTACCTTGCAGAGATTTTCCGAGCTGGAATACAAGGTGTAGATCGTGGACAAATGGAGGCAGCTCGTTCGCTTGGAATGAAACAAGGGATGACTATGCGTCATATTATTCTCCCTCAGGCACTGAAGAGTGTTCTTCCGGCAATTGGAAATGAATTCATTACTATTATCAAGGAATCATCGATTATTTCATTTATCGGCGTTACGGATTTGATGTTCCAAGCACGTACGGTTACAACGATTTCTTACGATGGTATGACACCACTGGTAATTATCGCATTTATGTACTTTGTGCTGACATTTACGCTATCCAAGATCCTTGGTAGATTGGAAAGGAGGCTGAATACCGATGATCGCCGTTAAGAACTTGCAAAAAAATTATGGGAAGCTGGAAATTCTCAAGGGGATTGACTTGGAAATTCATAAGGGTGAGGTCGTTGTCGTTATCGGGCCGAGTGGATCTGGTAAAAGTACCTTCCTACGCTGTTTGAATCTACTAGAGCAGCCAACAGGTGGAGAAATCACTTTTGAAGGTCAATCTATTACCTCCAAAAAACACGATATTAATATTACACGTGAGAAGATGGGGATGGTATTTCAGCAGTTTAACCTCTTTCCTCATAAAACTGTTCTGCAAAATATTACCCTCGCACCAATTAAGGTGAAAAAGCAGCAGCAGGCTGAAGCTGATAAATTTGCAATGGAACTACTCAAGACTGTAGGACTAGAAGATAAGAAGGACGCTTATCCGGCTCAGCTGTCGGGAGGACAGAAGCAGCGGATTGCGATTGCCCGTGCGCTGGCGATGCAGCCCCATGTGATGCTTTTTGACGAGCCAACCTCAGCGCTAGACCCAGAGATGGTCGGCGAGGTGCTGGAGGTTATGAAGAAGCTTGCAGAAGACGGGATGACAATGGTTATTGTTACGCATGAGATGGGCTTTGCCCGTGAAGTTGGCGACCGTATTCTATTCATGGATGGCGGCGTGATTGTAGAGCAGGGTACACCTGCACAAGTATTCGGAAATCCTCAACATGTACGTACTCAGGATTTTTTAAGTAAAGTGTTATAATCAGTTAGGTTGTAGCAGCGCTCGGGCAAGTTATCCGGGTGCCGCTTTATTTTTTTAAACAGTTGCGTAATTAGGGGATATAATGGATTGAGTTCATTTATTTATGTTAACCATGTATAATAGATGGTCAATCAACTTGAAAAGGAGTACATACATAATGAGAGATGATCTGCGCCGGATAGGCATTATCGATATTGGTTCTAACTCCATACGTCTTGTAATCTATGATACAACGCCGGAGGGAGGCTATAAGATCATCAAGGAGTGTAAGTACTCTGCACGTCTTAGTGAGAAGATTACGAAGGAAGGTCGGCTGGAGCAGAAGGATATGGAGACCATTATTCCAGTCTTGCGCCAGTTTAAGGAGATCTGCAATGCTTTTGAAGTAGAAACTATTCGTGCGGGTGCTACAGCGGCAATCAGAAATGCTGCTAACTCCAGTGAAATTATTGCCTTTTTGTCAGAAGCTTCTACCATACCAATTGAGGTTATCAGTGGTCATCAGGAAGCTTACTTTGGTTTCTTGGGTGTAATAAACGCATTTAATGTTGAGGATGGTTATGTCATTGATATTGGTGGCGGGAGTACGGAAATAACACTTTTTCGCGGGCGTCGTTATCAACATAGCATTTCCTTTCCGTTCGGAGCGGTGAATACCAATCTTATGTTTAGTCAAGGTGGTAACTGGAATGGAGAGCAGATTCAGAAACTGGAGACCTTTGTTTTGGGGAGATTGGTAGAGCATGATTGGCTTAACACAACAGCGGGTCTTCCGTTGTTTGGTCTGGGAGGGACGGTTCGTTCTTTAGGCAAGCTGGATCAAAAGACGAGAGCGTACTCATTACCTAACTCTCATGGTTATACCATGGCGAGTGAGACGATTGAGCATTTTATGAACACATTACCTTTATTGCCTTATGATAAACGTAAAGATTTAGATGGGTTGTCTAAGAGTCGAGCAGATATCATCGTATCCGGGTTGATTATTTTCCATACGGTCTTTCAGTATATTGGGGCTAGCCAGGCTGTAATCAGCGGGGAAGGGCTCAGGGAAGGTATGCTTCATGATTTACTGAAACCGGAGCAACCGGTACGTGACAGTGCGCTTGAATACAGTTTAAATACGATCATCCGGTTTGATATTCGTACCTCCAAACGGTATTTAGATCATATCAATAAGCTTGCGCTAGGTCTGTTTGACGCGTTCAAGGATGAGGAGAATAAAGCTGAACATGAGATGTTGATTTACGTATCCATAATGCTACATCGAACGGGTTCAAACATTAACTATTATCAATCCAAACGACATACCCTGTATTGGCTGATGAATTCACCGATTCGTGGACTAACACACCGCCAGCTTATCCTATGCGCGATGATTGCCTCGTACAGCACAAAAAGCCGGAAGCAGAAATTGTCCCAGATGTATAAGGACATCTTACTGCCTTCCGACGAAGAGTGGATTCATAAGCTCGGATCGCTTGTTCAGCTAAGCATTGCACTGGATAGCACCGAGATCGGGATTATAAGCGGCTTGAAAGCTAATTTGCACGGCAATATCCTTAATCTGGACCTAGAGGGCGCTTCAGCACTTCTGATTGGTCTAGAGGACATTGAGAACGCCATAAAAGCATTCAAGAATGCTTGGGCGGTGAAGGTAAAACTCGGGTTCCCTTCCAACGTGTAACATCCATTGCTGCGAACTGGCTCCGGAAAGGGGCCTTTTTGTCGTCTGGTTGCTCGTAATATCCATTAGGCTGTAAGAAGCTGGCCTTCACATTATCTTTAAGGGAAAGTTCAAGAATCTTAACAATCTGTCTCCGAATATTGCTGTCTCTGACTGGACACATCAGCTCTATCCGGCGGGTTAAGTTTCTAGTCATCCAGTCTGCACTGGACAAATACACTTCAGGCTTCCCACCATTTTCAAAATAGTAAATTCTTGAATGCTCCAAAAAGCGGTCGACAATACTGCGAACCGTAATGTTTTCGCTTAAGCCTTCAATCCCCGGACGAAGACAACAAACCCCCCGAACGATTAAATCGATAGATACACCGGCCTGTGCGGCACCATATAAATCGTCAATGACTTGCTGATTAGAGAGAGAATTCATCTTGGCAATGATACGTGCAGGTCTGCCTGCTTCAGCATGCTCCGCTTCACGCTTCATCAGCTTTTGTAAGGAAAGGCTCATGTTCGTTGGAGCTACAATGAAGGAATTCCAGTCAAAGTCAGCGGAATAGCCAGTCATTTGATTAAACAGCTCAGAAGCATCAAGTCCGATGTCGCTTTGAGCGGTAAATAAACTGAGATCCGTATAGACTTTGGCTGTACTGTCATTGTAGTTTCCTGTGCCTACATGCACATAGCGACGTAATTCATGACCTTCCTGACGGACAATCAGGGTAACTTTGGCATGTGTTTTGAGTCCAACTAGACCATAAACGACATGACATCCGGATTTTTCAAGTTGGCGAGCCCAAGCGATGTTACGTTCCTCATCAAATCTGGCTTTTAATTCAACAACCACCGTTACCTGTTTTCCGGATTCAGCAGCATTAGCCAGTGCGGTGATCAGTAGAGAGTTTCCGCTAACCCGGTATAAAGTCATCTTAATGGCCATTACTTGTTCGTCCTCAGAGGCTTGAATGATAAAGTCAGTCATTGCATCAAAGGATTCGTAAGGGTGGTAGACCAGGACATCCCGTTCACGCAATACTTCAAAGAAATCCTCGTTTTCTTCAAATTCAGCAGGATAGACGGGCTCAATGCTTGGATAGTTCAAGTAACCAAAGCCTTTAATACTGCCAGCGAAATTACGAAGGAAACTTAGATCAAGCGGGCCTTCAATTTCGAATACGAAATCTTCCAGTTCAAACTCAGCTTGCAGCTGTTCCAAGGCATACGGATGAATTCCTTTTTGTACTTCAAGTCTTGCTGGAACACCGCGACGACGCTTACGCAGCTCCTTTTCAATCTCTTCTAGAAGATCCTCGGCCCCTTCTTCGTCGATCGTGAGATCAGAGTTGCGGGTCAAACGAAATTCACTAACGGCAACGGGCTCGTAACCGCTAAATAAAGTTTGTATGTGATGACGGATAACATCCTCTATAAAGACGAACTGCCGTTTCTTACTGTTGGATCGGTGTGGTAGCGGGATACATCTAGGCAGATTAGACGGAATTTGCAGAATAGCAAAAAAAGGCTCTTCTTCAAGGCCGTTCTTACGAGTAAGAACTACTGCTAAATAGATAAATTGGCTATGAACGAGCGGAAACGGACGACTCTGATCTACAGCCATTGGCGTAAGTACAGGATAGATGATATCCCGGTAATATTGTTCTATGGACTGTTCCTGTGCATGAGTGAGATCCTCATAATCCACAAAAACGATACCTTCTTTATGCAAACTCCGTGAAATATCACGGAAAATCCGGTATTGATCTGCAACGATTTTGGTCACTCGCTTGATAAGACGTTTGTATAGCCCGGAAGGGGTGTAGCCAGTGAAATCTTTTTTTGTATAGCCTGCCCGGATTTGATCTTGAATTCCTGCCACGCGAACGCTTATGAATTCATCAAGATTGCTTGAGACGATAGCCAGGAATCTAGCACGTTCCATTAGCGGATTATCAGGATCTTGTGCTTCTTTCAGCACGCGTCTGTTAAATTCGATCCAGCTCAAATCTCTATTGAGGTAAGCAGTGGCTGGACTGCTTTGGTTATTTTTATTTTCTTCTGTATTCATGAGACCTCCAAATATGATTCGTTGTCTATATCTAATCTATTTATCATATTCTATCATTCTACTATTGGATAAAGCATGAAATGTTAACGCTATGTAAAATCTTCAGGAATTTTATATGATAATTTAAAAAAATGGTGCAAGAATCCTTTAAGGTAGTTAACATAATGAAAAATATGTTAACCAACATCCACAAAAATGACAATATTGAAACTTGATATTTCATAATGGTAACAATTACATAAGCACTGGTTACAAAATTGTGATATATTAAGTCCTGTCAGTTTTACAAAAGACTTCAACACACCAAGACATCACACAATGGATGTACATAAGTACTTAAAATTTACACGAGCGTATACGGAAGTCATACCGTTCACGCCCATCTAATGAGGAGGCAATTATGAAGAACAAATTTAGAACAATTAAAGCCCTTGCTGCAATTATGGGAATTAGTGCATTATTGCATGCCGTTCCTGCTCATGCAGACAGCGTTCATATCGCTAAGGATGGCAACACTTTTTATACTCTAGCCAAGCAATACAATGTAGGTATGAATGAATTAATGAAAGCAAATCCAAACGTTGCATCACTTAATATTTACGAAGGTCTTGAAATTACAATCCCTAGTAAAATGCAGGCTGAGTCCGTAACTACTACTGACAAATCACCAGTGATTACACCAAGTCTGAATGTAAGCTCAGAGTCCAAAACAGTTGAAGCATGGGGTAAGTCCTTTAATTATGACAAAACGATTCAAGTCAAAGCTTCAGCTTATTCTTCTGCCAGCAGTGAGAACGGTGGATGGGGTGCAGTAGATTATTTGGGAAATCCACTCAAGCTAGGTACTATTGCTGTTGATCCGAATGTGATTCCTCTTGGTACCAAAGTATTGGTCACAGGTCATTCACATGATGGACTGCCTAAAGAGGCTTTCTTAGCTACGGCAACGGATGTTGGCGGTGCTATAAAGGGCAATCGTATCGATATCTTTATCCCTGGTAGCCAAAGCTTTGTATCATCATTTGGTTATCAATATGTTCAATTATACATTGTTAAATAGATAGATAAAAATAAAGAGAGATATAAAGATACCTAAGAGATATGAAAAGTTCCAAAATAAGGTTAAACAGGAAACGGAGGGAGTCCTTAGCGGCTACCTCCGTTTTTTAATATCAGAAAATATATATTTGTGGGGATATTTTATTTACTTTTGGATACTTGTAGTAATTGAGGAACGGTAACGAATGTATAGCCCCGCTTGCACATAATAGTGATCACTTCAGGTAAAGCCTGAATCGTTCCTTGTAGATGACTACCTGGACCGCCACCACCATGTTGAAGAATAATCGCGCCTCTTCCAATATGGGCTAGAATGTTATTTCTAACTTGGTTTTTGGAAAGTCCCTTCCAGTCCAATGAGTCCACATTCCAATTCACGAGCGTATATCCATGGCTTTTCGCCCATTTTAGCTGCTGTTC
Organism: Paenibacillus etheri; assembly: GCF_001012825.1. Classification (GTDB taxonomy): domain Bacteria; phylum Bacillota; class Bacilli; order Paenibacillales; family Paenibacillaceae; genus Paenibacillus_AQ; species Paenibacillus_AQ etheri. Next base: position 156,906 of record NZ_LCZJ02000019.1, read on the forward strand.
ACTGATATCCCCATAGGGTGGGCGAATTAGACGGGGTTTATATCCGGCCAAGGTTTGTATAATATTTTCGGTCTTAATGATTTGTAATCGAAAATCATTCATCTCCAGCTTCACAAATTGAGGATGGTTATACGAGTGATTTCCAATCGCATGTCCTTCTCTAATCATTCTTTTCACCAAATCCGGATGTTTTTTTGCTCTGCTTCCCACTACAAAGAAGGTAGCTTTGACATTGTGTTTTTTCAGGATGTTAAGCAATTGGGGGGTAAATCTTGGGTCAGGAACATCATCAAAAGTAAGAGCTATGACTTTATTCCGAGGTCCACTAGTCTTAAAAGTCTCTGGGTATTTGTGTAATAGCTGACTTAATGTCAGACCTTTAGCGTTCTTATTATTGTTAAGTGTCGAACTATTTGTAGCAGCGCCACCTGCTGAAATTGCCGTATCTTCGTCTGAAGCGGGTACACTTAGGGTTAGATCTTGCGGAGTCTTCTGACTCTGTACAGGCGCTGACGCAACCTCTGAAGAATAGGTTGGGAATAGCATAGTTATGATTGTTCCTAATATTACTAGCAGTTTCTGACCTCTCCGTTGAAAATACATCCCCATCTGCCTCCTTTACTACCTGATCACCGCCATATTCTTAATTGTTATCTCCATAGATGGGTAGATTTATGCTGTTAACAATACAGTTTTAGTTAGGATTTCTTGAGGAAACTAATGCGTGTATACTAATAGAACGGGGGATTCCCGAGCCAATTATAGATTACGGAAGGATGGAGACAGGGATGACTGATTTGTTTGCACCGTATGAATTGAAGGGGTTATCGCTGAAGAATCGTATTGTCATGCCACCTATGTGCCAGTATTCGGTGGATAAAGAGGATGGCAACCCTAATGATTGGCATTATGTTCATTATGTAAGCCGTGCTATAGGCGGTACAGGATTTATTATTGTGGAAATGACTGGCGTACATCCAGAGGGTAGAATCACTAATCGAGATATTGGAATCTGGAGTGATTCGCAAATTGAAGCTTATCGTAGAATCACGGATGGTGTACATGCGTATGGATCAAAAATCGCTATTCAATTAGGACATGCTGGACGGAAAGCAGTGGATGCAGAGCCGCCAGTGGCTCCATCAGCAATTCCTTTTGATGCTAATTCGAAAACGCCACAGGCTCTTTCTAAGGAAGGGATTTCAGAATTAATTGAGGCCTTCCGTGAAGGGGCGCGCAGAGCTGTGGAGGCAGGATTTGATACGGTCGAAATTCATGGTGCACATGGTTATTTAATTCACCAGTTTCATTCACCATTGACGAATATCAGAGCTGATGAATATGGACAAGATCCTTCGTTGTTCGGAGAGCAGGTAGTTAAAGCAGTCCGAGAAGTGGTTCCTGTGGACATGCCATTGATTATGAGAATATCTGCAAAGGAATATGTAGAGGGTGGATATGATGCTAATTATGCCCTAGATATTTGCCGACGGTATAAGAATGCTGGAGTAGATATGTTCCATGTTTCTTCCGGTGGGGAAGGTCCTATAGGTTCAAATGGAGGTGCTAAAGCAGGACCTGCTTATCAAGTGGATCTGGCTGAGTTTATCCGCAGTGGATTACAGGTGCCTATAATTGCAGTGGGGCGGCTTGAATCCTTTACTGAAGCACAGTCCATCGTCGCAGAAGAACGGGCAGAACTAGTAGCCGTTGGCCGTGGGATGTTAAGCGATCCCTATTGGGCTTTACATGCGGAAGAAGCGCTTGGAGGCGTGCGTAACGTACCCAAACCTTATGAACGTGGGATCTGGAAAAAAGGATAGTTCGCTGTGAATGTGAAGTTTGTCACAGATTTTAAGTTCCTTCTAAGGCAATCTTAATAAAGATTAAATTTGAAGGAGCTTGATAACGTGGGGATGGTTTTAAGTAACGAGCGGCTAACTGACGGAGTGTACCACCTTAAGGTTGAAACGAATAGTGGCGGTAAAATGGGTCAATTCTACATGTTACGGGCATGGGATGCTTATCCGATCCTTTCCAGACCGTTAAGTATACATGAAGTAAACGAAGATAGTATTGAATTTTTATATCATGTAGTGGGGGAAGGCACTGAGATATTTTCACGGTTGACTCCTGGTGATTCAGTGGAGCTTGAAGGACCCTTTGGTACGGGATTCCCGCTGGTTGAGGGAAAGGTTGCACTTATTGGTGGTGGGATCGGAATAGCGCCGCTATATTATTGTGCAAAGCAGTTGCCTGGTTCTGATATCTATTTAGGGTTTAGCCGAGAAGCTTACCGGACAGAAGCCTTTCGCCCTTTGGCTGACGAGCTTACAGTAGATGTAGGCGGATTTATTTTGGATCGTGCAGATTTTGGTCAATATGATCATGTTTTTGTCTGCGGCCCGCACCCAATGCTTAAAGCTGCACAGCTTAGAGGCATAGCGGCTCAAGAGTCAGGCAGCAAAACAAAAGTTTACCTCTCTCTAGAGAACCGAATGGCTTGCGGCATTGGTGCTTGTCTTGTCTGCAGTGTTTCTTGTCGTGATGGTCAGCGAAAGGCCTGTGCAGACGGCCCTGTGTTTCTTTCGGAGGAGGTGATTTTCCATGACTAAGATGAGCACAACGATTGCAGGCGTTCATTTTAAGAATCCGATTGTAATGGCTTCAGGCACTTTTGGCTTTGGTCGTGAATACGGAAAGCTGTATGATGTATCATTGTTAGGTGGAATCTCAGGTAAAGGGCTCACCCTACATCCAAAAGCAGGTAATCCTGGCACTCGAGTTTACGAGACAGCCTCTGGTATGCTAAATAGTGTAGGATTGGAGAATCCAGGTGTAGCCGCGTTTTTGGAAAAAGAATGCCCTTATTGGGAAACGCTTGATACCGCTCGTTTGGTGAATCTTGGGGGCGGTACCCTTGAGGATTACGTTCTTGGTGCAGAAATGATCCAGCGTGATGCAGATCTTAGATCAAGCTTGGGTAAACTCGCTGTAGATATGATTGAATTGAATATTTCCTGTCCTAATGTAAAAGAGGGCGGAATCGCATTTGGGATCAAGACTTCTGAAGCCCAAAAAGTAGTACAGGCTGTTAGAAATGCCACTAAGCTACCACTTGCAGTAAAGCTGTCACCAGGTGCTGAGAATATCGTTGAAATGGCGCAAATGTGTGAAGAAGAGGGAGTAGATGCCGTCTCGCTGATTAACACCATTTCCGGTATGAAAATTGACGTACGACGTAGAAGTAATGTATTTAATAACTTGTATGCCGGACTATCCGGACCAGCGATTAAGCCAGTTGCATTGCGCATGGTGCATCAAGTTGCCCAGAATATATCTATTCCTGTGATTGGAATGGGGGGCATTACCACAGCTACTGATATTATTGAATTTATTATGGCAGGTGCTTCGGTAATCCAGGTGGGAACCTACAATTTCATGAATTTAAGAGCAGGCAGTCAGCTTGTTGAAGAGCTTGAGCAATTCATGGTGCAAGAAAATATTCAATCCTTGGATGAAATACGTGGCATTATATAAAGTGGAGTAGTGAGGAGATACTATTGACTTCTAACAAAATTAACCCTGATGATATTGAGCTGACGGCGACAACTGTTGGACGTGATCTCTTACTCTTAATAAGTGGAGGTGTTCGACATATTGGAGCGGCAAGTACTGCGTATCTAAATGGAGAGCGGGTGGAAGTGCAAACCTCTGCGGTTCCTCATCATAAAGAGCATACGATAAGTGAAGATATTGCGGTCAGGGTAGCCGAGGCTCTAAATAGGACTGTTACAGTTGTTATGGGCATTCATTACGATGATCTTACGAAAGAAGGCATTAAAGAGGTCATAGAAATCGTAAATAATAAAGTAAATCAATATTTAGTGCAACAAATTTGAAACGGGATTGGAAATTCTGCGTAAAAGATATCAAGTGAGTTTTTAAATCATCTTTTGGAGGAATGAAACCATGTCTATATTTAAAAGATTGCGCGATTTAACGATGTCTAACGTGAATGCGATTATTGACAAAGCAGAAGACCCGATTAAAATGACGGATCAGTACATTCGTGATATGACTGAAGATTTGGAAGATGCAGAAAAAGCGGTAGCGGCTCAAATCGCTATTGAGAAGAAATTCAAACAGCTGTATGAAGAGCAGGAAGCGCTTGTTAACAAACGTACGCAACAGGCACATGCTGCAGCTCAAGCTGGTAATGTTGACCTCGCTCGCCGTGCTCTGGAAGAGAAGAAGTCTGCTGAAGCTAAACTGGTAGAATACAAAGCTAGCTTCGACCAGAATAAAGCATCTGCGGATAATCTTCGTGGGAAACTTGACGAAATGCGTAAACAACTTACTCAAATGAAGAACAAACGCGAAACCTTGGTTGCTCGTTATAATGCAGCCAAAGCTCAAACTGAGATTAATAAGGCAATGAGCGGTTTCAGCTCCGATTCCGCATCTGCTGGCCTGAAACGTATGGAAGACAAAATGCTGCAAGCAGAAGCTCAAGCAGAAGCTAGCAACGAGATGAGCTCGGGCAATAAATCACTTGATGATGAATTCGAGAAGCTAAACAAAGATCAAGCAGTGGAAGATGAATTGGCTGCTCTGATGAAACAATACGAGAAGCAATAACATTTGATCTTAGCCGTTTCACGGCTGATGTTCACAGGCGAAGGGGAGACAGGAATATCGTTTCCACTTCGCTTTATCTATGCTTATGACAGGCATGCAAAATGAATAAGCGGGGGCTATAGAATGGATTTCCATATCCTGGTGTCCATGGTCGTGTGGACGGTGAGCGGCGCGGTGTTACTGTTTGTGCTGATGTTCGTAGATTCACTTTTCACTCGATACAATGATCTAGAAGAGTTAAAGGCTGGAAATATGGCAGTGACTACACGTTTTGTAATGAAGCTATTGGCACAGGCATTCATTTTATCGTCATCGATAGCTGCTTCTAACAGTTTGCCAGATGCTTTGCTGATCTCGATTGTATCTTTTTTTCTTTTGCTTTTATTAGAAAGAACGGTCCGTCTTCTCTTAGCTAAATGGGGGAATCTGGATCTGGATCATGGGACACAGCTTGGCAAAATCGGGTACGGCTTATTATCAGGCTCACTGCAAATTACGGGAGCTTTAATTATTTCTGCATTTATGTAGGGGGAACGATCAAGTTGAGTATATGGAAACGTATAGGTAATCTTTTCTCCAAACCAGTGCCTCAGGAAGTTCAGAAAAGTATGCTTAATTTGTCTTCCGGAGACATCTGTGAAGTATCACTCGTTACCTACGAGGTAACCGGTAGGACCCATAATCGTGGGCGAAATGCGGTAGTACTCACATTAAGAGATGGTAGTCAAATTGCCTATTTGCATATTGAGGAGCGGGAACAGCTACAGTATGGCTTGTATAAACCTATCGATGGGCGCTTAGATAATCCTGCTGAAGTACCAACAACACTTGAACTGGATAATTATACATTTTTTCTGGAGGAAGAGTATGAAGGATATGTTGCTGTTGCTGGCCAAACCCCTTTTATGAATGGTGGAGAGCAGCATGTATGGCAATATCAGTCAGATGATTCTCGACTTCTGCGTGTGGAATGGCAACATGGACGGTTCATGCTTTATGAAGGAGAAAAAGTAATTCCTGGTGATGTGAAGGTAATTAGAGCATCCTAGAAATGAATTGTAGGAGATGTGATCTTGTGATCGCATCTTTTTTTTACGTAAATGTAAAGATGCAGACGAACAAGAGTATGGAGAGAGGATGGAAAAAGGCAATAGGATGCCCGGGACTTGTTAAAAAAAAGTTTTTATAAACCTGCCGACAAGATTAAGAGACTTCAGGCTCCGAGTCAAGTTGCACATTGTAGCCCAAAGATGCTAATTGTTTGACTAATCGTCTAGCTCTAACGTGCTGATTCAGATGATCCAAGTAATCTACGCCAAGTTCTACATAAGGCTGCTGACGAAGGAGCATGTGATAAATCATGGTGAGCATCTTGTGTGCCGTTGCAATCAGGGCTTTTTTCTTACCTCGACGGGCAGCTAACTTCCAATACCTGGAAGCTAAATATGTTTTTTTCGTTCGGGATGCTGCCCACGCGGACTCGGCAAGGATGGATTTTAGGTGGGGATTGCCGTGGAGAATGCGTGAGGACTTTTTTTTTCAGCACTTTCGTAATTGCCTGGGGATAAGCCGGCCCAAGAAGCCAGATGGCGCTCGGAATGAAACTGAAGCATGTCTGCACCAATCTCGGCTAAAATCGCAGAAGCAGCAGTCACATCTACGCCAGGAAGAGTTCGAAGAATATCGATCTCGACACGATAGGGTGCTAAATGCGAGTCTATGGCTTCATCGAATTCTTGAATGGAATACTCAAGATGAGTGAGATGTTGCCAGGATTGAGCCAAAAGAAAGCGATGAAGAGGAAAGTTTGCCTTGCAGTGCATCCATGAGTTGGGGAACCTTATTTTTGATTTGTCCCTTGACGAGGGAACGAACGGATTCCTCATCCAGTCTGCCGTTGTCTATAAGTTGGCGAAGCAAGGTACGTCCCGTCACGCCAAACACGTCGGAGATCACGGAAGCGAGTTTGATGCCAGCGGATTCAAGAACTTTCTGGATGCGATTTTTTTCCGCGGTTATATGATGAACCAACTTCTTCCGATGACGCGTGAGATCTCGAAGTTCTCGAATGTCTTGAGGCGGAACAAAACTACCCTCGATAAGACCCGAACGAAGGAGTTTGGCGATCCATTCCGCGTCCAGGAACATTCTTGATACGTTGAGCGTTGGCCAATCTGATCTCGCAAGATTCCTCGAGTACATGGTAAACAGGTTTTCAATAAACTCCCGTGCTTTCCATAGCCACGTGAGTGCAAGAAGCAGTTTGAAGCCAGGCCCCAAGCTCATGTAAGCCCTTGGACATTGTTGAAAAGGTGCGAATTTCTTTGTGGGGACGATCTTGGAGATTACCAGTTAAGAGACAAGCTACGACCGTATCTCGGTGGACATCGAGTCCACAACAGTGTTCTAAAATTGCTTCCATGAAAATAACCCTCCAACCAAAAAGTGTGGAGGGACAGAGTAGGCTGCTGAGAAAGTAAGGATTTTTTTACACGTGCTCATCCGAAGATGGCGACAATGGGTTGTACTCATGACCAGCCGTAGACGGTTTTTTGTACGGGGTTATACCACCATTAAAGACCTCGTGTTTCTTCTGTCCCTCTATTCATAGAATAGACAGAAATAGCTGGATTAAGACATAGATGGCAACGAGCGAATAACATTTTCATTCTGGGATGTGAGCCGATGGCTCATGAAAGTTTTTTGTGCAACTGCTTAATGAACTACGCCGTATACTGGATTCCCGAAATCCGAGGAGGGACTAGTCCAACGGACGGTTTCTAACGACTGGAATTTATAGTATGTTAGACACATAAGGGAGGAGAGAAGCTTATGGTTAAACAACTGATCATCGGCGACGTAGCGAATGAACTAGCCTCTACGCGCCGCATTCTGGAACGCTTACCCGAGGAGCATATGGCATGGAGACCGCACGAGAAATCGATGACGCTTGGCGGGTTGGCAACACATCTGATCAATCTATTGAATTGGCAAATCGCGATATTTCAGTACCCGGAATTCGATATTTCGACCGTCCCGCTTCGGCGGGATGCGCTGGAAAAACGCGCCGACCTTCTCGAGGAATTCGACGCGAACGTGGGGAAGCTAGACAAACTAATCGGCGAATGCGATGAGAATATGTTAGGAGAGGCTTGGACTTTGCGCCACGGCGACCATATCATCCTCCGCGAACCACGGGCGATTGCGTTCCGTACCTTTGGATTAAGTCACATGGTTCACCACCGAGCACAGCTTGGAGTATACTTACGGCTTCTTAATATTCCCGTGCCAGGCTTTTACGGCCCTTCAGCCGACAAGGAAACCTAATGAACAAAGCTTCTCGTTCCGATACGCACTAAAACAGTCACAAGGCACTGACATGACGTCGGTACACTGTGACTGTTTTTTTATAGTTCGATCTAGCCCACGTCTTAACCTGTGTGCTTATAATTTCACTTCATGAGGTCTCATGTTAAAATAGTACCAATTACAAAAAAAATGACGATTTAGAGCGGAGGCATCTATGAAGGACCATAAATTTCAGCGCAAAGCGCTTCAAGTAAAAGAGGCACAAGCCAAAATCATAAAATATGCTAATCCGCTAGAGCCACAGGAGATCTCATTGAATGATTGCTGTGGTCGTTATTTGGCCGAGGAAGTGATTGCTCCGCATCCTTTTCCCGCGTTTAACCGTTCTAGCATGGATGGATATGCAATTATCGCAGCAGATACCAAACACTGTGTAAATGGACAATTCGTATGGTTAGAGATGGTGGACAATATTCCATGTGGCGCTGTGGCATCGGTAGATATAACTTCGGGAACAGCAGCAAGGATAATGACTGGAGCACAAGTGCCGTCTGGGGCAGATACTGTAGTTATGCTGGAAGTAACGGAGACACGTGAGGAGGAAGGAAAGACTTACGTTGGTATTCTAAAGAAGCAGGAAGCTAAGTCTAATATCACACCGATGGGGCTGGAGTTAAGCCCTGGTGAGCTAGTGCTACCAGCGGGACGATTAATCTCTGCGGGAGATATAGCTGTTCTGGCAGCGTTTGGCATACATACCGTGAAAGTCTATCGTCGGCCTAAGGTCGCTGTCTTTGCGACAGGAACAGAGCTGCTAGAGGTACATGAACCACTACAGCCTGGCAAAATTCGAAACAGCAACTCACCTATGCTAGAAGCTTTAGTCAAAGAGGCAGGTGGGGAGCCAGTGATGCTGGGATCTATTGTGGACGATCTGGAGCTGGCTCGAAGTAAAGTACAAATGGCGCTGGACACTTATGATTTTGTAATCACAACAGGTGGAGTATCGGTAGGAGATTATGATATCATGGGCGATTTGGTACGTGAACAGAGTGGAGATATGTTATTTAATAAAGTGACAATGCGTCCGGGGAGTGTAACCACTGCTGCTGTTAGAGGTGGTAAGCTGCTGTTAGCTCTATCAGGTAATCCAGGTGCTTGTTTCGTTGGTTTTCAATTGTTCGCACGTCCGGTTATCAGATTAATGCAGTGTGCGTCACAGCCTTTCTTACCAGAATGGAGCGCTACACTCGGTGCAGATTATAACAGAGTGAATGACTTTACCCGATTTGTTCGAGCGCGATTAGAGATCCGTGACGGCAGCCTATATGCCTTTCCAGCAGCTATTGACGAATCTTCCGTGATGGTCACGATCAAGGATAGCGATTGTCTGATTGTTGTTCCACCAGAGGAACGGGGCTTATCTGCGGGAGCTAAGGTGACTATTATTAAGCTTCCGGGAGAAATATGCGGATAGGATTAAAGTGAAATGAACTTTTTACATTAACAATAGGATGGAAATAGCTAATTAACTATTACATCAACGATATTATTTATAACATTTCAACATATGAAAAATTCACAATAGAAGAGCCAATAATTCAACATAATGCTAATCTGATCAGTCTTTTCTAAACCATGTAAAAAGAGAGCCGGCCACACCTTTTCCATAAGTATCGGATGGGGAATGGCCGGCTTTTCGCAAAAAATTAACTATCCAAACGGCGTTCAATCGCCTCGGACATCGTTTTGTCCGTGAGATGAGCATAGATCTCGGTTGTTTCGGTGGAAGCATGCCCGAGTTGTTCTTTGGTTTTATAAATATCGTTTTGCAGATAATAGTCTGTTGCAAATGAGTGGCGAAGCTTATGTACCGTTAGATAGGGCTTACCAAAGCGTTTTGCGTATTTAATAATCATTTCTTGTATGGCTCTTTTGGTCATTCGTTTGCCTTCTTGTCGTCCATTGGGCAAAGCGATAAACAATGCTTTTTCCCTCTTTGGCGTTTTATAACGGGATTGACGTAGGCTTAAATAAAGAGCTAAATCATCTTTAGCTTGTTCTCGAAAATAAACAGGAGTTTTGAAGGTTTCATCATTGTTTCCTTTTCGGGTGACATAGATTAGCTTGTTGTTAACATCCAGATCATCCACGTTTAGATTAACTACTTCGGACACACGAAGACCAGAATTTAGAATTAAGCTAGCAATACAGGCATCGCGTTCGCGATTTAATTGAAAGGAATAAAAGGCCTGTTTGTTTCCTTCAACATCCCGTCCATATCCTTCGAAAATGTACCCCACAAATTCCAGCAATTCCTCATCTTCTAGAATCTTGCCCTTTAATTTCGCAGCAGTATCCTTAGGCTTATGTGTTCGTTTAACTTCAACCTTAGCCATAATATTTCGCTTAAGCAATGGATAGAAGTTCTCGTCCTCAGCAATTTGGCTCAAATAATGAAATAAGGAACGCAAGGCGGACAGTTTACGGGACACCGTTACACGAGTATTTGTTCCCTCGGCCCGGGTAGTAAGATGCAGGCGGTATCCAACAATACTATCCATATGCAGGGTTTCTAATTCTAACAGAGTAATCTCTGTATTGGAGCTGGCCTGTGAGAGACCTTCCGCACGTAGCCAACCAAAAAAGGATTCATAATCCCGAATATACTCCAGCAGGGTGGATGGGGATAGATCAGGACGCTTATAGTCAATAAACTGCTGAACGAACCAAGGCATGAGAGGTAGCTTTAGATCTAATTTTTTACGGTCATCGTTCTTTTGAACGCTCATGTGATTCACCTTTTCCATAGTTTGCATATAATTTCTTCCTTCTATCTTATCATGTTTTGTGCTCCTATGGGCTTTGATCAAAGCTAATTACAAGTGATGAACTTGCTCCTGAAGTCACTAAGTTATATGATGTGAAGTAAACATAAATGGCAGAGGTGCACCAAATGGAACTTGGAATGGAGCTGGTTCCCAGAGAGCGGAAACAGACGATAAGCAAACTAATGCAGTACTATTTATATGATTTCACTCGTTATTTGGAGATTGATGTAGACCAAGATGGCGTATACCCAGCTTATCCGGGATTAGAATCATTTTGGAGTAGTGGGGACAATAAATTTGCGTATTTGTTCAAGGTGGACGAGCATATTGCTGGATTTGCTTTGGTAGAACGGTTGCTGCGTAATCCCGAGGGGCAATTTTACATGACTGAGTTTTTTGTGATGCAAAAATACCGGCGTAGTGGAGTGGGGACCTGGGCAGCACATAAATTGTTTGATATGTACCCAGGCGATTGGAAGGTTTCACAAGTTCGCGCAAATACGCCTGCTCGTAATTTCTGGCATAAAGTGATTGGGGATTACACAAAGGGAGCAGTTCAGGAGCGCTTTAATCCGCCACAAGGCAATCCGAGCCAGTACTTTAACACATTAAATATTAATAGGATTAATATTTGAACGAGAAATAACGATATTGTAGTCATCAAAAAGTAATGGTTATCTTACGGTAGTTAAGATTACCACGAAATATGTTTACATAATTAATGTTATGTTAACAATATGCGAATAACCCAACAACCACAATGGGATTGTTGGGTTATTTTTGTTCATTATACCCAAGCACAGAGTGGGATTTAGCATATCTTATGATGTACTCAATTACAAAGGAGGAGTTAAAATGGGCGAATTCGCAGGGGGATATGGTGGATTTACTTCCACAGGAGCTATTTTAGTTTTGTTTATCCTGTTGGTAATCATCACTAAAACTCTTTGTCTGTAATCCTTTAACTTCATGAATAAGGGTTCCGCCAGTCTATATGAACTGGCGGATTTTTTATGCCCGGATATGACATTAAAGATTGGGGGATTTGCATGTGACTTACTATATAGAAAATAATTTTATAACAAAATATATTTACAGTGTTCAATGATTAAACGATGTTCAAATTATAAGGAGACGTCAAGATGACTAGAGAACAACGGCAAATGCTCGAACGTGAGGAAATGAAGAGGAAAATATTAGAGGCTGCGGCTTTGTTGATTACAAAAGACGGTATTGAAAAACTGTCCATACGCAAAATTGCAGAGAAAATCGAGTATTCTCCGGGAATTATTTATCATTATTTTCAGGGGAAAGATGAAATTGTAGTGAGATATTTGCAACAGAAATATACAGATATGGTTGCCGGGCTTCAGTCCGTACAACGAAAGGTAGAGCATGAACTGCCACCAGAGACGCTTTTAAGACAATCGCTTGAGCAATGGATCAGGATGACTCTTTCCACAAGTGTAGAGTACCGTAATGTAATGTTGAACGATACACCGGCTGTCCTTAGTTACACAGCTGTTCTATTCAAGGGAGCTGCTCAGGAGCGTAAAGCGATTGGTATGCTCTGCCAATGTCTATCTAGGTTTGAATCGAAAGAACTCCGTAAGGAATCTTCGCTAGAGCTCACTGCTCAAGTGATATGGAGCGCTGCGTTCGGTTTAATTATGCGTTTGATTGTGGAAAAGGATTTGCCTGAAGAACAGGTGGAAGCACTGATTTCTTGTTATTTGGATTCGATGATTTCAATAGCAACTAGGAATGTACGTGAACCTTTAACACAGTAGGAAGATCAGAACGTAGGAGGGATTAGAATGAAGACTATTATTATTTATACTTCTAAATATGGATGTACGGAGAAAGCTGCTTATTTATTAAAAAATCAGTTGGGCGATGAGACTGAGGTAGTCAATTTAATGCTTGCCAAAGAGCCGACCTTAGAACGATATGATACGGTTATCTTAGGTGGATCTATTTATTATGGGAAAATACAGAAGCAAATGACGGCGTTTACTTCAAAATATATAAATGAACTAGATAAAAAGCGCGTTGGATTGTTTATTTGTGCAGGAGCGAAGGGGGAGGAAGCCACACAGGAATTGAAATCTTCTTTTCCAGAGAAGCTGTATAACCAATCAATTACAAAAGAAGTGTTCGGAGATGAGATTTATGAAGAGAAGATGACTGTATTAGACCGATTGGTTCTGCGAGTGGTAAAAGGGAAAAATAAGAGTGTAAATGGATTATCCCAAGAGGCAATAGAGCGTTTTGCACTTGCGTTGAAGAAGCGGTGAGAGAGGGCGGAAAAATGGATTTTTTGAATTGGTTAACATAATTATGATTATGTTAACCAATTCCGAATATCTAATAACAATTTTCATAAGTTCAGTGAGTGGGGCTAGCCCCACAATATTTGCTAGGGGGATTACCACTGTTGAGAATTGCCACCGGACGATTAGTTTATCCGCTGATTAATCTACCTAATTTCATTGTAACCTCTCCAGCATCCTAGTGAAATAACAGCTATTAATGAACAAGAACTAAGGATAGCTTATAATAAAGGACCATATTCTCACATTTTTATGTAATTTCATCATATGAAAAATTCACAACAGATAAATCAAAATCCAATACTCACCCCAGCCACTATACATAAATTATATACATCGCCTTCCCCTACAATTTAACCCCTTGAAAAAGGATTTAACAGCTCTTGATCCATTTATACAAGCTTTTTTTCAATTATAATAGCTAGTTTTATAGCTTGTATGGCATGATCTAACTCGATTATTGATGAACTACCATCCTCTAAGCATTGAAGTGCATGCTCCATACTTTTTTCATAGGGATTAGCTGGATCTAACAAAACTTCTTGTTTACCTGAAGAGGTGTATTCAATTATTGAGCTTTCGACAGATCCATTCATGTTGTCACTTTCTTGATAGACGAGCTTGCCTTGTTCAAAATAAGCCTCATAACCTACCGTAAAAGGATAAGAAACCGGCATTTGTGAAGAAACAACGATCTCTGCTGATACATTAGGTTGTTGAAAAATTGTACGAACTAAGGCTTGAGTACTTTTACCACCATCAGTTCCCCAAACCGAGTGCGGCTCCATAGGCCCCAGCATCCAAGTCACAAAATCCAATTCGTGAATCATCAGATTTGTAGCGATGGCGTGTAGACCGAGGTCACCCCATAAGGGAGGCGTTTCTCTTTTTAAGGTAAGAGATAAGAGCTTTCCGTATTTCTTATTATGGGTCGCTTCATATAGATATTTGTACGCAGGATCGAATTTAATAAACTGGTTGACGAGAACTCGTGAATCATACAATTGTTCAGCTTCCTTCATCGCCAGAGCATCTTCTAAGTTGTAGCAAACCGGTGTCTCACAGAATACATGTTTTCCATTCTTAAGCGCGTCGACAGCATACTGCCTATGTAAAAAAGAGGGCAAGCAGATATCAATCACATCGATGGTGGAATCAAGCATAATATCGTCAATATTAGTTGTTATCTCAACGCCTAAAGATTGTTTTAGCTCCTGCAGCTTAGCCTCGTTCCGACCAAAGATAATTACTTTGTCTACGCGATCCATGGTCGTCCATAACTGCGCATGATAAGCTCCGAACCCAGTTCCCAATACGCCTATATTCATGTGTATCAGCTCCTTTAATGTAATGAACTAATCATAACCTTCTATTGTTGACAACAGCTTGGCAAGAATTATGATGTATACTATAAAAAATGAAAAACTTGGAGGCTCCCCATGCGCTTGCATCGTTTGATTGCAATTTTATTATTAGTGGAATCAAGAGGAAAGATGAAGGCCAATGACCTAGCTCAAGCCTTGGAAACTTCCGTACGTTCTATCTATAGAGACATTGATGTATTAGCTGAAGCAGGAATACCTCTGTTATCCACGCCGGGACCGAATGGTGGCATCTCCTTAATGGAGGGTTACACAGTTCACCTAAATCAGCTTCATGGGGAAGATGTAATCAATCTATATCTAACGGGAATGGGGATCACTACTGGTAGTCATACTCATTCCGGATTAAAGCTAAAGACAACCCTGCTAAAATTAGAAAAAACATTACCCGCTTCCTATAAGACGGATATCGAGAAGGCTCAAAGACGTTTTTATTTTGATGATACGCCTTGGTGGACAGAACGCTTAGAGATTCCTTGTCTGGAATCGATTCGAACTGCCGTTTGGCGATCTCATAAACTATGGATTGAGTACCACAAGATTAACGGAGTCATTTCGACTAGGAAATTACAGCCCTATGGTCTAGTTGTGAAAAAGGAAGAGTGGTATCTTATTGCCTACTGTGAAGAAGCTGAGCAAATCCGCACGTTTAAATGTGAGCGAATCGCCTCTACACAGCTCATAGACGAAGAGTATGCTATCCCTCAGAACTTTTCATTAGAAAGGCACTGGAAGCAGCAGGAGAGGGAATTTAAGCAAGCTTGTAAAGAGGAAGAGATCTACCCGGTATTGATTAGAACGGAAAAGAGTAGAGAGGCTTTCCTACACGGGGTGGAGATCATGAATAGGGTAGAGGAAGGAGATCTAATAACTCTTACTGTAAATATGTATAGCTATGATAGTGCATGTACGAATGTATGGGGGATACTTGGACAAGCCGAGATTGTGGAACCTTTGAAATTGAGACAATATGTGAAAGAACAGGTAAATTTGCTACAGGGAATATATATTTAGCATAATCTTTTATGAAAAAGGGACCGTCTCGATTGCAAGTTCTGCAATGAAACGGCCCCGCTCTTCACGTGAATAGGTTAATTTATTCGGATAGTTTACATAATAATTAATATGTTAACTTTAATCAGATTGCGCCAAAATGCCCCATAGATTTAATGAATTAGCCATTTATGCATTAGTATCTACGCCAAGAGATAACTTCTCTCTGGCAGTAAGCCTCTTATGCGCTACGATTAGAAAAGGAAGACCTATAGCCGTGGTTAAAGCGAGTGGCAGGAAGATCGTAAGGCCATTCTGAGCTCCATAATGATCTAGCAATACACCGCCAAAGATAGGCGCGATTACACTTCCCAAATTGTTAAAGCCAATCGTTCCAAAGTAGGTACCCTTCATTTCTGGCTTCGCGATCCGATCAATTAACATATCCATCATCGTAAAGAGCAGAACTTCCCCTATCGTAAACAGAACCACACTGAACATAAGAAGGGCTACACCGTCTGCTAAACCTACTAAGAGAAGACTAAAAGCAACGCAGATATTTCCGAGAATCAATGGAACAATCGGTGAGAATTTGCTAGCAGTACGTACGATAGGATACTGTACTACGAGCACTGTGATGGCATTGAGCGACAACATATAAGAAAATAATTGCCCGCCATTTGTGAAATGGGTGTTCATTGCTAAATACTGCGCCATAGTTGAGCCAAAATGCCCGTATCCTAGTACACAAAAGATAGTACCGAGTAGAACTGGCAAGAATACACGGTCTCTGCCGGTTGTTGCCAAGGCTTCAAGTAAACGTGGTGGTTCAGCTGAAGTATGACTCTCCATGGTTGAACGATGCAATTTAAATTGCACGAATAACACAAGCCCGTATGCAACATATACAATTCCAGCGATCATAAAGGGAAATGTAGATTCGGCAGAACCGAGCTGCACTCCAATAATCGGACCAAAGACAACACCAAGGTTAATTGCAGCGTATCTAAGATTGAATACAAGCAGCTTACTTTCAGCTGGTGTAATGTCGGATAAAAGTGCCCGTGATGTGGGCTCAAATACGGATCTGCATAATCCGTTCAGGGTGTTGACCAGGAAGAACACCCACAGATGTTGTGCAACAGAGAATCCGAAGAATACTGCCGCCCAGCCAAATACGGAGATTAACATGACGATTTTCCGGCCTACAATATCCGAGATATATCCTCCGTAGAAGCTGGCCATTACGCCCGCCAGCGAGCTGACGGCTACCGTAATCCCTGTTTGGGTGGGGGTAGCTCCAAGAACTTGGGTTAAATAGATGGATAAGAACGGAATACTCATTGAAGTTACCAAACGTCCGAACATCGTACCGACAATGATAGTCCAAGCTAGTGGGTGAATATGCCTTAGATGCTGATTCATAATTGAAAAGGTCTCCTAATCTGATAGCTATAATATAAATACTGCATATTCCTTGCTGATATATGTATAATTATAACGATAAAAGGGGGAAGTAAAAGTGTAAGAATTACTTACAGTGTTTCACCTTTAAAGGAGTGAACGATCGTGGACCATATTAGTAATCATTTTTTATGTTTAGCAATAGCCATCCCATCCCCAATAGATATAGGGGAAGCTATTCCTGTGACTATAGATAGACTAGCTTCGATTCTGTGCTGCACTCCGCGTAACGTAAAGTTTATTCTGCGAAAGCTTGAAGAGCAGGGTTTTATACACTGGCAGCCTGGAAGAGGGCGTGGAAATATCTCGCAGCTAACGTTTCTACGAACGATTGAAGAGGTGCTGGAGGTCAGCTTTCAGGAACTGATTGATAAGGGGAAGATTAAGGAAGCTATAGAGTTATTAAGTCGGGGTCAGGTTAGCGCCCCATTAAAGGAACGGTTATTAATGGTGTTAAATAAGCAGATGGGCTTCCGTAGTGAAACGGAGTCGACATCAGGATTGGATGTCTTGCGAATTACACGTAACCGGCATATGGAAGTGCTAGATCCAGCTTATGTATACACCGCGTTTGAATCCTATTTACTCGGCCAAATCTATAGCACATTAGTTATCTATGATGCGGCTAGTGATACCTTTCTCCCCGGACTGGCTCATATGTGGGAAGCGAATGAAGATTGCACAAGTTATATTTTTTATCTACGTAAAGGTGTACGATTCCATCACGGCAGGATTATGACCTCCAGAGACGTAAAAGAGACATTTCAGCGCCTTATAGATTTGAACAGTCCAGCGTTGAGCCTATACAAAGATATTGAACGAATAGAGCTTGAAGGAGATCACAGGATCAGGTTTGAGCTGTCTCGTTCGAATCTCTTTTTTCTCCACATGTTCAGTTGTATTCATATGTCGATTCTTCCTTATGACGTAGATCTCGCGAATGAGCTGAGTGGAACAGGACCCTTTCGTTTATTAGATCTAAATGAAGATGTCCTGGTCCTCGCAGCATTTGACTATTATTACGGTATTCGTCCGCTACTAGATCGTGTGGAAATCTGGTATTTGCCAGAACAAGCTTCAAATGAAAGATTGTATGAACTGCCGGACTCCGTTCAGGAAGGTTTATTACCTAATATTATCTGTAACCACAGTATTGACTACCCTGCTTTGGGATGCCGGTATCTCTTGTTCAATTTCCATAAGGAAGGAGTTCATCAACACCAACGATTTCGGCAGGCCATTAGAATCCTTTACAGTCGAGCGGCCTTAATTAAGGAGTTAGGAGGGAATCGTAGTACCCCTGCTGACAGCTTTTTACCTTGGCAGAGCAGTAATCGAAACATTGTTGAGCCTACCTTGGAACAAGCGAGAGAGCTTCTAGTGGCAAGTGGCTATCAGGGGGAGATCTTAACTTTAGCTACAAAAGATAAAAAAGAAGAGCGAGAAGAAGCCCTGTGGCTTCAAGCACGAGCAGCTTCAGTAGGACTGCATATTGAGCTGTGTTTTTTCAATGAGTTTAACTCAGCAGATATAAAGAACACTGCCGAAATCCTCCTTGCTGAAGAGGTTCTTGAAGATGATTGGCAATGGGGAATGGTTAACTACTTTAATAATAAACTTAATTATTTATTTTCTATGCTGAGAGACGATCAGATCTTGTTATTCTCAGATGTACTCACCGATTTCACGCAATCCCCTAAGGAAGGAAGAATTAAGTTGCTGGATCAGGCAGAAGATGTGCTTAGGGACAACTATTGGGTATTATATGGTTGTCATATGAATAAAAAAGCGCAGCTAAATCAAAGCTTGTTTGGACTTCATACCAGCTCATTTGGATTTCTGGATATCTCTAAGCTGTGGATCAAAAATACTAGTCTTTAAGGAAAGTCCCCTAAATACTGTTATACAGGAATGGTTTCTTTTGATATACTTTCCAGGGAGGCTGTATCGATAAATTATCGAATGGTGCTCTAATAGGTTTTAATAAATGAATAGTAATTAACTTGTAGCCATGGAGGTGAACTCGTTGGATTTTGCTCAGATCCGTAAGGACCGAGACAAAAGAACGGTCGATACTTGACTCTTTTTTTGCCTTTCGGACCTGTTTAGCAAATAGCTAAAAGGTCTTTTTGTTTGTTCAAATTAAGGGAAAAGAAAGGGAGACTATCATGCGATTTCTTATCGTGGGTGCAGGAGCTATAGGTGGATATTTTGGGGGGCGTCTAGTTCAAAAAGGAGAAAATGTTACTTTCCTCGTTCGTAATGCCAAACAGATTCAGTTAGAAGCGGACGGTTTGATCATAAAAAGTGTTCATGGGGATTTTCAAACTTCTGTACGAACGATTTCTATTAGAGAAGAAGCAGAACCTTTCGACTGCATTATTATAGCGGTCAAGGCATACCATTTGCTTCAGGTGATGAATGACATTGAACCCTACGTCGGTGAACATACACTAATACTCCCGCTCCTCAATGGTTATGACCAATTTAGCATTTTGCAGAAGCGTTTTGGACCAGAACATGTACTGGGTGGTCTTTGTTATATAGAAACAACTCTAGATTCAGCAGGTACTATCGTTCAAAGCAGTTCGTTCCATAGTATTGTGTTTGGTGAATGGGCAGGTGATGAGTCAGAACGAACACAGTTGCTTCTGAGTCATTTGGATAATGCTGGTTTTACCGTGACATTAAGTTCTGACATTCAGCGCGAAGTGTGGCAGAAATATATATTTGTAGCTAGTCTAAGTGGGATTACTACTTTAATGGATAGCTCTGTCGGGCCTATTTTAGCCTCACCTGAGGCACGTGCTATTTATGAGCAGCTTCTTCAAGAGATTGTTAGTCTGGCTCAAAATGCTGGAATGCCTGTGGGACCGGAAAACATTGCTTCCACGATGCAAAAGATGCTTTCTGTATTACCCGAATTTACTTCATCCATGCATCGGGATATGCATAAGCAATTACCTGTAGAAGCAGATCACCTGCATGGAGCTCTTCTGGCAATGGCTTTACCGGGGCAAGATGATGCGTATCCGGTTCTCGAAACCATGTATGCCCGTTTGAAAGTATATGAAAGCGTTAATGATATGAGATGATCTACTTTAAATCAGAATAAGGAGCTGGACAATCATGAAAGAAACGAATCAAAAGATCATGACTTTTCTAATGTTCGAGGGGAAGGCAGAAGAAGCTATGAATTACTATACTTCTTTATTTGATGATTCCGAAGTTATTAGCATTAAGCGCTATGGAGCGGACGAAGCAGGACCTGAAGGGAGTGTTATGCAGGCTTCTTTTTCTTTACATGGACAAGTATTTATGTGTATAGATAGCTATGTTCAGCACGGATTCACCTTTACTCCAGCGATATCCTTATATGTAAATTGTGAGAGTGAAGCTGAAATTGATCGGGTCTACGAATCATTAGCGCAAGGTGGACAGGTCCTAATGCCTCTTGGTAGCTATCCATTTAGTCCGAAATTTGGTTGGGTAGCGGATCGTTTTGGTGTGACCTGGCAATTAAATCTTCTGGGGAATGCATAAACGATTGAAGTAATACTTCGTGTCACAAGTGGCCGTATTCGTCTGTGAAATGACGAACACGGCCGCCAAACTTGGAAAGAAAGGAGGAATTTAGGATGTCAATAAGTCCATATCAGGTATGCCCGGTGTTTGAAAGTGAGCGTTTGGTGTATAGATTGGTGCAAGAGGTAGACGCTGCGGACCTGCTAGAATGTTATTCTGACGTTGCTTCTATCCCGCTCTTCAATAGCGATAACTGTAATAACGATTTTAACTTTCAAACGATAGAAGAGATGAGTGGCTGTATACGATTCTGGCTGGATGAATATGCAGAGCATGGTTACGTCCGTTTTAGTATTGTGGAGAAAAATAGTGATAAAGCTGTTGGTACCATTGAATTTTTTGCGAGGAATGAGAGCGTTGAAGGGATAGGCGTGGTTGGTGTCCTAAGAATCGATCTGATCTCAAGACTGGAGAATGAAGGAATTGTTACAGAGATTCTCTCTTTGATTGAGAAGGAGTTCTATGATTGTTTTGGGGTTGATGCAATGATTACCAAAGCCATTCCTAGCGCTAAGCAAAGAATCAATGCACTATTAAATAGTGGGTATAGAATAATTGAAGGTAACGCACTGGTGTCATTTGACGACTATTATATGATCTCGAGGGTTTCCAGTTAGGAGGTATAATCGCAAGCTACATAAATGAAAAGAGGAGGTGAACCTAAAAGGGTTTACCTTCTCTTTTTTTGAAAATATAAGAAAGTATAAGTTTCACAATACACGTTCTCCTTTGAAGAACGGATTTAATTGCATTGCTGAACTACAGTTGTGCCCTCATTAGTTATCGTGACTGTTGAATAACCAGATAAATACTCAGTATAGCCGCATACAGTTTCTTGGGTGGATTGTCCTTTTGCGTCAGTATACTTAAGGTATATGGCACCTTCACCACTTAAACCCAGTTTAGGTTTGAACTTTTTCGTTTGTCCTTTTTTGATGGGACTTGTAAATAATTCCTTGGAATCCATATGGATTAAACCTATTTCAATAGAGCTAATATCAACATCCGACTGATTATCTACAGTGAGCGAGAAACTCTTAAATGGACTTAGGATATTTGATACCGTACTGATCCCGAAAGCTATCACAATACCCATTGAAAATATAGCAATACCTATAAAAAATCGTCTCTTCATCATGCAGTCCCCCTATGTAAGTAAGACAGGGTTCATTCGAAAAATGTTACGGTATATAAGAATTAATTATAACTATTCATTAACAAGTGAAATTGGAAGAGATGTGCTACCCTAAATGTATACCAAAATTTATATGAAAAGGGGTTTTGTTTTGACAAAATCTACGATTCTTTCATCCGAAGGAATGATGATTCGAAATTTTGAACAAGGGGACATGCCATTACTGGGTGAGTTATATAACTCGGTTACTTCGCGGGAAAATGCTGTTTTTTGGTGGGTTGGAGATGAGGAAAACTGGGCGAATGTGTACTGCGCCTTTGAAAATGCGAAAATGGTTGCCAAAGGTCAAGTAGAGATCATGAATATTGTACCCCCTGGTCGCTCAGAGGAAAGTAGACATTCAATTTATTTGAATTTGAAAACAATACCTGAACGAGAAGAAGATTATGATTTATTAGAGAGTATGTACCAGACACTCTTCTTGAGAGCGCTTGAGTTAAAGGAAACTTTATCGGCAGAATACAAAACGACGCTATGTGTGGGGAATAATGCATCAGAGATCGCGAACACGCAATTTTTCGAAAAGGAAAAGGGCTTCTGTCAATACAATAGCTTATACAGAATGAATCATAATCTGAATGACACCTTCTCCGTTCCTGAGCTAAACAAGGCGTTTGAATTCGCGACTTGGATGATGGAGACGTCTCAAGAAGAAGATCATTATTTAGAATTAGAAGCTGAGGTTTGGCCAGAAACTCCACTCGGGAAAGAACGATTATCTCAATTTAAGCAAAATCCTCTTTGGAACTCGATAGTTGTTCGGAAAGAGGAGAGGATTGTAGGCAGCTTGATGTTATGGCAGGAAGAGGAAAGCGGGTATATTGAAAATGTATTTGTACTTGAGCCGTGGAGAAGATCGGGGATTGCTAAGTACATGCTTTCACAAGCGTTAAACTATTTCAGAACACATGGACTTAAAGATGCTTATTTAATGGTGTTAACAAATAATGATTCTGCATTGCATCTTTATGAATCTGTCGGATTCAATTTATCAAGTGAGGAAAGACGGTATCGTATAGAGCTCCCCTAGTTCTTGAAGTGGAGGATTACTAAGCAAAGTGTGATTCAGGTTCATCGAGGCTCGATGGCAGAATTGCACTTTTTTAGTAATCCGTTCGCCTTGTAAAAAATGATTACTGAAAATCCTCTGAACAATTTTGTTCAGTTACTGTTAGTGACTTGTTTACCCTCGCATTTCTTACACACGTTAACCTTTTCACCTGAAAGTCCTTTTCCGATGTACAAAAGCTTAATACGAGTGCTGCCGCAGATGAGACATGTTCCTCTACCTCGGGATGGCATACGCCAGAGTGCTTTGCCGCGCTTGTTTTTGGACATAAATAGCCCACCTTTGCGATTGATACCCTATCTTATGAGCGAGGGGACCTTAAAGTTCGGAGAATGAAGCTTATAAATCCCAATGTGATTGCAGGCAAAATAAAGGATAAATAAGGGCTAAAAACGCCCTAAAAAACAGCGCATAACTTAAATTATACGCTGTTTTGATTTTAAGGCGTTTTTTTGAGGATGGATCACCACTTGGACGAGTAAAAAGGAGGAATTATAAGGGTTATTTTATAAATAACGGATGTTGATATCTCTAAATTTACCTGAAGACATTTTTGGCATTCTGAATTGCAATGAGCCTTGTTTATAAGTGGCTCTGCTCTGATCCGGATTGATTGGAATGGGGAGTGGAATGATCTCGCTGTGATTTTTTCCAAGACCACTTAATTTAATTTGTGTTCGGTTAATTTGTGCCCATATACTTTCGGGGTGAATTCCACTTGGAATACGAATTTTCGTGATCAGATAATTATGTGTGTCCAGATGCTCAAATTGCAGACTTGAGGTTTCGTCCGTCAGTGATGAAGTGGTCGCCGAGGTAGCTTCTCTGATTATTTTTTCAACATAACCATCGATCTGGCTTGGATCCAGCTTCCATTGCTCTTCAAGCGACTTCAAGGATAGCTTTTTCTTAAAAAAGGGATCTTCGTTCATCCAATCTAAAGGGTTCGATTTATTCGGACTCATGAACGCTTAACCTCCTTCATTTTTAATCCATTGTATGGGCTTATGACTTATTCAGTGACATCTGGGCGAATATCTACATAGAATAGGTTAACATTCCGAAGGGAGGAGTGGTTTGGTGGTTTCAATCATCGGTAACATTAAAATCAACAGCGTGGGCCCTAGTTCCACAGTCTTAGTAGGAAATACGGCATCTGTTATCTTGAGCAGTAACTCCAAAACCTATGCCGGTGCCAACTCCTTCTCCATAGGTGACTCCATAGGTACAAACATTACGAATAATGCAGCCAGCAGTACGAACACGATGGATTCAGATGTGGTGGATCAAGTATCGCCTCCTTAAGGGTGGGTTTACATGAATATTACGGTATATCAGTGCATATCGGTAAATCATTTGAAAATTGGTACGATCTCAAATTCATCGGTTCTACAGATCGGTACTTCCGGCCGAATTAATGCCTTGTCTCATAGTTATCAGTCTAGTGACGTTCCAGAATCTCCTCCTGCGCCATCACCAGCGGTAAGTGATTCACCTCTTGTATCCTTGCCTCCACCAACTGAACTATATACACGCTAGAATTAGGCTCTTATCCTTCGCATACAATAAACTATAGGAGGGGGTTGTATGCACCCGTATTATGTTCAGCAAGTCTTTAATGCACTAAGAGTGCAAGCAGAAAAGATTCAAATGCTAGAGAAACAGCTCCAAGATTTAAAAGGGGACGTAGACAGCATAAAGAACAATAAAACTGCAAGTATAGGTCCTATAAATTATCATTTTGAACAATTGAAAATCGAGAAGCTGGAAGGCACTTTAAATATAGGCATTACACCAAATGAGGGAAATAATCTGGATGAAGCGATGATCAATGGTAAGCCTATTGGGGAGCAAGAGGGAGGGACACCAACTGCAACTGCATTATCTGATAAAATTCGTCCAGAGATTCTGAAGTATGTGCAAGAGGAAGTTCCTTCTCAATTTTCACGCTTAGAAAAAGAGCAGAACTTAAGTATTGATGAGCAGTATATCCATATGGTAACCCAGGATCTGCTGAATCAGATGGATGGCCGGATTAACGAGTATGTAAGCCAGCTTCCTGCCGCAGAAGAAGGGCGTGGATACACAGAAGAGGAAAGTACTTCTATTGTTGAGCAAATCAAACGAGATATTGTTACGGCGGTAGAACGGCATTTGGAAATAAACATAACTGGAAGGCGGGAGCCGCATGAAAGTAACCGTGACTAACAGAGAGATAAATGTAAACGCAGTAAAAGTGGTTTCGATCTCAGGTTCTTCGGTATTTTTAGTAGGGGATACACAGACGATTAACTGTTCTTCGGCGTTTGACAGCGTGATAGAATATGCTCCGAGTGCTCCAGATCAAGTCCAAAAAGGCAGTTAACAAATGCACACCTCACGTATACTAGATGTGTATATCAATAATCTGTCTGACAGTTCGATTTTCATATGTGGATCTGTAGAGCGGATTCAGTCTAAATTTGTGGGTAGTAAAGAAAATTACCTATTTAACATAAAAGAGATTAATAGCAATAATAGAGAGGCTTCACCCTTAGAGATCCCACTCACGGCATGGTCGAAGCAAGTGAATGAAGATGAAGTTGAGATTTTGAATGATTCCAAGGAATCAACGATTAATATGCAATATATTAGGGTTTTATCGATTGGGTCTGGCACGACCTTCCAGATTGGAAACGGTGGTTCTGTTCACCTAGAGAGTCGAACCAGTGAGTTCAAGCGAGAAATAGCTTCGGAAAATGAGACGTAACAGCATCTGTAATAATTCTTTTGGGCTCGCTAGTTGTTTTTTTTATTTCTCAAACTAAATTAGTTAACATAACCATTATTATGTTAACTAATGATAACTCTGTTCCTTAAGAAGATGAATTTCATTAATAGGGGAGCTCGAGTCTCGAAGAGGAGAGGCGATCAAATACTGAATCTGGCGAAAAAAACTGTAAAAGGAGTGCCTCAGCAGCCGTTTCATGGCTTTTGAGACACTCCCATGTAGAATAAGTCGAAGGACTTATTAGTTTTAGTAACCTTCACGAAGCCATGTCGTCGCCAGCTTGATGGCGGCTTTTTTGGCATTGGTTTCTGCTAAAGGATTCAGCATCACAAAATCATGTATGATCCCTTGAAAACGAACTGCTGTAACAGTGACACCTGCTTCACGTAATTTGGCGGCATAAGCTTCACCTTCATCACGTAGAACATCTGCTTCACCAGTTATGACTAGTGCTTCGGGTAAATCGCGTAACTGCTCTACACTGGCACGAAGCGGGGAGGCCGTGATTTGATTCCGCTCTTCAGGGTCAGTGGTATATTGATCCCAGAACCATTTCATTCCGTCCCGCTGCAAGAAATATCCTTCTGCGAACTCATGATAGGATTCGGTATCAAATGAGGCATCCGTTACTGGATAGAACAATAATTGTTTCCCTATCTTCGGGCCACTGCGTTCTTTAGCCATCAGAGTAATGGCGGCAGCCATATTCCCACCTACGCTATCACCACCTATGGATAACTTGCTAGCATCAAGGGCATGTTCACTTCCCTGTTCAGCTATCCATTTCAGAACAGCATAGATTTCTTCAATTGCTGTAGGATATTTAGCTTCTGGAGAAAGGCTGTAATTTGGAAAAACAATAGCAGCCTCCGCTCCAACAGCCAGTTCACGGATCAGGCGGTCATGGGTATGGGCATTACCAAATACCCAGCCTGCACCATGAATGTAAAGGATGACTGGCAACGACGCGGAAGAGGAGCTAGGGGGCCGAACAATTCTTATCGAAACATTACTATTAGGGCCTCCTGGCACCATAAGATCTTCAACATCAACTTCAGGTTTATATATCTCACTGGATTGTACTGTATCTACCGTCTTGCGACCTTTTTCTGGTCCAAGATCAGGAAGGAACGGAGGTTTTGAATTATCATCGGCAAATTTCTGTGCTGCTGGCTCAAGCATGATCTTTGGTTGATTTGGCATGATGTATCGTCTCCTTTGTCTGGTCATAGTATAGTTTACCCTCTTCATTCCATAACCATCTAAGGAGCTGCTGAAACGAAAATGAATTTGAAGAAACCCGTACCCGATCCTGATGAAGGACTGGTTACGGGTGTTTGATCTTTATAATGCTTTTCGTTGATCCTCATTCATTTCACAACTTAATTCGTTCATTCCGGCCATCGCTTGTTTATGTTTGATACGAAAGATCAAAATAAACATCAAAGTAATAAGTAACGGATAGCCTATCGCCCAACCTGTAAAAGGAAACACGGCAGCAGTAGCTAGAAAAGAGATCCAGCTAATCGTCACGCCTAATCTACTTCCCTTGAGTAGGCGTATCCCGGCGGCACAGCCTCCGATATATGTCAGGATAAATGTCGCATTCGGAAACTGAATCAAAGTAGTGATAGATATGGATCCGCTGCCGTACAGTGACATGACTGTTACGAAACAGAGGAGCAGGAAAGCTATCCCACCGATAGGGGTATGATACTGTTTGGATAGTCTACCCATCCAATGCGGCGCATAGCCCTGACGTGATAACGCATAAGCCACGCGCGAGGCGGCACCGGCATAAGCGATAATGGTGGCGGTGCAAATGAAGAGACCTGTAACACCTGCGATAAATCCTCCCCAGCGTCCAAGAGGCTGGCTGATGATCCAAACAAGGGAAGTGCTCGAACCACCTTTAAGGTAGCTCTGTGTGCCAACTGTTGCTAAAGCGGATAAGAAATATAGAATACCTACAATAATAGCAGCAATGGTCACACCTTTAACGGCAGCGCGTTGCGGATCTTTGAACTCTTCAGAGAGGTGTGATACAGCTTCCCAGCCAATAAAACACCAAAATAAGATTGCTGCAGTTTGACCAATGCTCATCCAGCCATGCGGAGCAAAGGGAGTGAAGTGTTCAACCTCGATACGAGGAAGAGCAGTAGCAAAGGAGAAGACGAGAACAGCTACAATCGCAATCACTACTGCAATTTGTACCTTACCAGCCACTTGCATGCCAATCCAATTTGTAATTAGGCCAATGGCCAACATAACAGCAGCGATAGTAATTCTGGCAGGTTCATCCCAGCCCATAGCGGCTGTCATATAACCAGCTCCGGTCAGTGCAGCGACAGGCGCACCAATCGGAACGGACATCAGGAAGAACCAGCCCACTAAAGATCCAGCTTTAGGTCCGAAGGCAAGGGTAACGAAATGGGACACGCCTCCAGCGTTAGGGAATTTGGCAGAGAGCAGACCCATAGATAAGGCCATCGGCAGGATCAACAGCGTCATAAATCCCCAAGCCAGCAATGAAGCGGGACCAGCCATTTCTGCAGCCAGCCCAGGAACGATTAAGACTCCTGAACCCAATACAGCACCTATGTAAAGAGCTATGGCCTGCGGCATGCCGATGTTTCTTTGTAAAGTGGTTGAACTTGAATCCTTCATGATTTTTAATCCTGCTTTCATTGTCTTTTGTTATAGAGTAGCAGATAATAGATCCATTGGAAAAACAGAATTTTTGAATAGTATCCATTCGAAATTCCGATGGTTGACTATCACTCAGGGGGTACGCATGGAATCGCGTCATCTTTTTACTTTTATAGTCGTAGTGGAGACAGGTAGCTTCACACGCGCTGCACAGAAGCTTGATTATGCACAGTCCAGTATCACCGCACAGATTCAGGCACTAGAGACTGAAATTGGTCAGCCTTTATTCGATCGGATTAGTAAAAAGATTATCCTAACCGATGCAGGTCGACGTCTGCTCCCCTTCGCGCAAGAGATATCCCGAATGCACACCTTGGCCCAAGATGCCCTTCGTTCCGAGAGTGAGCTAACAGGTTCTTTGCGGATTGGCGCTCCAGAATCTCTGGCTGCTTTTCGCTTACCAGGCATTATCAAGGAGTTTCGCGTGAAATATCCGAAGGTCCAAATTATTTTAAAGCCTGGGGCCTGCTGGGAGCTAACGGATCTGGTTCGTTCCGGTGAACTGGATCTGGCCTTCTTACTGCAACCAGAGACGGAAGATAAAGATCTGAATATAGAAACACTGGTGCATGAACAAATGACCCTGATCGCCCCGCCGGATCACCCCTTAATGAGTCTTTCAGAGGTAGAGCCGTTTCATCTTAAGGGAGAAACGATATTGCATACGGAAACCGGTTGTAGCTACCGCACTTTGTTTGAACGTCATTTAAACAGTCATGGGGTATTTCCGGACCCTACGCTAGAGTTTTGGAGTATTGAGGCGATCAAGCAATGTGTTATGGCCGGTCTAGGCATCGCTTTTATTCCACTGATCACAGTGAACAACGAATTAGCAGAAGGGAAGTTAGCTAGGCTGAATTGGAATGATGAATCGCAGCGTGTGGCTACTCAAATAGCCTATCATCATAAGAAATGGAAATCTCCTGTACTAACAGAGTTTTTAAAATCTGTACAAAAGCATGCTGAAAATTGGAGAAGTTAAGCATAAAGCTCGTAGCTATTCTATGGTACAATAGATTGTCGAAATCAAGGGAGGCTCGAAGCCATGAATGAGTGGAGTGAAGACTACGAAGAGGGGCTTGAAGCTTTTTTAATCTGGATGAAGGATGCCGGGTACACTCCCTACACGCAGAAATCCTATTTAGTAGATGTAAGACAGTTTTTAGAAAGTCTGAATGGTAAAAAGTTAGAGTCGGTAAAAAAGCTACATGTTATTTCCTTTCTTACGTCTGTGCGTGAACGTGGTGTAAGTGACGCTACCCGTAACCGGAAGCATGCCTCTATTAACTGTTTTTTCAAGGCATTAATTGAACTGGAATTGCTTCTAACCAATCCTGCAGCTGGGATTAAGAAATCTAAAACTGAGATCAATCGTGAGCCGGTCTACTTAGATGAAGGTGATCTGGGGCGATTTTTGTCTTCAATAGATGGGAAGTACAAAGGCCGTAATTTAGCAGTCTTTTTACTCATGTCCTATATGGGGCTTCGGGTGGGAGAAGTCCACACGCTGAATTTAAGTGATTATAATGTAGAAAGGCATTCACTTCGAGTGTTCGGTAAGGGACGTAAATGGCGTAATGTACCGATTCCAGAGGATGTGGTACCTTTTCTCGATCTGGCATTAGAAGAACGATTAAATCCTTGGCGCAGTAAAGAGGAGGCTATGTTCATTTCCCAAAAAGGACGCAGGCTGTCCATACGAGGTATTCAGCAAATCGCTGCGGACACCTTCGATCGTTTCCAAAAGGATGTGCCTGCTGCACAACGTCGACCCTATTCCAGCCATAAGCTTCGACATTCCTTCGCTACCATGCTGCTACGAAAAGGGGCGGATCTTCGGACGGTTCAGGAGCTGCTGGGACACTCTTCCATTCAGACAACAACGGTTTACACGCATATCACGAGCCGGGAGAAAGAAGAAGCCATGTCGAAATTGCAAGTCCAGATTTGATAGAATTTAAAGTGAAATTCTATTCATGAAATAAGGACTATCCCTAGTCATATATCATGACATTTAGGATAGCCCCAATTCTTGCTTAGAGTTCTAGCTTAGCAATTTCAGCTTTAAGCTTCTCAGCAGATTTCTGGAATAAAGCTTTTTCTGTCTCATTCAATGGAAGATCTAGTACTTCTCGTACACCGGATCGATCTACGACGCAAGGAGCACCAAGGTAGACATCCGAAACTCCGTTATAATTATTCAATAAAGTAGATACGTTCAACACAGAACCTTCATTATGAAGAATGGAGACTACAATACGATCAAGTGCTAGTGCTATTGCGTAAGAGGTTGAGCCTTTAGCATCAATAATTTCATAAGCGGCATTCTTAGTATCTTGGAAGATTTCATCTTGTTCTGCTTCGTCAAAACCAAGATCAATACCGGCTACATTCGCCAAACTCCAAACAGGAAGTTCCGAATCTCCATGTTCACCGATAATCTGTCCGTGAATGCTGCGAGGATCAATTTCTTTGTGGCGCCCGATCAGATAACGAAACCGTGCACTATCCAACACCGTTCCTGAACCGATGACTCTTCTGCGATCAAATCCGCTTATTTTCAAGGTGGCATATGACAAAATATCTACAGGATTAGTAGCAATAAGTAGTATCGCATGTTGATTATATTTGGTGATTTTTTGAACAATATCTTTGAAAATTGAAATGTTTTTGCGGAGCAGATCTATCCGGGTTTCACCCGGTTTTTGTGATGCACCGGCAGTAACAATGATGATATCCGCTTCACGGCAATCTTCATATGTACCAGCCCATAGTTTCACACCACCAACAAAAGGCATGCCGTGATTCATATCCAACGCTTCTCCAAGAGCTTTCTTTTGATTAACGTCAATAAGTACGAGCTCAGGCATACGTCTCCGTAGCAGTAATGTATAGGCTGTTGTTGTACCAACTGCTCCAGTACCTATGACTACGATACGATTGGGTTTCGGGGGGGCCATAATTCCATCTCCTCAGTATTTAAAATTTTTAGCTTTTAATCTTGTCCATCATAATCGCTAACGTTATTGTTTTCAAGCAGGTCTTATTTAATGCATTACCCTATTTTGGGCATACTAAATAGAAATCTCTAATCAATTTGACAACAAGACTAGACAGGAGAGAATGTAAGAATGGATTTATTTCGCAAAAAACCGCTAATTGCACCTTCCAACTCCGGTGCAACCAAATTAAACAAAACACTGGGTGCGCTGGATTTAACCATGCTGGGTGTAGGTGCGATTATCGGTACTGGTATTTTTGTAATGACAGGAGTAGCGGCAGCAGAACACGCTGGTCCTGGCCTTGTCATTTCATTCCTGTTAGCCGCTTTCGCCTGCGTGCTGTCAGCCCTTTGTTATTCAGAGTTTGCATCGGCCATCCCGGTCTCCGGAAGTGCCTATGCTTATAGTTATGTAGCTTTTGGAGAATTACTCGCTTGGATTTTAGGGTGGGACCTTGTATTAGAATATGGCGTTGCAGCAGCTGCAGTAAGCAGTGGATGGTCAGGCTATTTGCAGGGACTTTTAGAGGGCTTTGGGATTCATATTATTCCTACAGCACTATCAGGGGCGTATAATGCGGAAGCAGGTACCTTTATTAATTTACCAGCAGTAATTATTATTTTACTAATTTCCTACTTACTGACACGGGGAACTAAAGAGACTGCACGTTTTAATGCCATTATGGTTGTCATCAAAATTGCTGTAGTGCTTTTGTTTATCGTAACGGGATTCTTCTATGTTAAACCAGAGAACTGGACTCCATTTCTACCGTTTGGTTATCAAGGTGTCGTGAACGGTGCAGCAACTGTCTTCTTTGCCTACATAGGCTTTGATGCGTTATCGACTGCTGCAGAAGAAGTAAAGCAGCCGCAGCGCGATTTGCCTATAGGGATTATTTCATCCCTTGCTATATGTTCTGTATTGTATATATTAGTTTCACTCGTATTAACGGGCATTATACCCTATACGGATCTTAATGTTAGTGATCCCGTTTCATATGCACTACGTGTCGTAAATCAAGACATGATAGCGGGTCTAATCTCGGTTGGGGCTATTGCCGGAATGACCACAGTTCTGCTCGTAATGCTGTTCGGTCAAACTCGACTGATATTTGCAATCTCACGGGATGGACTTTTACCAAGAGGATTGTCTAAGATCAATGCTAAAACTCTAACACCTATTCGAAGTACATGGATGGTTGGCATCATTATAGCAGTATTAACGGGCTTCATCCCTTTGGATCGGTTGGCTAACTTAACAAGTATTGGAACACTGTTTGCCTTTTTTGTCGTTTCTTTGGGTGTAATTGCCTTGAGGTATATTCATCCCAATATGAAAAGAGGGTTCAGAGTGCCCTGGGTACCTTTCATTCCGTTGCTAAGTGCGGCAACATGCGGATTTTTGATGTATAATCTAGGAAGTGAGACATGGATTGGATTTCTTATTTGGACGGGTCTTGGACTTCTGATCTATTTTTTATATGGCTACCGTAATAGTAAATTGAATCATAAATAAGATTCGAAATGAGAGGAGAGAGGGCATTGACATCTAGGACCGCTGGATTGAAAACACTAAGAATGTTTATAATGCTATTTTTTTTAGCGTGGATAGTCTCGGCATGTTCATCACCACCACCGGAGCCTTCTCCACAGCCACAGCCTACTGAAGCACCGGAAGAAGGACAGACAATTACTCTAATAACACCACCTAGTAACAATACAAACAAAGAGAGTGGACCAAAATATCAGGTTCAAACTCGAATTACGGGTTTTCATCTGATTAGTGAGACAGTGGGTATGGTCTGGGGTGTAACAAAAAATGAACTTCGTTTGTATATTACCCGTGATAACGGGGCGACATGGGCTAATATTTCTCCTGCGCCCAATGTGCAGTTTCTTTCCACGCCTGTCTATGGAAAAGGTATCTTTTTTACGGACCCGAATCATGGTTGGATTATAAGAAGTGCATTTGGCACGACAGAGAATATAGTGTTACGGACGACTGATGGAGGGGAGAGCTGGAAAATCTCATCCCTAGGTGATGATAATGCTGTGTCTTCCATTTATTTCATTTCACCAACACAGGGATGGCTTATGACTTCAGCGAACGCTACTCCTAATAAGGAGAGCAAGGCTCTTTACTCAACGTCGGACGGTGGAGCCACTTGGGAAGAAGTGATGCAGAATGAACAATATAATCCGAACCTTCCAAATCATTCGATACCGTTCTCAGGAGTAAGTACTGGAATGATATTCAAGAACCGTGTAGATGGATTTGTGACTCTTCAAACAGCTGCCCTTCCTAAAATCTTTATGACTAAGGACGGTGGTCAGAGTTGGAATCCAGGACAGTCTTTTCTGGTGAATGAACAACTGGAAAGCTGTGACAGAGTCATTACTGGCAAACCAGAGTTCTTCGATGTTAGTAAAACTAATGGCTGGATGTCTGTGGGCTGCCAAAACGATAAAGATAAAACGATAACTTATCACGGTTACTTTACCGCTAATGGTGGACAGAACTGGAAATTTGCACCTTTTGAATTAAAGAGTCCAACCGAAGGCAATCATCAGAGCGCTCCGACGTTTCTGAATTCGCAAGTCGGTTGGGCCATCCTAGGTGACACCCTTTACCACACCGTTAACCAAGGGAACACTTGGCTCCCTCTTAAAGAGAGCAGTGTTCTGCGGTCGAAGCTTGAGGAATATCCTGAGACGATTAAGATGCAGTTTATTTCCGCAGATGTGGGGTGGCTTTTGCTTGAGAAAAAAGAACAAAAACGCTCGCTCCTCTTACAAACTACGAATGGTGGGATTAGTTGGCGTGTGATGTAAAGTGATGAAAGGGCTGTTTCACAAGTGGTAGATACTACTTATGGGACAGCCTCATTTTTGTAAATGGAAAGGAATAAAACCCCAAATTATTGTGTTTTTGATTGATTGAATATAAGGAAAAAACTTAATTAAAATTTTCTTTAAAGATGTGAAAAAAATCACATGACATTTAAATGATCGTGTGATATATTTAACACATAGAACAAGTTCAATTTTTCACAAACTTAACTTTCGAATAGGAGAGATTACAATGAAAACTTTTGAAACAGATTATATGACAAGAAACCTGCTGCAACTTTGCTACAACTGTGATGACGCTCACCTGTGTGAAACGGAAGAACAATGCAGAGCATGTTGGGCAGATAATGGTATGTTAGATATTGAGACTGACGAAACGAAGCAATTGCTAGACCTCGTTCATGCTTAATCTGATCACACAAAACTATGATTAAAGACCACTCAATTCTTGATTTCTAAGAAAACAGAGTGGTCTTTTTGCATG
Source organism: Paenibacillus etheri (assembly GCF_001012825.1). Classification (GTDB taxonomy): domain Bacteria; phylum Bacillota; class Bacilli; order Paenibacillales; family Paenibacillaceae; genus Paenibacillus_AQ; species Paenibacillus_AQ etheri. The sequence goes on from NZ_LCZJ02000019.1 coordinate 191,522, forward strand.
AAGTCTCACTAATTTAATGCTTTCTGGACTAGATGAGGCATATACATGTACAGAAGTGCCTGAAGCTAAGTAAAGGTCGGAATTACATGGGTATGAAGGGGGAAAATGTCATGGGAATGGGCCCGGATCTATCATGGATGTTTGATTTCTCTGGAACAGTGATGCCAATATTTCTCATTGTAATGGTTGGTATTCTTGCAGTATCAGCAGGCAGGGGTTTGCTTCAATGGAGCCGGAACAATAGCTCACCCATGCTAACCATCCCTGCCCGTATCGTCAGCAAACGAAGTGAAATAAGACAGCAGCAGGCTCAAGAAGATAATGGTCCAAGTCGTACAAGTACAACTTACTACTTAACGTACGAATTGAATGGTGGCAGTCGAATAGAATTTAAAGTAGATGGCCATGAATATGGAATGAGTGCAGAAGGCGATAAAGGCATGCTTACCTATCAAGGAACTAGATATTACGGATTTGAACGACAGCCACAATACTCCACTGCGGAGTAGTCATTAGCTATTCATTGATTCTAAAACCATCCCCTGTTCCATTCTACGGAGCGGGAGGATGGTTTTTATGTGCAGACTAATAAGCAAAAAAACGGAAAGAAATCTACTGTAAAATTAGGCGGGGACTGTCACCACTTGGGCTAATGCACATACAATACAGCATGCAGTTAAGAACGAGGTTGCAAGCAAGAAGCGACCCCAAGGAGGAGACAGCGTGGCCGTCATCAAAACGAACTCGGAAGATGTGAGGGTGCTAGCGAGGTTGATGAGAGCGGAAGCTGAGGGAGATGGAGATCTCGGCATGCTTATGGTCGGCAATGTTGGTGTCAACCGGATTCTTGGCAATTGCTTGGACTTTATGAATATTCGTAATGTGAATGACATGGTCTATCAAAGTCCAGGTGGATTCGAAGCTCCGCAAAAAAGCTACTTCTATCAACGAGCAAGAGAAGCAGACATCCGTCTTGCTAAACGAGCAATTGCAGGTGAAAGAACCTGGCCAGCTACCAATGCTTTATGGTTCTTCCGTCCTGTAGGAGAATGTCCTCCAACCTGGTATAACCAACAAAACACAGGCCGCTTTAAAGCACATTGTTTCTTTACTCCGACTGGAGAAGATTGCCCAGCTGTATTTATTGGAAATTAGCAGGGTCACTGTGCAAAGAGAATTACTCAATGTTATGAGTAATTCTCTCAGTAAGGTAGTTTTAAGTTCTTTTGTGTCCAAAGGGAGCAGTTGCTCCGATAAATATTTAGGAGGTTTCATTAAATGATCGTTCAACCATACCGTCCCGTTACTTACACTATTGGTAGTGTTTCTTCAGGTATGCAAATGCCGATGTCTACAGGAATGCAAGGAATGCAAGGCATGGGCAGCATGCCGCCACAAGTTAGCAGCGGAAGTCCGATGACACCAGGAGGGGTTGTAGTTCAAAACCCACCACAGCAGTTCGAACAATCGTATATCGAAAATATTTTCCGGCTGAATTTAGGTAAAGTAGGTACATTTTATTTTACTTATGAAAACAACAAAGAGTGGAATGCCAAAGTTTACAAGGGTGTACTGGAAGCTGCGGGCCGTGACCACATTATTATTAGTGACCCAGTAACTGGTCAACGTACTGTATTACTTATGATTTATTTTGATTATGCTACATTTGATGAGCCCCTTACTTACCAGTACCCTGGCGTGATCGGTAATCCTCCTACAACTAGAAATTGTCGCTAATCAAGTCCTTATATTTGTGGAAACCCCAACACTTAACGGTGAGGGGGTTTTCTTTATACATACTGATAATTTGGAATAATAAGGGGAATAAAGACCCATTTTTTTTCAAAAGGACACGCATGCTTGCGGTTTGCCCCAATATATTAATATAATAAAGTATATATTCAAAAACGTGATTCCAGACTGGAGATGAAACCATTGGGAAATTGATACTGAAAGGAACAACTGGCAAGCTTCTTGCCAACACTCTGAAAAAACGAAGGAGGTGGGCCTATCCATCCGTACGGAGAATGATGGATAGGATTATAAATTGAGCGACCCTTTACCCGGTATATTACACGTAGGTCTTATTATTTTGTTGGTATTGTTAAATGGATTCTTTGTCTCAGTCGAATATGCAATGGTGAAAGTACGAAGCGGTAGAATTGATACCCTTATTGAAGAAGGTAGTAAAAAAGCATTAAAAGCGAGAAGCATCGTACGCAACTTGGAAGGTTATCTATCCGCCTGTCAGCTTGGTATTACATTGGCTTCGCTTGCGCTAGGATGGCTGGGTCAACCCGCTATAGCTAACCTTGTTGGACCATTATTAGGAAGTATAGGTTTTGGAGTAACCGCTGTTAATGTTGTATCTTTGATTATTGCTCTAATGTTTATCACTATCTTGCATATCGTACTTGGTGAGCTTGCACCTAAGACTATTGCTGTTAACAAGGCTGAATCTGTCCTTTTGCTAACATCTGGACCGATGAATGTGTTTTACAAGATCATGTATCCAGTGATTTGGATCGTAAATGGGCTGGCACGTGGTTTATTACGGATCTTCCGTTTATCCCCTGCTTCAGAGCTGGGAACGGCGCATACGGAAGAAGAAATCCGTATTATCATGCAAGAAAGTAATAAAAGCGGCTTTATTGATAATACCGAAATGGCGCTGGTTGACAATATTTTTGAATTTGTGGACACAATGGCCCGTGAGATCATGATTCCTCGGACAGAAATGATCTGCCTGAATAATCATCTTTCAACTGAAGAGAACCTTGAGATTGCTTTTGATGGAATGAGGACGCGTTATCCAGTCTGTGATGGAGATAAGGATCACATTCTAGGCTTCATTCATATCAAGGACTTAATCAGGGATCGTGAACAAAGCTATAATAAATTAATTCGTCCTATACTAACCGTACCAGAATCTATTCAGATTAGTGCTCTGCTGAAAGTCATGCAGCGCGCGAAGACACAAATCGCCATTCTGATTGATGAGTACGGTGGAACATCAGGAATGGTAACGCTGGAAGATATCATGGAGGAAATTGTGGGAGAAATTCAGGATGAGTTCGATGAAGAGCGTCCTGGTGTTGAGAAGCTGGGGGAGGATGAACATTCCATCGACGGCTTGATGCTTATTGAAGAGATCAATGATCTTTTGGGTCTCCATATGGATACAGAGGATTATGATACGATAGGCGGTTGGCTGTATTCTAAACTGGAGGTTAATCCACCTCAAAAAGGGCAGTCTGTAGAATTTGATGATCATCTGTTTATTGTGGAAGAAACGGATAATAAGCGGATTTCTCGAATTAAGCTACTGAAGTTACAGCTATTGACTGAAGAAGCTGGTGCATAACGAACATATTAATAATTATTAGGACACAGTGCTATAGCACTGTGTCCTTTTTTACAGTGTATTTACAGTATTGTTTGCCAAAAAGAGAGTAATAATTATATAATTTTAAATGTATATGATAAAAACTACATTAGTCCACAGAGGACAGAAAGGAACTCTCCTTGAGTAAACCTAATAAAAGTACAAGCGTTCCCCAGCTGAGCAAACAAGAGAAGCGGCGGGTAGAACAGGAGCGACAAAAGCAGAAGACGAGAATTTTAATTATTAGTTCAATAGCTTTAGTAGTCATCATTTTTGTTGGATTGTTTATGTTAGCTTCGAAAGATGCCGCAAAAAATGCCACATCGGGAGAACCAGTAGCATTCAATTACAGCGAGCTGCCTAGAGTCGGTAAAGAGGATGCACCTGTTAAAATTGTTGAATTTGGAGATTTAAAATGTCCAGCGTGTTCCCAATTTGCAACTTCAGTTAAACCGAAAATTGTTCAAGATTTTGTCAACGACGGAAAAGCAGCGCTCTACTTTGTAAATATGGCTTTCATTGGTCCAGACTCTGAGACTGCCTCACTTGCTGCATTATCTGTATACCATCAGAATAATGATGAATTCTGGAAGTTCTATGATGCTGTACACGCACAGCAAGGTGATGAGAGCGAAGAATGGGCGACTGAAGATTTCTTAGTAAGCCTTGCGGAGAAAGAGAAGTTAGCTATCGATTACGAACTGCTGCGTAAAGATATTAAGGATCGTACGTATGCAGATGAGCTGAATAAGGGTATGCAGCTAGCTAGTGAAGCTGGGGTGACGACTACACCATCCCTTTACATCAATGGAGTAATGACTGCGGATCCATTTAACATTGAAGCGATTTCAACTGAAATTAATGACGCCGCAAAATCCGTGGAGGCAAAGTGATAAAGTTCCTATCTTTTTGCAAGCGTAACTGCCTGTATCTGGCCTGGTTCGTCTCTTTAGTAGCTGTAGCCGGTAGCTTGTATTTAAGCGAAGTATTGAAATATGAACCTTGTAAGCTTTGCTGGTTCCAGCGAATTTTCATGTATCCTCAGTTATTCCTACTGGGAATTGCGACGTTTAGAGGGGATAAGCGGATTATTCCTTATGTACTTCCACTAAGCTTGATGGGTGGCAGTATCTCGATCTATCATTATGCGGAACAGAAGATTCCTGCGTTAAGTAAAGTTCTTCCTTGTACAATTGGTGTTCCGTGTAATAAGGATTACTTAAACTATTTTGGGTTCATTACGATTCCTTTCCTTGCGTTAATCGCATTTGCTTTAATTAGTATTTTACTTTGGTACGGACGCAAGGAAGAAGAAGTGATGGAGTTAGAAACTGAGGAAAGTTTAGGATTTTAGTTTTTTAGCTTTGAGGGATTCGGAAAAATGTGAAAAGTGATTAAAAACACGGTCCAGAGGGATAATTGAAGATAATGAAAGAGAGCATCCAATAAGACGCATTATTTGCGCTTATTGGATGTTTTTTCATTCTTTTTTCATTTTTTTCAACGCTTTACTGTATACACTTTGTAGACTAATATTAGACCTTGTGAGAAGTTGAATATGCGCTGAATTTTCTTAGGAAAAACGGGGGAACCAAACTTGGCATTTGTGCCAATGGGGTGAATCGGAATGGGGTCGATTGGACTTAAACCGTAGGGCTATACCACAGCCCGAATCCGCCAGCTAACCTCGTAAGCAAGGTGGGATAATGACCATGCATAGCATGCGGATCATTTCCGTATGCTATTTTTGTGTCTGCATTTATGAATCCACCAATGAAAACAGCGCGCGGAATTTCCGTTTCTGCTCTCAAAGAAAGGAACTGTATCCACAATGGTAAGCAAGGTAAAACGACTATTGATCGGGCGTCCGATGAAGTCGAACGAACTCGATCATGAAAAGTTATCCAAGGTGAAAGCACTGGCTGTCCTGTCTTCTGATGCGCTCTCGTCTGTAGCCTACGGAACGGAACAAATTCTGATTGTACTAGTGGCTGCGGGGTTTACTGCCATCTGGTATTCCCTGCCAATTGCATTAGCCGTATTGGGCCTGCTGGCCATCCTGATTTTATCCTATCGGCAGACGATTTATGCTTATCCTCAAGGAGGCGGAGCTTACATCGTTGCCAAGAGTAATCTCGGTATTCCGACAGGGCTCTTAGCAGGAGGGTCTTTATTAGTGGATTACATTCTGACCGTTGCTGTTAGTGCGTCGGCAGGAACGGATGCGATCACATCGGCTTTCCCAAGTCTTCATAATCACACCGTTCTTATTGCAGTATCAGTTATTCTTCTTCTTACATTAATTAATCTTCGCGGAGTTACAGAATCAGCTTCATTCATCGCAATCCCCGTGTATTTGTTTGTGGTGTCGATTGTAGTGTTGATAATCTCCGGTATTATTAAATATGCTGCAGGTGGCGTTCATGCGAATGTCCCTGAAATTGGATCTGCTGTATCTAATGTTAGTTTGTTTCTACTATTAAAAGCATTCAGTTCTGGTTGTTCGGCACTTACGGGTGTAGAGGCTGTATCTAATGCCATTCCAAACTTTAAAGCACCAGCAGAAAAGAACGCAGCCAAGACATTAATGGTCATGGGGGGTATACTTGGATTTATGTTTACAGGTATTACACTACTGGCCTATTGGTACGGTATAGTCCCTGACGAAAAGGCCACGGTTGTTTCTCAAATCGCTGAATCGACCTTTGGTCGCGGAACCTTATATTTTTTCATTCAAGGGATCACCGCAGTGATTTTGTTCTTGGCAGCTAATACGGCTTACTCAGCGTTCCCGCTGCTCGCATTTATGTTTGCGAAAGATAAATATATGCCACATGCCTTTATGGTTCGTGGTGACCGTCTAGGCTTCTCCAATGGTATTATTTTTCTAGGTGTTCTGTCTGCGGTGCTTGTAGCTGCATTCCACGGAAATACAGAAAGCTTAATACCTCTGTATGCGGTTGGTGTCTTCATTCCTTTCACATTGTCACAACTAGGAATGATGGTTCATTGGTTTAAAACAAAACCAGCAGGATGGAAAAAAAGTTTTGTTGTAAATACCATCGGTATGCTGACTACATTGACGATTACACTTATTTTTATTATTACTAAGTTCTCAAGCGTATGGATGGCTTTCATTTTCTTGCCTGCTGTAATGTTCGTGTTCCACCGTATTCACAAGCACTATTTGAACACTGCAGATCAGCTTCGTATATGTCCGAGTACAGATAAACCTTTGATTAAAGGCAGCACGGTTGTTGTCCCTGTTGCCGGTGTAACACGTGCTGTACTGCATTCCATTAGCTATGCCAAGTCTTTAACGGATAATGTTGTAGCCGTGTATGTTGGCTTTGATGAAGAGGACATTCAAAAGATGGAGCAACGGTGGGAGGAATGGAATCCAGGGGTACGCCTGATTGTACTTCGTTCCAGATATCGCAGTATTATTCGTCCGCTGCTGAAATTTATTGATACAGTGGAGTGGAAGACCGCAGCGACGGATCATATCACGATCCTGATTCCACAATTTATAACTAAGCATTGGTGGCAAGCTGTACTTCACAATCAAACCAGCTTTTTAATCCGCTCGTATCTAATGAATTCAAAAGATGTTGTGGTTGCGACTGTCCCTTATCATTTGAATAAATAATGGATCATTAAGGAGAGGCTAAATCCGGAACGTTCGGAATATAGCCTTTTTTTAATTTTCAAGCAGGAAATTATTGCAAATCCACAAAATTTAAAATTTATATGTTGACATAGAGAATGAGAATCAATATCATTTAGAAGTGAGACAGGGTTAATCGACACCTTTGAGAAGCATAGCTTGTACACACTAGGAGGGTATTTAATGTTTTGGTTTAACAGAAAAAGACTTGGAAGCATGAAATTAACGATGATCGGATTAATGGTGATGGCGCTATTCTTATCCGCTTGTGGTAATAATAATCCCGGTAACGCTTCAAACGCAGGAACAGAGCCAACGACGGCACCTACTGCTGAAACCACGGAAGCTCCTGCAGCTCCTAAGACGTTAACGGATGCAATGGGACATGAAGTAACGATTCCAGCTAATCCACAACGTGTACTGGGTTCTTATTTGGAGGATGCTCTGGTAACTCTAGGCGTGACTCCAGTAGCACAATGGTCTGTACCTAATGGTGTTCAGGATTATCTGACCACTGAATTAAAGGATGTTCCTACGATTAGCTACGATCTTCCGCTCGAGGCAGTAACCAGCTTCGCTCCGGATCTTATTCTTATCCCATCGGAGTCTTCTGTACAGAACGGTATCTATGACCAACTGAATAAGATTGCACCGACTTATGTGATTGGGGACGAGCTAAATCAAGATTGGCGAAAATCGCTACTCAAGATTGGTGAAATTCTGAACAAGACCCCTGAAGCAGAGAAAGCCATCAAAGATTACGAAGATAAAGCAGCTGATGCGAAAGAAAAGCTTAAAGGAGCTATTGGAGAAGAGTCCGTGGCAATTTTATGGTTGGTGCAAAAGAACTTCTATATTGTAGACGAAACTCGGAGCAGTGGTGCTGTATTATATACAGACCTTGGTGTAACGCTGCCTAACTTAGTCACAGAAATCCCTGTTGGTACAAGAGCTACTTGGAATCCAATCTCACTAGAGAAGCTATCTGAGCTGACAGCAGATCATATTATCCTTGTAAATAGTGATAAGACTGAAGGTTCGGAGATCTTGGACAGTGCAATTTGGAAAGGTATTCCGGCCGTAAAAGCTGGGAATGTGCATGAAATGAGTTCAACAAGCAGTTGGCTATACAGTGGTGCGAACGCTGGCGGCAAAATTATTGACGATGTGTTAAAAAATCTTGTGAAATAAAAGTCGTAATTCACCATGAATGAGACTGATCATTTGGGTGGGGAAGGGCGTGCAGATCAAGTATCTTAGGATACTAAGATCTGCACCATTTTTTTATAAAACATTCCTATTTTACGGAAAAATAGTTCCTACAATTGTACAACTTAATTTTTTTTGCGATAATGAGAATGATTGTTGTTATCATATAGACCATTGTAACTATTGATTAAGGAGACGACACATGGTTTCACCCTCAGATATCGCACATCGCAATAAAAATGATACAAAAAAAGCTATACATACCCGACCGGCAGCTGCAATGAGTATTCTAGTGATAGGACTCGCTGCCATTGCCTTTGGACTGGCACTTTCGGTCTCAGTGGGTGCGGCAGATATCAAGCTAGCTACGGTATGGGAAGCGATATTTCATTTCAATCCAGATTTACAAAAACATCAGGTGATAAGAGAACTGCGATTTCCACGCGCGATAGCAGGCGCTTTGGTTGGTGCTTGCTTCGCAGTAGCAGGGGCAATCATGCAGGGGATGACAAGGAACCCTCTTGCAGATTCAGGTCTGCTAGGCTTGAATGCTGGAGCAGGTGTAGCGCTGGCCATAGTTTTTGCTTTTGCACCTTCGCTCTCATTCACTTCACTTATGTTGTTTTGTTTTATAGGTGCTGCTATAGCGTCTTTTATAGTGTTCGGTATTGGGTCGCTTTCATTTAATGGCCTTACACCTTTACGTTTGACGCTCGCAGGTTCCGCGGTTAGTGCACTACTGGTTGCTGTTAGTCAGGGCATAGCTATTCTTTTTAACTTATCCCAGGATATTGCCTTTTGGTTGGCTGGCGGAATGGGTGGGGCAAGCTGGACTCAGATCAAGATTATTTTCCCTTGGGTGTTCGTGGCATTAATTGCAGCGATGATGTTATCGCGGTCCGTCACATTACTCAGCTTAGGAAGAGAAGTTGCAGTTGGTCTGGGGCAGCGGACCAGATTAGTACAGTTGGCATGTATGATTGTTGTAGTAGTTCTTGCCGGAAGTGCAGTCTCAATGGTTGGGCCAATTGCTTTTATAGGACTTATTATTCCACATGTAGCACGTTATTTCGTTGGAGTAGATTATCGCTGGATCATTCCTTGCTCGGCAGTTTTGGGGAGCTTATTGATCATCTTTGCGGATATCGCCGCTAGAATGATAAATGCACCTTATGAGACGCCCTTAGGCGCCTTAATTGCCATCATCGGTGTACCTTTCTTTATTTACTTGGCGAGTAAGCGGAAGGGGGAGCTGTAATGCATAGAGTAACCCTTTCTCCCAATGAAAAAGAACGCCGCACACGCGCCATTACAGTGTTATCGCTACTTGCCATATTGATCATTGTTGTATTTATTGTCAGTATGAATACGGGATTTATGCGTCTATCCCCACGGGAGGTATTACATACACTGCTGGGTGATGGAACGCATCAGCAAAAGCTTATTTTATTTGATTTCAGATTACCCCGCATCGTAATTTCATTGTTAGTTGGAGCGGGCTTTGCAGTGTCGGGCTGTATCTTACAAAGTCTCGCCCGAAATGCACTTGCTGAACCGGCAACGCTGGGCATAAGTGCGGGTGCAGGTTTTGCGGTAATCATTTTTATCTCGTTTTTTCCGGCTACAACAGCAGCTCCGGTATTCGTCTTGCCGCTCTTAGCGCTTGGAGGGGCTAGCCTAACCGCCGCTTTAATCTATATTCTTGCTTATCGGAAAGCTGATGGTTTGTCTCCTACGAGGCTGATCCTTATCGGGATTGCGGTCGCTGCCGGAATTAATGCTTGCCAGCTTGTGTTGGCCCTTCGGCTTGATCCTAATAATTATCAATTTGTAGCCACTTGGATTGCCGGTAAAATATGGGGTGGCGATTGGAGATTTGTCCTTGCGCTGCTACCTTGGATAGCGATTCTGTTACCGTTCGCCTTCTATAAAGCCCGGATTCTTAATGTATTGAATCTAGGAGATCATACTTCTTTAGGGCTTGGAATGCGAGTGGAGAAGGAGCGTATTCTTCTCTTGGTGACAGCAGTGGCGCTTGCTGGCTCATGTGTCGCTGTAAGCGGAGGGATTGGCTTTGTCGGTCTAATTGCACCACATCTAGCCCGCAAGCTTGTAGGACCCCGTCATCAGGTATTATTACCAGCTAGTGCGTTGACAGGGGCGCTTCTTATGATTACTGCTGATACTATCGGCAGATGGGTGTTACAGCCTGCAGAAGTACCAACAGGCATCGTGGTTGCGATCATTGGTGCACCTTACTTTTTATATTTACTCGCCAAATCAAAAGCATAATGCGTACGAAGCGAGTTTTACTATGTAGTTCATTCTAGGAGCATAGCTCCATAAAACTTTTAAGGAGTTGTAAATATGTCAGAACGTTTGAACACAGAAGAGTTAAGTATTGGGTATGCAGAGGCTACAATTGTTAAAGGGTTGAACTTATCTATCCCTACGGGAAAAATCACTGCACTAGTGGGTGCTAACGGATCTGGTAAATCTACAATTCTTAAGACAATGGCCCGGATCATGAAGCCTAAGAGCGGCAGTGTAATGCTGGACGGCAAATCGATCCATAACTTTTCAACGAAAGAGGTAGCTCGTCAGCTTGCAATCTTACCGCAAAACCCAACGGCTCCAGACGGACTAACGGTCTCTGAACTTGTCAGCTATGGCCGTTTCCCACATCAAAAAGGATTCGGCACAATGACAGCAGAGGATCGCAGCATTATTTCCAACGCCATCACTGTTACAGGTATGGAGTCTTTCCATGACCGTCCGATTGACCGCTTATCTGGTGGACAACGTCAGCGTGCTTGGATCGCTATGGCATTGGCGCAAGAAACTGACATTCTATTCTTGGACGAACCAACAACATTTCTGGATATGGCTCACCAGCTTGAAGTTCTACAGCTTCTGCAAAAGCTGAATGAGGAAGAAGGCCGTACCATTATCATGGTAGTGCATGATTTGAATCATGCTACTCGTTATGCACAGCATATGGTAGCTATTAAGTCCGGTACCGTGGTTAGTGAAGGCTCACCTACTGAAGTTATGACACCAGATGTACTGCGGGAAGTGTTTGGAATTGAGGCAGATATTGTTCCAGATCCACGAACCGGTGTGCCACTGTGTCTTCCTTACGAGCTTGCAGCCTACAAAGCGGTGTAATCATAATTGAAAATCATACAACGAACAGGCTCCCGTCATTGACAAGGGAGCCTGTTCGTTGTTACAGTTGTGGTTGCCTACAATTCCATGATACCACTACTAAAAATAGATCAAGGACCATCATTTATACATGGTTAAAGGAGCATGAAGCATGAATATTGACAAAATTCAAGATGACCTAGAGCAGTTGGTGACTGCAGGAATAGTGAAGCGTCATGAGAACTTAAAAGATCACGTGTATACCAAAATGGGCGGTAAAGCTGATATTTTGGCAGCACCTGCTACTTATGAGGAAATTCAAAAGATCGTTACATATGCGGAACAGAATGGGATAACCCTCACGGTACTTGGGAACGGCTCCAATGTGATTATCCGTGATGGCGGTGTGCGTGGAATAGTTCTGCAAACGGCAGGACTAACAGAAATGGGGATTCGTGACAATCTTTTATACGCTCAGTGCGGTGCCAAGATTATTGATGTTTCCCGATATGCACTGGATATGGAGCTTACAGGTCTTGAGTTCGCTTGCGGTATTCCAGGAACGGTTGGTGGAGCGTTATACATGAACGCAGGCGCCTATGGCGGAGAAGTTAAAGATGTACTGCATAGTGCGCTGGCTATAACTAAGAGCGGACAGTTGGTGACTCTTCAAGGTGATGATCTGCAATGGGGATACAGAAAAAGTGTGTTCGCAAGCGGTGAGTACATCGTGCTTGAGGCCAACTTTGCAATGACTTCCGGAGATGCATTAACCATCAAAGCTAAAATGGATGAGCTAACCTATCTGCGTGAATCTAAGCAGCCACTTGAATATCCATCCTGTGGGAGTGTCTTTAAACGTCCTCCAGGTCGGTTTGCAGGTCAGCTAATTCAAGAGAGTGGCTTACAGGGAACAAGAATCGGTGGAGCTGAGGTATCCAGGAAGCATGCAGGATTTATTGTAAATGCAGATAACGCAACAGCCAGTGATTACATTGGGCTTATTCACCATGTAAGAGCGACTGTGAAAGATAAATTTGGTGTGGAGCTGGAAACTGAAGTAGAGATCATTGGCGAAGAGTAACCTATAATTAATAAGAGCCCGCAGATTACTGTGGGCTCTTTTACTGTCATCACATATGGTTTAATCCACCGAAAGGGTGTATTTAGCTCTCTCTGTAGTTATTTCCGCCTTGCGATCACCTATGTCCTCAATACGAAGCCCGTCAATCGCTAAGTCATAGGTAGATTGTGGTAGCGATACTAGCTCACCAACGGCGTTTAAAGTGCTGCCAAATCCTTTTAATATTAATGCACTCCCTAGATAGTCATCGATAACATCCTCCGCGCTCCGAAACTCAACGGCCTCTAGATTAAAATGAATTTTATCCAGATCACGAAGCTCTTTTTTTTCAATAACAATGGTTTCATTCACATGACTGTTAATCCAGTCCATAAGTTTCTGTATACTTTGATCCATAAGATGATCCCACCCTTACCTCGAAGATTATTATGTTTAAGTTACCCTTTTCTTAGGATTTGAATCCATATTTTTGCCACATCTGAGCAGATATGAACAAAGGAAGGTCCTAAGGTATAGCGAATGTTACAGAATAGCAACAACAGAGATAATCCTCTACAAATAGAATAAGGATAGAAGAAAGCTAACTATTCGAAAAGGGGGGAGTGCTATTGATTCAGCTAACTGAGGTCTCAAAATATTATCAGGAAAGGTGCGCGGTTGATCGAATTACTTTCACGGTGGAGAAAGGTGAGGTCTTTGGATTTCTAGGTCCCAATGGTGCAGGGAAGACTACAACGATGCGCATGATGACGGGGCTTCTTCAGTCTACAAGCGGAGAAATTTTAATTAATGGAATGAATATTTCACGTCATAAAAAAGAAATTCATGCTCAAATTGGCGTTGTTTTCGAGCTTCCGAACCTATACATGCGTAGTTCTATTCGAGATAATCTGAACCTGTTCGCTGATCTGTATAGAGTAGCGGCAAGTCGAGTGAATGAAGTCATGGAAACCCTCCAGCTGTTAGATAAGGAAAAGTCTAATGTGAGCAGCTTGTCTAAAGGTTGGAAGCAGCGTGTCTTAATCGCCAGAGCCTTATTACATAAGCCCCCTGTGTTGTTTTTAGATGAGCCTACAAGTGGGTTAGATCCCAATTCAGCTTCACTCATTCGTAATCATATCAAGAAAATTCAAGAAGAAGGTACAACCATTGTCTTGACGACACATGATATGCACGAAGCCGAAGAATTAAGCCATAGAGTGGGCATCATGCACGCCGGCGCATTGGTGGCACTTGATAAACCGCATAGACTTAAGACCATTTATGGTAAACCAGAAATTGAAGTTAAATATAAGCAGGATGGGAAAGTGGTTATGAAATCCTGTCCGATAGCGGAAGAAGCTACAAAAGACCATATTTATCAGCTAATGTCTAATCATCAAATCATAAGTATGCACACAAAAGAGGCTTCGCTGGCAGACGTATTCGCTGCCCTGACGGGAAGTGAGTTAAGTTGAGCTATCCATTATGGAAGCTGTTTAAGCATGAATGTAAGGATATACTTCGTAATCCAGCGACTGTAATTCTAATTATATTGCCTATACTTATGGCTAAAATAATCATCACTGTAGTGGACAAGGGCGGTTTGGACTTCATGCTTCTTTCTACGTGGATATTGTTTGCGCAAGTGATGGTTGGGATCATGATTAGCGGCCCAGGATTAATTGAGGAGCGGGAAAGTAAAACTTTTGATGCGCTCCTGATCACTCCGCTAAGCAGAGGGCAGATTATTACTGCAAAAGCCGGATCAGTTCTTGTTTTTTCTTTATTATCACAGCTGATAGTTTATATATTAAATCAGGGTTTGACCATGGATTTACTGCCTTCCTTGTTGTATATGTTATTGGGTGGAATTATTTTTGTGCAAGTCGGAGTCATCATCGGATTAAAGGTAAGTTCCTCCAAAAATGGTTCAGCCATCAGCTCCGCATTTATGGTTGTTTTTTTCTTGGTAGCTTCTGTTTATTTAGCGCTTCCAGAATGGACCTATCCGATCTTTGCTGTTCTGCCAAGTATTGAAATCGTTGAGGCTTTGAACAGTATTCTTAATGGAGAAGGGATATTACTCGTAGAAAGTCTGCTTTTGTTTTTGTGGATTGCGATACTTTCGGTCTGGATTTGGAAGATAGATAAAGAGTAGAACTTGTCAGGAGCGGCTACCCATGGTATAGTTCAAGACGCAATATGCTTGAAGAAGAAGTCTGCACGGATTGTGCAGGAGAGGTTCGCGAACTCCCTCTATAAAAAACTAAGAGTATATTAAATCGTATAGCGGAATGCTGTCCTTTACCCGGACGTTGCTTCCGTTTCTTCTTAGTAGAGCCAAGTTTTCGAAATCTCGTTCTTCTTTCCATTACCGGCCAAGGCCGAAGGAAAAGAGAGGGGTTTTTTGTCGTGTCAGAAGGAAGAGTGAAAGAGGAAATGCAAGAAGTCACTTTGCTTGGTAATCAGGGAACGCAGTACAAGTTCGGTTATGATCCAGACATTCTAGAGGTGTTTGATAACAAGCATCCTGGGCGTGATTATTTTGTTAAGTTCAACTGTCCTGAGTTTACTAGCTTATGTCCTGTAACAGGTCAGCCGGATTTTGCCACACTGTATATTTCGTATATTCCTGAGCAGAAAATGGTGGAATCTAAATCATTAAAATTGTATCTGTTTAGTTTCCGTAACCATGGAGACTTTCATGAGGACTGTGTCAACATTATTATGAATGATCTGATCTCACTGATGGACCCACGTTATATTGAGGTGTGGGGCAAGTTCACTCCGCGTGGAGGCATATCGATTGATCCTTATTGCAACTATGGAAGACCGGGTACGAAATATGAGGCGATAGCGGAGCACCGCTTAATTAATCACGACCTCTATCCGGAAAAAGTGGATAACCGCTAATCCCAACAAGTTGATAAGGAGAGATTCATATGAATAAAAAAGCACTCGTCGTATTCAGCGGCGGACAAGATAGCACCACTTGCCTGGTTTGGGCTTTGAAGCAGTTTGAAGAAGTACAGGTAGTGACCTTCAACTACAATCAGCGTCATGCGGCTGAAATCGAAGTTGCTACAGAAATAGCTGCTAAGTTTAATGTGAGACAGCATATCCTTGACCTTGGACTACTAAATCAGCTGGCACCAAATGCACTCACACGTCAGGATATTGATATCGTTGCTGGCGAAGGTGATGAGCTTCCGAGTACGTTTGTAGACGGACGGAATCTGTTGTTTTTATCATTTGCCGCAATATTAGCTAAACAGCTGGGGTACTCCCATATCGTTACTGGTGTCTGCCAAACAGACTTTAGCGGGTATCCGGACTGCCGTGATGTTTTTGTGAAATCATTGAATGTTACGCTGAATTTATCCATGGACTATGAGTTTGCGATACACACTCCGCTGATGTGGCTGGATAAAAAAGAAACGTGGAAGATGGCCGATGAACTGGGTTATTTTGATTATGTTCGCGAACACACATTGACCTGTTACAACGGAATTATTGGCAGTGGCTGTGGAACTTGTCCAGCTTGTCTATTACGTCAGCGTGGTCTTGAACAATATGAGGCGGAGAGAACGGGGGTAAGCTCTTAATGCTTAACGAGGTCTCAGTCTGCAAAATATTTACGTTCGACTCGGCGCATCAGTTAGTGGGTCACAAAGGAAAATGCAGCAACCTGCATGGACATACGTATAAGCTTGAAGTAGTGCTTAAGGGTAAACCTATGGCCGCGGAAGGTCACTCGGATGAGGGGTTTGTTATTGATTTCAGCGATATCAAGACGACAGTGCAACAAACTCTTGTTGACCGTCTAGATCACGCTTTTCTCGCTATGGGAAATGAACCTGTGTTTGAGACGTTAACGAATACGGGTTCCAAAGTAGCTTTGCTGTCTTTCCGCACCACAGTTGAGAATATGTCTTCCTATATTGCATACAAGCTGAAGCAAGCGGGGCTGCCGCTGTACGCTGTAAAACTGTGGGAGACACCAACATCCTGGGCTGAGGTGCTGGCTGAAGATGTTCCGGATGAAGGGCCATCCTACCGTTTGTATGGAGGCTGTGACTGTGAGTAAGATTCCCGTAATTGAAATGTTTGGTCCTACTATTCAAGGCGAAGGTACGGTAATTGGAGTGAAGACGATGTTTGTCCGCACCTATGGTTGCGATTATCGCTGCAGCTGGTGTGACTCCGCTTTTACTTGGGATGGTACTGCTAAGAATAAGGTTCAAATGATGGCCGCGGATGAAATCATGAATGAACTATTAGCGTTAGCTGGAGATAACTTCGACTGTGTTACAATTTCAGGCGGAAATCCTGCATTGATTGGTGAAGGGATGGGCACTTTTATCAACCTGCTACATGAGCGGGGGATACAAGCTGCAATAGAAACTCAGGGCAGTAAATGGCAGGAATGGTTCAATGACGTGGATGTGCTGACCATCAGTCCCAAGCCGCCAAGCTCAGGGATGACGACGAATTGGGAAATACTAGATAACATCATGAGTAAGATGGAGAATCTGGGCCGTTCTACGCACAGTCTTAAAGTCGTTGTATTTGATGATAAGGATTTTGATTATGCAAAAGATATTCACCGGCGATATCCCAATGTGCAGCTCTTTCTGCAGCCTGGGAATGATGATGTCACTGAAGAGGGCGACATTTCTGCTCGGCTTTTGGGAAGGCTTGAGTGGTTGTTTAATAAAGTAATCTTGGATCCAGAAATGAATAGAGTGCGTGTACTTCCGCAACTGCATGCATTGATCTGGCATAATAAGCGTGGCAAGTAAAAAGTATTGAAATGTAACGGGTGTCTGCTTAGCAGATGCCCTTTTTTTATTGATTTGAGTCTTTAAATAGGTAGATAGAATGTCCCATAATCTGGTATGATTTTCATAAAAGTTGTAGGAGGTACCTAATGGGAAATTCAACTGCACTATTAATTATTGATGTTCAAGAAGCTATGTTCTCCTATCCTGATCAAAAGCTGTACGATGAAGAGGGTGTGATGGAGAGAATTATTTCCCTTCAGCATAAGGCTAGGGTGGCAGGTACTCCAATTGTTTATATTCAACACACCGAAGATGAGGAATACACAAAAGGCACACCCACATGGCAGATCAGTCACAACATCACACCGCAGGAAGGCGAAGTTATTGTGGAGAAGCCCACTTGGGATGCTTTTCACCGAACCGAACTGCAAGATGAGCTACAAAAGCTCGGGATCACGAATCTGGTGATTTGTGGGATGCAAAGTGAGTTCTGCCTAGATACGACGATAAGACGCGCATACAGTATAGGATATAAGAGTGTTCTCGTCCAAGATGCTCATAGCACCTTTGATAACGGGGTTCTGAGTAGTAGTGAGATTGTTAAGCATCATAACGCGGTAATTGGAGGTAGATTCGCCCAGTTACGAGCTGAAAGCGAGGTTCAGTTCTAGATGAATACCCTCAGGCTGTCATGAAACCTATTCAGCGTTCTCGACTTAGACTATTTGCCGGAAAGCGGTATTTTATTTGGAAAAGATACTTGAAATGGTGCACTAGCCGCAGTAAGGTAGCGAAGCAGCGCACTAGTGATATTTTATCTTATGAGGCCATGAATCACGCTACACCATTATTAAGAAGTCTTCGGAATGTAGATATGGTGCTTCAGTACAATAAAATAACTAATTTACGACTGGCGATCGCGAAACTGGATGGACTCATGGTACGCCCTGGGGAGACATTCTCCTATTGGAGAAGCATCGGTAAGCCCAGTAAGCGAAAAGGCTATTTGGATGGAATGGTGCTGCATTATGGGGGCTTCCATTCTGGAGTTGGCGGAGGCTTATGCCAGTTGTCCAATCTGATCTACTGGATGACACTGCATACACCTCTTACAGTAACGGAACGTCATAGGCACAGCTATGATGTATTTCCAGATGAACAGCGTACACAGCCATTTGGAAGCGGGGCAACCTGTTCTTATAATTATTTGGATCTTCAAGTGAAGAATAACACGGATCAAACGTATCAATTAAAGCTCTGGCTGGATGACAGCCATTTGCATGGGGAATGGAGATGCGATGAGCAGTCCCTTTATAAATATGAAGTGTACGAAAGTGATCATCGGATTATCCTAGAACCATGGGGCGGATATATTCGTAGCAACAAGATCAGTAGAAAAATATTCACACGTACCGACGACCTAGTTGGAGATGAAGCTGTAACGGATAACTACGCGCTTATGATGTATTCCCCACTTCTTCATGGATAAGAGGGTAGGCCTTAGGGTTATAACATAGAGAGGTTGTATCGTTTTATCCCTATACCATACTCCAAAGGAGCGGATTAACAGCATGAGGGCACTAACCTACCAAGGGAAGAAGAAAGTGAAAGTAAAAGAGGTAGCTGATCCAAAGCTTGAGAAAAAGGATGACATTATCGTTCGAATTACCTCTACAGCGATTTGTGGCTCAGATCTGCACATTTTTAACGGTGAAATTCCAGGTATGCATGATGATTATGTTATTGGTCATGAGCCTATGGGGATTGTTGAGGAGACAGGTCCTGACGTAACTAAAGTCAAGAAGGGCGACCGTGTCATTATTCCCTTTAATGTGGCCTGTGGGCAGTGCTTCTTCTGCCAGCATGAGATGGAGAGTCAATGTGACAATTCTAATGATGCCAAGGACACTGGCGGTTATTTAGGTTATTCCGATACTTATGGCGGCTTTGCCGGTGGGCAAGCTGAATTACTGCGGGTACCTTATGGCAATTTTGGCCCTTTTGTAGTTCCTGAGGATGCAGAAATGGAAGATGAGAAAATTCTTTTCTTATCAGATATCGTACCTACAGCTTGGTGGGGAGTAGAAAGCGGAGGAGTGAAGCCTGGGGATACAGTCATTGTTCTCGGTTGCGGACCGGTTGGTCTGCTAACTCAAAAATTTGCTTGGATCAAAGGTGCCACCAGAGTCATTGCTGTTGACCACATTGGCTATCGGCTACAGCATGCGAAGCGGACCAATAATGTTGAAGTTTATAACTTTGAAGAGTTCAAGGATATTGAGGCTCATTTGAAGGAGATAACCCGTGGGGGCGCAAATGTAGTTATTGATTGTGTAGGCTTGGATGCCAAAATATCTGCCTTGGAGAAGATAGAAACCACTCTGAAGCTGCAGGGAGGCTCACTCAGCGCATTCAGAATGGCCACGAACATCGTACGCAAATTCGGGACCATTCAGCTTGTAGGGGTTTATGGGCTTAATTACAATATGTTCCCGCTTGGCCATCTATTTGAACGCAATATTACATTAAAGATGGGACAAGCCCCAGTTATTCACTATATGCCTTTACTTTATAAAATGATTAAAGAGAATAAATTTGATCCTACAGATATCATTACGCATCGCCTGCCCATCAGTAAAGCGGAGCAAGGCTATGACGTTTTTAGTGAGAAAAAAGAGGATTGCATCAAGGTGGTTCTGAAACCTTAGCCTTTAAGAAGCATATGCTCTCGTCAGAAATGACATTGCTTATGCTTTTTTTAGTGAAATCTAATGAAATTAGATGCATTTTTTCACGGTCTGCGTTAAATTAACATAAGTGACTTAAGATAGTGAAAGGACGCGTACCATGTGAAGCTTAAAAAACCGCCACTTCCTATTCCAATTTTAATGTTGATTGGGATTGTGGCCATCTCTTTTTCCGCCATTTTTATTAAGTGGTCTGCAGCGCCTGCATCTATACAAGGAATGTATCGGCTGCTGTTCACCGCACTCCTGATGTTACCTTTTGCAAGACCATACTGCGGAGCAGCGTTCGCTCTTCGTAAAAAAGACTGGATCATGTTAGTGCTCTCAGGCACTATGCTAGCTCTACATTTTTTGCTTTGGATGGGCTCTTTGAAGTATACTTCGGTAGCTAGTTCAACGATGATCATGGCGCTGGAGCCAGTGTTTATTATGCTGGGTGTTTATTTTTTGTATAAGGAAAAAACGGCTGTATCGGCTATTCTGGGGCTGAGTATTGCTATTGGCGGAGTAGTGTTTATCGGCTGGGGAGATATTGGTATCTCTGCGGATAATCTTAAAGGTGATTTGTTATCGGTTGGAGGTACAGTAGCGGTAGCTGTGCATATGCTTATCGGTCAAAAGCTTGTAGTGCGCATGCCTTCATATTTGTATAGCTTGATAGTGTTCTTGTCAGCGGCTGGCGTGTTTGCTATATACAATCTGATAATGGGGATTTCCTTCTTCAACTATCCTGCGAATGAGTGGGGAATCTTCCTATTGCTAGCAGTGGTTCCAACGGTGTTCGGCCATATTTTATTTAATTGGCTACTTCAGTATGTATCCGCAACTACGGTATCAATGAATATCTTAGGTGAACCAGTGGGGGCAAGTATCCTAGCTTATCTGCTCTTGGGAGAACAATTAACTGCGCTACAATGGGCAGGTGGACTTTTGGTTATGTTTGGACTGGGCGTATATTTGTATGCTGGAAGAAAGAAAACGATTCAGATGGCAGAAGCCATTCAGAATGCTTCATAACAGATATTTTAATCATAAAGGGGTCACAAGGTATGGAAGAACAAGATCAAATTGTAGATCAGAATACTGAAAAAAACACAGGGCCAACGAGTGAGGAACTATGGAACGAAGACACGTACACAGCTTGGGTTGCTCGATTTGGTGCACCGTCAGAGGCAGCAGCCAAGTTGATTAAGGAACCAGGTGCAAAGCTGTACCCGCTCTCTTCTTATTTTGGGGATGTACAGGGTAAAAAGATGATGAATCTCATGGGATCAAACGGAATGAAAGCAGTCGCACTGTCATTACTTGGGGCAGACGTAACGGTTGCTGACTTCTCAGAAGCTAATGCTCGTTATGCAGCTGATCTCGCACAAGAAGCGGGTGTTCAGCTTAACTATATCGTATCGGATGTTCTTAAGCTTCCAGATCACGTGCTTGATGGTTCATATGATGTCGTATTTGCTGAATTAGGAATTGTACACTACTTTACCGACCTAGCACCGTTCATGGAAACCGTCCGCCATTTACTTTCTCCTGGTGGAATTTTTGTTCTGCGAGATTTCCATCCTGTGACAACTAAGCTTATATCCTCTAAAGGATCTACAGCGAAGGTTCGCAAGCACAAAGTTAGCGGTAACTATTTCGATACGACATTGGAAGAAAAAAAGGTCTCGTACTCTAAGTATCTACCTTCCACAGGTAAAGCAGTAGGCGAACAGGAGCATAGCGTTGTATATTGGCGCCGCTGGACGCTTGGAGAAATTGTAACAGCCGCTGCCAGCTCCGGGCTTGTGATCCAACAATTGGTTGAAGAACCCAATCTATCTTCGGATGTTTATGATAAAGGAATACCCAAGACATTCACCTTGGTGGCTGGAAATGGTCTGAACCTGTAGGAGTATATTTTATGCATTACAATATTCTTATAGTTCTCGTAGAAACGGCTGCATCGTCCCTGAAAGGACGGCGCAGTCGTTTTTTTGCTTGATTCAAAACATAAAATTTTAAACTTTTTTACGGAGAATATTCCATTACATTGGAAACTTATAGGTAATACAATGATTTTACATTCAACATTGAAAGCGATTACTTCATAAAAAAAGGTACTCATAAAGGATTTGAGGTGGATATGAAATGGACGAAATATTATTACGAATGGCGGGGATTGATAAATTTTTCCCAGGTGTTCATGCATTGAATCAATGTCAATTTGAACTAAAGCGTGGGGAAGTGCATGCATTAGTTGGTGAAAATGGCGCAGGAAAGTCTACCTTAATGAAGATTGCAACAGGTGTCTATTCCAAGGATGCGGGTCAGATGTGGTACAAGGGATCTGAGGTGGAGATTGCCAATACCCGTGCTGCGCAGGAGCTCGGGATTAGTATTATCCATCAGGAACTGAACTTAATGCCGCATCTCACAGTGGCCCAAAATATATTTATTGGTCGTGAGCCGCGTAAGGCACTGAAATGGTTCGTTGATGAGCTGGAGCTAAACCGTAAGGTGCAGGAACTGTTTGATCAGATGAATCTAAAGCTGGATCCGAAGACTTTGGTCTCAGACCTGACGGTCGCTAATCAGCAAATGGTTGAAATCGCCAAAGCCTTGTCTTTTAATGCGGAGGTACTGATTATGGATGAACCAACCGCAGCGTTGACAGATATGGAAATTAACGAGTTATTCCGTATGATCAAGCAATTACGAGAAGAAGGTGTAGGTATTATATACATCTCGCACCGTATGGATGAGTTGAAACGGATCACAGACCGCATTACTGTCATGCGGGATGGTTGTTATGTGGATACCGTTAGGACAGATTCGGTAACGATTGATCAGATTATTAGCATGATGGTCGGTCGTGAACTGTATCAAACGTCGAAGCCAACGGTTTCGTTACAAACACAGCAAGTGGTACTAGAGGTCCGAAATCTATCTAGTGGGCAGTTGTTGAAGGATATCAGCTTTCATCTGAATAAAGGTGAAATCCTGGGCTTCGCTGGATTAATGGGAGCTGGACGTACTGAGGTTGTTCGTGCCGTATTTGGTGCTGATCCTATCGATAAGGGTGAGATTAAGCTGCATGGAAATACGGTTCGTATAAGACAGCCTCATCATGCGGTGCAGCATGGTATTGGCTATTTGTCCGAAGATCGCAAACGCTACGGACTGCTTGTAGATATGGACATTAGCATGAATAATGCGATTGCTTCCTTCTACAAATTCCGTAATGCATTCGGATGGATGAGGGATCGGGAGATGCGAAAGTCAGCGGAGCAGCATGCGGAAGCACTAGCAACCAAGACTCCAAGTGTAAGTCAAAAAGTCAAATTCTTATCCGGTGGCAATCAGCAAAAAGTAGTTATCGGGAAATGGTTAACGAGAGATTGCGATGTGTTGATCTTCGATGAACCAACTCGTGGTATTGATGTAGGTGCGAAAAGTGAGATCTATAAGTTACTTGATCAGCTGGCGAGTGAGGGAAAGGCGATCATTATAGTCTCTTCAGATCTCCCAGAGATTCTAAGAATGAGCCATCGCATTATTGTCATGTGTGAAGGACGTATAACTGGTGAACTACTCGCAGAAGAAGCGTCGCAAGAAATGATAATGAAATATGCGACAATGCGTTCATAATCGTTCAAGAGTTTATCGGAGGTGTCAAGGTCATGAAGATCGCAGGTAAAGGGATTAGCCAGCCTATCAGCTCCAAGCAAACCGGAGCGCAATCAGGGTTTAAACAAAAATTATTAGCATTCGCAAGTTTGATCATACTGGTCATCGTATTTTCCGTGGCATCAAGTAACTTTTTTCAGTTTTCTAATCTAGTGGGGATCCTCGTCTCTACAGCTGTAATTGGAGTATTAGCGCTGGGCGCAACCTTTGTAATTATTACGGGTGGAATCGACCTTGCTTTGGGTACTGTGATGACCTTCTCCTCGGTGATGGTTGGCGTCATTATTACATTCTGGGGTCTACCCGTTCCATTCGGAATTGTAGGCGGGATTCTAGCTGGTGCACTATGTGGCTTTATAAGCGGTTTAATGGTGGCAAAAATGAATATACCACCTTTCATTGCTACTCTGGCGATCATGATGGTCACTAAAGGATTGTCCCTTGTCATAACGGGTGCCAAGCCGATTTACTTCAATGATGATCCGATATTTGCCAAGATTGCAATGGGTAAGATGATCCCAGGCATTCCGAATACCATCATTATCTTCTTATTGCTGGGAGTTATCGCAAGCATCATCTTGTCGAAGACGATTATTGGACGCTATAATTTTGCGCTTGGTAGCAATGAAGAAGCAACTCGCTTATCCGGTGTGAATACGGTCAAATGGAAGATTGTAATCTATACCATCACGGGGATCTTCAGCGGAATCGCTGGTATCCTGATGGCATCACGACTAAATTCAGCCCAGCCGTCACTTGGTACTGGTTATGAACTTGAAGCTATAGCGGCAGTCGTCATTGGAGGCACTTCTTTAAGCGGGGGCGTAGGTTCTATTCTAGGTACGATTATTGGCGCACTGATTATGAGTGTACTGACGAATGGCTTACAGATTATGTCCGTTGCTCAGGAATGGCGGACAGTCATTGTTGGCGTTGTCATCATCATAGCGGTATATGCTGATATTCTTCGCAGACGGAAGCAATGAACGAGGTATTATCTCCATACGGAGTGATATACAAAGCAAATGACGAGGGGGAAAATTCAAATGAAACAGCGTCGCAGAGGGATTATCATGCTTGCCAGTTTGTTACTGGCTACTACCTTACTTGGTGCTTGTAACAACAGTGATAGCAAAAAGAGTGCATCCGGTTCAGACAAACCATATATCCCAGTCATTTCAAAAGGCTTCCAGCATCAATTCTGGCAAGCGGTGAAGCAAGGGGCCGAGAAGGCTGCAAAGGAGTTTAATGTCGAGATTACATTTGAGGGACCTGAAAATGAGAGTCAGGTAGATAAACAAATTGAGATGTTACAGACGGCGCTAGACAAGAAACCTGCAGCAATCGCGTTAGCAGCTCTGGATAGCAAAGCAGCGATTCCATATCTGGAAAAGGCAAAGGAAAACAATATTCCAATCATTGGCTTTGACTCCGGTGTAGATAGCGATATTCCTGTAGCGACAGCAGCGACTGACAATAAAGCAGCAGCAGCGTTGGCAGCTGATAAAATGGCTGAGTTGATTGGCAAAAAGGGGAAAGTAGGTCTAGTCGTACATGACCAAACAAGTAGCACAGGTCAACAGCGTCGTGATGGATTCTTAGAACAAATGAAAGCGAAATATCCAGATATTGAAGTGTTAGAGCCACAATATGGCGGTGGAGATCAGTTGAAGTCTACGGATCTTGCAAAAGCGATGATGCAAGCCAATCCAGACCTTAAAGGGATCTATGGCTCAAACGAAGGTTCTGCAGTAGGTGTAGCTAATGCAGTAAATGAGTTGCAGATGGGTGGAAAGATTGTGGTCATCGGCTTTGACTCCGGTAAACAGTTAATGGATGCTATTCGTAGTGGTGTTGTGGCTGGCGCTGTTACACAGGACCCCATTGGTATTGGTTATCAAGCGGTGAAGGCAGCAGTTCAGGCGATTAAAGGGGAAACCGTAGAAAAGAATATTGACACCGGGTTTCACTGGTACGATAAGAACAATATTGATTCCGATGAGATCAAACCTCTGCTATACGAATAGAAGAGATTAATAATAGAGGTTGCCTCAAGAAGGCGACCTCTATTATGCTTATCCCAAAAGGTAAACTTTTACATTATAAGTAATCGAAGAGTTAATAGCTGAGGAGGTGTTGGATGTATAAGATTATTCTGGTTGATGACGAAGATGAGGTTCGTGAAGGGATCAAACAGAAGATATCTTGGAATAATCATGGTTTTGAGCTCGTTGGAGATTTCGATAACGGCAGAGATGCCCTTGATGCGATCGAGCAGTATCGACCGGATGTGATTATTACAGATATTTGCATGCCCTTTATGGATGGACTAGGATTGGCCAAAGCTGTAATGGAACGATACCGGGACATGAAGGTCATTATCGTAACTGGTTATGAAGACTTCGAATATGCCAAGCAGGCTATAACCTTGAAGGTGACTGAATATTTGTTAAAACCGATTAATGCTCGTGAGTTTGCCGAATATCTAAGAAAAATGAAGCAAGATTTGGATGAAGAGCATTTACAAAAGGCTAATATCGCTAAGCTTCGCATGCAATTAAATCAGAGCTTTCCTTTGCTTCGCGAACGTTTTCTGGAGAAGCTTGTTACTACTCGAATGAAAAACGAAGAGATCGAGAATAAAATGAGCTATTTTCATATTCAATTGCGGGGTGCGGTTAACCTAGCAATCGTAATCGATATAGAAATGGAGAATCGGAGCCTGGATATTGCTTCAGACGCTGAGCTACTGCACTTTGCGGCTTTTAACATTGTGCAGGAGCAACTTGAGAAGGAGCAGGGCGGCGTGGTGTTTCAGACGAGAGATGGGAAACTCGCCGCGATACTTTCAGGAGATTCCGAAGAGATTGAAGTCACAACACAGCTTCTCGCGGATCAAGTTCAGTCTAGCCTGAACAAGTATTTGAACCTGACGGCAACTATCGGCATCGGTAGAAAATACGCTGACTTACAGCAAATTCCACAATCATACCAGGAAGCAATTTCATCCATAGAATATCGATATCTTTTAGGGATAGATAAGGTTATCTCCATACAGGATCTTGAGTATGGCAAAGGATTGGATCAAGCCCATTTCTCATCATGGGAAAAGCAATTCATATCCGCGTTGAAGACAGGTAAAGCATCAGTGACCTCGGAGGTTCTCTCAAAATGGTTTCAGGAGCTAAAGAGCAATAGCTCTTCAATAGAAGGCTGCCGCAGTAGCATCTACCAGATGCTCGTCTCTCTAATGAACTATGTGGTCGATATCGGATTCCCAAATACAGAGCTTGTTTCGCATAATATGTTCGCTGAGGTTGCAGCCCTTAAGACTTTAGATGAAGCAAGGAATTACTTGGAAAGAACTTGCCATGAGCTGATACTCAAGCTATCAGAACAAAGAACAACCGTAAGGACTTCTCAGATGAAATCCGCAGAAGCTTATATTCGGGAGAATTATTGTAATGACAGTTTTTCACTTAATGAGCTATGCAGCCATATTTTTATGAGCATCAGTTATTTCAGTGCGACTTTTAAACAGCATACCGGCGAGACTTTTATTGAGTATTTGACTCGCCTTCGTTTGGAAAAAGCTAAAGAACTCCTTACCGTCACACAGTTGAAGACTTACGACATCGCTGCTAGAGTTGGCTATGCTGATCCTCAGTATTTCAGTGTGATTTTCAAACGCAATGTTGGAATCACACCGAAAGAATATCGACAGCGACAGAAGGAGAATCTCCTTCTATGAAACCTCACCGCTTCTTCCGAAGTCGAAGTATTCATAATAATATCGCTATTTCTTTTTCACTTCTAATCCTCTGCACGACTATAGTACTAAGCTATACTTCATACCGACTCTCCTCAGCTGCCGTCATGGGGAATTCTGTAGCCTATACTTCACAATTAATTGAACAAGTAAAGCTGAATATCGAGAATTATATTAGCAACATGGAGAGTATTGCTGCTTTGGTATTAACTAGCAGT
This sequence comes from Paenibacillus etheri, assembly GCF_001012825.1. Lineage (GTDB taxonomy): Bacteria > Bacillota > Bacilli > Paenibacillales > Paenibacillaceae > Paenibacillus_AQ > Paenibacillus_AQ etheri. The sequence goes on from NZ_LCZJ02000019.1 coordinate 219,186, forward strand.
GATCTTGAGAAATATGTAAAAGGTTCGAGTTCGGGACGAGAAGGTAAGGTCAAAGATAAGCAGTTAGCCAGCCAATATCTTCGATCTGTCATCCAATCCCGCACTGACATATCTTCTATAGTGTATGCAAGCTCGGAGGGGATAACGGTTTCGGATCGACTGGACGCAGTTTTGAAACCGCTTCCTGAGTTGATTGCCCAAGAGTGGTATCAGCAAGCTATGAACCAGACCGGAGTGGCTGTCTCCTCCTCACATGTTCAGCACTTATTCCAGGATGAATATCGTTGGGTAGTGTCGATCAGTAGAAAGCTTTCGGATACTTTTTCTGAGATGGAAGCAGATCGACAGGGTGTGCTACTTGTGGATCTTAATTACAGCGTTATTAACAATTTGTGCAAACAAATCGAACTTGGAAAGCGTGGTTATGTATTCATCGTAGATCCGTCAGGAAGCCTAGTTTATCATCCTCAACAGCAGCTGATCTACTCACAGCTCAAGTTTGAGCAATTGGAAACCGTTCTTGGGATTAAGAGCGGGTCGGTTACGGTGAACACAGGGAACGAACAAAAACTATATACCGTGGATACAACCAGCTTTGGCTGGAAGATTGTGGGGGTTACCTATCCAGATGATCTAGTCGCTAACAAACAGCAGATGCAAGGGACCGCCGCCTTGTGGGGAGCCGTAAGTCTAATCTTTGCTATGGCAATATCTGTGCTTCTTTCGTACGCTTTGACCAAACCGCTCAAGAATTTGGAAATTAATATGAAAAAGGCTGAACGCGGAGAGTTCGACATTCGCGTAGAGATTGAGAGTACGAACGAAATCGGCAAGCTTGCCCGAACATTTAACCTGATGATTATGAAGATTAAAGAGTTAATGAGTCAGATTGTCATGGAGCAAGAGATGAAGCGTGTGAGTGAGTTAAAGGCACTGCAAGCACAGATTAAGCCCCATTTTTTGTATAATACCCTAGACTCGATCATCTGGATGGCAGAGACCGGTAAAATGGAGGAGGTGGTTGAAATGACCTCATCATTATCGAAGCTGCTGCGTTCTACGATCGGAGAGGGCGAGGAATTGATCCCGATCGCAAGAGAATTAGAACATATTCGGCACTATTTAACGATTCAGAACATGCGCTATCGCAATAAATTCACTTATTCAATAGAGGTGCATGAAGACATTCTTGAATGCAGTATATTGAAATTAGTCCTTCAACCCTTAGTTGAAAACGCGATTTATCATGGGATAAAGCATAATCCTGAACAAGGCCACATCCTGATTAGGGGTAAAAAAGAGCAAAATGATATTACCATTCAGGTTATTGACAATGGTGTCGGTATGAATCCAGAGCAGATGAGCAAGTTACTGCTTCAAAAGGCAGATTACAGGATTGGCAGTGGGGTAGGCGTTGCGAATGTAAACCATCGTATTCAGCTTTATTTCGGTGACCATTACGGTTTGTCTTTTACAAGTGAAATGGAAGAAGGGACGACGGTCACATTGAGAATTCCTGCGCTCTATGAGGAGGGGAGTCCATGAGTTCACTATGGTCAAAAATAGGCCTGTCTGCTCTACTATTATTCTTCATTGTAGCGCTTGGGTGGGTAGGTTATCGTATGTTTACGAATGAGCTGGATACAAAGGTCAGAACCATTATATACGTTCCTAAGACCATCGATAGTAGTATTGAATTCTGGGAAGTAATGAAACAAGGTGTGGCGACTGCTGCCAAGGAATTCGGTGCAGACGTTCATACGGTAGGAACAGATACCGAGCTTGATGTGGATAAGCAAATACAACTACTGGAACAGGCGATTCAGAAGAAGCCTGATGCCATTATTTTGGCTGCTACTGACTATTATCGTCTCGTTCCGATTGCAGAGAAGATTAAGGCTGCCGGTATCACTCTTATTACGGTGGATTCGGGACTGAACGGTGGTGTATCGGAAAGTTTTATCGCCACAGATAATTACGAAGCAGGACGTAAAGCAGCACAGGAGTTGATTGAAAATATTTATAGCGACGATCAAGTCGCCATTGTGAATTTTGTACAAGGCTCCGCTACAGCTATCGAGAGAGAGAAAGGGGTTCGGGATGCTTTCTCTCAGAATGGAGTTAATCATGTGTATGATACCCTTTATAGCAACGGATCTTCGCAGAGGGCATACCAATTAACTATTGATCTTCTAAAGAAACAGCCACAGTTAAAGGGAATCATTGGCCTCAATGAGCCATCTACATTAGGTGCGGGACTGGCAATTATGGATATGGGCTTAAAATCAAAAGTGAAGCTGGTTGGGTTCGACAATTCTAGTAGTGAGGTTCAATTGCTGGAGAAAGAAATTATGCTGGGAACGGTGATTCAGAAACCTTTTACTATGGGGTACTTGGCAGTGAAAACAGCACTTGAAGTCGTTTCTGGTCACAAAGTACCTCCTGTTATGGATACAGGCTCCGAATTCATTACGAAGGAAAATATGTACACAAGCGAGAATGAGAAGTTAATGTTTCCGTTTATAGAATAGCAAGTAATAACGCCATCGGCGTCCCTAAAGGACGGTAAGCGTTTAAGTGAGAACTATAAGGATTAGTAGAGTGTGAAACTTATACTTTCTATATTTTAAATAAGGGAGCGCCCAAAACCATTATGGCTTTGGGCGCTCCCTTTTATAACATATAACCTTATAAGTTGCTTAATATTTGGGCAAAAGATTGCTGCAACGGTGTTAATATATGATCTTTTCGCCACGCCAGAACAAAACCACCGCTCTCAGGCAAAATTCCTGGTAGTGGAGCATAAGAAAGACGACCTAATTCAAGTTCTGCTTCAATGCTAACTCTAGAACAAATTCCTACGCCATCCCCCCCGCTGACTAGCTTCTTTAGGGTCTCGGGTGAGTTCAACTCGGATCGGTTCCACAAGCGGAAATGATTTAATTCTGCCCATTGATCCGCAAATCCTCGTAAACAAGAGCCAACCTCATACTGAATCCAAGGCTCAAGCGCGATCTGTTCCGGTGTTAATTTCTCTATAGTTTCAAATGGATGACCAGGTGCAAAAATGAGTACAGGCTCGTCTCGGACAATGATCTGAAAGTTAAAGGATTCATCATGCCAATCAGCAGTGTGTAAAATAGCCATTTGAATATCTCGGCTTCGGAGTCGTTCCCTTAACAAAGTATCACTTTGGATCGTTATTGAATTATTAATCCCCGGGTATTGTTTCATGAATTGGATTAGCCCTTTAGGTAAAATATAAGTTGCAGGAATATAGCTTGCTTCAAGCTTTAAAGTACCTTGTGAAGGAGAAGAAAACTGTTTTACAGTACGTTCAGCTTCGGCTGTAAGTGAGACAATCTTGAGCGCATATTGATATAGAGCCCGACCTGCATCTGTGAGCAGCACTCTTCCACTTCGATATAGAAATAAAGGAGTTCCAAATTCATTCTCAAGATTCTTCATATGAAAAGATACAGTGGGTTGTTTAAGACCTAATTCAGCAGCTACGTCGGTTACTTTCTTATATTTTTCAAGTAGGATAACGATCTTTAACTTCATAATGTTCATGATTTTCCTCCGGATGATGCTTAGTTGGATAACAAATTATATCTCCATTATAGATTAAATCTATACATATATATAGTTTCTATTGGTATTTTTATTGTTGGCTTTACAAAGTTAAGAAGTTTCTCTAACGAACGAGCTCTAGAATAAGAAGAGTCAGAGGGGCCAAGAAGCACCGGACAACAACAATAACATATGCATACAATGCACTTTTACAGTAAACAAGCATATGGGGGCCAAAGCTCTACAACACCATGTTAAAGCTTTCGAGGCCAGTTTGTATGAACTGTATAAGGAAGCCATGCTAACAAAACATTTAGGAGGAGACAAAACAATGCAATTCAAAAAATCATGGATTATGACTTTGGCTTTAACAAGCGTACTGGCACTTTCGGCTTGCGGTAATGGTGGGGCAAACAACACGGGAGGAAATGCTGCAGCTACAAATGAGGGAAGCGGTTCTAAAATAAGTGGTTCGATTCTAGCTTCAGGTTCAACAGCACTACAACCATTGGTTGAGCTGGTAGCAGAGAATTTCATGGATAAAAATACTGGTGTAGATATTCAAGTTCAAGGCGGCGGCAGTGGTACTGGTCTTACTCAAGTAGCTGAGAAACAAGTAGATATCGGTAACTCTGACGTATTTGCAGAAGAAAAACTAAAAGATAAAGATGCAGAAAAAGCAGCAGCTCTTGTAGATCATCAAGTAGCAGTAGTTGCGATTGCAGCAGTAACTCATCCTGATGCAGGTGTGGACAGCTTGACTAAGCAACAGCTTATCGATATTTTCACAGGAAAAGTTACGAACTGGAAAGAGGTTGGTGGAGCGGATCAAAAAATCCAAATCATCAACCGTCCAGGCAGCTCCGGTACTCGCGCAACCTTTGAAAGCTTTGCACTTGGAACCAAAACTGAAGATATCCCAGGATCGATTCAAGAAGATTCCTCCGGTACTGTTAAGAAGATGATCGGAGAAACTCCAGGGGCTATCGGTTATCTGGCTCTTTCATACCTTGATGATTCAATCAAAACACTTAGCCTTGATGGTGTAGAAGCATCTGTAGACAATGTTATTTCTGGTAAATATCCAGTATGGGCTTACGAGCATATGTACACAAACGGCGAACCAAATGGAACTGTAAAAGCATTCCTAGACTTTTTCTTAACAGACGAAGTACAAACAGGTGAAGTCGTTGAGCTTGGATACATTCCAGCAGTGAAAATGCAAGTTACTCGTGACGTTGCAGGAAATGTTACAGCTAAGTAATTCACTTCTAAGCAATTAGTAAGGATTAGAATCTCAAGTGATTAGAGGCGGATACATCTGCCTCTCTTTTCACTTTAGAAAGAGGGAGCAATTGAGGGTGAAACTAAAGAACTCACGCATCGAGAAACATCATATTGAAGATTTTGTGGGACGTACCTATATGTCCTTCTGTGTACTACTATTGATAACAATCATTGTATCGATGGTATATTTTGTAGCGTCAAAAGGTATTTCAACTTTCACAAGTGGTGATGTTAGCGTTACTGATTTTCTATTCGGTACAAAGTGGTCACCTGAAGCGGATACGCCGTCCTTTGGTGCTTTTCCGTTTATCACAGGATCCTTCTTGGTTACTTTACTTGCAGCATTGATTGCTAGTCCACTTAGCCTATGCGCAGCGCTATTCATGACTGAGATTGTTCCAGGATGGGGCAAAAAATTGCTTCAGCCAGTAATTGAGCTGTTGGCAGGTATCCCTTCAGTTGTATATGGTTTCATCGGATTAAGTGTTATTGTACCGTTTCTACGCAACAACCTGCCTGGTCAAGGCATCGGGGTAGCTGCAGGCGCGCTTGTGCTCTCGGTCATGATTCTTCCGACGATTACAAGCGTGGCTGCAGACGCGCTGGCTTCATTGCCGCAAAATTTAAAGGAATCCTCCTATGCGCTTGGTGCCACCCGGTGGCAGACGATCTCTCGAGTAATTATTCCGACAACGTTTCCTGCGATTATGACAGGTATAGTACTGGGGATGGCACGTGCATTCGGCGAAGCCCTTGCTGTACAGATGGTTATCGGGAATGCGCCATTCGTACCCAAATCACTCTTCGAATCAGCTTCAACCCTAACGAGTGTGATCACGCTTGGAATGGGGAACACAACCATGGGCTCTGCACACAATAATGCACTATGGAGTATGGCACTGGTTCTTATGCTAATGACCTTTGTATTTGTCTTCTTTGTGAGACTGCTTGAAAGGAGAAATAAAATTTGAAGCCGAGAACCGTAAATAAAATTGCCACAAGCCTTATTGTATTTTTCGCATTGCTCATCGTAGCCATTCTGGTTGGTCTATTGGGATATATCCTCTTTCGAGGTCTTAGTCACATTAGTTGGGACTTTCTATTCTCCGCACCTCAAAAAATTCGAGCAGGTGGAGGGATAGGTCCTCAGCTATTCAACTCTTTATTCCTTTTGGTCCTCACGCTAATTATTACAGTGCCTCTGGGACTGGGTGCCGGTATTTATATGGCTGAATATGCTCGTCCAGGAAAAATCACCGGCTTTATTCGCTTAATAGTTGAGGTATTATCTTCGTTCCCTTCAATCGTAGTCGGCTTGTTTGGTCTATTGCTGATTGTTAACTATTTTAATCTTGGCTTTTCCTTAATTTCTGGAGCACTGGCATTGACGGTCTTTAATTTACCGCTGATGGTTCGGATTACTGAGCAAGCTTTCCGTAGTGTTCCGAAGCAACAAAAAGAGGCTGGTTTTGCGCTTGGATTGTCCAAGTGGAAAATCGTAACCTCTGTGTTGTTTCCAGTAGCATTACCAACGATTATTACGGGTACAATTTTGTCCGCTGGCCGTGTCTTTGGGGAAGCAGCCGCATTGATGTTCACTGCAGGAATGAGTAGTCCAAGACTAGATTTCACCAACTGGAATCCACTTAGTCCGAACTCACCACTGAATCCTTTCCGTCCAGCAGAAACACTGGCTGTTCATATCTGGAAGGTAAATAGTGAAGGCATTGCTCCTGATGCCGCTCAAATTGCTGCGGGAGCTTCAGCAGTACTTGTAATTATGGTATTAATCTTCAACTTGGCAGCACGTTATTTCGGAAGATTCATTTATCGTAAGCTTACAGCTTCAAAAAGAATGAACTAATTCCTAAAAATTAAAGTAGAGATGTAGGAGGAGTAATCGATGGGAACGTCGGCAACAGCAGTGCGTGAATCTTTTCAAACCGAGGACCTGAGTATTTTTTATGGAACATATGAGGCAGTAAAGGGGATTAGTCTTCCTTTTGCTGAAAATACGGTAACTGCACTGATCGGCCCATCCGGCTGCGGTAAATCAACCTTTCTTCGTTCACTGAACCGGATGAATGACGAAATCTCCGGATCAACGACCAAAGGAAGCATCTGGATTGATGGCGTTGATATTAATGCTTCTGGCACAGACGTTATCAAACTGCGTCAGAAGATCGGGATGGTTTGGCAAAAGCCGAATCCGTTCTATAAATCCATTTACGATAATATCGCTTTTGGACCTAAGTATCATGGGGTTAAAGGAAAAAAAGCACTCGATGAGATCGTAGAGAGCAGCCTTCGTAAGGCAGCATTGTGGGATGAAGTGAAGGACCGGTTAAAAGATTCAGCATTAGCTTTGTCAGGTGGACAACAGCAGCGCCTTTGTATTGCAAGAGCGTTGTCAGTTAACCCACAAATTCTACTCTTGGACGAACCAGCATCCGCACTAGATCCGGTTTCCACGGGTAAAGTAGAGGAGCTCATCAAGGAGTTAAAAGAAGAGCTTCGCATTGTAATTGTGACACACAACATGCAGCAAGCTGCACGGATTTCTGATTATACCGCTTACTTCTATCTAGGATCTCTTGTAGAATACGATAAGACGGATAAGGTCTTTACTAATCCTGAGAATCAAATGACACAAGAATATATCATGGGTCGTTTCGGCTGAAGCACTTTAACATCGTTCCTTAGGGGACGATGTTTTTTGTTTCCTGTTATTTGCAAAAGGGAGATAGATACTGTATCATTTATGATAATGATTATCATTATTACTACAGGGAGTGGATCTGATGACACAAACTCAACCGACTCAAAAGAATAGCGTAGCTGATGTGATTAAAGAACGTCGCTCTATTAAGCTTTTTAAAAAAGATCCACTGCCACAAGGACTATTAGAGGATTTGTTAAATGTAGCTGTATGGGCGCCGAATCATGGTGTGCGTGAGCCGTGGAGATTTATTGCTTTTCAAGGCGAAGGTACAAAGTTCTTGGCTGAAGCGGCATTTGCTTTCGTGAAACGTGCCTTTTCTGATCCTGAAGTGGCTGCTAAGCGAAAAGAATATATCTCAAATATTCCTTTAACGTTAATGGTGGTAATGCCTGAAGATCCTCGGCAGAGAGAATGGGATGAGGACTTTGCAGCAGCGTCCGCACTTGTACAGAACTTTCAGCTAGCAGCTTGGGAACAGGGCGTCGGAACGATTTGGAAGACCGATCCTTATATCAATTCTCCTGAATTCCGTAACAAGATTGGTGTGAAGCCAGGTGAGAAGATTATAGCTATGATCCACGCCGGATACCCGGAAACTGTGCCAGACAGCCGTCCGCGCACGGATGCTTCAGAGTTGCTGAAGATAGTAGATAGCTATCCAGAGAACGAGGTAGTGGAATAAACAGGAGACAATACGTTATTTGAATAATGACTATCACAGGAATATATATACAAAGCATCCGAAGGGGTGCTTTTTTTGTTGTATAGAATCCGTCGAAGGAAGTGTAATAATGGGTGGAGTACCAACATGGCCAGATAGCAAAGTAGTGTTAAAATGTCTAAAGCAATATATAATGTGCATAATGAATGATATTGATTACAATTTGGTTAAATGGATGAATCTAAATAAGGAGGGAATAGCGTGGGGGAGAACAAGAACATCAAGATGAAACTGGCTCGTATACAAAAAGATCTTTCCCAAGAACAGTTAGCGGAAGTTGTAGGGGTTACAAGACAGACGATAGGCCTGATTGAAGCCGGGAACTACAACCCGACGCTTAAGTTGTGCATAGCTATCTGCAAAGCATTGGATCGATCATTAAACGATATTTTTTGGGAGGATTAAAATTGAGAGGGTCAAGGATTAAAGATGAGCGGATTATCACCGAAATTCAGAAGTTTAGTACGCATAGGTTTATGATTGTGTTTGTGGGCTTTCTGGTTAGTCTTTTTGTAAAGGTGTACCTATCTGATCTTAGAGAAGCCGGGCAATTGGATATAGCTAAAAGTATCATGAGCACCCTTGTGGGTTCCGTTATATTTTTCATTGGGATTACATGGATGCAGTGGTTCATCATCAAAAAATCTAATAAAAATGCGGACAAAAATCTAAATGGTTAGAAGAATGAATTAATTCACTCTTGTGAAACTAATATGATTAGTTTATATTTAAGCTAATACCATTAGTTTTTGTGGAGGGGTAATGATGAGAGTAACACGTGAAGGTCATTTATTACAGCTGACTTGGATGCCGAGAGTGTTTCCTGTGAATTGTTACATTATTGAGGAAGACAATGAATTGACTTTGATAGATGCGGCAATGCCGTTCAGTGTAAAAGGAATTATAGATACCGCAACGAAGTTAAATAAGAAGATCACTCGTATTATATTAACGCATGCTCATGACGATCATATAGGTGCACTGGATGAGCTAAAGAATCAGCTTCCAGAGGCTCAGGTGTACATTTCAGAAAGGGATGCAGCTTTGCTTCGCGGAGATCGTTCACTTCGTGAGGGAGAACCTCAGACCCCTATAAAGGGAGGTGTGCCCAAGAAGGTTACAACAAGACCAGATGTTTTACTCTATGATGGAGATACCATTGGTTCATTAACAGCAATTCGAACGCCTGGTCATACCCCTGGTTCTATGTCCTTCATTGATTCACGAAGCGGCGCTGTTATCGTTGGAGATGCATTTCAAACCTTCCGAGGAACCGCAGTTTCAGGAACCGTAATTCCTTGGTTTCCGTTTCCTGCTATGGCAACCTGGAGTAAGAATCAAGCCTTAAAAAGTGCGATTAAGCTTCTAGAGGCTTCTCCTACAATACTGGCTTCTGGACATGGAGACTTACTTAAAAACCCAGTAGAAACCATGGAGAAAGCTATACTCAAAGCACAAATGATTCAAGATAGGAGTAATTAAAATGTCACCTAGAGCAGGATTAGATCGTCGTACGTTAGTTATTGCAGCTGCTGAAATCGCTGATCATGAAGGAATAGAGGCCGTAACCTTAGCCGCATTGGCTAAGAAACTAGGTGTTCGTTCTCCGTCATTATACAATCACATTAACGGGCTACAGGAATTGCGTACACAACTTGCGATTTATGGACTAAGCGAGCTTTCCAATGCAATGAATAACGCAGCTAATGGCTTTAGTGGAGACGTTGCTGTACAGGCGATGGGGCGAGCGTATGTGGACTTTGCTAGAAGTCGACCTGGATTATACGAGACAACGCTGCGAGCCCCTGAACAGGCAAATATGGAGCTGGAAAAGGCAAGTGATCATATTTTGAAGCTGATCATTGATGTGATGAAGGATTATCACTTGGGTGAGGAAGGAGAAATTCATGCAGTACGCGGGTTACGAAGCATTCTGCATGGCTTTGCCTCTTTGGAACAAAAAGGCGGTTTTGGAATGGCGCTTGATACTAATGTAAGCCTATCTCGGCTCATCAGTAGTTATATTGCTGGGATCGGAAATATGAAGTCTAAGTAATAGTACATAGGAGATGATGTAGTGATGTATAAGGGATATGAAAAGGAAAGTGTCATCACTTTTGAGGAAACTGCAGAAATCGTTACCAAGATTGGGATTTTGCCGCTTGCAACCCTGATTCCTGAGCACCCATCTTTAAATGGATTAACGAAAGCGGAGAATTGGCATACGGGATCAGAGCTAGATCCGTGGTCATGGCGTGTAAGGTTTCCTGGTGAAGGCCTGGCTGGGTATGGAAAGTTTGTTAAGAAAAAAGCTATCTTAGTCTCTAGCGAGTGGTTTCCGGCATTTGTAGCAGCTGTAGGAAGCACTAAATCTATAGAAGAACGTTATAACGATGGTTTGGCAAGCAGAGAAGCAGTGACTTTACTGCAAATTGTCCGTGAACATCAAGGGATTGATACGCGTGTACTTCGTGCTGAGGCTGATATGAAGGCTAAAGAAAAGAAAACGGCATTCGATAATGCGGTTACGGAGCTACAGGCATCGCTGGACATCGTTATTTCAGGTGTAAAAGAACGCCAAAATGCAGAAGGTGAGAAAAATGGCTGGAGCAGTACCTCGTTTGAGACCGTAAACCACTGGATGGAAGATAACGGCCTTTCCTCATTTGAAGGCGATCGAGAAGAGGCAATAGCTTGGCTACATTCCAAAATGAATGGCATATGGTCGCCTACAGCAATAGCCTGGACGAATAAAGCATTCTCATGGAAATAAAAACGGTTAACCACTACTCCCATGAGAGTGGTTAACCGTAAGCGTATTCTAATAAAGTCATATCCATCACATTATTGTTCCAACATAGGTGCCAAGTAAGCAATCAGGAAATACAAGAATCCGAAAAACAGCATAACATAGGCGGTATATTTGATTGCATTAGATGCAACAATTCTTGAATCCACCGGTGTTTGAATTTCGAGCTGTTCTTCTTCAACGCTGTCAATTTCATTGGATATTGGGTCTCTCAACATGATAATCCCCTCCTTGGAAATTAGATCCTTAACTGTATTGTGACATATTTGTGAACGGAAATCAACAATAGTGTGAACAAATGTTGAACTTTTATTCAAATTTGGACTATTTGTTATCTGGATATCTTGTGTGCAATAAAAAACAACCTGGTTTTATCCTCGGAAGAGGAACAAAGCAGGTTGTTTGGTATTTTATTTATTCTATAATCTAAGCGAATAATTTAAGCCCAATCTCCATCACGGAAGATAGGTACGGTTGTTCCATCATCCTTAATGCCATCAATGCTCATTTCAGGTGAGCCCATCATAAAATCAACATGTGTATGGCTTTGGTTCATTCCTTTTTCCTGCAATTGTTCTTTGGTCATTGTCGTACCCTCTTGAAGCGTAAAGGCATATGCTGCACCTAGCGCCAAATGGCAGGAGGCATTCTCATCGTACAATGTAGTGTAATATAGAATTCCGCTCTCGGAGATCGGGGAGTGGAAAGGCACCAAAGCGACTTCTCCAAGATAAGCAGAACCTTCATCCAAAGCGATAAGAGAAGCAAGCGTTTCTGAACCTTTTTCAGCGGTGAAGTCCGTTACTTTGCCGTTCTCAAAGGTGAGGGTGAAGTTGTCAATAAGATTACCCCCGTAGCTAAGCGGCTTAGTGCTGCTTACCTTACCATTCACACCGGACTTCAGAGGGGCAGTAAACACTTCTTCAGTTGGGATATTGGCGAGGAAAGGAACTCCTTTGCCATTGACAGCTCCTGCTTGACACCAAATATGCCCTTCTGGAAGCTCAATCGTCAAATCGGTTCCAGGTCCTGTGTAGTGCAGCTTGCGGAACTTATTATCATTCAAGGTAGTACAACGTGCTTTCAGACCATCTAAATGTTGACTCCATGCTTGTATAGGGTCAGCTTGATCCGCACGTGTAGCTTTAAAGATAGCATCCCATAGCAGATCAATCTGCTGATCAGTTGATGCTTCAGGGAATACTTTTGCCGCCCAAGATGCTGATGGGAATGCTACAATACTCCAGCTTACGTGATTCCCCATTAACAACTCACGATATGGAGCTAATGTCTGTCCCGAGATCCGCTGATTATCCGCAATTCTTCCTGACTCTACACCACTCAATAGATCTGGATTCGTTGAAGTTATCGATAGAAATGCTGCACCCTTTTTAGCCAAATCTTCCAATTCATCTGCTTGCCATTGTGGCGGTTCCAAAAAGGAATCGGATGGAGCGAGGTCATATCGAGTACGTGTAACAACCTCATCACTATAATTAACCTTGACGAGCTTCGCTCCCGCTTCATAAGCTTTACGTACTACAAGACGCACTAGTTCTGCGGAAACGATGTCGGCATTTACAACAAGGGTCTGCCCAGGTTGGATATTAACTCCAATCTTCACTGCCAGCAAAGCATAATTCTCCAGTTTTTGCTTGAAATCCAACATAGTTTCAACTCCCCCAATATCTCTAGTCTTTATTTCATATTTGCAATAATTAGAACGCCCAGTTCCCATTTAGGAATACAGGTTCTTCGGTTCCATCAGCAGAGATACCATTAATGCTCATCTCCGCTGAACCGATCATGAAATCCACATGGGTAACGCTGTTATTCAATCCATGTGCAATCAGTTCATCTGGAGTCATATCTTTACCACCTTCTAAGCAGAAAGCATAAGCCATACCTATAGCTAGGTGATTAGATGCATTCTCATCAAACAAAGTATTGTAATAAAGAATATTGGACTCAGAGATAGGGGACTTATGAGGAACTAATGCAACTTCACCGAGGTATTTTGCTCCTTCATCCATACTAATGAGGTGTTCTAGTGCTTCTTGACCTTGCTCTGCACTAACACTTATAATTCGTCCATTCTCAAAAGTAATAGAGAATCCATCGATGATATTGCCTCCATGGCTAAGAGGTTTTGTGCTTCGTACGGTACCATTCACACCAGTCTTTAGAGGAGCCGTAAATACTTCTTCAGTAGGCATATTGGCTACAAAAGAATGACCTTTAGCATTAATGCTGTCTCCTTGTGCCCAAATATGACCTTCCGGAAGCTCAATGCTTAGGTCCGTACCTGGCGCTATGTAATGCAGCTTTTTATATTTTTTTGCGTTGAGTACATTTGCTTTCTGATCTAAGGTGTCGAGATGTTCTTGCCATGCAGCTACTGGATCTTCTCGATCAAGGCGTACGGTGTGGAAAATAGCTTCCCAAAGCTTACTTACTCGTTCTTCAGCTGGAACATCCGGGAATACTTTGTCTGCCCATGCCTGACAAGGTACTGCAACAATACTCCAGCTAACTTTGTCGGACATTTGCATTTCACGATATTTGGTGAGTGCGGCTCCCCGTACTTTTTGATAATTGGAAATACGTACAGGATCAATGCCTTTAAGTGCATCAGGATCTTCCGCGATCACGTTAAGAATAGCCGCACCCTTCTCGGCGAGTTCGGTCATTTCACCTGCGTACCAAGTAGGAGGCTCAGTGAACACTTCTGGTGCAGCATGTTCAAACTGCTGGCGTGTAATGCTCGCATCACTCCAGTTCACCTTCACCAAGCTTGCTCCAATCGCATATGCCTTAGCGGTAATTATACGAACGAAATCAGCTGCAAGAATTGGCGCATTCACCACCAGAATTTGCCCTGGTTGAACGTTAACCCCAATTTGCACAGCTAGATCTGCATATTTACAAAGCTTTGCTTCGAAATCACTCATCGATATTTCCTCCATTTGCTAATAGTTTGGTACTTTACAAGTATTGTACTAAATTATTAACCGCCGGATGAAAAAAGTCAATTACATGGAATTTACAGTGTAAATTGAGGAATTACATTCATTTCAATGCTATACTGAAAGGGGAAATGATTTGATGAAAGGAAGGAAGATAAGCGGATGAATCTAGAGATTGTAAGTGCTGAAATGAGCCGTAAAGAGGATAAAAGCTATGTAGGGAGGACGATATTCACTCTCGAAAACCATAAGGCTCCATATGAAATTACTTTTTTCAGTACAAGAGGAACGGAATGGGATTACAGCCTAAGCTTTGCAGGTGAGCCTGGAAGCGAAGAGCAGTTCTTAGAAACTGACGCGCTACTTGAAAATAATGACGAGGTATACAATCAGTTGCTTGATGCCGCTCTAGATAAACAAGAGATCGTTGAAGAGTAAAACATACAAGTGTTAATTGATTACCAGCGGCAATATTCATAGCCGCTGGTTACATCTCGCCTTATCCGATGGTAATCTTACCTTCAGGATAGCGGTAAAGTTCCTTACTACCCTTAGGTTTGAGTGCATAAGCTAGAGTAAGTGGACCTGTCCGACCCAGAAACATTAGAATAATAATGAGCACTTTACCCGCAGTAGTCAGTTCTGGTGTAAGTCCCATGGAGAGACCAGAAGTCCCGAATGCGGATACGGATTCAAAGAGTACAGCAAGAAAGTCAGCCTCCTCTGTTACGGATAACAACATCGTAGCGATGACAACTAACATAAGAGACATTAATGTCATCGTCACGGCTCTATAGACATTTTCTTTAGCGATCCGATGACGAAACATTACAATATCCTCTTTACCCCTTAATCTTGCAGAAACCGCAGCTACTAGAACAGCGAACGTAGTAATCTTAATTCCTCCACCAGTAGATCCAGGCGCAGCCCCTATGAACATTAGCAGAATCATTAGAAATTGTGTTGATTCCCGCATAAGTGGAATTTCAATCGTAGTGACGCCACCTGAACGTGGTGTTATCGCTTGTAAAAATGTAGCCATCGTCTTTCCACCCGCACTCAAGGGCTTCAGCGTAGAATTAAATTCTAGTAAGAAGAATAGAACTGCTCCAAAGACAATCAAAATCACAGAGGTCGAAAGAACAACCTTCGAATGTAGAGTAAGTCTTTTGCGTTTTGGAAAGTCAAAAACATCAGATAGCACGATAAAACCGACCCCTCCAAGAAAGATAAGGACCATTGAGGTGAAATTCACAATAGGATCATTTACAAATTGAGTAAGTCCACTAAAAGGCCCATGAATGTCACCGAATAGATCAAAGCCTGCATTATTAAAGATAGAAATACTGTGAAATATTCCATAATATACAGCTTTCCCGAAAGGCATATCCATCATAAACCTACCAGCAAACATAATGGCACCTGTGAGCTGAATAACAAGGGAATAGATCAGGACTCTGCGGATTAACTGGACAATACCCTGCATCGAATTCTGGTTCATAGATTCTTGCATAAGAATTCGTTCTTTAAACGATATTCGTTTATTAAGGACCAAAGTAATCAAAGTGGCCATCGTAATAAAACCCAATCCCCCAAACTGAAATAATACGAGTAGAACAACTTGTCCAAAAGTAGTCAGCTGTGTGCCCGTATCAATGACTGCCAGACCTGTAACACAGGTTGCCGATGTTGCCATAAATAATGCATCAATAAAAGAAATGTGCCCTTCTACTGAGGAGACCGGCAGGTTAAGTAAAAAAGTTCCGGCAGTGATAAGTATTACAAACCCTAGTGATAAGACTTTAGGTGGAGTTAATTTCAACCCACCGAAGTTCAGATTAGCCAATTCAATTCTCCTGTCATGCGTGAAATTAGAGTAGTGCTCACAAAATTATAACATAACTTGCCAGACCTTCCCTAAGCGGAGGGAGGTAATTGACATATTTTATCGAATTATTTTAGAATAACACCCTATTCTGCAACTTTATAAGAGGAGGCTTTCTTAATGGTGGTAAGTCCGATTCTGAATCAGATTGGTGCAGTTTTTATTCCGGTAAAAGATATTGAGAAATCCAAAGAATGGTATTGCCAATTACTTGGTTTGCCTTTGGATGGAGAAGTATTATTCGGGCACTTATACGTGATCCCTATGCAGGGACCAGAAATCGTATTAGACAGCAAAATTTATACTACTGAATCCGTTCTTAATATTCCTTCTTTTCATCTAAATACTGAAGATATTGATGCAGCTTATGATTATGTGAAAGCTAATGGCGGAAAGATTCTTACGGATATCGAGCATGATCATTGGTTCAATTTTAAAGATCCTGATGGTAATGTGATCATGGTCTGTCGTTGTTAAGAATGATTAAGTAAGGAAGAGAAGAAGGTACTATTGTTGGAACACTTCATATTCATTTATGTATGGATGCATTATGTGACGATCGACCCTTTGCCGTCATTGAAAGAGTCAACACTGCATAAGAGGTGAGAGGGAAAGGATACGGAGCAAAATTAATGAGATACGCTGAGCACGTAGCCACCTCTAGAGGCGCCCTTAAGATCATGCTATCGAGTGCGGTCAGAAGGGAGAATGCACATCAATTTTACGAACATCTTGGATATAATAGCAGCTCAAGTAAGCTGTTCAAAAAGTACTTATAGCTATTTATGATTGGAAGTGATGAAACGATGGTTACACTTAGAGAACTGGTGCCGGAGGATGCAGGTGAATTGCTTCGACTTCAGCATCAGTTAGACCAAGAGTCCAAGTTTATGTTATTAGAACCGGATGAACGACAAGCTAGTCTTAATCAGGTCAAAGAGATGATCGAAAGCTTCCTGGCAGCAGAAACTTCAATTCTTATGGGGGCAGAGATTGATGATCATTTGGCAGGTTACTTGTCTGTTAGAGGTGGAAGTGTTAGACGCAATAGACATAGCGCATACATAGTGATTGGGATTCAGAAACAATATCAGGGGAAAGGGATTGGGGCTGGTCTGTTCCGTGAGATGGACATCTGGGCTATGAATAGTGGGATTGTTCGTCTTGAGTTATCCGTCATGACCCATAATCAAGCTGCTTTGGCGCTATATACTAAGAATGGGTTTGAAATCGAAGGGACGAAGCGGAAATCTCTTATTGTCGATGGCCAGTGGGTAGATGAATACTACATGAGTAAGATCTTAATAAAAGAAAAAAGGATAGAGGATCAGATTTAATCTGAAGACTCTATCCTTTTTTTTATGATTAATAGCTTATGAATTCTCAGACGATTCAGCGTCACCTGTGGTCTCAATGATGACCTCAACCTTGCGTACACGGTATCTGTTCATCTCACGAATGATTAAGGTTACGCGGTCATGGACAATACTTTTGCCAACGGCTGGATCTGGAATATGACTGTATAGCCAGCCTCCAATCGTGGTCACTTCCTCATCTTCGAAATCAAGACCGGTGAGCTCCTTGACCTCAATTAGAGATACCTTACCATCGAACAGATAATTAGTAGCGCTTAATTTCTCAACGTTTCTGCGTTCATCAGCGTCAAATTCATCTCGAATTTCTCCAACGATTTCTTCCAAAATATCTTCAATCGTGATGAGTCCAGACGTTCCGCCATATTCATCAAGCAACAGGGCAATATGCACCCGCTCCATTTGCATACGTGTTAAAAGATTCTTAACAGGTGTTACTTCAGATACGGTTAGAACTGGCTGGATCAAACCTTTGAAATCAAAATCAGGGTTATTGTCATATTGCAAATAAAGCTGTTTCGTATTAATCATTCCGATGATATTATCCTTGCTACCTTCTGCAACCGGGAAGCGAGTATATTGTTCCTTACGAATAATCTCGAAATTTTCTTTCAATGAATGATTGGTGAAAAGACATACCATATCCGTTCGTGGAACCATGATTTCTTTGGCCAACATCTCATCAAAAGTAAAGATACGGTTGACATAGCCATATTCAGCTTTATTGATTTTTCCACTTTCATAGCTTTCGGACAAGATCAAACGAATCTCATCTTCACTATGAGCGTCTCCATGCTCACTGGCAGGCTTCATCCCAAAAAGGCGAACAAGCAAATTTGCGGAACCGTTCATGAACCAAATGAGTGGGTACAAAATTCTGTAGAACCAAATAATCAGCGGTGATGTAATTTGACCGATTTTTTCCGGAATGTTTATAGCTACCGTCTTCGGAGCAAGTTCCCCGACAACGACGTGCAGGAATGTTGCAATGATGAATGCGAATGCAAAAGCCAGAGGGTGACTCACACTTGAACTAATATTAGCCCAGTCGAATACCGGAAGGAGCAGCTGCTCAAACGCCGGCTCTGCCAGTGCACCAATACCCAGTGCAGTGATCGTAATCCCAAGCTGACACGCGGATAGGTATCCATCAAGATTAGCAGACACTCGTTGTACAGCTAACGCGTTCTTCTTTCCCTCGATCACCATTTGACTGATCTGGCTACCTCTAAGTCTCACCAATGCAAATTCCGTTGCTACAAAAAAAGCGGTTAAAATAATCAAAATAGCCACCAACGTCAAACTAAGTCCTATACCCATATAATCTTTACCATCCCTTTCGTTCCTAAAATAGGTTATACTCATATTATGAGTTCTTATGAACTATTCTACGAACTTTTCAAAGAAATATCAAATGGTGGAGGAAAACAGATATGGAATCATTTGCATTGACTCGTGCGGAGATGTCCAGTCTTCTGCTCTCATTGACCGGATTATCAGACCGGAAACCGCTGAATATCCTCCAAGAGGCATGGACTAAATTTCATCTTGATGAAGTACAAAAGGGGACTTCGTTAACGGCTTTTTTATCTACAGATATTCCACCCATTTTTCAAAAGATCATTAAGGGCCACGATGTAAAAGGCTTTTCACTCGGTGAAATTGCTTCATTAGGTCATCTTATAGAGTATTCCACGTTGACTGTGACTACTATGCAGAATTGGGTAAAACGTGACTTTAAGGAGTATCTCGGTTCTCCAAGAGAAGGAAAGAAGTATTCGGTTAATCAGGCGGCACTTCTGTTTATGATCGATGATCTCAAATCGGCCCTGAATTTCGAAAGTATTCGTCAGCTATTTCGACTGATGTTCTTAAAGCCAGATCGGGACGATGATGATCTCATAGAACCGGCAAAGCTGTATTACGCATATGCTGGACTTTTTGAGGAAATAAAGAGTAATCCAACAATTCAAACGCAATGTAAAGTAGACCAACTTTTGCATAAGGAGTTCTCTTGGAAAGAAGATTCCCTGCTTAGAAGTTCCACAGATCGTGTGATCAATCGGCTGACGCATCTTACAAGATCTCAGAGAGAATCTGTGCGCAACATACTGCTGATAGCTACGATAGCTGTTCAGACCTGTTATTTTCAATCGCTTGCCAGACAATATTTTAATGCGGCTTTATTTCTTGATTTTTGAACGCTTCGATTTTAAAATGTGTAAGTGAAACAATCAAAAGTAAGTTTCATTAGATAGATGTTGGAAATAAGGGGGCTTAGAAGTGAATCAAATGACACTGCTGCGGAATCCGAAGCAAAGGAAACTACTCTTCAGCGCAGGCTTAAGCTGGATGTTCGACGCGATGGATGTCGGGATGATTTCTTTTGTTGTTGCGGCTTTAGCCAAGGATTGGAATTTGGGACCGGAGCAGATCGGCATATTGACAAGTATTAACTCCGTGGGCATGGCTGTGGGTGCCGCGGCGGCAGGGATATTAGCAGATCGTTTTGGACGTAAACCGATACTTCTGTGGACACTCCTGATTTTCTCGGCCGCAAGTGGGTTGTCGGCTTTTGCAACAGGCTTTGGAATACTCTGTGTACTTAGATTTATCGCTGGATTTGGGCTAGGTGGGGAGCTGCCTGTCGCCTCAACATTAGTGTCTGAAAGTATGCCTGCCCGTGAGAGAGGCCGTGCGGTTGTGCTACTGGAGAGCTTTTGGGCGGTTGGATGGATCGCTTCTGCTTTAATTGCATTCTTCGTCATTCCCGATTATGGCTGGCGTGTAGCATTCGGTATTGGTGCTGTTCCCGCTCTATATGCTCTATATTTAAGACGCGCAATAGATGATTCACCGAAGTTTGCTGAGATTAAGAAGGCGCCTGTGTCCTTGAAAAAACGTATCGCAACTGTATGGTCACCGGAGTATCGCCGTTCTACTATTATGCTGTGGATTTTATGGTTTACCGTAGTGTTTTCGTATTATGGCATGTTTCTATGGCTACCTACAGTTATGGTTCTTAAAGGCTTCAGCTTAGTTAAAAGCTTCGAGTACGTGCTTATCATGACACTCGCTCAGCTGCCAGGTTACTTTACTGCCGCTTACTTGATTGAGAAGTTTGGACGTAAATTTGTCCTGGTCATCTACCTGCTGTTCACTGCTGTCAGTGCTGCATGGTTTGGGAATGCGACTACAGAGGGCATGCTGATGGCTGCTGGGATTTGCTTATCGTTCTTTAATCTCGGAGCATGGGGTGGCATGTACGCTTATACACCAGAATTGTACCCAACAGCTATTCGTTCAACAGGCGCTGGTTTAGCGACTTCATTTGGCCGGATTGGAGGAATCATTGCTCCTTTGCTAGTAGGTGTACTTGTAGGTAAATCTATAACGATTGGCTCGATCTTCATGTTGTTTTTTGTAACGATAATTATTGGTGCGTTAGCAGTGCTCTTCCTAGGAAAAGAGACAAAGGGAACGGAGCTCCTGTAAAGGATAATTCTTCATTACATACTTGATGTTAATCTATCAACAATGCTAAAATTTAATAAGAACAAAACGGTTCCTTCACAGTTGTGAACAGGGCCGTTTTTTTTAACCTATCAGAAACTATAGAGGTCCCCGCAAAGTACCTGAGTATGATCGAAGCAAAGCCACAGCTTGTGGGGATATTTTCAAAATATTAGAAAGTATAATTTTTCCCCTATACTTTAGGTCTAATATTTCTCGTTTAAACGCTTACCGTCCATATAAGGACGTCGAAGCCGTTTATGCTTGCATTAGTCCTTCTTTTATAAGAACGGAGCGATCGAACATGAGTAAGGATGGGAAGCAACCTCATTTCACGGAATTGGTTTGGGAAAGCACGGAGCATAATGTTCCTATTCCCCCACGAAATTCATCAGAACCAGCGCTGCCTAAGTTATCTTCAGTAAATATAAAGAAGCCTAAAGCATCGCCTGAACCTTCTTTACAGCTGCAGCTTTGGGATACGGAGACTGACACCCCTGAGCCTGTGACAACAACGGAAGGTCAGTTTGTAACTAGAGCGAAGGAACTGGAACATAAAACCGAGGAGTCGGCACTATTTGTTCCATTTAAGAGTTACTGGCCTACGTATGGTCATATGACAGGCACACAAAGTAGATGGTATTTTTATTGGCGAAATGAAGTTAGACAGGGTAGATATCCGAAAACGGATCTTTCATATATTTTTCTGCATGTATATGAGCTTATTAATGGTGTAGGCTGGGAAGATCCTTATGATGGCTATAGGCAGCTCAGTCAAATCTGGGAAGCTTATCGAGAAAATTATAAACGTCTGGATCAATATTTGGGTGGTTGGATCGCGGACTTCTCGTTTGTTCATCATTTGGATGTGCCTCTATCTTTAATCGTTGCTCGTTCACGCGGTCTTGCTGGAGATCTGGCAGAGCTAGAATTAGAGAGATGTCTTACTGTATCTCCTGAGCAGTTAACCTTTACAGTATTAACAGCAATGTCGGATTACGATATTAGTAAATCTAAGTTCTATATGGGGGAAGGTAAAGAAGCCCTCGAACGATTTATTCCACAGGTAGTGGCATTAATCAACGCTTATGTCAGCCGGAAACATGGCTCAAATTTGGTTGAAATGTTCCCACCAGGCCCCTCAGTAATGCGGGAGCGTTATTTATTCCGGAGTGCCGTATATGATATTTCGCTATATGGTTATTCTGTACTTATACCGGTTGTGCGTATCAGTAAATCTCCACCGCTTCGCAGTTTGATTACAAGGCTATTCCGATTGACAGAGAATAAATTACGGGAACTGATGGGATATCGAGGCAGGCTCAAAGGGGTTAACGTGGATGCGGATATGGATGATCTAATCACTCGTTTTCTGAAGCGGGAGTTTGAGAAAGAGAAACAAGAAGACCAGGGTCCGGCAGTGGTTATTGATCGTGAGAAGCTCGAAAGGCTGCAGAGTGATTCCGAGATTGTACGAACCATGCTTACGGTTGAGGAAATGAATGAGCTAGAAGAATTTGAGGATAGCGATATCGAAATCATTAGTGAGGGACCGGAGCCAGAAAAAAATGAAAAAATAGATGAAAAAGAAATAGAACAAAGCATTATACCGTTTGAATCTCTTGAGCCTAAATTAGCTATTGAAGAAGTTGTTCAATCAGCTAACGAAGGGACGGAGTGGGAGCAGTTCGCTAATGCTTTAAGTTCACTCCAACACGAAGCTCTGCTTGCGTTAATGAACGAAGACGGAACACAAACCATTCAGAAGCTAGCGGCTGCAAACGGCACGATGTCAGAGCTCTTGATTGACGGGATCAATGATATCGCAATGGACATTCTAGGTGACTTGATCATAGATGGTGAAGAAATTGCAGAGGAATATAAAATTCATCTGCTTAATATTTAATGGGGTGAAACTTAAGATGGATGTTTTGAAAATTCCTAAACGTATGACGACAGCGCTAGTCAATTCACTGACTGCTGGTGTGGTTCCGCGTATCGGACTAGAGCATATAGCCGTTGGCCGTCGGCCAGAGATTGAAGCGATCTTGAGAGATATGGACAACATCGCGGAGGGTGGAGCTGCCTTTAAACTAATTACAGGCAAGTTCGGTAGCGGCAAAAGCTTTCTTTTGCAGATGATCCGTAATTATGCAATGGATCGTGATTTTGTAGTGGCAGATGCTGATCTATCCCCTGAACGAAGATTAGTGGGAACGAAAGGACAAGGTCTTGCTACATATCGAGAGCTGATGAGTCATTTGTCTACCCGGACGCGTCCAGATGGAGGCGCACTAGAGATTATTTTGCAAAAATGGATCATTACGCTTCAGCAGTCTGTGATGCAGGAGAATGAATACGGACCTGATCACCCCCAGCTTGGTGATGAGGTTGAGAAACGAATTTATGCTGTAGCCTCCGAAATGCGAGGTTTGGTGCATGGATTTGATTTTGCCAAAGTGCTGGCTTCTTATTGGAATGCACATAAGCTCGCTGACGATGAATTGAAGCAGGATTCTCTTCGCTGGCTAAGAGGTGAATTCGCCACTCGAACAGAAGCACGAAAAGCACTTGGCGTTGGCGTGATTATTGATGATGACAATTGGTATGATTATATGAAGCTGTGGGCGGAATTCACTTCTGCTATTGGTTATAAGGGACTGCTGCTGTTCATAGACGAAGGCGTCAATCTCTACAAAATCACGAACAGCATCTCACGTCAGAGTAACTATGAGAAGCTGCTTACGATGTTCAACGACACGATGCAGGGTAAGGCCGAAAGCCTAGGGATTTTTATAGGGGGGACTCCGCAGTTTGTGGAGGATGGACGGCGTGGATTATTTAGTTATGAAGCGCTGCGTTCTAGATTAGTTGCAGGAAGATACGGCGCGGCAGGTCTGAATAATTTCACTGGACCTATTATTGCACTGGACATGCTATCACACGAAGAAATTTTAATACTTTTGCAAAAGCTTAGAGATATTCATGCGCTTCATTATGGGTACGAAGCACAGTTGACACAGGGACAATTGGTTCATTTCATGGAAGAAGCTGTGGGCAGACTAGGGGCAGACGAGCTCCTGACTCCGCGTGAAGTGGTGCGTGATTTCATGGATCTACTTCACACATTGCACCAGCATCCGGAGATTTCTTTCGAGAAGCTAGTGGGTGAACGAACCTCCAAACCTGCTGAGACAGAGCAAAACGAGTTGGATGGATTCCTCGCGGAGTTTGAATTATGAGTGATAATCCATTTTATAGGCTGGCTCCCTTCATTAAAGAGTTTATTTATAAGAACCGCTGGGAGACCTTGCGCGAGGCGCAGGTGGATGCTTGTCGTGTGCTGTTTGATACGCCGCATCACTTACTGATTGCTTCGGGTACGGCTTCAGGTAAGACAGAGGCGGCTTTTTTTCCAGCGTTAACTGAGCTCTATGAACGTCCTTCCGGTTCGGTTGGTATTCTGTATATCGCTCCTCTGAAAGCATTAATTAACGATCAATTTACACGGCTGAACGATTTACTCCGAGAAGGAAATATTCCAGTGTGGCACTGGCATGGGGATGTACCGCAAGCTGATAAGACGAAGCTGGTGCAGAATCCTTCAGGCGTGCTGCAAATTACCCCTGAATCTCTTGAAGGACTATTGATGAACCGCCCGAATGCCATTCCAGCGCTGTTCCATGATCTGCGTTTTATTGTCATTGACGAGGTGCATGCCTTTATGGGTGCTGATCGAGGGATTCAGGTTCTGAGTCAGTTGGCAAGGATCTCACGAATGGCGGGATGCCATCCGCGTAGAATCGGTCTATCGGCTACACTTAGCGACTATGCTTCGGTGACGGAGTGGCTGGCGGCAGGCACGGGGGAGAGCGTAGAGGTGTCCGCGCCACAAGGCGGACGTAAGCTCCGTTTAAGTGTGGAGCATTTCTCTTTCCCGGATGCACGGGATGAAGTGCAGGCAGAGCATTTAGAACGCGCGAAGCAGTCTTACTACGATTTCATTTACGATCACACGCATCTTAAGAAAGCGTTGATCTTCACGAACAGCCGCTCGGATGCGGAGACGGCGACTCTTGAGCTGCGGAGAACGGCCGCGAAGCGTGGGGAACGGGATGTTTTTCACGTTCACCATGGCAGCATCTCCGCGATGCTCCGTGAAGAGACGGAAGCCGCGCTGCGGCAAGGTTCCGGACCTGCAGTTGCGGCAGCGACATTGACGCTGGAGCTGGGCATTGATCTAGGAGAGCTGGAGCGAGTGCTCCAGGTCGGCGCTCCTTATAGCTGCGCAAGCTTTGTGCAGCGACTCGGTCGTTCGGGCAGGCGTGGTGACGCCGCATCCGAGATGATCTTTGTCACGCCCGAGGAAGAGGATGAGGAAGCGCAGCTTCCGGCACGGATGCCTTGGACGCTGCTTCGAGCGATAGCGGTTATAGAGCTATATGTGCGCGAGAAGTGGGTTGAACCACTGGTGGTGCGCCAATTACCTGTTGGGCTGCTATACCATCAGACGATGAGTATATTGAAGAGTATGGGTGAGGCGGAGCCGGAGGATTTAAAGGAGGCTGTTCTGAGCTTACCTTCATTTAGAAGCATTGATCCTGCAGACTACGACATTTTCATGACTTATATGCTGGGCATGGGACAAATCGAGAAGATGGATGAAGGCAGCTTTATTATTGGGATGGCGGGGGAGAAGATCGTGAACAACTTCCGCTTCTATGCAGTCTTCAAAGACGATGAAGAGCATGTTGTCTATAACGGGACTGAGGAGATCGGTTCGATCACAACGGTACCACCACCTGGTTACTGCTTTACACTGGCAGGGAAGCTCTGGAAGGTAGAAGAGGTCGATAATCGCCATAAAGCTGTTTATGTGAAAACTTCACGCGGTAAAGTGGATACGTTGTGGCTTGGAGCCGGTGGGGATGTGCATACACGAATTATGACCAAAATACGTGAAGTGTTAGGCGCAACGGCCTTGTATCCGTATTTAGCTCCGAGTGCCGCTGCGCGGCTTGAAAGGGCTCGTCGTTTAGCGAAGGAAAGTGGAATGCTTGAACGTTCCGTTATGCCAGCAGGTGGAGATTCGATGTTCATCCTACCGTGGGCAGGGAGTCGGCAATTCCGCACACTTGAGCGGCTGCTTAAGAATAACCTGAAGAGTTCACTGGGACTTCGATCTATTGTACCCATGGAGCCCTATTATATGGTCGTAGCCGGTAAGCCGGATGCGGAAACGCTGGAGGCAGAAATTATCGCTGAAAGCATGGCAGCGACAGATCCTTTGTCACTGCTATCTCCGGATGAAGCACCCTACCTTGGAAAGTATGACGAATTCATTCCTCATGAGCTACTTCGCAAAGCATTCTCCTTGGATGGTTTAGATGTTCCAGGGTTGCTTGAAGTGCTAAAACAATGGCGTCAACCACAGTAACTATAGTAAGGATTTTTAATCGAGACGCCTATTTATGTGGGCGTCTCTTTATGTTCAGACCACAGGATATTTCCCTTTGCGTGGATATAGACTTTCCTCCTATTCCATAAGTTGTATAAAAACAGGGCAGGCGGAGAATAGTATCTAGAAGATTCCTATTAAAGGATGATTGCGATGTGGTCTAAAATAGTCTCTTATATTCCAGATTGGACAGTTTTTATGCAGGCAGCCATCACGCTGCTCTTTCCCATAGGGTTATATTACCTTTACAAGCATTTGTATTTTTATGTTGGAAGCGGACGCTCCAAGGAGTCAGGAGCTAACTCTCAGGATGAACATAAGAAGGCAGACAACGACGGAGTAAATCAGCAGCAGGCTGCGTCTACAGTGTTTACCCAAGATTATGATGCTGACCTAGCAGTGATAAGAACGGCATTGGGGGGGAATAGTGATGTGCATTTCCGTGAATTCTCAGTCAAAGGTATTCAGGCACGTGCCGCATTGGTCTATGTGGAGGGCATGCAGGATGAAGAGCTAATCAATCAACAGGTGTTGCAAAATCTGATGTTTGCCGGTGAAATGCAAGCTTCGGAAGGAATATACACCTATATGAAACAGAATATGCTCCCACTGGCTCAGCTTAGTGATGCTAGAGATTTGGACCATCTGCAGGAGTCTGTCCTGTTTGGATACACTGCACTGATTGTCGAAGGCATGCGTGAGATGCTTCTGGTTGGCTTTCCACATGGAGCAGTGCGTGCAATTACTGAGCCAACCTCGGAGGCTTTACTGCGGGGACCCCGGATTGGCTTTACCGAAGTGCTCAGTGAGAATACCTCTATGCTACGGCGCCAAGGTCTTAATAAGAATCTGGAAATGAAAATGGTTGAAGTGGGTAGCGAAATCAAGAAGAGTCTAGTTATCGCTTATATGAAAAACATTGTAAATCCTGATCTGCTTAAGGAAGTGAATGAACGGATCTCCAAAATTGATATGGATTTCATTCTGGAATCCGGCTATGTGGAGCAGTTAATCGAGGATGATTATCTAAGTCCGTTTCAGCAAACACAGAATACGGAAAGACCCGATCGAGTGATTGCCTCTTTATTAGAGGGGAGAATTGCAATTTTGCTGGACGGCACACCGTTTGCACTCATTGTTCCAGTGACGTTCAGTATGCTTTTACAGTCTCCCGAGGATTACTATGAGCGCTGGTTTCCAGGTACACTTTTACGGGTGCTACGGTTCTGCGCAGCATTTCTGGCTCTGTTAGCCCCTGCGCTTTACATTTCCTTTATCTCCTTTCATCCGGGACTAATTCCTACTCAGCTGGCCATTTCCATAATTGAAGCACGCCAAGGTGTACCCTTTCCTGCTTTAATTGAAGTACTGATTCTGGAGATTTCCATTGAAATCTTGCGTGAAGCTGGAATTCGTCTGCCGAAGCCCATAGGTCCGGCAATGGGGATTGTCGGAGGTCTGATCATTGGAGATGCTGCGGTACAGGCTGGTATTGTAAGTCCCTTTCTGGTAATTGTCGTAGCCGTGACAGCGATCTCTTCGTTTTCTATACCGATGTACAGTGCTGGAATTACCCTCCGGATCTTACGATTCGCAGGCATGTTATTTGCAGCGGTCCTGGGCATGTACGGAACCATCCTGTTCTTCCTGCTGATTTGCAGTCATCTGACTCGCCTTTCAAGCTTCGGGGTTCCTTACATCACACCTATCTCGCCCTTTCGGGTAAGTGACTGGAAGGATTTGTTTATCCGTGCACCGTTATCCATTATGAAGCGAAGACCGGAGATGCTGAAGACCCAGAAGAAAAATCGCAAATCCTAGAGAACGTATTCTTGCAGGAGCAGGGGGGAGACCACAGTGTTCAAACGTACGGATGACAAGATCACAACCTCGCAGGCTGCCATAGTATTGACTAATTCGATGCTGGGTGCCGGAATTTTGACCTTGCCAAGAGATCTTGTCAAGGCTGTGCAGACTCCTGATGCCTGGGTTTCTGTGGTGCTGGGTGGTGTCGTCGTGTTTATGGTAATTATGATTATGGTGAAGCTAAGTCAGCAATTTCCTGGTAAGACTGTCTTTCAGTATTCCAAAAGAATCGTAGGGAATCTCCCAGGCGGTGTACTGAGTTCCCTTCTGATTCTATATTTCATAGTGGTTGCGGGCTTCGAAATCCGAGTACTGGCGGAAGTAACGTTGTTCTTTCTTCTGGAAGGGACTCCAATTTGGGCGATTGTGATGCCGTTCATCTGGGTAGGCACCTATTTGGTATATGGGGGGATTAATTCCATTGCCCGTGTGTTTCAAATTGTGTTTCCGATCAGTATCTTTATCCTGATTATTTGTTTTATCTTAAGCTCCAGAATATTTGATATCCATCATTTACGTCCTTTTATGAGTGAAGGCCTGATGCCGGTCATTCGGGGGATGAAGTCGGGCATCCTGATCTTTACTGGATGTGAGGTTGTTATGACCATGACGGCCTTTATGGAGCATCCGCAGGAAGCGGTTAAAGGGATGATGGTCGGATTCTGTATCCCGTTGGTACTGTATTTGGTAACTGTTGTGATGGTAATTGGAGGTCTGTCCATCAATTCTGTAATCACCAGTACCTGGCCTACGATAGATTTGGTACGGAGCTTGGAAATTTCAGGATTCTTTTTTGAACGATTTGAATTTCCGTTGTTAGTCATATGGCTGATGCAGATGTTCTGCAATTTTTGCAGTTTTTTCTTTAATGCGTCACTAGGAATTTCGCAAGTGTTCAATCTGAAGATTCATCCGGTGATGTTCGCTTTAATGCCTGTAATTTTCATCTGCACGATGATCCCTCAACGCATCAACGATGTCTTCAGACTTGGTGATTCGATTGGCTATATGGGTGTGCTGATTTTTATGTTGTTGCCACTGTTATTGTCGATTGTATTACTGATCAGGAAGAAAGGACTTAAGCAGAATGTTTAGACAGAGGGTAATACACTTACTAATAATATTCATGATTCTGCTTACGCAGCCTGGTTGTTGGAGCAGTAAAGAGATTGAAGACCTGAGTGTTATTACGGGATTGGCGCTTGAGAAGGGGGAACCTAAAACGCTCGAGCGGGAATTTGAGGAACGTGGAGGGAGCTACCCAAAGCATAATAAACTTACAGCAACTGTACAAATTGTGCCTGAAAGAACAATCGGAAGCTCCGGTAAAGAAGGCGAAAAAACCAAAACCCATTTTTACAATATTTCAGAAACAGGGGATTCTCTGTTTGAAATATTCCGTCAGTTCTCCATTCGCAAGAACCGTCAGATTATAGGCCATCACCTTAAGGTTATCGTCATATCAGAGGATCTAGTGCAAAAGGAGAAGATCAGACAGTTAATGGATTTTGTACTCCGAGATAACGATATCCGTCCCAGCTGCCTCATATTTCTTAGCCAAGGGCGTGCGTCCGATACGCTTATGACGGCTGAGGAGGAGATTCCTTCCTTCCGGCTGGTGGAGATGGTCCGTAACAATTTCAGAACCAGTAAAGTTATGAAGGGCATAACGTTATCGAATCTAGATGCGCTGATGTACTCCGAGCAAAGCTTTGTGTTGCAGAACGTTATAGAGGCACAAGGTGAGGTCAAATTTTCCGGAGCCGGTATTATCAAGGGAGAGACAGGACATTGGATCGGTAATCTCGACCAAAATGATGTGGAGAGTATTGCTTGGATCAAGGGGGATATAAGAGGCGGGAGCCTCAAAGCATATAGTCAGTCAAACGACTCGGTTACTTATGAGATGAAATCCGTTAAGAGCAAGATTACGCTGAAAGAGACCGACGATAAGAAGATATCATTTCATGTTGCAATTGAGTCCACTGGACGCCTAATTGAGAATTGGGATGTTGATGCGCATTCCTCGGAAGTTGATTATTTCGAAGAACTAGAGAAGATATTCGAAGAAAAATTAACCCAACAAATCAATGCTCTTATCAACAAAATGCAATCCACTTACAAAGTGGATGTAGCGGGATTCGGAGATTGGCTCAGCGTTGAAAGGCCTCATGTCTGGAAACAGATTAAGGATCATTGGGACGAGGAATTTACTCGGATTCCAGTGACCTTTGATTTAAAGCTTAAGATTACCGATTTTGGTACAACATCTGATTGAACGAATTTCCAGACAGAATATCGAAAATATTTTCAATCGAAGCGCCCGAATTAACGGGTGTTTCGTTATGTTCGGACATATTTTGTATTTTTCTAGAAAAAACAAACCATTTATCTTAATTTTGACACCTTGTTGAAAGCGCTTAACAGTACAATAATTAGCCTATAACGAAAATAGGGGGCGTCAAACAATGGTCAGCAAAAAAATGAAGGCAACTTCAACAATTGCTTTATCAGCAGCTTTGGTTTTAAGTATGGCAGCATGTGGAAATTCAAACAATGAGAGTAAAGGCGCTACAGAGTCGAAAGGGAATACAGCTACGAATGCTCCAGATGCCGGAACTCCAAAAACCGAAAACGGTAAGAAGGTCACGATTACTTTTCAAAATATTTACCCGGATCCAGCAACACCTGCTTATAAGATGCTTCATGAATTAGTTGACCAATATGAAAAAGAAAACCCTAACATTCACATCGAACTGGATACTCTGAATACAGACCAACAAAAAGTCAAACTGAAAACACAAGCCGCTTCCAAAGAAGTTCCTGATATTACGATTGTTAACCCCGCTGCACAAATGAAACCTTTCGTTGATGCTAAGCTGTTTGCTCCCCTGAATGATATGCTGGATCAGAATGGACTGAAGGACACCTATCAATCCGGTCTGCTTGATTACTACAGCTTCGATGGCAATGTTTATGCGCTGCCAGATGGTAATAACATCGAGGTAGTCTACTATAATAAAGAACTTTTCGAGCAAGCGGGCATCAAAGACACTCCTAAAACATTCGATGAATTACTCCAAGATGTAAAAACCTTGAAAGCAAAGGGTATTACGCCCATCGCGATCGGTGAAAAAGATTCCTGGACGGGTTCATTCTTGTTCATGAATATCCTGCTTCGCACTAATGGAGGACCTGGTTTCCTTCAAGATGTGCTGGATGGCAAAAAAACATTTGAAGATCCTGCTTTCGTAGAAGCTGTGGATCGTTTCCAAGATCTCGTGCAAGCAGGTGCATTCCCAGATGGAGCTACTTCCATTGATGCTAACGCAGGTGGTAATATCTTCAAATCCGGTAAAGCTGCTATGTGGGTTATCGGTTCGTGGGAAACAGGTGCAATTGACGCTTCCTCAGTGGCTGGTAAAACAGGAGCTTTCCAATTTCCAAGTGTGAATGGTAAAGGAGATCCAAATGAATTCATGCTCGCACCAGGTAGCGCCTTTGCCATTTCTGCGAACAGTGAGCATTTACAAGAAACAAAAGACTTCTTAAACTTCTTCACACTCAACTATCCTAAAAAGCAATTTGAACTCAAAAATGCAGTAGGAATTGGCCAAAAAGTGGATGGAGACCTGAAAGCCGCAGGTTACTCTGATCTGGCGATCAACGTTTCAGGATTATTCAATCAGGTTAAAGGTGGCGACTTGGCCTTTGACAATACTATGAACCCGGCTACGGCACAAGTCCATCTCAGCAGTATCCAAAATCTTTTTGTTCAAAAGGTGGATTCCGCTCAAGTGGCTAAAGAACATCAAACCGCATTTGAAGCAAATAAATAAGCAAAGTTCCAAACGCGATGCGAGGGTGCTTAAACGCTTCTTCGCATCGTGTTTACATTCTAGGGGGCGGAAATAATGAAGGTACTAAAGGTTCCAGCGCGCACAATCGCCGTCTTCGTGTTACCTTGCCTGCTTTTGTATGTGTGCTTGGTGTTTGCTCCTATTCTAGTATCCTTTTATACAGGATTGCTACAATGGGACGGAATTACGACTGCGAAGTTTGCTGGATTTGCTAATTTCAAAGATATGTTTTTACATGATCCAGTGTTTTGGCCGTCTGTAAAGAGAACGTTACTCTATGCTGTGGCTTCCATGGTGGAAATTCCATTTTGTTTGTTGATGGCTATCCTTCTAAACCGGTACGTGAGAAAAGGAAACACTTTAGTTTCTATTTACTTTACGCCGGTTATTTTGTCGGTGGTTATCATTGGGCAACTCTGGAAAACAATTTATGACCCTGTCTCCATGGGAGGGATGTTGAATGGCGTCCTAATCTTTCTTGGACTGGATAGCTGGACTCATAATTGGATCACAGAACCTAAAATTGCGATGTTCGCGCTTTATGCAGTATCTCTTTGGCAATATTTCGGCTACCATTTGCTGATTCAATATACCGGTGTTCAGAATATTCCGGATGAGCTGTATGAAGCGGCAAAGATTGATGGGGCTGACGGATTCAAAGCCGATCGATATATTACTTTTCCGCTGATTATTCCAATCTTCAAAATATCTATCGTACTCGCCTTTATAGGGTCATTGCAGGCCTTTGATCTCGTCATGGTCATGACAGCCGGTGGACCCGCTCATGCTACAGATGTTATTTCCACACATATGTACAACAGTTCATTCTTATCTTTTAAATATGGATATGGTAGTGCTATCGCTTCGTTCTTGGTTATTCTGTGCCTTGTGTTTACTGCTGGCATTAATACTATCTTTAATAAGCTTGAGAAAAAATTCAGTTAGCAAAGGAGTGCGCGATCATGCGGAATGTCAAGCATAAACGCCCAAAGCGTCCTTACAAGGACGGTAAGCGTTTAAGCGAGAAATATAAGAATAATGTATTCCGTGAAACTTATACGTTCTTATATTTTAAAAAAGGATTCGTGTATCTTCTCTTTGCGATTCCTGTCGTTACCCAGCTATATCCTCTTCTATGGCTAATGCTCTATTCCTTGAAGACCAATGAAGAGATTTTGGGAGGTAGTTTTTTCTCATTTCCTAAAGTATTTCAGTGGCATAACTATAGTGAGGCTTATAAGTCCGGTAGTTATCTAAAGTATTTATCCAACAGTGTAATGGTTACTGGTATAACGATGGTCTTCGTCATCCTGCTTAGCTCGATGGTAGCTTATGCGATCTCTCGGTTCCGTTGGCGTTACGGCAACTTGGTCATGACGATATTCTTAATGGGGATGATGATTCCCATGCAGGCCACTTTACTACCACTGATGATCATTTTCAAAAATATGCATATTCTGAATACACATATGTCGCTCATATTGCCTTATGTTGCTTTTTCTACTCCTATTGCGGTGTTCATATTAAGTGGGTTTATGAAGAGCATTCCGCATGAAATCGAAGAATCAGCCTTTATCGATGGGGCGAGCGTATATCGAATCTTCCGAGCAATTATTCTTCCTGTCTCCGTACCACCGGTAATGACAGTGTGTATTCTGACGTTCATCAACATTTGGAATGAGTATATCTTAGCAGCCACCTTCATTTCCTCCGAGAAATTGAAGACTTTACCCTTTGGCGTGTACACATTCGTTAGTCAATATTCTGTAAACTATGGGAATATCGGCGCTTTTCTAGTTATGGGTGCGTTACCCGTCATTTTAATCTATTTCTTCTTATCCAATCAGATTACAAAAGGAATGGTAGCGGGAGCAGTAAAAGGATAAATCTATATTGCAAATTACAATAATGGAATTATAATGAAGAAGCAGCGGGACAGATGAGTTTGAGGAGGGAAGCCTTTTTGAGAAACAGCTTTCATTCCATCCACCATCGATTGTTTTTGCTGTTTCTTTTTTGTATGTCTAGCATTCTACTGATTGTGAGTCTGCTCTATTACAACCGGACAACCGTACAGTTTCATGAGAAAATTAGTGATTTGTCGCAGAAAAATGTCGCTCAAACGGCAGATCTATTCAGCTTGCTCTACAAGGGCTATGACAGTCTTTCTAAATCACTCAGCAATAACTTTGAATTGATTCGTTTGATTAATGAGATAAGCACTGAGCCCGCGATAGCCTACATCAATGAACAGACGATCACAAATATTCTTGGAGCTATATTTTATTCTCGGGATGATTTGGTAGGTATTCATGTCATTACAGATAAAGGTAAGATCTATAATTACGGAAACTATATGAACGTGGTTGATCCCGAATATATGAAGGAAGATTGGTACCATCAGCTGCAGGCTTCCTCTGGGAAGATGGTCTGGCTCGGCGTCTATGAACATTCTCTTATCGATCAAGTGGAGGATAGTCCTGTGTTTGCCTTCGGCCGTCAGATTTACGATCTCAATGAACACAAACCGATTGGCATTGTTCTGTATGAGACGAATCCGAAGCCTGTTCTGGATGCACTGGATAATGTGAAGCTGGGGGAGCATAGCCAGGTGTATTTAATGTCGCAGGATGGACGATTCGTATCCTCTGCCGAAGACCAGGAACCTGATTTAACTCAGCTTCCGTCGTTGCAGAACTCTCAGAATGTTGTGGTCGAACAGACAGCCAATCGTCTGCTTGTCGCTTCTAAACTGTCCTTCTCCGGTTGGTGGGTGCTTAGTATTACTCCTAATCGCGACCTAAATGTAGAATTGGTAGAGATGAAACGTTATTTGTTCATTGTTTTTTCGATTCTTGTTCTCGTCTCTACTTTGATAGCTTCTATTGTTTCACGAACGATTTCTTTGCCGCTTAAAAAGGTGATCCGAGAAATGAAGCAAGTGGAGATCGGTAATTTCCGGGGCATGGTGAATGTTTCTTCTTACCAAGAGATTAATATTCTTGTTGCTTCATTTAATCGTATGGTTCGTCGAATCGAAGAACTGATCGAGCGGGTAAAGCTTTCTTCTGTCAGTGAGAAGAATGCTGAGCTTCATGCCTTGCAATCTCAAGTGAACCCACATTTTCTATACAATACTCTGGATATGATCTATTGGATGCTGGACGAGGAAGGGAATGAACAACTGGGCGAGCTTGTTCTCTCGCTATCTTCGATGTTCCGGTACAGTAGTCATTGGGAAGCTGACGTAGAAGTCACGCTTCGAGAAGAACTGGAACAAATCGGACATTATCTAAATATTATTTCCATCCGACTGGAAGGTCGTCTACGGATTGAGATACATATAGATGAACGATGGCTTGAGGTTCGCCTTCCCAAGATGACTGTGCAACCGGTCATTGAAAATGCTGTAAAACATGGCTTGGAATCGCTCGACCGTCAAGGTATTCTGAAGGTGAGTATACTTGAAGAAGCTGGAGTACTGAACATCGTCGTTCAAGATAATGGCAAAGGTATGGATACAGAGACGCTGAATGCGCTGGTGGAATCCTTGGACCGGCCAACAACGAAAGAAAATGGAAAAATGGGGATAGGTCTTCAAAATCTGCATCGGCGGCTCCAGCATATGTTCGGAGAATCCTATGGTCTTGTGATTCGAAGTTCACCTGGCGAAGGAACCGAGGTTGCTATCATGCTACCGATTCCGCAGGAAGGAGAGCATAGTCGTGAACATTCTCATAGCTGATGATGAACGGGTGATCCGAGAAGGCATCAAGCGTACTATTAGAAGTATATATCCTGATTATTGCGTACAGGTTGCTGCGTCGACAGAAGAAGCTGTCAAGATTATGGAGGAACAGTCCATTCATATTGTCTTAACAGATATTCTTATGCCCGGTATGAATGGCTTGGAGTTCATGAGGATTTCTAAACGGAGGTATCCTTATGTCAAATGGGTCGTCATCTCAGCACACAGTGAGTTTGCCTACGCGCAGGAAGCAGTTCGTCTTGGAGCGAGAGATTATCTACTTAAACCGATTGGCAAAAGCAAGCTACTTGAGATTATCAGTAACTTAGTGCTAGAAATAGAGCAGGATCATAAACTTATTAAAGATGAAGACCGGCTAAAGTCAAGTCTGAAATACTTAAGAGAAGGTGTATTTCAGAGACTCGCATCTGGTTTTAATCTCGGTAATCTAGACATTAGTCAATTAATAGAAGATCATCAATGTTTCTATTTGATTTTGCTGCAAATGGATGCGGGTGATAAAAACGTTCGGATAGAACATTTTATTGTAGAGAATGTGTTAACTGAGCTGATAGAACGGGATGGGCGTGGGTTTGTGGTCAGCTATGACCGCCAGAGTCTGCTAGCCTTAATCACCTTAAGAGAAGAAGCACGATTAGAATCTTTTCTGGAAGATGGAAGAACATATTTGAAGCAATATTTAAAGACCTCCTTCCAAATGATACATTCTGGACTTAGCTACGATATAAATACTGTACCTCAGATCGTAACGAGCTTAAGAGAAGCAGTGAATTCGCAAGGATTGGATTTAACGCCAGCGAAAGGTAGTGGCGAAAAAGCCATCGACATCGCATTGCAGTATGTAAAGGAACACTATTACGAAGATCTCACTTTGGAAAAGATTGCTTCCGTTGTATTTTTGAATCCGGTCTATTTTAGTCAATTATTTAAACAGAAGACGGGTCAAGGCTATAAAGAATACGTGACATCCTTACGATTGGAGCAAGCGAAGCTGCTGCTAGTGAACTCGAAGCTTAAGGTGGCAGAAATCGCCGAACGTATTGGATATCAGGATATGCGACATTTTACACAGCTGTTCCGCAAGCGGTTCCTCTTAACTCCGACAGAGTATCGTCAGCAGCTTAACAATGGAGCTTTCTAAATGGTACATAGGATAAGCGAAAGGATCTCCGCAGCCATTAGGGCGGCTATAGAGATCCTTTTATTGTGTGTATCAGTATGGGTAACTAGAAGCTGCGTATATAAAAATAATGAAAAATAAAATTAATATGGCGTAAAGTAGCGTGCCGACAATCCCGCATACCAGACCCGCGATAGCTAAGCCTCTTCCTTGCTCATAGCGAATCCGTATTTCTTTAAGGGATAGGGCAGACAGAATAACCGCTACAATCCCTAACAAAAATCCGATATAAGGAACAATTATGGAAAGTACTCCTAAGACGAAACCAGCGATTGACTTGCCATTCATCGGTGTTGGTGGGGGCGGGGGAGGATAATAGTTTTGATTCTCGTTCGGCCCATAACTCATTCAAATCACCTCCTATTAAGCGTGTCATTGGCTGTAGTTAATCCAGTGTTCAAGCTGTACACAAGGAACGAGTCCAATAGATTCAGCTAGTCTGATGGAAGCCTGATTTGTTTCAAGCACATGATAGCGTGGAATAAACCCTCGTTCTAACGTTTCTTGTATGGCGGTTTGGACCACCTTTTTCGCATACCCGTTTCTTTGAGAGGATTCTAAAGTATGTACAGCGCCGATTTCCCAGATAGTTTCTTCATTACGGAACGCTAAGCAGGTACTGACTGGATTGTCGCCTAGGAAAATTGACACGGAAAAAGCACCACTTAGAAAATAGTCTTCTATTTCGTCTTTCGTGTAATGATTTGCGGCCCACAGCGGAATTAATCTGTCGTCAACCACATGACTGATAACAACATCTTCGTCCTTCGGAAAGATTTGTCCCTCAGCTGTACTGTATGAGTAGAAACCCCGGACTTTCTCCATTGAAAAATGTGATGATAATGCCTCTTTATAGTTCACGTCTTGCAGTTTAAAAACAATTTTTGCTTGCGGAGGCAGCAGTTGAAACAGAGCCGGAAATACATCTGGGCTGCTGTAATCCATAAATGCGATGTAATCCGCTTGAGGATATACTCTATGATCATATGCGTAGGCTGAGGCAGGAAGAAGCAATAAAACACCCCATTGATTTCCTTGCTCCACAAGATGAGACTCCATGACTTCGTGGAATGAGGTTAGCATTTTTAATAAACTGACATTCTTCAATGGTTCCTTGCGCAATCTGGTCATAATTCGGTCATTCTGGTGCATGTTATTTACTCCCCACTCCATATATTTCAATATAATTTGTACTTATGCAGAATCATTATATTTAGGATTATTATATCGCAGAAATACGTTAGCTTGACAGTGACTGCTATAATGTATTAGGAAAATAAAGCTTGCTGTTTGATGCAGCATACGTAATCGGAGGCACAGAATTTCATGACACAATCTATCACACCCGCTGCAGTTCGTGTGGGAGGAGGCTTAACTAAGCAATTCATACTTATATTAGCCATTGCATCAGGATTAAGCGTCGCTAATATGTATTATAATCAGCCCCTTTTGGCCGATATAGGACGAACATTCCATGCATCCTCTAACGCGGTAGGATATGTATCGATGCTTACTCAGATCGGTTATGCGCTTGGAATGTTACTCTTTGTTCCGTTAGGTGACATTCGTGAACGAAGAACGCTAATATCCGGACTTCTTATTGCTGTATCACTGTCACTCGTTGGTTTCGCTACAGCTCAGAACCTTATTTGGATGTATATCGCCAGTTTTGCTGTTGGCATAACTACGGTGGTGCCGCAGGTCATCATTCCTCTATCGGCGGAGCTCGCTTTGCCAGAGGAACGGGGTAAGGTTATTGGAACCGTAATGAGCGGGCTGTTTTTTGGTATTTTACTGGCAAGAACGATATCCGGAATTTTAGGAGATATGTTCGGCTGGAGAGCGATGTACTGGATTGCCGCAGTTATAATGCTATTGTTATCTTTTATCTTATACCAACTAATTCCAAAGACGAAACCAGAAAATAATTCATCCTACACGGATCTGCTGAAATCGATGGGGAACTTG
The DNA here is from genome assembly GCF_001012825.1 of Paenibacillus etheri. GTDB lineage: Bacteria > Bacillota > Bacilli > Paenibacillales > Paenibacillaceae > Paenibacillus_AQ > Paenibacillus_AQ etheri. Next base: position 258,136 of record NZ_LCZJ02000019.1, read on the forward strand.
ATTCTTAAATATTCGACGCTTCGTGAAGCATCGCTGATTGGAGCTTGTATGTTTGGTGGCTTCAGCGTGTTCTGGACTTCACTGGCTTTCTTTCTGGAAGGTGAACCTTACCACTATAGTAGCTCTATCACAGGCTTGTTTGGACTAATCGGTGTAGCAGGTGCTGCGGGTGCTCCATTTATCGGGAGGTTAGCTGACAGGATCGCACCGAAAAAAATAGTAGGTATACTACTGTTGCTGACATTGATTGCTTATGGATTTTTTGGTTTAGCTGGATTTACTATCTGGAGTCTGATTGCCGGGGTTATTATTCTGGATCTTGGAGTACAAGGGTCACAGGTAAGTAACCAAACGCGGATCTATGCACTTGAGCCGGCGGCGCGCAGCCGAATAAATACTGTTTTTATGGTCAGCACTTTTACTGGTGGCGCTATTGGATCAACACTTGGAAGCTTTGCATGGCAGCATTGGGGCTGGAGTGGCGTTTGCTTGATGGGTGGAATGCTAATTGTGGCCGCTATATGCATATGGATAATATATAGAGTAATTGAGAAGAAGGCATTAAACGCAGGAGGTGCATGAGCATCGCTCAAAAGACGAAAGTCGTAGAAGTTGTCCCATATGATCCAGAGTGGAAGGTAGAATTCAATAGAATAAGAGAACAGTTGTTATCTTATGTTGGAGACCTCATTATTATGATAGAGCATGTGGGGAGTACTTCCATCGAAGGGCTCGCTGCTAAACCCATCATAGATCTTGATCTTGTAATGGATAGCTACGATGTACTCCCACAAATCATAGAACGGCTACAGCAGTATGGCTATGAACATCAAGGGAACATGGGAATCGAGGGCAGGGAAGCCTTCAAAAGACAGCAAGCGGACGGATTTATGAAATATCATCTGTATGTATGCCCTAAGGATGGAAAAGGGTATTTGGAGCATATCGCTTTTAGAGACTATCTCCGTTCAAATCCGGCAGCGAGTCAAGCATATGCAGAGGTCAAACAGCGTCTGGCGGATCAACACCGCTACGATATTGATGCTTACTGTGAAGGAAAGACAGCGTTTGTCACCTCGATTTTATCGAAAGCCATGAAATAACCCATAAGTAATCATGTGCCAGATCGAAGCTGGCTTCGATATTCACTGGGGGACATGCCGCTCCATTTACGGAACTGCTTGGAGAAATACAACGCGTCATTAAAACCGACCGAAGAGGATACCTGGTCGATGGTGAGCGTTCCTCCAAGCAGTTCCTTTGCTTTATCCATGCGAACCTTTAACAAATATTGCTTGGGTGACATTCCGATCTTTTGCTTAAAGGCCTTAGAGAGGTGCGCCCTATGATAACCAAGAGAGGATGCCATGTGGTCGATACTGATCTGTTGATGAAATTGGAGAGAGATCCAGCGGATCGCTTGATTGATCTGGCGGTCGATAACATCCGGGAATTGTGCGGATTTAGGGGTGAGCGAACTTATGTTCGCAATTCCGAATTTGTGCACCAGAAGGCGCAGCCACCCAGAAGCCTCCAAACTTTCCAACCTTGGATAAGCAGACTGCTGAAAAGAAAAACGAATCTGCTCATACAAGTTATGTATCTCTATAAGGTTATCTAAGTGTATTAACGGCTTGTCCGGTGTAATCCCCACTTCTTTAAATAACTGTTGAACGGCTTCCCCTTGCAAGGCCACCCATACATAAGTCCAAGGCTGTTCCATGTCTGCCTGATAGCTGAATAATGCCCCTGGGAAAATAACAAAGGTATCTCCCGTACCACATACCTGAGAGTTAATTCCACTGTGAAATACGCCTTTCCCATCCATTACGGTATGTATAAGGTAGTAATCGTGAACAGAAGGCCCCATCTTATGTCCCGGGACCGGTTTGCCTTCTCCGCTGAACAATACAGTCAGGTCGGGTTCATCTGGAGCAAGATTAAACCCTGCTGTGAAATGATAATGCTCTGAAGCCATTTTGCTTCTGACCTCCTATACATGATTTGAATTATAATTAGATTATAGGACGGACCACTTAAATGCAACAAACATCCATATATGAATTGTATTTCTCCATACTCATTGAGATCGCTCTCATTTATAGTGAATAGTGAAGAGAGAGACGGATACCCTCTGACATCCTAGTGTTTATAAGGGGAATCCTTCGAGGTTTTCGGAGCGGTTAGCGATGTCGAGACCGTAGAACTCACTACTTAAGGAGGAATATTTCACATGTCCAAAATTACATTTATCGGAGCGGGTAGTACTGTATTTGCAAAAAACGTTTTAGGAGATTGCATGAGAACTCCAGCTCTTCAAGGCTTTGAGCTTGCCCTATATGATATTGATCTTCAGCGCCTAAAAGATTCCGAGAATATGCTGAGTAATATAAAAGCAAGTAGTGGCAGTACTTGTATCGTGAAATCCTATACGGATCGCAAGGAAGCTTTGCGTGGAGCAAAATATGTGATTAATGCGATTCAGGTCGGCGGTTACGATCCTTGTACCATTACAGACTTTGAAATTCCGAAGAAATATGGCTTGCGTCAGACGATTGCGGACACGGTTGGTATCGGTGGCATTTTCCGCAACTTACGTACGATTCCTGTCATGCTTGATTTTGCTGCAGATGTGAGAGAGGTTTGTCCAGATGCACTCTTCATGAATTATACGAACCCTATGGCAGTACTGACGAATGTGATGAACACCTATGGTGGCGTGAAGACTGTTGGATTATGTCATAGCGTACAGCATTGTATTCCTGGCTTATTCAAGCATCTGGGAATGGATCAGACAGGTGTACAGGCTAAGATTGCCGGGATCAACCATATGGCTTGGCTACTCGAGGTTACGAAGGACGGAGAGGACTTATATCCGGAAATCAAACGCCGCGCTGCTGAGAAGCAGAAAGAGCATCACGGGGACATGGTTCGTTATGAAATGATGCTTAAATTTGGCTATTACATTACGGAGTCTTCAGAACATAACGCTGAGTATCATCCTTATTTTATCAAACGTAATTATCCTGAACTCATCGAAAGGTTTCAAATTCCACTCGACGAGTACCCACGCCGCTGTGTAGAGCAAATTGAACGCTGGCAGCAAATGCGTGAAGAATTAGTAAATAACAAAGAGCTTGTGCATGAACGCTCGCATGAATATGCGTCCTACATTATGGAAGCGATCGAAACGAATGTGCCTTTCAAAATAGGTGGTAATGTTATGAATACAGGTCTTATCACCAATCTTCCGAAAGAAGCATGTGTAGAAGTTCCGTGCCTTGTAGACAGCAGTGGCGTCACTCCAACCTTTGTGGGAGATCTGCCACCGCAATGCGCCGCACTGAATCGTACGAACATTAATACACAATTGTTAACGATCGAAGCAGCGATTACTCATAAAAGAGAGCATATTTATCACGCAGCCATGCTCGATCCGCACACAGCCGCCGAACTGTCGATGGATGGCATTACGAATATGTGTGATGAGTTGATTACAGCCCATGGAGACTGGTTACCAGCGTATAAATAAATTGCCTATATCTATAAAAGTAGTACTTAGAAAGCCTGAGAAATCAGGCTTTTTTTGCTTAACTGTCTAGGACAACTGGGGTACATCGGAATACACATATATGGACACCTAAATGCGGAGGTGAAGCGAAATGATCATTGAGAATTATACCTTAGCATCGTCCACATCCCATGCTACCCCTTATTATGTGATCAGAGGAATGCTCCCTGGTCCTGTGTTCATGGTGGTGTCCGGCATACACGGGAATGAAACGGCAAGCATTCGTGCCGCTCAAAACCTCGTGAATCGCTTGAGACAAGGAGAACTATATATTTACCGAGGCACTCTTATTATTGTCCCTCTCATGAATCAAAAAGCTTATCGCAAACGAATTCGAGGCGTGCCGGATTTGAACCGAACGTTTCCACGCACTCGGAATGCTTCTGCCAAACATCCTTTATCCGTAGCCTTGCTTTTATTAGTACGGAGTTATCGACCCACCTGGTACCTTGATCTCCATGAAGCTAATGGTTTGTCTCAAAGAAATCCTAAGCGACTCGGACAGACTATTATCATTAAGCCGGGGAGCCGAGGTACGGCTACAGCAAGACAGATCATAAGAGACATTAACCGTACGATTGCAAATCCATCCTATCATTTTAATATCCGGTTACGAGAGCGCCCCGGCTCGTCACGTGCAGCCGTCTCCCGTATTTTAGGAGCGAAGGCATTTACTGTGGAAACTTGCTGGAGTCTTGATCGTGATCTTCGCATTCGCTATCAGATAGACATTGTTAGCCGTTTTTTAAGAAGCGCTGGGTTGATGTGATGATGATTAGATACGCTGACTGCCAAGCAAGCTGACCCTGAGTTCATGGGAATCGGCTTGTTTTTGTGGACTTGAAAGTCATTGACAACAATGAGTATAGTGTATATATTACATATATACATTGAACACACATAAACTAGGAGTGAGGGCACGAGTTCATGAACATATTGATATCCAATACCTCCGGTGAGCCCATCTATGCACAGATTGTAAGTCAGATCCGCCAGATGATCCTACAAGGAGAGTTAGTCTCAGGTACGCCTTTACCTTCTATTCGGCTGTTAGCCAAAGAGCTGCAGATTAGTGTAATAACAACTAAACGAGCTTACGAAGAACTGGAGAGAGAAGGCCTTATCAATTCCATTGTGGGGAAAGGTTCCTTTGTTTCTGGTGCAGATCAGGAGTTTATTCGGGAACAGCGGCTGCGAATTATGGAGAACAAAATGAAGGAGATTATCGACGAGAGTAAAATGTTAGGGATTGATTTTGCAGAGTTCAGTGAGATGTTGAAATTGCTGTATGAGGAGGAAACAGAATGAACGATGTCATTCAATTGAATCAAATATCTAAAAAATATGGCCATTTTAGCCTATACGAACTTACGTTCGGTATCAAGGAAGGATATATAACGGGGCTAATTGGACCCAATGGGGCAGGGAAAACAACTTTAATTAAAATGATGATGGGTATGGTACAACCTGATCAAGGAAATATCGAGATTTTTGGCAAAGAAACGTCCATAAAGAATGCAGAGTACAAAGATCGAATTGGGTATGTTTCCGATGAGAACTACTTTTACGATCAATTAACCATCGATCAGATGAGTAAGATGATGGCCCCCTTTTATAGTCAGTGGGATAAAGAGACGTATAGGAAATACATAGAGATGTTCAAGCTTTCCCCGCGGAAAAAGATTAAGGAGCTCTCCAAAGGAATGAAAATGAAGTATTCGCTCGCCATTGCTCTATCACACGGTGCAGATCTGCTCATCATGGACGAACCTACTGCAGGTCTTGATCCCATATTCCGAAGAGAGCTGCTTGATCTGCTTAGTGAGCATATCCAGGATGAGAAGAAATCTATTCTTTTTTCCACACATAACACGACTGATTTGGACCGGATAGCGGATTATATTGTTTTTGTGAATGAGGGGCGGCTAGTTTTTAATGAGATGAAAGAATCTCTACCTAATAAATATATGCTGGTAAAAGGCAACAAGGAGTTGCTTGATCGAGATGTGAGGAAGTGTTTCATTGGGATTAGAGAGACGGCACTTGGTTTTGAGGGGCTTCTTAACAACAATTCTGAGGAGGCGCGCTATTTTAGAGATCAAACGATATGCGAAATACCTACCTTGGAAGAAATCATGTATTTTACGGTAAAAGGAAGCGCTTTGCATGTCTAATCTCTATTTGCTGATTCGAAAAGACATTATTCTATTGCGGAATTTTATGCCTTTATTTCTTTTGAGTTTCTTGTTCGTTGCATATGTGCAAATGGATAGCTTCAATATGTTTGCTGCATTTCAAGTTTTATTGCTGCTTGTTTATTCCTGTTCTATAGATATACAAAATCTTTACAGAAAATTTGTTATAGGACTGCCAGTAAGTCGGCAAGAGGTTGTCTTGGCTAAATACTTATCACTGATTCCTTATAGTTTCATCGGCTTGGGTTGCTCATTCGTGTTGTGTCTGATCTCCGGTCTATCTGGATCTTCACTCACTAATTCATCACTTTTCTTAACAATAACCCACACAAAGCTGATGGATCATCTGGTGCAGATAGGTTTGATAGGGATCGTTTATCTATTCATCTTGTACTTCTCATATAAGATTTCACTACGATTGTTTAGCAGGGAAGAGTTATAAGCTAAGGAGGACTTATAGTGTATCATTCATTTTATCTTATTCGAAAAGACTTCATTCTTCTGCGTAAATTTCTGATGCTCCTTATCCCTTTCTTTATTTTTATAGCGTACTCGAACTATCATAACTTCAGTTTATTTACGGTAATGCCACCCATGCTGTTGTTGATAAGCTCTTGTTCAATGGATACTCAGCAGATGACGCAACGGTTTCTCGTTAATCTCCCTGTACGAAGACAAGAGCTTGTCCGTGCCAAATACTTCGCAATCCTTCCGCATGCTCTTGTTGGGCTGGCAGCAACTTCTTTTACCTATCTCCTGATTATTATGACAGGTAAAGAGGTGACCCCTCATTTTTGGCAAGAGGTTGGTATTGCGATAGCTATTTTCCCACTCCTCGCCATGCTTTATTTACCGATTCATTACTGGCTAGGGGCTAAAGGAGCACAAGTAGTAAATCTCGTTTTTATGATGATTATAATGGTTGGTCCGAACGTGATCGGTAGTTTGCTTCAATGGTTTCCTGACCTAGAGTACTGGCAGAGTTTTAGCGTGAAGTCTAGTTTTATTCCTTATATCATACTAGGACTTGCTTACGTGTTCTTACTCAGCTGTTCTTATCTCATTTCATTGCGGATTTTTGAGAAGAAGGACCTGTGATTTTAATGATTTGAGATTTAGGCAGAATTCATATACCATTATCACTACAAAGATAAAAACAGTAGGGGAAAGGTATACAACCAATGCCTAAAATGATTTATAGTTTTCGTACAAAAATGATTATGCTGCTGATGGCCAGTATGCTAGTATCCGGTGGGATAACCTTTTTAATCTATAAGGCGCTCCAGAGATATTATCACTCTGAGGTGAAATTTGAGAACCCACTAACCAAAATTCGCTATGTAATAAGAGATATTGGAGATGTGAATACATTTTTAATTATCTTTATACCACTAGCCATTCTATTCTTCTTCTTATTCACTAAACCGTATGCAAAGTACTTCAGGGAAATTTCTAAGGGAATTCATCAGCTAGCGTCAGGTGATTTCACAGAACGAGTTGTTATACCCTCCAAAGATGAATTTGGAATGATTGGACGAGATCTCAATTTAGCCATTGGGAATTTGCAAGAAGCTATTGAGCGGGGAGACATTGCCGAGAGCAGTAAAGATCAGCTCGTGTTGAATCTGGCACATGATCTGCGGACACCCCTAACCTCGGTTATTGGCTATTTGGATCTTATTTTAAGGGACGATGAATTACCTCCTGAACAAAAGAAACATTACACGACGATTGCTTATACCAAATCTCAGCGTTTAGAAAAATTGATCGATGAGCTGTTTGAAATTACAAGAATGAACTATGGCAAGCTTAAGCTTGAGAAATCCTCGATTGATCTCAGTGAGCTTCTCTTACAATTAAATGAAGAATTATATCCAGTCTTTGAGAAAAACGGTCTAACCTCCAGATTGGATATGACACAATCTTTGAAGATATACGGCGACGGGGAATTGTTAGCACGTGTATTTGAGAACCTTCTTACGAATGCGTCCCGATACGGAAGTGATGGTCAATTTATTGATATTCATGGTTACTTGGACGCTAACGAGGTAGTCGTTGAAGTGATTAACTATGGTAATTGTATTGAGCCGGAAGAGCTGCCACGTATTTTTGATATGTTTTACACGGGTGACCGTGCACGATCACATCCAACAGGAAGCACGGGACTTGGTTTGTTTATTACTAAGAATATAGTAGAGCAGCATAATGGAACCGTATCTGCGCATAGCAGTGTGGTGCGGACAATCTTTGAAGTGAGACTCCCGCAAAATAGTAATTGAAGACCACTTCTATCCCATGAAGTACCATCCTAAAGAGGATTCGTTGGTGGGTGATATCTAAAAATCATCAACCTTTGAAATCCTCTTAAAAACATGATATAATTAGCATGCTAATAAATTTGTAAGGTCGTTCGGGGGAACAAGCTGTGATTGAAGATGAGATAAGAGAACTACTGGATAGAATTTCAGCGGAAATGCGTAGAGATTATGCAGCGCTGCTTAGAGAACTTAATCTTCATGTGGGCCAAGAACAGTTACTATGCCGGTTATGGAGATCAGATGGAATGACACAGATCCAGTTAAGCGAAAGTCTGAATTGTGAGCCTCCAACCATTACGAATATGGTGAAATCACTTGAAAATCATGGGTTTGTTGTTCGAAAAAGAGATCCTGAAGATGGCAGAGTAAGCCGGGTGTATCTAACTCCAGCCGGACGTAATCTCTGTGAACCTGTGGAACGTATATGGAATAAGCAACTGGATAAATTATTAACAGGAATTCTACCCGAAGAACGTTTATTATTAAGAAGGCTTATGAAACAGATGGCGGATAATTTATCTTGAATCTGGCATTACTCACCACATCCATTAGCAAGCTAATCAAAACATAGAAAAGAGGAACATAGATGATTACAAGTTTGACTCGTATTAATGAACTGGCTAGGAAAGAACGTGAAGAAGGTCTGACAAAAAGTGAATGGGTGGAGCAGATCGCTTTGCGTGAAGATTACCTGCGTGAAATTCGTGGACAAGTTCGTAACAGTCTATCAGGAGTGACGATTGTAGATCCTGAGGGAAATGATGTTACGCCTGAAAAAATTCGTTTATCGCGTAAAGAAACTTTGAACTAATATTTAAACAAATGAAATGAATGTACACCTTTAGAATATCGTTGAAATACCCTATGGGCTAATCAGCGAATATCTAAAGGTGTTTTTTTGGTATCCAATGGACGGCGGATGAATCCTATTTATAAAAAGTTATCTTAACGGAAGCTTAATTTGATTTTGTTAGCTGATCCTGAAAGTTAAGGTTCACTTAAGTTTGTGTTTCATAGGATCTAAGACTGGATTGTTAGAATGAAATGGACAGAAGAGAAGATATAAATATGTGGGGGAGCGGGAATTACATGATGAAAAAGACATTTTTCTTTTTACTTAAAGCAATAGGAGTTATAGTCATAGCCATTGCGCTTATTCTAGCCATTGTTTTTACTGTTAATGTGATCTGCAACAAAATTGAGAAAGGTAAAATTGAACCCTATGGTCAGCTTGTACCTGTAGATGGAAAAAACATGAACGTCACGATTCAAGGAAATGGTGAAGAGACGGTGGTATTACTACCAGGATACGGAACTGCAGCGCCGGGTATTGATTTTAAGCCGCTAGTGGACGAGTTATCTCCATTTTACAAAGTGGTTGTAGTTGAGCCATTTGGCTATGGATTAAGTGATGTCACCGAAAAAGAACGAAGTACTGAAAATATTGTGAGTGAATTACATGAAAGTTTACAACAATTAAATATAGACCGTTATATTCTGATGGGACATTCCATATCCGGAATTTATGCTCTAGACTATGTGAACAAATACAAAAATGAAGTTAGTGCCTTCGTAGGGATCGATAGCAGTGTTCCGGCACAAGGGGCCGGCGATGAACTTCCAACAGCAGCCTTGAAATCACTTAAACAATCAGGTTTTTACAGATTGCTGGTTAAACTCTCTCCTGATCAAATCATTGCACCCGATGTGGATGATGAAACGAAAGAGCAAAATAGAATGATTTCGCTTAAAAACATGATGAATCCTAACATCATCAACGAAGCAGATCATTTCTCAAGCAATTTCAAAGCCGCTGAAACATTAAATTTCCCTAAAGAACTTCCTGTGATATTCTTCTTAGTAGAAGATAATTCTGATGTTGAGGGCTGGAAAGCTTTACATGAAGAACAGATCAAAGATTCTCTACATGGGAAGATAATGATGTTTGAAGGCGAACATTATTTACACCATACTCGATCAAAAGAAATCGTGGAGAACTTCAGAAGCTTCATGAGTGAAATAAAATAAGTTTGAATGAGAAAACGTCGAACGATTCATATGGTGAATCATTTGACGTTTTTTTTAGCTTGAATCATACTACTCATATAACAAGAAATAAACAGCGAGGTAAACCATGAGCAAAAGGAATAGAAAAAGAAACATCCTGTTATCGATATTGGCAGGTATAGTTGGGATATGCTTGGTATCCATTTTATTAAATAAGACCTACAGAACTACGTTTGAATCCTTGCCTGAAACCGATCGGCTGATGCTGACGGAGTTATCCAAGTTGTATAACAATTTCGAGCAATCCAGTGATCAACTCTGGAATGAGGATTATCGATTTGACACCAAACCTTTGTTGCTGGTGCGAACGACTAAGGATAGCGGACTGATTCGTAGCGAAGGGTTTGCCGTGAATGTACCTATGCAGGAAGGGATTTTTGCCGAAGAAATCAAAATGCCCGAGTCGATGGGCTTACCGAAGGTATATCGGATCAGTCGTTTTTCACCGACAACCCTCTCTGCATGGTTTCCAGCTAATTTTGGGACGCTAAATCTGAAAGGTATAGAAACAATGTATTTTAAGTATTATCCCAAAATGTTCAGCGATCCCACGCTATATTTTAATTTTTCTACTTTTTTATTGCATGAAGGGTTTCATATCTTCAAACAAAAAGACTGGACGTATGATACCAATGGGGCTGAGCATATCGATAACTATCCTGTAAATGAGGAGAATTACGCTTTGATGGGCATCGAGTTTAAGCTGTTGGATCAAGCAATGGCTGAAAACAATCCTCAACGCATTCAACAGTATTTACGTGATTGGACAGTTGTACGAAATTACAGGTACTATAAATGGCCCCAATTAATTGGCGAGACGAAGGCAGAAGCCATTGAAGGTTCTGCAAGGTATTTGGAATATCGCTATAGTAAGTTAACTGGCGGTAATTTAATGGTGCTGGCCACCAAGCAGGAGCCTTACCATGTGACATTTATGCAGGCATATGATTTTATTGCTAACGGACAAGCGGAGTCACCTTCTTTTTTGGAAAGAAGTGTGCGTTATGAAACTGGGGCCGCTTTGGAGTTAACGATGGATAAGGCAAACTTACCATGGAAAGAAGCGATAGAAGATGTACCAGGGAAGAAACCAGGAATAACACCGTACGAGATTTTGAGTAACTATTTTAAAATGAATGATCTAACTACTATTGAAAGCCAGTTAGGTGAAATTAAAGAAGTGTACGATTATGATGCCTTACGCAAACAGGGGGCGAAGATAGTTAAGCAGGTTAATATCGAATAGTAACAGTCGAACGATTCATATTGTGAATCGTTCGACGTTTTTTTATGGATTAAAGTACGATTCAATACCGGGATTCTAAAAAATGATGATTGTTCATAGCAATTGTGGGCACTCTATAACCTAATCTTTATTATAGGAAGGACTACAATAGCATGTGCGGAATTGCAGTAATATTAAAGTTGAATGGGCACGCCCCGCAAGAAGAAACCTTAAAACAAATGACAGGGGCAATTCATCACCGAGGACCTAATCATGAGGGCGTATGGCTCGATTCTCGCATTGGACTCGGTTTTCGAAGATTGTCCATTATTGATTTACGTGATGGCAACCAACCGATGACGAATGAAGATCGTTCGCTTTGGATTGTTTTTAATGGTGAAATCTATAATTATAAAACACTACGAGATCAGCTTATGCTGAAGGGCCATCACTTTCAAACACAATCAGATACAGAAGTCATTGTGCATTTATATGAGGAATACGGTAAAGACTGTGTCCATCATTTACGTGGAATGTTTAGTTTTGCGATTTGGGACCTTAAGGAACAGACCCTTTTTGCTGCTAGGGATCATTTTGGTATCAAGCCTTTTTATTATTACAAAGATGAGAATAATCTTTTATTTGCTTCGGAAATTAAAAGCATACTTGCTGTTCAAGGAGTGCCTAGAAAGCTTCAGTATCAAAGTTTGTTCAGCTACTTAACTTTTCAGTATGTCCCGCAACCGGATACAATGTTTGAACATATTCATAAATTAGGACCTGCAGAGCGAGTAATTGTTAACGCTGAAGGCGAAATGAAGTTCGAGAAATATTGGGAGCCCCATTTTCATCCGGTAGAACGATCTTTAGCAGACTATGCCGAAGAAATTCAATGGAAATTGAAAGAGTCTGTAAGCCTTCATTTACAAAGTGATGTGAATAGAGGGTGTTTTTTGTCCAGTGGAATTGACTCTACAGCTATAGCTGCAATGATGAAAGCAGAAGAATCAACAAAGACATTTTCGATTGGATTTGAAGGGGTGAACAATGAGACAATCATTGCAAATCAAACGGCAGCCAAACTGGGTACGGATCATTATTTTCACGTCTTATCTGAAAAAGATTTCTTTGAAAGTATACCGAAAACGGTATGGCATCTAGATGAGCCTGTTGCGGATCCTTCCGCCATTGCACTCTATCATCTAAATCAGCTTGCTAAAGATCATGTTACGGTTGTCCTATCAGGGGAAGGCGCTGACGAATTATTCGGAGGATACAGAATCTATAGAGAGCCAGATGCATTAAGACCCATCACATGGATGCCCAACTTCATAAAGAATTCGTTACGAAAATCATTAACCATCTATCCATATCATTTTTATGGCAAAAATTATTTACTTCGGGGGCTGACACCTTTAGAGGAACGCTTTTTCGGTAATGCTAATATCTTTAACAAAAGTGGAAAGATGAATTTGCTCCATGAATCGGTACACGCTCAAAATAGCTTTTTGCATCCTACGGATATCGTTAAGCCTTTTTATGATAAGACAGTGCACCTAGATCCTACGACAAGAATGCAGTTTATTGATATGAATTTTTGGTTACCTGGCGATATTTTGTCAAAAGCAGATAAGTTGTCCATGGCACATTCATTGGAATTAAGAGTACCATTTTTAGATAAAGAGGTTTTTGAAACGGCTAGTAAAATTCCAGTCTCCAGTCGGATTGGCAAAAATACAACAAAACTAGCTTTGCGTAAAGCTATGGAAGGAATCGTTCCGGATGCTATTGTGAATCGCCCAAAACTAGGGTTTCCAGTACCGATTCGTGATTGGCTTAAGACCCCGATTTCAGATATAATGTTTGAGCAAATACGCTATAGCGGTATTGAAGAGATATTCAATATGAATATCATCGAAGAGATGTTTATCCAGCATCGGAGTAATAAAGGTGACTATTCACGTAGAATATGGTTAATTTACATTTTTTCGGTGTGGTACACACTTTTTATAAAAGAAGATCTGAAGCAATTAAACAGTGCCGTGTTGTAATGGGAGAGTGATCGTTTGGATATTGAGGAATTCGCATGGAATAAACATGAGCAGCAAAAAAAAGAAACTAACGAGTTCACTTACAGCAGTCCAAAGATAAAGATTGTAGATAATATTGAATTAAGAAATCAACTTGAAGAGACGCTTGAAAAATTACCGCAGAAGTTCCTGGCCAAATGGGCTTTGAACGTTGCTGTTACACCTGGATCATCTGGATCAACATCTTATAAATGACCCGCGAATTGTTTTAGGGATAGAAACGCTAGAAAAGCGTATAGCTGGTGATATCAGAGCCTTTGACTTAAGATATATCCAACGATTCCTCGTTGGTCGGGGCTGCCACTAAAGAACGGGAAAGGCAATTAAGGATAGCTGAAGATATGTTTTAATACACTTTAAAGTTTAATACTCGTTAGAGACAAATCAATTTCTAAAAAGAGATTCAATTGTTCATGAAGGTAAGCTATTATGAACAATTTTGAATATTGTATAGTCCCCATTTGTTCAGCTCTTCCATGAATGGATCCGGATCGAACTCTTCGATATTGAATACGCCTGGTTTATTCCATTTGCCAGTCATGACCATGACCGGACAAACCGCTTGCGTGCTCGTCAGTCAGCCATAAAACTCAACGTTTCATGGAATGGCCCTTATTAAGAAAACGGCGATTCAGCCCCACTCGAATTTTTGGGGTTGAATCGCCGTTTTTTTTTCTTACTCCTGAGAATGTTCTGCTTCGTCCTTAACTTCCTCTCGAAAACCTTTAATACTTTCTTTACGGCGTTCATTTTTTTCTTCGATTTGGTTACGTTCCTCGCTGCTAATTTCAGAGGAGAATTCGTTTAAATATCCTTCAGCTTCATTCAGGTTTTGCTGTGTATTCTGAATACTTTGCTGTAAATGCTCAACATTATCTGCCCGATTATCCGGTTTTGACATTAGTATATCGCCTCCTGGTAATTGAAGCGCTCACTGGAGCGCTAACAAGTAGCTTGTTCGCTAACGGACGATTTTATGCATAATCGTAATATTATTGTGTAGAGGCCGTATTAGCCCACCAAGCAGAGTCAGATAGAGCAAGAGGTCAAACACAACCGTCTTTCCTTCTTGAAAAGGAAAGATCGCCGTAATTGTTACTCATAGGATGGGGTTGGCGAAACTTGCTAGCCGAAATATGTTTTTGGACCGGGCAGAATAGTTGAAGAAGGTACACATGAAGTACTCATGCAGCAGCAAAACTTTACTTCAAACTAAACACAACCAGTGCCCTAAAAAATTCGCCGTTAGAGTGATACGCTGAACCGTATCATAAGTAACGGCAAGTTTTTGGCTCCTCTTGAACAGGTATTTTCAGAAGTGTCGTTACTGTCAAGATGCAACTGACGCTTTTTAAGCCTCAGATCATGAGGGTGAATCTGGAAGGGAACTTTTGCTTGAGAAAATGTTTCCTTTGGTTAGATAGCTAAAATGTCGATTAGAAAAGTTGGCTTTAAATGCTGTTGACGACTGAGGACCAATTAGTCAACGAAATCGCGGGTTGGCTGAAAAAGCATTTTTCGGCTGAGATGCTGTCTGCCGAGCGTGTAAGGCGTGGGCTAATGAACGAGAAGTGGATTGTCGAGACGAACAAGGGGTGGCTGTTCGTCAAAAGCTATCACCCCGGGCGGTTTAAGATGCATGATCTGGAGTTTCGCAGCAAGATTGAAAATGCGCTGCAGCTGCAACTTCTTTTTATCAGTCGGGAGGACCGTGTCCTGAGCCGCTGACGCTGGAAGGGCGCTGCATGCACATCCTGCCGTGGAAGGTACATGACCGTCATGACGTGCTGTCCGGGCGCTATGTTGCCTGCTGGCATGATCGGTGAGCATAGGATGCACTCACTCGGACGAGCTGCCGCGGAACGGCTCAATGATTCAATAAAAGCATATTTTTGAAATACAAATCATCAAATGATAACAACCACTCTTCTCTTGGCATCGCTGTTCACCACCGGAGCTGCCTTTCATTATACAAACGGAACTTACCCGTAGATCATTATCAGTCTGTTTAATAGTAACTCTGTTTAATATAGATATTAAATCCAGGAATGAGAGGGATATAGTTGATTACATCGATATTACAATTCCTTGAGGGAAAGCTCATAATAGCCTGTAGCTAGCAATCAGTCCGATTGGCATATCAATGAAAAATTGGCCCGTAAGCCCCATCTCGGCTACTCTGGATTGCTCATGAATAAGTATTGATAGAACCTCATGGTTGAGATATTTTCTGTGCTGCGCCTGCCGGCAGAAAAAATACTAAGTGATATAATGGCTATAATCTATAACTTAAAATGAGCATAAAGGAAGGAATCGCTATCAATGATCATCGCTGTCGCTTTGTATATAAAATCTATCGGATGGAGGTAGCAGTCGCTGCCGAGCACATACAAAGTATGCATGGTGAATACCGATTTCCGCATCTGCTGAAATTGTTGGATAAGCAAACGAAGGAAGCCCGGCTATAATCAACAGGGGGGATTCAATATGTTGTTTTGGAAGAAAGAAACGCAACTTGATCGAATAAAAAACAAACTCGAAAAGGCCATGCGCAAAGATACGACTTTTTTGGTGTTTGGAGCATCCTCACACAAATACAGGGTTGATGAAAAGCTTACAGCAAAAGAGCTTGCGGACTGGCAAGCAAAGAATCAGGTCACACTCCCGGAGCCTTATACGCAGTTTTTAACGAAAGTCGGAAATGGAGGTGCCGGGCCGTATTACGGGATTTATTCGATTGAAAAGGCAACTTCCTATACCGATAGAAATGCACTCACTACAAAATGCGTTCTGCACCCCAGAATGACAAAAGAGGAATGGAACCATCTGACCGAGCCCCTGATCAATGATGAGGACATCTCCGACCTGGAATACGACGCCGCACGTGATAGGGTGATGGGCGGCATGTTGTGCATTGGCACACAAGGCTGCGAATACGATATGTATCTCGTACTTGAAGGGCAACACAGTGGGAAAATCGTTTACACTTCAGATTTTTATCCTGATCATCCCTTTTTCTTTATCTATGAAGACAACTTTCTGGACTGGTATGAGCGCTGGCTGGACGAAATTATTCTGGATTATGATATCGCGTGGTTTGGCAGCAGAATGCCGGGCGATGAAAATGTGTTGATACAGGTTTATCAAAACGCCCCAAACGAAGAAATCAAGTTAAAAGCGCTTAATGGAATGTTCAAGTTTAAGAAAATCTTGCAGCCAACCATTGATTTTTTAAAAAGCGTTGCTGAGCAAAGGCAAAATGATCGCACCACAGCCATTCAGCTAATCTGCAAAACCTCTGTTGACGCGGGAAGAGACTTTCTTCTCGAGCTGTTGCATTCTGAAAGAAATGAGGATTTTCTACAAGCTTTAAACATTCTGAACTGGTACGGTAAATCATTTGATTTAGCGGAATTTATAAAAGTGATATTGCAAAGTCTTGACAGGGTTCAGGACCCGGAAACGTTACGTCATGTGGGGTATGTTTTGGAATCCTCCGGCGCGATTACACTACAAAACTTTGCGCCCTTTTTGTGCCACACCGACTCGAATATACAAACTACCGCAATCTATGCCACACGCAATTGCAATGACAAATCGGAAAGTTGGGAAACCATTGAACAGATGTTAATGGGTGGCGACAAGGAGGTTGTGAAAAACACTATTTTATTTTGGGGCATTATCCCTCATAAGAAGTTATTGCCTTATTATAAGGCTGCATGGCCGGAATATAAAAGCAAAAATAATTTCAGGGGAAAATTTATAGGTTGTTTGAAAGAATTAAATTTGCCAGATGATTATTTTGACAAAGAATAATTTGAGTAGAGGTGGATACGATCTATCCCTTTTCAGTTTTGGGTGGTTTGATCTACAAATGGGAGGATAGGTCCGTTACATTTAATCATACTGAGACTGTTTCAACTGAAAGTATCACGGTATATGTTGATTTGGATAAAAAAACAAATGTTGGACAAAGGTTCAGTGATTAAAATTACGAAGACTGCCAATTTTTCAATTCAAAATACCTCCTCGGATGAAGCTGTCGCCGCGAAGTGTCACCACACTCATAACCTTATATTTAACTAATGACACAAATCTCCCCTCGTTACAATAAAGATAAGAGCGACCAGAAGCAAATGAGGGGAGATTTGTGTCACTAATGAGGGGGGGATTGTGTCATTAGACAGCATTAGTGTACAGTGACACAAACATTACCTGTTTTAAAACCTTATTAAATAAGGTTTTTTTTATTTTCAAGGGAAACTTAGTGTCATAAAATTGCGACACAAAGATTAACCCTTTAAGGGAGAATGACACCAAACTTACCCCTTTTAAGGAATTTGTAACATATGAAGGAGAGTCAATCTAACTTGACTAGAAATTTTTACAACAATAAGTTTACATTCGACAAAAATAGACCATTATCGATAAAGGATTTTGCGATAGCTGAAGAAACATGATGTAAATATTTATTAAAAAAGGAGAAATATGCATAATCCAATTATTCGTTACCGAAATATGATGGTATTAAAGCACGCTTTGCAGCGTTCGCGCTATTTACAAGTACCGGTGAAAAGTACATTTTGTCAGCAGAAAATCTGATCACAGCAAAAGGCATACTTATGGCATTTGAAGGTGAATGGGATAGTGATGTAGCAATTAAAGCTTCGTACCCATCTATTACTGCATGCTTCCCTGGCTTATCTCAAAGTACTTATCGCGGTTTATTAGTTGAGCTACTTGCAATCATGCATAGAGTCCTCACTATATTTGACTCCCAGGATACCGATGATAACTCTGCAGCTGGAATTAACGGTCGTATGACTGTAGATTGTTATGAAGTTCTTACAGATGTAGAGTGGATCGAGGATATGATGCATGAATATGATAGAGAATCGATCGCTTAAAACGAATGGATACTCTCCTAACCGTAACATTAATATGTATGAAAAAGAATACTCGAGTCAATAAATAGCACTTAAGCCGCTTAAAAATAATTTATTATAATACCTTGCACAACATGTCTGAATGGTTATTTAAGGCATTCGACGATTAACTCAAACAACAAGCAACAATAGATATCGGAGCGGCTTAGGATCAATCCAGATTCGTTATCTACGGCATTAGCATGGTTCTGCCGCTTCATGCTCATATAGCCAGAATGAAAAGTAGTTAAATATTTCAAAACGTTGATAAACAAACGTATGTCCGTGTATAGTAGAAACAAACGTTCCCATTCGGAGGCTCTCTTTATGAAAATACAGATTGGCCAGAGAATTGAAATCGTGTATAAGGATAGAAGCGGGAAGATTACGCAACGAATAATAGATGTGAACGGTATTCGTAACGGCCGAATTAGTTTATATACTACTTACTCACAAAACCCGTATTTTGTACATATGTCTATGGGTTGGGAAAAGCCCTGTTTGGTTCTTATTTTGTCAAGGTGTTGTCGGTGGACAAAAACATAGTCCCTTGTAGGACAAGAACTTAGTCCCTTTGCCGACAAAGCCCCTATTCTGGCCATAAAAAAACAACTCAACTGGAGCAGTTTTCAATAATCATGCTTCTTTATATAAGAACTTACGTAATTAATCAGTTCATAATTTTTTGGATAATCAATGGATATCCGTGCTGGTACATAGGATTTCATTTTTGAAATAGCTTTCTTTTTTCTTAAGCTATGATTGGGGCATTGATATTCAGTGATTCTTGTGTTGATTGTATTCTCATAATACATCTTAAAGTTTATACTTTCAGCGCTCTTACCTTTAACCTCTTGGTATTTAAAAGCCATTTTGAAGTTAGCTTTTGTGCTGATGTGAGAATTTATAAGAACTTTATCTTTAAGACATAATCTACATTCTTGAAGCATTCGTGCCCCAGCTCCCTGCCGGCATGCCTTAATGGTCTATATATTTGGCACAGGCCCCTCAAAAAAATAACAGAACCCTTAACTTAAAGCACTTTAAGGGTTCTGTTTATTATTTTATTTATTTGACATATTTAATTGCATACTTGTCAAGAAGCATTTCAGATTTGTTCAATTGCTTAATTCCTTCTGCCACCTTCTTTTCACCTGCATTGAATTTGGACCAATTTATTTTGGTCGTCTTCAAGCTGTCCCGCATTATAGTGAACCCTTCCAACTGGAGTTTTGCTCCTGCCAGATAGTAGGTATGTATTTCTTTCAACTCTACATTATTAGCTTTGAGGTTTTTCAACCCGGATACAAATTTAGTATAATTGGGCAATACAGTATTGTTTAAAGTAAGAAAGACTGTTTTTCTTGTTGAATCGTTCAGGAATCTATTTTGATTTAACGTAGTTATGGCTTTCTTTTCATAGCTTCCTAATGGCTGCAACTGCTCAATGTAATCTTCAAGATCCTGTAACATAATTTCTTCGTGTGTAGGTTCCTTTATAACTACCGGCTTAGTTGGTTCAGGAATGACTGTATAATCATCCACCACTTGAACATTGAATACATAAGGTTCAAACTTTTCTCCAATATTGACAGTTAAGGTAGCATTCCCTTTATTTATTGCATGAAGTTCAGAAACCCATTGCGTTTTTCGTACGACCTTGACAACATTCTCATCTGAAGAGATTGGAGTGAAGTCATGTTCCGTAACGTCTGCATCGGTCCAGTCAGTGATGGCTATTTCGTATGATTTCCACTCCCCAACTTTTATCTCAGCAGGTTTGGTCACTTTGACAATGTCGGTGATGTTCTGTGCAGCCGCATAAATACTGCCAACCCCGAATACAACCGATACTATAATTGCTAGCATTAGCGAATAAATCCAACTCTTTCGTTTCATATAGCCTTCTCCCCGCTTAATTATTAATAGTAAAGCATCTACCAATTTTGCTAAGACATTTCATGAATAGGTCGCAGGTAGCAAAAGCAGCATATTACTTTCCTCTTATATTATATAACTTAGCAGGAATAATTGTCCTATGTTTTTTGGGTTTGCTTCCCGTTTCGGGGCACCACCTTTACAAAGGAATGGTTTTACGTCCGGGTCTATTCTGATCACTCACACAAATGCCGTCCGCCAGCAGATTCCAAACGCTTCCTTGTTTCCGAACGCGAGTATAGGCGAGCATTCGACACCTGTGGCCTGCGTCAAGTCGGTGTAAGACATACATTAGATAATCAAATCGGCAATAGTAACATGTTCTTGTCCATTTTCGGCAATGGGACCAAGTTCTTGTCCTGAGTAAAGGACAAGAACTTGGTCCCATAAATCAGAAAACCAGCGCTGGGCGCGGGCTCTTATGGGACTATGTTCTTGTCTTCTGACCGAGGACAAGAACTTGGTCCCATTTTTAGTTCATAATTTTTGATAATCAATGGATATTCGTGCCGGTACGTAAGATATCATCTTTGAAATAGCACTCTTTTTTCTTAAGCTATGATTTGGGCATTGATGTTTAGTGATTTTTGTGTTGATTGTATTCTCATAATTCATCTTGAAGTTTATATTTTCAGCGCTCTTAACTTTAACCTCTTGATATTTAAAAGCAATTTTGAAGTTAGCTTTTGTGCTCATGAGTATCTTATCACAGTTAATAATTTTCTTACCAAGAACTAATATTTCATCTGCATATTTTAGACACTCGTAAAAACATATTCTTCCAATAATAATTTGATGTCATCAGTTATTGCATTAGTAAGCAGCTCATATCCAAATCGTCCTCCACTTCGGGCTACATCATTGCTTCGAATATCGAAACGATAAAAACATTCAGTCTTTAAAAGTGTTTTACGCCTTTTAAATAAGCATAAGCGTATGGACAAATATCAGGAAAGTCTTCCCCATCATTTTTTAGTAACTGCCAAAATTGTTTTATGCAATTAGAATGATTCCATAATACTTACTTCTTATATGTCGATCAACAGTCTGGATGGTATTGATATTAACATAGTATAGGCAAATTTCTTTATGAGAAAACAAAACGGCGTCCAATGATTCTTCCGATTATTATTGAAGTCTAAAGTTTACGTTTCCACATATGATATCCTCAAGCTACGCTCAACCTGAGTTCCATTGCAAAACCCCATCAAGCATAAACTTGATGGGGTTTTAGTTGTGAGAAGTTATTCCCTTCTAGTTCTAAAAAGCTTAACTTCTTTCGTGGCTTCTTTCAGGACTTCTTTTTCGTAAACCTGTAAGTCCAAGCAAACCTAAAAGACCCAACCAGCTCCAATTAGTTCCCCGATTCTCATTCGCGACTGCTTGGGCTCTGTAATTTCCATTCTGATTAGCTGTTGAATTCTGATTCACCGTTGTATTATCATTCTTTACATTCAAGTTGTTCGTTTGATTGACCGAGTACTGTGTTTGTATACCTAGGTTTGCTTCATCTTGGTTCGCAAATGCAGGAATACTTAAAAGTAAACTAAGGCATGCAACTGATGCAAAAGTAGCAACCTTTTTCATTTTGTTCCCTCCAAATATTATTGGGCTGGCAGTACCCAAAAGTATTTTCCCCTTCTCTAGACTTCCTATCCTAGAATTTTCTCTTGCTACGGAAAAAAATTATGTTTTATATTCAATAAGTCTCGAGATTTTCAAGTCAATTCCCATGATATTCGTAACTGTCGGGAGTTTATATCGTTTCCTTGACTGATGAATAAGGAAGGGAACGTTAAATGTGCTAATCTGCTTATGATAACAGATTCCCAATGCTTGACTAAGATTATCAGGATCAAATTACTTTTTATTTAGTCCGCAGTGAGAAAAGGTTCACCCTTTACCTTCACCTAAGTATTCCATTTGACTATTAAAGCCAGTTATATACTGGAGAGAAATACCATCAACAGCATCACTCTCCGCAAAGATAAAGAATCTACCCATCGAATGGTTAATTTCAAAATATACCACTCCTTGCTCAGACAGTGAACTATCGCACACGCTAGCGCATGGAATTCCCTATCTTATGCCTAAGGTGCTTTGCTTCTGATTGTTCTCCCCTCCCGTCTTTCCCTAGCTTGGAGTAACAGCGAATAAGGATAGCAGTCCGTCGACCGCTCCTACGGCTGCCATAGTAAAGAATAAGACCCAACGTCCTCGGTTCATTAGAAGTGAAACAACCGGTGGCCCCAGTGCCTCCGATAAACCTCATACTGCTATATAAAGAAGTGATCGTGCCTCAATTTTCTTTTTGAATTCCTTCAGTGATCAGCGTATCCATACAAGGTAATACAACCCCAATTCCAATCCCGCCTAAACTTAAGAATCCTACCATGAAATAAATATTCTGACTAAAGCCAGTAATGAGCATTGCTGCCGGGAGTAGAGCCATTCCACTAAAGCCGAGCCATTTCATTAATACCTTGTTTTTGCCGATGATTTTACCGCTCCCATAAAAGGCCAGACACAGCAACGCAAGAGGAATTGCCAGTACAAATACCTTTGAAGCTCCATACAACTTATACTTTGCTTCCAAAGTCTCAGATAAATGGAACAGGATTCCGAAGCTTGCAAACATACAGATTCCTCCGATTGCAAATATCGCATACAGCCAGCGACCCTTCTCATGCAAGATTTCTTTGATACCAGTTAAAAATTGCCCTATGCTTTTCTTGGGATGGGAATTGCTATAAGGGTGCATACCATAACAATGTACCTAAATAAGCGCCGAGGATAGGGCTTAACACTTAAAAACTCTTTTTCAGCATATGTAACTCCTTTTCAAGTAAAACCTGTATAATTACATCTCCTATTATTGTATTGAATATTCTCTAGATTTGCTTTCTAATTTAACCTCTACGTAATCAAGAAATCGTGTTAGCTGCATTGTATCCTGAATATTCAAGTAATTCATAAGGCTGAGCATAAAACCACTGTCTGGTTTAGTATGTAGGCACATTTGTGCATTTTTCTTTGAAACAAATGTACCTACATAAAAAAGAAAAGCCTGATCTAACAAGCTTTTTTCGAGTAGCTTATGTTGGCACTTTTGTGTCATTGAACATTATTATTCATTTGTCGGTTTTATAGGACAAGAACTTGGTCCCTTTGCTGATTCCCCCACTTTTTTCGGCATATAAAATCCACCTATATAAATGAGTCGATCAATAACCATGTTTTCTTACAAAATTAACGAGATTGGTCACTGACTTCGGTCGTTCCGCCCACCTATGTGTCCGAAGCAACCAGGTGCGCGGCACACAGCAGCTGGCCACGCCGTCGGCACCGATTCACGCAGCTCCCGGTAGTTGTAGATTTCCCCGTTAAAAATAAGTGATACTTCGCCCTCATTGTGCATCGACTGCGAACCTTGGATTCATACGGTTTACTTAGGAAGGGTATCACTTCAACTCATCCATGAATAGGCTGTTGTAATAAATTGAATAATGGAGGTATCCCATATGACCTTTGGGAACGAATATCCAAACAGCCAGGCTAATCCATCCGTATACCCTTACTTTACCCATTACAATCCTTTCCCTTACTCTCATTACTACCATCACTTCCGTTCAGAAAGCAGCCTGGCAGATCTACCCTCAGACAGCGAAAACACCAAAAAAGAACCTCTAAATGGTTATATGAACGAAAATGTATCCAGCGGGCAGGGGATTAAGCTAAATACCGGAGGAGAAGTAGGCGGTAAACACGGCATTGGTTTAAATGCTGGCGGGAATTTAGCCTTAGGTAGCATGGGTATGTATGCGGGCGGCCATATGGGCACTCCTTCATATGGAATCCATGCGCAAGGCAATACTCATCTGGACAGCAACCAGGGTCTAGGGCTCAATACCGAAGCCCAGGCCTTCGGCAAGTACGGGATTGCGGCTCAGGCAAAAACCCAAATAGGTGGCGGTAAAGAGGCAGGGTTTCATACGGGGGCGCAGGTCGGAGGAGAGTACGGTATAAGTGCTGATGCCGAAGGACACTTGGGGTTCAGTCAAGGCGCGGGACTGCAAACCCATTTGCAGCTTGGTGGCGAAAATGGTCTCGGCGCCCAGGCCAAGGCACAACTCGGCGGCGGTCAAGGAGCAGGCTTAGGAGTTGCCGGACAGGTAGGCAAATATAATGGAAAGTTAGGATTTAATATCGGCGGCAAGGACAAAGAAACCAAGGAGTAAAAGTTGCCCCAACGTTAAGTATTATAACCTTTCATTAGACATCCATTTAATCGTCAATGTGACTATATACTTGTCCTTGAGGAAAAATGAATATCAAATCGGTAATAGGACCATGTTCCTGTCCATTAACGGCTAAGGGATCAAGTTCTTGTCTGGAGTAAAGGACAAGAACTTGATCCCTTAAAATACAAAAACCGCGCGGGGCTCGGGTTCTTATAGGACTATGTTCTTGTCCCCTGACAAAGATGCATAAATAACACCTCTTTGCGGAGTTCTTCTTCTAATTGTCTCGGTAATAATCCAGAATTTAAACGTTTTCCAAGGAGTTCCAGAGGTGTTTGGTGATAAATCCCTCCATGCGGCTTTCCGTTGTAATCAGATATCTGATGTCTATAAGTTGTTTTAAATGATCAAAGGTCATTTTGTATTTAACAGCATTCTTTTCGGGATCTGTTCAAAAAAACGCTCGATAATCCCTCTTCTCATTGGAATAGCAACAGGTCCTAAATTAATATCACATCTAAAGCCCCAAACGAGACCGTCAACTGAGATTGACATGTAGCGGTGTACGAGCCTTCGAAGATTCTTGGGGTGACTCCAGTCTGTACATGAATATTCTTAAGTTCAATTCCTTTAAAGTAAAGTACAACAGCATTTTTACGATCTGTATAACTGGTTCTCTCTTCTTTTATGTATATCCGGTCGTAAATATGGACTAAAGGGGTTCCTAGCATTCTAAGATAGTTTAACGACACTCAGTCTTTTAAAGTGCTTCCGCCGAAGTGCAGCATGATAATTCGAGGGTCGCTTTATAAATATGGAACCGCAGGATTTATTTTACACAACTGGGGCGTTTCGATTTTCAATGGCATAAATGACCCCTGGAGTGACTACATCTGCTTGTTTACATTCAACTTCAGCTCGAAAGAAGTTCAAAAGGACAAACCGACGTACACCTCTCCCTCGTTTGTTCATTGGGATTTGATCATCTCCGGTTAAAGTAAGCTTAAAAAGGCCTTCCCATTTCGGTTCGGTCTTAAATTGAGGGGCTAGCTCCGTAGCGATAGCGGGATCCAATTGTCGTAGTAGTTATCGTGTTGTGTGAAATTCTTTATATTATTCTTTTACTTTTGTAAGAACACCATCTTTATTTTCGTATTTTCTTTTTTCGTTTTTTTCCATTTTATGCATTATCTCTTCTTCCAAGTTAATTCCTAGAAGTTCCGAAAGTCCTATTAAGTAGAGTGCAACATCAGCCAATTCTTCACCCAAATCGTCTTTCTTTTTCAGATAAGCTTCGCAAGCTTCTGATAATTCGCCATATATAAAACAAAATTCTTGAAAAATATCAGTAACATTAAATCCCTTCGCAATTTTATTCTGATAAACTCTTTTTTGTAACTGTAATAAATCAATCATTTTATTCACCTATCCTATATATGATTTTTATTTGCAATAGAGCATACAAGGTGACCTATTAAGTTCTCCGTATAGCAATGATTTCATTGAAGGAGAGCGTGTTCCCTCCCTCAATGCCCCCTTAATACAGAAAACCCGCGCTGGGCGCGGGCTCTTATGGGACTATGTTATTGTCCACCGACAGGAGGACAATAATATAGTCCCTTGTAGGACAAGTACATGGTCCCTTATCTGACTCCCTCTGTTTTCAGTCACAAAAAAAGCCACTTCTTAATTAGGACTTAATTTATCAATTTGATTATCAGTCATACTTTTTAACATATGCATCCATACAAGCCAATCTTAATGGTGTGAATGTTTTCATTTTGGAAACAAAGAGATATATTATTTTTAGCGTAAAAAACAGTTTTCAACCATTCCTTAAAATCTGTTATTTTGTTATTTTTCTTCAGAACGATAAATGAAGTAATAGCGGGCGACAAAATATAGATTGCAAAAGGAATACTCATCCCTAAGTTCTGTAACGATTCTTGAACCGAAGAGTGTACCTAGAATCCGAATAGCCCAAGAACAATCATTGCACCTGACACAAGATAGGCTATAAAAAATGTCAGCATTGTAAATTGCACTATAATTTTGTTGTCTGTCACAATTTCTTCACCTCACGGTTTAAAATATACATTAAATTGAAACAGATGGCTTTGATTTTTATCACCTTATGTTTGCTTTCTGCTAATTCAAATTTGCGCTTCTCACAAAATATATTTTCACGTTCGATATATACTACCATTGTGAACCTATAATAAATCCAGTCATGTCACTTAATATTCACGAAGAAGCCTCACCCTCAATTATTTTTACAATTGGCAACGAGACTAAGTTCTTAATCATTTTCGGCAATGGGATCGAGTTCTTGTCCACCATTCACTTATATCAATTGTTCCAACATAAAAAACCCATATCGACCCTAGTTCTAGGGCGATATGGGCGCCTGCCTTGAGATGTTATTTTTTAATTGCAGCTTTTAGAATTCCGATCTTCTCTTGTCGTGATAGATCCGATGAGGTTGAAATGCTATATCCAAATTTACCGCCATCTTGCCAAAAAACGTATTTCGGGAAAACATTTGCCGGTAAATCATCGTCAAAAAATCCATTATTCTTGCTTCCATCGGCGTCCACAGTATACTTCGTGATCGCAAGCGTATCTTTCCCGTTCGTGTATTCCAGGCGAATATCGTCGGCTTCTTTCCAGTTCATTTTTTTCGTGAAGACCGGTTTGCCGCTCTTCTTCCCTTCAGCTTGGAGAAAGTGTAAGCAACGTCCTAGTTCAAATTTCAAGAAGCGATGACCTCCCGCATATATTCCAAATACACTTTCATAATTAATAACCACCTTTAATTAATTCAACAGCTCTCTCAATATACTCGTCTCTGCCTTCCATAATCCCTTCAATGGTAGGATCAAGACGAATATCTGGCTGCAATCCTATTCTTTGCGTTGGGTTTTTATCTGGATTAAATATGCCGAGTCCACTTATAGCGGTTTTTATTTTTCCTGGAAGCATAATGATACGTATATCACCATCAGTTCCAGCAGACGGCCTACCGAGAACTATGGAGTTTTCTGTATTTCTAAGAGACATCGTTGTAAACTCGCCTTGACTAGCAGTATGTTCATTGATTAGAATCACTACTTTCCCTTTATAAACGGCATTTGTTTCTTGGGGCTTCCCTGAAACCAAAGGCTCAAGGAAATAAAATTCACCGGGTATTGCACGATTGGGGACTGATACTGTGGCAAATTCTTTTTCAGAAGCGATCAGATATTTGGCTAATTCATAAGTAAGTATGCTAGATGGGTAGTTTCTAAGATCTACAATTAGTCCTTTAGTGTTCCACCATTTTTTCATGATTTTATCAATCTCTCCATCTTTCAAGAGACCAGCGTTAATATAGTAGATTTCTCCACTCTCCATTGCTTGTGATTTCGTATCCACCAGGAAATTAATGTCTTGTTGACTGCCTACTGCACTAATGTTCCTCTTATTTCCCTGCCGAATTACAGTAACGTCCGTATTCTTCTGTTCAGTTCGGAATAAATTAAGAAAAAATAAGCTGGCCGTGTCTTCTCGCGACTGTGATATATATTTTCTTCTATCTTCTAATAATTCATCTATATTTTTGTCGCCTACTTTTAATACAATGTCTCCGACCTCAAGTCCACACTTGTTAATTACTTTATTTATAACAATCTGATTGTTAATTTCGATAAAGTTTACGGGAACCCGATACGTTCCAAAATAATCAGTAATCGGCTCTCTATCTTTGCCCACCAAATATGCATGAGAATCATGTATTCTAGTTGTCAGTTCTGCTAAAGTCATGAAATAGGAGTCATAATCCGATCCATCTACCATTTTAGGAATAAACTCCAGAAGCACTCGATCCCAATCTTCTCCGATGACATCTTTATACGGATAGTAATATTCGATAATATTCCAGTAGCGGAATAAACCTAGCAACCTGTATCCTGTATCATCGAAATTCATATTAGAGTACGGGTTTTCATTTCCCATAGACGGAAAGAATGAATCGTCCTTAAAACTAACATATGCATATTCTCGTTCTGAAATATTAGAATCCAGAAGCTTCGATAATTCAAGACTCAAGTCTGTTCCGAGATATTCTTCATCCTTGGACCAATCTGTAGATGGACTGAGCTGTATGGAATCTTCGGAAAATTGATATTGAACATCAAGCTCTTTAGAAATGGACTTGCTGCCTAATGAATGAACCCACTCATAGAGAATTGAATTCACATCTGAATTTTCTTCTAAAATAGAGGGCATCACCCGAAACAGCTCATAATCCCAATTTACATCTCCAGATACAACCTTAGGATGATAGTATTTCACCACTCCCCAAACCTTACTGAGCTTAGCAAAATCTACGATCTTTTGTTCAGAAAGGCTGGAAAATTTCATTCTACTTCCTTGGTCAAATTCCTGCTCCTTCTCTCTCCCGAGTTGATGAGTCTCTTGTGATGTAGAACATCCTGCAATAATAAAAATAAGCAATACACTGAAAAACACCAGGGACTTCCAGTTTCTTCTTTTTCCTTCCCCCACCTCTTTCACGCCTTTCAGCTTAACAATTTATCTTTTTGTCATTCTTGCAAATCTAGGACCTGCTTCACCTAGCACTGCAAATTTACATGTCGTTTTTCACCAATTTTATAAACTATCCCTCAGAATCACTAGTGTAAATAAAAAAAACCAGCCTTATAGCTCTTATCCTAGGCTGGGGCGTATGTTGTCTGAGCTTTCACCCTGATTATACATCTAATAACCATAAAGGTGATAGCTCAGCATCAAATAATGACAGATTAGATTTGCGTGTTGTTCATTCAGGCATTAATAATTCCTCATACAATTCATTCATAAATTTCCCGGCACTAATGATCCCTTCTTTCGCTTCCTCCAGAAAGGAATGACAGCACAGCCAACCGTGAAACAATGTCTCTTAATGATCTTGCTTGATCTCATAGAGCTTTCCATTCTCATTTTTTTCCACTATTGGACTATATAGAGGTGCCGACAAGCATCGCATTATTCCCTGCAGATATATAGTTTTTTGTATTTAGTAAATCAAAATAGACACCTATCAAATCGGCAATAGTAACATGTTCTTGTCCATTATCGGCAATCGGTACAAGTTCTTGTCTCTTACAGCTATCCTGTCGGAGGACAAGAACTTGGTCCATTGCCGATTTCCCCTTTCTAATGCAAAAAAACAACCGGTTAATCACGGTTGTTTACAGTCGTTAAATAGCGTTCTTACAGCAATTTGATTGGAGTTTAGTCATGTTTTTTTACAAAGGAATCTACGTAATCCTTTAAGGCCTTGTTTCTTAGAGCATACAGAAGCGACAGAATAAATGAGAAACTCTCAGAAATAGAGTTTCAAAATCTAAATATAGATGTTCTTATTGAATACTATAAAAATTCAAGTGGCTCTCTCTAACGTCAAAAAAACGGTGGCCAGTTACTTTAACTGTGTTATAGCTTTTCAATTTGGAGTAAAACAGTAGGTGCTCTTATCAGTGGTGGAAGCGTAACAGAAGGAAAGTTAGCAACGGCCCTTGCTTTACTAATTGTTTCATTCTCTATAACATTTTTAATTTAATCAATAAAGACAGCACTTGAATCAATTTTATTGATGCAATCAAACGAATTAAATAAAATGGTTTCGACGTGACGATGTCCGTCAGAGACCGGTCATTTTGACGGAGGAAGGAGCGAAAAAGCACCGTGAAATGGCTCTTGCGTGTAACCCCTAGACACTCCGCTAATTGCGAAGGCAACGGTTATAGCGATCAATCTGACGCTTGGATTGGTACAAGCGAGGGAATAGCGTTAATGTCATTTGTTACATTATTATTATTGTTCATATATTTATGTATGTCCCCTAATTACTTTTTCCAACATGTTTTTCTATCAATTCCAATGAAAACCAACGGCAGAGATCCTTAGAGTAAAAAAACGACAGGCTGAGCTGCCTCTTATAACTACCATCTGCACCATGTCTCCGTGCCCGTTGTACAGATAATAATAGTCCTAATGCAGAAAGGCTGCCGGCAAATTTCTCCGACAGTCTTTCTCTTAAAAAGTAGTATTCTTATCTTCATATTCGCTGGACAATCCCTTAAGCGATTTGATTTTACCATGGGGATGCTGTTCTTGCTTTCGTGACTTCCAGGCAGCTTCCTTCCTTCTCTTCTGGTGAGCCATAAAAGATATCCTCCTCTGGAAATTGAGATGTATACTACTTCCTTATGATGTCATTCCAGGGCTACGTTCATTCATATAATTATTTTGTGTTTACAGGCATAATACACTAGGGTATTTGTTTATTTGCACATTGTAGCCAGTTTCTGGAGTAATGGTTCCTTTGTTACGATTGGCCGTTTATAAAACCGTTATTCAACGTGGTATCATAATTACAAAAAAGCTTATCCATCATCACCCCATTCTATATACTCCTTTTCTGAGGTTTGGTTTTACATTTTCCTGAGAATCCTTATTATGTTTACAAAAAAAAAATTCTCCAAAATCAACGACCATGGAACTCCCTCGGGAATAAGACTGCCCTGTGATTTATTATTCTGCAAATAGTTTCGCATACGGATTTTCGATCTTTTGTTCGCTGCTGCTCTTACCTGCGTTATTCAGAACATAATATTGATAGAAATGGTTTGAAAAATTCAATGATTCCAATGCTTTTGCCATAAATGGATCTGCCGTCTGATCACTCAAGTAGTCCCCTGTCCAAAAATAATGCAACATGAGACGATTCTGGTTATACGGATGTTTGATAATGTAGGCTCCGGATTGATTAGACTTTTTCATGATTTCCTGCCATTTAAAACCGACTGTATCAGCACGCTTGATGATGCCGGACTTCAAGGCTTGTACAAACCCATTCGCATCCGGTTTGCCAATGACAATGATATTACTGTCCCCTAGCTCCTTCTTAAACTTGTTTTTTAATACTTGACGTTCCGTTATAATCGTTGGCTTTATTCCTGCTATTTGGAAGAAGCCTTGAAACTGTTTGAGCAGTTGATCCTGTTGTTTTGTTGCTTTGTCCGATGTCAAACGGTCGCTCAAGATAATCGTTAGCGGCTCGCCCTGCAACGTTTTATCGATAATTCGGCTCATCGTTTCAGACGGAACCTCTGGAAACTGCACAAACACCGAATGGTATATTGATTTAAATTGCTCGTACATATAAGCGGCTTCCTCGTCCGCTGTTAGACGATATTCAGACTTCAAAGAATAATTGGGCTGGCGCAAATCCGCTTCCCAATCATCTCTGATCTTTTTGCCCGCTTTGTTCTCAACAACCTGAAGCAGTCCTTCGATCGTCGCATTTTTGTATACATACTGGTCAAAATATGTCTGCATCAACTCATCAAACTTCTCTTCGCCAAGCGTACGATACAACTCATAGATGGCTTGACGGCCTTTTTTATAAAAAATGGCGTCGGGAGAATCCCCAACCTTATCATTGGTCGCATCAAGCGGACTATCTATCGATACTTCATCGAATTGAATCACCTTGAATCCATTTAACGGATTTCCTTGTTTCTCATAGAAATAAACCATAGAGAAATCGGCAAATCCTTCATCTAGAAATGATTCCTTCTCGGAATTATTTCCAATTAATGCGTGGAACCATTGATGCGCAATTTCATGGACAAATGCTGAATGGTTTGAAATATCTGGCTGACCCTCGATCATGCCCATCTGAATCATTCGTGAAAATTCAACAGCGACCCCTTCAACGTACGATTCAACAATTCTGAACTCCGGATAAGGATATTTACCATATTTTTCGCTGAAGAAGTTAATGACTTTAAACGCTTGATCAATATATTGATCGATAATCTGTTTTTTGTCTTTCTGATTATCAAAGTAATAGTATTGTATGGTCAGACCATCTCGTGTAACACTTTCTACTTTAAAATCCGGACTCGTGAAGAAGACAAATTCTCTCGTATTATTCGCAGTGGCCGTTACCATCTTGCGGCCTGCTTCGGCATCCTGTACGGTCAGTGTTCCAGGCATGGATATCTGGTAATCGGCGGGTACATTCATGGTTACCTGATAATCCGCAGAATCATAATAATCGGATTCAAATGTAGTGCTGTAAGGAGTTTTGTCCCACGTATGATCTGCAGGGTTATAGACCGAAAGCACAGGGAACCAATGAGCGCCATTGATGATATTCTTGTAATGGGACAACCGCTGTGAGCCATAAGGAATTTTTACGTCGAATTCAAGTTCCAGTGTGATAGATTGCCCGGGCTGCAATGCTTGTCCCAATGTAACCTTAAGTGCCTGATTCGTATTATCGAACTTCAAGGGTTGACCTAACGACTTCACATTGTTAATGTCAATACCGCCCAGGAAATCTTCAGGTTTCTTATCCGGATTTTCCTTTGCCATTCGTTCATTTGAATTTTCGAATATACCCGACTGTGTTACCTTTGAACGGTTTGCATCTGCAAAGGTGTGAAATACAATATTGTCCAGTGTATCCTTCGTGTTGTTTCGATAGGTCACAGTTTCTGTACCGTGAATCGTCATCTTCTTCTCATCAAGCCTTGCGTCTACTTGATAGCGCGCAAGCTGATGAACAGCCGCATCGGCTTCTAGCAACGAATCGTTCTGAATCGTTGGTTTCGCCGCCATCGCTATCCCCGTCCCGATAACAGGGCCTGTACTTAATGCGACAACAAGACTGCCGGCAATCATGCACTTCGGTAGTTTAGTATTCCAATGTTTAATTTTATTCATGTTACTCCTCCTAATGATAAGTTCCTAATCATGATCGTAGATCTTCGAGTGTGTACGAAGACTAGTATAAAGCTCTTACTTTACACGAGTTTTAAAGGAACCTTACATTAACCTTAAAAAGGTATCACTTATAGTTTTTTTAAACAGATACTCTGCACAAGTGTATTCCACTAACACGACTGTTGAGAGAATAGAAAACGGCCCATGGATGAGTGGGTAAATCGATAAAACAGCGTCCCAAGGAGGTCCGCTCCCGCACTTGGCTTGACAATACATCTGGCCCAACAGCCTGCCGATATAGTAGCGCCTGTTGGGCTTCAAAGAAGGGTCACGATTTATATGATAAGCAATTTACTAAGATAAACATTCACTTATATCAATTTTTCCAACATAAAAACCCATATCGACCCTATTTCTAGGGCGATATGGGCGCCTGCCTTGAGATGTTATTTTTTAATTGCAGCTTTCAGAATGCCGATCTTCTCTTGTCGTGATAGATCCGATGAGGTTGAAAGGCTATATCCAAATTTACCGCCATCTTGCCAAAAAACGTATTTCGGGAAAACATTTTCTGGTAAATCATCGTCAAAAAATCCATTATTCTTGCTTCCATCGGCGTCCACTTTATACTTCGTAATCGCAAGCGAATCTTTCCCGTTCGTGTATTCCAGGCGAATATCGTCGGCTTCTTTCCAGTCCATTTTTTTCGTGAAGACCGGTTTGCCGCTCTTCTTCCCTTCAGCTCTCAAATCATCGATGAACTTGCCTCCCAAGGGTCCTCCGATTCTCGCTTTGGAGAAAGTGTAGCCTTCTGGGAGGTTGGAAGGCTCTTGCAAGACAGTGCCTTTTAAGGTTGCTGCTTTTTGAAGATATTCATCAAAGGAAGCATATTCCTTCGTCAGCCCCCAATAGCTAAGATTAAGTCCGCTGTTCAACGCTTTATATTTATGATAGATGACATACGTGTCACCCGTCTCTTTAACCAATTCCTTCACGCGATTGATTTCATCGTCGATATATTTTTTATCCTCTGCAGGAAGTGCCTTAGCTGCATCCGCCGCTAGTTTATTCATTTTATCCATTTCTTGCTTATACAACGCGCGGTCTACCTTAGACCCATTGAATTCCTCAGGATAGGTGATATCTAATTGACGATCCCCAGCTTCTGATTGTACCGAAACAGCTATCGTTGCGTTCCCATCATCTTTTTCCTTGGCATTGACCAGCGTCACGCTGCCAAGCGCGAGAATGATTGTCATCCCTAAGATAGAAAGGCGATATGATTTTTTATTGAATTGTTTGATCATGATAAGTCTCCTTTTCATTTGTTTATGTGTCGCAGATAGGCCGGCAAGTCCCGGCAGGCGATGGTCTCCCGAGAAATGTTCCAACACTTGGATGATCGTCTGCCCATACGCATTATTTTGCTGTGGTCTCATCCGATCCAGCACGAAGGCATCACAGGCCATCTCTTGATCTTGTCGCGCTCTGTTCACTACAAGCCATACAAGTGGGTTGAACCAATGGAGAATCAGAATCAAGTGCATGATCCAATTCACAGCTACATCCCAGCGACGGACATGAGCGAATTCATGCGCCAAGATATACTGAAGCTGTCCTTCGTGCAGCGACTTCAGTAGACTTGGAGAGATGACGACTGTCGGCTTACAAAACCCAATGACGGCTGGACCGGGGATACGCTCGCTGGAAACAAATTCAACTTTGCGCTTCACGCCGAGCTGCTGCCGTGTCTCATGGAACAAGGCCAATAACAAAGGCGTTTCTATACGGCTACCAGCGCGCAGGGCATATTGCAATCGCAGCTGATCGTATATGATTTTCGCGACGAGAAGCAGTACACCCGTAAGCCAGATCAGTACCAAGACTGGAACAAAGCCCATGGATGTAATTTCATTCCACCAGAAATGGCTCTCCGGCTTGCTTCCTGATGTATCCGTGGGTGCTAATTCCGTTATCCCAACGACAATTCCATATTTTTCCGCCACAGAACCCTTTACTTGTTCTCCTGTCTCGCTTGCACTAATCGATGGATCTTGCATTTGCTGGTGAATGCCGGGCATGAAGGATTCCAGAGACAATACATTATAAAGGCTAAGAGAAGACTCTGGTGCCCAAGGAAGCAGCAAGCGGATCGCCACGGGTATCCAGAGCAAATATTTCCATCTGGCTTCCAGTTTGTTTTGGAATATGAATTGCAGAATCAAGATCAGCATGACCAGAATGCCTGCCATGAACGATCCCTGGATTACCCAGCCAAAGAATGACACAACAGTTTCGTATAAGCTTGGACTCATTCAGATTCTCTCTTTTCTAGCTCCCCAATTCTGCCGTTATTGTCGAATAACGTCTTCAAATCCTCAATTTCCTGCCTATTCAGCTTCTTATCTTGGAGGAAATTAGCCAACATCGGCATAATGGATCCACCATACATTTTCTCCATGAAGGAAGTAGTCTCGGAACGCTGATATTCTTGCTCGCTGAACCTAGGATAAAATAATTGCTTACGCCTCGAACTCTGCTCCAGCTTCACGCCCGCCGCTTCCTTCTGTACCAGTCGGCTAAGAAGCGTTCGGGTCGTATTCGAGCTCCAGCCCATTCGATCAGTCATTTGTTGAACAACTTCACTAGAATAGCAATCTGGATTTAGCCACAATACCCGCACAATTTCGAGCTCTGCATCCGTTATGGATGGTATTCGGTTCATATATACAACCTCCAAATCTAACTTGCGCAGAATGCATAGGATGGGCGAACTGCTGCGCATGCTCGAGGCAACCTATCACTTCTTGACCGCTGATTTTAGAATTTCAATCTTCTGTTCTCGGGTGATATCGGATGAAGTTGAAAGGCTGTATCCGAATTTGCCGCTATCTTGCCAATAAATGTATTTTGGGAAAATGTTTGCCGGAAGGTTATCGTCAAAATAACCTTTCTTCTTCCCTTCCTTCGCATCCACCACAAACTTCGTAATCGCAAGCGTATCTTCCCCGTTCGTGTATTCCAGGCGAATATCGTCTGCTTCTTTCCAGTCCATTTTTTTCGTGAAGACCGGTTTGCCGCTCTTCTTCCCTTCGGCTCTTAAATCATCGATGAACTTGCCTCCCAAGGGTCCTCCGATTCTCGCTTTGGAGAAAGTGTAACCTTCTGGCAGGTTGGAGGGCTTTTGCAAGATAACGCCTTTTAAGGTTGATGCTTTCTGGAGATATTCATCAAAGGAAGCGTATTCCTTCGTCAGCCCCCAGTAGTTAAGATCAAGTCCGCTGTTGAGTCCCTTGTACTTATAATACATGACGTAGGTATCTCCTGTCTTAGCGGTCAAATCCTTTACTCTCTTAATTTCTGCGTCAACCACCTTTTTTTCCGCTGCTGTTGGAGCTTGGTCGGCTGCCTTTTTAGCCGTCGACTTCTGGGCTGACTTGGAAGAAGCCGCGTCTACCACAAGGTTCATCGATGAACCCAATAGTAGAACACTGCTGAGGGTTGTGATGGCGAATTTTGATGCTGCTTTCATGTGGAAAACTCCTTCCTGTGATCCTGTTTTTAAAACTACACGTGTAGTTATAATTTAATACTACAGTTGTAGTCATAATTTGTCAACACTATTTTATCGGACCCTTTTCGAGTATCCATGAAATAAAAAAAACTCCTCCGGAGAGCAGTTTGATCGTACGACGGATTCGTTATTGCTGTTGTAGGATCTGGCTGGAGATCTGCTCGAGCAGCTTCTTTTTGCCTAAGGCAAAAATGCTTTGTTGTAATTCTGTCTGCTCGTCATCCGGTACACCTTCCCGGATTTGACGGCTTGTATACTGCTCCAAATGTTACTATGCTCTAGCACGTTCTGATTATTGTCCACCAACAGGATGACATGATCCGGATTAAGGCTGGACAGCGCTTTGAGACTAGTTACTTTTCCACCCCAAAGTTCCGGTTCCGGCGTACCTGGCGTTGGAAGCAGTCCAAGGTCGTGGAAGATTAAATCGGCGATGCCGGTCTTCACATAGTTTCGTTTTTCTTTAGGGGTTGTTGCATCGTCTCATAATAGTATGCTGGGTAATTTTGTGAAATCATACTAATAAAAAAACCGCGATTTACGCGGCGGTTCGACGTTAGGCTGAATGGTTCTACCTTTAATCAATTTTCTTATCGCTCATCGTTGTTACGACTCTCGTCAAATAAAGCTTTCAAGTCATCAATTTCTTTCTCGTTCAGCTTCTTATCCTGCAAAAAATTAGCGAGCATGGGCTTCAAGGCGCCGCCATACAGTTTCTTCATGAACGATTTGGTCTCCGACTTCAAATATTCTTGTTCGCTGATGAGTGGATAGAACAAAAAGTTTCGTTTGGATCCCTCTTCCTGTGTTGTTCCCGCCGCTTCTTTCTGCACTAGACGGTTCAGGAGCGTCCTTGTCGTATTCGGGCTCCACCCCACTTGTTCCGCCAATTGCTTGACGACCTCGCTGGAAGGACAATTCGGACTGGCCCACAATACGCGCATAACCTCGAGCTCCGCATCCGTGATGGGTGGTATTTTTGTCATGCCTAAACCCTCCAAAATCAAGTTATGACTACACCTGTAGTCACACTTAAATAGTACAATTGTGGTCTGATCTTGTCAACCTGCATTGTGTTTCATTCTAAAAATAAAGTTTTGCCGATCGATACCTTAACCTTTAGATTTGACCTAAGGGATATCTTGGATATATGCCGAGCTATTATCTTTAGGAGTGAACGTGATGTAGCGTGAAATTAGGATTAGTGAATTAGCCAAATTGATGAACGTATCCGTATATCAAATTCGATATTTCGAAGAGAAGGTTTTCTAGAGCCTGCTTATACAGACAATAATCTATATCGGATATACGGCATGGATCAAGAGTCTACCAACTGGCACACATTCTGCTGCTACGCAAATTGGGTGTGTCTGTCCAATCCATTGAAGAATGCATGTTTACTGAGTGGCTCCAGTTCCTTGTACAGGCTATATGCCGGTCTTTTCATCCATATTTGTCCTCTTACACGTTTCCCAATATCTTAGCTTAATGGATCACATTCGTAGTCTTAATGCAACCTACCACTTATTCCATTAATCTCCCTTTACTTCACTATCGTTCGGAAGTAATTCATACAAGGCACGAACATCACAACCGATGGAATCGGCGATCGATATGGCAATTTTGAGTGGCATCACTCTTTTGTTTTCAATAAAGTCGTAAACTCGTTCCGGTTTAAAAAGCAAGTCTTTTGCCAGCCATTCCGCTGACTTTCCGGATTCCATCAATCGTTCATTCAGTAAGCAACGTCCTAGTTCAAATTTCAAGAAGCAATGACCTCCCGCATAAGATAATACTTAACTTTAAGCGTTGTCCATTGCCAGCATGAATATACTTTATAAAGCGTCCCATAACAATGAATTTCTCCATGCGTCTGTCCAATTTGTTAAGCGAGTTCCCAAAATGTTTTCGATTTATATGGTATGGCGTTCTCTATACGATATCTTGGCTGTCTTTTCTAATACCTCTCTTCTATCTGCACACTCCGCTTTATCAACCGAAGGTCTTTTTATTAATTTTTTTGTCCCACCTGTTCAATTATGAACTTGGAAGTTAACGAATAATTCATTATA
>NZ_LCZJ02000019.1:297139-457285 GCF_001012825.1 Paenibacillus etheri
TATATTGATTAAAGTAGTTATTGAATCGTGCATCGAATTTGTAAGTATCGGCAATGCAAGCCAGTAGCTCTGTATCACATGGCATGAATTGCATTAGAATTTTTTTCCACTCCTCGATTAATCGCTGAACTTCATCGGAGGAAGGTTGCTGATTGACACAAGACGCAATTTGCATGAATACTTCCTCCATCGATTGAAAACGTTCATCTTTTTCATCTTGTGATAGTTTATCCAACGTTTCATTAAACACATTATACGCTTCTGTTTCACCATAAATGAATCTCGCCTCATTTGCATATTGTTCTTTTAAGGGCAAAACGGAAGAACTGTTGAAGATTTGCAATTGACTAATATGATTCCCCGAAACGTATTCTTCGAGAGCTACCATGATGGTTTCTAGTCTTTGTTTTTTCGATAATAAGGTTTGACTTTGCTTCTTTAATATTTGTTTCTGTTCTTGCCTGTTCAGCTTTAAAATGTCCGCAATTTCTTTCAAGGAAAAATCCATTTCCTTTAAGAACAAAATCGTTTGAAGTTTTTCCAAACTGCTTCGATCATATAAGCGATACCCTTTTTCCGTCAGATGTGTCGGTTTAAATAAATCAATCCTATCGTAATAATGCAAGGTCCGGCTTGTAATGCCTGTAATCTGAACAATATCTTTAACAGCTAATAATGGTTTCTTCATCCCAAAATCCTTTTACTTCGTCTAGTATTTGAGCAGCAGGTGTTATTGTGGCCTCAAAGATCGTTCTTCCTGTTTTTCTTAAAAAATATTGGATTAAATAATATCCGCAAGCGTAGCCAGCACTATAAGGCATATTGACCGGTTCAAAGTTTTGAAGTTTGGCGATCTCGTCACCGTAAAGATACGGAGCAAATTTATCAAACCCTGTTAATTGCAATTGCTCTCTAAGGACAGGCTTTATGCGCCTGTTAAGTGTGTCTGCATTTGTTTTCGTTACCCAAGGACCGAGCAATTCTTCGCCAAACATGAACGTAGCATAGTTTTCAGCTAATCCTTCACTTACAATGAGCTCGCCCAGATTAACGGTGTGATCCCACTGAATAAATTGATATCGCACATTATGGTTGCATTCGTGCGCCAGCGCAGCCTTCATTCGAGAAATCGTGTACTCATTTGGCAAGAGTGTACCCCAAATAAACCCGGGAATGCCCCCAAAACCGCTATATCCTTCGTTTATTGTTAAGGCACTACTTTCCGGATTCCCTAGTTGAATGGTAAACAAATATTCGGATACGGGGAGACTTATTTCATGTTCTATAAATAGACGGAGGCTTCTTCTTACCGCGTGCTCACACTCCAACCAAAAAGAATCTGACGAAATCAACTCTACCTCAGGTGAAATCTGCTGGGTAATCTGATCAGGGGATCGATGCATTATACTATTAAACGTAACA
This sequence comes from Paenibacillus etheri, assembly GCF_001012825.1. Classification (GTDB taxonomy): domain Bacteria; phylum Bacillota; class Bacilli; order Paenibacillales; family Paenibacillaceae; genus Paenibacillus_AQ; species Paenibacillus_AQ etheri. The sequence continues at coordinate 298,562 of NZ_LCZJ02000019.1, forward strand.
ACGTCAAAACCATTCGCCTCTTCAGCTCTAAAAGGGATCTGTTGAATTTGCCATTGTTTCATAAAGGGAGCCATCATTTCATTTCTGAATAATTCAAGTTTTTCCTCGGGCGAAGCTTGGGCAACTTTTTGATAAATGTGGTCTGAACGCAATGTTATTATGTTCATATCTCTCACTCCTAGTCGTTTATAGTGAGAATTATGCACTATGACCTAACGTCATAGTCAAGTATTTTGGATCAAATACTGAAAATTAGATACATGGTGCTCTATCAGATACCTCCAAGGATGAGTTAATCTCATTGATTGAATGTTGTGTTTAACACTTTCATTTTGATATGGGCATTCGTATTTGTCATCCGACATTTGTATATATTGTTACACATTATACGCCCCTGTTTTCCTCGATAAAAATAATAAGTTGTCTGAAATAAAAAACCACCCGCTTTTAGTACGCAAGGTGGCTAGGTTTAAACAATTTTTAATCTGATTTGATATTCTTACGTAAGTCGGACTATCATATCAAGTGTTTAGTGCTTGAACAGTCTGATTCAATCAGAAAAGCCATGATTATTTTAAATATTTCCCTGTGAAAGAATGTTTCGCTTAAATGAATTGTATAGGTTTCGCCTCAAATATAATTTGGCCACAGCCCCCGTGAATCATTGCTTCAAAGGTATAACCATGTTCCACGTATCGGTAGCGTCCATAAAACCATCACTGCCGTCCGAGACGGCCGCGAACAAATGAGTCGGCTTGCCGTTCTGGAACAACAGGAACGGCCGCTCCAGATTGCCCAGCGTCTGCACCGTGCCGTCATCCCAACGCACCGTCCGGGAATAGCTTTGCGGCTGTCCATGTAAGCCCCATTTCAACCCGTCCGGCGACCCGGCGTAGATGCCGCCGTATTTTTCACCGCATAGATGCCCTTCCATATCTTTGGCGATCAAATGGTATCCTTCGGCTGTTTGCCAGATGAACGGATCTTCGATATGGAACGACTCTGGAGGAAATACCGGTTCGTCGTTCAGCACTCGGTACGCCCCCCCGTAGTGATCCGCATACGCGACGCCAATCGTCATGCCGCCATGTAGGTTGCCTTCATAGCGACGTGCCTTGTAGATCAGCAGCACGGAACCGTCCTCCCGGACACACGGAGCCGGATTGGAGGTCAGAAAGCTATCGAATCGGCCGGGACGTGTTGGCAATATCGGTTCGTCCGCTCTGCGCCACGGGCCCAAAACGCTGTCCGCTATAGCCAGACCTACTCGTTTGTTCGCCCGCGCCACGATGCATTGAGGATCGGTTAACCCGAAATTCCCGGGCGGCTCTGGATCGCTTAGCGGATGGGTCGAACCCGTATAATAAAGCAAATATTTGTTGTTGTGCTTGACGATATGGGGGTTGTGCGTGCAGCGTCCGTCCCAATATTCCGCTCCCCTCGCCGGAAGCGCCACCTCGCAGAATCGGTACGGTCCCTCGGGGGTATCCGAGTCTGCCCTGACAATCTCTGAAGCCGTCATCCAGCCGGGATGCATCGGCAGTGTCTTCGGCCAGCGCGAGGCAAACATATGGAATTTGCCGTCCTCGCCCTGCACGACGGAACCGCACCATACCCAATAACCTTCCATACGGAAACCGCCGCCACGCGGAGCCGGCAACATTGAGCTAGTATGCACGTACAGTCACCTCGTTTTTTCCCGCTGCTCCATAATTGCTGTGAATCATGGTCTCCCATCCTTCCAAATGAAGTGAATAACAGGACTGCTCCATACATCAATGGATCGACAAAGTCATGCCGGCGAGCCAACCGCCGGCATGCTTGCACATATATCGATCCTAAGGCGTATTCAGCCCCACATCGTCGGCCGCTAGCGGGCGATTCAGTAGAGGCGCGCCGGAATATTCGTCCGCCCCCACATCTGCTGTCGCCCGCATTTGACCGTCCATATCCGCCAGCACGAACGTGTATGTCCCCACAGCTGCATCAATTGCCGGGCTGCTCGCGGATAGTTTCTGAATGCCGTTCACCGCAGTCAGCAGCGGATTGATATTTCGGATCTGCTCCGAGCTGCGCGATATGTTGCTAATAGTGCTGCCAAACCCGATGTTGCCTTGGAACAGCGTATTCGTTGTCGCCGCCTCGTAATAAAGCGTGCCGGTGCTGTTGTATACGATATTGTTCGCCACGACGGAATCCTGCGGAGCATACGCTTTGCCCGAGCCGATGACGATACCGGTTTTGCTGTTTACAATCGTATTGTTGACGATAAGCGCCCGGTAAACTTTCCATTGTTTGCGCAATTCTTCGACCGTCGGACTTGGAGGGGAGCCTCCAGTACCGCCGTCGAAGTCGCCGTTAGGCAAGTAGATTGCTTCGCCAGTCAAATTCTCAAAGTAGTTGTTATAAATCTTATGGTCATTGCCGAACATCCGGATGCCTTCCTGATCTGACTCCACGCCGTCCCCGAGGAAGAAGTTTCCATATACGCTGTTGTTATGGCCATGCCGCAGCGTCAGGCTGCCCTTGGACGTGCGGAATGTATTGAAGCGCACCGAATTGCTGCTGCTCTTGACCGATACGATTTCTGGCTCTCCATCGCAATTCTGAAATACATTGTATTGTATCGTATTATAGCCGTGGGAGAGCGTAAGACCCGACAAGCCGAGACGAATTGTCTCTTTGCCGTTAGCTACCCATGGGCCTACATCATGGAAATAGTTGTATTCAATAATATCGTATTGCGAAATTTGCCCTGAGCCGTCCTGTCCTTCGTAAGCGATCAGCGGTTCGGTGTCGCTCTTCAGTCCGAAGTCGTTCCGGTCGATGCGGTTATGATGGCTGTTCGTGCCCCGGACTTGCAGCCACATCAGGCCGCTCCCCGAGCTTGGAAGCGCAAACGTATTACGGGTCAGTCGCACATGGTGCGAGCCTTCCAACACCACTGCAGCATTGCTTGTGTTCGTAAACTTTAATCCGTCCAGCACCACATGCGAGGATTTCTCGACGCGGAAGCCTGACGCTCCCGAGATGATAGCCTGACCGCGGTTTTTCGCTTTAATGACGATTGGCGCGTTGGCAGTGCCGTTTTTGTTCTGAACAGCAAACGGGCTTGTGCGCGAATACGTGCCGTTTGCCAACACAATCGTTTTACCCGCCGTAGCGGTTGCAAGCTCGGCAGCTAACTGCGTGGAAGTGCTAACTTCGACGACCGTCCCTTCGCTACCGCTGCCGCTTGAATCGCTACCATAAATTTCGACCTCGGCAAAGCTGTTCCAGGCGTTCACCGAGTTGCCGTGGCCAACAATACGAACGTAGCGGACGGGGGCAACATCGGCAAAATCAAACGTCTGCAAGCTGTTGCTCAGACTGCTGACCGCTCCCGAAAGCACTGTACTGAAGTTGAAGCCATCATATGAAGTCTGGATATCAAAAGCGGAAGTTCGCTCCGCCCCGTTGGTGAAGGCGATCTTCACGTATTCCACCCGCTTGCTCGATCCAAGGTCGTATTGGACCCACTCCCCCTCGCCACTCGCTGACCAGCGCGTGTTAAGATCGCCGTCGATTGTATACGCGACGATATTGCCGTCATCTCCGCTGGCCATAAGTTGTGGCACGGTAATCGCCAACTTGCTTGCGCCTGGCGGAGATCCGCTCGCGGTGCCGTAGAGTTCAACTTCAGAATAGCTATTCCACAGGTTGGAGGAATTGCCGTGCCCAACGATCCTCACATAGCGGGTAGAATCGACATCCGGAAAATCGAACGTTTGCAGACCTTCCACAAGGCTGCTCACAACTCCGCTGCTGACGGTCGTAAAGGTGGAACCGTCCGTAGACGTCAAAATATCAAAAGTAGAAGTGCGGCTTGACCCATTCAGAAATGCAATTTTGATGAAAGATACTTTGCGATTTACGCCCAAATCGTACTGGATCCATTGCTCATCGCCATTCGCCGACCAACGTGTTAAGAAATCGCCGTCCACCGTGTTGGCTGGAACGTTGCCGTCATCTCCGCTCGCCGTTACGTCGGAGCTGCTAATTGTGAACTTCGTATCAGCCGCCCTCGCTGTTCCTGGCATTAACGCAAACAGCATACAGATCATAATAATGCACGTCATACTTTTGGTTCCCATAATTCATTTTCATCCTTTCCATTATGAAATGATGGTTATTGAATCATTCCCTTCGTTCCGTCCGGCACCTCCTCTCAAGAATACGGAAGCCGGGAGGAGCTTCCTGTCCTCCCGGCTTCATGATTACGGCCTTTGATCCCGCTTAAAAAACATGCTGGCTCCAGCCTTTGCTCTTCGCCAAAGCTTCAATATAATAGTAATCGCCGTAAATCAGCGATACGTTGATGTTGGTATTGACTGGCTTATGACCGGTTGCGCCGAGCAGGATGCCTTCATACTCCGGCTTGTCGAGCGCACTGTAGTTGTTCGACAGCGAACGAAGAATGCGCGTGGCCGCGCGCTGATATAAAGCGGCTTCCTCAGGAGCCACCTGCGACGCGATATCGATCAAGCCAGATGCTGCGCAGCTCGCCGCTGAGGTGTCGCGCGGCTCGTCCGTCAAGTCGGTCGCCGCACGGAAATCCCAATGCGGCACATCGTCTTCCGCCAACGCGCTGATGAAATAATGCGCCACCCCCTTCGCCGCATTCAAGTAACGCGCTTCTCCCGTAAAGCGGTAAGCGCAGCTCATCCCGTAGAGTGCCCAAGCTTGGCCCCGCGACCAGGACGATTGCGGTGCGAAGCCCTGTCCGCCGTCAGAACGCTCCACTTCGCCCGTCTCCGGATCGAAGATAACGATATGATGCACCGAGCCGTCGCCTCGGATGAATGAGCGAAGCACCATATCTGCATGGGCGACCGCAATATGCTTGAAGCGCGGATCATCGCTTTCTTCACTCGCCCAGAACAGAAGCGGCAAATTCATCATCGAATCGATGATCGACCAACCCGTCTGGTTGCGGGGCCAGGCTCGAATGAACTGTCCTGCCGGGTTGTACCTGCCCGCCAGATAGTTGGCGGCGAACAGCCCGCGCCGCCGAGCGTCCGGATCGCCGGTCAGCTTGTAGCGGATAACCGATGTCGGCAGGAACTGAAAGCCAACATCGTGGTGGAAATGGTTGTCCCGCAAGTAACATTGCTCCATGCGTTCGTCCCAAGGCTCCGCCTCCTCCCGATAACGTTGCTCGCCGGTCATATCGTACAGAATCCACAGAATGCCCGGCCAGAAGCCTGAAATCCACTGATCCACTTTGATCTGGTCATATTTGCCCGCCGCCGAAACATGCGGTGCTTCTGTCCAGCCCGCTTCGATCATATGATCAACTTTAATCTTCACTTTATCCCACCAAGCCGTCAGCTCTGATGGTTTCAGTTTCACATTTTCATTGCTCATCTCTGAATTCCACCCCTTCTCCTAACCTTTAATGGCACCGATCAAGGCGCCTTTCACGAAATATTTTTGTAATAGCGGATAGACCAGAAAAATCGGAAGGGTCGCTACCATAATCGTGGCGTATTTCAATGTCTCGCCCAATATGATAATCTCATCCTGGGAGGCTCCTTCCGCCATGGAGGTTGCCTCGCCAATAATCAAAATTTCTCGCAGGATCAACTGCAACGGATACAGCGACCGATCCTGAAGGAAGATCATAGCGTTAAACCAGGAGTTCCAGTGGCTTACTCCGTAATACAGGCCTACCACTGCAAGCACGGGCTTGCATAGCGGCAGGAAGATGCGGAACAGAATGCCAAAGTCGTTGGCGCCGTCGATCTTGGCCGACTCTTCCAGCGCATCCGGCACTGCCTCGAACGATGTTCGCATGATAATGAGGTTAAATGCGCTTATTGCGGTAGGCAGGATCAGCGCCCACAGTGTGTCCGTAATGCCCAACCCTCTGACCAGCAAGTAGAACGGAATTAATCCACCGCTGAAAAACATGGTAAACACGATAATCAACGTAAGCTGCTTGCGATATTGCAACGTTTTTCTGGACAAGGCGTATGCGGCAAAGGAAGTAAGCAGCAAATTGAGAGCCACGCCTACAATGACAATAAATAACGTGTTGCGGTAGCCGAGCAGGATCATCGGGTTGCTGAATACCGCCCCATATGTTTCAAGCGAGAAGCCCAGCGGCTTCCAAAGAATGCCCTTATGCGCCATCATCAGCGCTGGTTCGCTGAATGAAGCAAATGCCACGTATAGAATTGGGTACATTGTTACAATCATGAGTGCGGACAAAAACAGCGTATTGCAAATCCTGAATATATGTTCACCCAAGCTTACTCGCATGCGAACCCTCCTCTACCACAAACCCGTATTGTTCAACTTCCGGCTTATCCAGTTGGAGCCGATAACAAGCGCGAAGTTAATCACGGAGTTGAACAATCCGACAGCGGAGCTGAAACTGAATTGAAAATCTTGAAGCCCGATCCGGTACACATACGAGGAAATGACATCCGCTGACACATAAGTGGTCGGGTTGTACAACAGAATAATTTTCTCGAAGCCAACGCTCATAATTCGGCCAATGTTCAGGATGAGCAATATAACGAAAACGGGAAGCAGACCGGGTAGAGTAATATGAAGCATCTGCTTCCAGCGTCCACCCCCGTCGATCTTGCAAGCTTCATATTGCTCGAGATCGATCGCAGACAGCGCGGCTAAATAAATAATTGTACCCCAGCCTATATGCTGCCAAATATTCGACGAAACGAAGATTGTCCGGAAAAAAGACGGCTCCAGCAGCATCGTAACCCGCTCACCGCCGAAAAATGCGATAATATCGTTAATGACGCCGTCACTGCTCGTAAAATCCTTGATCATGCCGCAAATAATGACAAGCGAAATAAAATGCGGCAAATAAGTAATCGTCTGAACCGAACGCTTGAACAGCGCATTTTTCACCTCATTAAGCAACAAGGCGAGAATAAGCGGAGCGGGAAAACCGAAAATGAGATCGTACAAGCTAATCATCAGAGTGTTTTTTAACACCCGCCAAAAATACATCCCGCCAAAAAAGTCTTTGAAATGCTCAAGTCCTACCCACGCGCTGCCCCCAATTCCAAGCCGGGGGTTAAAATCCTTGAACGCAATAATCGAACCGTACATCGGGAAATAATGAAAAATAATGAAATATAACAAAACAGGAGTAAGCATCATGTACAAATACTTGTTCTTAACCATGTCTTTCGCAATATTAAGCGGCAGACGACCGGCATGCGTGACTTTGCTGCGTCCCAGCTTCAATTGAGCCATCTCCTACTCCTCCTATCCAAATCCAGCATTATCGGCAGGGGATGGCTGCACCATTCCCTTGCCCCACGGCAGCCTGCAGCCAACCGTGGGACGATACATGGAGTTATCTGTTGTTGTAGCGATCCAAGGCGCCTTGATAGATGTCGATTACATCGCGAATCCCCATATCTTCCAGCTGCTTCACAAAGCTGTCGAACTTGTCGAGCGGCTCGTTGCCCATTACAAATTTGATGAACATTTCTTCCAGATACGTGTTGATTGCCGTCATCGTCTGCGCTACCTTCTTGCTCTCATCTACAGTAGGCGTAATGAACGCGGGCAAAATATGTTTCGCCGCATCGGTCTCCGACCAAATCTTGACCGCCTCGTCCTGTTGTGGGAACGTGTTGGTCGTTTTTTGCTCATGCATCGGAAATGGACCGTTCGGAACCGTATACTGCGCCAACATCTGCTGTGAAGTGTACTTATCGTTTTTTACGATCATATCGGTAAATTTCGGAACGCCGTTGTCCATCGTGTAGCTTTCGCCTTCAACGCCGAAGTTGTACATCATGGTACCTTGTTCGCTAAATGCGAAGTCCAGCCATTTTACGATCGTTTCCAGGTCTTTCGCCGATGTCGTCACGGCCGCGCTTGCTTTAGGGTTATATTTGAAATCGCGCTGTCCGGTGAACGGTTTTTCGCCTGCTTTCAATACCGGATAAGGAGCTGCTACAAGATCAAAAGCCGGATTTTGGGCTTTGCCGGACTCCAGCCATTTGCCCATGCCGCCGCCCAGCAGGAAAACAGTCGCGCCGGACTCGCCGTTCAGAAGCCGCTTATCCAGCGTGTCGCGCTCGACGATCGGGAAGTCTTTATCAATCAGCCCTTCGGAATACCACTGGCGGAACAACGTCATAACATCCTTGTATTGCGGATCTAACGGACCGTATCTCACTTTGCCTTGGTCGTCAATATAGAAGCCGTGCGACGTTTTGTATGCGTTGAAGAACGCGTCCTGCAAATTCATTTTGTTCGCGTATAGCGCCGTTAGCGGAGCTACGGCGCCTTTTTTCTCTTTGAACGCCGTCAGAACCTTATGCCAATCATCTACCGTTACAGGCAATTGCAGCCCTAGCTCATGCAACCAATCTTTGCGCAGCATGGGTCCGCGGAAGACTAACCCTTCCTCGTTTCGCACCATCGGGAAGATGTAATATTGGCCACTGTCGGTTTTTACCATTTTATCCAGCTCTGGATTAGCTTCCAGCATCTTCTTCAGGTTAGGCGCATATTGGTCGATCAAATCGTTTAGCGGTACGATAACCCCGTCTGAAATCGCCTTTTCCGGTCCACCCGGATAAATACTCCAGTCGTACTCCAGCACATCCGGCAGCTTGCTGGAAGCCAGCAACAAATTAAACTGCTCTTCAGCTTGACCTTCGGTCGGGTGGATGTAGTTCACTTTCACGCCGGTAGCTTCTGCAATCGCCTTCCCGATCGGCGCTTCCGCCAGATTCGTTGTAAATGTAATCAGGTTTCCGTTGATTGGAGCCCAGTAGGAGAAAGTATCTTTCGTATCCAGTGGATACACCGGCATATCCGATCCCTCGTTGCCTTTGCTTACGCCATCGCCGCCCTTATTGCTGACGGCGCTTTGAGTCGGCTCTGTCTTATTCTTGTTTCCGGAGCCCCCATTACTGGAGCATGCGGTTAACAACAATGAAAGTACCATTGCGATCCCCAGTGTGAGCTGCAGCCTTTTTTGAGTCTTGTCGTTGCGATTTTTCGCCATTGTGCCCTCCGTTCTTTTCGTCCCGAATAAGTTGGTTTGAATACGCTTTCAACATAACGTTAATCCGGTGCCGCAAGCCATCATTAAAACCTAAAATATACTGCAATTTCTCAAAAATGAGGGTAACAAAACCGCATGTTTGCCACTTTTTCTTGAAAAGAAAAGCCCTAGAGCTACTTGACTTCCCTGTAGCGCCCGGGCGTTATCCCTTCAAATTTTTTGAATATGCGGTGGAAGGTATTCACATCGTTGTAACCAACCTTCAGCGATATTTCGCTGACCGTATATTTCCCGCTGATAAGCAGCAATTTGGCCTGCGCCAGCCGCGTCTTGTTAATATAATCGAGCAGAGATTCGCCGGCAAGTTCCTTGAATAGTTTGGAAACATACGACGGCGTCATGGAGAAGGCTTCCCCGATCATCGAAATGTTCAGGTTCTCGTCCTGGTAATACTCGTTGACATATTTCATGACCTTATCGATTAGCGGATTGCTGCAGTATTCGCGGTTATTATTAACGTAGCCGCACAAAAGCTCTAGCATATCGTAAAGCTGGCTGCGCATCTCCCCTACCGTCTGGCATTGCATCAGGCGTTCGATGGCGCGCACTCCGTCAGGCATATCCGGCTTGCCCGCGATGCGGATTTCGCCGATTACTTTTTGCAGCGTAGCCATTAGATCGAAAATGAGACATTTGGCAGTATGAAAAGGAAACGGCTCCGTCGTCACATTCTTCTGAATGATCTCCCCGACGAACGCTTTCGCCTTATCGAGCTGCCCTTCGCGAACCATAACGATCAATTGCTGCTCGGCCTTGAGCGGATAAAAATAACCACCTGGAGCAGCCATTAGGTTGTCGTTGCCGCTCAGGTCCCCATAATGAATAACGCCCCCGCTACCTACAATGATACGGTATTCCATCGCCTCGATCGCTTCCTGGAACGCCTGGAAGATGCCATATTCGCCCTCCTGTTGCGCGCTGATGGCTGCGGTCAACTGGACATGGGCATGATTGGAGATAAACGACATCGTTTCTTCCGCAATGTGCCCCAGCTCCCCCCGCTGCTCCGTCGGCGATGCAAGCTGATGGTTGACGATGCAGGCGAGCAACTCCTGGTCCAGCTCTACCGCATAGGCGTTTACTGACTTTCGCGCGACCTCCTCGACCACGTTGGCGATCAGGAAGTGCAGCAACCGCTTATTATGGACCTGATCCTCTTCCTTCCGATGGAACTTGCCGAAGTGCTCGATGCGCAGCAAAATAACAGAAAATCCGCCCAGCGGGAAACGCAGATCATAGGCTGAGAACGATTCGTGCAACGGAATATGGCTGTCGAGTTGCCCCTTCAGCAGCCGCTGCAAAAAGTGCGATCTGAGTGTATTGTTATGCTGATTCAGCTTGTAATGAAGCTCCTCCTTCTCATGGAAGGTGCTACTCAGCGCCTGCTCAAGAAAGGAGTATTCATTGGAGCCGCGATCAAAGGTAAAACCCGCCTTGAATGACAAACTCTGGATCAGCGCATGGATCGGCAGGTAGTTCCGTTTGAGGAGCCAATACGTCACGCCACCGCCAACAATAAGGCAAAGCAAGATGCTGGCGATCGTCAATTGCTCTACCACGTTCATCTTCTGGTGATATACGTTCGCCGGCAGCGTCATCACATATTTCCATCCCGTAATGGATGAGGTTGTGTAGGATGCAACAAGCCGTCGACCGGCAGTCTCGATCTCAAGTTGTCCCGATTCTTCCGACATATCGCCGTATAGTAGAGCAGGTTCCGACAGCGACTCGCCCGTAGACGCAATGAACCGGTTGTCTTCATCCAGAATAAAGATCGTACCTTTCTCAGGCACCGAAGCTTGCTCTAGCAGCTTGCTGCGGTCAATCATGAACAGCAAGACAGCTCCAGGTTGATTCATGATTGTTGAGTTCACATTTTGGGCATACATGACCGTAGGCCGCCACTCATTCTCTTCAGACACAACAACGGAGTGATAGCCTTTAATGTACCATCGGTCAAAATATTCTCGTAACGACTGGAACGGCATATGCTCTTCAAGGCGAATATGGTCGTATAACGCTTCGATGTTCATACGGTTGTTGCGGGCGATGACCGTATCGCTATTTTTGTAGTAAATATAAATGCCTTCAAGAAAATCGTTTGCGATTTCGTATACGCGCAAATCTTTAGTGATTTGGTATATATCGTAGTGGTCCGAATCAGACAGATTGGTATCGGCCGAAATAAATGCTGCGATTCGCCTGTTGAGGCTCACCTCGAGGCTTAGATTCTCGATTCCTTTGAACTGGCTATCTATGGCTTGCTCCATCTGAAGAAGAATAGATTGGTTGGCACGGTTAATTTCAGCCTTTACAACGTTCAGCGTCGCGCCGTATATAACGCCGCTGATCAGAATGGGCACGAGCAGCACCGAGACGTAGGAAAGCATCCAGGTCATGTATACGCTGCGATTTTTATGCCGGAGCTGCTTCAGATAGATTGTCCACCGGTTTCGAGTTTGGGCCATAGGTTCTCCTCCATGTTAGCTTTAGTCGGAGTCGGGACCGACGTCAATCCTTGTCAGAATAGCCGGATAACGAATATCCGCGACATCCGCATTATAATTGTTAATACAAACCGCCGGAGACGGCCGGTATTCATAGATGGCCGGCTGCTCCTTGCTGAATATCCGGTTGTAAGCGATTACACATTGCTCCGGCGCATAAGGAATCCGCTTGCCGAGCGTAATGCCGTGACGACAATTGACAATCGTATTATTCACTACATTGGCGCGATAGACGCGCCAATGTTTCCTAAGTTCCTCCTGCGTCGGCGTCTCGGGATAGCCGTCCAGTCCGCCATCGTAGTTGCCGCCGTCAATGAGCAGCGCATCCAACGTCAAGTTTTCCATATAATTATCAAAAATGTGATGGTCGTTGCCGTAAATGCGAAATCCGCCCATTTCTTCCTTCACGCCATCGCCGATAAATACATTATTATGAAAGCGATTTCCATGTCCGTGACGCGCTGTCACTTGGCCGGCGGAGTTAAGGAACGTGTTGTACCGAACGGTATTATAGCAGCTTTTTACCGAAATAATCTCGGGCTCTCCGTCGCAATTTTCAAACAGGTTGTGTTGAATTGTAATATAGCCGTTCGAGAGAGAGATGCCGGACAGGCCGAGCCGGATCGCTTCAAGCCCATTGACGACACGCGGGCCTATATGATGAAAATAATTATATTCAATGACATCATGCTGTGAGATTTGTTCACCATCGCCATCAAAAACAACGAGCGGTCCGAGGTCGGCTTTTGGCCCGAACTCGTTGCGTTCGATCCGGTTCCAGCCGCTGCCGCTTCCCAGCACTGACAGCAGGCTATACTCCGCCCCAACCTGTCGCGGCTCAAATCTATTGCGCGCAATCCTCACATGCCGCGAACCGTCCAGAATGATAGATTCGCGCTGCTCGACCTGGAAATGCAGTCCCCATACCTCTACATAAGCAGAGTTCAAGATGCGTATACTTGATTCTCCAGCGATCGTCGCTTTTCCTTTATTTACAGCGCGAATGCTTAATTTTGCGGTGTCCGATCCTACTTTGCCTTCAATAATATAGTCTTCATTCCGTTCGTAAACGCCGTCTGCCAACAAAATCGAAGAACCAGGTTCTGCCCGGCCAATGGCTGCCGCCAACTCGTCGCTACTCGATACCCAATAAATAGTAGTCATTTTCCCACCTGCTTCCTATAGAATAGGCGGATATGATCCGCAGCCTCTGCAGGATCATATCCGCAACTTCACAACCTCTATTATGAAAGATACGTTTCCCATGCCATAGTGTAAAAAAATGAAGCAATCATAAAAATGTAAACTGAGGTGCAAAATGAGCGGGAATTACCGCCTTGCAAGCTGTAAATCGCAACCTGCCGGTGTACAATAAATGAGAAAGGACGTATCCCGACACCAAATCGTGGATACGTCCCCATTGTTGTTGCCTGCTCTCCCGCCAGCTTACCCGAAAAAGAAGTACGCAACCTTCATCTCTTCTTCTTTCAACAGCAACTTTTGTGCCGCTTCGAGCAAAGGCGTGCGGTCATAGACGAGACTTTTCATCGCTATTTTGCCATCGGTAATCGTGAAATAATGCGCTTCTTTCGACGGATCGTCGCGACGGCGGTAGGACACGCTTCCCGGATTCAGCCACAAACTGTCGTCACTCAAATAATGAATGCATCTGCGATGTGTATGTCCGAAAATAATGCGGCGATCTTCTTCGGCTCCAATTGTCCTGACGTTGCGTTCCGCCCAGAAAGCATCGTACTTAGGCAAGCTGTCAATCGTCAAATAGTTTTCGTACAGATGCTGCATTGTATAGCTATAGCCGTCCATCTCGAATGTGCGGTAGACCGGTATGCTTTCGAGGAAGGAAATTTCCGCTTCGCCGAGCAGCCTTGCATTGTAATGCGCCCACTTGATCTCATCCTCCGCCACATCGTGACCGCTATTGCCGTTTCGGTACAGGTCGATAATAATGTCGTCATGGTTACCGCGAACACAATTCGCATCGTTCTTATGCACCCATTCGATAACTTCCCGCGGGAAAGGCCCGTAGTCTACAAGATCTCCCGCGCAATAAATCACGTCACAGTCGGATTCTACCTTGTGGATCGATTCCAGTGTTTTGACGTTGCTGTGAATATCCGAAATAATTAAAGCTTTCATAATCGATTCAACTCCCTAAGATTCAACATTCTCAGCAGTACCGTCACCACATCCGCCCACGTAACTTTATCGCCTGGCATGAAATGGTCCCGCGGCAGACGCCAAGGATACAGCCTGCCTTTCCCAGTCGGGGGTGTCTGCGCTGTCCGCAAACCACTGCGGCGCAGGGGCGCCGTCCACAACATTGGCCGAGACATAATTGGTGGCAGGTTGCGACGAACTGGCCGTAACGGAACCTGCGTGTAACCCTATTTGACCATTCCCTTCAATCGGTAGCCCACGGATAATATTCAGGCTGTAGACATTGCGTATCAGGCTGTTCTCTTCGTGTTTTAATTCCATGTTCAATTGGTTCACCCCCGGCAAATGCGGAATGCTGTCTCCCGAAGATAGCAGCAAAGACTCCGACATTTCGAATTTAAGTGTTCTCCCATTTGTCGAGCAGCACTCTCCCTCCTTTATATAAAAAGATGGAACCTTAATAAATCGTCAAAAGCTAAAATCGCCCTCAAATATTCCAACTTCTTATCTACAATTTTTGGAATGGACATCAAATCTTAAAAAAGTCATTCATATGATCGGTATGTTTGGATGAACATCCGCCGCCATAACTAAATAATCTGGCCTCCTTGTCAAGGACACTTAAAAAGAAGGCTGCAAGGTAGCCGACAAAAGAATGGATTCCCTTAACGCGACCAGCGCGGATTCCATTAGGTATATGTTATTGCTCTTACAATTGTCGTCGTGTCGGAGGGCATCTTTGTCGCACAAGAAACTGGTCACTTAAAACAGAAAACCCGCACTCTGCCCCGCCTCTTATGGGACTATGCTAATGTCCACCAACAGAATGAAATACACCATTTCAAGTACACCACAACACTGATCCAGAAAATCAGTGTTGTGGTTAAAAATCGTATTTTATTACGTATCCATGGATATAGTTTTACCTGATCCATTCGCTCCGAGTAAGACTATTGAGTTAAAATCCTCAAGTTGCAATGCTGCTTTATCTATTCTTGGTGGAAATGAGTACAAAATGTAAGATGCCCCCTAGTCGTATTAAATCATAGTATCACTGTATCTTCCCTGACCTTATTAAATCAATACATTATAACCTATTAAATGCTCTATTTATAAAAACTTGCACCTACTTATGATTCGGATCACGGCGCTGTCTGTACCGGCAAGTTTTAGGGCCATCCTTTTGTGGATGGCCCTTTCATTTTTCTGGTTCAATTTTATAAATCTTCTACACCGGTTGGTAGGTTTTTACCCGCTACATTCGGCTTCGTGTACATTTTATTGAGTATGATCATTTGCACGATAATGAATATACCGCCAACCGCCCAATATAATGGTAACGCGGCAGGCATCTGAAAAGAAAATACACCCATCATGACCGGTGACAACAATCCGATGAAAGCCATTTGGTTATTTTGATTTTGCTGATACTGCGCTGAAACGGATTGAGACACGCGGAACTG
The DNA here is from genome assembly GCF_001012825.1 of Paenibacillus etheri. Taxonomy (GTDB): domain Bacteria; phylum Bacillota; class Bacilli; order Paenibacillales; family Paenibacillaceae; genus Paenibacillus_AQ; species Paenibacillus_AQ etheri. Next base: position 313,813 of record NZ_LCZJ02000019.1, read on the forward strand.
AACGTAATACACCGCAGCGGCAATAAGCGGCAAAATCATATCTGTTGTCCCTAAGCTAAACCACAGGAAATCATGAGCTGCAATCTCTGGGGTACGACGAATGGCGTAGTAAAATGCGAGGGTGATCGGCCATTGGAGAAGCATCGGCAAACACCCTATGTTTAAGGGATTAAATTGATGCTTCTGGTAGAGCTGCATCATCTCGACTTGCTCTTGTTTTTTTCCATCCGCACTGGCGTCGTTCTTATACTTCTCCTTAAGTGCAGTTAACTCCGGCTGGAGGAGCGCCATCTTTTCTTTCATGTCCATTTGTTTTTTGGTTTGATTCATCATGAGCGGCATGATCGCAAGTCTGATGATGAAAGTCAGCAGCACGATCGATAATCCGTAGTTTCCGTGAAATACATTCGCGAAGAATTTGATCAAGATCGAAAATGGATAGATAAAAAAGTGATTAAATATCCCTGATGTATCGGCATTAATCGAGTTTGATTGGGATGCTGTCGAACACCCGCTGAGCACAATGATCGGAATAACTCCAATCAACATGACGAGAATGGGCTTGGCCCATTTTTGAAGCAACAAAATCTTTTTCATCGTTGTCCTCCCTAATTGAAAGTATGAAATATCAATGTGGGGAAGGACTATGGTCTTCTTCATCAGGTGCTTCTCTTCGTCTGGCGGTACGTACTATCCACCGCTGAATGCTGCTCGGTTGCGACAGTCTGACAGCCACAAACCAAGTTGAAACTGCTGGAGCAATTTCATAACCCCAGTGTATCTCTTGTGAAGAAATATAGGTGAATGGAATTGACACTAAGGAATAGATGAGAGCGATCGAGAATGCCAATTGAACCAAGTCATAAAAATGCTCCAGTCAAGTTCACCTCCGTATGAGCCCTGTTGGAAAAATTTGAATAATGATTATACGTTAGAGAAAACTATGTGGTTTCACTAACCTGCCTGTTAGCTTAAAATCGTTTTTGAAAAATTTGGTGCATATCGATAACTACATGCTCGCAAACGGCAAGTTTTAGGGCCATCCTCTTTTGATGGCCCTTTCTTTTTCTCGCTTTGTTCAATTATCGTTATCAGTTAGCGCAATCGTTACTTTTTCTTTACTGGTATCCAGATATCGGAAACCACTCGGTATATATTCGTACGAATAGTTTTTGTAAATCACATTGCGGCTCCGGGAAAATAGCCCATGTTAAAGCCGTGACAGAAAGCTTTGTAAATCTCTCTGGAATTTCAAGTCCCTTCGGCAAATGATAACATACCATGTACTTGAATCATCAAGGATTGTGCAAGTAATTCAACAAAAGAAATGTTCAAGTGGTATCTCTGCTTGAACTTTATATGCTTATTTATAGGTTAATTCTTCCTGTGTTATTCGTAACTCTACTTTCCGCTGTATCAAACAAAATACGCTATACGCATTTTACCAATAAGGCGAACGAACAAAATGCTTATTTTCGGAGCGAGGCATTATATCGGTGAGTGTATACAAACCATGTAATGCTCGCTGTTAATAATGCTGACGAAATCAAGGCTGTAAGAACACTATATGTTTGCCAAATAAGTATCGTTGACCAATCTAATGCACAGCACATTATACACAGGGCAATCGTAGCAATCAACAAAATAGCTGTTACGATTATTCGCTTTTTTGTCATTGCCTGCCGCTCATTCGTTTTCCTTCTGCGTAATCCTAAGAGAAAGAACAGAACGGCCAATAGGCAAAGAATAATTGTGGTAGACGATAAAATAATGTCCAAAAGCTGTGTGCCGCTTATTTCATATGACTGCGTTAGATTGCCGTCTAATATATCTTTAACTTTTAGTACCATGCTTCTATTGATATTTGCGCCGTTGGTCAGCAAGCAGACGGCTGTTCGTTCATTTGGCAGTATGACCACTTCGGTTCCAAAATTGGGATTTCCCCCTGGGTGCTCTATAATCGTTTGGTTGGCGTTTACCGTCCAGCCCGCCGCATAATACATTTCGTTGACAGCCGGAACAGACATATCACCCTGATGTGACTTTTCGATAACCGTATGGAATATTTCAGGTATGTCCTTCACAATACCCATCTGTATGCCCATCCAACGCGCCATATCTTTTGTACAAGAAATGATGTAGCCTGCGGGTTTATTCCCGGAATAATCCGGCGCGTTATATGGAGTTGTCATAAAAAAGGAAGAACGGTAGCCCTGTGCCAACTGTCCGGTGGCTTGAGCATCTTCTTTATAAACATACGTCTGGTGAAGACTTAACGGCTGAAATACCTGTTCCCTCATAAAGTCTTCATAGCTTTGTCCCGACACAATCTCAATAACCAAACCCAATACGTCATAATTAACGGTTCCATAGCTATACTGTTCACCGGGAGGGAACGCCAACTCAGCATCTACCAGCATTTCCACAGTCTTATGCAGCAAATCTGGTGTATTGCCTTGTGGAATATTTTGAGAATGCCTACCATTTGTTAGGCCGCTAGTATGGTGAAGAAAGTTATTGAGTGTAAGGCTTTGCATATCAACAGGTTTCCCTTGATACTTTAACGTAAACCAAGGTAAATATTTTTGGACAGTGTCAGTCATTGACAGCAGCCCTTGCTCCTCCAACAGCAGAATACCCATGCCGGTATAAGCTTTACTGACCGAAGCCAACTCATATAGTGTATTTTCACTTGCAGACAACCCGCTTTCACGGTCTGCATACCCGGAAGAAAAGTAGAACATTTCATCATCAGCAAGTATCGAGATTGACATTCCCGGCACACCTGATATACGACGGGCATCATCCAGCAACGCGTGTATTGCCGCAGATTGCGTATCTGACAACGACGCATAACTTTGTGTTGCGAATCCTGAGAATAATATAAGTATCGTTATTACACAAACAATAGTCTTTTTCATAAACTCTCCATTTTGAAAAAATTATGCGAGAATAATATAAACAACCCGTAGTACGCCTTATCCGCCTAATGCGTCGCTCCATTTTACTTAATGCTAGACGTTCAATGATTAGATTACTATTGTAAACTTCACAGACCCATGTATATTATTTCTTGTTTCGCAAAAAAGGCCCCTTTGATTGGTTAGTGGAAAGGTCAATGGCTTAAATCTCATGTCTACAATTTGTCAACAACTTAGCTATATGAATAGCGAAAGACCCGCTCTTGTAGCTGGTCTTTCTGATGGGAGCAAGGGGGATTCGAACACCTCCGAATTCTCTCTTCTAAACTTAAATCACCCCATATAAATGGAAGATCAAGTTTTTCGCTTAAGTACTGAAGGTATCCATCGTTCTGCGGCCAATCAAACAATTGTCTTTTAGTCTTATCTTCTGGATCTCCATCGACACGCATATGGACAAGCTTGATTAATATGATAGCCGCGAAGGGCTACAAGCGCCGTTGCGATACTATCTACCCCACCCGATACATTGACATGAACTTCATCATCCATGAAGCGGGAGCATCTCTGAAGGCAACTCAGTAAGTACATCCTGCTCAGCTGCACGACTAATATCTACCGGATCCCACTTTATCTCCTCCTACAGGCACAAAAAAACCATGGAACGCAATAAGACACCAAACAGGTGTCTATCGTCTCCATGGCAAAATAAGCCTTAATATTTATGAACTGGGAAAGAATCAACGAAATCACCCGAAGGTAAGCAAAAGCTCTCGGCTCTGATCCAGCGTTTCAACTCTAGCAATGGATGTCGGCTTTGCCAAGCTATATTAAGACTTGTTTGCCAATTTCTTGCTGGGAAAGTTGAGTTCTGAGAACTAAAAATTTGAGGACCATTTGAAATTATCTGATCATTAAATATGCTCAATAGCTTCGTTCTAAGTTGATTTCGAGCCGGCTTAGCTGCTTGCACTGCTATAATTACGCAATCCTTTATTCCACATTAATCTCATCGAGGATATCAAAATAAATGGAACACCGGCTGCCCAGAAAACATCTGAGACTTTCAGTTCATCATATAAAAAGAGCGGTCCGAAATTGGTGATGATAAAAATCGGGATAAGATACATTCCAATAAAATGTGCCCATTTAGGATATAACGTCATAGGCATGTTATTAAAGTCCCATAGTGAATTGGAAACATCATCAATGGCTGAGGTTTTGACAAACCAAAACGATAAAATTTGCGGAATCAGGAACAAGAAATAGGTAATGATTACTCCAATGATAATAAAGAAAATAAATCCGCCCACGGTGTAGAAATTAACATCCAGATTTACTTTATTCCATGATATGACAATCATTGTAATTCCACCGATAATGTTAGGTAATGCCAGACCCATATCAACATGCCTAAGGGTAACCAGAAATTGCAGTGAAATCGGCTTCGTCATTAGCAGCTCAAGCGTACCATTTCGGATGTGCTCCGGCAATTTAATGAAGTTAATTCCAAACAGACCCCAATAGATCCCTGTTAAAAATGTATATGTCCCGATAAACATCAATATTTGATCAGGACCGATGGAGCCGATATGCAAATCAGTCTGATACACTACGATTACATACAAGCACTTGGCAAATAAATATGCCGTCTCAACCAGTAATCCAGTGATGAAATTTGTTCTATACTCCATTTGTGCAATTACCGAGTTTTTTATGAAAAGAGCATATAATCTGATGTATCTCTTAAGTGTTTGCGCTAAACTCATTCCGATTACCCCCCCACTGCGATGTACCTGGTCATTGCACGTCTCCAAACCAGTTTGGCTAACAAGTAGATAACAAGTATCCACATCCATTGAATAAACAACGAGCTTGTAATGGCAGCCCCGGATAAATTGCCGTTAAGAGTATTCACGGGGAAATATATTGTATATTTGAACGGTAAAAAATCAAATATACGATTCACGGTATTTCCGAATATCTCTAATGGAAATACACCTCCACTTACAATGTTGACCAATAGGGTAGTGACCACAAATAAATAGGAAACATCCGTTAACCAAAAAGCTATCGCGCTAATGATATATGAAATCAAAAAATTCAGAATACACGAGCTGATCAATATAAAAACAGACACCAGGATTTTATAAACACCCAGTTCATATTCATCTGTATAAAAAGTGGCTCCACTAACAATAATCGCTATTAATATAGACAACACAATATATTGCAGACATTTACTGCCGATAAACACGCTTAGCTTATACATAAAATAATTGATTGGACGTATTATGTATTTGTTTAATCCGCCGTTCTTTATATCTTCATTAATCTCATATTCAATTCCTGTCGCTACCAAACGCGAAATTAACGCTGCTAACAACGTATAAAGCAACATCTGAGTAAAATTATATCCATACAATGTCGCCTCACTGGAATGGTTAAATGCCGCTATCCAAATGGAAGTCTGAATAATAATAGGAAACACGATGCTGATCAAACTCAAAAAGAAGTTGAATCTATATTCGATAGCATTCTGAATTCCCATATTGAAACTCAGCATATACTTTTTCATTGATCTTGTTCACCTTTCTGATACATAAGAGATATGCCTTCTTCAAGTGGAATATCTTCAATTGTGAGATCTTGAACAGGATATTGTTCCAATACAAGGTGGGCTATCTCTTTGAAGCGTTCATTCTCCACTTCCAGTACTACATCATAGCCGTTGTATTCTTTTATAGAGCCCAGTGTTTCAAATTGTTCCCTTGCCAGAAGCTCAGACAACGAAATTTTCATTCTTTTTTTCCTTTGGAAAGCGCTTTGGATCTCACTTATTTTTCCATCATAAATCAGCTTGCCTTTATTAATGATAATACTCCTGTCACATAAATCTTCTATATCCTTCATATAATGACTTGTCAGTATGATAGTGGTTTGTGTGTCCCTATTATACTTTTTCAGAAACTCGCGAATATTCTTCTGAGAGATAAAATCCAATCCGATCGTTGGTTCGTCAAGAAACAGAACCTTTGGACTATGAAGCAAAGCTGCTATGAGTTCAAGCTTCATACGTTCTCCCAATGAGAGCCTGCGGACCTGTATATTCAGCACATGCTTTACATCCAATAGTTCAACCAGTTCATTCAGAGTATTATTGTAATTCTCATCACTTAAATCATATATATTTTTCAAAAGATAAAAGGAATCAATAGCCGGAAGATCCCACCATAGCTGGCTTTTTTGTCCCATAACAATGGACATCGCTTTTTTAAATTCATTTTTCCGTTCCCAGGGGGTAAATCCCATAATGCTGGCCGAGCCCTCAGAAGGATGCAAAATACCTGACAACATTTTTAGAGTCGTAGTTTTACCTGCTCCATTTGGACCCAGAAAAGCTACCATCTCACCTTTTTTAATTTCGAATGAAACTTGTTCAACGGCTGCCTTCACCATTTTCTTTCTGTGTAGCAAGTTACGGAACGAGCTTTTCAGCCCCTGTTCCTTTTCATAATATTCAAAATGTTTAGTCAGATTTTGCACAGAAATCAATGTCATTTCGTTCCCACCTCTAAATTTAACGTCTCTTTTACAGAATGGTATATTTTCCTCATCATATCAATCCGTTCAAACGATTCCTTTAAGGATATATTTTCTGCTTTGCCTTGGATCACATCTACAAAGAACTTCATTTGATTGACATAATAGTTTTCAGGTAAAAACTCCATGATAGAATGCTCACCTGTTTGGTGATCTTGAATATTAAATTTAATTTTATATTTGCCATAACAGGGTTTGAAAAAATTATGTATCTTTATTTCCCCATTTTCGAACTCCAACCAATGGGTTGCATTAGAGGCCCGGTCAAAAGATGCATTAAATTCGGCTTGTACTCCATCTGCATAGGTTAGAAACGCATCAAAATTCCAGTCACAGCCATTTACTCCGTCAAACTTGGAACTGCCTTTATAATCTGACGGGTGCAGACCGACCATATATTGAATGAACTGAAGCCAATAGGAAGATTCATCAATAAAGCAGCCTCCACCATTCTCGGGCTGGAAGCGGTAATTATCCGCCTCAAATTTACCACCCATGATTTCAAACGAAATCCTTGTTTTAATTTTCTTTAGTTTTCCGTATTTTTGGCTTCCAATAATGTCTTTAAGCTCTTTCTGCCAGGGATGATGCTGCACCATTAAGGCTTCCAGAACATGCACATGGTTCTCAGATGCAGTTTTTTCGATTTCTTTGACCTCTTCAGCATATAAGGTAATCGGCTTTTCGACTAAGACATGCTTTTTATGCTTTAAGGCTTGAATTGTCCATTCCTTATGTTGGGGATTGGCAAGCGGGATATAGACAACGTCCACATGCTCATCTTTAAGGATGGCATCATAGCTTTCGTAAACCTTTTTGATCTTGTGTTGATCAGCATATTTTTTTGCCCTTTCAAAACTGCTTGAGGCTATGCCGCATACATCTACTCCAACTATCTCTTTTACGGGATTTAAAATTGAAAAGGGGGCTATTTTAGAGCAACCCAATAAACCGATATGTATAGTATTTTCCATTTCAATACTCCTCTGATTTAATTTCCGTTTAAATATAGAAGGATGCATTTTGAGCATACTGGCATTAGTCCACAATTGATCGTTTTTCTGACCTCATTAAATTCTTCACCCTGCCAAACGGCTTTGATATCATCGACAATATTTAAATCAGCGACAGCTAGTTCAGAGAAATGCTTGCATGCTGTTACCTTTCCATCCGCCAATACATCCATTCTGCTGTTCAAAGCCAAACATTTCTCTTTATTTTGCACTGGCTCATTTGAGCCAACGATATAATCTTTTACTTGATTGGTTTCGAGTCCCGGCTGATAGCGAACCCTAATGGACCAATTCTTTTGATTTATTTGTTCCATCTGTTGAATCAAAGGTTCAACGAAATCAGGCTCTAACTTGAATTTGAATGAGTGCCAACTATATCTATGGTGTTCGTCAATGTTATTGGCCAGCCATTTAAAGTTCTTATGATAATATTGATCCATTTCGTTCGAAACTTCCTCAGGCAAATACCAAGGCAGTGTTAAATAAAGCGTATCTATTTCCTTTTTTTCAAAAAAGTCGACAAAGTCATATAATTTATCAATCATGTATTCACTTACGGTCATATGAACGGAAACTCTTCCCTTATATATCCCTTTTCGCTGTAAATCTAGTAAAAGATCAATATTCCTCATTACGTTTTGGAACGTTCCTTTACCTCTGATGCGGTCATTTTCCTCTTCAAACCCTTCAAGGCTGATTAAGCAGGCCAGATTCTCCGAAATTTGCAGCAGTGATTCAATTTTATTCTCAATCAGCAGGCCGTTTGTACAGAGTACCGTCCATCTGGGATCTGCAGTTAACAAATCAATGAGTTCATTCCATTTATTGTAAATAAGAGGCTCTCCACCCCATAAATAGAGATTTGACTTCACGGATTGTGTTTGCTCCAATATTTTTTTATGATATCAATATCCAATTGAGCTCTTTGTTCCAGGAGATCCATATCCCGATGAAATCCTTCATCATTCCATTCAAAACAATGTTTGCACCTTAGATTACAGCCGTTAGTCAGTTTCAAGCCAATCTCAACAGGCAGGTCCGTACAATAGGAAGGATCATTGAGGATACTTTTTCTGCTTTTTGACATGTGTTTTATCGTTTTTTTCAAGCGGTTTAAACAATCCTCATCTAGTTTTTTGGATGTTTTTGGTTGTGACATTATTCATTCCCTCCTGGATTGGTTTGATTTTTTCTTGATACTCCAGCAAATTATTGTGAAGCTCACTCAATATAGAATGGGAGAAATGGCTTTTCTCCCACTCCTCTACAGATATTCCAAACCCATATTTCTTCCAGATTTCCGCGTTTCGCTGCTCATGCTCTCCCAGCGGTTCTAACATAATCAGGGGTGTGGCTGAAAGGATTGAATCCAATAAAGTGGCTCCTCCTGGTTTAGATACAATTCCTTTACAGCGCCGGCTAATTTCCAACATGTTGTGGTAATTCCGAGCGTCCATCTTGGACAGATTACTTCCTTTACCGTAAAGCATAGGAGGAAATTCATAGCTCTCCCATGGAACCCACGCCGGATCGATCCTGTAGTAAGCTATATCAGATTCATCCTCTTCAACCATTTCATATTTAACGATATCCAATTCATATTCACAGTTCGCCAGACAAGATACTTTTTCCTTAAAATTTCCCATCCCCCATCCTCCGCCATGAACAATCAACCTATTCTCCCGTTGCTCATAAGCAAGAATTTCAAAGTCACTGCCAGCCGGAATGGTCTTGATGCATTCGTCCCCCCAGAGCCAAATATTGTGATATATATCACATGATTTAGCGTAAGGCTTCCACGATGGTGACAAGCCGGCGTCCATATGGATACACTCCACTGCTATATCTTCCCGACCCGATTTAGCGATGTAGTCTTCCAATAAGGGAATCCAGAATCCGGAAAAGACGGTAAAATGGGATCTTTTTTCATCCAGCCACTTCTCTATCAAGTGATCTGCCTTTTGCTTGTCATAATGCTGCGACATTGCAGGAGGCAGGCGATGAGCGAGTTTGGCAAGCTTGAAATTCTGGTGGAACAAAATCTTATTTCTCTGTAGTTGCTCCTGTTTTTCTATTGAAAAAAGACTTTCCAAGGCTACGATATCGGCCGTTTTATGCTCATTTTCTATATTTTTTTTAAACAATAACGCAGGAGTATATACGCCTAATGCAATTCCAGAACAAAGTATAGTGCTTGTATCATTCACACGTCTATCTCCTTACCTAATATGTTTTTATATTCATTTCATTCATCAATGCTTTAATCTCTGACAAATATTCAGGGTGTTCGTTCGGTTGATAGGGTATCGATAAATATAATCTGCCTTTGCCAGAAGAACTATTATTCATAATCGTATTGGAAGTTAAGGGGATTACCCCTCTTTCGTTTGGACTGAATAATAGTTTATTCCGATGAAGCACCTCCAAAAATTGCTCGTATGTAAAGTGCGTATTCCATTGTAAATCTATGAAAGTTAAGTAACTTGAATATCCATGCTGAGTTAAGTAATGATCCAGCTTCGTATTAATAAGTCCCATTGATTTGCGTGCGTTGATTTCAACTACCGGATATATTGAACCGTCTGCTAATATCATTGAATCAATACATACTTCCCCATGATATCCATGTTTATAAATGGACTTACAAGCATGAAATACGGTGTCAAAATAGCCAGCTGCGTCTAATTTATCAATAAAGGAAGAGTTGTGCACATGCCTCGAACCTTTGTAACTTAAGCCTTTGTTATCGATATATTGAACGGACAGTATCTCAGGTTCGCCATTCATATCAATGCTCAGGTGGCAGGAAAAATCTGTTTCTTTTTGTAAAAAGGGTTCTACAATCAGTTGTGTAGCCATCCCTCTGCCTTCTTGTTTCTTGATATGCCTATAAACGCTTTCTAAAATGCCCTTTGAATGGACCACCAAATTGCCTTTACCGGAAACTCCGAAGAAATCTTTTATTATGATGCCGTCAGATAATAAATCCTGACTAATGGTTAGCAATTGATCTGCTGAATAGCATAGTACACCTTTATAGTTGGCATCCCACTGTTTGCTAAACTCATAAGAAAATAATTTTGAATTTACCCTAACTGCTGATTCATAGCTTGGCAAAGCATTTTTTAGGGTGTATTTCTTCTCAACTTGTGAAGTTTTATCCAAAACTGAGTAAGATGATATTTCAGACGCTTCAATGTAAACGCTCTCTTTTATAAGCGTATTTTCGAGCGATTCTTCATCATGGCAGTGGCTGGCTACAATATTTTCAAATAAAAAACCAATACTGCGCAAATAATGGATATGGGCTAGATTCATTTTGCGTCTAGTGAACAGCTTGTCATCTCTATTACAAAAAACAAATAACAGCTCGTCCATATGTTTAACATAATCTGCGCTGTAAGATTTTATGGCAGGGAGCGAGGCTATGTTTTTTTCTCTCCACAAACTTTCAGAATCGAAAATACCATATACCAGTTTCGCCCTCATCTCAACGCGTCTTCCTTTTGCTTAAAATCCCTTTCTTGGATACCCTTAATGTAATTAAAAAAACGCTCCACACTTGTCAAATCGTCCATCTGAAACTCATCAAAATCGATCTCCACATCGAACTCATCTTCTACTTTCAGAATCAGATTAATAAGTTGTAGAGAATCAATACCGATATCATTAATGATATCGGCATCGCTAGAAATGGAATCTCTAAGTTCGGGAGTCTCCCGTACTTCAACAATTATTTCTATTAATTTATCTAGTGTCATTAATAATTCCTCCCTTTTTTTAACAGTTTACCTTCGTATTGTATTAAATCAAAATCATCCTAACAAGTGTAAAAAGTATATATCTAATGTACTTATTCAATATATTTCCAATCAATTGTAATTGACTTAATATCCGATTGACTGTTCATCTGAACCATATGAAAGGAATTATTCCGCTCTACTGAAAGTTGTGGAATTGCTGCCCCCTACTGCTGCTCTATGTAGGAAGAATTGCCCCTGAAAAAGGCATAACCACTCTTGTGTTTATGCTTAAAATAGAAATAGAGGGTCCAATCAGCGAATAATCCCTGTTCCGATCGTCCAGAATTCCCTGATTCCAGAACTTGAGCGCGTAGCGAAGTGTAATCAAGGGTCTCTACTTTAAGCTCCTGACCCCTATACACCTTCAACTGTTTAAAAACGATGTAAGTAGTTGTTCTTCAGCATCCTTCATCTCTTCCAAGCCTTTTAAGATACTAATAATCTCTTTGGTCTTTTTTGATAAACTATATTTCAAAAATTTACACCGTTGAATTAACGCCTTATTTTCAATTTCTTCATAGCATTTAATATAATTTGAAAAATCCCCTTTGAAATTTGCCTTCATAAACATAAATCGTTCTTTCATTACTACCTTATGTTCCCATAATATGTGCAGGTTTCTAACATCAAGTTCAGCCTTTTCTTCTATTAAAGAACTTAAATACACTTTTAACTGGTTATAAACAGCCATACCAAATACACAGTTCTTATCCTCATAAATAAGGTTAGTTTGTGTTTTGAATTTCACCAACGAATTTTGAGAACTCAAATAGTCTTGTATATATCCACGAATCAAATCAAAGTCGAAATCATACGTAGAACCTTGGCCTATAAAATATAAAACATCTAACCTAAAATCAGGAGGACAGTTGGTGAAGGACTTTTCTAGATCACTAAACGGGGTCTGTATTATTTTGAATCTTTCTAATGAATCATATCCCAAAGTGTAAAACACTTTCTCATCTTTGTTATACCCAAATATAAAATTACAGTGAGGATAACTTCTATTTTGATAGGAGTACTTTTCTGGAATATAAAACTCATCAACATGCAAATAAACATACCCTTCCGTATCAATAGTGCTAATAATAAAATCCACGATATTCTTTTGTATGCAGTGATAAAAAAAAGATTCAGGGATGTCCAAGTAGTTGATCCAAGGGCAAGAGTTTAAGTAAAATCGCCCGTCATCCCACAAAAAATTCATATCCAAAGTGTTTTGGGGATGTATATTTTTCAAGCAGCTCAATTGTATAAAATTGCTAAAGAACCAGGGCATTGTTTCTTCGTGGGACGTTATAATGCTTAAAGGGTACGCATGGTGCAATCTTCCATAAATTAGAGGTTTTTCATTAAGTTGAAGTATTTTTTTTGCTGCCATTTTCATTTTCCCCGAATGTTTTTAAAATGGGTCAGACAACTTTGCGCACCATCAAAATTGTTAAACAAAAGCTTGCTTTCGTATTCAATGATGAACCATTCGGTTCCGGCCGCGTTTTTAATAATCGATTGATAGTCCAGACTATCTTCACCCAAAATCGTGTTAAAACCCGTTTCCAAGGAATACGGCTTAATATGCACCGTGTTGAAATGGTACGGATATTTTCTCAAAAAACTTTCCGGGGCTGCTCCTGCTGAAAGCATGTTGCCAACATCCAATTGTATAATGACGTCTTTATCTATGTTGCTGCAAAAAGCATCGAATACATACCCGTAATCCATTCTTGCGAATTCTTCCCGGTGATTATGATAACCTATCTTCATGCCATAATCAGATAATTTTCTGCTTAACCGATTGAATTCTCCCGCAGTTCTTGCCCACGCTTCTTCAGAATTAGTATCTTCATAGGGTAAATTCGGAATGATCAGCCGCGAGTTTCTTAAGGTCTGCATATAGTGGATCGTTGAGTATAGAAATTCGTCATTCAAATAATGTTTTTGGATATGCCAGCCGACGACTTCCAAGCCTGTTTTGTTCAAGGCGTTTAATAACTCATGCACATCATGGCTAAAGCCCCCCGCAAATTCAACTCCCTCATATCCCATTTCTTTTATTTTGGTCAACGTACCCAACAAATCACGGGACAAGTCCTCCATAAATGGAAATAAAGCTAATGCAATTTTACTCATGTATGCTCACGCCTTTCCATATTTTTTACTTCATCGATTCCAAAACCATTGCTGGCCATTTTTCATAATGGATTCCATATTGGCACATAAATGCCAGAACCCATCTTTCTATCCCAAAGCCAATGCATCCGGTTACTGTTCTGGAGCAGTTTTCCACTTCAATATGAAATGCTTTGGTGAAAGAGATGCCATGTAAATTAAAAGAAGCACAAGCCAGGCTTTTCTCTTCCGAGGTGGAGAGCCGAAGCTCATATTTACTTTTTTCAAACAGCTGTATTTTTTTATAGGACTGCATATCCGGTATAATAAAAGGGTCCGAAGCGGCGGCGATTTGGCCCGACAGATTCAACTGCTGCATAAGGGTTGCAACTTTATCCATGATTCTGTTTCTCTGGTTTAGTACATACTGCGCATCTCCTATAAAGACGATTTCTCTAACATGATAATCTCTTAATCTTCCAAATTCGTTCCAGTTAAATCTCCCTTCATTTCGAAATACTTTTTGCGTAAACGTTAAGCTTTGGGATGTTTTCAAAGATTGATTCTCAAGCTCCCTATAGGTATGAAAGCAGGCGGATGGTGAGAGGGCCAGAGACGGTTCAGATAAAACATGGTGAACATCAGAGTGGCCCGCCAGCTCATTTAAAGCGGAGATCGAGTCCATACTTTCCAAGACGTCACAGCAAAACATAGCGTACTGGGGTGACGATTTTAAATATCCCGTCTTTTTATAGACTTCCATCGGCAGCAATGTTGGGTATATACGCTCTTCCGCATGTTCCTCTATCGCAAAGGTCCGGAAGATCGAGGAAAAATAATTAAATAAATGAACAGCTTCTTTTTTAAATCCAATTAGACCCTTTTCAAAACTCTCTATCCTGTCGGATTCATAGATGGAATGAGTATCATAATACTTCTGTTTTTTTGAATGCTTATGTTGAAAATAAATGTACTCGCTTTCTTTTGGACTGCAATATTTCTCCATCAATCGGTTGAAATTGAATTTTATTTGCTCCAAATCACCATTATCTTGTACTTGTAAGGCAATTTTGTGATCCCTTTCTTCAAAACTGATGATATCGGCAGAAACAAAGCTGATTAATTTAATAAATTCTTCTTTTTCGAGGTCCCTGCCGTAATCGAGTAATAGAATTTTCATAATCATGCTCTCCCTTCCCGGAAGCTTAACCGCTTACACTTACATAATGCTTCATTGCTTTATTCCAGAGTACCCTGCACAGGATAAAGAAAAAGATCGGCGCTATAATACTCCAGACAATCATAAGCGGGCTTAGCTTATCTAATATAAACAACCCTCCTATATTTGTGATTAAAAAAACGGGGATTATAAAAGTTCCAATAATTTTAAAAACACCGTTATAAATGGTCATTGGCATATTATTGAAATCCCACAGCTGATTCACAAATTGGCTTATGCCATTCGCAGAAACCGTCCAGAACGAAATAATATTTGGAATAAGAAATACACTGTAGGTAAGAAACAATCCCCATAAAGTAAACCCTATATACCCTATAAGATTCACAAAAGTAAAGGCGACATCTGCACGGTACCAGCCAATCCCTACCATCGTCCCTCCTACCACTAATGACACTGCAGCAAAGGCCAGATCAACATGTCTCAGAGTGACCATAAACTGTAGGGAAATGGGTTTGACTATTAAAGTGTCGAGGCCCCCGCTCTTAATATGGCTGGAAAGTGATCCGAAATTGATGAGGAAAAATGAAACGAATACACCCGATAAGGCACTATAGGTTCCAATCATAATCATCATCTCATCCGGTGTGAATCCGTTGATGTTTATTCCTACATTGTAAAGCACAATGACATAAGTAAGCTTTATTCCCATATGCGCCAACTGAACACATGCCGATATAATGAAATTAACTCTATACTCCATTTGACTCATCAGGCTGTTTTTTATAAACATCCAATAAATAACTAAGTACCTTTTAAATTCTCGAAGCATCGGATTGTTCACCCTCCGGCAGCAATATATTTTTTCTTTCCATAGTTCCAGACTAAGCTGCAAAAAATGCCCAGACATAAAACCCACAACACCATAATCGACAGCCCTGCTGTAATCTCTGATCCGCTTATTTTACCGATTAGCACGTTGGCAGGAAAATATGTAATGTAATAAAAAGGGAATAGTCTGGATATGGCAATCACTCGGTCGCCAAAAATATCCAAGGGAAAGATTGCTCCGGATATAATCAGCGAAATAACGTTTATCACTGTGAAAATGCCGCCACATTCGCCAATCCAAAAGGCGATATTCGCAAACAAAAATGAAATCAAATATTGTAAAACAAAAGCCATAACAGCAACTGCGCTAAATTTGACGATCTGCATAATGTTCATTTCAATCATTTGGTTCGCATTAAAGTAAACAAGCACTATCCCCATTCCGATAACAATTACAATCATATCCGAGATTTTGGAACCGATGAATTGAAAGGCTTTATAGAAAAAATAATTAACCGGCAATATAAGATATTTGCTTAGCATTCCATTTTTAATATCTGAAGATATACTGTATTGAACATCCACAGATACCAGGCTCGACACGAAAATGGAAAGCACGGTATACAATATCATCTGATTGTATGTATAATGCAAAATGATTGTATCGGGTGAATTTGCAAATATCGCCGTCCACATAAAAAACTGGATAATGGCCGGAAAAAACTTGGACAACAATCCAAACATAAAATCCAGTCTGTATTCAAGCGTACTGATGAAAGAGGTCGAGGATATATATAAGTATTTTGGCTTCATTGGGCACCTGCCTCGTACAGCTTCAAGATTTTATCCTCAATGGGCAGATCTTCAACGGAAAAATCAGTAAGTTCATACTTGTTCAAAAGATAAGCTAAGCAGTCTCTGACATGATTATGATCAACCTCAAGGGAGACACTTCCTTCTTCTTCTTTACGGATCTTTCCGAAATGTATGAGTTCATCTCTGTCAAAGTTTAAGTGATCTACGCTGAATGATAAAATTTTAATATTGTCCCTTTTAATATCGCTTAGCGCTCCGTCATATACTTTTTCACCCTTGTTTATGATCATGGCTCTGCTGCAAAGCTCTTCAATATCCTGCATATAATGGCTTGTAAGAATGACAGTAGATTTATAGTGTTTGTTATAGTCTTTAATGAATTTTCTCATATCTCTTTGCGCCATTAAATCAAGCCCTATGGTAGGCTCATCGAGAAATATGACTTTGGGCTTATGAATAAGGGAAGAAATAATTTCAAATTTCATTCTCTCCCCCAATGATAGCCTGCGGACTTGTACAGATAACAAATCCTTTACGCCGAATATTTCCACCAGATCACTTAATGTTTTTTTATATTCGGGCTCAGGTATCTCATAGATATGTTTATTGAGCAATATACTTTCATTTGCAGGCAGATCCCACCAAAGCTGATTTTTTTGAGCCATCACTACCGCTATTTGCTTTTTAAATAAAGTCTCCCTTTTCCAAGGGATATATCCGTTGACCCGCATTTCTCCGCTTGTAGGATAGATTATTCCTGATAAAAGCTTGAGCGTAGTCGTTTTTCCAGCACCATTCGGTCCAAGAAACCCAACGATTTCCCCTTCTTCCACCGAAAAAGATAAATCTTTTACTGCATCTTTGGTTAGTTTTTCTCTATGGAAAAGATTTTTAAATGAACTTTTAATGCCCTCCTCTTTTTTATAAAACTCAAATGTTTTGGATATATGTCTAGCTTCTATAATCGGCATGGCCAACACCCTTCTCCAAGTTCTTCTTGTATACAAACCTTAGACCCAGAAATAACCTCTGCTATATTGACGCTTCCGTTCGTAATTTGCAGTTTGGAAATATTCTCTTTCAATGCAAGAAGCGTATCCGGCCTGATCATTTCTTTACATTTTGCCGCCAGCTCCTCCAGATCATAAAAAATGCTGCCTACGTTGTTTTCCTTGAGGAAATGCACGACCCCCTCCTCTTGATACAGAAATCCTTTCGTCGCATCAATAAGTACAGGTGTATCCGTGTACAAGCACTCATAAAACGTATTTGCACCGGCTTTCGTTATACATAAATCGCTGATTCTCAAAAGATCTTGAATATTATCGACATACTCCAACACGCAACACCTAGGGTATTTATTCTTGCAAATCGTATAGAGAGGTTTATTATTGCCGCATAACACTATAACGTTAGCCTTACCCTTGAATTCTTCATCCACACTTCTAATAATGCTTAAGTAATGCATGGAGCCCTGCGCTCCGCAATTGATAAGCACGGTTGGTTTATCCTTGCAGAAATTGTCCTGCTTAACAAACTCCGGTGTATCATTGCCGCTCACATCAAACTTCTGATGCAAGGAATAACCGCTTACAATGATGTCTGCAGCCGGTATGCCTTCTTCTTCAAGAAGAGCTTTCGTTTCATCGTTCGGACAAAAATAGCGATCTGCTCCCTCTGCAGCAAACCCCGGATACATGGGCCTGAAGGGATCGGTGACAACAATATAGAATTTCTGCCGGCTGTTGGTTTCTTTTAGATACCGGATAATGTATTTATTAATAAGTGGAGTCGTGGATACGATTACATCGCAAGGATGATTGCTAAAAAACAGATTCAAAGGTTCAATCCAATAGGAGTACATCTCATTGAATTTATCCGGTTTTTCCAACAGTGACATCTGGGTGAATAATTTGCATAGCTCCGATGAGGTCATTTGCAATAAGTTATAGAAGTCGCTTAATACTTTGTTGCTGGGCATCAACCGCTCATAAAAGTGTGGAAACAACTTTACATCGCATGCTTTATTTTCCAAAAAAGAATTTATTGAATTCATTACGGATATGTGCCCTCGCCCAGTATTGGCCGCCAAAATGACCACCTTCAATTTCGTCCCCCCTAAAAAGGATATTTGACGACTATCGTTCGGCTCTCTCATATTTCAAAGAATTTGGAGAAAAATATACAGATGGCAATAAGCCTTCGGACTCGTGGGTACACTGCAGACAATGCTGATTACAGTTGACCTCATTTCGCCTTTCATTAGCTGCCCGGTTATTCCACAATTCCTGAAAATCCATGTTGTAATCTCTTAAATTTCCAATTGAAGGCAGCACCTCGCAGACTCCAACATCTCCGTTATAATCTATAAATCCGCCATGGTGACCCGCATAGCAAGTAAAAAGCTTGTTCCCGCAGCGTTCTCCTTCATAAATATAATTATTAACGGAGGACAATAAATAGGTTTGCGGTTTTTCCAATGCCGAAGGCTCCAGTTGATGCATATATTTTTCTATAGTTTTTAAGCAGGAAAGGTAGTTCTCCATATTTATGGCTTTAATGTCCTCTCCTGCCCTCGGATCTTGACGGGTTTTGATTAAAGAAATTTTATCCGGCTTCAGATGGACCATAGCCCAATCGAAAAAAGCACTCATTTCATTCTCGTTGATCGTATTCATTGCCGAACATATATAGAGTTCAAAATTAGGATAATATTTCTTTAAAGTTTGGCAAGCATTCCACGTTTCAAGGGCCCTCTCAAAGGTTCCTACACCTCTGATTTCATTGTGAGTATCTTTAAAACCATCCAGTGATATGCCAAGTGAATAGGATTGTCTGGGCGCTGCCTGCAGAATCTTCTCAACCTGAGACACTATTCTATGGGTAAGCTGGCCATTGCTGGCAGAGTCGGCCAACATCATTTTATTGTTTTTCTGGAAGATATGTATGATTTCATGGAAGTCTTCTCTCAGGAATGGCTCTCCGCCGCAAAATATGCCGGTCAAAAAATTGTCCATGCTTAAGGATAATTGTCTATATTCATCAATCGTCATTCCATCTTTTACATTGCCTGTGTCAATGGTTTCATGATAAAAACAATGCTTGCACCGAAGGTTGCATTTATTGGTTACCAGAAAAGAGATAATGAGCGGAGTGCCTTTTTGAATGGAATGGCGGGCATTGTATTTTTCCAGATAGAAGTTTAATTTGGCCATATTTTGATTATAGTGATCTACATTCATCGTTCTCTCTCCTATAAGCATAATTTACATAAATCTCCAATATCGTCGCACTCAAAAATGTCTATGATCGAGATTTCCCTGTCGCTGTATTCCTCCAAAATGATCAGGAGATTAATTTTATCAAACGAATCCAGTTTATCCTTATCAAAAGCGGTCTCTTCAGTACTTCCTTCAGGAAGCATTAAATATTGCGATAAGACATCGAATAGTTCATCTGCTTTTGTGGTCATGTTATCCATATCCATTCTCCCTTCATGATCTTAGTTCACAAATTAATTCATGGGCGATTGCCTCTTCCGTCTCGGAAATATACATAATTTTGTCCTTTAGTTTTTTCTCCAACATTTCGTTATAATTCGATAAAATGTATTTCAGCATCAAGGCACTTGTCTCTGACCACAGCCTGGATGCCTTGATCAATGGCTCAAAATATTTAGGGAAATCTATATCCTGCTGAATGGTCATTAAATAATCCAAGTACCTGCTGTAACATCTCCTACCATCGGC
Organism: Paenibacillus etheri; assembly: GCF_001012825.1. GTDB lineage: Bacteria > Bacillota > Bacilli > Paenibacillales > Paenibacillaceae > Paenibacillus_AQ > Paenibacillus_AQ etheri. The sequence continues at coordinate 333,835 of NZ_LCZJ02000019.1, forward strand.
AACATTGTTTAATCTTAATAACATAGGGTAAAATACCAGGCTATCGTATTTCTCAACTTCAAATCTAATGTGGGCCTCATCAATATCATCCGAGAATTTCCGCATTTGCTCAAAATCGCTCAACCCATGACTGCCTGCAAACAGATCCCTTAAATTTTTGTTCATATTATCTTTCCAATCGTATTTTCCGCTTATTTCTTCAGAGATTAAAAAGAAACGGGATGCGCCTTGAAAGAAAAGTTCAAAAGATATCCTCTCGGGTGTTTTACTGATGTATGGATCAATACAGATCAGACCATCGCTTGATAAGCCGGTTAACAGCACAAAGTGACTGCCATGATATTTCTTGTAGATTCTATGCCATTCACAATAAAAGGGATCGATTTCCAAACCAACCATTCTGCCTTCTTGAAGCTCTTGATTTATAATATCCAAGAACCTGCTCGAATCTTTGAAGCAGTCGTAGAATTCAAGATAAATGCCGAAGTTATAAGATAGAGAAGCAAATAACTGATTAAAGCCAGTCCGATAAAGATCAATCCCCCATTCGGTTCTTTTCATGCCAAAGCTCCAGGTGTGGTCAAATACTTTGCGGTAATCATAATTTTTCCACTGTAAATAGGTAATAAAGATATCCTGAATACAATTACTGTATAGATCATGTTTAAAATTAATCTTAATTTCGCATTTTTCAGATTTCAGATTATACATTAAGCATTCCCCTAATTTGTGTATTCGGTTTTGAATTCGTTATACTGGCAAGATTGAGAGTCTATGCTTAAGATAATCCGCTATCTCTTCAATCGTATTGAAAGCTTTAAAAACCAATTTTTCATCTTCGAATTCCATATCAAATTCGGCTTCAAAAGCAACAATGATACTGACAAAGGTAATAGAATCAATCCCCAGGTCTGAAAGCCTACTGTGCAAACTTAGTTCGTTGTTTTTATTTTCGCCCATTATATTTCTAAAAACGTCCAGGATTTTATTTTCAAATGTATTATCCGAAGTACTCCTAATCACGCTGGAAATAGCATTTGTTTTAAAATTGTTGATCATCTCCTTTCGGTCAATTTTCCCATTACTGGTGTGGGGAAAGTCCAAAACCTTCAACATTCTGCCGGGAATCATATATTCAGGAAGCCTAAGCTGCAGATCATTAATGAATTCGTTTTCGTCTATTTCCTTTTGGCATTGATATAATCCAACCAAATGGCTTTCTTCCTGTTGATTTAGGCATATCACAACTGCCTGGTTTATATTTTCAAAAGAGCACATGGCTATTTCAATTTCTTCAAGTTCTATGCGATGGCCTCGGACCTTCACCTGATGGTCTCTTCTGCCAAGAAACTCTATATTGCCATTCTCAACATATCTCCCCCGATCTCCGGTTCTGTAAATTCTGGTGTTGCCGTTTAAATTCACAAACGCTCTCGCAGTTAGTTCATCCTTATGGATATAGCCTCTCGCCAAACCGTCTCCGGAAATACAAATCTCTCCGATATCACCGGCTCCCACTTTTTTTGAATTTTCATCCAAAATGTAGATAGAGGTATTTTTGATGGGTGTACCAATATGAATATGATCGCTATTCGTTAGGTCGCTTACCGTTGACCAAATGGTTGTTTCAGTTGGACCATACATGTTATATATTTTGGCATTTGTTTTTCTTTGAAGTTCTTGCAGTAAATTTAAAGGGAGTTTTTCTCCTCCTACAAGAATCTCGCTCACATGTCTCAAACATAATAAGTCAGGATCATATTTATATAAAAACAGCAATCGTGAAGGGGTAAATTGAAGCATGTCCGGTTTACTGTTTTTAATTAAATTAGTCATAAGACGGGGATTTTTCTGTTCATGCTCATTTGCCAATATAACCGTCAAGCCTTTGCAAATCGATAAAACACTTTCGAGGAAAAAAATATCAAACGTTGCAACCGTAAAACTGGCTATTGCCTTGCCTCGTGAAAAGTTAATAACCTCAGACATTCCGTCTATAAAATTAAGAAGAGATTTTCTGTAAATTTCCACTCCCTTTGGAACTCCGGTAGAACCGGATGTATACAGAATAAAGCCAATCTCTGAGCTAACAGCTTCGTTGGTTTCTTTTTTTTCGCTGTAATCCCCCAGGTTCTCAATAACAATCATTTTTTGTCCCAAACATCTATTACAATACTTTTCCTCGGTAATCATGAGATCTACTTGGCAATCCTCAAGAATATAATTGATCCTTTCCTCAGGATAGGCAGGATCCAAATACACATAGGGAACATTGATTTGCAAGGCTGCTACAGCCGCTAAAATTTGAACCGGGCTTCTGTCCAGAAAAATCCCTACAGGATTACAAATTTTTTCACATAACAAAGCATGCGAAATCATTCGTATACAATCGATCAAATCTTCAAAAGATAATCTTTCATTTTCAAAAATGATTTCACTGGTTCCGGGTATTATAAAATCTTTTGCGGGTACTTGATTCACTGCATTCCCACCTTCCTTTATGATCAATGTCCTGCTCGGTATACTTAATAAAAGTGAAATAAATCACAATTGTAAAAATTGAAAAATATGGATCACCCAATGACACACCTAATTTCCCATATCGTTCCATTGATATTTACATCATATTCAATGAAAGCACTTTCTTGTAGTGTAAAATTCTAATAAAAGAGTGTACAAATCAAAGAAATAAAAAAGATAACTTAGTTTCATAGGATAAAAACCACCACAAGTAGTTATGAATGTTTATTGCCTCTCTCTTACTCTGAGCAATAAAAAAAGGATAGGCACAATCAATATGATGAAGGAAAAATGGGAGTAACCAGACTCTCTCTGAGATTATTCACGTTGTTAATGTTTTTCGGAAACATCGTGAGCATGAACATAATCGGATGATGCTCGTAAATAAATGGCTTCTGATTCCTTTAAAACAGATGTGACAATCTCTATAAAGAACTTCATGTGATCGAATCTTTTTTCAACAAATTAAACATTACCGTCGTTTGGCAACTCGCTATGACCCCGGTATATTCGGGTTTGATGGTTCTCTTCAATGAATATCGCTTAGGTTTTTTAACAGGATGTGATACTATTGTATTGGTTTATTTTTTCATTCAACTTATTTGGAGGCGTATTATATCATGCGGCAAAACAATTTTGTAAGGGTACAACATTTAGGGGAAGACGCATAATTGACCCTATAAACTGCGATTCCCCTTCAACTTAAAGGGGTTAAATGCAAGTGCTACATCGAAATGAAGTTCACGCGTCACGATTCATCCTTTGGCTGAGCATATTGACGTTTTTCAGTGTTATGAACGAAACCATGTTTAACGTATCATTGCCGGATATTGCTGCTTATTTTGATATTGCACCGTCTGCGGCCAATTGGACCAATACCTGCTTCTCACTATCCTTCGCCATTGGTATCGCTATGTACGGCAAGATATCCGAACATACAGGCATGAGAAAGCTGCTGTTATTCGGTATGCTGGCCTACGGTTTCGGTTCCATTGTCGGCCTATTATGTCATACCTGGTATCCGGGAGTATTAATCGCGCGTTTTATTCAGGGAGTTGGCGCTTCGGCAGTTCCATCACTTATTATGGTAATCATCGTCAAGATTGTCGAGCCGGAAAAACAAGGCAAGGCGTTCGGCCTGATTGGCTCTGTGGTTGCATTTGGGGAGGGGCTTGGCCCGGTCATCGGAGGTGCGATTTCCGGCTATATTCATTGGTCCTTGTTATTTGCACTGCCATTGCTATCGCTGTTAGCCCTTCCTTTCGTATTACGGACACTTCCTGTCGAGACTTCGGAAAGAAGACCATTCGATATTACTGGCGCCGTTTTGCTATCTGTAGGCATTTTCTCGTTTGCGCTGTTCACGACGCTGTACCATTGGATTTACCTGACTGCAAGTCTGGTTCTGTTCGGGCTTCTCGCTCTTCATATCCGCCGGAAACAGGCACCATTCCTGGAACCGTTCCTGTTTCGAAAGAAAAAATATATTGCCGGTGTGCTCACCGGTGCTGTGCTGCTCGGCACGGTCGCAGGTTTCTTTGCCATGGTGCCTTATCTGATGAGAGCGGTGTACCATATGCCGACCAGTCTCATCGGAAGCGCCATTCTGTTCCCGGGCACATTGAGCGTCATCTTATTCGGGATGCTCGGCGGGATGCTGGCTGACCGCCGGGGCCTTATCGCCGCGATGTTGTCCGGGCTCGGTATGATTGTCGCCGGTTTTCTGATCGTACTCTTCTATACAGATCGTGCGCCTTGGCTTATTACATGTTCAATGATCCTGACGTTTGGCGGTCTTTCGTTTGTGAAAACTGTCATTTCGGCAAGTGTCGCCAAGACGCTGGAACCGGATGAAGCAGGTTCCGGAATGGGCATGCTTAACTTCGCCTGTTTCCTTGCCGAAGGTATTGGTATTGCGGGTGTGGGCGGACTGCTGACGAAGCCGTGGCTAAACTCCCCCCTAATCGCAACCGTAACCATTCAAGAAGCCGCACTTTACAGCAATATGATGTTGATTTTTATTGCGCTCGTGACTTTTGGCGGCCTCCTGTTCGCCCTGTCGTACAAGCGCAATCTTCAATGATTTACTGCTCTAGGGATTTTCCGGAGCTTCATTGATTAGAACATGTAGCCTCCAAGTCCATTTCAATAATGGTTTTGGAGGCTTATTTATACTTATTGGGGGACTGCTGGTTTACTTGATCAATCTTCCTTACAGCTTAAACATCCTGAATGGCTTTGAGCTCTACTGTCACATCTCATCTATTTATTCAATATCATCAATATTAGACACTCCACATGTGTCGATTCCCGTCACTTAAACACGAATATGTAACTTTAACATTGTGGCTACTCTCACTTCAACTCTCCGCTGTACCAGTATGTGCGATACGCATCAGCTTGCAACTTTAATAGCTTCTTTCAATATCTACAATAATGAGGCTTGATCAATCCATACTCTAAGACACCGCTTTGGCCAGTAAGTAGAACCGGTGCTGTGTCACCTCAAAGTAACCTTGCCGTTCAATAAGCTGATGAATGCTGTATAGCTCATCCCTATACTTAGCAACTTCAAAATCAGGAACCTGCCACGGAGTCCGGAAACATTTTCGAGTCCCGAATTCTCTCTTCTAAACTTAAATCACCCCATATAACGATTAATGGAAGATCAAGTTTTTCGCTTAAGTACTGAAGGTATCCATCGGTCTGCGGCCAATCAAACAATTGTTTTTTAGTCGTATCTTCTGGATCTCCATCGACTCGCATATGGACAAGCTTGATTAATATGATAGCCGTGAAGGGCTACAAGCGCCGTTGCGATACTATCTACCCCACCCGACACATTGACATGAACTTCATCATTCATGAAGCGGGAGCATCTCTGAAGGCAACTCAGTAAGTACATACTGCTCAGCTGCACGACTAATATCTACCGGATCCACTTTATGTCCTCCTACAGGCACAAAAAAACCATGGAACGCAATAAGACACCAAACAGGTGTCTATCGTCTCCATGGCAAAATAAGCCTTAATATTTATGAACTGGTTGTGTTCCAGTACAACTCCAACTCTGTCGAATCACTAACGACAAGAGAAAATTCGATGAATCATAATATAATATAATTACCAAATTTACAAATATTCGTCAATAAACTGCAATTTACTACAGAAAAATGATTTTTCTAACATTATAACCTTTTAATCAAATATTATTCTCTCTTTTCTTTACTTAAAAGATCAGCCAGCTCTACAGCATTCTTATCTTTTAAATCCAGCATTTTTTCGCTATTACTATTTTTAATCAGAAATCCATTTTTGGCTTTAAGATCCATATATAGGCTGAAATCGACAATTTCAGAATCAGCGTAAGTAACAGTCATTCGATAGGATGGTGGACCCACATCTACAGCACCGCGTACTTTTTTAACAGTTCTTATAGCGTCTTCGAAGATGCGAATACTTTCACTGTCAGTGTAAGTGATTTCCGTTGTTTCGGACACAAGACTAACGCTAACAATCTCTTGCGTGGGTTTGACTAATACAAAAACTAAAATTAATATCAATATAATTATCAGTGAAATTGAAATGATGCTAATTTTTTTCATAACTACCTCCTTACTGAAGAAAGATGGAGACTGATCATTCAGTCTCCATAATAAATTTATAACTCATTTGAGTATGTGTTGGCAATTTCATTAAGTAAATTATCCCTAACATTATTATCTCGTGTTATAAAAGTTCCTAGTTTATTAGTAGTTTGAGTTTCTTTATATCTATCATTTATCATCTTTATTTTTTGTGATCCAGATTCGAATAAACTATTTGATTCAAAGTGTAATAATCTTGTAGATCGCCTGTATCGTAAAAAGTTGCTATATGCTTTCTATTTTCAAAATCATCTATTGGTGATGCAATAACTACGAGGTCTGAATAATTTGATAATTCCGATAATGTGCCATAGCTTTCATATTGCGTTTCAACGTTAATCTCATTTTGATTAGAAGTATATGTGTTGAAGGAAGCCATTAACGCAGGTCCTCCATAGAGTGATCTTAACTCACTAAGATCGTAGCTTGAAGGAGTGTTGATGTCTCTATTGAGAGATGGATTTTTCCCTTCAGTCATTAGCAATGTACTAAGTTGAGCACTTGCATGTCAGCCATATGATGCGTACTTTAAATCCGATGATTCCCGATTTAGAAAATGATCCTAGAATCATCATGCTTCACCTTGGCGGTATCACATTAAAAGACTGGGTGTCTTCAAACTATCTTAAAACATTAGGGATTCCTGAAGTCCACATATATGACCGCGATGAAGGTGCTCAACCAAAAGTACATAAAGGAAGTAAATATGGTTAACAGCAAGGGGAATGGTTCAACTGCTTTTAATCGCTGTATCCGTTCACGATTAAAATGGTGGAGATTATGGATATGCTTCAAATCTGGAGTTTCTACTTCTCGTACTGTCAAAGAATCATTTAGTTAAGTTCCACTGCGGAATGGCTGAACATAGGTGGGCAGGGTTACGAGGGTATTTCGTCTTTCGCACAGATCTCCCAAGTAACCTCATCCAACGTACGCTAGCCTTCTATGAAGTTCGTGTTCCCCAAACCGGAGATTTGTCACTGGCTTACTTCAGATTCCACCTCACGGTGGACACCTTTGCCTTAAGCTTATGGCTACTACTGCTTTTGCCATTCGGACTTAAACCTATAGATAGCGCACATGTCAGGCTCACATAAAGAAGAAGCCGCGATATACGCGGCTTCTTCTTTATCACCTTTTATGTCTAGGAGACCTTCCCATGCCATTTGTATGTCATAGCGGACTTACCTGGAATGGTAACGTTAAAGCTTTGGCTTCCCCACTGGATTTTTACATTCCGTGGAGAACTGGAAGAACTATAAGAATTGGGCACGACAAAAACTTACTAAAATGACCTGTTTAGGGCTATATCCCGTCTTAGACGTAGTTGTGTTCTTAAACATCAATCGTGTGAAGTATGTCCAACAACCATGATCACACTTAATTATTGAACATGAGACATCAATTACCTACCGTCCCATAGTCTTTGATGGTTAATTTTACCTCATACTTGATCGGAACTTTACTAAATGTTTGATCCCAATCCTTTTTGACCTTTTCCCATACGTAAGGGTACTCAATTCTCAATTTATTTCCGAACCCAGAAACGTCTACTTTGTATTCCTGTTGTATTTTTTCTAATACATTCTTCACCAAACTCTCCACCTTTTTTTCAGCAGCTTTTTCGGCTCTTTTCAGAAATTCATTTTTAAATGCTTCCTCCGAAACAACCCAATTTTCAGCAATTCTTCCTTCTGACTCGATTTTTATATTAAATGAGATGCTGTCTCCATCAACATAAGGTATAATTTTACTTTTCATTTTCAATACTTCGTATATAACTGGCTGAGCTGTCTCTTCATCAAAGCTTTCAACTAAGCCGCCTTTCCCCTTTCCGGTTATCCAGGTTAAACCCTGTAATTCCTCTTCATTCAAGAAACCAAGCAATTTTTTTGTCTTTCCTTCAATCACGGCAGCTCCTGCAAATTTATTTTTCCCATTCTCCGAGATCACATTTTGCAAAAGAAAACTGGATCCTGAATGCAACTTTCCCTCTAATTTGGCCAGTATCATAGGAGGTGAAATCTTTGTGGTTCTTTTGTGACCTTGTATAATTTCAACGAGTTGATATGCTGGTATGACTTTTGGTTCCTTCGATTCTAGTGTTATACTTGCACGGTTTTTAGCGATTAGAATGAAACCACTTGGTCTCATCTCCATTTCCCTAAGATAAAAATCCAAAATCTGTTGCAGATTCAAAGTACGTGCAAGATCCTCTCCAATGACAATCACTTTTGAATGTTCGGCAAAAGCACGTTTGTCGATTCTCAATATCATATTACGTAAAGTTGGAAGGATGGCATCGCCTGTTTCAGAAACGTTTTTGTAAGCTTTTTGTTGTGATCCACCTCCTTTTGTTCCATTTCCAGTTGTCTCTGAGGTGACAAATTGATTGGTTATAATAAACAGATACCTGTCTTCTTGTTCCAACTCTCCCTCTCCCCCAACACCTCCTCCTTTTTCTAAATCCATCGCAGTACCTGCAACTAGGCCCAAGCTTTCAATTTCTTTACTGCTCCAGCATCCTGAAAGAGGCAGGAGTATAAGAAATATCAGCGAAACCAAGAAGAACCGTACATTATGATGACTTAGTTTCATGCTTTTCACCCTTCAATCTCGAAATTGAAAGTAAGATTAGTGGCAGGACGCCAAATAAAAATATGGCGACATTACCAATTGTACCGCCAAGTTTAAATAGATCATTGATATTTTTCGGAAACATAGCAATTATGTAAATAATCGGTATCAAGCCATATATAAATGGTTTAATGTTCTTTTTGAAGAGTTGAGCTAGCCCTAACGCAGCCGCATAGTAGGTGATGGTAAAAGTTGAAAATATTTGCATAATCCAAATCACAAGCAACAAAGACTCAAATCGTTCGAAAATTAAACCGGTGATTTCAAAACTTCGCATAAGATCAAGTGTAGGCCATGTCCTTGTGACCACTCCGTCCACAGATAAGGCTCCTATTACCATTACAACGGTTAAAACGTAAAAGATCAAAGGGATGGATATCCCAATTAGAACGACTTTTACGGCTTTGTCAGGCTGTTTCAAAAACGCTACAAGGAGCAACATAATTTCAGGACCTAAAAATGCGAGTGTGGCTGTCTTTATCCCTTTTAACATGGGTAGTATTCCCAAACCTAAAACCGGGCGAAGATTATCTATCTCAAATATTCCTAAGCTCATAAAGGTAACCAGCAAAAAAATGATGATCGTAATAGGGAATATTATTTCAAACATACGGGCGATCGGGTTTATCCCGCCTATGATCAGATAGAAGCCTACCCACAAAAACGGCAGGATGATACCCCAGGTGGGAGTACCTTCCAGCAAAAAAAAACCTGTTACTTCTGCCATTGTTCTGACTTCATATGCTGAAATTGTAAAAAAGTAACAAACAATAACTAAACTAAGGAACCCGCCCACCCATTTACCCACAATTTCTTGGCAGTATTGATAAAAAGTTTTTCCCGGAAATTGCTGGCTTAATTTCACGATGATTACCCCTCCGATCATAGCGATCAGCCCTCCTAAAAAAACGCTAATCCAAACATCTGGCGTTTTCACCTTTTCCACTGATAATCGGGGCAGGGTGAGAATCCCCGCTGCAAGAATATAATTGACGAGGATAACAACTGCTTGTGAAGACGTAATTCGATCTTTTGAACTGTTTATCATGGTTGGTTATTTCCTTTCATAGCGACTATCCTTTGCGAATGGAATCTTTCGTATACATTATCTTGGACGGCGTTTCTTCATCATAAGTGGTATACGAACCATAAATTTTTTCCAATCACTTACTCGAAAAGGAACGATCGGACTGATATAAGGTACACCAAAACTCTTCAACTTCACCAAATGGCTGCAAACGAAAAGGAAAAACAGAACAACCCCGTATAATCCATACATAGCAGCGAAAAACATGGCTACAAAACGAAGCATACGTAATGTAATCCCTGCGCTATATTGTGGGATGGCAAAGGAAGAAATGGCAGTTAACGCCATTACAATCACCATAAATGGGCTGACAATCCCTGCTTGTACGGCAGCTTCCCCAATGACTAGCCCGCCGACAATCCCAATTGTCGGGCCAATAGGCTTAGGTGAGCGTAGCCCAGCTTCCCGAAAAATTTCGATGGCTACTTCCATTATCAGTGCTTCTATTATTGCGGGAAACGGAACTCCTTCCCTCGTTCCCATGATAGATAAGGCTAGTTTGGTTGGTATTAATCCCTGGTGAAACGATACAAACGAAATATAGAAGGAAGGTCCAAAAAGAGAAATAAAAGCGGCAAAATAACGTAATAGGCGGAGGAGAGAAGTAGGTAACCAACGCTCATAATAGTCTTCTGGTGAATGCAACAGCATACTAAATGTAACCGGAACGATCAAGGCAAATGGCGTCCCATCTAACAAGATCGCCACTCGTCCTTCCATCAAGGCACTAAAAACTCGGTCGGGACGCTCCGTACTCTGTACTTGTGTAAAAGGACTGAGGTAATTATCTTCGATCAGTTGCTCTACATAGCCTGATTCCGGTACATCATCAATATTTATTTTTTTGATTCTGTCCTTAACCTCTTCGACCAAATCAGGGTCAGCAATGTCTTTGATATAGGCAATGACCAGTTCTTTTTTTGTACGCAGTCCAACTTGAAAATTGATGATTGATAAGTCACGATTATCACCATGCTGTCGCAAAAGGGCAGTATTATCACTTAAAGTTTCTGTGAAACCTAACCGTGGACCTCTAACCAATACCTCCGAAACTGGTTCTTCAATATTTCGTGATTTCCCTTTGGTTGTACCGAGAATTATCACATTCGGCACTCCATCTACTAACAGTGCAGTCGACCCTGTTAATACTTTGGACACCAAATTATTTAAGTCATGTACTTCTGTTAATTCACTAATGGAAAGGATTTGATTTTTAATAAACTCGTTTGATATGACCCCTTTTTCAGAAAAACTCTCCATAAGTGATTTCATAATGTGTTTGTCGATGAGCTCTTTATCTGACAATCCGTCAACAAAAATGACTGCTGCGCAAACGCCTGTTCCTCCTATGTGAAACTCTCTAAAGTTAACATCTGAGTTATGACCGATTTTTTTCCTCACAAGTTCAAGATTCAAGGTGAAATCACTAGTAAAATGCTCTGATAGTTCTTGAGAAGACTTCGATACTTTCTTCTTTTGACTTTCAAAATCAAGTTTCTGTTTCATCTTTTATTCCACCATTTCATTTTCATTAATCTTCTTTGAAGTACAAATCCAATTAAAAAATTTTGAAATAATATACGGAATGAAAAATGCGATAAAACCCTGCATAAAAACTTTCCATTCCGGAAGGTATGAAACTAAAACTTTCCACATTTTAATCACCCTGTTAGGCTAACATTAGGTAGTCTACAGTTGAATGTTCATATACAAACACCGATAGAAGTTTGAAAAACCTATAACTCATTATTATCTGAGTAACAGCAGTTTAAACATCAAACATCTAAATTCTCTGATACAGCCTTATAAGCTAATATCTTTCAAGTAAATGATTTTCCCATATTATCCTTGATAAAACGGTATCTGACTTTTGCAATCAAGGGAAAAATTTACATGTTTAATTTCATATTGATTAAACCAATCTAATTTAAGATTGTAAAATACAAGGAGGTAATAAAATGTCATACCAATCCACGCAACAAATTAAAAACTCTATTCAACAGCTAATTCATCAAACGGAGCAGGCAAGTCAGAATTACCAACGGTTGCTTCAACAAGAACAGCAAAATGCTCATCAGTTAGATCAATTAGCTCAACGTGAAAGACAAGCTGCTAATACGATTCAATCGGCACTTCAAGGACATCAAGTTGCTATCCAGCAATTACAATCAATGATTCAAGTGTGTAACCAAATCGAGAGTAACTCCAATAATTTCATGAGTAATAACAACGCACATATAGGATATAACCAAAACTATGCAAATCAAGCAAGTACGGGTTTAGGTTTCACCAACCAATGATCGTTAATTCAAACAAAAAGAAGCTCTGTTGTTTCAGAGCTTCTTTTTGTTTGAATTAAATCGATAAAGTCGAAAAATTTGATTAAATCTAAAAAACATTAAACAACGACTTCAGTCTAATACTTTTTTTTCTGAACATAAATCAGCAATAGTACCACGTACTTTTCCTTTGTCGATTCCAACTAGCAAATCTTCATGCATATAACAAAATGATTATCCTCTGCTTCTGCAACCTGATCAGGATCAAAACCCGTACCGTTCTTCCTTAAAAGGCTAATGGATAACTTTTTAGTAATCTAATACTTAACCCTTTTGAGATCTAATTCTTTCAGCGTAGGATAGTCCGTATACCCCTTACTTCCAATTCCGAAAAATGTTGTAGGATCTGCTTCATTCAATGGAGCTCCTAATTTTAGCCGCTCGACTAAATCCGGATTAGCTAATGACCATGCACCGACGGGTACCATATCAGCCAAACCATTATCAAGATCAATACTTAGATCTTCCAGAGCACGTCCAGCCCGATTGACTAATAGTGGATTTGTCCAAATGGAACGAATATCATGGAGCAGTTTTTCGTTTCCGAGGTGCATTACATGGAGATATGCTATTTCCAGTTTAGCTAACTCTTTTACAAGGTAGAGATACAGTTCTGGACCTTGTTCCCCATCTTGAATTCCCCCAAGAGGTGTCCCTGGTGAAATACGGAAACCGGTTCTATCTGCTCCAATCTCTTCGACGATGGCTTTCGTGACTTCAATCGCGAAACGAGCACGATTTTCAATAGATCCTCCATATTCATCCGTCCGTGTGTTCGAATTTTCTCCGATGAATTGATTAATGAGATATCCATTAGCTCCATGAATTTCAACGCCATCCGCACCACCTTCAATAGCTGCTGCTGCTGCTTTACGGAAATCGGAAATGGTCGTTTGAATATCCTCTTTACTTAATTCGCGCGGAACAGGTATATCCTGCATTCCTGTGGCCGTAAACATTTGAACACCGGGAGCAAGGGCTGATGGTGCAACGGGTTGACGATGATGGGGTGTATTGTCAGGATGTGACATACGACCGGCATGCATTAATTGGATGTACATATTTCCACCTGCTTCATGGACCGCATCCGTAACCTTTTTCCACCCTTTTATATGCTGTTCGGTATAAATCCCAGGTGACCATAGGTATCCTTGACCATCATCAGAAGGCTGTACGCCTTCCGTTATAAGGAGTCCCATAGATGCTCTTTGAGCATAATAAAGGGAACTTAAATCTCCCGGAGTACCATCTTCTTCTGCTCTGCTGCGTGTCATTGGTGCCATCGCTAATCGATGTGGCAGTTTCAAGTTCCCAATTTTTGTTTCACTCCATAAGTTATTCATTTTGTACACACCTCTTTATAATTAATTTAACAACGAAACTGTGATTAAGTAAGATGTGGGTATAGCGCAGGAACGCCGCCGGCAAGTGCACCTTGTAACATACGGCTGTTATCATCAGCAATAATTTCAAAACTGCCAGATTCGATGCCATCAATAGCTTTTTTTGCAATATCTGCAGGGTTGGATTTGGGAGTATCTAAGCCGGTTGTCATGTCTGTCTCCATAAAGCCCACATGCAATCCTGATACTCTTACATTACGAGGATACAAGTTTAAACGTAAATCGTTCGTCAATGCCCATTCTGCAGCCTTTGCAGCTGTATAAGCACCTACAGTTCCTGAACTAAACCAAGATAAAGCGGAAAGAACATTTAAAATGGAGCCTCCCCCGTTTTTTTCAATGATCGGTGCAAAAGCACGAACCATGGATAGCGTACCGAAGAAATGTGTATCAAATTCCAACTGTATTTTTTCCACATCATCTTCCAGCAAAGAGGCTCCAGTAGATGATCCTGCATTGTTAATCAAAAGCGTAACATCCTTAGCGATTAAAGCTGATGTGGCAACCTCTTGAGGGTTGGTGATATCAAGCTTTACTGGTGTAACACCTGGAATATCAATCGTTTCCGGATTTCTTGCAGCAGCATAAACTTTAGCACCTCTAGATAAAAGTTCAAGGGTGAGCTGGCGGCCAAAACCTCGATTTGCTCCAGTGACAAATGCAACTTGTTTAGAAATGTTCATGGTATTAGCTCCTTTTATTCTTTACTTGAGTAAAGTTTCTTTTTATAAAGTTCTAAGGTTAGAAGGGCCTCATCATACGGGAATGATCGTTCTAATAATTTCAAAAAAACTAGACCATTTTATGAAGATAATCTTAATGCAAGAGAAGGAAGAGTAACGTTTTGAGAACGATCATACTAGAAAGTGCATAGGGAATTATATGATAATATTAAACATACTAAATAATTATTTAGATAAGAGTTTAATCGATACGTCGGCTATATGGTGTAGCTTTTCTTTACGTATGGAGGTTTTGGTCATCACTCGTAACCCTACATAAACAGCATGTAGATGATCCGCTTGATCACTGGCATCATAATCTGAGCTGAACTCCCCATTCTGCTGTCCCCACAGAATAATATCTTTGAACAGCTGCTCTGATAATATAAATAATTCTGTGGTCTTAAAAATAAGCTGAAGTGCCTCAGTTGCAGTCTTAGAACGTTTAACTTCTCCTAAGAGGTCAGCACTTACTTTATCGTGAATTCGGTCCATTACTTTAAAAAATAGCGTATGCTTGTCGCCAAATGTGTCATATAAACTTCTTCGTTGAATTCCCATATGCTCAACCAGTTCCGTCATAATAATTAATAATAATTCCTAGTAAAATTACTCTCGTATTAATTTGATTTAAGAAGCATTTAACCCCAAGTATGCGTAATGAAATCCAGAGCAGCCTTCATTGGATACTCTCCTTAAAATTGGATAATGACTTTTCCTTTGGGGTGACCTGTGGCAACGAGAATCAGAGCTTTGTTAATATCTTCAATATGGAATTCTGTGGGATCCACCGCTGGAACAATCCCGTTTTCTTCAATAATTTTTGTAATTCTTTTTAATTGTTCTCCATCACTGCGAACAAAAATGAAATGATATTGAATTTTCTTCTTCTTGGCTTTGTGGTCATACTTGGCTCCAGCAATCGCGAAGAGCTTTTGTTTCCAACCTGACAAGCCCATAGCCTCGGCGAATCGTTTGTTAGGACCGGTTCGCAAAGAAAGAAGGCGACCACCTGCTTTAATAATGGAAAGTTCATGATCAAATTCGCTTGGTCCCAAGGTATCAATCACATAATCAAGATCTCTGAGTTGTTCCCAATAGTTCTCGGTCGTGTAATCAATGTATTGGTCAGCTCCAGCCTTCATTGTCCGTTCACGTGCTTGTGGATTACCACTGACGATGACCTTGAGCCCCATGCTTTTGGCAATAGGAATAGCCATTTGGCCAAAAGAACCAGAGCCCCCGGGAATAAACACACTTTCGCCAGCATTAGCAGCTAACTCTTCATGCAAACCTTGGTAAGCCGTCAATCCTGTTAAGGGCGCAGCCGCGCCGGTTACAAAATCCAGATTAAGAGGTAAATTTGCGATAGCATCAGCATTAATCGCCGCGTATTCTGCAAATGCACCAATTTTTTGTAAGGGTAGGCGTGAATAAATTGCGTCACCTACTTTGAAGCCCTGAACTTTTTCGCCAACCTTTTCAATAATACCTGTGAGCTCGTTACCGAGTACCAACGGGAACTCATAATCCTGGATTAACTTCACGCTCCCAGTAGCGATAAGTAGTTCCAAATGATTAACCGCGGCTGCTTTCACCTTAACCAAGACTTCGTTATCACGTATCCCCGGAATCGGGATATCGTTCACTTCAACTTTGAACTGTTTAGAATATTTTGTAATCTGCGCGGCTTTCATAATTTATCACCTCATATACACAAATGATTAGTTACATTTTTGTTTATTTGTAACTCTCTCGATTAGCATAATCTCCATGGTTACAAAAGTCAACAATTGTTACTGAGTGTTGTATTATGCTATACTACAGGCAAGTTTATACACTATGATTAATGAATTCATTAAAGAAAGAAGGGTTGGCAGCACGGTGTTACGCTGGGCTTGATTACAAATGATTGCTTCAAAATGCCCATTTCACCTGCCACAACAAATGGCTAAAATCACACAAAAGCTAATTATTGAAACAGCAGAGGCATTAATCGAACGAACGGAAAAATCCGAAGTGACGCTCTCTCAAATTGCCGATGAATTAAGTATCACTCATGCAGCGCTCTATAAACATTTTAAAAATAAGCAAGAACTCTGGGCAGCTGTGTCTAAAAGCTGGTTCAACCGGATGATTTCAGAACAAATCAAAATAGACACAACTAATTTAACCACACCAAGGGATGTGCTCCACGAGTGGCTCTGGTCCTTTGTTAACGCCAAAAAACGCGCTTACAACGAAAATCCCAAAATGTTTGCCCTTAATACACAATATGTGGACAGCAATCCATTGGTATTACGTGACGTTCTCTGGGACTCCTACCAAATTATCGATGGCTTCATGGACTATCAAGATCCCCACTTAGAGCGGGCCGAGGCAATTCTATCAGCGTTTGCGGTATTTAGTCTCCCTTCCTTCAAAGAATCATGGAATTTACCAGACTACCAAGATAGGTTTGAGCGTATCTGGAGTTTAATAAAGGAGGGGCTTTAAATGAAATTTTCTCTGGTTGGCTGGTGTATAAGATTTCATATTACGAATAGCATTCTTCATGCTCCTAAAACAAATGAACACAAATCCCTTAACCCATATGGTTAAAGGATTTGTGTTCGAACTACTTACGTTAATTATTTAAACACACTACCGGTTCTTATTCTCCAGTATTTTTGCGATAATTGAAGTCCCATAACCATCGTAATAATCAGAAACATAATTCAGGCTGCTCTATCGTATCCAAATGATTGGAGATATTCTGACCGTTACCGAACAGATTATTTTCACCTTGGCTTAAGTCCACGCTATCGATTGCACCTACTGGCTTAGTTGCATTTTTTAGAATGGGTTACGAAATCTATAAATCGGTTTAAGCCAATCCTTATCCAAAGGGAGCAATTCCTTATTTTCTCAAAATGATGAAACCTAAAATTAGGCATCTCGTTTACGGTAAAATACAATAGCTACTGTAATAAAGCTCAGTGTCCATATCATTGAAATACCTGTTCCTTGCATTGGAGTAAGAACATTTAATTCATCGGAGGAAGGCGGCATATACATATATGATCCTGCCGTATCCGGAAAAAAATTTAAATAATTTTTAATACTAGGTAGAAAAACTCTAGTCAATGGACTGACAATGAAATAATAACCAAGCAGTACCACTAAAGCAGGAGTGGTTCGTCTTAATAAAGCACCTATAGCTGCACTGAGAAGTGTAGTTAATGTTAGATAGCCTGTTGCACCTAATAATGGTTTTATCATTGTGTCAATTTCAATCACTTCAGCTGTGTCTCTCATCATAATAAAAGTATAGAGTATACCTGATGCAGCAATAATAAACGCCACAGGAATGGTTATAATCACCAATGCCAAATGCTTCGCGGATAGTTGAAACCCACGCCAAGGTATCGTAGTTAAAGTAGTTCGAATCTGTCCACCAGTATACTCCGAACAAGTAGCTAAGATTCCAAGAATAATGAACCCTGCTTTAAGATATCCCATAGAAGCAAGTCCTATATTCAGTATACTTTGCGTTCCTGCTGCACCTTGTAGACCTGCAGAAGTAAAAGCTGCAGCTAAAGCCAAATTAAGAATGAATGTACCCATAAGAGTGAGCCCTATCAATGGTAATGTAACTAATTTATCCAGTTCAGCACCAAGGATTTGTGTTATCTTTCTACTAGATGAGACACTCATGCTGCAACGTCCCTCCTATGGAATACAATAGCTGCAGCAATAAAAATAACGACTACCCAGGCAAGCATGACTAAACCGCCTGTGAATGGGGTGTTATATCTGACGAATAAACTGCCTGTGAACGTGTCGCTTGTAAACATAAACATTTCTGCGCCAGCCCTATCCGGTAAGTAAACCGCCAACTTTGTAACCCTATACAGCAGGACACTAAAGGATACAACGGATGAATTTATCATAAGCACAGCAAGCGGGATGATGCCATTTTTGGTTAGCAAAGTAATCCCAAGTGCTAAAAGAGCAGTAAATGTCCAGTAACAAATTGCACCGATAAGTCTTTGCCATTCAAATGCAGGGGCATATTCACCAAGAACAAGATGCGTTGCTGACACAGTTGTCATAATAGCAACAATACAAAGCAGTATGCTGATCACAGTCACAGCACCTGCTTTTGCCAACAAAAAATGAAGTCGGGATGAAACAACCGTTAAACTCGTTGTAATCTGTTGTCCTCCACCAGATTCACTGCTCTCTGTCAAATACTCACTGCTGACAGCAAGCACACCAAGAATAATGACACCTTGCACACCAAGAACTAATCCAATATAGCCAACTTCTGATAGCCGTGTGCTAACTCCAGCTATAATCTCCTCTTTTTCTGCTATACTGTCCAAGGCGGCAATGACCGCTGGGGCAATTGCTCCAATAAGAAAGGCAAGCCAAATGCCCGGCAGGGAGAACAATTTAGATAGTTCCGCGTTGAATGCTCTCATACAACAGCACCTGCAATTTCAGATGTCAGGGTAAAAAAGGCTTCCTCTAACGTGGAATGGTTACCTATAACTTCTTCCAATGTTCCATCTGCAACGATTGTTCCATGCTTAATAATCACCACATCATCAACCGTCTCTGCAAGCTCTCCCATTAGATGACTGGATAGTAACACCGTGTTTCCAGACTGAGCACGCTCACGTAAAAATGTACGAATCCACCGAATTCCTTCTGGGTCAAGCCCATTTACGGGTTCATCTAAAATCAATATTTTTGGATCACCAAGTAGTGCAGCTGCCATTCCAAGTCTTCTTCCCATACCAAGAGAATACTTCCCAACTCTTTTCCCAGCGGCATTAGTAAGACCTACAATTTCCAGAACTTCCTCGACACGTGAGTTAGACAATCCTGCAGCACGTGCAATCCAACGCAAGTGTGCCCGTCCTGTTCGCATACGATGAGCTCCAAATCCATCAAGTGCGGCACCTACTGTTGCTAGAGGATTATGTAATTCTGCGAATGGCTTTCCATTAATTAGTGCACTCCCTGAGGTAGCGCGATCTAATCCAAGCAGGATGCGAAGTGTAGAACTTTTACCTGCCCCATTTGGACCTAAAAAACCAGTTACTCTACCTGGTCTAGCTTTAAAACTGATACCTGATAAGATCTCTTGATTTCCGCGATGTTTGACTAAGTTATTAATTGTAAGCAACCATAACACTTCCTTTCTGTTATGGTTCTAATTATAAAGAAGCAAAGTTACATCTCGGTTATCCTGCTGTTTACTTCTGGGTTAACTTTAGGTTAAGCTCTACCAATAGCTACTCTTGTGCCATTATCATTTGATGTAAAGTCAGCTTTCAGCTTCATTTTTTTCAACATATAATTTGATGTCGATAAACCAATCCCCGCCCCACGCTCATAGGAAGAGTTATTCATACCTGGACCTCTGTCTGCAACAATGATTTGTTCTTTTTCTACATCAACCACAATATTTACATATTTCCCCTCTGCTGCATGACGGATAATATTCTGGAATAAATTATCCAGAATCCGTGTCATCCATTTAGGATCTGCTTCCCAATAAAAAGTCTCTTCTGTCGGTAAATCAATATCTAACTGTATTTCTTTTTCTTCAAATACAGGATACCACGCAGCAACAGATGCTCTTATTAATCGTCCAATATCTGTTGAAGTGGGTTCAAAGGGATATTTCCCAGATGTAAGCAATGTATATGAAAGTAAATCATCCATTAAATCTCCGACTCTTGTAATCGTATGGTTTATCTCTGTTAATGAGCTTTGTCCTTTTACACTTATGGATTCTTTATTTAATCTGGTAACATGTCCTCTCAAAATGGTAAGAGGCGTTCGTAAGTCGTGAGACAAATTCGCAATGAGCCTATGTCGTAGTAATTCTTCTTCATATTCTCGCTTGCGACTGTCTTCAAGCTGCTGGATCATCCAATTAAAAGAACTTCCTAACTGGTCTATTTCATCCATACGATCACTTTGAACAGATATTGGTTTAGGAAATGAGTTATGATTGGCTGAATATGACATGGCTTCCTGTAGGCGGGTAAGACGTTTTCGAAGTCTCAAGAAAAACAGCCAAGAGATTACAACGAATGCGACTATAATAAAACTAAACAAAAGTAGTGTAACGTAAAATAGATTTAACGTATTGAGCTTTGCTCCATTAATAGAAGACCCAAAGAACGCAGAGAAGAAAATAAGTACAATTGGAGGCAAAAAGATAAATAGAAAATGCACTTTTAGAAAACGGCGAAATAATGATCTGGTCTGTTTCATAGCTTCACCCGATAGCCTATTCCCTTCAACGTTTCAATAATCTCTGGGGAGTCTGGATAACGTTCCAACTTTTGACGAAGTCGATGGATATGTACCATTAATGTTTTATCACCTGTTATATAAGCTTCTTCCCAAAGGGCTTCATAGATTTGTTCTTTTGGTAAAACTTGATTAGGGTGGCGTAAGAAGTACATTAAAATTTGATGTTGTTTCCCTGTCAAAATAATTTCTTCTCCTGTGCGTTTGTCAAATACCATTTGAACTTCTGGATCTACTTCAATATAATGCCCTAATGAAATACGCTCGGATTGTGTTCCGCCACTTCGACGGATTAATACTTCTAATCTAGCAACTAATTCATCCGTATGGAATGGTTTCGTTAAATAGTCATCAGCAAATTGTAAACCCTCTACCTTATCAACTATCGATGTTCGAGCAGTTAACAGCAAAATAGGAACAGCAGGTGCTACCTTTTTTAATCGTTTTCCTACAGTAAATCCGTCTAAACCGGGTAACATGATATCCAAAATAACGATTTCATGCTGATTCACTTCTTTTTCGGCTCCTTCACCAGAAAGCAGCCACTGAACTGAAAATCCTCGCTGTTCCAATTCTTCTTTTACCCAACTGCCTATTTTCTCATTATCTTCTATATACAATACATTTCTTTTCAAGTAACATCCCTCTCTCTACACTGAGTTTACTATTAGACAGAATAACACAACCTAAAAAATAGTAGCACGTTGATTTCTATATTCGATTTGAAGAGCTTCAATAGCGGCTTCACCGTGCATTCTAATAACAACCCGATACTGATTGAGCCGGTCGTTTTACACTCCGTAAGAGCATTACAGAAAAAATAACATTTGGCAGGCGTATAATGCATGTTCTTTTATCAAAAAACAACTTTGTGTAATTTCAGGTTCGATGTATCAGCATAAAAATTTGTTTAGATGATCATGAAATCGGAAATGGGATCAAGTTCTTGTCCCAAGCAAAGGACAAGAACTTGACCCCATAAAATAGAAAAACCGCGCCAGGCGCGGGTTCTAATGGGACTATGTTCTTGTCCACCGACACCAATCCATAGTCCAGATATTGAGCAGCTTCCGTCCGTTTCAAAATCAAAGCCCTGATCAATCAGCAATTTTCTGGCCGCCTGCATCATTTTTTTTCGGTCAGATCGGGTGCGGAGCGCTGCGTGGAAGGTGCATTCTTGACGGATATGGAAACACTGCCTCCATCGCCCGATATAACTTTTGGCACACCCATATATGACAATGCTTCGGATACGATCTCTTTAAACACCGGTCCCGCCGCAGCACCACCGCCAGCAGCATTAGCAGGCTCGTCAATGCCGACATAGACCACAATCTTCGGATTATTAGCCGGTGCGTATCCGAGAAAAGACGAGTGCACCTTGTCGCGGTCATACCCGCCCTTACCGTCAGGTTTAATCGCCGTACCGGTCTTACCTGCTACCCTATAGCCTTCAATGTACGCACGGCGGCCGGTTCCATGGACCAGGTCTGCAACGACCTGCTCCAGATAGCTGCTGGTTTCCCTGGCACTTTCCTCGGAAATAACCTGACGTACCACTTGGGGCTGGGTTACGGTAGTCTTGCCTGTATTCGGATCGGTAGTCGCCTTGACCACGTGCGGCACCATCAGTTTGCCGCCGTTGGCGATGGCCGAGATGGCGGTAAGCTGCTGAATCGGAGTAACAAGCACTTTGCCGTGCCCGAATGCAATCGTCGCGTTCTCCGAAGCATTATTCGGAGTCGGATTGACGATTCCGCTGATTTCGCCCGGCAGGTCAATACCGGTAAGATCGTTAAATCCGAAATCATCCACGTATTGCAGCAGCCTTTCCGGACCGAGCATTTCATAGCCAAGCTTGACGAAGGCCACGTTACTTGACCGCTTCACGCCTTCCAGGAAGGAGATTTCGCCATAACCGCTTCTCTTCTGGTCATACAGCGGCTTGCCGTACCCCTTGATGCGGATAGAACCGGATATGAAGGTTGCGTCCGAATCGAACAAATTCTCCTCCACCGCTCCGGCAAGAGGTACAATTTTGAACGTGGAGCCTGGTTCAAATCTTGTTTTGATGGCATGGTTGAAGAACACCCCTGGATCGGAGGCATAATTCCAGAACTCATTCGGGTTAAAGGTCGGCATGTTCGCCAGCCCCAATATTTCCATGGTGCTCGGATCCGCAGCAATTACCGTAATACTCTTGGGCTTATATTCTTCATAGGCCCTCTGCATAGCCTGTTCGATATAATACTGGATTGTGCTATCAATCGTCAGCTTGAAATTACTTCCATTGACCACAGGCTTGTAAGTATCCTCCGAGTAAGGCAGCTTGATGCCTTTGGCATCGCTCTGGTAGAATAGCTTGCCATCCGTACCCTTAAGCTGCTTGTCAAAATACTTCTCGAACCCCATCACCGCATTGCCGTCGCGGTCCGTATAACCCAAAATATGTGCGGCCCGTGTTTGTTGCGGATAGTAGCGCTTCTGCTCCCTAATCAGGCCGATGCCAGTCTCCAGAGTGTCATGTTCATCCTTCAGTTTCTCAATGAACTCGGTGACCTTGTTGCGTAGCTCCTGGTCTATCTTCCAGCCTTCATTACGGATCTCCTGGTTCTTCAGATACTTTCCGTTCTTGTCTTTGGCTTCCACGAGCGCCTTAAGCTCAGCCTCTGGCTTGCCGAGCAGTTCATGTAGGCCGGTGATAACTTCTTCCCCGATACTGAGAGCAGTAATCGCTTCCGGATTGACCACTACCGTGTAGGCAGGCACATCGCTGGCCAGCACCCTGCCGTTGCGGTCCTCGATCGTGCCACGCACCGCTTTAAACACCGAAGTATGGGCCCATTGCTTTGCGGCCTTGGCTTGCCAGAAATCACGATCCAGCACCTGAATCCAGAACACTCTGCCGAGCAAAACAAGAAAAAAGAGGGTAATACACCCTCCTATAAACAGTGTACGAAGTTTTATTCTCTTCACCATAAGCAAACCCCACATACATATATATTGCGATTTTCGGCAAATCGCTCTTTAATAGTCCCCATCCGCGTTTTGTCCGCTGATATGAATGGTATCGTTGGTATTCGCCTCCTGATATCCCATATCCATGGCAGCTGAACAACCTTGGTATGGAATTGCTGTTTTCCCTTGTCCCAGTAGGGCTCGTTATTGTAAGCATAGGTAATGCCAGGTTTTTTATTAGTTTGATAAATGATCGCCATAATGAAGACCAAGCTTGTTACACATTGTACAATGTATAACAAGGTAAAAACAACCATTTTTGTGAATCCTTTGTCACTACGCTATTTCGGGAATTTAGGCTACATGTAATACACAATTGGAACATTTTTGTGAATTCTCCATTTCTCTGTAGACGGTCATTCAGATAAGGAGCGCTGAGCCAGCATGGGGTTGAGCAAAAATAAATTCATCGGCTGCCTGTTCGGCTTTATCGATATAATCATCTCAATATCCAGAGTAATCTGCTAGAGTTATTCCTTTCCTTTAAGGGTGAAGGATTTAAAATTGTGGCGGCTTCTATCTTCTCGATTACCGCTATGTATGCCAAGATATTAACAGCGTCTATTGATGTCCTGATCGTATCCGGTGCCAGCCTGTTTACGGTGGGACTGATGTTCATTTTTGGTGACTATGCTATGAAACCGCATGCAAATATTTCTTTTTGGATGTTCAGCTTCGGGGAGAATACCTCAAAATATGCGAACACTTGAATCTGGTGATAAAACTACATTTGGACAGCCCAATTAATTATTATTACAAAAAAAGCCCATTCGGACTAGTACCTCGCTGCTTCAGAAACGGTTCCGGGTTCTTGTATTTGGATGATTGCAGAATGTTCCTCATGCCATCTAATCCAGTATGACCATGTTGTTTATTATAATCTGCTTAGTGTAAACGCTTTTATTTTATGGAGCATTACTTTTTAATTTTTTTATAAAACACCTAGACACGACGAAAATAGTTGTGATACATTTGTGTGAATAAAGTAATGCTATTTGGTTTGTGATTTGTAACCTGTAGGTGAAAAGTGACTTTGAGGATGCGATGATTCCTATTGAAGCGCGCACCTTCAAATCTCTTCAGCATATATGTAAAATGTCACTTCCGCCCTAAAGTTAAAGCGCTTAAACTTTTGGTGTGAATAGCACTTATTGTTAGGCGTAACTTTGGAGATCAGTCTAAAGGGAAGGAGGATTCATTGACGTTAATTAAACTAACCATCACTAAAGGAGGAATTTTTGTGTACTCATTGAAATCGACCTCAGGCACAATGAAAGTGATGTTACTTGTCATGCTTTCGGCGGTTATGCTTCTATCGACATTAGCCGCCCCTGCACCGCTTCAACCGAAAGCTCATGGAGCGGGTGAATTGAAACCGTTTCCTCAACAAGTCAGTTATCCGGGTATCATTAAACCTAACCACGTCAGTCAATCCTCGATGAACAGTTCTGTATCTTCCTACTATGACTACTGGAAGGCTACTTATCTTAAAAACAACTTGTCCTCGCTTCCTGGAGGATACTATGTAAAAGGTGATATTACTGGTGAAGCGGACGGCTTCGATCCTCTCGGCACATCGGAAGGCCAAGGATACGGCATGGTTATTACCGTGCTTATGGCCGGATACGATACGAATTCCAGAGCAATCTATGACGGTTTGTTCAAAACGGCTAGAGCGTTCAAGAGCTCTAACAACTCGAACCTGATGGGATGGGTAATAGCAGATAGTACTGGGGCTCAAGGGCACTTCGGTTCAGCAACAGATGGGGACCTCGATATCGCTTACTCCCTTATTCTAGCCGATCGCCAATGGGGCTCGACTGGAACGATCAATTATTTGGCTGAAGCCAAAAAGATGATTGGCGCTATTAAGCTTAGCAATGTGACAACTAACAACAGGCTGAACCTTGGTGACTGGGATACGAAGAGCGCCCTAAATACGCGTCCCTCCGACTGGATGCTCAGTCATCTGCGGGCTTTCAATGAAGTAACTGGAGATTCAACTTGGCTAAATGTCATCAACAATCTGTATAACGTATACAGCCAATTTACAGCAGCTTATTCGTCTAGCACAGGTCTGATTTCGGACTTTGTGGTAGGCAACCCGCCTAAGCCGGCCCCCCCAAACTATTTGGAAGAGTTCCCTGAAACAAATGAATACAACTACAATGCAAGCCGTGTACCACTTCGTATCGTAATGGATTATGCCTTGTACGGAGACACCCGTGGTAAGGATATCGCCAATAAAATGGTAGTATGGATCAAAGGAAAAACAGGCAACAATCCGAACAATGTGAAGGACGGTTACCAACTGAACGGTTCGAATCGCGGTACTTATGCAACAGCGGTATTCGTAGCTCCTTTCATCTCCGCAGCGACGACTACCAGCACGCATCAAGCTTGGGTCAATGCAGGTTGGGACTGGATGAAGAACAAAAAAGAAAGTTACTTCAGCGACTCCTTTAACATGCTGAACCTACTGTTCATCTCGGGGAACTGGTGGAAGCCTACCTACAGTGCAGCGGATACAGAAGCTCCCTCGGATCCAACGAATCTGACCGCAACAGCAGCTTCAAGCAGCCAAATCAATCTGAGTTGGACTGCTTCCACCGATAATATCGGTGTAACAGGCTACCGGGTATTCCGTGGCGGCGTGGAAGTAGGCACACCTACAGACACATCCTTCAGCGATACCGGACTTACCGCATCGACAGCTTACAGCTATACGGTGAAAGCTGTCGACGCCGCAGGCAACCTGTCTGCTGACAGCAATACTGCAACAGCAACTACAAGTTCAACTCCTCCTGACGGCACCAACCTTGCGCTAGGCAAGACAGCGGTAGCCAGCTCTATAGAAGATGCAGGATTTGAAGCTTCCAAGGCAACAGACGGCAACTCCACTACCCGTTGGGCGAGCGTGGAAGGAAGCAACAATGAATGGATTTACGTCGATCTGGGCGCAACCCAAAGCGTAAACCGCGTCAAGTTGAATTGGGAAGACGCTTACGCTAAAGGCTACAAAGTTCAGGTGTCTAACGACGCAACAACATGGACGGATACTTACGTAACAACGACCGGTAATGGTTCTTTTGACGATATTACATTTACTGCGAATAGCGGACGTTACGTCAGAGTGCTGTGTACTGCTAGAGGAACCGTATACGGATATTCGATATTCGATTTCGAGGTTTACAGCTCTTAATTGAACAAATCCTGGCGGATATGAATCCGTCAGGATTTGTTTGTGTAAAAGAGCAGAATGTAACTTCTCGGGTGTTCGTTAGTAAACGAATGGCCTCTTTTTTGATCTCATTTGAGTATGTTGTAAACTTCTGCCCTTTAATCGCCATAAAAATGCACCCCCTAGAATTTCATCGGACAAACCAGGGGGTTTATCCAATGTCTACTCTAAGGGGTGCACTTCAGTAATCATCAGAATTTTTTTGATGATCAATGGAAATAAAATATTCGATATTAATCAGCCATTGCCTTTTCAACGTCCTCAAAATGAAACTTTATGAGACGCTGGGAGAGGAGGCTTTTGCCGTGCCAAAACTAGAAACCCTCTAACATTGCAGTGCATGTTAGAGGGTTTCGTGCTTAGCTGCTAATGTTAGCGAATACTACTTCTTGATACTAATGGATTTCGTAGTATTATCGAAGAATACATCTGCACCAAAATACTCAGTTATGAAGCGTAATGGCAGCATAGTACGTCCGTTTACTATTTCAGCTGCTACATCCATTCCTGGTGCAAGTTCACCGATCGCAATCGACAAAGTCTGACCTTCCAAGGTAATCATTACGGTTTTCGTAACATTATCCCAGCCAACATTTGCTCCTAAGCTCTCAGCAACGAAGCGCAGTGGCACTAACGTTCTGCCTTTAACTACCATCGACGCAACATCCATACTCATTTCGATTCCGTTTAATTTATACCCTGTCTTACCTAGTGTGAATTCCAATTTCACAGGTTCAGGTTTGGTTGTAACGAAGATATAGCCTAACCCTTTTGCCGTGAAGGTAAATTTACCTGTCTTATGGTCATAGTTGCCGCCTAAACGTTCTAGGTTACCGTTTAATCGAAGCATGACACCGCATAACATTCTAACATCGTTATTTGACAACTTCTCTTTTGTCAGATCGAAGGTTACGGGTATAA
The DNA here is from genome assembly GCF_001012825.1 of Paenibacillus etheri. GTDB lineage: Bacteria > Bacillota > Bacilli > Paenibacillales > Paenibacillaceae > Paenibacillus_AQ > Paenibacillus_AQ etheri. Next base: position 361,685 of record NZ_LCZJ02000019.1, read on the forward strand.
GACCTGTATAATCCGTTACTTCCCGGCCATCCGCGAAGATCTTCAACTCATATCCCCGCCCTATAACTCCGTCTCCTTTATCTACGGGTTTAATGACAACCTTCATCCTCTTGCCTGTATTCAGCTGCTTCAACAATTCAGGGGACAATTCAACAAATACGGTGTCATTCGTAACGGTTAGCGGTTTGTCGGCTTTAATAATCGCACCGATCGTATCGCTTTGAATCTCAAGCTCGTCTATTCCGGCTGACATCGTCAATTCAAAGGAATTGCCCTTCTTCAGCTGCTCTCTGATTGTGGCATCAATACGATCCGCTACCGGTGATTCTGGCGAAGGAGCCGGCGTACTGCTTTGGCCATCTGAACTTCCGTCATTATTGCCGCCGTTGTCATTTGCAGTAATTACGGTAGTTAACTCTGTCGTATCCAAGCCAGCATGATTGGAAGCTGTAACAGTGAATTTGTATGTTCCCGCTTCAGTAGGAACACCTGTAATAACACCCGTAGCTCCTTCTAAATTCAATCCAGCGGGTAAATAATTATTGCTCACTGTCCAAGTAATCGGTTCGTCGCCGTATACCGCTAATGTTACCGCATACGGTTGTCCAACTTTGCCGCTTGGTAGATTCTTAGTGATAATTTCCGGAGCTGTATCAACTGGCTTATCCTCTTTAACCTCGATGCTCATTACTCGCTTATCTATACCAAATTCATTCGTTGCTGCAACAGTGAATTCGTAATATCCTGCCTCTAGAGGCGTACCCGAGATAACGCCTGTTGCTTCATCTAGGTTCAAATCTACTGGAAAATCTCCTCCCTGGACCTTCCAAGTAATCGGTTCGCTGCTGTATACCGCTAATGTTACCGTATACGGTTGTCCAACTTTGCCACTTGGCAAATTCTTAGTGATAATCTCTGGAGCTGTGTCAACTGAGACATCTTCAGTGATTACGATATTAAACGGTTTCGTGTCACTACCTGCGTTATTGTTAGCTTGAACTTTGAACGTAAATTGACCCCATTGATCCGGTGTACCAGAGATAACACCAGCATCTTCATCCAAGCTCAATCCGGATGGCATCTGACCATCTACAACGGCCCATTTGATCGGCTTATCGCCGTCAGTGGTAAGAACTGCGGAATAAGGTTGTCCTACCTTGCCATCCGCAAGCGAATTCGTCGTAATCGTTGGTGCCGTTCCTGTGTCTTCAACCCATTTCGCATATAATTCAATATTCCTAGTCACAGGATCAGCGACGGAATCCCAGGCATCATTTAATCTTGCATCTTGATACCAACCGCCGAAAACAGCTTTTTCTTTTATCGGCGTTGTTGGCTCGGTAATTGTCCCGCCCATATCAGCGAACTTCATCACCACTTCGCTGCCACCGTTGGAATCAAAAGTTACTGCATAAGGGTTGTGCGCGCCGATGGAAGGCATTCTGCCGCTAAGTGGATTGCCGAAGAAGTCTGTTCTCTCCGTCATATGAGGTAGAGCGTTCGCGCGATCCACATATGGGCTTACAATCTCGGCACCTGCACCATAGGCCAGGTTATTACCGTCAGCAAGACGGAACCCGTTCATCGCACTGTAATCAAGCTTGGCATCCACTGTTCCGCTGTTGGTAATCCAATGTTCTGGCGCGGATTTATAATCATTTAATATAGAATTTAGTTCCTCTTCCGTTACATAGTGGTTGTCTGTTGCTGTTACGCCTGCACCTAGATACCCGCCTCCTCCTGCGTTCATGCTACCAAAAAGATTAGCCGGATATACAATGTTATTCGTAAACTGTCCGGCTGCAAATGGAGCTGATATTCCCCCGCCTTTCAGACCAACCTGGTTGTTTGCCCCAGTGTAGGCGAATATATTATTTTGGAAATAAATGTGCAAGTTGGAGGCTGTCGGGTCAAATACTAACGAACTGCTATTCTTCAATGGCGTGACGATGACATTGTTATAGTATAATCCGCTTAACTCCTCGCTCGTTGAAGAACCTCCCGCAAGTAATATAAGACTGTTAAAGCTCTTGTTAAAATCCGGGCTGCGACCGTCGTTCACGCTAATGTTATAGCGAACGATGTTGCCCTTGGCAGCATTCATCTGTAAGTACCAACCGCCATAGTTATTTCGGCTGTAATTGTATTCATACACATTGTCCTGACAATAGTTGTCAATGTCCCAAGCCATACCGTCGTTACTTGCATGATAAGGGTTATCCACAGCTTCATTATAGCGGAAGATCGTGCCTTTACTTGCCATAATCCAAGCTGCCGCATAGTTTTGCGAGCCTAGATATGTTGGCGTTGTATTATTTGGCCCCCAGTTCGTAACCAGGTTGCCGCTCTTATCGCTTAAATAGCTGTAACCGCTGTCTGTGATCACATTTCGTTCCACAAGGGAGTTGTTCCCGCCGGACATGACAATGCCATCTCCAACCGAACTAGAAACCCAGTTGTTTCTAAACACAGCGTTTGATGCCCAAGGATAGCTTGAATTACTCCAAGTAATGCCTGTGTTATTAGTCCCTGGATTGCTTGGCCCGTAGGCATTATTGCGAATACCTTCGTTATCGCAGCGAAGGGTTTTGTTGCCATCAACCAATATATCTACATAACCATTAATAATGATACCGCCGGATACCTTACTTGCTCCATTTGCTTGGTGCAGCCCATTAACATCATGAACGTAGTTATCTCGAATGACGATTCCTTGAATACGAGCATCAGCATAATCTTGAATATTAAACTGACCTTGTCCCAGCTTGGAAATCCGTGACATTACAGCGATACCGGAACGGCCGTCACCTGCTTTATTGCCGATGTTCGTTACTTCAATTCCACTGACTACCCAATAGTTTACGTCATATAACTCAATTGTACCGTTTAAGGAAATGCCTGATGGGCTTGACGCTGTTCCTCCACCATTAATTATCGGGCGTTGGTTAGGATCGGTCGTATTATATTTTGTAAGCGTAATCGGATTTCCTTCCTCACCATTGCCGCGCAGTCTGATTTGTTCATTCCATACGCTATTCGCATCCAGATAAATGGTTGAACCTGGCATAAATACATATTCATTAATCTTGGAGATTGATTTCCATGCCGTATCCGGTGTGCGTCCATCTGCATGATCGTCACCGTTATTGGAGAAATAATAATCACGGACTTCAAGGGGTACAATGTTCAACTCGAATGTGATTTCGGCAGGATTCAGATCAAGTCTAACGGTATATTTTCCCGGCACGATATTATTTCTTGCAAATGATTCTTTATTAATCTTCAATACATTACCGCTAACCGTATAATCCACATCCCGCTGCAGAGTTACAGCGCCGATCTCCACTCCAGCTAGATCCGCTAAATCAGGATTTACGGTGATATTATAGTCATCCAGACCCATAACATATGTGCTGTCTTCCAAGTGACTATACTCTTTAGACAAGAGCTTTAGCGTAATAGAAGCTGTTTCGGTTTGGGCTGTTATTCCACTATCGATAACATATACGTCATCGATAAAGTGCTTGTTCTGTATATCCTTAACCGTTCCAGGCTTGTTGCCCCAGTTCGTAGCAAGCTGCAATGCATCGATCTTGGTAATATTGTTCTTAACTAGGGTATCAAAATTGCCGCCATCTGTAGATTGCCTTTGAATGTCTTGTCCATCGATTTTATAGGTTGTTCCCGTTGATCTAACGAACCACTGAAATTTATGCCAGCCTTCGCTTCGCTTGACATCTACAGGATAGAATCTCCCGGATGATCCGGGTCTGACTGCGTAATTGGTCAGATTTGCCGCCCAATCGCCATCTGCATTGCCATAATTTATTGCGATATGTTCATTGGACGATGGGGTTAGGCCAAAGACAGCGTGGTCATTGGAAGCCGCTCTGCCATCATCATAGTACCAAGCAGTAACGATTGTTATCTTACCGGTTGCAGGCGCGTAATTATAAGTACCCGGAACAGTAGCTACCTGACCGGCGCCGCTTGATGTCGCTGCCTTTCCTCCGGTACGGGACATCACATCGCTGTGAACATATCCGTTCGTACCATTTGAAAATTTCTTTTCCCCTTCAAATCCATCGTAAAACATAGTGTCAGCCTTATTGAAGTAATCAACGCTCACTTGAACAGTGACCTCTTCGTTCCCTGTCGGAACATAACCTTTCTTAACCGTCACGAATCCGGCATCATCAACTTCAATCTTATCCTTGTCTTGATCTGCCGGGCTGAAGCTGATGTTATCAGCAACGAACATATCAGCAGTGTCAACGATTAACCGCGTTCTATCTCCAGCCCGTAAAGTATCGTTCTGGCGAATTAGCGCAATGTTGGCTGAATATTGTGCACTCTCCCCTGATTCATCAGAGTCCAAGAATCGTGATGTAGCGTTGCCGTTTGCTTTTACTTTAAATGTATCATTTAAAGTCGGAGACAAAGCCGCATCATTGCTTGTTGCTGCAATCGGGCTTCCATTAGCTACTCCATTACTGAAGAGTTGAACCGAATAGGCAGCTGCATTAGCGACGCGATCCCATGTAGCGTATGTGCCATTCCATCTGACATTTGCAGGTGCAGGCAATTTCTCAATCGTCAATATTCCAGATGCTGTAACTTCTTCACTAATGTCCCCCGCGTTATTAATGACAATGGCTGTAACCGTGTAGTTGCCCACTCCCAGTGCCCTTGCATAGGGCAGAACATGATGCCTTTCATGATTGTTAGGCTGGTCAGGTCCCCCATTTTTCGATAAATAATAACCAACAGGTCCACCGTCTTTGAACAGTGTTACAAGGGTATCGCCGTAATTGGAAGCCCCCCTATAAATACCTGTGTCCGAGTCAAGTGTCGGGTTAATTGGCGCATTCACCAGTGTATTGGTGGTTATCAACAACGGTACAGCATTGGATTTCACCATAACTCCCTCTGACGAGGACACTTCGCAATAATAGAAATTGCCTTGTTGTGAAGCTGAGTCCACATTGGGAAGCGTTAATAGCGCCTTATCAGCTCCGCTGACTTTTACCCCGTTCAAGCCAGTCTCGTCGTCAGATACATACCATTGATATGCTGCAGCAGCGGCTGATGCCGTAACGCTAAATGTTGCTGTCTCACCTTGTTTCACTTCTGCCGCTGTGGGCTGAGTGATTATTTCTAAATTTGGCAATCCACCGGGAGGCACCAAATTCATTGTTAATGTTCTGGTTCCTGTTGTTTTAGCCACATCTTTTACAACATAAAAATCGTCGATTAGATGTTTATTTTTAATATAAGCCTTGTTGCCTGGCTGGTTGTTCCATCCTCCAGCTATTTTAGGCTGAATGGTTGTACCGCTCTTCATAGCTTTGTAAATATCACTTTGCGCTGAATCGGATATTAATGTTCCGTCTATTCGTAAAGTCGCACCATTCGGTGTAATGAGCCACTCGAATTTATGCCAGCCTGTGGAACGTAAAGCCCCGCTATCTTTCCAACGGTTGCCTGCTGTACCCGCTGATGATGGTGCATATGCCCAAGTATATCTCGTCGGGTTATGAATAACATCTGCCTCTGAACTTTGGTAGAATGTCCCGGCAAAGGTGGCATTTTTGCCATCTACAATAGCAAATTGAGTTCTATCCGTCGCTGTCTTCTCCTCATCAGGATACGGGTCAAAATACCATGCTGTCATCTTATAATTGCTACCTGCCGGCAATGCCACGTCTTGGGCTACATTTTCATTATTCGTATCATTCGAAGGTGTAATCGCTTTCAATCCAGAACGGGACTGAGCATCGGACAGCGTGTATGACGAACCTAATTTGCCCGTTGATGTCATCGGACCATTGTTGTTCTCGAAGTCCTCCATGAATAACACATCTGAGTCATGGTAATAACTCGCCGTGGCCGTGATTGTCACCGGGATGCCCGGAGCACCTGGCGACGCAAATGTATAACCGCTAGCTAAAGTAATGTTCCCCTGATTATTAACAGTTAAAAGATTCGAATTGCTGGAATCATAATTTACCTCGTCAATAACCGGTCCTTTCACCAGACTGCTTAAAGGCAAACCTTTATAGGTAAGATTCATCCTGCCTGCCTGACCTGCCGCTTGTTTCAATTCTAGTACAACAGAGTCAAAAGATTCGCCTCCTCCTGCAGCTGACACTTCAGATGAAGGCGCCAAGCCGAACAGACCAGGGAATACCAACGTCGTTGCAGTAACCATCGACAAAGCTTTTTGCATCCATTTCGATCGTATCATCCAAAAAATTCCTCCCTTTGAAATTAATAAATTTATACTTTATAAAAAATCTGCATCTATGGAAGTCTCAATAGACATAGATTTCTATAAACTTAAAAACAAAACTATTCTAGTTCACTACTAATTCACTGAATCGATTATCGTTATACACGATCTTCAACTTATTCGTATTTGCTATTAACGCGCGCAAGTCAGATTCCGCCCATCCGTATGTAATGGAATCTTTCACTTCTTCCAGTTTAAGTTTGGTGATTTCCGGTTTTGTGATTAATGTGGCAACGTGATCCTCGTCCATATATTTACCGATTACTGTCTCACCTACAGAAGCAGCAGCTAATGACTCCCAGAACTTAAGAGACTCGGTATCTTCTTTGGATATATCCAAACGATTTAGCACTTTCTCTTCCTTGGCCTGTCCCGCTGTCGCTAACGCAGCCGTTAATTCATTAGCAACACGAACATATTCCGCACTTTTTGATGCATACTCAACTTGCAACTCTGCTTCGCTCATTTTCGTTTTTTTAACCTGGGTTTCTACCAAATCCGGCCAACGGGCGCCACTTAAATATTGCATGTATTGATTTAAATCAAACTGAGGCAACCCATAGTAAGTCCCTCCTGATTCATCCATCTTAGCTCGCTTAACATTTTCATCTTCCATGTCGGATTTTAGCTCATCAAAACTTTTGTAAGGGGCGATCCCCCGCTCGTCTGCAATAAATTGCTCCTGCTTGGTTTTTAGCAATGCAGTCATCGCAGATTTTTTGGCGTATTCAGATGGGGTTTCATGATTTTCGCCGTATTGACGTGTCCAGAAGCCTTCATCTACTTGGACCCCATAAGTTCTGAAGAAATAGTCTACCGTTATCGCTCTCTGCTCTTTGACATAAAATCGAAATTCTTCTTCTGTTACGGCGTATCCATCTACTGTGAATATCCAATTTTCAGGCAGTTCCGCCTTTTTGTTAGTTAAGCTCAACACGAGTAAAGCAAGAACAATCAGAGCGGTAAGCAAGATAATCACTGTTGGTTTTCGTCTTATAATCCCCATGTCGCCCTCCTTTTCCAATATTCTACCTAGCTTTGCAAAAAAGCCTATGACAGTGAAATTCGTCGCCGTTGTAGGAGAAGTTCATAAATTTAATGATTAGACATAATTGTAAGTTTAGCTAACCCTGAATGTAAGCGCTTATTTAGACTGAATTAGAACAAATTTGACTTGCAAAAAAACAGTCCTAGTTCGCAATTATGCGTGTGCTAGGGGATCAATATCCACAAGACGGCCTATAGCGAGCTGTCCTTATAATCCCCCAAAACACTAATGGCTTCGCCTCTGAAAACAAAGGACGAAGCCATCTAGATTCTAAGAAATAAAAAAGCCGAATGGATCGTTCTCATCCACTCAGCTCATAGGTTTATTTTACAACAATTTGTATAATATCACTTACCGTTGTTCCACTTTCATTCATAAACTCACCACGATATTGATAAATGCCAGGGGATTTCCCTGAAATTTGTGTAATGGCCGATTGAGCACTTGGTGTTTGTGAAGATAAAGATTGCGTTTCAATCAGTTCGTCATTTTCATATAATCGATACTGTGCTGCATTCGTACCCCACCACATATTAGCAGTTATGTTATAGTTCCCATCTTGATCCCAGTTATCACTGGATAACACAGGTTTGCCGGGATTTGCCTCAGCCACGGTGACGGTGTGTGGATCACATGAAGTCGTTCCATACAAATTCGATAACTCACATGTATACACATAGGTTCCATTCGGCTTTCCTTGGATAGGAATAATGGAAGTCTGGGCAGCTGGCGAAACATCGGCCAGTGACTTCGTTTGAATCAATTGGCCATTCTCGTACAACTTATACAGTGAGCCATTGTTTCCCCACCACATATTCATGGTAACCTCATAATTGCCATCACTTAAGCCAGTCGTAACACCGCTATTATCCGAAAGTGTCGGTTTACCTGGCACCCCATTTGAAGGCAATGCCGGACTAACGGAATGCCGTTCGAACTTGACTGCATCAGCCCTCGTATAAATCATATCAGCAGGTAGAGTTGGCGGATCTACCGTTGTCGGAGTAACCCTAGTTAAACGAACATACTCTCTGCCGTCTCCAGTAAAATCGAACGTTCCTAGATTAACCCAACCCGACGAGCCGACGGTTGCATCGATATACGTGACTTCGGTAACTGACTGATGCTTCACTTCTACTTTGACATAATTATCGTTTGCCGTCGTATGAACGAGCTTGTAGATGGAGACCGTATATTTCCCCTCTGGAAACTGGCCTTTCCACGTCGCTGATGATCCTTGAACGGTAGAGTAACGGGACTTAACACCAATTTTGTATCCGGCTAAATTGCTTTGGCTCCAAGACCCTTCTGTCGTGTATAACCCAGTCGTATTCGTGCTGTCGACAATAACCGTTAAGTCCCTGATCGTTATTGTCAAAGACGGTGTTGTTAAGGTCACCCCGTCAATCGTTACAGTGGCCCATACCTCAACGTGATCCGTTTCACCGTCGAGACTTAGAAGGGTCAACAAACCGCTACTGTCCACTTCAGCCAGATCGGTTCGATCAACGAAATACTGCACATTTGCCTGTGTTAGATCACCAATCAGACCGTTATCCAAATAGCCGGTTACGCTCAGTTGTGCAGTTTGAGTCATCTGCAGTTCGGCCCGATCCGACAGGATCACCGCAGACTCCAATTGCGGCATCTGGTTCGGGTCTACCCACATCATCGCATCGGCAACTACCCGGGACTTGTTGGCCTTATTGGTTAATTCCACATATCCACTATCGCCTGCTGCAAAAGGATAAGCTCCCAAGTGAACCCAAGTCCCGTTGGCCTTTGTCTCATCAATGGTGACCGTCTCGGAGCCTCCACTATAATTAACGGTAAATGAGGCATTCGTTGCCCAATTTTCACTGGTAGCGGTTATTTGCGGAAGCTTGTAATACACGCTGTAAGTAACAGTTTCCGGCAGCTCAGGCCTCCATGCAATTCTGCTTGTCGCTGTGCCGGTAGTAGATTTGGCATACACATAGTTATCATAGTAATAGTCGTTAGCTGTTGTATCCCGTATCCAGACGCCTTCTGTCTCCGCCTCCGTATTATCCACAATGATAGATGAACCCTCCTGCCAATCCGGTTGAACTGGAGTTACCGTTACCTGATCAGGCAGATAGAGTGTCCGCTTGCGAGTCTGTTTCCCGTCCGATTCCACATAATAAGTGAAGGTTTGGGATAAATCGTTTACCCGTATCGACCATTCCATCGGATAGATCGTATCTGGAATGGTCGTATACGTAGCCCCGCCATCCAAGGAATAATGGATCGTCACTGGTTTTGTCGTTTTTGCCTGCACATAAGCATCGTAGGCCGTTCCGTCGGGCTTGACGATCAGCATGCCTTTAACCGCATCTATTGGACTGTGGATATCGAAGAAATAACTTGCATCCGATGTATCAGCAGTTCTAACTTGATGCAGCGGCACTTCAATGTTGAGACCTTCTACTATGATAGCGGTTATTCCCTTGCTTGAAACCGTGGCTTGAATGATTCCGCCACTCATAACCGCTTGCTCTGGTGTGCCATTATCGCGGATGATGGTTACGGTATAATCTTGTGCCGGGTTGAACCCAATGATTTGCGCATTCAATTCGATCGGAGTCTGAACTTCAGCTGACGATTCGTTGCTTAACCCGATATAGAATTTATTCCCGCTCTCTCCCGTTATCCAGTTTAATTGAGGATGGTTGGTCTGAATAATTCCCTTGGGCATCCAGAGCCAAACGTCGGAATTACCGTAAAAATTCCCTGGTTTATTTCCATAGAGGTGATATTTGAACCATAAAAAATTAGTTTCAAATACAGAAGGAAATGTAATATTTCCATTCGATTTCAACGATTGTTCGCTGATCAAATAATCCATCGTTTGCCCGAGCTGTCCTGGTATGTGGTGATAATAGATAGATGTAGCCCCGCTTGGGCCTTCCAGAGGAAACTCCGGTTCAAGTTGACTAACGGCGAAGCCCTTATAGTAATAACCTGGATAGCTCGAATATCGACCAATAATCGAATTATGAGCAATATCCTGCAGCAGTTTATCACCTGTATAGAGCGACAATCTCAGCATGAATGGAGCTTCCTGCGCATTCATCCGATAATAGCCAGTTGTACTTCCTGCTTCAAACGTCAATCCATTGGGAGAGACAAGCCAACTATCCGCTTGTACGCCTCCGGCTACATCTTCTGGGAGCTTGATCCGAGGATATTGATATTTACCAGTTTCCGGCCAATGGAATGACTCCGCGTAATTATACGTTTCAGGCTGCGGAATCGTAACGGCACCTTCAGGAACCGGACGAGCAACGAACATAGTTGCATACCGTTTGGCTTCCTTATAAGCAGCATTCAAGTATTTGGGTTCCTGAGTTTCCTCGTAAAGCTCCAAGATCTCCATCCACAGCTTGCTATAATAATAAATGAACTCATTTTTACTCACATTTACGGATGCAGGCGTATCAATATGCTGCATGATATAGCTGTCGGCTGCAGCCTTGGCAGCCTGTAAATACTGCGCATCTCCCGTCATACGATACATCATCAGGGGCTGAATGACAGGACCCCGGTCTTTCTGGTCAGGATCACGCACGAGGTACTCTTCCTGTGCCAGCGCCTCAATTCCTGCCGAAGTCCCCATCATCTGATTGACAGCGGCTACGCTTGAAAAATCAAACGGCAAGGTTGCCATTTTCCATAACGACGGCACACCGTATACTGGCTTCTGCGTCGGCGACCAGCCTATACCATTTCGCGATAAGCCATACTGGACGGACGGCAATGCTCTCGTATCGTAAAGCTGGTCATCCCCAGTCAAATAGTAAGCCCCCAAAAGAACCGCATTCGAGCTTGTTCGAACACTATCCTCGTTTTCGATGTCAATAAAGCCCTTGGCACGGCTCCACCATCCGCTGGGTGACGGGACATAATCAACAGAGTCATCCCCTTGCGGCTCTATCTTAAGTAAATCGATCATATTGAACATCGCATCAGTAAGCGACAGATCTGATACATTTTCCCGGTATGCGGAATAACCATACTCATTGCGAAGAATATCCGCGTAGGACTCATACAAATTGCTTTTTTGAGCGATTAGTCCCATATGAAATTGATAAGTGCTTTCTGCGGTCATTTGCGAATAAGTCCCAAATTGAGGAGCATACAAGATTGGCTGTACGCTGCCTTCGTTGTTGACAAGGCTCATGCCAAGCCCTTGTTTCGTAACACCTCCTGTCGGTTCAAATTCAACCGGAAGCTCATCCGAAGGTACAAATACCCCATACGTCAATGGATTCCCCGAACCGTCATTCTTCTCAACCAGACTCATTGGAGCGCTTAGCTCCCTTAAGCTTGTTGATTCCACCGAACCTACCATTTTGGCGTGTGACCTGAAACCATTTAACACTTCATTGATTCCAGAGATTTGCTCAGTTGTGAAAGACTGATAGCCGATCACATAATTGCCATCCCGACGGGGTGTAAAGGCGAAGGAAACATCAGGTTTGTCCCCTGACATGGACCAGTTCACTTGTAAATCGTAATCGCTTCCATGTGAAGAATCGGTTAATATCGCCGTGTGGCTGTCAGGGAAATCAATCTCGTCGAATGTAATCCAGCGTTTGTTCATCGTATCGTAGTAATTGGTTAGACTCCCCGCATTCCCATCTAATAAGACCCATTGCTCTTCAAGTCTTTCCGCCACATTATTGACAGGCACCCAGTTCCCCGTATCCGAGTCCTTGTAGAACAAATCCCGAACGATGGATTTGCCACCATCCCAAGCTGCTTCATAGAAGGTTGTTTTGTAGCTAGCATTCTCGATGCTGCCTTTTTCCGTGTAACTGAGATTCGCCAATGTACGGCTGCGCAGCGGAGGCAACGGTGGAGCTTGCTGCCGGATATTCCCTTCAAACTTGACCGCATCGGCCCGCGTAATGATCTTTCCGGTCGTAGGTTGCGTTCGGGTCAGTCTGACAAATTCGCTATCATCACCACTGAAATAATAGGACCCCAAGTCAACCCATCCGACCGATGGGCCCGATGAGGGTCTCAGATCCATAAACATGACATCCGTAATCCCATTGTGAACAATTTCAATTTTAACATTACTATCTGCTTCATCCGCCCAATCAAGCTTGTTAAACGAAATTCTCGCTGTCCCTGCTTCCAATCGCGGATTCCATGTGATGCTTCTTCCTACAGCATCGGTAAATTTGGAACTGGAATTATTATATCCCTTCACTCCCGTACTTGTCGTCCAATAAGGAGCGGAGTACCCGTTATTCGCGTTATCTGCATCAGCGGTGACAACACCATCAATCGTGATGCTTCCATCATCAATGATGATCGTCTTATGAGGCTCTTTTTGCTGAATATTCCCTTCGAACTTGACCGCATCAGCTCGCGTAATTATCGTGCTCGTGCTGCTGGTAGACCGAGTCAATTTAACGAATTCTTCACCAACCCCGGAAAAATAGTATTCTCCCAAATCCACCCATCCCGCAGGAGCACCAAACGAAGGTCGCAAATCCATAATGAGAACATCCGTCGTTCCATTATGAACAATTTCAATTTTTACATTGCTATCCGCCTTATCCTCCCAGTTAAGCTTGTATAACGATATTCTTGCCGTTCCCGCTTCCAATCGTGGATTCCATGAAATCGTTCTGCCTGCTGTACTCGTATATTTAGAACTGGAGTTATCATACCCTTTCACCCCTGTACTTGTGGTCCAATTCGGAGCCAAATATCCGTTGTTCTCGTTACCCGCATCAGGTGTCACAACATCATTGATCGTGATGCTCCCGTCATCGATGATAATCGTCTTATACGGTAAGGTCTCCGCGTAAGCGGTCCTTATTCCGACTAGGCTGAAAGGAACTAATATCGTCACGATGAAAACGATTAAGAAAAACAGCTTCCTTATTATCATACAATTCACAGCCTCCCTTAAGTTGATAACGCTTTCAAAGAATGGCGCCCTCCTTTGTTCGAAAATCGTAAAGTAGCAATTAGCCTTATCTTTCTGGCTAATCCCGCTCCGTCGTCGTTTTTATCATAGCATGTCACATTACTGTGAAATTTCTTTAATTTTAAGAATTTCTTATAAGATTTTAAGTAAAAAAGAGACCTACATCATAAATGACGGCTCAACTTCAGCCATTTATGATGTAGGTCTTCCAATTAGACAATGCCTAATGATCAATTATAATGGCGGCTGCACCAATAACAACTTCCCAAGCTGGATCACCGTTTGATCATACCAATCTGGATGCTGCCGAACATGCTCTCTACTTCGTTCATTGCCGCATGCTTCAAACACGGCCGCTTTGTCTGTCTTCTCGGTATCGATTTCAAAGCGAACCGTATGTTTTCCATTCGGGAGCTCCGGCAAGAATACATACTGATTTCGATTATGATCGTTGTGTAGTGTGAATCGATCGATAATAAAGGGTTCCCCACCATCCACCGACACCTTCAATCTGCCAGAATCAGGCCCACCGATATCGAATAACCCGATATGGGTTCCCTCGAACTGCACCATAATAGCCTCTCCAGGATCGACTGCTCGCCATAGGCCGGGGAACAGCCAATTGTACTCGCGCACTAAAGCAGAATCATCGGGCGTCATGTAAGACCATCCTGCGGAAAAATTAGTAAGACCATCCAGTGACAGCATGGTCGCATACTCCCAAGGATTAGCCGGGACCAACGGATTCTGAGGCAAGTGATGTACTAACCTTCCCAGATGACCTCTGAGTTCGATAATTGTCTCAAATGATCGGGTGATCGTATCCGTGTAAATCTGGTGTCCTTCGGGAATGGTCGGATGGATCGAATCATGTGTAAAAATAATGGCTCCGGAAATGGACACGTCTTCCCTTGAGGTAAAAACGAGTTTTCCCTCCGACACCAAGTGACTGACCGCTACGCCCAGATGAATCGAAGGAATACCATAATAGTCGGCCACTTCCTCTTGCATTAGAGCTCCCTTCTGGTATTCCCCAGACTGAAATAAGGCCACATCCCGCTCCTTCAGCGTATAAACGAACAGGATATCGGTAAACCGGCTCCGCTTGCGGATCTGACGGACAATCCCTTCGATCCGCGCCTTGGATTCGGGATCTCCGCCATCGTTACCGACAAATTCAACAAATACTAGATCAGGACGATGACGCAGTACATCTGTCTCCAAACGGGCACATCCCAAATCCGATCCTGTCCCATTAATGCCTGCATTCACAGAGCGGATATCCGCCTGGGGATATTTCTCACGAAGCCAATCCGCCGTCATGACCCTGTAACCTTCAGAACGGGTATTACTGCCGCCGAAATAGACGATTGTTACGGTATCCCCATTTTCCAATTTCTGAATTATATTGGGGAGCCCTCTACGAGGGAATAATTCCTTCATCGTGACTTCACCTGACCTCATTTATCAATTTTAGGAGCAAACCATTTTACAGCAAATACTTCAAAATAAGGCGAACCATAAGTTGCGCAGAAATTAATCCGGATTCGGGTTACACGTTTCGCATCCACCTTATGTTTATTCAACGTGAGATAATTTCCACGAGTTATGATTTTACTCTCGGTTCCGTCTTCTAAGGTCAAGGTCATATCGTAATCTTGGATAAGGGACTCGATTGGGTCGTTAAAATGCTCCAAATCCAGCTGTGAATTGAAAACAAGATGGATTTCGTCCAGATTTTTGGGGCTGGCAAAACAGAATTCCAACCATTCCTGTCCTTCCGTACGTTTAGAAATCCAGCTGTTCGGCAGACCATAAGGTCTGGAGAAGCCGTTGACGACATTTTCAGGACTATACATATTCTGGGATGGTAACAGATCCTTGAAGCAAATGCTCTTATTAAATTTCTTCAGTCTGGATGGCTCTTCCGATCTATAATGGAAGCTGACCGCTCCTGTCATTTTCTCTTCATTTCCGTAGACGGCAAGGCTCGTCGTACCTTCCAATACGATGTAGATTTTGTCGTCAGCCGGTTTCTTGCACCCCAAGTTTAACGTAATCCAGTCGTCATGACCGGCTGCAATAACCAAGCGGTAGTCTTTCAACTCACTGGTGGGAATGTAATTTTCCTTCCGTTCCCCGCCAAACAGCTTCACATGCAATGTTTCCGAATGCTCGGAACTATTTTTAATTTTGATTCGTACGCTTTCAGCCTCGGCTGTCTGAATCGGAAAGACCAAACATAACCCTTTCTCCAAGGGAATCTCTTCGCTTGGATGAAGATTGTTATAGCTGCGCTGAGACGAGGCTCGAATAGTTAATCCGTCAGCGAAGTAAGGATCCAATTCTTCTTGAAGCCCTACAATCGTTTGCCCGTCTCGAAGCAGCAGCGCCTGCAGCTCCCCCATATGATCTTCGACTATGGCCGCTGGGTCTACCTCATATTTCAAACATAACGAAGCAGCCGTTCCAACTGCCTGCCCCATACAACCGCAGGTTGCCATTACCCTTGTAGATCCGAAAGCCACATGAGTAGCACTTATATTGCGACCAGCGAACATAAGATTAGGAATATTTCGTGAATATAAACTGCGGAAAGGGATATTGTACAATCCAGGTACGAAATTCCAAGCTGTAGCCGGTCCGTCATCGTAGATGCCCTTATTAGCATGTAAATCCATATACCATCCACCGACGGATACAGCATCTTCGAAATGCGGCTTTGCTGTAAGATCATTCTGAGACAACATGTGATCACCAATAAACCGCCTCGACTCCCGCTTTCCCGGAATCGGGCATACATAATCCAAGATGAGATTGTCTACATCATCAAATTCGCCGCTATTTTTGATATAATCCCAAATCCCATACACCAATTTCCGCAGTTCCAATGCGATGTCTTCATTATTCTTGATAATATCCATATGTCCACCGTATTCCAGCCACCACAATCCACCAAGCCCGTTGATTTTTCTTGGTAAAGCCCGATGGTTTAAGCCTTTTCTGATACTATCGAAAAAGGCCAACTTCGTAATATCATATGCAAAGCCAGGTCTTTTGTATGGAACGGAATATTCTACGTCACGGGCTTGAAACAAGATCGTATCGCCCATGGTGTAATGGTCCGCCACTTCAGGAGCCAATTCTTCCTTGTATTCATGCTTCGCTTCTCTCCCCCATCGGAAGAGAGCACCTGCTTGATATCCGACAACTCCATCTCCGGAGCAATCGATGTAGGATTGGCTTTCAAAACGAAATTTTCTTTCGGAAGCCAATTGAAGGCCCTCCACCCATTTAATTCTGCCGTTCTCCATGCCCGTTTCATGCACGCATGTATTCAGAAATAGAGAAATGTTAGGCTCACCATAGACCATATCCAACAAGACCGTATCCGAAAGCGAAAGCATAAGCTTCTTGTTGTATACCGGATTATAGTGAAAAATCTTCAACTTGAGTTCTTCCACCAACCCGCCCTCGCGTGCATAATAGGATGGACTGTTTCCGAGATATGCCGACCCGTTGATATGAACCCTGACCTCGCTGCTCGCATTTCCCCCAAGAACCGGTCGATCATTAATAAGTGAAACCTGCAGCCCTTGGCGTGCGGCAGCAATGGCAGCGCATATCCCAGCAATACCTCCACCTACGACGGTTACATCTGCTTTAATAAGCTCCATTTTGATAACCTCCATGATTAGATCCTTCTATCATGGTAATCCTTTTGATGCTCTTTTTTTTACATGATATCGCGAGAAATTTATACATTTTTTGCAACCTTATTTGGATTCATACCGTGTCATTTTTATCCGATATTGCTTAGGCGTATCACCCGTATATTCTTTAAATAATTTACAGAAATAACCTTCATTAACAATTCCTACTTCCTCGCACAATTCCAATAAAGAATAATCCCGAACATTTAACAGCTCGAGAGCTAATTGAATTTTTTTACGGTTGATGTAGCTGATAACGCCCTCGTTCATTGTTTTTTTGAATAAGCTGCTGAAATACGATGGAGCTAAATTCACTTCCTCGGCAATCGCCTCCAGCGTTAATCGCTGTTTCAGGTGTTTCTCTATAAACCGCATAGCGCTCATGATTTCTATACGATGTAAAAGTTGGCCAGCGTGTACATATTCGAAGGTGAAGTCGCCAATATAGGCAAGCTGCTCCCGAAATGTCATAAATTTTATTGGAAACTCTGATGCATCCGTGGTCAACGAGTTCCCCGATTTAAATTTCGCAGTAATGTCTCTGTACAAGTCTTGAAGCATAGGTGCCATGAGGGACTTATGGATTTTATATTTCGTCACAAATTGGTTTAAATCAGAGAGTTCTTTCTCCAGCTCTTCCTTGGAAACTTTTCTTTGTATCCATGTGAGAAAATCAGCCAGTTTCAGCTGAAAGTCCTCCTTTTTGTCATTACGGTAATGGAACCGATGCATGGGTGTTTTGACTACTTTCTCTTCATGATAATAGAAATCCTCACTCACGTTATTAGCTTCCATGTAAGCTTGTTTGATGGATTCCCAGCCTCGGTGCGGACCTCCAAAAGCGACGGATACCCTTTGATTCAAATATTGATGTAAATGGGAGACGATCTGACTACCCAATGAATGGCAAGCATATTCCGTATCCATATCACTGCGATTATTTTCCCAGGAAAGAAAGCCGATAAAACGATTATCGGATAGATCCGCAGCTACACCTCTGCCACCATTCACCACCGTTTCTTCGATTATATTCGTAATCGCATATTTCAAGATGTTTTGATCAGACGCTGAATAATCGTTTCGGAAACTTTCATACAGATTCATTTCAACAATGAAACAGCAATAGTTGGCTTGAAAGAAATGGAATTGCATGCGATTGGCAAAATCCGATGCCCGATGAGAAGGAATTTCGCCTCTGATAAGCTCGTTAAAAAATTGCTTGCGGACTCTATATTTATTTTCAAGCACGGATACGTTTAACGATTGAAATTCCGCTTCTTTTTTCTTAACCTCGTTGACAATCCCGGCTGCCTTATCTAAAGCGCGATCCAAATCGGCATCCCTGAGCGGAACCTTAACAATGTACTCCAATACGTTAGCTTGAATAGCTCTCTGGGCGTACTCAAAAGATGAATAGGCGGTCAAAAGAATGTATTGAGTATGGGGAAGCTTTGGCTTTAGTTGCTCAATCATGGAAATTCCATCCATTCGCGGCATAACGATATCAGATATCACGATATCCGGCTTAAGCTTTACGATCTCCTCTATCCCCTTCAGCCCATTATTCGCTTTTCCCACTAAATGAAATCGCTTATCCCTATGGGAGAGCTCGTTAAAAAACAATTCCAATCTCTGAATGATCAGATCTTCATCGTCAACAATGAAGCAGGTGTATTCTCTCACCATCATGCATCTCCTTTAAACAAGTCTGCTGGGAATAAGGCGCGAACTCGGGTTATTTCCTTAGGTATGCTTATGATTTGGAGTCCGAACTGTTCTCCGTAGTGAAGTCTTATTCTGCCATGAATATTATTTAACCCGATTCTTTTCCTTTTTACTTCCACATCACTTGGTTCTGAAATTAAAATATGCTTTATTTTATCAGTTGGAATTCCCTCGCCTTGATCAACTACTTCTATGATGACGATGCCGCCCTCCCTGTACGCATGAATAGTAATTGGGCCTTCAATTGCCCCTCCGTTATAACCATGGAAGATACTATTCTCCACAAGGGGCTGCAGCAGCATTCGAAAAACTGGAAAATCTATTAACCCTGCTTCGATATTTTCAATCAAGTGGAAGTTCCTGTTATAGCGGATGTTCTGGATCGCGATATAGTCCGATACATTTTGCAATTCCTGACGTAGTGAAACCTTCTCCGAAGCATCGGCTATCCCATATTCCAATATTGAAATGAGAGACTCTATCACCACATCTACTTTCTCTATTTGTCCGAGTCGTATGACATTGCTGATAGAACCAAGCGTGTTATACAGAAAATGAGGGTTTATTTGAGACTGCAGCACTTGGATTTCAAGCTTCCGCTCAAGTTCATTTGAAAGCTCAGCTTCCCGAATCAGTTCCACAATTTGCTGCAGCATACGATCGAATGCTCGGGAGAGATCTCCAAACTCATCGTTTCGGTTAATCGATATTGTAGTAGTGAGGATGCCTTGCTCCACCCGCTTCATTTTTGTTTTGAGTGCATAGAGTGGGTTCCTTATATATTTGGCAATAAAAAAGGAAATGAACAGGCTTAAGAGAAAACCTGCAGCTAGAAGCCCGATATAATAGGTTTCCAATCTGGACAAAGCAGCTTTCAAGCGTGATTCATCGTTGATCGAGATGATGGTCCAGTTGAATTTCTCAGTCGGTTTTTTCAGAAGGGAGACCGGAATGCCATCCTTGGTATGTAGTTGAAGGCTTGTTTCTGTAGTATCCAGAAGTTGTTCCGCTGACGTTTCCCCGATTGAAAAAGTATGATCTTGAATATTCAGTGGTCCTTTATTTTCCGAAAATCCGGCAATAATCTTCCCCGATGCGGTGATTAGAGCCAAATTCATTTGTTCTTGTTTATTAATCTTGAACAAGGTTTCTTCAATGGCATTTAGATCCAAATCTATCGCAATGGCCATAGGAAACGGAGCGCCGTTCAGATATCGAACCATCGTAACTGTCCAGCCGGAATATTTAGATTTGTAAGGATCACTGACGAATGTAGTCCTTCTGTTCTTATCAGCCGCATCAAACAAAGGTTCTCTTTCAGCTAAAGGTTCATCGAATATTCGGGTAGGTGTACTTCCGCCTAAAATGGATAAATCACTTTTGATCAAATAAATATTACTGACGTAATTACTGTTGAGTTCATACAGCTCTCTTAATTGCTTTTTAATCACTTCCGTATTGTCAATGTTGGCTTTCACCGATGTCTCGACCGAGAACAGCATCGTTTGGAAGGAGGAAAAATTAACTGTGAAATACTGATCTACTTTGTCAAGTATTTGGTTGGTGTAATAAATGTCAGTGGTTCTTATTTCCTTTTGGACATAGCGATAAGACAATTGGCTGATCAAGATTATGCAGCTTAATACAAATGCAAACACGATAAAAAATAGTTTTAAAGGCAAGCTGATTCTTCTTCGCATCTATCATCTTCCTTTTAAATCTGTAGTAAACAAATAATAGCATATGATAAGAAGAAACGCCTTCGGCGTCCTTTTTAAGGACGATAAGCGTTTCTTCGAAAAATAGAAGGATAAAGTATAAAGTAAAACTTATACTTTCTTATATTTCAATAAAGAGAGGGGCTAATTATAGCCACTCTCTTTGTTTAAATGATAAGAATTTATATGCTTCGCGCATAAATGTTCCTTATCTTTCTCGCTGAAACGGTACCGTCCTTTAAAAGGACGGCGAAGCCGTTTCTACTTGATTTACTTGATTAAGCCTGCTTCTTTAAATTGCTTGATTACTGAGTCCTTATATTTCTGCATGTCAAACTTGGTTTCCAATGTATTGAGGAAATTGTCCCAGCTCGAAAGAGGTTCTTTGCCAGTCATAAATTTGACCAAGCTTTCATTAATATAACGTTGGCGGTCAGCTGCCAATGAATCGCTCGGGTCTTCAGTCAATAAATTCCCGGGCAAAGTAGCCGCCACGTATTTCTGATTGTTCTCAAAAGCTTCTGCCGTCTTAGGATTCTGGAAGCTGAAGTACTCAGCATCATCACCACGACGCGGCATTCTATAATGATCGACCCATAGGTACTTTTCTTTCATTTCCTTTGATAATTCGGAGGTTTTATTTTTGATCTTGCCGTCCACCAAATCCCAATGAATCCCTTTAATTCCGTATGCAAAATTCGGATAGGCTTCTTTGTCCGTAAAGAGATAATTCAGCATGGACAAGATCCGAATGATTTTGTCCTTATTCGCTTTTTTGGATATGGCCCATGAATTGCCTTGGAACGATTTTCTCTCTACAATTTGATCACCATAAGGACCTGTCATTGGAGGAATGACGATCCATTCCGGCACCTCTCCACTGATTTCTTTCATTTTCTGCTGATAATCTGGTTCCAGCCTGCGGGCATCTCTTATCATGAAGCCAACTTTACCCTTAAATAACTTTTGGTCCAACAAATCGGGAGTATTCATCGTCACCCAGTCTGGATCTACCACTTTGGCTTCCATCATTTTATTAATATAAGCGAGCGCTTCTTTCATTTTTGGGTCGGTATACAGGAACACCGGTTCATTGTCTTTCACATCAATGGCTGAGGGAGGATTGACGCCAAACATCCACATCAAACTATCGAAGCCGTAGGTTTGAAGATTGCCTTCTTTATTCATACCGCCTATGAATCCGTACGTATCGTTTTTGCCATTACCGTCTGGGTCTTTCTCTGTAAAGGCTTTCATAACATCGAATAACTCGTCAGGTGTCGTTGGTACTTCCATATTTAGCTTTTTCAGCCAATCATTGCGGATGAAGAAGCTCCGACTGATACCGTTTACATTATCATAACCTGGAACTCCAATGGTTTTTCCTTGATAGGACATCGCCTCCCAGGAGTCGTTGCTAAAACGTTTCTGCAATTCAGGAAATTGATCCAAATACGGTGTCAAATCCGCAAGAACGCCTTGGTCATAATATTGCGCGAGATCAGCCCGGCTCTTCAAGAAGATCAAATCTGGAATATCTCCGCCCGCAATGAGCGTATTTAATTTAGTCGTTGCTTGCCCTGATTGAGGAATCAGCATTTCCAAGTCGATATTCACTGCTTTTTCCAACATTTGGCGTTGGATATCTTCTTCACGGGGAGGAATCGGAGCAGCAGCATTGAAAGTACCTTGGTTAAACATCGAAATTTTCAATTTGGTTTCAAAGGGACTAGACTGGCCTTGTGAATTACTCGAAGCTGTCGATGTAACCTCTTTTTGTTCCCCACATCCTGACAATACCGTTCCCACACCGACCATTGCTGTCAGAATAGCAAATGTAATCGCTTTACGTTGCATAATGACCTCTCCTTTGCTTCTATATTATCACGGTTTCCCCGTAACAACTCAGGTTGGAATATCTTTTATCCTTTAACCGATCCCAAGAGTACACCTTTGGTAAAATGCTTTTGCATAAATGGGTAAACGATCAAAATCGGAACTGTAGTCACGACAACTGCAGCCATTTGTACAGCGAACGTACTAACAGCTCCAGAATTGGCAAGCGAATCAGCACTTTGTGTTGCGACGTTAAGCAGGATGTTGCGCAAGATCACTTGAAGCGGCATTAAGTTGGAATCGTTGATATAAACAATAGCATCGAAGTAACTGTTCCAATGCCCGACTGCGTAAAATAAGGAAATTGTGGAAAGGACGGGCAAAGACAGGGGTAAAATGATCCGCCATAACGACTGAAGCTCACTTGCACCGTCTACCCTCGCAGATTCCTCGATTTCAGCAGGCAATTGCTCGAAAAAGCCTTTAATGATCACCAGATTAAATGCACTAATGAGATGTGGAATAATCAATACCCACGGACTGTTTAGCAATCCCAGAGAGCGGACTAGTAAATAAGTCGGAATTAATCCTCCCCCAAACATCATGGTAAAGACAATGAATAGTAAAAATGGGCTTCGACCCGGCAAATATTTTTTGGATAACGGATATGCCGCTATTACCGTAAAGAACACATTGAGAGCAGTGCCTACTATCGTTCGAAACAATGTAATTTTATACGCCTGCCCGATACCATGAGAAATGAATACTTCTTTATAGGCTAGAAAGGTAAAGGATTCTGGTATAATAACAATTCCTCTTCTTAACACTTCCGATTCTGGCGTCACTGAAACAGCAACCACATATAGAAAGGGTAGCAAGCAAAGTAGAGCTAGCAAAATAAGAATAAAATAAACGACTGCTTGCCAGATTTTTTCTCCGATTGTCAAATTGATCATATTGATAACCACCTCACCAAATTTGCCCATCGAATTTTTTGGCGAGCTTATTCGCTGCCAACACTAAAACAAATCCGATGACCGCTTTAAACAATCCCACAGCAGTAGCCAAGCCAATCTTAAGTCGCTCGAGCCCTTCACGGTATACCCATGTGTCGATAATGTCGATCTTCTCTTGATTAAAGCTGTTGGCAAACATGAATATTTGGTCAAAACCAGCATCCAGAATATGGCTTAATTTAAGGATCAGCATCAGAATCATAACTCCTCGAATGCCGGGAAGTGTTACATGCCATAGCTGTCTCCATTTGGAAGCGCCATCAATTCGAGCCGCTTCATATAAACTTGGATCGATTCCTGCTAATGCGGCAAGGTACAATATCGCTCCCCATCCAATATCCTTCCATATTTCAGATAAGATGATCAGCAGTCTGCCCCAGGCAGGTTCCGTTAGGAATGAGATGGGTTCAACTCCAGCTTCCTTCAAAATCATGTTAAAAAGACCATCCCCTGGGGCTAATAATGCGACCATCATTCCATAAACAATGACCCATGATAGAAAGTGGGGTAAATAAGTGATCGTTTGTACGATTTTCTTAAACCATTGGGTATAAACTTCATTGAGCAGCAAAGCAAGTATGATAGGAGCTGAAAAACCGAACAATAGCTTATACAGCGATATGATTATCGTATTTCTCATGATGTCCCAGAAATAAACGCCGTTCATAAAATCTGTGAAATTTCTAAATCCCACCCATGGGCTATCCCATAGTCCCAAAGCTAGGTTATAGTTTTTAAAAGCAATAATGATTCCCGCCATAGGAATGTATTTGAATACGGCAAAGTAAACTAATGCGGGTAACAAGAGAGCGTACATCACTTTATACTTTTTTATCGTTCTTAACCAAGAATTCCGCTTTTTGGTGAGGGGAATGGCGTCCGCTGCCAATTTCGCTTGCATAACATCACCTCGTCTCTATTTATATTTGTATAATAGCATCCCACTATCGGATAAATTTCTGTGATTTCAAGAATTTCTTATAAGATATTAAGTAAGTACTGCCTTGGATAATTCCATTACAATAGGCATAAAAAAACGGAATGAGTTTATTGGCAACTCCCTCTCTTCGACTGCATTCATGATGCTGAATTCCTATAACATCTTTAACAATTACATTTAAGATGAATATGTATTAATGTGAATTTACGCTGCTAAAACGCACAAAAGGCTGAGAATCTTAATCGGATTCTCAGCCTTTTATTAAATCAATACGGAGTTAATTCATTTAAAGAGGAATCAACCCCAATTAGCTTTGGAGAAGATTCCCATTGTTTAAATATTTATTATTCCAAATAGCCTTCGGCAAGTTTCATCAGGGTTTCTTTGCTTACTTTATTTATGTCTCCACGTAAAGTATAGGCGTATTTCACCTTTTTGTCTGGGCTCTCGTATACCCATTTCAGCTCATGCGTCTGCGAAGGAGCAAATTCTGTATGCAGCATTTCTACTCCCTTCACTTGAACCTTCTCCTGCTTAAATTCAACGTTCTCGTCAATATACATTGTAGGTTCGCTTTTTCCACTCAGATTAGTGATATTAACCCCGATTTTATCTTCGCCATTTTGATACGTAGCAAAGAGAAGGAAAAACTGATCTGTCATTTCAACCGGCATCATGGCATATCCCTGATTGGATTCTTCCGCCTGCTTTCTCAGCTTTTCTGCCATTTTCTTTTTTTCTTCCGAAGAAGGAGGATTCACTTCCTGAGCATTTTTAAAGATTACGTCCGCCTTTTGGAATGTATAATTTCCATTGACTTTGTCTGCGATCTTAATGGATTTATCCGTAATCTTATCTCTCAACTGAGAAAGATCTTGGAAGATAGTCACCTTCGTTCCAAGAATTGTTTCATGATTCGGATTATTGGCAACCATATAGAACAGCCCAGCTTCCCCATTCTTTAGCACCTTATCCTTAAGTTCATAAAATGCCTTGTAACGCTCTATCTCATCTTTCGATTCTGTTTTTCCGTAATCTTTCGTCGATTTAGTCTCATATACGACTTCGCCATCCTTATTCGTCAAAGAATGATATTGAACTGCCGCATAACCTGTGGAGGCCATTAACATCATCCCTACACACGCAGTCAAAACAACTTTATATTTCATAAAAAACCTCTCCTTTTCTTTTGGCTTAGCATGTAATATTCTCATTACTTTTCCTGTCAAGTCGGCTTCGGGAATGCGCGGGTCATCAAACAGTCTTTTCAAATCCCGATCCCTGTCCATATTCATACACTCCCACTCCCTTCACTTGAGCATAATACTTTCGAAATTTTGCAGATGCACGTTCGTACTTTTTACGAAGGCTGGCACTGTTTTTGCCGAGAATCAATCCGATCTCCTGGTAGCTTTTATCCTCGACACAACGTAAGATTAACAAATTACGCTCTTCCACCGATAATTTTGCCATGGCTTGATGTACGGATTCATCAAAATAGTTGGCTTCAATATGCAAGTCGACTTCATTATTTTCTTTCTCATCCTGGTAGAAGAAAGGCAAATATTTCACCAACTTTCGCTTACGGATGATGTCGATACATTGATGGTAAGCAATCTTGTATACCCAGGCGCCAAAATTCATTTGATATTGGGTATATTTCTTCAAGGTGCGGAATGTCTTCAAAAATACTTCCTGTGCGTTATCCTCGGCTTCGGCATAATTGCCCAGCATATGATAACAGTAGAGAAAAATCGGTTTTTGATAAACCTCCATGATTTTCTCGAATTTTTCTGTCTCCCCATTCAACACATCTGCAATGATCTGACTTAACTCCGTATCATTCAAGCTGTCTCCCCCCCTTTCACTCTATACAACGAAGAGCTCGACCCAAAATGTGACAGCAATAAAAATCACTACAATCTAAATCGAGCTTCGCAAGGAGCTTGTTCAGCCTTTTCCGTAATCCCACCAAGTGCACTACAATACCACACAACCAATCGCTCATTCCGTCGGTATCTTGGATGGTATCCTCGCGATAGTCAAAGAATTATCTGTTTAGCGATGTTGGATGACTGTTTCTGGCACGGACCAAGTTTTTGTCTTTTACGGCAATAGTACCATGTCCTTGTCCATCATCGCGCTAAAATAAAAAATCCGCGCTCAGCGCGGATTTCAAAAGGACTATATTCTTGACACTTACAATTTTCACTATACAACTATCGCCAATCGGACAATTTTCTTGTCACCCGGCAATTACATTTGGTGATCTATTCCATTAAAACCAAGTTAGAGGCGGTACTGATCTGTGTTGGTCAAGTTCGAAACTTTGTGGCTTCACACCATAAATGATCTCATTTAATTCTTCCATCTGAGCAATTGAATGTTCATCACTATGTGAATGTTTCGGCCCATCCCATGGGCGATCATTTAAAACCCATTTATCACTTTTGAACCACGGGACACCATCAATCTGTATTCTTTCAATTGCCCTTTATGCACAGTCTCATGAGCTTCAAACCAGTCATTGATTCTATCGTCCACCCAACCGTGTAGTCTCCAGAAAACAGGGTTTACGTGAGCCGAATAAGTGTCCCCTAAAAAATCATAACTGGTTCGATCCCATTTTAATGCGTTTATATCGCGCTCATCACGGCCAGTTGGAATCGGAACTAGATCTTTGTCACTAGGAACTGAAGCCCATCTTATGTGCATGTCGTTATGCACTGACCACTCAATTAATGAGCCCAGTTCATAAAGTGTCAAAGTTGCAAGATATTGCGGATTTTTAAACTTCCGATCCCACCATTTCATTCTTGACCAATAATGTCCATCACTTTTTAACTGTGCGTTGCGTCTATCGAACTCTTCGTTTCCTGTAATCCATAATGGTGGAACTGTGAACCCATTCGGATTACCTGGTGGAAAAACAGAAATATTACCGTTATCAAATTTCGGTTCGATCAAGTAAGGACCAGGGGCAGGAATAACGCTCCATCCTTTTATTGGTTCTGTCATCATCGAGTTAACATGCATAATCATTTTGCGATGCATGAACAGAAAATCCTCACCTGAACCATTTAACACAATAGGATCTTCATATGGTGTTATGGATGGCCGTTCGTCATCTATCTCACCAGGTTGCCATCCTCTTTTTCTAATTTCATTTTTCTTTGTTTCATCCAGTCTGGTCCATCTGTCTCTTACGCTGTGCCAAACACTATGATGTAATCTGTGCATTCTTGTTGAAAGCATAGACAGCACATTCTCCGGTAAGGGAATTACTTGGCTAGGCTCTAAAAACTCACGCTTCACAGCAATAAATGAACCAACTACTCCAGCAGGCTTTCCATCATGAGGTACACTTCGAATAACTGTACCAGTCATTATCGTTTTCTTCTCTGTCCCGTCTATCCAGTTTGGTGTAATCTCTCCATTATAATCATAGACCCAATCTTCAGCATCAGTTTTTTTAACCCCTGTACCTTGGAATCTAAAATTACTTTTCTCAATGTAACCATAAATAAATAACCTTGCATCTTTCGGGTCCGGTTTCTCAGATCGAAAGACTAACTGGCCACGAATCGTGCCTGGTTCAGACTTCATTTCGAATACTAGTTCACCTTCGCCAAATTTTATTTTGTTAAAATCTCCAACTTCTTCAGGAACATTAAGAAAGCTACGGTATGTCCATACTCCTGCAAGCTGTTCATTTATCATTTTTATGGCATCCCTTCTCGTGAAAGATAATAAACTTTTTATAACCTTATTGTGCTGTCGGATGCGGTTGTCAAAAAGGCTCACTCAAACTTAAGTGAGCCTTTTTTCATGTAAAGCCAAGGGACTGTTTAGATATTCTGTGGCAGTTCAAAATCTGCAACTATTCCATTTAAGGTCGCTCCATTACTTCTTGCATTAGGACCCATACCAAATTTACAAAAAGCTTTCCAGGCACATTGATTTGCTGTTATAAAATCATCTTCACTGAGTTGATTAATTAATCTTAGGTCTCGAATTGCATTTAACATATTATCTCGTGCATCGATTAGACTTGGGTTTGCACGAGAAATTTTCAAACTGTCAATTACAGTTCTCCAAGTCAAGTTATAACCTTTATCCTTCCCAAATTTTTCTACTAATCTTCGATTTAAATACATTAAAGTAGCGCACCAGATTTCACCAATATTATGTTCGTCATCTTCAGTGTACCGTCCCGTTCCGAGATCGCCAAAGTGATCGGGAAAATCATCATCATACTTAAATTCACGAATTCCTCTATTATTATTAACTACCCAAGCTCCTGTAACCACTTTTTCTTGTGTACGACTGAAATTTTGGATTGTAAGAGCAAAGTAATCACTCCAACCTTCACCCATTCCACTACTTTGTGCCATATCCAAAGAGTTTTGATCCAAAGGTCCCCCAACAAGTCTATTCGTTACACCATGAGTGTACTCATGGAATATAACATCAGCGTCTAGCGCCGTATGACGATTAGTAGAAGACACGACACCAAGGTTCATAATCGGATTTCTTCCATCAGCAGGTGTTCTCATGTTAGCTGTCCCGAATACAGGTCCAGAAAATACATTTACTTTAACATGGTCTTTCTCCAAACCTAATTCAGTAAAATTTTCGTCTTGAAAATTCCCTGATTTTTCATCGAAACCAAGTATATAAAAAAAATCATGCATGTAGTTGCAAAAATAGAAGGCATTTAGTATTTTCTGATCATCTCCAGAATCATCAGAAGGAATAAATGTAACCTTTTCATGGTCTAGCTTTCCTTCCATTGGTACAGCCGGCGTGCATTCAGCGGTTGAAACGTTTGAATCACACATCAGTGTCTGCGTGCTGTTTCCAATGGTCTTGGTTTCCTCTACCCAATCAACAGGAAACGTATTAGGAAGTGCTGATGATGGTTTGACTGGATATTCAGTTATGGGTCTCGGGAATGGAAAGAGTCTTCGCTGTTCCCCACCGTTAAACTCGTAGACACTTCCTTCAGCCTTCATATGAAAACTTTTCCTTTGACAGAGTAAAACCTCGCTCGATTGTTTCTGATCAGCTGCTACAATGAATTCATACTGCTCCATAGTATCTTGAAGGGTAATTGCAAAGTGCCAAGCTAAACGTGATTGTGGATACTGTGGGAATATCGTTAAATGTGCTGTGATGTTTTCTTCAAACACTCCTTTGTCTAATACCGTGTACTGTGCAGGGGATGGAAACGTAGTTAATACTTTAGGGGAATATCCTGCCGTATTAATTTTTACATTTGGAAGTGGTTGCCCCCACCCATCAACTTGACCTTCAGTTGAAGTCTGGTTAGCAATAATATACTCATTTGCTGCTACTATTGCTGAATCCACATCAGTTTCAGGTATGAGGTTGATTTCTTCATTTAAACTCACATTATCCCCAACAATGTCTTCAAGAGTGCCATTTTCCTTAAATCGACAGGTTCTAGACATTTGATAAACCGGTACCCCGCGATAAACCTGATGCAAATGAACAACAGATGTATTTGCACTTGTTTTGATTACCCTAGGATCCGGAACAAATTCCATTCCTTCCCTTACTGAATCCCTAGAAAACCCCAAGACAGAAGAATTATGATTAACCGCTTCTATTGCCCTTGTTATGAATGACTCATCAGTATTCGACGCCTCAAGATTCAACATTACAAATTTAACATTCCCTGTTAGCGGATTTATTGTGGATTTTGAGGTTTCTTTCTTCAACTCGGGATCACTGAAAGATTCGTCCGGTCGATTAAGCTGCGGCTCGTTAGTAAAGTGGTAAATTCTTTTATCAATTTGTTTAATCATAATTCTATTATCTCCTTAAGCGATATATTGTTGTTTAATCATCGAACCTTATTTTTTACAAGTACTTACAAAGTATCCGATGAAATCAAATCCAATTAGACCACTTTTTAATTATCATAAATATGAATAAGGTTTGAAATATTAATTACGAATACATATTGAAAGGGGATAACTTAATGTCAACGAATATAAAATCAATTATTTTTTTGTTTGACCAATCATTCGGCATGCTTCGTTTTAGTGAGAAGAGTGAAGTAGTTGGAGTTGATTTCTTACCGGGGATCATCACATTGATGGAAAGCTTACAAAGTTTTAATGTAGAAATGTTTTTGTTCTTGCCTGAAGTATCTGAATCTGTGGAAAATTTGAAGAATTATTTTCCTCAATTCAATCGAATTGTCATTTATCAAAATACAAGCGTGCTTCAGCAAGAGTTAAACCCATATCTTGTACGTGCTAATTCAACGATTTTAGTTTCTTCCGATCGTGTCTTGAGAAGTTCAGCTGCTGAATTAGGTTTTATATCCACTCCCCATCCCCAAGTAGCCTTAAATATATTGAATAATAAGATATCTGAAATGGTTCTGATTTTTGGATCAAAAGAACAATGTAGAAGTATAAGTGACGGGTTACCCTATTTTTATTACAAAATTGAAGATAATCGTTGGTGTATGCTTTCAGTTATGGTGGAGGAGAACTTTTCAGAATTACAAAAAAATGGGGTTATAGTAGAAAAGTTATCTATAGATTTGTCAACTGAAGATCCGATCTTCGTAGAGATTGAAGAATGGAATAAGGAAACGGAGGAAATTCTGAAGAAGCATAAAGTACTATCCATCGAGGGTAGAAAGATCATTGTTGCGTTAGGCCCCGCTGAACTCAATGAATCCCTACATGTACATGGGCCGAACGGTCATGCACATCCACAACTGCTTTTACCCAGTCCAGAAATGTTGTATCCAGTTAACGACTTTAGGAATGATAATAAAGTTGTTAATAATACCGATTTTAGTGAATTGAACATGGAGAAAATTACAGCTTCTACTCCAGAATCCTTTGAAGCTATAGTAAAGCGTTACAGTGGAAAACTAGACATAGACCATGACGGACCCATTAAATCTCGTCATGTTTTACATCCTGATAATGTCAGAGTAATTAATGCACTTCAACAGGATTTATCTGAACTCGGATTATGTCCAACCGTACATCGTTTTAACTTCAATGGGATTTCTTTAAATAACGTAATTGCTGATTTACCCGGTATCGTACCTTCCTCTTTTGAACTAAATGTTAAAGAAAAACTAAGAGAACTGTTTCAACAATACCCAAACCCTATGCCCATTGAAAATTGGTTACCTTCCGTTAAAAATATTGTTGGAAACGAATGGTTCACATCTAAAATCACAAATGATGCGAATCCAATTGCTCTAAGAAGATCAATAGAGGATTCGGTTGGGCTAAGTCCTTGGTATCCATGGTGGTTACAATCTTGTACCCTTCCAGACTCTGAGGCTAAATTAATTATTGTAGGATGTCATTTGGATTCTACAGCTGCTAATGATAGCATCTACCATCCTGATTCTGATCCCGCGCCTGGAGCAGATGATGATGCTTCTGGAATAGCGGCTGTTTTGTCAATTGCTAAGTGTCTATTGGAGTATAAGGAGCAGCTAACTCATACCGTCCGATTTTGTTTTTTTAATGCTGAGGAGTCAGGACTTGTTGGCAGCAAGGTATATGCATCTATGCTTAAAGCGACAGGCGCACCCGTCAAAGCTGCAATATGTATTGATATGATTGGCTTCAACAGTGATCAAAACCATCTGTTTGAAATCCATGCAGGTCATATTGATGCAGATATTCGGAATGCTTCTTTACCTATAGCTCAAACTATAGCAAATCATGTTGTTGGAGTACCATCTCTGTCCCCACCTCAAATCTATCAAGGGACAAGTACGGATACTAACCCCGACCGAACTTTATTCGATGGTGCGATCGGTAGAAGTGACCATGCATCTTTCCATCAACAAGGGTATCCGGCTGTTGTTGTTTCTGAAGATTTTTTTATCAATTTTCCATCTGAACCTGTGGATGATCCAAATCCAAATTATCATCATGCAAGCGATTTGTTTATCGATGCTTCTTATGGGTCGAGCATAACAAATGTGTTAGCCAATGCAGTTTTAGAACTCGCCAGAAAATAAATGAGGGAGTGTTTTTATATGGATCAAAACTCAACTATTTACGTTATTCGACACGGTGAGGCAAGTTCTAACGAACCAGATGCACCGCTGACTGAAGTTGGCCAGAAGCAGGCTCAACAATTGGCTGAATTTTTATCTCGGTTCACCAATATTGAAAATAGTCGATTAATTAGCAGTCCTTATTTGAGAGCAAGCAAAACGGCTGAAATTGTTGCGGCACGAATAAACCAAACTTTCTCCAAAGATAAAAGACTACAAGAACGCAATATAGGCGATTACCAGGGAAGTAACTTATTTGAAGATCTAAAAAATCACTTTTCCGATACGAATCATAGATTTCCAAATGGTGAATCTAACGGAGAAGTACGTGTTCGTGCAACCAGCCTAATAGATGAAATAAGGCATGATAATCAACATCCCACTTTCTTGTTTACCCATCGTTTGACAATGATGATCTTGTTTAATTATTACGATCAAAATTGGGATTTTGATAAGGGAGTGTCAATAACGAACCCCGATGTGTATGAATTACAATTTGTTGATGAAATACCTAGTATTAGACGGGTTTGGAGTTTGTAATTAATTTTTAGAAGGAGCAGAATTTACTTTCAAATTAATTCTGCTTCTGCTTCTTCTTATCCTACTATGAACGATTAACCAGTAATATGAAGCGTAAGTCATGTAACTCTTGCTCCTTAGGTCCTGCTCCCCGAATTGAATCGAAGCTGTAGAACTCAACACGATTGTGCCCTTATCTCCGAATATATCCATTTTAAGTCCAGTCTGATGTTTGAATCCACCTTGAAAATGAACGCTGGCTGCTGCAACGTTAGTTAATTTTCCTGTAATCATTATTTGATCATCCGTCGTTTTCTAAATGAATTTATGAATATCCACCAATTCGAATTTAGGAAACTGTTGTACTGTGACAGCAGAGAGTTCTGTAAAGTTCCCAAGCATGTAGGTAAATGCATCAAGATTATATATCTTTAAATTGGCTGATAAACTTTTCAAACATTGCCTTCCACCAATTTATCGATATCACACCCGCCGCTGACCATTCTCAGATATGTATTTTATGAAGGTGAAACTGTTGTTTCAATTATAGATTCGCCAAACAGAAAATCCAATATCTTTACTTTCCCTTTCGATTTTCACCTCGATATGGATAATATCAAAACTTCTTCCCTGCTTCACCTAGCTGAATTTTTCATGATAGGTTCTATATCCTGTCCCTTCCCTCCTAAGAATGCTGAAGATGAGCCAGAGCACTGTAGAATATTTGGTATATTGGTAGAGTGTTTTTTGACAGAAAACTGGTTTTGTCCGTTTACTATAAAGCGCTTACATTTTAATATAGGTATAGAAAGAAGCGAGTGAAACTTACTAATCATTGGAGAACATCCATAAAAGGAGGAAAAATGTGTGATCAAGAACCCTTTCTACACATCCGAACATTTTCAGGGGAAGTACGAGTCTTATGAGATCGGCAGTCTGGAGCTTGAAGAAGGCGAAACGCTGCGCGGCTGCAAACTGGCCTATCGTACGTTTGGTCATCTTAATGCTGCCAAAGACAATGCGATCCTTGTGACCACCTGGTTTTCGGGCACCGGCAAAATCATGGAGGACGTTTATGTGGGCCCTGAACATGCGCTCGATCCCAACAAGTACTTTATCGTCATCGTGGATCAGATCGGTTGCGGCACTTCTTCTTCACCGCAGAACACACCTGCTCCTCAGTCGATGGCGAAGTTCCCGAAAATCCGAATCGGAGACGACGTGCGCGCACAGCACAAGCTTTTGACTGAAAAATTCGGCATTACCCAGCTCGCTCTGGTGACCGGCGGTTCGATGGGCGCACAGCAGACGTATGAATGGGTTGTACGGTATCCGGATATGGTCAAACGCGCGGCGCCTATTGCTTCGACCGCTCGAATTTCGCGGCACCAGATCATTTTCACCGAAACCTTGCAAGAAGCCCTGATGTCGGACCCCGCTTGGAAAGATGGATGGTACGAAGACGGAATGCACGTTCGAAGAGGTATGGATCGGATGGCAAAAATTGTGGCTCTCCAGGGATGGAGCCAAGAATTTTATCAAGAAGAACGCTTCCGAACCATCTTAGGCATGTCTTCGCTCACAGATTTCATGAACAGCTTCATGAAGGCCTATTTTGAACCGATGGATCCGAACGCCTTGCTGTACGAAGTATGGAAATGGCAGCGGGCCGATATCTCGCGAAATACCGGTGGCAACCTTGAAACAGCCCTGAAAAGCATCAAGGCTAAAACCTTCGTGTTGGCCATCAGCCATGACATGTTTTTCCCTCCGCATGAATGCGAAGCCGACCAGAAGCTGATTCCCGACTCCCAATTCAGATTGATCGAGTCCAAGGAAGGTCATTTCGCGTTGAACGGATTCGAGCCGAAATACATGGAGCAAGTCGACGCCTGTTTGCGTGAGCTGTTGTCGATGTAAGCGCGTGAACAGTACGCGGATCGAAAAATCCAAAAAATAATTGGGAGACTGAAACTATGACAAAAGGAAAGTTTTTCTGGATCGCATTTTTTATAGGGGCCCAAGCTTTCTTACTCCAAGTCATTGATCAGGTGCTGGCTCCGCTATGTCCACCGGACGGAAATGTGGGTTTTGGCTGGATTTCTTTCCAGGCGTGGGCGATGTATTTTTTATCAGGGTTAAATGTTGTTGGAGCCGTCAAGGCGTTTTTCAGCTACGGAATCGGAATTTTAGCTTCCGTAGCGATCATGGTCAGCGGCGGAATGCTATCGGGTCTTGGATTTTTCACAATACCTGTTGTGCTTCTGATTGTTGTGCCGATTGTCATTTACTTTGAGCTTGCACCGTCCCTACTAAGTTATGTGCCTGCCATGTTTGTGGGAGCGGGCGTATACTTCGGATTTATGAGCTATATCGAAGCCGCTACCTATACCGGCGCGGCCATCACCGAATTAATCTATTGCGCTCTCGGACTTTTATTCGGATATGTTACCGTTACGTTCAGAGGCTGGTATGAAAAGCACTTTGTAAACAATAAAACAAACGGAATCCAAATTAATTGAATAAACGCCAATATGTAAGCGCTTGAATGATTCAAATCTCCTATGCTGCGGTTACTCGCCGTGTCCAAATCATAGGAGATTTTTATTTACCCATCGTGAATGGAGTCTTCCAACTACCAGCTTGATACGCGAACATCCGCCTTCAACCATTTTTCCCAGTTGGGGTCTTCGATCTTTAACAGACTTAAGGAAATCCCCTTCATATCCATGGATGTCAAGTGCGAACCGACTTTGAAGAATCTGACATCGATGCTTTCCAGTTGTGTTAAGCGCCTGATGTCATTGGAAAAAATATACTGTTCCATCAAGGGCGTTGCGCCTAATCCATTGATTAAGACGGCAAACTTGTCCCCTTTTTTCCAACGGTAAATGCTTTTCAGCTTGTTCATCAATTCAATCGCCAGCTTTTCGGATGAATCGAAAGTCTCTTTGCGGTATCCTTTTTCGCCATGAATTCCGACGCCAAAATAAACTTCGTGATCCTCCAGAGTAAACGAAGTCTCTGTTTGAGTAGGGTTATTAGCAGGGGTCAGCGCAACGCCCAAAGTATGCAGATTACTAACGACAGAAGAGCCAATCTCCTTCAGCTTCTGCAAAGAAAATCCTTCCGTTGCTGCCGCACCAACTATTTTATGCACAAAAACGGTGCCGGCTACCCCTCTTCTTCTTTTGTTAAATGTTGCGTCGTTTTCAATGGAAACGTCATCGTTTACAAGGATATGATCAACAGATCGTCCTTCTTTTAGGGCGATGGATTCTGCAGTTAAGAAGTTGTCCACATCCGCTTTGAAATTTTTCACAACCATCAGGACGCTTTTATTTTTGTCTGCCTTACGAATCGCAGCCAATATTTGTTCCGGTGTAGGCGGAATAAATATAGGTCCGCTAACCGCTATGGAGAGCATTCCGTCTCCAACGTAACCGAAATGCGCGGGTTCATGGCCACTCCCCCCGCCGCTTAAAAGAACGACGTTTTGCCCAATGTCACCCAGGTCTTTCCGATAAATAATGTGATGTTTCGAGTCATAATAAACCCTTTCTTTATGTTCGAAATAAAAACCTTGCAACATATCTCGAACTATATTTTGAACATCGTTTTTAATCGTTTTCATCGTTTCTCCACCTTATGATTTGCTGATTGCCGCAGGGATAATATCAATTGATCATGAATCATCGTTTTCATCAAAGACGACATGACAGATGGGTTGATCATGCAAGCATTCTGGATCCAATCTTTGATCGTGCCCCCAAACCCGTGACTATAAAAAGAGGCCAATAAACTTTTTTTCTCTTCGGAAACGCTTATTCCAAAACCCAACGATAGTTCATCGATAATTTTTAAATATAAGTTCTTTGTATGCTCATATAAATACTCGTTAAACGAATTTTGCTCGACAACTTTAAACGCATTTCGATAAAAACGCTGATTTTCATAAAAATACCCGAATAACTGATTAAAAATATTTTCCCACTTCTCATATTCAATAAAGTCAGTAATGTTCTCCTTCGTTTCTTCTTTATAGATCCAACCCAGCAATTCGTATTTATCCTGAAAATGATAATAAAACGTTTGCCTCCGCATCTGACAGTTTATCATGATGTCGCTCACTGAGATTTTATGGAACGTTTCCGTCTCCATTAGATCTTTTAATGATTTTGCAATCATTTTTTGTGTAATGATCGATGAGGTCATCAAAATCTCCTTGTCACCATATTCATTCCATCCTTATAATAACAAAATCTGTTAGTAAAGATAAACAGGTGCGTCTTTGACAGATGCGCTTTTTTGTCCGTTTACCTTGAAACGCTTACACTCTAATACGAGTATTGACAATAAGCATTCATTCGGACTTCTTCCATGTCTAAATAAGGGGGAAACGCAAGTGAAAAATATCATGAATAAACCCGAAAACCTCGTGGTGGAGATGTGTAACGGCATGGTGATGGCGCATCCAGAACTGGAGTTTCTGAAAAAGTATAAAATCATCAAGAAAAAAGCAATCAATGTAAATAAAGTAAGTCTGATCAGCGGCGGCGGCAGCGGACATGAACCGGCTCACGCGGGATTTGTGGGGAAAGGCATGTTGGATGCTGCAGTATGCGGCGACGTATTCGCTTCTCCATCGCAGATCCAGGTGTATCAAACCATCAAGGCAACTTCCGGTCGCAAAGGCGCTCTGATGATTATTAAGAATTACAGCGGCGATATGATGAATTTTAAAAATGGCGCGGCATTGGCGCAAGAAGAAGGCTTGCAGGTTGAATACGTTCGGGTGGATGACGATATCGCAGTCGAAGATAGCTTGTATTCTGTTGGGCGCCACGGTGTTGCCGGAACCGTGCTGGTTCATAAAATCGCTGGGGCTGCGGCGGAAGAAGGCAGAGATCTCGGGCAGGTTAAGGAAGCAGCAGAAAAAGCGGCCGCAAACGTACGAAGCATTGGCGTCACCCTTACTTCCTGCACCGTTCCCGCCAAAGGCTCGCCTACATTCGCGTTGGGTGTAGACGAGTTTGAATATGGGGTTAGTTATAACGGAGAAAGAAAACAATCTTATTCAATACGTGGACGATAATGGAGATCGGATCGGTTTGAACAACAGTGGTGTGCTAGTACCTAAATCGTATGCCGACGAGTATCGGATTGCAGAAGGTGATAGCATCGGAATCAAGTTCACTGCGCCAGAGTTTGCAAATAAAACGGTCGATATGAAGGTTTTACACATATCCACCCAGTATTCGAATCCGTCGTTTTATATTACACCATCGTACCTAATGAGCTTTGGCATTGACTACAATCCTACGTCACTATTAGTGGAAGCCGATAGCACCACAGTCCTTACAAACATTCGTACTTACTTCGAACAGGATCAACAAGTAGAAACAGTCGCAGATAAGAGTGATTTAAAGAGATCCGCGGTTTATATGTTGAAGCAAAATAGTTTTGTTTTTATCTTGTTTATCATTAGTGCCGTTGTTCTTTCCTTTGGTACCATCTATACGATATCCTCCATTAACATTTATGAAAGAAATCGTGAGCTGGCGACACTAAAGGTATTAGGCTACCCTAGGAATAAAATAAACCGGCTTATCTTTTTTGAAAATATGATACTGACCACCTTTGCGGTTGTTGTAGCGTTACCGATTGGTGCCTATCTGTATAAATTAGCTGTTAATGCAATGGCAAGCGCCCATCAGCAAATCCCGGATCAAGTAAATCTGGTTGTCATAGTGATCTCTGTTTCTACTGCATTTACGCTCACTATTCTTTCGAACTTATTGATTCGGAGAAAAGTAACCCAAATAAATATGATTGAATCATTAAAAAGTACAGAATAGTGTCAGACGGCGACAACTGATCGCGGCAATATGCCATTCGTTTGATTAACAACCGCCCTTGTAAATGTCTCGGGTGGAGGTCGGCTCACGAAGCCTTCAGATCGAACCAGAATGACTTAAGAACTCAAGAATCTTCTCTTCTGATACTTTCAAACCTACTGTTTTACTGATTTCTTTTAGCCCAAGCTTATAGTCCAAAATTGCTTTATACAGTGAATATACAAATACTATGTTATGAGGACTAGTTGCCACATTAAATATATTGGAATATAGGTCGTAGCGGAACTCGAAAAGGAACTTTCAGTCCCCCACTCATTACCTCGTTATGTCCTCTATTTCCAAGTATGCGCCTTGTGAATTGGACTAAGTGGCGATACTAGAAGCTTAATCAGTGATGCCCTGGTCTGCCTTGAAATATCAGCAGACAACGTAGAGGAATGGAACAATCTCCCTACTGCAAAGGCATGAATAAATTCTCGCCAACTGGAGTAGGATTTCAATACCTTCTGAAGTATTGAACCTACATACTCCCACTTTTCCTCTTCCTTCATATACTCCAACTCTTTGCCTGCATAGCAATAAAACATCGCCCACCCATAAGAATAAGCGTCAATTCCGCTCGAAGGGAGGCGTCCCATATAATGATTCACGATCGACAGCTTGTATTTGTATTCCGGACTGTGCTTCTCTATCTGGATATAGGAGTTTCGTTCAGTTAGTGACATCAAAGACAGCGTATTCCGCATGTCTAGATATTCTTTGCTCCCATTACCAACTGCCATCCAGGAAAGGATTTCACTCAGCTTGTCGGCATCCGTGATGCCATATGACTCAATGATTGCTCTGCACGAACTGCGGGATGAATAAATGCGCTCCGGATTCAGAATGAAAAAATCAGCATTATCTCCACTTACACATAACGAGAGAATGACATCTAGAAATGGCTTCCATGCAGTTCTGTCTTCTTCCTTATTGAGATTCATTGTCTTGTAGCCTCCGATCGCTTAAATATACAAGAATAATTTCCAAAATTTTCTGATCTGTTTGAAGATAGCTACGTAAAAAAGGAGTAAAATGAGCTCTAAAATACGGATCCAAACCGGAATCTTAGGAAGAGATGGCTTTTTCGCCCCATCCTTAGAGAGAACATACTTACTCGCTATTGAGCTTTCCTTTATATACGAGGAGGTATTGTTTGTATAGTCTGACCATTTGTCCATCTGGGTCTGGAGCTCTACGTTGTCCAACGTCAACACGTTACCCTCGATTTCGATGGTATGATTTTTGAACATTTCCATTGCTTGTTCATAATCGGCATTAATAAGGATCAAGGAATCACCCAACTTACCGATACATAGGTAACCAGAGCTACTCGTCACCAAGTCTTCGCTCTCTTTAGAAGGAAGATAAGTGAGTACCTCATTCCCTTTTTTATCAGACTTGATGATCTCACGAATAGCTAAATATCTGGTATCCGTAAGCTTCAAGCGTACTGCATTGTCGTTAGGTGACAAAAGATTCAACTCTTCTATCGTCGTAACATCCCTAATCTCCACTCGTTTATACGTTTCAATCATGTACTGAATTTGTGAATAGCCGCTCTGATTGACGAACGAGATTGTGATGGTTACATGCAGAATCACCAAAATGAAAAGGACGAAGTAATTCCCCTTGAAAAAATTCAGCACAGTTGTCAACAGACGCTCTCGCCAAGGCAGTTTCCCTAATTCCCGTTCCACCCTCTTGAGAGCTGTTCTATCCCCACCGCTCTGCCGCAATTGGTTTGCGATATCTTTATTTAACTCTGCCATCGATAGGATGCCATCGACATCATTTGGATTGACCTGAAGTAACCGCTCCAACATCTCCCGCGCATTCTCCAACTGACCAAGCTTGTGAAAGCATTGCCCCGCAAAAAACAGGGCATCCGCATCGTACGGGCTCAGTACGAGAATATGATTGGCATCTTTCAGCGCATTCGACCAGTCCCCTTTCCGAAGAAGTAAGCGGGCTCTAGATAGTCGAACATCCCGATCATCAGGTACAAGCGACACTAATTCAGTGTAAAAGGTTAATACCCGTTCCTCATCATGCAAGCGATTGAAATAATTCACTAGTAAGCGAAGCAGGTCGGGGTCGCCCTTGAAAAGACTATATGCTCGATTGAGCATATTCCCCGCCGTCTGAAGATCATCGTCCAAGAGTCCCTCGTAAGCGGCTAGCCGAGCGAGCAGATAAGCATCGTAATCAAGATTACCCTTGCGAAGAAGAATATAATAGTCGAAGTTCTGGGCACCGAATTTGTTGAATATGTAGGCATACACGTTGGGATACTCTTCATTAAATTGTTCCCGTTCCTCCACGTTCAGACCGTTCCAACCAAAGACCGATTCAATCGCATCCCATACTGCTCTCGGAAGTAAAAGATTCTCTTCGAGAAACTCTAATACGGTGATCGTCATAGACTTCTTATATTTGATGTTCCACAAAAGATCAGAATTGAGTAGTTCAAGCCATTTGACTGGATTGATCCGCAAAGGAAAATCCTGGTATAGATTTTCTAGTTGTTTTTCGAAATCTGCTAGCTGTTCATCGAAGTCAGGCTTGTCGTCTTCCTCTCCTTTGTCAAACGGTTGACTGAACTCGTGATATCCCTTAGGGTGTAGAATATTACTATCTATATCCTCCGCACCCGTCTCATTTACATTCGTATAATGCTCCCAAATCGACATTCGCGGGACACGTTTTTCTCGGCGATCGTCGTCGTCATCTTCAACGTCGTCGTCGTCATCGTCATCTTCATCATCCTTGGGACCATTATAGCGATCGCTGGCCCTTCCGCTTTGCCCTTGCTTATTGGCCTGTTTCATTGCATAATCATAGGCTTCACGTAGCCTCTGAAAACCTTCCGGATCATCCTCAGGATGGTAAACTTTCAGCTTTTGAGAGTAGGCTCTCTTGATCACCGTTTTATCATCCGTCGGTTCCAATTCGAGAATTGTCCAATACTTATTCATCTAGAAATCACGCCACCTTTCTAGGTGATCCAACTTCCTCTTAAGCTCGGAAGCGACTTCCTCTATCCGTTTCTCATCCTGGGTTGCCAGCACGCGTTCGAACTGATGCATCACAAACTCTACTTCAGAGCGCTTATCACCGAGCACTTCTTCATACAGTCGTTCCCCCTTGGCGAGGAGGAGTCGGTTCGCGACCCTGTCACGAGGATGAATCTTTATATCCTTAAGTACCTTTAAACGATCTTCAATCTGCTGATCCGTTAAATTCCCTGGATTCTGCGTAATGACAAGTCGTTTCATGATTCCTGTACTTATTGTGGTGACTTCCACTTCGAGAATACCATTAATGTCATAGGTGAATCTGACAAGAATACTCTGTTCGCCTGCCGGTGCGGGCGGTACTTCGACAGCTAATTCTCCAAGCTTGATGTTGTTCTCAACCCGCCTGCTCTCGCCTTGATAAATATAGATTCTGATCCGCAATTGATTATCCCTTATCGTACAGAACTCTTCTACACGGCTGATCGGAATCGGCATATTCCGTTCGATTATCGGGCTGAAATAGCCATCTTCATAGTTACGGTCCCTGTCTACCTGCTTCGACATCTCTATCCCGAGTGTGTAGGGATTCACATCCGTCAGTACCACTTCACTTAACGCTTGATTTCTCTCCTTTAGCGCAACTTGAATAGCTGCGCCAAGTACCACAGCCTCGTCGGGATTAATCTCAGTAAACGGTAGCCTTCCGAACATCTTCCCAATGATCGAACGAATAACCGGCATCCGAGTCGCTCCCCCAATAAGAATGATCGCGTCCAGTTCTTCAGGCAACAGTGCGGCATCCCTCATCGCGCGTTCAATCGGATGACGTAGA
Source organism: Paenibacillus etheri (assembly GCF_001012825.1). GTDB lineage: Bacteria > Bacillota > Bacilli > Paenibacillales > Paenibacillaceae > Paenibacillus_AQ > Paenibacillus_AQ etheri. The sequence continues at coordinate 404,283 of NZ_LCZJ02000019.1, forward strand.
CGGACGAGCAGTTGATTCACTATTTTCTCAAAATCGTCCCGATCTACTTCCATCTCAAACGTCCGTTCTCCCAGCGTTAAGCTCATCGCCCCTATGCTATTACGACTTAAAGCCAACTTACATACCTCCGCCTGCTTTAAGATGGCAGAGCTCGTCTTATAGTCCAATTGGTCACCATCGATACCTTGGGAATAAATAAAGTGAGAAGCCAGCAACTGGCTAAAATCCTCCCCACCCAAATAATTGTCTCCCGCGATCGACTTAACTTCCATAACACCTTCGAAGAACTCAAGGATCGAAACGTCGAACGTTCCCCCTCCCAAGTCGAAGACGAGAAATCTCGTATCCTCTTGTTGCTGATGAAGACCGTAGGAGATCGCTGCAGCTGTCGGTTCGTTAATGAGCCGTTCTACCTTAAGGCCCGCTATCTCTGCTGCACGTTTCGTCGCATTTCGTTGGGTGTCATTAAAATAAGCAGGCACACTGATAACCGCTTCCGTCACCTCTTCTCCAAGGAACGTCTCTGCATCCTCCTTCAATGCCTTTATTATAAAAGAAGACAATTCCTCTGGAGAAAAAGAATAACAACCCAGCCGATACTTTTTCTCCGTTCCCATATAGCGCTTAAAGGTGGATACTGTAGCGTTCGGATGCGTAATTAAACGTTCCTTAGCAATTTGACCGACCAAAATTTCTCCATTACTATCTAAGCTAACGACGGATGGCGTTAAATGCTCTCCAAGTACATTCGGTATAATCGCAGGACCCGTTTCTGTCCAATAAGCGACCAGACTATTCGTCGTACCTAGGTCAATCCCTATCATTGTCAAACTGAATTCCTCACTTTATATGTAATTATAGAGTATGCTTGCTCCACTCCTATTTATCGGTGTATTTTCATATATTATGAAGTTGTTCCTAAACGTCTTTTGTAGGAAGTACTTTTTCGGGGGACATGGTTGATTCCAATGAAGGTTGGGGATATGGAAATTGGATACGTTTTGCTTTATTTGAAACATACCCCTGATTGTTCGATCGGGACTTGCTCGCCCATCATCTGACGAATTTGTTCCAACGAGAAGCCCAATTCTAAGAAGTCGTCTCAAAGTTACAATACGCAACGAAAAATTTTTGATGTCGTGCTCCTACGCTTGTGCTATACGTGCATGGCCTACACCTTGTAACATTTCACCAAACGCAAAAAACACGCCTCATTTGGCGTGTTTTTACGTTTGGTAGAACCAAGAAGGATCGAACCCCTGACCTCATCGCTACCAGCAATGCGCCCTCCCCATATCGCTTCCATGCTTCCACGAAAGAATGGAGAGGAAGGTCGATGAACTATGGTGCCTGTGAGCCCATCCGTTAGTCTGACTCCAACGATCACGGTGCATCACAGATTGTCGCTCCCTATTGGGACGCACTCATGGGAGCAACAGCCTCTTATCTAATTTAGCCGTAGAGAGGATGCTTTAAGGTGGAAATCGTAGTTGAACGAGTGTGTGGTATGGATATTCATAAGGATAACATTACTGCATGTATTCTAACGTCTAAAGGAAAGGAGATTCAAACGTTTTCAACTAAAACTGTGTTTCTATTACAATTAATTGATTGGATTAAACAACATACTTAAAGCAAGTTTCATTCCAGATCGAAATCAACGGGAACTTCGAGAACTTGTACGGTATCGTCGGAGTACCATTGAAGAAAGAGCTAGACAAAATAACCGAATTCAAAAAGTGTTAGAAGGAGCCAATATTAAACTTAGCTCTGTTGTCTCTGATATAATGGGTGTATCCTCTCGCGACATGCTCCGTGCCATTACTGATGGTGAAGATGATCCTGAGAAAATTGGCAAACTTCGCTAGACTTACCATGATACGAAAGAAAGATCAACTTGAACTAGCTCTGCAAGGCTATGTAACCCCTCACCAGCGGCTGATGATAAAGACGATTTTAACTCATATTGATTTTTTAAGTGAACAGACCCTGCTTTTAGATCAAGAAATCGCTACGAGGGTAGTCCCATTTCATGACGATGTCGAACGTTGAGGCAGCCCATTCTGTAGTAGCCTCTAAGAACTATCGTGGTGCTATGTATAGACGAACGGCAGCACGAAAAGGAAGAAAAAGAGCAGCAATCTCTGTTGCGCATGCTATGTTGAGAATAGCCTACTTTCTGTTAACACGCGAAGAAATGTATGTGGACCTAGGCGAAGATTACTTTGACAAACAGAAGCAACAATCTATTGTGAAATACGCAGTTCGACGACTAGAAAACTTAGGTTATTCTATAACTATTGCAGAAGTCTCTTAATTCATTAATATACCAATATTCCTATTTCGGGTGCTGTGCCCTTCAAAAAAATGAATGGACTGCGTCTTATTTACTTTTGCCCTTTTACAGAAACTACAGATTTAATTTTCATGGGAGTTGAAAAGAACCTTGCCTTCCTTCATGACAAATTTAACCTTGCGAAGATTTTCTATATTAGCGAGTGGATCTCCATCAACTACAAATAAATCAGCCTTCTTACCAGTTTCGATGGTTCCAATTTCGTGAGTGAGATTGCATATCTTGGCGCCAACAGAAGTTGCCGACACGATAATTTGCATGGGTGTGAGGCCGGCTTGTCCCAACAATCGGATTTCTTCCCACGGCATACCTAATGTATACCATGGTTTTTCTTCTTCAATAAAATCGTCTCCCAAGCCGATTTCTCCACCTGCTTGGACAAATCTTCGAACATTGTCTAATCCTTGTTCTAATAAGGGGGCTCCAAATTTGTCCTGAAACATTTTTAGTACGGTAAGGGTTGGAACGATTCGGACGCCTTTCTGTACCATTTGCTGAATTAAACCGTCGTCCAAACGGTCGTAGATCATATGTGCAGCATCATGAATCCCGGAATTTACAAGAATCTGAAGATTTTTAGCGTTAGTTACATGGGCAGAGACGTAGGTTCCCCTAGCATGTGCTTCCTGACAGATGACTTCCAGAATCTCTTGATTCAATTTAGGCAATCCGAACGTGCTAGGGTCATACCCGTCTTCAAGTGCTGTTTTAATAAAATGAATACCTTTATCCAACACTTCTCGAACCCTACTCCTGGCTTCATCAGCACTTCCTACGCCAATCGGTTCTTGCCCGCCGTATCCCCCGGGTGCTGTAAAAACTTTGCCGGATGTAAGAATTCTAGGTGATGTACAGCCATCGAGTGCGTTCGTATGTGAGATGACTTCATCAATCGTTGCGTTTGTCGTCAATCCCTCGTCCCGGATCGTGGTAATACCCTCTTTAAGACATGCTGCCAAATATTCTTTATGGTACCCATGTAGAGGATCATTCTGTAGGTATTTGAAACCGGTGTGGGCATGAGTATGAATAAATCCCGGTAGGATCACAAGGCCTTTCAAGTCTATAAGCTTTACATTTTCATTCACAGGATAGTTATCCAATTCTTGCGAAATGAAACCGATTCGTCCATCTGCAATCTCTATTGTTACATGATGGACGGGCGGTCGTCCGGTCCCATCAATTAAGGTTCCGTTTGTAAGCAATATTTTTTCGCAAACCATGGTATAAACCTCACTTTTTGTTATTTATTCCTCCATAATATTATAGTACCGGATGGAGGAGCGAGGTAGATACTATTTGTTTGTAAATCATTTTATACATACTCACGCTGACCCTTTTCGCCATAATCATTCTTTCGATCAAACTGCCCGTTAGTTGAATAAAGGCGGACTTTAAGGGGAATCTGCTGTTATTCAAAATGCTAAAAAAATTCGACGATAAAGTTCTCGTCGTCGTAAAGGCTTTACAGTTGTCTTGACGACTCGCCAGATACTTCTTTAGCCACACTTTTCACTCTGTCGTGAAATAAACCTCTCTCTGCTTTGAACCCTTGCCATTAACAATTGCAGCGCCCTTTCCCTCAGTGATTGAAAGCGATCTTTAAGTGAATTACATCTTCCTCGATTAAAAACTTAGGTATTCGTTTATCCATTTTAAGTTCTCGTAGTTTTAAGGAGGGATTAGAAGTCAAGTATGTTTTTTTCAAAAGCATAGCGAAAAAGGGAACGAACAAACCGAATCCGATGTCCTAGGCTAAGTGGCTTCAACCAATCAGATTGCTTCGCTAAGTACTCCTTCAGCAGAGTTAAAGTTATCTCGGTGATATCCAGGTCACCGAGTTCCTTCATCAGCATTTTGTGCTGGAGAGCGTATGCTTTCAATGTTTTTGGACTAAATCCTTGAATAGTTATCAGTCTCATACAGTCGCCACAACTCACTTAAGATCATAACAAAACCTCCTATTAGAGCTATTAAATCTAGTTTGCTTCTATATAGAAGGTTTTAATCTTTCTGATTTGAACTAATGTTTCTCCCTTAGCTCAATGATTTTTCCGTAAAAAATCAATGAAGGCATCCAATACGTACGTTGACCGCTAATTGATATTGTTCAGAATCTGACTGGGTATAAAGGATAATCTCTAAATCATTATCCAAGTCTAAGAGTCTATTCGAAATTTCAGTTATTGGAGGATCAGGCATTACAGCGGTGTTTAATCTGCTCTGTAATTCTTCAATGCCGTATTCATTATTCTTAAAACGTTCGACTAAGATTTCTAATGATGTATGCCTATTGAAATCCAATTTATCGGTACATGGTTTGAGTTTTCTGCGCATTCTTTAGCTTTCTGTAGTGAATCGTGCAGAGTTTCACGGATAACATTCCAATCTAGGTCGCAAGAGAATAGATAATACCCTCTCGCACCGTCATATTTAGTTACCGCGAAAGCAGTGATACCCACTTTTTTTTGTTTTCACCTTCGAACAAAACATATCCGTAATTATTGCAATGCTCGTTTGCTGTATAAATCAAAACATTTGCTCCGTCCAGCAATGGTGGTACTTCCAAGTTATTCACCCGCTTTCGCTTACAATCTTCTCTTCGGAAATAACAGTGACATTTGCAATGAATTGATTTATTTGGCTTATACATGCCCTGGTTATAGTCCAGGGGCGAAAATCGCAAAACAGGCTAAAGAACGGCCTCCGTTATCCCAATGGAATTTGTTCTCTAGCCTGTTGCATAGTAAGATTGACAAAACACTCAGAGGATGTCTTGTTTTTTTACACTCCAACTTCTCCGATCATTTGCTGTTCGATTTTTTTCATCTCATAAAAATAGCCTTTTTGTCCCATCAGCTCCGAATAGGAACCCGTTTCGACTACCTTGCCTTGGTCCATGACTACAATCCGGTCCATTTCTTCCAATCCGGTAAGCCGATGACAAATCAGGAGAAGCGTATCATTTGCCGCCTGTGCGTAAAGATGCTTCAAAACGTGATGCTCTGTCACATAATCCAGCGATGAAGTTGGTTCGTCCAGAAGCCATACCCGTCCTTTGCGGAGCATCGCTCGTGCCAGAGCCAGCCGCTGCTTCTCTCCGTCTGACAGATTCTCCCCTTTTTCATACACTATATCGGTCAACGATGTATTGGGCAGCTGCATTTTAGCTAGCACATCCAACAATTGTTCGTCAGCATAATCTTCTCCATTCAGCAGCAGGTTGTCCCGGATCGTTCCTCGGAAGAAATGACTTTGCTGAAATACCACATTAGCCGTTTGCCAAATGCTCGTCTCATCCAGTTCCTTCACCGAAATGCCGTTTAATCGTATATCGCCAGCCGTTGGTGTTCGCAGCTTGAGCAGCAATTCGATAATCGTTGATTTTCCTGACCCACTCGGCCCGACAATCGCCGTTTTGGAGCCAGGTAAAATGTGCAGGGACACATCCTTAAGCGCCGGTCTCCACTCCCCTTCATATTGAAACGTAACACCGGATAGTTCCATCGTAACGGCATGATCTAAAGACAATGCGCCGCCTGGCTGCGAAGACTCCTCATCTAAGTTCTGTACCGTTTCCGTCAGTCGTTTGGCTGCGTGTTCACTATCTTCTTTATACGCGGGTAATGTGGCCATAGCCGCTGCTTCTTCAAATACGGTTAGCGAAGCCATGACCAGCATGGCAAGAAATACGCCGGCAAGCGCTCCTTCCATAATTAAATAGGCGCCAAGCGCCAGCACTCCCCAGGAAATGAGAAACGTAACAAAAGTGTGCATCGATTGCCCGCGCAGTAAGTGCCCTGCTGCTCGTTTCTGCTCAACTGCCAATACAGAGGAAGCCTGCTGAAGCTGCTCCTCACGCTGTGCCAATTGCCCGTACACTTTTAAATCCCGGAAACCGTATAACACTTCGGTGACTTCCGTGGAAAGCTGCGCCCTCTGCTCACGAACGCGTCCATGTATTCTCCGCTGCCCGAGCAAAACAATTCCCGGTACAACGAATGCTGTTATCAGCATACCTAGCAAAAACAGGACGGCAATCCAGAACGAAATAGCAGAAGTAAACAACACCGTAGCCAAAAACACCATGACGACCATGATCGGGGGATAAGCGACGCGTAAAAAATAATTTTGCAAGCTTTCCACATCCCCAACGATCCGCGCAAGCAGATCCCCGCTTCGATTTTTGTTCAATATACCCGGCGTTAAAGGAATAAGCTTGGCAAAAAAGGATGTACGTAAACGGCTAAGCATGGAAAACGTCGCTCGATGAGAATACAAGCGTTCTCCATAACGACTCGCCGCCCGAAGGAGACCAAGCAGTTTGACCATCGAGGTGAGTACAATCAAAGTATAAAGTGGTGGCTCAAATACCGTTTGCGAAATTAGATATCCGCTCGTAGAAAAGAGTGCCACACCGGCTATGCCGGCAATAAATCCACCCAAAATTGAAAGAATGATATCCTTGCGTTCCTGAATCATCGCTTTTGACAGAACAGCCAGCTCATTCATGAGGATACCCCCCCTTTCCGCTCTACATCAACCATCTCAGCATACTGAGGTAGGCGCTCCAGAAGCTCGTCATGTCGTCCGGAGTCCACCAGCACTCCATTGTCCATAAACAAAATCTTATCGGCTTGTTGAATCGTATATAATCGGTGAGCCACCGTAATCATCGTAGCCGTTTTTGCCAGCTTGGCAATGGAGCTTTGCAGTACCCGCTCGGTGTGCAAATCCAGTCCAACTGTGGGTTCATCAAACAAAATGATGGCAGGGCGCTTCAAAAAAGCGCGTGCCAAGGCAAGCCGTTGCTTTTCCCCACCAGACAGTCCTCTGCCTCCTTCACCAACAAAGGTATCAAAGCCATGCTCCAATTGGGCTGTAAGAGCTGCGAGTCCTGCTTCCTCCCCCGCCCGCTCAATTTCTGCCTTGGAGATGCTCCCGCGAGCACCAATCGCGATATTTTCAGAAAATGTACCTGCAAAAATATACGGATGCTGTGTAATGTAGCTAACATGTTCGAACCATGCTGTCTCATCGTATTGCGAGAGTGGGCTTTCATTCACCAGAACCGTTCCCGATGCAGGTTTCAGCAAACCGGCAATGAGATGGAGTAAAGTCGTTTTGCCGGAACCACTTTTACCTACAATCGCAATGTGTTCTCCCGGATTAAACTGGATCCGACCCGTCTTAAGCTCGAATGAATCTGGAGCATATCGAAACCGAAGATGGTCAATTACGATGGATGGCGGCAAAGAAAGGTCTCCGGAATGGGCAATCTCTAATTTGCTTATCCTGTCGACCCTATCCATGTTGTCAATCTCGTCGATTCCATCGGATGTTAATGCTCCTTCATTGCCATTTGCGTCCTTGCTCTCCCCTGTCGGTTCTTCGAGCATCTGCTCCACCTTACGAACCGCCCCCATACTTGTGCGACCACTGTGAAAGGCCGTTCCCGTATTCTTTAACAGGCTGTAAAATTCGGGAACGAGCAACAAAACGAGAAAGGCGGTGTGGAAGGTCATCGATTTGAAAACGAGCAACTGGATGGCCAGTTCGAGAGCGACGATGCCAATGCTTAGCATCACGATCGATTCCAGCATGAAGGTATTCGTAAACGCAATCTTCAAAATGCCCATCGTGGCATCTCGGTAACTCAGGCTACTGCGTTCAATCTTCTGTTGTTGACGGTGAGCCCGTCCAAATATTTTCAACGTCACCAGCCCTTGAAGAGAATCCAGAAACGTACCTGAAAACTCAGCCAGTTGCGCATATTTTTCTTCGGATTTGTTCTTCGTTTTCAGCCCTACCAAAATCATGAACAGCGGAATGAACGGAGCAGTAAACAATAGAATGAAACCTGTGTTGGCATGTTGGATAAATGTAACGACCAAAATCAGAATTGGGATGATAGCAGCTTCCATCATTCGCGGCATGTACTGACTGAAATAACTATCAGCTTCATCCACAGCATCCAGAGCAATACTGACCTTCCCACCTGTCTGTCCACGAAGGGTTGAAGGCATGGAAGCATGGGTCAAGCTTTGCAGCACGGCTGCGCGCATATTTGTCTTGGCTGTCGCAGCCATATGCAAGCCAACTTTACCGTTTCCATACGACAACAGTGTGCGTACAGCCATAACAGCCAGAAGAATGCCGAGCAACAGGATAACCGATGAAAATGAAGCTCTCTCCACAAAAATCCGTTGGACTGCTTCAGCAAGCAGCCCAGCCTGACTTACAATAGCTGTGCCAAGCGCGAGCGAAATGAGCGCGAGGAGGGCCATATTTTTCCTTTGTGAAGACATTTGCTGAGAAATCAGACTGGATTTCCTATTCACAGATCACACCTCCTTTATCTATAGGCTTGTAGAGAAACCTCAAACACGCCGAAATGGATCAATCAGCTTTATTTTTTCCCTTTTACATAATCCGCATCAAACAGGAAGAGTTTGAAGACCAGAATAAGGGATGGGATCAGCAGGCACAGACCACCGATAAACACAACAACTAACGCTAAGCCCATTGCTGGTGAAGTTGCACTGCTCTGAATCGTGATATATGGATCAAGAATATAAGGATATTGCCCAATCCCATAAGCGAAAAAGGCAGAGAAAAATTGCAACATGATGCATATGAAAGCTAATCCATAACGTCGTCCGTTATATAACAGCCACATCGCGGTCATGAAAAAAGCAATGGAAAGTGCCAGCAACCACCATAAATCCATCATATTTTGAAAATGCCGTTCATTATGCTGACCCAAATAGATAAATGCTGTCAGCGCGAGAATTATCGTCGGCGTGCTCCAAAACAGGGCGTAGTTCCGCATCAGCTTCAACGCGGAATGATCCTCTGCCCGAGAAGCGTAAAATGTCAGAAATGAGCCACTAATGAACAAAACGGACACGATTGCCAGTCCAACGATGCTCCATGATAACGGATTGGTAAACAGCGCCCAGTAATCCAGAGAAACCGTCTCACCCTGCTCCACAATAAAGCCGCCTTCAGACAAAGTTAGCGCCACTGACAACGAAGCTGGAATAAGCAAACCTGTAGCTCCGTACAAAAATAGATATACTATGTTTTTCTTGGAACCGTAATTTTCAAAAGCATAGAACGAACCGCGAATGGCAAGAAGAACAACTGCAATGCTTCCTGGAACAAGCAGCGCGGAGCCATAATAATAGGCTGTGTCTGGAAAAAATCCGACGATGCCAATGTAGAAAAAGATAAAAAATACATTTGTGATCTCCCAAACGGGTGATAAATAACGGGAAATCAGACGATTAATGAGATGATCCTGCTTCGTCAAACGTGCATAAAAGGCGAAGAAACCCGCTCCAAAATCAATGGAAGCTATAATTAAATAGCCGTACAAAAACAGCCAGAGCACCGAGATGCCAATTAATTCGTAACTCATCATGCAGTGCCCCCCTTATCCGTAGATTGATTAGGATGATCCTTCATCCATTTCTCCATCTCAACTTCTGCCGGATTATTGTTGAACAAGCGTCTTAGCACGATTACACACATACTGCCGAGTACGATGTACAAGAGCAATAAGGCGAAGAATATAATTCTTACATTCGGTGAAGATGTGGCAGCCTCCTCAACACGCATATATCCACGGATAATCCACGGCTGTCGCCCAACTTCTGCATAAAACCAGCCCAGCTCAACAGCCAGAAAAGCGAGCGGTGCGATCAATGCGAGGATGCTTAACATCCATTTATTTAGCGCATTGCGCTTTTTGAACACAAACAAAAAATATAGGACCGAAATTGCGAGCAGAGCAAATCCGATTCCAACCATTAAATCAAACAGGTAATGAACGAGAAGCGGTGGCCATTCTTCCTTGGGGAATTCCTCGAGCCCCGTTACCTCTGCATTAAAGTCTCCAAAGGCTAGGAAGCTGAGCAGCTTAGGCAAATGAAGTGCCCCTAGAACTTCATGCTCTGCATTCAACCATCCCATTAAAACCAAATCCACACCGCTACCTGTCTCAAAATGCCACTCTGCCGCTGCAAGCTTCTCCGGCTGATGCTCAGCCAAAAACTTGGCGGACACATCTCCGGCTAACGTGTTCAGCAAGCCGAACAGCAAAACAACCGCCATCATGAGATTCAAGGATTTTTTGTGGTATGTGGACACCCCTTTTCTCAGCATTGCAAAGGCTGCAATCCCGGCTAGCAAGGCAGCGCCTGTCAAATAGGCCGAGCTTAATACATGGAACACCTTGGAGAACGTCGCCGTATTCAGCATCGCTTGCACCGGATCAATAGCTGTGAATTGGCCTGCTTCCATGACAAAGCCTCCAGGCTGGTTCATGAATCCGTTTACCGTCGTAATAAAAACCGCAGACATGCCTGCCCCGGCGACAATCGGAATCGTCAACAGCCAATGGATATACGGATTTTTGAACCGATCCCACGTATACAAATAAATGCCCAGGAAGATGGCCTCAAAAAAGAACGCGAACACTTCCATGAATAACGGAAGTGCAATGACATTCCCAGCCATTTTCATAAAATTCGGCCACACCAAGGCCAGTTGTAGTGAAATCGCTGTTCCGGTCACGACACCAACCGCTACAGAAATAACAAATCCTCGAGACCATCTCTTCGCCATAAGTGTATAATGTGGATCCTTCTTGCGGATCCCGATGAACTCTGCAATAGCGATCATCAGCGGTATACCGACGCCAATCGTCGCAAAAATAACGTGGAACCCGAGAGTCAAGCCTGTCACCAGCCTGCTCCATAGCACCGTATCAATTGCCATTCTTTACTGCTCCCTTCAAACTCTGTTCATTTTTCGTCATAAATTGATACTTATGATTAGACCTGCTAACTGTTGGGCTGCGTTTAATATCAGGTTTAGCAAGGCTCAGCGACATCGTTGCCTGTTCGTTTTAGTATGACGTTTCTCGATCTTTGCTATGTAAAAAAGAGAAAATTTTCACAAATCAAGAGTTGGCGAGCCTGTTTTTACCTGATACAGAAGCAGTTAAATTAATATAGTGACCCAATAATTAAAATTATCATATCTTAATTTTTTAGTAATTCAATCGCTGACATCTCTTCTTCCCTAAACGTTCAAGAAAGGGACAAATCTTTCTAACAACTCGGTGAATAACACAAAAAGCACCCGAAGGAGCTATTGATTCATTAGCTTATATGTGGTGTCACAAGATATACCCCCTTATGCAACAAAAAAACACTGACTCAAATCATCAGTGTTTTTGAATTAATTATCGTATTGATGGCCGATGTCATCTTCGTCATGACAAATCTTTCTCCATTTCATATTGCTCGATATATACGTCAAGACCAACGCTTTGAAGGAAACGTATAGAATTTGTATCTCTTTTGTCTACATTATTGACGGTGATGATGGAATGTCTCTTTCCAATCCAATGAAATAAGGAACGTCCAAATCCCCTGTTTCTTTTTTCTTGCAAAATACCGAACTGCAGAACTGCTCCAGTGGCCGATTTTATTACCGCGTATCCACAAATCTTATTCTCTTCCCTTATCGTGACCACATCGTATAAATGCGGGTTTCGTAAAATTGCATGAACAGATTGTTCCCAAGAAGGTTCAAAATTCCAATAAGAATGTACCGCTGTCCAATCGAATTCTTCCAGTCTAACCGTAGTAATAAATGTATGTTTATGATCGGCCGGAAGGGTTACATCAATACGCCCCTTGAAACAAACCAATTCTCTTTGGATTTGAAATCCTATGGCGCTATACGCTTTTATAGCTTTATCATTGCTTTGGATCACTTCAAGCAAACATTTTTGAATATGATGCTCTTTAAGGATGGGAAAAGCATGACGATAAATTTGTTCGACTAGCCGTCTCCTTCTATATAAAGGAACGACTCCTGTACCGGTATTAAATGCAGTTCTTTCGCCGTTACGGTCACCGATACCATGCATAACAAATGCAACCTGCTTATCTTGATCAAAAGCACCAAACGACATCTGATAATTAACTCCCGCACCTGCAAATTTATCAGCTAAATGCTCCGCAGAAACTTGAAATGGAATTACATAATCTGAGAAGGCTTCGTTAAAGCAATTTGTAAACTCTTGTAATTCAAGATCCTCAACACTTTTGATCAACATGTAGTTTTTACTCCTTTTCTTTTAGTACTATGTTCTTAATCATCAGCCAATTTCCAATTTATCATTTAGTACGACCATAGAAAAAAGAATACCCATCTGATTTCCCAAGCTTAGTTGTCTCCGTTCCGTCCACCAGCTTGACCGCCTTCAGCAACGATACAATTTGCGTATGCATTAGCTTTGCATCAAATTTGTCCATCTCTCTGTTGTCACTATCCACGAGCAGATAGTCGGGCATTGGAATGAAACCAATCACCGGTATCCCTGCTTCAAGTAAGGGCTGACTCTCTCCAAACTCAAACTTGTTATGTCCACGCAATAATACAGTACGCGTGCCGTCTGTCTTTTCAATAGCCTTCAGCCAAATGGCTGCCATCATTTCATTGCCCGCATAAGTATATTCTGTACTTATTTGTCCAGTTGGTCCATAGTGCCCAGTATCATCGTCCTTCCACTCCATGCTGCCTAAATGCTCAACCGTAATTCCAGCTACAGCTTTTATATGTTCGTTCTCGCCATCCCAGAGCTCTCGATGCCCCTCCATCCAAGTGGAAGTCGCTTGAGAGGACCCTTTGAAAACCGGTAATCTAAAATGCCCTGTCACAAAAGCGAAAATCATCGTACGTTCCGGCTGCTCCTGCTGCAAGTAACGAATCATGGACAGCATGCCCACAGCGCCATTCTCCTCCACCACATTTATCCCATCCGTATGGGTATTTACGATAATCGCTTCGTCTTTATTTTTACCGTCAATTTTCACATAAAAGGATTCTGTTGGGGCATTTTTTTGTATTTCCGCATCTAAAATAACCGTACCTTCTTTATGCGCCTGAGCTGCACTTATCACCTTTTGCCCTTCCGTTTCATTGACCCAGATCGCAGGGATTCCAGCATAATCGGTAGTAAAAGGCACATATTGCTTTTCAACCTTATCATCAGATACCCCTTTCCAGACTACAACAACAGCTTTCACGCCCATTTCCTTCGCTTGCTCCAATTTAGCCTCTTTTAAAGCTGTAGTGAGGACTAGATCGCCTTCATTTGGGGCAATCTGGCTTTCCTTAGGAGATGAATCCCGCATGTTCATAACGATCCCAATTGGAAAATTTCTAAAATTCTCAATTTCAATGACAGCAATTTTTCCGCTGGCCTGGTCATACTCACTACGCTTCGTATATACCAGCTCCCCTGTTACCCCTTTTTCGTCAGTTTCCCCGGAATAAGGAAAAGCTGAAGAGACATGAATTGACTGCTGATCAATCATTAAAGAGCTGCTCTTTTCTTCCCATCGGTCAAAAGTATAGCGATCGCGATATACTTGCAGCCCCATATCCGTTGCCTGCTGCTCCAGCCATTTTATAAATTGATTGTGACCCTCTGAGCCGGTTGTACGGCTTCCAAAAGAATTCATCACTTCAATATCCTTCAGCATCACTGCTGCAGAATCCAATTTACGTTCATCGATCGTCACAGCCGCATCAGCTGCTAATGCCACAGGTGTTGTAATAGGTTTTGCATAGATTCCAATTCCCCAAAATGCAGTAACGATAAGAGCAGCAATGCTGAATAACACTTTACGAACCACTAGAAACGGAGTGACTCTTCTGCTCCCCTTTTGCCCAAAGAGTCCTCTCCATATGCCCGCTACGATCAGCAGCAGGATAGAGAGCGCAAGCAGCCAAAATTCTCTTGTTAGTAAGAATAGCCCTTCTGCCACCATCGCACTAATAAATACCACATGTACCTTCTCACGCTTCTTTAAAAGCAAAAAAGAGATGCCTAATTCTGCTAACAAAAAGATAATGGCGATTATCGAGATTACCGTTTCTTTGCCGATGAATACCGTAGTACAGAGTGCTAGGATCAAAAGCAGCACCGCTGACAATCGTCTATATAAGTTTCCTAACATGACGCCCTCCCATTTGACTAACTACTATTTTGACATTACATTTGTAATGCCTTATGGTATTAGCATATTGAAAAGACTCATGAAAAACAATAAAACGAACACCAGAATGTACAAACGGAGGGGAAATGTCATCTCAAATCATGAATTATACAGTCCAAATACCTCTCAGCATCATTCCAATAAAGAAACCAACCGTTTGACAAGAGAAGCTATTTGCACGGCATTAGTCTTCTTGATCCAGGGACAGCCTTTTAACAAAATCACCATCACCGATATTGTGAAGCGCGCAGGGGTCTCTCGAACGGCCTATTACAACAACTATTCCTCCAAGCAAGAGATCCTGGTGGATTTGGTCGATTCGCTTATATTCGAAATCAATCAAAAACTCTTGCCTTACACCAATGAAATAACAGGCAAAGCCAATGAACCTCGAAAATTCATCAAATTGCTTTTTGAAGTTATTTTTCAACAGCGTAACATCTACAAAGCACTTCAAAGCGCAAAGTTGGATCATGTGATTCTGGATTGCTTGAATGAAATGATGCTCTCTACTGCTCACGATAAAAGCGATGAGAATGTGTACCGAATATACTTTAAAGCGGGGGCCCTCTATAATGTTCTCCTCAAATGGATACAATCCGACTTTGCAAAATCCATTGACGAAATGACCAAGATTTGTCTTGATGTATACTATACGCCAATGTCCCAGGAATAAGGTTTAAAAATCGTATTTTTAATGTAAAAACAAAGAAACCACGGAACCAATTTCGGCTCCGCAGCTTAATTATCAACCATACTATTGGATTTGTTTCATGTAAGCTTTGAATTCCTCGGCGATTTCTTTGTATTTTGTATGATGCAGGTAATGTGAACCTTCCATCGGTATCATTTTGCCCTGTGCGGATTGTTTGACTTGCTCCTCATGCAGGGGAATCCACTGTTTATTGTGCTCATTATTCGATTGAACGAAAAGAAGCAACGGCAAATTATTTGGGATTGTGAGTTGTTGTCCATTTTTGAAATTGGAACCGAGATGGCTCAATTCATTCATCAACGTTGGATTGCCCGCGACTTGATTCGAAATCAAACGCATCTGTTCTTTGGTATGCTCATCGAATGCAAGCGATTCATACGGATCTCCGCTCACTTTTTGGATCAATCTCATCAGACCTGATTTTTGAAGAAATTGCATCGATTTCAAAGGTAATTTGACATCCATCCCGGGTTGATTGGGAACGCTGCTATCGATGCCGACAAAAGCAAGAACTTCATCTGGATAGGTGTTCACATAGGATGCTCCGTAAAGTCCCGTGATGGAATGTCCCATTAGAATGTATCTGTCAATACCCAGTTGCTGCAGAGCTTCGTGAACCTCACTTACTATATTCTCCGTCGTTCTTTCCTTCTCGGTTTCATCGCTCAAACCATAACCGAAAGGCTCGACTAACACGACTTTATAATTAGGGGTAATTTCATCGATCAGCAATTTGAAATCAAGTGCAGGTGACGGGGTTCCTTGTCCCGGTAGGAGTACAACGGTTTGTTCTCCGCTGCCTTGAATGAGTACATTCATCTTTTTCCCATCCACATTGACATACTGGCCATAGGATTCGATTTTCTTTTTCTCTACCCCATCGCTGATTGCATCAACGATAAAAACGATGCCTATGAACAGCACGAGCGCCCCTACAATACCTCCGATTATTTTTAACCATAGGTTCCGTTTCTTGTGGCTCTTAGTGCTCTTAGTCCCAGTTGTTTTTATTTCCACCATATTTGCCACGTTCATCTCTTCCCTTCCTTGTCCCTGTATCTGAAGTGCCGCTTTGACGACATATTCACAGTGTAATCAACCAAGATGTACTCTTCGTGACGACAATATGAACGGAATATGAACAAGCCATAAATGAATTGAAATCAAAACTAAAACAACCTAAGGCGTGAACCCTAGGTTGTTCTAATCGTATGATTTTACATATATTTTTTCATATGCAACACCTTGGAATACTTCGCACAAGATTTAAACGCTCATCTTATATTAATTGCTGACGGTTACCTTGATGGTATCACTTATGGTCTCTCCCGCTGTATTAACCAGCTCCACCCGGTATTCATACATACCGGAAGCACGACCAGAGACGTCAGTCGAAGCGCTCTGCGCCGAAGGCGTGTTGGTGTTTAGCGCTTGCGTGTCGATCAGTTGCCCGTTCTCATAAAGGCGGTACTCTGTAGCGTTAGTGCCCCACCACAGATTCATCGTTACTTTATAGGAGCCGTCTCCGTCCCAGTTGTCATGGGCCAGGACTGGCTTGCCCGGAGCGGCGTCGCGGATCGTCACTGTGAGCGGCTGGCTCTTGGTTGTGCCGTATTTGTTGGTTAGCTCCACTGTGTATATATATGTGCCGTTCAGCTTACCGTGAAGCGCTGTGCTTGCCGTCTGGGCGGACGGAGATACATCCTTCAGAGACTTGGAATCGATCAGCGTGCCATTCTCATATAGCTTGTAGCTGGTAGCGTTATTGCCCCACCAGAGGTTCATGGTGACGGTAAAGTTGCCTTCACTGAGTCCACCGTAGCCGCTGTTCGAGGACAACACCGGCTGTCCAGGCTTGTCAGTTGCGAGTGCCGCTCCGCCAGTAATTTGGAACGTGTAGCTCTTTTCGGCAGTGTTGCCTGCGGCATCGGTTACGACGTAGTTTACAGTATGGGACCCGGCACCCAGCTCCGCAGCGTTCAGGATCTGTCCGTCGGCTATGGGTTGTCCATCCAGCAGAAGCTGCTTGGTGACCACGCCAGACAGGTGATCTTCGGCAGCCAATACAAACTTAAGCTGGGCTTCCATTTCCACATCGCCGACCGCATGACCGGACTCCGTCAGCTCCGCTGTCGGTGAAACCGTGTCGATATTAAGGCTCAGTGTCTTAGTCTCTTCTACCTTGCCCTTGCCCGAAACCGCATGGTAAGACAGCGTATGCCGTCCATCTTTGTTTACGGCCAACGGAGTGCTGTATACGGTTTCCGTGCTACCGTTCAGTGAATAATAAACCTTAGCTGTATCGGAGTCAGCCTTCAGGGTCACTTCAGTGGGCTGGTTCAACCAGCCGGCAGCGTTCGGATTCGCCGACAGCGTCGCCATCGTTACCGGAGCCTCCACTTCTTCCACAATGCTGAAGTCTCCGAGACTTCTAGGCTTGAGTTGGTATACGTCTTT
This sequence comes from Paenibacillus etheri, assembly GCF_001012825.1. Taxonomy (GTDB): domain Bacteria; phylum Bacillota; class Bacilli; order Paenibacillales; family Paenibacillaceae; genus Paenibacillus_AQ; species Paenibacillus_AQ etheri. The sequence goes on from NZ_LCZJ02000019.1 coordinate 421,894, forward strand.
GAAGATCGCGGCTACGCCCGTAATATCGAGCTTCTGTCCTTCCGCATAAGGGAAGCTGTCTTTCGTGACGCCCGTCCGGGCATCCACCCGGATGTGATTGCTTGTCCCGCTATCGGCGACAGCGTCAAATTCAAAGGAACCGCTTGGAGCGGCAGTGATAATATTCGTCACTGTCACATCTTTAAGCTTGAGCAGTTGACCTTGATTGGTATCGTTCACCTCTGATACGGCAACGGCCTTGGGCAGCTCCGAAGTGCCAGTCTTCTCGATCTGTACAACTTCGGTCAACTCCTGCTCCGAATTATACAGTGCCGTGGACGCTGTTGCCTTGACCGTGTCGCCGGCATGGAAGCCACTTTGGCTCTGGTAGACATAAAGACCGCCTGTCTCATCCTGCAGATAAAAGGTTTGCCCGCCGAAAATACCCGGCTCAGTCGTTACGACGCCCTCAACCGTCACCAAGGATCCGACGATCTTGGTCCGGGCTTCGCCGATGGAAACAGTCGCCGGAATCGGATCTTCCTCGTCCGGAAGCGGTTCTGCTGGGACGTTACCGAGTGTTACCGATTCGGTCTTCAGGTTCGTTCCGTTCTGGCGCAGACGCAAGTTGGATGCAGCCGTGGTGCCCGGTTTGATCTGCACGGTCAGATCTTTGTAGGCATGACCGTTCAAGTCTGATGTAAGGCTAAAGTTGGCGCTGTAAGCATAACTACTCGGCCAAGTGCCGTCACTGTTCTGGATCTTGGCGATCTGGGCACCGCTACTCACCTGGTAGATGCCCAATTGGAAGCCTGATACGCTCGTATTGGCAGGGAGATTATCTGCGCTGACACGAATCTGGAAATTCTGCGCGTTCGGCAGCACCGTCTGGTGTGTGAAATTGTACACCGCACTTGCTGTAGCCGCAGGTCCGCCGAAGGAGCCCGCCTTGAAGGTGGTGCGGTCATACCATTTATATCCGGCGTTCGGCGCGGCCCATGGCTCTGGCTGCGGCTCGGTGGAAAGTGCCGGCTCTTCGAACGGCAGCAGCTGTGTCGGCTGATCCAGCGTCAGGCCACTTACCTTGGTGAAATCAGTATAACTCTCTTGTTCGGCGAGCCAGTTAACGGTGTTCACCAGGAGTTCAGCATCGTCAACCTCCTTGAAACCATCGTAAGTCGTTTTTTTGGCACCGGTATCCTCGCGCAAATACTTCGGTGTGGCATCCTCGACTGGGGAGGAGTCACCTAGAAAGGCGGCTTTGCCAGCACCCTTTTTCGCCACGGCCACATAAGGACCTTCCGCTACACCGCCACCATTGTAGACACCTTGGTCCACCGCGTTGCCCCAAGCATTGTTGGTTTTCGGCAGATAGACGATGCCCTTCGCCCGGGTCGGATCGAGGATTGCCAGTGTGGAGCCGGCATGCATGGCTACACTTGATACTCCTGATGTAATACCGAAAGCCTGATCGGGAGCCACAATGTTGGTCGCATTAATGTTACCGAGCGCATTGAAGCGGAACCGGACGCCGAACTCTTCTGCCAGCCAGTCGGAGCTGACCACGCCTTGCATTGCTGCGGTACCGGCCTCTTCGGTGCTCATGCCTTTGGTCGGGTTGTCCCAAGCTCCGCGGCGGTAACCATTGAATGCCTCGTTGCCGTCCCAACGGTTCTTATTGCGGTCCGCATTGTAATGATCGCCAATGAAGAAGATGCTGCCGCCGTTCTCCACGTATTCCGCCATAGCTGCCTGCTCGCTGGATTTATATGGAATGTTAGATTCGGCCACGACGAAGACGTCATAGCTGGAAAGATCGCCTAGCGTAATCGGAGTGCTCTTACGAAGCTCCTTGACGTAATAGCCTTCCTGCGCAAGCGCATTGCCAAAGTCGGAAAAAGCACCATCGATAACCCAGTCAGCCGCTCCGGCTGTCTGCGCGTGGGTATTGTCGAACAGAATTTTCTGGCCTGCATGCTCGTTGACCACTTTGGCTTCAATGAATGGCGCGGGGTCGCTTGGCCCCTCAGCGTATATCGCCGAGCCGGCTCCGTATGCGAACAAATGCAGAGGTACCGCAACAGATGCAACCAGCATGCTTTTTAGCAGCTTCTTTTTCCAACCTGAATGCTTCTCCTTCATAACCTTCCTCCTTATGATATAGATCGGCGGATTTTTCCATAATTGTCCACCGCTTTCGTCTAATATGCTATCTCATAAGGATTAGGAAAAACATAGATTTATGTAAAGTGTTGTAAATTTATACTTTCGGCCTATACAGTGGGTGTAAACAAGGTCGAATCTTGAAAATAAGCTATGAAAAAAGTCTTAGTCATACTGGAGTTTTGGTCCGGAACGTCCTAAGTGTTTCTACAAAAATATAACAACTGTCAGCGGCAAGTAAAGTATTCGACTGACCCTAGAATTGAAACAGCGACAGCAAAGGACGAAAAATATAGTCCTAGACTGTCACTGTTTAATTGAACTAAAGTTTCACGTTAGTTTAGCACTATTTGATATATTAGCCCCTGAATGATTCAAATTATTGGAATCAGAAAATATAGAAGATGAGACCATTGCCCTTGGCTACAGTTTGACTGTAGAAACGCCGGATTTCGTTAAAATGCTGAAGTATGTAAGCAAAGAACTCATCCTCATCCTCGTCTGAAACAGTATCAGGCTCAAGAGGATATACCTCGTTCTTGACCATGGCCAGGAAATCATACCGCAAGCGGAGCTGTGCTTCATCCAGCGTAGACATAGCCTGAAGCGCTTCTGCAACTTGCTCGGCACGTAAGGAAAACGCCCCGTATGAGCCAAAATCGATGCCTCTATCTGACGTCAGTGGAACAACATAGCCAAGAGGGGCATCTCCATCGGAAATACCTCCACAAAGCAAGTAGTGAATCGCCTCCCAGGATCTATCAATGTCCAGTCCGGGATAATCGTCTATTTTCAAACTCTTCAATGCAATGTCTCCTGCTGCGATTTTCTGCACCAGATTGTCATCCATTGCAAAGTAATATCCACGCATTCCCATGTTCTCAACCTTCTTTCCATGTTTAACCCCATAAATTTCCATACACTGCTATTGTAAACTGCCTGTTAGCTGAGTGAAACATCGTCTATTGAAAAACGGTTATCACAACCAATATATATAAATTCCCACTTTTTTTCTCTTTTCAATGTACAGCAAATTTTACTGTGTTGAAGTACTGATTCATAAGCTGTGTCCTACACAAGAAACAAAAAAATCCCCTCATGCATGCAGGAAGAGTTCTCGATTATGTGATCTCTTATAGCCCTGTCTAACATGAGGGGATTTTCGGCTAAAACGCAAGCTCTGCGTGATGTAGCGCATGCTTGATTCTATTATTTATTGAAAGTAATCTTCTCCGAACCGTTCTCAAGAATGATCGAAGTGTCCCGTGGCTTTGTTTCCGCGATTTTGCGGCCGGCTCTGAACGAATAAAGTACTCCGGCCTGTTTACGAATGGTCTCATACTCGTTCTCTGCTTCAAGAACGATGAAGTTGGCAGGTTTACCTTCTTCAATGCCGTACATATCCTCCATATTCAACGTTCTTGCACTATTTTTCGTAATAAGATCGATCGAATTAACGATTTGATCGTATCCGAGCAACTGAGAAGCATGAATGCCCATGTGCAGCACCTGAAGCATGTTACCTGTGCCTAGCGGATACCATGGATCAAAGATATCATCATGACCGAAGCATACATTAAGGCCAGCTTCAGTAATCTAAACAATTTGTACGTATATGCATCATTGTATGACCCCATCGCTGTCGTGTGGCTTGCTGTCGTGCGGGAACCAAGCCCGCGCTCGTAGGCTTCTTAGCTACGACTTCCAAGAAACGGGATTGCTCGTCATCGATTTCGTCGCAATGGATGTCTGTGGAATACCACCCACTACGTCAACGCCCATTTTCAGCGACTCTTCTAGTAATTCCACGCCATTCGGGTAGGAGTGAATACCTTCCTGTGGAAAAGCGACAAGCTGGATGTCAATGAATGGTGCCAGTTCTTCTTTCACTTCAAGCATCGCTTTAACGTCCGTCAAGCTAGGATCAGTGACGTCCACATGTGTTCGTACATGCTGGATACCCTGCGCGATCTGCCACTTCAGTGCAGTTTTGGAACGCGTTTTGACGTCTTCATGCGTCAGGAAGGCCACCAGTATTCAATTACACTCTATTATTTTAGAAAAGCCTATGGATGACAATGTCATTAATATCCATTGATTAAAATCCTCTTTTGAATGCTGTACTTGGAATTTTTGCTTGTATGATGTCGACCAAGGCAGTTGCATAAGGCAAAGCCTTATGTGCAACCGGATAACCTCACTTTCGGAGTATCTCACTTCCTATCAGGAACGGCCTATTAAACTATTTAGTAGTCCCAAGTAATAAATTCACAATCGTATCAAGCTGTAGCTCTAGTGAAAAAGGATCCTCCATTACGAATTCATCATGATAATTATCATCATACAAATATACTTTGCCTTTTTTCACTGCAGGGATGCCTTTCCATATGTTACTTTCCATTGCTTTATTGGTTGCATCCGCATCACCATTATAAACAAAAATATAATCACCTAAGTATTCTGGAAGAACTTCAAGTGAAATCGATTCAAACCCCTCCGCCATATTTTTTGCACTTTCTGTTGGAGGCAGCTGCAGCATATCGTATATAGTGGAAGAACCATAATTTCCTCCCTTTGCCGCTAAGACGTACACCGCCTTTTGTGAAAACTGAACAATCGAGACGGTTTCCCCTTCCTTTATAACCCCGGCGAGTTTCAACTTAGCTTCAGCTACTTTCTGTTCGTATTCCGTAATCCATTCTTCTGCTTCTTTTTCTTTTCCGAAGATCTTGCTTACACCCCTAAATTTATCAAGCGGCCCTGCTGTTTTTAACCCCTCCCAATAAGGCAGAAAAACAGTCGTTCCAATTTTCTCATATTGTTCTATGTTCTCATCGATCGAACCGATAATTAAGTCCGGATCTAGCATCGTTAATTTTTCCAGGTTTAAAGGGAAATCACCTAAATCTTCAATTTTCTTTATCGTTTCTTTTGGAATTTCCGCCTTTTCCATCCAACCTTCATCAAGCATAAACGTTCTTGCACCGATTGGAACAATTCCTAATTTCAATAAATGCCCCATATATTGGTCAGCCGCTACTCTTTTCGGCTCTGCTGGTATTTCCACATCTCCCTTAGGCGTTGATACTATTCGAGTGTTCGAACTTTCTTCTGATGTTACTTGTTTTGCGGTTCCATTGCCCTCACTTTGTTCCTTGGCTGGTATGCCTGTCCCACTTGAGCACGCACTTAATAATAGAGAACCGCAAAGCAGCAAAGCTGCAGTCGTCTGAGATTTTGACATTTTAAACATATGTAATTCCCCTTTTTCTGTATCATGATAATGATTATCATTATTAATATACTGTTGAATGATGTATTCAAAAATAGAGGATGTGGGGAAGTTTGATGGACTTTCAGCAACTTTAGGTCGCTGTATCTCTCTTGTTCTAAAATGAGCAGGTGATACACCTTTTCTTTTCTTAAAAATTCGGCTGAAATAATAAACGTCTTTATAACCAACGCTTGCTGAAATTTCCCCGACAGAAGCATCTGTTGACTTTAAAAGCTCTGTTGCAAGTTCAAGCCGAAAACGAATTAAGTAATCAATCGGACTCATACCTGTGTACTCTTTAAACAAGGATGACAAATGATAAGCGCTGAAATTAAATACTTCGGCAAGAGAATCTAATGTAATTGGCTCCGCATAGTACTCCTGGATATAGGTGATTACTTGGACTGCAACACTTGTTTGTTTCACTTCAGTCTCTTTTCTATGTAATTCTTTTAAAACCTGATGAATGAATTGATAAAAGAGTGATCTTACATTGAGTCTCTCTTCTTGCTCGTTCCATTTTTGATGCATCAATTGCATTTTGTTATAAAGTAAAATGGGTGCATCAGGGGAAAAACAATATTGTGTTTGGAACAGATCCTCTTCTTGAATCGATGCACGGTAATAGATGATATAGTAAACAAAATTCTTGCTTGTCGGAACAATATTGAGTGTCGCCCCTTTCCCGCTATGCAGGACTTGAAATCCTGTAAAAGAAAATTCAGACTGATCTAACTGAACTTGAGCGCTCCCATGTACCGAAAGTAAAAATATACTGGCAGGAATCTTATACTTATGAAGAATTTCGCCTTGAACCCTTTCAATATGGCGCACATCCAATAACTTGACCGTCGCTTGATCCCAAAGCAATATTTGATTGCTTTTGCGCATAATGACTACCCCTCCGTTATCTGTCTAATACTCATCATAAATGATAACCATTATCGATAACAGTCAAGATATTTATCTTAATAACAAAAATCCGATTGCGCCCAGAAGCGTCAATCGGATTTTTGATAATAAATTATTGTTCTGCCGCCAATTGCAGAAAATGATCTGCGGCCAAACGGACAGCTAGTATACTTGCGCTATTTAGTGAATTATCAAAGATAAGAACATGATTGTTTTTCACTGCTTCAAGTGAGTTCCACGCTTTCGAAGCTTCCTTATCCTTGATGGCTGCCTTTGCGATATCCATATCATGCTGGATAATAATATAATCAGGATTCATGCTGTATATCCCCTCCAGAGAAAGTGCCCCTCCCTCTTCAGGATATCCCTTCGGTGGCAACAGCCCAAAGCCCACAGTTTGATTGTAGTACATTGTGTTTTTAGAGCCTTGAGCATTAAAGTTAGCTTTTCCGTCGACTCGCAGCAAGGCAAAGGTCTTATTCTCAAGACTACTTAACTGCTTTTTCGTATTTGCAATCATTTCTTGGGTTTCTTTAATGGCTTGTTCCGCTAACGTCTCTTTACCAACAATCTGAGCACACAGCATCGTCGTTTTTTCCCAGGTATCGGTGTAGTCAATTAAGATGACAGGTGCAATCTTATTCAACTCCTCATAATTATCCACAGAACCCTTGAAGGTTACAATCACATCAGGCTTTGCATCCATGATCATTTCCAGATTCGCATTGCTGCTGCCCAAATCAATAATCTCAGCAGTTCCGGCATAAGGCTGTAAAGTAGCGAAATCTTTCATAGCTTCAGCTGCGTTAGTTGATGCGATTGGAGGAGTATCTAGAGCAAAAAAGTAATCTAAATACAAGGGATGAAGCACTGCTATCCGCTCAGGTCGTGTCTTGAGCACCACGCCATTGTCGCTGGCATCCGCAATTGTTCTTGGCCATCCCGCCTCTTCGATTTTGCCGACCTCAGGTGCAGGTATGACTGAAGTTTCGGAACATCCAGCCAGTAATCCTGCAAGTATAATTAAGGATGCAATCCATCCAAATAGTCTATTCATTTGGCTCCCCCTTGAGTTGTTATCATTACTGTCTGTATAAATGCTTCATTAAATCACGGTTTTTCTGCGTGAACAGGTCATTATGCGAAGACACCATCCCGGACGAATGTGCCTCCGGTGTGATGTATTGTTTGGCTTGGTTTACCGCATTGGCAGCATCCTGGAATGCCCCCGCGATCAGGTGCAGTTTGCCATCATGATGTAGAACATCACCTGCCGCATAAATACCCGGCACGGATGTCCCGCTCATTGCTGAGCCTGAAATACGGTTTTCCCACAGATCAATTTTAATCTCACTGTTAACAAGCAGTTCTTTGTCGCGCTCATAACCGTGATTAATGATGACCTCATCGACAGACAGCTCTAATGCCTCTCCGTTGTCATTACTTTTAAGCAGTACAGTCCCTATTCTTTCATGATCCGGTGTGGCAATCAATTTTTCGATTGAAGTATTTAACAAGCACTCTACGCCATTGTTTGCCAAGCGTGAAATATCGGCTTCATGCCCTTTTAAGTTCTCTTTCCGGTACGTCAGAAACACCTTTTTGGCAATCGGAGCCAGTTCATTCGCCCAGTCAACAGCAGAATGGCCACCTCCCGATATTAGGATAGTCTTCTCTTTAAAGCGGGCAAGTGACTTCACCGTATAATGCAAATTTGTGATTTCGAATCTTTCAGCACCCTCGATTTCGAGCTTGATCGGCTTCAGAATGCCTCCTCCAATGGCCAATATCACAGTTTTAGTGAAATGCTTCCGATTTGCGGCCGTGTGTAAAATAAAGTAACCTGCTTCATCTTTCGAGATGGATGTGACCTTTTCACTAAAAGCAACCTCCGGATGGAACGTCATCCCTTGAGCAATCATTTGTTCAATAAGCTGCGAGCCAAGAATAGGTTGTAAGCCTCCTACGTCCCAGATCATCTTTTCCGGATAGACATGCACCTTGCCGCCAAGTACGGGCTGGAATTCAATGATTTTGGTTTTCATTTCACGGAGTCCACTATAAAATGCAGCAAATAATCCGGCCGGACCGCCGCCAATAATCGTAACATCAAACAATTCCTCTTCATTCATCGTTCAATCGCCTCATTTCTCTTTTTTAAATCCCTAAATGCTCACGGAAAGTGCTTCCCGTATATTCGCTCCGGAATAAACCTCTTTCAACCAGCTCCGGCACCAACTTCTCAAAAAACAACTCCATAGATTGTTCTGAACCGCCTGGCAGGGCGATGAAACCATCTATAGCCCCCGCTTCAAACCGGTCAATAATATCGTTCAGTACATCCTCGACTGTCCCGACAGATACCCAATGTGCAGATCCGACAACCTCCGGCCTGTCCAGGATCTCTTTCACTGTGGGCTGGTTTTTTATAATATAGCGCCGCAACAGTTCGGCATGTGTCCGACTGCGGACGGCCTGACCGGGATCGGGTAGCATATCGGCAGTTACGCGCCCATCTAAGGGAAAACCGCTTAAATCAAGACCCAACACCGATTTAAGCGCAGCATGTCTGCGTTCAAGACTTAAATTCGCATGTGCTGTCTTATGTAATTCAAGTGCTTCTTCGCGCGTATCGGCCAGGAAAAAATATAAGCCCGGCAAAACTCTGATGTCATCCGGATCACGCCCCTGTTCAACCGCTCTTCTTCTCAGATCATTCCTTAGTTCCACTCCCGATTCGATATCCGGCATTGCCGCAAAAATAGCATCAGCTACAGAAGAGGCGAAATTCCGTCCAATATCCGAAGAACCAGCTTGAAATAACGGAGGCGTTCCTGACTTGTGAGCAGGCAAAGTAATCGGCCCTTTTACACTGAAAAAATCACCGGAATGATTAATGGCAGTCACTTTATCCTTATCTGAAAACATACCTGACTGACGATCGATAACAATCGCTTCATTCGGAAAACTCTCCCAAAGCTTGCATACAACATCTGTGAACTCCATTGCTTTGGCATATCTCTCTTCCGGTGACGGCATAGGTAAATCGCTGAAATTATCGGCGCCTTCAATAGAAGTGACAATATTCCAGCCGGCACGTCCATTGCTCAGCCAGTGTAAGGACTGAAGCTGTCTTGCAACAACATACGGCGGGTTAAAAGTGGTAGAAATCGTCGTTACGAGTCCGATCCGCTCGGTTTCACGGGCTATCGCTGCAAAAAACAATGCAGGGTCTGGACTGCCAAAATTAGAGGAGTCTCCTAACATCTGCGGGCTAACATACAGATAATCAGCCCTAAAAAGAAAATCGAGCTTAGAATTCTCCGCCATTTTTGCCAAATCAATATAATAATCAATAGACCCCATCTTTTCTACTCCGCTATCCGGGTGCCGCCAGCCGTCTCCTTTCATCCAGGTTGTATTTAAGGACAAGCCAATACATAATTGTCTGTTTCCTGTCATATCTACCAGCCTTTCATTTATAAATCAAATCACTGATAATGATTCTCAGTTACAAAGGTGAGTTTATCAAAAATTTAAATAAATTCAAATGTACAAATCTCAAATTCTACATGCATCATTATTTAATCTAAATAAAAAAAGTCTGCACTTCCGGTTCATCACCAGTAGCTGCAGACTTAATTCAAGTATAAGAAACTCGATATGTATATTATCTATAGGCAGAGGGAGAAACACCGAATTTCTTTTTAAATAATCGGCTGAAATACAACGGATTGTCATAACCGACACGGTCCGCAATCTCGTGGATAGGAAAATTGCCTGCTTTAAGTAAGTCACAAGCTCGTTCCATACGATAATTAACGACATAGTCGATGGGACGCAGGCCCGTATATTTGTGAAAAAAGTAAGAGAAGCGGTTGGTACTCATTGCATGCCGTTCCGCTAACTCACCAAGTGTAAGTGAATTCATATAATGGAGTTCAATGTACGCAAGGGCTTCGTCTACCATCCTTTGATTCGGAGAACTGTCGTTCTCTTTGTAACTGCAAGCAATCAGAACCTGATGCATTAGGCTTAAGAACAGCTCCTTGATACGCAGCTTTCCAATTTCTCCGAATGGATGGGCATTCTGATGGAGCATGATTAGTAACTCAATAATTTTTAGATTCGCTCCCGGCTCCAGCTTGAAATGAGAGTCAAATTCGTGAGTACTATTCATTTCTTCTGGCATATCCAGTTTATAAAAAAGTGAGTAATACTCGAGCTCTGATTGTCCTATAACCTGCGAATCCATCTGCATGCCTGGAGCCGCATGAAAAACTGATCCTGGACGTAATTCATATACCGTTCCATTCACACGTATTCTGGCTCCCCCGCGAATGATAAACAGAAATCCATGCTTAACGGTGGTGAATTCACTTAATAAACTTTTGGGCTGGATGACTAAGCGGCTTCTATCTTCTATTTCATAGACACCTTTAGTAAATGCTTTTGCTAATTTGTCCAAATTTATCAATGTTCTGCACCTGCTTCCTAGCATCATGCTTCTTTTAAAATCAGATCCAATTCTGATATTTATTTAAAATAGTATAGACAATAGTGTGCAAAATTGCTAGAAGAACAGTTTTTCTACTGAAACAACACATTACAACGTAAAAATCATTTTCTAAGCCGATCCAGAAAAGGATCGGCTTATTTTTATAGCTTTTTTAAGATCAATTTTGTCTGTTTTCAACAGATTTCATGCGGTTTTGATCGTCAGGCACTCGGTCATTACTGAATTCCTGGCCTGCTTCTACTTCACCATGACCGGAAACACTTCGGGCGAAATTTGTGAACTGCCTTTTCTGCTCATCTAGCTTGTGTTTACTCTTAAGAAGCTCCTGCGGATCCTGATTTGTCATAATGCTATCCTCCCAAAATGGAATCATGCTGTTAATTCGCACTACATAAGTTTTCCATAATAGAGCGGTGCTTATGCAAGAATTTCAAATACTTTATTCAAAACAAGGTATTCTAAAACAACTATCCCAACGCAAATAATTATAAAAAAATGAAGTCTTGTCGTATTCATTCTATCCTTCCAATACTCTCCTCGGAATAATGAAATGATGTTAGGTGTAAAAGTATGTCTAACTGTTTCGTTATAATCATCATTATCCACAAAGAACACGCGATACAAAAATTTATAAACTGGAATATTTAAGAACAGTAACAAAATGATCATCACAAGTTCGAGACTCAATTTACACGCCTCCCAATATTCACTTATCCTAATTTTACCACATAAATAACTCTAGACATTGGAGGTCGATGACATTTTTATAATTGCTCTATTCAAAAAAACCCTTCCTTATATAGGAAGGGCACTCATCGCTAATCTCCTTTGCATACCATACTTCCATCATTTTAGAAGTCAAGTTTGCAGAAGATTGCTTATCTCGTTCAAGTTTTCAGAGAAACCAACGAACACCTTGTCTTGAATGACAATGGTCGGTACGATCTGCTTACCTGTCAGCTCCAGCACTTCCTTCGCATAATTCACATCTTCTTCGCAGTTGAATTCGATGTAGGGAATTTGATGCTCATTAAAGTAGCGCTTGGCAAATCGGCAATCGCTGCAAGTTGGAATCGTGTAAATTTTGATCGGTGTCTTCGAATCGATTTTCAGCATAAATGTTCGCTCCTTTACGCGTTAATTTGTTTTAACTGCTCGATTTAATTCGGTCCACAACATGCTAAACTTTTCTTTCCCTTTCGCCTGCTCCTTGTATAAATCGATCGCGTGGATACGACAGGAACAAATCATACCTATCTTGGTAAGCAGATTCGGCGTAAAGCGACTTCCCCCGACTTGAATAGCAGATGATACCGCCAGTATCGTCTTTTATCCCATGATCATTCGCCTTACCTCACATCAACGACGAATGGTACGGTGAACACTTCCCCGTTATGCTGAAATTGTCCCCATAATTTATACGTCCCGCTTTGTGGAAAAGAAGTCGCGAATTTCGCGTCCGGTCCCGTAGCTTTCTCATCGATTGGATGAACATGAAGATATTGATTCGCATCTTTCGATAGAATCACAACATGGCCGACCGCTCCTAAATAAGGCTGCAGGTTATCAATCCCCTTCTTCGTCTTCGCATCGCGAATGTTGAAGGTCAATGTCACTTCTTCGTTTGGTTTCGTATCACTCAAGGCCAGTTCAATTTCCTTGCCACCCACTTCTTTCACCAGTTTCCCTTCGGGCGTAATCGCGGCATGTTTGCTTTCCTTGCCTTCCACCTTCACCCACTCGCTAAGCGTGGAATTGGCACCGCCAGTGGGAATAAAGTCCGCAAACACCTTGTACTCACCTCCAGCCGGGAACGAAGTGTTTACTGTAAATGTGCCGTCTCCTTTAAACTCGGGATGAATGTGGTTAAAGAATGACAAATCGTGATTGACGATGATGAGATGAAGCAATTTCTCGTGATTGATATCATACTTATTGACCGTCTTCCCGTCCTTATCCGTAATTTGAATAGTCAATTCCGTTTCTTCGTTTGCTTTTGCGGCGCCTGTGGGGAAGGTAAACGATACGTTAAGATCCTCCAATGCAGGCTTCGCAGCTTCGCTATGATTGCCGTGGCTACCTCCGTGCTCCATGTCTCCCGCCTCCTCTTTCTCATTTCCTGTATGCTTCTCGGCGCTCTCTTGCCCGCTGCTTGCTGCATGACCGGCAGGGTTATTTCCGTTTGCTGGCTTCTTGTCCTCCGCTTTGCCGCATGCAGCCAATACGCTAAAAGCGACCACCGCAGCAGCGACGAGGAGTATCTTCTTCTTCATGGTTATAGCAACCCCGTTTCAATATAAATTCGAAGATGCAGAGCGCATCTTGACACGCTGCAGCCGCAAAGCCCCCTTACCCTATAATAATGATGGCATAAAAGCCGTATCATTACTGAAGCGGTCCGACCTTTATTTCATCAGTTTATTGATCGTCTTCATGAATTCCGTTAATACTTCCGTATCCCCTACTTGAATCCGTTCGATGACACAACTTTTCATATGATATTCAAGTACTAGCTTCCCGACATCATTCAATGATGCTTGCACCGAAGAGATCTGATTCAACATATCGTCACAGTAAATATCTTTCTCAATCATGCCTTTAATGCCACGGACCTGTCCTTCGATTCGATTCAATCGGTTGAGCAGATCGCTATTGGCTTGATCGGAATGATGGCTCTTTCGCTTATCCTCTCCAGGTGAGCAAAAGCCCGGATCTTGCTGTATCACTTGTTCAAAGAGTATCGATTCTTTGCTCATCGGAATCCCCCTTTCTTTTAAAATACTCCACACCCCTATATACATAAAATATAAGTTTGTTAATTCGATGGAGTCCTGTCAACTCCGTTGATTAGGCACTGGAGCTCGATTCATTAGTTACATAGCTACCTTGTCACTTGCTTCACCCTGCTTAGGTGAACGGATAAATAGAAACGCTAGCACAGCACCTGCAAGAGCGACGATACCGGACCACATAAAAGCTTGTTGAAAGCCTTCGTTTAGCACGGAGACCGGGTCAATACCGGTTTGGGAAGCAGTTGTTGAACCCGCAATCGCAACCATGATGGCCAAACTGATAGCTGACCCAATCTGGTAACTCGTATTGGCGAGACCCGATGCAAGCCCTGCTTCTTCGGGTTTAACCCCCGACATGGCGGACATCGTAGCCGGAATATAGGCAAGTGACATGCCAAGTGCACCAAGCAAGGAAGCTGGAAGCACGTTGGCGATAAAGTTCCCATCAACCGGCGTATTGCTAGCGAACAGAAGCATCGAACCCCCGAGTGCAATCAATCCAATGACCAAGTTTGCTTTTATTCCGAATTTTCCGATTAATTTACCGGTAATCAAAATCATGAAGATAGTAATTAGGACCGTCATCGGCAGTAAGCTGACTCCGCCGGCGAAAGCAGAAAACTTTAGCACCTGCTGCATATAGAGATTGAGGAAATACCACAGCGGAATCCAACTCCCAGCCAGCATAATGAGCGCGATATTGCCAGCAGCCAGATTGGGTGTTTTAAAAATCTTCAGTGGAACAAGCGGTTCTTTTTTAGTTGCCTGAACGATCAGGAACAGGATAAATAACACGCCTCCTGAAATAAGCGTCCACAACGTGGATGGCGCTCCCCATCCATTGTGTTCTGCAGTAACAATGCCATATACCACCAAAACCAAAGCCGCTGTGACGAAGATGGAGCCAATGACGTCAATGCTGCCTTTTCTTCGCATTCCCTTGGCTAAAAGTCCAGGCGACAAGAGTAATGCAATAATGCCAACGGGTACATTGATGAGGAAGGTCCATTGCCAGCTGAGCCACTCGGTAATGACCCCGCCAAGGAACACACCGGCTGAACCGCCAGCAGCAGCTGATGCGCCCCAGAAGCCTAATGCTTTCCCTAGTTCTTTGGGGTTGCCACCGAAGAGCATCATAACAATCGTTAACGCGGATGGGGCTATTAATGCGGAACCAAATCCTTGTAGGGCGCGACCAACATTAAGCGCTTCCTCGTTCCAAGCGAGTCCTGCCAGCAAGGAAGCTAACGTTAGAATGGAAAATCCCCACATGAATATGCGGCGCTGACCAAATAGATCGGACAATCGACCACCAAGTAACAATAATCCGCCAAAGAAAATGACATACGCGTTAAACACCCACTGTAAACTTGCCTGCGTATAGCCGAGCGCTTCTTTGATGGCTGGCAGTGCAACGCCGATAATGGATGTGTCCATGATCACCATAAAATTGGCAAGACATAGTAAGGCCAGCGCCATCCAGCGTTTGGGATCGGCTTGCGGTAAAGTCTGTGCTTGATTATTCATAACTTTCTTCCTCCTCCTTTTGTAACCAATAATTAAAATTTTTAATACCAACGCAGTAATACTATACCCCCCTACCCTATAAAGTCAAGAGTGAATTTTCGTATTCTCCTCAGTTCCAGAAGCATTTCAAAAACTGAACTAGGAAAATGTTCATTAAAAGGCTGTTTATTGGCACCCAGAAGACGATTTATGGTTTTGCCTTCAACCGTAAGAAAATTGAAATCAACTTTCCATATCCACGTCATTACGATTTAGGCGTTTTATTGTCTCTATCCCTCTACTTCATTAAGAGAAAGACTGGAATAAATCTCTCTTCCTCTTATTTTTCACAGAAGCGATTAACTATAATTATCATATAAAAACATGAGAGATGCTTTATGAGTAATGAGGAATCGCCAGGGGTAGCTTGTTGTATAGAACGCCATATAAAAAAGCTGCCTCTGAGGGCAGCCTTTTTCTTAATATATCGTTATTTGCGAACGTAGAAATGAACTTCTCAAGCCTTCTTGTATCGGTAATATAATGCCTTTTTGGAAAAAAAGGCGTATCCCAAACTGGGACACCCCTATTAAGCTGAGCTTACCGTCTCACCCTCCGAGCAAAATCCACGAACTGAAATTTATCCAGCCGATGCCTGGACTCGGTATATTGGAAGAGCATCGTGTTCTCCAGGTAAACATAGTTTCGTACTACTACAATATGCGTGTAATTCTTCAAATCGAGCAGACTATGATCCTCCTCGGTTGAAGGCTCGACGGATATCAGCTTCTTCGCATAACTAATCTTAAGCCCCATCTCCTGCTCCAGATATTCATAGAGTGAGCCTTCAGCGATTTCCTTGCTTAGGAATGGAACAATATCCGCTCGGAAATAATCTTTATCCAAAATGATCCGCTCACCTTCAATCTCTCTGGCACGAGTAACCTTCCAAACCAGAGCTTCATGCGGAATCTGCAGATGTCTGGCGAGCGCGGAGCCTGCAGGCTCATTCAACGTCTCCTTCACTAGTGTCCGTGAGGTAGCACCCAGCGTATCGGCCATCTCTTTAAATGAAATTAGACCGGTAATGGGGAAATCCATTCTGGTCATGTCAAGCACAAAAGAGCCTCTGCCCTTAATCTTGTGAATGTATCCTTCACGGAAGAGCAGGTTCAGCGCTTTGCGCACGGTCTCTCGCGAAGTGCCGTAAGCTTCAGCGAGTTCACTTTCGGAAGGCAGCTTGGCTCCCGGCAGCAGTTGTCCCGAATGGATTTGGTTGCTGTATTCATTATAAATTTGCAAATATTTATTTTCTCTCAATTTTGATCACCGCCCTTTATTGTATCACGTCATGCCTTTGGAAGCATCGCATTCAATTGGAGGGGAATTTATAGCGTGGAACATATGAATTCTTATATTACAGAAAAACAGCCAACAGGGGCTGTCTTTCTGTAATATAAAGTCTTTGCCAATATAGCCTGTATTAACCTTTGAGATGAATAGTCAAGATGCTAGATTGTCTAGCTGCAGCTGGTCCAGTCCTCTCCTCAATCTTCTCCACCATATCCTGACCTGCAGGAATAATGATTGGAGTAATCAACGGGAAACCTGCAGCGCGGATAGTTTCCATATCAAATTCCAGCAAAAGCTCGCCTGCATGCACCTTGTCGCCGATATTCTTATGGGAGGTAAAACCGCTGCCTTTAAGCGCCACCGTGTTAATTCCGACGTGGATGAGTATCTGAACACCGCTGGCATGCTCCAGTATAAGCGCATGTTTGCTCTTGATCACATGTGCTACTGTAGCATCAAAAGGTGCATATACTTTCCCCTCAGAAGGTTCGATTGCAATGCCCTCGCCCATCTGCTTCTCAGCAAAGGCAGGATCGGGCACCTGTTCCAGGGATACTGCAGTTCCACTGAGCGGAGAGAGAAGCTCCAGTATATTCACGGATTCCTGTGACTCTTGAACTGTAGGGCGGCTGTTCAAATTGTCTGTTTCGCTCACAGTTCTAGTAGCTTTTGCGGTTGAGTTCTTTTCGGAGCGCCCCGTCACAGAACGGCCGTAGAGTACAGTGGCGACAAATGGCACAATGAGAACAATAACCATGCCAATGAAGAATACGCCCCATTGGTTCGGGAATATCGAAAGGAATCCGGGAATCCCGCCTACACCAATGGAAGAAGCGCGAACCTGATTAACAGTTAGGAGCATGCCGGCAATCGCTGAGCCGATCATCCCGAAGATAAAAGGATAACGATAGCGGATATTTACCCCGAAGATCGCCGGCTCCGTCACACCGAGAAATGCAGAGACGGAAGACGTTGCCGCCAAGCCTTTTACCTTCTGTTCTTTGACTACGAACATCATTGCCAGTGCTGCGGCGCCTTGTGCAATATTGGATAGCGCTAACATCGGCCAGAGGAAAGTGCCGCCCTCACTGCCGATGAGCTGCACATCAACCGCCAAGAAGGTATGATGCATACCAGTGATGACCAGAAGCGCATAGAATCCACCGTAAATCAAGCCACCAAGGAGCGCAAAATGATCAAATACAAAGATTAGGCCGGAGGTGATGGCATTGGCAATACCAAACGTAAACGGTCCGATTATGGTGAAGGCCAGAAAACCTGTAATCAGCAGAGTCACTGGCGCAACAACCAGCAGTTTTATGGAATCATGCACCCGGCGGTTGAGGAACTTCTCCAGCCTTGCCAGAATATAGGCCGAAACCAGTACTGGCAATACTTGCCCCTGATAACCGATCTTCTCCAAATGCCAGCCGAACAAATTCCAAGTCGGAACCGTTCCCTCAGTGGAAGCACTTGCATAGCTGTAGGCACTTAATAGATCTGGGTGCACGAGAATTAGACCCAATACGATCCCGAGCAGAGGACTACCGCCGAAACGTGTAACAGCTGCCCAACCGATAAGTGCTGGTAAAAAGGTGAAGGCTGTGCTGGCAATCGTATTAATAATCGCTGCAATGTCTTTCCATGCGGGATAGACATCCACCAGCGACTGGTTATCAAAGAAGATACCAGGTCCGGTCAAAATATTATTGATCCCAAGCAGCAAACCTGCGGTTACGATAGCAGGAAGAATCGGAATAAATATATCAGCCAGCGTCTTGATCGCACGCTGCAGCGGATTTTGTTTTCTGGCAGCAGCGGATTTTACTTCATCTTTGGAAGAACGAGAACCGCCAGTGATCTGAATCATTTCATCGTATACTTTATCTACAGTTCCCGGTCCGATAACGATCTGAAACTGCCCCTGGCTAGAAAATTGTCCTTTTACGAGTTCGTTGCGGTCCAAGGCTTCCGAATCCACCTTGCTCTCATCATAAAGCGAGAATCTCAGCCTTGTTACACAATGTGTCGCAACCTCTATATTCTCCTTGCCGCCAACTGCCCGTACAATATCCTCAACATTTTTGCGGTCTATAGCCATATTTTCACTCCTTACATAATTGATTTGTGCTCCTTCTCAAGTACACCTCGTTAGCGGATTAACCACATGTATGAAGCATAAGGACTAAGCTGAAGCTCTTGTGTTAATGCAGGTGTATCTGTTGTATTCCCAATCAGGAGCTCGTCCCTACCACTTGGTAATAACTCTGTCCAGTGACTGTCTTCAAAACGGAAGGTAATTTCTTTACTGCTGAAGTTCGAGACCACGACAAGCGCCTCTCCATCTCCTGTTCTAGCGTAAGCGAACACTTCAGGATGTCCATCATCGAGTCTCTTGAATACACCTTCTGTGAATACACCATACTCCTTGCGTAGTGTAATCAGCTTGCGGTAATGATGGAAGATGGAAGCGGGATTTTCCAGTTCCTTCTGCACATTGATGTCCGAATACCGCTCATCAACTTTCAGCCATGGAGTACCAGTAGTGAATCCGGCATTTCGGCTGTCATCCCACTGCATCGGCGTACGGGAATTGTCTCGTGAACGTTCCTGAAGAATGCTCAGGGCAGCCTCCGGGCTTTTCCCCTGTTCACACAAAATGCGGTACATATTCAATGACTCGATATCGCGGAACTCATCAATGCTATTCCATACCGGATTTGGCATTCCGATTTCTTCGCCCTGATAGACATAAGGTGTTCCCTGAAGGCCATGCAGAGTTGTCGCAAGCAACTTGGCGCTCTCCACACGGTAGACCTTATCATCAGTGAATCTGGAGAGGGCACGCGGTTGATCGTGATTGTTAAAAAACAATGCATTCCAGCCCCCCCCTTTCTGCATTCCAGTCTGCCAGTGTGTGAACAAACGTTTCATCGCCTCAAAATCATAAGGCATCAGCTCCCACTTCTGACCATTCGGATAATCGACTTTTAAGTGATGAAAATTGAACGTCATGGAAAACTCCCGCTCTTCTGGACTCGAGTACCGGATGCAATGCTCCAGTGTAGTTGAGGACATCTCCCCGACAGTCACCATCTCAAACGGTCCAAATACCTCTTCATGCATCGCTTTGATGTATTCATGGACCCGTGGACCGTCAGTATAATACTTGCGTCCATCCGCTGGTGGAACACTTCCGTCATCGTTGGGGAAGCGCTGATCCTTGGAGATTAAATTAATTACATCCATACGGAAGCCGTCCACACCCTTTTTAGCCCAGAATAGCATCATATCATTCACCGCTCTGCGTACCTTCTCGTTCTCCCAATTCAGATCCGCCTGGGTTTTATCGTAGAGAGTAAGGTAATATCGTCCCGAACCTTCGTCGAACTGCCAAGCTGGACCCCCGAACTTCGACTGCCAGTTGTTGGGGAAGCCGCCGTCTGGAGCCGGGTCCTTCCAAATATAATAATCACGGTAGGGATTATCCTTACTTGAAATGGACTGTTTGAACCACTCATGTTCTGTTGATGTATGGTTAACCACGATATCAATCATTAGCTTCATTTCACGTCTGTGTAGTTCCTTTACTAGCTCGTCGAAATCTTCCATCGTACCAAAATCCGGATTGATATTTTCATAATCCGCAACGTCGTAACCGTTATCATGTTGTGGCGAGACATAAACCGGCTGTAACCAGACAATATCGATTCCAAGATTCTGCAAATAATCTAACTTTTCAATAAGTCCTTTAATATCTCCTGTTCCGTTACCTGTAGTGTCCTTAAAGCTCTTCGGGTATACCTGATACACCGTGGACCGGCGCCACCATTCCGAATACTGGGACTGACTCAAGTTGAACACCTCCTAAAGATTTACTTTATGTCAAATATTAAACCTGTATATACAAGTTCAAACACTCACACAGTTTAAACCTGTATATACAGGTTGTCAATACTTTTGCTATTTGACTCTATAATCACAACAAAAAAGCCGCTAAGTTAGCGGCTTTTTATACAAGAATATCTTCTACAGAATCCTAACGATGACGAAAATCAGCTTAGTTTAACTAAAATATGATACCGATAATCAAAGCGGATAAAACGCTTACAAGTGTGGCGCCAAATAACAGCTTCAATCCAAATCGTGCCACAATATTCCCTTGTTTTTCATTCAATCCTTTCACTGCACCCACAATGGTACCAATGGACCCAAAGTTAGCAAATGAGATTAGAAAAACGGAGACAATGGCTGTAGTACGCCCGCTTAAGCCGTCTTGGATCTTAACAAAGTCAAGCATAGCAACGAATTCATTCGCAACAAGCTTTGTCGCCATGATACTCCCTGCATCAACAGCTTCATGCCAAGGCACACCGATAAGAAAGGCAATGGGTGCAAAGACATACCCTAAAATTCCTTGAAACGAGATACCGAAAATGCCACTGAAGAGCCCGTTAATTAAAGCAATGATTCCAACAAAACCAACCAACATTACCCCAACTACTATAGCTACTTTAAATCCATCCATAATATATTCGCCTAGCATTTCAAAAAATGTTTGTTTTTCTTCTACCTGAACTTCAACAATATCTTCTTCAGGTGTAACTTCATACGGATTAATGATGGATGAAATGATAAATCCGCCAAATAGATTTAATATTAATGCAGCTACTACATAACGAGGTTCTAGCATCGTCATATATGAACCAACAATTGACATGGATACCGTTGACATTGCAGACGCACATAATGTATACAAGCGGTGTTTTGGCAATAATCCAAGTTGGTTTTTCACCGATATAAACACTTCATTTTGTCCTACAATTGCGGCTGCAACAGCATTATAAGATTCCAATTTGCCCATGCCATTTATTTTACTTAGTACCAAACCAATATACTTGATAATGAACGGGAGTATTCTGTAATGTTGCAATATCCCTATTAATGCCGACATAAAAACAATTGGCATCAAAACATAAAGGAAAAATGTATGGGCCCCTTCATTTGCAATCCCACCAAAAACAAAGTCAGTCCCTTCATTGGCGTATCCAAGTAATTTTGCAAAACTATCGGCAAACCCTTTAATTAAGAATTCTCCAATACTTGTTTTTAGAATAATTAATCCCAAACCTATCTGAATAGCAATCATTACAATGATTGGACGATATTTAATCTTTTTCTTATTGTTACTTCCTAGCCATGCCAGTAATAGAACAATAACCAAACCAGCAATAGAAATTAGATAATGCATTTTTAGCCCTCCAAATTATCGGTTAATTTTCTTGGAATCCTCATATCGAAATGCATCTTTCCACATTAACCCTTGTTCCAAAATAATCGCCAACAGACTTCCGCATATTAATCCATTATTTAAAATGGCTATCACGATCTGAGATAAATGGGCCGTAGCTGATGAAGGGATAAACATTAAACCTACACCCACTAAAAGGGAAAATCCACTAACAATAAATGTTCGTTCTTCATGAATAACCTTCCTCAATTCCTTTAGTGCTAGTCCGACCATCTTCACAAAAATGACGAAGGTAACGGAATAGCCTATAGGAGCTGGAATCGCTGATATAACATTCATCATTGGTGGAAATAAGGATATCAAGATCACTAAGCTACATCCAATTAAAAATGATCTGCGCTCCTTCATCCCTGTTTGTTCAACATATCCCGCCGCTCCCGAAATTGGGACTGAGCCGACCGCTCCTAAACCACCACTAATAAGATGCGTAATTCCAGAAGTAAACCCGGCGCGCAAATAACGACGATGATCCACTTGCTTTTGTTTCATAACAGTCTCCATCAAACGGATGGACGCAACTGCATTGGTTATTAATAACAGAGTTAATAAAAATGCTGTAGTGATTGTACCAGCATCGAATCGAGGTCTGCCAAATGGGAATATTATCGGTAGCTTAAATAAAGTATCCGCATGAGAAAACACTGGTATATTACCGCAGATTATAAATAATACGCAGCCTAACAATATACTGAAAATTATTGAAAACTGGCTGAGTACTACAAAGCGACTGTTGCCTAAGCAAAAGGTAATACAAACCACAATCACGCTAAGGATGAATACTTTTACATCTAACATGGTGTGGGTTGAGGTGATCCCCATCATCCCTTTCATAAAAGGTCCACTTAGTTGAAAGATCAATAAAAGTAAATAAATAAAAGTGATGGTTGGTGTAAATAGACGAGCGATTTTATCCATTAGCTTAAATGCTGATATGAGGATAAATAACACACCGCTAATGATCATAGCCCCACTTAAAGCTTGTAAAGCAGCATTGTTAGAAGAATATAGTCCCCCCACTAAACTTGCGTAAATAGTAAAAATGCTCCACCATAACCCTGCCGGACCTTCATGAATAGGGAATTTATGACCCATCAGGCCTTGTAAAAATCCAGCTATCCCTAAAGTAATCATGGTGCTCTGAATGAGGCCAGAGGTCTCAAGGGGCGTTAAGTTATATAAATCTGCGATAGCAATGGGTGCAGCAATTGCACCAGCGATCATAAAAATCATCCACTGCAATCCTGACAGTATTACCTTCATTTCTTTCTCACTCTCTTTTCTAACACCATGCTCTAATGAATAAATCAGCCATCAATGACTGTGTTAAGAGCAATTTCTACCATTTCATAAAAGGAATGTTCACTTTCTTTATGAGTTAGGTGTTCCTGTCTTAATAATTGACTGCCCACTGTCAAAATCGATAACGCTTTTACACCATATTTAGCGGCTAAAGTGTATAGGGCTGTGCTTTCCATTTCTACCGCTAATACACCGAAATCCATAAACTTGTGAAGTCGATCTAAATTTTCACGGTAGAATTCATCGGAATTATAGATGTTACCAACAAAAACATTTGCATTTTTAGCTTGTGCTTGTTGATACGCTTTCATTAACAATGAGAAATCTGCTGTAGATGCAAAATTACAACCATGAAAGATCTTCTCCGTCATATTACTGTCTGAAGACACTGCTTGGGCTAATATAATATCGCGTATTTTGATTTCTTCCTGCATCGCCCCACATGTACCAATGCGAATCAATTTTTTAACTTCATAATCGACGATCAATTCTGTAGCATAAATACTCATCGATGGATTTCCCATCCCTGTCCCCTGAACCGACATAGGCACGCCCTTGTATAATCCAGTGTATCCATACATCCCTCTTACTTCGTTATAGCAATTAGCCTCCTCTAAAAAGTGTTCTGCTACAAACTTTGCACGTAAAGGATCTCCTGGGAGCAAAACGCGCTCTGCTATTTCTCCCTTATTTGCACCTAAATGCCTACTCATAGTTCTTCCTCCAACTTTTAATAGTAAACTGAGGTTTACCGAAATCGCTTTCCACTTGCCCTCAAGTAAAATCAGTTTTGAAACTAGATTGAGCATAAGGTTTTTTAACATTTCAAACTAGACCAAAAACTTACGTAGGTAACGGAAAATAATTGGTCAAATTATAAAAGCAATTCTTTACGAATATTGTCCAAATCTCTTTTAGAGGGGATCGTAGAAATAATAACAACAGGTACGGTCTTTAGTGCAACCGGGATATTACTAATGACAAAATCAATATTATTTTGCTGCATGATCTCGTCAGTTAGCCCCTTCATTATGGATGTATTAAGGATCAGCTGATCCCCTATTTCCTTCTTTATCAAATCTGCTATGTAATGACGAATTGAAAATTCTTCCCCGATCACTAAGAATGCCCTCTTACTCTTGTAACGTAAACTTGAACGAACAATTAAGGTTAGCTTTGTTAAATGAAAATGATTATATAGAACGGAAGGGTAAGTTTTATTCCACGTTTGCATACAGGTTTGCAATTCTTGATAAATTTGCTGGCACTCCTGCTCTACATATGTTGTTAAATGACTTTTTGAAATCATCATCCATTCCGGAATGGCATTTTCGATTAATAGCTTGTCAAAGAACCCGTAAATCTCCAAGATAAATCGTTCATGCACATCCAAGTTCGGGTATACCTTTGCCAACAACATTAGAAGCAGATTCCCCATTTGATATTCTTCTTTATCCTTATGTAATTCGACTTCTTTCATCGGAGTGATCTCTGACCCTTCATAATAATGATATTGGCTGAGACTAACCATGGATTGCATAAAGAATATTTCACTCTTTGGAAATTCGATGGACAGCTTTTCTTCAAGGCGCTCTGCTATGGCTCTCACGGGTATATAAAACATCCCCTTTTCCCAGGGGTATGCATTTTCGTCGATTATTACACAATTTCCTTTAACAGCTCTTTCTATTACAATTGCCAACAAAAAGGACAATCTCCTTTTGGAATTGATAAAATATACAATGTTATTCTCATTCTCTATATTTGTGATCAACTGATTTATATAAGCAAAATTGACATTCACAAAGGGCCATCCTGTAAACTCATATGCATCACAATATAAATTCCAATAAAAATATCGAATATTCATTTCATTCCCTTTGATCACAGGTGTAGAGTAACTAATGCGTAACTTATACGCTTTTAGATCATTATTATTTAATTCCACAATCAGCTTCTTCAAAGATGAGGTACTCATAAACATGGCTTCAGAAAGCTCCTCCACAGACATTCGACCAACATTCGTAAACAATAAATTCATCAGCCGATAAAAAATGGTTTGTCTGAACATAGAAGAAATCACTTCACTTATCGTACTTTGCCCATCACGTAGAAGAACGATTCCCTTACCTCTAGAAACTTCAATGGTTACAGTAGAGGGTAGTTGCTTACAGATTTCCTCCACCATCTTCCGTATTGTCTTATCTGAGATCCCTAAACTTTTTTCCACTTCGGCTAAGGTAAACCATCTTTGTTCCGTATCAAGCAGCGTTAATAGTTGGCTAGCTAAATTAAATCCCTTATCCATTGTTATCCACCCTATTTCAATTTCATTTTAATTTTTATAGTATAAACAAATTCACATCTATAACCATATTATTTTTCAATCGAGTAGGAGGGGGCGGCGAGCCCCCGGCCTCTCACACCACCGTACGTACCGTTCGGTATACGGCGGTTCATGAAATATTCCGTAAGGAGTTGTATCTGTCCAATACACTCTTTAATCCATTGGATTCCCAATATTGGTTATTCAATGCACGTTGCAGAATTGGACTCCCTGCAATTCGCCAGTACCCTTTCCGAGTATTTCCCCACTCATATGCTATGTCCTTAGGCACGCCTAAAGATATAAGCCTTTTGACTTTGGTTCTCGGGTTCTTCCATTGCTTCCAGAGACACATTCGCAATCTCCTTCGAATCCACATATCCATCCTTTTAAAGACACTTGGCGTATCCGCCAGCGAAAAATATCCCTGCCATCCCATCAAGTATCGATTGAGCTCCTGGATTCTCTCTTCCATTCGCATCGCTTTCTTCCGGGACGTGATCTCCCGAATTCGAGTTTTCGCTCTCTGCAAGGACTGCTTCGCTATCCTCACCTTCGGCTCTTTATCGTGACTAAAGCTAAACCCAAGAAATTTTCGTCTCCATGGGCGGTCCACCGCATTCTTCGCTTGGTTCACCTTTAGTTTTAGTCTTGTCTCAATGAATACAGTGATGGATGCCTTCACTCGCTCTCCTGCTCTTGGTGTTTTCACATAGATGTTACAGTCGTCCGCATAACGAACGAAGCGGTGTCCACGTTTCTCGAGTTCCTTGTCGAGCTCGTCCAACACGATGTTAGATAATAACGGACTGAGTGGACCTCCTTGCGGTGTCCCTTCTGTTGTCGGTTTTACTAACCCGTTCTCCATCACTCCTGACTGAAGATATTTTCGAATCAGCAGGAGAACTTTCTTGTCCTTCACTTTAGCCGAAATCTTCATCATCAGTCGGTCATGGTTGACGCGATCAAAGAATTTCTCCAAGTCCAGGTCAACGACGTATCGATAGCCTTCTTTCATGAATTCTCTAGCTTTCCTTACCGCCTCATGTCCTCGCCTTCTCGGACGAAATCCATAAGTGTGGTCAGAAAACTCTGGATCAAACAATGGGGTTAGTACCTGAACGATTGCTTGTTGAATCATTCGGTCTGTCACGGTAGGTATTCCTAATAACCTAACGCCTCCGCCACCGGGTTTCGGGATTTCGACTCGACGCACGGGGCTCGGTTCATAGGTTCCTTCTTCTATCGCTTGTCGCAAGGTTTGCCAGTTTTGTACGATGTGTTCTCGTAAGGATTTTACGGACATCCCATCTACGCCATGACTTCCTTTATTCGCTTCAACACGCTTTAAGGCTTGCAGAAGATTTTCCCGTGACAACAGTTGCTCCAACATTTTTTTTTACCTCTCTTTACGTGATTTGTATCTTCCTCTTGTGCCAGAGATGAATTCTGCCCTGCTGAAGCTCCCCCACGGGATTCACCGTTTCCTTCTTCAGTCAGGTCCTTTCGGATTTTTTTTCTGCTTTCATTACTCATCTTGAACGCCTGGATGTACAAATACCTATTTCATGTTCAGCCCTTCCGCAGCTGTTGCAACAGCTTGCGTACTATGGCGTCTGCTGACTTCTGTGCGTTCAGCCTGCTCTCACAAGCAGGGTTACGAAGTGGCTTCGCCTACCGCACAGATCTCCCCAGGTAAGGACGCTATCTTCCTCTCCATCTATCTGCTTCATTTACTCTCGTATGCCTTTGACAGTATGGACTTTGGTTTGTTATGCAACCTCATCCAGCCTACGTTAGCCTTGTATGAAGTTCGTGTTCCTCAGACCGGAGATTTGCCGCCGGCTTCCTTCAGATTCCACCTCACAGTGGACACCCTTGCCTTAGACTAATGGCTACTACTGCCTTCGCCATTCGGGACTTCAACCCTATAGATAGCGCCCATGCTGGGCGCACATAAAAAAACTCGGGTTTCATTTACCCGAGTTTCAAGAAAAAAAATATTCAAATTTTCATATCACATCTGCGCTTTTTCTTCAATAGGGCTGATTGGTTTAAGCTGCATCGTTATGACGGCTGCAATAACGGCTTTGATGATGTCTCCCGGAAGAAAGGCCAATGCTCCGACAAGACCAGCCCAGATCGATGTATTGGTTATCAATGCCATGATAGGGGCGCCAATCAGACTCACTAGTAATACACCAAAGATCAAGTTGATCGTTATCAGCTTCCAAGTTCGGACCTTCGACCAGATTTTTTCAGAATACCAGCCGATAAGACCGGCCGCGATCGGGAAGCTAAATATGTATCCTGCAGAAGGACCAATGAGCACCGCGATTCCGCCGCGACCACCAGTCAGTACAGGCAGTCCAATGGCTACCAGAATGATGAAAATGACTAGACTGAGCGCGCCCATCCGTTTCCCCAGAAAACTTCCAGCTAACATGACGCCAAGCGTCTGGGCAGTGATCGGAACGGGGATGAAGCCAAGGGGGATGGGTGGAATCATGCCCAGCACCGCAATAAGTGCTGCGAATAATGCAGCATAAATAAGTTCTTTTGTCTTCAAAAAATTGACCTCCATTGGATATAAATGATTGTATTCTGGTTAGTAGATACGTCCAGTAAGCTGAATTATAATAGAGATATCTTCTATTGTAAACCACAATATTATTCTTGGTTTACAATAGAATGAAATACCAAGCTTGAGTTTTTCCAGTTGTTATATAGAATTAGAGTATTCAGTCGCAATCGTTGGATGTTAATATATTCGATGGGTTTTGGTCGGAGAGTGATACTTTTGGAGGTTTAAGTTCATGACAGTAAAAGAACATATTCTTGCCTTGCTCGACAGTAATAAGGGTGAATATTTTTCCGGCGAGGAAATAGCCGTTCAGTTATCCGTGACGCGCAGCGCTGTCTGGAAAGCCATAAAATCGTTACAGACAGACGGATATTCCATACAAGCTGTAACCAATAAAGGATATTCCATGTCACCTCAAACAGATATCTTATCTGCCAGTGCAATTTCAAAATATCTGGATACCCAGGGGCAAAAGTTACGTGTAGAAGTCTTTAAGACACTAGCTTCAACGAATGAAGCTGTAAAAAGCCTTGCTTCAAGTGGAGAAGCTGAAGGTAAGGTGATCCTCTCGGAAGAACAGACCGCTGGCCGCGGGAGAATGGGCCGAAAATTCTTTTCTCCGCCGGGAACGGGGATCTATATGAGTATCCTGCTGCGTCCCAAGTTGTCAGCAACAGATTCCGCTCTGCTAACCACTTGCGCAGCTGTTGCTGTTGCCCTTTCTATCGAAAGCGTATCCGGTAATGAAACACAGATTAAATGGGTTAATGACGTTTTCATGGAAGGTAAAAAAGTGTGCGGGATCCTTACCGAAGCATCCGTGTCACTGGAAAACGGCTGGCTTGATTATGCTGTTCTCGGCATTGGTATCAATGTAGCGTTACCTTCCCAAGGCTTTCCCAACGATCTTACCGAAATTGCTACATCTGTAATTTCTGAAAACAATTCTTATGGTGATCTCCGCAACCGACTGGTAGCAGAAGTGCTAAACCATTTCATGGGATTTTATGAGCATTTAACGGACAGATTGTTTCTTTCCGAATATAGAAAACGGTTGATTTCACTTGGCAAACCCGTGACAGTGATAAAGAATAATGAACAACTTAAGGCAACAGCCATTGATATCGATAACGATTGCCATTTGAAAGTCAGATATGAAAATGGTGACGAGGAATATCTTTCAAGCGGAGAAGTCAGCATTAAAATTTAGCTCAATAACAAAAGGTGCCTAGCAATGGCTAGACACCTTTTGTATTCAAATAAAATGTTCATTCAGCGTATCCTACTTATCACCGGCAAGTGTAAGCCACTTGCGATTGTGATGCTCCTGGACTTCTACGGGGGTATCGAAGAAATCGCTCAACACATCCGCCTGCAAGCAGTTTTCCGTCTCATCCCCTTTGTAGATTTCGCCGTTCTTCACTAACAGCGTATGTGTGAAGCATGGCGTTATCTCTTCGATATGATGCGATACATACAGTAAAGTTGGTCCGCCGGGTTGCTTCGTAATCTTCTCGATCATTTGCAGCAGCTGTTCTCGGGCAAAAATATCGAGTCCTGTGCATGGCTCATCAAGGATCAATAGATCTGGATTGGCCATAAGTGCGCGTGCAATGAGAACTTTCTGACGCTGACCTTGCGACAAGGTATCGTATGTACGAGCGGCTAAGGATGAGCAGTCTAGAAATCCCATCAACTCTTCGGCTTGCTTTTGATCCTCTTCATTCGTCTTGTCATATAAACCGATGGTCGCGAATTTTCCGCTGAGGACGATAGTCAGTGCAGTCTGATGACCGTATAACTTCTGCTGTAGGGAGGTGCTGACCCAACCGATTCGTTTACGTAGCTCCCTAAGATCCACATCGCCGAAGCGATGGTCTAGCACTTCGACTTGCCCAGTCGTCGGCCATATATAACCGTTCACTACGTTTAGCATTGTCGTCTTGCCTGATCCATTTAGTCCGACGATACACCAGTGTTGTCCTTGCTTCACTTCCCAATTCATATCGCGCAAGATCATGGTTGTATCACGTTGCCATGATACATTTTGGAGTGATATAATCATGCCCCAATTCCCCCTCCTTATGAATGTCTAAATTGAACTTAAAGCTCAGAAAGAAGCTATATCTCTAGTATCCAAATGTTTTCGCATGTTGAATAAATCAGTGTCATCATGTCGTAGAGCCGCTAATCTTACGATTTCTAATTCAATCATTTTTCGAGCTTCGAAGACCTCGATCAATTCTGCACGATGTAAACAATGGGTAAGTGGTTCTTGAATAATAGGACAGGATTTTAAGTAAGTTCCAAACCCCTACCTTTTCTCCAATAGTCCAGCATGAACTAACACACGGACTGCTTCTCTTATCGTTGATCGCCCTACATTGAATAATTGCATTAATTCAGGTTCTGGAGGTAATTTGTCTCCTGGTGAGATTATCCCTGTTGAAATTTTTTGTTGTATTTGATTCACAACATCGTCCACTAACTTAGTGGATTGAACGGGGCGGAACGATCCCTTTTCAAACATCTGATCATCTCCACTTTTTTGCAGAATAACATGATATTCTTTACTTAACAAGTGAGAATTTAAAGTTTTAGATGTCAGATAAGGGATGAAAAAAACAGCTAATCATTTTGATTAGCTGCTGATGTATCTTATTAAACTATAGCCCTCTTACATGTTTCACTTTATTTTATTGACCTTTTTCCATTACAGCAAAGTAGTTGTTTTCACTGTCTGCGAAATTGAAAACTCTTCCACCGGGAATTTCTACAATATCGCCTACCGTAACATTTTTGTCTTTCAATTCACGATTCAATTGATCAAAGTTATCCGAAAAGAACATTAAAGAAGGTGTTCCGAGATTCATTTCAGGATTCATTTGGGCTACGAGCTCTTTATTGTGAAGAACAATGCTAGTGGCTGCACCTTTAGGAGCAACCTCGATAAATCTCATTGGGCCATTAGTTTCGTCCAAAATCACCTCAAACCCTAGCTTTTCTGTCCAGAAATCTTTAGCTTCTTCTTGATTATTCACATATAACATAATCTGTCCAATTTTATTAATCATAATTTATACTCTCCTTAGTCGGATTATTTACTGCTTTTAAAATATACCTCATTGCGAATATTCACGTCAAGGAATATTGATTGAACTTCTCTTTGTAAAATTCAAGATGCCATTGTCTCCGGAGGTTGTACATATCCCCATATTATTTACTTTCTTTTCCTACATTAAACCGAATTTCAGATAAGTGAAAGAGAACATAGATAATTATTTTTATTTTTAAATACCTCTACAATATTTCGATATACCCTTCTGTTCCATTCACGCGAATCCGTTGCCCGTCTTTTATCAGCTTGGTTGCATTTTCCACTCCGACAACTGCTGGCAAGCCATATTCACGAGCGATAACGGCTCCATGGGTCATCAATCCGCCAACTTCGGTGATCAGGCCTTTAATAGATACAAACAATGATGTCCAGCCAGGGTCAGTAAAGGCGGTGACTAATATATCTCCATCTTCCAGATCAGCATCTTCAATGTTTAAGATGACACGTGCTCTTCCTTCTATAACTCCGGTAGAAACAGGTAGACCAACAATCGCTTGGTCTGGCAGATTTTCTCGTTTGTACTTACCCGCAATGATTTCACCATCAGACGTGATTACACGAGGCGGAGTTAGTTTTTCAAAAAAAATGTAATCTACTTTTCGTTTACTGATGATCTGATAATCCAGTGAATTTGTGCGTACGACTTCGTGAAGTTCTTCAAAAGAGAGATAGAATATATCTTCTTTCTCATGAATAATACCCGCTTCTACTAGTTGTTCGACTTCTTTCAGTAAAGCCTGCTTATAAACGAAGTAGCGATTAATCATGCCGTATTTTGGATATTCACGATAACCGATATAATTCCGAATTAAACTGATCACTCGTTTTGTCTCTTCAGCTTTTAGTTCACCATCCGGTAATTGCTTCAATCGATCTAATAATTCTTGTTCTTTATCTAAAGCTTCCTGTCGCCCTTGCTCAAACTTCCGATTGCCAGCATTAGACTCAAAGTTTTTGATATTACTGAGAATCATAGGGACCAGTGTAATTGGTTTTTCACTCCAACGAGTTCTTGAAATATCAATTTCACCGGCACACCGCATTCCGTATTTGTTGAGATAAGCATAGATAGCGTCTTGAGTTTCCTGTCCACCATCAAACTTAACCAGTTCATCCAAAAAGTTATCATCTTTTACATGTTGTAAATAATCAATTACTTCCGGATAAGGACGAATCACATCTGCAACATCTAGTAGCGCCAGACCCATTTCCGAAGTAATGTTGTTTGGTACAGATTGAGAAAGCGTATCTGCTACGTTTTTTTCACCTAACCACTCGTACATTTTTTCATTGATCCATGACGAAGCGTTCATAGCGGTCATAAAAACCTTTGTACTTTGTGGGTCAAATAAGAACTTCTTTAATTCCTGGAGATCTTCGAGAATATAATCAAATAAATCTGCTCCTGATTTCGTTCGGATGTTTTGTTTTAATTCTTTTATCGATGTTTGACTGTTCTTAATCAAATCAGAAACGATTGCCGGATCATTTTCGATTAGTGCTTGAAAACCTTCAGACGACCTACTTTTACAGCTATTGCCAGGGCTCAGTTCTTTTCTATCATCTGGTAACGATTTTATATATTCTCGCTCAATTAGGGTCATAAGTGCGTCTTTTATGAGCGGATCGGATTTTCCAAGGGTATTTAAGAAATTTTCTCTGCTGACAGGTGAGGCCAGCATATGTGTAACATCAACAAACAACCTTCCACCAGCTTTACGCATAGGTGCAGGAGTGATTAACAGGTAAAAAGACAACCCTAGTGGTTTCATGGGATCCGTCATCATTTGTTGATGACCGACAGATACGTAAACGTGTTTTTCTTGATCATTTACTTCAGGGATCGGGTATAAAGTAGTGATCGGCCGACTCTGAACAATATAAAAAGTATCAAGGTCCAAACACCATTCAATATCTTGCGGGCAACCAAAATAAGCTTCAATCTCTCTACCTATTCGAGCCAGTTGTAAAATTTGCTGTTCCGTAAGTGTTTGAATCTTTTGCTGATGGAGATCGATTTTCCGGGTCTCTGTTCCACCTTCTTTTAAGCCATAGATAGCCATTTTTTTGGTTGCTATCATCATATCGACGATTTCCTCTTCCTGTACTTTATAACAATCGGCAGATACCAAGCCAGAGACCAGAGCTTCGCCGAGTCCAAAACTGGCATTAATAGATAGCAGCTTTCGATTAGAAGTCATCGGATCAGCTGTGAATAAAATCCCTGAAGCCTGAGGAAAAACCATCTTTTGAACAATAACGGATAAATAAACTTGACTGTGATCAAAACCATTTTGTATTCGGTAGATTACAGCGCGGTCCGTAAATAGAGACGCCCAACATTTACTGATATGTTGTAAAATTGCTTCTTGGCCGATGATATTTAAATAGGTGTCTTGTTGACCCGCAAATGAAGCATGCGGTAAATCCTCCGCAGTAGCACTAGAACGCACTGCATATGCATGTTCCTCACCAAGCTGGGAGAGATAGTGAGTAACTGCTGTCACAACATCGGAAGGAATTTCTACTTCCATAAGGAGTTGTCGAATCCTCTTACTGATTTCACCAATTTGCTCTCGATCGTCTACGTTTAGCATGGATAGTTGATCTAATAAGGTATGATACTTTTCGTTCTGTTGGATGGCTTTTTGGTAGCCCACTGTTGTAACACAAAATCCTTCTGGTACTTTTATTCCTTCGATAGTCGATAATCGCCCTAAATTCAACCCTTTTCCGCCAACGAGCAAAAGCTGTGTTGTTTCTATTTCCTGAAAACCGAGAACCAATGAACTCATACAATATCTCTCCTAACCATTAAAATGAGAAAAAATTTGACAAGAGTTTAGCTGCATGGTATATTATAAATATAGAATGCATTATCTATGCCTTTATATTTTTTCGTAGTCGTGATCCGATTATATCATCGTGTCTTTTTATATGCAATATAAAAGAACCTGAGAAACTACTCAGGTTCTTTTTTTGTTTACCGCTATGATTTATTATTCAAAAACCACAGTTCGAACTTAATTACATCCCGTAGACTTCAAACTCATAGATTCGTGCTGCTGTATCGGCACCTTGCGTGGGCTTAAGAGTTATTAATTTTACATAACGAGCTTTCACCAACGCAATTGCGTCTGTCGACTCAGCTGCCGAGTTTCCTTGCACATTTACGACATCCGTCCAGTTCGTTCCGTCGTTGCTCACCTGAATGGTATAATCGCTAGTATTAAAGCCAGACCATTCTCCTCCACTCTCAGCATGCTTGATGATAAAAGTGCTGATTTGATGCTCGGCTCCTAGATCGACTTGTAGCCAATGAGGCAGATTTCCAAGTGCACACCATTTGCTATTATCCGTCACTTTACCGTCAACGGCATTTGGTGCGCCCTCCTTGTCACCGCATGCATGATCGGCTGTTGCAGTTTTGCCAAGTGCTAAATTCTTCACCGCACCAGCTTCCTTGCTTACTGTTATGAGTGCCTGTTTCGTAATTGTGTCCTGCCCCGAGCTGTTAGTTGCAGTCAGTGTCACGCTATACACGCCTTCCTGATTGAACGTAACAGACGGGTTCTTCGAGGTGCTAACAGCTGGGCTTCCGCTTTCGAAGTTCCATGACCATCCTTCTGTCACTTCTGTCGACAGGTCAGTGAAGTTTACGCTCTCCCCTGGTGCCACTAGGGTCCGATCGGCCTTGAATCCTGCAATTGGCTTCGGATAAGCCGGCCAGCTAATCTTCACGCTGGAGAACTGACCTTGCTCGTATCTTCCATTAATCGCTACGACCTTCAATTCTGTGACCGTTTCCTTGTCTATTCTTCTCATCTCAGGAACGTAGAACACATGATTTGTTGTTGCACCCATTAGCACTTCACTGCCATCTGGCAGTACACGATAGATTTCGTATTGCTTCACCTGTTGATCAAGCTGCTTCCACTGTAATCTAGCATCTCCATAAATTCCATTACGGAAATCGGATTGAGTAACCTTAAGTTCGCGAACCGCCGACAGCGGTTTAATGGACTCATTGGTATTTTGGATAGAGAGCTGGCCAATTTGAATGTTGTAATTCTTAATCGTGTCCTTTGTATCAAAGTATAGTGACACCGCAACAATACGTTTCCCTTTGTATGGGGTTAAATTCAATATTTCGGTAGTCCAGCCTGACGAGGCTTTATCCTTCACGTTAAGGAAGACAAATTGGTCGGGATGGTCTGCGAAAGCAAGACCAACCTTCAGGCCTGGCTTGTTCTGTG
>NZ_LCZJ02000019.1:457301-536626 GCF_001012825.1 Paenibacillus etheri
CCTTCAGAGAGCTACCGCCGTAATACGCATCGGACCAATCAAGCGCCGGAGTAAGTGCTGTTCCTTTGCTGTCTGCGATCCAGCGCCATGTTGGTAAGATATCCTGCAGGCTCCGGTTATTCCATCCCTTATCTCGAACCTGCTTCCCACGAACATAATATTTCTGTCCGCTTCCTGTATTGAAGTTGGTGATGAAAGGCAGCTTATTTATAGGGGATGATTCGATGATATCGTTTGCGATCCCTTTCCAAGCCTGACCGCTCGCGGTGTTTCCCGGGTTCCCGTTTGGTCCCACCCAAAATTTGTTCTCACGTACGAAGAAATCCTCCATACTCTCTGCGCTGTTAAAAGCCCAGTCCGGGCGGTAAATACCAAGGGAAGTGACGGCAGGTTGACCATCCGGGAACAGCAAATTCCAGTTCACATTCGTATCGTAGCCCTTGGCTTCGACATCGATGCCTGCATATAAATCATATGGCGTTCTTCCCAAGCTTTTGGCCTTCTCAGCCGAGCTTTTAAGATCCTTCCACCAGAAGTTCAGGAACATACTGTCTGTTATTTTCTTATTATTGTCTTGCAGGTACATTGCATTCTTGTCATTTAGTGCATTTTGCCAACTGATACTGCCCTCCTTGGTCATGGAGTCATACCATACGATTTGCATAGATGCAGATTTGTGCGATTCTAGGTAACTTAGGAAAGCTTTCATTTTCTGTGCGTCAGCTGGTGTTCCACCCTCAGTCTCCTGGTTAATAAACCAACCGTCAAATCCGTAATACTTCGCAACCTGGATCAGCTTATCTGCAGCAGGAAACGAGCCATCACTGTTCTGCTGAAGCATTTGCTCCACCCATTCAAATTTCCCGCCATACACAGTGGGTGGGAAGAATACTGTTCCGATAATTGGCACGCCATTCTTATGAGCTGCGTCGATGGTATCCGCGCTTGGTGGAACGATGATCCCTTCACCGGCAGAACCGCCCCAATAGACCAGCTTGTCAACATACTGCCAATAAGAAAACGTGTTAGCTCCAAATTTGTCCGAACCTTGTGATGGTACGCCACTTGTTCCCGAGTTCAGCGCTGATAATGCCATAACTTTGGGCGCTTTAGTCGCATGGGAGTTGACACCATCTGTCACAAAACGATCTTGCAGCGGGACTGTGCTCTGGTTAAATGCCGCATCCGGATCGGATGCAGGACTCCACTGAAGCAATTGCTCTGGATACCAGTAGGATGAATAAGGCTGTTTAGCGAACGCAGTTGTGGATAATGCTGCGCACATCACCAATAAGAATATAAAACCTGCACCAATCTTTTTCATGCCATACTCCTCCAATCGATAGTTAATATGATTGCGCTTACATTTTAACAAGTCGGACACAGCTGTAGATAGTGGATTAATGACAAGTCCAGGTGCAATTATTACAGATTGTAAGCCTGAAGCTTGGGTGCTAGCCTTAACTTCGCTCTATAAATATAAAAGAGCCCCTATTAAAACAACAGGTGCTCTCAATCTTTTTATGTTATTTAGAATCACCACTGGACTGTTGACTGAATCATTACCTGGATTTTCGAAGCAATTTCTTCAACAGCAAATGCTATATCACAGATACCCGGGGTATTGGTAAAAGAATATTTTACATGAATAATAATCCTGCTGTTGTTAAGCTGTCAGGTTTAAAAGAAATTGCCGTGTGTTCTGATAAGCATCGTTCCATCCCATCTTAGCGTAGAATCGAAGTCCATCTAGTCCCTTGAAATAATAGGCACCCATTAGCCGCTCCTTAAAATAAGGGGTCACTATTCCAGCTTTCTCTTGATAGTTTTGGTACGCCTTAATGACATCACTCCATGGCATATGCCGATCTAAAATCGCAAGGTCAACGAGAAAATCACCGTACATGCAATTCCCGTCAATAATGCCGGTAATTCGTGTTCCATTGGACAAAATATTCCACTGTTGAAAATCTCCGTGGATAAAGCTTCTGTTCGATTCATTATAAGGTACATAATCCATCAACCGACAGTATATTTCTTCGTATACGTCCCTCTCCAGGCAAGTCGTGCGGAAGAGATCATGCCAGTTCTCCCAGAACGTTCCCGTTTGATCCTCCGCATTTACGGCAACGACGAAGTCCTTCCAAGATGTATGGGACCCGTTGCCATTAGCACCGATCCACCCATACCCGTTAGTTGCTCCAATATCCGCTGCGGCCATTCTTGTTAAAATGCTGATAATTTCAGGCAGATGAAGAGTTTGTTCCTCTGCCGTGCAATCGGATAGGTTACGCCCTTCCATTCGTTCCATGATAAGATAGGTTAACTGGCTAGTTCTTCCTAACCCCAAACATTTTGGGAAAGGGATGTTCTGACTTGACAGCAAATTCGATACATAGTTTTCTGTTTCATACGCTCCTGCCAGATCGCTGAATTTCACAACATAGCCTTTTCCATCGAGGATAAAAGAAAATACGTTACTTATATTGCCACCGGAAAGTGGTGTAATCTCAGTCGAACCCGGCCTAAGATGATTCTCCAATACTTTTTCAATTTCACTCATGACCAATTTTGGCTTCTCGTAAGTCACTGTAGCTCCAACTCCCGTATATTAGAGTCTAATATCTCGTTCCTCATAATCAAAGGGTTCTTCACACGAGTAAATGTCATCAAAAAAACCCATATATGGAATGTCGTCTTCCAAGCATTTTATGCGGTAGGATAATTCCTCATCACATGATGGCTCTTCACCATTGTTTCGCATGACCTCGAATGCATCTACAATATTTTCCATGAGCGTCACTTGAATAAATAAGGGCAGTTTATCCAACATCGACGGTTCGATCGCGGTCTCAGATCTGTATCCTTCGAGGACTACTTCAAAATAATCATCCATGAATTTTTTACGTTTACCAGCATCTGGTTCGAATTGTGTCCATCCCACGCCTTGTGTCCAGAGACCTGCCAGGTCAAACAAATACCAACAAAAGCAGGAGTTATCGAAATCAAAAACAGTAATTTGCCCTGTATCAAAATCGATCATATAATTCCCATCGCAGTAATCAAAATGTACCATCCCAAAAGACTCGTGATTCCTGTCCATCCCTTCTAAGGTTGTAAGGAGATCTACCAGCTTCTCCTTCAGCAGAGATAACGAGTCAGGTATTAGCTTATCTATATAATCGGCATTATATTTATCAAAAAAATTATACCGAGAATGGACAGGCGTATATCCCTTCGATAATTGATGCATTTTTCCAAGGACTTTACCGCAGTTATAATAGTATTCAGTAATAGGAACGCCTTCCCGATACTGATAATTATTTTCCACGAGCATTTTTCCCTTAGCCTTATTAAATAGGCAGATATAAAAAGTGTGATTGTTATGAGTAATCTCTTCCAGCAGATTCCCCTTTCGGGAGTTGACTACATCCGAGACACTTCCACCATGCTCAAATAAATATCTAATATACTCAACTTCACCCAAAAAATCTTCCCGGCTTCTGTCATTTAAGAAGGCAATTCTGATTATTTTTGCTTCAGAATCAGCTTTATCACAGTTATATGCGACATTCCGTCCTCCTTCATGTGCATGGATAAGCCTGATTTCATAACCTTCCAATCCGTACAATTCCATCACTAATGGAAGTAAGTTTGTATCAGCAATTTTAATAACCTCGTTATAATTCAGAATATCTCTCCTCTCAACTCCTTCAATATATGGATAGTTTACCAGCTCCAGCTGATAAACTGGATGGAGAAAACAACTATAACTGAAATATCCTGTTTCATTAGGTCATCGTTCCTAGGTACACACGAATTAAAATATCTTGGTCATGGTTACCGAATCCAGCCACATAAAGTGTCAAACCGCCAACATTAACAGCCTTCTCGTTTACTGCGAAACGAAGCGTCCAAAATTGTTCTCGTAGCTGAAGATCAGCGATAGTCACGTCCGACACCCTCTCTTCATTAATATATGTGCCTGCATTGTCAATTCGAATCGACTTCAATAATCCGTATTGATTCACATTTCGATGCCACCATTTCGGAGTATATATGCCTCGCGCAGCTCTTCCGAAGTCTGCTGGACTGGTCCAGGTTCCAAGCGTCTGGCCATTAAAAATGAACTGAATATCAGAAGGCCAATGGTCCCTCAAGCCTGGTGCTTCAGAAGCAATTTCCATTGAAATTTCGATGGCCTCGGGAGTTTGATGAGGAAGTAGATAGTTAGGCGTTTTGTACTCAACGTAACCTCTCCCGAACCACAAAATGGCGGCATTGACTCGCTCGGGATCGAGAAAGTAGCGCGGGTCGTCCCAAACCCCTATCTTCATCTCGCGCGTGCCCAGTCCGCAGGTTGGATGAACTTCAAACGAGGTATAATGACCGACAGATATTGTTTGCTCTCTGACCCTAGGCGTTTACCTGGCAATTGGTAGCTCAATCTCAATGTTTTTTTGTTTAAGGAAGCACATTTTATGAGTTCCTCCGTTTTGGCGTACCCTACGGCTTACGATTAATTGGGCTTGTTCGAGCTTTCGAATGTGCATGGTGACTATAGAGGGGCTAAGTTCTAACTTCGCTGCAATCTCCTTCACATTCATTTCGTTATCTGCAACAAGACTCATAATTCTCCATCTGACTTCGCTTGCGAGTGCCTCATATAATGCCATGAATTTTGCTTCACCGTTCGCTTTGATCATTATCATACTCCCCTAAACTATTGCAAGCCGGGGAATTGGTCGCGGCATAGCGTTACGATTGGCGCAGGAGGGTGCAATGGTCGCCGTACATTATGGAAAAAGACAAAATGAAGCAGAAGATGTCAACAGGTGGGGAGAATCGGAAGATATAGCTGATATTGCCGCTGATATTGCCTCATCGGATAGCCGCTGGGTAACCGGTCAATTAATTGATGCTAGTGGCGGATCTCATCTGTAAATCAAGGGAAACGATCTGAACTATATAAAAAAAGTGGCAGTCACGAAGGCTTCTTTGCCCCAATTGACTGCCACTTTCTAATTAATATCCCATATCCTTTAATATTTTGGATAACGTGCTCAGACGCTCACCGATCATTTCACCGTCATCGCTCAGAGCTTGATTGAACAGCTTAATATCTTCATTAATTCGCTCATTATCCGTACAAACCGCCACAGTCATAGCATCTCCTTGCAGGCCAACACGGTCGATGACGGGCTGCTCCGGGTCATATAAATTCTCATATCTATACGCTTCACGGAAATGTTCCAACGACCGACAAATTAGAATGGACAAATCAAGCACGCGATGAAGAGGCAGCTCTTCCGATTGTCTGGACCATTTTTCTCCCGTATATCTCCATACTTTGGCCGAGATATCGACCTTCCCTCTATCATTCCACTGGGCTAATCCCAAGGAAAGGCCTTTCGCATCCGTGTTTCCGGCCATTCGGCCGTCAACCTTCTCATAATTTTCTGACACGACAACAGGCTTATGTTTTAAAGTTGTAGGTATTTTCATGTTTTTTCGTCCTTCCAGTTACTATTTTACTAATTTACTAAACGACGGTTTCATCTTATCTTGGATTTCATCGTTAGTCAATTCGTGGTTTGTTATAACCTTTGTCTCCGTAGGGCTGTAGCTTTTCTAACCATGGCTTTAAGATTTTCTTCCGTTCCCAACGCATATCAGTTACTTTGTCTATTTCCTTCTGCTCTAGTACCTCATAAGTGAACGCATCTGCACCGAATTCTTTCCAATCCTTTTGCAACTGGGCATTTGCAAATCTCCCCATATCGAGCTGCATTTGCAAGGTAAGCCATTTGTTTTTCAAATTAGGATAACTATCAATAAAGATTTTGCCGTTGACTTGGTTTTTGATTTGGGCAACACCCATATAAGTCTTGATTTGTTTGTACTCCTCGATCAGCTCTTTGCGTTTATTCATATCCATATCTTTCTCTCCTTATCGTAGTTAATTAATATTCTTGAAAATTATAAATATCGAGCGATAATCCGAACTAACCTTGCAGGAAACTTACGTAAATTTGTAATATCTAAAAATCTTTCGTTACCATAAATCTCACTAATAACATCCTTATCTTGACCGATTGCGGCTGCTAGAAATGTAATGCCTTTCCGTTCATATTCCTCTATGGTTTGTTGCATATCTGTAACTGCGTACCTTCCGGTATAATCGTCCATTGCTTTGGGCTGTCCATCACTGATGCTAATTAACAGCTTAGTCTGATGCGGTGAAGCAGCTAACCGTTCTCCCATAATTCTAAGGGCCATCCCATCACGGTTATTACTTCTCGCCTGAATCCGCATCAGCCTGAATCGATCATCGGGATCTGGTTTATCAAAGTCAGTATAAGCAAAGATCGACATTTGCTCCATCTTGGAAACATCAGCAGTATCGCCATAAATCAGTATCGGAATATCGCAAATTTGACAAAATTCATATACCGCGATTACCGCTCGTTTGGCAGCTTCTAATCTCCCAAATGCTGACATCGATGCAGATTCATCCACCCTTAGACCAACTACAAGGGAAGGTGATTCCGTTGGAAGTCGCTTTTTGGCAAAATACCTATAGTCCCTATAAGCAACGCTGTCAGCTTGAAACTTGCTACCGTAATAACGGTTCCGCTCAAAATCGGAAGACGTTTCATGTTCTAAGAGCGGAAGTGTCTTTCTGGCAATTTCCTGAACGATTGGAATAAGTTCCTTGCTTAGTCTGACATATTCCTGTTGGATCTCCTGATTGTAATCTGGACGGTGAACAATGAGCTTTACTCTTTCATGAACAGAATTCGTCACGAGCTCTCTCGCGGCTTGATTAAGCTTTTTACGGAAATCGCGGTCTTTTTGTTTATCATCCTCTGACATGGGGTCGGGATTTGCCTGATGATATTTTGGAGAGCCGATTTCTCCCGTATCTGAACTTTCCATATCGGTAGACTCATCGGGTAAACGGGAAGAACCCTCTTCACTGTCGTCAGACTTTTTTAGTACGATCCCTGCTTCATCAACAATGTTATCATGATCAACCTCAGTGACACCTATTTCTCCCCATGAATTAATTTCTATCGCATCTCCGTTAAAATCTCGTTTTTTTTTACTTCAATTAGAGCTGCATCTAAACCACATAACAAGTCATGCTTCTCGAGTGCTTCTTCTAATAGCCTGATTTCTTCGGAATCCGTTGTGATCTTGTAGATGACCTTATGATAAAGAGATCCTTTTGCCGAGGCTCCTGCTGCAACTGCATCTGTCCAGTAGAAAAAGGAGCGCATTCCAGCCACGCCTTTGATAGCATTGGCCCGGGCTGTTTTGTCCAACATAATAATGGTGTCTGCTAATACGCTTAATACTTTCTCGTCTTTATAACCTGTTTTGACTATTGCACGTTCGATCATGATTTCTTTGGTGGGCAGATCCATTTTTTCTGAGTGTTGGACCCTGTCACGCAATGCTTCATTTAATGGCCTAGATCCTACATAGCTGCGATTGGTTGTAATGACCGCTATGAAGTCGGGATGTCTGCGTATGATTTCGGTAGGAAGATTAATGCTGCCGTCCAGTTCCAAAGCAGAGTTTAACGCCATGAGTACCGCAGCATCCCGAATAACGTTTGGTTCTTGTATTTCTAAAAGATAACCTTTTTGATAGGCTCTAACAATCTCAGATGGATAGAATCGGTATTCAACAGCTTCACCATTAGAATGTTCCATAGCAAGCTTCAGCAATTGCCTCATTTTAGAAGCAGCTTGTTCCTGCGTAATTGTCATTGCAGCCATTAAAATTTCAGTCGTGCTTTGAAAACCATCGCTTTCATATAAAGCTTTCAGAACGATTTGCTCCGCGGGCTCTAATTTCTCTAATTGTTCAGAAGAAATCACCGGCAGAATAGCTCCCATAATATCTGATTTATCCATATCCGCAAAACAAGTCACCTTCGTATAGGGCAGCCCGAAATTAGAGGATAATGCTTTGGCTAATTGTGTTTTACCAGAGCCGGCATCACCTTCTAACAGAATATTGGCAATTTTCATTTCTCCGCGATTCCAGTTTCGCTTTACTTCTTTACTAATACGCAGTTCTTCTTCGCTGACCTTATGAGATATTGGCTTTTCCCAAATCAGCTTTTTTTCTGCATCTGTCATTAATCTCATAGGTGACAAATAATACTCTTCATGTTCTTGCATTTCATTCTCCTCCTCCTTATCCTGATGCTGAGCCCATCATCCCCATAAAAAAACAGGCATGATCGCACCCGAAACCCTGCCAATAAAAGTTCCTTCAGTATTCCGCACAAGAAGTGTCTGAATTCCACCTTGAATACAAGGGGAAAAAATCCTCGAACCTCTCCAACATGACAACAGGACTATACTTTAAATTTATTGGTATTTTCATTACTTCACTCCAATTTAACAATTCACTCGTTTACTAATTTACTAATTTACTAAATCACTGCTTCATTTTATACAGGATAAAGTTATTCGTCAAGCCGGTATCAGTTCTGATAATCCACAATCCTTTATTTAAGGTGTTATTTGATTCTGTTAACAAAAGAAAATGTGGAGCCTTGGAACACAATATATCCTTCACAAAAAAAAGGGTGTTTCAAGCCATTATTGGCTTGAAACACCCTTTCCGCTGTCGAAATCACCCCATTACATTAGAGGTCATTTATGATATATATCATCTACTCTTCAAAAAATTCTTTAGCATATTCTACAACCCCATGGACATCTGAAAGTGCGCCATCCATAAGCTCAACGGCCATAAAATTAGCCTCAGCAACTTCGAATGGTGCTTCTATACCATATTGACTGGCTTTTTTATAACCAAACTTCGGATAATACTTATCATGACCCAGAACAATAGAGCTCTTATAACCAAGCTGTGTTGCTATTTTGTGGCCTTCTGTAATCAGTAACTTCCCTATCCCCTTACCTTGCATTTCTGGTAATACAGCAACAGGTGCAAG
This sequence comes from Paenibacillus etheri, assembly GCF_001012825.1. Taxonomy (GTDB): domain Bacteria; phylum Bacillota; class Bacilli; order Paenibacillales; family Paenibacillaceae; genus Paenibacillus_AQ; species Paenibacillus_AQ etheri. Next base: position 466,282 of record NZ_LCZJ02000019.1, read on the forward strand.
CGCAATCAAAGTATGACCATCCACTGTTATTTCTGTAAAAAGAATATGACCCACGATCTTATTCTCGTATTCAGCTACAAGAGACAACTCCGGAATAAACTTTGTAGAATGCCTAAGCCTATTTACCAAATTGTGTTCATCATGGTCTGAATAGTCCACTTTTTCAAATGCTTTTTGGACAACATGGTAAACGTCGTTAATATCTTCAACTTTTTCTTGTCTAATGATAATGGTCATTGATTTAACCTCCGATATCCGCAAAATAGTTAGATATTTCATTTAATTCATCTCTTCTCGCAGATCGTGCTCACATGAAGAGGATAATACGTTTTAGTTCCTTCATGCTCTGTCTAGAAATCCGTCCGGTCTCAAACATGGATTGGGTGTTGTCTCTCTCCAGCTGAATTCCGACCCGGGCCAGTTTCTGTATTGAAATGTCGAACTCTTTTCTGGCGTTAGTGTCTGATTCGTTTCTAGTCAGATGAGATTCAACATAGGCCTTATTTTAATTGATAGAATTATTACGTTCTTTTAAAAATTGACGAGCCAGCTTTCAGTGTTCCTATTACTTTCCCAATATAAGCAATTTCCAACATCCGTCTAATCTACCCATTTGATTCTATATATACTATCTTTAAATCGAGATCTCTAGTTATAAATCAGAAGGATTGATAATAGCTAGAACCTGATGATCCTCCCACACTCCATTGATTTTCACATTACGTTGGGAAATACCCTCTTTGTGGAATCCAGCATTCTCAAGTACGCGGATAGATCCGGGGTTTCGGGGAGATGCTTCCCCTGTAATCCGGTGAAACTTTAGCTCTTCGAAGGCATAGCGTACCACCAGCTTTACAGCCTCTGTCATATAACCATTGCCATTATATTCGATATCCAGACTATATCCAATCATACAGCTTTGAAGTGGGCCTCGTATGACAAAGGACAGCCCAATACTACCAATAATTCGTTTGTCTTCTACGTGATATATCACAAAGTTATATTTTCGGTCCTCCGCCCTGTCGATCCTACTCTTTTGAATCATTTGGAGCTGATGCTCCACCGTATAAAATTCCTCCGCGGTGGTAGGAGAAAATTTCTCGAAAAAATCCCGATTTCGCAAGTACATTGCTGTCAATTCTTCTGCATCTGCTTCCTCTGGAAAACGGATATTCACTTTCTGTTCTAGCATCTCCACCATCTCCACAATCTAATATGTTTAGAAGATTATAACACAGGCTAGTAGACTCGAAAGGGCGGATTAAACGAGCTGAAAATAATATGAACTATTTATCGAAGATTTAAATCGAGCTATTCTGAATATTGCGAAGGAATTAAGAAGTGAAACGATTATCCATAGCGGTTGACTTTCTCAGCAAAACATCAGACCAAAAAAGGTAGACGACTTATAGATCTGTCTTCTACCCTTTTGAAAGCTGATTATCTACAGCGTTACATTCAGCATTTTACTCTAAGTAAATGCTATCCTAAATACCCTTTAACTAAACCTAGCGGCAGTGGCTTGGGTTGCTCGCAGCTGGTAACTAGTTCCGCATACCGTTTAGAGTCGGAACTTGTATGGAATGCATGCATAATCTCAAGTACGTGATTGGCGAGTTCTCCGTTTGCACGTGGCGTTTCCCCTGTGTCGATGCAGCGAGCCATATCCGCTACCCCTATGCCTCTACTGTTATCTGCATAATTGTAAATAAGCGGGATCTCTTGGAATTCTGGGCTGTGCGCCGGACGTAGAAGGATCGGTCCTCCAAAGTTATTGGGGTCAGGTACAATCAAAGTTCCTTGCGATCCATAGATCTCGATTCTCGGCAAAGTGCTGTGCCAAGTATCAAAGCTAGTGATCATCGTTGCCACGGCACCACTACTAAACTCAATCGTTCCGGCAACATGTGTAGGCACCTCTACATCAATGACTTTACCAAACTTCTTTTCGCTAGTAATCGTTCTTTGAGGGAAGGAGGTTTTGGTGATGCCGCATACTGTTTTAGCCGGGCCCAGCAAGGACACTAGGGCAGTAAGATAGTAGGGTCCCATGTCAAACATGGGTCCGCCACCGGCTTTATAATAAAATTCTGGATCAGGATGCCAGCTTTCATGTCCATGACAAAGCATAAAGGCAGTTGCTGCCACCGGCTCCCCGATATAACCATCCGCAATCAGCTTACTGCAGGTTTGCAGACCGCCTCCGAGGAAAGTATCTGGTGCGCAGCCGAGGAACAGGTTCTTTTCCTTCGCCAGGCGAACTAGCTCGGTACCATTCTCCAGAGAAAGGGATAATGGCTTCTCCACATACACATGCTTACCAGCTAGCAAGGCTTGCTTACACACATCAAAATGAAAATTAGGCGTTGTCAGATTAACGACAATTTCAACCTCTTCTGAAGCAAGTAATTCTTCTGTGGTCCATACATGAGGAACTCCATATTTCTCCGCTGCCTGCTCTGCTCGTTCCTTATCCAAGTCAGAACAAGCATAAACCTCCGTATTAACGAAGGTACCATTCAAATTTTCAAAATAAATGCTGCTGATGTTTCCACAGCCGACTATACCTACCTTCACTTTGCGCAAGATCATTCCCACCTTCTCTCAGTTTTCGTTAGCCGCCCATAAAAAGCCCTTTCGCATCAGTTCCTTGGCCTCCGGAATATCGAAAACATCAGCATGATGTCCAAGTGAATTATAGAAAACCTTACCTTTTCCCCATTTCTTCGTATATACAACGGGCATCGTGATGACACCATTCGCTGAATGCTCACCCTCACTCATCACAAACGTAGTTGTTGCCAAAACATCCACTGCAGGATCCACGTGTAAATAGTATTGCTCTGATTTCACCTTGAAGTCTTGGATACCCTCCACAATGGGACTTGAGCCGGAGTGTATTATATTGACTTCGTACTCTACCCCATCGTTAAATGGATGCGCCACCCACTGAGATCCGGTCAAAAATTGCCAATCTGTATTGTTACGGAAGGAGTCGCACATCCCTCCATGACAACCGGCAATTCCTACTCCAGAAGCTACAGCCTTCAGAACCGAAGATACCTGATCATTGCTGATTTCTCCCATTGTCCACACCGGTACAATAAGACTTAAGTCTGCAAGTTCCTCTGCACTGTTGAAGCTATCTAGTGTATCAGATACTTCAACCTCAAAACCCTCAGACTCTAGAATGCCAGCAAAAATCGCAGCTACTTCATTCGGTTCATGCCCATCCCATCCACCTTTTACAATCAGTGCCTTCTTTGTCATTCTGCAATCTCCTTTATCTATGTAGTCAACCTTTCGTCCATCTGATGAAATTGTAATCCATATCGGAGGGGACTGCTCGCCATTTCACTTGTATGAATGGTCATTTTTTGCTAAGTTTTAGAGGTAAACATAAAATTCAAATAACATAAACAGGAGATCTTATGAAAGCCTTTCACGAAAATAGAACCTATCAATCGACGTTTCCCTTTACCGTATTGTCTATGTATTTGAAGGATCGATTCGGATGGGAATCAACTCGGAAACGAAGGTCTTGGAGACGGGTGTTATGGCTATTTGCAGCAGCGGAGACATCCACTATTATGACAGCAAAGACAGCAGCTCCAAGATAATGCTGATTATTTTCAATCCTTCGTTGATCGGTTTCCCTGGTGGATGGCCCCTGAATGTGAGACTGACTTTACCTTTTATAGAGAAACGATTTGCTACAAGATCAGAAGATGAAGATATTAACAACCGTCTTTCTGCGGTCATGCTGGAACTCATGCGTGAATATAATCAGAAGCTTGAATATCATGAACAACTAATCATTGGCTTGTTGCACGAATGGAGCGGACTTATTTTACGGCATCTCCCTTTGGAAAAGATTAATCCGCAGAAAGACAAAAGGCGTATCACTAACATGAAGATCATGCAAGAGGTTCTTGAATACCTCGACCTCAACTACATGCATGCCATCACACTTGCTGACGCTGCACGCCAAGCTAATATGAGTCTCTTTTATTTCTCCCGCTTCTTCAAAAGCATTTCAGGTATGAGTTACATTGCGTACCTCAGTAACATCCGAATTAACCAAGTCAGTGCCCGATTCATTTGAAGATGCCAGTTGAACTCCGCTACAGTGACCTCCTGTCCGTTAAGGGTCAGAAGTGGTTCTTCTGCTTGTGGAGCCTGCACATTCATCACGCCAATCAGCAGCATACTTCCCGCAATCAGAGCGAATCAGAATGGTGATAAGTCGATTTCTTTTGGAATGAAGCCTTAAAGTCATAAGTTGATTCCTCCTCTCCGCACTCGTATTAAGCGCTTTCATTCTCTTCGATATTAGACATGTTACCCCAAAAAAAACAGGCGGGAATGCTGCGAAATGGTTTGCCATTTCACGAATTGCCTGTAAAGGCCAGTTCTCACTTCATCTATAAAACAAAAAACAGCCCGGAATGTTCCGGACTGCCTTGCATTGCTCTTATGACGGGTCTGCCCCCGGACACATACTGAACTTCAGGACACCGCCTTTGATAATCTCTTCATGAGGCAAAGAATGATGCTCCCAAAGCGTATTGTTCCAGTGGATCGATTTACTGTGCACATTGGCGGAGCTGTTGTTTTCCGCTTCAATGACCCATTGCCGCCCATTTTCAAGCTGAATAGTTACTTTATCAAATAGGGGACTGCCGAGCACATATTCCGGAATTCCGGGACTTAACGGATACAGGCCGATGGCGCTCCAAATATACCAGGCACCCATACTGCCATTATCCTCGTCGCCGGGCAAGCCATCCATTCCACTGTTGAACAGTTTAGCCATGGTTTTGCGAACCCAGTACTGTGTTTTGGACAACGCCCCAAGTCTGGCGAAAATATAAGGAATATGGAAGCTGGGCTGATTGCTGATGGCAAACTGCCCCAGATCGGCCGCGGCCATTTCCGACATTTCATGAATTTCCAAGCCATAAGAACCCACTTTGAATATCGGTTCCTCGACCATTAACTGGTCCAGACGCTGAACAAAAGCTTCCTCGCCACCCATCAGCCCGGCTAATCCCGGGAAGTCATGGGGCACTGCCCAGCTCCCTTGCCAAGCCCCGCCTTCACAGAACGGGTCGCCCCACGCCAAGGGATCAAATTCCTCCTGCCAAGTACCGTCTTCGTTGCGACCTCTCATAAACCCAACCGTCGGATCAAATAGCAACTTGTAGTTCTGCGCCCGGGTCATAAATCGCTCATAATCATCCATTTTGCCAAGTGCTTTGGCAACCTGAGCAATACAGAAATCTCCGTATACATAATCCAGCGTGTTGCTTACACTTTCATGGAAACGATCATGTGGCAGATAACCGTTCTGCAAATACAATTCAAGCCCTCGTCTGCCCAGCTTCTCGTCCGCTGCCGGACGATCTGCATGCTTTAACAAACCTTCGTATAGCACCTCTGCATCGAAGCCGATGATACCCTTGACTACGACATCTGCAGCTGCCGCATCAATCAATGTGCCGGGCATGGCACTGCGTTCGCCTGGTGACAGCCATTTCGGCAGCCAGCCGCTTTCACTGTAAGCTAATGTCCAAGCCTGCATGATCTCACCGAGCAAGGATGGAAACAGGATACTGTATAACGGGAAGCTGGTCCGGTATACATCCCACAGTCCGATATCTGAATACATTGGACCCCGGCAAATACTGCCGTTAAAAGGGCTGTAATGAATTTGCTCGTCTTGCTCGTTATATTCATGCCACGTTCTAGGAAACAGGCAGGTCCGGTACATACAGCTGTAAAAGGTGCGGAGGTTCTCTTCATCCGCGCTTTCGACAACAATGCGGCTCAGCCGTTCTTCCCAGCTTGCCTCTGCTTTGCTCAAGATCTCTCCGAAGCTGTGCCCACCAACCTCCCGGTCGAGATTTAATTGCGCTTGCTCTCCACTGATAAAGGAAGTACCGCATTTCACTTCTACTATACCGGATTCTGGTATGGATAATCCTGCGTATGCGCCCAGCTTTTCGCCTGTACCTTCATTCGACCCTAGAGGTTGGTAATCCCCGTCAAAAATTCCCGACGCCTCCATGAGAATGTCAGTGTCGAATTGGAAGACGAAATACATCGCGAAATTATCGGGTACTCCGGCGGTATGGCCTCTTGTATAGCCGATGATCCTGCGTTTCTCCGGTTGAAAGGTGAGTTGAGATTCACCTTTTAGCGGTGTTATTATGAGCCTGTTCTGCTGTCCCTTAGCGTATGTTATTCTAATCATCGCACCGCGCTCTGTAGGGGTCAGCTCCAGTCGGGTACGATATCGCTGAAGAGACACACCGAAGTAGTGAGGGGACACTTGCATCTCCTCCGGTTTAAAGGAAGAAGAGCGCGAACCAGGACTGAGCAATAACGGTCCAGTCTGCGGCATCAGTGTTAGATGTCCATAATCTCCGATCCAAGGACTGGGCTGGTGAGTTAATCGGATGCCCTCCAGGTGGCGATGGTGTGGATGGAAGAACCAGGTCCCCCCTGCTTCATGGGTTTGTGGGCTCCAAGCCGCCATGCCAAATGGCATGGCTGTAAGCGGCAGCGTATTGCCGTGTGAGTAGCGGAAATCCGACTTAGTCCCCTGCAATGGATTAACATAATCTAACAAACCCAAATGGATACACTCCTTTGGCTGGCTTTCACCAGCTCTATAATCTCTGACCTTAACTGCTGCCGGCTAAGATAATCGAAATACTTGAACATCTCCTGCTTCTACTCGTATCGACAGTTGAGTCGTTGAAGCTTCAAACGGATTTATGGGCTGAAATTTGGCATTCCCATCGTCAAACCATGGCTCTGCTGAAGTATAAAGGGCAGGCAGCGTAACTTTGGCTTCTGCCAATTCGTTCCCTTCATTATGCACATAGAGGAACGCACCTCTGTCTTCTTCAACTTCCCACTCGGAAAGATCAGCGCGGACACCTCCGCTTACTTGCACATTCGGCTGTAGCTTCAATTCTCGCTGTAAAAGATCGCGCACCAGCTGGAGCGTTCCGGTATGTCCATCCTGCCAGTAGGCAGCCGCAAGCAAGGTGCCGAACCACACAGCACGCCCATTGCCATAAGCGGCGGCCGTCAACACAGGCATGTCGTCCTCGGCAAATTCGGCTAGGACCTTCACATGACTTTGCAGCGCAATATCCGATTTGTAATAGGAGCCGTGTGCCTTATCATCTGCGGCTGCTTCCCCTTCCTTGCTGTGCTTCATTACATTAAGGAGTGGGATCGCCGTCCGTGATTCGAATGCTACCTGATGATAGCTATGATCCAGATTCTCGGCAGAATGAATCCAAGTCTCCCGAACCCCAAAGACTTCATCAAATCCATAACCGGGAACTGTATAGCTGTGACAGCCATTCTCTGCCTGAAGCGCTCCGAAGGAGCATTCCGAAATCAATATGCCGCCCTTCTCCACCCACTCACGCAGGAGGTTACACAGTTTACGGTTCAGATACAGTGGATAAGGCATCCACAGGCAGCGGTATTGCTCCAATGTCTGTTTCGTAACATCCGACTCATGCAGAAACTCCACTTTATAGTTAAGTTCATGAAGCAGTTTATGGACGCCCTGCAGGGAATCGTTATAGGTGTCCAGATGATCATGTGCCGCAAAGTTGGCGATTTGGTTCTGTGGGCTGAATAGAATAGCAATCCCGTCTCCACCCCGTTTTGCCTGCAAAAGCTCTTGCTTATTGTCTTGCACAAGCTTATTTAGTTGGGCCATATCTTTGTACCATGGGGTTGGACTACCGTCTAAATACACACTGCCCCAAGCCGGAGCCTCCTGTCCTAATACCTCCGGTCTATACTGCCAGAACAGATATCCTGTTATGCCACGGGCGAGCGGGGTCAGAATATGCCGCTTCATTTCTCGCAGCTCCGGCTGGCGCGGCTTCATCGCCGTATTGCCCGGCAGCGCATGAATCTCCGAGTTGATAATCGGTTTGCCTTTGGCGGCAGAGATCAGCAAATCAGCTGACCAGGCTGAGGACCCCAGACTATTGCCTGTCAGGTCACAAAGCTCAGCCAGCTTGAAGTCGTCTGAACCTGCTGTAATCATATTAAAAATAGGGGCTGGCACAGTGTGTGCCATAACAGGATGTAGCAGATCCAGCGACTTCACTGTATCTACCCGGCTCCGCAGCTCATCTGTCAAAGTACCGGACATGAACAACCGCCAGTCCACCAGATCATTGAATACGCCTTGTCCACGTGGTGCCTCTACTTCCTCCCAGCTTCCGTAAGTCCGCTGCCATGATTCGTTTAGGGCTTCCAGAGTAATATATTTATTTTTCAGCCATTCTTGGAATGCCAGCACGGAATGACCGCAATAGCATACTTGGTTGTCAAAAGACAGTTTGCGCTTAATTCCTGTCGTGAGCTCAGGCTCATTCCATAAATCCCACACCCAGAGGGCGGGATGATTTTTGAAAGTCTTCACTGTTTCCGCTAGAAATTCCGCCTTCTCCGTGGCCGCAGCTGCATGGTGATAACAGGGTCCAGGTGCTCCGCCAATCTGGCGGCAGTTAATTGCCCTAGGTTCCAGAACGGAACCGTCTGCTGTGATCATTTTGGAATCAGGATATTTTTTACTAAACCAGGCTGGCGCCACATCAAAAATCACATTCAAAATGACCTTTAAGCCGTTCCGCTGGGCAATATCCATCAGCACCTGAATATCATCGAACTGGTAGATCCCTTCTTTGGACACACTGGCGCGCCACTGCACCCAATACTTCACACAATTGAAGCCCTGCCCGGCAATATTGCTCAGGTCTTTCTCCCATTGATCCCGAAAAGGAGTCGGGGAACGGTAATATTGAAACCCGAATGGAATAAATGAATTTTGTATCAAGGGTACTCCTCCTACAGCGTTCAATTTCGATATCATGTATTTATAAAAGCGCTTACAGCTCTTTTACGGTTAAAGTCTACCACAGTGTATTTTGCAAAAGTTAGGATGGAATCCTATGAAACGGTTTGCGAAGCTGTTGAAATGTTTAGAACTTCTGCAATGTCGCCATCTTTGTACATAGCCACCGGGGAATATACTGCGAAATCGTTTGTGATCCTGACAACTAAGAAATTACCGCTCCTCTAAAAGTGGTTTCATGTTTATAATGACTGTAAGACATATTAGAAACTACTTCGAGGTGAGGCCAATGTTGAAAGCGCTTGTAGTAGATGATGAATATCTGGTCCGTATGGGCATCACCCAAACCATAGACTGGGCAGAGTACAACGTCGAGATCATAGGAGAAGCCAGTAATGGTGAGGAGGGTTTGGAGCTTGCACTACAGTACCGCCCGGATGTGATTATTACCGATATCCGCATGCCCTATATGAACGGTCTTGAACTCATCGAGAAAATACGGGAGCAGGACATGCTCGTAGGCATTGTCGTACTCAGCGGTTATGACGAATTTCAATATGCGCAGGCTGCACTGCGTTATGGCGCCTCCACCTATTTGCTGAAGCCTATTAATATAGAAGAACTCGCAGATACAGTACGAAGCGTTGGCGATGAAATCCTGGGGAAAAAGCAACTCTCTAACCGATATTCACAGCTTAATGAGGAAATCGCCTCGATCTCCAAACAATTCTGGCAGGATTTACTGCATGACCAGCTGCATAGTGAGGAATTCATAGCAAGTAAGATAAAGCTCCTGGAGCTTCAATTGGAACCGGGAAAAGCTATGCTGCCGCTGTCCATAACCTACCCTGCTGATAACGGCCTTCAAGGAGATGCTATAGGCAAAGCGTTAGAGGATGAAGCAGCGGTTATTCTGGAAGCGTATTCTTTTGATCAGCTCTGTCTGTTCCGCGATAGCCGTCTGGAGTGGGTTATGATTCTCCGAACCGAGGAACCTGAGCTTGCCGGGGATTCTGCCCGCAGATTAGGTAAGCAGCTATCGGAATGGAGCCAGCAGCATTTCGGCCAGGCTCTCAGCGTAGGCATCGGCAAACCTACTGAAGATTGGAACGGAATCGTAGATTCATACAAACAGGCTGTGCTTGCTGCGCAGCGTGCATTGTCTGGTATTGAACGTGTGCTGTACGCTGAGGAAGAGGCCGGAGCTCGATGCCGGCGTGAAATCAGAGACGCCCTCGCTTTTATCCGGGAGCATTATGCTGGGAACATTACCGTGGAGATGGTTGCTGCTGCGGTGTTCGTCAGTCCAACCCATTTAATGCATCTATTCCGCAAAGATTTGAACAAGACGTTCTATGAATGTCTGACGGAATATCGGATTGAAGAAGCCAAACGTATGCTGCGCAATCCGATGTACCGAGTCTATGAGGTGGGCAATCAGGTTGGTTTCACCGACTCCAAATACTTTAGCCAGATCTTCAAAAAGATGACGGGCATCCCGCCGAGCGAATATGCAAAAACCTATGGTTAAGCTAACGATGGTCAACCGGATGGATTCTTGGATGCGGAGGTTCAAGATCAAAAGCCGGATTGTTGTTGTCCTGTTAGTGGGATTGTCTCTGCATTTGGTGCTGATGCTTGTTATTTTTAACCTCTATTCCTATACCTATCTGCAAAAGGATCTGTATCGTCATGTGGTCCAGACTCAGCGCCAAATTGGGCTCAGTGTGGAGTTGATGGTCGATGACATTCAGATGTTGTTCCTGCGATTTCTGGTGAACAGCGACATTTACCAGATCATTAATAACGATTCCCTACCGGCAGCAGACAAGGAATCACGGATCGGGGCTATCATCGACGGCATGCTGGCACAGAATGATCTCGTGGGCAATGTGATTATCAACACCAATGATAATATGCTTTACTCTTATCAGTCTAAGGAGCAGATGCTCGAGGTTCCTGAAGCCCTGTTCATTAAACGTATACAGGAGAGCAGCATGCCTGTTGTCGGTGAAATTAAACGGGATGGAGACGGCAATGCCTATATCCCCTTCGGACAGCAATTCCGGAACTTCAATACGGGTCAAAATATCGGGGTCGTCATCATCTATGTCAGAGAAGCAGCCTTGGCAGATCTTTATTCCTCCAGTTTCACTGGCATTGGCTACTCCTTCCTGACTTCCAGCGACCGGATTATATCTCACCCCGACAAGCGGCTCTTGGGCAATTTTTTGGAGGAGAATGCCCCTCTTCGCCCGGGTCAGAAAGAAGGCTACCGCACCTGGTCAGATAACGGAAATTCCTATATCATTGCTACTTATCCTTTGAATCCTAGGTTGGAGACGCTTGGTGTTAGCTGGGAGTTCACCAGTGTGATTTCTAGCCACAAGTTGCTGGAGGGAATTGCCAAGGGTAACCGAAATGCCCTTCTTTTCGCCAGTGTTACCTTCATTGTGCTACTGATTCTTTCCTTTTATCTGGCGGCCAAAATCACCCGACCACTACTGAACTTGAAGAAGAAGCTGAGTCTGTTTGGCAAAAAAGACCTAGCAGCTGTCTATGAGCAGCGGGCACAGGTCGATGAGATTTTCCAGCTAGAGAACAGCTACTATCAGATGGTAGAACGGATCAGCCAATTAATGCTTGAAAAAGATGAGGAAAAAGAGAAGCAGCGCAAGGCGGAGCTGACCGCGCTGCAATCGCAGATCAATCCTCATTTTCTCTATAACACGCTGGATGCGATTGCCTGGATAGCCCGGCTGAAGAAGCAGCCCGACATCGAGCGGCTAATTTCTTCTCTGGCAACCTTTTTTCGGATTAGCCTGCATAAAGGTGATAAATTTGTCACCGTCGACGAAGAAATCCGTTTGGTGGAGAGCTTTGTTACGGTCGAGCAAATGCGTTTTCCGAATAAGTTCGAGATTGAATACGACATTGAGGAATCGCTGCGAAAGGTCCGCATTTTGAAGCTGATTCTTCAGCCTATCGCAGAGAATGCGATCAAGCACGGCATCAGCGAGAAACGTGGTATGGGCCGGATCTGGATTAAAGGCGAGCTGCTGGAGGATGAGATTCGTTTTACCGTGACTGATGACGGGGTCGGCTTTGCCAACGGTGCGACCCTTAGCCAAGCTAAGGAAGATGTACTGTTCCAGAGCGGATATGGCCTACGAAACGTGGACGAACGGATCAAGCTGGAATACGGTCCTCAATATGGGCTAAGCATCTCCAGCACTCCGGGGCAAGGCACCACGGTTACGATCAGCTTGAAGAAGGAGCTGCCCAATTAGTGAGGATTGTTAATGAATGCGGACAATACAATGAAATCGTTCCTTTTTGAGAGGTAGGTGGTACTTCCACTTTTCTCACAAAGAACGATTTCTTTTTTTGACGTGTGAGCAGTGTGGGTAGATATTCTATCGAAAACGAATGAGAAAACGAACCGTTTGTGGGCTAGCGGTTGTCAGCAGACAATAAAGTAGTAGACTGAATGTCTTTATTCCACGCGGCTTTTCGAATTGTCAAACCGTTAGAATCCATATAATAAGTTTTAGACTGTCGCTGTTTCATTTAACTGACCTGTCCCGTTCATTGAAGCATCTTGAAATATAATTACTGTTCAAGTCCTTCGAAATTGCATCGCCAATCAGACACCCATGCGGGAAAATATCCTAATCGGTGAGCTACTCTTTGTGATGCAATGTTACTGGAAATTAAGTCATAACTCGGTATTTCTCCGCGTTCCAATATTTCAAAAGTTAGCCTGTTTACAAGATAACTAGCCAATCCCAAATTACGATATTGTGGTAATACTTCTATGCCGATTTGCCACAGTTTTGCACAGGTTTTGCTTGCTCCTGCCACACCAACAATTTTCCCGTCTTGCTTTGCAAGTACAGCTAGATTGGTCTGCCAGGGAAGATTCGTATCATAAATAATAGCTTCATTGAATCTCGTAACATCAAATAAACTGACCACTTCTTCTCGCTTAATTAATTCAAATGTAAAACAATTCGTTGGTGCCATGGGCTTTATTTTTTTTACATCGGGCAGAAAATGTAAGTAGAGACCTCTGATAAATGGCAAGGAGAATACGGTATCTCTGTTTTTGCCCTGCATCTGAGTTTTTGCAATTAACAAGCGTTCCGGTGTTGCCGATACTACAATTGATTTTCCCATAGACAGGATTTCGAAATAACGTTCCTTTCTTGGAAATGGTCTACTTCCAGGATTTTTCTTAGCTTCAACAAAAATAATGCTGTCCCTCTCACCGTTCAGGTCATCGATAGAGCAATTTAGGTCAATTGCAAGTTGTGATTGCACAATGAACAGCATTTCTTGTTGTGTCAGAAACATAGTTACCCTTCCTTTCGTTGCGCCAACGGTTATTCAAAGTTCGCTCTTCCTGTGATCATTGCATATGACAGCATTAATTCCCTGCTAAGCTAATTATGTACTCTATTAACCTGTCCATTAATTGAATGTATTCATTGAATTATCCATTCTTTTCTGTGAGGAAAAAGGACTTTCTAACAAAAAACGAATAAATGAGTACAATTGCTGACCAAATCAAATTCCCAATAAATGGTTGTTGATTCTGAGAGTATAATAGATTATAACTTATTAAACCAAATCCAAATGAGTACATAATCATCAACCAAAACCCCCATTTTTTCAAACGCATATAACCATAGCTTAGAACAAGGGAATTAATAGCCAATATAACCCTAAATAATTGTTCTGGAAAGTTTGGTAAACCAAACCTATCTGCTATGCCAAATTCATCGGCATCTGCATTAAAGAATATTGCTGTGACAATCAATGCAACTGCACCAAAAATGTAGAAACAACTAATTAAAGTAACGCCTAAAGGTCTTTTCACTTTCCACCTCCTGTACTCAGATTTCCGCAATCCCGCCGATAGTTGAATAAAAGGCAGCCAATCTTATGAATCCCGCAATTTATAATTGTTGGTTCGAACGCACGATCCCTCGGTAGTTTGTATCTTGTGCTCCATGAGATTCTTTTGCCATATCGACATGAATGACCTACAATGATTAACTATTTACCTTTTTAACTCTAAATAATTCATATTATAATCTTCACCTAAGTAATTCATCACTCCAGAATATCCATTTAATTCCCACTCTCCATTTTTGTTTGGAGTAAAAATGTATTCTCTTTTCCAATCCTTTAACTTCTCATCATCACCAACATATTCTTCCTTAATGCTTAATCTAGTTTGATTAAAAAACTCATTCTCGAAGTAACTTTTATAAATGACCGCATTTGTTATAGTTATTCCTTTATGAAAGACAGTTGGATATAAAGTGTTCTGTTGTACATACATATCTGACTCAGGATCGGAATCCATATTATTGATAAATAACATAGATAGAATATCCTTAGCATGGACTCCAAACTCATCGGTAAAAGATTTTTCTAATTCCTTATACTCCAGTTTTGACACCTTTTCTCTCAACGCTAAATCAATGATCATTTTTTCTTTCTTCTCAACCATTTCAATTGCCATGTTTATATCGAAATTAATTGTTTCTTCTTTAATCGGCTTTAATTGTTCTGATGATTGACAAGCTGATAAAAACAAAATAACGATAATAAGCAAAACAAAGTAGAATTTCCTCATAATTAGCTACTCTCCCCTACAATTACACTCTTTTTTAATGAATATAAATTATAGTTTTGGCCGTGGTCGCGTAATTCTTAAATAATAGTGTTCTCCGTAATCAGTCTTCCTCCTCTTTTTCCCACTAATCTGCTGAAGTCCAGCGTAAGAAGCTTGAATGGCGAAGAACTGAAGCCAAGCGAGCAACTGGTAGACAGTTGCATTTTTCCCCATAAGTAAACGTTCTGAGCGTAACATGGGGACGTTGATGGCGAGGCTGCACTTAGAGCTGGATGACGCTGGTGAATTAGAAACACTTCTGAATAGAGGCGTTTTAGTTGTATTTCTTACAACTAAAACGCCCTATTTTGCGAAGGCCGACGTTTAAGTGTATTAGGTACATCTATACTTTCCTTTTTCGTTGACAACGACTATTTTCTCGAATAATAAGTGTAGTGAATGCAACTAAACCTTGCTTCAAATATTAATTGCCCTCAATAGTTGTATGAAATACACTTCGGCTAAGGCACATTAGTTTTATCTGCCAGGAGTGATATGTTGGTGCAGCATAGGTTAGTTTGCGGAGCGCATCTCCCTCTACTTCCATCCATTCTACTAAAACATCAAAAGGCGTCCCAAGCACAAGCAACCCATTCATTGCTTTGGGGACACCTCTTTGTCTGAGTAGATATAAGTGCTGAAAGTTAGTATCTTTTGCTGATTTTAGCGGGTAGATTGAAATTACACAGCTAGTTTTCATAGAATCAGACTGCCAATCTTAGTCTTTCATCGTGGAGTTAATTTTCAAATACAACTGTTTCAGCGGATTAACAATACTGCCACTGAGCATTGAAATCAGCAACCAGAACACTATGAACACGACGATGTTTAAAACGATCATTAAATACTTAAATGTCCGCAGCTCTGTGTTCATGCCGTCTGCAGAGATATAGGTGACTATCCGCTCGTCCGATTCGGGCAGCGGATAGAGCAATATCAAGCCGTCGGCCGTTTCACGCTCCAACAAATCCATAGCACCGCTACTTGAACTATCTTGTTCTTCCGGCATAGCTGGATTATCCTTCTCTGGTGTGGCCAGCGCAGTTCTAATTTCTTGCAGTCGCTTCATAGGCACATCCGCCGCATTCAGTAGCTTTCCGTTACTTGTCAGCAGATAAACTTCATTCTCGCCGTAGATCGTATTCTTACCTGACAGATAGAAGCTGTACAGCTTGTCAATTTCAACTTCGAGCGAGAGCAGACCTAAAATTTGCCCCTCCTTGTTCTGAATTTTCACCTCAAGCAGCAGACGGTCGCGCAGATCAGAAGGCGCGTTCATTAGATGTTCCCGGTTCAGCACCGTCCAGCGCAAAGTCTGTTCCCGGTTATCCAGAAATTGTTCCATCCCCGGAACCTTCTTGATCTCTGCAAAGGGGAGAAGCCCCGACACATTGCTCGAGGAGTAAGTCCCCCCTGCTTCACCCCAAATATAAATGCCGAGAATGTCACTGCTGGAGGAGCGAATGCCCTCAAGTATCGGAGAAATCGCTCCATCGTACGCTGGTTTTTTCAGAGCGTTTTGTACCACCTGATTGTTGGAGATAAGCTTCGAGGTCTCCTCTAGCCAGTTCATGAACAAAAGAGTGTTCTTATGCTGCTGGCCAATGTATTGAACGGACAACTGCCGCAGCATGTCCAAGCTTCTATGCTCGATAGTACGGTACAAAATGAAACTCGAAGCGGCAATGTAAACGGTAATAAACAGCACCAGGACAAGGCGGATGTTGCGGCCGAATGATCTGAACATATAACTCCCCCATCCCCCTCCGGTGTATGAATCAACGAAACCGAAAATCAATTGAAATCAGACTATCAGCTAAAGTGACTAATGTCGATCTCCTTATAAAAAGAACCTGCATCTGTCAGCAGCACTTCATGATTTGGCAGGATAATTGTAATTACCGTACTGGCTGGCCAAGTAGCCTCCATGTAGAAGTTTTTCATATCCGCTTCTGAACGGATTTCCCACTTTACATGTATTAGGCCCAGACTTGTGCTTACGGTTCCACTGGCCTGTTGCAGTTCGCCGCAATGTGGCTTTATGGTTATTCCCTCTATCCCTTGCCGGACACCCAATATCCCTCTTGTGAACTCAGTGATCGGTAGAGCACTCCAAGCGTGACAGTCACTTCTGGTTCCAACAGAGTCCATTTCGGGGAGTGTAGTGAGGTTCAAATCGAGCTGCTTCACCCAACGTGCCCATAGTCCGAAGGAGCGGTCATACAATCCGCAATGCTCCAGCGCGCGGAATAAATAGTAGCTCATTGGTAGTGAAAGCTTAGCCAGCGATGTGTCTGTCAACGTTGCTTCTAACAAGGCCGCCCCCTCTACAGCATCTACCGTACCAGCTAAAACCGCCCACACCTGCGTATGCTGGCTCAGCTGCGTTTCCGCTGTTGCCGCAGGACTGTCGCGGAACATCAGACTGTTCGTTTGGCGACAGCATTCCAGTACCGCTGTGTTGACCGCGGCTTTGCGCTGACGCAATTCTATTGCAATCTGCGTCCACCCGCTGGCGGCAAGCAATTCAGCCGCTTGCTCCAACGCGGCCGCATACATCAAGCTAAGCACGGTTGCAGGTGCAGCTTCCGTACAGTCTGGTGCTCCAAGCGGCCATTCTTCCACCCAGTCAAAATAATTCCAATATTGGCGAGGGGTTCTGTCCACCAGACCTTGTGGTGTCTTTCGCTGATCGAACCAGTCCAATACGGATAGAAGTTGTACTCGGTATCGATTTACCAGTGCCAGATCACCAAAGGATCTGTAGTGGTCATGAATCATCCCGATCCAATATAAGGAGAAGGAGGGGATGACCTGTGGCAGCACGGAGGGGTAGCGACTTTGCAACATGCCGTTTGGCAGCTGCGAAGCCCTATAATCTTCCATTGCCCTCCGTGCCAATCGGTCGTCCCCAGACAACAGGTACGTAAACTCCATCATCAGTTTGGTATCCATAGTATATTGCAACTGTTCATAATACGGCGTATCCTCGTAGGTCTCATGCATGCAGCGTTGTAGTGTTCGTACACTCAGTTCCCATAGCTGGTTATAACGTTCATCGGAGCAGTTAAAGCTTCCTTCCGGCAGCAGCGGATACCCGGTCTCCCGATAACTGAAGCCGG
Source organism: Paenibacillus etheri (assembly GCF_001012825.1). Classification (GTDB taxonomy): domain Bacteria; phylum Bacillota; class Bacilli; order Paenibacillales; family Paenibacillaceae; genus Paenibacillus_AQ; species Paenibacillus_AQ etheri. Next base: position 483,989 of record NZ_LCZJ02000019.1, read on the forward strand.
ATATCGTCAAAGGTTCGGCTCCAGTGTGCACCTCCAGCCGGACATACCGGAAGGTACGAAACCAGAATGGCTCATAGCTTTCCATCTGCACCGAGGTGCCATAACCGGCTGGATGGTAGCTGTCATATCCGCCTCTTAACACATGCTCCCGCATATCATCGCGGACAGCTTTGCGACGAATCTCATCATTCCCCGTCTCTTCTTCGTAGCACTCGGCGTACAACAGGGTGATCCGACTACCTTTACCCCCAAGGAACTTAAGCTGCGGATAACCTGTGATTAGCTCACCTGCATCCAGCTCCAGCCAGAGTTGCTGCCCCGCTTCCACGTGTATTCCTTCTAATGGCGACGAAGCCCTACCAGCTTCATTCCGCAGCTCCAAACTATGTCCGTTTTCAAATAGGGCCTCCCCTTCACCGCTGCTGCTGCGCATCAGCTTCAGGAAAAGTTGCTCCCGCTCATACAGCAGCGGAATCGGTCGCTCGGCCAATTGCCAGGGGGTTAATTGTCCATAATCATCCCGTACCGGCTGTACAGTCTCTGCGGCTAGCCAGGCGCTGTCGTCATATTCCGGCAGTGTCCAATCCAGCAGCACCAAGTCCCCCTCCACCTCTTCCAATCCGCCCATCCAGCGCATAATCGGAAACGGCTGAAGTCGGTAGCTGTGGTCCCTAATGCTTTTCCATGAGGTATCCGTATTCAGTTCCTGCACAAGCTGACTTCCTTCTGCAACTTCCGCTTCCACGAGCAGGCCCCCTTTTTGCGAACGCCAGATGGATAGAGGTCCGTCTTCACCCAGCTCAAATGGCGAAGTTCCTGCATAATGAACTACCATAACAGCAATCACATTTATACCTGGTTGCAGAAAGTCGTCCAAACTGAATTCCTCATAATACTGCACATGGCCATGACCCTTGCAGGGACCGGCCCATAAACGCTGTCCATTAACGAAGAGTCTGTAGCGACTGTCAGCTGTAATGGCCAAATTCAGACTGTAGGCCTTCCCGGCTCCAGCTGGCAGCTCAAACACTTTGCGAAAATACACTCGTTCGTGTTGCTGCTCCCTATCCGCTGTTCCTTGCTCCTTCTGCGGCCAGATCCATTGCGCGCTCCAGTCTCCCCATTCTTTTGCTGCCATATGATGCACATCTCCTTCATCCCTTATAGTAGATTTGGCAATCTACGCAGAAACGGCATCGCCGCCCTTCAGAAGGACGACGCCGCCGTTTGACTGTGTTTATTTCACCTTGTCTAGATAATCACGTTGGAATTCTTCAGCAGCCTTAGTCAAAATCTCCAGTGGATCTGCGTTTTTGTCCGTTAGGACGGTTTGCAGTACAATATCCAGCTTCTGGTACAATTCCTGAGCGTTGACTGGCTCTTCTGCCCGCATGCCTTTGCTGCCGTTGTCCATATAATCACGGAACAGATCCAGGTTTACATTGTTGTATTTGTCGAGAATCTTCTGTTCTTCACCAATCCGTTTCTCATCTGTCCAAATCCGCAGTCCGTAAGGGCCTACGATCAGCCCCTGATCACTCAGCGTCTTTTTCTCGATATCCCAGCCAGTCAATGCCTCTTCTGAGGATTCCGGTGTGAAGCCGTAGGTTTTTAGCCATTTGAATCCAGCATCAATCTGCTCAGGTGTTACATTAGGCGAGAACATATATAGACCACCGCCGAGCAGAGTTACAGGCTTTCCGATCGGTCCGACTGGAAGCGCGGACATTGCCACATTGTCTTTAGACATTTTGGTCTGCTGCTGGATGACTGGAGACCAGTCATTCGTGCCGAAGCTCATAGCGACTTGATCGGTGCCGAACAAGCGGAACATGTCATTCGTAACATCCACCAGATTATTGTCCGGCAGAACGTCATATTTCCATTTCAAGTCCTTCACATATTGCAGTGCTGCCGCCGCTTCTGGAGAATTGAACACCGCTTGCCATTTGCCATCTACCTGTTTTTCGAATTCCGCGCCGTAAGCCCAGGCAATATTCATGAACATCCAACCGCCCTGGCCACTTTTTGTTGGTAGGAACATTCCTGCCTTACCAGTCTTTTGCTTGATGATCTGCGCGGTTTCTGCCAGCTCATCATATGTCTTAGGGAACTTTGGTATGCCTTTATCGTCCAACAGACCAGCTTCCTTGAAGAGATTCATATTGTAGAGCATGCCGATGACGTATCCATCCTTCGGAATCCCGTAATATTTTCCTTCTTTGGTAACCATCTTAAGCAGATCTGGATTGATCGCCTGATCATAGCCATATTTTTTCATCGTATCTGTTATATCAGCTGCGTAATTTGCCTTGATAATTTTGCTTGTTTCTGTAAAAAAGGTTTCGTATACCGTAGGAAGCTGACCGCTGGCCGCTTTAGGCAGGAAAGAGCTGACGTCATAACCCCATTCATCCTTGTCCACAATAATATCCGGAAAATTAGCTTTCATCTTCGCCATAACCTGCTCATACTGGGCGATTTTGGCTTCCTCGTTCGGCTTCGGCCAGTTGCTGACCTTGATCGTCACCTGTTTGTTGCTCGCTTCCTCCGTATTCCCTCCGGCGTTCTCTTCTTTGGAACCTCCGCAGCCAGCCAGACCTGCTGTAAGAAGCAGCGTTAGCGCTAGTGTAGCTGTAATTTTTTTGGTGTGTTCGATTCTCAATGTTATTCCCCCTAGTCTTATTGTTAAAGCATTCTTCACAACATGTAAAGCGCTTTCTTTTGAATCTGAAATCATCTTACCACGCACCTTCTGCAGCACCCTACGGGTCAAAACTGTGAAATGGTTTGTGATCGGGTGATGTTAACCTTTAATACTGCCGCCTAACGATTGCCCGTTCATAATGTACTTTTGGAAAAAGATAAACAGGATAATCGGCGGCAGGATCGCAAACGTCAGCGCAATAAACTGAATGTCCTGCGGCAAAGTCGCCTTCAGATTATAGATGGCCACAATGACAGACCAGGTCGATTTATCCTTCAGCACCATAAAGGGCCAGAAAAAGTCCTGCCAGACACTGTTCATCGTTAATATCGTAATCGTGGCCATAACCGGTCCACTTAGCGGGAGGATCACCCGGATAAAAATGCCGATGGTGCTTGCTCCATCAATTTTGGCTGCTTCCAGCAGCGCCAGTGGGATGGTGTCAAAAAAGTTCTTGAAGATCAGAATTACCACCGGATTCACGGCAGCCATAAACCACATTGGCCAGTAGGTATTGGTCAGATTCAAGTGCAGCAGTGGAAAATCAATCAGGTTTTTGAACAGCGGTACCATACCGACTGTATTCGGAACCATCATGGTCCACACGATCAGGGCAAACAGCAGTGCACTCCCTCGCGGCTTCAGCTTGGAAAAGAAATATCCAGCCAGCCCGTTAAACGTAAGGCAGAAGATTACTGAGCCGGCGGCCAGGTAAGCTGTATTCAGATAATAACTGAGAAAGTCAAATTCCTGCCAGGTCTCCCATAGCTTGCCAACATTGAACGAGCGGGGAATCAAGGTTGGCGGGATCGCATAAAACTCTTTGATGTCTTTAAGACTTGAGACCATAATCCAGACCGGAGGCAGAATACAGACAGCGGCAAGCACAATCATCAGAATGAACATGCACCAATACAGCACGCGCACCCAAGGTGACCTGTATTCTATATTGCCGATAATGCCAAATGCTTCTTTTGTTTTCATAGCTTCTACTCCCTGTTCAATTTCTTATCCAGCCGGAAATAAATAATAGTAAGCACCATCAGGACAAGGAAAGTAATAACCCCCAGCGCCATGGAATGCCCTGCTTCAAAACTTCGGAACGCATAATAATAGCTTTGCAGCATCAAGGTCATTGAGGCATTGTTCGGTCCACCCTCAGTCATTACTAGGGGTTCATTGAAGATCTGAAATACACCGCTGATCTGCAAAATCATCATCAGTCCGATCATGCTAGAAATTTGCGGAACAGTGATGCTTTTAAATCTCCGCCATACATTCGCACCATCGATAGAAGCCGCTTCATACAGATCATGATTTATGCTTTGCAGACTGGCTAGATAGAGCAGCACTGTTCCCCCAAAATTCCGCCAGGTTATCGTGAAAATAATCAGCATAATCGTCATGTCCGGGTCCTGAAGCCACTGCTGCACCGGGAATCCCAGAGCGCTCAGCATAATATTCAGTACGCCGCCCTTTCCAGGCTCAAACAGAAACATCCATAACATCGAGGCAGCTATACCGGGAACCATGCTCGGAAAAAAGACCGAAAAGCGAAAAAATGATTTCCCATGCCTGAGTTCATTGATGACAACTGCGACTATAATGGGTACAGCAAACCCGATTAGCAGAGACCAGAATACATACACAAAAGAGTTAGTAAGTGTCTGCTGAAACGCTGAGTTCTGTATCACATCCTTGTAATTCTGAAATCCGGCAAAACTCACGGCATTATAGCCCTCTGTATTGTAAAAAGAGAGCACAATGCCCTCGACGAGCGGCTGCCAGGAAAAAAAGAAAAAGGCAAACAGCGTGGGGACAATTAATATCCAAGATGACCAATCTCTAAATAGACGCCGCACAGGATAACCTTTCTTTTTCTTTGTCATTAAAGGATTTAGTTCAGTGGTTTTTCCAATCATACTCCTGTCCTTCCTTCCTCCCGAAGCTAAGATTCACTCCAGTCAGGCGTTTTATAGTTGTTATACTTAAATGATAGCGCTTCCTACAAAAACTCGAAATCCGGTAACCCTGCGAAAGCGTTTGTAAAGCTACTTATTTTGCCGGCAAGCATAAACGCCTTCGGCGAACTTATAAGGACGGCAAGCGTTGATGCGAGAGATATAAGAGATAGAGTATGGTAGGAAACTTATACATTCTTATCTTTCAAAAAAAAGCGATGTACGCACCGAAATGGTCGTACACCACTTATGTTCATGTTATGACGTTTTGTTTAGGCCTCACTTAGCCCTGAGCTAATGCATAGGACGGCTGCTTCCGCTCGAAATGCTTCGCTCGCCGGATTGGGCTGTTCCTCCAAAATGCGGAGCACCGCTTGCGGCTCCACGTCGGGCTGCGGCACACGGGATGGTGATACTACGTTCCAGTCCTGTTCACCCCTGAGTCTGTAAGACAGCTCATAGAGATAATAACCTGCATGCTGCCCATCAGCGAGTATACTCACCCCGTCCTGCCATGAGCAGAGTTCTAGCCGATGCTGTTTGTCAGGCAAGACGCCAAGCGCGAGTGTAACGCACTCATTCCGAACTACCTGTTGTTTCTGCTCCCAAGCCTGCTGATCCAAGCTTCCCAGCTCCAAGCGGTATTCCATTCCTGGTTCCCCATACAGTGTCCATGCCACCGGAGTGTCTATGGCTACGAACTTCGGTGCCTCCAAAAAAACAGGCTGATGGATCGGCACAAAACGTTCCGTCTGCTCCCACTCGCCCGCAGCTGGACTACGTCTGCGATAATGCACCGTCCCCGTGAATTCAAGCTCCTGTTCCTGTAGAAGAGCTTTTAGACATAGAGTCGCCTGCTCGTAAAGATCCGTGCAATTGTTATGCCCGAAGCGGTAGCCGATCTCATGGCGAAGTGGAATGCCACGACTCCGGACCAAGGCCGCGAAGGCAAAGCTGAAGCGGCTGAGGGTAAAGGCATCATGCGTGCCGTGGTTTATCAGCAGTTTAGTGCCGCTCGCCTTAAGACCGTCTAGGAAGAAATCGGATTCCAGTCCGGTCGTTTCCCGCAGACTTTCAGAGTCACTAACCCCCGTAAGTGTCTGTAGCAGAGTCTCGATACCTGATCTTCCGGTCTGTGGATGCCGCCAGTCCTTCTTCCAGATGTCCCGGTAACCGGTGTCCACCTCTGCCACATGCCAGATCAACGGGCAGGCCCCTTCCGCAAACTCACGGGTAAGCCCGTTCAGAATTAGCGGAGGTGCATAACACAATGTGTAGCGCACCCGGTACGGCAGCCGTAGAGGATTGCCTCCCGCCAGCAGAGCGGTCAGCCCACCGCGTGAGCCGCCCACGGCCACAACCTGCTCCGCATCACCGCCATAGCTATCTTGGCCTCTGGCAATTGCAGCTGCGATGCCGGCATAAATGGAGCCCTGCAGGGAGCGGCTGCCGATGTAACCTCCGCCGTTCCAGAGAATACCAACAACACCTTTGCCCGTGCTGGCAAGAGTCTTGCCGATGATTTCCAGAAATGAGGGGCCTACAGTGCTGAAGGTATTTTCATTGGCATCATAATAACCGTTGAACAACAGCGGATATCCCTTAACGTTTTCGGCACTCCAATAGGGTGGCAGAATATAGGAAGCAAGGCTATGTTGCCTGTTCTCCGTAACCAACAGACTTCCACTGATGAGCTGAAATACAGGAGCATCATTTAACGATGCCCCACCGCCTGTGGATTCATTGCGGAAGACCACCGGATACCCGAAGGTCTTGAGCATACGATCGCTCAAGGAGCTGGCAACTAAATCATCTACTGCATAGAGACTGTAGCAGTCACCAATATAGTGTTCAAATTGCGGGGTTTTAAGTGCTTTATCCCCTTCGTTACTGCCGAACAACTGATAATCTTCGGTATTGTATACATAAGGGCTATCTGGATCGTTGTTATAGAGCCGTACATGCTCAGCTACAACCTTCTCTCCAGCTTCGTCCATCCGCAGAGTCCCGATGCCGTCTGTCCCGCCATAGCTGAAACCACCTTTTCCTTCTGCCGCACTGTGATCCCAGTGTGACACTACAGGAAACATATTGGTCAAAAGCGGACTGACAAGCGTGAACACTCCTTCCTCTAAATTCTGACTTCCTTCCGCGTTCTCAGCCTCGACTGTATCCTCACGCAGGGTTGACCATGCGGCTTTCTGGTAAGTTACTTCACCGCTCCGCAAGCAGGCCAGCCGAAGTTCTGCGTTGTGCAATTTTAAGTAATCGGCCACAGCCCTACTAACTGGTACAGAAATGGGATCAGATCCTCCACTCCGAATAAACCGACTTAGCGGAACGTATTTCCCCGGTACAAAACACAATGATTTACTCATGTTTTCCTTCTCCTTCATCTGGTATCGTTTCGCCCTGTGCTCTCAGAAACGAGCAGAATTTAATTTCTGGCAGAGCGTCGGTACTACTGTAATTCTCTCCGGTTAGGAATCCTCCCGCTAGTTTCGGTGTGCAAGTAACCATTACCGTCCTTTTCTCTCCCGGAAAAAGGGTGTGGAACTGTTCTTCTGCTTCCATCCAGTAGTGGTTCCCCTTCTCCTCCGCATGTACATGAAGCAATACTTCACTACCAGTATTATGGAGAGTGAAGTGAGCCTGTCGACTTTTCTCCCCTACACCAGCCGGATGCCATAAGCTTTCCTGCCGCACTTGAAGGTTGCCACCTGTAAGTTCAAGCGTTGGGGCATAAAGATGTTTTTTGGCGGTGGAGAACACATATAAATTTTGCTGCAGTTCACCTTCAACATCCCGGAATGACAATCTGACAAAATATAGTAGATTCTCTTGCTCAGGCACGCTGAAATTCAGACTCCCAGCGCAGACAGCACGATCCTTGTCTCCATCTGCCTCGAAGGTTTGTCGATATAGGCTTCGGCCCGCTGCATCAAGCACCTCCGCGTCGACTTGAACCCTGCCTCCATCCACTCCATGCACGAATACATTTCCCTGAAATCTGGTGCCAGCCGTAAGCAGCAGGCTGCGGTAATCTAGCGAAGCATGCAGCGGACGGAAGGCTTGCTTCACCCAATGGTAGGCCATCTTCGTTTCACCATAATAATCGACAAGATTGGTGCAAGACACATTCGGCCATGGCTCGTTGAACTGCCAGACAATGCTGCCGCTGTTCCGGAATTTACGGCGACGGTTAGCCTCTAGCACGAAGCGAATTCCTTCTGCCTGCATCCATTGGCTGCAAGCGGAGAACTGCTTCAAATCGTTCATGCCACCGAACATTTCTTCTTCACGGCTTAGCGTATCCCACCACTCTCCGTGATGTCTCCATACTGCGCTGTTCTCCATCGAAATCGGCTGCAGGTTGTCTGCATTCAGAAATTTCTCTAGGCTTTTGAGAGAACTCAGTCCATCCACTCCGAATTCGCTATGCAGCAGATTATCGTTGCTGCCGTATAATTCGTAGTGATAGGGGTTCCCCATATACTTCCAGTAGCCATGGACATCATGACCCTGTCCCTTGACTTCCGTAATATATTCCACCGGACCAGACGCCGAAGTCGGCAAAAAGAGCCGCTGCGGATCATACTTCTCCACCAGCTCCTTCAGCATCGCCAAATTGGTATCGCTGAGGTCTGAAGGCTTGTTCGGTTCACTCATTAATTCATTTCCGCCGCTCCATACCGTCATTGATACATGATTTCGTTTGTCACAGAGTGCTGCGCAAGCCGTCTTGCGCAGCAGTTCCAGGAACTCAGGCTGCTTGGATGGGATATTATCAATGCCAGAACTCGATTGGATGAACTCCTGCCAGACCATAATGCCGTTTACATCACATAAATCATAAAAGGCTTTCTTCTCAATGATTCCGCCGCCCCATACTCGAACGAGATTGATATGTGCCGCTTTCATCAGATGGATCATCTGCTGATACTGTTCAACCGTCACATTTCCGTAGAGATGATCCAAGGGCGTCATATTTACCCCTTTTATATAAATCTTGCGGCCGTTGATCACAACCGTATAAGGCAGCGCGTTGGCGGGACTTTCTACATTCCGCATATAATTGAGTTTGCGGATACCTATCTGTAAACTCCGGGTATCCAGCTCCATATCGTATTCGTCCAGCAACTTCAGCTTAAGGCTGTAGAGCGGCTGCTTCCCGTAACCGTTCGGATACCATAGCTGTGGTTCAGGTATATCCAGCTCCGCGTTCAGAACTTCTCCCGAGAGAACTGAGTACGACTGAACCTGCAACGGATTCCCCTCCGGGTCAGAACAAGTGATGCTCGCTGTCAACGCCCGTACATGTTCAGGTCCAGCCATCTGTTTAATACTTGCCTGAATGGTAATCCGACCAAACGCCTGCCCGCTACCTTTCTTACCAAGCTCCGTATCTGTAGTGATCGACACGACATCCCAGGAGCATTGTTGATGTACCCTCAGTACCACATCATCCCAGATTCCGACGTTGACCAACCGGGTGGAGAAATCCCATTTATAATTAAAACGGCTCTTCTGCGTGAAGGTGGCCGAGGTTTTACCGATTTGCCCCATTTCATCCGGTGCCTGCTTCAGCAGCACTGAGATTTCCAAACTCTCCCGCTCCGAGAGTAGATCTGTAACATCAAATATAGCTGCCTCGAACATCCCTCTATGCTCTCCCAGCAAGACATTATCGGCGTAAACTGCAGCTTCATAGTCTAGACCTTGAAAGACAAGCTCAATTCGGGTTGACTCTAGCTCTGGGCGTTCTAAGGTCGTGCGGAAAACCCACCAACGGTTCTCCACCCATTCACAGCTTAGACTGTTCAACTCTTCATATGGATTGCTAATCCAGCCCTGTCTGTAGAGATCATAATGAACTCCGCCCGGCACAGTCGCTGGCATCCAGTCTGTAACTCCCATCAATTCCTGCCCCAGCTCCATGCTGGTCCCTTTTAACGGCACCCAAGGCCAGTACCCTTTAACTTCCCACTTTAGATCGTTCAATAAGATTTGTTTCATGTCTTCTCCCGTTCCCCCAAATCCTGCTTAATTTGGCGCTGTTCATGACTAAGAACGGCTCTGGCGCCATCGGTTAATGCGCTTACAATTCTATTCATCAAGCTTCATTACCAATGATAGCATCGGGTTATCATTTTCGAAGGCCCCTAACCCTGTGAAATCGTTTGTTAATCTGCGCAGTTGCAGATAAATACAAACAACCATTCTAGATACAAGCCGTTTGTGGAACGCGAAAAAGGAGTTCCCTCAAGCCGTGAAAGGCCACTGGGGATCTCCTTTGCTTTTTGTTTGGTTTGAGATTCAAGAACTCCTGCAACGACGTAGCACCTATCGGACTGAGATGACCCTAAGCGCAGTATTATTACACTTTTGGAATGCTAACGGACCCTATAGTCGCTATTCGCATAAAAAACTCTGTAATTGAGTGAGCCTCTTTCTAAACAATAGGTTCACTGGAGTCCGAAACGCTGCTCAAAAGGCTGGAATTTGTCAAATAGCGTCATTTGGGTCCGAAACTCTCACAAGCTAGAAGATGATTACACTGTTGAAGTTGAAGTCTGCCTCCTAACTAGCACAAAAAGAGTAGCGGTTCTCTCGTGACTTAGAGAATCGCTGCTCTGCTGTTAAACGGTCCATCGTATATAAAGAAGCACTGTCCCTGTGTTCTGTTCATCCATATGAAATACAATGAAGAGCCTTAGCAATCCCCTACTTGATTAGCTCAAGAAGCTCGTTAACAGTTGTTTTGTATTGTGGTTTGAACGCTGCGGATTTCATGTAACCCGCAAGGCTTGATAAGAACTGTCTTCCTTCAGGCGTATCGCTTACCTTGTCTGCATCTAAAGCGCACACTAGTAAGTTGCCTGCTCCTACGCTGCATTCCACGAGGAAACTAAGCTTATGATTTCTTTCAAAATTGTCGATGGTCTGCACCACGGGATTCCAACTGCGATCAGCTTCATCCATGATAATGGATTTTGAGTGCTGAACGATATTCCACCATGGATATGTTGAATACTCCTCGGTAGGGAACTCGTGGAATACAGGATGGCTGTTATCAATTAACAGCCCCATGGTACCCACAGGAACTGGCAGGTTCATGCTCTCTGAGATTGAGCGGAACATTGGGTAACACCAGAAATCTGTGCAGTAATAACCTCGACAGCATTTTGGAGAGTTTCCGGTTTCGGCATCAGCAACACGCTCTCACCTTGCTCCAGCAGTGCAAGCGCATCACTAGACAACTTGTCGAATACATGGATGCCTTCCAGCATATTGCCGCTCTTTTCTGGGTAAATCCATAGATCGTAGCTCTTACGAATATCTGTCCCCTGTATCGAGAGAGACAATACGATAGTACTCATCCGGTCAACTACAGGCAGCGTTATTTCCAAATCGCAGATATCGATGTAATTCGTTCCTGCAGGAACGTTCCCCTCGGTTGTCCCTTCTGCCAAAATAACGTTATCCACAGTCAGTTCCCAACGTAATTCAAGTGTATCTGGCATCCCGCTGCGAAAGCAGCTTAGCTCTACATGAGCATCGAACGGTTCACCGGAGACATAGTTATACTTAGGAAATCTCGCCAGCAGAACGGCATCATTGCAAAAGGTTCGCCATTCCTCAGGGCTAATCATTCCTTTGGAATCCATAAAGGCGTCGAGGACACCTACTAATGCTGTTCCCTGACCGCTGAAATCCTGGAGATCCAGGAGCTGGAATCCGGCAAGCCGCCGGGAGCGTAATGCCGCCTCGAGTTCCTCTTTGTAACAGGCTACGGCCAGCTGCCCTGAACATTCGAAGTATTTAGCGGCTAAATGCCCCAGTCCCTTACTTTCCAAGCGTTCACGGAAAATTTTGAAATTCTCGGCCTTGAGTGGTCCGTTATATTTTTCGATCTCTTCAAAATTTGGATAGTTGCGTATTGTCCAATCTAATACGAAACAACAGGAATGTGCGGTATCCATTCTCCGGAAGCCTCATCTGCCTTCACGGTCTTGGCTTCGGTACCATACTGAATCTGGATCTCACCGCCAGCTGCATCTTCGATCTTCTCTCCATTTAAGAGATCCAAAGGTACGATTTGATCATCATAATCCTTCATTGTACTCGGCAAGGCAGTCTGTACATGTCCTAGTGGTGCATCACACATGGCATAAGAGCCTCTAAATAGTCGGTCTCTGGAGAAACGTACCCCACTGAAGAAATCGTCATGTTCCAGAATTTCCGGTACCCATTAGTGGTTATTGGAGCCCTGTGTATAGAGAATCCGATTATCGAACGCTTTATAGTCCTTCAGGAAAGAATCAATCTTAGCTTTACTGCCCCATAACTCATTACCAAGGGACATCATCAAGAAGGAGGGATGATTGCCGAAGGCCTGGAGAATGGCATAACCCTCACTGATCAGATAATCCTGCTCTGCTATATTATGGCCATCATCGGTTTTTTCCTTGATTGTACCCCAGAATGGAAGTTCTGGTTGCATATAGATCCCAAGCATATCCGCAGCGGTAAATGCAGCCTCCGGTGGACAGCAGGTATGGAAGCGATAATAAGGGTTATATTATAAAGATTGGGAGCGCCTTCACTCCAGAGCAACGCGTTTTGGCCTAGCACATAATCGACGAAAAAAAGCCCCGTTGAAACAGGAAACTCACGCTCGTCCACCGTGTGTCTCTTCACTATTGAAGCTTTGAGCAGACACCGCAAGCGTAGTTTCACTGTTGCTGTCCAAAATTGCTGTAATACGAACCGTACGTTCAGCCAGATTCGACTCCAGTCGGATATAAGTAAGCTGCGATTCCCCATAGAACTGAAGCTCCATACGACCGGTAATTCCATTCCAGTTGGTCTGGGTATCCTGTGAAGTCAAATGTCCGCCTTTGGTTGGGTAATCAGTATTGTCCACACGGACCGTGATTGTATGAATTCCAGCTTGTAGCTTCGGCAATTCATATATATGCGCGGTGTTAAGACTGTTACGGCTACCGATCTCCGTATTGTCCAGCCAAAGCGTCGTAAGTCTCGTCCGTTCCAAAAATAGATAGCAGGCCTTACCGGCCAGCTCATCCGGAATGAATACCTCTCTTGCGAACCAGACTTGCCCTTCAAACAAATATTCATCAGTTAGAGCGCTTACTAAAACTTCCTCGTTCTTTGGTCCTTTACGTGCGTATGACGTTGTTCCCGGCAGTGTGATAACATCTGTAAAAGGCAAGGTTAGTCCCTGTTTTGTCTCATCCAATTGCAACTTCCATTCGCCTTCTAGGTTGATCTTTGTCTGTAAAATATCACTCCTATTATGGTAATCACTGATCTCTAGCAGTATAATGCTCTACTATATAATGCTCTACTATATAATGCTCTACTATATAATGCTCTACTATATAAAGCTTAGCATATTAAGCCAGATAATTTAGTAGAGTGGTTAACACTCATTTGAATGATGACAGGTGTAATCTTCCAATATAGCCGTAGCATGAATGTGCCTGATGACAAGATTAGTTTGTAATTTCAGTACAGTAAAAAAAGCCGCAATGAGCGGCTTTTGACTATAATTAATTACACATTCTCCAGCATGAAATTCCCAATTTCTATCAAACTATCTTCAGCTTGTGGTGTTACACCCACCTGATCGGCAAAGCCGTGAGAAAGACCTTTGTAACGTACCGTTTTCACTTTGACACCCGATGCCTTCAGCTTTAAGGCATATGCATCATCTTCAATACGCAAAAAATCATATTCGCCAAACAAAATAATGACAGGCGGCATCCCTTTCAGATCTCCTCGCAGCGGGCTCACATACGGGATTGTATCATCGGACACGCCCAAATATTCGCCTAAGCGCACAGTTCCTAAACCGCCGCTCAACAAATTCAGTATAGAACGAATCTCTTTATCCTGAGACGGGGATATTTCATAAACATCTCTACGCTGCATATGTTCCTGCATACCTGCTGCGTCCACGCTTGGATATAGTAGTGCCTGTGCCTTTACCATCTGCGTTCCTTCATCCCGATCTTTCATTGTGCATACCGTGGCTAAATTCCCACCTGCGGAATCACCGGAAATACAGATGCGATTCGGATCACCATTAAATTCTTCGGCGTGAGTATATATCCATTTCAATACGGTATAACAGTCGTCGAGCCCAGCGGGGTATGGGTTCTCCGGAGCCAGGCGGTAATCAACCTGAATCGATACACAGCCGGTATTGGCAACCACAAGCTTGCACATCTCCTCCACTACTTCGGGTCCTCCTGCTACGAAACCGCCTCCGTGGATGTAATAGAACACTGGCTGCAACTCTCCGTTCTTCTTCTGCGAGGTATAAATTCGCACAGGGACAGCCACATCGCCGTTTTGAACGGTAGCATGCCTCACATCAACATCTTCAGTAATCGGAATGCTGTTCACGCCATTCATCATCTTGCGCATTTGAGCTGCACTTTTTTGGATATTTTTCTTTCGGCTGCCTTTCAACATCATCTTAACCAGCATTCCCTTGAAGCCTTTTAGGATTGACTCCATACTTTGATAAAAGCGAGGATCCAGCACGCCAGGCTCATCGGTTTCAGGAATAGGCTTAATCAGGATATCCAGTCCATTTTCATTAATTACATGTTGCCTTTCTAGCATCGATGTAAGAAGCTGTTGCGAATATTTACGTTCCATGATGATTACTCCTTTTCAAATGTGTATGGTAAAATGATTTGCGCTGATTTGTATTAGTTGCCATAACTCAATTATAAGTTTGGGTTTGCAGAAAAAATATCGCATTATTTCTTTTGTTATATCCTTCTTTTATCATTATTATTGAAAGCGATTTCAAAAATGATGTCGAGAGCAAAAATACAATATAAAAAACAAAAAAAGGACAACACTAATGTCATCCTTATTATACTATTCTCTATTTAACTGTTAATCTAATCACTTGTACCTCATGTGGTTGTACAACAGCATTTACCACAAAATTTGCTGTCACTTGCAGCGAACGCATTTGTAATAACGGCAGGGACCGACCTTCAAGATAAGACCATTCTTCTGGACGCATGTCCTTAGGTGCCCCCATATTCAACCATTCATCAAAGGCGCTTCCCCCAGCCGGACCTACCGAATACCTTCGCTCTGTATAAACACCCGGCGTTAAGCCGTCTAGACGAATGTGATACTGACGGGTATTGCGTATATTGAACACATTGTAACGTTCGGTTTGAGTCAAGTGAGTGGTATGACGGTAGCGATATAGAGTATCATAATGACAATAATTATATAGAAATATCTGTATTTCACCTTTCGAGGAAGTTATAAAATACCCATCACCTTCAGCTATCAGACCGCTTCCTGCATAACACAACAATTGCAGCGCCCGATAACAGCTTTTGGGCAAACCTCCGCGAGTGAATAAACCAAACCCGCCATGAAAAAGATCCGACGAAGGAACAATCTCCTCCATATGGTCACTAAGCGACCAGTATCCCATAGCCTCAAAGTGGTCGTAATTCTCCAGAATATTTTTGAAAAGAAAAGCAGATTTGTAGGAGGTATCATTACACAAATCACGCTGCCATATGTTATTACTCCACTCTTCAAGAATCACGGGCAGGCTAGCGAAACCACGTTGACGCAACAGCTTTTTGACCTTATGTAACGCGTGTTTCATAAACTGTTCATCGCCGCTTACCGCAAGTGGAAAAGCTTCATCCTCTGCCATGAGCTGAAGACCAGTGTCTTCCTGACCCGGTAATATGCTGTGATAAGCACGTAGAGCCAGAGAGTCCGGCAAACAATTCCCCTTACTGCAAGACACTAGAAATTCGCTGATAAAATTACTAGAATCAATGTTGCTTCCTGGACCAACAATATGTAGCTGCGGATCGATAGCACGGATGGCGTAGCTGGTTCCACGGTAAAGCACCCAGTATTCTTCCATGGTAAACACACCATATCCTGAAAACTCTGGACTCACGAAAGGAGCAAACCTCCATTCCCGCACGGACTCAATCCCATACCGATCAATGAAATGCCTAACCAGGGAAGTCACAAGGGCGAGCCATTTGTCTAGATGCTCAGGCATAGAAAGGATGCTTGGCCTCTTAAATGGAAACACGGCTTCCCTCGCTAATGCAGAAGGCATATAACTAAATTCAACATAAGGCTTTAACTCCACTGAAAGCATGAAGTCCAGTACCTCATCTACATAAACAAAGTTATAATCTGCGCTACCAGACATTTTCCTGACATACAGCATCATGTCATCGTCTAACAGACCTTTGCAGCGCATATAGCGAAAGCCAATCTCCTTTTGCAGCTTACGTATTTGCGCCTGTACCGCGCCATTCAACAGATCCTTGGCGTATCCTGCATTAATCAACGTCCGCCAGTTATGACTCAGCGTCCGAATCTTACGGGCAGTGTCCACATGAAGATCATATCCCTCATTGACCTGAGGTTGGACAATGGAGTGCTCGTTGTGATGCAAATGCCGCATTAGTGAAGTGAAATCGGTCGAAAATCCCGCTGTAACCATACTGTTCTCCTGTGGATCTGTCGCATCATGCTCATTCACAAGACGGTATTGCCCTGGTGTAACACCAAAGCGCCGTTTGAAGGCGTCGATCAAAGCGTTGGTACTTGGAAATCCAACTTCTGAGGCGATGTCCGTGATCGTTCTTTCACTACGAAGAAGTGCCACCGCCTGACTCAGTCTGACATTTGTAAGGTAGGCAGTAAAAGTAAGGCCAAGCTGTTTCTGAAATAAATGGGACAGGTAGGAGCTACTTAAATAGATAGTGGAGGCTAGTCCACTCAGAGTAATATTTTCCCGATAATGTCGGTGGAGATAGTCGGTTGCTTTGCGCAATCTTTCCTTACTTGAGGATTTGGAGGGATCCTTCTGCTTGTTCTGCTCAAGAAAAGTATGCACTAGACTGTTCAGCAGTACACCTACACGACTACGCATTAGTATAGGTAAACGAGATTCGTTTTTGTAATAGGCCTGAAATACACTGGCGAACTCACTTCGGATTACATTAAAGCGAGCTTGTTCGTCCTTAGGGTATAGAAAAGACTTACACTCTATAATTATACTTTCAATCTCAGGACAAAAAGCTGCCAAAAATGCCGGCGAGATAAACAGCGATAGCGCCTTGCCCGAACCTTGCATATTTAAAGCGTGCAGTTGGTAGCTATTCAATACAATAATGTCATCCTGCTGAACTTCATAGGTAAACTGATTGTCATCCAACTGTAGTACCCCAGTTCCCTGCAAGATGTACATTACCTCAAGTTCTTGATGCCAGGAAGCGATAGCGTCTTCAGGGAGGTTAATTGAAAACCTGAAATCCGAGGCTATCAATGTATTTTCTTGCATACCTAACCTCCTATTTTTAATCTTAATAGAGCCTTGCCTCATCCAAAATCCTATCATATAAACCCATGAAATCAAGTTTACTGTCTTATTGATAACGAAGGTTTAGGTTGTTTTTAGTGTCTTTTTTACAAACAATATAAAAAGCACCAGACTAATAAACCCAGATATAGCACAAGTAATAAATACCATCTGATATCCCATAAGCTGTGAAACAAATCCAAGTAGTATAGCTCCTAAACCAATTCCTAAATCAAAAGCAGTAAAGAATGTAGCGTTCGCTACACCTCTTTTCGCTGGTGGGGCTAATCGAATCATCGCTACTTGAAGCGCTGGTTGAGCTGATCCGAATCCAATTCCGTACAAAATAGCTGTAATAACCACTCCAGCAATTCCTTTAGTCATTGTTAGGACGAATAGTGCGACTACCAATATGAAAAGAGCAGGTACAATAATGACCCCTTCCCCATACTTATCGGATATCTTCCCTGTAAGTGGTCTAATTACTGTAAGTGTGACTGCATACACTAAGAAAAAAGTACCCGTGTTAACTTCAATATTTGCCGCAAACAGTGGTAAAAAAGTTGTAATACCACCAAAAGTAAATGATAAGAAAAATGTAACGATAGCGATAGGTAAAACTGTTTTTTCATAAAATGATATTGTTTTTTTTGATGTGTTTTGTACTGTTGGAATTTTTGCACCAAATCCAAGTATGAATGCAATCAAAGCTAATGCTGTGCATAGAAGAAATAGGTAATGAAATGAATAAGATTTTGTTACCCAAAGACCAATGATTGGTCCTAACGCCATTCCTAATGTCATTGCTAGTCCATACCATCCCATTCCTTCTCCACGACGAGATTGTGGAATAACATCAGTCACAGCCGTTCCTATCGAAGTTGTAGCAACTGCCCAGCTGACTCCATGAAGGATACGTAATATTACTAAAAATATAATGCCTGTTACCCAATCATAAAAATACATTGTTATAGCAAAAAATAGTAATCCGCTTATTATAAATGCACGTCGACCAAACCGATCCATTAATCCTCCAATAATAGGACGAAAAATTACTGCCGATATTGTAAACACTCCAATTATTAATCCAACTTGAGATTCACTTCCACCTAGTTGTTTGATAAACATAGGCAATGTTGGCATTAGTAAATAAAATCCACTAAATAGTAATAAAGCTGTAAGGGTCAGCGTGATATAGTTTTTTGTCCATAAACGTTCCATTGTAATGTAATCCTTCTTTCTATCGACTTTACGTACTCCCCAAAAATAGTGAAATAGGCGAATAAAAAAGCAGCACCACCGCTATAAAAGTGTTGGTACTGCCCTATATAGACTGATACACGCTTGGTTAATTAGAACGTCCTTGATACTTTAACAGCTTTTTCAAGCCCTGCGACAATAATCTCTTCTGCCTTATCAGGGAATTGGCTGTGCCCTTCAATGATAATAGTCTCTATATTTTTCACACCAAAGAAGTTCATCATACTTGTTACATATTTAACAGCCATCTCTAAATCAACTTTTGGTCCCTCAGAATATACACCACCACTTGCGTTTAATAACACTATTTTTTTATTTCCAATAAGCCCTACTGGACCTTCTGGCGTATATTTAAATGTTTTGCCTGCGCGGTTTAAGTAATCAATATATGTGTGTAGTACAGCTGGGATGGTTAAATTCCATAAAGGGAACCCAAATACGACTTTATCAGCTGCAAGGAATGGATCTAAACACTTATCAGCAACAGCTACTGCTTTTGCTTCTTCTACTGTTAAATCTAATCCTCTACTAGACTTAAATGTACCGTTAATCATATCTGCACCTACGTAAGGCAATTCCTCATTGTATAAATCCAGTTCTACCACAGTGTCATTTGGATGTGATTCTTTATAGCTCGCTAAAAAAGCCTCATATAATCTAACACTAACTGACTGATCCGCTGGTCGATTGTTTGCTTTTACAAATAAAACGGTTGTCATTCCTTGTTCCTCCTGATGTGCACTCTTATGTTGTTTATAATATTTTTTTGAAACTATACTCCATTTCTCCAGCCATAGCTTCTGGTGTATCACCAGTTACTCTGTAATCATGTGTATAAATTTGTTCGAACGTTCCAAAGTTCACTTGTTTATAAAATTCAAAACAAGGAAATCCATCATGTGCTCCTTGCATATTGACAGTACCATCCTTTTGAATATGAACTTTTAAAAGATAGTCAACTGGAGGTGCAAATGCATTTAATGGATTGCTAGCACTTGCACTCATTTGAAACCTAACGTCTTCAGAACCCCACACAATATCAGTACATAAAATACCTTCTGTAGTAGCTTTTCCTGTTTTTTTATTAACAGAACCATCTGGAGTAGTGACTCTTTCTGTTGTAATACCAGTATTTGCATATGTGAAAATATCTTTTTTGTAAAAATCCACAACTACTTCTTGTTCCACTCTGGAGCGCATAGCGTTGACAGCATAGGGTGTGAATTCACGTGAGTCACCTTCAAAATGGATTACGTTTCCTGTTTCTTCATCCTTCCTAGGATCAGTCCACGGTGTTGGAATAAATACACTTGCTCTAACTTTAACAATATTAGTCATGAGAACCCTCCATAATTTATTAATTCTGTTTCAGTGATTCCTGTTTCTTTCACAACAGAAAATATAGTCAACTTGATTGACTACTTTTTGCATAGTACAATGTATTTCGTACAAAGTCAACTAAGTTGACTTTATTTAAGGAGGTTTTATGTATGACTCAGGAAGTATTTAGTGAATTGGATCTGACAACACTTTTATCATTATCCTTTAGTACATCAATTAATGAACTACATGATAGATTGCGTGAATTAGGATTTGCAGATATTAGACCTGTACATGGTTTTATGTTTAAGTGTATTGCTCCAAACGGAGCAACAGGTATAGAATTAGCCGAATATTTAGGAATTACGAAGCAAGCTGTAAGTAAAATGGTAGATTATCTTGAGAAAAGTGGTTATGTAATTCGCGAAAATCATCCCACTGACAAGAGAGGAAAAATCATTGTTTTGACTGAGCGAGGTTGGTTAGCAGTGAAAGCAAAAGAGGAAATACTAACTGAGATTGAGCAACGTTGGATTGAAATCATAGGAACTGAACGACTGCAAATGCTCAAAGATGATTTAACAACACTTATATATAAAGCAAATGAAGATAAATCTACTATGAGATCAAGACCTGTCTGGTAAGTGTATGGTGAAGATTTGGTATTTGCTCTGGGAAATTACTACTCTAAATACCCTTTGACTAAGCCCAGCGGCAATGGCTTGGGCTGCTCGCAGCTGGTTAACAGTTGAGCATATTGCTTAGAGTCGGAACTTGTATGGAATGCATGTATGAACTCAAGTACGTGATTGGCGAGTTCTCCGTTTGCACGAGGAGTCTCCCCCGTGTCGATGCAATGTGCCATATCTGCTACTCCTATGCCTCTACTATTATCTGCATAATTATAGATAAGTGGGATCTCTTGGAATTCCGAGCTGTGTGCCGGGCGTAAAAGGATCGGCCCTCCAAAGTTGTTAGGGTCCGGTACGATCAAGGTTCCGTGCGATCCGTAGATTTCGATCCTCGGTAAAGTACTGTGCCAAATATCAAAGCTGGTAATCATGGTTGCCACAGCGCCACTGTCAAACTCAATCGTTCCAGCAACATGTGTGGGCACCTCTACATCAATGACTTTGCCAAACTTTTTGTCGCTCGTGATCGTTCTATGAGCAAAGGAGGTTTTAGTGATGCCGCATACTGTTTTAGCTGGGCCTAGCAAAGATACTAACGCGGTTAGATAGTAGGGTCCCATGTCAAACATGGGTCCTCCACCGGCTTTATAATAAAATTCTGGATGCCAGCTTTCATGTCCATGACAAAGCATAAAGGCAGTTGCTGCCACCGGTTCCCCGATATAACCATCCGCAATCAGCTTACTGCAGGTTTGCAGGCAGCCTCCGAGGAAAGTATCTGGTGCGCAGCCAAGGAACAGGTTTTTTCCCTTGCCAGACGAACTAGCTCAGTGCCATTTTCAAGGGAAAGGGATAAGGGCTTCTCCACATACACATGCTTGTCAGCTAGCAAGGCTTGCTTGCACACGTCAAAATGAAAATTAGGCGTTGTTAGATTAACGACTATTTCAATCTCTTCCGAAGCAAGTAATTGTTCTGTCGTCCATACATGAGGAACGCCATATTTCTCCGCCGCTTGCTCTGCACGACCTTTATCCAGGTCGGAACAAGCATAAACCTCAGTATTAACGAAAGTCCCGTTCAAATTTTCAAAATAAATGCTGCTGATGTTTCCGCAGCCGACTATACCTACCTTCACTTTGCGCAAGATCATTCCCACCTTATCTCAGTTTTAGTTAGCCGCCCACAAAAAGCCTTTTCGCATCAGTTCCTTGGCTTCCGGAATATCGAAAACATCTGCATGATGGCCAAGTGAATTATAGAAAACCTTCCCTTTTCCCCATTTCTTCGTATATACAACAGGCATCGTGATGACACCATTTGCTGAATGCTCACCCTCACTCATTACAAACGTAGTTGTTGCCAAGACATCCACTGCAGGATCTACATGTAAATAATATTGTTCCGATTTCACCTTGAAGTCTTGGATGCCCTCCACAATAGGACTGGAGCCAGAATGTACGATATTAACTTCGTACTCTACCCCATCGTTAAATGGATGTGCTACCCATTCTGACCCGGTCAAAAATTGCCACTCTGTATTGTTACGGAAAGAGTCGCACATCCCTCCATGACAACCGGCAATTCCTACTCCAGAAGCTACTGCCTTCAGAACTGAGGATACCTGATCATTAATGCTTTCTTCGTCATCCTGCAATCTCCTTTTCCTTTATATATGTAATCAACCTTTCGTCCATCTGATGAAATTGTAATCCAGATCAGAGAGGTGTGCTCGCCATTTCACTTGTAGGAATGGTCATTTTTTGCTAAGTTTTAGAGGTGAACCAAAAATTCAAACCACATGAACAGGAGATCTCATGAAAGCCTTTCACGAAAATAGAACTTACCATTCGACTTTCCCCTTCACTGTAATAATGTCTAATGATATTGATTTTCTAGCCCACTGGCATAACGATCTTGAGATAGTCTATGTATTTGAAGGTTCAATTCGGATGGGAATTAACTCCGAAACGAGGATCTTGAAAGCGGGAGATATGGCTATATGCAGCAGCGGAGACATCCACTACTATGACAGTAAAGACTGCAGCTCCAAGATAATGATGGTGATATTCAATCCTTCGTTAATCGGTTTTCCTGGTGGATGGCCTTTGAATGTGAGGCTGACTTCCCCATTTATGGAGAAACGAATAGCTACACGAGAAGAAGAAGTCCGTATCAACAACCGTCTTTCTCTGATCCTGCAGGAACTTATGGACGAATATAATCAGAAGCTGGAATATCATGAACAGGTAATCATTGGCCTTTTGCACGAGTGGAGCGGACTCATTTTACGGCATGTTCCCTTAGATAAGATTAATCCACAGAAAGATAAAAGGCGCATCACTAACATGAAGATTATGCAAGGGGTTCTTGAATACCTCGACGTCAACTACATGCATCCCATCACACTTGCTGACGCCGCAAGGCAAGCCAATATGAGCCTCTTTTATTTCTCCCGATTCTTCAAGAGTCTTTCGGGTATGAGCTATATTGCATACCTTAGCAACATCCGAGTCAACCAAGCAGAACAGCTGCTGCTGACCACAGACAAATCCATTTTAGATATCGCACTGGAATGCGGTTTCACTAATATCCGTACCTTTAACAGAGTATTTAAACAGATTAAACAACGGACTCCAAGTGAATTACGTTAAAAGATACATGGTCCGTTATCTTATTAAGCAAACAAAAAAACGATGATCTTTTGGTTTAGATCATCGGCTTTATTTTAATATTCGAATGCACAAAGACGGCGAGGCATGTATTAACCGATAATCATACCTGCAATAGCAGCGCTTAAACAATAGCGAAGCTTCCCTAGTCCTCATTACTGAGCCCCAACTATTGAATGTGGAACATAACCGTTAAATTTTGCCTCCGTGAACATTATCTTTTTTAACTCGGCAGTTGATTCCTTAGTTAGCGTGTAGCCTGTGCTCGTTTCGTTCACATTCATTAACATGCCTTGCTCGCTAGTTTCGTTAATCCATAAATGAAAGGCATATTTATTATTATCTGAAATTAGAACGATATCGTAGTTAGGAGTTGCGGTATTTAACTCTCCTGGTATTTGAACAGCGTTTTTGATGGCGCGGACAAAAATTTCAATGGTTTCATGATCTGTATATTCATCCTTTATGTTAGCATTCACTGAACCATGTGCTACAGCGTTCGCTATTGTGATTCGCTTGATGTCCTCGTCGATTTTTAGATTATCTGTTTCTGCTTGTTGATCATTTGGTTGAAATAAGTTAAGTAAAACTACTTTTTCTGTTTCTGGCAATTTGTAATGCCCATTTTGTGCTGATTTAGTAAAAAGACCATTCTCGCCCATAATCCAGAATGAGAACTTTTCATTTTCTTTATTCTTCAATTCAACAGTAGCTTCATAATCAGGTGCTGCAATATCAAGCTTGGCGCTGTCATACTCAGCAGTATGTATAGCTTCAGTGAAAAGTTCTATTACGTTGTTGTCTGTTATGGTCATTGATTCACCGCTATCGTTCTGGACTGTAATGGAATTAACAGAACTTAGATCGATCTGCGTTTGAATCGCTTTATCCTTATTCCCTGTATTGACACATCCAACAAATATCACTGAAATGACTGTTAAAAGGGCTAGTAAATTTATCTTTTTCATATAGGCTCCCCCCTTCGTATTCTCTCTTCTCTAACGCCAAATAGAGGATAAAGTTGCAAAAAATGAGATTTATGTCCTATTAAAAAACAGCTAATTAGGTCGGAACTAGCCTGTAGCAATTGGATCAGATTCTTGTCCTATGCTAAGTTAAATGGTTTGTAGCGATAAAAAAAGCCACCGTACAGGCCTGTTCTCCTGTATGGCAGCTTCACTTTATCTCAAAGTTTGGATGAACTATTTAATCTTTATCACTACCGTGTTCAGACCCGATACCCCTTTAAAAAATTTACAGCTTGGCGGATATCTTCCTCTGGATTAGTACCTACTTCCCGTTCAATGGTCAGGAATCCTGTATAACCGATGTCGTTCAACGCTTGCAGATAATTGTTCCAGTCGACAGAACCTGCTCCAAGTGGAACTTCACGGAACGCCGAGCCGGTCTCGGCCATTTCAGCGATCTTCTCATGGTCTAATGCTGGTGCTTCATAACCATATTGACCGTAAACATCGCGCGGATCGATATCGGCAAGTTTGAGGCCATCTTTAGCATGGGTGTGTACAATGTAGTCTTTTAGTGTATGAACACCTTGCACGGGATCATCACCAGTCACCATCACCATATTGGCCGGATCAAAATTAACAGAAACCCCTCTGGAACCCAAACCGTCGAGGAATGTCTTCAGACGCGCAGCGGGTTCCGGCCCAGTCTCAATCGCAAAGTAAGAATTCATCTCATGCGCGTATCTGCTGAGTTCCTCACATGCGATGTGCATGGTTTCATAAATTTTACTGGTGTGGTCAGAGGGAACAATACCGATATGTGTAGTGACTATATCTGTACCTAGCTCCTTGGCCAGCTCCATAATGCGTTTAGACTTTTCGATTTTGGCACGGTTCTGTGCAGGGTCCTGAAAGCCATGTCCGCCTAAATCTCCAACGAGGGCAGAGATTTCAAGACCCAGTGAAGCGATGTAATCCTTCCATTCACGGCGGGCTGACGGAGAAAGATTAGCGGGATCAAATTCACCTTGCACCGCATAAATCTGAACTCCATCTGCCCCTGCTTCTTTTGCTTTGCGCAATCCCTCTTTCACTCCGACCTGAAAACTATCTACGATAACGCCGATTTTGTTAGTGATAATTGGTTTAACCATGGCAATAATCCTCCTTTAGAATGAATTAGATTTGATTCCAAACCCGCTTGATGTATTGGAGCCCAATTTTTGTCCCCTTACGGCACTCTTCCATTCCCTCAAATTCTACAGAGATAAATCCGTCGTAACCGCTTTCCTTAACGGTTCGAATTACACTCGGCATGTCGATGTCTCCTTGACCAACGATGGCACCCCTCAACCAGTTCCCACCAGAGGACTGGAACCAGCCTTCGCCAGGCTGGCGATCCTGCGGACGAATATAGAAATCTTTGAAATGCACCATCGAAGCAAGCTTGATGTTGTTAGTTACAGCTATAAGTGGGTTCTCATCTGCACACAGGAAGTTCCCAATATCGAGTGTTGTACGAAAGTTGTCTCTTCCTACGGCGTGAACCAATGCCTGTACACGATCGCTGTGCTGAATAAAGTATCCATGATTCTCCACACTAGTCGTAATGCCCAAACCTGCGGCATAATCGGCAATTTCTCGGCAGGCTTCAGCCAAACGTGGAAGCTCTTTCAAAAAATGCGTGATTGATAGATCGTTTGACGAGGCTACATCATGCCGCATCCGCTGAATACCTAATGCCGCACAGACGTCTACTTCCCGCTTTACCCGCTCGACTTCCCGCTGCATTTCCGCTGACTCCAGCCCGGCAAAATTCGCCCCGATAGCATAATTGGACAACTCTAGACCACGACCCGCTGCCGTTCGTACAATCTGATCAATTAGCTCAGGATTTTCAACCAAATTGATACCCAAGGGTACAATCTCCGCATGTTCTGCGCCCAGATCGGCGATCGTCTCAATGACACCTTCAAGCGTGAGCTCACCCGTCGAAAAAGCTGAATGCAGACTGTAAGTGCTGATTCCTAACTTCATAGTTTCACCTCTTCACCTTTGGCAGCGGATTCATAGATCGCACCGAGTATTTTCATGATTGTAACGCCGTCTTGCACAGGACTAATCGGTGTAGAGCCGGTGCTGATGTTGTTCGCAAAATGATTAATTTCATTCTGGAATGCGCTGTTGAACTCAAACCCCTTATTATCGGTCTGCGGATAAGTATTAACGATCGTATCCGCCTGTTCTTTGACGATGACTATCTCAGGATCAATTTCAAAACCACCTTTGTCACCGTACAGGCGCACCGAGCGCTCGTCTTCCTTAGAATGCAGTGTAAAGCTAACATCGACCATCAGCGAAGCTCCATTCTCAAAACGAATTAGTGCATTTGCTAAATCTTCCACCGTATTGTTCGCTGCATCGTAATCAGCCGCTTTATAGAAAGAAAGATTCTTGATATTAGAACGATTTCCGAGCTTCCGGTAGGTATTGGCACTTACCGATACTGGGTTCGGACGGCCCATCAAATACCAGCATAGATCGATCACATGGACGCCGATATCTATCAGTGGTCCGCCGCCGGAGCGTTCAATATCACTGAACCAGCCTCCGGGATTGCCGAGTCTCCGGAACGTCGTCGCCTTCGCATAGTAGATTTCGCCGAATTCTCCTTGTTCCACCAATGTCTGAAGTAGCTGGGCATTGGAGTCATAACGTCGTACAAAGCCTACTTGCAAAGTTTTGCCGCTCTTTTCCACTGCC
This sequence comes from Paenibacillus etheri, assembly GCF_001012825.1. GTDB lineage: Bacteria > Bacillota > Bacilli > Paenibacillales > Paenibacillaceae > Paenibacillus_AQ > Paenibacillus_AQ etheri. The sequence goes on from NZ_LCZJ02000019.1 coordinate 510,681, forward strand.
TGCTGAACCTGAAGCGCTTCTTCAACCGTGCGGCAAAGCGGCTTTTCCACAAGTACATGCTTGCCTGCTTCAAGCGCCGCGATGCTGATCTCAGCATGAGAGTTGTTCCATGTGCAGATGCTGACTGCATCTATTTCGGAATTAGCCAGTAATTCACGATAATCCGTGTATACTTTTTCCACGTTATACTCAGTAGCAACAGCTCGTGCACGCTCTTCATTCAGGTCACATACCGCATATATGGTTGTCTGCGGATTATTCCGATAAGCACTTAAGTGCATGCCGGAGATAGAGCCGGTTCCTATTACGCCAATTTTGATCATATCCATCAACACTCTCTCCTTTATTTTGCATAGGTTATGATTCGTATTATAATGATTTCAAGCCTAAACACCATGCAGAGCCTTGCGGTTTCATTTGTACAATTGTGCTATAGGAGGTGCAAACAATAAATGTTGGACTATGATAAACATCTGCAGGAACCCATGGACATGCCGGATCCCGAGTTTCCGATCAAAGTACATACCCAGCGCTTCAACCAAGAGGGAGTTTTGTTGTTCCCACATCATTGGCATGAGCATCTTGAATTTCTGTTTATTGAGAGCGGTGAGGCTGTTTTTGAATGCGGACGAACACCGATCAACGTACGGGCTGGTGATTTAGTTGCTGTGAACAGCAACGAGCTGCATTATGGGGTGAGCGCTTCTTCTGATTTATTGTATTATGCGATTATTGCAGATACTTCTTTGCTGCATAGTGCAGTAAGCGACGCTGCCGAGACCAAGTTCATCGCCCCGATTCAGCAGAACCAGCTGCTGTTACGTAATCATATCCGTGGGGATCAGCACATTACAGACTGTGCGCTGGCGATTATTCGGGAACTGGAACTTCGCGAATTTGGATATGAGCTGGCCGTCAAGTCCGAGCTATATCGCCTGCTAACGCTGCTATTGCGCAGACATCTCGTCACCGTACTTTCACAGGCTGAGCAAGAAAGACGTATTCAGACCGTTGAACGCTTCGCACCTGTTTTACGTTATATCGATACCCATTACCAGGAGCCGATACAAGTTGACGAACTTGCGGCACTAACAGGGCTAAGCCGCTTCCATTTCAGTCGCCTCTTCAAGGAATTAACTGGGCATACGATATCGGAATATATAAATGCAGTCCGTTTAGACCGTGCAGATTATTTGCTAAGGCATACTCAGCTAACGGTTTCTGAAATCGCTACCACTACTGGCTTCAACGATATCTACTATTTCAGCCGGACTTTCAAAAAGCATAGAAAAGTAACCCCTAGCAGTGTGAGAGGGTTCTAGTTAGGGTGAACAAAGGACTGCCTCTTGGCAGTCCTTTGCTATTTATGGGATCATTTTCTGTAGTTAAACTGTCATTGCCATACAAGCTTTCCCTTTCTTATTTTTGCCGCATAGATGATTTGGCCTGTATGATAATGTACTTCTCTTACCATCGCTATCATGAGATTAAGAGCGGTAGTCTCGTTATTTACTTGGCTATATGTAAGTGGTGGTAAATTAAGAAAGGGTTGTGCCATCAGTAACTCCGGGTTAGATTGTAGCCGTTCAAGATATTGAATGAGAATATCAAAAGCATCCCTGGTCATGGTTATGGCTTGTTCTTTTGTCATTTCTAGCCCTCGTTCAAACTCCCTCTCTCTATCTCTTGTATCAGGAATATCTAAAAGAATGGTTTCAATTCGAGAGTGCACTGCCCCGCTAATGTGAGCAACTAAATTTGCAATACTGTTACTTTCCACGGTTGGGGACCAAGTAATATCCTCTGGGTTACATTGCTCAAGTGCTTGGAGCGTCCATTTCTTTTCAGATCTAAATTTAACTAACATACTTTCAATTAACTCCATGGCGATATCCATCGCTAACCTCCTATTAATATAACCTGTGTATAATTTTACCAATATTATCTTCTCTGTCAAATGAAATCTAGTCCCAATGATATTCTTATGCCATAATATTTTGTTACATTCTTATCCAAGCTCCTGGAGAATTATTTAGAAAACGGAGATACAAAACGAAACCTAAAAAATGGATTATTTTATTAATTGCATAAAAGAAACTATCTTCCATCTTATGGGTATAATTAACATAACAAATATAAAGGAGTAGATTTCATTGAGAAAACTAATTAGACTGACATTATTAGTACTTTGCATAATGATTTTACCGGGAACAATGATTTATGCCGCTTCGAACCCATCAGAAGTTTCACTATATTTCAATAATGTGGTACAAAAACAGGCAGCAATATTGTCCGGGGGGGACATTCTCTTACCTGCTGAACAGCTTTCTAAAAGTTTGTTTGCTTTAATCTCTTTGGATGAGACAAGTAAAACGGTTCGAATTTACAAGCCAAATGTGAACATGGTATTGCTTGATAACAATGGAGAAATCTTCGGTAAGGTAAAAAGCCCTGCCCGTTTTGCATTTTCTACTTTATTACAAGTGGATCATTTAAAAACAGAAATTTCAGATATAAAACTTACGATCACTGATCCTGCAGATAAAACAGAAACCATAGATAATCAACAGATTAAGAAAAGTGAAGAGAACTTTTGGTTCAAAACCAACGAGTTTACTTATTCCTTTAATACAAAAGGTACCTATACTATTCAAGTGTATTTTAAAGACGTAGATTCAAAAACATGGTATCCTGTCTCTGAAATCGATGTATTCGGCATATAAATTCCGATCGTTGAATTTTCGTTTCCTCACTTCTTATTATTCTTAATCACTTCATTAAAACGGTCAGGAAAATTGGTATGAACCCCGTCTACGCCCCAAACCACGGCTTTGTCCATATTGACTTGATAATTCACTGTATATGGAAATACCTTTAGTCCAGAATTTTTCACCTGTGCGACATAGGACGAATTTATTCTTTGAAAGTTAGGGCTAATACCAACCGCATAAGTTTTCACCCGATTGATATAAGATTCTGGTATTTTATAAACCGGGATATTATACCAAACAATTTGATAAAGAGGGATCTCCGGGTTAATGGAATGAAGCCTACGTAAACTCGCCTCACTAAATGAATGTATGGAAACATGATCCGACAGCTTATATTTTTCAATTTGTTCGTTTAATATGGTTTCAATATTCGGATTCAAAGCGGGATCCTTAATCTCAATCATATAGTCCACTTCTTTTTCAAACCTTTCAAATACCTCTTCTAAAGTCGGAATACGTAATCCATCATATTTATCTCTAGCAAACATGGGATACTGTTCGTTAAACCATGAGCCAGCGTCTAATTTCGAAAGCTCCTCTAAGGTAAAATTCTTAACATAACCCGTTCCATTTGTCGTGCGATTAATAGTTTCATCATGAATAACTACAGGAACACGATCCTTAGTTAACTGAATGTCTAACTCGATATAATCGGTGTCCATATTAATAGCTAGTTCGAATGCAGGTATAGTATTCTCAGGAGCATAACCCGATGCACCGCGATGCGCAATCGTATATACTTTGTCCGCAGGATCGAGAATTTCCTTCACTTTAGTACGAATCCACGGAGAATAGGCATACATTGAGGTACACAATAAGATCAACAAAAATATGTGAATAAATACAAAGTACATTTTAGAATTTTGAATCCTTTGCATAAAGCTTCCCTCTTCTTTTCAAAAAGATTATTGTATATTACTTGATGTCTAATTTGCCAAAAAAATAACCCATAACGCCTTTTTTTCATATTCTAAATGAAAACGAAAAAAGGTGGATAAAGATGACCGAAATACAAATAGCTGCAGTGGGAGACCTTATGGTCAAACGTTACATTATTTCAGATGCTAAACAATCGGACGGAACCTATTCGTTCACTCCCCTGTTCGCAAAAGTAGCTCCTTATCTGAGACAGGCGGATCTAACCATTGGTAATCTCGAAACAACCTTTGCCGGAAACGGACGAGAATGCCGAAAAAGTCTGCGATCTGGAGGTCCAATATTCAAGTGTCCAGACGAATTAGCCCCGGCACTAAAAGAAGCAGGATTCGATGTATTAGTGACAGCAAACAATCATTGTATGGATTATGGTGCCTCGGGGCTGCTTCGGACATTGCGAGTACTGGACCGTAGTGCAATCGATCATACCGGTACATCAAGGTCTGTAAAAGAATCCAAGACTACTCTTATCAAAAACGTTAATGGGATCACAATTGGAATCCTCTCCTACACTGCAGGAACCAATAGAATTCCCGTACCTAGTAATCAGCCATGGTTAGTCAATCGGATAGAAACCCATAAAATCCTTAGAGAAATACGAAATTTAAAAAAGAAAGTCGATCTAGTCTTACTTTATATGCATTTTGGAAGCGAATATCAGTACACGCCAAACAAGCGGCAAAAGCAGCTGGTAAACCTCTTTTTAAAAAATGGCGCAAACATCATTCTGGGATCTCACCCTCATGTGCTTCAACCCTTAGCCGTTCGTGGAAAGAAGCAATTTGTTAGTTACTCGCTCGGTAATTTTGTTTCGACTAAGCTTAAGAATAATCCGTATACACAAAGCGGAATCATCCTTACGCTCACAATCAAAAAGGACAATAGTGGTAAAACGAGTATAACGAACATAGATTACATCCCGACTTGCGTCGATAGAAGGGTAGCAAACAGTGGCAGGAAAATTTCAGAGATCATTCCCATCCGTGATGCATTAAAGAGCACTGTTTTAAAAACGGAGCGGCGAAATCTCTTAAATCGTATGTTGAAGCATACAACAGGTATCTTAAAGCGGCAATAAAGGCATCAATTCTACCTCATTCATCAACAAGTTTCTTTACTTATTTTCATAACAAATGCCATAGAAATGTTAAAGAAGTAACCTCTCCCTTTAAAAATCTGATGATATAGTTATTATAGAACTCATTTTCATAACATTGAAAGGATCCTTATTAATATGGCAGCTCAAATAAAAAGGCAGTTGAATGATGGTCCGAAAATTAGAAAAGAAAAAGAAATTGTTGGAAAAATGATTCGTGTGTACTGTAAGAAAAAACATCATCAAAAAGTCTTATGTGAGGAATGTCAGGACTTAAATGAATACGCAGGTAAAAGACTATCTCTCTGCCCATTCGGGGAAGATAAAACAGCATGTGCAAAGTGTCCTATCCATTGTTACAAAAAGGAGTATCGGTTAAGAATTAAAGATGTTATGCGTTTCTCAGGTCCATGGATGTTATTATATCACCCAGTTGAGTCCATTAGGCATATCCCTCTACCTGGTAAGTTAAGAAAGTAGCATATAAATAAAACAGCAACAGTCTATGACTGCTGCTGTTTGGGATGAGTGTCCGGTGGGGTGAAGCTTACTCGAACTTATTTCATCGCTTTTACTAGCTCTGTGAAAATAACCCCAAGCGCGTACGCTCCCGCATCCGGATAACCTATGCTGCGTTCTCCTACAGTGCCTGCTCTTCCCATACGTGCGACGATATCTGAAGTCTTCTGAGCACCGAGAACAGCTGCTTCTGCTGCTTTTGATGCTGCCAGCTTAATATCTTCGCCCTGCTCGGCGCTTTGTGTCCAGGCATCCGCAAAAGGTACAAGGGCATCAATTAATGTCTTGTCGCCAACGACAGCACCTCTCCCAAAAGATCTTTCACCCGTATCCTGAATCCCTTTGACAACGGCCTGCATCATATTGGCGAAATCCTGTATGGACAACTCTTGCTTCTGCTGCGCGGACTTACTCGCTGCGCGGAAGCCCGATCCCCAGATCGGTCCAGATGCTCCACCACAATGCTCCATAATGATCAACGAACATGCATCAAGGAAGTCACCGATATTGCTGAGATGATGAGCTAGGATATCTTCCCACTCTACTTTTAGCTGCTTGAAGCCTTTGGCTACGCTCATCCCAAAATCGCCATCTCCGGCGTGGGCGTCTAGATCGCAGAACGGCACCTCATTCTCGATAATGACCTCGCTCATTTGGTCGATTAAATATACGATATTTTGCAAGGAGAACTGGTTGTTCTTAATTACCGCTGCTTCAGCATTCGTATTATTCTTGAAGGATACCGTGCTGTCTGCTTTCTCTTCCTCGATGATCTCGGTATAGTTCACGGGCTCAAATGAACCTTTAACCGACAATGCCGGTGTATCGCACGGAGCAGATAACCATTTCTTCAGCGTCTCATCCAGCTTCATAATCGACACTGATGCACCTGCCATATCTATGCTGGTCATATAGTTGCCGACAAATACTTTAAACACTCGCTTATTCTTGGCAGTCAATTCACGAATCACAGAATTATTTAACAAATAGAGCTCCTGCAGTGGTGTTCCACCAAATCCATTAATCAAAACAGCAACTTCTTGCTGCGACTCATCGTTAATCTGCAAGTTACTCAGCAAGGACGTAACCATTCGCTGCGCCAGTTCATCCGCTGACACGGATTTTTCCCGGCGTATTCCAGGTTCACCGTGAATTCCGACACCGTATTCCATCTCATCCTCTTCGATATGAAAAGTTGGGGTTCCTTTGGCAGGAACGGTGCAAGAAGTAAAGGCGAAACCGATGGTACGAACATGGTCAATCGCATGCTGCGCTGCTTCTTTTACTTCCGTGAGGGACAGTCCTGCTTCTGCCGCAGCCCCGGCCACTTTATGAACGAGGACTGTTCCGGCAACCCCTCTTTTCCCTACCGTATAGAGACTGTCTTCAACGGCAATGTCATCGTCTACCTTAACATATTCCACTTGAATGCCGTCTTCACTTGCGAGATGAGCGGCATTTTTAAAGTTCATGATGTCGCCGCTGTAGTTCTTAATAATAAGTAACGTGCCCTTTTGGCTCGCAGAACGACGGATCGCTTGATAGACCTGAATCTGAGATGGAGAAGCGAACACATCCCCGCACACAGCTGCATCCAGCATACCGCTACCTACAAACCCGGCATGAGCCGGTTCGTGGCCACTTCCACCCCCGCTAATAAGCGTTACTTTATCGGTGTTGATCTCTTTTTTAGAAATCACTTTAAATTTTTCATTGAAATCCAGTTCAGGATGCGCCAAGACAAGTCCATTGCACATTTCCCGGACTAGCGTTTCCGGTTTGTTCATAATTTTCTTCATCTTAAAGCTCCTTACTTAATTTGTATTGACGGCCTAATTGGTCGGCAGCCATAATTGCTGATGCAACCGCTTCTTCCGTAATTGGGAACGGCATGGAATGAATCGATTCCTCAGCTATACAAGCTTTTTTAGCAACCTCAAGAAGTTCTTCGTAAGTGACTTGCTCCACTCCAATATCCGCAAGGCACACTGGAAGACCAATTGAGAGACAGAAATCCAATACTTCTCTTAATTCGGTACGGTCAGCATTTTCAAGCACCAATTGAGCAATTGTACTGAAGGCCACCTTCTCACCATGATAATAATGATGTGTTCCCTCTAAAGCAGTTAATCCATTATGGATCGCATGAATCGCAGCCAAACCTCCACTTTCGAAGCCTAGTCCGGATAACAAAATATTCGTTTCAATAATATTCTCCAAGGCTGGGGTTACGATATTCAGATCGCAGGCCTGCTTCGCCTTGAACCCATTTTCAAGCAACGTGTCATAGCATAGTCTGGCAAGACCAAGTGCCGTTATGGTTCCCTTAGCTTCCCCACAAACACCTTCACGAACCCCGCAAGGTAATCCTGCATTAACATTGGAATAAGAATTTGCTGTAGCTCTTGCTTCGAAATAAGTGGATAGTGCATCTCCCATCCCAGCAACAAGAAACCTTGTAGGTGCTTTAGCAATCACTGTTGTATCAATCATGACTACACTCGGGCTTTGCTTGAAATAAGCATAATCATCGAATTCACCTTCTGGAGTATAGAGGACCGCGGAGTGACTAGTCGGTGCATCAGTGGCTGCAATTGTAGGAACGATAATCAGCGCTTCTCCTTCTGCTACGCATTTTGCCGTATCAATCGCCTTACCTCCACCCAAACCAATTGTACATGCACATTGATGTTCCTTGGCTAGAGCCTGTAATCTTGCAACCTCTTGTCTTGAGCATTCCCCATGAAAGCCGCTTTCAACAAGCGTTATATTAAATTTCAGTTTAGTTGACTCCAATTTATCCTTCACACGTGTAACATCATCTGGATGTGCAATGAGCAGTGCAGAATCACCGAATGTTTTTACAAAATAACCTAAATTCAAAAGCTCATTCTCACCTTGCACATATTTCGTCGGACTGATAAACGCTCTTCTCATTTTCATTCCTCCTAGGTTGTATATAGTTATTATTATAGATTGCTCTATTTCAGTATGCATGAAACAATAAGGTCTAAATAAAGCGTTTTCTTATCATGTTTTTTTGTCTTCTCTTAAAGAAATTGTATTATCTTGTCCTTTAGTACAAAAATTCGCTATAATGTACATTATGTTTCTATAACTTTCCTAGGAGAATATCGTGATGCCCAAATCTCGATTTAATTTAGAAGAAATTATTGATTTGAAGAAATGGGAGAAGTTGCAGGACTCCTTATCGCTTGTTACTAAAATGGCCATCCTTACCGTTGATTATAAAGGTGTTCCCGTGACTAAGCACAGCTTCTGTCAGCCTTTCTGCCAAGGCGTACGCCAAGATTCTGAACTCTCTCAGTTCTGTCAAAAATGTGATGCACGTGCTGGCATTGAAGCGGTTCGTCAGAACAAGCCTTATATTTATTTATGCCATTTCAACATTATCGATATTGCCATTCCAATAATTATTGACAATCAATATCTGGGTGCAATTATGGCAGGGCAACTTAAGCTTCGTGAGCCTGACGTGTCGAATCTGGAGCAGATTGTATCCAGACCACCTAATGTAGAGGCGAACATGAAGTTTAAGACGCTTCAAGAGGATTACGAGGCACTCCCTGTCTTATCCTATGATGAAGTAACGAAGTGCGTTGACCTACTACTTCAGTTAAGCACCTATATCGTGGAAGAAGCCATTCAGAAACGTACCACTGTCGATTTGTATAAAAGAGTGCTGACCTCAAATATTGACACACCTGCTTCAGCTGAAGATTTCGATGAGACAGACCGTGCGTACCGCAAAATTCAATCCATTCAGCAAGAATTGTCAGGGGCACTTATCGAGACCAAACTGAAGAATGGGGCTCAAAGGTTCGTCTCTACAAATTCAGTGCTTCAGCCTGCGTTTGATTACATCTATGCCCACAAGAATGAAAATTTCAGTCTAAAAGAAATGGCCAAGCTTTGTCATATCAGCCCCAGTTATTTCAGTCGCATATTTACAAAAGAAACAGGCGAGAACTTCTCCCTCTTCATCGCCAGGCTCAAGATTGAATGGGCCAAGCAGCTGCTGGAAACTACAGACGCACCTATTAATCAAGTGAGCGATGATTTAGGATTTTGTGATACTGGTTATTTTATTAAAACATTCAAACGGTTCGAGAACCTCACCCCGGCTGTATACCGGAATATGTATATGAATTGATTAGCTGCATTTAGGGGAAATCTGTGATTTCGCCTAATATAGCCTCTTTGATCTTTCCCTCACCGTTTATAATAAACGTGGCAGGAAGCGCACTAACTCCGTATGCAGTAGAGATTTTTCCGGTAACATCAATGACAACTGGAAAAGAAAAATTATGATCCTTAAGATATTCTGATACAGTCCCTTTAGACTCACCAACATTAATAAACAAGGTTTCAATTTGAGAACTAGTGGATTTGTGAATGTCATTCAGAAGGGGCATTTCACGCACACATGACGTGCACCAGGAAGCCCAAAAGTTAAGCACCACAATCTGTCCCAGGAAATCACTTAGACGAACCTTTTTGCCTTCTATAGTTGTAGCATCAAATTCGGGAGCGATAGAGCCCACTGCAATCCTCTCAGATGAATCTCTTGTTTCATTATGGCTAAATACCCATACAACAGTCGTGGCAGCTGCGATAATCACCAGCAAAGCAATGATTCGACGCATGCTCATTTCAGACCCAGACTATGATTAAAGGCTGTATACAGAGAACCAAATTTTGTATGAAATTCTTTGGTCGGACCTGAACCAACATTTCTTCCATGACTTAGAAAGACAATCTGATCAGCGATTTTATCAGCGATTTCTAACTGGTGTGTGGAGAAAATAACGGTATGCCCTTCTTCCTTGATTCTTTGGAGTAGGTCTACGAATTCATTCATCCAAAAAGGGTCAAGACCGTTTGTGGGTTCGTCCATAATTAGCAACGAAGGTTTGGCCAGCAATGCCTGAGCAAATAAGATACGCTGACGCATTCCCTTTGAAAAGGTGTTGACCAGACGATTTCGTTTATCCTCTAGACCTACTAAGCCAAGGACTTCGTTGACTCTCGCTTTGCGATTGGGTACCCTACGGAGAGCGGCCCAAAAAGTCAGAGCTTCCTCTGCCGACAGCCCCTGATTGAATTGATAATCATCCGGCATATAACCAATTTGTTTCGAGAATTGTTTGCGTGATTTGTGCCAGTATAAACCACCCACTGAGATTTCGCCCACCGAAGGCTGAAGAATACCCGCAACCATTCGCAAAACGGTACTTTTGCCAGCCCCGTTACCACCACATAGTGCAAGTATGCTCCCAGTGGGGATTTGAAAGCTAATCTCTTCAACTATTGTTTGCTTTTTAATAACCTTAGAGATTCCCTTTACATTCACTAAGGGGTTATCCACGAGAGCGCCCCCTTTCCCATATCCAATATACAAACAGGATCGAGCTCAACATCCAGACTAGACAGACTCCCATAAACAACAAACTACCCTTCGAACCATTTATCCATTCTACCCATTGGTAATATTCAGGTCCCAGCACTGAACCTCCGCCCAGCTTAATTACAACAAATAACCGAACAAGCTCTGCTGGGTTGAGTATTGTGAATACGACCAGCAAGGGCTTAATCCAGAGATAAGGCATTAAACCTAAAAAGGCGATCAAAAAGGTCGGCCACCCTATTACTGTGAAAAACCACACAGCAACAGAAACAGTCAGCGCCTGCCAGCGGTTTCTTGATAATGAACCGATAAACAAGGCGATGGTCAAGAATAGTAAAACAAGTCCTGCGGAAAAAAATAAAAATAGAAAGTAAGTAGTAGAATCATAGGCCATGCCCAAGAATCCACTAATCATTCCCATTAAACCATAGCCGAAAGCCACAACCGTAAGTAATACGACAGCCAGACCCACATACTTGCCAAGAATAAATGACAACGTTCCTATTGGATAAGTAGATAAAAGCTGCCAACTACCTTCTTCCTTTTCTGAAGTCAGTGAAAAAGAGCCTAGAAATAAGGTCATAAGCGGCAGCAGATACAAAATCAGACTTAGCATGGAACCTTTAACTGCGGTATAGCCTTGAATCTCATTTTGTGCATTAATCAGCAGTAAGCCAAGACTAAACGCACAAAATAATGCCAAAAAAGAATAAGCCCATGGATTTCGAAACCCCATTTTAATCTCTCTGCGTGCGACTTGCAGGATATCAACCATTACATATCCATCTCTTTATCCGATGTCATACCTTCCATTTCCTCAGACTTATGCTCGTCCATATGACCTTCTCCGCCATTCATATCCATTTGCATCATATCCGTATTTTGTTTCCATTCATGCTTGGACAGATCACTTGCTGACAGAACGCTTCCAACACCTTGTTCCTTCACAAAAGCTTCGGCTGAAGCAGTGTCCTTGAAGCTGATAACTCCATACGCCATAGGTGTGCGTAGTGTCTCATCATAGACAAAGCTGGCCTTACTGAATTCTACCCATTCTTTGTCGTTATAGTCACGGACATAGTCCTTTCCAATGTTTTTGGTTCCATTCTTGTTCTTCCATTCATTCATACAACCAATATCATCAAACTTATAATTCTTCCCGTCTTTTGTTGTTAGTTGTGTAGCAAAAGCATCGTCCTTAACCTGCATATTGCAAATCGCGCAAATATCAACTTTTTCATTAATCGCCAACGGTTCAAACTTTTTGGGGCCACAAGCCGCCAGAATTAACAAACCCATCATCATCATCAGTACTAAACTCCATTTTTTCATAACCTTAATACCCCCATATATAGTATTGTGATCACAGCGAAGAACAATAGCAGCCAACCCACTACCATTACTGACCCTTGCCCCTCACTTACTTGTCCAACATTTGCATGAACTGAATCCAATTGCATAAGTGGCTCTGAATCAGTGGACCATTGTTCTTTATCATTTGTATACAGATCGCTTAAAAATGTCATGCCCGGTGATTGAAAAAAGAGCTGATAAGCAGCATTCTCAGTAACTAATTGCTGATAAAATGGATTAATAGCATATGGCAAATCACTTACGCCATCACCCGATACATCCAGCCCTTCGAATGAATCCCAAAAATTTCTCGTCATCTTATTATTTTTGGAATCTGTTGCCTCTGCTTCAATCACATTTGCAATAAAAGCATTCTTCTGAAAGCGGTTGCCTTCAGAGCCCTCAAATTGAATCCCAATATAATTTCGGAGCACCATATTATTCTGGAGAGTGTTGTCGGAGGATTGTTGCATATAGATTCCTACCCGATTTCCTTCCACAACGTTATTTACAATCTGAGAGGTACGAACGTCAAAGAGCAGGATTCCTTGAGAATGAACATTCTGGTTTTGTTTACGGAAAGAGTTTCCTGATACCATAACGTCGCTCACTCCCATCACCATCGCGCCAGTAATGTTGTATTCTCCAATATTGTTCGTTACAGATGATCCATTGATATACATACAGTGAACACCGTATCGCAAATGGAAGAGCCGATTGTGATCAACCTTTGTATTGCGACTCTTCTCTAAATAAATGCCATCTCGGAGATAAGAGATTTCATTTTCTCTAATATCTGAACCATGAGAGTTATAGAGATCGATGCCATTACCTCTTTTTCTTGAAGTAGCACCTTTAGGTATAAACCAACGGATTTTATTGTTTACTATAACTCCACTATCAGCCTCACGTAGCATAATGCCAAAGCCAAATGTATGTATGACTAAATCTTTCAAAGTTACCTGATCGGCTTCCACCCGAATCGCTGCCGCTTCTCCCCCGTTATCCTGCTGTATATTAAGTCCTTGAAGCTTTACCCCATCAGCCTGAATCATAACTGCAACCTCAGCATCGGGAGATGAATTTAATAGTGTTGCCCTTCCTTCCCCGCTAATCGTCAGTCTTTTGTTAATATAAACCGGGCCGAGATAAGTACCTGGAGCTAAAGTAATTGAATCTCCAATTTGTGCCGCATCAATAATCGGCTGAAGTGGAATCGCTTCCGAAGTAGTATTTGCATAGGCACTCCCGCTATAGGTTGTGATTATTAATAAAAGGCTGAATAACATCAGAATCAATACTCTAAAAATACCTGGGTAAAGGAAACTTTTGCGTATAACCATTGTTCACCCCCTTGTCAGCGATTCATTCTCTTATCTATCACTCCCATTCAGAGAACAATCATTACGCCTAATTGTAAAGAAAAGGAAGATACATGCCTATAGCTCAATGTAGCTATCCCTACTAAAAAGATGTGTCTGAATTGTGAGTTATGTCACAGTAAAAAAACCGCGCTATGCGCAGTTTCATTAGGTCAGCTAATTATTCTCAAGATAATGATAAACAGCCATCATTTCTTGTTTATTCAACTCCCGAATACGATTGAAAATTGGAATATCTGCTACAGCATCAATATTTGAGCTTTCAGTCGCGACCTCACTAACATTACCAGTTAGCCAGGTCTGCACATCAATGCCTTCAACCATTTCCTTACGACCTTCATCATTAATGCCACTTGCATAGCAACTCACACATGGAATCGTTAATTTATAAACACCATCATGGAGTCCATCTTCTGATATGACTTTCTTTCCTTTACAGAATGGACATGGGTGACTGGCTTTTATCTTATTAATTAACGTGACCAACTTTTTGTAACCAAATGCTTCATAAACATAGGTCAGTTTTTTGTATTTTCCATTCGTGAAATACTTATCAATGATGTATTCTCTGGTTTCGGTGATATTATCAAAATCACAAATCGTAATCCGATTATTCAAGCTAATAGATTCAATACTGCCGCTAATATTGCCCCAGAATGGCAGTGCATTTTGCAATACCATTTCATAGTGCGCAAAGCTCGCTACTTCAAGTTCAAACATTTTTAGAGCAACTTGTGTTTCCCTTGGTAAAAGCGAGACTTCCTCCGTCAGAACCATATCGCCGCCGACAATGGCCTTCATTTTTTGGAGTACCTCTAAATTACCAACGGTTCTAATCACTTGATCAAGAGGTTGTCCAATGATCTCGCGAATATCCGTGTCGCCAAATTTTAGCTTCTTATGGTGATTAAGTACGGTTCCTTGACAGATGGGACAGGTAATCATTATTTTGGATTGTTTGATATGCTCTTTTATAATCGCTTTCGATATCACCATGTAGTTCCCAATGATGTAATTAAACCCTTCCCAAGTTCTCGTTGCCTTGCTTGCTTTATCATAAAATGACTTTTCCCAATACCCGTACCAAAAAGTATGCTTTTCTGCATCGGTCATCTCATTGTAACTCTTGCTGATATCTTGTCCGAGTTCATTCTTAATCTCTTCAAAGATGAATTTTATTTTAGGAAATTGATAGAATTTTAGAATATCCATTGCATCTGGATGCAACAAGCCATCCCAAAATGGTACATTTTTGTCCTGAAGAACAACATCAAAATCAAATTTTTCAACAACCCGACGTCCCTTGCAGCATGGACAATGATTGTCTTGATAATAGAAATCGAAGCTGCTCGTATCTTTATTGGTGGGATGCGCCGTTACAATATGGTTGATCAAGCCACCAATTTCATACAGAAAAGTATATTGACTATATAAATGGCGTTCCAGATCAATGGCAATGACAGGTGCAATGGTATCTGATTCGTATTCACCATAAATCAAACGCGCCATAGAGGATAAGCTTTTTAAGATGCCGCCTTTATAAATATTTTCAGCATTTTTAAAATAGGAAATTTGATTTTCTTTTAAATAATTAATACCATTTTCTTGACGCAGGGTTGAAGAAATCTGCAATGGAGCGATAGGATCTTCACAGATTTGTTGACGATAATATTCTTCATGATTGACAACTTCGAGATGTTCCACAGGTTCAAGCTGTCTTTTGCCAAAATCAACGATAAAATCAGAGTTTTCCAGCATATACGAGTTATGTTCAATCATCATTATAGAGACGGATTCGTCCTGAAGAATGACTCTAATGCTATCAATGAATTGATTTAGAATATTTTGTGATAACCCTTTGGAAGGCTCGTCAAAAATAAAAAGCGTATTCGGGTTTCTTGAACCCGCAAACAGCTCAGAAACTAAATGAACACATTGAAATTCACCTGTTGATAAAGACTGTGTTTTTCTTTCTAGCGTCAAATAACCAAGTCCAAGCTTGATCAATAAACTTAAGCGTTTATGAGCGATGTCTTCATTCGGCAGTTCATCAATAATATCTTCAATCGAACGCTGAAAAATATCATCGATCTCTTCACTATATTTTGTGAGCTTTCTTTTAATATCAAGAAATGTCGCAACGGTAGAACGACTAGTAATCGATTGGTTACGATCTTGCCCAACAATGACCAGCTTATCTTTGGGATATCGCTTCACAAAATCTTTGGACATACACTCATTGACCAGTGTAGATTTACCACATCCAGATTCACCTGTAAACGTTACAAGTCTATTACGGGGAATCTGAATTTCGGCTATTTGAATATTACGACAGTAAAGATCATGAAAATGATAGTATTCTGTTGGTTCAGCCTGATTTATCTCTCCATTGATGGGCGCCGGACGTGGTGATTCTTCAACGATTTTCCCGCCGTATTTTCCGCTTCCTGGTCCAAAGAACAATTGATCATCCGTTATGTCTAATACCGTGTCAGAATGATCAATGAGCCAAATTTGATTCTTAAAACCTAATTGTTTAATCTGCTCTAATATTTTCAAAAGGGTTTGGTGATCTAGTCCCACGGAGATTTCATCTATGATAATTACGGTGTTTTCACTGGTTGCCATGAATTCCGCTAAGTAAAGTCGTGTTAACTCTCCACCTGACAAGGTGCCCATAATGCGATTTAAAGTTAAATAACCAATATTCATGTGGATTATGTTTTTTAGAATATTTTGTTTACCTTCACTAATTCTCAGAACTTCTGCTAGAGAAAAAATGGTTTCAATACTTAAGTCGTTAATATCGGAAATACTCATCTCTTGATCCAATAACTCCATTTTGTATTGTTCAGTTTGGTGATTATACCGCTTCCCCTTACACTTTTTGCATTCAACATTCTTAGTAGTTCCGCGACCTTTACAATCTGGACACCAGCCTAATTCATTATTAAATGAAAAAACCTCTGGAGATAGGTTATATTGTTCAGCAATCGCAACACGAATCTCTGTGAACACACCCGTATGTGTGCCAATGGTTGACCGAGGATTAGATGAAATGGATGATCTCCCTAGAAAAAGTACAAGTGGCATTTCTTCCATCTGGATTGCACTGAAATTAGTTTCCATAATGTTAGGGAATAAATACTGATATTCTGCCTTTGGCAATAAAGAAACGAGACGCTTCTTGGATTCTTCGCCGATGGTTTGACAAAAGGTTGTTTTGCCAGAACCGGACAAACCCGCAATCCCCAGGGATTTATCTCCTGGTAATACTGCATCTAACTTATTAATATTGTTCGCAATTAATCGGTTTATTTTCATAGTGGTATCATCTCATCTCCATTCTCTTCATTTAGTATTGCCATGATTTATTCCATTAAAAAGGGCACTTTCCGTGTTTCAGAAAAGCGCCCTATTCTTGAAATTACGATTCTGCTAATACTTTTTCAAGCTGACTGCCCATATTCGCCCAAGCATATTTAGCTCCCTCGATAGCACCTTGGCGGGCTTTGGTCTCTTCACTAAATCCAGATTGACCAAGATGTAGATGAACCTTACCATCTGACTCTTTGCTCAAAGTCCAAGTAACTGTAGTGCCTTCTCCAGCACTATGCCAAGTATAGGATAATGTATTTGGCTCGTCTACTACGAGAACCTCGCAATCTACAATACCATCCCACCATTCATTTGGCTCTGCACGAAATTGAAATTTATGCCCTACGACTGGCTTAAAGTCATTACTCCAAATCCATTTCGCAAGTGTATCAGAATCCGTTAATGCATTCCATACCTTCTCGATGGAGCTTGTAAATTGATAATCTAAGGATACATCTGGTTTCATTATTCTTCCTCCAATAATAGTTTTAGTTTATCGATTCTTTCTTTCCAGAAACCTTCGTAAAAAGATACCCAATCCCGTATTTCTTTCAATGGATTGGCATTCAAACGATACCTCGTTTCTCTACCAACCTTTCGAGCAACTACAAGATCTGCATCTTTAAGAATAGACAAGTGCTTAGAAACTGCAGTACGACCCATTTCAAAATGAACCGTGATTTCATATAGGGGTAATTCATCAACATCAGCCAGGATTTGAAGTAATTTTCGCCTTGTTGGATCTGCAACAGCGTCATATACATCCCTCACTTGACTATTATCGTTCAAAACCACCCCCACCTTTTCCGTAATATTACCTGTAGTGTAACCGATTATACTTCATCAGCACCTAATCGGACACCATTTAGTGTCTAATTAATTATAAGACACCAAAAGGTGTCGTGTCAATAATTTAAAAATTTCATTATCTGTTTTTAAAGGGATTTAAGAATGAATATCACGAATTCTTGAAACTAATTATTTTATTGCTCCCGTTCCCAGTATAGAAACTTTAACATTTACATCAAAAATAGCTTCGGGATAAATAGACTGCCATTGCTCCCATTCTTTATCCCCTTCATGCCGGGTAGCTCTATAGAGCAATCCGAAACCGAACGGATCTATCCCGTTTTTTTGCAGCTTTTTCAGCAAGCTTGATATCTTCGTCTTTTCTTCCTGTTCAACATGCTTTTCAAATTTAGTCCAATTTTCTTCATACAGTTGGTTTACGAATTCTTCTACAATTCCGCGCATTTGGACAGTTACATGAATAATTGGTTTATTTTTATTGTGTGTATAAATCGTATAGCGGCTCTTCAATTGTTCAATAGTTAAGACGAAAGGTTGATCTACCATTTTTGTAGTGATTTCGAAGTGAGGATAACTTTGCAGCAGTTCTTTAAAGACGCGAGTTTCATCCGGAGTCAAAATCACTTTTAACTTCTGTTTGTCTAAAAGAGCAGCCGTATCAATTTTGTATACCTCATTTTCAGTCTCAATGACCGGCAAGTAGGGGTCCACGCCCTTTTCAGTCGTTCGCCGATAGAAATCATAAAGATGTTCGGGAACTGTGAACGATGAGATTGATCCCGATTCAGACAGGCTTAAAAACAATGCATTACCAGAGTAATTTTCTGATCTTGGTTTCATTTTAAGAACAGTCTCCGCGTTGGGCTTCCCTAATGCTACCATCCCTTCCATCGGAATATCGAATCTTCGCGACAACCAATTAAGCGGCTCGTTGATATTCTCATTGACTATGGATTCACCCAAAACACATGCTTCCAAGAGGCCATAATTGAGATCTTTTGATGTTTTTGCGGTTATCCGCCCGATCGCACCTGTTATCGTTTTGGAATTCTCGCTTATGATTTGAGTATTATTCACAGAAGGATCAAGTTTTTGGGTGGGTAAAGCTAATTTCAAAGTCACACGATATGGATTATTTATATCATCTGATTTATCTACTCCAATGGCGATCACGAATATTCGTTTGTCGATATCCTTGAAGGCACAACCCGATTGTATAGCCATTGTAAAGCAGAGGACCAACAGGTAGATGGTTTTCATACTCTCCGCTTCCATTTCATTACAGCAAACAACGCAATAAGCGCAACCATCAGAAATTCGGTATAAAATCGAAGCTCAAACCAATTGACTGTATGGTATTTAATTTGTTTTAGCGTGAATGTGTTGAAGTAGATCATTGTAATAACGGTGAAAAGGCCGCAGATTATCCAAGATAATAGTTGTTCCTTTCGTGGATTGGTTTGAAATTTCATTGAGAAGCACCCTTTCAACAGTTCAAGTCCAACATGAATGGTTACAGCCGCATATATTAAGAGCAAAAAAAGGATTATGAGAAAATAGGGCATAATTGTACGAGAAAATAATCCTGACATGATACCAATAGAATCTAATGCAGAATACGTGGGGGCTATATAATTTCCCACCCCATAAGTGCCGTGAATCCCAATGGAAATAAGCAAACCAGTGACTAAAATATGCAGATTAACAATAAGGAGGAGGGGGATGAACTTCCATTTTATTTTACTGGGCACAACTCGGTTAAATATGATTAAGCCAACAAACCCTGAGAAAACACTATTTGCAGCCGCAATCGTTTCCCATTTCGGCCAAGTGAATGCATAATCTGCCATTGCTTTAATAGAATTCCACTCTATTCCTTGGCTAAAAACGGCTTTTGTTAAAATGTAATACATTATAGGAATACAAATAAAAAGAACCAGCTCTAGCGTACTTAGGATTGTTTTACTTGACCGTGTAGCTCCCCAAGATACTGTAATAAACATAAATGCAATGATAGTAATTGTTTTTACATCTATTAGATACAAATTAAAAAAGGATGATGCATATCCTATCATGATACATCCTTTTGTTATAGTCATAATTGAAAAAAATATTAATAATGATACTCTTGCCCCTGCCGGTAAAAACATCCGAAGGATTTCAGGCAAACCTTGCTTCGGAAAATGCCCTAATGACTTCGTTATTGTTACAAGAAATATCATGCCGCTAAGTGCACTTATAACGATAGCCATTATGCTTCCACTAAACCGTTCATCTAATAAAAGGTTATATAATAAAAGACCTGAGATGGTTATCCCATCACACCATAATACATAAAAAACATAGCGATTCAAGGAAAAGCATCCTCCTTTACCTTTATAATTTTCCTAATTTTTCATGTTCTCCAATAAACACTTTTAAATATGGCTTACCAAAGCTCTTTAAATCGTTCAAGTAAACAATCAAACAAAATAGTCCTGCGATTAGGCCCACATATCCAAATAAACTAGCTAACAAGATAAAAGGATATT
This sequence comes from Paenibacillus etheri, assembly GCF_001012825.1. GTDB lineage: Bacteria > Bacillota > Bacilli > Paenibacillales > Paenibacillaceae > Paenibacillus_AQ > Paenibacillus_AQ etheri. The sequence continues at coordinate 530,885 of NZ_LCZJ02000019.1, forward strand.
TTACAATCCGTAATGCGAAACTCATAGAATTAATAGGTACGACAAAATTGGCAATACCTATGGCGGAGGTTACAATAATCATGATATTACTAACCATATTTGCCTGCTGCGCAGCTTGTCCTAGAATTAACCCGCCAACCGTCGTTGCCGCCGCGCTAATCGATTTGGGTAGCCTTATGCTAGCTTCGATTAATGTATCGATTAAAAACATCATAATGAGCACTTCAATATACGACGGATAGGGGATATTCGCTCGACTACCGGCAATAGAGAAGGCTAGTTGGGCTTGAAACAACTCAGGGTTGAAAGAGACCATAGAAATATAGATACCAGGAAGCAGCACCGTAATGAAAATGCTAATGTAACGTAGCACCACTAAGCTTATACTGATCCATAACTGCTCAAAAGCATCATCCATCGAGGAAATAAAATCATAAAAAGTAGCCGGAGCGATTAAAACGAATGGGCTACCTTCGACAAGTAAAACGACTTTGCCTTGTTTCAGATTTAACACGACGCGATCCGGTCTTTCCGTAATCATCAATATAGGAAAAAGCGAGTATTTACGAGTAGTAAGTAATCTTTGAAGGTGTGCTGCCGAAAGAATGACTTCCGGTTTGACCGAAGCGAGCTGCGTTTGAAGTTCGCTTAATACTCCTTTATCAACTAGTAGACTGTCATAAATTATTCCGACTTCTGTCTGTGGTACTCCACTAACCTTGCTTTTCTCATAAACAAGATTTGGGGAGGGATAACGATACCGAATTAAATTGAGATTTGTATCAATCACATCACTGAATGAACGTTGCGAGCCATAAATCGCCGTTTCCGAGCTTGCATCCCCAAGCTGATTATTGAGCACTTTTTTCGCGTTGAACAAGAAAAGCTCGTTTTCCATTTGAATACAGGCATGACCGATCATCAACTTTTGCAAAATGTCTTGATCTTTCTCCGGTTTACTGATGTCAGGAAGCGAAGTCAGATAATCCTTGAATTCCTCTTTCCCCGAGCATTCTAGTATGGGGAAGATTAGATCAGCCTTAATTTTCTTTTCATCGCAAACGCTAACCAAGTAAAGGATTTCCAACTCAATATCCTGAATTCGGACGAGTTCCTTCTTCAAATCGCTTGAGGTAGATAGCTGCTTCTTAATTAGTTGAAAGGCTTCGATCATGATGCAACAATCCTCCGGTTCTTTTTTAACATCTTTTCCTTTTATCCACAATTTTATCCTTGTCTATAAATAGACTAATAATCGAAAGAACCAAGTTCATACTCCTAGTTATAAAACAAAAAGGCAGGAACAAGGTTTATCACCTTTGTCCCTGCATGCCCTCCGGAGTATCTGCCGAGATATGATCTTGTCAGAACATATGTGGAATCAGATACACAACATCCCCATCCATAAAATTCATAACTTCAGAATTTCCTTTTCCTTTATCCACATTAACATCTCCATCACTAGCGATTTTGATCTATTGATTTTCAATTTATTATTATACATTCTTCCCCACCCTTGTTTAGATCACTTCATTACATCTCTACTCAGTAAAGCGGCAACACTTCTTGTTTAAGCCCTGAAAAAAGTTCTCCGGATTGATCAAAGAAGGTGTCAGGCAAATGATAATAAGCATCTCCCATAGACACGACCCTTAATTCAGGAATGATATACATGGCCATATAGGTTCCGTCCTTGAGGTTGAACTTTAGCTGATACGATTTCCCTTGGGATTGCGCCTCTGCAATAGCTTCGTATTCTTTATTGCTTAAATCAGCTGTTTTTGCGCTGTACAGCCCATCAATGATAGACTCCACAGATGCATGATCCGTCATTTTCTTTAACACGTCATTCCCCACATGATTAAGAACATGGATATTTTTTGAATGATCTTTTAGATTAGACATATCCAGATATTCCTTAGCTGTCATCGTAGAATCGTCTGTCTTCGCCACGATTTCTGCCAAATAGTAATTCTCCTCATACTTAACAGCTATGCGGAATTGGGATGGGTACGTCGGGATTTCATATAGCTTACCTCCAACTGCGAACGTAGACGCATAATTTTTTTCTACATCTTTGTCTCCATCGTTCTTCCCGATCTCTTGGTTGATATCAAAATCTAAGCTTCCAAGTGATTTTTCAAGCTTTACTCCTGTGAACTTAAACTGAGCACCATCACTTACGAATGCATAACGAAATCCGTTGTAATTTAATATTTTCCGATCTCCGGTCGGTGCTGAGACTGGAGTTTGCTGCGATATTTGTGGTGAATTCGTTAATGATGGCTTCAGAGGTGATGTGTAAATAGCTACTCCTAACACAAGTGCAGCACAGGCCGCCATGGTTCCCCACTTCACAATTGTTTTCTTATTCGTCCGTCTTGCAGTGTTAGCCTTTTCTACCAGATTTCCGTCTACATAACCAATAGTCTTAAATAGATCTTTATTATTCATAGAATATAACCCTCTTTCATAAGGTGTAATTGGAGTTTTTTTCGTGTTCTGAAAAGGATAGATTTCGTTTTGCTTTCACTGATTGAAAATCGTGTTGCGATATCAGCCAAAGAATCGGAATACCAGTAACGTCTCAGAAAAATATTCCGATGATCTTCATTAATTTTCAGCAGGAAATTGCTTATGGATTCAGCGATTTGTTCTTCCTCATATTGACTTTCGACATTGTCTGGGGAGGATAAACAATCATTTAATTCATCAAGAATCGTATCGAATTTATTATTCCGTTTTTTTGCCATGTAATAATCGTATTTATTTAACGCAATATTTCGTGTGATCCTCCCCAAAAAAGATGATAGCTTTGCAGGGGTTTTCGGCGGTATCGCTTCCCACGCTCCTAGAAAGGTATCGTTCACGCATTCTTCCGAATCTTCAACATTAGTTAGAATGTTATGAGCTATCCGGTTACAATAATTTCTGTATTTTTTGGATGTTTCTTCTATTGCTGTTTCATTGCGCGCAAAGTACAGCTGTATGATTTCACTATCTTCCACTCCATCACTTCCGTTCAGTTTGATTAAGGCCTCACTTATAAAGTAAGAAAAGAAGGGTTTTGGTTGCAAAAAAGTTTTTTCTTAAAATTTAAGAAAGTATAAGTTTCACACCATTTATGTCTTCATAAGCTTCGTCATTCAATGCCAATATTATGACGTGTGATCTTACCATTTTGATTCCTGAGTTGTCTTCATAAACCAATGTGCCTATGAAAAAAAGCCGATGTACCCTGTAATGGGCAACACCGGCCAATATATTGAAAATAGAAACTATGGATGAATCGCAGCACCTTTCTATATGGCAATACTGCCCCGATAAGGCAACAGGTCTTCTGTGTGAAGGGACCATTGAACTCTTATATTTAACGCGAAAAAGATCAGGAAGAGGAATCCCCTCCACTGACCCTTGGAAATCATCAATAATGTTCCCTTTTCCGTTTGCTGTTCCGCCCGAATCGACTTATCCTCATTTACATCGTCAATTACAATGGAATCCATGAGATCGTTTTTCGGAAACAAGGTAACCTCTGCAGGTTTTTGTTCTTGAGTAGATGAGTTGACTTCTTGATGTTACAGGCATCGAGTAAACTAAATGCCAAAACGCATGATGCCACTTGCAATACAAGTTTTTTAATTGCAACCCTCTCACTTTCATTTACAGCTGGAGTACCAATGCACCCAAGTTATAGTCCTGTCTTTATTTATAATTGTCTTGCAAACCATTGCTTAATCAAGGGTAAAACCACGGCTGGTTGCATAGCTTTTGTATGATCCATTTGGGTTCCCGTTAGGAGTTCAACATCCCAGCCTAAATCACTCAGCTTTGCTTTATTCATTTTTAATATCCCAGCGATATCAACAGTAACATTTCCAAAATTATCACCATACACAATCGTATCATTTTCTCCTGCAAAAGCTAGTTTTGGGAGACTAAGCAAATGGTGAATACTACGATCATCAAAAGCAGTGAGGCTCTCGTATAAGGCAACAAATTGAGCTGTTACACGGGTATCCATCGATACCTTTATGTTATCCCAGTCTATCTCACCTGGATTTTCTGTTTCAATAGAGCTTTTTTCAGCTGCCTCATTTTGATTATTCAATGCTTGTGTATGTGTTTTGTGAGTTACAATCAGCATCTCTTGATAGGGACCCTTATAAGGCGGAAAACCTCCCATGACCAAGCTCTCCAGACGATTTGTTCTGATAGCCAATTGTAGTCCAATTAAAGCTAGCCAGGAATAACCGTAGTAGCTAAAGCTCTTAACGTTCATTTCATCAGCAATGAGGAGGAAATCCTTCACAATATGGTCTACGGTTAGGTTCTCCACTGGATGTTGAAAGAGATGACCTTCATAATCAAAATAAAGCACTTGAAACGTATCCGCGAGACCTTCAACAAAATGTTTACCTAATTCAGGGTCTACGCCCCATAGCTTTAGATTTTCTGCCTCCTGATTGTACACGGATTTTTTAGCGATAGGTAACATGATGGTTGGTCGATCTGATCCTCCCGTTAATCCTACTTCTATTGCTGAATGATTGGTTAATCGTATGATTTTATTCAAACAATCCTCTCCTTACTGTTTTATAAAAATATCATATAACATTCATGCAATCTTTCGGTTTATCGCATTCTAAGCCTTGATATATCTTGTTTAATTAGATTTAATCTTGTTGTAGCACTTGAAGGTTTAAATTGAATGTTATTGGGTGATGACGATTATGGGAGATATTTATACACCTACAATGATAGCTAAGAAATTAAATGTAAGTACTACTACGTTAAGAAGATACGAAGATCAAGGCTTAGTTCCCGAAGTACCAAGAACCGCTAGCAATCGCCGGTGTTACACAGCCATTCATGTCCAAGCTTTTATTACGGTCCGGGCACTTTTGCAAGGATATGAGATTCCTGTTGTGTACGATGTGATGAGAAAGATTAAAGCTCGGCAAGTGGAGTATGCACTCTGGTCAATCAATCAGGAACAGCATAATACACATGCGGAAAAGCTTAGGTTAGAGGAAGTATTACGCATGTTCCGTAATGCAGATTTATCAAAATACAAAGATTTAGAGGTAACAAATACAATGACTATTGGTGAAGTTGCACAAATGGCGGGCGTTAAGCCATCAGCCATTCGACATTGGGAACAAGAAGGCCTTATTACTTCTAACAGAAACAAAGATAACGGCTATAGGGTCTATACTGTAACGGAATTAAGAAAGATTATACTGATCAGCAGTTTAAGAAAGACCGTATATTATATCGAGAATATGAAACAGCTACTGAATGAAATAGAGGTACAAAACTACAAAAAAGTTGAAATGTCCTTCGAGCTTGCGTTGCAAAAATTGAATAGTCAATTAATGAAGCAGTTTTTGGGGATCGCTGAGCTTATGAAATATGTGAAATACTATTAAACTTGATAACTTGATATCAACAAACAATCTTCCCGCTTTCCACAAAACCACTATTTCGGTAGACCTTATTTAAATTGGGATTCTTAAAATCAGCATAAAGCAGCTCCTTCTGCGAAGCTAGCCAAAAACGTCTGCTACGATATCTACTTTTTTCTAGTGGCTTAATGCATTGTTCAACCATTATATTCAGGATGGTTATGTCTTGAACATCCAAATAAATAACAACTTGAACTCAATGATGTTGAAAATTCCAACGGTGGAATAAAGCCTCTAGAAATCATATTTATAATATTTTCATATTCCTGTTTGT
>NZ_LCZJ02000019.1:536640-561030 GCF_001012825.1 Paenibacillus etheri
TGTTTAATGTATGTGGCTTGTTCGTTCTCTGTCCAATCTTCATCGCATTGAACTACGTGTTCTTCCTGAATATCGTTTATTTTTAATTGAATACATTCGTTCGCTATTTTAACCGCACGATTCAATGAATTTGTTTTTACTAATGAATAAATATACCTACAGATCCAATCTGGATTCTTATAATATGTATCCCATGATTTTTCAAACCAACGGACTGCCTCAGAAAAACATTGCAACTCATTGTACAGTTCAGCAACATGAACTTCTCCAACGAATTCATCGTCACTTTCCGAAAAGGCATCCAATTTACATTTTGCTTCGGTCACTCTACCGATATCGATTAAACATTTTATGTGACTATACATTGCGTAATCAGAAGGCTCGGCACTTTTTAGAAATAAAGCTGAAGCTTCATCCAATTCCCCAAGATGATATTTAGCTATGGCTAAATTATTATATGCTTCTTTGGAAGGTTCGATTGCGATAGAGTTCGACAATACACTCGAGGCATCTTCCCATCTTTCCAACGCAACATTTATTTCACCTAAAAGGTTGTAAGGAAAATGCGAATCTGGATTTAGAATAATTGCTTCTTCAACTAATTTCAGAGCAGATTCTGCGTCACTTTCTTCGTGATAATAAATCCAAGCAAGGTTCGTTAGAGACTGAACATTTCTCGATTCATTCAAAGCTTCTTTGAAAAGAGCAAAGGCTGCATCATATTCATTACGTTCCAAATATTCGATGGCTTTCTGGTTAATATTCAACTGGTTCCTCCTGTCAATTCACTCAAATGTTAAATAACAATCTGGATTTCTGCACACCGTGACCGTTGAACTAATGTCCATGAGCAAGGATGTTGATAAGTTTGCCAAAGGGGTCGCGGACATAGAATCGCCGAACTCCCCAAGGCTCATCAACAGGTCCATATTCTATTGTGTATCCAGCACTCTTCATACGTTCAAACACCGCATCGACATCATCAACTTCAATGGATAGATCAGGAGTAGGCGTATTGGAGCCGCCCTGTGAGGCGAAGCTTATTTGAATGTTTTCCTTCCCGAGTAAGCCGTATGTTTCAATCCAACCATGATCCATCAATAAATCAAGCTCGAGCATGTCCTGGTAAAAGCTTTTTGCTTCCGAAACATTCAGCGTATTAATATTGGCGACAATTCGTTTTACTCTCATTCTAAGACCTCAATTCTAATGGTATACTTTTTTGATTTTATTCAATTATCCTGTCCGTGTGCGAAATATCCGATTTTCATATCCAATCTTTGAAATGATCTGTTACAAAACGAATCTCACTCTCATAGTGGGCCAAGTGACCCTCATCAACCATTTTCTGAAAAGCAGGATTCCCATCGGCAGCACCATTTCTCAACGTATCACACAGTACTATCAAACGTTGTATAATCCACTGTCGCAGATTATTTGGGACGGGAATTCCATAAGCTTCAAAAAACAAATGAATTCGCCGAAGCCGCTCTACGGCATGTATTTCATATTGGTATGCAACTGTGGTACCAGAAGTATGGTCAGGTGCGAAACTCGCAAGTGGAACAGATGTGAAAAGGGTGTACGCAATGTCCCACATACGCGGACCTGGACCTGCCATGTCAAAATCAATCAGCGCCACAGGAGCCTCCTTTTGAAAAACAACATTATACAACGCTGCGTCATTGTGACAGATCACTTCATGTTCGGCATAGTCGGCATAGCTAAGCTGCCATCTGTCCTCCTTATTAGGATTAAAGACTTTAGTCACATCATGGAAACGACGCATAAGGCGTGCCAAACCCACAAGCGTTTCGTCCGACCACATATAAGGTTCAAGGTTTGGATAATTATTTCCTGGAACTTCTCCAGAAATAAATGTCAATATTTCACGACCAGAATCATCAATTCCGAGGAATCTTGGTGCTCCCTCATAGCCTTGTTTTTCCAAATGTTTGAGTAGTTCATGAACATTCGGACTCCAATAACCTATAGGGCGGCGAACAGTGTTCGCCATACGGACTATATGATTTACATTACCGCCTTTTAACACTTCTTCCTGAGGCATTAGGTTCATTCCTTCTCTTTTCAGTGCAATGTCAATTTCAGATTTTTGACCTGTTAGCGATGAGAACTACCCATCTAATAATAACAAAATTTACAAGTTATTGTTTATAGAGAACAATTATAACTAAACTGTCCTCATACTGCATCTGAATCCTGTTCTTCAAAATCTCTAATCATAACTGCTCCTTCTTATATAAATAAATCCATTTCACCTTCAAGAATTAGAATTATTTGCTATAATGTTCTCATGAAAAATAATACTATCCTAAACAAATTAGCTATCATTCTACTTTTTATCAGTATTCTCTTTGGCCTACGCTGCATTTGGTTTAGTATATTTAAGATTTCCAACAATGTACCTGTGATTAACAACGGTGTACTGGATTTACGCGGCCATGATCTGGAGAAAGCTAACCTATTCAGGCTAGATGGAGATTGGATCTTCTACCCTTCTGAATTTGTTTCGTCCAAGACTTCTACTTTACCAAAGCTGTCCCAATCGCTTAAAGTTCCTGGGAATTGGAGCCACGCCATGGGAAGCGATCACAATTCTTCCTATGGATACGGTACTTACCGTCTGCGTATTTTGGTAGAACCGCTTCAGCAGCCTGTCTCGTTGTGGATTAAACAAATTTATTCCGCCTCCAGTGTGGAAATTAACGGCACTCCTATTCAGAATAATGGGGAAATTGCTCTTGATGACGATACATATGTACCAAAAACGACCTCATATACAACATCTTATTTTTCAAAAAATACGTCAGTCATAGAAGTACTTATTCACGTAGCAAACTTTGATCACCCCTATAAAGGCGGTATTAACGGGCCTATTTTCTTTGGCTCTCAGGAAGTGGTTAACCGGACTAATTTTTATACTATAGGATTTCAAATGCTTACTGCAATCATCCTGCTACTACACGGGCTCTATGCCTGTATTCTGTATTTATTTAATCCTAAAGAACGTGCCCTGTTTCTTGTGGGGCTAATGACATTATCTGTAGCTGTTATCCTTTTAGCCCGAAATGACAACTTAGTTCTTGCATTACTGCCGATTAATTACACTTGGTCATTAAAAATCCGTTTAATCGCTTTCTTGTGGCAAAATCTTTTTATTCTGCTTGTTTTCAGGAAATTCACCTCAGGTACCGAAGTCAACAAATGGTTACATGCTTACACATGGTGTCTTTTTCTTTATACCTTATTTATTTTTATCGTTCCTGCTTATTTGGTCAGTACATCGATTCACTGGGGAATCATTCAAGTGTTTCAGTATATTCCCTTCATCTGGTTAATTTATAGCTTGGGGCGCTTATTCTTCAAAAAGAAAGATGATAAAGATGTTGTTTTTCTGCTGTTATCAGGTGCGGCGATCATTTCTAATTTGTTATGGAATTTGTGGGATAGTAGCGGACACTATTCAATTGTCTACTATCCTTTGGATATTATTGCTGCCATCGTCGGCTTCTCAGCTTATTGGTTTAAAAAGTATTTTCAGAATGCCAAAGAGAACATGGAGTTAAATGAGCAGCTGAAAAAAGCAGACAAACTCAAGGATCAGTTTCTCGCCAATACCTCTCACGAGCTGCGAACACCGCTTCATGGGATTATGAATATCGCGCAAAATATAGTAACGAAGGAAAAGGATAGGCTCTACGACAGTAGCCGGCAGGATATGGAGTTGCTGATTACCATCAGCCGCCGTATGTCCCATATGCTTGGCGACCTACTGGATGTTGTCCGTCTTCAGGAGCATCGCGTTATTTTGAAACAGGAGCCTCTTTCGGTTCAATCGGTGGTTCCAGGAGTCATTAGCATGCTGCAATATATGATTGAAGGTAAACCCGTACAGTTATCCATGGATATTCCAGAATCTATGCCACTTGTTCTTGCAGATGAGAAAAGATTGGTACAAGTATTATTAAATCTAGTGCACAACGCACTCAAATATACCGAAGAAGGACTTGTTTCAGTGTCAGCTGAGCAACAAGACGATCATGTTTCAATTTATGTGACAGATACCGGGGTAGGAATGACCGAAGAGACCATGACACGGGTATTCCTACCTTATGAACAAGGTCCTCATGGAATCAATGACGGGCGTGGAATTGGTCTGGGATTAAGCATAAGCCGGCAGTTGGTAGAATTACATGGTGGCAGCTTGAGCATACAATCTGAACCCGGGAAAGGTTCTACTTTCAGTTTTGCTCTACCCCTTGCTGGTTCATATAGCGACCAGATAGTTAGAGAGACTGCACCTATTACGACGTATACGGCTGATGAGATTTATAAACAGATGGCTGAATGGGGTATTTCCGAACAATCCAATCCTCACTCTGAAAAAATCCCACCGCTCTTTACAGACGCGAAGATTAATCTTTTGGTGGTAGATGATGATCCTGTTAATCTAAATGTGTTAAAAGGTATCCTCGAAAATGAGCCTTATCTCATTACCACAGTGAACTCAGCCCAAGAGGCACTGGATTGGTTAGATAAAAAGAGTTGGGACTTACTTATTAGTGACGTAATGATGCCGCACATGTCAGGATATGAATTAACACAAAAGATTCGCGCTCGTTATTCCCTATATGAGCTCCCAGTGCTATTACTGACTGCCCGCAGTCAACCTGAGGATATTTACACTGGATTCTACTCAGGCGCCAATGATTATGTTACCAAACCGGTGGATGCAGTAGAACTCAAATATCGAATTCGAGCCTTAGCTGCGATGAAAATATCTTTTAATGAACGGGTGCGTATTGAAGCAGCTTATTTACAGGCACAGATTCAACCCCATTTTTTGTTCAACACGTTGAACTCTATTGCGGCACTCAGTGATATGGATACTAAAAAGATGCAAGAGCTCATTACGGCATTTACTTCCTTTTTGCGAATCAGCTTTGACTTTTTAAACATCGGAGAACTTGTGAACCTCTCTAATGAACTAGAGTTGGTAGAATCTTATTTATATATTGAACAGACGCGATTTGCAGAACGAATATCCGTTGTTTGGCAAGTAGATCCGGACATTAATATGTTGTTACCTCCCCTATCCATCCAACCCTTGGTAGAAAATGCTGTTAAGCATGGTCTGCTCAAGCGTCAACAAGGTGGTACTGTTCATATTCGTATCACACGTCTGAACAAGGCTGTAAAGATCGAAGTAGAGGACAATGGGCAAGGTATGGATTATAGAACGCTCGAGTTGTTGCTGGAACCTCCCCTGAAAGCTAAAGGTGGTATCGGACTGGCTAATACTCATCGAAGACTGATGCAATTATATGGTCAGGGCCTTTTAATTCAAAGTAAGCGAGGAGAAGGCACTTTGGTATCCTTTGTTATACCGGAGAATAGTGAATAATTTATCAAATAAAAAAGCCATTCCATAAGGAGTGGCTTTTTGTGTATCGATACTACATTTAAAAAATAGTCGGAACCATACCCCCATCCATACGGATAGGAGAACCTTTAAATGCAGAGGCATAAGGACTACATACAAATGCTGCTAGTCTGCCTATTTCATAAGGTTTGATAAATCGCTGTATTTCAGATTGCGGTAAGTTTGTAATCATGAATTTTTTCTCTTTTTCTGAGAAAGTCAACGCTTCATCTGGGTACATTCCATCAATGATTTGCTGCACCTTTTCTGAGAGTGTTGGTCCTGGCATGATGGTATTGACTGTAACCTCTGTTCCTATTGTTAATTTAGATAAGCTTTTTGACAATGATAATAGCATTGATTTTGTCATTGCATACTGTGGCATTTGAGCTGACGGCATAATTGCTTCTTCACTAGCGATGAAGATCACACGACCATAATTATTTTCCAACATTTTAGGTAAATAAAATTTTGTTAATCCATTTGCAGCAAGAACATTCGTACGGATATATTTTTCAAATATTTCATCGTCAACATCGTCATAGCTCATCAGTTCATAAATCCCCATATTATTAACTAAAATATCGATATTGGGGTATTTTTCAAATAAAGCTTCTCTTTGCTTCATATCTACAATATCGGCTGTAGCATTCTGTGGGGAAGTTTCCGGAAATTTTGCTTTAATTTCATTTACCGTTTGTTCTACCTGATCATAACTCCGTCCATTTATAAGTACATTAACGCCTTCGTTGGCAAGTTCAAAGGCGATGGCTTTACCAATACCTTTTGTAGATCCTGTAATTAAAGCTGTCTTATTGTTTAATCCCATATCCATATTTCATTTCTCCTTTTATCACGGCGAACTAATTAATAGTTTCTCAAGAACAGTTCTGTGCACCGGCTAGATATTATATTATCTTACCGGGATTACTCAGTAACTAGCGTCTTGCGCCAAAGTTCTTGTTTAACACGCCAATTAGAAGGAGTATCACCTTCCCAAAGACGGAAGGCACGGTAGAAGGAGTTCTGGTCTTCATATCCAATTAAGAAAGCCACCTCTTTAATATCGAGAGAAGGGTCTGCTAAATATGCTCGCGCCTGCTCATGCCTAGCTTGTGTCAGCAGATGCTTGAAGCTTGTATTTTCTTCAGTAAGCCTCCGCTGTAAGGTACGAGCACTCATCCTTAGCTCTTTAGCAACGGTTTGAATCTCGGGTTGCCCTCCGCTCAGACTGCGTTTCATAATCCATTTGACCCTTTCAGTAATGGAGCGACTGCCCTGCTGTTCAGCAAGTGTCCGATCCAGAACCGGGGTCAGAATCTCTAGCAACTCTTCGTTATACGAGATAAAGGGCAGGTCCAAATCACTTCGTCTCAGTGTCAAGCGGTTAGTCTCAGCACCGATCTGAATTCGACAGCCGAAATAAGCTTCAAGAACCTGTAAATTCCCTATGGGTTGTGAAAATTCTACAAACTGTGCTGTCATAGGTATACCAGTTCCCCGCCGCCCAAGCTCCAGTAAAAACGCCAGTGTAAGGCCAAGCAGCAACGGTGGGCCGGAATGCTCGGGATGCTGCCAATTCAATTCGATTGTACACAACTCTCCCTCCTCGATGATATGCAAGCTTTCTGGAGGGCACATTCGTTTATAGCGCACCATGCGGTTTAGAGCGTCGCGATAATCTTTAGCATGATAAGTGGCTAAGACGGTCGGCGGATATTGTGTGGTTTCAAAAACGGTTGCTAGCTTGATGATTCCCTCAGCAGTATCTCCAACGAGATCCGAATATGCCTGCCAGATAGCGAAATATTGGGCTGTGGTGACTACTGACTCCCTGATAAGGCTCAGGGGAAGACTTGCTTTACTAGCTATATCTTGAGCGGTTATCCCTAATTGAATTAATCCAGCCCAAACTCCGGGAGGGATTTTAATGGAGTCAGAGGTATTAGTCTGCATCTATGTGGACCTCCTTTAGCATCATTGCATGAAGAAAGGGCTAGTTAAAATTCAAGCAAGCACGGGCAAGCAGCTCAAACGAATGCAGCCGTTTCTCATAGTCTGGAATCATAGTAACGATAATGAATTCATCAACTCCGTACAAGTGAGAGAACTGTTCCAGCTTTTCTTTAATGCTTTGGGGAGTGCCTATCAGCAGTTTGCGTTCCAAAAGCTTAGATTTCTCTTCGGCTGAGCCCTCTTGTTGAAATAATGTCATACCGGAAGAGGCTAGCCGCTCTGCTTCTTCCTCCGTCTCGGCGCAAATGACGCCAACAGCTACGATGGCCCGAGGTATAGCATTAACTGAAGATGGGGTAAAAGCTTCACGGTAAGCCTGTAAAATCTCCTCCCCAGCTACATCGCTCATGAATTGACCAAACACATAACCTGCTCCAAACTCGGCAGCATATGCCGCACTCTTCTTGTTTGTGCCCAGCATCCATAGCTCTGGCGATTCGGGTGGAGTCGGACGGGCGGTTATCTGACGTCCTTCATAAGAATAGTTCCCCTGCAATAATTCGGTGACTCCCTTTAGCAGTTCCGGCATTTTCCAAACATTTTCGAGAAAATTTCCGCTTAGTGCTAAGCTTACTTCAGCAGCGCCGCCGGGAGCCCGGCCCAACCCAAGGTCGATGCGCCCCGGGTACAAACTGGCCAGCAAATGAAAAGATTCCACCACTTTTAACGGCTTATAGTGCGGCAGCAATAAAGCTCCCGATCCGATACGTATATGCTGTGTTCTCGCTCCGATATGCGATAAAAACACCTCTGTGGAGGTACACGCTAAGCCCGGCATATCATGATGTTCGGCAACCCAATAACGAGTATATCCCAGTCTTTCAGCTGTTTGAGCCAGTTCCACCGCTTGTCCTAAAGCAAAGCTTGCATCCACATTATCAAATACAGGTACAAGGTCCAATACGCTAAGCTTAATGGATGTCGTTGTCATGGTTACGTCCTACGCGAGTGCCGTAGCTTATCCATAATCAATTTGCCGATGAACTGGTGCTCATAATCCGCATTTCTTTTTGAACTCTTCATTAAATTCCACTAGGTCCTGGTAAGATCGTTCAAGCATCGCATTTACCAAAGTCAGTTCATTGCCCTCTATTTGTACCGCTACGTAATAATTCCCACGTTCATCCTTGATCAAATCTTTATACGGCTCAACGTTCAAATTTAACGTCTCCTCTCTGATTACCTAAGGGATAACTCCATTAGAACTTACCCTTACACACTTGATGTTAGTACTGTTGGCTCTGTAGTAATTTGTACATTTCCTGCTACAGCTCTGGAGATCATGCAGGAGCCTTCTGCTTTGTGGGCATTACGAATTGCTTTATCAATATCGTCCTGTGACGCATCTTTGGTAAGTGTGATGATGGGTGAATGCTTGATGGCCTCATATGTAAAAATGTTATTTGTTACATCTACTGTAGCCTCTGACGTCAATGTCAGACTAGAAGGCGTAAGCCCTGATCGCTCCAGCATAGCTGCTAATGTAATGAGATAGCAGGTAGCCGCGGCACCCAGAAGCATCTCATCCGGGTTCGTTCCAACTCCGGGTCCTCCCATCTCCTTAGGAATGGAGATTTGAGTCTTGAGCTGTCCAGCTTCAATCGTTCCATCACTATTACGACCACCGTTCCATACGGCATTCAATATAAATGGGTGCTTCATTTCTAGATGTCCTCCCTATCTTGAAATTGCATGACATATTTTTAATCGAATACTTTACATGCTAACATAGAAGAATGCGGTGAACAAACAGGCTCAGGCCTACTTGTTGGCTCTGCTTTTCGAATAATCTTAACACAAGACGCTCTATCATCATGATCAACATCTCATAAGCGTATTAGCAGATGAGCTTCTGTAGCATTACATGGGGAAAGAGTTGGCAAGGTCGAGAAAGCAACATCTAAACTTTATGGGGTATAAACTATAGTTGCTATATATACAGAGTCCTAAAGTTCTTATACCATAATCTTTGTAAGCGATTAACTTTATAGGAGAAAATGACTTGACAAAGCCTGTGCATGAAAGCCACTAATCAAACCATCCATCCTTAGTTTTTATTAAAATAGACTGCATTCTATGTTCACAGGAGGGGAATTATGATGCCAATGACTCAACAAGGTGCTTTTTATACTGGGGAATATTGCAATTTATTTAAGGAGATTGGCTTTTCTGATATCAACGATAAGATCGATGAAACTTAGAATGATTTGTTTTACGGAGATCCGAACGTACGAATCTACTATCCGCAGGACGAGGATAAAAGCTATATTCTGGATACAGGTAATCTAGATGTTCGGTCCGAAGGAATGTCCTACGGGATGATGATGGCCGTTCAATTGAATAAAAACGAAGAGTTTGATCGTCTATGGAACTTCTCAAAGACGTTTATGCAGCACAAAGAAGGTCGCTATGCCAATTACTTTGCTTGGCACTGCAAGCCTGACGGTACAAGGATTTCTCAGGGACGCGAAAACGAAATTGATCAAATTCGTACCGGAATCCACCTTCAGCGATCCGTCTTACCATCTCCCCCATTTCTATGATTTGTTCGCCTTGTGGGCTGACGAACGTGACCACATGTTTTGGCGAGAAGCCGCGAAAGCCAGCCGCACATATCTGCATACTGCATGCCATCCGATAACTGGTCTTGCTCCCGAATATGCTAATTTTAACGGGTCCCCAGCAGAACCTCAGCCTCATGGTGATTTCAGCCATTTTTTCAGTGATGCTTACCGGGTTGCGGCTAATATCGGTCTGGACTGGGCTTGGTTCCAAAAGGACATCTGGCAGGTCGATCAATGTAACCGAATTCAGGCTTTTTTTAGGAATATCGAAGTTTCCGATTACCGGCGGTATACCATTGAGGGACAGGCATTTGACGAACCGGCGCTGCATCCGGTAGGTCTTTTGGCGACCAACGCCATGGCTTCCCTTGCTTCTGATGGCCCGGAGGCAGAGTATTTTGTCCGTTTGTTTTGGCATACACCATTGCGCACTGGACTCCGTCGTTACTATGACAACTGTCTGTACTTTTTTAGTTTACTGGCTTTGAGTGGGAATTATCGCATTTATTGAAGGAAATCGAACAAAAAAATAGGACTCTATTCCTCAAAAAGGTCGAGGAATGGAGTCCTATTAATCGTAATAAAGCTTTCATGAACCCCAAAAGACACTTGTATAAAGTAGCTACAACTTACCCTTAGATGTATAAATTAGTAAATTAAATTTTCTTTGCTATTATTTAATAACTACATATTCCAAGTTAACAAGTTTTGCATATGCAATAATTTGGTCTGTTGTAAGAGTTAATGAAACAACGGTGTGGTGACCGCCACCATTTTCGATCCAAGCTTTAACCCCATCTTGGAAGTTAGGTTTAACATTCCAAAGTACACGAGCTACTGGAAGGTTTGGAGCTGGAACCGTTGGTTCGAAAGCAGTAACTTCATTGATCAATAGTTTGTAATGCGTACCGAAGTCAGCCATGGAAACCACCACACCGTCTCCTGCTTTACCATCAAATACTAAACGTGCTGGATCGTCCTTACCACCAATACCTAGCGGAGAAACGATAATTTTGGGTTTGTTACTTGCCAATGTAGGATCTACTTCAAGCATATGGGATTGAAGAATGGATTCTTGACCAACCGTCAATTCATAAGTGTAATCTTCCATAAAGCCAGTGGATTGGTTATGGCTCATCACTTTAAGCAAGCGGTCAAGTGCTGCAGTCTTCCAATCGCCTTCACCAGCGAAACCATAGCCTTGTGCCATCAGACGTTGAACAGCAAGTCCTGGAAGCTGTTTCATACCATGCAAATCTTCGAAGTTCGACGTGAAGGCATTGTAACCGCCTTGATCAAGGAAACGTTTAATAGCAATTTCATAGCTTGCTTGAACTCTTACGCTAGCTTCCCAAGCTTCTTTGCTGTTATTACCATAATCAAATTCATACAGCTCTGCATATTCAGCGAACAAGGCGTCGATTTCTTCTTCTTTAACTTCATTAATGATTTGTACAAGATCGCCAATACCAAAGTAGTCCACAGTCCAACCAAATTGAATTTGGGCTTCAACTTTGTCGCCTTCAGTTACACCGACGTTACGCATGTTGTCACCAAAGCGAGCGACCTTGATGTTGAAGCTTTCGTTGTAAGCAACGGCTACGTCCATCCATTCTGCAAGTTGCTTTTGGACTTCAGGGCGTTCCCAGTAGCCTACAACCACTTTGTTTTGTTTGTTCAATCGTGCGTTAATGAATCCATATTCACGATCACCATGTGCAGCTTGGTTTAGATTCATGAAATCCATATCTATGGTTGCCCAAGGAATACTTTCATTATATTGCGTTGCTAGATGAAGCAAAGGTTTTTGCAGCATCTTTGTTCCGCGAATCCACATTTTTGCAGGTGAGAACGTATGCATCCAAGTGATGACACCAGCAACTTCGTCACGGTAGTTAACTTCTTTCATGATGTTTGTGATTTTATCTGCACTGACAGCCAAATCCTGTAACACTAGTGGGTAAGGTAAAACTCCGCTTTTATTCAAAGCATTTGTCATCGTTTGGGCATGCGCCTTAACCTCAGCCAATGCTTCTTCCCCATAAAGATGTTGTGAACCTACGACAAACCAAAATTCCTTTGCTACTGCTGTTGACATTATTCATCCTCTTTTCGTAATTTTATGATTATATTATTTTTGACCGTAATATGCGTCTCTTCCATGTTTGCGCAAGTAATGTTTATCTAAAATACGTTGTGGCAATTCCTCTGCAAAATGGTTCAGCTCTCTTGCATATAAATTCATTTTGGATACTTCATCCAAGACTACGCTGTTCATTACCGCTGATTTTGCGTTTTTTCCCCAAGTAAAGGGTCCATGGCCTTTAAGTAAAACTCCTGGAACCGCCATAATATCTATCCCGCGTTGTTCAAAGGTCTCGATGATGACATGACCCGTTTCGGCTTCGTAACCACGATCGACTTCTTCTTGCGTCAAGAAACGCGCACAAGGAATGGAACCATAGAAGGTATCAGCATGGGTCGTTCCCATGACAGGAACATCTAGTCCTGCTTGAGCCCAAATGGTCGCCCAAGTGGAATGCGTATGCACGATTCCCCCGATCTCGGAGTAATGCTTATAAAGCACGGCGTGAGTAGGTGTATCGGAGGAAGGTCTCATATCTCCTTCAACCACATTGCCATCCAGATCAACAACTACCATATCGCTGGCTTTCATTGTTTCATAATGTACACCACTAGGTTTGATTACGAATAATCCACTTTCGCGATCAATTGCACTTACATTTCCCCATGTATATTTAATAAGTCCTTGTTTCGGCAATTCCAGATTGGCTTGAAAAACCTCTTCTTTAAGTTGTTCTAACATCTTGCTACCTCCATTTTCACACTAAATTGTCAACAGCGGACTGCTCAATCGCCAGACCCTTTTTATAACGTTCAATAAAGGTTTCAAATCCTTTAATGTCGGTTGCCTCTGGATGAATTTCTTCACCCTTAACATCTTTGAACACTTTTTGATCGAGGAAGTCTTCTAAACTTTCTTCCTGATTTTTATTCATCATGTAAGCGGCAAGAATAGCCATTCCCCATGCACCGCCTTCACCGGCAGTCGACATTACGGATACAGGAACATTCAATGAAGCTGCCATCATTTTTTGACCCACTACCGGAGTCTTAAATAAGCCGCCGTGGCCTAAAATACTATCAATGGTTACATTCTCTTCCTTCGTCAAAATGTCCATTCCAATTTTCAAAGCGCCAAAGGCGCTGAAAATATGCGTACGCATAAAGTTGGACAGATTGAATTTGCTCTCCGGCGAGCGGACAAATAGCGGACGACCTTGTTCTAACCTAGTAATATTCTCTCCTGAGAGATAACCATAGCTTAGTAATCCACCGGCATCAGGATCTGCTTCCAAAGCTTTATTTAATAGCACGCTGTACAATTTATTGGCATCCACTTTGTGTCCCATGGCTTCATAGAACTCGCGGAATAACCCGAGCCAGGCGTTGAGGTCACTTGAACAGTTATTCGCATGAACCATGCCCACCGGACTTCCGTTCGGAGTAGTAACCATATCGATTTCTGGATAAACTTTGGAAAGTTCTTTTTCTAACACAATCATGGCAAAAACAGAGGTTCCTACAGAGACATTCCCGGTGCGTTTTCTTACGCTATTCGTTGCAACCATCCCGGTTCCAGCATCCCCCTCTGGAGGACTAAGCGGAATGCCTGATTGTAGATGCAGCGATGGATCCAGAATTTTAGCTCCCGCATCGGTCAATATACCTGCTTGTTCCCCTGCAATATACACCTGTGGAAGTAAATCACGGGTCTTCCACGGATAACCTTCGTTTGCAACAAGTTCATCAAACTGCTGTATCATGGATGCGTTAAAATTTGCTGTAGCTTCATCTATTGGGAACATACCGGATGCATCCCCGACACCAAGCGCTTTATTTCCAGTCAATAGCCAATGAATATATCCTGCTAATGTCGTAACAAAACGAATCTGTGGCACATGTTCTTCTTCATTCAAAATCGCCTGATAAAGATGAGCGATGCTCCAGCGTTCAGGAATATTAAACCCAAACAGGTCAGTCAATGCTTTGGCAGCCGCACCTGTTGTTGCATTACGCCAAGTCCGGAATGGAACAAGCAGCTCATTGTGCTCGTCGAAAGCCATGTATCCATGCATCATTGCAGAAAAACCGATTGAACCAACCCTTTGAAGAGTGATTCCGTAACTTTGTGCGACTTTTTCCTTCATCTCGCGATAGGCGTCTTGCAGGCCTTTGATAATATCTTCCAAGTTGTACGTCCAAAAACCGTCCTTCAACTGATTTTCCCATTCGTAACTTCCAGAAGCGATCGTTTGAAAGCTATGATCAATAAGTACAACTTTGATACGCGTGGACCCAAATTCAATACCAAGCGAAGTTTCTCCCTTATTAATCGCTTGCTCGATGCTTAATCGATTCGATATCACGTTCGTCACCTCTCTGAGAGCGCTTTTTTAAAAGGTCATGATAAGAATTTGCTTTCTTAATTGACAGCTTTAGTATAATTTTCTGTACGTACATTTGTCAATTAAATAGTTATATATACATACAAATATGGATATAATAATGAATTGACAATATAAAAAAGTGCCCCTTTCTATTTTTTTCTCAGTCATGCTATAATTTGTACATACAAATTTACCGAATATACAAATAACTTAGCGAACAAGTACGGAAAGAGGAATTACATGAAACCAAAGTATCAAGTGATTTTAGATGATATAAAAAGCAAAATCCTTTCGGGAGACTACAATGTTGGTGAACAAATACCTACTGAGTCTGCCTTGCAGTCTATGTACGAAGTCAGCAGACAGACTGTTCGAAAAGCTATTTTAGAACTTTCCAACGAAGGCTTCCTGCGAAGCGAAAAAGGGTCTGGTACTTATGTTAGCAACCAATATCGTTCGAAGACCGGCGGGAGTTCCCATAAGAAGACGATCGGTGTAATCACGACCTATATTTCCGACTATATCTTTCCTTCCATTATCCGTGGGATTGAGAGCCGGCTAAATGAGGATAATTATTCTCTACTATTAGCTAGTACCAATAACGATGTTGCTCAAGAAAAAAAGGCCCTGGAAATGATGCTGTCCTACGGTGTAGATGGTTTAATTATTGAACCGACAAAAAGCAATCTATATAACCCCAATATTGCTTACTACCTTTCTTTTAAGGAACAGGATATTCCGATTATAATGATTAATGCCTTTTATGAAGAAATAGAACTGCCGTACCTTTGTCTTGATGACGTGCAGTCCAGCTATTTGGCAACAAAAGAGTTGATAGCCAAAGGGCACACCCAAATAGGGCTCATTGCAAAAATGGATGATTTACAAGGAAAGTGTCGGATGAAAGGGTATATTAAAGCGCTCGGAGAATCCAAATTACGATTTTATCCAGAGCAGATTTTTTCTTTCAACACGGAGACAAAACAGACGTTATCTACAGACTTGAAGGATTTTCTGAATAAAAATAGAGATACGCTCACTGCTATTGTTTGTTATAACGACGAAGTCGGATTGGAAGTGGTCCATGCCTGCAGACAGCTGGACATCACTATTCCGGAGGAATTATCGATCATTGGACAAGACAATTCCTATATCGCCAAAAACGCGAACATCAAACTAACCACCTTGACACACCCACAAGAAGCCATGGGACGAGATGCAGCGGATTGGGTCATTAAGAAATTACAAGGAAAAAAAGACCTTCCAAACAACACTTATTATCAGCCTGTGTTAATTGAAGGTGAGACTGTAGTTGAGAGATAGGTAGTAATTTGAATAGATAAATAAATTTCTCGCTGGATCTCTTGATTTCCGGTTCCATGACTGACATTGTTTAGAGTATAAACGGTGGGACTGCTCCCCCCGAAGTAAAAGGTGCCCTTGGTTACTCCCCCGATTTTCAAATAGACTATATTAGAGGTATACTATCCACTTTTGGTCATATTTTTTCATATGTATAAACTAAAGCTTATACCGTGAAAAGTTAAGAACTTTTGTAGTTGGAAATAAACGAAAATTAAATAAGCTGCTTCCGGTAGAGTGCCGGAAGCAGCTTATTGGTTAGGTCTTTATCCATGTCTACAAAATGTACCTTAGCTTAAAAAGACGAGAACTGATCCCTTCCCAGTTACTCCCCGCGACTTACACGAAAACCTTGATCAGGGCCCCTACCGTTCGCCTCGAACTTGCCTTGAAAAGATATCTCGTTGTTGGTGATGTTCCCGATCCAACCACCGCCCTTCACAAGCCGAAAAGAACCGATATCACTTCCCATATCGCCGTACCAGTCCCAGCACCATTCCCTTACATTCCCTGACATATCATAAAGTCCTAACTCGTTGGATTTCTTGGCACCGATAGATTTTGTTTTATTGTTGTTATTTTCTATGATGGGCCAGTTCCATTCACCCATGCCCACTCTGCTTCCGTCGGTAATCGATAACCATTAGCTCCTTCACTGATTGTTACGGTCCATTTTATATTATCGTTATCGCTCTTATTATTTGTGTCTTTTTTAGTCTTGTCTATATTGTAATAAGGGTTTAAACCTTCTTTTATACTCCGCTTATTACAGTACTCTACAACGTCATACCAGCTTACCATTACTACCGGTAAATCGTCGCCTTTGAATTCTGAAGGATTACTTCCCATTACCTCAATCCACTCTTTTCGTGTTACCTCATATTTGCCTATATAATAGTTCGATATGGTTGCACCATTGTAGTTGGACTTTGTGGTTTTAAAAGTGCCGCCCTTTACAAATATATCGTTATCACTCTTTTCATGCTTTTCTTGTGAGCAAGCGCTGATAACAACAATTGTAGCTATTAATAGGAAGATCAATAGTTTTCTCATTGATTTATCCCCTTTAAACTGATACGAAAAGTAATAAGTCGTGACGACTATCTTAGTAGTATGTAAGAAATTATTCTTTTGGAATATTTAAGGCCGCCGGCTGTGCAACCGGCAGACCTTAGCAATAATAATAATTAAGAGTCTTCCGTTGTCTTATTCCTATTGAGCTGTTACCACACCGTTACGTTAGAGCTTCCACTACTTTGATACCCCTCAGTCGCTAACACTTGGTAAGCCCAACTGCTCCCCAGATTCATTCCGTATTTCTTCCAAGCATTAACATGGTTGCAAAAAGTGATAGCGACATTGCTTCCTGTCGCTCTTTTCGATTGTCTTACACTCCAGAACTGGGTAAATGTTGCAGTTCCATCAATTGAAGGAGCGTTGGTTCTCGTAGTCGTATAGATATCATAAGTGCCCCCATCACTGGTCACGGTGCCTTTAAATGTTCCAGTTGGTCTATAAGTACCCCAGCTGTCAACGACGTAATATTCTATGAGTGAGTTTCTTGTCCACCCGTAGAGTGTCAAGTATCCATTTCCGGACGGCGCCCAGACGCCGGCATTGTAGTTGATTGTCCTTGTGGGTGATCCGGTATTCCAGCCTTTACCGACAACAAAATTCCCGGTATTTGACCATGTAACACTGTAATTCCCACCTGATCCATTGGTAGCATTTACTGTTCCTCCACCATCGGTCCAATTTTGCCAATAATCTGTCGCTGCATTTGTGGTTGCTGCAAACAAGCTAAAGCTCATAGTAGCTGCGAGTAGCTGCGAAGAACACAGTCAAGATTTTCTTATTCATCTTAAACATAATTTACCTCCTAAGATTTTTTTGACTACATACTACTTGATTGACCTCTAGTATTTTCGTCTGTTGTTTCTTTTGTTGTTTGATAGAACTCCTATTTCCCACATCCTTCCTTCATAAAATTGTAAGCGATTACAAAAAGAAGTTTATCATAGCTACTTACAATTTAATCTGCACAAATTATAGGTTTTACCCCAAAAAGTATTGTTCTTTTCTGATTGATTATGGTATTAAAAGGAAATGAAACATAAAAAAAGGAGGGCTAAGGGCCCTCCTTTTAGTAGTTCATAAATTTAGATTAATAATGCCACTCTGCCCTTAGTCATTCTAATGGGTACAGATAACTTAGCATGGTGTAACCATAAATATTCTGGGGCAGACTTTTAGAACTAAAAACAATGGTTCCCTGTAAAACGGTTAAAAAATAGTGCGCATGATACTCTGGCACACCAGGAACAAATTCTCCATTCTCAATTCCTTCCTTAAAAATTCTTGACAAGAATGCTACCACTTCATCGTAGCCTCTATTTAATGCTTCCTTAAGCTCAGTATTGACTGCGTCAGAATTTATAATTTGCTCCACAAAAAAATAATGAAACCCTGCCTCATTCCATTTCCGTTTATCAAAATCTCGAACAATTCCTTCTAGAAGTTCTTTGGGTTTCTTGGTCTGATAAAGCTCTTCGAGTTGTTCTTTAAAGCTATTCAAGTTCAGATGAATGAGCGAAGCGTAAATTTCTTCTTTTGATTTAAAATAGTTATATATAAGCCCATGACTCATCCCAGCCTTTTTAGCGATATCTGATATCTTCGTGGCCTCTAAACCTTTTTGAGCGAACAGTTCAACGGCATGTTTTAATATATCGTTAGTTCTTTCCTTACGTAATTCTTGATCCCTATTTATATTTCGCGCCATATTCTCACTCCAACCATGTGTGACTTTACTTCTTGTGTTTTTATAAGAATACGATAATCAATACAGATTAAAAATAGGTCTTACTCAATAGTAGATTTTTATATAAAATCTCCCCTATCCAAAACTCCTTAATAGAAGACAATAAATCCCTAACGGTCACATTACCTGACAGTTCCTAAAACTGCCGTAATAGGAGAATAAATCAACTCTAAGAATGGCATTATAAGGTAAGCGAATGGTCCGGTTTTTTAGGAGGGTGAGGAAAATAAAAACAAAAATTACGTTTATTCAAGCCATCATGATTATTATGCTGAGCACAGGCCTTCTAAATCATGTCATTATCATTCCTATCCTATTGGATGCTGCAAAACGTGACGCATGGATTTCAGTGCTGCTTACTGGGGCATGTTCACTAGTCTGGATCTTTATTCTGCACATTAGTACTACCAAAATCAAAAAGGAACATCTTTTTGATTGGCTAGCAAAAGCATACCATCCTATCGTAAGCCGTATTCTTGCGGGAGTCGCTAGTGTATATTTGTTTGCCTTATGCATGCTTACAACTAGAGACACTGTATACTGGGTACATCTAACCTTCTCTCCACAGACACCTATACTGATCCTTACTTTCGTATTGCTTTTGATTTCAGTAATAAATGCTTATTTAGGTATTCATTCCCTTGCTAATACCGCTGGTATTTTGCTGCCTTTTGTTATTATATTGGGATTTTTTATAATGTTCTCTAACACAACTCATAAGGATTATTCCTTATTAAAGCCGATACTTGAACACGGTATGCAGCCAGTTTGGCACGGGACAGTGTACGTAGGAGCAGGTTTTGTTGAGGTCATTATGCTTTTCTTTATGCAACACCACATCAAGTCTCGATTATCATATCTATCGTTTATGCTCATGATCCTGCTTATTTTAGGTCTGACCATGGGACCGATCATTGGTGCAATTGTTGAATTTGGTCCAGATGAGGCTGAAAAGCTCAGATTTCCCGCGTATGAAGAATGGAGATTACTTACTATTGGACGATACATTGAACATTTAGACTTTTTTAGTGTTTACCAATGGTTCAGTGGTGCTTTTCTGAGAATCTCTCTAACCATGTTTCTTATTATCGACATACTCCAAATCAAAAGTAAAAAAGTGAAAATGTTGGTTCTTGAAAGCATTTCTTTAGCTATTGTAATGTTCACAGCCATACCTTTTAGCGACCAATTTTTTCTGAATATGTTATCTATCTATGTTCTTCCCTTTTCTTTATGGGTAGTGCTCGCTTTTTCTGTAATTGTTGCGGTGTTGATCATTTTGGCTCAACGAAAGGGGAAAGTAACATCATGAAAGAGCCTGAACAAAAAGAATCCAAGACGTTCGAGGATGTGTTCACACAAATATTTGGTTCAAGCTCAGACATTAAGAGACTGACACTCTCTTTATCTGACTCGGACTATGCTGTTCAACTGGTTTATTGTCAGGGATTGTGCGATGAAATCAAAGTGGAAGAAACCATCATTCCTGAATTAAAAAGGATTCCGGAATCTATCCTCACATCGCATGAACTTGATCTTGAGCAAAAAGTTCCGTTTCACATAACCCCCCTTCCATCAAATGAGATTGAGAATTCAATGATAGGTACTGTGCTAAATGGTGATCTTTTTCTTCTATTTACGCCATCGAATCAATGCTATGTTGTGAAATTAGCTGATCCACCTAAACGGCAACCTGAGGAGCCTAATACGGAAGTGTCCACAAGAGGACCTAAGGATGGCTTTACGGAAGAATCATTCACTAATATTGCCCTTATTAGAAAAAGACTCAAGACCGAATTATTAGCGGTTGAAAAATTTACAATTGGAGCCCAAACAGCGACTGAAGTTCATCTCTTATATCTCAAGGAGACGATTAATTCTCATGTTCTAAATGACATCCAGACAAGACTAACCGACATTCAAATCAAGGGATTAGTGAGCAGTACCCAACTTGAAGAATGTCTGACTGGATTTTCGTTGTTTCCATTATTCTCATATACGGGCAGACCTGACTATGCAGCGAATTCACTGCTTCATGGCAAATTTGTGATCTTAACAAATGGTTCACCTACAGTAATAATAGCGCCAGCTAGCTTTAGCTTTTTGTTGAATACGTCGGAAGATGCACATATGGTAAATATTTTCGTTGCTTTTACTAGGTTATTAAGAGTACTTGGAGTGATGCTTTCCTTGTTTTTACCGGGTTTTTAGATCGCGCTCACAACGTTTCATCAGGATCAAATTCCCTTTACATTGCTTGCAACGATAGTGAATTCGAGACAAGGAGTTCCTCTTCCGGCTCCATTGGAAGCGATTGTGATGCTGATTTTATTTGAGATTTTTCGGGAAGCAGGTATGAGATTACCTAGCGCTTACGGTCAGACATTATCGGTTGTAGGAGGGTTGATAATCGGTCAGGCAGCCATTAGTGCCGGCATTGCAGGTCCAGGTACGATTGTGGTGATAGCAATATCAGTATTGGCCACCTTTACCTTAGTGAACCAATCGTTAGTTAGCGTAGCTAGCATTCTTCGAATTACTGTGCTCTTGATTAGCGGATTTCTGGGGTTGTTTGGAACGATGACATGTCTGCTTGCACTGGTCCTCTATATAGTCAATTTACGTTCTTTCGGCACCTACTACCTTTCGCCTCTATCTCCTCCTCACTTGAAGGGATTATATAAGATTATTATCAGAATGCCGTGGGGCAAGGGAAAGTTTACGGACAACACGAATATTAAAGGACGAGAACGATCATGAAATGGATCCGATGCATTCTTGTTAACGCTTTGCTTACCATGCTGCTCACAGGCTGTTGGGGATCAAAAGAAATTGAGCATATGATCTATGTGAATACAGTAGGCGTCGATTATGTAGATAACAAAGTCGTTGTATATATCCAAATGGTTAATTTTAGTGGTATTGCAAAAGAAAGAGGCGGGTCAGACCCAGGAACAGAAAACCTTCATCGGCAAAGCAGAAGGAGATTCGTTTGATACCGCAATCTTTAATTTATATGCTACTAGTCCACAAAGAATTGTCTGGAGCAATGTGAAAACGATCGTATTTAGTGAAGCTGCACTAAAGGAGAGTACCGTTATCAATCAAGTTTTAGACGTGTGGGATCGATATTATGAATTTCGTTATTCGCTGATCTATCGGTAGTTTACTCTCAGCTTAACAGTCCCATGCGAACCTATGAACAGAGTTCAATTATCGCTCCGCTGTATCTGTACAAGTTTATATGGAAATGGAAAGAGAAAGCCGAAACGGTTCAATTGCCTTTTATTGAAATTTCGCAAGACTGGACCAGTCCCAACATTAGCATAACGGGGATCTGCTTTCTGCAAAATGAACAATTTCGCGGCTGCCTGAAGACTAATGATATTTTAGGGGTTCGATGGTTAGAGAAAAAGACGCATAGAACGCCTCTGTTTCTCAAAGAAGAACAATCCGTACTTGCTGTGATCGTTATGAACAAAATTAAATCTTCTATTCATCCTAAGATGAAGGATGGTAAACCTGCCTTCGACATAAAAGTGTCTATGCAGGGCACTCTTCCAGAGTTAAGTTCAAACCTTAATCGAACTGAACTTGAACAAAAAGCGATAAAAGAAATTAATAATCAGATTATGGGGACTTACTTGAAAGGTTTAAAAATAAATGCTGATGTATATAGACTCTCGGGTATATTTTATCGGGACCTTCCAAAAGAGTGGAATAAATTGAATGATAAAAATATGATACCGCTCGATTCAAACAGCATCGACAAGATCGAAATTAAGGTCAATCTGACCAGTGGTGGCATTTCTAAAATTCAGTAAACTCACATGAGGTGATCAACTAGAGGCTGATAAACAACTTTTAATTATTAAAGTTGTTTATCAGCCTTTTTACTTGAAATGATTGAACGACGGATTTCGCACGCACAGAATAGTTCTTGCTGTATATGTATCTTTCCTCTCTATAGTTATGACTTGTGCTTTTACACCTTCCCTACAGAAGGAAGAATTCATAGTTATAACGAATAACAGTATATCAAAATCTTTTAAAACTGGTGGGAGAGCTACTATGCTGTATGTAAAGGATATTTTGCTGCAATTATTGTTTGCCCTAACTCCTTTTGTCCTTTATACGATTTACTATCGTGACAAAGCCGTAAACTATTCAAAACAATTCATTACGATTACCTGTATGATTTGCCTTTTTATGTCGATGACCTTTCCAGCTAGTGTACAAAATGGAATCATATTTGACATTCGTTACGTGATCATGTTTTTCGGAATGCTGTATGGCGGCATGACTACTGGAGTTTTTCTTCTCGTAGAGTTTTTAATATACCGCCTGCTTATAGGTGGACAGGGGCTAGTTTCTGCGATTATTATTCTCTCCATCACTTTTACCTTATCTGCCCTCTTATCCGTCCTTTATCGTCGGCTTTCAGAGTACCGAAAACTTATTACATTCTTTGCAGGGATAATCTTTTCCATCATTCCTATTGTTACTATGTTTGGAACGGAATATCAATACACGATTCAGCATTTAAAGTTTAACATCCTCGTTATGCCCGTACAAAATTTCCTCGGAATTTGGATATTAATTTCCCTTTTTAATAAAGCAGTTTCTGACAAGGAATTGTATCTGAGGTATCTCCAAAGTGAAAAATCCGAAACCATTGCTCATGTTGCAGCCTCTCTAGCCCATGAAGTCCGTAATCCACTTACAGCCGTTATGGGATTTTTGAAATTACTGAAGGATGATTCTATCACAAGAGAAAAGAGTCGGAAATATATTGATATTTGCCTTGAAGAGATTAAGCGGACAGAAGTTATTCTTTCTGAATATCTAGCGATAGCTAAACCAAATCATTCAATGGTAGAGAAAATTGAACTTGTACAGCAGATCTACTCGATTGTAGATATCATAACGCCATACGCCAATATGAATAACGTTAGTTTGGAGATGCAACACTCGGAGGATAAAATATATGTATCAGCAAACCCAACTGAGATTAAACAACTATTCATTAATTTTATTAAAAACGCGATTGAAGCTTGCACTGTTCATGCAACAGGTAATGTAAGCATCCGTATCGAGCGTCAATCCAAATATGCAATAATAACAATAAATGATAATGGGGTCGGAATGAGCAACGAGCAAATGGAGCGACTAGGAAGCATTTATTTTTCAACTAAAAGCAAAGGAACGGGATTGGGACTTACGCTTTCTTATCAACTGATTCGTTCGATGAACGGTAATGTAACTGTACGAAGTAAATCAGAAGAAGGAACTGAATTCATTCTATCGATACCATTAACTGACTGAGTACGGAGATACTACATACTACAACGAAACAAAAAAAACTCGGCTCAAACTTATCGTTTGAACCGAGCCTGTTTAAATTATTTAATTCATGAACTTCAAATATTGCAAAACTTGTTTGATCATCACTGCAGCCTCAGCACGTGTGGCTGCATCCTGCGGAGCAAAGTTTGTTTCTGTTTTTCCTTTGATTAATCCTTTGCTCGCTGCTTCTGTTACTGCATGGGTAGCATAATCAGAGATTCGGTCCTGATCTGCAAATGGAGTACGTATTTGAGCTTCAGTTCCGTTATCACCTTGAACGAGATGAATCGCATTCATGATCATCACGACCATTTGCTCTCTTGTAATCCGTGCATCTGGACTGAATTTCCCATCACCAACGCCTTT
>NZ_LCZJ02000019.1:561040-567416 GCF_001012825.1 Paenibacillus etheri
GTGATCCGTTCTGTGCAGTTTTACTTTCTAGTTCTTTCTCTGTTGGCACATAACGATGTGGATCTTCTTTCGTCGGTGATGTCGTTGGTGTAGGTGTTGTTGTAGGACTCGTTGGTGTCGTTGGGTTGCCTGGATCTACACCTGTTCCCGGACCAGTACCTGGATCAATACTGTCGTCTTGCCCACTAATCGTAATCTCTTTGATTCCATAAACTGATGGATTTTCAACGGAAGTCGCCACTACTCTCACAACACCGTTTTTCACAGCCTTCAATAAACCACTCGAATTAATGATCGCTTGATCCGTTGGTGTTACTCCATCCGCTCCAAAAACTGTCCAAATAACAGACTTGTTGGTAGCATTTTCAGGCAATACATTAGCACCAAATTGGAGGGTTCTGTTCTTAGTGGTAATCGTTGAAACATCTCCTGAACTTGTAATGTTAATCTTTTCAACATCCACAGGATCAGTGCCCGGATCGATAATGTCTGATTGACCACTTATGGTAATAGACAATTCACCTTGAACATCAGAACCATCCGTTGCTGTGGCTACCACCTTCACGGTTCCATCTTTCAGCGCCGTCAGCAGTCCGGATAGATTAATGCTTGCTAAATCCGTTGCAGTTACGCTATCCGCTCCATATACAGCCCATGTTACCGACTTATTCGTAGCATTAGCAGGTAGCACGGTAGCACCAAGTTGAAGGCTTCCGCTCTTAGTGGTAATCGTTGACACATCTCCTGAACTTGAAATGTTAATCGTTTCAACATTCACAGGATCAGTGCCCGGATCGATAATGTCCGATTGACCACTTATGGTAATAGCTAACTCACCTTGAACATTAGAACCATCCGTTGCTGTGGCTACCACCTTCACGGTTCCATCTTTCACCGCCGTCAGCAAACCGGATAGTTCAATGGTCGCTTTGTCCGTTACTGTTATGCCATCTACTTCATACACAGCCCATGTTACAGACTTATTAGCATGGGTAGGTAGCACGGTAGCGCCTAATTGGAGAGTTCCGTTCTTCGTCGAAATCTCCGATGATTCACTTGTGATCGTGATCGATTGAACCTTAATATGATTGTGGATACTATCCTCCATCACTTGCAAAGCAGCTTTTAATTCCTTCACGGCCTGCTGCAATTGCTGCTGCGTAACAGACGTGCTATCGCGTACATCCTTCGCCTGATCAATAGCTTTTTGTAAAGTTAGTTTCGAACCTTCTGGATACTGACCCTCTTCATTCCCTTCTATTGCACTGTCGTGCATACTTTGCACACTTGTGATAAGTGCTTGAAGGGCTTGATAGTCCTCATCCATCTCATTCTTCATGATGTTAATCTCTGCCGCTGAAGCTAAACCACCATGACCTGCGATGGCAGTAAGTTTCAGGTATCTGCTTGCGACCGGAGCAAATTCTGCGATTTTCTCAGTGCTGTCATCATCCCAGCTTCCGCCTGTAACTGGTGTGAATGAGGTTCCGTCCATGCTTGTCGATAGTTCATAAACTGTAATGTAACCAATGGACTCGCCGTTTTGCTGAGGTAAATATCGTAATTTTGAAATTACTCTAGGTTTGCCAAGATCCAGAGTAATAGACTGCGGTAAATTCACAACAGGATCCCCTTCGGATAGCCATATCGTCGAAGGTTCTCCGTCAATGGCGTTTCCAGCATCGTTTCCGCTGTGATTGCTTGTTGATGTTGCTTTCATTTCACTTTGCGGGATCTCATTTGGATCCGAGACAGTAGGTATCCTTGACTGGATTTCCGCACGGTCTATTGATAAAAAGGTATTATTAGAGTCGGCATTCTTTTGGCCTGTCACCCTTACACGCAGCACATGTTCTTGATTCGTCAATCCCTTGCTTTCGAAAAGCAGCTGCTGATCGGATCTAGATGAGGCGTACGTGTCAACCATCGTTTCAGCTCCATCATCGATAGAAAATGCCGCGATTCCCTGATTATTGTTTTTTGCCCCATATAGTTGAACCTTTGATCCTATGAAACGGAAGAGTACATAGGCATCCACCGAGTTCGAATAGTGGTTGTCACCACCGTATGCGCCAGATTCGGACGAGGTGTAACCCCATTCCCCACTATACATAAATTGGTCATTCCCTGTTCCAATTGTATGATCATTCGCTATTCTGTCGAACGATAATAAGAACCTCTGGTTGCTTCCCGTACCTGCTGTGTTCTGTACGAATTGCACACCACCTGTTGTGCTACCTCCAGGGATTTCTATCACTTTACCACTACCACGATTTTTGAGTTGATAGTAGCCGTCCCCGACATCCACAACGGACCATTCATCGTTGTAGGTGTCATCATTGGTGTATCCCTTTTGAATAATCCCAGCACCATCTACAGTTGATGCGTCCTCTACGATAAGTGCCTTCAAACTGTGTTGAGATATGATTTTGTAATATCCAGGGTCTGTCCTCATAAACAACCATTGTTGATTCAGCCCTTTACCTGCAGACCATTGAATGATTTTGGCCCCATCTGCGCTTGAACCACCGTCTACATCCATGTTTAGCTGACTGTTCTGAACGGTCAAACTGAATGTTTTTTGATCGATTGGATCGCTCACAGAATTAATTTCTACCAGTTGATTATCTGTGTTCGTTAATGATGATTGGACCAATTGTGCCCCTGAAGCTTTACTGGAATCTGGAACAGTCAACGCTTTGCCGCTACCCCGATTGACCAGCTTGTAATAACCGTTTGCTTGATCAATTACTTGCCATTCATCGTTTAGCACAGCATCTGCGGTATATAGTTGCTGTACCAGTTGTGCGCCATCGGATATAGAAGCATCAAGAACGGCGATGACTTTATTACTCTTGCTATTAACGATTTTATTGTAGCCATTTCCAAGACTTACTATCTGCCATTGTTGGTTTGCCGTCCCTGATGATGACATCTGAACTAGTGACGCATGTTCATCCTTCGACGCACCTGCGATATCGAGCATTTTATCACTGTGCTTCATTTTTAAACTGTGCAGCGCCCCTTCTTTTAAAGGAATCGAGCTAATGGTGTACACATCGCCTACTTGTGTATCAAAAGAGATCAAATTGCTGTTATTAGTCGTATAAGCAACGTTTTGACCTGCTTGATTAGTGACGATTGCCCCGGCAATGTTAGGGTATGAAAGTTTGGCACTTGTTCCGTTAAGCGATTTGACCTGGACACTCGTCGCCCGAGATTTCGCCCAGGTTACACCAACCTCAAATCCGCCTCGTGCTTTTATTCCTGAGAAACTCCCAGTTGTCCAAGTTGAAGGCAATGCTGGCAAAATATCAATGTTGTCCAGATGACTTTGCACAAACAATTCAGGATAATAAGCGCCTTTCACTTGCCATTCGTTAACAAATTCACTCGACGGGTAAACGTCCGCAACGGAAATAGCCCTATTCCCCTCATTTAGACGCGCCCACATGTACGAATTATCTGGATGATATCCACCCACTCCTCGCATGTTCAGCGAAACTTTAACGGCATTAAATAAATCAGGAGTATCTCTCTTCGTGATCTGGTCAAGAAAACCAACACCAATTAAATGGGAGGCATGCCGGTGACTAGGATCTACGATAGGGTAATCATTATTCCATTCCTTGATTTCTCCGTTGCTACCAATTTTATAAGGAAGTAACTTCGGCAAGGCTGTTCGTACACGATTCATCAAATCAACATCTACTGTAGAATCTCCTTCCAATATACTGCCTGCTTCTAGGACATTTTCAAACAACTCTCGAATTAGAGTCATATCGATCGTTGACCCTTGACTGATTGCAATGGCTTTACCATCTGATAAAACATACTTCGTCTCCGGAGAAGTGGAAGGCGACGTAACGAGATAACCTTCCTTATTCGTCACAAGATAATCCAAAGCAAATTCTGCGGAACCCTTCATGAGCGGAAATGCCGTTTCTCGAAGAAAGGATTTGTCCTGTGTAAACCGATAATGATCATACACATTAAACATGAGCCACATGCCACCCGTAGGCCAGATTGACCACTCATTGTCATCTGCGCTAAGTTCTGTTTTAGCCCAAACATCGGACGCGTGAGGTATCATCCAACCGTCAAATCCGAAGTCTGTTTTCGCGGTTTTCTCTCCGTTTATAGCTAAATTTTTAATATATTTCCAAAGGGGATCTCCATTCTCGGTCAGATTCCCGGTTTCTATTAACGCATACATTTTCTGTACATTTTCATTGAAAAAATGTGCCCCATATGAGGTAGGCCTCCACTTGTAATTCCACATTCCATTTTCGTTAAAAGGACGATCAAATGTATTTGTTCTAGAAGCAGCAATTGAAACATAACGGGCATACTGGTAGGTAAGCGTGAACGGCCTGGAAATACCTGAATTACCGTTAACTTCTGTCCACAACCTGCGAAATAAACTCCGATGATCAGCCTGATGTGCATCCAAGAGCTGAGTATAGGTTTTTGCAAAAGCAACGTCCATTATATCTTCTACGATTGGAGTAGGATCATTCCCGCCTTGACTTGGATTTGGATTAGTAAATGGATCCTTGTAACTTGTCGCGTCTGCATATAGCAATTCAATTACCGTAGCACCTGAAATGTTCAAATTACCCCCAGATGCTGTTATGGTTCCTCCAGTCGTTCTGGCCCGTAGACGAGCGTCAAAAGTCATTCCTCTCCCATTCTCCCAATGACTAGCGTTATCATCGTATGGGGCCGTACCTGTCATCTGGATCTCGTTACCAGAAGATGTTACCGTACCGTGTGTGTCCATTTCCGGTGGTAGAGTCATCTTGGCCGTCATGCCCATCGGCTGACCGCCGTCATTGGTCATTCTTATGATCATTACGCGATCCGGTTTACTTGCAAATACTTCACGCGTATAAGTCGTGTTTCCCACTTTGTACTTTGTTGTAACTATCGACTTATCCAGATGAAGTTCACGATTATAATCCGTATATCCCGACGTATTCGGGACATCCAGGACGATATTGCCAATGGGCAGGAAGTTAGCCAATGGCTCTGATCCCCACATACCCATTGCTTCCGTCTCTGCTAACTTCAAATGATCCTCGCGAGAGGCTACTGATGTTGCTGCATCCGCTTGAGCAAGCAAACTTCTCGTAGCATCTAGAGCTATTTTACGATTTGGATCATAATTATTGAACGGTTCGCCGGAATGAAACGTTTTGTCACTAAGTTGAAGAATTTCGGTAGCTACGCCTCCCGATACTTTAGCACCAAAGTAACCATTCCCAACGGGGGCTCCGTTAAAATCTGTACCGCTGACCGGTGTTGTCCAATTTATTTTCAAATCATCCCAATTTCCTGCTTTCTGTTCAGGCATTCCTGCATTTTCTGTCACAGTAGCTGCTGCAGATGCCTGTGAGATGGACGGCACTCCTGATGCAAATAACAACGGAATCAGCAGCGAAAACGAAGTTGTAAGGGCTGTCATTTTTCTTAATTTTTGAATGATCATCAAATTTACTCCTTCATCAATTATGAATGCGATTATAGTTCATCCCACAATGTCACTGTTTGTAGATGCATGGGTCATATCTTCTTAATTCATAAACAAGGGAAGGAGACTTGCTTAATAAAGTCTCCTTCCCCTTGTACTACGTGTTTATTTCTTCGAATTTAGAGTGTACTCGTTTCTCCTTCCCAATTTCATCCGCGCTAACAGCTTCAATTTCTGAGTAGGCTGTGTTAAAAAACTTCTTCGGCTTAATTAATCAATTTCAAATATTGCAAAACTTGTTTGACCATCACTGCAGCCTCAGCACGTGTGGCTGCATTCTGCGGAGCAAAGTTTGTTTCTGTTTTTCCTTTGATTAATCCTTTGCTCGCTGCTTCTGTTACTGCATGGGTAGCATAATCAGAGATCTGGTTCTGATCAGCAAATGGAGTACGGGTTTGAGCTTCCGGCTCCTGATCACCTTGAACGAGATGAATAGCCTTTATGATCATAACGACCATTTGCTCTCTTGTAATCTTTGCATCTGGACTGAATTTCCCTTCACCAACGCCTTGAACCAAGCCTAACTTCGCTGCTGTGTTCACGTCCTGCGCATACCACGCCGTAGCACTAACATCTGCAAATACATTCGATAATGACTCCGTCGTTAACCCTAATCCTCTTACCAGCAGTGCCGCAAATTGAGCACGAGTGACTTGGCCTGCTGGTGCAAACGCCTGATCCGTCATGCCGTTAATGATCAGTTTAGAGGCTAAGGTTTCCACATCCTTTTGCGCCCAATGTCCAATCATATCGTCGAAGGTTTTCTTGTTCTGAACGATTGCGTATAAGCCATTTGCTTGACTGAATATCGAAACTTCAGTCTTACCATTCTTCACAGTGAAC
>NZ_LCZJ02000019.1:567426-686974 GCF_001012825.1 Paenibacillus etheri
CTTACCAGCAGTGCCGCAAATTGAGCACGAGTGACTTGGCCTGCTGGTGCAAACGCCTGATCCGTCATGCCGTTAATGATCAGTTTAGAGGCTAAGGTCTCAACATCCTTTTGCGCCCAATGTCCAATCATATCATCGAAGGTTTTTTTGTTCTGAACGATTGCGTATAAGCCATTTGCTTGACTGAATATGGAGACTTCAGTTTTGCCGTTCTTCACTGTGAATACCGATGGCACGAAACGCATTACTCCCGTTACCGGATCGAATATAACAGCGGTCGCAGACAACGGATCTTGAATAACGCCATCCAAATTTATGACACGTGTTATAAACGTATTTCCGAGACGTTGAAGCTCTTCTTCTTTATCATTTGATTTAAGAATGGCTTTGAATGCGATAATGTTGCTTACTCGCTTCATTCCTTTTTCTACTATGGATTGTTCAAACTTCTGTTCATGCTGTGAAGTCATATTATCCATTCGAATGATTAAGGTTGAACCCGAAACTTTACCTGTTTTCTCTAGTTCTTCACGATTCAGATTGGAAAGCGGAAGTTCATAACTACCTAAATGACTACTAAGTGTAATGATTGTGTCCTTATTCGCTTTCAAGCTGTTGTACAAGACATCCAGTGGAAGATGCACTGTATTCCATGCATTCACTCCTGGAATCTCGATGTTAAGATTAGGACTTTCGGTTGTTTTGTAAAGTGCTTCTAACTTTTTCGCTAATGTTTCCCGATCAATGTTTACCGTTAGGCTCAGTGATCCGTTCTGTGCAGTTTTACTTTCTAGTTCTTTCTCTGTTGGCACATAACGATGTGGATCTTCTTTCGTCGGTGATGTCGTTGGTGTAGGTGTTATTGTAGGAATCGTTGGTGTCGTTGGGCTGCCTGGATCTACACCTGTTCCTGGACCAGTACCTGGATCAGTACTGTCGTCTTGCCCACTAATCGTAATCTCTTTGATTCCATAAACTGATGGATTTCCAACGGAAGTCGCTACCACTCTCACAACACCGTTCTTCACAGCTTTCAATAAACCACTCGAATTAATGATCGCTTGATCCGTTGGTGTTACTCCATCCGCTCCAAAAACTGTCCAAATAACAGACTTGTTCGTAGCATTTTCAGGCAATACATTAGCACCAAATTGGAGGGTTCCATTCTTAGTGGTAATCGTTGAAACATCTCCTGAACTTGTAATGTTAATCTTTTCAACATCCACAGGATCAGTGCCCGGATCGATAATGTCCAATTGACCACTTATGGTAATAGACAACTCACCTTGAACATTAGAACCATCCGTTGCTGTGGCTACCACCTTCACGGTTCCATCTTTCACCGCCGTCAGCAGTCCAGATAGATTAATGGTTGCTAAATCCGTTGCAGATACGCTATCCGCTCCATATACAGCCCATGTTACCGACTTATTCGTAGCATTAGCAGGCAGCACGGTAGCACCAAGTTGAAGGCTTCCGCTCTTAGTGGTAATCGTTGACACATCTGCTGAACTTGAAATGTTAATCTTTTCAACATTCACAGGATCTGTGCCCGGATCGATAATGTCCGATTGACCACTTATGGTAATAGCTAACTCACCTTGAACATTAGAACCATCCGTTGCTGTGGCTACCACCTTCACGGTTCCATCTTTCACCGCCGTCAGCAAACCGGATAGTTCAATGGTCGCTTTGTCCGTTACTGTTATGCCATCTACTTCATACACAGCCCATGTTACAGACTTATTAGCATGGGTAGGTAGCACGGCAGCGCCTAATTGAAGAGTTCCTTTCTTCGTCGTAATCACCGATGATTCACTTGTGATCGTGATCGATTGAACCTTAACATGATTGTGGATACTATCCTCCATCACTTGCAGTGCAGCATTTAAATCCTTCACCGCCTGCTGCAATTGCTGCTGCGTAACAGAGATGCTATCGCGTACATCCTTCGCCTGATCAATAGCTTTTTGTAAAGTTAGTTTCGAACCTTCTGGATACTGACCCTCTTCATTTCCTTCTACTGCACTGTCGTGCTTGCTTTGCACACTTGTGATAAGTGCTTGAAGGGCTTGATAGTCCTCATCCATCTCATTCTTCATGATGTTAATCTCTGCCGCTGAAGCTAAACCACCATGACCTGCGATGGCAGTAAGTTTCAGGTATCTGCTTGCGACCGGAGCAAATTCTGCGATTTTCTCAGTGCTGTCATCATCCCAGCTTCCGCCTGTAACTGGTGTGAAGTTCTCACCGTCCAAGCTTGTTAATATCTCGTAAGAAGTAATATTTCCGTTCTGTGCCCCATTTTGCCTAGGCAAATATTTTAGTTTCGAAATGACATGCGTATTACCAAGATTAAGGGTTATCGATTGTGGCAGCGGATTAGACAAATCCCACTTCGTATGCCAGATTGTCGACGGATTACCATCAATGGCTTGCGAAGCATCATTATTTTCTCCACTTGTCTCTTCACTCGTTGCCGTAGCAGTCATTTGTGATTGTGGGATCAACGACGTGTCAACCGGAACCGCGCCATATACGTCAAATTCCCAGAAACTTGCCCATCCATCGGACATATCTGTCACTTGGATTCGTACATACCTTGCACGTGTATTGAAATAGTCGAACTGCACTTGGGATGAGCTTGACTTTTTCGTTATTGTCGTCCACTTCACATCATCGTCTGAAACCTCGATTTGATATCCGTAATTCCTATTGTCCATTTCCCACTTCACCCGGGTACCCGATAAATCGTAAATCGCCCCAAGGTCAACCTTGTACCAATGTCCCGTGTTTCCGTCGTCTGCGCTCCAACGGCTCGATTCATTTCCATCGTTACCGGCTTCAGCAGGGTTGTTCCACTGGGAACTATCTGCGGTTACGGGCTTATTAAGCGCTATGTTGTGAGGGGCGCTGTACACTTGAATTTCTTTGAACGCTGGCTTCTCCGTACCACTACCTCCAGCAAGTGAATCCACGGTTACTCTGACGTACCTGACCCCGGCTGCCGTGTAGTTATCTGGATTCATATCTTGACCCGAAGCCGTACGGCCCGCTACTT
Organism: Paenibacillus etheri; assembly: GCF_001012825.1. Taxonomy (GTDB): domain Bacteria; phylum Bacillota; class Bacilli; order Paenibacillales; family Paenibacillaceae; genus Paenibacillus_AQ; species Paenibacillus_AQ etheri. The sequence continues at coordinate 570,488 of NZ_LCZJ02000019.1, forward strand.
GCGACCATTCTGTACCGTTAGAGGAAACTTCGATTCTGTAGGTATAATGCATGTTATCTCTTCCCCAAAGGATTTTGCTGCCTACCAAATTGTAAGAAGCACCCAAGTCCACCTGCCACCATGCAGGTGCACTACTGTTGGCCTCCCACCACGAGGCGTTGATGCCATCATTCGCCATGGACGGTTCATTACCGTTTGCCGAGCTGCTTGCGCTGACGGACTTATTTAACGCGACATTTACCAATTCCGGATGTTGCGTTGCCTGGTTTTGAAACGGCGCTACTCCAAACACTTTCAACTCGTTGAAACTGGCTTGACCCGTTTGTACTCCCGTTACTATAATGCGAACATACCGTGCATTAGCAGATAGCTTATCCCTTTGACGCGACGTTGCTGTCTTATTTTGGGTGTTGTCCAAAATCGTCGTCCAATTTCCTTGATCTTCAGATACCTCGATTTTGTACTGATTATAGGAATTTCCACTTGCCCAGACAATTTCCGAGCCCGTGATATTAAAGACGCTGCCCAAATCGACCTCCCACCATTGTCCAGGATCGCTGCTTGCAGCTGTCCAGCCGGTCGTCTCGTTCCCGTCATTACCATTCGAGCCTGGATTTTCACTTTGCTCACTGCTTGTTGTTATGCTTTTGTTCAAAGCGACATTCTCACCTTCAAACCAATGTTCTCCTCCGTCACTTCCACCGGGCACGAACACGCTTTGACTTGCCTCGCTAGTGATTTCGGCAATTCCCGCGACTAAACCGTTCGCTCTCGCTGTCAGCTTTAAGGTGCCAGGCGTACGAGAAGATTGCACGAATGCGGCGGCTATGCCTCCTTCTACAGCAACTGGGTTTGCAAAAGTTCGCGTTACGCCATTGCCAACTAGCCCGCCCGGGCCGCTCAAGTTTAAGGAAACAGAAACGGAATTCGTCGGAACAATGTTATTGTCAGCGTCACGTACTGTAATGTAAGCCATTACCAGGTCCGAACCATCCGCAACGAGCCCCTTCCCTTTCGTATCGTACTCTACATTCAGATGATGAGGCTGTCCCGGCGTATTCACGGTGTGTGATGCCACAACCACGCCGCCTATTAGACCATCTGCACGTAACGATCCAGCCGCCCAAGGTACATTATTAAATGTAAATGTCGGGTGGGCTACATGCTTAAATCCGCTATCGGGATTTTGGGTATCAATGAGTTTATTGTTCAAATAAAGCTTAATTTGCTCCGTATTGCTCGCCACTGTGACGTTTCTTGATGAAGATGGTGTCCAATAATTGGCTATAAAGACCATCGGACCAGAGTCGACGCCGCTTAGCTTCAAGCCAGGATCACGCTGACTTTGGAAGAAATGGTAATTGAATTTCGGATACCGGTCTAGATCCACTAGACCTGCATAGGCCGGGTCGGTATCCATGCCACGGTTGTTGTCGCTAAAGCTCCAGACCGTATGTCCGGCTATGCGCGGATTTGCATTAAGGCCCGCCCAGTCGAAGTATCCCTCTCCGTTTAGAGCCTTTTGACGTAAGAGGGTGGAGTTTATCATGTCGGTTTCGCCCACTTTGCGGACCGACCGATACCCGGTAAGGCTTGTCGCGCTTTCCGACCAATCGTCTCCCCATTCCCTCGTAAAGAGTGGCTTTAAGGCCGAATCCAATTCTTTGTAGTTCACATCATAAACTTCTTTTCCTTTAAATCCGTATTCCGCAGACGTATACGTCTGATCTCCCGGATATTCTTCATGAGTAGCCTTATGCGCGTTTTGCGCATACTCCAGCGAGTAGTCCGTTTCATTCAAGCTGGATTCCCACATAATGATGCTCGGATGATTTCGGTCTCTTCGTACCATATCTCGGATGGCTTGATAGGAACGCTCCTCAAAGACAGAATCTCCGAAGAATTGCCACCCCGGCGTCGGGGAGATAACGGTCAATCCAAGTTCATCCGCCGCATCTAAGAAAGATGGATCCTGCGGATAATGACCCGTGCGTACGGTATTGAAACCACCTTCTCGAAGCTGCTTAGCGTCTCGGTACTGTCCTGAATTAGGCATCGCGTTACCGACATACAGATACTCTTGGTGCCGATTCGCGCCATACAACATTAGTTTCTCTCCATTAATGAGAAATCCTTGATCAGGAGTAAATTGAATCCGCCGGATCCCGATGCGGGTCTTGTAACTATCCACAAAAGTGATCCCATCATTCACTGAAGTATATACTGTGTACAAATTAGGATGGTCAGGATGCCAAAGCTTCGGATTACTAATCTTCGTCGATTGGACAAACGTATGGTCGTTACCCGCCCCTATATTTTGAGCATCGCTCATCATAGTGGCGACCACTTGATTGTTGCTGTCGACGATCGTGGTTTTAACGCTAGTGTTCTTAGCGCTCGCGTTTTCATTGATGATATTTGTCTTCACCTGTACCGTCGCTTCGTCTTTACTTACCTGTGGGTAGGTAACAAAAATGCCGCCGTCTGCCACCTTATTTGCGTATATAGCATCGGTGACGTGCAAGTTATCCATGACATGCAGCTTAACGTCTCGATAAAGTCCGCCAAAATATGCAAAGTCCAAACCGCTTTGCGGCTTTCCTGGCGGGGTTTGCGGATCATCCCTATTATCAAGCTTTACTGTGATGACATTCGTTGCATCACCTAATTGAACATACTTTGTAATATCGAATGTAAAAGGAGTATATCCGCCGTGATGAATGCCAAGATACGTGCCGTTAATCCACACTTCTGCATTGGTCATTGCCCCTTCGAATTCGATAAACAGCTTCTTGCCAGTGTAAGAATTATCGAGCGAGAAATGTCTTCGATACGATGCCAAGCCTTGATAGCTTTGATTGATGCCCCCGTTGATTTTCGGTTCTAGACGTACGCTATGAGGTAAATTAACGCCCTCCCAGCCGCTATCATCGAATGTTAATTCTTGGGCTCCGCTTACATCCTCACGTTTGAATAACCAACCCGTGTTGAAATTTAATTCCTCTCGGTTTGTTGGATCAGTTGACGGATTCTGATCATCATTTTGTCCAGTGATGATAATAACTTTTTCATCGGAGAGCGAAGAATCGTCCGTTACTGTAGCAACGACTTTCACGCTTCCATCCTTCACAGCTGTTAGCTTGCCAGATTGATCGATAAGTGCTTTTTCTGTTGCAGTACCATCAACTTCATAGACAGCCCATGTTATTGGCTGATCAACCGGAAGCACGACTGCTTCTAACGAAAGACTTCCACCCTTTACGTTGATACGATTAGATTCGGTTGTGATCTTGATCGATTTGCCATTCGGATCAGTGATTATAAGCGATTCGAAGGTTTGTAGCGCAGCATTCAAAGAATTTAAAGTCTTCTGTAACTGCTGCGGTGTAATCGAACTGCTGTTGACTGCCTTTTTCGCTTCAGTTATGGCTGTCTGTAACGTTTGTTTTGAACCAGCCGGGTATTGCCCCTTGCCGATGCCTTCAACAGCGCTATCATGCTTGCCTTGCGCATTTGTTATAAGTTCAGCAATCTCCTGATACTGGCCATCACTAGCATCTTTGCTTACATTGAGTTCCGCAGCTGAAGCTAAATCGCCATGACCTGCAGTAGTAGTAAGCTTCAGGTATCTACTTGTTACCGGAGTAAATTGTGCGGTTTTTTCATTGCTGTCATCACCCCAGGATCCGTTTGCAAACTGTGTAAAAGAAGTTCCGTCCAAACTTGTCGATAATTCATAAGAAGTAATATTGCCGTTTTGTGACCCATTTTGCCTTGGCAAATATTTAAGTTTTGATATCATTCTCGGTTTCCCAAGATCTAGAGTAATCGACTGCGGCAATTCCGCCATAGGATCCCATTCTGTATGCCAGATGGTCGAAGGATCTCCGTCAATGGCATTACCCGCTTCGTCTCCGCTGTGATGACTGGTTGATTTTGCTGTCATTTCATTTTGAGGAATCTCACTAGGATCCGATTCAGCAGGTGTATAATCATTCGTTCGCGTGACGACAAATCCTTGACTTTCATCAATAGATTCCGTACCAGCGATCATGCGATTAAAGTTTATTTTTTTGTCAACATTGCTTTCTGCGAACGTATTTCCCGTAATGGTGACGGCTTTAGATGCATCAAATGCAAGCTCAAAACCACCTTGATTCGCAGTATTGTTCGTAAACGTTAACCCATCTGCACTCTTTGCATAAATTGCGGAATTGCCGCCCTCCTTATTAAACTGATTGCCGTCAATCACAATATGACTATGCACGGTCTTATCTGGATTCGTCAGAGAAGTGCTCGGTTCAACACTAATCACCGCGTTCCCGTTATTATTAAACGTATTGTTACGAATCAAGACATCCTTCACCATTCCCGATTCGTACCAGCTATTAGCATCATCTGCGATCAAGATCGCGCTCATCTGCATGCCATTAAATGTGTTATTCTCGATGCGAACAGGACCACGCGTTGTCACAAGGATGCCTCTGGTCGGAATCGTTTCAAACGTTGAATTCTTAATAGTAACATTCGGGGTCCATGTGGCATTTTCAACCACATACTCATTCGCAGTTACCGAAGAAGGTACTGTCTTATCTAGTGTAAGAACAATTTGAGTATCATTTACGCGTGTCACATCGGTGACCACTGCACTTTCCTTTGAGAGTAAAGTCGACTTGTTGATATATTCGATCGTATCTCCGATGGCAAATGCATCAAACCCCCAGCTCTCAGGATGCATAAATTGTACTTTCACCTGATTGGATGACGTTACTTGTACAATTTGCAGATGAGTGCCGTGAATGTTAATCGCATCATCATGTGCTCCAGCAAAATAGGAGTTCGATACCTGAATGTCACCCTTGCTTCCCGAAACTTGCAGGAAGTCCGCCATCGATGCATTCGTCCGTCCACTGCCTGTCTTAGGTGCGAAATTCAAATTATCAAACGCAACATCTTCACTGTATTGGCTGACAATTCCAAGCCCGGGTGCAGCATAGAAGTTAACATCTGACCACGCAATATTCTTGCTTCGATAAATCAACGCACCTTGTTCTCTTCTTGCTGTATCCCGAAGCTGATATGTGTGTCCTACTGTCATTTTCGGACTATTGTTGAAGTTGAATTGTACCTCTCGTTTACCGAGATCCTGTGCGCTTGTTGTACCATCAAGAGGATTATCAACTCTCCAGGTCTGTTTCGTAACTGGGTTATACTCTTGCACAGCCTTTACATTTTGAGTTCCGTTCTCTGTCCAATTCTCTTCACCGAACCATACTAATTGATTGTTCAAAATTGAGTACCATGAATCCGGATGTATACTCGCTTTCATGTAGTTGTTGCCTACTTCAGTAACGGTCATCTCCGATACGACAGGTCGGTTAAAATCGATGTTTATTCCGTTCACCTTGATATTTGTCGCATGGTCAAATACGATAGGTGTCATCACACCATGGAATAACAAGGTCGAATCATTCCCCCGAATGGTAAGATCATCAATGTCCTTGAATAGAAGGCCTACCTTTCGAGTACTGTTAGGTGTCTGCTCTTTTGTGGTCGTATTTGAAATAAAATATTGCACCTGTTTCGCAGTTGATGCTTTAAAATGGTAAGTTTCTGTCGGAAAATCTAAAATTACAGGCTTCTGCGCCGTCTTGGCGGCCTCAATTGCCGCTCTCACCGCGTCCCCTGCGTCTTCACCTTTATAATTTAGGGTAATTACGCTGTGATTTACTCCATTAATTGCTTCAGTAGTTTGTTTAAAATAATCCTTGGAATTGCCCACGCCTTTAACTACACGGGACTGAATATCCGCACGGTCAACTGAAATATAAGTGTTATTCGCATTGGCATTCTTCTGATCTGTCACCCGGATTTTGAGCACATGCTCCTGATTCAACATCTCCGAGCTTTCAAAAAGCAGTTGTTGATCTAAACGCGAAGAGGCGTAAGTATCGACCAGTTGCTCAGGACCATCGTCGATGGAGAACGCAACAATCCCCTGATTATCGTTTTTAGCTCCATATATTTGCACCTTTGAGCCAGTAAAACGCAGGAGCGCGTATGAACCCGCTTTGTTCGAATAATGGTTGTCACGACTGAATGCCCCAGCTTCAGAAGAGCTATAATCCCAACCCGCACCGTATACAAACTGATCACTTCCTGATCCAGTTGCATTGTCATTCACGGTTCTATCTAACGAGAATGCAAACTTCTGGTTACTGCCCGTATCAGCTTTGTTTTGTACGAATTGTTCACCGCTTGAAACACTGTTGTCAGGTATTTCAATCACTTTTCCGCTAGCCCGATTTTTCAATTGATAATAGCCATCACCTGCATCTACGACTGACCATTCATCATTGTGGGTAGCATCATCGGTGTACGTGGCTTGAATGATTCCTGCACCGTCTGATGTTGACGCATTCTCTACAGTAAGTGCTTTTGAACTGCTCATTGAGGTAATTTTGTAATAACCCGGGTTTGTCTTCATAAACATCCATTGTTGATTCTGCCCCGCACTTTCGGACCACTGGATGATAGCAGCGCCATCTGATTTGGAATCCTCGTTCACGTCCATACGAAGATTGCTGTGTTGAACCGTAAGGTTGAACTTTTGTTGATCAAATGGATCACTTGCAGGATCAATTTTCAATAATTGCTCATCTGAATCTGTTATTGAAGATTGGATCAACTGTGTCCCAGTCTCTGTGCTGGTGGTTGAAGCCGTAAGGGCTTTACCACTTCCGCGATTAACCAACTGATAATAACCGCTCCCTTTATCAACAAGACGCCATTCATCATTATAAGAGGTGTCTGAAGTATAGGTTTGCTGTACGAGTTTCGCACCATCGGTCATGGATGAATCTAGCACTGCAATCACTTTTTTACTCGTGTTGTTGGTAACTTTGTAGTATCCATCACTTACACTTTCTACATACCACTGCTGACTGCTTGCTAACGATACTGCTGGCATTTGCACAACCGCTGCTTGCTCTTGCACCGATGCCCCTTCAATATCTAGCAAATGGCCGCTGTTTTTCATTTTCATATTGTATAAATGTCCATCTTGTAAAGGAATCGAACCGATCGTGTAAACGTCTCCAATTTGTGTGTCAAAAGAAATCTGATTGTTATTATCTATGGAGTGCTTTACATTCTGACCGGCTTGATTCATGACGCTAGCACCAGCAATGTTTGGATAAGTAACAACCGCACGATTGCCTTTATTCGATTTGACGCTAATGTTTGTAGCTCTTGAATGGTTCCAGTTCACACTAACCTCAAATCCCCCACGTGCAACCAAGCCTGAATAACTTCCTTCTGGCCATGAAGCAGGGAGCGCCGGCAAAATATCGATGTTATCCAAATGACTTTGTAGTAGCATTTCAGACATACCGGACGTAGCACCGAAGTTGCCATCGATTTGGAATGGCGGATGTGTATCGAACAAGTTATTTAATGTACTTCCGGTAAGCTGCCCTTCCAGAATCGTATGTGCATGTGTACCGTCTTGGGCACGAGCCCACATGTTAATTTTGTTAGCTTTACTCCAACCTGTACCCTCATCTCCACGGTGCTCCAATGATACTTTAGCTGCTTTCAGGAGTTCTGGCGTATTTTTGTTAATTTGCTTTCCTGGAAACAGAGCGATTAATTGAGACAAGTGGCGATGTTTGTTGTTCGGATCGTCGATGTCCTCTTTCCATTCTTGAATTTGTCCGTACTTTCCGATTTTAATTGGAGATAGCTGATTTAATTTAGTCTGGACTTCCTCACGAAAATCAGAATCGACTTTTAAGGTTATACTCGCTTCCAAATAGTTGGTAAAAAGATCTTGTACGAGCTGCTGGTCATAAGCACATCCTGTACTGATCGTTCCTTGTTCCGGTGAATAACAAGGCGTGGATACCAATGTTCCATCCGTATCTTCAACTAAATACTGGGTCCAAAATTGTGTCGTTTCTTTCAAAATTGGATATACACGTGACTTCAGTAGATCGATATCTCCTGAAAATTTATAACTCTCCCAAATGTTATTCGAAATAAAAGCATTGGATGCCGGTGACCAGCCCCAATTAAAATCCCATCCCGGCGAAGTATATCCGAATGGATTGTTTGCCACTCCAATCGACCATGCATCTTTAATGCCATAATATTTCTCAGATGAAATTCGACCTGGAGTACGCAATGAATTAATGTAATCGATCAATGGTGACATCGTCTCCGAGAGGTTCGATACCATCGCTGGCCAATAATTCATTTGAATGTTGACATTAAAGTGATAATCACTGCTCCATGGCGCTCTGTTGGAATTATTCCATACGCCTTGTAAGTTGGCCGGTAGTGAACCGGAACGTGAAGAAGAAATTAGCAGATATCGGCCATATTGATAAAATAATACCTCTAACGCTTTACTTTTCGTTCCTTCATATGTGGCTAAGAGCTCGTCTGTTGGAATCGTAGGCTTGGAATCGCCCAAATCTAGTTTCACACGATCAAACAAAGCCTTATAATCTTGCTTATGATTCTCAAGTAGCGTTTCATAAGTTTTACTCTCAGCAGCATCCAATATCGCCACTTCCTCATTATGCGGGTCATTTCCTCTATAAGTAGGATAGGTATTGGAATAGTTAGTGCCCATTGTAGTAAGAATGGTTAACGAATCAACATTCGCTGCATGGATCTTCCCATCCCCCGGGGTTATATTTCCGCCTTGATGGAGCACACGGAAGTTCGCTTCATATAGCAAATTGTTGTCAAGAACATTACCCCTAATATTAATGTTGTTCCCGCTCGCTGTAACTACGCCTCCCTGAGCACTTGTCGGGCGTACATCCAAGGACAGCTTACCTGGCTGATTGGCTGTCAAACGCGTAACCATCACTTTATCAGGATAGCTGACAAAATATTCTCGTGTATACTCTACTCCATCTTGCGTGTACTTCACTCGAGATATCGCATCTTCAATATCGAGTTCTCGGCGGTAATTCTCTGCTTTACTTGATGATTTCTCAAAATCTAGGTACAAGTCTCCAAAAGTTTGATAACTTCCTAAGCCTACATTCAAACCTGTAAGATTTTCATTCGCTTCTTTTTGTGCACCATTAATATCCCCCGCGCGAAGTTTAGCCCGGACACTCTCCAAATGATCTGCAGCACCATCACGATTACCGAAAGTATAAGGTGTTGAGGACTCTGCTTCATCCGTGGAAGGCCAATTATATATGAAAGAAGAACCTGGCCCACCGGACCATAACGTTTTCTCATTTAATTGAATACGTTCCTGTTCGATGCCACCAAAAACCATTCCTCCCATATGTCCATTGCCAATGGGAAGCGCTTCTGATTCCCAATCTATCGCCGGTTGCCGGTACCATAGTGATAATTTATTTTCAGGGGCGGCGGATAATCCCGCGATAGCGCTTACAGATTCTGCTTTAGCTATGGGAACAGATATAGGATGCTGAATAATTAAGCTCAATGATAAAGCGCTCACTGTCAAACGTTTAGCTAACGATCTGATTTTAAACAAGAGTATTCATTCCTCCTAATATAACTAGTGATAATCATTGTGCTCGGTTCACTGTTTAGTGTGAGCCGAGCACAATTGTTAATCATTCATTTAGTTAATGAATTTTAAAAACTGCAAAATTTGTTTAATCATTACAGCAGCTTCAGCACGTGTAGCTGCATCTTGTGGAGCAAAGGTTGTGTCTGTTTTACCTTTAATTAATCCTTTGCTAACCGCTTCTGTTACTGCTTGCGCAGCATAATCAGAGATCCGGTTCTGATCAGCAAATGGAGTATGGGTTTGAGGTTCTGCTTTATGATCTCCTTGAACAAGCCCAACAGCGTTCATGATCATCACAACCATTTGCTCTCGTGTAATCCGTGCATCCGGACTGAATTTACCCTCACCAACGCCTTTAATCAAACCAAGTTTCGCTGCCGTATTCACATCCTGTGCATACCACGCAGTTGTACTAACATCTGCAAACATATTTGTTACCGACTCCGTCGATAACCCCAGTCCTCTTACCAGTAGTGCCGCAAATTGAGCACGTGTAACTTGGCCTGCTGGTGCAAACGTCCGATCTGTCATTCCGTTTATGATCAGTTTAGAGGCTAAGATCTCCACATCCTTTTGCGCCCAATGTCCAATCATATCGTCAAAGGTTTTCTTGTTCTGAACGATTGCGTATAAGCTATTTGCTTGACCGAATATCGAAACTTCAGTTTTGCCGTTCTTCACATTAAACACTGATGGCACGAAGCGTATTTGACCTGTGATCGGATCGAATATAACAGCGGTCGCAGACGATGGATCTTGAATAACACCATCCATATTTACTACACGTGTCATAAACATATTGCCGAAACGTTGAAGCTCTTCTTTTTTATCATGCGATTTAAGAATGACTTTGTACGCTATGATGTCGCTTACTCGCTTCATTCCTTTTTCTACTATGGATTGTTCAAACTTCTGTTCATGCTGTGAAGTCATATTATCCATTCGAATGATTAAGGTTGCACCCGCAACTTTAGCCGCTTTCTCAAGTTCTTCACGATTCAGATTGGAAAGCGGAAGTTCATAACTGCCTAAATGGCTACTTAATGTTATGATTGTGTCCTTATTCGCTTTCAAGCTGTTGTACAAGACATCCAGTGGAAGATTGACTTCATTCCATGAATTCGCTCCTGGAATCTCGATATTGAGATTAGGGTTTCCTGTAGTTTTGTTAAGTGCTTCTAATTTCTTCGCTAAAGCTTCCTTATCAATATTAATGGTCAGGCTTGTTGTTCCGTTCTGTGCAGTTTCACTTTGCAGTTCTTTACCAGTTGGCACATAACGATGTGGATCTTCTTGTGTAGGAGAGGTCGTTGGTGTAGGTGTAGGGTTCGTTGGTGTCGTTGGGTTGCCTGGATTTGTGCCTGGATTATTTGTTCCTGGGTCTGGAGTAGGCTCTGGAGTAGGCTCTGGACTGTCAGTTTGACCGCTTATTGTAATCTCTTTTATCCCGTAAACTGTGGCGTTATCAACGGATGTAGCAATGACTTTCACAATGCCGTTCTTCGCAGCCGTTAACAACCCATTTGTATTGATGATTGCTATATCTGTTGGAGTTATTCCATCCGCACCATAGACCGCCCACGTAACGGATTTGTTCGTAGCATCAACTGGTAGGACCTCCGCCTGTAACTGAAGAGTTCCTTTCTTCACGTCAATGGATGACGAAACGCTAGTGATTGAGATGGACTCTACTTTAACATGTTGATTCTTTGAAGCCTCGAATACTTCAATTGCTGAATTCAAGTTAGTTGTTGCTTGCTCTAACTCCTGCTGGGTAGTGGAATTATTATCAACTACTTGCTGTGCCTCCAAGATCGAAGCCAACAATTCCTGTTTCGAGCCAATTGGATACTGCCCAACAGCCGTTCCTTCCACAGCTAAACCATAAATAGATTTAGCATCTGCAACACGTGCTGCAAGCTGTGCTCTATAAACATCATCGCTTACGATTACATTCGCTACAGCTGGTATTAAGCTGCCATCTACCGCTCCACTCACGCTAAAGCTACCCTCTTCAGCATACAGTGAAGGATCAATAATATCCCATACAACTGATTTGTCTTGGGTTGTTCCATCATTGTAAACAGCCGTTACGACTGTTGGCAGTACTGGTGGAGTTCCGGTCACCGTAGCTACATTGACTGGCATGATATTTGTAATCACTGGTGCAGCTACAGGCACCCATTTCGCATACAGTGTAATATCATTTGTTGGGACCGTATCAACAGTGAAATCCCATACGGTACTTAGTGCTTCGTCTTTATACCAATTTACAAACTTAAATCCTTTTAGAGTCGGTTCTGCAGGTGCAGTAATTTTCGTTCCGACTTCAGCCCCATATAAGGAAGAAATCGAACTTCCTCCATTACTGTTGAAGTTAATAGTTGTACCGATATTCAGTTGGGAAGTTTTCCACTCATCATGCCAACTTATCGCAACTCTGCGATTCTCGTTATCGAGTTCAAGCGGAAGCCAAACATATCTGGAATCACTCAAATTATTCGGGTACCAACGATCGGCCATAAAGATAAATTTGTTCGGTACGAGAGTGCCATTACCATCCCGATATGGTAGTACAAATGTGCTTTGACTTCTGAAGGTATCTCTACTGTCATTAACCATAGGATTGCCTTTATTTTCCCACGGTCCAAACATTCCCTCAGTGGAGACGCGGTATTGGGCTTCGTTAGGATCCCAACCGGACAAACCGGACGTAATCATATAATAGACTCCGTCTTGCTTAAAGATCGTTGGTGCTTCTCTCCAATCTTTAAACGCTCTCACATAGTGAGTCCCTTCTAAGGATTCACCCTTCTCATTCTGGGCTGGACCTGTATAATCATCGTTCAACATCATGATTATCGTCGTAGCATTTTCTTCGGAAGAATAAACCAAGTAGGCTTTATCATGCGTCGCTTCATTACCATCATCATCAACATACACTGTCATATCTCGAAGCATTCCTTCATTGCCATGTTCGTCACCTACATTTGGCAAACGGGATGTGCTGAGATATTTAAACGGTCCAGTTGGCGAATCGCTGACGGCAACACCGCCTTCTGCTGTCCAATATTCGCCAGCAATCGGTCCGTCCTGATGCCACCACATCACATATTTGTCGGTTTTCTTGTTGTAGACCACTTTTGGACGCTCGACAACTTTATCCCAGTTGAAATCTTTATACATCTTTTGCTTATCTTTGTTCGAATAATTCGCATACAGCGCATTTAACTCAGCGATTCGTTCCGGTGAATTATGTTTGCTGAGCGTATTGTTCGGCGCTTTCATGTTACCTGTGTAATCTTCATCTTTACTTTTTATTTCTACTTTCCTATTCGGATCGTATGGTACCCCGCTATTCTTGTACGTTTCAGAATTTTCATCCAGATATAATGGCATGCCCTCTCCAGCCAGTACTTCCTTTACGCCAAGTTGAGGGTTATTGAAGACAGGCAATACGATGCCTTCATTTTGCCATGTGTACAAATCTTTGGACGAATATGCGTGAACGCCAGTAGGAAGATAACCTTCCGTCTTGTCTTCACCGTACCAGTAATATGTCTTGTTCTTCTCGTTAAACAGAATGCCTCCGCCATGTGCTTGAATCGGCACGCCTTCCGTATCCAGCCATACCTCACCGCTCTTAATGGAGCTTCTGTTATTTACAGTCAAATAGAGGTTGTATAAATCCTTTATATGCTTGGTGTAATACGTAATGCTTTCTTCGGTTAAATCGCTGAGATTACCAATCGTTGTAATTTGCTTTTCAATCGCATCTTTCACTTTGGGACTAATGTCTGACAGTGTAAGCAATTGATCGATCGCTGCTTGTAGTTTACTAGTATCAAAAGTCGCTGTTTGTTTCTGACTAACTGCAATTTCTGCTGCGCTAAGTGTGTTACCGTCACCGCCAGTAGTTATAGCCTGAATCGCGATATAACGAGCATCAACGGATTTGAACGTTGCGGATTGAACACTCGTGTCATAGTCATCAAAAGAGCCATTTGCTGCAAATTTGAAATTCTCGTCCAAATAAGCTTGCGTACCGTCAGCAGGTGAATTCTCCAGGTTCGCATCGCTGTAATAGATTTTGAATTGTTTGATGCGGCCGTTTGCCTTGTCTTGTCTTGGTGTAACAAGCACCTTACCAACGTCACGCATGCTCTCACCCAGATCTACAACGATATAATCGCCAGATTTATACTTCACTCCATTCTTGTCCCAGTTCGATTCGAAGTAGGTATAAATGTCATTATCCACCATTAGATTAGCTGGATTTCCGTGATAGGCTTCTGGTGTATAGAAAAGGCTCATTCCCTTAATATTTGGATCACTATTTTGAATATTAGATATTTCAGTTACTATACGGCTGGCAAATTTTACGATCTCTTCTTGTGTCGCTGTTGCGCTTTTTAGCAGAGTATCAGCTTGAATAAGGATCGCGTTCAGATTCTTAAAGTAAGACTCATCTTTCCCAGAATCTGTTTTGAATTTCTCTGCAGCTTGAATCGCGCTGTCTAAGCTGGAGAAATCTACTTCATATCCCTGCTTGTTAAAAATATTGATTTCTGCAGCCGATGCATATTGTTTGCCTGCATCGCTTCTCGATTCTAGTGCGGTAAATCTAACATATTTAGCACCCTGTGCATTAAAGGTTGCTGTTTTCTCTGTCTTATCGGCATTCCAAGTTCCTTCTGCGACTACTTTGGTGAAATCTGTACCGTCTTCACTTACTGAAACTTCGAACTTGGTGATTACACCATTCCAGTCTGAATCCTGCCGCGGCAAATATTGAAGTTTATAGATACCGTCATATGACTTGCCGAGATCGTACGTAATGTTGTGCGGAAGTGGCGAATACTCGTTGTTATATGCACTATGCCATTTAGTTCCGGCATCGCCATCAATTGTTTTCTCCGGACCATCTTCAGATGCAGAATTGTCAGACGTTGCCTTCATCTGGATTTGTGGGATAAGTCCTTGGCCTAGAACGCTATATTCGACATTCAGCTTGTAAAGGATTTGTGTGATCTCTTCCTGTGTTGCTAAAGTGTTCGCTTGAACCACTCTGGCTTCATTCACCAAATCTTGCAAATCAGATACATTTGCGTTATTAGCTGAAATATAGTTTTCTGCTCTAGAAATTGCATTAACGAGTAAAGTCGTATCAACTGTGAAATTGGACTTTCTCATAATATTTATCTCTGCAGCCGATGCGTACTGTGCTCCAGACCCATTACTTTCATCGACCTTTAGCTTTACAAATTTTGCTTTCTGCGAATTGAACGTTGCAGTTTTTTCAGATTTATCGTTCTTCCAGGTTCCTTTCGCAACCGGTGTGAACACGTTGCCATCCGAGCTGACTTCAATCGTAAATTTCGTAATGATTCCGTTCCAATCTTTATCTTGCCTTGGTAAATAACTCAGCTTGTTGACATCATCGTAGTGGGCTCCAAGATCATAGGTGATCGAATGCGGCCCTCCATCATAAGGGTCCCATGAAGTATGCCAGTTCGTCCATTGATCACCATCCAATGATCTCTCTGCTGCTTCACCAGATTGAGCACTACTTGCAGTTACGGTCATATCGCTCTGAGGAATAAGTGAGTTTCCTTTAAAGGAAGCACCATCTATTACGAAGGTTGTAATGGACTTTGCTCCAACAGAAGTTTGCAACATTTTATCCAGAACAGGAACTTTCGCTTTCTGAACAACGTTTTCAGTCGTGGAAGAGACATAAGGCGTTGCATCTCCAGTGACTGTATCAAACTGTGATAAGTCTAAAGAAATATTTTGACTAGTTATGTTTGGATTTCTATATACAACATGAATTTTGTTAGTATTTGGATCATAAGCAGCCAACGTGTTATCGTCGTTATCCCCTATGAAGCTTGCACCCTGCGGAATAAACTTACTGAATTGCTGCATGGCGTAATACTTCTTTGTGTACCACCATTCTTGCGTGTCGAAATCTGCATGAAGGAGACCCCAGTTCATGTTCTCCTTATCCTTCTGCATGTTCTTCTCACTTTCAATCGCTTGCCAAGTGATCCACGCTGTAGGTTCTAACCAAGTAATGTCCGTCATGATTCTTTCTGCCAATGCTAGTGCCGGCTCGAAATCATCGTGATCGTGAGCAATTCCGGAAGGACCTAGATCCACTTCAGACATCCACAACGTTTTGTCTGCAGCTTTGGCGGCATCTCTGATCTCAGCTCGCTTTGACCCACCGTAGGAGTGAGTATTCATTTTACCAACATTAGCTTTGGTTGTCTCATCATAAGAATTCCAGTTGCTAACAAAGGTATCCAGAATCGATTCATCCATAGCAGCAATTTCTACAGACTGTAGATTGGCTTCATCCAGTTTAGCGCGTGTTGTATTAATGATCTTCATCTGAGAACCAACATCCCAGTGGGAACCCTCTTGTCCCCCTCCAAATCCCCAGTAATTCGTACTAGGTTCATTTACAGGTGATAGATAATTGAAATCAATATCCCAGTCATTTTTGAAATGCTTCACAACTTCTGTTAAATAGTTAGCAAAATTATCGTACTCATCCCACTTTAAGTTGTCTTTCCCTGAATCCCAATGACCAGTGGTACTTCCGCTTTCCGTCATATAATACGGAGCAGAATTTGAGAACGCTTCCAGAATGTTGGCACCTCGTTCTTTAGCTGCTTGCAGCCACCAACGCTGATTAGCATCTTGCGTCCAATCGAATACTCCAGGAGATGGCGAGAATCCAGGTATTTCTCCTCCTTGACGCATCGTATTGTAAGCAGGATTCTCACCGCCGCCAATATTATATCTGGCAATATTAAAGTTTAGACCTTCCGGTGAGTAGAGTGAATCCGCCAAAGCTTTTTTGACTTTATCGTTCCAACCACCCGTGATATTCCCGAACCAGGCAAGCGATGTTCCCCATCCTTCCCAAGGCTTTTGCATTTGGTTAGGATCTAGCTTAATTGAAGCATTCGCGGCACTTACTTTCTCACCTGTCAGACCCATAAACATAGGTACAATCAACGAAACAGAAAGAAAAGACATGGACAACCTTCGTCTTACTCTAGTAATCATCTAGATTACCCCCTATCACATAATTGATCTTTGAATCGATGACACTTTAAGCAATTTTCCATTCACCATTGTCATTGCACTGTTTTCTAGATTTTTATCACCTCCTCTATGGAATGTAACCGATTACAATTATGTATTATAAAATTATTAATTCATTCTTTTATAAGATTTGGTTGCCCCAATCTCACCATTGGGGCAACTCTAATCTGTTTCAAATCATGCTCTACGAATCGTAAACTCAAAATCCATATCTACCGTAGGATCAATTTGATATTCATCAAGGACTGGCGCTCCCCAGCTGTCATCACCACCAACACCCATTTGACGCCCGGCAATCGTAACAACGGTATTGTGAATGTTCGGTAGCTCATAATGATGCGTCGCATTCTCCAACTCCATAGCCGAATAAGGCGATATATTGGCTTCAACTGGTGATGCGATTGGTGCCGATAGTATAATACCTTGGCCATGATCGTTGGTTATAGATACCTCACGCACACCTGTACGGTTGCCCGATTCCTGTGGTACCAGATATGCAGACACATTATCTGCTGCTTGGTTGCTGAAGCGACATAATCTTGCACCAAACGCACGGTCGATATAATTCTCTTCCGGCCCATTCGCATACCAATTCAGCTGGTAGTAATCCGCTGGTACCTTGAAGGTTAGAGCGAAGATGGGAAACTTCGGTAAATCTGGTTCTCCATGGTAGCTTGATTTTACTTTTATGCTTCCATCGGAGAACACCGTGTAAGTTACACTTACTCGTACTCCCTCCGACACGCTCAGTTTATACACATAAGTTACGGTCGCTCGGTCTGCCTCTTCCATGAGCTCAAAGCTTAACGCTCTCCGGGTCAAACTTGCTGCATACCAAGAGGAAGAATCGAAATGCATTCCCGCACCTTTGTCATTATCTGTCATTGCTCTCCAGAAGAGCGGCGCTGGCGGTGAGGAGATCATTTCCCGCCCCGAATATTTAACGGATATTAGGGTTCCAGCCTGCTTCGAAAATATTACGGAGAAGTCACGACCATGCACGCCGATATTTACATCCCCTTCAACAACGCGAAAATCGTTCACGCCAGGAGCTTCTTTAGTTTGTGTTGGACCCTCATCTTCTGACTTGTTCCCCACTTGAAAAACATGCTGTCCAAAGGCGATTTCATAGCCAGCTCTTGCCCATAACGAATCTTCCTTGAGCACAAGTGAAACATCCAAACTATACTCACCGGACTGATTCCTAATATCCGGTAAATCAAGCTCTACATATCTTTCTTCTCCTGGTTTAACCTGGGCGAATACAACCCCACGATAGATTTCCCTGCCCTCATAATTCAGATAATATTTCAACTTATATGCATCTAAGCTAACAAATAAATTCTCATTTCTAATGGTTACGCCATGACAATCCGGAGACAGTTTGATGTTCTGATATAGAAATTTCACTTCCTGCATTTTCGGCGACCATCTCCGATCCGCATACACTATTCCATTTCCGGAGAAGTTGTAATCGGTTGACCGGTCATCGAAGTCACCACCATAAGCCATGTAAGGTTTTCCATATCGATCATTTTTTACGATGACCTGATCCATGAAGTCCCAGATGAATCCACCTTGATACATTGGATACTTCTGCTCGAGTTCTGTGTATTTATGCAATCCTCCGACGGAATTACCCATCGCATGCATATATTCACAGCTAATATATGGCTTTAATGGATCCTCTTTTAAATACATTTCGATATCTGCTGCTTTCGCATACATCCGGCTCTCCATATCACTCGAATCATCATATTCGCGGTTATGGAATACTCCTTCATAGTGAACCAAACGGGTAGAGTCCTTCTTACGAAAATAATTCGCTACATTCAGAATGACTTCACCTGCAAAAGACTCATTGCCACAGGACCAAATCAGAATCGAAGGATGGTTCTTGTCTCTCTCTACCATAGAAATCGCACGGTCCATTACGATATCTTGCCATTCAGGTTTACTACCTGGTATGTTCCAAGACGGTTCTACGACCCCCATTTTCTGCCATGATCCATGGGACTCTAAATTCATCTCGTCAATAACATACACACCGTATTCATCACACAGCTCGTACCAGAGTGTTTCATTCGGATAGTGCGACGTCCGTACAGCGTTGATATTCGCCTGTTTCAAAGTCTTTATATCCCATAACATATCTTCTTTCGTAATGCTGCGACCGAAGCGGGAATTAAACTCGTGCCGGTTAACACCTTTGAATACAATACGTTTACCATTTAAATGCATAACCTTATCTATCATTTCGAATTTTCGAAAACCAACCTTTTGTGGCACAACTTCCACAAGATCTCCGGCTGCGTTGTAGACAGATACGTAAAGGGTATACAAACTAGGATCTTCTGCGCTCCACAGATGAACCTTTGATGCCTCAAGCACTAGAGAAACGGAATCTCCTGAAACTCTAGTCTCACTACGAACTACAAGATTTCCTGCCTTATCCTTAAGCTCTAGGACCACTTTCGAAGCTGACTTACCCATCAGCTGCAAATCAGCTTTTAGCGTTCCCTGCTCAAATTGTCCATCCAAATCAGTCTGAACGTGGAGATCCCGCACATGAACTTCCGGCACAGTGTATAAATACACGTCGCGAAAGATTCCGGAAAAGCGCCAAAAGTCCTGATCCTCCAGCCAACTCCCGGTACTGCGTTGATAGACCTCGACCGCCAGCTTATTATCACCATCCGTCAAATACGGCGTCAGATCGAATTCACTAGGAGTAAAGCTATCTTCGCTATAACCAACAAACTCCCCATTTAGCCAAACATAAAAAGCGGTTTCAACGCCTTGAAAAGATATATACAATGGACGTTGCTCCCACCCCGCAGGAACTACAAAATACTTCACATAGCTACCTACAGGATTGTGGTCCTCAGATATCATCGGAGGTCTAAGATGCTCATGACCGTCCCATGGGTACATCGTATTCACGTATTGTGGCTGCCCAAAACCTTGAAGTTGTATATGTCCGGGAACCTCAATATCATCCCATCCTCTACAAGACACGTTCTCTTTATAAAAATGCGCCTGCCGTTCCATTGCATTATGGGCGTAACTAAATTTCCAGCTTCCGTTAAGGCTGTGGCGCCAGGGCATTTCTCCAAACCTTTCGGCTTCAAGTGTCGTTTCATAATAACGATGATCGGAGTGCGCGTGCAATCTGCCTACTGCATAAATGGTAGGGTCTGACAACCATTCCAGACTTGGTGCGAGACCTCTGTCAACCTGCTGCTTCAACTATTTTTCCTCCTTCTTTTCTTAAAATGATTGCTTACTTATTTAACTGAACCCGTCATTCCAGCCACAAATTGCTTTTGCATCATGAAAAATACAAGTGCCGTCGGCAGAGTCGTAATGACAATCGCGGACATAATCAGACCATAGTCAGGCGCATAACCCGATCCAAGATTCGAGATTAGAAGTGGCACGGTCATATTTTCTTGGGATTGCAATACGATCAATGGCCATAAGTAGTTGTTCCAGCTGTTTAGGAATGTGATAATCGCGGCAGCAGCGTATGTTGATTTCATCGTTGGCATATAGATGCGGAAGAATAAACCAAATTCTGAAAGACCATCGATGCGGCCGGCTTCCATCATATCCTTAGGAAACATTTTTGTGCTTTGACGAAAGAAGAAAATTAGGAATGCTGTTGTGAATGTAGGTAAAATGACTGCCGCTGCTGTATCGATACCAAGAAACGGTACCACACTTGATACTTTAGCGAACATTTGAAATAGAGGTACCATGATCGCCGCAAATGGAATCATCATTGAAGCGAGCAAAATATTAAATACAATATCTTTACTCCGGCTACGGTACATTTCAAAACCATATCCAGCCGCCGAAGCTACCAGCAGTGAAAGCACAGTAGTCACCACAGAGATTTTTGCAGAATTCCATAGGGCTTGCCACATATCTACGGAACTAAATAAATTGTTTATATTCTTAAAAAGATGCGTACCTGGCAGCAATGTCCCTTTCGTTACATCAACTGATTGGTTCGTGGCGCTTATTACCATCCAGATAAATGGAAAGATAGAGATCAGCGCAGCGATGATTAAAAACAGGTAAGTAAACATGCGTTTCGTTTTCATTATCTCTTGTCTCCTCCTACTTTGTTCTGAATTAGCGTCAGAATGAGCACCATTACAACAATTGAATAGGAGACGGTTGCAGCGTATCCAAAGTCAGGTGTGTATTCAAAGGAAAGGTTATAAATATATTGGGAAATCGACATGGTTGCATTGCCGGGTCCACCTTTCGTGATGTTAACCACCTCGTCAAACAACTGAAGTGTTCCAATGGTCGATGTTATCGTCGTAAACAAGATAATCGGTTTTAATAGGGGAATTGTAATTTTTAAAAATTGCGTAAATGCACTGGCACCATCGATGTGAGCAGCTTCATAAATAGATTTGTCGACATTTTGCAGGGATGACAAATAGAAAATCATATTATAGCCAGTAAAGCGCCAAGTGATGGCAATGATGATCGTAACTTTGGCCCAGAAGGGGTCAGTAATCCACTGAATCGGTTCGCTGATTAAATGCAGATTCACTAGAAATTTATTGATGATACCTTCGGCTCCAAACATGTACTTGAAAACAACGGAGTAGGCTACAAGTGACGTTACCGTCGGCAGAAATATGGCCGTTCTGAAAAAACCTTTGAATTTCAGCCTTTCGTCATTAAGCAGCACAGCGATAAAGAGCGCCAGCACCAGCATGACTGGGACCTGAATAATTAAATAAATAAATGTGTTTTTGACGGCTGTAAGGAACGTGGTATCACTAAACAGTCGAATATAGTTATCAAATCCCGTAAAATGAAGACTGCTTCCTCTCCCCGTCTTAAAAGATAGAATTAAAGCTTGGATCATTGGATAAAAATAGAAAACACTGATCATGATAACCGGCACAAGGACGAATAACCAACCCGTCAGATGAATCTGCCGTGACCCTTTAGAGCTCTTTAGTTTTTGCGGGCTTAGCCCCGTCTTTATATTTCCCACTCCACTCCGCACCCTTCTGTCTTATATATTAGAGATGAAAGCCCCTGCTATTCATCCTTCTGTAGAAATCCAATTTACAGGAGAAGAAGGAGCAAGGGCATAGTTTGTACAGCCTAAGTGCGATTAGCGAATTTGAGTATCCGCTTGCTTCTGCGCATCCTTCAGCACAGTATCCACATCTTTACCGCCTAGATAAGATTGCATCGCTACAACCATTATGTCCTCTATTGCGTAAGTGTTCATGCCGTAGTTGACGTTTGGAATTTGCTCGGTCCATGCTGCAAAGTCCGATACAACCTTTTGGCCTTTGAAGAATTCATCCGTAGCTGAGTAAGCTTCTCCGCTTGCGGCTGCTTTCAAGGTACCGATGACTCCCACTTTTGTATTCAGTGTCTGATACAATTCAGCGTCAGAAGCAAATGTCTTAGCAAGGAACTCCGCAGCGGCTTCTTTACCATCTACATTCATTACATACCAAGAGCTACCACCAAGGTTGGATGCGTGAACGGATCCTTCTGTTGTTGCTAGCTTAGGAAGTGGAGCTACAGCCCACTTACCGGATTGAGAGGCTTCGGCTTTAATCGAAGCAGTTATCCAGTTACCTGTTGGAACGGAAGCCACTTCACCACTATTGAACGCACCTACAAATTGGCTCCAGTCCGAAATTACTTTCACTATGCCGGAATCCATCATTTCTTTGTAAATTACAAATGCCTCTTTCAGTGCAGCGTTGTCTGTTATCGTCGGAGTCTGACCATCTTTTCCTGTATACCACGCTCCTGCCGATTGGATCATTACTCGGATTTGTCCAAGATCATTAGGATCAAGCGTGAGCATACTTTTACCAGTTTTCGCTTTTACAGCTTTACCGATCTCGATATATTGCTTCCAATCGATATCCTGTAGTGCATCAAGGCTATAACCGGCTTGTTCGAGATAGTCTGTCCGTACGTACATTCCTGTCACACCAGAATCAAACGGAACACCATATTGCTTGCCGTCAACACTGGTCGGACCAATCTTATAATCTGCAAAACTATCAGCTTTTACGAGGTCCGTTAATTCATAAAAGGACTCCGGATACGCTTGCAAGAAGCTCTGTGCACGGTAATCCTCTATGAGCACAATGTTAGGCAGACCCTTCGTAGAACCAGAGTTTAACCCCGTGTTCAACTTTTGAACGATATCAGCCTGTGCGTTCTCTACGACGTTAATCTTTACGTCTGAATTGACTTTCTCATAAGCTTCTTTGGCAACATTCATGGCGGCAATGTTAAACGCCGGGTCCCAAGCCCAAACTGTAATCTCTTTTGCTTGGGTACTACCCTCGGCTCCGGAGTTACCAGAGTTGCTCGTTTCATTTTTCGTTCCACCTGTGGAACATGCCGACAATAGAACCACACTAGCCAGCATAATGGATAATAATTTTTTCACTACGTAAACCCCCTTGTTAATCTGAAAAATAATAAAGATGGAAGCGTTTTCCCTGCTACGCATCCATCTTATCATTTTGTATTCGTATTCTTTGGCAGTATCTTTGTTAGCTTTGGTGTTATTATTGGATCCTGTTTTGATTCTCATTTCGACTCTGGTACTATTTTTAGATTCATGTAAAATTTTTAGTTTTTTAACAATGGAAGCGTAATAATGATTTTCGTACCTTCATTTCGTTTGCTTGTAATGTTAATCCCGTATCTTTCCCCGTATAACAATTTGATTCTATCATCTACATTTCTTATACCGATCCCGGAGAACAGTTGGCGTTTGTGCTTCGACGCTGGTAGTTGCTCCTCTTCCATCAAATTCGGGTCAAGATCCATTCCATCACCATTATCTACAACTTCACATACAAGTTGATCTTCCTGCACAGCAATCATAATCAGAATTCTTCCCTCATCTTTCAGGTTGAATGCATGGAAAAAAGCATTTTCGATAAAAGGTTGAAGAATTAGCTTCGGCATATGATAATCCAAGCTCTCAGGCTCAACAAAGTAATTCACACGAATCTTCTCACCGTACCTCACGTGATTAATATACACATAATGCTTCAGTGACTCCAATTCTTGACTAACTGGAATGGTAGAATGAACATCACTAACCGTATTTTGCAGAAGTGAGATTAGCGAATTTATCGTTCCTGCTGCTTTTTCCTTATTGCCCTGCTGCACCAGAAATTTGATAGAAGCCAGCGTATTATATAGAAAATGTGGATTGATCTGCATTTGGAGTGCTGCAAGCTCCGCATTACGCTGCTGCTTCTGAGTCTCCATCAACCGGACAACATAATCATGTAGCGAATCTAGCATATAATTAAATGCGTTCCCAAGCTCCCTGACTTCATAGCTGCTTGTCTCGACATTTACATGATTATCAAACCCTCCCGTAGGAATACTAGACATCTGTTTAACGAGAACACGCAGGGACTTCGTCATTTTTCGGGTAATTAATAATACGATAATGAGCGAAATAGCGACAATAGCCATGATCGTCAATGTCACCGCTTTGGCATTCACCATCTGTCCGGTCACGGCGTTCTTATCAATTAGGTTCACCAAATAAAAATCAAATTCAGATAAGTATTCCGAGAACACAATTCGTTCATTCCCCATAACATAGGTTGACTCGCCATCTTTACCTCCACCCTCTACTTCTTGAAGCAGTTGCTTATCTAGGAGCCCAATCATTTCTGTCTTGTTGCTGGATACAATCAATCCCTTCTTGTTCAGCAACACTACGTCATTACCTTCACTCGTAAAGTTTGCGTAAAAGGGCTTGAAATCTCGATCACGAATGGCCACGTACATGGTCCCATAGATTCTACCAGTCGAATGATCAAATAAAGCTTTAGAAGCCACCAACATAGGCTCTTTCTCGTTTACTTTATTATCTCTTAAATCAAGTTGATACAGGATTTGATCAGGATGGGCTACGGTCTCCTTCGTAATCGGGTGAGCCATAAGTTCATCTGCAGAAATGGCCCAATACCAAGGATCTGTTGAATAACTCCTGCCATTCACGCCGACGATCATAATACCAACATCAACGGCACTGAGGTTAGAGCGAATTGCACGCATACCTTCTGTCATATGATATGTTCTGATGGCGAGATTTACTGCATCCGTCTCTCCGCTAGATAAATAGTTTCGGATCGCTTCATTCTGAGCCATCATAGTAGCGCCAGTAGCAATAATGTTATTGTAAGATTCTAGGTTTATCTTCATCTGGTTCAACAGTTTGCCGTTTGTTATGCTAAAGGTCTGTAAAAATAATTTCTCTGACATGCTGATTGTAATAGCCAGCGTTAGGAGTGATACGGTTACGATGCTAATGAGAGTCACGAGAAACAGCTTGAGAAATAAGCCCTGCTTTCTAATCTTGTTCATGATATTTCCAATCATGGCTGAGCTACATCCCGTCTCCGGTGCTGGCTCGGAGAAATGCCAGTCTGCTTTTTAAATACCTTGGTGAAATAACTCTGATCTGAGTAACCTACGCTTGCGCTAATATCGGAAATTGATTTCTCCGTTGTCTCGAGCAACTCCATAGCTTTTTCCACCCGGACTTTGTTCAGGTACTCACTAAACCCTTCGCCATTATGTGCCGTGAAATAACTCGATAAATAAGAAGCATTGAAATGGAACTGTCTAGCTACCTCTGTCAGTGTGATCGGATCTGCATAATGATTCTGAATATATTCGAGCAGCTTTGTCATATTTGGGTTAACCGATGGATTCGTCTCACCAATGGTGCGCTCAACTTCACGAATGAATGCTTCAGTAACAGCAATAGCATCACTTGCATACAACGCTTCATCTATTTTTCGGAAGTAGTCGTATTTGGTCTCCTCCAGTCCTCCGATCTCACACTTCATTTTTCCAAGCGTAGTCGCTACGTTAAATATAAAGTTCCCCAATAATGATTTGAATTCGAAAATATCAAGGCGATAATCCATTGAACGAAGATGGACATATTCCAGAAACTCTGTAAATGCTTTCTGGAATTGCTTACGTCTCAACTGATCCATTAATTCTCCCATGTCAATTTCCTGATATGCTCTTGGAAGGGCCGGTAAATGATCATTCTCAATCAGACTTCGTTCCGGCAAGTAGAAACTGTATCGGGTAAGCTTCAAGTAATTGTCACGATAAATCTCACCAAGCCTCTCAAAGTCCGCGAAGCTCTGACTAATAATAAAATGCGTATCACGTACACGATGTGCTATTTCCGAGATGAGATATCGAAGCTCTATCACAAATTCTTCCCATTGTTCAGGATTAGCGTTGAGTAAATAAATAACCGAGTCGTTAACAAACTTTAGTCGAAAAAACACTGCATCATCCAAAGCGAACTTACGAATTCCTCTTTCTATTTCATTTGCGAACGTTAACTTATCACCAGAATCTTTAATATGTTTCATTTCCGCTCCGAAAAACAAGAATTGTCTGTGAGGAAACTTCGAATGTAGCAATTTGGGTTCCAGCACTGACTCATATCCTGTCATTAGCTTCTCGATGACATGCAAAAGCTGCTTTTCCTCAGGATCCGTATCTGGATCAGTCAACTTCATTCCTGCCATTTTAGCCGTACTTTTATTTAGGATAGATAACAAATAATCGGCTTCTAGCTTCGGCTTCAGGATATAGTCCGCCACACCACTTTGAAATGTGGATCGAACGTAATCATATTCACTGAAACTGCTTAAGACGATTACTTCAATGTGAGGGTACTTCTCCTTCACGATCTGAACTAGCTTCTCCCCGCCCATTATAGGCATTACGATATCTGTAATAATAATATGAGGGCTGACCTCCTCCATCATATTTAGTGCTTCAAGACCGTTAGAAGCCTCGCCAACAATTCGGTACCCTTCTTGTTCCCAATTCAACAGGTGCTTGATTCCTTGTCTAACCAGCATCTCGTCATCCACAATCATAATCTTGAATATCGGTTTCATTTCTGCCCCCTTGCAGTTTTTCAACCTATTATTGTAATCATTCACAGACTGAACAAATTTTAAAAGCCTTGATCAAAAAGCCGTCCTTTCATTCTATCGAAGGCTGTGTTGTAACCGTTTTCTTTTTATCTGGCAGTGTTCAACACATTCGACATGGAGGACCTTCTATACAAATAAAGCATAAGACTTTCTTAAATTTGTTTAACCCAAATAATAGTCCTCACAAGTAATTATGGTCAAGCCCTCAATTTTTCATCTAGGCAAAGGTCAAATTCAAATTATTTGAATAACAGTAATCATATATCGTTTTGCAATAAACAAATATTGATTAACGAATTAAATTAATGTATTATATGCTTATCAAATAAAGAAGAACCATCCATGAGACTGATTACACATCATGGTGTGGAAAAGGAGAATATCATATGAAAAAAAAATATCTAATAGCCTCTGCCCCCCTATCGTTAGGAATCATTAGTTTAATGATCTCGAGAATAGTTGATTCAAGTGTGGGATCAGATGGTATGTTGCATGAGCCGCTCTTTTTCTTAATTCCGCTGGGCTTCCTGTTTCTTTTCAGTGGTATTATTGCTTTGCTGTTTGTGGGTTTAGGTTCAGCCCTTAATAAGAAAAAAAAAATATCGTAATAACGTTAAGTTGGAACCATAACATTTTATTGTGATAAGAAAGAAGCCGCGAAATTCGCGGCTTCTTCTGTGTGGTGTTCATATAAATATGAGATAGACCCTATTAACTCAACTTCTGTTGGAGTAAAACTGCCAGCTCTTCAGCCGTATCCCAAACGATCGGACGGATATTTTTCACCTGTACGAAAAGGTTATTGGCATCGCTGCTGTTCACAGTCCAAATCACTGGTATATTCAAACCGAGCGCATATCCTGCAGTAAAATACACCTCAGGGGATTGACCGGTTAAATCAGCGATAATCAGTTTACTCTCCTCTATAAACTCCAAGGAATACGGTTCACGGTTTTGCGTTGTCGTATGCCTTAGCAAACGTGGTATATAACCAAACTGCTCGATTTTAGGGAGCAGTTTTTCTACCCACACCGTGTGTAAATCCTCCGCATCGGACATTAGAACGATACAGGGTTTTAATTTTTTGCCTCCTGCGATTGCCGCAGCTTCATTCCATCCCGCATCCGTCAACTTAAAGGTCATGCCTTCCCTAATCATATACTGATCGTTAATCAGCTTATCTATGATATATACCAGTTCTTGCAGATTAGGCGAATACGTCAGGTTATAGCTACTGGAGAGTGGTTGAATAACAACGGATTCCCCGGGGGCTTCAGAATGTCTGTATAAGTATTGCAGTAAACGGTTTCCTTTATCTTCAATCGTCACTGGAATTTTCGGGGAATTTACAATGGATTCTAAATCGTCGGCCGATAGACTGAACTTCTCTCCACGATCTGTCAGCTCCCGTATATAAGCCGATACGACATGAAACATATCGCGTTTCTTTTGATGCGCGAGAGAATTTATAGGCTCATAGCTGTCTCTCAATAAGTTATAGAAGCCGTCAGGAGAACAATTACAACCTAAATATTTATCGTAATCGCCTTCCGATGTAATGGATACCATCTCATCACAGAACAAGCAGTATTTCTTAATCATTACAACTCATCACCTCTTATTAATTGATATCCCCTTACCTTACCAAGAATATCTTAAAAAGTAGACAAGAAGATATTTCCTATAGTGCAAAATACAATTTTCCACACTGCAATAGTATTATTTTTATATATTTGAAGAGAAAATTTATATTGACTCATAATTTGTTAATAAAGTTTTTTATAGAAAATATAACCAATATTTATTTTATATCTTATCTTTTTTGAATCCCGATTATAGAAACTTATTAATGAACACAGCCTAAAGGCGCTGTCAGCCAGTGGATGGGATAAACAGGCTGACGGTGCGCTTATCCAACAATCAAAGAATGTATATGCAGATTATCAAGAATGGTATCTCGAGGATTTAGGGAACGGATATTGTAATATCAGAAACGTAATTAGTGGAGATCTATTGGATGTTGAAGGTTCTTCTTCGTCCGATCGAGCCAATATTATTCAATGGCCGAGCAATAACGGGTGGAACCAAGAATGGAAACTTATCCCAACTGGTGAAAAAGACTCATAGATAATTATAAACAGATCAAGTGGCAAGTTATTGGATATATCGGAACAATCGACATCCGACGGAGGACAGGCCATTCAATGGAGTGATAATGACGGCCACAATCAGCACTGGTATTTCTTAACCTAATGAATTATTAAGCTATAATCGAATTCAAGAAATGGCGATGCAGAGATAACATTCTGAGCACCGCCATTTTCATGCTTTTAGAACGGACGAAGTACCCTTAAAGTGAGCGAATGAAGGCTGGGTAGGCCCGTTTCTCTATTCCTTTTATTAGCGGAACCAATCATAATAACGATAGTTCGGTTATTTTTTACTCAATCGTTCAATTTTTTCATCCATACGTTCTAGTATTCTATTCATCTCTTCCATTCTAATTATGAGTTACTTGCTTCTGTAAAGTCTCTATTCCCGCTTTTATTGCGATTACCATGTGGGATAATACCGATGCGTTCATAATAGCGGAGCGTATCCGGCGTCAGATTGAATTGTTCACTTACTTCTGTAATAGTCATACTTTTGATATCCTCCGGTACTTGATATTAATTAAAACCAATGATTGGGTGCGGCGTATAAGGCTCTTCTAAGAATGCAATTTCTTGAGGTGTTAACGTAATGGATAGTGCTCCTACAGCATCTTCGAGATGTGATATTTCCGTAGCACCAATGATAGGAGCGGTAACTGGTTCTTTCTGAAGCAACCATGCAAGGGCGATATGAATCCGCGGAACACCATGTTTTTCGGCGATAGCAGTCACCCGCTCCACAACTAATCGATCTGCATCTGCAGTTCCATCATATTTGGATTTTTGTATTTGATCGGTCTCTGAACGATGTGTCGATACTGCCCAGTCACGAGTTAATCTTCCGGAGGCCAGCGGACTATAAGGGATAACACCGATTTTCTCTTCCTTACAAAGTGGCAACATCTCGCGTTCTTCTTCACGGTAGATTAGGTTGAGGTGATTCTGCATCGATACAAAACGAGTCCAACCATTCTTCTCCGCTACATATAAAGCTTTCTGAAATTGCCAAGCATACATAGCTGAAGCACCAATGTATCTTGCTTTGCCCGCCTTAACAACATCATGAAGAGCTTCCATCGTTTCTTCGATAGGTGTGTGATAATCCCACCGATGGATCTGGTACAAATCCACATAATCTGTTCCCAATCTTTTAAGACTCTTGTCGATCTCACTCATAATTGCTTTTCTGGAGAGACCCGCACCATTCGGACCTTCATGCATACGATTGTAAACCTTAGTCGCGATGACAATTTCATCTCGATTAGCATAATCCCTAAGAGCTCGTCCGAGAATCTCCTCACTTGTTCCATCCGAATACACATTAGCCGTATCAAAAAAAACAATTCCGAGCTCAAGGGCTTTTTTTATGATCAGCCGACTCTGCTCCTCATCAAGCACCCACTGATGGATCCAACGGTCTGCTACCCCGAAGCTCATGCAGCCTAGACACAGCCTGGATACATCTAAGCCGGTATTGCCAAGTTTCACATAGTCCATTTACATAATTCCTCTCTTTCAATGGATTTAAATGTTCATTTCCTGATATCTGTTATTATTTCATTTGGAGTTCACTCCAAGTCAAGTCATTTATGAATCTAACTGCTTTAAGCCTGTTCACTCGCCCTTTTCAGAAGGAATTGTGTCCTTAAGTTTTTTGTTCCATAGAATAACTTAATGATGTTTCTGGAGTTCTACTTGGGCAAAAGAGGTGAAGCAATCCCATGATCCACAATGCTCGCCATTAGTGTAGGCTGAAGCAAATCCATAAACACTTCGAGCATCATCATAAGTGGTGCTAACACAGACCACACCCAATATGGCCTTAAGTAACTCTTAAGTTTCCACATTCCATCACCTTTTAAGATAAATATGTGATTTTTGACTTCATCGGTGTTCTTGGCTTAGCATTTGGAACTTCCTCCGGATATCCAATGCCAAATACTCCAATTACATCGTAATCTTGCGGGACACCCAGAATCTCACGATTATGAGGCAGAGCACCTAAAGAAGCCCAATATGCTCCAACCCCTGCTTCATGTGCAGCTAATAAGAAATTCTGTGCGAAACAAGCAGCAGCCATAACATTCTCGTCGCGTTCAAATGCGGTTGCACCAGGTTTGGATAAGACAGCAATTACGACAGGAGCATTTCCGAAATTCGTCTTATGCTTTAATTTAGCTCTAGTATCAGGACCGACAAATAGAAGTTCCCAAGGTTCGTTCATACGATGGTTTGGAGCATAACTTGCTGCTTCCAGCCAATTCAATAATTCATCCTCATGAATAGAATCCGCCTTAAATTGCTTAATACTTCTACGGGTTTTAATTATATCAATGGTTTTCATTTTTTTGATCATTCTCCTCTTTTTTAATTTCGCCAACAGTCTTATCTTCCGGCGTTACTTCATGAATCTGAAAAATATGGATAAACTCTTCTATGATCGCTTCCGTTGCCTTTAATTCACCGCTAATCACTTGCTTGATCGAATCCAGCTCCGGTGTTTGCAGCTGCCGCTGCAAAGTTGCTCGATTCACATTAAGCTTTTCCAAAAATGCTAGAGCTCTGCCGCGACGAAAAGTTTGAGCACTTTTTGGGGGACCATCCACAGAATACATCCCATGTCTGCTCATATGCTCACGATCTCTATGCTCTCCATGGTCTTTGTGTTCCCCATGTTCTCTATGACCGCGTTTTCCAAAATGTCCATCACGCATAGTTATTCCCCCTTAACTTTGTATACATATGTATACGTTTCGGTTATGTATACAAATGTATACGAGATGATCTGATCCTGTCAAGTTTATTTTTCCTTTTTGTAACATCAGCATTATTCATTTCTGAATCCGAAAAATCAATAAAAAAACCTGCGTAAAGCGCAGGCTTAAAGAGAGATATGTTCCGATAGATATGGTCTTTGATCTTTACAATTTTACTAGTACCGAGTGGCAGTGCTTGCCCAAACAGCCCTTATTTGACACAAGATAACTGTATTTCTTCTTATTAATTCTTATTAATCTGTAATTAAAACTGATTGCTTATTGACTTTTATCTTTTCTAAAAAGCGTTTCTTCAGCAACCTGCGCTAGTTCCTCCGCTTTTAAGCTTATCTCTTGAATCGTTGCAGAAAATTCCTTAATTGCTCCTGATTGACTACCGGTAAGCGCGTGAATATCAGAAAACGTATGATTTAACCGTTGCAAAAGTTCCTGAATATTCTTAGAAATGCCATTAATCTGATCCACATTTTCCTTGGAGCTCGTCGCCAGCTTCCGAATTTCATCGGCAACGACCGAAAATCCTCTCCCAAATTCTCCGGCTCTTGCCGCCTCAATAGAAGCGTTAAGTCCTAACATGTTGCTCTGATCCGATATCTCTTTAACCACAGTCGAAATCTTTCCGATCTGCTGAGCACTGGAGCTAACATCCTTCATTTGGTTTGTTACGTCCGTCACACGATCGGTAAGATGAGAAACCGATTGGCTTATGTCATCAATAGATGCCGTTGTCTGTTCGACAATAGCGGAAAAACTCTCTGCCATCTCAAAAAGCTTATTCGCTTTCTCGAGGCTTGTACCCATACCGATACCACCGATTACCTTGCCCTGCTCGTCATGAAGCGGTATCGCACGTGCAGCAAGCGGAAAACCAAACAGCTCTTTCGGAACGACAGCCGATAATGCTGTATCATTCCTAATCGCATTTGTTACAATATCCCCTTCCATCAGTGGGTCCCCAGGATTGACATTCAGCGAGAATGTTTTCCCCGGAATGTTGATGATCAGTTTTTTCGTGTCATAAATGCCAATTGTAATGTCATCGTTATAAAGACTATTCAGTAGTGGAGCCACTTTTACGAAAGCATTAATCAGTTCATGATGTGTTTTTTCTACAGTTATATCATTCATAGTTTATCCTCCAAACCCTTAATAAGGGAGTTTTCTTTGTCCATAATTAACTGAAATCCATTTCATCGTTGTAAATTCATCCAAGCTCCATTCCCCATTTAAACGGCCTATACCAGACTGTTTCTCTCCTCCGAAAGCTACAATCGGCTCATCGTTAATCGTGACATCATTCACATGAACCATTCCAGTGTGGACCTTCTTAGCCATTTCTACACCACGCTCAAGATTGGAAGTATGAATTGCTCCGCTTAGCCCAAAACGTGTATCGTTGGCAATTTCAATAGCTTCCTCATCCGTTTCGAACGGAATGATACATACAACTGGTCCGAACAGCTCCTCTTGTGCAACAGCCATATCCGTTTTAACATTAATAAGGATAGTAGGCTCTACCATTCGGCCGGTAATCTTACCATGCAACAGAGGAACAGCGCCTTGTTCAATGCCCTTTGCAATTAGCTTCTCCAGTGCCTCTGCTTGGCGGTGGTTGATGACTGGTCCAATGATGGTCTGTGGATCACTCGGATCACCAGTTGTAAGTGTAGATACCTTCTCTTTGAATTTATTTACAAAATCCTGATAGATCGCCTTATGTACAATGATTCTGTTGGCAGACATACAAATCTGACCTTGATGTGTGAATCTACTGAATGTCGCAGCTTGTACTGCGTAGTCGAGATCCGCATCTTCCATGATAATGAACGCGCTATTCCCGCCGAGCTCTAGTAACGGCTTTTTGAAATTCTTGATTGCCAGTTGGCCTATATAGCTTCCAACCTTAGTCGAACCCGTGAAGGAAATGATTCTCGGAATCGGATGCTCGACGAATGCGTCGCCAATCTCCTCTATATCCGTCACTACAACATTTAATAGACCCTTCGGTATACCTGCTTCTTCGAAAATTTTGCCAATCAGAGTTCCACCCGTTATGGGTGAATCTTCGTGCGGTTTAAGCACCACACCATTTCCAGCACCGAGCGCAGGAGCAACCGACTTCATAGACAAGAAGAAAGGAAAGTTAAAAGGACTAATAACCCCAACCACACCTGCTGGGATGCGGTACAACCGATTCTCCTTACCATCCTCTGTAGAAGGCAAAATCTTACCCTCCATTCTAAGTGGGAACGTAGCCGCTTCTTTTACCATATTTTTCACAAGACCAATCTCAAATGCTGCCTTCAGCTGCGTTCCACCCAGTTCCTGAACAATAATGGAAGCAATTTCTTCCTCATTCGCTTCAATATATTTAACAGCGTTCTCAAGGATGTCACGTTTAATATATGGGTTAATCTTATCCCATTCCAGCTTTGCTTTATAAGCTGCCTGATAAGCATCGTCAATGTCAGCAACGCTGGCTATTTGAAAAGTATTGATTACATCATCATTATATGGATTGATGTCTGTCAGTGTTTTACAACTCTTCCCTTCTCTCCATTCCCCACCTATAAATTGTTTTCCTAGCTCTGAGTAGTTCATAATTTCCCTCCAGTGTATATAAATACCAAACAATCTATATATTATCGACATAATAGAGATAGTTGTGAAGACAAATTTAATTTTCACGTAAACGCCATTTCAGCCGACACATTATCTACCTCCAATAAACTAATCAAGTATTGACAAGGTACAAAGAATAGAACTATAATCTAAACAATTCCTAGAAAAACACTATGAATTAAATGATATTCGAAGTATCTACTCTTAATTGGGTTGTCCAGAAGAAGGAGTGTAAACACATGCCAAATGTTCAAACTTTCAAAGCAACTGCTCATTTACAAGATGGGGTTAAGGTTATTACAAAAGCAAGACAATTCGAGCTTGTCATCGACGAACCTCAAAGTCTTGGGGGCACAGATACTGGAATGAATCCTGTTGAAGCTTTGCTTGCTTCTTTAGGGGCCTGCCAATCTATTGTTGCCCGAGTTTATGCCTCAAAATTTGAGGTGGAACTTGAAGATTTCAAAGTAGACGTAGAAGGCGATCTGGATCTCGACGGATTTTTTAACCGTTCCGAAGTCCGTCCTGGTTATTCCGATATTCGATATACATTCTACATAAAAACCTCATCGCCTGCCGAGAAGGTCGAAGCATTCGTGCAATTTCTAGAAAGCAAATGCCCTGTAGGTGACACGATTGCTGCCCCGGTGAATCTTAAGCTGAATCGTATTATTATTGAGAATTAAACTTTTGTATATCTATAGTATCTAGGGCTGTAAAGTTGCATAAAGCAACTTTACAGTCCTTTTTCATTTCCCCTTCTCCTCCATCATATAATGCTAAAAATGAAAGACTTCGGAGGTACTTAAGGAATGAATCCTATACTGAGCACAGTAGATAATGAGATCGATCGTTTAACAGCATTCCTGATTGATCAACAGCAGCGAGATGGTTCTTGGCATTTTTGTTTTGAGAATGGGATCGTTATCGATGCCTATGTCATCATCCTCTTTCGGATATTGAACATACAAAATGAAGACCTGATTCGACAGCTACATGATCGTATTCTTGCTGAGCAGCAGTCTGCTGGATTCTGGCAATTGTATAGAGATGAAGAAGATGGAAACTTATCTACCTCGGTTGAAGCCTACTACTCCCTTCTATACTCTGGATACAGTAAGGTGACAGATGAGCCGATGTTGCGCGCTAAAGATTATATTCAATCCAAAGGAGGGATTGGAAAAGTTACTAGCACCTTAACTAGAGTCATTCTCGCAGCTACAGGACAAAGCAAGTGGCCTTTATCGATCTCTTCGATTCCTCTAGAAGTTTTGCTATTTCCAGCTTATTTTCCTATTAACTATTTTGAGTTCTCTGGCTACTCAAGAGTGCATCTCACACCAATGCTTATAATGGCCGATCGGCGTTTCTCGATCTCAACAGCTAATGCCCCTAATCTGTCTGATCTCATAGAGACGCGTATTGAATCAGATGAACCTGCTTCCCGCGGATATCAAGAGTTGCAGGACGTTATTCAATCTGGCCTAAACAGAATTCTTGGAAGTCCTCATTATATTCACGAAGTTGCCCGTGCCAAAGCAGAACAGTTCATGCTCCAGCGAATTGAATCCGATGGGACCTTGTACAGTTATGCAACCAGTACAATTCTTATGGTGTTTGCATTGCTGGCTTTAGACTATGATCAGCAGCATCCTCTGATTGTGAATGCTATTCATGGACTTACCTCAATACAGTGCCGTTCTAACGCTAAAACGACGATACAAAACTCTCCATCCACAGTATGGGATACAGCTCTAATCACCTATGCTTTGCAGGAGGCTCAAATACCCGATGACCATTTCGCTATTAAACAAGCCGCTTCGTATCTGCTATCCAGACAGCAGCATAAAACCGCTGATTGGAGCATCCATAATCCGGATACGATTCCTGGGGGTTGGGGATTTTCCGAGTCAAATACGATTAATCCAGATGTAGATGACACGACAGCAGCATTACGGGCCATCCGAAGCTTATCGATGACTCACCCGTCTTATCAGGAACCATGGAATCGTGGACTGAATTGGGCCCTAACCATGCAAAATAAAGACGGTGGCTGGCCAGCATTCGAAAAAAATACCAATAAGGAAATGCTCACATGGCTCGCAATCGATGGGGCTAAATCTGCTGCCATTGATCCCTCAGAGGCCGATCTTACCGGACGTACCTTGGAGTATCTTGGAAACTTCGCTGGACTTGATATGCGGCACGAATTCATCAAACGAGGAACAAAATGGCTGATTCAACATCAGGAGAAGGATGGTTCATGGTACGGAAGATGGGGCGTTTGTTACATCTATGGAACCTGGGCTGCATTAACAGGTTTGCAGGCTGTTGGCCTGCCTCCAGAACATGATGCGCTGAAAAAAGGAGCGGAGTGGCTCCTAAGCATTCAAAACTCGGACGGGAGTTGGGGAGAATCTTGTCACAGTGATCGGTTATTGCGATATGTGCCTTTGGGTGAGAGTACACCTTCGCAGACCGCATGGGCGCTTGATGCCCTTATAGCGGTTAAACCGGAACCTACACCTGCGGTTGATCGCGGAATTCATAGACTTATCGCATCAATGCACGAAGACGATTGGAAGAGTTCATATCCGACAGGTGCTGGTCTTCCCGGCAATTTCTATTCCAATTATCATAGCTATCGTTATATCTGGCCACTGATCACGCTGAGTCATTATAGAAAGAAATACGGAGAACTGTAGAATGAAATTTAGGTGCGGATTTACTTATTTTATAGTTCTACAAAATACAGTTAAACGTCCCACTTATCTCACTTATCTCACTTACTTTATCTCACTTTCTGGGGTTATTGAGCAGTAAACTTTGACTTTTCAGACATTAGCTAAACGATGGCATCAGCCAGCGCTATGCCGATCACTACATTCTTTTATCGCCTGCAGCGAATGCGGCATATACCATATTCATTCATCAGCATCATTGCTCGATTTACTCTTTAGAGCGCGAAACCGAAAATATCCCCATTCAAGAAACAGGCGTGATCGTTGGCGGTTTAGGTGACCGTTCCCATGCATGGGTTACCTGCAATGTTGCTGCATAGGTGATCAACGAAACGAATAGCGCTCCGGACAGTTCAATGATCTGTCCCAGATCCATTCGTTCCAGAATACCGTGAGCCGTCATCCCGCAAATCGTCATGACAATTCCTCCCGCGCCCACCTTGAATACAATGCGAAAGTCAAAATAAAATCCGATCGTTCCTGCCACAGATAAAAAATTCAGCAGTGTCAGCAGCAAGAGCCCCAATCCGAATCCCATAGCAACCCCTTCGATTCCAATATTTGAACCGAGAACAAAGATCGCAATCACTTCAAAAATATTCGTAAGAATATGGTTCCACATGACGGTTGATGCTTTCCCCAAACCAAGTAGAATCGCTTGCAGTGGTGCTCCAAAATAATAAAGAAAAAATAAGGGGGCAATCAACCTTAACAGCTCGCCCGCTTCTGCCGAATGATAGATCATTGTCGTTAATGGTACAGCCCATATGTACAGGATGATTGTACATGGGAGACCTACAATAAGTGCGGATCGCATAGCCATATCCATACGACTATGCATAAGCTTGCTATTGTTGCTCACACTTGCTTCGCTGATCGCCGGTATTAATGCAGTAGACAACGATTGTGTGAAGAAGCTGGGGAGAAACAACATTGGGAGAGCATATCCCGCCAGAAGTCCGAATTGCTTAGTCGCCATCTCAACACCCACACCAAACAGTACCAGACTTTTCGTTATAAGCAGTGGGAGAAACGCATGATAGATTGAATGAATAAAACCGCTGCCAGTCATCGGTAAGCCAATGCGCAGCAGATCTCTCAACGTACTGTCTCCTTTGGGCGAAATACTTGATGTAGGCGGTGGGGAGGTTTTGATCTTCCCCCGATTTGCCCATTTGAAGACAGCAAACAAATAGAGCAAACCAAAACCTTCGCCGATAACGGATGCCGCCATAGCGCCCGCAGCTGCATAGGCAATACCATAGGGCAGCAAAACGTTGACAACACCGATAATGACAATGATTTGTGCCAAATTCTCAATAATATCGGAAAAGGCCAGCGGGTTCATGTTCTGTTTTCCACGAAAATAACCTTTCAATACAGCTGACATCGCAATAATTGGAATGATCGGTGTAATCGCGACCATAGCATAATACGCCCGCTGATCGGCTAAAAAAACCGATGCGATCCATTTGGAACCAAATAGAGCCACTAAAGTTAGAATAATACTCAATGTACCCGTAATGCTTAAGGATACTTTGAGAATTCGCTTTACCCGCGCTTCATCCTGCTTAACCTCGGCTTCTGAGACAAGCTTTGAAATCGCAACAGGAAGCCCCAGTTCTGTCAGTGTAATAAACAAAGGAAGTAGGGGATGAGCAATCATAAGCAGACCTACTCCCTCGGCTCCCAAAAAACGTGCCAGCAAAACTCCGTTCAAAAATCCGAGCCCTTTTGTAAAAAATGACGACACGGTTAAAATGAACGTGCCACGAATAAAGCTTTGTTTACGCATCCCCATTTCTAAGCATCTCCACCTATGGTTTGTCCTGGTTCTACTTTCTAACTTATTCAAACAAACTCAAGCACATGCAGAGAAGTAGTTATAAAGTATTTAATCTGCAAAAAGCCCGACACACCATAGTCGGTGTATCGGGCAATTTTCTCATAATTTAGTATCTGAGTTGACTCTCTATAAACCTAGAATGTTAACGCTCTATCGAACTTTAACGCATAACATTTAGTCGATTTTATTAAACTCGATCCAGTCGATCTGCAAACCTGGTTTGATGAATTCTAATTTCATATCATACAAACCTGCTTCGAGTTCAACTTTTACAAGCTTTTGTCTAATCCATTGACCTTCAGTACCATTCGTTTGAATGGTGGTCATCAACTGATCATTCACTGTCACATTGCACGCACTTTGAGCAAGCTCAGGTTCCGTTGACATGATATGCACCAGAATACGGTATTGACCAGCCTGTTCCACTTTAAAGCTAGTCGATCCTTCAACGACAGGTTTGACCTGTGGATTCTGTGATAAGGATTGAGCATGCTCTACAGTAAGAGAAGGATTAGCTTTGAAGGACTCTACTGTTTCAACAATTTCCTGTTTTCTCGAGAATACAGGTGCATTCATGATAAACTCACAAATGTTTATGGCAGAACGTTGGAGTTCTCCACGGGTTAATGTACCATTTCCCAAGGACTCAATGGTATTGTCATTCCATCCGTTAATTTCTGCACCATAGTTAGCTACAACCATATAGAGGTCATTTTGTGCACGAACCATCCAGTTTGTAAATTTACGGTCTGCTGGTCCGCCATTAACGACATCATTCATAATCGCCCACCAGTCAGTCATTACAATGCCTTTAAAGCCCCACTCCCCACGAAGAATCGTGGTGTTCAAATCATAATTAGAAGCCGCCCAATGTCCGTTAACTGGATTGTAGGAGGTCATTATAGAATTCGAGCCACCCTGTTTCACCGCGATTTCAAAGCCTTTCAAATAAATCTCACGAAGTGCACGTTCAGACACCACGGCGTTTACTTTACTACGATGTTTCTCCTGATTGTTACAAGCAAAATGCTTCATCGTGGCGGTAGATCCGCCTTTCAAAATACCGCGAGTACATGCAGCAGCAAACACTCCAGAGATCAAAGGATCTTCTGAAAAATACTCAAAGTTACGTCCATTAAGCGGACTGCGGCGGATATTAAGGCCAGGTCCAAGCAAGGAATCCACGTTATTTCTTAACAACTCTTGACCTTCCATAACATAAAGCTCTTCTACCAATTCCGCATTCCAAGTAGCTGCAAGAAGTGTTCCGATAGCAACTTGAGTCGCCTTAGCTCCGCTGTCCATACGAATTCCTGAAGGACCATCTGCCGTACAAGCCACTGGAATTCCGAGATTAAACAAACTGTCACTTACGCCACCAAATGCAGATGCTGTGCCCGGTGTAACTAAAGGACTGCTCATGCCTTCACCACGTACAATTGCAGCCAAATCCTCATCACTGAGCTGCGCAATAAAGGCTTCCATACTAACTTTCTGTTCATACACGTCTCTTAATTTATATCCTTTATTTCCTGTTTGTGAGATCGTCTCTGGAAGATTAGTTTCAATTCGCTCAGCTAACGAAATCTTACGTTGAGGAACCTCTACATAGACGATTTCATACGAACCGTCAGCTTTCCGAGTACCTGGCATCATTCTTGTAAAACTTTCCGTTGGTGCAAGAGCTTCTTGCAACTGCTCCACAACTTGAAGAGCTTCTACGACGTAGCCGTCTTTACCCTCAACGCCGACTGCTACCACTTGTTTAACACTAGTTCCCACATACAAACGGTACGTACCTTCTTCGAGAACATAGGCAGAAGCATGTCCTGTCACGCCTGCGTCATCATAAGAAGCCATCGAATGAACAGAGAAACTCACGGTAAGGCGCTGCGCTTCACCCGGTTCAAGAACTTTTGTCTTACCGAATGATACCAGAGCTTTAGCGGGTTTACCGAGCTTACCTTGCGGTGCTTCATAATAGACCTGAACAACCTCTTTACCAGCATAGGTAGTTCCTGTATTGGTAACGGTTACGCCGACTTCAATAAAAGACTCGCCTTCTTTGGTAATCACTTTAGCTTCTTCTGGCTTGATACTGAAGGTTGTATAAGATAACCCGTAACCAAATTCAAATTGAACCTTATCTGGGCAAAATGTTTCGAAATAACGATATCCTACATAGATATCTTCCTGATACAAGTTCGTAAATTCATTGCCGTAATTCTGTGTTGATGGGTAATCATTAATGGAATAAGCGATTGTATCCGTCAGTTTACCGCTTGGAGTTACCTCTCCTGACAGCACATCTGCAATCGCATTTCCGCCTTCCATACCACCCTGCCAAGAATAAATCACAGCTGAAATCGGATATTTGTAGCTTTCATCATTCATCCAGTTCATATCGATAATGTTCGAGACATTCAGAACAACGATTGTTTGCTCAAAATATGTAGTTACCTGCTTCAGCATAGCCTGTTCATCATTCGTTAATTGGTAGCTGCCTGGTGCATCAGCATTATCCTGATCTTCTCCAGCCGTGCGACCGATTACAAGGATGGCTTTATTCGATTTGTTTCTAGCTTCAGAAACCAATTCATCGCTCAAAGACATTTCCTTCTGATGCCAAGGTTCTGCAGCCCATGCGCCTCCACCATTATCAAATGGATTCTGTTCAATCCACTTTTCATAGACAGCTGCCAGTTCTTCGTTAACTGTAAGGTTCTTTTTACTGCGAAGACCATCCAATAAATTAGTCGTATAAGTAACATGGACACTACCGCCGGAACCTGTACCACTGCGATAATAATTCACTTGGGATCTGCCAAAAATCGCAACATTATCGCCTTCGCCAAGCGGAAGTACCTGATTATCATTCTTCACCAGCACTGCACCTTCAGCGGCTACTGTCCGGCTAAATTCTGCAAAACCTTCTAATGGAATTCCCACATTCTGTGTGCTCAACTTATTTCCTCCTGTTATTCAATTCTATAGGTTGTTTCTTGAAATCTTCATTTCTTTAATAACATCCTAACAATGCATCTATATTATTATAGTACATTGGAAAACTGGAATATATATAATAATTAACTTTATTAATATAATAATTTTAGTTTAGACCATTCACTAATTTAATAACAAGTAGTACGAAGTGAAAATTAGTTGACTATATATATTATTGCATCTACAGTTGTACCACGAATCAGCTCGGATTGGAAAAAATTAGCTGACTCAGCAATAACTGATTTCATGCGCACGTTGCATAGTTTATCCGAGAAGCAATTAGTTCAAGTACAACAAATTCAGAAAGAATTTCAGAACGAGCATTTTCAGATGGAAGGATTGTCATTGCTTATTGTAGAAGACCTTACTGTTTAATGTCCGTCGAGGCAGTCGAATTATTAAAACAAAAGGGGTTAATGCTTTTCGGTTGGAACAAAGCGTTCAAGACTGGAATGAATTTGTAAAACAAAAACAAGAAGATTAAGAAGTGTTGCTAGAAAGGCGGAAAATCTAATGTCGACGAAAGCCAGTGATTCTGCAAGTATACGCAAGGAACCTGAATGGTTACAAAGCTACATCGATTCACCAGAAAAGCAACATCAATTATATCGGAAAACACTAATGATCGTCATCATTTCGCAAATTTTTGGTGGAGCAGGCCTTGCGGCAGGTATCACTGTTGGAGCCCTTCTCGCTCAAAATATGTTAGGCACGGATAGCTTCTCAGGTGTTCCTGCTGCACTATTTACACTTGGATCTGCAGGGGCAGCTCTATTTGTGGGACAGCTATCTCAAAGATTCGGAAGACGTTCTGGTCTCGCAACTGGCTTCTTAATAGGTGGATTGGGAGCAATCGGAGTTGTCATTTCTGCTTTAACTAATAATATTCTACTTTTAATGTTCTCATTGCTAATCTATGGAGCGGGCACTGCAACTAATTTGCAAACACGTTATGCAGGTACAGATCTGGCGGTTCCCACTCAACGGGCAACAGCAATTAGTATCGCGATGGTTTCAACTACATTTGGTGCAGTTGCCGGGCCAAACTTAGTTAATGTAATGGGGAAGTTCGCTGAATCTATTGGTGTCCCTGCTCTTGCCGGACCGTTCATTTTAGCTGCAGCAGCTTACATGATCGCTGGATTAATCCTTATCGTCTGGCTTAGACCAGATCCACTGGTTGTTGCAAAAGCCATTGCAGAGGTACAAAGTTCAAATCAAAGTTATTCTGAACATTCGATAGGAAATACAGCCTCTATCAACAAAAAAGGCGTTATTATTGGAGCCAATGTTATGGTCTTAACACAAGTTATAATGATCGCAATCATGACAATGACACCAGTACATATGGGACATCATGGACATGGACTGAAATCAGTGGGACTAGTTATCGGATTTCATATAGGTGCGATGTACCTCCCTTCTCTTTTAACAGGGATTCTCGTAGATAAAATCGGACGAAGAGCAATGGCCATAGCTTCAGCAGTCACTCTACTTCTTGCGGGTCTAACAGCAGCTATAGCCCCTGCTGATTCTTTATTTGTGCTCATCATTGCATTGTCTTTGCTCGGACTAGGATGGAATTTCGGGTTAATTAGCGGCACTGCACTAATCTTGGATTCCACTACACTATCTACTCGTGCCAAGACACAAGGTTCTGTAGATGTCTTGATCGCGTTGGCAGGAGCATCAGGTGGAGCTTTATCTGGTATGATCTTAGCAGGTTCCAGCTACACCATTTTATCACTTGGTGGTGGCATACTCGCATTATTGCTTATTCCCGTCGTTCTTTCATCCCGAAATTGAATAACAACTAAGGTTGACCTCAAGAAAGCTGTGAGATCAACCTTATTGTTTAATAGTACTGTATTTTTAAAATTACGAACATTTCAGTCCAAAAGTAGGATAACCGTCATTTGTGTAATACTAACTTCACCATGATCGCCCGTGATTTTCAGCGTATTGATAGCACCCGGCAATAAATTGACCGTAATATTCGTACGGCCACTAAATTCTTCAGCTCCACCGGTGGAGAGGGCATTAAGGAGCGAGTAATCCTTATCATTGACGTATAAATTCACTTTTGCCAGTTGTTCACTCGTAGCATAATGAAGTTCAATGGAAGCTCTACCGCCCTCTCCTCCATCTACATTATTGAAAAGAACGTAGGAACCCTCTGTTGTAAGTGGCTCACCACCTGCTGACCCGATTCTAGCGTCTGTATTTCTGCTCCTCTAAAAACTAGACAATCCCCTACTGGATACGCTTTAAGATGAGGATTTATTTCCGGTGCAGGTCCAATCGACGAGACGCCCTCTTTTGTCTGAATAACCGTCTTGATCGTACCGTCTTCGTTGAAATCAAGGTAATCGATACACACACTACGCAGATGGCCTTCTCCAGAAATGGTCTGATTATGATAGAACAAATACCATTGATCCTTAAACGCCGCCACAGATCCATGAGTTGACGAACAGCTGGTCGGCTCCAGAAAGATCCCTCTGTACGTCCATGGACCAAGCGGATTCTCACTGGTTGCATATCTCATTCGGTTATTGCTTTCTAAGTTATCCGCATAGGTAAGGTAGTACAGTCCGTTTCTTTTGAATACCCAGGCAGCTTCATGAAAATCTTCTAGGCCTTCCATTTC
Organism: Paenibacillus etheri; assembly: GCF_001012825.1. Lineage (GTDB taxonomy): Bacteria > Bacillota > Bacilli > Paenibacillales > Paenibacillaceae > Paenibacillus_AQ > Paenibacillus_AQ etheri. Next base: position 614,986 of record NZ_LCZJ02000019.1, read on the forward strand.
TGTCATCCCATTCTTCAGAGACACCATATCCTCCCATCTGGACACGGATCACTGTGTATCCTTCCTCTATGAATTTATAGACATCTTCCTTAAGCTCTGTGATATCAGCGCCACCAGCATGGCCATAACAAGGGACCGCCGAACGACATGCGCCTCCTAGAAGCTGATAGACTGGCAGGTTCGCCTCTTTGCCTTTGTGACACGGGTTAGGATTGCACGGAGGTAATCCATAAAAAAGCCGACAGATTAGCTCTGTCGACTTCCCTTTGATTTCTTCATTTTATTAAAGTTCAACGATCTTCGTAGCAACATTGTTGCAAAATTCCCGATCATGCTCCACAAAAACAAGAGTTGGCGTGTATTCAAGCAACAGCTCTTCAATTTGCATCCGTGAAATGACATCAATAAAATTAAGCGGTTCATCCCATATATACAAATGAGCTTTCTCACTAAGACTTTTGGCAATCAGCACTTTTTTCTTTTGACCGCCACTGTAAGTGGATATGTCTTTATCAAATTGGATTCTAGAGAAATCAAGCTTTCGTAGAATAGATTTAAACAGACTTTCATCGATTCCGTTATCTCTGGCATAATCCGTTAAATTCCCCTGAAGATTAGAAGTGTCTTGGGAAACGTAAGAAATGATAAGCTGGCTATCCTTTGTGAGAGTGCCTTTATAATCTATATCCTCACCACAGATCAATTTGATGATACTTGATTTTCCTGAGCCGTTTTTACCCGAAAGCGCAATCCGCTCACCCTGCTCGATAGCGAAGCTTACGTCTGAACACACCTTTTTTTCACCGTAAAAAATAGAGATATTGTCCAGATCAGCAAGTTGACGTTTATGATATTCAAGCTGTGTAATCTCTAAGTTCTCAGAATTCTCGATATTTTTTAGAAGCTTTGACTTTTCGTTGATGGCAGAATTTTGTCTTTGCTCAATGGCTTTAGAACGTTTCATCATTTTAGCAGCCTTGTGGCCAATATAGCCTTTATCAACTTTAGAGCCGGAATTTCTTGTACCGTTTTTTGTTTTTTCCACTTCGTGTGACCAGTTGCCTGTCCTTTTAGAAGATGCAGATAAGCGTTTAATATCTCTTCTGAGTTTCTCGTCCTCTGCTAGCTCAAAGTTATCTTGTCTGACTTTGTTCTCCCACCAACTTGAGAAATTACCTTTTTGAATCTCAATATTGGTCTTATTAATGGACAAAATATGGTCTACACAATTATCAAGAAAGGATCTATCGTGAGATACCAGAATATACCCGCTTTTTGTATTGAGATAATCACTGACTAGCTTTCTTGCCGTCATGTCCAGATGATTGGTGGGTTCGTCGATCAATAGAAAACTATTTTCCTTAATGAATAAGGTGGCTAACAGCACTTTCGTCTGCTCTCCGTTAGACAATGAATCAAAGGGCCGATACAGCACATCTTCTGAAACCTTTAATAATGAAAGTTCACGCATTAATTTCCAATGAATATAATCCGGAAAAATCTCGCTGATCACATCAATAGTATTAAGCTCCTTGTTACCCACTTGGAAAGGAAAATATTCAAAAGTGACATGAGCAGAAATATTACCGCTGTATTCATATTTTCCAAGCAATAAACTCAGAAAGGTGGTCTTCCCTCTTCCGTTTCTTCCAGTAAAACCTAATTTCCAATCGGTATCGATTTGAAAGTTTACATTCTCAAAGATGTTATCGTAGCTGCCTTCATAGGCAAAGGTTAGATTTGTAACATTTATTAATGACATAAAATTATCCTCCTGTATGAAAAAAATAAAAGCCACAAGAAAGTTACCTTCTTGTGACTCAAATAAATACAGCAAATCTAGCCCCAAATGGAGTTAGATAAGGATATATTGTTCGAGTGAAAAGAAGTAGTAACTTTCTTGCATACAAAAAATAAAACAAACGAAATAAACCGTTTTTGTTGTTTTATTCATCATAGGTCGCAAGAGTAATTACTACACTATACTTTTCAACTCCGATCATTAATTTAGACTTATCGTATCATGCTGATTTATTAATTTCAACCTAGGATCAAATAATAAGTACCAGCAATTTGCATTACCATTACCCCAGGCGTACTTAGATGCTTTCTCTGAAATCGAAGGACAGTCAGGGAATTCAATAATCGTTGCAGTGGACAACAAGAGGGTTATTGGTGTATCTCAGTTAGAACTATTTAGATACTCTCCACTAACTGCATAGTCGTAACACATGTGTTATCACTCTTAAAAGTGGAAAGTTCAGCTTTCGCTTTTACGCCATCCTGTTCTATCGTTACGCTATATTTCTTATCGCGAGGTAACCAAAGATCAATGAAACCGTTAGATTGGGACTTCATGGCTTGATCTACAATAACGTTGCCCTCATTATCTTCGATATATACACTAAACTCTTGTTCCGTTAATTCCCCTTGGCATCCAGTCAAGCTGTGAGTTGCACAGGGGTGTGTATTCTTAACATATGGCGCGATGGAAACAAAAAACTCATCTTTAGGTAAGTTATATTTTGTCGATTTATTGTTGTTGTCGGTCACAATGAGCTGCTCTGAAGTAATAGAAGCAGACAGGTCTTTCATACCGCTTGAACTATATTCCTGTACTAATTGCTTAATATTAGACGTTTCGCTTGCTGTAGGTGTCTCTTTATCGTTCCCCCCCACTAACAAAAATGTCCCTAATGCAACAACTACAACTGCTCCAGAAGCCATCCAGATTTTTTTTCTCATTGATATTCATCCCCTTTACTTTGTCGGTTGATCCCAAGGCTTTCATATCGTACTCTTGATTCAATTATTCTCATTACACCAACAGTTCACATATGTTTTCTATTATATCATTATTAATACATTATCATATGTTCGGACAATGGCCTTATCAAAAAAGTGAATATTCACGAAATCTTTATCATTTATGTTAACGGACCAATAAAAAAAGGCTTCCTCTGGTTACTCACCGAGAAGAAGCCTTGAATCTTGACATATTATTTAAGCTTGCAGACTATTTACAAGATCACTGATAACATCCGCTAACGGAGTGACTGGGCGATTCAGTACTTTCTCCAGATCACCACTTTCAATATCCAGCCATCCTTCACGAATACCACGTTGAATCGCTACAACGATCGGCAGAACAGCTTCTGGTACACCAACTTCAGCCATGATTTTCGCATATGCTTCGTCGTCTACTTGCAACAATTTAATTTCTTTACCGATTATGTCACTTATGATTCCAGTCAATTCTTCTTGTGTCAAAGGTTTGCCAGACAGTTCATAGACAGTATTCTCATGTCCCATCCCTATTAGAACATTAGCAGCAGCTTCTGCATAATCTCCTCGTGCTGCCCAGCCAACTTTACCACTACCTGCAGAAGTTACCCATGGAGCACCTGCTACTGCTCCTTGAATAGATCCAACCTCGTTCTCCATATACCAATTGTTGCGAAGGAAGCTATAAGGAATTCCGGTTGCTCGAATGGCCTCTTCTGTTACTCGGTGTACTTCAGCAAGAAACAGTTCACTCTTTTCTGCATGTCCTACGCTTGTATAGGCAATGAATCTTACACCTGCTTTAGCGGCTGCATCAACTGCTGCTTTATGTTGGCGAATCCGAGTCTCATTATCTCCATCAGCCGATACAATTAGCAGCCGGTCCACACCGGCAAACGCTACATCCAGTGTCTCCGGCTTATCAAAGTCACCATGACGGACTTCCACACCACGTGCTTTAAGATCATTTGCTTTATCTGGATTCCGAACACTAACTACAAGATCCCCTGCAGGTACAGTATTAAGCAGAGATTCTATTACCAATGATCCGAATTGACCTGTTGCTCCTGTTATAGCTATTTTCATTTTAATTTCCTCCTCAAATTAGGATTAAATTCATCCTCTAATAATTGTTAACCTGTAACCATTGTAGTTACAATTGAAAAGGTTGTCAACTCCTTTATATTCCTAATCTTGATTCAACGTAATAAATACAAATAACCCTCGCTGCTTCCGTTTGGAATACAGCGAGGGCTTGAGGATATCAGCTCCATATTAACTTAATAACGGTCCCTTTACCTGCGTGGCTCTCGACAGCAATCTGACCACCCATGCATTCGATCAATCCTTTGGAGATCGCCATGCCGAGACCAGAACCGTTGGAGGTAGTTGCCGTATCCGTTCCACGATAATATCGCTCAAATAGCCGGATCATTGTTTCTTCATCCATTCCATCACCGTCATCAGCAAATTGAACGATAAATCCGCTGTCCCTATCTTTTTGAATAAGCGAGACGGTTAACTTTGTATCCGATGGATTATGGAGCAACGCATTCGCCGTTAAATTGTTAACAACCCTTTCTAGCCAAGGCGTATACAGTTGAGCTCTAACTACGGTTTGTGCAGGTTGAAATATAATTCGCTGCTTCCCATAAGCAGGATTGGCGGCAGCCTGATCGAGAGCCTGTTTCAGCCAAGCGTTTAAATCAACTTCCATCGTCTCTGGTGGTTTAATTCCTGACTTTAGACGATAGGTCATCGCAAGATCACTGATCAGCATGTCCATATGGGCCGATTTATCTAGCATAGTCGTTGTAAACTTACGAACTTCCTCTTTCGTCCAATCATATTTGGGTTCTGCCAGTAAATGAGCATATCCTGTGATAGAGGATAATGGGGTTTTCAAATCATGAGTAACACCGGCGATCCATTCCTCGCGTAAGTTCTCCGTCTCCTCCCGCATAACTTGATCTCTCTTCAAGATTGCAGATAATTTCTCAATTGAAACCATCACATCAGCAAAAACACGATATCTTCTCCTCCATTTACCGGCGGCTGTTCGACTACGACGAAGTCCTTTACGATCCGTTGGCTCTGTATAAATGGTATTTCCGATGGAATCGAGCCATACGAGCATATGTAGCATAGGTGCACCAAAACGATGCGCTTGCCATAAGGAGAGCAACACAAACGCGATCAATAAAGCAATAAGCATGGCAGATGAGCCTATGATCACTACCTTAACCTCTTCGGGTACCCGCACTGTTTTTCCAGGATCGGTTCCTTTAACATTAGGTTCTCCAATGATCCAGGTATGGCCTGACTCCTTATCAAAAGAAGATAACACATGGTACCCATATCTATCACTGTACATGGTGCGAAGTGCTAGCTCTTGAACGGAATACTCAGTGGGGATCATATTAGGTCTGTTATACGAGAGCATTGCCTTGCCTGACGAATCTATAAGTTGAACAAAAGCCTGCGCCGATTTAATTTCCTTTTCAAGATCCTCAGGAAGAACCGTCTCCCCTTTCGCATCTGTGAATGAAGCTTCCTTCACTTTCTTTAATAGAGGATCTAATACATTCGGTGCACCATATACGAGTGTGAACAGTTTTCCATTCTTTTCTTGAATCCATAACGCCAGATGATATGGAAAAGGCTGAGCACCCGTCCAGTAGGAAACTAATTCGCCAGGACCATATTGATTAGGTACATCTTTAGGTGTATTATAGGCACTTTCAACTAGTCCATCTTCATTAAGACTTTGTAGCCAGCCTTTATTTTTCTTCACTTGTTCCAGTAAACTTGGGGAAAATTGAATACCGTTCTCATCAATCTTAGATGATTCCATCAATTGCTCAAGGCCAACATTGGCGAAATCACGCGTGAGACTGATATCAAGAAATCGTAGCAGTATCCATGTTAGCGTTACAGCAGAAATGGCGAGAACTATCACACCTGTAATTGCGAGCTGTAGGACAAACTTTAACGTTAGCCGGCGCTTGATATTCATGGCATAGACAACCCATGGCGATCTGCATTGACCAGCTTGTAGCCAAGACCTCTAACGTTAACGATAAATTTCGGATCGGACGGGTCTGCTTCTATACGTTCTCTTATGCGGTGAATATGCACCATGACCGTATTATCATCACTTAAAGCTTCTTCACCCCAAACCCTTTCATATAGTTCACTCTTGCTGAATATTTGATTGGGATGTTTGCACAGGAACAGCAGCAATTGGAATACGAGTGCCGGACAAGAGACGGAACGACCTTCAACCAAGAGCTCCCCTGCTGTCTCATCAAGTTTAAACCTCCCATAATCGAACACGTTCGCAGATTTATTAATTACTGTTTCTTCGTTCTTTCCTACACCTAATTGGGCGGATGAACTTAAGTATCGCCGCAACTGCGCTCTTATACGAGCGACAACTTCAAGTGGATTAAAGGGCTTGGTGATATAATCATCTCCACCGATAGCAAATCCGGTCAGCTTATCAAAATCAGAGGTTCGAGCCGTAAGAAACAGGATAGGTGCGTCCGTCGTCTGCCGGATAAAAGGACAAATTTCAATTCCACTGCGCCCTGGCAACATTACATCCAATACAATCAAATCATATTTATTGGCTTCGCAGGCGCTTATCGCTTCTTCACCCGTCACCGCAGTATCAATATTTAAATAACCTTCCTTGCGTAGTACAGTCTCCATAATATCCAAAAGCGATTGTTCATCATCTACAAGTAAAATCGATGCTTCATCCATTATGAAATTCCCTTTCCAAATAGCCCTTGTTTTTATCATCATAGCATGATTCTTGACGCTATCAATCGCAGTTACCTTAACAGAAGCTTAATTCGTATTCATCTTCTACTCAAAAAGTTAAGATCGTATTAATACTGTGTTTCAGAAGAGCTAAGACTTGTTTGCTATAATTTGACTATTGGGAGGCGATATTCTTGAAAAAAAGCTCTACAAAAATTATCAACAAATCGGAGATGTCAGCAAAAACAGTTTTGGCAATAGGATCACTTACCTTGCTATTAACTGCTTGTGGAGGAGGAAAAGCGGATATGAAAAATAATGAGAAAGTGGAACAAACTTCCAGTTCAGCCGTAGAATCAAACGAAACAATGTTCTTGCCTGATGATCTGCCAAATTTCCTGCTTAAAGGGAACTATAAAGAAATGTACGCCCACTTTAGTCAGCCTTTGAAAGATGAGGTTAGTGAAACTGAATTAGCTGAGACCGCTAAGGAATTCACTAAGGATATCCGGACACTGAACAAAGCTTCTGATATGCAGCTTAATGGATTTGATCGACGTACTTGGGTGAGTGATGCAGGTAATAAAGGGCTTATCGGAATGTTTGATCCGGATGGAACCATTTCATTAATCCAGATTCAAGAACTGACATCTTCCCCTGAAACTGACACGAAACTTAGCAAGCATGAATACGCATTGCCTTTCGAAGGTGACTGGTTTGTATTTTGGGGCGGAGAGAATGTTCTCGTAAATTATCATTATGAAGTAGAGATCCAGCGTTACGCTTATGATTTCATCCAAGCCAAGGAGAACTATTCTTATAAAGGCGATCAGCTGAAAAACAAAAGCTATTATGCCTTTGGGAAAAATATTCTCGCACCTGCAGATGGTACAATCGTATCGGTTGTGAACGATATTAAAGATAATGAACCTGTCGGTGTTATGAATCCAAACCAGGCAACCGGTAATAACGTTGTTATTGATCACGGTGGTGAATATAGCCATCTAGCACATCTCAAAAAAGGTTCCATTACCGTTAAGCCCGGTGATAAAGTCAAAAAGGGCGATATCATTGGACTGACAGGTAATTCAGGCAACACTAGTGAGCCCCATTTACATTTCCAGATCTCTGATGGAGTGGATTTGTTCAACTCTCGTTCGATCCCTGTTAGGTGGGAGAATGGATTGAAGCCGATCCAAGGCGAGACGATTACCGCTACTGAATAGCGATTAACGCACCCTATAAGCATGAGATTTCTTGTTACGAGGAGAAACTGATGAGCTGATAAAAATAAAAACCGCAAACCATGCGGCTTCTATCTGTGTAAGCTATACTCAAGTTATCCTTTTGCAGGATCATTCTTAACAGATGCGGTTTCGTTCACTTGGAGTTTCTTTAGCGAGTTTTTCTTTGCGGTTAACTCTTTTGAAAGATCAGCCTGCATACGATTTAAGGTCTTTATTTCATCGTTTAGCTTTTTGATTCGCGACATCTTACTACTCAAATCCGTGTGAGACTTGCTAAATTTCATATCCTGTTCTAATTGATTAATTTTGAATTTAGATTTTTCTTTTTTGTTCTGCGTGCTCTTGATTTTGTTTTCGAGCTCCGTAATTTCTTGTTGTAATTTTGTGATCATTGGTTTAGTAAAATTAATGGCCATTCTTACACCTCATATCATATTGTATTGCTGAGAGATTATTCTACTATAAAAAGAGCAAAAAAGCACACTCATTAGAGTGTGCTTCAAAGGTTCACACATTTTAAAAATAATCAGAGAAATAAGGATGCTCTGGTCTTATCAGTCCTTCAAGCAAATGAATTGTGGCTTCATCCGTCTGAATACGGCCAATTCGAGCCAAGTAAGTTGGCCGCTTATAGCCCATTAACATGGTTGTTAGGGTAGGAATATCAATCGTAAGTGTAGGATTTACGCCCCCTTCTTGTAGGGTCCCCTTTCCTTCTTTATCTACGGTTAACGTAAATGTCCCACGGTTCCATTCCAGCATTGGATCGCTCAAGTTAAAAATAAGCTCACAGTCCTTATCCTGTCGCTTAAAAGGATACTGTTCGATAAATAAACGGACATCTACAATCCTTGCCATAAAATATGGAGCGATCGTTTCCTTGATATCCCCATCATCTAATATGAACGACAATGGTTCCCCTTTATAAATATCCCCTTTAACCAGCTTAATCATTGAAAAGTGCGCACTAATAAAATTCCATAAACCCGTTCGAGCCTCTTCAACAATGTAAACCATCTCTTTGATATAAAATATTTCTTCGGCGACCCAATATAACAAGTACCCCATGGGTTCATCGTTGTTATTGTAGTAAATACCGACCGTCATATCATCCAAATCCCACCGCAAATATTCTTCCCAAGCTAGCTCATTACGAATCATCGCCCCGTGATGCTGTACGGCAAACTGATCATAAATCACCTTGATGTCTGGATGTTCAATGGATACGCGTTCTACATTTCCCGGTACATTTCTCATTTTTGGCAACTGGGTATCCGGTACTTCAAATGATATTTTATCGGTGATGATTTCCCAGCCTTTTCTTCTATAATAAGGGATTGAATACGGATAAAGATAAGATATCGATTGTTTACGATCCCGCATTTTAGTTAAAGCATGAAGCATCAGCTTATTCATTAGGCCCAAATTGGCATATTCGGGATAGGTTCCAACACCCGTTAGTCCACCCATCTCATAGATATGTCCAAAAATATTAACCTGAAATGGGTATACAGCTAACTGAGAGATGAGCTTGTCTCCATCAAACCAACCTACAACATCAGCGTACTTCAGGACTGGCAACTTAGCCTGAGTGATTTCACGATTTTCCCAGCCAAAGATTTGCAGATCACGATTGGTCACTTGAAATACATAACGTAGTAGATTATTAAATTGCTCTGCGTGCTTGGTTTCGACATTGGCTAATCTGATTCGATCCTGTAACTTACTGCGACTCACTGATATTACCTCCGATAAATTGTCCACTTTTTCAGCTTAGAATACTAGCTTGTTCACATTGACTCAACGCATAGTATTCTTTATATACGTTGAATCAATGCATAAGGTGTCCATTATCTTGAGATTTCTTAATCCTTCCCTAGTGAATTCCTTTGCAATCTAGGGATCAACGCATAAGCAAATGTAATAAATGGACTTAACCATAAGAAGGTTGCATAAGGTGCATATTCTATAACGGGTACACCAAGAGTCACCGCGAAGAAGGCCCCACTGACGCCCCATGGAATCAATGGATTAACTAGCGTTCCGCAATCTTCTAGTGTACGGGATAGTGTCTTCGCTGGAATGCCTCGGCGATTATACTCATCTTTGAACATTTGACCTGGTAAAAGAATCGAAAGATACTGTTCACCAGTCATGCCATTTACCGCAATGGATGACGCTCCGCTCATAAGAACAATGCTGCTTTTACACTTGAGTGGTTGAATGAGTTTACGGAAAAAGGCCTCAATGACACCACAATGCTGAATCAAACCACCTAAGGATAATGCTATTAAGATTAGAGATACAGACCACATCATCGATTGCATTCCTCCGCGATTGACGATAGAAGCAACCATTTCATTCGCGATATTACTGTTATATCCGCTCTGCATTACACTAAACCAGACATCGATTTCAGACTGCTGCTGAATCAAAGCCGTCACCAGTAGACCACTGACAATACCAACAACTAACGTAGGCAGGATCGGAATCCGTTTAATCGAACAAGCAATAACAGCTAGCGGAGATAACAGCGTTAACCAATGAATATGGAATCCATCTTGCAACGCAAGCTTGATGTCCTTAATCGAAGATAAGTCGATCGAATTCCCTTTTGGTGCGAACAGAAAAAAGAGAGTGGTGATAAGAAGCGCCGGCACCGTAGTGTATGCCATGTTACGAATATGTGTAAACAAGGATATCCCAGCCACTGCAGGTGCAAAATTCGTTGTATCGGAAAGTGGCGACATTTTATCACCAAAACATGCCCCACTGATAATCGCTCCAGCAGCCAGGGTTGTGGAAATACCCGTAGTTACTGCAATTCCCATTAAAGCAACGCCGATCGTGCTTACTGTCGTGAATGAGCTTCCAGTAAACATCGAGACGATGATCGTGACATATAATGCACTCACTGCAAAATAATTCGGATTAATATAATCCATTCCATAGTATAAAAGTGACGGTACCGTACCGCTCATCATCCACACAGCGATCAGAATTCCGATCAGCATGAGGATAAGAATCGGCATGATGGCCGTTTGTATGCCTTGAATAATGGCTGATTCGATCTTCTTCCAAGAGAAACCAAACATCCCTAGTAAGACGGCCGTGCCTATTGTAGTTACGAGAAGCGGTAGATGCGGCTCCGCTTTCAATAGAAAGATGGAGACAAATAGGAGTGCTAGAATAAAAATGATGATGATCATGCTTTTTGAGAAACTAAGCTGTCGTTCCATAACGATAATGCTCCTTAACATTGTATTGGGTATAAAAATAATGATCGAACGCTTCCACACTTTTAAGCTTTTTGGCTTTTTGGCATTGAAGCGCAGAGGTAATCTTAACGAAAAGAATGAGAACAGTCAATGTAAAGAACATACATTGAAGGATTTTCCATAAAAAGTTCATAAATATATAAAAAAGTGCTGGCAATTATGCCAACACTTTTGACTTGATTCTTTACCCTATTTTAATTGCCTGTGCTTCCACTACCATTAGGTTTTCTCGATTCAGATGCTTTGTAAGTTATCGGGTAGGATTGACTCCCTAGCAACACCCTATGACCTTGGAATTCATCATATAAATTTATACGGAAGCTTCCTCCCCTTAATTTATTGTAAAGGTTACTATTAAATGAAGTTGTGTATGACTTATTTTTACCCATTGGCAAATCAGTCCCCATTACCAAAGTCTTCTCCATAGATTGTCCGTAAGGGTCAATAAGCTCTAAGACTAACTTATGCTCATAGGCACCTGCTTCAAAATCTTCTTGTTCGGATAAGCTATAATTTACAGCTATATCTAATGTGTCCCTCTCTTCAGTAATGTAACCCACTGCATTTGCAACCGAAAGGTTGTAAGGGAATAGATCAACACTTATTAGATTATTCTGTGAGATTACTGCTTTAGGGGTAAGTGCTAATTTAACACTATTGATAAATCCAGTTGATGTCCCCTCTAGATCTGTAAGCTTACCGTCAGCAACCCCTTCTCCAATATATAGCACAAGCTGAGAGGTATCCACACCTTGGGGAAGCTTACTCCAGATGGTAACCAATTTTTTACCATTTGGGCTTGTTGGCGTTGTCGATTGGCTAACCATCGCGTTGAAAAATTGGTTATCAGGTGTTTTGTAATAAGCTACCAGCTGTGCCTGTTTCGACTGGCGTGGTTCTTCGCTAATCATTTCCAGTTCCGTATAGATCAAATTAGATTTGTTAGAATTATATGCGGTTGTCCGACGCTCACGGACTTCTGCTTTTTTGCCTAACGAATTCATATGATGAGATTCACCTGCAGCAATCGTATGGATCACATTATTTAGCGAGTTTGAATACATGGAGAGAAACTTCGTGACTTCATCTCCAGAGGTATCTTGTAGCACAATTTTCAGCTGATTGAAGCTATAAGAATATGGCACTTTCGCTATCACAAATATCTCTTTTGTTTCATTAGGAGCTAGTGACGTTTGCGAATTTGTGGTCACGATCTGGGCTGTACTGCTCAGATCACTCATTCCTGCTTTGACTATAGCTTTTAAAGAAGGTAGCTGTACTGAGGTTAAGCCTGTGTTGCGGATGCTGATATTAGTTACGATTTGATCACCATCATCCCAAGGTAACCGCTGATAGGATCCAAGCTTCACCATGAACTTCCCGTACCTGTTCTCGACCATATACTCTTGTCCCATCAGATTATTATGTTCTAGAGCATACGGAATGTTATACAACGCAGTTGGAAAAACAACCTTGTCATCAACAGCGGGTTCCGTCCACTCCAGCTTTAACGTACCTTGATTAAGTGTTAATGGCACATCCGCACTGAGACTGACGATCTTTTCTTCAAGTGGTTTCAATATTACATTCGTAAGTGCTTTTGAATCTACCGGAATACTTAATCCTTCAGCAGCTTTAACCGTAAGCTCATATGCAGGTAGCGTGACAGGTTTATTCCCAAGATTCTTTAGGCGGAATTGAAGATTCCATTTCGCAAAGTCATTTTCCGAATATACGGAAGCACTCTTCAATTGCGTTTCAACCGTGTTATTCTTGATAGAAATCTTTTTCACAGCATAATTAGCCACAGCGAAGTCAGAAGTTGTTACTGAAGGAAGCTTAAAAGATTTAACAGGTAGCATTATTTTCAAAGCTTCATCTTCTTGTGCAAATTGCAAGATCATTTGTTCAGTCTTCATATAGGAAGGAACTTCAGTTAAATAATAAATCGTCTTCTTTTCTTGGGACTGTACATTGAAACTGCTGCTAGCATCCTCCTGCTTAAGTTCGAACACCGAACCACCAGCTGATCTCAGGTACGCAATATAAGTAGAATTGCTTAGCACTTTTTTACCCAAATTCGTGTAACTAACGCCAACTCTCATATAGACTTTTCCATTCCTTTTAAGCCTTTGCATACTTTCCGCTTTGATATCAACTTGCAGATTATCCAGCGTGAGCTTCTTGCTCTGGCCTTGAGGAACGACAACTGAATAACTTGCCGGAATGGAGAATACCCCCAGCTTTTTCTGATAATCCTGGCTACTGAAATCCCACATAAATAGGGTCACTTTGGTGCCGTTTAATTTTGTAGACTCTCCAATATTCACGTAGTAAGTTACAATTTGACTACTCTGTGGAGGAATATTTTTTTTAGTAACATCTCTCGTGACAGGTTTACCTTGTATGACTGTCCCCCCAGTTGTAGTAACCCTTGAGAAATAATCTACGTGAGCTACACTATTGGTACTACTATTGCTGTAACTAAGTGTGTATATAAGTATATTACCGCTCGGTTGCTCTAAAATATCCATATCTATTAGCTTCACGTTGACATTGTTCTTTAAAGCGATCGACCCAAGTTTATCAAGAGTGAATACCGCTGCAGTTGAAGCAATTGCCGATACTGCGTATATGCTGTTTGCAAGAGATTGGCTTAACATCAGTGCACTGAGCAGAACTACAGCATATGTTTTTAGTGATTTGTGCATGAGTCTCCCTCCATATACAAAATCCTGTTCAATACATCTATTCGTTTAGAACGGTTGCTACTCGATTCTGGATCAGCTTTGCAACATCTTCCGCAGATTTTTGTCCACTGAAGAATGATGAGGACTCCTCTCCAATAATAGAAAGCACTTTAGTATCCAGTTCCGCATATTGATCTACCGTATGAATGATTTCTTTAAACTTAGTAAATTCTTCATCAGAAACCTTAGCCGCTTTTCCGGTTGGAAGCTTATATGCTCCACTTTTCACCTTTTCCTGAACATCGTTTAAATTCTTATCGTTCACTGATTGGAGCAGAGAGAATCCTTCTTTATCTTGCAAGGACTGTGCTTCTTCAGATAACAAGAAGGTCATAAACTTATAAGCTTCTTCTTTCACCGGAGTATTGGCTTGTATGGCGAGCGATGATGAAGGAATGATTCTCATACCACCAGTCTGACCTGCATGTGGCTTTTGAAGGTACACCGGATTTTCAAAGTAAGAATATGGACCATCGATAAAGTCTGTTGGTGACCATATAACGATGGAGTTAAAAAGCTGATTACCTATCTCCGCTGGCTCCGAAGTCATAACTTGTTCTTTATACATTTTCTTGACTTGTTCCAACAGCTCCACAAAATCAGGCGAGTCGAACTTCGCTTGTTTCGCTTCACTATCAACAAACAAATTATAATTATCAATAGCCATTTCTTGGAGTGTCATTTCCGGCGGGTACTCCGTTAGGGCATAAAGTTTGTTTTTACCGTCCTTCCCAGCCTGTTGTATAATTTCCTTCGATAGCTCTCCAAACTCTTTCCAATTCCACTTCTTATCGTCAATCTTCACATTTGAGTTCTTAATCATATTTCCATCACCTATGAACGCTCTAAAAGCGAACCCGGTAGGAATGAAGTATAGACCGTCGTTCACCTTCATTGCGTCCAAAACATTCATTTCTAAATCGCTCTTATTTACCGTTTTATCTTGTTCAAATATATCATTCATGTTCACAAGCATCTTTTTACTCACATAATCATTGATTGAAAAGGCGCTTACATCAAAAATATCTGCACCTTTTCCAGAAAGTAGGGCTGTATTCGTTGCTTTTTTATATTCTACATAACCATTCTCCCCCCACTCATTTCCCACTTCTTTATATGCCTTAATTTGCAGGTCGATATCCGGGTATTTCGCTTCAAACTTTTTCTCTAGCGCCTGATAGAATGCACTCGATTCTGCCAGAGATAGAGTCAAGATTGTCTTCCCCTCTTCAGTTGTCGTTTTCCCCTTACTTTCCACTTTCTCATTACCTCCGGAATTACATGCCGTTGTCATTATTAAAGCACCCATTAATAGTACAAAAATAGACCTTTTAAACATTTGGTTTCCTCCTACTATTTTCTCGTTTATATGAATTCTTATTGCAGTCGAACTCGGTTCCCGTCTTCAAGAGGTTCACTACTTTCCAGAATAATTGAATCCTCCTCATAGAGAATATCCGATTGAATCATTGTTTCTTTCTCGTTTTTTTCACTGGAGTGAATACGAACTTTTTGAGCGACAAAGACATTGCCTAATGCCCCCCGCTGCTCGTCAACTTTATAGACAAACAAACCTTCGCGATCCTCATGAATAGCTTCATTCGATAGAAGTAAACCCTCTTGGATGGATTGTTTCTCGAATTTGATCCGCGCCTGTTCACCCCCTTTAAGTTCTGGATCAACGATTTTGATTCTCAGGGCCTTTTGAGCAATGGTTTGTGCTTTCCCCGACTCATTACTAGAAGAGCTATCAGTACGTGACTCTGAATTCGCAACTTCTTCGATGGAGCCGCTTAGGGTACGGGCTTCTTGTCCATGATTCATATCAACCTCGACCTCTATCTTTTCTCCAGCAGAAATTCCCAAACTAGACAAATGCGCGGAATCCACAATAATATCCAATCTGTAACCCCGACTACTGTTGGATACAATTACATCCGGTTCTCCCATTGAAGTTAACCCTTCGACGGCATTTAGTTTTGAAATCAGACCATCGAACGGAGAGAGTAGTTGTTTTTCGCTTGTTAGACGATTTTTCAGCCCGCTAATCTTATTTTCCTGGGCTAAGATATCTAACTTACCTTTTTCGATATCACGTCTTGCATTTCTGATTTTGAATTCATCCTCTTCCAGCGCGGATTGGATGTACTGATCTTGCCTATTCTGTTGATCAATTTTCTGTTTTTCTAAATTTGTTATTTCATCTTTCAATTCTTGCTCAGCAGTTTTGCTCTCATAGATAATAAGCTTTTGTCCCTTTTTTATACGTTGTCCTTCTTTCACAAGAATTTGTTCGACCTTTAGTCCGGAAGTATTCGAAAGTTTAACTTCAGCTAGTGGTTGCAATATCCCACCACCTTCAATCGTAAATAAAAGATTACCCTTTGTTGGTTTTTCGGTTCTCACTTTCGGCAACGTCAAAGACTGTATCGTGTTACTGAATAATGTAAAAAACAATAACAACCCCATAAAAACCATGAAGACGACTTGAATATTTCGTTTGCGTCTACGATCAGTCAGCTTTATACCTAACTCCATATCCCGTCTTTCTCCTCCAATCAACCTTTGATACCAGACAATTGAATGCCTTCAATAAAATAGGATTCCGCATACAGAAATAGCATCACCATCGGAGCCATATAAAGTATGGATGCAGCAAAAGCAATTCCTCTCTCGCCTTCATTGATCCTCGATAAAAAGACTGACAATGGCTGCTTAAACGGATCATCTAGAAAAATAAGCGGCTGCTCCACCATATTCCAATAATCAACGAACAATAATATGACGAGTGCTGCCAGACCAGGTTTAATCATCGGAATAATAATCTTGTAGAAAATCAGAAAATGTCCAGCACCATCCATTTTGCTTGCTTCGATATACGCATACGGTATATCTAGCATGAACTGTCTGAGCATAAACACACCAAAAGCTGCGAAAATTCCAGGCAATATAATTGCATATGAACTATTTAATATTCCTAGCTTATCCGCCATAATATAGTTCGGTACTAGCGTCACTTGGAAAGGCATAAGCATCGTTAGGACATAAATAAGAAACAAAGGATCTCGTCCCCGGAATTTCAGCTTCGAGAAAGCATAGGCAGCGAGTGCTGCTACCAATGTTTGTCCTGCAATGATGGGTACAACCATGAATACTGAGTTCCAAAACATCGTCAGATATTTAGGGTTGTCTAGGAGAACCTTAGCATACTGCTCTAAGGACACTTGATCCGGCAGCAATTTTAAATTCACAAAAGGAGTTTCTCTCCCTTCAATTACCTCATTCATCTGCCCGATAGGTCCATAATTGATTTCAATTTCTTTCTCTGTCATAAGCGAATTTGTAAATGTGATCATAATTGGGAATAATAACAAGACTGCAATAACAGCCATAACGAATGTTAATGCACCTTTTCGCAACACTTTGACAACGGACACAACCTTTTCACCCCTATTCCATGAATTGTCGATGCCTCCGCTCAAATGCAAACAATCCCAACACGATCAATAAAATACAAATAAACATCAAGGTCGCCGCGGCAGTCAGCTTCTGAACATCGAGCGACATGAACATATTATTCATAAAATGCTGTAGCATGTAAATACTGTCGTGCGGATAATCACCTGCGATCAAATACGTTTCTCGAAACACTTTGAATGAATTAATGATCGACATGATGACCACAAAAAACATCGAAGAGGTTAGATAGACAAGCGTAATACTGCGAAACTGCCGTAATCGTCCAGCACCTTCAATTTGAGCTGTTTCATAATAATCCTTTGGAATTTGCTGCAATCCCGCCAAGAATAAAATCACGTTATAACCGATGTTCTTCCATAAATAAACAACAATGATTACATTTCTAGCTGCATCCGTCTTCATCCAATCCACACGATCGATACCGAAGTTGTTCAGCCAGGCGTTAAGCGAGCCATTCCAATCGAAGAGCATCTGCCAGATCAAAATGATAGAAGCGACAGGTACGACAAGCGGCAATACGTATCCAGTCCTCAGCCAATTCCGAAAATATGTATTTTTATTCAATAACATCGCTAATCCTAACGAGAGTACAAGCATAAGTGGAACACTTATCGCGCTAAAATAAAATGTATTGGATGCTGCTTTACGGAAGGAACCGCTCTCTAACAGCTCCCGGTAATTATCAAACCCTACAAAATGGCCATCTATCGTGCTGTCCATAAAAGAATAGAATACTCCCATAACAAACGGTATAAGGTAAAACATCGCGAATCCGATACCGCTTGGTGCCAGGAACATCATTGCCGCTGAGCCATCCTTTCGAAGCCATTTCCTGATCGTTGGATTTATCATCCTTACAGTAACCTCCTTCATGTACATAGAATAAGAAAAACTATTTAAAAAGAAGTGCGGTATATATTAAGTATTTCTTAAATTTCAAAAAATGAAGTCGTGAGATCACAAAAAGCCGTTGATAGGAATATCAACGGCTAATAAATTTAAACTTTTATTGAATGATTCATTGATTCCTAATTCTTCGAGTACAACTCTACGGCCTGCGTATCCGAAATAGGATTTATATATTTCTCTAGCGTTATAGTCAATGGCTGAGGATAGTTCTTCGCTTCTGCTCCAAAGGTATAACGCATTTCGTCCACGGCTGTTCCATCCTTTGATGTCATATACCCGCCGAAGTTTCCTGCCGAGGTTGTTTTAATTGCTCTTTTATACACTTTACCTTTCGCATCGGTAAAAGTCTCAGCAAGTCTAGTGGAGTATTTCAAATATTGAGCATTGGCAATGGTATGCCGCAACAGGATTTCTCCCTCATCTGCATAATCCGCTGGTGTAGGCGCGACGAGTTCAATATCACTTCCCGGCGCTTCAATAATTTGCTGTTTATTAAGATCAACGACAATTTTCATCTGATCCTTCTCGACAGCCGAAATTCCGAATGTTTTCAACGAGACCGTATCTGGCTGGATACCCTTACTATTCTTGAACACTAACGTGAACTTGGAGTTGTCCGAGTAGACTTCGGAATTGTCAGAATTTATAATATCGGGGTAATATAACTTTTCAGTTGTGTCCCCTTTTTTACTAATCAGTACTGGGTTGATCAATTGAAAAATCCGTTTATCATTGTTTTGATCATACTCCAGATCTACATAGGTGCTAAGCGGAGTATATTGGACCCCAGTTACTTTAATCTTTTGTCCGTCTACGGTCAGCGTTCCGTCTGTATCCAGTATACGTTCCTTTGCTTTGAGCATATCAGGATCAAGCTCGAAAGCAACATCTAGGCTAGTCCGATACTTATTGCTACTGGATAGGAGAGCCTTATCTGAAGTTTCGGTAAGAATAATATTATAGTTTACTTTCTTTGGATATTTAACTGTTGGTGAAAGATTATTGGAGTATATAAAATCCATAGACTGCCCGGGTTGAATTCGGCTCTCGCTAGCGAGCATACTTAGTGATGCGCCTTTGTGGAGAGACGAATCCTTTATCCCTTCATATTGAAGAGCAAAATCCGCATGTATAACTACTTCGTCCGTATTATTCTGAACAGTATATAGGATATACACTTTTCGTCCATCCGTAACTGCCCCAGTCACATCTACACGGTAACCCTTATTTTCAGCGCTCTGTCCAACTGGCACAACGAGATTCTGCTCAAGTGCACTGGCAAGTGCAGGCTCCAACCTTGAGAACGAGCGATAAGCTTTGAAATTGTCCGTATTTTTAATGCTGGCCGATTGAACTGAAGGTTGTGCCACTCCCTTATTCGGTAATCCGATTGTTGAATATGTAACCAGTACCGCAACCGCTGCAGCTGCAACCACACCCATCCCTGTAGTATAGATACGTCGCTTTTCTCGCTTCTTCCCCTCCACAATCCCCTTTTTCATAGCGTTGTAGATTTTCATCTCCTGTATTGTTTCGACATTCTGTTGCACATCATCGACGTTCTTACGTAGAATACGGTCTTCTTTTTCTGTCATTCCGTTCACCTCCAATATTGCTATAGATAGCTCCGAAGCTGTTTGAGTCCCTCACGCAGCCAAGTCTTAATGGTACCTTCTGGTCTTTTTAGCACTTTAGCAATTTCGATAGTGGTCATGTCATGGTAGTATTTAAGCGTTACGACATGCCGGTATTTAGGTTTTATCCGATTCATCGCACGTTCCAGGTCAATTCGGTCATTACTCTTCATTTCCTGTGCCGCTTCCTCCACCATCTTTTCCGCTACAACCACACGTTTTTTGCGCCGTAGCTCATCCATGCAGCAGTTGATCGTTATTCGGATCAGCCAAGGTGTGAAGGACTGTTCGTCCTTTAATTTTTTGCGTTTCATCCATGCCCTGCATGACGCTTCTTGGATTACTTCCAGCGTATCTGCCTCTGTTCGAAGATAACTGTAGGCTATAGCGTACATTTTTCGATGCTCCACATACAAACGACTAAAAAAAGCTTCTTCATCCATTTGCGCAAAATCTACCATTCTGATTTCATCCATTGTGTTTTCCACCTTCCACCACCCCCTCTTTCATATATTAGGAAGATGCATCGACCTCATGTACATATAAGTAAGACGGAGATGAACGTAAAAACGATTGATTTTTTTCAAATTCATTCATATGTAGTAAAATAGTAACGTTAAGTACAACCATTAGAGCATTTTGTGAAAAGAGGTGGATCGGTGCTAAAAGCTGACAGACAGGCGTATATCCTAAAAAAAGTAGAAACCGAAGGCCGCGTTGTTGTCCAAGAATTAACACAGGAATTAAATGTGACAGAAGATACCATACGAAAAGACTTACAAAGCCTGTCGAAGCTGGGACTTCTCAAACGAATTCATGGCGGAGCCCATAGTCTTATTAGTGACATGAAAGATTTCAACTCACGTGTAGAATTTAATAGCCAGACCAAAGCTGACTTAGCTAAACGAGCTTGCACGCTTATTGAGAATTCAAAGGTTATCTTTATTGATGGCGGGTCCACAAATTTAAAAGTAGCTGAGAACATCCCTGAGCATTTTGATGGAAGAATTATTACCAATTCCCCCTCCATTGCGTTATCGCTATGCCGGTTGTCCAAAGCTAGTATAACCTTGTTAGGTGGTGACCTGGATAAAAAGAACCAAGTGTTATTCGGAGCCGCAACGCTTAGAGCGATACAGCAAATCCATTTGGATCAAACCTTTCTTGGCGTATCCACACTGGATTCAAAGGCAGGTATAACCGTCCCTTCTTATGAAGAATCTATTATTAAGAATCAGCTCTTTGAACAATCTTCCATGGTTATCGCCATAGCTACGAAAGAAAAGCTGGAGAAAATATCAACCTTTTTTGTAGCAAACGTATCCGCATTAGACTATTTAATCACTGAAGGTACAGTAGACAATAAAATTGTTGATACATATAACAAACTCGGCGTTAACGTGGTTACGGTATAGTTCATTTCTTATTATGTACAAAAAAAGATGAACACCATTGAAGATTGTGCTCATCTTTCGTTAAGAAAGTTCTTGATCGCGTCGTACGAATCATGATTAGGACAATCCATTGGCAGCTTTACAAATTTCATCGAGGTTTCTTTTACATAAGGATATTCAAACTGTCCTAATAGGGATTCACCCGCATAAGTAGATAATGAATTTATGGATTTATAGACCTCTGAATTTTCGTATCTATTTTGGGCAGTCAGAGGATCTGTATCTTGCAGTACCTCATACTTCGGCGAATTGTTTAAAAGAAAAATCATCCGCATGGCCGAACGCCACAGTCTTTCCATGACCTCGAAAATCTAGAGAAATCCTTCGGATGTGATTTGATTCCTTCATTAAACCGAAAGTTTGATTGACGTCTCCGCCTAGACCATATAGAAATATAAAAGGCTCTCCATCCCCTCCGTCATCTTCATAATAAAATCGAATGTGATCGTAAGTAAAGTAAGGCATTGGATTTCCCCCTTTACAAAGGACCAGAAACGTCACTCAGATAAATTGTATTTCCGGTCTTAACCGATTCTTCCACAGCGAGCATTGCTCTCATCGTAGCAATTCCATCCTCAATTGTTGCACCTACACCTGGCTTATTAAGCAGAATAGAATCTGTGAAACCTTCAATCTGCAATCTATAAAAATGACCATCGGCTCCAAGTGGTCTGTGGTAGCTGTTATCACTAGCTTTGAAGATTTCAACATCGCTTGATTTTAAAGTCCAAGGGTTGTAAGTCTTCCCTACCACAGATCCGAATTCACCATAAATTTGGAACCCTTCATGCCAATCCATCCGAACCGCAATGGTCAAATCCAATTGGGCTACAAAGCCGCTTTCAAACTCCGCAGTAATAAACCAGCAATAGGCACCGAACTTTTGTGTATTCCATGCTTTCACACTTACAATATTCCCACCAAGATATCTTGCGGTATCGAACAAATGGCTTCCATGACCTAAAATATAATAACGTTCCTTGTTCGCTTTTGGATCTCCAATAGGTCTTTTCACATTTTTACCGGATATAATCACTGGCTGAACATTCTCGGTGACGGTATATCGATAAGTGGAATCACAATACCAAGCTTTCAAGCCAATTATCTCACCCATTTCATGATCCACAAACTCTTTAGCTGCTGCTATACCGGGGTCAAATCTCTTCATATTTCCCACTTGCACTTTGAGATCGGTACGATCTACAAGCTCTTTTAATTCTTCCACTTCTTCGATAGTTACGCCTAGAGGCTTTTCTACCAATACATGTTTACCTGCCCGCACGGCTTGTTTAGCAGCCTCCACATGAAATTGATCCGCAATTCCGATAACAATAGCATCTACGCTCGGGTCCGACAGCATTTGATCATAATCCGTATATACCTTGTCGGGTTCATAGATAGCATTCATTCTTTGGAGTAAGTATTCGTCCACATCGCATATTGCGTAAAGATGAGCATTACGTGAACGCCTTATAGCGTCAAAATGCGCCGCTTGTGAAATCTGACCGCAGCCTAACACACCAATGTTCAACAATTTGTTTTCCTTTTTCAAATTCATGTCCTCCTATTCTAGTTAAGGTAATTCAAAGCATGAGCTACATCCTCCTCAGCTAACCCATGCATAATAACGGGACCATCATAAACCTTACTTAATTCATTCAGATATTCCTTTATGGGTAAGTTTCCTTTACCCACTGGTGCAAAAGTGATCTTCTGTTCGGTTACAAATGCATCCTTGCAATGCGCAATGGCAATGTGCTCCTTCAGCGCAGCTAGCGTTTTTGAAATCTTACCTAAAAGATCCTTATGATCCTGTGGGGTTACTAGATTTGCTGCATCATACAAAACCTTAAGATAGGGTGTGTCCAGATCTTGTAATAGTTTCAAAGCATCTTCTGCCGTACTCACCACATTGGCTTGTTCAGGTTCAAATACTAGCGTTACTTGGTTGTCTTTTGCAATATTCAGCATCCACGCAAGACTTTCAAGCAATAGTGACCATGCCCTCACTGTATGATTGTCAGGATGAGAACTCCAGAAATCTTCTTGGTTCAAACTCCCCGTAGAAATCGAAACATACGGAACAGCTAATGCAGCTACAGCCTCAACTACATTTTTAAAACACTGCTGATTCTCAACTTTCTTCTCCTCATTTAGCTCTAGCGTATTAAACGTTCCTGAAATCACAGCAATGCTAACTCCACTGTTTATTATTGCTTCTTTGATTTGAAGGATAATCTCCTGATTAATTTCTTTAGGTAAGCTCGCCAATCCCACGTTAGCAAAATTAAATTGAACGGTACTCATACCTTGGGCATTGATTTTGTGTAAGGCAATCTCCAGTTCATAGTTCGAGTATACTTTAGAGAAAATTCCTAGCTTCACAAGTAACACCTCCCTTATCTATTTTCAACTTCATCATACACGTGATTTCGATTATAAACAATTATATTCAATTACAATAAGAAGTAATAATCAATAAAAAACATATAAAAAAGTGCTGGCATTAACGCCAACACTTTATAATCAATTACCGATTTCGATTAATCATGTAGTTCAATAAATGTTTCAGAAAAGCAATATTACGAGGGATCTCCTTCAACGCTTCCATGGCGAGACAGTAGTGTTCCCACATTTCTTTTCTTGCGCCGTCTGCACCAAGGATAGCTACAAACGTTGAATTGTTATTCTCCACATCCTGCCCTATCGGCTTCCCTAATAAATGATGATCCCCTTCCAAATCGAGCAAATCATCTTTAATCTGAAAGGCAATCCCCGCATGGTAGGCAAATTTTTTCAAAGACAGAATTTCTGACTCCTTAATCTGAGCGAGAATGGCTGGCATCACTAGTGAAGCTTCAAATGCAATTCCGGTCTTGTAAAAACAAATCATATTTAATTGCTCCAGCGTCAATGCTTTTCCCTTGGAATTCAAATCCATCGCCTGACCCATACATGTATCTTCTGCTTTTTGGGCTGAATACTGCATCAAGGCTAGCACTGCTTTTGCATCAAAAGAATGAAGTGACGCCTGTTCCTCGATCGACTTCTGAATCAAAAATAGACCCGTTAACTCCGCTGTGGAGCTATTATACACTTCGTGTAGGGTTGCACGACCTCTTCGGGTTGAGGCATTATCCTGGGACGGAAGATCATCGAAGATTAGAGAAGCGGTGTGCATATATTCCAAAGATCTGAGAAGCGGCACAATTGCTGATGCATCTAGACCATATTCGTTAACACCCATGACCCAAGTCAATATAGGCCTTATTCGCTTGCCGTCTCCTTCCAGACTATAATTAGCTGCATCAATAAGCATCTCTTTCATAGCTGGCGTATCCACTGGCTTGGCTATCAGCAATTGTTTGTTGATTTGATCGCGGATCTTTTGGATCGTATCTCGAAATTCCGCTTTTTCCTTCTTGCTATTTTTTAGATTCAAAAGCAACTGATCCCGAAGTAATTTATCGAAAAAATCCACATCGTCTGCTTTCTGCACCATCTGCTGTACAAGCCGATTAAATTCTGGTTGACCAGAAGCAAAGATCTCCATGATCTCTTTATACTTTTCAAACCCTACACGTTCTTTACAGCGCTTGAGGCCATTGATGGCTCGATCTAAGATTACCTCACGGGTTTTAGGATCAGAGCGATATACGGTGTGTATTAAATGGGAGATGACTGTCCAGTATAATTCAAAAGGATTGATCAGGTCTGTACGTTGACCACGGTATTTTAAATAATAGGTATAAGGAGTTACCGCGCCTTCTTTCATATCGTCAAACATATCCGCAAAATCATCAGCCAGCTGATTGTATAGCCCATAGAAGAAAGTACGTTGATCAAATCCGTCATCTGTTGGAGCACTAATTACAGATCTGACAATTAAACGGGAAGAAGAAGATTTTAAAATGATGGGTATAAAAAGCTCCTCATTGCTGTACTCAGGGTTAGAAAGATCCTTGATTCGATCTAACTCCTGGGAATGAAAAAACACAAAGGATTGCTCGAAAAATGCATCCTGCATGTCTTCCCGCTGATACCCCCTAATATACTCAAAAGCCTCCTTGAGCTCCGAATGTACAAATCGAATGAACGGCATGTTCTCTCCGGACCATTCACCCAATTCCGGTACAACTCTATTAAGGATCGCGGTGCGTATCATATGAGAATACTGTTCTTTCTCTTGATCGGTTAAGACACTGGAATCAAGGAGATCATCAATAAACGGATAAGTTAGGCCATACGAATAACCAAGTCTAATGGCTTCACCAATTCTCTTGGATCGCTCCACAGGTGGTATGTCATCGTCCATCTCTTCCATCACATGGAGAATCACCCCAATAATGATCTTGATTAATTTACGCTGCGCTTGCTCGGGATTCATTTCCTTCGGAAGATGTGCTGATACCTGCTTAAGTTTGTCGATCACCCAAATCGTGGCCGTTTCAACGCCTTCCTTCTGAGCCCAACGATAAATCCCCGTGAAACTCATAAAATCTGACTGATCCTCCGCACTTGTGGAGCCTGGATGAATCATTCGGTTTCTAATGTCGGCAACCATACGTTTAATTCTAATCTGTGTCTTAGGTGAATCCAAAGCTTGCCCCAGATCTCTCATATAGAGATAGGAAACACTTCGATCCAAATAATCATCCAATTTACCGGTTTGATTCAGCCATCCTAGATATCTATGATAATCCTGAGAATCAGCTTTCCTTTTCCCACTTGATAAAAAGGACAACCATGAACGACGATGAATGTGGTTCTTCTTCCACAACCGAAAGTCTTCAGTTAAGGTAGATACATAAGTTTTTTCTTTGAACTGTTCACGAAGAGATGCAAAATACTGAGCCGCCTTCTGTTCAGCGGTCGAATATCCTGTATCGGCGTAATCTGTAAATTCTTCATTCATAGGTGATGACCTCAACTTCTCTTTTTGTTAACATGACCCATTAGGAAAGAACAGAATTTCTTCCTGAATGAAATGTTCATCAGTTAATACGGTCAAAACTCTTTTGGGTTACGAAAAAGAAGCCTGACTAATCAAGCTTCTTTTAAAATTACTATACACAAATTATTCTATTTTGATAAATTTGCATTATGCTCCTTTACTTGGATCTCCAGGGACAGGGTCGATCCTAACTCCTTTTGGATATATGCAAGATCTGTTATCTGCTCAATATGATATACGCCACCTGGAAATGGAGAATCATAGAGGAGCTTTGACACTGCTGCTGTCACTTTTGCAGTGATGATGGATTGATTCTTTCCTTGCAATATTAAATCAGCATGCATTGGCTTCCCCTCTCGATTTCTTCCACGAGCCTCAACCTTGATAGCGAACTGGTCGCTCCCAATATGTAGCCGCTCCATAGTACGAACCATCCACCTGTTCACCCAGCTTGTCTTTAACAAACGAACGGCCCCTGTTTTTTTGGCTATAGCCAGCATTTTAGTAACGAAGACTGAATCCAGACAAAATCGTGTGGAGATGGACGATGCCTTGAGCGTTCGGGCAAGCGTCTGTTGATCTGAGAATGGGAAACGATAGGCATGGCGACTCCCTAAATCGTCACCAAAGTGATAAGACTTTCTATCGGTGAAGCTCTCCACCTCTATCTGACGATTCTTCTGCTTAACTTCAAACTGTTCTCCTAAACTATTCACTGTCCATTCGATCGCTGCCTTACCATGGGAATCACCAAGTCCGAGCATAATCGCGATTTCGATTTCCTCCGTCTGTTCTATCAGGCTCTCCGCTTCAAGAGCCATTAGATTGGTTATACCGGGTGCAAGCCCTACACTAAGAACGGCACAAGATCCATGTCGTGCAGCCTCTTCGTTGAACGCCTCAATTTGAGATAAAAACGGACCACTCGCTGATACATCCACATAATGCGTACCGCTATGAAAGCAGGCTTTTACAAAATCCGTATTCGTTTGATCCAAACACATGATGACTAGCTTCACTTGATCTAGTAATTGTGGAGGTAACGGCTTATTGATATCTAACTGTAACGGCTTGATCCTGCCGTGGGTAGATTGACTGAACCGCTCTGCTTTTTCAAGACTTCTCCCTGCAGCAAATACTTCACCTGGATACTTCTTCTCTAATATTTCACATATGGTACGCCCTACATGTCCATAACCACCAACGATAACAATATCTTCTTTTCCCTGCATTTTTATCACCGCATCCTATATAATAGAGTTGTTTAAGAATCATTCTCAATTATACGGATTTCGCTTCGGTTCACTATCCCACAAATGTGGGGGTTCGATATAATCCATTAAGGACTAGAGGGCTACTCAATGAATACCCATAAACAATTCATTCTAATAAAGAAACAAATCATTAAGCTAGGTATGGTTACTGATTCATCCCACAACTACCGTACTTCCTTGCTGTCACTCTTACGTGAAGCTGTTCCCTTTGATGCAGCCTGCTGTACTCATGTTGATCCACAGACATTGCTTTCTACTGGAGCGGTTACTGAAGACAATGTAGAGTCCATTCATCCCCACTTGTTCCAGATCGAATACGGTGAGGATGATGTTAACACCTATGAGCAAATGGTTAATAGCAAACTCCTCGTCGCTACAATATATGAAGCAACCGGGCAGCAACCCGAGCGGAGTGCCCGTTATCGAAAGGTTTTGTATCCAGCAGGTTTTGGGGATGAACTACGTGCAGTCCTTATTCTTGGAGAATCTTGTTGGGGATATTTGACGCTGTACAGGAATGCAGATCAATCGGAATTCTTACAAGAGGAATGTGATTGGATCACCTCAATCATCACTCTGATTGCAGCAAGAATGCGGGCTTTCAGTCTTGAGCTACCAGAGAGAGATGAGGCTTGGCTTGAGGATCATTATGGTTCCGGGATTGCAGTACTATCTGATCACTTGACTCTTCTCTCTTCCAATCCTACAGCTGATCGCTGGTTAGACAAACTTCGATCCTTGGAAAGGATCGATGCTCAGGTCCTGCCACGTCCAATCCGTGCTGTAAGCACGCAAGCGTTAAACAGCCCCTCCGAATCTGTGGGGATAGCGAAGGCATGCATTCGTATGACTGAGGGGCCTTATTTAGTCGTTCGAGCAAGCCGTCTTCGCTCTTCCGACGGCCAGACCCAGGTTGCCATTTCATTCGAACCCGCGCGTCCTGCTGATATGCTACCCATCATTGCTGAAGCGTATAATTTGACGGAACGTGAACAGCAGCTATTACATGGTGTAATTCGAGGATTATCCACTAAAGAATTGGCTTCTGCTCTACATATTTCTGCATACACCGTCCAGGATCATTTAAAGTCCATTTTTAGCAAATCAGGTGTCAGCAGCCGTAGAGAACTTATTTGGTATTTGCATTCACGCTACAATATTATAGACCCATAAGCTGTTCATCTTTATTCCAATGGCTGACTAACCAACATATGATATAAACCTCTAGTAGCCATTAACTGCTCATGAGTACCCGACTCTGCAATAACTCCTCGATCCAAGACAAGTATGCGGTCGAATAGTACCCTCTCTATCCGTTATGATGAACGAACCGGAGTGGGTACTATTCAAATGGAAAAATCACTTCGTATCTATGGATATAGAAAGCGTCCCATTGGATTCAATTAGAGAAATTTTGGCATTATCCGTCTGCCATACCTTACGAAAGGTTATACCTTCGCCTTCTTTTTCCATATCTGCTGTGTTATCTTCACCATTAGTGGTAGGTTCCTCTCCAAGCTGTTGCGTTATCTCTTGTGTTAATTTTTCCTTGGTAGCTTCTTCAAAATGCATCGTCTCTCCAATCACTCTTCCGGAGTCATCATAGTAGACCTGAAGAATTGCCTGGTGATTCACAATCTTCTCGTTATATTCGCGGGATAAAAGGGTGGAATTCGTACCTTCACTTCGATTGGGTGCGCCTTCGCCGAGAGATTGGACAACCTGAGCATCCTCTTTTCCAATCAAAGTGGCTAGAGAGTCAAGGCTATAACTTTCCGCAGCTCCGCTTGGTACAACCGTTGGAGGTGGCAGCTGGGATTTATCTGCTACTGGTCTTGAGCATGCACTAAGTGCAAGGACCGTAATCAGTAACAAACAAGTTTGCTTTAATTTCATCTTGGGTTTCATTCCCTTCGTTACTAGCTCTTGATGTATTTTTTACAATTTATTGAACGATTATGTATGGATGGAGCCAAATCTGTCCAAAAAAGACGATATCCCATGGAGTCAAATGACTTTGAGATACCGTCCTTCATCATGAATCTATTAATTAAAGTGAAGCTGAGGCTTGGCTGACCCAAGCCAGTAATTGAGCCGTATCTACTGTATCCCCTTTACGTAGTTTCAGTGTTTTTCTCTCCGGAGGACCCTCGAACATCCCTTCTGGAAACTCAAGCTCAATCGTATTAAAAATAACAAAGCTTACCGCGTCTTTCGATGTAGAGATAGCTGCTGCGTATTTACCATTTTTCAAAAAATGAGGCTTCTTATATTGAATACGCTCTTGCACATCCGGGATCGCTTGGTGAACAACCTCACGAAGCTTAGTAGATAACTCCACCTGCCATGGTTCTTTTAATGCTTCAATAAAATCGATGACTTCTAGATTCATTCTTCATCTCTCCTTGATGTACGTAAAGGTTTAAAGTTCTGCTGCAAGATTTCCACTACCATTTATTTCTTGTTCTTCAAGCCAAAATCCTTCTCTGATCTTTAAAATTTTTACTACTAACCAAATAAAAAAGGGAAGAGTTCCAAAGAACTCCCCCTCACGCTTTCGCTTAATGGATCGTCAGATTAAATCCGCTCTGAATATAATTCAGGTTGGGGTTAGCAATATTCGTTGTCGTCAGGTTGTTAAACGTTGCTGAACCATTGCCTGTATAGGTATAGATTGCCGAACCCTGATGTGGCCCAGAGAACCGTGAAGTGGTAATACCATCAAGTCCAGTGCCATTAATATTGATGTTATTGAACACGATATTCTCAAATCCACCACCATAACCGAACTGGATTGCATCGCGTTGTGTATTGATGATATCAATGTTGGTAAAGGTGACGTTCTTGATGGCATCATTCGAAGCTTCCAAATCGATGGCTCCACGTTCTCCGCCATATAGGTCTTTACTGGTACCACTTGTGACAATCGTAGTATCTGAGAAAACAATGCCCGCATTATTCTGGAAATGGTAACCAGGGAAAACGGTGTTCATACGAATACCAGAACCGCCTACAGTGTCGATGATGTAGTTGTGATCAGCCTTATGACCGCCGCCTCCAAAGAATGCTATGGCTGCTGCACGCCAGTTATTCTCAATAGTGTTATACGAGAATGTATTATTTACACCCGCTGGAGCACCATTGGTGTTACTAGTCCATACTGCAAGACCATCGTCACCGTTATTTCGTACGTTGGTATTTCGAACAATCGAATTGCTTGTTCCTTGGGAGTAGTTGATGCCATCGGCAAGATTGTTCCGAATCCGGCTGTTTTCAACAACAAGGCCACTGGCATAAATAGCAGGTGTATGAGCATAGTCGCCTACCCACATGCCACATTCAAAATGTTCAACCCAGACATCATGGATAATTGAATTAGTACCAAAGTTGTCCATAAACCCTTTGTAAATTGCATTTTGTCCATAACGGGATCGCAAATTCGAATTCATGTAAACATTACTAAAATCTAGCTTGCCGCTAATACGGAGTGAAATACCGCCACCTGCCGCATTAGGATTAGTAAACTGGATGTTTGTATGCCAGATCCCAGCACCTGTAACCGTAAAGTTGTTGATCATATTGCTAGCAGAACCAATTTCCCACATGCTGCTAAGATTAAACGTTCCGGCAGGAATATA
The DNA here is from genome assembly GCF_001012825.1 of Paenibacillus etheri. Lineage (GTDB taxonomy): Bacteria > Bacillota > Bacilli > Paenibacillales > Paenibacillaceae > Paenibacillus_AQ > Paenibacillus_AQ etheri. The sequence goes on from NZ_LCZJ02000019.1 coordinate 646,156, forward strand.
CATGCTCTTACCGCCTGCAACTGCTGCATTTACCGTCGCTTTAAAAGCTGCAAGGTCATCCTGACCGTCGTTTGCTACAGCACCATAGTCTGTTACAGATACGGAGTTCGCCGGACGAGCGACTGCAGTAGGAACAGGTTCGATTTCAAGGAAATCAACGCCATATTCCAGGCTATCTCCATTGTTCTTCTGAATACGGATGGTGTCTCCATGCTGCAGAGGAGTGTCCAATTTCCAGTGTACTTCATCAAATCGGAAGAGTGGACGCCCAGCACTAGGAGCATCACCAGGCATATCGCCCGAGAAATACTGCCAGCTATAGTAGGATGTTAACGATACCGTTTTGACTTTTACCCCATTCACATACACGTCAAGTGAACCATTCAGTCCCATACCATCCGAAGAGTCAGGCATAGTAAATCTCATAGTTACACCTGCGCCGCCTTGCCCATGTCTGACCGTCCATCCTACGTTTGATCCATTCGAAGGAAGGGCTACATAACGCTGACCAGATGCTTCTGAAGCAATTAGTGCTTGATCAAACGTAGGTACAGACTTCATTGTAGCTCCACCGCCGAGAGTAGCATCTTCGGTATCGTACCGACTGTAAGGCATGCTTGCACCACGTAAAGCATATACCACCAGGTTAGTCGTGCTTACATTGTTTGATTGCTTAGCTGTGACTTCATTCGCATCCACTTCAACGGTAGTGGTTACAGTGTAATTTCCGTTGACTGCTGTCCATGTCCCGGGAATCGTGACGTTAATGGAAGCTCCAGCAGTTATGGTCCCGGTATAGGATCCATTAAATGTCTGAATCGTGGACCCCGCTGAGTTCTTAAGAGCTACAGAAACGCCATGAGAACCGCTAGCAGAAGCAATGGTTCCTTGATTCTTGAGATTTACGTTAAAAGCTACTGTACTATTGGCAACTGGATTACTTGGTGTCCATGAAGCCACGCCAACTAAGTCAGAGCTGGATACAGGAGCGATAACGAGCGATGCCCCGTTCGTATAGCTGTTATTCCCTTCATTTTGCTCTAAAATCACATTACTCTCATCTACTTTAGCGCTAAGAGCATACGTCGCAGCGGTTTTGGCTCCAGCATTTAATTTCATTGAGGCTGTTGTCGAAGCGCCTGCAGTTAGTAAACCTACTGGAGCAGTTCCAACAAGCTCATTGTTTAAATAGAAGTTGACCGTTGTTGCTGCAGAGCTAGCATTTCCGTTGTTCTTAACAACTGTATTTAATGTTATTGCACTTGTCTCGACCGGAGTAGTAGGTGTCCAGGACATGCCTGTTATCATTAGATCAGGATTGGCTCCAGGTGTACCGAATACTTGGAATTCCGCGATTTGCCCTGCTGTCGCACCAGAGTTCGAAGTAATATTCAACTGCAGACGTTTAACCGTTGCCGTAACAGGTATGGTTACTGTATTGCCCGAGGTTGGATTAAACGTATACGATTGAGCCGCTACCAAATTTCCGAAGGTAGTCGTGTCTTGATTATGACCGAGCACCTGAATCGTTTGAGTGCGAGTGCTCCAAGCAGTGGCTGGGTTCAGCTTCAATACGATTGAAGTAATGTTGTGGTTCGCACCTAAGTCGAGCGTCAGCGAACTTGGATTGCTGCCACCTTCCCAGTACGTGCTTGTGTCGTTATCGTTAGCATTTGTTGCTACGAACGTTTGTGTACTGGAAGAAGCGGTAATCGTCTTACCGAAAGCAATATTGCTCCCAGGAGCAGGTGTTGGCGTTGCTGTTGGTGTGACCGTCGGTGTTGGTGTAGGCGTTGCTGTTGGTGTTTGCGTTGGTGTTTGCGTTGGCGTTGGTGTTTGCGTTGGCGTTGGTGTGACTGTCGGTATTGGTGTTGAAGTTGGTGTAGTCGTTGTCGACGCTACAGTAATTTGATCAAGATTAACGTTGCCAGAATCACCAGCATCATATTTGTATGCGATCGTGTTGTTTCCCGCATTCAGATTAAGGACTTCAACCTTAGCGCTCCATGAATCCCAATTTGCCAAGTTAGGAAGTGAGGTCTGGCCAATTTTGGTACCATTGACATAGATACTTACTGTCTTTGCGCTGCCACTTGCATTAGCATACTTCAACGTCACCTCACGACTGCCTGCTGCTGGCACGATAACCGTGAATGTCGTTGTTGCACCTTGTGTCAAGTATCCATCCACGAAGCCGGTACCGGAATATCCGGCATGATCCCTGTTCACTTTAGCTCCTCCAGACAGCGAGGCAGATTCAGCTTCGTAAGTGCCAGATGAGGTTGGGGTTGGAGTAGGGTTAGGACCACTGGCGCCGTAAATCTCGAATTCAGATAGCTGTGCTGCCGGCCACCCTGTGTTGCTCGTTACATTCAGACGAACATAACGCGTACTTGTTGAGGCAAAGTCGATTGTAACGCTGTTACCTGCCACTGATGGGTCAAATACATAATTCGTAGACCCTACAATGGTAGTGAACGTGGATCCGTTTGTGCTACCTTGAACAGCCAGTGTTTGCGACCGCGTCTCCCAACCAGCAGGGAGCTTAAGAACAATTTGATCAATATTCGTATTTGCACCTAAATCAACTTGAATCCATTGCGGGAATTCATTATTCGTACTTTCCCAATACGTACCTTGATTACTGTCTTTAACATTGTCAGGACTATAAGTTTGAGATTGACCGCTCGCTGTTACATTTTTACCGAGTGTCAGGTTTGGTCCTCCGGAGGCAGAAGCAAAATTAAACGGACCCGCAGCCAAGAACAAACTTGAAACCAGCATGGATACTACTAGCGACCATACAACATACTTGTTACGCATTTTAATTTTAATCCTCCTCAAATATGTTAGATTCTCAAAAATACACGAACCTATCAGAGTGCTCAAATGGTAGCGTTTTCAATAGAGATCATCCAGAGCACATTAAAAAGAACCACACCCTCCCTTCACTTTCAGACACTCTCATTATAGAGAAATAGCGCCTAGAGCTAGAAGATGTAATTCTACGGAAAAGATAAGTGATACCATTATCACAAAACTATGCAATTTACGGAATCTTTGACATCGGTTTAAACAAAAAAGAGCCCGATTAACGAGCGCTCTCTTTATCTACAGAAGGTGCGTTTAATAATACTACCCCTCCTACTATTAATACTATTCCGGCAAATGTAAGAATACCAAATGGATCTCCCCACACAATAATACCCACGAACGCTGTTAGAACTGTACCTACACCCGACCAAATCGCATAAGCTAAGCTTAACGGTAATTCTCTAAGACTTATGGATAAACTATAAAAAGCAATTACAAAACCAATAATAACCCCTATAGAAGGGAATAATTGCGTGAATCCTTCTGACATTTTCAGCATAGTAGTACCTACGACTTCGCTAGCAATCGCAATACTTAGAGCTATATATCCTGCATTTCTTTTCATGCTACAGCCTCCAAATTCTAATGAGCCCCACCAGAAAGCTTCATAATAATTACACCACCAATGATGAGTAGCAGACCAAGGAATTTCTTACGATTAAAGTTCTCTTTATAAATGACTACACCAATTATAGCTGTCAATGCGGTACCAACCCCTGACCAAATCGCATAAGCCGTACCTAATGGAATTGTTTTAAGCGCTAGAGAAAGACTATAAAATGCAAAGCCCATTCCAAGGATCACACCAATAGAAGGGAATATCCTTTTAAACCCGTTAGATACTTTTAGCATTGAACTGCCAAATACCTCACAGATGATCGCTGTTGCCAATAATACATATGAATTCAAAGATCGCCACTCCTTACTTCGTCATATTTATCAATTCTTGAATGACTTTCTTGCGTAATTCAACTTCTAACACACCTAGTCCGAACATCTCGGAATACCATAACCCATCAGCTGCCAACCTAACGATAGTAGAACGTACAGGATCAATGCCGTCGTTCTCTATGTTTTTTTGCCACATTGCATATTGATTTTGAAATTTACTAAGAATATCTGGATTGGTAAAAAGAGCAGCCGTTAGTGCGGTGCCGATCTCTTTGCCTTCCTTAAGATCCTCATCTATAGCTTCAGCAAAAGCCCGACTCCACTTTCCTTTTTCAAGCGTTTCGCGCATTGCCCTATCTTGAACATTGGTAAAAAAATCGTTCGTCAACTCTTCCACCATTCCTATGATTAAAGCTTCTTTATTTGGAAAATGGTGCAGCAGCCCGCCCTTACTGACCCCGGCTTCTTTAGCAACAGCTTCAAGCGTAAGCTTCTCTACTCCATTATTTTTAACAACCATGGATGCAGCTATTATAATAGTTTTACGTTTAGAATTACTGTTCACGTTGATCACCCCTGTTATTTACTATACCGTCTGGACGGTTTTGTTGTCAAATAAGAAATCTATCTTCATATTTAAAAAAAGCCCGGTAATCCAGGCTCACATTTTAAATCTATTGAGTTAAGTCTTTTATATACCAAACATCACAAGCAAAATGTTCCGAACCCGCAAGTGGCGCATTTAAACGATCAAACCCGCATTTTGCATAAAAACGGTTAGCTCCATGCATGTTCTGCAATGTCTCCAGATAGCAATTGTTGTAATGAAGTTTGGCAAAGTCCAACGCAATATTCATTAGTTCGGTCGCTACCCCAGTGCCTCTGATAGCAGGGGTTAAATACATCTTTTGTAATTCGCATATATTCTCTTCGCTCCCGAAAGGTGCAATTCCGCATCCTCCTAACACTGTTCCTTCCTCTTCTACAATCCAATAGGCCCTATTCTCACTATGATTGTAATATTCATATAAATGATGCAGGCTGTCATCTTCCCAGGCAAGCCCTGCTCTATTCCCGCCAAACTCAATTAGGCAGTTCCTAATGATCTCTTCAATTGCATAATTATCCTTCATTTGTATTCTTCTGATGTTCATGATTAATCGTTCCCCTAACTTTCGGTTATCAATTTATTGTCATTCTATTGTACCACTTCAATTTAAGGATAATTATAAGGGGTTTCATACATAATATAGGTAAATTTATTAAGGAGGGACTACAGTGAAAGTGGCAGCTAAGCAACTTTGGATTGCAGCGTTAGGCGGTGTGAATGAAATTGGTAAGAATATGTATTTCCTGCAATATGCTGATGATATTATTGTCATTGATTGCGGCTCTAAATTCCCGGACGAAAGTCTATTGGGAATTGACCTCATTATTCCTGATGTTACGTATTTATTAAGCAATCTTGATAAGGTTCGAGCATTAGTAGTTACACATGGACATGAGGATCATATTGGAGGAATTCCGTATCTGCTCAAACAACTAAATCTTCCGATCTATGCAACCCGGTTAACCTTAGGCCTAATTGAAAATAAACTGAGGGAACACGGGATATTACGTCAGACTAAGCTTCATGTCATTGATTCTGAGTCTACTTTAAAGCTAGGAGCGATTACTACAACCTTCTTTAATACGAATCATAGCATACCGGATTGCCTTGGTGTTGTATTCGATACCCCTGAAGGGACCGTTGTTCATACTGGGGATTTCAAATTTGACATGACTCCTGTTAATAAGCAGTATCCCGATATACATAAAATGGCCGATATCGGGAAGAACGGTGTAAAGTTCCTGCTCTCAGAGAGTACTAATGCAGAACGACCAGGCTTCACCCCCTCTGAGAAACTCGTTGGTGCTCATATAGAAGAAGCATTCATGAAAGCTGACCGCAGAATTTTCATCTCTACTTTTGCTTCAAATGTACATCGACTACAACAGATCATTGAAGCTGCTCATTTAACCAATCGTAGATTAACCTTATTAGGCAGAAGTATGGTGAATGTTGTTCGGGTAGCCCAAGAACTAGGATACTTGACCATTCCGGATAACATGCTGATCGAGCCTACAGAAGCTTCTAAACTCCCCCCAGAGCAAGTAACTGTATTATGTACAGGCAGTCAAGGTGAGCCCATGGCTGCGTTATCGCGTCTGGCTAATGCAAGTCATAGGCAGATGGAAATCCAGGCTGGAGACACCGTTCTGATTGCAGCTAATCCCATCCCCGGGAATGAACGTAATGTATCTAGAATTGTCGATAATTTATATGTACTTGGTGCTAAAGTCATCTATGGGTCACGCAGCGAGCTTCATGTGTCTGGGCATGCAAGCCAAGAAGAGCTTAAGTTAATGTTAACCTTGATGAAACCTGAATATTTCATACCGATTCATGGTGAATACCGGATGCTTCATCATCACAGCTTGTTGGCGGAGGCGGTTGGTGTTAATCCCAATAATATCTTTATTTTAAAAAATGGGGACATCGTCGAGTCTTCGTCAGGTGTTGTCCGCCAATCGGGCAAAGTGACTGCTGGACAGATCCTAGTGGATGGCCTTGGGATTGGCGATATTGGGAATGTCGTGCTTCGCGATCGTCGCCAGCTGTCGGCAGACGGCATTCTTATTACAGTGATTACACTAAGCCAAGCAGATGGACGTCTATTAAATGAACCGGATACTATATCCAGAGGATTCATCTATGTCCGTAATTCAGAAACTTTAATGGATGAAATCAACCAGCTTGTAACTTCCACTCTTCAAAAGATGAGTGAGCCTGACCTTGGCCAATGGAATATCATCAAGCAGACCATCAAGGAGACTCTGAGTAGATTCCTGTACGAAAAAACGAAACGACGTCCGATGATTCTTCCAATCATCATTGAGGTTTAATGTAGTAATACACCTGAATAGATGTAGGCGAATTCACACTCAATTATGAGTGAGAATCCGCCTTTTTTTGTTTTATAATTTTTATTACTCTTCTTTTATATATCCTGCTGATAGAATTAGATTCAAGTGCAATTTTCACATACAGAAGTAGAACTAAGCAAGAATTATCAAAATCCCTTTAAATGGGTGAGGTATATTAATACCAGAACAAGGAGGTGTTTAGACTGTATTACAAGATGATTCACAATAGTATTGAATTTATTGAGAAACATTTGGAAGAAGAACTGAATCTGGACAAAATTGCGAAAGAGGCTGGATTCTCCAAATTTCATTTCCACCGACTCTTTCAGAAATATGTCGGCAAAAGCGTAGCTGAATACATCCGTTCCCGTAGATTGAGTTCTGCTGCCCAACTACTGCTCTATTCCGAAGAACGCATTCTAGATATTGCAATGCTTTATGGTTTTGATAGCCAGGAGGCTTTTACACGAGCTTTTAAAGGACTTTATGCTCTCCCCCCAGCCCAATACAGATCTCAGATGAAACTATTGATTCAGGAAAGAGAGGAATTTACCATGTCCGATATTAATGGTTGGTTCATCACCGGAACATCCCCCAGCAAATATAAGGCATCATTAGATATGCAGATTTACCATAAGGGAAGGAACTCAGTATCATTGGAATGCGCAGCAACTGAACCACTCGAAGGGAATGAATTCGGTACTCTAATGCAGCAGTTTGACGCAAAAAAATATCTTGGGAGACGGATGCGGTTTGCCGGCTTTATCCGGACCGAGGAAGTCAGCGACTGGTGCGGCTTATGGATGCGTATTGATGACAAGCTCCAGAATATGCTGGGCTTTGACAACATGCAGTACAGAAGTATTAAAGGAACGGCTTCCTGGAATTTTTACGCTTGTGTGTTGGATATCCCTACAGAGGCGGATTGTATCAACATTGGCATTCTCCTATCGGGATCCGGTAAGATTTGGCTAGATGACTGCACCTTTGAAGAAGTGGGCATGGACGTTCCCGTCACCGATTCCCGCGCACGGAAAGATGAAATTCCGACGGAACCGCAGAATCTGAAGTTTGAAGCCTAAAGTTTGTTTACCGGAGCAAAGTCTTGAGAAATGATCTATTGCATCTATTATATAAAAAAACAGGATACCCTTCGGAGAATCGAAGTAAGGTATCCTGATCCTGTTTATAAGATTCGTTATTTGAACTAGTATACTTAGAATACTTTTGTCGTCCAATCTTCGCAATTCCAGATATCGGTCACGATGTCCTGATAAAAATCTGGTTCGTGAGAAATCATAAGAATGCTTCCTTTGTATGCTTTCAGTGCACGTTTCAGTTCATCTTTGGCATCGATATCCAAGTGGTTCGTCGGCTCATCCAGTACGAGAATGTTAGTCTCACTGTTAATGAGCTTGCAAAGACGCACTTTAGCCTTTTCTCCACCACTAAGAACAGCAATCTTACTTTCGATATGTTTCGTCGTCAGTCCGCATTTGGCAAGGGCAGCACGTACTTCGAATTGTGAAAGGGAAGGGAATGTATCCCAGATCTCCTCGATACAAGTCTTGTAATTACCTTCTTTCATTTCTTGCTCAAAGTATCCAATCTCTTGATGGTATCCACGTTCTACAGAACCGGACAATGCTTGGATTTCGCCTAAGATGCTACGGAGCAACGTTGTCTTACCGATCCCGTTCGCACCAACTAGCGCAATCTTTTGTCCACGCTCCATCAACAAATTAAGCGGTCTGGACAACGGTGCATCATATCCGATAACCAATTCTTTTGCCTCGAAAATCATCTTACCCGCAGTTTTTCCTTCTTTAAAATTAAACTGTGGTTTTGGCTTTTCTTTTGCAATCTCGATGATTTCCATCTTGTCGAGCTTCTTCTGTCTGGACATCGCCATGTTACGAGTAGCTACGCTGGCTTTATTACGCGCAACGAAGTCTTTCAGCTCTGCGATTTCTTGTTTCTGACGATTATATGCAGATTCAAGCTGTTGTTTTCTCATTTCGTAGACCTGTTGGAATTGCTCATAATCACCCACATAACGAGTCAGCTTTTGATTCTCCATATGGTAGATCAGATTAATAACGCTGTTCAAGAAGGGCATGTCATGAGAGATCAGGATAAATGCATTATCATACTCTTGAAGATAACGTCTCAGCCATTCAATATGCTGCTCATCCAGATAGTTCGTAGGCTCATCTAGGAGCAAAATATCCGGTTTTTCAAGCAACAGCTTCGCAAGCAAGATTTTGGTACGCTGACCACCACTAAGATCAGCTACGTCACGATCCAATCCAATATCTGTGATTCCTAGACCGCGCGCGGTTTCTTGTATCTTTGCATCGATCATGTAGAAATCTTGATTTGTAAGTGTATCTTGGATGGTACCAACTTCTTCAAGCAGCCTTTCCAGCTCTTCAGGCGTCACGTCACCCATTCTGCCGTACATATCGTTCATCTCTTGCTCAAGATCAAAGAGGTATTGAAAAGCCCCTCTGAGTACATCTTGAATGGTCATGCCTTTGGTCAACACTGCATGCTGATCTAGGTAGCCGACACGCACCCGTTTAGACCATTCAACTTTACCTTCATCTGGCTGCAGCTTGCCTGTAACAATATTCATAAAAGTGGATTTACCTTCGCCGTTAGCGCCGAATAATCCGATATGCTCGCCTTTTAGAAGACGGAATGAAACATCCTTGAAGATCGCACGATCTCCAAAGCCATGACTTAATCCTTCTACATTTAATATGCTCATTTATGGACACCTTTTTCTTATTTTTCTCGCTATATTATAAGCAGGATTACACAAAAACTCAATGGAGAAGCAAAAAAATATCATATTATGGCCCATAATGCGAAATATCGCAGCTATTCCGTTCCTATCTGCCTCATGGAGATTTTGCGCTGGCGATTACACACCAACTTTTATATGATAGTATGCAGAGATGCATATAGCGTTGAATTGAGCTTCTAAGGAGAGTCAGCGATGAACAAACTTGTATTTTTTCTGGGGCCGGCTGGGGCAGGCAAAACGACATTAGCTAAAGCGATCGCTTCAGGGCGCAAAGTTCCCTTCTTTGATATGGATATTCTCTTACGACCAGCCGCTGACGCCATCATGACCTTACACGGATTGGACCCAGCGGACAGAGACTCTGCCGAGTACAAAAGATTATGCCGTAATTTGGGTTACCGGATTACGATGGACGCCGCGCTAGATAATATCGGTCTGAATGTGGATGCATTTGTAGTTGGGCCATTTACCCAAGAGGCTGCCAACCCTGACTGGATCAGCAGTGAGTTATCTCGAATTGGACGTTCCCTGAAAGATGTTGAGGTTAAAGTTGTTTTAGTTGAACTAGCCAATGAAGAATTGTATCGGACACGAATTCATGATCGACAATCACCATTAGATGAATGGAAGTTCCAACATTGGGATGAATTTCGCAAATCTTTTGGAAACCGTAATGTGAAGTGGCCCCTCCCAAGTTCCAATGTTAAGGTAATCGACAATTCTAACCCTGACATCACGAAGACTGTGGCTACGGTGGAACATTTTATCTACGGCTAGGAAATAAATAGCTCTTCAATGATCATTTGTTTACGAAAAATAAGACCGGCAAAGAGAGAAATCTCTTGCCGGTCTTATTTTTATTACTGAATATACATTTGACTTACCAGATCTCCAGCTATGACTTCGGTAGGAATCACAAATTCAACAGATCCCATAGCACCAGGGGCTACATCGTATTCATTGAACACAATCACAAGCTTGCCATCATTATTGATATAGAAACTCTGATCTTTTGAAATGGAAGTAAACATATCCGTTAGCTCATCATCGCCGCTCTCCGGGATCCAATACACAATATTGGGGTCAGTTTTCATTTGCGCAATCATCTGCTCTTTAATATTTTGGCTAATCCGTTCAATGTATTGTTCATCCTTAAATAACATCGGTAACGTTATAAGGATTTGGTTCATTTTGTCTATCGTATCAAAAGTGACTTCCTCAGAAGAAGAACCTGACGTTTCGACAACATATCTTCCAATGGAGAAAATACGATCATTGTCCGTTTTGACTTCATAACCCGTGTCCAGACCTAAGTGGCCTCCACCTTGCTTCTTCAACTCTTCGATCTCCGCTTGGAACTTATCGTAAAGTGCTTTGTTCTCACTTAAGTACTTGTTATTCAATCCAAGTTCCAGCTCTTTGTTCTCCATGTTCGTAACGGCCGGCACTTTGATATTGGCATCGTAGTTTTCTTCCGCCACAATATATTCTTTAATGGTTAGTACTTTAATAAGCCGTTCGACACCTGGAATGGAGGATAATGCACTCGCCACGGTTATACTAGTGTTAATCGCAATCAAAAAGACAATAGCAGCAACACCCACACTGGCAAACCATTTATATTTCAACCGTTTTTTTCTTCTTTCTTTAAGTGATTGTTTCAGAGAGCGATTCACCATTAAATCTAATTGTTCTGGAATAGGAACCTCGCTATATTCCTTATGTAAATCTTTTAAATGGTCTACCATCTTACATAAGCTCCTTTGAGGCTTCATCCTTCAGTTTCACCCGCAATAACTGAAGTGCCTGATAAAGTCTTGTTTTTATCGTATTCGTGTTCTCGTTAAGAACCTCCGCCACTTCACTAATCTTCATGTCTTCAAAGTATCTCAGTACGATCACGCTTCGGTATTTCGTCGGCAGATCTTCAAGGGTTCTTTTCAAATCTATATCCGAGTAAACATCCTCCGCACCAGGACAATAGACATCTATCATCTCTGGCTCCATCGTCTGGACCTTTTTGTTTCTGCGCAGAAAGTCTAACGAAGTATTCACGACAATACGGTAAAACCAGCTTTTCACGGCATCAGGATTCTTCAACAATTCAAGATTATCCATCGCTTTATAAATGGAATCCTGAACAATATCGAGAGCATCCTCTTTGTTTTTGACATAGCTGTAGGCGAGTCTGTAGACATTCTCTTTGTTTTCGATGATACAATTGGTTAATATTTTCTCAGTTTTCCTATTCAACATTGTAGATTATCCTTCTCTGTTTGTTATCTAGTGTTGTAATAGGTGTAAGACGTTTAGCGAGTACAAAAAAGTTTGGAGTTTTACTTATTTTTCACAAACTTTCCAAGGCTTTCGCAAGAAGTGAGGCGTAATACTTGGAACCCTCTGGTTTAAGATGCACACCATCTTGGTAGAAATAATCGTCTCTTCCTTCACTAGCAGAGTACCAGTCTACTACGGTCGTATTACTATATTCACTGGAAACTTTTGAAATATTGTGATTCACATTATTCTCCCATTTTCTTGGGACGCGAGTATTGACCAAAAGAATCTGCTCAACATCACTTAATGAATCCAGTAAATCACGTAATTGCTTTGAACTAAAAGATCCGTTAGTCCCCAGCTCAATGATCACCTTTTTACCCAGCCGGCCTTGAGCTTTAAGCTGATCCACTACCTCCTGAGCTTTCGCCATCTGCCGACCGATCTTTCCCTCGATGACAATGCCAGGTAATTCCTCTGAGAGGTATGGTGCTACGTCCAAAATGACAGAATCTCCAATGGCCGTGACGCCCTCACCAGATTGATTCTTCTCAACTACAGATGTCTTTTCTTCAGGAACAGATTTTTCCACTTCTGTTTCAGGCTTTACCACTTCTGTATTTATAGCTCCCACCTTAGGATCAGGTTTTTTCGCTTCAGGTTCAGTTGTTGCGGGATCATCCTTTATTCCCAAATCTTGTTGTTCTTGCTGTTGCAGTTGTTGTTCTTGCTGTTGCAGCTGTTGTTGTTCATACTGCATATCTGCCAATTCGATCGCAGGCGTATCCGATCCAGCGTTTAACAAATAGCCTTTGCATGCGATAGGGATAAGAATCACAGCAATAATTGCCATTAAGAAGCCTGGACGAAGACCACCCCGTCGTTTCACACTGATGTTCTTCCAAGTTTCATTAAATGAACCTCGCCGAATGGGCTCCTCCACATACTTATATGACAATGCAGCTAGAAGAAAACTTACTGCTACCTGAATGATGATACGTAGAATGCTACTTTCTTCAGTATTCACATTCGGACTGCTAAGGATAATAACTGGAAAATGCCATATGTATAAGCTATATGATCGCACCCCGATCCAACGCAAAGGTTTACAGCCTACGATCGCTCCCAGACGGCTAGCAGGATGAGCGAGTACGGCAATAACTACGGCAGCAATCAAAGAAATTACTAAAAACCCGCCACGATATAGCAAATCATCAAACTCATTAACCTGATAAAAAAGTACCAACAATAGAATGAGTCCTAATCCGCCAACAATATCAAGCACACGCCGAGCCGGTTCAGAGACCTTATCATTAAGTTTCTGACTTGGCCAAGCAACTGCAAGTGCTGCTCCAATGAGAAGTGCAAATACGCGGGTATCCGTTCCATAATACACTCTACTCGGGTCTGTACCCGGTACGTAGATCAAAGCCATCGCCAAAGCTGAGACTGCAGCGCAAGCCATTATCCATGCAATAAGCTTTCCCCGCCGACGAGCGATCTTCATCACGATAATGAGAACTATTGGCCATAAAATATAAAACTGCCCTTCAATAGAAAGCGACCATAAATGCCCGATCGGAGAAGGCGGACCAAAGCTTTCAAAATAGGAAACATTGTGAAATATCAGCCACCAGTTATTGAAGTAAAATAAGGAAGATATAAAGTCACCCTTGAGCCCAAACAATCTTGACGGTTCTATAATTAAAAGCCATATGGCAACCACAAAAAGCATGACGACCATCGCAGGCAACAGCCTCCGCAACCTACGAACCCAAAAGTCTAAAAGGTTCAGTCTTCGGTGCCGCTCCCACTGGCTAATGATTTGGTCAGTAATGAGATATCCTGAGATTACAAAAAATATTCCAACGCCTAGAAGTCCACCCTCAGCCCAATTCAGATTCAAATGATATGCGATTACAGCGAGTACTGACAAAGCCCTTAGACCATCAATTCCTGGCACATAACGCCTGCCGCCTACAGATTGTATAGAAGACTGGCTCCTCATATTATTTCTGAAAAGCTTCGTGTTGTCTTTCATAATGTTTCAGTCCTTACCGTCGATTTATCGTTCCATAAGTAAGACGCTGTAAACGTATGAAAAGTTCTGTAATTAACTGAAAATGTTATTAAATAAAAAAAGTATCTGGCAGAGAAATCTGCCAGATGTTTTTTTCATTAAATATCCTGCACTTCAATTTGTAGAATATCTGATACAAATTGGACAGGTACGTACGTCTTGTTATCTTGAAGCACAGGTGCAGCACCTAATGCTTTAGGAGCCATTTTTGCTATAAAATAAGCATCTTTGTTAATAGAAACACTTGTCCATTGCGCTCCCTTTATTAACTCAGATGTTTTGGTAGCTTGATTCCACTTCAATTCAAAGTTTAATTGATTGGATATATCACGTAATGATATCATCAGCACACCTTGCTTGTTGGTAAAACTTGATACTTTTTTCAAATCAAGCTTTGCCACGTCTGTGGAATTATTATTCAAGCTAAAACGAAACTCTGGTGATCCTAAATACCCAGCTGCAATACTGTATTTAGGGAATACGATCACTAGGTCACCTTTATCGATATAGAATGATTGCTCAACAGAAGTTCCTTTATATTCTTCCAAGAAATATTTGTCGGAGTCCTTTTTAATTTCCGCAAGAATATCTGAATCAAGCTTTTCTTTGTAGTTAGCACCGAGCAGGTCAGAAAGAGTAACAAGTTGTGCCTCAGCTATATTTCTCACATTATAAGTATCCATCCGCGGCATGCTAGTTCCGCCTTCAGAGCCTTCAGTTATAACCGTCAAAGAGATAATGCCTGCTGGATTACCTGTCCCGTCTGACTTCAGCTCATAAGTAATATTAAGCGTGTAGGGATAGAATTCTTGTTGATTTGCTTGTGCTTTTTGACCCATTTCAGCGGCGTCTTTCTCCCATTGTGCCAAATCCTTTTCAGCATGTGACAAAATAATATCATTCAGCTCATCTTGGTATTGCTTGTCTAGCATCCCTGTTAGTTGTGGAACTTTAATATCAGCGATTAAATATTTACTTGTTGTGCTAAGAACTTTTTCTTGGATCTTAATGCCAGTAAGCGCTGGGGTCGTAGATTGCACCATTGAAGAAACACTAGCTGCTACTGATGTGGATGCCATACCATGAACCGGTAAGGAAGCTAAGCTCACCCCCATAATAGCCGCACATCCAACTGCACTCATTTTAAATAGATTTTTTGTTGTTTTATTCATATCTCGTCATCCTCCATCTCTATTTATAAGTGCCTTCCGATGACACTCATTAGCTAGGACGCAGGGGGACCTCTAAAAAGTTTTCTGATTTTCTAATTTAAAAATAATTCCTTCTACTTCTGTGCCCTGTAACTCTACGTAAAAAGGCTGCATAGCATCATTTAGGCAATACTCTAGCCGCAGTCTTAGGTTTTTCCATGTGAGCATATCCCTTGCTTGTTCTATTGAGAAAAAGCCCACTTCCAAGCTTTCAGAACTAGTAGCAGTCGCACCACCGATAGCTTTCCCCAGAAATAATGTAGTGCAAATAGATCGATCTACATTTTGAAAAACGCCGCAGAACTTATTAATTTCTATATCAATGCCCGATTCTTCTTTGGCTTCCCTGATCGCTGCTTCTTTAAGTGACTCTCCTACTTCGACCTGTCCGCCAGGCATCTCCCATCCTCGGCGTGGACCTTTTATTAATAAAATCTCTCCCTGATCATTAAACACAACGGTAGCTGCAGAAAGAATATGTTTTGGGGATGCCATATTGGTTACCTCCGTCATTAAAGCTCTAAACAAGCTATGTCATTTAGAGCATCGTGAATATTGCGGGCAAGCCACACTCTATCCTGCTCACGTTGTGACTCCGAAAATTCTTGAAATAACAAAAGCACTAATTCCAGTCGACGCTTCTCAATAAAGAGCGGGAGCTCTTCTAGCCACTTATTGTCGAGTGCATACTCTCGATTATACCCCTTCATAAAGGACCTCAGCATGGCTGCCGCAAGACTAGAAGTTCTACTCTGCTCTACCTCCGGTTTTCGCCAATCTCCAAAGATGGTCGAGTAATAAACGGCAATGGCAATATCATGCACCATATAGTCGTATCCGCAATCATCAAAGTCAAACACGGTGATCCGCCCCTCATGCACGAAAAAATTACCCGAATGCAAATCACGGTGACATAGTCCATAGCCTTCTCGATTCCGCGGCAACTGGTTAATCCGATCATTTATCTGAAGCAACTTTTCATAAAGCTGCTGTTCAACAGTGCCAAAGTTAGCATAGTCAAAATCTAGCTTACCCTGATGTGGCCTTGCCAGAACAGTCTCCGGACGTTCGTAATGCAGAGTTACAGCATGCATTCTTCCTGTTACCTCACCCCATTGCTCAAAAAGCTCCGTTCCCCAATAGGGATCAGAAGCATTAACATGACCACCCGGTGCTTTCTCCATTACACAGATCATAAATCTTTCCTCTTCTTTGACTACCGTTTGTACCAAACTGCCATCCTGAAAGGGAATGGGGCGAGCCAGTTTCACACCATGCTTTGCAAGATGATCCATAAAGTCAAGTTCAGAGATAACCATCTCCTGCTCCTGATGAGACTGATGAGTTACACGTAAAATAAATTCATGATCATCTTTTGGAAAGCTATAGACAACATTTTCAAAGCCACCAATATACTTTATCGTTGTCCAATCGACTTGAATCTGTTCTGCAGCTTGTTTAAGCATTTCTTCATCGAATTTCACCTGCCAGTTAGGCATTTCAATCACGCTCCTACCTTCTAAGAAAATACCATTTAAATGGTATATTTTGTATAGTTGTGCTTTATAAAGATATTTTAACACTTCACTACCAATAAAAGAAGCAATCAAAAAAGGTAGGAACAGCCTAGAACTTTAACAAAGTCCATGACTGTTCCTACCTTGATCTTTTTTCATTACTTATGAACTTAAATTTCTATTGGTTACTTTATAGCTGAAAGCTCGTCTTCCGTTACCCACTTATGATTTTCCACTTCATCTCCACCCGTAGTAGGTGTGTAATCAATCATATATACCGTAGTTTGTTCAGCTTCGTTAATTTGAGCCGTTGCACCTTTCATATCTTTCATATGGTCAGCTTCCATTACGACTTCTGAGCCTGATTCATAGGGTTTGTCCGCTGCTTTTTTGATTTCTTCATGAATAATCCACTTGTGGTTTGTAACTGGCATTCCACCTGTTGTAGGTCTATAAGAAACCATATAGGCTGTAGTATCAAAAGCACCTACAATCGTTGCTGTGGCCCCCTTCATACCTTTCATATGGTCCGTTTGGATGATCGCTTTATCTCCTACTTTAAAAGTTGGATTCTTTGCCACTTTCAAATTCTCGGGTACTTCACTTGAACTAGAGTGTGTGGTATGTTCCATTTGTCTATCGTTTGATGACATTTTATTGCCATAGCTATTATCATCACCACATGCGCTTAGAGTAAGTGCGGCTGCGATTATGAATATAGATAATTGCTTCTTCATATATAAAACCTCCGAAGTTTATTTGTCTATGATTATTCATTTACCCATTTCGTAGGATCACAAACCGAATCAGGTATCTTCGAAAACGTAAAATAAAATTAATATAAAATAACAAACAACCTGTCTAACCATAAAGGTCGGACAGGCTGTTTTTATGAAAGCTTGCTATTAATGCTAAGATGGCCCGAGACGGGGTCGAACCGCCGACACTAGGATTTTCAGTCCAATGCTGATTTGATTAGCTTTATCCATTACAAAAATTAAAAATCATCTTTAATTCATCATCAAAAGACTTCTTACATTCTTCTTGAAAGCTATTACCCGTATATTCTTTTAATGTCTTTCTCCAAAAATGCTGGGCTCTCCTATTTGTAGCTGTGGGATTGGTTTGCAGCTCCCATTTTCCAATATGAAGATTAAAAACCTCCTTAGCCGCACGTTCAGCGATTCCCTTACCTCGAAAGGGCCGCAGGATAAAGAATTCGTTTAAATAAAATTCACAACCTGGTGGTGTATATGGTGGTGTGGCTACTAATGCAAAGCCAGCAGGAATTCCATCCACTTTTATTAAATAAGGATATAAAACCCCCGGCTTCCCCCACCATATGTCGAAGACTTTATTCTGTTCATTCAGCGTCTGTGTTTCATTATCCTCGTATACCCCGTATTGATTAGGAAGGTTCCCCCATATTTCTGATAGATCGTGTAAGTATAGTGGGTAGAGATTGTTAATCATAAACTTCGTCGTGCTGTCAGTTAATGTTATGGTGATATTCATTTCGTTCGCTCTCTCCTATCGAATTCTTGAATATATTTATGGTGATCACTCAAATAACGTTCTGTATAGTTATCTTTTGTATACTCCTTAAGCACTTTTCTCCAAAATGCTATAGCGGGTTTATTATTTTCCATTTGTGCAAGCTTCCAATTAGCTTTAAACAAATCTAGTGTTTTGGTAGCGGCAGCCGTCCCTATTCCATTTCTTCTGTATTTCTGCAAAATCATAAAGTCAAAGATCACATGAGTTGGATCTGGGTCTGTGTCCAAGTTCTCAAAAAGAACAACCACAAATCCAACAATATATCCTGAAATCACAATCAGATAAGGATTCCATCGATGATCCCCTTCCCAAAAATAATCAATATTCACCTCGAATTCCCCATGCCGGTTCACATCTTGATCGGTAAATAAACTGAAATCATAATAGTAAAGCTGATATAGATTAGACAGTACCTCTTTATCTTCAACGGTTACTGGAACAAGTTTAATTTCCATCATACCTCCACGTTTTCTTCTTTATTGTCGTCACTTCTGTACTTAGTATAATCACGACTTCACTCTAGTTATATGCCATATTTAATTTGAATTGAATTTTATATAAAGTCATTATTCATCAAAAATAAAGCTTTATCAAAGGCTGCTTGAATATCCTCCAATATATAGTCTGTGTCACCATCAACATAAAAAGCGTTAGAGTACTTCTTCATTCTCGCCTTAAATCTTACGGATATAGTACAAACATCACGCATATTATAATTGTATAAAAATGGGAGGTGTGCTTTGATATGCCGGATCCTTTTGTATCGAGGTCTCTAGATGAAATAAGATTCTGGTCACGAATCATGAAAGAACACTCTTTTTTTCTTAAATTAGGATTTCGTTGTGAAGACACGCAACTAATTAATGAAGCGAACCATTTCTACGCCACATTCGAAGCCATAGAGAATAGATCCCTCGGATTTACTGTGGATTCTGATCCAGCAGTAATACGGAAGTTTAACGAGGAAGTTCATAGCGCGGCTTCACATATCTGGGCTTTCAAAAGGAAAATATTAGGATTAATTTTACGATGCAAACTTCCAGGTGGTACGAATTTCCCTTTATTAGTGGATCATGTCAGTAGGGAAGCCAATTATTTTAGAAATCGACTGGAAGAATTGAATCTAGGTAGGTTAGATCCTTTACCTGACGCAATTATCAATGAAAATGTCTTCTTTCTACGTATAATGGCGGACCATGCCAAATTCATTGGACATTTATTGGACCCCTCTGAGCGTCAACTCGTTGAACAAGCGAGAAATTTCAGCCATGATTTCGATACATTGTTATATCAAGCTATTGATCTTAGTTCCATGCGTCCTCAATCCCAAACTAAACCCCTACTAAGTCAGCAACTTGACGAGAATAAAGTTTCGGTTAAATCCCTCCGTGATTTTAAGAAAACGGCGCGGGATCTTATTGAGGAATGCCGAATAAAAAGCATCATCCATCCACTTCTTGCGGATCATGTATTCCGAGAAGCGGAAAGATTCCTCTATATTATTGATGCATTTGAAGCCTCTTTGAATATGAATAAACAAATCGTATAGCATTTCATATTTAATGGATAGGGCGACTACTTGTATCAAAAATACAGGTTGTCGCCCTATCCGTCTTTATATTTGAATTCGTTTGTTTCGGTGATCCACCCCAAAGCTTTTTAAAAATAGTTGGTATTTGCGAAGAAACAATTTATAGTAAAACTCAGGAGGAA
Source organism: Paenibacillus etheri (assembly GCF_001012825.1). Lineage (GTDB taxonomy): Bacteria > Bacillota > Bacilli > Paenibacillales > Paenibacillaceae > Paenibacillus_AQ > Paenibacillus_AQ etheri. The sequence goes on from NZ_LCZJ02000019.1 coordinate 666,055, forward strand.
TCAGGAATTTTATGGAATGCAAGATTACTTCGAGTGACTACAAAATCAAACGATAAGGAGGATTGCAAATGAAAAGGTTAAGTCAATGTTTTATACTTTGTACTATTATTTTTGCTTTAATAATGCCATCCAATGTTTTTGCTGCAGATAAGAAATTGTTTAACGATGCGAGTATTACTTTGTCTAGTGATGTTATTCCCGTGGGTGGAACTACAAAAATAAAAATTCGTTTACTAGCTGAAATGACCAGTCTTACATATGCAAAATTGACACCTGAAGTTTCTGATGAATCCATACTTACCATTGAATTGGATGGATATTCAGATTATATTATTACAGGCGTTCAAGAAGGTTCTGCAGAAGTAGTCTTCAACATTCCTGGCTGGAATGAAGAAAGATATCCAATTACTGTCCTATCCAGGGCTGCTTACGAAGAAAAGATGAAAACGCCACAAGAAGTAATAGATTTCACAACCTATTCTAATCAGATAGCAGCTATTGTTAAATATGACGAAATTGCTAGTGAGGCATATGATAAGAACAGAATAGACACAGGTACCAATAGAAAGCAACGCTACACAGCCTTTAATAATGTGATCCTTCCTAATTATACCAAATTAGTAGTAGAAGCAAAAAAAATTAAAGCACCAAATCCAGAATTACAGGCTTTACATGAAATCTATTTAAAAGCGCTTAAGACGCAACTAGAAGCAATAACAATGATGAAAGAGGGCCTGTACAAAACAAAAATTTCTAGCACAGCTTTTAATGCCGCAAATAAAAAGATGGGTGAAGGCGTGAAGTATGAAGGACAGTTTGTAGATGGGATCAATAAATATCAGAAAAAGTATGGTATTCAAGATTGATTTATAATTAAATCCCAAAAGCCACGTCAGAACTTCCTCTAACGTGGCTTTTGACTTGTAGCTATTTTTTTGTGTAAACAATCTTCTTAATACTATCCCTCGAAAGGTAATATTCATCTGAAAGCTGATCAACGGTTGCACCAACAGCAAACCTTAGACAGATCTCAATGTTTCTAGATCTCAAGTACTTTCTGCTCCCTGACTTTTCGCCCCATTTTACATGTGATTCTTCAGGCTTTGGGATATAAACCAAACCACCATTAATATATTTCTGAATTTCCTCTAATAATTCTTTTGGAAAAATTGTATCTGCATTTACATATTTCATAATCGCTCTGCTCCTTAAACTTTTTATGAGTTTGAAGGTAGCAAAGTCTATTCTAAAAACAACAATGCACAGTGCACTGGCGGTAAATCAAATTTTATTCGCTCTATACAAACAACCGCCGTTGTTTATAGTCTAGACTTTGCATAGAGCTTATCGCTAATTTTCTCACTATTGTACGCCCTCCTTTGTTTAATGTGTAATTACTTGTTCCACAATGCGCTCAGCTGTCTTCTCTCCATTTGCAATACAATCGGGAATACCCACACCATAATAAGAACATCCAGCAAGGATTACATTCGGATAATGAACTGCAATCTTCTTCTCTAAGGATACTACAATCTCGTGATGACGTATGTGGTAATTTGGCATAACATCATGCCATTTGGTCACATCGTGGGTAACTGGCTGCCCAGTAATTCCAAGACTGGTCTGTATATCATTCAACGCCACCTTTAATAATTCCTCTTCTGAAAACTTAATCAAGGACTCATAATGCGGCCCTGAGCTTTTATAAAAGAGTCTGACAAGCAGACGTTGTTGTCCAGACGTGTGCTCCCACTTGCGGCTTGTCCATGTACAAGCATTACATATAACATCATCACTGTTGGCTGTTATGAACCCTGTACCATTCGCTGGCAGCTGACTGTCAGGGATATCAAACCCTAGATATACACTAATCATAGAGCTGTTAAACAACTGATTGAAATCTTCATTCAGCGCTTCGTCTTGGAGTAATGCTTGTGCAGTAGAATGCATTGTTCCTAGTACGATAAAATCACTGTCCAAGATTCGTCCATCTGCCAGTGTTACTCGGTACCGTTCTCCATCCTTTGCAATACGCTCGGCACGAATCCCTTTGATGATCTCTGTATCGGACAGCTGTTCTTCCATGGCATCAATCAGAGCAGATACGCCACCCTTAAAAGACATAAACTTCTTATCTCCGTTCCCCTGGAATTTAGCCTTATTCGCGGACAATCCCTGAATAATACTGCCATATTCATTCTTATAATCAATCAAGTAAGGAAGGGTCGAGGCAATGGTAAGTTCACTCAATTTCCCGGAATAAACGCCTGAAAGGACAGGTGATATTTGCTTCTCGACAAGTTCTTTTCCTAAGAAAGCCTCTAGAAAATCACCTACAGAATCATTTTTCGTAAAACGACTATTCGGAGTATAGAAATCTTTAAGTGCTTCAACTTTACCTTCAGCAGAGATCAAATCTGTAGTAGCAAGCGATTCAATACTGAGAGGGATGCCAAAGACTGCATCTTTAGGAATTTGCTTCAGCTTACCTTCTGTGTAGATGTATGAGATTCCTGTCGCGTTATATACAACCTCATCCTGAATGCCTAATTCTTCAATCAATGGGGCAACATTCGTTTTGCGAGTAACAATAGAATCAGCACCTGATTCCATGATGAAGTCTTCCTGCTGAAGTGTTCTGATTTTGCCGCCCAGTCTATCGCTGGCTTCAACCAAAATGATTTTTAGATCCAATTTATTATGCTGTATAGATTTCTGTAAATAGTAAGCGGTAGACAATCCAGTAATTCCCCCGCCAATCACGACGACCGTTCTCAAGTGTTGACACCTGCCTCTAAAGTTATAATCTGTTAAATTCAATTGAATACATTATATCATAGGGATTTATAAGTAATAACATACCGTTCGTGTCATATATGACACAAAATATCCCCACAAAGTGGGGATTTGCTTCGATGCGATATTCGCGGCTAATCTTTATATATTCTCTTGTTTTAAAGCATCAATAATATTCTCCTTCTTCACTTTTGAACTGGAGTACAGCATAGCAGAGCTAACGATGATAAAGACTGCGACTATGACATACAAGATACTCATCCATGGAAGTGCGAATCCATAGGAGAAACTACTCATCATGGATCTATAGATCAAGTACATCAGGACTATGCTTATCGGAAGCCCGTAAAGTAATGATTTTATCCCATAGAAGATACTTTCATAATTAATCATTTTATTAAAACCATTTGGAGTCATCCCTACGGACTTCAGCATCGCAAACTCTCTTTTACGAAGTGATATGCTAGTTGAAATCGTATTGAAAATATTCGCAATCGATATTAATGTAATCAAAGCAATAAAACCATAGGTGAAAATAGACATTAACATGATCATCTGCTCACTATTTTGTCTATTCTGATACACATTTTGAACATAAACATTCCGCTCTTTCATTTCCTCGATGGCCTGTTGTGTCGCTAATGGATCTGAGCTGTTCAGGTTAAGTCGGCTTTGAATATCTTTACGCATCGTATCATTTGTTAATTGATCGAAGACTTGTTCCGAGACGATGATGTTTAATCCACCCACCAATGCTGAATGAACACCCATAGGACGCTTATCAGTTAATGCGACGATTTCTACTGGTGGTAATTTCGTCTCTTTTTCTGTATCCCAATCCGTATAAATTAAATCAAGCTTCTGGCCGATTTCTGAATGAAGAGCTTTGGTCTCAATAATCTTTTTGGCGTTCTCATCCTCAAAGGTGACCGTATCATTCACAATAGCAGACATCTGATTGAGATCTGTTAATTGTTCATAACTTACACCGACCGATTCTGCATAGGTTCTCAAGCTCTGTTCATTTAGTGCATGGATCTGAATGTAGTAAGGATATTTCCCGTTCTTTAAAATACTGCTATCCTTCTCCACGGTCTCTTGCAATTCTTTTGTTATATCTTTTTCATCAATCCATGAACTCAAACTTAGTTCCCTGACCACATTATATTCCGTTATATTAGGTAAGGCAGATATCGATTTCGTCAGCCGAGCTACTTTTTGAGCGTCCTCAGTCCCCATATAGACTTGGATATCATAGTTCAAACCATCCTGTGAGAGTTCTACCGACTTTCTCATATTCGTAGTGAACGAAGATACGGATAAAAACAAAACGATACTAATGACAAGTGAGAATACAGTCGCTTGGTACCTGCGTTTATTTCTCTTTAAATTCTTCAAACCAATCTCTGCTTCAATTCCAAACAACTTGCGAACGAACTTGGATGTTTTCACCGCTTTACCAGAGAGCTTAACATCGGTTGTTTGTCTGATCGCATCAATTGCCGATATCTTTGAAGCTTTTCGGGCTGGAAGATAGGTGGATATAAAAATCGTCATAATTGAAACCACACAAGCGGTTAGAAGGGATAGAGGTGTAACAACCAACGTTAATTTCTCTGTTATCCCTAATACATCTTGAATCATCGAATTGATAAACATAAAAGTGATCCCGATTCCTGTAATTCCGCAAATGATCCCAATAGGGATACTAATTAAACCGATGATCATTCCTTCAAAAAACACCGAATTCTGCTTCTGCCTCTTTGTAGCACCTACGCTGGAGAGCATTCCTAAATGACGTGCACGTTCCGAGACAGAAATCGCGAAAGCATTATAGATTAAAGAAACAGAGCCAATGATAATCACAGTCATAACGATGACTGACAATGAAAGAAGTGTGTTACGCAAGCCATCGTTATTCGTCACACCATAATAGCGGAGCAGACTATTATTATAAGAGATCGACTCGATATTGTTTTCTTGTGCCAATTCCTCTGCATGCTTGTATATGGTGCTATCCACCTTATTTAATACAACCGTCGCTGTAGTTTTTTCAGCTGCTCCAATCAAACTTTCATCCACATAACTTAGAGCAGTATAACCCGGGGACCATGTTGGTTCCCAAGTAGGGCGCTTTATCACTCCTACAATCGTGTAGTTCATTGGTTTTTTATGAATGATCTCTTCATTCAGGGCATCATCTTCAGTCCGTAATCGTTCGTTCTGAGATAAGGGTTGACCACTATTTTTATCATCCCTAGTGACTCGCTCTCCGACATCGAGAGTTAACGTTTCACCAATCTTGTAGGTTACTTTAGCATTCTTTGCAATTTCCTCAGAAATGACTACTTCATAGTTAGTCTTCGGGAGTCTTCCTTCCAGAAGTTCAATCGGAAATTGTTTAAAACCAGCTGCATTATATTCCTTGATATACCAATAGGGCTTGTTCTCATTCTGTCCCCCCACTAAAGGAGCATAGCCACGATCATTTGAGATAACAAGTGCTTTCGTTGCATCATCCGCTTCTATCGCTTCAAGCTGAGCTTTAGTAACATTTCTGTATTGGACATGCCATTCTCCATTTGTCGAGATACTCTGCTTCTTCATTAATTCCATAAAAGAATAACCAAGCGTTGCCACAGCCGTCACCATAGCCACAGAAATGATAACTCCAATGATAGTAACCATGGTTCTTCGTTTATTTTGTTTCAAATGTCTAAGCGTTAATTTATTTACGATATTCACGGACGAATCACCTCATCTTTGGCGATCCTTCCATCTTCAATGGTAATGACTCGATCCGCTTGCAGTGCAATCCGTTCATCATGAGTAATGACAATCAGCGTTTGATTATACGTTTTATTAAACATCTTTAATAAATCAATAATTTCACTACTGTTCTTACTATCCAGATTACCGGTTGGCTCATCTGCCAGCATGATTGCAGGATTACTAATTAACGCTCTGCCAATCGAAACCCGCTGTTGTTGCCCGCCTGAGAGCTGATTCGGGAGATGATTTAAGCGATTCTCCAAATTTAAGGCCTTTACGGTATCCGCAAATTGTTTCTTATCTACCTTGTGCTGATCAAGCAGTAAAGGGAGTGTGATGTTCTCTTCGACCGTAAGTACCGGTATAAGATTATAGAATTGATAAATTAGCCCAATTTGTCTGCGTCTAAAGATCGCCAGCTGTGTTTCATTCAATTCATAAATATCCGTGTTATCTACGAACACTTTTCCGCTTGTCGGTCTATCCACCCCACCTAATAAGTGCAGAATGGTCGATTTCCCGGATCCAGATGGCCCGATAATCGCTACGAATTCCCCTTTTTTAATCGAAAAAGATACATCATCCAGTGCCTTTACCGCTGTTTCGCCTTTTCCATATGTTTTAGACAGATGTTCAATCTTTAAAATGTCCATTGTTAGACCTCCATTTGTTGATGAGATCAGTATATCTGTCTACAATGACTATCCAGTGACTCTAAAGTGACATTCTAGTCACTAAGCCATAAGTGCTAAATCACTTGTTTATAAAATTTAATCTGAAATTGTGTACCCTTTCCCACTTCACTCTTCACATCGATTGTTCCATTTTGTCCAGTAATAATACTTTGTGCCAAGGCAAGTCCAATCCCTACACTATCTTCGCTTGCATTCTTACCTTTATAGAATCGTTTGAAAATATAAGCGATCTCTGCCTTTGGGATTCCTTTGCCGTTATCTGTAATGATAATTTCCGTAAACAGTGCATTTTCTGCAAAAGAAATCGAAATTTCTCCCCCAACAGGTGTGTGCTCTACACAGTTTTTTAGAATGTTAATGATCGCCTCAGTTGTCCAATTGAGATCGCCCGCAAATGTGGTGGTATCTTCTCCATCAATCAAGATCCGTTGTTCTTTAATATCCATTGGAATTAACATGGGCTCCAAGGATTTTCGAACTAGCTTGCTCACCTGAACCTGATCTTTTTTAAAAAAAATAGTCCCAGCATCGATCTTTGAGAACTTTAATAATGAAGAAACTAACCATCCAATTCGTTCGAGTTGAACAGTAATCTTTCGTGTGAATTCCATTCTCTTCTCCACATGCAGCTCTGGGTCACTTAATAAATCTGCCATCACGGTCATGGAGGTAAGCGGGGTTTTGAGCTGATGAGAGATATCCGAAATCGCATTGGTAAGCTTCATTTTATCTTCTTGCAATAAAGAACTCTGCTCGGATAACATTAGCGTCACTTTATAGATATCATTCTTCAGGATACTAAGCTCACCTTCCTGATTATCACGAACATCGAGCGAATAATTCCCACTACTGATTTGGCGTAGATACCCTGAGAGCTTTTCAATTTCACCATATCTCCAGCGGGTAAACAATACACTGCAAGCTATAAGCAAAGCTGAAGTCCCAGCTATGAGCCCTACCGCCTCTAACGATATAAATGTCGCCACCGCTGCAGCCACAAGACTGATTAAGCACATCGTAAACAATAACCATCTAAATTCTCTATTACGAAGCATCCTAATCACCAACCTTGTAACCCAACCCACGCACTGTTTTAATCAGCGTAGGTTCTTGGGGGTTATCTTCTAACTTTTCCCTTAGTCTTTTTATATAAACTGACAATGTATTATCGTTCACGAATTCTCCAGCCACATCCCAAATCCGCTCTAGCAATTGATTTCGCGAGAGAACTTGCCCAACATGATTAGCAAAGATCAGTAATAATCGATATTCTAATGCGGTCAGTAGCACTTCATCGCCGTTCTTATAAACCTTTCCTTCCAGTGTGTTAATACGTATATTGTCTAGTTCAATAATGGATTGGGTTTGTGCCGGCTTGTTATATCTCCTTAAGACGGATTTAATACGGGATAGTAGCTCACGAATCCGAAAAGGCTTGGTTATGTAATCATCTGCCCCCATATCGAGTCCCATCACCACATTGACCTCATCATCAATCGCCGTTAAAAAGATTACCGGTATATCACTTTGCGCTTTTACGATCTTACACAATTCATAACCGCTGCCATCCGGAAGTGAGAGGTCAAAGATGCATAAGGTGAGCTCTGATAACTGCTCAGATAACGCCGCTTTGGCTGAAGTGGCGTCATAACAAAGAAGAGTTTCAAAATGATCCTGCTGTAATGAATATTCCAGTCCTGATGCTATCGTTCTATCGTCCTCGACAAGTAAAATTTTCATGGATGATCATCCTAACCTTATAATGTATTCAATCGTTCCATTCGTTCCGTTGATCATTCTCTCATAATTATAGAGTTATACCAAATTACAATTCATATTAAAGTATTTACAACTCCACGGTAAATAATAAAAACGTCTACTCCATGGAATAGACGTCTCTAAAAGGGTCATATTGCAAAAGCACCACACTTATATTGATGTATCTGCTGAAACCCTAGTCGAAGTGCCGATTTTTTCGAAGCTTCATTATCTAGTGAACAATCCCAGTAAGGAATAAAGCCATTGGCAAGCACATCTTCAACTACTAGCGTTGCTAAATGTGTCCCCACTCCTTGTTTCTGATATTTAGGAAGGGTTTCAATCCCGATTGCGTGTGTATCCTGTGTCACAAAACTAGAATAACACACTCCCATAATTTCAGATCCTTCAACAGCAGCATATCCAAAGCCTTTTTCGGCAAAGTCTTCTTTCGATGACCAGAATAAATCAATATTTTCATGTACAAATTCTATATTCTTTAGATCTAAGTTCTCCCAATCCAGCGTTTTAAGATTTATAGTTCTAATCCCATTAGTCAACGCTATAGGTGGCTTGTGAAGTAGCTTAAACACCATCTGTTCAAAAGGGTATAGCTTCCTAGAAGGAAACATCACCTCCAGATTCCATTCATCATGCTGACCAGAAACTTCGAAATGTTCCATCCCAAGCTCCTTCATTCTCGGGACAATCTGACTAGTTACATAACTGTCCAATGCATGGATAAAGGCTTGATTGGTATGATCGCCGATAAGGTAAAACCCTTCAATTCCCTGACTCCACACTAACGCACTCTTTGGTGCTGTAAGTTGATCGACAAAGATCCAACCTGGATTATTGCCTTCAATCAAAGAGAGAATTTCGGGATGAATATGCTCTCCTTGAAGTAGTGGTTTCACTTTATAGTAATCCTCATGAGGTATTTCATGCATACAAACACTCCCCTTATTTTCCTTGTAGATGCTGTATTCATAAGTATAATGTAATCGTCCTTAATCGGTTGGTAAAGTTCATTCATAACTGAAGATTACTGTCCATGAATAGACGTTTTCCTAGCCTTAATTAATATGAATGAAGGTCTCCTTCTTTCATTTATTAATTTCGGCATCTTCTCAAGACCCTCAAGGTTGGATTCAGGTTCAACAATTTCTTCAATAGCGAGTCCATTTTGGATCAAAGTATTAAGTAATGTTGATAGTTTTCTATGGTATTTTATGACGCCATCAATTCCCCAAAACTGATTTCTGAGACCTTCTTCACCATAATTATCAATGGGCCAATGGAGAATATTTTGATCGGAATCTTTAACCCATCCACTTTGGCTCTTATTCGATAAAACGACCGGATGCTCTGTTGAAAATACTAAGTAACCATTCGGTTTAATCCATTTTGAAATCCTACTAATGAGTGTTTTATAATCCTCAACATAATGAAAAGCTAACGAACTTACTACCAAATCAAATTCTTTACTATTAAAATCGATTTCCTCCATGGAGCCCTGGACATAACGGATTTCAGGTCGTTTTCTTGCCATAGCTAACATCTTCTCTGATATATCTACGCCTGTTACCTGTGATGCATTGTTATCAATCATATAGTTCGCCATGTCTCCAAAACCACAACCAAGGTCGAGAACATTTAAATCCTGTAGAGCTGGAAGTAAACCTCTTATTACAGGTTGTTCAATAAAGTCATTATATGTAATTCTTGATTCCCTTAAGTTCTTATACATTTGAAAAAACTCAGGGTTGTCATAAATGTTCTGTTGCATCATACACCTCCACGATATTATTGATGATCTTTACGAAGTCGGTTGTAATATAGCCAGGTTCGACTAACATATGAGCCAAACATTAGAATTAAGATGGCGAACAAGATCAAATTTATGGTCTGCAATCGATCCAAATTCGAGTAAACCGATAATTTAATATTTATTGCTAAGTTATACGTATATAAGATTATAAGAGGCAAGAACATGGCGGAATACGTTAAGGCTATACGTCTAGCTAGTTTCAATTGATTTAACTTATCGCTGTATATTTGCGGTTTGGCTTCACCTGGTACATATTCTTGACCCCATAAGACCCATTTCTGACTCCATGAACTCGAATGATACAGACATACCCACCCAGAATCCGTGTGAATGTTGAAGTAATTGCTATCTGCAGTATTCTGTAAGTCCGCACAATAACACACCTTACGAGGCTTCCCTTTTTTGAAATAAAAGGCAGTTCCTGTTTTGCCAACTCTGTACAGATTGTATCCTTTTTCTTCCATTCCCTCTAGCCACTCTTCAAGCCGATCCGGCGCATACATCCATCCAAGCTTCCACTTCATATCAAGTTGACCTGAACTTTTGAGACTTTTCTCTTCATTCTTACTTAGCCTGTCTTTCAGAAAGGATGTCCCTTGACCATTTTGCTTGTTTGGTTGTATGAATTCTCCTGTTAATCTTTGGTTCGTCTTGCTTAATGTGATCAGCGAATATACGGTAAAAATACATAAGATCATGCTAAGCCCTAATATAGTAGCGGGAATAAAACCATACGGTCCGTTGAAGACATTAAAATGACCAAACTTGGAAACACTCATTGCTATCGTACTTATTAAAATTACATTGAGTAATGCAACCATTAAATAAATCAATATCCCCATAAAAATATACATGATCTTCTTGTTATGCTTTACGATCCCTTCTCGATCAGGAAAAGTTCTAATCTGTTCTAAAGACAGCCTATTCATTGTCACAACCCATTTGCCGCTCTGTAATACCTTCGTCCATCCAAAATTCAATAACCCTTTAGAAAGGGATTGCTTTGGAACTTTATCGAATACGATCCGATAGGTTACTGCTTTCGGTTCACCCTGCTGAAAATAAAAATATCTAGTTAAACGGTTGATTCGGATAAGTTCATAGCCTTTTTGCGCCATAGAAGTTAACCATTCTTCAGTTTTCTGAACATCATAACTCCAAAAGGGTCTAAATCTTTTGATGATCATTTACATCACCCCCATATTTTGTAGCATTCTCATGTAGCTCTTTAAGCCTATTAATCTCTGTAGCAAGAATTAGCATCCCTATGTCTGTTCTTTCGTAAACCGTTTTTCTCTCTTCATCAGCAAAAACAGTAATCATCCCATCTTTTTGCATCTTCGTTAACGTGCCATAAACTGTACCTGAACCTAACAAAAGGCGCGCTTTCGTAATTTTCTCCACATGCTTCACTATTCCATAACCATGACGTGGTTCATCTAAAGATAAAAGAATATAGAACGCGGTCTCAGTCATGGGTACATATTTCTTCAACACTTTCTCGGGGTTCAACATGCCCAGCTCCCTTTATTTATACGTCGAATTTAGATATGTCTTAACGTGACTATATCACGTCGTGACATAGTCTTCAATATTAATACTCGAAAAAATAAAAAAAGTGTGTAGAGTCGCTTCATCAGCCATTCTACACACTCTACATTCAACTGCTCCGACCTGCTTAACGAATATCTTTTACTCGAATATTATTTCCTAACAGACTTGAATCACTACTTAATCTGAATGACGGGTAATTCTCATCTGCTTCAAGTCTCATCTGTTCATCAAATAAAGACTCCTGTTGACGGTCTACAAAAAAAGTAAAGGGCTCTTTCTGCACTTCAATATCTGTAGCATGGGGTTCACTAATGATCTGAATTACGATCACGCCATTACAACCGCAACCTTCCGTATCGAAGAACAATTTAAAATCTCCCGGACGTTCCCCGAGACTTTCTTTTAACTTTTCAGTAGTTAGCGAGTTTAATTGTATATGCATTGATGTTCTACTCCTTTAATTTATAATTGGGCTACCCTCAATCGATTCATCATTACTAGCCCCGGGTGGAACTATTGGATAAACATTAGTTTCTTCAACGATATCAAATTCCATTATAGCAGGGCCTTCGGTATTTAGAGCACGTTTGATAACTGCTGTTGCTTCATCTTTTGTATTAGCTCGATAACCTTGTGCGCCAAAAGATTTAGCTAGCGCGGCAAAGTCCGGTGAACTAATCTGAACGGCTGAGTATCTTTTATTCAAGAATAATTCCTGCCATTGACGCACCATTCCTAAATAACCATTCTTTAGAATGAACACTTTTACATTGAGCTGCAAATCAACGGCTGTCATGATCTCCTGCATATTCATCTGAAAACTTCCATCCCCACTAATACATACAATCTGCCGTTCAGGAAAAGCTACCGCTGCTCCGATGGCAGCTGGGAAACCGTAACCCATAGTACCCAATCCTCCAGAGGTAAGAAAAGTACGTGGTTCGTTAAAATTATATTGATGCGCTGTCCAAATCTGATGTTGTCCTACATCCGTTGAAATGATAGCATTGGATGCTGTAGCCTGATCGATGAACCGAATAACCACGAATGGGAGTTCTTATTTGTTGCTCGGATATTTCGCATTTTATCGGAGTTGTGTCCATCATGACGTTTTTAGGCAGATCAATTAGTACAGGACCGGGGCGACCTGTAGTTGCCAGGTAGAAAGCCTCATCAATGATTCGCGGGAGATCACTCTTCTTCATTACTATGTAATTATGCTTCGTAATGGACATGGTCATGCCATAAATATCAACTTCCTGAAAGCTGTCTAGACCGATCATGTCCGTTGAAACTTGACCGGTTAATACAATCAATGGAACGGAGTCCATAAATGCTGTAGCTATACCAGTTATAGCATTAGTAGCGCCAGAACCACTGGTTACGAGCGAAACACCAACACCTCCCGTGGCTCTTGCGTAACCATCCGCAGCATGTACAGCAGCTTGTTCATGTCGAACTAGGACATGCTCTAGACCCCCGCAATCGTACAACGCATCATATACAGGCAGTACTGCACCCCCAGGGTAACCGAAAACCGTAGTAACACCTTTCTTCAATAACAACTCTACTAACAATTCAGCTCCTGTCATACGGTAATCTCTCCTTTTCTTTTACGATCCAGATTTATTACTTTGGCAAATTATAAATTGATTTGCTTCACTTCTCGTGTGACTGCCATCACTTCTAATATGACAGTCATGAGACAGAGTGAATGTTATACAATACAAAAAAAGCATGAACCTTAAAGGCTCACGCTTAAATATTTCATTAAGTAACTAGTCTAAGCAGCCTTCTGCGTCTCCCGTTCACCACCTAGCTTAAACACGAGAATCCCCCCCACAATAACCAGCACACCGACCAACTGCTTCCAAGTAAAAGGAACCTTCTCCAACCCTAACCAGCCTAGTGAATCCCAGAGTAGTGCGAACCCAAGCTGAGAGATTAATACGATCGAGATCGCATACGTTGGGCCCAGCCGTTTAGTACCTTGCACGAGGCAAATTACTACTCCAACCCCGATCAAACCACTGATCCAATACCAAGGCTCCATACTTCTCAAAGTAAAGATTCGGTTTCCTTCAACGATAAGACTCATGATAAATGAAGCTAGGAATCCCATCCCTAACACTAAAGTTGTCGTTGCCCAAGATCCGACCTTTTCGTTAACTTTTGTATTAAATATATTTTGCAGACTCACGAGTGATCCTGCGATAAGCGCTAATATCAAACCAATAACCATAATTTAATTCCTCCAATTATCAACTATACATTAGGTTGTTAGAATTTCAGTATCACTACGCCAACAATCATCAACCCGATACCAATGAACTGCGGAAGTCTCATCTTTCGCTTTTCCATTCCAAACCAGCCATTAATATCAATTAAGAACGTCAGACATAGTTGAGCAATCAATAACGAGGATATTGTAAACGTAACACCGATTTGCTGAATGGCCGTTACTTCACTGAAAATAATTACAGCTGCAAAAGCGCCGCCGATCAAATATAAGGGTTTTACTTGCTTTAATCCGCCCCATTTCCCATCTCTAACGAACAAAAGAATTAGGAAGGACATGATGAACCCTGTTAACTGAGTAATTGTCGCGGCTTGCCAAGTCCCGATATCCTGACTAATTCGAGCATTTGACACGCCCTGTAGTGTAATACAAGCCCCCGCTAAAAACGCAAATATAATTCCTCTCATTTCTCTCTCTCCTCAACTTCGATCTCTTACATATTAAATAGTAATTTAAGGGTTTAAAAAAGGACATCTGTCCTTAATGAGAAGAAACGTTGCTATTGTCCAACGAACGAGCGTTACTCGTAGAAATAAAAAGACCGTCTCAAGCCAACTTGCTGGCTTAAAACGGACTTCAAATACTGTATATGATTTATGAGAGCAAATTCTTCTCACGCAATTGATCAAAAATAATTTGGGTAACAACAGACACGCGATCCCGATCCTTATAGCTTAACCAAGATAATTCCTCGATTTCGGATGCTGGCGTTAATGTCCCTTTATAATCCGCAATATAACAGGTCATTTTGACTGTAACCCCTTCTGCTTTCCCATGAGCTTCTGCCTCAAACGTCCCAAAATAAGAGATGGAATCTGTCTTGATTTGAACAGAAATCTCTTCCTCTATTTCGCGCACGAGCGTCTCTTCGTCTGTTTCTCCGGCTTCTCTTTTTCCTCCAGGTAAATAATACATGTCTTTCCCTTTTGAACGCGCACATAAAACTTGTTCATTCGCGATATGAATCCAGGCGATTTTATCAATGATTGTAGTCATATTGTTCTCCCCATGCCTTTTTTTCAACAATTATATCATACAGCTGAACGCATACATTTATGCACGTCAGCTTTAGCTTTTTGAATGCGAAGCTTAGATTGAGGTAGGTGATGAAGCAAATAGTCCTTAAAGGATATCGCTGCGAATAACCTACTTATACCAAGATGATTGTAAAGCGTACATGTTCGAATAAATCCCTTTATGATGTACTAAGTCTTGATGGTTTCCTACTTCAGCTATACCTCCATTATTCATAACGTAGATCGTATCAACATTCTTCGCCCAACCCAATCGATGTGAAATAAAAATAGCTGCTTTATCTTGGCAGATTTCTAATAATTTCGTATAGATTTCCATCTCAGCATTCGGATCAATCGCAGAAGTAGGTTCATCGAATACTATAAGCTCCGCATCATTGTATAACGCGCGCGCAATCGCCAGCTTTTGCCACTGTCCGCCTGATAGCTGCCTGCTTCCTACTACTAATTGACCCAAATTCACATCTAATCCGCCTAATTCATGAAGCAAATCTATCAGCTCACATTGTTCTAGAACCCTGAGTATTTTAGCATCGTCTGAAGGTGTATTCGCATCGCCCAATAGGATATTTTCTCTAAGTGTCAGTTCAAACTTTACAGCATTCTGAAATACGACGGACACCTTACCGTGAGGTTCTAAATGATCCTTCCAGCAAATCGTTCCGGAGCTTGGTCTATATTGACCTAATAATATTTTAATCAACGTTGATTTTCCTGCTCCATTCTCTCCGACGATGGCTATTTTCTCACCCGGCTTTATGGTCATATTGATGTTAGATAAGACATTCTTGTTCGATTTGGCGTATTTAAAATAGACATTTGAAACGGTAATAGGAAGCATAGAATCAGTCGAATTATTGATGTCATTTTTGCGAAAATCCCTGTTCTTATATGTAAGTACTTCATTTAAGTCATATAATTTGCTACTGCTGATGTAAAGCTTGCTTAATGGCCAGGTCAAACTCATAATTTTACCGCCACTCGATAACAAAGCTAGAAATAACACCGAGATTGTACCAACAGTAACTGTATTGGACTCCCCCATCCGACTTAACAGATAAACAAGAACAATGAAGATTGCACTTGTCTGAACCATAGCCACAACCATCCCTGTTTTGATCTCGAATTTTCTGGCGCTAAATCTTTTATTATGCTGCTTCTTCATAATCATTGCCCAGAGATTTGTAAAATAAGAGATGGAGTTATAAATTCGCATTTCTCGAATCGCATTAGGGTCTTCCAAAGTGTTAGCAAGATAGTCCCCCATTCTTCCATCAAAGGTGAGCTCTCTTCCTGTTCTTCTCACTTTAATTTCCGTAAATAATCGAATGGATAAGGTAGTCACGATCATTATTGTTACCACGAATGTGACCAAGAGATACCCACTTGTAGCCGACAACCAGATGATGCTTAGTAGTCCTGAGATAATCCCTACACTCGATACCAAAAAACCTGTAATCCCCTCTAAATCTTCTCCAACTACCTTTTTAGCTCTTTGCAGCTTATTTCCAAACTCTTCATCATCAAAATCCTCAAAATCAACCCGGTTTGCAATATCTATCAGTTCGGATTGAAAAGCGAGGGTTAGTTCCGCATTCATTCGATTCTTCATCAGGTTGGTTATGCTTAATGAACAAGCTTGTACGCCATGAATCACAACAAACCATAGAATAGGGAGCAGGGTTATAACACCGCGAGCCACACCGTTAATGATATTCACTTGGACAGCGTAAGAATAAAAAGTTAATAGTCCACTGATTATAGGAACTATGATAGTGATTGTCGAGATCACCGGACTTTTTCTAACCATTCTCACTAGTATCATTACAATATTAGAGATGTCAGACTTCAGTACGAATCCCTCCTTCCTCATACATATAAAGAGGACTGGCGATTAAACATCTTTTTGTATTTACCATCCACCCTCATTAATTCTTCATGCGTTCCACTTTCAACGATTTCTCCATCCTCAAATAGAAAAATTCTATCGACGAATTTGGACATATACAGCCGATGCGTCACAATAATGGAGGTCTGCTGCTCTCCTAATTTCATAAAAGTATCAAACGCCTGTTGTTCCGCATAAGGATCTAGGGCAGCAGTAGGCTCATCAAAAATCATAAGAGCGCCGTCATTGAGATAGGCTCGAGCAATCGCAAGTCTTTGCCACTGTCCCCCAGATAAGTCTATCCCTCCGAACTGAGGACCTACTAAGGTATCCAACGCAACACCATAATGATCAGCTTCTGCTGTTCTCATCGCGGATAATAATCTTGAATCGTCATGAATAGTAGCCATATTTCCTAAAGCAATGTTTTCACGAATTGGTCTTTGTAACTTAATGAAATCCTGAAAAACAACTCTGGTATCCTGCGTCACATTATGCGCTAAGACTTCATTCTCACCTTTAAACCACTGGATGTTTCCAGCTGTTGCAGGATACAACCCTAAGATCAACTTAACAAGCGTAGATTTCCCCGAACCATTCTCACCTACAAAAGCAATTCGTTCACCTGGATGAATAGTCATGTTTATATTACTAAGGGTGTTATTAGCGTTGGTCGGATATCTAAAATACATCTGATCAACATGGACCTTCATCGGATCTGTGTTCCTATTGGAGTTCACCTCCTGATCTCTAAGCACCTGCTCTTCCAAATCTAAATAAGACGTATAGTCCTCGTAACGCAAACGACTCTTCGCCAAGTCAGAGTAAACTCTTGTTAATGCAGGAATAACGATGAATAATTGACTGGATATCTGAAGTAATAGCACAAAGAGCCCAGCGCTCTGGCCGCTATTTCCAATCGTGATCGCCAAAATGGCAATCGTTATCCCATTTAATAAGATCATGATTAAGCTGTGGGAGAAGTTGAGGCTTTCAGAATAAATAACCTTACGGTGCCTTTGTTTGAAGTTACTAGTAAAGCTCTCTTTCATTGAGGAAACTAAATAAGAGGACATTCTGTACATTCTTACTTCTGGAATGGTATTTCTGTTAACTAACAAATCGACTAAATAGTTGATCATTCTTACAGAGGATGTTTGATCCGCTGAAATGGCCTCTATTCTCTGAGACATTCGTTTCATAGTATAAAGCTGTAGAATCTGCACCCCTAAAATGATCAACACCAAAATATAGAATCCATAAACGGATAAGACAACCATTAACGCAACTAATGTTATTAGCTGAACTGTTACGCCCGTCCATTGGTCTAACAGATCAATCAAATAAAGTCGTTTTGCTTTTTCTCTTTTAGTTTTTGTAGCGGGGTCTTCCAAAAGTGCCGTAGATAATTTAGAAGTCTTATCTAAAATACTATGTTCCAGTTCATATATACTGGTGGATGTTAAATTGGTGATAGAAATGGCCCGAAGAGAACTATTAAGACCCGCTAGATATAATACTAGCATAAGCAAACTTACTATTAACAAGATATGTTGGTAGGCGTTAGGATTGAAGTTCTGAATTAGGTCAACCACATATTTCGTCGTGAACAGTTCTGCAAAGAGGATTGGGGCACCCAGTAGGTTAGTGATAAAATATAAAAGTGAGTTTCTTCTGTCTTTCACATATAATAGTTTTACAACATAGAGAAAGTCAGGCAGGCAGCATCTCTCCTTATAAGTGTATTTTTTTGTAGACACTTTCATTGTTTAGACGTGGAATCCGATTATAACGTTTAATATTTATAATTGGAAGAGTTAATTTTCGAAATGACCAAACGAACAGGAGTGTACATTCATGAAACTTCAATTTAATTTATTCCCGGGCGGATTGCCCAAGGCGCTCACCATGAGCTATGATGACGGACAGAAATACGATATTCGCTTGGCGGAGATTTTTGATCAATATGGGATTAAAGGTACTTTCCATTTAAATAGCGCAATGATAAACGCACCCGGATTCTTATCATCTGCTGATGTTAAACATTCGCTTAGGAACCATGAGGTATCTGCCCATTCCGTAACCCATCCACATCTAGAGCGTCTACCTTTACCTATGGTAATCGATGAGCTGTTTGAAGACCGTAAGCGACTGGAGAAACTAGTGGATTATCCGGTACGAGGCATGTCCTATCCTTACGGTACATACTCTCAAGAAATCATTGCGCCACTACAGTCTGTTGGGATTGAATACAGCCGCACTGTCCATTCTACCAAACAGTTTGATATGCCTTTGAATTTCATGGAGTGGCATCCAACATGCCATCATATAGAAGATCTGCATCACGTATGGGAGCGATTTACAACGGAGGGGCCATCCCAGAAACTGAGACTCTGTTATGTTTGGGGTCATAGTTATGAATTTGCACAGCAGAACAATTGGGAGCTTATCGAATCCTTTTGCCAGCAAGCTGGTGGACATTCGGATATTTGGTACGCAACCAATATCGAGATCTATGATTATGTAAGTGCACTATATGCACTGAAAATTACTGCTGACAGAACGATCATCCGTAACAACTCGGCTATTGATGTTTGGGTATCCGTAAATGATCAACCTGTTGAGATTAAGGGTGGAAGTACGATGATGATGAAATAATCCAAAATGCAAAAAAAAGAGCGATTATAACCATCGCTCTTTCTTCTAGTTACATAAAGTGACTACAATTATTTTGATTGAAATGTAAATGTCACTGTCTTTGCTTTTTCCTCAAGGATTGGAGTATAGGTGAATGTCAGTACATTCCCTTTGCGACTCTTTAACACTAACATTCTGGTCAATACATATGGATCTCTGCCATCATTTACTCTATCCCATTCCTTACGATCCTCACTAGTAATTAGTTTTTCATAAAGATTAATGATTTCACCAGTGCTTCTATACACCATATATAATTGAGTCGTATCTAATAAACGTACGAGCGCCACATCCTCCGAAACATACTCCACGATGAAATCTCCTGATGTCCCGGTTAGTTTCTCCATCTCAAACAACTTCCCTAGGTCGCCATTCTTAGTAATATACTGAACGTTCTTCCCGTCTGTCATATACAACTGAGTGGACGGCACTTGCGGCGCATGGATATAAGCCGAGTTATTGTAATGAAAGTCCATTTGCTTGAGAATAGTACCCGCTTTGATCAATATTTGATAACTGCTATTGAAATCGGTGAACATGGCATAATGATTGTCCGTTAACTGTAGCAAGTCCGTACCATTGCCAATTTTTTTAATCTCAAAAGCGTAGTTGTAAGCTGATTCCTTGAACGGTAGTTGTCCAATAATTACTGGTTTCCCAGCTGACGTAGCACGGTAATACAAATCTCCGTTTTTCTGAGATATCCAATAGGATCTTCCATCTACAGAAGCAGAAACCAATTTTGCTTCATCTACAATTTGGATAACTCCATCCGTTTTATTAAGCCCCGCTTTACCTCCAAGTACACTGACCGCTGAGATCAATGGCACGTACACCGAGCCTTTTATAATACGTGGGGATTTTGTTAAAGTCATTACCGCCCCGTTCACTTTTGACTTTACAGTACCGGCTGTGAAGATAACCTCACGCTCAGGACGAACAAGCTTGGCCGTTTTGGATGGTTGATCCCAAGATAATGTATACCCCATAGCATCTGCGAGTGATTTCAGAGGCACAAAAGTTGTATTCTCTGTGATGACCTGTTTACTGCTGATCCCGATTTCTTTATAGTTGAATTGAATTTGGCTTTCTGCTTGGGCTGATACCGATCCATACCCCGTACTTAAAATCAAAATAGCTAAGATTCCTAGCGTTACCTTCCATTTATTCATTTCTTTTCGTCTCCCTCGGCTCTATAGTCATATGTAATTAGACGGTAGGTTTTGGAAAAAGTTTCTTATATCCGTTTTACGTATGACGGATTGTAATATGAAGTGCGACAGCTAAACAGAGAAAGCCCATGGGGATTCGTGTAGAATGAAGTTACCACACACCATTCACACAAGGAGAATCACACCATGGGTTACACTCATCTTAGCATAACGGAGCGAAGCAAACTAGAAGTACTATACGGATTGGGATGGTCTAGTCGAGCGATTGGGGCAGAACTTGGACGTCATCACTCCGTCATTGCCAGAGAACGGAAGCGAGGAAGCAGGGGAAATACCTATCGTGCTGAGACCGCTCAGATCGCGTATAGCGAACGTCGAGAAGGGAGTAAGTCGCCAGGTCGTTTCACCGCGGAACTGGCCGGAG
>NZ_LCZJ02000020.1 GCF_001012825.1 Paenibacillus etheri
AGCTTGCCCACGCCCTAGATCTCATCAACCACCGCCCCCGGAAATGTCTGGGGTGGAAGTCTGCTCACGAATCTTTCATGTCCGAAGTGTCGCACTTAACTTGACAATCCGTCATAAATAAAGTTTGCTCTCTACAACATGAGACCATGCTTGAAGAACTCTAGGCCAAATTGTACGTTCTATTAACAACTCACGTTAGTTCCACATAATAGAATAACCGAAAGAAAATAAATCCAAATTTTATTCAAATCAACACCATCCTTTAATATCCCCGGTAAGGGGTGCAGTACAAATTTCCGAGAAGATTAACTTTTACAACCGCGAAGTATCAGCAATATTACACAGAAACGGCCGTAAATTTGGTAATTATCATTCACCCAAAGGATATCCTGTTGGTACAATTGAGTTGTATAACGAGGATTTAGTTGTCTTTGAATACCCTGGAACACTTACGCTACATTACTGTCCAAAAACTAAATAATCATAAAGCACAAGAAAGACCACTTCAAGGGTTCAATTATGGTTTTCTACTTCAGTCCAACCATTCATAGGAGTAAATGTTTCTGTTTTCCCAGTTATTGTGTTTATTTTGACAGGTACTTTTCCACCATTATTATCATATTCAAACTCTAAGTACCTATACGGTGTTGGATATATCAACAAACTAAACAGAACAATAACAAATAAAAATCCAAGAACATATAAGATTATTTTCTTCAAGAAAACCCCTCCATTGGTATATAATTCTATATTATACCATATTGTTAGTCACTAAATTTATTTGGAAATAATTCCATACCGAAATGATAAGTGCCATGGGTAGTTACTTGATGGATGAATAATCAATTAAGCCTCCCCTTCCCTTTCAGATACTCTCAGATCAATGAAGTTGCGTATGGTCTTCTTAATAAGAAGCTGCAGCTTATAATTAACCCCCCTCGGAGAAATTGAAGTGCACCCCTTAGAATAGACTTTGGATAAAACCCCTGGTATATCCAATGGAAATCTAGGAGGTGCATTTTTATGGCGATTAAAGGACAGAAGTTTAAAGCATACACGTATGAGATTAAAAAAGAGGCCATTCGTTTACATGTGGAAGAAAGATGGGCTTATCGGAAAATTACGGAGTATTTTGAGATTCACAACCAAGGGCGAGTAAAGAAATAGATGAAGAAATACCGGGAGCTAGGGGAATTTGGGCTACTAGATCAACGGGGACGTCACTGTCGGTCGTAGGATCTGTAATGATCGGTGTAGCCCCATGCTCCAGATTCACCTCATCGAATGTAGCAGATCAGTTCTAACACCTTGGAAGGAACCAAATAATCGGTCATCCAACCGCCGAATTCTGTTGTGATATTGAACTTGCCATCACTGTAAGCTCCTGCTTCCCCCGAAGCCCGCAGTAATCGAACAAGCAGGCAGGCACCCCGCAAATTCCTTTCGGCCAGAAGCCGGTGGACAGAGCTTGATCTTCTCTTCCAAAATTGGACAACTGCGGCGATAGATATCATGACCCTTGTCCACGAGAAGTACCTTCCATTGCGGCGCCTTGCGCGTCAGCTCGTAGCAAGCAAATATCCCTGCGGGACCTGCACCCACAACAATCACATCATATTTACTCATCTGTTCCTTCCATGAATCGCATTTATTAGATGTTTACTCAACAAAAAAAACGACTACAACATAGGTATGTCAAAGGCACCCTATCCGTAGCCAGGAATTTACGGTTCCCTGTAGAACCCCCCAAACCTTATCTTCGGGGATATACGAACAGCTGATCATTATTTTTTCGAGCCAATAGGGATATTCCTGAGATTTACCGACAATATAATTCGCTTTTTAATTATAAAATATGTATTAATCGTTTTAATAATGTTTATTAAAAATAAAACACGAACATTAATCAATAATTGTCCTTTTACCAAGAAATAGTCAAAAGGAACTCATAAATTATTGTCGAATATATAAGCAAATTGCCACTGGAAAAGAGGAACATATTATGCATACTACATCTCAAACTCCTCGTCAGTCCCATTGGAATCGTGTGCTTCTCAATGCATTCTGGATCATCCTGATTGTGGATTTAAGTATTCATATGTTTGTTTCTCTATGCTTATGGGACCAACATCCGGATACCCTAACCATGGGAGAGTATATTGCGCAGTCGCTGATTCCTGATTCCATCATAGTGACTTTGATCATTATTCTGGAATGCATCTATAGATGGAAACCTGTATGGTCCGAGCTTGCCATAACGGTTGCAAGCCATTTATTTCCGCTTCTGATTATCTTCAATCTCAATGATGAACTATATGTTATTTCATTAATTATGCTGCTGCCGCTGCTTGTATCCATGATCTATATGAACAGTAGTTATATGATAGCCTCTTCTGCCGTTTGTCTACTGTACACGATCATTTTATTTATCAAGACATATAGTCAAGGCTACGTACCGATAACTCAAACTATCATTGTTGCACTTATTTTTGCAGCTACTGCTTTAGCAGGCTTTGCAGTCATCGGTCGTGGGCGTGATTTGATGCGATCCCTGGAGAACTCGGTAAAATCAGAACAGGAATTGCGCATTCAGAATATAATCATGGACCGCCTATCTAAGATCGATCCCCTAACTGACCTTTATAATCATAAAACGTTTCATGAATACTTAGGATGGCTGATCGATCATCAGCAGAGTAATCCATTTCCCATGCAGCTAGCCGTTATGGACATCGACAACTTTAAAAAAGTAAATGATTCCTACGGGCACTCCGTTGGAGATATCGTATTACAAAAGGTTGCAGCGGTCCTCCTCGAACATATCGGTCCTGATGATTTCGCAGCTCGTTTCGGCGGAGAAGAATTTGTCGTCATTCTAACTTCTAAAACCCTTGATCATTCACTTAAGATTATGAAGCAAATTTTAACAGCCATCTCCGATATCCCTTTTGCGGAAATGAACGATAATAGCGTAACCGTCAGTATCGGTATGCACAATTTCGCAGGTTCAGATTCCAAGAATTCTACATTTCAGAAGGCAGATGATGCACTTTACGAGGCTAAGAATACAGGGAAGAACAAAATCGTAATCAGCTAAAGACCGAACACAAGCAAAAACGCCTTCGACGTCCCTAATGGACGGTAAGCGTTTATGCGAGAAATATAAGGATAATATATAGCGTGAGACTTATAAATTCTTATATTTGAACAAATAAGCCCACGGATATTTTTACGGGCTTGTTTGTGTTCATCTGTAAGTTTGAATCTGACAGCTATATCCCACAGCGCCTCTGTGTTTCCAAAAGCCCTACAACTGCCTGCTTTGGCACAGGTCTGCTAATCAGGTAGCCTTGAACCTTGTCGCAGCCTAATTGCTTGAGCAAATCCATCTGAATAACCTCTTCTACACCCTCTGCTACAACTTTAAGTCCCATATTATGCCCCAACTGTATAATGGACTGCACAAAAGACTGGCTGTTAACTTTTTCTGAGAGCGAATCAATAAAGGTTTTATCCATCTTGAGCGTTGAAATCGGCAATTGCTGCAAATAGCTAAGTGATGAATAACCCGTTCCGAAATCATCCAAGGCGATGCCAATGCCCTTAGATTTTAGAAACTGCAGCTTACCCAGGATACTCTCAAATGATTTCATAAAAATAGACTCCGTGATTTCCAGCTCAAGACAGCTTGGATTTAGGCCGCTTACAGCCAGACTATCCTGTACCATCTCGATAAAATCGTTCTGGAATAGCTGAATAATTGAAATGTTCACCGATATTTTATAAGGAAATCCTGTGCGATCTTGAATACCTTTCATAAAGACACAAGATTCGCGAAGCACCCATTCACCAATATCGATGATCAGCCTGGAATCCTCAGCAATTTTTATAAATGAAAGTGGGGATACAAAACCAAGCGATGGGCTGTTCCAACGAATTAATGCTTCAAAACCTGAGATGAATCCGGAATGCATATCCAACTGTGGCTGATAGTACAGTTCAAATTCATTGTTGTTCATAGCACTGCGCAAATGCTTCTCTATATTCATTCGTTCATTAAACGCTGTATGCATCGATTTGTCATAGACTACATAAGTTCCCTTGCCATCCTCTTTAGCACGGTACATCGCCACGTCTGCATTACTCAAAATTTGTTCGGTCGTCTCTCCATCCTCTGGATAAAAAGAAATTCCTATACTTAACGAGACGTACAGATTGCTCTCACCTACCAAAAAAGAGTGCCTGAACGCTCTCATTATATGCTCTGCCAGATTCAATACAGCCTCACGGTCCTCTGTATCCTTAATATAAATAACAAATTCATCTCCGCCTAGCCGTGAGAGCATATCTCCTTCCCGCATCAGTGACTGCAATCTCTCACTTGCCTTCCGAATGAGTACATCCCCGGATTTATGACCTAAGGTATCGTTGATGTATTTGAAGTTATCTGAATCCAGAAACAGTAGTGCGAATTTCCCACCCGGATGCTTTAGATACTTCTCCATGGACTCCAGCAGACATAAACGGTTAGGCAAATTACTGAGCGCATCCACATAAGCCAGACGATGCATATGTTTCTGATTGTCTAGAAGCATATTATATTGTACTAGAAGCTCCTGTTGAGTGGTCGCGAGCTGCTCATAGGTCGCCCCAAGCTCTTGGTAGCTATTGCTCAGTTTAAGCTCCGCTTGCTTCCGCTCGCTGATATCAATCAAGGAGCCCATGAATAACAGAACTTCATCCTTTGGATTAACGGTAGCCTTACCCCTAACTTCAAACCACACGATCTGATTATCTTTGGTAATCATGCGGAACTCCGTTTCGAAAATAGGTGTAACACCCTCCAGGTGATCATGTTTAAGCTTACGGGTTGAAGCTAGGTCATCGGGATGAACAATACTAAAGGCTCCCTCTTCAAATGAGTTGATTTCATTCTTCGTGTAACCTACGAGGTCATACCATCGATCTGATAAATTAAAACGTCTCGTCTCCAAATCAAACTCCCACATATATGCGCCAGAACCTTCTGTAGTGAGCCGGAAACGTCGTTCACTGATTTGAAGCCTATTAAATTGTTCCTGCAGATCGACCTCTGTCGCTGAGAGCTCTTCGTATGTAGCTTCCAATTCCTTATAACTTAGCTGTAGCCTCAGCTCATTTTGTTTACGATTATCGATATCCACACCTACAAGTACAAAGATATCGGCTGCTTGCTTATCAAGCCCTTTTAATAAGGCTGTCCGGAATGAGAAATATCGCGCTTCAGATGACTGGTCTGGGAGCTTAATTTCTACGTTGTTAACATATTCATACCGTATTGCCCGCATCAAAAGATCACGGATTGCAGCCGTACTACCTTTTAGACCATCGATATCCTTAATATTTACTCCCAGCACCTCTTTTTCGCTTAAACCCGTCATCCGCTCAGCAAACTTATTAAACCGCACTACTTTTTTATCTGCCTGCACCGCCCAAACTACCATGCCGCTATGCTCTATAACATCTTCAAAAAATTGATGCTCCGAATAAACAGCACGCCGTAAACGGTTATTATATAATTTAAGCAAAATTAAACTAAGAATAAGAAGACAGAATAGAACGATTGCTCCGCACACCAATCGCTTGTGGATCATGCCTTTATAATAATCAGAATGAACGTAGAAATAGTTCTGGTACAGTTCTTCAAAAGCACCCGAACGCTGCAATTCGTCCAATCTCTCGTTAATATAAGAAACCAACTCCGGCTTGGATTTACTGACTGCAAATGCTACATCCCTGGGGTAGAGATTACTCATTTCTTTTATAATATTGTTTGGCTCCCCCTGTTCAACGAGCAGATAATCGACCACCCCTTGATTCTCAAATAGAAGGTCGATCTCCCCTTTTTCTAAAGCCTTTAAAGCTTCAGGAATCGTTGCATATTCTACGTAATCATTAATCCCCAGCTTCCCGTTCAGTACTGTTTCAGAATACTGTCCGTTTCCTAGACCTATCTTATACTTTTTCAACGTGTTTAAATCGATCTCACCCTTAAGCCCTCGCCTTATGTAGATGGAAATATAGCTTTTGAAAACAGGTTCTGAAAATAACAACTCTTGTTTTCGTCTTTCGGTTATTGCCATTAGACCCGCAGTTTCGATATCTCCCTGAACGAGCCGATTATACACATCAGGCCACTTCCCTCTACTGTAGTGGACGTCGTAATCCTGCTTCTCAAAGATCAAACTACTCAAATCAATATCAAAACCGGTCATGTACCCATCTTTCACATATTTATAAGGTGGATACTCCAGCTCTACTTGATATTCTATCTCCTTTCTTTCGGCGTGAATGGCAGTAGGAGGTAAGAGCATAAACAGAATGCTAATCAGAAGCAACAGTTTACACTGCTTCATCGCCCATTCCCCCTTTTTACTGAATTTACAGTAATATCCTTAATTATATTCGACAAAATATGTCAATACCCCTGCTATTTCCGTCCTCGTCACACAATATACGCAAATCCTATCGATAATCCCTTCCCTTTGCAAATTATATAAAATTAGGGATGCTACATTTTTATATTGCTTTTTAGATGGAAAATGTGGATAATAGCAATAATGATACAAGTTGATAATGATTATCATTATTAAATAAGTAATTGATTTCACTTTACTATATTTAAGTTAAAAAGGAGACTGATCACCCATGAACGTTACCTCTACCCGAACAACACTACAGGTTGACGATTATCTGGATCTGCTCAATCTTGCCGTTAAAGTTGGAGATTTAAAATGGCAAAAAGAAATTAAATCCAGATTGCAATACATTCTCTGTCTACCGACAAGATAATCCTTCTGCATATTCGCCGCATTCCTTTTAAGGAATGCGGCTTTTTTTGCGGGTATGATTCGAGGCCTTGTAAGAATAGAGGGACTCTGGGTCACCTGATGGTTAATGATATAGTATAATTATCAGCATAATATATTGAATACAAAGTCCTTCAGATTGGAGCGTGTCAGCTTGAAAAAGTATATAGCTTTATTCTTATTGATCAGCGTGTTATGGGTACCCGGTGCATATGCCGCCGAAATCCCTGCTCAGCAGGGATTAGTTACCGATAATGCTGGAATGTTTAGTTCCGCAGAAGCGACGTCCATCTCTGCTGCCGCCACTGGAGATCTCGTTACTCTACATGTACTCACCGTGGGTTCCTTAAACGGTACTCCGGCCGATAAGTACGCTGATGATGCTTATGCCTCATGGGGACTGTCCACACGTGATATTCTATTGCTGATCTCCGCTGGCGAACAGTCCATTGAACTGAATTTTAACAACCCAGGCTTTCAAACCTCGTTAAATGCCTGGTCCCAGAATCAGGGGGGAAACTCAGGAAGTGCTGCCATTACAGCGCTACTTGATACTTATTTCATCCCTTATGCCAGAGAAGGGGACTACGCTGGAGGAACAAAGGCGTTAATTAAAGCGATCCATTCCATCGGGGAAAGCACTGGAAATACTGGGGGAAGTGCAGGGAGTGGTAGCGCAGTTGGTACTGTGGACACTGGTACAGGGAACGGAACCTCAAGCAAACCAGGGACCTCGGTCAGTACCGCAAACCGCTCCAGTAGCTCCATGTTTACAATTGCCGCTATTCTAATCGGGATCGTGCTAATACTACTCGTGCTCTTTATAGTGATCACAGGTCTGCGTCGACGTAAACAACTAAGCGAGCAACAGGAGCAGTTATCTAATCTGCTAGTACAAGCGAATCGAGCACTGGAGTCATTAAAGCCATTTCAGGGGATCGTTCAGGGGAAAACTGAGGTACTGGTAGAAGGCATTTCAAAACGACTGTCTGCAAAACTTGTTGAAATCTCTTCGCTCCAAAGTGATGGGCAAGGTATACAGCCACCCTTTTATCGTTTGACTGCCCTTAAGGCAGCCGTGGAACAATTGCAACAGACAGAAGCCTCCTTCCGCGCAGCGCTTGAGGAGGAAGAGAAGAATATTGCTGTCATCAGTGAAGCGGATCGTAATGTTAAACAACGTATTACTGAGCTGAAAGAGGATACACCAGAGCTTGAAGAGCAGCTGCAAGATGCGGTTAAAGAAACTGGTTATGCACTTCAAGAAATTGTAGAAGAGCTTAAGGAGCTTGCCGAAGAGACCTCAAAGGCAGATCAATTGGAGCTTTTTGATCCTATTGCTGCACAAGAGATTACCGAGGATGCACAGGAACGACAAGAAAAGATTGAACAAGATCTGAAAGATGTCGATCTCTATGGTGATAAGCTTAACAATTTCCCTACGGTATTAGCTGCTGCCCGTGCGAAAATCACAAGTATTATCGAACAGAATTCACTTCACAACATGAAGGTAAAACCGTACGACCGGCTGGAGCAGGCCCGTGCAGAGTCGCTGACTCTTGAAGCGCCGCTACGCACAGGAGATATGGATGAGGTACGCAGGATTGGTGCCAATCTTGACTTGCTCCTGGATGAGGCTATTGCTATGACAGAACAACAAGCACTGCTTCGGCAGAACAACCGCAGAGATTTAGAGACATTCCGCACCGAATGGAGCCAATTGAAACAGCGGCGAGACGGACTGCAGAGCCGGATTACAGAAGCACGAATATATTTTGAAGAACAACATGTAGCGACTGTGGAGAACATCCTGACAGAATGGAACACGCGCCTTCGGGAAGGTGCAAGTGAAGTGGCTCAGATCGAGAATTGGACCAGCGATGAGCACGGCGAATATGACAAGGCCCACAATGCGCTTGAGCAACTACTAGCCTTACTGGATGAGGCTGCAAGACAGTTCGACGGCGTTTCGGAAAGTCTAAATGCACTCAATGAAAGACTAGATAAGGTCAATCGCCTGTTCTCCGAAGGGCAAAGCCGGGTGGAAACGACCCAGCGAATGCTGCATAGCAGAGGATTATCATCTAGAATTCGCTTTGAGCTATCCTTACTGCCAGAATACAGTGCACTGGAACAACGCCTGGCATCCCGGCCTTACAATCTTGAGGAACTGGAATCCCTAGGTCGTTCTTATGATTCACAGATCGCTTCTTTTGTGAATGAAGCGAACCGACTCGTTCGTCAGAAGGAGGAGGAAGAACGACTAGCCCAATTAGCTATGATGAGAGAACAACAACGTCGAGCGCAGGCCCGCAAACGGATGTCCTCTGGTCCTCCTTCCTCGGGTGGATTTGGTGGGGGTCGTTCCTCCGGAGGTTCTTCCTGGGGTGGAGGCGGCGGAGGTGGCAGATCTTCCGGCGGTTCTTCTTGGGGTGGTGGTGGCGGGAAGTCTGGCCGAAATTCATCAGGCGGATCCAAGTGGTAGTCCATCTCCAAACAAAAGACTCTTCCAGCCTGCTTAGGCGGAAGAGTCTTTTTAATAATAAATTATTGCTGTTTCATTTGTTGAATGAATGTATTAAAAGCTGGAGAAATCCAACCCGGATAGTCATTTCTATAACGATAGAGCCGATGCGGCAAATAATACGCTGCCAGCGTCTCTATAGCACCAATAATAAGTTCACCCTTATGCCCCCCGAAGATTACTTCCTTGGCTTCTTCATTTATTAACAGCTCTGCCGAGCATAAGGCAGCAAGCCGTTACCAGCGAACGTTGGGGCCATTCCTCTTCCGAACCGCTCCAAAATCCCAGATCCTAAATCCCCTGCCGCCACACCCGAAGCCGCAGCACACTATTTCAATGCCAAAGGAGCATACGAGACAGATGTTGCAAATGTTGCCTATGACCTGCGCGGGGCTTAGGCGGCTTTAAGCTTATAGATGTTCGAGATAGTCATTCTTAAGAAGAGGCTCATCTCCCCGGGGCGATCTCCCTTCCTTCTGGCAGAATCCGCCCGGATGCTCTTTTCTCCCGAGAAGAAGTTCTTGTGCTATACTGCTGGGGTCCAGCCTGTAATGGCGCCAGCCAAGCAGCTACTAAATTAGCCGCCCAGGGATTTCGTGTAAAAGAAATGCTCGGCGGCATTGAATATTGGCGTAAAGAAGGCGGCAACTTGGAAGGCACACTCTATGAACAAGCGCCGCTATATTGGAAGATGTAAACTCGGTAAGCCATTTATTTTATTGGCAGATAAATCGTAACAGCTGTACCTACGCCCTCTTCACTAACTATGGCCACGCGTCCTCTATGTGCAGACACTATTTTTTTAACAATCATAATTCCAAGTCCATTACCATCACCTCTGGTCGTGTGAAAAGGCTGCCCTAATTTATCCAGCACTTCCTGGTTCATACCCTCTCCGTTGTCTGTGAAGGTAATCATCTGGTATCCATTCTCCACATCCAGGACTACTGTAATGCTTCCGCCAAAAGGCAAGGCTTCTATTGAGTTTCTTAGAATGTTTAGGAAGACCTGTTTGATATGATTACGGTCACATACGATTTTGGCATCATAATGGAATTGCGTGTTCAATGTTATATTATTCATCTCCACTTGAATCGCAAAGATGCTGAGCACTTCCTGCAGAATCGAGCTACATTGTTCTATCCTATAATGCGCGGCCTGCGGTTTACCTAATATGAGGAACTCGCTCACAATGAGGTTCATTCTTTCCACTTCTGACATAATAAGATCATAATGTAGCAGTTGCGAATCTTTATTGGCCAGTTGAAGCATTCCTTTGACTGTAGTCAGCGGATTTCGAATCTCATGTGCGATACTCATGGCCAGTTGTCCAGCGACCACTAGCTTCTCTGTATTGCGCAGCACTTCTTCCGTTTTTTTTATCTCTGTGATATTACGAAGACTCCCAATTACACGAGCCAAACATGCATTCGAATCATAAACCGGAAGCACATCCAGCATATAATGCTCAAACAAACCGTTACTCTCCTGAATTACTTCCAGCCCGGCACATCCCTCCTGCTGAAGAATGACGTGCTGAAAATAAGAACCTACATTCCGAATTCCGAAGACACTCGCACCAATAACAGATTCTTGATGTTCACCATCCAAATGAAGCATGGTTAAGCAGTTCTCATTTATATTGACGATCGTTCCAAGTTCATCCGTTATAATAACACCCAAGTAATTAGTATCCAATAGAATTCGATTTAGAAGCTGAAGCTCAGCATTCCCTCTACGCAGCAAAATCTCGCGTTCGATGGAGTCAGCCATGGTACAGAGCAAAGGTAATAGGTGGGGATGGGCCACATCTATATCCGCCATAAATGATATCGTCCCCAAAATTTCACGCCCATCCTCTCTATAAAAGGGAGCCGTACAGCACACTAAACGATGTAGAATATGATGATAATGGTCTTGTCCCTTCAACTGAAATGGCCGCTGATGCTCGAGACACAACGCAATTGAATTTGTACCCACTTCTTTGTTTAGTTGCACACCTTCTTTAATGCCAACCTGCCCTACGAGATCAATAATCGTCGGATCGCCTTTGAACGCTAATAGATAACCTGCATCATCCGATATCGTAACAAGGATCGGATTGCCTTTTACTGAAGAAAGAAACTTATTTACAAAAAAATCAATAACCTCAATCACTTCACTATATACATGGAGCTGTGACCCCAATTCATCTGCAGCATAACATTTTGGAAAAATAGGAGGCTGCTCAGGGTCTATTCCTTGATCAATGCAATGCTGATTGGAAGCCTTAATGATAGTCTCATCGGTCAGTATCCCTGTTGTCTTTTCCAAAGCCTTTTCCCCATTCTGTATGAATCTTCAATTTTGCAATACTAATATGTATTCTACTTCTTTCCCTCTAATCCTTTTGAACCCTAAAAAATCAAAATATCCCAATGGAGAATAAATTTCTTGCAGCACAAAAAACTCCGCTCTATTAGAGAGCGAAGTTCCGAGTTAGCCGTTCTTCTTAATGCTTCGTGTCGTCTAGAAAAGGTTTGTTCACATAATAATACATAACCCCCATCAGAACTCCACCACCAATCAGATTACCGATTGTGACGGGCACAAGATTATGTACTACACCGCCCCACGAAACGGTTCCAGGATGATCAAGGACTAATGCAATCGCAAAGGTACACATATTGGCAATACTATGCTCATATCCGGAGATGAAAAAACAGAATACGAATAAGACCATTGCGAACATTTTGGCCCCATCGCCTTTAATATTCATCGGGATGAAAAAAGCCATACAAACGAGCCAGTTACAGAGGATAGCACGGAAAAAAAGCTGACCTGCCGGAGCCTCCATTTTATGCTCAACCACATATAGTAAAAAACCATTTACATCAGAACTGTAAAACAGGCCTGTTAAAAAAATCAACAGTGCAAATGCAGCAGCACCAAGAATGTTACCAATATAACTCATGACCCACATGCGTACAACCTCGGACCATTTCATTTTGCGTCTCAAAGCCGTGTACGTGTAATAGAAAGTATCTCCGGTAAATAAGTCCCCTCCACCGTATGAGATTAGGATGATCGCTGCTCCAAAAGTAATAGCAGCCATTGGATACGCAAATGGTGAATGCTCCATATAGAAGTAGTTGCCTGTCTTGAATGCTACTATTACACCGAACCCGATAAACATGCTGGCCAGCATGGCTCTGGCAATATAGCGCAATACACTTTGCCGATAGATCTTCTGTTTCTTAAGTGCTAATTGTTCAACCTGTAGCAGCGCCTCGTTCTCCATGTGACCTCCTTAGGAATGTGGGTTTTCCAGCTAGTTATGGGCTAATGTGCAATCTTACGTTATTATACCCAATAACCAGTTGGAAATTACTTGAACCAAATCATGGTAATAATCCTAAGTGTCCTCATTCATTTTCGCAATCGCTTCTGCTCTTTCACTACTGGCAACGATGATAAGCACGAGTATCAAGCACCCTAAGATCATATGCCTATCCTCACTTCCCTCACATGTAGTCTTGTGACAACTTATGTGTAAGGATAGGGCTTTATGATTGAGCGCTAGCGGTATACAAAAAACCTGTTGAATAAATTCAACAGGTTTCTCGTTCTATTCTCTGTATTTCTTCATTGTCAGAAATAATTAGTTCAAGAAACTGCTCAGTTGATTCTCAGCTTCTCCTTGCTTCAGTGCCTGAGGTTTGTCTGCCTCATTCAGCCCTAAACGATTGCCTAATTGAGTATTGATTGCCGTCATTTTAGACGTATAATCCTGGCAACTCTCAATAATACGACGGTTAGACTGTTCTGAAGTGTCTAATGCGCTAAGCAGATCGCCGATCGCTTGATTCACAGCTTCCATAGACATAGAAGGCTTAGATAGCAACTCGGTTGTTTTCTCCGTAGTGGTACGCAGCAGACGTGCATTTTCTTTAAATTGGTCTTCAATCGTCTTATTCGTCGCTTCTACAGCGTTGATCACATTCTCCTGATCCGCTAACGACATCGCAATCATTGCCGACACTGTAATTAGATTAGAGGTCTTATCAATAGCGTTATTCACGGAATCAATCAGCTTGTCATTATTGTCATTAATGATATCTGTAGCAGCAATCGCTTGATTGTACAGCAGAATCATTTCTGTCATCGACTGAATACGAACCATCACTTTACGCAAACCGCGCTCTAGGTAAGCTTTACGGTACTCATTCTCAGGCTTCGCGATCTCCACCTCGAACAGCTCTTTCAACTTAGTGCCAAAAGCAATTTTAGTCTGAAGGTTATAGATCTCTTCCATGGATGTACGTTTCAGCTGGCGCATGTTCACAATGCTCTCTTCAAGGGTATCTCTACCATCACGAAGCCCTGTAACAATGGCATCAATGTTCGTGCGGACCGACTGATATTTATACACATAGTTCTTCATCGGACTCTTGCGCAGCATCTTGCCGAAGAAGCTCACATTCTTACTCTGCTGCAGATTCCCACACTCGTTCCGTAGCTTCATAATCATGTTAGGGACTTCAACGCGTTTGCCTGACATCAAGTCATTCACTGGGCGATCCAGCAGCTTCAAGGTTTGGCCTGCTTTTTCCTGCGTCTTAACCCCAAGCTTACCGATATCATCCATCAGGGAATCCAGTGTAACAGTATCCGTTTGAGATACCTTCTCAATTAATTGCGCCGCTTCCTCGACTACCTTTTGTTCATCTTCTTTTTTTAATTGGATCAACTGCGTGGACATGGGATTCCCTCCTATAGTTCGGAACTGCTGTACCGCTGATGAATCAGTTCCGCCTTCGTCTGAAGTTCCATCAGGTCTTTATGTTCGATCGTGGACGCGATATCTGATATTTTGGAATCGACATCTCTTAGACCGTTCAGCAGCATTCTCCGATTCTTCGTCTTTGCTTCACCGCCTAGGCGTAAGAACGGGTTGATTACACCATTCAAATCCTTCAGAATCAATCTGCGGACTGTATGATTAATCTCGCCATTATTCAGCTCCTGCAGCAGTGGAATTACACGTTGAAGCCTTGCGAAGAGTGCCAGTGATTTCTCGACAATTTCATTGTCCAGCGTATCCTTTTGCCCTTCTGAGATAATCATATCTTCCAGAATGCTAAGATACTCCACAACCGGAGCGAACTCCGGTCCAATCTTCACAGCGCCCTCAGTTCTACCGTCAAAGCCGTGGTTACTTGATGTAGTATCATTTGTCGTGTTACTTAATTGTGGAGCGCTCGCAGCGGGCGGCGGAGCAATAGGTGCCGTCACAGGACCTGCTGGCAACACCTCCGCCGGGAGATTAATTCTTGGACTTCTCGTTACCAGAGCACCTATCCCTGCACCCGCTAAGGGCAACAGCAAAGAGATGAATTCAGGCAGAAAAGAGCTCGTTAATACAGCGACAACATAGCCGATACCGGCGTAAAGCAAAACCTTCGATTTAAACTGAATTGTTCTCACCTCTTGTGAGCGACTTTATGAACGCTCAATTCACGGCATCCGGAATGACGGATTCACCGTTTATTTTCATAATCATCGGTTGCTCCAGATGGCTGGCCAGTACATCTCCTTCAAAATTCATAGGCTGAACCTCACCACCGAGTGCGCTTTTGACGGCTAAATAAGGAAAGTTAATCCCTGACAGACATGACATATGCAGTCCACCGGACATTCGTGGGTTAATTTCCAACAGCTTTGGCGTATCTCCATTGTATTTCATTTGAATATTGAAATTGAAGGGGATTTTATAAACCTCTGCAACTCTAGCAGCGATCTCCTCGAGTTCCGGAATATGCTCCATCAAACGCAGACGACCGCCCACTTTACGGCGTGGCACAGCCACTAACAGCTTACCGTTCTCATCTGCCAGACAATCTATACTATACTCGTAACCTTCCAGCAATTCCATAATCATCAAATCAGGGAAAGTCGTTTTGCTTGCAAGAATACGATAGGCCTCATCAAACGTAATCAATGGAGTCACATACCCAAAAAGCTCCTGAAGAGGATCACGGGTATTGTCGATAATGCGGAAGCCTAACCCGCCTTCTGTTTCAGTAGGCTTAAAGCAGACACGATGTCCCTTGGCAACAAGGTCCTCGTAAGCCTCCTTAAATTGCTCCGCTGTACTAACCACATGATAATCGGGGATACTCATGATGCCCTGCTCACTTACATTCTCGTAAAATTTACCTTTGTCCATAATGGACTCCAGCAGATCAAGATCTCTGCAGACCAGAACCTTCGTACCAATTGCATCAAACATTGCCACATGTAAAGCAATATCAAGCATGTTTAGCCGAGGAATAAAAACATCAATCTCATTACGCCGACAGAAATCAACGCAAAACTGAACATATTCTATCCCCTTCAGCGCCGGCTCGGTCTCAGCAAAATCAGCACCTTGCAGCGACATATGGCGGATATCAGGGTGTGTTGCAAAGATTTGAACCGGTATACCATCCTCGTTATTGCGGAGGAGATTCATATAATGGTAAGCCACGGAAAACCAACGATTGAAATAAATATTTACCTTTTTCATAGTGGCCCCACTCCCAATGCAGTTAGATTATTATAGATCATATTTACATACTGCAGAATCTCATCCCCAGCAAATACACCCGATTCTTTGGTAAACGGATACCTTGATTTTACAAGACCACTCTGCTGCTCTGCAAATATTTCGCCATGGCAAGGGGCAATAGCATAGTCGGCACTCTCAAGCAGACTCTTATCTAGCAGTGAATCCCCGGAGGCCACCATAGGTTCAGAGCGAACGGTGCGCCGCAAATGAAGTATAGCGTCGCTTTTGTTTACGGCTGCCGGCACAGCGTACAGCTTGCGGCCTTGTAAAGAAACTCTCCAGCCGAGGTTGTAGAGCCGGTCTGATAGATTGGTGATTTCATCTAAAGGTAACTGATCCCGATAAACCATAAAGGAATAGAATAGATCATCACAATAATTCTCACTAATGATCCAATCCTCTCGTACAATAGCCTTGATATATGATCTAACCTCTTCAGCCCCAGCAGAGTGACGAGCTACCAATCCACCGATTGATTCTCTCCATTCCTTATCGACAACACCACCGATTAGAATATTTCCCCCATTGCTTGTAACCGCATAGTCAGGTATGAGCGTTTCCTGAAACAGATTAATACGCTTATATTGTTGTATCGTACGCGTAGTAACCGGGATAAAAATAACCCGCGTGATAAGATCCAGCAGCTGATTGAGTGCTTGCTGCGAAATATAGGATCTTGTCTTTCCCTCTATGATTTCCGCCGGAATTAGACCCGGAGTATTCTCAGGAACACCAATTGCACCTAAAGAATAGATCAAAGTACGGTCTAGATCACTAGCATATATCATTCTGTCTCCCCTTTCAGCGGTTTAATTATTCCGCAACAGGAGTACGTCATTCCAGGAAAGATTTCAACAGGAACACCCCGGTCCTTCGCTAAGAGAAGAATATGCTTTAGATTCGGATTATCCATAGTATCGACAAGAATTTTCCAAGGTACTCTGCGCAATAATACGCGGGTTGTTTCGCCGACTCCCGGCTTTATCAGATTAATGTTATCTATACCGAAAGTCTCCTGAATACTCTGAATATCACGAAGACCCTGCCAAGTGATATCTGGCGTATGCTCCAGCATCTGTTCGCAAACGCTCTTCGCTTCTGCT
The DNA here is from genome assembly GCF_001012825.1 of Paenibacillus etheri. Lineage (GTDB taxonomy): Bacteria > Bacillota > Bacilli > Paenibacillales > Paenibacillaceae > Paenibacillus_AQ > Paenibacillus_AQ etheri. The sequence continues at coordinate 17,065 of NZ_LCZJ02000020.1, forward strand.
ACTACGGAAGGAAAATACGGGCAAATGGTATCAATAAATACATTGGACTCGTCCGCATCCAGCCACTCCCTATAAAACTTTGAGCCATGAAAATCCTCAGGACCAATGAGATCAGCGTGTAACACCGTTCGGCTCATCAGCCCTGACACGGTAGAGTTTAAGCAGGCGCTAGGAATGAGATAGTCTTCTCTAGTCCCAAATGTGCCTGCGCAGTTACCAGGGTCAGCCAAAACGGCAAGATCATCATTTAAGCGAATACCATACTTCTCATAGAGGCTGTTGCATGAATCAATCAGCACCCCACGGATAGCCCCTTTTCCTGTCCATCCATCAACAAACTGCAAATCAGCATCAAGTCCATGATTCTGCAGAATGTAGAGTATCGCATTCTCATCTATACCTTTTCCTCGAATAATAGAAATACTATAATGCGGTAGATCTACTTCATATCTCTGTGCTATATAACGCTTAATCAATATCCCAACGGGAGTTCCTGCTCTAGCCAAAGAGACAAGCACACAGCCTAGCCCTCTTCTTGTGACAATCATCTCAGAGACAATCGCAACAGCCAAAGCTACCTTTTTAGCCGATTGCTGTAGCGTCTCATGAAACAAGTCAATATACTGCTCGGTAGGCTGATATTCAACAGGCAGCATCTCAGAATAATGGACACCCGATTGAATAGCTTCCTCCCTTTCTTCCGTCGCCAGTTCTAGCGAAACATCACTAATATCCTTCAGCAGAAACATAACATCTGACGGTGGATAGCTACCTAGCGGAACCGGTTCTGCAATTTTTTTGTCCATGACTTTATGATTACTTGTTCCCTTCATAGCTGGGGGCCTCCACTTCTTCCTTCAGGGGTCAGTACAATAAGATGTACTTTATGGCGGGCCAGTTTCTTCAGTATATCAAGCATGGGTTTCATTCGTTCATGCGGTACATCACGCTCAATCAGTACAAATATTTCATCATACTGATCAGGATCCACATTATAGATAAAGTTTTTAACTTCCGGATCGCCAGCTGAAGGATATGCGGCAGCACTATGCACCCCGTAATCTGGTCGACGCTCAGGGTGGATTGGACTGCGAGTAGAGGACTGATATGAAATGCCTTCCCCCATCTCAGCCGCTATCCGCATAGGAAGATACATAAATTCCCCTACACCCATCACTAGAGTCCTAGAATCTACCCCTCGTAGTTCTCTTAGCTGTACGGCTATCCGGGTTACGCCTACATCAAGATCATCATTATTCAGCGATTCCAGTCCGAAACGTCCGCTGTATTTCACATAAGGAGACGAGTTGGTGTCACCATATGAATCTACGGATGTTGCCTGCAGACGTTCTAAACCGTCCACCACATAAGTGGTCACCACTTCGGATTCCACTGAAGATGGTAACAAATCTTTGTCATTCCTAGCATTTAGCAAAGGCGTGCCTTTTACTTCAATACTTCCTTGAAGCAAACACAAGGACTTAATCCGAATCCCCAGTTCCTGTTCTAACTCGCTATAGGTGAGAAGATTATTGCCGCTCCTCCAATCCAAAATAGAAACGACTACGTATTCCTCCCGAGGGAATTTAGACTGAATATCACGGATCGTATTAATTGCTGTATTCCCCGTTGTAATCTCATCATCCACTAGTATAATCGGCTCAGTCCCTGATAACAGTTCAGCGTTTAAGGCGTAACAGAGATGATCAACCGCATGTGAATGCTCCTCTTCAAAGCTAACAATCGACTCTACATCAATGATTTGTTCACGAGTAGTATGAATATATGATGCTGCGTCGGCAAACATGTTGTACACACTGTGACCCAGTGCAGTTGCAGTCTCAGCAAAGCCAATAAAGACAACAGGCCTAGGAAGAACTAACCGTGCGGCTAACAAATGCTGATAGGCTTCCTTGGCAGACTCAGGGTGAATCAGTCCGTGTACAGCTTTATCCAGTAAGTCTTCCATCCTACCAGTATCCGTAGAATTACCGTTCATCTCCTGATATAACAGAAGCGCCAATGCAGCACCACTTAGCAGAGAGGTGTATGGATTAACAGGGATATGTTTGCCAAGCACTTTGCTGACAAACAGAAAGGAACGTTTCTTATTGATTCGGGCTGCCATGGAGAATAAAGTATCCACAGGCAAATGAAAGGGATTAGATGTTTCAGTAACCGTGACCTGCAGGTTCTCGACTATGTTATACGTGTGTAAATTCGTTCTCGGGTAATAATCCGACAAAATGCTGTTGTTCATGTAACACCCCGTATACTTGTGATCGTAGTAAAATACGTTTTGCCCAGTTCAAATGTGGTTTGATTTCGTTCATCTTATTAGAATATTGACTCTTGAAGACTCCAAGGCTACCATCATTACTCTCTACGATACTGCAGGCGTCAACATATTCCTCATGCATAACCGTATACATGGCCTGAACAGGTCTGAGATGCGAGGGATGTATAATCGTCTTGCCCAAGATCCCATTTTCCTTATCTAAAATCACTTCACGAATAAGCCCATCCATGCTGCTAGAAATGTAACTATTTCGCATGTCTCGGCCATTTTTACCATAGGTATCCTCAAACGGAGTCTGACGTAGCTGTGGCCTGAGCACCCGATGCCCTTTATTCGCAAAATATTCCCAGACTGGTCCGGAAATTACATACCCTTCTTCCACTCTACCAAAAATATTAATAATATCCGATATGCAATCTCGAATAGGGGTAAGATCGTAGATACTAATATCAGGACTACGGCGCAATCCAAATAAACTAGAGAAATCTGTTGCCCCAATTCTAACGTTCAACACATATTCACGATAGTTCCCTAGCAAATTACGAATAGATAAAAGACTCTCTACCCGGCTCTCTCGGTAAATAATAGGCGCACTTTCCAGAATTGGCATGCCATACAGCACAGGGTCTGAGTAGCTCCGCGTTCTATTGTAATCGGCAATCGCCTCAAAATATTGGATTCCGTTGTCGACCGAAAACTTAGGAAAAACAAAACCCGTTAACATCGTAACCAAAGATCCTAATCGAAAAATTAGCTGCCGTAGCTGCTCTGGATTACGAACTCGAATGAAGAGAAGCGGAAGACTATCACTCCCGCTTGGCTCATTCTCCTCATATGCGGCGAGAAAAATAAGATGCTGAATGAGAGACTCTTCTGCATGGTCAACCTCGTTATCTCCGATCGCATCCTCCAGATCAATAATAACGGTTACAAGCCCTGCACTTTTAAGCTTCAAAATGTCTTCAGGAACACTAGCACGAGTTGCTGGCATATAAAGGGCAGCACCAACAGCATGAGCCAGCAAATCCTTGCTCGTAGTATTATGGTTGAATGAAATCGGTGGATTAAAAAATAAGGCTATTTCTTGTTCTTTCGTCAGGTAATCGAAGTATCTCAAGATGGTTCCCCCTTATAGTTTTGCGAAGCCAAGCAAAACAAGCGTAGGCCTCTCCTATAGAGAGTGGCAGAACCAGCTATACCTTATCTGGTTCTCTCATATATAAGTGAAGGCCTACGCTATAAACATATACGATTACCTGAAAGCAGCAGTGTTCAACTAGCTTTGAAATCAAGCATTTCTATGGGCTTCTTTTTTCTTACGCAGTACGCTGTAAAGGATCGTACCACCGAATACAAGAATAATGATTGAAAAGAATAATACATGTGGCATTTCGTACCCAAAAGCGCCCGCGAGCATTTTACCAGCAATAATAGCAATAAGCGCAAAAGCGGCACGCTCGAGTTCCGGGATTTTATCAATAAGCTTCAAGAATAATTGCGCTACTCCCCGCATCATCAGAACGCCTATGATTCCGCCCATAAAGAGTACCCAAACCTGGTTACTGACTCCAAAGGCAGCAATGACACTATCAATACTAAAGGCAATATCCATTAATTCAACAAGGAGTACTGTCTTCCAAAAAGAGAACCCCTTATTCTCGATCTTCTCATCGCCACCGCCCTTAAATAACCCGCCATAAGCGATATAAAAGAGATAGGCTGCACCGAGAACCTTAACCAACATGAATTTGATAAGAAAGGTCCCGAGACCGATAGCCAAAAATCTGAATACATAAGCACCTATAATTCCGTAAAATAGCGCCTTCTTCTGTTGTTCTTTAGGTAAATGCTTCACCATGACGGCGAGCACAAGCGCATTATCTGCAGAGAGCAGCCCCTCTAGCAGAACTAAGCTACCAATAATTCCCCAGCTAACCGGGTCTGAGAGCGTTCCTACCACATCGCTCCATGAGAAAAAATGACCGTAGTTCTCACTAATGTTCCTGAAAAAATCAGCGAACCAATCCATTACACTTGCGCCTCCGAAAAAATCGTTTATTTACTGCCAGCAACCCAGCGCAGTCCCCATCCATAAGCTTCATCAATCTCCCGATGACCACTGTAGTATTGGACCAGCCGTTCAACACTGAAGGTCTCGTTATTCACATTCCGGAATAACGCGATTGCACACATACCTTTGCGGTTGTTATGCTCGTCTAAATTGACAATAATATCGGGGCCGCCACTCTGGGTAATCGTGACAACACCGTCAGCTTCTGACCAATTGGTAACGCCTTTATAAATAAAAGAAAAAATTAGAATCCGTTCAATATCAGCAATTTTGCTGCCATTAATCCGTAGATTCTCACCGGTTGATACAGAGCCTGTCCGATCATCTCCGTCAAGCATGACATAAGGAGGTTGGTTTAACGAGCCAAAGGCATTGCCCAGCGCTTGTACTACTCCCTTACTGCCATTCTTCAGCTCATATAGACAAGCAAGATCTAAATCCACACCATTCTTACGATTAAAAAGGCCTCCACCCTGCTTCTGATTCCAGTTGAGATTAATCAGCAATTCGCCCAAACCACCGGCTGATTTCTTCAGGTTGATCGAATCACCTTTTTTCTTCAGTTCGATCTTCTTCAAGTTGAGATTGACCGGAGGAGGTGTTACAGGTGAAGGTGCAGGAGGAGGCGGAATCTGAATCTTAGGCTCCACTATCGGCGCTGATTGACGTTTAAGCTCTGGCTGCGGAGCAGCAGGCTTAGGTACTGGTGTCGGCGTCGGTGTCGGTTCATCGTTCGCTTCTATCCCGAAATTCCGACACAGTTCCTGTAGACCACCAGCAAAACCCGCGGCAATGGCGCTGAATTTCCATTCACTGCTATATCTATATAATTCTCCTACCACAACAGCCGTTTCCACGGAGAAATGATTTTCAAGATCACATCGGAGAAGCTCCGCACCTGTTACTTGATTCAGAATCCGAAAATAGGCCTGATTTACCTGCCTAAAACTTTGACCTCGCTTCTCGCCATCATAGATGGTAAGTGTAAACGCGAGTTTCATCACATCAGAAGGGACTTTGTTTAATTCCACGTCAAATTGCTTGAGGCTGTTTGATGTAGGCATTTCCTTGTATCTGATATAAGGTGTAGACGGATTATTATAAAATATCAAATCCTCATCTTTGCTTACTTTACCTTGCGCTCCAAGCAGAAAAGCAGAAGTATCAATCTCTAGTGAAGATGGCGATTGCCATCCAATCTCTACGATAAGAGAATTAAGTCCTGGATTACCCTTCGTTAGATCAACCTTTTGTCCTTTGACAACTGTAATACCCATTCTTACACCACCTTTATAAATGGAGCAAGCATAAACGCCTTCGGCGTCCTTATAAGGACGGCAAGCGTTTAAGCGAGAAATATATGTGAGGGAATCCTTAATCAATCAAGTATAAACGCCTTCAGCGTCCTTATAAGAACGGTAAGCGTTTAAGCGAGGAATATAAGACATATAGTATGGTGTGAAACTTATACTTTATTATATTTTAAAAAAGGGCAGGATCGGTGATGACCCCGCCCGGAAGATGCTATTGCGCGTCCAGTCCATAATTTTTACACAATGCGCTAAGGCCGCCGCCAAAACCACTACCTACTGCTTGGAACTTCCAATCCGCACCATTGCGGTAGAATTCACAGAATACAACTGCCGTCTCTGTTGAGAAATCCTCACCCAGGTCGAAACGGAGTACTTCACGATCTGTGGAAGCATCCACAACTCGTACGAAAGCATTGGATACTTGTCCAAAGTTCTGTGCACGAGTTTCGTAATCATAAATCGTTACGGTTATACCAATACGCTGAATATGGGTAGGGACTTTGCTGAAATCAACGATAACTTGCTCGTCATCTCCGTCACCTTCTCCTGTACGGTTATCTCCCGTGTAGACTACAGAACCTGCACCACCATTTGGGTTGTTATAGAATACAAAATCATCTGCACCTTTAGCTTTGCCGTCTTCATGAAGCAGAAACGCTGAAGCATCGAGGTCAAAATCTTGACCTCCACTATACTTGTTAGTGTCCCAGCCCAATCCAACTACTACCTTTGTCAGACCTGGATTAGTCTTGGTAAGATCAATCCGCTGTCCTTTAGAAAGACTGATCGTCACTGACATAACCTTCTTTCATGAGTAGATTCAGTTCACTGTGTAACTACAAGATTTATTGTAGGCCGTAATCGCGAGTCAAACCGCTCAAACCGTCTTTGTAGCCGCTACCGATTGCATTGAACTTCCACTCTGCACCATGACGGTACAATTCACCGACAACAACACCAGTTTCAATAGAGAAGTCTTCACCCAAATCGAAGCGGATTAGTTCTTCATTGTTCGAATCATTTACGATACGCACATAAGAACGAGAAACTTGTCCGAAGTTTTGGCTTCTTGCTTCAGCTTCATAAATTGTAATAGTAAAAGCTACCTTTTCTACATCCGCTGGGATACTCAGAAGATCCACTTGAATCTGCTCATCATCACCATCACCGTCACCCGTACGGTTATCACCTGTATGAACAACAGAAGCGTTCTCGTTCTGTCTATTATTGAAGTAAATGAAGTTGGTTTCTTTTTCAACTTTGCTGTTCGCATTAGTCAAAAATACGGAAACGTCCAAATCGAAATCTTTACCGCCATCATATTTATTAGTGTCCCAACCAAGACCCACTGTAATTTTGGACAGACCTGGATTTGTCTTTGTTAAATCGATCTTTTGACCTTTAGATAGATTAATTGCCATGATAACATTCCTCTTTTCTTTTATTTGGATTATACGTAGCGTTCAGCCAGTTGATTGATATGTGCCGCGTGGCTACCCTCACCAATTGCGGCGAACTTCCATTCTCCACCTTGCCGGTAAAGCTCTCCACAAATAAGTGCTGTATAGCCATTGTAATTATCAGATAGATTGAAGCGGATCAGCTCACTATTGCCTACAGCATTCATCACACGGATATAAGCTGATTTGATCAGTCCGAAATCCTGTTTACGGTTCGTGGCATCATAAATATTCACAACCACCAGAACCTTGTGCACATCAGAAGGAATGGCATTCAGGTTGACCATGATTTGCTCATCATCTCCGGCCCCATCACCCGTAAGATTGTCTCCGGAGTGAATAACAGAGTTACAAGGACTTTGCTTGTTATGGAAGCACACCAGGTTACCTTTCTTAATTAGCTTACCATTCTCGTTCAGCATCAGCGCTGAAGCATCACAGTCCACGTTGGCCTGTTTCTTCACACCGAAGAATCCTCGAGCCGGCTCAGCCGGATCCCAACCTAAACCTACAATTACGTTAGATAAACCTGCATTACCTTTTGTGAGGTCAATCTTCTGACCTTTTACTAGATTAATTCCAGCCAACTTTACGTACCTCCATTCCCTTAAAAGAATCACCATCTGTTAGTCTAGCTTTTGGATGTTATATGAGTGATACGCTAAAGAACTAAATACGTTTCATCCGAAATCATGTATATGATTTTATATCGTTTATAAACTGAACTCGCTAGGGTTTAACCCCAAGACACCGCAAATATGGCGTACAACCGCTTTTTCATTGTCATCAAAATCACCATCAGCTGATCCAATAGCTGAGCATACACCTACAATTACGCGTCCCACATCTGGTTTACCGGTAAACTTACCGATTGCCTTCAGTGCCTCCTGCTTACCAATTTCTGGTGAGAACTCAAAGTTACTTACATAAAAGTTGAACTGGGTAATGACATCTCTCATGTCAAATACCTTAAGCTCATTGCTCATATTCATATAACCAGCCATTTTATTCTTTTCAGCTTCTTCTATTTTACCGTCGGCAGCAGCAACTAAGGCGCAGCCCGCAACTACCGCATTCATGAAATCTTTATTTTTAAATTTCTTTACTTGTTCTGTTAGTCCGTTTTTAGTTGTGTTCAACCAGCTTTTAAATGTGCTCATCGTTTTCTCCTTCTATCACTGCAAGATTATGATAACAAAAGATATCCCAGAGCCTCCTCTCCACGTATCCGACAGAATTTTCATAGTAGATCCCTGAATCACGGTTTACTCTTCTAATATACCTGATAAAATAGCAATATTCTACTTTTCCAGACTTTTACAGTACTTTTGATAGAAAAGATTGTGTCCGATCTTGCACAGATTTCCGAACAATTGCTCTGGACTGCCTTCTTCCACGATTTCGCCCTGTTCCATGAACAGCACACGATCCCCAACCTCACGCGCAAAGCCCACTTCATGGGTCACAACGATCATCGTCATCCCCTCACGGGCCAAATCCTTCATCACCGCAGCACTTCACCAACCATTTCTGGATCAAGCGCAGAGGTAGGTTCATCAAAAAGCATAATTTTGGGCCGTGTATCCTGATATTTATGCGTAGTTCTGTTCGAAGACCCTTCGTATTTCTCGTTGAAACACAAAAAAAGGCACTGCCAGAGATTCTCCCCTCCCTTGCAATGCCTTTAGCACATTTACTGTGAACTCTATTAAAGAATGATGTCCCCATCGTAGGAACCAATCATTTTGTACAGATCCGGCCGGCGATCACGGAAGACGCCCCACTCGATCCGTCCGACTTCCAAAGCATCCAGATCAAATTCGCTCACCAGCACGGTTTGCTCGTCTCGGCCTGCTTCAATAATTTTATTACCTTGCGGTCCCGCAATAAACGAAGAGCCGTAGAAGTTAATGCTAGAATCTTCATCAATCTCCTCACCGATACGGTTAGAGGCAACAACTGGAATAAGGTTAGCCGCTGCATGTCCAAGCATACAGGTCTGCCAATGATCCTTGGAATCGATCGATCCATCCTGCGGTTCTGATCCGATAGCTGTTGGATAGAAGAGAATCTCTGCCCCCATCAGGCTCATCACTCTAGCCGCTTCTGGGTACCATTGATCCCAGCAAATCCCTACGCCAATCTTGGCATAGCGAGTGTTCCATACTTTAAAGCCAGTATCTCCCGGATTGAAGTAGAATTTCTCTTCATACCCTGGACCATCCGGAATATGGCTCTTGCGGTATTTGCCTAATATCGTTCCATCGGCGTCGATTACAGCTAGTGAGTTATAACGTGCGTAATTCTTTTTCTCATAAAAACTGATCGGCAGCACCACTTGCAGTTCCTTAGCTATTGCTGTGAAATGATTAATCGCTTTGTTATGCTCAAGCTCTGTTGCATATGCGTAATAATCAGCTTTCTCTTTCTGGCAGAAATATGGAGTCTCAAACAGCTCCTGCAGCAAAATAATTTGTGCTCCCTGTGCCGCCGCTTCTCTGACCAATGTTTCGGCTTTGCTGATATTCTCATCAATATTGCTGGAACAGCTCATTTGTGTCGCAGCTACTTTTACATTTCTCAAGAATCTGTCCTCCTTGTATATAAATGTCCCTTTGGACGTTTAGTTTCCTTCAATTATTGCTGAGCAGGCATTTGCTGCGTAGTGCAGTGAACATTCCCGCCTTCGGTGATGACCGCCATACCGTTAACTGTACGAATCTTACGGTCCGGGAACAAACCAGCTAGCACTTCCTCGGCAAGTTTATCTGTTTCCACCGCTGTACCGCCAAACACAGGCAATATAATTCCACCGTTTACGAAATAGAAGTTCAAATAACTGAGCGTCAGACGGCTGCCGTCATGATCTACCCGTGGTGGCTGCTGAATCCGGATAATCTCCAGTTTACGCCCTTTCGTATCTGTCGCATTCTCCAGAATACGAAGATTTTCCTGTGTAATCTCAAAATTCTCGTCCTGCGGATCCTCACAGACCTGAATAATGACTTTACCTGGAGCAGCAAAGCAGGCGATATTATCCACATGGCCATCGGTTTCATCACCACTTAAACCACGCTTAAGCCAGATAATAGTCTCCGTACCTGTATAATTCCGCACGTATTCTTCGATATCCTCGCGCTTCAATTCCGGATTGCGGTTCGTATTGAGCAGACATTCTTCTGTAGTAATCAAAGTGCCTTCTCCATCCGTATGAATCGAGCCGCCTTCCATCACCAGCGGTGCATCAAAGCGTGTAACTTGTGAGTGTTCGAGAATCTGTGGCGCCACTTCGTCATCCAGGTCCCAAGGTGAATATTTGCCACCCCAAGCATTGAACTTCCAGTTCACGCCTGCTAGAACGCCATCTTTATTAACAACAAAGGTAGGTCCGTTATCACGCAGCCAAGCATCGCTATGCGCTATAGGCAGCAGCGTTACATTCGGTCCACTAACCAGATGTTCTACTCTTTCTGCGTCCTCCGGGTTAACGATGACCTTGATCGGTTCAAACTCAGCAATGGCTGTGATGATCTCCGCATAACCTTGGCATACAGACTCATGGTTATCCGGGAAACACATGGATTCCTGCACCGGCCAGGAGATAAAAGTACGTTCATGCTTGCCCCATTCCGGTGGCATTGTATAGTTTAATTCTTTAGGATTCATGTGTTAACTACCTCTACTATTATATTTGGAGCCAGCTCTACCCTTAAAACTCCTCCCTCATCATACAATAATATGTTCTAGTGCTCAATTCCCTAGACCACTAATAATGTTGGAAGAAATTCGGGCCACACGTGATCTGACTGAGCTTATAATGTAATTCTTTTTACCACATTGCCTTCAAAATCCTTAACGATGAACTCTCCACCCTCAAGGACACCATAGGAATTCGGATTATTCTCTTTAGGTAGCGATATCGAACCGGGATTCAGCACGTATATTCCCTCTTTTACATCCGCAACCGGAATATGGGTATGCCCCTGAATAAAGATATCCTTCTCGGATAGTGCCGGTAAATTCTCAATACTAAAGCCATGACCGTGTGTAACATAGATTCGTCTGCCTTCATGCAGGAGCATGACGTAATCGCCCATCATCGGAAATTGCAGCAGCATCTGGTCCACTTCAGCATCGCAGTTACCGCGTACTGCTGTGATGGGCTTCTTTTTATTATATTCATTCAGTTTATTAGCAACTCCCTGTGGGTCATAACCCTTCGGCAGTGGATTTCTGGGACCGTGATATAAAAAGTCTCCTACGATAACAAGACTGTCTGCCTGTTCTTCCTCTACCTTTTCCAAAGCCCGTTCTAGCCAGAATAAAGATCCGTGAATATCGGAAATAAATATTAGCTTCATCATGTGTTCTCCTTTTCGACTTAACTTAAGTAAATCTTGCTCTTAGATCACAATTTTAACCTTGAATATGCTAACAACGCAAAAGTGGACGCTCCCCCAAAAGGAACGTCCTGCTTTATATGCCTCTATCCTTACGGTAAATTCGATGAGCCCATCAAGAATCGGTCCACTTCGCGCGCAGTCTGACGACCCTCATCAATAGCCCAGACTACAAGGCTTTGTCCTCGGCGCATATCGCCTGCGGTGAATACACCTTCTACATTAGTCGCTTGTGCTCCAAACTCCGCCTTGGCATTTCCACGCTCATCGCGTTCCACCCCAAGCTCGCCTAGTACAGTCTCTTCGGGACCTGTGAATCCCAATGCAAGCAGTACCAGCTGCGCCCTTAGTACTTCCTCACTGCCCGGTACTTCAACCGGAATCATCCGTCCCTGTTCGTTACGAGTCCATTCAATTCGCACGGTGTGCAGCTCCTGCACATGTCCGCCATCGTCGCCGACAAAACGTTTCGTCGAAACAAGATAACGACGTGGATCTCCCTTAAACAGCGAGGCCGCTTCTTTTTGGCCATAGTCCACCTTAAGAACCTTTGGCCATTCTGGCCACGGATTGCTAGGCTGACGGGTCAGTGGAGCCTGTGGCATAATCTCAAGCTGGATCACACTACGGCAGCCGTGGCGGATCGACGTGGCGACACAGTCTGTGCCAGTATCCCCGCCCCCGATTACCACTACATCCTTATCTGCCGCAGACAAGTATTCACCATCAGCAAGCTCTGAATCCAGTAAGCTCTTAGTATTCAGTGTCAGAAACTCCATAGCCTGATGAATGCCCCGCAGCTCATGACCCTCTATAGGAAGATCTCGTGCCTGCGTAGAACCGCCACACAGGACCACAGCATCATGTTCTGCCTTGAGTTGTGAAGCCGAGATATCTAGCCCAATCTCTATGCGAGTCACGAATGTAACACCTTCAGCCGCAAGCAAGTCTACCCGTCGCTGAACCGTCTTCTTATCCAGCTTCATGTTCGGAATACCATAAGTCAACAAACCGCCAATCCGGTCTGCCCGTTCATATACAGTCACTGTATGCCCTGCCTTGTTAAGCTGAGCCGCACAGGCAAGACCTGCTGGACCCGAGCCCACTACAGCTACCTTTTTACCTGTGCGAGTAAGCGGCGGTTCTGGAACAATCCAACCTTCTTCAAAACCTCTATCTACAATCGACTTTTCAATCGACTTTATCGTAACGGGCTTGCCGTTCATCCCTACTGTACAAGAACCTTCACAAGGTGCCGGACACACACGTCCAGTAAATTCAGGGAAGTTATTGGTCTTATGCAGACGTTTCAGTGCAACCTCCCAGTTTCCACGATAAACCATATCATTCCATTCCGGAATCAAGTTGTGCAGAGGGCAGCCGGAAGCCATACCAGACAACAGACGTCCTACATGGCAAAATGGCGTACCACAGTCCATACAACGTGCGCCTTGCTCGCGCAGATTCTCTTCATCCATAGGAATCGAGAATTCATCCCAATTCTTAATCCGCTCCAGCGCTTCACACTCCGAAGGCGTCTGCCGTTCAAATTCCAAAAATCCGGTTGCTTTCCCCATCTCTTTCATCCTCTCTAAATATCCCCACAAAATGGAGCTTTGTTTCGATGCACTCAGGAAAAATACGCTCTATGATTGTCTGTCGTTATGCTTATGCCACTCTAAAGCGCCAAAGTAAATGCCTTCATATTAACATCCAATATCATCATCGAAAATGAGTAATGTCACCTTTTTATGTAAAATGAAACAATCAAATTAAGGAAATAAAAAAACAAAAAAAGCACACAGTGTACTGTACCTGATTAAAGTACGTTACTCCACATGCTTTTTAATAATGATCTTGTAAAAGACTATTTATTTCGCCGTCAAAACTACTGTACCAATCCCACTTACAGTTAGCCTATTTCCAGCCAGCTCCTGCGTAAGATCAGCCCCGAAGACGGTCTTCCACGCTCCAAGCTGTGGCAGAAGAACAGTGGTCTGTTCAGCATTCGCATTGAAAAGAACATAAATATGCTTCGCTGCATCTCCTCCAGCGTGGCCACGCAGCGTGTAAGCTACTGCACTTGCCGGTGCTTTTTCAAAAACCAAATGGTTCCGAATGTCATCTGCCGTTCGCATACGGAAGGCCGGGTGAGCTTTACGCAGTGCAATTAGCTGCTTCATATACGTCACATCTTCCTGATGCGCAGCACACAATTCCCAGTCCATACGATTGATCTCGATCGAGGATTTGTAGCTGTTCTCCACCCCGTCCTTCGTACGCATAAACTCCTGACCCGCATGGATAAAAGGAATTCCCTGACTCATGAACACTATCGCAGAAGCTAGTCTGTGCATGGAACGGTGCTGAGTGACCGTCTCACCCACGGTGGACAATACGATTTTATCCCATAAGGTATGATTATCATGACACTCCACATAATTAACGTTTTGCTGAGGCTCCACGGCAAATTGCTTGATTCCTGGGCTGAAGTCAATTCCTCCCGCAATCCCCGCCTTGATCGTAGGCTCCAAGCCTATCATTCCGCTGATGAAGCCCGGCTGATCGTACAAAAAGATATTTCCTTTAATAGCATCCCTGAAATCATCATTAAAATGTCCGATTCCTGGCATAAGGGAGGCATTCTTCTGATGAGCGAGCCGTTCCATCGGCAGCTCTGTCCCCATCATCCAGCCTTCACCAATCGTCATAATGGATGGATCTATTCCATCCAGACGCCGCCGAGTTTCCCTCATCGTATCGACATCCATCAAGCCCATCAAATCAAAGCGGAAGCCGTCGATATGGTATTCCTTGGCCCAATAGACTACAGACTCCACGATGAAGCGAGACATCATCAAGCGTTCTGTAGCCACGTCATTCCCGCAGCCAGAGCCATTCGACAGGCTCCCGTCTTGTTTATAACGCAAATAATAGCCAGGTACCAGTTTGGTGAAATTCACGCGATATCCGTCGTACACATGGTTGTAAACAACATCCATAATGACACGGAGTCCACGATCATGAAGCGCTTGAATCATTGTTTTTAGCTCTTGAATACGTAGTCCGGGGACATAGGGATCCGTAGCATAGGAACCTTCAGGAGCATTATAATTCTTCGGATCATAACCCCAGTTAAAATGGGGTTCATCCAGCTTCGTCTCATCTACACTCTCTGTAGAATAATCATAAATAGGCAATAGCTGTACGTGGGTTACACCGAGATCTGCGATATGATCGAGTCCCGTAAGAATGCCATCAGGTCCACGAGTGCCTTCTTCCGCCAAAGCGAGATATTGTCCCTTATGAGCCATGCCGCTTGCCGGATGAATGGATAAGTCACGCAAATGAAGTTCATAAATAATGGCGTCCACAGGATCCTCAAACGACGGCTTATCTTCTGTCCACCGCTCAGGGTCTGTCTTGCGCAAATCTAGAATAGCACCTCTGTCACCGTTCACGCCAACAGCCCGTGCATAAGGATCAGCTGCTTCATTCCACTGTTCACCTAGACGAACTCGATAAGTATAGAATTTGCCATCCAGGTCACCGTCAACCGTAACTCTCCATGTTCCCCGGATATCGCGAATCATAGCATATTTGCACTCTGCAGCTCCTTGCCATGAGTCATAGATTACTAGCTCTGCCTCTTGAGCCGTAGGGGCCCACAAGCAAAACGATGAACAGGCCGATGAATATGTAAGTCCCAGATCATCCCCGTCATAGCTGAACAACTGATCAAACTCCTGAGCGAATACGGAAATCCCTCTAGTAGTCGCAGGATCACCATAATAAATGGGTTCCTTCATTTCCTTTTGTACGGACAAAGCACCTATCCCCTTTTCCAGTTATTAACTGGATTATAGTATGATCCTCGGATTTGTGCAAACGTTTGATTCGAAATAGTTAGATCATTTTTTTCAGGGCAATCTCCTAGTCAAATCGTAATTAACTAGGCGTTTCTAAGATATTCATTCCCACCATCGTAATGATGTCTTTATTCACAAAATATGGAATGCGTCGTTCTTTACAAAGAGCAATTCTACCATCCTTATACCTCACGCCATTATCCTGAATGATGAGAATTGGACGATCCCCGTTATCAGGTACCTCATAACCTATTCCTAATACCCAGTGGTAGTCATAAGCAAATTTCCCTCTCCACCGAAAATTAAACCATTTATCAAATTTAACAGCTACTGGTCGACCTGCATCAATCTCCGCTTTATATACATTGAAATCATTAAAAGTAGAGATGGATAGCCTATGCTTCCCTTTTGGCGAGATTGAGGCGTTGATATAAGCTGTAATTCCCTTTACAAACCGACGTGTACTCATGCCTAAAGGGGTTCCTCCGTGATGACTGTATAAGTAATTAATATGATCTGCTTTAGAGTGAAAATGACCTGTTCCACGAATAAAATCCATTCCTAGCTGGGTATTCCAATACTCGGTTAAAGCTGCCATTGTCGCAGGTCCACATGCAGAAGACGGGGCTGATACCCCAGCCTCCCACTGTGTGTATGGATCCGCCGGTAGTTTGTTACTGAGACTGGAGCCTCTATGCTTCATCAGGATGTTTCTCCTTTTGAAGAGTTCGCCTTAGAATCTGAAAGGACAGGGCCCTCCGGGAGTAAAATCACATTCCCACCAACATCCATAGGCACCTCTGAATCAGCTCCTGGTTCCATTTCCTGTGCGGGTCTTTGCTCTGTCTGAGCAACTTCTTCCTCATCACCCTCATATCTACTTTCAGGATTAATCTGTAGCGTGAAATAGAAATTGGAGCCCTCTCCTTCGCTACTTTCTACCGCAATGGCACCACCCATCAGCTCAACAAGCTTCTTGCAAATGGCCAGTCCTAACCCCGTCCCGGCATACTTACGATTAAACGTGGAGTGCAGCTGGTAGAACGATTGAAACAACTGATGCTGCTTCTCTAAAGGAATACCTATCCCAGTGTCCCTTACATTAAATTTTAAAGTCGATTTCTTTGAAACCACGGACAATTTCTGCTCTACGTAAATACAGACATTACCTCGGTCAGTGAATTTAATCGCATTGCTGACCAGATTAACCAACACCTGACGTAATCGTCCTGCATCTCCCATAATGAACGTAGGAACTCCTGGCGCCATGCTGTAAGACAGCTCAAGATTTTTTTCCAAAGCCTTAGCCATAAATAGATCCGTTACACTGTCCAGTACCTCTCGAAGATGCACGGGCTCATGTATGATCATCATTTTTCCGGCCTCAATTTTACTGTAATCGAGAATTTCATTCAGAATATATAGAAGAGAACTACTGCTCTCCTTAATAATATTTGTGTACTCACGTTGCTCTTCATCCAGTTCCGTCTCTGCAAGCAGATCAGTCATCCCCACTATGCCGTTCATAGGCGTGCGTATTTCATGGCTCATAATGGCTAGAAACTCTGATTTAGCCTGGTCCGCTTTTTCCGCAGATTCCTTGGCCCGAATGATCTCCTTCTCATCTGTAATATCCCTGAACACGACAACAACACCCTTAGGTTCGCCTTTATCAAAAAGAGGGGTTACCTGGTACTCTGCAAGAAAGCTTGTACCATCTTTACGCCATAAAACTGCATCCTTGCTCTGGTAAGACCCCCCTGACCTAATGGCCTTGATAAGTGGAGACTCCTCAGGCCGGTAATGAATCCCATCAAGCGCTGTCTGCTGAATATGATCCAGATAGGAATGCCCCATGATCTCATCATGTTCATAGCCGAGCATATGCAAACCTGCAGGGTTGATGAAGGTCACCTTCTCCTCCATATCGAGCCCAAAAATACCCTCCGATACAGCATTTAATATAAGGGTGTACTCATTGCTTAGCTTCTCAATTTGTTCTGTATATCTTATACGTTCCGTAATGTCACGAGAAATACCATATACTCCAACCACTTGATCGTCTACAATGATCGGAATATTAGTGGTATTAATCTCTACAAAATGCCCGTCTTTATGAATAAGTGTCAGATCATAGCTTTGGGGATATCCCTTAGCGGCTAAGTTAAAATGATACAGCGTCTTCTCCATATCCTTCTCATGCACAACGGGACCAAAGTACATTCCGATCAGTTCTTCCAGCGAATATCCGGTCAGCTTCTCCAGATTCGCATTGGCTGTTAAATAATCCCCTTGCAAATTCATTGAGTACACAGCAGACGGATTATATTCAAATAAGGATTTATAGCGCTGTTCATTCTCCTGAAGTTTGAATTCGAACTGTTTACGCTCTTCAACAGCATGACGCGAGATTAAATCCAGCGAGTTCTCGGATATCAATCTATAATTACGTTCACTTTGAAAAATCTGTTCCTCTAGCTCTCGATGATCTGCGATTTGTTGATCTGCAATCTTTCGGTCCGTAATATCTTCGGCGTACACAATAATATACGAAGGGGCTTGTCCTGCTGCTCCAAATCCTGAGAACGTCAGAGAAAGCCATACCGGGTGAGCCACTTTGTTAAGAAAGCACTCTTCCTTCTTCCAGCTTCCTGTTGGGGAATTCTGAAGCTCGTCTATCACCAATCTATAGGAGAGCTCTTTCGAAGACAACTGTCTATTTCCCATTTCTGCAAAAATAGCCCCAGCAAGAAACTCGGCTTCCGTAAAGCCAAGTAGATTGTAAAAAGCCGGATTAACCTTTAGCCAGCTGCCATTACCATCATTTAAAGATAGTACGGCCATTCCCTCTGGGGACCTCATAAATGCATGTTCTAACATCATGCTATATTCTACCGAGTTATCCATCTAATCCAGACCTCCTCTGTTGCGAACGTTGCACCACTCAATACCCTTCATAGTTCAGTATACGATAAGAGAAGTGAGTAATGAAATGTCCTAGTATCATTCTGAATAGGGAATAGTTTAATTTTAAATATTGACTGGATGCTCAGAGACAAACTATTATTAAACATAAGTAGAAACGCCTTCGGCGTCCTCTCAGGGACGATGATCGTTTTCTGCGAAAAATATAAGACATAAAGTATAGATGTAAAACTTATACTTTATTATATTTTAATAATATCGTTCGTGACCTATTACGCTGGAAGCACCCGTAATAAAGGCTTTTGCCTTTGCTACGGGTGCTTTTTTTTTGTTGTCATTAGGTTACGACAATAGGAGGAGAACAAATGAAAGTATTTAAGTCCATGCCCTTACTACTGTTGACGGTCCTGCTACTGCTAAGCACATCATCAGGAGCTTTTGCTGCATCTATAACAGAATTAACCCCTTCTATTAAAGCGGCTTTTGATCTGACGTCCGCGACGGCAGAAGGTCCTGCCAGGGTTAAGCTGACTTCTTTGTACAATGATTTATCCACCTTAAAGCTGCAGTATGATCAGCGCGAGGAGCAGATCCGAATCCTTCACTACAATAATGAGCAGTCGCTAATTGTGGTCCGTCAACAAATTAAAGGGATTGATCTTGAAGCAGTGACCCGATTGGAAGCCTCCGTTAAGAGCTGCAAGCAGCGCTATCAGCCTTTATTCGACCAGTATAGTGCACTTAACAAACGAATTAGTATCGCTAAGTCTCTTAAGAATAAGACTTTAAATACCGTACTGCGCGCCCAAGGTGATGCTATGAAAATCTTGGTTCAGTTGGCACGGCAAGAGATCAGCGACAAACAAAATCAGCTGAGCGCCACGAAAAAGACACGTATCCAAAAGATAGCCGAAGCTCGTAAAACCTTATCTGGCATTGAAAGTCCTCAAATCACGATCAAATCTAACAAGAGCGTAATCACCTCGTTAAACAAACGTGCCTCAGCAGATTGGACTGACTTTAAAGCAGCAATTCGCAAACAAAATCTTACACTAACCACCCAGTCCCTATCTTCACTGGTCTCTGGTTATCGTCAAATCGCAACCCACAAACAAAAAATAATTGAGCTCGAACAAACGGTTTCCCTTGTTATAGCGAATACGAAGAAACAAATCAGCTAGCGGACTTCTTCTTACTTGCTCTGCGGTAAGCCATCACTTTGCGGTACATGCTTTTATTAGGAAGATGTTTGAAAATATACGGATCCGGACTAGTATTCACTTCAATAATCCAAGGTGTCATGTGATTATCTAAACCTACATCTACACCGATCTGTTTAAAGCCAGGATATTTCTTATGATAGAAACGTCCGGTATCCTCACCTAGCTTTCTCAATATCTTAAGCATCTGGGCTTGCTGAGCATCGTTCAAATGAGGCGACAGTAGTTTCTCCATAGACATTAGCGTACCACCGTTATGATAATTGGTAACAATCTTGCCTTTCTCAGCTACTCGGCCGATCAATCCGGTCGTTTCCCATTTGCCACGCGGACTGAGCTGGACCATCACACGGATATCAAAGCGATGCTTTCCGTGCTTCAGCAAAACGATCCCTCTCTGAATCAAGTAACTACGTCCGCGTGTCGCTTTCTTAAGGGATGAATAAAAGGTGTCATAGGCTCCAAAGGTCTTAATCTTTGTTCCACTTTGGTATTTGTATTCTGTTCCATGAAAATCCTTACTCTGTTCAACCTTCATCACACCATTACCATAGGTGCCATGTTCCGGTTTAACGTAAATCATCCCATATTTCAAGAGCATCGTCTTTAAGTTTGCTTTACTAAACTTCACCGTTTCTGGAATGAGCGGTGAAATCTCTGAACTTTGCATGAGCACCTTGGTTTTAATCCATTTGCTGGTCAACGCCGACTTTAACTTCGTTCCCAATTGCCCTCTCCCCTGTCACTCAAATAATAATCACAGCCTTGCCTAGCCTTAGTATTTTATGCTTCAACTATTTGAATGGCATGGGTTGAACGCCCTCTCCGCTTTCAGATGTATCTCCAGATACTTAAGCTGCATATGGTGGGAAGAGGATAACCATTAGCGGATCAGAGGAGGCATGAACCATGCATATTTGTATTATTGCGCCGGAACGTCTCCCGGTTCCGGGAGACGGTTCAGTAGAAATCTGCATTTGGGCCATTGCCAGAAGGCTGGCTGAGAAACATAAGGTTACCATTGTGAGCCGAAGAGCACCGGGACTGCCCGATGCCTCAATATTGGAGCAGGTCAGAATCATTCGTTTGCCCGCAAGTACTCCCGTCCATTATCGTACTTCGGTATTAGACTACGTTCAGAATGAGTCATTTGATATCGTTCAGATCGATAATCGCCCCCATCTTATGTCTGCTGTAAAGAAACGGTTCCCTCATCTTCCGGTACTTCTATTTCTGCATTCTCTTACATTCACACCGGACACAGATAAGACTGCTAGGGCTTTGGCAAGAGCAGATCTGATTATTGCGAACAGCCATTCTCTACAACGAAGACTGACCCATCGCTTCCCTCAATTAAACAATGAAATCCGTATCGTCCTGCTCGGAGCAGATCTTGATCGATTCACTCCTGTAACGACACAGGAAAAATACCATCTTCGCAGATTTTACAGACTTCCGATGGCCTATACCGTCTTATTCGTCGGTCGAGTCATCCCCCGCAAAGGGGTACCCGTCTTGATACGTGCTATGTACCATGTAAATAAACACCTTCCTGCTCATCTTGTAATTGCAGGCAAAGGAAGCCCCTCGTATTTGCGACAGCTGAAGCTGCTTGCACGGCGACTAGGCGTATCCGTCTCCTTCCTTGGGAATGTAGCTCATGAAGATATTCATACCCTTTATCAAGCAGCCGACTGCTTTGTATGTCCCTCCCAGAATCATGAATCCTTTGGACTTGTCAATGTAGAGGCCATGGCCTCGGGACTGCCCGTCATCGCTTCTAGCAATGGCGGTATCCGCGAAATTATCTACTCCGGCCATAACGGATATCTGGTGGAAAGATATCGCGAAGCCTTGCCCTTTGCTAGAAATTTGCTGCGGCTAGGCCGGAATCCGGATTTGGCAGCAACCATCGGGAAACATGGAAGAGCGGATGCGCTTGAGGTCTTCAATTGGCAACGTACGGCAACTGATTTAGAGCGGCTTTACCAAGCTGCCTTAGTACAACAATAGATCCCTACAAGCATAAACGTCTTCGGCGTCCTTATAAGGACGATGAGCGTTTAAGCGAGAAATACAAGACATAAAGTACGGTGTGAAACTTATACTTTCTTATATTTTTAAATCAAAGAAGTCCGCCTCCAATCACTGGAGACGGACTTCTTTGATTTAAATAAATTGAACAACCGTAAGTACAAGCCCGACAACAAAACCGCATAAGGCACCGTTCACACGAATCCATTGAAGATCTTTACCTACTTTATCCTCCAGCATATTCACTAGACTAGCATCGTCCATGCTATCCAGATTCTCTTTCACCAAAAGACCGATTCGGAAGTGGTTGGCCTCTACAAATGTAATTAATGAAGCGCGAATCCGCTCCTCCCAGCTGCCGATCCACTCTTGTTCCTTGCTAATACGGCGCACAAGCAGGGCGTATAGTGCAAACAGCTTGCGTCCGCCAGCTGCCCGGTCCTCTTCCAATAAGGAGAGTGCCTTGCTGCGTACGTTCTCCAATTGAGTATGCAGAAAAGCGGTTGCTGCTTCTCCCTCAAGCTCATTGCGTGCCCATTCTTTTACAGAAGCCATTCTAGCCTCATCATTAACAATCTGGAACAGCGCCACCCGAATTTCCCGGATAATCTCTTCACGATAAGGGCTATCCTCTTCACGAAAATCGCGAATACCGGACTGTAGCATGCCTTGCAGCATCTCACCAAGCATATCTGCATCCATAAATCCAACGAAAGCCTGAAAAGCCATCCCCTTAAGTCCACCGAGCTTCACTTCAGCCAGCTTCTCACTGGCGATCTTACCCAGCATAGCTTTCGTCTCAGGACGACCGCTCCAGTTAGATACCCCTTCCAGTGCATAATCCAGAGCAGCTACATCTTTTCCATCGTTCATTAATTTAGTGACAATCTTATCAGCTGCAACCCCAAGCTCCGCTTCACGAATATAGTCGGAAGCTGCCTTTTGAAGAAAAGGCACAGCTTTCTCTACCGGAAGACGTGACACGAATTCGCTAAGCTGCTCTAGGATCTGGGCTCTCACCTTCTTCTTGCTAAAGAACTTCGTCAGCAGCTTGGAACCCATAGACATAATGCCAAACTTGCGCAGCTTGTTCTCAATACTCTCTTTGTTCAGCAGCTCAGTCTCCATAGCGGTAATTAACGACTGGATAATCTTATCCCGATTCTTGAGCAGCAGTGAGGTATGTGGAATACGCAGCCCCAGCGGATGGCGGAATAACGCGGTTACAGCGAACCAGTCGGCAATCCCCCCAACCAACCCGGCCTCAAAGCCGCCTCTTAGTAGAATCACGGCGAGATTTTCAGGTAGAAATAGTGTAATCAGAAACCCACATGCCATAAAAGCTAGTGACATGGTGGCCAAGTTTTTGGATCTCACGATTAGTCCCCCTTACATACACAGCTGCCGATGTCCTTACGCAGGAAAAATACCGACGGATCACGTCCCACGAACATGAACTGACGATAGACTCGGCTAGTCGATTAGTTTAACAACTATTGTACCACGATTGAACTATTTTCTAAAAATATACGATTCGAATAGGAATGAAAAGGTGTTTTTGGTTTTCAGAATATTAATGATAAGATACAAGTAACGTTCTCACTGGCCCGCGAAGGGGACAACTATGACTGGATAAGGAGATCATACAACATGCTGATTGCTTTAGATATGGATGGAACATTGCTGAATGAAGAAGGACAAATTAGCCCAAAGAACCGTGAGGCGATTATAAAGGCTCAGAATTTAGGCCACATCGTAATTATTGCTACGGGACGCTCTTTTATGGATGCGGAACGACAGCTGCGGCTAGCGGATCTGGAATGCCCTGTAGTCAGTCTGAATGGTGCAGTAGTCACACTGTCTGACCGCACGCTCGCAGCAAGTAAACCGCTGAATAAGGAAGACATCATTCCTGCGTTACGCTGGATGAATGAAATTCCGGATTTGTATTACGAGGTGTACACAGAGGACAACGTATATGTGGAACTAAACAAACGGGTAAGGTTAGAGAAATTATCTGCACTGAGTGAAGAAGAAGTACCCGAGGAAGTCAGCTGGCTGCTAAAAGCAATGATCGATCAGCAGTTTCAACAAGCGGCTGTAACTTACGTCGAAAGTATGGAAGAGATTTGGAGTAAAGAAGAAAACGTCATTTATAAAACGTTAGCTTTTTCTCTAAACCGGGAACTGCTCAAAGAGGCCTCCACCCGCTTCGCCGCGATCCCCGGCCTCATTATTACAGCCTCCCATGTTAATAATATCGAAATTAACGACGAGGACGCCAACAAAGGCTCCGGTGTAGCTATGCTCGCTGCCCACTATGGCATCTCTCTAACAGATGTAGCCGTAATGGGTGACAGCTATAATGATCAACCGATGTTCGAGATGGCCGGCTACCGGATTGCCATGGCTAACGCAGCACCGATTCTAAAAGAAATGGCTGAATTTGTTACCGTCAGTAATGCGGAAGATGGGGTTGCGGCAGGACTTGAGCATCTCTTGGCTAAATTCTGAACCAACATGCCTGGCTTAAATCATAAACAGCTAAATAACCTCTGACAGCATCCTGAGGATGGGTCAGAGGTTTTTTTTACTACAGCTTTATACAAGGATGATTGTCCAAGCTCAATGGCTTTGCAAACTCAACGTCTTTCAACAACTCGTTATTCCGCTTATTGTGCATAACACGTGATTCGCATACCCCTGACTGAACCTCCTTGAGCATTTGACGATTCTCATCATATAAGATAACTGCCAGTGTATGATCATCTTGTCTTACAACCAGCTTCATATTGGGCTTAACTTCAAGCGATACCGTTTCAAAAGGAGACACATCGATCATAACTTCCAGTCCCACATTCTTGAATGTGTAGGCGTATGTGATTTCAGGCCCACGGTTATAGGTGGCTTCAATACGTCCATTCCCTATATTCACATCATAGGCCAAGGACTCAAGCTCTTGCGGAATTCTTGGAGCAATTGTCAGTGTGTTGTTAATCAGATCTGGACGGATACCTAAGAAATACTGGTACCACACACGCAGCTGCTCAGCATTGGACCAAGCCTGCAGGTATGCACCCGTCAACTTCGCCCAGCTCTCACCTTCCGCAGGATAAGCATCCATATTCTCACTAAGTCCACCAACAACACCTAAATTCAAGGCCTGCCAGTTCATATTCTTGAATAGCTGATAGGCCGTTTCTTCCTGCCCCGCTTCAATCATACGCTGCATCGCAATACCATTAAGCCAAATCCAAACCGCACCGTTATGGTAAGCCTCGTCTTTCGGATAATGAGAAGTTAAATGAAACGGACGGAACAAAGGATGATGTCTATCTAGAGAAGCAACGCCCCATGGGTAGACCAACTCTTCCCACGCGGTACGAATCGCTCTAGCTTTAAAATCGTTATCATCAAACATTTCAAAAGCAAATAACTGGTTAGGGCGCAAGGAGAATTCTGGCTTGTCCTCTGCATCCAGTCTGTCTGCTAAATAAGGATGCGCTTGATCAAAGAAATCGACCGCAAAATGGCGCTTCAAGGTTTCAGCAATGCCCTTCCATTTATCAGCGTTCACCTTGTCATCCATATATTCAGCAAAGTAAACACCCGCAAGCAATTGGTTATACCAGAGTGCTTGAATATCATTGGCACGGGTATCCCGAGGAGAATATGACTCCAAATTGCCATCCCGGGCATCCATCCAAGTTTCATTATCTGCGTGCTTCAAGTACCCTTTATCATCTACCCAATATTTTATGGAACCTTCAATACTATATTGTACATTGTGATAAAGCTCTTTAATGATCGCTGTATCTCCCGAATACTTAACGTAATCCTGCAACTGGATAATGAATCGCGGCGTACCATCCGTTGTATGGTAATCCACCTTTCCAGGAGACAAGATATTTGGAATTCTACCAAAGTATTTAGAATCTTCGTCCGTATTCTGAAACTCTGCGAATGATAGCAAGATATTTCTAGCCGTTTCGAATTGCCCTGTAACTAGCACGGCTCCCGGAAGAGCTATGAATTGATCCCGCCCCCAATATTCGTTAAACCATGGCAGTCCTGCATAGATACCATCACCCTGCTGTCTGGTAACTAACTGATCCATTGTGATGTTCAACCAATTCATAGCTAAAGTAAACGTATCATCACTGCTGGTTAGATGGGCATTGTGGTGTAAGAAATCTTCCATCCGCTTAACACGTTCATCTTTCAAAGTGCTAATATCTTGTCTAGCTTTAAGGATTAAGCTTGCTGCTTCTTCGGATGTCTTACCTGCAGCGATATAATAACCCCCAGCGTTTGCATCGGCAATTAGAACTTCATTATCCATGTACAAAGGTGAAAGGTTGATCGCGCTAACTGCAATCACCCAATCTCCCTCGATAGCGCTAAAGAATGCGATATGATCCTGTTGGTTTATATAGCTAACATTCTCTCCCCTTAAAACAATACCTATGGCTTCCTTCGCATTAGCGAGACTAATTTCTAATAAATTATGATAATCCAATAACCACAGCTCTTCTGTCAAATCGGCGTGCTTACGCACCATTTTATAAGGATAGGCCCAAACTTCAGATTGTCGATTGTCTAGCTTCTGCTCACCTGCGAATAAGGTGTATCCACCGAAAATTCTATTCTTAGCAATATTAAGTCCCTCAAAAAATGCATGTTCCACATGATCCGTATGATGGGATTGTGTAAAATAAAATGCTGCCTCTTTATTCGTAAATGAAATACCCCGGTTGGCTTCTTGAGAGACAAATGTCTTCATTTCATCCAGAATTGATGTATGAACTTGATTGCTATTCATTGTGAGCCTCCTACTTGAAATAATAGACCGCTATGAAACCTCATAGCGGCTGTCTACTAATATTCACTCTTTAACCGAACCAACGACAATCCCTGTAACGAAATATTTTTGCATAAACGGATAAATCAACAATAATGGCAGCGTGGAAACCACGATTTTAGCAGCGTTCAAAGTCTTATTCGAAACTTTTGCTAATTCCATTAATTTTTCAGGATCTGTAATATTCTGAACCTCAACGCTAAGCTGTTGAATATAGGTTTGCAATGGATAATTCGCCGTTTTATTAATATACACCAAGGCTCCAAAGTAATCATTCCAATGGCCTACAATGGTAAAGAGTGTAACGGTGGCAAGCGTAGGCAATACTATCGGAAGATAAATTGTACCTAATATTCTCCATTGTGAAGCTCCATCTATATTCGCAGCTTCCTCCAGAGATTTCGGTACAGCACGGAAAGCATTCATCAGCAAGATCACATTCCCTATCGGTACTGCACCCGGCAAGATCAATGACCAGATGGAGTCTAAAAGATTAAGCTCTTTGACTACCATAAAGGTTGGAATCAATCCGCCTGAGAATAACATTGCGAAGATAACGAGATTCATATAAATCTTCTGACCCGTGAATACTCGTGAACTTTTAGACAATGGATAGGCTGTAAGAATCATCAGTCCCATATTCACAAACAGGCCTAACACTACCCGTTCTACAGAGATCATAAATGAACGCCAAAACTGGCTATCAGACAATAACTTTTCATATGAACTAAATGTCGGATTAACCGGGAATATACTTACAAGATTAGCGGAAGCCGCCGCATTGTCACTGAAAGAGATGGCTACTAAATTGACTAACGGTATAAGACAAGATAAGGCAAACGCTAGAACAAATACCCAGATAATAACATCTGCAATACGACCTTTGATGTTAGATGCGTAAATGGGAGAACCCCCCTTTCTTTAGAAAATACGATAATCCGTAAGTTTTTGCGCCAATTTATTCGCAGAAAGAATCAATACGATACCAACGACCGACCGTAATAGGCCAACTGCTGTACCTAAGCTGTATTGTCTTTCTACCAGACCTACCCGATAAACATAGGTATCAATAATATCCGAAGATTCATACACCAAAGGATTATACAGATTGAAGATCTGATCAAAACCAGCATTCAATACATTCGGCAAGTTCAAGGTTGTAACCAGCAAAATAGTTGGCATTAAGCCTGGCAACGTGATGTGCCACAGTTTCTTAAACCGGTTGGCTCCATCAATGGAGCCAGCCTCATAAAGTCCGGGATCAATGGAGGTCAGAGAAGCTAAGTAGATAATTGAACCGTACCCAAAACCCTTCCAGACATCCGTTAATACAAGCATCGGTCTAAACCAGGTATTGCTGGCCATAAACAAGACCGGGTCAATTCCAAACCAGCTCAACATGGCATTAACAGGACCTTCATAAGAGAAGATATTCATGACTACAGTAGCCAAGATCGCCCATGACAAGAAGTTCGGCAGATAAACAACCGTCTGTATGAATCGCTTAGCAAACTTCACACGAATTTCATTTAATAACAGGGCAAACACGATGGATGTAAATGTACCCACAATAATTTTCCATAATGCGATAACGATCGTATTACTGAAAATCTGTTTGCTGTCAGGAATTTGAAGCATAAACTTGAAATTATCAAGACCTACCCAGGACGAACCACTCATTCCTTTAGCCGGAACATAGTTTTGAAAAGCCATTATAATACCAAACATTGGGATAAACGAAAAGATAATCAGGAAAATCATGCCTGGCGCCATCATGAAATGGAATGCTGTCTGATCTTTTTTATTTTTCATTTATGGATCATCTCTTTCAACATCATTTGTTTGCTATCGCTTCGTTAACTTCCTTAGTAATTATCTCGCCGCCAGTTTTATTCCAGCTATCTACAAACTTATCAAATGCGTCAGGTGTTTGTTCACCTGTAATGATCTTCAAGTACATTTCAAGTTCCATTTTAGTAAGTGTCGGCCATTTCAAGGTCATGGATGATGTACTTCCAAAGAATAATGGATTCACTTCTTTAATATTAGAGGATTTCACCAAACTAGCTGTCGTAATACTGGAAGTATATCCAGCCCATGCGTTGGAGTCTGGTGTTTCTCCATTCTTCTTACTATCAAGGAATTTCTTATAGGAGTTATAAGCCGTTAAATCCTCATTGCTAGTTAATTTACTGGTATCGCCTGTTTCTAATGCTTCTTTCATGATGTCAACGTTACGATAGAAAGCGTCATAATAATCGATATTAATGGCGAGCGGAGATCCGCCAACATTCATGCTCTTATAATCTTCAAATTGTTTCAAAGCTTTTGCATCTTTTTCTTGGTAACGCTGATAGTCATATTGAACACTCACAAGCTTGGCTGCGAGTTCAGGGTGTTCAAAGCCTTTGCGAACAACTAAATAACTGCTGGAAGGATTTCCAGTGAACATTGTAAGCGAGCCATCCTCTGATTGTGGGGCAACATAAGATACCCATTCCGCTTCTGGATTCAGCTTAAGCGTGTCCGCCACAGTCCAGCTTCCCCACCAGTTATCCATGAAAGAACCACTTTTTCCGCTTGTAAGTAGCGCCTTGCGGTCATCACCAGTACGTACTGCAAACTGACGATCAATCAAATTATTCTTGTACATCTCAGACAGTTTGGTCAGTGCAGGCTTCATCTCTGGTCGAACAGATCCGTATACAGCCTTTCCACTTCCATCATCAATCCACTGTTTTGGATACGCACCATATAGTGAAAAGATATTATTAAATGAGAATTGTCCACCAGAAACACCGGCAACGTTTTCATTATCGACAACAAGACCTAGCGTTTTACCCGCTCCGTTACCACCAGGATCTTTTTCTACAAATTGAGTAATAATGTTCTCCACGTCAGCCATTGATTTCGGCTCAGCAAGTCCCAATTTGTCCATCCAGTCTTTGCGAAGCCAGAGGATACCAGGACCATGTGAGATTTCAGTAGTTGGTATAGCCATCAGCTTGCCATCGAACTTTGCGCTATCCAGAACACGCCCACCGTAGGAATCATAAATTTCCTTAATTCGATCGCTGGCAGTATTCTCATAAGCATCCGTCAGATCTGCAATCAGATCGTTCTCATAAAGCTGTTGCAATGTCGCGTAATCAGGAACCACCATAAGATCGGGTATTTCACCGCTTACAATCGCCATCGAAACTTTCTGACTATAGTCTGTACCATCATTGGATTCAAACGAGGTTGTATTTTGAATGTTCAGCTTATCCTTGAAATATCTTGTCCACACATTGTCTGTGGCAGTATCTTTCTCATAAGGCGTTCCTGCAAGTGCTGAATAGCTCGTTGCCACTTGTCCAACAGAATATGTAACTGTTTCAGGATAGGCGCCAAATGGAGTCGTCTGTGCTTCTTTCCATGCCGGATCACTCGCATCTGTCTTTGGGGTAGTTGCTGCAGAGTTATTAGAACTCGAACAACCTACCATAGCAACAGCTAATAGTGATGATAATATTATGGAGCTTGATTTTCTCAATTTATGTTTCATTATAAGAGCCTCCCTTTTTCTATAAAAAACTCGTATTAGAAAACGATTTCAATGCGCCGGCCAGCTTCAAAAAAATTTATATTGTTACTCCCTTAAGTTTATAGATTCTTGCTACCCATCGTAAACGCAAAAAAATTATGTTTTACACAAATAAATACTCATCATTAACGATAATATCGTGGAATAATTGCTACGGTCGAAGATGTTATACTACAATATCAATGTCACTACATGTCGAAAGGTGGTAAATAATGTTATCCATATTGGTGGTGGATGATCATAAGGAGGAGAGAGAGGGGATTGCTTTTCTCATTAAGGAGCTCGGCTTCCCCCTCCAATTGCATGTCGCAGAAAACGGCCGTAAAGCACTTGAATATGTAAGCGCACACTCTGTCGATATTCTATTTACCGATGTACGGATGCCTATAATGGATGGATTACAGTTAACCAAGGAAGCATTAAAGCTATACCCCAAATTAAAGGTGATCTTATTCAGTGGATTCGCTGAATTTGAATATGCCAAAACAGCCCTCTCCCTGGGCGTATCCGAGTATCTTTTAAAACCGGTTAACATTGAAGCATTCCAGACTACTTTAGAAAAAGTCATTCAGGAATTAAAGAACCAGCAGCAAAAAGAAGAAGCGTCACAAAGAAAGCTAAGCTATGTGAGAAAACATCTACTCTTCTCTCTAGTCAACGGTATCGGAAGCCCTCCTCCTCTTCAAGAGCTGTCTATTGAATTACCCAGCCATTACAATAAAATGCTTTTGTTAGAATTCGATAAGCCTTTTTTTGAAACTGTGGATTCGGAGTTCGAAGAGTTTGTACTTGGTTTAGTAGACACATCTGCTGATTACTTAAATTTAAACGGATGTCAGAGTCTACTACTGTTTCCCGAGCAAGAGTTTCCTTCTTCCCAGTTTGATAATCATTCAGCGATACACCTTCATCATTGTATCCATGATAAATATAAAGTGAATTGTTATCTCGCTATGAAAGAAGAAGTAACCTCAATACTAGATTTAGGTTCACTTTTGACTTCATTAGAAGAATTGATGGAATATCGTTTTTTTCTCCCAGATACCTTTGTATTTAATACACAAAATGACTTACATTTCTCTGAGGCCTTGTATCCAGACCTTACAGATAGCCATCTACTAGATCAGATTCGAAATAATCTGAAGGATCAAGATCTTTTTAGCTTACGGGCAAACACTGAAATTTTATATCAAAAATACGTACATCAAGTACAGTATTCACATTTGTATGTAAAGTATATGTTCTCCACCATCTATCAAGAAATCATGACACAAGCCGCACCTATATCAGAAATGGAGCTGCAGACTGCCGTCGAGACCATATATGGATCTGAAGATTTGCGGGATATCAAAGATATCATATTTGAAGGTATCGCTCGGATTGATCAGAACTCCACCAACCATGAGCCTACTCAGAACCGGGATGTCGATGCCGTCAAACAATATATCGAACAATATTATGCAGATGATCTAAGTCTGGAAATGCTTGCTGCTAAAGTGTATTTGTCTCCACATTATCTCAGCTCTATATTCAAGAAGCAGACAGGCTGTGGGCTTAATAAATATATTAAGAATGTCCGCATGCAAAACGCAAAAGAGTTGTTAACAAATACGCATCAAAAAATATCAAATATTTGCACTGCAGTGGGCTATCGCAATATTTCATACTTCTGCCAAAATTTCAGGGATTTCTATGGGTACACACCAGAAAAATATAGACAGTATAATCAGAAGTCCTCTGTATATCGGGAGGAGCATTATGCAACTTTGGCGGACACTTAAGCAAAATATTCGCGACTTGAGGTTTCAAACCAAGATCATGCTTTCATTTATGTTAATCAGTATGATTCCTGTTATTGTATTGGGCAGCTTCTGCTATCAAGAAGCTAAATCATCCCTCATTAAGCAATCCAAATCTGATCTGAATGCAGCCTTAAATCAAGGGGCTTTAGCTTTAAATAGTCATTTGGATGTCTACAATAAACTCATGAATTTCTTGAGTTTTAATCAGGAAATTATTAATTCAGCCAATCATACCTATACAAGTATGTATGAAATGTATGATCAGTTAACCCATGTAATTGACCAAAATTTCAATACGGCACGGTATCTAAATACAGGTGTCGAACAAATAACACTGTATACAGGAACCAATCTTCTGGCACATGGCAATACTGTCAGAGCCCTAAATGATATTAAACAGAAACATTGGTATCCGGCATTGATGAAATCAGTCGATGTCCTGTGGTTTACGGATAACAAGGAGATTTTTGCTGTTCGACGCATTATTAATACGAAACAGAAAGATCCTAAGGAAAATGTGCTGTATGCACGTGTGAATTACGATTCGTTATTCAAACCTTTTGAACCCCTACTCTCTCAAGGTTCAGAGATTCTCGTCAAGGATGCTTATGGAAAGTCGATCTATGCCTCACCTGGTATAGAAGGATATATTTCTTCCAATAACTCAGACAACTTGGATACGCTGCATTGGAAAAATACGGAGTACACTGTGTTGCAATCCGAAGTTCCTATATCAGGATGGACAGTGATGTTATGCAAACCTACGAAGATGATTACCAATTCTGCTTGGAAAATCCTCTCGACTGTGGGGCTTGTTATTGTTGCCTGTATTGCTGCCGTTGCTATAACTGCCAATCTATTCTCTCGAAAGTTCAATTCGCGAATTAAACGTCTGCGCAAAAATATGCGCACCGTTGAAGAGGGATCGCTGGAAGTCACCGTCACCAGTACATCCAAAGATGAAATTGGGGATTTAATCAGAGGCTTTGGTAACATGGTTGACAAAACTAAAGTATTAATCGATAAGGTCTATATTGAGGAAATTTCACGAAAAGAATATGAAATGAAAGCCCTTCAAGCTCAGATTAATCCACATTTTCTATATAATGCTCTTTCGCTCATCAATTGGAGAGCCATTCGAATCCATGCAACAGATATAAGTGAAATGGCGCAGCTTCTATCCACGTTCTATCGGACTACGCTGAATAAAGGGAATAATATTATTTCAGTTTCAGATGAACTATTGAATGTACAATCTTATATACAGATTCAGCTTAACATGCACAGCAACAACTTCGAGGTAGAATATCAGATCGACGAGACCATTCTCTCTTATTACATGCCTAACCTGATGCTTCAGCCTCTAATTGAGAATGCTATTATTCATGGTATCGAGAATAGAGGAGAAGAAGAAGGAAGCAAAATTATTCTATCCGGAGAAATGGTGGAGGAGTGTATCATCTTCAAAGTAAAGGATAATGGCGTTGGCATCCCACAAGAACGACTCAATCTTCTGCTTAAATCCCAGTCCATAGGCTACGGACTTAAAAATGTAAATGACCGGGCTATGCTAATGTACGGACCAGAATACGGCTTGTCCATTACCAGTATTTTAGGACTGGGAACGGAGGTCACATTCCGATTCCCATCCAAAAGATACGAAGGTGGCTCTGATCTATAACTCTTTTAAATGCAGTGATGTTGGCTAGCTGCACTCAAAAATTCAACCGGGACATGTACGCTGGATTAAACCCGGTTGATTTTTTTCAATCTATTGAATTACAAATAATCAGGAGCGCTTTCCTCCCCCATCCATTCGGCAGAAACACGTACATAATCCCCCACATCAGAAGACGTCACCAGTTCAATGATGATCAATTCGAGCGGTGTAATCGCCCGCAGACCATGACTCGCACCGATAGGAACCATGACTGTGTCCCCGGCTGCAACCACATGAAGAATGCCGTTCATACAGTACTCTCCATTCCCGGAAAGAAAAGACCATATTTCTTTGGTATGCCTATGAAAATGATAGCTGGTGTGCTTCCCTGCCAACATCGTGATTTTGGAAGTTGTAACCTCAGCTCCTGCTGCAGTTCGTGAGAAATCTAAAATGCGTGAGCTCCCCCACCGCTTTTCTTCAATCATCGGTTTTGCGGCATGACCCTCCAGCTTCTGCTTAATTCGTTTCGCCTGCTCGATCCCAGCAACCAAAATACCATCTGGACCCGCCGCCACGATTAAACCCGGAGCACCAATGATATGCACTGGACAAGAGAGCTCGTTCACCAAATGGGTTCCTTTTGAATCCTCAGAAATGCTCCCCCTGCCAATTGCCTTTTCCTGCAAATGAGGGGTAAGCGCATCCCAACTGCCAATATCCGCCCAAACCCCAGTGTAGGGGATAACTACCGCTCGCTGCGTGTGTTCCAGCACCTCACAGTCAAAGCTTCGTTCTGGAAAATCGTCATAACGCTCCAATAGCTCCATGTAATCTACTGAAAGCTTCCGTTCCACCATGCTTGAGAGCAAGTACCCTAATGAGCAGGAGAACACTCCACAGTTCCACAGCCCTCCACGGGAAATGAAATCGGCCGCCGCCAGTTCGTCTGGTTTCTCTGCAAACTGCTTAACCTTTAGGAAGGACATACCGCCTGAGCCATCACTCGGTAAAATATACCCGAACTGGGTGGATGGGAATTCAGGCGTAACACCGATCAGAGCAATATCTGCTTGTGATTCGGACAGCACGCTGGGAAACTGCCGAAGCTGACTGAAAAAAGATGCCTCCACGTATGAATCCACCGGAATGACCACAACGATCTCTTCTAAGTCTATTTTCTTCACGGAATGCAAATAACTCGCCGCCAGAGCAACCGCTGTAAAGGTCCCACGCTTCTGCGGCTCCGCTAATAAGGCAATCTGATCGCCAACAGATTTGCGGGTAATCTCCACCTGACTGCGATGGGTTACAATGCAGCATGAATCCAACAGTCCTGCCTCATCCAGCCCTCTGCATACTCGCTCGATCATCGACTCCATGCCCCCATTTTCTGTTGGGAGAAGTCTTAAAAATGCCTTTGATCTGATCTCATTCGACAGCGGCCACAGCCTTTTCCCCGATCCGCCTGAAAGGAGCACGATCTGCAACCCTATCGCCCCCCTGCGCTAGACTTACTACTCGCTGTTCTCACATACCCCTTCCGTTTATGAAAAGACAATGATCTATACTTTTCCGCCAGCGCATTCAGCTTCTGCTTGGAAAGCTGACCTGCATTCATATGGAGACCTTTATTGCGAGCTTTTTGGATCTTCATGCCCCCACGATCTTTTGAATACAGGTAATTGCCGTAAGTTTCGAATTCAGAGAAGGCAAATTGCTTAGTGCGGTTCATGCTGTGTAGAATCGCCGAATACCAAGGCTTCTGATGCTTAACTTCAATCTCTCTTTTCATTTGAGTCAATTGGCTTCGTTCAAACAGCATATAATGCGTCACAAAAGAGGAACCAGATGCCGCCTTCCTACCCATCAGCTTCTTATAGGTTACAAAGTACTGCGGCTGACTCCAATTGCGGCTGTAAAAAATCGTCTTTCCTTTCTCTCGGAACCGATGAGGAGCGATTAAGACCGTATCTGCATCGATGACCAGAAAATAGTCAGCCGTACACAGCTTATCACCATTCAGCTTCAACAATTGCTGGAACAACCAACCGGATCTTTCCCATTTCCGTGAACGGTAATGAATATCTTTTTTAGTAATCGGTAGGACCGTATTCTCATCAACAAAGGTGCAGCCCTTTTTCCGGCAGAAATCCAGTATCCGTGTCTTTTTTGGAGCAACAATCAATATTCGACCTATCGGATGCTTAACATGTGTTCGGACAGCGTCAATAACATGAGGGAGTGTAGCTAAATCCTTCTCGATAGCCGGAATCAGTACATCTATGGTAGCGGCATGTCTTATACGAACCTTTATGGGCGAGGGCATACGGTCATCTCCATATCATGATTTTGCTTTAGGATATGAGGATAATAAGGAAAGGGAATGGGCTACACTGTAAACATAAGAGAGGGACACGAAGAGGAATAGGCATCACAGAATTGTACGGCTGAATGGAGTTTCAAGGGTTCGTGTGTCGGACAAAAAAGAAACAGACCAACGCCCAGCGTAATCAAGCCCACCGCAGCAAC
Organism: Paenibacillus etheri; assembly: GCF_001012825.1. Taxonomy (GTDB): domain Bacteria; phylum Bacillota; class Bacilli; order Paenibacillales; family Paenibacillaceae; genus Paenibacillus_AQ; species Paenibacillus_AQ etheri. Next base: position 53,097 of record NZ_LCZJ02000020.1, read on the forward strand.
GAACATATTGGTTCCGAACATTGAAATCTTAGCTATCCGAACAGCGACTAAGTTGAGTCCACTATGCACGATAATGAGCGGGATGACGAGCCATGCCGAACTAGCAATAACTAATGTTGCCCCAATATGAAAAGCCGATGCCCAAATGCGCTCTAATATTCCCCAAAGCGGGCTAGCCTGAAGATTCCCCTGCGCCTGTAGTATTTCTTTGGCTTGCATGGATTTCTCATCCGTACGATTAATGATGGAAGTAATCATGATGACGCTAATCATTGTGTATAACACTTCAATTGCAGCCCAGCCTTGACCTACCGATTGTGCCCAGCCAAAAGCTCCAAGTCCGAATGCCTTCCAGTTCAGGTCATAACCCATCGACTTAAATAATGCCCAGTATAGAATAGGAATGAGAATAAACAGCGGTAAAAATCTCAGAGATCTTTTTGACACATCTGCAAATGAGTCTTGAAGCTTCGGGTCAGGTGTGGGATCAGGCTTATGCTCAACTTAGATGGACCTAGATCATAAGCGAAGTGATGATCTTTAGTAACAGATTCATGTGCTCATCTGAGGATTGCTCTGTGACATCAGCTGGTGAGATATCTTCTCCCCCATTTGCTAGGTAATACACCTTCTCAACGGTTCCACGTATTTTATTCTCTTCGACTACGTGCAGAATTCTCGCCTTAAGCAATTTGTTCAAATGACGGTACATAGTCGCTTGCGGAATATCCTCCAGTTCTTTCATTAGCTGCTGCGTCGTCCGTTTTCCCCCCAACAACTACAACTCAATAGCTTCATCCCGCACAAGGAGCCCATTTTTCTCTTTTCCGAGGCATTTTTGCCTTTCTTTTTGCTCGCAGAGCCCATTTTTCTCTTTTCCAAGGCATTTTTGCCTTTCTTTTCGTTCGCAGAGCCCATTTTTCTCTTTTCCAAGGCATTTTTGCCTTTCTTTTCGCTCACAGAGCCCATTTTTCTCTTTTCCGAGGCATTTTTGCCTTTCTTTTCGCTCGCAGAGCCCATTTTTCTCTTTTTCGAGGCACTCTTGCTTTTCTTTTCGTTCGCGGCCCCCGATTCCCGCTTTTCTACGGGATTTATACCGTACATTTCGCTCACAGAGTCCCACTATCACAACTAAACTCCACCTATCCCCTACACTATATCCAGCATTTTTTTCTGTGCAGCAAAAACGCTGGGATGGTATATTGTAGATTGGCTAAATTTAAGACACTATTTAAGATGAACTCAAAGCATCATAGAATTTAGATTCTTTGAGCTCACTCTATTCAGAAATATATGAAGGTGAATCTATTGAATAAGCTCTTATTTCATAATATCCCGCTGGGAGCAACCGGCGAACGCATCCCGCAAGCGGCAGTAGCTTCTGCGCAGACTAGCAAGGAGTTAGTGAAGCGGGAGGAGGGGGACTCCGCTTATTTCCGCAGGCTGGAGGAAGGCGGCATCCTGCTCAACCGCCCGCAGATTGCTGCGGTGCGGCATCATAAAGGGCCGCTGCTGACACTGGCCGGAGCAGGCTCCGGCAAAACCTCGGTTCTGATCTGCAGAACCGGTTATTTGTTGTCCGTACGCGGCGTCTCGCCGAGTCAGCTGCTATTGCTGACTTTTTCGAGTAAAGCCGCGGCAGAAATGCGCGAACGAATCGCCCTGCTGCCGGGAGTCAGCACAGCGGACGTCGCAAGGCTGCAGGCCCGCACGTTCCATTCCTTTTTCTTATTTTTCTTGCGCAGACAGGGATTGCAGCAGGAAATTTTCAGCGAGACACGGCGTCAGCATATCCTATTGAAGCAGATCATGCGTGAGCTCGGACTGCCGAAGGATGCTTATCCACCGGAAACCCTACTCTCGCTGCTCTCTTCCTGTAAAATGAACATGGGCACCGTGGAAGATCTGCCAGAAGGCACCACCGCCGAAAAAGAAATGAAATCCATTCTGGAAATATATGAACAATGGAAACTAGACAATTTCAAAATCGATTTCGATGATGTTCTCTTAATCGCTTATCGGATGCTGAAGGAGCGTCCGGTGCTTTTGCAAGAATTGCAGATGCGATATCTGTACGTGATGGTGGATGAGTTCCAGGATACAAACGCCTTGCAGTACGAACTTGTCAAAATGGTAGCTCACCCCCAGCACAATCTAATGGTAGTTGGTGACGATGATCAAACGATTTATTCCTTCAACGGGGCGCGCAGTGAGTTCATTCTAGAGTTCGAGAAGCTCTATCCCGGAGCACGGGTTATTACGCTCGATATTAATTACCGCTCAGGCCCAGCTATCGTTGGCCTTGGCAACGGCATTATCAAGCACAATACACGTCGGCGTTCCAAAACCCTGCAAGCCGCAAAAGGTAGTGGAAGTCAGCCACGATATATGCGTCCGCAAACTGCAGACGAAGAAGCCGAGCAGATGATTGAGCATATTTTAAACGAGGTTTCTAGCGGCAAAAGAGAATATAGCGACTTCGCCATGTTGTACCGGGCGTCGAGCAGCAATCGGGCCGTTCTCGAACTACTCCTTTTACGCGATATTCCCTATATTGATTACGGAGAAGGGCAATTATTGTACGAGCACTGGCTGATCTCTCCGGTAGTGGATCATTTGCGACTCTCCGTGAATCGGCGAAATTTTGCAGCGATGGAGAATATCCTGCCGACGCTATATATGAACCGTGAAAAAGGCATGAATCACATCCGCCAGATGGAAGCTAGACAGCCCAAGCAAGGACCGTTAATCCACTTATTGTCCATGCCCGGCATGGAGGATTTCAAAGGAACCAAGCTAAGAGATCGGCTCGATCTAATCCGGAATATACGCGAACTGACCCCAATACAAGCAATCCGGCAGATTCGTACCCAATTCTACGATTATTTCATCGAAGCGAATGAACGGCATCAAGCAACCTTACATCGCGAGACGTTAAAAGAAATGCTGGATGAACTAGAATCCTCGGCGGCGCGTTTTGACAGCATCCCTGCCTTTCTTGATTTCATAGATAATGTCACGGAGCGTAACGAGCATAATCGTCAACCTGGCACAAAAGAGCAAGGCAACCGGATCGCATTAATGACCATTCATAAATCAAAGGGGCTAGAGTTCCCTGTAGTCTTTTTAATTGGAGCGTCTGAGGGGATTCTTCCGCATAGCTCTGCACTGGAGGGTGATCGGCTGAAAGACCGCAAGCTTGCGGCCGGAAGCAGCGGAGCTTCAAGCTTAGCAGCACTGGAGGAGGAACGGAGACTGGCATATGTGGCCGTTACGAGAGCCCGCGAGGAGCTATTTATCAGCTCACCTGCACAGCATCGGGGTAAAAAAGCGGAGGTCTCCCGCTTCATGTTATCCGCCTTCCGTTCAGCGGTTTCTTCCACAGCAGCGACTACGGTGAGCAGAACAGTGACAACAAGATCCTTGCCGACCAGCCGAACAGCCGCTACAAAAACCCATGTCGTTCCGGTATGGAACTGCACGGGCAATAGTTGTCCTGGTTGGACACGCATGAAAGCTGGCGGAGCTGAGGATCATCTAACCTCAAAGCCCTGCCCCTTATGTAGCTCACCTATGACGAAGGATACTAGAGAAGTTCCCGTATGATTTACACGCAAAAAAAGCAAGTTTCCTCTTCCCTGGAAACTTGCTTTTTTAATATAAATATATATTTAGGCTGTAGTTACTACTGCTTCTTCAACTTCTTCATGTACAGTCTTAATCTGAATCATTACTGCATTCGGATCGGTCAGCACTTCGATTCCATCTTGGAAAATCAGGTCAGAAACTAGCAGCTGATCGCCAATATCAAGTTTACTAATATCTACTTCCATAGAAGTAGGCAAAACACCCGGCATACAACGTACTTCTACTTCATACAATTCCACTTGCAGTACGCCACCGGATTTCACACCGATTGCTTCACCCGCAAAATGAATCGTAACTTTACTATCCATATTTACAGACATGTTCACATGCTGGAAATCGATATGCAAGATTTTAGCTGACAGAGAATTCTTTTGAATATGCTGAACAATGATCGGCATTGCTTCACCGTCCATAGTTTTTGCTTGCAGAATAGCCCGTGGATTTTTTTTCAAAGTATCCAACAGCTCTTTTTCATTTACTTCTACATTCAAAGTATCTTTACCCACTCCATACAACACAGCCGGGATACGTCCCTGTTCTCTCGCTAATTTTTTTTGGGACTTTGTTTCGCCAGTACGCTTGTTTAATTGAATAAATTTACTCATTTTTTTATTTCCTGCTCTCTTTGACCATAAATTCTTGTCAATCTAATTATAACATGACCATATAATCTAGTCAAATTTAGCAGAATTCTCCCTTTTCCACACAAAAAAGAAGACTTGAGTGAATTCAACTTCCCATTCCTCAACTCTTCCCAACTGCACTTTCTCAATTTATTTAACTCTTACTTAATCCATTTTCACCTATCACTTCTTCTATTGTACAATCACTTTCATTCAACTCTTCGATTCCGATGAGTTCCCCAGGCTGTACATTAAAATATAAACAAAGCTTTAAGAGCAAGTCTCTGGGATACTGTACCATCTCATCCTTATACATACGGCGAACCGAGTCAAAGTGATAATTAATATCCTTAGCAAGCTTTCGTATAGAGAGTTTGGGATCATGATTCTCCATGACCACACTTAATTTACTACGGATAACCGGCATACATTCACCTCCAACTTAAGTCCACGCCCACAAAAATCCATCGCGATCCCACGCGATTTTGCCGCCGTGCAGCTTCCGGAAAGCTTTCTTTACTTCCTTGGACAGTGAGGCATTGCCATTCTCATTCACAAATACAAATTGTTCCCCAAAATTCTCTTTCACATATTCAATCGCCGCGGTCTGATACAAGGTACCCGTAAAACGAATCTCCTTAACCATCCATTCCGCTACATCTTGTGCTGTTACTTCCATATGGATGTGCCTCCTTTCATGTACTTCATGCTAAAATGTGCCCTCATTATAACATGAATACAGCCCGACCGGACAAACGTCCGAATCGGGCTGTATTAGGATGTCTTAATTATTGTGGATAGGTATGATTCGAAGGATAACGAGTCTTCTGTCCACCACTTACCATCAACAGAATCCCTGTAATCAAGTGTAATACCCATCCCACTATTGGAATCCAAGCCAATAAAGAAGTTACAATTCCGAGCACTGAACCATAGATAGATTCATTGTTCTTTAAAGATAAAATCAAAGTGATTAGATGAAGAATAAACATAAATCCCAGTACAGAGTATCCACTGAACACTACAATAGTAGCACCCAGAAATGGAATTGCCAAAATAATTTCAAACGAGCCTGTAATCCATTTCATAGCTTTAGAAGCACTCAAAAGACAACCTCCCAATAGGTAAAATATACAATTTATTATACAAAAACCCAGTGTTCCCGTATATGATTTTCATCTTGCTTTACTGTTTTATTTTCATCCTAAAATCACAGGTTCATTCACCTCATGAAGTGGTTGCTTTTGCACAAAAGGGGGCAAGCCTTCCTTGCTCATTGCAGCCGAAGGAGCAAGCCCTAAGCAGTGGCACATTAACGGAGCCAGACTTAATTGGGGGATTGCTTGATCTTCTTTTGCCAGAGGCAATGCATCTACTCCAAACGTATATAACGGCACATCCCGCTCGGAAGAGGTGATCCCTCCGTGGTACCCATTTGCGTTCATCCCATGATCTGCCGTAATCAGAATCTTATACCCCTGCTCCATCCAAATAGGCAAAACAGTGGCTAGCAGTCCATCGGCGTTACGCACGGAAAGCTCATATTCCTTGCTCTCCCCGCCAAAATGATGCCCGGCGTCATCTATATTCATGGAGTGAATGTATAGAAAATGTGGATCATAGGCACTTCGTAAATATACGGCATCGGCAAATACATGGCTGTCGGGATAGTGATCCTCGAAATAAAAGCTCCCATGCTGAATCGGCTTCATCACATTATGCTGATGGCGATCAGCCAGCGGATCAAAAGGGGCCGAATTATAAAGCTCACTGACCCAATGATAGGCTACAGCAGCTGTACGCAAATTAGCGTCTACTGCCAAATGAAATACACTCTCTTCATGGCTTGGTCTCACAATATGGTTGGCCGTAATCCCATTTTTGGACACAGGTGTACCCGTTAAGAGCACTTCATAAAGCGGGCGTGACAAACTGGGTAATTCCGACTGTACTCGATAGCAAGATAAGGATCCTTGCTCCACAAGATGCTCCAGATACCCCATGTATTTGCGAGCAGCATCATATCTAAGTCCGTCCAAGACAACCACAATGAGTTTATTGGTCATTTCTGTCATTCTACTCACGCTCCTTCTCGCTCTAAATGTAAAAGCTCGGAAGGGTTCAACGCCAATGTGACTTTGTCCCCTTCTCCAACCCGCAACCAGCGTCCATCATTTAAAAGATCAACCGTTAAGCAGATTCCTTCAGCCTCAACCGTACATCGAATGATATTCCCTAACACAGATACCGACTTAATCACTCCATTTACCAGTTGTGCTCCGGCAGCAGCCTCCTCTTGACCCGCCCCGTCATGCAGTAACGTTACGGCTTCAGGGCGAATGGCAAAGATATCCATACCACTATCTATGCCACGGAACAGCACCATCACCTCTGGCCGAGTCAATACGTTATAACTGCCCATGAACCGGGCAACGAACTCTGTGCGCGGCGCGGTGTACAGTCCTTCCGGTGTTCCATCTTGGACGATGCGTCCACCGTTCATAATGCAGATGCGGTCGGATAGAATCAGCGCTTCTTCCTGATCATGCGTAACGAATAGGGTCGTCATGTTAAAGCGCTTCTGAATATCACGAATTTCAGCACGTAGATTCTTACGAATCTTGGCATCGAGTGCACTCAGGGGTTCATCCAGCAGTAATACTTTGGGCTGTACGGCTAGAGAACGGGCCAGTGCTACCCGCTGCTGCTGTCCACCGGAGAGTGACTGCGGATAGACATCCCGTTTCTCCTCCAGATCAACCAAAGCCAGCAATTCGTCAGCGCGACTACGTCGGGCGGATTTGGATAAGCCGCGCATCTTCATACCATATTCAATATTCTGGCTCACCGTCAGATTAGGGAACAGGGCATAGGACTGAAACACCATCCCCACCTCGCGTTTACGGGGCGGCAGATTTGCCAGATCTTTATTTTCCAAAAGAATTCTGCCGCCATCCAGCTCCGAAAGGCCAGCTATGCAGCGCAGTAACGTGCTTTTTCCACAACCGGAGGGGCCCAGCAGCGTGACAAGCTCCCCTTCGCGAATCTCTAAATCTATATTGTCTAGCACACAGGTATCACCAAACATTTTGCGTATACCCTGCAGCTTCAGATAATCGTTCATCCCTTAACGCCTCCTCCCATCTTTTTACCTAGCTTCATCAGTACCATCGAAAGGACTAGAATGAACAGAAAATACGAGATAGCAATCGCACTGGCTAAATGTCCGCTTTCGCCCATTCTTTGATATAGATACACCTGAATCGTCTGAATATGCCCGCCAACTAGCATGTTTGTAAGGACAAATTCACCGAACAGAACGGAGAACGATAACAGGGTGGAGACGATAACGCCAGGCCAGATATTTGGCAAAATCACATTCACAAAAGCCGTTCTGCGGCGGGCACCAAGCAATTCTGCGGCATGCAGCAGTTCTACGGCGTTAACGGTCAACAGACTATTACGAATCCCCTGATACATATAGGGAAGAATGACCACAAAATACGCCCCCACCAATAAATAAGCTGTTCCAGCGATATCAAAGGGACCAGAGGAATAGGTACGAATAAGCCCCACCGCAGCCACTACACCAGGCACCGCATAAGGCAGAACAACAATCACTTTCATAAAGCTCTCCCAGCGTGGAAAATAAATGGTGATGACAAAAACAGCTGGCAGCATCACGGCCAGACTCAGCACCACGCTGATCAGGCATAAATACAGCGAGGTCCAAAGCGCCTCCAAAAAACGAATATCCTTAAACATTTCTCCGAACCAATTCAGGGTCCAAGCTTGAGGCAACAAGGTATTCTGCCAGTCCTGCGCGAAGGCATATATACCCGTTGCAAGCAGTGGAAGTAATAAATACACCATGAGCAGTAGCATGAAGGTGCGTGGAGCAAAGCCCGCTTTACGTATGTTCATCGCCGTGCCTCCTCACTAGCTGCTGTCCATATGCGCCGAGAAGATTTGGTTTTCACATCCGGTTTACTGAGCGCCTTCGCTCTAAATCTCTCCGTTCGCCGAACCATCAGATGATTCAAATAGACGGCCAAAATCGTAGTCAGACCCAGCATAACAGCAAGCGTACTCCCCATTTCTGGCTGAGTAACCACATCTCCAGCAACCAGTGAACCGATACGTACCGCCAGCAGATTATAATTCCCGCCAACCAAGGCGTACGCCGTGGCATAAGCACCCATTGCATTGGCAAACAGTATCCCGAGCGTGCCGAAAATCGCCGGAGTTAGAATCGGTAGCCCGATCGTCTTCCAGAACTGCCACGGTCCTGCTCCCAGCAAGGACGCCGCCTCTCTCCACTGCTCACGAATGCCATAAAAAGACGGATACAAAAGCAGTAAGGCTAAAGGAATCTGAAAATATACATACACCAGGATCAGACCAGACCAGCTATATAAATCAAAATCAGTAAAAACACTCCAGCCCCATTGTTTAAATAAGAGCGTAAATACCCCATTATTTCCGAGCAAAATAATATATGCAAAAGCTAGCGGAACCCCTGCAAAGTTAGAGGTCATATTCGACAGCATTAAGAGTCTGTCCCTTACCCTCGGAGTGAACCGAGTAATACAATATGCACAAAAAAGTCCGACAATGATCCCTATCAGACTTGAGGTTAAAGAAATCAGCAGGCTGTTCTTGATTGCCTGCATATAATAGGCACTTTGCAGGGCATGCAGATAATTGCCTAGCGTAAACCCAGTCCCATCGGCCTTTTGGAAACTTCCTGTCAGCATGGACAATACAGGTACCAGCTGAAATGCCAACACCATTAGTGCAAACGGAATGAGTGCCAGGATCACACCGCGGCTTTTCTGTTTCAACTTCCTCACTCCTTGTCGCGGGAATAGAACAAGGGCACCTTACGGCATCGTAACGAAGGCGCCCTGTTTCTCTTTTTGGGGGAAGAACAATTCTAGTTCAAATGCACAAGTACACGTTCCTGCCATAATTGCGGAATAGTCTTAGCTGTCTCTTCCCATACCTTGTAATCACCAACAGGCTTAGCGTTAACATATTCCTCTTTTGGCAGTAGCTTAGCAGCAACATCATCTGGTAGCTTTACACTGTCACGGATCGGACGCGCGTACCCTTTGGCAAGATTAATCTGTCCTTCATCACTAAGGATGTATTGACGTGTCAGCTTGGCAGCATTAGGGTGAGGCGCATATTTGTTAATGATCGTTGCATAACCGCTCACAACACTGCCTTCCTTAGGAATGGCTACAGCGAAGCCATCTTTGTTGATCTGATCTCTATAGTTCAAAGCATTGAAATCCCACAGTAGGGTAACTTCTACTTCCCCTTTTTCAATGTTGGCAAGGGAAGCTTCTGCATTGGAGAGACGTCCTTTTTTAGCTAAATCTTCGAAAAAAGCAATCCCCGGCTCAATGTTCGACTCATCACCACCAAAGGCAATCGCTGCGGCCAATACAGCCATCTGCGCTTGAGCAGCTTTGGTTACGTCACCAACGATGATTTTGTAATTGCCGTTCTTCATATCTTCCCAGCTCTTCGGTGAATTAGTCACGAGCTTGGTGTTCGTCAGGAACGAAATCGTCCCTTGATAGCCGACAATCCAATTCCCGTCCTTATCCTTAGCCCAATCAGGGATCTCATCCCAGTAGGTGGTTTTATAAGGTTGTGTTACTCCTTTCTCCACAGCAACCGATCCAAAAGCAATCCCTACATCTCCGATGTCAGCCGTTGGTTTATCTTTTTCCGCCTCAAACTTGGCAATTTCCTCCGCGCTCGACATATCCGTATCTGAATGTGTAAGACCATATTTACTACTCATATCACTCCATGTATCTTTCCAGTTCGCCCAGGAATCCGGCATCCCCACGCTGATAACACTGCCCTCTTCTTTAGCTTTACTCTCGATCTCGGTCAGACTTAATTCTTTGGTGCCAGCATTTCCATTCGTTGATTCGTCAGCCTTAGCCGAATTTCCACAAGCAGCAAGCAACAGGACGAGCAAGGATAACATTAGACCGATCGATAATTGATTTTTGATCCCTTTTTTCATGATTTCCCCTTCACTCCTATTTCTTATTTGCGGGCTTCTCTATGCTCCAACTGTTAGGCACCCAATTGCAGTATAGGCGTGTACTATTTTCGCGGCATTAAGGAGGATAGGAATATTTGTAAATAAAAAGTAAGACATACCAAAAACCACCTGATCCACTCAGGCGGTTTTGGTGTTTATGTTTAAAACTATATTATCTTCTACGCGCCGCTACACTAACCACGCCGTATCTATAGAGCACTTTCTTGCCGAACCAACCGAACAATCGATCCGTAAAGAAGCCCATAAAGCCAAGACAGAATAACCCTACAAAGATCCAATCTGTCCGAAAAAATAAACGAGAATTCCAGATCAGATAACCTACACCTTCGTTCGAAGCAATCATTTCCGCACCGATAATCGCCATATACGAGGTTCCCATCGCTAAACGGATGCCTGTAAAAATATACGGTATCGTCGCCGGGACGATCACATGAATCAGGATTTGCCACTCACTGGCACCCATACTGCGGGCTGAACGGATTTTATCCTCCTCTACGGACATCACACCGGTTAAGGTATTCAACACCACAATAAAAAAGGTAGCGTACATAATCAACGCAATCTTCGACTGCTCCCCAATGCCAAACCACACTAGAAACAATGTAATGAACGCAATCGGCGGGATAAAACGAATAAAGTTCAGAAAAGGCTCTGCAAAGATACGAATCACATTCACCTTTCCAATAATCAGACCTACGGGAATCGCCATTAGACTGCCGAGTACCCAGCCAATTAGCACCCGGTAAAAGCTAATCCCGATATATTGCATCAAAGTTCCGTCTTCCAGCAGTTCCCGTCCACCCTTAAGCGTACTCCACGGTCCAGGGATTACATCAGGACCGTAGATCACCGCCCCAAGCTGCCAGATGCAGAGTGCGGTAATCCATAGTATCGAAACGGAAACCCATTTCTTTTCCACCCATTTCATCATCTGTCCCACCCTATCCTATTCTTCGAAATGGCTCTGAATTTGGTTGTATAGCGAGTAAAATTCAGGTGAGGCTACGTCCCGCGGATAAGGCAGCGTATTGTCATAAATGTCCGTAATGTTAGAGGAAGGTCCTACAGACATAATGCCGATCCGTTCCCCCAGCAGCAAGGCTTCCTGAATATCATGGGTTACAAAAATCACCGTCTTATGCGTCTGTTGCCAGATGTTGACCAGTTCCTTCTGCATCGTCCTCCGGGTCATCGCATCAAGTGCACCAAAGGGTTCATCCATCAGCAGGATTGCCGGATCATTGGCGAGCACCCGTGCCAGCTGTACACGCTGCTTCATGCCTCCTGATAGCTCCTTCGGGAACTTTTCCTCATGACCGTTCAGACCTACAAGCCCGATGAACCTATCCGATATCGTGCGCCGTTCAGCCCTTGCGATTTTCTTCATTCGCAGTCCAAACTCCACATTCTCTCGAACCGTCAGCCAAGGGAATAAAGAGGAATCTGCTTGCTGAAACACAACTGCCCGATCTCTGCCAGGCTTATTCACCTCTTCGTTATCCACCCGAAGGTTACCGCCGGATTTGGAAACAAATCCGGCGATCATATTCAGCAGCGTCGATTTTCCGCAGCCACTTGGACCGAGTAGAACGAAGAACTCTCCGCCTTTGATTACGAGATTCACATCTTTAATAATATAATGAACGTCTCCGGCGGTTGGCTCACTGTAGCTCTTACGAAGCTGCTCAATATGAATGGTGTGCTGCTTGGCAGGTAATGACATGCTGAACCCTCCTATTTCTTATACGTAACTTCTTCCGGCAATGCTTTGGTCAGCGGTTCAAGATTCAGCTTGTGATCCAGATCGAAATCCTTCTCAATGATTCCAGTGTCGACCATATATTTCTTCTGCTTAGTCAGACTGTCATAAGCCGCCTGTGTGAATCCGAGAGCCCATGGATTGTTCGGAAGATCTTTGATCGTCGATTCCTTAGGCTGCTTCACTTCCTCGTACATCAAATCAGCAACCTCATCTGGATGGGCCTGGGCATAGCCCCCTGCTTCATCCACTGCTGCGAGAAAGTTCGCGATCCCCTCTGGATTTTTTGTTACAAAATCATTCCCTGCTACAATGCCCATCCCTAACCGTACGGTTGTTTTGGACATATCCGTCAGCTCATGTACGCCTGCAAGGGCACCCAGCTTATCATTAAGAACTGAACCATAGAACCATGCGCCATCCACAGCCCCTTGCTTCAAAGCGATATAAGATTCGTCAAAGGCTCCCTGTCCTATCAATTCCACATCGCTTAATGCAAGTTGATGTTCTTTCAAATACTCATCCCAAAGGTACGGAATGAAGGTTCCACGAATAAAGCTTAGCTTCTTGCCTTTCAATTCCTCAGCTGTCTTGATATCATCCTGTACAAACAGCTTCCATTCTGTAGAAGCTTCATCTGTCGCCAGACCTGCTGAGGCGATGATAGAGTAATCTCCCTTCGACACTGCGTTCAGCAAGGGAAAGTCCGCTCCGAAAGCTACATCCACCTGTTTAATGAAGAGTGCATTTACACCTTCTGCCGGGGAACCAAAGTTGACTAGTTCGGCGTCTATCCCGTGTTTGACAAAGATACCTTTATCTAATGCCACACGAAAGGTTGGATTCGTATTGATGTCAGCGATTTTAATCTTCAATGTCTCTTTTTTGCCGTTCAATGCTCCATCTTTAGAGGACGACGCATCACCTTTGGAGCTGCAACCTGATAATAGGATAACAACGGATAAGGATAAGAGCAGAAAGCTTGAGCTGATCCATGACTTTTTCACAACGACATCCCCCTCAAATGTATTAGTTGGCTTTGCGGCTACTACCTTCATCAGTCGTCGCCACACAAGCAGCCCCCTCAACAAACGGCAGGGTGGTCGCCACGCTTACTACAGAATCCGAACCTTTAGAAGCGGCCCCTGGCACTCTGAACTGCGTGACATCTATCGGCTCAATCGCTTGTTCTACCGGCTTCTCCAGCTGTGGTACCCACGCATAAGGTACACGATAGGAACGGTAAACCATGTTCGTGTTTCTGGAGTCGTTATACGGTGAGATGTATTCCCAGACCAGTTCATGCTCTGGCGTAACTTCAAATAATCTGCCATTGGAACCTTCTGTAATTAAGGTGTTGCCATTCGGAAGCCGCTGTGCTGAGCTGATATAAGGACTGTAGAATTTGTAAGAATCCGTCGGAACGGAGAAGCCTGCTTCTGCCGCGGTATACTGCCATTCAATTTCGAGCGTCACTGGATTGATCTCTAGAATTCTTGAGTAGTCACGAAGTGCATTCTTTTGCCCAAAGGGTGAAGATGGATTGGGAAGACCGTAACCGCCCCAACCTCCATTATCAAATACGAGTAGGTTTCCTTCTCCCGGCAAGCCCTTCGGAATGATGTGCGCATGATGCTGGCCAATGATCCAATCGATATGCTTCAATTCCGGCAGTGAGTAATCTGGACCGATTCTCCACACGATGGCCCCAGTACGCTTATCTGTAATTGCGATAATATTCGCTTCCCGTGCATCCCAGATCACGTTATCTGGATGGAAACGCTCATCGCCTGCATCGTAAAACTTATTAGGTCCTACATACGAAGCTGAATTGATATGCAACCAGTCACCCACACCGCCCCCCAGATTCCCGAAGGAGCGTGAGTTAGGATCACGGAATAGGACGTTTTTTGCCGCTTCATCAAAGCCGAGCTCTGCAAAATGTTCGTTCGGAGCCCACTCCCAGACGACATTCCCTTCCCAATCCACTTCGATAATCGTGTCATCCAGCAGCTGTTTATCGGAGATTTGGTGGTTGTAGATATTTTTGTGAGCGAGGATTAGGGTATTGCCACCGTCTACCTTAGGCTCTAGCCCTGGTGCAAAATAACCCACTGGATTGCCTTCGCGCTGATAGTCATGATGCTGGCGGGCATACCAAAGCGGTTCATAACCCGGATCTTCTATATGTTCATAGCTGTTATATTTCCATACAATGTTACCGTCCCAATCGACCTGCACCAGATCTACATTATCCTGAATGCCAAATTTCGGATCTCTTCTTCCTGTGCTGCCTAGCACATAACCACCAGGGAAGATTTTAGCCGGAAACCCGAGCAGCCCCTTCCATAGATGTACTTCTTTACCGTTCATATCAATCAGTACAACGCCTTCTTCACCCGCTTGAAATACGGTATAGCCACTCCATGCTTTGTTCGGATTATATACGGTTGCTCCAGTTGGAAATATGGTTGAATGTCCCATCGTTCATCTCTCCTACATTTAATTTATTTTAGTAGCTAAGATAATTACTTTTCTTTGTGACCGCTCGTGGCTTCTGTTGAAGGTTTGGCGAGGCCTCAGCCTCAGCATTCTCCTTCGCCAGCTTCAGCAAGATGTCTGAGAATCCTTCGAGATTGCTGATGATCCGCTGATAGAAGTGACTTTGCTGCGCCAATTCCTCTTCCGTAAATCCCTCAAACAGAAGCGAAATACATCGTTCCCCAATGTTGCTGTTAAGCTCCGCCATCTGCCGGCCTTTGTCCGTGATGTCCAGCATCACCGTCCTGCGGTCCCCTTCCTTACGTCTGCGCACAGTAAATCCGCCTGCCTCAAGCTTATCGCTCAAAGCGGTGATCGCACCTGACGTAAAGTCCAGTTCATCCGCTAAATCCCCAAGCCGCTGTTCACCCTCGCGAATGATTTTATGTAGAATCAGCATGCCTGGTAAGGAGATCCCTTCCACAGTGACCTTATCCCGCTCCTTTACGAATCTGCGGACCACCTTGCGGAATACCCAGTCCGTCTCCTCCATCTGTCTCCAATACGTATCGCTCATGCCTACCCCAGCTTTCTCCCTATTAGCCAACAAAAAAAGACTCCCAGCACATACCCCTGACAAGGGAAAGTGCGGGAGCCTTTGGCGGTCCAATCGGCTCGGATGAATTGTTTCACTGTTCATTTAATTAGTGTTTAAGTATTGCTGATATCATATACCCCTTTATTCCTACGTGTCAAGTATGTATTTTGAATACTGAAAAATTCCCACACCCATAACGGCGTAGATCGATGGCTTGATCCAATTCAAAATTAAATAAAATTTAAGTTTTTTCATTGACAATTTGCCCATTGTTAAATATATTGTACGTAAGAATAAATGTTTACCTAGGGAAACAAATTAAACTATTAAAATAAATGTTTCCAAGAGGAAACAAATCAATAAATTTTAAGATGAGGAGTTTTTTAATGATTGAAATTAGAAACCTAAACGTGGATTATTTCGGTAATTCAGCGCTAGAAAATGTAAATATAGATATTCCCTTTGGGTACACCATCGGAATTATCGGGCCAAATGGTGCGGGGAAATCCACATTCATTAAATCATTGTTAGAAGTAATCAAGAAGAGAAGCGGAACGGTGATGGTCGAGGGAAGAGACATTTCTGAGTATAAACGGAAGATCGCATATGTACCGCAAAAAAATGACATTGACCTTACTTTTCCAATCACAGTGAAAGATACTGTGCTAACTGGAACCTACCCAAACTTGAAGATCTTCCAGCGCCCCGGAAAAAAAGAGCGGCAAAGCGTTGAGGAATGTATGACCATGGTAGATATAAGTGATCTTGCGAATAAACAAATTAGTAATTTGTCTGGAGGACAACTACAAAGGGTTTTTATTGCCAGAGCGCTCGCCCAAAAAGCAGATGTATTTTTTTTAGACGAACCTTTTGTCGGCATTGATCTAGTCAGTGAGAAAATCATTGTAAAGCTGCTTAAACAGCTTCGCGAAGAAGGAAAGACCATATTGATCGTTCATCATGATTTACATGAAGTCGAAGAATATTTTGACAAAGTAATCATCCTTAATAAAAAACTTATTGCTTTTGGCGATGTGAAAGACACCTTTACAGCCGATAATATCCTCAATGCTTACGGGGCGTCCTTAGGCAATCTGGTGATCAAAGGAATGGGAGGCGCCGAAAATGATTGATTATTTCTCATCATTATTAAACATTCCAATCTATGCACTTAACGCCGGATTGTCTGCTATCATTCTTGGCATTGTTTCAGGGGTTTTAGGAAGTTTTATTGTACTCAGAAAGATGTCATTAATGGGAGATGCTTTGTCTCATGCTGTATTACCAGGTGTGGCGTTATCTTATATTTTAGGGATTAATATTCTTGTGGGAGCATCATTGTTTGGACTTTTAGCGGCCATTCTCATTCAATTTATTACAAGTCGCAGCAATATCAAAAGTGATACCTCAATCGGAATTATACTCAGCTCATTTTTTGCTCTAGGAATTGTCCTCATCACCTTTGCCAAGAGCGGACTTGATTTAACTCATATTTTATTTGGTAACATTCTGGCCGTCCCACAGTCCGAGTTAATGCAATCATTTATTATCATGCTTGTTGTTATAGCCATCATTTCGTTGTTGTATAAAGAGCTGTTAATTAGTTCGTTTGATCCTGTCGTCTCTAAAGCATTTGGTTTAAAAACGGGGTTCTATCATTATTTATTGATGATGCTGCTATCCGTGGTTACCGTATCCTCATTATCTCAAGTTGGAATTGTGCTTGTGATTGCAATGCTGGTTATTCCAGCAGCTACATCTTATCTTTGGACGAATAAGCTGATCCATATGATTATCCTGGCTTCTACCATCGGCGCTGTATCTGGAATTATAGGTGTGATCATTAGCTTTAGATTCAATTTACCTACAAGTGCCACCATTGTTCTAGTAGGCGTAAGTTTGTTTGCTATATCTTTTATTATCTCGCCCAAAAATAATTTTCTAAGAAAAGGGGTTAAACAAGGATGAAAACAATAAAGATGCTCTCTTTGACAATGTTCATTTTACTATTTACCGCATGCTCAAATGTTAGTGAAGGAGAAGCAGACAATGACAAGTTGAAGATTGTTGCAACCTACTCCATTATCGCGGATATGACCGAAAACATTGTAGGGGAAAAAGCCGAGGTCTATAGCATGGTTCCCATCGGAACAGACCCGCATATGTACGATCCACTACCTAAAGACACAAGTAAAGTATCTAGCGCAGATTTAGTTTTTTATAACGGATTGAACCTGGAAACGGGTAAGGGGTGGTTCCAAGATCTTCTTGATGTCACTAATAAAAAGGATGTCGCTTTTGCAGTCTCAGATGAAGTAACTCCAATGTACCTAACAGAAAAAGGCAAAGAAACTCAAGAAGATCCTCATGCCTGGCTTGATGTTCAGAATGCTATTAAGTATGTAGATATCATCACTAAACATGTTATCGAAAAAGATCCGGACAACAAAGAGTTTTATCTGAATAACCAATCAGAATATGTTAAGAAGCTTAATGAATTGGATCAATATGCAAAAGAAGCGGTAGAAAAAGTCCCGCAGGAGAAACGTATTTTGGTTACAAGCGAAGGGGCATTTAAGTATTTTTCAAAAGCCTACGGATTTGAGTCCGCATTTATTTGGGAAATCAATACCGATAGTCAAGGAACGCCAGAACAAATGAAAAACATAATTAACATTATTGATGAAAATCAAGTGCCAGCTTTATTTCTGGAAACGAGCGTTAATCCGAAAACAATGGAAACCATCTCCAACGAAACGGGTGTACCGATA
This sequence comes from Paenibacillus etheri, assembly GCF_001012825.1. Classification (GTDB taxonomy): domain Bacteria; phylum Bacillota; class Bacilli; order Paenibacillales; family Paenibacillaceae; genus Paenibacillus_AQ; species Paenibacillus_AQ etheri. Next base: position 71,068 of record NZ_LCZJ02000020.1, read on the forward strand.
CATTCTAAGATTTTCACCGATTCTTTAGCTAAGAAAGGCGAAGAAGGCGACACATACATTAAGATGATTAAATGGAATATTGATAAAGTCGTTGAAGGATTGTCGTCATAAAAAAAGGCTGTCGAGATTTTTCTCGACAGCCTTAACTCTCTTTTAAAGGATAAACCAAATATCCGTGACAAGGTCAGCTAGCTGCAAGTATTCGAGCGCCTGATGATCTTTCCCCAATCGTCGACACAGCTCGGTCCCCCACTCATATAACGACAGTAATTCATGAGAAGAGAAGGCAAGGGTGATTTTTCACCTGTTCTCACAGAGAGAACCCGAAAGTATAATCCGAGAGCTCCCTGTTCACTACAGGAATATGTGAGCACCAAAGAATAAAATGTCTAATCTCCTCTGGCAGCTCCTCCAGCTTCTGCTCCACACGCTGATGTTCACTTTCTTTTACAGCCAGTAAGCGTCCATTGGTCGCTGTTAGTCGCTGAGATAACAATCGGATAAAATAAGCTGACAAGGTCGCATTCTCTGCAATCAGGCGGTCAAACATTTTTCGGTCGATTACGTAAAGTGTAGTTTCTACCGCTGCCTGAGCACCTGCCGAACGAGCTTCACCTGTTAGCAGCGCCATCTCTCCAAGCACTTCCCATTGTCCAAGCAGCGCTAAAGAGCGGCGGCCACCTTCTTCCGTGTTCAAGAATAGCTCAATAGTGCCTCTTTCAACGATAAACATCCGATCCCCAGGATCACCCTGTTCAAACAGATGGGTACCCGCAGGAAGCTCCAGCTTCGTAAGCATTCCTAGCAGTTTAGCCTGCTCCATATTCGAAAGATTCTTAAACATCTCTATTCCTGTCAGCTTTACTTGCCATATGAATAGAAAGAATTTCCTGCCTTCCTAGAAGAAAAGGGATATAGGATGCAAAAAATGACAAAAAGCAGACCAGAGTCACTCCTGCCTGCCTTTGCCATCCTATTATTATAAATTGATTATTCCATAAAGCAGTTTTGCAATTTCAGCACGGGTTACTTTGCCACGAGGATCGAAGTTATTGTCGCCCTTGCCATCAAGGATTCCCTTAGCTTTCAATTCACTTACCGCTTGCTTCGCCCACGCTGATACGCTGTTCATATCCTTAAAGCTTGCAGTAGCAGCAACGGAAGACTGTGCTCCAGCTTTGTACTGTATCAATTTCTGCAGGACAACAGCCGCTTCTTCACGAGTAATCGCATCTTTAGGACGGAACTTGCCATCACTGCCTTGGATGAGTCCAAGCTGGACAGCCTTGTCTATTGATGATGCATAATAAGCATCTTTTGATACATCCGCAAAAGCACCATTTCCCGTAGTTTCACTAGTTTCGTCCAATCCGAGTGAACGAATGGCTAGTGTAACAAAATCTGCACGGGTTACATTCGCTTGTGGACCATAGTGTGTATCGTCGATTCCCTTAATCACATGCTTAGCCGTTAGCTTGGAAATATACAACTCTGCCCAGTGACCATCGGTATCACTAAACTGCTTAACGTATTCCAGCACCGTGAAGGAAGAGAAATGATCGGTTGTAAAGGTAACGGTATTATCTTTAAACACTCCACCCAAGTACTCCAAGGTGTTCCCATTCACATAATAGACACCCGCAAAATCTGTATTGATCTTATCGAGTTGTTCCTTCGTCAGCGTCAAGGTAATTGTAACGGCACCTTTAAACTGGTGAACAGCCGTTTCTTTGCCGCCTTCTGTGGTACTGAGGTTCAGCGTAACGGTAGCCCTGGATGGACTCATTCCAGAGACATTGGTTTGTAGCGTAAGCGTACTTGTATCAACGCTCAGCAGCAGCCTATCACTGCCGGCTGGGATCGCTGGTAAGGCGCTTGTTGGTACGCTCAATGTAACGTTGGAAGTCACAATGCTCAGATTCAGCTTCTTATCGACAGCCTGTTGTATGCTCGCTGCATCAAGTGCAAGTTTAACATGATCTTGGGTCGAAGCCCCTCCGCCCAAGCTAATCTTGATGTTTCCACCTGTCGCAGCCTCTTCTATCAGCTTCTTCCACGCTGTAGAATCAGCGGTATACGTACCGTCACTTGCCAAGGTCAGTTCAATGCTTCCTTTTACCGCCACAGGTGCAGCTGTAGGACTCGGAGTCACTGTAGGCACTGGCGAAACTACTGGAGGTGCTGTTTCCTCTGGCGTCGGCGTAGGTGTTACATCCTCTTTGCCAGTATAGAAGCCCCAAATGTCTGAAAGCACACTACCGGAGTGATCATCCTCGACCTTTGTATACCACTGGTAGTAACTGTCTGGATTCAGCTTACTCCAAGTGACCTGAGTCTCCGCACCGCTCTCTACTTGCTGATTGGCTGCGATTGTCTGATCACTGTAAACCTTAACTCCGATGTAATCGGTAGCTACACGTTTAGTTACAGGCTGCAGATCCAGATCTAGTGCGAACTCATCTTTGCCTGGGAATTCATTTTCATCATAATAATTATAATCATCTAAATAAGGTGAATAAGTCTTCACACGAAGCTTATTGTTAGCAACATCGAACTGAAGCAGACGAATATAACCAAGTCCACCCTCTTCGGCACCTTGATAGTCTGCCAGCATTTGATATACACTGCGGTCCGCGATGCCATCTCCGTTATCATCCAGCTCATCTACCTTAAGCTCCGCATCATGATAATGACCAGACAGAGCTGCGATTACGTTCTTGTTAGGTTTTACAACCTTTTCAAAGATCGTATCAGCAATCGGTGCACGGTTATTAGATACCAGCAGGTACTCATGAAGACAAAGAATCGCTTTACGCTCTGGATAACGGGCAACGATCTCATTCATCCATTCAATTTCTTCTTCAGCCAGTCCCCAGCCCATATATACGATAATGAAATCATTTCCGTTCGCAGATACTAAATCATAATGGCCCCGGTTGTTGTCATAAGAGCCACCGAAGGCCGGCATATCCTTGAATCTCCATTCCCCAAAGTACTGCCAGAATTTCGTATAATCTCCGGTTTGATGACCTACATCATGGTTACCCGCAAGAACACCATATGGAATACCTGCATCCTCGAGTACCTTCATGTTCCGATCGGCTTCTTCCCATTGATATTCCTGATAGGACTTGTCCACTACATCTCCCGTATGAATTACATATTTCAAGTTCAAGTTATCCTTATTATCGGCAATCCACTTTACATTTTTCTGATAAATGTAAGGGTAGCTTTGAGAATAATATTGCGTATCAGACATCCATACAAAGGAAAAATCATAGGTATCCTGCGTAACTGTAGGTGCAGTTTTAGCTACGGACGCAATCTCGTCCTGAGCCATGACAGCAATGCTATTTCCGCTAGCATATTCTCCAACAGTCACCGTAGATTTCAGTTCAAAATCCTCAGTACCAGCGATTAAATGGTCCAATTGAATCCATTTTTCTCCGGCAGGACTCCACGCGTAGAGACTTACTTTACGACCTGGAAGTGAATTACCCTTCCATTCAATATCCACAAGATCTGAAGCCTTCACGGATTCATCCAGCTTGATTTCATAACGCTGATAAGGGAATTTCTGGACAGCATCGTTAATTAAATACTGACCATCTACTTCACTTATTTTGCTGTATTCGTCACTGCTAAGGGCTTGTTCGCCCGCAGGAACGGATTGCTTCGGCGGTTCTGTATCGGATGCGTTCTTAAATCCGGCAAATCCTTGCTCTGGATGGTTGCCATCGTACTTGAAGCCTCTATAAAAGGTAACATCCATCTTATCCTGGTTAGGATCTTCAACCTTAACCTTCAAAGTCGGATTCGTACCCACACCGCTCTCCCAGTTCTCCGGTGAGATCAAGAGTGGTGCAAATGGATTCTCATTCGGTACATGGAATGTAATTACCTTTTCCACCTGATTACCTATCTTATCCAAGGCAGTGATAGAAAGCATATGGTCTCCACCGGACAGCTTTCCGGATGAAGTAGCATACGGCAGTTCAATAACATTACCGTCCAGCTTCACGCTGACTTTATCTACACCTGTGTAAGTATCCTTGATCTCAGCAGTAATTACGAAATTACCACGATAGGTTTTTCCTTCTTCAATCGAAGCTTTGATAGATGGCGGCGTATTGTCCACAATTACATTTGACGAGACCTTGGATCCGCCTTCGGTTACTGTTACTTTATGTTCTCCGTCAGTTACATCTTTAGTATTCCAGTTATACGCCTTCGAACGGAATAAATCCGATTTCAGATCGAACCGGAAGCCGATGGATTCATGTTTCCCTGCGCTGTCCCCCATCTTAATTTCTTTATCACGTTCTGCATAAGCAGGGTCCCAAACTTCTGTGCCATCTGCAAGTAATAGGCGCACATTCTTCATTTCAAAATCGTCTTTGTTCTCCTCCGGGCGAGGGTCAAAAGGTGATGATTTAGAACCCGCCCGAATGTAGATCATATTATCCGTACCCACTTGTAAAGCGGCAGAGGAGATCGGGAAGGTCAAGGTCGTATACGTAGTAATCGGGTCCATGAAGGTGTATAGAATGCTCGCATCCCCTAATTCTTCCGGTCCCATTGTGATGCCGTTTTTGAAATAATAATCTACATTCTTCGCATCAAATACAAAGTAAGCATCATTCTCAAGCGCGGCATATGCCTCGTTATTGCCGAGTACCTTATTGTCGATGCTCAGTTCTACTTGATCAGCTTTTGCGGTAGCAGAGGTTCCTTTTACCGTCATAGAGCCATTAATGAATTGCCCTTCCTTCACATTCAAACGAAGCGCTGATTGATCGGGACCACCTGTAATTTTCACTTTCATTACCGGAGATTCGGTCTCATTCGTGCCATCGGAAACGACGAAATAATACTGTATTTCATTTCTGCCAATCAGATCAGCAGACGACAACTTATAATGATACAGGCTATCGTTGAAGTCCTGAGACAGATTATGGCTGACAAAATCAGGCTGCTTATCCGTAGCCACTCTTACTTCTACGGATGTGACAGCTTTATTGTCATCCGCGAAAGCCTTCAAATCGAGACTCATCGACTGATCAATTTCCGTTACACCTGTCAAATCATCTACTGTTGGCTTCGCCGTATCCGGCTCCACATGGATCGGTGTGTTAGGAAGCTGTACTACATCCGCCTGCCCTGGTGACGGAACAGCTGATCCTATGCTAATCTTGAGCATTTTACTTTGCCCATTCACAGGATACTTGTATAGAAGGGCTTTATTTTCTTTGGTGTCATCGCCTTTAGCTCCACCATCATAGGTAAGGTCAGCATCATAATAAGCGGAGGAAATTTCCTTCTCCGTGTTACTCTTAATTACGACTGCCCGGCGGCCAGAGTTGGCCATCCCATCACTTTTGATTAGAAAGAGATCCGTGCCATCGATCAGATTTGTGTTAAATTCTGTATTAAAATCATTAGCAGTGTATGTACTGTTAGCACTATTAATAACCCAGAACACTACGGACTGCTGTGCCGGAATCACAAAACTCTCTTTCGTAGAGGGCCACTTCACATCGGAAGCGTTGCCTTTATCAGGATAGCGATAGTAGATCTTGTAGTTCTTAAAATCAATCGCTGCATCAGTATTGTTATATACCTCAATGAATTCAAAGGCATCGCTGCTTGTTCCTTTAACATTCATCGAATTCGGCAGCAGCTCTGTAATTAACAGCGGCGGCACATTATTCGAATCGAATGCAGGTAGGTTCACATGAACAGAATAGTTCTCTGTTACATTGTTTACGCGGATGCTGTAATGCAGTTCTGGCTCTTCCAGCGCTGCTGCAGGAATCAACGCTGTGTACTCATCACCACCCTTTGATGTCATGGTGATCACCGTATCTTTGACCTGAGAAGGAGAGCCATATTGCAGCTTCACTACCGGTAGCGCTCCATCTGGTCCACTCTCTAAGTTCTTAATCTTCGCGGTGATGGGAAGATCAGCTGGATCTACACTGCTCTGCGAGTGGTGTTCAATTACCGGTTGCTTGTCTCCAGGCACTAGCTCAGGCAGTTGTTCTGGATCTAGGGTTCCAGGTGTAGCCGTAACTGTTCCCGAAATCGCCATGAGACTCATCGTAGAGCTATCGGATTGCGAATACTTATAGAATATTCCGTTGTTTTCCTTCACCTGTTCTTTTCCATAAGAAGCTGAGACAATTAATGCATCTCCTGCTTTACTTTTAATTTGTAAGTTACGCGTAGAAGTGTTAGCCATACCACCGCCACCGTTAATACGGAACAGGTTTACACCTTCCTGCAGAGATGCTGAAGGAGTAAAGTTTTTGATGAAATCCTCGGCAGGAACACTCAGATTATTGCCATTCATAATCCAGAAGACGATATTTCCATGCGCCGGTATTACCGTATCGCCATTTGGTGTCCAAGTATCTTTGTCATTATAAAAGAAATAATAATCCTTAAAGTTAACCGGCTCGTCCGTATTATTGTAGACCTCAACAAATTCGTAACCATCCACAGAGGTTCCATCTGCACCCTTTACATTTTTAGTATCTGGAACAACCTCTGTAATAAGTAAAGAGCCTGGGTTGGTTGGTGTCGCATACACATCTGCCATTACTGTCGGTTGACTTAAAAGTGTGTCGAGCTTAACCTGTTCATCAAAATGTGCCCCTAATTCGGAAGATGTCTGCTCCGTATCCAGCTGCTGCTCTTCAGCATATCCTGCTGGAGCCATTATCCCCAGCATCAGACTGCCTGCAATTACGCTGGATAGAAAACGTTTAGCTTGTGCTGTTATTCTCAAAACTCCGAACACTCCCCATTTGTTTGATTGTGATCCAGTGCATAAATATACATTGAAGATCATCTGGAAAGTATACCTGTGGTGTATTATCGCTATATTATTCCAATGTTAAATCTTTAGGTTATCTTAAATATTGTTTAAGCTTCAGCTCAGCTTCCCGGGTTATAATAGAAGCAAGTTAAACCACAATAGTCACAGACACTTTCACCGGAAACCCATAAAACGTTATTTGCAAAATAAGAAAAGAGGACTCTAATGGATATAAAAAGAGTGATTATAGTAGGAACCGTAGTTATAGTAATGTCTTTCGGAAATGCTTGGAGTAGCCTTACTGCTAACGCAAGCTCGTCTGCGCAATGGTCCACCGCAAGTGTTGCGGATAAAGACGAATTATTATTAAAAGCCCTTAACCAACCCACAGATGAAGATCTTTACGATGCCTTATATGACGGCAAGTCACTTCAAGATATTGCATCAGAACAAAACACAGATATTGAAGATGTGATCAATCTACAGGTAGCCCAGCTAACGGAACAGCTAGATTCACGACTAGCTTCCGGAAGCATTACAGCCGAGCAGTATGCAACACATACAGCGGAGCTTAGGGACATCGTTACGGAGAGTGTTCTCACTTCTTTCGGCTAAAAAAGATACATATAATGGCCGTACAACATTTCTCCGCGCCCAAGCTAAAACGCCTTGGGCGTCCCTAATGGACGGTAAGCGTTTATGCGAGAAATATAAGGATAATATATAGCGTAGAGATTATAAATTCTTATATTTAAATGAAGAGGGTGATCTGATAGCCATTG
>NZ_LCZJ02000021.1 GCF_001012825.1 Paenibacillus etheri
GTTCCACGCGTACCCATCCCGAACACGACCGTTAAGCCCTCCAGCGCCGATGGTACTTGGACCGAAGGGTCCTGGGAGAGTAGGACGTTGCCAAGCACGCAAGACCACTGTTGAGTCATCGACAGTGGTCTTTTTGTTATGTAAAAGGAGAATTCATTAGGCTTTATTTTGAGATACTATGATGGAGATAAGCGTTGGCTTAGAAGTGGACAGAGGCCTATTGTTAATTTTTTACACACTAAATTGTCCACTCAGCACGGACTAACGTCCAATAATTCGCTTACTCGGGAGTCGTTTTTTCAATACCTACTCTGATGATGTAATGTTCTTGACAGTCCAAATGCCCTTTGCTAAGATGGCAATAATATATTTTTGGACAAGCATCACAAACCTAAATTGAAGATATGAACTTGTTCTACTTCCAGATGTACAGAGATGTCTGTCGTGAATGGACTTAAAGTCGAAGGTTCTTCTTTTATAAAGTTTGTAGGCGGGTATAATTTAAAAACAACCGAGGAGGAATGACCCAGGTGTGGAAAGATAAGTTTGGTAAAGAAGGTCTAACTTTTGATGATGTGCTGCTGGTTCCGCGTAAATCTGAGGTACTGCCGAAGGAAGTAGATTTGACTACAGTTCTAAGTAAGAATGTGAAGTTGAACATCCCGCTTATGAGTGCAGGTATGGACACAGTCACAGAAGCGGCTATGGCCATTGCTATTGCTCGTGAGGGTGGTATCGGGATTATTCACAAGAATATGCCTATAGAGCAGCAAGCGGAAGAAGTGGATCGTGTGAAGCGTTCCGAGAGCGGAGTAATTACTAATCCCTTCTCTCTTTCAGCAGAACATTTAGTATCTGATGCTGAACTACTAATGGGTAAATACCGCATTTCCGGAGTACCGATTGTAGATAGTGACAACAAACTGGTCGGTATTCTAACTAATAGAGATTTACGCTTTATTCATGACTTTAATATTCCAATTAAAGAAGTTATGACGCATGAGAATCTCGTGACTGCTGCTGTAGGTACGACACTACAAGAAGCAGAAGGGATCTTGCAACGTCATAAGATTGAGAAATTGCCGCTGGTGGATGAGAATAACATTCTTAAGGGCCTAATCACAATTAAAGATATCGAGAAGGCTATTCAGTTCCCTAACGGAGCGAAAGATGCACATGGCCGTTTGCTGGTTGGAGCAGCTGTTGGTATCTCTAAAGATACATTCGAGCGTACTGCAGCATTAGTGAAATCAGGTGTTGATTTGATCGTTGTCGATTCTGCACATGGTCACCATATTAATATTATTGAAGCCGTTCGCCAAATTCGTGAGTTGTATCCTGATCTTACGATTGTTGCTGGTAACGTGGCTACAGGTGAAGCAACCCGTGAACTAATTGAAGCAGGAGCTTCTGTAGTTAAAGTAGGTATTGGACCGGGTTCTATCTGTACAACACGCGTTATCGCTGGTATCGGTGTACCACAGGTTACAGCCATTTATGATTGTGCGACAGTTGCTCGTGAGTATGGAGTTCCTATTATTGCTGATGGTGGAATCAAGTACTCTGGGGAAATTACTAAGGCCATTGCCGCTGGTGCCCATGCAGTAATGATGGGAAGTATGTTTGCGGGTACTGAAGAAAGCCCAGGAGAATCTGAGCTTTATCAAGGCCGTAAGTTTAAAGTATATCGTGGTATGGGCAGTATGAGTGCCATGAAACAAGGTAGTAAGGATCGTTATTTCCAAGATGACGATAAGAAGCTTGTTCCTGAAGGAATTGAGGGTCGTATCGCTTTTAAAGGACCTCTTTCGGATACCGTTCATCAATTGATTGGCGGACTGCGTTCGGGTATGGGCTACTGTGGGACCAAGTCACTTGAAGAACTTCGGAATGATACTTCTTTCATTCGCATCACAAGTGCTGGACTTCGCGAAAGCCATCCACATGATGTGCAAATCACGAAAGAAGCGCCAAACTATTCCGTGTAATGGACTAGAAAGACTATTTTTTGGACAGACAGGACTATTTCGTCCTGTCTGTCTTTTTTTGCGGGTACCCCTGTGTTAGAATAGAACAAGCTATTGATATGAGGTTTAAAGGAGAGTAGTAATCATTGAAGCACAAGCAGAAATTTAACGGTAAGCAATTTATGATTAAGACAGTCACAGTAGGTCTACTTTTAAATATGTTAGTTTCCACTCCACTTCCGGCATTCGCTGAGGAAGGTACGACTACGACAATAAAAGCTGGTACTGCAACCCAGACAACTCAGAAAGCAATAAAGATCCCTTCTGTGGAATCACTGGGTCTAAATTTGAAGTCAGCGGTTCTAATAGAACCAACAACAGGTGAGATTCTTCTATCTATGAATGCAGATGAGGCTTTGCCTCCAGCAAGTATGACTAAGATGATGACAGAGTATCTTGTAGCAGAAGCGGTGAAGACTGGACAGCTTTCATGGGATCAAAAAGTCATAGTAGGGGAAAATGCGTCTAAACAGGTTGGATCACGTATTTTTCTAGCGGAAAATGACGAGCATACGGTTGAAGAGCTGTACATAGCAATGGCTGTCGGATCTGCAAATGATGCTACAGTAGCTTTGGCAGAACTAGTTTCGGGATCAGAATTGGAATTCGTAGAGCTAATGAATCAGACTGCCCAGAAGATGGGGATGAAAACTGCCTATTTTGTTAATTCTACTGGATTAGACAAAGCTGACATGCCCAAGAAATACCGCTCAACCGATGATAAAGAAAATGTAATGTCAGCGATGGATGCTGCTATTCTTGCCAAATATATCGTTACTGATCATCCTGATTTTAATAGATTTACAACGGTTCAGTCGTATAAGTTCCGTGAACGTGATACTGCACCAATGATTAACTTTAACTGGATGTTGGAAGCTAACAAGAGTATCCAGAATTTTAAGGCGTATGCTTATGAGGGATTGGATGGTTTGAAAACAGGCCATACCGCTAGAGCAAAATATTGTTTTGCAGGGACAGCTGTACGTGATGGCATGCGTCTGATAAGTGTAGTAATGGGGGCTAATACAGAGCCACACCGTTTTACAGAGACGAAGAAAGTACTTGATTTTGGATTTAATAATTTTGAAATCAAACAGGTCGTAGCCCCTAAAGCAGTGATAGCCGGCAACGAAACTGTGCCAGTCCTCAAAGGGAAAAATAAAGAGGTGCCTGTAGTTACCGATGAAGCAGTATCTTTTATGGTCCCTAAGGGAACAACGTCCCCTCAAATTAAAACAACCGTTGAAATAAATGATCCAGCAACCTTAGTTGCTCCTATAGCACCATCTGCTAAAGTGGGTAAGGTCACTTATACCTACCAAGTTGAAGGCATGTCTGATGTTCAGCAGAAGACGGTAAATCTGATTACTGCTGAAGAAGCGGAGAAGGCTGGTTGGTTTAAGTTATTCCTTAGAGCCATTGGAGATTTCTTCGGCGATTTGTTTACTGGGATCAAAAACTTGTTCTAATGAATTTAACGTCGAAAAATGCGTTAAATCCGGGTAAGTGGATTGTATATTTCCCTTCATTGGGGTAAAATTACAAGTTAGATTAAGATAGATCATTCGGGGGGCTAGGACATGGAAACTGGAACATCGCGAGTTAAAAGAGGCATGGCAGAAATGCAAAAAGGCGGCGTCATTATGGACGTCATGAATGCAGAACAAGCAAAAATTGCTGAGGCTGCTGGTGCAGTAGCTGTTATGGCTTTGGAACGCGTACCTTCTGACATTCGCGCGGCTGGCGGTGTAGCACGGATGGCCGATCCTACAATTGTAGAAGAGGTTATCAAAGTGGTAAGTATCCCTGTTATGGCTAAGGCTCGTATTGGCCATTACGTAGAAGCAAAGGTCCTGGAATCCTTGGGTGTTGACTATTTGGATGAGAGTGAAGTCCTTACTCCTGCTGATGAAGTCTTCCATATTAATAAACGTGAGTTCACTGTTCCATTCGTATGTGGAGCCAAAGACTTGGGTGAAGCCTTGAGACGTATTAACGAAGGTGCATCCATGATCCGTACGAAAGGTGAACCAGGAACAGGCAATATTGTTGAAGCAGTACGTCATATGCGCTTTATCAACAGTCAAATCCGCAAAGTAACCAATTTGTCCAAGGATGAGCTATATAATGAAGCTAAGAACCTGGGAGTTCCTTACGAGCTACTGCTTGAAGTACATGAGCTTGGTAAACTACCGGTTGTAAACTTTGCTGCTGGCGGTGTAGCTACTCCTGCCGATGCTGCCCTGATGATGCATCTGGGTGCGGATGGTGTATTCGTAGGCTCAGGTATTTTTAAATCGGACAACCCTGAGAAATTTGCGCGTGCGATTGTTGAAGCCACTACACACTATACTGATTACAAACTGATTGCAGAAGTATCCAAGAACCTTGGTGCACCAATGAAGGGGATTGATATTGCAACTCTAACCCCGGCTGAACGTATGTCGGAGCGTGGCCGTTAATAGAGAGAAGGTTTCCCGGATGAAAATAGGAGTGCTGGCGCTTCAAGGCGCTGTTACGGAGCATATTGTTAGTATAGAGAAGACCGGAGCAGAGGGCGTACCTATCAAGCGAGTAGAGCAGCTTGAGGAGGTTGATGGGCTCATTATCCCCGGTGGTGAGAGTACAACGATTGGTAAGCTGATGAGAAAATACGGCTTCATCGAAGCTATACGTGATTTCTCCAATCAGGGCAAGCCGATTTTTGGAACATGCGCGGGTATGATCGTTCTGGCCAAACGAATTGCTGGCGGCGAACCAGGGCATTTGGAGCTAATGGATATTACGGTGGCTCGGAATGCATTCGGTCGTCAACGGGAAAGCTTTGAATGTGATCTGGAGGTAAAAGGAATTGATGAGCCAGTGCGTGCTGTTTTTATACGTGCACCGCTTATCAACGAGGTAGGTCCGGGAGTAGATGTGCTTACAGTCTATAATGATGAGATTGTAACTGCGCGTGAGGGTAACCTACTGGTTTCTTCTTTTCATCCAGAATTGACCGATGATTTCAGACTGCATCAATATTTTGCTGATATGGTAGAGGCTACTAAGCAAGTGCAACAACAGAATCGCATATAAGAACATCCTGACTCTTTCAAAGCTGTAAGCAGCAATTTGAAAGAGTTTAGGCTGTTTTCAGGAGGGAAACTTTGTGTTAGACGTAAAAGTATTACGCAGTGATTACGCGCGAGTTGAACAAGCCTTAGAAAAACGGGGTAAATCACTGGATTTGATTGCTGATTTTCCACAACTTGATCTACGCAGACGTGAATTACTGCAAGAAACAGAGGGTCTTAAGAACCGTCGCAATACGGTATCGGGTGATGTGGCGAAGAAGAAAAAGAATGGTGAGCCAGCAGATGACTTAATTGCAGAAATGCGTACGGTATCTGACCGAATTAAAGAGCTCGATGACGAAGTACGTGAACTAGAAGCTCAGATTGCCGAACTTACTATGAGTATTCCGAATATTCCTCATGATTCAGTTCCAGTAGGGAAGTCCGAGGATGATAATGTTGAATTGCGTCGCTGGTCGGAGCCCAAAGAACTTGGATTTACTCCAAAATCACACTGGGAGCTTGCACAGCAGCTCGATATTATTGATTTTGAAGCTGCGGCTAAGGTTACGGGATCTCGGTTTGTTTTCTATAAAGGATTGGGAGCACGTCTAGAGCGGGCGCTAATTAACTTTATGATGGATCTCCACAGTGGTGAGCATAATTATGAAGAAATGCTGCCACCTTACATTGTGAATAAAGACAGCTTGTACGGAACAGGACAACTTCCTAAGTTTGAGGAAGATCTGTTTAAGCTACGTGACACTGAATACTATTTGATTCCTACTGCGGAAGTACCTGTAACGAACTACTATCGCGAAGAGATTTTGACAGCAGCAGACCTACCTAAGTACCATGTAGCATACAGCTCGTGTTTCCGTTCTGAGGCGGGCTCAGCGGGCCGTGATACTCGCGGTTTGATTCGTCAGCATCAATTCAACAAGGTGGAGCTGGTGAAGCTTACTACACCTGAGTCCTCTTATGAGGAGCTAGAAAAAATGACAGCAGATGCTGAACAAGTGCTGCAGCTTCTGGGATTGCCTTATCGTGTACTTGGGCTATGTACAGCTGATATGGGCTTTACATCGGCTAAGACGTACGATTTGGAAGTATGGCTACCTGAGAGTGGAATGTACCGTGAAATCTCTTCTTGCTCGAATACGGAGGACTTCCAAGCGCGTCGGGCTAATATTCGTTTCCGTAAAGATCCAAAATCCAAGCCTGAATTTGTTCATACACTGAACGGATCTGCTTTGGCTGTTGGACGTACTGTTGCAGCAATTCTTGAGAATTATCAGCAAGAAGACGGTAGTGTGCTGATTCCGGAATGTCTACAACCGTATATGCGCAACGTGAAATCGATCCAACCTAAAGCTATTTAAGAAAAAAGTTGCTTTTTCTCCGATCTATATGTTATAATTACTAATGCATGTGAAATTTATATGCATTTGGAGAGGTACCGAAGCGGTCATAACGGGGCGGTCTTGAAAACCGTTAGGGTGCAAGCCCACATGGGTTCGAATCCCATCCTCTCCGCCATTCCTTTATGAACTTTAAGAAATAAGTAGATAGAAACCGTCTCCTCTGGGGACGGTTTTTTTGTTGTGCTTGAACTAGTACGATTTTAGTTATTGTTTGATGTACCTAAGTCCATTGAGAATAAAAAGATTGATTTCTCCGCAATGTATTAGAGAAGGAGGATGATCATAATTATGGACAGACAATTGGAAGTAGATCAGCATAATCTTGTCACGGCTTGGCAAGAACGTCTGCCTGCATTAATGGAGGATGGGGACAGTTTCAATGTACTAGCGGACGAAGGTGATCCGAATAGTCTGCTTATTCATTTCAATGCTGCTGGGCGTCAAGGTTACTCACTTGATTTTCGCTGTAAGTATGTAGATAGCAGGGAAGTCGCTGTTGATCTGCTTGATGTGGAGCAGAGTGGAATTCATATTGATGAGCGTAGTGATGCAGTGCAGAAATTAGCACAGCAATATACAAGGCAAATTCATGAATGTGCTCAGGCTCTACAGAACATGACTAATCCTTAGGAGGAATGAACAATGTCAAAGCCAAAAAGTATTCCAGTTCCCGGGGCACAGCCTAACGATGGCGAGCGTAGAAAGGAGCATAATTCTTCTGCACCAGAGCCACTTTCTGGCTCTAAAAAGGTGAAGCAGGCTAATCATGTTGACCATCATAATCCGCAAGGATAACAAATAAAAACAATAATAATTATAAAGAAGTGTTTCTTGATTTTTACAAATAGTTTATCATAAGGGGGGGAGATTTTTTTTACATGGGAGAGGAGAAAAATAATGAACAAAAAATGGGGTTTATCGGCCGCTGCACTGTTGCTTACAGCAGCAGTAATTCTGCCGGGATGTGCAAGTAAACAGGAGGGGCCAAAAGAGGCTTTAAAATCAGCCGCTACAAAAGCGACCGCGATGTCTTCATATGAGATGAAGAGTAAATTCTCGATCAATGATCTAACCATCGAGACCGCTGATGCTGAATCTGCTGCAATGACCACACAGGTACTCAGCATGCTTAAGAACGCTGATATTACTATTGACGGGGTTTATCAAGCTGATCCAATGCAGACAGAGCTAACTATGGTTCTGAATCTCAAGGGCGATATGAGCATGAGCTTCAATGTCCCTATGGTGATGACCACTGAGAAGTTGTATGTTAAGGTTCCATCGATTCCGTTCTTCCCGATTCCAGAGACAATCGTTAATAAGTTTGTAGAAGTGGATCTGAAGGCTTTGGCAGAGCAAGAGGGTGCTGAGTTTAATCCAAGCGCTCTTGATACGCAGAAAATGCAAAAGTTCTCTAATGAAGTGATGGACACTGTACTAGCTGAGTATGATGAAGGAAAGTATTTTAATGAGCTTAGTCCAAAGGAAGCGAATTTACCAGAGGGTGTTGAAGCTAAACAAGTCGTTCAGTTCCAAGTGACGAACGATAATGTTAAAGAAGCAATCACCATCTTTGTGAATAATGCCCTGCCTAAAATCATTGATATTGTGAGTAAGGAAGAATACAAGGAGATGCTGCAGATTAAAGATGCTGATCTGGCTAAGGCTAAAGAAGAGATCACATCAAGTGAAACTAGAACAGAATTCGATAAGAGCTTGGCCGATCTTGATAAGTATCTTACGATTAATCAGTTCCACTACAATACAGCGATCAATAAAGAAGGATTCCCTGTGTATCAGGATCTATTGATGGACATTAAAGTAAATGATCCGGAAGATGGCACGAACGTAGCCTTCTCTATAAACGGAACGGGTCAATATGAAAAGATTAACGAGAAGCCAGAGTTCAAGATTGGCATTCCTCAAGGCGATGATGTAATTACAATGGATCAATTAGAGGAACAATTCGGTAGCTTGGGGACTTATTAATTAAGAAGTTACGAGAGAAAGACCCGCATGTGCGTATCATATACGCCCATGCGGGTCTTTTTGTATCAGAAGAATAAGATTTTTAATCTGAACGAGTCAGTAGAAAGCTATTTATGTTCATCCGGTAGCACATCTTCGGCCAATATTGCGTAGGTTTGATGATCCTGCCATTGACCGTTTATTTTTAGATACTGGCGGGCGACGCCTTCGGGTCTAAATCCGCTCTTCTCCAGCACCCTCCTGGAAGCCTCATTATGCAATAAGATGGCTGCCTGCACCCTATGAAGGCCTAAGGCTCGAAAAGCGTAGCCTAGAGCTAATCCGACCGCAGCGGTCATGTAACCTTTTGCCTGCATCCGGTGATCCATTAAATAACCTAAGTCAGCATACTGAGCTACACCTCTTGAGACATTAGATAGCGTGATTTGACCTATTAGTTGTCCATCAAGCAGATAGACACCGAACATATAGGCTTTGTCCTCCAGAGCATCCTCCAGACGCTGATTGATGATCCGTTGTTGACTCTCCAAAGTGTAGAACTGCTCATCGCGTTTTGGTTCAAATGGTTCGTGTGTCAACCGATTATTCAAACGCAGCTCCAGTAAGTTCTCTGTATCCTTTAGCTCTAGCGGAGAAATATAGATGCCTTGCGAGGTATGATATAAAGTAAGGGTCATTTCAGGTTTCTCCTTTTTCTTCTTTCGATGGTTTTTGACGTAAACGGCGAAAGAATGAGGTCAGTAGGTCTGCACATTCTTCTTGTAAAATCCCCTGAACGACTTCGGTACGATGATTAAACCGCGGCTCTTCTAGCAAATTCATGAGGGTCCCAGCACATCCAGCCTTAGGATCAGGAGTGCCATACACAGTGAGGGGTACTCTTGATTGTACAATCGCTCCAGCACACATTGGACAAGGCTCTAAAGTAACATACAGCTGGCAATCCAGCAGTCGCCATGAGTTCATGACATTGCTGGCCTCCCGAATGGCAACCATTTCTGCATGAGCTGTAGAATCCATTGTTGTTTCTCTTAAATTATACCCGCGTCCGATAATTTCACCATGACGTACGATTACCGCCCCAATAGGAACCTCCCCTAATGCTTCAGCTTTGCGGGCTTCTGATATCGCCTGCCTCATCCAATGTTCATGAACCACTCCCATATCATCTAGCGATTCACCTGCTTTAATATTCAAGATCATCTTCCCTTTCTTTATATCCATTGTACAACGAACAAATATTCGTTCTTAACAAAATGTGCATAAGTCTGTGGATAACCGCCTACTTATACACATTTTTGTGCACATCGCTCTATAATAAATTGTTTATATGTGCATAAGTTGTGGATGGTTTCTTAAAATATAAGTTTCACACTATACTTTATCCTTATATTTAGCGCTTAAACGCTTCCCGTCCTTATATAGACGCTGAAAGCATTTATACTTGTATATTGTAGAGAAAGACCTTTTGAATTTCAATATTCCTTGAATTGGAATGCTTCATTGAAATGTCTTTTCAAATGTGAAGGCAAAAGGTATGATGTTTATTGTAGGCCCCGCAAGGATTTACCAGTGGATAAGAGGTGAAAAAACGGTTTGTCCATAAAGACAAAACTATCTGCTATTATTTTTGGGGCGGTGTTGCTAATTTTAGCACTGAACCTGACATTTAACCTTTATGCCGCCCAAAACAATCTACGGAATGAAAGCATTAATAATATGCAACTAACCGCTATGCAAATGGCCGTTTCTGTAGAACAAAGTAACTATAGCTCTAACTATGTAGAATATCAAATTGCGCATAATTTAAGGATGGCGGCTATCTTTGCCTCCGAGGAACTGGACCCTGACTATAAGAATGTGACGAATGAAGAACTTAAGGCCCTAACTTCCAAGGTGGGCGTGTCTAATATTTCAATTCTGGTTAAGACTGATAACGATGTCGTAGTAGCAAGGTCTTCGGTACCTAGTGATATTGGGATGTCCACAAAGGACTGGGGATACTGGTATCTGGCCTTTTTGGAGTTATTCGATAATCAGGAGGTATCCGTGGGTTATGGACAGGCTCTGGATCACTTTTGGTCAGGCCCATTTGAATATTCAACCTACAATCCCGATTTCATTGAGAAGTGGGGATATTATCATGATGAAGAGAGCAATTACATCATAAATCCTGTTATTCTCAATACTGCAGCTGGCGATTATGTCAAAATCACCAATCCTGATCAAATCGCAGCGCAGACCAAAGAAGCTAATCCGGGGATCTTAGAAATCACAGGATTTAACCCAGTAACATTTGGTTCAGCAAGTATGAAGGCTGATGGCAGTGACGCATTGAATAAGAATCTTGGTAATCGCCCCA
The DNA here is from genome assembly GCF_001012825.1 of Paenibacillus etheri. Classification (GTDB taxonomy): domain Bacteria; phylum Bacillota; class Bacilli; order Paenibacillales; family Paenibacillaceae; genus Paenibacillus_AQ; species Paenibacillus_AQ etheri. The sequence continues at coordinate 10,859 of NZ_LCZJ02000021.1, forward strand.
TTAAGTACGGCACCTATACTTATGGTAATGTCGAGCAGGATAGGGCAGCGATTCTATTGGCTCAGGAGAAGCAGAAGCCGGTTACACGGGAGTCGAAAGTGCTTGGAAAAAGAGTGCTTAAAAGCTACATTCCTATCCAATCTCCTGGACTGAAAGCTTATGTGATTGGAGTCGTTTTGGATTACTCCGTGATTTCATCTGTGGTTTATGAACAATTAATTAATAATCTGACAACGTCACTGTTATTGCTTACATTATTTTTGTTATGTAGTTACATACTGTCTGGATTTGTTACTCGTCCTATTCAGGCGATACTTGCCAAAGTGAACGATGTAGCCAAAGGGAAGTTTGAACCTCCACTTAAGGTAACTAGCCGGGATGAGTTAGGGCAATTGGCACTACGAATCAACGCTATGACAGCTCACCTCATGCAGCGCACCAATCGACTCAAACAGACATTGGAAGAGAACCGAGCGGTTAAAGAGCATTTGGAATCCGTTATTAACGGAACCTCTGATGCGATACATACGATCGATATGGACGGCCGAATTACTAGTACGAATAGAGCCTTCGAAGGACTGTATGGATGGAGTGCTAAAGAGGTGCTAGGCAATATGCCATACCTTGTGCCTGCGACAGCGCTTAAGCAGGAGGAAGAGCGGCTTGATGCGTTAAAGAGTGGCGCGGTTCTATCACCAATTGAAACCGTTAGGCTTAAACGTGATGGAACAATAGTTGAAGTTAGCGTTAGTACCTCGGTGATTCGTGATGAAGAGGGGTATCCTCATTCCTTTATTCACGTTTCACGTGATATGACGGAACGTAATCGAATGGAGGAACTGCTTAGACGCTCTGAGAAGCTGACTACAGTAGGCCAATTAGCTGCTGGAGTAGCCCATGAGATTCGTAATCCTCTTACGACGCTAAAGGGATTTCTGCAGCTTCAACAAGAGAAACAGATTTTGGTCCCACTCCATATTGAACTGATGTTGTCCGAGCTCGAGCGGATTAATCTGATCGTAAGTGAATTCTTAATTTTGGCCAAGCCTCAAGCCGTTCATTTCCAGGAAAAAGATGTGCGAAACATTCTTGGCGATGTAGTTTCTCTATTAGATAGTCAGGCTCATTTGTTTGGGATTCAGTTTAGTGCCACGTTCTCTGAACATCCATCTACCGTACATTGTGAAGTGAACCAGCTAAAACAGGTGTTTATTAACATCGTCAAAAATGCAATAGAAGCTATGCCTGATGGTGGTGTGATTTCAATGGAGTTAAGAAATACCTTGGATTCTGTCATTATTTTGATTTCAGATCAAGGCGAAGGAATCCCTAAGGATATGTTGCCTAAGCTGGGTGAACCGTTCTTCACCAATAAGGAGTCGGGAACAGGCTTAGGACTAATGATTAGCCAACGTATTATTCAGGCTCATAAGGGTCATTTGGAGATACAAAGTGAAGTGGGTCAAGGGACAACCGTTATGATCAAGCTGCCTGCAGCTGGTACGGTTACCCCTTGGCTTAATATTAAGGATGAACGGAGTGAAGGACAACGTGAGAATTAATAAATTCATCAGTGAGACAGGTTACTGTTCACGCCGTGAAGCAGACAAGCTGGTGGAAGGTGGTAGAGTTACGATCAACGGAGAACCTGCTGTGCTTGGCAGTCAGGCCGTTCCCGGCGATGATGTGAGAATAGATGGTGCAGCGCTTGAAACATCAAGCCAGACGGTTTACATTGCGTTAAACAAGCCAGTGGGTATTACTTCAACTACAGAGCAGCATATTAAGGGGAATATTGTTGATTTTGTAGGTCATCATGAGCGAATATTCCCGATTGGGCGGCTCGATAAGGATTCGGAAGGGTTGATTCTGCTTACCAATGATGGGGACATCGTTAACAAGATTTTACGGGCCGAAGGTCGGCATGAAAAAGAGTATGTAGTTACTGTAGACAGACCAATTACGCCATCATTTATTACCGGCATGTCCAGTGGTGTGAAGATATTAGGTGAGAAGACGCTACCTTGTGAGGTCACCCGTATTACAGAGCGTGTGTTCCGTATTATTTTGACAGAGGGTAAGAATCGTCAGATCCGCCGTATGTGTAGTGCTTTTGGTTACGAAGTTAGAAAGCTGCAACGAATTCGGATCATGAATATTCGTCTAGGGGCATTACAAACAGGAGTATGGCGTGAGTTGTCTGCTGAAGAGAAGCAAGAACTTGGAGCTACACTGAACTACAAACTTCTGTAGTCTAGAAGAGATAGTGGTCTAGGCATGAATACAGTTTATCAAAAAAAGAGCTGTTCCATCGGTCTAAGACCTTGGGACAGCTCTTTATGCTTTAATAGGATAACCATCAGTCATCGGAAGGAGCGATACCTGAGAACTCTTTGGTTTCTTGATATTTACGAATAATGGATACTTCAACCCGGCGGTTCTTACTTCGTCCAACAGCTGTAGTATTTTCAGAAATGGGGTGGTATTCCCCATATCCAATCGCACTAAATTTCCGTGGATTCAGATTCGTATTCGTTAGCAAGATCTTCATAAAGTGAAGGGCACGATCCGCGCTCAGGTCCCAGTTGGAAGAATAATTGCTATTAGAGATAGGGATATTGTCGGTATGTCCTTGTACGACTACATCATAATCCGGGAATTGCTGCAGCATGGTTGAGATGGACTTTGCTAATTGACGAGAATCATCTTTAACTACAGCCTGTCCGGAAGCGAACAGCGCGTTATCGCTTATCGTAATCATGAGCTGAGACTGATTGAGCTTAGTACTGAGAAGATCGGTTAGACCGTTCTTGCTGATATATTGATCAAACTGCTTTTTAAGCTTCTCTAAATCCTCTTGTTCCTTTTGCCGCAGCTTAGCCATTTCTGTTTGTTCGTTTTTCTTAGCTACTGATTTATCCATTTGATCATTTTTTCCTAAATCCTCTTGAGTCTTAGATGGCATTGCCGCCCGCTGTTCAAGAATACCTGTACCACCATTAAGAGCGGAACTGAAGGCTTGACTCATCTCTTCGAATTTTTTGGCATCCGTTGCACTCATAGAATACATTACGATGAACAAGGCTACCAGAAGGGTCATAAGATCAGAATAAGGCAGTAGCCACGATTCATCGGCGTGTTCTTCATGCTCTTCGTGTCTAGTCTTTTTGCTCACCCGATCCACTCTCCTTCTCATCATTTAACTTAGCTCGTTCCGAAGGTGTCAGGAAGACAGCAAGCTTCTGATTGATGGCAATAGTGGATACACCGGATTGTATAGACAATAGACCTTCGACCATCATCATTCGAACTTCAATTTCACGTTTGGAAAGTCGTTTTAGCTTATTGGCAATAGGATGCCATAATACGTAACCTGTAAAGATACCGAGTAGTGTTGCGATGAAGGCAGCCCCGATTGCTGCAGCCAATTTGTTCATATCACTCATATCAGCCAGAGCGGCGATAAGTCCGATAACAGCCCCGAGCACGCCAAGTGTAGGAGCATACATACCTGCTTGTGTGAAAATGAGTGCGCCCGCTTTATGTCTATCCTCTGTGGCGTGGATGTCCTCCATGAGAACATCACGGACAAAGTCCTGATCATTCCCATCAATAATCATCCGCATGCCATTTCTGAGGAAGTTATCTTCTATTTCATCGACTTTAGACTCAAGAGCCAGTAGACCTTCACGCCGTGTAATAGAAGCCCATTCCATGAACATAGTAATTAATTCGGATTTACTGATTAATTTCTTTTTGACAAAAATTATTTTAAACAGACTTGGAATCTTTTTGACCTCCGAGATTGGAAAGGCCATAAAGATGGAGGCCGCCGTCCCCACTAAGATAATAACGTAAGCAGCGGGTGTGGCTAAAGCGTGAAGAGGAGCGTGCTTGAGGATCATACCCCAAATTACTGCAACTAGACCAAAAATTAAACCGAGTATTGTTGAAATTTCCATTATGCACCTCGTCCATGAGATTATAAGATGTGTTCCGACAAAGCCGCGTATATCATCCTTGAAACAGCGGCAAGGCACTCTGTTCGAAACCGAATAACGTATATTCTTATTTATCGACATCATTCCGTTTTTTGTGAAGTCATTTTTTCGGCTATAATGGATAAGGTAAGTAATTATTCATCTGTGGAGAAAACGGAGTGATACATGTGGGTGTAAAGCATGGTAGAGATTACGGTGAAATCCTAACGGATTTGACCGAGGCTGTCGGACGAATTTCCGACGGGTACTTATTTTTTGAAATGGATCCGGAAGAGTGGCAAGAATTGCCGCAGGAATCCAAGCTGGAGGTATGGGAGGCGCTGGCTGAGGATCTTTTCTTCGCGCTGGGTAATGAACCTATGATTGAGGTGGGGAGCGGCGTTATCATCTACGATAAGGACACGCACCGCATTAACATTTTAGTCGGAGAAGAGGATTTAGCCTCTGTTGTTTTGATTTAAGAAGAGGGGGGCGGCGAGGCGTAATTTGCCCGTAGTTAGTAGCCCGTGTTAAAATTAGTATAGCCGAGTTATAATCGCTGGGATTCTTGAATACATTTAATCGAAAATATTGCCTTTATCCTGGCACATCCCTTGGACCTCAGAAGCTAAGGGATGTTTTGTTTAACGAATAAGACAAGTAAAGGGAACTGCGGATTTTACTGCAATTTTTAGTAAGGGAGGAAACGAATTGTTATTTACGGAAGAAGAACTGCGTGAACAGATCAGCAAGCTGGAAGGTTGGAAGCTGGAAGACAATACCATGGTGCGAAAATATATGTTCAGCCAATATATGAAGGGTATTGCTTTCGTTGATGAAGTAGCTACCATTTCAGAAGCCTTTGATCACCATCCACATATTACGATTGATTATAAGACAGTGACTCTACGACTGAAATCAAACGAGGAAGACGGTATTACAGCTCTAGATATTCGAGAGGTACATGAATTTAATGAAGCCTTTGAGAAAAATCGGTAGTATACCCAAACTCATAAATAAACGCCCGTGCGCAGATAGTGAACTATCTCCTGGCACGGGCGTTTTTAGTTGCTTAGGTAGTTACTTTTTCTCTGAGAGCCAGAGGGCGACGTTTGCAATTTCCTCAGGGGCTAGCTTTTCTTTAAAGGAAGGCATTTGACCGCGTCCTTTAGTGACGATACTGTAGATTTCTTCAGCATCATGCTGACCGCCTTCATTTTGAAGATTAGGTCCAACTCCACCTTGAAGCTGATCGCCATGACAGGTGATACAGCTGGCTTTCACGGTTGCTTCCGCCTTTGCCGCATCCAATTGAACTACCGGCATCGTGGGCTTATTCTGTTCAGCTACCTCTTCTTTACCTGGAAGTGTAAACATAAGTACTACCGCAAAGGCACAGGCGGCAAAAAACAAACCGCTCATGATCCATTTCTGCATCCCAGTTCGTCCCTTCTATGTAAGCTGCTCCCTACATTATAGCTCAAGGTGAAGCGTTATCATAGGGTTTGTGACAAAAAAATGAACAATAATGTTATCAATACAATGAAAAATTTGGAATTTAATATTATTTGTCATAGACCATGCAATAAAAAGGTTTGTTTCCTGTGGGGGTCAGACGCTCATACGTATCGGTAATCGTAAATCCACACTTTTGATAAGTTCGGATTGCCCGCTGGTTCCAGGTCAATACCTCTAAATCAATCTCACGCTCAGGATAACGAATCAAGGCTGCTTTCACGATTGCATCCATGAATAATTTTCCTAGACCTTGACCGCATAGATCAGGGTGCATGCCAATCCCCAAGCGAACAACACCTTCCATCGGAAACAATTGCGCGAACCCGCATAAAGCTCCTTGCCCATTTAATATGGAGACATATTGCTCATTCCGTAACTGGGGGTCACCGAACTCGATTTCAAGAGCCTGCATTTGCCCCCACGGCATCCAGCCGTAAATATTATAAGGGGGAGTGTAATCCCAGTTGCAAATCTCTTCCGCGTGACTGGTCTCCATAGGTGCTACATGAAAAGTAACGGAGGGATTTATCATAAGGTCAAAGACCTCCTTTCACGGGGGGGAAATTTAAAATATAAGAAAGTATAAGTTTCACACAATATTATATGTCTTAAATTTCTCGCTTAAAACGCTTATTGTCCTTATAAGGACCCGGAAGACGTTTATCCTTGTAACTAATTATATACAAAAAGAGGGATGGTCGACTCAGAAACTTTATGAGGATTAATGTTTTACAAATTCTGAGAGGGGTAAATATTAAATAAGACAAAAAAACAAGCTCTTCCCCAAGAATCAACATCTTGGAAAAGAGCCTATGTACGATTTACTTATTGAACATCATCATTATCTTCTGTCTCAGAAGCAACAGAATGATAAGCATCCGTGCTCATAATCCGTTTAGCGCCGATGTAGCGTTTCACGTAGTAACTATCACTCAGGGAGCTAACCGTTACACCGCGTGAGGAAGAAGCGTGTGCAAACTTGCCTTCACCGACATAAATACCGACATGGGAGACACCCTTACCACTTGTATTGAAGAATACAAGATCTCCAGATCTTAAATCATCTTGGGAGATAGCAGTACCCATTTGATACTGGGAACCTGATTGGTGTGGTAGATTGATACCAATTTTATCAAATACATACATTGTAAATCCGGAGCAATCAAATCCATTTGTGGAGATGCCGCCGGATACGTACTTAGTTCCGATGGTCTTGTCAATCACTTTATCCATTTTGGAATCCGCGAAAGCGCTTCCTGCTCCGATGGTGAAAATAATGGAAAAGCTAAGTACTGCTGCTGCTAGCTTCTTCTTCAAAAGTTTATACCCCTTCCGGATGCCTACGAGGTTAGCTTAAGGGTTCGGTTGAAGGTCCCCTATGACCCCTCTAAAAATGGAGGTCAATTCACCCAAAGTTGGTTCCCCCGTTTTCCTAATAGTTAGGAAACTCGGCTGATACTGTTGATTAGGAATAGCTTGTAATCAATACATGACAAAACCTTTGTAAATAATAACTTAATGATTACAAAAATGTTACTAAAATCTTACTGCAGTTATTGTAACAAACAGAGTGCCGCTTGGCAATCGTTTTTAACATAATCATGCAGAAAAATTCGTTTTTTTTAAAACAAAATGCATATGTAAGCGATATTATTAAACTAATTTTTATATTTATTGAAATTTTTATCAAATAAAAGTGTTTAAAGTCCGTTCTAGTGGTGTAAAGAATAGAATAAGGCAAAAAAACCTGGATTCGATTAAGTCAATAATCAAACCCAGGTCTATATAATGTAATTGTAAGGTTATAGTTGTGAGGAAGTATTAATCGTAGGCTACAGCTTGATATGAGGAAGTACTCATTACTCTTTTAGCGCCAACATAGCGATTGGCCCAGTAGGACTGGCTAAGTGAAGTGATGGTCACGCCATATGAAGATGATGATTGTGCGAATTTTCCGTTTCCAACATAAATGCCGACATGGGATACGCCGTTGCCCAATGTGTTAAAGAAAACTAGGTCACCTGAACGCAATTTGCTTTTGGCTACAGGAGTTCCGACACTATATTGAGCTTTTGAAGTACGGGGCAAAGAAAGACCCACCTTCTTGAATACATACGTAGTAAATCCAGAACAGTCAAACCCGGCAGTGCTAGTGCCTCCGGTTTTATAGGCAACTCCAATAGTCTTTGAAATAACACTGTCCATCCTAGAGTCTGCAAAGGCACTTCCTCCACCAATAGAGAACGCCATTACAAGTCCTAGCGCCGCAGCGACGCATGCTTTTCTTAAATTCTTCAAAAAAATTGTACCCCTTCCAATGCCTGTGAGGTTAGCTTAAGGGTTCGGTAGAAGGTTCCCCTATGATCACTGCAAAGCGAGATCAATTCACCCAAAATATGGTTCCCCCACTTCCCGGTGCAAGGAATTCGGCGTTTTATGCACCAGATAGTGACTTATCGACAAGACTACGACAAATACATGAAGTTATGTAGAAATCGTTTCAAATGATTACAAACTTGTTACCAATGGAACAGGACTTATTGTAACAAAGTCTTTACGATTTTGCAAATCCTCATGATTTGTCTATAACGCAAAAGAGTCCCAGCTCCTGATTCAGGAACCGGGACTCTTATATTATGTGCTGTAATGACTCGAATTATTGTGGAAATGCTTTACTGCGCCATAGATGATATTGAGCGGAAATCCCCCACATTTTGAAGAGTGTTGAGGGCAGTGATGAAAGTTGACGAATAAGAAGTGCTGGTAGACCAGGACAGGAGATACCCGTTAGTCCGCACACTAGCAAAAGGATCAGGCCTGCTGCGCCAAGTATGATTGAAATGCCTATTGCTGGAATCAGCGACTTCAAACAAATGAATAGGGAGGAGAACATCCCCGTGCCGCCGGTATAACCAAACTGCATATATAGAAGGAACAGGCGCACGATAAAGATGTATATAAGCCATGCCAATACGTATGGAACTAGATGTAGTAACAAAGAGTAGTCTAGAAAAGAGGACAAGAATAGCCCGTACATTTTTGGAGCAAGCCAATATAACGGAAGTAGAGCCATTACCCATTCGATTAGACTAAAGATAAACACTGGCAATCCATAAAGCTTCATGCCGGGAAAAAAGAACAGGCCACGCTCTCCTTTTCGCTCCTGATGGAGTTCATGCAGTAATCCTGCCCTTATGAAGGGGGAGAGTAGCAGTCGCAAGATTACAAGCCCTAGGAACATCCATAACCAAGTACGTATCGCAGGATCTGTGTTCAAGCTGAACTGCCCTTCGACGTAATAGAGTAGTCTGCCCATTCCGCTGCCTCCAGCGTCTTTATCTGGATAGCGTATTAGAATTGGAACGATAGCAGACCGGATGAAGCCGTACATAAAGTAGCCCCAGAGCAGTCGGTAGATGAAGAGCAGAATCAGAATATAAATTTGCTCCTTCATGCTTTGCCAGCCGCGGGTTATCGATGTTCTCACAATCATTCACCTCACCAGACAAGAGTTCCGAGCACGGTTTCAACTAGTTTAGTTACACTTAACGTCCAGCGGGAGAGGATTTTGGGCTCTATTTCCGCCAGTCTGAAGTTATTAAGATGTTTGTTTTCTAAAAGAACGGTATGCTCAGGATCAATCTCAGCAGAGAGGAGAAGCTTATCGCTTAACAACTGGAAGGTAGTCTCTGCTCCTTCACCGTTCCAAACCCGCTCTGTCGCAGAGCCATCGGCGAATGTGAATTTAATGGGAACGTCAACGTAATGGCTCCCTTTGTTTCTAATTTTCACGATGGATTCGTAGCTATGAGCATCGCTGTTGCCATTCTTTTTAATCGTAATCGTATCTACTGAGAAATCAGGAGCACCACCACCATAAATATAATCTTCGAAATAAGGCTGCCACGATTTTTTGGTTACCTTCTCAACGACTTTTTGAAAATCAGACGTAGTGGGGTGCTGGAAACGGAATTTACGTGCGTAAGTAGACATGATGCTGTTCATTGCTTTAGCGCCTACTTGGCGTTCAATATCCTTAAGTACTAGCTTTCCGCGGATATACACATTTCGGCTATAGGATTCTGCTCCGGCATATTTCCATGTTTCTAAATTTAGCGGCTCTGATTTGGTCACCAAGCTGGACTGAAGAGGGAGATTCGTTTTGATGCCGTATTCTTGCTCCATGAGTCTGTCTTCAGCATAAGAGGTGAAGCTTTCGTCTAACCAAGCCTCCTCGAATTCATTGCTGGCTACCATACCGTAGAAGTATTGATGGCCAATTTCATGAACGACGGTTCTTTCAAGTGAGGTGTCAGGAGAAGAGTCTGTGGCTCCAAACGCTGTAATGAGTGTAGGATACTCCATTCCTCCAGCCCCGTTGCCCTCTTTAGGCGGAACGATAATAGACAGAGTCGAGTAGGGATAAGGACCATACCATTTGCTGAAGTAGGTCAGAGCGGCCTTAGCGGCCTGAAGGTATCGTTCCTTTAAGTCTTTGTGTAATGGATCGAGATACACCTTAATCCGTACACCAGGCACTTCTGGCGTAGAGAAGGCTTCTTCTGCTACTGTAAAATCAGGGGAAGCCGCCCAAGCAAAGTCATGGACATCGTCAGCGTAGAACTGATATATTTTTTGATCTTGTTTCAGCTTGGCATTCTTCACAGGAAATCCGGTCGCAGCTACCGTATAGTCGGAAGGAACTGCAATCGTTACATTAAAGATGCCAAAATCGCTGTAAAACTCAGAGGTGCCATGATACTGATGCAAATCCCAGCCTTCTTCCTTAACCCCACGTGTGCCCATAGTCTCGTATACACTAAGTTTAGGGAACCATTGCCCAGCCATCACGAAATTGCCTGATGCGCCCATACGGGCAAATATTTTGGGGAGCTGGACCTCGTACTGGAGTTTCAGCGTGACACTTTCTCCACCATTAACCGGCTGTGGGAGATGTACCTTTAGGAGTGTCTTATCGTTGACGTTACCATCATCGGGTTGTACAAATTGCACTCTTTGCATTAGTGACGTTCCTTCTGTTGTGCGCAGATCGGTTAATGTCATACTTCCGAAGCCGTTCTCTGGCATGGTGTCACCTCTGAGCGTTCCTCCGGACTCCTTCATAAAGGTAGTATCTGGTGAAGCAAAAGCATTTGGATACATATGAAAATATAGATCACTTACTGGTTTAACACCGGGATGTGTCCAGGTTACCGTTTCAGAAGCAATTAAAGTTTCTGTATCAGGAACAAGCTGAACATCGATGTGATACTCAACAACGCGTTGACTTAATGCCTCTTCTGCTGGAACGGGGGCGCTATCAGGCAGAGTTTGCTGTGGTGCAGCTGCAGGAGCCGTGCCACTTGAGGACTTGGCCTCTTTTGAAACAAAGCTAGTAACAGAAGTTGTGGAGTTATCCCCTGAATAGACCCATATACCTCCTAGTAGCACGAGGGCGGCCAGGGTCGCAAAGATGATGATGTACCTTAATGACAGTGACTTCATAGTATGATTCCTCCCGTGACAAGCATCTACGGGATGTATATGTTTGCAATCGCCGCATTATTAGCTAAAATTAAATTATTCGTAAGAGGAAGGGTGTGCACTCGTGGACAACATACAACCGGAGGGCAAGAAACAGATTGCCTTAAATATTGTGAATGCCAAAAGTAAACATAAAGGCTTTGGAGCAGGCTCTATTGAGCTCAATAACGTATCGCCTGTCATTATTGATGGCGGTGAAGCAGTCATTGATATCGGTGCCATGCATGCCAAGAGTAAAGTTGAAAAGGGTATTAAATTCTCCATGAACCGTGAAGATGTACCTAATGGTAGACAGGTTTGGGTGGTATGGGTAGCGGTGGACCGTACCCAGGATAGTCAATTCTATGGAGGTATAACGGCCTGCGAAATGTGGATCGATACGGAAGCACGTCGCGGTTGGAAAATTCTCGCCGAGCATGTCAATAAGTTGGATGCTGCGCTAAAACGCAAAATCGATGTAGGAGGGCTTGGCGCAGTTGAAAAAGCTGCCCTAAAATCCCTCTTGATCTCGCATAATGAGGCATGGTGGACTGCGTCCTCCGATGAGCTTAAGGCTGCACTGACCGAGTAGGAAACAACTACTCGGTCAAGATTACCTGATACAACAGAAGAAAGGCTTCGACATCCTAAATAGGAAGGTCGAAGCCTTTTTGAATTGAACACAATGAATTAGTTTACAATTTGCCTGCCGTACTAAGTTTGCGTTTGAGTTGACTTACTCTGGCTTGACTGATTCCAAGGATTTCAGCAAGCTCTTTCTGATTGGCATATGGATGATCATCTATGGCCCGCTCCAGGCGTTGGCACATATCTTCTGTCTTCGTCTTCCGGATCGTGCTGCTGTGCTCTGACACTTCGCTTGCAAAATCTTGGCGCGCCTCAGTCACTTGAGACATGCGTTCAGGATCGGCAATTTCTTTTAGACAGCTACTGCAAATAAATTGCTCTTTATAGTAGGTGACATGGTCGTGGCTTCTGCAAAACGTACATTCTGTCGAGGTGTACTTCCTGAGTATGATGGTGTTATCGTTTAATATAAAAAATTCGATAGGATCACCAATGTCGATATTACGAGTCATACGGATTTCTGCGGGAACCACAATTCTCCCAAGACTGTCTAAACTCCGGATCATGCCTGTATCCTTCATCCCATGTCCCTCATTTACATCTTTATATTTTGGTTGCTACTAACTATTATAGCAGTAATTGTGAGTTAAGAGAATGGGGTGAATACAATTAATGAAGCGGTTACATCCTTTGCGGGAGAAGTGAAAATCGAGTTTGGCCATCCTATGGATTCTACAATAAATAAGTAATAAAAAAGAAAAACCTCTTCATTAGATGAAGAGGTTAATTCAACCACCAGCGTTTAATATTTTTCCACAGGGAACGATTTTCTTCAGCAGGATCTACTTTGCTTTGTACATCATCGGCGGCGGGTGCTTTGCCATGTTGATCACAATATTCGGTGGGCTCAGTTCCACTAATGAAAGTCTCCAGCTCTTTTTCGGGACAAGCTGCTGTAGCCAACTTTCCGGACTGCGGATTGATGTATACGCTGACCACGCCATCTGGAATGGGAAAAATCTTAGGTGGGATATTTTCCAACGCTTTTTCAGTAAACTCCGCGAAAATTGGAGCTGCGCGTCTACCATCGGTAGTTGAGATATCGCGCCCCTTGTCATATCCAACCCAAACTGCAGTGGATAGCTCGGGGGTGAAGCCTACCATCCAGCCGTCTGTATCGGTAGTTCCGGTCTTGCCGGCTACCGGACGTTTAATTATAGAAGCTACGCGATTTCCCGTTCCCCCAGTCTCAAATACCCCCTCCATTAAACGGGTCAGTACATAGGCGGCGGAAGGTTCTACGACGGCTTCACCCTTTGGCTGTGGTGCTTCATACAGCACCATACCATTGGAATCCGTTATTTTTAGAATGGCTGTGGTTGGAATTTTCTGACCACTGTTCCCAATAACAGCAAATGCCGCAGCCATTTCTAGCGGACTGATCGGTGAGGTGCCGAGTGCCAGTGACGGCACGCTTTGAAGCGGACTGTCAATGCCCATCTTGGCTGCCATCTCGCTCACTTTATCTGCGCCGATCTTCATGATTGTATTCACAGCATAGATATTGTCGGATGCTGCAATGGCTTGCCGCATATTGATTTCTCCCAGATACTTATCCCCGAAGTTCCGAGGCTGGTAGGTTTTGCGATTATTATCATAATGGAACATCGTTGGCTGGCTTTTGAAAACGGAAAGACCAGTCATCTCTTTAGAAGAGAGTGCGGCTAAATACATGACCGGCTTAAAGGACGAGCCAGGCTGACGTGTGGTGGCCAGCGCATGATTGTATTGGTTAGTACGATGATTTTTCCCGCCGACCATTGCTTTAATATAGCCAGTGCGAGGATCGATGGATACAAGAGCAGTCTCCAGATCACTATTTTGATCCATCTCTTTGTCGACTGCTTGTTCTGCTGCATGCTGCATGTCAGGGTCGAGGGTAGTGTAAACATTTAGTCCCCCTTGTTCCAGCTCATCACTGCTGATGTGAAGAGATTCTGTGGCCAGATTGCGGATATAATCTCTAAAATAAGGTGCAGCCACAGTGGTATCTTTCTGGCCTTGTGGTTTTAAGTTCAAGTCCTTCTGAACAGCCTGCCCCGCTTCTTCTTGTGTGATTTCTCCTAAATTAGTCATGACGGTCAAAATGATTTTTTGGCGTTTTTTAGCGTTGTCTAAATGATTGTACGGCGAATAATAGGTCGGTCCTTTTGGAATTCCAGCTAGCATGGTACTCTCTGCCAAGTCTAAGTCTGCTGCAGATTTGCCAAAATACATCTGAGAGGCTGCTTCAATGCCATAGGCACCATGACCATAGTAGATGTTATTTAAATACATGTTCAAGATTTCATCTTTGCTGTATTTCATCTCGAGCTGCATCGTATACAAGGCTTCTTTGGCCTTGCGCGTCCATGTCTTCTCGTGAGATAGATAGAGATTTCTCGCGAGCTGTTGAGTTAGCGTACTAGCCCCTTGCGTTCGGTTTCCCTCTTCCAAATTGACGAGCACAGCCCGAGCCATCCCCTTCATATCAAATCCGGAATGCTCGTAAAACTTACGGTCCTCGACGGCGAGTGTGGCTTCAATGAGCAAGGGAGAAATTTGACTTAATTTGACCGGTTCACGGCTACGCCCGTCTGAGGTGAAGGTGGCAAGAATATTGCCCCTGGAGTCGAGTAGCTTGGAACGCACATCATCGCCAATAGGGGGAAGATCTTTTTGGTATAGGTAACCGAGCAGAGCTCCCGTGGTCAGTAGAAACAATATAGTCATGGCTACCAGCAGCCGGAATAAACGGCGGAAGCGGCTTTTTCGTTTGGGTGGATTCGTTGGTTCACGTGTCATGGCACCAGACTCCCTTCTCCTTGTATTATGGGAAAGGAAATGGAAGGATATTCATTGTATAACTAGCCGACCTTTTAAAAGGATTATCGACGGAGGCGATTTAAATAGGAGATGACAAACTGTTTCCATTTTGTGACTATTCAATGGTGGATCATGCGTGCTTCAGGAGGTATAAAAGAGTAGAGATTGAAAGCGAGGGTATATATACAATAGGAGGTGTCACTATGAACTGGACGAAAAAGATTCATAGAACGATAATAACCGCCCTTTCGGCGACGCTAATAATGGTTTCAGGCTGGGGTGCATCAGCTTCTTCTGTACATGCTGCGGCATCGGCCACACCCGCGGCTTGCGGCACTGGAGATCATGGGCTACTACAGTCTCTGCAAAACAAGCATTCAGGGGACGTTTCCACACCGCTTACCTTTTCTGATGTTCAGTTTTTGAATGGAGATATCGGACGGGCGGCAGGCAATGGATTTATGATTGGCACCTCTAACGGAGGCTGCAATTTTCAAGAGATTTATGAAGGCCAATGGAGCTTTAAACAGATTGATTTTCCCGATAACGTGCATGGTTTTGCCCTTGCTTCTGTAAAAGAGGGTCAAGCTCGATATTTAATCGGGACCTCTAATGGCGGTTCAGAATGGAAAAGACTTTCGAATAAAGCTGTTAGTTTTGAAAGAATCGATTTTATCGACAGTAAGATTGGTTTCGGGTATAACCGGGCATCAACGTATTACACCAAGGACGGGGGACTTATCTGGAGCAAGATTTCAACCCCATCCAATACACGCGGTACTTATTTCAGTGATCGTAATACCGGCTGGGCCGTTGTGATTGTGCCTGGAACCGGCTACCGGGTAATGAAGACTACAGATGGAGGCAAAAATTGGACTTTATCGTTGAAGTCAACCTTTTCCAATCCTGAGTATGGGCAAATCACTGCAAAAGGAGATCAAGTAGATGTGGTTCTCTATGGCGGATCAGGGATGAGTCAAACCTCGTACTCCCTATATACAAGTACGAATAAGGGTAAAAGCTGGAATAGAGTGATTGCTCAGGAAACTGCTGGGGGTGGACCTGCTCCGGGTAGCGGAAAAGCTGTAATAAATAAAGGGCCTGCTTCTGGGAGACCCGGAAATTTGGAGCTGGTAGGGAACAATACGACCTTTTTGGTGGGTTATTCCGACGCAGCGGAAAAAGTAGCGGTAGGACGCTCATATAACGGTGGCAAGCAGTGGACCAATCTTCCGGCGATTGCTGGGTATGACGGGGTAATCTCGTTCACTAGTAACAAAGAGGGTTGGTTAGCTGTTCGTGAACGCGATTATTCATCGTTATATGTAACTAAAGATGGCGGCGCTTCTTGGCAACTTAGATTTTCTTTGAAAATGTTGTCCTTGTAATTGATGAATTAGTAAAGGTAGTGAGCATAGCGTTTAGTTATCTAAACGGTTCCTAAGGGAACCGTTTTTTTGTGATTATGAAGTTGGTTGTACTTGTGTACAGTTTTACTGCATGTTCCAAGTGTGCTTTTATCCATCCATATGGTAAAATTTTATGAGCTAAGCTAGATCTAATGGAATCTGAGATTGAAATGCTTCTTTGAACTGGATATAGTGTACAATGGGAAAGCGAATAGGCCTTTGAATGAATATAAAAATGTTTAAGTTTTACGACAGGCGTTTTTCTTATGCAGAATGCAGAGGCTTGCAGAATGGAGGAACGTGTGATGCCCGAACTACAGTCTGACAAATATGACGTCTCTATTACGCTCGTGAGCCTTCAAGAGGGTCAGCGAAATGTTATGAAAGCGAATGGAGAGGTAGTATCCAAAGGACCGCATCTATATATTCAATATGAAGAGTTAGAGCAGGGCCCTCGAGGAGAGGAAATTTCTGTTCGTACAACGATAAAAATTGCAGGCAATCAGCTAAAGCTAATCCGCCACGGTGGGATACAGTCGGAACAGAGCTTTCAATCCGGACGGCGTTTGCCGGGATTCTATCGTTCGCCATATACACAGTTTAATCTTTCTACAGAAACGAATAAGCTGGACGTGGTGCGCGAAGGGCGTTCCCTAACGGTAGCATGGGAATATGATTTGTACGTTTACGAGGAATTATCAGGAAAGTTTGCTATTAGTTTGCATATACAGGAGGAACCGAAATTATGACACAGAGAAAGAATCCGTTGGAGCTTGTGAATGAACGGGTAAAAGAAGCCATTGCCGATGCAATTGTGAATGCAGGAATTGTTGCACCGGAAGAGGTTCCGGATATTGTACTGGAAGTACCAAGAGATAAGGCACATGGTGATTTGGCTACGAACGCTGCTATGCAGCTGACCAAAATCGCAAAACGTAATCCGCGCCAGATTGCTGAGGCAATTATAGAGCATTTGGATACTAGCAGAGCTTCTATTGAAAAAGCTGAGATTGCCGGACCAGGCTTTATTAACTTTACATTGTCCAAGAATTATTTGTACCCAGTTATCAGCCTTGTTGCTGAGCAGGGTGATGATTATGGCCGTATTAACGTCGGTCAAGGTCAGAAGGTTGAAATGGAGTTCGTCAGCGCCAACCCAACGGGTAGCCTTCATCTAGGACATGCTCGTGGTGCTGCTGTCGGCGATGCGCTTTGCAACGTGCTCGATTATGCCGGCTATCAGGTGACACGGGAATATTATATTAATGATGCCGGTAATCAAGTAGTCAACCTGTGCAAATCCATTGAGACTCGTTACCTGCAGGAGCTGGGTCAAGAAGCAGAAATGCCTGAAGACGGTTACCATGGTGAAGATATTAAGGGATTTGCTAAGGAGCTTGTGGCTGAAAAGGGCGATACACTACTCGAGATGAGCCCAAGTGACCGCGCAGCATTTTTCCGGAACTATGGACTGAATAAAGAGCTCGATAAAATCAAACGCGATCTGGGCCTATTCCGCGTAAACTTCGATATCTGGTTCAGTGAGACTTCGCTGTATGAGAATGGGGAAGTGCTGCGCTCGCTAGACGAGCTTCGTGATCGTGGAGAAGTATATGAGCAGGATGGGGCAACCTGGCTGCAAACGACTAAGTATGGCGATGATAAAGACCGCGTTCTGATTAAGAACGATGGCACATACACCTACCTTACACCGGACATTGCTTATCACAGCGATAAGTATGGCCGCGGTTACGATAAAATGATTAACATTTGGGGTGCAGATCACCATGGCTATATTCCGCGTATGAAAGCGGCGATGTCAGCTCTTGGCAATGATCCTGAGAAGCTAGTGGTTTTAATTGCTCAAATGGTCAGTCTGTTCCAGAATGGTGAAAAGGTTAAAATGTCCAAGCGTACCGGCAAAGCGGTTACGATGGAAGATTTGATGGAGGAAGTAGGAATCGATGCGATTCGTTATTTCTTCACCATGCGTAGCATGGATTCCCATCTTGATTTCGATATGGATTTAGCGATCTCTACTTCTAATGAGAACCCTGTATTCTATGTTCAATATGCGCATGCGCGTATCTGCAGTATTTTCCGTCAGGCAGAGGAGCAAGGGATCTCCATTCCTGATTACGCTGAGATTGACTTCTCCAAGCTGACAGCAGTGCACGAATATGACCTGCTGCGCAAAATTGGTGAGCTCCCAGCAGAAATCGCTGTTGCGGCTGAAGGTTATGCTCCACATCGCCTCATCCGTTATGTATATGAGCTGGCTGCGATGTTCCACAGTTATTACAAAGCTGAACGTGTAATTACTGAGGATGCTGCTCAAACTGTGGCGCGTCTTGCATTGCTTGGTGCTGCTCGTACTACCATTGCTAATGTCCTGCGTCTTGTCGGTGTTTCTGCACCGGATCGCATGTAATTCAACATCAAACGACAAAAAATCCGCCTTCCGGTTCCCTCGGAGGCGGATTTTATTTTGTGCCGTTCATCGCACCGGCACAAGCTGCGCTCACGTCAGAGTGCCCCACCCGGGCACCGGGTGGGGTCTACACGTTCGCGGAGACCGCCCGCTTGGCCCTCACTCCTGCCTTCAGCAGGCGTAGGGCATCGGCAGCGCCGCCGCCAAGGGATGCGCGTCGCTGGCCCTTGCGCAGCCGTACCGGGGAAGCTGTGCGGCGCAAGAGCAGCTTCAGCTCCCTTGGCGAGATACCCGGTCGCAGCGCGAGCAGTAGTGCAGCGGCTCCCGTAACATGCGAGGTCGCCATGGAGGTGCCGCTCATCTCTTTGTAACCCTCCTTCAGCCAGCAGGAGGACACCCCTTCGCCGGGGCCATATACATCGATATAAGAACCGCGGTTGCTGAAGCCGGCAACACGATGTCTTTTGTCGATGGCGCCCACGGCAATCGTCTCAGGATATCGTGCAGGATAGTCCCCCCCACGTTTGCCATCATTCCCGGAGGAGGCAATGATAGCGATTCCGGCTCGGTACGCTTTTATAACCACATTGTGAAGTGCTTTGCTTCTGGTTTTCATTCCGAAGCTCATATTGATGATATCGATTCTGTTCTGTACACACCAATCAATGCCCAGCACAATATCCGATACATAGGCGGAGCCGCTATGATCAAAGGCCTTGACTGGGTATAGCAGCGCTCGCGGTGCTACTCCCATCATACCGCGTGTTCCTCCTGCTGCAGCTAGAGTGCCAGCGATGTGAGTCCCGTGTCCATTATCATCTAGCGGCAACATACCGCGGTGTAGTAGGTTGACCCCAGAGGCTAATGAATGCTTCAAATCGGGATGGCGGTAATCAGCACCTGTGTCGATTATGCCGATTTTGACGTGAACTCCGGTTGATTTGGACCATGCCTGAGGAGCATGAATGGCTTTTACTCCCCAAGGGAGTGTGGCGGTACCGCTCTTTTCGTTAGCTATGGAATGGATTTGCATTTGTAGATCCTCTTCGACATTTAGGAGGTCTGCAAATCGTCTCATTAGTTTTCCGGCGCCGGCAGCAGGCACAAAGAAGGCCCGAATCAGCGGAGATACCTGCACTTGCCGCAGCTCAGGCTGCTTCGCTTTCAGAGCCTTCCATTGTGTAAATGCTCCGGCATACTGGCGGGGATCATTGAAGGTAAGAATACGCCGCTCACCATTGTTGGGGGCAACCGATATTTCTTCAAGAAGCATGTTCCAAAATTTGTAATAGTCCATAGGTTTCGCTGTCCCCTCCTCGGTGCCCTGCTGCCATATTGTATGAGTGGAAGAGGGGGTCCGAATGGGAACTTGCCCTTTTTTAACGAAATGGGCTGCCCATCGTGTCAAAAGACGGCGCTTTACATAAAATAGACAGAAGAGATTAACACTCTCTTTGTAACATCACGTAAGGAGCCGATCCTTGGCGTGGATACAGTCATGCGCGGAGGATTTCCTCCGCCTTTTTTAAAATTAAAAGTAAGTATAAGTTTCACGCGGGTACATATGTTTCGGATTTATTCTTCTTCAAGATAGAGACAGGTTTCTGCTAGGGATAAGAGCCAGAGGTCTCTTTCTGTTAGCTGTTACCGCTTTTGACTTGCAATTTGTTCTCAAATAGGTTTTACTTAGTTTTGTTAATGGATATTATTGAAATAAACCGTAATGTGAACAATGCGTGAGAGGAAGTGTCCTTTAGTGAGTACGCCACTCAATTTAAAGCTAGACCCTGAGAAAGTTAAAGAAATGCCAATGGTGGATCTTGCCTTTCTGGTACTTAAAGCAGCTAATACGCCGTATTATTACCGTGATCTGATGGTCGAGGTAGCCAAGTTACGCGGCATGACCGATCAAGAAAGCCAAGATACTATTGCCCAGTTATATACCGAGATTAACATTGACGGGCGTTTTGCCTGTGTCGGAACCAACCTTTGGGGACTGAAACGCTGGTATCCTCTAGAGCGCTCCGATGATCCGGTTGGTAACACCAAACGCGTGCGTATCATCAACGATGAAGACGATGATTTGGAAGATGACGACTTTGCTGAAGAAGAAGAAAACTACGCTGCTGAAGAAGAGGATTTCGACGCTATCGACGAAGATCGCGACGACCTCTATTCCGACGACGACAGCGAAGAAGAAGTCGATGAAGATGTCGTGATCGATGAAGATGACATAGACGAAGATGACTCAGATGAAGACGACGCAGAAGATGACTCAGATGTAGACGATGCAGAAGCTGACAAGTAAGATAAATAATTTCAAAGAGTCTTGCTAATGGTATAATTCCTCCCTTGACAGTGGGGGATCGTCAGAGTAAACTATTGCATGGGCTTATCATGTAAGTTAATAAACGCGTTTTTTAAAATAAAAAGTGCCCCGGTTCTACGGGTGTCACTTTTTTGTTTTTTTAGATGCAAAGTAGCTGTAGTTTTATGTAATTCGCGGGACGACGCCAAGTGTTTTCCCCAGTGAATCAAACTTTTGATTTCCCCTGTTTTGATGATAGTAAAACGGGTTACGATAAACACCATGCGCCGCTTTTATGTCTGGACTTTATTTAGGAGGGTTTTACAGTGACAAAGTATATTTTTGTAACGGGTGGCGTTGTGTCTTCCCTGGGCAAGGGCATTACCGCCGCTTCGCTGGGCAGGCTGCTCAAAAACAGAGGTCTAAAGGTAACGATTCAGAAATTTGATCCGTATCTTAACGTAGATCCTGGAACGATGAGTCCTTATCAGCACGGTGAAGTATTCGTAACAGATGACGGTGCGGAGACTGACCTTGACCTTGGACATTATGAACGGTTTATTGATATTAATCTGTCAAAGAACAACAATGTGACGACAGGTAAGATCTATTCATCCGTAATCAGCAAGGAACGTCGTGGAGAGTATTTGGGCGGAACTGTACAAGTTATCCCACACATTACGAATGAGATCAAAGAACGCGTGTTCCGCGCAGGTCGCGAGACTAACTCTGATGTTGTAATAACAGAGATTGGTGGAACCGTAGGTGATATTGAGAGTCTTCCGTTCCTGGAAGCCATTCGCCAGATCAAGAGTGATATCGGACGGGAAAATGTGATGTATATCCACGTAACCTTGATTCCTTATATCAAGGCTGCTGGAGAAGTGAAGACAAAGCCGACACAACACAGTGTTAAAGAGCTGCGCAGCATCGGTATTCAACCGAATGTCATCGTGTGCCGTACGGAATATGAGCTTTCCGCAGATATGAAAGCGAAGATCGCACTCTTTTGCGATATTGATGCTAATGCTGTTGTGGAATGCCGCGATGCTTCAACGTTGTATGAAGTTCCATTGAATCTTCGTGATGAAGGATTGGACGAGATTGTTGTTAATCATTTGAAGCTTACAACACCTGCGCCAGATATGCGTGAATGGGAAAGTATGCTTGAACGGATTCAGAAGCTAGAGAAAACAGTGGAAATTGCGATTGTTGGTAAGTACGTAGCACTCCATGACGCTTATTTGAGCGTTGTTGAATCACTTTCACACGCAGGCTTTGCTGCTAATGCAGAGGTTAAGATTCGCTGGGTGAATGCAGAGGAAATTACGGATGAGAACGTGGATGAAATGCTGCGTGGTATTGGTGGTATTCTTGTTCCTGGTGGTTTCGGTGATCGGGGAATTGAAGGTAAAATCTCCGCGATTCGTTATGCCCGTGAGAAATTGATACCTTTCTTCGGAATTTGCTTAGGTATGCAAGTTTCCGTAATCGAATATGGCCGTTCTGTTCTAGGTCTACAAGGTGCGAATAGCTCCGAAATCGATCCGAACACACCATATCCACTGATCGATCTGCTTCCTGAGCAGAAGGATATTGAAGATATGGGCGGAACTATGCGTCTTGGTTTGTATCCTTGTAAGATTGCTGAAGGTTCCCTGGCAATGTCTTGCTACGATGATGAACTGGTATACGAGCGTCACCGTCACCGGTATGAGTTCAACAATACGTATCGTGATGAGATTGAAAAAGCAGGTCTGGTCATTTCCGGAACCTCTCCAGATGGCCGTTTAGTTGAGATCGTTGAGCTTCCGGGACATCCTTGGTTCTTGTCGGTTCAATTCCATCCGGAATTCACTTCACGTCCGAACCGTCCACAACCGTTGTTCCGTGATTTCGTCAAAGCTTCTTTGACTCATTCCGAACAGCAGTAATTTTGTAAACATTATCGGAACCTACGGGTTCTTAATCAAATCTGAGGAGTCTCCTATTGGAGGCTCTTTTTTTTGAATATTTGAAAGTATAACTTGTTTACCCATTTTGAAGAGCTCCGAAAATGACATCATTACAATTTAGACTCTTTATTTACCCATTTTATCCAATTAGAAGGATTTGGGCTGTGAAGCACGAATAATAGGTTTCGTATGGAGTTAGTTTCTGAAGGGGCCGTTAGCTGTGGAGAGCGCGGTATAGTCAATCAGGCTTAATCTCTGGGAGGGTGTTATATGGAAAAAAAGAAAGTATTAATTGTTGATGATCAGAATGGGATCCGGATTCTTCTTATGGAAGTGTTTAATAGCGAAGGATATACGACATTTCAAGCAGCTAACGGAAAATTGGCATTAGACATTGTTCGTAGCGAGTCTCCTGACTTGGTTCTGCTGGATATGAAAATACCGGGAATGGATGGACTCGAAATTTTGAAGCATTTGAAGGAGCTAAATCCGTCCATTAAGGTCATTATGATGACCGCTTATGGGGAGCTGGATATGATTAAGGAAGCAACCAAGCTGGGCGCACTGATGCATTTCACAAAGCCATTTGACATCGATGAAATGCGGGTAGCGGTCAATATGCATCTTCATAGTAAGTCAGTAGATCAATGCAGCTAAAGTGATATTTTCTGTATGGATCCTATTTGGTTATGGTGATTATAAAACAGGTCGGGTCTAATTGCTATATGGGCTGGATAAAAATCGTCCCACCGGGACATTTTTTTGTTTATCCTATTTAGTATTTGACTCAGGATGTGTTATAATAAGCCTGTATGTGATGTCGGTTTAAAAACAAAGCCAGCCAACATTCTTAGGAGGATGAAACCATGCCATTAGTATCTATGACAGACATGTTGAAGAAAGCACTTGAAGGAAAATACGCAGTAGGTCAGTACAACATTAACAACTTGGAGTGGACACAAGCAATTCTTGGTGCCGCTGAACAAGAAAAATCACCAGTAATCCTTGGTGTATCCGAAGGCGCAGCACGTCACATGGGCGGCTTCACTACTGTTGTTAAGATGGTAGAAGGTCTAATTATCGATATGAATATCACCGTTCCTGTAGCGATCCACCTTGACCATGGATCTAGCTTTGATAAATGTAAAGCAGCAATTGATGCTGGATTTACATCCGTAATGATCGACGGTTCCCACCACCCAATCGATGAGAACATTGAAATGACTAAAAAAGTCGTTGAATATGCTCACGCTAAAGGTGTTTCTGTAGAAGCAGAAGTAGGTACTGTTGGTGGACAAGAAGACGACGTTATCGGCGGCATCATGTATGCTAAGCTTGATGAGTGCGTACGTATTGTTAAAGAAACAGGTATCGACACTTTGGCTCCTGCACTAGGTTCCGTTCATGGACCTTACCTTGGCGAGCCTAACCTCGGATTTAAAGAGATGGAAGAAATCCGCGACGCTACTAACATCCCAATGGTTCTTCATGGTGGTACAGGTATTCCTGAACATGACATCAAGAAAGCTATCTCCTTGGGTACTTCCAAAATCAACGTAAACACTGAGAACCAAATCGTGTTCGCAAAAGTTGTTCGCGAAGTTCTGGCTGCTAAACCTGATGCTTACGATCCACGTACATTCATCGCACCAGGTCGCGATGCGATCAAAGAAACCGTTATCGGTAAAATCCGCGAATTTGGATCCAATAACAAAGCCTAATCATTGTTAGCTTCCGCCACAGGTGGACAAGCAATTTGTAAAGGGCAGGGTGTAGCTCTGCCCAGTTGAATAGTTTGATGAGGAAAGCACACCGCTTAGCCGGTGTCTTTCCATTTTCATCACTAAAAAGTCCACAGCACGTATTGCCCGCACAGCTGCAATACACGTAGGGGGAAATTGATAAATCTATGGAAAAATTAATGATTGGCGGTGGACGTCCGCTAGAGGGCGTTGTAACCATCAGTGGAGCAAAGAATAGTGCTATTGCACTTATTCCTGCGGCGATTTTAGCCGAATCTGAAGTTGTTCTTGATAATTTACCGTCCCTTAGTGATGTGGCCGTTTACTCCGAAATCTTGCAAGAGCTTGGCGCAAGTGTATCTTGGTCAGGCAACCAGATGAAAATTGATCCTTCGCGTATTGTATCTATACCTATGCCTAATGGTCCGGTTAAGAAACTTCGAGCTTCATATTATATGATGGGAGCTCTACTTGGAAGATTCAAAGAAGCAACAATAGGTCTTCCTGGTGGTTGTAATTTCGAACCTCGTCCAATCGATCAGCATATCAAGGGATTCGAGGCACTGGGAGCAACAGTTACCAACGAACATGGTTCTATCCACTTATATGCTAAAGAACTACGCGGTGCGAAGATTTATTTAGATGTATCAAGCGTAGGTGCCACTATTAACATCATGCTGGCGGCTTCACGTGCCAAAGGCTCCACAATTATTGAAAATGCGGCTAAAGAGCCTGAGATTATAGATGTAGCAACCCTATTGAACTCTATGGGCGCTGTTATTAAAGGCGCTGGTACAGAAACCATCAGAATCGAAGGGGTTTCGGAGATGCACGGTTGCCGTCACTCCATTATTCCCGATCGGATTCAAGCAGGAACTTATATGATTGCCGCTGCGGCTACGCGTGGTAATGTGTTGATAGATAACGTTATTCCTAAGCACTTGGAAGCTTTAACGGCCAAGCTTTTAGAGATGGGCGTTGATATTGAAGAGCTTGATGAAAGTATTCGCGTTATAGGTAGAGCTAAATATGAGCACGCAGATGTCAAAGCGCTGACCTATCCTGGCTTTCCTACAGATTTACAATCTCCTATGACAAGTATGTTGACGCAGGCCGAAGGTGTTAGTGTACTTAGCGATTTTGTCTACAGCAACCGATTTAAGCATGTGCCAGAATTGGTACGAATGGGCGCAAAGATCCGCGTTGAAGGCCGTTCTGCAATTATTGAGGGTGGTAAACTTAACGCTGCAAAAGTGAAAGCGACTGATTTACGGGCAGGTGCTGCTCTTGTCATTGCTGGGTTGACGGTAGGGGATGGAATCACCGAGGTGACCGGCGTAGAATATATTGACCGTGGTTATGATAATTTAGTGAGCAACCTTCGACAACTTGGTGCTCATGTTTGGCGTGAGAACGAATAAAATTAGGATATCCCGTTTGGAAGGAGTTTTATTTTGCTTATTTACCGCATATATCCTTCCAAAATGGGTATTAATATCTTAATGGGCATTTTAATAGACTCATCATTTTGCCTAGTAGATAGACTAGGGGAACTCATTTAAAAATTGAATAGGTGGTTATTACATGGATCTTCAAATTTCCGATTTGGAAGAAATGAAGCTGACCGAGTTGTATAAGCTGGCCAAGAAATACCAGATTCCTTACTACGGACAGCTGAAGAAACGGGAACTGATCTTTGCGATCCTTCGGGCACAGGCAGAGCAAAGCGGTCTTATGTTTATGGAAGGCGTACTGGAAATTCTACCCGAGGGCTATGGATTTCTAAGGCCGATTAACTATTTGCCCAGCGCTGAAGATATTTATATCTCAGCCTCACAAATTCGGAAGTTTGATCTCAGAAGCGGAGATCTTGTGTCTGGGAAATGCCGGACACCGAAAGAAAATGAACGATATTTTGGACTGCTTCAAGTCAATGCCGTTAATGGTGAGAACCCTGCTAGCGCAGCGGAGCGACTTCATTTTCCAGCATTAACACCACTTTATCCGCAAGACAAGCTACCGCTTGAAACATCCCCTACTCATTTGTCTACCCGAATAATGGATTTGCTCGCTCCTGTAGGTTTGGGGCAGCGGGGTTTGATTGTAGCACCTCCTAAAGCAGGAAAAACGCTCCTCTTGAAAGAAATTGCCAATAGTATTTCCACTAATAATCCTGAAATTGAGCTCTTTGTATTGCTAATAGATGAACGTCCAGAAGAAGTAACCGATATGCAACGTTCTGTAAAAGGCGAAGTGGTTGCATCGACGTTTGATGAGCTTCCAGAGAATCATATTAAAGTGGCCGAACTTGTGTTGCAAAGGGCTCTTCGTTTAGTTGAGCACAAGAAGGATGTAGTTATTCTTTTAGATAGCATTACCCGTCTGGCGCGTGCGTATAATCTTGTGGTTCCACCATCTGGACGTACACTTAGTGGGGGGATTGACCCAGCAGCCTTTCATCGGCCGAAGCGGTTTTTTGGCTCTGCACGTAATGTGGAAGAAGGCGGTTCACTGACTATTTTAGCAACTGCTTTAATTGATACCGGATCACGTATGGATGATATTATTTATGAAGAGTTTAAGGGTACCGGTAATATGGAGCTTCATTTGGACCGCAAATTGGCGGAACGCCGTATATTCCCTGCTATTGATATTCGTCGTTCAGGTACACGCCGTGAAGAAGTACTCTTGAGCAAAGAAGAACTCGATACGATCTGGGCGATTCGCAAAAACATGAATGAATCCTATGATTTTGTAGAGGGATTCATCAAAAAGCTGCGTGATACAAAGACTAATGCTGAATTCTTAGCATCATTTGACGTTGCCGGAGCTAAACAATCGCCAAATGGAACAGCAAGTAGCGGGGGAACGTCCAACAGTGGTACGGCTGCTCGTCGCACAACACGTGCGAAGACTTCTTCAGTGCCTACAACTTGAGAATTGATAATAAGAGGAGACTAACATGTATTTGGTATATGCCGACGGGCAAGGAAACGTATATGATCATCCTGAACTGTACGGGCTAGCCCGTAGTGGGGATATGATCGTTGAAATGCTGGAGGAAGAGTTGATTCCGCTACCTGAGGGTGCTACTCTTGTGGGCTTGCCTAGTACACGGGCGGTGGGCATGGATCCTGAGACCGGTGAAATGATGTCGCTGCCAGAAGGATCACAGGCTGTAGGAGTGCTGCTGCCTCAGGGCTATACTCGCTTATGTCTTCCTGGCTATGTGAAGACAGACAAGTCTTACAAGCTTCCTTTATTTGGGTATTCAGCTGTTGTGTGGAAGGATGGCGGGTTCTATGTAGCGGCGGACCCAACCGATAATCCGGAGAAGTGGAATCCGCTGAACTGTGATAAACAGGATCTTGAGGTAAGCGTTGGCGAATTGACCGCCAAATATCCTGATAACCGTCTCTATGAGCATCTTTCTAACTGTGCGCTTGGTTATGAATGCCTCACTTCCTCCAATACCTTTTTAGGGCGTTGGGAGGGCGGTGTACCTGTCTCTTATTCATGTAATGCTGGATGTTTTGGCTGTATTTCTGAGCAACCTGATGATAGTGGTTTTGTGTCTCCACAGACTCGGATGAATTTCCGACCAACCGTCAATGAAATTTCACAAGTTATGCTGGAGCATTTGAAGACCCCTGAATCGATTATCAGTTTTGGACAAGGCTGTGAAGGGGAACCTTCTACGCAGGCAAAACTTATTATAGAAGCAATTCGTGAAGTACGCTCGATTACTGACATGGGCTACATCAATATCAACACCAATGCTGGCTTAAGCGATCATATTCGTGGAATTGTCGATGCTGGGCTGGATCTGATGCGTGTCAGCACGATCAGTGCTCTAGATGATCATTACAATGCTTATTACAAACCACGTGGCTACACATTGGCTAATGTAGAGAAGTCTTTGAAATATGCTGCCTCGCAGGGTGTTTACACATCGATCAACTATCTGATTTTCCCTGGAGTAACTGATCGCGAAGAAGAGATTGAGGCGATGGTGGAGTTTGTAAGACGTACGGATTTGAAGCTTATTCAGATGCGTAATCTGAACATTGATCCAGAGAGTTATCTGGAGTTAATTCCTCCTGCTAAGGGTGAAATTCTCGGCATGAAGACGATGCTGGAAATTTTCCGGGACGAATTGCCGGATGTTGTTATTGGTTCTTACACGCATGTACCACCAGCAAATATGGCTCGGGTAAAGCAACGGCAGCTCAACGTTTAATAGAGTAAATGTACCAATGAATTACCAATGAAACATATTGATCAATTGAATTTTTCGTGCTAAAATACCACAGTGTAATCATATAACTCTGGGTCCGCATGAGGCTTAGGGCATGAGAGGTGAAATTCAAAATGCAAGCAGCAATTCAACCAAAGTATAACTTAACTAAGGTAACCTGCGCATGTGGCAACTCTTTCGAAGCTGGCTCTGTTAAACAAGAGCTTCGTGTTGAAATTTGCTCCAGCTGCCATCCTTTCTTCACTGGCAAGCAGAAGTTCCTGGATGCCGGCGGTCGCGTTGATAAATTCAAGAAGAAATACGGTATCTAATTGGAATAGTCGCTTAGCGGCTTAATGGTTAGATCGAGCCCCCAGCTTTCTCGCTGAGGGGCTCATTTTATGTCTTGGAGTTGATTTTTGTCCGAGCGTAAGCTATACTTAAGTTCGCCGTGCTAGACGGGGAGGTAGCGGTGCCCTGTAACTCGCAATCCGCTGTAGCGAGGTTGAATTCCTGTTAGAGGTGCTATCGATGTGAGGCCTTGGTTCCTACGGGCTGTGTTGACGGTTGGGTCCTCCGCAATGAGTGCTTATGAACCTGGTCAGGTCCGGAAGGAAGCAGCCATAAGTAAGTTTACTCTTGTGCCGGAGGGTGGCCTAGCTCGAGCAGTCATGTAGGGTTGCCGCTTGGATCGTAGTCATCAATAACAGGTGCACGGTTTATAATTCTGTTTATAACAGCATCTTTGCCACAAGCAAAGATGCTTTTTGTTTTTGGTCAATAGCCGATGAATATAGTATAATAAATTTGCGACAAATGCCGGGAAAGAGGCAGCCTAAGAGAGGGTAATGCATAGTGGAACATATCGCGCTGTACCGTGCTTGGCGGCCGCAGTCGTTTCAAGACATGGTTGGACAACAGCACATTATCCAAACGCTGCAGAACGCAATTCGTGAACAGCGGGTTTCGCATGCCTATCTGTTCAGTGGTCCGCGGGGAACTGGTAAGACAAGTGCTGCTAAAGTTTTAGCGAAAGCGGTCAATTGTGAACGTGGGCCAGGTCCGGAGCCTTGCAACGAGTGTCCTTCTTGCTTGCGAATCACTGCGGGTAATGTGATGGATGTGCAGGAAATAGACGCGGCATCTAACCGGGGCGTAGAAGAGATTCGCGACCTCCGGGACAAGGTGAAATATGCACCTACCGAGGTGCGCCGTAAAGTGTATATTATTGATGAAGTGCATATGCTGACAACAGAAGCATTTAATGCGCTATTAAAGACATTGGAAGAACCGCCTTCACATGTAATGTTCATCCTTGCGACTACGGAGCCTCATAAATTGCCAGCGACGATCATCTCTCGTTGTCAGCGCTTTGACTTCCGTAGAGTAGCTTTGGAAGAGCAGACAGCACATCTAAGCGCTATCTGTGAGAAGGAAGGGATTACAGCCGATGTTAACGCATTGCAGTATATTGCCCGCCTTTCTGATGGGGGAATGCGCGATGCAGTGAGTTTGCTGGATCAGATTTCATCTTTTACAGATGGCAAAGTTACGTATGAACAAGTGCTAGGGATGACCGGAGGGATACCTTCTGAGCAATTTGCACGTCTTGCCACTGCCATTTTGGAAGGTGATATGGGTCTTCTACTGGAGCTTGTTGAACAGCTTATGCATGAAGGTAAGAGTGCTGATAAATGTCTAGAGAATCTTATGTATTATTTCCGTGATTTATTGATGATTAAGATGGTACCCGGGGCCGATCAACTGACTGAGCGAGTGCTTAATCCCGCCGAATTTAAAGATATGGCCACCGCATTTTCTCGGGATCGTCTGTTTCAGATCGTAGATACACTTAATAAGTACCTAGGTGAAATGAAGTATGCTACTCATCCGCAGACGTTGTTTGAGGTTGCGCTGATGAAGCTTTGTAGCTTGCAGCAAGAGGAAAGTGAGACTCCGTTAGGTGCATTGCAGGCTGGATCAGGGGCGAATGCTCCTGCAGTCCACTCTGGTGAACTGGATCTGCTCAAGAGACAGATTGTTGCGCTGGAGAAAAAGCTGGAACAGGCATTGCAGTCCGGTGGTATTTCCGGAGGTGGGCGAGATGGTGCTTCTTCTGCGAAATCAAATTCAGCTCCAAGCTCTGCACCGAGAATCTCTGCACCCTCCAAAATGCCTCCAAATGTAGATAAGTTTATTGCTGGTAAGGATAGTCCGGATTTTGCAGCTATCTACAAACAGTGGAGTCTTGTCTTGCAAGGGGTAAAAGAGGAGAAGGTAACGGTTCATGCGTGGTTTGTAGACGGTGAGCCTGTATCTGTAATGGACGATGCGGTGCTTGTTGCATTCAAGAACACGATTCATCGCGATACAACGGAGAAGCCAGCAAATAGACAGGTCATTGAGAATGTGCTTGCAGCACGTCTTGGTAAACCTTATAGATTGGTTACTATAATGCAGCGCGATTGGAACGAAGCTGCTCAGAAGTCAGTGGGACAGCCTAGCAAAGAAGAATTACGGCTAGAGCATGAACATGACACTGCAGAAGCGAAATCTGAACCATGGATTGATGAGGCTATCCAGCTTTTTGGAGAAGACCTTGTTGTCATAAAAGAGTAATGTAAACATACTAGCGCAAATTTGCGCATTCCAAAGGAGAGACGATGTATGAATAATATGAACCAAATGATGAAGCAAGTTAAGAAAATGCAGGAGCAAATGCTTAAAGCTCAAGAAGAGCTAGGTGGCAAAGTAATTGAGGGCTCATCTGGTGGCGGTGTAGTTACAGTTCAAGTGAATGGTCACAAGAAGTTGCTTTCTATTCAAATTAAGCCAGAAGCTGTTGATCCGGAAGATGTTGAAATGCTGCAGGATTTAGTAATCACTGCGGTTAATGATGCTTTGACTCAAGCTGAAGAGCTTGCGAACAATGATATGGGTAAATTTACTGGCGGAATGAAGATCCCAGGCTTGTTCTAATCACTCATTCCACTTTCGTCTAAAGGAGAATAATTAATTTGTATTATCCCGAACCGCTAGCCAAGCTGATCGATGCTTTTACGCGCTTGCCCGGGATAGGGCCGAAGACAGCCGCCCGGTTAGCTTTTCATGTGCTTAACATGAAAGAGGATGACGTTATCGATTTTGCTAAAGCGCTAGTAAGCGTCAAACGTAATCTTCATTATTGCTCCGTCTGCTGTAATATTACGGATACGGACCCCTGTAAGATATGTCAGGACAAAACCAGAGATCCTTCAGTGATCTGTGTGATCCAAGACTCTAAAGATTTGGTGGCAATAGAACGCACCAAAGAGTTTAATGGGTATTATCATGTTCTTCAGGGTGCAATTTCACCTATGGAAGGTATAGGCCCTGATGATATTCGCTTGAAGGAATTATTGACTCGCCTGAGTGATGAAAGAGTAAGTGAGCTTATCATGGCGACCAATCCCAACATTGAGGGTGAGGCAACGGCGATGTATATTTCTCGTCTAGTTCGGCCTTTTGAGATTAAAATCACCAGAATAGCCCATGGCTTGCCTGTTGGTGGCGATCTTGAATATGCCGACGAGGTTACCTTGTCCAAAGCGTTGGAAGGTCGTCGTGAGCTATTCTAGTAGCTCTAAAGTCGTGTTTTTCAAAAGGAGGCCCCTTGGGCCTCCTTTTTTTGTTCTAAGTTTGTCCCTATCCCGATATGAATGAGAATAACGAGATGTAATTTTGCATCGAAATTATTCTAAGGAGGAATGGGTAATGGGATGGTGGAGATCATTTTGGCGGGGGACAGACGAAGAACAGAGTAGAAAAGATACGGAGGGCTGGGAAACGTTGCTGGAGGTTCGTAAGGCGCAATCGGAGTGGGAGAGAGCGTACCTAATGTTTGATGAAGCGTTGGGTCAAGATCAAATTGATTACGCTATTTATATTCTGGAGGCAGCAGAGCGTAAATATCAGATACATCTCAAGCATGCAAAGAGTATTGGATTAAATAGCAGTCAGATGTAGGCGCTAGTCAAAAGGAAATAGGAGGGATCAATATGCTAAGAATGTTAGCTATAGGAGTACTGGTCATATCGGTTGTGTTGCTGAGTATAATTGTATTTCGGAAAAAACTTGGCTTTGGCTGGCTTAGTCTGTTCGGAGTTCATTTGGTACTGGCTGCGCTCGCAATATATGTTGTCAATTTCTCAGGCTTGATCACACAGGTTCATATTCCATTGAATCCGGCAACCATAGGCGCAGTAACGGTTCTTGGTCTTCCGGGAGTGGTAATGTTAATAGGATTAAGAATAATTTTGTTTTAATGCTTGACGTAGGTTTGAAAAATATGATACATTAAGTCTCGCCCCTTTGGACAAGATGTTGATTGACAACTTGCTGAAACGGTAAGCGAAAAAAGAAATTAAAAAAACGCTTGACGAAAACAAAGGTGCTGTGATATATTATAAAGGTCGCTGCTGACAAGCAACGACGACGAAAGATGAGACATTGATCTTTGAAAACTGAACAACGAGTGAGTAGGAAATCACGAAAGTGAAATCCAAAATAGAGAATTAATTTTCTCGTCAGATGTTTCAAAATGAGCATATCGCTCTTTTCAATACTAATTGGAGAGTTTGATCCTGGCTCAGGACGAACGCTGGCGGCGTGCCTAATACATGCAAGTCGAGCGGAGTTATTTTGAAAGCTTGCTTTCAAAATAACTTAGCGGCGGACGGGTGAGTAACACGTAGGCAACCTGCCCCTTAGACTGGGATAACTACCGGAAACGGTAGCTAATACCGGATAATTTCTTTCT
>NZ_LCZJ02000022.1 GCF_001012825.1 Paenibacillus etheri
GTCACCGCCGCTTCCGCGATTTTAGCTGAGGTTGGTGCGGACATGCTTCAGTTTCATTCCGAGCGCCATCTGGCTTCTTGGGCCGGTTTATCCCCAGGCAACTACGAAAGTGCTGGAAAAAAAAGTCCTCACGCATCCTCCACGGCAATCCCCACCTAAAATCCATCCTTGCCGAGTCCGCGTGGGCCGCATCCCGAACGAAAAAAACATATTTAGCCTCAAAATACTGGAAGTTAGCTGCCCGTCGAGGAAAGAAAAAAGCGTTGATTGCAACAGCACACAAGATGCTCACCATGATTTATCACATGCTCCTTC
Source organism: Paenibacillus etheri (assembly GCF_001012825.1). GTDB lineage: Bacteria > Bacillota > Bacilli > Paenibacillales > Paenibacillaceae > Paenibacillus_AQ > Paenibacillus_AQ etheri. The sequence goes on from NZ_LCZJ02000022.1 coordinate 316, forward strand.
GACAGCAGCCTTATGTAGAACTTGGCGTAGATTACTTAGATCATTTGAATCAACACGTCAGAGCACGGCGATTAGTCAAACAATTGGCATCTTTGGGCTACAATGTGCAGCTTGACTCGCCGCCGGTAGTCTCTTAATCCTTGTCGCCAGGCCTTTAAAATTTTTTTCAATAAATCCCGGGCATCCTATTGCCTTTTTTCCTCCTTCTCTCCATACTCTGGTTCGTGTGCATCCTTACATTTACGTAAAAAAAGACGTACAAACTGACACAGTTGTACGTCTTTTTTCTATTGGTGGGCAGCAGTCCGTGGAGCGTGCGAAACAAAAAAACTAAGGTGATCTGAATTCAGAAAGAATTACTCATTGGAGAATATTATAGAAGCACGGACCGTGTTGCAGCTATTTTTGATTTTTGGTTCATTTTGCTAGGGTTGCGGACTGCATAGCTCTTATTAGCCTCTAGATGTGTATAATTGGAGTGAATTTGAGAGAATAGTTCGGTTTACATAGGCACTTTTTTCGCTGCCCAGGTGTTATAGAATATATAAAGGTTAAGGAGGTGCTTACATCGCCACAGGATTTTCAGCATGTTGCGCCGAATGAATCTGCAGGAGTAGCCTCCTATGATAAGTATGCACAGCAAGCAGATGCGTTCGCTAAACCGGGAGAACTGACCGCTTATCTTGTGAACAATAAAGCAGGCGCAGAAGGCTTGGCAACAGAATTGCCTTTTAAGTATAAAGAGCAGGGGATAGGCGCATATTCTGATTTCTTGAAGGAAATCAAACGGACAGGAGCACCGGTGCTCCCTGCGTTGGCATCGGGGTATGCTTTTAAATTGGTGTTATAAGCCCTAATCATCCGACTACGGATGCGGATAAGAAAAGTTCTCTATATCAGGAGGCGCTACAAGATCTTACTGCCCAAGCAAACCAAGTGAAGGGGAGCGGTAATTTATTCATGAAGGCTATACCGTGGTCGGAGCCCGGCTGGATAAGCGCTACTTATTCGAAGGATAACGCTTATATAGGTATCTCTGCATCGATCATGCATGGCGGGAAAGTGTTCGTGGAGCAAGAACCTGAGAATCAAGCGGATAAGATAATAGTGGAAGGCGCAGAAGTGATCTATAACAAAGTAGTAAAGGAAGAGGTCAGCTACGATTATCTGAACTGGTATAACGAGAAGCAGGATGCGTATTATACACTCAGCAGCTACGGAGATAAGATTTTAACCAAGGAGCAATTTCTACAGTTGGCTGGGGAGCTGTTGAAGTAGAGGAAGTGTAGGGTATAAAAAAGGACGACCACGAAGTTTAACCTCGTGGTTGTCCTTTTTATATAAGATGGATCAAAAGTTGTTCAATTAGGTAAAGGGATAATTAGCCTTCCAGCAGCAGTGCTTCTGGATCTTCCAGCAATTCCTTCACTTTGACGAGGAAGCTTACCGCTTCAGAGCCGTCAACGATCCGGTGATCATAGGAAAGGGCGATATACATCATTGGACGGTTAACGGTTCTTTCTTCATCCAGCGCGATCGGACGCAATTGAATCTTATGCATCCCTAGAATACCTACTTGAGGGGTATTCAGAATCGGGGTGGATAATAGGGAACCGAATACACCGCCGTTGGTGATAGTGAACGTACCGCCTTGAAGCTCGGAGAGGCTAAGCGTATTAGCGCGTGCCTTGGAAGCGAGTTCGCCAATCTGGCGTTCGATTTCCGGGAAGCTGAGGCGATCCGCATCACGGACAACCGGAACCACCAGACCTTCTTTAGCTGCAACGGCAATACCGATGTCGTAGAACTTCTTAACGACCAGATCTTCACCGTCAATCTCAGCATTCAGGAGTGGATAGGTCTTCAGTGCACCGATCACGGCTTTAGTGAAGAAGGACATGAAGCCTAGTCCAACTTCATGCTTCTCTTTAAACGCATCCTTGCGGCGCTTGCGGATGTCGAGGATCGCGGTCATGTCCACCTCGTTGAAGGTGGTCAGCATAGCTGCGGTCTGCTGCGCTTCTACCAAGCGGCTGGCAATCGTGAGCCGTCTGCGCGACATGCGCTTACGCTCTACGTTCTTGCCGTCCTCCGGCGCGGCTTTGCTCGCTGCCGGCTTCGCTGGCTCCGGCTTGGCTTGCGCCGCCGGAGCTGCCGGTGCAGCGGCCTGCGGCGCTGCTGCACCATGACCCGACACATCGGCCTGACCAATCCGGCCGATAGGATCACGGGCGCTAACCTCGCCGAGGTCGATGCCGCGCTCCCGTGCCAGCTTGCGTGCGCCCGGCGATGCCAGTGCAGCGGGGCTGTCGCCACCTGCTGCAGGCACTTCGGGCGCAGCTACAGCTACTGGTGCAGCGGCTGCTGCGCTACCGCTTGCCGGTGCCGCTTCAGGCGCTTTGCTCTCAGCGGACTGCGGCTTACTGCCGCTAGCGGCTCCAATGATGCCGATGGCTTCGCCAACGGCTACGTTCTCGCCCGCTTGACGCAGGATGGAGGAGATGACCCCCTCCACCTCCGCACTAATTTCCAAATTGACTTTATCCGTCTCTAACTCAGCAAGCACATCACCTTGACCTACCGTGTCGCCTTCTTTAACCAGCCATTTGTAGATGGTTCCTTCGGATATAGATTCTCCCAGATCGGGTACTAAGATTTCTGACACAGGCCGTTACCTCCCCAAACATAATGGTTTACGCTATTGTGATACCGTCCTCTTAAGAGGACGGTACAGCTGTTTGTACTTGTGAATTTGCTTTTAGGGCCTCTGAAACAATTCTACGCTGTTCAAAGCTATGAACATCTGCATAACCACTCGCAGGACTGGAACGTTCCGGACGTCCAATATATCTCACGCTAGTGTTTTGCGGTGCGATGGTGCGTAACCGAGGTTCGGTGTAACTCCAGCCACCCATATTCTTCGGCTCTTCTTGCACCCAGACAATTTCCTGAAGGGATGGGAAGGAGCTTAGGTGGGCACTCAGTTCACGTTCTGGGAACGGATAGAGTTGCTCTAGGCGAAGTACATGTAGCCAAGACCAATCTTTGTCTGAAGCAGCTTCCAGTTCTGTTTGTATATCGATGGCTACTTTACCGCTGCAGACTACGAGACGCTTAACCTCACCTGGTTTTTGGCCTAGAAGAGGTTCTGATAACACAGGCTGGAATTGTCCTGAGGCGAGCTCAGTTCCGGCAGAAGCGCTGCGCGGATTACGAATGAGACTCTTCGGTGTCATAATGACTAGCGGTCTTGCATCTTCCTGTCCGCATAACGCCGCTTGGCGCCGCAAGAGATGGAAATACTGAGAGGCGCTCGTCAAGTTGGCAACGGTCCAGTTTTCTTCTGCAGATAATTGCAGGAAGCGTTCCAATCTACCACTGGAATGCTCAGGTCCCTGTCCTTCGTAGCCATGAGGCAGCATAATGACAAGATTGCTGCGCTGCGTCCATTTGGCACGTCCAGCGGCAATGAATTGGTCAAATATAACCTGACCTGCATTCGCGAAATCGCCATATTGTGCCTCCCAGATCACGAAGGTTTCTGGTGCGAACACATTATAACCATACTCAAAGCCTAGTACCGATGCCTCTGACAGTGGACTGTTGTACACGCCAAAGGAAGCGCGGGAATCACTTAGCTGATGAAGCGGAGAGAACAATTCTCCGGTCTTACTGTCGTGCAGCACTAGATGGCGATGAGCGAAGGTTCCGCGCTGAGCATCCTGACCGCTCAGGCGAATTGGCGTACCATCCTTAAGAATGGTAGCGAAAGCGAGAGACTCAGCGAGTGCCCAGTCGACCTTTTCGCCCTCATTCAGTGCATCCTTGCGACGCTGCAGAATTCGTTCCAGCTTCGGATAGACTTGGAATCCTTTTGGAACAGTCAGCAGTTCACGATTGATCTCCTGCAGACTGGAGACGGATAATGCTGTAGAGCCTGGCGCAGCGTGTTCCGCTTCTAGCGGAATGAAGGCTTTCGGTTCTTTTTTCTTGTGATTGCCTTCCTTCATGCTATCGTACGCACGTTGCAATACGCTTTCTGCTGCAGCATTCATCTCCTTAACATCATCGGCTGTCAGAATCTTTTCACGCTGAAGTCGCTCAGCATAGACCTTGTAGACGGTTGGATGTTTGCGCACCTTACTGTAGACAATAGGCTGTGTAGTGTCAGGATCATCCATCTCGTTGTGACCATGTCGGCGGTAGCCGATGAGATCAATCACGAAATCCTTTTTAAATTGGTGGCGATATGCGCTAGCTAAGCGAACAGCTGCTACACAGGCTTCCGGATCATCGGCATTGACATGGACAATCGGGATTTCATACCCTTTGGCGATGTCACTGGCATAATGCGTAGAACGGGAGTCTTCACTTTCGGTCGTAAAGCCGATCCGGTTATTTACAATAATATGGATCGTCCCACCGTTTTGATAACCTTGAAGTTTGCCGATATTAAGTGTTTCCGCAACAATCCCTTCACCTGGAAAAGCAGCATCACCATGCATTAGCACCGCCATAGCTTTACTGGTATCAATCTTCGGCAATCCGGCTGTGCTCCGATCTTCTTGAGCAGCACGAGTGAAGCCTTCCACGACAGGATTGACGAATTCCAGGTGACTTGGGTTATTCGCTAGTGTTATTCTTGTGCGTACGGTTTCTCCTTCACGGACAGCGCGGTCTGCACCGAGATGGTATTTCACATCACCTGTCCAGCCATAGTTAATGCCTGTAGAGCCTTCGGAAGGGAAAAGCTCCTTATTCGGAGAATGGTGAAACTCTGAAAATATAATATCATAAGGTTTGCCCAAAATATGTGCAAGAACGTTGAGGCGACCACGATGCGCCATGCCCATCAGAATATGCTCTGCGCCGTCATGCGCAGCAGCGCGTACGATTTCATCCAGCATCGGTACGAGAGCGTCATTGCCTTCCAAGCTGAAACGCTTCTGACCCACAAAGGTTTTGTGGAGGAAGGTTTCGAATTGCTCTACTTGGATCAGGCGGTTTAGCAGCTCTTTGCGTTCTGCATTATTTAAAGGCGCTGGTGAGCTTGTGGATTCTGCCTGCCTGTTCAACCATTTTAGTTCTTGTTCTTCATGCACATGCCCGAATTCATAGGCGATCGTCTTGGTGTAGGCCTGACGCATACGCTGAACTGCATCCCATCCGGTATGCACATCATTCGGCGCATTCTCCCAAATGAGTGTGGCAGGTAATGCGATCAGATCCTCACGAGTCAGCTCATAGGTTTCGAGTTCGAGATATTTAGCCATGGGATTGTGATCGCGCTCAAGCGGATCGATATCAGCGGCCATATGGCCATATATACGAATATTAGCGATTAGCTTGGAAGCTCTTACTGCCTTTCTAAGCCATTCGGTGTCTCCCGAAATGCGAGGCTGTGGAGCCGGTTCGCTATCCGGTGTTAGGGGTGGGGGACCCGAATTTGTAAAAAGCTCGCGATAATTATTCTCTACGGTGGATGGATCTTTCACAAACTGTTCATATCTTTCTTGAATGTAGCCTAAATTGGGTCCGTAATACTTACTCCAAATGGATTCGTTATAGGGCTCTTTGGCTGCCATGAATACATCCTCCTTAACGGATGAACTCCAAACGTGACATTTTGTGTCAACGCTTACTGGAGCTGTGATGATTGCGGTTTCATTTCTCATCTTATTGTGCTACTTTCCACACGTGTAATCAATTCTTTCTTTCGTCCAATACGTTCGCAAAATGGTATGGGTTAGCTTGTTCTACTAAAACAAGAGTTCTTCTTTTTTTATTACCCATTCTAAAGGCCCACTAAAATGATTCTAATATCCTTATTTTTAACTAATAGGGAAGGAAATATCATTCTATCGGCTTAATTAATTTTATGAATAGGACGAGTATCGTGTTAAAAGGACAAGATATCGCACAAAAGAGCTTCTATTTTTTGTTTTTTAATGGAAAAACTAATCAGAAATCGACACACTTTTCCACTTTAGTATAGTATAATGTTATTGCAGTTAGCATTTTTCATATATTCAAAGTAGATCCTTTCGTGTAAAGGGTCCAGTAAAAGGTAAACCTGCCGAAAGGCAGGGGCACAAAGTCGCGGGTCTAAGGTAGAAATACTATGACAGCCGGATTGCCTGGGGACTAAAATCTTAGGAGGAGATTTTTTGGACAAGTCCAACCAGGGAAGCAACAGAGAACAGCAGGTCATTGATCTAGACGTAGAGTGGGTCCATTTATTATTAGCAGCTAAGAAGGCTGGCATAAAGGCAGATGAAATTCGTCGCTTCTTTCATGAGAAGACTGTGCAAGCCGTGCAGTAATACATTCAGAGCATTAGATACCAAAAGAGCACATCGATAACTCGCTGTGCTCTTTTTCTTTATATAAGAATCTATAAGTTTCAGACTTGTTCCTTATATTCTGCTAGAATACAAACGCCTTCGCAGTCCATGTTAGGAGGGCGAAGGCGCTTATGCTTGATAGTATGAGTAGAAGAGGATCTTATCAGGTCAGGTGGATATTAATCCTTCTGATCCAGGCGCCATTTCTGGTAGTCCAGAAACTCCTTGAATTCGCGTTTGCTTATGCCTGAGGCCATAGCTTCCTGCACCAATCGGAACCATTCCGAATCTAAAGGTGATTCCTCAGCATCATTGGGTTCTCCATAGAGTAGAGCGTGGATGGATACCTGAAGCGCGTCGGCGATCTTTTCGATAAACTGGATTGAAGGATTGGATTGGATGTTTCTCTCCACATTGCTAAGATACGACTTAGCAACATCCGCTCTGTCCGCAAGCTCAGATAGGGATAATCCCTTTTCTAGGCGGAGATGCTGGATACGTTGGCCCATATTTTGTGGCACTATGCTGACGCCCCTCCGTAATTTTTGTTATTAGTATAGCAAATATCAATAAATTCGACAAAGATTATTGTAAAGAGAAAAGCAGCATCTACTTATCCGCTTACCGGAATAAGAATCTGCTGCTCTTCGAATGGAAGACTTATTAGATTATTTAGCGGATCCTTCGGTTTGTCTAGCTTCGAAATCCCAAGTCAGTTTTAACGAATCCTTTTGGAAATAGTTCTGGTCTTTACCGTCATCAACAAATTCGAATTTCACGGAGAAGGTGTCATTTGTACCTGCTTTAATACCAGAAGCTTCGGTCCATATTTGATCAAACCCAGTGTTTTTTACGAGATCCGGTGTCAGAGCCTTCAAATCGGCCAGTGTTGTTTCCCAAACTATTTTTTCTTCACTACCAGGTAAGATGCCGCTTTTATCTTTATTCACCAGGAATTTGACTTTAATCGCTTTAGCTAAATCATTAGTACCGTTGTTACCACCTACATCATTAATAGAGGTAGTTGTTTTGAGGAGGATAGAGCCGATATCAAGTGTACCGTCATTTTTCAGTTTGAAGTCTCTTTTGATAGTATCACCTGGCTTCAGATCCTTCAAATCAACGATAACCGAAGGGTCTGAGTTCAGATCGAGTGTACCTGCAGCAAATGTAGCAGTGCTTTGTGCAGTGTCGCTAAAGTATGCGAAGGTTCCTCCGCCAATCAATGATAAACCCAGTGCTGCAGATGCTACGCCAAGACCCAATGTTTTCTTGATACCCATAATAAAATTCCTCCTCAAATTTGTGTTTAAATTTTATAAAATTTATATATTGTAACTTCCGGTTCGTAAGCGGAAGCGGACAATCAACGGATTACTGTATTTCAGTTGGGGGTGGAGAGGTAGGTAGTATGGCAGCATTTTTCTTTTCAAGTGCAGCTACAGCCTTCCATGACGAGTACAGGGCATATAGCAGGAGCATCAAGCCAGGTACGATCATGAGCACGACACTTCCAGCTTTGGAAACCGCGAAATTCATAGCGTAACCTACATAAGGTACGGTGACCCCGGTATACTCAGCTACAACATTCGTTGAACTGGTAGGGTTCATATCAGGCGCATCATTGTTATCGCCTTTCGTGCGATACATGGCTTCACCGGTAGCGTTATTCATTGTTGCTTCTACAACACGGTGAGTAATGAGCAGGTTTTCTTCATTTCTAAAGGTGATGACATCGCCTTTTTTGAAGCGATTCATATCTCCTCCGGGTTTTAAAGCGACAATCGAACCGGTCTGAATCCCTGGTTCCATCGAACCTGAGAGTACGGATTTGATCTGGTATCCGAAGAAGGCAGGTTCACCGCCGGAGGCCTTAGATAAAACTACGGCTACCACCAGCAGGATAAAGATGACAAGCATGATGCTCGATAATGTATTGTTGATCAGTTTTTTAATCCGCATATTGTTCTCCACCTTTGTCTTGTTGAGGGTCCGAAGGAGCTTGTGTTGCTACCGGTGGGGAAGAAGCTGTATCTTCCGCTTTTGGTGTCTCCTGAGGAACCTTTTGCTGTGGTACATCTTGTGGAATCTTTGGCTCTTCACCAACTTCCGGATCGACCGGGTTAGTGACAGGGGCTTTAGGTTCTTCTTTATTTATGTTCTCGGGAGCAGCTTCACCTGTCGGTGGAGTCACTTCCGTTTTTGCTTTCTCCTCTGCCTCAGCTTTCGCTTTGTCCTCTGCCTCTGCCTCAGCTTTCGCTTTGTCCTCGGCTTCTTGCTTTTCTTTTTTCGTAAGTGCCAAACGTTCCTCTTCTTTCTTCGCTTGTTCCAGTGCCTCTAGTCGGGCTTTCTCAAGCGCTTCCAATTGTTGTTCACGGGTTTGGCTGATCAATTGGAGCTGACTCTGAAGATTACTGATTCCTGAAGTAGCCGATTCTTTAAGACCATTCATTTCAGTATTGAGATTTTCATAAGTCGAGGTAAGTTCGCTAGAGATATTGCCGGCCGGCTGACTAAATGGAATCAGGAAAGGTAACGGCTGTTGAAACGCCTCATTGCGTAACTCGGGTTGTCCATATACATCACTGGTCACTACCGAAGCAAATGGAAGGCTGATGTCGTGTATGGAGTTTAGGTATTGGATGACTCCATTTAAGGAAGCATTCAGGGATTCGGAGATTACACCACTTTGATTCAGGCTGCTTTGCAGCTCTATGAAGAATTGTTCATCCTTGATTTCTAGACAGTTTGAATCTAGAGAGGTCATATATCCTCCAATCTGGAATAGGACGGCTGCTGCTGCGTTTAGCTCACCATTGATTTCGTTCCAAATTTGGCTGTTGGTGGCCAGTTGCTCATTCACGCCATCGATTTGAGATTGGAGCACAGAGATTTGCGAGGAAATCTCTTGCGCTGCGACATCAAGCTCATCCAGCGTCATGCCTTCTATTCCCGAAACGTCTGAGAGACTGCCTGAAGGGGTATAGCTTTGCAGCGATCCTTTTAAAGCAGTAGCTCTTTCGATATGATCTTTGAGTTCTGTTAAAAGCCCCTTGATCGAGTTTGGAAATACTTCGCAAAAGCTAATTGTGCTAGTGGTTTGCGTAGTAGCTCCAAAACCACCATAGGTACTACCCACTTGCTGCGAGGTAGTCAGAAACAAGACGGAGACAGCCATTCCTGATTGCAGAACACGTAATCCGATTTGCCGCTTTCTTTTAGGTCTTCTTTTTGCTGATCTGGGTCTCAGAGGAATACCTCCCCTCAATGTCTTTAGTTTCTTTGGTTCGTTATTATTGTTCTTTATTAAGAACGACTTCTGTAATGAATAATACATGGAATAAATTGAAAAGAAAACTGCCAATAAGTCTCGTTTGTGCTCTATAAAGAACAAAAATGTTAATTTATCTCTATTTATCTCATTTTTTCGCTTGATATCTGTTTTTTATTCGTAATAAAGAACGATATGTAAGAAAGGGACTGCATTGAAAATAGCCTAATCGTATAAGAGGCACGATTAGGCTATTAAGAATCCTGGGGAGTTTAATTGTGGGTTGGGTTAGGGAAGACGAGTACCACGTGGACTAACATATAGGTCATACCATTGCCGCTGTAAGAGCAAAAAAAAGAGACCCTAAGGCCTCTACTCTGTATTGAGCGGTGTTCCAATGTCATTCAACTTGCGTGCTACAACGTCAACATAGAGACGTTGCAGCCATTTTAGCTCAGTAAGGGTGTGTTCATAGGTGCCGTACATGAGATGAAGGGCGGAACGAGGAACAATGGCAATATGTTCTTCATATACCTGATAAGCCAGATTCACCTGATGTTCGGTTTCCCGAATACGTTCTTCGAGCAGCTTCTCCACCTTGCTTTGATCAACATGACGGGACATGGCTAGAGCCATATACATCGGATGATACAAGGGCTCGTTCTTTTTAATTTGCTGTAGAATTAACTGCTCGAATAAATTTTTACCTTGCTCAGTAATACCGTAAATGGTTTTGTCTGGGCGATCACTACTGCTAATCACCTCTAAAGCTTCAATATAGCCATCTTGTGCAAGTTTATCGACAGCGTAATAAAGAGACCCGAGCTGCAGCTTTGTAATCCGGTCCATGGAGCGCTCTTTCATGACTATTGTAATTTCATAGGGATGCATATTCCGTTCCAGCAGTAGACCGAGAATGGCCAATTTCATCGACATAATAGTTACCTTTTACCCTCTGACGCCTGAGCAGCTTTACTCGGAATGGTGAGGCGGTCTTTTGGCATAAGCAGGACAAAGACTAAACCAAGGACGGCAGGAATCAAGGCCCACATAAAGGTATGTGCAATAGAAGAGGACAGTGCGCTAGAGATTTTCTCTAATATTTCCGGTGGAATCTTGGCTCTTGCTTCAGGTGTCAGGGCTGCTCGTGGATCACCGAAGGCCGCTGATTGCTCACTTCCGCCAAAAGCATCGCTAATACTGCTAGTGAAGTTATTACGCTGAATAATACCGAAGATCGTAATCCCCAGCGTCATCCCAAGAGAACGCATAAAGGTACTTGTTGAAGTTGCCGAACCGCGTTGACGCATGTCGAAATTATGGATCGCCGCCATGCTTAGTACGGAGAAGGAGAAGCCTACGCCGAACCCAGTCAATGCCATAAATACATTCAGCATGAGACGGGAGGTATCTGGTGACAAAGTGCTTAGACTGTAGACACCTGCGACAAAGCAGACTGCGGACAGGATCATAATGTTGCGGAAGCTGGTTTTGGTGGTGAGTAGTCCTCCGGTCTGACTGCCCACGACCGTACCGATCATCATCGGCATGAGGATCAGTCCAGAGTTCGTAGCGGATCCGCCAAATACGCCCTGTACAAAGATAGGAATGTAGATGGTGGCTACGATAAAGGCAGAGCCATAGAACAAGGCTGTCACACTGCTTGTTACAAACAACCGTTTACTGAACATCGCGAACGAGATAACAGGTTCAGCCGCCACTCTCTCAATGAGGATGAATGCCAGCAAGAGTACAGCGAAGCCGACGAATAAGCCGAGAATGACACTAGAATCCCAAGCGTATTGATTGCCTCCCAGTTCTAGCGCAAACATTAGGCAGATAATGGCGCCGACGAGAGTGAAGGCTCCGCCCCAGTCGATGCGCTGTTTAGCGTGAGAGATCGATTCTTTGTAAGAGGTTGCGATCAGAAAAAGTGCAATAATTCCGAGCGGCAGGTTAATGTAGAATACCCATTGCCAGCCTACATAGTCGGTAATATATGCACCCAATAATGGTCCGAGTACACTGGAGATTCCGAAGACGGCACCGAAAAGGCCGGTCAGCTTTCCTCTTTTTTCAGGAGGGTAAATGTCGAAAACGATGGTGAAGGCGATAGGCATTAGTGCACCGCCGCCGATCCCTTGGATAGCCCGGTAAATACTGAGCTGTGTAATACTGGTTGCAGTACCGCATAGTGCTGAGCCAACAAGGAATACAATCAGACCGAACATGAAGAAACGTTTACGCCCATACATATCCGAGAGCTTGCCGAAGATAGGGGTTCCAGCCATTACCATGACCATATAGGCCGAGGTGACCCATACGATTTTGTCCAGACCGCCAAGGTCGGAGACTATGGTTCCCATAGCTGAAGCTACAATGGTATTGTCCATCGCGGACATAAGAATACCAAGCAGTAGGCCGACAACTACGAGTTTAAGATTACTTTCTTTAGTATCCATGCTTCGCAGGCTCCTTTTCTTAAATAGTGATAAATCCGTTCAAAATATGTCCATACTTGATAAGCAAAACTTATTATATTCAAATTTGAATAGGGTGGCAATAGTTTTTTATCAAACATAAGAAGTATAAGTTTCACACAATACTATATGTCTTATATTTCTCGCTTAAACGCTTACCGTCCTTATAAGGACACCGAAGGCGTTTATGCTTGAAAAAATGGGATTTAGGGGATAGGGAATAAAGAACGCCTCTTGACATACCCTACGGGGGTATATTATATTATTGGCAAGGAGGCTGATTCTTATGTCTACTAGTAAGCAAGAACAAACTGAGAAATCCTGTGAAGCTGACTGTCATTCTTCAGCATCTGGAGAACGAATGAGTCATCATTCGGCAGATTTCAAAAATGGTTTGAATACTCGCCTCAACCGGATTGAGGGCCAGATCCGCGGGATAAAGGGTATGATAGAGCGGGATACTTATTGTGACGATGTGCTCAATCAGCTCGCAGCGGTTCAAGCGGCACTAAACGGTGTGGGTAAGATGCTGCTGGAAGGGCACATGAAGAGTTGTATTGTTGAACGAATCGAAGCCGGTGAACATGAGGTTATCGATGAGCTGCTAATTACGGTTAACAAATTAATGAAATAATAAGCTAATGCTCTTTGAGCATGGCTTCATAACATTTACTGGAGGTAATAATAATGTCGAACGCTACATTAAACGTTGAAGGAATGTCTTGTGGCCACTGTGTCAACTCTGTAGAGAAGGCTGTAGGTAATCTTGGAGCTACTGCAAAAGTTGATCTTGCTGCTAAAAAAGTTTCCGTTGAGTATGATGAGAACAAGGTGAGCCTTGGAGCTATTAAAGAAGCTATTGAAGACCAAGGGTATGATGTAGTTTAATTTGAAGCACAGTAATAAGGCTTGGAGCTGTTTGGGAATTGCCCAAGCTCCAAAGCCTTTTCTTTTTTTAGAAATTATCATACCCTATAAGGGTATGAGGAGGCTTGGAAATCATGGATAAGTTAAAAACAGCAGCTTCACTCAATGAACAGCAAGCAACTGTGCAGATTACAGGCATGACCTGTTCTGCTTGTGCAGCTCGAATTGAGAAAGGTTTGTCCCGGATGGAGGGTGTTTCTCGCGCAAATGTAAATTTAGCCTTGGAACAAGCCACTGTCGGATTCGATCCTTCTGTATCAGGGTTACCACAAATTGAAGATAAAATCCGCGCTCTTGGTTATGATACCGTCAAAGAGACCGCGGATTTTGATATATCAGGCATGACCTGCGCTGCATGCTCGGCACGGATCGAAAAAGTGTTGAGCCGTACGCCGGGGATCGCAGCAGTGAACGTGAATTTAGCGCTGGAAACAGCACATGTAGAATATACTCCCGGTAATATTAGTCCAAGAGAGATCATGGAGAAGGTAAGCAATATCGGATACAAAGCTACCCTTAAAGAAGACCGCAAGGATCATGTGGATCGTCGTGTACAGGAAATTCAGCATAAGAAGTGGAAGTGGATCATTTCTGCTATTCTTTCTTTCCCATTGTTATGGGCGATGGCAGGTCATTTCTCCTTCACAAGCTGGATTCCAACACCGGAGATATTTATGAATCCTTGGTTACAGCTTATTCTGGCGACCCCCGTACAGTTTATCATCGGCTGGCAGTTCTACGTAGGCGCGTATAAAGCACTTCTTAACGGGAGTGCCAATATGGATGTGTTAGTCGTACTGGGGACATCAGCAGCGTATTTCTACAGTCTTTATCTGACGATTGATTCATTAAGTATGAAGGGAATGAATCATACCGTAGAAATGTATTATGAGACGAGTGCTGTACTCATCACGCTCATTCTCGTCGGTAAATGGTTCGAGGCGCTAGCGAAAGGACGTTCCTCTGACGCCATTAAGAGCTTAATGGGGCTTCAGGCAAAGACGGCCCTCGTGATCCGCGATGGCAAAGAAATGAATATCTCGACCGATGAAGTGATTCCCGGCGATATTGTATTGGTGAAGCCCGGAACAAAGGTGCCTGTGGATGGCGAGGTAGTAGAGGGTTCCTCTTCTGTGGACGAGTCTATGTTGACCGGAGAAAGTATTCCTGTAGAGAAAAAACCTGGAGATACCGTTATCGGTGCTACATTAAATAAGAATGGGATCTTAAGAATCAAAGCCAACAAAGTAGGAAGAGACACTGCACTCGCTCAAATTATTAGAGTAGTGGAGGAGGCCCAAGGTTCCAAAGCGCCGATCCAGCGGATCGCGGATGTCATCTCAGGGATTTTTGTACCGATTGTTGTAGGAATTGCGATGATCACTTTCTTGGTCTGGTACTTCTGGGCAGCACCTGGTCAATTTGCCGATGCCCTTGAAAAAGCTATTGCGGTGCTCGTAATTGCCTGTCCATGTGCGTTAGGTCTTGCAACGCCGACCTCCATTATGGCGGGATCGGGCCGCGCTGCGGAGCTTGGTATTCTGTTCAAGGGTGGTGAGCATTTAGAAGGCGCACAAGGGATTAAGATCGTTGTCCTAGATAAGACAGGTACGGTTACAAATGGTAAGCCCGTGCTGACTGATATCGTGACTACCACTGGAATTGCCGCTTATGGTAAAGAAAGTGCGGAGAATCGTCTATTAGCTTTAACTGCGGCAGCCGAGAAATTATCAGAGCATCCGCTTGCGGAAGCTATCGTAGCAGGAGCTGCTGACAGAGGATTGATCTTACCCACCGCTGAACAGTTTGATAATGTACCTGGACGGGGGATTATGGCTGTTGTCTCCGATCAACAAGTTAGGGTGGGTACACGGCGCATGATGGAAGATCATCAATTGGACATCACAGAGTGGACCCCAATCATGAAGAGACTGGAAGAGGCAGGAAAGACAGCTATGCTTGTAGCGGTGGACGATGAGATTGCCGGGATTGTCGCTGTGGCGGATACGATTAAGCCAACCTCAAAAGCAGCTGTAGCTGCGCTTCATGAGATGGGCATAGAGGTCGTTATGATTACGGGTGACAATAAAATCACCGCAGAAGCTATTGCGAAGCAAGCAGGTATTCGAAAAGTGTTAGCAGAGGTTCTACCAGAAGGCAAAGCGGAGGAAGTTCGTAAGCTGCAGCGGAATGGGACAAAGGTAGCTATGGTTGGAGATGGCATCAATGATGCTCCTGCACTGGCTACTGCAGATACAGGTATGGCGATCGGTACAGGTACGGATGTAGCTATGGAGGCAGCAGATATTACGCTGATGCGGGGAGATTTGAAGAGCATACCCGATGCCATTATGATGAGCCGTAAAACGATGAGCAATATTAAGCAGAATTTGTTCTGGGCACTTGCATACAATACAATAGGTATACCGATTGCTGCACTCGGATTTCTAGCTCCATGGCTAGCTGGAGCTGCGATGGCATTCAGTTCCGTGTCTGTCGTCTTGAATGCACTTCGGTTACAGCGGGTTAAGCTGTAAGAGAAACATAACAATGTAAGGAGTGACCGCTGTGCAAGAAAACAACGAAACAATTTCTCTATTAATGAATCATGCATCCGTCCGCAAGTATCAGGATAAGGCAGTAAGTGATGAGCAGCTTGCAGCTATTATTGGAGCAGGTCAAATGGCTTCAACTTCCAGTAGTGTACAAGCCTATAGTGTTATTGCAGTGACTGACTCGGCTCTAAAAGCAGAGCTTGCCGGATTAGCGGGTAATCAGGCTTATATAGAACAGTGTCCAGTCTTCTTGG
Organism: Paenibacillus etheri; assembly: GCF_001012825.1. Lineage (GTDB taxonomy): Bacteria > Bacillota > Bacilli > Paenibacillales > Paenibacillaceae > Paenibacillus_AQ > Paenibacillus_AQ etheri. The sequence goes on from NZ_LCZJ02000022.1 coordinate 16,147, forward strand.
TCTGGTGCGCGGATCTGTATCGGCTGCGTGAGGTCACAAAACCTCATTTGCAAGGAGAGACATCGTATGAAGATTCTACGGAGAACCTTATTGTAGCTACCGTTGATGTTGCGCTTGCTGCTCAGAATGCTGCTGTGGCTGCGGAATCGCTTGGGCTTGGAATTGTTTATATCGGCGGAATCCGTAACCGGATCGCGGAGGTTTCTGAGCTGCTTGGACTGCCCGAATTGGTCTACCCGATATTTGGAATGTGTGTGGGCTACCCTGATGGAGCTTCAAGCCTGCGTCCGCGTCTGCCATTAGAGGCTGTTCTACATCGCAATCGCTACAATGCCGAAACCACAGTGGAGCAGGTCAAGACTTACGATAAAGTCTCTTCAGACTATATGCGTGAGCGGACTCAGGGTGCCAAGGATACACCTTGGTCTGTGATTATGGCAGAGCGGTTGGCACAGCCAGCGCGAATGCATATGAAGGAATTCCTGCTCGGAAAAGGATTCTTCAAGAGGTAATTTAGTGTTTTCGTTTAAAGAGGCTGCTCTATTCGTAGTTAAAACTACGGATATGGCTGCTTCTTTTTTTACGTAAATGTAAGGATGCACACGAACCAGAGTATGGAGAGAAGGAGGAAAAAAGGCAATAGGATGCCCGGGATTTATTGATAAAAAATTTTAAAGGCCTGGCGACAAGGATTAAGAGACTTCCGGCGGCGAGTCAAGCTGCACATTGTAGCCCAAAGATGCCAATTGTTTGACTAATCGCCGTGCTCTGACGTGTTGATTCAAATGATCTAAGTAATCTACGCCAAGTTCTACATAAGGCTGCTGTCGAAGGAGCATGTGATAAATCATGGTGAGCATCTTGTGTGCTGTTGCAATCAACGCTTTTTTCTTTCCTCGACGGGCAGCTAACTTCCAGTATTTTGAGGCTAAATATGTTTTTTTCGTTCGGGATGCGGCCCACGCGGACTCGGCAAGGATGGATTTTAGGTGGGGATTGCCGTGAAGGATGCGTGAGGACTTTTTTTTCCAGCACTTTCGTAGTTTCCTGGGGATAAACCGGCCCAAGAAGCCAGATGGCGCTCGGAATGAAACTGAAGCATGTCCGCACCAACCTCAGCTAAAATCGCGGAAGCGGCGGTGAC
>NZ_LCZJ02000023.1:0-162300 GCF_001012825.1 Paenibacillus etheri
TCATTTGAGAAAGATAGTGGATTGCCAACGACGATCCCGCGGAAATTCACCGCACGAGCGACGTGAGTTAGCTGTGCGATGTCGATTCCGACGACGAGTGAGGGGTAATTTTTTCAATAAGTTGATTTTGTTTGTCCTGGGCTTTAAACTTCATAGTAGAGCGTCCTCCTGGATGATGGGATTTTAAGGGCTGACCCGTTGCGTACTCCCATCGTACCGAGGCGCTTTTCTTTTTGCAAAGCTCGTAATTAACGCTCTACAGGAATGCTAGCGTGTCCCGTTAGATCAACAACGAAGAATAAGATGATTTAGCGTATTGGTTCACCATAAAACACATGAAAATGAAGATGCTTTGAGTCTTGGTATTTCCCTAAATTAGTCAATACTCTACAAGCTCCATGCTCAGACTGCACTTTCGATGCTACTTTTTTAACAACGTCCATCAACTCAATTAAGAGGGCATTGTCACTCTCATCTAGTGTTAAAAGAGATGAGATATGCTTCTTTAGAATTGTAATAATGTGAACGGGATAAAAAGGGCGAGTGTGATGGTACGCAAGAACGTTATCAGTTTCAAGTACTTTCTTTACAGAAGTACGACCACTTAACACCTCATCGCAATAAAAATCCTCAGTCATCAAATCTCCTCCTCCTTATTTTTCTCATTATAACATTCGTTATTATTTGTAACTATCCTGCCCGTTTAATAAAAAAGAGCAGGCTACGAAGCACCTACTCATCATTGTGTAAGCACTCATGGGAGATTAATCCTACTCTGGTTTTTGCACCAGCCTAGTCTTTAGTGATTGTAGAACGAAGTTTGTTGTTTTTCTATCTGCCTAACTTTATTTAAGTACACATAAGGCTCAGCCCCTCCTCATTTAACGGAGTATGATCGCTCGCTTACGCATATTCTGGATGCGCTTTGTGCTTGAAGAGAGCGATACATTGAGAATAATTACCCGGATAAAATAGCTGTATTATTGAGCTCAGATGAATTAGATGATGAGATCAGCCAAAAGTACCCAGTTAGGAACTAGCCAATTTAATGATATCCTTGCTCTCCAGAATTGATTTATCATATCCTTTTGTAACAGTATGAATCATTGCAATACCAAGCTCCTTTAAAGACACGGTAAAGTTTGGAAATAGTCTTCTTAGAATAGGATATAGCCACATCAATGCATAATAAGATTTATGCGTATTTTTTAATCCCTTTATTGGATGGATGTAGGCAGGGCGAAACATATACGTTTTTTTGAAAGGCAGCTGCATGAGGTGGTTTTCTGTCTTGCCCTCCACTCTTGCCCACATCCTTTTTCCTAGTTCTGTACTATCCGTCCCCATTCCGGAAACATAGCAGAATACCATATCTGGATTCAAGCTTGAAAGTATGCCTGCCACATGCATTGTAAGATCATACGAGAAGCGCGCAAACTCTGCCTCCTTCAAACCAACAGAGCTTACACCCAAACAAAAGTAGCATGCATTATAGTTACTTAATTGAGATTTTATTGAAGATAAATCAAAAAAATCTTTGTGGATGATTTCAGTTAATTTGGGATGCGAAACGCCGCATGGTTTGCGGTTAATCACTAAAACGTGTTCCACATCAGGATGCTGCAGGCTTTCATGTAATACACCCTCGCCAACCATCCCCGTAACACCTGTAATTATCGCTCTTATTTTCACGATGGAACCCTCCTTTTTCTCAATTAAATTGTTATTAACTATTCGTCTGTCCATTGTGAAACTTGGCTCTCGCTGCCATTAGCCTAGACGCGACGAGTATAGCCTGTGCGTCTATGTCTAGGTTATAGCGATCAATCTGACGCTTGGATTGTACAAGTAAGGGAATAGCCTCAATGTCATTTATTTTTGTTGTCCATATATAGTATGGTCCCTAACTACTTTTGTGTCAACACATTGTTATAACACATCAACACCCCGCCTTTCTTCATATCTGGAATTTTTTATCTAAAACCCTCTAACATGTATGATTTTGTATTAAACTATTCTAAATGGAAAAGAGGGGCGATGAGTATTATGAATTCAACTACATTATCTAAAGCAATTATTATGGTTACAGGAATGTCAGGGACGGGGAAATCTGCGGTTCTCGCTGAATTGGCTCGTAGAGGGCATCAAACGATAGACACTGATTACGATGGGTGGAGCGAATATCTAGATGATTTCGGTCAGGTATGGCGTGAGGATCGCATAGATACACTACTTACTGAACATAACCAAGGTGCACTATTCATTTCAGGTACTGTATCAAATCAATGGAAATTTTATTCACGATTCAATGCAATCGTGCTGTTAAGCGCTCCGCTGGAAGTAATCCTTGAACGTGTGGCTTCCCGTACGACGAACGATTACGGAAAAACTACTGAACAGCGTGAAGAGATAATAAATTACATTATGACAGTCGAGCCACTCTTACGTTCCGAGGCAACTTTTGAGATTGACACCCGGAAGCCAATAAATCAAGTCGCAAGTGAGCTTGAAGTAATCGCTACGCACCAAGGTATAAAGACTATAGTTTAAACATTATCCTGAGTCACTAAAGGCGGAGGCCGTTCGGCTTTTTATCGAATGGTGCTATCGCAAGATTACAGAACGCTTAGAGATACATGATAAGAATAGGGTTAGAGTCTGGGCGAGGAAGTATCGGGTCAATGGACAAACCGCCTTTGAGGATAGACGTGGAGATCCTCAAAGGATTGAGACTGCGCAGGAACGAGAACTGCGTCGTTTGCAATTGGAGGTGGATGTCATAAAAAAGTGGTTACAAATCTTGAATCGGGAGGGTTGAAAGAGAGTCTACTAAATGGGGTCTTGACCAAAAGAGGGTGAACCCTTAGGTTCACCCGAAATTATACTTACTTATATATTCTCTTTACGAATTAACAAGCACAAGTAACGTCTTTTAAATTTCGTATAGCAATAGCATTGAGTCGGAGCGCTTCTACGATTGAATCTCTTACTGCTAACAATTCAAATCTTTCACGACTGCCAATAGGCAATCTGCAAAGCAATGCTTCAATTCTTTTAAGACTTTCCTTCAGAACCACTCTTTGCTTACGCAAAGCATTCAAAGCTCTTTGAATTTTTCTCTTCTCTGCAGCAGTCATAAACTACCACCTCTTTTCGATTGTGATAGTATATGAGATGCTTATTCCTCCTTTTCTGCTTGTACAATCCGGAAGCTAAAGGATTGATTTTACTATTTTTTGCTAACCTCCATGATAGGAACGGACCAATCTACATTGGTATACAATCGGTTAACTATCGTGCGTATTAATTGAAGCTGATCAGGGATCTTGGTAAGGCCAGCAGCACGGAACTCAAAAAAATTCTTTTTGTTATTTGACTGCGATTCAACGATTACGATATAACCATCTTTCCATCCGGACCCATCAGTAGAATAAGCTCCTTGTCCTGAGAGAGGATACTCTTTACCCTCAAGATCCTTAAATATCCACTCACTGTTCATAAATTCATTTCTCAATCTCCCGCTAAAATGTAATGAACCTTCCTTCTCGGAGCTGTTGGTATTTGGTGGTGATTCCACTGTAAAATCATTTAACATCAGCTCATCCCCATCAAATGCAAAGGGGATTGGATGTTCCTTCAACTTGGATGACTCAAACTGTACCATCGAACCATCCTTTTCTAGAATGAAATACCCATCGAATACAAAAGTATATGGCGTATCCTGGGGTAAATATTTAAATGTATAACTCCAATGCATTAATCCAGGTTTATCACCGGGTGTCGAAGATCGTGACATTACACTATCCTTACTCGGCAATTTTCTCGCATTAACACTGTGAATCTCTTCTCCCGCGTTATCCTCAAAATGGAACTTCATCCCTTGCTGCTTCCATAGTTCACCAGGAGAACGACTCAATGCCTCTTCACTTAACTCCGTATCAAATTCAAAACGGACACCTTGTACCATATGCGTTAATCTTTTCAAGGTCACTGTTAAACCATCCGGAGAGGTGTAGCTCCCCATCAGTGGAGTTGAGGTCGTTTGTTTATTTGCTTCAGTCATATCCATCGAAAAATTGAAATTCCAATCTCCTGCAAGTGTAGGGATATTTTTTCGTTTACTTCCCAATTCTGTAATATGACCTTCGATCGTTATTTGATCGGTTTGCAGTGGTTCCGGGAAATTAACGATCATATAGTAAAAATCGCTGGTAAACCCCATATCATATAATTCCCCTACGACCTTCCCTTGATCATCCTTAACTTCTATGCGGTTTCCATCAGCAAAAACCAAGCGTTCTCTGTCATGCTTCCCACCCGGCCCGAACAACTGTAGAGCGACAATCAGACGAGTAGGATCTGCTACGGCTTCATCTATTTTGATCGTATAGCCTTTATCCTTCACCGTAATATTAGGGTGTTCTACTAACCCAAATTCTTGTGCTCGAAGAAGGCCTATGTCCATATTATTTTTTACGAAAAGAGAACGTAAAGCCTCTGCTAACGAAGGTACGGAATACAAAATCACGGCACTCAGAACAACAAGTAACAAAGCCGCTCCCATGGCTATTCTTAGTGTCTTAAGTATCTTCGGATTTTTTCGCTTCCTGTTGGGTACCGTTACTTTCTCAAGTTCTACAGATTCTATTGAATCCATAACTTGAGCAGTAAAAGAATCTGGCAACTTCTCTTCAAACAACGCTTGCAACCACTCCTCTTGTTCTTCTAATAGTGTATGATAGATTAAATTGCAATGGGTACAAGCAGCGATATGATCAACTACTTCCAATGGCCGGGAGGTGGGTGTACTTAGGATATATTGCTCTATCTCAAATGGACTTAAGCACTTCATCGCTCTTCACCTCCTGGGGTGTCATGATTTGCTTCAATCGCTGCTTTGCACGATAAAGGTCATTTTGGATCTTGCTTAAAGGGACCTCTAAGAGAGTACACATTTCTTCATAGCTTAAATCATTAGTGTAACGAAGCAACAAAGCCGTCCGATAATTAGGCGGTAGCTTCTGCATTAGGTGATGCAGCTCTCTGCGATGCTCCGATCGAATGAATTCTTCTTCTGGATTATCTGAAAGAGAAAGTTCAGTAAGATCGTCCGGTAAGCTCGCTGTAGTACGAGTTTTTTTCCACAGATCCTTCAGTAAATTAGTCGCGATCGTATACAGCCAAGCCGCAAAGTTTTTATCTAAATCATGTGAGGCTAGCTTACGATAAGCTTTTATAAAAGTCTCCTGAGTGATGTCTTGCGCGTCTTGGTGATCGGCCCCCATCCCTCTCAAAAGGCCATAGATTTTATTCTTATATCGATTGACAAGATACGAATAATCTTCCTTATGCCCTTCCAGAACGTTTAGGATCCATTGCCTCTCATCCTCTTTTTCATCTTTCGGTACATGTCCCTTCACCCTTAAGCCTCCTTGAAGCACGATACTGTATAGACGATCCCTATCAGAAAAACTCTCACTTTATACAAAAAAAAGTAGATCTTCAATTGTATTGAAGACCCAACACTGTTATCTAACCATTGCGCTTAAGTGCAAAATATACGAATTGATCACGAAGTTCCGTGTCCCTTGCCTCTTCTAGATTTAAAACTCGAAAATCGGTTCTTTCTGTTTGTGAACCACTTGGACGCTATTAACTAACGGACCAAACAATCGCATATTGAACAAGTGAAGATCCAAATAAAGATATGGTTTGCATTAGCTTATTTAACTCCCTTATTTCTGGTTTCATCTCCAATGTTAAACACACGATCGACCCATCCCTGGTAAAACTGTTCTTCATGAGAAACAAGAATCACAGTTCCGCTAAATTGGATTAAAGCTTTCTGTAAAGCGTCTTTCGTTTCTGCATCTAAGTGATTGGTTGGCTCATCCATGATGAGGAAGTTGTATTCTGAGAGCAGTAAAAGGCACAACTTAACTTTAGACTGTTCACCGCCGCTGAGTGTACGGACAGACTGTGTTACAAGGGTATCTTTAACCACACACTGCGCCAGATGGCGACGTATTTCCTTTACCGTCAGTTTGGGATCATAAGCTGAAATCACCTGAATAGGTGTCATCGTATCATCTTCCCAAGTCAAATCTTGCTCGAAGTAACCGACTTTGACTTGTTCTGCGAACTGAAACCTACCGGTAATTCCTTGGATCTCTCCAACCAACGTTTTAAGTAATGTTGATTTCCCGATTCCATTGAACCCCGTAATCACCAGCTTTTGACCGCCACGGATGGAGAACCTCAATTTAGGCAACAAAGGTTTATCATAACCAACCACTAAGTGATCCACTTTAAGCGCTACTTGTGACGTGCACGGAAGCTCCTTAAAGCGAATAGACGCTTTGGAGACAAATGTCGGAGCAGCGATTCGTTCCAGCCTATCCAGCTGTTTCTGGCGACCACGGGCAATTTTGGAATTGACACCTGCACCGTTTTTTCGAATGAATTGCTCAGTAGTTTCGATTTTTTTCTGCTGTGCATGATATTGCCGGATATGACTCTCTCGTAAATGTTCCTTCTGCTTCACAAATTCCGAGTATTTCCCATGGTATTTTTTAATCGTTTCCCCTTCAATATCACAAATACTAGTGGATATTTTATCGAGAAAGGCATAGTTGTGAGATACGACAATGAACGCTTGATTGAATGCAATCAGATATTCAGCGAGCCAGTTAACATGTTCCTTATCCAGATAATTGGTTGGTTCGTCGAGCAATAGCACATCAGGTTGTTCAAGTAAAAGCTTGGCCAGTATGACTTTAGTCCGCTGCCCCCCACTTAACTGCTCTATGGGGCGGTCGATTCCAATCGCGTTAATCCCTAGACCCGTAACCATTTTACTAATGTTGCTCTCCATCGAATAATAGTCTAGCGCTTCTAATTGTTCCTGGTAGTCTGCTGCCTTTTGCAATAACTTCTCATTGCCAGTTACAGCGCATTCCTCATAAAGCTCATTCATTTTTCGTTCTAGTTTATATAATTCTGAGAAAGCCTGTCTTAAATAATTATGAACCGTACGGTTTCCATCCATGGCAGCATATTGATCGAGATGACCGATTGTAATGTTGGGCTGCCACTTTATCATTCCATCATCCGGAATCACTTCGCCCGTCAAGATGCTAATTAACGTACTCTTCCCCGTTCCGTTCTGTCCAACCACGCCTACATGCTCACCTTTGTACAATTCCATAGAAACATGCTTGTAAAGAACCTTATCTCCAAAGGCATGTGATAAATTTGAAACCTCAAGTAAACTCATTTCCTATTCCTCTTTTCTGAAATGAATGTAACGCAAAAAAAGCAGAAGACACTGCACCCTTAGGTGCAAGCCTTCTGCTTGTCAGTACACGAATGAACGGCACAAACAAATAAATGTCAGTGTAGAAACTGAGCAATATAACACAAAAGGCTGTAGACGAAAATTGTCTACAGCCTCTTAATCATTAACATCGAAAGATAGCATAACCAAATAAGCATGACATTTCACGCTAAATCGGACCCGCTATCATTCGATGATATAAAAGCAAAACGCTTTTGATTAAGCTCCGGACAACGTTTCATCGTTTGTATCCGTTTGTTCGGAGCAGCCTCTGGTATATAACTTTACAGTTTCTACATGAATCATGTTAAACCATCCCTTCATTTGGTAACAGTTTAAAACGCATACCGTTACTTGTCAACTTAGAGCGGGAAATCATTCTTTATTTTTAGACTCCAACATTTGTATAACCTCTTTTGCTTTATCTATCGCTTCTTCTAGAGAATAGATTAAACGATCTGTTACTGTAACAATATCTTCGTATTCTCCAGGCGTATCTAGTATTTCTTTAATGCTTAGTTCCTTTAATTGTCCAGCTGAATTAAGAAGCCGAAGTATGGCACTCATTGAATAGTGAGCTGCTCGCAATGTACGAATAATCTTCATTCTATTTAATTCTTGTTCAGTGTATATGCGATAATTATTCGGTAGTCTAGGAACCGTTAATAAACCATTTCTTTCCCAGTTACGCAGGATCTCAGGCGATAAATTCAATAACTGAGTGATTTCAATCCGAGTATAGGTTTGATTAGGCAATGACTCCTTGCCACTGAGCCATTGTTCAACCAATAGAACCGCTTCTAAAGCTAGTTGATATTCTTGTTCAAGATGAGCCAAATAGTTATGAGCAAGTTCAAATGCCCGCTTAAAATCTCTTTTACCACTAGCCTCAGCAATAGCACGTGCTTTTGCACGGCTATGGCCTTGAATTATCTCACAATGAAAAGCGGTTCTTACGATTTGAAGCTGAAATAAATGGAGCTCTGAAAAAACTCGATATCCATTCACTGCACGAGGAACTGGAGAAATATACTTCCACTCTTCATAAATGCGAACGGTATTGGGATGTACGTTAACAAGACTCGCGATTTCTTTGGTGCTATACATCCATACTCCTCCTTCACTTCCATTTAAAAAATTTGATTGCGCCACTTAAACCAATCAATATACATAAACCAAGAATTATAATGCTTATAAATAAGTGCTGAATAGGCTCACCAATCGAAACTTGTTTTAGTAAATGAATGCCATGTGAAAGGGGTAAAATATCCATTAACCATTGGAAAAATTGTGGCATAATCTCGTACGGAATCGTCGCACCCGAAAATAGAAGCATTGTGAAGTAGGCAACTGAACTCCATAAATTTGCAGACTTTTGATCAGGAACGACACTGCCGATAAGAATCCCAATACTGTACATCGCACACACTACAAATGCATAACTGAGGAGAAAGACTCCCCATGAACCGCCCATTTCGTAATCAAATAATAAAGTATATACAGCAGTTACGCCAATAAATGAAACAAGTGCTGAAGATAACTGAATAACGACTTGTGCAAATAATATGTGTAAAGGGGACACGGGTGTTACTTGGAATCTTTTTAAAATCCCTCGGTGGCGATAGTCAGCAATGGTAAGAGGTACACCCATCACTCCTGTCGCAAGTACCCCTATACAAATGACAGCAGGGTAGGAGATTTCAAACATGGATGCTCCACTGGCTGACACTTCTTTACTCATGACATATCCAAAAAGAGTCGCCAAAATGATCGGGAGTATAATCCCGAATATTAGTATATCCATGCCTTTCCAAACAAGCTTACCCTCTATCTTTAGTAGTGTCCAAAATAATTTCATTCCCATTCCTCCTCACCTGAAAAATATAAATAAGCATCCTCTAACGTTGCTTGTCCACTAAGCTTTATAATTTCCTGAACGGAACCAGACGCGACTGTTTTCCCATCTCTTAAAATGATTAAATGATCGCAGAGAGCTTCTACTTCGTCCATGTAATGAGAGGTGAGTACAATCGATAGTCCTTTTTCTTTCATAGTTAAAAGCTGTTTCCACAGTATTTTACGTGCCTTGGTATCAAGACCCGTTGTTAATTCATCTAGAAAGACGAGCTGAGGATTGGGCAAAAGGGCCAACAATACAGCTAACCGCTGCTTTTCACCACCAGAAAGCGACTTCACTAACTGCTTTTTCTTTTCATGTAATCCAAAGGTTTGGAGTAAGGGCTGGATAGCTTGTGGTTTTTTGTACAAAGCACGCCATTGGATACAAGCTTCTTCTAGGGTTAGGCGATCTTGAAAATTTGTGTCTTGAAATTGCACTCCAACTTTTTGAAACACTTCCTTTCGTTCTGTTATTGGCGATTTCCCCAGTAATACAAGCTCTTGGAATTCACTTTTTTCGATGCCAAGAATTGCGGCAATACTCGAAGACTTCCCAGCACCATTTGCACCTAATAAACCTATCACTTCACCTTCGTGTAAATTAAAATTTAAATCCTGGACAGCCATTTTATCTCCGTATCGTACAGAGAGATCTTTTACGGATAAAACCATATCCCCACCTCATTTCAGATATTAGGTTTACACTATATCAAATGAAGTAAAGGCTGGTGGTATATTGGAGGGTTTGTTTTTTGAAACAAAAAAAAGAGGCGGTCAGCTCGTATTACGAACTAACCATCCTCTGTCAGGTGCTTATATTTTCAAAAATCCAACAAATTTATTTTCTTTTTTTAACATTACTTATCCTAGTCCCTTGAGGAATTGAAATCAACCGGCTCTTCGATACACCAATAAGCTGTGAAGTATAAATACTACTATGTCCGGAGAACAAATAACTCACCACACAAGCGATGAACATGTATACTGCACCCTCTGAACCAAACAGCTCGATCCCCATTAAAAAGCAAGCGATAGGTGTACTTGTAGCTCCACAGAAGACAGCAATAAAACCGAGGGCAGCCAAAAAGGGTCCATACACATGTAATATTCCAGCCAAAGCATTGCCTAATGTGGCACCCATCGCAAACAACGGAGTAACCTCACCGCCCTGAAATCCTGTTCCTAAAGTAAAGGCGGTAAAGATTAGCTTCCATAAAAAAGCGAACGGCGAAACATCTCCCTCAAAAGAATCCTTGATTAATGGAATTCCGAGGCCTAAGTAATCACGGGACCCTACAAGGAATACTAAGGCAATGATAATTATTCCACCTACTGCACCTTTTATCATTGGATTGCTTATCATGACGGTGAAGGTTCTTTTTAGAAAATGAGTCAGTTCACTGAAAAGCATACTCACGAGACCAAAAATTACAGAGGCCAATACCACTTTTAGAATAATCATTAAACTTAAGATTGGAAATTCGTTCACTACATAGTGAGTATGATGAACGCCCCACAATCGAGTGGTGACCAAATCACCAACAAAGCTGGCCACAAAACATGGAAGTAACGCCTGTTGGCTAATGATTCCAATCGTTGCTACCTCTAGACCAAATAAGGTACCGGCCAGCGGTGTTCCGAAAATAGAACCAAAGCCTCCACTAATCCCGCACATTAACAGTATTTTGCGATCCAGTGGGCTGATTTTGATCAGCTTTCCAAACCACTCCGCGAGGCTTCCTCCCATTTGTACAGCTGTTCCCTCACGCCCGGCAGATCCGCCAAACAAATGAGTTACTAGTGTCCCGAACAATACTAAGGGTGCCATCCGTAAAGGAATGGTCTCGTTGCCATCTTGAATTTGTTCTAAAATAAGGTTATTTCCTTTAGCGCTGTTTTTTCCGTAACGCATATATAAGAAACTTACAAGTACTCCCCCAAGAGGTAGCAAATAAAGCAGCCATGGATGCTCTAAACGTTCATCTGTTACATAGTCCAAGCTTTTCAGAAAGAAAGCCGAGGCAGTTCCCGATAAGAGTCCAACCACACTTCCGAGTACAATCCATTTGACAAATGTACTCCATAGTGCAAAATGACTTCTTTTCTTAGCGAATTCATACCATCGTGCAGACCGTTGATTCATAACAGCAACTCCCAAAGTCAGTATAAATTAGTCTCTGGCAACAAAACAGACTCCTACCAGTGAAGCACACTCTGGTAGGAGTCATTAGTCTGAAGAGACAGTTGAGGCGAACTCCATCGCCTAGTTATGTTATTCTTAATCCTCAGAATCTACGTTATGATACACTTGTTGAACATCTTCTAAATCTTCTAAGGCATCAATCAATTTCTCGAACTGAACTTGTGCATCTTCAGGAAGTGTTACATAGTTCTGTGGAAGCATGTTAAGCTCAGCAACAGTAAATTCAGTGATTCCTGCATTCTTGAATACTTCTTGTACGGCATGGAACTGATCAGGCTCAGCGTACACGATAACCGCTTCATCCTCTTCCAATACATCACGTACATCAAGTTCTGCATCGAACATCATCTCAATGACTTCATCGGCAGTTTTACCTTCTATTCCAATAACAGCCGTTGAGTCAAACATGTAGGCTACAGATCCGCTGACACCCATATTCCCGCCATTCTTACTGAATGTGGAACGGATTAAAGGCGCTGTACGATTAACATTATTCGTAAGTGCATCGACGATAATCATCGAACCGTTAGGTCCAAATCCTTCGTAACGAAGCTCCTCATAATTCTCATCACCGCTGCCTTTGGCTTTATCCATCGCGCGGTCAATAATCGCTTTTGGTACATTGTAAGTTTTTGCACGTTCTAATACAACCTTCAAGGCCCGGTTTGCTTCTGGATCGGGTTCACCTTTCTTGGCTGCTACATAAATCTCAACACCAAACTTTGCATAAACGCGACTTGTGTTGGCATCTTTGGAGGCTTTCTTTTCCTTAATATTATTCCACTTACGACCCATATTGTTCCCGCTCTCTTTCAACATGAATTAAAAACAATTGTTACTTATTATACCCTTGATTAATAGCTCTAGTAAAGTGCGCTGGTAGGTTAATCCTCTAAGCTGTCACAATACACGCATAAAAGACCCCTTAATCAGTCAGGAGTCTTCTAAAAACTTATTTTATTTATACCCAAACCTCTTGGGCGGTTTCAATCACGAGACGTATTTTATCCCACTGCTCTTCTTCGGTTAGAATATTTCCTTCCTCGGTTGAAGCAAACCCACATTGAGGACTTAAGCAAAGCTTCTCAATATCTACATATTGCGCCGCTTCTTCAATACGCGCTTTAAGCTGTTCTTTGCTCTCAAGACCACCATGTTTCGTAGTTACTAGTCCCAATACCACAAATTGATCTTTAATAAAACGTAAGGGTTCAAAATCGCCCGCCCGCTCATTATCATACTCTAAGAAAAAAGCGTTCACTTTGGTATTCGAAAAAAGCTCTTCGGCCACAGGCTCATAACCACCAGCAGCGAACCATGTGGAGCGAAAATTACCTCGGCATACGTGAAGCGCGATCGTCATATCATCCGGACGATTGGCAATACTCTCATTGATCAGCCTGACGTAATCCTTAGCTAATTGATCTGGATCTGTTCCTCTGCTTCGTAAATGTGCCCGATGTCTACCACTACACAACGTTCCCCAAGTTGTATCATCTAACTGGAGGTAGCGGCAGCCTGCATCATAGAACGCTTGGATTGCAGTTCGGTAAACAGCAATAATATCTTGTAATAGGGTTTCCTGATCTGGATAAACTTCATTCCCGTTAAACTCCTCCACAAAGTGAAATAAAGCGGGTGAAGGTATCGTCATTTTTGGAATTCGGTCTCCAGCCATTTGCTTCAGAGCGATAAATTGCTCAATCATCGGATGATCTTCAAAGGCAATTCGGTCCACGATTCGAAAAGATTCCGCGCGCTGAGCTGCTTCCGCTCTTCCTTGATTTAAGTTTATCTTCTCCGTCCCTTTAATCCCTACAAAGAAATCGAGATGCCACCAGGAACGGCGAAATTCCCCGTCTGTGACCGCAAATAAACCCACTTCTTTTTGCAGTTCTAGTAACTTGGTGATTTCAATATTCTCTATTTCATGAAGCTGACTGCCCGTGATTTCACCATTGTCATATTGGAGGCGGGCTGCTTTAATCTCATCCGTTCGTAAGAAGCTGCCAACGATATCGTAGCGAAAGGGTGGAGCATTTCTCTGGGTGCCAATTACGGGTCTAATCATACCGATCCTCCTACTGCTATAGTAAAAAATGATTTAGATCAAAATAACTTCCTGAAACCAGGTCATTCAAAATCTCGATATACTTAGATGCCATTACACTCGGTCTGCGATCTTTATGCGCTATCCAGCCAACCGTAAATACTTCATTGCTCTCAAAAGGAATCGTCTTCAGTCCATCTCCATTGAGATCAGATGCCAGAATTCCAGTACCTACCGTATAACAATCTGTACCCATTAATAAATTGGTCAGTGTCGCCCGGTCATTCACCTTAATATTCTTCTCAATTTGTGAAAAGCTTAACATTTCCTCCGAGAAGTGCAGTGAATTGTTCTCACCCTGTTCAAAAGTGATATAAGGGAACGGCACAATATCATTCTGTGTAATGACTTCCTTATGAGCAAGCGGATGTCCGGTTCGAACATACAGATGTGGATCGGTATTAAAGAGTGGAGTGAATTTCAGATTGCCATCACTAAACAGTTTATTCATATGCTTATAGTTACTCTCGTTAATATAAAGAATTCCTAAATCACTGCGCAAGGTACGTACATCTTCGATGATCTCGTAGGTTTGCGTCTCTCTCAAGCTAAAGTTGTATTCTGAGACGTCATTGTGCTTCATGAGATTTACAAAGGCGTCAACCACAAAGGCGTAATGCTGCGTAGAGATGGAAAAATAGACCGGACTACGCTTTTTCCCGGTATAACGATTCTCCATAAGCTCCGTCTGTTCAATAATTTGGCGGGCATAACCCAGGAATTCCATCCCCTCAACAGAAATACTGATTCCACGGTTGGTCCGCTCAAAGATCGTAATCCCCAGTTCACCTTCTAACTCTTTAATGGCATTGGACAGGCTCGGTTGAGAAACAAAGAGCTTTTTTGCCGCCTCATTCATGGAGCCACTATTTGCAATTTCGATAGCGTAGCGGAGTTGTTGCAACGTCACTCCTATTCCCCCTGTTCCAGACCTGTTAGTTCTGTATTCTGTATCATGCTAGGTGATATCGTAGCATATTTTCATATGGCAATCCAAGACAATCCTTTTCTTATTTACGTATTAAGAGTGCTTTAGTGTGTACGCTTCTTAGCAGCATCAATTTGGGAGGGGTCAAGTCCCTTCCAAATATTCGGCATATCGACTTGCTCAGGGTTCTCAAATACAAGAAAAGCCGTAGGTAAATATCGTTCTCCATATTGAGAGGATGGCTTGTTCATAATCTCGTTGTCTTTTACCAGCACGGTGGAAGAACCTCCATCCAGATTCGCTGCAATTACAGCGCCATGCTTAAGAAGGATTTGTTGCACATCATATAGATTAGCACCAATACTATAAGTGGGTTGTCTTCCATCAATAACAACAAATATAATCGCCCCGTCAGCTCGCTGGCCCATCGCTGTTCTTGGTGCAATTCCCCAACCTTCAGCCGCGTTCTTAATCAATCCTTTTCCATTGACGATTAAACGAGGGCTAAAAGTTACTGCCTCCTGAACACCCATTTTACTAATCTCGTCTAAAGTATAATTTCCAGCAACCATTTTCCCTTGTTTATCAAGGCCTACGATCTGTGTTGATTTCTTGCCACCGAGGCCGTTGTAATATAACTTACCTTGTGATATCACAATACCGATAGGCTTAAATCCGTTACCTTTCCAGTTGGGATCAGCGAATCCACCACCGTTAACGCCCGCAATAGCACCTGTGCGCTTCACCATGCTAGTTACTTTCTCACCTGACCCTACTTTATCCGGAATTCCCAAACGAACTTTAGTAGGATCATTAACGATCATGACATATCCGGAATATCCGGTACCTGATACATTTTCTATCTCGACCAGTGGTTTCTCTTTTACTTCTGGTTCAGGAGTGATGGTGTGTGTATCCTTTTCGACCCCCATCTCTTCAAATAGGGAGCTATATTCAGTTACTCTGTCCTTTAATCCATCCTCGCCAATAATATATTTAGCCATGTAACGGTGCTGTGTTGTAATCAGTGTATCAGCGATTGAATAGCGCAGATTTTTAGCCGAAGGTGCAAAGTAAAACCAACCGCCTCCAGCAATCAACAAAATTAAGCAGAATAGAAACACTTTGGATAGTGTTCGGAAAAAGCCCCGTTTCTTACGTTTTTTTGTTGGCTTCTTTTTGCGTACGGTGGAACGTTGAGGTAATGATGAAGTGCTCACTTCTTTTTCCTCCCTGACTATTACGGAATTTGAAAATAAATGTCTAACTTTATCATAGACGATACATTTTATGAAAAGTTACTATTAAGTAACAACCTAAAACAAATAAGTAACCTCCTAAACCAAAACGAGCAGGTTTCCAATAATTCGGAAACCTGCTAGCCATTAACTATCTGTTTCTCCCTGCTCCGCCACCACTGCTTGCGCTACCTCCACCGCCAGATGAACCGCCGCCGGAAGAACCGCCTCCACCTGAAGAGCCTCTATCATTGTTAGAGTAGCTGCTGCTACTGGAAGAACTTGAAGAATGTCTTCCTGCACCTCCACCACTGCTGGAACCTCCATCACCACGGTTCTCGTTGCTTGAGGAGTAACGTCCGGCTCCTCCACCTCTAGTAGATCCACCTCCACCACTGTTCCCCCAGAAGCTTGACTGTGAGTTATTGGATGGTGTGTTTCTATGATGATGGTGGTGATTATGATGGTGATTATGATGGTGATTATAATAACGTCTGTGCCAACGTCTACCATAACCGTAATCCGCTTGACCGTACCAATTCCCATACCGACGAATATTTCTTGGGCTATATGGATTTATTGGCAAACCGTACATTTCAATATATTTATTGCGTCGTGAAAGACCATATCCGAACAGTATGAGCGGAGCAAATATCAATATGTAAATTAGAAGACCTTTGCCTACACTAACACTAGTCTCCTTTGCTGAAGTGGTTGTTGAGGATGCATTAGTGGCTGTAGTGCCTCCACTATTTCCCGTCGCTCCAACGGATTGATCCGCTCTTGCCAACAAGAAACTGTACAAAGCATTGGAAGTCGCCGTAGCTCCAGTTCCATAATCTTTTTTCACAAATTGGGGTTCAAGTACGGTGTCTAAAATACTGCTGATCGCATCATTAGTTAGAACCTTGTCGATGTCCTTCCCTTGCAGAACATGATAGTTCTCTCCACCAATGTCTAGCACGAGCATAACATCCTTAGGGCCAGCAGCAACGGAGGCAAACTTCATGTAGGTATAATCCTGAAGTTTTTTATCCCCTGCATTCTTTACAGTAACCACATAAATTCCGCTGCCAGTTGTAGTTTTATATCTGTTGCTAGATTCGTTCAAATAATCCTTTGTTACTTTTTTGAGTACACCGGCATTATCGGATACATAGTTTTTGGTGCTGACATTTTCCACCCAGGTCCCACCCATGGCTTGAATAAAAGCGCCATAAGTTTTACGTGCACCGTTACTATAAGTTTTAGCTGCAAAATCCGGCTCAAGATATTGAGAGAGAATATCTTTAATCTTACTGTTAGGCAACGTGTCCTCAATACCCTTACCTTGTACCGCCCAGTAGTCATCATCTTTTATAGAAAGCAGCAGCAAAAGCCCGTTATTCTTATCCGCGGAACCTACGCCCCAGCTATTAAACAGCGAGGTTGCATACTCTTCCATCGAAACTCCATTTGTAGAATCAACTGTCACCACCACGACTTGAGCGCCTGTATCCTGGTGTAATCGAATTCCATAGTTCACCATGTAATTCTCAGCTTTCTCGTCGATCACATTTGCAAAATCATTCACATAAAATGACCCGGTATGCTTAGGTACGGCTGTTTTGGCTGAAGTTAAAACCGAAAAAAGCAAAACACTTAACATCAGGGCGGCAAGTGTGGTAAGAAGCATTTTTCTGAAAATTCTGTAGTTCATATGTACCTCCTGCGCTATCATAATCTCTTTTATTTATCGGTTACGCTCATCTCAGATAATAGTTCCATTTTATTCTATTCTGTATATTACACAGCGAAGAATGACATTTCGGCCATCAATTATTCAGAGAAAGCAAAGAAGCTATAGTTAAAATGAACAGAAGAATGAACTGAGAAACTTTAGTCCCAATTAATCTATTCATGTTTTTCTCCTCTATCTTCCTAATCCTAACGCAATATAATCTACTTCAGAATTCTACTAATCCATATGTACTTATTTTACTATCATGAAATCTTTCTCACACTCATTAATAGGCAGATCACTCATAGTTACTTTCTTTACAGATGCCCGTTTCAATGATTGCATGCAATGGACTAGAAAAGAGATTTGCTGCTCTTCTCCTTGTACTTCTACCTCTACACTTCCGTCTTTTAAATTTTTTACCCTACCCTTTAATTTCATTCTTTCAGCAATCGTATATATTTCCAAGCGGAATCCTACATTTTGAACTCTACCCGAGAAAACCACTTTCTTTCTAACGACAGGGCTTGAAGGAAAATCCAGTAACTGAATACGATTTGCATGCCAAATCACATAATTATTTCTAACTTTTTTGAACACATTCACACGTTTCATACTCCTTTTTTAGAACTACTACGATTTATGCTATATTGTACCATAGCCATTGGTAAAATAAGGGGCCAAATTGATCACTCTTCAATTACTAAATACACAAAAAGACTCAGCATTCCGCTGAGCCTCCAAATTTGTATTAACTTCAGTGCTAGCAATTAAAATGATCCGGGTCTGCACCCATCCGATGGTTTACATTCAAGTCATAAGTTGGTTCAATCTATTCGTTAAAATCAAACAAAGTAGTTGTTAAATAACGTTCACCAGTATCCGGCAAAATCACAACAATCGTCTTCCCTTTATTCTCTGGACGTTTAGCAATTTCTGTAGCTGTATATACCGCGGCGCCAGACGAGATCCCTACAAGTAATCCCTCGGTCTTGGCAATTTCACGTGCTACATTAAATGCGTCTTTATTCTTCACCTGAAAAATCTCATCAACAACCTCTTTATTGTAAATCTCCGGAATGAAGTTAGCACCAATCCCCTGAATTCCATGCGCACTAGGCCGGCCACCAGATAATACCGGTGAATCAAACGGCTCGATAGCGACGATCTGTACCGAAGGGTTCTTAGCCTTCAAAGCTTCCCCAACCCCAGATATGGTGCCTCCAGAACCAACACCCGCAATAAAAATATCTACATTCCCATCAGTATCCCGCCAAATTTCCTCTGCAGTTGTCGTTCTGTGAATTTCAGGATTTGCTGGGTTGCTGAATTGTTGTGGAATGAACGCATGTGGAATCTCCGCTGCCAATTCCTCCGCCTTTTTCAGAGCACCGCTCATCCCTTCAGCTCCAGGTGTTAATACAAGCTGAGCACCAAGTGCAGCCATCACCTTACGGCGTTCAATACTGAACGTATCCGGAAGTACGATAATCAACGGGTACCCAAGGCTAGTCGCAGCCATTGCAAGGCCAATGCCGGTATTGCCACTTGTTGGCTCAATAATTACAGAATCTTTGTGAATTAAGCCTTTATCCTCAGCATCTTTGATCATCGCATAACCTATACGATCCTTGACGCTACCTCCAGGATTAAAAGACTCAAGCTTGGCAAGGATTTTTGCTTCAACGTTCTGAGATTTACTATATCTCGAAATTTCCAATAACGGTGTGTTGCCAATCAAATCAGTTACGCTTTTATATATATTAGCCATAATATTCTCCTCATTTCTTATTACCCTATCAACTTACTTAGTATTAAGTCTAACAGGATTTAGAGGATTTTCAACCTGTTGGACTACGTTTAACTGAAACACTAGACTCTCGCACAATTAAACGCGGATCAAGCTGCACCCTTTGGTAGTCGCCCGTAATATTATCCTGAATACGTTGCAAAAGAAGCTGAGTAGCCAATCGGGCCACTTCATTTCCCATGATTGACACCGAACTTATCTGCGGACTTGTAATGGTTGTCAATGCGTTATTATCCACCCCTACCACTGCCACATCCTCAGGAACACGAACGCCTAACTCTTTAAACCGATTTACAATCCCTATAGCGACCATATCATTTACAGCATATATTGCATCTGGCATATGGGTCAGGCTATAGAAATAATCTGCAGCTTGTACCCCCGTTTGCAAGGAGAAATCCTCTCCAAAATAAACCAAAGAAATATCCACTTGATTTAACGCCTGCTGATAGGCAAGATAACGATCCTCAATGAGATCCTTCTGAGCTCCTGCGTAAGCAATTCTAGTTCGACCAATATTGCTTAGATGTTCCATGATTAGCTGGCCCTCAAAACGTGACAAGCTTACGATATCGGCTTTCACATTCTCTGTAATGCGTTTCCCGTAGTTAATGATGGAGACAGGAACACTCGATTTATTAATTAGCTCTACCATAGTCTTTGGATAAGCAAGAGGCATGATAATGAGTCCATCGACATGTAATTTCTTGATCTCACGAATCGTTTCGAGCTCTGTCCGCGGATTTCCGGAAGTATTAATCTGAATGACCCGATAACCGTCCTGTTTAGCTGCTTGTTCCACGGACCAGGCGATATCTGGAATAATGGCATTTCGAATGTCGGGAACTGCCAGAGCAATTTGCTTCGTTTGGCGAATCTTCAGACTTTGTGCAGAGGTATTAGGTGTAAAACCCATCTCCTCAATCACTTGCAGCACTAATGCCTTAGTCTTGGAACTAATTCCCTCCGAATTATTGATCGCTCTTGAAACTGTAGCAATACCTACTCCCGCTCGTTTCGCCACATCCTCTATGGTTACTTTGTTTTTATTAGCCACGCTGATAGTCCCCTCATTTTCGGAATCGTTTCCGTAATCATATCTATTGTGATATCTATTTGGCTCATTCAAGCCGTTTTTCCAATGTATTTATTATAACATAAATGTGCTTATAAAAGCACTTATAGCAAGTACAATATAGTCTAATAATCCTGCTATTGCTGAGTTTAGGTGAAATATTTCACTAATTTTCGTTATTAATTTTTTAGTATTTAAATTTGACAATATGAAAATTGTGTGACATATTTGTTCTCGGAAACGTTTCCTCTTTCCCAGGAGAAAAACACTATTTATAATCAATTAATTAATCTAGGAGATGAATGATATGCAAGCATTAAGATGGCATAACGTCAAAGATCTACGGTTAGAAACGATTGCAGAACCAGCAGCGCTTGAAGGAAAAGTGAAAATCAAAATAGAATGGTGCGGAATTTGTGGCAGCGACCTTCACGAATATGTAGCCGGTCCTATTTTTATTCCCCAAGGTACAGATCATCCCCTTACTGGTGAAAAAGCGCCAGTCGTAATGGGACATGAATTCTCTGGACAAATCGTTGAAGTAGGTCAAGGCGTTAGCAAGTTTAATGTTGGTGATCGAGTTGTCGTTGAACCAGTTTTTGCATGTGGTGAATGTGTAGCTTGTCGACAAGGCAAATACAATCTTTGTGAAAAAATGGGCTTCCTAGGCTTGGCTGGAGGCGGCGGTGGATTCTCAGAATACGTTGCAGCAGACCAACATATGGTCCACAAAATTCCTGATAGCTTGTCTTATGAGCAAGGCGCTCTAGTAGAACCTTCTGCAGTTGCTCTGCATGCTGTTCGTTCCAGTCAATTGAAGGTTGGTGATAAAGCTGTAGTATTCGGCGCTGGCCCAATCGGCTTGCTTGTAATTGAAGCATTGAAAGCTTCCGGTGCAGCAGAAATCTATGTCGTTGAACTCTCAGAAGAACGTAAGAGTAAAGCTGAAGAACTTGGTGGTATTGTAATCGATCCTAAGCAATATAATGTAGTCGAAGAAATTCAAAAACGCACCGATGGTGGCGTGGATGTTGCTTTTGAAGTAACAGGTGTCCCTCCCGTTCTAACACAAGCAATAAATTCCACTAAATTGAGTGGACAAATCATGATCGTTAGTATTTTTGAAAAAGATGCTACGATTACTCCAAACAACATCGTGTTGATGGAACGCAACTTGACGGGCATCATCGGTTACCGTGATGTATTCCCAGCAGTAATTAGTCTCATGGAACAAGGTTACTTCCCTGCGGACAAACTGGTGACTAAGAAAATCAAATTAAACAAAGTGATTGAACACGGGTTCGAGGCGCTTTTGAAGGAAAAAAATCAAGTTAAAATTCTTGTAAGTCCTAAACAATAACCATAAGCAGCCAAGTGGCTGAACTATAGAATAAGAGTCCTTCTCATTAAGAGAAGGACTCTTAGCTTTTCTTATACAATTATGAGTACTTCTCATTTACTAAATAGTGCAAATTTTCTTTTACCGATGGCCATTCTTTATCCAAAATACTAAAGACAACATTATCATGAATCGAACCGTCAGATCTGATTCTATGCTGGCGCAGAACCCCTTCTTTTACAGCCCCTAATCGTTCTACTGCTCTTTGTGACCTCAAGTTAGTCTTCACCACTGTAAATTCTACACGAATCAACTTCAGCTCTTCAAAGCAATAGTGAAGCAGTAACGACTTAGCCTCGGTGTTCACACTAGTTCTCCAATATTCAGGCGAGATCCATGTACATCCGATTTCAGCATTGCGATGAACCAAATCCGGATGCATAATTCGAGTGGTACCGACGATTTGTCCAGAAGCTTGTTCAATGATGACGAAGGGAATTTGCGATCCATTGTTCTTATTCGTGAATGCGGTTGTGATTAAATCCTGCACCTGCTCGTCCGACGTAATTTTTCGCCAAGTAAATTCCCATATGTTTGGATTTCTTAATACTCTCGCCAGCCCTTCTACATGGCTTTCATCCATTGGAACCAGCTTGATTGTAGTGCCCTCCAAGATTGAATTATGAGGTCGGATCATTTCGCACACCGCTCTCTTAATGATATATGTTGGATGATATCCGCAATTTCATCTACTCGATAAGCGATATGATCTGCCCCAGCATTCTCCAGTTCTTCTTTAGGTCCGTAACCAAACGTAACACCGATAGATTCTACTCCACAACCTATAGCTCCGATAATATCATGCTCGCGGTCTCCTATCATCACAGCTTCCTCTGGAAGAATAGCATTCTGATCGAGTACGTACTGTATCACGTCTTTCTTTTTAGAACGGGTGCCATCTAGATTACTACCACCGATATGCTCAAAATAATGATTTAGTTTATAATGCTCAAGAATTTGTTCTGCAAAAACAGTAGGCTTGGAGGTGGCTACATACAATGAATATCCTTTATTCTTAAGACCTTCCAGCAATTGCGGTATACCCTCAATCACCATATTCTCAAGCATCCCAACGGTGCTGTAACGCTCACGGTAGAAGACAACCGCTTGTCGTGCTTGTTCTTCTGAGAACTGGTGCAGCTCAATAAATGAATCGTAAAGAGGTGGGCCTATGTAAGGAAGAAGCATATCCAAATGCTCGATCTGAAGATCAAATTTGTTCAATGCGTATTCAACGCTTTTTGTTATGCCTTCTTTAGGGTCCGTTAATGTACCATCCAAATCAAATAAAATACTTTGTAGTCCTCTTCCCACGGTTGTCTTGCTCCCCTCAACTGTTATTAATGGATGTAATGTATTTATAATACCTTCGTTTCTACATACTTTCCACATACTTCTCGAATACGATCAGTACGAAAGTTATTTTTTTATATCGGAGGAGTATTTTATGAACATGACGCATTATATGTCTTTGCTAGCGGATAATCAGCCATGGAACTTGATTTTATTCATGGCGATCCCCGTGATTTTTGCTGAGACGATCACCGTTACAGAGTTTATTATTTTGTTCACCAAGAACCTAAAAGGCTCGTTACGAACCTTCAACAAAATCTGTAGCATTCTAGCCGGATTGTACTTCACAGGGGTATTCCTCTACTTGTTTCCAACCGCATTCATCCCTTTGACAGTAAATGATGAGTGGCATACATGGGTTGACGTGGTAGCAGTAGGCTTCTATTTGAGTGGAGTGCTCTTCTTATTACCGTTGGCTTTGTTAGATCTTGGTCTGATCGCTCGTAAACGAACAGATGAACAGAAAATGAAGCTTCATTTTATCCTCATCAGTGGATTCTTGGTTGTAGCGCATATCGCAATGATATTCGGGATGATCAATCCGGAAATTGTGGGCAGTATGGGTGGAATGGGCGACATGATGCACTAACTTAACATATAAAAAAAGCAGATCAAGGCTAAGCCCTTGGTCTGCTTTTCTAATGTGATGCAAAGGTTATCCCGCACTTTGAACAGAAATCACACTACGCTTCTTGCGCAATAAAAACATAAGTGGTAATCCAAACAACACGATGATAGAGCCGACTACGAATACATCATTCACACCCATAGTGAACGATAATAATCTTATCGAATCTGCATTACCCGCACCTGAACTAATCAATTCTTTAGAGTGCAGTAAGGATCTTGTGGACAAAATGGAGGTGAACACTGCAATCCCCAGTGAGCTTAACACATTCCGAACCCAGTTGTTGATCGATGTGGCATGACCTGACCATTCGACTTGAATTTCCTCCATTGACG
Source organism: Paenibacillus etheri (assembly GCF_001012825.1). Taxonomy (GTDB): domain Bacteria; phylum Bacillota; class Bacilli; order Paenibacillales; family Paenibacillaceae; genus Paenibacillus_AQ; species Paenibacillus_AQ etheri. Next base: position 24,035 of record NZ_LCZJ02000023.1, read on the forward strand.
CTGTGCTACTCGGAACGTTAGCTAATCCAATTCCTAGATTTCGAACGACCATCGCCCACATAACGAAGCTGTAAGAAACGTTCGTATGCAGCCGACTCATCATGAATAAGCCGATGGAAATGAATAAAATGCCAGCAGAAATTAACTTCACAGGCCCAAACTTCGGATACATCTTACCTACGATTGGACTTAGCAAAGCAAGGAGGATCGAAGATGGCAATAAGATTAACCCCGTTTTAAGCGTTGTTGCTCCTTCTACCGTTTGTAAGAACAATGGAGTTAAGTAGGTTCCAGCATACATCGCTATCGTCACCAAACTGTAGATACTAAGCATGGCAGTAAAGCGGCGATTACGGAAGACACGCAGATTCAGCAGAGGCACTTCTGCCTTCAGCTCGTGCAAGACAAAGTAAACTAGAAGAACGATCCCCACAAGTATTAATAATAAGGTCTTCCATGAACTCCATCCCCAACTGTTGCCTTGACTAAATGCAGTTAGCAAAGATAAACTCCCCAGTACAACAGTAAGAAATCCAGGAATATCAAATGATTTCGGAACATTCATTCGATAGTATGGAATTAACGTTACGGTAAGAATAATAGCAATGATCCCAATGGGAATGTTAATTAAGAATAACCAGTGCCAGCTGGCATACTGAAGTAACCATCCGCTAAACGTCGGACCAATGGCTGGGGCAACCATCGCGGACAGTGACCACAAGCTCACGGCGAAAGGTCTGCGTTCAGCTGGAATCACTTGGAATATAATCGTCATCGTACAAGCCATAATCAGCCCGCTGCAAGAACCTTGAAGCATTCTAAATACAATCAGAGAGGTTGGATTCCAAGCTATTGCACAGAGTAAAGAGAACATGGTGAATCCCATCAAGGCGAATAGATAAAGTCGCTTATAGCTGAATCTGCCACCAAGATATCCGGCAAGTGGTGCAGTTACTCCCGTTGCTAACATAAAACCTGTAACCATCCATTGCATAGCGTTCAGGTGCGAATGGAAATGATTCATTAAAAGAGGAACAGCTATGTTGATGGTCGTTGTACTTAAGACAGAGACGAAGTTTCCGAAGAATATGGCAATCATTATAGGCCAAAAATGAATATTACTTTCTTGTTTAACGTCCACGCTACCCCTCCTTATCTTTTCTATATGTCTACTTTTACATATATAAATTAACTTAAATAATGTTATAATCGTATGGATAATATGTCAATGATGACATAGTCCCAAAAATCACAATAATAACGGATTTATAATAACTGGAGGGCTTCAGAGTAATGAATACACTGTCTTACGGACTTCTTACTTTACTTAGTGCTAACTCGTTGTCTGGATATGAATTAACACAGAACATCAAACCGTTATGGCGAGCTGGACATAGTCAAATCTACCCTCTTCTAATGAGCATGGAGCAGCAAGGCTACATTTCATATCAGCTCATTGAGCAGTCGGATAAGCCGGATAAAAAGGAATACTCCATTACGGAAGCAGGACTTGAGCAATTGCGGAAATGGGTGGAAGCTCCAGCAGAGCCCCCAGTTCTACGGGACGAGCTACATTTTAAGCTATATAGTCTATGGCTCACCAAACCCGAGGAAGCAAAGGACCTTCTACAAAAACGAGCGGAGTTTTGTAAAAGCGAGCTAGAGCGATACAAAGTCTTGCTGAAAGCTAACGAAGTCTTACGTGATGAACGAGGTGAGACTCGTGAATTAAAAGCAACGACTTTTGGACGCTATTTACTCATTCGGAAACGAGTGCTGGATATGGAGAGCTCTATACAATTTTGTGAATGGGCGCTTGAAGAGCTTGAGCCAGCAAAATAGCTTAGTTGACTGCAAGTAAAAAGAGACTTCGCGTATACACGCAAAGTCTCTTTTGGTTATTACTTTTCGGATTTTGGTAATCTAGGCAGCTGTACCTCACAACGGGTTCCAACTCCAGGCTGACTTGTAATTCGAATCTTACCACCATGTAATTCTACAAGCTTTTTAACAATTGATAGTCCAAGACCTGTACCACCATATTGCCTGGATCGTGATTTCTCAACTCTGTAGAATCGTTCAAAGACATAGGGTAGTTCTTCCTCAGGAATACCTATTCCGGTATCTTCTACAATAAATACAGCGGAATCCCCGTCAACATCCTCATTCACATGGACAGTAATCTCCCCTTCATCCGTATAACGGATCGCATTCTCCAGAAGGTTCATCATAATCTGTTCCATACGCTTTTCATCCCCACGAACCCTATACGAATCTCCATGATACGTAATCTTCAGCTGAATCCCCTTCTCTTTGGCTTTCAGTTCCACTCTGCGCACCGCTTGTTCTGCCATGTGCTTAAGATCTATCCACTCCAGCGTAAGTGTGATTTTACCTTCTTCCATCTTTGCCAGTTCAAATAAATCTTCTACCAGATGCTCAAGCCGATGCGCTTCCTCATGAATAATATCCAAATACAGATCTCGTTCCCCTTCGGTCTCATAAAGTCCATCCTTTACGACCTTGGTATAACCTTTCAAATAGGTGATGGGTGTTCGCAGCTCATGAGAAATGTTGGCTAGAAACTCTTGACGTGTATCCCGGTATCTTTGCAGATCTACAGCAAGGTCGTTAATCGCTCCTGCCAAAAATCCGATCTCATCGTTGCTCCGTATGGAAAGTCTCGTTTCCAATTCACCGGCAGCGATTTTTCGAGTCGCCTTCTGCATCTTGATCAGCGGCCTTGATAACAGCAAGCTAATTATTCCCGTGATCCCTAGTGCTAATATAAAAGCCCCAATTCCTGCGAGCAGCAGTAGGTTGCGGATAGAAGCTAAGGATTGCTTCATGTTCTCTGTAGAAGACATTACATAGAGTACAGACTGGATGGTGCGACCATCTGAAATTGGTTTTCCAGTGATGAAATATCTGTGTCCTGTAGGATCTGTATACTCAAAATCCACACTTTTTCCGGCAAAAATCCGATTAATATCCGAAGCATTTATGAAAGAACGATCTGCGCGGTCATGAACACCCGAATGTAGAATGACACTACCGTCTTTTGAAATGTTAAATATACTCACGTCCGAAAACTCTGCAAAAGTACTCATCATCTGCTCGTTTGAACTATCCGGCGATTCAGCCATTCCGATAAAATGAGAGGTTAGCTCCTCGGTTTCTTTTTGCATCTCGTTGTAATAAAAGCTGGTAAACATTCGATCAATGGTTATCCCAAGAATAAGCAAAACAACTAAAAAAACAGACATGATAACCGACCCAAGCTTCAATCCGATAATATTATTCTTCATAAATGGTTGCCTGGGATCTCAAATTTATAGCCTAACCCCCATACCGTTTGAACAGGATTATAAGACAGGCCGGCCTTATGTAATTTCTCGCGAATATTCTTAATATGTGTGTCGATGACACGGTTCTCACCCTCATAATCATTTCCCCATAAACGCTCCACTAGTTCTTCTCTCGTAAAGACACGGTGAGCATTTTGCGCCAAGACCGTTAACAGATCAAATTCCTTGAGTGTAAATTCAACTGCTGTGTCCAGAATATGTACCTCACGAGCGTCCGGGTATATTACTAGCTCAGGGTAGGCCAGAACCTTTTTCAAAGGTTGTTGGGTCAATGTAAGCATTGAACGCCGTACCAAAGAATAAATTCTTGCCACTAATTCCTCTGGCTCGAACGGTTTAGTGAGATAGTCATCCGCACCTATGCCGAGGCCACGTACTTTGTCCTTGGTTTCCGAGCGAGCTGTTAGCATTAGAACGGGGACAGAGCTAACCTCCCTAACGGCTTTACAGACCTGCCAACCATCCATATCTGGCATCATCACATCCAGCAGAATTAGATCAAAGTTCTGTTGTTTCAGCAAAGTGAGTGCCTCATGCCCCGTTGACGCTTCTCTAGTCGTTATTCCTTCTTTCGTTAAATAAATCCGTATTAAATTCCGCATGTTCCATTCATCATCAACGATCAGTACCTGAAGCTTATTCAAGTCGTTCACCCTCTTCGTGGCCTAGTTCTTCTTATTATACAAAATAAACACAGAACAAGCCGACACCATTGCTAATGATGCCAGCCTGTCATATCCTTAGTGACCGGAATGTGGATTGCCTCCTGCAGCCGGTGAGATTTCCAGCATATCATCGATTTCGCTTTGGGTACTCTCTTTTATAGCGTTGATGTCCCCGGTTAACCAAGCATGGTTATACGGTCCTTCCGCTGGTGAATCTTGAAATTTAGGTTGAAGAGTCATCATATATTCCATTACGGAATCTGGCAACCCGTCTTTTTCCGTAAAGACAAGCGGTGCGTGTTTCCCTAAATGTGAAAAAGGTGCAGCTGCGATCGCCAGCATCGTTGAATCAACAGTCAACAAAGACAAGTTATGCCCAGGCGTTGTTATGCCCCAGCCAAATCCGTTGCTAGCGTCCTTAAAAGTAGCAAAAGCAATAGCATTCTCATAGGTGTCTTTTCCAGCTATACGGGTTACTGTACCGAATTCCTGTAATTGCTTTTCTACTGCTGTAGATACAACGTCTTCAGGCCCTAAGATATAAATTTTAGCCGAACCTCCACGCTCTTTCAAAGCATCAACCGTAGGCACTGGAATTTCATCTTTTGTTACATAGAGAAGCGGCTCCGGCATATGCGCGATCCAATTCACTGCTGGCAGTGTGTACTCAGGACTATCCATAGAACCAACAATGACTGCCTTTGGAAGATCACCGGAGGCTTTTGCGTAATAAGTATCAATGGCTTGAGCTACAGCTGCCGGCTCGTCCCCTTCAATTTGGTCTACTTTCAGATCCAGCGTCTTTAATTGTTCTTCGACATTGGAAGCCATGGGTCCGACGAGCACTACCTGTACACCATTATTTCCTTCCGCGCCTAAAGGATTCAGTCGCTTAAGCTCTGCTAACGTTGCTTCGGGAACACCGTCTTTCGTTGTATACAAAATGGGACCATTATTCGGATGATGGATCAAATCTGCACTGACCGCGGCAATCTGCCAATTGCTTACATCCGTCAATACTACACTTGAAGGTCTGTTGTTCTTCGTCTGTGCGGTCCATAGAGTTTGTGAGACGATAACTGCCGCCTCAATAGGGTCAGAAGTGTTAACGCGTGTTGTGTTCTTCGTTGCGATCCAGGGTTGATCCAGTGATGATGTGACAGCTTGCTTTTCTGATTCAGATGGGGCTTTATCGCTTGATTGACAGCCAGCTAACACTGCACTTAGAAGCAAGGTTACAGCAACTATGGGTATGATTTTTTTCACTCTAAACCCTCCATTTTGATTTTCTCGCTTGATTTAGAGTAGTTTAGTCTATAAATGTGTAGAAAGTATGTAGAATTTAAAATATATAAAATTTGTATATAAGGCAAAAAGAGCATCCGTAAGCCACGAACGTCTTAGAATGCTCTTATAACTTTAGAAACTCTGTTTAAGTGATTGCCAGTGGTTAGTGATAAAGGTATCCCGGCCGGATTGCTCACGATCCTCTTTATAGTGCTTAGGATTCTTGTGGTGATAGTCCTGATGATACTCTTCCGCTCGATAAAAGGTTGGCGCTGGAAGAATTTCCGTCACGACGGGTCCTGAGAATCTGCCACTAACAGCAACCTGCTCCTTCGAGGCAAGTGCTGCTATACGTTGTTCTTCGTTATAATAAAAGATAGCTGTCCGATATTGTGTTCCTCTATCCTGAAATTGTCCACCATCATCCGTGGGATCTATCTGAGGCCAATATAACTCTAGCAGCTTCTCGTATGAAAAAAGCGCCGGATCAAACGTAATTTGTACCACCTCGTAATGTCCTGTTGTTCCTGTTTTGACTTCTTCGTAAGATGGGTTCTCGGTTAAGCCTCCAGCATATCCCGATACAATTCCTTGGATACCTGGTAACTCCTCAAACGGTGTAACCATGCACCAAAAACAACCACCTGCAAACATTGCTTGTTCCATATGTTCAAGTCTCTCCCTATCCATCATCATCTAGTAAATAAAATATATGCTATGACGATAATGCTTATAGGTTATAAAGTCAAAGGAAATCAACCGTTTATATTCGAATTCAGTAGTATAAGACGTTATAATATAACCATCAACGGAATCAGAAAGGAACAAACTATGAATAAAAATCGTTTGGGTCAGTCCGATTTGTATGTAAGTGAAGTAGGTCTCGGATGCATGTCCCTAGGTACGGATGAAGCAAAGGCCATTTCCATCGTCCATGAAGCGCTCGATCAAGGCATTAACTTTTTAGATACAGCTGATCTGTATGATGAGGGTCGTAATGAAGAGATCATTGGTAAGGCGATTCGCCACCGCCGCCGTGAGGTAATATTGAGCACAAAAGTGGGTAACCGCAGAATTCCAGGTCAAGAAGGCTGGAGCTGGGATCCATCAAAATCCTATATTAAATCCGCAGTCAAAGACAGTCTAAGACGCCTCCAAACCGATTATATCGATCTGTATCAGCTGCATGGCGGAACGATTGATGATCCGATGGATGAGACCATCGATGCTTTTGAAGAACTTAAGCAAGAGGGGCTAATCCGATATTATGGGATCTCTTCTATTCGTCCTAATGTCATTAAAGAGTATGTGAAAAAATCAAATATAGTCAGTGTAATGAGCCAATACAGTATTTTAGATCGACGTCCTGAGGAAGAAATTCTCCCTCTGCTGGCTGAGCATGGGATTAGTCTAATTGCCCGGGGACCTTTGGCGGGGGGCATCCTTTCGGAGAATGGCCGCAGCAAGGCAGAGAAGAAGTACTTAGATTACAGTAGTGAGGAACTTCTGAAATTGCATGATCAGCTTGTGCAGGAAACGAGTCACTCTCGCCCCCTAACACAAACGGCACTTCATTATCCGTTAGGTCATCCGTCTGTGGCAGTTATTATCCCTGGTGCGAGTAGCATGGAGCAATTGAAAAATAATGTAACGGCTGCTAAGATAGCCCCGCTGTCTTCGGAGGAAATCGAAATGATTCGAGCGTTTAGTAAAGCGAATCGCTACACACTACATCTTTAAATGTAGTCCGTCCTATATAAAACACAAAACACACGTCAATCGTACTGGTGCTTTGTGCTTTTATCTTGTTATCGTTGCGGGAACCGAGAAATGAACTTTTCATTGGCCACATGTAATTTTTCGAGATACGTTCTATACGAACTACTGATTATTTTCAAATTTGAAATAAAAATATCGTAATAACCTGAACTCTTTTGAAACTCAACTAAAATTTGCTGCATCCTATAAGCAGGACTAGCTTTAAAATCGTCAGAATTACGATATTCTAAATAGCCAACTACAGATTCAAGATTAACCTCCAAGTAGTTATCCAAGTCATTCATAATTGAATCAAAGTCTGCAGCCATTTTCTTTAGATGTGTCCGTGACAAAGCATCGAATGATTCTGCAAGGAATACTTGCAAATCCTCCGGGAACTCCAAATTACCCATATTATCAAGGAATTCAACTATTCGATTATAGGCAATAATTTTGTCATTCGTATCAATCTTCTCGTCAAAGAATTTTCCGAAGTGAAAATACAAATACAGTCCATAATTACCTGGAAAAGCTAGAAGTAATTTGTCTTTGATAGTCATATTAGCGTCTAGTTTGTACCCAACTTCATTAAAGGCTTCCTCAATCGACGACTCACTTTCGAGCAAATAATTGAAGCAATCAAATTGGACTTTTTCTTGCTGCAAGCGAAATTCTTTAATAAATTTGAAATCATGTAGCGCTTTAGATTTATCTTTACTCGTTAGAATTAGTTTAATATCAGGAACACTCAACCCAAGTTTTCTGTATATAGCAATCTCTTTCAATATAGCTATGTCATCTTCATTGTAATTTCGATACCCATTCTCAGAGCATTTTAAATCTAGAAGTCCTTGTTGCTCATAATAACTAATGGCTTTTTTTGTTATATTACATATTTTCGAAACTTCACTTATTAACAATGCTATCACCTCAGTATAATTCTAAACTGATCCCTTAGGTAACAGTCAACACTTCAAAAATAAGAGCGCCAGTCTAGTAACTGTAACGGGTTACGTTTTGAAGTGCTTTATATAAAATTTTATAAGTATTCACAGATAAAATCACAAAGTATATTTACTAATAAAACCTAAAAATTTCGTCAAAAGCAAAGGCGTTTTCACCTGTTTTTAGATTTTATATTAAGCATAATCATTAACTTGAAATTGAATTTAGTAGAAAATTAGATATAAATGTTGTATAATATTGGCATTCGTTTTTACAAATTTGTTATAATTTGTGAAGTGAATATTATTTTTATTTAGCAATCTATTAATATATATAGATTTAATTTTAAAGAAAGGAGAAATTTTCATGAAAGTATAAATTTTTAGACCAGTTAAAATTATAGGAGGTATACATCTCCTATAGAATAGAAAGGGAGATAAAGATGGAAAGTATAGTTTCAGATAGATTAATTATTAGAAAGTTTAAGGAAAATGATTGGCATGATTTATATGAATATTTATGTGATGAAGAAGTTGTTAAATTTGAGCCTTATGATATTTATTCTGAAAATCAAGCTAAAGAAGAAGCAATTAATAGAGCAAATAATGAATCCTTTTATGCAGTTTGCTTAAAAGAAAGTGGAAAGTTAATTGGAAACCTATATTTAAGTAAAGGAGACTTTGATACTTGTGAATTGGGTTATGTTTTTAATAGAAAGTATCAAAGCAAGGGTTATGCCACAGAAAGTGCAAAAAGATTGCTTGACTACGCATTTTCAGATTTAGGGGCAAGACGTATTATTGCTATGTGTAGTCCAAAGAATACTGGTTCTTGGAAGCTTCTTGAGCGTTTACAAATGAGACGTGAAGGTCTGCTTTTACAAAATGTTTATTTTAAAACCGATAGCAATGGACAACCTATATGGTTTGACACATATGAATATGCTATATTAAAATCAGAATGGCATAAGTAATACGATTATAAATACAGCAAAATAATAAGTATAATATATATACAATATTATTTTCTTGTGTAGCACAGGCTAATAACCTGTGCTATTTTCATAAAAAAATTATCTAAAATATATTATATCTTTGTACTCAAAATCTTTATCAGTAATACCAAGTCTTTGTACAGGGGTCAGCTCTTTATCCCAAACCTTTGTTGTCCAACAAAAGTTATAAAATGTTCTAAATATAGTTATTATTTGTTATGCATATTTAGGGTTGTAGTTAGCATAAATATAGCTTTTTCCATCTGCTCATGCTGTTATTAAAGGTCTCTCTAAAGGACCGAGCATCAGCGAAACATCATAGTTCTCATCAGGTATTCCTTCTAAATCTATCGCATTCAAGTTATGAAACCCGTCAAATTGCTGAGTTAATTCTAGTTCAGCTGCCTTTTCTGTTGCTACTTCAACTAATTTAGGTGTTATGTCTGAAAGGGTTACTTTGTATCCGAGCTTAGCCAGTTCCATGGCGTATTTACCAGGTCCTGCCCATTATCCAGTATCTTCCCAGTTGATGGCATATATTTCTTGATATAATGCAGATTAATAATGAACTCTAATGGTTCTCTATCCAGCCTACCCCACTCGTCAAAGCTAGAGTAATAATCAATAATATTACTCATCTACATATCACCTACTTTCTTTTGTTATATATTATCTGTGATATGTCGAAATTTTTCTATAGTTCTTTCTTACACTTTACCATTAAAAAATTTATTGAAGGTTTATTGATCATATCCTTGTGCGGCTCGTCAATTTCAGAGAATTCAACGAGTCCATAGGCTTCAAACTCTTGTATGATGGATTCAGCATCATAAAAAAATATTTTCACGCCATAATCTGTCTCGTAATAATCCTTATCCAATAGAGTACCATTTCCAAACATAGGGGCGTTTTTTGAAACCGTTGTAAATATCATATATCCATTTGGTTTTAACTGATTGTAACAATCTTGAATAAACTTCTCTCTCTCACTTCGATTCAATAAATGAATAAGGGCATGGCAAAATATACCTTCATAGCGTTTGTTATCAAAAGGCATGTCAGATACTGAACCATGAAAAATGCTTATATCAAGTCCGTTTTGCCTCGCCAAATCAATCGCTGATTGGGAAATCTCAATCCCTGTTACATTTATTCCACTCTCAATAAAAACCTTTGCATTTCTGCCATACCCAATACCTGGTACCAATATGTCCTTAACATTCTTTTCAAGGAAAAAGTCTTTAGTCGCGATAGCGGAGTCTGTAGGCTCAAATCCCCACATCGTTTGTTTTTCTATAAAGCTTGATTCCCAGAATTCCGTCATACCTCATTCTCCTTTGTATTAAAGTCATTACGGATTTATATTATCTTTAATAGTTCCCAAAAAAGAACGGATCTTCACTCCGTCTTCATTGTTTTCGCCAAATCTGCAATTTTCTTGTTCTCCAAGTACTGCTCCATCTGTCTCTCAGCGTCAATCACAACCTGTTGAATCAGACACTCGCTTCCGTGGTCAAAGCTGCATTCGAACAAAGAAGCAGTCCCTTCGATCGCATGGATAATATCCAGAAAGGAGATATCTTCCGACTTCCGTCTAAGACGATACCCACCGTTTGCGCCGGGTGCAGATTGAATCAATCCAGCCTTCACTAGCTTGGTCATCATTTTGGACAGATAGGTTTGTGAAACACCCAGCTTCTCAGCAAGCAATTGAACGCCTACGGGCTTATCGGACGCCGCCGTCACCAGATAAAGCATTGCATGAAGCGCATAGTCTGTCGCTTGGGAATATTTCATTCAGCACCTCCATTAACGACTTTAAAAATCCATAATAACTCTAATCGTTAAAAAAGACAAGCATAGGCAATATGCGCCATCGGTTTCTCAAGCTGCATTTGAATAACTTACAATTTGCTTTGTAAGTCTTTAGTTAAATAAAGTAATAGATCATCATCGACCATGACTGATTGTCCTGGTAAGACCGGAACATTGTTATACGTTATCCCTCTACCGTCTAAAATATAACCGCGAGAAGTGTACATTCGTTGTGCATTACCGTAATCCTTATAGAGACCTACCCCTAACCCTATAAATCTAGATGTCTTGCCCGCAATACGTTCTAATTCATCAAATAATTTGCTGGCAATCTGCTTTCTTCTATAATCGGGAAAGATATTCAAATCGTTAATTTCTGGGATGTGATCCTCACGAAAAAAAGGATATTTTGATTCATAGAGTAAATGGCAGCACCCTGCTACGGAATCATTGTAATATGCAATTAATGTTACCCTTTTATTGGTTTGGTTCTCTTCAAGGCATTGACGATAGTAATCTCCTCATTGATACCATTTAAAATGTTCAGCGAATTTCAGATCAAGTAATTCAGCTTCTTCGATTGTGGTAAGTCTTGTAATGTTTATTATTTCATTCATCTTTTCCCCTCCATCTATCAAGTTCATTAGGCTCTATTTAACTTCCCTTACAACAGGTTCTGATGTTGAAATAATATCAACGACATGGTCAATACAACAGATCCCATAATGCTTATACGGTCTTGCAAAATCCTTTGATGCAAATATTCCATTAGAAATAAAATCAAGATACCTTGATTTCTTATAAATCCTAAATGTTTTTCCGTCAAACTCCTCGTAATCATCCCATGAAGTAAAGAATTCATTTCTAATCGAATATGCAATGTATGAGTTAAAATTAACTTGTATTAATGAAGAGCTTTTCTCTCCAACCATAAGTGGCTCAGGTCTATCACTAACTTTGCTTTTACAAAAAGATAAACTTAGTTGATTCACCTCTGGCTCTATTAGACCAAAGAAAAACACATCCTGCAATTCTTTTAAATCTGTATATTCCATCTCAGCTCCCCCTTATCACTAATTTATTCTCACTACATGTACCACTATTTCCTTTGAAGCTGATACTCTACTCTTTCGTTTTACGGTTGGCTTTAACATGTTTGAGCTGAGCAACTATAATGACACTAATAATGACCAGAAGGAACCACGAACTAATCTTACTGACACTAACCACATGCCATACCTGATTCTGATCAGGATATTTCCAAGCATTAAAGAATGTAGCGATATTCTCAGCCAACCAGATAAAAAAACCTACTAAGAAAAAAGCAAGTGTCAAGGGCATCCGATAAGTAGTGTTTCGTACCCGATAAATGATCCGAGTTTTCCAAAAAACAATGAGTACAAGCCCCTTTAGCCACCAGCGAAAATCAGGAATAAAATGATGCGTGAAAAAGTTCAGATAGATAGCTGCTCCGAGCGTTCCCGCAGCAGTAAGCCCCGGCCAGCCGGTCATATCCATTTTCAGTCTACGCCATATTTGACACATATAGCTCGCGACACTCGCATACATAAACCCGCTATAGAGTGGCACGCCAAACACCTTGGTTAGCCCGGGTTCAGGGTATGACCATGACCCCATTCTTATCTTATAGATTTCCAGCAGTAAACCAATAATGTGAAATACACAGATGACTTTAATTTCATCTAGCGTCTCTAATCCAGTACGGTACATAAGATATTGAACGGTAAGCAATATAATAAGAATGGCATCATATCGGTAAATGTAAGGCAGATCTATTACGTTAGAGAGCGCTAAAGTCCCAAAGATCGCAATAGGAAATATGCAACTCATCGCCTGATGATAGCCAAAATGCAGAAGCTGCGTTATTGATTTCAATGCTGCTCTCTCCTTTCCAGGCAATGCTAATTTTTTCATTCTACAGGATCGATTACTTATTACATCTTAAGTATCTTCGTCCATTAGGTATTCTAAAATATCTCCAGGCTGACATTCTAAAGCTTTACAAATCGCATCAAACGTTGATAATCGAATCGCCTTTGCTTTTCCATTTTTCAATATAGAAAGATTTGCCATTGTAATTCCAACCCTTTCTGTAAGCTCTGTAACGCTCATTTTTCTTTTAGCTAACATCACGTCAATGTTCACTATAATCGCCATTATTCTCACCTCAGACTGTTAAGTCATTTTCTGATTTTATTTCTATGGCATTTTTTAAGAGCTTTTGAAGAACAGCAGCAAAGACCGCTATTACAATTGGAGCGCAAGTCATGACTAGTCCGAGTACTACGAGACCTGGTGCATCGGCTTCTTGTGCCATTTCGTAAATAAGTGGCATGCCCGCCCCATATAAAATACTGATGATGATTGCACAGTATATTATATTTTTCAATGCCTTAATGGATAGTTCTGAGAACGCTTTGTTCTTGTCAATGTAGCTTAGAAGTCTTAACGCCTGATATAACGCTACGAAATATGCCATCACCGTTACATACACCCCAATAAGGACGGGATAAACCAAATACACCGGATAATCGCCAGCTGTCTTGTTAGGTATCGTAGGCAACCAAAAAATACACAAAGCAAGAACCGGAAGTCCAATAAGAATTACAACTATCTTTAAAAAGAGTGTTTCCCGTTTCATAAACTGCACCTCACAAAGTTAATAATGTGAATTCAATTTATCACACAATTTATCGTTTTACAATATATTTTGATTGTATTACAGATATTTTTTATCATTAAATTGCCCCATTTTATTTCCCGCCTCCATCATTGCACGACAAAAAGGCCCCCTCCTCATAAAGATTGAGAAAAGAGCCCTGCCTCTACTGTTTATTTATTTCTTAAGTCTCCTCGTCACTTTTGTATTCTAAAATATCGCCAGGCTGACAATCTAAAGCCTTGCAGATCGCCTCTAATGTTGATAATCGAACCGCTTTCGCCTTTCCATTTTTCAATATAGACAGGTTAGCCATTGTTATTCCAACCCGCTCAGAAAGTTCGGTCACGCTCATTTTTCTTTTAGCCAGCATCACGTCAATATTTATAATAATCGCCATTGTTTTCTCCTCAGACCGTTAAGTCATTTTCTGATTTTATATCAATAGCTTCCTTCAAAAGCTTCTTAAGCACTGCAGCAAACACTGCAATCACCATGGAAGCAAAAATCACAACCATCCCAATGACAATGAACCCTGGGGCATCATCTCTCTCCGCGACGAGATAGAAAAGTGGCAATCCCAGTACATAAATTCCACTGATTGTGATTGCACAGTTCCTGATGTTTTTTAATACCTTTACAGATAAATCTGAGAACGCGTTGTTGTTGTCAATATACCCTAACAATTTAAACGCTTGATACAATGCAAAGTAAAAAGGGATCGCCGATGCATACATATCAATGTACAAGAGATATTTAATAAAGCTATGATCGGGGTATAATTCTGCTGCATAATTCGAAATCGCAGGCACAAAAAATATACACAAGGCAAGAACTGGAAGTCCAATAAGAACAACAGCTATCCTTAAAAAAAGCGTTGATCCAAGTTTCATAAAACACACCTCACAAAGTTATTTTCAAAATTGAATCTAACATATTGTTTATCGTTTTACAATATATTTTAATCGAAAAATAGTGTTTATTGGCTATATTTTTCGACTAAAAGGCCGAGCTAATTGACTATTAGAAGTCATTAGCCCGGCCTTTATCACCTTTTCATATCTCTTTATGTCTCTTTATATCTAATTTTCTATTCTAAATATAATTCTAGTACTGACCAAGATCGATAAAATTCAAATCCATGTTAGCTTCATCCTCAGCCTGATTTGTAGCCTCTGTTGATACTGCTTTTCCTTCGTATTCAAGCTTACTGCTAGTCAAATTGAATACATACAGACGATCACCTTTGAAGTACTTATTACCCATATTCTTATGCCCAATAATATAGAGATGGTCTTGTTTAAAAGCATAGGTAATGTTCTCACTTGTATCTATGCTTGTATTCTTCAGAATAGTCTCATATTCTTTACTCACGAGATCGTAAGAAATAACAGTGAATCCTATATTTTTCTTACTCGATGCAGCTTCTTGCAGGAAATATATTTTCTGTCCATACGCTTTCATAATATTATTCAATAACATTTCATGCCCTTGGAACGCGAGTGGCGAGATTTGTCCTCTTGTAACATCGACTTGATATGCCTTTTTATGATTATCTTTACTAACCGTTAAAATCCATTGATCCGTGTGATCCAGATTTTGATTGGCTAACCTTACGAATTGATTATCCCCATTTGCTGCTTCCGATTTAGCTCCTGGTAACGCGAGCGGCTCATTCATAATCTCCTTTGTTGTTAGATTAACACGGATAATCTGCGGTTCAGATACATAACCTTTGGCTCTGTGGTTCAAAAACACCATTGTAACAAGCTGTTGATCAACAAGCTGTACATTTTGTACATAGATATCTGAAACATCATTATCAACACGAATATCAGTTGTGATTTCCTGCGTATTGTTCTTTTCCTTGTTGAGCACAGAAATACTGAGCTTAGCATTTTTTTTCGCCGATAGATCATTTGATCGTTTCGAATCTACCGTCATATTCACATATGCAAGCATTTCCTCATTCTCATAGAAACCAGATGTGTTCGTCTTACCGCGCATGAACTGATGATGCTCTTCAATCCACCGATCCAATTGCGTTTTCATTGGTCTTCGATTTAAGCTTTGGCTTATCGCAGACTTTTCATCTGGATAATCTGTACTATTTATCGTGATATAAGCGCGTTTGATGCCAAAAACACTATCCTTAGACATGTAATTTCCGTATAAAGCTATACCTTCAACGAGGGAAGCATCCCCTTGAACCATCGTCAGCTTATAATTAGGTGGCGTCTCTTGTGAAGCCTGTACATAATACGTCCCGATTGTAACAACCGCGAACACTACAAGAACGGCGGTAACCATATATTTTCTCATTCCTTAACCTCCATAGCCCTTCAATTATACCGATATTTTCTTACGCAATAGATACAAGCTATACCAAAGCGAACCTCCAGCAATGATTACTATTAATCCGAGACAAGTACCTATGATTTCTCCTGGATAGAAGTAGCTATCATATCTGCTATAACCCATAAGATAGGGTATTGAGGCTAGTCCAGCCAGAAGCGCTAAATACAGCACGATAAATCCAATTCCTCTCTGTCTGTAGCTCCGCTCCATTAGAATCGCTGTGAACAAGACGATCAGACCCGTAATACCCAGTCCATAGTACAGTACAAACTCAGAAAAGTAGGGCGGAACCAGAACTTTAAGCACATTAGTATACTTCAAATAATCAACTACAGCGATATTCCGATATAATTCAGCAGGAAGAATCGACTGTGCTATCAAACGCTCCAGTGGAACAAGGACAATTTGCAGGGCGACAAGTCCAAATGCGAATAGCAAGATCGTAACCAGCTTGGCAAAATACAAATTCGCCCGATTGGATGGCAACGTGAGCAGACGATATACTACCGTATTTTTACCTCTCCAGTCACGGTACCAGATGAAGCAGCTATATATTAGCAACACTGTTATGCTCAAAAATATGGGTCCGAAATATAGAAGTGCATTATAGTGATCATACACCATACTGTTTAGCTGAATATATCCAGTCACATTGTGATATTGCTCAAGGGTCCATTGATTCACTCTCATTGCCTCATTCGCAGAATCCAGCCAATGATTAGCACCGATGGTGACTGCTGCAAGTTGCAAGGCGACTGTCAGCACCATGAGTCCAATATATATTTTAGCAAATCGGTTCATTTCAAAATTCAATAGCTTCACAAAAGCTCTCATTTCTTGTACACCTCTCTCATTACGTCCGTAATGGACTTACCTTCCTGCTCGCGAACTTCTTCACAGTAGAATTCACGTTCTACCTTCCCGTGCTGTAGCAAGACCGCTTTATCAATTAAATGCTCAATATCGTTAATTTCATGAGTTGTAATAATTACGCCACGATCCTCGATCAATTCACTCGTGAACACGTCGGTAATTTGCTCGCGGCTGAACATATCAATCCCTGAGAACGGTTCGTCCATTAGGATGTAATCACAATCCAGGGCAAGTCCTAGCAACAAATTAAGCTTCGCAGCCATTCCCTTCGATAATGAAGATACGCGATCTGCTGCGCTTAGTTGGAAGAACTTAATTAATTCCTCTGCACGTTGTGTGTTCCAATTATGATAGAAGTCCGCCATAAAGCTCATGCAATCAGCAATTCGCATATTAGAAGGCATCGTTAAAGAATCTGGAATGAAAGTGATTTTCTCATACATCGCAGGTGTTAATGATGCATTATCGATTAAGACTTCACCTTTGTATGGTGTCAGTCCCATAATGGATTTCAGCACCGTTGACTTCCCGGCACCATTGATTCCGATCAGGCAGGTAATCTCTCCCTTGGCAGCAGTGAAGCTAACGCCATTTAGTACCTTCTTGAATCCATAATTCTTCACCATCTGATTCACTTGGATCATCTTGTGTCACCACCCTTTGGAGATAACTTTCGCTCGGATGTATATTTTGTCTTTATGATGTCTACCAGCTCTTCAACTGGAATTTGAATATTCCGAATGGAACCGATGAATATATCCACTGCACTTTCGATTAATTCAGCTCGAATCGAGCTTAGAATTTGCTGATCCTGTGTAATTCGACTCGGGGAATTTCCTTCTGTTACGATCAAACCCTGTTCCTCCATTTCCTTATATGCCTTCTGCGCCGTGTTCGCATTAATCTTCATTATTGATGCCAGTTCACGCCGTGAAGGAATTTTGTCACCCGCTCCGATTTGCCCTGTAGCAATCTGTTCCTTGAAGTAACGGACAACTTGAATATATACCGGTTCTCGAATATTAAAGCTGACACCTGATTTTTGTTCTTCTGTCATACAACCAACTCCATATACTAAGTGTGTGTACTAAGTGGTTCATACATATTATACATGTACTATACGAGTAATACACTTTTGTGTCAATAGTTTGGTTTTGGGCACAGGCTTCTAGGGATTTTTTTGGGGTCATTGTATTTTGTGCAACAGAAATTATTTAAATCGAGCTGAACTGGAGTTCTGTTGTATTCTGTACAATCAATCCTAGGAATAATACCCTTTAATCGCATAATTCTGTAGTTTGATTGCACAAAGTGCAGTAGATGATATTTTAGAAGCTGATAGGGTGATTTCTATTGTACAATCTGCAATGGGAACGTAATGTTCAAGATCCTGACCAATAGTTCACTCGGTCCTTACAATCTGAATTCGTACACTTTTTCTTGGAAGTATCCACATATTTGGTGAAATGTATAATTTTCTCCCATAAAAAAAGCTGCCCCTCGGCAGCCTTTGCGTAAAATATAAGTATTTATTAGTTTCACGCTATACATTATCCTTGAACTCGTTCTCTTTCACCTAAATCCAACGTAGCCGCAATTGAAGTGCGAATTTCGTTTAAAAGCTCTGGATTTTCCAGTAGTGACAGACCATAAGAAGGAATCATTTCTTTAATTTTCGGTTCCCACTCTTTTATATGTTGAGGGAAACATTTGTTAAGCACTTCAAGCATCACATGAACAGCCGTAGAAGCACCTGGAGAAGCCCCGAGTAATGCTGCAATCGAACCATCTGCGGCGCTAATTACCTCTGTACCAAATTGAAGGATACCTTTGCCGTCTTCTGTATCTTTGATAACCTGCACGCGTTGGCCTGCTACGACTAGATCCCAATCCTCGATTTTGGCATTCGGGATAAACTCTCGTAATTCCTCCATGCGCTTTTCTTTTGATAACAACACTTGCTCGATCAGGTATTTGGTCAAAGACATGTTCTTTGCACCTGCCGATAGCATCGTTAGGAGATTATCCGGTTTTACGGAAGTTATCAAATCAAGCATTGAACCGGTTTTTAAAAATTTTGGTGAGAAGCCAGCAAACGGTCCAAACAGCAACGATTTTTTGTTGTCAATAAATCTAGTGTCCAGATGCGGAACAGACATTGGAGGCGCTCCAACTTTAGCTTTACCGTATACTTTTGCATGATGCTGAGCTATAACTTCTGGTTTATTACACACCATAAATATTCCACTTACCGGGAATCCACCAATATGTTTTCCTTCAGGAATACCGGATTTTTGCAGGATATGCAAGCTTCCTCCCCCGCCACCGACAAAGACAAATTTTGCAGTATGTTGTTCGATGGTACCGCTGTCGTTCTTCACTTTCAAGTCCCATGACCCATTGCTAGTACGTTTGATTCCATCCACACTATGTTTATAATGGAGATCTACATTCTTACTCTTCAAATGATCAAATAATATGCGCGTTAAAGCACCAAAGTTAACATCTGTGCCAGTGTCGATTTTTGTTGCTGCTATAGGTTCATTCGATGGACGATTTTGTATAATAAGCGGTATCCATTCCATTAGTTTACTAGAGTCATCGGAAAATTCCATTCCTTGAAACAAAGGATTTTTTGACAGCGCTTCAAATCTTCTCTTCAAAAATTCTACATTCTTCTCCCCTAGTACCAAACTCATATGGGGTAATGGCATGATAAAGTCCTGCGGATTATGTATCAGCTTACGATTTACCAAATAAGACCAAAATTGCATTGAAAGCTGAAACTGTTCATTAATTTGGATGGCTTTACTTATATCTACAGTTCCGTCGGATTTTTCGACAGTGTAGTTAAGCTCGCAGAGCGCCGCATGTCCAGTTCCTGCATTATTCCATTCATTAGAGCTTTCCTCACCTGCATTTTCGAGCTTTTCAAACACTTTAATTTTCCAATTTGGCATCAATTCTTTTAAAAGTGTTCCTAAAGTCGCACTCATGATTCCAGCACCAATTAAAATGACGTCTGTTTCAGTTGCACTTTTGCCCATTATGACCATCCTTATCCCCTGAATTTTACAGAAAGGATGTGGGCGCTCCTTCTTAGGCGTCACACCTTTTCTGATTCAATTATACCTTTATCCTAGTGTATTACAATTATTTATAAATTTAATATCTACTATTATATGAAAAAAATAAATTATTTAAAAGCTTGCAAAAAAGGTAGAAATAAGTCCTCAAGGTTAAGGATCTTAAGTGACAGTCATAAACCCGCTTCTTGCAAGGATTAATAACATTCAAGCATTATTAATAAAATAAATGAACACAATGGTCTGCACAATGGAAATTAGCTTGTTGTTCGTTCTAATGTTCTGTAGTAATTTCCCCATATTGTATGCGCCCTCCAAATATTTTGCTTTTTTTAACCTATACAATATTTAGATTATTCCACTAAAGGGAATTAATCAAATCCATCTCCCTCTGTAAGTCGCAGTCTTCATAGTGTTTAACCCAATATGGAAAGTCCCTAAACACGAAAAGGCCGTCTCATTTGTAGATAAATCTACTCTTGGAACAGCCCTTGCTATATTAATGATTTATTTATCCCTCAGCGATGAACTATAAATATCCTTCACTAGCTCCAACGCTTTTATCCCCTCAGTACCGTCCAGCCAAAACTTTCGTCCACTAAAAATATGGTCATAGAAGTCCTCAATCAGCCTCTTATGTCCCGTCCCCCAATACGATTTACCTTCCGTAGGACTGAATATAGGCTCACAAACCAAGCTTTCCTTACCATCTTTCCAAAGATACAAGCAGTCTCTACGAAGGTTAAGTGTCCCCTCTTCAAAGACTAGCTCCAACTCCACCGGAGAGTTCTCTAGATAGGTATTCGTACCATAAAACAGCCCGCGAACATTATTGGTGAAGTCGATGCAAGCATGAGCGGTATCTTCCACTTCAATGACGCCATCAAGCACATCAGTGGTTATACTGCCTTTCACGGATTTAATCTCACCCCCATACCACTGGAGTAAGTCCAAACTATGAATGGTCTGATTAATTAGAACACCTCCACCTTCTGTGGACCATCGTCCTCTCCAGTTACTAGCTTTGTAATAACTTTCGTTTCGGTGCCAGGTTACATTCCCCTTCATACAAAGCAGTTTTCCTAATGCACCAGAATCAATCATCTTCTTAATATAGATGGAAGAATCATTATAACGGTTCTGGAACACCACACCTAGCTGGCCTGAGCTCTTTTCCGCTGCTTCCAGCATACGCTTGGCCGAAGGAAGGTCAACGGCGATTGGCTTTTCTGTTAACACATGCTTACCTGCACATAACAGATCTACAGCCATTTCTGCATGAAGATAATGAGGTGTACAGAGATGTACAACGTTAATACGATTATCATTTAGTATTTCTCTATAATCATCAGTGGCATGGCAGGTGTATTCCATTCCCGCTCGTGTAGCTTTATCAGCATCAATATCTACAATTGTTAGTAGATTTACATCTTTTATAACTGATATCGCTTTAGCATGGAGGGGAAAAATCGCACCGCAGCCAATAATCGCTACTCCAAGTTTGGTCATCTATACCAACCTCCATAAATCGTTACATTCGCTATTTTAGTTGATTAGGGGTTAGATTGGTCGCTTGGGCTTGAGCCTTCAAACATAATTCAGCAGCCTTGAAGACATGTGCTTGTGTCATGGCCCGCTCCGTCCGGTTCAGACAATCGAGGATAAGCTC
Organism: Paenibacillus etheri; assembly: GCF_001012825.1. Classification (GTDB taxonomy): domain Bacteria; phylum Bacillota; class Bacilli; order Paenibacillales; family Paenibacillaceae; genus Paenibacillus_AQ; species Paenibacillus_AQ etheri. Next base: position 45,533 of record NZ_LCZJ02000023.1, read on the forward strand.
ACCAAAGAACGGAAATCCAATCTTTCCAGCCACATGCTCATAATGCTCCCCTTCTCCGTTCACCCAGTACACATGATCTGTTGTATTTGAACGCCCGACATCAGTATATTTCCGCAGTTCGATGTAACCTTCCGTTCCCATGATCATTGTACGCCCATCTCCCCAGGTTCCGAGTCCATCAGGCGTAAACCAATCTACACGGAAGTATTGGGTTGCGCCATTGTCCCCAACAAGCGTTGCATCACCAAAGTCCTCCAATTCAGGATAGGACGAATGATTATAATTAGCTACTTTACTGTGAACAACTTTAGCATCCTGGCAATCTGTATAATACAGAAATTGTTCGATTTGGTGGCTGCCAATATCGCACAGAATTCCACCATATTTCTCCCGCTCAAAAAACCATTCTGGACGGCTAGAAGCATTTAAACGATGTGGCCCTAATCCAATGACTTGAAGAACACGGCCAATAGCCCCCTGACGGATCAACTGTCCCGCATAGATAGCGCTTTCAACATGAAGTCGTTCACTAAAGTAAACCATGTACTTCTGATTGGTAGCTGTTGCCATAGCTTTAGCGGATTCCAGCTGTTCAAGTGTAGTAAAAGGTGTCTTATCCGTAAAATAATCCTTCCCGTGAGCCATAACCTTATTTCCTAATGGTCCTCTTTCCGAAGGAATAGCTGCCGCCGCAATTAAGCGGACTTCAGGGTCTTCTAAAATTTCATTCATAGACTCAGCAGCCCTAGCTCCCGGATATTTGGCTATGAACGCTTTAACCTTCTCCTCATCCGGATCATATACCCATTTCAGCACTGCCCCTGCCTCAACGAGCCCATTACACATCCCGTAAATATGACCGTGATCTAGTGCAATAGCAGCGATGATGAATTCACCTGGCTTCACTACTGGTTTAGCTTCATATGTGGGGGCATAGTTCATTCCATCTCTTCTATTCATCAGAATCCTCCTAGTGGCTTCTAATCGATTTATAATAGGTTTAGTAGATAACGCAGACTGATCTCCAAGCTCTCAAAAGGATCACGGTGACAAACATCCTGCTCCACAACATACCATTCAACACCTGTTTCACGACAAGTGATAATGATCTCCCCGTAGTTCATGTTTCCTTCACCGATTTCAGCGAAGACTTGTTGCCTATCTAGAATCGCCATATCCTTTAAATGCACAACCTGCATTCTGCCTTCAAATTTACGTATCCATTCTACTGGACTGGCACCACCTGCCTGAACCCAATATAAATCAAGTATAAAGCCGACCGCAGGATCAGTCTCGGTGAGCAGTACTTCCATCCCCGTAATACCGTCAAAACGTTCAAATTCAAAATCATGATTATGATAAACAAATTGCAGACCATGTTGTTCTTTTAGTGTTATTGCGATTCCGGAGATTAGTTTTGCGAACTTGCGATAGCTTTCGAGCCCAGCACGAAATTCTTTTGGTAAACTTCCAAGTCCAATATATTTGCAATTCCACAGCTTATGCTCTGCGGCCAGAGCCTCCAGATCGTTTACTAATCGATCCCAGGACACATGAGTCGCACATATAGCCAGTCCTGTTTCATCCGCATATTGTTTTACGAGCTTCGGATCAATCGGACCAATGGCTGAAATCTGAATGCTCTCATAACCCATTGCCGACACCTTTTGAAAAGTTGCTCTTAAATCCTCCGCAGTTTGAGTAAAATCACGCAACGTGTACATTTGAGCAGCGATCGTCGAACGTTTCATAGGTTTTAATCTCTCCTCTCCTTCGATTTAATGAGTTCCTTTAACATTCAATGTTTTAGTTGTTGAGGTTTCCTTTTTGAAGGTCGAGCTCTTCACTTTTTCCATCAGCTTATCGTAGAATAAATCCGAATCCATCGGAAGTTCCACCCAATTGTCCGTCCAAGCTGATAAATACATGGCATTCGAAAGGGTTAGTCCCTTAATCCCTTCCTCCCCGGGAGCAAGTAACGCTTCATCATGCAAAATGGCATTCGTAAAATTCCGTAGAATTCCTTTATGCTGCTCCCCTCCGCCATTTTCTACAGGAATCTCACATTTCCAACACTCTGGACTACCGAATCCTCCCGTAAATTCTGCGTTGAATTGAGGCTCAGGTGTACGTAAACGCCAAAAGGTTAGCTTTCCATCTTCCACTACAATTTTTCCATTATCGCCATTAATCTCAAAACGATTGGTCCCCGGTGCCTCTCCAGTTGTTGTAATAAACAGACCTGTGGCTCCATTCTCATATTCCACATAAGCGGTTACATCATCTTCTACCTCAATGTTGCGATATTTGCCAAAGTGGCAAAATGCTCTTATCCGTTTCGGCATCATGCCTGTCGTCCACTGCCATAAATCTAGCTGATGAGGATCTTGATTAAGCAATACCCCGCCACCTTCACCCGCCCATGTAGCCCGCCAGCCACCGGAGTTATAATAATTCTGCGATCTATACCAGTCGGTAATGATCCAATTCGTCCGGCGGATCTCACCTAATTCACCAGACTGAATAAGATCCCTCAGCTTCTGATACAAAGGATTCGTACGCTGATTGTACATGATCCCAAATTTGCGATCAGACCGTGCCGCAGCATCGTTCATCTGTTGAACAGCTTTCGTATATACACCTGCTGGCTTCTCCACCAGTACATGATAACCATGTTGAAAAGCCTCGATCGCAAGTGTAGGGTGATCATAATGCGGAGTACAGATCAATACTACATCAATGATACGTGACTCGAATAATTCTTTTGGAGTTGAATACTTCCTTACGTTCTCAGGTAATTGCTCTTCAGCCCATTTCAAACGTTCTTCTCTTTTATCACATACAGCTGTAAGCTCAGCCCCCTTAATTTCACTCAGCAGACTTTGCGCATGTGCCGTTCCCATATTTCCAATGCCTATAATTCCATAACGAACTGTACTCATCTCTGATCACATCCTTATTAGTGGTTATGCTTAGAGGATATACTTAATTTATGGACATGAACATGATTGAAATTAAGGTTTATTTGTACTTAAGTAAGATGTTTTAGTTAAATAGAACCGTTATAATGAGGATATACGAGCGTTAAAGGAGTTAGATGATGAACAACCCAGGTAACTTATCAGGACGTCTCCTGCAGAATCTCAAGGTTACTGTGACCCATGCCCAACTTAGTAATAGATATCCCGGATGGAACCGCACGCTGGAAACACCCGCTTTTAATCGGCTGTATTTTATAGATGGGGGTGAGGGAAAAGTAGTTATAAATGGTATTACTCATTATCCGAAGCCAGGTCAACTAATGATCATGCCTGCGGGGAGTACACAAACTACTGAAACCTCTGTTGATGATCCCTATATCCGCTATTACTGCCACTTTGATGCTGACATCGGGGAGTGGCCCTTATTCCATGCGGAAAAAAAACTATATATCTGCGATTCGCCTAATCCAGATACAATAAGGACAATCTTCATAGAGATGATCGAACAATTTCAAAAGGACGATGTCTTATCAATCTTACGCACTCAAGCTTGTTTGCTTAATCTCATTGCCACTTGTCTTGAATCGAGCGACAGTAATCATACAGACTTTATGACTCAATTCATACACACCGGTGACCAGGGCAAGCTGGCTCATGTGCTCCATTACATCGATAAATGTCTAAATAAGCCCATAGAGATTGATGAGCTTGCAGAGCTTGTCCACCTGCACCCGAACTATTTCATTCCTTATTTCAAAAGATTCATGGGGGTGACTCCTATGCATTATGTACAATTGAAACGTATGGAGCACGCTAAAAGACAGCTTTCTTACACAGATTTCAGCATTTCAGATATTGCGGAGCAAGTCGGCATGGAATTGGCTCATTTCTCTAAATATTTCAAAAAGACAATGGGGCTTTCCCCCTCGGCTTATCGGAATAGTACAAAGTAATTTAATAGAGATGTCCCACTGAATGAGATAAACTATAATAAAGAGTACGCACAAGAGTACGCACCAATCATTTATAAAAAAACTGTACGTTTTTATACACGAATTGGATTCTCACAGAAGAAAGCTCAGTTCGTGCTTGATAAGGAACTTTAAATACATTCGGAACTTTTAGTGAGGGAATTCTATGATTGTGGATACATTACGGGTTTTCGTTACTGTCGCTGAGCAAAGCCATTTCTCTAAAGCAGGAGAAATACTAAATCTATCTCAACCCGGTGTCAGTCTACATATCCGGAATCTTGAGAATGAACTGGGCGCAAAGCTCTTGCATCGATCTCCAAAGCAAGTAAGATTAACCGAGGCAGGTACAATTCTTTATAAACACGCCAAACAAATATTGGCCCACTTTGAAGAAGCTCATCAAGAAATACAGATGCTACAGGATGAGGTTACAGGCAGTATACATATTGGTGCGAGCTTTACGATTGGAGAGTATATATTACCCTCAAGACTTGCGGAATTTGCAAATCAATACCCACAAGTCAAGCTTCAGGTGACGATAGGTAATACAGAAGAAATTATTGGTGGGGTTAGAGCCAATGAATTGGATATTGGGTTTATCGAAGGAGAAGCCCATGAGAATGATCTGATCGTCACGCCTTACATGAAGGACGAGATGATTATCGTCTCCCCTACCAACCACCCTTTGTCAAAAATGGTTTCTGTGGAGCAAGGTATGCTGCAAAATCAGGTTTGGGTGCTGAGAGAGCCTGGCTCTGGTACGCGTGCTTTTAGTGATCATTTCATTCAAGAAGAAGCGATTTCTGTCAAAAGATCATATGTCTTCAACAGTAGTCAGGGAGTTAAGGAAGCGGTCTCCTCCGGTTTGGGAATCGCTATGCTCTCCAGATGGATTGTACGCAAGGAATTAGTAGGTGGAGAAATCTATGAGCTTCCTATCAGACATCATCATCTTGAAAGACAATTCTCCATCATTCGCCATAAAGAATGCTCCACCTCCATGGCTACCAATGTCTTTATTCAAAAACTACTTGTCTCTAGAAAAGATAAGTAGTCAGGTAAATCTAATAACTATGCCGGACAATCCTATAAAGATTGTCCGGCATTTTGTTATTTATTCGATTCATTACCGCAGTCATAATATTTTATTCATAGATATAATCCAATCATAAATCACATCTATGTTATATAACATAACTCAAATGTGAAAATACATAATCAAATGGGAGGCTACATCTATGAATGGATTACAATCAAAGCTCGCCAAAACTACGGTTGCCGCAGGACTCGCTTTCACTCTACTCTTCTCCGCTACAACAATGCTTCCCGTTTCTACCACTTACGCTGCAGAGGTTACCCAAACGATTGAAGGAACGGTTAAGCTTCCAAAGGTCCAAGTCATAGCAACCGGTGGTACGATTGCCGGTAAATCTGTGGATGACCGGGACTTTGTTAATGGAAGATATGGTTAGGGCACTTCCTAACCTTAAAAAGTTCGCTGATGTAACCAGCTTTCAATTTGGGAATGCAGGCTCAGGCTCGTATACCATGCAACAACTATATGATCTCTCTTTAAAAGTAGATAAAGCACTAGAAACCCAAGATGGTATCGTTGTAACTACTGGTACTGATACAATGGAGGAAATTGCCTATTTCCTTGATCTTACGGTGCGCAGCTCCAAACCTGTCGTAGTAACTGGCTCTATGCGCCCATGGACTGTTATCGGAAGTGACGCTCAGGCCAATCTATTTAACGCTATTAAACTAGCTGCTAGTGGAAAGACGAAATATTACGGTACTGTGCTCATGCTAAATGACGAGATTCATACAGCTAGAGAGGTTACCAAGACGAACGCCTATCGCACAGACACTTTTGAAAGTCCACAACTAGGAATCCTCGGATATATCGATGAAAATAATATAAGAATATATCGTGCGAATTCTAGAGCACTATTGACCACTGACAAATGGGCAACACCATTCGATCTAACTAAGATTAAGAGTAGTGATATGCCTAAGGTGGAAATTGCTTATGCCTACCAAGATGCAGGTGCCGGGGCAATTACTGGTTTTGTCCAAGACGGAGCAAAGGGCATTGTTACTTCAGGCACAGGGGCTGGTGGCGTATCTAAAGCTATGGGAGAAGCTCGTACGAAAGCTATTAAGGAAAACGGAGTTATCTTCGTGTCTACCACACGTACGGGTTCCGGTTCTAACTATGCATCAGGTGACGGCATCATTGCCGGAGACAACCTGAACGCAGCACATGCCCGAATTCTACTGGAACTGGCACTGTCATTCAGTAGCGATTTCAACACAATTAAAGGCTGGTTTGACACATACGGCTCAGGCCAAGTCATCATTGCTGATAGATAAGAGTAAACCAATATTCATACAAAAAAAAACGATTCATGCCATTGATGGCATGAATCGTTTTTTTTCTACTAAATTTTGCTTAACTCATGTTCAACCAAATGTCCATCTTCCAGATGTAGCACGCGGTCGCACCACTCAAGCATCCGTTCATCATGAGTAACCATTACAGCAGCTTTGCCCTCACTCTTTACTTCATCAGCAATCATCCGCACGACTTCTCTACCCCGTTTGAAATCTAAACTTGCTGTCGGTTCATCTGCAAACAGGATCGCAGGTTTATTCATCCATGCTCTTGCGATGGCTACACGCTGCTTCTCCCCGCCAGATAGTTGCTCAGGATAATGGTTCCGACGTTTCCAGATATCCAGACGCTTCATCAAATCAGCTGCCCGTTCCTTTGCTTCTTTAGAACTCATCTTCCCCTGTTTAGCTACAAATAGAAGCTGCTCTTCTACCTTCAAGTAGGGCAATAGCTGTGCGCTTTGGAACATAAAGCCTATCTTCTCTAAACGTAGCTCGGTCAGCTCACTTTTGCTTTTGTCGGTAAGCGACTCTCCATCTATAAAAATCTCACCACTGGTAGGTGTAAGAAGTGCTCCCGCTGCTGAAAGGAATGTACTCTTCCCTGTTCCCGAAGGTCCAAGGACGGCAACGAATTCTCCTTCATTAACTATAAGATTCAAATTGTTCAGGACAGATACCATTGTATCGCCGTCTCCGTAGGTCTTGGTCACTTGCTTCATCAATAATTTCGCACTCATGCTCCAGCCCTCCCAATTGCTTCTAATGCATCTACTTTAGCCACTTTAGCGACAGAAATAAGTGATCCTAAAAGAGACATCCCCACGAACAAGCCGCTGGTTAATAGAATCGTAGAAGGTTCCAGTTGGAACGGCATAGTGTCTGGTAGTACCCGATTCATTCCAAAGGTTAGCAGCAAGCTAATGCTTAGACTTGCAATAGCCAATATCATAACCTGCCCTACTACACTCCAAGCCAAGTAAGACATTTTTGTACCCATGGCTTTCAGAATCCCAAACTGGCTTGTTTTCTGAATTGTAATGACATAGAAGAATACAGCCAGAACAAACCCAGCGATTACAAACAGGAAGGCAATCATCATAAGCAGTGATCCTTGTTCTGATGAATAACCCGGAATATTAGAGATCGCTTCTTTTTGCGTAATAACTTCCACATTTTTCGTACTAGCAGAGATCTTATCCACTTGCCCTGCGTTTGCATTAAGCGCAATTACATTAAAAGGCGCGCCTGATGTAGCTTCACTAGCTTGATTAACACCTTGTCTCATTCCCTGCCAATCTTTATTGTTAATATAGACTACTGGGGTATGGCTGTATGAGCTATTCTCAACATATCCTGTGACTTTAAATTCCTTCCCAGTTGCCTGATCTTGGATCGTACTACCAATCATAATTCCCGACTGTTCCAAGTCACGATCAACGATGACGCTTCCCTGCGTATCATTCGTAATCTTGTCACCTTCAATCACTTTTGGAGCCAGTAAACCGTTCATATCAACAGCGAAAAAGGTTACGTCTGCTTTAGTATCCGCATCTTTCGTAGTCACTGTACTCATCTGTAGAGCGAGTGAGGAAGCATTATTATCTCCTACAACTGCTCGAACACTATTGAGCTCCGCATCCGTTAACTGAGAACGTCTAAACGTCTGATCCGCATCCTTCTGCACCACATAATAGTTTGCCGGCATATTCTCTATTGCTGAAATATTAGCATAAGCTAATCCTCTGGCCAGTCCCGTTACGAAAAGTACAAGAAAGGAAACCAATAACATGATCACCATAATTAACAGGTATCTGGCTTTAGAATGCCGCATTTCTCTTAAGGCTAGAAACATATTACCACTCCTTCTAATCTGTATAGTCACAGTTTAGAAGATGAAAATGAACGGAGTATGAATAACGAGTTACAAAAGCGGAATAGTTACGATAAAGGTCGTGCCTTTTCCTACAGTACTGGATACTTCTATAGATCCGTTATGGGTCTCTACAATCTTTTGCGTAATCGCTAGCCCAAGTCCGCTGCTATGTGTTTCTCGTGTACGTGCCCGGTCGACTTTATAAAAACGATCAAAGATGAGTGGTAATTCCTCAGCGGGAATACCTTCCCCAGTATCCGAAAAGGTTACTACACAGTTTCCCTCGTCAAGCTTTGAGGAAATCATAATGGATCCCTCAGCTGGTGTATATTTGATAGCGTTAGTAATGAGGTTCATCCACACCTGATACAATAAATTGGAATCGCCATGTACGCTAATGTCCGCAAGACTTAAACGAACCGCTAATTGCTTCTCTGTTAATCTCCACTCCATGATTTGTACAACCTGCCGAAGCTGCGCACGCAAATCTATAGGTTTCTTCTGCAAGGAATCCGGATCATAATCTAGGGAAGATAACGTTAGCAGCTGTTTACTAAGCATCGATAGACGATGGCTTTCTTGATCAATAATATTGAGGTACTGTATCCGTTCATCCTCTGGTAAAGAAGGATCTTTAAGCGTTTGAGCAAATCCCTGAATAGAAGTTAATGGCGATTCGATTTCATGCGATACATTCGCTACAAACTCTTGACGCGCACGATTGGTCCGTTCCAGCTCGCGACTCATAATCATAAAGTGTGAGGCTAATTGACCAATCTCATCCCGGCGCCAAGTATTTAGTTTAATATCATATCTACCTTTTGAAATCCGCTTAGTTGCCGTTGTCAAACGTGTAATGGGTCTGACCACATGCAGTACGCTGATCATGACGAATCCTAGACTGAACAACACAGTAAAACCGATGATGACAGCAAAAAACACGCGCAGTTCACCGAACTGAACCTCTGCATCCGGACGCATGAATAACGCAAAAGTCTGATTATTGACTTCAATAGGTACACCTATCGTATTGCGTAGTTGATTATCAAAAAAACCTGTAATAAATGCGCTATCAGGAAACTCAGCAACACCGTGATACACTTGACCGTTTAAGACTTTCTCTAACTGTTGCGGATCCAAATCCTCTTTCCGAAATGGCTTGCCGTAAAACCGGGATTGACCTTCTGCATCGGTTAAATAGATCTTATATCCCAGTATAGCTACACTCCGCAGATAATCCTCCATAGATTCCGGGTGAGATTCTGCAAATTGCTGGATTTCAATGGCCATCCCCGTAAGCTTCGCATCGTTCTGCGATTTAATCTGAGCTTGATAATAAATATTAGACACCAAGAAGCCAAGAAGGCTGCTCACCACAATGGCCGAACAAAAGAGAATACACATCCTTACATACAAGGACTTCACGAGTTCACCATCTCCAATTTATATCCAATTCCCCGTACCGTCCGAATTAGAAAGTCATTCTGATAATCCAAAAACCGTTGACGCAATCGCTTGATATGGACATCCACCGTGCGTTCATCACCTTCATAATCCATTCCCCATACTAGTTCAATCAACTCACTCCGTGAATACAGTCTGCCTGGATATGATGCCAGTTGCGCTAGTAGTTCAAATTCCTTTACCGGCAGCAGCAGAACTTCGTCGCCATCTGTGATCTCATAATTTTTACGATCAATAACGAGGGAATTTATACGGATCCGATCATCCGAAGCGATGGAATAACGCCGAAATAAAGCTTTGATCCGAAATAGCAATTCTTCAGGCTCAAACGGTTTCGTTACATAATCATCTGTCCCCCGCAAATAGCCTTGTTCCTTATCACTTAATTGTTGCCGGGCTGTTAACAAAATGATCGGTATATCATACGTTTCTCTTATATGCTGGCATAGCTCTAACCCATCCACATGTGGCATCATCACATCCACAACGGCTAAATCCGCAATGCATTCTTTCAGTTTATTTATCGCGTCCCGGCCATCGCTTGCCTCCATGACTTGGTAACCTTCTCTGGTCAATACATGCTTTAATAATGTACGAATATTACTATCGTCATCTGCTACTAAAATTTTCTTCATCGTTTACACTCCCTGAATAACGGATGACCCCATAGTATCAACTTTAAAGGGTTAGAACAACTAAACAAACGAAAGAGACCATTTTGGGCATTCGTACATATACTACTCTAATAATAACGAACGAATCAGGAGGTAATAAGAACTATGTATTGGACATCTTTAACTCAGAATAGAAATGATTTCAAACCTATCTGGGCAACCTCTCTTCCTCAAGCATTAAATTTAATCAAAGAAGCTGTGCAAGGTGAACGAAATGATGAGCTTTTCTATGATGAAATTATCAAACTAGCCCCAAATTCCGAGCAAGCCTCTATTATCACCTCAATACGAGATGACGAACGGGGTCATAACTTCATGTTCCGCGGGATGTTCAAAGAAATTACGGGGCAAGATATCACTGGGATTAGTAGTGAGCAATATCAACGGATCAGTTCCTATGAAGAAGGATTAGAAAAAGCACTCCAAGGTGAACTGGTTGCAGTCGAAAAGTATCGCAAAATATGGTTTGGTCTGCCTGTTGGAATATATCGCGATACTGTATATGGGATTATATTAGATGAATTAAAACATGCCAGTAAATATAATTATTTACTTACCTTAGATCGAACCACTATATAGTAAAATTAATCAGGATCATTATTTAAACCTGAAGGAAAGTGATTATGCTTTCCTTCAAAGAGGTAACAGGCCGTCCCATTAGTCTCTCCATATCTTTTGAAGTAGAGGCTGTATCTATCTTCGCGAGAAAAGAATAAATCCAGTGCTGAATGCTTGAATCCTGCCGATGAACAATTCTATTTTTTGCCAGCTCTGATAATACCTCCGCAAGTTCGCTGAAATCCCAAGAGCGAGGTGCGGCTAATTCATAAATCTGATTAAGATGACCTGTATCGCCTCTTTCAGACCTAGTACATCCACATAATCCATATACAAAGCGTTGCGTAGAAAGGTATAGTCAATACCTGATTTAAGAATCATCTGCTCTGTAAGTAAGTGAACATGATTAGCAGGAATTTGTCCTTTAGGTGGAAATGCAAAGCTTGTATACAGCTAATGATTCACTCCAGCCTTTAATGCAGCATGAATAACCTCAGAATGTTGATTTAATCTGACGTTATCATCGGGATGTGAACTAGAGATGAATAATAGCTCTGCTACACCTGAAAAAGCTTGAATTAGGGTAGCAGGCTGATCATAATCGCCAAAGCGAATCTCAACCCCTTTTTCCAAAAGATCATTTGCTTTCTCAGGATCACGAACATATGCGATAATCTCACTTCCCGAAGCTCTTGTTCATCCAGACCCTGCATACGTTCAGCGAGCGCTTGACGATTTACGGGAAGATGCTCAAGAAGTAAGCTGTCCTTCACCTGTGATCGAAATAACGCTTTTTCTACCGTCCTGAGTATGATTCGAACGGGTGATCCAACCATCCTTTTCTAGGGGTGTCAGCAACAGACTAATATTAGCTTTGGTGACCCCAATATTGTGAGCTAGTAAGCTTGCAGTAGTATCAACTAAAGTTAAAAATGCCTGAGTATATAGCGGCTGATTCATACGAACGGTTTTAAATGATCCATTTCAGATCTTCAGCTCCATTTTAGTTTAGTGCTTAATTATTTTAAACCATACTACATGCTCTACTAATCGTCAAAAAAAAGAAACTGCCTCAACGCGCAGAAAAATTCTACGGATTCGGGCAGCCTCATAGCATTAAATATTTCTTTTAGATTAACACCGTCTTTGTAGACACGGCTTCTTCGCTATATTGTTTAGTCCCTTCTAACACTACTTCAAGTTTAATGATCTCCGAACGACTGGCTAAACGGATTGGAGGTCCCCATGTCCCATAACCAGAGGAAACAACGACATGCAAGTTATCTTTACGGAGGTAACCCCAGTCCAGTTCGAATAACCGTTTGGTGATCCAGTGATTAGGAGCGATCTGTCCACGGTGCGTATGACCGGAGAGCAGAATATCTACCCCTTCCTGGGCAGCGATATCAAAACCGGTAGGCTGATGATCCATCATGATCACAGGACGCGTCAGATCGAGGCCATTCAATAAGGAGCTTACGCTCAATCTACCACCAGCTTCCATCGTCTCGGCAGTCTTATCTTTTCGCCCTACAATATACGTTCCCGCCACTTCTTCAACCTCATCCTGTAGGACTTTAATGCCTATGCTACTCATCAAATCGGTATATTCCTTAATCGAACCACCGTAATATTCGTGATTGCCCAGCACTGCGTAGACACCATAACGCGCTTTTAATTGCTTCAGCTGTTCACTCATACGATTGCGAATAAAAGGCTCAATACTATCGTCAAGTACATCCCCAGCCAGCAAAATCACATCAGGCTTCATAGCGTTCATCTGTGCAACCATTTTTTTGAGATGCCGATTGCCGACGATATTTCCTAAATGCAGATCGGATGCAACCGCGATGGTAAGTGGCGTACTAGTTCCGATGGATTTATCAATGAGAATAGGATGTGTACGAACTACTGTACTCCAAGCGTTGATCGAACCCCAGACTAGAAAAACTACCAGTAGTATCAGTAGTGTACCACCCGCTTCTGAGATGTAGTGCGTTCGATCGACACCCGTCCATCCCAGCAGCACATACAACAGATCAGCTAATGGCAACATGATAAAAGCGAATTCCATGCAAGCTAGATAATACGATCCAATCACTTTAAAGAATCTGGCTAACGGCTTCACTATTGTAGGCCACGGTATCATTCCAACGACATACGCAAAGGCAACAAGCAGGAATAATGTCCAGAACAGAACAGAAGAAGCACCTGAGAACCATTCATGGACAAGCAGCCAACCGTGATACCCAATGTAAAAATTAACAAGGCCCAGAATAAACAGCATAGCAAACCCTGAAGCTAACATTCGTAATGTTTTCATCGTTCCACTCCCCTTCACCATACTAACGCTATACGTCATATCTCAAATCATAACACAAACCATTAACCCAGTATAAATTACGGAGCTGTCTTCGGAAAACGGATCAAATAACTTACCACAATTCTTTATCACATTCCCTAACAAAAAAAAAAAGAAAATGCCCGTGGCATCTTCATTGGGGGTTTAAGTTATACTGCTCTTTCACGTGTAGCCATACATTCACCGATTAGCTTATCGCATTTATTAATGTGATTCAGAAGCCAATCGGTTAACGTACGGTTAAGTTTAATCGTTGAGAGAACGGAAACTCCTTTGGTTTTGATGGTTTCTTCTAATTCCAGAACGGCTTTTACAAAATTAGCATGCGTCTTACGATGTTCCGCCAATTCAGGAAAATCGATCTCCTCCATCAATTGCTCTTCGTTGCTAAAATGCTCGATGGTATATTCCTTCAAGAATTTCAGCGTTTCTTCGATCTTCTCTTTCCCCTGTATGTCCGCTTCTACTTCATTACTGGTTCTATGTGGACAAGCACATTTGAAACCTGGTGCCGATCTTTCAATTGCTCTTCAATTTCTTCCGTAATATCATGGCTCTGCACCACACTAAGTTCGGAATCTACTAGTACAGTTGTATCTACTAGCACGTTATTCCCGTGGATCCGAGCTTTAATATCTTTAATGGATTGCACACCGTCTATTTCAGCAACGGTTTCTTTCATGAGTTCAAGCTCTTCCGCATCAAAACCATCTGTTAAGTCATGTGTAGCTTTACTAAAGATGTCCCATGCCGTCTTGCAGATGATCAGGCCGACAATAATCGCTGTAAGCGGATCAAGCCATGGAATTCCAAATCCAGCAGCCACAATTCCGACAAAAGCACCCATGCTAACTAAAGCATCGGATCGATTGTCTAGTGCTACGGCTCGCATAGCGTTACTATTAATGGAGCGGGCCAATCTAATGTTGTACATATACACGGCCATCATTATCACAGCACAAAAAATTGCCGTCCATGCTGCTATAAGATCTGGACTTTCCAGTTCAGGTTGGATAAATTTATTCACACCCTGGTACAACACTTGAAGTCCTACCACAATCATAATGAATGAGGCAATTAAGGACGCCACGGTCTCCGCTCTAAAATGACCGTAACTATGGTTGGAATCAGGCGGTCTCCTGGAGATCTTAAGACCGATTAGTACGGCGATAGAAGCGATAATATCCGTACTGTTGTTCAGGCCATCTGCAAGTAGCGCTTGTGATCCCGCAACCGTACCAATAAACAGTTTGATGGCGGATAGGAAGATGTAAGCTACTATGCTCAGCCAAGCTCCTTTTTCACCTTGTTTGATGTCGTTGTAATTTTCCAAAAAAAAGAACCCCCAAAGAATAGTATTGTTCTATACTACACTTCTGGATTCGGGTGGGTCTAGAGAAACAGTGTTGCTAAGAGGCGTAATAGTTCCCTCTGTCAAATAGAGTTGCTAGATCATAACTGTTTTGCGGAGCGCAACATAGTTTGCCTTTGTTCAACTTTACTTCCAAAATATAAGAAAGTATCAGGACGCTGAAGGAGTTTATGTTTGTTCTACGGAATTAGTAACTTTTTGCCATTTAGAATGTCTAATTATTGTAATCACTATTTATAAGGGGCGTGGAACAATGATTCAGTCTTTGCACAAGACAATGATTAAAGTTTTAGCTGTTGCAAGTATTGCATCCCCATTAGCTTACAACGGAACATTATCCGTCATTTCTGCAGAACAAGCAGTCATAAGTACAAGTAATCCCTACTACAATGAAGTCAAAGCACCCCTTCTTGTACCTGTATGGTCATCACCGCTTGCCATCTTAAAAGAAGATAGAATCACTGGGCAGAACGTTACCGCCCTTGCGGAGAATGGGAAGGTATTTGCCTTGCAGCGGAATGGTAAATTAGTCGCGTTGAATGCTACAACAGGTAAAAAAATGTGGGAATTCGGAAGCGCGTTAGCTCCATTATTCTCATACAGTAATGGTTTTATCTACGGACTGACCCAAAGTGGCTCCCTATATGCCGTTAATGAATCAGGTAAAAAAGCATGGTCAGCTTCATTATCACTACCTAAAGCTACAAGTATACAGCGGTTAGGCTCCACCATTTATGTAACACAAGAGAGTCAACTTGCAGCTGTCGATGCCGTCAGCGGGAAGATCAAATGGAAGGCTGCCGAGGAAAGTAATAACTTTACTGGCTTATCAGAGCTTATGGAAACCGATGGGGTTGTTATTCGAAGTTACCTCTCACAAGGAGCCTTAACAACTACTGGTCTTGCCGCTTATGACAGTCTAACAGGAAAAAAACTATGGGACCAGACCCGTCAATGGTGGCCACTAACAGTAAAGGATGGCCTCCTCTACTCCATTACCAATACGTTAATGATGGATGATGACGCTGTAAATCGTAATGTCAAAGTTTCTGCATTCAACTTAAAGTCGGGTGAACTCAAAGGAGAACGTTTATATAAATGGACAGATACCGAGAATAAAGATGGAGCATTCACATTTGGTGGTGTAAATGGGACCGCGTTCTTAGACGGGAATGACTTCTATATTTTCCAGGGCAAAAAGCTTGTGAAATATGATTTCTGGAATTACTCAGCGGAAGGAAAACCGGTTCAAACCTGGACCTCAATGGCTAAAGAGAAAGACTATCCGCTAAACCAAGTCCATCAGCAAAGAATGTTATATTCCAACTATGATACGGGGATGTTATCCGCGCTTAAACTTGGAAATGGGCAGGCTGTAGTTCTCAATAATGGTGAGAATCCTGTAGTTCAGACGGATCTTTTCGGAAATGTGGTCTATAGTGGACAATCAGATGGTCTATTTCACGCTTACGACCTATTGACTTTGAAGCCTATTTTTACCGTGAAGACCGGATCTCGAAACTTTGCCCCTTCACTTAAAACTGGAGACATGCTGATGATCCGAACGGATAATAAACTGCTTGCTATTAAACTGCCTTCATCCATAAAATAAAAAGAAGCCTGATTCTCAGGCTTCTGGGCTACAACTCCACTTATTCAGCAGGAGCTGTAAAAGTACGTGCAGCAAATTCAGCATCCAGCATGTAGAAGGCGTTGCTATCTTTATCAATTCTTTTGAGTTTACTAATGATATTGCTAAAGAGCGCTTCCTCTTCTACTTGCTCGTCAATAAACCATTTCAGGAAATAGATCGTTGCATGCTCACGCTCATCCAGCGCCAAGTCAGCCAAATGATAGAAGCGTTTCGTGTTTTGTTGTTCATGCGCGAACGCATGTTCAAAAGCATCCAGCATTGAAGAGTACTCGTTCTTCGGCTCTGGGAGAGCTTCGAGTGTGGCCCGATTATCACGATCATTAAGGAACTTATAGATTTTCATGGCATGGAATCGTTCTTCTTCAGCTTGAATCAAGAAAAAGTTTGCGAAACCATCCAGACTTTCTCCGGAACAATAAGCAGCCATAGCTAGATAAACATGAGCGGAATAAAACTCGAAATTCATCTGTTCATTAAGTGCGTTTACTAATCCATCTTTCATTTGACAGTCACCTCATAATTCAATTTTAATATGTAAAGATTTAAGTTCATCTTATCACCGTGTATCTAAGTCAGCAAGGATTCATCTTTCTGACATCTAAATAAGCAACGAAGGGACGACTTTTCTGATGACCAGATTCACTCGTAACATCTCTAGACCTATATTCTCCGGTAGCCATTTTATGGCTTCTGCTATGTTATCTATACTTCTCTTAACTAGCTGCTCTTATAGCAGTAACAGTTCCCAACCTGTCGTTACAAATTCGCCGACTGCCGAATCTACACCATCACCTACTACCAGTGCCACACCTGTTCCTTCCTCAGAGAGTGATCCGATTACTCTTCAGGTTTCCAGTATGAGCCTTGAAGAAAAAATCGGACAAATGCTACTTGTTGGCATTGATGGAACCGTTCTAGATGATCAAGCAAAAAAGATGATTACCGAAGACAAAGTCGGTGGAATCATCCTTTATAAGAACAATATTCAAAACCTCAAGGGTATGGTCAGCCTTGTTAATTCCATGAAAGAGAGTAACAGCGGCAACCCTGCCCCCTTATTTATGAGTATCGATCAGGAAGGTGGAAAAGTCAGCCGAATGCCTAAAGAGTATGCTTCCTTCCCCTCTAACGGAAAGGTTGGTACTCGTAATGATGCTAACGCTGCCGAAATGATGGGCAAGCTGCTCGCAAGAGAAGTGATTTCAGCCGGATTTAATATGAACTTCGCTCCCGTCCTTGATATCAATAGTAATCCAGATAATCCTGTGATTGGAGATCGCTCCTTCGGCAACTCCGCTGAACTAGTCAGTACACTAGGGATCGCCGAAATGAAGGGCATTGAGAGCGAAGGTGTTGTTCCTGTTGTTAAACATTTCCCTGGTCACGGTGATACTTCTGTCGACTCCCACCTTGATCTGCCGATTGTGAAAAAGACCGCTTCAGAGCTCGCTGAGTTAGAATGGCTCCCTTTTCAAGCGGCGATTAAAGAGGGAACAGACGCTGTTATGGTCGCTCATATTTTGTTTCCTAAGCTTGATGCTGATAAACCAGCATCTTTATCCAGTAAAATAATTGGTCAGCTGCTTCGTGGAGACATGAAATACCAAGGACTCGTAATCACAGATGATCTAACCATGGGTGCTATCATGAAGAATTATGACCTTGCCACAGCTGCGGTAGATACCGTTAATGCAGGCAGTGATATTCTACTTATCGCTCACGGCTATGATAATGAGAAGCGGGTAATTGAATCGCTTCTAGACCATGTA
The DNA here is from genome assembly GCF_001012825.1 of Paenibacillus etheri. Taxonomy (GTDB): domain Bacteria; phylum Bacillota; class Bacilli; order Paenibacillales; family Paenibacillaceae; genus Paenibacillus_AQ; species Paenibacillus_AQ etheri. Next base: position 63,614 of record NZ_LCZJ02000023.1, read on the forward strand.
AAAAAAGGTAAGATACAGGAAACACGGATTGATGAGAGCGTCTATCGGATTCTAGCATTGAAAGCTAAATATAATCTATCCGACGAGCCAGTTCCGGTTCCTGACCTTACCGAGCTAAACAAAGATATTAAGTCTTGGAAACTCTCGATTGAGAAATAGGCTTAGCCTATTTCAATCCTTACTGAAGTACAACAACATCTCCTACCTTCAACCCTGAGACGGCCTCTGTTTTGTCAGACGTCTCCATACCCACTTCAATATCTCTTCGTTCATATTCCCCATTGCCTTTGTCCAGCATCACGTAGGAGATATCTCCTTCATGCATTACAGCGATGCTGGATACAACGATGGCATTTTCTTTGCGGACCGTCTCGATTTCTCCACTCAAGCTTAGTCCACCAATCAAGTGCTCGTTAGACTGCAGTGAGATTACCACTTCAAATTGTGGAACCGAAACAGCAGGAGCATTCGGGCCCGAAGCCGTCTTAGCAAATTTAGATACCTTAGTTACCTCTCCAGAGAGCTTTAAATCTTTTAAAGCTGTCATTTTAACATCAACCTTCATTCCCGTCTTAATACGGAAGACATCTTGCTCACCTACAAGAGCTATAAACTCAAGCTTGTTCATATCTACAATTTTGCCGATGTATTGATTGTCCGTCACCGTCTGCGGAATTTCACTCGCGCTATCGAATAGAAAAACGCCAGATGCCGGAGCATGGTAGAGCGCTGTATTAAGCTTAGTCTTCTTTTCTTTTAATTCACGAGCCTGTATATCAGTATTCACTTGGTTAAGCTCATCCCCTAACCGTGCCGTTTCTTGGGCTGCAAGTGCTTTTATACGTTCGGCTTCTGTTGCACCAAGGGCTGCATTCTCCTGGTCCTGCTGACTAACAAATTCATTTAATTCCGCTTCCAGCTTAGCCTTTCGGATGGTCGCCTCCTGTGTAGCAATCTCATTCTTTAAGACTTCCTGATCGAGGGAAAACAGCAAATCCCCCTTCTTTACTTGCCCACCGTTCTCAACTTTCCATTTTGTTACTTTTGAAGCATATGGTGCATATACAAGCGTTTCTTTCTCATATTGTGAATTCCCTTTGACCTGAACGGAGCTCGTCATTGTTTCCTGTGTCACTTCAAAAGTTATCGCTTGTGGTGGTTCAACAGGTTCTAGCGGTGCCTCGGGTTTATACATCTTGTTGTATACAAAATAACCTGCTGCAATAATGATCAATAACAATACAATCCACTTAATTCTCCTCTTCATCACTTCTGCTTCCTTTCAACTTAAAAATAGCTAATCCCGTTTTATCGCCGTGAGCGCATTCGTTCTGGATGCGCTGATCGCCGGATAAATTCCTGATAGTACTCCTGTCATCACTGCAAATGCAATGCCAATTGGAAGGGTCATCAGAGGAATAGTAATAACCAAGGGTTCACCCATCCCCATTCCTGCGGTACCAATAAGCTTGTTTATGCCAAATACAATCAAGTATGAAAAGACAATACCGAGCAGCCCACCCAGCATTCCGAGCAATGCCGCCTCTGTAATGAACATATTTCGGATCTGCCCCATATTAGCGCCCAACACCTTCATAATGCCGATCTGACGCCGACGTGCATGAGTGGACATGGTCATCGCAACGATGATGGAGATCGAAGCTATAATCAGAATAAATACACCAATACCAAGCGCTGCTTTCTTGATCATGCTGAATTGATCGGCGATTGCCTCTTTTTGATACAAATTCGTACTTGTCGTTAGTGTGAGTTTCTGTATAAGCTTCTCCACTTGTACGATATTGTCCGTACTGTCGACTTTTACTATGGCTGAGTTATAAACATCCTTCTGCCCAGCGGTTCCATTCGTTAGTTTCAGTTGTTCAACCAGACGCTCACCAGTCTCTAGCGACACGTAGATCTTCTTGTCGTACATCGCCATATCTGGGTTCCCCCCGCTATCCAATATCCCAACAATTTGTAGTGGCGAGCTGACTAGCGATTGTCCATTTTGAGAAGCGGGATCATACGATTGTAATTGAACCTGTTGTTTGTACATATCCGACGGAAGCATGCTTAAACTGTTGTACTGTTCCATTAACTTATTATTGTAAGGATCTGTATTCAGTTGTTCAAAAAGACGCTGCCGAGTCTCGGTATCTATCAATCCTACGGTCGCTCCATCGTTTAGCACTGCCATACCAACCAAATCAGAAGGACCACCCTGCTTAAAGCGATGGTCGTATTTCGTTAGCAGTCGAAGATCCGTTCCGATAAGCTGTAAGTCCGTAATTTTGTTATCGATAGTAGTCATTTGTATGTAGCCAAGCTCTTGAAAAGGTGCTGCTGCGGTTACATGTTGCAAGCCCTGGACAATTTTCAGCTTCTGAGCCGTTAGCCTGCCGGGATCAAGTTTTGCATCAGTAGCAGAAGCTCCACTTCCTTCTCTGCCCCCTTGTGAAGGGATACCACCATTTGGCGTCACTGTAATTTCATCCATTTTGAAATTCCGATTAATTTCCCGCTCCGTATAGCTTTGCGCGGAATCTCCTATACTTAAAGCAACAATAATAGCAGCACAGCCAATTGATATACCAGCCATACAAAGACCTGTGACAACTTTCCGTCGTTTGACTTGCTCCCAAGCCAAACGTGAAATATCACTAATCCTCAATGAGTTTACCCCCTTCGAGTTCTGTATCCGAAGAAGTTTGTTTCTCAGTAATCATATATCCATCCTGAAGCGTGAAAATCCGTTGCATTTGTTCTGCAACTTTGAGCTCGTGTGTTACAACGATGAACGTGGTCTTCATTTTTTTGTTCAGGTTAAGCAGGATATTAATAATTTCCTCTTCTGTCTTCGAGTCCAGGTTTCCAGTCGGTTCATCTGCGAAAATAACAGACGGCTCCGTGATCAAGGAACGTGCGATACTGACCCGCTGCTGCTGTCCCCCAGACAACTGAGAAGGGAACAGGTCGGCTTTATCAGGAATGCCGACCCCTTCCAGCAAAGCTAGAGCTTTTTGCTTACGTATTGATGGTGAGACGGATTGGAAGACTAGCGGCAATTCTACATTTTCACGGACGGTCAAGCTAGTAATTAGTTCATAAGCTTGAAAGATAAACCCGATATGCTTTCTACGAAATTCGGATAGCTTGTTCTCGCTCATCTTCACGATATCTTGGTCAGCAATGTAAATGTGACCTTCCGTAGGCTTCATCAGACCTGCCATCAGGTTTAGCATGGTTGACTTACCGGAACCCGAGCTCCCCAGTAAAGCAACCATCTCCCCCTTTTTCACAGAGAAATCTATCTGATGAAGGACTGCCGTCGTTTCATTACCATTCTTAAAAGAATGCGTTACATTTTCCACTCGCAACATTGGAGCTGCTCCTTCTCGTACATTAATAGATATGAATTCCTACTTCTCAGTTACTTGTCTATCGATCTTTATGCTATATGCCTGGCTGGCCAGCTCGATCCGTTCTCCTTGGAACTCATCATACAGTGTGATTCTGTAGGCGCCACCTGACAAGTTTTTATACATATTATTGGTAAATGTTGCAGTATACGAGTTGTTATTTCCTTCAAGAAGTTCAGTACCGATGTTCAAGCTTCGTTCCTGTGATAGGCCATATGGATCTGTCATTTTGAGCACCAACTTATGGGTGAAGGTTCCCATGTCATAGGTACTGTCACGAAGTAGGTTGTAATTCATTACGATATCTATAGTGTTACTGCCTTGCAGCGATCGCCCTTCTGAACTTAGAACAGACATCGTGTACGGATATAGCGCAACCTTCGTCAAGTTATTCTCCGGTGGAGTAGAAACTGGATTTAGACTCAATGAAGCAATGTTAATGAATCCCGTTGGTTCCTGACCAGGTTCAGACAGCTTATTCCCGGTAATTCCTGGACCTAGATACATACTTACGTCTGATGGAATAACGGACTTAGGCAATTTTGCCCAGTATGTTATTAATTGCTTACCACCCGGTGTAGCTGAAGTATCTGGCTGATTCACTGTAGCTTCGAATAGCTGGCCATCTCCCGTTTTAAAGTAACCCTGAAGGCGAGCCATTTTGCTTTGTCTTTTTTCCTCACTGCTAAGCAGTAGCTCTGTATAAACGATATTAGAATTGAGACCTTCATAAATAATTGTTTTGTTCTCTTGAACACTAGCGTTCTTGCCTTTACCGGTGATTGCATAACTTCCACCACGTTCGATAGTGGATACAGCATTCATCGTACTGTTTGTGCTCAACGACAGGAACGAGCTCTTTTCTTCTTTTACCGTTGTAAAGAGGTTCACTTTTAATTTATCGAACTCTTGCGTATAAGGGATTTTGGCAAATACATAGATTTCCGCATTTTTTCCTGGCGCAATCGTCGAGGTTTCCTTGTCCATAAATAGTTCTGTAGAAGAAGACACATCGTCATTGTCTACCTGCACAGATCCTTTTAATTCTGGTAGCGTTAATGCCACCGACTGGGAATTCTTAATATTTATTCTAGCAACAACAATATCATCATCTTTCCAAGGAAAACGCTGTAATGACAGCAAGTTATAAGTGAAAGAGCCATATTCATTCGATGCGCTATACTCCACGCCTTTTTGAATCTCAGGTCGTAGTGTATAGGAAATTGTGTAGTAGGCAACGGGTACTGTCAGCTTAGCTGTATTGCCCGTACTGACATTCTTCCCTTCAGATCCTGTTCCCTCACCTGCACTGCCCGTATCTGTATTAGCTGGAGCTGAAACAGCCTCTATCATTTGCAATTGCAGCGAACTCTGCTCAACCTCAAGCGGAATTTGTGCGGTAAGTGGAATGATTTTTTCCTCCAAAGGCTTTACGGTTAAGCCGCTTAATCCCTTCGCATTGATCGGAAAGGTTGTCCCTGTTGAAGATTTGACGGCAAGCTCATACGTTGGCAACGTAACGGCCGTCTTCCCTACATTTTTCACTCGAAGCTGGAAGGTCCAAATCCCTTTATTATTCTCAGCGTATACGTTTGCGTTGTTTAACTGAGTTTCTATCGGATTATTATTAATGGTGATTTTCTTGGTCACACCTTTACCTACCACCAAATTAGGTGTTGTGGCTGCCGGTAGCTTGTACGAGGATTTAGCGATCTCAAGCTTCAGTGCTTCATCTTTTTGCGTAAATTGCAGCTTCATATTATCCGTCTTCATATAAGGAGGAATCTCGGCAAGATAATAGATGGTCTTTTTCTCCTGCGGCTGGATCTTGTAGCTAATCTGAGAACGATCAAGTGCTAAATCATACGAACTTCCACCTGCAGAGAGCAAATAAGCCGCATAACCCGGATCACTGAGTACCTTACTGCCTTTATTGGTCAGGCTTATGCCCACCTTGGCATAGACCTTTCCATTGTATTTATAGAGCTCCAAGGACTCACTTTTGGCGATGACTGGAATGTCATTCATTGTGGTGCTAACATTTTTCCCATTTACAGCGGTTGGGGAATAATTAGCTGGAACAGTAAAACTTCCTGCGTGCTTTAAATAACCTTTGGTTTTGGAATCCCACACATACATAGGAATCTTGATCCCTTTTAACGAATTAGTCTTGCCTATGTTGACGTAATATGTAACGCGCAAGCTTTCTTTAGCACCAATCTTCTTCTTAAGTGCGTCGGCGCTCAGCGGGTTACCTGGAATAACAGAACCCCCTGGCGTCATCACTCTCGAAAAATAGTACATTAGGTTTGCATTTTTACTGCTACCATTCGAATAATTCAAAGTATAGGTTAAAATATTCCCACCAGATTGTGACCAAATATTGACATCTTCTAATGTGGCTTTAATATTTGCTCCTAAAGAAATGGAACCCAGATTGCTAGTAGCTGTAACTGTCGCCGCTGCTACAGCTTGATTTGTCCGAACATCATTAGCGGATGCCGCAGAAGCGGTATGTCCAGTCAGTTGACTGATGACAAAGGTACTTAATAGTAAAACAACATATGTACTGCTATGCTTTCTCATTTACTTCCCTCCACGAGTGTTTTGCTAGAATTATTATAGTGGTAAGTGCAAAACCAATTGTATCCATGTTGTAACACTTTTGGACCGTTTGTAACCTATTTGTTCCTATTTGCACGAATTTGAAGAATATTCTAATCTATAATTTCAATTCATCTTTCAAAGCAACCACATCATTAGCAGAAGGATTTTCTTCTCCATATCTAGCTTTTTCATATAAATCAATCAATGAATTCGAAGTGTTAACAGCAATTTCATCGCCCTTACGTTTATGCTTGTTTAGAGCATTCCATTTAAAAATATCGTCTTCTGTTTCCTTCGGCGTAAGATAACTCTTAACTTCATAACCATGATCACTTTTCAAATGAAGCCAACGTCGATATAACCACCGAACACGTTCCTGTTCAGTATTCATCTGCTCCCAGCGGTCTTTTCGATTTCTTGGTGTAACGCGGGTGCTCCAGAAATTCCTCAGACCTTGAAGCGTTTGTTCCCACGTAAATACACTTTTCTCCTCATCAAGATAAGCTCTATTGTCCTTGGGAGTATGTTCCCTACGAAGCATGTTTAGCAAGGTATCTAAGACTCTCTTCAATTTCCCTCCGGCATTTCTATACAACCACCGAAGTGTATAATAAGCCGCGACGCCCAATAACACAGCTCCAGCAATATACAAGGCGACATCTAATATAGCGGCTAGTAGACCAGGCTTTTGATCTCCTACAAAAGGTAGTTCTGGGCTTGCTTGCGGTTGTTCTACTGGCGGAGGTTGCGGATCACTTGCCCCAGAGAATAGCTTGCTAATCCATCCGAAGAACGAACGCACCATATTCCATAGCAGTGTTCCTATAGCTTTTCCTACTCCTGCCGCTAACACGGCCGCAACAATTCCTATACCAATGACATATATACGGTTATTCCTTTGTAACCCTTTTGGCAGGGCCTTGCCCTCTTGAGAGAGCGTACTATATTGTAAATAACTACTGTTAGATATAAGTAGGGTGAGCAATAAACATAAACTGCCACACCAGGTTAGAAGGGTAACATTTGACTCTAAATCAGGAATTCTACGAAAGACAATGGTCGCAACAAAATAGATCACAATACCTATCCAATACTTCCTACTGGTCTGATCTCGAGAGTCAGCAGTCAACCCTAGATACGCGCATATAAAACCTGCAATACCTAAAGGCAGACTTTCGATAGATAAACTCCCTGATGACAAAATACCAATCGTTACCCCAAGAATGAATGCAGCCAGCAGCTGTTTCCATCTGACACTACACTGTCTCCGCAGCAAAATGCCCCCTAATGATACTAGTGGCATCGCATTCAACCACATAGGTTCAATTTGCTTCGGTAGTACATAAACCTGAAACAGAATCCATAAAGGTAGAACTAATAATAGTTCTAGAATAGAGAATATCCAGAGTTTGATCGTACTCCATACGTAACCAGATAACGTAAGCTTCATGCACTCTCTTCCCCCTGTTCCGGAATATCCAGCCATTCCACACCGTTACCTAACAGGAATAGGTGGTCAGCGGCCACTTGTAATTCAGCTCCTCTATGACAACTAATGATCAGAAAATCCGTATCACTTATTCCGCTCTCGGCCTGCAGGTCTAGCAATCGGCTCATAGGTAGCGTTCTATCTAGCTCCAGTTTAGCTAACAATTCTAGCAAGTCTTCCAGCTCAGCCATACGTTCTGCTTCAACAGGATCCCTTTCGCCCCCGTTATCCAGTCTGCCGTTACAGATAAACCCCGTCTCAATTCCATGGCGCATAGCGTATTCGGCGATAGTGGCTGCATACCTTATTCCTTGCTCGATACGTTCTACATCCGTTACCGCTCTCCACATAGAATCACTGTCCTCTATATTCAAGCAAATGACGAGTCTGGAATCCGCGGTGTAGTCTTTCTTATGTACCTGCATTGTACCTGTACGCGCTGTAGCCTTCCAGTTTATGAGTCCCATAGAATCTCCTGAGCTATACTCGCGAATACCTGCAGTCAGGAATGGATCTTCTACGATCCACCTTTTCACAGGAAGTTCACCCAGCCAACTATGTATCGGTAGTGGTAGATCATCTAGGCTCAGTAGATTTGGATAGACTAATAACTCTAATTGGAGGGGGAAAGTTTTGTTTTTCCGAATCAAACCAAAGGGATCTCCAGTGGTCATAGTGACCGTCTCCAAACGGTATATCCCACGTCGCTCGCAAGTTACTTGATGGCGCCGTTTAATATGACGGTATGATTTCAGATAGAACAAGCTGATATGATTTTGATAGATTTCACCCGTGCTAATGCCGAGATTATCCTGACTACCAAATTCCAAACCTCTGGCAATACTAGATTCCAGCCGAAGCCAAGGTAATGGCAAAAGCTTCGCATTAACGATCTCCTCTATCATTTCAAGGTTATCCCCTTCATAAGCAACCTTAGTTGAGAAATAGCGCGTATAGCTAAGTGCTCTCAGACCACTTCGTTCATAGATAGCGGCAAGAAGGAACAACAGAGCTACTGTAATGAAAATGAACCAAGGCAAAGCCATAGCTCATTCCACCTTTCCGCCTCTTAAGGATGTAACGAGTTCAGTCGGCACCTCTACCTCACGAAGCACTTGTAACACAATATCTGCAGCCTGTCCTTCTTTTGAACCCAATCCACGATGAAGAAGTAATCGATGTGCAAGCACTGGAACGGCTACGGCCTTAATGTCATCTGGTGTTACGTAAGATCTACCTCGAATAAGAGCATACCCTTGAGAAGATTTGAGCAATGCCCCGCTTGCTCGTGGACTCGCACCTAGTTTTACTGCCGTTGATTTGCGAGTTGCTTCTGTAATCCGAACGATATAAGCTAGCAAATCATCACTAATACTCACGGAAGCGGCCAAACGCTGCGCAGATTGAATATCTTGAGCAGTAGCTACTGCAAAAGTCTCTTCAAGCGGATTATTCTCTCGGAAACGCTGTAAAATATGAATCCCTTCGTCAAAGGAAGGATAACCCGTAGTAATCCGCATCAAAAATCTATCTAATTGAGCTTCGGGCAACGGAAAAGTACCCTGATTGTCAATCGGATTCTGAGTAGCAATAACCAGAAACGGGGCTTCTAGACTATGAGTCACACCATCGATCGTGATTTGCCGCTCCTCCATACATTCCAATAGACTGGATTGAGTTCTCGGGGTTGCACGATTAATTTCATCAGCCAACAAAATATTCGCAAAGACTGGACCGGGTCTAAACTGAAATTCACCTGTCTTTTGATTGTAAAAATTAATCCCGCTTAAATCAGAAGGCAGCAAGTCTGGTGTAAATTGAATACGCTTAAATGTACAATCCAAAGATTTAGCAATAACTTTTGCTAACAAGGTTTTACCAGTGCCTGGAACATCTTCGAGTAGAACATGGCCATTCGCAAGTAATGCGGTTAGTAGCAGATCTACTCCATCTTCTTTACCTACAATGACTTTAGCTAGATTGGTTCTAATAGATTTGATGAGTTCAGTGACTTCTTGAAGATTCATGTAAATACACCATCCAATCTGGGAAAATAATGTAATAAGTCCTTTAATCATAACAGAAAGTGTATCTAATATATAATTCACAAGAAAAGGCCCTGTCCATTAAAAAGACAGAACCTAGATTCCCCCTCTAAATTTCATTTACTTCGCAGTTTTGTTCCGAAATCGAAAGAAGGCTGTGATGGCGTAATAGATCGGAATGCTTTCAACGATTAACCAAATAACAGCAATAGCATAACTATTATAATGTTTATAATAACTGCCTATGTGTCGTGAATACAAAAAAGCTATCGTGATTGAAGCTATTGTTAAGAAAGGAATATACATTTTACTAGCTTTTGTATTAAACAAGCTGGATACACATCTAGAGGCTATGTAGATAAGGAATGAGCTGTGAATGAACATAGAAGACGACCATATTCCAATTAAGAGCGGGTCCGTATTTCCTAGCAGATTATCTTGTTTAGAGCTACGTACCATTTCAAGAAACGGGTACTGTAGTTGCTGGCCCAAATGTGGTCCAAAAGTCATCATCGTTAGTGACCAACCAATTAATACAGTAATTAAGACACAGATTCCCGTAATCACCAATCTTTTTAGCATCTTAGCTTCAAGTTTCAGATCGGGTGCAACAAACAAAAGGACAATCCATTCTCCAAACCATGACATGACTTCAATAGAGTCTTTCATAGCAATCCCGGGATCATGATAATGAATGAAGGCCGGTAGCATATTGAAGTCCGCGTTCGGGAGGAATAAATTAAATAAAACGATCATCATTATAAAAAAAATCAGAAAAAGTCCATCCGCCATATACGCTATTGTTGTAAATCCTAGACTAGCCGTATACATTATCACCAGGCCAATCACGATCTGAATTAATAGGAACGGAGTTCCTCTTAAATAATTTGAGCCGAAAAACAGTACAAAATTCTCAATATCATATGAGACATAATATACACACCAGCTTAGCAGGAGAAGCAGCATGAACTTATGTGGCCATTTGCCTAAAATATCTTTTCCAAAATTCACCCAAGCCTGATTAGGATGCAGCATACCGACATGGAAGGTAAACCACAGTAAAATCAAACCTAATAAAGACCCAACTATTAATGCTATCCAACCTTGATAGGAAGAACTACCAATAATAATCGGTATCAAAAAAATAGTGGTTTGGGAGCTAAAAAAAATAATGAAAAACCGAAACAGCTGCCATTTCGATGCTCGCATAACTTCTCCTTCTGGATGTCTTTATTTTGCTGTTCCAAAATCTACAATGTGAAAATCAGTCTTCACCTTAATATCAGCCTCTTGGGCATAATAATTCTCCCACCGCTCTTTGAGTTGATTCCATTGTTTTGGATCGTTCCATTCCAATAACAACCCGAGTTGCAAAATGTCGGCACCTACTTTTTGGGTAATAAGAATGGCTTGGGTAAGATGATTAGAGACCTTCTCATTAAGCTTCTCAATGATAATTTGGCTGAGTTCCTCTTCATCCCTATTCTTAGGGTCCCTTAAATAAATAATACTAGCCTTCCCCTTTAAATTCACTGTGAAAACAGGACCATTGTCCGTTAGGTTTATTTTCTTTGATGATTTGGTGCTATTAAATACAACGCTTGCTGCGCTTTTTCCCTCATCCCAAGATACGGAATATACTGCTATCTTAAGTCTGCCCTCCGCCCAAGCTAATGCCCTTCCCTCTTTCAGCTTAAGTATTCCCTTCATTTTCTCTCTTTGAAACAACATCGCCCCTTGAATTCCTGCCCAATACTGCGGCTTACCTTCACTAGACTTCTCTTCTTTTTGACCATATGAAAGATTATTTATAGCGAATCCTACATTCGATGCTTCTGCGAACATGCAATCTTTGATCGTAGTAGCAAACATAAATCTTTCCGTTCCAAAGTTTTTTAGGACTTCAGCAGGAAGCTGTTCATAGATTGGAGTCAATGTATTCATTTCTTTTGCACTGCCTGGACTAGCCATAATAAAAGCTCCAAGCGGAAGACTAGGCTCTCTTTTTATCCATAAGAGCAATTCACTAATTCCTTGTTCTGCATAGGATTTCCCTAAGATAATTATTTTCAACTGAGCTAGGCTAAGCTGCCGTGTTAAGTCTGTTTGAATCAATAGCATGGCATCTGCTATAGTTTCTGCTGTCTTAGAAACTGTGGAATAACTGCTTCCTCCACCTCCACCGCTAGCGGGCTGCCCTGTTGAGTTAAGACGATTAGGTAGCGGTGAATTTATAGTTATTTCAACAGTGCCTTCTTCTTTACCAGCGTCTATAAACAATCCGTAAACAAATGTTAATTCGTCCAGCTCTATCTTAGATGTTAAGCAGGCTGTTAGATTTAAGAGCAGCAGTATAATAACTCCTATCTTTAAAGCTCTCATTTTGATTTTTGTCTCCTTTGATTCCTGTCCGTATAGGCGCTACTTCGTTTCGTCATAAAGTTAGTGGGAAACCGAGATAATGTATCTTTCCAATCCTGTAATACTAACGGCGCAACAGGTTGCAAAAACGGCGTGCCTAAAGGTTTAAGATTGGCTAAGTGTCCATAAATCAAAAAGGCTGTAATATATACCCCAAGCAGGCCCATCGTTCCTCCCATAATGAGTAAAGGGAAGCGAAGTAACCGAAAGGTCAAACCGAGTTCATAATGGGGAATGATGTATGAGGCGATTCCGGTAATAGAAACAACAATAACCATTGGAGCAGATACAATCCCTGCTTGCACCGCAGCTTGACCAATAACAATACCGCCTATAATAGAGACCGTCTGTCCGACAGGCTTTGGAATACGTGTTCCAGCTTCTCTAAGCGCTTCGAAGGTAAGCTCCATAATTAAAGCCTCGGTCAGCGCTGAGAATGGAATATTCTCTCTCGCTGAGGCAATCGTAATTAATAGGTTGGATGGAATGATCTGCGGGTGAAAAGTTGTAATCGCTACATAAAGCGATGGAAGGATCATGGATATAATGGAGAACAGAAATCGTACAATTCGAATCCAACTAGCTGCATAAAAGTTCTGATAATAATCCTCAGAGGATTGTAGCATTGTAAAAAACGATGTCGGTGCAATCAACGCAGTAGGTGCGCCGTCTTGTATAATTCCGATCCGACCTTCCATCAACGAAGCTGCTACAGAGTCAGGGCGTTCTGTATATTGAAAAACCGGAAAAGGCGTGAAGCTCCCCTTTCTCAAATGTTCCGAAATATAACTAATACCTAGTATCCCGTCAATATCAATGTCATTCAGTTTCTGCTCAATTTCAGCAAGAACTTCCTTTTTGTAAAGTCCTTCAATGTACACAACATACAAATCAGTTTTTGTATACTTACCAATGATATAATGAACTGTTTTTAGATCCGGATGTTTGATTTTGTGTCTTAGCATCGACAGATTTGATTCAATATCTTCTATAAATGCCTCTTGAGGACCAATAACTACAAGTTCATTTTGTGATTCGGTCACTGATCTTTTTTGATATTGAGTAATTTCAAAATAATGAACATATGGAAGATCCTCTATACAAAGCACTACCTTTCCAGCAACGATCAGATCTACGATCTTCTGCAAGTCAAACGCTTTGAGATAGGGGATAGGAAAAACAACACCTTGATCTAGCCGTTCTAAGAAATTAGACCATTCTAGCTTTGCATCTGCTTCTGTTTTTAGTGGAAAAGCAATACTTTCATGAAGTGTCTTGGAATCGATGATGGAGGGGATATAGATCAGAAAACAGGAATGACCATGAACGGAAATCGACTGATATACCGCATCACTACATCCTTCCAGTTGTTCCTTAATGGTTTCTAAAATTCCTGACATAGGCTATACCTCCTGAGTTGTGACTTTCGAATCTGGCTTAGTTTGCCAATTGTATACGAGGTTTATACTACCTACTCCATTAAGCTGTATACGAAAAAAGAACCGGTGCGAATACCCGGTTCTTTCTTGTTTTTTTGTGTGAGTTTTGGAGTACATCAACTTTGGATTAAAGGCTTTAATACTTTCAAAGATGCTTGCAATTGCTCTGCGCATTGTTCATACATTTTTTTAGCTTTTTCATTCTCTGTCGACAAACTAAACATTTCCAGATCCGCTTCACATTTTTTGAGCAAAGCATATAATTGTGGTTTATCTTGTGGCTGTGGAACTTTGAAGTCATCAGCGTACAAATCGACCGTCAGCTCACCATAAGAATCAACTTGACCGAGAAATACATTTTCAACAGTTAACCCCATTTTCTCTAGAGCACCATCAAGCCAGCTGCGAGTCAGATTTAAAGTATCCAAAGGTTTATCTAGTACTTTTCCATCCATAATGACGGCTTGTGGCTCTTTTTCTGGAGCAACTTTAATACCGAGATGTTTGGGTGTAAGCGGCTGATTCTCTCTCTTAAGCAGCACATTAATCGCTCCATCAGATTCCATAATCGCAAATTCCACTTCAGATATATTGAATACATCCTTTTTACGTAGCTCTTCCAATAACTCATCTGTTGTTAAACGTTCCTTCTTCATATGATCTTCGAGTATTTTTCCGTCCTTAATAAGTACGGCGGACTTAAAGTCAATGAAATCTCTTGCTTTTTTACTCTTCATTTGAAGATATTCAATCCCTAAAGAACAAGCGACCCATACAATCAGTGCAATGAGTCCTAAATGCCAATGCTTATCCGTATCCAAAGAAATATATGCGGCTAAGCTGCCGACGGTTATCCCCGTAATATACTCGAAGAACGAAAGCTGCGATACTTGTCTTTTCCCCAGTAATTTAGTTAATAAGAAAAGCACAACAACAGCAAAGAGCGTTCGTAATATAACCTCCAGCCATTCCGACATCTTAAATTTCCTCCTTTTGAGTGAACCTTTGTTTATTAACACTCATTATTTGTTAAAAAAGGTTCATTCAATCCGAAATCACACTACTTATTTATGGAAAATCGGTTGCCGTGAAACGCTTGTATTTTTTTCCTGCATAACTAAAGTGAAGGTTGAGGACAATAGGAAATGTCATGCTAAAAATTCAAAATAGAGGAGAGAAATCTAATGACAGTAGCCTCACAAGTAAAAACATGTTTATCTTCTTTAAAAGGCGCTCAAGCGAGTTTGGAACAATTTGCACTTGAAACACAAAACGAAAGTGCAAAAACTTTATTCACTAATGCAGCTGAGCAAACACAACAAATCGTAACACAGGTTGAAAATCGGGTAACCGAATTAGAGTCTGAAGAACCTCAATACAAAGGCTTCTAACTATCACTTGAATACTTAAAGGGGTCTTAAGGCTAGTAATAACTAGCTTTAAGACCCCTTTTCTACATTTATTTATTTCTACAATATAACTCCAATACCACTTACTTTCTTTTTTTGGCAGGAATCAGGATCTGAACCGAAGTGCCAATTCCAACACGACTAAAAATAGTTACACCATACTCAGGACCATATTGCAGTTTAATACGTTGATCCACATTACGGACGCCATAACCTGTGTTCGTATGACCTTTCGAATCGAAGATTTGATCAATACGTTCTTGTCTGATACCTATACCATCATCAATGATACGGAACAAAATATTATCACCTTCCTTACGGCCAACAATGCGTAAATGAATGTGATCACCACACCAAGCGTGCTTCAGCACGTTCTCGATAAAGGGTTGTAGAATAAGTTTTATGGTCTCATAAGGCCAAATCTCTGTATCAAAATCAAACATAACCTCCAAGCGGTCACCGTATTTAATTTTCTGAATTTCTAAATAGGCATTTGCCTGCTCAATTTCAGTTGGAACCGGAATCATCGTACGACCTTCATTCAGTGTTAGGCGATAAAACTTCGCTAATTCCAGTACCATCTGCTGCAGCTTCTCATTTTGACCAAATTTGGCTAATTGAATAATAGATGACAAAGTATTATACAAGAAGTGTGGATTGATTTGCGATTGCAGGATTTCAAGCTCTGCTTCCTTCTTCTGGAGCTGTGTCAAATATACCTCTTTAATCAACATATCGATATTCTCACCCATATCATTCAGAGCGGTTGCTATTTGAGAGAATTCATCCTTGCCTCGATATTTAATACGCTTATGAAGATCACCTTCCCGATAGGCATTAAGAACATATACGAACTTATTTATACGGATCGAAAAAAACCGGGATATAAATATGCCCACGAAGCTAAAGACCACACAACATATGAGACACATTAAAATAATAAAGAGGCGTACCTTCACTGCATCCTTTTCAAGGATCGCAATCGGAACTAGCGCAATTAATTGCCACTCTTGGGTAGCAACCACAATCGTTTCTTTAATCGTCAGGTAATCTTTATTTAGCTCGGCTTCATTGTTATAGTTCTCCGGCAGTTCACCCGATTGATACATCGTTTTTCCAAACTCATTCTTTATAACTAGATTACTTCCTTTTCCTATCTTCGTATAATTCACACTGTCAAATAGATCTGGAATCCTTACATTAATCCGCAGGAACCCTATCTCCTTAGGCTTAAGAGGTTCGTATGTATCAATTAATCTACGGAGTAACGAGATGCGATTATTCTCTACATCGCTCTCAATCTGCCACCATTTCATAGTTTCAGCGTATTTTTCTGTTGGAAAATCATAATACCACGATTTCCCTTCAATCCTTTTCATGTGGTATAGATGATAAAAGCTACTATTATCCAGATAGCCCTCAAGTGAGTTCGAATAGATCTCAGGGATCGACTCATTCTTCAAGAATAGCGACATTCCAATCTTCACACCTGTAGATTGAATAGCTACATCAAGCTTCGGCAGTACCTTCTTAGACATCCGATCGTAATTTTCCCAGCCTTCCTCATAACTCCGAAGATTCCGATAGAAATCAAAATCACTGTATAATTGCGTCGATATTCGAGTAACTTCATCCATTTTATAATCAATATTGTCACGAATCTGCAATAACGTTCCTTTAATATTCGTATTGATATGTTCGCGTAATGAATCATTATACATGGAATGAGAGACGAACCCGATCAGAGATACAGGGATAATAATAAAAAACATATATGTCAGCATTAACTTATACCCAATTGGCACATACTTATGTCTTCTTTGCTTTTTCATAGAACATCATCCCCCATCACTTGTCGCGCTTACGATACTCCATAGGTGTCATACCATAAGCCTCTTTGAACTGTCTGCTGAAATAAGGGAGATAACGATAGCCTACCTTGCTCGCGATTTCATAGATTTTGCATGTCGGATCTTTCAAAAGCTTGCCTGCTTGATCCATTCGAAGCTGAGTGAGTACTTCACTGAACGTTTTTCCAGTTTCCTCTTTGAATAAATATCCCAAATAGTTAGGAGAGAAAGAGAACTGCTGCGCAATATCTTTAAGCGTAAAGTTATCACTCATTCTGTCCTGCATCATTTGGATAATTTCTCTAATGAGTTTATGGTTCACAGAATCTGATTTACTACGTAGATACTCTGAGATCTCAAAGGTTTTGAGTACAAGCCATGAGCGAATATCACTGATTGAATCGAATTGATGTAGAACATCTAAACTATGTATCTCCATACCTAAAATTTCAAATAAATCCTCACTAACATCCTTCAACTGCTGATCTAGCTTCCAAATGATATACATTGCCAGATTATGAATCGTGAATTTGGATCTTAAACTACTTACAGAGCGGAACAGCTTGTCGATCTCATCATAAATAAGAACTAACTCATACTCTTTCATCGCTTTAAACAGCGTATCCATGCGGGTATCTAACATACGAGCGTCGATCATCCCTGGTTCGCTGCTAACAGTTTCATACATAATAAGATTACCTTTGCCTATGAACATTTTTCCGTCCACGGCTTCCATAGCTTGTCGATAGGATATGTGGACCTGTTCCATCGAAAATGTTGGTTTCCCTATACCCACGGTCATTGTGACCGGAAACTTCACGCGAATCGAAGCGTAAATATCCTCTGTGAACTTTTCCATTTCCTGTTCGTTAATCAATAACGCAATCCGGTAGGACGATACCTTGTAGCAATGGGGCATACCATGCTTCTGACCTATTCTATTCACTTCATAAAGGAAGTCCTTGGCCATTTGATGTTTCGATAGATTATCCTGTCCTTGAAGCCAGTTAAAATAATCAAGCTCCAAAACAGCTACACGAACAGGCCAATTCAGCTTATCCAGACCGTATGACTTCACAAGCGACAACATTCCGGGCTGGCTCCCCCCCTCTCCATCCCATTCCCCTTCAAATAAACGTATCAACAAATCATTTTTGGCCATTGGAATCATATGCTGATAGGCTTCTTCGACGTCACGGCGTTTACGTTCATCGTCTAAATCCTGCCTTACTTTCTGAAGTGCAGCAATGAGTTCATTGTCATCCATTGGTTTTAGGACGTAGCTATACGCCTTCAACGACAGCGCTTGCTTAACATAACTAAAATCCTGGTAACCGCTTACAAATATCACGCGTATATCTTTTTTTTTCTCTATGGCAATTCGAGCCAGCTCTAGACCCGACATATTCGGCATATTTACATCACTAACAATAATATCAATAACATGCTGATCTAAAATATCGCACGCGGTAAACGCGTTATTTGCTGTCTCCACAACTTCCATACCAAGCTCATTCCAAGGAATAAATTGTCTCATACCTTCTAGATCAAGCATCTCATCGTCTACTAATAATACGTTGTACATCAACAAGTCCCCCTTTGAAACGCATTAAATCTATCCCTGTAAATTCTACCATTACTATTTCCCAGTATACCATTCATTTGTCAAACAGCTTTTAAAAAATGAGTCCTAAAAATAGAACGTAAAACGAAGGCTTGCTAGTAAGTAGCAAACCTTCGAATTACAAATTATTATTTTCCTAAAGCCTTCTTGTTTTCTGTCCATACTTTTGTAACATAATCAAGGAACTTCTCATAACCAACCTTCATGGAATCATCATGTGCTTTGTCAAGAATAGCTAATGCTTCTGCATCAGTCTTCGCATACATCGATTTCGCTCTTGCAGTTAACCAGATATCTCTAACACTTTGTCTGATAATTCCTTCTTCACTGTCTGGAGCCGGATCCCAATTTAGGAACTCTGTAAAGTCGCCTTGTGAAGCCCATGTTACTTCCATCTGCCAACGGTTACTAAAGTCAATCTTGTCAGCTGGAAGAGTTTGCAACATCATTTTCTTCGTATTATCCAAGAAAACCGTGTTACCTACCCATACCAAGTCACCAGCCTTGCCACTAATTTCAGACAATGCTTCTGGTTCATTTAGATATTTATCTTTATTAAATTTAGGAGTAAGTCCATCTGCTTCAAAACCATCCCAGTATGCGTCTGGTCCTGGAGGGCCCCAGTTAAGTACCATAGAACCTTCTGCACCTGTCATCCAGTCAAGCATAGCGAATACAGCTTCTGGGTTTTTAGCGTTTTTAGTGATTGTAGCAACGTTCCAACCTAACTGATTGTACGTTCCCGGTGTGATCTTACTTTGATCCAAGCCCGGTTTGTAAATTGGTTTAATAAACATATATCCATCTTCCGGATTTTTCTTCTTCATCTCTTCATCAGCAGTAGCGAGTAACTTCATCGGATCGAATGTCGCAATGACAGCGAACTTGCCATTCATCGCTTTCTCTCTAATCTGGTCTTCCGTTTGGGTATTCGCATCTTGCGTCATTAGCTTCTCACGCATTAATTTAGCACCAAAGACAACAGACTCACGGAACCCTTCATCTTTGTAAATCGAAGCCATTTTGTCGCCATCAGGTACAGCGTATATTCTAGTATACGAAAGGTTATTCTCTTTAAAAGAGGAGAACAACTGATCAATACCATTACCATCTTTCGCTAAGCCAGTCTCGAACGGAATAACATCAGGGAACTTTGCTTTAACTGCATTTAAGTAAGCATACAAATCATCAGTAGTCTCTAACTTAGGAGAACCGAGTTCTTTGTAAATCTTCTTATTAATCGCATACCCGGCATTTCCGTTTGGTTGTGTTGTATAATAATTCGGCAGCTGATAGATTTTTCCATCAGGGGAACGAAGCAATTCCAAATGTCCAGCTGTTAAGGACTTTTTAAAGTTTGGATATTTATCAATGTATTCATCCAAAGGAACTAGCATATCTGCTTGACGAAGACGTTCTACGTCAGCACCTTTCTCGGTCCATACAATATCCGGTAGCTCATTACCAACGATCATCGTTTGCAGCTTCTGAGCATTATTACCTCCAGAGCTAATTCCAGTGACATTGATTTTCAAATTATCTAAAATCCATTTAGAAGCAGCATCTTTGCCCCATTTCGGCATTTGATACCAGCCGTAGTTTCCGTAGAATGATACTTCAAGCGGTTCTTTCCCTAACTCATACAAATCAGCCGCTGGAGCTTCAGTTGCTGTGTTAACCGCTGTCCCTCCTTCGTTTGCTGGTTCAGCAGTTGCAGCTGGAGCGCTTGAATTGTTGCCACTACAACCCGCCACCACAGTCGACAATAGCAAGGTAGACAACGTTCCGAGAAGCATCTTTCTCTTAGTCTTCAATGTATTTTCCCCTTTCAATTTGTAATCTATGTTCAAAGCAATACGCTCTAAACCCCATCTCATTCTAACATCCTACTCTTTCAATGATCCCACTAAGACCCCTTTAACGAAGAACCTTTGTAGGAATGGGTACACACATACAATCGGAATGGTTGCAACCATGATCGTAGCCATCGTTAATGACTTCGACGTTATTTTCTTGGCTGAGTTTATATGAGCAATGGAACTTGCATCTACATTAGACAGCTGTTCTGAAGCAATATTAGAGAACAATATCTGTCTCAAGATGGTCTGAATCGGCATTAACTCCTCTTTCGTAATATAAATACTCGCTACGAACCACTCATTCCAGTGATTGACTGCTGTGAACAAAGATAATGTTGCGATAACAGGTCCAGACAGCGGAAGTACGATGCGGAGAAAAGTTCCCCAGTATCCACAGCCATCAATCTTTGCTGACTCCTCTAAACCTTGCGGAAGACCTTGGAAGAAGGTCCGGAATATGATCATATTCCATACGCTAACAAGTGCAGGAATAATAAACACCCAAAATGAGTTGAAGAGGCCTAAACTTCTGATAAGCATGTATGACGGAATGAGTCCCCCACCGAAATACATTGTAATGATACACATAATCATGTAGTATTTGCGACCCATCAGTTCACGCTTCGACATTCCATAAGCAAATATCGAAGTGGCCAATATCGCAGTTACTGTGCCAATTACCGTTCGTAATGTAGCAATGACGAATCCACCCATTAAACGAGAATCTTCAAATACAATCTTATAATTCTCAAGCGTGAACTCACGGACCCAGAAAGTAATTCCGCCTTTGGAAGTATCCATCCCCTCATTAAAAGAAATCACAAGTGAATTCCAAAATGGATAAAACGCGGAGAATGCCAGTAAGGTCAAGAATACATATATGAATCCAATAAATAATCGGTCTCCTATGTTAGTACGTTTCATAATTCAGTCCTCCTATATTGTGTAATTCATTACCACAAGCTGTTTCCTGCTTTTCTGGCAATGAAATTTGCAAAGGTAAGTAATGTCACACTGATAACGGCCTTGAACAATCCGATAGCAGTCGCATAGGAGTACCTGAAGTTATCTATACCGACACGTACAACATATACATCAACTGAATCTGACACTTCTCGTAGAGCCGGATTGGAAGCAAGAATCAAAATATCTTCAAATCCTGCATTCACCAGATTACCAATTGCCAGAATCATAAAGATAATTACAACTGGCATAATGGAAGGCAACGTAATCAAATATATCTGTTTAAAGCGACTCGCACCATCCATTGAAGCAGCTTCGTATAAGTGCGGGTCAATACCAGCAATGGCAGCTAAGTAGACGATCGATGCAAATCCAATTTCCTTCCATACATTGGTTGTAACTAAAATGCCCCAGAAATATTCAGTCATGGAAAGGAAGTTAATCGGTTCATCAATAAATCTCAATTTCTCAAGCAGCATATTTATACTGCCGTTATCTACGGATAGCATCGATGTAACCATTGAGCCGATAACTACCCAAGACAAGAAGTGAGGCAAGTATGTAACTGTCTGAATAACCCGTTTAAAGAACATCTTACGAACTTCATTCAGCATTAACGCCAAAATAATCGGTGCAGGAAATCCAAAACAGAACTTCAGTAAGCTGATTATGATTGTATTTTTCATCACCACTTCAAATTCAGGAGCATTAAAGAAGTAAATAAAGTGCTTCAATCCAACCCAATCACTGCTAATAAAGCTATTACCTAACTTGTAATCTTGAAAAGCGATAAGAATACCGTACATGGGGATATAGGCAAAAATAAAAACTAAAACTAGTGCTGGCAATACCATAAGCTGGAGATCTATTTGCTTAAAAAAGCGTCTTATCCCGCTGGTCCGATGCTTGCCGAGATTCGGTCTTGATGTCTTGTCTGGTGCGACGCTTGCGTTCGCCATATGTAAGTCCTCCTAAACCTAGATTCTTATAAATACAGCTTCTTTCATGGCCTTCTCTCTTTTATGCAGCCCAGTATCTCCTACTCTCCCTCCGTTGATTTGCAACCTTATGAATTAATCTTAATATCTAAGCGCTTTCAAAGGTATATGACAAAACAACTATTATTGATACTTTGACACTGTCTTGATATGGCTCGTCCGATTTTATAAAAGATTAATAGAAAAATCCACATGCAGACTATCTGCATGTGGATTTTTCATCATTTCGTAAGAGCATTTAATATGTCATCACTTATTTTCTCAGTAATTACTCTTTGAACCTTCCCATCATCTAGATAGACAATAGAAGGTACTGAATCTATTCCTAGCTTGGCAGCAAGTCCGGGTGACTTATATACATCTACTTTTGTGACCCTGACATCCGAATGGGATTGCTCAAATCCCTCAATTAGAGGCAATAACTCCCGGCAGGAAGGATCTGTGGCATTCCATAAATAAACAACGGATGCTTTGCCTTGATTCAGAATTTGATGCTCATAGACTTCACATTCAGAGATATACTTCTCAGCACCATACCCTGCAATGGCACCATCACCAACAGCGGTAGCAACTTGCTTAAGAAACTTATCGCACACATCTCCTGCTGCAAAGACACCAGGTATATTCGTTTCCATTTTCTCATTAATAAGTACATATCCATTTCGATTCAAATCTACTACACCTGATAAGATTTCTGTGTTCGGCGTATATCCAATAAATAAGAAACATGAATCGACCTTTACGTTTTGCAATTCATTAGATTTTAAATTTTTCAGGACTACGGAATTTAAACGTTCTTCGCCTTCGAAAGAACTTACCACCGTGTTCCACATGAATTCCATTTTAGGATTTTCGAGCGCCTGAGTTTTAGCAATTTCATTACAGTCCATTTTACCAAAATCATGCATAACAGAAACGATCACTTTATCTGCGAACTTGGTCAGAAACATCCCTTCTTCAATAGCTGCATCACCACTGCCAACGACCATAACCGTCTTTCCCGTATTCGCTGCAGCGTCACAGGTTGCACAGAAAGAAATCCCCTTATCATATAAGAACATTTCTTCATTAGCAGCACCGGTAATTCTTGGTTTCCCCCCACTGGCTATTATAATGACCTTGCACTCATAACGAACCCGAAAGGTCTCCACTACCTTAAAATCTTCAGCTACCGAAACAGATTTTACATCTGTCATTTTAAAATCCACACCAAATTTCTTAGCTTGTTTATGAAATAATCCCATAAGGTCTGTACCGGTCGTTCCTTCAGGAAAACCAGGATAATTTTCGATTTCATTAGTATAGGTGGCAAGACCACCTACCAGTGATTTTTCCAAGAGAAGAGTCTTTAATTTTGCTCGTCCACAATAGATTCCCGCTGTTAATCCAGCTGCTCCGCCACCGATAATGACGACATCATACTGTTCTGTCTTCTTTTCCATTCTAAATGTCCCTCCTATGTCGACTATGATTTCAACAAGCTAAAACGCCTTCGGCGTCCTTTAAGGACGGTAAGCGTTTGTGCGAGAATTATAAGGATAAAGTATATCGTGAAACTTATACTTTCTTATAATTTAAAATAGGCTGACTCTCGTCAGCACTATAAGCTCAGCCTATTTCACTTTTACATAAAGAATTTGGCTAATAATTTACTGCCTATAAATGCACCAACCAGCAGGAACAATCCAAAAATCCATCCTGAAAGCGATAAAGAGGCTATAGCCGTAAACAATGCACCAATATTACATCCATTAGCCAGTCTAGCTCCGTACCCCATGAGCAACCCGCCAAGTACCGCTGCTGCTACCTGCTTTTTGGACTTAATTTTCTTCAGCTTAAATTCAGAAGCAAACAAAGTCGCCGCTAGTGCACCTAAGATAATCCCTACATTTCGAATCGATCCACCATCATTCAAAAATCCGGAAGATAATGTTTTTTGAGCTTTCTCCGTACTAAAGTAAGCCCAGTTATCTACATTTCCTCCTACCAATCGATACGCCCAAGCTCCCCAGTCCGCGAAGGCGCTGGTTACTCCCCATCCTTTTGAGAAAACAGCCAGATGTGCTGTAGCGAACACAGCGAGAAGTACAGCTCCAGTTACATAAGTAAACGGTTCTTTGAGCAATTGCTTGTAAAAGCGGTTAGACGATATCTTCAACCAGAATTCGTTCACCGTTTCATTCACCGTCCTTTCCTATCAGCGATCCTATTTCACTTTCTCAATAACAACTTCCCACTCACCATCATCAACCTCTTCGATTTCCACATTATGTCCCTGTTTTCTCGCCCATTCTGGAACGTTCTTCATTGCGCAGCTATGATCTATAGCAACGACTAGAACGTCTCCAACATTTAGTTCAGTCATCTTCTTTTCTGTTCTCATTAACGGAACCGGACAAGCTTCTCCCATGCAATCAAGTGTAAATTCAGCCATCTTGAAAACCACCTTTATTTTTTATTTGGATGTATTGTAGTGAAATAATTCACGTAATAACTCAAACTAATCTGCGCTTCCCATCTTTTTCTCTTGCCATTTAACTGCAGCGATGTACAACAGAAGAATAATCAGGAACTGAACAACCAGTGCCCCAAGCCAACCAAATACATCTGGTAAAAATACTGTTGGTGCATCCTTTATAACATTAGCTCTCCACCAACCCATATCATGTGATCCCCAAAGTGAACCAATGACAAAAAATACAAGTGACAGCATCTGCATCGTGAACCCTTCACCTACACGCATTAATGTGCCCGAAGCGCAACCACCTGCAATAACCATGCCAATTCCGAATAACACAGCGCCAATGATCAAAGCCAAACTGATTTGACCCACATTGTCCATCCCAGGAATCGGTTTGCCTTCCAGGAACGCTGGGTATTTAATGGCTGTAAATCCGATCGTAGCGAGAGAAAATGCAATCAGTACAGCTCTCGTTACCGATGTGCTGCCTGTAATACATGGATCTCTAAGTGATGCAGTAAAGCAGAAACGTGATCTTTGCAAAATAACGCCAAACGAAATACCGAAAAGCAGGTAGATAACCATCTTATTGTGAGCTTGGTCTAAGAAAAAACCAAATCCAATAATGAGAACTGTGACCAGCAATGCGATGGGCAACTGACTCTTTTTAGGTTTTCTAGGAGCTCTGGTTCGGGTTGATCTCGTTTCGGGACTTACGGTTTGCCCCATAGTCTAACACCTCCATCGTTTTTATGTAATTGACTATGTGAAAATAGTAACATACTTATTTGTACTGTGGTTATCTGCTTTCTTTATGCTGTATAAGTGTTACTAATGGCACAGATGGAGCGTAATCAAGTATGCTATAGTTTGCACTAACAGCGGGCAACAGGAGGAATAAACATGAATATGGAAACGCTTAAATTTTTTTTAGATATAGCATCGTTAAAAAGTATATCTAAAGCAGCTCAGAAATCTCATATCACTCAATCCGCACTTAGTCAGCAGTTGAAATCTTGGGAGAATACCTTGGGGTCTGAGCTTTTTGTGCGAAGTAATAAAGGGGCTAGCCTAACCGAAGCAGGGATTATTGCGGAAAAATATGCGGGGCAAATCTGCAAATTGTATGATGATATGATCACAGAAATCAATCATTTACAGCCAACTCAACAAGAGCTGTCTATTTATGCGATTCCGGAGGTCTGTAATTATGCTTTACCCTGTACCTTATATGAGGTAAAAAAACATTTTCCCAATTGCCATATCACTTTAAATGAAGGGGCATCGTCCTTCGTAGAAGAACGATTACTTCTTGAAGAAGGTGATGTCGGCTTTATTTCCGGACCCTCTCCGAAATCCGAATTAAGCTCTCATATGGTGTTTTCAGATCAAGTTATGTTGGTAGCAAGCTGTACGACCGTTTGTCCTGATAAAATTACGTTGAATGATCTCCCTAAATATCCTTTAATCTGGTCCTCACAGCTTCATTGTGTGCAAAGGGCTTTAAATGACTTATCGGTGGGGGATCTTAAATTAAATATACTTTTTAATTTGGACTCCCTTGAGGCGGTAAAGCTTGCAGCAATAAGAGGGCATGGTCTCGCCTTTCTCCCTTATATGTCTATAAAAAAAGAGTTGTATAGTAAACAACTCAAGATTATTCCTATTGATCAGTTCCAAGTGAATAACGATGTCTACATGGTAAAAAAACAAAATCAGCGCTGTGACAACGATACGAAACAATTAATTCGCTATATTGAAAAGACATTGATTGATACTTTATGTTGAGCTTAAGCTTCAATCGTAATCTCCCATACTCCATTGATCACTTCTTGAATGGAACATTTCATATTTGAACCACGGCAATAATCAGTGATGGAAACTTTTGCACAGCTATGATCAGTAACTAACATCACTTTTTCACCCTTTTGAATAGCTTTTTGATGTTTTTTTAACATCATTACAGGTACTGGGCAGATTTCTCCCAGACAATCAATTTCAATCATGAAGTTACCTCCATTCCACAGATCATTAAAGTTCTAATAATGACCCAGCATTATTTTCTTCACAAAAGGTGTTAAAGCAAGGTTGTTTAATTGTTTGATTTCTATCCACTGTGACCCCTCAGAGTCTTGTCCGTCCCCTTCGATCTTAAGCTCAAAGTTCATATCTAACAATGAAACATTATATATGATCCCTATATGGTGTAACTCTTCTAACTGGGTATCATTGTAAGGATAAATTAACGTATAGGAAATGGAATCATGAAGCACCCCTTTTAAACTTGTAATTCCGGTCTCTTCCCAAAATTCTCTCTTAAGGGTTTCATACGGTTCCTCACCAAACTCAATAGACCCCCCTGGAAAGTCCCACTTTCCCGTATGAGGACCTCTCGCTTTCTTAATTAGTAAAACTTTATCGTTCTTCACTAAGACTCCATACACTCCAAGCTGAGTATATTTTATCATTTCCATAAATCTACCTCCCCCACAAACACCGCAGTTCCAGAAATAAAGACATCTATTCTATCAGAATCTAATCGATACACTTCTACATTTACTTTCCCATCTCTACCGATTTCTTGTCCTTGTTCTACATCAAATTGAATCGAGTCCATATGCGGATCAATATATTTTAAATAATAGGCCCCCATAACTCCCGATGCTGTACCTGTTACTGGATCCTCAACGGTTCCTGAATAAGGAGATGAGAAATGTCTGGCATGCATTAAAGCGTGCGGATCAAGCGTTTGGAGTGAAAATGGGTGAACCGATGCTTTTGGAAGCTGCGTCAAAATATCTGGAAACAACGAGTTTATCGGTTTCATTTTATTAAAGCTATCTATTCTCTTAATCGGGACTAATAGAGTCCATGCGCCAGTACAGCCATAAACAATAGGCAGATCCTCTTCTATCTCATCAAGGGTTAAACCTATGGCGTGTGCAAGCCTCGCTCTATCGCCGTTAAATTCAATATACTTCGGTTGATCTTGCTTCATTTTTATTAGTAAGTGATTATTGTTGTCCATACTGAATTGGATGGGTAGCACACCCACGTTTGTTTCGATCTTTACCGAGCTAGCCTCTCCAAGAATACCCTTTGTTTTTAAAGCAAATAAAGATGCCATTGTAGCATGTCCACAAAGATTGATCTCATGGCCTGGCGTAAAATACTTAAGCCTTAAATCAGCTACATCTGATGAGACTACAAAAACTGTTTCGTTAAATCCGACCTTGTGAGCGATGGATTGCATTTCACTTTCGCTCAAATGATCAGCTTCTAATACTACTCCCGCGGGATTCCCTTTGTTCGGATAGGGAGAAAACGCATCATAATGAAACACTTTGATGTTGTTCACTGGTAAGTCTCCTTTAAATTAATTTCAGTAAATCTGATAACTTCATGAAGTGAGAAACTCAGCTGTAAAAATCGCAATCTCACTTAAATACTCTTGGGGGTTAGATATCGCATTACATATAAAAAACGGTCTTTATTGTGCTCAAGAAATGATTTAATCAAATTAGGCTGCTTGATGATTATTTCATTGAATTCTTTTTTAAGAGCTTCACAATCAATTTCAGGATGAGTATTATGAAGTTCCTTGAGTTCAAAAGCAATGACATCTTTTTTACACTGGATTATTTCACAGACCACATCTTTTGCGTATATAGCGTGAGTTAATAAGATTCTCAACGCCGAAAGGTCGTTGGCTTTTTCCTGTGAAATCTTAATTAATTCTGCTTGTATCTGTAGGACTTGTACCGTATTCCAATGATTAATTAATACTTCAAATATCCAGTACACCCATTCTTGATCATCACTGTGTTGATTTAGTATATCTTTAACATATGGAATCACCGGATCCCCTATTTCAAGTAAAAAAACACCTATTTGCCCCGCGCCTGGCCAATTCCTATCTTGTATCCATTCAAGTAAACCCGACAATATGCTTTTCACACGTGGATATCCTAAACGCACTACTGTTTCAGCTGCTCCATCCCAATAATCTTTTGAAATGGGCTGCAATAATAAATGAAGATCCTCTTCCTTAATATTTTGCAGCTTATGAATTGCATCTTCCTTTTCCTCTTCGGGTGTGCCCCAGGATAACTTTTCGATTAAACTCGATACATTTTCCATTACATCCACCTTCTCATAATCATTTCGTCATCATTGCAAGCTTCATGGATAGCCTTATAGGTAGTGCAGCATTCCCCATCTGGTTCAAATCCCCCACCATAAATATATCTTTAACCGGATAAAAAAAGGCAAACGACCCTGTTGAACCAGAATGCCCCATTAACTCACCCTTGCCCATAAAAAGCGTAATCAACCCATCCAAAGGAATCCTCATGTAACCACTGCCATAATAGATAGGTCCCATTGACGCTTGAAGTTTATTAGATGCCGTTAGTTTTTCAAATATCACTTTATTAAACAGCTCGCCACCAAAGAAAGCCTTCATAAATATCATTAATTCACGAGCAGTGGTGATACAGCCTCCACTCGCACGGCTACTTCTAATTACTTTGGGTCGATAAATAGATTTATCCTTATAATAGATATTCGGTATAAAATCATTTTCATGTTCAGGGAGATATGTACTCTCGAGTGCTAGTGGTTCAAATATGTATTTCTTATATGCTTCTGCTAATGTTGTATTTGTTGTCTTCTCAATAATTTCACCAAGCATATCAAAGTTAATATCGGCATAGTATGCTTTTCTCTTAGTTCGAGGTGCAAAATGTGGCTTCAGCTTCTTTACCATCACCACTTGCTCACTGAAGGTTGTGTAATAATCCTCCTCAATGGCACGACTCTTAACACTATCTTTTCCTTCCTCAAACACATCCGGTAACCCACTGACCTGAAACAACAAATCAGACAGTGTCAGATCAAATGAATATTCTTTACCACCATACACATGAATACTACTTAACAGCGCTTTATCAAAATACTTTGAAAGCCTATCCTCCAAGGAAAGTTGGCCCTTCTCCAGTAAAGCTATAATACAAGTGGTAGTAAATAGCTTGGTGATACTGGCCATAAGCAAAGGGGAGTCCATATCTTTACCCCCATATCCCTTACTGTAAGAGAAGTCGCCATCAGTATTCTCTACAAATAGGACGCCTTCATGAATTTGTTTAGAACTTGTAGTTTTTTTAAAGATCTTTTCAATGGTTTGTATTCTTTTGGTTGTCATGGGTTATCCATTCCTCCTATTACATTGGCTCTGTAGATTACAATTAAAGTTGTCTTTTCCAGTGAACGGTTTAAGGGACATAGTATAATCGATAGGTAGTGATTAGTATTTTGAAGGGGGATTGAAATGGGCGTTATATTTAGGAATTTCGAGAATTCCGATTATAATAAAGTTTGTGGTTTTTTGATTGATTTATCAAATGATGACCGCACTCATATGAATTGGAATTGGGCAAGGTGGGAATGGATGTTTTTTCATCCTGACTTTGATAGTAACTTAACGGACAAAATTGGTTTGTGGTTTAATGGTGATGATTTAGTAGGTGTTGCGATCTATGACCACTATTTTGGCGAAGCATTTTTTGCAACTAAACCAGGATTTGAGGCGCTAAAAGAAGAAATTTTAGAATATACCCTAACTAATTTCAACAATGAACACGGACTTGGGATCGCAGTGAATGATTTGGATGCTAGAACATTAGACTTATTACACCGTTGGAAATTTGTAAAGAATGATCTGACTGAGAACATCCTTGAAATCACATTGGAGAAGGTTAACCTTGATTCCATAACTCCCAAAGGCATAACAATTAAGAATCTGGATATCCAAAACGACTTATATAAACATCAAAAAGTGCTGTGGGAGGGCTTTAACAACGAAGGACCTGTACCCACCGATGAAACTTCGATGATTAAACAAAAAGTAATGTTGTCGGCACCAAACTTGAATCCTACCTTACATATCGCTGCCCAAAATGAAAACGGGGAATATGTTGCATACTGCGGCTTATCGTTTAGTACAAAAACAGATTACGCGTATGTTGAACCTGTATGTACCATTCCGGAATATCGGTCTAAGGGAATCGCTAAAGCACTGCTTTCAGAATCCTTAAAAAGATGCTACGCCTTGGGAGCAAAAAGAGCATATGTTATCTCCGATGATCCTTTTTATAAGTCTTTAGGCTTTCAGCAGCATTCACATTATACTTTTTATTGGCATAACGGATAGCTCTACAGCACTGATTTCTTTCGTTTCATTATCCATATTATTAATAACACAATAACTAAAGACCCTAGTATAGAAATCCAGGTTGTTTTACTTTCCAATTGACCATTGGCATATCGACCTTTATTAATGGCTTTGACAAATTCAGCTTCGTTGGTCTTAATGGCAATGATTTCTTTTGGATCGATATTCTTAATCGAATAATATGGCGTGCCCTTAGGGTAAGTATTTGAAAAGTTGCCGTTATACGTACCTTCGTGATCAGAATATCGTGTTACTTGCCCTATCTTCTTGTCGATTTTATCCGAAGGTACGAGTTCGTCGGGTGATATTTCATAAATATCACCCGAGTACACAACAAAAGAATAGGCCCAGTCCGCATACACAGAACCTATAGGTATTAATGTAATTAAGGTTAGAATTATTATAAATATTTTTTTCATCTTAACCTCCCTTATCTACAGGATTCAATTGCTTTATACAGTTCATTAAACCCTCCGCCTTTATTTAATCCCTCAATAAGTTCCGCTAAACCTATTTTTCCTATGATCCCAAGCCATCTAGTAACTTCTGAATGGGCGATCTCATAATTTTCTTTTACTTGTGAGGGATCATAGAAAGCATCTTTATCAAACCATACAGGAACCTTATCTTTACTCTTTAATCTATGCCTGAGGCGATTGAATATAGAATGGTTGGACTAGCGCGTCTAGTATACATTCTCTTCCACTAATCCCATCTCCTCCACATAAAGCCAATCTAAATCCCTTCTATTTATATGAAAAAAGCCTCTGCTTCAGAGATTTCTTCTCTTAGACAATGGCTTGATCTGCGGTTATTATGTTGAGCTAATTCGATTGAGTTTTTTCCATTTACGAATTTTCGAACGAAAAGTCTTGAACGGTGCAACTGAATTGATATGAATCCATTTGACCATAGGCCATCTCGGATTATTCCCTGTCCATTTCCGGACGCCTTGCGTAAAGAGTTCTTCATCACTTAAAGAATCAATCCAGTCCTGCCATTGCTGTTCTGTTTCTTTTAATAAAGATCTTAATTCGTCTAATGAGTAAGCAGCATACGTATGATAATACGATTGATATAAGCCGCCAAGTTGATTCCATTTATAGTCCGGTGAAGGTGTAATGACAGTACCCCCTGCTTTTTCATCCCTATCCCATTTCATCACAAGGTTCAACCAACCCAATTGATAGGCAAGGTTTTCTGCTGGAGTACGATCGACCCCTTCCAAACGAATATCTTTTTGAGACTCATCAATATAATCAAATTCATGATCTAGAGACAGATATGCGATATGAATCGCATTTTTCAGTTCTTCTTTAGATAGATAGTCGTGTGTTGACATCATACCCCTCCTTAATGTGCTTAACCCCAGAACATTCCTCTACTATCGTTATCAACAATTTCCAGTTGTTTTTCAAAATCATCTTGGGGGGCAAAATCATCGACAAAATGCCACTTTTTCTTGCTATCTCTCCAATAGATCTTCCATTTATTTTCTTCAAATCGAAATTGTGCGATGGGTAACTCTACCCATACTTCACTGTTATATGCAGGTCTTTCTTCATTTAAAGTAACGCTATCCCCTCTGAACTTATAGTTAAGCCTTATTTGGTTTCTAATGTGCTTTGGTATCTTTGCTTCAATGTATTCTGACAATATTTTTTCAATTCGTTTTTTAGTAAATAAATCCAACATTATCGACACCTCATTAGTAAATTTACTCTTACAAAGTAATATTCTCACCAATAATAATACACTTACTGTTACTACCATGCCCGATTTCGCTTGTCTTCACGATAGGAATTCGGCTGATTTCCTTCACATAAGCTTCGACGATTGAAAATTCATTATAACTTTCAAGCTCAGTAAACGATCCAAGAATCAGTCCAGCGCATTTATCAAAATACTTAACTTGCTGTAGCTGAGCAAATAAGGAGACGATTTTGTTCGCTCTACCACTTAAACTCTCTAAGAATAGAATCTTGTTCGAAGGGTCTGGAAAATAACTTGTTCCTGCTAACTTCATAAAACATCGAATATTCCCGCCAATTACAATCCCGCTCATCTGGTTCCCACGGATCCAAAGATATTCGAAATCATAAAGATCGTTATGACCTTCAAAAAATGTTCGATAAAAAGCAGCTTGCTGCTCCGCCCCATCAGAAGAAACGAGATTCATTATCTGATAATGATAGGATTTCGAATTACTTTTCGTATATAAAGCGTTCAAAATAACCGACAGTCACTCATTCCGAAAAAAGGCTTCGGATGCAGACGAATATTATCGTAGTCGATATATTCCAAGATCTGATTCGCGGAATCCCCACCTGAAATATCAAAAATCGAACGAATTTCATTTCATAATTCTAATTAGTTCTTCTACTTTAGATAGGTTCTCCACTCTCACACCATCAGAACAAGCGATAAGTCCAACTTTATTTCCAACAGTGAGCTTTTGAGCTATACTCATCTCTATTATTCCTCTCATTTCTAATATAAGCGGTTCTCATAGCTATCCTTTAAAGACTTGGATACATCATCTTGAGAAAGCCCAAGTTTCTTCGCATGTTCTGCTATGATTACCGAGGGTTTAGGCAGCATTTCTTTTAACGGCCAATACGTATCATCCCATAGATGTGATCTCTTAAAAGCTTTAGCACAATGCATATAACACTCTTCAACCTCAACGGCAATGCCCAATTTTGGTAGTTTACCTTGAGCCTCCATATGAACCATTATTTCTTGATCTTTGATAATTCTTGCATGTCCATTTATTCTCAAGGTTTCTTCAAGTCCGGGAATAATGAATATCAGACCCACTTTTGAATTTAACAGGATATTACGCAAAGAATCAAACCGTCGATTTCCTGGTCGTTCAGGAATTACTAAATGTTTGTCGTCTAACACATATACAAAACCTGCAGCATCCCCACGCGGAGATACATCACAATTGCCAGATGAATCACTTGTTGCTATAAAGAGTAACGGTGACTTGGATATATAATCTCGGCAATGGTGATCGATGAGGGTTATACTCTTGTTGTTTACCAATTCACTGGGATACCCATACATTGACCTTAATTCTTCTTCAGAGTCTATAACTTCTTTGAAAATTTTATGGTTCATATTTCTCCCTCCTACTTCCGCAGTTTAACAAAAAATCGCTACGATGATCATTTGATCAACTTTAAATTTCTGAAATAATCCATTTTACTATCGATAAATCCATTGTCAAAGTCAGCTGCACCAATAAGTTCACCTTCACTGAAACATAAAGCAAACAGCCAAAGCTGTCTAAGCGCAACAAACATAGGAACAGCACTAATATCATTGTCACTGAGATTTCTTAAACTCTTGTATCCATTTAAAAATGCTGCCCATAACTGTTCAACTTCATCTTTATTATGGCCGCTATGAATCTCTCTTGCCAATCTAAACTCTGCGATATCATAGGCTCTCCATCCGTAGCCACAAATATCGAAATCATAATGTGTTAGTTTCCCCTCGTCCGTAAAGGCCACATTCGTATTTCCATGCAAATCGCCATGGCAGATGCCCCAGTCGAGCCCCGCTTCCAGATGTACTTCAATCTGCGCTTTTAATTGCATTACAAGTTCATACAAGAATTGATAATCCTCTTGTCGATGGTCCATATGCAGTTTAATCGTATGAAGCGGTTTTTCAATTAAATGTTCAAAATCAAGCATACCTCTCACATATTCACTCTTAAAGTTATCCGTAGCTTTGTGGATTTGTGCAACTGACTGACCAAATAAGTAGCTGTCTTCTACCGCATGAATAGGCTTTTCATTTCCTTCAGCAAAACTAAACATAACGCCATACCTCACACCCTCAGGCACCAAAAATTCATTAATCATGATTCCATCTTTTCGAGGAATAGGAATGGAGACGTTTATACCTTTTTCGTTCAAATCGTTCAATAGTTCTAATTCAAAATCAATGTCCGATCTACTCCGTCTATCCGCACGATAAACACGAAAGATGTATTTTTCTAATGCTGTTTCTAAGATATATGTATCGTTCATCCCTCTAAGAAAATACTGTAGTTTAACTGGTTCATGAATCTCATAATGATCTTTAATATGTAATAATAATGCGTCTGTTGCCAAGAGTGAGTATGTAATAGAAAAAAAACTCAAGTGTATCCCATCCCTTTATGTTTATTGATAGTAATATTTACACCATACCATATTTAGGGAATCGAATCATTTTCTTCTTGAATCTGCGAAACCAATGTATGGTTATATAAGTATAATAATACAAAATCAATTACATGGGGGTGTTCGAATGCGTAAATCACCGTTTATATTGAGTATGATTTTATTATCCCTAACGTTAATTATGGGCTGTAGTTCAGAAGTGGATGATGCCACTAAAGCCGCTGAGAAGTACAAAATTGTTGAATATACCATCAAGGTTTCTGATGATTTATTTTCTGAGGAATCCATTCTAGCGCGAAATGAAGAAATGAAACCGTACTTTACAGAATATTATACCGAAAAAGCTATGGGGAGCCGAATCACAACTATCCCTTATCAAATCGCAAATAAACAAAAGCTTTCTTTAAAACCAGATAACCTAAAATTCACCCTTTCCGAACAAAAGAAAGATATTGTTGAGTTAAAATACACTTGTGATCTTGTTTTGTTGGATAAGGATGACAAAGAAAGTAAACGTGTCCCTTTGGAGGGAATACTGACTATGTTTGATGTGGATGGTCAATGGTTAGTGCAAGGAGATCGTTTTGACTCGGAGGCTTTAATGAAATTGATTTATGACTAAATACCCTTCATATACCATATTATTACTGGAATATATTGTCTATCAATAGCAATATTAATTTCCAGTACATTGTAATATGATAAGGAGCTAATGAGTCATGAAGCGAACTGCATGGATCATAGTAACATTACTTTTATTATTAGGGAGTATTCCAATTACTGCGTCAGCAAAAGCTGAAACTGCAAAATCATGGAAGACACTTTACTCTGAGTATATCAAGAAAACGTTAATAGATGCTACTAGAGACAGGTCTTACGACGATAACTTCAATTATTTCACTTTAGTAGATTTGAACTTTGATGGTACTCCTGAACTTATACAGGGATACAGACTTGTTTAATAATGAAGTTAACAAATTCGTTCCAAATGGAATCGCTAATTTTATAAATCGTTATTCTTCATCTAAATAAAGCTTGTTGATTGATCCTCCTTCATTAGATAAAAAAGCAGACTGCTCACCATAGCAATCTGCTTTTTTGATTAAATTAGTTTTTTACTCATCCGATAATTAACTAACTGAACCCCTTTTCGTTCTACACTTTGTTCCGAAATAAGCTGGTATCCCTGTCGTTCAAAAAATGGCCTAGCTGTAATACTTGCTTCGGTATCCATTTCATGAAGAACAAGCTCCCTCGCTTTCTTTTCAAGCTTGTTCACGAGAGCAGAGGCTACGCCTTGGCCTTGGAAATCTTTGTGGACAAATAGACGATCCAAATGTCCTTCCAACGTCATATCTGAAAAGCCAACGATGTAACCATTAATTTCGGCTACATAAGTAATATTTTGACGCAAAGAAGTTCTCCAAGTATTTAGTTTGAGGGCCTTATCCTCTTTAGGTGCCCAAGCGTCAAGCTGTTCCTGTGAATAATGTTGTTTGTTTACGGAATGAACCGTCTCATAGAACAATGAGATCAGCTGACTAATATCCGATTCTTGGTAAGCTCTAATATCCATTTTGAGTTCTCCTTGCTGGCATTGCTACAATCCCACAACATCTACAAGTTCCGAAAGAGAACTAATGATATAGTTAGGTTTGAGATGATTAGGGACCTCTATATTTTGG
The DNA here is from genome assembly GCF_001012825.1 of Paenibacillus etheri. Classification (GTDB taxonomy): domain Bacteria; phylum Bacillota; class Bacilli; order Paenibacillales; family Paenibacillaceae; genus Paenibacillus_AQ; species Paenibacillus_AQ etheri. Next base: position 100,299 of record NZ_LCZJ02000023.1, read on the forward strand.
CGATTATAGTAGCAGAAGTCAATTTCAGAATTCACAGCACCATGGTAATCATCCTGTAAAGAATCCCCAACAAACAGAACCTCGTGATTACTTAGCTGTAGATCTTTTAGGGCCATTTCAAAAATCTCTTTATTAGGTTTTCTGATTCCTACTTCATCGGAGATCATTATGGATCTGAACATTTCATAGATCTTACCGGCTTGCAGTCTTTTTCTTTGCGCTTCACTGATCCCGTTGGTGATGATCCCCATATCATATTTATCTTTAAAAGAGGATAAGATCTGTTCTGCTCCTTCTTCAAAATAACAAGAGTTGCAAAAATAATCCCAATAAGTGTCTGACAACTTGCTATGAAATAGCTCCTCCAGATTAAGCGTGTCTCTAAACGAATATCTCAATACCTCTCCTATGGTCTTCACCTCTCCTCCGCTAACAAAGTTCATCCAATGGCGAAAATTGTGACCTGAAAACTCTCCATAAAATAAAGACCAAGCATCAATATCTTCTACAAAAAGTTTGTGATCGTTACAGGTTCTTTTCATAGCTTCAATTTCACAAGCACTATAATTAATTAATGTATTATCCAAATCAAATATAATGGCTTTGTACATAATATCCTCCCCGAATAATGTTCTTATCTATCATAACATGAACATTATCGTTTGGATAAAATCAACAACTACTTTTCACAGCTCTGAAGCACTCATGAACTCGATAAGATCAATTTTCCGGCCTGTTTTAGCACTTTCCAGCGCTCCGAATACCATTGCCATACTATACCGATTATCTCTACAATTCGTCTCTGCAGAACGCTCTTCCGCTAGTGACAGGAACATTTCCTCCAGACAACCTTGATGGAAGGTTTTATTCATCTCAATAGCCTCTCCATTTATACGCTTCACGTCACGAATAAATTTATCGCTCTGATCTCCTGCTACGACCACCTCTGCATATGGCAAGTCATGACCATCCCAAATCGCAGTTCCTTTTTCCCCATTCATCCGCCAAGCTGCTTCCCATGAGGTAGAGGCGCCTTCTGCACACCAAGAACCCTGATAAGTAAATACAGACCCGTCCGACATCTCAAAGATACACACTGCCGACGCATTCCCCTTATACCATGAACCGGGAGGATTAAACTCCTGACAGTAAACGGATATCGGATTGGCTCCACTTATAAATCGTGCCTGATCAAAGGTATGAATCGCCATATCCAGCAGCAAAGGACTTTCCATGACATCGCGGAACCCTCCGAAATGTGCACCAAGGAAAAAGCTTGCGCTGATATATCCTACTCTCCCAATGGTATCAGACTCGATTAAGTTGCGTAAAGAACGGATTCGAGGGTCATAACGGCGATTCTGCATCACAGCATGGGCATTTCCGGTTTTTTCTGAGATCTCAACAATCTTAGTGCACTCTTCCATAGTCTCGGCCAGTGGTTTCTCACTAAACACATTACATCCGAGTTCTAATGCAGTGCTGGAAATGCTGTAATGGCTTCCCGGAACTGTAACGTCAAACACAAGATTAGCTCCAGTCGCCTGAATCGCTTCTTTAATGTCAGTAAACGTTAGACAGGAAATCTCATGCTTTGCAGACATCGCTTGTGCTGACTCCAATCGTATATCTACTAGAGCAACAATTTGAGTATCTGAACGTGATAAAGCGTATTCAATCCAGGCGTTAGCCATTCCTCCGCAACCTGCAACCGCTACACGGTACTGGGCTGTCATAATTCTCCCCCTCTAAGGTTACAGCGGATTAGGTACAAAGCTACCACCCCTGCATTGTTTTAAATAATTTAAAGCATGTACTTGTCCCATCATTTCCAGCTCATCCCGATAAACAGGATCATGCCAGCCTTCAATATCAATCGTACCTTTATAACCTGCCTGACGCAAAATAGAAATTACATCGGTCCAGTTCGTATCTCCAAAGCCCGGAGTACGGTGCCATACATAAGGATTTGGGCCATGAATACCATATTCTTTTACGATATCCCAAGCGATGGTGGCATCCTTACCATGTACATGGAAGATCTTATCTGTCCATTTACGGAGCTGCGGAATCGGATCAATCAATTGGACCATCTGATGACATGGCTCCCATTCGAGCCCAATATTATCAGCAGACACAGCATTGAACATCTTCTCCCAAGCTAATGGATTGTGAGCTATATTCCAGTCACCTGATCCCCAGTCTCCACCCATGGAACAGTTCTCGAAGGCAATTCGCAAACCACGATCCGCCGCTCTTTTGGACAACTCCCCAAACACCTCGGCAAACTTCGGAATGGATTCATCAATGGATACCTCTGGCAGCCTTCCTGTAAAACCTGATACCATATCCGTTCCGAACAAATGAGCATGATCAATCAGTCGCTCCCAGCTCGCGATTGCATCGGAATTATCACCAGTATTCGTCAAAGGATTGCCGAAGATCCCAACAGATGAGATCACGAAGTCATGTTCTGCTGCAAGCTCTTGCACACGCTTTCCAGTTTCCACGAGATCTGTTTCCCCTGTAGTTTGCCAGAAGGTTAAGCTAAAGGATTCAAATCCATGTCCTACAATTTGCGGAATCACTCTTACAGCATCGCCGCCACCCACTAATGTTCCAATTCGCATTGTATCCTTCATCTTGTGACCACTCCAATATTGGTTTATAGTAAGTTCTATAACCCGAGTATATACTGCTTATGAGCTTAAAACTCTCATTATCTTGTGTTTATATAGTCGTATCTTGTGGGAGTGGTGTGAAATATGAGTTATCCTAATGATCTTAAAGAATATCCTCAATTAGAAGAAAAAACGTATCCATTCCGATTATTTTTTAATGAATGCAAGAACGCAAAGATCGGTCAGAATATCCTGTATTTACACTGGCACGAGCATTTCGAAATCATCATTATGCAAGAAGGCAGCGCCATTTTTCACATAGACAGTAAGCCCTATGAACTGCATGCCGGAGAAGTACTGTTTGTTTCCTCTGGAGGATTGCATGTTGGGTACAGTCTGCGGGATGATCATGTTCGTTTTATCTCCGTCGTATTTCATAGTTCTTTATTTAAGGATTGGAAGCAGGATCCACAGCATGAGCAGTTTGTAGTCCCTTATTTAGAGAATCGTTATCAGCTACCGGTCAAACCTGCAGAGCTTGTACCTACCTGCTCCACTTATTATTCTCTTCTGGATACCATCGTTGATGAAGTGCTGCAGAAAGGGCCTGCTTTTCAACTGGTCATTAAGAATCAGCTGCATTTACTCTTTGTGCTGCTCGCCCGCACCTTTCTACCTGAACAAGTATTCAGTAGAACAAATGAGCGTCACTCCTTTAATCGCGAACGTTTTAAGCCACTACTAGAGTACATGGAGAACCATTTCGATGACAAAATGACCGTAGAAAGCGCCGCAAGATCCGTAAATCTAAATCCATATCATTTCTGCAAAACCTTTAAGAAGCTAACAGGACGAACCTTCATCGATTATGTTAATCTTTGCCGAGTAAATGAAGCAGAGCGATTGCTGCTCGAGACAGATTTTACAGTGACTGAGATTGCAGGGAGAGTCGGCTGCGACAATCCCAATTATTTTACCAAGCTGTACAAGCAGTATAAAGGTATTACCCCTTCAAGGGTTCGGAAATAGGAGATTCGGTCTTTGTTCACAAAAAAACAGCACCGTTTGCCTCTCGCAAACGGTGCTTTCTATAGGATTATTCCGTAGCAGTAAGCTCTAGCCTCCGCACACTTGCAAGCGCGGGAAAAGATTCTTCCACCATACCAGTACTCCATAGCTTGATAGATTACATCTCGGATATATCGACCCAGCGGCGCTGCTCAATAGAGCGTTCTACGGCTTCTAATACAGCTTGGCATTTCACTCCATCATGGAAATTAGGTACAGGCTGACGTCCTTCTTCAATCGCGTTGGAAAGCTCCAACATCTCGTGAATAAACGTATGTTCAAAACCAATCGTATGACCCGGCGGCCACCAAGCCTCCGCATATTCATGCGCAGGATCCGTGGCTAGCACACGCCGAAAGCCCTGTACATCCTCAGCATCTGAGCTTAAATAAACCTCGAGTTCATTCATTCGCTCGAAATCAAATTTCACACTACCGAGGCTTCCGTTGATCTCAAAAGAATTGGTAGAGCGATGACCTGCTGCGAATCTTGTAGCTTCAAAACTACCTAAGGCACCGTTATCAAAACGGGCTAAAAACAATGTGGCATCATCCACTGTAACCTTGCCCTTAGGTGCATCCTTATCACCTTTGGCACTTAATCCGGTCATTTCAGCAGCAAGTGGACGTTCTTTAATGAAGGTCTCACTCATGCCGATGACTTCCTTCACATCACCTACTAAGAAATGTGCCAGATCAATGAGATGCGCACCCAAATCACCATGTGAGCCTGAACCCGCAATCTCCTTCTGCAATCTCCACACTAACGGGAACTCCGGATCAATAATCCAGTCTTGCAGGAACCAAGCCCGAAAATGATAGATCTTCCCAAGCCGCCCGCTCTCTACTAGCTTCTTAGCAAGTCTAACCGCTGGTGAAAAGCGATAATTAAAACCAACCATATGTGTAACCCCTGCATCTTCAGCGGCTTGCAGCATTTCACGGGAATCCGCCAAGGTCAGCGCAAGAGGTTTTTCACAAAAAATATGTTTACCTGCTTTGGCTGCTGCCAGAGCAATCTCCTTATGTGCATTACTGGGAGCATTTATATCAATAAGATCAATATCCTCACGAGCGATTAGATCTTTCCAATCCGTAACACAATCCGACCATCCTAACTGAGTGGCAGCCTCTTCAAGCGCTTCAGCATTACGTCCACAAATCACAGACATCTCAGGTTTAAGCGCTTTCGGGAAAAACATTGGCAAACTGCGGTAAGCATTACTGTGAGCCTTGCCCATAAATTTATAACCGATCATTCCAATGCGAAGCTGTTTCATCTTATTCCTCCTTAGGATTCATAATTTTTGATGAAGCTCGTATAACTAGTTCTGTCGGCAGTTTAATATGGATGACTTGGGAGGACGATGATGTTTCAGAGGGGCTACAACCCAGTAATTCTAATACCTTAGTTACAGCGATTTCGCCCAGCTCATAAAAGGGAACACGCACACTGCTTAAGGCAGGTGTGGTAAGCTCAGCGGCATCCGAATCATCATAACCCACGATGGCTGGGATGTGATCCCTTGGGATACCTAGCTCCTGAAGACCTTGCTGCAATCCAATAGCCATTCGATCATTCGCGGCTACAATGGCATCAATCGCATTCAACAGAGGCAACATCTCCTTGGCAGCAATAACACCGCTTTTACGACTGAAATTCCCTTCGAATAAAAGTGAATCATCTAAAGGAAGGTTCGACTCCTCCAAAGCGCGTAAATAACCAGTTAAACGATCTCGACTATTCGAATAAGATGCTGGACCGTTTAAAAAGGCAATCCTTGTAAATCCCTGATTCAGTAAGTGCCTGACCGCTTGCCAGCTTCCTTCAACATGATCAGCATCCACCTCATGAAAAGCTTCCCCTTCAAAATGCTGATTAATCAGGCAATACGGATGACCTTCCTCCTTCAAACGGCGAAGTGAGTCTAGCTCACCTGGCTCTTCTTTGGCACCGAGTACAATACAAGCATCAATCTTCCGCATCTTAAACAATTCACTATAGTCCATGGGCTCTTCAGCATTTCGAAACAGCATTAACAGATCATAACCCTCTTCTCGCGCCTTACTCCCAATTCCACTTAATATTTCTGAAAAATAATAAGTGGAGAACCATCGAGTTTTTGGCAAATAAGGCATTACTACACCCAGGTTCCCACTCCTTCTACGAGCAAAGCTCTGCGCGAGTGAACTAGGGGTATATCCCAGCTGGAGAGCAGCTGCCAACACACGTTCCTTCGTTTCTTCCTTGAGCGGACCTACGTTGTTTAACACGCGAGAGACTGTGGCTTCTGAGACTCCGGCAAGCTCGGCAACCTCTTTACGGCTGGCGATAGAAATCCCTCCTACGAAAGCGCATTCATTAGATGTACGCGCGTACATTTTCTCATGAACCAAGTTCTTCGTCAATCGTTATTTTGGATATTTATAAATAATAAATCCCCTGAAATGAATCAGGGGATTTGCTCATTCGAAACCGTGTATTCTTAAGGTTCAGGGATTCCCCATCAACCACGCTTGTACATGCTTCAAGAATTTTTTAGTGGCAGGAGAAGCATATTTCATGGAATGTACAGCGATCCCCAGCGACCTGAAACTACGTTCCTCCAATTCAAGCATCGTTACATTATAATTCTGACGTGTTAATACAAGCTCTGGCAAAATACTAATCCCAAGCCCCTTCTCCACCATGGCCATAATGGCATAGTCATCGCCTGCTGAGAACTTAATATTCGGTTTGATGCCTGCCTTATCCAGCACACGTCTAACGTCATAATCTGAACCTGCCTTAGGAATGATGAAATCCTCTTTAGCAATTTGGGATAAGGACAGAAAAGGTTCAGCACTAAGCGGATTTTCTTTGGATACGATACCTAACATCCGGTCCTTTTTTAAGGGAATCACTTCGAACTTCTCTCGCGTAGGCAGAGAAATAAAACCACAGTCAACGACTCCAGCCTCGATCCATTGCTCAACCTCTAAGTAACCACCTTCCATCAACCTGATTTCAATATAGGGGTACTCACTGCGAAATTGCTTAATCATTCCTGGCAGCCAATGCACAGATACACTGGTGAATGTACCAATGGTTATGGTCCCGACCTCTAGCCCATGTATATCTGCTACCTCCTGCTTCAATTTTTCATTCCACTTTAGAATTTCACGGATAGGCTGTAGTACTTGCTCCCCATTTACCGTCAATTTAACGCCAGATCTATTTCTAATTAATAACGTGAAACCAAACTCCATCTCCAGGCTACTAATCGTGTGGCTAATTCCAGATTGCGTAAAACCCAGCACATCTGCTGCTTTTGTTAAGCTGCCTAGCTCTACAACTTTTAGAAAAATCTCATACTTATTAATGCTCAACCTTTATCCCTCACCTTTATATATTGCATAAGTTTTACTCATGTATCCTATGATAAACATTCAGTTACCTTATGTATAGAGCCGTATTATACTAAATTGAGTTGAAAATGAAGAAGGATGGATGAAGAGATGAAACCGCTCAAAGCTGAGCTGATGCTGTTATTTGTAACATTATTTTGGGGTTCCTCCTACATATTTATGAAGATGGGTTTAGGCACATTAGGCGAATTCAACCTGATTGCACTCCGCTTCGGACTTGCTTTTATATTAGCCGCAGTGATCTTCCACAAACGTTTAAGAAAAGTTGACATCAAAACATTGAAATATGGTGCTCTACTCGGATTCTTACTCCTTGGCGTGTTCACATGTATAACGTTCGGACTGAAGACTACAACCACCTCCAACGCTGGATTTTTAGTAGCCCTGACAGTCATTTTTGTACCGATATTAGATCGTGTTATTTTCAAAAAAAGAGTCGCACCTCCGCAAGTTTTCGGCTCCGTACTCGCTATAGCTGGAATTGGACTCCTTACATTAAACGCTACATTAAGAATCCAACCCGGTGACTTCCTCTGTGTTCTTTCGGCGGTGTTCTATGCGATACAGATCTTATTTACCAGCAAGGCGGTGAAAGAATGTGATTCACTGAATATTGGAATCTTGCAGTTAGGATTTGCCGGAGGATTTGCTTTAGTGTTATCGGCACTGTTCGAGACGCCTTCACTTCCTTCGACTTTACCGGCTTGGATAGCGATCCTCGCGCTTGGGATTCTCTGTAGTGCCTGTGGCTTCATCCTACAACCCATTGCTCAGAAATATACTTCCCCAACACGCACCGGACTGATCTTCTCCCTAGAGCCGGTATTCGCCGCGTTGTTTGGCTATTGGTTCGCCGCTGAAAAGCTATCGATGCAAGGATATGCTGGTGCAGCCCTTGTACTACTAGGGATTGTAGCATCGGAGCTACTCGGTAAAGTTAATTTCTTCCCTCAATGGACTCAGAAGAAACCAGAACATCTATAGGATGATTTTCTAATACAAAAGAGGCGTCGTTAGCTATGCAAGCTGAACGACGCCTCTTTATGTTATCTAGGATAATCGTATGAATTAATGTCCCATCATCATTGCTGCATCCGCCTTCTGACCCTCTTCGGAGGAGGAATCAGTTGAAGGAAGCTTCGGTTTGCGCAGGATAATACTCATGAGTACACCGACTACAGCTATACAGCCAGATAGGAAGAATACATCATCAAAGCCTAGAACTGCAGCTGTCAAAGGATTGCTTCCTGCTTTCAATGCTCCCATATGCACAGTAATTTGACTTGTCAGATAACCCGTCAAGCCTGCTACGGCAAAAGCCACAACCACCTGCTGTGCCGCTGCTGTAAGCGATGTGACCCGGCTCACCAATTCACGCGGCGCTGCATTCAGAACATGTGTATTGAGTGGCATCATCGCTATACCCATCCCAAATCCTAATAATGCAAGATACAACATAATTGTGTTTAAACTTGTTGTAATCGTAATCCCTGATAGGAGGAATAAGGTAATCGTAATGATGCTCAGACCCACAAATGCCAGCGGTCGTGCCCCTATCTTATCAAACAATTTACCACCAAGCGGCATGCCGATTACACAAGCTAAAGCTTGCGGAAGCAGAATTAGACCCGTCTCTAGTGGTGTATAAGCCCGAATCTGCTGTAAGTATAGCGGCACGAACAACATGGAACCAAACAATGCGGCTTGCATGACCCATGTTAAGATAATGCCGCGGGTGAAATCTGAGGAACGAAAGACGCGCAGATCCAGCAATGGTTGTTTGTGCCGCAGTTCAACGATTATAAATAGAATCAGCGCAACACCTCCAACAGATAACCCGAGAATTGCTGGAGTCGATGACCAACTATTAGCCCCACCTTCATTTACTCCATAAGCCAGCATGGAGAATGCAATCGGAGCCAGTATAATGCCTAGTATATCGAGGTTACCTTTACCGATCTTCTCCGTCTTGGGTAGATACTTAACACCAAGAATAATACCAACAATCCCAATCGGCACGTTAATCAAGAAGATCCAATGCCAGCTAACATATTCAACAAGCCATCCGGACAATATTGGGCCAAGTGCAGGCGCAAGCAACATGGGAATTCCTAGCATCCCCATAATCGACCCTCTTCTTTCTGCTGGAGCCAGCTTAAAAACCATAGCCATCCCTATGGGAGCAACCATCCCCCCACCAAGACCTTGGATCACACGAAAAATAACAAGCTGCGAAGAAGTTTGAGCTACGGAACATAACATGGAGCCAAGAATGAACAACGTGAGCGTCACCAGAAACACCTGTTTTGAACCGAAGCGATCTGTCATCCAGCCTGCGAGCGGTATTACAGCCGCTAAAGCTAATGTGTACCCTGTAATCGCCCACTGAATCGTTTGGAGATCGGAGCCGAAGTAGTCCACGAGCTTGGGAACTGCTACATTAACCACCGTACCATCCAGAATAACCATAATCATACCGACGATAATTGCAAGAAGCGGGGGGATGATAGCTCTTAGCGAGAATGGCTGTTCTTCTGTGTGGCTACTCCCAGTTATTGATTTTTTCATCCAGTGCTCCACTCTTTTCTCTAATTTAGTTAAATGCTTTAACGATTATTTCAAATTTTAATTTACCTTCGATGAAGGCGAAAGTCAACAAATAAAACCCTTTTTTACAATAAAAATACATTGCAATCTCAGAATGTTTATTGAAACGCAAAAAAGACTATGCATGGTCCCAATAAGAAATTTCTTCTTAAGGAACGCACGCATAGCCTATTGCATTAAACTATATCATTAATATTCTCCAGGTTAAATGGAGGGCAGATTTCCCTTTAATTCAACAATCTTACCAGACTTATCAAGAACAAACTCAAGGGATGCATCCGTTACAGCAAAGCCAAGTACACATTGTATTGACATTTGATCTTCTTTTTGAATACTTTCAGTAGACTTTATGCCATGATAAGTACCAGCTCGTGCAGTAAAATCAGCCCAATATTTCTGTAAACCCGTTGTGGAAAGCGAACGTTTCATTTCATCACTAAAGAATCGATTCTCTAATTCTTGAAATTGTCCAGTGCTCAGCAGTCCCGCTATCACGCTTGCTGTAACCTCGGGCGCATATACTTCCACTAGATTAGCGTCAGCATTATAGGCGGTCACTAGTCCTACACTAGTGAAAAAGGAGAGCGGAACATATAAGTGTTCCTTCCTAAACACAACATTATCCTTAAAATCTCTTTTCTCAGTATTATTAATGGTAATGTGGTCGTCTCCTACTTTATATTCAATCTTTTGTTTGACTCCGCTTAATGTAATGGTGTCCGTACTTTTTTGATAAGTGGTTTGATATTTTAAGATGCTTGCTGCCTCTCTAAGGGGAAGCATGACTGTAGAACCGTTAGGATAAGCTGAATATTGATCTAATTTCAGAACCTGACCATTCAAGACCACCTTTACTTCACTAGAATCTGCCCAAGCTGTAGAATAGGTAGTTCCACCAAATCCATTTACCAATAACAGTACACTTAATACAACAACAACCGCGATTTTGTTCATCCGTTCGAAACCTCCCTTTTTTTGACTATTAGTATTATGTGCGTTTCCAGCATCTGCTAATCCTAATGGTAGTAAAGCTCAACAAAAAAAGTGAATCGCTTCTTTCATGGATATTCAAGTTTCTAGGTTATTCTACCTTAAAGTCAAAGTATTGTTTTGGATAAGGTTCCTTGATCAATGTAAAATGCCACCATTCCTTGCTGTAAGGTTTAAATCCCTGTTTTACCATCGCCTCTTTGAGGATTGCCCGATTTGCTTTCTGAGTCTTGTTGATTAAGGACGTATCGTAATTGGAGATGTCTCCGAAAAAATCAAACGGGCTGCCCATATCTACTTCAGCTCCCGTTTCTATATTTACGATCGTTAAATCGACGGTGCTACCTCTGGAATGTCCAGATTTTTTAGCGATAAAACCAAGTTTAAATAGATTACGTTTATCCAGTCGCGGATAATATTGCTGTTTCATCTTAGTATCTGCGGCATTCTGCGACCATCTTACAAAATGATTCACTGCCGTCTGCGGGCGATAAGCATCATAAATTTTAAGGATATAGCCTTTGTTCGCTAAATCCTCACTTACAGCCTTCAAAGCCGTTGCCGCTGTCCGCGAGAATATCGCTAAGGGCGCCTTGTAGTCATCAATCCGCTTCCCCACAAAATTATTATCCCCGTAATAACGAATCTCAAATTGTGCGGTAGGAATCACTTCATCCAGATAGACAAAACCTTGCGGTAAATGGTTCTTCTTCTCCATTTGCATCTGCTGTAGCACGGAGTCTGTTGAAGAGCCGACATAAGCAGCATCAGCACTGCCCATAAATATAGTGTTTGTCCACAACAACAGCACAACTGCAAAAACTGCGACTCTTGTTCCTCTAGAACCCAATCTCAATTCATCCAGCCTCTTCTCAGTTGTTGTCTTCACATACTCAAATAATTACGAGTTTACGGTTTCAACTAGAAATTTTTCTATTACAGGTGTAAATTTATTATTCGTGGAATTAAGTAATTGTAGTAGCTTTTCTAAAATCGAAAGAATTCTAGTATCAACTTTTCTATCTTTTAGTGCATCCTCATACGCCTTTTTCACTTCTGGTTTGATAACTTGCTCATCATAGTCATATGCAGGTGTATTACTACTTCCATATAATAAGCGAGACGTTGCAATGAGAAGTTCTTTTTGAAGAGCGGTTGAACGGTTAGAAGCAGGATATTTCGTCACAAAATCCTCTATTGCAAGCGCTCTATTCGTTAACTCGGCCCATGGAATTACAATCGCTGCATCAGATACACTCGGTTGATTAGATTCTGTGGCCATAATGTCAATATAAGCTGCGATGTCTTTCGTAACATATGGCTTAAAAGTCTTAAAACCCTCATAATGCATTACCGGATAGTACATGCCCTCACTGGTCTCCAACTTATATCCCTTATCACGGCCTTCTATTAACACATTACGTACGTTGGAATCTTTAATCGTATTAAGGAGTGAGGTATAAGTTAGATTTTTGCCTTTGGAAAAAGCATTATTTATCTCTTTCTGCACCTTCTCCGGAAAAACCTTTTCTGAGTATACAGATAAATGAGCTTTTTGTGTATTCTCTAGCTGAAGAGTCATCTGTGTCGCTGTCCATTTATCCACTTCATCAATATGATTAATCAAATAATTACGTGCGTTAGCAAGAAATGTTGGCTTCTGTACATACTGCTGGAATTGATTATAGACTTTTACAGTTTCCGTTGCCGTTGCGGCAAGTACTGGTTCAATGCCCAAAGTACTTAATCCTGTCACTGAACCAAGGGCAATAGAAATACTTAACAAGCCGGTTTTTTTCCAGTTCAATAAATAACCTCCCTTTTGCCATATATGTAATTGTACTTAATATTTAGACATACGGGAATAACCTGAAACTAATTGGTTCATAGTACCCATTCCAAACAATTCCCAAAGTGCACGAGGTTTATGAATTTGATGAAGTCTCTTGTATCAAAATAATATATATTGACACAATATATATTGAACCGATATATTATAAGTGTGGTATACAAATATTTCTAAACTACAAGGAGGCTCTATTTTGAACAGTCAGGATGTTATTTTAGGCATGCTTATGAAAGAATCGAAGACTGGTTACGAAATAAAACAGTTATTGGAGAATGTATTCTCTAATTTCTATAGTTCTAGTTATGGAACGATTTATCCTACACTTGCTCGAATGGAAAAGGAGGGTTTGATAACTAAGGAAAATGTGCAGCAAGAAGGCAAGCCTAATAAGAATCTTTTAAATATCACGGATAAAGGAAGAGAAAGTTTTAATGCCTATTTATTAGCCCCACTCGAGGCAGACAGTATTAAGAAATCTGATTTTATGATGAGGTTATATTTTGGAGAATTTGTTGGGTATGACAAGGTGATTATTTGGTTGAAGCAAGCACAAGAGGAATCACAGAATAAGTTAGATCAATTACTTGACCAGTATTCACTTTATAAAGATGAAATGCATCCAGCACAGATCATCTGCATCCAAATTGGTATAGAAGAATATAAAGCAAAACTCAGAATCATAGCCGAAGGTTTGTCAAACATGGAGCAGATAGTGCTTACGAAGTAAGTTTTGTATTGTACGCACCAAATGAAGCTGTAACGCTCATAAAACTTTTAGGAGGAATTGTTAATGAAAACCATTTTTATAACGGGTGCTTCGTCTGGCATTGGGAGAACTACAGTAAAACATTTTGCTGAAAGAGGATGGAACGTCGTAGCCACGATGCGTTCTCCTGAACAAGAAAGTGAACTTATCACTCTTGATAATGTATTGGTATTAAGACTTGATGTTGAGAAAGTAGATACGATTCATTCTGCATTAGCGGAAGCAATTAATCGGTTCGGTAAAATTGACGTTCTTCTCAATAATGCTGGTTATGGAACAATGGGTCTTATAGAAGTAGCTACAGATGAGCAGATCAGAAGACAGTTTGAAGTGAATGTTTTTGGTCTTATCAGTATGACTAAAGCTATGTTGCCACATTTTAGATCTAATCAAAACGGTTTGCTGATCAATATCTCTTCTATGGGAGGGAAAGTAACCTTTCCTACGATGTCTCTGTATCATTCAACTAAATTCGCCGTAGAAGGTTTTTCTGAATCCGTATCTTATGAATTAGCTTCACAAAACATCAAAGTAAAGTTAATTGAACCAGGTGCTATTCAAACAGACTTTGGTGGAAGATCGATGGAGTTCTTTTTTAATGATGCATTAACAGATTATAAGCCCTTTACTACTGCATTTTTAGGTAAATTGGGTGAGATGGAAAAACAACCTGCGTACGCTTCGCCTCCAGAAATTGTTGCGGAAACCATATATCAAGCCGCCACAGATGGGACAAGTCAATTCCGATACGTTGTTGGAGATGATGCCAAAATGCTCATTCATATGAAAGAAAATACAGATGAAGAAGAGTATCTGACTAATATAGCCCAGCATTTTTCTTAAAAAGAAGTTAAGTGGCGGACACTTCTCGGTTTTCTGCTGGGGAGAGGTCCCACTCTCATCTATTGCAACCCTATGATCATAACCAAAGGGGTACATAATCCGCTAATCAAGCTCCATAAAAAAAAGCAGTTCAATGTGGTGTTGAACCGCTTCTTTACATTAGACTACTTTAAGTCAAATAATTATTTTGAATTTATGGTTTCATTTAGAAATTTTTCTACTTCAGGTGTAAATTTATTATGTGTAGAATCAAGTAATTTCAGCAGCTTTTCTAAAATTGTAACGATCCTACTATCTCCTGTGGCATTCTTCACCGCCGCTTCATAGGCTTGTCTGACTTCTGGATCAATTACTTGCGGATCATCACCATATACAGACGTGTTGCTTACTCCATATAATAAATAACCGGTCGCATTTTGAAGCTGTTGTTGAATAGCTGTTGACCGGTTCGAAGAAGGATATTTCGTCACAAAGCTCTCCATCGCAAGCACTCTATTTGTTAAATCTGACCAGCTTATCGCAACTGCCCCATCCGATAAACTCGGTTGATTGGTCTCAGTAGCCATAATATCAATGTAAGCAGCGATGTCCTTCGATATATACGGCTTAAATATTTTGAAGCTTTCATAATTCATCGTTGGATAATACATACCCTCACTGGTCATTATTTGATAACCCTTATTCGAGCCTTCAATTAATACGCTGGACACTTTGGAATCTTTGATCGCATTGAGTAGGCCAGTATACTTAAGACTTTTGCTTTTAATATAGACACTATTTATCGCTTTCTGAACATTCTCTGGATAAACTTTTTCTGAGTATGCACGCAAGTGTGCGTTCTGTGCATTCTCAAGCTGTAGCGTCATCATTATCGCTGTCCAGGTATCCACTTCATCGATATGGTTAATCAAATAATTGCGTGCATGTGCAAGTGATGCCGGCTTCTGTACATATTGTTGAAATAACTTATATACACTTGTGGATTCTTTCGATGTTGCGGCAGCTACAGTGTTTGTATGTATGCTCCCAAAACCACCCACAGAACCTAGTACTATAGCAGCGCTTAATAATCCAACTTTTTTCCAGTTCATTGTAAGATCTCCTTACGTCATTTTTTTATGTAATTGTACTAAATAATTCGAAATTACGAGTATCAATAGTGTAACTTAATCGACATCTACCCTTCACATAAATTAAACCCACAAGCAAAATAAAAATCCCCTCCGATCAACAGTGTTAAGTCCATAAGCTCATGAACTTTAACCACTGTCTACCGTAAGGGGATAATACAAAATGTTACCTTATAGTAATCTTTTTTTGTACGATAATCTTATTTATTAGTGCATTGGTGTATTCATTTTATGATTAACAACTACTCTTTTCACGAAGAAAGCAAGGATTAGACCCACTATCGCCATACTCATTCCGAAAATAAATGCATTTTGTACACCTTGCGTGAACGCAGGCAACATATTAGCTGGATCGGCAGGATCGGCCACAGTCTTCATATAACTCTTAGAGCCTGCGGACATAATGCTGACAGCTAATGCAGTACCGATCGCACCAGCAACCTGCTGCAATGTATTCATGATCGCTGTACCATCTGGATATAATTCTAGCGGCAGCTGGTTAATTCCGTTGGTTTGTGCAGGCATAAATACCATCGACACACCAATCATAAGCGTACTGTGAAGTACGATTACGAATACGACCGTAGAAGCTACAGTAATACTGGAGAAGAACCATAAAGCAGTAGCTGCAATAATCAGACCCGGAATAACGAGCCATTTTGGACCATATTTATCGAACAGACGACCCATGATTGGGGACATCAATCCGTTAATAATCCCCCCTGGAAGTAGCAGCAAGCCTGCCTTAAACGCTGTATATCCTTGACCCTGTTGAAGATACATTGGAAGAATCAACATGGAGGATAGGATAACCATCATACAAATAAATACCATCGCCACACCAATGGAGAACATTGGATATTTAAAAGCACGCAGATTAATCATAGGCTGCTTCATCTTCATTTGGCGCAAACCGAACAACAAGAGTGATACCACACCTACTACTATAGCTATGATTACTTTTGGACTTCCCCAACCAGCTTCTTCACCGGCGCTACTGAAACCAAACACGATACCACCAAACCCGATTGATGATAACACTATGGAGAGGATGTCGATCTTCGGCTTCGTAACCTTCGTTACATTTTGCATGAAGAGGATCCCGAATATCAATGCGATCACCAAGAATGGAAGTGACAGCCAGAAGATCCAGTGCCAGCTAAGGCTTTCAATTAGAAGACCAGCAACAGTAGGACCGATCGCTGGCGCTACCATGATAACCAAACCGATCATCCCCATCGCAGCCCCACGTTTTTCAGGAGCAATGATGATAAGGATGGTATTGAACATTAGTGGTAATAGGAGCGCAGTACCCATTGCTTGTACCACACGAGCTGTTAATAGGAACTCAAAACTAGGTGATACTGCAGCTAGAAACGTTCCAAGTATTGAAAAACATAATGCAGCAACAAACAACTGTCTAGTCGAGAACCACTGAAGCAACATACCCGAAATCGGTACTAGAATTCCCAGTGTAAGCAGATAAGCCGTCGTCAACCATTGTGCTGTCGCTGGAGTAATTTGAAGGACATTCATAAGATCACTTAAAGCTACATTTAGTGCGGTTTCACTGAACATTCCGATAAATCCTGCAAGTAGTAAAGAGACTAGAATCGGAATGGTTTTAAACTTCTTTACTTCCTTTTGTTGCTTTCCTTGCATAGTCGCTTCCACTCTTAATCCCCCTGATGTTCTTATCTATTTCTATCTCTAACCAAGTATTGCTGGGATAATCTTCGCCGCCGCGAGAAGCGGCTGTTCATCCCGTAAAGTCAGCGTCTGAAGAAGCGCTCCTTCAAATAATGAGACTATTACTGAAGCCTTATCGGCTGCAGTGTTGCTCTCCACACCTTCTTCCAGAAGGCGTTTCTTAATCACATCCTGCAAGTCCACAAACACAGATTTACATGCAGTCCGCAGCTCCTCACTAATACAAGAGGTCTCCGCCGCTAACCAAAAACTAAATGGAACAATCCCCTCAAATGAAGATTCTACTGCATCCATAGCCATGCCGAGAATGAAATCCTCCATTGCTTCAGCCGCACTATTGCTGCTCTCCATATGACAGTTCAGCTTCTGTGCGACTGTTAGACTAGTCCGGTTAATGCATGTTAAAGCCAGCTCTTCTTTACCGTGGGGGAAGTAATAATAAAGAGATCCCTTCGGTGAATCGCTATCTTTAATAATCTGATTCAGTCCTGTTGCATGATATCCCTGAGAAAAAAATAATTTCGAAGCGGTGTCCAGAATCGCCTCACGCGTATTCGGCTTGTTCGACAAGCTGACACTTCCTTTGCATTATAACAATTGGTCTACATAATAAAACCATATTTTAAAGAGATATGTCAACATATAAATTACTTAAATTCAAAGTAATCTACTTCCCATTCCCTCAACCTCAGCGTATACTATAATTATTCCAATGAGAAAGGTGTGAATAATATGCAGAATATGTCCAAAGGAATTCCTCGGCCACTAGTAAAGACTAATCAGGCGTTCATCATCATTTCAGTTATATTAACATGGCTAACAGGACAGCACTGGATACTTGCGCTGCCCTTGATCGCCGGATTACTCGGACTCTTATTCGGTTATAATCCCATAATTAAGCTAGCAGCTAATTTTCTTACAAAAGAACGTTCGCACTATGTACTCGAAGACTGGTCACAACAACAGTTTAACCAATCGATTGCTGTCTTCTGCCTAGCAGGTGGTCTGATCAGCTTCATCGCTGGCTGGACGATTGCTGCCTATATTTTCACTACACTCGTTGCAGTAGCGGCCACTGTTGCGATTCTTGGTTTTTGCATCGGATGTTTTATCCATTATCAGTGGAGAATGTACAATTACAAACGTAAACAGAGCACAAATTAAATCGGCAATCCCTTACCTTTAATCCCGTTCTTCTCCAACAACATCCCAGCGATGGCGAAATTTTAGTAGCCTTGGATGGAGTGATGAAGGGGCAGATGGCAACAATAACCGAATCTTTACAATCCACTCTTCAAAAGAAGAATATGACGCAAACTGATTCGCCACCTCAGGCGTTATATACAAAAAAATCGGCGAAGGATAGATTTCTGCAAGATGCCGAAGCGCAGAATCAAGCGGAGTATACTTCTTTCGCTTCCCCTCCAAACTCTCTACCGTGACAAAGCTACGTCCTTGCTCTCTTTTCCATTCATGCAGCCGGTCCTCACGCTTGTAATAAGCGCTCACCGGCTCTTTGGTCATCCGTCTCACCGTTTCTTCATGTAGTGGATATAGCACCAGCTTAGTGAAACGCCGATCTGATGCCGTCTTTGCCGCGACTTCAAGCTCCTGATCTGTTATATGTTCAAAAGAATCGTAAAACACTAACGTTCCTTTACGTTGTTCAACCGGTGGCTCATAGCCGTAGGGAACATGTTGAATGTCTCTTTTCAATAAAATCCCTCCTGCTTGTTCTATTTATTAATCATATCATGTGACAATAGCAGGGCTATCATTCTTATCTTGCATCTAAAGACAAACTGTTGATGAAATCCTGAACTTTTGAAATCAGAGTTGGATAAATCAAGGGATAAGTCAACTCTGTTGGTATCTCGGTATATCCTTTGATTTCTGCCATCTCATATGGAGGGAGCTCAGCAAATCGTTCCACATTAGCGAAATACAGCTTTCCAAAACTCCCGGGTGCATCATCAATAATGACCGTATATACAGCTATAGGAACGATAGAGAATTGCTCAGCTCCAGTTTCTTCATATAATTCTCTAGCAGCAGCCTGCTCCGGTGTTTCGCCAACCTCTATATGTCCTCCGGCAAACTCCCACGTCGAACGGTTCTGATGTCTAACCAAGATCCATTCTTCACCATGCTTAACCATAATAACAACGTACTCTAGATCAACTTCGTTTTCTTTTTCCAGATTAAACAAGTTTACCTGCAATTCTATCCCTCACTTCCCACATCCCTCAAACAATTCCTGCTCTATCCCAAGCTAATTTAAAATCGGCTACACTCTGATACCGATGCTTCCGATCCACGCTAACCGCTCGTAAAGCAACCTCGTAGTGTGCTTGGCTGGCTTCCCATTTTGCAAACGATCGGTCGGAAGCGCCCCCTAAAAGAACAAATGCTGTTGCGCCCATGTTGAATACATTTGTAACTTCATCAATTGGTGCACCCAGCGCAAACTCTTCCGGTGACTTGAATCTGGATGAGCCCCAGAAGTTCTCTCCCAGATCATTTACAGTAGGCTTAGGTCTATAATAATCAATATCACAAATCCTTGTTTCATCGTTCTCAAAATTATAAAGAATACTTCCATCATAAAAATCAACAGCTACATAACCTTGCAACTCTACATGTTCATGGAACGAAAAGATTACGTCTAAGGACGCTAAACGTTGTTCAACAGTTAATTGCTTATAGCGGTAAAAAGGCGATTCCGGATGGCTCAGCTTAGCTTCACCCGCAAACAGCCAATGCGAATGCAAACATTCACCAGCAAACCATTCAAACACCGCTGCATATCCCGCTCCAACTTCAAAGTGTGAGACCAGATTTATCAGCGATTTAGATTCAAGTTCGTTATACAACGGGATAGCTTCAATTAAACAGCTAACAGCATCCAAGGGATTGCCATCGTAAGTTAAAGGCTTTGCCCCAGCAAATTTCACAAAATACTTTTGACCCTCCTTCTCCACACCAAAAGAAAGGTTTCCGGAGTCCTGCTGATCGAATACTTTGAACACCTTACCAAGTTTAGATAACCAAGCAAAATCACAAGGCGCTTGCAATTGAAAAGTAACAGCATCGATTTCATATGTAAAATATTTTCCGCTCAAATGTACCTCCACAATTCACTAACCTAAGTTAGCTCTATTTTTATAAAGATTCTTAACTTCATTCATGATCTTATTCGATATTTAATCACCAGAATAATAACCAGTAACACTACACATAAGGACATCGTATTCGTAATTAAAAAAGCTAAACCTACTCCCGTAACCGCTAAACTGATCGCGTAAGCTTCCATTAGACTAATTCCGAGCAGCATAAGAAAATACGACTTCAAATTTAAATCGGCTACGGATTTTGATTTAAGGATTTGAATAATTTGAGGAATCCATCCCAAAGACAGGATCACCCCACCTATTAATTGCATGATTGCAAACATATGAGCACCTCCACGGATTTTATTACTGTTGTATTCCGGGCGGCTCCGTCTGGTTCCAATCTATATTAAAATAACATAAGAACCTCCAGAATTAGAAATAACTTCACCTTTCATTATGAATGCCTGAAGGCCGAAACTATAGAGGGATCCTGCAAGTTATATGATAAAGTTCCAACTTTACTATTACAAATGACTTCTACTAACTGTCGCTTCTGTTTCGGCTAACATCAGTCTGTTCACACCCATCTTAATCTGATTCTCAGAGAGATTAGAATAGCCGAGTAGAAACACTGGCCCCTTAGGTTTACTCCCCAGAAAATAAGAAGATGCAGGATAAACGCGAACTCCGTAACGGAGCGCCACTTCAGCAATACGATTCTCTTCGGCATCCGACTCCAGCTCAATCAATAAATGTAGTCCCGCTTCCTCGCCATAATATCGCACACGACTCCCAAATTCAGTATTCAAGCTGTTTACAAGACAGGCTCTACGAGAGGCATACAGCTTTCCCATTTGTGTAACATGCCTTGCATAGTGACCATTCTGAATAAATTCTGCTAACGCTTCCTGATCCAAAGCAGAAGACATGCGATCTGTGATCCATTTAACAGCCAAAAAAGGTTGAAGCAAAGCCGGAGGCAACACAACATAACCTATCCGCAGAGAAGGAAATAATACTTTACTAAAGCTACCCACATATATCACTCTGCCTTCTACATCTAGACCAGCAAGCGCGGATATTTTCGGACCCTCATACCTATATTCACTGTCATAATCGTCCTCAATAATAAAAGCTTGATTAGCTTTGGTCCAATCCAACAGCTGAACCCTTCGTTTCAAGGACAGTGTCGTCCCAAAAGGGAACTGATGAGAGGGCGTAACATAGACTAGCTTTGGAGATTTTATAAGATTGGCTTCTTTATCGTTATCACTGTTGGTTTGGAGTTCTTCCACACAGATGCCATCTTGATCTACCTTAACAGGGATGACCTCTGCCCCAGCAAAAGAAAAAATTTCACGTACAACGCTATGTGATGGATCTTCGACAATGACATGATCACCTTTAAATAAGAAAATCCTCGATAAAATATCGAGTGCTTGCGTAGCTCCAGAAGTAATCACGATTTGTTCCGGAACAACGGGCATAGATCGTGTGGAACGTAGTAACCGTGCAATCTCACGGCGCAGTCCCAATGAACCTTCCGCGGGACCATAACCTAAAGTATCCGGTGAGGCGCGGCGGCAAGCATTCATTAGAGCTTTTTGCCACTGATCCATAGGAAACGCGTCCCAAGCAGGCACACCATGCCGAAAATCACAGAATACCGGGTTCAAATGATCAACTTCACTAGTCAGAGGAGGATTAAGCGTAAGGAAATCAGGTCCCTTTGTTATAAAATTGTAAGGGCTCTCATAATCTTTTGTAACTTTCTCTTCCAACGTCAACTCCGCAATAAACGTTCCCGCCCCTTTTCTCATCTCTAGATACCCTTCTGCCTGTAGTAGCTCATAGGATTGAAGGATCACACTTCTGGATACTCCAAGCTGATTGGCCAAAGTTCTAGACGGAGGCAGGGGGTCACCCCCAGTTAAAGCTCCAGAATGGATAGCATATCGAACTTGCTCGTAAATTTGACGGCTAAACGGGATCTGTCGTTCTTTATCGAGTGTGATCAGCAAATCATGCTTCATATGAGGTCCTCCCCTTCTGTTCCGACTTTTGATTTAAAAATAAAGGGTTAGCATTTTTACGAGTATTGCTGCGGAAACAGAGCCTAGAATCACGAGGAGCAGCGGAATTTTTCTAATTAATACCAGTATAACAGCGACAGTCCCTGCTGCGATACCCACAAGATTAACATCTGGGTCTACCTGAATGATTCCAGGTACCGTAAACGCACTAAGAACCGCTATAGGCAAATACTCCAGCAACGCTTCGACTTTGGAAGAACCATTCGTATGATTCGTAAGCAGCAAAGGCACAAAACGAAATAAAAATGTAATAACAGCCATACCTATGATGATTAATATAGTCATACGGATACCCCCTTCTCCGCTTTGACTTGCCCTTTAATTAAGGAACCCACTGCCATGCCGATCAACATAGCTATAAGGATCGAAGAGTTTCCCAGCAATGGGTTCAGTAGCCAAGATGATCCTGCAGCTGATAAACAAATAGCCATATTCCGTAAGCTGCCTTTCAATTGAGGTACAACAAGTGCAATCAGCAAGGCATATAATGAAGTGTTTAGTGCCGGTAAATATAAAGCTGGGATATAGGAAGCAAGAGTTATCCCCGAAGCCGTTGCTATCAGGTTAGCGACATATGGAGGGATTTGTAGGCCCAACAGATAAGGAAGTCCTAAGAGCTGGTTCATTTTTTCATTCTCCGTTTTACGATTTGCTTCTTCTCGAGGGATCATACTAACTGCATACACCTCTTCTGTTAGACTGAAGCCAATCCAAGTTCTCGCTAGTACACTGATATTACGATTTAGCTGCCCTCCAAAGGATAAGCTGATAAACAGATATCTTAAGTTAATGATCAGGGTAAGCAGTAAAATCACTGGAGCGGCTGCTCCTGCGGCAAGCATTTTCACACCGATAAATTGACTAGCCCCCGCAAATACGAGCGCTGACAATAAGAATACTTCCAGACTTCCTAGACCTAACCCCTTACCGACCAATCCAAACGTAAAGCAAGCTGGGATAAATCCTGCAACAATTGCGACAGAATCTTTAAGCCCTGTTCTAAACATCTCTTTCTGATCATTCATAAGTTTCTCTCTCCCTTATCGTTGTTACTAGAGAGAGCATACTTGGATACAGATCCAGTGGAAATAACCGCATTGGTGCGTATGTACCATACCAATTTCTTTTCTCGCAAAAAAGGCCGCCCTCTAGAGAGCGATCTTAAATGAAGGATTAAACCTCCAGTGGACTTTCAACAATCTCGTTGATTTCGTCTAAAATCTGCGATTTAATCTGGTCTACACGATCAAAATCCACGGTTGAAGTATAGATTTGCTTTAACGCGACTAGGAATACTTTTGCGTCTGTCAGATGTTGTGTGGATTGTTTCATGGTGCTCGAATACCGCTCTTTAATGCCGGCTATAGCTTCGGAATATTCTTCATCTGTACCGGGCTGTATACAGCGGGAATACATATCGACGATCTCGTCGGTGTCTCGATCTGGATAGTATTCATGTGGAGCCGTGCTATCAAAAATAGCAAATCGAAGCTCACGCACTATAATCATATCAAGGCTATTTGGATCGAAGCCACAGTGGTAAATTTCAACATCGAAACCACGCTTGATGCCTTCAGCCGCTATTTTCTTCAACAGTGTAGATTTTCCGGAGCCCGCACGTCCTTTAACCAGATATCTTTTTAGTCCTGAGGTTAGATTAGGAACAAAATCCACTGCCCCCTTAGGCGTCGCCGCACCTAAAAAACGATGATCTACCCGGCTGGATTTTTCAGATGTCTGATCATCATACAGATGCTGAATATACTCCTGTGTCAGCTCATCGGCTGCTTGAAAATTCATTTTCGCGATATAAATCGCTTCCCATTCGTCATGAATGCGAAGAGCTTCAGCAAAGCCAGCATAAGCCAATTCATGTTCTTGTTTAATGGCTCCGACTAAATTATCGATTTCCAACTTCTGCTGGCTCAACTGGAACTGATCAGCGACCTGCTCCAAATCTACGAATACGATGGACTCTTCAGGCAGTTCAGGGTTTATTACACGCGGAGCTGTTCCATCCACAATTCCTATATTTAATTTGGGAATAATCACACCGTCGAATGAATCGTTATCTGATGCAGTGTGGATGAACCAGATCTCATAGCCTTGTTGATTCAGCTGCTCTCCGATTTCTCTAATCAGTTTGGTCTGCTCCGTACCTGGGCCTCCTTTTAAAACATACAGACGAGTTAAACTTTGCAATGACGACTCATAGAGGCTGTAAAAGCCGTGAGCCGTATTGCCGCCAGCAAAGAAATTGAGGATTGTTCCGTTCATAATCGCACACCTTTCCGGGCTAATGTCATGGTTCATATTTCATCGTATTATGGTTCGCTGGGAAAGGTGACACTTTAAGTAAGATGTGGTCTTACTTCACAAAACGATCCATAAATCTCTTAATGACTGGAACATCAGGAGGTGATAACTCACTAGGCAATTCTCCATAATTAAAAAAACGGACTTCTTGCACTTCAATCCCATCTTCTTTAAGCACACCGTCAAATTCTGTACATAGGTAAGCGGCTACAACATTATATACTTCATCACCGTTTGGATATTTGTAATAAAGTTCTTGTCCAGAGAACATGTCGAACAATTCAAGTCCTCTGGCTTGTAAACCTGTCTCCTCAAAAAGCTCCCTTCTAGCAACCTCTTCCAAAGTCTCTCCAAGCTCCATCGATCCACCTGGCAACCCCCAGCAACCGTTGTCCGTTCTACGTTGTAATAGTAATTGTTGCTCGCTACACAACAAAACACAGGCTCCTGCCATAATAAGCGGCCTCGAACCTACTAGTTTTCTTAGCCCCATGATATAGTCGCTCAATTGAAACAACACCCTTCTACTTTTAACTATTCTCTTTAAAAAAGATATGCATGTTTACTATATTCCACTATATAGAAATGATACTGTATACTATACCATTTTATCTCAAGGTAAAAAGATGTGGAGTCATCTACAATGAAAAATCAAAACACAATAACCAGCAACCAGAATGGGTGAGTTTGATATATAAATTAATTAGCTAATTAAAATAACTAGTCAGTATAATCATGAGGCACATTTCTACAATTGTACTATATCCTCATCGTCAGATGAGTAACAAAAAACACAAGTTCGCACATGTTAATAATGAGTTTTTTATTAGTGTTCAATCGTGATACTGCCTCCGATAGGTACATTCAATTCTTCAAGTTGATTAATAATAGTAATTCTGTTTACCTTATTGCCAAAACAGTCCTTAACTATAACATTGTAATTAGTGGGAACTGTATTATTAATAATAATAGTATCACGGTAACTACCATTGAATACTACGACGTCATTTCCTACAATATCTACAATATTAATAGGCGGGAGAAGAAAAACAAATCTCTTATCAGTTCCTTCAACAAGCATTGAGGTGTTGGCGGGATTTAACGGAATACGAAAATTTTTGAATGTCTCCAGATTTTCTTTGTAAAAAGAATTATAGTACTTTATCACTTTTTTGATTTCTTCAGACAACTTAGAGAAATTCACTCCATACGCAGGAACACCGGCCGCAAGCATCTTTATAATTGTACAAGCAACGTCTTCTTTTGTGTCATTAACTGTAAAAGATTGATAATCATTTAATGCAAAGGGGGTGTATGACTGGATATGAAGGGTTCTTTGATAATTAGTTTCTAAATCAAATGGCGCATCCCCAGCTCTCATAAGATTGCCATACCTCATATTAAAAAGAGTTCCGTAATTTTGTTTTAACTCAACAATATAGTCTAGTTTTTTTGATTTGGTTTTTTCTTCAATGCGCGCAAAAGTTTTTTCAAGTCCTTGAATCATGGAATGAGTATCATGATTGTGATTAGGGTTTTGACATTCAATATCGGGTACCCAATTAAATAAATCATACTTCGCACCATCAAAACCCCATTTATCCATCAGCTTTAAACAAATTTCAGCCATAATTTCACGGCCTTCAGGGCTTTGAAAGCAATAGGAATAATATTGCGGATCATTAAGATAAGGCTCTCCATTAGCATCGGCAATAAGATAATTTTTGTTTTCCAGGTATGCTTTTGATTTAAGAGCTACCGCGTGAGGTGCACACCAAATAATAAGTCTGGCTCCAATGTCATGGGCTCTAGCAACTAATAGATTCATATCTGGTATTTTTTGCGGATCGGGCTCCCAATCGCCAATGTTCATATCAATAGAATAGTCACTATCCAACCCATTACCGTACCATCCGTCATCAATAATAAAATTATTTATACCTAGTTCTATGCCTGATTTTATGTTTGATAAGAGCATTTCCGTATTAATATCCTTGCTGTCCCAATCGACCCATGAACACCACATAGGTTCCAGTGCCTTCTCCAGATATTGCTCTTTAATCGTATACTTTTGACGTTGCTGATCGGAAAAGTCGCGTTGAACAAGTAACCAAGGTCTGCTTTCTCCAACATTTGAAGTATAATGAAACACCTTTTCGCTATAAACAGAGGATTTAATAGGATATTTATCATTTCCTCTTACAATGTCAAGTATAATATTCCCTGTATGCACATTGAGCGCCCGGTTAGATTCGGGTTCTATGATTATAAATTGGGTTTCAATATTATTTCCGATCACGCCTACTGCATTTCCCACGCTTCCATCATTTTTCAAAAACATAAAAAGCGGAATTTTTATGTCTCCTATATTTGAAGTGAACTGGCGGCTATTTCTCCAAAAATCGATTAAGCTCATATAACGAAGGAACCATCGACCACTGTCAGGTGCTATAACCTTGGAATAATTACGCATCTCAAGGGTAAAACGATAGCGTATTTTCTTTATCCAATCAAAATTATCTTTAGTTGAAACCACAATATCATTCTCTTCATTTTTTCCTATGCTCATATTCAAGTATTCATTGTCAAAATCGTATGTTTCACCAAATGATAAATTATCAAATTTAATTTCCTTACCGGATCCTAATGAAACTGTGATAGCATAGCTTTCTTTCATGATTTAAACCTCCTTATTATACTTGCTTTGGTCACTAATATTGAATATGGATTCAACTTGGTTAATAATTGATGAATAGTTACCATCTGACTTAACACTATTTTGGATGATATTAAATTTAAGAGGTTGATCATAAAAAATAAAAATATTGTCGCCTAATGTGATCGCTTCAAGCATGTCATGAGTTACAACCAATGCAGTGAATTTACGTTCCTTATGCAGCTCTAAAAATAAATTTTGCATTTCAAGTCTATTTTGGTAGTCTAAAGCTCCGAATGCTTCATCCAATATAATCAAATCAGGGCTAGTTAATAGTATCCTTAACAAGGCGATACGCTGGTTCATCCCGCCAGATAATTCATTTGGATAACAGTTTTCCACCTCACTAAGTCCTACTTTTGCAAGGTATTCCCGAATTACAGCTTTTGGATCATCAAAATAATTCCTACAGGCAAATAATATATTTTGCATGATTGTTTTCCATGGGAACAGAACATTATTCTGAAACAAAATACCAATTTTACAATTGGGGGCTAGATAGATTTCTCCATCATCATAATTTTCAAAACCAGCAATCATATTTAGCAGCGTGGTTTTCCCACAACCAGAGCTACCAATAATACTGCTAATTTTCCCCTTCTCAATGTACAAATTTAAATTCTCGCAAATATTGACCTTTTCTCCATTAGGACGTATAAACGTTTTTGATAAGTTTTTTATTTCTACGCAGTTTTTACTATCATTAAACATTTTCATTTTCTGTCACATCCGGATTGAAAAGTAATTAATTTTTCTGAGTAGCCACGTAGAGAATGCTCCCAACCCTCCGATTATAAACATACACATCACCACACCGGACATATTTAAAAGTGTATAATTCACCCATGTAAGATACCCGATGCCGGATTGCCCGCTGATCATCTCTGCTACAACTACACCTAACCAAGAACCACTCATCCCAAGTAATAACCCTGTAAAGATATTAGGAAAGGTGGCAGGGATCATAACTTCAGTAATATAGACCCATCTGGTAACATGAAATGATTTTGCAATCTTTTTGTAGTTTTCGTTTATATTCCCTAATCCTTCAACGGAATTAATAAGTATCGGAAAGAAAGCTCCAATAAATGTGATAAAAAGCATACTGGAATTGATAGACTGGAAAAGCACAATTGATATTGGAACCCAAGCAACGTTTGGTATTGGTCGGATAAATTCAAAAACCGGATAGATATAATGACGCACAAGTCGGTTTTCGGTAATCAATATCGCGAAAGGAATGGCTAAAATAACAGCACAGATAAATCCGGAGTATACTCTTCCTAATGTGATTAATATATTTCCGTAAATCTCTAAATCAGAGAATACGGATACGCATTCATAAATGATATCTTGAATACTAGGTATATAGGAAAAGGTTATAAGGAACTTCCAATCAATGATTTTTAGGATTGATATGATAAGAAGAAAAATTGCGAATGATGCCAAAATTCTAAATAATTTGACTATGAAGCTAACATTTCTTTCACTTCTATAATTCATATCAATTTTTCTCCTTCACGGTATTCAAATAGGCTTCAACCGGGAAATCTTTTAGTAATCCTAATTCATATAAAAATTGATAATTTTTTTTTAGCGTATCTCTATTTGAAGAGGTCATCTCCATCTCCCAGTCAATATTTTTTAAAACGTTAGCAATGACTTCGGGTGGAAAACCGCTTTCTTGACTGATGATTTTAACGCTTTCATCTGGATAGTTTCGTAAAAACTCATGTGATTCTTTGATACTACTTAAAAATATTGAAGTATACTCACTGTTTGTTTTCGCCCAGTCGTCATCAATCATAATACCTGCCAAATAATCATTTCCTGTCACTTCTCCATCAATCAATTTAATCATTTGGTCATTTTGCATCAAATAAGATGGATATGGCTCCCATGCGGCCAATGCCTGAATTTTACCTGTTGTGATCATATTGTAAGCCGTTGGTATATCTTGATTGATGATCTCTACTTTATCTAGCAAATCATTTTGAGAGAGTATATCTAATAGCATTTTATGAGTACTTGACGCTATCGGTACTGATACGGTTCTACCCACCAAGTCATGAATATCGTTTATTCCTGAATCTTGACTGACAAGTATACTTTGGTTTTTTCCACCTAACCCCTTTCCATCTATAGCGAGCAGTCTGGAGTTATACTCTTCGTGTAAGTAGCCATTATATAGATTTATGATGCTGGGCATGTCACCCATATATCCGATTTGGTATTTATGAGCCAACATGTTGTTGTTAATAACAGAGCCTGAAACCTCGTCATGCCATTGTATATTAAAATCTATATATGGGTATCTGACCTTTAATTTTCTTTCAAATAATTGTTGCTGTTTAATAATTAGTGCCCCCCAGGTCTGAGCAGTTATACTTTGATACCCGATGTTTATAGTTACTTTTCCATTTGACGAGGGAGTTATAAAGACGGAAGCAGCCAAAGTAACCATAATTAAAATAGCGCATATTGAAATAAATTTATGTTTTCTTGCATGTTTCTCCCTCACACATCCACCTTCCCCCTTGACTGAAAAGTACTAATAAACCATTAATTCTTAGTTTTTTCAACATAAGTGCGCATCCTGTTACATTTAATAAGATAATAGAAGTAAACTAAAAAATAGAGTCTGCAGTTTGTAAGTCTGATTAATGTTCTTTCAACTGGTGAGAACTCGCTCTTCACGATATACTTTTTGTTTTTAAATAAGTATTTTTTCGACTTTAGTTTGTATACATTTTTCAACCCACCCCAAATGCCTGCTGGGTTTGTATAATGTGTTTCATTACGAATGGATCTAAAAAATTTGAGATACAAATAGGTTGTTAGTCTATCCATATATTCACTATCGTCAGTGAAAAAATTACAGGAAAACTCCCTTTTAGCTTCATACACATCAATAATATTTTCCCAGTAATTTTCCCAGTATATGGTCCGTTTGCTCAGCGAGTTAGGAGCTAACCGATTGTAGTTGTACAATGGATCGGCAATAACATATATAGATTTAGCCCGGGACAGTGCCTGTATGACGATAATTTCATCTTCATGCATGCAAATATCCTTATAAAATTTGATGTTTCTAAGTATGCTTCTTCTAAAAAAACTGCACCATACATAACCCGTTGTTATAAGAATATCTGTCTTCAAGTCTCCATATAACGGTAATATATAACAATCATGTATATCATTTTTTGTATATAAACCTTCATCAATTGGCAAATTGCAAATTCTGGCTATACCATCATTTCTGTGACGATAGGCGGAACAAAATACGATATCAGCATTGTTCTTCGTGGCTGCATTATACAATAATTCCATCATATTTGGTTCGCACCAGTCATCAGCATCAATGTAATTAAGAAACTCTCCGCTCGCTACATTCAAACCTGCCAGCCTAGACATAGGCAATCCGCTATTTTTCTGATGAATAACGCGTATGCGAGTATCTTCCCTTGCGTACTTATCACATATTTTCCCGGAAGAATCTATAGATCCGTCATCAACTAGAATGATCTCTATTTGTTTTAACGTTTGGCAGATTAGGGATTGAATACATTTGTCTAAGGTGTCCTGCATATTATAAACAGCCACAACAACGCTAACTAACGGTTTGGTTACCATACACTTATACTCCTTTTGTATTCACACATCGATTCGGAGGACATTAATACAACGCTAGTGTTATATAGTACCTAGTACTTGTTTTATCTTTCTCTTAAATATGAAACCGGCTGTAATTGCGGAAATGATATCAGATATAGGTTCTGCTAAAAATATGCCTATTACACCCAAAAAACTTGGTAGTATTATTGCTAGTGGTATCAAAAGTATGATCTTTCTCAAACAGGCCAAAAAAAGGGATGTTTTTGCTTGACCGAGTCCTACAAGAGTACATTGAACGCCTGACTGAATGCCAAAAATCCCCCACCCACAAACAAATATGGGCATCATATATGTAACAATATTTATCATTTCAAAATTATCTGTAAAAAGTGATGCGAAAAAAGATGGAAATAACATTATGATAGCTACAATTAAAGATCCAATAATAATATGCAAAGCAAACCCTAGCCGATATGCTGTTTTGACCCTAATATAATTTTTCGCTCCGTAATTATAACTGATAACAGGTTGGACTCCTTGTGTGATTCCGTTGCAAAAAATATATATCAATTGCATTACACTTGTAATAATCGTCATTGCTCCTACATAATAATCACCTCCATATTTTTGTAGCCCTGAATTAAAAATGATATTAATAAGGCATTCAGTAAGTTGCATAATAAAAGGGGAAACACCTAGCGCCAAAATGGGAAGAATCACTTTTTTATCAAACTTGATATACTTCTTTTTCAAACGAACAGCACTTTTGTGAGATAAAAGATAACGAATAATCCATAGAGCACTTGCTGCTTGAGAAATAACCGTTGCAAGAGCCGCACCCTTAACACCTAAATTTAGTGTAAATATAAAAATAGGGTCTAAAATAATATTGAGGATTGCCCCAATTAAAACAGATAACATTGCTATTTTGATTTTCCCTTGTGAAGAAATAAAACTATTTAGGCCTAATGAAAATTGAACGAATATGGTGCCTAGAAGATATATAAATAGATATTGGTCAGCATATTCAATTGTTATCTCACTTGCACCGAAGAGCATGAGTATCGGGTTCTTAGTTGTTTGCAAAACTATGGAGAGGAGAATTGATATCATAAATAAAGAGGCAGCACTACTTCCAAGAATAGCTTCAGCACGATCTTTACTTCCTTTACCAAGCTCTATGGATGCCAGAGGCGCACCGCCAGAACCTATTAATTGTGCAAATGCAGATACGAGAATAATAATGGGGAAGCTAACACCTACTCCTGTCATAGCCATATCGCCTACTCCAGGTATCATACCGATATATATTCGGTCTACAATGTTATATAATGCATTAATAATTTGAGCTGCAATAGCTGGTATAGCCAATGAAACGATTAACCTAGGCACAGGCGTTGTGCCTAGGTTAGAGCTTCCAGATTTATTTTCATCTATCGTGATTTTACGATCCGTTGATGATTTAAGTAAGTTCACTAGTAATTATCTGCTCTCATTAAACCAGTGATTTTCACAGCTCCATAAGGACGAATGGTAATGGAATAGGTTGAATTTTCTAAGAAATTAGCCTCTATATATTCAATGTAGTCTTTGGTGTTTTCTTTTGGAATTATCGCCATAATAACACCGGCAAACCCCCCACCATGAACCCTTGTTGCACCTTTTCCTATCTTCGAAATAAATTGTTGGGTAAGTTCTAACGCAATGGGTATAACTTGCTCTGTGATATTGGACATTGAATAACAATTTTGGAGTAATTTCCAAGAGGAATTTCCAGAGGCTGATACTAGAGTTAAAAATTCATTGAAATTACCACTTTCCAGAGATTCTATCTGTTTTTCGACCACTGTATTTTCATTGAAAAAATGTATTGCCCGAAGAATAGCACGATCGCTTACTTGATTACGCAGAGATTTAAGGTTAGAAATGATATCCTCTAACTTCAGCTCTGCAAGCACACTCTTTCCAAAATAAGTAGCTACTTGTTTCATTTCTTTTGGTACAGAAGAGTATTCTTCACTTAGATCAGCATGGCCTTTACCTGTATTTACAATAATAATTTCATAACCAACTTTATTAAAATCAAAATTTATATTCTTAATTGCTGGATTATCTTCATTTTGAAAATCAATATTGATAATCCCGCCAACTGCACAAGCCATCTGATCTAACAGACCAGAATCTTTATTCCAGAAATGATTTTCGGCATATTTGCCGACCATTGCATATTCAGTTTTACTCAACCGGTTTTCATTAAAAAAGTGATCTAATATTGAACAAATCAGCATTTCAAATGAAGCGGATGAGCTAACGCCAGCGGCAGAAAGAACATTGCTGGTAACATATACATCGAAACCACCCAAGTTTTTACCAGTTTCTTTAAATCCAGCTAAAAGGCCTTTAAGCAAATCAATGGTACTACCTTCATGCTCACTACTCAGATCATCAATATTAATTGAGAAGTCTAGCTGATAATTTTCACTGACAATAGATACATAATTTTGTTTTGTTTTTGTGGCAATACCGATACAATCAAGATTAATGCTGCCTGCCAGTATTTTTCCACCGTTATGATCTGTGTGATTGCCACCAATCTCTACACGACCAGGAGCGCTAAAGACTTCGAAATCCTCATGATGGAATCTTTTTGTGAATTTTTCGATAGCTGTTACATAACGTTGTTTGTTTTTCTCTACAATATTTTCACCATAGAGATCAACCCATAATTTAGCGTTTTGCGTCAAATTTAAAGCTTTTTCAAATTCAATTTTATTCATTACTGCACCTCACCTTTAAATGTATCACTCAACTTTTGCAACATAAAAATCGCATAAGTATTGATATATCTGGCTAAAGCAGAAATCAATTGCTGGGTTAAACGTTTCGTCAGTCATAATGCTCTTAGTGGTCTCTACATCGGCGACCTTGACGTACTCTCCGACACGTCGCATTTACTGCAATCGCTTACCAGAATATCTGATAACATTGTAGCACTCGATCATTTGCTATCTTTAGTACTTTCTTTGTGCAGATTTGTCATTTTATTGCTTTTATGAATAAAGCATTACCTAGATATTGTATATTTTTTTGATTTTTGTAATTTTTTTGTCATTTTACTCGATTTCGATCAGCGGCAGCGTAATTTTCATCCGTGTCCCTCCCTAACTCACTAGTGATCGTCACGCCGTATTCATCGCCATACAGCAGTCGAATTCTATCATGCACATTGGTAACGCCTCCCCCGAGAACAAATGTCGAATCAACCGAAGATAAATAGAATAGTATATATTTCGTGTTAGGTATTTCTATCTATTGTTAAACCTTTAGGTAAGAAGGATAATGTTCTAATAAACATCATAATATTCCTAAAATCCACTAA
The DNA here is from genome assembly GCF_001012825.1 of Paenibacillus etheri. Taxonomy (GTDB): domain Bacteria; phylum Bacillota; class Bacilli; order Paenibacillales; family Paenibacillaceae; genus Paenibacillus_AQ; species Paenibacillus_AQ etheri. The sequence continues at coordinate 134,522 of NZ_LCZJ02000023.1, forward strand.
CGACTTAAACGCTCTGTAGACTGATCACATAAGCAAGGGATCTATCAAGCCCATTATCATACGTATGATAGAGCTGGAGGACATTCTTTCTTTTAAAGGTCTCCCTGAACTTAATTTCATTTCTAAATTAGTTAAATTAAAAAAATACCCCGTCGACCAGTTAAGGTTAACGGGATATTTTTTATACATGCTTATACCAAAACCATCCAAAATTCAAATTCACTTCTGTAATTCCTTATACATATACTAACCATCAGTTAGTGTGTTCTTGCTTGTATATGTTTACCTTCTAAGAAATCTATTAACGTACTGGCTTAGGAGCTGCTGAAGACTTAGGAACATGAAACCCTTTGTCTTGTGCGTAATTTTCAATACTCCAGATGCCGATGCCCTGCTCTCTTGCCTTATCTTGAATAGCTCTAAATTGATCTACGTACTTTGTGTTAGGTGCAAATACATAGGCTACACGTGCATAACCCTGCTCAAGAAGTATCTCATTAAACATCTTTCCATCAATATAGAGGTAACAGAGTAGGCGACCATATTTATCCCGTTCTGATACATCAAGTTCAATTTGCACATCTTTATCTGTAAGCATCTTTTTGGCGAAGTTAGAGGCTTCTATAGCAAATGGTTGTGGTTCAGGGATGTTCGGATTTACTGATTCTGGAGTATCGACTAGTAGCAGGCGCACCGTTTCTTTTTTACCGTCGATAGTCAGCTTCATGGTGTCTCCATCAACTACCCGTGTTACCTTAGCATCTAATAATCTTCTGTTGTCCTCTTCTGTATTCTTTGTGTTTGCATCAGATTTAGGAGTAGAACTCGTTGTTATTGATGGAACTTGATCTGGAGTAGACTGCTCGGCAATGGTGCAGCCGGTAGCCGTTCCTAGTAGAAGGATGATAGCTAAGCAGATTTTTAATAGATACTTTTCATTCATGGATAAACCTCTTTCTTATACCTATGTAATAGCTTCATGGGGTCTAATTAAAATAAATCAAAACACTTAAAAACACAAGTCTGTCGTCCTCAATAATAGAAAAAAGCGACAGCTTTGTACCGGAGAAATAGATACTTGGCTATCGCTATTTTAATAAATTCAATCTCCGTTAACCATTCAGCTTAGCATCTGCTACGTTTAATTTAGAGATTTTTATTTTGACTATGATCATTAAGAAAGCAAGCAGAGAAAACATAATTCCAATCCAAATGAGTTCATGTATACCTGAGCGAGAAATAAACCAACCACCGATAGAAGTCCCTATAGTTATCCCAAGATTAGAGAATGAAATAAACAAGCTGTTACCAAATTCGGGAGCCTCTTTCGCCTCAGTCGTTAACCATGCTTGACTGACAATGAGCCCGCCTGAATGCACTACTCCCCAAATGAGGATGATAACAACCATCGGAATGAAATAAGAACCAAGATAATAAACGAATAAGTAAGTTACCGCATATAGCAGAGGAAACATGATCACGGTCTTTGTAATCCCTTTATGCAAAAGGCTCCCAAATAAAAAATTCCCAAAAATCATGATTATACCAAAGGCCATCAACATGATGCTAATCCATGATCCATTCATATTTGTTACTTGACCAAGATACTCAGCAAAGTAACTATACACAGAAAACATAGCTGCAAAGATAAAAATAACTGTCACAATATTTAACCATAAATGAGGTTTGCGTAATATACCAAGTTGCTTACCGTAAGACATTTTTTCTTTAACAGGCATGGAAGGGAGCCAAGCGAGTATCCCTAAAAAAGCAATTATACTTACAGCAGCCCCAAACAGAAAAGCGACTTCTAATGATATTTTGTCCGCGAGAAATGAAGTCAACGGCACACCAAAGGCAAACCCGACTGTGATTCCGGCGAAAACCTTTGTAACTGCTTTGGTGCTCTTTTCTGGTGGGACAAGTTGGGCAGCGGTCACAAGAGCAACTGAAAAAAAGACGGGATGAAAAATAGCTGGAATAATACGGAAAATCAGCATTACTTCAAACATGGTCGTATAAGCATAAACAACATTTGAAATTGCAAAAATAAGCACAGCGGTTAATAAAATTATTTTACGATTAATTCCAGAAGCCAGTAATGTCAGAAATGGACCTGAAATGGCAACGACTAATGCAAATATACTTACAAGCCATCCCGTCTGAGAAGTCGAGATATTAAATTTCTGAGTTATCTGCGGTAGAACACCTATAATCCCCATTTCCGTAGTGATAATACCAAATACACCTAAAGCCAGAATAATAATAAGCAACGGGTTAACCTTTTTCATTTTTAAAATAATCCTCCACTCATAATTACATATTTAGATTTGTAGATATGTTCTCTCAAAAAAAATCTTCCCTCCTCTCTTCTAAAGTTTCTGTTTGATATACTCGGAAAATTCCTGAATTGTCTTTTCGTTCCGACGATAGTACGTCCACTTCCCAATTCGCTCAGATTCCAACAAACCAGCTTTTTGCATTGTCAACAAATAACTCGAGATAACAGACTGTGCAAGTCCCGCTTTAGCTTGAATATCTCCCACGCATATACCAGTTCGAAAACTTAGGCCTTGTTGTAAATAAGGCTTCTCATCAAAAAATTCCTCCGGAGTTTTTAACCACATCATAATCTGACTACGTGTCTCGTTAGACAAAGCTTTAAATATAACTAAAGGTTCCATGCATTTTATTATATCTACTTTTATAGATTTGTAAATGTAAAATTTATTTAGTGCATGAGATATTTCCAAATTAACCAGCAAATCAGTACGGATACCCACGAAATGAAACCGAATATGATCACGATTTTGTTTTCGCTCCATCCATATTTTAAGCTGAAATGGTAATGGATCGGAGCCATCCGGAACAGCCGCAGCTTAGTCCGTTTATAGTACCAAACTTGCAAAATAACCGACAACTGCTCCGCAAAATAGACGAAAAACAAAATCGGAATCAAAAGCTCGACCTTCTCAATGACAGCCAAAATGGAAAGGGAGCCACCGATCGCCAGTGATCCTGTATCGCCCATAAACGCTCTTGCCGGATAAATATTGTAAAGGAAAAGCCCAAGCAGACAGCCGATCATGACAAGTGAAAATGTCTGCACTTCAGGTTTGTCCGAAATCATAAAAAAGAAAAAATATGTTGGAATGGCCACATTAATCAGTAGCCCATCAAGACCGTCGGTAAAATTAATGGCATTTGCGGAGCCGACCACAAACAGCAAAATGATTCCGACATAAAGGTACATAGGCAATTGCAAATAGTATCCTTGAAATAACTCGATATCGCTCGTCAGACCGAACGATTGGAACAACACATACAAAATGATTCCAGTAAAAATAAATTGAAGCACTAACTTTGAACGACCGGTTATGCCGGACGGATTTTGCCAGAAGGCCTTTTTGAAATCATCCAGAAACCCGACCGAGCTGAACATCAAAAACGTAAAGCATAAGACCAACATAAGAGGTCCGGGATGAAACTGCATCGAAATCGCTATGCCAATTAGCAGGATCAATCCTGCCATAAGCGGTGTACCACGTTTGGCCTGATGATCCGCTGGTAGCTCGGAGCGAATCGGCTGCGTTAGTCTCAGCCTGTGCAGCGTCCAGATCAACAGCGGCGTAAACATCGCCACTAGAAGAAAAGACAGGGCGGAAATTGCCATGATTCCAAACATAAAACGAACTCCCCTCTTTGAAAAACATCATTCATTAAACTCCCACTCACAAAATAGTTTTGAAAGTTATTAAGATCGTTTGAATTATGTACAGATTTCATCCCTCATATCTTAGTAAAATAATATATGTAAATAAAACTTCGATAAAGAGAAATTATTCTTTTTTTATTTCCTATTTTCGCTCCTTATTAAGAAATACTTCCGTTCAATAAATAAAGGGCTGCCTATAGGCAGCCCTTTATTTATTGAACGATCTTCACCCGCCTATAATCGGAATGTAATCTGATTAAAAATAGAATGGTTCAATATCAAGCCTCAATTTTAATCATAATAATAAATTCCGTACTTCCTTTAACAAATTCAGCTTCCCGGCTAAATCCCATTTTTTCATACAAGCGTATTGCTCTATCATTAAACTTTGCCACTGTCAGACGTTTTGAGATTATCCCAAACATTTTATCGTTTTGGCTTAGAACAGCTGTGAAAAATCGAGTCCCATTTCCCTGCCCTGTAAACTCTGCAAGCATTTCACTTATGGCTTCGGGAGTTTGTTCATTGTTGTAAAAATCATAAGGTTGATCCTATCGCCAGCTTAATATATCTATAGCAACATCAGTACTCACCTTATCCATGTGAAGCTCCATTAAGGGCCTCCTTTTGTTCAAAATTAATAATCACTTAGCAGTCTAATCCCTCTAACTCCTGAAGGATTTTCTCTACGTCACCATCAGGATTTAACGCTTTGATCATCTCTTTTGTAATGGCTGCACCCTCATAAACTTGTACAACAACCTCTAAGGGGAGTGTGAGTTCAAAATAACCTTCGGCAAACTCCACAAATTCCTCTGCTGTGCGGAAAATAGTTCCTAGCAAAAAGTCCGAACCATCTTCTGCCCCCGCTGGAATCTCTACCTTCCCCTTCTGCCACGTCAAGTCATTATTTTCACGCCAAAAACAAAAAGTAACATCATCCTTAACTATCGACTCATCTTCAAGAAAAGACAATAGTGAGGTTGGGACTTCTTCATAGATTCCTGGCCAAACTTCATGTTCGTCGCGCGCGTATGGACTTACTTCTGACTCATGATCAAATCCTTTAAGTATCGTTCCTTGAGGTGCAAAAATAATAAACAAATCATCACCTGATCCATTATCGATCGATGCTAAGGAAACATTCTTATCGAATTCAGAATCAAAACTATGATAGCGAAGCCATTCCTCTGGACATAGGATAATATTTAGAGAAGAAAGTATTTTCAAAAGTTTTTTTAAGTTTACGGGTTCTGGTAAAATATCTAACACATTCATCTATGAATCCCTCCCCATTGTAGTTATTAATGATTTTAGCATATTCATGAATTCCGAGTGAAAAAAAAGACTACCCGAAGGTAGCCTTTCCAACATAACAAGGCACTAGTTTAACTTAAGACCCTGCTCCCTTGTATCTTCTAACGCCATAGCTCCAAGCTAACAGACCAATCCCAAGGAATATCGCACCTACAACTGGTGTCATCAGCGCAAGGCTGGTCATCTCATCACGCTGCAGAAAGAGCGCTGCCGGATAGACTCCGACGAATGCAAACGGGATGATCCAAGTAAGTAGCACCTGAATAGCACGATTGTAGATCGTTACCGGATAACGGCCATAGGTCTGAATGTTGTACATTAGCGGAAGAATACCTGTTGGAGCATCTGAATAGAAAGACAATGAAGTCAATGTCGTATAAATCCCCGTATAAATAGCAACCGCACTTAACGTAAGAATAATTAGTGCCGGTATCGTCCACCATTCAAAGGGAAGACCCAAATTGCTGCCACTGATGGCCATAATAATAATACCTATGAATGAGCCCATAAGCGCTGGTGGATCAACATTTTCCAAAAAGATCTGGAACAGATTATGCGCCGGACGTGTCAAAATGCGGTCCATCTCACCTTTGACGATGTAACGCTCACTAAATCCCCACAGATTCACAAAACAACTAAACACCCCAAAAGGCACCATAAAGAATCCGTAGACGAACACTACTTCATTCTGATTCCAGCCGCCTAGGCTATCCGTATGCATGAAGATCACCAGAATAAAGATAAAGTTGGTAGCCTGGAAGAGTAAATCTGATATGACCTCTACCCAAAAATCTGCGCGATAGGTGAGCCGGGTCTTCATATAGTTCTTGATGTATTCAATTATTAATCCAAGGTAATACACGTTTCCTCAACCTCCCTGCACGAAGAGACGCTGCCGCGCCGCATGATATAACCAGACAATTGGAATCAATAATGCAAGGAACCAAACGATCTGTATCCCCAGTACATTCCAAATCCCAACCCCTTGCACCCGCCCCGTAAATACAGAACCTGGCAAGTAAGTAATCGCCTGAAACGGCAGCACCTTAAGTATAGAAGATAGCCAGTCAGGAAACAGACTGATCGGCACGATCAGACCGGAGAACAGATCAACAATTACCCGCTTCATACGCATCATGCCCTCATTATTCTCAACAAAGAAAGCCGAGAGCCCAGTAATAATATTGATCTGTGAATTAATCAAGAAGCTGAAAAAGAGCATTACAAGAAAACCCGCCCAAGCAGATGGTGCTGTTGGTAATTGAACTGGGAACAATAACATCGCAATAGCCATACCAGGAATCATAAATAAAAGGAAACGGAACATACCCTCTCCGAACCCTTGCATCATTTTGACTAAGACATAGTTATAGGGCCTTATAAACTGGATAGCGATACTTCCGTCTCTTATATCCGTAGAGATCTCACGATCTAGATTATTAAAATAAAACGCACGAGCCATCCAAGAAACAGCAACATAGGAAGTCATTTGCGTTGCGGTAAATCCACCCAGCGAATCCCCATTTCCATAGATCGCCATCCATGTGAAATAGTTAACTCCGATATTCAGTGAATAGATAAGAATACCTGAGTAATAGTTGATCCGATAAGCAAGCATGGTAAGGAACCGGATGCGTATAAAATCTAAGTACGCCCCAAATAGTAATCTACGACTATTCTCCGGAGGACCACCTGAAGACGACCCTCCTGAGGACGAAGACATAGCTGTTGCAGCATTAAGCTTATCAGACATGTAAAGCCTCTCTTTCATCCTTTAGAGCGGCAGCTTGTTTCTCTGGTTTATCCGCAGACCCGGATTGATAAATACTTCGAACAATATCGTCCGTATTCGTCTCAATGATTTTGATATCAGTAATATCTGCTTTTCCTACTACTCTTCCTAACACATCGGAGACATTTAATTCTAACGGAATCCAGACGGATGCCCCAAGATCATTCTCCGCAGACCAAGTAACTGACATCCCTTCTGTCCATAGCTCAAGTTGTTGACGTTTCGTTGCATTTCCGAATTGAAATTGAACTTCACGTCCGGTTCCCCAACGCTGCTTCAGATCTTCCAGTCCGCCGTCATAAATAATTCGGCCATCGTCAAGCATAATCACCCGCGAGCAAAGCGCCTCAATATCTTGCAGGTCATGTGTAGTCAGCAGTATGGTTGTCCCATGCTCACGGTTCATATCTTTAAGGAATTCACGAATCTCTGATTTCACCACAATATCTAAGCCAATGGTTGGCTCGTCCAGAAATACTATCGAAGGGTTGTGAAGTAATGCTGCGACTAATTCACAACGCATCCGCTGACCTAGACTGAGCTTACGGACAGGACGATTCAGAAGTTCTTGCAACTGCAATCGCTCGACCAATTCATCCAGCCGTTTCTTGAAGTCTTGTTCAGATACCCGGTATACCTTGCGCAGCAGCTGGAAGGATTCAATGACCCCGATGTCCCACCATAGCTGGCTGCGTTGCCCGAACACCACGCCGATATTTTTCACGAATTTCTCGCGCTCCAAATAAGGAACATAACCACCCACCGTAAGATTTCCTGAGGTTGGTACGAGAATACCCGTGAGCATTTTGATCGTAGTTGATTTCCCAGCACCGTTCTCGCCGATATAACCACAAATCTCACCTTCGGGAATGGAAAAGGAAATATCCTTCACAGCAGTTACTTCTGTATACTCCCTTTTAAACAAATCAGCGAAGGCCCCTTTGAGACCTTCGCGGTTTTTTTGTACTTTAAATGTTTTGCGTAAGTCTTGTACTTGAATAGCAGTCATATTGTACCTCACTAAGCATAAAGTTGGGTTCCAGTAACCCATTATAATAGAAGAAGTGTAAAAGCACTACCTCAATTTTTACTTAGCCAGTCTTCCTACAATTGGATTCGCCTCTTTCACTGCCTCTAAATGTCCTGAACGAGCCACTTTGGTGCGTAAGTATTTCTCGTTAAAAGAAGATACATCTCCCCACAGCGCTACTCTTTTTACAGCATTCATGCCTGCAGCCTTAAGAGCTTCCAATTTCTTCGGATTATTCGTAATCAACGTGACTGGTTTATGACGTAATTGCTGTAGTACGCTAATCGCTTCTTCATAATTTCTTGAATCATCAGTAAAACCCAGCTCTAAATTAGCCTCAACTGTATCGTATCCTTCTTCTTGTAAAAGATACGCTAAAGATTTGCTAAACAGTCCAATACCTCTACCTTCATGGTTAGCAAGATAGAATAATGCACCTGAACCATGTTCTACGATCATTTTCATGGACTGATGCAGTTGGAAGCCACAATCACAACGTTTGCTGCCAAAAATATCGCCGGTATGGCAAATGCTGTGCATCCGAATCAAGGCTTCATCTGAACCCTCGAAATCACCATATACTAACACACTGGATTGCTGTCCATCTGCAAGGCTCATGGATGGTAACTTGGAAATCAAAACGGCGGTTGCTTCACTGCTATCACCAAGAAGCTCTGCGTCCGTAGTGTTCAGCCAGTTGTACCATTTAAAAGTAATGGTCTCTCCGTCTAAATTCACGGGTAAAGTAATCGGTCCAACCAATATATTTGTACTGTTTTCTAAAGGAATCCGAGTAATTTTATTTTGTAGGATAGAAATAATATCTGGTTTAATCATGGGTACACCTTCCTCAATGTCCATCGATGCTTAGCTGTAGCTAAACTTAAGGATCGAATATTAGTTAAAATATAAGTAACTATTTGTAAGTAAGTTTATCATTGTAATATAACTTCGTCAAGTTATATTATATCTTTAAATATTTATAATTACTTTATGTAAGTTTATGATATAATGAATGTCGAGGTGATATTATGAATAATTTCAACATGTGTCCTCGCTTTGAAAAAGCGGTTGACTTGCTAAGTAAACGTTGGGTCGCGCTGATCGTTTTCGTGCTTATGCCAGGTCCGCGTCGTTTTGGCGAAATTGAAAGCTGTTTATCCAATCTAAGCGGTAAAGTGTTATCTGACCGATTGAAGGAAATGGAAATCGAAGGCATTATTGAACGAACCGTATACCCAGAAATGCCAGTACGCATCGAGTACTCCCTTACTCCAAAAGGCACAGCCTTGGCTCCTATACTTGGTGAAATTGGAAATTGGTCTACGGACTGGATTGAGCTTGGTGTTACAAATTAATCCAGCTTACGCTAACTTGAAGAGCCCTTTTTGTTCCGTATCCGGTAACAAAAAGGGCATTTTAAGTTGTTCGATATATTGAGAATGTCTATAAATCCTTCCGTTGAAAACGATATAATCCGATTAAGAACGCCAATAGCGTATAGAAGATTGCATATATGATAAATGTATTGGATGGGACTGAGTTGAAGTTAACTAACTCAAATAAATTATTGGAAGCATTAAACATCCCATTCATTTCGTTAATGCTAAACAGTTCAGCAGTCATTCTGCGCTGTAACCCATCTACAGGCATAAGTAACGACATTATACCCGTCATATTATTTAGAGTTTTGAGCGCTTCAGTACCAGATAGCAAAGAGCTACTTACCTTGTCAATCATTCCTCCTAGCCACCCAGCTCCATATAACATCGTCATAAAGACCCCATTCCCAAGAGCCGAGAAGAATCCTGAACCCAGCATAGAAATAGTTATTAGCAACGGAACGATGGAAGAAAAGAGCAGGAATGATTTGAATAACGCTAATCCATCTCTTGGGATTGCGGCATGGGCTTGCGTAATTAGCAATATAGAAATAAATAAAATCAGAGCATAACCTATTCCCAGTGTTACATAACCAAGCCAGCGACCGGTATACCATTTCCAGCGTGGAATTGGCCTTGGGAGCAAGGCTTGCATCACTCCCTGCTCTGCCTCACCTGAAATGGCGGAGAATGAACTGAAAATAGCTAAAAAAGCAATTACAAAGGCTCCGAAGAAAAATCCAAACGTTAAAATAAATACACCATTAGCAAAACGAATAAGGAGTTCTTCTCCGCTAGAAATACTTGATCCATGAGACGTATTTTGGCCAATCGTACCCGCAATAAACCAAAACCCAATAAGAAAGACCGCTGTCATAATTAATGTCAGCACCATTACTCTTTTTCGCAGCAATTCCTTCCAGGTCATCCCCATTATAATTCTCATTCCTGTTCACCCCTGTGGTTTAGTCCTGATACAGCATTCATAAACCACTCTTCCAAGCGTTCTTGCTGACGCGAAACCTCATACAAGGTCATTCCCTGTTCTACCATTAACGTATTAAGCCAACCCACCTGCTCTTCACTTTCCAGCTCCGCTTCCAGCCAAACCGTACTACTGTCTATGGACTCTTCGGTATGGGAAGACACCCGGATCTGCAAGCCTGTCTGATCATTTAGCCACGACAATAAAATAGGCGCATAGCCGCCTACTTTAAAACGCCAGCTCATACGCTTGTTTAATACCTCGGACACTTTACCATGCCGGAGAATAACTCCGTTATTCAGTAGCGCCATTCGGTCGCAAAGCACTTCAACATCCTCTAACAAATGAGAATTTAGAAATATCGTAACCCCTTTTTCTTTTAGTTTCTGTAATATACGCCGGACTTCCTGACGTCCGATTGGATCTAGTGCCGATGAAGGCTCATCCAAAAACATGATAGCCGGTTCATTTAGAAGTGCACAAGCCAATCCCAGTCTTTGCTGCATTCCCTTAGAATAATGCTTCACTCGGTCACGACCACGCTTACCAATTCCAACTTCATCAAGTAGTTGTGGAATTCGCTGATCTGCTACAGAACACTGCATTCCGCATAGTCGTGCATGTAGTCTTACAACTTCCTCACCCGTCAGCCATTCCTGATATCGATACAATTCGGGTAAATAACCGATTAGCGATTTAGCTTCTAGCGAACCAATCTTATGCCCGAACAGAGTTCCAGTGCCACTTGATGGATGAATAAGACCTACAAGCATTTTTACAAAGGTGCTTTTACCTGCACCGTTAGGGCCGAGGAAGCCAAAGGCTTCCCCTTTCCCTACAGTAATACTTACATCTCGACAACCGCGCCCGTTATCATATTCTTTAGTTAGGGACTTGGCTTCTATTGCTGCAGTACTCATGATTCAATCAGCTCCTGAACCTTGGTCATAAGCTTCTCTTTACTCGAATAGAGCTCACCTGACAAATTGAATAGCTGTCCATTCTGAATCCACGTAGCTTGATATACAGTACCGCGGCTGTATTCATAATTATCAACAATAACTAACGTGTCGCCTACAGTTATTTGTTCCGTATTTTCTCCAGCGATTAACGGCATTGGGATTTCTCCGGATAAGACCCGGCTTTGCATTAAGCTAGTCTTCAAATAATCTGGCAGCAGCGGAAAATTAACTACAGCTTCCAAAGCTTCTTCCACTTTAATAGAAGGATCAATGTTAAGTACTGGTGTATTCATCTGTGACAGACTTGCCCAGTGCGTTTCGTCTGATGAGAGATTGTAATTCACCATTTCTGGGATATGAAGCGTAATCGGTTTACCGTCAATCGATTCGGGCAGCAAATGCTCTGCTCCCATTTTTTTCAGAGCTTTATTCACTTCATCCACTTTCAAATTAAGTGTGATATCTTGTGAAGCGCTCACCGTCACTGTATCCTGTCCTTCCTCTAAAGCAGCGATTTTCGCTGGATACCCAAGGGTAGTCTTCAGTTGATCCGCAGGCAACTCACCAATGTAAGCACCGTTAGTGTTCGTAAATTCACCAAATTGATTAATTGATCGATTAAGTTCACCGTCTTCAGCTACTTGTGAGAAAATATTACGAAGATCACTCTCGTGAACAACCGTAACCTGTTCCATCCTGAACTGATTCAGAATAGATGCCATTGCTGTGTTTCCTATTGGAGTTGCGAGTATGACTGCAAAGACAGCTACACTTGCGGCTATCACTCCCAGCTTCCGGCCACGACTCATACGTACACCCCGCGGACGTTGTACTTTCTTATCATGGGTAGTAACAAGAATGTCCTGTACTACAGTTGGTGTTGACTCTGATTCAACGTTCTCTACATTTACTGGCTGACTTAAGTTAACATAATCCTCAGTATGGACCTCCGTATTTTGATCCCATTTTGCCCATTGAGGATTATAAGGCTCATTCTCTAACTTACTCTGCAGCTTGGCCCAGGCTTCGTCTGTACTTTGCTTATCTTTATCTTGCTTTCCTGAATAGTTATTCATTATTGTACCTCCTGATTTTAAAGATTACTTTTTAACTTCTCCTCGAAAGAAGTCTACTTAGTCTGGGGTATCGCCTTCGTTGCATTTTGTCTTAATTTCTCTGTCGCTCGGTGGAGCAAGGTTCCTACTACTGGAGGTCTTACTCCAAGCTCTCCCGCGATTTCCACATAACTGTACCCTGAGTAGCGAAGAAGAAGCGCTTGTCTGTCTCTTTCAGGCAATTCATTCAACCAGATGTGCACATCTTCCTGATCTAGCTTACTGATTATGATTTCTTCACCTGAAGGGGGAGATTCACTAGCATCATAAAGCTGCTCTTGTTTATTCTGCAGTCGCCGTTCCCTCGCTTTTTTGTCCAAATAATCATATCCAATACGAGTAAGGACTCTATGAAGCCAGGCACCCAGCGCTGCTGGATCATCTGGTGGATTACGGTACAATCTCAGAAAAACTTCTTGAGCTAAATCATCCGCTGCCGATTCATCGCGTACCAAAGCGGCAAGCTTTCGGCGGACAACAGGATAATGTTCATAAAATATTGTTTTAAAAATTTCAGATTCCGGAATTTCCATCGTGTAAATCCTCCTTATCAGCTGCAGCTATAAGTAAGACGACTGTCAGCACATTTTTGTATCAGGATTCTTCATAATTATCATAACCCATCGTAAAACATACAAAAAGACAGCTCCTAATTAACAAGGTAACTGTCTTCATTATTTGTATTACCTATCTATTTTGATCCAATCATCGAATTCGAATATATCGGTTAAGAATCTTCTTGGACAAAATACTCCGCTCCAATTTAAGCTCCAGCAGCTGTTCTTTCCAATGTAAAACTTCATCTGATTCTTCATTTTTACGCAACTTCTCAAACAACTTCATGATCAATATGTTAATGGAATCAAACTGTGACCATAATTCTATCACACTTTCCTCTTGAACCTTAGGTTCTTCCGATACAGTGTTAAGATTCTTTAAGCTCTCTATGATGTCAGCCTGCCACTGTCCATCGTTAATTGCTTTGGCATAATTTAAAAGGTCCAGATAATCGTCGACTGACAAATGTACCGACTCCTTTGTATGGTTATACCAAGTATTATACTAGGCATTGTATATATTGCAACACTTTATCCCTCTGATAACACAAAAAAAACAAGGGCTAGTATGCGGACTAGCCCTTGCTAATAAATTTAACGGAGTACGTAAAGTTATAGTAACTTCTCGATTTCCTCTTTGTATTGCTCCGATTTCGGACCAAATACGATCTGTACAGCGCCTTGACCAAGTCTCATCACACCTGAAGCGCCGAGTTGCTTCAGTGCGGAATCTTTAACAGCTTTGTCGTCTTTAACGATAAGACGTAGGCGTGTAATACAAGCATCGATATTTTCGATGTTTGAAGGTCCGCCGATGTGCTCAAGAATTTGAGCAGCTTTGGAAGAAACAGCTGAACCTGTTCCGTTACCTCCAGTTGGTGCTACAAGCGCATCATCATCATCATCTTCACGACCTGGGGTCTTAAGCTTGAACTTCGTAATGATAAAGCGGAATAACACGTAGTACAGAACGAAGAAGCACAGACCTACAGGGATAAGAATCCATGCATTGGTGGATAGCTTCATGTTCACTAGGTAGTCAATTAAACCAGCGGAGAAGCCGAAACCAAGCTTAACATCTAGAATGTACATTAACGCCATAGAGAAACCAGTAAGTAAAGCATGCACTAAGTACAACACTGGTGCCAAGAACATAAAGGAGAACTCAAGGGGTTCTGTGATCCCTGTTAAGAAAGAAGCGATGGCAGAACCGATGAAGATGGAAGCAACCAATTTACGTTTTTCGGGTTTAGCTGTATGAATAAATGCAAGTGCTGCACCTGGAAGCGCAAACATCATGATTGGGAAGAAGCCTGTCATAAACATCCCAGCAGTTTTGTCTCCAGCGAAGAAACGATACAAGTCACCGTGTACCAATTCACCAGCTGCATTCGTAAAGTCACCAATTTGGAACCAAGCAATCGTATTAAGCACGTGGTGAAGCCCAATCGGAATCAATAAGCGGTTAGCTGTACCAAAGATGAACGCTCCAACCGCACCTAGGGATACAACCCAGTTTCCGAAATCACTAATCACATCTTGTACAGGACTCCAGATCATCCCAATTAATACTGCAAGGACCATCGTGGAAGCTGCGGTAATGATTGGAACAAAACGTTTACCTGCGAAGAACCCAAGCCAATCTGGCATCTTTATATTGTGATATTTCTTATATAGAAATGCTGCCCAAGCACCGGCAAATATCCCCCCAAGCACACCCATATTCAACTTTACAGCATCATCAATAAAAGAGAACTGAAGGGGTACGGCAATCAGAATCTTATCCAGTACCAAGTATGCAATTACTGCTGACAAGGCTGCTACGGCGTCCTTGGCAAATCCAATGGCAACCCCTACTGCAAAGATCAAGGCAAGGTTTCCGAAGATAGCACCCGCACCAGCGTTTAGAAATGGAGCAAAATATTGGTTCAGGAACCCTCCGACTGCTGATCCTAGATGCAAATCTTTTTCATAGTCAAGCAATCCAAACCCTTGAAGAATAGCTGCCGCTGGCATAGTAGCAACTGGAAGCATAAGCGACTTACCTAATTTTTGTAGAAAAGCCAACATAACAATATCATCCTTTCGATTCAATAGTAGTAATGCTGTATCAGCCTATTACTTTGAAGCCACTGTTAGAATCAGATCCTGCCCTGCTGTAACCTGACCATAATGTCCGTTCACTTGAGGTGGTGTTTCCTCCGTACTAGTCACGATTACAGGTGAAATTGTGTCACAGCCTGCTGCGCGGATAACATCCAGATCAAATTCGATTAAGGTTTGACCTGCCTTCACTTGATCTCCAGAGGCAATATGACTAACAAATCCGTTGCCCTTAAGACTGACAGTATCGATTCCGATATGTAACAGCAATTGCACACCGGAGGAATGTTCCAGAATAACTGCATGACTCGATTTCACGATATGAGCAACCGTGCCATCAAAAGGAGCTTTTAGGATCCCCTCGGAAGGTCTGATTGCAACTCCGCTACCCATATGACCACCAGCAAAGGTTTCATCCGGAACCTCTGTTAATGAAACTGCCTCTCCGCTGATTGGTGCCATGATTTCGATTGTATGTCCAGTATGTTTCTCTTCTTTTTTTGATTTCCATTTGGAAAACATATGCTCCACTCCTCTAAAGATGTTAGTTTTGTTTCACTAAAGTCTGAAATAATCGGTGTAAATGCATCGCCAGGAAACACAGCTCTTCTTCCGGGATTTCTACACCAAGTGATCTTTGCATCACTTTGCCAAGCTTTTGAGATAACTTGTATTCCTCTTTGTATTCCTTCTTAATATGTTTCACAAAAGGATTATCTATTAGTGATCCCTTCAAAATACGTTCCAGCGAAAACCGTAAATGGATCATTAATCGAATATGATTCATACTGCCATGCTCAAAAGTTATATTCCGTTCTTGCTGTATCATGTCCAGAAGTTCACTTACAATATTAGATGCTTTTACTAACTGACCCACCGATACATTGTTAACTGCGGAGTACACATGATAAGTTAGAAATCCAACCTCGTCTTCGGGAATTTGCACCTGAAATTCAGCATTGATCTTCTCTGATGCTTTGTAAGCGATATCAAATTCCTTCGGAAAAGACATCTTAGTTTCTTGTAAAAAAGGATTAATAATATCCATCCCGTTGCGCAGACGGTAAATGGTGAATTGAATGTGGCTCGGGAGTGCCAAATAAATCTTGTCGTTTAATTTGTCAGGAAATTGACTTTGGATATCAGCAATTATTTCATCAGTTATCTTCATCACTTTGGGATCTATGTCTTCCAGCAAAATTTGATACTGACTCCAGGATTCGCGGTCTTCTAGACGAAACAATTTCTCAATACGAGGATCGTTTCCTTCAATCACACCTGAACCTTTCACAGCAAAACCAATGCCTTTACCGATGATGACATATTCCTTGCCGTTCTTGCTTCCCTGAACCATTACAACGTTGTTCCCAATCACACGTTGTACTTGAAATTGCTCGATCTCCCGCGACAAGCTCATCACTCCTTTCCCATATTATCGTCAATTAGGAACAAAAAAAGCCAAGAAATGTCTCATCGAGATGAAGACAATCCTTGGCTCATGCCCTTAACGGTAACACGCCACTAAAATATAAATGATCATTTATGAACATATCATAAATCATGAACTGCTAACTCGTCAATGGTAAATTTATAAATGTCAAGCGCAGCTCTTGAACTCAAAATTCAGGAGTTATAAATAGCTTTCGATTTGGGGAAGCTTTTCTTTAAGCTGACGAACATTGGTCTCCAGTTTTAGAATGACCTCTTCTAATTCCTTTGGATCGATGCCTCGAAGTACTGGGACCTGAATAACCTCTGTGGCTTTGGTCTCTGACTTTAATTCTCGCATCTCTAGCTGCTGTTCTTGCCATTTATCCATCAGATCAGCGATCGTCGCATAAAAACGCTCGTAATCCTTGATTACGCTATCTAAAAATGTATCCACTTCCTCTGCATCGTAACCACGAAGCTTCATACTGAATTCTTTTTCATGTATGGTTAGAGCATCTAATGTGATGCCTAGTTGGCTGAATAGCTTACGTTGTTTGTCCAATCGACGTTTCATATGTTCATCCATCATTTGTTACCTCCAAGTATATACTGCAATTATCCGGCAGTAACCATTATAACAGGGTGAGAGCATCCTGAAAATATAACTAAAGTTCCAGTTCTAGAAGTTATCCGTAACTGCTTTGTTTAAAATACCTAAGCAGCGATCAAGATCAGTCTTCACCTGCTTCTTATATAGCTTCGCTTTCTCTTCTCCATCGGAAGTAAAATGATATAAGACGATTTCTTGAAAATCTACCTTCGGGTCATTCCCTTTTAGCTGTTTAGTACGATATAAAATCCCTTGCTGTACCAGCTCATGCAAGGCGCGATAGATTTCGCTCTGTGGAGGGGAATATCCATGTGCCTTGAAATCTCGACGTAAATCCTCAAGCATTTGGTATCCATACCCGCGATGTTGTTCTACCATCGTTATAAGATACACCTTGATAAAAGCCCGTTGAGCAATCATAAACGCCATTTAAACCCTCCTCATGTTGTATTCTTATTGGTTAATCTTACCTTCTATAACTCTAGTATAAGCACTATTTTCTAACTTTCACAACCTGAAATATGGTAGGGGTTCACTTTTTCTGATTTGTGTAGAAATTTAATAGAGATCGATGATGAACTCAACGAAAGTTACTAGATAGAGTTGCTTTTTTGTGTTTTTCTATTGTGAATTTTTCATATGATGAAAGTTGGTTTTCTTGAGTAATAATAACAGCCATCGAGAACTTAACCATAAAGTTCTCGATGGCCGCTGAATAATGAGTGAACAATACCTTAGCGTTTATTCGCCGTGTGACATTTAGCGAGTAATTCCTCTCGGTTCGCAGCAGCGATATCGAACCGATACGTAATCATTAATTTTTCTAGCTTAACAGAAGACAATAGCGGATGGATCTTAATATTCGGCATCACAGGAAAGGAAAATGCGGATTTCATATAATCGGTCTGAGCATCTGTTGACAGTACAAATCTACCAGGTGCTTAGCAGCAGTCACGTTGTTTCCACCTTTCAAGATAGACACTGCACCTATCTCCCATCCTGCTTGTGGAGGAATAAAAGATTGTATAGCATATCCCGAATTCGCAAATCGAAGTTGGTCACCCATAAAGCTGATAACAGCAGCAACTTCACCTACTGCAAGCCGCTGCGCAGAGCTAATTCCTGAGAATGTAGTTGATGAACTCTGCTTTTTAAGAGCACTCACCAATCATTCAATACGAAAACGTTTTCCAAATATCTACAATTAAAAATACAACTCAAATAATTGAATATAAACTTACAATTTATATATTTAATATAGTAAGGAAAACCAAAAAAACTCCCATACAATGGGAGGATTAACTCTGTTCTATATTTACTAATTAATTCTTCTCCATAAATTCATCCTTCGTCAATCCGAACAATATCAAATCATAATATCGCCCATTCGTGTAGATGACTTTGCGCCGAATGCCCTCTTGCACACAGCCGACTTTCTTTAACATCGCTATAGAACCTTCGTTACCTTCAAGCGCACATTCATTGAATTTATTTAGTCGTCGCTCGAAAAAAGCATACTTTAAGAGGATAGTTATAGCTCTCGTTCCATATCCTTTACCTCGATGATCTTTATCCACTTGCACGCCTATACTGAACGTACCGTTTTTCTCGTCAATGCTATTCAGATTTACGCCTCCAACGTTTTCACCATGCAAATCTTCGATCGTAAACATTAGTCTATTCGATGAGAACTCAGCGTAAGTCTCCGCAAAATTTTTGGCTTCGGCAATGGTGGGTGGCAGTTCAACTGCACATTGTAAGAGTCTCCGTGCTGGAGTATCGAAACGATTCGTGTAATAGCCTTCCCAATCCCCTTCTTGTATAGATCGCAATTTGATTTTCTCGTCCTTCCAGTAATAATTACTATAATCTATTTCTCTCATATTCTAGCCTCCAAATAATATCGGTAATGTTTATTTTAAATGAACATTACTTTATAACGGTGTAGTAAGATATAACCATTAAACGTAACTATGAAAAAATACATTGTAAATGAGGCTTACTAATGAGTGATTACCAATTGATCAGCGACTATAAACATCTCCCAAAATATAGAGAGAGCTTCAATACTCTAGCCAAAATGATCTTTGGAATTGATTTCACACCTTGGATTGAACAAGGGGGCTGGAATGACAAGTATATTTGTTATTCCTATATCGACGAGGACCATGTGATCGCAAATGCGTCCATAAACAAAATGAACATTGTTTTAAATCAAAAAGAGTATAATGCCATTCAAATTGGCACCGTAATGACACATCCTGATTATCGCATGCAAGGATTATCCCGAAGGTTAATAGATCATATTATCACTAAGTACGAGCATGAATGTGACTTCATCTACTTATTTGCAAACGACAGTGCTTTAGACTTTTATCCTAAATTCGGATTTGAACGCATGCAAGAAAGCAGCTTTTCGCTTAACGCTTCTCATCTTAGAACTCAAACATCTAAAACCTACTCAGTGCGGCCCTTATCTATGAATAACTCCGTTGATTTCACCATGATAAAGAAATTCGCTGAAGAAAGATTACCGGTGTCCTCTATACTCAGCGTTGTAAACAATGAACATCAGCTGCTGTTTTATTTCATCCTTCCTTTCCGGGATTCCTTTTATTATATAGAAGAAGCTGACGTTGTTATTATCTTTAAACATGAAGATCATCAGCTTCATATTTTCGATATTATTAGTGCTACAAGCATGGATATCGACGCGATATTGAACAGCATTATTTCTCCTGAAACGGAGGCTATACATTTTTATTTCACACCAGATTTTGCAATAGATCACATGGAGGCAGAATTAGTTCCCCAGAGTGAGGATACGTTATTTATGCGTCCACTTTTAAAAGAACTACCTAAACATTTCGTGTTTCCCATAACCTCACATGCCTAGATAGGTTGAAAAAGGCTGCCATCCGGCAGCCTTTTTTTAATTTGCTCTTTCATTCCTTGAGAGCTTCATTTCATACCAGATTTATTCATTAAACAAGTGGAGCTTGAATCAATGTTGCGAAATTGAATCGATGGACATGACCATCATTTAATGTAGTTTGGCCAGATACAAAATGTACGTGCTTGCCATTTCCTACTGAAATAGCCGGGCCTGTTCTTATCTTTTTAAGATTATGAAAATGGTTAACGAAATCAGTTCTACTAAGATCAATTTCATGAATATGGCTATTACCTACTCTAATCGCCTGCCCAGTAACACCTGCAAAGCGATGGTTATGTCGATCTGCACCTTCTTCAGCCAATTTCGTACTACCTTCAAATTCATGTACATGTCTCTGCGCATATTGAGAATATAATGTTTTCTTCTTAAGAGTAGCTTTTTTCTTTACCATCTGTTGTGAACCTCCCTATAAACATGGACTTCACAACATTCTATTAAGAAAACACATTTTAAGTTCTAGGCAAGTGTCTAAGTAACCATTATGATTTGTTCGCTAATCCATTACAGGAATATACATGCTCTGTATCTCTTGTACTCCTGGAACAAATCCTAGATTGGTATAAACAGACTCCGCGTCATTACCTTCCATGACATATAATCTTAGGAATGGATACTTATCTTTAAGGAGATGAAGTCCTCTTTTCAACATCAGCGTCGCTATCCCTTTACCTCTATAAGAAGGGATTACACCGATACTGTAAACTGCTGCGTAATCACCTTGTAAACCCAAGAGACAATTCGCAATTAACTGTCCCGATTTCCTATCATATACAAGCGTTGACGCCGTAAGTAATGCTTCATTCGTATAATTCGGTTCGTCCTTTGGAATAAAATCTTCATAAGAGAATTTTTTTCTTCTAGTCGCCTCTAGACTTCCATTAAAGCTAGCATAGCTACATTCGGCGATCTGATCTTCAAGAATAAAGCGTTTAGCTCCTTTTCCATCATCTTCGATCTGTGGACTTTCAATTGTAAATTCTTCGTTCCATTCCACCTCGAAATGATCTGTAGGACGCTGCATCCAGCGACATCTGAACTCATCAGGCCAAAATCCTGCCCGTGCAAATAAATGAACTTGATCCGGCAGAACCTCGAAAGTTTTTATAGGCTCTGTTCGATCAGACCAATATATCAAAAGCTTTTTTAGTAGTTTCAGCACCATAAATGTATCGTTATACGGAGGAATAACAAATAAATGATAGATCCGATTAGGCGACATCCTTACTCCACCTATTTTAGACTCCCCTTTATAGATCCAAAAAGCATTCTTTTGGGCAGAATTGAACCCATCTTCTCTAAAAAAGCCAATATATTGAATATTATAATAAATGGAGCAATACACTCCCCACTCTTCCGATTCAGCCTTACGAATTGAATAATCATTACTTAACTCATAAGATATTTCATCCTCAGACCATCCCATTAATTGCATGTACAATTCCTCCTCGCTGCTACTTCATCTTCTATCTTCCATAATATCACTTCTTAAAGTAAATGATTGGTAATAAACACTTATAATGATTATTTACTAAACTACAGCAATTGTTGTTCTCTGATCCAATAAATAGCGTTGCAGCAATCGGATGAGAGGCATGCCTTCGTCAAGAAAGATACGGATATAACCCTCTAGCTCAGCAAGCTAAAGAGCCTGTTCTAAAGCCTCAAATGTCTGGCTATCCTTACGTAGAATTTTCGATTGTAAATAACCCCAGGCACCCATCCGCTCACTTGATCCGAGGGAGAATTCATGAAATCCTTCCTTTGTATGTGTCTTAGTTATTCCTAAAGTAAGAGGCAGCTTCAACGTTTTAAATGTTAACCATTGGTAAGTATTAACATAACATCTAGCAAGCTGACGTCCAATCTATAAAAAAAACTGCCTGTTGGCAGCTTTCTCATTAATATATTCTGAAACATAGCCATAAGGCAGTTCCCACAGCTATTATAGCTGCCAAGGTTACAAATAGGACATACCCTCTCTTTGTTGTAGTAACCGCGTGATTATCATAGAACTCAGGTTTTCGTACAATTCCAAACCATAGATCCGCGATTAAACTAACAACCACTAGAGAAAAATTTTTTATAACTCCCATGTCATCACTCCTTTTCTACTTTATCTAACCAAGTTTATTGTTTATTTCACTTAGCGTCTCATTCATTTCGTCCATTTTCTTGATCATCGCATATTGATTGCTAATCATCATAATTAAACCAATAAAGAACAAAATCACAAGAAGTAAACCCATAGTGCACTTCCTTTCGACAGCTGAATTCATTCGATCTGAACATTCAATCTTCGAGCAAACCCAGACCTCTTATGACGGGTACAGTGGACTCCATTCGTAATCCATTCGAGCTTTCGTATTGGAGGCTCCACGTTCCCATCCTTCTCAGCACTCTTGAACCACTAGTATCATACCAAGTCCCTTGGCCGTACAACATTCCATACCGCAGAATTACATGATTAGGGATCTCAGCAACTGCCTTTTCTAATGAACTTCCGTAGCTGGCTCCTCTCCAGCTTCATAAGCCTAAGAAATACTTTGTGCAATGATTTGTTCCACGCCAGTTGCAAGGGAAGCATCCACAATATTTCTTGTTCCTTCTATTCTTATCCTAGAATTATCTGAGAAATTCCGCTGACTTAGTGAAGTTAACTGATGGATAACCACTTCTGGCTGTGCTTTGTGAATGGACGCAAATATGGCCTCTCGATCGAAGACATCCGCGATTACCGCTTGTGCTCCACACTTCTCAATAAATGCTCTATTTTCTTCCTTATGGGTCATTGTTCATTTTCCGTTACCTATTAAATCCCTAATAATAATTTGGACTATTATCCATATGATACCACATTTACAATAAAGACTGCACCTCATAGCTTTACGCTAGGAGGTGCAGTCTTGAGTGGATTGTTTATAGTAAAAGTCGATCAATTAATATTTTTAGATTTTATCGCGGTTGTAGACTTCAGCCGTCCGGTCTGCTCGATTAGCCATCGAATTCCCTAGTCTAGTGTCCTCGTTATAACTTCCTTCGTAACGCTGTGCATTCAGAGAACGATTGCCACGGAATACATCATGCACTTGAACTCCGCGTCCGTTATCATCTACAAGCACTAGAATCTTGCCGCTTTCTACGTATCCTTCGTACTCTTTTGCCTCATCCTCAGGAATGCCAAGACCGATCAAGCCGCCAACTAAGCCGCCTGCACCTGCACCAACAGCTACACCTGTTAATGTTGCCACAATAGGTCCCGCTGCCAGAATTGGACCAATTCCAGGGATGGCGAGCGCTCCGATACCTGCTAGCAGTCCAGTAACACCACCTAATACGCCTCCTGTAGCTGCCCCTGTTGCAACACCTTCGGGAGCTTTTGTGCCTGTATCATCCGAAATATGTCTTAGCTCATCACGATCTCGTGTGATCACTGATATTTCATCATTACTAAATCCTTGATTTTGAAGTCCTTCAATTGCTCTGGTTGCTTCTTGTTCGGTTTCAAAGATACCTACGATTTTTTTAGTCACTTGAAGCCCTCCTTAGTAATTGTCTTCGCTAGTTAATTACCCTGTAAGCTGAAGTCAAAACATCTAAGGATCAATTACAAGTGCACGAGTAGCCATAATTATTTCTTGGGACGTGTTCGATGGGTCGGAATAGCTTGCAAGGGGTCGTCTGGCCAATAGTGTTTTGGGTAACGTCCCTTTAGATCTTTTTTGACCTCAAAATAAGTACCACGCCAAAAGCTGGCGAGATCAGAAGTCACTTGCATCGGTCTTCTAGCTGGTGACAAAAGATGAAGCAAAACAGGTACCTTCCCCCCTCCGATTCTAGGCGTGTCTAACTGTCCAAACATCTCTTGCAAACGCACAGCCAGGACAGGAGCAGCTGGATTAGCATAGCCCACAGGCACACGCGAACCACTAGGAACCGTTATATGTGTCGGTGCTTCCTGCTCAAGAGTCTGTCGCTGATTCCAGTCCAGCAACCCCTCAAGTGCTCGAGCTAAAGGAATCCGCTGAAGATCGCGCAAATTACGCATTCCGTGAATGTATGGTAATAGCCATTCATCTAGTGTCTCAATTAATGCGGCATCTGAGACATCCGGCCAATCCGAACGTAATGCGTGCATAAACATTAGCCGCTCACGAAGCTGCAGAGTTCCCTTTTCCCACGGTAAGATACCAATCCCATCTTCTGCGATTACACTTAGCAGTACTTTCGCTGTTTCTTCTGCGGAGGGTCTTTCATGTGATGTTTCTTTTAAGACAAGTGCGCCAAGCATCGTTCGGCGGCGGTTCTTCACACTTCGACTTTCTTTATCCCAATACACGTCAGAATCCTCAGTGATGCGATCTGCATGATATTTAAGCAGTTGTCCTTCTTCTAGCTCTGCTGCCAGCAGGATCGCACCTTGTGTGGCCCGATCGTCAACGGAAGCAGCCACAATATAAGCGGAACGGGCCAGCGGCTGCCCTTCCCGCATGGACACGCCGCGACCGGCGGAGAGCAGAAACGCGCCATCGCCGCGTTTCTGGCCGATACGGTCGGGATAGGCGAACGACATCAGCAGCCCGCAGAGGCTGATGTCGTTCACGGTCCCGCCCGGCGCTGCTTGCAGCTGCGCCAGGAAATTGCGGCTCTCGCGCACCACCGCGCGCAGAGCCGCAGGGTCCGCTCCGCCCGTATCGGCGGAGCGCTCGAACCGGAGCAGCGCCTCGACGCGGAGCGTGAGGTCGCAATCCAGTGCTGCGGGACCCTTGAAAAGGTCCCGCTCTTGCAGCAGCGCCGCCAGCCGGCAGGCAAGCGGTGCTGCGCCAAGCTCTGCCGCGCGCAGCAGCATATGCGCGGCACGCGGGTGCGCGCCAAGCGCGGCCATGCTGCGGCCGTGCGGCGTGATGGCGCCGTCGGCGTCCAGCGCGCCGAGCTGGCGCAGCAGCGCGGTGCCCTGCGCATAAGGCGCAGCCGGCGGCGCGTCAAGCCAAGCTAGCGCGGCAGGATCGCGCACGCCCCACAGCGCCAGCTCCAAAGCGAGCTGCGCAAGATCCGTCTCCATAATCTCCGGCACATTGTCATCCGGAAGTCGATTATGTTCTTCCTGACTCCACAGCCTATAGCAAATACCCGGGGCTGTCCGCCCAGCCCGCCCTCGCCGCTGATCGGCAGAGGCTTTCGATACCGGAACCGTCGTAAGACTCGGCAGTCCTGTACGCGGTGAGAAGATCTGCGTACGACGCAGTCCTGTATCAATTACCGTTCGCACACCTTCGATCGTCAAGCTTGTCTCCGCAATGGAGGTCGCTAGTACGACTTTACGTTCGCCGTTTATGGATGGAGCCACTGCAGCATCCTGCATAGCCTGTGGTAATTGTCCGTATAAAGGACGAAGCACTATCCCGTCAGGCAGTTTTCCATGTTCCAACTCATTTTGGGTTCTGCGAATCTCCCGTTCACCCGGCAAAAATACAAGTACATCTCCCGTCTGTTCAGCAAGCGCACGTCTCACTGCTGCCGTGGCCGATTTTTCAATCGGAAGATCCCCTGTTGTTGGGGTATAGACGGTTTCTACCGGATAGGTTCGTCCGGGACAATCAATTACCGGGGCACCGCCCAATAATGCTGAGACCCGTTCGCTATCTAAAGTAGCAGACATAATCAGAATCCGAAGATCATCACGCAGCACAGCCTGTGCTTCCAGCGCCAGAGCAAGTCCCAGATCCGCATGCAGACTACGCTCATGGAACTCATCAAAAATAATCAGACCCACATTCTCTAGTGATGGATCGCTCTGAAGCATTCTTGTTAAGACACCTTCTGTCACTACAACAATTCGTGTATTCTTACCTACCTTAGTGTCGTTCCGCATGCGATAACCTACCGTCTGTCCAACACTTTCCCCAAGACAGAACGCCATGTAGGTTGCAGCAGATCTAGCAGCAAGTCTTCTGGGCTCTAGCATAAGGATGCTTTTACCAGCCATCCATGACTCGTCTAGAAATGCTGGAGGCGTTCCTGTTGTTTTGCCCGCACCGGGTTCAGCGATCAGAACGGCCGCTCGCGTTGAACTTAGTATGTTTTTCAGGTCTGGAAGCACCTGTATAATTGGAAGCTGTTTCATTGTATCTCTCCATCGTTTGTAATAATATGTTATGATTTCCTTTGAAGTGGTCTAAACCTTATTCATCATGTGCGAAAAAACTTCAAAGATCAAGACAAACCATATATACCATGTTACCATTTCATGCATAAGGATAATGTATAGCGTGAAACTTCTACTTTTATATATTTTTTAAAAAGGAGACTTCCTAAGATGCTCGTAACTAAAGCCACTATTTCAGATTTATCTAAGCTCAGCAAGATCGATGGTATGGTCATTGGTAGTGAAATTCGTAAACCTAAGATCGAACAATATATTCTAAATGAGCAATGTGTTGTAGCATCCATTAACACTGAGCCTGTCGGTTTTGCTTGTTATGATAGCACTTTTTTCGAATGCTGTTTTATTCAGCTAGTAATTGTGAATCCTAATTTTAGACGGCTTGGCATAGCTGGTGCACTTATGCGTTACATTGAAGAACATTCTCCAACGCCCAAGCTATTTACCTCTACCAATGAATCCAATACGATCATGCAGCAGGTCTGTCTTTCTTTAGACTTTGTAAGAAGTGGAATCATTGAGAATTTAGATGATGGCGATCCAGAATGGGTATTTTTCAAGCAAGTAAGATAAAAGTACACTTATCATGCGCAGCACGCAAAAAGGCAGCTCTTTCGTCTAAATCGACTAAGAGATGCCTTTTTATATTACACTATTTATCCTTATATCCAAATGACGGGCACTTAATTGGTTTTATTCTTCTTCCCTAATCATCTGTTCGTGTATTTGAACACTATATTGCATATAAGCAGGGTTAATATCTAAGCCGCGTTCACGCAGCAACTCTTGCAGCCGTAGTCTTTTCATAGACAATTTTGCCCGAAGGGCCTTGCCTTCACTACTCTCAGGTCCTCCGCTATTGTGGCAGGCCGCAAGCAGCCCTTCGAGGGTAACACATTCCGCACGCAAAGATATTTCCTCGGGCACCAGCCCGGAATTCTTCATGATTTTGAAAGACATCCGCAATTCTTCTGGCACACCTGATAAATCCTCAAGCTCCAGCGGCTTACCATGCCCAGGTAAATCTCGAAATTCCCCATTACGCATAGACTCCTGAATCCGCTGCTCAACCAGCCAGGACATCATCCCCATTACGCAGCCTCCTTCACCAATACCACTACTATGATTTATCCCGCCTAAGCAAAAGTATGGTAAGCAGAATTGCGTCTATTTTAGCATAAAAAACTGTAGATTTACATCAAACTGCCGCAATGCATTCTTATAAAAGGCGATCCTTCTCCCTTCTATGAATCTTCCTCGTCATCGCAGATCGTTCGGACTAAGTAGCCCTTATTTCGCAAAATAAATTCATTCTGCTACACCATCATTCTCTGCACCCTGTCAGCAACATATTACAAACGCCTAACCAAACCGTACAAAAGTTTTTTTTCATGCGAACAATTGTTATACTCGTTCTAATAAGCCTCAACTCAACAAGAAGAACGCCTGACGTCGTCCTTGGAAGTAGAGTTACAAGCTGAGTACAGGTAATTCCATACTCGTATCCATTTACATCTTCGTAGTAAGGTTCCGCTTGCGGACCGAATGGCTTTATTTCGATGAAATGAGCACATATATTAGGGACGGATCGTATTGCACTTATTCCCTAATAACAATCCCCTTCCCGGGTGATCTGGGGCGAATAACAGCGCTGGCTCGTTTAC
>NZ_LCZJ02000023.1:162333-257157 GCF_001012825.1 Paenibacillus etheri
GCACATTGTATTCGATTTTTCGCATACATTTGGCTCATTTACGTTACCGGCAGCACATTGTATTCGATTTTTCGCATACATTTGGCTCATTTACGTTACCGTCGGCACATTGTATTCGATTTTTCGCATACATTTGGCTCATTTACGTTACCGGCGGTACATTGTATTCGATTTTTCGCATACATTTATCCGTAGGCTCGACTAAAACATGCATTTCGGAGGATATAAGGTCCGCTTGGTTTTTAGAGTCTGACGGATGACTCCTCGTTTATTTCATGTCTCCTGCTTCTTCACGTTCACCCATCCTTCCTCTTTCTTCGGAGTTATCCACATTTTTTTGTATTGTATAATTTCCTAAACAATAAAAAAGGACTACAACAGTAGTCCAAAGGAGAAATATAACATGATAGCTAACCTCAAAAAAACAGATGATCATTATGTCGCTCATTTCGAACGTCAATTAAAGCATTCCGCATCAGAAATATGGTTCTTTCTGACAGAGAATGAGAAGCTTGCTTTATGGTTCACTGAATTACGTGTTGAAGACTTGCGTGAAGGTGGATTAATCAAGTTTGATATGCAAGACGGAACTTTTGAGGAAATGACGATTACCGCCCTACAACATGAATCTGTTCTTGAATTTACGTGGGCGGAAGATTCTATTCGCTTTGAGCTATATCCTAATTCAGAGGGCTGCTTACTCGTCTTGAAGGAAACGATCCAAACGCTCACTCCGCACACATCCCGAGATTTAGCTGGCTGGCATGTATGTCTGGATGTGATCCAGCATCTTTTGGATGGTACGACGCTGGATTCACGAGAGACTGAATGGAACGTTTGGTATGAACAATATCGGGAAGCAATCTCTAAATTAGGATAATAAGGACTCTGCTCCGTCAATCACAATTTGTGCACCTGTAATATGAATGGATTCATCAGAAGCCAAAAAAGATACTAGATCGGCAACATTATCCGGTTTACCCGGCCCGTCCGCCAGCGGCTGCGCACCATCGGGAAATTCAATCGGAATGACGATCGCTTCTACTTCCTCGTTCATCTCAGTGGTTTCATCTATATTAGTGGCAATCGCTCCAGGGCATATCACATTCACTCGAATCTTAAACTTAGCTAGCTCAAGTGCAGCCATTTTAGCAAAAGCCACCTGTCCAGCTTTGGTAGTGCTATATGTAGACCACCCAAAGCTGGCAAATCTAGTATTCCCATTGATGGAGCTGGTGATGATAATACTTCCTTTTCCTTTATCCTTCAGATGAGGGATCGTATATTTCAAGGTCAAAAAGGTCCCCGTCAAGTTCACCGACATCGTGCGCTCCCAATCACTCAAGCTAAGTTCCTCTATAGGTCCCACAACGCCATTAATTCCCGCGTTAGCGAATACTACATCTAAGCCACCGAAATGTTCGACCGTCCTGCGAACGGCTTCCTCCATCCCTTTTTCATCCGAAGTATCTACCTCTATGGCCAATGCACAATCCTTGCGAAACTTGTTTAGCTTATCCGCCAAAGATGAGGTACGTTCAAGATTCAAATCAAAAAGCGCTACATTAGCACCTTCCCTCGCCAGCTTAATAGCGGTAGCCCGACCAATTCCTGAGCCCGCTCCGGTAATAATTGCTGTCTTTCCAATAAATCTTTGTTTCTTAGCTATGTTTGGACTCATATGTAACTCTCCTTTAGGATCTCTAAGTGATGTACTATGGATCAAGATTACCCAAAACTATGTGCACTGGAATCATCTTCACAAAAAAACTCCCCGTTCAAAAGCTTGAACAGAGAATTTCATCTAGGTTGATCCATTTAATTGTCCAGCTTCCGCACATCCACTTTCACAGTCAGAGTGCCTGCTCCACCGCGATATACACCTTTTACAGGCACGATATCTTTGTAGTCCCGTCCGTGACCTAACTTAATGTAACGCCAATTGACCTCAACATTATTCGTCGGATCGAAACCAAGCCAACCTGTACCCGGAATGTGAGTCTCCACCCAAGCATGTGAGGCTTGCTCAAAATTAGCATTACTCCCTTGCAGATCACCCACAAAATGATATCCACTTACATATCTGGACGGCAGACCGACACTACGGCAGACAGCGATCATTAGATGGGCATAATCCTGACATACGCCGCGTTTAAGCTTCAGTGCTTTTTTTACCGTTGTATTTACGCTTGTGGCCTCAGGGTCATAGGTGAACTGATCATAAATCGTCGCTGATAATTTAACAATCCATTCATACATATCCTCAGCTTCATTAAAAGGGTGCTGTGAGGCAAACTCCACTAATTCAGGGGTCACCTCGGTATAACGAGTTGGCAAAATAAACTCAATATAACGATTCTGAAATCCCTCGTCATTCAACAATCTAATTTGTTCTTCAAGAGATGTTCTCGGGAGATCGGCACCTTGCGCTTTATCCAGCGTAACAACAGTAGCCTTGGTGTGGATGACCATTTCCGTGTGCGGCTTATTGACCGAATAGGCATGGACCCGATTCCCGAAGAAATCCTCGTAGGTTAATAGATTGGCTGGCGGATATATATCCACTTCATGGTGATAACAGGATTGGCGATAATTCGTGCGCGGCGTGAGTCTGATCTCATTGACACTGTCCGTAACCGGCTCTGGATAGCTGTATGTGGTGGTATGATTGATTTGAATCTTCATACAGACACTCCTTCTCGCCGAAAAAAGGCGCCCTCCATTGTTTTACCAAGTTTTTGACAGGATATCACAAGCGATTTAAGTACATCTTCCACCAGCTCGCCGGACATTTCTTCTTTTTCCATATAATCGAGCTCTGCTTTTAGCTTACCCGCTTGACGAATAACCTTCTCATGGCCTGAACCTTTCTCTGAGGAATCTAGTTCAAGCTTTGCTAAATGCTCTTCCAGCTGATGAAAAGAAAAACGAATGGAACGCGGAAATTTGGGATTCGCAATCAAAAAATCTAAAATGCTCTCCGGAGACATAGCATCTGCATAGTAACGGCGAAACGCCTGGTACCCACTAACGGATTTAAGCACCGCCTGCAACTGAGTATAAACCGCGTTAAGCTCCTTAAATCGGCATGAGGCAATGACCGCCTGCAAGATACGAGTTGTATTCTCTGCCCGCTCTAGAAACCGTCCGCTTTCAATGAAATGCCACTCATTCCCTCTAAGCATTACCGACTGCTCTGCTCCGAGAAACATGGCTGTACGCTCCTTAACCTGCTGATAGAACTGATGTGGGCTGCTCATAATATCTGCAACTGACCGCTCACCAAGCCATAGGTTGAAGCTGTTGACAACATCCCATAATTCACTTGGAAGCTGCTGACGGAGTGTTCGCAGATTATTTCTGGCATGATGTACACAAGAGAATAATGAATTTGAATTGCCTAAATCAAGTGTGATGAAAGATAGCACATCCTGCTCGGAAAAGGTTTCGAACTGCTGCATATATTCACCTCGAACGCCTAGCGCATCAATTAACCTTGACCATTTATGTCCTTCTTCATGAAAATCCTCTTCCTGCTGGATATGATAATGAACATTGATTAGCCGCGCATGATTCTCTGCCCTTTCAATATATCTGCCGATCCAGAACAAAGCTTCAGCATTTCGATTCAGCATCTCCAGCCACTCCCTTATTTAACAAATTGATGCTGCATTTTGTTAATCATCAACAAGGCTCACTAGGTTGCATTAAGCCATGACCCAAGTATCTTTTACGCCACCACCTTGCGAGGAGTTTACGACCAAAGACCCTTCTTTCATAGCCACCCGTGTCAATCCCCCAGGGATAACATGAGGCTTACGATCAGCACCCATTAATACAAAAGCTCGAAGGTCGATATGTCTCGGTTCCATTGTTCCACCTGACAATACCGGTGCTCTAGATAGAGACATGATCGGCTGCGCAATATAACGCTCCGGATCTGCAATAATCTTCATTCGGAATTCAGCGAGTTCTTCTTTCGTAGCTTCACTTCCGATCAACATTCCATATCCCCCGGATAAAGAGGTTTCTTTAACAACCATTTCAGATAGGCTCTCAAGAACATATAAACGTTCATCAGGCCTGCTTAGCAAATAGGTCGGGACATTTCCTAGAATCGGTTCTTCATTCAGATAATAACGAATCATATCCGGTACATAGACATACATCGCTTTATCATCAGCAACACCAGTCCCCGGGGCATTAGCAATCGCTACATTCCCTGCCCGATACGCATTCATCAGACCCGCCACCCCTAGAAGTGAATCCGGCTGAAATGCTAACGGATCGATGAAATCATCATCCAAACGGCGATATAGTACATCTACGCGGCGAAGTCCGTTCATCTCTTTCAAATATA
Source organism: Paenibacillus etheri (assembly GCF_001012825.1). Lineage (GTDB taxonomy): Bacteria > Bacillota > Bacilli > Paenibacillales > Paenibacillaceae > Paenibacillus_AQ > Paenibacillus_AQ etheri. The sequence goes on from NZ_LCZJ02000023.1 coordinate 166,694, forward strand.
TTTTGTGATCCTTTGCAACCAAATCTCGTCCTTCAACCAAATGTATACCCATCTGTTGTGCTAGAAAAGCATGCTCATAATAAGCAGAATTGTATTCCCCAGGTGTAAGGAGGGCTATAACAGGGTCTGACTTTCGTGAGGGTGATAGACTTCGCAGAACTGATAAGAAACGATTCAAGCTATGATCAACATCTCGGATGGAGCTGGCAAAGGACAATTCAGGAAACAACTGATTCATCAGGGTTCTACCTTTAAAAAGATATGAAAACCCTGAAGGTGTCCGTAGGTTGTCTTCCAGCACATAATATTGCCCATCATGATGGCGGATCAGATCGATTCCCGAGGTTGTGATATAGGCTCCACCAGGCACTCGAAGACCAGCCATTTCTGGTCGGAAGTAACAGTTAGAGATGATCATACGCCTTGGGACAATACCATCCTTAACGATGTACTGCTCATGATAGATGTCATGAATGAATAAATTCAAAGCCGTGATACGCTGAATAATCCCAGCCTCTAGCCTCTCCCATTCATTCTTAGGAATAATGCGTGGAATCATATCGAAGGGGATCGTTCGCTCCATAGGATGATCCTGAGCCGGATTGTAAAGCGTAAAAGTAATTCCTTCCTCCATCATCCTGCGCTGCATCAAATTCTGCTTACCCTGCAGCTCTTCGGGGCTCATTCCGGAAAACATGCGATTCACATGTCTGTAGTGCGGCCGGACATTTCTCTTATCTGCGTACATTTCATCGAAAAAATGTTGCAGCGGATACGGAGACAGACCTGGCAGAGGATCTAATTTGGACATGAGCCCGACTCCTTTCGATAAATGTTATCTTTACTAACAACATATACGGTAATTTCTGAAAATATCCATGAAATCATTGTTTTGTATTCCCATAATACGTAAATCCTATTGCCGATGTCAATATATATAACAGAGAAATGTAATCTCTGAATATTTCCGCGGTTTGGAATCGCTTCCTTTCTCTCTTATATAGGTTGCCGGAGCTGAAAAGTAGTTTCTTCATTGAATTGTATGCAGGAAGTATGACAAGCATTACTATTATGAATTTTTCATATGTTGTATTTTTTGTATAGTTATCTAGAAGGGTGATTTCATTTTTATGGTATAATTTGGAGCGTTAGGAGAGTGACAAATGGAACACAAATATACTATGTCAATGGAGCAAGAAGAGGTTAGGCGGAATCACATTTATCTGTTATTTGGCTTATCAGAAGCTGGTTCGATGAAGGTAGCACTTAGTCGTTTAGGTTGTCGTCATTTAATAAGAGTACTTTCATTTAATGAGACCTTCACCGCTGGACCGCTGCACAAATTACATAGAGAGGAAGGATATTATACCCGAGAGTTATGGTTTCAGGAACGATTTCCGGATCAGGGTTATCAGCTCAATCCCCAGCATAAACTAGAAGCCATGATTCGGACACTGAAAGAAATTCCTGAGGACAAAAAAATCACTATTTGGTGCGGGGACAACTCCCATGATCAGACCGGCTTACGGTTTGCACTTTTTATTCTCAGTGAGAGGAAGCAACCCATTCATGTTATAAATCCAATCGAAGCTTATGGGGAGATTCCCGAGATTGCCGAACAATTTAGTATTGGCTTATCTCCCCAGTCTCTAGGTCAGCTCCCAAACGAAGCTGTGCAAACTATTATCAAAAACACCGAAAATACGCAACCCCTTACTTCCGCGCAAAGAAAACAGTATGAACTGGAGTGGCAAGAAATCAGCAGCACAGAGGATATGCTTCGAATCTGGTCCAATGGTCAGTTAACAAATGTTCCCGAAACATACTATGACGAAGAAATTCTATCCTTAATTCTGCAACTGCAAAAGAATGAACAGGGTGATCATTACGTAAATGCTGGACTTATTGTAGGAGCAATTATAGAGCAGTGGAATTTATTTATCAGTACCTCATTTATAGAATATCGCTTCTGGAGGCTTATTAGTGAAGGAAAACTGTTATTTAAAGGGATACCTTACGCGATGCATTTGTACTTTTTAAGAATTCCTTAGAGGTTACTACATTAACAACTAACATGCATTTTATAAAAAAGGAATGCCCTCATAAACTAAATATAGCTTCGAGGACATTCCTTGTAAATATGACTTCCTTATAATCATGCGTCGGTATGGATTACACTTGCTCTTCTGATTCTTCCTCGGCAATTAATCCGGCAAAAAGAGCATGCACGAACTGCTGAGAATCAAATGGCTGCAAGTCTTCCATCTTTTCTCCAAGCCCTACGAGCTTCACTGGTAAGTTCATTTCCTGACGAATGGCTACTACAATTCCGCCTTTAGCTGTACCATCCAGCTTCGTCAAGACGAGCCCTGTTACCCCACTCTTTTCACCAAATAGCTTGGCTTGAGTAAGCGCATTTTGACCTGTGGTCGCATCCAGCACCATCAGTACTTCATGCGGAGCACTAGGAATTTCTCTTTGAATGACACGGAAAATCTTGTTGAGCTCTTCCATCAGATTGCTCTTATTCTGAAGTCTGCCTGCCGTATCGCAAATCAAGATATCTACATTCCGCTGCTTAGCCGCTTGAACAGCATCGAACATAACAGCGGCTGGGTCAGAGCCAGCTTGTTGCTTAATTACGTCTACGCCTGCACGTTGACCCCAAACTTCGAGCTGTTCAATCGCTCCGGCACGGAATGTATCCCCTGCGGCCAAAAGAACTTTTTTACCCTCTTGTTTGTAACGATGTGCTAGTTTACCGATCGTAGTCGTCTTGCCTACTCCATTTACCCCAACGAACAAGATAACTGTGATGCCATCCGGATTTTCCTTCAGGCTGTTATCGTCATCGCCGCGCAGCAATTCCATGAGCTTACGGGACAAGATGGGCTGCAGCTCAGCTGCATCTTCAATTCGTTTTTGCTTCACTTCGGCGCGCAGATCCTCGACAAGTGTCATTACTGTATTAACACCTACGTCCGCACCAATCAAGATTTCTTCCAGCTCTTCGTAGAACTCTTCATCTATTTTTTTACGGCGGATAATCAGGTCTGCTACCTTCTCGACAAAGCCTTTACGGGTTTTCTCTAATCCGTCGCGGAATTGTTTGGTTACACTTTCCGTTTTGCCGGAAATGCTTTCTTTTAACTTCCTGAAAAAGCTCATTTGTTTCCTCCTAAAAGTTTTGTATAGGAACTCTTACTTGATTTAACTTCGTACAAAACTTGCCTCGGAAGCAGATACTTACAAAAATCATCATTTCGACAGCTGTTAAGCGATCTCTGCTTCCTCATCCTCTAAACGTACAGAGACAAGCTTGGATACTCCGCCTTCTTCCATCGTCACCCCGTAGAGCACATCTGCCTCTTCCATCGTTCCTTTGCGGTGTGTAACGACGATAAATTGTGTTTGTTCCGAGAACTCACGCAAATACTGAGCAAAACGTACAACATTCGCTTCATCTAGCGCCGCCTCTACCTCATCCAGAACACAGAACGGAACCGGCTTCACTTGCAGAATAGCAAACAACAGAGCCATCGCAGTTAAGGCGCGTTCCCCACCGGAAAGGAGCTGCAGGTTTTGAAGCTTTTTACCTGGTGGCTGGGCCACGATATCTATACCTGTTTCAAGCATATGCTCTGGATCTAGCAGCATGAGATCAGCTCGTCCACCACCGAACAACTTCGAGAACACCGTACCGAATTGTTTACGGATGGCGTCAAAGGTCAGCTTGAAGCGTTTGGACATTTCATCTTCCATCTCACGGATGACTTGATACAGGGTAGTCTTAGCTTCGACCAGGTCATCTTTTTGTCCACTGAGGAAGGTATAACGTTCATGAACACGCTGATATTCTTCAATAGCACCTAAGTTGACTTCACCCAGTGCAGAAATACTGCGTTTCAGACGCTGTACATCCGCTTGTGCCGCAGGTACATCTTCGGGCACAGGATAACGTTGCTTCGCTAGTTCATAGCTTAGCTCGTAGTCATCACTCAGCTTACGAAGAATATTATCAAGCTCAACATCAAGACGACCCACAGAAACTTCAGTGGAACGCAGCTTGTCCTCCACGACTCTAAGTGCCTGACGTTGATCCTTGGTCTTGCCCTCCTCTAGTTCAAGCTTACGGGTTAACGCTGAACGTTCCGCCCGAGCTAAATCCAAAGTACCGGCTGTCTCTTCCTTCTTCAGACGATAACTATTCAAATCTTCTTTCTGTTTCACAGTTTCCAAAGCATTACTAGCCAAATCCTGTTCGATCGTATGTAACAGATTTCGATTCTGGCGCAGCTCTTTATCCTGTGAACCCGCATCTTGTCTTAGACGACGTAATTGCTCCTCCAGGGAGAAGATCTCCTGATCGAGCTTGCCTTCCGAAACTTTCATACTGGTCAGCTTACCTTGCAACTCTTCTTTAGCTGATTCATTCGCTTTACGCGCCGATTCGGCATTACGGATACCCTCATGAGCTTCCTTCTCTTCCTTCTCGAGACGTTCAAGCTCAGCAGAGGCTTGTTTCCGAGTCTCCTCAAGCGTGCGGACCTCACTTTCAAAGCCACTACGTTCCGCGCCTGTGCTCTCCACTTGTTCCAGTACATGCCGAAGCTCTTGTTCAAGTTGCTTCAAATCACCAGAAACGCGTTGCTCTTCCAGTCTTTTCTCATCACCATCACGGCGCAGGTCCTCTAGCTTCACGCTAGCGTTCTCCTGCTCTTCACGAAGTCTGGCTATACCTTGTTTCAGCTTAACAATCTGACGTTCGCTCTCTTCAATCTCACTACTCAGCTGATCCAACTGGCGTTTACGACTAAGCAAGCTATTGTTCTTCTTATGCTGGCTACCACCAGTCATGGAGCCCCCGGCATTTACTACATCACCCTCCAGCGTAACCACACGATAACGGTACTGGCATCTAGCGGCGATACGGTTTGCCTGTTCCAGGCTCTCAGCAATAACTACATTGCCAAGCAAACTGCCAACAATACTTGCATACTTATCATCGTATCCAACGAGTTCGGAACCAATTCCAACAAAACCTTCAGCGTCTTCCACCATTCCACGGTCACTACCGGAAATCTGACGCGGGCGGATAACATCGAGTGGTAGAAAAGTAGCTCGTCCCAGTTGACGTTGCTTTAGAAATGATATCGCTTGACGAGACACGCTCTCATTATCCATAACAACATGTTGCAGCGACGCACCGAGCGCAGTCTCGACAGCCATTTCCAGCTTCTCCGGAACGGAGATGAGTTCAGCAACTGCACCATGCACCCCGTTAAGCTGTCCTTTACGAGCCCCTTTGAGTACTTCTTTAACCCCTAGCATAAAGCCATCGAAATCATCCTGCATTTCTTTCATGGTTTCATGACGAGAGACTTGCGCTTCACGCTTCTGTTCCCACTTCCGCAGGCCTGACTGAGTCTCTTCAATCAGCTTCTGACGTTTACTAAGTTGTTCACTTTCAGTAATATAAGCACCACGAAGATTGCTTAGTTCTTTTCCAAGCTGGGCAATCTTGTCTTTTAGCCCTTTCTGGCTAGCAGACAATTCTTCATGCCGTGCAGTCCATTTGCCGCTTTCTTCTTCACTGCGGCTCATACGGCGTTCCAGATTCTCCTTCTGTTGATCCGCGTAACGAATTTCGTTACGTGCATTCGCCATAAGGTTCATTAACTCCAGGAGAGCACTTTTCAGCTTCTCCTCCTGGCTCTGACTAATACCGTCAGCCACACCTTCAAGCCTTGTTTCTTCCTCTTCGATCTGTTTCCGAAGCTCAACAAGCTTAAGCCGGGACGCTTCGAGCTTAGATTCTAAATCCCCAAGCTCACGCTGGCGATCCGCAGACCGCTCACCTACAGAACCTAATGTGAGCATTAACTGTTCACGGTTGCTCTCTAGATTACGCTTGCGCTCCTTCAGTACTTCCCCATAACCTTCGCTCTTCTCATAAGCTTCACTATAACGGAGCAATTGCTCTTGCTGCTTCTCGATCTGTTCTTCTAACGCGCGCAGTTCAGCACGTCCGCTTTCCAGCTTGGCATCATGGGCAGAGACAACTGTAGATAGCTCCAATTGCTCATCCTTTAAAGTTTCTAGCTTAGCGTTTCCTTCCTGCCAAGCCGTATGAATCCCCTCAATCTGGTGCACATAGACTGAGATCTCCTGATGCTTCAGTTGTTCCCGAAGTTCTTTAAAACGAATGGCCTTCTCCGATTGATCCTTAAGAGGACCAATCTGATCCTCAAGCTCACTAATCAAATCGTGAATCCGAAGCAAATTTTGCTCGGTGTCGTCGAGCTTTCGACTTGCATCTTTTTTACGCGATTTATATTTTACAATACCCGATGCCTCTTCAAAGATGCCTCGCCGATCCTCGGAACGAGTACTCAGAATCTCTTCGATCCGACCCTGTCCGATAATCGAATAAGCCTCACGCCCGATACCGGTATCCATGAACAGCTCTGTGATATCCTTCAGTCGGCAGGATTGCTTATTAATTAAATATTCACTCTCACCGCTACGATGAACACGCCGAGTCACTGTAACTTCGCTAAAATCCAGCGGTAGTGTGTGATCCTCATTATCGAGCGTAAGTGATACCTCGCCATAATTCACAGCTTTACGCGCGTCACTACCGGCAAAAATAATATCTTCCATCTTGCCGCCACGCAGTGATTTAGCACTCTGTTCGCCGAGTACCCAGCGTATGCCGTCAGAAATATTGCTCTTGCCGCTTCCGTTCGGACCCACTACGGCCGTTATTCCGCGCACAAATTCCATTTCTGTTTTGTCGGCAAATGATTTAAAACCAGCTAATTCTATCCGTTTCAAAAACATACTTGCCTATCACCTCTGACCCATTATACCATAGCGTTTATTAGCCTAAAATAGCTTCAAAATGAAGCTTGGACTATTCTTTCGAAAAAGAGCAGCAACGGTCTGAGCTCCGCCTAAACGCCGGTATTCAGACCTTTGCTGCTCTCCTCCGCTTGTCCACATGATGCAAAATCAAGCACCATCTTCTTTCAGATGCAACAGTGCAGCTGCTGCAGCCTGCTGCTCTGCTTCCTTTTTCGAGCGGCCGCTCCCTTTACCAAGTGAACGGTTAGTCATTAACACTTCAGAGACGAATTCACGCTCATGCGCGGGTCCCCGTTCTTCAATGATCCGATATTCCAACGTACCCATATTGTGCTGCTGAATTAGCTCTTGCAGTTCCGTCTTGTAATCGGTCATCTGCATTTGCAGTTTCCCATCCGTCTCCACAAGTGGAAATACGTGATTATCAAGAAAAGACCTTACGGTTTCCAGTCCTTGGTCAAGATAAAGCGCTCCCACGAAGGATTCGAACACATCAGCCAGAAGGGCCGGGCGAGTACGTCCGCCCGTAAGTTCTTCCCCTTTTCCCAGTAGTACATACCGGCCAAAACCTAAACTCTCTGCAAACTTAACCAGCGAAGGCTCGCATACAATAGCAGCACGTAGCTTAGTCAGTTCCCCTTCAGGTCGATCTGGCAACAGATTGTACAAATATTCAGAAACCGTCAGCTCCAGTACAGCATCCCCTAAAAATTCGAGACGCTCATTGTCCTGATGCTGGTTGAAACGGTGTTCATTCACATAGGATGCATGGGTAAAGGCCTGCTTCAGAAGCACAGAATCGTGAAATTGGATTTGAAGTTGCTGTTGTAACTGCTTCAGTTCTCCTTTCACCGCGCTGTCCCCTTACTGATTATATTTTTTTAGAATGACTGTTGCGTTATGTCCCCCGAATCCAAACGAATTCGACATTACAATATCAAGATCCGCTTTACGTGGCACATTTGGTACATAATCCAAATCACATTCTGGGTCCTGGTTGTTCAAATTAATCGTTGGTGCAATCATACCCTTTTGCAAAGAGAGTCCACAGATAATAGCTTCTACACCACCAGCAGCACCTAGAAGATGACCTGTCATGGATTTCGTTGAGCTAATAGCTACTTTATAGGCGTGTTCGCCTAATGCTTTCTTAACAGCCGCCGTTTCTGATCTATCTCCTACAGGCGTTGAAGTACCATGTGCGTTGATGTAATCAATATCTTCAGGAGAGATACCAGCGTCACGGATCGCCATCTTCATGCAACGAGCTGCTCCATCTGGATCTGGTTCAGTCATATGGTGAGCATCAGCACTCAGACCATAGCCGATAACCTCAGCATAAATCTTCGCTCCACGCTTCTCTGCATGTTCAAGGGATTCCAGAATCAATATCCCAGCGCCCTCTCCCATAACAAAGCCATCGCGATCTACATCAAATGGCCGACTAGCCTTCTCAGGCTCGTCATTACGAGTGGACATCGCTCTCATAGCACAGAAACCTGCCATTCCTGTTGGACGAATGGTCGCTTCCGAACCACCGCAGATCATAGCATCTGCATCTCCACGTTGAATCAGACGGAATGATTCCCCAATGGAATGACTTCCTGTAGCACAGGCTGTCACTGTAGTCGTATTTGGTCCCTTTGCACCGAGGTTAATGGACAGCTGTCCAGAACCCATGTTAGCGATCATCATCGGGATAAAGAACGGGCTAACCCGTTTCGGCCCTTTTTCAAGCAACAGATTATGATTGTCTTCCCAAGTACCAAGACCTCCGATACCCGAACCAACAGATACACCGATCCGTTCAGCATCGATATCTTCACCGATCTTAAGTCCGCTGTCTCTCAACGCATCTTCACCGGCAGCCACTGCAAATTGTACAAAACGGTCCATTTTACGGGCTTCCTTGCGGCCAAAAAGCGCCTCAGGATCAAAGTCTTTAACTGAAGAAGCAATTTGCGTAGTATATTCACTGACATCAAAGGCTTCAACCATCGATACACCTGATTTACCGCTCATCAGATTATCCCAGAACGTCTCCAAGTCTTTCCCCAGTGACGTAATTACGCCCATCCCGGTTACAACCACTCTATGACTCAAACACAATCACCCCATCTATAGGCTGTATACATTATATTCAGAACTTATATACTGCGAATTATTACTATATGAACAGCGGTCACCGCATTCATTAATGCTTCTGCGGCTCTGTTATAATCCCTATAAAGCTGCACATGGCAACCTTTAATACATCTTTAATGCTGTATAAATGAGGAGAAGTCCCGCCCAAGTAGGAACGGGACTCTCAATCATATGACTCTAGGTATGAGATTGTATGTACTTCACAACTTCACCCACGGTCGTAATCGTCTCTGCATCTTCATCAGAGATTTCCATGTCGAATTCATCTTCCAATTCCATAACCAATTCTACTACATCAAGAGAATCAGCACCTAAATCATCTTTGAAAGACGCTTCTAATGTTACCTCAGCTTCATCGGCACCTAAGCGGTCGATGACAATGCGTTTTACACGCTCTAATACATCGGACATCCGGTTCACCTCCTCTTTTGGTATTATACGAGATATGAGGTCAAAATACCATAGACCGCAAAAAACGCTTTCCTGATCCCTCACATTTCATCTTTAAAACAGTGTAATTTCTCCCAAGCATAAACGCCTTCGGCGTCCTTATAAGGACGTTAAGTGTTTAAGCGAGAAATATAAGGATAAAGTATAGTGTGAAACTTATACTTTCTTATATTTTTGACGGAGAGTTACATATACATCCCGCCATCCACGTGTAGTGTCTGGCCGGTCATATAAGCGGCGCCTTCAGAAGCCAGGAAAACAACTGCCATAGCTATCTCTTCCGGACGCCCAAGGCGAGCTAGTGGAATGCCCTTCTCTAGCTCACTGCGAACTTCTTCAGAAAGCTCACGCGTCATATCTGTATCAATAAACCCAGGAGCGATACAGTTAACGGTGATGCCACGCGAAGAGAGCTCACGAGCGGCTGCTTTTGTTAGACCGATAACACCGGCCTTAGCTGCAGAGTAATTAGCCTGACCCGGGTTACCTGTCACGCCCACAACCGAGGAAATATTAATGATTCGACCATAGCGCTGTTTCATCATCGGACGTGTAGCTGCCTTAAGGCAATTAAACACACCTTTCAGATTCGTCTCGATCACTTGATCGAACTCTTCCTCTTTCATGCGCATAATCAGGTTGTCCCTAGTAATGCCGGCATTATTGACTACAATGTCAATACGTCCCCAGGTATTAAGAACCTCTTTCACAAGGCTCTCGGCCTGTTCACTATTGCCGACATCTCCACGGAGCGCAATCCCCTCCGAGCCAAGCTCGGCAATACGAGCCACAGTCTCGTGTGCCGCCGCTTCACTCCCTGCATAGTTCACGGCCACCTTTACGCCGTGTTCTGCAAGAGCAAGCGCGATACTACGACCAATGCCGCGTGAGCCGCCAGTTACAAGGGCTGTCTGGCCCCGCAATGCTGAGAACATAGTCTAATCCCCTCTCAATCATGATCCTGTCGTCTAAATGTTAAACCATTTCTTACAAAACAGTTTGGACACTTTCAAGTGTATTAATGTTGATTACTTTGACTGTTTTGTCTATTTTGCGGATAAGACCAGCCAAAACACTGCCAGAACCAATCTCAACAAAAGTGTCTACACCATCTGCAATCAACCATTCAATACTGTCCTGCCATAGCACAGGAGAATACACCTGACGAACAAGCAGTTCGCGAATTTCTTCGGGATCTGTTACCGGTGATGCAGTGACATTAACGATGACAGGTACATTTGGAGTATTGAAGGTTACTTTCTTCAACTCTTCTGCCAAACGATCTGCAGCAGCTCTCATCATAGAAGAGTGAAAGGGTCCACTTACTTCTAGTGGAATCGCCCGCTTACCACCTGCTTCTTTAACACGCTGTACAACACCATTAACGCCTTCCTGAGATCCGGAAACAACGATTTGACCTGGGCAATTGACGTTAGCCAGTTCTACAACACCGCTCTCTTCAGATACAGTTTGGCATAATACTGCCAGTGCTTCACGTTCAGCACCAAGTACTGCCGCCATTGCACCTTGGCCCCCTGGAACAGCTTCTTCCATGAAACGGCCTCTTAAGCGTACAAGTGTTACAGCATCTTCATATGACAATACACCCGCAGCTACTAGTGCGCTGTATTCACCAAGGCTATGTCCAGCAACATAATCCGGCTTCAAACCTTGTTCACGTAGAGCTTCAAGATAGGCTACGCTAGCTGTAAGAAGCGCTGGCTGCGTGTTTACTGTCTGCTTCAACTCACTGTCCGGTCCTTCAAAAACCAGCTTGCTCAGTGGAAATCCGAGAACTTCATCCCCTTTCTCGAACACTGCACGGCTGTTTGGAAGAGCATCATAAACATCCTTGCCCATTCCAACTGCTTGTGCTCCCTGACCGGGAAAGACAAATGCAATTTTACCCATAAGTATGAACTCCTTCCCGTATAACGGTCTTAGCCTATTACCAGATCAATACAGATGCGCCCCAAGTCAAGCCACCGCCGAATCCAACCATCAGGACGGTGTCGCCTTCTTTCATACGTCCTTCTTCCGCTGCTTCAACAAGAGCTAATGGAATGGAGGCAGCCGAAGTATTGGCATATTTATCAACATTGATCACACATTTCTCCGGTGGCAAATCAAGACGCTGCATAGCGGATTGAATGATACGAATATTCGCTTGATGTGGTACGAACAAATCAATATCTTCCTTACCCAGACCAGCTTTAGTAAGCACACGTTCTGTAGCTGAGCCCATCACACGAACTGCAAATTTAAACACTTCACGGCCATTCATATAAATGAAATGCTTCTTATCTTCAACGGTTTGTTGAGATGCAGGCAAGCGTGAACCGCCGGCTTCAAGCTTAAGCAAGCTCCCTCCGGAGCCTTCAGCACCCAGATCAAAGGATTGGAAACCACGACCTTCTGGAACCTCACCAATGATTACCGCACCTGCTCCATCGCCGAACAAGACACAAGTATTACGATCCGTATAATCTGTGATGCGGGATAAAGTATCCGCACCTATAATAAGTGCATTGTTGTACATTCCATTCTGAATGAAGCCAACCGCTGTAGCTAAACTGTATACAAAACCAGAGCAGGCTGCTGACAAATCAAACGCCGCAGCACCTTTAGCACCCAATTTATCCTGCAAAATGCAGGCTGTAGAAGGAAAGGCGCTATCAGGTGTTACTGTTGCAATAATAATAAGATCCAAATCTTCGGCTTTCATTCCCGCGGAATCAAGTGCCTTGAGTGCTGCTTCATACGCTAGATCAGAAGTTGCCTCGTGAGGCGCAGCAATATGTCTCTCCCGGATGCCTGTCCGACTGACGATCCACTCATCGTTAGTCTCCACTATTTTTTCCAGATCGCTATTTGTCAATATTTTCTCAGGTACATATTTCCCAGTTCCTATAATCCCAACCGGTCGCAACTGTCTCATGTCGTCACTCACTTCCCGCTAATTTCCTTGGATATACTTGGCACAAGATCGGCTTGTAGAGCAATCCGCGCTTGTCTTACCGCATTCTTAACCGCATTTCCGTCAGAAGATCCGTGCCCCTTCACTACCAATCCGCTAAGACCGAGTAATGGTGCACCACCGTGCTCTTTATAATCCATCTTACCCTTTAGAGCTCTAAGCTCCGGCATCAGCATAGCCGCGCCAAGCTTAGTCTTCAGAGAACGACTAAATTGCTCCTTGAGTAAAGAGAACAAGGCACCCGCTGTACCCTCTAGAGACTTCAGCAAAATATTACCGGCAAATCCATCGCAGACAAGCACATCGCAGTTCCCTGTCAGTACGTCACGTGCCTCAACATTACCGATAAAATGTATGCCTGGCAAGTTCTCAAGCAGCGGATAAGCTTCTTTCGTCAATTCGTTACCCTTTCCAGGCTCCGTCCCTACATTCAGAAGTCCCACACGCGGCTTAGCTATACCATGCACCTTGTTCCGGTAAATGCTGCCCATCAGCGCATATTGTACCAGATGTTCAGGCTTCGCATCCATGTTAGCACCAAGATCCAGAGCCAATACCCCAACATCGTCAAGCGTTGGAATCATAGGTGCCAGCGCAGGACGTTCAATGCCCTGCATCCGGCCAACTACGAGGAGTCCCGTAGTCATTAACGCACCCGTGTTGCCTGACGAAATCATAGCATCTGCTTCACCTTCGCGCACCATTCGTCCAGCTACAACCATGGATGAATCTTTTTTACGACGAACTGCCTTAACTGGCTCTTCATCAGAACCAATAACGTCTCCTGCATGACGTATTGTCAGATTAGACGGTTTGTCCTTGAGCAGTGGCTTTAATCTGGCTTCGTCACCAACGAGCACGATCTGCGTATCTTTCCATTCCGCGGCCGCGGACAACGCCCCCTCGACATTACATTCAGGAGCGTTGTCCCCGCCCATGGCATCAATGGCGATCAGCACTATGGTTACCCCCTTCACTGTGTTCATCATTTGCGGACCGATACACTATAAAATGGCCCTGAAACACTAGTTCTTCTCCGACATAGGTGAACACATCCACCTCCGCTTTGCCACCTCTACCTGCGAGTGACCGCACCTGTGCTTTGGCAATACACTTCTCACCTAGCTGAACTGTGCGTACAAAACGAATATCGGCTGAAGCGGTCAGAGCAATTTCATCGTTGATTACGGCAACGGCAAGCGAGTTCGCTTGAGCAAACACATAGTGACCTCGAGCGATTCCATTTCTAGAGAACACATGATCTTCGCGAATCTCAAATATCGAAATCCCACTCTTGTCCAGCTGTAAATCCACAATATCTCCGATGACTTCATCCGCAGGCAAAGAGCGCACCTGATCATAGGAGTGCTCTGCCATTTGCTTCATTCGCTCACGCAGTTCCGGTATTCCCAGCTCCATCCGGTCCAACCGAATCGTCTGAATGCTAACTTTCAGCTGACGAGTCAACTCCCGATCCGTTACAAAAGGATTGCCTGCGATTATATGTAGCAGCTGTTGCTGACGTTCTTTCTTGGACATCCGCTCGATTGCGGCTCACCTCCTGGCACGTGCCAAGCATAAACGCCTTCGGCGTCCTTATGGACGATAAGCGTTTAAGCCAGAAATATAAGATGAAAAAGTATAGGTGCATAACTTATACTTTCTTATATTTTAAAGAAAGCATTCGGCCGCTTGAATGGCCGCTGTTATATTAGGTCAAATAACCACAATCATTATTTAGAACCAGGTACTAATATGTAGTATAAAGCATGCCGCACCAAAAATAAAGCATTGACTTCTGGGCGGCTTATGTTTGGTTAAGTATAAGCGCCTTCGGCGTCCCTAATAGACGATAAGCGTTTGTGCGAAAAATACAAGGATTATGTATAGCTTGAAACTTTTACATTCTTAAATTTCAAAAAAAATAGTACCTCACCGATAGTGAAGTACTACTTGTTCTGAAACTATTGTTTGATGATTTCTCTTGCTTTGTAAGTTCCGCAAACTTTACATACGTGATGAGCCAATTTCAACTCTCCGCATTGTTCGCATTTCACCATGCCCGGCACAACCAACTTAAAGTGGGTGCGACGTTTGTCACGGCGTGTTTTAGACGTTCTACGTTGTGGTACTGCCATGTGTTCCACCTCCTTGTGATATTTCTGTCAGCCTGTTCCTCTAGAAGCAGGATGTGTTTTGTTGTAATGTTTCATTTGAAAAAGTCTTTCAACCCAGCGAGTCGAGGATCAATCACTGTGTTGTCGCAACTGCAGGTGCCTTCGTTCAAGTTCTGTCCGCATTTCTGACAAAGACCAAGACAGTCTGCCTTGCACAATACCGAATCCGGTAAGTGCAGTACGAAATTTTCTTCCACATACGGGATAAGATCCACAACCTCATCCTTGACATAAATGAGATCCTCATCTTCGTCATCATCTGGAAGAACTGGCTGCTTAAGCCACTTGAAAGTCTCAGCAAAAGGAATGTTCAAATCACTTTTGACCTCCGTGAGACAACGTGAACATAACATGTCCACATCTCCACTCAGTTTTCCCACCACGTTCACACAATCGGTTCCCGCGGGCAGCGCTTTAAGGTCCACTGAGAGCGGAGCAACAGTTAGAATATCCTTGCGCCCTTTGACTACCTCGCTGACATCCACAACATTGTGAATATGTAACGGTTCGTCGGCATTCGCTAATTTGCGAAAGTGAATCTGCATACTTATCACTCCCAAACAAACAAAATTTATTATACCTAGTATTATATACCTTTGTCAACCATTTTCCCTTTATATTGTTTCAGGAATTGGGGAGAATTATGATATAACTATTAGTGTAAATTAAAACGACAGCTTGTGCGAATAGAGTTTCTAGATATTAACCCTACTAATCTCTACAAGCATAAACGCCTTCGGCGTCCTCATAAGGATGATAAGCGTTTTAGCATCAAATATAAGACGTAAAGGATAGGTGCATAACTTATACCTTCTTATATTTTAAATAATGGTTACATACGGAGGGAAGCAGCAGTGACAACGGTTGGAATCATAGCAGAATACAATCCATTACATAACGGACATGTCCATCACTTCACCGAAGCCAAAAGACTATCAGGCGCTGAGCGCGCCATCGTCGTCATGAGTGGCCCCTTTACTCAGCGCGGCGAGCCGGCGGCAGTGAGCAAGCAGGCCCGGACAGAGATGGCGCTACGAATGGGCGCCGACCTCGTCATTGAACTGCCGGTGGCCTATGCCGTAGGGCCGGCCGAATGGTTCGCCTTCGGAGCAGTTGCACTGCTGGAAGCGACCGGGGTCGTGGACAGCTTATGCTTCGGCTCCGAAGCGGGCACTTTGGGTTCGCTGCTTCCTCTGGCCAGGTATCTGGCAGAGGAAAGCAGCGAACTTCAGAGCGAGATCCGCCGCCGCATGGCGCTCGGAGCGAGCTTCCCCGCCGCGTACAGCGCAGCGGCGGCGGTGGCCTTTGAAGGGACTCTCCATGAAGAGGAGAGTCCCGGCGATGCTGGCGAGCTGCTGCGCCAGCCGAATAACAGCCTTGGCTTGCATTATCTCATCGCCTTGCAGCGGCTAAAAAGCAAGATCGAGCCGCTAACTGTTCCGCGAACGGCAGCCGGATTCCATGATCCTTTGCAAGTTGGCTCATCGATCGCAAGCGCCACTGCTATTCGCAATCTGCTGCAAGAAGGCGGCTCTCCAGCAGCTTATATGCCGGAATATAGCGTGTCCATATTGGAAAGAGAGCATGCAGCCGGTAGAGGTCCTCTGGAATTAGAGCATTTCCGAGGTCCCCTCCGTCATCTGCTCTCTACACGTACCGCTGCCGAGCTACGAACAATCCAAGACATGAATGAAGGGTTGGAGAATAGAATCCTTCGTCTTATGCCCGAGCTGGAGAAATTCACAATTTCGGGTTTACTTCAAGCCCTTAAGAGCAAGCGTTACACACATACACGACTGCAGCGTCTGCTACTACATATTTTGCTAAATCATACAAAGGAAGAAATGACCCCTTCTGTATTAGCAGAGGGGCCCGGTTATATTCGAATCCTTGGATTTAGAGAAAGTGGACGAGCACTGCTTAAAGAGATGAAACAAAAAGCTACTTTACCCATCGTCATGCGGCCGTCACTGTGCTCCCATCCCCAACTTGAGCGAGACCTTCAAGCCGCGTCAGCTTTCGCTGGAGCTTTTCGAGAACCTCACAGAACCGATATGTATCGCGATTATTTGGAACCTCCGGTCATGGTTTGACCGGCAGTTCCGCCATATACTTCAGCGCTTCATCCAGTGTCGATACGGGTACTAACTTCATAGATGTACCGATTTTATCAGCTTTCGCTTTGGCTTCGTCGTAATTCTTAACAGGTACGAAAAAAATCTCCGCCCCTTCTCGATCCGCAGCCACGATCTTGTGTTTCACTCCACCGATAGCACCTACCACCCCCTCAGCGTCGATCGTGCCCGTTCCTGCAACCCTATGACCTTTAGTTAAATCACCAGGCGTAAGACGGTTGTAAATCTCCATAGTGAACATTAGTCCCGCTGAAGGTCCGCCAACATTCGTATCCACAAAGCTGACGGCTTTTCCTTGTTCTTTAGGTTTTACCTTTTGAACTGCGGCTATAGTGACTCCAAAACCAGGTCGAACAGCAGTACCTTCTTTATCCTTGATCTCAACCAGTGTCACTTGCTCCTTAACTTCCTTACCATTTCTTTGCAAAACAACAGCGACCTGATCACCGATTTTTTTTGTTAAAAGTAAAGTAGAAAGCGCTTCTGGATCTGGTACCTTCTGTCCTTCTACACTTATGATTCTGTCACCCGGCTGGAATTGGCCTTTATTACTTGCAACCGGAACTGAAAAAACATACAAATAATCCACTACATCCTCATACGGAATTCCTGCAGCGTGATAAGCCGCTTGAACGGAGTAAGACTGGGAGCTGTTCATATAAAAAACCTGCTCCGCTGCATACTCGTCTTCAGACTTATCTCCTAACCGCATTTCTTTCCGCACAACCTCTGAATTGGAGTTAAAAACAGAGGCGACCAGCAACGCCACATTAGCGTAACTAGCGGATACTGTTGTCATCATGAAGGTTCCTTCTTCGGCTGGATCAGCATTCTCCACTTTAATCATAGGGGCAACCTCAGAAGCACTACCCGGCTGATAAACAATGTACGGGGTGTTCATAAATACAAATACATACACGATAACTACAAACGTAAAGAGGTAAGCTGTGGCGCGGAATCCCGGCCGATGCTTCAGCTGCTTCACTGCTCTTCCCTTCTTTCCCACGGCACATTTAGGATATGAATGTTCGAACTTCACTACCGCTTCGACTAGTGGTTTGGCATGATGGTTGTCTACTCTGCATAAATTGATAACACATCTGCTATGCCTTAAGTTATGAAGAGGTGATTCTAGAAATGAACAATATTAAAATACGCCGGCTAGCTAGTCGCTCCACACCTTTTCTATCCGGGGGGATCGCAATCCTATTAGCCATTGCAATCATCATCTCACCAGAAAGCTCTTTCGAGGCTTCTCTCCAAGGGTTAAAGCTCTGGTGGACACTCGTGTTCCCTGCACTTCTTCCCTTCCTGATGCTGTCTGAGATGCTAACCGCTTCGGGCTTCGTGCATGGTTTCGGAGTGCTCCTGGAACCATTGATGAAAAAGGTCTTTCGACTGCCTGGCGCGAGCGGTTGGACTTTGGCACTTGGAATCACCGCCGGATTCCCCGGCGGGGCCGGAGGTGTAATGCAGCTTCATAAGCAGGGCAGCATTTCGGACAAGGAAGCTGCTCGTCTTGCCTCACTTACGCATTTCGCCAGTCCAGTAACCCTACTTATTGTGATTGGCGTAGCGTTCCTACACAGTCCTACAGCAGGCTACTTTCTTCTTGGTATCCACTGGATTTCAGGACTTCTGGCCAGTTATACCGATGCTCGGTTAAATGGCCGGCAAGACAATCCGCAACCTTCCTTAAAGGAAAGCACGAATACCAAACAGCCTTCTTTATACAGTCGTGTCCAGCTTGCAGCCACTGAAGCCAGATCAAGAGATGGCCGAAGCTTCGGCAAACTTCTTGGGGACTCAGTAGCTACAGCGGTACAAAATTTGATGGTTGTGGGCGGTTACATGATTATGTTCGCGGTAGTCATCAATATCATTATTACTGTACTCCCTGCGTTACCAGCTGCTCTGCCAGCGGGCTTGCTCGAGATTCATTTAGGAGCCGACGCCATAAGCAAAGGGCTCTCCAGCATCGGCGTCGAATCAACAGGCGTATTAGGCCTGGCCTTACTCTCCGCTGCACTTGGCTGGAGTGGACTCTGCGCACAGCTACAAGTGCTGACACTACTTAAAGAAGCAGGCGTCCGATTCCTCCCCTATGCTGCAGTTCGCCTGATGCATGGAGCTTATGCTTTTTTATTAACACTACTGTTATGGAAACCACTGTTGGCTATAACTGAAGCTGCTTTGCCTGCTCTTGCAGATTCACAATCCACACCAAACAGAACCATTAATGTAACTGCCATATGGAGCTCTTTTCCACAGTTGCTTGGTCTGCAATCTCTTCTACTCATCATCCTACTAGCATTATCCGCAGCGATATACTTTGTTAGTGCTTTTCGCCATCGACTCGATTAAATTTAAGCTTCATAGCTTGTTCCACCTCTTGCGTCACGAAGTCGGACACATTTCCACCGAAATGGGCAATTTCTTTTACAACGCTGGAGCTTAAATAGGAATATTTAGGATTAGTCATCATAAAAATCGTCTCCGCTTCCGGATCCAGACTATGGTTGATGGATGCATTTTGCAGTTCATATTCAAAGTCAGTTACGGTACGAATACCACGTACAATGACTTGAGCATCTTTTTGACGAACATAATTGACTAGCAGATCCCTAAAGCTGTCGATTTCCACATTGGGAATATCAGCTGTTGCCTGTCTTAAAAGCTCTGTTCGCTCTTCTACAGTAAACAGCGGGTTCTTACTCAAATTATTAAGCACCGTTACGATTAGACGGTCGAATTGCTTGGATGCGCGCCGAATAATATCCATATGTCCCATAGTCACGGGATCAAAGGTGCCTGGATAGATGGCGACACGTTCTTTTCTAATTTGCTGACTCATTCTCTACCTCCTCACCAGTCTCGCTTTCCACTGAAGGATTAGCTTCATACTGATAAATAGAAATTGTCGTTTCTCCGTATACGGCCTGACGCAGCCTATAAAATCCCGGGATATCCTCAGGATAGGCATAACTTGATTCATGCTCCAGAACAATGATTGCGTCCTCTTGCAGCATTCCTTTTTCTACCATAGACAGCATCAGCTCATCTCCGTGCTTCAATCGGTAGGGAGGATCTAAAAAGACTAAATCAAAAACACGCCCCCGTTTCTCCAACGCACTGAGCGCTCTGCCCGCTTCATTTCGGTACACTTGCGCGCTTGCCTCAAGATTAGTCGCTTTCAAATTGGCACGAATTGTGTCAATACTCTTGGGATCCATATCTACAAATACGGCACTTTCCATTCCTCTGCTTAAAGCCTCGATACCCAGACCACCTGTACCTGCGAACAAGTCCAGCACCGCTCCACCTTCGAAATATGGACCGATCATACTAAACACAGCTTCCTTCACCTTATCGGTTGTAGGTCTTGTTCCACTTCCTGGCACACTTTTTAGCGGCCTTCCTTTTGCACTTCCCGATACCACTCTCACCGTCAATCACCCGCTCTATGTCTCTGTTTGTTATACCCAAAAAGGCATAAGTCCACGCCTATCGTAACACATTTGCGCGATGAAATAAAAAATTTGTCTAGATATGAAAAATGGAAAGAACGAAGACTATTCCGATAAATAAGTCTTCATTATGTATAAGACTGGGCTTCAAGGGACATCATGTAATTATCGACACCACAAATGTCGTAGACAACCGCGGAGCAGGCTTACGTTTCCCCATAAGCTCTTCGTCCGGTTTCTCCTCTCCCATGAAAGGGGCTCTCGAAAGAGGGCCCCGAATTTATGTTTAATGACTCTTTATGGTTAGTTTCGGACCATTCTACTTTTCATAGATAGTCGACCCTTGAATTATAGGGAGAAAAAATGAAGAACTCACATTGTAGCATACATGTTATTGCAGATGCTTATTGACACAACGCATCCTTCGACTAAGCAAAAACCAAAAAAACAGCCCCGCTGACCACTTAAGGTTGACGGGGCTTTAAAATTGTAAATATATAGGAAAATACAAATTCATAATACCTGGGATCCAAACATTGGGTTTTAGTTTAGCATTCAATATCTTCGTCACTGCATAATTCATCATCAATTTGCCTTTGTCTTTTTTTATTTATATTCCGTAACACTAGGTGTACAAGAAAATAAACTATTGTAAACGAAACAAAGGTTAAAATAATACGCCATACATTTCTTTCCCCCGCCAAAAAAATAAGCAACGAAACACTAATCCCGCCTGAAATAATGCTGTTTATAAGGAGCCTTTTGTTAGTGTGCCTTTGGGAATCCCAAATATCAATACCAACAGACAAGTGCCGTATAGTTATATATATTCCAATACCAATTAAACAGAAAACCTCGACTGCAAATTGCGCAAACGGAGCATTCATTATGAATTGTTGAATCAAAATTGAAATCAGTAAACAATATACTAATATTTGATAAGCATCACTTTGAATTGTTCTTCTTTGAGATACAATTCGTTCATCATTAATTTTGCTGTTTTTCATTATTATTCCTCCCTATATTCCGAATTATAATATATTTATTACATAATGCAATTTATATATTGCATTTAGATGTGAATAAAAAGCAAATAATACGCAATAAGTTCACCAAAAGGTGTGTAGAACTCAAAAGGACCGCCTTTCGGCAGCCCTTTGATAAACAACTACTTTACAAATCTTCCAACAAGCTCACTCTTTATCATTAATTTATGTTATCAAATTAAGATAGCATGTATATTTATATATTCAAAATCCTAGTTTTGTAAACTTATGTACTTCAATACGCGATTAGTATCCCGACTATTGTTTTGTAAAACAAAGATCGGCATAATACCATAAAAAAAGTCTGCTTCCAGCATGAATGCCAGAAGCAAACTTTTTTACATCTCTAGAACATACATGCACAAGAAATAATTACTAATAAGATGAACAAAACTAAAATTGCGCTTGTATTAGTAAAAGCGCCGCCGACTTGACCACAACCACTCATGAGAAGACCTCCTCCTTATTTTGAGTACACCACAGGATATGTATTAAGCCCCTTGGAAGATTGGGCGATCAGTTAAAAATAAAACCCCGCCAACTGCGCGAGGTTAGTGTCAAGATGTCTAATCAGAAACTAAAATGCCGTCAAAGCTTTCTGGACCCACGCGAACTGTGCCGAGAAGATTAGAAGATACAAATGCTGTATAAGTGAGTTGAGGTGTGATTGCAGGTAAGAAATCCGCTGCCGAAAAGGTTATCACTTGCGGGGCCAGTATACTAAGGGCAAAAGTTGAAGTAGCAGAATACACTTTAGGATCCGTTGGTAAAGTTCCTCTTACAATCGTAATTGTAATACCTACCAATGCCAGCGGAAGAGTAACAGATACCGTCCCTTTTAGCAGCACACGCGGGTTCGTAGTCACTCCTGCTGTTAGCAAACCAATTTGCCCAAACAACTGCGGCGTGTTAATAACCGTAATCGGGATAGCTATCGAATTGGCGAGACTGGCATTTTGTGATGTTCTAGCGTCAAGATAAGTTCCCATAGTTACACCTCCTTTTTCTTTTCATACCATAATATATTAGTGATCTTGATAGAATGCGTAGTCATTTTAACAGTGTGAAAGGATTGTTTTAAAAAATGAATATTTCTAATCTATTTATCATCTGT
Organism: Paenibacillus etheri; assembly: GCF_001012825.1. Classification (GTDB taxonomy): domain Bacteria; phylum Bacillota; class Bacilli; order Paenibacillales; family Paenibacillaceae; genus Paenibacillus_AQ; species Paenibacillus_AQ etheri. The sequence goes on from NZ_LCZJ02000023.1 coordinate 189,072, forward strand.
TTTCGTACCATCCCTTTTGTTAAAAGCAAGCTCAAATAACCCCGTCGCCGAAAGTCCTGCTAACCCTCCAGCCCATAATCGCAGGATCAGATTCATATCGGTGAACGGATAGGCAACTGCTCCAACCAGCAAGCCTATAGCTAATCCAACAACCGGTACAATGTTCCGCGGAAGTTTCACGCTATTCTTCACAAGTTGTACAAGTGCCATTACAAAGACAGCCAACACGGAAGCGAAGGCAAGCACACTGTTGAGAGCATCATTATACATGGTATTTAATCCTCCTTATTTCATTTTCCACTACCAGGAGCAAGTAATCCTGCACGGTTCAGCACTGTTATTATGCGGTAGAAGTCATAACTGCCACCTGACGGTGTATCTAGCAACCCTGCAGCACTCGCTGCCTTTACTGCCGCTTCAGCCCATGGGGGTACACTCATCACAGCACGGCCTTCAATTAAAGTCACACGATCCGAAAGCTTAGTCATCGACTGACCTTGTTCCTGCACACCTGTTTTTAGCCTATCCTTGCTATCTGTAAGGCTCACTATAAGAGCACGCAGTTCCTTTATTTCCGTTTCCATACTAACTAGCCTTTGTTTATCCTCTGCCGACATTTCGTCATCACCTTCCTTGGCTTCTTCATCATATAGATACAGATTGTAGGTATTCATGATTTGGATTAGCTTTGCTGCATAGTTTGGGTCAGTAGCATAGCCAGCGGCAGCAATCTCTTGTGCGGCTACCTTGCCACTAGTACCAAGAACCTTTCTGTAAAGGTTACGGTTCCACGAAACACCATTCACAATCAACGCGGAATGACCCGCAACAGATTCTCCCCAGTTGTTATAAGCACGAAAAGGTGCTTCTACTTTAACAGCTTTACCATTAACATATTCAGTAGTTTGCACAGTAATACTTCCGGCCGGTCCACTACCTTTAATCCCAAACAAATTGTTTGCTTTTACAGTCAACCCACTGCTACCCCAACCCGATTCCAGTGCTGCTTGAGCTATCGTTAGCGATGCGGGAACCTTACTGATCTGCATGTCCTTCACAGCAAAATTTGCGATCTTCGCAATAAACTCAGTCTCCGTCACTTCATCACTTCCTCTCCTTTTATTAAATGCTCAGCATGATGAAATGATTGTGCATATCCCTACCAATAAAGCGATTATTGCTAGATTCCATTCAAAATAAACGTCAAAACACGCGCCAAAAGAGCGCGTGTTAGGAATTTGATAATTCGAATGTGACATATAACTGTGTAGAAATAAATATGAAGCATGCAACTCACATAGGGCTATTGGTCCTGCTCACTTGAGCATTTCACTTCTGGTAGATTCATAATATGTAATTATAAGTAAAATTATCTTGAAGTTTCATTAAAAATAGCGTAACATATAGTATTAATTGACTATATAGGAGGGTCTAATAGACTATGCCTTCATATTATTTTAGAGAACTATGGACACCCTTGCGCTGGGTAGGCATAAAGTTTTTCCGTGATGACGAAGGTTTTCTTTGGATTAAATGGTGGGCAAAACCCAGAAAAAGACTTCGTTAACCGTTAAGAAAGTAAATATACATAAAAAGTTTCATACAATGGCATAGGTATTTCTTGATAACAAACTAAAGGGGCATCAAACGCTACGACATTCGCAGCTGATGCCCCTATTCCTAATTTCCTACTTTAGCTCCAAATGAGCGTGCTAACAGTACAGCTTGATCTATATCCATGAGAACACCTTGTAGATCTAAACTTTTCAAATCAATTCCCTCAACAATAGCGTCCCGTAGGTCAGCCCCTTTAAGCTTGCATTGAGACAACTGCACTCGGCTCAGATCAGCCCCTCGAAGATCACTTTTTTGCAAATTACAGCCCATTAGATCTGCTTCTGTAAATCGAATCCCGCGCAGATCCTGTTTGCTAAGATTGGTATGTCTCAGGTTCGTGTAGGACCAGTCCCCGCCGATAAGTGTGATCCCGTCCAAATAAGCATTTGAGAAATCCGATCCTACCATTTTACAATCTTCGAATTTCGATACGAACAGATTCGCTCCCGTGAACTTACAGTTAGTAAAAGCCGAGCCTTTATGATGTGATGCATTGAGCATGGCTCCAGTAAAATCGCAATCTATAAATCGGCAACCGATGGAATTCATCTCTTCCATAGAGCTTCCCTTGAAGGAACACTGCTCAAATGTACAGTTATTTAGTTCCCCGTCCTGCAGACTAGCTTGGTCAAAATTGTGTTTTTGGAACGTCTCATTAAGGTATTGGTACATGTTGAGTCTCATCACCTTCATTAGGATTAAATAAATATATTCTTATTTAAAAATAGCACTTTAGTAGATTGTTCTCAACAATCCCTTTCGATATAATAGCAAATAAACAACATGGAGGGAAATTATGGATGTATCCAGCAGGAAAGAACCATTCCGATATGTAATGAACCAGCCGCTTGAATGCTGGATTGAAGTTCCAATAAGTAGTAGCGGTCCGGGTGCCGGAAAGTTAACAGAAGCTGTGTTGCTTGATCTTAGCCGATCTGGCTGTAAAGTGCGCACCCCTTTAAATCTTCGATTCACAGCGAACGATACAAAGCTAGTGATTCATCTTCAATTAAATAAAGAAAAGCTTAAACTCGTGGGTAGCGTCCGGTGGGGCTGGATGTTCGGACTCGGCCAATACCAATATGGAGTTAAACTTAAATTGAACGAAGACGAAGAAGAACGGCTACATAGAGAACTCGATATATGGACAGCCTCTCTAAATGTAGAGGGCCTATAGAATTCAACATAACAGATGCCCTTCTCATGGAAAGGTGTCTTCTTTTTTTGCATAAAAACGAAGGCAGAGCTAATTAGCTCTGCCTTCGTACTATTGTGGTTAGGACTCTACTCTTCTCGTAATAAGTTTGATAATCACAAATATTAGTAATGCTGCAATGGTTGCTTCGAATAGGATTGGAAGTAAACCAAAGAAATACTGAGGGATTTCAATTTCATTTAAATTAGCTGCACTATCAGTCACTTCAAACCGGAATGCACTTTTCATAGGGATATACTTATGATCGAACATCCAAGTCTCTAAAAATGAAATTATATACTGAACTATAAAAAAAGTTACTAACCCTATCCATACTTTCCCTTTCACTCTCACACTCCGTGCAACAGTGATGGAGAACATCACGAGCAGCATGGTGAAGACGGATGTCCAAAAGATTATTAGCACTGCATACAAAGAAACCTCCCAGAATTTAACCGGTAAAAATGAAGTTGAAAACATCATTATATATACGCCTAAATGAATATAAGCGATTATAAATAATCCGAGCAACAACCCTAGAAATAGTAGCACCGGTGATAGAGCCATATACAGAACTGGTATAGGTACAAGTCTCCGATTGTATAAACTCAAGTTCTGATTAAAGGTACGTAATGTAAGAAAAAGAAGCACTACTCCTGCTACGACATAGGTAATGATGTTCATCACAAACATGTCCTGATCTGAATTAATTGTAAATCCTATCACAAACTGCAAAATGACGGTAATTACAAAAACAGCAAGAAACTTATCCCTATCTCGTCTAAAATCATACTTCACTAGCTTTAGCATTCCGCGTACACCTCTCTGAACAATTCATCTATGCTTTTACCTTGGCGCAGCCGGATATCCTCTACCGCCGTATGCATCACCATTTCTCCCTCTTTTATAAAAATCACATCATCGAAGATCCGCTCAATATCCGATACTAAATGGGTTGAAATGAGAATGGTGCTATCCTCTTCATAAAACTCTACTAACGCGTTAAGAATTTTAGTTCTTGCTACCGGATCTACACCACCAATTGGCTCATCAAGTAAATAAAGGCTAGCTCGGCGTGACAAGGCAAGTGTAAGCTGTAAACGTTCATTCATCCCTTTGGACAGATCCTTTACCTTATCTTTCTCGCTTAGCTTCATAAATTCTAACATTCTTGTAGCCTTAGTCTGATCAAAATCAGGGTAAAAGTCCTGTTGAAAACTAAGCGCATCACCAACATTCATCCACGTCTCCGTCAGAGGTTTGTCTGGCATAAAGGATACTACGGCCTTACTATTTCTACCCACGGCTTCTCCAATAACTGATATGCGTCCGGTGGTAGGCTGCGTAAGCCCAGCAATGATTTTCATTAGTGTACTTTTACCACTGCCGTTACTACCCAGAAGTCCTGTGATCTTACCCGCACTCAGATTAAAGGACACCCCACGGAGAGCATGCTTGGATCTATATTTTTTTGTAACATCATGAACCTCAAGTATATTTTCCAACTCGCTAATCCCCCTATTTTACATCCTTGGTCTGGATATTCTCCGCTACCGCTGCCAAAATATCTTCATCTTGAAAACCAAGATCCTGCATGCCACGAATGAAACGATCCAGTACATCTTTTGCCATTTCTTTTTTGATGGTCAAAATAGTTCCTTCATTATTAGTGACGTATCTTCCCATTCCACGCCGGGTTTCCACGATTTCTTCACGCTCCAGTTCCTGAAAAGTTCTTTGCACCGTATTCGGATTAATTTGCAACTCACTGGCAAGTTCACGTACCGAGAGAATTTTATCTCCCGGTTTTAGCTTGCCGGTGACGATTTCTCCTTTGATGTAATTCATGATCTGAATATAAATCGGCAGGTTGTTATCGAATTCGATTGTCATGATTAAGCAACATCCCTTCGTCTAAAGACGGAAAAGCCTATGAGTAGAAAGACAATTGTGTATAAGGCTAGCATAACGATGGAAAAGGTCAGCGTCATTCCAGGTATAGGTGCTCCTCCACCTTCGTAAGCAGATAGATTCAGGTTCGGGAATAATACATATTTATAGAACTCACGGGAAATGATCAATTTGTCTATCATTAACATAAACATAGTGACCCCGATCGTTACCCCCGTCGAAGTCGTCAATATCCCAATCATAAAAGCAAGTGTTACATAAACAACTGTACTAACAGAGTTATACATTAAACTGGTTAGCATCTCACGAATGCCGTCCTCACCACCACTTAAACCAAACCATAAGGCTCCTGATACAAAAACCGCCAACATGCCAACTACAGCCACTGTGAATGCATAAATCAGCACAACAGCATATTTGGATGCAAGTATTGCTGTACGACTTCTTGCACGAATTAGAAGGAATTTAATGGTGCCCTGACTATATTCTTTTGAGACAATACCCGCTGTTCCGATGATTGCGAGAATGGTTATAACTTGCCCAATCCCTTGAGAAAGCAACATTACGGATGAGTATTCATACGCTGATTCGAATATGTCTGGTGACACGGAATGCACAATGTAACCCAACAGCAGGGATAATAGGATTAACACTAAATAGGGTACGAAAAACGTACGTTTCTTCGAGATCTTGAGCCATTCATTAACAATCAGATTATTAAAGCTACGCAATGCGGTTCCCTCCTGTCCATTTCAAGAAATCTTCCTCTAAACTTTGTTTATTCTCTGTAATGCGGAAAATACCTACCCCTTTATTACTAAAAGTCGATACTAGCTCGGGCACTCTACTGTCATGCAGACTTACCGTCACCTCAGATCGAGCACTATCCATTGATAATAACTCTGCGTATTCCATCCCTTCCAAGTGGGTAATCGCTGATTCAACTGAACCCACACGAATTGTTAGCTTTACTTCTGTAGTTGTCTCCTGCTCCCCACCAATGGCTGTCACAGTCACTAATTTGCCGTTCTGAATCACGATGGCGCGATGGCAAATTTGTTCAATTTCAGCCAGTAAGTGGCTGGAGATTAGAATAGAAATCCCTTCAACCTCTGTAATCCTACGCATATAATCACGCATTTCTCTGATTCCAGCAGGATCTAGTCCGTTCGTAGGTTCATCTAGAATCAATAGCTTTGGTCGGTTCAGTAAAGCCTGAGCAATCCCAAGACGTTGACGCATCCCCAGCGAATAGGCCTTCACTTTTTTATTCATTGCTTCCTGAAGCCCTACCAATTCCACAACCTCTTCAATTCTACCGGCCTCAAAATGATCCGTCATTCTCTGGTATTGCTTTAGATTATCAAGCCCTGTCATATACGGATAGAACTCTGGATTTTCAATAATCGCTCCGATATGGCCAATAGCCTTGTTAAAATCACTCTTTACACTGTGACCTTGAACGATCACATCGCCTTCACTCATCCGTATTAGTCCCGTCATCATCCGTATCGTCGTTGTTTTTCCCGCACCGTTTGGACCCAGTAGCCCGATAATTTCTCCCTTACGAATATCAAATGTCAGTTTATCCACAATGGATTTCCCTTTAATGATCTTACTTACCCCGTTCATTTGCAGCACGATTGAATCTTGCATATGTTCGTTACTCCCCTGTTTCATAATTATCCTCCCTGCCATCTAGTCAGTATTGATGAGTTCATTTCATTGTATCGGTGTCATAGTTGAATAGTACACTAATGCATTGTTGATGTAAAGCCCGAATTTTTGAATTACAAAAAATAAGGGTTTTCTATTAGACTATCTGCCAAACCAAAAAATGAAATGAACATAGATTAGATAACAAAGGAGGAATGACAAATGAAAAAAGAAGTTCATGTATCCCAGACTTATCCACGTTTAACTGTTTACGATGAAGAAAACTTTAGGGGTAGAAGTAGAATCTATACTGGCAACCTAGGCATTCGTAATACGGACAACATCCTCGATGGTATTGAGAGTCTTCGTTTCTTCTCTACCAGCAGCAATGCAACACTGGTACTGTTCACAAGAACTAGGTTTAGAGGGAACTTCCGCGTGCTCCGTGGAAACCGCAGCATCCGTGATTTGGACGATTTCATTTCCGGCAATGATGTGGAATCCATTATTTCAACCAATCAGAGATTAACTCTCGAACAGATTCGCAATATCCGTAGAACCGGCAACTTACCTTCAGGATATCGTTTGATCTAACAACTTCATACAACAAAAAGGAGTAATCTATGGCCTAGTGCCTAGGTTTCTCCTTTTTTAGATTAATTCCCTAAAAGGTAATATACATAGATACCACAATTGAGGTGTCTCATTTAACTGATGCTACAAAAAATAGGATGGAAAAAGTTTTTTTCATAACTGTTAAATCGACTTTGAAAATCAAGGCGATCTTGCATTATCTGTTTGTTGAGCACTTACAACAATAAACTATTCATTGCCAATGGAAGTTAATGTACAGAATGCACTTCAAGTGCTGATAGAAAAAGGCCAAGCCATCCTTCGCAAAGCAGCCGGAAATCCTGATGAGCTCAAGCCTGGGAATGGCAGTCTTAAACTGATTATCCAGTCTTCATACACACACCAAAAAGCCCGCGCTTGTCGGGCTTTTTGGCATTCAAATCAAACCTTACGGTGCTACAAAGAAGAATAACTGATTGTCCGCTCCGGTATAAGACCACTGCTGGATTTTGGTACCGTTCATGGTTGAAGTGCCTGGAATATCCAGCACATTGCCGCTATTCTTATTAACAATCTTATAATAGCCCCCACCTGCAGCTTCAAGCTTCCACTGCTGATTATTTCCTCCCGTACCGGTAAGCGCCCACTGCTGAACGCCCGCACCGTCCGTGGTCGAACCGTTTATCACATCCAGAGCTTTGCCGCTTGCTGTATTAACGATGTTGACATAGCCGCTTCCTGCATCGAGGATCGTCCACCGCTGGTTATTTCCGCCTGTATACTCCCATTGCTGGATAAGTGCTCCATTCGCCGTAGAAAAGCCAGTCACATCCAGGGCCATTTCACTTGCTTTGTTTAAGATCTTATAGGTGCCGCCGGTCACCGGTGCCGAGGTGGACGACCATTTGAACGTGATCGCGCCTCCGGCAGGAACCGTGTACGTGAATGACCGCGAATTCCACTGAATCTTGACGGTCTTAGCGCTGGAGAGCCGGTTGGACAGCACAAGCGCAATGGTGCCGTCCGGATTTTTATAGGCTACGTCCTCCATGCTGTCCTGAAACGTGTTCGAATCGATGCGGGACGCATTCGGGTCGACAAATTTGCTGCTGTGCCCCAGACCGTAAAATTGCGGATTGTAGGTCACTGAGTCCGTAGTGTCAGAGCGGATGGTCAGCAGGCCGCGGTTGGCAACATCAATTCCGGCGAGCGCGGGGCCGCCATTCTGATCCAGCGCGACATTCCACATGATATAGGACTTTGCCCAGTTTCTGGGGAAGCGGACCATATGCATCATCAGATCCTGGAACATTCCCATGTTCGTGCCGCCGCCAATCCACGTTCCGCTGCCGCCTTCCGTGAACCAGATCCGTTTGGTCGGATATTGGTTATGCAGCGTGGTCAGGTTAGAATGGCTGAGGGCCGAATAATAATGAAAAGCACTGCCCTGCGTATAGTCAGATGCGCTAGATCCTAGCACCGACGAGGCGTAGCTGATATCGTCATAGTTGTGGTCATAGGCCATAATTTGAGTGTTAAGCCCGTTCTGTGCCAGCTTCGGGCCCAGCACATTGATCAAATTGCTTTGTTCACTGGCCGACATTAGCAGTCCGGGATAGTGTGGGGCAAATTTTGGTTCATTCTGAAGGGAAAGGGCATAGATTGGTGTTCCAAGTGCGGCATACTGCTGCAGATATTTCACCAGATAATTGGCATAGGCATCATAGCTATCGGTACGCAGTGTGCCGCCAGTGTCGCCATAGAGGCTTCTTTGCGTCTTCATCCAGGCCGGCGGACTCCACGGGGCGGCGAACATTTTGATCCGGCCCGGATTAACATTGTAGGCCTGATTAAGCATAGGGCGGATATAGGCATCTTCCCGCCAGAGCGAGAAAGCGCTCAGGTTCATATCATCACTGTTCCCGCTCGTATCATCATAGGTCCACATCTCCCAGTTGAAGTCACTCGCGCCGATCGGCTGGCGGAGGGCGCTGATGTTGATGCCGCTGGCGCTGAACAGCTGATTCATGACCTCGGTTCTTTTGGCTGCAGACAGTTTATTTTGCAGCAGCCAGCTGGATGAATCTGTGAGTGAAGCTCCAAAACCGTCCATCGTCTGATAGGTGCTTCCTTCATTGACAGTAATCGTATAGTCTGCACCTGCGCTGGACGCTGAGAACTCGACATCCGATTGTCTTGCCAACCAAGTATTTGTGTTGGGGTTGGATAGCCATACCTGTACGGTTTCCCCTGCAGCCTGCGCCTGTTGCGGTGCGGACACCGCCCCCATGGGCACGTTAATGGCCAGAACAGCTGCCAGAGTCAGCATTTTTTTGATTGCCATAACAGTTCACTCTCCCTGAATAATATGAACTTCTCAAAATGCCCTTATAGTGTTAACAGCAAATGTGACGACAACGTGGGATTAGTTCAGTACAGCCACCCAGCAATAGGTCCCAGCTATCCCCGCTGGCAGAGACGCTGTGAACTGCCAGTCTTCGTAGAGCAGTCGGAAGTCCTGATCACGGTCTGGACAGTGAATCCCGTTGTCTGCTTAGCCTGTAGGCAATCCCCTGCGGCCCCTCTGAACCAGGAGGTCTGACCGGGCTACTCTTCCGAGCTGAGCCACACGCTCACAGAACCCGCCGTGCTTACAGCCGCTGTGTTCATGAAGACATTCCCATTTCTTTTCTGAATAGGAACCGGAAAAACGGCGAAATCACCTTCGCCGCTTTTCCTCATAATTTCAAGCTCTATTGAATTCCTTTTTCGTCAAAATACTGATTCGATTGTTCCTGCACATAAGACAGCAGTTTTTCGATCCCGGCACTTTTCAGCTTATCGCGGTAGGTCTTGAGTGAAGCGTCCACATCGGATGTCAGGCCGAGCATTAGCGGCTTGCCGTATTGCTCAAACACCTGGTTGACCGCTGCAAGCTCTGTTTTGACCGGATCATAGTCCATATAAATCGGTCCGAAAATATCAGGCTTGCTGATCGGCTTGAATTCTTCCTTCAGCTTATCGAGGCCGTCCCAGCCACCCTCTTCTTTCAGCATGTTGGGCTCATAGCGCCAGCCCCAGCTTGCGATATCGAAACGCGGCGTCACATTAAGATCGACACCTGGTGCCGGAATGACAATCGTTTTGGTGTCCTTGCCCTTGGCCCAGTGCTTGCCTTCGATCCCGTAGGTCATCAGATCAAAGTAAGCAGGGTCGTTGCGCAGCTTATCGAGCACCATCAGCGAGCGCTCCGGATTATCCGAGCTCTTCGGAATGGCCATCGCGTTCGAACTTGGCAGCGTCGGCAGCACATAATTGTGGAACCGGGTGAACGGGAAGTAGCTGATTTCCATATTCAGATTTTTAGACTTCACTTCATTGATAAAGCCTCCGGCGCTGGATGGGTTGCGCCAGTAGATCGCTCCTTGTCCGGTCTTGATGAAATCGCCTGCTTCCTGCTTCGAGGACAGCGAGTTTTTGTTCCAATAGCCCTTGTCTGCCCACTCCTTCATCTTCTTGACCCAAGCTTCGTACTTATCGGTAAACGGTACGATTTGAATGTCACGCGGAGTATCGTAAGAAGTGGCCGCGATCAGCTCGTTTCCGCCAATCATCTGAAAATCATTCCATGATTTGAACAGGACGTTCACGTTATCATAAACCATGCCATTGATCGGGGTAACATGCTTCTTCGTCTTAACGGCATCCATGTAAGCCTCAATCGAATTCAGGTCGCTGAACTCCGACAGGCCCAATTCCTTGCGCCAGTCCTCCCGGTAGACGTAGCCGGATGGCGTGTATTCCGGATTCGTATTCGGCACCGCGAAAATACCGCCGCTGACCGTAACGGAGCCCCAGTCATCCTTCGGCACATTGCCCCAGGTTTCCAGAGCATATTCAGGAAGCAGGTCCTTCAGATCCAGGAACGCCCCCTGCTTGGACAGCTTGTAGAAATCTGCCCAGCTCGATGCGAAGATCAAGTCGATCTTCTCACCGGAGGTCAGCAGCAGATTATATTTGGTCTGCCAGTCGTTCCAGGTGGTAAACTTGAGATCGACCGTAGTGTTCAAGTCTTTTTCCAGCATTTTATTCCATTCGGCCATCACCTTGTCCATATCCTTATGCGTATCGCCGACCAGATACCAGGTCAGCTTTACCTTTTTGAGCGGTTCCTTCGTCGCTGTGGCCTCACTTACGGATGGGCTGGCATTGCCTCCGGACGTAGCCGGATTGTTCTTTTCCGCCGCACCGTTATTCGATCCGCCACAGCCTGCCAGCAGTGATGCCAGCATGGAGAGCGAAACGAGCAGCGTCCATCTTTTTTTGATTTTTCTCAACTTAATTCCTCCTCAATAATGTGCTAGATGCTTCGAGCATGTCTGACCTTGCCCCTGATTCCTTATAAAAAGAACACTATGTTAGCCGGCAAGCCGGTTCTAACCTTTGACCGCTCCAACAGTAAGCCCTTTCACGAAGTAGCGTTGGACGAAAGGATACAGCAGGATAATTGGCCCTGTCGCCACCACTGCAACGGCCATTTTGAGTGTTTCCGTCGGTGGCACGACATTAGCGGCCAGATAAGCCCCATTGTTCGTCTGCAGCACCGCTGCGCTGGACAGGATTTTATAGAGCAGGAATTGCAGCGGATATTTACTATCTGTTGTAATAAACATATTGGCATTGAACCAGTCGTTCCAGTAACCGAGTGCCAAAAACAGCCCGATTGTGGCGAGTCCCGGCGTCGACAGCGGTAGAATCAGCCTCTGGTAGATCTTGAAATCACCTGCGCCATCCATTTTGGCGGATTCTACAATAGATTCAGGGATTGACTTCATGAAGCTACGCATCAGGATAATGTTCCAGGCACTCAGCAGCGGAGGCAGAATCAGCGCCCAATAGCTGTCTTTGAGCCCCAAATTTTTGGTCATGAGAATATACCAGGGAATTAGGCCGCCGCTGAACAGCGTCGTGAAGTAAATAAAGAACGAAATGCCATTGCGAATCGCGAAATCCTTGCGGGAGAGGACATACCCTGCCATCGAGGTCAGGAAAATGCCCAGCAGCGAGCCGGCGAGGGTCACACCGATCGTTACAGCATAAGCCCGGTAAATTTGCTCCGGCGTACTGAATACGGACTTATAAGCCTCGAACGAGACCGTGTTCGGGAACAATTGAAAGCCTTTTGAGATAATCTCCAGCTCATCGGTAAAAGAACCGGCGACGATCAGCCAGAAGGGGATGAGACAGATCAGGGAAACGAATGTCAACAGTGTGTAACCAATGATATTAAAAACGATGGTTTCCTTATCCTGCTTGATCCGGCTGCCCTTGAAGGCATCCGCTTTGGCCAGTTGTTTGACTTGGATACTCATGCGTATACCTCCTTTCTAAAACAAGGAGTAGTCCTTGTTCGTCTTACGGATGATGAAATTGACGATCATAATCAAGGCGAAGCCGAAAAAGGATTGATACAGGCCTGCTGCCGTACCCATACCGATGTCAAAATTGACCGTCAGGGAACGGAACACATACGTGTCGATAATGTCTGTGGCATCGTACAGCATACCGTTGCTTCCGATAATCTGATAGAACAGATCGAATTGCCCCTTCATAATGCCGCCTAGACTGAATAGAATCAGCAGAATGAAGGTAGGCTTCAGCAACGGCAGCGTGATATTGCGGATTTGCTGAAAAATAGTCGCGCCGTCGATTTTCGCCGCCTCGTAATATTCATCGCTGATCGCCATAATGGCTGCCAAATAAATGACAGTGCCGTAGCCAAGCCCTTTCCAGACACTAAAGAACACAATAATGAACTTCCACGGCGCCGTATGCAGGTAGAAATCATAGGAATGAAGTCCAATCTGCTTAAGTACGCTGTTGACTACCCCGAGGTCTGAGAACAGGTTATAGACGAACGCGCCTACCAGCACCCAGGACAGAAAATAGGGAAGAAACATCAGCGACTGGGCCGTCTTCTTAAACAGCTTGCCGGACAGCTGAGCAAGGAATACGGCACAAATAATCTGCATGATATTGCCCAGTAAAATGAACGCCAGATTATACAGTACGGTATTCTTGGTCAGATTCCACAGTACTCCTGTCTTAAGCAGGAAATTGAAATTCTCCATCCCGACAAACTGGCTTCCAAAAAGCCCCCCGTCAAAATCAAACTTCGTAAAGGCGTAATACACGCCAATCATCGGGATGTAACTAAACACAATGAAAAACAAAATTGTTGGTGCAATCATCAGCAGAAGCGTCTTGCTCTGACGCAGTTCCCGGATGATCCCGCCCTTTCCGGACATCGAATCAGCCTCCTTCTCCTTCTGTTTGGAATATTTCGCCGGTACTTCCGGCTTCAAGGTCCATACTAGGAGACAGCATCTTTCCGGGCAACTTACCATATGCGATATGACTCACTTTTTGCTTAAAAAGCAGACTAATTTTTTCCGAACTGACTGCTTATTTGCTACCTCTGTACGTTAAAAAAGGCGATCCTGCGCGATTTTACCGCCATGGATCGCCTTCTCTTCTAATCAGCTGCAATGCCTGCTTCTACGCCGTCATCATCTGTTCGCCCCCGGCCCGTTCTGCGGTATTCCGCAGGCGTTACACCGTTGTACTTCTTGAACGCTTTGAAAAAGTACGGGCTGTTCGAGAAGCCCGCGCGTTCTGCGATTTCTCCGACGGGGGCATCCGTATGCAGCAGCAGCTCGCGCACTCTGCTCATCCGCACCTTCTGGATATAACCTAGTATCGTCTGCAGCGTATGCTGTTTGAACACGCGCCCGATATAGGTGGCGGACATGCCAAGCTCCTCTGCCAGCATGTCCAGAGACAGATTCGGATCGGCATAACGTTCATCGAGAATTTTTTTGATCCGGCCAGGCAATTCATCCTGCCGGCTCTTCTTCCGTTCATTCATCTGATTCTCCAACTGATCAAATAGGAACATACAACGTTCAATGAACTGCTCCATCGTCTCAGTCCGGGAGTGCGGCATATACAGCTGCAGATTAATGAACTCCCAGTCCTCGTTCGACGGTGAATGTGACCGGATAATCCGCAACGCGTTCTGCAGCGCAAAGATCAGATGTGAAACGGCAAACTGGTAGGAAATATAGGTATAAGCAGCCGTATCTACAATGATCTCGCGGAACAGCTGCCTTACATCAGCTATCCGCCCCAGCATTAGCTCATCAATCATCTGCTTCTCTTTATGCAGTGGATATTCATAACGTTTGGTCTTGTTCTGTTCCACTTCCTCGGCTTCGATATGGCTGCCGGCTCCGCTGAACACCCAGCTGTATGAGGCTTCCACCGCCTGCTGATACAAGGCGTGCACCGCTTCAACACCCGGACCGCTCAGGCTCGAGGAAACAGTGACTGACAGCTTCAAATATTCGCTGACCGCTGTCTGAATCCAGGAAGCAGACTCCTTGCACCGCTCCCGGTCACCTTCGGCATCGCCGGACATCTGAAGCAGCACCGCCGCCTGTTCATCCCCGATATCCGCCGCGGTGGCGGGAATGCCAGCGGCAGCGAACAGCTCTTGGGCAATGTTGAGCACTCCGTAGATCAACAGCTTGCGGTCCTCCGCTTTGTATCGGTTCACGAACAGCAGGTGGTCGTCTACCATGATCAGCAGGACACGGACCGGCTGTAAAGGATCCAGCGGAATGCTGTACCGTTCAAACCGGTCGGCTGCATGCCGAGCGTTCATCTGTGTATATCCCTTCAACAGGCTGCGGAGATAATCCATGCGCATGGCCTGGACACTCTCCCGCTGCTCTGTCTCCAGCTTACCTAGCCGGGAGAGCTTGTGGTTCAGCCCGCTGAAAATCCGACGGGACAGCAGAGAAGACAGCGCAAGTCCGGCGAGCAGGATGCCTCCGGCAACGATCATTGTCTTGGTCCGCATACTGTCGATATTCTGGCTGATTACTGAATAAGGCACAATGCGTATATACCTCCAGCCTAGATAGTCAGACCTGCTGTAGGTGATCAGAGATTTGACATGATCGACCTCAGCGGCAAAATACCCGGAACCCTCCGGATCTCGCAATATCCGGTCTATATACGTCGTGCCCTTAAGGCTGCTCAGCATCGGCGTCTTCCAGCTGTTCGTGACAAGTGTGCCGTTTTCGTCGATCAGAAAGGTATTCGTCGGAGCATTCGTCAGAGAACCGTCGATATGCTTATGCAGCTGCGTCTCCTTGATGTTGACGACGACCGCATTCTTCCGCGACTTCTTGCTGAGCGTGTCATATAGCAAAAAAGTATACGTATCGCGTTCCCGCTCAGCGATGTTTCCGACGAGCCCATCGATCCTCAACTTGCGAGGAATCGGCATCAGCGTGTTGTAATCGTTTACATGTTGGAGCATGCTGCGCAACTCCTGGTCGTAAAATTCCGGCTCACTGAACACAGAAGGTACGTTCATATCAGAACTGACATAGAAGGTGCGTGCCTCGGCATTGTAAACATAGATAGACTCGATAAAGGGCGAGGTTTCACGGTAATTGGTCAGCTGCCGGATAGAAACAGCAATGTCCAGCGCACTGACGTCGGGAAAATTAAGCAGATTGGCGACATTCTGATCGCTGTGAATCTGCTTGGCGAACGTGGCGGCGGTCACAGCCATCACAGAGGCTTCCTGAGTCGTCTGCGCCAGACTACCCATCGTCTGATCATAGGATTGGCGGAGCGCAATTTTCTCAAAATTCATATACAAAATGATGGACAGGATGGAAATTGTCAGAAAAATCGTGACTACCATTACGGAAAAAAACTTCCCGAAGTAGCGTTCTACCTTTCTATGCGGCATTTTCATGCATGATTCCCCCACCAAAGGATAGTGTTATTCCAGCCCCGTAGGTGGGCATTCATTTCGAATCCGCCCCTTTTTGCGAAGAACCTTTGACAACCAGCCTGGAATCGACCATAAAATTTCTTTGACCCTGCTGGAGATTGCCATTGATCTGATCGATAACCTTGTCCGCCAGCAGCGCCCCCAACTCGTACAGCGGCTGTTCAACTGAGCTGATCTTAGGCGATACATAATTGGTAATCCGGATATTGTCGACGCCCACCACCGCCATTCGGTCCGGAATCGCAATGCCATACTCAAAGCAAGCTTTGTACACACCTAATGCCATCTCGTCATTGGCGGCAAAAACCGCTGTAAAATCGCCGCTTTCTTCCCATAACCGACAGAAAGCTGCATATCCTCCATCTTCGGAGAATTCTCCTTTCTCAACCAGAGTTGACAGAAAAGGAAGTCCCGCCGCAGCCAGCCCCTCCTTAAACCCTTGCAGCCGCTCGATGCTGTCGAGCGCCTCCTCGTAGCCGTTCAAAAAAGCAATCCTCCGGTGCCCGTTTGCCGCCAGATGAGTAACCACATCACGGCCGATTTTCCAGTTATCCGTAGTGGAGCAGGGAATATTAGGATGTCCAAGCCGGCGTCCGATAACCCCAATCGTGTACCCTTCACCAGCGAAGGCCGCGATCTCTTCGTCGCTCAGCATCGGCGCCACCAGGATAATGCCGTCTACTGTCCGGTTCTGAAGCAGTGACAAATACTCCAGTTCCTTCTTCTTCTCATTTTGTGAATTGCAGATGAGAATTTTGTAATTCATTGCGTTCGCCCTTTGTTCAATTCCCTTGATAATCTCGGCATGATAGGATACCCCGATATCGAGTACGACGACGCCCAGCGTCATGGTCTTCCTGGATCGGAGTTGCTTGCCCATGGCGTTCGGTGTATAGTTCAATTCCTGAATGGCCTTCAATACCTTACTTTGCGTTTCCTTAGTTACCAGCGGACTGTCGTTCAATACGCGTGATACCGTCGCGGGCGAGACATTGGCAATCCGGGCAACATCGATAATTTTGCTATTCTTCATCAGATCACATACTTTCGAGGGTTAATAAATCCATTATAACTATCAATGAAATCGATTTCAATATCCTTTCGTTTCCTGCCTCAGATCTACTTGTTTTCTCAACAAACATTTCTAGCCTCCATTTCTTTTCGGTTTCAGGCAAAACAAAATCAGGCACCGCACAAGCTATGCCTGATCTTTGCTCTTCTTTTCGAAGGATCGGGCCGTCTTCGGCAATAAACGTTCACCGAAACGGCCCGCCATTTCAACTAATACATTATTCCGTACAACCGGTAAAGCGTAACAGCAGCTTCCGCCCTGGTGATCGGCGAAACGGGCTGCAAGTAACCGTTATAGCCCTTGAACAAACCGGCCGAAACCGCACGGGCCACACTTTCCCTGGCATAAGCGGATACCTGCGAAGCATCCCTGAATTCCGGCAATGCCTCTCCGCTGACCACGGAGCGTTCTTTGCCTGCCGCAAGCATGGCGCTGTCCAGCATCATCATCATTTCCTGACGGGTTACCGGCTGCTCCGGCCGGAACTCACCACTGCCCGAACCGCGCACAATGCCCAGCGTCCGCGCAGCATTCACATCTTCATAGTAATAATCAGCCTGCGCTATATCCGTAAAGGAATGGGAGGCTTGCGCCCGCAGATCAAACAACCGCATAATCATGACTACCGCATCCGCGCGGTTAATAGTTTGCGCAGGCGAATACGAATGCTGCGAGACTCCCCGGATGGCGCCCTTAGATGCAAGAGCTTCCACCGCTGCCTGCGCCCAGCCGTAGCGGCCCAGATCGCTGAAACTCTTGGCTACAGAGACAACTGCATAACGGCTGAAGTGATGTGTGGTGAATAGCATCTCACCACCTATGCTGTCATATCGTCCGCTGACTACCGGCTGTCCATTTCCGTCTTTACCGATCTGCCAGAACGTCAGCTGAGACGGGTTGAGCGCTTCAGCGGAGGAAAGCTGGTAAGGCGTGCGGAACGTAACGGTCGCTAGATTGTTCTGCCAGCTGACAGGATTTCCGTCCACGGCAGCGCCCAGTTCGACAGCCGGACGGCTGCCCACAGCCTGCTTGACGTCCTCATCCGCACCGGACAGATCCGCGAGCTTAACGGACACAGCAATCTGCTTTGCTTCTTTAGCCATGCCCGCAAACATATCGCCCGGAAGTAGCAGGCTACCTGCAGGGGTAATAAATTGGATCCGCACCTGCTTCATTGAAGCCAGATATGAGGCAGGCAGCTGCAATTCGAATATTGTCTTACCCGCAGCTGATCCGGCCTTAAACGTAAGCGTCCGCACTCCATTGGTATCCGCCGGAGCGGCGGCGAGCGCCTTCGCTAGCTCCGCTGTGCCGGGAGCAAGAACAGACTTCGCACCGTCTGTTGCGCCTGCGGAGACGGAAGAGGCCGGTGTGCCGGTTCCGGTATCAGGGCTGGTAACAGAAGTTCCCTTCTTACTGATAACCAGCAGTTGCGTTCCAGGTACGGCTTCGTAATAGACAAATGCACCTTCACCCTCACGGACCGGCTTCAGGTTATAAGAAGTGGCTCCCCGTGTGAGAGTAACCTCACTCCATTCTGCCGGAACCTTCGTTCTCAGTGTCAGCGGCTCATTATAAATTGCTGGGTCCAGTGCGCTCTCCAGCTTAACCTCAATTGCACCGGAAGCGGTTTTAGTAGCCTTAACTGTGGCGTTCTGTCTTTCACGCAAATATTTGCCCACCTCGGCAAAGGTACCGTTCCAAAGAGCATCTATCCGCTGGGCTACATATCCGTAATGATTGTCATACAGGCTGAGCGGAGGTGAAGACCAGCCTTCACCATCATTGCCATGGCCGGTCAGAATCAGCCAGTTGCCCTTGGCGATGCCAAAGTCGGTCCACTCATCCAGTTGGACGGCCGTTGTCGTGCTTTCAACCATTGTGCTGCTCAGATTGTAATACTGCTCTGTACTGCTGGCATTGCCGGCATTGTTGCCTCCCTGGCGCGCGGCAACGAAATACTTGGCTGCTTCTGCCGCAACCGCCGCATTGCTCGTATTGTACGGGAGCGCCAGCGATTCCGGCTTATAACCGGTCTTCTCCTTGATCCGGGCGACAGAATCCTTGAACTCGGAGGACACATTTGACGCGCTGAGCGTGGTCAGATTCCGGTGAGTAACCGTATGGCTCGCTATATCGAAAATCCCTTTATCCAGCAGTGCTTTCCACTGATCCCACGTGCCCGTGGAAGCGCCAGTGTCATTATAACCATCGTCGATCCAGCCGCTGATGAGCGCCAGCGTTCCCTTCAGACTGTATTTTTCATGCAATCCGGCAAACCGTAAAACGGATTTGTAGATACCATCATCGTACATTATCGAATACGCGCCGGCCTTGCCGTCTTTCCAGGTGGTGACCTCCGTATCCCCGATGCTGTAAAGTGTGCCCCGGATGGCTTTGGCCACTGTATCGGCTAAAGTCCAGGCTCCCTTCGGATTCGGATGAATCTTATCTGGAAAGTCGCTGCGGCTTCCGGCTGTGGCCGCGTTCACGTCGATCAGGGTTGCGCCTGTCGCTTCAGCCGCCTGCCGGATCAGAGGAATGACCCCGTTTTGCAGGACGGAGTTGACAATGCCATAAGCCTGGTTCGGATCGTCGTTGAACACTGCCGGTGGCAGATTGACAAAGACCTTCGGATGACTTGGCAGTGCCTGATACAATTGAATCAGCTCTTTATAATTGCTCAGAAACTGGTTCTGCCCCTCCTTCCAGTTCCAGGATTTCGTGTCATTGGTACCAAGCTGGATAACCACAACGTCTGGAGCATAAGTCTGGCTGGCCGCAAATGCTGCTTCGTTCCAGTATGGATCGTCGCCGTCCTTTAGCAGCGTACGGCCGCTGACGCCGAAGTTCTTGACGGCAAAGTTGCTCCCGAGCAGCGACTGGAGCTGTGCCGGATAACTCGTTACCCCGGCATATTTCAGCCCGGCTCCTGCTGTGATGCTATCGCCGACCGCTGCCACCTTGATTTGACCTTCCGGACGGTTCTTCTCCGGAATTTTTTCCGTATACGTGGCGGGAATTTCATCCGACGGATATTCAGCGAAGTACAGATCATCAAAATAATAAGTGCCGGGATTCCACTCCGACAACCGGATTTCCTTCAGACGGCTGATATCTGCAGAGGTCTTCATCAGTGGAAGAAACACTTTCGTCCACTGCCCCTTGACTGAACCCACATCGGTCCAGTTATTCACGGAGACCGTGCCGTCTGTATCCACAAAGGTAACGTGGACGGTGTTCGATCCCTGCATATCCTTAACATAGAAGGCCAGATAATTGAAGCTGGAAGCATCTATAGAAGCTGCGCCGCCCTGGGGCTTAATGATGACAGATTGCTTATCCGCTCCCGGTGAGCCGCCGTCTCCAGTGACTTCCAGCTTCACACTTCCCATTCCTTCAGGATTGACCCCAAATGTCCGGTCCACTGCCGCGACGGCATTCACACCCTGGCCAACCTGCACGTCTGTCTCCTCAAAAGACTGGAACCAGCCGCTAGCACCTACAGGATACGAAGCGGGCTCCGCGCCGGTCTTGTAGGTTGCCGCGAAGAAGTTGTCGACCCCTAGCTGCTCAGAAGCGTTCATGCCGATCCTGATCTGGGTAATCGCCAGCGTATTCAACTTCCGGCCGGACAGTGGAACGCCCTGCGCCTTCAGAAGCGGAATACTCAGCCGCGTCCATGCATCTTTCACCGTCTTCCCTTCCGTTTCCGTTGTCCAGGAACGCCCCTCGGCATCCACGAGCGTAATGGAAAGAGGTCTGTCCCCCACGCTGTCCTTGGCGTAGAAGTTCAGGTAATTGTAGCCTGTCAGATCGCTATTGATCGCGCCGCCCTGCGGAACAAATGCGGCATAAGTCCCGTCCGCTCCGGAACCGGCTGTGATCTTGAGACTCTTCGTGCCGTTGCCTGCCGCGCTGTCTGCTGCTGATTCCAGCTGCAGCTGAGCGGATGAAGATAAATAACCCCGGCCAGACTCAAAGCTCTGGAACCAAGTCGAAATACCGGCCGGCTGCGGCTGCGTTCCGGCTGAAATCCGGTTATACCGGTTATAACGCTCGGCCAGAATATCCTTCACCTGCTTCGGCGTTGTCCGGTCCATATGATACAGGCCCATCGTCTGCATGCCCGTAATATTGGTATACCAGTTATATGCAGTCCACCAGGCTGCACCGCTCAGCAGTCCGCCAGGGTTCGGCGTTCCGTCCTCCGCCCGGGTAGCTGTGCGGGCAAAGGCATTGAAGGTGCCGGAGAACAGCGCCGTCTGCCTTGTGTCCGAGGCGGTTTCGTCACCCGACCAGTAGCCGTACTCTGTGGCAATAATCGGCTTACCCGGATGCAGCGCATGTATGTCCTCAATTTCCTCCTGTGTCTCCAAGTCAGTATTCGCGCCGTAGAAGGCGCCGAAATACATAGTCATTCCGATGATATCCGCCGGGGAATGCGAATGGTCGCTCACGCCTTTGTACGGATTCGCCACGGCCGACTGGCCAACCAGTCTTGTTCCGTCGATAGCATGTGCAGCGTCGCGCAGCTCTTGGATAAAGTTGACACGCTCCAGCTGCCCGCCTGACTCATTGCTGACTCCGTCAAACCAGACGGAAGGACGGTTGTAATTACTGAAGATCATTTCCTCCATCATTTGCTTGGCCTGGCCCCGCTGACGCTGCAGGTCGAAGGCTTCTCCACTGAACCAATAGGCCGGAATTTCCTGCCATATGGCCAAGCCGATCCGGTCGGCATACTGATAGGTTGGCAGGCTGTGCGGAAAATGCCCAGTTCGGACGAAATTGGCTTTCAGCTCCTCCCTGATCTTCAGCAGGTCGCTATACCGGGTAGCATTATCAAGCGAAGGTCCTTTGTCACTACTGTCCTCCGTATAACCGACCCCAGTGAGGAATGGTGCCAACTCTCCATTCAGCTTAAGCTGTACACCTTCCGCTTCCAATGTACGGATACCGAACTGGGTATAGAAGGTGTCCGTTACTGCTCCACCGGTCTTCTGCTCTACCTTTAAAATATACAGATTCGGTTCAGACGGACTCCACAGCTTCGGCTCAGGTACTTTCACCTCGATTGTTTGTACCGCCTGCCCGTTGACCGGAACCGTAAATGTGCTTCCTTGTGCCGCGACAGCTTCCGTACCCGTCAGGTCCTGCGCATATTCGCTGAGCTGGTTACCCTCTCCGATCTCCGCTTCATAGACTGTATAGGACAGCTGAACCTGCTTCAGCGTTTTTCCCGTATGATTCAGAAAGGTGCGGACCGACAGTTGTCCATCCGTATCCAGCGTACGCACATCACTGCGCACCACATAGGTTTCCGGCATAAATTCAACATAGGCGTCCCGCAGAATTCCTGTGTAGTTGAACCAGTCGGACGTCGCGTACGGCAGTATTTCCCCGTTATTGAACGTGTCCCATTTCGGATTGTCGACCCGCACAGCGATTACATTGTCGCCGCCGTAGTTCAATAGACCGGAAACGTCTAATGCGAATGGCGTGTAGCCACCCTGATGCCCGCCCGCATATTGTCCATTGATCCACACATCCGCAAAATAGTTGACGCCGAGGAAAGTAAGCTGTGCTGGCTGCCCCTTAAGAGAGTTACTCACCTCAAAATGTTTGCGGTACCATACACCTCCCTGATAACCCGATTTGTCACTCTTGTTTTCCGGACCACTCAGTGATTCGTAAACCACACCCTCATCCTCCGGGAGAGGCAGCGTCTTGCCGGTCCAGCTAGAGTCATTGTAACCAATCTCCTGTCTGCCGCCCGCCTCTTCCTCAAGACCGGCAGTTCTAGCGCTGTCCCGGGGTGCTGCTGACAGCTGGGAATCCAGGGTGGTTCTTTCTTTTTTCCAGTCCCCGTTTAAAGAGAGGTACGTTCTGTCCTGCTGCTTCTCGAAAGAACCCAGCGGCAGACTACTAGAATAGGGCATCGCTTCGCCGTTCACATCCTTCAGTACCAATTGCGTAAAACCGGCATTCGGGAAGCCTGCGCTTTCGTTTTTACCGAAATAAAATTCATCCAAATAATAGATCCCCGCTTTCACCGGTGTCACCGTCACTGCACTAAGGCGTGCAAATTGGAAATTCGCGCCCTTATCCAAAGGTATAACGATCCGATTCCACCCACCTGCTATCGTCCCTCCGGTCTGCCAGTCTACTGTTTTGCCGCTAGCATCCCTCAACTGTACGGACAGTGTCTGACCGCCCTGCTCATCCCATACATAAAAGATCAGATGGCTGAAATTTGTTGCATCAAACTCAGGCTGATAGTCGTATGGCAGGTTCTTGTCCGGGGATTCCTCGAGTGCCTGTGGCCTGACGACTATGCCATTCACGCCAAGTTTTGACGAATCCTGGGACAGCACAGCCCGAATGCTAGCAGAGTTGTATGCACTCGCCGACTTCTCCATGCTGAGCGCGGTACTCACCCCGGTACCGGCCGTAATCCCGTACCGTCCGTCCTGCCCTCTCGTCTCGAAATTCTGATACCAGACCGCTCCGATATTCTGGGTTCCGCTGATGAAGCCGGCCAGTACATCGTCTTCGGCCATGGCAAAATACATATCATCGAGATAATACACTCCGGCATTGTAAAATCCGACGTCGACCGATACAATTTTTGTCAGGTCAATCTTCGAGGCACCTTCCAGCGAAAGCTGCATTTTTACCCATTTATTCTTGGTCGATTTGGAGGTTCCCCACGTATCCCAGACGCCCCCATTGGCGTCCTTGATGCGGAATTCCACTCCATTGCTGCCCTGGGTGTCCTTCAGATAGAAAGCAAGATATGAATAAGCCGACGCATCGAACGTATCACCTTTTTTGGGCTGTACGCTCAAATAACTCCCGGCCGTATAAGGCCAGTCATTTTTGCCCGTCGTGACCATTACACCGGCCATGCCCGCTGCGTTGGCTATATCACCTGAGGATACGGCGGTGGCAGCGCTGCCTGCGGAGTAGCCGGTTCCGCTCTCGAAATCATTGAACAAGGCCGTGCGCTCTGGCTCAAAGGCAGGCGAAGCATCCGTTTCGTTCTGGGCCAGATAAAGATCATCGTAGTAGTACACATTACCGTAACCCCAGTAGGTTCCGAGTTCAATCTGCTGCAGTCTGGTCAAATCAATTTTCGATTTGTCCAACTTTACGGTCATTTTCACCCATTGCTTCGACTCCGTCTTGACCGCTGCGTTTGTTTCCGTATCCCAGACCCCGCCTTCGGCATCCTTGAATACAACATGAATACTGGATCCGGCTGCCGCTGTCGTATCCTTGACGTAGAACAACAGATAACTGAAGGGGGAAGCATCCATATACGTCGCACCGGATACGGTCAAGCCGCCCTCAGGTTTAATTCCGGCTCCATAAACGCCGGTGTTCCAGGCTTCGTTCCGTTCCTTCCCTTCCCCGTCCGTATAGGTATTCTGCACCATTTTAAGACTGCCGGAGCTTGAGGAATAAGCAGCAGCCGCAGTGACACGCTGGGCGACCGTCGCGGTTCCCTGACCTGACAAGCCATAGCTGCCATCACTGCCGGGTTGTTCGAAGCTCTGGTACATGACAGGCGCCGACGGCTCTATGCCATCATCCGGATAAGCGGGCGGCAAAGCGGCAGCAGATTTGGCAAAGTACATCTCGTCAAAATAATAGATGTTGCCCCAGCCCCAATACTCGCCCAGCGAAATGGAGACAATCCGCGAAAAATCGAGTTTTGTCTTATCGAGCGGAATCGAAAGCCTCGTCCACTCATCCTTCACGGACAGCGCCTGGTCCGTATTGGCATTCCATTCTTTCCCGTCTGCATCCCGGATGACAACATTCGGGTTATGAACATCGGCGTCCAGAATGTAAAAATTTAAATAGTTATAGGCAGAAGCATCATAATAGGTTGCTTCTGTAACTGTATCCTTCTGCGGCGATACCGTGAATCCGTAAATATCGGTGTTCCAGGCTCCGCCGCCGGGATTATTGTCGTTCGTCTGGATCAGGCGCACACTTCCCCGACTTCCGCCTCCCGGTGTCCGGTCTGTAACCGACGCCGTTGATGAGGTGCCGACGGCAGAAATTCCATAGGTCCCCCCCTCCCCGGCATGCTCAAAGTTCTGATACCACTTGCTGTCTGTCTGCATCTGCGGTGGTGTCTCCTGCGCGTAAGCGATTTCTCGTGCCATTCCCCCGAACACGACTGGGAACAGCAAAACCAGTGCCATGGCCGCCGCGAAATATTTGTTATGCCCCCGCTTGCACTTTACCGATGTGCTTATGGACTGCATTACATGACTCCTTTCGACTCTCTTTATTTGAAATCGATTTCATTTTTAGATAAAAAAAGAAAACAGAATTATGTTTCATTCCTTCCTCTTTCAAATATATAAAATAGTTTGATCGAATAAGGCATCCAATGCAATATGACTCATTCTTATATCATTCTTGAAATCGATTTCATTTTCAAATAAAAAAAAGAAATCCTCCCTTCCACTTCCTTCCATCACTTCCCAACTCTCTAACCCGTATAACAGGTTGAAGCGAATAAGCAATAATTGTAATCGATTTCAAATCTATTATAAGAATGCTCCAATAAAAATGTCAACGCTTTCTTTGATATTTTCATACTTACACTTTTCAAGCCAAGTGTATCGTTAGATCTGGTTCTCCTCTTCACTCATTGGTAAACTATTATCTCCATGATATCGTCTTCTATAAACCAGAAGACGATATTTTTTATTCTCTTACGATCAGCTTCCTATATGAAATTCCAATATTTACACCCGGAGTAATGGACTACTTTCGGCAACTTCTTTTAGCACTGAGTTATTCTTCGTTTTATAGTTCTGAAAAATCTAAGCATTATCGAAATCAGCTTTATCTACAGACGAACAGCGATTTGATTTTGTTCAGAATCTAGCACAGAACCCAACCACGACTATCACCCCGGCGCAAGTTCGCGCCATACAATGCACTGGTAGCTTGCCTTCGTGATATCGATGGATCTAATCACTTGAGGACACAGTTTAAGCTATAAGCTACAGATGCGTCCTCATTTATTTTCCGCTATAATGACTCCATACATATTATATAGAAAGAAGGAATCTTTATGGAACCAATCGTTTCTACCCGATGGCTGCTTGCTCGGTTATACGAACCTGAACTGGTTATAGTCGATTGCCGTTTTTTACTCACGGATCCGGAAGCTGGACGCAAAGCCTATACAGAAGATCATATTCCCGGCGCAATCTATCTACATCTGGAAGAACAACTCTCAGCTCCAGTAGGCGAACACGGGGGACGCCACCCACTGCCTGAAATTTCAAAGTTAACCGCTGCACTTAGTAAGGTTGGCATTAATAGAGACAGTATTGTCGTTGCTTATGATGATCAAGGCGGAGCCAACGCTTCCCGTCTATGGTGGATGCTTCGTTATTTAGGGCATGAACGTGCGTTTGTAATGGACGAAGGATACTCTTCATGGAAAAATACCTCCTTCCCAGTGAGTGATCACCAAGCCGTACGAATTCCGAGTCATTATGAAGCTGATGTTCAGAAGGACATGCTTGTAAGCATGGAAGATGTGCAAAACGTGGTTAACGACGGTAGTGCGTTGTTGATCGATTCACGGGAATCCCGCCGCTATAAAGGACTTGAAGAACCCATTGATCCTAAGGCAGGTCATATTCCCGGAGCTATCAATAAGTTCTGGAAGGAAGTTCTCGATGATCAAGGACGCTGGAAATCAACTGAGGTGCTGAAAGAGCATTATGAGGGAATTGATCCTGAGCAAGAGATTATCGTCTACTGCGGTTCAGGTGTAAGCGCCTGCCCGAATGTGCTCTCGCTTAGAAAAGCCGGATATAAGAATGTGAAGCTGTATGCGGGTAGTTGGAGTGACTGGATTTCGTATGAGGAGAATCCGGTGGCGACGGGGGAAGAGTAAGAGCTGCGAAGCCGTTCCGGACACGGGCTTGTGGGTTGTGACAGGTTATGGACAAGTAACCTGTTACAGTCCTCTTTTGGTTGTTCTGCAAACAGCTTGCAAACAAGAAGTCAGAGCTTGGGGTTCATGGGGTTAACCTAGTTCTGTGGCTCACCCCTTGGTGTGTTGGTTCTTCCCATTTGTTTTGTTCTTTTAAAATTTAAATATTTACTGTACCCCCTGACCCCCTTGTAAGCCGTAGCCTTTCAGAGCGACTGGGGATAAACCTTTTGCGTTGTAGTGGGCTTGCAACGTGGGTTGTCCATTGTACAGAGTCTGTTCGGTCAACATGTGCTGTAAGTACTGGCGAAAGGTGGTCGGCGGTCAGTTCTTCTAGCTTGAGCGTCGGGTAACGTTCTGTCAGCCAGCGTTTCAGGTAGCGTTAGTGGCTTTTGTGGTCGTTTATCGACCGTGGCTTCAAACCTTCTGTTTGTTTGGCTCGTAGAAAACGTTGAAGTAGTAGTCAAGCGAATGATGCAAGTTAACCGCAGTGGAAGTCAATCGTTCACGTATTGCTGTGGATAGTATCAAATGAATCGCTCCTCTCAAAATGGGTGCAAAAATCCGCCAAAGCTATGGCGGCAACGTACTAGTTCATATATAATAATTATAAAATCTGGAAATCCAAGCGGACAAGCCATACATAATTTATTCAGTCAATCCACACTGCGCTAAGGGCAGCAATCTTCAACAAACGTCACAAGAGGAGGTGTTGATTCCATGGACTTGGAAGAACAAAGGGTTTGGAGTGAGAATCTTAAGGCTTTAAATGAAATGATGTTAAATCCCCAAGAACATGCCCAAGCCGTTCAATCATTTCTTTCTCTGCATGCTTGGTTACATTCTTCATCCGTTGGGAATTTATCCGAACTAACATTACATGATGCCGTAATAAAAAAATTGGACGAACAAACCTTCAGAAAGTACCCAGTGAACCTTTCGGATACGAAAAACTCGATTGCATGGCATCTTTGGCATAGTGCCCGACTTGAGGATATGGCCATGAGTATTCTAGTTGCGGATGATCAACAAGCTCTTTATTCTGGAAATTGGTTCGAAAAAATGAATACTAGATTTACTCACTCTGGTAATGAGATGAGTGAAGAAGAAATTGCCGAGTTAAGTTCAAGTATAAATTTCGAATCATTATTGGCTTACAAAACTGTCGTTGGTAAGCAAACAAGACAAATCATATCGATGTTGAAGCCAGGACAATTTGTAGACAAGGTTGAACAAAGCAGAATCAAACGATTGTTCGATGAAAATGCTGTTACTCAAAAGGCAAGTAGTCTAGCAGATTACTGGAGTAAAAGAAATATAGCTTGGCTAGTACTGATGCCTGCAACAGAACATATCTTTATACACTTGAAAAAATGCATCCATATAAAGGAAGAACTTAATTGACCAATGAAGAAGTCACTCCAAAGAGCAGAAGTGACATTGTTAGTGAGAAACGATAAATCAATGTGAAGACTTGCAAACAACAGGCTGCAAACAACAACGTTGCGGCCTGTTCTTGTCCCATCCACACCTTCCGGGTGCTACTTTACTTCGCATAGCTTTCCTTGGCGTTCCTTTTACCTCACTAGATTACCTTGGGTTACCTTGCCTTGGCATTGACCCCACTACTGTACAAGCCCCGTCGGTTATGAGCTTTTTGCTCCCTAAGTCCTCCTAAGCGTAGCCAAGGTGGCTCGTTGCACATGTTCGTTGGTATATCTTCCAAGGCATTCCCACCGCGCTTCTCCGAACCCCTACCTTTTGGTGTTGGAACCCTCTGAATATGGGGTTTTGTGGGGGGATAAGAAGTTGGAGTGACTGGATTTCGTATGAGGAGAATCCGGTGGCGATAGTAGAAGAATAGAATAAAGAACCTGCGGCGCGGATTCTTGTGATTCCCTGGAAATCAGAGGCCCGATTTACCATACTGGAAAAATATTGTATTCGATTTTTCCATTGTATTCGGTTTTTCGCATAGATCTGCCTTCTCTACGTTACCGGTGGCACATTGTATTCGATTTTTCGCATACATTTGGCTCGTTTACCTACCGTCGGCACATTGTATTCGGTTTTTCGCATACATCTGCTCGTTTACATTACCGGTGGCACATTGTGTTCGGTTTTCCGCATACATTTGGCTCGTTTACGTTACCGACGACATATTGTATTCGATTTTTCGCATACATTTGGCTCGTTTGGCTCGTTCAGCCTGCCGGTGGCACATTGTATTCGGTTTTTCGCATACATTTGCCTCGTTTACGTTACCGTCGGCACATTGTATTCGGTTTTTCGCATACATTTGGCTCGTTTAGCTTGCCGGCGGCACATTGTATTCGATTTTTCGCATACATTTGCCTCGTTTACGTTACCGGCGGCACATTGTATCCGGTTTTTCGCATACATTTGGCTCGTTCAGCTTGCCGGCGATACATTGTAATCGGCTTTCCGCATACATTTGGCTCGTTTACCTACCGTCGGCACATTGTATTCGATTTTTCGCATACACATGTCTCCTTCACCTTCCCGGTGGCACATTGTATTCGATTTTTCGCATACACATGCCTCCTTCAATCGGCGGCACATTGTGTTCGGTTTTTCATTCACATTCTCACGACGGCTTTCATCTTCAAACCAAATCTGGACTTTGTAGCGTACCTATATATTCATAGTAAATGATCCGCTGAGATGAACCTCTTGCCACCGGGCGAAATTTACCTTTATCCACCAGCTGACGGCAGTATTTAATGATCGTCATCGTGTGCAATTCCAGCTCTCTCGCGGCATCAGCTGGGCGAAGGACACGATGGTGCCGGATGGCTGCCCGCATCAGATCGCGCTCGATTCTGGAATAGGCTCTCTCAGCGGTTGTCTTCGCAGACTTTTCTGCTAACAAATAAGAAAAGAGAATGTTCCGCAGCGAGGAGAGAATGAAGGATGAATTTTCTTTTAGCTCATCCAGCGAGATATAGAGCACCGTGCAGTCTTGAGACTGTAGAAAAAGCCCGCGGTTCAAGTCCATCCGGTATTTACTACGATCCGTTCCATGTGAGCCATAGTCCATGATCTCAAATGCAATACGCGAGGCTCCGATCTCCCACAAAATATCCACAAAATAGGACCTGCTGCGCCAGTCCTTAACTTCATATTCTGGGTGTAATCCGTGAAAATGTCCGGCTAGAGGCCACCACACCTGCTCGACAAACAAGCGGTTTCCGTAACCATGACCGCGTTTAAGTGCATCGAGCCGCTCTCCCTTCCTTTGTTTAAGATGATTACATAACCATTCATTATGCTCCCTCTCGAAACCCATTACCTATCCCCTCGCTCTGCAACGAAATATGTTTCTAATCATACAAAACCCCGCCTCTATTCCAAAAGGAAAGGAGACGGGGCATTCTTTGCCTCGTTTGGTTTTATCTATACATAGTGTGCCACATTATCATTTGAATGCACAATAGGAAATCGGCAGGATCATTCAAAACAAGGCTATAAAGAAGGTTTACGAGGTGATCCAGAGTCTGTGCTGTCGTTTATTTTTGTGAATAATTCTTGTTTGCAATCAAAAAAAAGAAGACACCGTAACAGCTCGCAAACATGCGGCGCAAACGGCTTGATCCCAGAAAACACACATATAAGAATATGAGAGGCTGCCCGGGAAGTTTGGGCGGCTTTTTACGTCCAATCCGTTCGCCGCCGGCCTTCGAAGCCAATCGCTCTAAAATCCAGCGTTCGTATAATCCAACAACCTGTGAATATCGTTCTATGACGTTGACCTTGTCTGTGCCAAGTAAACCATTAGCGTACAGAGCTGGCTCCTGCGCGTCAAGACTGCTCGAATGTGCTGGCGATGCTGGAGTTGTCCTGTATATCTTACACTGGAATTTCTCAGATGGGTTCTATTTTCATGATAAATGGAAGACCAATACAATAGTTTGTTAATTCTTTTAAGATAACGGTTCGCAATATATGGATTCATTTCTTTCTTTTTTGACCACACGCTTTTATATTCTAAATAGGTATTATAGCCTGATGTAACTACCACCCTTCTGGACAATCCTTCCTCTAGTTGTATATAGTGTATAACGGAAGTGGCACTTAGTTAGCAAGGTACTAGGAGGAGAAATACGGAAATGGCAAATATATTGGTAGTAGAAGATGAACGAGCGATCAGTGACTTAATTACAATGAATCTCAAGCTGGTTGGACATACATATAGCAAGGCTTACCGTGGGCCTGAGGTTTTCGAAATTCTGGAGCGTGAAAAGACTGATTTGATTCTGCTGGATGTTATGCTTCCGGAACTGGATGGTTTTGAAGTGATGCAGCGGATTGCACATTTGCAGATTCCAGTGATTTTGATCACCGCCAAGAATTCTTTGGCTGACCGCATTAAAGGCTTCGAGCTGGGCGCGGATGATTATATCATTAAACCATTTGAAATCCTTGAATTGCTGGCAAGAATCAATGTAGTCCTGCGCAGGGGTGAAAAAGGCACTTCCAGCTTCATTTGCGATAATGTTGAGGTGCGTTACCTGGAACGGCAGGTTTTAGTAGACCAGACACCCGTTGATTTGACCGTTAGGGAATTCGAGCTGCTTGAGGTATTAATTCGTAACCGGAATATTGCATTGTCGAGGGAAAAGCTGCTGGAATTGGCGTGGGGCTATGATTTTGAAGGCGACACCCGCACCGTGGATGTCCACATCCGGCAACTACGTAAAAAGCTGGGCTGGGAAGAACGGATCAAAACCATTTTCAAGCTAGGCTACCGCCTGGAAGTTCAGAGCTAATCATGAGATTCTGGCATAAGATTCTGCTGTCGGTACTCGCTCTCTTTATTGCCGCTCTGGATGTAAGTGTCATTATGGTGATGAAAAAAAGCTGGCAGCTAAACATGGACAGTGAAATGCAGAGAGCATCCAGTGAGCAATTGTTAATCGCCAACAATATTTATGAGAACCTTAATTCTATTCAAGCGCGGGGAACGGCATTGACCCCTATTCTACTGGCCAGCGTATCTGAGTCCTATGGCGATTACTACCATAAGCAGGGAATCTATTTGCAGCTATGGGAGAACGAACGAATGATTTACCCTCCCCAAAAAGGACAATTCGGGAAATCAGATTTTGGAAAAGACGGTCAGCCTGAATCCTCAGACGAACGCTCGATCCAACTCTCCACTCAGCTTCCTGCTCCATACCAGCATTTGCTGCTTGTCTATCAGCGTGATATCAGTGAGCTCTTCAACAAGCAACAGGAACTGAACCGCTTTTTTGTAATGATTAACTGGATCGTGGGACCCATTCTGCTGCTACTTCTTTATCTGCTAATCCGGCATCTAAGCAAACCGCTAAAGCTCCTGTCAGAGACCAGCAAAACGATCGCCGAAGGCGACTATACGAAACGGGTGCAGCTGCGCAGCAAAGATGAATTTGGCGAACTGGCCCTGAACTTCAACCGGATGGCGGAGGCCGTGGAGCAGCGGGTTACCGAACTCTCGGACATGGCTGAAGAGAAACAGAGGATGGTGGATAATTTGGCCCACGAGTTGCGCACGCCTTTAACCAGCATACAGGGGTTCGCCGAGTTTATAACCACGGCCAATATTGGACAGGAAGAACAGCAAACTGCGGGCGGCTATATTCTTAGTGAAACCCTTCGTCTCAAGAATCTGGCCTTCAAGCTGCTGGATTTGTCTGTCCTCCGGCATCAGCCGTTGGCTTTTCAGCAGGTGGATATTTCGGAACTATTTCAAGCTATCCAACAGACGGAGCGCCCAAAATTTACGGATGCTGGCATAAGCTTTCATGTCCACCATACGATTCCAAATGTCTGGGGAGATCCCGACTTACTAGCTTCATTATTGGTAAATCTGGTTGAGAATGCGATTCACGCCTCCAAGCAAGGCAGTGAAATCTACATGCTGGCTTATGACCTGGATGGAGAAGCCGTGCTAGAAATCCGTGATACGGGAACCGGAATCACCACAGAGATGGCTAAACGCGTGTTTGAACCGTTCTACCGGGGAGACCAGGCTCGTTCACGTGAATACGGCGGCGCAGGCCTAGGATTATCCCTATGTCGGCAAATTGCTGAAGCGCATAAGGCCAGACTGTCCTTAAACTCTGTCCTCGGCGAGGGAACTAGCATCAGACTCTTTTTACAACTCTATAACAACTGCCCTCCTACTCTATAACATCTTTGGATTAAGGTTAGGAAGATTCATCATCATCCGATCCCAATGGAGGTTAAGTTAAATGAAGAACAACAAGATTTCCGCTACACTCGCTGTACTCTTGTTCTCTGGAAGCGTGCTGGCGGTGAGCGCAATGGCTGTCCCAGGATTTGTGAATACCACCGACGCCAAGAGCATTCCTGCAGTACAAGACTCGGGCAATCTAACCTTGACCAGCAGCAAGGCACCCGTACTAAAAGTAGAAGCAGAAGCTCCGGTATCTACTGTGAACAGAGATCTAGAGCAGGTGATGACCCAAGAAGAAATGCAGCAAATTTATGATTTTGTGGACAAGCCCAATAACGAAATTATCACCTCTGGAAGGGAAATGACCAAGGATGAAATGAACCGGAGGCTGATATTGGAAGACCAGTATGTGTATGACGGCCTTCGTCCCAAGCAGCTGTTCGCGTTAAAGTCGGGACAAGCGGAGTTTTATTTTGATTTGGAGAAAAACACGCTCAAGTATCCGAATCGGACATTGACTGACGAGGAACTGTTACAATTTATTGACTGGTACTACCGGGAGGCCTATGCCTTGTCCAAGCGGAATATTGTAACCCCTCCGGACTCAGGGAATTTGAGCCAGATCGACGCCGTCGCCATGGCCGCTTCAAGTGTGCGAAAAATATTCGGAGCTGACGTCTCCAAGCTTGAAGTAAAAACAAGCCAAGGAGAATTCATGCTTTCAAAGAAAAAGACCTGGATGGTAATATTCAGCCCTTATAAAACGAACACCTTAAGAGGACAAGGTAAGGAATTTTGGCAATATACCGTAATCATTGATACCTCCACCCGGACGGTAGTAGATACGACCGCAGCTAATTTTTCACTCACAAGAACCCCGATCAATGCTGAAGCTGCCATCGCTATCCAAAAGGATGCAACCTGGATTAACGAGGCTATAAAAATAGTTACAGACAGACAAGGAGAAACCCGAAAAATCGTCATGGCTTCCCTGACAGACACTGACGTAAATAATAAGCGCGGCATGGTAGCGGTCAAAGTGGTGCTCGAAGACGGCAGCAGTTATACTGCAGAGTTACGCTACCCAGATCAGACTCTTCGATGCCTCATCTATGAAGAAGCAGAAGCTGCCAAATAGGATCATTCTAACGGTTCATCTCATAAGAGGGGAATTTAATATCTACTGGAGAAGAATACGAGTTAAGAGGAATTGGGATAAGTAGTTTCCTTTATGGACTGAACTGGGTGCTTAGTAAGATCCCGGTTCAGTCCTTTTGCGTTATTTTGCAGACAATCTGCAAACAAGAAATGCATAAAGTTTTAAGATTTACGTTTTGATAGTCACTTTGATTTGTCCAAATTGCATTTAATAGAATATTTTGGTAGATTGAATCCAAGGACTTGTTAACCCACTGATCAGCGCAAGTATTGTTCAAAACTAAGCGTATTTACCGAGGGGAGATCAACTTTCTATGAATATAGCCGTCAAATTGATGCAAAAATTCAAAGACCGCGATACCCAGAATAAGCTGAAAGTTTATCAGGACAAAGTGGTGCTCATCAGAAAACGGAATTTGGAAGCATGGGATGATGGGCAGCTTCAAGCGGAATCCCTCCGGCTACAAGAAGAAGCAAAATCCGGTACACCTTTGGATGAGCTACTTATCGATGCTTATGCGTTAGTTTGTGAGACAGCGAAGAGAAAGCTCGGATTAAATCCTTACGATGTCCAGATCATGGCTGCCATCGCTCTGCACGAGAGATTTTTGATCGAACAGCATACCGGTGAAGGAAAGACACTTTCTGCTGTTATGCCTGCATATTTAAATGCACTGACCGGCAAAGGCATTCATGTGCTGACTTTTAACGATTATTTAGCCAAGCGGGATGCAGAGTGGATGGGCCCAATCTATCGTTTCCTCGGGTTAACGGTAAACTCGGTTCAAGCGGGGATGAGCCTGTCTGAGAAAAAGGAAGCATACGCCAAGGATATAACCTATGTTACGGCCAAAGAAGCGGGATTCGATTACTTGCGCGACACCATCGCACTAAGTGAAGCCGATACCGTGCATCGTCCTTTCCATTATGTCATCGTCGATGAAGCGGATTCGCTGCTTCTCGACGAAGCACGGGTGCCGCTAGTCATCAGCAGCGATTTGCCCTCTTCCAGGAGTGACGGCTTTCGTTTCGCAGAAGTGGCTCAGCAGCTCAAGCGAGATGAGCATTACGACTTCGACGAGTTCCAGAGGAACGTTTACTTAAATGAAGCAGGCGCTGCGCAAGCGGAATCGATGCTGGGATGCGGCAATTTGTACGATAGCCATAACAGTCACTTGCTGACGTCATTAAATTGCGCGCTGCATGCGGAATCGTTATTAAAGAAGAACGTCGATTACATCGTTCGGGACGGCAAAATCGAGCTGATCGAAGAATATACCGGCCGGGTGGCGGAGAACCGGTATTTGCCGGACGGGCTGCAAGCCGCGCTTACGGCCAAAGAGGGGCTGTCCTCCATAGCCGGCGGGAAAATTCTCGGGACGATCACCATTCAACACTTTATCAGCCTGTATCCGCAGATTTGCGGAATGACGGCTACTGCTCATGCTTCCGCAATGGATTTCGAAGATATTTATGCGCTGCAGGTGCTGCAAATTCCGCCGAATCGGCCAAACATCCGGATCGACCATCTGCACCGAATTTATACCCATAAAGAAGCCAAGCTTAAGGCACTCGTACAAGAAATCTCGTCCGTCCATAAGTCGGGACGTCCCATTCTCATTGGTACGTCAAGCGTCGAGGAGTCTGACATGCTGGCGAAGGCGCTAGCGGTTGCCGGCGTACCTTGCCATGTTTTGAATGCAAAAAACGACGCAGAAGAAGCCGGGATCATCGCCAAAGCGGGAGAAACCGGTGCAGTGACGGTGTCTACAAATATGGCGGGACGCGGGGTCGACATCCGGCTCGGCGGCGTCGACCCCGCGCAAGCAGAGGTTGTCGCCAAGCTGGGCGGGTTGTACGTAATTGCCACCCATGTGAACGAAAGCGTGCGGATCGATGACCAGTTGCGTGGGCGTTCCGGTCGCCAAGGCGACCCAGGAGCTTCCATTTTTTATGTAAGCTTGGAGGACGAGTTGCTGCTTCGCTTCGGCATCCATAAAGCGGTTCGCGCTTCCAGGCAGGATGAGGCTCTTGAAGAGACGGTGCTCAGCAGCAAGATCACAAGTATTCAGCGTATTGTTATGGGCCAAAACTTCGATATCCACAAGGAACTGAACTGTTATTCGGATATGGTGGAGGATCAGAGGCGAATTCTATACGCGGAGCGGCTCCGAATTTTAAAAGGCGAGCAGCCGTTGAGCCCCGCGGAGCAGTGGGTACGGCTTTTTTATATCGACGAATTCTGGGCTGACCATCTTGCATACGTTTCTTACCTTCGCGAAGGCATTCACTTGGAGAGCCTTGCCAGCCGCAATCCGATCGACGAATTTCATGCACAAATCACTGAAGCCTACGAACAAATTCCTTCTAAAATAAATAACGCGTCGGAGAATATGCTTGAAAGGCTCGGAGGTTCGAATGATCCGGCAGAGTGGGAAAAGTTCGGTCTGAAAAGCCCTGCTTCCACCCGGACTTATATTATCAACGATCAATACCTACAGAATAAGCGAACCTCGTGGACCGGAACGACCGTATTTGCTTATTGGCTTCGCACGGTTGCGAGGCCGATATTCAAGCTGTCTAAATATTGATGCAACGAAGGGGCGGCTAGTCCCTACTCCTCTAGCTCATCCAGCTTCGCTTCCAATTCAGCCAGCTTGCGATTCGCATGATCCAATATCTCCTGTTGTTCTGCGGTTTTTGCTCGTTTTATTTCTTTTTTAATGGCCACAATCTGCTGTTCCAAATAGAGAATTTCGGCTTCATTATCTGCGTTGTTCCAGATCTGTGAATAAGTCATTGTCGGTCTCCTTTTTTCAAATTAAGAGAAGCTTCCACAAAGTTCAATCGAACTTTAGGAGAGCTTCTTTTTTCTCTACAATTGGGTTTCAAGTTCACGCTTTTAGTAATATCCTACTCTTGTGATGCTTCCTTTATTAACGGCATCCCAGCTTCAACCAAACGTTTATTACGAATGAAGAAAATGGACAGTATTACAATAAACAATCCTGTTCCAACAAGGAGCCATTCAATCTCAATTACATCCGCAAGCGGACCGAATATCAGCATTCCAATTGGCATCATGGAAGTCGATATCATTCCAAATACTCCAAATATGCGTCCCAAGTAATCCGGATCTACCTTCTCTTGTAGCATAACGGTTGTCGGTGTATTAAAGACGGGCATAGCTAGGCCGAATATAGCCATCATAGTCAAGTAGACCCAAAATACAGGTACAATACCCAAAGCAATCGTACATACGCCCATAATTAAGCTAGCGAAAGTCATCGTATAAACCTTGTTACGGAAGCCGCCCCATGATGCAATAATTGCTCCGCCAACCATCATACCGATAGAAAAAGCAATTTCAATGGCTGTTAATCGCCAATAATCATCTCCAAAGCTGCGTGTCACTTGTAGCGGTGTTAAAAATGCTGCCGGCGCCATCAATACAAAGAAAAAGGCGAAAAAAATGAAAAAGGTTTTGAGAAAGCTGTGGTTTTTGATATAGCTTAAACCCTGTTTAAAATCATCCAAATAACTAGTCGTTTGCTTATCAGTCGCTTTTTTATGCAAAGATATTTTCAAAAAGAAAGATAATGTAAAGATCGCTATCGCCGCTGTGACAACATCGATAAAGAAAATAACCTCTATGGTTGCCATTGTAAGCAATGACGCGCTTACGATCGGTGCAACAAACATCATAAGCGCTTGAAGACTTCCGTTTATCCCATTTACCTTCGTCAGCTTATCCTCTGGTACGATTTGAGGTAATATTGCCCCAACTGCCGGCGTTTGTATCCCAGCTCCGAGCGCGCGAACTGCAGCAATGGCGAACAACAACCATATCTCATCATAACCTAATAGAAATGTAATGGCTAAAATCAGTGTGACAAAGGCAATCAAGGCATCTGCTATGATAATAAGATATTTTCGGTTGAAACGGTCCGCCCATACACCTGCAAATGGAGATAATAGAAAGGTAGGAATGAATCCACAAATAATAAATAACGTCATCATCATACCTGATTTTGTTGTTAGTGTAACATACCACATAATTGCATATTGAACTAATGCAGAGCCGAATAACGAAAACGTTTGACTACTTAAAAAGATAATAATATCCCTTTTCCAATGTTTTTTGTTTGGCGGTTCGCTTGGTATCACTATATCTAACTCCTCCATCTTAAAATAATATCGTTCATTCCTCATTCGCTTATTAAAATTAATTACCAAATCCAGTATTTCTAATTCTATGTACAAAAATTTTATATAAATCACATTTCTAGAATAGCATAGAAATATTCAAAATTTAGCGTTTTTCTAGTACCAATCCAAAAAAACTATCTCTTCTCTCCATATTTTGGATACTTAGACGAAGCGTGGAAACGAACGTGCTTGTGTGCCTGGCACACAAAGAGCCGGTATGCCTCTCTTACGAGAAGCCACCGACCCTTTTTTTACATTTATTTCATCCTCCGTTTATACACCCGCATAGCTGAAGCCCAGAAGAACCCAAGTATTGCTAAACACCATAAAACCGCTGCAAGCGTAGTTTTATCCGCCGTTCCTCCAAGTAAAAGAGCACGAATGCTCTCGATAAGTGGTGTCATAGGCTGATACTCCGCAAATACGCGGATAGCCGCGGGCATGCTATCGGTCGGGGCAAAGGCTGAGCTAACGAATAAAAGTAACATCAGAATGTAAGAAAATACTCCGGCTCCCTCGAAAGATTTGGCAAGCAAGCCAAAGGTGACGGCAATCCAAGTGAACGCAAGAACGCTAAGTAACAAAATCCCAATGGCTAATACCCAACCGAGCACATCCGCTTTCGGCCGAAATCCCATACCGAAGGCAACAAGGAAAATTGCAAGCAATGAAATGACGTTAAAAACTATTGAAGCAACCACATGACCGCCTAGAATGGAGGCTTTTGCAATCGGCATAGAGTGGAATCGCTCGAATATTCCTTTCGTGAGATCGTTATTGATACGTAGAGAAGAATAGGCCACGCCACTGGCAATGCAAAAAAGCAATATTCCGGGAACAATATAATTGATATAGCTTACATCACCTGTGTTCATCGCTCCGCCAAAGATGTAAACGAAGAGTAGCATGATCATGATCGGCATGGCGATGACGGTAATTATCGTGTCGATGCTACGTGTGGAGTGACGAATGACGCGCCCGCTCATGACGGCGGTATCGCCTAGAAAATGAATGAATTTCATAGGGAGTCCTCCTTTTTGCTGGTGACGATTGCGAGAAAAACATCCTCAAGCGTAGGAAGTTTTTGGGCAAACTCGGCAATTTCTATGTCAGCTTCCGCTGCTTTCATTAGCAGTCGCATCATCTGTCTTGTACTCCCGTCTGTAATGACGGAGAGCGTAAGATTGTTCAAATCTACGGTCGCGTTAATTTCCTTAAACAGGTCTTGTGCTTGATTTAGCATTGTTTCATTGTCGAATCGAAGTTCGATATGACCCCTAGGCAATCTACTTTTAAGCTCAGCTGGACTGCCGCTTGCCACAATATGACCTTCGTGTAAGATCGCAATTTGATCGGCTAAATGGTCAGCTTCCTCTAAATACTGCGTGGTTAAAAAAACAGTGACACCCGATCTCGCTAAATCCTTGATCATATCCCACATAGCAAGACGGGCTTGTGGGTCAAGTCCGGTTGTCGGCTCATCGAGAAATATTACCGAAGGCTTACCCAATAAGCTCATGGCCAAATCCAAGCGGCGACACATCCCGCCGGAGTAAGTGGAGATTCGGCGATCGGCGGCATCGAGCAAGTCAAAACGGCGTAACAACTCCTCAGCTTGTTTGTCAGGGTCGGGTAAATGACGAAGTTTAGCCATCATTCGCAGATTCTCGCGTCCGGTCAGGATATAGTCTGCGGTTACACTTTGTCCTGTCAGGCTGATTTCCTTACGTACTTGCTCCGGTTTTTTGGTTACGTCTCCTCCATTAATCTTCGCGCTTCCGTTGTCGGGCTGCAGCAAGGTGGCAAGAATTTTGATCATAGTGGTTTTACCCGCACCGTTGGATCCGAGAAGAGCAAAGGTTGAACCCTTTTGCACGGTGAAGTCCACCCCTCGCAATACTTCCACGTTCTTATAGGATTTTTTGAGGCCAATTACCTCAATGGCCCAATTGTTCGATGTCATCCTAATTTCCCCCTATCTTCCAAGTTTTTTATGAATGGACTCGTTCATTTTGGCTCGCATTTTCCCTGTCCAAGTCTGTGCAGAAACGTCTTCGAGCAAGCCGTCGCAGAACGCCATAACGTCATTTCCTACGATCTCCAGAACATCTCGGCCTTCAGCAGCTCCCATCTCAAACATGTCGAGCATTTCGGGGAACAGGTTGATGACACTAGAATCGTTAGATGAGAAGTTCAGCATGTAACGCGATGCGATATTGTAAACTTCTCGGTAATCGTTCGGAAGCGCTTTTGAACGTTTTACGCACTCTTTGTAAGCTTTTTTTTGTTCACGTAAATCTTTAAATTTAGCGAGCATGTTCTTATACACGGCTATCCTCCTTCAGTTGAGTAAGTCTTGACGATACATATCCCCATTTCTCCCAAAACATGGACAGTTCCCGCCATCCCTCTTCATTTAGACTATAAAATTTCCTTGGTGGTCCTATTTCGGACGGTTTTTTCTCGATATCGACGAGTTTATTTTTTTCTAACCGTATCAAGATGGTATAGACCGTTCCTTCAACAACATCTTCGAAACCGAGCGCATTTAGCGTTTTTACGATTTCATACCCATAGGTTTCTTTCCGGCTGATGATTTCAAGTACACAGCCTTCCAAAACTCCTTTCAGCATTTCTGTTAGGTTATCCATTAAAATCCTCCAATGCTACTCTGTATTGCTTAGTACCACTATATAGTATCACCGAGTAGCTAAATTGTAAATAGGAGGAATAGGGACTTACGAAAATAACGTATCATCAACTGTAGATATCCATTAAGATTTGAACATCTAAAAAATGTTATGTCGAGAAAGACATTGGTAAATGACAAAAAATATAATTATAAGGTAGGTTGAGTAACGATCATGAACAACAAATCACTTTACAGATCTATCGTGTTGGCTCTGTGTTTGACCTTTGTCACGTCGTATAGCGGCAGTATGATCTCAGCAACGAAGGCCAAATTTGAAGCGATGATATCAGTTGGTATCTTTGATGGTGTATCCGATACTAGACAGCTTCGAGCTGTCCAAGGACGGGAAGACGGTCAATATCAAGTTTTACAATTCGATGATCCGTCCAAAATGCCAAAAATCGAGGGAAGCGGCCTGACAACGCTATACAGAAACTCAGTGAAAAACGATGAGAAGAATCCGATCCTCGATACGGCAACAGAGTCACTAGTCACCAAACCTAAGCCTACTACATCATTGACATCGGAGCCTGCGAAGAATCCGAACCCGAACGATTGAAGTAGGATTAAATCATGAGGTAATCAGGTGCTACTGTGAAAGAGGAAAAGCAAAAATTCTAATTTTTTATGGTCAGAGAACTAAGAATGCTTGCTTGCAGGCAAACAAATGATCATTATCTTCTAAGTCCACCGTTTAGAAAAAACAAAAAGTTAGGGAAGCAGAAATGACTGCTCCCCTAACTTTTTAACTTATATTTAATACGTCTCAAAACGATTATTCCAACAGATATATTATAAAAATATTAGTTATTTCATCAATGAAAGAGATAGATAAATAGGCCGCAAGTATGTGCAACATATGCTTGTGGCCTTTTTTGCATGCCACTAAGGGGGAACTCTAAGGTTAGGGTATCAACAGACTCAAGCCGGGGATTTCCATCCGTTTAGCCGATGCAGGTTTAAGGTACCCCAGAAGAAGAAATGACGTCAAGCAAAGCGTACAACCTGCATACTTCCAATACTTCGTTCTTTAATGTGAACCGATTGTCCAACCTGTCGTATTCGCCAAGACGTGATAAGCACAAGCTTCGTTACTGCGGTTAACGTCCACATCCAGCATCCCGCTACCGAGACGAAGACTTCGAACAGAGAGCAAATCCATTCCTGCCGGCAACACGGGATGAAGCGATACTTGCCGTATCGTATAATCAAGCCGCATGCCGAGCATCACTTCAATAAACACGAACGGTGTAGCGGCCGCCCACGCCTGAGGAGAGCATGCGACCGGGTAACGAAACGGCTCACCTTTATCCGTGGTATAACCGCAGAACAGTTCTGGCAGACGATGATTTTCAAAGCTAGCACCGGCGGCAAGCAAGCCTTCCATAACGGTTAACGCTTCCTTGTGGAAGCCTTCGTGATTCAGTCCCATAAGACACAGCGAGTTATCGTGCGGCCAAACACTTCCGTTATGATAGCTGATCGGATTGTAGCCTTTTTCTCCCTCTGCCATCGTTCGAATCCCGTAACCGCTGAACAATCCCTTGGATACTAACTTGTCGGCGACTGCTTCAGCCCTATGTGGTTTCAACATACCTGACATGAGGAGGTGTCCGGGATTCGAAGTAACAGTTTCAACTTGTCTTCTGTCGCCATCGAGCGCCATCGCATAAAACCGGTCGCTTTCCACCCAAAATTCCTTCTCAAACATCTTCGCTAGTTCTTCGGCTTCAGCGATAAGCTTACTGGACCAAGCGATCATTTTGTAATCATTCGAATAGGGCTTCATCGTGCGGAGGAGCTCCGCAATCGTTGTCTTGGCTTGATAGACATAGCCTTGCACTTCGGCGAGGGCGATTGGAGCTTTCGCATATTCTCCGTTACGATGTACAACTGAATTGGATGAGTCCTTCCACCCTTGATTCGTAATACCTTTGGCGGATTCGGTGTTATATGTCACAAAGCTGCTTTCATCCAAATTGCCGCAAGCATCGATCCATTCCAGCGCCCGCTTGATGTTGGGTATCATCTTTTCAAACAATAGCGTATCATCGGTCCATTTGACATATTCACCAATCAGGATCAGAAATAGCGGCGTTGCGTCAACCGTACCATAATAGGGTTTAAACGGCACCTGGTTCGTATTCGCTAGCTCGCCATCGCGCAGCTCGTGCATGATTTTCCCCGGTTGCTCGTCGCGCCAGCTATCCGACTTTTCCCCTTGATATCGGGCCATCGTCATAATCGTGCCCTTGGCGATTTCGGGATGAACGGGCAGCAACTGCAACGCCGTGATCAGGCTGTCGCGTCCGAACGGTACAGCATACCACGGCAAGCCCGCCACGGGAAACAAGCCGAAACCGAGATCCGTGAGCAGTGCCCTAATATCTGACAACCCCTGCCGATAGAGGTGATCGAAAAACGGATGATTGCTGCTCACCCATGTCGAAGTTTTCTCCCAATTTGTATACGAGCGCTGTAGCTCTTGAATGGCGGTAGCATGCGAATGGCGCTCGGGGTAGACTTCGTCGATGACTGGGACAAAGAACAGATTGATCGACGTCGATTGCCCCGCTTCCAAATCTATTTGATAGGTAATCACCGCCCCTTCATTAGATGTGACAACATGGGCAGGCGCCTCCATCCACTCAACGAGCAGCGACCGCTTCACATCGTCCACCCCGCCATAATCGATCGAAACCCCCGACGCTAGCT
Source organism: Paenibacillus etheri (assembly GCF_001012825.1). GTDB lineage: Bacteria > Bacillota > Bacilli > Paenibacillales > Paenibacillaceae > Paenibacillus_AQ > Paenibacillus_AQ etheri. The sequence continues at coordinate 232,926 of NZ_LCZJ02000023.1, forward strand.
GCCGCCCCCCTGTCTTCTGTCCGACTTGGCCGTCTTGAAATCCGCGAACAACAAACATATCTTGGAAATCGGCATTGATCTCCAGATCGATGCTGACACGTTGGCTATGCGGATTGAAGTTGGTCACTCTAATCGTTTCATAGAGAATGCCCTTATAGATAAATCGCGTTCGCACGATCTCTACGGATTCCCGCCATAGCTTTTCTCCATCTTTGATCTCGGGGTTCGTAAGCACGATATTCGAGACATAGTTCCGGTCAACCTTGGAAGTAAGCACAATCGGTTTTGCCCCGTTGACGGTCAACGCCAAACGGCTGAGAAACCGCGTATCTTTCGTATATAAACCGAAGCCTTCCTTGGAATCGGTCAATATATCGCCGGATAAATCCGTTATGAGAAACAAATCGTTTTCTTTGATTACGCTGTATGCCACAGCTACACCTCGTTCATTTTCATTAACTATCCCTTAACCCCCGAAGAAGCCACGCTTTGCTGTACTTGCTCCTGAACAAGCACGTAAATCATAATCCCCGGGAGAATCACCATCATTAGCGCAGCGAACATTCTTGTATAATTGTAGGAGAACGCTTCGTTAAAAAATTCCAGCGCCACCGGCAACGTTCTGTTCTTCTCGCTGGTCGTCAATATCAGCGCGTAGAAGTATTCATTCCAATTGTTCAAGAACATTAAAATGCCGGCTGTTGATATGCCCGATTTTGCCAACGGCATGTTTACGTTCCAGAAGATTCGCCAGAAGCCCGCGCCGTCGATTAAAGCTGATTCGTCAAGATCTTTAGGAATTGCGATAAACGATAACCGCAGGATGAACAATGCCAAAGCCATTCCGAAAGATGCATACACGAGGATCAATGCGGCCTTCGTATCATAGAGATCGAGGTTCATGATAATCGTGAAGATAGGCTGTGCTCGGGCGTATCCCGGGATTAGCAACGTAATGGTGCAAAGGATAAACAGGAACGATTTGCCGCGAAAATTGAATTTCCCGAAAATATAACCGGCCATCGTGTAAATAAACAATGCAATCAAAGTCGAGGCTATCGCTATGAACATGGAATTCATAAAGTACCCCAAAAAATTGTATTGTGTGAACACATCCATGTACGCTTGAAAGTCGATTTTTTTCGGCAACGAAAAAGGATCATTTAATATTTCTTTATTTGATTTGAAGGAAGACAACAGAATCCATAAAATCGGGAAAATCGACACCAAGACCGTAAACGTCATGACGCTGTAAGAGACAATGAGTTCAGGCCATTTTCGGATGTTTATTATCACTTTTACACCCCTCAATAAGTACTCTCATTCATCTTAAACACCCTATTGATCAGCAGAAGGACCAGGATGCCAAGCAGAATCATGATCGTCGCTGCCGCGTTGGCGTAACCATAGTTGTAATTAACGATGCCGTCATAGAGCATCAGTGTTATGTTATAGGTATCGTTGCCCGGCCCTCCTCGGGAGGTAAGTGCCACTTCCTCGAAGCCGGCGATTCGTGCAGTGACTGACAATATGATGCCTGTTCCGATCGCTTTTTTGACAAGCGGCAGGTTTATGTGTCGGATCATCCCCCATTCGCTCGCTCCGTCCAACAGCGCAGCTTCATGAACTTCCTTGGGAATGGCCATCAAATCGTTATAGACGATCAAAGTAACGTACACGGCATAAAATAACCAAGTGAGCGTAATTGCGAAAAAAGAGGCAGGTGAATCGAAAAACCAATTGACATGAAAATCCGAAAATCCGATGCTTCTGATCATATGGTTCAAAATGCCGATTTCATCGTTGAAGAACAGTTTGTAAATGATCGCCCAAGCAGCCGCGGAGATAACCATCGGCACCATAAACACGCCACGAACGAATCTCCATCCGATATGTTTCTTGTACAATACGAACGCAACCAGTGTGCCGAATCCGACATGAAGCGTAGCCGCAATAAGCGACCATAGCAGAATATTACGCAAGGCAATGAAAAAGGTGTTGTCATACGTAATGAGATGGATATAATTATTTACACCGTTAAATTCAGGGGCGCGTAGACCGTCCCATTCCATAAATCCCGTCACGAGCACCGTTCCGATCGGGACGATGTAAAACAAAGCCAGCACGAGAACCGTTGGCGCCAAGAACGCCGCAATCCATACATTCAACCACTTGATTTTCATTTTTCCACCTCTTTTTCTGCAATGAGCCCTCTCGCTGCGAGTAGAGGGCTCATCCGTTGCGGCTTATTTTTTGAATTGCTGCGCTTTCTTCGTTAAATGCTCGGCGAATTGCTCCGGCGTCATTTTGTCTTGTGCCAGCAGCGGTAGATAACCGCTAAACTCTTTGGACGAAATCTGATCCGGCCACACATCCGCCATGGATTGTGCGATCATCTTCAAATCGCTAGTCACGGACCGATTCATCTCGGCCAAAATCGGATTCAGCTTAGAGGTGAACTCGGCGGAAGTCTGAATATTAGGAGCTTGCCCGCCTTCGGCAACCATATATGCTTCGATTTCCTCGGGAGAACGGATAAATTCGATGAACGCAAGTGCCGCTTCCGTTTCCTCCTGCTTCAGCCCCTTCGGAATCCACCAAGAATACTCGGCTGTCGTAGCCAGTCCAATGCCGCCGGGATACAGAGAAACGCCGACCTTCTTGTCAAAGCCTTCCGGCGCTTTCGTCGCATCCGAGAAGTCGCCGACCATCCAAGTCCCGTTCGCGATAATCGCAGTTTTTTCGTTCAGGAAGTTGTTGGCGGAATCCGCGTAAGCGGCGCCTAGTACATTGTCCGTCGTGTATTCCTTGAGCCATTTTTGTACTTCACCAAATGCTTTGACCCACATCTGGCTCGTATAATCGAATTCCTTGTCTGCACGGTTGCTCTTCAGCACTTCTTCAGCTCCTGGCTCGTTGGCCATGAAAGCGGATGCAAGAAGCATCGTGGTCCAAGCGTTTTCCCCTGTCATCAGGGAAAGCGGTGTAATGCCCTTATCCTTAAGTGCTTGAAGCGCCTGATCGAATTCTTCGAAATTCATCTGCGCGATTGGTTTCGTAATTCCCGCGTCTGCAAACATTTCTTTATTGTAGAACAAGCCGATCGGACGAACCACGGAAGTCGGCATGGTGTAAATCTTACCATTTCTTGTATTGAATGCGACGGAATCCTCGATCAGAGACGCTTTCAATTCCGGCTTCGAATCTAAAAATGGCTTCAGGTCATAAATCTCGTCTTTTTCAATCAGAGTCTCGACAAGCTCATTTGCTCCTTTTTCGATGAGTGCGGGCAGCTCTTTTTGCTGCCAAAGAAGCTTGATTTTGTCATTATAGTCATCGTTCGGTACTTCTTCGATTTGAATTTCATATTTGTCGGCATACTTTGTGTTGAAGCGCTCTACTTGCGGCAGGAAAAATTTTGCCCCTACGTTCTGACCTGACTTATAATGAGGGATTTTAAGTACAACTTTTTCTTGTACGGCGGTTTCCGCCGGTTTGTCGGTGCTTTTTCCCGACGAGCTTGGCGTACCCGATGCGTTCCCTCCCTCGTTGTTGGACCCGCATCCTGTTAAACCCAGTGCCATGGTCAAACACAGCATCGATACGATTTTGAATCTCTTCATAAGCCCATTTCTCCCCTTTTAGTCAGTAGTTTTTATTTAAAGATTTCCGAAGGAAATCCTTAAAACGGTGTCTGACGGAGTTTTCCGAAACGTTTCGGAAAAAGGCTGCAAAAAGGTCGTTAGCCTTTTTGCAAACGATCCGCGCTTTCACGGATAATGAGCTGGTTGTCAAGCACGATTTTATGCTTGACATTGCGCCCTTCTATCATGTCGATGAGCATTTGCGCTGCTTGATAGCCCATCTCGTATTTCTCCTGGCGTACAGTGGTCAGTTTGGGCGTGGTGTAGGAGGCTATTGAGATGTCGTCAAAGCCGATCACCGAAATGGAACCAGGTATTACCCTGCCCATCTGCTCCAATTCTTTCATCACACCCAGCGCCATGATATCGCTAGAGCAAACGACGGCTGTTGTTTCGGGGTGGCGCGACAGGATTTTGCTAATGGCATCCGCCCCGCCCTCTTCCGAAAAGCGGCCGTCTTCAACTCTGCTGACATCGTAGGTGATGTCAGCCTCCTGCAAACCCAGCATGTAGCCTGACAAGCGATCAGCGCAGATAGCCGCTTCTTTATAACCATTGATGAAAGCAATGTTACGGTGTCCCAGCTGGATCAAATGCCGGACAGCATCCCTGACTCCGCTTACATTATCGGTCGTGACGTGTCCGACCCCCTCGCCAGCGACAGGGATGTCTATTAACACGGAGGGGAACGATGATTGATCGATGACCTCTCTTAAATAGGGATCGGTCGTCTTTAAACCCTTCAGGATGACGCCGTCAACATTGCGCTCCCGACAAAGGTCCGAATAGGTTTTATTCATTTGTTTATTAGGGTTCGTACTGAACAAAATGATATCGTAATTCAGCTCGCTGGACCGGTCACTAATGCCGCACAGCACCTCGAAAGAAAAAGCGGCTTTGACGCTGTCGCGCGTAAGCTCTGATATGATGACTCCGATCGTATTCGTTTTTTTCAGTACCAGACTTTGTGCCTGCGAATTCGGATGGTAGGACATTTTTTCGGCCAGCTTCTTGATCCGGCTTCTTGTTTTTTCATTGACGTCGGGGTAGCCGTTCAGCGCGCGTGATACGGTTGTAATGGATACGCCCGCCGCTTTGGCGATATCTTTGATTGTAGGTGACATATAAAAAACCTCAAACTTTCCAAAACGTTTTGGTAATGCTACAATCAATATAGCACCTCATGTAAGCGATTGCAATATTTCATTGGAAATTTTTAGGGTGGACGAATTCACTACACAGTAACCGGAGGTTGAATGAATTGCCGAAACTGGAAATTTACTTGATCACGCAAGGTGACGATTTGGGGGGAAGCTATTCCGCCAATAAGGCCATCCACGAGGCCTGGCGGAACGGCGAGCTCCGTAATGGTTCATTGATGGCAAATGGCATAGCGGTACAATCCGCTGCTAAGCTATTTGCCCACGAGGATGGATTTTGCATTGGCCTTCATTGCACCCTGCATGCAGAGTGGGACCGTGTTCGTTGGGGTCCGGTATTATCTCCAAACCAGGTTCCGAGCTTGGTGCTCGAAGACGGCACTTTTCACCGGTCCCCAGCAGACTGGAAGACGTCAGGATTTGAAATCTCGGAGGTGATGGCTGAATTACAAGCTCAACTGGAAACGGCCAGAAAGCTCGGCTTCAAACCTTATTACGCGGATACGCATATGGGCTTCGAGCGAATCGACGAACGGCTCACTCACCTATTCGATGATTGGTGTGAAAGCGAAGGGCTAATGTCCTACCGGAACGTTTGCATGAATATTAGTTATAACAGACCAGGCCAAGGAGAAGATCCCGTATTGAACGTCATTCAAGCATTGGAATCCGTCACCCCCGGCATTTATCGTCTAGTTACGCACCCTACGTTTATGGATGAGGAAATCCTAAATTTCGGAAACGCCCAGCATTCAGGCGAACAAATTGCAAGGGAGAGAGACGCCGACCGCAGACTGTTCCAAGACGAACGGCTTAAACGGTACATTGCCCAGAAAGGAATTCGCATCATTCGTTACGACGAGCTCTGGAAATATCGCTAATCACATATAGACCCACTTTTAAAACCTTCAAACTGTACGATTCCTTTCAATAGTTTCCTAATCATTGGTTCAATTTATATAGAAAGTTTATGAGGATATCCACAATATGTGAACAATGCACAAGGGCAATCATGATTACGTACATTAAAAGTAATAACACAGCTTTTTTAGTCGAAGATGCTCTCCAAAGAGGTGAATCGTGTGCCTATCAAAACAGGTAATCAATACATCGAACGAATCGACCGGCAAAATATCAATATCTGGTACAAAGGAACGCGTATCGAAGGGCCCTTATCCAAACATCCCGCATTTCAAGGCCTCATACAAACACAAGCCGAAATGTACAACATGCAGTGTGATGAACGTTATTTAGCGCAGATGACTTACCCTTCGCCCGATACTGGAGAGCTTGTTGGTCTATCTTTTCTCCCACCCAAAAGTGTTGAGGATTTAGAACGTCGAAGAAAAATGATTGAACTCTGGTCGAACAGACATCACGGTTTTTTAGGACGTTCTCCAGATTATATGAATACGGCGATCATGTCTCTGTTCACAGCTGCCGATATCCTTGAGGATCTTCATCCGAAATATGCCGAAAACCTCAGGAGATATTATGCCTACTGCCGAGATTATGATATTACATTATCCCATGCGTTCATCCAGCCTCAAGCAAGTAAAATATCCGGTCAAATTGATGCTACAGAGGACTCTATTGCTGCTAAAGTTGTAGAAATCATTGATGAAGGGATGATTGTAACTGGTGCTTTTATGATGGCAACACAAGGGGCTACATGCGATGAAATGCTAGTATTCCCTACTCCTTCACCCTCCCTTGTGGATGATGATAATCCCTTCGCGTTTGCCTTTGCAGTACCCAATGATCTGCCAGGGATGACTTTTTTTTGCCGTGAAAGTTACGCAGCCACATCCACCTACGACCATCCCTTAAGTTCCAGATACGAAGAAATGGATACGCTTGTTATATTTGACCGCGTGCTTATCCCTCATGATCGTATATTTTATTACGGGGATGAGATTTACTGTTCCCGATTGTTCGGTGAGAGTCACTTCCATACACATATAGCCCACCAAATTATCACCCGCTATATTGCTAAGACTGAGTTCTTTCTCGGTGTGCTAGAATCTTTAGCGGAAGAACAAAATGCTGAGCTCGAGCCCTTCACCATTCTGCCGATTTCAAGAATACTAACGTTTCTAGAAACATTTCAAGCGTTAAGGCTTGCTTCTGAAATAGGGGCATCCCACGACAAATTTGGGTTTCTTGTTCCTGATAAAGGCCCCCTTCTAGCTTCAACCATTCACTTTTCAGAGTTTTATCCAAAGATGGTTGAAATGGTTCAAAATCTCAGTTCAAGCGGTCTTATCATGATCACCTCTGAATCTGACTTCAGTTCAAGTGCCGGTTCGTACCTCCATCAGTATTTGAAGGGTACTGTCTCGGATGCTTGGTATAGAAATGCCTTATTCCGGCTCGCTTGGGAACTAGGAGCAGGTGTATTCGGTGGTCGTCAAACCCAGTTTGAGCGGTTGTTTTTCGGGAATTCAGAAACAGTGGCCTGGCGTATGTACAATAGCTATGATAATCACAAATACTTCCGTCAAATCATTCACGAATTTATTTCACCAGAAGACCCCCTCCCTAATTCAACAACAGATGTAGCTTCTAAGTGAGCTTTTTGTTTATTCTTCATGTTGAATTGAACTTTTCGAATTGCTCCCGCGGCCAGGGACACGAAGCATTATAGCCCTGGCTGGAGCGTTAACACTTAGGAATTGCACCTATTTATACGCCAAGACTTTCCCGACACCCCCGCGAGATATCCATAGAAGATCAGTGTTACAATTTTTTCGCATGAATACTCATCCCTTCAGGTTACTCCTTTGTTAATGACCAAAAAAGAAGAGCCAGAGCACTCACAATTGCACCTAACAAACTCACTCCGTTCCAGCCAAAGTAAACATAGATACTGGTAGATGCGATCGACCCAGTGGCGCTGCCAATGGAATAGAAAATCATGTAACCGGCAGTAAGCCTACTGCGTGCCTCAGGTCGCAAAGTAAGGATCATGCTCTGATTGGTGACATGTACAGCTTGTACTGCAAGATCAAGTAGGATAATACCAACGATTAATGCAAGAAGCGAATGTTGAACATAACTGATTGGCAACCATGATATGAGCAAAAGAATCAAAGCTACACCTGTGGTCTTCTGCCCTAAACCCCGATCGGCGAGGCGACCTGCTCGCGCTGCTGCTAACGCTCCAGCAACACCTGCGAGACCAAACGCTCCAATCGCAGTATGTGAAAGAGAAAACGGTGGGGCGCTGAGAGGTAATACTAGAGACGTCCATAATATACTGAAAGCGATAAAAATCATCATGCCTAGTGCAGCACGGATTCTAAGAGTTCGTTCCTGAGCAAACAACGTGAACATTGAACGAATCAGCTGTAGGTAAGATAATGATTCTCTTTTGTGCTCAAAATGTGGCAACACCCGAAACAATACACATGCCATGATTAGTGTGAATATCGCGGAAACAAGGTAGACAGAACGCCAACCTGCTAAATCCATTAATACGCCAGCGAAAGTTCGCGCCAGTAGAATACCAATTACAATTCCACTTGTCACAACACCAACGACACGCCCACGTTCGGCTGGAGCAGCCAAAGTTGCCGCGAATGCAACGAGCGTCTGTGTCACTACGGCAAGAAACCCAACCGCTGCTATACCTACGAATAACACTATACTGCTGGTGGCAGTACCAACGACAATTAAAGCCAATACGGATAGGAGCATCTGTCCAGCGATCAGCCAACGCCGATTTAATAGATCACCCAGAGGCACTAGTAATAACAGTCCAAGTGCATAAAAAATTTGAGTGATTGTAATAACAAGTCCAACGAATGAATGAGAAATACCAAACTCGTTCGAAATAGCGTCCAGTAAAGGTTGCGCATAATATATGTTAGCAACAACTATTCCGCAGGCGATGGAAAATAAAAGTGCCACATTACGAGATATTATTGATACAGGCACTTGTTCCGACGCTCTAAACCCTCCTTGTACTTTTTCAGCTTTTTTGACTGTTTGATCCGCTATAATAGCTTTCGATTCCTCAACAGATTCCCCCAAAAATAACGCCTCCTGATTAACTTTTATCAAATTCATAAATTACATACCGATCAGTACGTAATTACGTTTGACAAATATAACTCTAAAAAAAGATAACTGTCAAGAGACTAGCTTATAGAACAACAAAGGTTATAAACTGACTATCTATACGTCCATTTCTTATTGACATAGTAATCTTCACACCATAAAATCATATTATACCGTTCGATATGAAAAGAGGGAGTTACTATGGCTCGACCACGCGAATTTGATGAGGAAAAAGCATTGGATGCAGCTATGCAAGTATTTTGGGAAAAAGGGTTCGAGGCTACCTCTTTAAGCGACCTGACATCAAGAATGGGTATTCAGCGGCCTAGCATCTACTCAACCTTCGGAGACAAAAAAGGACTATTTGAAGCTGCATTGCGGAAATATACGAGTTCTCATGCTGCCTATGTTCGTAACAAGCTTCACAACAATCCTTCTGTTAAAGAGGCTTTCCGTGCCTTTTTTGAAAATATGGTGGCAGAAGAATATGGACAAAATCCGAACTGGGGATGCTTTTGCATCAATTCGATGGTTGAACTTTCACCCCACGATGAGAAATTTGAGATCCTAACAAGAGAACACCAGATGTATCTCTCGGTAATCTTTCAAGAAACGATTGATCGAGGTTTGCGCTCAGGTGAACTTGATCCCGCTATTCACGCAAAGAGTTTAGCTCAGACACTAGTCATATCATTAATTGGACTTACCGTGATCATGAAATCCCGTCCTGAAAGATCATTTGTAGATAATTCTATAAAAGAAATACTTACATTGTTGCGATAAAATCAAAAAATCAGGTAGTAATTTTGTAACTTCGAAACGTTATTATGTTTAACAGCTCTTCACTAATCCTGTTTTTCTGTCGATAATTTAAAGTAGATGGAAAAGTATGGAGGAGCATATGAACACTAATCGCAGAACTGAACCTTTTCGATATACCCTTAAAGAACCTGTAACCCTTGATCTTCATATTCTTAGCATTAACGGAATCCAGATGCCTTCTAAGCCTGTAAGAGCTGTATTGTTTAACATCAGTCGGACCGGCTGCCACTTATCGTTACCCCTCAACATTAATCCAGAAAATAACCTAGTACGGATTGGTATGGAAATGAATCTAACGGATGAATCTATTTACTTAGAAGGAATCCTGAAATGGAATAGAGAACAGCAGGACTGTTTCCATTACGGTATTCAATTAGACATTCCTGAAGCAGATATTGAGTGTCTTCCGAGGGTGCTACGCAGGCTTGCTGGAGAAGGTAAAATATTGGTTCGTTGAACGATCAAAATCTGAATAGTGATCCGTTTAATAAAAACAAACCCGCGTGTAGACGCGGGTTTGTTACAGTTTTTGCTGCTGTTATTGAAAATCAAGATTAATTCCTAGCGCTTCTATCTTTGTTCTTGAGGTACATCTCGTTCAGGGGTTACTGGTATAACTTGCTCTTTCTCCAGCACCTCTTTTAAATCATCCTGAATTCTTCGATCCCAATGAGGAACGCCAGAGCGATACGCCGCTCTACCTGTTAGGTGGGCTGATAAAGGTGCAGTTATAAATACGAAGACAATCCCTAGTAATAGCTTTGCACTAATATGATCCTGAAAAAATGCAAAATATAGAAATGCCCCAACCAAGACACATAAAACACCGAGAGTAGCACTTTTGGCAGCAGCATGTGATCTTAGATATACATCAGGTAGCCGAATCAAACCAATGGCACTTACGGCGCTAAGCAATGCTCCCATTAGAATTAACAAGGCAAACAGCAGCTCACCTGCAGTCTTGATCATTTCCATGTTCGAGCACCACTCCCCTCTCTATATATCTGGCAAAAGCTGTCGTTCCGATAAAGGAAAGAATTCCAATTAACAAAATAATTTCTATAAAAGCCTGCGTTTGGAGAAAGACGGATAAAACGGCCACCATTGCTAGCAGATTAATTCCAATCGTATCTAGCGCAGCGACTCGGTCAGGTAAAGAAGGACCTTTCACTAAACGCCAAGCACATACGCCTATAGCTAGAGCCATGATCGTAATGGATAGCATAAGAATAAAATGGATCATTAGCGGGACACCTCCAGTATCGCATGCTCAAAGGTTTCACGGATATTTGTTCTGAACTGTGCAGGGTCATCTACATCCATGGAATGAATATACAATGTCCGATTATCATCGGACACTTCAAGCACTACCGATCCAGGAGTAAGGCAGAGTATCGTGATTAACGTTGCCACTTCCCAATCCGATTTCAGCTCTGTAGTATATTTGAGGATAGCTGGACGTATATTAGGCTCCGGTCTTAGAACTGCTTTTACCACTACATAACTAGAAACGACCAGCTCCCGCAGCACCAACAGGATTAGCTTAATGATCGCCCACACTTTTTCAAGATATAACCTGGGCCAAAAGCGTCGCATTCCGAGTAGAATGAGTATACCGAGCAGGAAACCAATGACGAAACGTGGTCCAGTCCAGTCATTCTGCAGAAACATCCACAGGAATGCTATCATGAAATTCAATAATAGTTGAAAAGCCATAGTATCTACTCCTTCATGACAGCGTTAATGTATAGTGCTGGATCAGCAAGTACGGCTCCGGCTTGGCTTACATATCCGTTTACCGTTTCAGCACCTACACCCATCAGAATTACAATCGCGAACAAAACAGCTGCCGGTACCATCATAGCTTTATAATGAAGCGGTTTGACTTGTTCTTCCCTTTTCTCGCCACCCCAGAATACCTGCTGGAATACCTTGATCAAGGAATATAACACTATGAAGCTGGATCCAAGTGCAATTAGCGCTAGAGTCACGTGATTCTGTCCAAATCCACTACGTACCATCATCACTTTTCCAGCAAAACCACTAAGTGGTGGAACACCAACCAACGCCAAAGTCAGTACAAAGAACATCCAGCCGGTCCACGGATAGCGTCGGATTAAACCACCCATTTCTTTTAAGCGGTCGGTGCCCGATGCTGAGATAATCATCCCACCCAGGAAGAATAATAAGGCTTTAGCAACCATGTCATGCATTAAATAGAACACTACACCATTTAACGAATCCTGAGTCGCGACAGAAATCCCAAAAGCGATAAATCCAACACTGATGATGATATTATAATTAAATATTCGGCCCAGATCGTTATAAGCCAATGCACCGATTGCACCAAGTATCATCGTCGCTCCCGCCATCCAGGCAATCAGTGTATGGGTGAGTCCCGGTTCTTGAACAAAAATCAATGTAAAGGTACGTATAATTGCATACAATCCCACTTTCGTTAACAATGCCCCAAACAGGGCTCTAACAGCCACAGGTGGTGCGCTATAAGAATCCGGAAGCCAGAAAAAGAGCAGCAAACCTGCCTTTATCGAAAATACGATGAGCAGCAGGACCGCAATGACGTTCAATACACCGCCTTGTCCCGCCTCTGCTACACGCATAGATAGATGCGCCATATTCAGTGTTCCTGTCGCGGCATATAAATAAGCAAGCGTCGCTACGAACAAGGAAGAGGAGATCACGTTAACTAATACATATTTTAAGGTCTCTCTCAGTTGACCTTTGGAGCCACCAAGTACAATTAGAGCGTACGAGGCCACTAACAGCACCTCAAAGCAGACGAACAAGTTAAACAGATCTCCAGTGAGAAAGGAACCAAACACCCCAGTTAATAGAAAATGGAAAAACGGATAGTAGTAAAACCGTTCTCTTTCTTCCCCAATGCTGGCGAAGGAAAAAAATAGGCAAGCCGCACCAACAATAGCACCGATTAGCACAAGTAAGGCCGCAAACATATCGGCAACAAACACAATGCCATAAGGTGGAAGCCATCCACCCATATATAGGGTCTGGATGCCTTTTGCACTTACCTGGTACACAATGATTCCAGCCACCAAGATATTTAAACACACACTGACGGCACTGATAATACGTTGCAGATCCACTCGTTCTTTTAGAAAAATCAATATGACTGCCGTAAAGGCCGGAATCAGCAGAGGCAGCACTAGCAAGTTGTTCATTGTCTCTCCTCCTTGGTTCCTTCCACATCATCCGTACCCGTCGAACGGTAAGTCCGATATGCCAAAACAATGAAGAATGCTGTTACTCCAAAACTAATTACAATAGAGGTCAAAATGAGCGCCTGCGGTAACGGATCTACATACGCCTCCGCTTTTTCACCCAGCAATGGTGGAGCACCTGTCTTGAGACCCGACATCGTCAGTAGCAGTAAATGAACACCATGGGTAATTAAATTAGTACCCAGTAGGATGCGTAGTAAGCTTTTGGAAAGGATTAAATAAACACCTACGGAAAACAATACGCCGATCGCTAAGGCAACAATAAGCTCCATTAGTTATCCCTCCCGATCGTAAATATGATATTCATTGTGACACCGATAACAGCTAGATAAACACCGAGATCAAAGAACATTGCAGTGGTTAGTTCTGTTTTGCCCATAAGCGGCAATTGGAAATATCCAAACGTTTGGCTCAGGAAGGGTACGTCGAATATAAATGAGCCAACCCCGGTAAGAAAGGCAATCGAAATCCCGATCGCAATTAACTTACGATAATTAATAGGCAGCACCTTCTCAACCATATCCATTCCAAAAGTAATAGCGAGCAGCACCAAACCTGCAGAAGCCATCAAAGCCCCAATAAATCCGCCTCCCGGATTATTATGACCGGCAAAAAACAAAAACAACGAAAATATCAGAATGATAACGAATGCTACTTTAGCTACCGCTTGCAGTAACACATCATCACTTCGAGAATAACGAGGCTTATTATAGGGAACAACCCTCTTCAGTTGGGCTGCTGTACCATCTCCATCCAACTGCAGCTTGATCATGGAATAAATAGCAAGTGAGGCGAGGCCTAGTACTGTTATTTCAAACATGGTATCAAAGCCGCGGAAATCAACGAGCAGAACATTGACCATATTTTTACCGCCACCCAAAGTATAGCTATTCTCCACATAATATTTCGAGATGGATTCGAACGGACTACTGCCTAAAGCAGCAAGAGCAACCAATGTCATCGTTACGCCCATCCCGATGGAAATAATTAGTTTAAGGAAATGCGCACTAGGTTTGAGCTTCTCTTTTTCCAGCCTAGGCAAATGCCGGAAACATAGCAGGAACAATGTAACAGATACCACTTCAACAATCATTTGCGTAAGCGCCAGATCAGGAGCTCTGAACAGAACAAAGAGCAAAGTAACCATATAACCAACCATTCCTGTTAACAAAATGGCTGTTATTCTGGAACGTACAAACGGAATAGCTAAAGCACCTAGTAGCAAAACCATTACAGCAATAACCTCAAACAAAGAAAAAGGAGTATACTCCGTCGTACCAAGCGTAATTCCATCTGAATACCAGACGACACCGCAAATCGTTACGATCAAGAAGGAAAAAATATACATTAAATAATGTCTCATGGAACCAGTCATATAAGAACCAGTCACCCATCTAGACAATTTCTCAACCAGCCGGATTACTCCGTCATAGACTTGATTTAAAGTGTAGCCACTGCCCCATTCTTTATCGACCAGACTTAAGCGGCCATAGATTCGGTATACAGTAATACCAAGAATCACAACACCAAGTGTCATCCATACTTCTGGTGTAAAGCCGTGCCAGAAATGGATATTCACAACAAAGGGTTCTGTGGTCTGCAAGATGGGGTGAATAGCATTCATTGCAGGGATAATAAGTGTATTTGATAATATATTCGGGAAAAAACCGATAAATATAGACAGCACTGCTAGCAGGCACGGGGCAAGCAGAAGTCCAAATGGGGCTTCATGCGGTTTTTTGTCCAGCTTCTCAGGCTGATATTTTCCGAAAAAGGTGTGGAATACCAAAATCATACTGTATGCAAAAGTAAACACGCTGGCCATCCAGGCCAAAACCGGGAAGAGCGTAAACAACGAGGGAATAGAAAATATATCCAAGTTTCGGATATTCAGGACAGCTGTAAAAAACATCTCTTTACTTAAAAATCCCGAAAATGGCGGCAAACCAGCCATGGAAAAACTGCCGATCATCGCTACCGTAAAAGTAACCGGCATAATAGAAATCAGTCCGCCCAGCTTTCGCAGGTCGCGGGTACCCGTTTCATGGTCAACTATACCGACCATCATAAACAACGAACCTTTAAAGATGGCATGGTTAATAAGATGAAAGATAGCCGCTGTTGTTGCAGCAGTATAAAAGACAGCTTCTTCCCCTATATAAAATGCCGCTGCCGATCCCATTCCCAGCAATCCCATAATCAGTCCAAGTTGACTAATCGTTGAATAGGCTAATAGAGCCTTCAGGTCCGTCTGCTTCATCGCCTGGATCGAACCATAGATCAAGGTGATCAAACCGACGCCTGACACAATCCAGAACCACTCATATTGCCCCGCAAAAACAGGGCTGAAACGGGCGACAAGATACAATCCAGCTTTAACCATCGTTGCCGAGTGCAGATAGGCGCTGACGGGTGTCGGTGCCTCCATGGCATCCGGCAGCCAGATATGAAACGGGAACTGCGCTGATTTGGTGAAGGCGCCTAACAGAATTAGTAGCATCGCCGGAATAAATAACGCATGCCCGCTAATATCGCCAACCTCACTCCAAATTTCCCGGATACTAAAGGTGCCTGTCATCACATACAGCATTAAAAAGCCGGCAAACATCGCTAACCCACCGAATACGGTAATCAACATAGATTTCAGAGCACCATACCGCGATTTTTGCCTCCGATGCCAAAAAGCAATTAACAGAAATGACGAAACACTTGTTAATTCCCAAAAACCGTATAACACCATTAAGTTATCCGAGAGCACAACGCCAAGCATCGCTCCCATAAACAACATTAAATAAATATAAAAAGGTGTCAACGCTTCTTTTCGTCGGTCCAGATAAAAAATTGAATAGATAATTACAAGACTACCCATTCCAGTAATTAACAAAGCAAACAACAAACTTAATCCATCCAGGTGGAAAACCAAATCAATGCCTAGGGAAGGAATCCATGAAACGGTTTCATATCCCAACTCGCCACCCTTAATAACGGGAATCCGGGTTAAGAAATAAACAAACAAAGCGAGCGAACCGGGGAAAACAAACCATCCTCTATGAAGGTTGGATGCCCTCTTGGTCAAAAGTGCGATTACTAAGGCCATTAGAAACGGAACAAGTATGATTACATGCAGCAAAGGCAGTCCTCCTTTTCCACTTGAGCTTATCAAGTTGTGAACTTTAGTACTTACTTTTTCACCAAAAGCCAAAGATCATATGATTGGAAGGGCCCTAAATAATAGGCCCTCATGAAGATAAGGGCACGCCCGATTATAAAGAATCGGTCAATGTGCCATCACAAATATGCAAATATCTAGCCTTTCCATCTTCTTGCTCAATTCTGAATAAACCGTTCTCAAATTCTGTGTGTAATTCGTGAAAGAACTTTCCTTTAAGCGAATACTCTCCCTTGGGTTCATCACTGAGCTGATACTCATCCCCCATTTTGACCAGGTAGGCGATTACGCCTTCCTCATGGGTTTCTTCCAGCCCGGCGCGCATCCGCTGAACGGCAACAACATGCAGATCCATCATTTTCATTTTACCAATGAGTTCATTGATGAAATTGCGTTTGGTAAGCTCCTGCCATCGAGTCTGGGCAGATTGTCCAATGACGATCTGTGTAACCTCATTCTTTTCAGCTACTTCTACAATAATATCAGATGTTTTTCGGCCTTCACGTTTCCGAATGATAAATTCTGCGCCAGCTTCATCAGCAAGACGTTTCCAAACCGTCATATACATTTCTTTGCTCTGATTATATTCATCATTGTCCGAACTATCGACATTTAATACAAACAATGGGGCCCCTATTATTTCAGACAGTTGCACACCACGCCGGATTAAACGCTCTCCATGCGGACCATAATGAACACACACCATAATTTTTTCATTGTGTATGACCTTCACCCTCCTGTAACATGGCCAAGAAATACAAAAGGAGCCTACTGGCGATAGGCCCCTTGCGTAAATCTAAAACCGATAAGTTATACTTAATTATATCTATTCCTATGTTTTTTGTAAAGTTTACTGGTTATCATGGAACATATTTCTACGTAATGCTTGTACTATGCCCTTTTCTTGAAGTTCTCATTCAGAGACGCCCTAAATATCCCTTTACAGGAATATTCACCACATGGTATATTGTAATCACGAATACGAATGAATTCAATGAATCGAAGTGATGCTTGTTAATGAATACTAACGTAATGAGTGCCTTAGCTGAGCCTAACCGTATGCAAATCGTTGAACTATTACGCGAGAATCCCCTAACCGTTGGAGAGATCGCGGATAGTCTTCAGCTGCGGCAGCCTCAAGCGTCCAAGCATTTGCGTGTTCTCAGTGAAGCGGGCCTTATTGAAGTTCAAGCTGTTGCTAATCGGCGCATTTGCAAGCTCCGCCCTGACCCTTTTAAGGAATTAGACACTTGGTTAGAATCCTACCGCCATATGTGGGAGGAACGCTACGATCGGCTGGATGACTATTTGCTAGAGCTACAAAGCCAGGAATTAGATAAGGAAAAGTAACCGAGGAGGATCTATCCAATGACAAATTCTAACCAAACCAACCAACTAGTATCCAAAGTTGAAGGCAGCACTCTAATATTAGAGCGTATTTTTAAAGCTCCACGCGAGCTAGTTTTCAAAGCTTTTTCTGAGGCTGAGCATTTGAAGCATTGGTGGGGGCCAAAAGGTTGGACGCTTCCTGTATGCCATGTCGATTTCCGTCCAGGAGGCACTTGGCATTACTGCATGAAGTGCGAGGATAAGAGTCAGGGAGATTTCTACGGTATGGAGTCCTGGGGTAAGGCGCTTTATCGGGAAATTTCGATTCCAGAGCAAATTATTTACACGGACGGGTTCTCAGATGCAGAAGGTAATATTTCAAAAGATCTGCCCGAGACACTAGTCCAACTAGATTTTATCGAGCTGGATGGTCAAACGAAGCTGGTTAACACCGGTAAATACGCTTCTCCAGAAGCGTTACAACAAGTGATTGATATGGGGATGCTACCGGGTATTTCACAAACCTTTGATAATCTGGACGTACATCTTGAGAATATACAGAAGAGCAACTAAAGAAGACATGATCGGACCGCAAGACTAAATTATGGTTATCTAACCGATATGTAAAAAAATAGGACGATGCAGAGTGCTTCATTGCTTCGTCCTATTGCTATTTTGATTCGTAGAATCACATCTAATGATTGTCATGAGCTATTTTCCGGGCAAGTTCAGGATCATCGAGAAGGTCAAGCATTTGGTACATCGCATCAATCGCCTTTTCTTCACTACCTATCCCATATCTGGAGTCCGTGCTAAGCATGAATCGATCTGGGAACTTCTTCATTACCGAAATAAACTGTTCAGGCTTAATGGCGCTAGGCTCCGATACATCTCCAAACATAACAACCTGCTGCACCCCTTTATCCTTCCAAGTCCCCAACATACCCAGATACTTCATACCACTAGCATCATGATTATGCGCATCAATTAGACCGTATTCTTTGTACTTGGCAGATAAATCTGTTATAGCTAGTTTGTCATCATCGGGACTCATGCAAGGATCACTTGTTGTAGTTTCTTCTGTTACCTCCGAGGTTGAAGCGACAATTTCATTGATCGTTACAGTCTTAACTTCATCCTCTTTACTAAAGATAATCAATACACCTACTAAGATAGTCACAATACCTGCGATCCAAACCCCATACTTCTGTATGGCTCATCCCCCGTTTTTCTAAACGTCTCACTCCTTAGATTATTTTTACATTAAAAAGATATGATAAATAGGACGACGCAAGGATACTCTCTCCTGCTCGTCCTATTATGTTCATTTGGCAGGAAATAAGAACCTGATACTTTTCGGAAAATATTGCAGAAAAAACGGGTCATTATGTATACCCTGTGGATCTGTCTCAAACTTCACACGCTGATCAGCTCCATCAATCTTCTCTTTTAAAATATCATAAGCACGTTTGCTGTTAGGCACCATGTCCTTCTGGGCATTTGTCTTGTGGATACCTTCCTGTTCACCTACATACATATAGACTTTGCATTCCCTATCTAACTTTGAAGTCTCCATATAATGTATAAAATCTTTAAACCACACAGAGGCTGATATCAATATAAAATTATCAAAAACAAGCTCCGTCTTGTACATCGCGTATAAACTTATTAATCCACCTAGTGAAACACCACCCAAAGCTAATTTCTTCGGCTCGTTCGAGATGCGGTATGAACTTTTCATATAGGGTACAAGATCCTGATAGACATAATTCAAATAATCATCACCCTTGCCCCCAAAGGACCAATCCTTAAAAAGAGCGGGCATTTCCCAAGGTGTATATTCATCATTCCGCAGCTGAGAATCAATTCCGATAAAAATAACCGGCTCTGTGATCCCCTCCTCCACGTCGTTCTCTATAGCTGAAATCGCCTCTTTGAACAAAAAATCTCCATCCTGTAAGAAAACCGCGGGGAAGCTTCCTTCAGGAAACAAATCATATGATTTAGGAAGATACACAGTAATTTGTCGCCCCATATGTTCGAAAGCAATAAGTTCGCCTACCATCTCTGTTGTCATATTGGCCCCTCCTTAACGGTTCAACATACGAAACGCTCTGCTCATGATGGTCGGCACTACTGACGCGTGGTTTTCATCTGGTGCTATGTAATGCTCAACCTGTAAATCAGGCAAAGAATGCTCACTCAATTTTGAAAATAATACTTTGGCGTCATCGACCATAAAAGCCTCTTCACTGCCCACTGTGATCAATAGCTTTCGTTTATCGTATCTTATCGCTTGACCCTTGTTATAGAACTGCTCCGCATACACCAGGATTTCATGATCATTCCACCAAATCGAAGGGCTAGAAGCCAAGTAATACTGAAATAGCTCCGCACGAGTGAATAGCGTCCAGAGGACAAATAACCCGCTTAGAGAGTGCCCAAACAAAACTTGCTTCTGCTGATCGACATTATATTTTTCAGAGACCAGCGGCATTAATTCTAACTCTAAAAAAGATTGGAACTTTTCAGCACCACCATGTGGTCCTATATCAGCATTTTTCAATCGATCCGGATATACATACTGCTTTGCAGGAGGCGTGAAATCAAAAAACCTTCTCTTAGAAACCTCTTCATCTGTACCATAATGTCCAATGCCAATCACGATACCTGGTGCAATCAAAGTTTTCGGAGCATTTCTTGACTGCAGTTTCACGACATCCCGGCCTAATTGAAAGTATGAATTACCATCGAGCATGTAATAGACCGGAAATCCATTTGCTGGTGCTTCTTCTCTCGGAAGAGAAACCTTTATATCATACGAGTATCCCATATACTGAGATTCTAGCTTCCATGATTCTGTATGTTCGAGCTCTACTTGTGTTGACATATGTGCTGCTCACTCTCCCCTACACTCTTGACTTTGCTAATAAATATAAGAAATAAGGAATACCAATAATCGAAACGACTATACCCACGGGTAACTCTGCTGGCTGAAATAATGTTTTGGCAAAATAATCCGAGATTACAAGCAAAAACATCCCAACCACTGCACTGGATAACATAATAAAGCGGTGATTAATCCCTACTAATCTTCTAGCGATGTGAGGAGCCATCAATCCTATAAAACCTATAGAACCGGATACAGATACACAGACACTTACGATCCCCACACTGCATAATAGAAAGATCAGCTTCTCTTTTTCTACGGAGATCCCCAAGCTTTTTGTGCTGGAATCCTCCAATTGAAAATAATTGAGTAAATAGCTTTTTCGATACATTACAAATCCTAAAATAAGCACCCAAGGTGCGATCATAAGAATATAAGTCCAGTTCGCGCTGTAAATGCTTCCGACACTCCAAACCGCGGCCATTTCATAATCACTTGCATTCATTTTCAGAGAAAGATACAACGACAACGCCCCAAAACCACTGCTAATCGCGATCCCCGTCAAAATCAACCGTTGCATATCAAGTGCACCATTCCGCCAAGAGAAAATAAAGATCACCACAACTGCGGCAAGCCCTCCCACAAAACCAAAGAGCGGCATGGCTAGTATCGAGAACCAGCTTTCTTTAAAAAAAGGAACTCCCGACATCTGAAAGAAAAACATAAATGCAACGATGGCAGCTCCAGCACCTGCATTAATTCCGAGGATACCTGGGTCAGCCAGCCCGTTCCGGGTAATGCCCTGAATGACCGTTCCAGCCATCCCCAGACCTATTCCTACTAATGAGGCAATAATGATCCGTGGCAGTCGAAATTGAAAAATAACCAGATCAAATTTAGGATTAGGATCTATTCGCAACAGCGTTTTTATCACATCTATGACAGACATATCAAACGCTCCATTTGTAAGATGAAAATACCCCGCCACAAGAGTTAGCAGGATAAAAGCTAGTAGCGTCAATATATAGCGACTAAACTGTATTTTGCCTCTATCCACGTTGCTCTCCCCCCTTAACCCGAATTAAATAAAGGAAGAACGGGATTCCAATAAATGCTGTTACAACAGCAATTGGCGTCTCAAACGGAAAGTTAATATAACGGCTAAGGACATCGCAAAACGCTAAAAAAACAGCTCCAATCACCGCTGAGCAAGGAATGATAAAACGATAGTCGATACCTACGATGAAACGTGTAATATGAGGAATGATTAGACCCACAAAAGCTATCTTACCGACTAAAGCTACTGCTGTTCCGGTCAGACATATAACAGATATAATACTGACAATTTTCACCCATTTTGTTCGTTGACCCAAGCTAATCGCCGTTTCATCCCCTAAAGAAGCAACCATGACAGATTTAGAAATACTAACCGCCAAGAGCAGACCAACGATTATAAAAGGAATTGATAACATTAGCATATCTGGATTTACGGTATGTATTTTCGAGCTATACCAAACGCTAACATTTTGTGAGACTTGAAAAAACATCGCTACTGCTGAGGCAATACTACTTAAAAATGTACCGATTACAGTACCAATAATGGCTAATCTGACTGGGGATAAGCCGTTTTTGACCAATGAGCCAAATCCGAAAACTAAACCCGCTCCGATAGCGGAACCCACCATGGATAATAGAATCATATGAACATTCGATAATCCAGGATAAAACACCATTGCCAACGTAATAACAAATGCCGATCCGTCATTTACTCCCATAATCGATGGTGATGCAAGATAATTCCGTGTAACACCTTGCATTAACGCCCCTGAAACAGCCAGGGCCGCTCCAACTAATAAAGCGGCGATTACACGCGGTAATCTAGATGTCATAATAATGTTGTGGTCCACATTATTCGCATCGAAGTGTGTAATCGCCTGCCATATTGTTACTATTCCAATATCCTTAACACCATATAAGACGGATACAACCATTGCTAATACGATGAATAATGGAGAAGTTGATAGGATCAATATAACTTTCCAATTTTTTGTATTCATCTTATTCATCGCACCTTTGGTTTTACTTCAACAGGTTTTCAATTGCCGCATCCAGGAATCTTACTTTAGACCAAGCTGTTCCACCTTGCGCCAACGGATCAATCGCATTTACAAAGACATGATTATTTTTGACTGCATTTACACTTTTGAAGATCGGATTCTTGAGCAAATCATCAAGTGCTGTTGCATTATCGGTGTTCTCAGTGGTCTCAAACTGCAAGAAAATATAGTCCGGATTAATTTCCGCTAAAGCTTCTAGTGAAAGCTCAGCTTGTGCTTTAGTAGTTGTTATAACTTCAGGAATGGTTGCACCTAAATCTTCGTAAATAACCGGATTCAGATATACACCAGCTGGATACACACACATACTACCCTCACGAATACGAATAACTAGAACCGATTGATCTTTCAACTTTTCTCCAACTTTAGTCTTTGCTTCAGCGGCTTTAGATTCATAATCGCTAATAATCTTTTCCGCTTCTGAGGTTTTACCAGATAATTGACCTAATAAGAGCAAATTATCTTTCCAATTCGTTGAGATATGTGAATAAGGAATCATCGTTTGAATTTTATTAAGCGCACCCGACACATCTTCACCAAACTTGGAAGACCCTAAAATAACATCTGGATCTAGCTGCAAGATCGCCTCATTACTTGGAGCAAATTTATCCCCCACTAAAGATGCACCAGCTAATTCAGTTGACAGATAACCTGGAATGGCATTTGCTATAGCAAGTACGCCTACAGGCTTCACTCCTAGGATTGCTGCATCTTCCATAGATTCAAGACTTGAAGCTACGATATTATGAATCTCTGCAGGTACTACATAATCCTTACCCAGATATGTAATGGTTTGTTCAGTGGCAACTGCCTCCTGAGCCGCATTTCCTTTGTTATTGGCATTTCCCTCTGCTGCTACTGCTGCTTTATTTCCACTTTTTGAAGCTGCGTTATCCTTTTCATTGTTACCGCAAGCCGCCAAACTCAAAGCTAAAACCGCTGATACCCCTGCTAATAAAACTTTTTTCTGATTCATTTTCTATCTCCCCATCTATATTTTATTTATCATTCTTAAAAATAAAGTAATGATAATGATAATCGTTATCATATTAAATCATATGAGAATAATTATCAACACCTTTCTTTAATTAGTTGAAATTTTGTGAATTGTCAGATCAGTATAAAGGGAGAAATTTCCGCAGGTGACGTAATTGTTAAAAAAGAAAATGGGGCTGGCGGTGCATCCGTGTCGCATGTACTGCATCTAATGCAGGTTGGTCTACTAGGCGTACGCTCTGGCAGAGCTTGTCGAGCTAGATGCACTCTCTGTCGTAGTTCGGAATAAGTTTCGTAAACAGTTGGGTCTGCCAATGGCCTAGACTCTACCGTCCTATTAAGAACACCGAAGGCGTTTATGCTTGCTATAATAGAATTTTTTAAATTTCTAGATTGCGGAGAAATGTGAAATGAATTCAAGGGATGGGCCTATATTCAACTGCTGGCCATGGGGAGCCCAGTTTTTAATTAAAGCACACGCCTCTTTGGGATGACGAACCGAGCGGACCTTAAATCCTTCGAAATACATGTTTTAGTCGAGCTTACGGACAAATGTATGTGAAAAACCGAATACAATGTGCCGGCAGTAACGTAAACGAGCCAAATGTATGCGAAAAACCGAAAATAATGTGCCGAAGGTAACGTAAACGAGCCAAATGTATGTGAAAAACCGAATACAATGTGCCGACGGTAACGTAAATAGCCAAATGTATGTGAAAAATCGAATACAAATGTGCCGACGGTAACGTAATAAGCCAAATGTATGCGAAAAACCAAATACAA
>NZ_LCZJ02000024.1 GCF_001012825.1 Paenibacillus etheri
CATGATTTTGCACAAGTTTCAGATGAGGAGCTTGCCCACGCCCTAGATCTCATCAACCACCGCCCCCGGAAATGTCTGGGGTGGAAGTCTGCTCACGAGTCTTTCATGTCCGAAGTGTCGCACTTAGCTTGACAATCCGTCGTATAAAAAAAGACCTGATCCACGGTAGACTACCGCAGTCAGGTCTTCTGTCTTTTATAAAGTAATCTTAACTTCTAACAAATTCATAAAACGCCAAAGCATCTCCCCATGTCGGGAATCCTGCTTGCGCTAGTTTATCACTGCCTCCGCCTTTTCCATTGTAGGTACTAAGATGCTCTTTGAAAAAAGCTCCACAGGAGACCTCCGCGCTGCCATTCTGTGCAAATACAACCTTATTCTCAGCGGAACTAGCCAATAATACCGGAACATCACTTTTCGCGGTAAGCTTGTTAGCTAAACTTTGCAAATCTTTCAGCGATTTATCCTCGAACACTTTTGAGATCAGCTTTCCTTCTTGTTGGGCTAAAAGCTCCTGTACGATGTAATCATCATTCTTCTCTTTAAGAAGGGTAATTTCAGCTTGCAGCTGTTTTTGTTCATTCTCCCATTTTTCAATGCGATCGATAATTTCATCTTTTCCCGTATTGAATTTGGAAGATAGTGCTCCCACAATTTGTAGACTGCTATTAAACTCCTCCAAAGCACGGTATCCACATTTAAAATAGATCCGCGTATTGCCTTTTTGTTTCTCCGCTTTCAGAAGCTTAATTATACCAATCTCACCTGTTGAAGATACATGCGTACCACCGCAAGCGTTATATTCAACATCTTTAATTTCTACAATCCGGATGTTCTCCGTCACTTTAGGTAGTTTGACCAATTTAAGCTTTGAAGCCTCTTCCCCTGTTACAAAATAGCTCAGGATACTATGGTTCTGGTAAATCTGCCGATTTACCTCCCACTCTATGGAATGAAGTTGTTTAGACGACAGTTCTGGCGCTTCTATATCAATGGTGCAATAATCCTCACCCAAATGAAAGCTTAGAGTCATAAACTGGTACAAATTAAGACAGATGGCTGAGAGCAAGTGTTGTCCACTATGCTGCTGCATATGATCAAATCTTCTCTTCCAATCGATTTGACAAGTGACGGATAAATCATCAGGCAGGCGTTCCAGCTTATGCAGGACAAGATCTTCCTCACTGATTACATCAAGTACCGGGATATCCCCAATCGTCCCTAAATCACAAGGTTGCCCACCGCCATGCGGATAATAAGCGGTCTTCTCCAAAATAACATAGAGTCCATCTTCTCGTGCTATGGTTTCAGTAATACAGGTCTCCCAATCAGTAAGGTATGTAGAATTGTAGTATAGTTTGTTGGTCATGTATGTATCCCTCTCTTTTATACGTTTTCGGCACATTAAGCTTATAGTATCATAACGGATTTCAAAGACAAACTGCACCAAGAAAAACGCCTTGCGGCGTTCTTGGAAGGAATTCACTCTTCTGTTCTCAATACTGCTACACGGCTGGCGAAGAAGGTCGATGAGCTATGGTGCCTTAGAGCCCATCCGTTAGTCTGACTCCAACGACCCCGGTGCATCACAGATTGTCGCTCCCTTTCGAGAAGCACTCATGGGAGATTAATCCTACTCTGGTTTTTGCACCAGCCTAGTCTTTAGTGATTGTAGAACGAAGTTTATTGTTTTTCTGTCTGCCTAAGTACACATAAGGCTCAGCCTTTTTTTAAAAAGTGTTTTTCTGAGTCTTCTTTCTTATGTTCTTTTACTAGTTTTGAGCTAATTTAATTTTCATGGGAGCTTAAAGATAAGGTAGCCGATCGATCTGACCGGATGCCTCTCTGTATTTATTGAGCTCCCTCAGTACGATTCAGTTTTCTCACGAATGCTCGCTTATTCGCAGGATTTCACCCTGTCAGATTTACCGAAAGATTGTTAGAGCAACCCGGTTGAGGACCAGGACAACATGAAGGCGTGAGGAAATAGAGGGGGATGATAAAACCCCATATCCTTCCATATACTGCACGCTTCTCCACGCCGCCCTTGGAGGTTTTCACTCCCATGTCTCAACGGGGCATTGCCCTCTCATTCCTTCGTTACGCCTTTCCAAAGGGTGGAGGCCGGTCATGCTAACGTTACGGGTCGGTGCCCTTTGGTTCAATATATCCGGTACTCCGTGCTTTCTTTTGAAATCCCGTGAATAAGCCAA
>NZ_LCZJ02000025.1:0-98440 GCF_001012825.1 Paenibacillus etheri
ATCTCGTCACCGTAAAGATACGGAGCAAATTTATCAAACCCTGTTAATTGCAATTGCTCTCTAAGGACAGGCTTTATGCGCCTGTTAAGTGTGTCTGCGTTTGTTTTCGTTACCCAAGGGCCGAGCAATTCTTCGCCAAACATGAACGTAGCATAGTTTTCAGCTAATCCTTCACTTACAATGAGCTCGCCCAAATTAACGGTGAAAACACTAGCCCTCACAGCGCGGTTTCTCTTAGGCCGCGTCTTTTGCATTTAATCCCTCCATAACAAACGACATAATATATTTTACCCGGGTAATATTGACTTTTTATTTTTACCCGGGTAAAATTAGCGGAGCATTCAGAGGAGGATCTACAGGATGAGAAATGATCAAACGCGCTTTTGCTACACGGCATTTTTGGGTGCGGGAGTCGTCGCCAGTGGTTCGTTACAGCACGTTGTTTCTACAGTGAAGGATACTCTGGATGACAGAAACCTCACACAGCTGCTTATATTTGACGATACCACAGGGAAGCAAATAGATGTTGATTTTCGTGGGAAGACAGATGACGTGCTCAAACGATTAGGGGAGCAGTTTGGCGACTTGCCCGGTACGGAAATGAATCACCAGCCTTCACGGCGGGTCGGTCGACCCAAGCTGGGGGTTGTATCCGGTGAGGTTACATTATTGCCAAAAGATTGGGAATGGCTGAAGAGTCAACCTGGAGGAGCGTCGGTAACATTACGAGAACTCGTTGGTGATGCTCGCCGTGTTGGAGGAAAACAGAGCAAGATACGAGAGGCACAAGAAGTAACATATCACTTTATGACAGCTATGGCCGGGAACTTCCATCAATACGAAGAAGCTCTGCGGGCACTGTATGCTGGTGATTTGGATCGTTTTTACCACTGCATCGATGACTGGGCACCTGATATCAGAAACCATATCAAAAGATTAGCCGCTAATGCATTCCCTGAAGGGAACTAATGAACGAAAGAATGTGTATGCGTAAAGAATTTAGAATAAAAAAAGGAACAACGAAAGGAGCCACACTATGACAGAATTTGAATTTAATTTACATCGAACCATCGCAACGTGCTGGCATGAGGTTCATACAGCGAGGCATTGAAAGCAGCATCGTCATGTTGAACCTCATGCGTTTTCGTGATGTTGCTCATTACACAGCCAATCCTGAACTAACACCGGAGGTCCCAATCAGCGGTGCCGAAGCTTTCAACCGCTATATCGAGCACACCCTCCTATTTCTCTGTGAAAGCGGAGGTGAAATCATGTTTCTTGGCGATGGCGGAGAGTTTCTTATCGGACCCGAAGACGAAAGATGGGATCTTGTCATGATGATCCGCCAGAGCAGCGCGCAGTCGTTTCTTGCTTTTTCAAGTCATCAAGACTACATGGCCGGTATCGGGCATCGGACTGCAGCGATCGAAGATTCACGCCTTCTGCCTATGACAGAACTTACAATACCGAATGAATTGGAGGAGAACATAATCATGAACATTCTGAAAGTCAAAAGCGTCGAATTGGCCTATGACAGTTTTGGTAACGAAAATGACGAGGCTATTATCCTAATCGCCGGGCTTGGAACCCAGATGATCCGATGGACGGATTCGTTTTGTCGGATATTAGCAGCGCGGGGCTTTCGCGTAATCCGCTTTGACAATCGCGACGTAGGTTGCTCGACGCATTTTAGCCATTATCCGACGCTGGATTTTGACGCACTGGCGACTGCTCTCATGTCGGGAAAGCGACCGGACATCCCTTACACTCTCGATGACTTGTCCAACGACGCTATCGGACTACTCGATGCCCTTTCAATTGACCAGGCACATTTCGTTGGCAGGTCGATGGGCGGAATGATTGCCCAGATTGCTGCCAGTGAGTACCCTGAACGGGTTTTATCACTCACCTCCATTATGTCCAGTTCCGGTAATCCCACACTTCCGCAAACTTCCCCGGATGTGATGGCGATGATGACTAAACCAGCGCCGAACCCATTTGAGGATGAAGCAGGATTTTTGGCGCACAGCGTCTCTTTTGCCAAACGTATCGCCGGCACCGGCTATCCGTTTGAAGAGGACGCATATCGGGCGCTCATTCTGGAGGAAGTCCAGCGAGCCTACGACCCAGGCAGTGTTGGACGACAAATTGCTGCGATCGCTGTCTCCGGTGATCGTCGTCCGCGGCTGGCGACCATAAAAGTACCAACACTTGTCATTCATGGGGTGGACGATCCCCTGTTCGTCCCGGCGTGTGGCGAGGACACGGCTTCTGCCATTCCGGGCGCTGAGCTAATGTTGGTTAAAGGCATGGGACACGACTTACCGCACCAACTGTACAAAGTAATCGCTGATGGCATAGAGCGAACGGCCCGTCGCAATTGACACGTGCTTCCTGAATAGCAACCAACTGGAGTCCCGCAGTGCCCAATAGAGCTGAGTAGGCCCAGGGGCGCAGCGCTTATTCATTGAACTAAACGGGACACGATAGTTAAAAATAAAGGGTTCTACATATTAGTTATGCATAATATGTAGAACCCTTTATTTTATTTGATTTCCTTAAGTTTAGGTTTTGATAATTTTCAGTCTAACACTTTATTTTCTTCTGACACTAATTAGATTTGGATGGTTTAGCAGGACCCGTAGATTCACCAGAAATCAACTCAGCTTCCAGCATTATCTTGTTCGATACAGTCTGGCCATTCATTATTTTCAATACATTTTCAACTGCGAGTCGCCCCATTTCTTCTTCGTTCTGCCGCAAATGAGTGAACGCATAACCAGACCCTAGTGGAGTTGGTGGGCTATCAAAGCAAATGATCGAAATATCCTCTGGAATCCGCAGACCAAGTCGTTCAACCGCAGTTCTAGCCAGCAGGGCAATATTATATTCCACGGCAAAAAGCGCCGTTATTGTTGGATTCTCTTGTAAATGAGAAACTAGCCGTGAGATATCGTGCTCAATATTCTCATCATTAAAGGAATTAGGTAATGTTGAGGTTAAATCACTAACCCACAACCCCTTATCCACAGCTATCCCCCGCTCCGCATGTGCTTGTATAAATCCCTCCACCCGCTCCTCAAGAGCCGTCGTATCCGCTGGAGGCGGAGAGAGAAATGAGATATGAGTATGCCCGAGATCAAATAAGTACTCCGTCCCTTTAAGCGCTGCGTGTATATTATCAGTACCGATCGAAGCGGCTGCGACACCTTTCAAATGGCGATCTACCAGAACTAAAGGAAAACGCCCGATCACCAATTTCAGAATCTCAGCATTAAAAAATTCACCTTGAGCCGGAAAAACAATCAGACCATCCACACCCAAGCTGAGCAGCTTTTGAATAGACTGTTCTTCGTTCTCCGGTATGCCAAATGTTCTTCGTAGAACGAGAAAACAATCATTATCACGGGAAGCCTGTTCCATTCCATAAATCAACCCAGTGCCATAACTGTTGCCAAAGTCGGTAATAATCAGACCAATCGTCTTTTCCTCATGGTTAAAGGAATTAAAAGCAATTCCATCGGAGGCCGTCTCAGGAGACATAGCTGATTCTATGTAATCGATTGCTGGATCAGCTACAAAAGAACCTCTTCCCGGTTTTCTCACAATCAAATGCTCGGCGGCGAGCATTTCCAGAGCTTTTTTACTCGTAATCCGACTTACATTATAGGTTTCAGCCAGCTCTTTTTCTGAAGGAACTCGCTCCCCTTGTCCATAGGATTTATTAACAATAAGCTGCTTCACTTCATCAAATATTTTTTCATACATCGGTTTGGATGATGTCGTCTCATTCATAACTTTCGTTATCTCCTGACTCTAATTTTTTCATCTTTACATATAATAATATATCATGATATATTAAGTTTGTCGACATTTGTACTGAAGCAATTAAAAAAGAGGGAGGAAGGGTGCATAGTGTAAAGTGGAAAAACTCTAATATTCGTATAGAAACAGAGATAAACCGTATTCAAAGAATACGGTTTAAGAGAGGCTAAGTAACAAAGCTCTGAATAGACTCCTTTAATTGTCGAGCTCCCATTCTGGATTCCATGCGACTTCCCACAAATGCCCATCGGGGTCCATAAAGTGACCGGAATATCCTCCCCAAAAGGTATCATGTAAAGGGTCAACGATCTTCGCACCAGCCTTTTGAGCTAGCTCCATAACCTGATCTGCTTCCTTTTTACTTCCTACATTGTGGCCAATCGTTATTTCTGTTGAACTGGCTGGGGATAATGGAACCTTTGCCTCATAGGCCATATCTTTCCGATTCCAAAGAGCCAGCTTCAAGCCTGCCTGCAAATCAAAAAAGGCAACCGCTCCATGTTCAAACTCTTTGCCAATGATCCCTTCGGTCGGGAATCCTAATCCATCCCTGTAAAAAACCAAAGCTCTCTCCAAATCATCCACGCCTAGTGTTATTACTGTAATTCGGGGTTTCATCTATATCAAGCCTCCTATTTTCGCTTCGTTAAATTGTACGAGTGCGCTCATTAATTGTGTTCAGTACTTCTTCCCAAAACGTCTTCATCTGCTCTCGCATATCTGGATGGTCCATTTTCTCTTGATGAGATCTATTATATTCTTAGATAATATCAAACCACATTCCGCTTAACAAGTTTTTACACTTTTGTACATTTGTTCTTTTTTCGACCATAAAAAGCTTACACAGGTCTATCGTAAATGGCTGTTCAGATTATATAATAGAGACTATCTGGTATAGAAAGGAAGTTGATTTTTTATGAAATTTGATGATTACCGCTATGAGCGACCGGATGTAGAGAAGTTTAAGCAAGACTTTAACACCCTGCTGAAAGATCTCAACGACACATCACCATTAGAGGTACAAAAAGCTTCCGTCACTGCCATTAACAAGCTTCGCAATGAGTTTGATACTATGCAGACATTGGTTAGCGTTCGCCATTCTATCAACACGACGGATGAATTTTACAAAGCCGAACAAGAATTCATGGACGAAATCGGGCCTGTCGTTCAGGAATACATAACCGACTACTACAAAGCACTCGTACATTCCAAATATAGAGCCGAGTTTGAAAAGGAATGGGGTGCGCAGTTACTCCAGCTTGCTGAAGTTTCGCTGCGGACATTTAGTCCGGAAATCATTGAAGATTTACAATTGGAGAACAAACTTTCAACAGAATACTCTCAGCTTATCGCATCCGCCAAGATTCTTTTTGAAGGTGAAGAGCGTACACTTCCTCAACTCGCACCTTTCGAATTGTCTACAGACCGTGATATGCGTAAAAGTGCTTCAGAAGCTCGTTTTGGTTTTATGTCCGAACATGAGGCTGAGTTTGACCGTATCTATGACGAGCTGGTTAAGGTCCGTGACCGCATAGCTAAAAAGCTTGGATATAGCAACTTTGTTCAGCTAGGGTATGACCGAATGATGCGTACCGACTATAATGCTGAAATGGTTGCTAATTTCCGCAAACAAGTTCTTGAATATATCGTACCTGTATCCCTGCAATTGAAGAAACGTCAGACTGAACGCCTGGGTCTCGATGATTTGAAATATTACGACGAGAACTTTAGCTTTAAGACCGGGAACGCTACCCCTAAAGGAGATCCAGACTGGATAGTAGCTAACGGTAAGAAGATGTACAAGGAACTTTCCCCTGAAACGGATGAATTCTTCACCTTCATGCTGGATAATAATCTGGTGGATTTAGTAAGCAAAAAAGGAAAACAAGGCGGCGGATATTGCACCTATTTCAGCCAATACCAAGCCCCTTTTATTTTCTCGAATTTCAACGGAACCTCTGGGGATATTGATGTCTTAACTCACGAAGTGGGTCATGCGTTCCAGGTTTATGAAAGCCGCAATATTAATGTGCCAGAGTATGCTTTTCCAACCTATGAAGCATGTGAGATTCATTCCATGAGTATGGAATTTTTCGCTTGGCCTTGGATGAATTTGTTCTTTGAGGAAGATGCGGATAAATACCGCTTCAATCACTTATCTGACAGCCTTCAGTTTATTCCTTACGGGGTATCTGTCGATGAATTCCAACATTTTGTTTATAGCAACCCTGAAGCAACCCCTGCTGAACGTAAGCAAGCTTGGAGAGACATCGAGAAGAAATACTTGCCACATCGTAATTATGAAGGTAACACTTATCTGGAACAAGGCGGTTTCTGGCATAAACAAGGCCATATCTTTGCCTCACCGTTCTACTACATTGACTATACACTAGCACAGCTATGTGCCTTCCAGTTCTGGAAGCGTTCGAACGAAGATTTCAAATCTGCTTGGAGCGATTATTTGGAGTTATGCCAAGCTGGAGGCAGCAAGTCTTTTATAAAACTGGTTGAACTTGCGGGTCTGACTTCACCATTTGAAGATGGCTGCATTAGCTCCGTTATTGGGGATATTGAAGGCTGGCTGAACAGCATTAATGATAAAGAGCTTTAATCCATTCTCTGTTAAGCTCATCATAAAAAAGCAATCCTTGCCTTATGGCTTGGATTGCTTTTTTTAATTGAATTATCCAACTTCACCCATATATATTATCGATAACGAATCAATAAATCTATGGGGTAACGCCCCGCATTGCGACCATATAAGGCTATGCCTCCGCCCTCTGCTTGAAGCTCTAAGCGGAAACTACGATTGCGATCTAGTTTAGCTGCTAACTGCCCTGGTACACATACCTTGCATAGATAGCCGTAAGAGCCAGCCTCATCCAACTTATTCGCTATTGGCTGATAATGCCAAGACAATACGCCCCGGCTGTCTGCAGGATCATCCGGCAAATAGAAGGAGCCAATCTGTTGACCTTCTACCAGAACATTCACACGTGAAGGATGACGTCCTTCATCGGTCATGTAGTAGGTATTCGGATTATACTCCACCCTGGCATCTGCTCCGTGCATAAGATCAAGTCCCATTTCATTTTGCTTTGCACCTTCAACATTTCGAGCCAACACTCGCTTAGCACTGGCTTCGAACATAATTTCGATCTCGCCAATCATCTTTTTCTCCATACCATCTGGAAGAGCTACATCATATACATATTTGCCTTGACCTGCCCCGTTGATTTTTGCGCGTTGAATAGCTTCCCATTGTTGTTCAAAGTTGTGTTCTTTATAGGCATCCACAGGGATACTAATACAATCTCCATCCCCTTCAAACCTCCCCCCCTGATTACCGCTTCTAACATCAAACGTAATGAAGTTGCGAGTGATTACCTCTCCCTTATTATTTATTAAGGAAACTGCCAGCACTGCAACTGCATCCAGATCAGGCATAATGACATGCAGTGAGGGTAAATCTTCTACTCCATATCCGTCCCAATTTACTGACATATGCTCACTTTGTGCAACAATTCGTGTTCCCAAATTGTCGTACCAAAGTTCCCACTTCACCTGTAAATGCTGTCCATGATATTTATCTGAGAAGCTGGAACGAAGGAGCGGAATTTTAACTTCATCCTTTGCGCTTATTGTCTGGCATGGCGGTGCATCGATCACGATGAAGTCCGGAGAATGCAGATTAGAAATCGTCATACCGGGAACAAAGGCATCATAACCAAAATCTTTATCGCTGCCGTCTAACCGATAATAACCATTGAACTCGTTCGTAACATCGCGAAATTCGGTAAATACGAAACCACATAGCTTATCATGCCGCCGGAATTCATTCATCATATAACGGTAATGCCATGCTAAATCACTGTCCCCTGCACCACCTTCAATACCCCACACATTACCACATTCGCTGTTCATTAACGGGGCATCTGATTGTACATTGCCTCCGATACAGTTAAAGTCTGAACCCGGAAATGTTTTAGCTACAACCTCGTTCAAATGGTCACGAAGCTGATCATAACCGTTAATGTAGAAATGCCAAGTATTGATATCAGACTCCACATGATCATAGTTGCAAGGGGAGTTATCTTCAACGATTCTTGTTGGATCAAGCCGTTTAGCCCAGCGATATTTTTCCCGAACCCATTCCTGTGTTTCTTTTAGATAACTGGCCTGCTGCTGTACATCACTCGTCAGACTAGTGTCCTGAGCGTTCGTTTT
This sequence comes from Paenibacillus etheri, assembly GCF_001012825.1. GTDB lineage: Bacteria > Bacillota > Bacilli > Paenibacillales > Paenibacillaceae > Paenibacillus_AQ > Paenibacillus_AQ etheri. The sequence goes on from NZ_LCZJ02000025.1 coordinate 8,053, forward strand.
CAAGCCCCATGTCTCGTTAAACATTACCCAAGAGAAAATCGATGGATGATTATAGTCTCGTTCAATAATCTCAAGTGCTTCACATTCATACGCGGAACGCGCTTTTTCATCCGGATTTCCCCAAAAGCAAGGCATGTCTTCCATCACCAGAATACCCAGCTTATCCGCCCAATATAGTTTGCGTGGTTCCTCTGGCTTGATATGAATACGCACAAAGTTCAATCCCAATCGTTTCATTAAATAGATTTCATCCCGCATGTCTTCATCAGACGGATAAGTGAAATACCCCGTTTTGTGATAAGACTGGTCAAGGGTACCATTTAAATAAATCGGCTTACCATTAAGAGTAACCCAGCGATAACCACGCTCATCAAAGCGAACAGTTTGGATTTCTCGAATTCCGAAATAGGTGCTGACTGTGTCTGTGCCAAAAGATCCGCTAAGTTGTAGTTCGCCTTCGTACAAATAAGGTGTATCTGGACTCCACAATTTTGGATCGGTAATATGAATAGAGAGCTTAAATTCATTCTCCCCTGCGATAAGATCTATTTTTTCAGTATGCAATATGGAATGCTCTGCGAATTGCAGCTTGAACTCTGCCGGACCAGTTTCTTGTGCAAAGATTCTTGTAGTCACGTTCACTTGCCCATCAATAGTGGTCACAAACTTAGCATCTTTCATATAAGTCTGGGGCCGAGATTCTAGCCATACAGGCTGCCAGATTCCGCGAATTTCTCCATAACCCTGTTTGCCACGCGCTTGGTAATCATGATCGAAGTCCTCAACTCTAACGACAATTATATTGTCTAAATCTTCAACCCAGTACTGCGTAACTTCAAACTCAAACGAACCATATCCACCTTGGTGTGAACCAACATGCACTCCGTTTATCCAAACATCACATGAATAATCTACTGCCCCGAATCGCAAAAATAGTCGTGTCTGTGAGTCGATAGGCTGCCATTTTAAGGTCCGCCGATACCATCCTATCCCTTTATGATCACTGCCAATACCGGATAATGGACTGACCCAAGAAAATGGGACAGTAATCCTCGAACTGTAAGCGATTTCAGAATTGGAATACCAATGATTACTAATTCCTTCATTGCTCGGATCAAAGCTAAATGACCATTCCCCATTCAAATTCATCCATTCGTTGCGCTGCCAATGTGGATGCGGATGTTCGGGACGAGGAATCGGAAGACTCTCAACATTGAGTACGGAGGTTGTCATGATATGACCACAGCCTTTCAAAATAAGAAGTTGAGCTCATTTTAGCATCAGTATATAAAATTTGCAATGTATATTATAATTTTACAATATAAACTCTTCAGTGTACAATATCCTCAACCTATCCTAACGAAAAGGAATACAACCCATGAATGATATTTCGCAAGAAACGATACGGTACCCCGCATCACGTATCTTAGATGTTGCTAAAGCACTTTCTGGAGATGTCAGAGTCCGCATTCTTGAAGCCCTTGGTGACAAGCCCATGAGTGTCAGTCAATTGGCCGAGACACTTGGCGTAGCTCAACCTACAATTTCAATCAATGTACAGACCCTAGAGCAAGTTAACTTAATCTCATCTACACCAGGTGCAAATCGCGAGAAAATATGCGCAGTCACCTGCCGGTCCATCCATCTCGATCTCCCCTCGAAGCTAGGCGATGGGCTGCATCAAACAGAAGAAATACATATGCCGATCGGGATGTTCTCCCACTGTTCTATTCAACCCTCTTGTGGTATGGCTGGAAAAGACGGCGGAATCATCGGTTCACAGGATGATCCACGGGTATTCTATATGCCTGAACGAGTTGATGCATCTCTCTTATGGTTCGCTGACTCCGGCTATGTCGAATACTATTTTGCCAATCCACTGCCCCCTGGCGTTGAGCTAGATGAGATTCGGATTTCGGCTGAGGTTTGTTCCGAAGCACCTGCATTCCGCGAGGATTGGGCAAGCGACATCACATTAACTTTAAATGACCTGCATGTCGGTACTTGGACTTGTCCATCAGATTTCGGTAACCGGAAAGGAAAGTTGACACCCGAACGTTGGAAGAGTGGTACTGAATATGGAATGCTGACAGAGTGGAGTATCTCTGAACATGGTAGTAAAATTAATGGGATTGCTTCATCCCCTACTACAATTAGCTCACTAAAGCTGGCATTTAATGAACCCATTCGTGTACGCTTTGAGATTCGCGAGGATACCCTCAATAGACGAGGACTTAATCTATTCGGAAGTGGTTTCGGAGACTACTCACAGGATATCATCCTGTCGTTTGTGCGTCGTTCAGTATCGGGTACATGATAACACGTAAGAATTGCACACCTGAAACCAGAGTAGATCGAAAGCTTCAGGTGTGCCAGTGGACAATGTTTTCTTTACACACCAATTACTTACGCTTATCTTCAGCTTTTTTGATATTCTCAGCCACTCTAAATTTCACGATCTTACTAATTAATTCATAGGGCATCGGCTGATTAAGAGGGAATTGAACGGATCCTTTTGCTCCTTTATAGACTGATAATTCTTCTCTAAAAGCATCAATCCCATTAGGCGTTGGATAAAATCCAATATGGTTTTTGAAAACAGCAAAATGCACCAGATTTCCGTGCAGTTCAAAAGTAGGCATCTGATAACTAATCTTTTCTTTTGCTTCAGGTGCCGCTTCCTTTATAACTTTTCTTATAGTACTAAGCATCTCCTGAATCTCAAGTGGAAACTTAGAAATATAGTCATCGATTGATTCATACGTAATTTTGCCTTCCACGTTAAGTCCCCTCTCTGTTATAAGTTTATTTAACTTCGATGAAGTGCTGTCAAAGCCTCAGCTTCTGTATTCTTGAACAATATTTTATTTCCTTGATTGCATTCGTAAATAAAATCATTCAGACTTTTACTATTATAGCCAGTAAATTCTCCTACAATAGCAACTCGCATCTGATAGTTTGTATATTTTTGAAGAATCTCTCCGGCAATTCCCGTCTTTAACTCAAAAAAATCATCCGTGATTTGCTCTTTTTTTAGAATCATCTTATCGCATTCTTGATATCTAACGTTTGCCATTAGATCCAATGCATCATTTACATTATGGATTACGATACCCCTACTTGAGATTAAAGCTACTGTTGAATTGTCTTTGCGGTTTAATGTGATTTGCATTCTAAATGGCTCCTTTTTCAATTAGAAACTCCTTAACGTTGTGGTTGCCTTGTTGGATGGCTACAGCTAATACTGATTCGCCACCTTCAATTTTAGCATGGATGTCAGCTCCGTATTCAATTAACAAACGGATCATCTCCACATTATCCGCATGAAAAGCTGCAGAATGCAAGGCAGTATGTCCACCGCTATCAAAAATATGTGTTTGAGCACCCTTGTTCAATAGCAGTTGGATAACACCCATATCCCGCTCCCCAGCAATTGCAGCATGAAGTGCAGTATTAGAAGGAATGAAACTAATCTTGGAATGGGATACTGCATCAACCTCAGCACCATAGTCTATCAATACCTGCACCGCTGCTTCTTTACCGAAATGTGCTGCATATCCCAAAGGAGTAAGACCTTCGCTATTTTCTGTATTTGCAAGAGCCGGATGGAATTCTAAAATTTCTGTTAGCCGTGCAGCATCGCCATGTTGTGCCGACTGAAAAACTTCATTAATACTTTGCCGTAGTTCCATTAGATTTCGCCCCTTTTCAATTGATGAAGAAATGATTTAGCTTATTTTTTCTGGATAGTTAAGCCATTCTCCTGCTAACAAGGAGAAACGACGTTGTCGTCTTTTAAAGACGATAATCATTTCTCGTAAAAATATAAGGATAATGTATAGCGTGAAACTTATACTTTCAACTATTTCAAAACAATAGCAAACATAAAAAACAATACAATTTTATTGTAAATCAATAAATTAAATGCTAAAATCATGAAGTTATTAAATAAGTGAGGTGTTTTAAATGAATGTTAAACGAGGTTCAACCACTTTCTTAAAAGTAATTATTTTTCTGGTTGGAATTGCAGTGCTTGCTTTGTGTATCTGGTTGCCTGAGATAGCGGTAAGAGATGCAAGAGTACATCCAGATACGACTTACTTCCTGATTCCCTTTTTAGTATGTGCTTACGGATTCTGTATTGCGTTTTCTGTTGCGCTGTACCAAGCATATAAACTATTAAACAACATCGAAAAGAACAATGCTTTCTCTGAATTATCCCTTCAATCTTTGAAGATCATAAAGAAATGTGCTTTTACAGTCATTTTCCTCATTTTGTTAGGAATAGTAAGCTTAAGGGTGCTTGCTAAAGTTACAGATAGTGATGATGCAGCGGGTCCTACATCATTATGTCTAATGGGTCTTTTAGCAACAAGTATCATCGCAGCCATTGTGGACGCACTTCAAAAGCCATTAAAAAATGCCCCCGATATAAAGCAAAAAAATGTATGATTAACGGTCAAATATCAACATTAGAATTTAATTTAGCCTAAAACAAAAGAGTATTCAATTCGAAGGTTATCGAATGAATACTCTTTTTTCAACGTATCTTGTGAGTCACTTTTTAAATTAAATCAGACTTTTGAAGTAGCCGCTTAACGATCGCTGCAACCTCAGCTCTGGTCATATCATCTTTGGGAGCAAGCACATTGCTGCTTCGTCCCATGATTACGCCTGCCTGCAAGCAGTCAGTAATTGCGCTAATCGCCCAATCAGATGCTTTACCGGCATCGGTATATGGGTTCAAGAATCCGTCAGCGGATTGACCAGAATGTTTAGCCTTTAGCGCTGTAATTTTCATCGCTTTGGCGATAATTAACATCGCTTGTTCACGGGTAATTTGGTCATCAGGGCGGAACATGCCATCTTCAAATCCATTGATTAATTGATATGCAAAGGCTGTATTGATTGCGCCGTTGTACCAATCCGTAGATTTCACATCCGCAAAAGATGTTGCCGCTTGATCCAATTCAAGTCCGAGGCCTCGTACAACAATTGCCGCAAACTCTGCACGGGTAATAGCTTGGTCAGGAGTGAATTGGCCAGTGCCAGTTCCCTCGATGACTAATCGGGAACCCATATCATTCACTGCCTCTTTTGCCCAGTGATCAGCAACATCGCTAAATTCAAGTGGATGCCAGATTACAGAATAAGTACCGCCACTAAGGCTGTTGATGGTAGCAAAGTATTTGCCGTCAATAACAACTACTTTAGTAGGTACATGATGTGCTGTTCCATCTGCATCAACGTATACTCCAGTTGTAATCTTATTCGGGTCCATCCCCTCCGGAATAGCAATCGTACGTTTCACATACGTATTGAATTGAGAAAGTTCAGTACTCTTATCTCCGTAAATACCTCTAGCTGTAAAGTTTACTGGTGCGCCGACTAATGAAAATGATCCTTTTTGAGCAGCAGCTCCTAATGCCCTAACTTGATCGGCTGTAGGTGTGCTAATCTCAATCTGTATTTTAATATCTTGTAAAGCTACAGACTTACCAATCTGCTCGGATAAGGCGTCAATATTAATCTGCCCAGCAGGCAGTGTAAATGTCGCATTTCCGGTTTTGATTTCAAGCACTGCTTGATTTCCCTGCATATTTTTAACCATTTGACCATTTAGTTCGCCAACTATAACATCAGATGGTCGATTGGCAGAGATAGAAACCACCACCGTACCTTTACCTTCAGCGGCGAGCTTGTCTTCCAGCTTCTTCTGATCTAAAGCAATAGTGGTTAGCGTTTGATCATTCCGGTTACCATTTGTCGCGGTTCCCACGGTTTCTGCTTTACCATTGATTAGAATAGAAGCATCATTTGCCACAGGAGCCGGCGTTGCTGATGGAGTTGGTTGAGAAGGAACATCAACACTGGATGGAGCGCTCGGGATGACTGTATTGGATTCTGCAGATGATTCGCTAATGCCAGCCAAACTCATAGGCTTCCGTAGGATCCAGAAAAGTATCGTTTACTTCAATTTCTCCACTCTGAGATAATATCCTTTTTAAGCGCTTTACTGATAATTCCTCATCATCAACGATAATGGCTCGCAGCATACTTCAACCTCCTATCCGCTTCATATGCTGTTTGGGGATATCAAAAGAAACCCGTGTACCTTTTCCTTCAACACTTTGTATACGAATGTTTTTTCCATAAAGAAGTTTGATGCGCTGACTAATATTCCACAGCCCTACGCCTCTTTTATCTACATCTGATTTCATCATTTCCTCCAGCTTGTGTTCACTCATTCCGCATCCATCATCTTCTACAACAAAGCTGACCACAGAAGGATCCGACTCTTTCACAGATATAGTTACCTTTCCTCCCCGTAAATTGGACATCAGTCCATGTCTTATAGCATTTTCTACTAATGGTTGTAGGATAAGTGGGGGAATCCGGCTATCCGTATTTGCGGTTATATCATATTCCACTTGTAATCTAGTACCAAAGCGCACTTTTTCAATATTAATATATGCTTTAACCAGCTCTAGCTCACTCTCCAGGGAGGTTAACGAATCCAACTGTTTGAAGTCAAAGCTGCTTCTCAAATACTGCGACAGCTCCAGTGTTAATTCTTCCGCCTGCTCAGGTTCTTCCACACATAATGCAGCAATTGAATTCAGGGCATTGTACAAGAAATGAGGTTTGATCTGAGAACGTAAAAAGGCAATTTCGGTATCTTTAGCTTTCTTCACAGAAGCTCTCAATCGGGTCAGACTTTTCACACGCGCCATTAATTCTTCCGCTTCAAACGGCTTCCCCACATAATCATTTGCCCCATTGTCCATGGACATTTTCATATCGCTAACTCTATTCTTCGCCGTCAGCATTAATACAGGCAGCTCAAAGGGTGTGAATCTCTCTCTAATCTTTTGCAGAACCTCATAGCCAGAAATATCCGGCATTGTAATGTCCAGAACAACGAGGAAGAAGTCTGAATTCTTCGCTAACTCATCAAGTGCCAGCTGCCCGCGGTTCACAACAACAATGGAATATCCCTCTAGCCTGAACAAGTTGATCATAGATTGCAGGTTGGCAAAATCATCGTCCACGACCAAAATCGGCTCATTGATTTTACCTTTGATATATATAGGATACTCCTGGCGCGGAAAGAAAACTTCTCTATAAGGAAGAGTCTTTTCCACGATTGGGCCCGTGACTTGATTAGATGTTTGATCCCACCGTGGAAGAGTAAATATAAAGACCGAACCTTTACCTGCAACAGAGTCCACTCTAATGCTCCCGCCATGTAACTCCACTAGCTTCTTGGTAATGCTTAGTCCGAGACCTGTTCCACCATGACTATGAATTTCAGCTTCGTCCACCTGCTCAAAGGCCATAAAAATACGTTTCTGCATATCCGGCGCAATTCCGATTCCCGAGTCTGCCACACGAACTTCAACCCATTCATGAGTAACTCTGGCACTAATATTTATTTCACCCTGCTCCGTGAATTTAATCGCATTATCTACCAGGTTGTGCAAAATCTGAATCAAACGGTTGCCATCTGCATGCACTGGAGGGAAATCAGAAGCGACATTGTTTACGAGAAGGATCGACTTTTCTCCGAGCAGGAACGAATGAATGCCAATGACAGAATCAATAACAGCTTTCAGATCTAGGGTGCTTTTATATAACGTGATATCCCCATGTTTCATTTTGGAATAATCGAGTAGTTCGTTTACCATATAAGTTAATCTTCTTCCACTTCCCATTACGATTGCTAGATTCTGCGCTTGCCTTTCGGAACCGGACCCTCAACCCCATTAAGTAGTGTAGCAGTAATGTTTACTATGGCATTTAGTGGTGTCTTCAGCTCATGAGAGGTATTGGAGAGAAACTCGTCCTTAATTTTGTCCAGACCGATCAGCTGGTTTTTCATTTCATCTATCGTATGATAAGCCTCGAAAAAACGGAGAACAATCAGAACGATCATAATGATATTAAAGGCTACAATGTAAAACTGTCCGAGCCAAAGATTCTCTTTTATCGAAAGTGCAAACAGAATTACATCTATGGAGTACAGATTGATAGCAAGAATCGCTAAGAAAAGCAGCAACGATTTGATCCGGTTTACTTCTGCGCTTCTAATATACAGGATAGCTACTCTATACAACATCCAAATTAACATCAATTCATATACAATAATCACATACGAAGAGAAGAGTGTATATGTACGAATAGGCAGGATCGCTACCAGAATTATAAAGCTGCCTAGTATAATCGTTACGAGTTGCGTAAGTTTTAAAGAGATTATGCTTTTGTGCATTTGGTAGAAAAATATAGCCAGAACAATAAAACATGATATGGAGCTAATATCCTTCACCTTGTATAACACAATGAACGAAAGATTTGGGAAAAACAGTAACAGTGAACGTTCTCCAATCAAGCCATGATAGATCGCAAGCAGTAAACAAATAATAGCAAACACAAGTAAGGAGTAATCCTTCTTACGGTATAAAGCAGCCGCCACAAAACAGATGACAAAAATAAGCGATAATGTTCCCAATATTGCAACCGTGCTAAATTCACGGGCCGTACTCTTCTGCTGGTTCTCCAGCATAGCTGCTTCCTCGCCAAAAGTAAGAGATACCGGAATACTTGCATTTACATATTCATAGTTAGAAACTTGAATGATGATCTCAACATCACCCTTTTCAGACGAAAACAGCCCGATCTGCGGGATATTCCCCGACTGGTAATCGGCTGTACTGATTGCAGGCTTTCCATCTTCAATGAGTAGATGTCCATTCACATATATCGCACTTGAAAAACGGATATTCGTTTTTTTTAAGGCAAACACACCGTTTACAGGTAAGTTTTTCAGCACCATCCGATAAGTAGCAGAACCGAATGCAGGTAATGGTTGTCCATCAATCACTTTGCCATTCCATCGTGAGGGGACCTCCATCCAGGCTGTTGGGGCTGGTTTGACTGTGCTTGATTCTATAAAATGCTCACGCATTAGCAGCTGGTTCCAATAGAATTCCCACTCCCCGTCTAGCTTGATGATCTTTTGTTGTTGGTAATCCCACGTTGAAAGATCCATGCTCCCCTTCTGAACTTGATGGCGATTTACATGTTGATCGTTGTCTATTAAAAGAGAGAGTGGAATTGTTGCTAACGAGAGGAAAGCAATTAAATAAATAAGTAATGTCCTTTTGAGCATCGTAGGCCCCTTTTCTATGGTGAAGTTAAGCTACAGCATACGCTTGGGGTATCGTGCAACACTTGGATTAAACATTGGATAGCAATACAAACAAGATAGATTATAGATGACGATAAAATAATTCTATAAAATTTTCTGTTTTCCTTCATGTTTCGACAAAATAAAAAAACGGCATCTCTGCCCATCTGACTATAATCCATGCTTGACCTTAGGTCAGACCTAAGGTTTATAGTTAATGTATTCAGCAAATACCCAACAGATAGGAGTACCGCCATTGAATCAGCACATTACGATTGGTGAACTTTCAAAACTTATGAATGTATCTGTGCACCAAATTCGATATTTTGAGGAAAAAGAAATTCTATTTCCAGCCTATACCGATAGCAATCAATACCGGATGTACGGGATTAATGAGATTTATCAGTTGGCCCAAATCTTATTGCTCCGCAAATTGAACATACCAGTCAGCACAATTAACAAAAGTATGAATAGCTTCTCCACAAATGACTATCATCAGCTTATGAAGCAATCTCTAAGTAAAATAAGCTCAGAAATAAATCAGTTAATGTTGTTGCAACAGTTTTTGCAAAAGGTACTTAAGGAATACGAGCACTCCGACATTCTAGAAGACAGATATCACATTAAACAATTGGATACTCGTCATCTAAAAAAGTGGATGGAACTACAGCAAGATGAGTCACTCACCGCTCGAAGTCTGTATGAAAAAAAACCGCTACTGTCTCATTTATTTGAAACAGATCTGCATTATTTATACGATTCTGAACAAATATCCTTATGTTATGAAAGCATTCACACACCGGACATCATTCTAGAAAAAGGTAGTTATCTATATAAATCATTTTTCGTGACGGATGATCAGGATATTGAACGTGAGATTGCTCAACTGGAACACTATATAACAGAGCATCACTATACAATTCAGGGACAATTGATCCTATTGGAAAAATCATATCTATCCATGTTCAACAATGACAAGCTTCATTATGAAATTCAAATTAAAATCAAGCATGACTCTGACGGTGTAGCATGATAAGTCTGAACAAGATTACAATTACTCGTTACCAAGAGCAAGACCATAGAGCAGTGTGCAGTCTTTTAGTGGATGCGTTCCATGGTAAGTTCCACTCCCTCATCCCACTGGCGGACGATGATATTACTGAACTACTCTTTGGACTCTGGGAACATGATCAACACCTGGAATCATCACAACAATTCGTCGCCAAAGAAAATGGAGAAGTTGTCGGTACGCTCAGCTTAAAGTGGAAGAGCGCCCGATCGTCAGACAGAAGTAAAATAAAACCATCTCACCCTAGTCCCATTTCACAATTATTCAAGCAGTTTGGATATCTAAATGTATGCAAGTTAATGGCCGGATTATATTTTTTGAATTATCAGCCGCGGGCAAAAGAATGTTATATCGAGCACTTGGCCGTTCGTTCAAGCCACCGCAATAAAGGAATCGGCAAGCAGTTGCTTAGTTGGGCAATAGATTGTGTAAACAATCATTCCGAAGTGAACAAATTAACACTACATGTTGCTGAAAATAATAAACGAGCCATTCATATGTACCAACAGATGGACTTTGGTATCAATCAATCTAACTATAGCGGGATTAGACACCTACTATTTAAAGAGGCTAATTGGCTTTATATGACGCGGAGTTTACCGCTACACCCTAGGAGTTCAATAAATGAAAACAAATATTAAATTCACCGCATGGATAATCACTGGTTTAATGTTAGCTTCCGTCTTATTCGTATTAAAGCAGCACTCCTATGTAATGGCTGAGCAAAGGATAGAAATTGAAACGGCTCATGGTACGCTAACAGGAACTTTAATACTGCCAGAAAAATACTCTGGAACCGTTGGGCTAGTAGTTTTTGTTCATGGTGATGGCCCCATAAATGACACATACGATGATGGATATAAACCTTTGTGGGAGAAATTCGCATCTGCCGGATATGCTTCGTTGTCTCTTAACAAGCCTGGTATTGATGGCTCTTCTGGTAACTGGTTGGAACAAAGTATGGAAGATCGTGCTCAGGAAACGATATCTGCGATTAACTGGGCGAAGTCCTTACCGATGATTGATACGCAATCTATTGGTTTATGGGGAGCAAGTCAAGCCGGATGGGTGATTCCCAAGATTGTAAGAGAAGTTCCTGATATCGCGTTCAGTATTCTTGTATCGCCTGCCGTGAACTGGATTTCTCAAGGTAAATACAATACAAGACTAGAAATGAAACAACAAGGCTTCTCAGAATATGAGATCCAAGCGAAAGAACATGAGAACGTTCAAGTCTTACAATTACTTAATGAACGAGCATCTTATGAAGATTACTTGCGAATTGCAGATTCCGAGGATTTGATTTCAAGAGAAAGATGGACATTTATCACCAAAAATTATAAGTCAGATGCTACTGAAGAACTTAGTTACTTCAATGCTCCTGTCCATTTAGTACTCGGCGGTCAGGATATCAATGTAGATATTGAGGAAACCGAACGTATTTACCGTGAAAAAATACCTGTCAGCTTACTCTCAGTCTCTTATTTTGCCAACGCTGACCACTCTATGCTGTCAAAGAAGAATGCCGCATCCCCCTTAAGGGCTTATTTAACCGCTGTTTTCTTTCCACGACTATTGCTGGACGATCAATATTTAAATGATCTATGCCGATTTGTGAAGACACTTCCGTAAACCTATTCTCAGATAAGAAGTCTGGCTATTGACTTTACCCTTAGGGAAAGGTCCATAGTGGAATTGAACAGACCAGTGACATTCAAAGTTTATATATCATTAAATATCGAAGAAATGGAGATGAGATTGTTGCTGTCCATAGGAGAATTCTCGAAGATATGCGAAGTGTCAACCAAAACGCTGCGATATTATGATGAAATTGGATTAATTCATCCTGATGAGATTAATCCTGAGAATGGTTATAGGTATTATTCCATCAAACAACTAAAAAAAATGCTCTTTATTAACCGTTTAAAGTCTTATTATTTTTCGCTTGAAGAAATTAAAGACATTCTGGAATGGGAACAAGATAAATCTGAAGAGAGACTTTATGTAGCCCTAAATCTAAAAAAAAGAGAAATACAGGAAAAACTACGGACTTATGAATTCACCCTAAAACAAATCAATAATGATGTTATTAATTTGGAGAAAGGCATTCCCATGATGTCCTACCTGAATGAGATAAAAGTTCAGCTTGTTGAAACTCAGCCTATGAATATTCTTTTTACACGTCAGATGTTGAGCAGTGATGACTATACGTTAGGTTATGGACATTATTTTAGCAGGCTATATGAAAAAATCGCCACTGATAAACTCACTTTGCTTGGCACGCCAATAACAATTTATCACAGTGAGGAATATAATCCTGCCGGAAATGATACAGAGTTTGCCCTACCTATTGAGGAGATCGTAAAAGGTACGAGAGAATTACGTGAAGGGCTGTGTGCGAAGTCTGTTTATAAGGGCCCTTATTCAGAATTAACATCGGTTTATGCGAAGCTCACAGAATGGATAGAAAATGAAGGTTATGATTTGGTGAGCTCCCCCTATGAAAAATATATAACAGACCCCACGCAAACTACGGATCCTGAGGATCTTGTTACTGAGGTGTATTTTCCTGTTAAGAAAAGATCGTAGCTACACTGATATTCACACCAAAATTTAAATATAAGGAGTTACCTAAATGAATAGAAACTACTGGCCCACGACAGACTGGCAAACGTCAGATCCAGCTACCTTAGGAATGGATGCTGAACTACTTTCAGCACTAGAAGCGAAGATTAAATCCGACTATAGTAATATAAACGGAATTGTAGTGGTGAGAAATGGATATATTGCCTATGAACAATACTATAATGGCTATGGTCCGAAAGATCTGCATCATGTGGCTTCTGTAACGAAAAGCATCGTATCCGCTCTGATTGGTATTGCCATTGATGCAGGATATATCAAGCATGTTGATCAGAAGGTGCTGGATTTTTTCCCCGACTATGTTCCTGATGATACTGCTGCCAATTTACAAAAACGAGAAATCACAATACGCCATTTGCTCACCATGACAGCTCCCTATGCTTTCGAGGACTGGCATGAACCGCTGGAGCAAATGTGTATGTTGCCTGACTGGGTAAAATATACGCTGGATATACTGGGTCAACAAGGAACTATTGGCTCTTTTAAATATTCCACCGCTGGAGCACATCTGCTATCTGCCATCATCACGCGAAGCACTGGAAAAAGTGCCCGTGAGTTCGCCAACGAACGTTTATTTAAACCTATCGGAATGAAAGAAATCACGGATTATGAAATGAGGTCATTTGAGTTTGATGATTTGTTTGGGGTAAATGTGAAAGGTTGGGTGGAAGATCCAAATCGTATCACCACGGGAGGATGGGGACTTACGTTGTCTCCACGCGATATGTCGCGTTTTGGTTTATTATATTTGAACCGTGGAAAATGGGAGAATAATCAGATCATTTCGGAGACATGGATTGAGGAATCAACAGCGATGAACCCTAATCATTACGGTTATTTGTGGTGGCTACGTGAAGAAGACGGGGTTTACACCTACTCAGCGTTAGGTGATGGTGGTAATGTCATTTGCTGCATTCCAGAAAAGGATCTTGTCGTAACCATCGCCTCAGAATTCACACTTCAGCCTCTTGACCGGTGGCCTCTGATTAAGGATTGTATTATTCCGTCTGTGTTAGAGTAAATAAGGTAGAAACGTGCTGATTGCCACTTCATTAACATCAAGAAGAGCAATCAGCGTCTACACTCTAAATCATTTTGCTTCAAGGGAATATGATATCGCCTTCGTTGCTGCTTACATCAAAAAATCCTACTTTGTGTTTTATAGCCAACTCCCGCATCGCCGGATAGGCTTCCTCCACCACGGAATAAGCGAAAGCCGCATAGATAACAGAGGAGCCAAGCGAGTAGTCAGTTAGCCGGTTATCCGTTCCGGCTTCCTCCATCGCCTCAAAAATCTCATCCTCTACATTCATATTAGGAAATTGCTCGGACAACTCACTATAAAAGCGCTGCAGCGCCTCCGATAAAACTGATGGATCATTATAGGCATGGTCTTCCGACCACTGCACTTGCTGCTCATACCATTTCATAAACGCTGCTCTCTCTTGCGGTGCTTTAGACGTCTCGAATGCCATCAAATCATAACTCATTAGCAATCCTCCTCTATAGCTCTTCTAGCCTCAGCCCACTCTTCTGGTAGAGTAAAATATCCGAGAAATCTTTATCCCCTTCTAGTCTTTGCATAGTTGTGTTCTCCTTACATCCCTCGATGGACCCTTGCCGCTCGACTTGATTTCGACTAGCTGAACAGCAAGCCCGTATATTCTCTGACATGTACTTACCTCCAATCTGGGATCGTCCCGGCTCTGTCTAAAAAAAGGCTACACCAAGAATGCCAGAGGCAACGATAATGGTAAGCGGATGCAGCTTATATTTCATTAAACCATAAAGTGCAGCAAATACAATGATCAACATGCCAATGGTCTGCCAAGTAACAAAAGCGTGTTCCATGCTATTTAAGCCAAAACGAATCGCAGCATAGGCAATCAAACCTGTAATCACTGGTCGCAAACCATAAAATAACGTTTTAATCCATTGACTGTCCCTCACCCGATAAAAAAAGATGGAAATAACAATGATGATGATTAATGAAGGCAGAACCATGCCTAATGTGGACACAATCGCTCCTTCAATTCCAGCTACACGATATCCGATTAAGGTTGCACTGTTAGTTGCAACAGGGCCCGGTGACATCCCTGCGATGGAAACCACCTCTTGAAATTCCTTTTCGGATAACCAACCACCAGCCATAGCTTCATGCTGAATCATCGGAAGGATGGCGTACCCTCCCCCAAAGGAGAGCAGTCCAATTTTAATAAAGATAAAAAATAAATTCCAAATCACAAAGCTTCCCCCTAGATGTAATACTCCGGATAATTCGACTCTTCATCAGAATTATTCAAGGAATCCTTCTCCGTCCGAACTTGGAGCCCTAAGAGCTGTTTGATTGGCATATATACAAACCCGATAATCAATCCAACTGCGATCACGTAAATGGGATTGATTCCGGATACTAATAAAACAATCGGTATAACCAACGCCGTAACAGCGGTAGTCTTGTCAAAAATAGCGTTCTTGGCCATTCGATATGCGGCTACTAGGATCAAGGCAATAACAGCACCATGAATCCCCTTCATGGCAGCAATAACTTTCGGCTCTTCAGCCAGTTGTGAGTATACGGCGCTAAGCAAGCAAACAATGATAAAGGTTGGAATCGTAATCCCAGCGATTGCAGCAATCGCACCCTTCACACCAGCAAGACGATAACCAATGAATGCCGCCGCATTTACACCTACCCCACCTGGTGCTGCGCCAGCTAAAGATAGAATTTCATCCATCTCCTCTTCCCCCAGCCATTTCCGTTTGGCGGAAATTTCCCGTTCGATCATAGGGATCATCGCATAACCTCCCCCGAAAGTTACGGGACCGATTCGAACAAATACCCAAAACAACTGGAACAATAGACTTATCCTCAGGTCCGTATTCGTCATCGCATTTGTTTTCATAGTTGTTCTCATGGACTCCACCCTTATATTTTCTGACATAATTTCATTATATCACTTTTTCCCAAAATGGAATTAAGTTTTTCGAACGGTAAAATACAATCTAAGGTTTATGCGTTATACTATATTAATGTTAATAAATACAAACTTTATAGAAAACGATCTTACTAGTTCATCCTATATAGCTTGGAGGTATATCGTGGAAAAGCGCTCGACACACATTCCATCCCCAAAGAAACTCCTATATGATCGAATCGCCGAACAAGGCACAGTTTCCAAGTTAGATCTTTTACAAACATTTTCACTTACCAAAAGCACAATGACCCGAATATTGGATGAAATGACGGAAGAAGGCTTGCTGATTGAATGCGGATTTGGGGAATCTAGCGGAGGCAGAAGACCTATTTTATACCAGATCAACCCTTCCTACGGTTATATCATCGGTTTAGAGATTTCCAGGGTGTATTCTTCCCTTGGTTTATTTGATATGCAAATGAACCCAAAATCAATTGTTCACTGGCGAATGGATCAGGCATTCACACCTCAAAGATTTATAGATCATATCAGTAATCAAATACGTTCTTTCCTTAGGGACCATCAGTTAGTGGACAGTCAAATCATAGGGATAGGAATAGGGGCTGTGGGGCCACTTGATCGGGAACATGGCTTGATCCTTAAGCCGCTGCACTTCCCTTCTTCAGGCTGGAACAATCTCCCGATTTGCAAACTGGTGGAGGAACGGACGGGCTTCAAAGCTTTGCTCGACAACGGGGCCAATTCCGCACTGCTTGGGGAACGATGGTCTATCCGTCACGCAAACATTCAGCATATGCTTTATGTACATGCTGGAGCAGGACTCCGCTATGCGATGATGTCACATGGAAGTATTGTTCATGGCACGATGGATATGGAGGATGCCATTGGTCAAATGATCATCCAGACAGACGGACCCCGATTAAACAATGATGGGAACTACGGTGCTCTGGAAGCATTCGTATCTGTGCAGGCGCTAGAACAAAGCGCACGCTCAGAGGCGAAATATGACAACGACCTGATCCTCCAAAGATATAAAGTCTCGCCTGAGAAGCTAACTTATGATGTATTGGTACAAGCCTTTAGAGAGGGTAATCCACACGCGCGTGAATTATTTACCCAAGCCGCCATTCACTTTGGGATTGGCCTCGCCAACGTTATCAACCTGTTACATCCTGAGACCATCATTCTAGGTGGTGCGCTCATCCACTCTCACGAGTTGTTCTTCCAAACGGCGGTTGAAGTGGCGCAGCGAAACACTTACCGTTATCCTGAATACCAACCTCACTTCACTCTAGGTACTTTAAAAGAAGAAGCTGTGGTGACTGGAGCCGCTATTATGGTAAGAAATCAAATGGTTCTTTAACATAACAAAATGGTTGTGGGACAACCTTTTTTAGTCTGACCTATAATGGCTGACAGCAATTTTGTCATACGATTCTGCCCTTCCTATATAAATACAACCTTTGCTTTGTGAAAGCTATTTCCTATTTCTTCAATTAAATCATAGGTATGTATTTCAACGATGAGTAAAACATCATAGTTAATCGAATATCTGGACATAAAAAAAATGCATCCCCCATTGTCTGTTGAGACAAAGTAATGAGGGGTGCAGTCGCCGCGTGATGATTCAGATGACCCTAGCATAGAGCCTGTTGCCGCACTTTTCTAAAATACCAAAACAAGGTCTGTCCTGCGGTCAAAATGCTAAGTTAGACGACCACTCAAATTTTCAAGCATGTCCTTGGTCATGCCCCCTAAATCGTATACTGGAGAAAACCCCCACTCCTGCGTTGCAGCGGTCGAATCGAGCGAATTCGGCCAACTCTCTGCGATCGCTTGACGAACCGGATCCACATGATAGTTCAGTACGAAGTCAGGGATATAACGCCGAATCGACGTCGCAACTGTCTCAGGATCGACGCTCATGGCCGTTACGTTAAAAGCATTGCGGTGCCGAAGACGCGCTGGGTCCGCCTCCATCAACTTCACGATCGCCTCCAATGCGTCCGGCAAATACATCATATCTAGGAAGGTGCCCTCTGCAATATAAGAAGTATACTGTCCCTTTGCAAGGGCTTCGACGTACATATCGACGACATAGTCCGTCGTTCCGCCTCCGGGAGGCGCCATGTATGATATCAACCCGGGAAACCGCAAGCTACGCGTATCAATACCATACTTCTGATGATAATAGTCGCAGAGCAGTTCACCCGCTACTTTGCTCACGCCATACATCGTTACCGGCCTCTGAACGGTATCTTGAGGCGTTCCCTTTTTTGGCGTGCCGGGTCCGAACGCGCCGATCGAGCTCGGTGTAAAGAACGAACAGCCTAACTCCCGCGAGACCTCTAGGGCATTGGTCAATCCGCCCATGTTAAGGTTCCAAGCTAGAAGCGGTTTGGCTTCGGCGGTGGCGGAAAGGAGGGCAGCCAGATGCAGGATCGTATCGACTTGATGCGCCTTCGCAATTTCCAACATCGACGCACCGTCCATGACATCCAACAACTCAAAAGGTCCCGAATGAGCTGCGGCATTATCGCTTAAACGAATATCCGTTGCCACCACCTGAGCCGCGCCATAAAGTCGACGCAGATGGCACACCAGTTCAGATCCGATTTGCCCGAGGGCACCGGTTACTAGGATCTTTTTCATACTACATAACTCTCCTTTCCCGATAGTCTCGTCATATCAAGCTCATCTCGCATCCCACCCGTTCATATGCGGCTAACGCCTCATTGAGCATATCCGTCGTATGCGCCGCCGTTGGCATATTGCGAATGCGTCCCGTACCCTTCGGTACTGTTGGAAACACGATCGCTTTCGCATAGACGCCTTCCTCCATCAGCCGCTTACTGAACATTTGGGTCAACACTTCGTCTCCGATGATACACGGGGTGATTGGCGTTTCACTCGCACCGACGTTGTAACCGAGCTTAATAAGCCCTTGCTTCAAATAGTCTCCGTTTGCCCAAAGACGATCTTGCAACTCCGTACTCCGCTTCAAAATACCAATCGCCTCGATGCAAGCTCCTATCGCCGCCGGAGGCAGCGAAGTTGAAAACAGGAATGGACGGCTTCGTACTTTCAGCCAATCGATCAAATCGCGACGCCCTGCCACATAACCGCCAGCCACGCCAATTGCCTTGGACAATGTCCCCATTTGAAAATCGATTCGATCGGACAACCCGAAATGTTTGACCGTCCCAGCTCCGTCTCCCAGCACCCCTGAGCCATGAGCATCGTCCACATACGTAATCAAGTCGAATATTTCAGCGATTTCCTGAATCTCAGGCAACTTCGCAATGTCCCCATCCATCGAAAACACGCCATCCGTGATCACCATTATCTTGCCGTATCCACCGGATCTGGTAGCCTCCTCTGCCTTTGCGCGTAAATCTTCTATGTCAGAATGGCGATAGCGAATGATTTTCGCTCGGGACAAACGACATCCATCGATAATGGATGCATGATTCAGCTCATCGGACAAAATCGCATCATGTTGGTCCATGACGGCCGAGATGGCAGCCATATTACAGTTGAAACCGGATTGGTAAGCAATTGCAGCCTCCGTGTGCTTGAATTCGGCGAGTTTCTCTTCAAGTCGCACATGCAGGTCGAACGTTCCGTTGATGGTTCGAACAGCTCCTGATCCGGCACCATACTTCTCAGTTGCCTTCACGGCAGCAGCAATAAGCCTATCATCCGTTGCAAGGCCAAGATAATTGTTGGAGGATAGGTTGATCCGCTTCACGCCCCTGATCATAATGATAGGTCCGTTCGGACCCTCCAGGGGATCGATTTCGTTATATAAACCATTCCTCTTCAATTCGGATATACCGTTCTGAAGAAACGTCATTAGAGTCTTACTACTCATTCCCATCTCCCCTTCTTCTTTTTGTTAGATATACTCTTCACTTGGGTTCGGGCAAATTGTGATCACTTCCGTATAAGGCGAGTCAAGCCCTTCTATTTCGACGATATGGAAGAACGCTATAATGGGACGAACTTTACGATTCGTTCCATTCCCTCACGTATCACCCTTAAAACACCTCTCGAAAAGTGTGAAAAAGATCCCCTTCCCGTGAGGGAGCGGGGGATCTCTTGCCGCATGAATTAAGCATTATTCCGAAACTGTCCGCACCCTTTGTGCATCGGACAGCTTGTCGGGGATCAAATACAAACAGATCCCCGCGACGCAGACAACCGCCATGATTGCAAACATGCCTTTACCGCCAATATTTTCGTATAGAATGCCGCCAATAAACGGTCCAGCCATCCTGCCCGCCGTAGAAGAAGCCGCTATCCAGCCCATAACTCTACCTCGTGCCCCGGGGCCCACCTTCTCCAGCGCCCAAGCCGGTACCGATGGGAAAACGAGAATTTCCCCGAGTGTCATGAGGATCATAGCGACGACAAACTGACTGTAATGGATGGACAATCCGACGGTCAACAAGCCCAGTCCGAAAAGTATCGAACCGATCACAACCTGCCCCCTTGCGGTAACGGGATAGCGGATTAATAATCTCATTTTCACCGGGAGGGAAAGCATGATGAGCGCGCCGTTAATCGTCCATAACATGCTGTACGAACGAAAGGAAATACTGTTTGCCTGCGAATGCAGCGGCACGATTGCGGCCCACTGACTGTAACAAAGCCACGATATGGCAAAAGCGATGCATAGGATGATGATAAACTTGCTCCCGTGCGCGACTTCCCTGCCATCGCCGCTCCGATTCGAACGCGCGGCTTGCCCCGGCGTGATCGGCTCATGGATAAATGCGGCGAACATGACCAGAAACAAAACGTACAGCAATGCATTCCCGAAGAACAAAGCCCGGATGGACATATCGGCGATCAAGCCGCCTAATGATGCACCCAATGCCATGCCGATATTATGCGACACGAATATCCGATTGACAGCTTTCAGTTCCTCTCCTGGGCTGCTGGAAACCGCAACGGCATTGATGACCGGATAGACGAGACCACCGAAAAATCCGAGCAGAGTCAGCAAAGCAGCGTAACCATAGAAGTCGCGAACGATCCCCATGGCCGTGACGACGCTCGCAGAACCGATAATTCCCGCGTATACCGTCGTTTTTCCTCCCCAGCGGTCATAGATAAACCCTCCGAGTACATTGCCGACGAAAGACGCACCATTATTGAAGAGAAGCACCAAGCCCGCCGCGGAAGCTGTCCGCCCGAACGCATCGTGCATATACACGACATTGATCGGCCAGACCAACGTCATCCCGGTCGACAACAAGACGACGCAAAGTGACAGACGCGACAACATGTCGATATTTACTAAGCGGAACCTTTCTCTCATTTGAATTCAGGCAGCCAATTACCGTGCGCTTCGATCAGGTCGTCGCATAAGGAAACGATTTCATCCATAGACAATTCTGCAGATGTATGCGGGTCGAGCATTGCTGCGTGATAAATATGTTCTTTTTTACCCGTCATCGCCGCTTCGATCGTTAGCAATTGTGTATTGATATTCGTGCGGTTCAACGCGGCGCATTGCGGCGGCAAATCCCCGACGAATGTCGGAGTGACTCCGCTCGAGTCGACTATGCACGGTACTTCGACGCAGGCTTCCTTAGGCAAATTCGTGATAAGGCCCGTATTCATAACATTACCCCCGATTTTGATCGGTACGTTCGTCTCCATCGCTTCGAAAATAAAGGAAGCATACTCGGACGTCCGCTTGTGCGCCAGGTTTTTGTTCCCGATCAATTCGTTCCGCATCGTCTTCCAACGCTCTATCTGGTTAACGCATCGACGAGGGTATTCGTCCAGCGGAATGTTGAATTGCTCGATCAGCTCCGGATATTGCCGTTTGATGAAATACGGATGGTATTCAGCGTTATGCTCGGACGATTCCGTGATGTAATACCCGAACTTCTGCATCAGCTCGAACCGCACCATGTCGTCGTGCTTCTCCTTTTGCTTTTCCGCTGCCCGCCGTTTGATTTCCGGATACAAATCGACGCCGTTTTTCGTCACTTCCAGCAACCAGGCCATATGGTTGATGCCAGCGATTTTCCATTGCACACCTTCGTGATCCATCCCCAGATGGTCAAAAATATGAGGGACGCACACTTGAACACTGTGGCACAAGCCTACCGTATTAATTCCACCGTAGGTATTCATGACGTTCGTCAGCACAGCCATCGGATTCGTATAGTTCAAGAACAACGCATCAGGACAAACTTCCTTCATGTCTTCGGCGAAATCAAGCATGACCGGAATTGTCCGCAAGTTGCGGAAGATACCACCGATGCCGATGGTATCGGCAATCGTTTGCCGCAAGCCGTATTTCTTCGGAACCTCGAAGTCGATAATCGTGCACGGATCATATCCGCCGACCTGAATCGCGTTAACGACATACTTGGCCCCTTTAAGCGCTTCTTTACGGTTACGATAGGCTTTAACCAAACAATTGCTGCCGAGCGTTTGTTTCAAGTTCAGAATGATGTTCTCCGAATCTTTCAAACGTTCTTCGTCAATATCGAATAACGCTAGCTCGAAATCCTGAAGTGCTGGCGACAGCATGCAATCCCCTAATACGTTTTTAGCAAAAATGGTGCTTCCCGCACCAAGAAAAGTAATTTTGGACATATGATTTCCCTCATTCCTCTATGTTGCAAATTTATAATTTTACCGTAGCCCGATCGCCCGGGTTCAACTCAATTACCGCCGTGCTCACGAATTCTCCATTTCCGTCGCTTCCGATCGACGCTGGCATGACGGTTCCGTTCACGTATAGCTTCTGATGGCTGCCGGAGAATCGCGCCTCCCACTGAAGCGTGCGTCCCGTCCCGTTCGCCAACGTCGATTCGCGACCGTTCGCATGAGCAATATCGATATGTCCGCTCATTACGGGTATATCCTTTGCTTCGATCCAATCGATCGAATCCGTCAGGCGGGACATGGTGACCAAGCTTTGACGATGAGCGTCTGCGGACAAGCCCATCGTACCCGTTAAAATAGCTCCGATGACGCTATAGCTCACTTCGGGATATTCCCGCCTCTTCAGCTGTGGATCCATCATTTCCAGCAAGGATGAATAGGCCTCCTGATTCAAGCCGTGTTTGTAGAAAATCTCGGCCATATGGGACTTTTCCTCGACATTCGAGCCGCCGTGATGTACAACATCCCTTAAGGCGCGTTTTTTTCTGTTGCCCGGCTCTACCAGATCGAAATAGAATGGCAAGTAAGTAGCCGAGTAGTAGTAACCAGGATAACCTCGGCGATCTTGCATGAGTGCGCCGTTGAATCTGCCATTCTCTTCGTTCCACCAGTCCCGGTTGTACAGCTTCCGAACCTCTTTCGCCTTGTTCTTGTAAAGTTCTGCCAGAGCCGCCTTTCCACTTATCGCGAGAAAACGGGAATAAGAGCCAAATGCTGCGTATTGAGCTGCCAACACATCGCCTCCAAGAAGCGGATGAAGGCCGTCTTCCACGTAGGAGGCGATACCTCTTCGACCGTAAGGAGCGTAATGCTCAGGAAACCCGTCCTTATCTTTGTCCCAACGATCGATATAATCGGTGACGGTCCGCTCGTAGAAATTCCGGAATACCGGATGATCTACGTAATCGCGGTCTCCCGTCCACAGGTATTGCTTATAGCAGCAATCCAGCATGTCGAAGTTCGCAGGAAGGTTATACCAGAAGTCGGAATCGTCCGTATAATCGACCGGGGCTGGCCGATCGTATTTGTCGATCTCCCAGTACGTGCACCAATCCCGAGAATCGGTAATGCCCTCCGCGAACTTAAACAGCATGTTTTTTGTATAGTCCTGCAGACCGAGTACATTAGCCCCGACACTCTGATGGCTCAAGTCGCGCATGCAGAAGGCATCCCTGCCCGGCAGCGCAGCTTCGTAAAATTTACCGACCGGCGTTCCGTTCGAGACATAGGCAAGCGCTTGGCTTTTCGCCCAGTCGAAGCCTGCAATAAGTTGCTGGTTCGAAGAGTCAATCGTCACTCGTCCGAGTTGTGGATCATAAATGCTCATTGGCGGATTCATCCTTCCACAAATTTTTGATCACGGTCGGGATTACGCTTCGAATACGGCAATACCAGCTGGAGGGATCGCGATCGGATGAAGCCCCATCGCGAACACTGATTTATACGTAGACGTTACCTGGCCTTGGCAATCCCTTATGACGACGTTTCGTTCGCCCATGCTTTCCTCGAGCTCAATCACGATTCTATCGTTAAGCGTACCATTGACAATGAACCACGTTTTCGGTATCCGGGAGCCCGGATTCGCAACGATATCCGCGTAAACGGCCGTAATAGCTTCGTCATCTCCGCTGGCAGTCACAAGCGGATAGACCAGCTCCGGATGCTTCGCGGTCAACCGCCCGTCCTGCAGAACCTCTCTCTTCTCGCGCCAGAATGATAGCCAGAATCGTAACATCCGGAGATGGGATTCGGGAAGTTGATCTAGCAAAACTGATACTTGCGGGACGGCAAACAACGTATTCACAAATTGCAACGCTGCGTTCTCCGTCGGCTCTTCTGGATTCCACATGAGCGGATCGGCATGAACGGCGGTATCTCCCGCGAGCAGACGAACGTCCAGCGTACGTGAACGATTCTCCAACGCATCGTTCGGACAGTCCATCGCACGGAACATATTGCCATATTTACGCATGAGCGGTCCGATGTACGATTGGCGGAATTCGATCATGATATCCGGCTTTATCGCCCTTAGCCTAGACATCACGTCGCTTAAGAGACGGTCGACCGCTTCCGGTACCGATTCGTAATCTCTTCCTTCGATGTTGCTGGCTAATGTGAGATTAAAGCTGTCCACGAAATCAAGCTTAAATCCATCCAAATCCCAGTCCCGCAGCGCTTTCTCGTAAGTTCCAATAATATATTCCCTAACGTCTGGGAATCGCGGATCGAGCACACCCGCGCCCAAATCTTCGATTTTTCCGAGCAGTTTATTCTCGAACTTTAGCCAGACGTTGCTGTGCTTCCCGACGAATGGAACGGAATACCATAGCAGAAACTTCATTCCGATCTTGTGAATACGATCAACATGCGCCCTCATATCTGGAATTTTGCCTTCGAACACATCCCAATCACCGCAATAGGCGTACCCGCGCGCATTGTCCGCCGTTTGCCAACCATCGTCAACAATGACGGATTCGCAGCCCATTGCTTTGGCGATCTCACATTGTCGTTCGACCGCTTCTGCCGACAGTTGCTGATGAAAGCTGTACCAGGTCGCGTACATCGGAAGCTTTGCCGTATCAGGTACAGGACTCGGTTCATATCCCGGTAGCGTAGACCACCATCGTTGCACATCCGCAAGGCTTTCTTCATACGGAATGTCACGCGTATCGATATGGAGCGTCGCTTCGTAAGACTGGATCGGCGAGCTCAGATCCTGAAACAGCTTGACAGAACAAAGAAAATTCGATGCTTCTTCGTGAATGCCCGCTTTTAATTCGACCAGATTGAGCGCGTCGGAAAAAGCAAACGTCATCTTGTTGTTTCCTTGGAATCCGTAAAGGACGCAAACCGGTGCGGACGACGTTGCCTTCGAACGGAATCCACTCTCCCAGTCCACTCGAAGCCTCTTGTTCCGATAAAAACCTGGATGCCAGCAGGCGAACACGTCGATAATCGGAAGCTGCCAGGTCAACTCCATTGCTCCGGGAATTCTAGGTTCATCGGACTGAAGTTTCATGTTTAAACGAATTATGCCAGTTGCCGATTGTTTCAAGGAGAGCGAAACGTCAAAATCTTCTTCTCCTCCCGTCAAGATAAACGTATAACCGCTTGATGAAATATTTTGCACATCATAACTCCTCTCTATCGCGTCTGATTAACCTTTTACCGCGCCTAGCGTAATACCCCCGACAAAATATTTTTGAAGGAACGGGTAGATAAACACGATCGGTAGCGTCACGACCATCGTAACCGCAGCCCGCAAGGTGACCGGAGACAACGTTCTGAATTTGGATTGCGCGATCTGCTGATTTTTGATCTCTTCGAACGATTCCACTTCGAGTAGCAATTTCCGCAAGTAAACCTGTAGCGTATCCCAATGTCCGTTCGAGTTGTACAAGACGACATCGAACCAAGAATTCCAATGTCCGACCGAACTGAAGACGGCGATCGACGCAAATACCGGCAACGAAATTGGCATGACAATCCGGAAGTATATGCCAAGCTCGTTGGCCCCATCGATACGCGCCGATTCGAATAGCGATTCGGGTAAATTTTGCATATAGGAAGCCATAATGAGCATGTAGTACGCATTCAATAAGCTTGGGATCCAATAAACATGAAATGAATTGATCAACCCCAGCTTCACGATCAGCAAATACGTCGGAATCAATCCACCGCTAATGTACATCGTCATCAAAAACATTATTCGCATCAATTTCCTGCCTGAAAAATGCCTTACCGTACTTATATAAGCCAGCAAACCTGTTGCCATCACGCAGGTGGTCGTGCCGACAAGCACTCTCAGGATCGAAATGCCGAACCCCGAAAACAATTTATTCTCGTGAAGCATGAAGCTATATGCATCAATTGAGAACATTCTCGGCCAAAGAAAGATGCCCCCTCTTGCTGCATCCGCACCGTCATTTAACGAGAGGGCCAGCAAATTCAGAAAGGGATATATCATGAGCACTGAAAAAAGCAACATAAAGCCAACATTGGCACAATCAAAAATTTTGCTTCCAAGCGACTTCTTTTGAAAAGACGAATTCATCAGGTCGCGCCTCCTGTCATTGACATGTATCGTATTAAATGATCGACGTATCCAGCACTTTTTTCGAGAACCTGTTCGCACCGAACACGAGAGTAACCCCGATAATCGCTTTCAACAGCCCGATGGCTGCACCGTACGAATAGTTCCCGAGCTCGATGCCGTATTTATAGGCATACGTATCGATAACCTCGTAATACTCTCTCGTTTGCGCGTTTCCGATCAACAACTGCTGTTCGAATCCTGCGTTCAAGATGCCGCCGATGCCGAGTATCCAGAGCAATACGATCGTCGACCGAATGCTTGGAAGCGTAATATGCCAGATCAGTCCGAATCGGTTTAACCCATCGACTTTGCCGGCATCGTACATCTCCGAATCGACGCCCGCCATCGCGGATAAATAAATAATGGTGGACCAACCGACGTCCTTCCACAAATTCGCTGAAGTGATGATCCCCCAAAAGTATTTTCCTTCGCCCAGATAAGAGATCGGTTGATCAATGATATCCAATCGTATTAACACGTCGTTCAAGATACCCTCGTTGCCTAGGAGGGCGAACAGAATGCTAGCCACGACAACCCATGAAATAAAGTGAGGCAAATAAGAAATCGTCTGAATCGTCTTTTTGAATCGTTTGTTATTCAGCTCGTTCAGTAAGATGGCCAGCACGATCGGCGCCGGAAATCCGAATAAGATACTCAGCCCGCTAATAGCCAACGTATTTCGCAAGACGAGTGGGAAGTCCGGCGAATCAAAGAACATCTTAAAATGGGTAAGCCCTACCCAATCGCTCTGTAGAATCGTATTGCCGGGAATATAGTTGACGAAAGCCATCAAAATACCATACATCGGCATATAGCTGAATATTAGAACCCAAATGATCATAGGGATGCTGATCAGCCATAATTGCCGTTCCCGATACAAACTTCTCATCGCGTTCCGAATTTTCATTTGCGATGATGCTGTTGGATTTAATTGATTCAATTTGTTCACGCATACGCCTCCAAATCTTTTTTTTAACAAGAGGAAGGAGGGAACCCCCCTTCCTCCCGGGCGTCCTTACTTCCAATCCTTCAATCTTCTTTGGTATTCTTCCGATTTGAATTGTTCGATCTTGTTCAGACCCGCGGCATTCAACTTATCCTGCATCGCTTTGAAATTCGCGACGCTTTCTTCCTCAGTCTTGCTCATGACCGCCTTCGACCATAACGTTTCTAGCAAATCGGTGATTTGTTTATCGGTTACTGCTAACGGATTGTTCGCCAGGATCGGAATGTTGCCGAAAGTATTGTCGTAGATTGTATCCTTCAGATTGTCATTCAGCATTTTCTTCCATTTGGCTTCTTCATTGAAATTTTGATCGTACCAGTAGGTGCTCTTGCCATCGTCCTTCATCGTTCCATCGGGCGAAACCAAATTTAATTGATCCATGCCGATCAGCTCACCGGCGTCATAGTCGAACGTCGAATCGAGAATCGCTTGCTTTGCAGCGTCGACGAAGCTTGGTTGGTCTTTCTCGAATTTCCAAGTGGATTTATCCGTATTCGGAACGCCCCACCCGATCAAACGGGTTCCGATATCAGTCATGGAGAAATCCAACCATTTGACGATGTCTTCAGGGTTTTTCGCTTTGTCCGTTATAATCGTCATATTGCCGCTTCTAGCATTTTTACCGGACATATACGAATGTTCCGCATTAGGCGCTTTCAGGGCATATTGCATGAAGCGCTTGTCTTCCGTCCATTTCGTATCCGCTTTTTGCCATAATTCGTGGCCGGCGTTCCAGCCGATCCACCAAGCGCCGACATAGCCCATTACGCGGTCGGTGGACATTTTCGCTTTCATGTTTTCGTATTTATTAATGAACGAGTCGGGATCAAGCAAGCCGTCCCTAAAAATTTTATTCATGAATTTCGTCAATTCGAGACCTTCCGGCGTATTGACCCAATGCGTCATTACACCTTCCGGCGTTACTTTATAACCTTCTTTTAGGCCCCAAATGCCCGCAAGCGTCGGCACAGTATTGGTCGTAACCGGAGCGTATGCCGAAAGCGCGTACGTTTTTTCTCCCTTATCGTTCTTTGGATGCTTGGCTTGCATTTGCTTCAAAATGTCGTAGAATTGGTCGGCCGTCTCGAATGTCGGGTTGCCCAGCTCGTTCAAATAGTCATAACGCATATGTGCAGCGTAGTCCGGAATCGGCAATAGTCCCCAATAGCTAGGAAGCGCATACAACTTTCCGTCGGTTAAGTAAGTTTTGTACAGGTCACCAAGCTGCTCTTTGATATGCGGAGCATACTTGTCGATGAATTGACCTAGCTCGATCGCCTTGCCTTGGGCAACCCATTTGGATACGGTTGCTTCGTCCATACCGGCGATAACTTCGGGATAATCATTCGATACGAGCATCAGGTTTTGTCTTTCGTCGCGTTTAACGTCGTAAACAAGCTTGTTGATTTTCACATTAAATTTATCGAGGATGTACTGCTGCAGTTGCTTGGCGTTTTTCTCCGCTTTATCCGGATTGGCTTGACCCGCATAATAGCTAAATTCAATCGTTTTCTTCGGGAGTTCCCAACCAAACTCGTTCGATTGGGCAACCGGATCTGTGGATGCAGATTCAGTAGCGGTTGGAGTAGCTTGCGCCTCGTTGCCGCCGTTATTGTTTTTCGAGCATGCCGCAAGCGTGGACAGGACCAACATTAACGCTAGAACGACCATTAAGGTTTTTTTCACAGAAATCCCTTCTCTCGTTAGAAATAAAGTTGACATCCAACAATGACACCGCTTTCATTATGAATCTTAAAAAATGTTCCTCCTTTGCTAGTACTGACTTTCCCCTTTTTCGGATTTGACAACAATGAAGTTTTTAGTAAAACAAACTATAAATATGGCTTAATTTTACCCACATTTTAGTAAATGTCAATACATTCTCTGAAATATTTTACTTATAATGTAGTATCACTTAAACGTCGATACACTTCTAGGTGAAATGAACTCTAACAATTAGGGTTTTAGGTGCTGGATATAGGGGGAAAGCTCGAATCGCCTTGCTTTAGGCATCCCATTTGGTTACGGTTACTTCGTCCATACCGGCGATAACTTCGGGATAATCCTTCGATAAGAGCACCAGGTTTTATTTTTCGTTGCGTTTACCCTAGTAAACGACTTTGTTGATTTTCACGTTAATTTTTTCGAGGATGTACTGATGCAGTTGTTTTGCGTTTTTCTTCGCTTTATCCGGAATGGCTTGACACGTAGAATAGCTAAATTTCAATCGTTATCTTCGGCCATTCTCAACTAAGCTCGTTCGATTTGGCCTCCAGATCTGTGGATGAGGATTAAAAAGCGGATGGTTTAGCTTGCGCCTCGTTGCCGCTGTTTCTTCTTTTTAAGCATTCCGCGCAAGCGTGGACAGGACTAAGATTTAGCTACAACGCTCATTAATTTTTTTCATAGGACTCCCTTCACTCGTTATAAATAAAGTTGACGTCTGTGATGACACCGCTTTCATTTCTGATCTAAAAAAAACCCCCTCCTTCTGCACGCACTTACTTTCCCCTTTTTTTCGAACTTAATAACAATGCACAATATGTTTTTTAGTAAAACAAACATTAAACATGGCTTTATTTTACTGATATTTAGGTAAATGTCAATACGTCCACTGAATTATTTTACATATTACAAAGTGTCACTTGAACATCGATAATCTTCTGGGTGATATGAATTGCAACAATAAGGTATTTAGGTGCTGTATAGGGGGGAAGGACGACTTCACTACTTTCATGTGAGGGAGGGAGAAACTAGTCTCTTCAGGGAAGAGAGGGTACATCCTCATGCAAGATCGAGCGAACGATAGCCAATAAATCCAGTCCCGCGTTTGGCTACCGTTTTATCGAAACTCTATTCAAATGCCAGGAGCTCAGGAATTCCACTCTAGGCATTTAGCTCATAGCATCACTATTTTGCAAATCAATATTAGTACGTCCACTTTCCGATCCACAGCTATTCCTGATGACAAGATTCGTAGGTATTGTGACATGCAGAGGAATTTCACGCCCATTGAAACGATCGGCCATTAATTTTACGGCTGTCCTCCCCATTTCTTCGGAAAATATTTTTACGGTTGTCAACGGAGGAGTGACGAAAGAAGCGAACGGAATATCGTCAAAGCTCACGATAGCAATATCTTCAGGGACTTTTAACTTGAACTCGCTCACGGCCTTCAACGCCGCAATGGCCATTGGATCGCTGCCAATCAAGAAAGCTGTAGGTCGATCATCCTGTTCCAATGCTTGTCTCATGAGGGCATACCCTTCCTCTGTTCGCCATTCCCCCACAAAGATGTGCTTCGGATTATAATATCCTGCTTCTTTCATGATCGCTTCGTATTCAAGTTGACGAATATCCGTAGCATAACTTCTACCGCTTATCTTACGAATGTAACTGATTCCGCCGATATAACCGATTTTTCGATGACCTAGCGCGATGAGATGATGAATGGCCTGTCTAGCCGCCTTCTGTAAATCGAACATGACGGAGTCGAATTTATCATCGATCATGTAGTCAACGGAAATAATTTGTTTCATCCGTGTCAAGTGGTTCAAAAGCTCGTTGTGTACTTTGCCGATGACAAACAAACCATCCAACTCGTTCGAATCGATAACATGTTCAGATTCATCCATAAGCCGAAATATCTTGGATACATTGATGTTTTGTTTAACGCATTCTTGTTCTATTCCTTGTCGAATAGACAAAAAGTAGGGGTCAGAAAACTCCAATTTCTCCGAACACGTAATAAGCAGCCCTACGTTTTTCTTCACGATTTCTGTATCAATCGGTCTTTTCGAACGCATTCCTCCCTTTCGGTAACCCAATGCTTTGGCTGCCACAATGATTCTCTGTCTCGTATCTTCTGAAACCTGTAATGTATAGTCTTTGTTCAACACACGCGAAACCGTAGCACTAGAAACTTCCGCTTTTCTCGCAACATCCTTTATTGTGACCAATTCACCATCACACCCTCGGTTTAATTTACTAAACATTTTACCAACAAGAAATGTAAATAGCAATTAAATTTAATTTGTTAATAGATCGGAGTGTCGCCCAACGGACTATTGTTCCTCCTAGCAAAAAAGTTTCTATCTATATACGTAAAAAAACCGCTCTGAGAGCGGGTTACTCGATGGAGCCGAGGGGAGTCGAACTCCCCTTACTTATCACGTCATTCGCATCATCACTGTTTATAATAAGGTTCACTGCTTTACTTGAGCAATACTGTCACATCTCGTTTAGAAATTACGAACCATCAATATGAAGTACTCCACATGTGTCGAGTGCTGAAAGTAGAACAAACTAAGATGTGGCTGAATTCAGCTAATATTGTATCCTTAAGTTATCCCCGTTTCAGCTTTAATAAATAGACTGGTAAATATGCTGCAATTAACATAGGTATAACCAGCTTCACTTGGAAGATCAAGATTAAAAGCAAAAAAACAGCCAGTGGCTTCCGGAGTACTGCACTGGTGAGAGATGTGGTGACTACGGCAATGGATGTTACCGGATCTATCGAGAATAACAACGCAATTCCATAGCCTATGCTTACCCCTGCAAAAATAATAGGAAAGATATGTCCTCCACGCCAACCAGAGGCTAAACAAAATTCAGTTAAAAATAGCTTTAAAATACCTATTGCCAATAGTAAATAAGCTGACATACCGGTCCAATTAGCAGCTAACTCGGTTAACTCATGTTCCCCAGAAAATAAAGTAATAGGGAGAATCGTACCAACTAATCCTAGTACTATCCCACCAATAACTGCTCGAATGACTTTATAATTTTCAAGTGGTTTGAGTACTTTTTGGGCACTAACACTAAAAATTTTATATATTTTTGCAAACAATACTCCTAAAAGGATCAACGGAATTAAAGCCAATATTTCAAATCCGCCTAATGCTGGTGCACCAAAATCCGCTATTGAAAATTGTTTGTTATCTATTTTGGATAATAGTATAAATACAGAAAAACCTGCGGCAGTAGTTAATGAATATACAACTGTCTTTAATAACTTAATATACCTTGACTCTTTTTTATCTTCAAACAATGTACTAACTCCAAATAGCGGCGCCCTAAAAACCATACCCATTGTCGTCTCAATACTATATTCGATGATGATATCTCCATGTTCATTTAATACAGATTTTTTCTTAACTAAAGATTTCAAAACATCTCCTGCCCACGTAGAAAGGCCTCCTACAATCCCGACTAAAGCCGCTTCGGGACCAAGACTGGCTCCAAAAGAAAGTACACAAATTGCAATTATGCCGCCCTTAAACACTGACCTGTAATCAATTCTTTTGGTTTGTTTGAATTCTGCTACTACTTCATCTGTTAATCGTGGATAATTACCAAGGTACTTTTGAGATAAACCTATCAAAATACCGCCAACTACACTCACGATTAGTGTCCAAGATCCAATATAAATTACATTCGGTAAATCAACCCATAAAAAGCGAGTCGTTACAGAAAGAATAGCGAGAAAGCTCCATACGAAAAGTCCAACAATCCCTCCTGTAACGATGCTATATAGAATAAAAATACCTGCTCCTAAAAACTTCATTCTCTTTTTACCCCGCTTTCCTAAAAAGCACAGATCCTAGTGCATAAATAATTTCTGATGTTACCACAGGCAGGGTTCGTTACAGCTTAATTATTTCTTATCAATACTTATGTTATACGTCTCAGCAGAGAGATAGTTTCCACATGTGTCGAGTGTTCAGAGAGAAAACCAGTAATCGCTATATCCCCCGAAATGCCTACTGAATGATTCCTCATCATTAACCTAAAAAGGCAATCGAACGTTTTACTTTTCTTGCAAATGCAACGGGATTATCAATCGACTCCCAGTGAATATACATAAGACGTGGATTCTCAAACAACCAGTGATTATGGACTGCTGTTACTTTAATCCCGTTCCTGCGAAGGTTTGACAGCAATCGATTGACTTGGTTCTGAAAGAGAGCCGTTTCCCCTAAGCACAGTGCACGGCCTGAACTGTCCAGTGATTCAAATGAGAACAGTTGATAACGGACCAATGGAGATGTGGTAGCTCTCCCCAAAATTGAAGCGTTTACTTTCCTGTTTCTGGTGACAAAACATACCGGACCCTTTGTAATTTCATGCTCGGTTGCACCTAAAATGGTTGAAAATTGGTTACATAGTCTTCTAAAACGGGGACTTGCTTTCACCTGTTCAGCCATACGAAATCATCCTTTCAGAATAAGTTAAGAATCCAACTTCATCGCTCAACTGCATTAACCCAAGAATGCAATGGATTCTTTGGTTTTTCTAGCAAACGCAACTGGATTGTCAATGGATTCCCAGTGCATATACATTAAACGAGGGTTTTCTTTTAGCCAGTGATTATGAAGCGCAGTCACTTTTATCCCACGTTTACGGAGATTCGACATCAATCGATTTACTTGATTTTGATGTACAGCAGTTTCTCCCAAACAAAGCGCGCGGCCTGACTTATCAAGAGATTCAAACGAAAACATTTGCATTTGCACCAAAGGAGAGCGCGTTCTTCTTCCCAGGATCGTCTCCCTTAAATTTGTCATGCGCATGACAAAACAAACCGGACCTTCTTCAACTTCCGATTCACCACCTAGAATTTTTCCAAATTGCATACAAAGTCTTTTAAATTGCGGGCTAACCTTCACTTTTCCAGCCATATAAATCCTCCTTTACTCATTTTCGAAATATCTTATGACCAAAAAAGAAAAGTGTATGGGCGAAACACTGAGGATAAACGAATATCAGGTTGTCGTGTTGATCATTCACGTACTTACCCTGAAAATCCAAAACTCTTGTCAAAAGAAAAAGCCGAGCGAAAAACAGGTTAAATACCTGAATCTCTTCGGCTAAACAGGGTCAATCTGTTTCATTCCACGCTAAAGTATGAAAAATTTTATCTGGAAGATCTCACATGTACAACGATGGCAATAATTCAGATTCAAGCGAAACTAAATAACCAGTCGCCGATAGACTACCGGCGACTGGTTATTTTAACTTGTAAGGTGTTTTAATCCCCTATCACAAACGGGGGACTTTTTTTATTACATGTTGTTTCATGAAATACGGACGTATTCCTTATTCGCTGTTTCCAACATGGATTTCCAATCCGCAAACTTCGTCTCTCTAACTACATGACGATCAAAAAGTTCATCAGGGATGTCAGCAACATCTTCTTCTGTCTTTACTTGAAAGTTCCCTTTGATTACAAACTCATCAAAACTCTTGCAATTGGAATACTTACTCATAAACGCTTCATTAAACAATTTCTCGAAAGAGATGTGATTGGGATCTTCTTGATACGTTTTCTGACCTTGTAACTCATTCATCAATTCTTCCATGGTCATTGGTTTTTGTCTTCTCAAATTACCACTCCTAATTTTCTGTTATAGTTATAGAATATCATGTTAATCCATAAATCACACGAATCCTAAGCTTAACATAATTTTCACTATTTCACCTTTAGATTTTCACTTTTCACTTTAATAAGTCATAAAAAACTTTATATCAGAATGAAAATATCGGCTATAACTACAATATACCACCAATTAACAAATGAATGAATCCAATTCTAGGTCAACAACGAATTGGTATCCTTCATGAAATACATAATACAATTCCTTCTCTTTCATAGACATTGGTTCATCAATCCAAATACTAAAAAGGGCTCCTGATAAATACGGAAGCCCCACACTTTAGCTAGAATTCTTTAAACAACAGTTATAAAGGCAAAATCAATTCCTACTCCTTCGAAACTTGGATCAGATGTTGTTGAACTACCTCCAGCATAGATAGGTGTATCCTTTTAATAAATCGCAACTCTTATTTCACATAATAAAGTTCAACATTTCTAAAGCACGTTTCAGCATTACTGCTGCTTGAGCGCGGCTTGCTGTTTCCCTCGGCGCGAGTTTCGTTGCCGATGTACCGCTCATAATTCCCATATCTACTCCCCATTGAACGGCTTCACGAGCAAAGCTAGATAACTGCGTCTGATCAGAATATACAACTAATGAAGTACTTAACTGATTGCTTCCAGAGCCCGTATCACCTTGCACGAGCTGAGCCGCCTTCATAATCATGACAATCATTTGCTCTCTTGTGATGAATGCGTCAGGGTCGAACTTATTGTTCCCTACCCCTTCTACTAAACCGTACTGAGCTGCTGTATTCACATCTGCTGCATACCATTTTTTTGCTGCAACATCGTCAAATACTTGATCAGTATCATTAATCAATAAACCTAAGCCCCTTACTAGCAGAGAAGCGAATTGCGCTCGAGTAACTTCACCTTCAGGATTAAAGGTTCGATCTGTTATACCGTTAACAATTAGCTTAGACGCAAGTGCTTCTATATCTGCTTGTGCCCAGTGACCTTTCAAATCATCGAATACTTTTTTGCCCTGCACAATGACATAAGATCCATTCGAGTGATCTTTAATCGTAGCGATTGTTTGACCATCTTTAACGGTAAATTGTGATGGCACGAATCGCATTTCTCCTGTCACCGGGTCATACTTCACTACGGTTACTTCATTAAAATTGTGAATCACTTGATCTAATACTAATGTCCGTTCCACATAGCCAAAGGAATGAATATCGTACACCGCTTTCTTCGTTTGCAGCATTGCTGTGTATTCAATAAGATCACTTAGTCGCTTCATTCCATTATCAGAAATCATAATATCCAGCTTCTGATCATGCTCATCTCCAACGTTTTGTAAGTGTACAATAAGTATTGTATCAGCATCTACTTCACTTTGAATATCCTTGTTATTTAACATTGCAACGGGCCATTTATAGCTTCCAAATGCATTACGAATCAACAAGTTCGTATCCGGCTTACTCGTAGATAATTCAAGTAAAGCCTCCATTGGAATGCGTATATCATAACGTCCGTAAGCTCCAGCCACTTCAATAGTTAATGTAGATCCTGCTTGTGTCGATTTTGCAAAATCTTTCACTTTTTTCGCAAACTGATTCCTATCGAGTGAGGCAGTTACACTATTTTTCGCAGTATCAATGGTTAGCTCAGATGTTCTCGGTTCATATACAGCAGGGTTCTCTGTAACAGGGAGCTCTGTAGCAGGCTTCGTAATGCCACCGGTGCTACCACTACCGTTAACACCGCCACTGTTGTTTCCTCCACTATTGTTGTTTCCTCCGTCGTTTCCTCCCCCAGAAGATTGATTAGTCATGGTAATATTCTTCTCACCTTGAACGTTTGATCCATCCATTGCGGTTGCAATTACCTTGACTGTTCCATCCTTCACTGCTGTTAGCAATCCATTTTGATCAATCGTTGCTTTATCCGTTGTGCTCACGCCATCTGCCTCATATACGGACCATTTAACAATGTGACTAGTGGCATTAGCTGGGAGCAACTCCGCTGTAAACTGCAGGCTTCCGCCTTTTACATCAATTACTGCTGAGTTATTAGCGCCAGCTATAGAGATAGATTCTACCTTTACATCATTACCACCATTCTCGCCTCCGTCAGAAGATTGATTTGTAATGGTAATATCGTTCTCACCTTGAACGTTTGATCCGTCCGTTGCGGCTGCAATTACTTTGACTGTTCCATCCTTCAACGCTGTTAACAATCCATTTTGATCAATAATTGCTTTGTCCGTTACGCTTACGCCATCTGTCTCATAGACGGACCATGTAACCGTGTGATTCGTAGCATTAGCTGGGAGCAACTCCGCCGTTAACTGCAGGCTTCCGCCTCTTACATCAATCACTACTGAGTCATTAGCGCCAGCTATAATGATAGATTCTACCTTTACATCATTACCACCATTCTCGCCTCCGTCAGAAGATTGATTCGTTATGGTAATTTCTTTCTCACCTTGAACGTTTGATCCGTCCGTTGCGGCTGCAATTACTTTGACTGTTCCATCCTTCACTGCTGTTAACAATCCATTTTGATCAATCGTTGCTTTATCCGTTGCGCTCACGCCATCTGCCTCATATACGGACCATTTAACAATGTGACTAGTGGCATTAGCTGGGAGCAACTCCGCTGTTAACTGCAGGCTTCCGCCTTTTACATCAATCACTGCTGAGTCATTAGCGGTAGCTAAAGTAATAGATTCTACACTTACAACCGTAGCTTTCCACTTCGCGTACAATATAATATTTTGATCTTCCACATGATTAGATGAAAAATCCCATTTCTCTGTTAATTCCTCATCCTTGTACCAACCAATGAATATATGACCTTCTTTTGTCGGTACTACTGGCTCTGTAATTGTGGTGCCTGATGTTACAGAAATACTTTCCACTTTGCTACCACCATTGCTGTTAAATGTTACTGTAATCTCATTGATTGGAGCTAGTCCCGTATAATACTCAACTTCAGATATATTTCCATAACCGCCATTAGGGGACAAATAACGGATATACCGGTATGCTGTCGCCTGATCTGCAATATTCACTTCAGTCCAACCAGGAGAAGGTTTAGACTCAATCGTATACAGATCCTTAAACCCAGCAGATTGAGACGTATTTGAACCTTGGAATTTCCCACCTATCATTCTCCATTCATTGTCTGGGCGAGAGAAATAGCGGATAACTTGGATATTACTTTCATTTGATTTGCCTAGATCTATACCAACATACTGTCCATCTGCATTTTGTGCATCAAAATGGGTACTTGTATCTCCATCCATCGCTTTATCGAATGTACATGAGGAACAATCTTTCCATGATGGACCTGTACCGAAGACTTGACCTGATAGCTTATTTAACTGATTGCTAAGTAAAATTATAGCTTCACCCTTAACATTAGACCCGTCATTAGCCGTCGCTACAACTTTGACCTGCCCATTCTTAGCAGCACTCAGCAAACCACTTGCACTTATCGTAGCTTTATCAGTAGCCGTTTCGTCCAAATTAACAACAGACCATGTAACGGTTTTATTTTGAGCGTTGTCCGGAGTTAGAGCTGCCGTCATCTGTAATGTTCCTCGGTTCGTATCAATGGCGGATTTGTCTCCATGTCCAGTCACTTGAATACCCGATACGGAAGAGTATAGATTCAAGGTAATGGCATTACCGAAAACTTGCACTTTCTCCCCTAGTCCCATAGTAATTTGCACGTCTCTAACCGTTACAACAGCTGATGGTCTATCACTTGTTTTCGCCTTTAAATGTAGCGTAAGCGAATCCAGCGATTCAATGATACCTTTAGAATCCCCTTCCAGAACGATGCGCACTTGTCCTGGTGCTATAACATCAGATGATTCAACTGAAAGACCTGCAATTAGCGATTCGGCTGAGACAAACTCAAGTAATTCCGGATCGTAAGCAATAACGGCATCTAACTTCTTAATTTTTTCCGTATCCTTCAGTCCGCTGATTACGTATGTCAAGTCGAAAGCTTCTCCAACGTTAACCGATTCATTACCTTTTAACGCGGAGGTTAAGCCTATAGGCACAGGTTGCTGGTATAGATCATGATCTATTCTCCATTTTTGCAGCATAGAATCATCCCATACCCCCAGATTTACATGCACTCCTTCCCCAAGCGAGAGCTGGCTTAGCTGGAGTACCAACCCGCTTTTTACATTGGTTAGCTTAAAGTAACCGTCATTTGTTGGCTCGACTTTCCATTTCTGATGATCGCCCCCTGACCAGAGACTCTGCTGTACAATAGTCTGTGCATCGCTCGATAGGTTCTGAACCTCAAGCACTTTGCCACTATTTAAATTAGTAATTTTATAAATATCTTCACTATCTAAGGGCTCAAAACCCCATTGTTGATTTGCAGCTGCCTTGAATGAAACCTTATCTTGTACTATAAAAGTTGGATTGTGTTTAACCTTCAGCGATAACCCACTACTTTTGCTGATGATCTGTGTGTTCCCACCCCCAACATCATTCAACTTCCACATCTGATTGTTCGCATTACTCAACGTTCTTTGACGTATCTCTTCTCCAGTGCTGTCGCTAAGAGAAGTTAGGGCTTTTTGGCTCGAACGGTTCACGATGGTGAAGTAGCCATCGGATGCATCCGAAATAGACCATTGTTGATTAATATTTCCATTCTCATCCCATTCGATAATATCTGCACTATCCAAGGATGAGCCTCCAGAAACGTCAATCGCCTTTCCCGAGTTGACGTTGACGATAGAAGAATAGGTACCTTCTCGTTTCACTATTTTCCATAATTGAGCCGGATCTATCCCACCTTGTCCTTGCCCTACTTGTGCATCATCCAGCTTCGAAGCGTCATTGACCTGCAAAAACATGTTGCTAAACGAATTTGAGAGTGCATAAGATTCGTCAGAATTAAACGTAGGCAAGCTAATTTTCACTGTAACATCTTTACCAGCTATCATTGCTAATGAACGAGTATCCACTTTCCCTGGTACCGCAGTAATAAGTGCGCCTGTTGATTCTATCTTTCCGATTCCTTTTTTGCTAGATAGTAATAGATCCTGATTAATATCGGAGTTCAAGACAGCTGTCATCGTCCCTTGACTCATGTCCCATGAAAGATTTTTAATGGTCGTCTGGTTTCTGCTTTTTGTGCCTGAAATGCTTCCTTTTTGCCACTGTTCTGGCAACGCAGGAAGAAGTTCAATCGAATTAGCATTCGAATATACCAATGCTTCCATCAGGATAGCTGGAATCGTGATCGATGCATCCGTACAATACACACTTTGCCAATTATCATTATGTGAGGTCATTAAGCTCAAAAAGAAATAATTATCGGTAAAAAGTGGCTTAATTGCATCATAAACACCCGCACCCCGTTTAAGTCTCGCTTCAACTAGCGCGTTATGAACAAGTCCGTGTGCGGCATTTTGACCACTTTCTTGTACGCGGTTGTCTAAGGCTTTCATAGATCCCTCGAAAAGAGCAGAATCTCCTTCCTCGATTTCATGCGCCGGCCACGCTGGATACAAATGGCTGATGTGTCGGTGATAATTTTGATCTTCAATTCCTTCCATCGCCCATTCTTTCAAAGAGCCATCTGTGTTGTATACATAACTTGGGAGTTTGTTCAACAAACTCTCCCACCTTTGAATATCCTCAGAATGCCCACTTGCCTCGGCAACGTCAATCAGCATTTTTAGCGCATCTTTAGTCGATGCAATATCCATGGTTGCATTCGGCTGAAGTGTTGAAGATCGATTTGAGGGATAATTTTCCGGTGAATAAGTAGGAACCAGAATGTGCTTACCGTATTTATCCATATAATCATCCGTCAAAAGCTGTTCAAAGAAATTACCCACCTTTGTCAAGTTTGTATACAGAATATCAAGTACAGGTGCCTCTCCACCTTTACCATCAGGTATCTGGCGATTACCAAAAGTTAAATAGTACTCATAAAAAGGCATAAGAAGCCAGCTGCCTCCGGAAAGCCAATATTGACCCGGAAAGGAATCATCAGTCGTAAAATGCGTTAATGCTCCGCCCTCGCCATCCGTTCTAGGAGGGGCTAAAATCGCATTTTTGAAGCCAAAAATTCGCTCTGCGTTGAGTTCCCAGTCTGCGATTTGATTCATGATCAGGTTAAAGTAACCTTCCATGGCCTCAGGTGTATTTCCAATGTTGCCGCCGGCAATCTGCAGATTAACATTCGCATCGGTCGTGAAATCCCCCATCCATTGCGGCATAAATTCACCTGTCCATATCCCCATCAGTCGTGGAGGACCAAAGCCACTTGATGAGATGTAAGCATATCTACCGCTATCGAACATTTTCTCAACTAATGCTGTATTTAATTCTTGTTTGTTTTCTCTTTGCTTATCAAGAAGTTGTTCGCTCGTAAGGGAACGATCTGTCAAATCCGCATTCAGATCGAGCTTGACCCTATTCATCATCTCACCATGAATTTCAGCATGTGGAGCTAGCATTTTCGCATAATCAAGTTTTCCATTTATCGTATACTTCTCTAGAACTTTCGAAATATCCGCCAGCAATTTATCTACAAGCTTGTCATCATTAAGCTCAAAATCTTTATCCTGCCGATCAAGGCTTGTTATTAGAGCAATATGCGTTGCGCCCGAAATATTGACACGCTCATCAACAACACTTTTAATGCCATCTGTAACGATTTGGGTAACGCCTGCATAACCACCACTTTTTAGTGGCGAATTCGCTTGTGATGTGTATTTCCCTTTTAACGATAAATAGTCGCCTTTTGAATCAACCTTTTTATTCAATGAAATTCCTGTGCTATCGAAATTCGGCATAGACTTAGCATCGATCTCCACCGTAGCACTAAAATCATTCGCTTGTGTCGGCTTTTCCATATATGTAACGATGACATTGTCGGTCCGTGACACAAAAGTTTTCCTCAGCCAATCTCCTTTCGCATCGCTCCATTGTACGCCGACCTCACCCGTTTCAAAATTGGTCCAGCGATCATAATTCGATTGCGTACCGGACGATGTTAAGTTTAACTTAGCCTTGTAACCCGGATGAAACGAGTAGGTGTTGACAATATTCCAGTTCGCTCTACTGTCTCCTGAATATTCACGAAGCCAATTCGTCGCCGCTTGATTCGCCTTACCAGCCGCATCTTTTCCTTTATCGGCCATAACAAGATCACGAACTTCCTTCAAGACACTACTAATATCAGGCGCTTCGCGTACTCCGTTATTAGGTACATTAAATCTAGTGTTGTTAAAAATGAACGTGTCATTGAGAGGATCTCCATAATCCATGACCCCTAATAAACCATTACCGCTAACCATTGCATCCTTCCACCACGTTGCCACTTGTTTGGAATGAATACCTCGCATCTCCGTAGGCTTGATGTCAGTGCTAATCGCACGGACAACCTCAGGAGCTGTTGCGAACAACGACGTGAAGAGAGCCGTTGTAAGCCCCATCGCTATAATTCTTTTCCTCAACATGTTATCTTCACCCATTTTCTATATATAATGTTAAAATAATTGTTACTGTAAAAAGGACAACATTGACCAATATGAAACTATTAGCATCTCATTGTCATCGACCCCATTTTTAATATTTAACGTTATGTTGTTGTTACCATTTATTACCGCCGAAATGATAACGCTTTCATTCTAGCATTCAAGAAAAAAATCTCTATAACAATATTTAGATCATTTGGTTTTTTTATCACTCATTAAAATTCGTCTTCGAATATTTTTAGGTAACATTTTTGGATTTTTGTAGTATTTTTGGTTTTATGTTAGAAATCCAATAATTTGTACTGTTAAAACAAAAAGCCTCCCTTATACATATAAGGAAGGCTTCTTAATATCATTTTCTCTAGGACAATTTTACCAAGCTGTAGTTTTTCTTACCCTTACGGATAATGATAAACCGGCCGCCGATAGCTTCACTAGCAGTAACCTCCAGCGCTACATCGCTAACTTTCTCACCATTCATGGAGATTGCTCCTTTGGTGATATCCTCACGTGCTTGACGCTTGGATGGCTCAATACCTAGATCAACCAACCACTCTACGATATTTTTAGATTCCAGCGTAGTTTCGTAGGTCGGCATTTCCTTGAAGCCTTGCTCGATCTCATCAGCAGTTAGGGATTTGATATCTCCACTGAACAGAGCAGCAGTAATACGTTTAGCCTGCTCCAGCAATTCTTCACCATGAACGAATCTGGTCATTTCTTCGGCAAGAGTTTTTTGAGCTTCGCGTTTATGTGGTTCGGTCTGTACTTTTTCCGCAAGCGCATCAATTTGCTCTTTAGATAGGAACGTAAAGTACTTCAAGTATTTCACAACATCACGGTCATCGGTGTTCGCCCAGAACTGGTAAAACTCAAACGCCGTCGTTTTGTTCGGATCCAGCCAGA
The DNA here is from genome assembly GCF_001012825.1 of Paenibacillus etheri. GTDB lineage: Bacteria > Bacillota > Bacilli > Paenibacillales > Paenibacillaceae > Paenibacillus_AQ > Paenibacillus_AQ etheri. The sequence continues at coordinate 51,507 of NZ_LCZJ02000025.1, forward strand.
TAGCTCCTCCAGCTGATTTCCCGAATTTTGTACCATCGGCTTTCAGCATAAGCGGGATCGTAAGTCCGAATGCCTTTGCTTCAGGTCCTTCTTTTCTGCGGATCAGATCTAGACCACTTGTAATGTTGCCCCATTGATCGGAGCCACCAATTTGCAGCTGCACATCTTCATGCTGGTACAGATGCAGGTAATCTAGGGATTGCAGGATTTGGTAGGAGAATTCCGTAAAGGAAATTCCGCTGTCCAATCTGCTCGCAACAACATCTTTGGCAAGCATCGAATTGATGCTAAAGTTCTTACCATAGTCACGTAAAAATTCGATCACATTGATTTTATGCGTCCAATCGTAGTTGTTCACCATCCGGATTTGATTGTCGCCATCTGTAACGAACAGCTTTTTCATTTGTGCGGTAAGCGCATCTACGTTAGCTTGGATTTGCTCCAGTGTCTGCAATGAACGCTCGGATTGTCGTCCACTCGGATCACCGATCGTACCCGTAGCACCACCAATTAGCATAACCGGACGATGTCCTGCAAGCTGGAATCTTTTGAGCACCATGAACGGAATCAAGTGACCAATATGCATGCTGTCACCCGTTGGATCTACGCCGCAGTACACAGAAACAGATTTCTGGTTGGTCAATTCTCTAAGCCCTTCGGCATCGGTTTGTTGATTGATGGCATCGCGCCACTCTAGTTCGTCGATAATATTCATTGCCTAACACCCCTTAAATTAGTAGATATCCTATTGATGAAGTGAAACATATAAATCCTTGTATTTAAAAACAAAAAAATCGCCCCCGTGTCTATTGTAGACATAGGGACGATTGAATAACCGTGTTACCACCCAGATTGCACCAATGAAAACGCTAATGCTAAAACATAGCATTGATGCCACTCGTGACGAGATATCGTTCGCCATTCCGCTCGGTGTTAGCCGAGATACTCCAAAGTGTAATTCGTACTCTTAGTATGTACCGGGTTTCATCAACCCCCGGCTTTCTGGAACAGGGACTAAGCTACTACTGGGCTTCTTCAACGTATATCGTATATAAGATTACAGCCAGTATAGTGAAATAATTCTTCAATGTCAACATATTAAGCTGAGAATACTGGGAAAGAAGATTTCCGCCTATCTGGAATTTGAAGTGGAGACGTACCGGAATCTTTACTCCCTTCAGCACATCGAAGTCCTTCTCAATCGTATTAAGGTCTACGATAACGCCGGGGTAGTCGATTGTCGAGTGCACTTCACAATCTGAATCGGTTTGCACTGTCCATTTGTAGGTACGCTTCAATGCGGCTGCTCGTTTGATATTCCTGCTATTAGCCTTTTCCACAATAAAAAACGCCAACACATAGATGCTAATTAGCGCATCGTGTTTGACGTTTTATCTTTCACTCTAAAAGTGATACTTAATATTCAACACAGATCAGTAATACTCCTTGTAGCCCGGGTTACAATCCGCTTCGTTTCCTTGGAGTCCGAAGAATTTAACCACTTCTCGCTAAGCTGTATCACCCAGTCTGGATTACTTTTACTCGCATCGTTCAACCAATTACTTACAGAATCCTGAACGTATTTTGCCGGATCTGACTTAAGTGGTTCTAGTAGCGGAAGTGCTATTGCCGGGTTTTCTTTGAGCGCAGTAATATGCTTCGCCCATACCCCATGCGGCCGCGTCAACTCGATGGCATATCTCCTTATATTCGTATCTTGATCATGAACCCAGCTCTCTAAGAACTTAATGGATTCATCCAATTCTGCAATGACCGATTCCCTTAAAGCCATCCATGAAATCTCACGCACCCCAAAATGATCATCCGCTGCAAAAGGACGGATATCCGTTAGCTTTTGCGATAGACTTAAAGATTGATTTAGACCAATCATATAGGCAGCCCAACAGCGGACACTATCAGAACGATGCTGAGCTAAAGCTGTGAATACTCGAAATTGTTCTACCTCTGTTTTGCTCTCCAATACCTGTTGCCACTCACGCGCAATGGCGGGTATGAGCTTCATTATTTTCTTTTCCGATAAATCGCTCAGCCTTTGTAAAATAGGTTTGGATTCCTGTCCAAAGCTTAGCTCGTTCAGCACATTTCCCAGCAGCAAAAGATGATCCACAGCAAGCCATTCCGTTAGATTCACAGTCTGTAATTGTCCTTTATTCAGTAGTTCTACAACCTCAGCAGGAATATCACTTACTTTTCGAGCGCCCTTCCTATGTTCCATAGAAATCTTCCCTTCACCTATCATTTTAAAGGCTTGGATAACCTTCTTCTTTTCTCTAGGATACGGGTATTTCTAACTATAAAGATGTAATCTCATTTACAACTCATGGTTTTTATAAATTTCTTTCCAAGACCTTATCACGATGGATATGTATAGATCTGAATCCTGTCTGAATCACCTCAGCCTTCACCAATTCTTGTAATGCTACCGTAACCGCTTCTCTGCTCGCACCAATCAAATTAGCGATTTCTTGATGTGACAGTGGAACATTGATTCTGTAATAATTATCCTCTTTCTTAACCCCTAACTGATCAGATAGCTTTAAAAGAACGCACAATATTTTATCATGCAGATTTCCGATAGCTAGATTTTGCGATAACTGACTCATACTTTTTATTCGATCGCTCAATACTTGCATTAAGGACATCAAGAATCGAGGGCGGTGAGCTATAAATTCTTCAAATCTTGCAGGATCAATAGTACAGATATGACATTCTTCCATTGCTTCAATGTAATGAGCTTTGGTTCCAAACGAAATCATATCCATTTCACCAAAAACATTACCCTCACTCAGAATATCCGACGTAAACTGCTTTCCATGCGCATTCAAGCGGTATAAGCGAACCTTTCCCTTTTTCACAAAAAATAATCCTTCAGAGAAGGTTGTCGGTGTTTGGATATATGTATTTTTCGGGACTACTGTTATTCGAGTTAACTCTTCCATTTCCATTAGATCTTCCAGCGCCAACGATTGAAGCAAATTGAATTGAGATAAATAATGAGTAGTCTCCATTGCCCCTCCTAATTCGTAAAACGTTATTCATTACTTTAGTATACATTACAAAAAAGCCACGTCCTAAGGACGCAGCTTATACGTTAACGATTACTTGCTTCCCAGCGCGCTACTTCTTCACGAACACGAGGGGCTACTTCCGTTCCCAGCAGTCTAATCGCCTGCATAACATCCTTATGAGGCATTGTACCGTGGGGCATATGTAAGAAGAATCGGGTAATTCCCACATGCTTGCGTAGATGAATGATTTTGTTAGCAACGGTTTCTGGATCGCCTACATACAGAGCGCCATCAAAGCTGCAAGCTGCATCATAATCGGAACGATGGTATGGCGGTGTACCTTTTTCCTTCGCCCGCACATTGGTCCGAGCATGCGTTGAAGGGAAAAACTTCTCCAGGGCTAACTCGTTAGTCTCTGCAATAAACCCGTGTGAGTGTGAGGCAATAGGCAGGCTTGAAATATCATAACCGGCCTCAGCCGCTGCTTTTTTGTAGAGCTGCACATGCTTCGCATAATCAAGCGGCTGAACATTTCCAATGATCGCCAAAACAAAAGGCAAACCTAATGCCCCTGTGCGGATCGCAGACTCTGGACTTCCTGCACTCCCAATCCAAATCGGTAACGGATCTTGAACCGGACGCGGGTAAATACCCAGATTGTTTATGGCCGCTCGATGTTTGCCACTCCAGCTTACTTTTTCTGACTTTTGGATGGCTAATAACAATTCCAGCTTCTCATTAAAGAGTTCTTCATAATCTTTCAGATCATAGCCGAATAATGGAAAAGATTCCGTAAACGAACCACGGCCGATCATAATTTCTGCACGTCCGTTTGATATTCCGTCCAGCGTTGCAAAGTCTTGAAATACACGAACGGGATCTGCTGAGGACAAGATCATTACGGCACTGGTCAGCCGAATCTTAGAAGTCAACGATGCCGCCGCAGCTAACACCACCGCAGGGGATGAAGCCGCATAATCATGACGATGATGCTCACCCACTCCGTATACATCTAGTCCCACCTCTTCGGCAAGTACAATTTCCTCCACTACTTCACGTAATCGCTCTGCATGACTAATTGTCTCACCCGTTTGGACATCAGGGGTTGTCTCGACAAATGTGCTAATTCCAAGTTCCACTTTTCATTTCCTCCTAATGTTCTGCGCGACTGCATTATTCTCTAGATGTAATTGGTTAATTATTCATAATTACATTTAATCAAGAAACCAATTATAATAGGATTCCCCGATAATTCCAACTATTTCAGTTCCCGTCGATCATTGATCGAACTGAGGAGCCCTTATTTCTATGATTCTGATCATTTGCTAGATTATCGGAATCAGATACAGCTATTTGCTCAAAACAGCATCCAATAAGCAGCAAACGAAAAAGCGCAATTGTACTTTTTAAAACTATTTAACTTTTTTAATAAGAATTGAAGGTGTGTAACTATTACGATGTAATAGCCATTTACCAAGAGAATATTAAAAGACCACTATCACCTAAAAAAAGGAATGTTAGTGGTCCATTTATAGCTAATTTATGTTCCCAATGCTTGAGCTAATGGGCTTATCCAGCGGTTTCGGAGGTTTTCTCTGATTGATTCCAATCCCGATTCGTCCGAATACAAAGGCTCCGCCTGGTATGCGATTCGCGAGATTCATGATGATCGCAGAGCCTACCACACACCCGATAAATTGCAGCAGAACACTGAAGAGTCCAAGGTTTTGCAACCCGAATGAAGATGGAATTTTGACAAACAAAGCCAACAGTAACGGGTGAAGCAAGTATATGCCGAAGGAGTATCTACTGCTCCACTCTAGCACGCGCGGCACTTTTTTTAATGAAGAAGCTACTGTGAAGAGTAATAGAATCATGCTCATAGCGAAAAGTAACATATCGATTCTCTTAGAACTATGCGCCGTAATCCAGCCTTTTCCGTTCACGAACAGTACTAGCGCCCCTGTTAGAACCGGAAGCATGTAGACAACTAATCGGAACTGTTTTAATTTTTCCCGGAACCAACTCTCATGTCGCCCCAAGTAGTACGCTACAGTAAAGTAGAAAATCCAGCCCGGAGAGAATATCCAATACATTTTATCCCAGAAATAATGAGCGGCTACTGTATCCACGGGTTTGGTGAAGTTGAAAAAACCTAAATACACTACGTTTATAACGAATGAGGCAATCAGTATAGAGCGTGGAGTGAATTTTTTGGCATGCTTTTGAAATAAGAGGAACAATGCATAAAACTGAAAAATAATGAGGATAAAGTAGCCATGAAAATCGCCAAGTAACAAATGACGCCAGAGGAAATACCAAAAAGCCTGAAGAAGCGGAATCCCTTCACTACTCGCCATATCCAACCCTTTTAAACCTGCGTACAAAGCCCCGAAAAAAAAGTAGGGAAGCATTATATACTTGATTCGTTTCTCCCAAAATCTCGCGGGAATTCCATCTGGGTAAGCAAAAGACAATACAAATTGAGAGATAAATACGAATACTGGCGTGCCAAACGTAAGCAGTAGACCCACCGACTCCACCCAAGGTGTATTTCCATCATCATAGACGCGATATAAAGCATGCAGCAGCGCTATACTCAGGCAGGCTATACTACGCAGAACAAACATTTCCGAATTCAATTTTCGTTCCATGGGGCTGACCCCTTTCGCTATTTGCGTTTAATGGTCCACAGCACTGCCTACAGTCAATCGGGCTGCAATCGTCTTCTCCAATCCTTGGTGAAGGTCATGGTTAGGAGACCAAGACATCAACTCATTAGCTTTCCTATTGTTTAAGTAGCTGTGAAGAATATCTCCCGGCCGAGCCTGTTCATGAATTGTTTGGGAATCTCGACCTGTAATACCGCCTATCATCTCAACAATTGAATTAATTGAGGTAGCCACCCCACAGCTAATATTCATGATATGATTATCCACTTTGTCATCTGTACGAGCTGCATCTACAAACGCCTGTGCGACATCCTCAACATAGACAAAATCCCTGGTCTGTTCTCCATCCCCATAGACCACAAGCTCCTTGCCTTGCTTCATGCGATCCAGAAAAATCGAAACGACACCCGCTTCACCATGTGAGCTTTGCCGAGGTCCATATACGTTGGCAAGACGAAGAATGGTGTACTTCAGCCCGTGCATGCTGGCAAACATACGAATATAGGACTCAGGAACGCTTTTGGATACCCCATAACAAGATTCAGGATTTAGGGGATGTTTCTCGTCAATGCTCAAATATTCAGGATTACCATATACGGCGGCCGATGAGGCGTACACGATCTTGTTAACCTGATGAGCCTCACACATCCGCAGGACATTTAGTGTGCCAACAATATTCACATTCGCATCAAACAATGGATTCCGCTGTGATTCTCTTACGTCGATCTGTGCAGCCAGATGAATGACCACATCCGGTTTCTCTCGGATAAAGACCTCACTGAGTGTCTCATCCCGAATATCGTACGGATATAGAAGAGCGGAAGGATTTCTATAGATTGAGCCGGAAGCGCCCGATAAATTATCTACAATTACAGTTTCAATCCCTTCTCTTATAAGCTGATCGACAACATGTGACCCAATAAAACCAAGTCCCCCAGTTACTAACACCTTCAAATAAAAAACTCCTTTCGCCCTTTAAGAGTGCTCTTTGTACCGTGCATCTGTAGAAAAGTTCACATAAAATACTTAAGAAGAAACGATGTTGCCATCCTTTATGGACAACAACCGTTACTCGTAGAAATATAGGGACGATATATAACCTGAAACTTAGCCTTATATTTCAAATCAAATAATAAAGGAGTGAAGTATATGGCAACTGCACCTATTCCAGATAATTCTGTAACAACGTCCGTTATTGTGGACGGCGCGGTCACTTCTATTAAATTAGACCCTGAAACTAACGGTTACGTGAATGTTCGATCCTATGGAGCTACAGGGAATGGTACTAAAGATGACACCGTCTCGATTCAGAATGCAATCAATGCCGGAAATGCCAAACGCAAGGTTGTTATTTTCCCGCCTGGTGTATATAAAGTATCTTCAGGTCGCATGCGTAATCCTTCCAGCCTTGAATGGTGGTGTCTTCGCATTCCAACCGGAACTAGCCTAAGCTTTGAATCAGGGTCTAAGCTGTTATTGGCTTCGAACCCACCATCAGATACTAGAGTACTTGTCATCTTAAATGCTTCTAATATCACGATAACGGGCGCTCTCGAAATTGATGGAAGTGCTTCGACTGTGAAATCAAACGTCAACGATCAGCTTCACGGCTTGTTCATTTCTTCTTCGCAAAATATATCCATCGAATCGGTGTACTCCCATGATTGCTACGGTGATAATATTTTTATTGGAGGTACGGAAGAAATTCCATCCGTTAATGTGCAGATCGGGTATGCGCGCTGTGAAACGGCTGGGCGTAAGAACTTCGTCATCCATTTTGTAGATCAACTTCATGTCAACAGAGCCGTCTTAAACAACAGTCGTGGTGGAGCGCCTAGCTTCACTGGAGCTAACTCTTTAGATTTGGAACCCGATGAGTTCAAAGGAACACGCAGCTTTTATCAACGCTTCGACTCCTTGACTACCACTGGTTTCGGTAATGATCTGTCGGCAGGACTTACAGATGAAATCGCTAGACTTTGGACGCTCGACATCGGTTCACTTGATATGCGTGTTGCTGGATCCGTAAGTCCAGCATTACTGTCTTATGGACTGACTATGAAAGTAAGTCATTTGTCTATTCGTTCCACAGATCATAAAGCCAGTTACGGTTTGCAGACGATATATTCGCAACTTATTGACATCGCTAGCGCAAAGTTCGATGGCATCGGCGGCCCTGCCATTTATGCTGCGTTTAATGCTGCTGGAGGTAAACCAAGATTGCATATCGGATCGTTAGGAGTATACGGCTCAGGCTCCACCTTAGCTAGCGGAGTCCGAATCGACGGAGGAGATCTTTATGTGGGGACAATGGATGTACAGGATCTAGTAGGGAGTACTTTATTCTTGTTCGCTACGCAATCAGACACGATGGTTACTGTTGACAATATGATCGTTCGTAACAGCGGGACTAATCAGGTAGTACTAGTCTCTTCTTATGGCTCATCTAAACCATTCTTGCATTTGAACAATGTAGCGGTGTTTGATACCCGTTCAGTAAAGGTAAAACGCATTCTAGAATTTGAAACGTTGGTTGCCATGCAAGGTACTTCCCTTGGCACCATGTATAATCCGTATGCTTTAACGGAATGGTTCTCTACCTACGGCAACTTTAAAAGGGCCGTCCGACTCGTTGGTGGAACATTACTTCCTGCAGTATTCATCGTGGAAGATTCGCCCGAGGGAACTATAACCGCTCCGATTGGCAGTCTGGCTATGCGAACAGATGGTGTAGCTAAAGCCACTTTTTATGTGAAAGAAAGCGGAAACGGTGCTAACGGTTGGGTTGCCAAGTAATCTTTCAGCGGTTCTGTATGCATGACTCTATCGCATCCATTACACGTGCTAGATCATCATCCGATAAGGAGCTTCCAGAGGGTAGACATACACCTTTTGTGAACAATTGATCAGATACACTATGACCCTCCATGTATGGATAATAGAAGGCGTTCTCGAACAGAGGTTGCAAATGTAGTGGTTTCCATACAGGTCTAGCTTCAATATTGTTAAAATCCAGGCACTTTAAGAGTTGATTAGCGGAGAATCCAGCAATCTCATCATCAATTGTTAGCGCACTTAACCAGCGTGTACTTCGACAATTAGGCGCTTCCGGCATAAAATGAAGACCAGGAATGGATCCCAGTCGCTCTGAGTACACTCGGGAAATATGTCTACGTCGCTTGACTCTTTCCTCTAGTAGCTCCAGTTGCCCCCGGCCTATAGCTGCCAACAGGTTACTGAGACGGTAGTTATAACCCATTTCGGAATGCTGATAATGTGGTGCAGTATCACGTGCTTGCGTAGACCAAAAACGGGCTTGTTCTAATGCATCGGTATCATCCGACACAAGCATACCTCCACCTGAGGTTGTAATAATTTTATTTCCGTTGAAAGAATAGATTCCGAAGCGCCCCCAAGTCCCACTTGCCTTTCCGTGATAAAAAGCACCTAGTGATTCAGCAGCATCCTCTATCAAAGTTATACCGTAACGATTCGCGATTTCTACAATGGGCTCCATGTCTGCGCTCTGCCCGTACAAATTGACAACAACGGCTGCTTTAGGGAGTAGCCCTCTGTCATTTAAATCCTGGCAGGCCCGCTGAAAGGCTAGTGGACACATATTCCATGTCTCTGGTTCTGAGTCTACAAATACAGGTGTAGCCCCCAAATATAGAATAGGATTGGCACTAGCTACGAACGTGAGCGTCGAACAAATCACGTAATCTCCTTGAGAAACGCCGGCTAGACGTAGTGCAAGATGAATTGCCGCGGTTCCAGAGCTTAACGCAAGTGCACCCTTTGAACCTGTATAGTCGGCCATCTCCCGCTCGAAAGCATCGACTTGTGGTCCAATGGGAGCGATCCAGCCAGAGTGAATCGCATCCTCCAAATAAGCCTGTTCACGTCCACTTACATGGGGTGGAGATAACAAGATTCGTGGTAGAATGCTTGGTTGAATAATACTCATGCCTTGCTCCTTTCTCCATTTGGATGCTTTAATCCAGATGGATTACATATCTTATTGACTTACTTCAGAGCGTGGTCCATGATATTTTGATTCAAAAAAAAGGGATGCCGGTAGAGTGGAAAGTAATTCCCCGCAATCTCAGTGTCACAGAGCGATATTATACGTTCATACACCTCAGGGAAAAATATTCGCTTACCTAAGTAATAGTCCAGTGGCTCTAGTTGAGTAGCGAATCTTAGTTTGAAGTGAAACAGTTCGTCATTACCCTTATATCCGCCACCGAGATGGAATTTTTCGTATCCATTCTCCATTCCCCACACGGCTGCTGAATGGATAAGAAATTTGGTGGGTGACCACTGCAGATAAGCACGATCCCAACCACATAAGTGATAGTGCATCCATGGTCGATCAAGGAGAACAATACTGGCCGCTACAGCCTTCTCCCCATCCATCGCCTCGAACAGCGCTACCCGTCCGTCTAGCAAAAGGCTTGTATCTTCTATAAATTTTTGAGGAAAATAATAAAAGGGATCTGCTTGTAAATCATGTAACGTACCGTAATATAATTCGGTGAAAGGCTCGATTCGATCCTTAAGATCCGACTTTCGAATAGTGAATGGCGCTGACTTTAACTTACGAATATTTCTTCTATGATTGCTGCCATAGTTCTGAATTAGCGCTGACTCTGAGCCAACTGTCAAATCCATATAAACTGTATTCCGATTCAACTCCGTAGTAAGCCCGTCTTGGAATTCGGTGGCATTGCCTATGAAAGGATGAAATCTTACAAACTCGGTCATTATCCTTTTCTCTCTGCAGTAATCTGTGAACGTCTCACTGAATTGTCTGTACAGCTCCGTTCGTTCCGCACCAACAGGCACATTAGATATCGGTCCCCCGTAGCCATAAGGTGTGCTAATGTCGTACCATTCTCCTTCAAGTCCCAGTTGAATGACTGCGGGAAGATGGCTTATGGAGCGAAGTAAGTAAGGATAAATGATGAGCTTCTCACCCTGCTTAAAAACAAACAACTCTGCCTGTTGATGATCATCATCCTCGAACAGCCGAAAAAAATCTGCTGCGAAATAGATATCCTTCTTATCCATCTGATTCAAATAAGTATCCCATTCTTCAGAATGCGAGCTATTAAGCACAATGAAATTACTCATACGTCGCCTCCTAAAAGTTATGTTAACGTATGCTTCCTTGAGGTACTTCGACAAAACTTACTTCGGAAGCATTCGCCGCTAATCCAATACCTTGATCATACGTATACTTTCAGTGCTTAAGCTTAGCGCCGGGTCTCTCTCACGTAAGAAAGCATCGGATGAAAGCAATAACAGCTTTCTCCCCCGGTCTAGATCGAATAACACATCGGTTAGTGGATACCCAACGTCCCACTCCCCACTCTGCAGTTGGATGCGGAAATACTGCTCGCCGAGCCGACCCACAACTGAAGTCTTCTGCTTTGTTCTAATTCTAAAAGAAGAAAATCCATACTTTAGATGATGTGCCTCTGCCATCGGGTAATCATCAATAATGTAAGCCACTTCTTCATAATCTATATCCGCTCCAGCAGCAATAACATCTGCACTAGTCGCGGATGAACGATCCAAATCCCTCACATACCAATAAGTACGTCCTTCTTCTGCAAAGCCAAGACGAAGATACCAAGCATGAGCCTGTTCATTCCATGAGAACACATCCAATACCAACTTCTTAATGTCGTCCCTCTTGGCTAATTTCTCTCCGTAGGCCATCAGCATTCCGCCAATGCCATCCTTGCGATACGTCGCATCCACGTTTAGATTATTCAGAACCAACATTTGTTCCATTCTTCGCCATTCCGCGAATCCAATGAGCACTTCTCCAATATAGGCTCCAATCAACAATGTGGCTGAATGGCCTCCACACTTACAAGCCGCCTGTAGATATGCTGGATAACCAGCACAAGCAAATATCGTTTGATTGTAAACATGCTCCGGTAAGTTGCTCTTCAAGAGCCGGCATGCATGATGTATATCGTCTTCATGCAGCGGTCTAAACTGCACACTCATGCCTGGCCCTCCTTTTTATTCAGCCTATACTCATCCAGAGGAAGGCTATGCCGACCTGGATTGGCTACAACATCATCTTGGCGAATCACCTTCAAGACGGTCTTACATAATATCAGCGCATCAAGTCTGAAACTTAAATTCTCGACATAGGTGACATCATACGAGAGTCGGTCTTTCCATGACGAAGTATTGCGTCCTGACACCTGTGCTAATCCCGTAATTCCTGGTCTTACTGAGAAACGCAGCCTCTCCTGTTCGGAGTAGTACGGGCTGTAACGCATGAGCAAGGGTCTTGGACCAATCAGGCTCATTTCTCCCTTCACAACGTTCACCAATTGCGGCAGCTCATCCAGACTTAACTTCCGGATGATTCCGCCAAACTTGATATATCGTCGCTCATCCGATAACGGCTGCCCCTGTGTGTCATACAGTTCAGCCATGGTCCGAAATTTGTAGATGAAGAAAGGTTTCTCTCCCCTTCCTGGTCGCTGCTGCTTGAACAAGATTGGGCTTCCAAGCTTGATTCGAATCAACAACGCTACCACAGCCATAACTGGACTAAATACACATAACATCACGATCGCTCCCACAAGATCGAAGCCTCGTTTCATATGGCGATACATGTTAGTACTCCTCCCGCCTTTCTCTTAATCCGTAAAAAGACGTTCCTTAAGTGAGTTCACCTGTTTTAAATCAGCACTCCAGTAGTACACCTTAGTTCCGACTAGCGGATCAACACCAGAACTGTTATTTCCTGGAATCTGTTCGTATTGAAAGTCCTCGGAAGCGATCCCCTTGAATAACCAAGCTAAGCTGAGCAAATCACTGTCACTGAAGCTTGTATCGATAATGTCCTTCTTTTCATGGAGTAATAATCCCGCCAAATCCGGAAGATGCTCAGGGCTCAAGAGCTTATTCGCCACAGCTCTAACGATATTGAATTGCTCCTCTTGACGACTAAAGTCACCGTTCGGAGTAGAATACCGTGCCCTTGCAAGGTAGAGTGCATGCACACCATCCAGATGCTGTTCGCCTTTTTTGATGGTAATCTCAGGGGTTATACTCACGTCCTGATTGATTACCATATCGATCCCACCGATCGAATCGATGAAATCACGAACACCGGAGAAGTTCGTCTTAATGTAATGATGAATGGGGATATTCATAAAGTCGCTCACCGCTTGAATAAGCGTCAGCGTTCCTTGCTCATTCCCACCTTTGGACTCCCCAACAATATGAGCATGATTAATTTTGGTATATCCAACATTTTGTACATAAACCTTTGTATCACGCGGTACAGAGACGATGTTCACCTTACGCTGTTCTGGTATCACATGCACAACCATGATCGTGTCAGCACGCGAGATTTCCCCACCCCAGGTGTCTGTTCCAATGAGTACAACATTAAAGGATGAAGTTTTTTTATCGGATGCAGATGGCGATGCTGTTGATTCAGTCGATGGAAGTACCGCGCCATCCGAATTTACTGGGCCATTCGAAGTCCCATCCGACTGCGTTTTCCCCACAGGTACCACAGAAACTTTAGAGCCAGGTATCGTCAATGGATTAAGGACTGCCTTTTGAAAGCGCTTCTCAGGGTTTAACACCCCTCTAATCCAGATCCCACCAACGATAATCACAATCAGAAAACCAATCAGGGCGAATCCTCCAATTCGCCTCATGACTATTTGCTTTCTTGTGAAACTCCTGTCACTCTTCCCCTGCAAACGCAATGTCTTTTTCCATTTACCCATAAACGGCTTCATCATTTAGATCCCCGCATGGACTTCGGATTTAATCCGTTCAAGCTCATGAGTAGCCAGCTGTGGTTCTTCCTGAAAGCCCGAATAGCTCGGAATAAGCTGCTTTAATAATTTCTTAATCTGATAACTGCTTGGTACAAATTCATACCGTTTGCACAAATTCTCCAGAACTCCAAGGACCAAATTCAGTTCGGATCTGGATACACTTTGAGGACGACTGATCATGATGCGATAGTTATTCGTAACCATCAATCCTTCCTCTTCCGTCAGGAGTTCCTCAAATAATTTTTCTCCAGGACGAATGCCCGTGACCACAATAGGGATATCTTTATCGGGTTCTAAACCCGACAGGCGTATTAAATCTCTCGCTAGATCGTATATCCGAACCGGCTTACCCATATCAAGCACGAACACCTCGCCACCTTGTGCCAGTACGCTCGCCTGGATAACCAATTGCACTGCTTCAGGGATCGTCATGAAATACCGCACCATATCCATATGGGTAACCGTAACCGGGCCGCCGCTCTCGATCTGTCTTTTGAATAACGGAATAACACTTCCCCGACTACCGAGTACATTACCGAAACGGACAGCGGCAAAAACCGTCTTGCTGGATGAATTCTGATCATTAATTATCATTTCTGCCGCTCGCTTCGTAGCTCCCATGACACTTGTTGGATTAACCGCTTTGTCCGAAGAGATCAGAATGAACCGCTTAGCACCATATTTGGCACTCGCTTCCGCCACATTCCTTGTTCCGATAACGTTGTTCTTTACCGCCTCCACCGGATTCATCTCCATAAGGGGAACATGTTTATGCGCGGCGGCGTGATACACGATCGTAGGTCGAAAATTCTGAAAAACACTATCGATCCGCGACACATCCTGAATATCAGCTATGATGGGTTGAATCTTCTGATCGGGATATAGCTGGCGTAGCTCTTGTTCAATCAGGTAAATGCTGTTCTCACCATGACCAAGCAGCAACATTTCCTTCGGACGATATGCAGCTAGCTGACGACACAGTTCTGAGCCAATGGAGCCTCCTGCACCCGTGATGAGGATACACTCACTCCCTAAATTCTCGCGAATCTCCTCAGTGTTAATCTCAACAGGTGTCCTACCCAACAAATCATTTACGGACACTTCGCGGATTCGATTGACTGCCATTTTCCCGTCCAAAATTTCAGTCATACTAGGCATTAGCTTAATCTGCGCTTTTGTTGATTTACAGATCTCGATGATCTCCATTAAGTCGTTATGTGGCGCTGTCGGAAGGGCAATAATAATGAATGCAATATCTAGCTGTTTCACGGCTTCGGGAATGAATTTTCGGTTACCCACAATGGGTAGCCCCATAACTTCCAGCTTTTGTTTGGATGTATCATCATCAATGAAGGCGACCGGATGCATAAATTTGAACCTTGAATGCTTGATATCTTTTGTAACGAGGATTCCTGCCTTACCAGCCCCTACGATTAGAAGATTTCCTTCGAAGGTATCCTTCGCACCCGTTGTCTCAAACCCATCATTTAGAAGACGTTTAATCATTCGTAACCCAACAATGCCGAGGAATACATAACCCGCTGCAAAATAAATGGAAATCGGCAGTCGATAGGAAGGAACCACTGCATGCATGGATAAGTTGACAACAATCACACCAACGAGTGTTAATGCACTCACTTTTAGCAGCTGTAGTAACTCTCTCATTCCCGTGTATCGCCAGATATTGTTATACACTTTGAATCCAAATGAGAAGGCCGCATACACCGCAATGTGAATCAATATTGCCCACGGAAGCATCCACACGTACATCTCAGGGATTTGAAAATCAAACCGAAGTAAAAACACAAGCCACACTGAAGCCGTAATAATCCCCGCATCCAACATGACCAAACGGACGATCCGCATTCTCATCACTTCTTTCTCCCTAATTAACTAAAAGTTCATGATCAATCTTCCGACAGGCTCGCATGCATTTCAGACGGAACCCGCTTTCTTTCCTCCTTATCCAATGCTTCTATATAGATCGAGTCCATTTCACGGAGTACCGCTGGCAATCCGTAGCGAATGATCCTCTCCTTGTTTGTATCTCCCATTGCCATGGTTAATGCTGAATCATCTCGTAGTTGAATAAATGCCTTAGCGGTAGCGGTAATATCATCCACGGGAACCAACATACCTGTTGACTCATGTTCGATCAAATCATGAATCCCCCGAATATGCGTACCGATAACAGGTTTCCCTACTGCCATCGCCTCCATTATCGCCCGAGGTAGTCCCTCCCGATAGGATACAAGTGCAGCAATATCACACGCTCTAAGTAGATCCGGAATATCTCTACGGTACCCAAGCATATGCACTCGATCGCTGACTCCTAGCCGTTTAGCAAGTTCCAATAATGTCTGCTCAAGCGGTCCGGTACCCGCAAAAGCCAGATGGATATTGCCTGCTTGAGCCCCCAACTGACCCAGCGCTTTAACCAACTGCTTCTGATTCTTGTTGGCGTTTAGTTCAGCAACGCATAGGATGACGAAGGGAGGTTCATCCTGATCACTCATCGGCAGATCAAATAGTTGGCGTCGCCTATCTACCTTCACCGTCTCAGCTTCAGGATGATCCTGTTCGCTACCGTAAACCTGGAGATCAAGCCCTACACCACTCACATAGGTCACTTTTTTCCGGACAGAAAATTTCTGGGCACGTTTGTAATCTTCACTGTTTATGGTGATCAGCACATCTGTCCAGCGAGCCATTAATCTCTCGAGCGGATAATAAAGCATCCAGTTCAGGAGAGGAGCTCCCTTAAAAAAATGAAAGCCGTGAGCTGTATACAATGTGCAAGGCACACCTGCTCTATGGGCCGCAATCCGTCCGAGAATCGAAGCGACTGGCGTATGTACATGGACGAACTGGAACCCCTCCTTCTTGAAGCTTTCCGTTAGTATCCCTAGTGCCGCCCAGTTCTGTATCTGTAAAGGGCTACGCTGGATGGGCACATCATGGCAGACGATCCCCTTCTCTTCTAACCGTAATCTCGCTTCCCCAGGCTGCGCGTAAGCATGCACTTCACAACCCTTTTGCTGCAATAACTCCATGTAAGGTAGATGGAAACTTTCAAAATGTCCAAAAATGGAGGCTACAAAAGCAACTCTTACCAGCCCACAGTCTTCAGCAGGTATGCTCCCGAACCCCTTGTTATTGCGCTTGTTCTGTTTCTTGTCGTAGCTTACGACCGGCAGATCTTTCAATGCCCTTGGTTCGATACCGCATCACCCCTTTCCACCCCGTATTCGTTAATCGGATGCAAGCTGCGTTCATAGCCATCATGAACCACCAGTAACGCTGGAATAAGGCTTCAATACCCATCGAAAGTCCAATCATCGCTGCGTGTGACAGCAGTAATGCCATAATGATCGGTCTATTCTCCTTATCTGCTGCGCGATAAGAACGGAGCCCGACGATGAAGAACCAGATCATAAACCCGCCATACACGATTAAGCCCAGTAAGCCAAATTCCGTCATAAACCAGATCGGAGTATTATGGATAATAATCCGCAGTTCATAGTTATAGCTACCGAGTCCAATCCCTAATAATGGACTTTGAGCGATCCACTCCACAGCCTTCCCAATGATGTCAAGGCGTGACTGAATCTGCGAAGGTCTACTGGCCATATTCCCAAGCACATCCAGATAAGCTGTACCTTTATAGAGCAGCAGTGCTCCAAACGCGACACTAAACCCCATGCCGATCTTGATTAGTCGAGAAGGATTCGTCAGCAGAAGTGTAAGTAGGACTAGGAACAAGCCAATCCATGACGACCGCGAAAAAGTCATTATTATGCCACCGGCTAGGGTTATCGTCGCTATCGTACTCACCCATCCCCTAAGTAGCTTCACCCCGTTCCCGCTCGTCATGATATGAATAGCAAAAGCTGTTACTAGTAATCCGCCGTATGCATTCGGATCAATTAACATCCCGGACAGGCGACCGTCTTGAACCATAAATGGAACCTTGACTCCGCTAAAAAAATCGAACAAAGCAACGCTATTGAAGATCAGCACACTGATCAGAAAAGCTCGTAGCATTTTATATAACCGATCCCAGCTGTCTACAGCCTGAACGAGCATAATATAAGTCAGCAGCAGGAGTATAAACCCAAAATCTTTTTGCAATAGAGCGTATTGTGTAATGAATCCATTGCGCCAAATGGATACAAATGAAGCGAGGACGAAAATAAACAACATCCCCCAATGCCATGAACTGAACTGCCTAGGGTCCAATTTGAGGTGAAAACCTGCTGCAAATAAACCGAGCATTAAGAAAAGGTCAGAGGGTGCAATTCGAAAGGCACCACCGAAGTCAATTTGTGCCGGAAGGCAGATGATGTAACCCATAACCGCAAACAGAAATAAATTACGCATGGTGTAGGGTTTCCCTACAACGGATACAGATGTCATACAAGCCCCTACTTTCCTATGAGAAATTGCCTCTATGCGGCCAATTCCTGTTGTACCTGTTTCCTTGCCTGACGGATTACCAAGAAAAGCACGATTACACTGCCAATCATCTGAATGAGTAAAGCCAAACTAGCCCCCATCGCAGCACCTATCACCCCGAAAATAGGTACGAATATTAAACAGGAAAGTCCATTAGTGAGCACTGAACACAGAAACAATGGAATCTGCGCTTTGTATTTCCCGGTGGCTGTTATGGCATACCACAGGTAGGACGACACAAATACCAACAAAGTAGAAACGAGCAACCAATGAAATAAGCCTATCTCCTCAGCCACATCTGCACTAAATAATAGGGTTAGTAGCTGATGCCCAAACATCCACCCGATCAAACAAGCAACCGCACTAATTCCAAGGCCCATTACAATCATCCGACTGAGTAAAGTGATAAACTCCTTATGTCGTCCAGCAGCGTGCCAACGGGCAAGACGTGGGGTTATCGCTTCACCGAGTGCAGTAACAACAACATTGCAGGCAACGATCATGTATGAGAGCGTAGCGTATACACCTAAGTCATGTTCCCCTCTAAAATAAGAGATCGCGTATAGTGGAATATTTGTATTTAGCGACATCAACGCGAGCACAATACCTAGAGGTGAACTAATGAACAGCAAGCCCCATAAACGTCTCTTGTTAAAAAGTGGCTTGAGCGACGTATACACTCTCGCTTTGCGGGCATCGTATGCAATCGTTATCGCTAACCATCCGGCGATCATGACTAATAACGCTAGAATGAGACTCTGAGTAGGGATAAATACGAGGGCGAACACAAGTATGGAGAACAATCCTTTAGCAGTTCTTGAGAAAGAAATTTGATCTAACCTCTCCTGCTTCTGAACGATACCCAACAAAATATCACTGACCGACTCAACAATTCTATACAATCCGATGAAAAATATGACTAAAGCTGTATTCCAATCAAAACCACTTACGATGCAACAACCGGCTGTAATTATGAACGCAGCAGCGGTTGTCACGATTCGAAGGCCAAAAAAATCTCCAAAAAGATATTTCCCCGAGGTATCAACAATCAAGATCGAACGCAGATGTAGATGCGACAACATAAAGATAGGAGCAGTCACCGCAAGCCCTAACGAATATTGCCCAACAATTTCAGATGATCCAAATTTATTAAGTAGAATTACAATCACGAATTGAGCACCCGCATAAGTGATATTCCCGAATAAATAACGAAGAGAAGCAAATGTCATAAACGTTAGACCATTCCGGAAGATGACGCCCAATCGGCAAAATCTTCACTGCGAATCTTGTAGCGCTTGCTACTCTTTCGATAATTCAAAACTGCTCCCACAATATGCGCCCCTTGCTGCTCAAGCATCTGTTTTGCAGAGTTCGTATGCTTCAAGAGCACTTTCCCGGATTTAACCACTAACAGTACCCCCTCAGTCATCTTTGCTAAGATAAGAGCATCCGAGAAGGGCATTAACACAGAAGAAGAATCGATGACAATCGTATCAAATCGCTCGCTGAGCTCTGCGAATAACCTCTTCATTCCTGTTGATCCTAGTAAGTCAGCCGGATTTGGGGAGATTGGACCAGAGGTCAGTACAGAAAGCCCCTCTGAATCCTCAATAGAAAAAATACAATCCTCCACACGGGTTTGATCCACTAGAATGCTACTTAATCCGACCCAATTAGGCAGATCAAAAGCCTTATGCACAGTTGGCGTGCGCAAATCTCCATCGATCAGAAGCACCGTTCTACCCGTCTCCGCCATGGCTATGGCCAAGTTCATTGCTACTGTCGACTTGCCTTCATTTGGAAGAGAGCTTGTAACTAATAAAGAACGGATTTCTCCACCTACTCGGGTATAGCGAATATTGGAACGTATCGTACGGAATTGATCTCCATTAGATGACTTCGGTTGTTCCAGGCAATACAATTTTGGCGTTTTCTTCTTCATGTTTGCTGACTCCTTCTACTGAATTGGATTTCGACTTCGCCCGCCGTTTCCGTGGCTTCAATTTCCCTACCGTTCCCAGAAGAGGAAGCTGTAAATCCAACTGAATGTTTTTGGCGCTTCTCACAGGTTTCTCTGCCAATTCCCGTAGAATGGAAAACGCGATCCCAGCAATCAATGCAAGTCCGAAAGCAACAACCATATTAAAAACAGGCTTGGGTGAGATCGCCTCAAAAGGAACCTTAGCTCGGTCGAGAAATACAACATTTTCTACCCCCATAATTGCTTGAATGTTCTCGTTGAATGCCTCCCCAAAGCCATTTGCGATATCCGTTGCCCGCTGAGCACTAGAATCCGTCACAATTACCGTCGTTACAAGTGACTCACTACTTGTTCTTGTCTTAACTTTTTCTAATAGTTTTTCAGGGGTCACGTTTAATTGCAGCCTTCTAACTACCTCATCAGCGATTCTGCTGCTTCGGATAATTTCCCCGTAAGTGGTCACTAGTTTTTGCCCAGCCATAATGTCATTGATTGCTTTCTGCTGCCTGTCCCCTTGAATAAGAATAGAAGCTGTCGCCTCGTATTTTGGCTTCAAAACGTAATAGCTTACGAAGCTAGCGAGACCGACCGCAACGATACATAACACAATGATGAACAGCAGCCTACGTTTCACTAGTTTCAAAATGCTGCCCAGTTCAAATTCCATCATTCATTTCTCCTAACAGTTGATGTATTTTCGTCTTCTTCAACAAGAAGTATTATTGTATATTCATATTCTCGTCCGCCCAATATATGTCCAATATAAGCTGAAAATTTATAAGTCTTCTTTTTAATAGATCCACTTGAGCTCTCTATTAAATCCCAACACAAATAGGCAGCCTTCCCAGCAAAATCATGCTGGTAGACTGCCTTAATTATTCAATGCATTGCTCTCTCAAATTTATTTAAACGATGAATTCTGAGAAACTCTTACGAGACATTTTTGCGTTTCAGAATATGATAGACATTGCTGAACATGCCCGACAGAATACCGGCAATCGGGAATACGGCCCAATTGACATCCCAACGCTGATAAACAAAACCTGTGAACAAGAAGATCACTGTTGCCAAAGGCCACAACACTGCCCCCATTGCTCCAATAAATCGGTCCTCTTCCTTCTTCTGTGCAGTGACTTTCGGCTCCTCCAGCAGCTTCGTATACGCGCCTTGAATGTTTCCATAATAGATAAACAGGAACACTGCCACTGCAGCGATCACTAAAAAGGCTACGACTCCATAAGGAGTAAAGTCATCGTTGACATATGAAGTTGCGAAGATAAAAACTGGTGATAACACGCACAGACAAACTCCAGTAATTAACGAAAGGCGGTAAGTCGGAGCGTAAAGGGCTTGGCTGCGCAGTAGTGATGCTTTGAGCGCATAAGGTAACTGAAAGCCTTGCTCCAAATTTTTGAAGCGCTCAAGCTTCATTCCGCTATAGATGAACATGCCCACCGCAACAGCTACAAGCATGAACATTCCGACAAGTCCTAACATCGAACCTTTATCAGCCACAATAGTATTTTTATTTTCAAACAGTGTATCAAGACCAATCAGAAGCGCCACCCCACATGCGCAGAGAAAAACTCCGATACCGGTCCATAACCCCCAGCTACGTCTGGCAGCCACATAAGTGTAAGCCTCTTCTTCTGTCAGAACAGGTACTTTTACAACCTGCTCCGATTCGACAGGATGGATACCGAGCTCAGCGGTCAACTCCTCAATATTACCGAATTCCGAAATGACGATGCCGATCGCTTCATTCTCCGACTTGCCATCACGCTTCAATTCGTGATACTTCTCCTCCATCCCAAACAGCAGCTCTTGCTTCAAATGCTCAAGTTCTGGTTTTTTTGGCAGACTAGCGAACATATTATCCAGATATACTACAATCGTCTCCATGCCCTATCACCACTCCCTGATAAATTGGTTAACAACTTCCTGTGTAACCTTCCATTCCTCACATTTCTCCTTGTAATAGGCGAGACCTAGCCGAGTAATCCGGTAATACGTGCGCCGCTTGCCGAGACTCTCATCCTGAAAAAAGGATTCAATGTAACCGTTCTTCTCTAACCGGGTAAAGGCGGAATACAATGTTGTCTCCTTCATAATGTACTTCTCCTGCGTCAGCTGCCTGATGTTTTTGGAAATTTCATACCCATAGGATTCTCCATCCAGCAGCATGTATAGGATCAGTGTATCATTGTAGCCACGTATAACATCACTGCTGATCAAAAATGGGATACCTCCTCGGTTACTTCATCTGTCGTAGTAGTTGCAGTATATCATAATTACTACGACAGATGAAGTAGTTTAGAGAAAAATAGGAAAAAAAATCCTAATCAGTGTTAGGATACGGATGACGGCTTTATTCCATAGCAAAAAGACGCTATCATCGGATAATCCATAAATAGCGTCTTTTTAAATTTATTTGCAGGACATATAAGTTTTATTATGCATTCAAATCCGTCATTGCTGGAATATGAATTTCTTTGACACAGGAAGCTCTAGAGAGGTTAACCACACATTTCACAATGGAGACAATGTCCTGAACAGGAATTCTTGTCCCGTTATATTCTGCAATTGCTTTTTCCACGCCATCCTCATAAGGAATTTCTGCTGCCAGCTCACCCGGATTCACACATGTAACTGCAATCCCATCCTTACGAACATGCTCTCGTAATGCATGAGTAATGCCACGCAGACCGAACTTGGAAGCTACAAAGGATACCTGGTCATTATTGGTATGGTCCAGACCTGCTGTGGAGCCAATTAGAATAATTTTCCCTGCTTCCGACTGTCGAAGATTGGGTAGTACAGCCTGTATGCAAGTAATTGTTGAAGTTATATTCACATTTATAATGTTAGCAATGTCACTGGCCTCATCTTTGTCAAACGTATAATGAGCCTCAAAGCCTTCTTTCTCCCAAATGCCTACGTTATAAACTAGAACATCAATCTTCTCCGATTGAACGCCCTTTGATAAGACTTGCGCGGCATCTGGCTGCGATAGATCTACTGCAATCCAGATTCGTTTAATGCCATCGTTAATATCCAGACTGCCCGGCTTGCTTCTGGAAACGATCCAGACTTGATCGCCAGGCTCAGGTAACCCTTTCACAAATGCATCTCCCAGACCTTTACTTGCTCCCAAAATTAGATAGTTTCTCATACTGTCGCCCTTTCCGTGTGCATTATTCTATTTTTTATATCATATTACCATCGAAGCACCTGAAGAAGTAGGATTAGAAGTCGAAATTAGGCAATTAACATTTAACAAAAGCCACTATCATGGATTAATCCATAGATAGTGGCTTTTGTTAAATTATATCCGGCGCAGATAAGCACGAACCGTGATTGGTGCAAAGATTGCGACGATGATCGCTGCTCCGATCAGAGAAATTACAGAGTCCTAACCTACGGTTCCATAGTTAGTAAGCTGTCGTACAGCAGAAAGGAAATGTGAGATTGGATTGACTTTGACAAACCATTGTAACCAGTTCTATTAATGTCGCGGACGGAGCATACGTCCAACAATATAAAGCATTTGTTTACGTGTAAAAAAACGTGACATTTGAGCAGAAATATAGTTTGTAAATCCTGGGACAGCAAATACCTTTTTAGCCTGAAGCGATCGAAGCGCCACTTGAACCACATTTTCTGGAGTATCCCGTTTCCCGACAGAAGCTTCATCGGCTCCAACAACATTAAAAAATTCCGTTTCCGTAGCCCCCGGACATAGCGCAAGAAATTGTACGCCTCGTTTTCTATTTTCCTCCCATAGAGCCTGTGTAAATGATAATACAAAAGCTTTTGTCGCTCCATATACAGCCATATTAGGAAGAGGTTGAAATCCTGCTGTTGAAGCAACGTTAATAATCACTCCGCTTTTTCTTTTTAACATATCTGGTAAAAATAAATGAGTAAGATCTAGAACCGCCAAAACATTGAGCATCACCTCTTCATGCTGTCTTGAGCCAGATAATTGTTCAAAAAGCCCATGGGTAGCAAATCCTGCATTATTAATAAGTATATCAACATTCAAACCACGTTCCATACATTGTTGATAGAGCTTGTTAGGAGAACCTTCTTGAGATAAATCAGCAACTAGAACCTCCGCTCGAATACGATGTACTTTTTGTAATTTTTCCGCTAAAGCAATCAATTTATCCTCTGAACGAGCGACTAATATCAAGTGACTTCCTTTGGCTGCAAATTCATGAGCAAACGCTTCACCTATTCCTGAAGAAGCACCTGTAATTAATGTCCATTTATTTTGAATCGGTATCATTGCTATCATCTCTCCCTTTAATGAGCATTCAGAAACACTGTTTCGATATGAATCATTGTATCTGAATGGAGTTATGATGTCAAATAAAGCAATCCATTTAAATATTGGCTATTTCTCTTCTATATCAGTAAAATAAGGATTAGAAATGATGGCTATTTGAAAAAAAGCTAAAGTAAAGTTCTAAGGGTGTGAAACTACATGCACAAATCGTCCAATTTATCTTCCATAGATGCTCATTCAGTTACAACCTACCCAAAAGCCAAACTTCAGCATGCTGAAATATTAAGACTGAACATTATTGAAGCTGCTGCAACCATTATGCAGGAATATGGTCCCGAAGCCGTAACCATTCGCAAGGTTGCTGAAAAAATGGAATGTCCCACAAAGATCATTTATAACTTGTTTGGAAACAAGGAAGGGTTAGCGAAAGAGCTTTTTCTGGAAGGATGTAAATTGTTAGCTACTGCATTTCAAGCGGTCCCACAACAAGACGATCAAAATTCATATCTTCGTGATCTTGGTCAAGCCTATTGGGAATTCTCTCGGAATTATACCAGCTACTATATGGTTATGTTTGGAGGAGCTTTTAGTGAATTCAAACCGGAAGAGGAAAGCTTAAATGCTATCTTTACCGCTTTACAACAAGTGATAGCCGTTATTACAAAAGCCATCGAGCAAGGGTTTATTGTTGAGAAAGACCCCCTCCTTGTTGTGAATCTGGTATGGGCATCGTTGCATGGTGTCATTCATCTGCATTTGGGCGGACATATTCAAAATGAGGAAACCGCGAAAACATTGTATGACAGATCGGTATCCAATTTAATTCAGACGTTCTTTAGAAACGATAATTAAATAAAGAAGCTTTTTTGCGGCTAATACAAAAAAACGGCATTTCTGCCGTTTTTTTTCATTTCATATTATGTCCTGCGCATATAAGCACGAACTGTAATTGGTGCAAAAATTGCAACGATGACCGCTGCTCCGATCAGAGAGATTACGAAATCCCAGCCTACGGTTCCATAGTTAGTAAGCTGCCGGACGGCGGACACCAAATGTGAGATCGGATTGATTTTAACAAACCATTGAAGCCAGCTAGGCATTGTATCCACGGGTACGAATGCGTTAGATAGAAACGTAAGCGGGAACAGCACAATCATCGAGATCCCTTGTACACTTGAGGCTGTTCTTGCAATGACACCAAAGAAGGCAAAGATCCAGCTAATCGACCAAGCACAGACAATAACAAGAAGTGCCGCGATAGCAACATTCCCCAGCCCTCCCTCAGGCCGTAATCCCATAATATAGCCCATGGTAAAAGTGAGCACAGTCGCTATGGTATACCGGATCGTATCTGCTAATAGAGCACCTGCTAACGGAGCTATCCTTGCAATTGGCAGTGATTTAAATCGGTCAAATACACCTTTATCCATATCCTCACGTAATTGAACTCCAGTAACGATCGAAGTAGTAATTACGGTCTGAACGAGAATACCGGGAATGATAACAGGCAAATAGCTAGCAATGTCACCAGAGATGGCTCCTCCAAAGATATAGGTGAACATTAGAGTAAAAATAATAGGCTGAAGCGTAACATCGAACAATTGCTCAGGTGTACGCCGTATTTTTAGTATACCTCTATACGCCATTGTCAATGAATTTCGTATACTCTGTCTGAGGCTCGTATGGTTTTTCAATTGTCTTGTAGTTCCTGAGTTTATTACAGAAGTTCTCGTACTCATACTCTTACTGCCTCCTTCTTGTTTGTCTGGCCAGACGCATTTGAAGCGTCATCTGTAGCACCTTGACCCGTGATTGTTAAGAATACTTCATCAAGTGTTGGTTTCTGCACACTCACCTCTGCGAGTGGAATGCCTGCTTCGCGAAGAGCAATAAGTAGGTCAGTCACTAGATCCGCGTTCGCCATCGGTGCAGAAATCTGCCCTTCCTCCAAGGAAGACACATTGGATTGGGCATGCAGAACATGTTCTACAAGCTGACGAGCTTGCTTGAAATCCTTTAGCTCTCGGACCTTCAATAGTAAGGATGTGGTACCCACGGATGATTTCAGCTCATCCACAGTGCCCTCGGCGACGACTTGCCCACGGTCAATAACTGCCACCCGGTCTGCTAGTTGATCTGCTTCTTCAAGGTACTGCGTCGTTAAAAGAACTGTTGACCCTGTATTCACCAATCGGCGAATCGTATCCCACATTTGTGAGCGTGTACGCGGGTCAAGCCCTGTAGTTGGTTCATCCAAGAAGATCAACGGGGGTTGAGCAATGAGGCTTGCTGCCAGGTCCAGACGACGACGCATACCACCAGAGAAATTTCTTAGTGGACGCTTAGCCGCCTCTGTCAACCCAAACTCTTCAAGCAGTTCAGCAGCTTTTTGTCGAGCCTCCGCGCGGCCTAGTCCTAACAAACGCGAGAAGATGACCAAATTTTCCGTAGCACTTAGTGACTCATCGACGGAGGCGTATTGTCCTGTCACACCAATTAATTGCCGGACAATCTGCGATTCCTTCACTACATCATGTCCGAAGATTCGCGCTGAACCTACATCAGGGCGAAGTAAGGTCGCCAGCATCCGAATGACGGTAGTTTTTCCGGCTCCGTTTGGACCAAGAACTCCATAGATCGTACCTGCTTTTACGTTTAAATTCACACCATCCACCGCGCGATTGTCACCAAATGTTTTGACCAATCCGTTTGCTTCGACTGCCCATTCATCTTGACCTGGTGAGATTATTTTTTTCTGCTCAAGTACCATTGTATTTCCTCCAACGTTTCAGTTTGTATTGTGATAGTAAACCCCATTTATAAACTGAATTTAAACGAAGGTTTAAACTGAGTTTATAAATGAGATAAGCTTTCCGTTGAAAGCAATCCTGTAAATGCAGAAATAACGGTGTTGCTCAATGCTACGTGTTATTTCTTTTAAAAGTGCTTCAAACACATAATATTGCCCCTGATTATGATGATTAACGTCTCTCGAGTCTGCGACTCGCCCCAAAAGCCTCAAAATGAGCAAATAGCTGCATCTGAGTCCGTTACACATGAGCTAGTGGTTCATATTTTTATGTTCTGGTAGGGTCGCTGTATTTTGTGCAACAGAATTTTCAAAAATCGTGCTGAATTGCAGTTCTGTTGTATTTTGTACAATCAATCTATGAAAAACCCCCTCTGATAGCACGTTTCCTGAAGTTTGATTGCACATAGTGCAATAGATGTTATTTTAAGAACGAAAAGGGCGCTATCTATTGTACAATCTGCAATGAAACGAAATGATCCGCCTCCAGATCAATGGTTTGCTTGGTCCGTACAATCCGAATTCGTACCTTTCTAATCCAATGGATTAGAATTTGTCCATCCACATCGTTCCACTTTTATACGACATAGCATAAAAAACCGAGAAGCGTGATCTCACGCCTCCCGGTTTATCATTCATTCTTATGATCTGCTTCAACATATTCTTTAAGCGCAAACAGTTTATTAGCCCAGTATTGTTCAAAAAAGGTAAGCCAATCTTGAAGCTCCAGTAGAGGCTCTGGCTGAAGCTTGTACCGAGTTTCCCGACCGACTTTCTGACTGCTAACAAGCTGCGCATCGGACAATACTTGTAAATGCTTGTTAACAGCGGTTCGGCTGATCGGATAGCATTCCGAGATGGATGCTATGGACATTTCCTTATTAGCAAGCAGCTTTAGCAGACTGCGGCGGGTAGGATCTGCTATCGCTTGAAATACATCATGTCCAGATTCAGCGACTGGCATCTTAAGCCTCGATATAAGCAGGAAGTTTTTCTTGGACGATTTTCTCCCAGCCGCCGTTCATAAAGCCACGAACGATAGGATGCGGTTGACCAAATTCAGTAACCTTTTCAGGGTCCCATCCAGAGTGGATCACGGTGAACTCCGTTTTTCCATCAATTTCTTTTAGTTCAAAAGCAAGATGCCAATCCTTCCCCCAATTAAAACCGACACGGTTAGGCTCATCAATCTCTGTAACTTTACAAGGGGAATCACCGAATTGTCCAGCATGTAGAATGAACTCATGACCTACCACTGGCTCGAATGTACTTGGCATCCACCAAGCAGCTATTCCTTCAGCAGTAGAAACAGCTTTCCATACTTTTTCAATTGGCGCATTGAGTGTAATCGTTTGACGAATGTCTTGTAGTGGTCCTCGAGTTTGCATAAATGGCCTCCAAAATTCATTTTAATGTAACACCTTTTGGTTTCGTTTTTTATTATAACACCATTTGGTGTTATGTCAATTTGAGAAACGTTAAGGGAATAGTGGAGGAAAGCCTTACATTTATAAATACAGTAGAACCTCGATATTGGGAAGTCGTTTGTTGATAGAGTACTAGTAACAAACACTAGATCCAAGTATCATTGGCTGCTGTTAATTCGGCCTCAGTACCGCCAGTGTTTACTACGCTTCTAGGTTCCAACAACATGATATGGCATTCCTTTTCGGCGGAAGGCTTCATCTCGATTCCCTTCGGGAGAATAAAAATCTCACCCTTGGGGATTTTAACCTGACCATCACGGAAATCAATGATCATCTCCCCTTCGAGCGTGAAAAATACCTTATCGGTATCTTGATGACTGTGCCATTCAAAATCCCCAGTGATCTTAAGAAGTTTAAATTGATAGTCATTCATTTCGCCAATGACTTTCGGAGACCAAAGGTCGTTAAATTTAGATAACTTATCTTTCAGATTAATAGCTTGATAATGGATAGTAATCACTCCTTATTTTCCTCAACTTATTAGAGCTTAAGCAAGGCGGATAATATATTTTGTAAAGCGTATTCAATAGCTAATGGTCCACCAGTAATGGCGGAATTATCCATTAAATAAACATTGCCTTTCTTTACGGCATTCATAGCATTCCATACATTACTTTGTTTTAAGTTATTCATTAATTCCTCCTTTTTTGTAATGTCACCTATAAGGAAAATATGGTCTGCTTGAACAGTTGATATTCCTTCAAACGAAGTAAATTCATTATTATTACCTGTATATGTATCATCCGGTGTAAGCCCCAATCCCTTTTCTTTTTCAAACGCAAGTTTATAGACCGGATTTCCTTCACCTAGAACATTAAAAGTTTTTCCATCCCAAGACAATATAAGCGCTACTGTCTCTCTTTCCATCGACTTTAATGCTTCACGCCCAGTTGTAATATCATTCATCATTTTATCAATTACTTTTTCCGCTTCGTCTTCTTTTCCAATAATCTTGGCTACTGTACGGAGTCCATATTGCCAATCTTCATAGATGTCCATGTATTTTAACGTAATAACTGGTGCAATTTTATCTAGTGAATCATACACTGCTTCATGATGCTCTGTTGCTAGAATATAATCAGGATTAATAGATAGAATTTTCTCAATGCTAGGAGACACTTTATCTCCTAATTCTTCAGCTGAATCCAGCTTTCCTTTTAAATAAGATAAAGAAGATAGATACTCTTTTTCAGTAGATGCAGCAGGTGGCTCACCTAATGCAACTAATATTTCTGGATAAAAATACCATAATGAGGCTATTTTTTCTGGTTTTTTCTCGATAACAATTTCTTTACCTAAGGCATCCTTAAATGTTCTTGGCCAATCAGTTGCATCTACATTAACTCCTGTTGAAGATGCGCCTTCTTTAGTTGATTCTTTATTTTCAGCAGGTGTTTCAGTACAACCCGCTAGTATACCTGTTAATAATAGTATTGCGACTAGCAGTCCTCTAATCTTTTGCATACGAAATTCCTCCAACTTAATGGTTTCTTTGCTTAACCATTATTATAGTAAAGTAATTTTTAGATTAGAATGGATGCAGGTTGAATTTACCATGGATTATTGATGAACTTCTCTCGATATTCGGTAGGAGAAATGCCACATTGTTTTTTGAACACTCTACTAAAATAAAAGGGGTCAGCCATTCCAACCGTTTGCGCAATTTGTTGTACAGGCGCATCACTTGTAAATAGCATTTCTTGCGCTATATTTATACGATATTTTAATAAATATTCTGCTGGTCCCATACCGGCATGTGTTCTAAATACGTAAGAAAGTCGATTTCGATTAACGTTATTTTGTTCTGCAAGCGAAGCTATTGTAAGACTTTGATCATAGTTTTGATGAATATAGTTAGATACCCGCTCGAATAAAGTATGTGATTCACAGCTATCTTCCCTATTAATAACACATAATAAGGTCTCATTCAGCACTTCGCGAAACAGCATTTCAGTCTGAAACATCGAAATGCCTCCACGCTGATTATATACATGCCAAAGGCGCATAATTAATTCAATAAGACGAGGAGATTGACCTGTTAATAATTCAAAATGCTGATGAGAAAAGCTTGACTCTTTTAGTTCTGAGTTACATATCCGATATTGAACAAGAATATATTCCCAATTGGTTCTACCAAACATTTTTTGATCTAGTTTCATTTTCGCACCCCCATGCACAACTTTTCCTGGCGAAAAAATATAAGGCGTGCCATTAAATTTAAATTTAATCTTTCCTGTAAGTGGAAACACAAATCCAGGAAAAGAATCTGTATAGTCAGCGTAAGGCACACCTGGATTTTCAGCATATCGATATACTCCTTCTACTTGGAAAGGAGTGTGTGCAAAATGCTCTGCTAACTGATGACCGTCTATCTTCACAATGCATACCTCATTTCAATAATAGTTTGTTCGGTAATTCTGAGATCAATCGTTGTACATACGATTCAATAAACAGCTGTTCCAGATGTCCGGTGAGGAGCACTTTCACATTGTCCGGCAGCTCCCCGTCCTTCTATGTATAAGCGCCAACAAAATTCAATCATAGCTCCCGTATACCATCTACTTAACCACCATAGTCCAGTTTTTCTCTTTTAACTGGGCTGTGTAACCTCGGAATCAATTAAAAATCTGCCGCTGGAATAAGGAAAGGTGGGCATAAGGATTCACGCCTGTTTACACATTAATAATAATGATTATCATTGTCAACCAATATAGACAATAAAAAGTCGCTCCTGGCTAATGTTCAAACCATCGGGTATCGGCATTAGAAATAGCGATCTAGTCCTCTATGTTTTGCCTAACGTCCATAAAGAAACCACGATATAATTTACAAAAAAACATAATAAATGCCTACTGTGGACAGACACGTGACCACAAACATCCTTCTGAATTTCTTTAATTGCCATAAAAAATACGCTTGGAATCCCAAGCGTGTCAGTTTGAAAGCCAATTTAAAAGTCAATCTAATGCTCTGAACTTCAAAAGGTAACCCGTAAAAAAATTATGTGGGCCTGCTTTTATGCATAAAATTGACCATTTAAGAATGTCATACTTTGAACAATCGTTCCTTTAAGAATAACCACTGTTTTTTCATAACGTTATAACTAAACTCCCCTTCTTCCTCCCTGTTTCTGCATATCGATGAGCCTCAGGAATTTGTTCCAGCGGATAACGTCTATCGATGACTGATTTTAACTTTCCTGCAGCCATAAGTTCTTGGAGAAAGAGAATATCCTCGTTACGTATCTTCGCGATCCCTTGACCATCAACTGTCACGTAGGCCCCCTTTGTAGTTAGAGCTTTCTTGCATTTTGATTTCGAGACTTTTCCAACGGCATCAAAGATAATATCATATCGTTCATTTCTAGTTGTAAAATCCTCTTTCGTGTAATCAATGACCTGATCGGCACCCAATGATTTCACTAATTCAAAATTGCCGGCGCTGCATATGGCTGTGACCTCAGCACCAAAGTACTTGGCAAGCTGTATCGCTATAGTCCCTACAGTTCCAGAAGCTCCGTAGATCAGAACCTTGTGTCCACTCTGGATATTTGCTTTTCTTAGAAAATAAAGTACGGTTGTTCCTCCGTAAAGTACGGAGGCAGCCTCTTCATAAGTCACGTTATCGGGTTTGATGGCCATCAAACCATCCTCAGGCAGTGCCACATATTCGGCATGAGCTCCGAAATTCATACCGGTTAAAGCAAAAACCTGATCCCCCTTCTTAAATCTTGTTACATCCTTCCCTATCGTTTCAATCTCCCCGGCTAATTCCACACCAAGGATTGGTTTTCTAGGTTTGGTAAGGCCTAATACTAATCGCATTGGAATCCACAATAAGAAAGGACTATTGAAAGCTCGAACCCGAAGATCCCCGGCAGTTACGGTTGTCGCGTGAACCTTTACTAATACTTCATTGCTCTTCGGCATAGATTTCTCCACTTCTTGAAGCTGAAGAACATCTGGTGATCCATATTTTGTACATACCATCGCTTTCATGGGCTTCCTCCTAACCTCATTATGCAAAAAGTATAGCTTCAGTACGGTATCAATGGATAGATACTTAAGTATTGTTTTATTTACAACAGCCCCAGCTTACGAGCAAGAGCAACGGCTTCCGTACGTCTTGAAACCTGTAATTTATCAAAAATTACCCGGTTATGCCCTTTAACTGTGCTGAGCGCAAGAAACAGCCGCTCGCTAATCTCACGATTCGAGAGTCCTTGGGCTATGAGTTTCAGCACTTCCAATTCTCTGACACTCAGTGGCTCAATTTGGGATTTAATCGACGGAGTCAGATGGTGGTGATCGGATTTAACTCCCCTTTTTAATTTCTCAGCTTCAAATCCATCTAGCAACTTAGCTAAATAACCCGGCATAAATTCATTGATTGCAGCTTCACTGAGTAACTTATAGATTGGAGCACCCTCGTCAACAAAAATTCGGATGAAACCGCCAGGCTCAGCCAATATAAGTACATCTTTTAAATGTTGTAACGCCTTCGCCTTTTCGCCATTCGCTTGCAGCGCGACAGCTTGGAGGATCATCACCTTAAGACACTCATCCTTCCAGCCCTTTAACTCCGCCTCTCTTCGTTGCGGCTCTAATACCGCTAGTGCTGCAGAAGGATTTCCTTGCGCTAGAATTACCCGAGCTCCACTAATAGGAAGCTCGTATTTCTGCGCTTCGAGTGCTGCAGCTTCCAGATCTCCCAATCGAAGCAACGAGTGCACATGTGCAGCTGCAAGATCAGGTAACTGAACTAAGAATTGATGTTGGTGGGCGAAATGCTCAGTCTTTGCCAAACAAATAGCCGTACAGTCTTCCTCACCCTGCTGCGTTAGCATCAGTCTTGCGAGAAGAATCTCACAAGCAACTACTCTATCTGTGTGATCAAACTGCTTCGCCAGTTGGAGGGCTCGTTCTGCATGTCGCTTAGCCGCTTCCAAGTCATTCCATTCATAATATATACGAGCTAAGCCGAGATACGCCTCGCACGCAATTGGCATGGGAGGATCCCCAGTCAGATTCAGAACATTTTGATAGGTTTCAGCCGCTTCATAAAGCTTGTTATCTGCTTCCCGTAAGTTTCCTAATCCGAGGGTAGCCATAATCGTGATCACGCCATGCCCAATCCTTCGGCTGATTGATAAAGCTTTGGTATAGGCTTCATTAGCCAAAATACGATTCCGCTGTAACTGGTAAGCATATCCCAAGGCCCAAGTAGTAGCCGTGCGAACGGGTAAGTTACCTGGGTCCAGATTTTCGAGAGCACGCCGCGATTCAGCAAGAATGGTTTCGGACTGGTGTTTGCTGACAGCTAACGTAGCGCGAATGGCCGCTATATGTCCGACAATATCTCTAGTCTCATCATCTTCCAGAGCCTCTTGGATGGATTGTTCAGCCGCTTGCAACTTCTCTTCCACTTCACTCATTTGACCCGTCATTAGAAGTCCAGAGGCAAACATCACCCACAGCGAGGGTCTTGTATTCATTTCTCCCCTCGGCAATGAATTCAGCCATTTTAGTACTGGCTTCACTGCACCAGCCCCTCGAAAAAGCAAGGGCATCTCCTTTCCTTCTATTAGGAGAGCAGCCCGGTCGATATCCTTAGCCGCTACAGCATGTTGAAAAGCTTCTAATTCCATCCTATTATCTTCATACCATCGACTCGCACTTACATGTAATTCATCTACGTCCCACTTGTCATGAGCTATGTTTGAGTTGTTGTTGTTCTGCTGTAGCCGCTTCCGTAATAAATCTACAAAAAGATGGTGATAGCGATACCACTTTCTCTCGTGATCTAGTGGAACGATGAATAGATTGGTGCGTTCAAGATATTCCAAGATCTCTTGCCCAGTAGAATCAGGGATAAGATTAGCTTCAGTTCCACTATTAAGAACTGCATCACATAGAGGGCCGTACATCCGGTCGAGGATCGATGTTCTCAACAGAAAGGTCTGAATCGTTGCAGATTGCTGTTGCAACACTTCTTCAAGCAAATAGTCAAGTATGTAGCGGTGGCTTCCGCTGAAAGACCTAATAAAGCTAGCCTTATCCGTATGGCCTAACATAGAAAGCGCCGCTAACTGTAATCCGGCAACCCAGCCTTCTGTACGGGATTCAAGAAGACCGATTTCTTCCCGTGTTAAGTTTAAGCTCATTACTTGATTAAGAAATTCAGCTGATTCTGAAAAAGTAAACCTTAAGTCTTTGACGCGTACTTCAGTCACTAGGTCCCGAGCACGTAAACGGGCTATAGGTAGATTTGGATCTTCGCGTGAGGCAATAACTAAATGCATTTGTGGCGGCATACGTTCGATAAGTATAGAGATTGCCTGATCAATCGTACTGGCCTTAATCACGTGATAATCATCGAGGACGAGAATAAAAGGATTCGGGATGGCAGAGATTTCATTAAGTAGCGGAATTAGAAGCGACTTGATCGGCAGCGATTGCGGGGATTGAAGCAGACCTAAGACACCTTCCCCGATATTCGTCTGCATTGTCTGCAAAGAAGCTACGAGATACGTCAAAAAACAGGCAGGGTCATTATCTCCTTCATCTATGGATAGCCAAGCAACGGGTCGATCACAAGTGGCAAGCCACTCACTAACCACCGTCGTTTTACCAAAACCAGCAGAGGCGGAGACGAGTGTCAGTTTGCGATGTAACCCCTCATTCATCTTCTCAATCAGTCGAGTACGATTAACAACATTCGGTCTAGGTAGGGGGATGTATAATTTAGTTGAAACGATTGGAATCATCATAGATGAATTATAAAGATCGGAGTCGACCATCGTCAATAAAGAGTGGAACTGTGAGTGATCAAGTTGAGATTATTGCATGGTTCATTTAGATTTGGATCGCAATTTGAATGACATACTTATCCTCAATCTTAGAACACTAATGTTAGATAGACGAAGCTACTGTTTCACCAAATAAGGGTGTCTCAACAGCTGTGCGATAGCTGCTGGGACACCCTCGTTTATACCAAGCCTATATTATGTTCCTTTTCGTTCCCTTGATGAATGCTTCCTCATCCATACAATCCATTCTAACCTGTGCGTATACACAAGGATCACAAAGCTCCCAAGCCATACCCACAAGATAGGTGCAGACCATTTACTGATGCACAAATAGACGAAAAGGAGCAGCATTCCGCTGACCACTTGCATACCATCCGATACAGGAGTTTTGCCTCTGCTTTTGTACCAACTACTGAGCACTTTCAACACTGCCAGAATGACGGCTAACGCTAAAGAGGCTTTGAATCCTGTTAATGCACTCCATACCCCAAAGGTTACGGCAATTGCCTTCCCTCCTTTTCCTTTAAGAAAGGGAGAGAAGGCATGACCCGCAATGGGAGCTAAGGCTAACGGAACAATGAAATACCCCTGACTATAATGACTTCCCATGACCCATAGAAGTGGCAGATACCCTTTTATAAAATCTAATAAAATCCCTAAAATGCCGAATTTATAACCTGACGATTTCCAAAGATTCAAAGCCCCCGGATTACCGTCACCTATGTCTTTCAAATTCTTTTTACGCGCTAGCCCAAGCCAATAGGAAAACATAAGAGATCCCGACAAAAATAAAACCGCGACCCACAATATGATCATTAGTCCCTATGGCCTCCCACCTGGATATGCCTTCCTTTCCAGCTTACATGCCTCAGAAAAACAACCTGATATATCGAATACAGCATGATCAAGATAAAGAAAAGGGTAGCCGTCACGTGAAATACAGGAATAACGATGCCAAATACGCCTACATATTTTATAAAATAAAAGAGCTGGAACATATAAAGGAGATAACCGATCAATAAAGGCATAAACCATGAAGTATTCGCAAAAATAAACACGGTTTCTGAGATGATGAGTCCGATCACCCAAAGTGCGATTGGAATAATTGTCTTCGGACTTATCGTTGAAGTGCTTAAGACAGCCCCTTTACTGAACCCTTCAATTTCACTTTTGATTCCCTTCGGATACATGCGAAACGACACTAAGCCATACCCGATATAATTGGTGATCGGAACACCTGCCGCAATAAACTTCTCTCCTAAAGACAAATCATCCAGCACTTCAGATCTTATGCTTTGATGACCATTAACTTTTTCATAATCCTGCCTCAAAGCCAAGATACATGAACCATACAGCCCTTTTTTGGCGTTATTCCTTTCAAAAACCGAGGTGAACGTGAATATCCCCAGCATATTCATAATTAAGGCCAGCTTCTCAAACAGCTTTTCTGTATGATGAAAAGGAACTACCGAAATGACACCTTTCGATAGCTCCCTTGCTCTTAATAATGAAGCCAAGGCGTTAGGCTTTAATCGGATATCCGCATCCAGAAAAGCAAAAATATCGCCCGAGGCCTGTAAATATCCATTCCATACTGCCCAGCTCTTACCCGTCCATCCTTCAGGGAGACTGCTGTTCGCAATAACCTTAACTCCATAGCTTTCAGCAATTTCTTTGGTCCGATCCTCCGAGAAGTCATCTACAACAATAATTTCATAGGGTGTAATGGTCTGAGACTGAAGTGAATCGAGCAAAAAGCGTAAATTATATTCTTCATTCCTTGCGGGAATGATGATGGACAATTTCTCCGGTCCTTGAATAGGCTCGTGATCAGTGGTCAAAGTATTCTTTCTGAACAAAATAAAACCGGAGAGACATCCAATGCCTATAACCATTAACAACCACATTACGGTTCCCCCCCTTCTACATCTTTATATATATGAAGGGTTAGTCCGTAATATATTCAATTCAAATTTAACCTACATTTACTTTAGCTGAGTATTTATTAAGCTTTTCTGTACATATGAGCATGACGATAGCGAAAAAAACGATCATCGCAGGGAAAATACCCAGTGTAAAATTCGATGCAAGTAAGCCGATAAAAGGCGGTATCAGCGTAGTACCGGTATAAGCCGTCGCCATCTGAAAGCCCATAATCGACTGGGCATGCTTCTTCCCGAAGCGTACAGGAGTTTCATGTAGCATACATGGGAAAATAGGGGCTAACCCCAAACCTATGATCATAAATCCTACCAGTGAAACTATAGTGGGAAGAGGTAATACTAATAGCACTGTACCGATTAAAGCAATGAGTTGGCCATATCGAATTAGCTGTTTATTACTCATTCTAAAAGTAATGAAACCCGTCACCATTCTGCCGAAGGTAATCCCTAGATAAAACACCGACACCCATGTCGCTGCAGTGGATGCAGGGATGTCTTTGATATTTACTAGAAAGCTGCTCCCCCATAACCCCATACTCGTTTCGATGGCAGAATAAAATAAGAAGGTTAACATCGCAAGTTTAACCCCTCTTAGCTTCCAAGGTTTTGTGTTCTCTACAGCTTGCTCTAGCTCCGGATGATTGAACTCTTGATCACTTTCAGCACTCGGGTTGCTATTGTTCCCAGCCACTCTATCCCATAAAGGCAGCGTAACGAATAGAATAACAACTAAGCTCAATTGAATGTAAGCAACTGTAAGATAACCTTCTCGCCATAGACCTTCACCAGAGATAAAAGATCCCATAATAATAGGCCCCAGCGTTGCGCCTACTCCCCAGAAACAATGTAACCAACTCATATGATGCGCTTTATAGTGCGTAGCAACATAACTATTTAATCCGGCATCTACAGATCCCGCACCTAAACCGAGTGGAATCGCAGCAACAATTAGCCATACTAACGAAGGTGACCATGCAAAACCAAGTAAAGCTACAGCAGTCATGATACAGCTTACAAGGGTCACTTTCCCTGTACCAAAACGTTTAAGGATTACACCACTCATCAAACTGGATACAATCGTACCTACTGCAATAACCATCGAAAGGATTCCAGCAGTACCTAGTGAAGCATTTAAGTCCATTCTCATCACCGGCCATGCGGATCCAAGCAATGAATCTGGCAGTCCTAAACTAATAAATGCTAAATAAATAATAATAAGAAAAAAAGTTGCCATCGTTATCTCCTTAATGATTCTAATCTATTTGTTGTGAAACTAATAAACCTAATCCAAGACTTTGTAATCCAATCAGATAATCACACTTTAAGTCACTTACCGCTAACTCTGGAAGATGTTCTTTCGGAACGTATGTAGCACTACACTCAGCGATTTGATTAAGCAAAGCTGGAGCTAATTCATCCTCACAAAAAATAATATAATGCGGATTCAAAATAGAGGTAATTGTAGCCACTAAGCGACTAATCGCATCCACTTTATAATCCGACTGCATGCTTGATCCACCATGATCTCCAGTTAATGCTTCTATGAAATTTCTATTATCATACTGGGGTATAAATTGAACTTCCCCTGAAAAAAACGTCTTTCCTCGAACAATTTCACCATTAACCGCTATCCCAGCTCCCGGTCCGTTTTTCCCTAAGTACAAATACATTAGAGAAATATTCTCTTTCAAATTTTTTTGCGTCATATAGCCGATTACAGCAGCATTCATATCATTTTCTACGATTGTCGGAATAGAAAGCTGATCTTCTATACATCTTTTCAAATTTAGATTCTGATATTTCTCATAACCTGGGATCAGAAAAATCTTCCCATGTTTCACCGCGCCTGGAACACCAATGGCCACAGATTGAATCTTTGGATTGGTCTTTTTTTCATCCTCAATTAGCGAGACAAGTGTACTAACGTCTTCCTCAAGAATACTAGGCAAATTCCCTTCTTTGATTACCTCACCAATGCAATTATAGATGGTATAGTTTGTTTCATTTTTTTCCAAAAAAATAGCCATCCCTAATCGATAATTCGGATTATAGGCGTATCTTATTGCCCTTCTTCCCCCACTCGACTCATCCAGACCGCTGATCGTTACTTCCCCTGCCTCTTCCATCTGCATTAGAAATTTACTTATCGTTGGGAAGCTGTATTGTAATCTTTGACATAACTCCGCCTTCGTAGCTCTTCCTAATTCTAATAATGCTGTTCGAATACTTCGTATAATTTCAGATTTGAGTTGCTGTGAAGGAAGTCTTTTATCACTTGCCATGGCTTTCCCACCTATAGTCATACTGACTTATTAAACGCGTTTAATAAGTCAGTATGACTATAGCAGCAATTAGACCTACCGACAAGTTAATTCTTGAATGAAGACCCCTCAGTAGGTACCAGTATGAATCAAGGAGGGTACGTCGAAACAGCAAAAAGGAGGGGTAGCCCCCTCTTAGTATTTTTGCATATTACGTTAATTCCTATTGGAACTATCTATTCTTATTTCTCATCCAACCACAATATCGCTGTTACTCCACGGGGATAATATTTACTGCCCGTAATCTCCCCGGAAATAATTTGGTCGCTCCAGCTGAAGATCGATAATTCTGGATGGGTAAGCCAAGCCACGTGAGCGCGATCTGCTGCCGCTCCGCGTTCATCCCATTCCAATCCCAGAATGTTGCGGGCGATGAACTGTGAGAGATAGATTTTGCTAAGCCAGCTGTTGTTGCTAGTAGAGGAGATTTTCCAGCCCCCATCTTCAAATAAGCAAATGCCCGGCTTCAACACCGCCTGTAGATGCTTATCCAGTGCACCGATATAAGCGGCGAACCGTCCATTGCGATCAAGAGCTTCCTCACAACCCGTATAGTAAGGAAATACAAGGCCCTCAATAGCTGGAATGATCTTGGAATCATTTCCCTCTCCAATGACAGCCGGAATATACCCGTCTGCTGTAACGCTTGCCACCATCGTTTCGGCGCATTTCTCTGCTTGAATCCCAGCTGTTCTGGACAGCTCTGCACGCCCATACTCTACAAATATTTTCTCCATGGCCAAGTAAGCCGCCCAGCATTTTCCTGCCAAATAAATATTGTTGCGAGCTTGACCTAAGGAGACATCCAGACTGTCATACGTTGTAATCTCTGCTTCACCCATTGTACGAGAACTATCAAGCCCCATGACGCCATTTCTTTGCTCTGGATCTGGATGATCCCGATTTAACATACTATCCAGGCACTTCTCCAAGATACTCAGATTACGTTCCATCCAGCTCCGGTCACCCGTATGCTCCAGATAAGTTGCCGCACTCAGCACCCAGTTTATCAATTGTTCATGTGTCATATGTGAGAAACAACCATCAATACCATATAACTCATAAGCGGAATAGCCGGGACGTGATACTACGTTGGCCACACCCATATCATGTGTGAAGCTGATTCCACCCGGATACTCTGTATCATCCCCAGGGAAACGCACCGTATCTTCATAGCTGAATCTTTCCACGAACATATCCAGCTCATTACGTACTGTCCAAGGATTCAGACGCAGCTCATAGAATAACTGATCGACGGTAAGATCAAAGGTATTCATCATCCGGTATTCGCCTTCGTTAACGATCCAAAATGGCTTATTCTTATATTCCAGCAATTGCGTGGAACCATAATAACTACGAATCGCATGTGCTAGCATAAAGGTTTGATCTTCCGATAGGTCTGCATGAGCAAACATTTCATTAGCTTTTTGCGCTTCTTGTTTAAGATCATCGAACTTAGCTAGTGCATATTCGGCCACGGCCTCCAAATTACTGAAATAATGATTATAGTAATAGGAAGCATCCATACCAGAGGTAACATAACCCGATCGGTGAAAACAAATAGCAAACCGGTACGTTTCTTTCACTCCGGCTGGAACATCCATGATCAAAGCACCCACGCGGCCCAGTCCAAAGGTCCAATTCTCCTGAAGCTCCTCAGTTAGAATATCCTCCATCGTGAAATGCAGTGCGGACTTCGCAGTTCCTTTTTCAGCAGCAATTGTAATAAATCTACCTTGTCCAACGCCTGTAATCTCAGATGACACATCATCCAGCCTTCTCATTCCGCTATACACATCTGTTCCCTGAAAACCAAAGAACGCACGACGTGAGGTTGCTGATGAGGTGTTATCCACTTCGAGCTCAACCAGTACTGCTGGCAGCAGCACTTCCTTCATTTCTTCCACGGACGCAGTTTCAGGATCTGGTACTGATCGAACTGGCGAGAGAATTCGAAAGGTCAGATCCCCCGCACTCCAACTGTCTGTAGCTACAAGGAAATCCCTGGAAATCTCACGCTCTTGAAAAGGGAACAGAATATTCTCCTTATCTGGATTGGGGTCTGGATTCTCGATATCATAACGTTTACTCTCGTCATCGCCGCCAATCTCGTGAAACGGCAGTGTGTCATACCCCTTACCATCAGTTCGTTCTAATCCTATGAATATATTCTGTCTAGGGGGTTTAGCCATCTCCAGATCGAAACCTCCACTAGCTCCTTTAAATCCTAAAGTGAAACTCGCAAATGCACCGATCGGTGAATGATGAGCATTAAAAAATTTATTTTGCGACATAAATAAATGCACTCCCTCCAGCATGGTCCCGGATACCTCCGGGCTATATCTCCATGTTATCGATATTTCTGGGAGTCCAACAGGGTTAAAGCCTTCTATTATTTGGGCAAATCAAACATCGATAACAACCTATGATATAATTAAGCCAAATTTTATTGTAAAAGAGGATTGAAATGATCTCGAATGATCCCGCCTTCCATAATTCTATTGACGGTCAGATGTCTCCAGACATTCAAGCAGCCTTCCATATCTTCGCCGCGCATTGGAGAAAAGTGAATCCGGATTGGCAATATCCTGTACACACTCATCCGATGTTCGAGATTAATGTTGTCCTTCAAGGGGAGCAGCAGATGACGGTCGGCAATAAGTCTTTTATACAGAAAAGCGGCGATATTTTGTTCATTCGTCCCGGTGTTGAGCATAGCAGTTTGGGTTCAAATGCTGACTGTGACATGACCTATTACTGCCTGCATTTTGATATCGATGATCTGATTTTGCGGCGTGCCTTACTTACAGCTGATGCTGTTAGTCTGAGCGGGAACACCCCTGAACTGCTAGCTATCCGTTCGGCTCTAGACGTAATCATTAATTCTTCCATCTTGTCAGAGTCAAAGGACACACATAGAAATCGCCTGATAACTCTGCATGCCTCGTTGCAGCTATTGACTGCGCTCAGTGGTTGGGTGCTTTCGGAAATGCCTCTCCCAGCAGATACAGAAGCTACAGAAAATATTGTTGCCCTAGCTAACGCCATCGAAGGACTGCTGCAAGAATCAGTCATTACGGCGGCGGTCACAGGCGAACGAGGTGGTGGTATTGAGGATATTGCTGCCAAGCTCGGATATAGCACTACTCACTGTAATCGTGCTTTTCACCAAATCTATGGCATGTCACCAAGGCAATATTTATCGCGCTTGATCATTCGACACGCCAAACTACTGCTGATGGATAATAATCTGTCTGTCGAATCGGTCGCCCACCGACTAGGATACCGGGACGTATCCCACTTCAGCAAGCAGTTCAAGCGCTGGACAGGTCTGCCTCCGATGGGTTACCGCCGTTTAACAGCGAATCCGTGTACGGTTTAATGGCTCATTATGCATAAAAAAAGGATGTATCCCGGAACCCACGAATGGGTACAGGATATATCCTTTTTAAACGGACTCCATTCCTACCTCCACACAGCATTAACCTTTTGTCGCTCCTGATGCAATCCCTTTCACAAAATACTTCTGCAAGGCGATAAACACAATCAACACAGGCACAACCGACATCGCTGTTCCCGCAAAAATCATATCCCAACGTGAAGAAAATTCTCCGATATAACGGTAAATTTCCACGACCATAGTCTTAGCCTGTCCAGAAGGTAATACCAGCATCGGCATCAAGAAATCATTCCAGATCCCAAGTCCGTTCAGAACGCATACTAGTATCCGCTGTACCCATGTTACCGTCCGTCAGCTTGTCGAGTAATTCTTCGATGGTTAATCTGTGATTTCTCTGTTCGTAATGGTTCAGCTTCTCTTTGTTTCGTTCTCCTTCAGTCTCTTGACGAATAAGAGAAACAGCTTTACTTACCACCTGCTCCAGCTGGTTCTTATTCACTGGCTTCACCAAGTAATCCAGCGCGCCATATTGCAGTGCCTGACGGGCATATGTAAACTCCTGATAAGCACTAATAAAAATAACCTTTACCGACCTGCCAGCTTGATGAATCTCGCGGATAATATCTATTCCTGTATAGCCAGGCATGCTTATATCACTAATGATCAAGTCAGGATTATGTTCTTCGATCTGTTGTTTCAATTCAAGACCGTCACTGGCTTCTCCAACGATAGTAGTTCCAAGCTTCTCCCACGAAATCAGTTTTTTTAAGCCACGTATTATCACCGGTTCATCATCGGCGAGCAGTACCCGAATTTCCTTCATTCTACATTCCCTCCTACCTTAGAAAAATCATCTCACAGTAGTCCAATAAACCTATTCTAATGATAACAGACAAACAATCTTTGGTGCATTGTGT
Source organism: Paenibacillus etheri (assembly GCF_001012825.1). Classification (GTDB taxonomy): domain Bacteria; phylum Bacillota; class Bacilli; order Paenibacillales; family Paenibacillaceae; genus Paenibacillus_AQ; species Paenibacillus_AQ etheri. The sequence continues at coordinate 95,452 of NZ_LCZJ02000025.1, forward strand.
GGGAATGAACTTTTTTAAGGAGAAAGTGCAGTTATTTAAGAATCTTATTTACAGAAAATATTATACGGTGGGGTCGTAACTGCGGGGAATGATTGGACTCCCGGCCGCTGTTGTCGTAAGAATTTCTTCTACTTTTAACCGCTGATCACGGTTGAAATCTGAAGACAGCTAATGCTTACGATGCGAGCTTTCCTACGGAAAGCTTTCGGGCGGTCGCATACGCTCCTACAGTTCCGAACTTCCCCTCCGTTACTGCTCACCTGTCATTCTTTTTAATCTTTGAAGTTAATAAAGTCTTACCTGCCCCAATATAAAACCAGCGGCAGTTTCGGACAGGAAAATCAAGTCCGAGACTGCCGCTGGTTATAATTGAATCCATTTCAACATACGTTTCGGGGTTTAAGTCCCAAAATGTCTGTTCGATGTTTATTACACATACCAACAAGTCTCCTTTATAAAAATCTCCTCTGACAAATGGGTTGTCTGCCAAGTACCTAAGAGCAATTGGAACAAGATATTTCAAACTGAAACCTTGTCCAATCATTATTCTTAAATCTTCGACTGAGAAATCTATTAACGGTTTTCTTCGTAATTCATGACACCTAACAACAAGGTTTGAGCCATACTGTGGCTTACCCCAAGTCTCCCCTTCAAGTTCTTTTAATGTTTTATCCAAATAATTATTTAACATCATCCGACCACCTTAAATGCTTTATTAAAAAGTATATCAGATGTGGCGATTTGTTAAACTGCCCCTTAGCTTAATAAAAACAAGGAACACTGCCCAGGCAAACTGTTCCTTGTTTCGCTTAACTATTGTTCTCCGTTAGCGTAAATAGCAAGATTTATTAAATCTAACGATTAGTTTCAGAAAACTGAATCGAATGGATCATTTCAGTTGACGGGTCAAATTGGATTGATACAAAAACCCCAAACTCGTTACCTGCTTTGCTTCTAATCCATAGTTTGAATTTCTCTTCAGACTTTTTTGGTGTTAGTTCAGTCCGACCGATGTGCTTATAATCAATTATGTCTGCATTGTATCGTTTTTGTGTTTCCTCTACTGCAATTTTACCCCATTTTTCGTATTCAGGCATAGCCTCTACTGAAACAGTGGAATAAATAAGTATAGCCAAAAAAGATATCAGTAATTTTTTCATAATAACCGCCCATCTGGAGATTTTTTTCAGTAATATCTCTACTTTATCCAAATGTATTCTTAAACAAACCTGCCCGTTAGTTGAACAGAGGGCTACCTCTCGGCAGCCCTCTCATTATTGAACTATTGTTTCCCGTTAGAGCTTAACGGTTGATTACTCGTCAATCCGCTCACCAGTGAGATTAAATAAATGTCCATATCTACTTTTAGCAACGGGTCCCATACCGGCATCCTCCGTCTAATCATATAAAATCAGCCCGTCAAAAAAACTACTATAGTCGACATACTCATCGCCTATGGTGTACCAGACTTCCTTACCATTGCTAGTCTGAAGCTTGATATGGCCGAGTTTGTCGTCACCCAGGAATTTTACGTTGTCTCCAGGTTCCAGCGAAAAGGCTTCGTCCGTGCCATCTTTATGAAACTGCACGGCAATTTCCTTTTTGATCGTTAAAGGTGTCGGTGGTTCCATCGGATAAAAATCCTGTTGCTCTTCATGGAGGGAATGTTCGGCATCCAGACGGAATACCGAATCTCGGAACCAGGTTTGAAAGTTGTTACTTTCTTTTGCGCTGACCACTCTCCCATGGCCGTCATACATCGAACTGTGTGCCGAGAAATCGGGAAGCTCACCTATTTGCTTGAGAGTTTCGCCGTCATAAGCATAGAAAGATGTTGATCGTAAAAAGTCCATCTGCGAATCCATTTGAAGTGCAATCTCGAAATATGGATCGTCAATATCCAGATAAGGAAGTAGCTCACTGCCCACCTCCATTGTGATGTTATTCACCTTCAGGTTGAAGGCTCCTAATTCCGTTACCGGCGGTATTAACTGAATCTCTTCTTCACGACCATCTCCGTTCAGATCCACGTTCATCTTCTTCTGTTTAAAGCCCGAATCGCCTGTATAACCCCGTAAATGGACATCATCTGTATGAGAAGGTTCGAGCTTATAATCAGCGTATTTGGCTTCGTAGTCACGAAGTAGCGCCACGTTCTGTTTCTCCGTCGGGCTAAGATGCTCCTTGTAGGCAGAGTCAGCATGATACCAAGGCTTGGCGGCAAAGTAGTTTTGCAAATCCTTCTGTTTAAATACATACCCATGCCTTGCAAATATCTCGTTGCGCGCAAGCTTCAGAATACGGTCGTCCAGACTGCCGATCTTTTCCGGGGAAAGCACCGTATTCGAGCTGTCTTTCAAAATATACTCCCGTATTGCAGCTGCAAAAGTAGAAGGAGCAGCAGTTGTCTCACTTGCCGCAACTAGATTACCGACCGCTCCTTCAGCGGCTTTCTCTTTTTCCGCATAAGTACAGCCGGAAACGATTAATGACAGGGCAATTCCCCCATATATAAGCCGAAACTTCCGAAAATCCATTTTGTTGACACCTACTTCGTCATATGAATTCGATTTGATAATCGTGTATAAATATACCATAAAGTGGAATCTAGCGTATAGAAAAAACGAGCCTTCCACTTCTGAAGGATCCGCTACAGTTTGTATCTCCTTTTGATTTGAATGTTCGCTAACCTGCCCGTTCGTATTATAGGTTCAACCAGATCTTTCTGGTTGAACCTTTTTTCATTTGCTTAGAGGATTAAGGTAGCCGAGTCGAACGCACCTGCCCGTGGGACTTGATCCCGAGCGCTATAATGTTCACCCCTACTTGTCATGACCATGATTGAGGCTGGTTGGGACTTAAGATCCCGTATAACAAGCGACGCTATGGAGCGACAAGAATAAATCATTAGGGCTCTCGGTAAATCTACAAAAAGGGAGAGATTGAATGTATCCAGTTATCGGTTTAGATATATCTAAAGAAGAAAGCT
>NZ_LCZJ02000025.1:98476-113267 GCF_001012825.1 Paenibacillus etheri
CATCACTATCTTTACATTGTCATTAATCCGCTAATCTCAAATCGGCTTAGGAAGTCCAACCTTCGCAAAGTAAAGACGGATGCTGCTGATGCTTACCTTTTAGCAGAACTTTACTACAAAGAAGAATTCGAGCCTTTCAAGAAGAGAGGCGTTCAGCTGCTTAATTTGCGCTATCTAACGAGACTATACGAGGCTCTTTCAAAAATGTGCGTACAGACAAAACTGCAATTTCAAGCAGTTTTAGATCAAGTTTTCCCTGCTTATAAAGGTGTATTTGGGGCTATGTATTCTAATATTTCACTTCAGTTTTTAAATGAGTTTCCAACTTCAAATTCGGTTTTGCAAACGGATGAAGATACTCTCAAAGCTAAAATGAAAGAGTTGCTTTCTTCAAAACGAGGGCGGTCCGAGGACTGGATTCACCTACGTGTTCAACGGTTACTGGATGCGGCTAAAGAAAACCCATTTCAGCGAACCATGTACGCAAGTCACTTGGTCAATCTGAAAGTTCTTATTAGCCTCATTCTCCAGTACCAAGAGTACCTTGCTGGATTGGAACAAAATATAGATGCCTTGGCTGGAGAAATAGAAGAATATGATTTAATTCAGTCGATCCCTGGTATTGGCCATAAAATTGCGGCAACAATTTTATCGGAAATCGGAGAAGTCGACCGATTTGATCATCCTAAAAAGCTAGTCGCCTTTGCAGGTATTGACCCGAGTGTCTTTGCTTCGGGTAAGTTTACGGCAACTCGAAATCGGATAACAAAACGTGGTTCCAGACAGCTTCGATATGCCCTAGTTTTGGCTGTCCAGTGTGGTCTCATTCGCTCTCGTAATACACGAATCAAGGAGTTTTACGATCGCAAGAGAGCCGAAGGAAAGCCGCATAAAGTAGCTCTTGTCGCATGTGCCAACAAGCTAGTTCATTGGCTGTATGCCATCTTAAAAAACAAGAAGATGTTCCGTCCATCTCAATAAAAATATTGGTATAACCTTCCAACACAATTATGAATTGGAGGGTTATTTGACATATTTATTTTTATTATACCAGATCATTTATAATCACTTTACTGGGAATCTTGACAAGCTATTAGCTGGTATAGTTGAACAAAAAAAACGGCTGCCGAAGCAACCGATATTCCACTAAAGTTTCCGGTTAGCGTAATGCAGTCAGTAAAAAGCTTACCCTTACTTACGGTTCACCGCTTTGGTTGAAGCGGTAAATTTTAGAGCCCCCCTTATATCAACCGAGCACACATTTTCGGCACGTTACAATTTTCCCAATTAGCTTTCATGAACGCCCGATGCATGAGTGAGCGTGCTACACTTGAGATAATCATCATATTACTGATCGTCAGTCTGCTGTGAATTGTTGTGTTGAATACATGCCTTCCCATTTCTGGCCGTTTGACAGATGGTATTCTCTTTCCATTGAACCATCTGTCCTGGTGCAGCTGATTACAAAGACCTGGCCTGCTTCTATCAGCATCGGGTAGTTATCGTAAGGAAGATAATTGTCCGCCAGAGGAAGGTCTTTGACATCTTCATAGGCGTCCTCCAATCGCCAGAATTCTCGATAGGTATAATCCTTGAACCCATTCAAATCCTGCCTCCCAAAATACGATGCAACATACTCCTTACCCTGCAAGGTGATGTAATCAACTCTGGATGGCTCAATATCTTTAGCAATCCAGCTCAGGTCCTCAGAATAAATGTTGTCGCCATAATGCTCTATAGTCCATTTCATCAAGCCCGGTATGTGCTGAGCCGTAAATCCCCATGACGTTCTCGCTGCCTAACTTTCCAAATTCACGGATAAAGTTTTTCGTCATCTTGTTTTCCCGATACACGCCGTCATCTTTACTATGATAAAAACGGCCTTGCTGGATCGCTTCTATTGTTAAAGTATACTCTTCCGTCTCTGTCAGATCGTTTGCCGCAAGATAAGATAAGAAGCGGCTCTCGGTAGTATCATATTGATGCCCGATGTCTGTGCCCAGAATTACTTACTGTTTTCCCTGCTGAGGAATTGCTGCAGGCTGCAAGGCTGCCGGCCACAAGTGCAACGATCAGGGCAAGCAGAAAAGGGTGTACAAGCATCATTTCGCTTTGGCTACGCAGGTGAGATTATGGTCATTCATAAACTAGGATCAACCTTTCATGTTCATTTCTAAATCCAGAATTAGGTATTCCCTAGCTGATGCGAGATTTCCTGCTATCTCATCTTCAATTCTATATAGAACAAATAAACTCGGTTTGTTGAAGATTAATTAAGGGGAAACGTGTCCTTTAGCGCAACGAAGGTAGCCGATCATATAGACCAGCTACCTTCGTTTTAGATTAAGTTATTGTGTCCCGTTAGCCATTCATGCATCCTCTGCAATGCACCACAGAGCATGAAAGTTGACCCGTTCTTTCATGGTAGTTCAATAAAATGAGCAGCTAGCATCTGCCGGACATAGAAAGACCGTCATTGAAGGCGGTCTAAAAAACTTATCATTGCTGCCCAACAATAAGTCCTAGGGATATTAAAAACCTGAGATGATTCGCTGTAAGCCTAATTAGAGCGTCTCAACCAATTTCTGAATCTTTGAGTGGGAAATTAAATATACAGGACCCATTATTTCTATTTTGCCGTCCTTTACACGCATTGCACTCTCCTGTTCTGCCGCATAAACATCAATCTCTTTAGACAAGGGGAACAGGTAGCCTTGAACAAACGTAGCGTAGTCGCGTTTAGAATGAGATTCATAGGCAAAATGATCAAAGCCAATACCATCATAAATAGTACTTGTTTCAACTTCATTGCCAGTGTTTTTCAAGCATAACCATTTTGCAGCCATGTTTATCGCACCGGCGCTGGCACCCATTATAACGGCATTGCTGTTCTTAATAACATTTGATAATTCATAATCCGCCAAAAAATCGTTTTGCAAAACAGGATCTCCACCGCATAAAAAAATGACAGAAGCGTTGTGAATTAATCGCTGGGCATCTTCCTTCTGCATGCGGTAATCAATGAAATGATATTCATCAAAAATAATGTTAGCCTGATTTAACCATGTACATTCAGAAACATCATCAATGTTAATTTGCTCACCTGTATAACCAGACGGTTCAGCGCTAATTATAACAAGCGATTTTCTGTCTTGTATATCCTCATGCAAACAATGGACCAGCTTCTCTGGAAAAAAATTATTAAACCAACTGAGATAGTAGTGAGTACTCAAACTTAATTACCTCCATATGTATTATTTACATTCATCCATTCTTAACGAAAACATATTATACACGCTAGAAAGATGAACGGTTTTTCAGCCATTTCGCTTGCATCTCTTGTACACTTTTCATAAATTTAACTCTACATTACCATAACCTGGAAGTTAAATATATGAAATATGTTTCCACGTTAAACTGCCCCTTAGCTTTACGACAGAAGGAGCAGCTGCCGCGGCGACAAACTGCTCCCAGGTCTCTAGACTAACGTTACTCGTTAGTTGAATAAAACTTTGCAATTTTGAACCCATTTGTAATACATGAAAATATCCTTTTAATATCTCGTCGAAAATTGGTTCATCGGGTAGATTCTCAATGTTTTTCCATAAAATAGGTTCTAATCAACTCTCCCTCCCCCTTCACTATCCTACACGTTCGTATCATGAGGTCATCCAGTTTATACTAGTTGACCTCTTTTGTTCATATGAGATTTAATCGTTTTTTTTATTTCCTATAGCCAATTGAACGATAATCTGAAGCACGATGATTACTGCCAAACCATAGAATGCTGTAACGAAGCTGCCCGTTGCATCGTGGAGCCATCCAATGGCTAGCGGCCCAAGCGCTCCGAGAATGTAGCCACCAGATTGAGTCATAGCGGACCAGCTACTGGCTTCCTGAGCATTTCTTGTTTCATCAATGGGCAACATCAGTGCAATCGGGAACAGTCCACCCGCTCCAATACCGAGTGGAATCGCTGCGAGCCAGGGGCCAACGGATAGGTTCAGCATCAGGACACCCATCAACTCCAATAACGCACACCCGACAAGCCAGAATACACGTCTTTGGTAACGGTGTACAAGCATGGATATGAACAACGTAGAGGGCAGCGATATCAATGTAAATAAGGTTTGGATTTTGCCGGCCGTCTCTTGACTATACCCTTGGCTTTGGATTGCTGGCGCAAGCCAAGCGGTCAACGAATAGAAGATCGCTGCCATCAACCCGAAGAATAATGTCAGCACCCAGGCACGCTTGTTGTTCACCGGAAGTGGTGCATTAAGTACACTCGAAATTTTACCGGATTGTCGATCTGTGCGCGCAGACCAGGCTAATCTCAACCAGATCGGCAATGCAATAGCTGCGAGTAATGCCCACACAGCCAACGAGCCTCTCCACGAACCGACCAGCGTATGCTGTAGCGGAACCGATAGTCCCACACTAATACTGGCCCCCATCACCATCGCTGTAGAGTAGATACCCACCATAGCTGCCACTCGGTCAGGGAAGTACTGCTTAATGAAGCTGGACAACAACGGCCCTGCCAATGCAATTCCTACACCGGACAGAAAAGAAGTGAACATCATCAAAGGAGTTGTACCAACAAACCATCGTAATCCCGTGCCTAACCCAATGAGGATTAAAGCCAGAACAATCGCGCCCTCATTTCCCCACCGTCTGCTTAATTTTACGGAGAACGGAGCAAATATGCCCATGCATAATACCGGAAGTGTGGTTAACAGACTGGCGGTAATCCCGCTTATACCCAGATCATTCTGTATGGTGCTCATTAGAGGAGAAATAGATGTAATGGGTGGCCGTAAATTCAGTGAAGCCAGGATAAGCGCCAAGACGATATAAAAAAGTTTCATTATGAATCACCTCATGGTAGTAGTATCGTTGCATTCACACATGATCCTATTTGTTAATAACAGATCGTTGGGTGATGCACGATTAAGTATAGAATCAATAGAATGATTGAACAATACTATAGTTTCTATTAAAATGATTACTAAAACCAATGATTAGAGGTAATTCATATGGAGATTCGTCAGATGGAAAACTTCATTGCTGTGTGTGAGGAGCTTCATTTTACACGAGCAGCTGAGAAACTTGGCATATCTCAACCTACGTTGAGTCAACAAATACGCGCGCTCGAGGATGAACTTGGTGTTCCCTTATTTGACCGAGTCGGTAAAAAAATTGTGATGACCCAGGCAGGAAATCTGTTTCTGGAGCACTGTGTACAGATGATTCGGCATTTACAGAATACCCAGGATGCGTTAGCTGAATTCCGCAATGATCAACGAGGTCGGTTGGTAATTGGTGTTCTCCCTTCCGATCTGGACTATCGGATCACCCCATTGCTCGTGAATTTCCATGTACGATTCCCCAAGGTGCAACTGAAGGTTGTCTCTTCGATCTATGTCTTGAATCAAGTGTTGGATAATGAAGTAGACATCGGTATCGAGATCACCTCTGCTCCTGATGATCGGCTTGTACATATTCCTTTGTGCAGTGAAGAATATGTTCTCGTCGTTTCCGAGAATCATGATTGGTCTGAACGAAGCACGATTGGAATCCAGGAACTGCGTAATATCCAAACTGTGATGTTCCCCGAAGGATTTACAGGCAGAGAATTGGTTGATGGCTATTGCCGTAAATATGGATTCAGCTTAAATACGATTATGGAGACCAGTTCGGCAACTTCCATTATTAGCTTGGTTAAAGCCAACGTCGGAGGAACATTGCTGCCTTATCCCCTGATCCAAGCGATGAATGAACCAACACTACGCTGCATCCGAATTACAGACGATCCGCCATACCGTCACTTTGAGATCATTCATCGGTCTGACCGTTTTCTAACAAAATCGGCCAAGGCATTTATTGAGAAAACTATCGAGTATTTCAATTAAGACTGAGTTGCGATGGAGATACGAGGAGTGAGTCTGTCCATACATCCAATGAAGGCTATGCAAGACTTCTACGTTAATAAGTTTACTAAGGAAACCGCAGAATCGATGACAGGAATGTCATTGCGGTTTCGTTTATAGGATTCGCTTCTGCTGCCAGAAGTAGAGTATAGTAGTAGTTGAAAATATTAATCATGAGGCTACAGCCATGTCACAGGAGATCTGGATTAACCTGCCGGTCAAAGATGTTGAGAGGTCAACTGCCTTTTTCAATGAGATTGGATTCCATGCGGTGAGCGTTGGTAACGAGAGAGCCAAGCTTGACATAGGCCAAACAACGATCCTGCTGTTCCCGGATGCGGCGTTTGAGAAATTCACAGGTTCAAAAACCGCAGATACTTCCCATAGCGCAGAAGTAATATTTTCCATTGGCGCTGAAAGCCGGGAAGTAGTAGATGCCTTTATTCAAAAAGTAGAGTCTGCCGGAGGAAACATCTTTGGTAAGCCGAGTGAAACTGACGGCTGGATGTACGGCGCAGGATTTGCTGACCTGGACGGTCACCGTTGGAACCTGCTGTACATGGATAAGAGCATATGATTCCAGCAACTGGCTTCTGAGCGCTGGTTGAATATTCCTTTCCATTCTCCATCTGATAACTTATTGCTTTAGGAGAAGGAATCACATCATTTCCTCTCATCTTTCCAATTCATCTCACCACGAAAAAGGTGAATGCTAAGGATTAGGATTGTTTCTCCAAATGTTCGATCCCTGCCGTTGGGTAGGTTTTTCTCCTGTATTTCAAGGAATTTATATCAAAGCCGAACAACCACGCACGGCCGTAGATTTGCTTCCGTTGAAAAATAAGTTGAGACAAGTAGACCAATAACCATCATTAACATAGTTAATTTCAAGTTCAATTTTAATTTTCTTCACCCTATGGATAACTTCACCTTTCCCCCTTATGCAAAAGTTGAGTCATTAGCGTAATCTGCCCGTTAGCCACTCATGCATCTCTTATGTTGCACCACAGAGGATGAAAGTTAATCCGTTCTTTCATAGTAGTTTAACACTATCGCCAGTCTTCCCCGAGGAGCTTGTCCTCATCTCCGAGCCAGGCGCTAACAAACTTAGCGATGTGCTGATGGAGCCCATGCTATTGTTCAGCGTGGGTTGTTATCATCGCGGTACGATGGAGAGTTGGTTGCGGGAGGAAGGGCTCCCTGTACCCGAGATCATGGAATTTGGAACCTTGGAGGCGATTCTCGGCGGCGTAGCTGCAGGACTCGGCACAACCATCGTCCCTTGATCTGTCATTCATCGCAAGGAAATGGAAGGCTCGGTGCAGGTCCATCCCCTTCCCGATCATTACCGTCATGTGACCGTACAGTTCATCTATCGACGGGATCATTTCAAGACAAGCGCGTTCCATAAATTTATCGAATTATTGCAGCAAAAAGCCTGAAGACTCGTATGATGAGTTTCTTCAGGATTTTTTACATGGCACCGTTATGATCACCCGAGCGCCGCCTTCGACACGGTTTCCTGCTTCGATACGCCCTCCGTGCTTTGCAATGAGCAACTGTGCTGTATACAATCCAAGCCCGGAATGACCTTTGTCTAGAGATCTAGATGGATCGCCCGTGTAGAATTTATCGAACATCCGCCGCAAATCAAGAGTGCTGAACCCCTTCCCCGTATCCTTCATGTCAAAGGTAATCTGCGTCTCCTCTACGATGACCGTCCACTCGATCCTTCCCTCCACTGGCGTAAATCGTAAGCTATTGGTAATCACGTTATCGAATACTTGCTCCAACCGTGATGTATCCACAAGAAACTGCTGTTCTTGGTCGCATCGCCTATTCACATAAAAGAAATCAAAAGCAATCCACTTCTCACGGCATAACAATGCGTATTCATCTTTTTTCCGCTCACATAAGGCGAGTAAATCCGCACTCGTATACTGGAGGACAAAATCAGGCGTGTCGATTTTATTCATGAACAGCAATTCCGTCAGCATTTTGTCCGCACGCTGCGTACTGTTCTGAATGGTTAACAAGTACTTCTCCAGCCGTTCGGGACGGCGTGCACCGCTCTCGATTAAATTATCTACATGACCTTGAATGATCGTCAGCGGCGTCCGCAAATCATGGGCAATCGCAGAGATCATGTCACGTCTCTCTTGCTCCAGCTTCCACTCCCACTTCAAGGAATGCTCCAGCGCGATCCGCATCTCTTCGAAGGCATCGGAGAGCTCGATCAGCTCCTTCGACCCACCTGCTCCTGCGACGGAGAAATTCAGGTCATTCTGCTGGATTCGTCTAGCTCCCCCGATGATCCGTGCGATCGACGGTTCGAGCCGTTTACCCAATTTTCTCGCGAAAATAAAAGAGAACAAGACGATGAAGAAGAACGGTGCGATCAAACTGCACAAAATAAGCATAACGAGCAGCCCGTTTCCAGGGTTGTTGGAGGATACACTTAAACTGTATCGTAGCACCAGCATCCCCTTTAATTTTTTCTGCGAATCAAGGATCGGGTGGTAATTGATATATTTCCCGCCCTGTTTCTCGCTGCGGTTCAGCTTGCTTAGCACATCCTCCGGGCTGTTGACGAAGGTCTGCCCCTTCCAGCCGTAGACGATTTGCCCCATCAGATTCACGATTTGATACTGCATGCCTTTCGTCAGAATAACATGTTCCAACGCATTCTGCTTCGAAGGAGATAATAAGGCGTCTTTTTGCTGATCTACATAACCTAGAATCTGGGGAATTTGCTGCTCATAATAATTGGCTGGTAGAATGCTCTTGTCCGTTTGATTAATCAAAACATAAAGCGTACTGCCCCAAACCAGCATCGAGCCGATGAAGCTATAGAAAAGAACGAGTGTAAATGCGCCCATAAACTGTCTGCGCAGCGGTTTTCGACTTGCCTTTACTTCCTTTCGAATCTGTACCCTACCCCCCATACCGTTGTAACAAAGGTCTTCTCCGGTGCTGCGCACGCCAGCTTCGCCCGGATATTTTTGATATGTTCTGTGATTGTGGCTGCTTCTCCCTCCGAATCGAATCCCCAGATCTTCTCATAGATTTGTTCCCGCGAGAATACTTGATTCGGATGCATGAAGAGAAGGCGGAACAATTCGAACTCCCGGCTGGTCAGCGGAATCATGAGGTTCTGGTAGAATACCTGATGGCTGTCCAGATCCATCGTGAGATCGCCATGGTGCAGGAGCTTCTGTTGATGATCAAGATGGCTCCGCTGCTCCCGACGAAGATGCGCTCTTATTCTCGCCTTCAATTCTTGCATGCTAAAAGGCTTCACGATATAGTCATCGCCACCGACGGCGAGTCCTTGGATCCGATCCGCTTCATTGGAGCGCGCGCTTAAGAACAGAATCGGACACGAGACCCGGTCACGTATTGCTTGGCATACTTCGAGCCCATCAAGATGCGGCATCATAATATCCAGGATGATTAAGTCGGGCGTCTCTCCCAGTCGATCGAACACTTCCTTGCCGTCAAAAGCCACTGATACCTCATACCCATCATCCTGAAGCGCATCGCGCATAAATTCGACGATTTCTCGCTCATCATCGGCGATTAATATCTTTTCTCTCATCTCTTGAATTTCCTTTCGCGTCTATCAATCTAGCAGCTTTATCCCCTCATTGTACCTTCTTGTGCGCCAAAAATCCCCCTGCAGCGGCACATACGGTGTTCACGACAGGGGAACAATTAAATTTTCAGGTAAAACCGAGTTAGAGCTTCGTTGTCGGTTCTTTGACTTTATCGAAGACGATGATCCCGTCATATTGCTCTTTTGGAATGAATCGCATCGACATCGGCATAATGATCTCTGACGTCATGCCATCCTCGGCTGCATAGATCGGTTTGAACATCCAAGCATTATTTTTGTTCGGAGACTTGTGCTTGGATAGATCCGCAAACGCAATCTTATAACCGCTCTGCATCATCAGCTTTTCCAGACTCCCCTTCGGCATCGGCTGAATATCGAAGATCTTCTGTGTCGTAATCGTGCTCGCCTTACCGCTGTTCATGTACAGACCCAACACGTAGACCTTATCCTTTAGCTTCTTATGCAGCAATTCTCCCATACTTGTAAAGCTGTTGATCCATTTCCCTTGTTCTTTCGTTTCGATTTTGGACGTATTCTTCGCCAGATGATCGTTATGCGCCCATAAAATCACTTTTTTGCCGGGATACATCACCTTCATTAACCACTCCACGTTGTCAGCCATGATCCGATCACGGAATTCATAGCTTTCCTTCGTATCGTACATCCCCATCTCGATGAATTTGACCCGATCCTCCAACGTCTTGACAGCGATATCCACCATCCGCGGGTTCGCAGGGTAGGCGACTGCAAGTTGTTCTTTGTTCTCTTGGATGAACTGGATCAACGCCTTGTATTTCGGTTCGTACGCATCCTTCACCTTCTTGATCTCTGCTTTCGCCTCCGGATGACTATCGTCCATGCCATATTGGTTGAGCACCTTATAGAAATCCGTCATCGCTTGCATTTCGAAGTTGAAATAATTCTCGCCCTGATCCTTGTCTACCTTGGCAATCCAACCGGCAATAAATTGCGTTAAGTACCCTGATGTGAACTGCATGTCATAACCTGCTAGATATAAGGGATCGTTCGTCCCTTGCTTCTTCTTGATGTAATCGAATAAATTTAGCGTCTCCTTGGAATGCCAGATGGGAAAAATTGAACGCTCCATCATTTGTTGCGATGTCCATGTTCCTGCATTATCATACGTCATGAAGGAATCCCCAAGGCCCGACTCAAATGCAATCACGTCAAAATCCAGCTCTTCGTGTAAATATTTGATCAACCTTGTCTTCATGCTGCTGTATTCTGCGACACGGTGAAAGTTCTCGCCAAGGCTAATGACCGTCTTATCTTTCAAGATCGGCTTCAGAAACGCTAAATCTTTATAGTCCGATGACGTCAAAGATTTAATCTCTTGAATATTCTCCTTCGACCCCGTAATTTTCTGCGCGGTCGCCGAGGCGATCACTGGCGATAGTAATAGTGAAAATGCTAGGCCCAGGGAAATGATACCTGTTAATCGTTTCGTTGCTTGCATGTTGAATGTTCTCCTCCTTCGAAATCTGTTATTACGTCGTTCTCTTACCATGCAGAGACATCGTAACAGGAACTTCTAAGGAATCTATAAAGATAAGAAAATATTTCCTCAATGCGCGTGACAGACCCGCTTCTTCACGAATCTCACTGCCATATTTAAGACGAGCAGGATCTCTCGATGTTGATCGCATAATCCGCTAGATTGGAGAATGCCTCTCCCCGATCGAGACATGATAAAATCCGTGACCTGCCCGAACACCAGTCGATCAATCCGTTGCCAACCGCACCGCCGACCAAGAAACCAGCGATCATATCCGCCAATCGCCATTCCAGGCACCCATGCTGCGATAATAGAACACACCGATGACGAACAAGATGGCGATCACCCCGAATAACCACTCATAACCTTGGAATAAACTGAATGCCATCGCGATCATATAAAACCACATAGCGACACCCACTTTTTTCTCAGCCTATGAACAACCATGTAACTGCCTTGTGCTCATCATACTACAAAACATGTGACATCGAAAAATAAAGGGACGCCTGAAGGAGTGCCTTTCAGGTATCCTTATATTGACTGCTCGTCTTCATTTTTTTGTACAAGTTACTCTCAATTTGAAGGGAAATCTAGCGAAAAGAACATGCTGCGTATAGCAATCAATGTCTGTAAGAATTATCTGCGCAGTTCATGGTGGAGGCGTATCGATAGATCGGTCATTCTAGAGAATATACCTGCAGAAGTGCATGACTTTGAAGATGACACACTTCTATATCAGATCATCAAGCTGTCTTCGAAATATAAGGAAGTTCTTCTTCTGTATTACTATCAAGATATGAAAATTCGTGAGATTGCAGAGGTGTTACAAATACCAGAATCCACGGTCTCAGTAAGATTGAAAGCGGGCAAGGGAATCGTTAAAAGCGAAACTGAAGGGCTGGTGCGAGGATGCGTAGTGATAACAATCTTAAGAATATCATTGATGCTAGATTAGCCGAATTGACCGTCAGTCTTGATCTAGAAGATAGAATACGATGTGCCTCTTTACATAAGAAAAGATATATTCAAAAACCATGGGCTGTTGTCGTCATTGTATGTATCTGTGTCATGATTTTGGTACCTATGTTGGCGTCCAAAATCCCTGTATTCCAGGATCTTATCCGGATGATTGATCCATCACTGGCCCGGTTTCTTCAACCTATAGAATTGGTTTCTGAGGATAAGGGAATCCAAATGGAAGTTGTCGCGGCCATGAGTGATGATGAGACCGCCATCGTTTATTTAACGCTGCAAGACTTAACGGGTGATCGAGTGGATCGAACGGTCGACTTATACAATTACTCGATTGACAGTGCCAACGCTTTTTCACATGAGCTTGTCGATTATAACGAGGAGACCAAAACGGCAACGATACGAATGATTGCGAATAATACTTTATTTTCTTTCAACAACTTGAGGCGGATTTTCGAATTTCCTACCGTTAGACTCCAAAAAAATAGTTTTAGACTGACCCCAGACATTGAAACAGCGACAGCAAAGGAGCATAACATAAAGTCCTAGACTGTCGCTGGTTCATAAAACTAACGTGCTTCGATAGTTGAATCGATTCGGCTTTTATCTAACCGAATTGATTTAATGTCGGCAGCCCGGTATCGTTGTTTATTATTTCACATTTAACTAAATCTTACGGATTATTACCTGCAGCAACCACAACCGAGAAAATACCACTATCATCGTGCTTCAAGATAACAATGAAGGTACCAGGCTTTAATTCGGAATCAAGAGATGTAGCGAAATCATAATATCCTTTCAACCGATCTGCAAGGAGTGTACTCTGATACTGAATTACATCGCGGCCCTCGTCAGCTGCATATTCCTTGACCTTGACAGCGTCACTAGGAATAACCGTGGAATACTTATTTAATGCTTCCTCTGCAGTGCGCCGTCCCGAATCTGTAGCCTCAAATGAGAGAGTTACATTGTTCGCTGCATTTATCTTCGTCACATCATCTTCGGAATACATTACGAGAACAGTATTTTTCAGATAAGAGCTGATTCCTGCGTCGCTGTCGTTCTCATCTACTCCCAAAACCTGTTCGATAGCCTCCTTGGTATCGCCAAGACCTCCTGCTTTAGTGATCAAAGGAGTTATATCCGTGGCTTGTTCTTCGGCTGGCTCTGGTGAGTTTACGATTTCAGCATCTGTTATGGTTTCTTTCGCTGTTGCAGTTGCAGCAATCTCACTCTTTGCAGCCTCATTCACTTCTTCTTTAGTGTCAGAATCACCAATTATAATGTTTATAATGTTCCCGAGAATAACAAAAAATAAAAGTGCAAACCAGAACCAGCTTTTCGTGTAAAAAGGTTTTTTCCGTCGAGACATAGTTGTAATATCACCCTTCAAATTTTTCAAATTAAAAGTTAGTTAAATAGATCTGTAACCACTTATGTACCTGCCTATCCCACAATAGTCAGTAGCTTACATTATCATTTGAAAAGTAAGCTGTGTCAATGAATTATCATTAGGGTAATCTGCCCGTTCGTATTATAGGTTCAACCAGATCTTTCTGGTTGAACCTTTTTTCATTTGCTTAGAGGATTAAGGTAGCCGAGTCGAACGCACCTGCCCGTGGGACTTGATCCCGAGCGCTATAATGTTCACCCCTACTTGTCATGACCATGATTGAGGCTGGTTGGGACTTAAGATCCCGTATAAGAAGATGTTCCGTCCAGCTTAATAAAAATATTGGTATAACCTTCCAACACAATTATGAATTGGAGGGTTATACCAATATTTATTTTTATTATACCAGATCATTTATAATCACTTTACTGGGAATCTTGACAAGCTATTAGCTGGTATCGTATTAAAGGTTAGCCTCACACGAGAAGGTATTCGTCAATGTAGAGGGAACCCGTGGCTTGAAGGATACGTAAAAGTAACTGATGTACAATCTGGCTTTATAGATATGTTCATTGATGAAGATGAAACTGTGCGATTATAGAACCAAAAGCTTTAATAGATAGAATATGTGAATTAGCTAATGATGTATTAAATATCTATAGATGAGACGCCCTATTGCTTAATTAGGACATCCCGTATACCGATGAGACCACCCCTAGCTGAAATACAAGATGCTAGAAGATGACTATAAGAATAAAATAAAGTATTAGACTGGCTTTGTTGATCCTAGGCGATTTTTTCGAAATGACCAGAAAATTCAAATAACCCGACCTCATAAGGTCGGGTTATTCCATGGTGGGTATGGAGGCGAGGGGATTTGATCTTCTCTTAATCCACCATGATAAATTCTTCACATCTGTTGAGACATTAACGACGCTTAGGTCATATTACCATAAAAAATGGGTTTAGGCGTTCCCAACTATTTGTCAACACGATGTATTGACACTACCGCCTCCACATGACCTGTCTGCCTGTCCTCTTACTTTCTTTATCATTCTGTCACTTCTCATTCTTTCATTTTCGTCCCATCAATATTAGACACTCCACATGCACCGAATGTTTATACTTAAGCCCCTAAATGGTTATTAACATCCACGCCTCAACCCTTAACACATACTTCTGCTTTACCACTACTTGTGATAAGGCTCACCGTATCACTCTAAAGGCTAAAAAAAGAGCACCTATTTGAGTGCCCCTTTTGAACATGAATTTATATTCGTTCCCTGTATGGAATCTTAGCTTTGATTGGGATTTGTTGGCCCCGGTGTTGGGTCCGTTCCTTGATTTGGATTTGTTGGCCT
>NZ_LCZJ02000025.1:113282-154423 GCF_001012825.1 Paenibacillus etheri
CCCGGTGTTGGGTCCGTTCCTTGATTTGGATTTGTTGGCCCCGGTGTTGGGTCCGTTCCTTGATTGGGATTTGTTGGCCCTGGTGTTGGGTCCGTTCCTTGATTTGAATTTGTTGGCCCCGGTGTTGGTGTTAACTTGACTGGAGGTTCGGTCAACGTAACCGGGATCTTTTTACTTTCACCGTTTTTCACATCGTTACCGAATTGTGTCTTCAGGCCGTTAACGGCGATGGCTGGTGTCTTGGACATATCTAACTGGAAGCCATCATGCAGCTTGATAATAATCATTTTCTTGTCTTCAGACAGAGCAAAGCTGTCCAACTTCGGATTCAGCGCAACGCTGTTGATCGTAATCTTAGACAGGTCGATAGAGTCAACATCGATCCCCACTGTCAGAGTCAGATGTAGCTTGTTCCCCGCTGCGAAGTCTGCTCCAGACACTTCAAGAGGTTTGGTCTCTTCGAACGTTCTAGCTGTTTCGAAGCCTCCAGTAACAAGCAGCTCGCGACTCACCTCCTCCTTACCGCCGAATGTACCGTCCGGAGCGTTCTCTAGCAAGCCTAGATCGAGCGCCTTCTGGACATATCCAGCAGCCCAATTGGAGACTCCAACAATTGGAGACGATTCAACTTTCTCCTCCATACCTAATCCTCGAACTAGGAATGTGGCCAATTGCTCCTTATTCACTAAGCCCTCTGGGTTGAACTCTCCATTACCCATACCACTCGTTATTCCCGCCGCTTGGATCGCCTCAATATAAGGCAGCGTAGGATTGTCTACTTTTACGTCACTGAACGACGATTCCCTTGGAGTAGTGTCAACATTCAGGTTAAAAACAAGCGCCGCAACCTTGGCGAATTGGGCCCGATTCATCTCTTCTTTCAATCCGAAAATGTTATCGGAGACACCTTGGAAGATACCTGCTGAAATCATCGCATCGAACTTCGCCTTTGTTGCCGCATCTAAATCTTTTAGATCGATAAAAGCATTGGCATCCGTCGGCCGTCCAAAATAAGAAACATAAAGAGATTGAATAACTTCTGCTTCTGCTGCTTGAACTGGTGTTGCAGACAAACATAAGGCCAATACCATGGAGCTTAATACCACGCGTTTAAACATAACCAATCCTCCTCATCAACATCATTCTTTCTCATCATATCAAAACACAGATGTACTTTTCTTAATGAATTCTTAATGAATGTTATACAATATATATTTCTCCATTTATTATTGTTATGATTTGATCATCACCAAGATTGGTTTCATGTCACTTACGAAGGAGGAATGATTCACCATTAATCACATTTTAATTGTAGATGATGAACCCGAAATTCGTCAGCTCATTCGGATGCATTTAGAACAAGCAGAACTGCAAGTCATTGAAGCCAGTTCAGGACGACAAGCGATACAATTGTTCCAGAAGTATACGATCGAATTATTGATACTGGACCTCATGATGGATGATGGCAACGGGTTTGAGGTGCTTCAATATTTACGAGAAGCAAAGGCTGAATCGTTGGTAATTGCCCTGAGTGCAAGAAGAGAAGTGCAAGACAAAATCTTGACGCTCGGATTAGGTGCAGATGATTATGTCACTAAGCCTTTTAGCCCAGTGGAATTGGTTGCTCGCGTGCAAGCACAGTTAAGAAGACATCGACCTTCTTCTTATACTGCTAAACTTCTACGTTTAAATAAATTAGTACTAGATATAGATAATTATGTTTTACAAAATGATGGAAAGTCATTTCCTTTAACCCCGGTAGAATGCCGACTTCTAGAAATGTTCATGCAAAATCCAGACCGTATTTTAACTAAAAGGGAGATTTATAAGCAGGTGTGGAACCATGAGAACTTTGATGCAAACAATTTAAGTGTTTTTATAAGCAGAATTCGAAGCATTCTTGAACCCACGGGGAGCTCCTCTCATTACCTTCACAGCATACGTGGAGTCGGTTATAGATTCTCAGGTGATGGACAATGAAAAGTCGAACAAAGCTTTGGCTACTTATGCTCATTAGTGCAATCGTTAGTATTCTTGTGTCTGCTTCTCTTAGCCTCATTATGGGCAAAATAGGAGATAAGGGTTATAATCTGAACAGCCTGAACGCCATCTCACAAGAAGTCCTTGATCCGATTGCAATGCGTCAAGATTTTCAGATCCAAGACATAACGCAAATACTGGATAATGCTCATAGCAACCACCCTAATATTCGTTATGAATGGATTTCAGCAGATGGATCGACGATTTATGATACCTTCGGAGAAAAGAATACCTATGATTTCGGGCTGCTTGCAAATCGAATGCTCAATATGCCTCAGAACCTATGGGGGGTCGATGAACCGATTACGCTTACTTACTCCATTAGTCAAGAGGATCAACCCTATTATCTATTGATGAGCTTATCCAGCCACGACATGAAAAATGGGCAAATTTACTTCTTCATGCGAACTTTTAAAGCCATGTCTACTTTTATGCTACCGTTAAATGTTGCTTTATTAATTCCCTATCTGCTATCTCTAGGGTTTTTCTCTTCCATGAATAAACGAATTAGTAAGCTTAATCAGGCTATAGGACAGCTTAACCTCCAAAGTGAAATTACTGTACTAGAGGACACGAAAAAGGATGAAATTAGCCTGCTCACTGCGCATTATAATGCCATGGCACGCCGTATTCAAAATCAAGGCGAACAAATCAAGCAATTTGACACCAGACGAAATCTGTTACTGTCTAATCTTTCCCATGATCTACGCACCCCTCTAACGATGATTTTAGGCTACGCAGAAACGATTCGTGCTGGATTGTATAAGGATGAGAAGGAGCTACAAGCGAGTGCCAAAGTTTTGCTACAGCGCTCTCGTTACATCGATAAGCTTTTAGATCAATTGTTAGATATTACTCGCCACGATGAGGGGAATTTAAAGCTTCATGTTGAAGTGCATAATGTATCTGAAATGATGCGAAAAATTGCTGCCGACTACCTGATGTTTCTTGAGGGACAGAACTTCACTGTTGAAGTAAATATCCCTGATGAGGATATCCAATCCTGGATTGATGCCTCCCTAATCGAACGTGCGCTGCGAAACCTATTGGACAACGCGATTCGCTACGGATCAGAAGGTCATTATCTTGAAATCGGACTTTCGGAAAAGGTTGATACCATACTCATGATGGTTATCGATAAAGGACGCGGCATCTCTTTACAGGATCAAGAGCATGTTTTTGAACGTTTCTACCGTATCGATGGCAGCAGAAAAGGCGAAGGACTCGGCATTGGACTTTCGATTGTCAAGGAAATCACATCTCTCCATGATGGGTCAATTTCCTTGACGAGTGCCCCCTTTGAAAAAACAGTATTTGAGATTCAACTGCCAAAAATTCAGCGTGAACATTAGTAACGCTGAATTTTTACCTGCATCTAACCAACGTACCGAAAAAAGTAAAAAAAGAGCTGCCGCGGCATGCTCCTTCGCTTAACGCTCTTAATGCTTCGATCGTCTTCTCAAGGTTTTTTGACGTGGTATGCAAATTTGCAAATGATCTTCACATAGGATAGCCTCCCTATCGTCAAGCTTGTTCCGCTGCCTTTAGCAATCGAAGCAACAGCTCCTTACGCGGTTCCTGCGCCTTTCGAGCCAATGCAGCTAGCTTCTCCGCCTTGCCCAAAATTGGGTACAGAACTCGTTCAGCCTGGTAATCCGGCAAAGCCTCGACATGCCGAACCAATAGCGATAGCTTGTCTTCACTTTCCAGTTCAGGCTGAATTCTCAGTTTCAGCGAATCATGAGAGCAACGCAGGCAAGCGACCAAGGCGGGCATCGAGCGTTCGGTTATGCCATGGGTCTCGGCGAAAACAGTCGTGAACTTGTCCTGCACCAGCTGATGCTCCTCGTCTACTAGGGCCATATAGGTCTCTACCAACGGAAAATAGCGCTCGTCCGCGAGTCCCAGCCCGAATACGGCATAACTGCCCGGCATGACGCTTTTCTCACCTTCCGTATCCTCGTACCACACAAACTCTTCCATAGCCTCACGAGCGTACTCCTCCAATAACGGATACAGCTCGGAATAGGCCAGTGCATTCGCGAAAAAACGATGCGTATCCGATTTGGCAAGTCCTTTAATGGGTAATGCCTCTCTCACGCTGGATTTTAACTTGATTTTATAGCTTTTTGGAAAACCCTTCCGAAGTAGGGAGAGAATGAACGAAATCGCCCGTTCGTACGCCCCAGCCTCTTCTTTACGAATAACGACCGTAATGATGGAAAACACATCGTTAGCCTTGCATTCAGTCAACTCGTCACGCAGATGAATGTCTTCTCGCGCGAAGGTGTCGCTACCTTCCTTCAACATGCGTCCGGCTTTGCCGCTGCCCAGCTGCCTCGCCAGCTCCAGAAAAGTCATGCCCTTGGCTTTACTGTAGCTTGGCTCGTAACGAAGAATCATCACAGCGACGTACAACAGCAGATCGATAGGCTGGTTCGGCTCATCCATATGCTTGAGAGCCGTATCCGGCTTGATTCCATTTTCATTGGTTCTGTATTCGGAAAGGGTAACATCATAGTGACGTGGCAGGAATACTTCCTCGGCCCAGTGGGTTAAAGCTCGAATGATATCACTTCGATGCTCCCTCAGCGCTTGCGCCCGTTCTTTATTCAACGCCTGAATCCGGTCAAATATAGCAATCGTCCGTCCGACGTCCGGTTCGTTGAACAAATACGGGTCCAACAGATGGCGTGTCAAAAAGAAAGTTTCTAGCGGCTTTGTCGGGTAAGCTCCCTTCTCCAGTTTTTGCTCGATATAGGACTCAACCCGCTCTAGAAGGTGCTGCTTTTTCTCTTCATATACGATGTCAAACACCGTTAATCTCACGAGCCCGTCTGCTGTTGCGAATCTTCCCTTCAAGGTAAACCGATAGTCGATAAGGGCCGACGTATGCAACTTGTCCAGCTTCTCCCTTACGATGCTCGTCAACCGGGGCTGCACCTCATGCAAGACCTCCTCCTGCGTAAAAGGAGACGCCTTCATCGACTTGCGCCCTGAAGCATTCCTTCCAAAATCCGAACTGCCAACGCTAGTCCTACCCGGTCGATAATCCAGCACAATGTCGTTAAAAATGCCTACTTGCAGCGTGGTACGCTTGACAGCGCCCTCCACGTCCTTTCGTTTCTCTTGTTCCTCAAACCACTCATAAATTGCCGCTTTCATCTCTTCCAGCGCTTCTTCCTGTAGTGCGTTCATCGTCTCCCGCCTTTCCACATGTTTCTTCGCTGATCGCACCAGTTCCTTGGATCATACTCATTATCC
Source organism: Paenibacillus etheri (assembly GCF_001012825.1). GTDB lineage: Bacteria > Bacillota > Bacilli > Paenibacillales > Paenibacillaceae > Paenibacillus_AQ > Paenibacillus_AQ etheri. The sequence goes on from NZ_LCZJ02000025.1 coordinate 118,587, forward strand.
AACTACGAATCATATATCTTTCACATTTCCTTCTACACGGTTTAGCCAAGGTGCTTAACTGCCAACCTTCTTTGCCCATTATAAAATTTATTAATCATTAAATAGTTATTAACTAGCACCTTACATGTTTTCGTTTGAAGCCGAGCTGCCCTTTACCTTCTACCTCTTGATATTAACTAAAGCGTTCAAGAACTTCCCTTTTGCGCTACCAAGATTTACTTCGACCGGGCCTACTCCCTTCACGATCTCGACTGCCTATCATGAAGCGGCAGATAGGATACTCCAACCGTGTACGTGAAATTGTTCATCGCGTATTTCGTGCGTTCAGGGGCATCGTGAATCGTATTTTTTACAAGATCCAACATATCGGCTATTTTCTCTTCGGAAAATTCACTATCCTTGCGATTTCCGAGCAGCCAGCAGTAACAATTTCAACCCTCCGACATTTTCAGCTCTACACCACTTGCAATCCATTTATCGGCTACCTCTTGCGCAATATCCGTTTCTGCCAAAGTTACTGCTATCACAAAATCCGATAGCATATAAGCTCCCTCATTCCACCGTTTAAAATCCGCCTCAGACATTACTTTAGGATCCGCGATCACTCCTGCAAAGTACATAGCGTCGTAATTCCCTGTAGCATAGAGCAGCCAAGGTTGCTCCTCATTAAATCACTTATTTATCACCTAGCTTTATTCCCGCTATTCAACCTGTTATGTACATGAAAAGTTACCTTTGTCCCTGTACCTAACGTACTTGTGATATGGAGTCCTGTTCCGAAGTGCCGTTTTAATCGCTGATCCGTATTAATCAATCCGACACCTGAACGACTATCTGCTTTCCTTTCTAATATTCGTTGCAATTGAACCCCGTCTATTCCGTTCCCATCATCTTCAACAGTTATCTCTGCATGCGTCTCATAGATAGAAATCCGAATAAGAATCGTTCCTCCACGATTGCGTTTCATTATGCCATGTCTTATCGCATTTTCAACGAGAGGCTGGATCGTAAGAAATGGGACTTTTATGTCCCCGCAGTCATCTGTCTCCCAAATAACCTGTAACCTTTCCTCAAACCGAACCTTTTCAATATATAGATAAGAACGCACTAGACTTAACTCCTCTTCGATCGGAACAAGCCTATCCATATTTTGAAATTCAAATTTATTCCTCAGAAAATTGCTGAATTCATCGAGCAAATTACGCATCTTATCCAAATTAATATCACTTAAGGCTGTTACAGCATTCAACGCATTAAATATAAAATGAGGCTGGATTTGCGCTTGCAGCCATGCAGCTTCTAATCGCAGTTGATCTCGAACGGATTGTTTAATCGTAGCTAACGCCTCGATCCGCGATTTTATTTCTATTGCTTCCACTGGCTTCGTCACATAATCGTTTGCCCCCGCTATAAAACCGCTCTGAATATCTTTCGGTTGGCTTCTTGCGGTAAGGAGCAATATAGGGAGCTCTGTGAGTGTAAACCGCTCACGAATCATTCGTGTCAGCTCATAACCGGACATCTGTGGCATCATGATATCGGAGATAACCAGATCCCATTCCTTAGTGTCCAGTACAGCTAATGCCTCTTTACCGCTCGTTACCATCGTTAAATCATATTCGTCTGGTGGTAGTATGGCTTCAAGTACTTGAAGGTTGACAGGATCATCATCAACAACTAATAGAATCGGACGTTCACGATTCATTTCTATTAAAGTTGTTTGATTCGTAGCTGGCGGAATTTTCACTTTTTCCATATACACTGAGGAGGCTATTTCTTGAATCGGCATGGATTGTAATGGTAATGGTTCAAATGAGTTGGTCACATCATTCTCTTCCTCCGCTTCCAAACCTGCTAGCCTTAATGAAAATGTGAATTTTGAGCCCTCTCCTAAAACAGAGGACACAACTAACGTACCTCCATGAAGCTCAACCAGTTGCTTGCTTATACTTAAACCCAACCCAAAGCCGCCATCAATCATAGTCTCACTCGTGCTGGCTTGCTCGTACGGACGAAATAGGCGCTTAAGCATGTTCTCATCCATTCCGATCCCGGTATCAGCAATAACGATATAAGCTCGTCCATCCTTTACAAAAGCTTGAATCGAAACGCCCCCATCATTCGTATATTTCAAAGCATTATGAAGTAAATTGAAAACGATTTGAACAACCCGGTTCTCATCCGCATTTACTGGAGGAAAATCTTCAGGAATTTGATTTGCAATTTCCACAGACTTCACATCTGCATTTAATTGCAGCATATCAAGTACTCCGGTCACAATTGGCTGAATAAATATGACTCTTTTGTGTATACGCGGATTGCCTTCCCGTAAACTCATCACATCAATCAAATCGTCTAATATCAATGTCATTCGACGTCCTACAGATAAAACCGTTTCAAGCTCTTTGATACTCCTTTCCTGCAACAAATGCCGCTCCCGTTTTAAAACGGATTGTGACATATTAAGAATACTATGAAGCGGATTTTTAAATTCATGAGAAGTATTTGCTAGGAATTGATCTTTATGGTCATTCATCCTTTGCAATGTTGTCGCAAGCTCTTTCGTGTTCGCATGCATGATAAAATAATCTTTAAACCATACAGAGGCTAAACAAGCTATCGCAATGATCATATCGAACGGATAGTAGACAAGACTCAAACCGCTATCCAGCAAGATTAACGACCAAAGAGCATAGTTCATCAACGCAAGAAAAGAGAAAAGCAGTAAAAGATTGCTCTTTAAATCTTTAATAACTTTTTTAAACATCGTAATCAGCGTTATAACTGCAGCAGTACCACCTAATACATAATAAATAGGGAAGAGCATGATCACCTGAGTTGGATTTAAAAACAACGTGATGCCGGCAGTCCCTAGATTCATTATTTTATAGACAGGGTACATCCTACGCCAATATGGAAGCTCGCGATGATTCGTACACTGGAGCAAAGCATAGGCTGCAATAACGAAAGCAATATTAGTCAGCCTAAAATCCCAATTAATTCCAATGTAAAATAACTGATGGAACAACTTCTCATCCGTACTGAAGACACTCGTGATCGTTACACATAATGCAAGCAAACTAAAATAAAGCAGCTTTTTTTCCTTATTTCCTATTAAATACAAAATAAGTGCATAGACAGCATGCATAATAAATATAATCACTGCCAAAAATTGCATAAAAATGGAGGCTTTCATCTCTTTGGCAATGGCTTCTTCTGAACCAAATTTAATGGATCGGACAATGCCCCCGCTTCGACTATCCACATAATTTGCCGCCTGAATGACGAGTTCGATTACACCGTTGTCATCTGCTGTAAAGGTTGTAGAATAAGGTAGGTCCTTCGAAATATATTCATCCTTTGTTGTCGCCACCTGTCCGGATTTAGTAAGTAATCGACCGTTTACATATAATTCTGATGCAGTGCGTACACTGGGTACACGAATGCTATAATTAAGATGCTTCGCCGGGTCTACATAAAGAAGCAAACGATAAGAGCCATACCCGTATGGAGATGACTTGTCAGTATGCAAAACTTCACTCCATCCTCCCGGTACCTGAATATGCCTTGGCGCATTACCGCCTAACAATTGTTGCCGACTACCATCTATCAACCATTGTGAGGGATAAAACTCCCATTCCCCATCAAGTAAGAGAATGCTGCCATCTTCTGCATTCCAATTGCGCAAATCGAATTGCCCATTATGAATTGACGCCTGTTTGGGATCATGAAACGTTTCCATCCATAAAATGCGCAAACCGGTTAAAACAACTAATATGAACACTAGCAATAATATTATATAGCTCTTTTTCATTTGATATTTGGATGATTGAGTTTCCAAGAAGTATTTCTCCCCTAGTCATTTTCTTCTAAGACATTTAAATAAGCACTCCCCATAATTTACCACAGTAAATAACGATAGAGACATCTTTATGTCTATTATATAGAAATACCTACTTGGTTCTTTCCGACAGATGCAGCTTCTAGGCAATGTGCTTGTTGCGCAGCCCTCTGATACTCTCTATAATACTCCTTTATTTCAAGTAGAGTTTTATAAACTGGTTGTCTCAAATTAGTCATGTATTTATTGCTCCGAATGATTAAAGAAAGCGCCGCAGGCTAAGTACCTGCGGCTTTAAATATTATTTAAGATGTTTGACCAACCCAACTTCTGAATGAAACATAATATAATTCTCATCAGTTCTATGGTTGTTATTAAGCAGATTGCGGGGACTATTTATACAGCACGTTCTCTCATACACTTTCGTCCCGCATAATAACCATAAATAAATATCATTACAAAGACTAGGATACCTCTGAACCATGCTCCAGTAAAAATAACTAAGGAAGGTGCCCCAAGTGCAAACATTAACAGTAAAATCCAGTTTATATAGGAATGTTTGAATCGTCTTTTAAGAAAGCCTTCAGAAATAATATAATATAGAAACATAAGATAGGACAGTGCAGCAAAAATCAAAGAAAATAAGAAGATTTGTTCCCTTACTGTCGAGGCGCTAACTATTAAAGCGGTGAACAGTATAAGTAACAACAAAAATACCAAATTAAAGTAGGTATAGATTAGAGGAATTCCAAAAGGTTCAATCTTCGTTTTTATGTAGTATTCAATACTTGCGGCTATATTTTTATCACTCTTGAATGTTACTGTATCGAATTGTTTTAATTTTAAACTATAGATTTCCTTCTCTATATCATTATGAAATTTAAGCAACAATTCCCTTTTCAAAGACTCTTCAGTTGTCTCTTTAAACTTAATAAATAATTTAAGTAAATCATAGGGTAAGAGAGACGAGGCTTTGGATATCTTTTCAGCAACTATAAAAAGGTCACTTTTATCATTGAGATATTTATATATTTCAAATTCAATGTCAGAGTAAATATCCAGAGCCTTATCTACCCGTTGTTGATTAGATTTACCGTTTTCAAGAAAGTTGCTTCTTAGCTCCTTATACATCCAGAAAACATACTGTAATTATAATTGATATTGCAGCGGATGTTGAATCAGGAAATAAGGTTCTTAAAAACTCGATAAAATAACTCATTACATCACTCCTTTTATTTACAATTACGCTTGATATATCGTTTAGTTCCGCTGATACCATACCGACTAAAAGAGCGTATTTTAATATTCCATTATTAAAATGAAAAGTATCGACTAACAAAAAAACGCCTTCTTCCGAAGGCGGTGTAATAAAAATCTTTCTGCTATTAGGGTTAAACACTATTTAAAATTGCTACACTATGCGGAAGCGGAGTTACCCCACTTCACATCAAACAGATGATATAGCGTAGGATATAACGGTGTATCAGCTTGACGATCTTGCTGCAGGAGTATGTAAAGGTCTAGCTTCGTATTATCTTCACCATTAAGTGTGCGGCTGTTCATCATGCGAAGCAATAACTGATGCACTCAATTGTGTATTCATTAATAGGCCCCCTTTATATAGTCTACGTTCATCACATAAAATTCTCGTTCATTGGGTGCATAAATGGTTACTCTAATGGCTTCTGGAATGTCTTTTATCTCAATGATTGGAGCTTGCGCTTCAGATGAGTGTACCACACGATCGTAATTTTCAAATTAATTATTGGGTTTCCGGTTGTGGGATCGTTTATGGTTTCATAAACGGTATAATACTTACCGTCCATACGACGTTCTTGATGGGTTTTGACTGCCGGTCCACCATAATATTGACTAATTCCAAAGGTCACAGTAATTAAACTACCAGCCCCACCGTCCCCACTGCCTCCTCCAACAAACCCGATATCAGAAAAGGGTAGGCCCGTTGCGGGGTCAATCCCTTGATTCATATCTAGCGAAGCTAAGTTTTGTTTTCGGATAATCGATTTCAGTTTGTTGGCATACTGACTATCCGTAGCATAACCAGCTCTTTGAAGCTCGTTAGCAAACTCATAAGGATTCTCTTTGGATAAAGCGTATCTGTAACGGCTGTCTTTAAGTAGGAAGTTAGAATGATCAGCAAAAGATCCTGATACGCTAGAGTAACTCCGGAATTTTGAAGTCGTGGATACACGTACGCCATCCACTTCCTCATGCGTTTTTGCCAAGCAATAATCACCTTTGTAAGCTTTATCTGCTTTAATACCAAACATATTATAATTGCATACCGCGTTCTTTCCTCTTCCAGATTCAAGTGCAGCTATAGCAAGCGTGATACTTGCGGGCACCCCGCTCCTACACTCCTCATACTGAGCCATTACAGCGTACTGGATGAAAAAGGGGGCAGTTAGTGATCCGAGATTTGGTGGGATGTGCACCTCTTCTCTTTCCACTTCTTCGCTTGGGTCTGGAACAGTAGGAACGTTACCGTTACTAGAAAAGTTTGAAGAAGCCCCCCCACCCCCCTCTAAGTAAGGGCCTAGTATAACCGACTCCATTTTCGTTGAATGGTGCTATTGAAGAACCTTCGAAATTAATGTTACTTATATATAGCATTTTCTTGGACAAATACGTTGGGTAATTACTTGGTAGGTAATATGATCCTGGAGTATCCCACTTCACTTTTTTAAACGCCTTAAATGCTTCCTCACTTGCCACATCCGTGAGTTTTGAAATAAGCATTGTTAGTGTCCCATCCCTCACGAATAGAATGTGCCAAGCGCAAAGGTAGTGAAAAATAAAACTGGAAGGAAACAATAAGTTAGTCATGGTTAGAGATTCCGTCACGGTGCGAATGCGGCTGTAACGGCCGATAAGAGATTAAGGAACAAATAGAATCTTGTCAATGAAATAGGAGGCTTCTTGGCGAAGCAAAGGTTCTTTGGAGCGGAAATCGACTGAACCGTCAGAATTGGTTATTGTGACTGGATCCGTAACTCCGGCAGCAACAAGCTTGCTTACGGCCTTGATAGCCGATTCATCGATTTTCCCTGCCAATCGGACCTCGTCGCCAAGCGGCCATGGAAGAGGAATGCGCGTTAAGATGACGGCCATTTCTTCCCGAGTTATCGTGCGATCCGGTTCAAATCGGCCTCCGGTCTCCTCCCCCAACCAATGCTGCTCGACCGCTGCCTGTATCTCTTTGAAGGCAAAATGGTATTCGATATCCTTATAACCGGATTTCGATTTGGACGGCGGATAGCCGACAGCATGCAGCAGCATTGTGATGAATTCCGCACGGGTCATGGACGCCTTGGGGTCAAAGCTTCGCCCATCTCTTCCATTAATGATATCAAGCGAATGGAGCTTTTCTATAGACGGTTGGTAGGGGCTTTCTTTCGAGACATCGGAAAACAACGCTTTTTCCTGTATTTTGGTCGAATAGGCTATCGGTGACTTGGAGGGTCTATACATATAAGCAATACCGCCATCCTTTTGTTCAAGAAATGCTATTTTCTGCCCGTGGTCATCCATAAACAACAAGGGATCTATCTTTTTCAAAGTAGTCTTGCCATTCCCCAATTTGTATCTGTCTTCCGCTACAAGTTGTCCGTTATTGAACGTAATTCTAGTCACAAATGACGGGGTATGCAGGTCTTTGTATAATCCGACGTAACGCGCGGCTTGCTGTTCTGTCAGAGGTGATACCGATTCAGGCATCTCAGTGCTCTTCGGATAATAATGGTCCATAAAAGCAGCATACAAATCCGAGCGCAATTCGGAATCATTATTATAAATGACGAACATTCCCGTTTTGCGCTCAGGCAGTAGCCATGTAAAAGAGGCATGTCCGGGGATGTTCCCACCTTTGCTGACGACATACTGACCATTCGACAGTTCATTGAAAATGCTTTCAAATCCATAGCTTGTAATAGGTATGGCCGGATGAGCAAAAACGGAAAATTTGCTCATTCGTTGAACACTTTGTTCACTTAACATTTGCCGATCTCCGGCCTTTCCTTTTTGTAGAAGCATAATCATGAATTTAGCCATATCGCTTCCGGTGGACAACATTCCGCCCTGAGGCATGTCCGTAGGATAAAGGCCATACTCCGGATATGGTGTGCCTTCCGGATCGTAAGCTGCAGCCATTCGGGCTTTAAGCTCTGGGGTTACAAGATCATGGGAAGAATTCATGCCGAGTGGTTGAAAGATGTTTTTATCCATGTATTCATGAAAAGGGAGCCCGGTAACTTGTTCCACAGCATATCCAGCCAAAGCAAAAGCATAATCGTCATACTGGTAGGCTTCCCCCGGCGTCCGGACGATGGTTGGCATTCGATCCATTAAGAAATCTCGAAGAGAATTCTCTTGATTGAGAAGATCGGGCGAGGCGTCATCGTCTTTTTCATATGGGAAATCGAACCCAGTCATATGGGTCAGCATATTTTCCAAAGTTAGCAGTTTACCTGTCAAATTTGGTATTGTGATACCTCCGAGATATGATTGGATGTCCTGATCCAGCTTGATCTTCCCTTGGTCTGCAAGCTGCAGCACAGCCGCAGCTGTAAGCGTCTTAGAAATGGAACCGATGCGAAAAACGGTATTGGAATCAACTGGAGTTCTACTTTCTTTGTTTGCATACCCGTATCCTTTGGATAAAACCACTTTTCCGTCCTGAACGACGACGAACATGGCACCCGGAACATTGAACTTCTTTAGGCTTTTCCCAAAGTAATTATCCGCGAAGGCCTCCACTTCTTTGGGGTCAACCGGACCGCTTGGAGCAGTAGGAACAGCTGCAGTCTGAATCGCTGTGATTGTTTGCCCCTGAAGAGGGAGCTGTTCAGCACTGACACTATACCCTCCGACCAAAGCAATTAAGTAAGTCATAGCTAGAGACGTGCTTAGCGTTACAGCGAGTACTTTTGAAACTCTTTTTTTACGCATTAGAAAATCCTCCGTCAATGAAATTAGTATAGGCTGGAAGTACCCTCTCAGTGTAATATGATGAATTATTTCCCACGGTGTGCCTTTCGATTGTTTCGATTGCGATTGACGATATATGCCTACAAAAAAATAGGCCAGCCTCGGGATACGGCTGGTCTATAACGAGAGTCGCGCCCCGTTCATTATATTAATTTCTTTTTCTGACTAATTACCTGAATATATTTAATAGTAAGCTTCCATAAGACTTTTCCAAACCAAAACATTAACACTCCAATCACAATAGAAATTGGCAAGAAATGCATTGGGCTTGGTGTAAATGCTCCCATTTCGATTGTTATTCCCCCAATATCAAATCCCATATGTTGTCCGACAAATTTAACAATTCCGCCTATCGGCGTAATAACTCCACCAATCATTAAAGCAATGGAAAGAGTACTGATGAACGGCAAGAGTAACATACCACTGACACCTACAAAACTGTTACAAAGAGCAAATATTGCACCAAATTTACGCCAACTAAATTTACTGTTCATTGAAATGGCTTTTCCTAAGTATACTTTCGCTAATTCTTTTGGGTTTCCTAACCGTTCGATGATTTGCTCAGTAGATACACCATTATTTTGCAATTCAAGTATTACACTTTTGATTTCTTTTAAAATGTCAATACGCTCGGAATCGGACATCGATTTCAAATGATTTTCAATTTTCATTAGATAATCATTCATAATTTTATCCATAATTCAACTCTCCTTTGATTACTGCTAATCCAAAAGCCCAAAGATTATTTTTAAAAGTAAGTTGGGAATTTGGGACCAGAAAAGTATATATTTAACTGAAAAAATAATCACAAAATTTATCCGTATTTTCCATTCTCTATTTTTTCCTACTTGCTAAATTCAGCAAGTAAAATACTTTTAAACGGATTAGGACTGTTATCTCTACCCAAACTGTTCAAACTGACGACCAACGTATGATTGCCTCCAAGTGTACCTCCAGCAATCGTAGAAAACCCTAGAATGCCACCTGTGTGTCCCCATATCGAGACACCGTTTGGAAGCTTAGTTTCAAAGATTCCAAGACCATATCCATCGATTCCTGCTCTTCCTGTAGGAACTGTAGTAAGCATTTGTTCTAGTTGCTGTTTCTTGAGTAATTTGCCACCGAGCAAGGAAGAGAAGAATTTATTTAAGTTATCAGCAGTAGAAATCATATCTCCAGCCGAGCTACCTGCACTTGGATTATAATAAGTAACGTCTTTTATCTCACTTGCTTCGTCTGGTTGGGAATATCCCCGAGCATGCTTGGTACCTGGAATAACGCTTGAATTGCCAGGTAGGAAGGTATCTGACAATTCAAGCGGTTCAATAATCCGATTTTCAATCTCTTCCGCGTAGCTGTTTCCGGTTACTTTTTCAATAAGAATCCCCAGTAATACGTATCCCGTGTTTGAATAAGACCAGCCCTTTCCTGGGACAAAGTCTGGGGGCAGAGAAATCCCCATCTTCACTATTTCATCAGCCGTATACGATTTTTTTGTATCCATAAAATCAGCGTCTTTTGACCTTGAGTATTCAGCGATACCACTTGTATGGTTCAATATCTGCCGGATGGTAATCTGTTTACCATTATATCCGTTTCCTTGAATGACACCAGGCAGCCATTTTTCGATGGAGTCGTCTAGATTTAAGCGGTTCTCTCCAGCTAATTGAAGTACAACCGTTGCGGTGAACGTCTTCGTCACGCTGCCAATGCGAAATCGAAAATCTGTTTCCATTGGTTTCTTGGTGCTCAGATTCGCTACCCCAGCGGCATAACCCCACGTTTTTCCACCCTCAGAAGTTTTAGCAAGTATCCCTGGGAATCCAAGTTGCAATGTATCCCGCATTGCTTGCTTGACGGAATTATGATCTCGTTGAGTGGTTGTTTGTAACGAACTAGATACATTTTGAGTCAGTTCTGCTTTTACAATTGAGCTTGGCGATGTGTATAGCAGGGAACTTCCAGTTAATAAAAGGGCCAGACTTACAAATGTAATTTGACTACGTATTTCCATAAGGCATTCCTCTTCTCAATTAATATTGTAAGTTTGTGATTATCTTCCTAATTATTGTTTTACAAAGTTGACGCGTCTATTTATTCATCAAATTAATTTTAAATATATCGCCCTCATTTCCACCAAAAACGATCATCCCACCTTCAGGTAGAACTACCGAATGATTGCTCGTTGCCTTTGAAAAGTTCACAACGATTCCATCTGCGTCATAAACGGCAAATCCTCCACTTACTGGAGTTTCAACGTTCATGACTCGATTGGCTGATTGATCATCAATTTTATACCATATAGCCTGACCACCCGATGGTATGATGCAAAACGAGTCGTTCCCTTCATAAATGGGTTGAATAGCATCTTCACTTATATAGGATTGTCCGTCGATCTTTAAATACTCTTTATGGTTCTTATTATAGAAATTCAAATCGAAAGCATCTCTTCCGTTCAAAGTAGGAATCTCAATTACATTTACTGCTTTATTCTCGTCAACAATTTTAGTTCCGGATGCGTATCCATGGTTGATATCAACGGATATATTTTTGGCCAAAAGCGATTTGCTCAAATACAACATTGAAGTTATCTTTTCATCCAAAGAGTAGTAGTTTTTTTCATTTCTATGTTCCCATATCGTTTTAGTTGACTGATTTAGAGGATTGGAATCTAATTTTTGATATTCGTAGGTTACTGCAACTGTTTGACCTAATCCTGGAGTATCCGTATAAGCGTTAAGTTTTAAATAGGTTGCTCCATTCTTCGGGTGGTCAAAGCTTATGGTTGCATTCCCATCGTTGTTTTTAAATTGTCCATTGCCCGTATATATATATTTTTGAGGCGGTATCGATCCAAATCCTAGATCGGGTAAATCAATCTCTCCATTCTTTATCTCCAGATTTACCGTCTTACCTACGGTACCGTATAATCCAGAGTAAGCAAGCAAATCGGATGGCATGTCCACTTTCAATGGAGGTTCAAATGTTTTTTTAGGTAGGATTTCTTTAATGATGCCTTTGGCTCTTATATATTCTAATAAAATATTAGATGCAAATATACTATTGTAAATACCACTACCTCCCGATGAAAGTACAGCTATAGAAATGTCATGTTCGGGTAGGGTAGTCAAAGCAGCGTGATACATATACGTATCTCCACCTTTGAATAATGCGGTTATTCCGTAATCACTAAATGGTGCTAAACGGACGGCATCCCAACCCAGGCCAAAATTAATGGTGTTTGTCTCTTCAGAAACCCACACACCCTTTCTATACTCATGACTTTGCATAGCCATTGCTGACTTCTCAGATAAAATATCCGTTCGATTCCCGATTAATACTTCAGCAAACTTACTTACTTCTTCGGCCGTGGAGTAGATGCCTCCTGTCCCAATGAGATTGGCATTCTCGGTGGGTAAAGCTTGATCGATCCCGGGAAAATAAGTTTTTGTGAGTCTGTCTCTATCAAACGAATCACGTGGTGTTTGGGTAGAGGTTAATTGAAGAGGCTTGCTAATATGGGTTTCAAGAAATTCGCTGTAACTTAAACCGCTCACTCTTTCAACCAAGATTTCAAGCAGTTGAAAACCATCATTACAATATACCGAAAATTCGCCGGGGTTTGACTTTAAGCGTTCTGATTGTAATTTGACCAATAATTCATCATGATTTTTCGTATCATTATCATCAAACAAAAAACTATTCCCATAGTGACTACCGTAAATTCCTGAAGAATGATTCATCAACATGCGTGGCGTAATTTCTTTATATCGTTCATCTGCCATTTTAAAGTCCTTAATGTACGTGGTTAGTGGTTGATCAATATCAACTTGATTAGAATCAGCTAGCATCATCGTTGCAGCAGACACATACGTTTTACTTACTGAGCCTATTCCAAACATCGTCTCTTTGGTTATCGGACTCTTGGTTGCTTTATCGTAGACACCAGCGCTATCCGATAAAACAATGGATCCATGATCCATAATTGCATACTGCAATCCACTTGCACCATAATCGGACACGATCTTCGAAGCAAGCTCCTGTGCCTTTTCTTTTACAGTATCATTATTCGTTAGAGCAAAAGCAGGGGTGACTGGTATTGCAAAAAGTATAGCAGTCATTACTACGGAAACCATCTTCTTCATTATTAATCCCTCCTCATATTCTTTCTAGATGTGACTTACTGAAATCATCATACAAGGAAGAACGCTGTTAGAATGAAAAGCGCCCTGAAACGCAAAAAACAATCCCTAAACAACATGTTGTCTAAGGATTGTTGGTATATAATGGTATTAGTGCCATATTATTAAATACTTTATGTTTCGTTTCAATGGTCATATGACCACCGTACTTGTCGCAGATTCTAGCTATGTTCGTTAATCCAATACCATGAAATTCCGGGTTTGATTTTTGGCTGTTTAAGTGGGCAACTTCATTCTCCATATGATTCATGATGTGAATGAGAAGGGTAGACTCGGTAGAATGTATTTTTATAAGAATGTACCTATCTTCTGCGATCTTCAACTTTTTAGAAGCCTCTATTGCGTTATCTAGCATATTTCCAATGACAACACATAAGTCATAACGGTCAATATGGACTTTTTGTGAACATAAGCTAAGCTTTGTATCTATTCTTATGCCATTGGCTTGTCCAATATTAAGTGTATTTGTGACAAGGGCATCTATAACTAGATTGCCTGTGTTTACCCGTTGATAAGCCCCTTCAACTTTATTTAATGTAGTCTTAATATGTTCCCTTGCTGCTGCTAACTCATTTCGCTCAATACACTCTTCAATATACAAAAACTGTTGATTCGTATCATGAATGATTCTTTTAATGGATTTAAAGCTGTGAACGACTTTTTCGTAATTCGCATCCTGATGGTCCATCTGCTGTTGCAGCTGAGCATTCTCATGCATGAATTGAAATTTATCAATGATATTATCAAAAACATAGAAAATCATAACGTTTAAGAATAGTAATACAATGACGGATATGAAAGAATAAGCGTCCTTATAAGTTAGAATATTCAGTTGGTTTATACTTACGATAGGAATAACCGAAAAAAATATGTAGTAACGATAATGCAAAGAGTAACTTCTACGTTTTGAAAGTAGTCGTATGATCTGAATGATAGCAAACATGATCATGCAACTGAGTAAAATAGCTTTTGTGTAGGCTATTTGATCATGTTCATTTACAGGCTCAAAGCTAAACTCAACTGAATATAGGGTATAAAAAATATAAAGGGATATAAAATTAACGAGAGATATTAAAACACCGTAAAACATAGAAAAAATGATCTTGTCTTTAATTTCTACTTGATAAGATTGTGCAAAACTAAATATCATGAGTAAAGGTAGAATCAAAGATAAAATAGGAGAGATGGGAATAACCAGATACAGGTAATCAAGCAACCCAAACAAAATGAAATAAATGAATCGGTTATTTTTTTTAGCTGATTTATCAAACACCGAGTTGAAGAAAAAATTAATTTGAACACCCATCACAAGTACAATGCTAAAGACAATAGGAAAATTATTTTGAATCATATCAATCGACCTTCATAATCATAAATTTGGTGTAAGTATCTTTAACCTCATTAATTTTAGAACGACCTATGGGTAATTCCAACCCATTGGACATTAGAACAACTCCGCTAGAAAATTTCTTCACATGAAGCAGATTAATAATAATAGAACGATGGATTTGCAAAAAGTTACAGTCTTTTAAGGCCAAAGCATAATCTGAAATGATACCTTTGCTTTCATAGGTTTGATTAGTGGTCGTAAAATGTAGTTTGCTTTTTATAGTTAAGCTTTTGGCAGCTTGAATACTAATGAGGTCATCATATTTTAAAACGATTTCTTCATAGGTTGACTTGATAACCATAAACTTTTTATCAAGTGCTTGAAAGTATTGGCATATCTTGATCACTTTCTCCTCCAAGATCGAAGGAGCAATAGGTTTTATCAAATACTGAAATGTCATGACATCAAAACTTTCTACCATATATTCAGGATAGCTTGTCAGAAAAATAATTTGTTCATCTAGGTTATTTAACTCTCTTATTTTTCGGGCTGTTTGAATCCCATTTCCCCCCCCCATTTCAATATCCAAAATTAAAATATGGAATGGAGTTTCATAGCGCTCATAATGGGATAACAATTGCTCTCCCGAGCCGAATAATTCAATTTCAAAATCTAAATTAGTCTTTATCGACAAAGTAATCAGGATGCTTTTAACAAGTTCTCTTTGTTTTTCCTCATCATCGCAAATAGCCACTCTATACAAAAATGATACACCTCCCATTTTCTATACCTTTATTCTAAAAATCCATATAAACATGATACAACCTTTTGACTTTGTATAGATATCTTTTGGATGAAATGCAAATTAAAATCCCTCAACACCACATGAACGAATATTTCCTTGACTGCTAATAGGTCAGCACCATTTTCAATCAACATAGTCATCATTTCAAGGTTGGAATTTTCTACCGCAACATTAAAGCAGTCTCTTCTTCATTTGTCTTATGATTGACGTCACATTTGAAACTATTAGTAATCTAGCTGTTTCAAAATAATCGTTTTTGACTGGCACGAAGTAGAGGGGTGGATCCTATCGTATTGTTTACATCAGGGTTAATGCCAAGATTTAATAAAAATTTGCTTCGTACATGACTTTGCTTTCGCTGAACATGGCAGGTCATAGAGGCTAGCCCTGCTTCTTGGAAAGATGGATTTTCCTCACAGGTAATTGTTAGATGGGTTTAACACTCTGGATTTGCTCGAATCCTACGCATGCCATCCTAGCCTGACAGGGTTTGAGGTAGCCCTTCGCTTCAAAATAGAAGCATCTATTTACAGGGCCTCGTGGCCCACTCAACTATTGTTCCTCGTTAACTTAATCGAATGAGTATAAAAGTATAATGAAATTGCATAATAAAAATAGCTTAACTCATTCCACTGTCTTACATACACGTATGAGTTCTTCACGTATAAGGAGTTGTCGGTATGGTAAAGATCAACATTCTTCCACTGCGCCACATAACCCCACCACAGGTTTTGGCACTTGGGTTTGCTTGTATTATCTTTTTTGGTACCTTTTTGTTAACATTACCGATTTCATCAGAAGACAGTTCACCTACTTCATTTATTAATGCATTGTTTACCGCGACCTCGGCAACCTGCGTGACTGGGCTCGTAACAGTCGATTCGGGTACCCACTGGTCTAAATTCGGGGAAATCGTCATCATTTTCTTGATCCAGATAGGCGGTCTTGGGTTTATGACAATGGGAACTCTTATCGCACTGCTTTCCAGAAGAAAAATCTCCCTCAAGGAACGTTTGATACTGCAAGAATCATTGAATCAGACAAGCATGGAAGGCATTGTTCGGCTAATACGTAAGGTATTGCTCTATGCTTTAGTCATCGAAAGTATCGGCGGCTTGCTGCTTACGATCCGGTTTGCCTATGATATGCCCTTTGGTCAAGCTTTGTATTATGGTATCTGGCATGCAATATCGATGTTTAATAATGCTGGATTTGACCTTTTCGGACCCATCACCGGACCCTTTAGCAGTTTTACAAGCTACGTATCCGACCCTTTGGTAAATTTCGTCGTTACAAGTTTAATTATACTAGGTGGTATCGGCTTTATTGTTATCGCAGATGTTCTAGAGTACAGAAAACGTAAAAGTATTAAGCTCTCTCTACATTCCAAAGTTGCTCTCAGCACGTCCGCGGCCCTCCTTCTTATTGGCACGATCGTTATTTTTATATTTGAATTTAGCAATCCCAATACGTTACAACCGCTTGACTGGGGATCTAAATTTTTGGCGTCATATTTTCAGTCGGTTGTACCGCGTACCGCTGGTCCGAATTCATTGGATCTAACTGCACTTCGACAAGCGACACAGTTTTTTATCATCGTACTCATGTTTATCGGAGCGTCTCCTGGTTCAACTGGGGGCGGGATAAAAACAACGACTTTTGCGATCTTGATTGGCGCGATTGTCACGATAATCCGAGGCAAGGACAATATTACTATATTTCGGTACCGGCTAGCGCAGGACAGGATATTCAAAGCAATAACACTCACTGTTTTAGCTATGTTCCTTGTCGTATTTGTTACTATGATTCTTTCCACGATTGAAGATGCTCAATTTCTAAAAATACTGTTTGAGGTGACCTCAGCTTTTGGTACTGTAGGACTCAGTTTGGGCCTTACGCCGGAACTATCGGTATTAGGAAAAATTATCATTGCTTGTATGATGTTCATTGGCAGGTTAGGACCTCTTACCTTGGCTTATGCGCTTACCCCTAAGAAAGAGAAGGAATTGTTCAAATATCCGGAAGGGAAAATCACAATAGGGTAAGGAGACAACTCGATGAATAAAAAAATCAATATGCAGTGATAGGTCTCGGGCGTTTTTCTGGCCAAGTGTTATAGTTATTACAATATTCATGTTTATCGCACGCCCTTTGACCGTACTCGCATGCGCACTTCTCGATCGACGGGCAAAATGGGAACGGAATGAGTTGTTTTTCATGTTTTGGGTTCGAGAAACTGGAGTTATTCCAGCTGCTCTTTCAGGTATGATGACTGCTGCAGGTATCAAAAATGTAGAAATCATAGCAGTAGTGACATTTATGGCTGTCTTGCTTCCGATTGTTTCCCAGGCCAATACGACTGCTTTCGTAGCGCGCAAACTTGGTATCTTGGATGAGTCAGATCAAGAAGGTGCGTAATTAACTAATCTGCTTGTCAGCTCAACGAGACCGCCGAAGCCCGCGGTTTCCGCGGACTTCATTCAGACAATGATGTCCTTTTTCAAGCTTTCTTTTTATATACCTTCATTGCAAAGAAATAGGCTACGATCAAAATCCCGACGCACCACGCAAGAGCGACCCATATATCATTGCCCACCGGCTGATCTGACAGAAGCGCACGAATGGCGTTCACGATCGAGGTCACCGGCATCTGTCAAGCCGAAGCGTTTAAGCAAGTCGTCCGCATCCAGATGCGGATTTTTGAGGTATCGCAGCTTGGCGATCATGATCAGATTTTCCCGTCCGGTCAGTATCTCGTTCCACCTCGAAATTTACGTCGTTTAGCACTTGAAGCTGTTTGTAGGACTTTTGCAGTCCTTTTATCTCAATATACAAAGGAAGAGCTGCCTATAAGCAAGCAACTCCTCCATTAACGTTACCCGGTAGTTCAATCTAAACTTTATAAAACAAATAATTCTCCGTTACGGAAATAATAAATATCCTCCCTTTTAAAGCCATACTCTCCATTCGTGTGCTTAATATGTGGCTCAAAAGTAAAGAAAGATGCTTCACTCAGCTGCATCTTATTTCCCAACTCAAAATATTTCCGGTTATCTTTATTAAATTCTATTGTGTGTCCCAAATTACCAGAAAAATCAAGATTAATGTAATCGAGTTGTTTTATAACCCCATTCATGTATAAGTAAACTTCTTCAAAAGTCATGTCTGGTTTTACATAATCTATAAACACGCTATGAAGTTGCTTTTCTGATTTAATTCCATGCGAAAATTCTAAAGCAGACTGAGTGTTGGTGTTTTGAAGTGTTTCTTCGTCAATCACATTTCCATCAATAACTAAAAACGTTCGGGCATAGTCTCCCCAATAGGTGTTAAATTCTGGGCTAAGGTCTACGGTCACAATATCATTCTTGCCTACTAATGTTTCCGATGGATTATAGTCCTTACCTGATTCGGAAATTTTTGTTCTCTTCCCAACATGAACAAAAGCCCCTATACCATGATACCAAAAATTATTTACACCTCTATCTCTCATGATGTCTTCGGCTTTATAAACGATTTCACGTTCAGAGATGCCTTCTTTAATTACATCCTTTAACTCGCTTATTGTTGATTTGGCGATAGATTGAACGTAAAGATAATGCGACAAATGCTCCACAAAATAGCCCACCCTTTAGCTTGTTTCTGAGAAAAATCCAAATGAGTCGTTATTATAAATTCTTCCTTTTGTTTAACTATCCTGCCCGTTCGTATTATGAGATCAACCAGTCCTTTCTGGTTGATCCTTTTTTAATTTGCATAGAGGATTAAGGTAGCCTGGTCGAACGTACCTGCCCGTGGGACTTGATCCCGAGAGCTATAATGTTCACCCCTACTTGTCATGACCATGATTGAGGCTGGTTGGGACGTAAGATCCCGTATAACAAGCGATGCTATGGAGCGACAAGAAGAACCTTAGGGGATGCCGGTGAATCTAAACTTATAGGGAGAGATAAAATGAATCCAGTTATCGGTCTAGATATTTCTAAAGAAGAAAGCCATAAGAGCGCGGAAAGCCATTCCAAGGGACATTCCACTTCGAGCACACTCGAGATGGTTTAGCAAATCTACTTCAAGTTTTATCAGAAGTTGAATTTGCATCTAAACAACGCCCTTTGCTTATTCTAGAAGCAACCGGTCATTATCAAAGTCCCATTGTTCAGTTCCTAGAGGAACATCAATATATTTATATTGTTATTAATCCGCTCATCTCAAATCGGCTTAGGAAGTCACAACTTCGTAAAGTAAAGACGGATGCTGCTGACGCTTACCTATTGGGAGAGCTGTACTACAAAGAAGAGTTTGAACCTTATAAAAATGAGGTGTGCAACTTCTCAATCTGCGCTATCTTAAAAGACAATATGAATCTCTTTCAAAGATGTGTGTACAGACTAAACTACAATTCCAAGCTGTTTTAGATCAGGTTTTCCCTGCATACAAAGGTGTCTTTGGAGCTATGTATTCCGGTATTTCATTACGGTTTTTAAGTGAATTTCCAACCTCCTATTCAGTATTGCAGACGGATAAAAACACACTCAAATCTAAGATGAAAGAACTGCTTTCTTCAAAACGGGGCGTTCAGAGGACTGGATTAACCAACGGGTGCAACGGCTGCTAGATGCGGCAAAACAAAACCTATTTCAGCAAACCATGTATGCAAGCCACTTAATCAATTTGAAAGTCCTTATTACCCTCATTCTTCAGTACCAAGAGCATCTTACTGGATTGGAACAGAAACATAGAGCGATGCTTTTCTCTCCGCCTGTTCAATTATTGCAGTATTTCTGCTTTGTTAGTTACACGCCTTTTCCTTGCGTGAAGTAAAAAACAAACGGCACGGGGCTTTCCCATGCCGTTTTGAATTCCATTTTTATTCCCGTTCTTACCTTTGAGCTTAACTTAATGACATTGCCTGTTTGGGTGTCCTTATTGTTTTTCTAAGTTTTGCTTGCTAAGCGACTCTATTCAGCATCATTCTGCTCTTCCAGCCATCTCAAAATCGCTTGGTTTGTTTCTTCCGGCTTTTCTTGCTGGATCCAATGACCGCAATCCAGATTGACCACTTCCGCATTAGGCACGAACTTTGTCAGGTTTTCAGACCTCTGGACCGTATCCCGGTCACCATAGATCATGAGGGTCGGCTGTACCATAAAAATGAAGGGGGTTGCGATTTTGGATGAGCTGTTTCATCCCTTCTTCATTTAGCGATTTGATTTATGCCTCGCATTTAAAACGTTCTGACTTTTGATGAGAATTAAACCCTAAATGATTGAGAAATACAGGAGCTCCTCTCTCCTAAAGATCAGGGAAACAATAGACCCAGATTTATGCAGTACCAAAAATCCTTTTAACGATTCTTTTGTTATTTATATTTCCTTATTCTGTAATATTTTTTTGCAATGTTGAAATTTTAGCCCTTCTTCAGATGAAGCGATCAATATTCCAAGCCTTCTTAATCGTGTTTCTTCTTTCTTGGCGCTCATTACCCACCAGATAGAATCTCTTTTATAGGATGGTGATAAATTAGTGAAGAATAGCCAGGCGGTTTGATTTGCCTTGATTTGTTCTTCATATTCTTTGGCAAGTTCCACGTTTCTTTGTTCAGAGGAATAGCCTTGTGCATCGGTTCTGTTGTTAAAGACGTGCATTCCTTCTGGTCTCATCTTTCCAAGCTGTATTAGTGCTTTTACCTTCTTTACGTTCACAGCACTCCATACACTATTTACTTTGCGCGGAGTAAAGCGAATCTTATAGCTTTGTTTATCAATGGTTTTTCGTATACCGTCAATCCACCCAAAACAAAGAGCGGCATCTACTGATGCAGACCAAGTAAGGCTTGCACGCCCTGTACTTATCCCAAAATAGCCCACCCAAATTTCACTAGCTTCAGCATGATGTTCTTCTAACCAATCGTTAAACTCTTCTTGGTTGTTGAAAAAAACTACATCTCCCATTGTTCCAGCCATTTTAAAATCGCTTGGTTTGTTTCTTCCGGCTTTTCTTCCTGGATCCAATGACCGCAATTCAGATTGACCACTTCCACATTGGGCACGAACTTCGTTAGTTTTTCAAACTTCGGGATCACATCCCGGTCGCCATAGATCATAAGTGCAGGCTGTTGGATGATTGGGTTCACGTCCGCCAATAAGCGCCAGTTGCGGTCAAGGTTCCTGTACCAATTTATACTTGCCGTGAAGCCTGATGATTTGAAGGCGGAGACGAAAACGGCCAGTTCGCTGTCGCTCATTATGGGTTCGCCGAGTGGTGTTTCTGCTCTGGCAAGATTAATCATCGCCATACCTGGCTGAGGCGCTCTGGGTGGCTTGTTCTTCCGGTAAATGTTGCGAAGGAACTGGAATGTATTTTCTTCTAATACGGCGTCTGCGATACCCGGCTGTCGATTGAAGTGGACAAAATAGTAGTCGCCGCCAAGTATTTCTTCCATGAACTCGATCCAGGGTCTTTCTCCGCGCTCTTGGTAAGGCATGCTCAGATTTATCACTTTATTTACACGGTTTGGATGCAATAAGGTCAGCCACCAAACGATCATTGCACCCCAATCATGACCGACAAAGGTGGCTTCTTCGTATTCGTAGTGATCGAGAAGTGCGATGAGATCACCCGACAAGTGTTCAATGTCATAGTCTGTTACTACGCTCGGACGGGATGAGTTGCCATAACCCCGCTGGTTTGGGACGATGACATGGTAGCCCGCTGCGACAAGGGCGGGCACCTGATGGCGCCAAGAAAAGGCATGCTCTGGCCAGCCATGACAGAGTACAATAGGTTTTCCTAAATTTTGTCGGCCTGCTTCAAAGACTTCGAGTTCCACACCGTTGACTGAAATAAGGGTGGGCTTGGGAAAATCGGTTGGATTAAACATTGCAATTCCTCCTTCTTGTGATACATGTAGTATAATGGACAAAAGGTGACATCTTAGTGTCACCATTTTGAAATCATGTAGAAAAAAAGAGGGCAATTATGGACAAAGTGGAGAGACTCATTTCGATTATCATGATATTGCTGAGAAAAGAGATTATATCTACAAAGGAATTCTCACAACTATTCAATGTTTCCAAAAGAACGATCCTTCGCGATATGGAAACACTGAGCTTATCGAACATCCCGATCTACTCTATCAATGGGGTCAAAGGCGGGTACGGCATAATGGATGAATACAAGGTGGATAAACGCCTTTTAAGCAGCTCCGATTTACAGAATATATTAGCTGCGCTCGGCGGATTTGAACAAATCCTCCTTACTGAAGAAGTTGAAAGAACGATAAAAAAAATAGAGGCAATGGTTAGTCCTTTGTCTTTGAATCGTTCCATTCAACTGTCGTTTTATGAATGGGAAGGTCGGTCCGAGATTCTTGAAACCTTAAAGACATGTCAAACATCCATTTTAAAGAAAAGGCTGGTTTCGTTTGATTATACAGATAAAGACGGGGCTGTAACGAATAGAATGATCGAGCCCTATGAGCTGCATTTTAGCGAATCAAGTTGGTACTTGAAAGGATTCTGTTTACATCGACAGGGATATCGAACTTTCAAGTTATCTCGGATCGATCATATTACTATGGATGAACGCGCGTTTCATCCTAGAGACGATTGGTCAGAGCAAGTACAGGAAGCAAATTATCTACCTGAATTCGTCACGATTAAGGCATGGATATCGCCTAGCATAAAAGATCAAATCATCGAAAGGTATGGTCGAAGAAGTATTGAAGAGCATAGTTCTGGATTTTTATTAGCAACCATTTATGTCCCACAAAATCGTATGGGATTTCAACTTTTAGCAAGCTTCGGCACTCATCTAAAAGTTGTAGAGCCCAAAACCTATGTTGAAGACTTTCGAAATTATTTATATCAAATGATGGAGAACTATTCCTGATAGATTTAGCATTAAAGCTTCAACCTTCAACTCAACTTTTCGCCGTCACTTATGGTAAGGTTCCCCGCGTTTGATCTTCAACTCTCCTGCCCGTTCGTATTATGAGATCAACCAGTTCTTTCTGGTTGATCCTTTTTTCATTTGCATAGAGGATTAAAGTAGCCTGGTCGAACGTACCTGCCCGTGGGACT
Source organism: Paenibacillus etheri (assembly GCF_001012825.1). Taxonomy (GTDB): domain Bacteria; phylum Bacillota; class Bacilli; order Paenibacillales; family Paenibacillaceae; genus Paenibacillus_AQ; species Paenibacillus_AQ etheri. Next base: position 141,853 of record NZ_LCZJ02000025.1, read on the forward strand.
TGATCCCGAGAGCTATAATGTTCACCCCTACTTGTCATGACCATGATTGAGGCTGGTTGGGACGTAAGATCCCGTATAACAAGCGATGCTATGGAGCGACAAGAAGATCAACCTTAGGGGATGCCGGTGAATCTACACTTACAAGGGGAGATGAAATGAATCCAGTTATCGGTCTAGATATTTCTAAAGAAGAAAGCCCATGGACAAGCCTTTCTAGAGCGCGGAAAGCCATTCCAAGGGATATTCCACTTCGAGCATACTCGAGATGGTTTAGCAAATTTCCTTCAAGTTTTAACAGAAGTTGAATTTGCATCTCAACAACGTCCTTTGCTTATTCTAGAAGCAACCGGTCATTATCAAAGTCCCGTTGTTCAGTTCCTAGAGGAACATCATTATATTTATATTGTTATTAATCCGCTCATCTCAAATCGGCTTAGGAAGTCTCAACTTCGTAAAGTAAAGACGGATGCTGCTGACGCTTACCTATTGGGAGAGCTGTACTACAAAGAAGAATTTGAACCGTTTAAGAAAAGAGGTGTGCAACTTCTCAATCTGCGCTATCTTACAAGACAATATGAGTCTCTTTCAAAGATGTGTGTACAGACTAAACTACAATTCCAAGCTGTTTTAGATCAGGTTTTCCCTGCTTACAAAGGTGTCTTTGGAGCTATGTATTCCGGTATTTCATTACAGTTTTTAAGTGAATTCCCAACCTCATATTCAGTATTACAGACGGATGAAAACACACTCAAATCTAAGATGAAAGAACTGCTTTCTTCAAAACGGGGGCGTTCAGAGGACTGGATTAACCAACGGGTGCAACGGCTGCTAGTTGCGGCAAAACAAAACCCATTTCAGCAAACCATGTATGCAAGCCACTTAATCAATTTGAAAGTCCTTATTACCCTCATTCTTCAGTACCAAGAGCATCTTACTGGATTGGAACAGAACATAGATGCTCTGGCTGAAGACATTGAAGAATATGAATTAATTCAGTCGATTTCTGGTATTGGGCATAAAATTGCGGCAACAATTTTATCTGAAATTGGAGAAGTCGACCGATTTGATCATCCTAAAAAGCTAGTCGCCTTTGCAGGCATTGATCCAAGTGTCTTTGCTTCAGGTAAGTTTACAGCAACTCGAAATCGAATCACGAAACGTGGTTCCAGGCAGTTGCGTTACGCGCTGGTTTTGGCTATCCAATGCGGATTAATTCGCGCTCGTAATATACGAATCAAAGAATTCTACAATCGTAAGAGAGCCAAAGGAAAACCACATAAAGTGGCTCTAGTCGCATGTGCCAATAAATTGGTGCATTGGCTATATGCCATCATGAAAAACAAAAAAACATTCTGGATTGCTTAATATGAAACCAATGGTATAACCTTCCAAATACAATACAATTGGGGGGTTATTTGGCTTACCTACTTTTAAATATAACATATGATTGGGCTTTACTTTACTGGTAATCTTGACAAGCTATTAGCTGGTATAGCCATACATGCAGCGCAAGCGCCGCACCACAGATGATGAAAATGGGTAAAATTAGTCAATACTGCTACAACGGCTGGCGAAGAAGGTCGATGAGCTATGGTGCCTTAGAGCCCATCCGTTAGTCTGACTTCAACGACCCCGGTGCATCAAAGATTGTCGCTCCCTTTCGGGAAGCACTCATGGGAGATTAATCCTACTCTGGTTTTTGCACCAGCCTAGTCTTTGGTGATTGTAGAACGAAGTTTGTTGTTTTTCTGTCTGCCTAACTTTATTTAATTACACATAAGGCTCAGCCTTTTTTAAAAAAGTGTTTTTCTGGGTCTTCTTTCTTATGTTCTTTTACTAGTTTTGAGCTATTTTAATTTTCATGGGAGCTTAATAAGGCTGGATCCGATAACAGCCAAAAGTTAAATGCTATCTTAACACCATTAACAAATCATCAAATTTAATCTCTTTGAGCAATACGATAGTCTATACTAATTTTACCACCATTAGGCGTTGGTACAGCTTTAAATTTATATTCGCTACTTAAGGAACCAACTGGAGCACTAATGTGGCCACTCTTACCTGGTGCGAGAGTTCCTTTCTGATCTCCATTAATTGTGATTCTTACGCTTACATTCCCAGTATTTTTAATCCAGAAGTTTACTTTTACCCCATTACTCTTTTTTAATGGGTATGTAGCCTGAAATTCAGTTCCTGAATAACTGCCACTTTTAGCTGCATAATCTTTCGACGAACTTTCAGTCGACTCCGCAAAAGCAGGTATAATACTAGTTCCAGCAATTAGACAAACTACCAGAGCAGATGATACTACTCCTTTGAAAACGGACTTAAGATTCACGATCAAGCACTCCTTATTAAATTTATTTGTAACTATTCCGCATTTAGATAGTTACTTTTTTAAAATTACATGTCTGTACATTCCTGTTTCCGTAGAGGTAGTTCCGTAACGAGTGCCTCTATTTGTGCTGTCAGATGTCAAGGACTCAGAATGGATTGCAAAACTTCTTCGTCATGGGCTACTTAAAGCAAGTTTCATTCCAGATCGAAATCAACGGGAGCTTCGAGAACTTGTTCGATATCGTCGTAGTATCATTAAAGAACGGGCTAGACAACATAACCGAATTCAAAAAGCGTTAGAAGGAGCCAATATTAAACTCAGCTCTGTTGTCTCTGATATTATGGGTGTCTCCTCTCGTGATATGCTTCGCGCCATTGATGATGGTGAAGATGATCCTGAACTTGCGAACTTCGGTAGACGCACAATGAAGCGAAAAAAGGATGAACTTGAACTGGCTCTACACGGCTATGTAAATCCTCACCAACGCTTGATGATTAAGACTATTTTAACGCACATTGATTTTTTAAGTGAACAGATCGTGATTCTAGATCATCGCTACGAGGGTAACTCCATTTCATGACGATGTCGAACGTTTAGATTCAATTCCTGGAATAGCTACTCGAATGGCAGAACAAATCTTAGCCGAAATTGGGACCAATATTAAGAAGCAGTTTCCCAGTGAAAATCTTCTAAAGTAAAAATGGAAACAAGTATCTGAAGTCCGCCTTAGTTGAAGCAGCCCATTCTGTTGCAGCTTCAACGAACTATCTCGGTGCCATGTATAGACGAACAGCATCGCGAAAAGGAAGGAGACGAGCAGCGGTCTCTGTTGCGCATGCTATGTTGAGAATAGCCTACTATCTGTTAACACGCGAAGAAATGTATGTGGACCTAGGCGAAGATTACTTTGACAAACTGAAGCAACAATCTATTGTGAAATACGCAGTTCGACGACTAGGAAACTTAGGTTATTCTGTAACTATTGCAGAAGTCTCTTAATTCATTAATATACCAATACTCCTTATTTCGGATGCTGTGATCTTCAAAAAAATGAATGGACTGCGTCCTATTTACTTTGCCTTTTTTACAATAACTGTAGATTTAATTTTCATGGGAGCTTAATCTCGAACATAAACTGCCCTGCCAAAACTGGCAAGGGACGGTGCTTACATATAATGTAACATCAGCATAATTCATTTTGATCATCATCTAAATAAAGATTATCATCTGCTTAGTAACATCACATAGCTCATTTCCACTCTTCTTCCAAAATAGCGTAATAGTATTCATCCCACCATTCATCACCATTTGGTATACATTTCTTAAAATAGCCTTCTCTCCTCATTCCAATTTTATCCATTACTCGGTATGATGGAATATTCTGAGGCTGACATGTAGCTATAATCCTATGTAATTTCATTTTCTCAAAACCATATTTCAATATAGCTTGTGCTGCTTCAGAAGCATACCCTTTTTTGTGATACTTAGGATTAAACACCCAACCGATCTCATAAGTATGATCACCAAAATACTTATAAAAAACAATGTGACCAATGAGAAGATTTTCTTCCATTAATACAACAGGGAAATTTCCAGCGTTATCACCTATGTTTTTATTTATAAACTCCTTAGTATTTTCTTCAGAAAAAACCCCTTCAGGTAAATATTTCATAACGTTAATCTCTGATGTATACTCATGTACAGCTTGCCAATCTATAACTTCAAATTTGCGTATCAATAATCTATCGGTTTTTATATACATTCTTCACTTTTCCCCCCATCAAAATTATTAATCCATTAATATTTATTTCGATAATAGATGTTAAATACCCTCTAAAATAAACGGTCCTTCTTCATCTATACTGGCCATTAGCTTAATGCCGTTCCCGGTCTAATACTATAGTTTATTTTCTTCTAACACCCAGCCTAATTATTAGCCTCACTTAATTATGCATTATTGAATTCTTGAATAGATCTACGCTTGTCATCATTAGACTCACGATATGAATTGTTTGAATAACTTCTTATTACGTTCCTCCAAAATTCCTGAGCTGGATAGTTGCTTTCAACTTGCGTTACTTTCCAATTCCCCTTAAATCGATCAAAAATCTGAATTGCAGCTTGTTTACCTATACCTTTTCCATTATATTTCTTAAGAATGAAAAACTGTTCAATTTCAAACGACAGTTTACTATTTGTCGTTTTCACAATAACAAAGCCTAACAATGTCCCAGTTGACTTAATAAAGAAAGACTTATATTCATCTTTAGATAAATATTCAGTGACTGGAGCTCTCCTAAACAAACCCTCTTTATCAACTTCGAAATTCAAATATTGACTAAACTCATAATCATAGAACTCGAACATATTTCGCAAGATGTGTTCCTCATTTAATAGCACTTCTTCAATATAAACATTCACATATCTCATCCTGTCTTTTTGATAACTATCTTCTTCATACTTTCCCAATCTCTCCTGAATGTAAAGCTCAATTCTCACCTATGCGGTGATCGGTCAAGTATTTATGTTCTTGTCATTTTCGGAGTTGAATTATTATTGCGAAAAATATGCTAAAACTTAGGATCACCAAAAACCCCCTCGACCTGAGGAGATTTTTTCTATTGCAATGCATTACGTCTCTCCTAACATTTCCTACAAACGCTAATGATAGATGAAGATGACGGAGAGAACGGAGTTTTATCCCAGTCAGCATATTGATGTTCGACGCGAAAGCCGTGACGGGTTAATAAAGAATGCAGCGTAGCCTGATCCGTGAACCGACAAGCAATTCGGGTAGTCGTTCGCTTATCCCCCCAATCACGCATCGTGACCCAATGCATGATATGCTGGCTAGCATCGTAACATTGTGTGCCTGATACCTTGACGTTAATCCCATCCTTATCAATAAATGATCCCCATTCTGTCTCCTCTTGATCGGATAAATCCGTTCCCTCAGGATTACGGGTCTCGAATGCAAAAATCCCATGGGGTTGTAAATGTTTGTGAACGGTAGTAAGCAAATCGATTTGATCTTGATCACTTAAGAATGCCTGAAATGCATTGCCAGTTAAATAAATCATCGAAAATCGCTTGTCCGATTCGAAGGTACGGGCATCACCTTCCATAAAAGTAACAGTTAACCCTTCCGCCTTCAACCGCGCATATGCGAGCATCGCTGAAGAGATATCTACACCGGTCATCGTTATGCCGGCTTTCGACAGTGGTATCGTCGTTAAACCTGTACCGCAAGCAAGTTCTAACACTTCCCCAGGACTCGATCTAGCAAGCTCAAGATAGAACTGATATTTATCCATTTCACCGTCAAATTCAAGATCGTAATTTACCGGATCTTGATATTCTTCAAGATTGTTATGTTTAGTCAACGCCATTCCCCCCTTTCATTTCAACGTTGCATTGGAGAAAAAATAATTCATACAAGGAAAAACATGTGCTTTTATAGACGCAGAAAGGATAACTGAATTGAAATCCTATCGACAGCTATCGCGCTTAACAATATTATTTTACTTTTTTTTTGAAAACTCGTTTGGTAATACATAGTTATAATCAATTTTTATCGAACCTTACACAACTACTCTTTAAATCGATAATCACTTCGCTCTCTCGTCGAAATGCTGATGGAAATTGTTAACTTGAAGTCTAACTTACTTCATTGCGATACTATCGTTCTATCTTCTTTCCAAAAAAGTGTTCCTTCCCCTTGTTCCATTGTCTCCTTATCGAATAACTTGATATCAATCCGATTATAATCGTAGGTATATAAAACCTTGTTTGTGCTTACGTGGATTAAATATGAATATATCCGTTGATTATTACCTCCATACTCTAATACTTTGTTAATCTCATAAATTTCAGATGCTTCATTATTTATAGTGACTTTGATGTCATCCTTTGATAGATCGGGGCTAATATCAATAATTTCAGAGTCCTTCAATAAATCAGCGGTTTGATTTAATGTCTTAGCTCTTTTTAGACTCATCGGCCTGAAATATAACATTAATTGGGGGAAACCTTGTTTTATACGAAAAGCTGTTAAAGTATAAACTTCTAATCCATCAATTTTTGCATTCAATTCAATATCATTAAATAAAGGTAAATTCCATGCCCAATACTCCAAGTAGTTTATGTTGTAATCCTTACACGCATAAAATGCATAATAAAGTCCCTTCTGAACAAACAACTCATAATTTCCTTCTTCATCCGTAAACGTATTATAAATGTCTTCAAATTGATCATTTAATAGTCTTATTATTGCTCCTTTAAGAGGTTCTTCTTCGAAGTTTGTGATTCTACCAAATACTTTAATTTTTGTCTCCATGGTAATCACCTCAATGTATGTATTTTATTTAGTTTGATTTCAGACAACGCGTTATTTACGAACAATGCTACATCAACCGCTATTCCGCTATCGTGTTCCGTTATGTAATAACTGCTCGAAATTAACAACCAAAGGGTATATATTCTCCATTGAATTGATAATGGTAGCCGTTGTCTATTCGGACATATCCGAGTATACAATGATCTCTATCCCTAAATAAGACACTAGAGCAGTTTTTATTGTCTATATTACCTTCAGCAATCAAAATTTTATTGTCTTCACAAGCTAAAACAATTCCGATATGATCGTGAGAATTATCGGAGAGAAGCTTCTCGAAAATAACAATATCACCACGTGACGGATTGAATTCTTCTTGTTTGGCGTCATAGAAAAATCTAGTTTCGGGCAGCTGAGCCCAATCCAACCACGCACCAACCCCAGCTAGCCGATACATGCGGTTAGGATATCGAATTGGAAGAAGTATTCCAACCTGCATACAGCAGTAGTATACAAATGCAGCACACCAATTACCTTCTAGCACTTTATAGATCTCAGAGTCCGGCCAATACTTGCAAATTTCACGATAACGTTCATTTTCAGGTACTCCGATAATATTTTGCCCTGCAAGCTTTTCCGCAAAATCAGCCAGCATAAGTCGTCTGTCTTTAGATTTTCTATTTAATGCTTCCGCATCGACGTTAGATTCCATATCTACATTTTCCTCCGGAATCCCTAATTCAATAAATACATTTTGTAGTCTATGTATATCTGTCTTAAGAAAATTGTTACCTGTCTTTTGAAAGTACGTCTGCAATAAAATAGCATCTTTAATAACTTCCTCATCTGGTCCATGAACTCGATGTCTATCTTCTTGATAAAAGATTGATCTAAGAATGACTGACATCTCTTCGTCGGTAAAAACTTGAGTGCTACGTATTATAGGTCTTACCGCGTCTGCACTGTTGTGGCCAGGAAAGGTATTAATTCCAGTTTTATAGAAGTAAAAATCGTGAAGCACCCCCGCGATCGCAGCGATTTCCGAATCTTGTCCTCTTCTCATAGCGAGCATCGAAGCGAAGGTCGAAACCCCAGAAAGCTGAGCCCAAGCTCTCTGATTCTTGAAGTTACTCTGCATTTCATAAACAAGGGATCGAACAATTTCAAGTCGCTTAGATTTCTTCTCACATATCATAATTAATTTCCCCCTCCCCAAACTAACACAGGCTTATGCCCGTAGACTCTCTGTTCTCATAAAGCTCTCGTTCCCCGTTATGGATAGTTGAATTATATTATTCCGAACTGGGTCAAAGCATAGTGTACACCATCTTTGCTTGCTTTTTTGGTAACGAAATCTGCTTTTCGCTTAAGCTTTTCATCACCATTTCCCATAGCAATCCCCAAACCAACAAACTCTAACATATCCAAATCGTTTCCACCATCTCCAAATGCAATTGAGTTGCAAACGTCAATTTTGTAATAATCCAGCACTCTTTTGATAGCTTGCGATTTAGATACAATGTGAGTTTCAAGAACATTCATTACATAATCATGGAAACGTACAAACTGAAGTTGCGGAAAGTTGCCAATAAATTTTTCAGCTTCACTCTCATCAGCATACAAACATATACAGTAAATCTCCTCTGGAAGTGTGTTTAATTTGCTTGGATAATCGATAAGACCAAGGGTCTCTGCTAGAGCACTTCTAACACGTTTTTCTTCTACTCCAATACCGTTCATTGAAATCGAATCTGTAAAATAGGAAATACCGTGTCCATGTAACTCAGCAAAACTCGACAGTTCATGAGCAGTCTTTTGAGATATTACAGACTTATAAATAACTTCGCTATGGTTTTTCACAAGAGCCCCATTAGATGAGATTAATGTATCAATACCTAGTGCAACTAGTTCTTCACATAAACTATGCGGTCTCCCTGTTGCAACTACGACCTTAATGCCTTCTTCATGAAGTCTCTTAATCGCCACTTTTGTACTATTAGGAATTACTCTATCCACTTCACTGTATAACGTACCATCAACATCAAAAAATACTATTTCGTACATTCTGCACGAATTCCCCCTATTTAATAAAACACTTATTTTACTATACACAATACGTTACGCCCTAGTATAATTCCACGTCTAGTTTAACTATCCGAGCTTTTTTGCCCTAGCAGTAAAACAAAAAAACTGCTGAAGTAAACACTTTTCCATTAACGTTCCCCGTTAGCCATTCATGCATCCTCTGCAATGCACCACAGAGCATGAAAGTTGACCCGTTCTTTCATGGTAGTTGAACAAATAAAAAACGGCTGCCGAAGCAACCGCTATTCCAATATAGTTCTGACACAAATTTCAAAATAGGTGGACTCCGCCTCTACCTAAAATTTTCTACATACTCATGGAGGAAGGCGTCTAGTGTACGTGGCTCTCTGCCGAGCAAGCGCTTCACAGTGTCATTTGGACTTTCTGGCACAACCGTAGACATAGTTTGAATCTCCACAACGTGGTTCGCGAGCCAAGGAGGCATATGCCCGTGTTCGATAAGATTACGGAGTAGTACTTGGGGTTCCATGTTGATATAACTTATCGGCCGATTAAGCAGGGCGGATAGTTGATTCGCGATCTGGGGATAACTGAAAATCTCCGAACCAGTAAGCGTATATATTTGACCGGATACCTCGCGGTTAGTCAGAACTTCTGCGGCAACGTCTGCAATATCGCGACAGTCAATGAAGTTACATGGTGAATCACCCATGGAGCCGAAGAAAATATTTTGGGTAGTGATCGTTGGTGCTAGGCGCATTAAGTTTTGCATGAATGCATAAGGACGCAACACGGTGTGGGTGAGACCCGATTCCCTCAGCGTTTTCTCAATTTCTTGATGCCAGCCCGCCACTGCTACTGGAGAGCTCTGCTCAAAGGCAGGGCTGGATATTTTTACGATGTGTTTGATTCCAGATTCGGCGGCAATCTGAATGATTGAAGTTTCCAATTCGATTTGTCTTGGACTGTTGGACATGGCAAGGAAGAGCTGGCTAGCATCTGTAAACGCGCGGTGCAGCGATGTGGGGTCAGAAGCATCCACAAAAGCGACCTCGATAGTCGATCTGCCTTTTTCTCCGATCTGATCACGCAACTTCTCTGGCTCTCTGCTCAGCGCCCTCACAGGTATACCAAGATCAACCAGACGTTCCAAAAGCGCACTACCTATCGTACCTGTTGCTCCCATAATAACTATCATTTTTATCTTCTCCTTTTAGATGAAAAATTAGTTGTGACGACAAGACGCCAACGCCATGTCACTATCGTGCTTGCTATGAATCCAGACAACGGGAAATCAATCCAGACACGATCGACCCAGGCCAAGTGATTACCCGGAATCATAAATTCTAGTAACACAGATGTCACCCATGCGGCGTATAGACCCAACGAGGACCCGACCAATGCGAACCCCCCTACAACAACCAAGTGAGGTGCACCGATGACCCATCGCATATGGCCCACTCGGCTGCGCAACAAGAGGCCAATCATCAAGGCCATCAAGGCCGATGCACCGCCGATTGTGGTCAATGCTCCTATTAGAAGCCCCCTATCAGCAGTAACCAATCCCCCGATACCTGCCATGATGGCAGGAGCAGCATAGGCCATTACAACTTCACGCCACAGTACAAAAGTCTTTTTCTTGGAACCAGCAGCCTTGATGCCATAAACATCATCTGTCTGATTCGAGTATTTCATCTGGTTCATTTAGTTGCTCCTTTCTTCTTTGAAGTAGTTCAATGATTGTGTTCAGCGAGATATAATTAGGTGCCTAACTATATAAGAGTAAAAATAGGCTAGCTTCACTAGCCCATTCTACTCATTACTGATGTTTCCCTTTGGTTTCGAGCCTAGTTCGCCCGTAAGTGCTGAGATGCCTTGTGTAACTCGGTCTAGCAAGTCGAGAAATACGCTTCGCTCATCGATATTGAGTAAGCCCACCATCGCTTCCAGCCGAGCGAAATGCTCAGGAGCCATTTCACGGAGCTTCTTCGCTCCTTCTTCCGTCAAAATGACCGTTCTCTGACGGCCATCTTCTGAGGTTGCTCGACGAGATACTAGGCCGTCTCGTTCAAGAATGTCGATAAGACCAGTCACTGTAGCACGTGTAACGCCTAGATGCTCCGCTAATTGTGAAGGCAACTCTTCTCCTTCGTTATCTTCAAGATCTGCCAATAAACGATATCGCCCTGTTGATAAACCGAATCTAGAGAAATGAATCTCCGAGGCATGTCCAAGCTTGGCTCCCGCTGCCATTAGCCTAGACGCGACGAGTATAGCCTGTGCGTCTATGTCTAGGTTATAGCGATCAATCTGACGCTTGGATTGTACAAGCGAGGGAATAGCTTCAATGTCATTTATTTTTTTATTATTGTTGTTCATAAACATAGTATGGTCCCTAATTACTTTTGTGTCAACATATTTTTATAACACAACTCATTATTTCTCCCATAGCTCGACCAGCCTACCTTCAGGATCTTCAATCCAAATAAACTTTCCAAATTCGCTAATCTCTTTTTTCCATTTCCTAATTGGGGTTTTATCACAGTCCCATTCCAATTTTCTATTTCAATCTTCAACACCTCACTGTACCATTTTTTTACACCCTCAAGATTCTTAGTTCTCCAAAATATTCCTCCAAAACCTTTTATCATCGTATCTAACTCCTGTCTGTCATCAAATTTTCACCTATCAATTTACATTAGATATTCGAGATTTAAATTTAAGTTCCTTTTCCAACTATCCTGCCCATTAATTTAACAGAATACTGTATGGAATATTTTAGGTGGATAGATTCATAGAAAAATGGTACATTATTTTGGAATCAACAGCGAAGCCTGTTCGTGTTCGATATGTGTTATTGGGATACCACGCAAGTCGGGATATACGTTTAAACTCATATTAATTATATTGGGAGATGGTACCGGCATGGACAAGAATTCTGGTTATAGAACAAACGTTATAGGCGCTGGTGAAGTTGGCGTCGCTTTCTCGGTCGACATGGATAAGTATGTTATTCATGAAACAAACAGCTTATTTTGGGATACAAAAGGAAATGATGTTTTAGGAGCAACCGCACTTCCTTTATATGGAGCATTTGTCTCAGAAGAAAAATGTCAACTTTTTGGCAATGTCTCAGGAAAAAAGGTGCTTGAGATAGGCTGTGGAAGCGGTCAATCTTTGCAATATCACGGGGAACGCAAAGCATCTGAACTATGGGGTATGGATCTATCAGAAAACCAAATCGAAAAGACAAGACAATATTTGACGGCGTGTGGTCTTTCAGCAAAATTAATCTGTTCTCCCATGGAAGAAGAATGTGGCATACCTGAGGATTATTTTGACTTTGTTTATTCGATTTATGCCATAGGCTGGACAACCGATCTTGAGGGTACTTTTAGCAGAATTGCATCTTACCTAAAAAAAGACGGCGTATTTATTTTCAGTTGGTCTCATCCTATACATAAATGTGTTGTTGCTGAAAATGATATGCTTATTTTTAAAAAATGTTATTTCGATGAATCTTGGTATTCGGTTTCTCTTGACGAAAGTACGCTAACATTATCGGACCGTAAACTATCAACTTATGTGAATGCGCTCTCAAAAGCGGGATTTGTCATTGAACAAATGATTGAGGAAACTGAAGATGAAATCATGCAATCGCGGGACGATAACGACGATTTTGCAAAAAAAGCTAAGATGCTTCCTGTAACTTTTGTAATCAAAGCAAGAAAACTATAGTTAGTAGTTGAAAATAAATGCCCGTTAGAATTCCTGTAGAATGAATAATTTGGCCTTTGTACAAAAAAGAGCACCTCTGTAACATGGGAGTTGGAACGGGTCTACAGCCCTTTTAA
>NZ_LCZJ02000026.1:0-5265 GCF_001012825.1 Paenibacillus etheri
GTGGGAAGCCACAGGGGTTGCAGGACGCGTGGCGCATCCTCGCAAAGTAGTTACAAACGGGAGTCAAGGAGGAACGATTTATCCGGTTGAGGAATTATTAAAAGCCTACACAAGCGCAGAGAATTGTACAATATTGATCCGATCCCTGAAGCAAATTGGAGTAAAGTCTGCTAGACAGCTTAGCACTGTCTATCCCGCCCTTCAGGAAATCGGTGTGGATATTGCCTTAGATCAACGTCTTAAACCATGGATCTTGGAAGTAAATACGGCTCCCGATCCGTGCCCGTTCACTAAGTTGAAAGACACCCGTATGATTGACCGAATTGTCAGATATGCAAAAGGATACGGTCGCACATACAATCTTAAGTGTATGAAATCAAAACAGGGGATGGTGTGAACGAATTTAATCTTTGACAGCACAAACAGCCCTGATGTAGAACTCTCACTATCTGGGCTGTTTTGCTAGGTTATGCCTCACTCATTCAAATTGAGTGAGTAGCATGATTTCCACACGAAAATTGGTAGCAATCAAGAAATCTGGGAACAACAGCGGCCGTGAGCCCAAAAATTCACCAAATATCTATATTAACAAGATTGTCACCTTCGATCTAATAAAGTATAATAATGGATGAGATGTATTATAAATACAAAAAGAATGGGAGGAAGATATGAATATTAAAATTGACCAATTAGAGAAGAGTTACAAAAAAAAGAAAGCGTTATATCCACTCAGTTTAAGCTTGAATACAGGAATTTACGGATTACTTGGACCTAATGGGGCAGGCAAATCAACACTAATGAATATATTGGCGACGGTCGAAAAACCTACACATGGTAAAGTGATGGTTGATAATCAGGAAATTTGGCAAATCGAAAAGATCTATAAAAGTAAACTTGGCTATCTACCACAAACTTTTGGAATGATGCCAGAACTAACAGGACGTGAATTCTTGATGTATATCGCGTCCTTAAAAGGAATTTCCAGTAAAGAAGCAGCAAACAATATCCAAAGTCTCTTACAGCAAGTTAATTTGACAGAGGTTGCGGACAACGCACTTCATTCTTACTCAGGAGGAATGAAGCAGCGTATCGGTATTTGCCAAGCTTTATTAAATCGACCCTCGTTTTTGTTATTGGATGAACCCACTGTAGGTCTTGATCCCGACGAAAGAATACATTTCAAACACTTAATTTTAAAGCAGGCAGAGCATTCGACTGTTTTGTTATCAACACACATCGTGTCTGATGTAGAAGCATTAGCTACACATATTATTGTTATGAAACATGGGCGTGTGCTAGCTACAGGTAAGGTAAATGAGCTGAAACAAGCTGTTAAAGGTATGATCTGGAAAGTACCTAATAAGTCACATAGCTCATTGTCTTATCCGCATATCATTGGGAGTAACCATATGAACAATGATGGATTTGAAGAAACAAAAGTGATTTCTTTTGTATCACCTTCTCCCCAAGCGATTCCAGTTGAGGCAACACTTGAAGATGTTTACTTATATAATATTCATAAGGACAAATTGAGCACTGATAATTCAAATATTAACAATAATCTAAACGGGCAGGATGGATGGATAGGATGAGGAAAATACTCATTGACAACTTTTGGGGATTGGTCAGTCTGCAGATGAAAGAAAAATGTCGCAAGCCTATATTTCTTTGGACACTTTTACTGCTTGCTGGATTAACCTTTTTCTATTTCCCTGCTAACAACCAATCATTTACTTCGCTAACAACTGTTATTCATAGTAGCTCATTAAATGGAAGTTTTCGAGGTGTTTACAACTCTGCTTGGATGGGATTGCTCGTTGTTTTATTCTTACATACTACTTTAATATTTGCAGGCCCTTATTTCATAAGGAACCCCATTAAAAAAGATATTGATTCCCGAATGGACATTTTCATTAAAAGCTCCCCTGTTTCGATGTATCGCTATCTGGAGTCCAAAAGAATATCAAATTTTTTATACTTATTATTCCTCGTTGGGGCAGTTGAAGTCATGGCTGTCTTTATGCAATTGAGCAGAGGGGAAAGCAACCAGTTAATTTTTTCATCATATATCATGCCCTTTTTATTAATCGTCGTTCCTTTTGTATATGTGATCTCTAGTTTAGCAGTCTGTTTAGATTTATTTCGCATTTTCAGAAATACATTTGGCAATATACTTCTTTTTTTTGCAGCGATGAGTTATATGTCTTACGTAATGGCAGGGATCAGTAATGAAAAGATCAATCCTTATTTCGATTTCACTGGAATCATATATATTTCACATAATATATTCACTCAATTTGTGCAAAAAATGAATATGTCAGGTTGGGACGGCGGTCTCAGTATATTAGAGACAATAAATCATTTCGACAACACATTTGTTATGAATAAAGTAAGTTGGAATACTAACTTCATTGTTAGTCGATTAATTATTATCACTCTTGCTTTTTCCATTGTTCACATTCTCGGGAGAGTGCGAAACTTTGACCAGATTTTCTATCAAAGATTTTCGACTCTTAAGAGTAAATCCAAAAATCAAAAACTAACTCCACAATTATTAACGGTTATTGAAGAGCCCAAGTTATCTCAAAATTCAAATTTACCACTTTCTTTAGATTCTTCGGTTTTTCGAATTGAAACAAAAGCACTATTTTCCGGAGAAATCTTGGTCTACTTGAAAAGTTTACAAAAAACTCACTTACTATTAATTCCTCTTTTTGTTCTCCAGTATTTACCCAGAGCGAGTGATGTGAATAATTGGATATTCATTCTAGCCTTAAGTGCCCCGCTTTTCCTTTTTTCGAATACCTCTTTTCATTTAGGTGACTCATTCATCCGTTCAACATTAGCTTATAAACGCCCTTTATTCTTTACCAAGGCACTCTTCTTGTTCACATTATTAATTCTTTATTTTTCAGGAACATTTATTAACCTTTTAATTGTTCAGAAATACTTAATGATCGTTAGCCTCTTGCTAGGATTGCTATTCTCAATATCTTTAACGGCAAGTTGCTCCTTAGTATCCAAGCATCTCTTTAGCTTCATATATATGTTCCTCTGGTATCTTGGTGTAATGCAAGAATTTATTCTTGCTGACTTGTACGGAATACATGGTAATCTAATGACACCTTTAATCTTTGGTGCCATTGGAATAGGTTTATTAATTTTTGCTTATAAGAAGTTTTAGTTGATAAAAATTACTTAAGTCAGCTAGCTTTCTAGCTGCTGATGTTGTCAGATATACAGAAATTTTAAAGGGATTCTAATTTGGCGAAACCGAATTAGAATCCCTTTATCTAAAATATGTTACTTTGATAAGTTCAAAATTAATTAAGATCCAGTATAAAGAAGACAACCTAGCTTAGGGCAGTCCTTCGATGAACAATAACCTAGTTGCACACTTTGTGTTTGATTTAACCAGTTCATATTTTCCCTCCATTCATTATTATTGTTTGCTCTTTATTAGTAATTAATAATACAGGATCTAGTCAGACAAACACGAAGAGTGCAAGCACCATCGTCATTCGCTCTGTCCCAACAAAGGTGAATCCCACAAATAGCGTTTGGCGTACTTCATTTGGGCCTTTATACCAATTCATTCTTGATCATCCCTCTTCATTAAATTTATCGTTTAAATAATTGATAATTCTGCTGATTTCACTTCGTGTAATAGCTGCATCAAATGCTTAGCATTATAACGAATAGAATCACAACGGGGCTCTTGCTTTTGTTTAACTACGTAAGGACATCGGTACACTTGCAGTTCTTCCCCAGAAAATTCATAAGATGAGAAGCAATCGAGATTTACACAGGAACTAGCCGAATCATCTACTGGCGCAAGGTAAAATCCCACTTTATTTTTCAAACCGTGCTGTTCCAGCAAATCTAAAATCTCATCTACTCTGTTAATATTAGTCTTATCCACATTAACCCGTATGTTGACATGTATGTCCTCATGGATATCCTTAATATTTTCCAGAATTTTATGAAATGTTGGGCCGGCTTTTTTCCCGGATCGGTCTATTAGAAATCTACGATTATCATGAATATCTGGAGGTCCATCAAGTGTAATCTGACAAAATGTAATTTGACAGGCCTTTAGACGTTGTACCATCTTCTTGTTTAAAATGTAGCCATTGGTAACGATAGAAGCGTTATATTGCTTATGATCTGATAAATTCCCTAGGATACCAGCAGTAATCTCTTCTATTCTTTTAATTCCTAGCTATGGCTCCCCACCATACCAGCACACTCCCACTGATGAAGATTTAAGTGAGATTCTATTGATAAATGAAGTTATTTGTGCAGATATTTCATCTGTCATTGTGTTATAGCGAAATCCCTCTTCGAAACAATATGGGCATCCAAAATTACATTCCATTGTTGGAGCAATTGTAAATGAATAGTTCGAAGCATCATAACGAGCCATATTGTTTTTAGTTTTTAATAACCCGATCTCGTCAAAATCATCCTCTACTAGCATACTCCCATTTTCAATTCTTCTTCCAAATCGCACCTATCCATAATGCCAGTATCAATAAATTTCTTAAAAGAGGAAGTATATTCTGCATTAAGGAATAATACGCCAGTAGTTTGTGAATTATAGATAATTAATCCTTGATCGAGTTCTTCAATAATGTTGAACTTTGATAATTTCACTTAAACACCTGCTTTTTAATAATAAATAAACCACACCTTACAGAGATGAACTTAACTTGAAATAGGATCATTAGAAGAAATATGCAATACGCAAGTCTTATTGTAATTCTCACATCCAAATTTAACTGCGCACCAGTTGCTCCAACAGACCATTGGTGAAACACTACTCTCTTGATTTAACCATTTCATAATCTCTCTCCTTTCAATTGTTATTAGACAAGCAAAGTGCTAAAATATGGTTAGTGAATGTTTTCACAGGTAGATTGTATTTTGATTTTAGTTTCTATTCTTTTCTCGCATATTCTCATCCAATTATTACAAGGAAATCTCCAGATTTTAATTGCAACTAAAATTGAAATAGGTTTAAAAAAGAAAGTTTTTCGCTCCATTTTAGATTTAAGAATGAAACCTTTTGAACAGATTGAGAAGGGCAAGTTGATTAACCATATCGAATCGGACATTCAGACCTTTTCTAATATGTTTACCGATAAGATTTCTATCTTTGTTGATTTTATTTCTATTTTTTTTGTCAGTATTTTAATGTTTCGAATTGATCTACAATTAACTCTAATCTTATTTTTGACCTTCCCAATAACTTCACTTGTATTT
>NZ_LCZJ02000026.1:5275-25403 GCF_001012825.1 Paenibacillus etheri
AAGATTAAAAAAGAAGAAATTCAATTAAAGACTAATTTAGATTCATACTTTACTTTTATTCAAGAATGCTTAAACAATTTTAAATTAATAAAAGTAACCGGATCTGAGGATAAACAGTCATTTAAATATATGAATCTTAACCAATCGTTATATAAGATAGGTATTCGTAAGGGCAGATTAAATATATTTAGCACTACACTGTCTCAATTCATTAACTATTCTTCCTACATCGGAATAATAATTTTAGGGGTATCTAAAATTATTGCTGGGCATTTAAGTATTGGGAGTCTAGTAACATTTAATTCTTATTCGACTACATTAACTAATTCATTGATGAGAATATCCCATTTAAATTCAGAGTTACAGGAAGTAATGGTTTCACTTCAACGGTTAGATGAAATCACAAACAGCCTAGAAAGAGAGTCGGAAAAATCAGGAGGTATTCCAATTACTCAAATTCATAGTTTACAAATGGATAATTTATATTTCCAACATCAAAAAAGTCTGGATTATACATTTTCAAATCTTTCTTTACTTTTAAATGAAAATGGGATGTATTATATCACTGGTAAAAGCGGTTCAGGTAAAACAACATTGCTAAATATTGTTGCTGGGCTATACACAGATTATGATGGGGAAGTTTCGGTTAACAACCAAGAAATGTCTACCCTCAATCTTCAATTATATCGTGAAAGGATATGCTACATCCTCCAAGAGAGCCATTTGTTTTCAGCTTCAATTATGGAAAACCTCACTCTATTAACTGAAGAAGTAACTCAAGAAGAGATTTATTCAGTTTGTATTCGGTTAAATATACATGAGACTATTCTTCATTTACCCCAGTCGTATCAAACAAAAATCGGTGCGCAGGGAGTTTTGTTGTCAGAAGGTCAGAAGCAGAGAATTTGTATAGCGAGGGCAATATTAAAAAAAGCGGATATTTATCTGTGCGATGAAATTTCTTCCTCGCTCGATAAAGAAAATCAATATCTTGTAACGGAAATTTTGCACGAACTGGCACGAAACTCTATTGTCCTAACAGTAGCTCACCATTCTGTAGATGATGCACTTGAAACTGTAACTGAATTTAAAGGTTATGATAGTCAGATTCGTATTTCAAAAGTTATTAACTCATCTTTCGCAGCTCAAATCTCCCAATAAACACTTGATATAGCTAGATAAACTTGAGATCATAGTCGCACATACAATCTTAAGTGCATGAAATCAAAACAGGGTGTCGTGTGAAGCATAGTAGAATCCATGTGCCGTGGCGAACTGTGAATTTACAAGTCCACAGCTCGCCTTTTGTACGGAGTATAGGGTCTGTGTATTCAGAGGATAGACGAAAAAAGACGAGAAACCCCCTCTTTTAATTTGATAATTATGGACCTTTCTTTATAGCGTTCAGGGGTAAGCTCTGTACTTAACTGGCTATCTTCATGAAACAATTCTTGAAGCTGTTTAGCAACTTTCTCATCATACACAATTGCATTAACTTCGAAATTAAGTCTAAAGCTCCGGGAATCAATATTCATTGTCCCTACGGACGCTACTTCTTCATCTACCACAATCGTCTTGGCATGCAAAAAACCATTTTCATATAACAGAATTTTCGCTCCATAATTCAATAATTCACCTGCATACGCCCAAGTTGCCCAGTATACAAAAGGGTGGTCAGGCTTATTTGGAATCATAATCCGTACATCCACACCGGATAGTAGTGCAATTTTACATGCATCCATAAAACTGCTATCTGGAATGAAGTATGGCGTCTGAATATACACACTCCGTTTGGCATTCAAGATCAGCTTAATATACATATTTTTCAGATGCTCAACTAGCGAGTTAGGACCACTAGACACAATTTGAGCGGGGCTTGATCCGACATGACCTCCAGTAGTAAAGGAAAATTGATCGAAGCTTACCTGCTCATGTTTCCGGGCATGTTTCCAATCCAGAAGAAACCTACCTTGAATTTGATTAACGGAGCCGCCCTTCATTCTAAAATGTGTATCCCGCCAATAGCCAAACTTTTTATCTATCCCTAAGTATTCATTTCCCACATTAAATCCACCAATATAAGCAATTTCCCCATCAATAATACATAATTTTCTATGATTTCGATTATTCATCCGGAAATTTATCGGTCTAAGCAGTGACGGAAAGAACACCTCCACTTCTCCACCAGCAGAGAGTAATTCTTTAAAAAACTTAAGAGAAAGTCTCTTGGAGCCGATTTCGTCGTAGAGAACCCTCACTTTTACGCCTTCTTTGGCTTTTATGGTTAATTCATCTCTTAATTTTGTCCCTAAGGCATCGGGCTGGATTATGTAATATTGAATGTTAACTTCTTTCTTGGCATTTCTTATGTCATCAAACAAAGAGTCGAATTTTTGATTACCATCGTTGAAAATAGATATCTCGTTATCTGTTGTCATTAGCGCATTGGATGAAACAAGATTCATATGGATCAAGTCAGCATATTTCGTGAGCAAAGGGTTTTGATCCTCGCGTTGATCCGTCAATCTGGCTAATTGATGATCTACAGCGGATTGTAGATATTTCCTTTCTTCAACGGAAAGTCCAAAGAAATTTTTCTTTGCTAAGTTACGACCAAGAAAGAGATAAATAATAAAGCCCAAAATGGGAATGAAATAAAAAACCATAAACCACGCCCACGTATAACCAATATCTCTCCTCTCAAAAAACAAAAAACCAGCTGAGAGCAAAATGTTTATAATCATAACAAATGAAAGTATCCACGTGACCAGACTGCCGTTGTCCATAAGAAGCTCCTGCCTTTCTTATCTTTCTACAGATTTCGATATTTCTAGTTTTGCCAAAAGTCAGTTTATCTATCGCCTGCTGAATCAATACTTCTGTAAATGACTAGATAGAGTACTATAGCATAATTGTCCATCTAAGAAAACATTTGATAAACAACTCAGTAATTAAAAGATGAGATCATAAAAATTCACATGAAAAATAGCCCTAATGCAGTAATTCTGCATTAGAGCTGCAGTTGTGACTTTTCAATTAACGTGAGAAATATTCAAATAACTTATTGTAAATTCAGGACGATTTCTCTCCCTGTATGAGTGACAATGGTTACCGTTTCCTCGCGGAACTTAACTTTCAAATCTTGCTCAGGTTAATGCTTGAGGATCTCATCAGCTTGATCAGCCTGATAATCCCAAGCCCCCTCTGAGGGAGAACCATATACGGCCGAAGCTAACCAATGAATTTCTGGCTTAAGGGTGGTCGTAAACATCGGCAGCACCGTCCGAGGGCGAAGCAGGTTCGTATTGGCGTTCGGCCAGACCAACTCGCCCTTCCGACAACCTAGCAGGTCCTTGATTCCGCAGGTTCCCCAAGCTGTGGAGGCTATCGCGCCAGAACTATCGATCTTAGATATCACTTCATTCTCTTAGCCAAGTGCGAATCCGCCCTCCGCGGTATCCAATGACCTTCCAGTTTCGACCCGATGAATCCGAATATACCAAGGAAGTCCGGCGATAACCCAGGTCTGGACCTTGACATCAGCCCACGGTTTCCAGACGGAGCGAAGGGCGTTGTCCATAATTTCAGACTCTATATTCTGGCGCCGTACCCGATATAAGTTATCTCCTCGCTCGCTCAGCGCAAGCATAGAATCGAACAGGTGCAAGCCACAGATTATCTGGTAAAGCTGGAGTCACTCCGGAAGCACTGGCCGAATCCATCCGAAAGGCCATTTCCTTTCTAGAGAGCTACCAGACGATGGAAAGCTACCCTAAGCTTGTTCACCGCGGCAACCTTCAGCCGCAGCGTGATAAATTCTTCAATCGTCTGTTCAATAACCTGTTCGAGAATAAGAACCAGTATCTCCTGCAGAAAGAGGATTTGGCGTTAGATTTTTCCGAGCCTGCCTACTTGGTCTGCACCTGCCGCATTCTGGGCCCGGACGCTGTCCCACCCAGGAGATAAGCTGGTTGCCTTATGCTCAAGCACAGTACAAATGGCAAAGGACATACTTACTTCTATACAGCCCTGCTATGTAACTAGTCTTGACTTGCACAATTTTGCCGTTGCTCTGCCTGTCCCCGGAGTCGATCCCCATCACTGGATGTCTGACATTGAGAAGCAATTTACTGACATGGCATCCGTACTACATAACTATTTCAATGTAACAATTATTGGTGCCATAGGGTTTTCGGTCGAGGAACCTTATTTGCTGCGGGAGAGCTACCTGGCAGCCCGAAAGGTATTACCAATTGCCGTGAAAGAACGCTCTTTTGTTTTCTTCGCTGAGGGTGAATCACTGGAGCTGGAGCATCCGTTGTTTGATTTCTCTGAATCCCGTTCGGAGATTCGCCGTGCTTTTGAAGAACTAGATACCCTTGCTTTATACACCATCATCTCTAAAATGATCGAAATCTTCGAAGACCGACCCGACTTGGTGGTCACCGCCACCGATGCGGCCTGCAATATTCTGTATATGGTCACTTCCTTCTTGCGGATGGAGAAAATATTGTAGAGCATATTTTTGAGAATGAGCCAGAAGGTTACCGGGCCATCTATCAAATGCATACGATTGAAGAAATCGCGTGCTGGTTGATTCAGTTCCGTGACGGCTGCTCAGAAATTCTCTCTACTCGAAGACAAAGCTATAAAGAACAAATCGTCAAAAATGTTCAGGAATACATCAAAAGAAATCTCGGCACTAAGCTTTCACTGAATCAAGTGGCAGATGTCTTCAATTTCAGTCCCAACTATTTGAGCCATCTGTTCTCCAAAGTCGCCAAGGTCAATTATGTAGAATATATCACGGAGACCAAAATCACTGCCGCCAAGGAAATGATGGTACGCGGAGAAGGGCGTATTTACGAAATTTCACAAAAACTCGGTTATGAAAGTGCCTTCTATTTCAGTAAGGTCTTCAAGAAAGTGACGGGGATCTCTCCCAGAGAATATATGCAACAAATTGAAGCAGGCTAATAGTGATCGTCGTACTCCAAAAAGCAGCTCATTCTATAGCAATAATAAACAGGGCTTCTTCTGACAACAAAAAATCTCGTTTTCAAGACAAATGTCTAGGAAACGAGATTTTTTTCGTAGTGCCTTCCCTATTCAGTATGCTATCACTAGGGACAAACACCAGTAACTATTTCATTTGAGCTTGTTCTTCTCTAGTAGGACCAATTAAGCCAGGTACACGAAGACCTGCTTGACGTAAGAGAACAGTCATTTGACCACGATGATGTGTCTGGTGATCTATAAGCGATCTAAGCATCGCACCACGAGGTATTAATCCAGCAAAGGTCTGAACACTCTCAACCATTTGCTCGTCCGTTAATTTCTCTACCTCAGAAGCAATATTAGCCGCAATATTCTTATACGCTTCAACAATCACAGCCGCATGAACCGGAACTTCCTTTGGATTGCCTACTGGAGTAAGTGTTAACCCTACCTGACCACCAAAGAACATCGGACAGGTTGCCAAATGCCAACCTAACCATCCCAATGAGTTGTGACCTTCAACAATTACCTGATCTAATTTGTCATCGGTAAGTGATTCAAGAACGCGAATTGTCCCTGCAGAAGCGCTAGCCCATTCTCCTAGAAAATCTTGAACTGTTCTGTACATTTGAAATCCCCTTTATTAGTCGTTAAGCAACGATTGCTTAGTCATACCAATTAAATTATAACCTGTCACAGGGCCTGTTACAAATAGTCTATAAAATTTGAACTGAAATACTAAACGATCCACGAAATTCTTATACTGATCCGGAGATACAAGACTCAGACTACCACTTTTTTGAATTTGTTAGCATCCTATTCCCTCCATCTCCGCCACAACCGGTAACCTCTGCGTACCGTCTCCAGAACCAGACGGGGAACTGGAAACCTCCAGCGGGAGGCAACCGGCCGGTACAGGCGGTAATACGCCGTCTTGTAATCCTCCCACATACTGCAATCCTCTTCCTTCAGGAAATCGGATATATCAACGATCAGGCCGTGGGTATTACGAATCATTACATTCTTGGCGTGGACATCATGCGGGTGCAGACCCATGGACCGGGCATAATCAAGTGCGCTGTCAATATCCTCTATGGCCTGCTCGGTGATAAAAATTCCCCGTTTCATAGAGTCATAGAAAGTGACTCCCCTAAGCCGTTTTAAGACCAGAAAGTCAGGACCGCTGTAATAACATTCGGAGAATGCAGGATGACGACCGAGGCGGCGATATACCTCAGCTTCTTCCGTGAGGCCCGGCCTTCCCGGGGCGTATACCTTCACTGCATAATCAGGAGCTTCCGGATGATAGAATACGGCGGCATAATTCCCCGTTCCGAGTACCTTCCAGGGCTTCGGTACGCTGCGGACCTTCACAGGTTCCTTCGGATCAATACTCTCTATCGTTGCCTTTGTCAGCAATTCATCCGTTATCCATTCCAGCAACTTCTCCATTCCTGCTCACCCCGCAGCTCAGCTCAAATATTGGTTCTATCCTCCTAGTTTACGCCAAAATACTAGAATCAGCTAATTTATGACCAGAAGAACCGAATAGCCTCTGCTGTCCGATTCTTCTAGGCTATTCCTTTCGGGCTCTTGTGTATAAATTAACATACGAATAGGAACGGGGTACGAACCATATTATCAAGAAAAAAAAGATGACTCCCGCCAAAATACAGGAGCCATTCTTTTGCAGCCTAAAGAATATTAGTTTTCTATTGAGTTAATAGTGAGTTCATAATAATGTATTAGAATTCGTAGATACTTAGATAATTACATCAAACAGAAATTTAAAAATGAATTTAACTTGAAAGAAGCCAGTAAGTCCAAAGTTACCTCTGGCTTACTGGCTTCTTTCATTATGATTAAGATACGACGTATGATTCACCTAAAACACACTTAATACTGTATGACCCCTCTATCATTTCCGAGGCAATAAATGACTCTATATCACTAGATTCAATATCATACAATACTTCAATTTCCTTGGAGAACAAAATGTTTCCTTCCTTGATAAGTTCAGAGAGAAATGGAACATTTTCAGCTTTTACATCTCCATTGTAAACTTGTTGAAGTCCGTCGACATAGGCTTCTAATGATCGTGCCCCCACAATTTTAACACCTTTATTTTCTTCATTCACCATGATAATGGTTGGAAAACCACGTACACCAAGTCTGCCTGCTAGCTCAAAATCCTGCTCTAACAAATCTTGTGCCGATTCAAGAGCAGCATCCGCCACTATTTCTTCGCCATTTAGCCCAATGTTGTTGACTATATCAACTAATGTTTGCTCCTCTCCGATATTCTGATTGAAGGCGAATACAGCTTCTCTTGCCCGACGCAAAAACTCATTTTCTTTACCCGGATATGTATTTTGTATAACCTTGTAAACTCTAGATGGCGGGTACGAAGAAAGAATCGGATTGTTTTTCCACAAAGAACCATCGATAGGCATACGTGAATGTAAACCGACTTCTCTCCAATGCTCCGCAACATCTGCAGGCTGTTGAATGCCATTGGAGACATCTGCAAAACCATTCCAGCTAGAAAGCAAGCCACCCATAATCGTCTTCACATTAAAATATTGACCAAACTGCAGAATGAAACGATTGAGTATCGGCTCAAGCGCCCAACAGTGGGAACAGATCGGATCTGTTGCGTAGTACAGCGTAATTTTTTTGGACAGTTGATTAAAGTCGATCATTTCCATTTTCTCTTCATCCCCAGGCCCACAGACACCGGTTTTAAGGTCACACATCATATTATTATTATTCATATATAAATCACCTTTCGCTGGAGAATCAAAGGGACCTCTTGTTGAAGTTCTTTGTATGGTAGTATTATAATACCTGCACAAATTCAAACAAGTACGTTTATTTTTAATACTAAGTATCTTCAATAATACTATTGGATGGGAGTTCTATATGAAATACGAATTTAAACTTGACCAATTATGTCCTGCATCCTTTGCGTTCAATGTTATCAGCGGTAAGTGGAACCTCCCGATCCTAGCCATTCTTAGTGAGAACGACAACATACGCTATAACGAGTTAAAAAGAAGACTGCACGGTATAACAGGAAGTACATTAACCAACTCACTGAGGGATCTTATAGAATATGGAATAATTCATCGGGAGCAATATAACGAAGTGCCACCGCGAGTTGAATATTCTCTGACTTCATCTGGGAGAGAATTAGTGCCTTTAATTGAATCCATTGTTGAATGGGGACAAAGAAATATTGGGGTGAAGGATAATTCTTAGACTGCGCACTCCTATTCCTGAATCTCCAAATGCATATACGAAGGCGCTTCATCCCAAGGAACGCTATATCCCGCTCCCTTTGCACAGAACATAGAGCTGGAGGTGTACTCAGGATCAGCGCTGCGGTCGTATCCAATCCTTCCGATGACCTGCTCTGGGTTATGACATGGCTGATAACCGCCTAACTTCATTGAGATAGCCCCCTTGCCCTTCGTGAATGAAGCAAGCTCTACTGCATAATGCATGAACGTCGCGACAGGCGCACGTCCCTGAATAAACATCGATTCACCTAGCATTTCTGGCGGGTCAAATTCACCATGGGCCAGCTGTATATCAGACATTACGCGTCCGATAAGCTCTGCATCGACTTTGATTTTGAATTGATAATAGGGTTCCAGTAGAATCTTGTTCGCTTGCTCCAATCCCTGCCGCAGTGCCCGCAGTGCCGCCTCCCGAAAGTCACCGCCATGAGTGTGCTTCTGATGCGCTGCCCCGGTTAAAAGCGTTATATACAGATCGGTGACGGGAGAGCCGGTAAGAACTCCACGATGGTCCTTTTCAAGTAAATGCTGACCGACGAGATGCTGGTACCCTGTGCTGAGCTGCTCCACATGGCATGTACTGCGATATGTAATTCCCTCACCACGTTTCGCAGGCGCAAGCCGGAGATGCACCTCTGCATAATGCTTAAGAGGTTCAAAATGTCCACAGCCAATCACAGTCTCTGCAATTGTTTCTTTGTATAATATCTCTGGCTTAGAGAACGTTACCTTGAGGTGGAAACGATCTAACACCACCTGCTGAAGTACCTCAAGCTGGATCATCCCCATCACATCAACATGAATCTCCTCCAGCTTTTCCTCCCATGTCACATGCAGCGTAGGGTCTTCAGCTTGCAGGATCATGAAATAGCGCAGCACTTCTCTGGACGATATCCCTAAATCAAATACAACTTTGGATTTCAATGCTGACACAAGACGGGATTCTACTCGATCTGAATAATTGCCTATGCACAGTCCAATTGCTGCATCAGTTAGACCCGTAACTGCAACAAGCTGTCCTGCGGAAGCTTCATCGCATGTAGTATATTTCACCCCATGATAGACACGAATGGAAGTGATTTTCTGGTTTAACTCCTCATGTTCTGAAGTGCTATAGCAGAGATCCTCCCGTACCCGTAATTTGCCAGCTAATATCTTCATAAAAGTAAGTCGCGTGCCTTGCGGCTCGTGACGCACCTTATATACTCGTGCCCCGAATGATGCGTTTACTTCATAAGTCGATTCCATTAGTAGTTGCATCTTCTGCATCCAATCTGCAATCCCCTGATCCAATAGAGCTGCTCCACTCATAACGGGAAAAATCCCCCGCTCTTTAACTAGTTGTTTCAGCGTAGCCAATACCTGCCTAGGATCAATGTTATCTTCGAGATATGCTTCCATCAAGGCTTCATCTCGCTCAGCAACGGCGGTGATGACCTCTTCAGGCAACATACTCTCATCTATACCTTTTGCCAAATACAACATATCTGGCGAAAATTGCTGCCTTAACGCTTCAAGCACACGCTGAACGTCAGCACCGGTACGATCTATTTTGTTAATAAATATAAAAGTGGGTATGCCATATTCCTGTAGCAATTGCCAGACCGTCTCGGTATGCCCTTCAATGCCCTCCACAGCACTTAAGATGACTACCGCATAATCCATGACCTGTAAAGCGCGCTCCATCTCAGCTGAGAAATCTACATGCCCCGGTGTGTCAATAAGCTGATACGATTGTTCGTTATATTTCATCACCGCCTGGTCAGCAAAGATCGTTATCCCCCGTGCCCGCTCCATCTCATGACTATCCAAAAAAGCATCCTGATGATCGACTCTCCCCCGAGTCTTAATTCCGGAAGCATGGTATAGGAGCTGCTCTGCGAAGGTGGTTTTGCCGGCATCAACATGTGCTAGCAGTCCAATGGTGATTGGTGATGCTTCTGACCCTTTACAATACATATTTCTACCATCCATTCAGTCAATTGTTATATAAGAATCGTAGCCGAAATCTAGTAGCTTGTACAGAATCTCTCAACATCGACAGCATGCGGTAGCGCCCGAAGATCCCTATTATCCAATGACATAACCATCCTCGATGAAGGTTTTAGCTACAATAATGCAAGAAAGGCACTAGACAAGCTATTGAGATGATGATCATGTCCCTATTAACTTATAAAAAACCGGTAACCCTTAACAGAAAGGATTACCGGCTCAATGAAAGCTCTTCATTAGTAGTTTATTCAATGCGATAACGTTAATATTTCTAATCTCCTTAAAACAATAAATCATCTACTTTCTAGAATCAACAGCTTTTTATCTAGAAATGCCTTTACATCTTTAGCAAGCTGTATGGATGCTTCAATTTCCAACTTAGTTGTTGAAACACTTTCAATGCTGCATCCGATTGGAATTCCCTTCTCCAGCCCGAACTCAAATAGTTCTTCAAATATTTTTTGAGATAGCTGAATTGATTTATCCAAAATGTCGTTCGAGTATTTCAACTCGTTTTCTAACCATCCCGGGATACTGATCCCCAACCATTTCATAAATTGTAATGTTTTCGCTGTGCCACATGGTGCAAGATTAAATAAAATAGGAACCATTTCAAAACCCTGATTTGTATAGTAATAATATAAATCAGACAATAAATTCTTTGATGCCTCTACATTATAAGTTGCCTGAGTGATAAAAAAGTTGCATCCATTGTTAATCTTTTCGACAACCCGTATATGCTCATCATTCTTTTTTATATGTCTTTCAGGAATGACAACTCCTCCAAAATTCAAATTACTATTTAACTGTTTGCTTAGCTTATAAGCATCTGGTAAATTCAATTTCACCTCTTGCTTACTTGACGAAGCGCCCACATACACGGAGAATCTGTCTTCACTTTCGACTAAGAGTTCTCCAAAGGCCCCAAAAATAAACTCCGTTCTCCTCCTTTTCTTTACTAGTAAATTAATTCAGAAAATAATAAATTAAATAATATGCATTAATTAAGAATTTGCAACTTATGTCTGCATATTCTGTAAAAACAACAAAAAATCATGCCTCATCTTTGCTCACTAGGTCATGTGCAAAAAAGAGGCATATTAATTTAAGAAGAAAAATAGAATTGTCGTTTACTTTATTCGTCCGGCTTTACCCCCAGTTTGATCAGTTCTTCTTGCAACAACTTTACATCCAAGCTACGGGGTTTGCAGCCCTTCTCTTTGCACAGTGCCGCAGCAATACCCACCGATTGCCCCATATTCGCACAGATTGGCATTACCCGGAAGCTGGAATGGGCCATGTGGGTGCCAGAAATATTCCGACCAGCCAACAGAAGATTGTCCACTTCAGCAGGAACGAAGCATCCGTAAGGAATCGTATAACCTTTTTTTTGTTTGAAATGCTTTTGCTCCCCAGTCTCGTCCAATCCCGCTCCGGATAGGTTGTGCACGTCAAAGTTAAAATGCACGTTGGCCACGGCCCAATCATCGAAAACTCTGGCCACCATAATATCTTGTTCATTTAATGTCTGTTCACCAATGAAGTGACGAGTCTCCCGAACGCCGATTTGCGCAGAGGAATTAATTACGAAACAATTCTCAAATCCCGGTACAAACTCTCTTAGAAATTGGATAATCGGCTCAATCTGATTTCTACATGTTACGGTTGCGCGGGTTAAATCCTCTGCTTTAGTACCGTTCACTTTAATGCTGTTCGTCATATTGAGCGTAACGATACCTGGAAGCGGCGACGGATAGATCAGCACGTGGCCGGCTGGATATGGAATATGTTGCCTCCCCAGGGTCTGGATATCTCCACCCGGAAGATCATAGGTTTCCTCAAAACCATGCACGTAACGTACTTGAGAAGTATCAACACCTGCCACCTGTAACATGATAGTCATCGGTTGCATTTTGCCGTCATATTCACGTCCAAGATAGTGAGGAGCACCTGCTCCGGCTGCGATATCCCCATCTCCGGAGGCGTCAATGACAATGGCCGCCATAATGGATTCCCGTCCGGATTTACTTTCCGTAATAACACCGGTTATCGTCTTGTCTTCCAAAATCGGAGCGCTCGCGAACGTATAGAGTTGCACAATGACACCGGCTTCCTCTAGCATTTGCAGCATAACGGTCTTTAGGCGTTCGTGATTTATGACTTGCCGGAATGTACCATGTCCTCCCATGCTAGGGCCTTCTTCCATATATTCACTACGACTTAATATTTCCTCGTAAAATCCTCCCTTCGTCTCTCCAGTCCAGTGGCTCATGAGCCCCGAAGTAGCTACACCACCCACACTGCCGGACTGCTCAATGAGCATCGTCTTGGCACCTCTTCGGGCTGCATTCACGGCTGCAGAGAAACCTGCTGGACCGCCCCCTATCACGAGCACATCGACTTCGTGCTTAACCGGAATTGATTTAGCCGGCTCCAAATAATATTTTGTCATTAGAATACCCTCCTCGTTTTATCCCTTTACCGCTCCTGCCGTTAAACCTTTGACGAAAAATCTCTGCCCTACCAAGAAGACGATGAATACCGGAAATAAGGCGGATACGGACGCTGCCATGACCAAATTGTATTCCGTTATGCTCTCGTCAATAAAGTTATTCAGCGCCACCGGTATCGTATAGGTTCGCCAATCCCTTAGAAACACAAGCGCATCGAGATAGTTGTTCCAACTCCACAAGAACACGATCATTGCGAGAGACGCCATCGACGGTTTCGCGATAGGCAAGACGATCTGCCCCCAGGTCCTGAACTCTCCTGCACCGTCAATATGCGCCGCTTCAATTAATTCGTTCGGGATTTGCATGAAAAATTGCCTCATGAGGAACGTTCCTGTAATCGTTACGATCCCGGGTAAAATCAAAGTCAAGTGCGTTCCCATCATGTCAAGCTTATCGAATAATACAAACTTAGGAATCAACGTTACCTGTGAAGGAATCATCATCGTCGATAAATACAAGAGAAAGACGATGTTAGCCCCTCTGAACCGAATCTTCGCGAATGCATATCCAGCCAACGAGCTAGTAAGCACTCCGAACACCATGTTGATGGTCGACACTTTCAAAGAGTTGAAGAAACTGAGTGCGAAGTGATAATCTCTTGGTGCTGAATCGCCAATATTCCACACGACTTTGAAATTATCGAGATTCAAATAGTTTGGAATCCAATCTGTCGGGAGCTTTAACACATCTGCCGAAATTTTAAATGATGCCGATAACATCCACAAGAACGGAACGATCATCGTGAACGCCAGAATACCAACTAGTAACGTAAATATGATCTTCAAGGTAATTGTTTTCGTTTTTTTCCTATTCATAGCAGGGAATCTGCTCGGTTGCCCTCGCTTCGATAGGATCTGCTGGTTTGTATCCATAAGATTTCCTCCCTGCCTAGGTGTAGCTAACCCACTTTTTCTGACCTTGCCACTGAATGATCGTAATAATAAATAAAACGATAAATAGAATCCAAGAAATCGCCGCGGCATAGCCCATTCGATAGAAGGAGAATGCAGTCGTATATACGTAATGGACGAGCACACTGGTAGACGTCCCAGGACCACCTCTGGTCATAATCATTATCTGACCAAAAACCTGGAAAGAGGCGATGAAAGTCGTAATGACCAAGAAGAACGTCGTAGGCGAAAGCATAGGAATTGTAATTTTGAAAAATTTCTGGACTTCGCTGGCGCCATCGATCTCTGCGGCTTCGTATTGTTCAGTTGGCAACGACTGGATGGCAGAAGTGTAAATCATGATACAGTATCCAACACCTGCCCAGATCGACATCACGATGATGGCCGGCATCGCCCAATTGAAATCGCCTAACCATTTGGGCGGGTTCTCGACTCCCAACGATTGAACAAATTGAGTGATCGGTCCGTAAGGAGAGTACATCATGACCCAGACAATCGATAATGCTACGATATTAGAAATGTAAGGCATGAACATTGCGAGTCGAACAGGCGTCTTACCGATGACATACTTATCGATCACCACGGCTAGGACGAGGGCAATGAAAACCGTTGCCGGAACGACTGCGAAAGAATAGTAGAATGTATTGATCAACGAAGCAACAAACCATTCGTCCTTCCACATCTCTACGAAATTTTTGCCCCAGTTAAAGGTCATACTGTTAAAACCTTGTGTGTAATCCCAATCGGTAAAGCTGATGACAACGGAAAATGCGACAGGGAACAACGTAAATATTAGAAATCCGATTAAATTCGGCGCGATAAAGGTATATCCAACGATATCCGTTTTTAACTGTCTGCTTATCTTCAACGGATCTGTACCTCCTTATTAAAGGAGTGCAGTACAGGCAACCCGCACTCCTTCTAATCTATCAATTTCACTTCAGTAATTCGTCTGCGCGCTTCTTCGCATCTGCAAGCCCGGTTTCAGTTGTTTTGTTCGCAAGATAGATTTTTTCCAGCTCTTCACCCAATACTTTCCTGATTTCAGGAAGTTTATTGGAGATTGAAGGAACCGCATAGTTGGTTTTTGGCTCGATTAATACCACTTTCGTCGTTTGGGCATCGAGAATATCTTCCGCACCGCTGATGAATGCTTGGAGAATGCTATCCTTATCGAATTGCTTGTATGCCGGAACTCTTCCGCCTTGAGACAGAGGCAACATACCTTCCGTTGCATACCATTTCAGGAATGTCCATGCCGCATCTGTGTTTTTGGACTTCGGATTAATCGAAACCAAATCGCCCAAACCGCCTTGCGTAAACATATTCGCCTTCTTCTCTGGTGTAGGATAAGGTGCGAATGCCGTTACAAAGGTATGCGGAAAGTTGACCTTATCCTTGATGCTGCGGATCATCCAAGGTCCGATCGTCATAGCGGATTTACCGCTTAGAAACATCCCTTCCTGGGTTAACTTTTGGGTCACGCTATCCACGTGAGTAGGAGCGCTTTTGTCCACGTTCATCATATCCGCAACGGTGCGGGTTGATTTCACGATCGTAGGGTCCGTGAAGTTGGTTTCCTTGCCACCCGGCTTGTAGAATACGTCGCCGCCCAATACTTGCACAGAAAAGTAATTCAAAGAGGAGAATATATCCTGCTGCGTGTTGAAGAACATCCCGTAAACTTTCTCCTGACCCTCACCATGGGTCAATTTCTTAGCGATCTCACGGAATTCATCCATTGTCCATTCCGTCGGTATAGGGATACCGGCAGCATCGAACATATCTTTGTTTAAAACGATCCCAAACTGGTCGAATTTGGTCGGAATCGCATAGCTCTTTCCGTCAATGTTGTAAGAAGTCGCCATGGCACCGCCGAAGCTATCTGCTAGGTCGATTTTGTCCTGTTCCAGATAAGGTGTTAAATCCAGCGCCATTTGGCCCGAAGCTCTCTTCTTCAACCCATCCAGCGTGTAGGAGACATAAATATCGATGTCGTTACCTGCCAGAAGATTCGTTTCCAACTTCATATTGCCTTGATCATCATTGACGTACCGTTCATATTCTATGCTGATGCCCTGATCTGCAAACGCCTTATTAAAATTATCCATGACAGCTTGTGGTCCGGCTTCCGGTGGGACAGCCCCCCACATTTTCAGTTTAACGGACTGTTTGCTATCAGATTTCCCCGTGTTTGTATCTTGCGAAGCCTCGCTGGGAGCTGTAGTGCCCATTGAATTACTCTTACTACATCCGGCAAACACCATTACCGTCAATAAAGCTGACAATACCATCAAGCCTAATCTCTTTGCTTTCATAAATTCCCCTCCTTGGATATCTATCTTTTCTTAATGTGTTACATGTTTACTATAGGTGAAGCAAGATGAAATGGGGATCAACAGAACGATGGACTTTCATCAATATTCTATCGTCTTTAATTCATCGGACCCGGATGCTATCAAGTGTCGCATCGACGTTCATCAAAATTCTTCGATCACTCTACAAAATTCTTCGAAATAAAGTAGGAGCAGGCTCGCCTATGTGGCAAGCCTGCTCCTCACTGTCTGAACTCTGAAGGTGAAATTCCCGTCAGCTTCTTAAACAGCATGCTGAAGTAATTTGTATTCTCAACACCAACTTTCGACGCGATTTCGAATATTTTCATATCAGTATGCAGTAGCAGTTCTTTAGCCTTATTGATTCTCATCGAATTGACATAATCGACGAAACTGCTCCCCGTTTCCTTCTTGAACAGGTGAGAGAAATAGCTCTCGCTCATATTGACCAGGACTGCTGCGGTCGAGACGCTAATGTCACTGCTGCTTAAATGATTATTCACGTAGTCTTTGACTTTAACGATCTCTGCTCTGCCCCTGGTTTGCCCCTTCCTGCGACATTCTTCCATAAAGTCGTCGGCAAACTGCATAAACCAGGTTCGGATCAACTTGAGGCTTTCATATTTGGCAATGACTTGCTGTGCGGTGAAACCCCCGTCGTATTTCATATTTTCCAAGTCGACCCCACGCTTTCTGGCGGCTGTGAGGAAGGGAACCAGCACTTCCAGTAGACGGTTGCGAACGCGATGCCGGGAAACGCGTTGGCAGGATTCCATAAAATCAAAATACTCCGCAAGGAACGACTTTACCTTCTCTATCGCAATTTGTTCCAGCCAGTTGTCCAATAATAAGCAATTCAAATTTTCTGGAAAGTCAATACTGCTGTCAGCCGAAATATCCAATCTTTCCCGGTAATCATAAAGGCTCCCGCCTCCCGAATAGAATCGGGCTTCTAACGCGGTAATTGCTTCTTGGTGAGCTTCTTGCAAATCACGTATCCCTCTATGATTCAAGCTGAGGCTGCCGGACACGCTGATTCCCAGGTAACGTTGCATATATTCGCGTAGCATGATGAACGTCTCCAGAATAGTCACATGTTCTAATCCTTCAGTATTGACGATAACCAGGCAATCTCCCCCGTCATATTCGAACACTTCAGAGGACTCGATACGTTCGAACGCTTCGGCTATGAAATTCAACATGGAGAACTTCAGCAATTCCCGCTCCTTAATCCGACTGTTCACATTGGCCAGATAAAACTCGTCCACACTTATGTAGACCAAAATATAGTCCAACTCCAGATCTACCTTTACTCCAAGCTGCTTGAGTTCCTTGTTGCATTCTGCCGCGCTGACGTAACTCTTCTCAATGGCAGCATGAATGACTTTGCTCTTAATGGTGCTTAGATTTTGATGTACGATCTGATCTCTCGTGGAGCTTGCGGCTATTTTCATTATGCCCATCTGATTCCTAACCGTGTCGAGAGTTTGGATAAGCTCATCGGGCATAATCGTTAATTTAAACAAGTAGTCGCTTGCCCCAAGCCGCATCGCTTCCTTCACATTTTGAAAGTCGTTATGGCAACTTAACACAATGATCCGAATGGCTGGATAATCCTGTCGCAGCACCTTGATTAATTCAAACCCGTTCATGGTGTCCATCACCAGATCGGTCATCACAAGATCTGGAACATTGTCCTTGATCTTCTCCAAGGCTTCCGCTCCATTCGAAGCTTCCCCGATCACCGTATACCCATGCTCTTCCCAATCGACAATGGACTTAATTCCTACGCGAACGAGGATCTCGTCTTCAACCAACAACACCTTCATCATGTTCCGAAACCTCCTCCTGTACCATGGGAAGCAGGAATTTGACAACCGTGCCCTTTCCTACTTCACTCTCAATCCATACACCGTATTTATGCCCATATGACATCTTCAATCTTTCATTGACGATCTTCAGACCGATTCCAGAAATCTTCCTTTCGTTACCTTGCTTCACCTGTTCCTCAACTAGAATCGACGATAGTCTGTCCTGTTCAATTCCTACACCGTCATCCATCACATATAATGCCAGATTGTTTTGCTCCGGGATCGCCTTCACCAAGATAGTGCCTTGACGGTTCGCATCCTTATAGCCATGAATGATCGCATTTTCAACAGCAGGTTGCAGTATGAACCGTATAATTTGCATTTCCATCATAACGGAATCTACTTCGACTTCAAGCTCAATCTTTCCCCCATATCGGCTATTTTGGATATGTACATAACTGCGGATATGTTCAATTTCCTCCCGAAGCGCTACGAATTCGCTGCTTCTGCTCATACTATAACTCATCAAATTGACCAAGGCATCGACATTCTCTACGATGTTGTCCGCTTTGCGAAGAATGGCCATCCACCGGATCGTATTCAGCGAATTGAAAAGAAAATGCGGGTTGAGCTGGGCTCGTAGCGATTCGAAACGATACTTCTCCCGGATAATATGCTCAGTTTCAAGCTTCACGAACAGTTCTTTAATGTTTTCCGCCATATTTTGAAAGGCTAGATTCAGATGCCCAATTTCATCCTTACGACCAATCTCCCATCGGGTAAGCTCATGTGAAGGATTGAATTTCATCATTCTCTTATTTAACTTTCTGATCGGTTTCACGATTTGAACCGTAAGCACTCCCAATATGACTAACACTGCCACAATAAATAGTCCAAAAAACAACTCAACCTTAGAAGTAAACGTTTTCAACTCCTTGATGATTTTGTCATACAGAGTGAATACCGTCACCTTCCACTCGCCATTTTCGAAAGTCCAAGGTACTCGGGAAATCGTGTAATAATTGACCAAATACCGTTTACCTTCTACTTCTCGCAGTTTATATCCACGCTCTTCATCGGAGATTTCATGCATCAGTTTGCTTACTTCTTGACTGTTGCTGATCCCCCTCGGATCAAGAGACATAATCATTTTTTTGCTATCATTAGTTACAATGACGATGTCATCTTTATTGCTAATATATTTATTTTTTTGGAATATCCGTATAAACACTTCTTCGCTTAAGCTGATGATCAGAACACCCGATTTGTCCTCCCCGTTGCCGAAACCCTTAATGACCCGAGCCAGGGAGATATAGTTCTTGTTCCTGTTTTTTTCTTCATTAATGAATGACGGCTCAAGCAAGCGCCACACGAGGTGTCCGTTGTTGTTGACTGCCTGCTGTACCCAATCTTCCTGATAGAGGAAACGATAATCGTTGAAATTCAAAGACCAATTGGAATAAACGTCCATACGATTGTCGAAAATTGTAATCTTGGCTTGACTCAATACACTGTTACTCTCAATCACGTTATCAATCGCTTTGCCAATATCGGTGGAACGTTCATAGTAAGACCGGTTCTCATCCTTTAGTACTCGGAGAATGCTGTCATTATTGCTCAATACGTTCGATGCTCTGACTAGATTGTCGAATATATTATTGATTTCATTTTCGATTCCCGTAATACTCTCGATGCTCCGCTGGCTGACTTCTTCTTTAATGATTCCCTCGAATGTCCAGAAACTATAAATGAACATCCCAACTACCGGAAAAATAATACATAGAATGACCCACAGATACAACCGGGTACCCAAACTTCGAAACCAATATTTTCTCATTAGCGCTCGTTCGCCCCTTTCCACCAAGTGTTAGATTCATAAGCGCTGATATTAGATTGTCTTGCGTACAGTCTAGATTATTCTCGCATTATTCACAATGCTTAAATCTGAGTCAATAGTTAGTATTGCGCTTGAAATGTGCCGCGATGATCCTCTCGTCCAGAAACCATCACGTTTCATGCAATTTATAAAAAACACCTATCACTAAACTCCCTTAAATCCAGACGTAGATCGGCAAGTGTATCTGTGCCCATAACTAAATAAGCTGCATCCGGTAGTGAACCGGAAGCAGCTTATAGCGCTAAACAATAAATCATCTACTTTCTAGACTCAACAGCTTTTTATCTAGAAATGCCTTTACATCTTTAGCAAGCTGTATGGATGCTTCAATTTCCAACTTAGTTGTTGAAACACTTTCAATGCTGCAT
>NZ_LCZJ02000026.1:25472-36711 GCF_001012825.1 Paenibacillus etheri
AACATACACGGAAAATCTGTCTTTACTTTCGTCAGTCTTAATCCAATCCGCGAACGAAGCTCTTGTATCATTACCGACGCACCGATAAATTATTTTTGGGACCTCCACTTGTCTTAGATATTTATCACCATAGATAGCCGGATCAATCGTTGGTAAATATGGGTAAGGTCTTTCATGATCAACTCTTTCTGCTTCCTCCTGGACGTCGTAAAGAATTAAAGCATCTAAATCAACGTTTTTAAGTCTTTCAACCTGTTTCTGTGCAATTTCTGATATCTTTTCTGGTGAATGGCTTGCCTTCGGTGGTGTCATCCCATATGTTAAAATACCAGGTTTCTTGCTCAATATTTTTTGTTTAAATGTACTCCCTGCCGCTCCCAAAATAAAAAACTCCTCTACACGTCTCTTTTAAGTTAAGGCTACCATGACAGGCTTAATATGTATAACTTATATTTACTATATCTAGTTATATCTTAAGGCTATGATTCCCTATTGGTACTTATCGAGTAGTACATCATGAAGGCGGAACTTCTAGATTTTAATGTTGACAACCATTTGGTCTGACTATAATATTAGAAGTCCTGCCAACCTTAAAGTTGGCGATAAGGGGACCGAAAGGTTCATTCTTATTTAAAAAGGGTGAGTATTATGAATAAAGAAGAATTAATGGAAAGCGCACGTAACACAAAGAAAGCTGCTTATGCCCCTTATTCTAAATTTCCTGTTGGAGCAGCCTTATTACTTAAAGATGGAAATGTTATTAATGGAGTAAATGTAGAAAATGTATCTTTTGGTGCTACTAATTGTGCAGAGAGAACAGCAATCTTCACAGCTATTACAAAGGGCTATACTAAAGGTGATTTCCAGGCTATAGCTGTAGCAGGTGACACAATGGATTTTCTGCCGCCATGCAGTATCTGCAGACAAGTATTATCGGAATTCTGTTTGCCCGACATGCCTGTCTATTTAACCAATGAGAAAAAAGAAATCTTAGAGCTGAGTTTAAGAGATTTATTGCCTTATGCATTCAAAAATTTAGATATGTAAAAATAATACCTACCATAGTGGAATATCAAAAACACGCGTACCTGTGTTAGACAAGTACGCGTTTTTTTGTGTTTGAAAGCAGCTTAGTCAGAACACAGAGTTCACAGACCAGACACACCGCGTAAACCGTTGTGACTTACCAAATCGCAATTCCAACCTTATCTTTTTCTTTAAGTACTACCTTTATCATTTCCCAATTATCAAACTCATATAGTTAAAACCTCTCAATGACTATCTATAATTTTTGATTCTTGTTTCTTTTGTTTCCTATAACATCATCAATAAATAAAAAACAAGCGATCCATTGAGATAAAAGTTTAACACTTCTTCTCGATGATCGCTTGCTTTTAGTAGTTATGCATAGTCACATTTTATCCGTTGTAATTAAATCTGTCACTTAATCGAAGTAATTATACTTAATGAAAATATTCTTTTCATATTACATTCCCCCTTTATTATTTCTAGCGATTAGATTTTTTCTTATTTTGATTAGATAATATAGAGTTAAGATAAATTGTATAATAGAAATACACCAAGGAAGTAGAAAGAGCATTTCCAATTGATATTTCGGTGAAGATAAAATAGAAATGAAAACTTCTTCATCACTATTAGTGTCATCTTGTATTGCATTGAAAAATAAAAGAAGTAAGAGGCTGGATAACATCGTTACCAAAAACCAAATGGTATTGTCCTTTATCCTAAGAGTCCTTATAAG
Organism: Paenibacillus etheri; assembly: GCF_001012825.1. Taxonomy (GTDB): domain Bacteria; phylum Bacillota; class Bacilli; order Paenibacillales; family Paenibacillaceae; genus Paenibacillus_AQ; species Paenibacillus_AQ etheri. The sequence goes on from NZ_LCZJ02000026.1 coordinate 27,235, forward strand.
CAAAAAAGAATTAATTAAACATAATAACAGCGGTATAAAGTACACCTTAAATGAGGTATATAATAACTCCGTTCCCCATCCCTCTATTCTTATCTTTAAAAAATAGATTAAGATCAGATGCAGTCCAACCACCAGTATTACATAAAGAATGGCTTGTAGCCCTGTCTTGAATGACTTCATCTTTCGTCCCCCTTTTCCATTCGTTCACTTAATGCTCTAATGATGTCATCACCCTTCATCGAGATTTTCTTCTTACTTCAAGCACCTATATTCCACCCCTGAAATTATGTAGATTAATTTAAATTAAAACACAAAAATATCCTTATAATGTAATTATCGAGAATTTCAAGGCGAAAATCAATAGTAAACCCCTCTTCCGAAAGAGCGTTAAAATTGAGGCAAAAAAAAAAGCGAACTCAAATATAGACACGGATATGATATTGCATCTTCCTCGGGTCTAATTGGCATGCAGATGCAAGGCGCTATGGCGATATTTTCTGTTAATCTCAAGTGAATCATTAATTTGATGAAAGAATCGAAGTAAAAGTATAAAAGCAAAGGCGACATTTCGTTCAAAATCGAACAAAATGTCGCCTTTTTAATTTGAGGGACACTAGTGACAACCTATAATACAACTATCATAAATACGACATTATCCAAATAATCCTCTACATAAGTTTCGAATACCTTATGAAGCATTACCTTATGAAGCATCTAAAACGCTCTCAAAGCTACGAGAGGCTACTCAATAAGATTTTATTTTACTTACATCAAAGACTACGAGGCAGATTATTCCTTCTAGATTGACAGTGAGAATAAAATTGATACCATCCCAGTTATGATGTCATTCTTCAAGGATTTTATAATAGAATTCTAATTTAACATAATTCTCTAAATTTAGTTTTTTGGAGTTTGATGCCCGAAGTACACAGGCACAGATAGTGGATATTTTCAAACGTCTTAAACTATATCAGATCTGCAATTCGAATAAGTCAATATCCTTAACGGAAGAGGAATCAAACATTTTAAAGCCAACAAATAGGCTCATTCTTTAACTATTTTTTATTCTTGGATGTTACTTCGTGATGCTGAGAACCAGCTGCAAAATAGTGAAGAATCGAACCCCGAATTGATTGCCCTTTAGCCTGTCATGTTATTAATAAAAAGCCGGTAAACCCTAAGTAAGGGCTTGCCGACTTTCTAAGTAAAGACGTGAAACTTGCTGCAATAGCATGTATATATACATGCTATTGCATGGTGAAGTTTTTTCTCATTTAAAATGAAACAATTCTCATATAAAATGAAAAATCACATTTTCCCATAAAACATTTATTGGCTCTACCGTTTACCCGCAGCGACTATACCCGCAATTGCCACAAGTCTTACAGCCCTCAATATTAATCAGCGAAGCGCCGCCGCAAGATGGGCAAAGATCACGGGAAGCAGAAGCGTGGTTATGCGCGCCATGTCCACCATGACTATCATCGGTAGATGTTGCCACAGGAACACTCGCTTTCAACTCCGCGTTCAACGCTTCATTGAAATCCTCCAGCTCCAAAGTCGCTGCGATAGGTGCAGGAACATGTTCATCCTGAGCGTTATTCAGCACGTGAGTTTCTAGTGCTTTGGCTACAGCATCAGCAATGGATTCCACGCGGTTCGCGCCGAAGCCGATTGCGCCTGATCCACCGATGCCTTTCAGATGTTTGATCAACAGTTCTACCTTCTCACCATGATCTCCATAACGGAGGAACAAGGAGCAGACACGACCAAGTGCCTCTGCCATCGCAAAGACGTCCGAACCTGCTTTACCTACATTCAGGAAGATTTCTGCCGGTATGCCATCTAGATCATTGATCGTAATATACGCCATACCGAAAGGTGTGTTGATCTTATAAGTTGCGCCGCGCAGAACCTGCGGACGTTTCTTGTATTGTTTATCCAGCTCTTTCGTAGTCACTTGAGGCGCTGGACTTGCCGCTACAACACTTGCTTCAGGAGTGGTTGCAACTTCAACAGCTGGAGCTACCTCTTCTGCTGTATCTTCCTTCTTAGAGGTTTGCAGAACTTGCACATCACGGCTACCATCACGGTAGATCGTAACGCCTTTACAGCCCAAATCGAAGGCCATTTCATATAGCTCAGCCGTCTCTTCTACTGTAAAGTCAGACGGGCAGTTAGCTGTTTTCGAGATGGAGCTATCCACCCAGCGTTGAATTGCTGCTTGCGCACGAATATGATCCTTAGCCGACAAATCCATCGAAGTCACGAAATATTCTGGCAGCTCTTCACCAGGATGAGCTTCAAGCCATTCTTGAGCGATTGGAACGAACTGCTCATCATAACCAAGACGACTTTGACGGAAATATTTGAAGGCGAAATAAGGCTCAATACCTGTTGAAGTGCCTACCATTGTACCCGTGCTACCTGTAGGTGCTTGTGTAATTACTGTAACGTTACGCATGCCATGTTTGCGAATCGCTTCGCCAACCTCTGGATACGCTTCGAGCATATTTTTCATAAAGCCGCTCATTAAATATTTCTCAGTATCAAAAGCTAGGAAGGATCCCTTCTCACCAGCAATCTCTGCGGATGCAAGGTACGCTTCACGAGCCATAAAGCCGTAAAGCTTGTCCAGAAACACCAAAGATTCAGGGCTACCATAACGAATGTTCAATTTGATCATCAGCTCGGCAAGACCCATCGTTCCGAGACCTACACGGCGTTCATTTTTTTGATTCGCTTCATTTTCCGGGAAATGATAAGGGGTCTTATCAATAACATTGTCCAAGAAACGTACGGAATAACGCGTCGTAGTCGCGAGATCTTCCCAGTCTACATCATGATTCTTCTCATCGTAGAACTTGGACAGGTTCACAGCGGACAAATTACATACACCCCAGCCTGGCAATCCTTGCTCCCCACATGGGTTCGTACAAATGATCGGATTGAAATACCAGCTGTTGGACATCTGATTATAGTATTCCATAAACACTACGCCCGGCTCTGCGGATTTCCAAGCGGATTCTATAATAGTGCGCCACACATCACGTGCTTTAACGGTGCGATAATGAATAACGTTTTTGCCCGCAGCCTTCCACTTGTCAAGATCGCCATCCCACACATCGTTATACTCAGGGTCTGTTGTATCAGGAAATACTAGATCCCAATCTAGATTTTCTTTTACAGCTTTCATAAAGCTATTGCTCACACATACCGAAAGGTTGGCATTAGTCACTTGACCCATCGTTTGTTTCACGGTAATGAAGTCTTCCACATCTGGATGCCAGTCATTAATCATGAGCATGAGTGCACCACGGCGGCTACCGCCTTGTTCAATTAGTCCAGTGGTATAGCTAAACAGACCGCCCCAAGATACAGAACCACTAGAAGAACCATTAACACCTCTCACAATTGCACGGCGTGGACGTAGAGAGGATAGGTTAATCCCTACACCGCCACCACGAGCCATAATTTCTGTCATTTCAGCCAACGTCTGCATAATGCCGCCACGGCTATCTTTTGGTGAAGGAATTACATAACAGTTGAACAATGTTAGTTCTTCACTAGCACCTGCACCAGCCGCAATTCGTCCGCCTGGTACAAGCTTCCAATCATCCAAAATCGAACGGAATTTACCTGCCCATTCTTCTTGAAGCTCAGGTGTCTTCTCCACAGAAGCCATAGCTGTAGATAGACGATCCCACATTTCTTCTGGTGTTTTTTCTATATTAAGCGTCAGCTTCTCCACATCTGATTTCACAAGTTCGCCGCTGCGCGTCTTCACTGTTACAATTCTGCCGCTACGTTCTACGATCTCTCCGACTTCCTTCGTTGGAAACTTCGGATCATCTTTTGTTAGAACGAGTACAACATCGCCTACCTTAGCATTATTACTATCGGCATCCTTCCAAGCATAACGATCCAAAAATATCTTTTCACTTAGCCCCTCAAGGCGTTGCTTACGTTCCACTTTACCCAATAGAAAAACCTCCCGCAATGTAGTAAATATCAGTTCTAGTTCAAGGTGTGGGCTTACGTTTGTGACCCACAACAAAAACTTCCTTACACTTATCTTCCGCCTTACCGGTGTATGTAGGAAGTTCATCTTGTCAATAACAAATACCAGCTACGCACTTTAAAAAAACCACATTTTCATGCTTTTGTCACAATATATTGTGTGCGTCAGCTTTTAAACTATACCACATATTGTATCGAAGGTCTTTTTCGAAAATAGAGTCAAGCAGCTGAAATATCGCAAACCTTGCCGCGTTTTCTCGCTTTTACTCTCTTTTTTAAAGGCTATCAAGAAAAATAGAAGGTTATGAATTCTCTTGTTTAAGAGCATACTAATCCTACGAAAGATGATATGAATTAACACCTGAGGAGGCTGTACCATGACGCAATTATTCCGTAATTCTCTACCTCACAAAGGTGGAAAGTCAGCGCCTATACTGCCTGTTCCTCTTTCTTTTGACCGAAATTGGCTACAGGATCTGGAACTCAAACTGGAAAAAGGCGGTCCGTGGGGAGACTTCCGTCTGTCTAAACTTGCCGTACAAGGTGAACAAACAGGTCTAGTAACAAGCTTCGATGAGCTGCAATGCATGAAGCATTTATCGGGGTTATCCCCACTTCCTCATCAGCTCGATACCGCGCATAAGGTTCTGTTTGAAATGTCAGGTCGCGCGATTCTTGCAGACGAGGTTGGACTAGGAAAGACAATTGAAGCAGGACTTGTACTCAAGGAATATCTTGTTCGCGGTCTCGTCACTAAAGTGCTTATTCTGGTACCCGCTTCCCTCGTATTGCAGTGGGTCCGCGAGCTGAATGCCAAGTTTGGCATCTCTGCTGTTGCGCAGAAAAAAGCATATTCCTGGGGAAATGCAATTGTCGTCGCATCTATGGACACCGCGAAACGCGATCCACATAAAGAAATGCTGCTGGAAAATGAATATGACATGTTGATTATTGACGAAGCCCACAAGCTGAAGAATAAGAAATCAACCAATTATTTATTTGTACAGCAACTACGCAAAAAATATTGCCTGCTCCTAACCGCCACTCCCGTTCAGAATGATCTGGGCGAGCTATTTAATTTGATCACTTTACTGAAGCCGGGGCAACTAGGAAATCAGGGCGATTTCGCCTCAAATTTCGTCGTTGATAAACGTCAACCTAAGAATGAAGGTCAGCTAAGGGACGAGCTATCGAAGGTGATGATCCGCAATCGGCGTGGCGAAGGTCCCGTTAACTTTACGAAACGAAAGGTCCGTAATATTCCGCTAGTTCTTTCCCAGGAAGAGAGAGTATTATATGACGCTGTCACTTCTTTTGTTAAGGATCAGTATCAGGAATCGGGCGGCAATCTTAGCAGCATGCTTTCCTTGGTAACGCTTCAGCGTGAGGTATGCAGCAGCAGGGATGCCGTCTTCATTACTTTAGTTAATCTGATCAAGAAGCTGCCCGCTGATTCTCCGAAACGCGATCGGATGATGGAGCTATTGCAGACACTTCGAACGGTTAAGACCAATACCAAAGCTGAAACAACTCTATCTCTCATTCAAGAAATGAATGAAAAGGTCATTGTCTTTACGGAGTATCGCGCGACTCAAGAATATTTGCTTCAGTATTTCCGCGAACACGGGCTAATGTGTGTCTCTTATTCCGGCGGGATGAATCGTGGTAAAAAAGACTGGATGATGGATCTCTTCCGCGGTCGGGCTCAAGTCATGATCGCTACCGAGGCGGGTGGTGAGGGCATTAACCTGCAGTTCTGTCACCATATGATCAACTTCGATCTGCCTTGGAATCCCATGAGAGTAGAACAGCGGATTGGACGGGTACACCGATTAGGTCAGGAAAATGACGTGGTTATCTATAATTTGTCCACAGAAGGCACGATTGAAGAACATATCCTGCATCTGCTACATGAGAAGATCAATATGTTCGAAATGGTCATTGGCGGGCTGGATGTGATTCTGGAGCGTTTTGAAAAGAAAGAATCTCTGGAGAAAAGTTTATACAAAATCATGCTCGAATCCCGTTCCGATGAAGAGCTGCGACATGAGCTAGATCATATCGGTGAATCCCTCAGTGAGTTAACTCAGGGTATTAAAAAGGAAAGTGAGACTGCGACATGACCCTCACCTCACAGGAAGTACGTAAACATGTAATGGACTATTTGGAAGCGACAGAATGCTCCATTATTGAAGTATCGCCCATTCACGTAACTGTAAAGCTATCGCCAAGAGCTGACAGAATGCTTACAGACCGACCTTATTATTGGGGATTCGTGGAGCGTACTGGTGTTGATCCTGAGACACTCTCTTTCACCTTTGTATTTGATCCGGAAAAATACGACAGCCAAGCATCTATAGAAGTTCCACCAACGGTAAATCGCAGCATCGGAGCATTAAACCCGCCAATTACCGGAAACCCAGTGATGGGCGCAACAGTCGATGTTGAGGCTAGCACAGATCTATTGAATTCAGAATCACCGGAATCTAATGTGGTTCATGTCCCCTCCTCAAATCCAGAAGACAGCATCCTTGCCCGCTACTTCGGTATTGTACCAGCACTGCCTCGAATTGGGCCTGGCATGATAAGACGTGAAGATATCATCTATGGAAGCAAGCGCCTACAGCAAATTTGGAGTGCAGCCCAAGATGAAGGGAAATGTCTTTACTTATTTGAGGATCCCGGTAGCAGGCAGCGGAATACACTCTTCTCTGCAGCCTATGAACCGTGGCTCGGTGTCTGTTATAAAGTGGAGATGAGCTGCGATTTGAAACGGGAAGAACTGCATTATCTTGGAATATCTCTGACAAAGGGGACTATCATGGATGATTTTAACGAAAAGATATCCTCTCGGGAGATGACCCCCCGTTTACCTGAAAACGTCCATATTCAGCCTTATGAATTAACCGTGACAGCCGCTACAGATTTATTAGAGGCTCACCTTACCTCTCATCTAGCCGAACTTGATTACACTTGGGCAGAACAGGCACGCGAGCGTCTTAGAGTAGAGCTGGCTATCATTGATATTTATTACGGAGAACTGCTGAAAGAGCCGGATGAAGAAAAACGTTTAGGCACTCAGGAGCAGTATAACCGTCGTCGACAGGAGACCATTTGGCAATATGAGCCGCAAATTGCAGTTTCTGCGATAACCTATGGACTGTTTCATCTACGAAGTCTATAGTGCGACCCTACTCGCTAAAAGCAGGCAAAAAAACAAGAGAACTTCCGCCTTCAGGCGCGACAGCAAGCAACAGCCTTTTTATAGCCTGTCCACTACAATGGAGTGAAGCTTAACTTTCCCGACATTTCTTAATAAAGAAAGGTGAACGACGCGATGAAAATAAGTTCGCGGCGGAGGCTAAAACTTGCGGGTCAAGGATGCCTCCTCCTGCTTCTAAGCTTTGGACTGTTTGTATCCAGCTCTGGTTCTCCTTCAGCGCTGGCGCTGGCCAGAGTAAGTGTGATCCAATCGGTCACACAGGATGCGATACCTGTGCTGAAGATGAGTACCTTACCTTCTCCCACTTCAGTCCAAGAATTCGCTAAAGCTACACTGAACAAGCTCGCTGCAGAAGCTCCATTTACAGCCTGGAAAGATGCAGGGATAGAATATTATCCTCTTGGTCCAGGTACTCATGGCTGGCTTGTTAATGTAATGAAGGGCGAAGAACGGATAGGATACATGATCATTTCCGCCACCGATACAGGCGGGTATATGCTAAGTGAATATGGAGCCGGCACTTACGGACTCCCATACAGTTTAAATGATCTGCGCCAGTTTTTGGTGCAGAAGGGTCTCATTACATCATCTTTTTCAGGAACAATAAAACTTACTGCTTTATATGCACCACTTCTACCTGTCTGGAAAATAACTATTGACGAAAAGACGGTCTACATCAATGCTTCCGTACCGCAAATTTTACCTTGGTCACTTAGCAAGGCGGAAGAAGTCCTTAAAGAGCAGCCTCAAACAACAGATGTAATCACTAATCTTAATCCTGACGTATCACCGCTATCGGCCTTCAATAGTGGAGGGTCAGATGATCCGTACGAAGATATCCTATGGCTGACCGCTCCTAAATTAACCACAGTGGGCGGCGACAATATCGCACTATTGATCAGACCGAAGGAAAGCATCGCTTATCAAGCAGCTGGGCGAAACGACCTTGTCGGCGCACCTTTTATGATTACAGGTTATCAAAGTTGGCAGCCTTCTCATGGTCAAGCTGAGAATAATAAACTTACCGTATACGCGGCGTCAGGTCCTGAAGGAAAACGATACTTACCACTCACTGCACTACAGAATAATGGAACACTGCATAAACTGCCAGACAGAACTACCAAAGCACTCGGATATAATCGTTAATAACCAAATGCAAATAACCTTCCGCTGCCACCCATGAACAAAGGCACTGGAAGGTTATTTGCTGTTTAAACATTTATTCCTTTTTGCTATGACTCCACTTGCTTCGCCAGATAGACCAACCAAGCGGAAGCATGCCGAACCATTTCTGTGACCACGGCTGCTTCGTAGCTGCTCTACGGGCATGTATGGCACGCGGATCCTCGATATATACGACTACCTTCTCCGTTATATACTTTACAAGCTCATCGCCACCGGAAGCCATTTTAACACCTCCTACATTGTAAGTGAAATTAGTTGATCAACATCTATTCCATGCTCTTAGTGTGCACCACTCCAGTCAGATCTAAACTACAGACTTCTGATATGTCGAATAGGTTTACCTATTAAAGCACAATCTAACAAAGAATCCAGGACACACTATTCACTTGCAAGGAGGCGTTTCACTTGTACAAATGGAGAAAACAACCCTTTCCCAGAACAGCAGCTGCTATTTGTGGCTTTCGAATCACTCTAACTGCCGTAGGACTACTAATGTTGTTTATGGGGAGCTCCTTAGCCTCTGCGACACCAGAGAAGCCTGTGATGAAGGATGACCGTCAGCATATATTAGGTCATGGCCACCGTATGATCCTAATTGATGCGGGACACGGAGGCATCGACGGTGGAACTTCCTTCGGTAAAATCCTTGAAAAAGATATCACGTTAGATATCTCACGTCGATTATTTCTATTGCTAGGCAGCGATGGCTTTGACGTCGCTTTAAACCGCAATGGAGATTATGCCCCAAGTGATGAGAACCGCTGGCTGCGTAGTAAATCTCGACATCTGCGCGATCTTGCACAGCGTAAAGAGCTTGCTGAGACATTACCCGCTACTGTAGTGGTAAGTATCCATATTAATTGGGCGCCTTCTCCTTCCAAACATGGACCGCTTGTATTATACCGTCAAGAGGGTCGCAGCTTTATCCTTGCTAAATCCATTCAGCATCAATTAAATAATCTTTACGATGTCGAGGCTCAACCAAAACCAGGCAAGCCCTTTTATTTACTCAACAAAATAACCGCCACAACCGTTATCGTTGAGGCGGG
>NZ_LCZJ02000026.1:36760-534997 GCF_001012825.1 Paenibacillus etheri
CAGCAACAAATCGCAGAAGCCATCGCTGATGGTATTGTAGCTTATCTTATGGAAGTGTAGGATGAGAGATCCATTTCATCTCGTCTTTAACCAGATCAGAAATACCTATAAATTCAACACTGTCTTTCAAATGCTCAATACCACTGCGGATCCCTGCTGCGGTCTCTTTCCCATGTACGCCAACATGACCAATGGTTACGCAGTATCGTTGATCCTGTGCTAGATCTTTAACGAGTCCCATTTGCTTCAGAACATGACTGGCCGTGTGTATGTCATCCAAGAAGATATGGTTCTCCAAGCGAGGTAATCCCATTCGATAAGCCATATTGCCAGCAACGGAACGATAGTTGGTCTTGCTGTCTACAAAAAACAATCCCCGTTCTTTGCATACAGATAAGATCACCGCCATAATTCGCTCGTCCCCGGTAATTTTCGAGCCCATATGGTTATTTATCCCGATCGCATATGGAACATTTTCGAGTGCTGCCTCAACCTTTTGTCGCACTTCCTCATCGGACATCTTGGCCAATATAGCTCCTGGTCCAAGCCATTTAGGATTACCTTGGCGCGGCTCCATAGGCAAGTGCACCAGAACATCATCTCCGCGTTCATGCGCGCGCGTGGCATCCTTCGCGGATGTAGGCAAAAAGGGCATTACGGCTACAGTAAGCTTTATCGGTAACGAGAACATTTCATCAGTCCCCTTCATGCCATTGCCGAAATCGTCAATAATGATAGCAACCGCAACCTTATCACGTTTTGGTGCACTCTCTTCACGTTGCGTATTTGTAACGTTGTCTTTAGACGTGGCAGCAGATACAGTCGGCGTCGCTGGAACAATTGTGGTAATCATTACTGCAGCAACAGCAATCCAGTTTAGTAAGTAACGTTTAACCTTTCGACTGTCCTTCATCAAGAGGAACGCCTCCTTCGTCTTAAACAATTGTCCTCATTGTTTGGTTCACGAAGGTTAAATATGTACGAGGAGGGTTCGCAATAATTTACAATAGAACTGCTCCTATTGCCCGCGCTTGTCTGTGGCAAGGATTGCTTTCAGCACATCCAAAGATTGAACTTCAAACGGCATATTCTTCATCGGGCTATCCTGGGAGCAGCTAGCTTCTGCCACCACCATTAATTTATCGATCTCGCTGCTAATAATGCCAAGCTCCTTAAGTGTAACGGGAAGGCCGATTTTTTTGCAGAAATCAATGATTTGAGCGATCTCATCATCTGAAGTGTTCTCTAAGACCAACTGCACGATCGTAGCAAAAGCAACCTTCTCACCATGTAGCACATTCCTGCATCCCTCATGCAGTGTCAGTCCGTTATGAATAGCATGGGCTGCCGCAAGCCCACCACTCTCAAACCCCACGCCGCTCAAATAAATATTAGCTTCAACAATATGTTCTACTGCAGAAGAGGTAATCCCTTGTTTAACATCTATTAGTGCTGATTCACCTTCAGCAAGAAGTGTGTCGAGACAAGCTCGGGCTAAGGAGAACGCTGCGATTGTGCTAGTCCCACCTGCATGGGTAACCGCCCCTGATTGACGGCAAGCTCTTGCTTCGTAAAAGGTGGATAAGGCATCACCCATTCCAGCAACCAGTAATCTTGCAGGAGCTTTCGTTATGATATTTATATCTGCGATGACCATGTCGGGGTTTCTTTTTAAGGGAAGATAGCAATCAAAGTCACCCTCATCCGTATACAACACTGATAAAGCGCTGCAAGGTGCATCCGTCGAAGCCACTGTGGGTACAATAACTACTGGGAGATCCGACATGTAACTTGCTGCTTTTGCTGTATCTAATGTCTTGCCGCCACCGATTCCTAAGACGACTTCAACGTCCTTACGACCAAGTTCCAACACTATCTCATCCACCTGATTACGGCTGCACTCCCCCTTGAATTCGCGCATAATAAGTGGAATATCATTTATTTCAAAGCTGTGTAAGATATCTTTCTTGTACATGGAGAAAATATAAGGATCTATAATTGCAAACGCACTTTTTGCTCCTAGCTGCAAACAATACTCTCCCAGCTTTTGGATCTCGCCATGCCCCTGAATATATTTAGTCGGTGAACAGATGATCTGCGTCATAGTTTCACTCCTCTTTTTGAGTATCCATTTATTCTAAGGAGTATTGCTGCAGACCGGCTATTAAAAATGATGCTATCGGTTTTGTTCTTAAATGAATCCCCCATTCACTCGAATGGTCTGGCCCGTAACCCACTGTGATTCCTTACTAGCCAAGAACAGCACTACATTCGAGATATCATCAGGTTCTCCTAAGCGTCCAAAAGAATTCATATTCCCAACATTCGCAATCTCTTCAGCAGTCTTTCCAACTGTGAAAAGCTCCGTATTAACAGGACCGGGCGAAACCGCATTAATCGTAATGCCTTTTTGATTTCCTTTAGGGTGAACCCGCATCGCTTAGCATTATGTATAAACGTAAGTCGACTAAGCGCCGCTTCAGAATAAAGACGGTAACCGGATTCAGAACGTATAGGTGTGCTTATTAATCCGAGTTCCTCATAATACCTCAACGTCTCCATACTCACATTCGCCAGTTTGGCCATTTGGCCTCGCAAGTACTCCGTCATGATCTACGCCTCCTTGGAATCCCCTATATTATACCAAAATTCACATAAAACAAAGGGTATCAAAATAGAGACAACGAATTTCCGGGATCAATTTCCCACCTATGTTTACACACAAAAAAAACGGCATTTCTGCCGTTTCCCTATTCCTTCTATTATTCTACCTCTACAACGCTTCACTTTGAACCGCATTTTTCTGTATCAGAGAAATCTGTCCGGCATGAATGCCTGTGTGATACATAAGTCTCCCTACCGCTTCAAGCGGAGTAGATGTGCCAAAAGCCAATTCTACACTCACATGCCAAGCATCTTCCGGAAGCTCCTGCATCGCTGCAATTAGATTCTCATTTGAAGCCGTCAGCAGATCCACCAGTTCACTTAATGTAGTATACGCTGCATCATCAGCTTGAGGTTTAGGTCTACCAAAGAACCACTCTGCAAACATAAATTCTACCTCAGCATTATGAGAAATCAACCCTCCGATGGTTGAATTCCCTAATTTAAGATTTAAGTCTTCTTCCGGCAATGCCTTCACCATTTTATGAAATCGCTCTTGAACGGCTTGCCAGATGGGCAGTACTGAAGTAATAGTCATCGGCTATTTGCTCCCTTGTACAGTTGCTTCTTCATCTTTCTTCTTATCAATAACAACGTGGTTGAACAAATTCGCATCCACATCAATATCAAAAGCCAATCCAAAACCTACAACATAACGCCCCTTCACAGGGGTCAGTTCGAATAGTGAGAAATCCAGTCCGCGCAGCAATTTCAGCATGGCTTCACCATGATCCGCATTAAACAATTCAAAGATATCCTCATGTCCATCATTACCGATATTACTTGAGGTACAACTCCAGCGTACACGCTCAGTTGCAAATTTATTATTTGTTTCAGACTCATCCGCGATCAGAAAAGCGTCCACAAAATCATTATTTTCCATATAGCCATAGTGCTCTGCAATCTTACTAATATAGATATACAGTTTACCGTCTTTCTTTACGAAAGGTGCATAGCTAATAAACGGCTTACCTTCATCATCAATTAAACTCAAAATCAGATTCTTACGTTTATTGATAAATTGTAAGTAGTTTTCTTTATTTTTCTCTACATCTATAGGCTTCTTCATTCAAAAAATCCCTCCATTAGTAGATTATGTAATCAAAATTTGAATCTATCGAACGGTACTCAACAAATGAATACGAGGTTTCTTCTCTGTTTGCACATACTGGACTTCCGCATCCATTCGGTAGACATCCCGGATCATGTCTGTTGTCATGACTTCATTGGGTGTGCCGTACATCGCTTTTTCACCAGCCTGCACTACAACAATACTATCGCTATAAGTAGACGCTTGATTGAGATCATGCAGTACCATCACTATGGTCATGCCCATGTCCTGATTTAACTCGCGAACAAGCTCAAGCACTTCATGCTGATGAGAAATGTCCAAGTAAGTGGTTGGTTCGTCAAGCAACATGATGAGTGGACGCTGCGCTAAAGCCATTGCAATCCAGGCACGCTGTGATTCACCACCTGACAATGAAGCTACGGCTCGGTCCTTATACTCTATCAAATGTGTCTTCTCAAGGGCCCAATGAACAATGTCCATATCCTCTTGGTTCAATCTTTCAAACCACTTTTTATGTGGATACCTGCCATACGAGACCAGATCAATCACAGTCATATCACTTGGTGCTTGATTCTTCTGGCTCAGCATGCACATTTTTCGTGCAACTTGTTTGGCGCTCATAGACTTCAGATCCGTACCATCGAGTATGACCGTACCCGTATGATAAGGAATTAGCCGTGATACCGCTTTGAGCAACGTAGATTTACCGGAGCCGTTCGGTCCTATGATAGAGACGATCTCACCTTTTTTTACGGAAAAAGAGAAGTTGTTAATCACGCTTTTCTGCTCATACCGAATTGAAATGGAATCGACAGTAAACATGTTAGAACGCCTTCTTTCTCATCAGGTATAGAAAATAAGGTCCACCAATCACAGCCATAAGGATACCCGAAGGGATATCTAGTGGTGCGAATAGAGTACGTCCGCCCGTATCCGCAATCAACAGAACCAATGCACCAAGAGCCATACTCATCGGCAAAAGATACTTATAATCAGAACCAACGAGCATTCTAGCCATATGTGGTACAACAAGACCAACAAATCCGATCATTCCAATGGCTGCTACAGAAATAGCCGCGAGAAATACTGCTAGCAAGGAGAGCAAGATACGAATTTGATTTACATTTTCACCCAGATTTGAGGCAACCTGATCACCCAGACGAATAATATTTGCTTTACGAATCGCGAAAAATGATAAGATCCAACCTGCAATCGCATATGGAAGGACCATCATCAAGGCATTATTCCCTTTAGCTGCGAGACTGCCGTTAAGCCATTGAACCGCTGCAGGAAGTCTATCACTGTACATGATTGTTAAGAGGCCGATGACTCCTCCGCAGAGCGCATTCACAGCGACACCAGATAAAATAATGGTAACCGGCGAAATGCCGGTTCGTCTCCACGCCAATGCATATACAATGCCGGCAGCGATTAGTCCACCAACAAAAGCAGCAATCGGAATGAACTGAGTATACTGTGGTGCAGCAAGCATTATGACAAGAACACATGCAGCCGCCCCACTAGTTACACCCGTCAATCCAGGATCAGCAAGCGGGTTACCCATCACAGCTTGCAGCAGTGCGCCCGAAATCGCTATATTCGCTCCGATGATCATCGCCAGTAATACGCGTGGCAATCGAATATCCCATATGATGGTGGTATTCACCGCCTTAGACGATGAACCAAAGATCGTGCCGAGTATGTCTGATATCGGAATGAATACAGAGCCTAGTCCGATTGCAATAATCGCGGCAACGAGCGCTAGTATAACCGTTACAATAACAACTATTCTGCTACGAGATGTTTTTATCACTTGCTGTCTCCTTTAATTATTCATAGAAGTATTTTGCTATTTCAGTTAGGGCTGTCTCTGCATTAATAATCGAAGTCACACCGAACACGCTATAATCTAATATCTGGATTTTGTCGTTTTTATAAGCGGAAAGCTTTGTCCAAGTTTCATTTTTCTCTATTTCTTTTTTAAATTTATCCTTTGTCGCACCATGATCACCTGAAGCGAGTACGAGAATGACATCTGGGTCAGCGGCTACAATGTTCTCCATATTAATTGGGGAGTAAGTATCTGTAACTTTAAGTACAGAAGTAGCAATGTTATCTGCGCCGAGCTTCTTCACCAAACTACCTAGATAAGATTTCTCACTCATAACCATGAAGGAATCCGAGGTTCCAATAACGAGCATCACGCTGGGCAGCTCTTTTCCTTCGGCTAATTTACTTAGCTCATTTTCTTTATCCAAAATCTTGGTCAAAGCCGCATTCATCTCATCTTTTTTATTAAAATAAGTGCCTAATACTTTAAGGCTAAGCTTTAAATCCTCGAAGGATTCTGTGCGTAGATATGCTTTTTGCAAATCCATGCCTTCCAGTGTCTTATCTAGCGTGCTTCGAAGCGATTCTGCTCCCAGCAGCAAGTCTGGCTCAAGCTTTGTTACTACTTCAAGATCCGGTGCCATTGGCGAACCAATTTTATCTATCGAATCAAAATCTGCAGGGATTGGATTGGTAGAGGTTGGTACACCAACTGGTGTGATTCCAAGCAAGTAGAGCATTTCTGTTAATGGTACAGATGTAGTTACAATTCGCTGTGGAACTGTGGTTGGAAATTGGCTTAAAGCTTCTTTGAACAATGCTTCATCTACACCATCATTCTCCAGACTGTACACCTTACCAGCATCCGTTGTATTCGTTGCTTCTGTTGTATCCGCTGCATTTGCTTCTTTCGTTTCATTAGCAGCTGTATTCGTTACGGCTTCATTCTTTGTTTGATTATCCGCTGTATTCGTGGACGAACATGCAGTCATTGCAGTCAGCACTGCAACAACCAGAAGTACTAATAATTTCTTCAAAATCCATCCCTCCGAGTATGTATAATTATACGCCCTAAGTAGTGATAATGATTTTCATTTTCATCTACCATTCCTATGATAATGTTTATCATTATGAAGTGTCAAGAATTTTATTTAAATTTTAAACTAGCAAAAATGCCTTAATCATCTCATTAAAAAGGACAACCTTTCTTGTAGAAAAATAGGAATTCGGTGTCGTATGAACCTTTCACTTTCTTGAATCCACAAAAAAACCACGTCCAAAGGACGTGGTCAATATGCATAATAAACCTAAATTTAATTATAGAGTGGAGAGAATTTTCACTTTCTTCTCTTCTCTTTCTTCTTCCGTTAACCTTGGACATACATAACACTTCTCGCCATCCTCACGGCAATAATAGAGGCAGCAGGAAGAACGCAACACTAGTCGCTCTCCTTCATGATACGGATTATCTGTATAACGAATCGTATGCTTAAATGGATTTCTATTTCTGTGAAAAAGCTCCGGCGGAATAGACTCCGATAGAAGCAAGAAGTTACGATTATATCTCTCTATCACTTCTTCACGCGTTTCATTCTGAGCGATGAACTCTCTTAACATCCCTGTTTCACCACCAAATTGTTGCCAGATCATGGCTGATTTGACCCCAGCAGCTTCTGCGATTGCCTCTACGGCAGGCGTAACTGTATATGTAATAAATACTTCCCAATCTTTTAGGATCACCGTCTCCTGTTCTTCCTCTGGGACATCTTTAAAGTGTAATTCATTAATTTTAAAACCCAAATGCGCATGATCCTCATGATGTCCCAAAAAAAGATGCAGGTAAATCTAAGCCATGTGCCTGAACCGTTTCTCCAGCTTGTTGCATCAAACCTCTTACTTCATCCATTTCAAAAAAATCTGCAGCAGCCATTTCAGCTAGTGGGTTTTCAGCCCCATCCGGAGAAATATGATAATAGGTATTCACTAATGAAAAATCTAATAATGGAATCTTCTTCTGATTTCGCTTATAAATTTCCGGTCAGAAAAAATAATCATCCCTATAATGGTTAGGAGTGAGTATACGATTGAGAACACACTGGTCCAAATGACATGAGACAAATTAAATACAAACAGAAGCATAGGACATAAATTAATAAAGAACATCGCTAAAATATAACCTATATCATGACGCCATAATGATTTTTGAACAATTGCGAGCATAGTCATAATAAATGTAGCTGCCACTCCAAACAGCGGAATTGCATAATTGGTAGACCATCCCCTAAAACCTACAAAAATATCGATCACCAAAAGGAATATGGACAACATAACATAGTGATATAAAATCTTTCTGCCGATA
Source organism: Paenibacillus etheri (assembly GCF_001012825.1). GTDB lineage: Bacteria > Bacillota > Bacilli > Paenibacillales > Paenibacillaceae > Paenibacillus_AQ > Paenibacillus_AQ etheri. Next base: position 44,686 of record NZ_LCZJ02000026.1, read on the forward strand.
TGTTTATTAGATAAAATGGTATCTTTAACAACGATCCACGCATAGATAAGACCGGTACTTACGATAATTGACCATATTCTCGGATTGATATGATAGGTTAACGCATTAATTGTAATCGAAAGCACGATCGCAGATATGGTCAAAAAGAGGAACAATTTAGCTACCGTAAATGGTTTGGTTACCTGATAAACCTCTTTATAGGACGGGTATTCTGTCGCACTCTCTCCCCTGATCTTAAGTGGCTTGGAGCATAGCGGACAACGATTATGTTGATTATCAACCGTCACATTGCAACGAATACATTTGGTCATTCGCTAATCCCCCAATCGTTTGAATAGATTTCCACTTCAAGTCCAGCCTCACCCGCTAAGGTCGAAAAGAAGTATTGCAATATATCGGACTCCACTATATTTCTGGTAAACGTGATCACCAGCTTATCATTGACTGAGCTGATCCCACAGTTCATAGGGCTTTTATTGGATGGATAGACTAATGCCTCAATTAGCTCAACATGCTCGTTCATTTGCTGTGGCAATATAATATTGCCGATATTGGACAAGGTCAGTGTTCTTTTACTTTCCCCAAGCATATGAAACCCTAAATTCACGAACCAGTTCTTCAAAAATAACGGGACAAACAGTGTAGCTTTGTTCCGTTCAAGCGCAACATTGTTGTAAATGATATTTTGCAAATTTTCTTTCCCCGTTTTATACTTCAGCATCTCATTCATCCTAAAAATTAATTCATCCAGTGTGGTATCCTCCGTAATTCGCGCTCCAAGATTAACTACGCCAAAGAAGTTACGAAGAGTACGTGAAGGGAATGCTTTGCGCAAATTGACAGGCACTGCGATAACCACGGGAGCGTTACTTTTGCTATATTTGATTCTTGTTTGATAAATAGAATAACTCAGTAATGCAGATAAATAAGCAGTGATCGTACTTCCTTTTTGCTTAGCGAGGGCATTCAATTGGGAAGCACTTACGACCCCGTGTACCACGTTATTTCCGAACTGTTCGAAAGCTGTGCCTTTAATGTGGTAAGCTCTGCTGTTTCTAACCGATTCAACATAACAATCCTTGTAGTATCTGCGAAAAGCATCCTCCATATCATGGATATCCACTCCTGAATCGGCGAGTAGAATCCTGTCCTCAGTGTCAATTTCATGTCCCATATACAAAAGATAATAATACAACAGTGATTTTAAAAACTCGACGGCCCCATTACCATCCGTGAGCGCATGGAACACTTCAACAGAGACTCTATTTTTGTAGTATAAAACCTTAAATAAATATCCATTATTCGTAGTTGGATCAATGTTGCGACAAGGATACTGCTGATCCTCAGCGATCACAATTTTATCCGTGCTAGACTCTAAATAATTCCAAAACACACCCCTCCGAAGCTTCACTGTGAACATCGGAAATCTGTCGAATACCGTATCGGCGGCTTGCTGCAAAGCGTCCACATCTACAGGATTTGTCAGAACGGCTGAAATCCGATAAACAGAAGTGTTTTTTGTATTTGTAACGGATGGAAATAGTTTTGCTGCGTTATCAAGTTTGTACCACTTTTTCACTTCAAAACTCCTCTTTAATCTGCTGTTAACTAGTTGAGACTCCACTTTTGCATTGTCTTCTTCAAACAAACATAGCTTACCACGACACAGATTATCTCTGCCACTACAAAGGAAAGCCATAAACCGATGTTACCAAACATTAAAGGAAGGATAAAGAAATTTCCAATCAACAAGACATATCGTAAAATCGCCAAAATCGCAGATATTTTGGGATTATTAATGGCTGTGTACAGAGCGTTAATTATAATATTGGCCCCTACAAAGATAAAATTAAAGCTATAAAATGTGATAATTTCACTGGATGTAGTCATGACCTGAAGATTGTCTTTTACAAAAAGAGAAATGAATGGGGATTTAAAAAGAATCAAAATCGCTGTACAAACCACACCAACCAATGTGACTATTTTAATCGCTACGGCAATCAATTCTGTTATACGGCCGTATTCCTTTGCTCCGTAATTCACGCTGCTAATGGCTCCTAACCCTCTCGACATGCCCATGATAACTGCATTAACTACAAGTGAGATATACTGAACTACCGCAAATGAAGATACGCCTGTTTCACCAAATTTAGTTATCAAAATCCAGTTGAAGATCATAAAAGAAAAACCTGCACTGAATTGCGTAATCGCCTCCGAGGAACCGTTATAGATCATCCTTCCGATTGCTTTTAACTCCACCTTCCATCTACCCACTCTTAAAAAACTATCCTTTGAGATGAATTTCGAGAAAAATAATATAAAAACAACCGTTGCACTAATCCCAGATGCCAAAGCAGCACCTGTAATCCCCATATCGAAAACGCAAATAAGAATCAAATCCAAGATGATGTTCAAGACTACACTCAACAAATTACCGACCATATAAAGCTGAGGTTTGCCAATGGATTGCAATGAAATACCAAGTAGAATATTAAAAATTACAGGCACGACAAATACACCAAAAGTTCGTATGTAATCAACAACCATAGGAAAAAGTACAGAGTTCGCTCCAACTATTCTAGCCAGTACATGAGGAAAAAAAACTACCATTATGAAAATAACCACGGTAATCATAAACAGAGTGTAAAAAGCATTATTGAAGTAATGGTTGGCTTTTCTCTTGTTCTGCTCTCCTAGACTAATAGCGGTTAATGTATTTCCTCCAATGGCAATTAAGATCCCTATACAGGAAATGATATTAAAAATCGGAGAAGCCATATTCACTGCAGCTAGCGCATTAGGTCCTACAAAACGCCCCAAAATAATTCCGTTAATAATTCCGTACAGACACATAGAAAGAGAAGCTACGATCCCGGGAATCGCATAACCACGAAAAAGTTTGGAAATTGGATCTTTTAATACATCGAGTTCTGTTGTCTTCATACTCTCATTCTCCATTCACTGTTTTGAAATTTTAGATGAAAATCAGTACAATGAACACTATAATCTCTTGGGTAACACAAGAGTCAACGGGAGAATGATGCAATGAACAACTATTATTCTATTGGTGAAACAGCAAAACTAGCAGACACTACTATCGAAACCTTACGGCATTATGACCGGATTAACTTGCTGAAGCCTGCAAAAGTAGATCCGTCCTCTGGTTATCGCTATTATTCAGATAAAGAGCTTATTTATCTCGATGTCATTAACTTCTGCAAAAAAAAGAACATGCCACTTCATAAGATTAAAGATGTGTTTACGAATGATAATCTCGATTATATTATTAGTTTCCTTAAAACAAAGGACGAGGAAATTGAACAGGAAATCAAGCAACTAAATAAGACGAAATTACAGCTTAGAGCTTTGCGAAAACAATACGAAAATCAAGCTTATTTATCCGACGTCCCCCTATCCCCCAACCATTTTTTAACCAAAGCTTTGGGAGAAAGAACGATCGTAAAAATCCACTCCCTACAGAAACCCAGCCTCGAAAGTTTCCATCAAATGCAGAATGCGCTAAATCAACAGCTTGAAGATGAGCCAAGAGATGCATTCGCATTTGATCTTCGTGCAAATATTATGACTACTTTAGAGCCTCCTGAGAATCCTTCTGTCTTTTTTGTAGTCTGTGAGAAGTATCCTGAACAGTCCGACTATATTTCGATATTACCTAAAGGAATTTATCTCTATGGTTATTGCTCGGAGGAGCAGAGAAGGGAAACGATTCAGAATATTGTTGCACATGCTAAAGCCGAATATAATACTGAGATTCTATCCGTCATCCAGTCGGTCATTTTCACCGGAATGTTTCAGTGGGTTTATGAGATTCAAGTATTGTTAAAATCTGCATCATCTGATAAAAGACAAATAAAACAGCATGTGGCGATATAGAATCGACACATGCTGTTGTTAACTTGAGGATAACTAAGCTAGTCCAAATTTAGAACCTAGCAACATAGAATTCTCGATCTGATGGTACATTAAAGCTTTTTATAGCATTTCCGTTCTCATCTCTTAATGTGAGAAGATACGGCACCGTTGTTAATGTGCTAACTGTTGGGAATCTAGCTACACCGAATTCATCGAAATCAGCGACTATAGCTGGATTTCCAGTTCTCAATAAGGAAGCGGTCCACCCCGTAGTGTCTTTAGGTGTTCCAGTTGCATTTGTACCAATAGCGAGAACAATAAATCTGTCCAAGGTCTGTCTGACTCTCCGTTTCTTCCGGGTTGCAGCTGCTTTCACTCTCTTTTTTGCTGCGAGAGCTTTGGCCGCCATTACGGCTTGCTTATTGACTGGCTTCTTAATAATTGTCATTTACTTCACCACTTTCTTTTAGGATACGATAGTAAATGCAAAATTTGGAATTCTTGACTTTACTTTTACCTACTATTCTAGAAATGTACTTTATTCCTAGATTCATAGATTCGTACCCACTGGATCAGTAATGCATATAATGCATTTGTGAGGTGATCCATTAATAAATGAGCCGACAATTGTGGCTAGAGCAGCATAGTTCAATAATCCAAAGGGCACTAAGAAAAAAAATTCAACAATCCCAAGGACCTCGCCGTACATCCGCTAAAATCCCTATCATTATTAAGTTCAAACAAAAAATGACCCCAGCCCAGCTGAAGTCATTACAAAAACATTTAGAATTACACGACTTCCCTATTAAACATCACCTCCCGATGCTTAATTCTGTGGCATCACGAGTTTCGATGAACTGTCTGAAACAGATGTGTGGCTGGCATGGGATCGAGAAAATCTATGTAGATGGAATCAAAAAAACATCCCTTAATATAGCGACACCCTCCATCGGTTCTACCGCTATCCAAAAGAAACAGGGACTTACCGGAAAAGGAATCAACATTGCTATTCTTGATACAGGCGTGTATAGGCACCCTGATCTGAGTAAGCCCTGTAACCGCATCATGGCTTTTAAAGATTTCATCAATCATAGAAAACAGCCCTATGACGATAACGGCCATGGGACTCATATCGCAGGGGATGCAGCAGGAAACGGGTGGATGAGCAAAGGAAAATACAAAAGCCCTGCTCCAGAAGCAGGGATCGTTGGTGTTAAAGTACTTGATAAAAATGGCGACGGATATGACTCCACGATTATTAAGGGAATTGAGTGGTGTATTGCAAATCGAAAGCGGCTAAAGCTGCGTATCCTTTCGATGTCACTCGGAGGTACTGTTAATTCAACTTGTGTTGATGACCCGCTGTGCCAAGCTGTAGAAAAAGCAATTAGGGCCGGCCTTACAGTTGTAATAGCAGCTGGAAATAGCGGTCCTAAGCGAAGTACGATCGAGTCACCAGGGATTAGTCCTTCAGCAATTACTGTTGGTGCAGTGGATGATCGCCGCACGCTCACACAAAAGGACGACCGGATTACCTGGTATTCCAGCCGTGGGCCTGCACCGAGAGGACGGAAAAAACCAGACCTCGTAGCCCCTGGCGAGACGATTATCTCTCTTCGTGCTCCTTACTCCAAGCTAGATCTGGAGCTTCCTTACTTGCGGATCGCTAAAAATTACTTTGTGCTGTCCGGTACCAGCGTCTCAACACCTATAGTCTCTGGTGTTATTGCGCAATTGCTGCAGAGAAATCCCTCACTAACTCCTAAGCAAGTAAAAACCATACTGAAAAAGAACACATTCTCACTGAAACTTCCCCCTAACACAGCAGGCTCTGGTGAGATCAATGCGAGATTCTTATTGTGATTTTGCTTACTTCTTGAAAGCTGTGATAACAGAAACAGACAACTCTTCAGTAAATTTACCTGTAGGCTCAATTTCTAATAAAGAAGATTTCATATCCTCTTCAAACCGTTCTAAGTGATCTCCAAATAATCGCTTAGAAGCATAGGATGTGGAATACAAATTCCCAAGAATCGAATCCACGGTCCATGTCATTGAATAACTCGGTAAAACCAGTCTTTCCACATCTTTAAAACTAGATCGCGCTACTATATCTTCATGTTTTTCTTTAGGGTGCGTATAAGTGCTGTCCCCTGCTATTCTTTCGTTACCTAACCAGCGTTTCACTACTTCATTTACCTTAAGCTGCCAAGATAGAAGCTCTTGCTCAACATTAAAAGTATCAATAATCGCGATACCGCCATTTTCATCCAAACTGTGATATAGAATTTCAAGAATAGTCTTTCTATCCATCCAATGAAATGCTTTGGCCAGGATGGTAAGACGGAAGGATGCACAGTCGCTCAGCAACTCTTCTGCTCTACCAAGCATCCAACTAACGTTATCTATCCTGTGGATCTTTGATAGACGATTAGCTTCTACCAACATCTCACATTCCGTATCTACACCTATCATTTCTTCAAACCAATCACTAAATCTCAGTGCCAGTTGACCAGTACCACAGCCTAAATCAAGCAGACGGCCTTCTCCGTTAAGCGAGAACTTCTGAATTAAGAACCGAATAAGGGATGAAGGATATTTCGGCCGATATTCTGAATAGTAAACTGCTGTACCTTTAAATAAATCCGGACCATATTCATCCATAGTTTCACCCTTCTCTTGTTTTCTAATAGGACAAAATCATAGCAGACATCCAACGAAAATAAAAGGCTGTTCGGAGGGAATCCGAATAGCCTTTTTATTTATGCTTATAAGCCTAATTCGCTGTATTTGGGCTCAGACAATCAAAAAAATGGACATTGTAATGATTGACAAATAAGTTCATTGCATATATGGTTAATTACATAACTAACTAACCAACGAACATGGCGGTGAATACATGGGAAGCTTAATGGATGATACACGACCGATATTTATGCAGATCGCCGAACGCATAGAAAATGACATCATCGAAGTAACACTTCTGGAGGAATCACAGGTTCCTTCAACAAATCAATTTGCTATTTTCTACCAGATCAATCCGGCGACGGCTGCGAAAGGTGTGAATTTGCTAGTGGATCAGGGAATATTGTACAAAAAGCGAGGTATCGGCATGTTTGTAGCTTCTGGAGCACGCGCAGTATTGATGGAGAAGAGAAAAGAGCAATTTTATGAGCAATATGTTGTAACTATGGTCCGTGAAGCTGAGAAATTAGGAATTACGTTGGATCAATTAACGAAGATGATTCAGAGAGGAGATAATCGGTCATGAATGAAGTCGTTGAGATCAAGGGACTGACCAAGTCGTATGGAAAGGTAACCGTCATCCAAGACGTTAGTTTTTCTTTGGAGCAGAACAAAATCTATGGACTGCTTGGCAGGAATGGTGCGGGGAAAACAACGATCATGCACATGATTACAGCTCAGTTATTTGCTACAAGTGGTGATCTGAAGGTGTTTGGGGAACATCCCTACGAGAATAACCGCGTACTTAATCAGATTTGCTTCATAAAGGAAAGCCAAAAGTATCCAGATACGTACCGCATTATCGACGTTCTGGAGATATCCGCATTATTTTTCCCCAACTTTGATCGGGACTACGCCCACTCCTTAATTAAGGACTTTAATCTCCCTTTAAAAAGAAGAATAAAGAAGCTGTCCAGAGGAATGCTCTCGGCGGTAGGCATTGTAGTAGGCCTAGCTAGCCGCGCTCCGTTGACTATTTTTGACGAGCCCTATTTAGGTCTGGATGCTGTGGCAAGAAGCCTGTTTTACGATCGATTAATTGAGGATTATTCAGAATATCCACGAACAGTTGTCTTGTCCACACATTTGATTGACGAGGTAAGCCAGCTGTTAGAGCATGTCATTGTTATCGACAACGGTAAGCTGATTATCAATGAGGATGCTGAAGCTCTCCGCGGACGGGCTGCTAAAGTTATCGGTGCGGCCGCGAAGGTCGAAGATTTCATCACCGGTAAAGATGTCATCTCTCGAGAGCCTTTTGGCGGACTACTTTCTGCCACTGTAATAGGCTTAAGCACAACAGATCTATCACGTGCTGAAATGCTCGGTCTGGAGATATCTCCCATATCTTTACAACAGTTAATTGTTCATCTTACAAATAGTAGATCTCAAGGAAAGGAAGTGGCAGCACAATGAACCATACCGCAGGAATATTAAAAATGCACTACAAGGATAAATGGTTTTGGTTGTTTATGCCTTGGATCATATTATTATCCAGTTTTTTTGTTAATCTCGTCATAGCTTTTTTCTTGCAAGAACCAATGTATACCGGTGGTCTAGTCTCTATCTTCATTTATATGTTTGTCATAGGTATCATCATTTTAGTTCAGACCTTCCCTTTTGCCTTAGGCTTAAGCCTAAGGAGGACGGATTATTTCTTCGGCACCTCTTTGATGGCCGTTATAACGAGCGCTGTCTTCTCACTTCTTCTGTTCCTGCTATCTGTTGTAGAAACCAAAATAACACCTGGATGGGGTGTGCAGCTACATTATTTTCAAATGCCATACTTGAATGATGGCACTGTCCTAGAACAGCTGTGGATCTATTTCGTGATCATGTTGCATATGTTTTATTGGGGGTTTATTATCTCCAGTATCTTCCGCAGATTTGGTAGAAATGGTCTATTCATTTTCGCCGCAGTCATGTTTATTCTGTACAGCATCGCTGGATTGTTAATGACGTATTATCATTGGTGGGTAGATCTATTTAGCTGGTTTGCTAGTCATACTGCATTTGAACTTGCCTTGTGGACCATGCCTTTGACGATCTTGTATGCCCTCTTATCGTTCTGGATGCTTCGGAAGTCTACAGTATAAGGCACTGCCTCGAATATTCTAAATATTGTAGGAGGTACAGTATGGATTTTGTGAGGGATTACGCCATGTATGCTTCTATATTCGGTATGTTTAGTTTTAGTTGGTTTGGTTGGGCACAAGAAAATCCCAAATCCAGCTGGCGAAAATATATTGGCATAGCTTCTGGTGTATCCCTTCTCGTCTGCTTGATTGGTGGCTATCTAAGTGTAACGAACTGGGATGCTCCCTCTGTATTAAATGACAAGAACTCTTTTGATAATTATCTAATTTCGGTCTATATTGAATTATTTTTGGCTGGTGCCGGAGCTTCTATATTACTGAAATGTAAGTATAATGATTACGTTGCTCCTTGGATTGCCTTTATTGTAGGGATTCATTTTATCAGCTTAAAAAGTGTTTTTAACGATTTCAGTTTATACCTTTTAGCAGTGCTTCTTGTTGCAGTCTCTATCGCTTCATTATTCATATCTAAAAAACTTAACGTCGCAAACAGTGCAATTACAGGCATGGGTGCTGGAACCATTTTGTTCGCCTTCGCTCTATTAGGTTTAATTCGATATTTATTAAGCTAAGTCATAGCAGGATCATCAGAACTTTCATGAGCCCTCGGCTCACATCTCAGAATGAAAATGATATACCTATATTCATCCATACCTTTCACTGAACTAGAGAAAGCCTGCAAATGGTCAGCTTTTTGCACATGCTATCTTCCTCATTAAGTTCATAAACTGAGAATGTACAGGTATATCCTCACTTATAGCTCGAAGATTTCTACTGAAGTAAGAATTACTACAGTTTTGAAGGAATTAAGGTGTTTGCCACCCTCGTATTATTTATAAATGTACTTTTGTAGGCTGAGGCGACTATGGGAAATTTCCGGGGCAAATCTGGGGCATTTGCCCCACTTTCTGCTCCTTCTCAGTCTCAATCACGGATATAGGGAATTCCTCCCTTTAATTTTACGCTTTAGTCCATAAATCGAAGGGTATAGGGAAAACCTCCCTATAATTCATTGGATTTTGACTTATTTGGGGTTTTTAATCCGAATTTATAGAGAGTAATTCCCTATAGTCCTGAATTCTCCTTTAATAAATCCTACTCCAATGCTCCCCGATTTCCCCTCAGTTATACACCTACATAAACACCTGTAAGTTGATTGAATTATACAAACTCTCATGAGCCTAGGCTCCATCTACAATGAAAATGTTATTCCCATATCTATGGTTACTGGTTAGTCAACCTTACATTTAACGTAAAGAAAACTCCCTTGATTACTCAAGGGAGTTTCTAGTGATGCGGTCGAGAGGACTCGAACCTCCACGATATTGCTACCACACGGACCTGAACCGTGCGCGTCTGCCAATTCCGCCACGACCGCACATCATAATGACTACATATCAATCTTGCGGTCACAAGATAGATCATACCATGCTGAGATTAAAGCGTCAATATATTTTACAGCTTTTCTTATCGTTCATTATTTTATGGATAATTATTGCTTTCACTTCCGAATATAAGGTATAATGGGAACAAAAGTTCGCATAATATAAATGAGGTGATTTATAATGGCGACTACGAAGTTGAAGACATCCATTGTTGATGAAGATGTTACTAAAGAAGAACTGTCCCTTGTCAGAAGCTATTTGCTGCTAACGTTTATTCATAAAGTTTTCGAGCGTGACTGCCGTGTAATCAGCAAGAGTGGTCTGTTTAAGACCCCTCAGCTTTATATGGAGCTCGTGTCTGGTGCCACTAAGAAGACCTCTTTAATGCTTCAAGAGGTTACGCGCGAATTGAGTTCACGTGATCTGAAGATCACAACCGTTCGCCAAGATCAACGAGGAGTCGAGGCTTTGTACTCCTGTAGAGGATATCAAGGTGAGATGAATATATTATGGCCAGGATTCCGTAGAGAGATGATGCTGCGAATGCGCGCGTATCTCGGGCTGTCCACAGAGCTCTCAATACTCTCCAGAGAAGAAAGCGAGAGTCAGCTAGCGTTGACCATTTAATCCGCCAGAGGCAGGCGGGCATTTACACAGAACAGCTCCCCACCCACTTGGGTAAGGAGCTGTTTATGCTGTGGAGATTATATATTATCAGGATCTTTCCTTGGTTCGCTGAAAGGTTGGAATTGATAATTCCGATCAAGCTTTACTACCCGTCTATTCTGACGACGTATCATTACCTGCGAATCGTCCCAAGCCAGAACAATCCCTTTTACATCGTTACTTTCTATGCCATCCCGCACCACACGAATTTTTTCGCCGGAAATTCGGTACGCATCCAATTGTTCATCGCTAATCATCATAAATCCCTCCCTCTTTATAGCTTATCCTATTTTCATCCAGAAAAAAGACCCAAATGAAAAATCATCTGGGTCTCGTATAAGCAATTGACCAATTGCATGTCTGCTAAAGCATTCTTATATCAGCGCTTCATTCTTCTCAAACCAGAAATCAAGAACTTTAGCGGACATCACACGTTGCTCCAGATACTCTACTTGGTTAGTTGTGAATTTCTCCCTCCAGGGGAAGGAAAGTTCCTCACATAATCCTTTGATTGTCAGAAGCTCTGACCAAGCTACATAGCGTTTGTACCAAAAAAACTGAGGATGTTCAATCATATAGGGATACAGATCGTCGAATTCCGTGTGTTTGCAATCCAGCGCACGCTCGAAGTGATCCTTGGCCTCGGTTAATTTATCAATAAAAAATTGCTCAGTCACCGGTTCTTTCCCCATTGTGACGCCTCCTCCCTATGTCTGATTTTATTATAAAGGAAAAACTATAGGGTGAAAAGCAGTTGTTTAAAAATAGGCATGTTCTTATTCCAAATTCGGGTTATTCCCCAAATTCAATGGTGCCCCCACGAAGTGAGGTAATTCTTACAAGTGACTCCAATCGGATCCCTTGCTCCTTGATCGTTCGAGCTCCAGCCTGAAAGCTTTTTTCCACTACAACGCCAAGACCTACCAGCTCAGCGCCAGAGCGCTCGATGATCTTAATCAGTCCACGTGCCGCATCACCATTAGCAATAATATCATCGATAAAGAGGATCTTATCCTCTGGAGAGATGAATTGGCGGGACAACATGATGTCGGTAACGATACCTTTCGTAAAAGAAGGAACTCTTTCACAAAGTGCATCCGGATCTGCTAACAGCGTTTTTTTGCGGCGTGCAAAAACTAGCGGCACCTTTAATTCATATGCGGTGGCAAATGCCACGGCAATGCCCGAGGATTCCACGGTCACAATACGTGTAATTCCGCAGTCCGCAAACCTCCCGGCAAACTCCCGTCCCATTTCCATCGTAAGCTGCGGATCTACCTGATGATTCAACAGTGCATCCAGCTTCAGAACTTCATCCGAAATGACGACACCTTCCTCCAAAATCCGCTTTTTCAATACTTCCATGATTTTGAACCTCCAATACCCTTTATAATTGCAGACGCTCCGTACAATTCAATCACTAATCATAAAGCAATTACGACGGAAGTCATGTCCTACTGATCCTCATCATAACCTGTACTATACAGAGTGCACAAGGCAATCCTGCATAGCACCTTTATGATTTTCCTTTTGCTTCTTAAAACTATTAGGAGGGGAGCCATGAAATCACATGTCCGAACATTACAGATCGCCTTCACTTACATTGGCACCATTGTAGGGGCCGGATTCGCCACCGGACAAGAAATATTAAAATTCTTCACTCGATACGGACACTGGGCAGTCCTGACTATCCTGGTCTCTACTATACTGTTCATATGGCTGGGTACAAAAATGATGGTTATCGCTCGGCGAATAGAAGCAGAATCCTATGAAGACTTTAACCGCCACCTCTTCGGGGACCAAGTCGGAAGCACCATCAGTTTGTTCACAATGGTCATCCTGATCGGTGTCAACAGTATAATGCTTGCAGGGGCTGGCGCTATTTTTCAGGAGCATCTGGGACTTCATTATCAAACAGGGCTAATACTGACGTTGGTTGGTTCTTATTTTCTGCTTAAACGGGGGATTTCTGGTATTCTGCAAATGAATAGTCTGATCGTCCCGTTAATGCTTACACTGTCACTCATCATTATTTTTAATACCTTTCAAATTCCAGGAGCTGAACGGTTCTTATTCCTAGAAACTGATCGGTCTATCTTTGGTGCTTGGATGTCGCCGCTGCTCTACACCGCCTTCAATTTAGGTATGGCTCAAGCCGTATTAGTTCCCATGGCTCGACATACAGATGATGAAAAATCTCTTGTATGGGGCGGTATTATTGGTGGTGCCGGAATCGGCTTTATGTTGATCGCCGCGCATTTCGCAATGAGCTCACAGATGCCTGGTATTCTCCTATTTGAAATCCCTATGGGCAATATAGCCGTCCGCTTGGGTACTGTAGTGCAAACTATATATTTGCTGCTGATCTTTTTGGAGATCTTTAGCACTTTTGTCGCCGACATTTATGGTGTCACCATGCAGCTTAAACAACGAATTCCAGTTAAACCCGCTTTGATTACGCCGATTCTGATGTTGGTCTGTTATTTACTTAGCCAATTTGGCTTTAGTTCTCTTCTCTCCGTGTTCTACCCGATCTTCGGAGCTTTGTCGATGGTCTGGGCTGTCATGCTACTACGTACGCCATGGTCTACTCCACCACGTATCGATTCCTCATCGGGTTCGAGCAGAAAAGGGAACAGTCTTGTTTCCATAAAACCAGTTACACGGAAATAACTGCTGCTGTTGGAATGATTCGTGCTGCCGCTTCCGCCACATGCTTGTGACAGGTCATCATCACAATCTGGCGGGAGACCGACAGTTCACCAAGCAGTGAAAGCGCAGCATGAAGACGAGCCTCGTCAAAATTGACGAATAGATCATCGAACAGCAGTGGCAGCGATACTTGCCGAGACATCGTCTCTGCAAGTGCCAAGCGGATGGAAAGGTATAGTTGTTCTGCCGTCCCACGGCTGAGCAGTCCGCTGTCCAGCAGTCCAGCATCTTTGTGTTCCGCTTTTAGTTCTTTATGACCTAGAGTCATAACTACTCTCTTGTATTCCCCTTCGGTCAGCTTGGAGAAATAGTCGGATGCAAGCAACAGCACCTGCGGCTGCTTCTCCTGTTCATAAATACGGCGGGTTCTTCCGATTAATTCAGCAGTTAATGCTGCTACCGCATACTTATCAGCCACGATTCGCAGAGCGGCTCTCTGCTCTTCCAATTGCTGAATAACAGAGTCCTCCATACAACGCTCTTTCAAATACTCCCTTTCCTGTAGCAGCTTCCCTCGTTGCTCCAGCAGGGTGTTCCACATTGCTTCTTCCCGTTCAGCTAACTCTTCAGCCGCCGTTCGCTCCTTCTGGAGTGCTGAGGCATCATGATGATCTAATAATACTTTCAGAGAAGCAACTCGCTCATCCTCCCAGCCTCCAAACATAGCTAACTCCCACTGACGAATGGACTTATTCAGCTCACTACGCCGCTGTACAGCAGCTGATCTTCGCAAGAAATCCTCCCCGCCTGTTGCTCCGCCTTCATGCAACAGCAGATCACGCTGTTCTCTAAATTCGTCTAATACTCTATGGCTTTCCTTAAGCTCTTCCAGGAGCTCTTGTAACCGTGACTGAATACCTTCCCGGCGAACCAGATCCTTTTTCAATTCATCCCAAGCTCTTTTTCGAATCTCCAGCCAGCTTAGTAAAGTTAGTGCAGATCTTCGTTGTCCATCCTGCGGGTTCATATCAAAGCTAGTTGCCGCTACGCCAGTCTCATCTAAAGGATCAGTACCTGACTCGTAAACAAGAGCAAGAAGTTCCTCCTCGAACAAGTTGCACTCATCTTCCAGCTCCTTAAGTCGTAATGAGAGCTTATTCTCTTGGCGCAGCAGTTCGTTCCCTTGCTCCACCATAGCGAAGATATCCGGCAGCCCTTCCGGAGACAATCCTTCGGGCAATCTGCGTTCACGCAGCCATTCTTCATATTGCTCAGCGGTTTGCGTAAAAGCCGTCTCCGATCGGCTCATTTCTTCCGCGAGCAGCTTCTCTTGGCCAGCCAGCGTGTCCAGCTCCGTGCGGCAGGCATCCCTCTCGGCGGCATAGCGCTCAATGCGCTGCCGCCATGCTGACCAAGCCTCCATGAGTCTGCGAAGCTCCCTCATGGAGGCTTCCAGCCCGCCTGCGTCAGGGCTGGCCCCCGGGGCGGCGTTCGACCGCCGCCCCGGGGTGATTGCGCTCTCCGGCTCCGCCCCGGAGAGCAGCTGCCCCCGCAGCCGCAGCATCTCGGCTGCGGCTGTGCCCACGTCCCCGCCATGCCCTGGCGGGGACGCTTCTGGCCGGCGCGCTCCGCTGAGGCCGGCCCAAAGGGCCAGATCGGCCGCGCCTAGCAGGCCGATCGCGAGCACTGCACTGACCGGCGGAGCACCGGTCAGCCACAGCGCTGTGGGCAGCAGCACGGTTAGTGCTGCCCCAGCCCACAGCAGGCGCCGGTAGAGCGCGGCCATGCGCTGCGCGCTAGAGCCGTCACTTCCGGCGCCGGGGCCGCGCAGCGGCCCTTCGCTGAGCTGCGCTTCGCGCCAGCGCTCGGCCGCCTGCTGCAGCTCGTCCCATAGCTGCAGCACTTCACGGGCGCTGCGCGGAGCCAGCTGCGCAAAAGATTCCGCGCCGGTGGCGTGCTCACGCGCCAGCGCCCGTTCTGCTGCCTGCAGCGAAGCTGAGGCAGCGGCTAAGCGGGAACGCAGCGTCTGCCGCGCTGCGCCCTCCGCTTCCATGCGGCGATCATAGCTCGCGAACGCCGTCGCAAACCTCCGTGCAGCTTCACGATCCGCCGCTGCACCCGAAAATGCAGTCAGCTCTTCCGCGCTCCAGCTGACATCAATGCCTCGCAGAATTCGCTGCAACTGCTCATTCAGCGCGGTCAATTCACCTTCCAGCCGCTGTCTTTCCGCTCGCAGGTTCTCATAGCTGCTCCGATGGCGGTCCAGCCGCTCCAGAGCAGGTCCCTGCGCAGTTAACACCGCATCCGGCGGATTCAGCGCCATCTCAGCAGTAAGCTCGCTTTGCAAACGTTCATAACGAGCTACTGCTCCCTGAGCATTTCGAATTTCGCCTTCAAGTTCCTGAAAGCGAATTGCTCCATCTTCAGGAAAGGTTGTAATCATTGGCAGGCCTTTCAGCTCTAGCTGCGCATCGCTCCATTTCAACCACAATTCACGAACATCCTGTGCTTTGCGAAGCATCACAAGCTTGTCTCCAGTGAGCTTACGTTGCTGTTCCAATTGTTCCAGCTCAGATTCCGCAACCTTTAAAGCTGCTATATTACCGTTATAGCGCGGAAGATAAGAACGGCTCTCTGCCATCTGGCGCTCTAGTTTCTCAATAGCCTGAACAATTTTGGCAGCCTCCTGCAGCTTCCCACGAGGTTTATATAGCTTCTCAGCTTCTTGTACCAATCGACGTTCTGCCCGCATGATCGTTCCACCGCCACCCATCCCTGCGTGAAAGAGAAAACTGCTCATCTCTTCTGACTGAAGAGCAGCAAGCTCCTGTAGCTCATCGAGAGAGACTGCGAACAATTGATGGAACATGCTTCGAGAGATGCCACCAAGCAAAATCCGCTCCATATCAGCTTGTCCTAGCTCCTGCGTCGTTCCATTCGGATGGTTAACCGTAATGTTTAGTTTCTCATTTCTTCCTGAGCTGTCACCACCAGATGTATGCCGACGAATGGTCCATAAACCACCATTATTATCACATACCTTCAGTATTCCCCCATGTAATCCCCCTTGCATAGGTTCATATCTCTCCGTAGGGTTGCCACGACTTGGAATTCCAAACAGCATGGAGCGAATAAACTGCAACGTCGTGCTTTTTCCTGCTTCATTACGTCCATAGAGTATGGTAACTCCATCCGATAGATCAATCTCTCGGTTATGTAAACGCCCAAAGCCATGGATCTGCAAATGTTCAATTCTCATCTTCCGGAGTACCCTCCATTTCACCAAGCATTGTGATTCCCTGTTCTGCTGCGCTACGAAGCCAGCTTAACTTCTCCTCTTGACTTGTATCCGAAAGCAGCTTTCGTAGCTCCTGATTCTCCAACATCGGCTTAAGCGCACTATTTATTAGCTCTTCAAGCGCTTCTGTTGTATGTTCCGTACGCACCGAAAGTCTCAGCATTTCTCCAAGAAAGCTATCCTCTTCTAATAATCGTTCACGATCAATAGATAACCCGGACTCTACAGCGAATCCTTCAACCCAGACAAGTCCTTCATAATCTTTACGCTCCGCCCGAACCGCCTCACGGCGCTGAAGTTCAGACAGCAGATCCTCTGCCGCTCCTTTTTCAGCTAATACTTTATGTACGTCACCTCGTCCGATCAGACGAAATCTGACCACCGACATAAGCTCCGGTAGCTCCTCCCTGATCTCGTCAATCACTTGCTCCACCTGTTGTATCCATTCTGCTTCATTACTTAATCCTTCAATGGATAGTTCCCGTACCTGCCAGCGAACATAATCAAGCTCATGGAACTGGAGCGTAGGACTTCCAGCCTCATCAACATCCACAACATAACAACCTTTTGGTCCGGTTTCCTTAATGCTGCGCCCTTGTATATTACCTGGGTACACAATCGCCGGTTTCTCATGCAATATACTACGTTTATGAATATGTCCCAGCGCCCAATAATCAAAGCCCCGTTCGATAAGATCCCTACGACTGCAGGGAGAATACGTCTCGTGCAGCAAATCACCGTCTACATTTCCATGCAGCATAGCAATATGAAACAGACGACTGCCAGGTTTACGAGAAAAGGTCAGTGCTGTGTTGTCCGTCACTTTTGCAGTCGGATAGGAGATTCCACTAACAATAGCCACCTCTTGACCATCTTTACGACGGTAGGCAGTCGAGTGATCCGGTTTATGCCCTCCGAACACAGTAACATGTTTTGGCATTTCCGTAGTCAGACGCAATCCATCAAGTGGATCATGGTTGCCATGGATCAGAAACACGTGAATCCCGTGCTGGCCAAGTTCCTTGAGCGCTTCCTGAAATCGGAGCTGACCCTGTAATGAAGCGTCAGAAACATCATACACATCTCCACTGATGACAATAAAATCAACGTTCTCTTGGATGGCAACGCGGACAAGCCGCCCGAGGGCGGCGAAGGTTGACTCACGTAAATAAGAACGAATGGCTGGCGAAATATGCGCCAGCCCAGAGAAACGGCTATCCAGATGTAAATCGGCAGCATGTAGAAATCGAAATGGAATCATAGCTGCTCACCCTTTCGTTCCTGAGGGATACTGTAAGTATGTCTTTTTAAGTTCATTAGCAACGCGAGTCAGTGAATACAAGCTTTTCGCCTTATCCCAAGCTGAACGAGAAAGCTCATAACGATAAGCCGGATCGGATATCACCTTCTCTAAAGCGTCTGCAAGTGCGATCTCATCATCAGGACTGACCAACAGACCATTCACACCATCTTCAATCTGCTCCGGTATCCCGCCTACATTCGTCCCAACTAAAGCCAAGCAGCTTAGCGCCGCTTCTGCAAACACCGATCCGAAGGCCTCTGCCCGAGAAGGCAGCACGAAAATATCAAAGAAAGGCATGAATTCTTCCGGATGGAGCGTATATCCATAAAAAATCGTTTCATTATAAATCCCTAATTGTTTAGCCATATTTTCCAAATCCGCACGGGATGGTCCATCGCCAATAATATGCAGTACATATTCGTGGCCGCGATTTTTAAGTTCAGCACAGGCCTTGAGTAAAGTGTCAATTCCCTTAGCTGGAACTAGACGTGTCACAGTCACTAATTGTGGTACAGCGTTGTCATGCGGGACTGGCTTAAACCTTTTTTCATCAAAACCATTCGGTATGACTCCTATATTAGAAGGATCTAGAATATAAGGCGCCACATACTCTGCAAAAGCTTGCGAAACGGTCATTAGCCGGTCACTAACATGCTCAAGTTCTCGGTAAAGCGAAACTAGAAACTGATGTTCCAGCCCTCCCTCAGAAATAGCTCCATTAAGAATTAGCTCTCGCTCATAACTAGAATGTAAGGTTTGAATTAACGGAGTATCCGGAAAAACTTTCTTCATCGCTAAACCAGCAATTGGATGATGGGAATGGATAAGATCGTATGTCTTACTCATCCGTAGTTTAGTCCACCATAGATAATCACGATAGGTCTGAATATATTTCTGAACGATCTGACTTTCCCCGAACTGGGTCCAATCAAAGGTCTCGAATATGACTTTTTCATGTCCCTTGTTGCGAATCCGCTTAGGTAACCAAAATAAATCCATCTCCCAGCGGCTTGAACGGAACCTTTCCTGAAGATAAGGGATCATGGATGATACACCACCGGGTTGCTCCGGCGGGAAGAAGAGCGCTTGCAGCAAATTCATATGGTACATCCCCTTTACAATTGCCCTACGTACAGTAAGACTTGGCAATTATGATATAGTTGTGTATATGTAGAATTTCAGGTACGATTACGTTCCCCATACCTTGATTTTATCGGTATAAACATGAAACAGCAACTAAGAAAAAGGAGAATGATCTATGAAGGAAGAACAGCTGCCTGCCTCTTACACCGCATATATACAGGAAATGCTGGGGCAAGAGGCAAATGCTTTTCTGGAAAGTTATTCAGCACCACGAACACAGGGACTTCGCTTTAACCCATTAAAAAGCATCTCAGATGCAGGTCAAGTCGCAGTAGAGCGCACAGTCTCACAGTTTGATCTGAAACCTATCCCATGGTGCCCTGATGGTTATTATTATGAAGAGCCCGCTCGACCAGGCAGACACCCTTACCATGCTGCTGGACTATATTATATTCAGGAGCCTTCCGCAATGTCCGCAGCTGAACTGCTGGCACCTAAACCCGGCGAGACCGTCCTCGACCTTGCAGCAGCCCCCGGGGGCAAAACTACGCATATTGCTGGTTTAATGCAAGGAGAAGGCCTCTTAATCTCTAATGAAATTCATCCGGAACGCGCAAAAATTCTAGCTGAGAACGTAGAACGTCTAGGTATTAAGAATACCCTCGTAACCTGTGCAACGCCAGAACAGCTATCTTCACGCTTCCCGCAAGCATTTGACCGAATTATGTTAGATGCACCTTGCTCAGGAGAAGGCATGTTCCGAAAAGATCCAAACGCCGTTTCTGAGTGGTCTCCTGATCATGTGGTTATGTGCGCGGCAAGACAATGGGACATTCTGCAAGACGCCTACCTTATGCTTAAACCAGGGGGTACTCTAGCCTACTCTACTTGCACCTTTAACCGCCAAGAGAATGAGGAGATTATTGCCCGATTGACGGAACGTTACCCCGATATGGAACTACTTACCCACAAGCGCCTTTGGCCACATTTAGAAAAAGGCGAAGGCCACTTTGTTGCACTCCTACGTAAGCAAAGTGTCACCGAAAACGACGTTAATGACGATGTCAAACGCAGCACAAATAAACGTCGAAGCAAAAACAACCCAAAGATTAATTCTTCCGTACGCGATGCGTATCAGTTATTTCAAGACTGGGCCACAGTAGAACTGCCGGGTTTCTCTTACCAAGGTGTCCCTCTGCTGTTTGGTGAATCCCTTTATTTGCTCCCCGAATCCTTTAATGGCAACCTCCATACTGGGCTGCTAGATGGTTTGCGAATTCCTCGAGCCGGGCTACATATTGCCCATTTGAAGAAAAATCGGATTGAACCCGCTCACGCCCTTGCGATGGCGATTCAGCACACACAAGTAACACGTAGTTTTGATCTCAGTAGTGGGGGGCTGGAAATTCATACTTGGCTCCGGGGCGAAAGCTTACCTGTGCCCTTAGAATTACATGGATGGACACTTGTAACTTTAGATGGATTGCCGATTAGCTGGGGCAAGGCGAGTACAGGCCAACTTAAGAATCATCTTCCTAAAGGACTTCGCATCCTAAAAGCCCATATTGACTAGCAATAGGCCATAGACCAGTGCATCCAGTCCACTTTGGCATATGATGTCATTATCTCAGAAAGCTACGACATCCGCCGCAGCAATGAGAACAAGACATATGTTAAGGAGGAATATAACATGGGTGATTTTCATGGAGGAGCCTTCACTTCGACTGGTGCGATCTTGGTACTTTTTATCTTGCTCGTAATCATTTCCCGTTCGTTGTTCGTTTAATACCAATCCGGCTAAATAGACGGTGAAATTAAAGCGGCTGTGTCGTCCTCTTAGGGCGGTGCGGCCGCTTTATTTTTTACCGATATAACATCTCCATTTGTTATTCTCGTGGATATTTACCGTTTGAAAACCTGATTTACGAAACAATTGTTCCATTTCTTCGTTCTTCGTGTATTGTTTCATATGATAATTAATTTTGTATATCTCAGAAATTATAACAAAGGTACCGCCTGCTCTCAGCACCCTACATACTTCACTTATATCATGTTCCAGATCCGGCCAAAAATAATGCGTCTGAACAGCTGTGATCGTCCCGAATATCCCATCGTTAAATGGTAACGCCGACACCTCTCCCTGACTAATCTTCACTCTACCTGCTGCAACAGTTTTATTGTTTTTTTGAATGGATGTCTCTACAGCTTGCTGTGAATAATCTATGCCGAAGATTTCGTGATGGTTATTTTGTTTTGCTAGCGTATGTATAGTTTGACCGCCACCACAGCCTATGTCCAAAATAGGAGCGTTGTTTATAATTCCTATTTTTTTGATACCCCACGTGGTTATGCTGGTATGTGCCTGATTCATGATCTTGATCATCACGTTCCCAACGAACCCTCTCGGATTCTTAGCCTGCTCGATCAGCGTATTCAATAATTCCATACATGTACCTCCTAATCAATTGGCCAGACCAGCAGCCTGTTCACTTGATATATGCTCCGTAAGATTTTCATTTGTAACTACCCACTTATCTACTTGATACTCTATTTTATGAATACTAGTGTATGAAGTTGGGAAATGGGCATTCTTATTGGTCCACGTTAGCCCTTTTAAAATATGGTATATAACATTAATTACGCCACCATGAGTGACCACAATTACATTTTCTTTTGGATCAGTACTCTCCAGTTCATTACATAGTTTCGAGAAACTTGTACTAATTCGCGTAAAAAACTCCTTTGGGCTCTCTCCTCCTGGAAATCCTTCATCCATTCTTAAAGCCGAGAAATAAAGACCCGGGTATCGTTCATTTGCAATTTCATGGGGCATTCCAGCGATTACACCATTATT
The DNA here is from genome assembly GCF_001012825.1 of Paenibacillus etheri. Lineage (GTDB taxonomy): Bacteria > Bacillota > Bacilli > Paenibacillales > Paenibacillaceae > Paenibacillus_AQ > Paenibacillus_AQ etheri. Next base: position 66,641 of record NZ_LCZJ02000026.1, read on the forward strand.
CGTCTCCCTCCAATACTGGCTGCTTTCAGCAGGCAAGCTAAGCTCCCTGGCAATCTCATTTGCTGTATCTAACGCACGTTGCAAATCACTGCAGAGGATGCGAGATATGTTAAACCTAGATTGATTCTCCTTAAGATAACAACCAAGCCGTTCGGCTTGTCTATATCCCTCAACTACAAGGCCACGTTGACTCCAACCCCCACGAAAACCTTCATCATCTATTTTATGCCTTATAAAATATATAGCCATCGACCGTATCCCTCCAAAAAAAGATTGTTATACACATTTCAATATAATAAGCTGCTAATCCTCCATTTTTGTTAAATAATTCAACCAGTAAGAGCAAAATCACCCTATCGGGTGAATAGTAGGCTGTTAGTTTAAACGGCTGCTTACAGAGTATACTTTTCTGTGCTTTCTGCAGGGAGTTCAGGGGGGGCGAGTAGAACACCTGTGTAGGCGAGGGATTTTGCTTAGGTGGAGAGCATTACAGGGAAAAACTCCCTATAAATTAGGTTATAGCTCTTACCATGACTAGGCTATAAGGAATTTCTCCCTATAATACTGAGAAATTCCTTAAATATAACAATTTCAGTCGAATTATAGGGAGTAATTCCGTATATTTGATAAAATTCACCTTAATACACAGAATTACAGGGAATGATTCCCTATATGGTGCAGAACTTTAGGCGGATGATAGCTGCACATCGCCATGAATCTATGAAAGTGGTCTTTTGGGATCTGTAGAATGATCCCTCTCTTCTTCCATGTCTGCTGGTTTACACTTTCATCTCCCTTCTTTTTTCTTTGATGTTATCCCCACTTTTTTGTATTGAATAATTTCTTAAACAACTAAAAAGCTACCGATAGATCGGAAGCCTTTTTAGCTGAAACTAGTGACTATTTGCAATAAATTTCGAAATCGCTTGTTTTTGAAGTTGATCCCAATGGGGTGTAGCAATGTTTACTTGTTGCTTCAACTTATCAAATGAATCAAACAAAGCTGCAATTTCACTGAAAGAACCATCTACAAATTTCATAAAAGGTAATTTATGAATTAACTTCAAACCATAATATACACCTTGTTTATGTTTTCGAATAAAGTTAACTTGACCTGCCGGAGTGATAGTATAACCTAATTTCTCCATAATTTGAAATCCCTCGTCCATTACTGAGATGGCTTGTTTTAATCGTTTTTTGTCCTTAGACACTTTTTTCAAATCCCCGTCGTGAAGATAACTAAGGGAGTTCAAAGCCACTATAGGCACGATATGACTTTTGAGCCAAGCATCCATATCCTCATGATAAGTTAGCTTATACTTAACATTTTTAAAGGCATTTTCTAGTAAAGGCTTTATTGGAATCTCACCGTCTAGACTGCCGAGTACCATTTGCCCTCCTGCGTGTATTTTGATAACGCGACCGCTCTCTTCACGAATTCCTCCACTAAGCTGAAATCCAAAGACTATATTTTTCCTCATGCTGCTCATTTCCTGAAGTTCCTTTTGCATGCCATGAGCATCGCCATTATTACCTACAAGAATTATATTCTGACTCTGATTCTTAGCTAGAATAGGTAATACGGCCGGAAAATCGTTGTATTTCATAACAACAAAAATAAGATCATATTGATCATCCGGTTGAAGCTCTGAGATGACTCTTACAGCATCCGCCGTGTTTCTATATTGAAAATAATGGCGAAGCACTAGTCCGTCTTTCGTCAATTGCTCCGCACGCTTCCCTCTGGCAAGCATGGTGACATCATTTCCCCCACGCACTAGAACATGCGCAAGATAGCTGCCTAAAACTCCCGCTCCGAACACTAATACTCTCATACTCGTAACCCCTCTACCCTTTTTAGACATTTGTTGAATTTCGATCATCTGTTCGATAAAATCAGATTATCACATCTCCGGTAGGGATCAATCGCTAGTTTTACCGGTTTTGTTGGTTTTTCAACAGATGACTAGATAATGTTTAATAAAAAGGGAGTACTTCAATGGATAGAAGAATTAAAAAAAACCAAACCGCCATTATGAATGCATTAATTCAATTGATGACAGAAAAAGATTTTGAAAAAATCACGATTAACGAAATTGCAGAGCGTGCTGATGTTAACCGCGGAACGATCTATTCCCATTATGCAGACAAATACGATCTGATGGATAAATGTCTGGAGGCTCAGCTCCAACAACTAATCGAAAGTTGCTCTGTAGTAGTAGATGAAACAGAATCAAATCCCTCGAAGTCGTCATTGCTCCGCACGCTGGAACTCTTGGAGGAGAATGCTCTCTTTTATAAGACTTTACTAAGAAACAAAGCGCTGCTCTCCTTTAGAAACCAATTACAAGATATGATAAATAAACAGATCAAAGCACAATTCTTAGAAAACAATTTAACCCTAGATGAGCTAAGTAAAGATATATCCGTGCAATTTTTGAGTTCGGCGGCTGTCGGAGTAATTGAATGGTGGTTTACCCATAGTAATCCTTGTACTGCAAAAGAGATCACTGAAAAGTTATGGTCCTTGCTCGATACAAATCTGCAGATGATCCGTTCTCAAGCTTGAATATGTTCTCCTATATCCCTCTCATAAATGGAGCTGATAATTTTTTCAATGGGAATCTCCTTAATGGATATATCAAGGATCTCTACCTTTTCGCTAAGAATATGCAGGAACTCGCCCATTTTACATTGCTCGGTATCGATTTCTAGTTCCACTTCGTAATCCGATATTCTTTCCGATATCTGAGTCCCAGGCAAATCAATATCTCCAATCGTTGTAGCTGCAGAAAGCCTAACCACTTTTTTAGCACCCAGATGGAGTCGAAGTTCAGAGAACTTATCGTCATATACTTTTTTACCTTGATGAATAATAAGTACTCTTTGAACCAAACGCTCCACGTCTTCCAAGTCATGCGTCGTTAGAATAAATGTGGTGCCTTCCCGATTCATTTGCTTAATGAATTCTCTGATTCTTTGCTTAGCTATAACATCCAGCCCGATCGTAGGCTCATCCAAAAAAACCACTGGCGGTGAATGAAGCATTGCCATAATAAACTCGCATTTCATTCGTTCCCCCAGTGAAAGGGTACGCGTAGGCTTAGTGATAATATCACTAATCTCAAACATACTTACAAATCGGTCTAGTCTTGTACGAAAGTCGTTCATAGGAATATCATAAATTTCCTTATTCATATAAAAGCTATCCAAAGGAGGAATGTCCCATATTAACTGCGATTTCTGTCCGAACAATACTCCGATTTGTTTTACATATTGATTTTTCTGCTTATGAGGGTTGTACCCAAGAACATTTATTTCTCCCGATGTGGGATAGAGAACGCCTGTGAGCATTTTAATAGTCGTAGATTTCCCCGCACCGTTTGGCCCCAGAATGCCAATGATCTCTCCTTTTCCAACACTGAACGAAAGATCTTCTACAGAGGTGATAATCGATTTTTCACGGTGAAACAGACTTTTAAATACGCTTTTAGCATCTTGTCCCCGGTGATAGGTTTCATATTGCTTAGTTAAATTCTTGACGGTAATAATGTCCAATGTAATTCTCCTTCATACAAATTCATCCTCCGGCACTTTTGTAACTACGAAGCATGTACGTATAGAGCCAAATTCCGAAGGCAGCAAATAACACACAAGGGATAATCGCTATAAAAAAATAGGCTTCCCATCGTCCAATCAGAGTAGATGCTGGAAAGTAAGCAATCATGGAAACCGGAAAAAGAAAAGAACTTACGGCTACGACTGCTTTAGGGAAAATTGTCCCCGGATACCGTCCAAAAGACTTAATACTTTCAAACATCTCCGGCAAGCGGGAATTCGCCACCCATTTGAAGGAAATTGCTGCCACAATAAGTGCCACGCCGAACATAACAAGCAGCCCTGCACCAAACAACAACAGGAACAATAACCAAGAGCTGAAGGTCATCCCATCGATTCCGCTAAGTGCGTATACGAACATGACTACTCCTCCACCTAAAAGCCCGATACTTTCGAACTCAAAAGATCTGGCCAACAGCAGAAATAAGCTCGAGGTAGGTTTAATTAATACCACTTCCAGAGTACCCTCAACTACATGGGACATCGTATTCCACATAATTCCGTTAAAAAAAATCCCGGCACAAGCCGTAGACAGAATAAACACAGATTGAATTAACAGCGCCTCTTTAAAGGTCCATCCTTCAAATGAAGCATTCGAATTATAGATGAACACCGTTACTAGAGGAAACAACACATTCCCTATGAGCATGATAAGACTATTAAGAATAAAATTAACACGATAGGTGATAGCAGAAGCAATATTCGCCTTCATACAAGTTTTGTATATTAGATACATCCGTTTCATGCGCCCACCCCCGTAAAATGCTTAAGCGATACCGCATACAGCACCCGGCAGACAACTCCGGCAATAATTACTGCTATGAGCTGCAGCAATAACACCTGAGGAATAGGTAAGGTTATATCAGCTAAAGTATAGCTACCCGTATAGACCATTGCAGGAAGAAAGGTCGTATATTGAAAGGGTAAGAAAAAGGACGCCATTTGTAAGGATTTTGGGAAAAATACCAATGGAATCAGCGACCCTGAGAATATCCCCTCGCAAAGACTGAAAAAGTTACGAATACTGGAGGATTGCACCATCCAAAAGGCGACCATTCCAATACTATAATGAATGAAAAAATTCATCATAAACGCCATAGCTATCGAAAGAATTGCGTATAGTAAATTTGTGGGCAAAACATCAATATGAAAAATAAAGAAGAAAATCATAAAGCAGGGTATAAATTCAAATAGAAGCCCAAGTACCCTATGCCCTGCCTTCTGAGATAAAGCATAGAACATATGATTCATTGGTCTTAAAGAGAACGTAATGAATTTCCCGGTGCGAATGAGCATTTGCAAGTTCCAATCGGCAAAATCCATGGTCAAGTAGTTGATCAACATCGTGGCGCAAAAATAAGAGAGCATCTGAGAGAGTGACATCCCGTTAATAGAGGATTCCCCGCTATAAACAGCGCTCCATATATAATACTGCACTAAAAAATATACCGGGCCTACAAAAATAGAAACCATCGAATGCGTTCTGTACGCACTCCATTCCTTATAAGTAACAAAAGCAACCGCTCTCATAACGCGAAAGCGATGCTTTATCTTCTCAAACATAAGTCACATCCTGCCTATCTTTGATATCTCACAACATATAATCTTATTCTTATTCGAGTCCGGACCAGATCACATTGTTTGTACCGAAAATCCCTCTACCGTCCCATATATTTTTATGAAAAGGGATATACCAAACGGCAATCAGCTTTTCTACTGGATCAACGACCAAGGAACAAGACCCCCATCCTTCGTGAAAAAAAGTGCCTTCAGAATAAGATGTACTTTCATTATATCGAAGGTCTGGCCCAAGACCGTATGGTCTATCCGCTCCTCCATCTCCCCATGCGTAGTTTGGAAGTTTTTCAGAATTGAACCGCTTGGTCATTCTCTGAACAGCCATCCGACTCAAGATATGACCACCTTCGTATTCCCCATGGTTAAGCAGCATGATTCCGAACTTTTGTAGATCATTAACGGTTGAATACAGTCCCCCACCAGTTCCGGGAGTCTTGATTTCTTCCTCAGACCTTTGTTCTTCATTCGTAATTTCCCCGTTTTGCAGCTTCTGAAGATATTCCTTGGCTTCTTCCGAACGAATAGCGATACTACCAGCTTTCTCAGGCGGTATATCAAAGAAAGTATCTGTCATGCCTAACGGTTTTACAATGTTGTCCATTATGTAATCTTCTGCAAAAACACCTGTTATTTTCTCAATAATTGCACCAAGAACCACGTATCCGAACGATGAATACATCCATTGAGTCCCTACCGGAAAACGAATGCCATAGGAAAGTCCAGCTTTAATCCAGTTTTCTTTTCCAAGCTCTGATTCATAAATATACCACCATGCACTTTTATAATAGGTATCACTTATAGTGCCATGATCAGGTGCGATGCCGGAGGTATGAGTCAGTAAATGAGCAATTGTAATCGGCTTAAAAGGTTCTGCATCAAACTCTGGAAGAATAGAACTGACTGATTGTCCCATAAAAATTTTACCATCATCTGCCAGCTGCCAGATCGCTGTTGCCGTAAACAGCTTGGTAATAGAAGCGATTCGAAAAATTGTATCCGTTTTCAATTCTTGGTCGCTATCTTCTTCGTAACTGAAGCGTCCCCCCGCTCCATTAGCAAATATTTTCCCATAACGACTAAGAGAATAAATATAGCCATCGGCTACTTTCTTATTACAGAGATCCTCATAAAAATGATTAAGTGCCTCTAAACGGTCCTCCCTGTAATTCGCTTCATTCAGCTTGCTAAGCTCTGTGGATGTTAACATAATTCGCACTCCCCCTATCATTCATTAAAAAAAATAGTTAATTCACAAAAAAGTAAATATATTGCTTATTAATAATACCTTTTCAGTACTATTGTTACAACAAAATCCAACGAACTGGAAGGTTAAGTTTATATTTAAGTATTCTATACTGATCTCACTTCAATATGTATGGTTTGCGTCTTCTATAACCTTAAGAGGAGCCCGGTTAACCGTCAGCTCCTCAGGAAGGTAAGTTTATCTACGTGGCATGGTAACGCCTACTTTGTTATTATACTTTTCCGTAGCTTCTTTGATGACATCGTTGCCGCCTTTGGAAAGCCACTCTTCCACAACTTTCGGCCAGTCGCTGATAGGCTCCTTCCCATATACCATCTTTACCATATGCGTCAGCAGTACCGGAGGAGCAGTGTCCGAGTTAGGTGCAATGTCTGGATTTTTCACCAGGGCATCTAGCCGCGGGTCGAACTGAATTCCGTCACGACCTTCATTAGCCAGAATAGTATCATATACATTGATCAAGCTTCTGCCTTCTTCTGTCGTATTAAGGACACCCTTGTTATACGTAGTATCTTGCACCATCCAGAGGAAAGACTGACGGTAACGCTCCTCATCTACAGCAACGGAATCCGTAGGAGAAGTGTATACGATTTTTCCGTTTTCTTCCTTATAGGTTTCGTCCTTGATCCCAAAGGTAAAGAAGGTTTCTGCCTCTTCACTCAGCATCCAGTCAAAAAATTTCACAATATCCGCAGCATTCTTCGTCCCCTCTTTGATAAAGTAGGTGCGTGTAGCGGATCCGTACAAATAGGAACCCCCTTTTCCGTCAGGTCCAACTGGCGAAGCAATAATCTCCAGCTTAGCGGATGGCGTTGAAGCCTTCAATTGCTGCTCCCATTGTAGAAGTTCGTTTGCATTCATCGTCCACATGCCGGCTTTGCCTGAGAGAATCGCATTCTTGTAGTTGGTCGGGTTGATAGTAGCGAATTCTTTGTTGATCAAACCCTCTGTATACATGGTGTTGTAGGTTTGTAACGCCTTCATCATATTTTCGCTATCCATAAATTTCGGCTGAATCTGGCCATTTACTTCCTCGAACATAGTCAGGTACGGAAAAACATCATAAGCGCCAAAGAAAGTATCCGCATATTTGAAATCTTGACGGCCCATATAAGGGTTCTCTATCCCCAACTTTTTGAAGGCACGCAACACATTCAAGTACTCATCAACCGTTTTTGGAACCTGCAAGCCGGTTTGATCCAGCAGATCCTTACGAATCCAAGTCGCACGGCGGGAGGGATTGGACAGAAACTCCGGTATTGCGTAGATTTTCCCTTGATAGGTGACGTTCTCCCAAGCTTCCTTCGGGATTACTTTCAAAAGGTTCTGGCCGTTTTGCTGCAGCAGATCATCCAAGGGCATGAACACACCAGCTTCAACGGAACCAGCCATTTCCTTGCCGTTTACGCCGCCCGAGCCTTGAACGACATCTGGAATATCATTAGTGGCGAACATCTGCACCATTTTCTGCTCGAACTCTTTATGAGGAACCAACACAATATCCAAGTCTGTGTTTGTCATCTCCTCCAGCTTTTTCACCCATTTGTCCTTATTCAAGTCGGGTGATTTCTCCACATAGTTAAAAGCCAGCGTCCGCATCGAGATCGAGAATTCAGTTTTCTGCGGCGTATTTGACGCGCCTCCGGCAGGCTCTTCTTTGTCCTTGTTTGAGCAGCCTGCAACTACGGTAGCACCCATTACGATAGCCAAACAGATACCCATCCATTTTTTCATAATATAACCCTCTCCTTGTACAATGGGGTGTCATACATAAAATGAAGATATTTTAAGACTAATAAGCTTTTGGAATCTCAACCCGGTGGGTAATCCCCTGATTCGTAAAATAGACATGAACCCCATGGTCTTGATCGTCCATAAAATACGATACGTAATCCCGGCTTCCTGATTTTTGTGGAATCAGAAGAGTCACGATCCGATGACTTATAGCCTCTTGAGTAGATGCAGTCAAATGCCAATGCTCGGGCAGCCCTTCCCATTCCTTGGGATCTACATCAGTAAATTGATTGTTTTGGCTAAGAGTCATTTCCCCCGAGGAACTGTAGACAAATCTACCCGCCATTTGAGCTTTTTTTCCATTTACTTTAAAGGATTGATCCTTCAACTTCATGGGATAAAGCGTATGAAACAACCAATCCAATTTTCCCGGACGATCCAGATCGACACTATCTGTGATAACAAAGTAAGCGCTATCAAATAAATATATTTCTCTCATATAACGCTTGATATAGGGTACATTCTCGCGGTAAGCTTCAGTTGCATCCATTTGCGTGTAGCTGATCCCAGGCTTACTGTACGCCCTTAACACCTTGCCGTAGGCTGCCATGTTCTTCGACTTGTCCGTGCCAGCATATTGGCCTTGGCCGTCAATAAGAATTACGTTCTTGGAGCGGGTCTGTCTGCGCCACTGCATATGCATCGTACTGTTGAATGCAACGTATTGGCCGCTTTCAATAGCTAAAGGCTCGCCGAAGGCATGCAGCAGGAAAGCGTTTTGATCCCCATGGCTATGGCTCACGGAGCCGTAACGGCTACTCTTGGCCAACAGCATGATATGTTCCTGCGGATCCTCCATCCGATGATGCATGGCGACCCATCCCACATCCTGAAACCACTTCAGAGGTTCTGCAGCCACCGGTGGCTCTGAAGAAATCTGCGGATAATCCGTGCGATAAACTATCTCATCGAACCGGAAATCCCACCAGCCGTAGTTATAGAAGATCATCTGGGTGTCAGGGTTCAGTTCCTTAGTTTGCTCAAAATACCACTGGTACTGCCCATTTCCGGTTAAACCGGCAAATTGGCGGATATTGAAGCCCGTCTTGAGATTGACCGGATCTCCCAGTGACGATTGATCGCCGAAGCTGGCTCTCACGGTATCCGGACTGAAGCAATAGAGCGGAAAGTCACCGGTTTTGCGAAAGAAAGGACGGTCATAGAAATTGATTGCCATGTATTTGCGAATTAAATTGAGCGCCTCCGTAACGAACGCCATCTGAGTGGTCCAATACATCGGACCTTCCGCCCACCCGCCATCTTTGCCACCCCATGGGGTATACATGGCGGAGAAATACTCCAGTGTATAATCAAGCCATTCCTGCGCTTTCTCCTCCTCGCCTAACATGGAAATACAACAGGGAACGAGCACAGAGGATAAAGAGCGGATAGCATGGCTGTCATAAGGAACTTGATGGATTCGGGAACGTTCGATGACGTGGAAGGCGATCTGCCCGGTTCTTCGCAGTAGCGCTTGCCTTACCTTAAGGCGTTCTTCTTCCGTCAGAGAGCTGTGAAGCCAATCATAGCCCCATGCCAACGCTCCGGCTATGCGAAAGGAGCATTCATCATTGTAATCCCGGCTGGTGGTACCATCCGTGTTCCAGCTTGCAGCATGAAGCAGCCACTCTTTAGCTTTGGCGATAAGCGACTCGTCTTCCAACACAACTCCAGCTATAGCAAGATGCCGGACAGCATAGAAAACTTCCTGGCAGTCCATATACATCTGCCGCCATAGTTTGGCGACACGCTTATTATCTGGATACGGTGCAGGTTCGGGAATAAGATCGCGCTCTGTCCAGGGTAGAACGGAATGCTTCAGGAAGTCATCCCAGCCAGTTGAAATTGGGTCTTGACGGACAACTTCTCGGTAAGACGGAAGATGCTCCGCTTGAAGCCAAAGCCGCGGATGGTTGGCGGAAGCAGCTGAATATCGTTCTGTTCGGGAAGGCAGTGGAGTCAGCGGCAAGTCATCCTCCACCACAAAAGCTCTTACTTTACTCCACTCGGAACGGATATCATTCTCCCCGATAAGATTGTATCGCCAATAATACGAGCCGGGCGACAACGGCTTATCCGGGGTAAACAAATTATAGGGAATTCGACTGTAGGTCAAGGTGCCTTCAGGTTCAAATTCTGTGTTTGAGGAGATCTGCAATTCATACATACTCTCTTCCAGGCAAGCAGGCATCCAAGTAAACCGCGGAGGATTCTCTCCAACATCTGTATGTTCATCTGGTCCATATGACAGGTCAAGTACGCCACTGGTAGGTTGAAATAAAGGTTCTAACATCTCTACTCCTCCGTATTCCGGGACTCTTCCTGAATCAGTCCCGCTTTAGGGTCAAGGCAATAGTCAATTCGTTGCCCAGTTGTTGCTATTTGGATTCGGGGCAGTTCGCCCGCTTGACTCACAAGCTTCAGTACAGCAGGTTCGTGACCATCCCGATAAACCGTAATAAAATCAGCCGACGGTCCAATGTGCCGAAGCATGATGCCTCGTAGCAATCGACTCGGGTCTTCGGCAATACCCGGTGTGCGGATTTCATGCATAATAGAGCCGGGCGCCAGTAGAGTACTTGTGGATACTTCATATTCCCGGCCGGTGCTCACTCCATCATAACGGATATTCCAATCCGTATTTAATGTACAATCCGTCTCATTTTTCATTACGGACAGTACTTCTACTGAGTCATAACCCGCTTCCAGTCCGAGGACTGTCGGAGAGTCCGTCTGGACACGGTGAGGGTCGAATGGTAACACCAAATGTCCCGTCGGATGAAACCATAAGTCTACTTCCTCATCCCGCTCCGTTACCTGCTCAACATGAAACCAATCCAGCAGCCAACCATCGGCCAATACAAGATGCCGGTCTAAAACAGCTCCTTCATAGGCGCCGTCCGAGCGAATCCATAAGTACGTAGCGTTGCCTTCCTGGCGGAATTGCCTGCAGCTTCCGGTATGTGGGGCTTGGGAGCGAGCTCCGATGGTGACTGTGTTATGGCTAGCGGTTTCGGAATACCATTCCTTGCGTAAAACAGATCCGTAAGGAACCATACCCAGCTCGGGAGTAACCTCCCCCCATCGGTGCATAATCGTGATATGAAGCTTGTCAAAATGTCCATGTGATCCGCCATGCTCTCCGAAATCTGCCAGAACGGAAAGTGGATTGTCCGGGTGGCGGAGCATGGCGAATCCAGAATCCGGCAGTAGGACAGAGTCCCTCACCCTATAACTGGATTGAAGGTCCTTACTCTCACCTACTCCATACAGTACCGCCTCCAGACCAGTCCGTAATCCCTGCCCATATAGATACCTATAAGCATTCGCCAATATTGGCTGGAGACTCGGATCTTTGTACACCGCATCACCTATTTCAAATACTTCAACAGTTTCTCGGGCGAAAGGAACGCGTGCATAAGGACCATCATGCACGGCTGGAAGCTCCCCGTTATCGCCGCTAAGCTCTACCAGCAACTGAAACATGCCACGGATGGATTGTCCTTGATCACCTTTGGCCTCATAGAGATCAACTCCGAAGCGCCCAGCCATCTCGGCTGCTATGAGATAAGCCCGCAATACAAAAATATGGTAGTATGTGCTGCCCTCAAATTCAAAACCATCTGACTTAACGCCAATGGATAGATGTTGATAGAATCCGCCTTCTCCCTCCAGCAAAGAAGCAAGCTTTTCTCTGGTGCCTTTGGCAGCATATACGCATGCCAGGCTGGCGTTTAGCCATGCAGTGTAATTGTTCTCTGCATTCTTCTTCTCGTAAATGAGAATGTGGCGGTATTGCTCCATACTCTCCTCCAGCATCGTGAAGAATGCTTGCAAATTCAACTCTTCTTCCTCAGTGAACGTTACTCCATGGTCCACAAGAAGCAGATAGGCCCGAATAAGCGTGGTGGACCAGATAGCCTCCGTCAGCGCCTGATGAAAAGCACGGCCACTAAGCATCCATGGCTGGGCATCGGGATGAACCGGATACAAGGGGAACTGCTCTGCATAACCGACAAGAATCTTCTGGGCTATACTGCTATAGAATTCTTCTCCGTCTGCGGCGAATACCGCGGCAGCTTGCAAGGCGTATCGCGCCATCGCCTGATGCCGGTATACCAGCCATGCTCCCCGGTAGGGTTCACCTTCCAGCTTGCAGCCCTTCGGGCAAGAAAAGACAACCGCGCCTTGCTCCATAGCATCGAAGATTAGCTCAGTATGATGCTGGGGACATACATATTGGTGCCACCAACCGCCCGGTTCTGTCGGGAGCAGAATCTCTTCTCTCCGGAAGGGATCCAGCTCCATTTTCAATTTCTCCACCTCAAGACCAACCCAGGAAAAAGTATCCGCTTTCTCCTTAAGGTTCATCATCGCATGAACAAGCCTCCGTTAATTTCAATAATTTCGCCTGTCAGATAATCCGACAGCTCTGAAGCGAGGAAGAGTGCCACATTGCCCACATCCTGTGGAGCACCTTCCCGGCCCAGTGGAATCTTTGCAATCGTTGCCTGTCTTGCCGCATCTGCAGTAAAGGTAGCATGGAAAGCGGTCTGACCGATAAATCCGGGAGAGATAGCGTTTACATTAATTCCGTGAGGACTCAGCTCTTTGGCAAGTCCCTTGGTATAAGACCATACTGCAGCTTTACCTGCTGCATAAATGGAAGCCCCCGGTCCGCCGCCGTCATGAGCCGCGAGGGAAGATACATTGATGATTTTTCCGCTTTTTTTGGCAATCATTCCCGCTGCTACAGCTTTGCAGGCAAACACGCATGATTTAAAATTGACGTCCATTACCTTACTGTAATGTTCTTCGTTCATTTCAGTATTGGGGACCCGATTGATCATACCACCCGCATTGTTGACGAGGATATCGATGGTTCCGCCAAAATGCTCCTCTATCTCCTTCACCATATTGTCCAATTCGGCAGGACTTGTTGCGTCTGCCTGAAAAGCATAAGCTTCTCCTCCGGCCTGACGGATTGCGTCGACCGTCTCCTCCGCAGAACCAAGCAAATAGTTTACAGCCACTTTGGCGCCGGAAGCAGCCAAGGTCTGCAAGATTTGCCGGCCGATCCCTGCATTGGATCCTGTAACAAGCGCAATTTTACCCGTTAAGTCAATTTTCATTGCTAATTTCCTCCTAGTAATAGTCTTGTCTGAACACATCTATTTTCTCACTCCGCAGGCATGGATAAGATCAACCGAGTACCTTCATTCTCCACGCTTTCGACGCTTAATCCGTATTGTTCACCGAACACCATTTGAATTCTCCGATGCACATTCATGAGCCCGATCCCACCGGTATGATAGAGGGAGTCTCCTTCCGTATCCGCCAGCTGATTCAGATTCAGCTTCTCACGAAGTTTAATAAGCCGTTCATGGGACATCCCTGCTCCGTTATCCTCTACGAAAACTAGAAACCGATCTCCCTCAATTCTGGCGTCAATTCGAATATAATGCCTGTCTTCAATTCCCTCAGGAAACGCATGCTGAAAAATATTTTCGATCAAGGGCTGAAGTGTCAGCCTGACCATCTTAGCCAGTAGCAGCGTCGGTGGAATCACAACGTCGATTTCGAACTCCCTGCCGATCCGGTGTTTGAGAATCGTCATATAGCTCAGTACATGATTAAGCTCATTGGCAATCCTGATCTCCTCAAGGTTGGTTTGGATAGAGTAGCGCAGCATAAATGCCATAGCTTCCACTATTTCTGTAATTTCATCCGAATCCTGAACGACCGCGTAGCATTTAATAGTCTCTAAAGTGTTATATAAATAGTGTGGATTAATCTGTAGCTGGAGTGCTTGGAATTCAGCCTGATGACGCTCTAGAGCCTCCTTCTGGGTGGTAAGCTCCGCTTCGTATACCCGCTCAATCATTTCAGACAACCGGGTCACCATGAGATTGTAGCTACGCATCAATCCCCCCAGCTCATCCTGACGGCCGTTCATCTCAAGCCTACGCCACTTGCCTTTTTCCGCCTCCCTCATCCCTTCCTTAAGAATCAGGATCGGCTTCGTGATGGATCGTCCGAACCAGATGGCAAGCAATAGTGTGCCAACAAGCGTAAGAGCTCCCACCACCAGTGTGGTCGTACGAATGGTAGAAATAGGCTTGCGCAGCTCGCCAATCGGTATGGATACTACAAGCTGCCAATTGGAATAATCGGATTTTCTCGACACGAACAAATACTCTTTCCCGTCTACCTTTTCCACGACAGAATCATTTGGGTGTTGAAATACGTTCTGAATTTGCTCAGCAGATAACTCAGGATAGTTCTTATTTCCTTCTGCCCGATATAGGAGCTTGCCGAATTCGTCCATGATAAAATAGGACCCGCCCTGTCCCAGATCAAGAGGCTCCCATATGCGGGCCAGATCCTCTGCCTTAAATTCAATGGCTACTATACCCTTCGGGCGATAGGAAGCGACTCCTCTGATCCGGCGGACCATCGTAATAATGTTCTTATCCCCTTCATTCATCACATTCGTGTTGAGAATGGTGATGCGGCCGCTCTCCGGCGTATGTTCGCTTAAGAAGCGGTAGCGTTCCTGCGGATGAAACTTCAGGCTATGCGCTTGATTTGAGTTATCATCGCTAATGGCCTTGCCGTGTTCACCGATAACGTATATCAGATTAATCTGGGGATACAGAATAAACAAAGATCGAAACAAATACTTCTGTATGTCATTCGTATATTGATAGTAGGAGAAGCTATTCTCCGGGTCCATATCCAGGAATTCTTTGACTTGATTGTAGGACAGGATGGAGTCGCTAGCCTTTTCATAATTTTGCAAATACAAATCCGTTTGATAGGACGCGCTTCGGATGACTTGGGCAATGGACTTCTCTGAAGATTTATCCAGCTCAGCCGAAGCCTGAAAATAGGAGATAAATCCAACCATGGACAAGGAAAGAAGAATGACGGTCAAAAAGGAGGCAAACAACTTGTTCGACAGACTTTTTCTCATCAATCTATCCCCAGCTGGTTGCGATACTCAGAAGGAGCCAGCCCGGTAAACTTCTTAAATGTCTTCGTAAAATGGGGATGATCTGCATACCCGACCTCATAGGAAATATCGGTTATCCGAAAGCTTGCATCGGCAAGCAGCCTTTTGGCCTTCTCCATCCTACGTTTGATGCGGTAATGTACAAAGGTCTCTCCCGTCGAGTGTTTAAACATCTGGCTGAAGTAAGAGGCATTTAGACCAAGCACTTCCGCCACCTCCTCCAGCGATACTTCCTGGGCGAGATGCTTTTCGATGAATGCTTTAGCTTCCTCTATCGGGTCCTTCGCTTTGCCCTTGCGCTTTCTACGGAGCTCTTCCAATATAGTTGCTGACGCTTCTGCGAAGCAGTGGAATAACTGTTCAGGTCCAGCTGCTGCGGACAAGTCTAACACGCTTTTCCCGGGTATGACCGAATTGACAAGGAGCTTCTTCACGAGCAAGGCGTAGCCCTCTTCCAGAAGCTCTTTTTGCTGACTTCGGCTCATCTTGCGCTGGAGGAAGTCAGTTTCCCATTCCTGTAGTACAAGGTACAACCTCTCTTTATCCAAGGTCCAGATGGCATCATCCATACGCATGACCCATTCATCAAGCTTAGCGACAGAAACAAAACTCTCCAGCTTCTTTCTATACGCTTCCAGTTTGGCGATCACATTTTGAAGGTTCACTTTGCTCACGGGCTTCAGGAGATATTCTTTCACTCCATAGGACACGCATTGGCGGGCGTATTCAAAATCACCGTAACCTGTGATAACAACGGTTTGAATATCCGTCTCCATCTCCGATAACCGCCGGCATAACTCCAGTCCGTTTACTTTGGGCATACGGATATCTGTAAAAAGAAAATCCGGCTGTTCCTCCATAATGAGCTGAATTGCCTCTTCGCCATTCTGAGCCAGTTTGATATTATACGGATGCTCGCTGCATTGCTGGATCATGATAGACAGTCCCTTTCGAATCATGGGCTCGTCGTCTACGATTAATACACATCTCATCCATGGATACCACCTTCCGATTCGTCTCGCTTAACGCGTTCCTATTCTACCACACTATATTAGATCAGGATTTGACGGATCCGACCATCATTCCTTTAACGAAATGGCGTTGAAGAAACGGATAAATCATGATAATCGGAATAGTAGCGACAATGATAACAGCCATTTTAATGCCCTCAGGTGAGGTGTGGGCCAAAGAACTATAAACTGAGGAAGCCGGATCAATGCTGATATCGTCCGTCTCGAAGAGCTTCTTCAACATCACCTGCAGAGGCCATAAAGACGGCTTGTTGATATAATACAGAGCACTCATGTACGTATTCCAGTGCCCGACGGCGTAGAAAATCCCCAATGAGGCCATTACCGGTTTTGATAATGGTAGTACCATATTGACAATGATCCGCAGCTCACCACACCCATCGATTCTGGAGGAATCTATCAGCTCCTGAGGTAGCTGCATGAAGAAACTTCTCATCACGAAAAAGTTAAAAGCACTGATGGCGCCCGGAATCATAAGTGCCCAAAGAGAGTTCATAAGACCCAAATTTTTGATCAGGATAAAGTTTGGAATAAGGGGGGCGCTGAATACCATAGTGAACAATACCATCATGACAATATATTTGCGTCCTACGAATTCCGGCCGTGACACCGGATAAGCGAGAGACGCTGTCGCAATCAGATTGATGGCGGTGCCCAGTACCGTAATATAGACGGAGACACCGAACGCCCGCCAAATGGAATGATCGCTGAAAACATACTGATAATTGATCGCCGTAAAGTCCTTTGGCAGCAAGCCTACCCTGCCATTAATAATTGCTTCAGAGCTGCTAAAGGACTGGGCAATCACATTCAGAAACGGCAGAAACATAGCCAAAGCGAGAGCAGTTAGAAACAATAGATTGAACATATTAAATAGATTCTGGCCGCGAGTATAGCGTACTCTCATCATCCCTACCTCCATAAAGAGCGATTAATACAGCGATTCACCGGTTGTTTTTTTGCTCAAAATGTTGCCGATGAGCACCAGAATGAGTCCAACTACCGACTTGAATAGCCCCACTGCCGTTGTATAACTGTATTGCTGAGACAGCAGCCCCGCCTTATAGATATAAGTGTCCAGAATCTCCCCGTTCCCGGTATTAAGCGCGTTCAGGAATACCCATACCCGCTCGAAGCCAAGATCAAGAAATCTCCCGATATGGAGAAGGAACAAAATCATAATCGTCGGTATCAGTGACGGAAGTGTAATGGCTAAGGTTTGTTTCCAGCGCCCGGCTCCGTCCACTTCAGCAGCCTCATACAGATCTGGATTTATTCCTGCCAACGCGGCCAGATAAATGATCGTACCGTACCCGGAATCCCTCCAAATGCCGGAACTGATCAAAATCGTGCGAATATATGAATTTTCACCAAGAAAATAAATCGGTTCAAAGCCGAAGGCTTGTAAAACCTGATTCACAATCCCTGTTCCTGGGGAGAGGATACCCAAGGCGATACCGCTCACAATTACCCAGGATAGGAAATGGGGCATATAAACCACCGTTTGCAAAAACCGTTTGTAAAACACAAGACGAATTTCATTCAGCAGAAGCGCAAGCAATATTGGAGCCGGGAAGGCAAATATGAGATCATACAAGCCTAGCAGAATCGTATTGCTTAAGATTCTTCCGAAATCCTGGTATTGAAACATCGTCCTAAAGTGCTCAAGCCCTACCCATTCACTGCCTGTAAAGCCTTTAAAAATGTTGTAGTTCTGAAACGCAATCACTGAACCGGCCAACGGCAAGTACTTGAAAATGATAAAATACAAGATCCCGGGAATCGCGATCACATAGAGTGCTCTGAATTTCCACATGTTTAAAAACAAGGACCTTTTCGTGTCGGCTTTGTAGTTAATAAGGTCAATCCCGGTTAACTTAGCCTTCATAACCGTTTCCTATAGGTCCTTTTTTCAGCAGGTTCGCTGGAGCATTCTCATCTAATGGAATTTCTTGAAATTCGACGGTAATAAACCGTTCCTCCCGTTCAATAATTCGGGATAACTCCCGTGTGAATACAGTAACGATCTCCTCCTTCTGCTCACTCGTTCGGCCTTCGTACATCCTAATCTCAATATGTGGCATCCGCTTTCCTCCATTTCCTCGAATAGTGATTGAATCTAACCTCATTCTACCTGCAATAAAGCGCTTGCAATATGGATTTTCTATGAGTAAGCTTGTGTTTTCTTTAGGGTATATTCAGTAATAATCGAGCTGCAATTCAAGCGAGCCCCTGAAAAAAAGCGACATCTCTACCGTAATCTATGGTAGAAATGCCGCTTTATCATTTTAGATTTATAATTACTATTTTAATACCCCATATAACTTTCCAAACCCGCTGGATCTATAATGAGCATTTGCTTGTTTCCAATTAGTTCAATAAGGCCTGAATCTTCAAACCTTGAGAATTTTCTGCTGATGGTTTCGCGGGTGACCCCAACATAACTGGCCAGTTCTTCACGAGACAACGGAAGGTCTATATGAATATGAGCACCACGTTGCTTACCATATTTGTCACCGAGTTCCATGATCATATAAGCAATTCGTATTTCTGGATCTTTGGTCGCCAAGCTCTGCGCCAAATTTTCTGTATGGGCTAATCTTTTGGTCACACTCCTCAGCAGTCGGAGTGAAATATCCGGATTTTCCGTCATCAGCTGCTCCATATCCGTTCGAGTCAGCATGCAAATGTTAGTATCTTTTAGAGCATAAGCACTGAAGTTGCTCAGCTCATCGCTGTTAAAAATGCTCAGTTCCCCGAAAAAATCCCCGTTCGTCAAGATGTGCAAAATTTGTTCTTTGCCCTCGGGAGTTGTTTTGGATAATTTAACATGGCCTCGCTGAATAATGTACAGCGTATCCGATGGCGCCCCTTCCAGAATTAACGGTTGACCTTTGGTGAACTTACGATGCTTGATCATGGCGCTGATCCGGGAGAGATCGTCATCGCTTAACGCAGCAAAAATAGGTACCTTGCGGGTACAAGGTTCAGCAGCGTATTGGCAAGAATACTCCTTCATAACTGTCCCCCTGTTGTTCATTTTTTGTATAAACCTTACTTCCCTTTAGGATGCAGAAGTTTTTTTCTCTTCAACCGGCGCAAAATGGCTTGTATCTTCACCACATACCGGACAAACCCAATCTTCAGGCAAGTCTTCAAATGCAGTGCCTGCAACAACATCCTCATCGGGGTCGCCTACTGCCGGATCATAGATATAACCACAGGGTAGACAAATGTATTTTTTCATCTTTCTCATCTCCTAAAAATAATTTAGTAGTTTAGTTCAATCTGGTTTGTAATTCAGACATTATTTCCACGAGGCTACTCCCGATAACATCAATCCCCGTAAGGAGGATGCCTTGCTCCACAGCGGTTTTGTATACCAGAGAAGCAGCTGCACCTTGCCAGGATATCGCACCGATCATTGTGTTATCTTTCACAAAGATACGCGTATACGCCCCATTTTCTTCTCCACTCACCACCGTATCGCAATACCGCTCATCAACGTCGCCTATCGAAAATAAAGAGACTCCAAAAGCGTTAAATAAGGTAACTGGAACAGTTCTACGATACGCAGTCAGATTGGCAACCATATTACTGCCGGCAATCCGGCCCTGCTCCATCGCTCCG
This sequence comes from Paenibacillus etheri, assembly GCF_001012825.1. Taxonomy (GTDB): domain Bacteria; phylum Bacillota; class Bacilli; order Paenibacillales; family Paenibacillaceae; genus Paenibacillus_AQ; species Paenibacillus_AQ etheri. The sequence goes on from NZ_LCZJ02000026.1 coordinate 86,571, forward strand.
CCCCACAATCCTTCCACATGCCCGCTAATTTCAGCAACATCTCCGGCTGCATACACATGCAGATCATTTGTTTGCATATACTCATTTACGATAATGCCCTGCCGGACTTGTATATTCGAGCCACTTAACAATTCCGTCTTCGGTACAATACCAATGGAGTAGACTACATGTTCACAAGAAAAATGAGATTGGTCGTCTAACGTTATTCCGGTAACAAACTCTGTTCCTGTAATAGACGCCACACCTGCTTGAAGAATAACCTTCACCCCTGCTTGTTCAAGGCGATCTTTAAGTAGCTGTGAGGATTTCTCATCAAGCTGTCTGCCCATCAGCCGGTGAGAAGCTTCGATCACTGTCACCTGATATCCAGCTTCATACAGCGCCCAAGCGGTTTCGATTCCCTGCACTCCCCCACCGATTACAGCTACATTACTGCCAGCCTGCAGGTTATCTTTCAATCGATCCGCGTCGTTCATATCCCGGAGGGTATGCACATTGTTCAATCCGGCGCCCTCGAGGGAGAGCGCACGATTCTTCGCTCCCATGCACAATAGGAGCTTATGATAAGATACACGCTGCCCTTCTTCTGTCACCACCATTTGCCGGTCCAAGTGGATAGAACAGACTCGGGTCGAGGTTTTTACGGATATACGGTTATCACGGTACCATTTTTCCTTCTTGATTAATACCTTCTCACTGTGCAGGTCGGTAAACAGCCCCTTGGTCAGTTTAATCCGGTTGTAAGGGAGTTGGTTTTCCTCTCCCAGTATCGTAATTTCCGATTCTGCGTCTTGATCACGGATGGCTTTGGCGGCATGGACGGCTGCTACTCCGCCGCCAACAATAACGTAATGTTTGGTCATCCTAAGTTCCTCCTCCCTAAAATGAACTCAGCAGCAAATCCGATACAAATTCAGCCGCATTTTTAATTTTTTGAACTTTCTCAGGCTCTTTTGGAGAAAACCTGATTCGTACAGGGAACTCTACATGTGTCATCCCCGTGGATTTAATAACCTCAGAAGTGCTTTGCACCGTCATGTTTGTTCCGTTCAGATAATCCTGAATGACTTCAATGGCTTCACCACTCCAACCGTAGGAGCCAAAGGCGGCAGCAAGCTTGCCTTCCAGGTTCATATGGTGCAATTCTTTCAGAATGTTCTCCAGGTTCCCGATCATATCTGCGTATTTAGTCGAGCTGCCGATAAAGACAGCGTCTGCTGACGTTATGCTGTTCAGAATATCGGTGGCACTGCTTTTATCTGCATCCCAGACCTCTGTCTCAATATTATTTTCCTGCAAGCAATCTTGTATAATTTTGGCCATCTTCTTGGTACTGTTTTTGATGGTGGTATATACGATGGTTGCTTTTTTTCCTTGCGTCGTTTCGCGGCTTAACGTGGCGTACATATCGATATACTTACGTATGTCCTCCCTGATCACAAACCCATGAGAAGGAGCGATCATCCGGATCTCAAGATCCTTAACAGCCTCTAACAGTGTTCTTACATATCTTCTATGAGGATGAATAATAGCTGCGTAATAGCCTTGGAAATCTTCCGTAATATCAAACCCGGCTTCATCGCTGAATAGATTCTCTACCGCAACATGCGTGCTAAAAATATCACAAGGAAATAAGATTTGCTCTTCGATACAATAGGTAATCATCGTTTCAGCGGTATGAAGATATGGTGTTTCTTTAAACAGCAGCGTTTTTCCTCCAATATCCAACTTGTCTCCATCTTTAACCACCAGGAAGTTCCGGCTATGAAGCTTGTACATTTCCTGCAATTCCGGTACAGCAATTTCGGTGCATACGATCGTGGCATTTGCTGCCTTAGCAGCCAGAGCCGCCAGTCCACCAGAGTGATCAGGCTCTGTATGGTTAATTACAATGTAATGGATATCTAGAAGATCAATCATTTCACCCAGGCACTCGGCATATTCACGTCCAAATTCCATATCTACGGTATCAATGACAGTCGGCTTGCCTGTTTTTAATAAATAGGAATTATAAGTAGTTCCTTTTTCTAGAATCAGGCGATGAAAAGGAACGTGACGGTTATCAATTTTGCCTATCCAGTAAATATCCTCGGCGATTTTTTTGAATTGTGTACTCATCTCTATAACCTCCAATGTTTGATTGATAATGTTTATCAACAACCATATTTTATTATGGCTGCCAAACAAAAAAGAGGATTTGAATCAAATTATGAAAGTTTAAAAAAAATGAATATCTTTAATTTAGACGATCTAAATAAAGTGATTATGCGTTGGGTCACATTTTAAATAAAAAAGTTTTATGTTCCGGATGTCTCTTGGCTCCAATTTTAGGCTAATTTGACGATTGGCAATCTCGAAACCACCTTTGCTGGAAATGGCCCCGATCCCGGAAAAGCCGACGATCAGGCGGTCCGCTATTCAAGTGTCCAGACGAACTAGCCTCGGCACTTAAGGGAGCTGAATTCGACGTATTAGTAACGGCCAACAATCACTGCATGGATTATGGTGCCCCAGCTCTGAATCCGGACGTTGCGAATTCTGGACCGTAATGGACTCGATCATACCGGAACATCCAGTTCATTAGAAGAATCCAGGAAATCTCTGATTAAAAATGTCAAAGGAATTACGATCGGCATCCTCTCCTACACAGCAGGTTTAAGGCAAGCGACACCGGCATTAGAACAGAGCAGCGAAATCTTATGAATCGAATGTTGGAACATACAACGACAATCTTAAAAAGAGAATAGAATCGTTACTAAAATAAAGAATACAGCAAAAAGCGCCGTTCTATTGAACAGCGCTTTTTGTTCGAGATGAAATTGCCCTTATTATTGTAATTCAGCCGGTTTTACAATAGCTGTACCTTTGTTATTCTTGGAATATTTAGCTTCGATTTTCGTGTTGTATGTATCTTTTTCTCCGTCACTTATCAGCACATAACTCAAATCGACTGTTAGCTTTTCCGTCTGCCAGGTCTTAGTATTGACGAATAATTTCCACGTTACGCTTTTGGGTTGAACTATCTCACCATCCCAGAGGTTCTCCTGGTCATAAAGTGCGATTATTCCCTTAGCTGCTGTCGGATCGGTTACCGTGAACTGTAGGACCGTTTGTGCGCCAGCAGTGCTGACTTTCATAGATTTTTTATAACTTTTAACCGAATCAAGCATGGAAACAGGATCGTATTGACCTTTGGAGTAAAAAGAATCCCACTCCATCTTCTCCAGTCCAATCCAATACTGTGCATCAGGATCGATTGGCTCCCCGTCATCGTCGTAACTTTCATCTTCAGATTCATCGATCAGTTCACTTCCGTCTACAAGATAATAAAACTCCTTGTCATTGGCATACAGACTGTAAGATGTTTCTAAAAGACTGCTATCGACGGTGCCTGCTGCGGCAAAATTCGGCAGTCGGTTAATATCCAGCTTCAGTGTGTTAGTGTTACTGATACGCACCCCACCGCTCTGAATATCCTGTTTTTTGGTCACATCTAAGTGAAAATTCTTTAGTGCTTTTGAGGCTGCCGTTACTTTGCTAATCATTTGATCCGCGGTTACTGCTGTTGTGGTAGCTGCAGACACGACTTCAGGATTAGACATCCATCCGATCGTTCCGGACAGCAATAAAGCACCTACTGCCAAACCTGTACCTATTGTTTTAACAAAACTCTTCATGTACTTCCCCTTTCGGCCCCTTGCGATAATGTAACACCGTAGGTCTAAATAATAAAAATAGCTCGAAATAGACTACATGTCCTTCAGAGCTATTCCTTATGATTTCTAAGACATCCCTATGGCGGCCTGGCGATCATTTCCTTTTATTTAAAGGTTTTAGACCCATGGCTTTGTGTCATCATCTTTCGATGATTTTACCTTTAACGCGGACTTTCAATTATTTTAAATTAGAATAAAGAACGTTTGTCTCTTCGCTAATTTTAGCATGGTCATATTTACCTGTAAACGGCTTATCTTCCATTTCTGTTCACCTACTGATTTACTCGTATCCTTATATCAGCATAAAAAAAAGCATAAAACAGCACTTCAGTCTGCTTTATGCTTTGCATCTAAACTTATTTTACAGGGTCAAAAAGATTAGGACAAACAATATTTAACCAGCGCATTACGCACGCCATGCTCGTTGTTCGAACCCGTAACAGCATTCGCTGCCGCTTTTACCTCAACAGGAGAATTATCCATCGCCACGCCCATCCCCGCGTAAGTAAGCATAGAAATATCATTAAAATAATTACCGATCGAGAGGACTTCTTCCTGCGGAATTCCCAGCTTCACAGCAAGATTTTTTAATGCGTTGCCTTTAGAGGATTCAGGATGCATCAAATCAACAAAAAATTCACCACTCCGCAAAATGTTATACTCAGGAGCCCAAGTACGCCATTCACGTTCAGCTTCGTCAAGGATTTCTGGCTGTGTAAATACAGTAAACTTAACTACTGGTTCACGAAAATCCTCCCAGGCTGGTAGCGTCGCTGGCACAATACGGAAGTGCTCATACATATAATTAGCTTCTTTAGTCAGGTTCTCTACATTATCAACATACATATCAAAAGCAGTATTCACATCATAATGAATATTGTGCTTACGGCAGTATTCAATATAAGGGTCAAGACCACGTGCATCCATACCGTATTGATGTAATACTTCTCGATCTTTCACACGTACCGTCGCTGCTCCATTGTGGCCAAGCACGTAACCAGACAGCCCCATTTCCTCCATGAAAGGAATTGAGTTCTGTGGACTGCGTCCCGTACACAATACGATTTGACCGCCAAGACGTGTAACCTCAGCAATAGCTTCCTTATTCTCAGAGCTTAAGTGGTGATCATCATTTAATAGCGTACCGTCCACATCTAGTGCAATCAATTTGTATCTCATACTCCACCATCCTTGTCTTTCTTTTTCTATACATATTGAATTTGAGGATTTTTGTGTTAAGTATCAGTCGCAACTACGGTGAATGTTTGGACTTCCAGCCGCTGTTGTTTCCAGATTTCTTGATTTGTATCGTTTAATAGCGGTTGAAATCTGGAAACAAAGGCGGTCGCTAACGCTCCTACAGTTCCAAAATTCCCCTCCGTCACTCCGTTCCCTTATCCCAAGTTTCCAAGTTCAATTTATATATCGTTTTTTCTATATTATCTTTCAGATTCTCCGCCTAAGAGTGCCAGTTCCTCTAACGTCAGCTCCCGACAAGCTCCCAGCGGCAGACTTTCATCCAGCTTCAATTCTCCCATAGATACACGTTTCAGAAAAGTGACTTTTTTGCCAACCGCCTGAAACATACGCTTCACCTGATGAAATTTCCCCTCGGTGATGATAAGTGAAATATGAGAAATCACTTTACTGCCGCGCTCTCTACCAAGAATGGTTAAGTGTGCAGGTAAAGTAACATAACCATCTTCCAGCTCCACCCCTGCTGTAAAGGCCGCGACATCATCCGCGTCTACATCGCCCTCGATGGTTGCCTCGTACGTTTTCGGGACATGCTTACGTGGCGACAGCAATTCATGCGCAATCTTCCCATCGTTAGTGATCAGCAGCAGTCCCACAGTGTCCTTATCTAGCCTTCCTACAGGAAACGGCTCAAAATGCGCATATTCATGCTTTAAAAGATCCAAGACTGTCCGATCCCGCTTGTCTTCCGTTGCTGACAGGACGCCTGGGGGTTTGTTCATCATAAGATATATGAATTCACGGTAGGTAACAACCTCTCCCCCCACCTCTATTTTATCGACATAAGGATCTACATGGAGCCCACTATCTTTTACCACTGTCCCGTTCACCGAAATTAAGCCTTGCTTGGCTTGTTTACGGATATCACTACGTGACCCCACTCCAATGTGGGACAACACTTTATCTAATCGTTGTTTTTTGGCGGGCTTACCTGATTGGCTCATTGTTACATCCACCTCCAGCCAGCGGGATATTCGTTCTTGAGTATGCCATCCTGCCACTTACCCCAGCCTGCGCTGTAGCCATCAATGCAGACCAGAACGTATCCTTTTTGGACACTTCCTATTCTAATAGAGAGACGTTCTTGAGCAATCGACAACGTCTCTCCTTTAAGATAGGAAATAGCTTCATGATTCGTACTGGAGAGTGAGATACTTCGGCAGCTGTCTTCCGGATGCAAAGCTGTAGCCATCGGATGTCCCGGGATAAATCTTCCGTTACGGATTTGTCCTACATACCATCCCGGACGAATCGTCTTTAATCCATTTAGTCTTTCCTTTGGGAGCGGAGAAATGTACAGATGGTCACCGAACAGAACAGGATATCCTTGCGGTTCCCAACCAAGCTGATCTCGTACAAAATTCCCATACAGAGCCAAAGCTTGCTCGTCACCTGAAACTTGCCGACCACGGTCAGCGCCACCAGTAGGTTTGTGAGAGGGTTTCCCTTCTTTCCCCCGTCTTCCTTCTGATTTATTGGATGATTTAACGTGTGCTGCACCTTTTGGAGTAGTAGTTCTTGCAGATTCATTTAATTTAGCCTCTATATGATCACGTTCCTCCATGGAAAGCCTAATTCCCTCATGTTGCAATACAGCCATGAAATGTCCTTCGCCCTTCACCTTATGCGGCCACAGTCTTGCAGTTCCTGAGAGTTCTCCGAAGCCAGGAGCGAATGAGCCTGTACCTCCTACCGTTACCACTGAGAATTGTGAGTGATTAGACAGAAACTCCGCTATAATTTCCTCATTTTCTTCTGTAGCAAAGGTACAGGTCGAATAGACAAGTCTACCTCCTGGTGCCAGTGCCGCTGCTGCTGAACGTAAAATATCCTTCTGCATTGCAGCATATTTAGCAGGTGTACCCGAATCCCACTGCTTCACCATGTCTTCATCTTTACGGAACATCCCTTCACCAGAGCAGGGAGCATCAATCAAGATTTTGTCAAAAAAAAGTGGGAATGCAGCCGCAATATGATCTGGACTTTCGTTCAGTACAATACCATTACGAACCCCATACAGCTCCAGATTTTTGGCTAGAGCTTTAGTCCGTTCTGGATGAAGATCATTACTAAACAGCAATCCTTCACCTAACAGCTTGGCAGAAATCTGTGTAGATTTCCCCCCGGGGGCGGCACATAAATCAAGTACACGATCACCTGGCTCAACATTAAGCAATTCCACAGGTGCCATCGCACTTGGTTCTTGAATGTAATACAATCCTGCGTGGTAGTGAGGATGTTTACCTGGTCTAGCCCCATTCTCTGTATAAAATCCAGTTGGACACCAAGGAATGGGTTCCAGTCCTAAAGTAGAAAGAGCTTTTAAACTCTCCACGGAAATTTTCAATGTGTTAACACGGACGCCTCCGTAAGGGGTTTCCTTATACGATTCCGCAAATTGATTATAATCTGTTCCCAGCATGTCCATCATACGCTCGCTGAAAGAACTGGGCAATTGTGCCGCCATGATGCCGTCCTCCTGATAGTATTGCAAAAATTTAGGTGTTTTAAAGATTCAAGGAACACCCCTACGGGTGTCCCTTATACAATACTCATATATAGAGGATCTTTTACTTACGATGAAAGGATGTCGGTCTCTGAGGACCGCGTCGTTGAGGGTTATTCGGTGTGATAGCTACAGCTGCAGTCTCCACTTGGTCCGCTAAACTTGGATCAATAATCTCTATGGTTAGATCGTAATAAGAAAATGGCCGCTCATCATATGACGCTAAGCGCCGAACATAATCTTTCACTTCATCCACGAGTTTCGCCAGATTAATGCCGAGTGTTGCTGCTGGATATTCTTCCAGTTTGGCAGAAGCACCACTCAGCATAATAGCTGCACCGCGCACATTCTGATTGCGAAAATGGTATAACCCTACTGCTACTTGGAGAAGTGCTTTGTACAAAGGATCTCGTTCCTGGGCAAGCCACAGTTCTTCGAGCACCTCGTGACATTCGAAATAATCCCTGTCACGATTAAAGTACACTAGGTATTCCAAGTACAATGGTTTATAAGCCATCCGGCAAACTATCCTTTTTAGCTGCGGAAAGAAGTCCCCGCACATGATCCAGAAGCTCCTTCATCGCTTCCATATCCTGAACCTGCCATATTTCGTTAAAGCGAGCCTGCGTATCTATAGCCTCATTCACCAAGTGATAGAAATACAATTGATGAATGGCCTTGAGAATCTGTGTGGTCATATTCGAATTTTCCTCGAATGTCTTCTGTGCTTCCAGAATCTCTTCCCGAATACTGGACATTTCACTGTCGAGGATCGATGCTGCTTCAGCTGCCGTCTTAAGTCGAACACGCATTTCATCGGGTAGACTTTCCCGATATTTATAGTTCAGGGAATGCTCTATGGTAGCCCAGAAATTCATAGCTAGCGTACGAATTTGGATCTCCGCAAGCACAATTTTCTGGCCAAGCGCTGTTTGCACAGGATATTTAATAATCATATGGAAGCTGCGGTAGCCGCTCTCTTTATAATTAGTGATGTAATCCTTCTCATAGAGTACTTCAAGATCCTTACGAGCCCGGATATATTCTGCCACTCTGCGGATATCCTCCACGAATTGGCACATGATCCGAATTCCTGCAATGTCCTCAATCCCCGTCTCCAGATCTTCCATCTTCACATTCAGCCGTTTAGCCTTTTCCAGAATGCTTGACAGCCGCTTTACACGCCCCGTTACGAATTCTATCGGCGTGTATTCCTCTCTTTTCTTCAACTCCGAACGCATTGTTTTGAATTTAACTTTCAATTCTTCCACAGTCTGTTCATATGGAAGCAAAAAAGTTCCCCAGTCCCTGCCGTCCATCGCCTTCGTCCTCCTGTCCTTTCGTCTCCTTCAGTGATGATCAGCGCCCACTGCTTCAGAGATATGACTGAATCCATCCCGCCGCAAGAGCTGCCGTAATCCGGCATGCAATTTGCGGTTAACCTCCGGTCCTTCGTAGATCAGAGCTGTATAAATTTCGACCAGACTTGCACCTGCTCTTATCTTGTCATACGCATCCTGACTGGTGAAAATGCCGCCTGATCCTATGATCGGCATCTTCCCTTCCGTCTGGCGATAAATACTGCGAATGATCTCCGTTGAGCGGTCCCGCAGCGGTTTGCCGCTTAAGCCCCCCGTCTCATTAGCCTTTTCATGACTAAGTCCATCACGGTTCAATGTAGTATTCGTAGCAATAATACCATCCATACCAGCTTCTGTCAGTGTCTGAACCATATACTCCAGCTCTTCGTCACTTACATCTGGTGCTATCTTAACCAACAAGCTTTTGGTAATCCCGGTCGCTTTACGCTGAATCTCCATTTCTTCCTTCACTTGAGCCAGCAGGAACGATAATTCACTGCCATGCTGGAGATTGCGAAGACCAGGTGTATTCGGCGAGCTGATATTGACCACAAAAAAATCACCGTACGGATAAAGCGTACGGATGCACTGACGATAGTCTTCATGAGCCGCTTCATTACTAGTTATCTTATTCCGGCCAATATTAACTGCTATAGGAATTCTCCGATTCTTTAATTTCTTCAGACGCTGTGCCATAGCATCAGCCCCTTCATTATTGAAGCCCATTCGATTAATCAGCGCTTCATCCGAAGGAAGACGGAACAAACGTGGGCTATCATTACCCGGTTGACCCTTAGGGGTAACCGTGCCCACTTCCATAAATCCGAACCCGATCGATGAGAATCCGATTACGGCTTCGGCATTTTTATCTAAGCCTGCAGCAAGTCCAACTGGCGTCGGAAAATGCGTGCCGAACAAATCAACCGCTAAATCCGCCGTTTCAGGAACTCCGTACATTAAACGTAGCGCCGCGCTTCCGCCGGGCACTGATGACGATTTATCCAATCCACCTATAACGAGATGGTGAGCCTTCTCGGGATCAATCTTGAAGAAAATTGGTTTACCAAAATTACGATACAACACCGTTCTCGCTCCTTAAGGGGTACTTCACTAATCCACGTGTCTACCCGTTTCTGTAGGTTTCTTCTTAATTTTAGCCTTTTCTTGAACAAAAGAAAAGTATTTTACAGTGCGAGTACGTTGAGTACATAACGTAGAGTATAGTAATTTTCTTGTAAACGCATTACAATATAGGTGTAATCAGCGATTAAGAGAGAAAGAAGGTATGCCCAGTATGTCAACTAAACGTAAACCACCAACTTTGCAGCAAAAGAAAGAAGAAGTTAACCGTAAAGCGCTAATGTGGATCGGCGTCAGTTTAACTTTACTAATTCTTCTAATCATCGTTCTGTTTATCGTTGCAGGAAACTAATTCAGCCAGTGGTATACTTTGTGGGGGTTGGTCTGATCATGCTTAGCAGTAGAGCTGAAGCGTTTAACCGGCACAAGCTGCTTTTCAGGCAGAACCCCTTTACTAATCAATACTTTTGTACCTTTAGGAATCAACGCGAATAGCTCCTCTACATCTTCTCGCCCCATTCGAATACATCCAAGAGATTCATCCTTACCAACACTATCAGGCTCATTCGTGCCATGAATAGCATAATTACTATCCGAAAGCTGAAGCCCTCTGCTGCCGAAATCCCCATCATCTCGGCCATTCGGATTGACTACTTTATCTGTAATGATGAAATTGCCCTCCGGTGTCTTATCTCCGCCAAGTCCTACTGCATAATTCCGCAAAATAATAGAACCGCTGACTACAGCCAATCTGTGATTTTGTTTATCCACAATGACTCTTAGCGGCTGATCAAAAAATGGAACGTCACTCGCATCACTTCCACTCACACTTAATGCTGTCGGTATACTTCTCACACCATCGTGAGTTGAGCTCGAAGGCTCCGCTGCGTCTTCTGTTCCCAGTGCCATTTTGTTCGTAGCCACCGCTTTAAGAGGGCTGAATTCCCGCTTCATGACGGTTGTCGTCCCACCAATCCAGTTCTCAGGAAATGATCCCGTCAAATCCGCTAATGTATCTGGAAGCATCCCTTTATCTTCTTGATAAGCCTGCATTGCACTCCAGAGTGTGGCAAGCTCCTCTTGGTCACCCTGCCATTCTACTGCATCCTTGGCGAGCTGCCCTTGCTCTGGCGGCTCACATGCACATGCCTTAGGATCGTAAGACTGGTATACCATCCGTCCCTTTCCATTCTTTTGCAGCGTGAAATTTAGCGGAAGCTTCTCTTTCCAGAACAGCCACTTTCCCTCTCGCCCCATCCCTAACGCAGCTGCTTCAAAAGGTTCTTTACGCATTAGCATTTTCGCCATTAACTTCCCTTGCGAAGCCGCAGCTGCATTCTCTTGCGCTGTATACATCACTTTTTCCGCCTCAATAACAGGCTCTTGGACGGAGTCTTTTTGATCTGGCGGATCTTTGACTTCTGAAGCTGTCTTGTCTTGAAGGACTTCTTGCTCTCCTTGCTCTCCTGTAACACCAATACCCGGAGCCACTGCTGAAGGTACCATTAACAGTATAAGAAGCATTAGCGCCAGTGATATGTATCTCAATCTTTGTTGGCCGCGTTCACGCTGGCGACTCGCTTGCAGCAATCCATCTTCGTATTCGCGTAGCATTTCAGCAGGTACCTTGCTATGCTCGAAAGCCTCATACACTTCACCAGCCTGATTGAAGCAATAATTAGCTTTTCCGTGTTGACCATTCTTATAGTATTCCTTCCCCAGCAAGTACCATGCCATTTTGTTATCTGGGTGCATCTGTACATATGCTTTGAGGTGCTGTGAGTTCTTCATCGGAACCTCCGAGAGTTTATAATTCCTACCTTATTAATATCGGTCAGACATAGCAAAAAAGACATCCCTGGCTGAACAAAATGTTCGCAGAAGATGTCTTTATGTGGTGTCGCACGTTACTCTTTATCGAGTAATTAACCTTCTTTGTTAAAAGGTTCGTCCGCAATTTTAATGGAATCGGTTGGGCAACCATCACAGGAATCTTGGAGATCATCAAACAAATCGTCCGGAATCGCTGTCACACCGCAGTTTTTGTCATTTTCGTAAATAACTTCTGCCAAACCTTCATCATCGTAATCAAAAATATCAGGAGCCGTTGCGCCACATGCACCACAAGCGATACAAGTGTCTTTTTCGACCCAAGTGTACTTAGCCATTTTTTCTCTGCCTCCCGTTAAGCAATGCTGCGCTGTTGAACTAGCGTCTTATTTTTCTCATATTAATATAAAAAGGATACAATTTCAATTGATTTTCAATACGTTTGCATTTCTGACGCATTCTATAGCATCAATTTCGACACGTCTTTTCAATCTTTATCTGACTCAACAGACAACAGATTATCCTTTTGCAGTGAGGTACCACGTTCCTTATGATTACGGAGCCTTGCAGAATGAGTATCACTTAACATCCCAGCAGTCAAAACCGCATTTTCGCCAAATTTATTGCGAAGCATATCCATGGCCTTAGTCAGTGACTCTTTCTTAGGCTGCCGTTCGTAATCGAACAAATCAAGCTGAATTGCAGAATCCTCTTTAGCAATCAATCCTTGCAAGGTCACACCAAGCAGCCGTACGGGCTTCTCGCCATTCCAATGTCGAACATACAGGTCACAGACTGACTTGTAGATATCCTCTCCACTCTCTGAGGGCGCCTCAAGCTGACGCGAACGAGTAATTGTCTTCATATCCGGCGTCCGAATGGTAAGCTGCACACCCGAAGCCACAAGCCCTTGCTTTCGCAAGCGCCGCGCTACCTGATCACTTAGATTCAGCAAAATGGGGCGTACCTCAGCAAGGCCAATAACATCCCGCGGCAGTGTAGTAGTGTGTCCGATCGACTTACTCTGCTCCCGCTCAGGATTTACTATCCCATGATCGATGCCATTACCTGCACGCTTTAGCCATGAGCCCATAACTCCAAAATTCTCAACCAGCATTTTCTCATCTGCCGCTGCTAACTGACCAATACTGTAAATACCCAGTTTACGAAGCTTTTCTGCTGTTTTCCCGCCAATGCCGAACATTTCATTACATGGCTTGTCCCATAAAATCTTAGGTACATCTCGCAACCGTAGTACTGATATGCCATTTGGCTTTTTTAAATCCGAGGCCATCTTCGCCAGCAGCTTATTTGGAGCAATACCAATGGAGCATGGCAAGCCCAATTCCTCCATTATACGGCGCTGAATGGTTTCCGCAATTTCCATCGGCGTACCGAATTGTCGAGAGCCGGTTATATCTAAGTAACATTCATCTATCGACACTGCTTCCAATAATGGTGTATAGCTATAAGCAATCTGCATAAACGCATTAGAATATTTGCGGTATAAATGGAAGTCCGGCTTAATAACGATAAGCGATGGACAAATACGAAGCGCCTTCTGAACCTGCATCCCCGTCGAGATCCCCAATCTGCGGGCGACATACGAACAAGTAACAATGATCCCTTTCCGTAATTCCACACTACCCGCAACCGCAGTAGCCTTACCTCTGAATTGGTCCGGATCCTCTGCCTCATGCACCGAGCAATAAAAAGCATTCATATCCACATGCAGGATGACCCTGCCACTCGTTGGATAATACTGATTAACATTATGCACAATATCTACCTTCTTATCCTCAGGGTCTCTATTGTCCAATTTAGAATACCTCTCCGCTGCGGTTAGGTCAACTTAAGAGGCTGTAAAGTTCTTTGTTACATTCCCGCGTAAAAATGCTATAATATATAAATTCATTTCCCTTGCCAATGCTTCCGATGTGAGTTTTGCACGAAGTGAATCCGGAAGACGAAGCTTACAAAACTTTTAGGAGGACACTCATGTCTAAGTCCATCTCCATCTTCGATACTACATTACGCGACGGCACCCAAGGTGAAGGCATCAGTCTGTCGGCTGACGACAAGCTGAAGATTGCCAAGAAGCTAGATGATCTGGGTGTGCACTATATTGAAGGTGGCATCCCGGGAAGCAACAATAAAGACATTGAATTTTTCAAAAGAGTCAAGGAGCTTCATCTGAACGCCAAAATCACAGCGTTCGGTAGCACACGGCGGAAGAATTCCTTGGCCGAAAACGATGACAATTTAAAACGCATGATTGATGCAGGGGTTCCTGCAGCTACACTCGTCGGAAAATCTTGGGATTTTCATGTACACACTGCATTACAGACTACACTTGAGGAGAATCTCGCCATGATTGGCGACTCCATATCCTACTTGAAACGCAAAGGCCTTGAAGTGATTTTTGATGCCGAGCATTTCTTTGATGGATACAAGAACAATCCTGAATATGCAGCAGCCGTTCTGTCCAAAGCCCAGGAAGCTGGAGCAGATTGGCTTGTAATGTGCGATACCAACGGTGGAACGTTACCATTTGAAATTCATGAGATTGTTACCGCGCTGAACCAGCAACTCCCTGGAGCAAATCTCGGAATTCATACTCACAATGACTGTGAGCTGGCGGTAGCTAATACCCTTAGCGCCATCGGTGCTGGAGCACGGCAAGTTCAAGGCACCATCAATGGTTACGGTGAACGGTGCGGCAACGCCAACCTATGTTCCATCATTCCTACCCTTCAGCTCAAAATGGGATACCACTGTATTCCTGGTGATTCTTTACCGCAGCTTACGAACACCGCACGTTATATTAGTGAAGTTGCCAATGTTAATCTGCCGGTAAACCAACCTTATGTCGGAAATGCGGCTTTCGCACACAAAGGTGGGATCCACGTCTCCGCTATCATGCGTGATTCACGGACCTATGAGCACATCGCTCCTGAGCTTGTTGGGAATAAACAACGTGTGCTGGTCTCTGAACTGGCTGGTCAGAGCAATGTGCTCTCCAAGGCGCAGGATATGGGTTTGAATTTGGACCCTAGCAGTGAGCAGGCTCGCCGGGTGATCGAAAAGATTAAAACGATGGAGCATCAAGGTTATCAATTTGAAGGTGCTGATGCCTCACTGGAGCTACTTCTTCGAGAAGCTACTGGCGAGATGAACGAAACCTTTACCTTTGAATCCTTCAAGATGTTAGTCGAAAAAACCGCAGAGCATCCAGTTGTATCTGAAGCCTTCGTGAAACTGAAAGTTGGCAACGAGAACCTCTATACCGCTGCTGAGGGTAATGGTCCAGTCAACGCACTCGATAACGCCCTTCGTAAAGCATTGCAGACCTACTTCCCGCAATTGAAAGATATGCATCTATCCGACTATAAAGTCCGTGTGATAGATGAACAGGATCAGACTGCAGCGAAGGTACGGGTATTGATTGAATCTAAGAACTTCACAGACACTTGGAGTACGGTTGGCGTCTCCGGTAACGTCATTGAAGCCAGCTGGGAAGCGCTTGTTGATAGTATGCGTTACGCACTTCTGAATCAACTCTCGATGGAAAATGAAAAGTCTGGCAGTAATGAACCTAGAGGCCTGATAAATCATTAATTCATACCTTTCATAAGCATCCATATGACGAAGAACCCCCTTCAACAGTTTAACTGTAGTGAAGGGGGCCTTTTATAATTCTTAGGTGTAGATCCTTTATGATTCAGTAAGCTTGATAATTTTTTTCTCCAGCTCTTCCGGACTAAGAATGCCCAGAATGATCTCTGAGATCACTCCATTCTTGTCAATAAGCACGTTGGTAGGAAATACAGCTCCGTTATATTTGCTGTACACCTCATCTTTCACATCAAACATAACCGGGAACACAAGACCGTATTTCTTGATGAAACGTTCTGCATTGGGTTTATAGTCCTGACTACTCACATTAATACCGTAAATATCTAGAGCATCCTTATACTTAGTGGCCATGGCGTTAAGCTCTGGGGCCTCCTCCTTGCAGGGATCACACCATGAAGCCCAGAAATTAACGAGAACTGCCTTCTCTCGTGGTCCGTCAACTACATAGGTAGTTCCGTCCGTTCCTTGGAGTGAAAACGAAGGAGCGAGCAATCCAGCCTTAGGTCCTATTTTCATTGGCGGCTCATCTTGTTGTCCGAAAACAGCGGCAGCCTCCGGCTCACGATTATGCCATACTGCAAATACGGCTACACATACAATAAGAATCACTATCGTGATATTCAATTTATTGACTGCTTTCATAGGGATCTGTTCCTTTTCGAATGGAATAGTTTTCTACTATTGTACCCTCATTAACTTCAATTTCAAACCATCCATTTTTTAGTCAAAAAGAAATATAAAGAATTATGTATAGCAAGAAACTTACACACATAATTTCATTCAAAAAAGAGGGTTTCGTCAGTGACGAAACCCTAATGAAGAGAGAGGGGCGAACAAATGGCAGCATTACAGGGAAATGTTCAGCCTATAAGACTGAAATATTCCGTACAGCAAGCACTGGGGAAGCACCTGCTGTCCAGTTATCCACATGAAGCATGTGGAGTTCTGCTGGGCGCTGCCGCAGCGGGTGGCATGCTCATCGATACTTACGTACCTATGCGCAACGTAGCGCCAGACCCGCTGCACACATTTACTCCCCACCCTGAAGAGTGGATTCATGTTCTTTACAATGAGCCGACACTCATCGGTTTATTTCATTCCCATCCACATTCAGAACCTATACCTTCAGTCGCTGATTATAAAGGACTAGCAGCACTAGGACCTGAATTTAAGGTCTACCTTATTGGTTCTCCCAGAACTGGGGATGGCTGCTCTCCATTTCTGAACGGATTCTATATTGAGCGGTATTCAAATGAACAAGGAAGACCTTTCCCTGAACTATCACAAGCCCCGCTTCACGTTCTACTTAAATAAGCATATAAATCGCCTAAGGTATCTACTTGGCCCCGCTCCGAGATTTCTCGAAGATAAGCTACCCACAGCTGGGCTGTCATTTTGGCATCTTCTAACGCATTGTGTCGTCCATGGATCGGAATTTCGTGGACATATAACAGCTCATCGAGCGTATAGTTAATTCGCTGCGGTTCGAGCCAACGTGCAAGCATCATCGTGTCTAGCACCCGGTGTGTAAGCTGAACTTTAGAAGTTTTCCATAGCGCAGCATTAAGAAAAGCTTTATCATGCGAGCTTGCATGTGCCACCAGCACATTTTGCCCGACAAAGGACATGAAATTATGAAGACCATCTATTAAGGAGGGGGCGGATTGTGTCATTTCTTCCGTTATCCCTGTTAACCTCGTAATATCATCTGGAATTGCAGTCTGACAATTTACCAAGGTATAAAAGCATTCATCTTCCTTAATTTCCTCTCCAACAACCTTAATTGCACCAAACGACATAATTTCATCCCCATGCTGATGAGAAAATCCCGTCGTCTCTAAATCAAATATAACCGTCTCCAATTCAGACAGCGGAGTACGTAGCACCTCAGGACGCCGCTTCTCACGCATGAGAGATCGGATATAGGCCATTTGCTGGGCAGTCTGATGAGCAGTTTCTCCCCCTCTCATCGAAGCGATTGCCGACGGCATTCCGCCTTGTCTCAGGTTATTCCAGAATCCTCCATTCTTGTTCGGCTCCTTCATGTTCGCCACCTTTCCGCTGAGCGGAGCTGACGCTGCAATGCCCGATGAAGGCGTCTAACAAGCAGCAGACTTTCACGCAACTCAGACAACAGCTGCTTATTCTTCAGTTCACTCTCAGCAATATAATCACTGCTGATTAACAAGCCATTCTGGACACTAAATGGCGTGTTCACTCGCATCCGTGTTGCCAACAAGAAAGCTCGCCGAATATCATCCAAATGTTGATATTTCTGAAGCCTTTCAAGCTCTTCAATTCGGTCTAAGGTCGAGCTAGCTCTAATACCATGCAATAACGATAAGCGTCTAACAAAGTTCACTAACGGGATATAGACTCCATACTTAATGTCAAATCCACCTGCGTAATCCCCAAAGCGTTCTGTCAACACCTGTCCCAGCAGATTTAAAGTCGCTTTATGCCGGACTGTATTACGAAGAACGGCCACAGACAACTCCTCATTGTCAATAAAACCTTCATAGAAAGACTCTTGCCACAACGATGATAACTCCGTACTTCCCGCAACATGGCGCATATCAGAAGAAATAATAAGATAACGGATAGGCTCCCATTCCAGCTGGGTTCTCCATTCTTTCAGCTGCACCATCCATTCAGATAATGTCTTCCGCCACATCTCTTGGGAACACATTATCTTACCTGCACATTTCTCATACCCTACTTCCTCAAGCAGATCGGATAACATCGTTCCAAAAAATTCAAAATACCTATTCTTCTCTCCATCTGCTTCACCCTCAACGATCAAACCATTATCCTGATCGCTCCACAGTGTAGCCTCCTGCCTCCCACTACTGCCAAACACAATAAAGGAATAAGCACAGGGAGGCGGGCCATAGCCCGCCTCTTTCATCTGCGCCTCACATATGAGTACTGCAGTCTGTGCAATAAGATCATGCATCGTATTCACACGGAACATCCATTCCTCAATTGGAATCACATTCAACTGTTCCAGAAGAATACTTTGGCAGGCAATTCGCCTCTCCCTAAGTTCCTGTGGCGAACCGGCTAAGACGATGGTTCTAAAGCTATCTTCATAATAATCATCTGTTAATTCCATCGAAGCCACACAGTCCGCCTCCCTATCTGAGGATTAATATTATTGTTTAAGGGTTTTGGATTCTGATTCTGCGATTAATTTCATTTGTTCAGGGTATCCGTAAGTACCATGCTCACTGATATCCAGACCCATCAATTCTTCTTCTTCCGTAACACGAAGTCCTGTAGTTACCTTCATTACATACAAGATGATGAAGGAAAGCACAGCTACGAATGCAAATGTTCCAACTACTCCTAACACTTGAACACCCAGTTGGTGGAAACCGCCACCGTAAAATAATCCAGCTTCCCCTACCAAACCGCCTTTAGCAATAAGATCCGGTGCTGCGAATAGACCTGTGGAAACCGCACCCCACATTCCCGCAATACCATGGACCGAGAAAGCATAGATCGGATCGTCAAGTCCTGCACGTTCCAGCCATTGGGAAGTCATGAATGTGAATGCACCAGCTACTAATCCAATAATAATCGCTGCCCATGGTTCAACATAAGCACATGCTCCAGTGATCGCAACCAGTGCAGCTAGAACGCCATTCAGCATTGCAGGAATATCAGATTTACCAAAATACAACCAAGAAGCAATCAACGCCGCCAAGCCGCCTGCTGCTGCTGCGATATTCGTGGTTAATGCTACGTGACCGAAGAAACCTCCCATTGGGGACAGAGCACTACCTGGATTGAATCCGAACCAACCAAACCAGAGGATAATCACACCGAGTACAGTGAATACTTGGTTATGACCTGGAATAATAACTGGTTTACCTTCTTTATTAAACTTACCAAGTCTTGGCTTAAGCAATATGGTAGCTACTACTGCTGCAGTCGCACCTGTAAGATGGACAACTGTAGAACCTGCATAATCTTGCATTCCCAGCTCAGCCAACCAACCGCCGCCCCATACCCAGTGCGCTACGACAGGATAAATTACGATTGAGAATAAAATTCCGAAAATAATGTACACACTGATCTTCGCACGTTCTGCCATGCCTCCAGATACGATAGCTAAGGAAACTGCTGCAAAGGCCATTTGGAACAAAAATTTAACATTTAAAGTAACATCAGAAAATACAAGTGATTCAAATGAAGATGCCGTTGAATCTCCGCCAAATAAGAAGCCTGTAGTACCGAAGAAGCCATTACCATTACCGAAGCCAAGTCCAAAGCCAACGGCCCAGAAACAAACACTCGCAATGGCTAGTGTCAGTACCGTCTTACCGGCTACGTGACCCGCATTCTTCATTCGAACTGAACCTGCTTCAAGCATCGCGAACCCTGCTTGCATAAAGAAGACTAAGATGAATGCCAAGAAGGTAAACGCTGTGTCCAGCCCGACCTGCAAATCTGCGTTTGTCGGACCATCCGCCGCAAAAGCACTTACCGGATAAACCATCAGCGTAATCATGGCTAGTAACATCATCAACCATTTCTTTTTCATTTTTACCCCACTCCCCCAATGTTATATTTTCTAACAAAGCGTGAAACTCTTAATGTCATTATAATCAGAAGTCAGGTAAATTGACAAGACTATTTTGGAGAATGTTTTTAATTTATTTTCATTAAGCTCACAAAATATCCTTAGTACACTTGGACTATCTAAGTATCTCAGACCTATTCAGCTATAGATTCATTGAAATAACTACGTGAACACACACTCTAATATTACTTTTTATAGAATTTTCTTTATTAAACACCCACGAAAACATAACAACAGATGTCATGTTTGTGGTCGGACTATACTTATGATCATAATCGGTTCAAATTTGATATCACGGGGAGTTTGAGTGTATTTTGAATTAACCTCTCTTTAATGCATATACTTTATGAAAGTATGACGTTTGACTGTATGGTTTCCAGTTTGTTATCATTACAGATAGCATAATAGAAACCACCAATATAGGAGACGACTACCTTTATGGTCAGTCGAATTCGATTAGTGAGGCGAGGTAGCATGGGGATATGATTCTATATCGAATCGGAGAATTAGCTAAGGCTGCTCACATCAGTGAGCGTACCATTGATTATTACACGAAATTGGGATTAATCTCCCCAGAGTCAAGAAGCACCAAAAATTACCGACTATACAGTCATGAAACCTTGGTCGCCTTAGAACGTATTAATCAATTAAAGCATGACAAGTATTCATTGGAAGAAATCAAATCCATGATGAGCAAATGGAGCGAGGCTACTCCTGAAACTGACGTATCTGATAAATTGGTCGAGCTAGAGCAGCATATGCAACGACTAGAACGTGAAGTAAAGGCACTTGAACCAATTATAAGCGGTCTGAAGCCTGGACAGGCCAGACGCGCGCTCTCTAACCTACTCCCTCAAGGAGTGGCCTGCATGGAGGCGATTCGGCTTCTATTGCTTACGCAAGGACCGCCAATGTAAATACCATATTTACAATACAGTGGAGGAATGCAGCTATGGGAATGTATCTATTGGTAATTATCGCCTTTATTTTTTCATTATGGGCTCAGTTCAGAGTTAAAGGGACATTCAGCAAATGGTCCAAGGTGGCGAACCTAAACGGCCTGACAGGATATGAAGCAGCTAGACGCATGCTCGACGCAAACGGACTTCACGATGTTCCGATCGAGCCTGTAAGAGGCACGCTTTCTGACCATTATGATCCGATTCACAGAGTTGTACGCTTATCGGAACCTGTATATTATGAGAGTTCTATCGCAGCAGTCTCCGTCGCTTGCCACGAAGTGGGTCACGCCATTCAGCATAAAGTAAGTTATCCTATGTTAACACTACGTCACCGGATGTTCCCAGTAGTTAATTTTGCATCAGGTATAGCACCATTCATGCTTATGGCAGGATTCATATTCGGTTACTTTAATCTTATAGGCCTTGGTATCATCTTCTTCTCGGCCGCTGTTGCCTTCCAGCTTGTGACACTGCCAGTTGAATTCAATGCCAGCAACCGGGCACGCCAAGTCATGGTAGAGCAAGGCTACATTCGTAACGAAGAGGAACGCGGAGTAGCCAAAGTCCTAAATGCAGCTGCACTAACATACGTTGCCGCAGCGTTAGTATCCTTACTCGAACTGCTTCGTTTGATTACCGTCTTTTTAGGTAACCGCGACTAATACAAATCACAGTACAAAAAGAAACCCCGGAAGGCTAAGAGCCAACCGGGGTATTGTTTTGTCTAGCTTTAAAATAAGATATCAAAAAAGTCCTAAATGAACGCGCAACCAGCGGCAGCTTACTATCTGTTCGGTAAATCAAGCCAACCGTCCGTGTCACAGCAGGCTCCACAACCCTTACCTGAGCCGGCTGGAGAGGATTCGTCTGATAGAACGCCATCTCCGGAAGAAGGCTTACACCCATTCCTGCCGCCACTAAACCACGAATAGTATCGGTCTCCCCGCCTTCGAATGCAATCTGTGGTTGGAATCCCGCCTGCAAGCATGCTTGCCAAACGATCGGTCTCAGAGAATAACCTTGACTGAACAGAACAAACTTTTCTTTTTGAAGCTGTTCCAATCTAATCTCAGATTCTCCTGCCAACCGATGATTCTGAGGAAGGATCGCAAATAACTCTTCAGTCATAACAATATCCCCAGAGACATGCTCATCATTTTCCGGAAAAGGTGAAATAAATGTTAAATCTACCTCACCTGATAATACATCCTTTATTAAAGATGGGTAAGACCCTTGCTTAAAACGAAACTTAACATGGGGATAATGCTGGCGGAATTCTGCAACAATCGTCGGAATAAGATGCGTTCCGAGACTGTGAGGAAATCCGATTCGAATCTCCCCACGTTCCGGATCCAGAAATTCATGCACTTCATTTACCGAATGCTCCAATTCCTTAAGGATACTATCCACCCGCTTGCAAAAGAGCTGTCCAACTGGCGTAAGCTGCAAATTACGCCCTTTTTGCATGAACAAGTCAACCCCAAGCTCTTGCTCTAATTGATGAATTTGACGGCTTACCGCAGACTGCGCTACATGAAGTTCCTCCGCCGCTCTTGTTACATGTTCTTTTTGGGCTACCTTTAGAAAATATTGCAGCTGTCTTAGCTCCACTCCATCATCGCCCCTGTCTTAGGCTTTTATTAAATAAACGAATAATAAGTCCATATAGGAAAAAGCCAGAAACCAAACCTCCGATATGCGCAACCCAATTCACATTTGGTGTTGCAAACGACATAATGATCCCGATTACAAGCAATCCGTATAATGTCTTTCGTGAGCCTTCATCCATCATCGCCCGTTGAATAACAGCAATGTATAAAAATGCGCCATAGACGGCGTAAATTGCTCCAGAAGCACCAACCGAGACTGTACCTACCTCTAATATTGAGCGACTGCTGACAGCAATCGTTAGAACGTTCGCAACAATCCCGCCTACCACATAAAGAATTGCATATCGCCACCAGCCAAGCAGGCGCTCCAGAGGCGGTGCAAATACCAGCAGAGCGAAGCTATTAAAGAATAGATGGGAAAACCCATTATGTAAAAAAATAGCCGCTACATAGCGCCATAGTTCCTCTTTATACGGACTAACATCAACTATAGCACCAAAATCAACAAGTGTTTGAATGTTGGTAGATCCTCCATTAAACGTCATGAGGATAAACATAATTACGTTAGCCACAATGAGAAGACATGTTACCGGGTAATACCGGAGATAACTTTTCCAATTTTCATACCGAATAAATATCATTACACCCATCCCTTTACATTTATATCTTGCCCTGTTGGACATCTCCCTGTAAATAAGATTATAATTTATTGTGGCAGTAAGAGCCAATATTACAATTCGAGGAGGAAAACAAGGATATGACGCAAGAAAGAACAGGCGTAGCTACTTTCAAAAGCAGCCCCATCACTCTCGTAGGACCCAAGCTTACAGCTGGTGATCCCGCTCCTGATTTTGTTCTTAGTAAGAATCTACTGGAAGAAGTGTCTCTTAGTGATTATGCCGGTAAAATCAAGCTGATCAGTGTTGTACCTTCTCTAGATACTGGTGTATGCGATGCACAGACCCGCCGGTTCAATAGCGAAGCTGCAGAGCTAGGTGACGATGTAGTTATCCTTACGGTAAGTATGGACCTACCATTTGCTCAAGCCCGCTGGTGCGGCGCTGCAGGAATCGATCGCGTAATCACACTATCGGATCACAAAGCAGCCTCATTCGGACAAGCTTATGGCGTACTAATCAAAGAATTCCGGTTAGATATGCGTTCTATTTTTGTACTAGACAAGAACAACACACTCACCTATGTTGAATATTTGAGTGAAATGACCGAGCACCCTAATTATGAAGATGCTATAGCTGCTGTGAAGAGTCTGCTCTAATTCTCTAGAACAGTAAGTTAGCGGCCATTTTCGACAATACTTACTTATCACTGCAAGCATAAGTGCCTTTGTCGTCCTTAAAAGGGACGACAAGCGTTTATGCGAGAAATATAAGACATAAGGTATAGGTGTAAAACTTATACTTTCTTATATTTTGAAAAAAGCGGAAGAAGGTCCATCCTTCTCCCGCTTTTTTTTGTAATAGAAAGATTTATCGATAACATCCAGAGCAGCCATCGTATGCGTAAACGCATTCATACTATCCCTAAGTAAGAAGATTTTGTATGGATCTCTGAAAATTAGTCTGCTTTGTATTTTCCTAATTTTTTGTCCAAAGACGCATACAACCGCTGAATAACACGGTAATTAGCACCCAGATCACCTAGCGACCCTCTTGATGCAGAATACATATCTACGCCACAACGTACGGGTGTGGTATTAAGTACTGAGACAGTAATGTCCAGCGTACGGCCAAATGCCGTTCTCTTCTCCAGAGTAATCTCACCTACTGACTCCACCTCATGAAGCACCTTAAATCCAGGAATCTTCTTAAGCGTTGATGAAACTTCCTCCCAAGCTTTGTCTTTCGTAAGACTGTAATAACGCGTTTTTAATGTCGGATCTTTTGCGCGGTCGCTTGTTCCATCATGACTGCGGAATAAACCAACCAAGGTTCTTTTTAACGACAAAATTCTTCCCCCTCTACAAATCCCAAGTTCATTATTCTAAGTGTAACACTCTTGTCTCAGGAACAAAAGGGTATTACTCACTTTATCCTTGTTCCAGACATACAAAAAAGCGCCCGCTCCCAACTTTCGCGGGAAACAGGGCGCTTGGCTTAAACAAGAGAAAAACCCGCTTATGCCGTCCGGCTACAGTGTCTTCTGAACCTGCTAGAGCAGGTGGGTGACCGCAGAAAACGTTTTTGAATTCCCCAGGTCATATAGACAGGGCTGTTCAGCTGCGCTTCGTGTAGATCTCCCAAGACATTATCATTGGTTCAAAACAACGAGCAACCGTAACGAACATCGCAGGATTTGTTATTATTATATTGCGTTTTAACGAAAAAGTAAACCTGTATGCGCTTTATTTTACACTGGAATTAAATTACTGACGATTTCCGAGTGCTTATTACTTGTCTTTATTAAATCCGTTTTAAATTTTTACCCTCAGTATTCTCTTCATAGTCATCGTCGTCATCATCATCGTCATCCATTTGATTGTTCAACGCAGCTTCTCGCTCTTCTTCCTCTTTCAGCTTCTTCTGCTCCACCTGCAATTGCAGTTTATTATAGGTAGCATAGAAGTTAAAGAAAGCAGCCATCGCAATCAGCGACGGAATACAGATAATATACAGCACTGGATATCTCAGGCCAATATAAGCAAGAACTCCCGCTGCAATCAATGTTGAGAACACACGAATTGGACGTGCTATAGTCAGCAATATTGAGTTAGTCATCACTTGCTTAAAGCTCATTTGATAATGAACAACAATTGAGAAGAAGTTAAACATGGACACCGACAAAATGATCATGAGCACCAACATCAAAATACCAACAATTCTAAAGTTAGGCATTTGTGTCATGTAAACCGTTACATCGACGTACATAATAACGAACATCAATGTATAGATAACTCCCCCGAGCATACTTTTCAAATAATTCTCTTTATACCCCTGAAAAAATGTACGAAAAGTTCCTACATCCGTATTCCCCATAACCCATTTACGTACTACGGTAAACAAAGCCGCCGAAGCAGGAAATACTGTGAATGGTGCCAGAATCCCCATAGCCCAGTTCAAAGTGAGCTGTTCATTAACTCCACCCGAACTTGTCCCTAGCATAAGTATTTTCATCAATCCAAAAAATAAAAACGGGGCGGAACATAGTGCCCATAAGATATTACTAGCTGCGATACGTGTAATCCATTCCGTGATGCGGTATAAGCCGCCCATTGCTCCTTTAAACTCCAATTCCCTTCCTCCTCTGTCTCTTGCATACTGCTTAACTTAACTATACCTCATTTGACCTCCTCTTTTCCATAGCCCAACTTTCAGAATTCTAGGTCATCGTCTATACATCAAGTTTATAAAGTCCATATATTGGGATTGTAAGCATAAGAATTACCAAAATCACCACATTCTAAAGGAGGTTATTGTATGTCCTCACCTGTTGGCTTCGGCTGCTGGACTTCCACCGGCACGATCCTCGTATTGTTTATTCTTCTCGTTATCATCACTCGTACTTTCGTATAAATAAGCGCTCATTCAATAAACATCCTAATATTTCAGCAAAAAAAGACGAGAACCGCTATTCGGCATCTCGTCTTCTTTGTATTTTTTTGATAAATCATCACCCTAGGGGTTCAGATCAAGTATTAGTTATCGAAATCTTCACGTTTTGCAGGACGTGTGCTTGTGCTACTTGGGCGAGTAGATGGTTTGCGGTCCGCACTGCGGTTCGCTCCACCATCACGGCTTGCTGCGCCATCACGGTTGCCTTTATAGCCACCGCCATAACCGCCACTGCCGCTACCATAATTACTGCCACCGCTGCTGTAGCCACCACGACTACCGCCACCGTTGTTGTCACGGTTTCCACGGTATCCACCGGAACTGCCACCGGAAGTACCACGGTTTCCGCCGTAGCCACCATTAGGTTTGCGGCCACTGCGAATGTCGTTCTTACCACCACGACGTTTAGCACGGATTGGATCTTCAGGAGTCAATTCAATTGCAGAATCCTTCTTATCGCCAGTCAGAAGTTTCATTGCAGCCGACAGCAATTGAACGGAATCATATTGCTCAAGCAATTGAATAGAAATACCTTTGTACTCGTTCAATTCACCGCTCTCAACCATCTCAAGCAAACGTTCAGCTGTTACGCGTTGTTTTCCTTCAATAGCCTCAGCCATAGTCGGCAATGGTTTACGAGTAATACGGTGACGTGTAACGCGTTCGATCAAATGCAGGTGATCCATTTCGCGAGGAGTAACGAAAGACCAAGCTGTACCTTCTTTACCAGCGCGACCAGTACGACCAATACGGTGTACATAGCTTTCCGGATCTTGCGGCAAGTCAAAGTTAATTACATGAGTAACACCGGATACGTCCAAACCGCGAGCCGCTACATCAGTAGCTACCAGCACATCAATGCTGCCATCACGGAATTTACGCATTACAGCATCACGTTGATTCTGAGACAGGTCACCATGCAATCCATCAGCAGAGTATCCACGTTTTTGTAAAGCTTCTGCAAGCTCATCAACCCGGCGTTTCGTACGTCCGAACACGATTGCAAGCTCAGGAGATTCCATATCAATCAAACGACTAAGTGCTTCGAACTTTTGACGTTCAGGTACTTCAACATATGCTTGATCAATCAGCGGAGCACTGATTTGTTTCGGAATAACGGAGACATGTTGCGGGTTGTTCAGGAATTGCTGTGCAAGACGTTGAATGTTTGGAGGCATTGTAGCCGAGAACAACATAGTTTGACGCTCTTCAGGAACGAGCTTGAGGATGGTCTGAATATCTTCCATAAAGCCCATATCCAGCATTTCATCTGCTTCATCCAATACAACAGTTTGAACATCATCCAAACGAATGGTTTTACGGTTGATATGGTCAAGCAAACGACCTGGTGTACCAATAATAATTTGTGGTTTCTTCTTAAGACCACGAATTTGGCGACCAATATCTTGTCCACCATAGATTGCCAACGAACGAAGACCTTTAAAACGGCTTAGCTTTCCGATTTCTTCTGATACTTGAATGGCCAACTCACGTGTTGGTGCCATAATAAGCGCCAGAATTTTTTCGTCTTCGCGATTAATCTTTGAAATGAGAGGGATACCAAAAGCAGCAGTCTTACCAGTACCAGTCTGTGCTTGACCGATCAGATCCGACCCAGTCAATGCCAATGGAATTGACTGCTCCTGTATCGGTGTTGCCTCCTCAAATCCTAACTCTGTGATTGCTTGTAGCACTTTCGGCTCCAAGCCAAATTCTGCAAATGTTTTCAAATTATTCATGCTCCTTCTATACAGTGGACATTCCACATGCTTGTCTGTATTCTTAAGTAGCGGTAAACACATTTATATGCTGTCCAATCATGCTCTTTTTCTTGCATGATATAGCGCTTTTGGGACGAAAAGCCTCCCTTTCATCAGGCACTTCATTGTACCTGAGCAACTGTAGCTTTACATCCGATGCAATGCAAAAATACCATTGTAACGTCCTACTCAAGAATATCCTGTACATTATATCACAACTCTAAGTAGGAATACCAGTGGGTTCCTTTCTTTTCATTGCATACATGGTTTATTTATAAATTAATTTATAGAGGTGGATCGCTTGTTAAGACAGATTTGGAATTGTATTGCAGTTATTTTCGGAGCAGCGCTGATTGCCAGTGGATTTAATCTTTTTCTAATCCCTCATCGCTTACTCAGCGGAGGAGTATCAGGGCTTTCGATGTTAGTGGGTTACTTTACACCAATAAACATAAGCCTTTTGTACTTGCTCTTTAATATTCCTTTGCTTATAGCTGGTTGGTTCCAGCTGGGCCGGAGATTCATTATGCTAAGCATGTTATCCGTTGTGGCAACAACCTGGTTCTTAACGATCATTCCCGAATATTTGGTAGCTACAGATATGCTGCTTTCTTCTGTATTTGGTGGAGTATTGGTCGGTATTGGCTGTGGTTTCAGCTTCCGTGCAGGTGGTTCCTCCGGAGGTTTTGATATTCTGGGATCCATCATCACTAAATTCCGCGATTTCCCAGTTGGAAATGTGGTGGTAAGCTTAAACGGACTCGTTATTCTTGCTGCGGCATATTTTGATAACAACTGGAACTTGGCTCTTGCATCGATGGTATCTATATACGTAACTGGTAAGGTACTAGATATGATTCACATCAGTCATTTAAAGGTAACCGTATATATAGTAACAAATCGTACAGATGAGCTCCTTCAGCATCTAATGGGACTCCAACGTGGTGTCACAAAGATTAAAACAGAAGGCGCTTATTCTCTTGTTGAAAAGGATATGCTAATGACAGTAACAACCCGCTACGAACTTGCGGAGCTGCAACGTATTATCCGCACGACAGATCCTCAAGCTTTTGTAAATATTGTCGAAACGGTTGGCGTTATGGGTTCCTTCCGAAAAAGATAAAAATTGGCAATGAATAGTATTAATTTGGAAAATGCACCAATCACAGAATTATGATATATTATAATCACGCAGAACCCTAACAATTTCATAAAGATTGAGATTTACCCCTCTTTTTTCCAAGCACTTCGTTTTCCGATGAACACTGAATTCCATTCAGACCTATCGAAAAAGGAAAGGGTGATTTTTGTGGAAATGGAAACGGTAAAGCTGTCAGCAATCGTCATGAGGTGGTATCCTGATATGATGCCGTTTCTTAAGCAGAACGAATTAAATTCCGTAATCGTTCTGCGTGACGGGCTTAGTATTCTGCAACCTGCAGATGCCATGGATATCATCCATTACAGTATCTGTGAACATCAGAATTCTGCGTATCTTCAATGAGTATGCCGCAAGAGAAGTCTTGATAGTTGCCGCCTTAAGTTCGGCCATGAAGCCGTGTTGAGGCGGCATTTACTTTTTAACAAACGTTTAGAATCAGTGCGTCCCGGTTATATACAACAAGGATGGTTTTTCAGACCCGATCTGAGCCAACATTATTACAACACTGTTCTTTTTAGAAGCAACCGTTCCTATATAATTTAGGAAATGTACATAAAGGGAGAGAATACGAATGAACATCACCTGGGCTCTACTGATGATGGCCTTGGGAAGCGTAGGCGTGCAACAGAATCAACATGACGCTGAAGTGGCAATCGCATTGAAGTCCGCCATGAATCCCCCCATCATCGCTGCGCAAAACAATAATTCAAATGTTGCAACTCCAGCTCCAAATGCTACAACAGAGTCAAACGACTCACAAAGTGTGCTACACGCAGATCCTCAGCCAGATGCACCGAAAGTAAAAGGCATCTATGTTACCGCATACAGTGCCGGTGGAGAACGAATGGAAAAGCTTCTTTCTTTACTTGATCAAACTGAACTAAATTCTATGGTCATCGACATTAAGGATGATGCAGGTTACATCACGTATAAAACCGATAATCCAGAACTTCAGAAACTCGGTAATCCGCAGACCTTTATTGGTGACATCAACAAACTGATGGAAAGATTGAATAAGCATGATGTTTATCCTATTGCTCGAATTGTTGTCTTCAAGGACTCTATACTCGCCAAAAAGAACCCGCAATTATCCTTTGTTAATGCAGACGGCTCAGTATGGAAGAATAAAGGCGGCGATAGCTTTGTTAATCCTTATAATGAAGATGTCTGGAAGTACAATGTCGATATTGCCAAAGAAGCTGTCAAACTCGGCTTTAAAGAAATTCAATTCGACTATGTGCGCTTTCCTGAAGGATTCGAAAAACGTGCAGATACACTTAAATACACCAAAACTAGCGATTCTCGTGTAGATATCATTTCTAATTTTGTGAAATACGCCAAAGCAGAGCTTGCTCCACTAGGTGTTCGTGTATCTGTAGATATTTTTGGATATGCTGCATCTGCCCCTGCTGAGGGCATTGGACAAGACTTCGTTAAAATATCTAAGAATGTGGATGTCATCAGTCCGATGATTTATCCAAGTCATTATTCAACAGGATGGTTTGGAGTGAAAGAGCCTGACTTAGATCCATATGCTACCATTAAAGGCTCCATAGTTGATACCCATAAGAAGCTTGATCCTCTGGGCAGTTACAAACCCGTTATTCGTCCTTGGATTCAAGACTTTACAGCAAGCTGGCTCGGAAAAGGTCATTATATTAAATACGGCAAAAAACAGGTGGAAGATCAAATCCGCGCTTTAAAAGATGAAAATGTAGAGGAGTTTCTGCTCTGGAACGCCAATAACCGATATACCTCCGATGTCGATTATGAGAAATAATGTATAGAGGCCCTTATTATTTATAATTGAAATCAGGTATGATATATAAATCATTAATTTAGATAAAGACCCGGCATCTGCCGGGTCTTTTAATGGAGAAAAGGAACTTTTACTGTAATCATTACAAATCAACAAAGAATGAGGCAAAGAACTATGATACAAACCACCTCTTTAAAACAAAAAGCAGGACAATTTTTCCATATTTTATTTCCAATTCTGGTTACACAGATTGCTTTATCAGCGATAACCTTCTTTGATACAAACATGTCAGGTAAATTTGGTACAGCCGATCTGGCAGGTGTGGCGATAGGAACCAGTCTCTGGATTCCAATTCAAACAGGCTTAAGTGGAATTCTTATGGGGATTACCCCCATTGTCTCTCAGCTCATTGGAAGCAAAAAAGATAAGGATGTAGCCTATCAAGTCACACAGGGAATCTGGCTATCATTGATCGTCTCTGTAATTGTATTACTAATCGGGAGCTTCGCCTTGTCACCTATCCTTAATTTTATGAATCTGGAGCCAACTGTAAGAGATGTTGCATTCCGTTTCCTTAGTTCGATCTCCTTCGGAATTATCCCGCTGTTTGGATATACGGTTCTCCGTAGTTGTATAGACGCTCTAGGGCAAACGCGCGTGTCCATGTTGATCACATTAATAGCCTTACCCGTGAATGTTGGTTTGAACTACTTGCTTATCTTCGGTAAATTCGGATTTCCTCGACTTGGTGGTGTTGGAGCTGGAGTGGCATCCGCCATCACCTACTGGGTAATCTTTTCCGTTGCATTGTTGTTCATTTATCGAGCTGAACCCTTTGCAAGCCTTAGAATTTTCAGAAAGTTCTACTTTATATCGCTAAAAAGCTTCAAAGACCTACTAAAGATTGGTGTACCTATTGGCTTCTCGATCTTTTTTGAAACTGCGGTCTTTTCCGCAGTAACCTTGTTGATGAGTCGCTTCGATACCGTAACGATTGCCGCTCACCAAGCAGCTATTAATTTTGCAACTACGTTATATATGATTCCGCTCAGTATCTGTATGAGCCTTACCATTCTCGTCGGCTTCGAGACTGGATCTGGCAGACAAAAGGATGCCCGACAATATGCCATAATGGGTATTGGCCTTGCGGCTATTCTCTCCCTGGCAACAGCACTCCTGCTCTTATTTGCTGGCCACCATGTAGCTGGTTTGTACTCTGATGAGCCTGTTGTCATTTCATTAATCCAGCATTTCTTGATCTATGCGATCTTTTTCCAGATTTCTGATGCGATTGCCACACCTACACAAGGAGCGCTTCGTGGGTATAAGGACGTTAACCCAGCCTTCATTATTTGCTTTATAGCTTATTGGGTTATAGGGCTTCCTACTGGCTATGCACTTGCTACTTACACGGATCTAGGGGCATATGGTTATTGGATTGGCCTTATCACCGGCCTTGCGATTGGGGCCATACTACTCTTGACTCGGCTAGTTAAAGTTCAACGCCGTTATGCCACACAGGCAGACGCACAAGCACATCATTAGTCATCAAAAGAACACAAAAAAGGAACAGTGCGAAGTTCGCAGCTGCTCCTTTTTTGTGTGGTTAATTATTGAGAAAGACGGGATGCAAGCTCGTACAACTCCACGTCAAATTCCTTCTTCGTATTCACTACAAGATCGATATCTGTAAGGGTTAGTTCACCCTTGATAATACCGCAACCTTTATCAGACTCACCTTCAATTAGTTTACGAACGGCAAAGTCACCAAGACGGCTAGCAAGGTTCCGGTCTCCTGGGGTTGGTGTTCCTCCGCGCTGAATATGTCCAAGTACAGTAACCCGTGCATCCAGAGAAGCATGACGATCTTTCAACGCTTGGGCCACATCTTCGCCTTTACCTACACCTTCTGCAACGATAACGATACTGTGACGTTTACCTCTGACAAAATTGTCGCGCATCCGATCCGCAACTTCATTCAAGTCATATGGCATTTCTGGCACGAGAATTGTTTCTGCTCCAGAAGCCAGACCCGCATGCAGCGCAATATCGCCACAATGACGTCCCATAACTTCTACAATGGAAGAACGCTCATGGGAGGACATCGTGTCACGCAGCTTGTTAATGGCGTCTACAACGACACCAACTGCTGTATCAAACCCAATAGTGTAATCCGTGAAGGAAATATCATTATCAATAGTTCCCGGTAATGCCATCGTCTTGATACCGAGTTTACTTAGTTTATTAGCCCCTTTATAAGAACCATCTCCACCTATAACTACTAAACCATCGATGCCCATTTCATTTAGAATATCTGCACCCTTTTGCTGACCTTCTGGTTTTGTAAACTCCAGACATCTTGCAGATTGCAAAACGGTTCCACCACGTTGAATAATGTCACCAACACTGCGAAGATCCATAGGGAAAATATCACGATTCAGAAGTCCTTGATATCCACGTTGAACTCCAAAAACTTCAATGCCGTAATAAAGTGCGCTTCTTACAACCGCACGAACAGCGGCGTTCATACCTTGTGAATCTCCACCACTAGTCAGTACTGCAATTTTTTTGATTTTTGACATTCTGTTGTTCCTCCTTAAAGTTGTGCAATGCCCCATCCGTTGTAATGGTGAAGCTTCGCAGCCTTGTTACAAAAAACGATTGCGTATCCAGCGGCTATTAGCGAAGAAGAACAGCCTTGTAAGCGGACTTCCTCTCATTAGGCTTTTAGATACAGTGCGAACTTCCCGCTGTTCGCTAACTTTCGGATCAGATAAATAAAGTGCCAGCAATCCTTCAATCACCATACGATGCATAGATGATTCCGGAAGTTCACGTACATCCTTACGGGCCCACTCAACCATGGAAGCGATCCGACTTAACATGGTATCCGTGTCGTCATAATAATTGCAGAAGTTAAGATCACCGCCTGCTCGGTCCTCTTCCTGATCAATTAAATAATCCAGCATAATGTGCAATCCACACACATTTGGAAAGTATGCAGCTCGAATCGATTCCGAAGAAGACTTACTTAGCTTCGGATCACATGCGGATAGAAAAAGCATGAATACGCCTAAAGTAGAGCCCGTCGCAGCCGCAAACTCATTCCAGTGCAGATGCGGAGCACGGCTACCCTGTTGCTCCCACCATTCCTTCAGGGCTGTTTCCCTGAGTTCCGGGCGGATATGCTTATATACCTGCAAATCTGTATACAGCACAGCCAAATCACGAATCTCCGCTGCAGCAGCGGAATAACCTGGCAGCAAAGAGATCATCTCCTGGCATTTTCGAACTAGCCTATACAAGTACCCGCCGTCATTCTGTTCATCGCGAAGCGCATAATAATTGACAGGTTCAGCGTTTGGATCAATGGCATCCAGCATAGATTGATGCAGCAGCCTGAAATCTGCAGGATCAAGCGAAGTACTGCGATCACATAAGTTATCTAGATAATCACTGATAGTTTGATAAGCAACAATAAGCGGAATAAGTATATGTCTCATCGATAAATTGCCGGCGGCATAAATACCACCACCTATGCAGTGAAACTCCTTTGTTTCAATGCTGGCAAGTGCTTGCTTCCGGAGCTCGGGATCGGGAATCCCATTCGCATCTTGGCGCCAGAAGTGCAGACTTTCTCTCACTTCAGGCAGCACGTACTTATAGACCCTGTTCATAAGCCCAATAGGGCCACGCGGGCTAAGGTAACGGCCTTGCTCTAATTCACTCAATGATAGTGCCTCCACATTGTTGTCTCCTTATCCAAATCACCACTTATTATAATATGATCAGACTATTTGTACAAACAACAAAATCACTTTCGTAAAATTATGAAAGATTCAGAAATAACGCAATTCAAGAATAAAACACATAACCCCTCCATTGCTTTATGCTATACTAGCCATATTTCAATCTCAGAGGAGTGCACTTTCATGTTTTCAAAACGGACCGGAAGCCCTTACAGTGATCAGAACTGGCTTCGTTCCTTTCTATTTACGATTTATGGCACTAGCGTTCTTGTAGTATCCTACTTTCCTTTATTCTACACACATTTAGGGTTTAGCAGTTCTCAGGTGGGCTACTTGTATTCCCTCGGTCCCCTCATCTCCATCCTATCCAATCTCTTCTGGAGTATGATGAGCGATAAGCTGGGTACCATTCGAAAAATCATGTTTATTTTACTCGCGGGGCAATTAGTAACCGGACTTCTATTAGCCAGAGCGACCGAATTTTCTTCCGTTATGCTTATTTTGTCCTTTTTCTACTTCTTCTATTACCCAGTTTTTCCGCTTGCTGATACAATGGCCATCAAAATTGCGGAGCGTCACGGACGGAACTTCATTACAATTCGTGTATTTGGCTCATTAGGCTATTCTTTCTTTGCTTTAACCATCGGTTATGCGCTTAGAGCTTTAGGTGCTACATGGAGTCTTACCTTATGTATTATCATCATTATAATCGCACTTCTAATTACAATTGGCCTAAAGGATGTCAAAAAAACTGTTCCAGAGCTCCCCAATCAGAAAGCTGTTACTGCCAAACCAGGCAAGAAAGAGCATGGGCTTAAAGATATTCTTTTACGAAAAGAGGTGCTGTGGTTCTTCGGATGTGTCTTTGTACTCGCACTGGGCCATAGAATGAACGAAGCTTTTCTCACCATCAGTTTAAAGAACCTTGGCGCTGGTGAGGAAGTGATCGGCTGGGCATTACTTGCCTCAGCACTAAGTGAAATCCCTGTATTATTTATACTCGGCAAATACGGTGACAAATTTAAAGAACTGCCCTTGTTAGTTTTAGCAAGTCTCATGTATGCCCTTCGTTTTCTACTAATGGCGCTCGCTGATCATCCAGGCTCAATAATCGCGATTCAAGCCTTGCATAGCCTGACATTTGGCGTCTTTTTTGTAACATGTGTCCGTTATATCACTCGGATTATTCCTGATCGTCTCAGAGCAACCGGTCTTGCCATCTACACAGTTGTTTGGTCAAGTGCAGCTGGACTTCTAAGTGGTACATTTGGTGGAATGATCTATCAAGAAGCTGGACGCTTCACCTTTTATATGGTAGCGGTTGGCTTCAGCCTTCTTGCTTTTGTAGGCTTTTTAGGACAGCATTTATTGGATACCCATCGAGATTCGATTCGCTACTCTAAGAAAAGAAACAAAAAAGCTTCACTATAATAGAACACTTCTAAAACTCAAAAATATAGAAAAGGTCTTTTGCTGTCCCTGCACTGGGATCGCAAAAGACCTTTTTATCTAAGTTGACCTCTAATAGACGTAAAAAAACACAGTTCCCGAAAGAACTGTGTTCTATAGTTGGTAACCACTCTTGCAAGGGCTTGCCAAGTAAATTATATATTTATAGCTGACAGCTTAACTGTCTTTGCCGTTTCTTATAATTTTACTACGTTTTCAGCTTGCGGT
Source organism: Paenibacillus etheri (assembly GCF_001012825.1). Taxonomy (GTDB): domain Bacteria; phylum Bacillota; class Bacilli; order Paenibacillales; family Paenibacillaceae; genus Paenibacillus_AQ; species Paenibacillus_AQ etheri. Next base: position 122,793 of record NZ_LCZJ02000026.1, read on the forward strand.
CCACGATTACCATCAGTGATATCGAATTCTACTTCTTGACCTTCGTCCAAAGTTTTGAATCCTTCACCTTGAATTGCTGAGAAGTGTACGAATACATCTTCGCCGCCTTCTACTTGAAGAAAACCATAACCTTTTTCTGCGTTAAACCATTTTACTGTACCTTTCAATTGAACAACCTCCTAAAAATAACCGCCATATATGGCGTATAACTATATTATACTGCAATCTTTTGCTCAAATCAATCTATCTAGACCTTTAAATATGTGATTTAATTTGCTTTTCCCTTCTCCAGTGCGTTATCATTGAGCCAAAAGCCAAAAATCGCCAGGGTGGTAATGATAATGATCAAAAAACATGAAATATACAAAACAGACAAATGGAATATGATGACGGTAGAAGTTCAAGGACGTTATATCGTACTTCGCGAAATCTCCGATCAATGGGGAGAAGAAACACATACTTTCCTTAGTCGTCCAGCTATGATGCAGTGGGTGAACAACCGATTCAACAAAGATTCTTATAAAGATAATGAAGAAGAGTACAAAAATATTATCGCAGCTTTCAAACAGGTATAACAGAAAATGAATACAGAAAACATCGCGATTTATGTTGTACTAGTCTTATGTCTAGGCGCAGTTCTAATTATGACCAAGGATCGTGTCCCGCCGCAGTTTAAGCGGGGCATGGCCTTAACTGCAGTCATTATGATACTGTTCGCCTTCATCTTTGTTATTTATAGCTTATTGGCATAACTACCATACAAGTATAAATGCCTTCGGCTTATAAAGGACGGTAAGGTTTAAGTGAGAAATATAAGACATAAAGTAGAGGTTCATAACTTATACTTTCTTATATTTTAAAGAAGACTAAACATTAATAATCAGGACTTAACAGGGCATAATAAACCGACTCTACTTTCAAGAGGAGGACGTTATGCCTATTTCACCTAAGTCCATCCCTCTTCTACTTGTGCTCAGCTTGCTACCAGGTGATTTATCATCTACAGTATTGCCGAGGGAGATTATGCCTACTACATCTCATCATTCTAGGAGGGTTTCTATGGAACAATTATTGAAAAGAAGCGAAGTACCTGCTGAGAATCGTTGGAAGCTTGAAGATGTGTTTGCTTCTCAGAAGGACTGGGATTCAGAATATGCAGAATCTATATCCCTAATCAAAAAAGCGGCGGATTTTCAAGGTACACTAGATTCCGCGGATGCTTTAAAAAAGTGTTTTGAGCTGGATGACAAGCTGTCCATTCTAACTGAACGACTCTATGTATATGCACACATGCGTCAGGATGAAGACACCGCTAATCCTGACTCTCAAGCTTTGTCCTCCAAAGCAAAAAAGCTTGGGATTGAAGCAGGTGAAGCCTTATCTTTTGTAACCCCAGAAATCCTGGCGTTGCCTATTGAGAAGTTAGACCAGTTCATCGCTGATCCGAGTCTATCTGCTTATAAATTCACCTTAACTGAAATGAAACGCGAAAAAGCCCACGTACTTTCTAAGGCTGAAGAAGCATTGCTTGCCCAGGTAGGGAATTTAGCTCAAGCGCCTCAGAACATTTTCAGCATGCTGAACAATGCCGATATGAAGTTCCCCAAGATCAAAGATGAGGATGGCAAAGAAGTTGAGCTGACTCATGGCAACTATATCAAGTTTCTCGAAAGTAGCGACCGTGAGGTTCGCAGCAATGCTTTTAAAGCAGTCTACGATACCTACCGGAAGCAAAAGAATACTATAGCAGCAACGCTTAGCGCCAATGTGAATAAAAATGTGTTCTACTCACGGATTCGTAAGTATCCTTCTGTAATGGAAATGTCACTCTATGGTGATAACATTCCTAAAGAGGTTTACACCAACTTGATTGATACGATTCACGAAAGCCTTCCATTGATGCACCGTTATATGAAATTGCGTCAGAAGCTGCTGGGTGTCGATGAGCTACATATGTATGATCTTTTTGCACCACTTGTTGATGAATATAAATTAGATATTACCTATGAAGAAGCCAAGAAAATCACTAAAGAGGGTCTCAAACCGCTCGGTGAAGATTATCTGAATGTGCTGCAAAAAGGCTACGACAACGGATGGATCGATGTGTATGAGAACGAGAACAAACGATCCGGGGCTTACAGCTGGGGGCCATATGGTACGCATCCTTTCGTACTGTTGAACCATAATGATAATTTAAACAGTATGTTTACACTGGCACATGAGATGGGCCATGCATTACACTCGTATTTTTCGGATAACGCTCTGAATTATCGGGATGCGCAATATACGATTTTCCTAGCAGAGGTTGCTTCTACTACCAACGAAGCGCTGCTTATGGATTATTTACTCAAAAAGTCTACAGATCCTAAGGAAAAAATGTATTTGCTCACCTACTACGCTGATCAGTTCCGGACAACGATTTTCCGGCAGACGATGTTCGCTGAATTCGAGAAAATCATTCATCAGCGTGTTGAAGAGGGCGAATCGCTTACTCCGCAAGATCTTTCGAGCATCTACTATGACCTGAATCTTAAATACTACGGTAAAGATATGGTTGTAGATCAGGATATCGAGATGGAATGGGCGCGGATTCCGCATTTCTATAACAGCTTCTATGTTTATAAATACGCAACCGGCTTCTCAGCAGCGACTAGCTTTGCCAAACAAATTCTTGAAGAAGGCAAACCTGCGGTGGATCGTTACCTCGGCTTCCTGAAGAGTGGCGGCAGTGACTACTCCATTAATATTTTGTCTAAAGCTGGTGTTGATATGTCTTCTCCTGAACCGATTCGCGAAGCGATGAGTGTCTTCGAAGATGTTATCGCTCAAATGGAACAGTTGACCAAATAAGGCAGAGAGCTTAGTATTGCATTAATCCCTTGCCCTATTTGGGCAAGGGATTTTATTCTGTTATATCCCCTGAGGAGGAAGAATTCAATGAGAATTCAATGGTCTTTAATTGCAGGTCTAATCTTTGCGTTGCTAACAGCCATATTTGCAGTCATCAACGTAGATCCCGTTCAAGTCAATTTCGGTTTTGATGTAGTTAAAATACCGCTGATCCTAGTTATTCTGGGCTGCGCGTTAATTGGTGGAATCATCGTGGGTTCTTACGGTATTTTTCGCCAGTACAAACTACAAAAACAAATTAAAAGCTTAAATGCTGAGCTAACCAAACTTCGTGATGCCAACACTTCTTTAGATTCTTTTAACACAGACAATGATGGCCTAACAGGAGGACTTAACTAATGATTACTATTCAACCAAACGAAGATTACATACTCTCAATTCTTAAAAAATTACTTGATACACCGAGCCCCAGCGGCTTCACAGCACAAGTAATGAATCTTGTAGCCGAAGAAGCGGCAGCATTGAATGTACCGCTAAGCTGGAATGAAAAAGGCGGCGTAATTCTAACCGTTCCAGGCCTTGATCCTTCCCGTACAATCGGCATCAGCGCTCACGTGGATACACTTGGAGGCATGGTTCGCTCTATTAAATCTAATGGTACGCTGCGACTGACCTCTGTTGGTGGTTTCGCTATGCACAGTATCGAGAATGAATACTGCGTGATCCATACCCGCAGTGGTAGAACCTATACTGGAACCATCTTAACCAGCCATCCATCCGTTCACGTATATCCAGATGCTCGTGAATTTAACCGTTCAGAGGAGAACATGGAAGTACGGATTGATGAGCTAGTATCTACCAAAGAAGATGTACTCAAGCTTGGCATCTCTGTTGGTGATTTCATTTCCTTCGATGCACGTGCGGTGATTACACCTAGCGGGTATATTAAATCCCGTCATCTGGATGACAAAGCGAGCGTTGCTGCCCTACTTGGACTACTGGAAAGTATGAAGCGTGAAGGTTGGAAACCGCTCCACAACCTTTCCTTCCTCATCTCCAACTACGAAGAAGTAGGACATGGTACAGCTTGGATTCCTGGCGAGATCAATGAAATGATCGCAGTCGATATGGGCGCCATGGGCGACGATCTTAGCTGCAAAGAAACCGATGTGTCCATCTGTGCAAAAGATTCTTCCGGCCCTTACGATTATGTTATGACTGGCCGTTTGATTGAGCTGGCAGAGGCACTTGCTATTCCTTATGCCGTTGATATCTATCCAATGTACGGCTCCGATGCTTCCGCTGCCCTTCGAGGCGGCAACAATATTCGCGCAGCACTGATCGGCCCAGGCGTACATGCCTCCCACTCCATGGAACGTACACATAAGCAAGCTGTAGTCAACACTGCTAAGCTTCTCGCTGCTTATGTGGGTACTAACTGAGTCTATCACCAGCAGGATTAAGCAGCTCCGGAGACGTAGACAATGGCTGATAGTCTCACTTCTGCTGCTCTTGATAACAGCATCAGCAATCTCGATGTTCCTGTTATCCAGAAGTCACAAGGAAAATCCCTTTAACGGTCTTCCCCATGCTTACACCTATTTAGAGACCGTGAGTCCAGAAAATATACAACTCTATATGATGTCACTTTCGCCAGAAGATATTAAACTCAGAGCCGCTGGTACACCCCTTCAGCAAGTGATTGCTTATGGGATTAATGGAGGCTTCTTCTACGGAGATGCACTTCTATCCATTGCTATCATGAATGATATTCCCACTAACGGTGTTAAAAAGGCGTATGGCTCCGGCTGGTTTAACGCTAAATATGCTCGCGGAACACTAGTCTGGGATGGTGCCAGTCGCAGCTTCTCCGTACAGGTCGTCTCTTCAGGAGAAGAATTGAACGTTACGGATCGCGAGCATTATTTTGCGCAAGGTGGCATTAGTATGAATCTGAAGCATGAGGATCTCTGGGAAGCTGCCATAGCCGAAGAGCATCTTCCTTATGCGGATGAGAAACGAATGCGCTCAGGCATGCTGTATGACGATAACGGCAAGCTATGGCTGATTGTTACACCAACGCTCTCGACGGCGGCAGAGTTCCGCTCAGCCCTCCTACAGACCGTGCCTGCTAAAGGTCTCGAAGGTATCTTCCTAGATGGAGATGGCTCCTCTCAGATGAATGCTGATGAAATTATCTTACCTGGCGACTCTCGTGCCGTGGTGCAAATGATCGCGGTGGACGGAACGAAATAAAGCAAAAAGAAGCGATACTCTGGTATTAGAGATCGCTTCTTTCTTTGTTTTTATTCAATCCCAGACTTGCTCTAGCTTATCTGAATAATACGAAATGGCCTTACTGTAGCTTCTAATCCCTTCGTCCGCTGAGGTTTCTGCCAGTAATTTAAGCAACATCCCCATAGCCAGACTATGATCTCCAGGATTGTGCATAGTCATCGCCAGAAACACTGGAAATTCCTTATTCTCTGGGTATTCATGAACGGCCTACTCCAGAATTGCTTTGGAGTTCTCATATTCTCCGAGTGTGTTAAGGACAATCCGGTTTATGCCTTACCCGCAATTTTCTCTGCAAGCTCATTCAGATAGGTCCAGCGCTCCATCAAACGCTCCAGTTCAGCTTCGGCAAGCCGCTGCTCTTCCACTAACTCCTGTAATCTCCCCGAGTCAGCAAACGCTGCTTCCATCTCCGCACTAATATCCGTCAAGCGCTGCTCTGCAAGCTCGATTTGCTCGTCAATCCCCTCATATTCACGCTGTTCCTTAAAACTGAATTTGAGTTTAGTCTTGGGAGCTGATGATTCCGCTGTGTTACTACCTGTATCTATAATCTCTTTACGCTTTGCATTTCCGTCATCTTTGTTCGATTCTGGATTGCGCGAAGGAGCATTTTTGGCCAGCCATTCTTCATATTCCGTATAATCGCCAACATGAATCCGGATATCACCATTTTCAAAAGCGATCAGCTTATCTATAGTACGATCTAAGAAATAACGGTCATGGGATACTGTAAAGACAACGCCCGGGAATTCATCCAGATAGTCTTCTAAAACAGCCAACGTGCCGATATCCAAGTCGTTCGTAGGCTCATCCAACAGCAATACATTTGGTGCTCCCATCAATACACGAAGCAGATACAGGCGTCTTTTTTCGCCACCTGACAGTTTGGATATCGGCGTCCATTGCATCGCAGGAGGGAATAAGAAGCGTTCGAGCATTTGGCCTGCCGTAATGACGCTACCATCAGCCGTACGTATGACTTCCGCTTCTTCCTTCACATATTCAATAGCTCGCATGCTGTCATCCATATCCTGATGTTCTTGCGTAAAGTAACCCAACTTAACCGTCGCACCAAGCTGAACCTCTCCCTTATCCGGCTGCAGCTTACCTGCAATCAGATTCAAAAGTGTTGATTTACCGCTACCATTCGGTCCTACAATACCTACGCGATCTTGCGGTACAGCAATATAGGTCAAATCTTTAATCAGCTGACGACCATCCAGCGATTTCGACAGTTCATTGATTTCAATGATTTTACGGCCCAAACGTGTCGAAGCCACCGAAATATCCAGCGAACCGTTCGAACTGCTTCCTGTACCTTCTTTCAGCTTCTCAAAACGGTCGATTCTTGCCTTTTGTTTCGTTGAACGAGCTTTAGCTCCACGACGAATCCAAGCAAGCTCCGTCCGAAGCAGGTTCTTACGCTTTTGCTCCGCAGAGGCCTCACGCTCTTCTCGATCGGCTTTTAGCTCTAGAAAACGGGAATAGTTAGCCTCATAACGGTACAACTGCCCTCCGTCTAACTCCAGCATGACACTTGCGACACGCTCCAGGAAGTAACGATCATGTGTTACCATTAAGAGGGCGCCGCGCCGTTTCTGTAAATATTGCTCTAACCAAGCCACGGAGTCCGTATCAATATGGTTCGTAGGCTCATCCAGAATAAGAAGCTCAGATGGCGTAATCAGGGCAGCCGCAAGTGCTACACGTTTCCGTTGTCCACCAGACAGCGTATCCATTAGCGCATCGAACTTCACTATACCCAGTTTAGTAAGCACGCTCTTAGCTTCACTCTCTAAATGCCAAGTACCTGCTGCATCGATAGCCTGCCCAATCCGCACCAGTTTGCCTTCCAGTTCTGCATTGCCTGGCTCTTTTTCAAGTTGTGACATGGTCTCCATATACTCACGCATGGTAGTAAGATCTGGATCATCTCCGGCGAAGACCTGTTGCAATACCGTATTAGTGGGCTCATAAGGCGGGTTCTGGGCCAAGTACTGTACGCGTACATTATTTCCAATCGCTATTTGCCCACCGTCAGGAGTATCCAGACCAGCAATAATACGTAAAAACGTTGATTTCCCCGTTCCATTCACACCGATCAAGCCAATTTTATCCCGATCATCCATGCCAAATGAAGCATCACTAAAGAGTACTTTCTCTCCATAACTCTTGGAAAGATGTTCCACGGTCATAATATTCATGCTATTTCCTCGCTTGCCTTATATTTTCATAAAACCGGTAGCCGCTCTAGACAGCTATTCCACCGGTCTATCATCCTGACCTAAATTCAAGTAATCCAAGGCCCCTTTAATAAAAAGACCCGCAGCAAAGCCAGCGCGTTTATACGCGTCCTCTTCCTTAAAAGACGGATCAAACAAAATATCCATTTTCAGTCGATCCAACATCCCTATGTAGGACTGCGCCATAAGCTCAGGCTCGGACGCTCCGCCCTCCAGCAATACCATCACTACTGCCTGCATATATTCTTTCATAAAAAGCGTCATATACGCCACAAGCTCAGGGTTATTGTTAGGTGCGCGGAAAAAGAGCTTCGTGTGTCGCTTGCGCTCATAATAATAGTAAAGATGATGTTTAGCGATGATGGACAGTTTACCTGCCAAAGTATCACTAGCCTTAAGCCTTTCCTGCAACTGCTGAAGGAATCCTTCACAATCCCGGCGCGTTACCGCCATGAACAATTCTTCTTTACTCTTGAAGTATAAATAAACGGTGCCCTTAGCAATCCCGGCCTGAACCGCAATCTCCGACATCTTCGTTTCGTAAAATCCTCCTGAACCGAAGAGCTCGTATGCGGCATCCAGAATGGCTGTATGTTTATGATTGGACATGCTGCTCATCGGTTCCTCCTTTAAATTATCACCCCAAGCAATAAAGCAGCTGCCCCTCCGGCGATAGAGCTGATAGCATTAACTGCATCATTGCTCATCCATTTCCAGCCACGTGCGTATTCAACCTTATTACCGCAGTGGTGTGTACTTTCCACTTCGCGCCCGCATACGGTGCAGCGATTCATCTGCTGCACGGTTGCTCCTAGAATAGAATCCGTAAACGCACCTGTAAGTCCTCCGGCGAGTCCAGCCAAGGTAAGCAGCAGGAAGGATTGATCCGGCATGCCGGATATCATCCGCAGGAGCCATGAAGCTGCACCAATAAGTGCGCCTCCTGCGGCGGCGGCCAGCGTACCAAGGCTGGATACACCACCCGAGGCACCTGCCGTAAGTATTTTACCTGTCAGGACAGACCGAGGTGGCTTCTTGCTGAGTGTACCAATCTCCGTAGCCCATGTATCAGAGGTTACCGTTGCCATAACGCCGATAAATAAAAATTCCCAAAGTTCCATTGGAACAATCGCATTCAGTAGAACGAAAACCATCCCGAGCCCACCATTAGCAAAGACCTGCCCAGCATCTCGGCGACCTGTCTTGGCATAAGTTAGCTCAAGCTCCGCCTTATTGTCATGATGGAGCTTAGACAGCAGGCTTGATGAGATGAAAAAAATCAACAATATTCCAAACCAAAAGGCATTCCCAGCACCAAAATAAATGGTCCCCATCGCTATCGCGGCAAGCATGCCGGAGAGGCTTAAGGATTGTTTCCTATAAGCCGCTCCCGCAACTAACAAAGCGCCAAGGGCGCCAATAATCCATAACATAGATTCATCTCCAACAGATGTTTTTAGCCGATCAGGCAAGTCCCCATCAGCTTGTCACCCCAATACAATTCAAAGGAATCTCCTGATACGGTAGGGCCTACGCCTGCTGGTGTTCCTGTGAATATTACATCGTCTTTACCCAGCCCGTAACGCGCAGCTATAAAATCGACAATTTTTTGGAGTGAAAAGATCATGTTTTTGACATTACCTCGCTGAACTTCAACACCATTTTTCAAAACCGTGAAATCTGTTCCCTCCAGCTCTTCCTTGTCAGGAAACGCAATGTAAGGTGTGAGTGGAGCAGCGTTCTTAAAGCCTTTAGCCGGTGTCCAAGGTAGGCCTTTCTTTTGTAGATCATTATGCACATCACGTAGTGTGAAATCTAGTCCCAGGGCCATAACATCCACCAGATCCTCCACGCTCATACCCGGTACATAGTCCCGCGCGATACGTAGCACAAGCTCTCCTTCATAATGTACCTGACCTGAATCCTTTGGTAGCTGAATGACTGCTTTATCGAGGGAAACCGCCGCATGTGAGGGCTTCAAAAAAATAAGTGGCTCCACGGGGATATTATTCCCTAATTCCTCGGCATGTAGCTTGTAGTTCCGTCCAACACAATATAAATTATTAACAGCAGCGCACACAGACAATCAGCTCTCTTTTTCATCGAATTGGATTGTTTATACTTTTAGAAATGTATCGCCCCAGATATCCGGACGGTTTGTACAAATCATTATATCAGAATGCATATCTGCTAAGCGACGCATCTCTTTCCCTTTGTTCACAGTCCAAGCCATAATTTTTACACCTTGCTCCGTCAAAAGCTTAGCCAATCTAGGATTTAATCGCGAAAAGCTGATCGATAAAAGAGAACACTCCAGTTCATGCAGCCTTCGAGCAGGATTACCAAACCTTGAATCAAAAATTAAGCCTGTACGGAAGCGGGGGTCTATTTCTTTGATTTTTTTTAACACATCTGTGTCAAAAGAGGTCAAAATCACGTCATCCCGCATGCCTTTGGAGGAAATAAGACCCGTCACCTTCTTCTCGATACCAGGATACATATCGCCCACTGTTTTCAGTTCAATATTGAGACGCAGTCTGCCGGAGGCTAGTGAGAGTACCTCTTCCAAAGAAGGCACCCTCTCGCCCCGAAAAGGACGCCCTTTCCAGCTCCCCGCGTCGAGACGCCGGATATGTTCCCAATCCATGTTCTTCACCTTACCATGACCATTGGTCGTACGGTCCAGCGTAAAGTCATGAATGACAACAGGAACACCATCCTTGGAAAGCTGGACATCCAATTCCATCCAGTGCACAAATGGCATGGCAATAGCCATCCGGATCGCTGCTAATGTATTCTCAGGAGCTTTACCAGAAAATCCCCGATGGGCAACACATAAATTGTTCATCATAAGGACCTCCCAGGAACCCTATTTTGTCACTTGAGTGACTTTGCCGTCACTGTCGATCTTAACTCGACCAGCAGATAAAGACTCTACTTTTTTCAGCAATAGCTGTCCGTTCACCTGGTTCATGGGCACGGGCTGTGCTAGCTCAGCAGTCATAGGCTTTAGCTGTAATGAACATTGACCTTTTTTACTACATTCCGCCTGAAAAACAGCAGTTTCCCAAGTGGCTGGTACCGTTGATCTCGTAAAAATAAAATTACCAGTGCTGTACGCGATCCACTTGCCTTTGTACGGCTCCAGACCTTGCAACACATGTGGGTGACCGCCAATGACAAGATCAGCTCCCGCATCGACAAAGCTACGTCCTAGTGTCTGCTGGATATTATCGAACTGCTCTACCCGTTCCTTGCCCCAATGAACAACTACGACAACCAAATCGGCTTTCTGTTTGGCTGCCGCGATCGCTTTAAGTCCTTCTCTACTATCATATACTGAAGCAAGTCCCGGTTTATTCTTTCCCGCCATCCAATCAGATGCAGGAATCACCCGCGTGAACCCTAGCAAGGCGATTTTAATCCCTTTACGCTCAAAATATTGCGCCGAGAATGCTTCTTTACTATTTAGTCCAGCACCAACATAAGGAATGCCTCTTTCCGATAGATGGCTAAGCGTGTCTCGCAGACCTTCCTCCCCTTGATCCAGCGTATGATTGTTCGCCATATTTACTGCATCCACTCCGGCTGCCTTAAGAGCATCTAGCGCCTTCGGCGAGCCTTTAAATACAAATTGCTTATTAGCGGCGCCAACCCCGCCCGTGGTCACAGGAGTTTCCAGATTCACGACCGTAAGGTCATCTTTCTTGAACATTCCATTCAGCGCGGCATACGAATAATCGTAGCCTTTCTTTTCAAGTAATTCTCCAGCTTTCCCTGAAAAAATAACATCTCCACCAAAATTCAATGTCACTGTATTGCCAGAAGCCTGATCATCTGATGGAAGTCCAGACACAGGACCACCATCTGCGACTTGAGAGCCACCCTCATCTGACGAAGGGGTCGCAGTTGCTTCAGGCGCCTGTGTTTCAATATTCTCTTCCTTCTCTGGCTCCGGTGTAGCCGTGACCTCAGGGGTTACTGTAGGAGAAGGGACGGGAGTCTCCGTAGCTTCTGGCGTTGCCGTTACTATAGGTGCTGTCTCCTGAGCAGTAATATCCGGTGTTGGTGAAGCTGTGACTTGTGCCACCGGAGGTGGCTCAGAACTCCCCTTGAATCTGTCATCCATAAAACTATAGCTGAGCGCCACAATAATCATCAGAAGAAGACCTGCATTGATCCACATCCAGGCCGTTCTGCGCTTACGCTTGCTCTTATGTTTGTTCTTCTGTCTAGAACGCGATCGCGGCGGATACATTGATTCTATGATCTCCTCTACTCTCAAATTGGTTCTATTATAGCATATCTAGCACCTGTCCCTCCAAATAAGAGAGTCGTCAAAATACTAGGTTCTTATATTTAAACAAAAACGGTGAAGCAAAATAATCTTCGCTTCACCGTTCATTTTGTAATATTAGATCTCCATGTCATCTAATTCATTAACCGCTTAGCAGCGCTTTGTGCTGTAAGCTTGGCCTGCTTGACACAATCGGGCATTGCCAATCCATCGTATCCAGCTCCAATAACATAGATCTCAGGAAGAGCTTTCTCAAGTTCCCTATGGAATTCAGAAAGATTGCCTAAATGTCCAACAGGATACTGCGGCATCGAATGTTCCAACCGAGTAATTTCCGTGAATATGGGTTTCGCTGTAATCCCCATAATTTCTCGCAAATCCTTACTTACCAGCTCCGTAAGTGCCTCATCCGGAAGCTGAACATTCTGCTCATCTCCTGATCGTCCTACATGACAGCGCATGAGCACTTTATCATCTGGACTTGTATGCAGCCACTTCTTAGACGTCCATGTACAAGCAGTAATGTTACGTCCTTCTTTAAATGGCACAAGAAAACCTGATCCATCATCCTCGATGGCAATATCCTTCTTGTTAAAGGCCATGACAAGGTTAGCCACCGATACATAATTTACTGCATCGAGCGCTGAAACATCCAGATGTGGACGCAGAAGTTCGGCGGCTACAGAATTTGGTGTGGTGATATAAATCCCATCCGCTAGCAGCCGTTCACCATTTTCCAGCTCTAGTTCGTAGGAAGCAGATGTATTTCCTGAAGAATGAATAGAGACAACCGCAGCTTCGGTACGCTGTTCTACATCGTGTAGCTCATGAATCAAGCTATGCACGAGACTTTGGAGCCCTTTTCGAAACGTCAGTAAAGTGTTGCTCATTGTGCTCAAAACTGTCTTATTTGACTTTCGCTCTGCAGTAACTCCACGAATAAGACTGCCGTATTTCCGTTCTACTTCTCCAAATTGCGGAAAGGTAGCCTGTAGGCTGATTTCGTGTATATTGGCCGCATACATACCGGACAATAGCGGTTCGGTCAAATTCTCCATCACTTCAGTACCTAAACGACGCTCGATCAGCTGGCCAAGGGATTCATCTTCACCACTACGTTGGCGAGGAAGGATTAAATCCATCATCGCGCGTACTTTGCCACCAAATGAAATTAGTCCACTAGATAAAAATGGCTTGAGCTCAGTAGGAATTCCAAGCACAAGACCGGAAGGCAAAGGATGAAGCTTATCACGCTGCAATACATAGGTCTTCATTGCCTTTGGATTTGTGGTCACCAATTCGTGGTCCAGCTCCAATTCCTTAGCCAGATCGATCATCTCTGTTTTACTAGCTAAAAACGAATCCGGACCTTTTTCAATTACAAATCCATCCCGGTGCAAGGTTTCGATCTTCCCACCAAGTGTCTTGTCTTTCTCAAGCAGGACTATATCAGGTTTAATGCCAGCTTCTTTATAATATTTACGAATGTAAAAGGCGGCGCTGAGTCCACTCAGCCCACCGCCTATGATAACAATTCGCCTAGAGGGACCACTCATGACTGACCGGCTGTCATTTGATTCAGTCTTGTACGAACAACATCGCTCAATACGGACATGTACGCAGGATCACTATTCAATGATTCTATCCGCATAAGACGCATATCCAGCTCTGAAGCTATGGCTGTTGCCTCGATATCGAGGTCGTACAGCACTTCTAAATGATCGGATACGAACCCGATCGGTGCCGCTAGAACATACTCTACCTGTTCCTTGCTAAGCTGGTGAAGCGTATCCAGAATATCTGGTCCAAGCCATGGTTCAGCCGTCCGTCCTGCGCTTTGCCACGTAAACTGCCAATTGGTTATCCCCGCTTGATCTGCAATAGCCTTTGAGGTCTCCAATAGTTGATCTTTATAAGGATCCCCCATAGCTAGAATACGCTCTGGAAGACTATGAGCGCTAAATAATACCCGTATCTCATCGCGAGTAGCGCCTGCTTCGATATATTGATCTATTTTCGCAGTTACTCTCCGGCTTAGAACATCAATCAATACTGGGTGCATATGGTAGCTCTCCACAAAACCCATGTCGATCTTACATGCTTCAGCCTTTTCCTGAGCACGTTTGATATAGCCACCCACGCTCATGCTTGAATAGTGAGGGGCAAGCACAACACCAACTGCTTGGGTAATGCTGTCCTTCGCCATCGCCTCGACGCCGTCCTCAATAAACGGATAGGCATGCTTCAACCCCTGATAGCAGACAAATTCAACATCTACCCCAGCTTTATCCGCGTTTAGTGCTGCCTGTAATGCTGCTACTTGACGGTCTGTGTTCTCCCGCAGCGGGAATACACCCCCGACGATCGCTTCATAGCGATCTGTTAATTCTTTAAGCTGCTCCACTGTCGGCGGATTACCTCGCCGAATATGTGTGTAATATGCTTCAACGTCTTCTAAGCTCTTAGGAGTGCCATACGACATGACGAGAACACCTATTTTTGCTGTCACGGATTCCATCCCCTTTAAGATTTAATAGGTTGCCTTTAAGAACGCAGTTTCGCTGATTGTTTCAATACTTCCTGTGAATAATCGTGAATATATTCCGTTAATTCTCTAAGCTTCTCTAAGGAAGCCTCCGGGAATAATCCATGACCCAGATTGAAGATATAACCTGGCTCCTGCACCCCTTCATCAATCAGTTCTTTCGCATGCTCCTTCAAGACATCCATCGGCGCAGTAAGTAAATATGGATCTAGGTTTCCTTGAATTGCAAACTTCCCACCCATTCTACGTCGACCTTCGGACAAGCTCACACGCCAGTCCACCCCAATAACATCTGCTTGAAGCTTCGTAAGACTCGGCAGCAATTCACCAGAGCTTACACCAGGAAAGTATATTTTCGGTACATCAAGATCAGATAATTCGGAGAAAATACGAGAAACCGTCGGTAACACATACTTTTCAAAATCGCGTGGCGCAAGGGCACCAACCCAGCTGTCGAACAATTGAAATGCTTTTCCACCACTACGCACGTGACTGCGGAGGTAAGCGATGATCATATCGCCGAGCTTGTCCATCAGCATTTCCCAGACACGAGGTTCACTGTACATTAGCTCTTTAGTACGGATATATCCTTTAGAGGGTCTGCCTTCGATCAAATAGCTGGCAATCGTAAAAGGTGCGCCTGCAAAAGTAATTAAGGGCACGTCCAGCTCCTTATCCAGAATTGCAATCGTCTCCAAAATATGTCCGAGATCCCCTTCAACATCAATGGGTTTCAGTCTCTCAACATCTGCTGCAGAGCGAATCGGATTCTCGATTACAGGACCGATATCTTTGACGATATCGAACTTCACACCAATAGAAGCGACCGGATTCATAATGTCCGAATACAGAATGGCCGCGTCTACACCTAGCTTGTGCACAGGCATCATGGTTACTTCTGCCGCTAACTCAGGCTGTTTGCAGATTTCAAGCAATGAGTATTTTTCCTTGATTTTACGGTACTCGGGATCATAACGGCCGGCCTGCCGCATGTACCATACGGGAACGTGCTCCGTATCCTGCTTTCTGCAGGCGCGGATAAAAGTGTCGTTGTAGGTCATGATAAGATCTCCATTATATTTTATAAGATTTTTTTAATAAACGCTTACCGTCCTGATTAGGACGCCGATGGCGTTTATGCTTATTGACATACTTACTATTATGCCCTTTTTAAAAGGTTGTAACAAGCAAAACGAAGATCGTGGAATGACAATCCTATGACATTACTATGACATGTATTGCACTTTTGAAGCTAAAAAAATGATATACTGATATAATGTCTATTTTTCTGTGAATCATGTAATTTCTGAAATTCTTTGAAAGGAAGTGAAAGCACTTTGAAGAAATGGGAGACATGGAAGGTCAACCTCTTAGTGCTTTGGTTCGGACAATTCTTGGTAAATGCCGGAATGACGATGATTACACCGTTCCTGACCTTGTATCTTGCTAAGGATCTTGGTGTTCAGGGTGAGCATGAAATTGGAATTTGGGCGGGCCTAATTTTTGCCGCAAACTTTTTAACTTCTTTCATTTTCCAGCCACTATGGGGGAAACTTGCTGACAAATACGGACGTAAAATCATGCTCCTGCGCTCCAGCTTTGGCATGGCTATCGTTATGGTGTTGATGGGCTTCGCACAATCCCCTATGCAGCTGCTCTTACTGCGACTGCTAAACGGTACAATCTCCGGCTTCAATCCCGCTTCCATCGCACTCGTTTCGGGTACTACTCCGAAAGCACGTATGGGATTTTCGATGGGGCTGATGCAGTCGGGTTCTGTTGCAGGTACCATTCTTGGACCACTTATTGGTGGTTTTCTTGCTGATATAATCGGATTTCGTCCGATCTTTTATATCGTTGGCGCCTTGCTCTTCATCGCCTCTCTGCTGGCATTATTTCTCGTTAAAGAGAAATTCGATCGTGCAGAAGCGGCACAAGAGCCACAGGTTTCAGTTATGGAGGGCTTGAAGGAATTGATCAAAATCCCTCAGCTCCCGGCGCTGTTTGGTGTAACCTTTTTGCTGCAATTTGCAATGATCAGCCCCATGGCCTTGCTGCCACTCTATGTAGAAAAGCTAAATGGTCCTGCTGAGAATATAGCCTTCCTAGCCGGAATGGTCAGCGCTGTGACTGGGATCTCTAACATGCTGGCTTCCCCCTTGCTCGGCAAGCTGAGTGATAAAGTCGGTGCACATCGCATTCTGACCTACGCGTTAATCGGGGCTTCACTGTTCCTGATTCCGCAGGCATTCGTTACTAGCGTTTGGCAGCTAATCATTGTCCGTTTTCTCATGGGGATTTTTATGGGCGGTCTATTGCCCAGCGTTAATGCGCTTATCCGGTCTTATACCCCTGACGGGAAAGAAAGCCGCGCATTCGGCTTCAACGGCAGCACCTTGTCACTGGGCAATATGCTGGGAGCTATCATAGGCGGCTTTCTATCTGGTTATATTGGTATTGAGGGACTATTTATCATCTCCGGAAGCTTGTTGCTGTTAAACACCGTATGGGTCCGGGTTAAACTATACAAAGCTACTCCGCCACGGCTATTCCGCTAACTTCTGCTATTTCACCATTGCCAACGCCAGTCCATCATAAGCTGGCAGACAAGTGCTGATCAGACGTTCATCGGTGGCGATCATTTCATTGAAATGCCGTACAGCCAGAATGGCAGGTCCATTTCGATCTGTATTTAGCGTTCGTCCGCGGAGGAAAATATTATCACCAGCAATAATCGCTCCTGGGTTAGCCAGCTTGATGGCATATTCCAAGTAATTAGGGTAATTCATCTTATCTGCGTCAATGAAAAAGAAGTCGAACTTAGCGCCTTCTGCTTCCAATGCCTTCAAACTGTCCATAGCAGGACCGATTCTGTACTCCGTGGAGTCCCCGAATCCGGCCAGTTCTAAATTGCGGCGAGCAAGCTCGGCATAATCGGCCCTTAGCTCCAGTGAGGTTAGCTGACCACCCGCAGCGAAACCGCGAGATAAGCAAATCCCGCTATAGCCGCCAAGTGCGCCAATCTCCAAAACACACGTGGAGCGGGACAGTCTTACAAGCATAGTGAGCAGTCTTCCGTACCCCGGCTCGACAGACACCTCCGGCATACCTGCTTGGACGATTGCTTCTTTTACCTGAAGCAGGATTTCGTCCTCGGTATAAAGTTGTTCACTGTATTCTTCTTGTGTAAGCATTAAAAATTCTCCTTTGATGATCCCCCGTTTTCTCGAATGAAGGGATGACGGGGAAGATTTTATGGTTTATGGAATGCCGGGCATTGTGAAGTGTCCCGCATTCCCCTATACTTGTATGGATGCTTTTCTTAAAATATAAGAAACCATAGCTTCACGCTATTGTTTATGTCTTATATTTTTACGAGAAACGCTTATCGTCTTTAAAGGACGACAATGTCGTTTCTTCTTATTGTACTGGCTTTTTGTATTTATCTACAAGTTAAACGGAGTTGAGAGTATTTGAGCAAATTACAATTAATCGCTACTGCCCCTATGGGATTAGAAGCTGTAGTAGCGCGCGAATTAAACGAACTGGGTTATGAGACCACGGTCGAGAACGGTCGTGTATTGTTCAGTGGTGATTATATCGACATCTGTCGCTGTAATTTATGGCTGCGTACATCCGACCGCGTATTAGTGAAAATGGGCCAATTCCCGGCTAAAACCTTTGATGAATTATTTGAAGGTGTTAAAGCCCTTCCCTGGGAAGACTGGATACCAGAGAATGGAGAATTTCCGGTGGAAGGACGGTCCCATAAATCACAACTAACGAGTGTACCCGCTTGCCAAGGGATTGTCAAAAAAGCTATTGTCGAAAAGCTGAAGCTCTCCTACCATACGGACTGGTTTCCAGAGAACGGACCTCGTTATGTAATCGAAGTGATTTTGCTAAATGATATTGCGCTCATTACACTAGACACCACTGGACCTGCTCTTCACAAACGTGGATACCGCAGACAAGCAACGGAAGCGCCACTGAAGGAAACGATGGCTGCTGCGCTAATCCAGCTTAGCCGCTGGAATGGCCACCGACCGCTTTATGATCCGTGTTGTGGTTCGGGAACACTGTTGATCGAAGCTGCTATGATCGCTTGGAACATCGCACCGGGACTACGCCGCTCCTTCCCTTCGGAACATTGGCCAGTCATTCCTAAGTATCTGTGGGAAGAAGCTCGCGAAGAAGCTTTCGATGCCGTGCGAGACGATTATCCGTTGCAGCTAACTGGCACTGATATCGATCCTGCTGCCATAGAAATTGCTGAAGCCGCTGCTAAAAGCGCCGGCCTATCCGGAGAAATAACCTTCACCGTGATGGCTGCCGCCAAAGCAAGACCCCAAGGTGAATATGGTTGTATCATCACCAACCCGCCATATGGTGAACGGATCAGTAATGACAAAGAGGTTGAGAAGCTGACTCGCCAATTTGGTGAAATGATGTTATATCTACCGACTTGGTCATTCTTTGCGATTAGTCCTTATAAGGAATTCGAACAATATTACGGCCGTAAAGCGGACAAGCGTCGCAAGCTGTATAACGGACGTATTGAGTGTCAATATTATCAATACCTGGGTCCACTTCCACCTAGAAATCCAAAATGATTTGGAATTCAATTACGCCAAACATAAACGGACATCTACCTCGATAGAGGACGGTGTCCGTTTCTTCTTACATATTCAACTTCTGCGCTAGGAGGCTTTAATGTGTCACGAGATCCATTTACTAGGAGCAGTTCGTCCTTAACAGATACAATAATCACTATTGTCCGCTCCCGTTATATCGGTTATATCCTTTTTCTTGGCATTATGTTCGCAAAGCTAATGTTTCTTCACAGCGGGCTGCATGCCCCTAATATTGATATGAACCGTCTCGACAAGCTGATTGCTCTCGGTTCAGTTATGCTGTTGTCATTTTGGGTGCTATGGCTCCCCCGACGTGGACAAACCATAGCCCTGTCAATCATAAACGTGCTTCTGACACTACTTATTTATTCTGATATTGTTTACTACCGCTACTTTCAGGATTTCATCACCGTTCCTGTTCTGTTTCAAGCCGGACAGATGGATGCACTTGGCGGGAGTATCTTTGCACTGCTCCGTCCTTCTGATCTCTACTTGTTCGCGGATTGGCTTCTGTTTATGGTTTACGCCTTATGCATAGTGCTATTCCGCTGGAACACCGATACCAATAACAATAGGCAGCCTTCCTATTATGCTCGTACAAGTCATTTCCGTCCCTCTTCACGCTTAATGAGAGTGCTGAAACGGAGCGCTAACGGTGTCGTAGCATTGGTGTTAGGGTCCATTCTGACTTTTGGTCCTATCCACTCTTACGCCACTACGTGGGCCAAAGGTTTATTCACTGGTAACTGGTGGAGCTTGGCAATGTATAACGTTACAGGACTCATTGGATTTCACGGTTATGATATTTACTTGTATGCCAAAGATCATTCAGGCCTGCAGCCTGAGCTTTCACAAAAGGAAGCCAGCTCCATGAAGCTCTGGTTCAATGAACAGAATGCTGAGCAAAGTGCTCTTAACGACAGCTTCGGGAAATACAGCGGAAGTAATATCGTTGTTATTCAGGCCGAAGCTTTTATGAATTTTGTAGTAGGACGTTCAATCAATGGACAAGAGGTCACACCTAATTTGAACGCTCTAATCAAAGAGAACACCTACTTCAGTGATTACTATCATCAGACCTCACAAGGACGAACCTCCGATGCCGATTTCGCCTCGAATGGTTCGCTGTATCCGCTGGTCTCAGGCTCAGTATTTGTACGTTACCCGGATCATCAATTTGACACGCTACCTGCCATTTTAAAGTCAAAGGGCTACAGCACCAATGCTTTCCATGCGTATGAGGGAAGCTTCTGGAATCGGCAGATCATGTATAAGGCGATGGGGTATGATCATTTTTATAGTAAAAAAGACTTCAAGATCGACGAACCCCTAGGCTGGTCTTTGGGAGATAAATCGTTCCTGCGGCAGTCACTAAACATTATGGATTCTAAAGAATCGATACAGAAGCCTTTTTACTCTTTTTTGACTACACTATCTAGTCATCATCCTTATTCTCTCCCTGCGGACAAGCAAGGGCTTGAAACCGGCGAGTTTAAGGGCACCATCTTCGGAGATTATTTGCAGGCTGTTCACTATACGGATGAAGCTTTAGGGGAATTAGTGAGTGATATGAAACAGCGTGGGTTGTGGGATAATACGATTCTTGCCTTTTATGGGGATCATGATAACTCCATCCAAGAGACCTCTTATTACGAACAATTTCTTGGCAAAAGCCTAAGTAAGCTCGACATGCATCAAATCATGCACCAAGTTCCATTACTTATTCATCTACCGGGCACTAACGTCTCGATCGTTGATGCTAATCCGGCTGGTCAAATGGATCTCACACCTTCCTTACTCCATCTGCTGGGGATCTCTCGTGATCCTTATTATCTTATGGGTAATAACCTGTTCAGCGGTAAAGAGCGACTTGTGACACTGCGAACTGGTGCCTTTGCCGATGCAAAGAGATCCTATCTCCCAAGTGAAAATGGACAATTCGACAGTGGCACCTGTTATAGCCAGGGCAGCCGCGAAGCCATTGACGTTGCGGGGTGCAGCACCGGGTTCGAGACAAGCAAGCAACGACTGCAAATCTCGGACGATATCATGAAATACGATGGTATTAAAATGCTCCGAAAAGAAGAATCTACACCATAAAAATTCCGATCTATAAACAAAAAAGCCCTAAACTCCGTTATCAACACGGGTTTAGGACTTTTTAAGTTGATGGATAAGACCTCTGCATTATTTCTGAACGGCCGGTTGTTTGATAAAAGCTTCTACCTTCTTCAACACTTCTTCCTCTGTTGGAGCACTCACATAACGACCATTAACATAAACAAAGGCCCGTTTGCCGCACGGACCGCAGTACGACTTACAGCCGACCTTGATCTCTGCATCAGGCGCCATCTTTTGCAGTTTGGGTATAATACTCTTCAATTTCATGAAATTACATTCATCGCACACTTGTATATCGTTAGCCATGGAGCAACCCTTCTTTATGTCCGAAATTTAAGGCGAAATGTTTAGTGATCGCCGTGATTACCTTTAGACGGATTAGTAATGACAAAACCTTCTTCAGGAAGATACAAATAATCAACGACCACACCATCAAGGAGCGGTTGATTCGGATCAAGAATAACATCGATTTCTTTATCTGTCGAGACTACAACATCATTCTCATTAGGCGTGTCCAAATCCAGTCCGTAGTGAGCATGATCACCGTGAGCATGCGTAATCGCTACGCGAAGCTTCAACTCGCTGTTTCCTTCAAGTTCCATTTGTTTCTTTATCACTTTAGCCGCATTGCGGGTAATTTTGACCTTCATCTATCATCCATCTCCTAGTACTTAAATTAAATACTCAATTACCTATTTTAAAGGTAAATGACATCTAAAAGCAACTAAATTAGCGAATTAGACACACAATCCGAGGCAAACCACTCTTTACTGCCTCATTTCCCGACCTGAAGTGCCGGGTATTTCCGTCCCATCCGTGACACGAACCAGCCCATAAGGAGCATCGTCACTCCAATATCATCGACCGGCAAAAAAGGCATGAAATCCGGCAATACCCAATAGAGCAGCACTGGAATTGTGAATAACAGCTTGTCCCCTATTGCGACTTTAGGGGAGATTACATATCGCCAGGAACTACTGAAGATAGTAGACCATTGTTTCAGTGACAGCAGTTTTTTCAGTTTCATAGTGGCCCTCCTCCCAAGTAAAAAGGATACAGCCGCGGATAACGTGTAGTGACGACAGCGGCCATACCCTATGGTTTATGTTACGCAAGTTTACTGTAATTGTTTCATAATTATTTCACATTGGATAGTATCGTTCCCAAAATCAGACCCGTTTCTAGTGCCATATCTTCAAAATCTGTCAGTGGCAACGGATTTTTACCGATCCCCAGCTCCACTGTAAATCCAGGCTTGCGAAAGGTCTGAATGAACCAATCCTTATATCCAGCATCACTTCCAGTCAGCTCAACTGCCCGGTAACTGCTCGCAGCAGCCAGCTGCACGGCTAATTCACGGCTCTCGGGAGGCTCATACCCTCGATAATTCCAATAAATCTCTCCTCCTTGGCTATGCAGAGACACTGCAGCTTCGCCAGGCGCTTCCTCAGCCAGGGCGGCCAGAGCAGCTGCTTCAGGCTCACTAAGCGCCTCAGGACCACTGTAATCACGCGGAGAGGGCAGCATTACACCACGGCGTTCCCGTTCCTCTTCCCAATGAGCAGGGAATTGATCCCCGAGATCCACACCGCGTATATTAGCCTTCCAATGCCGGAAACTTCGCCGTCCCCCGTTCCATTTCATAAGGTCCGCATAATAAGGGTGGCCTGGCAAAACACCTTCCTGTACTAACTCCACGCCGTCAGGGTTAGCCATGGGTACAGCCCATAGGGTCCAGTTATTGTACCATTCTTCTGGACGATGACCATTCCATGCCAAACCTTTAGCATAAGCTGCTGCATACTCTTCTATGAACGACATCAGGCATGGCGAGGTCAACCATTCATTAGCATGTAGAGCCGCGTTAACATGCAGATGACGGGTTCCATTGCCTATTTTAAGCACATGAATTGGCTTGCCAAGCACACTGCTGCCAATTGGATGTGCTTGTATAAAAGGATATTGTGCTATCAGACTTCTGATATCGTTCTCAACATCAACCGGGCCATACTCTCCACGCAAGAATACTACTCGCTCCGGAATCGGAGGTGGAATGACGAGCACTTTTCCCGGTGTACAATAGCGCCCGGAGGTCACACCTGGATTAAGCTTCTCCAAATCATCTAAACTCACATTGAATAATGAGGTTATGTGTTCAAGATCGTCCCCTTCTTGCACCGCATACCTTTTACGTGGCGAGGACGGCAGAAATAAAACCTGTCCCGGATATAAATAAGACTGTCTCCCAACCCATGGATTACCTTGAATAACATGCTCAGGGGTTAATCCATGCAGGGCGGCAATTCGGCTTACGGTATCTCCCCTGCTTGCAATATATTGTCGCATTAGGTCTCATCCTCTCGGCCTTTAATTGCTGATACGGCAGATACAAAAATAGCAGCAAACAGCACTTAACTCTATTGTATGCAAGTGCCACTACCCTGCATGAAGGAGAAATGAATCACAAGAAGGAACAACGTTGTCACACTTAATAGATGGCAAGTGTTTCTCGTAGAAATATAAGGAATATTTATAGTTGCACAGCAAAATAATTATTATATTTCAAGAAAATAGACTGGGAAATGTGCTTCCCAGCCTATTTTTTCTTATACTCCGTGGAGTTTGTCCCTATTCAATTCAACATTGCTCTGTTTATAACGTGGATACTTGCCATACTACTGGGGTACGATTAATTTGTTCTCCGAGCCAGTCTCGTGCAATTCGCTGAAACATTTCAGCATCACCACTGCAGAAGAACTGATGAATTGGACTTTCGTCCCCGATGGACAGCTTGCCTTTATCATATAAAATCGTGCTGATCTCACGAGCTGTCTCATCTGCGGAACTGATCAGTTTGACTCCCGGTCCCATGGTCTCTCCAATAGGCTCAACAAGAAATGGATAATGAGTGCATCCTAAAATTAAAGTATCGATGTTATTATCTTTAATGCCTTCCAATGCCTGCTCTACAATTTCATAACTTTTCTCTGAGCGGAACATGCCTTGCTCAACGAGTGGGACAAGCGCTGGGCAGGCTTGACTTACAACCTCAACAAAAGGAGACAGCTGCTTCAGAGCGTTAGTATAAGCTCCACTGCCGATGGTTCCTATTGTACCGATCACGCCGACATGTCCGCTTTTGGTCGCGCTAATTGCAGCACGGGCTCCGGGATGAATCACCCCAATGACAGGGATAGAGACCTTAGCCGAGATATAATCGAGTGCCGCAGCTGTAGCGGTATTACAAGCGATAACAATCATTTTAGGATTAAACTGGATCAAATAATCAACAATTTGTTCTGTAAACAGTGTTACTTCCTCGGTCGAACGGGGTCCGTACGGAGCTCGGGCCGTATCTCCGAAATAAATGATCTTCTCCCGCGGGAGTTGCCTCATCACTTCCTTGACAACTGTTAGCCCTCCCACACCTGAGTCTAATATTGCAATAGCTTGCTGCACGAACACACCGCTTCCTTCTACTTGTTTTGTGTAGCTTATGTAAGCCGAAAACAAAATGTACCTGACTTTCAGCCCCAATTGCAGATAATACTCCTTTTATACTCTTAGTTCAAGCTAAGACTTTTACCATCATTTTACAGGTCCGTAAGAATGAAATAAAAAAGCCACCTTCCGCCCAATGCGAAAAAGCGGCTTTATTAAAAAGAATAAGTACTTTTTGACCGTAAAACTAAACACTCCATCCACTGTTTCATTATGCGATTTCGTTATTGCCCTTATCATCTGGCTGAACTTCTTCAAGACTAGCTTCTTCACTGCTAACTTCATCACTTACAGGCGATACCTCTAACTCCGTTACCTCTTCCAAAGTGGCCGCAGCTTCTTGAATAGTTTCTTCAGCAGCAATTCCACTTACAGCTACAGTAGCAGTATCTTCTTCTACAGTATTTGCACATGATTTGCTCCATTCGCGGACCTCATGTACCACATGACCTATAGAATCCTTAGCTTTGTCATATAGCTCAACGCTCTTGTCTCCTGCCTGCACGGCAATTTCCTGTACCTTTTCAATGCCAGCTGCTGTACCTTCGGCAATATCCTTACGCAGCTCTTTACCTGGCTTAGGCGCGAACAGAAGTGCTGTCACCGATCCAACCACACTTCCGACTAATGCTCCCCATAACAACCCTTTAGTGTCCTTTTTCATCGTTTCATCTCTCCTTTGGATTCATTGCTCCCCGCTCTACCGGGCTAATGCCTATATCTGCTATATCATAAGCAGCAGGAGTTTGTCTTGTGACTAATTATTACGACTTTTCAGAAGTTTTGTCTGTTACATTTTTGGGTGCTATAGCGTATCGGCAGCATTGTCCGCCTTCCGCCATACATTCACTTCGCGTAACCTTAGCATCAAGCAATTCCTCAAATAGGCTATGCTCGCATTGACAAGCTTTACGATACTGAGTAGCCACCTGGCGAATCGGGCAGTTGTATTCTCTTATGACATACGAACCATCCTCTTCACGGTTCCACTCCGCCATATATCCACCAGCGTTTTGGATCGACGATAACTCAGCTACTCGTTCTTCCAAATTCCGGCGTTCCATCATCGGTGCATACTGGGTGAGCATCCGGCGACGGCGTCCCTCAAATAATATATTAACAGCTTCCAATCCACTGCCATAATCCAATTCACGCAGAAGCTCCAAAGCCAAATTATGATAGCTTTTTGGAAAATACTCTTCGGACTTCTCCGTTAAAGAATACATATGTAAAGGCCGCCCCATCGCTTGCCGAACCACTTTTGTCTTGGCAAGTCCCTCCTGCTCCAGCTGAAGAACATGACGACGAACACCCATCTCTGTAATTCCCAACTCTTCTGCCAGCGCGCCGATGGTCAGTGGTCCTTTCGTCTTCAGGAGCGTCATAATCAAATGCCTTGTCGATCCGTTTTCCTGCCCCATCTTCATCATAAAGGAACCCCCTCTCTTTCACGGCTATCGCCTATTTTATATGATTCTATCTTATGCTATTATAGCGTTACACCGGACCCAAGTTCCTGATCCAAATAATTCCCTACTTCAACAGCAAACTGCTCTAGCACCTCTGAAAGGACTGGTGTGAGCGGGTGTAGTGCTTCTCTTTCCCAGGCAAAATAATCCTGCACGAGCGGCTTACGAAGTGCGACAAGCTCTATCAATCGCTCGTAGATCTCACTTTTACCTAGCACTTTTTCTTCATGTATGATAGAAATGATATCCTCATAACTTCCAGCATCACGCATAATAAAACCGTCAATCAGACAACTACCAACGTCCGTAACCACCTCTATCGCCAGATGAAGGCAGCGTTCCTGTATTAGTCCGGTTAAAGTATTGCCATCCCATGAAGCAGCCACAGTCCGAAGACCCGTGGTTATATCTGGGATTTGAGCAAGAATGGTTTCGATTTGTTTGCGGTTGACATAATACACAGTAATACCCCCATGTCGAAAATAGTTAGAGAAATCTGCATTATCCCTACTTACCGCGTTTGCCACGGCGTTTCAGCCAGAAGAACATAATGAAACATGCCGCAAGAAAAACGACCAAATAAGTTAACGCTTCCATCGGATACTCGAGCTCACGCATTTCTGTCACCGCTTCCGGTATAAAATGATGATGCTATTTAATCAGTAGATCGCTTAAATTACGTAATCCACAGCAATTGAAAGTTCTTTAACTTCATTAATATGAGCTATAACTTCCTTGTGCGCCGGATGAACCTGATAAGCCTGTAAATCATCTAGAGAAGCTACCACCGTAACTAGAGCAATATCAAAGGATCGATCAGAATGAATGATATCAGCACCCACTTCAATCGAAAGGAGCTGCGGGATTTTACCTTCCATATTTCGCAGTACGGCTACCGTTGCCGCAATGCTCTCTTCGGACCGGTCCTTCAATTTAAAAAACACAATATGCTTGATCATTCTATCTCGCTCCCTGTTGTAATATTGTAATTAGATATTAAAAATATATCATAAGCTTAAGCGTTCTGAAAGAAACTTAAGAAGTGATGACAGAAATAGCAGCATTAACCATTGCCGATGTACAGGAAAGTGTTGTAGTATATTTTTAAAAAATCGGAGGAATTATGCCTAGTAACCAACAAGAAACTCATAATATCCAGGCGTGGTCTCTGATCAACCGCAAATATCTTGGACAAGGCGTTCGTGTAAAAAGATTTCGCCGTCCAAAGCGTAGCCAGATTAGAAACCGTGTGTTACTTGCTGTATTGATGGCTAAGGATATCAAACTTTCACGACTCGCAGAAGATCTTGGTATATCCTCTCGCAGCGTAAGCGCCTGGGTATACGAAGGTCGTATCCCTTCCAACAATAACATTGACAAGACCTGCCGCCTACTCGGGTACCCGCCCCACATTTTGTTCAATGAAGCACTAATTCGTCAGAGTCCAATTGTATGTCAACCAACCCCTTCACGATTTATGAAGAGAAGTATTACCAGTTCACCACGCAGCAACGTGATTCTGACCGGCCTCTGTATGGTTTACGATTTTTCCGTAACCGATGTAAGTATTTGGATAGGCGTTCATCCCGGAACATTTCGAAAATGGTTGCACAGCAGCCATCTACCAACCCCTGCTCTGCAGGAAAAAGCCGAAGCCTTCTTCCGGATTCCACGCCATATTCTATTTGCAGACTGCGGAACGCTCTAATGTGATCCTATCTCAATAAGTTCAATGTAAGCCCTTCTTCCTTAATAAGGAGAAGGGTTTTTTGCCATATTTTTTTCTTGAAAAAGGGTCATACTATTGTGTAGGAACATTGTTCAGAACTTAAGAACGGAACAGGAGGCGTAAGATGAGACTTGATGGAATACTATCTGAAGGCTACACCGACACTTGGGATGTGGCCCCCGGTGTCATCGGACTACGAACCATGTTCGTAAATTGCGCATTCATCGGCCAGCCCAATTCGGACTGGATCATTGTAGATACGGGACTTAGCTCTTACACAAACAGAATTATAGAGTTTGCTAAGGAGAAGTATGAGAAACCTCCGGTGGCAATTATCCTGACTCATGGGCATTTTGACCATATCGGGGGCGTAAAAAAGCTTATTGAGGAATGGAATGTACCCGTGTATGCTCATCCACTAGAACTTCCTTATCTAACAGGTAAAGCGGATTATCCTCCAGCGGATCCGGCCGTAGGCGGCGGGCTGATGAGTATGGTGTCCTCATTATTTTCACATCATGGTATCGACCTTGGATCAGCCATACATCCGTTGCCAGAAGACAGAACCGTCCCTGGTGCAAAAGGCTGGAAATGGATCCATACTCCCGGTCATAGTCCCGGTCATATTTCTCTATTCAGACCAGAGGATAAGGTTCTGATTGCTGGTGACACCTTTCTTACAGTCAAACAAGAGTCCGTATTCGCAGTGGCTACTCAGCATCAGGTTGTGCACGGCCCACCCTCTTATTTCACGACGGACTGGGAAGACGCGGAAAAGTCGGTCCGCACTCTCGCACTGCTAGATCCTCATATCGTTCTCTCTGGACATGGGGTACCTATGGAAGGCGAAAAGTTGTCTGCTCAGCTTGCTCATTTATGCAAAAACTTCAAAGAAATGGCGCTACCGGGTCAAGGAAAGTTCGTTTGATTTCCTTGCTAATATAGACCTTAGGACGTATTGACGGGCAGCTCCCTGAGGATCTCTAAGTGTCTCCATATGGGTACCCGTCTTTATAATTTCCGTGTGCTCAAAATGCTGTTTTAAATCAGCTTCACTAAAAAAATGAGCATACTTTCCTGCTTTATATTCATAGGTCGCAGGTTCCAAACATGCTCCACAGCCGTAATTCGGATCCTCATCGGAAAAAGAAGTAAAATAAAGCAGACCTCCGGAATGGAGCTGTTCCAGACAATTTGTTAGCAACCTACGACGATCCTCAATAAGAAATAGATGTAACAAGTCATAGCAGTAGATAGCATCGACCTTTGTCTCGAGATTGCAGTCTAACACGGAA
Source organism: Paenibacillus etheri (assembly GCF_001012825.1). Taxonomy (GTDB): domain Bacteria; phylum Bacillota; class Bacilli; order Paenibacillales; family Paenibacillaceae; genus Paenibacillus_AQ; species Paenibacillus_AQ etheri. The sequence continues at coordinate 151,775 of NZ_LCZJ02000026.1, forward strand.
CCGGAAATAAAAAAGCATGCGGGGTCCCACTCCGCCGCAATCGCAAGTGCGGCTCCGCTTAATTCAATACCAATGGTCTCAAATTCACTGGAGAACATCTTCGTATTCCGTCCATAACCTGCTCCTGGCACCAGTACAGACTTCACATTATGCTTACGAAAGATACCCTTTGCCTCCAAAGCCGTAGGGCTTGGATCAGTTCCCCAGATCATTCCTTCCTGAGCGAACCGCCGGTTCCAGTAATTGGACATTCGTCATCGCCTCACTTCGCTTTAATTGCCCACCACTCTATACCAATATTGATATATCTCCTTAAATCCGAGCTTGTCATACAAAGCCGAAGCACCAGCATTCGCTTGTACAACCTGCAAAAAAGCGGTTGTTGCTCCCTGCGTCTTGCCCCAGTGTAGCAATGCAAGCAGTAATTGTTTCGCCATACCATGTCTACGCTGATCGGTAGCAGTGATAATATCAAAGAGACCTATGTATCCGTTCTGAATAATGCCCAGACCACAAGCGGTAGGAACACCGTCATTAAACAAAAGAATATAACCCTGCTGCAAAAGAGAAGCGGATAACATTCTAGTTAATGTGCTCCGATTCGCAACAGACAGCTCAGCAAGCTCAGTGAAGGCATTTAGCCACTCTTCCGTCAAGTTCTCCTGAATCTGTACCTGAAATCGAAGTTCAGAAGCAGCTAATCCCTCCAGGTCTAGTATCCTTACAGATGATGGCTCGACGATTGTGTATCCACGATCTGCAAGAACCTCGTCCAGGTTCGCAGGCTGAATATATGGCGTCATTTTAAATACTGGCTTTAGTCCAGCATCCTTATAATACTGCTCAGCAAGCTTAATTTGGTCTGTAAGATCAGCATGAGAGCTTTCAGTACCATATAACGGATTGACCGAATTAGCCCTTTTCGTATAACCAGCTGCTGTGCGCAGAACCCAGCCATTCAGGAGAACACTTTGCTCTGCTGGCCAAGTATTAAGTGTGATTTCTTCAATCGATTTATACAAGTTATCTCCTCCTTATTAGCCACGTTCCCGCTGATTACGCATCGCTGGCAGCAGCTTCACTGCTTCATCAGCACGCGAAGTAAAATAGTCGTATTCGGGAGACTCCTTGCCATAAATGGCTATTTTCCCCTCAGTATTGTAATGAACACCCCAGCCGAAACGCTTCGGAAGTAGAGATGCTCGTAAGCATGGATGGTTTCTGGAAAATAGTTCGTTCCATATTTCTTCCCTCTTGGTCACACGATCTTCTAGCGGAATTTGTTTATGACGTACATGAACCTCGTACAGAAGTTCTTCATGATTGTATTTGTAAGGCCCATTCATAAGCAGCTCATATTGAATTACATGAGCAGGAGGGAGTGTACGGCAAGACATCGGGGGGATTCCCGTTTCCTCAGGACAATCTTCTGCTACCCGGACGAAAGTGTTTGTATAACTCATGTACATCACCTCTATTTTTAATTGAAATATATTCCTTCTATGATAATTCATAGTCCTATTATAAGCATAGCCGAATTTTATGAATTCCACTATAATTGCACGGCAAAAATCCGGAATCTCAATCTCCTGGATTCCGGATTTTTACCTGCTATTTCATACAGATTTTCTATTCCTCACCCGCTGCCGCAAGGAGTTCCTCAACTGGCCACGGAAGCGGATTATTAAACGTTGTCCAATCCTGTTTCAACTCATCTATCGTCAACAAACATCTATCCAATCTGGCTTCGATTTGTCCTCGATCCATACTTACACCGATAAACACGATTTCATTCATTCGATCGCCCCATTGATTATCCCATTTGGCCTTCATTTCAGGTTCGCTTTCCAGTACTTCGAGCTGCTGATCTTCAGGCATTGTAGCTAGCCAGTAACCGGCAGGTCCGAACTGAATTGAAGGTCCAGCCTGACTGATGGTAGCTGCAAGATCGCCCTCCGCGGCCACCCAAACCACCCCTTTTGCTCTTACAACCTCTTCCGGCCAATTGCTGAAGAAAAAGCTTAATCTTTGTGGATGGAAGGGTGTTCTCCGGCGATAGACGAAAGAAGATATCCCGTATTCCTCCGTCTCAGGCGTATGCGACTCCTTATTCAGCTCAGTGATCCAACCGGAGGACAAGCTTGTTTTTTCAAAATCAAACAATCCAGTATTAAGAATCTCCTTCGGATCTACCACTCCGTTAACCGTACGGATCAACTTGGCGGTCGGCTGAAGTTTACGAAGCACAGCTTCAAGCTTGTTGAGCTCTTCTTCTTCCAGCAGATCACATTTGTTAAGCAGCAACACATCACAAGTTTCAATCTGATCTATGAGCAAATCCACTATATCGCGAAAATCATCTTCGCCAGCCGTTTGACTACGATCCATCAGACTATCGCCAGAAGAGAAGTCATGCCAGAATCGGCCCGCATCCACAACGGTAACCATCGTGTCTAATAGAGCAAGAGAAGTTAGATCGATACCCAGCTCGGGGTTCGCATAAGTAAAGGTCTGTGCCACCGGCACAGGCTCGCTAATGCCAGAGGATTCGATCAGGATGTAATCAAACCGCCCTTCTACAGCCAGCTTTTGCACTTCGACAATCAAATCATCACGAAGCGTACAACAGATACAACCATTGGACATTTCAACTAATTTCTCTTCCGTTCTGGAAAGTACATTACCAGACTTCACCAGATTGGCGTCTACATTCACTTCACTCATGTCATTTACAATAACGGCTACTTTGAGCCCGTCACGATTGTGTAAGACATGATTCAACAGCGTTGTTTTTCCGGATCCTAAGTATCCACTTAGTACGGTAACGGGAATCTTTTTCATAAACCACACTCCTATATTTGTTAAAGCTCAAAATTTTAATACTACGGTTCTTACCGTGTTTCGCGATGTAATGTAACTTTTTTCAGACGTGGACAATATTTCTTCATTTCCATACGACCCGGATGATTTCGCTTATTCTTGGTAGTGGTATAGTTGCGATCTCCAGTCTCCGTACATGCCAAAGTAATGATTACTCTCATCGTTTCATCTCCTTTTTTAAATCGTAATAATTACGATTAACATATCGTACACGTTTTATTCACAATCTGTCAACTATGATCTTGTAAAAATTCCAACTCTCTTAATTTTGTGGTCTTTCTTGCGGACAAATCACGTATAGATGGAAATATAAAAATATGATTCTTGTAATTCCAAGAGAATCAGGCAGGAGTCGAGATCAATGAAGATACCAGTAATTATTTTGAGCGGGTTTCTGGGGAGCGGGAAGACAACTCTGCTGTTGTCCCTGCTGAAAGAGAGCAAGGTAAGAGGTCTGAACCCTGGCGTAGTCATGAATGAGCTGGGTAAGAGAGATGTAGACGGGTATATTCTGCAAGAGCACACGGGTACAACCGTCACTAAGCTGCTGGATGGATGCGTATGCTGTAGCCGTAAAGAGGATCTGGCAGATAGCCTGCTGGTACTGCTGAGAGGGCGCCCTGATGCTATTTATATCGAGCTTACTGGCGTCGCGAATCCAGAAGAAATTGCCAAAACACTACAAGAAACCGCTCTACAGGAAAGGGTCGAATTGCATTTTACGATTACCTTATTGGATGCAGAAAACGCCTTGGAATATAACAGCAGACTCTCCTCTGACAAACAACTGGTTCGTACCCTTCGCAAGCAGTTGTCCACCGCTGATCTCATTGTCGTTAATAAGAGCGATCTTGTGGAACCCGAAACCTTATGGCGAATTGAAAAGGGAGTTCGAAAGCAAAATTCAGAGGCTGAAATCGTATATACCCATTACAGCGAGATCAACCTTTCTCCGATATTATCAGGAATCATCCCACGTAAAATCATCGCCCCTGCGCCACAACGAGCACCTCAAACCTTTAAAGGCGCAACACTTAAGCAAATGAATTCAGAACAGGGAGCTACAGCTGTAAAAGAACGGCAAGAGGAGCCCCATGCTTCTTTTTCCCAAGTGACCGCCATCACGTTAACCATCCCGCAAGCAGGGACTACAATGCCTTCTAAAGAACGGATAGAGGCTTTCTTCCAAGAATGGGGTGACAACCTGCTCCGTGCCAAAGGGCATATCCTTTTGTCCGAACAGGAACCGGTTCAACTCGTCCAATATGCGGGAATGCGTACGAGCTGGGAGGCGTCACGTTACCCCGGAATGCCTTATGTGGTATTCATAGGGATAAATTTAGATGAGGAACTGCTGGCAGATCGGTGGAACGCCTTATTCGCACCTTGACTACCCTATCCCCATTAAAAATACTGCCGCTGCTTCTACCGATCTCATTCCTGATTATCGTTGGTTTTATATGGGTGCCAGAGCTACTAGATAACGCGTACATTGACACGTTCAAAATCGGCTTTATCGGGATTTTGCTGGAAGCCTTGCCGTTTGTGTTAGCAGGAGCTTTATTATCTTCGCTGCTTCGCGTCTTTATCCCGGATGAAATGATCTCCCGTTGGATTCCACGGCAGGCGCTTCCGGCCATTTTATTCGCTTGCCTGCTCGGAATTATTTTTCCGGTATGTGAATGCGGAATGATCCCTCTCGTCCGCCGACTAATCCATAAGGGGATGCCTGTCTACGTGGCGATCGTGTTTATTTTATCCGGACCGATCCTAAATCCAGTCGTCTATGGAGCAACACTTACGGCATTTCGCAACCACTCGGAACTGGCCTATGCCCGGATGGGTCTAGCTTTTGCAGTCGCCTGTATCATAGGCTTAATTATCTACGCAACAGTAAAAAAGTCCCCGATACGCCTAAGCGTTCAGCGCGAAACCGATAACACTCATCATAATAATTCTCGCGGAGGAAAGTTAGCCGCTGTCTTCGTGCATACCTCGGATGAGTTTTTTGAGATGGGAAAATACTTAATCATCGGCTGCCTTTTGACCGCTGGTATTCAGACGTTTATGGTTCAGGACAGTCTGGCTGCGATCGGAGATAAGCCGCTCGGGTCTTATTTTTTCATGATGGGACTGGCATTTGTGCTTTCGCTCTGTTCCACCTCAGATGCCTTTGTAGCCTCCACCTTTGTACATTCTTTTCCGGCAGGAGCACTGCTCGCTTTTATGGTATTTGGGCCGATGCTGGATTTCAAAAATTCATTGATGTTACTCTCACTGTTTAAGACCAAATTTGCGCTTTATTTGTTCTTTCTTATCTTTTCGAGCGTATTTATCGGAGCGGTCCTCATGTCCATATGGCTGTAAACATAGAGGTGGCAAGCAGCTGCTTACCGCATTGTTAGGAGGAAGAGCATGAATGACTCTCGAAGCATCCGATTTCACTATTTGTTAAGGGCGGTCATTCTGCTCGCCTTCGCTCTCTATATCGGGCATCTAGTGCAGCAGGACGCTTTGCATTATTATGTAGCGCCCAAGCTAGCACGCTGGGTTCAGTTATGTCCGATTCCTCTGACACTTATGGCGCTCAGCTTGGCCATTCAAGCCTTATTTGGTAAGGGAAGCGTGCTATGTGACTGCGAGCATCGGCTTCCACATTCCATATTTAAAAGCACAGCGCTCTATGGATTATTCCTGTTTCCACTGCTGCTTGGATTTGCACTTCCTGATCGTGCCTTGGGAAGTATGGCCGCTAGCAAAAAAGGGATTTCGTTCTCCTCATTACCATCAGAAACTAACAACGCTGTTAGATTCGAATCGATTGATCCTTATCATGAGGAGCTCACCGAGCTAGCTAAGATTCTATATGCGCAGCCTACTATCCCTGTGTATTCTGCTATTTTCTCTGAAACGCTAGGTGCTATTGACTTGTATAAACAGCAATTTGAAGGCAAAGAAATTTCCGTTTCCGGTTTTTTATATCGCGATGACAGCGAAATGCCAGAGAGTGCTTTTGCCATTGGCAGATTTCTGGTTCAGTGCTGCACCGCCGATGCTACTCCGTTTGGGATGTTGGTTGATTCCGGCAAACTAAAAAGCTTGCCCACCGATACCTGGATAGAGGTCCGGGGCAAGCTTCAAGTTGTGCAATACAAAGGCCAAGAAATGATGCAAATACGCGCAGAAGCAATTACACCTATCGCGCAACCAACAACACCATACATATACACGAGTGCTGACTCCATAACTGCATGGAAAGCTTTGCAGATTACGGCCAACCCTACTAAATAATTGCGTCCAGCTCATCTTCATCATTCACAGATCGGTTAGGGTTAAATACTTCAACCATTATACGGGCCGGTATACAGATGATTTGCTGCTTTGGCCTAGAAATAAACCCCATTTCCAAAGCGATTCGTAAAGGAGCGTCAGAATACGTCATTTGGATCCCGTAATCAAATACCTTTAAGGTATTGTGACCAAACTTCGTTTGAATATCTATAATTTGCTCTTCTTTAGTCAAAGAAACGGTCTTGTATTCCTTACCATCGACCGTTATTATAGCTTTCAAATCTCCTTGTTGATACTGTTCATTGTGGGTGTCCCACCACTTAATTCCGTAAATCAAACCGGCTGCGAATAGAGCTAAAAAAATAATTACAAAATCGCCACGCTTCATCTTTAACAAGGTATGGACCCTTTCATCGACAACATATTCGTAATAATTACGTCAATGATACTCCTCATCCTTAACGAATCCGAGTAGACCCATCTTTTAATACCCTGTCGAGCTCCTTTATCGAGATAGGCTTGGAAATGAAATCCTGCATTCCTGCACTCAGACACATCTCTCTATCTTCATTTCTGGCAAAGGCAGTGGCCGCAATAATAATAGGATACAACCCCAGCTTCTCACGTATGATTCCCGTTGCTTCAATCCCGTCCATAATAGGCATCTGAACATCCATAAATACAAGATCATAATCCTTGGACAGCACAGCTCGAACCGCTTCCTCGCCATTAGATGCAATGTCAGGGACGTATCCCCTCTTCTTCAGATAAGCCTGCATCAGTTGCTGATTCACAGGATGATCTTCAGCGATGAGAATGGACATCGGTCCATATTCTCCCTTATCAGATGCTTTGGCGTTAGGTTTATTGCTTTTGTCTGCATCCACTGAAGGGTGAAGTGTAACCTTCTGATTCCATTCCTCTTTCGGCAAAGAGACCTCCACTGTGAAAAAGAACTCTGAGCCATGTTCCTCACAACTCCTCACACCAATCGTTCCTCCGAGCAGCTCCACCAGCTTTTTGCTAATGGCCAGTCCAAGTCCTGTTCCGCCATATTTACGATTGATGGAAGGATGCAATTGCGAAAACGACTGGAACAATAACCCTTGGCTGGCAACCGGGATCCCCAGACCTGTATCTTTAACTATAAATTTAACGATAATATTTCCTGACTTTTGTGATGCTTCCAGGCTGGCAGAAATACTGATTTCACCTGTCTCTGTAAATTTCACCGCATTCCCGACTAAGTTCACAAGAATTTGGCGCAATCTCGCCTCATCCGTCACAATGACAAATGGAAGATCAGGTGCAATATCGATAGTCAATAACAACCCTTTCTCTTTGACCTTCGGATAGAATAGCTCACTAACGTTCTGAATCACTTCACGCAAATCCACCATTTGCAGTTCAAGGGTCATCATGCCTGCTTCAATTTTGCTGAAATCCAGGACTTCATTCAAAATATGAAGCAATGCTTCTCCACTACTGTTAATGATTTGCGTGTAGTAGCTCTGTTCTTCATTCAGCTCTGTACCTGAGAGCAAGTCTGCCATTCCTATAATGCCGTTCATAGGCGTACGCAGCTCATGACTCATGATCGCTAGAAACTCCGATTTAGCCCGATCCGCTTCCTCAGCAGACTCCTTAGCTCGCACAATCTCCTTCTCTTCTGTGATATCTCGGAAAACCACTACAGCCCCGATCCGCTCTTCTCCATCAAAAAGAGGAGTCATGCGATATCTGACCAAAAAGCTGGAACCATCTTGCCTCCAAAACACACCCTCCTTCTCTTCGAAAGAACGATTATTTAAGTGCGAGGGAATCAGCGTCTTCTGAATGCCCAAGAATGGCTCATTATCCAGCCAAGTCTGATGAATCGCATGGAATTTGCTGTTCAACCATTCCGTTGGATCGTATCCTAGCATAGTAATGGCCGCTGGATTGATGAACATCGTATCCCCTTCAAGGTTCATACCAAATATACCTTCAGATACCGAATTCAATATTAAAGCATGCTCGTTACTTAACTTCTCTATTTCTTCAAAATGCCGCGCCCGTTCCGCAATGTCCCGGGTTACGCACACCAGCTCCAGCCCTCCAAAGGTCTCCGAGTAGATGTATCGAAGTGTTGTCTCCGTCCAAATGTAAGTTCCATCTTTGCATAGAAACCGAAAGGTCACAGGCTCAAGCTTCTTCCCTTCCATACAACTGCTAAGATAGGACACCACCTTCTCCTTGTCCTCAGGATGTATGTAATCTATACCTCTCGTTTCGTACATTTCTTCCGGCGTATAGCCGAACATAGTCTGGCAAATAGGTGATGCATACAAATAGGTGAGATGTCCGTCCGCTGTATTTCGTGAAATGAAATCCATTGAATTTTCCGAAAGGAGACGGTAATTCTGCTCACTGTCACGCAGCTGTTCCTCCATTCGATAACGTTCGGTCACATTCTGGGCTATTCCGCTGATCTGTAGTACTCTTCCTTCTTCATCTTTAAGCACTTCCCAGTGCGCATCCAGAAATTTCAATATCCCATCCGCACTCTTAATTCGAACCATAGCTTCGCCATTCGTCCCATTCGCAATAGATTGACGAACTAGCTTTTCAAGTCTTGTGAAATCATCTGGATCAATACAGGAAAGAACACGTTTGTAATCAAAATAGGAATGACTGTTGTCGTCCAGTGAAAAACCGAAAATGTTACGCATCTCTCTCGAAACCGTCAACCGCTTTTTATTCGCATCCCATTCCCAAGATCCCATTTGTGCAAGATATTGGGCTTTCGCCAGCATATCCTCATATTTCTTACGCTGCGTAATATCACGGCCGATGGTTAATATCTGCTTGATTTGCCCTTGCTCATCACGTACCACCTGTGAACTGCTCTCGATCCACAAATAATGTCCGTCCTTATGCCGGGCTCTTCGTGTATATACTTCCGTATCTGAATAGAGCTTTCCGTGTTCGGTCATCTCTATGGCGTCATCTACGTGATAATACTCAGGTCTTTTCGTGCCTATCATTTCATCGGGAGGATATCCCAGTAACAACTCCACTGAAGGAGAAACGTAGTGCAGTGTACCGTCCGGTTCGCCAAAAGAGAGCATATCCGGCGTATTTTGTGTGATCAAATTATATAAATGTTGGTCTTCCTGAATCTTATCCTCAGCAAGCTTCCGGTCTGTAATATCCGTTAGTTCTGAGATCAAGACAAGAGGTTCACTAGAATTCTCCTGAAGAATCAGAAATATATGTTGTGCTACCCAGATCATCCCGCCATCCTTACATAAGAACCGTCTTTCTAACTCAATAGCGGTCCCAGGATCTGTCAAGAGATTATTCAAGATAACGTAATGATCATCATTCGTCTTATCGTCTGGGTAAATAAGATCTAAATAGTGCATATTCAAGAGCTCTTCTTCAGAATAACCAAACATATGGCAAAGCGCGGGATTGGATTGAATCAAGGTTCCTTCCTTGGGAGAGACTACAGCAACCCCTTTAGAAGACCGTAAGTATAGTTGCTTAAAAAGAAATTCAGACACCTGTGCAGCCTCCTCTTTTGAGATGGGGACAAATTTATTACAATCTCGTAATCTATTCCAGTATACCTTTTTTTCGGGAATTAAGCTTGATAGCTGAGTCCTAAATGATAGGTTGGTATAAATCAAAGGGATTGCGCGTTAGCGTCATAGACAAAAAAATAAACAGCAAGTCCCGAGCGATCGGGTAGCATGCTGTTAGTACATATTACAAGTTAAAAGGACTATTCTCTTATTAAATTCTCTTGTTGAAGCTTCCTTATTTTCTTACGGATAGGTGCGCCAGCTCTTAAAAAAACAAGTCCTAAAAGGATTAAAAGCCCGCCTAGAATAACGTTTACCAAACTAATGCTACTGGATGAATTGAAATAATTCGTTACCCCAATGAGAATGTTTGCTAGACCTACAATGAACTCTAACCACATTACAGAATTCCATAGTGTATTGATTCGCTTAAAGTGTTTTATTTTGGATTCCAAATCCGTGTAGATATCAAAAGCACCTTCAGATGACTTTTTTCTAAGAAAAATCCAACGAACATAGCTACTAACACATTCCACTCCATTTTCCTCTAAAAACCTGATGTAAGCGATGCTCTCCGGATGAGTAGGCACATTATCTAAAAGCTCAATCCTATACGTATACTCATTCTTAGGTGTTTCAGTAAACACATATTTGCACCACGAGTAGTGTGTAAGGGCCATCCCTTTGGCAGACATTTCATTAAGCCACTGTTCTTCCTTCTCAAAATCCCAAAACAGCTTGCGAACCACATGTATCATTTGGACTCACCTCCAGCTATTCTCTTCCCATTGGCAATCAGCTCTCCCAACCGGATAAGCTCCCCCTGAATTACCGTCTTCCCTAATTCAGTAATTTCGTATTCCTTTCTTCGAGAGCCTTCTTCCCCCTCTACAGCTCTTATCCAGTTTTTCTCAAGCAAGGTGTTGATAGCTCCGTATAAAGTCCCCGCTCCAAGATCCACACGACCATGACTTAAATCCTTCACATTTTGCATAATTGCGTATCCGTGCATTGCGGTGTATAGAGACAATAAAATGTAAAACACAGCTTCCGTTAAGGCTCCTCTTTCTGAGCTTTCAGGCATGATTCCACCCCCCTTCTATTACTGTTAGCGATATATCGGTTACCGTAATATCATTATTACGGAAGCCGATATAATTGTCAATACAAAAACACCCATTTTTTTGTATTCGATTTGATCATGTGCGTGACAAAAAACGCCTATGCACATAGTTATAGACGTTTCAAACTAATACATAAAATGGTATCTTAATAGTGAAAATATGATCGAAAAAATATAAAAAAAAACGAAAATTTTCATACATTGCTTGTAGACTGGATTGATTGCATTTAAATACAAACAGAAAGGTTCGTTATAACATGAAAAAATCAGAACATCAATTACGTGTTACACCAAAAATTTGGATTGGACTACTCATCGCAGTCGGATATCTATGCATTATTCTTCCAATCCAAAAATTATCTGGCATTCCTTATCAAGATTTCGGTGCATCAGCGGATAACTTGTACCGTTCAGCCATCATGTCTATGACCGCGGGTGCTGTAGCACTTATTATTGTAACCTCCCTGCTCGGTTGGTGGCAGCCTGCATTATTCGACAATACACAGCAACGTTGGACCTATAAATGGCCGATCATTGCTCCGTTATTTTTGCTACTTGGCGCAATCGCCAATCTTTTTTTAACGGACTTTAGTAAATTTGACGCCAAATTTATTCTTATTCTGATTCTGTTTGGGTTGCTAGTAGGTTTCTGTGAAGAAATCACTTATCGCGGCTTACTATTGACATCATTACGTTCTAAGGTATCCGAGGGATGGGTATGTATTCTGACTAGTATAATATTTGGTCTCATTCACGGCTCGAACATCGTGCTTGGTCAAGATATTTCAACAACCATCAGTCAATTTTTCTTTGCTGCCCTTATGGGATTTAGCTTATATATTGTCCCTAATCTGGGCGATGTTACTGCATGGACTTTGGGATGTCTCAGTGTTCATGTCAGATTATTCTTCTGCCGACAGCAGTGGCTTAGGTGGTTTGAGTATAATGATTGCCGCCCCGCTAAGTATTATCTTCTTGTTCATCGTGTTCCGTAAAATAAAAAAAGCTGAAGCTAACTGAGCGAATTAATCTCTACTAAAAAGGCTGGAACAAGGTACGCCCAAAATGCAAAAAACTCCTGAATCTCCCTATAAGGAAGTTCAAGAGCTCTTTCATTGTTAATTGATGCGGTCGAGAGGACTCGAACCTCCACGATATTGCTACCACACGGACCTGAACCGTGCGCGTCTGCCAATTCCGCCACGACCGCACATTATGTACATCAGTGAAATAATCACCGTACATAAGACTATACTCCTTTTTCAGATTAATAGCAACATATTTTCGAAGCGATGTCCAGCGAAATCTAACAGGAGTACTACATCAGATGTGTCAGTGAAATTCCAAACCAGAAAGGACGAATACGTATGAACCAGCAGTGGAATACCGGAACCTATGATACTGACATGGCGTTTGTGTCTCAGTTTGGAGAGTCTCTGATTAAGCTTCTTCGCCCCCAGCCTGGCGAACAGATAATGGATTGGGACTGTGGAACTGGCGATTTGGCAGTAGCCATAGCTGCTAGTGGTGCCACTGTAACAGGGATGGATGCTTCTGACGAAATGATTCAGACTGCCTGTGACAAGCATCCACAGCTAAGCTTCATCTTAGCAGATGGGCAAAACTATGTCGCGGATCAGCCAGTCGATGCTGTGTTCAGCAACGCGGCTCTTCATTGGCTGACCGATGCGAACGGAGCTGCCGCTTTTATTGCGGCTAGCCTGCGAACAGGCGGACGTTTTGTCGTCGAGTTCGGTGGGCTGGGCAATATCGCTTCTATCGTTACTGAACTTCCAAATGCTTTTGCAGCTATAGGGTGTAGTGATAAGCTTCAGCTGCCTTGGTACTTCCCAAGCATCGGACAATACACAACATTACTAGAACAACATGGACTGACTGTAGACCTCGCCCTTTGTTTCGACCGTCCAACACCACTAGAGGCTGGAGAGCAAGGGTTCCAGCGCTGGTTGAACACTTTTGCTAATGGAATCTTAAGCGTCTTCACACCATCTGAACGAGATGAAGTCCTCTCATATATGGAACAGAAACTGAAACCGATATTATTTCAAGATAACCGCTGGGTGATGGATTATCGAAGAATACGGGTGGCCGCTTACAATCGAGTCTAATACTGAGAGGGATCTTCCGATACCACAAAAAAAGAGTGTACTGGCGCAGTGACCGCACCAATACACTCTTTTTCAATTGGATAATGGGGGGATTTGAAAGGCACCGACAATCTATCTTCTATCTCCCACATATCTGTCGCTCCCAGCACCAAGTCCGACCACCAGCAGCAATACGCTTGCACCAAGCAATAAAACCAGCGGCATTGTCCAGCTATTCATCACGTCATGCAGCCATCCGAATAATGCCGGACCCATCGCAGCAAGCACATAACCTACGGATTGAGCCATCCCTGACAGTTCCGCCGCTTCTTGAGTGCTTCTGGTCCGTAGACTGAAGAACATCATCACAAGACCGAAGGCAAACCCTCCGGCAATCCCAAAGCATATCGCCCAAACAGCCATTAAAGCGCTGCTGCCCAACCAAATCCCACCTATACCGATGAAATAAAGAATAGCAGTGATTATTACTAGAATACGTTGGTTCTTCATTCGCCCTGCCCACAACGGCACAAAGAAAGTAAACGGCAGCTGCGCCATTTGCATCAGCGATAGTAGCCAGCCAGCATGGCTTGAGGACATCCCCCGCTCACCAAGGAGAACAGAGAACCAAGCAATAAAGACATAATAAAGCAGTGACTGTAGGCCCATAAAAATGGTTACTTTCCAAGCTAGCGAAGAGCGCCACATATTCCCACTGGAGACCGAGCCCTTAGTCCCAGTTCCTTGATCGAGCTTGCGCATTTGCGGAATCCAGAACAAGGTTGCTAGCGCAGCGATCATAAACCAAATCGCCAAAGTCCCTCTCCAGCCAAATCCAGCATTACTGGCTAGCGGTACACTAATTCCTGAAGCGACTGCTGCGCATAAATTCATAGAGACAGTATAGACACCTGTCATTAATCCAATTTTGTGAGGAAACTTCCCTTTAATAAGGCCCGGAAGCAATACATTACATACTGCAATAGAAAGTCCGAGTATCGCCGTACCTGTGAACAACAGTCCCGTTCCAGCTCCCGACCGGATTAAAATCCCCATAGCCAGCATGACCATAGCAATTAACAACACATTAGCCAAGCCGAAACGCCGGGCTAGCTTTGGAGCAAACGGGGACAAAATGGCAAAAGCCAACAATGGTAGAGTAGTGATAGCTCCTGCTAAAGTATTCGATAAGCCTAGATCATCCTGAATCATTTGTATCAGCGGTCCGACGGAAGTGAAAGGAGCTCTAAGTGCCGCTGCGATAAAAACAATTCCCAACACTAGTAGCCATCGATCATACTTGGTATCCATTAAACCTCTATTCTGAATGTTTCCTTCTCGTTGCGATGCTTTCATCATGTATCCTCCTAAATTGCAACAAGCATAAACGCCTTTGACATCCCTGTAAGGACGGTGAGCGATTAAGCCAGAAATATAAAAATGTTTATTACATGGCATTAAGACCTATCATCCACTATTATTATAAAAGTTACAAGCCTTAAGTAATTTTATAACCCTATTATTGACAAAATCGAATGACATCTTTAGTATCCATATAATCAAGACAATTGAGAATCAATTTCATTCGATCTCCTACATAATCCTATAGAAAAGAGTGAACAGAATGCTTCGAAGGTTTTTTTCCTACTATCGTCCCTATAAAAAACTATTTATATTGGACTTCTCCTGCGCTGTTTTTGCAGGTCTGCTTGAACTAGCTTTTCCGGTAGCTGTCAATAAATTTATTGATGAATTGCTCCCAGGTCAAGATTGGCCGCTAATTCTTATTGCTTGTGTCGCGCTCCTAGCTATTTACGCCTTGAATACGGTGATGCAGTATATCGTTACATACTGGGGACATATGCTTGGTATTAATATCGAGACCGATATGCGTAAAAAAATGTTTGATCACATCCAGAAACTATCCTTCCGGTTCTTCGATAATAATAAAACAGGTCACCTCATCGGGCGCATCACCAACGATTTAAATGATATAGGCGAGGTGGCGCATCACGGTCCTGAGGATATATTTATCGCCATTATGACACTTGTCGGTGCTTTCCTCCTTATGGCTGATATTAATCTGAAGCTAGCCATTATTACTTTTATTATCGTTCCAATTATGGCCTGGGTGATCATCTACTTCGGACGCAACATGACTTCCACCTACCGCCAGCTTTTTGGAAATGTGGGTAGCTTCAATGCCCGTATTGAAGATAATGTAGGCGGAATCCGGGTTGTTCAATCTTTTGCAAATGAGCAGCATGAACAAGAGCTATTCGCAGTAGATAATCAAATGTTTCGTAAAACTAAGCTTCTTGCTTATAAAATCATGGCCAAAAGCCTATCCGTCAGCTATATGATGACCCGCCTCATTACGATCCTTGTGATGATCAGCGGCGCGTGGTTCTTCATCAACGGAGAACTTCAAATTGGTGAATTTGTGGCGTTTATTCTTCTGTCTAATATCTTCTTCCGACCGATCGAAAAGATCAATGCCGTTATCGAGAGTTATCCAAAAGGAATCGCCGGCTTTAAACGTTATCTTGAGATTATTGATACTGAGCCGGATATCAGTGATAAGCCAGATGCTGTGGAGGTAAGTACTTTACATGGGGATATTACCTTCCAAAATGTCTTTTTCGGATATGACGAGGACCGTCCAGTTCTACAAAATATCAGCCTAAAAGTAAAGGCTGGCGAAACGATTGCCTTTGTTGGACCCTCAGGTGCAGGCAAAACAACCATCTGCAGCCTGCTCCCTCGTTTCTATGATGTCACAGGCGGAGCTATCACCATTGATGGCATCGATATCCGTGACATGAAGCTGGAGTCGTTACGTAAACAGATCGGGATCGTGCAACAGGATGTATTCCTGTTCTCCGGTACGATTCGTGAGAATATCGCCTACGGAAAGCTGGATGCAAAGCTGCCTGAAATCTGGGAAGCTGCTCGACGTGCCCATCTGGAAGATCTCATTCAGAATCTGCCAGAGGGCATGGATACGGTGATCGGCGAGCGCGGTGTGAAGCTGTCCGGTGGACAGAAGCAACGCCTAGCGATCGCCCGCATGTTCCTGAAGAATCCACCGATTCTAATTCTAGATGAAGCTACTTCCGCACTAGATACAGAAACGGAAGCAGCGATCCAGCAATCTCTGGCGGATCTGTCCGTGGGTAGAACCACACTCGTCATCGCCCACCGATTGACGACCATAAAGAATGCCGACCGGATCATGGTCGTGAACGAAGAAGGCATCGCCGAGCAAGGCCGCCATGAAGAGTTAGTGCATGCCGGTGGCATATACAGCCGGCTGCATCAGGCGCAGTATAACGCTTAGGGCGTTCTATCTAGTTCCCTAGCTAAATGAAGCAAGCCTAGTCTCCACGTTATTGGCGACTAGGCTTGCTTTTTAGTGCATCTTGCTGCTTCCAGCGTGAGATGCTAAATTGGTGAGTTAGGGAGTTATGGGGTTAGGGAGTTAAGTGTATTGGAGTTAAAGAGTATAAGGAGTTATGGACTTATGGATTCGTGGGAATGAAATTTAGGGAAATCCTCCCCAATTTCATCGATATTACGGTCCTGATTTCAATAATTAGGGAATTTCTCCCTATAAATTCACCTAATTAGCTCATAACAGTGGATTTCAGGCGATTTATAGGGAGAAATTCCCTAAAAAGCTTAGAATCCAGCGAAAATCAGTAATTTATAGGGAGAATTTCCCTAAAAATCAAATACAAACACGAATCTGTGCATAATAGTAGCTCTCCGCTCCGATAAGGTAACCATGTTCAATCCCCCGATAATTCCTACGGCTTGCTCAGCACGTTGTACGGGATTTCTACCGTTCATTTCGGCGTTTCCACCCAATTTAGCCTAATCTACGGGATTTCTACCGTTTATTTCTTCGCAATATGCACTTTAAGCTGCTTCCCCTTCACGGTCGTCTCTCTCATCGCTTGCAGTACCATTGCACCCTTACCATTCAAAATATCCACGTAAGTCACATTGTCCTGAATCGAGATAATCCCGATGTCTTCCGCAGACATCCCTTCAAGCTTTGCGATTGTACCGACAAAGTCCACGGCTCTTAACTTCTTTTTCTTGCCGCCGTTGAAGTACAGCTTCATGATCTCTTTGTTCAAGCTCTCGCTTTTGTCCTTCTTGCGGACAGGCTGCTTGTTAATCTTCTGCTCGAACGCTTCCTTCGCGTAAGCAACGGCATCATCTGAAGGAGCTTTCATATTCGGGATGCTAAAGCCAATATAGCCTTCAATTTCCTTCACCCACTTTTGCTCATTCGGAGTAACAAAAGTGATTGCTTTGCCTGTCTTGCCTGCACGAGCAGTTCTGCCTGTACGGTGCACATAGCTTTCTTTTTCCAGCGGAATATCGTAATTAATCACGTGAGTGATGTTCTCGATATCAATTCCTCTTGCGGCTACATCGGTAGCGATTAAATAACGGAACTGCCCTCTTTTAAAAGCATTCATGACCTCAAAACGCTCATCCTGCTCCATTCCCCCGTGGATCTTATCACAAGGATATTCCAGATCAGCCAACCCTCTAAACACCGCATTCACCTGTTCTTGTGTACGGCAAAAGATAATGCAGCTATCCGGATTCTCCACCGTGATAATATCGCTCAATAGCGAGAACTTGGCAGCTTGTCTCACTTCGATCAACGCATGTTCAATTGTAGCGGTTGTAATTCCACTTGCCTGAATCTCGATTTCCGTTGGATCGCTCATATATTTCCGGCACAAATTCTTAATTACTTCCGGTAATGTAGCGGAGAAAACACAAGTCACTCGTTCTTTTGGCAGCTGTTTGATGATCTTCTCAATCTGCTCAATGAACCCCATGCTCAGCATCTCGTCTGCTTCATCAATGATCAAATACTTGATCCGGTTTAGCGGAAGCGTACCTCTTTCAATATGATCGAACACACGTCCAGGCGTACCTACGACAACATGTGTTTTTTGAGTAAGTTCAATTTTTTGTGGAGCAAAGGGCTGCTTGCCGAAAAGAGCCACGGCCTTAACCCGTTTAAATCGTCCAATGTTGGTGATATCCTCTTTCACTTGCATGGCAAGCTCCCGAGTAGGCGTTAGAATCAAAGCTTGCGGCTTATTCTCCACCCAATCCACCAGATCACAGACCGGGATTCCGTAGGCTGCCGTCTTGCCGCTCCCCGTTTGCGATTTAACGATTAGATCCTTTTGCTGGAGAGCTACAGGGATCACTTTACTTTGAACTTCTGTTGGCGTCTCATATTTCAGGACATCCAGCGCTTTAATAATGTCTTCGTTTAACTCATAATCTCTAAATTGCAATTCACTCATCGTTCAACCTCTTCTATGCCGATTGTTCTGGTTAAAGCGGAAACTCCGCGATCCTTCATCTTGTGCATACTTATTATTATAACAGTTATTGGCTCCTTTGATTCCATTCCTTATAGAACTGGTCCAGAAAACCAAGCATGAAATCATGCCGTTCTTCTGCTAACTTCAGCCCATAAGCTGTATTCATCAGGAATTTTAATTTTAATAATTTCTCATAAAAATGATTGATAGCCGTCCCCTTGCTGTAATCCCTGTACTCCTTTTGAAGCGATTCATCTCTTGGAGACACTTCCGGATCATAAGCCGGACGACCTTTCGCCCCTGAAAAAATAAAGGTTCTGGCTATCCCAATCGCCCCAAGTGCATCAAGTCGATCGGCATCTTGGACGACTTGGCCTTCAAGGGTCTGCATCGGTTCTCCCCCGCCACCACTAAAGGACATTGTCTCAATAATCATCATGATATGATTAATTTGTTCCTCATCTGTAAGAATTGAAGAAAGCCAAGTACGTACTTTAAGCAAACCTTCTTCTTTAGACGGATTAAGCTTCTCGTCAGCAACATCATGCAGCAAAGCCGCCATCGTGCAAACAAATACATCGGCGCTCTCGATCTTGGCAATTTCAGCGGCGGTATTGCGCACTCTATCGGAATGCCACCAGTCATGCCCCGTAGTATCTTGTCCTAGCTGTTCTTTAACAAAGTCTTCGGTCCGAGCTATAATTAAAGCTTCATTCATCTTAGAAAAACTCCCTTTCCTTAAGGAATAT
Organism: Paenibacillus etheri; assembly: GCF_001012825.1. Classification (GTDB taxonomy): domain Bacteria; phylum Bacillota; class Bacilli; order Paenibacillales; family Paenibacillaceae; genus Paenibacillus_AQ; species Paenibacillus_AQ etheri. Next base: position 170,861 of record NZ_LCZJ02000026.1, read on the forward strand.
CGAAGCCCTATTATAGCTGATAACTTGTCTATTCGCCCACAAGAAATCGAAGGTATTATAAATTCTTACTTGCACGACTCTAAATGATCCGCTATAATCGGCAGTAATCAAAATTTCGAAGGGAATTGGTTCTGATGAATACTAATACAATCATGCTGAATCAACTTCATTATTATCACAAACAGCGTTAGCACCCCTGAATTTCTCAGGGAGGCTAACGCTACTCGCGTTGGCCTCCCTGCGGCATAGATCACGCGCAGGACCAAGAGGTCCTGCGCGTTTTTTTATTTTCTAAACTATGCCAATTCAAAGGAGCTACTAATGATGCAAAACATTAAAGGAACTAATGATTACTTCGGTCAAGAGCAAGCGCTCAGAAAGAACATTCAAAATACGCTGCAGGACTTGTTCGAGCTCTATGATTTTGAATCGATGGATACGACGTTATTAAATGAATTGGAGTTATTAACCTCAAAATATGCAGGCGGGGACGAAATTCTCAAGGAAATGTACCAACTCACGGATCAAGGCAACCGCAATCTGGGGTTACGCTATGATCTGACCATTCCTTTTGCCAAAGTGATCGCTTTAAATCCAGGGATAGAGTTCCCCTTCAAGCGGTATGAGATCGGAAAAGTGTTCCGAGATGGACCCGTGAAACGTGGGCGTCTGCGTGAATTTCTGCAATGCGATGTTGATGTAGTCGGCATTTCCGGCCCTGAGGCTGAAGCTGAGCTAATGCAACTGGCTTCCGAAGCTTTCCGCAAGCTAGACATCCCTATCATCCTAAAATGGAACAATCGACGATTTCTCAGCGAGATTCTGGAGTCCATTGGCGTACCTGCAGAAGAGCAACTATCCGTTATGCTTACCCTTGATAAGCTTGAGAAAATCAGCATTAGCGGAGTGGAGAACGAATTGATTGGCAAGGGGCTAGAATCTGCGACCATCACAGCTATTCTAGCGCTTATCGAAATGGACAATCCAAGCTTCGAACAGTTATGCGAACAATATGATCTCACAGCACAACCTGGTGCATCAGAGGTTCTTATCTTACAAAAGCTAATCCAAGACATTGGACTACAGGAAACTTGCCGTTTCGATCCTTTCTTATCCCGAGGTCTTTCATTCTACACAGGAACTATCTACGAGATCTTTGATGCTTCTGGTTCCTTTACGTCAAGCTTGGGTGGTGGAGGCAGATATGATGCGATTATCGGACAGTTAGTGGGCAGAGAAGATATTCAATACCCTACGGTTGGGTTGTCTTTTGGCATGGAGTCTATCATGGCTCTCCTGGCAGAACGACCTATCCAAGAAAATAAATCAGCTAATGTTATGGTCATTCCCATTGGTGAGACACTACCAAAAGCTTTGATTGCAGCGGCCGAGCTGCGTGCCTGTTCTATAAGAACCACTCTCGTATCCGGTAAAAGAAAATTAAAAAAGCAGCTCGCCACAGCCTCATCCAAAAGCATCCGTTACGTTATACTGATCGGCGAAAGCGAATCCAGTGTTGATAAGGTACGTTTGAAAGATATGGAGGAACAAACAGAGGTTATCGTTCCGCTGGATAAAGCTATTTACCTCATTACCGGATAAAGAACATTTTTAAATACTACACAAAAAAAGACCCCGCCGGCGGCCGGCGGGGCAAAGTTTATATTTAAGGGAGGTTATATATGTACTATATCCTTGCAAGCTTAATATTTTATGAATGACGGATAAAGATTCCCTTAATCCTTCTTAGATCTTAAACTGATCTACTAGACCCTGTAGCTCCTTGGCACTTTGGGTATTCTCGTCAGCCACTGTAACTTCATGGAATGTTTTCTCTACGATATCGGCAGTTTTTACCGCTATATCCTGAATCCCAATAGCCCCCTCGTTTACTGTAGCAGCCACTTCATTAACCGCAATAGAAATACTAGATACCGCCATACTTAGATGGTCAGCCGCGGTCTCGAATTGATTCATCAGCAGATTCACTGTAGTTGCATCTCTGTTATATTGCTGACTTACCTCCGTTAACCGCTCATAATCGCCAAGAACGTTCTGGTCAATAAAAGCGAGTAATGCCTCTGAATTTTCCTTCATTAGTTCAACAGAAGCATAAACACCTGAAACAACCCCTTGAATCCCCGCCGCGGTCTCTGACGATTTCTCAGCCAGCTTGCGGATTTCACCAGCTACAACAGCAAATCCTCTACCCGCTTCACCTGCTCTTGCTGCTTCAATCGCTGCATTCAAAGCAAGCAGATTGGTTTGACTAGTAATCGATAGAATCGTATCCGCCAACACATTAATCTCCGAGATCGCATTCGACTGCTCAATTGCTTTTTCCATATCTACACGAACAGATTCATACACTCGCTTCGCATTATCCGTGGACTCTAACGCCTCATCTTGTAACGCCATAGCTCGCTCACTGATCTGTTTGGAAACTTCAGCGCCTTCCTTCACATTACTGGAGATCTCGGATACATTAACATCAATTTCAGTAATCGCTGCCGTCATCTCTTGTGTTGAAGCTGCTGTCTCCTCCATCCCTGCCGATAGCTGCTGTGTTGTTGCCGAATTGTCGTGAGCATTCTCTCGTACATCTATAGACAGCTTTTCAAGGGTCTCCGCATTATCTAACACCTTCGTCGAGATCGTGATTAAACTGCCCGCCATATCACGAAGAATAGTACGTGTGCGGAGCATTGCTTTGGCAATCGTCCCTGTTTCATCTTTGTTTTTCGTCAAATATTCGTACTGAGAGTCATACGTCAAATTTAGCTCTGCCGTTCTATTGATCAACTCTGTCAGTTTAACAATCGGTGCAGAAATTTTTTGAGAAAAATAAAATGCAATCAGCAATGCAATAATCAAACTTCCCACACCTAGAAAAATATTGAAGTTTCTCATCTCAGTGACAGGCTTCACTATCTCATCTAAGTCAGCAGTTAATACAAGCAACCAGTGGGTCTCAGGCATAACCGTGTAAGCTGATTTCTTTTCCACACCATCAACTGTATTATTGAGCAGGCCGTCTGCTACCTTCTGACCAGCCTTCACACGATCAATAACAGCTGAAATCTGAGTATTCTCAACCGGTTGTCCAACTTGCTTTTTATCCGGATGGTACAGCTTATTCCCGTTCTCATCCAGTAAATATACATAAGAGCTCGTCGTGTTCACCACTTTTGTGTCTGCCAAATATTTAATCATACTATCTGCAGAAACCGCTGAAGCTACATATCCAATCATCTTGCCGTCACTCTTCACCGGATGCACAAATCCCACCACATAAGCCCCAGTAGATTTCGATTTCAGTGTTTCGCTAATTACCGGTTCTGCTGTTTCCATTACTTTCTTCGTATAATTCCTATCACTAAAATCCGTACCAATAAGCTTAATGTCACTGTCAGCCACAGCGATGCCCTTCATATCACTGACAAAAACATGTTCAAGGTTCCCAGCATCCTTCACAATTTCCTGAAGGCTGATATTTACCTCATTCTGTAGCTTATTCCCCTTGGCGACTCCACCATTCTTTGCTTGAAGTAATAATTCGACAATTTCCGACCTTCCCGCAACAAGCTCAATACTTCTCTGTTCTTTCGAAATCATAGACGATATGGTCTGAGCTTTATTCGTATTGACCTGCTTCATAGAATTCTCAGTAAGGCTCACTATCGCCTGAGTTGACCTTAAATATGTAAAAACCCCCATTACTGCAATACATAGTAGGGTCACACCTATCATCATAAGTGATAGTTTTAGACGAATCTTCATTTTTCCTCATCCTTCCGACTACTGTTCATTAGAGAACAATGCAATTGTAAATAATACAATTACTATCGGATATCATGATAAATTAGTGAATATTGACTAAGCGAAAATACGGAAAATATCAAAAAATGTCGAATTTTTGCATATAAATGCAGAAAAAACTAGTTCTGCTAGTTCGGTCACCTTCTTCAGAATAGTCATTAAGACCTGTTTTATCTCTATGATGAAATAGGCGGTTCTGACTGGGATGCTGGGGTAACTTGCGTGATTGCACCCTCTGTTAAGGTGTGTTTAGTTCTGCTACGTAAAAACAGACCAGACATTGCTGCGAGAATTTGCTGGAATAACATTCCTGAAATCACAGGGAGTGCAACAGCCGGAGGAAAATATTTTACTGCGAGCACAGCTCCCGCGCTTAGATTACGCATGCCGGAATTAAATTGCACAGCCACAGAATCTTCATAGCTAAAGCGGAAACGGCGTGATACTAATGCTCCGATTACATATCCAAGAACTACGGTTAAGAAGGTTACGCCAATAATAATCGCTAATTTACTATCCGGGTGTTTCAGATAACGAGCAATGCTAGCACCATTAATGGAAACGACCATGAACAATCCAACCTTTACAAATGGAGAAAACGGTGGTCCGCATACCGTATTCACTTTGCCTTTTGTCCATTGATTCAGAAGCATCCCGACCACCGAAGGAATGACAACCATCCATAGGAGACCTTTCATCATTTCCCCAAGCTGGATTTCCAAACTCGCTCCCATTAGCAAATACAAGGTACCCGGAACGACAATCGGTGACAAGAGCGTATCGATCAGAATAAGGGCCAAAGTCAGTGCAATATTCCCTCCATATATGGATACCCACACCACACTTACGACACCCGTGGGGATCGCAAACAGCAGTACAAATCCAGTCACTGTGTAAGGATCTCCCGGAAAAACAGCACTTGCAACGAGCCAGCCAATGAGCGGCATCACGATATGCAGAATAATCATCAACACCATCAACTTCTGTGGTTTCAGCAGTACGCCCAGCAGATCCTTGAGATTGGATTTCAAACTTCCGATCAATGTCATGAAGGCGAATATCCAAGGAACTAGCCATGTGAACGGCAATAGTCTGCTTTCATTAAGTACGCCAACGACGATGGCAGTTGGTGTCAACAATGGCATAATTTTTTCGAGAACAACATTGGATTTGATGAGTCCATTTCTTATATTCGTAAGCATGTGTCGCACACCTTATGTATGATGTCATACATTCCTTATCCACAAATTTAAGCTGTAACAGTTTCTATAAGCTTACAGAAATCATACAGGACTTCCCATTAATCTACTACACAAAAAGGAACCAATTATTTAAATTGGCTCCTGGTACTTTTTTATAAAAATGTCTAAATATTTAAACCCCTTGTGGAAACAAGGCGTCCAGTGCAGGGCATGGCAGTTTATCCAGGAACTGAGCCAATGGCGCTGGCATGTTACTGTACAAGTCCTTCAGTGAGGTCCCCTGATAAATGTTGCCAATAATAACGGGATGACATAATTCAGAGATCAGAATATCCCCATTTCCATGCAGATGAAGCTGTTTCTTACCCTCTATGCAGTGAGGAAAATAAACGCCCGGTTGCTCCTCGAATCCAAGCGCATCCATAAAACGGTCCATGCAAGTGAAATACAGGATCGTATCCTCTTTCTTCATAGCGATCAGTTCACTCACAGCATTCTTTAATTGTTCGCGGGCAGCTATAGACTTCCAGCCCGTATGATCCATGATGATACTGTTCTGAATCTCATGTGTTCTAACGCCCATAGCGTATACGTGATCACTTATTTCCTTCATATTATCTTGTGTTTCGCTGAACAACAGCGTCTCCAGCACCGTATCTACACTAGTTGCCGCGAACATAGTAATGTTCTCTCTTATTTTCTCATAAATGCTTGGATGAATATTATAATAACGGGAAAAGGCGTCCGCTGTAGTAAAATTGAAGGAAATATGTATCGTCGTTAATCCTGCCGCAACCAGCTGATCAATCCGTTCAGCATTTAAAAGACTGCCGTTCGAATTGAGCTGTGTCTGAATCCCTCTGGATGAGCAGTAGTTTACAATTTCCACACAGTCATCAAACTTTAATGTGACCTCGCCACCAGACAAACGCACTCTTTTTAGACCTGGAAGCTCTTCAAGAATTCGGATAACCTCTTTAGCTTTGATGCTTTGTCCATCATTTCTATTATATGCACAACAGTAATCACAGCGGAAATTACAGTTTGAGGTGACTCCTATTTCTAAGCCTTCCAGCTCATAGGTAAGCGGTTTGTCTAATTCTAATGCTTTATATCTCATACTCTAAAGTCCTCCTGAAAAATAATAAATTTGGTTCAAGGGTTCAACCTTAGAGAGTATAAAGGTTTATGACTTAGGTGAATGTGAGGTTTATAACACTACCCACCAATACTCTTTATAGGGATGTAAAGATCAACTTTCGCCTTGCCTTCAGGGTCATTATAGGGGTCATTCATACAAAACTCGAGCGCATGTCGATCATCCGGCTCATATTCACTATTAGGCAGCCATTGTCCGTACACACTTTGATAAGCAATTGCGAATTTATCAATCGTGTCATAAAACTGGTACCGGGCATAAAGACCACCAGATAATGTTTGGAAGGATATGCTTGAATCGCCTTCTATAGAAAACTCTCTCGGAATAGTTATGCAAGCATCATACCTGCAAGAATACTCGTCAGTTACGCTAGGGTCATCTAAAGAGATGCCGATAAAATATTCTGTTGATGGTAATTTGTTTTTCGCAACCCATTTGCTGAGTGTAGCCCATGCTTTATACGTTTCAAGATAGCTACCAACATGCCTTACATACGCTACTTTATAACCCGGAAGTTCTTGTACTTCAATGTTCATTTGCCATACTCTCCTTAGAAAATTATTATTGTTGTTGCTATTCACATCATAATTTTTAGAAGGAGCTAATTCTTCCTGATTATTGCTGGACATTAACTGATTATTGCTATGTTCTTGCTTGGATCTTCTCATCTCGCTTGGGGTTGTCTTAAATAACTTTCTAAAAGATGAATTAAAACTCGAGATGGAATTAAAACCGCATAAAGTTGAGATATCTAGCATAGTTTTATTCGTTGTTTCAAGATAAGTGACTGCACGATCTAGACGTCTTTCCGTTAGGTAGGTCATTGGTGTTTGGTTTGTAATTGCAGAAAAAACTCTAGAAAAATGATACTTTGAAAAATTAGAAATTTCAGCAAGCATCTCTAGATTGATTTCTTGATCTATGTTTTCCTCTATAAAATGAAGAACAGTCTGAATACGAACCCTGTAATCATTGTTCATTTGATTTACCTCAATTCCGCGCTGATAAAATAAATGATTAATAGAAATCCCATTTTCATAAAATTCTGAATAGAAAAAACCTATCACCTTCAAAGAGGCGATAGGTTTAACCTTCGCGGTACCATTCTTTTGATCGTTGTGTTCTAGAAGAAAATGAATTCCGCCTACAACTCCACCGACTTGCCCATCTCATTCCAGACAGGCTGTCCAATCAAGCCCACACGCCAGATTGCAATCCCTTTAAGACCGTAACGTTTGGCAAGTCCAACCTTGGAATTTACTGATGTTTCATTCTCACTGTATACGGAAATACCGAGAATCAGCTTATCCTTACTCACTTGCTGAAGTGCAAGCCGGATGCCTTCATCAACTAAACTCATCGGCTCTGGAATTTTTTTCTCTTTCAAATAATCATAAGCCATAATGACCAAATCATCTGCGAGGCTTCCCAGCGTCTTGTAATCATAACCTTTATAAGAGCTGTTTAATGGATGAAGAATAACCGTGAGCTTAAGACCTGCTGCATGTGCTTTTTGAGACAGATTCTTCACAAAAGCATTATAATCCGCTTGCACCTTTGCTTTATCTCCCGTTAGACCCAGTCCCTCGAGATCCAGCGTGATACCTTGGAATCCCTTTTGCGTAGCCAGATCGACGATTCCTGTAATCGTCTGCTCTTGAAGCACTTTATCTTCCAGGTTCTTCGTCAGTTCGGATGCAGTATCACCAGAAAAGACCATCAGATAAGGCGCTGTGCCACCAGCTGCTGCATTCGAGATAATAGACTCTGGGGTTACCTCCCCAGCAGCTTGAGGCCATCTAAAGTCAGTGCCTGTCGTGGTGAATTGTCCACTTTTATCAATCCCGCTCCACCCAAAAGCTACAGCATCGAAGCTAGGAAGTAACGAAATTTCACTGTATGAGCTTAGCGCATAGAAACCCAGCTTGTACATATCCGTCTTTGGTGAAGTGATCGATACCGTCTTGGTTGCTTGATCCCAAGCTACGCCCGCACCAAACTGCTGGCCGAAAAAGCTAAGTGGAATCATCGTGTTATTACGGATCGTTTGCGGGGCAACCCCTAGCTTCACAACCTCGCCGTTTACGCCTGCATTTTTGCTACCAAGGGTCAACGTTACCACTTTAGTACCCGCTGTATCCGTCTTGGTCGCGGTAATTTTCTTAAGCGCTTGATTCCACTCTACGTTGATCCCCAGCGCTTCAGATATCGCCCGGAATGGAACCATCGTAGTTCCGTTCATCACAACAGGCTCTACTGGAAAAGGCAGTGCATAACCATCCAGTACAATACTAACTCCCCCTGCTGGCGCTGCTTGTGTAGTATTGTGGAATATAGCTGTGGTGCCGCCTAGCGAAATCGCCAGACATAAGACCAATTTACCAATCCGTTTGTTCATGACTGTTAAGTCTCCCATCTTCCATAATATGAAGTGTAATCTCTTAAACTCTTTCTATGTCTTCTACCATTTTACCAAAGATTATCCAATTGTAAAATTAATAGATTGTCATCTATGAGCTTCGAAATTATTTTTCATATTAGTAGAGGTCGACAAAATTACATAAACACGCTCAAAAAGGTTCCCACTGCTCGTTCAACATCTACATCCACTGCAACTTGTATGGGTTTACCCACTTTTGGCTGAGCCCGCAAATCCGCTACGACCATTCCAGATGTAAACTCACCTTTGTGCTCCACACGAACATTCATTTCTTTATAGGTTACTAGATCTGGTTGCAGCGCAACCATAAGCGCGAGTGGATCATGCAGCGGTGCGCTGTTAATCAAAAAGTTCACTTCACGGTAGAAATTAAAATAATGAGTGAGCGATTGTTCCATAAACGAAATGATTGCTTTATTCTCTTCACGTCCAAAACGGTTTAATAAATCGATATGCTCTTGGGTGATCCGCGTCTTAAGTGTAACGTCTAGACCCACCATCATAACGGGAAGTCCAGATGTAAACACATGATCAGCAGCTTCCGGATCTCCAGCAATATTCGCTTCCGCAACCGGTGTTCTATTACCGGGATTGAAGATCGTACCGCCCATCACCACTACTTTTTTCAAAGTATTCTTAATGCCAGGGTCCATATCAATCGCCATCGAGAGGTTAGTTAGATGTGCAAGTGTAACTAATACAATCTCTCCGGGATTCTCATTGGCCATCCGAACAATAAACTCAGATGCAGTTTCGCTAATGGGATGCTGGGTAGATGCAGGAATTTCCACATTACCGATGCCGTTCTCACCATGCACATGGGTTGCGAAGCCTGAGCTCTCACGAACAAGTGCCTTGGATGCTCCGATAGCTACAGGAATTTCATAGCCGGGCTTAGCAAGCTCAATCAGTCGCAGTGAATTGTCAGCCGCCTTTTCGACAGCAATATTCCCAAAAACGGTTGTAATTCCTTCTACAATTACGTTTGGAGCGCGTAAGGCATATAGAATCGCCAGTGCGTCGTCAATGCCTGTGTCTGCATCAATAATAATTCGTGTTTTGCTCATTTAGTTTCTCTCCCATTATGCAATGTCGTAAGGATTAACATATCACTATCTACTAAATCGCTCAATTTTAGTTCTTTTTATTTGCTGTTCTTTAAAAGTATTGATAAAACCTTCGGGATCACACTCTACCAAATAAGTATATACGCCCTTACTCGTGTACAGATAGAACATCCCCTCTGAACCTCCCATAGTGCGATAGGACATATCTAAGATATCTTTTATTGGAAATTCACGATGACGAGTCACGACTCTATCTTTGTACAAATACATTAAGCGATTGCATGTAATACTTCGTTGTTCTCCATCCTTAATTTCCCGTTGTATCTTATAATACGGAAGCTGAGCTACCCATTTCATTTGAAGTCCTCCTGCTTGACGTAATGGACTCCATTTTATTATTCTTTTTACCTTTTTGCAAAATAAAGAAGCTCGACGATCCCCTCAGAAGGAGTCATCAAGCTTCAGGAATACCTTTTATTTCGCTGTATAAGCTGCGGCTGCTCGGCAAAAGCGTTCTAACGCTTCAACTAGAATTGATCTAGGACAAGCTAGATTGATCCGCAGATGACCTTGTCCCTCAGTTCCAAAGACAGAGCCTTCATTAAAAGCGACTTTCGCTTCTTTGTACATCAGTTTTTTAAGTCCATCTGTATCCAGATTCAACCCACGGCAATCTACCCATAGCAGGTAAGTGCCTTGTGGCTGCATCACTTGGACCTGTGGTAAATGCTCCGACAGATAGCTAATCGCATAGTCCACGTTGCCTGAAACGTACTCTACAAGCTCATCCAACCATTCTTCTCCATCATTATAAGCAGCTTCTACTGCACCTTGGGCGAAGAAGCTAGCCATATGTAAGCTCAGAGCTTTCATTTTTTGATCAAATTTAAGTTTCAATTCCGGATTCGAAGCCACGATAAAGGAAGATTGAATTCCCGGGAGATTGAAGGTTTTGGTCGCGGCAAGTGTGGTTAGTGTAATATTCGCAATTTCCTCGGATAAGGATGCAAAAGGGATATGCTCATAGCCCGGAAGTGCCAAATCACAATGAATCTCATCAGAGATTACGGTCACTCCGTAACGCAGACAAAGTTCACCAAGCTTCAGCAGTTCTTCTCTTTCCCATACTCTACCACCTGGATTATGCGGACTGCATAAGAGCAGCAGCTTGGCTCCACCTTGCATCAGCCCTTCTAATTGCTCATAATCCATCTCGAAGCGTCCATTACGGATCACAAGCGGATTACTGGCGACCTTTCGATCATTCATTTTGATTACATCATAGAAAGGATAATAAACTGGCGACTGTAAAATAACCTCGTCCCCTGGCTCGGTAAACAGCTCAACGGAAAGACTTAAAGAAGTTACAATTCCGGGAGAATCCGAAATCCATTCCGATTTAATTTCCCAATCATGCCGTCTTCCGAACCACGACGTGATAGCTTCTTTATAAGAGTCACTAGGCACACTGTAACCGTAAACCCCTTGTTCTGCGCGGCGCAGAATCGCTTCCTTCACTGCAGGAGGACTTTCAAAATCCATGTCTGCCACCCAAAGTGGCATAATATCTTTTTCACCAAACAACTTCTCGGACTGATCCCACTTGTAAGAACGTGTATTACGGCGGTCAATTACGCGATCGAAATCATACTTCAATTAAAGTCACCTCATCCTTATAAACTTGTCCCTTATTGTATCATGAGGAGGAGGATATCGCACTCTGGATAAAAAAGAACGCACTTGTCGAAAGTGCGCCCTCCTTAACTCATATACAACTATTTGTTATTGCAGCCACTCTTCCAAATGTACTGCTACAAATTCATCATCCACCAGATGAGGATAGTCTCTGCGCACTCTGTTGATTTCCTCCACTTGCCCCGGGGTTAATCGTTCCTCCGGATTTAGACACCATAAACCTTCAAGCAATCCCTGTTGGCGAAGCACCTCATGAATACCCGGGATACAGCCATGAAAATGATGCGCGGGATCAAATATCGCTGCATTGCTATCCGTCACTTCAACCCCAAACGTCAGCCAATTGGATGCCAACGAGGGTTCATTTCGTATCTTTTTAATCTCATTAAGCAGTTGTACTGCTTTGCTCGTCCAGACCGCCCAGTGGCCGAGAAGACCGCCGACTATTTTTTTCTCAACGGACTTGCCGTTCACCTTAAATCGGAAGGTCGTGAGCAGATCGCTGACAATATTATCATCATTTCCGGTGTATAGAGCAATTTCTTCACTGCGGCTGGACTCAAGCACAGCTCTGACTACATCCAACGTCTGATAACGATTGAACGGCGCCATCTTGATGGCGATTACGCCTGCTATTTCAGCAAATGCTTTCCAAAAATCAAAGCTTAAAATCCGTCCTCCCACCGACGGCTGAAGGTAGAATCCAAATACCGGAATCACATCCGCCACTCTACGTGTCCGTTCCAGCAGTTCTTCCTCACTCAAGACTTGCAGGCCTCCCATACTGAGCAGGCCTGCTTCATAACCAATGCTTGCGGCAAGCCGTGCTTCAAGAACAGCCTGCTCCGTACCACCACAGATACCCGCTACTTTCATGAAAGGTCGATCTAGCTGAGCACCCTCCACCTCTTCTGCGGCTAGACGTAACACAGGCTCCAGCAGCCCTACTTTTGGATTCCTGATCTCGAATTGAGTGGAATGCACTGCAACCGCGATTCCACCCGCTCCAGAAGCAAGATAATAGCGGGTAAGTGCCCGTTGGCGTCGTTCATCTAGTTTACGTTCTTTAGTTAAGGCGAGCGGATGCGCGGGAATAGCCAACCCATCATGAAGCGCGACATACAATTCAGTGGTTAATGCTTTTCTTGTCAGCGTCATCAATATTTGCCCTCCCGCTCCTGAAAATGCGTCGGTTTATTCCAGATTTCTCCGCCTTGTCCTACCCAATCACCAATCCAGTCGATCATTTCGGCCAGCGATACCCGAGGATAGCCAAAGGTTGCAGCGGCTTTCGCCGCGTTACTTAACAGTGCGGTAGGCGCTTCTTCACCTGTAAAGATCGGCTCAATGCCTAACTTTCGGCCGAATTCATTCGCAGCCCATCGCAGAGACAATGTCTCAGGCCCAGTAATGTTCATGACATTAGGCGGCGAACTGCAACGTAGCAGCGCTCGCAATGCGATTTCATTCGCATCCCCTTGCCAAATCACATTGGCATGGCCCATCGTGATATCAATGGGAAGGCCTTCCCTAACTGATCGAGCCAGCTCTAGCAACACGCCATACCGCAAATCAATGGCGTAATTCAGCCGATAAATGAACATCGGCGTTCCATTTTTATGAGAGAAATGTTCAAAAATACGCTCCCGTCCCAGACAAGATTGCCCATACTCCCCGTTCGCGTTCGGAGAAGTTCTTTCCGTTGCTCCCCCTTGACTGACCGGAGTAAACGGGTAAATATTGCCTGTAGAGAACACAACCATTCGTGAATTACGGAACCGTTCCGCTACGCGTCCCGGCAGATAGGCATTCATCATCCAAGTGAAATGTTCATTCCCGGCCGTGCCGAATTTATTCCCGGCCATATAGAGAATATTTTGGGTTTCAGGGAGTGCCTGCAGCGCCTGATCGTCTGACAAATCAGCGGAGATAATCTCGACTCCGCCCTCTTCAAGCTCTCGTCTCAGCTCCTTGTTCGAGAAGCGGGATACGCCGATAACTTTCTTGTCTAGCCCCGCTTGGCGAATCGCATTCACCGCCAGCCTTGCGAGACTAGGCCCCATTTTACCCCCCACACCTAGTAGCATAATATCCCCATCGAGCTGGCTTAGTTCCTCAATCAGTGCTGCCGATGGACTTGCCAAGCGCTCCTCTAACTCTTGAACGGTTCGCATCATTGAACTCTCCTCTCAGTTGACTCTGGTTTGTCGGTTTTACCAAAAAAGACCTTATAGCTCGGAGTAATCGGGAACGTTGCTTGCTGTAATTGGAAGCCAAAATCGCGGTAATTAGAAACCAGCTCGCTGCAATCAAAAACCAAGCTCGCTACAATCACAAACCAGCTCGCTATATTCACAAACCAGCTCGCTACATTCACAAACTGTCTCCCTACATTCACAAACCATCTCGCTACATTCACAAACCAAGCTCGCTACATTCACAAACCAAGCTCGCTACATTCACAAACCAAGCTCGCTACATTCACAAACCAGCTCGCTACATTCACAAACCAGCTTGCTACATTCACAAACCAGCTCGCTACATTCACAAACCAGCTCGCTACATTCACAAACCAGCTCGCTACATTCACAAACCAGCTCGCTACATTCACAAACCATCTCCCTGGTTGCAGAATGTGCAATAGAATTTCCAAATTCTTCGCAAATAAATGAATCTATTGCACTTCATACATCAGATTCCGGCCACAAGCTCATTTAGTGCTCATTCTTTGAAATTCCATTGCAGAAAGTGCAATAGAATCAAAATCCAGCCCCTCTAGAGCGGAATCTATTGCATAGAATGCAATCAAATCAATCAAAGTAGTCAACTCAATCAAAGCATCAACCCAGTCAAAGCATCAACTCAGTCAAAGCATCAACCCAGCTCAGTCCAATCTATCCAGTTCAGTCAGACAATCTAGTAAATTCATAGTAACCCTTGTCGTAGTATGGCTTAGGCGCTCGCACACACCCGACGTCGGGCCAGTTCCTCATCCGACAACTTCAACTCTAAACGCCTCGCGGAAATTTCCACCTTGTTTCGCCGCCATTCTGCACAAGGGTCAGAGTTCCGCCAATAGTTGCTTCCGGAGCTGCAGATACGTGCGATACTTGCGATGCGTGCGCTGCGTGCGATACAAGTGTATTTCGTACACTTATATCAACTTCCGTTCCCGTAGATGGTAATTTAGTTGTACTATCTGCAATTAAAAATCCAAAATGAGCCTACAAACAGCGATTTGATAAGATTTAACTGTATGATGTGCAACTAAAATCAAAATTAGACGATTACGATATAGTGTAGTTGTATAAAGTGCAACTATTTCATCTTCACAAGCATTAGATTATTTCAATCTCGACGATTCCATCTTGCGCACCGACTCTATCTCGCCCAGCAATGCTTCTCTAAGCTCAGCAGGCAGTAGAAAGTCAAAATCACAACCAAGGTTCGCCTGAAGCACCCGCTCATGAAATAGCAAGCCATAACCCCTGTCGTAGTGCGGCTTGGGCGCTTGCCATGAGAGCCTTCGTCTTGCCAATTCCTCATCCGACACCTTCAGCTCTAAGCGCCTCGCGGAAATATCCAACTCAATTTCGTCGCCATCCTGCACAAGAGCCAGCGTTCCACCGATAGCCGCTTCCGGAGCCGCATGTACTATCAATGCACCATAGGAAGTACCGCTAATCCGCGCGTCAGAGATGCGGACCATGTCGCGTATGCCCTGCTTTAGCAGCTTTTGCGGAATCGGAATTTGTCCGATCTCCGGCATCGCTGGAGCGCCCTTCGGTCCTGCGTTCTTAAGCACTAGCACACTGTTCTCATCCACAACCAGATCGGGATCATCGATCCGATCATTCAGATCGGCCGGGCTCTCGAACACTACTGCGCGTCCAATATGCTTTTTGAGATGAGCAGATACAGCGGTTTGCTTAATCAGCGCCCCATCCGGCGCCAGATTCCCGCGCAATACGGCAATCCCGCCTTGGCTGTCCAGCGGCTCCTCCAAGGTACGAATCACATCTCTGTCCAGTGTTGCCGCCTGAACCAGATTTTCTGTAACCGTTCTGCCTGTTACAGTCAAGCAATCCCCGTGTAGCAGCGGCTCCAGTTCCTTCATCAGCGCGGGGACACCACCTGCCTCGAAATACTCCTCCATCTGATATTTGCCCGAAGGTCGCAGGTTCAAAATAAACGGCGTCCGGCTGCTGATCCGATCAAATGTCTCCAGTGGCAGCTTCATCCCGAGCCGCTGGGAGATCGCTACTAGATGGATGATGGCGTTCGTCGAGCCGCCGCTCGCCATCGTAACTGTGATCGCATTCTCTATCGCCGCTGCAGTCATGATGTCACGGGGACGAATGCCCAGGCGAACCAACTCTACGATCTGCTTTCCAGTTCGCTCAGACATATGTCTGCGTCTGCTATCCGGCGCCGGGATAGCCGCACAGCCCGGTAACGCCATGCCGATCGCTTCGGCGATCGAGGCCATCGTGCTGGCTGTGCCCATTACCATGCAGTGACCGTCACTTCGGCAAATTGCATTCTCTGCAACAGCCAGCTCATCGTCACTGATATTTCCGGCTTTATGCTCCAGCGTAAAGCCATAGCAATCTGTGCATGCTCCAAGGCTACGGCCGCCCAATCGGCCATTTAGCATAGGACCACCTGTCAGCACAATGGCTGGGATATTGGCGCTAGCGGCTGCCATCAGCTGAGCGGGCACCGTTTTATCGCAACCCCCAAGCAGCACTACGCCATCAATAGGATGTCCTTTCATCATTTCTTCCGTATCCATCGCCATCAAATTACGCAGTAGCATCGTTGTAGGCTTCACATAAGGCTCACCGATCGAGATCGTCGGGAATTCCATCGGCACTCCCCCTGCCTGCCAAACGCCGCGCTTCACATAATCCACCAATTCATTAAAATGTGAATGGCATTTATTCAGCTCACTAAACGTGTTGCAAATGCCGATTACGGGCTTGCGAAGATCTTCTTCCGTGTATCCCATAGACTTCGTGAAGGAACGATGGATAAATCCCCATAAATCTTTTTCCTGAAAATAAGCCTCACTCTTCAACCTGCCACCGGATTCAGCTACGCTCTCCTCACTGACCCTGCACTCCGCCATGACTCCAACTCCTTTTAACTACCTCACTTATAGACCAAGCATAAATGTCTCAGACAAACCCGAGAATTTCCGGTGTTATACGATGTATTATGTTCTCGATAAATTTCTGCGGTATGTGCGGAAGCTTCGTTCCCTCCACTAGAGCATTGATTTGATACAGAGCATCTAGCATCTTTTGTGTCCCAAAAAACGGATAATCCGACCCAAACAGTATTTTATCTTGTACCCCGTATTCCATCGCAGATACCAGTGCATTGTAGAACTGCCAAGGTCTGCTTCCTAACGCTGAAACGTCCATATATAGGTTAGGATGCTTGCGCACCAGTGAAATACATTCATCAATCCAGGGATGGCCCATATGTGCCACAATCATCTTCAGCTTCGGAAAAGAACGGGCAATCGGATCAAGCATCGCCGGTCTTGAAGCATCCAAATAACCCTCCGGCACAAAAGAGGTTCCCTGATGCCAAAGTATAGGTACATCCAGTTGTTCTGCTTTGGCATAGAGGGCATAATGCTTGGG
This sequence comes from Paenibacillus etheri, assembly GCF_001012825.1. GTDB lineage: Bacteria > Bacillota > Bacilli > Paenibacillales > Paenibacillaceae > Paenibacillus_AQ > Paenibacillus_AQ etheri. Next base: position 187,897 of record NZ_LCZJ02000026.1, read on the forward strand.
ATCATCTGGGTAAAAATTCTGATAGATAGGCGCAAGCTTCAGCCCTTTTAATCCCATCTCACGGATCGCAGTCTCAAATTCAGCAACACAATCCAGATGATTCGGATCTACACTCGCAAAACCGAATAATCGATCTGGATCCGTGCGACAGTAATCAGCGACATACGCATTGGGGACAACAAGTCCCGTTGCATGCGCAGCCATAGCCAGTACGATAGCACCAGAGAAGCCTTCCAAATTACGACGATGCTGCTCGGGGGTTGCTTCGATATGCATATCCGGCCCCCAAGCTCGTTTGATCGCCTCATCCGTAGGTCCTGAAACCATTCCCGGTCCAAACAAATGGGTATGACAATCGAAGATCATCATTACTCCCTCCTATTCGTTAACCATCGTATTTGTAATGGCACCAAGCTTCTCTATCTGCACCGTGACCACATCACCAGCTTGCAAATAGACCTGGTTCTCTGGAGGGTAACCCATCACTACGCCTTCTGGTGTTCCAGTCAAAATCATATCCCCCGGCGAAAGCGTCATGCATTGGGAAACATAACTGACAATCTGCTTGCAATTAAAAATCATATCCGAAGTGTTGGAGTCCTGACGTAGTTCACCGTTCACTGTGCACTGAATATCGAGCTGATTGGGATCACCCACCTCATCCGCAGTGACTAAGTAAGGCCCAATGGGTGAAAATTTATCGCAAGACTTTCCCGCTAGCCATTGACTCGTCCGCATCTGTAAATCACGCGCCGACAGATCATTAGCTGTACAATACCCGAAGACATAATCCAGCGCATCTTCCTCAGTCACATATTTCGCGGTCCGGCCGATGACGATGCCAAGCTCTGCCTCGTAGTCCACCTTCTGACTGGTCCGCGGAAGCGGGACCTCTGAGCCATGTCCGGTTAACGTATTATTAAATTTGTTGAACAGGATGGGATACTCGGGAATGGCCATTCCTGTCTCTTCCGCATGCCGGCGGTAATTCAAGCCAATACAAATGATTTTGCCAGGATCAGTAACACAGGAACCGAAAGTCAAATCTTCTTCCTGCTTCAGCCAAGATGGATTCACTTCTCCAACAGGCAACTCATTCACAAAAACCCTCAGTTGGTTAAACGCATCCTTCCCACCCTCAAGCAATTGCCTAACAGTTACTGGAACCTCCATCCGACCCGTCCGAGTGGATAATGCAGTCAGTGCCGCCTCAATATCCACCACACCACGGTCGGTTAGAATGCCCATATGAGCCTCCTCTTTTTGCAAAAAGTTAATTAGCTTCATAGATAACTCTCCTTCACTTTATGCATTTTTGCCGAAGACAAGGCCACCATCCACGTATAACGGTGAACCCATCACAAACTCGGACTCATCGGAAGCTAGAAATAGTGCGGCTCGTGCTACATCCTCTGGTTTGCCAAGCTTACCGCTAAGCTGTCTACGCTTAATGGCCGCAACCGAGGCCTCTGGATCCAGAGACGCCTTCAAATAACCTTCCACAAACGGAGTCATAATCGTACCGGGCAGCAGCGCATTTACACGAATGCCGTATGGTGCATAATCTACTTGCATCGCCTTTGTTAAAGATAGAACTGCGCCCTTAGAAGCACTGTAGGAAGCTCGCTCTGCAACTCCGATTTCAGCGATGCCAGAGGACATATTAATAATAGAACCCTTCTTGCTCTTCATCATATAAGGGAGGACAGCCTTGCAGGTTAAAAACACACCTGTCACATTAACCCGCATAACCCTCTCCCACAATTCCTTAGCAACCTCGTGCACTGCACCTACGCCACTGATCCCCGCATTATTAAAAAGTACATCGATTCGGCCAAAAGCATGAATTACCTGATCAGCCATTGCAGTAGTACTGCTAGCATCGGTAACATCACAAAGGATGAATAGCGCATTCCCACCCGATGCCTCTATTTCAGTGGCAGCTGCTTTTCCTGAATCCTCTTGGACATCGGCAATGACTACCGTCGCTCCTTCTGAAGCGAATAATGCGGCCGTACTTTTTCCAATTCCCGAGCCAGCTCCGGTGATAATGACGATCTTATCTTTGAGTCGCATCGCTTTGCCTCCTCATCCTACTCCTTAGCTTGAAAGTTTCCGGGCAACAGACCACTCACCCCTGGCTTAGTCATAAACAATCCGCCAGCAAACGGATAATCACGCAACTCCTTTTCGTGCATCCCTATCCTTGCAGTTGTAATGTAGAGTTCGGTTAGATCACTGCCTCCAAAAGTACATGAAGTCACGAGAGGTGCTGGAACTCGAATGATCCCAAGCTGTTCACCCGTCTCCGGGTTCCATCGTGATACACAGCCGCCGCCCCAATGAGCAACCCAAAGCATGCCTTCACCATCTATCGTCATTCCATCTGGATATCCAGTAGTTGTAGGGATTTGGAACGCCATTCTCCGGTTACTGATCTTTCCGGATTCTTCCTCGTAATCAAAAACATCCACCTGCCTAGTCGGCGTATCAATGTAATACATCTTGCTTCGCGTATAGTCCCAAGCCATTCCGTTCGAACAGCCGATGCCCGATAACATTTGGCGAGTGAAGCCACCAGGCTCCACAACATAGAAGCCTCCGGAATCCGGCTCTTCATCGTTCAAGCTTATCGTTCCCACCCACAGCCGGCCTTGTCGATCACATTTGGCATCATTCAATCGGTTGAGGGGCAGCTCCGCTTCTATTGAAGTTAGCTGAACAGGAGAATCCCCCGCTTGAGAGAGATAGACTCCATCCTCCATAGCCAATGCAAGTCCTCCCGAAGTAGTTGGAATCACTGCGCTGATCATCCGGTCGAATGAGCGGACTATTTCATTACCCGTGATCCGGTTGTATATTCTAAGCTTTCTTCTCGTAACATCCACCCAGTACAATAGTTCGGATTCGGCATCCCAATGCGGTCCTTCACCAAGCTCAGCCTGAGCATCAATCATCAATTCTGCCTGAATTTCTGTAATTTCCAAAACGTTCACTCCTTCTTCTATTTTTACAGCTCACTACCATTAGCCAAATGTCCACCATCCACACGAATGGTTTCTCCTGTTACATAGGAGGCTTCATCAGAAGCCAGAAAAAGAAATACATTGGCGGCTTCCCTTATGGTTGCCGCCCGCTTCATCGGTGTATGCTCCGAGTACGCTGGGAGCTTCGAAGCTTCGCGCAGCTTACGGTCAAGGGGCGTATCCACGAATCCCGGCGCCACAGCATTTACCCTGATCCCATAAGCCGCTAGCTCCACTGCCATCGATTCAGTTAGCAATATAACAGCAGCCTTAGAAGCATTGTAATGCGCAAGCTCCGAGCTTGCCGATAGACCATTTTTGGAGCTCATATTAATAATGGCCCCTCCGCCACCCTGAGAAATCATTTCCCTAGCTGCTAGCTGACCGATTAAATAAACAGCCCTTACATTGATATCAAATACTGCATTCCAGTGCTCCACCGAGATATCGAGAAAGTGTTCACGAAAGGCGATTCCGGCATTGTTCACTACAATATCTATCCCACCGAACCTTTCAAAGGCCCGGGCAACAGATTGTTCCAGTTGTGCCGCATCACGAAGATCACATACCTCCACTGCAGCTTTTCCACCATAATCCTTCAAGGTGTCCAGTACAGTAAGAAGCTCACCCTCACTTCGGTCCAGCAGAACCACCAGAGCGCCTTCTTCCAGAAATCGAAGGGCGATTCCCAGTCCAATTCCTCTCGCTGCACCTGTGACCAGCGCTCTTTTGCCAGCCAGCCTCATGTTCATCACTCCTTCGGCTCCTGATCAGAGCACCCCGTATTTATCGTAGACCTGCCGCAAGGTATATCCTTCAAGCAGTTCATCCCGTGTATGATTCTCACGAGTCACTTTATCCATGGCCAATTGGAATACTTCATCGATAATTGCGCCCGGAATTACAACGATACCATCACGATCACCAAAGATTACATCTCCGGGATGGACCATGACGCCACCGCATAGCACCGGAATGTCATAGTCGATAACAATCCCCCGCCCTTGAGAATCAACAGGTTTGGTCCCGGTAGCAAAGACAGGAAAACCAAGCTCCAGAATTTTAGCAGTATCACGGATTAGTCCATCTACAATCGCTCCGCGGCCGCCTCTCATTTTGGAAGCCGTAGACAATAGCTCTCCCCACAGTCCGTTCTGCCTCGATTCATTCGTGCAGCCGATAACAATTTCACCGGGCTTGACGCTGTCCACCGCCTCAATCTCCTTCGTGTAAGGATCTTCCGGCAAATGATGAATATCCACAGACAGAATGGTCTTTGCTCTGCCGGCGACGATCCAGGCAGGATCTATAGGGTTAATATTTTCCCGCATCACCTGATTTCGATAGCCCAATTGATCCAGCGTGTCAGAGATTACTGCGGAGTAGAGCTTTTCACACATGTTGTCGAACAATTCCTGATCCTTCATAGGCGGTTCCATCCTCCTTAAAGTTAGGTGTTTACAGCATCCTCATTTATTTAAACGCACCGGTTGGCCAGCATGAACAGATTGATAAGCGGTAAGTGCAACCTCTGTGGATCGGAGTCCATCTATTCCCGAAATCGGTACCTCCACCCCTTCTATAAGCGCCTGTACAAAAGCCTTCAGCATCAGTTCATTCATATCATCACCCCAGAAGGACCTGCTCCCTTTACCTGATACCCTTCCGTATACATTGTTTTTTTGATTAAAAGCATCAATGGAGATGACACCTTTAGTGCCAATGATTTCCACGGTCACATCCCCCCATGTCGGGAAGCCGGGATTGCGTGACCAGCTCGGATCGAGCACACCGAACACACCATTCTCAAAAGTTACATGCACCATTCCAGCATCATCAATCATCCGCTTGCGCTCTGGATCAAACAAGGTATCCGCATAGGCATACACCTGTTCTACAGAAGAACCAGAGAACCAGTTCATCAGATCCATTACATGCACAGTGTGATCTAGAACAGCACCGCCCCCCGATAGGGCTTCATCCGAGAACCATTTGGGTCCTGGAAAAGAACCTCTGTTCGTTCCTTTAAAAGCAATAATTTCACCAATATCGCCGCGATCTAGCGCTTCCTTAGCCCGCACAACGGGAGTCAGGAAGCGGCAAGGAAAGGCTGTCATGAGTTGTACTCCTTCTTCAGAGCAAACCAAAATCATGCGTTGCATCTCTTCCACCGACAAACCTAGCGGCTTCTCGCACAGGACATGCTTGCCCGCCCGGGCCGAAGCGATGGCCAGCTCACCATGATAGACATTCTCCGAGCAAATAATTACGGCATCTATATTCGCATCAGCCAGAAGTTCCTTATAGTCAGCATAATAGGGAATCGAATGATGTTTTGCGAGTGCTTCTGTTCGCTCCGGCACTTCGTCAGCAATTCCACCGACCGTCACTTCAGACATGTGCAGTAAACTCGCCAAATAGTCAAAAGCATGCGCATGCGCGAAACTGATCATGCCAATATTTAAACGGCTCACTCTATCTCCTCCTTCACTTCAAGCTTCACGGGTTGATGGGTCATTGCTGATTGCTGAGCCGCTTCAGCCCAGCGTACAGCTTCCAACGCATCCTGCGCAGTGACTATCGGCTCTTCCCCACTTATTAGACAGCTTAGAAAATGCTCCAGTTCCAAAAAATACGGATCCTTCAGCAGCACACCCGAAGGCGTCTCCACAAATCCCGATGTAGAGCCCGTTGTAATCGACTTGCGAATATGCAGACTTTCGCCATCGCCAGTCCCGCCTGAGATGATTCCTTCGGCATCCGCATATTCAAAGGAGGAATGGAACGACCCGGGATACCCCCAAAATGCTTCAAGCTGTGCAATGGTTCCATTCTTAAACCGGAAAGTGGCTGAGGCATAATTTATATCTTCCGACTGGTGCTGAAACGCATATACTTCACGGGCTTCACCAAAAGCCCCACGGATGTAATCAATATCATGAATCATTAAATCCATAATGACGCCACCGCTAAGGAGTGGGTCTCGAAACCATTCTTGCACGTTTCCGGGATGCGAACCCGCCCGCTTAGCATGGTATATTCCGCCTTGATCACTGCCAAGCTGCTTTATTCCCTCCGCAAGCTGTCTGTAAGAAGGAAAGAAGCGAACGACATGGCCCACAAACAAACTCACACCGCGTTCGCTGCAGTAGCGAATAGCTTCTTCCGCTTCCTGCGAAGTGAGTGCGAGCGGCTTCTCACAGATTACATGCGCGCCATGATCTGCTGCAATCCGTACCAGTGGTACATGTAAATAGGTCGGCACAGCAATACTGACTACCTCTGGCTTCACCTGCTCGAGCATCTCATGTACGGATATAAAATAGCTAACGCCCACTAAATTCCCCAGCACCTCAGCGGCCTTATCAACGATATCACATACGGCGACAAGCTCAGCTTCGGGCATGGACTTGTAACGGTCCGCATGAACAGTTCCCATGCTGCCGCATCCGATTACTGCTGTCCTAATCAATTCACTCACTCCTTTCAGATTGCGCTTTCCTTTACAGACGAACATCAGCACCACTTACCCGACTTTCGTTGGCCGCTTCGATGAAGCGAATCAACTCAAGCGTTAGGGAAGGTCGTACCGGTGGATCGCCCCCTCGCGCCATAGCTATAGAGTTCTTCAGCAATTGCTGATGCCCTGCGCTGTAATTTGCTCCGAGCGCGTTAATTCCGTTACTCCCCCGTTCACGGTGCAATACGATATAGAAATCAGAACCGCCTGTTCGATTCCCGCGGATCGTCCCGATTCGCCCGTCCTTCCATTGGCCGACTACCCATTCTTGCGTATCGTTACGGACAGCACGTACTGAATAGCAACCTTCTCCAAGGGCGGCATATAACATCTCAGCAGCGTGTATGCCATACCAGAATAATCCCGGTTGTGTCGGCTGTAGATCGAGTGGTCCAGTGCAATCCGCACCTAGAATAGCACCTGCACTTTCATCCCCTAAGAGGGCTACCAGCGGTCCACCGAAACGAAGCATAGAGCTGGAGAAAAATGGCGTTCCATACCTCTCCGCCAATTCCACAATCACCTTCGCATCTTCAGAAGAAACCGCTAACGGTTTGTCAATAAATACCGGTTTCCCGTAAGGAGCCAGCACCGAAAACTGTTCCTTGTGCACTCTCCCATCTACAGAAGTCAGTAGAATCGCATGGGATCTCTCCGCAACTTCTTCTATAGAATCGAGCAGCTCAACACCATAGCGCTCCTGCAATTCACTGCTAATCGGTTTCACACGTGAATAGCTTAGCTCGAAATCAGGAGAACCTCCCGGATAACCGCAGAGTAGCCTGCCACCCGGAATATATAGCGGATGGGATTCATCATTTAACAGCGCCGCGAAAATCCTGCTATGTGAAGTGTCCATTCCTACCATACCTATCTGCATCTCTTCCACTTCAACAACACCTCTTATTCGGTTGACAACCCCATGGAGTAATCCACTTATTTAGGAATTATACGTTCTTCTCTGAAACGCTCAAGTAATTCCATGTATTCTTCCCCTACTTGTTCTATGCTGTAAGTAGTTCTGGCTTTCTGTTCTCCCAATGACTTCAGGCCTTCCCGCAGGCTATTCTGCTCCAGCAGTGCGCTCAATCTGTCCACACATTCCGCTTCATTGCCTGATTCGTACAGGGAAACACTTAACGAGCCATCCAACAATTCCGGCAATGCCCCAACACTCGGGACCACCACCGGACATCTGCAGGCCATCGCCTCCAATACAGTCATCCCAAAAGATTCATTGGTTGTGGTACTAATATATAACCCACCACTCTGTGCAACTGATGAATAATAGCGATGCATCTCGTCGTAGTCCACTTTGGGAATCCACTTGAAATGCTTAATCCCCTGTTGTGCCACCTTTACCATTAGCTGTTTCTTGATCTCTTCGGGAGCCGTATATCCCCCAACAAGCATAAATTGCAGCTCTGGCATCTTCGCATTCAGCTTTCCAGCAATGTTCAAATAGGACGACCAGTTCTTATGATCATCCAGTTTACCCACCCATAAAATAGTGGCAGGCTCCTGCTCAATACCCGCTTCATATCGGAACAAATCGGTATCCAGGCAATTATTAATATGATAAGCACCCGCTATGCCGATCCCGTCCAAATAATCCTTCATGTAAGCGGAGGGAGTGATCACATAGTGAAAAGGCAGACTATCCTTCGTTGCGGCCAACTTCTGCAGGGGTTCGGAATAGGTGGTATGTACCTCATGAATAATAACCTTTCCCTCCTGTACAGGCCCAAGCGCTTCATACAGCTCGTAAGTATCAATAGTAATAATGACATCGAAATCAAAGGCTTCCATGTAGCTCTTAATTTCTTCAACCGTCCCCAGAATTCGGACATGCTCATATCCTTCAAAAGCGCTCACCCCGCCGTAATCCTCTAGAAAGGCAAAATGCACTTCCGAGTGATGCCGCAAAAATTTAAGTCTATTCGCAAGTTGAGTAGTTACCCCGCCCAGAATACAGAATTTATAAAAATATAAGATTCTCATCATTCCTCACCCTTCGTCAAGGATAGTGCAGACCTGACTAGCGCATCCGATACAACTCTGTAGTTCTTGCAAAATATAGATCGCCCTCACGGTCCATCGTCAGCAGCCGTGCATCGTCATCCAACACCTCAAGCTCCTCACTTAGCACATCAAATTTGAACATTCGATTCATCGACACGCCGTACAGATTGCCATCCTTGTAGAGCAGTTCATTACCACTACGCCAAAAATGAGTCACTGCATTCCAGTCCATGGGGAACAATGAGTAAGTCTTTACAGTTTGCTTCAGCTGTGGATCGAACCGAAATAACAGTCCTGCCGTCAAACCCCAAAGATGCCCTACATCATCTAGAACCAAGGCAGAAATAGCCCGTTCCCCTTGCACCGGTGCATCTTCCCATACTTTGCAGCGCTTCTTCATATCCCAAATCATTAGAGATGCATCGGCACGCTGAGGAGCAATTCCAAGTCCACCCCAGACGGACCCTCCAGCGAACAACAGCTGATCTCGACTAGCCAAGGACACCACACTCTGCTGCGGCAAAAGATGTCTAAACACCTCACGCGCACCGCTCGCAGGATTGTATAGTGTCAACGCTCCCCCATGCCGACCATAGGAAGGAACCGTTCCAATTGCCAGCTCTTCTCCCGCCCAAGCCCAGGCAAAAGGGCGATCCTGCTCCTCTTCCTGCAGGGAAAATAGTAGCTCTGGATTCTCACCCGGTTTCCATTCTTGGTTCGGTTCGTACTTAAAAATATTCGCTCGCGGATATACACCTAAATAAAGACAACCGCTCCCGGCAAGCATACCTTCCGTCTGACCAATCCCCCGATATGAAATGATCTTGCCGGTTGACGGATCGAATCTGGCCAGCCCACCTGCGAAATACCCTCCGATGTAGAGAGCATCATCAGGTCCGGAGGTCATGGTCTGCAAATGAACCGACTGGCCTTGCAGCCCGAAGTCCTTAATCATATGTCGATCCGTCGCTGGATCGTAAATCCAACAACTCCCGTCCCTGCATACACCAGTTAAGCAGCGCGCTTTCGGATTTAGATCATGGTTATTCAGCCAGCCATAGTCTCCCGCCGGCTCAGGCATAGCTAGTGAAGTAACGAACAGGCTTCCAGTCCGGATATCATAGCGCTGTAAATGGTCATCTTTAATGAAGTACACATTTCCCAGCTCATCCGGCGGAGAAACACTAAGACCACTCACATGATCCAGAGTGTCGCCCCACTCCTGCAGTTCCAGATCATAAATGTACAACCGTGCAGACGGTGTAATTCGAGCAAAAAGCTTACCCTGAACGATATTCAAGTCATACACCAGCTGCTCGCCCTGACAATCATCTGGTAGCCCAATCTCCGAGCGACCTCCTGTCTCCGTATCCAGTACTACAATATGAGGAGATTGTGTACCAACACCCACATAGAGCTTACCTTTCCATGCTTCCATAGATCGAGCATACTGTTCTCCAGTTATCATGGCCCCGTAATCCCTAAACACTCCTGTCACTGGATCATACTGGAACACTTTCCCTCCCGGATAACATCCCCCATAGATCCTGCCTTGCGCGTCTGCTGCTAACCGCCACGTATAGAATTCTCCGGGAATCATCTCTCCCAGGTTCTCCACACCATTTTCATGCGTGTACCTGTACAAAATGCCACTTCCCCCGATATACACTCCGCTTGCCGTTAAGACTACACCCCAGCAATGATCCGAGCCTTCCAGTGCATACCGTTCCACCGCTTGTTCACCGCTCGGGTCTAGAACAAATAAGATGCAAGGACTCCCGGAAGAAACCGCGTATATCCGGTCTACTCCTTGCCATGTTCCATAAGCCGAGGCCCAAACCGCCAGACCGTTCAGAGGCTCACCGATCCGCAGCGCCTTCATCTGCTCCCGCCTTCTTTCGTCAGTTGTTCCTTCACCTTCAGCTCTGTTCCAGAGACTGCCGCAGGATAAGCTAACACCGCTCCTAACAGATCCACTGGGTCCTCTGCATAACGCCGAAAGGCTTCTTCACAACGCTCGACCGGAAATATCGCGCTAATCAACGGCTTCACCTGAATGTCCCCTTCAGAGATCAGCCGAATATATTCAGCCATATTGCGCCCTTCCGTCCACCGCACGTAGCCGTAAGGATAGTCAACTCCCTTCCGCTCGTAGATAGGATCATATCGTCCGGGACCGCCAGCTCTAGAAATCAGCACTTGGGCTTCCTTACCGAACATCAGATCCCGAGAGAAATCTGGCTTAACATCTCCAACCAACAGTACCTTGCCGCGATCCCGTACCCACTCTAGTGCTTGATCAATAAGGTCTCCAGTTTTGCCTCCCGCGCATACGATGACTGCATCTGCTCCCATGTTCTCCGTTAGGTTAGTAAGATGTTCCTTAACCTTCTCTGGGCTAGTAGCGATATGTCTAATCCCCAGGCGCTCAGCCATCTCACAGCGCTCTGCAAGCAAATCATAGACAATCACTCGGCATCCTGCTGCCTTAGCAATCTGCGCAATCAGCTGTCCAAGAATTCCGGCACCGATCAACACAAGTGTCTCTCCAAACTGCGGTGCAACCTGCCTTACCGCATGTACTGCAATGGCTCCAAGCCCTACTGTCGATGCTTCCTCCGAACTTACATGATCAGGAATGGGCACCATCAGATGCTGAGGCATTAGCAGCCATTCTGCATGCTTCGCATAAGGACCACCATAACAAGCTACCCGAAGCCCCTCAGGCCAGTGCTCCATTCCCTTCCCACGCGTTCGGATTACACCTGCTGCACTATACCCAAGTACAATCTGTTGGGTACGTTGCAGACCATTCATCATCATTTCCGTTCCGGGGCTAATCGCCGAATATTCAGTCTGGACTAGTACAAATCCATCTTCAATGACTGGTGTCAAAACATCCGACATGCGAATCTGTCCTTCCTGAGATATTACCGCCTTCATATGTCTTCTCCTCCCGACTGCTTCAGAAACGATTCCGTCACATGCAGCATCTTCTCTAGGGCTGTTACTCCTTCAGCGCACCGATCATTACGCCTTTTACAAAATATTTCTGCAAAAATGGATAGATCATCAGAATGGGAACAGTAGCAATAATAATCGTAGCGAATTTAATAGATTCACTGATCCGAAACACCTCATCTTGGGTAACGCCGGCCAGCATATTTTGGGCAGAGGATTGAATCAGGATTTCTCTCAATATCAATTGAAGCGGGAACAAATTCCGATCCTGTAAATAAATCATGGCCGAGAACCAACTGTTCCAGTGGCCTACCGCATAGAAGAGGGTCATCACCGCCAGAACCGGCATGGAGAGCGGAAGCACGATCCGCAGCAGAATTCTGAAATCGTGGGCGCCATCTATTTTGGCAGACTCTATCAAACTATCAGGAATAGACTGAAAAAAGGTCCTCATCACTATCAAATTGAAGGCACTAACCGCACCAGGTAACAGCAGCGCCCACCGCGTATCATACAAGCCAAGCTCACGGACATTCAGATACGCCGGAATTAGACCACCACTGAAAAACATCGTGAACACGATGAAAGCCATAATGACATTTCTCCCCTCCAAATTCTTTCTGGACAGAGGATAAGCACCAAGTGTAGTTAGTACCAGATTAATCAACGTACCGACAATGACATAAAAGAAAGTATTTCCGTAAGCCGTCCATACCCGCGTATCCTCAAATACCAGCTTGTAAGCATCCAGATTAAAGCCAATTGGAAAGAAGCTTACCTTCCCCGCAGCAATAGCATGTGCATCGCTGAACGAGGAGACCAGCACGTACCACATCGGGTACAGGAACAGGAAAGAACACAAGATTAGAAACAGCACATTACAGCTGTCGAAAATGATTTCACCCATACTGCGTTTCACAACCATTGTCTACCCTCCTAAAAGTTTTGTAAGCAACGCTTCATTGGATTTACTTCGTACAAAACTCACATCGAAAGCATAAGCTTAAGTTTTGTAAGCTATTCTTCATTGAATTTACTTCGTACAAAACTCGCATCGGAAGCTTATACTCACCATAGGCTGCTTTCAGTTGTTTTTCGGCTGATACGGTTGGCTAGAACGAGTAACGTGAAGTTAATTACGGAATTGAATAATCCTACTGCGGCAGAAAAACTGTAATTCTCCTCCATCACACCTCGTCTATAGACAAATGTTGATATAACATCCGCAGTGACGTACGTTCCAGGATTGTAAAGCAATATAATTTTGTCCCAACCCACATTCAGCAGGGTACCCACATTCAGAATCAAGAGGATCAACACCGTAGGAAGAATCCCAGGCAGCGTTATATTCATTAGCTGCTTCCATCGCCCTGCTCCATCTACAACCGCGGCCTCGTACAGGCTCGGATTGATGCCAGATAACGCTGCTAAATAGATAATTGAATTCCAGCCCAGGCTCTGCCACATGCCAGAACCCACATAGATCGTTCGAAACCATTCCGGCAGAATAAGGAACTGAATAGGCTCCGAGATCAGGCCGATGCCAAGCAGCAAGCTGTTAATAATACCTCCGGGTTTGGTGAAATCAATAATCATCCCGCAGATGACGATCAGCGAAATAAAATGCGGCAAATAAGACACGGTCTGCAGAAAGGACTTCAGCTTCTTGAGCCGCAGCTCATTGAGCAGCAGAGCAAAAGTAAGTGAAGCAGGAAAAATGAAGATCAGTGAGTAGAAACTCATTAAGAAGGTATTTTTAAGCAGTCTGAGAAAATAATAGCTTTCGAAAAACTTCTCGAAGTTTTTGAAGCCCACCCAAGGACTATCTGTAATCCCCAAGTAGGGATTGAAATTTTTAAAGGCAATGATCGCCCCATACATCGGCTTGTATTCAAAGATCAGAAAATATAAAACCGTAGGGAGCAGCATGAGATATAGATAGCGATTGGAGGCTATTCGTTTCCAGGGAATCGGACTCCTCTTGACCGGAAGCTTCCTGCTTTCAACTTTAGCGACTTTTACAGGTACAGCCATATAGTTCTCCTCTCCCGGACACTGGCGTTAGTCATAGCAGTCATGTGGCGAGCGGTCATAAAGCAATCTCTGAACCGCTCGACCCATGACAACCTACTCACAAGCTGAATCATTTCCCTTTAAATCGCTCGTAGGCTACCTGGTACTCTTTTAGCACATCGTTAATTCCCATCTTCTCTAGCTGCGCAATTACTTTGTCATAGTCTTCAATCTTTTGGCGCCCCATGATCATGGCATTGATCGTTTCGGCTACATAGGTCTGGATATCGGCCATCAAAGGAACCACTGTATCATTTTCCTCCGTTGTGAATTGGACTGGAGGCAACTTACTATCAAAATCAATATAGTCACTGTATAACTCGAGCGGATTCTCCGTCTGTCCGTTAGCTTCTCGAATTTGTTCAGCATATCTGGTATCCGCTACCGTAGCCCAGCTTCCGCCCCCGATCGTATGGTTCAGCAGTTCTTGCGTATTCGTGAGTCCATTGGTCGGATGAGTTACTTCTTTCTTATAAATAGGTTCTCCGTTTACCAGATCATAAGATTTGCCTTCAACCCCAAAGTTGTTCAGCAGAATGCCTTCTTCTGAGTATTGATAATCCAGCCATTTCATCACTTCCTCAGGATGCTCGGTCCGCGAGGAGACCGCCAATCCGTGTGCTGCTGCCTGCCAGCGGAAGGAGACGTGACGTTGATCACCATTGGGTCCTTTAGGAGGATTGGCCGGTGCAATTTTAAAAGTTGGATGTTTGCCCTCCATTAAGGTCGTAAAGTTCCCCATGTAGGAGCCAGACCAACCAAACCATGCCCCTGCCACATCGGTAGTCACCTTCTCAGTCAGAGTCTGAAATGTGGTATCTACCAGATAGTTCGGGTCAAGCAATTGTTCATCGTAAAGACGGTGCAGATAGGTTACGACATCCTTAAATTTAGGATCGTTTGGGCCATATTTTACTTGGCCATTATCCACAAAGAATCCGTAGTCGACGCCAAAGGCAGGAGCGAATAACATCATGATATTTTCCAAGTTGACTGTGACTAGTGGATTTTCATCTTTCTTGCCATTTCCGTTGGCATCCTGCTCCCTAAAAGCCTTGAGCATGTTATACCAATCTTCCGTAGTTTCAGGCATAGATAGACCTAACTTCTCTATCCAGTCTTTCCGCACTTGCGGGAACATTTGAGTGAGATCCTGTGAATCAAGAACGAGATTAGGTAGGTAAAAAATGTGGCCTTCAGGCGAAGTGATTTGTCCCCGGATATCCGGGTTGTCGTCGAGGATTTTCTTGAAGTTTGGCGCGTTTTTCTCAATTAAATCTTCCAGTGGAAGCAGCGCTCCTTGTGTACCATATTTTCCGGAATCCGTGCCCCAAAGATCATTGTAGATAATGTCTGGCAGCTTTCCAGATGACATCAATAGGCTGAAGGCTTCTGCACTGGCTTCCGTACTATGCTGAAAGTCGATATGAATGTTAGTGTTCTCTTCCATTTGCTGAAAGGATAATTTCTCATTAAAATTAGTTCCTCTGAAATTGCCGCCGCTGGGTGACCAGAGTGACAGATCCAGCTTATCTGAAACAATCGGGAGCTGCAGACCACCTACTGTTTTACCTTCCTTAGCGGGGACTGCCGTAGCTTTCTGAACCTCCGCAGTTGGATCTGCGGTATTGCCAGCCTTAGTATTCGAGCCGCCGCAAGCAGATACGAGCGTAACTAGTGACAACAGGACAGGCAGCAGAACTAATTTCCTTTTAGCAACATTCATAATTCAACCCCCTATTAATAACTAAAAAATAAGATAATCATTATGATATATTCACTAACATCAACTAGAAGGAATCAACGATACATTAATAAATTTTTAAATGAACAATAATATTACAAACAACCTTTTATAAGATATATCCTCCTTTCATTAGCCTCTTTTTCACTTAAAATAAACGAAAACATCTGTTCTGACTTCTTTTTGATTTACATATCAGAGTTACAGACTTTTATACCTCTCTATCTGCTATACATCTGATGTATTTTATTATATTTTCCAGCTTACATGATGTCAATATAATAATAAGAAATATCTCTAATAAGTGTAACCTTTTATAACATGTACCTGTCGCAAAATGTTGAAATCCCTCAAATTTAATAGAAAACGCTTACAAAAACACTCGTATTTAGATACTTTATATATACCATCTCCGATCTTAGATGGATAAGATATAACGGCAACTTATTTTTTAAAAAAATGCGTAATAATGGTCTAACAGCACCATTATCACGCTTTACATTTATTCTAAAGAGAACATCAATCGCAAAAAAACACCTCTAAACCTTCTGATCGTTATCATCCTGCTCCGAAATCAAGACACACAGCTCCTCATGAAGCGTTTCCTCATCAATCATCTTTGACCAATAAGCGTTCAACACTTTACGAAAGCTTTTTAGAACGGCTATGGGAAGCCCCAGATCTTTTAGGTATGAGAAGGTTGGAAATAACTCCCTGTACATCAGATATCTCGAAGGACGATTCAAATGATCCGCAGTGCTCATCTCAGCGATCCGCTTTCGAGCTGGAATACTAACCGTCCGTTCCCGGATAATTTTCTGTGCTTCTACGGAAGCAAGGAAGTTCACGAATTGACGAGCCGCTTCCTTTTGTCTTGAATTCGCGACAACAGCCGCTCCGATCGTCACCAATAGTGTCTTCTGTGGATCTTTTGTTTTCAGCCTAGGTAATGGCGCAAGATCATAGTCCAACGTTAATTTCTTGAATTCATTTAAATTAAAAAAGGTCGTCAGAATCATTGAAACTTGTTCTTGGACAAACAAAGAGATTGTCTCATCTTCATGATTGCCAGCAAGATATTTAGGGAAAATCTGATGGTTGTTCACAAGCCGACTATACACACTGAGGCTGTTAGCGGTTTCCGGACTAAGAGTTCGGTGCTTAGTTCCGTCTGCTACGGTTTGAATACCGCTCTGTAGCAGGAATACAGAATAACGATTCTCAGAAGCAGGCACAAAATAAATGGCATGGCGTCCACGTTTCTCTGCCAACTGACGAGCCGCCTCAATCAAGTCATCCCATGTCCAATAGCTGTCCGGTTCCGGCAGATCCGCTTCCCGAAAATGGGCCTTGTTATAGCACAGCACCACAGGAGAGAAGGAAATCGGATAGGCATACAATTGCTCTTCATGATAGAAAGCTTCCGTCGCAATTGGATATAATTCAGGATCAGGATCAAGCGATTCCAATAGCTCCGCCGAGCCATTTTCGGCCAATTCCTGAAATTGGGTGCTATTTAGCGATACAGCATCGAGCATCCCATTATTGATCATTTCCACGGCAGAATTCACATGGTCAAAATCATTCAGCGCCAGTGGAAGAATATGAATACCGGGATGCAGTCGATGAAATTCACCAATTAGATCATCCAGCAGAAAGTCCTTGGACAGCGAGGCACTGCAGCCAAAATGAATACGGATCCTCTCCTGCACGGATTCCATAACCTTACTTCCAACACGGTCAATTTTGACGATAAGGCCTTCCTGTACGAGCACATCCAGCCCTCTTCTAACCGATTTATTACTTAACTCAAATTGCTTGGCTAGCATACTCTCTGCAGGCAGATAAGCACCTCGCTGTAGAACTCCACTCAGGATATCCGTACGAAGCTTACCCACCATATGATCCAGTCGCTCTCGGAAGGAATGACGACCTGATTTATTATTCATGTACAATTCTCCCCGAAAAATTCAAGTTTACATCATCTCCTTCTTATTTTGCGTCAACTCCGAATTGAAGTCAAATGAAAATTCCGAATTTTTCCACAATTTAAATTAAGTAAAATAGCCCCCCCTCACCCGAGAGATGCCATGACCGTTGTTTGCACTATAGCCATTTCTACGATTTCTGATGTACCTATCGCACGTCCTAGTTTCTATTAGACTGGAACCTATTTCTATAAAAAAGGGCTATAAAAATAGGGTCTGGCCCTTGAGTAGATTACAATGTCCACACCAATTTAATTTAATTTTCGTATTTTATTACTAGGACAACGGACACTTCCCTATTAGGCTCAAATCTATGATTTGGGTCTATTTTTATTTTTACAAATCATCCCTCAACTCAGTTTATATCGCTTAGTTCGCTTACTGATCTCATAAAAAAAGCCCCCAAACCTTGGGAGCATCTAATCATCAATTATTATTTTTTATCAGCAGGTTTGCGAATCGCTTCGCCAACTTTCACAAGTATATCAGACATCGAAGTCTCATCATTTACATCGTAATCATCAATGTTCAAACGAAGCACTGGGCAAGCTGTAAACTCGTTGATCCATTTCGAATATCTGCCATGCATATGCTCCCAGTAGGAAACATCCGTTTGAATTTCCATCTCACGGCCACGTTCATTAATTCGTGTCAAGATAGAGGGCAGGCTGCCTTCAATATAAATCAGCACATCAGGGTGCGGGAAGTAAGGCGTCATAACCATAGCTTCATATAAGCTGGTGTAGGTTTCATAGTCTGTTTTGGACATCGTACCTTGATCCGCATGCATTTTCGCAAAAATACCGGTATCTTCATAAATGGAACGGTCTTGAACAAAACCACCGCCCAGTTCGAACATCTTCTTCTGCTCTTTAAAACGTTCAGCTAGAAAATAGATTTGCAGGTGAAAGCTCCATCTCTCAAAATCATGATAGAACTTTTCAAGATAAGGATTGTGATCAACCTGCTCTAGCGAGGTTTGAAAATTAAGCCTTTTAGCCAAAGCACCTGTTAAAGTGGATTTCCCCACCCCGACAGTTCCAGCCACGGTAATAATGGCGTTTTCCGGGATATGATATGAATTCATTTCATTAGCTCCTTTATATAAGAGACAATATCAGTGAAGTGTTCTGGATTCTCCACGAAATCGACTGCATTTCCATCAATGGTAATAATTACGGTCGACGGCTCCTGAATGGCCAGAGAGGCCATCGCTTCATCATAATCTTTAACTAATTGCTCCAAATAAGCAGTATCCATTCCCTCTTCAAAGGGCCGCCCACGTTTTTCAATTCTGGTTAATAACGTATCTAAATTAGCTTTAATGTAGAGAATAATATTCGGCTTTGGCAGGTCATCCGTAAGCACATGATAAATTTTCCGATACTTTTCACGTTTCGTTCCGTTCAGCGTTCGTTCTCCAAAGATGAGGTTTTTATAAATATGGTAATCCGAAATGACCGGGCTCCCTTTATCTATGTACTGTGTGACGGTATCTTCAAGCTGCTTATACCGATTACAGAGAAAAAACATCTCCAGTTGAAAGCTCCAATCGTCCATGTTCTCATAAAATTTAGCCAGAAACGGATTCTCATCGACAATCTCTTTAATGATCGGTAAATTTAATTCCTCTGCTAGCATAGAAGCTAGTGTTGTTTTTCCAGCCCCGATTGGGCCTTCCACTGCAATAAACGGTGCATGTTTCATTAATGCTGACTTCCTCCTCAGATACGAACCTTTCAATAGCTAATCAAGCATAAACGCCTTCGGCGTCCTTATAAGAACGGTAACTGTTTAAGCGAGAAATATAAGAATAAAGTATAGTGTGAAACTTATACTATCTTTTATTTTTTTTAAAAACAGACTAAATTATTGTATCACATGAGACCTTTCTTGTGAGTGGGTAAATATGAAGAAACTTTTTCAGTAGTACTAGCGTCTAAATGTAAGATAATGGATTATAGTGCGAGCATATTAAAACTATCTAATAAAAAAAGAGGTATTCCTATGAAAAAATGGATCAGCATAGTTAGTGCTCTTCTAGTATTAAGCCTCGCCTCTAACGCAAGCGCAGCTGCAGCTACAGAGAAAACGACCACTACAACCAACCTCACTTCGTATGGCGCGGATTATCTGACCAAAACGGATGGTTCCTTCTGGGTATGGGGAGGTAATCGCTCCGTTCCTACTCAAATCCATGACCTGAATGAGGTACAAGCATACTTTGGTTCCCAATATGTAATGAAGAAAGACCTTTCGGTCTGGCAATGGAGAACATCGGCATACTCTGAAGCTGTTAAAGTCACCCCCGTTCAAGAGCTAGACAATCTGGTCGATATGTTCTTGGCGGGAAATAGAACAATAGCCCTTAAAGGAGACGGGACGATTCTGAGCACCACCCTTTCGTCCGATGGCCTCACAACCTCTAATTTCACACCGATTTCCGGCGTCGATAACGTGGCAGCTGTGGATGGTTACTACGAGTCTGATCTTCATAAGAGCTGGACACGTTATGTGTTCTTAAAGAAGGATGGAACTGTTTCTACTACGCGCGATGATTTTGAAAACTTCGAAACAATCCAGAATTTAACAGATATTATTCAAATCAAAAACAATCTTGCACTTAAGAAGGACGGCTCCATATGGAGTTGGCCTATCCAAGATTATTACAAGAACCAAGGCGCTCCAATAGATCTATCTGCGACCCCCTTCAAAGGAATCAGTAATATTAAACGCTTAAAAGGAAACCAGAACAGCCTATTAGCCATTGATGGGGCATCTCAATTATGGTTCTGGGGCGCTACCATTACAGGTTCCTCAGACGGAATAACCTATCATGAACAACCACCGATTCTTCTAAAAGGGATCAAGAATGTAGTTGATGCTTACATCGTAGAGCGCTCTATTGTTACATTAACTGGGGAAGGAAACGTCTATCAAACTTCTATTGAAAACGAAAAGATGCCCTCAGATTCAAAATTCACACTTCTCGAAAAAGAAGTAAGTAGCCTAAAGAAAGGCGGACGGCATATCATCATGCAAAAGAAAGACGGCTCCCTCTGGGGCTGGGGTGTCAATAAGGACGCACAGCTGGGCTATGGCGACTATGAATTCAGCCATGATGGGCCCGTACCTGTGCAAAAGCCTATTTCGATCTCCTTAAACGGAGAATCCATCCCACTCTCAAATGGAGTTATTACTCGAAACGGACAAAATTTCGTCCCCCTTCGATCGCTGTTCGAAAAATTAGGAGCCACGATTACCTATAAAGAGAACATCACTGCAGCGAAAACCATAGACAAACAAATTATGATCACACGTTCTGCTACAGATAAACCGACTCTCGCCATCAGTATTAACGGTGTAACTGGAGCGACGATGGTGAACAATAAATCCGTGAATCTTCCCACACTCCCTTTCATCGTAAACGGCTCGATGTATTTGCCGCTTCGCTTTATAAGTGAGCAACTCGGAGCAAATGTTGAGTGGCTCCCGCAGGAGGAGCGTATCGCCATCACGATGCAATAAGGAGTAATCAAAAAAGGTGCCCCATCAAGGGACACCTTTTTACTATTAAGATAAACGTTCGCTGAAATCTTCGAAAGCGAACTGTTTGATTACTTTGATTCCCTCTTCTTCATTGTAACTAACAATGGAAGGCAGATTCACGCCGTTAAACATATGGTTCTTCACCATGGAATAATGCGCCATATCGAGAAATACGAGTCTATCGCCGTATTTCAAAGGCTCCTTAAAGGAATAATCTCCGATAACATCTCCCGCTAGGCAAGTCATTCCACCTAATCTGTACGTATAAGGATATTCCCCAGGTTGTCCAGCATCGATAATGTTCGGACGGTACGGCATTGCCAGTACGTCCGGCATGTGGCACTCTGCCGAGGTATCGAGAATCGCAATATCCATTCCGTTATGCATCACATCGAGAACGGTAGCTACTAAATATCCGGTATTAAGAGCTACTGCCTCTCCCGGCTCCAGATAGATTTCCACACCGTAAGTCTCTTTCATGTGTAGAATACACTTGATCAAGGTCTCCAGATCATAATCGGGACGTGTAATATGATGACCACCACCGAAATTAAGCCATTTCATTCCTTTGAGATAAGGTCCGAACTTCTCTTCTACCACCTTGAGTGTACGCTCAAGTGTATCCGAATTCTGTTCGCACATTGTATGGAAGTGTAATCCATCAATCCCCTCAAGCTCTTCCGGTCTGAAGTTAGGGAGGGTTACTCCCATTCTGGAATAATTGTAGCACGGATCATACAGCGGAACTTCGATCTCAGAATACTCTGGATTCACCCGAATACCGCAGCTGATCTGCTTCGGTGCATTCTTAACGCGATCCTTGAATCGATTCCACTGGTCAAAAGAATTGAACACAATGTGGTCGGAGTATCCAAGAAGCTCATCGAATTCACTATCTATATAAGCTGGTGCGTACACATGAACCTCTTTGCCCATCTTTTCATAGCCAAGTCTGGCTTCGAACAAGGAGCTTGAGGTTACGCCATGCAAGTACTTCCCAACTAACGGATACAAGGAATGCATGGAGAAGCCTTTTTGCGCGAGCAAAATCTTTGCTCCAGTGCGTTCCTGTACAGAATTCATAATCTCAAGATTACGTGTAAGCAATCTTTCATCTACAAGGTAACATGGTGACGGGACTGCGCTGATATCTATATCCATTATCGCGCCTTAGTCTAACAGCGTTGGCGAGAAATCTTCTTGCCAAGGCAGACCATGTTTATTTAAAGCTTCCATGAATGGATCTGGATCGAACTCTTCAACGTTGAATACGCCCGGCTTCTTCCAGATACCTTTTATAATTAACATCGCTCCGATCATTGCAGGAACGCCTGTAGTGTAGGAAATGGCTTGGGAACCAACCTCTGCATAGCACTCTTCATGATCGCAAACATTGTATACATAATAAGTTTTTGGCTTTCCGTCTTTGGTTCCTTGGATAATACATCCAATGTTCGTTTTACCTTTGGTTCTTGGTCCCAAGGAAGCTGGGTCCGGCAAAATCGCCTTCAAGAATTGCAGAGGAACGATCTCTTTACCTTCATACATGATAGGCTCGATAGAAGTCATGCCAACATTCTCAAGCACTTTCAAGTGAGTCAGGTAGTTCTGCGAGAAGGTCATCCAGAAACGAATCTTCTTCACGCCCTTGATGTTAACTGCCAAGGATTCCAATTCTTCATGATACAAAAGATAAATATCCTTTGGTCCAATTTCCGGAAGATCGTATACTTTTTTCTCGGAAAGTGGTGCAGTTTCAATCCACTCGCCATTCTCGAAATAGCGGCCATTGGCTGTAATTTCACGAATATTGATTTCAGGATTAAAGTTTGTTGCAAATGGATATCCGTGATCACCAGCATTGGCGTCTACAATATCAATGGTATGAATTTCATCAAAATAGTGCTTTTGAGCGTAAGCTGTGAACACACCCGTTACACCTGGATCAAATCCACTACCAAGCAACGCGGTAAGGCCTGCCTTCTCGAATCTTTCTTTGTAAGCCCACTGCCAAGAGTATTCAAATTTCGCTGTATCTTGTGGTTCATAGTTGGCAGTATCCACATAGTGCACTCCTGTTGCCAGGCACGCATCCATGATTGTCAGGTCCTGATATGGGAGAGCGACATTAATAACGACATCCGGCTCAAAGCTCTTGATCAGTTCAATGACTTCGTCCGTATTATCTGCATCGAGCTGAGCAGTAGAAATCTTCGTGCGGCCTCCGGCTAATTTATCTTTCAGAGCGTCACATTTCGCGACAGTTCTGCTAGCTATGCAGATCTCTTCAAATACATCCGGGTTCTGGCAGCATTTGTGAACAACAACACTGGAAACACCGCCAGCGCCAATAATTAACGCTTTTCCCAAAATAAAAACCTCCTAAAATTCCATTTGCAAAATCAACAAGGCTGATTATACATAATATTTTTGAATAAATCAATAAAAACCGACAAAAAATGATGTTTATTGTGTAAAACCTTCAAGGATTCTTATTAATACTCTTGAATGCTCATATTTCCTCGATTATCCACCTATATTTCTCATAAAAATCGCTGGAATGGAGTGAATTTTCGAAAACTAGGACAACTAGATTATTCTATCACAATAGGGGGCTACTTCATACGATTTATTTAAATTAAATGAAAATTCCCACTCCCTTTCAGTAGCTCCGCATAAGTACGTTCAGTCTAGCTACTGTATCCGTCGCTTTGCCATTTGTTCTTCGGCCTTTGGTAAGCTGTAATTGTCAACAGCATGCAACGAATACAAGAGGCCGTAATATATACTCTTACCCGTTTTTGTCCCAATGATCCAATATTCATGATCATTCGTTTACAGAATTTCATATTTTCTTTTAAGCAAGGGATATGGATGATTGTAAAATAAAAAAAGGACTTGCGCCCTCCAATTAAATTTTCAATCTATTTATTTATCCGATTAATTTTAATCGAGCTGAATTCGGTCGGTATATATATTTTATTCTGGAGAATAACATGGCCAATCGAATCATACAAACTTTCAATTAATAGTGTATATAAATCATTGTTTGAATGGAGTCGATGGATCGAAGTGGAGATTACGGATTTTGTAAATTTAACTTCTATTGTCGAAGAATGTGCATATTCGTAAATTCGTTCTTCAAGCAATTCGAAAAGACATTCTTTATCATTAAGATTTACTTGGAATTTTGAAGCGATTTCACTTGGCAGTATGGAAAAGGTGTGCGCAACAATTTCATTTTTACTTTTGTACCACCTGTTAAATCCAATACACACTGCCGAATGAATACCGAACAGTTTTTTTATATAATCATAATCGTTGACAAATTCAAGGCGAAAGTCGGAATCAATGCCATCAATAGCTTCCGTACAACAATTAGAAACTGTATCCCCTATTTTCTCTAATCCAACACTTCGTAATTTTGTATTATCTTTTATAAAGTTTCCTTGTCCATGGATTGTCACGATATAGCCATCTTCTTGGAGTAAGCTTAAGGCTTGGCGTAAAGTCATCCTACTAACATTCATCATTTTGGAAAGTTCTAATTCCGCAGGCAATTTACTTCCCACCGGATAAACTCCCTCATTAATTAGTTTTAGTATTTTATCATAAACATCCAAATATAGATGGGACTTGTCTTTAGTTTTAATCGGCATTAAGATACTCCTCCTCGATATACATTATATCCCGTCAGTTGGAATGCGCAACCTTAGCCGTTTAAGATTAGGCTACTTGTTCGATGAAATCACATAAAAAAATAGTTGGGCCGGAATAACGTCCTGTCCAACTATTCTTTCATGATAGTTACAGTTTTTCAGCAAACCAATCCGTTGTTATTTTTAGCAAACTCTCTGCAATGGATTGATCAGGATTTAATTTATCACCAGCGTAAATGTTGAAGCCATGATCTGCTCCATCAATAATACGCAAAGTCGCATCGGTACTTCCTGCATGCTGCACTAATTTCCTTGCTAATAAAGGTGGAACGACAGGATCTTCAGAACCTCCAATTGCTAGTAATGGGCCATTATATTTGGCAACCTCATCAAGTGCACGAGAATTTTTCATCGCTGTAAAGAACTTTTTACCAAATTCTAATTGAGTCCCCCATGGCATCGTAACCATAACTGAACCTTTCGCATAGGCTTCATCGTCAAGTTTGAACATAAGTTCTAAATCTTCTACACCGTTTGACGGTGCGGATGACCAGGTAGCAAGAGCTTTAACTTTTGGTAGGCGGCCTGCTACTACTTGCGCTATTCGCCCTCCCTGGCTGTAACCCAATACACCGATCCGATTATTATCTATTCCTGAATCATTAGCGATGAATTCGACCGATTTCATAGCATCCGCGACTGAATCTTCGAAGTTATTCTCAACATAAGGTTGAGAACTATCCCCACCTCCTGCAAAGTCGATCCGCAAAGATGCATATCCTCTTGCTGCCAATTGAGCAGCTAGTCGTTTGTAGATATCTCCAAGTTCATTTTTATTACCACCCGTACCATGCAACAGCAATACCACAGGAGCTGGTTTATCCTCTGTTGCCCCTGATGGGCTTACCATTATTCCGGGAATATTATGACTTCCGTTAGGAATCAATACGAACTGTTCTTTCATGGGTTGATCGCTCTCCTTTTTGCTTATGATGAAAAACAACTAGTTGGTCCCAAATTTCCCATGTAAATGCCTTCGCGAAATTCGAATACACATGTTTGCCTTTAAATTGTCCTGCCACCAGTTCCCCAGCATGGTTCCCACGGTTGAAACCGGAAAATTCTATTTCTTAATTAGACGTCCCACCAAAACCCAGTACAGGAATAAGCTGAATAGTGTAACGAGTGAAAGAACCACTAAAATAGTACTGTATACGGAAGCGACCGGATTATTTATGTTAGGAAGCAATTGTAATGATGGCTTATCCATCATTACCGCCGTATAAGCAATACCGATAGAAGCGCCTACCCCCATAATTAAGTTGTAAAATCCAATCGCAGTACCGGACTTTTCCTTCCCAACTGTACCAACGTATGAATCAATTAACGGAGCATACATAAACGCGTACGAACAAGCGAATAGAATCATTGAAATGATTAGCATAAAAGAACTTTCGATAAAAAATGCACCTACCAACAAGCTAACGGTAATACCCGTCATTGCAATCATGATACATTGCTTGCTTCCTAACATTTTCGCTACTTTTCCTGAAAGCGCCCCAACCGTTGCAGCTAAGACAAAAGACGGGATTAGAAGTAACGAAATCTTATCGAGTCTCATATTGAAAATATTTCCTAAAAGAAATGGAAACAAAAAGATATAAGCTAATTGTACAGAGTAAATAACAAAAACTATCGATAACAAAGAAATGAATTGCTTATTTTTGAAAAATGAAAGGCTAATGAACGCTTTAGAACTTTTGCTGATATAGGTTAAGAACAGGACGAGGGCGACAATAAACGCAATAAGATAAATAGTATTAAAGTTAGTAATATAGAACAATAGCGTTGCGGCAGTTGTTCCCACCAGGAATAAACCAGTTACATCGACATTTAAGCCTCTTTTCTCTTCTTTTGGCAGATATTTTAGAATAAAAGGAAGAATAAGTAGAGTTACCAATGAAACTAAAAATAGAGTCGTCCAATGAAAATAAGTGGATACAAATCCGCCAGTCAAGGATCCTATTACTTGAGACAATGCAAAACTGCTTGTACTTAATCCTAAAAATTTCTTTTGTTCATTTAAAGGCAATTGTTTAGTCACAAAGATTACATATAAAGTCTCTGCGGATGTCAGTCCCATCGTTTGAAGTACTCGTGAAATAACAACCATTGTATACGAATGTTGAAAAACAAAACCCATCACTGAACCAACACATATTATTACTATACCTATACTAATAAGTCTTCGGATACTGATGGTATCGGACAAAGCCGCGTATACAACTGCCCCAATCCCAAAAACAAGTCCAGCTAAGGTCGCTTGCCAAGAAACCATCGTCGCAGATATATTAAAATCTTTTGCTATATCTACCGAAACAATTTTAAATGAACCGTCAATGACCAAACATAATAAAAATAATAGTAATAGAACAGGTACAGCTTTCTTTATAGAATATTCTTGAGATTTCATTGCGCTTGCGTTTTGCCCTGTCATGTACATTCCCCTCTTCTAGAACAGCTTAGCTTAAGTGAGTTACAATGTTTTCTTTAGTTCAATATCGATAAAATCCAAAACACGTCCAATATTCGTTTTCGTTTCAAATATCACTGAGGAATGAATAGCGTTTGGAAAAATTTCAACCTTAGCTTGTTCTCTCCCGAAAAGCTGATTTACTTTCAATGCGAAATCGATCGATTGTTGCATCGGTGTAATATCATCACCACCTCCATGCTGCAACAAAATCTTTGGAATTTCTTTATTGATATAACTCATCGGATTTAATCTTTTAACTTGCTGACCCAACTCGTCTATCGGACCACCAACCAACTTCTCTAAGACACTTTCCTTTGTATGAAATGGGAATTCATTGCGCTTTGAGATAGGGAAGACGTCTTCGTACTCATCACTGATATCCACCGGCTCGTATAGTGAGTTTTCCTGGAGAATGTAATTCACTTGTAGATCGTGATCCAAACGAGAAAAGTCGCAAACCGGATACCAAGAAACAACCGCCGATACGTCCGTTGGAATATCTTTATTAGGATCATGTTCTGTATCAAATAGAGTTTCTTTAGCAAAAACCGCTGTCATAAGGGCTAAATAACCACCTGCGGATCCACCCCAAGTGGCAATCCTTTGCGGATCCAAATGAAATTTGGCAGCATTCTTTTTGATAAAACGGATGGCCATCTTTACGTCTCTTACTGGTTCAGGAAATATCACTTCATCCGTCAGTCTGTAATTTATGGAAATAATGGCATACCCTCTATTTCGTCCTTCAAGCATCGGCTCAATCATATCTTTTTGGCGTTTATCGCAAGCTACAAATCCTCCACCATGTATGGAAACAATTACAGGAAAGGGACCATCTCCATCAGGTAGCCAAATATCTAGCTTTTGAGCGTCGGACGCTGTGCCATAGGGGATATCAAAATAACCTCTCTGATTTTCGGTACTTAAAATGGGTCCGTTTTGTCTCCATTTTCTATTTGTCATTTTCTTTTCCTTTCTTGTGTTGTCAGCACTTATATTTTTTGGTCTTGTTGAACGCTAAAATGTATTCGCTTACAGAAAACCGTAATTAAATTTTGTAGAACTGGACGCCCCCTTTTTAATTATTATGCCTCCATACCCTACAAGTAAAAAACATACAACAGTAATGCGTGGTATATATAGTTGTCTAATTAATTGCAACTTCACTATAAATCATTAAAACCAGTTAAGTCAATACTGATTAAAAAACAGATCATTATAATGATAAAGAGCCCCCGTCGTTTGGGAGCTCTTTTCTGAAGTATCACTTTTAAAATCAAGCGTAAGGAACATATTAGTCATACCAATACAAACAATACTTAATGTCAAAATACCCCTATTTTAATTCGAATGGATTTGAACAGCATAAGTTCCTGCATCCCACTCTACCTTAGCGCCTAACATTTCACTGACCAGTCTTAACGGTACATATACACTATCATTAATAAAGACTGGCTTTTGATCTGTGGCTATTACTTTTTCATTCACTGTCGTTTGTCCATTAACCGAATTTAAAATTAGCGTAGTAGATGTAGATTCCTTTACGGCAATAACTGATCTCGATGGAACGTCCCAACGTACATTCACTCCCATTTGCTGAAATATTCCTCTTAAAGGAACGTAAGTAGAATTGTTGAGCAGTAAAGGAGGCATGGTCAGATCCATTTCATTATTGTTCAACAGAACCTGAATCAATTTTTTCACTGGCTGAGGCGTGTCAATCATAAAATCTCTAACCCCCAAGCCAGTCTGTCCAAATTCATTCGTTCCCCATGCAAGAACATGACCGTCTTTTAAGAGCACATAATGATTTCTGCTCCCGTTGGTAATCGAAACTGCATTTTGAATACCACTAATCTGCTTAACATTCATCTTATTTTTATCGCCAACTGTCCACTGCCATACGGTCCCATCGGCTTTTACTGCTGAGTCCGTTGTCATCGATACGACATCTGTGAGTCCTGGAATCTGAATCGGCTGTAAAGTTTCATTCTGATTCATATCTGTGTAATTATTCCATAACCAAACGGTACCATCCCATCTCAAAGCTACTCCACTCCACCCATCAGTATCAACAGCTCTATACTCCCCGCCGCCTTTAAGTAGGGTAGGCTTTAGAGCCGCATCCTTTTTAATACCTCTAGTTTTAGATGAGCCCCACACCCACACCTCTCCGCCGTTCCCAAGTGCCACTGAATTATTCGATCCTGCAGCTATAGCTAAAATAGAGGGTAGTCCTTTCACCTGTACCGGTGTTAGCCCGTTTGTCCCCGTGTTGTCACCAAGTTGCCCTTGCTCATTACCTCCCCACGCCCAGACCGTTCCGTCTTTTCGAAGCGCTAAACTATGTGTGTCTCCTGCCGAAACAGAAATCACATCCGTTAGCCCCTTCACTTGAACCGGCTCTACAAGGACTGTCGAGGACTGTGCTCCAGTGCCAAGTTGTCCATGTTCGTTTCCTCCCACAGCCCACACGGTTCCATCATCTTTCAACATCAAGTTATGACGGTAGCCACCTGAAACTTGCTTTACATGATCGATACGCATTTTGACTGGAGTATACGCCGGCGTGGTTGCCCCATGACCAATAGAGCCGTATCCACCACCCCAAGCCCAAGCTGTTCCATCTGCAGTGATGGCATAAGCACTCCTATCCCCCGCATCCAGCCCTGTGATGCCAGACAATAACTTCTTTTCATCCGGGAAATTCACTACACTGTCCGCCTTAACTATTAATGGAGAGACTGCAGCTAGGATAATTGCTGCCCCGACAACTACACTGCCTATTCGTCTTATCTGAATTTTAAAGCTTGAAATTTGTCTTCCCACTTAAAATCACTCCTTTAACATTAGAGGAGTCAAACAATTGGTAAGCACCAACTGGACCTCCGCTGTATTCACTCTCCTTATATAGACTGTGGAATATTATGTGAAGTTGCGAGAAACTGTAATTTTTTAAATCAATTTATACGCATTTAACCTGTAGTTTAGGATTGAAGCTGATTTCTCTTGATTATGTGGCTTAAATCGCTTGTTGCTGCGCTCTAGGTCTCTCGTCCGTCTTTTGACACACGAAAACTTCAAGAGCATAATAAGCATCGGCATATTGCAACGGATTCCCACAACATACAGGGTTAAGCAAAGTTTTAGTGTGTTTTGCACCAGAGAGGATGATAACGAGTGAAAAAAGATTTTCAGATCAAAAACAAACCCTTTCTAATTTTCAGCTTCATCCTGCTCTTAAAATGCGCAGTGGCTTGGTTCGTGGTATTTAGTGACGGTCCTAATTGGAGCATGTTGCTCACAGAGATACCGTTTTTCTTTATCGTATTTGGACTCATTGAGTGGATGGCTTCCAAGCGGAAGTTTCTGTATTACATGATTGCGAACTTATTAATTTCAGTGATTTATTTTGCCGTTCTGATGTATTACAAGTATTACGGCATAATTGCTACTTACCATGCCTTGGAACAAGCAGATAAAGTAACCAAGGTAGGAGAAAGCACGTACTCCTTGCTGGATCCTTACTATTTGTTCATTTTTGTGGATATAGTAGTCTTCATGTTCTTTATGTTCCGTCCGAAATATATTGCGATTTGGAAAGAACGAGGCATGAACCGGCGCATGAACCGAACCGCTTTGCTTGGGATTATCAGCGTTTCTCTTGCGATCTGTGTCTTTAATATTTGGCCGAATCACGCCAGTATGAACGAGAATAAAAAAGCGGAGAGTATGGGGATTCTCAATTATGAGGTATATACTATTTTTGCTGACAGCACGGAAAAGATAGAAATGATCGACAGCAAAGAAATTACGCAGCAGTCTGTGGACGCTACAAAGGCGATAACGGAACCAGTCTCTCCAAAGTATTGGGCAGCGGCTCAAGGTAAGAATCTAATTGTAGTGCAAATGGAATCTTTTCAGAATTTCCTGCTTGGCTTAAGCATTGATGGACAGGAAGTGACTCCAAATCTAAATAAACTTATAGCAAGCGAACATTATTTCAATAACTTCTATACGAATGCGGGGCAAGGAACAACATCGGATGCAGAATTTGTAGTGAACACCTCGCTATATGTTCCTCATCACGAAGTAGCCACTTCCTCCAAGTATATGACTAAGGAACTTCCAAGTCTGCCCAAGCTGATGAAAGCAAATGGATACAACACAGCCACCTTTCACACCAACAGCGTGGAATTCTGGAACCGCAAAACCTTATATAAGGTGCTAGGCTTTGATAAATACTACGATCAGTCCTTTTATGGAGATGATGATCATATCGCATTTGGAGCTTCCGATGAGGTACTGTTTGCTAAGACGGTTCCTGAATTAGTCAAAATGGATGCTAAAGATGATCCTTTTTACGCGATGGTCATCTCTATGAGTGCTCATCACCCTTATAAAATGCCAGAATCTAAATTCAAAATGACGCTGCCTAAACGGTACGAAGGAACCTTGGTCGGCGACTATATTTTAGGCCAAAATTATGCGGATTACGCCATGGGACAATTCCTAGACCAACTGAAGTCCAGCGGGTTATGGGAAGATAGCGTGATTGTCTTCTACGGAGATCATCAAGGTGTATCACTGTATTCCCTTGACGGCAATGAGAAATCATTAATGGAGGAAATGGTCGGACACGAGTATGGATATACCGATATGTTCAACGTTCCTTTCATTGTTCATGCCCCAGGCATAGACCAACCTAATGTATATACCCAAACTGGCGGTCAGATTGACATCTTACCAACTGTAGCTAATCTGTTAGGAATTTCTATGAAGGATCAGCTCCACTTCGGAGAAGACCTAATGAATCAACAGACCAATCTGCTACCTGTTAGACATTTTCTTCCTACTGGTTCTTTTATCAATGACACAAGCTTGTACTTGACCGGTATCGATTATGATGATGGAAGCAACTATAACTTAAACGATGGCTCTGAAACTGAGGGCGGTTCGACAAAAGCACAATTTGATGCCGTTCAGCGCCTCCTGAATATGTCTAATAGTTACATTCTGCAACGGCCAGATATACCTTCAACGGATGATGGCGAACAGAGCAAATAATTGATATTTTCAAAAAAAGAATGCCCCTCAGCCATTGGCCGAGGGGCATTCTTACGTTTATTAAAATAATTAAACCGTTGTTGCAGGCACACTCTCACGAATTGCCCCTTGCTCTACAGGTGCGTTAACCAGCATATACACACGAGATTCGTAAGGGCGTAATGCCACTGTCTCGATCTTCTCGGCAGGGTCAACTTCATAGTTATTCAACAGCAACTCACTGGAGTCAAATTCCAAGTCAAACGGAAGGTCGAATAGCGCTTCCTCTGAAGTCAGGTTTGACATGACCAGCAATTTCTCATTGCCAAGTGTACGAGTATAAGCGTAGATTCGTTCATCTTCAGGCAGGATCAAATCATAGGTTCCATAAACAGTAATAGGATTAGCGGCCCGAAGTGCGATTAGCTTTTTATAATGATGATAGATGGAATCAGGGTCCTGCTTCGCACGTTCTACATTGATCTCCGTGAAATTAGGATTGACCTTCATCCAAGGCTTGCCGCTGCTGAAACCGGCGTTCTCAGAGTCATCCCATTGCATAGGCGTTCTAGAATTGTCGCGACCGTTCTTCCAGATAACCTCCATGACTTCCTCATGTGATTTTCCGGCTTCTGTCTCTAAACGATACAGGTTCTTCATCGCCACATCATCATAATCATCCATCGAATCAAATCGTACATTGGTCATTCCAATTTCTTGACCTTGATAAATAAACGGTGTTCCTTGCATTAGGAAATACATCGTAGCCAGCGATTTGGCCGACGCCTTCCAGTACTCACCATCATTTCCCCAAGTGGAAACTGAACGCGGTTGGTCGTGATTCTCGATAAATAATGCATTCCAGCCTCTGCCCGCAAGACCTTTCTGCCAACGGGAGAGTGCCGACTTCAGCTGCAGAACATCCAAGCCACCCGTAACACTCTTATTCCAAAGGGCTAAATGCTCGAACTGAAAAATCATATTGAATTTACCCTGCTCCTCGCCAACCCACTTTTCCGCTTGATCGACACTAACACCACTCGCTTCACCAACGGTCATAATGTCATAACGATCAAATGTTTCCTCTTTTAGCTCCTGTAGAAAATCGTGAATTCCTTCCCGATTCATATGACCCGCGCCGGACGAAACGAACGAAAGATTATCTGGATTTGGCAGATCAGGAAGACCTGGGATTTTCTTAATATGTGAAATAGCATCCACTCGGAAGCCGTCGATCCCTTTATCCAGCCACCAATTGACCATACCGTATAATTCCTGACGTACTTCAGCATTCTCCCAGTTGAGGTCAGGCTGTCTTTTGGAGAACACATGCATGAAATATTGCTCTGTAGCAGGGTCGAACTCCCAGATCGAACCGCTAAAAATACTCTCCCAGTTATTCGGTTCCTTTCCGTCCTTAGGATCTCTCCAAATATAATAATCACGTTTAGCATTATCCTTGCTTGAACGCGCTTCAACAAACCAAGGATGTTCGTCTGAAGTATGGTTAATGACAAGATCCAGAATCAGCTTCATGCCCCGTGCATGAACCTCGCTTAATAGCTGATCGAAATCGGCCATACTGCCGAAGTCCGCCATAATATCCTGGTAATCTGAAATATCATAGCCATTATCATCGTTCGGGGATTTATAAATAGGACAGATCCAAATGACATTGATGCCAAGGTCCTGTAAGTAATCAAGTTTTGAGATGACTCCCTGCAGATCTCCAACGCCATCGCCATTGCTGTCCATAAAGCTCCGTGGGTAAATTTGATACGCTGTGGCTTCTTTCCACCATGTTCTGTTCAATATATGCAGCTCCTTCGTATTCATATACCCTCTTAGGAAAATATTTTCCTATTCAATTCACGAATTAGTGATTTTCATAATAAAACTTAAGATTATCGACTAAAAAACCATCTATTCAGGGTTTATTTTAGGAAATTATTTTCCTATGCGATCATTATAGGATCTTTTATTTTCCTGGTCAATAACAATCTTTTGGATTCTTGAAGCTATCCGTGATATGCTTGTGATATATTCTAGAACAATTACAAGCTTGGAAAGTTATGGTGATATTCTTGAAGGTAAAAATTAAAGATATAGCCAAAATGGCTGACGTTTCGATAGCTACCGTATCAAGGGTTGTCAATAACAGCAAACCCGTTAACGAGGAAGTTCGTAAGCGTGTTTTGGAAGCCATGAAACAAATGAATTACCGTCCTAATGTCATCGGTTCAGATGCAGGTAGATCGGATACTCCTCTAATTGGTGTCATAATTCCGCAGAACAGTAATACTGTGCTTGATGATTTCAATATTGGCATACGCGACCTCGCTGAACTATATGGCTATGATGTTTTGGTCGGATTAACAGACGGAAGTGTTACTAGTGAACTTCATTATTTGAACTTATTCCACCATATGGGGACTGAGGGTTATATATATGTGGGCTCGGTTCCGAGTAAGGCGCATCTGGAGATTATCCAGAAATCCGGTTCACCTTGCGTGTTAGTTGGAGAACAATCTAAGATTGATTCGATCCCTTCTGTTCATCTGGATAATGTTACCGCTTCCTATGAAGCCGTTACTTACCTGATTCAAAAAGGACATAGAAGTATCGGCATGATCCGGGTATCTGGAGACAATGCCGTGGGTGGCGATCGATATCGCGGCTATCAACAAGCGCTTATGGATGCAGGCATTACCTTAAGAGAAGAATGGGTAGTAGAAAGTGGAATGGCTGTAGAAGATGGAAGTGACGCTATGCGCCGGCTTAAGGATAGCGGGGAGCTACCTACTGCGGTTTTTTGCTCCACAGATTGGATAGCTGTTGGGGCGATGAATTTCCTGATCGATAACGGTATTCGGGTGCCGGAGGATGTTGCGGTGTTCGGATTCGATAATAGCTTTATCGCTTCTGTCGTTCGGCCCAAGCTGTCCTCGGTGGAATACTCCGGAACGGAGATTGGAATGACCGCTACCCGAACCTTAATCAAGCTGATTAAAGGGGAGTCAGGTATTCAGCATCATGCAAATGTAGCTCATTATTTAGCGATTCGGGAAAGTACGGGCTAGGGGAAACATCCCCTACCCCTATTTTTTACCCTGAAGATATTATTGTGTAAATCCTACACGGGCGCGTTCCCGTCCTTTAGTATCTAGTGTGATGGAACAGACGGAAGTAATGGGAATATACAGCTCTTCGAATTCTGTCCGATATTTGATGAACTTCTCACTTACCGTTTCCAAAATGCCTTTTCTTGCGTTAGAGCCATCTACAAAATAAATGGTTACCTCTTTGCCCTGCAAAGCTTCTAGCATAACCCGCTTCACTCCTTCGTCCTACAGATTTGTGATGACTTTGTCGATAATTCCGTACTCCACTGCTTCATCAGCTGACATGAAATAATCTCGATCCATATCTTGCAGTACCTTTTCCACCGTTTGTCCCGTTCGGTCCGCTGTAATTTGGACAAGTACTTCCCTTAGCTTCAAAATACGTTTAGCTCTAATCGCAATATCACTGGCCTGACCCTGCGCTCCACCATGTGGCTGATGAATCATAATCTCACTGTTTGGCAGCGCATATCGTTTACCCTTGGCTCCAGCTAACAATAGAAGTGAACCAAAGGAAGCCGCCATCCCTGTGCAAATCGTGTTCACCTGCGGTTTAATAAGCTGCATCGTGTCATAAATACTTAATCCTGCTGTTACGGAACCCCCTGGACTATTGATATACATGTGTATATCTTTATCTGGATCCTCTGCTGATAAGAACAATAGCTGTGCGACAACACTGTTCGCCAATTGATCCTCAATCTCCGCTCCTACAAACACAATTCGATCCTTTAGCAGCCGTGAATAAATATCGTAGGATCTTTCCCCTTGATTCGTTTGTTCAATGACATAAGGAATGTACGCCATACGTATGCGACCTCCATCCGTTAATTTTATTTTGAAATCTAACCTGTAAACGGATTAGTCTTTGGAAAGGATACGTTAGACGGGCAAAATATTATTTTTATTATTGCGTATCTTAATTTAGAGTTCATTCGTTTATTATTAGAAGTAACCGAAATCACTTTACCGGAAAAGGGGTTATGCAGAGTGATCAGCCTTGAGAAGCTAAGCGCCGGCCATGAACCGGATGAGAATCATACCAAGTCTTTGCAAATGGCCTTAAAGCGGTATTGCCTTGCACTGACACAATCCCCGTGGGAAGCCGAAGATTTGGCTCAGGATACGTGGGTCAAAGCACTGGGCTATATGAAGACTGCCGAACATTCAAAGCAAATGAATGAACATAACCAAATGAACAATACAAATCAATCGAATCATCCGAATCCTGAGGCACTACTCCTGCGGATGGCCAGAAATACCTGGATAGATATTGTACGGCGAAAAGCCACGTTGTCGCGGTTGCTGGAAATGGATCAACCACGGACAGAGGAAGCAGCAGGGTATGGTTTATTTGAGATTGAGGCTGCTTTTCAAGCCTTACAGAAGCATTTATCTCCTCTGCAGCAAGCGGTCTTCCTGCTTCGCGATGTATTCGGACACTCCGGTATCGAAGCTGCCGAAATTCTCGACACCACGGAAGGCGCCGTCAAAGCTGCTCTGCATCGAGCCCGGCAAGCCCTCCCTGCCGTAAGACAAGAGCTTCTTCAATCGGAAGGCCCCTCGTTGCCGCAGAACATGGAATCACAAATTGCCTTGAGTCTCCTTGCATCCGCCTATGAACAAGGACAAATTACCGAGCTGATTGAGCTTGTCCTTGCAGATGAAAGACAGGAAACTGTAATGGCCGTGTCTAGCCAAGGCTTCCAGAGCTTCCAGAACTTCCAGAACTTCCAGAACTTCCAGAACTTCCAGAACTTCCAAAGCGTTCAACCTTTCCAGTCCAGCGGATTCAGCTCTATGGGCTGGAACTATTCCGAGCCTGGAATGCGGATTGCGGCTTAGTCTTTTGTAACGCTATTTCGTAATGCTGGAGTTAGCTAAATACATCAGGTTACGTTATAACCGAACAAATATTAGCTTTGAAAAGTGTAAGTTAAGTGAGTTTTGATGAGATGTTTTGATGAGATGATGAGATAGGTAAGTTTTGTGAATTCGGTGAGTTGGGTGAGTTTGTGTGTTGTTTTTCGACTGTGAGCTAAGTGACGTTGCAAAATGTGCAATAGAAT
Organism: Paenibacillus etheri; assembly: GCF_001012825.1. Classification (GTDB taxonomy): domain Bacteria; phylum Bacillota; class Bacilli; order Paenibacillales; family Paenibacillaceae; genus Paenibacillus_AQ; species Paenibacillus_AQ etheri. The sequence goes on from NZ_LCZJ02000026.1 coordinate 225,212, forward strand.
CTACGGAATTAACGCTAAAAAACGAATCTGCTGCACTATCTGCAATAGATTCTTAATAAAGGTCGCTTTTAAAGCAATTTCTCATCTATTGATTGTATAAAGTGCAATAGAATCAAATGCTGAACAATACAGTATGACTTCTATTGCACAAAGTACAATCACACGAATGAAATCCCCTTACATATCTTTATGCGTAACGTTTTCAAGCACAATCCCCCCTGCTTTCTAACGGAAGCCTTAAAATAGACTTATAAATAAACATTAGTTTAGTTAGGAGTGGCATCATATGAGGAAGATTCTTATCTTAGGCGGCACCCGCTTTTTTGGAAAAAGATTAGTTGAACGATTGCTACAGAATTCCATAAACGACGTAACGATACTGACACGCGGGGAAACAAGCGATGCTTTTGGAGATCGCGTTCACCGTATCCATGCGGACCGTTTCCAAGCAAACGAGCTCGCTCAGGCGTTAGGAGATACACTATGGGATGTCGTGTTCGATAATATTTGTTATTCACCGGATGAAGCGGATCAGGCACGCCGGATTTTTGATGGTAAAACAAAACGGTATATCCTCACCTCAAGTTTATCCGTCTATGATTTCAGCGAAGAAGCTCTAACCGAGGACATTTTTGATCCTGAAACATACCCTATCCGCTACGGAGGGCGGAATGATTTCACCTATCAAGAGGGAAAAAGACTGGCGGAAGCCGTCTTCATGCAGCAGTCCACCTTCCCAGTCGCCGCGGTTCGCTTTCCAATTGTGCTGGGAATAGATGATTATACGCGAAGACTTCATTTTCATATTGAGCATGTCCGTAATGAGTTGCCTATTGGCATACCGAATCCCGAAGCACAGATCTCTTTTATCCGTTCGGATGAAGCTGCTGGTTTCCTATATTGGCTCGGTTGTAGCTCTACTATGGCAGGACCGTTCAACGCTTGCTCAGTCGGTACGGTTAGAATTAAGGATATTCTCACAATGATTGAAGAAGAAACTGAGAAACACGCCATCATCCAGAACCAAACCGCAGACGAGCATATGTCACCATTCGGAATTGAACAATCCTGGTTTATGGATACGACAAAAGCCCAGTCAGCAGGGTACAAGTTTCTCAATCTAAATAACTGGCTCCCAGAGCTAGTCAGCTCTCTGAACAAAACCTACGAGGAATAACATAGAACCCACACACAGGCCCCACCACTCATTCTTCTATGCGACAAAAGCTACCCCCAAGTAGATATCATCTACGAAGTTGGTAGCTTTTTCATTTTACATAACCTCTGCGAATATTTCAGATAACTGCACTCTATACAACTAAATCAGGCCAGCCAAGCTTATGTTCGACTTTAGTCATTTCTCGGAGAAATAACTGCACTAAGTACAACTAAATACTCTTTAAGGAAAACACCTCCTTTAATAGCTGCATTAAATACACTTAACGCGCAAAAATAGGTAGTTAGAAGAATCTCCCCTCTAAGCTACCTTTTTACGTTACAGAGTTAGTGATTCACGTCGCTTCCGATATGCGAGCAGTCAATCAAACCTTCTCCTATGCGGAGATTGTCAAATAAGACCGCTCCTCAGTCGTGTCATCGCCAGTTGAGTCACTGTCATCTCCAGCAATCATCTCGTCCACTAAGTCCGAATTAATCTTGAAAACGTTGATTTCCTTGAATAGTTTTTGCGAAATCTCATTAATCTCAACGGCTTGGCGGGCAATATCATGAATTGCGTTGTCCTGTTGCACGCTAGAGGCATTCACTTCTTGAACCCCTGCCGCAGTTTCCTCAGCAATGGCCGCCACGTTGTGAACGGACTCTGCGAGTCTACGATTCATAATCTGAGTCATATCTACCTTGTCATGGATTTGCCCAATCTGCTTACTAATCTCAACAATCGACTGGTCGATCGCTTCAAAGGATGACAACGTTTCAGCCACTTTTTGATCCTGTTCTTCAAGGTTTCCTTTTGTCTCCAGCATATATTGTTGGAATTCATCCATTCCGGCTTGCAGCTCATTAATAATCTGGCCAATATGTACGGAGGACTCTTTGGTCTGATCAGATAGTTGTCTCACTTCATCTGCTATGACAGCAAAGCCCTTCCCATAAACTCCCGCCCGCGCCGCTTCAATCGCTGCATTTAGAGAGAGAATATTGGTCTGGTTAGAAATGTTTGTAATCGATTTGGTTATTCTGGAGATATCCTTCGATTGGTCGCTCAACTTGGTTAAAGCAAAATAAACCTTATTCACAGATTCACGTGAGTGCTCTGATACCTCGCGTAGAGCGATAACTGATTCGGAGCCTTTTCGAGTATTATGATTAGCCGTTTGACTTGTCGATAGCATAACCTCGGTATATTCCGTAATTTCATGTACTTCCCGTTCCAATTCCTGTATCAAGCTTGCGCTTTGCTCCGATTGTCCAGCTTGCTGCTCGGCACCTACAGAGATTTCCTGTATTGTAGTTACGATTTCTTGATTCGTATGAGCGGTGATCGATGAAGATTGTTGAAAAGAGTGCGAATAAGTCGCGAGCGAAGAAGCTACCGATTGGGTTTGCTGAAGCATCTCTCGTACCCGCAACACCATATGGTCAAAATGATGACTCAGACTTCCTAGCTCATCGTTATATGGCGAATTAATCTGCTGCCGCAAATCCCCCTCTGCAATTTTACGTAGAGCTGCTTGCAGTTTATTTATAGGGTTCAGGAAGGAACGTATAAGCATAACTGCAATAACAAGTGTGAAAATGAATACTAGGATTGCTGCATAAGCCCCCATAGAACTGGTCAGATTTAGTAATTCAAAAGAATAATCTTGGGCCTTCTCTGCGTTCTCTGCTGCTGCGGTATATAGTTTCTCATTGGTCTCCAGCATAGCTTTATTCATAGCCAATGCCTTCGTATGTAATTCATCTATTCGTTCCAGAACGGCCATGGGATCAAGCTGCTCGTCCTTTATGGTATTCACTAATCCGTCAAAATAACCTGTATATCCTCCAATTTGATTATGTAACTGCGCTAACGCCTTAGACGCAGGCGAGTCTGTTTCAAACTTTACTTTGCCCAATTCCTCCATTAACTTTGTCTGTTTGTCCTTAAAAGGTTGGGTAAACTCTAAATCGCTAGAACCCGCTAGAGAGGTTTCCACACCGTTCATTTCTTGGAGCAGTTGAGTAATTGCGGATACTGTAATTCTTTTTTCCATCTCCATTTTTTGCGTTTCCATAGAGATTTCTACTTGATTGATTTTATAGTTTTGGTATAGCGCTACTCCTAAAAAGAATAGTACTACGGCAGAAAAACTCAAGATCAACTTCCACTTCATTGATAGATGCATAGACCTAGCCTTCAACATTATCATCCTCCGTATAAAGCCTCATATGGCAATAGGTACTTTTTACTAATAACTAAATTGTAGAAGCTGTACATTAAATACCGGGCACAGTTTTGTATGAGAAATGTAAATTATATCGAATATACAGACACAATTAAGTCCTTGCAATTGACGTAACGTTAAGTGCTAAAATACTTCTCATAGGGCGCCTTATCAATCTATAGAACGGGAGTTGTCTATGAGTGGATTTGTGACTATTGATAAGCTTTCTACGCGAATAGGGCTGACGAGTCGGACGTTGCGTCACTGGGAAGCACAAGGATTGTTTAAAAGTCACCGAGAAGCTAGCTCGGGTTGGCGAATTTATGATGAGCACGCAATCCTCGCCATTCGAATTACCGCATTATTAAGAAAGCTGGATATTAGTATTAAGGATATCGGAACTGTCCTACAGAACATGTCCGTTCAGTCTCTATATGAGATACTTCTTCAGCAAACCGCTTCCATTCATAATGAAAAATCCGAACTTTCACAAAAAGAACGCGAAATCCGCTTTTTTCTACAATTGATATCCGCACGTATGGAGGAACCCATAACTAACCATTTGTTATTAGCGTTGAACGAAAAGTCATGCAATACATTGGATGATTTGAATGAGAATGAGAATGAGGAGGTTCTATCTATGACAACGATTAAACACTCTCCACCTATCCATGTAAGATTCATTACACTTCCACCTATGAGATTTGCCTATCATATTGCAGTCAGTACATCTCCAGAGGATGAAGCTATGCTACCCGTCATGGAATGGTTGGAAGCTAACCATCTCTTAGGGACGGCACGCCTATTTGGTGGAAATACGAATCCGCATCCTAGCGGTGAGAATAACCCTTATGGCTATGGATTCTGTGCCTCCATTCCTGAAAATGTAGAAATACCAAGCCACCTTAAAGAGATGCGCTTCGACGGCGGTCTCTATGCGATGACGGAAAGCAGTGATGATATCTACGGCTCATGGCAAGAACTGATGAGTTTTTTGGACAATAACATTGATTATCAAGCTGACCACGATTCAAGATTATGTCTTGAGGAGCATATCCGTAACGATAGTCCCAAAGGCAGCGGAAATGAGTATGTATTAAATCTGCTGGAACCTGTAAAAAAGAGAGCATAGAACAAAACGCTCCCCTTTGCCCATCATGGCATTGGAGAGCGTTTCTATTGTCATCAAGAAATATGATGATCGCTTATGATTGGCTCAGCTTTAACAGCTTCGCTAACATTTGAGCTATTTCTTCACGGGTCGCTGTATCTTTTGGAGCAAAGTTATGCGCCGAACTTCCTGCAGCGGGCTTTCCTGAAATAATTCCTGCCTGCCGAGCAGCTGTGGCTGCTTCAAGAGCATAAACGCTTATCCACTTCTGATCCGCAAAAGCTGAACCGTCGCCACTTACTGGCAATGTCCAGTTCATAGCTTTCGCTAATCGTATGATCATGACAGATAGCTGCTCACGAGTTACATTTGCCCGAGGATCGAACTGTCCTTCACTCACTCCGGTAACAATTCCCTTGCGATTAGCCCAAGCTACCGCTGCCGCATAATAATCGTCAACCTTAACATCTGTGAAGTTCCCTGCTCCTTCTGTGCTCAGATCAGCACCAGCCAAGCGAGCTAAGAGCAAAGTAACATCTGCTCTGGTTAGTTGACTCTTAGATCCGAATTCACCTTCACTGATGCCGGTAATTACATCCCGTGCGGCCAAGTACGTAATAGAATCCTTAGCAAAGCTGCTGCCAATATCAGAGAAGCTCACTTTGTTGTACCCTACTGCATACGTGGAGAATTGTGAAGATCGGAAAATTAGTTGTCCTGTTGCCGCGTTATAGCTGCTGCCTGCTAGTACAACCGCTTGCCCCGCATTCATCAAATCATAAGCTACGACTGCGTTAGCATCCTCATTTGCTCGTAGTGTATACGGCACTGTTATTGTCGCAAAACCAGCACCTAGGTTAGATAGACGCTGACTGCCAGCCGAAATCGCCAGATTTATTACTGGACGACTGCCAATCACTGCTTGGGCTTTGCCTTTCTCCTCAGTGTCCGTACTACTAATGGATAGTTTAATGTCCTCGCCCTTTGCTGCTGTGTGCACAGCTGAGAGTGCATTACGATCCAATGTTATCGTACCGATTCCTGCTTCAAATCCAACAGACTTTGCAGTACTTCCTGCAAGTGCCGCAAAAGCACTCGATGGGAAGTTAAGTAGAACTTCACCTGAAGCTGCATCTACGTTAGAGCGGAACACAATCTGTCCATTTGCAGAGTTACCTAGAGATTTTAGTGCCCCAGTAACCATATCCGAAGTTATGGAAGCCACTAAGTTGCCTTCTGCATCCTTAGAAGCCTTAATCTCTACGATAATCTTATTACCATCTGAGTTTACAGCTGGCGTCGTCGACTCTTTAACCGGATCTTTAGTCGTTACCGTTGTACCGGGTCCTGGATTTGAAATCACCGGATCTGCTGTAGCTACAGTCACAGTAGATTCAGCTACGCCATAACCATCTGCGCTATAGGCGGAGATAACCGCTGTTCCCTTTGCCAAGGGAGTGACCTTTCCGTTGTTATCAACGGAAGCAACACTTGAATTCGAAGAACTCCAAGTTACCACATTCGATCCACCCTTAGCAGGAACTACGCTCGCCTCAAGCGTTGCTGAAGCTTCGCCAACCTTCAATGACAGAGAAGTCTGGTTCAGAGTTACCTTTGATACATTCAACTGATAAATGGCTACTGTACCGCCAACCTCATTCGCTACGAGCACTAATGGCCATCCTGTCGGGCTTGACGTTGCTGGAATAAATTCGATACCTTCTGGGCCAGTGTCGGTTTCAATGGTATTCGCAGGCGTGAATTCACGTGTATTGATATAGTTCACAAAGCTCGGCTCCATTGGATTCGTCACATCATAAGTCATTAGGCCGCCAATTCGCTCAAGACCAATGAAGGCCAGCGCCTTTTGTCCAACTTTGCCTACCTTGACGTACTCAGGTTCTGGTCCTTTTTTTGTGCTGCGGTTATCCATCGTCGTGTTACTGTTACTTGCATTGAAAAATTCTGGCAGGCGTTCTCCGGTAATCTTTTCAAAGTCGCTGCCACTATCGTAGACCTGTTCCATAGAATCTGCTTCCCAAATGGAAAATGAACGGCCTCCATACAAGTAAATCCCATCATTGCCCATGTCAGACATAACTTCTACACTATCATATTTATCTTTATTTTTATTCAGAAACTCTGCTGCTTTTGAGTCGGGATTTAACGAGCCCTTCATTTTTTTGACCGTGCTCACGTTCACTTTACTATCCCATTCCGTTGCGTCACCTTCGTTGGCCGTGAACAGATAAGTTTTACCTCCAACCGTGTACTGATCTATCCCATCAGGCATATACGTACCCAAGAATGGAACATTTTCTAAATTCACTTTCTTATCTTTTACCAGGTCCAGTTGATTGGTAGGAAGGCTTAAATCCTTGAAGCCTAATCCGTTGACCCATAGAACCTTCTTGGAGGCAATATCGATGGCAGCAATCGCATTATTTTCTTGAAGCGCTACATAGGCAATGGTCTGGTCATCAGAGAGTACCACAAACTCCGGCTCCAGATCACGTACCGCATCCTTCTTTTCACCTTTGCCCGTAATCTGTTTAGTTACCGGATCAGCTACTCCACGAATATGGACAAGATCGTCAATTACATCGGGGTTATCGAACTTCACCAGAATTGAAGTGTTCTTGAGCGTATCAATAATCGTTACACTACCCTCTGGATCACCAACTGTCGTGCGCGGTTCCGCTTCGTCCGCTGTCAGAATGTAACGGCCATCATTGGTATACTTCACCATGTCCGGCTGTACTCCAGCTTCATAAGAAGTCAGCAATTTACCATCATAATCGAGCACAAGAACCTTACCGTTCTTCATAGCATCTTCTTCTTGAATGGCTACCGCAATCCGTTTAGTAGCGGTATTGATATCTACACTTGTCAGGTCTCCGTATGTAAATCCATCCACTTCGGATAGCTGTTCTACGTTAATACTATATTCTTTTTGCGGATTGGAAGGGTCCTTGAGATTCACAATATCGACTGTTGCAGGGTGAGATGAACCATTAACGAGGTAGAACTTGCCGTTATCACGGTTAAACTTCACGATCTCCGCCACGCCGCCATCTTTATTCGTCACGCCTACAGCGTAACCACCAATCTTTGTTACACTGAGAAGATCTGGAGTCAAAGGTGCTGCGGCTTCCGCCACATTCAGTAAGAGATCAGCTTCTGTCTTCTTCCGAGGCGTCGAACTGTCATACACAGCGATGCTGACGGTAGACGCTCCTACTTTCGTCGGTGTTCCACTAATATTTCCTGATGCTGCATCCAGCGATAGACCGTCTGGCAATCCAGCAGCTTCAAAAGAATACGGCTGTACTCCCCCATAAACGGATAATGATACCGAATAAGGCGATCCGACTTTTGCTTCTGAAAGATTCTTGGTAGCGATGCCTAAATCAGGCACTTTTACACTCCATTGTCCATCTGCACTGTTATGAGGTTTAAACAATGCCCAGGAAGAAGCATCCAGAGTGTCAAAGCTAATTTGTTTGAAATCTGCTTTATTGTTATCTGTATCCACAAAATCAACGCGACGGACTGATTTTTGCTTGGAGGTACCTTCCGTTTTACCCGTTGGGTAATCCACTTCATATCCGTCAATCGTCGCATTATTATCATTGGCCGCTGCACCAATCATGTCCACGTAACTGCTTGGCATCGTTTGAAATGGGTTCATAACCTGCAACAAGTCTGTACTGCTTAGCAGAACAACCTTCATACCATTGTTATTAAAATACATCCCTGGCCAGGACTGATCACCTATGGCACTAATATCTTCCTTGTGTTCTGTATTGTTAGCATCATCGGTAATCAGATAAGAGGAATGAGCCTTAATTGATCCGTTCAAATCCAGCTTACTCCATTGTCCAGCGAGCTTAGGATCCGAATATTGTACAGACCAACCCGCTAGACTAACATCTGAATCGGTTGGGTTATATAACTCAATGTAACCTTTCGAGAAAAATCCACCTGATGCATCGGCAGTGTTACCCCCACCATACACTTGATTAACAACAATATGGGGAATGTTCACATTGTACTTACCGTCTGCCGTATAAGGCGTACCTGATTGAACGGATGCTGCCACTGCTGGACCTGCCATCCAAGCGGAACCTAACAACATCTCAGCTGTTAGCATAAGAGAAACAATAGCTTTACCTGTGGGTTTCAAGTAGATTTTCACTCCTATTGATAGTTTCTATCAATATAGAGTAATAGTATTATCTAACCTGCAGATTTGCGTAATGGTGATGTAAACATTCTCTATGCAGTAGCTGGAGTAATCTTTACAAAGATAAATCGTGTGAGCGGCCCAACTAGAATGATTTGCAGTGGAAGTGCAACAATAAAATTCTTACCTATCGCAGACAAATAAGCCATCGGTAGTTCTGAGGAGAACCCGACATGCAGAACTGCGCCATAGAAGGACATAAACAGCACCATTCCAGTTACCATAAAAAAGGATATGAACATGATTTTTTTGATCATTGGATCATTCTCTTTAACCAACTTATGTGCAATCCCTTTCGCAACCCTACCTACAACAAAGACATCCAGAATAAATGCAACTATAAATGCAGGTACGTAGCCGATGATCACATCTTTAACTACTGTACCTGACCAGCCCTCCATCAGCGCTACATTGTAAATGCTCATACCCAGCACCATTAAAGCACACATAATGAACGTAAATAATAATGCTTCTTTTTTGTTTCTTCCCATCTTTTCCTCAGACTCCTTAGTGTTCTCTTAGTATTGTCAACTTGGATTACAATATCACAGCGCCTTAAACTAAGTCAACCAAGTTGACAATAAACACAAATGACTTATACTTGGATTAACGAGCGATGATTTAGGAGTGTTCACATGGACAACCATCTGCAAGAAATGAATCTAATTGATTTACTTAGTGAGAAGCACCTAGTCTTACGTAAGATTGTGACTGACCAAGACCCGGATCAAATCAACAAAACTGAATCTCATATCCTAGCCGTTCTTGAAGCACATCAAATGCTCTCGATCTCGGAAATCAGTAGAATTATTAATATTTCTAGGCAAGGTACGCATAAAAGCATTCAAGGACTGTTATCCCGTAACTATGTGGAAGCCGTTGAGGTCGAAGGAAATCAACGTGACAAAAACATCATCCTTACCCAGAAGGGGATCGAATGCAATCAAAGAATGATGATCACCAAAATCGAATTAGAGCAAAGAATCGCTAACAAGCTTGGGGCAGCTAACGTAGAACTGCTTAAATCTTTGTTAAAAGAAGAATGGCTCTAATCTCCAGCAAAAAGAGACGCAGAGTTCTCCACCCTGCGTCTCTAAAAAGATTCAATTATTTTCCGGGAAATTGTCGTTAATTAGCTTTCAAAGCACTGTTTGCCGCGCTCTCCCCTCCAAGACGACCTGAGGTAAAGGAGTATAGCAACGCCGTTTCCAACATAAGTATCGTTAAACAACACGCCTTCAGATTCAAGACCTACAGCAAACAATCCTTTCACAGGCGTCCGTTTATCATTCAGAACTTGGAACTTTGTATTTACTAGCAAGCCACCAACAGAACCCAAGTTATTGATTTCAGCAATGATTGCGTAATATGGACCTTCTTCGCCCATAGATTCTAAGTACTCAGTTGCTTTACTAAACTCTGTATCTACACCAGTTTTTGTCGCTTCTTTATAACTATTGTAATTTTCTACAAACACATCTACATCCATTCCTGCATTTGTTGCTAATTCCTCAATCGTATTCCCTTTGAAGCCATCTCCGTTCTCCACCATCGAATCAAATACTTTCTCGACATTTGTCCAAGGGTTCTCAAGCGTAAATTGATCGGCAAACCCGGCATAGAATTCAGGTGGCATTCCTGGAAGACTTGGTGCATGAACACCTTGCATTCCCTTGGTCTGAAGTGAATTTAATTGGGATTTCGAGACGATAACCATATGATATGGTCCATTAAATGCACTTGTATTCGCTGCTGCAACCGAAGTTAAAGTCGCCGCTTCATCTCTGAATCTTGCGCCAGAAGTACCTACATTCATAAAATTCGGAAGATACGTTAACATGAGTGGATAACTTGCTTCAAAAGGCTCATATTGTGCTTTAAGACCTTGTGTTGCTCTAGCCAACGTTTGGTGCAGCATTTGTCCACCGAAGTTGTCCGGCACCTTGGCTCCAGCTTCCCATGCCATCTTAAGCCCTTCCCCTACGTTCTGTCCTAATCCACCGTTAACCCCTTCGAAACCAAACGCCTCTTTAACCATTTCTTTATTTGCAGCATAACCACCTGTTGCCATCACGACACTCTTCGCTGAAATTTCAAGCGTTGTACATCTACTCATTAACAAATCTCTTGCATCTAAATCATTAAAATATCTTAATTATTGCTGTTATCTTTAGTGGGCTTAACAATATCATGTTTCTCGTATAACCTCAGCGTATCTGCAGTTACACCGAGAATGGAAGCAAATTCCCCTATGCAATATTTCAACTGATGTCCCTCCATCCATTTCATGCATACCCAGCCACATTAAATGATATACAGAAGGACCCTATTAAGATATGAAGTAGTTCATTTCTTACTATTCTAATGTATGCAGAAGATTACGCCAGACCAAACAAGTGTACTAGTGTAAATCCAACTAAGGACAACAAGACCGAACCTATAAGTCCTGCTGCAAAAGATTTCATTCCTAGTCGTCTAAATGCTGCCAAATCAACGTTTAAACCAAGTCCAGCCATCGCCATAGCGATTAGCATATAAGCAATCGTTACTATTCCATTTGCCACTGATGCGGACACAATCCCTAACGAATTCACACCGCTGACGAGTAAGAAACCTAGAATAAACCAAGGAATAGGAATGCTTCTCCATGAGGCTTTAGACTGTCCACCTTGCACTTTTCTTTCTGCACGATTGGTCCAAACCCCAATTAAGATAGCGACAGGAACGAGTAAGGCCACCCGAGTCAATTTGACGATAACCGCCATATCTACTGCTTCATTCCCACCAGCATCTGCTGCTGCGATGACGTGAGCAATTTCATGTAAGGTAGCTCCAGAGAAAACCCCATAACCAAGATCCGATAAGCCTAGTAAAGGATACAAAAAAGTGTAGAGTAATGTGAATATTGTACCTAAAATAGCAACTATCGCTGCGCCAATAGCAGTTTCGTCGTCTTTGGCTTTGATTTGTGGAGCAATCGCCACCACCGCTGCCGCACCGCAAATCGCTGTTCCGCAAGCCGTTAAGATACTGAGTCGCTTATCAACCTTAAACAGTCTGGCAAGTCCGAATACAACAGGGATCGTAAATACGATCACAATAACAGCCAGTAGAAATACCCGTGGACCTGCAGCAACAATATCCATTAAATTCAGCCGCATCCCAAGAAGGATAATCCCAAGCCGCAGCAGCTTTTTACTGGAAAAATCAGTGCCTTGCGTGATCGTACCAGGCACTCCGGCAGTTGCCCGCCAAATAATTCCGATTAAGATGGCAATGACCAATTGGCCCATAATAGAGAGAAATGGAAAGCCTGCTAAATATTTTGCAACTAATGCAATGATTAAGGTTAATCCAATGCCAAGCGCAAAACCAACTTGTTTCTTATTGTTTGATTGGTATAATCCCTGTGAATCCCCCATGTCGTATACCCCCTCGTATGATTCTCTAGATGATGGAATATGTGTGTACCCCATGAATCAACAATAATACGCTCAGGCTTGAAAGTTAAATACCAATATACTATCCGTAAGATTAGTAATCCTTATGCTTGAATTTACGCATAAAAAAAGCTCCTTCGAGAAGGAGAATGCCGAAGCATCCACCTCCAAAAGAGCGATTGTGTTCCTATATTAAATTTAAACTTCAAGCTTTTGAAGCTTAGTCCCCTTCGGGAGTACCGAAGTTATATACTCGTGAACTGGGTGTTGTCCTTCAGCTTCCGCAAGTACCGTCACAATTCCTTGGTCCGTACCTGTTCTGATCAGACGTCCCATTCCTTGTTTAAGTCTTAGCAGCATGTAAGGCAAATCCACATCTTCAAAAGGATTGGAAGTCTCCGCACGTTTCGCCATAAATACAGGGTCAAGCGGTGGATAAGGTAGCGACCAAATGATCACATTAGATAGTGAGGGTCCTGGTATATCTAGTCCTTCCCACAGCGTCACCGCACATAGCACACTATGCTCATCCCGTTGAAAGGCTGATATTAGATAGCTGATCTCTTGATCCCCTTCATAGAGGAAAGAATATTTGCTGGATTCTGCTCTCAGCGAGTTGAGCTGCTTGAACTGCAGAAGTTCTTCGCGAGTACGGAACAGCAATAGGGCTCTTCCTTCTGTCTGCTGGATAAGTTTTATAGAAATCTCCATTTTCTCAGCAAAATCACCTTTCCGAAGCTCCGGTACATAGACATTCATCTGGTGCTCATAATCATATGGTGAGTCTACGGAGAAGGACAAGAAGTCTTGTATCCCAAGACTGTCCTTCAAGTATTGGAATGATTTATCCACGGATAATGTAGCCGAAGAGAATACGATTGGCATTTTTTGCGTGAATAAGCTGTCTTGAAGTACTTCCTTAACATTACGCGGCATGACCGACAGCGTTAAACCATCGCTATCTTCCGTCGCCCAGCAAATTAGTGCACCTGAATCCTCAAACAACCTCAATGCGATCTCAATAGTCTCCAGACGTTCTTCCACAATTCGCAATTGATATTCATCAATCGTGTAAAGTCCACTTTCGAATACTAATTCTTCTTCAATTGCGGCAATTACACTACGCATGCGATGTACCTCACGGATTAGCGGCGCATTAAGCTCAATGCTTTTTCGATCCGATCCCGGAATGCTGCGGCATTGACGACGGATGTATTTGAACATTTGCTCACTTTGCATAATCGCTTCATCGATAAGTACAGCGAGCGTCTCACGAATCTCATTTTGTAGCAGACGAGAGATCAGTTCTTCAAAGACGACATGCTTCATTTTATATCCTAACGCCTTCATGGCGGCAGATTCTAACAAATGCCCTTCGTCAAAAACAACAGCACAATGTTCTGGAAGCAGAGGAATTTGACCCTCTCGCTTACGCGCTTCATAAGTCCAAACATGCTCCATGTAATAATCGTGAGAACAAATGATCAAGTCGCCTGATTTCCGGTAATGATCACGGGACAACGTCTGTCCACAGCGGTGCCGCATATCGCAAGTAAAACAATCCTGAAACGTATCCCAGTTAATCTTATTCCATTGCTCATCGTTCAGATCTGGATAATCCCTTCGGTCGCCATAGGCATGGAACTGCTGCATCGGTGCATGAGAATGTACAAAATCAGGTAAAGTACCATATAGACTCTCCAGCGGCAAGCTGCCATCATCATTGTTGCGAGCATGATCCAGCTTTTTCAGACACATATATTTATCAGGCGATTTCGCTAGTCTGGCATCGATACTCATATTCAGATGCTTCGCAAGCTTGGCAATATCACCCTCTGGCTTCACCAACTGCTCAATCAAGGACTCGTCCGCACAAGCGATAATCGCAGGTTTACCCCTATATCGTGCGTAACAAATGCTGTATAACAAATATACTAAAGTCTTACCCGTACCGACCCCTGCCTCAGCAAAAATCGTCTTTTTCTCAGCAAACGCTCTTTCCACCTGAAAAGCCATGTAAATCTGTTCATCACGAACTTCAAATCCTGCCTCAGGAAGAATTTCATAGAATACATCGCCGACCCATTCCCCTACTTGCTCCATAAAAGGTCTGGTCCGATCATATTCAAAAGGATACTGTGTCGCCAACAAGCCTACCTCCAATATTTGATCAGGCATATCACTTATGCCATGAAAAATAGAATCAACGGAAAAACTCTATTATCTCATAACATTGGAGTAATTACAAAGTAGTTCATTTGGAAACAGGTTAGATATCGAGTTTACGAGTACCAAGCCATTTCACCATTTCAGGGTCCCGATGTGAAAAGAACAAACTCTGATTCGTATCTAACTTAGTAATGGACACCATTTCCTCTTGGCTTAATTCAAAATCAAAGATATTGAAGTTTTCGATAATTCTTTCTTTACGAACTGACTTCGGAATCACAACAATTTCTCTTTGTGTCAGCCACCGTAAAACCACCTGAGCCACGGATTTATTATACTTTTCAGCTATGGATACCAGAATCTCATTCTGGAACAAATTATTTTTCCCTTCAGCAAAAGGAGCCCAGGACTCGATTTGCACATTGTTTTCCTTCATGAATTCTGCATTTTCGATTTGCTGGTTAAAAGGGTGTGTCTCAACCTGATTCACTGCAGGGACTACTTCATTATGAAGAATCAAATCAATCAGACGATCCGGACGGAAATTACTAACGCCGATTGCACGCACCTACAAGTCCAACAGCAGATTACTATAGCAGGCAGGAGGATCCTTACCTTTAATAGAATTAACAATTATATTGCATATTCCACAAAGAAAAATCTAATGCAATTTTTTGGCGCTATTTCAATCAAATCGGAGCTAATTTTAGAAGAATTAAATAATTTTTATTCAAAGTATCGCGAAAATGAATGGAGTTACATCGTTGAAAAGCAAGTGAGTAATAACATTACCTTTATTGAACATCGTGACTTGAAATTCAAAGCTTTGAAAGCAGATGAAACGCTGATCAACTATTATATTGTCTATACTTGGGGCAGTAGTGACTATCCATTAAGTGATCTTGACATACGAGGGCATTAACACTTAAAGCAAGATATTTTTTTAGTATTAAGCAAAAGGGCGGGGAAGAAATGCATTGGGTATTTTATTCTATTGCTACCAACGATATTAATTGGGCTATTTTTATTTTACATTCTTCCAGCAATCCAGAGACCTTATGTTTTAATAGTTCCTATGGTATTTGGGTTGATAAAGAGCTCATTCATTTAAAAACGGCAGCCTAGAACTTTGTCTCACTCGTCCAGGGCTGCCGCTTTTTATTAAGGCTAGTCTAATCCATCTGTACCCTTACTTCCAAAAGTCCGACCCAGCAAAAATCAACTTTTTATCCAGCGCTTCTCTCCCATCCTCAAAGCAATCTGCCCAAGAAACACGCTTCTTACTTAGGAGCGCAGCATCCTTCACTTCATATTCCTGATATCTTACAGTTTGCTCATTCGCTGAGTTATTCCAGTTGTCCCAGCCCAAAGGATGAATATGCGAACCCATCTTACAACCCACAAATGCAGTTTTAGCGTACTCGCGCCAAGGCCGTCCTAGAAACACTGGAGCAATATCAGGGACGGCTGTTAAGAAGCAATTCTTGAAAATAAAACCATGTGACTGTCCCTCGGGTGTCGAAGCAGCTGTTATATACCCTGCTTGATTCTCACTATGGCGCAAGCTTCGGATCTCACATTGATCGAAATAAGCCGTTGCACCGCCAAAAATAAAATCAACCGTTCCTTCTATATAGCAATGCTGATACAACTGGCGATAATGGATATGATGATCTCTCAGTGGAATGCCTCCAAATGCCCCTCGCTCTCGTGGAGCAGGTGGCAAAGGTCCTGTAAATAACGTGTCTTGATACCCTTTAAAGGTACAATGTCTGAACACGGTTTGGTCGCAATGTGCATAAACGGCTACCGCCTGACCAATATGTTCTCCCTGCCCAGCACTGTTGGTAATCACCAGGTTCTCTAAGACCAGGTCGGTACCTCCCAGAAATAACGTTGGTGTAGCAAACGTATTGATTTCTTCACCCGCTTCATCACGCTCTTTGGCATAACGATTCATGGTTATTTCCACGGTTCCAAGTCCAATGATCGTAAGATTAGAACGGTAAATTCTAACTGTCTCATGGTAGACACCTGACAGAATATAGAGCGTATCCGCTTGGCAAATTGGCTCACGCTCTAGCGAATCTATTGCCTCTTGAATCGTGTGATAATCGCAACAGGATTCTTTGCCTACTACTAGCATCGGTGGTTAAGTTCCTTTCTATGGATTTTATAGATGCTTCGTCAAAAATTGCTGCCATAAAGTCCGCATTTCCAAGGTCTCCATATGCCCACCACTGGAAATGACAGGTTGCCAATGTTCTGATCTCCCTGCCGTTTGATAAGCTTCGAACAGCCCCCTATCCAAGAGTTCTACTCCTGCAATGGGACATAGCCGATCATTTCTGCCTACTAGGCTCATTCGCGGGCGGGGAACGATCCGCTTTTGAATATCGAGCGTTGTGAAATGCTTCAATAACCCGGGCACATAAGAATAGTAACCATGGTGATCTAGTCCTCTTACAGCAATTAGGGTATGCGCATCTACTTGACCACAAATATCGACAATCACCCCAACTCGTTCGTCTAATGCAGCCAGCCACCAGGCCATCAAACCACCCATGGACATGCCGATTGTTGCGATGCGAGACGCGTCAATATCCTCACGTTGGCACATGTAATCTAGCATTCGAATATTGTCATACAGCATCATGCCCCACATGACCTGCCCCTGCCACAGCATTTCCTTCACTAACTCACTCTCAGTTCTGCCACCACGCTCATTAAATCCCCACATATCGATACAGCAAGCAGCGTAACCCATCTCCGTTAAGACTTTAGCAAAAGAGGGCTGTTGCAAATAGGAACTACTCCGAATAAACTCATTGCGTCCATTCGCGTAATTCCCTCCATGAGAATGATTAAAGACAACCAGCGGAAACGGCCCTTCCTTATGCAAAGGGATTGCTACATAAGCAGGCACCTGTTCAATCCCATTAAGATTCAGTAAAAGGGATTCCAGACTATATCCGTCCCGTTCCTCTTGGTTCATCACAGTTACCGAAATCGGCTTATCCGTCGGAAGATCACCTAACAGTTCCTTCAGTTTATCAGGCTCCATGGCTTCCTCCCTTTACGGACACACATTCTGTTCTGAGGGCGAAACTGTAACTTGTTCTACTAGTTTTTCTTGCTTG
Organism: Paenibacillus etheri; assembly: GCF_001012825.1. Lineage (GTDB taxonomy): Bacteria > Bacillota > Bacilli > Paenibacillales > Paenibacillaceae > Paenibacillus_AQ > Paenibacillus_AQ etheri. Next base: position 242,704 of record NZ_LCZJ02000026.1, read on the forward strand.
CTCGTGTTCTTCGAATGACAATTTATGATCTCTATGGCTTCACCATTTTCAATATAAAAAGCAGGTCCTTCATGATTCTCAATGCTCACCTGATGAAATTGCACATCTCTAGCATTGCCCAGAAAAAATCCGCGATTGTTCATGTTCTCGATCCCTGTCATCATGTCCGGATGCCCGGGAATCGCATTGCGTGCCATGGAGATATCAATATTTGTAAAAGTAATCTCCGATACATACTGCTCCGCAAGTCCATACAAGAATCCCGCAGATGCATGAACATTACGTGCGGTAATATTGGCGAAATGAATTCGTCTAAAGCATGGCGTTTCATCTGTAATCGGATAAGGATTTTTGTCCCACACATACTTTTCTTTCCCGCGAGGTCCACAGAAATAATACAGATTTAGGGTAAACGGACAGATGACGTCTTCCATTACGATGTTACTAATGCGAATATCTTCTATTGTACCGCCGCGTCCCCGTCTTGATTTCATACGTATGCCACGATCGGTTTGTTTGAAGACACAGTTACTGATGGTTACATTACGAATATCTCCGCTCATTTCACTTCCAAGTACAACCCCACCATGCCCATGAACCATAGTACAGCCCGTAATCGTGATATTCTCACATGGAATGCGCTCCATCGTATCTTCAGTTCCCGCTTTGATAGCAATACAGTCATCACCTACATCAATATTACAGTTACTAATCCGAACATTCGTACAAGATTCTGGATTAATACCATCTGTGTTCGGAGAATCAGCCGGGTTCAAAATAGACAGATTATCAATCGTCACATTGTAGCAGCCCACAGGATTAACGGTCCAGCTTGGAGAATTCATTAGCGAGACATCCTTAATCGTTACCCGCTGACAGCTATCAAATCCGATCAGAGTCGGACGGGGATACTTCAGCTCTTCCCGACGGTTCCGAAATACATCCCACCATGCTTTGCCATTACCATTAATAGTTCCGCTTCCGGTAATCGATATATTGACTAAACCTTGACCATGAATACAAGGAGTATGAACCTGCTGCTTCACCCCTTCCCATCTGCATTCCACCGCAGGGTAATTCACCGGATTCGTACTGAATGAAAGGATCGCTCCTGGATTTAAATTTAATTCGATGTTGCTCTTCATAACAATCGCACCCGTATAGTAAGTACCCGCTGGCACATAAACGGTTCCTCCACCAGCCTCACTTGCCGCTTCAATCGCACGCGCAATCGCTTCTGTCGCTAACATCCCGCTATTCTTAAGCGCTCCAAAATCCTCAATATTATATACGGACATTTTATAGCACTCCTATTCTATATCAGATTCAGCCTCTTAATTGCTCGTACTCCACACAGGCTTGCAAGAAAGCACCGACACCCTTTTGGTCGTTAGTCACAATAGGCTCGCTAATGTAATAAGCGAAAGTGCCGTCGCGTTGATCTACGCCACCTAACCCTGCTACTTGGCAATTCTTATTTAGATTGACCCATCCTTCTTTGGTCTCAAGAACAAACTCTGAGATTAGTCCTTGGAAAGCGAGTTCTAACGGTACGTACCAACTAGCCTCTAATACGCCTAATCGAATACCTTTTGCCATGGCATACACGATCATACTGGAAGCAGAGGCTTCGAGATAATTTCCTTTGCGTTCACCTAGATTAATCACTTGATACCAGACCCCGGATTCCTTATCCTGATATTTCTCCACCGCAGTTAAAGTATCGTTTAGTATTCGTACCAGTTCTGGATAATCTGAATGCTCACTAGGTAGCAATTCCAGAACATCAACTAAAGACATGAGATACCATCCGAGTGAACGCGCCCAAAAGTTTGGAGAGCATCCTGTCTCGGGGTCACACCAAGGTTGAACACGCTGTTCATCCCATGCGTGATATAGCAGCCCCGTTTTCGTATCTTTTGTGTGTTTCTCACTCAAGATGAATTGTTTCGTCACATCTTCAAGCCCCCGCCCTTCCTCAAAGGCTAGCAAGTAGGCTAAATAAAAAGGTGCACCCATATATAGACCATCTAACCAGATTTGATAGGGATAAATATTTTTATGCCAAAAAGCACCTTCCGAGGTTCGCGGATGTGTCTCTAGCTGCTTTCTAAATATGGTAGCTGCTTGTTTATATTTTTCCTGCTTGGTTTCTTTATATAGCGTAATTAATAATTTCCCGTTGTTAATGTGATCGATATTGTACTCATCCAAATGGTAGCCTTTAACGCTGCCATCTTCCTGAATAAAGTAATCCATCTGATCTTGAATGAATTGCAGATACTTCTTATCGCCGGTTTGCTTCCACAGCCATTCAAATCCATTCAATACGACACCATAGTCATAGGTCCAGCTTCCGTTGTAGCCTTTATCCTCATAGAGCTTTGGTGTCCTCGCCATGATAGAGTCTGCTGTGCGAATTGCCCAATGTGATCTCTTCATCCCAACCTCCTGAATATCATTAAATTTATGAATAACTTTCTCTCACAAAATAATAGGACTTGATTCTCAGTCCCAGAGAATCAAGTCATTGTCTAGTAAGAATTCAATGGAATCACTCTTGGATTAAGCTCTCCATCTCAACACAAGCCATCACCAACGCGCCCACGCCATGTAAATCATTTTTAACTTTAGGTCGAGTAATGTAACTCTCATAATCCCCAGCCGAAGTACCGATACAGATGTCCGGCAGAATTAACCTATCCTGCTCATCCCACTGAATGATTTGGATTAACCCTTCATACCCTTTTCTAGCCGCGGCTGTAGCGACTTCCGCATCACTTACAATGCCATGCTTCACTGCTTTGGCAATTGTGTAGACAAATAAACATGAACCTGAGGTCTCCAGCCAATTATCCGGCTCATGCCCCTTATCTACGACCTGATACCAAAGTCCACTTACCGGATCTTGATAACGAATAAGGGCATCAACAAAATCACGTAAAGTAGAAGATAGCCCTGCCCGAGCAGGATCACTAGCAGGTAACAAATCTAGGAATTGCGATAAGGCTAGACCATACCAGCCCAGCGCTCTGCTCCAGAATTCCGGTGAGCACCCTGTCTCCGGGTTCGACCATGGCATCCGGCGGCTCTCGTCCCAAGCATGATATAATAATCCGGTTGTCTCATCTTTCATATACTTACGCATTAACATCTCTTGATGGAGAACCGTATCACGTAAGCTAGGATCACCATAGACATTAGCATATTTTAACGAGAATACGCCTGCCATATAAAGCCCATCTAACCACATTTGGTTAGCATATTTATCCTTATGCCAATACCCACCTTCAGAGGTTTTGTTTAACGTAAGCAATAAATTCCTCAGCTTCTCCGCAGCGATGCGATACTTGAGTTTACCTGTCCGCTGATGAAGATTAAACAGCAGTTGTCCAGCTTGAACAGCATCCAGCTCATCGCGGGCAAAATAAAAGTTACCATATTCATCTACCAAATTATCCACGTATTCCTGAATATAGTTAATATAGCGGTCTTCTTGATAAGCACTCCATAATAGCTCCATACCACACAGAAATACACCTTGATGGTAGTGCCAACGATGTGCTGGAGGAAGCTCTCCCGCTCTGTAAGTATCCATTAAAGAATCGCATGCCTTTTTTGCCCACTCTATTGGTGTTGTTGGTATCCTGCCAGTCATCTCCAAGCTCCTCCCAAAGAATAATCTCTCTCTTCCTCTTATTAGCCTTTCATAGAACCTAACATGGCACCTTTGGCAAAATGCTTCTGAAGGAACGGATACACCATGAGAATTGGCAGAGTAGCTACCACGATGACAGCCATCTTAATGGTTTGATCCGGCGGTGGAACAGTGGCATCCAGCGTAGCACTGTGGTCCATTCCACTAGCCAGGACAACGATTTGTCTCAATAGGACTTGAATTGGCCACTTGCTGCTATCATCCAGATACAGAATAGCGCTCATGTACGTGTTCCAATACGTAACCGAATAGAACAATCCGATGGTCGCTAAGGCTGGCAAGGATAAGGGCAGGACAATCCGGAACAAAATTCCGAAGTCGTTACATCCGTCAATTTTGGCAGATTCCTCCAAACCCTCAGGGATATTTTGAAAAAAGTTCTTCAAGATGATCATATTAAAGGCACTAATGGCTGAAGGCAGAATAAGTGCTGCATAAGAGTCAATGAGACCTAATTCCTTTACTACCAAGAACGTTGGAATCATTCCTCCATGAAAGAGCATCGTGAATACGACCAGGAAGTTAACCACTTTACGTCCGTCCAAATCTCTTCTAGCCAGGGCGTAAGCCATCAAAGAGGTAATGAGCATGCTGAAAGCTGTTCCAATGACCGTTACACCAATGGAAACTCCCATAGCTTTAAATAATGTGTTCGTTGAAAAGATGAACTTGTACGCATCCAAACTCCATACTTTTGGGATCAATACAAATTTATTGGCGGCTATCTCCGCACTTGTTGTAAAAGAACCCGCTACAACGTGTACGAAGGGAAGCACTGTCACCAATGCAATAATTGCTAGCAGCGTAAAATTTATAGCAGAAAAAATTCTGCCGCCGATTGTTTTATCCTCTACCATTTCGATTCCTCCTACAACGTATCAATAGACGCCTTCTTCTCCCATTTTCTTGGAGATTTTATTCACTGTCATGACCATGATCAAACCAACAATGGATTTAAAGAATCCGATGGCTGTACTGTAACTAAACTGTCCTTGTCTCAAACCTGCGGTATACACATACGTATCAATAATTTCCGCGACCTCTCGATTCATGGAGTTAAGCAGCAGATAGACATGTTCAAATCCAAGATCCAGAACGGAACCGATTTTCAAAATAAACAAGGTGATTATCACGCCTCGAATAGCTGGAAGTGTAATATGCCAGACTTGTCTAAGCCGCCCAGCTCCATCCATACGTGCTGCTTCATAGAGCCCAGGATCGATTGCAGCAATAGCAGCCAGATAAATAATGGTTCCCCAGCCCGCTTCCCGCCAAATGACCTGAATAATGTACATCGGTCTGAACCAGCTTGGATTAAGCAGGAAGTTGATTTTTTCAAAGCCAAAATAGGCAAGCAGCTCGTTGATAATCCCCCCGTCCATCGTAACCATTACAAACGAAATGGAGACGACGATAACCCATGACATGAAATGGGGTAAATAGAATAGGGTCTGAAAGGTTCTTTTGAAAAAAGTACCTCTAAGCTCGTTCAGCATCAGAGCCAATATAATCGGTATTGGAAAATAAATAAGAATATTCATCCCAAACAAGATAAGCGTATTTACTAAAATATTTAAGAAGTCAGGTTCTGTAAACAACCTGCTAAAATGCTTCATCCCTACCCAATCACTACCTGTAATGCCTTGATACGGCTTGTAATCTTGGAAGGCAATTATTAATCCATACATAGGAAAATATTTAAAAATAACAAAGTACAGTACGCCCGGCGTTAGCATGACATAGAGCCATTTATTTCTCCACAGCCGCTTTTTTAATTCACTGTTGCTCTTATAAATACGCTTTGGTTGTGGAGCTGGCTGTGCGGTGAGTTCCTGCATGTTTCTCTTCCTTTCTCCTTCTTTATTCAAACTCTTTATTTCTCCAGGTGACTATGAAGAGAAAAGGTTGTTGAACCAGGATCAACAACCTTTTCAGCTACATATTGTTCACTCAAGCGTTTCGAACAAAGGGATTACTTCTTGTACAAAGCGTTGTACTCTTCAATAATCTTAGCTCCGCCACGGCTCTTCCAGTTTTCAACTTCTTTTTCGAACCCTGCTTTGTCGATCTGTCCGTAGATGTACTTGTAAGTGGCATCAGTAATGATCTGTTGAAGCTCAACACCTTTTTCTGTATAGGTAGCTGAATCCATAGCAGCTGTTGGATCTGGAACGCCTACCTTAACATTCTCAAGAACTAATTCTTCTGCATGAATACGACCTGGCAGCACGTTATAGCTTTGGTACATGCCATTTGTTTCATATTCTCCGATAACACTATCCTTAAAGCCCTTTACTTCACGTTCGATCAGCTCTTTGTCATCTGCCGGCTTCGCTTTACCGTCTTCAACCGTATAGTGAACGCCTTCAATTCCCCAATACATCAAGTTAGCTACTTCAGGGGTCATCATTGCATCAAAGAAAGCAAGGATTTTCTTCAGCTCTGCTTCGTCCTTAACAGCAGATTTCGGGAACAGGACGACGTTGTTATACCCTGGAATCATCCATTGGGCAAACTTTCCATCCGGTCCTGCAACCATACTATGTGTGTCCAGAACTGCATCCGGGAAATTCTTGATGGTATCTTTATTAAGAGAATCAATATCCTGCATGGAGCCCCCAATATAAAGGCCGCCTTTACCACTGGTGAACATATTCACCGCATCTGTTTTACTGGTAGCCGCGAAGTCCTGGTTCATATAACCGCCATCACGTGCCTTTTTGAAGAAGTCCATCGTTTCGATATATTGTGGGAAAGTAAAATCAGGCGCTAACTTGCCGTCAATTTCACCCCAGGTATTAGGTGTACCAAACCATGAGGAGACCGTTTTAAAAGCACCATAGGTCAATTCATTCCGATCAATAATACCTGTTGTATCTTTTTGTCCATTTCCATCTGGATCTTGTTCTGTGAAAGCTTTAGCCATTTCAAATAATTCATCTACATTAGCTGGTGCAGCAAGTCCTAATTTATCTGCCCAGTCTTTTCGGTAAATGATCCCTTGGCGTGCAAGTGGACGCCCGATATATAGGGTATAAAGCTTGCCATCTACTTTCGTGTTATTCAGAATTTCCGGTTTCATTTTACTTAAATTAGGGAATTCACTTAATAGTGGACCAATTTCCCAGAACTGACCGTCTTTGATCGCGTCTTTCATTTGAATAAAAGTGGTTTGATTTTTCAAATAAGTTACTTGTGGCAGTGAGCCTGTAGCAAAGGATGAATTCAGCTTTTCTTCATACGTATCTGCTGGATAAAATTGATAAGTTAGCTTGGTGTTCGTCAATTTCTCCACTTCTGTTTTAATTCTGTCTGGTGGTGTTTCTGTCGTATTCAATGGAAGCATGATTTTGATTTCTGTAGGTTCCTCTTTAGGTGCTTCAGTCTCTTCCACCTTTGTGGTGTTCTCTGCACTTGTAGTTGGAGCTGCTGCTTCTTCTTTGTTATTGTTGTTACCACCGCATCCAGCTAACAATGTGCTGAATGTTAACAGTGCTGTTAACAACATGGTGAAGGATTTCTTCTTCATACCATTTTGACCTCCATAATTTGAATTGTTTACGAGTTCCACGTTACATCCTTCACAAGATTACGAAAACAATCATTTCCCCATAACGGCGCGTTCTGAAAGGGATCTGAGCAAATGATTATGGTGATAACACAAAAAATCCACCGCGTCATCCGCAGTGGATCAAAATAACCTATTTACTTCTCTATCCCAAGCTCAGCCTCACCATACTCCTTAATAATCAGATCTCCTCCGCTAGCTCTCCATCTCTCAACTTCCTTCTGGAACCCCTCAGCGGTTATATTGCCTAATATGTAATTGTACGTAGCATCCACAATGATAGTTGACAATTCCATATTCTTTTCATCATAGGTGGATGAGCTTAAGGACACGGTCGGATCGTCGACCAGAAAGGATTCATTATCTTTACTCAGCTGATCCGCAAGTGAGGTCAATTGCTCCTTCTGGGCCACCTCCATAATGTTCTTATTACTAATATCTGCAATCATCAAAGAATATAACGGATTCACTTCTTGCACCCGCAGTTCTGAGGTTTCCTCGGGAAGAATGATTTTTCCACCCTCAAGCTGATAATGGCGCCCTTCAAACCCATACATCATTATATTCGCTACATCTTTATCCATGGTTCGATCAAAAAATTCGAGCACCTGACGGAGTTCATCCTCTGTCGCAATCGCTTTTTTGGAGAAGAGATAGAGTCCGTTATAATTGGGTATCGACCACACCTTATATCCTTCAGGCCCTTTGATCCGATTGATTAGCGTAAGTTCTGCCTTTGGATTCAAATTCTGCGCTTCAATAGATAGCCGCTTTACATCTGTCATACTCCCAATAAATACACCAGCAATCCCATTAATGAACTTATCGCGTTGCACTTCTTTGCTCGTTAAGGCAAAATCCTGATTTATAATTTTCTGATCATATAATTTCTTCATGAAATTCATTGTGTTCATATACTGGGGGGTCACGAATTCAGGAACAAATTGATGATTCTCTAGTGTCCAATTATTCGGTGTGCCAAAATACGAACTTAACGTCTTGAATACTCCATACACGAGATCATTACGGTCGACTAATCCGAGGGTATCTTGTTTACCATTCTGGTCTGGATCATTATATGTAAATTGCCTCATGACCTCATATAGTTCATCTAGTGTTTGCGGATTATTTAAATGAAGATTGTCGAGCCAATCCTTGCGTATAATGACTCCCTGTCTGGAAGAGGGGCGCTCCGTATATAAGCCATAGATCTTACTATCTACAGAAGTCTGTTTAAGAATAGCAGGGTCCAGTTGTTTAAGATTAGAGAACTCCTGAAGATACGGGCCGATCTCCCAAAAGGCATCCGAACGAATAGCATTTTTTACCAGATTATAGTCTGAGAATTTTACAAATGTGACCTTCCCGAGGGAATTGGTCGTCAAAGCAGTATTCATCTTATCAGTATAGACCCCCTCTGGAACCCATCTTATATCGAGCTTCACGCCTGTCAATCTTTCGATCTCCTCCATAATCTCTTTAGAGGGCTGTTGTGGAAAATGAAGGGGCGCCAAAATCGAGATGCTCGAGGGAGACACAACCGTGCCGGATTCAGCAGATTCCATATTATTGCAAGCGCTTAACAAAGAGAAAACGAGCATTGCAAATAAACACAAATACAGCGTTGCCCTTCTACCCATAGATACTCTAGACATTTCTGTGGCCTCCTAAGATATTATAAGGATTATCACCCTATAGCTTGAAGATTTTACATTTTATAAGCATAATTAGAGCTAATGATTATCACAGAACGAGATGATTATTGTTATTTCCTACCAAGTTACATACACTTAGAACAAGTGTCTACTTCTACATAAGTAAAGGTGCTGAGCCCCGTGAGACCATTAAGTTTTCTAAGTAAGCTAACGATGTTTGCCTTTGTAATTAGCACGCTGCCTGTGTTGTTTATCGGTTCTTTTTCATATCTCACATCGTCAAAAGAAATTCAAAAAAACGTTAACAACAGTAAAATGGAACTAATCTTACAAATCACCTCAAATGTAGAACATAAGTTAACAACTGTCAATCAAACATTAAACCAAGTAATCAACTCTAGTGTATTAAAAAAAGCACTTAACAATCCATTAAATGAAACCGATTTCATTTTATACAATGATTTAAGAAACGAAATTCGCAATATGCAATCCTTCGATACGAAGCTGGAGGATGTCATCTTACTAAACCAGCAGCAAAATTGGATGATCAAAAATTCTGGTGTCTATCGTCTGGATGAATACAAAAACCATGCGCAGCTAACCAACCTGATGAATATTGCCGAAGATACCTCGTGGATTTTGAACCCATCCTCCTTATTTTATAGCGAGGAAAGCATCAACGTTACTGGCTGTAACTACAGCATTAGTCTTATCAAGAAACTTCCGACCAATAAGCTACAAAAATATGGGCTTGCCTTGGCTAATATTCCTGTCTGCAGCCTTCAAGATTTCATTAATTCTGATGTGCAGCCACTCGATGATATTATCGTTCTGGATAAGACAGGTCGATTCCTTCTCCATCCGGACCGCAACTTGATCGGTAAGCCAATGAGAGAAGGCGGATTTACAGAAGACACTTTCATTTCTGATCCTTCTAAACTCTCAGGACAGTTCAAGACCGTCATCCATAAAAAGAATTACGCTGTCACTTACATGCGCTCCCAGATGAATGGCTGGGTCTACCTTTCGGTCACATCCATGGAAAGTTTAACGAAAGAGTCGCAAAAAATTGGTCTGTTTACAATATTCGTGTGTACCTTTATGCTTCTGCTGTCTATTCTCTTGGCATGGATCGGATCAAGACGGATGTACACCCCCATTGAAAGACTAATGAATCAGATGGGCCAACGCAAACCGGATATTAAATCTAGACACACGAATGAATTTCAGATTATAGGAGAACAAGTTCATTCTCTGTTCCAATCCAAATCACAGCTGGAAAAAGAAGTCCGGCAGCATATCCAGCAGGTTCGTACCTTTTTCCTAATCAATGCTTTCCATGGTAATGTCAAGAAGCGCGATCTGCTCGAGGAGCTAGAACAATTCGGCTACCATAAGCAGCTCGAAGAATGGAAGACGATGGCTGTGATTACGTTGTCGATCGATTTTGCCGATGATTCCAGTTATGAGAAGAAAGATCTTAATCTCTTATTGTTTGCTGCCCACAATATGATTGAAGAGTTAGTCAGCTCTGAACAACGACTGGCTCCTGTAATTATGGATCATGCCGTGGTCGTCTTATTGGGGAGTCCGGACTGCGATACTCAGTCTTTTCACAAGACCCTGTATTCTCTAACGGAGAAGCTGCAGCAAGAAATTAATAATTACCTCAAGGTGCAGGTGAGTATTGGACTGAGCCTTCCCTTCAACGCTTTCGATAAATTATCCATCGCCTACAGAGAGGGTCTCGAAGCACTGAAGCATCGGATTAAACTTGGCAAAGGCGTCATTATCCAGTATGAAAATATTAACTCTGGCAAGCATTATCTGAACTTGAACTACCCTACACATAAAGAAAATGATTTACTGGACGCTATCAAATTGGCTGAAACGGATAAAGCAAAGGAACTCATTCATTTTCTCTTCAAATCAATCTTTGCTCACGAACTTTCACCTCAGGAATACCAGATTCCGTTGACGCGCCTACTCAATAATTTACTCATTATGATGCAGGAATCCGGTATTAGCTTAAATCAAATTTATCATGCCAATGGTTCCATATTTGAGGAGCTGCATGACCTTCATACTGTGACAGAGATTGAAGATTGGTTCTGGAGCATGGTCATTAATCCGATGATCAAGATTTTTAACAGCAGACAAAATGCTCAATACCACAACATCTCTGAGAAGATCATCGATCTGATACAGCATGATTATGATACAGATCTTACTTTAGAAGAGTGTGCTTCACGCCTGCATTACAATGCCAACTATATCAGCAGTGTGTTCCGCAAGGAAACCCAGTACTATTTTAGCGAATATCTAACGATGTACCGATTTAAAATGGCGAAAAAGTGGCTGAAAGAAACTAACATGCCCATTAAAGATATTGCGGCCAAATTAAGATATAACAACTCTCAGAACTTCATTCGCTCTTTCCGTAAGCAGGAAGGCATGACACCTGGGCAATATCGGGATCACAATACTGGCAGTAAACAAAAATCTACATTCGATGAATCTATTTAAAATAAGCACGAGAATACTGTTCTCGGATGAATCAAAAAAAGAGACTATGCATCTCTTTTTTTGAAATCTTGTTAACGTGTGCAATCACTCCACAAACCTTTATCTGGTCACATGATTTGGCTAAGAAAACACCCTCACATTAAAGGAGAAGATCCTATGACACCCACATTATTTATTGCTGGCGATTCCACTGCGGCTATCAAAGGTGCTGGAGAAAAACCTATGACGGGCTGGGGAGAATACCTGCAAAGTTATTTTGGGGCCTCTGTTCGAATCGAGAATCGCGCCATTAATGGCCGCAGTACCAAATCATTTATCTCAGACGGCCGCCTGGATGCCATCCGTAAAGACTTCAAAGCTGGCGACTACCTGTTTATTCAATTTGGACATAACGATGAGAAAAAAGATGATCCATTACGTTACACCGATCCAGAAACCGAATATCGCCGCAACCTAGTTCAATATATAGAAGCTGCTCAGCGGTTAGGTGGTACTCCGGTTCTGTTAACCTCTGTAAGTCGCCGCCGCTTTAACTCCGCTGGAGAGCTTGACCCGTTTGCTGTAGGCGCTTATCCCGAGGTAATGAGACAGGTAGCTGAAGAAACTCAAACACCGCTACTTGATATTTTCACAGCCTCGCAAGCGCTCTATCGTTCATTAGGCGAAGAAGCATCTAAGAAATTATTCATGCATTTGCCTGAAAAAGTACATCCCAATTATCCATATGGCGTTACGGATGATACTCACTTCTCGGATGAAGGTGCGCAGCAGATTGCTAAACTTGTGGTTCAAGCTCTTAAACATAATACAGCCTCATCTCTATCAAACTTACAACAACTTTTATAAGGAGTGATCACGGATGACGGTCGTGAAGGGGTAGGTTATACCTATACTGGCGGATTTGGCGGCAAAGCGATCTGCTCACTAATTGCTAATGAATTAACACATATCTTGATTGGCAAGGACGCCAGCTGTGTAGAAAGCATCTGGGAGCATATGAACCTCTCTATAAACTTCTGGGTGGCGCAAGCAATGAGGTCAAATGTTATGGTGGAGCGATTGATTTAAATTTCCCATTAGAAAAGCTACTGCGCAACAATCAAAAATACTTAGATATGGGCCTCCAGGCTGTCAAAATTAAACTAGGCTTATAACCTCTCCGTCTCCACACATGGGATGCAGGAATTACATGTTAGTTTGTTAGCGGCTATGCCCAATGCAGGTTATCTGGAAATGCATACCTTCCCCATCGATCAATACACCACACGTCCTCTAGTGATTAACAAAGACAATGGGATGGCTATTGCGATTGCGCCTGAAGTAACTGGCACTGGGGTTACCTTTGACTGGGATAAATTAGCGCCACACAAACAACATTACTAAGAGGAGCGATCACATCCTATGAGCATCCCCCTTCATCTAGGTGTTCGAGCACATGATTTCACACAGGTTCCATTGCAAGAGTTAATTGAAAAGATTAAGTCATATCATTTCACTCATATCCAGTTTGCACTTAAGAAATCTTTTCCTGATAGTGCCCCTAGTCTGACGGCTATAAGCCCTGGAACGGCCAGTTATTATGGCAATGCTTTTAGACAGGCAGGTATTCAGATTGCAGTGCTTGGCTGCTATGTAAATATTGTAGATACCGATCCTCACAAACGGGCGCAAGCGTTAGCCGCGTTTAATACCCATCTGCGCTTGGCCAGAGATTTCGGCGCTAGTCTGGTAGGTACGGAAACCGGAAGTGTGGGATTAGGGTTTACCACAGATAATTTTACAGAAGAAGCTTTCCAAGAGGTGGTGACATCGGTTAAGGCTATGGTGGCGGAGGCCGAACGTTTTGGTGTGACGGTAGGAATTGAAGCAGGAATTCATCATCCGCTATATACCGCACCCTTAACCCGCCGACTTCTGGATGAAGTCCCTTCTAACAATCTTCAGGTCATATTGGATTGCGCAAATCTTATGTCGCCTACAAATTACTTCCATCAAGAAGCTATTATTACGGAGGCGTTGAAGCTTTTAGGAAATCGAATTGCTATCATTCATTTAAAAGACTTTATCGTCCAAGATGGAGCTATACAAATTGTCCCTGTAGGTCAAGGGTGGCTAGAGTTTGAGCCGATTCTTCGTTATATGAAATATGAACGTCCGCATATTCAGGGCATCTTAGAGAGTACTCCTGAATCGCATCTAAGAGAAAGCATCGCTCTTTTACAGCGGATATATGAATCCCTGTAGAGCTTCATCCCATTAAAACTAAAAAGTCCACTGCACACCTCATTAACTTGTGCAGTGGATTTTTATATTCTGTTTAACATCCGTTTGACCTCCATGAAATAATGAGCTGTTATGATCAAGACATCAAGAGTATTTGGGAGGGGTTCTATGCGTCTTGCTTTATTTACAGACACATTTCTTCCGCAGACGAATGGTGTTTCACTTACGCTTCAGCGCTTAACCACTCATTTAAAACGGCGAGGTATCGAGCATCTGCTGTTTTCGCCGAAATCTGCTCCTGAAGACAGTTATGCCGATCCCATACGTCCCATTACCAGTATCCCCTTTTTCTTGTACCCAGAATGTAGACTCGCGCTGCCGAATATGTCCTCCATCCAGTCAGAGCTAAAAGCTTTTCGACCCGATCTGCTTCATTTGGCTACTCCGTTCAATATCGGCCTATGCGGCCTTCGCTATGCGCGAAAGCTTGGTCTACCTCATGTCGCCTCCTACCATACCCACTTTGACCGCTACCTTAATTATTACCGGATGAAAAAAATCGTTCCTCTTTATTGGAAGTACATGAAGTGGTTTCATCGGTCCTGTGATGCTACCTTCGCGCCCTCCAACGAAACACTCGATTCCCTCCAAGCTCAAGGTTTTCAACGTTTGAAGCTTTGGTCGAGAGGCATCGACTGCAATCTCTACACTCCGAAAAAACGCAGCCATCAGGTCCGTGATCGTTACGGAATTACCGCGCCGTTATTGCTACTATATGTGGGAAGGATCGCTCCTGAAAAAGATATCAACACCCTTGCTCTCGCCATGCAGCAATTCCCCGAGTCTATGCAAGCTCAGGTTCATTGGTTGATTGTTGGTGACGGTCCCTTACTATCAGAGACGCGGGCGCAGGCGCCGCAAAATGTCACGTTTACAGGCTACAAGCACGGTGAAGAGCTTGCTCAATTGTATGCCTCAGCTGATCTATTCGTCTTCCCTTCCAGTACGGAAACCTTCGGTAATGTTGTCCTTGAAGCAATGGCCTCTGGACTGCCTGTCCTTGCCGTGAATGAAGGCGGGGTAAAGGATCTGGTTACACCCGGTCGCACGGGAATGATCGCCCCACCTCGTTCTCCGGATGCTTTGATTCGTGAGATTTGTGCATGTGTAGAGTATCCCCAAAAGCTGGCTGCTATGGGTTATGAGGGGCGACAGCTGGCACTCGGCCGCTCGTGGGAGAGCATTTTTGATGGACTCATTCGCGATTATGAAGAGATCATTGAGAATAGACGCTTCGATCTTATACCGGCTTTACTACCATTAGTATAATAATGACGATAGTGAGCACATGTACAGCTGCTTCTAACGGAGCGATCTTGTTCATAGCGGCGGTATAACCTTCAGGGATTTCTTCGCCTTCACTGGCCATCACGATCTGGGTCAGCTTTTTCAATCGAGGTTCAACAAATCCAATAATAATGACTTCTATCACGATAAAAAATAATAACGAAAGATTGATCCACAACACCGACAAGCCCATTTTATCAATGATCATTAACAAAATACCTGTAACGATCAGGGTGATTCCACCCGTTTTGGGGAATCTGTTTATTTTCTTCATCATGCCAAATACAAAACGAAGCTGGCTGCCTGTCTTGGCTGAGCTTGTCAGTATTGGCAGCACAAAAGCTGGCCCAATTCCCACTATGGCTGCTATAACATGTATAACTACCACAATTTTAGAGATGATATCCGTCAATTCCATGATTACAATCCTCCCTATCATTCGTTGTTTAGATTCATATGACGATGATAGGGAATTTAGTCTTGTAGAATCCTTTAAATCTTAGATATTCACTACAGCATAAATTTCAAGCTATGATGGGAGTGTAAAACTATTTTCCCCAAAACAACAGACTCTTTCTTGTTTCTGGCTATTCATCCTCTTTTATCCCAAAATCTTCACACTTATCGTTGGGTGAACAATATGTAATACCATTCTTATAATCCATATCTATAGTTATAGAATCTGCTTTAGCTTTATCATAAAATAATAAATCTACGTTTTTAAATTTTTTATCTTTAGCTGCATCTAAAAAAAATAATACTTCATCTTTAGTAATTACTCCCTCAATATCTTTCACTAGTACAACAACGTACCTTGTTTTAAACTCCTTTACCCTTTCCTTGCTTGCTTTAAAATCAATTAAATAGGATGAAATATGTCGATTGTTAATTTCAGTTTGGATTTTGTCTATAAATTTAAAATTGCTTTCTATGCTAACTTTATGAAAATAATTTTCTACATTAAATTTCAAAACCATAGCTCTAGGTGCATTAAAAAAGAAGACTAAAGAAATGATGAAACCTATAAACATTAGATTCTGCTTTTTAATCTTTATTAAGAATATTACGAACAGAACGTAGCAGAGTACTACAGCCAATAAGATACACAGGGAAATATCAGGATGGTCATATTGCGGTTCAAAATTAATTATCCCCACTTTATCCGTGCTCAGTGCGATATTTAATAATGACCACCAAATTTCTACTCCTGCAAATGCACAAAATATGAGGAATATTATGCTAAATAAAAAAAACAGAATAGATCTCCTGCTTACGATTTTCTTCATATGTACTGTGTCACCCCGCTTTGAAATTCAATAAATTTATAGCGTGTATAAGTAACTTAATTCTTCTTAATCCTTTTTATGTATAATCGGCAAGTTGCAAAAATTATATAAATAGGAAACCCATTAAAAAGACCTTCTTGGTTTCCCAAGAAGGTCGGTGAACAGCTTACTCTGCAATCCACGCAAAGGTAGACATGGACTTAATATTCTCATGTTCTGCATATGACTTTAGTAATCTTACTTCTGATTGAAGATGCGATTTAAACTTCTCTGGAACACCAGTCAAGTCATCAAGCTCATTTAAATATTCAGATAGCTTAATATCGATCTCCCAGCGACCATCCTGAAGCCAAGCGGAATGGATAGAATCCTCTTTAAGGATATGCCAACCAGCCTTTTCAGCGATTGCTTTAATATCGTCCGAGTAAAGAGCGTACGAATGTTAGACAAGCTATTTTCCTTAAAACATTCATCCTATCACCCCTCTGAAAGCCACGAACTAGATTCGAACCCCGCTTAAGCTGCCGCCCAGAGCAAATAGTCGTTCGATATGCTTTTGAACCGCCGGATCCGGAATTAATGGTGGTGCTTGATGAGGTTTTACACGCGCATCAATAATCACGTTATCACATGACCAATGCTTGTACTCCGTAGAACTATTCACACCATATATATCATGCGATGGATTGCTGCGTGTGAACGTCGCCCATAGGAAATTCTCAATTCTATCACTTAAGAACTCGCTATCATCACACACAATAATCATCGGACAAGATGGGAGTGCTCCCTGTTCTTGAATCGCCTCGCTAAGCTTGTTCATTTCCTGCGCTGCTTCAGCGTAAGTAGTGAATTTAGTACCTTGAAGCGCCACGAGACCCGGCATCACCATCTTTGCATTTCCAAATCCCTGTAGTTCTTTAAGTATGTCAGGAACCTCTGTACATAACTCTCTTTTCTTCTCCCCAACCGCAGCAAAAATCACCTTACTTCCGCTGTTTAATCCTGTACCAGAATAATCAAGGGTATCAATCGTTGTATTCGTATAGAAATGAATATCTCTGCGAAGATTAATTCGCTCTAGAATATACGTCAAGAAATCCTCAACATCATGTGTGCTGACAGGTTGTTTCTCTTCGGCTGTAATAAACAAGAACTTAGCTAAACTAAGCTGACCTGTGCCTAATATCCGATTCGCGATCGTAAGAATCTCCGCTGGCTGTTTCACTTGTTGATAAGGTGTATAACGTTCACTGCCTATCGCAAATAAAAGGGGATGAACACCCGCAGCATCTACTGCGTGAACTTCTTTAACGCCCGGGATTTCTTGGCGAATAGCTCCGCCCGTCAACTCGTGAATTAACTCACCAAAAGCAGTATCCTCTTGTGGTGGTCTGCCGACAACCGTAAATGGAAAGATGGCATTCTTTTTAGCGTACACTTTATGTACTTTCATAACTGGAAAAGGATGTACCAAACTGTAATAGCCTAAATGATCGCCAAAAGGCCCTTCCGGCTTCGTCTCACCAGGATGAATTTCCCCTGTAATCACAAAATCCGCATCATTACTAATGCAATATCCATCTACATAGCTATAGCTAAAATGACGTCCCGAAAGTAAACCGGCAACGATCATCTCACTCATACCCTCTGGCAAAGGCATTACAGCCGATAACGTATGCGCTGGAGGTCCGCCGATAAAACAGCTCACTTTAAGCGGTTCTCCTTTTCGATTAGCTCTTTCTTGATGCACGCCGATACCGCGGTGAATTTGATAATGAATGCCAACCTCTTTATTGAGCTCATAATCATTACCATTCAACTGAACACGGTACATCCCCAGATTGGAATTCATAATACCGGGCTTGTCTGGATCTTCAGAATACACTTGCGGCAAAGTGACAAAAGCACCACCATCCTCTGGCCAATGTGTGATCAGCGGAAGATCAGAAATACTGATTTCCTGAAAACCGCTTGGTAGACCCCCTGGCTTTTTGATAGGCAATGCTTTTCTCGCGGATAACCCTGTCCCTACATATTTAAAAGGATTCTTGAGTGCTTTTACAGGATCGTTACGAAGAGCAATTACGTTATGTGTGGAGTTCCAAGTACGCCGAAAGATAAACTTACTGCGCTCTAGCGTTCCAAAAAGGTTAGATACGGCACGAAATTTCGAGCCTTTTACATTTTCAAATAATAATGCAGGGCCACCAGCTTCATAAACCTTCAAGTGAATCGCGGCCATCTCCAGATAAGGGTCCACTTCTTCACGAATACGAACCAAATGTCCATGTTTCTCTAAATCATTAACACACTCTTCTAAATTGCTATATTTCATTTCATTACTCCGATCTCTAGAAGGTTATTACAAGATTTCTTGGATGCTTTAATTATACCCTTTAACTTTTTAAAATAAAGCGATACCCTATGTACTAGAATATCCCGCCGTTATCTTGTATTCTCAGGTTTGGGTTCATCTCGCAAAATATTTCTGGCAGGAATCCCCACAGCCGAAGCATTATCCGGCACGTCCTTAACCACAACAGACATGGCTCCGATGTTAACATCGTTCCCCAGCGTAATCGGCCCTAGAATCTTAGAACCTACTCCGATAAATGCTCTATCGCCAATCACAGGTTCCCCTAAGTTATTTCTCCCCCCAATGGTCACTTGGTGAAAAATAGTAGCGTTGTTGCCGATCACTGCTTTAGGACTAATAATAATTCCATTTAACCCATGCGGTAAATGAAGCGCATCACCAATTTGAGCCTCTGCATGAAGCTCTCCATTGGCAACAATTCGGACAAACAGCACATCCATTATCCGGTATAGGAGCCACAAAGGTTTGCGGATCAGGCCACTTTTCACCCGATAATACACCCAATTTCCAAAACGATAAGTAAACAAAGCCATAATCGTTTGTGGGTTTTTTAGATTTGCTTTCCAGTCCTTTTTGAATGATTTCATCATTGTATCATCCTCCTATAGGGGCAAGATATGAACTATATTCTCGTGAAATGAAAGCATTAGTGTGGCAAGCATAAACGCCTTCGGCGTCCTTACAAGGACGGTAAGCGTTTAAGCGAGAAATAGAAGGATGATGTATAGCGTGAAACTTATACTTTCTTATATTTTGAAAAATATTCTGGGAGGATCGCAGGATGGAGAGTCATTCGGGTGATTGTGCTTTCACCAGTGTAAGTTAGATTCAGAGATTCATCAAGAATACCCAAGACCCATGGTCATCATATAGCCCCATACGTTATAGTTCTCTTTGCGAAGCTCAATATCGTTGACGGACTCTTTCCAATCGTACACATTCTCCCAAATGTGAGAACCTTCAGAAATACAGCCCCCCGGGAAACGTAAGAATGTAGGATGAAGATCAACAAGTGCGTTCACTAAGTCTTTTCTCAATCTATAGTTCGAATTTCCTTTATAGTTAGCATGAGCTGTAGCAGAACGTTCTTCTACCCCAGCGCCCCAAACATCTTCCGGCATTAAGGAAACCATATCAATAGAAATCTCACCGTTAAAGGTTAAAGCCAACTGACCGAGTACAGTCTCAGATCCTGTTAATACAAGCTTAGAATCGACACCATATTTCTTCCATTTACCGTCACCGTTCACCTCAACTACCGTTGCATCACTAATGGCTTTACCATCTTTGTCGAGCAATTGCAGGGTGATTGTTCCCGCTGCCTCTGCCTTCGCCCAAATCGTGAAGTTATACTTAGCATACTTCTTAATAAACATTGAGCAGTGCTGATTGGAATCCGCAAAGCCTCTATTATTGATCGTCGCGCCATCTGCCACTGTCACATAATGCGCATTCATATCTTTATCTTCGATGCCGAAGAAATCGTTCAATCCACCTGTATTGTGGACAGTCATTTTGTCCGTATCACCAGACCATGCATGCAGAGGTGTATAATTTCTTCCCGTTGAAGTCCCATGCACACCACATACATGCGAATAACTGTCAAAAGCAAATGACTCAAAGGAACGATTCTGCACTAACTCTGCATAAATTCCACCATCTGCCGCATTATTAATATCTTCATAGAATAGGCCATATAGAACTTCGCTAACATCCAAAATCTCATGGTTTCCATCGATCGTTAAGGTGTAGGGTGGCAAACCTTCTGGTAGCACAGATACAGTGAAGCTCTTTTCTACTGTACTATCACCTTTTTTCAAAACAGCAGTCAGCGTTACGCCTTGAGCAGATTGGACGGTTTTATTCAGGGTACCCTCATTAGTTATGATCGCTGAATCACTGGATACCCAAGACACATCAACTTTTCCACCCATGAGCGAAGCTGGCAATTCGATATCTTTGGTGATGATTGAACTAGTGAAGGTTAAATATTTATCTTTTGCGAGCTTAACAATCTCTTCATCTGTCAAAGACTCACACATAATCTCAATCACTTCGTCCTGCGTTAATCCCGCTTTATATACACGGAAGTCCGAAAGAGAGCCGCCAAAATCTACATCTGCAGCGTATTGGGACTTGCCGATCGTATTGTTACTATAATTAACTTGGTCCTCAAATGTAGCAAACCACGCACGTAGCTTAGCATATGTACCGCTAGAAGTCTGACTAATCATTCCATCCGCAACGACCTCACCATTTACATACATCATGGGTCCTGCACTGCTTAGTGTTCCACCTTTTGTTCCTGTGACCGCAAAGGCGACATGCACCCATTCACCCGCAGCAAAGGATTTACCAGGATCTGCGACTAAATCTTCCCCAGCAAAGCAACTTCCCCGGAAATTTCGTGTTAAGAAAATATAGGGTCCTGTCTCACCTTTACCGAAATCAAACAGTCTTTCCCATAAGCTCCCGGCAGTACTTACATGCATCCAAGTCGAGACAGTAATGCCCGTTTGGTCGCTGACCTCTTTAAGAAGATCATCCGGCAACGAAATATAGGATGTTCCATGTTCTCCACCCGCTAGTGAAACAGCACTTCTACCTGCTACAGTCTGAATGGATGGCAGCTTAGTCCCTGAAGCGGTTCCATCATTCCCATTCTCCGAGTAATCTTGACCCACATGATCCGGGTTATCAAACTTATAATGCGCTATCAAATTACCATTAATAGATGTATTACTGTTGTCATTGTTCATAGCAGATCACCTGTCATCTTTTGTATTAGAAATCATAAAATCCTAACCATTCTACTCATCACTACAACAAAACCGACTCATCTGTGGACCATTTTCCCTTTATACGAAACATAATAACACACTTTATAATCAATTAATATATTAATCAATTAATATCTATGTGAAATAAAAGAAAACTTTTTTTATACTTAAAGATTACCAAATCGACCTTTTTATTCATGATAAAATGAATTTGAATGTACGAAGGAGAGATGAATTTGAATAACCGAGTAGGTTTCGAGTCAACAAAACGTGATATCTTCACAATTGAATGTAAAGATATCCTGTTACGAGAGTTTAGAGTGGAGGATTTAGACGAGTTTCATGCACTTACCATGCAGCCTGAAATCATAGAATTTCTGCCAGACTGGAATGTTCCTAAAGAACAACGGCTAGATTGGTTAATAAACTATGAAATAAAAGAAAACCAACAGTTTCTACAAGCGGTCTCAGCGGATGGAAACATCGGGGAGCTACGTCTTCGTTTAGGCATTATTTTAAAAGAGACGGGGGAGTTTATTGGTTGGTGCTGTACAGGAATGAAGGATGAATTACCCGCTCCGAACAGAGAGATTATGTATGCCATATCCAAGGATCATCGCGGCAAAGGCTATACCACACAAGCTACCAAGGGATTAATTAAGTATTTGTTTGAGTACACCTCTACCGATGTATTAAACGCTATTGCTCTGATACAGAATACTTCCTCTAATAGAGTCCTACAAAAATGTGACTTCGACTTCATTAATGAGATTACGATTGAACATGATAATTATAATTATTACCAGCTTTCCAAGCGGAAATAGAATGAGTAAATCTCACGCAAAAAACCTCTGTATGGGAAATAGAGAATGAGGTCCATTTACCAAAACAGAGGTTTTTTATGTTGATTCAAGATTGTTGCTTCATACGAAGCATTTGCTCTAGAAGCTGTTCCACATCTTTTTCCGGGAATGCCGTCAGTAGCGTCTCTTTAAAGGTTTCTTGTGCACGGATGAGCTTGGCCTCACCAATAGAGGTTAGGGAGGTATAAATACTTCTGCGATCACTATCGCATGCTTTTCTCTCTAAAGCTCCGCAGCCCTTGGCTTCAAATCGGCTAACTAATCGTGAAACGGCACTTTGGCTTAAACCAACCATGGATTCGAGTTTCTGCAATTTCAATTTTTTCTCTGGGGCCTCCGACAAGAATAATAACAAGTAGAACTCTTTTAAAGATAAGCCATGATTCGCTTGCAAATTAACTTCTAATTCATTCGTCACATTCATTTGTATATGTGTTAACGTCAACCAGTTCGTGATAAGGTCATTGTTAATCATTTTGTCCATCTATATATTCATCTCCTGAGCGTATGACTATTCATGAATTTTTTCTTCTATATAATAGTACTACACTCCACATCTATTGTGCCAAGCTTAATCCAAAAAAGAGAAAAGACCGTTTCTCCAAGAAGCCGGCCTCTCTCCAAATGATACATTTTAATTTCGATTATAATAATTAAACTGTAAGTACTTTGAGGTAAGGATCAGCTTTAATTTCCTTTAATTCTAGGAAATCCAAAAGCATATTGCTGAGGAATGCCTGGGTCTTGCTGAAGCTCAACCCCAGCCTCTAAGGTCCAATATGGATTTCTCAGCATCCCCCGTCCTACGGCAACAAGATCTGCATCCTCATTCCCAATCACTGCATTAGCAAGAGCTGGTTCATCCAATCTACCAACAGCAATCACCGGAACATTCAAGCCATATTTGATCTCTCTTGCCAAAGGAACTTGATACGCCGCATGTGTTCCTGGCTTGTCAGCAGCCGCGATAGGTCCTTCACCACCTGCACTGATATGGAAAATATCTGCGCCAGCTTCTTTATAAGCTTTACTAAATGCTAAGCTTTCTTTAATGCCGTATCCGCCTTCTACATATTCTTGAGCTGAGATACGCATAATCAATGGCATTCCTTCAGGCATTTCACTTTTCGCTGCACGAATAATTTCAGTACCGAACAAGGTCAAATCCTTGCCATATTCATCTGCTCTTTGATTCGTTAGTGGTGAATGGAACTGATGAATAAGATAACCGTGCGCACCATGAAGCTCGATAACATCAAACCCCGCTTGAATCGCACGCTTCACACTGAGCCGGAATTTCTCAACCATACCCTTCACTTCATCAGTCGTAAGAGCACGTGGTGTTTTGGAGTCTGCATCAAATGGAACGGCAGATGAGGATACAGGAACTGCTGCATCTTCAGCTTTGCGCCCAGCATGAGCAATTTGAATACCTACTTTTGCTCCATAGGAATGACAAGCATCAACAATTCTAGCTAGTGCAGGAATCTGCTCATCGGACCAAATACCAAGGTCAAAATCAGAAATTCGGCCATCAGGCTCCACATCGGTCATTTCAATAATAATTAATCCAGTTCCACCAATGGCGCGACTTACGTAATGATTATAATGCCAATCGGTAGCAATTCCGTCCTTGTTAGTCACGGAATACTGACACATCGGAGGCATAACCACCCGATTCTTCAATTTCAAATCCTTCATTTCATACGGGGTGAACAAGTCCTTCATGATATCTCTCCTCTTTATAAAAAACTAAATTTATTATGAACATTGGGACAATGTTTTAGCAGAAATTATTAATGCATGCTCATGCATGTATATTATTATAGAATATCGATGGTGTCAACTACAAATGCCACCTGCAGAATAAAACTCTACATATTGTTGAAATCCCTATCCCAAGGTAATATATGGATATCTATTTCCTTAGAAAGGATGAACTCACAAGTGGGTAAAAAACTTTTACAATCACATAGTATCTTTCCTACCCTCAACATTGAGCAAACGGCTGCTTATTATAGTCAATACTTAGGCTTTCAAGTTGTGCCCTATTTAGATACGGAAGAACCGCATATTTGTCTATATCGTGATGATACAGAAATTATTCTTACACACTCCCAAGGACAAAGGGTAATTCCTAATCGAGAATTGTATGGATATGGTTACGATGCCTATTTTATTACGAAGCAGCAAGAACAACTGGAGAAGGAATTCGAAGCCGCTGGCGTTAACATTGTTCGAGCATTAGCAAATACTGACTATAATAACAAGGAATTTGTTATTGAAGATGTCGATGGGCGCTGGATTGCTTTTGGGATCAAAGAATAAGAAAAAAAACGGCTCTCGGCCGTTTTTCTTATTTTTCAGAAGAGACCACATAGCTTCTTACCCACACGAACATCCCTTGTAATTCTGTATGCTAATTCACAAAATTTCATCTCCACTGCCATTAATCACACAGAAATCACTATGATTATGCGCAATTAATGTAGAATAAGCATTTCCCTGATCTAATAGATGCTCTTGAAAAAACTTAGCGACAAGTTCATTTATCTGATTATGAGTTCCACATGTTCTTTGATATAAAATCTCGTCCTCCTCAAAAAGTGGCATATCACTAAAGGACATATGTGTAGCACTTCGTATTTTCAAAAAAGATTTATATCCGTTCCAATTCCGATAAAGCTTCTCTTGTCCTTTGATGAAATCATTTGCTAATTTCTCCTGTAAAATATTGCTTAGAGATTCTAAAGCAGAGGCCTTTTGCCTTAATACAAGTAGGGGTACCGTATTGTTCTTCACTTCATTCTCAAAATATAAATGCATACTTGCATCTAATAATACTGCGGCTTTAATTCTATCATCTTCCATAGTTAAATCTAATGCAGTAGCTCCACCGATCGAGTGTCCAATAATGCCAACCTTATCCAAATCAAAACTTCCCATTCTGTCCTTATCCTTAGAATTCAAATGGGATAGGTAATCCAAGACATACTGTATATCCTTTTTTCGAATAGAAATTAAGTGATGTAATTCGCTATAATCTGTAGCCTGTATTGTCCTCATGACTTCTGATTGATGAATAAATTCTCCACTTGGACAAACAGTAAACATGGCTTCACAAGCAGCACTAACAGTTACCACTATGAATTCTTGCTTTACCAGCGATTGTATATTGTAAATATACATATCTCTATCTAAGCCCAGTGCGGGAGAGTAGATAATAACTGGATAGGATCGTTTGGATTTCTGTTGCAATGTTCCCTCGCTGATTGAGGTAGATAATCCATCTATGATATCCATATTCATACCAATATCTTGTAGAATTGCTCTGGCTTGTAGTTCACAGGGGCAGTAAAGATCCATATATTTCATTTCAGATTCGTTGTTATCGAGCAAAGCATCCGTATCCGGATAATAAATACTTATTACGATTTTTCTGGACTCTGACTCTTCTTGGAACGTACCCTTGCGCGTGTAATCCGTTAATAATTTAACTTTTCGAAAAACTCTCATTGTTCCACTCCATTCTTCCTCATTCACTATAAATGTCCATACTAATGTCGAATGCTATGAATGGAATCAAGTTGAATGAACGGTTATAATACCTATGTGCAATCGAATCTTTATAAAATTCAGGGATGTGGAAACTATAATGGTGAATAATTCAGCATATACACTTTATTTACGTGAGGATTGGAAAAAACTAAGCGATTTCACCGCTATCCAATTATCAGAAGAAGAGCTTACCGATATCCAAAGTATTAACGATAAAATCTCGATTGAGGATGTAAATGAAGTCTATCTTCCTCTGTCCGAATTGATAAATTTGCAACTTCAAGCCTCTCATACATTTAAAGAATCTATAAATCACTTTCTTAACAACGATCTTAAAAGTGGTCCCTTTATCATAGGTATTGCCGGAAGTGTCGCTGTTGGCAAGAGTACAACCGCTAGACTTCTTCAGAAGCTCCTCTCTCAATTACCTTCTCACCCTAAAGTAGATTTAGTTACGACGGACGGGTTCCTACTCCCCAATGCCGAGCTAGAAAAGCGCGGAATTATGAAGAAAAAAGGATTTCCTGAAAGCTACGACACACGTAGTTTGATTTCATTTTTAACTAAAGTGAAGTCTGGTGTTTCGAGTGTTCAAAGCCCTGTATACTCGCACCTAACTTATGATATTGTGACAAAAGAATATATCACGATCGAGAACCCGGACATCCTAATTGTTGAAGGATTAAATGTTCTTCAGACTAGTTTGACGATTAATCAAAATGTGCCAAACTATTTTGTATCTGATTTCTTTGATTTCTCAATTTATGTTGATGCTGATGTGAATAATATAGAGAAATGGTATATCGATCGGTTTATTAAGCTTAGAGATACCGCCTTCCAAGATGAGCAATCTTATTTTAAAAAATATGCACAATTATCACTAGAAGAATCTATCGAGATCTCAAAAAGAATATGGAAAGAAATCAATTATGTAAATTTGATACACAATATTTTACCAACCAGAAATCGCGCAGATCTTATACTATTTAAAAATAACAACCATCACATAGATCGCATTAAGCTGCGAAAATAAGCAAATTGCAAACCAAGTCTCTGATCTGCAGAGCTTGGTTTTTTCATGTGCATAATAAATTGGGTGAATATCGTAGGTGTAATGCCTTTATCCCCTCGTCAAGACAAACGTATACTGTGGTACATTCGTACACTAATGTAGAGAGAGGATAAATCAAATGATCGAAATCGCCTTGGCCTTTCAAGATAAGGATGGACAATATGCAGAGCATGCCGGTGTCGTTTTAGCGTCAGTTTTTCATCATACAAGTTCCCCAATCCATGTTCATATTTTACATGATGCCTCTTTAACCGAAGTTAACAAGCGAAAGCTCGTCAGATTAATCACTAAACACCAGCATACGATTAGCTTTTATTCGATTACTTTACCCGAAGATTTGCTCCAGATTCTTGCCAATATTAATTCTATCGATATGTGGACACATGCAAGTATGTACCGGTTGCTGCTTCCCGCATTAATTCCTGCTGACAAAATTATTTATCTGGATTGTGATGTATTAGTAAATATGGACATTGCTGAACTGTGGCAGATCGAGCTGAATGAAAAATATTTAGGGGCGATTTGGGATCAGGGCATTATGGATGTTGCACCAATTGTGAGCGCCAAAGGGCTGAATCCTGAGGTTTATTTTAATTCTGGAGTGATCGTATTTGCTCTGAATAATATCCGCCAGAATACGAACTGGTACCATGAGATGCTGAACTTCTTGCGCACTTTCCCTGATGTCACCATGCCTGACCAGGATGTTCTAAATGCAGTTTTTGGAGCGAATTACCTCCCTCTCGATATCCGTTTTAATTCATTTAACATGGCCATCCCAGATCATGACTACAATAATAAAATTGTCCATTTTGCCGGAGATGAAAAATGCTGGAATAAAGATTCCTCAGGATTTGCGCTATATCGTAAGTTCCTAAATCTAACCCCTTGGAGAGCTTTTAAAGCCAAATTAAAACGAAGAAGACGGAAGGTCAGCTATGTTAAGCAGCGGTTCATACGAAAAAGTAATAGACGAATCATTTATAGACGTAAAATTAAAATTATCCGCACAAGAATCTCACCCGTTTCGTTATTCCAATTGAAATTAGTTCGAACGATTAGAAGAAGGAACGGGATTGTAATCAATACAAGAATACAAAACCAACGACGCATAAAACGCTAAAAAGCAGCCCCTATTGAATAGGGGCTCAGGCTGTCGAGAAACCCAAGACCATCCAGTGAATTGGGTTTCTCGTCATTCTGAAAAACGGCACTCTGCCGTGTTTTTTGAACATGATCGTATAATAAATCCTTTTAGTTCACTTTAGTAAAAAACCATTTCTGAGCATCGCTTCCATTATCCGTCCACTGCTGAACCGCTGCTCCATCCTCTGTTGAGGCTCCGTTTACATCCATAGCTAATCCACTCACTTTAGAAATTAGTTTGTAGTAGCCACCCCCTACATCTACAATGCTCCAGCGCTGAGCGTTGGTACCATTGTCATCCCACTGCTGCAACTGTATACCGCTGGCGGTTGATGAGTTCGGCACATCCAACACTTTTCCACTATGCACTGCTGTCAGCTTATAGTAGCCGTCTCCCGTACTTTCCACCTTGAATTTCTGATTATTGGCTGTGTAATTGGTCCATTGCTGCATCTTTGCCCCGTTTGCTGTAGATACATCTACAACGTCGAGAACCTTACCACTAGCCTTATCAGCCAAAGTATAAATCCCGTCACTGACGATGCTTGAGTTAGGCGTAGTCTGATACACACGTACGTAATCAACCAGCATTTGTGCAGGGAAAGCAGTTGAACCGTTTGGTCCTCCAGGCCAATCCCCACCCACTGCAAGGTTTAGCAGAATGAAGAAGGGTTTCTGGAATTCCTCCGTATTTCCCGTTCCGTTCTCGATATAAAAAGCATTATATTGGTTGCCATCTACAAACCATTTAATATAATTCGCATCCCATTCCACGCTGTACACATGGTACTGAGAGAAATCAAGATTACCGGAAACCTGACCATAACTGGCATGCCCATTGGCATCCCAGTGTACCGTCCCATTAACAGAAGCATTATTGTTCACATGCTCCATAATGTCCGTTTCCCCAGATTTCGGCCAACCCACCGAATCAATATTCGATCCCAGCATCCAAAACGCCGGCCAGAGTCCTTGGCCTGAAGGCAGCTTGATTCTAGCTTCGATTTTTCCATAGGTAAAACTTTTAAGTCCCTGTGTTTTGATCCGTGCAGAGGTATAATTCATTCCTCCATAAGATTCCTTTTGCGCTGTTATTGCTAGATTCCCACCTGTTACCTGTAGGTTCTGTGGACGACTAGTATAATACTGAAGCTCATGGTTTCCCCAACCGTCGATCCCCGTGCCGATTTCAGCCGACCAATTATTAGTATTCAGAGAATCCCCGTCAAATTCATCGCTCCATACCAGATTCCAGTTCGAGGCTGCACTTGAATTACCAGTAGGCACTAGAGCAATCATGAGTGTGAACAGCAGAAATAGACTTAGCATTTTTCCTTTTCTCAACATCGTCGTCTCCTCCTAATAAATGAAAAAATTATAGGACACAGGAATGCTTAAGACGATATCTGCCCAGGGTCAGCCCAATGGAATCACCTCTTTGATCTTTATTGATTTCATTGCACGGCGCGCTCGCACATTTGAAACCGGTTTCGTTTTTGGATAAAATAAGACGCTATCCCCAGAACCAGCTATTACAGCCAGAGCCAGGTTAACGCATTACTTCATTTGCAGTGTACGTCTTCTCTATCCGTAATATGCCAAGATTTAAACTTTACTTATGTACTTTAATTCCATAGCCACTACCTAACTTCCCACCTGCGATTAGATAAGCTTTTGCACTCCGTTGCAATTGGGTGTTCTCTTCGTATTCATGTGGGTTCGCTCTTAGCTTATTAAATATTCTTTCTTCTGCTTCCTTCGAACTTTTATCGACTTCATAAATGTTGAACTGACTCTGAAACTGAATAATGTTCGATTCCGGTTTCAAGATCTCACGTAGTTCAGGATCGAGCAGCCATGAATGACAAATAAATACTGAAGTTATACCCCTAAAAAAAGCTCTGGCTAACTGAAAGGATTCCTCCACACTTTGAACGGATAAAGGATCTCCCGCTGGAATGTGCACATTAAGCACGATTTGATTGGTAAAGATTGTACAACCATCAACGACTAACTCCCGGTCCATTGCATAAGGTTGAAATTGCATTCTTCCCAAACGAAATAAACGAAGCTGAACATGCTCCTGTAGCCAGTTATATTCTTCAATACCATATTCACCGTAATCACGCAGACATTGCGTACACCAGATCTGAATATCTGAGAATGTATCAAAATAGATCTCATCCTCAATGTTACGAATACGATACTCTTCATAAGCATCTACTGCGAATCTTACAAATAAATATAATAGTAGCTTTCGATAGCCTTCCGATGGTTTCACAGATTCAAAAAAAGAAAATCTGTCAAAATAAAAATGTTGTTTATAAACTAGATATTCATCCTCTTTCATCTGAAACTCATAAACCTGCTGTCTAGCAGCAGGATCAAGCTTTATCCCTTCACACAATACTCTGATGTTCACTAGAAAACCTCCTCCATTCTCAGTTCCGCATCCTGATTCAAAATTTCCGAAGCGGTGATACAATGCGTGAATAGCTCGCGGATAAGCAAAAGAGCAACAGATCTAATGTAGATGCTTTCGTTACTGCACAAGGAACTCCTGCATCAGTGATAAATTTATTCTCTGGTGATGTAGAAGGGTTAATGATAAGATACGGCTCCATCCTCAAGTTTAAAGATATCGCAGATATGGTCGGTTATAACAATCAATATTATTTCAGTAAAGTATTTAAACTCATTACAGGCTTAACACCTAGCAAATTCAAAAGCGCTTCTGAAGTGAATTGACTCTACGGATTTGGTTTGTAAAAACTCATAAAATAAAACAAAGAAACGGCATTTGTACCGTTTCTTTGTTTTATGGATGGTCAGGGCTCAGAGCCTGTTTTACTCCAATCCATGTTCCTTGCGGATGTTATACATACCTTGAACAAGCAGTTCGGAAGGATCCCGATTTAATTGCAAGTGGGTTAACAATAAATGCAGTGGGAACGCACACACGTTATTCCCATCGCTTATCGCTGGAAATCCAGCCTCGAAGACCGGACCAAGTTTTTCGTTCCAAGCTAGGCCAACGTGTACATCCTCTGGCGCAAATTCTTCAGTGATTTCTTTAATACATTGCGGAACTAACACATTGTCTATGATCGCTTTAGCTTCTTCTTCACTTGAAGGCGGTTTTGGAAGCGTTTTGCCTCCCTCAATCTTCATCAGATCAACAAAGAATGAAGCCATCCATGCTGCAGGATCCTTACCCGATTGGAATCTTGCAATCAATTCACGCAGAAAAAAGCCACAAGAATAGACATGGTCTAACTCAGACTTCACGTGAAAAACAAAAACCGGGCCGTAGGCCTCCATATTCAACACTTGTCCTTCAACGTCTTGAAAGTGCACTCTCAAAGCTACGAGACCGTTATGATGAACAGCCATCACTAGCTTATTCATATCCTCCTCAGACATTTCTGGATCATTGGTTATTTCCTCGTTCTCGTTTAATGTTTCTTCGTTCTCATTTGTTATCTCATTGGTCATTTTAAATTCCCTCCCGCTCCTATCATACCATCTAGCGAATTGAACTGACACTTTAATAATAGACAAATTCCTACCAGTTGAGGAGAAAAAAAATAAACGGCATCTCTGCCGCTTAGTTATAGGTGAACTCTCAGTTAAGTCACATCCATTAATTTCTTTACTATTGTACTGGTTAATTGTTTGATATCCCCAGGATCTAACTTGTAAGCAGAAGTAGCTTTCCGTGTCGGTTTAGGATTTGTCGATATGAAGTCAGCGATATACAGGTCGATAAATACAACGGGATCTGCCCCAGTTCTTTTTCTGAGTTCGCCTGATACCTTCGTGTTGGGTCCGTCCGCTCCACCGCTGATTGAAATGAAACCATACTTGTTCGGATTTGTTTTCAAATGCTTTAAATAGGGTCGGAGTGGTGTGGTCACTTGCCCCATCCAGATCGGCCCGAAAAAGAGTATCAAATCATACTTTACTAATAAATTAGGTGATGGCTGTACCAACGGTATCCTGCTGAAAATCATATCCATTGTAATGGTACTCAATGTCCGAGGTTTGGATTCAGAAATCTGAAAATATTCAGACGACAGTTCTTTAGCCACACTGCCAGCTAATGTATCATTGTTGCCTGAGAATGAATACGATATGACTGCAATGTTCATCTTAGCCCTCCTGAAACGAATTATTTCGTCTTTGCCTGCTCCAGTGCATTTTCTAGTGCCTTAAGATGTGCTTTAGAGGTAAGCGTTGCACCGCTAATAACGTCTACCTGAAGAGCTTGTGATTCAATCACATGTCTAAACAAATCACCAATGCTTATCCCACCCTTCAGTTTCAGTAGGTTTCCATTTTTATCTAAAGCGCCTTTGAGTATTTTAATATCGAAAATTTGACCCCTGGTCAATGATAAAGATGGCCAGCGAAAATTTAAGCTTCATTATGACAACCTCCCAGACTGATTTTGGATTTGAAAAAGTAATATAATCCCATTATCATCATTCTAGAATTCAAGGAAGCGTTTAACAATTATGTATTCCTTCGTGAATTAGGTTCAATATTACGAACTTTTAGTCAATAAGAAAGCGTATAATTAAGAAGAAACGACGTTTTCATAGAACTAGATAGAGGAGGACATTACAATCATGAAATTGAGCATGAATTGGATAACGCTTAGGGTGCGCAATCTGGAGGCTTCCCTTGATTTTTATAACCGGATTCTGGGGCTTCCCATTGACCGTAGGTTTGAGAGCAGAGGAAAACAAATTGTTATGTTAGGCACTGTGGATCAGCCCAAAATCGAGCTTATTCAGGGTAGTGACCCGGCACTGAAACCGGAATGCGGCGTTTCTGTTGGTTTCGAAGTGGAATCGCTCGACGATGCCATAGAGTATTTGAAAAGCCACGGCATTCCCGTCGCACGCGGACCGATCACGCCAAATCCGCATCTGCGATTCTTTTATATACTGGACCCGGACGGCTTCGAGGTACAATTAGCGGAGCATAGCTAGGCTAGCGCTTTTCAAACAAAAAGAGGAGTGTCCCAAAAGCCATGAAATGGCATGGCTGCGGTGACACTCCTTTTTTTCAATTATGATTTATTTAGTGTTTGGCTCATTCTGTTATTTTGCGAGACCCGTCAACCTCCTAATTTCCTGACTAACGGAATAGGAGATCGCTTGAGCCGTTTGCTGAGATCTTGATGTATTTTGCTGAGAAAGTTCTACTTTAGGCTCAGCTCCCTTTGTCATTGAGTTATCTGATGGATTACTAATCGCGTATCATGCCATAATTTATTCTGCATTTCCTTATCTCCACCTGGATGTACGGGTACTATTGGATTGCCTGTTCCAACATTAAAATATCCCCCTGTGGTCTCCTGATATTTGGGATCGATCATTAACCGAATAATGATATCAGCTCCCTTACGTGGATTCCCTATATGAAGAATTTTCAATACACGCTCAAGGATAGGTGCAAACCACAACTCACGCCCCAAACCCGTTACATTAAAACCTGGATTTAATGCGTGAACAGTAACTTCGGTCCCCGTGAATTGGCGAGCAAGTTCAGCGGTAAACATGATATTCAGCAGCTTTGTTTTTCCATAGATCTCTGACGAACCTCTAGCCGAAAAATCAGATGTATTTATCAAATCCTCAGGAAGCTTAAGTTCTCCATGATTACGTGAAGCCTCAGAAGCCACATTTATAATTCTTGCGCTACCCGCTGCTTTTAAAGAATGCTGTAATGTATGAGTCAATATCCATGGTGCAAAATAGTTCACAGCCATCATTTCTGATAAACCTTCAGAAGTGATCCTCTGTTCAAAAGCATGAAGTCCTGCGTTATTTAATAACACGTCTATCTTCGGATATGCATCAGATATTTCTTGCCCTAAACGACTGACATCCCTCAATAAAGATAAATCCCCGTAGAAAAAATTTACTTCGGCAGCAGGTACGCTTTCCCTTATCAAGTTCTCAGTAGCTTCTGCGCGACTTTTACTCCTTGCCGTGAGAACAAGATGAGCCCCACGCGTTGCCATTTCAATGGCAACGCGTTGTCCCAACCCGCTTGTAGCTCCAGTAATTGCAATAATCGGCTCTGTCATCATCTTCATTCTCCTTTATGTAGGACTTAAACAGCTGCAAGTTCATTTTGACAGCGTATGGTCGAAAATATATAATTGATATATGTCAACTATATGCAGGTGATTGATATATGTCAACTAATTTAAAACATGAACCTTTTGAATAAAAATCTAGGTTAGGTGGTTAAAACAATGAATATCGAATGCAAAGATTCATTAAGAGGACAAATGGAGCTAAAGCTCGGTAAACAAATCAATGCACTGATTAGCGCAGCGCATGCGCTTAATGTCAAAACTGCTGCCTCATTCGATTCTTCTATACAGCCTGCAGCTTTCCATATCGTCCGTTGGCTGTATTCCTATGGACCGACTAGCGCCTCTGCTTTGGCGGAAGCAACAGCTATGGATCGTAGTTCGGTCAGTCGTCTTCTCAAACAGCTTGAGAATTTAGGGTATGTTCAAAGGGAAGACTCTCCTAAGGATCGTCGAGCTATCTTTCTTACGCTCACAGATCTTGGACGACAAAAAACCTATGATGCGCTGCAGGATAAGGAGTTCGTATTTTATGAGCGCATAGCGCAATGGGATAATCAGCAGCTTGAAACCTTTATCCAAATGCTTAAGGAATTCAATGGATTTTAGCCGCCTTACTGTGCTCTGAAGTTAAATTTCATTTGCATAAAACAATTAATTTTGTTAGTATAACTGACGAACGTTCGTTAATAACGAGGTGATTTTTTGAAAAGAAAAGAAATTAAAGACACCGCTTTGAAATGTTTCACAACTCATGGGTATGAGGGAGCCTCTCTATCGCAAATTGCCGAGTTGGTTGGGATGAAAAAACAATCTCTTTATGCTCATTTCAAAGGGAAAGATGATCTTTTCCTGCAAGTATTGCAAGATGCCAAAGAGACAGAAATCTCATCGAAACTACAATATTTGAGTACGGTGGGTACCCAAAATCCTAAAGCAGATTTATTAGGATATCTGCAATTGGTCATTGATATGTTTCAAAAGAATGAGCAGTTAACATTTTGGCTGCGTATCTCTTTTTTTCCACCGCCCCATCTTGCTACAGCAATTGATGAAGAA
Organism: Paenibacillus etheri; assembly: GCF_001012825.1. GTDB lineage: Bacteria > Bacillota > Bacilli > Paenibacillales > Paenibacillaceae > Paenibacillus_AQ > Paenibacillus_AQ etheri. Next base: position 277,994 of record NZ_LCZJ02000026.1, read on the forward strand.
GTAATCGACACGGAGAAAAAGATTCAACCTATACTTGAAAGCAAATTCCAAGCTTGGATTGATGCCAAAGTCATTAGGGAAGATGCAGCCTCGATCCCTACACTTGCTTTCTTAGGTGTAGTAGATTCGATCATGCTAGAGCTTGTGTATGGAAATAATGAAACACGCTTAAATGAAAAACTAAATGCCTCATGGACCGTATTTTGGAGAGGTATTTCACAGCTGTGATTCTACAAAGAGAGGTATTACTTCATGAAGAAACCATTGAAAGAACAAAAAACAGTCTTACTCATTCTACTAAGTAATATATTCATTGTTTTTCTAGGCGTTGGGCTAATCGTCCCTGTTATGCCATCCTTTATGAATATTATGCATTTGTCAGGCAAAACGATGGGGTATCTTGTAGCAGCATTTGCGTTCGCTCAACTACTCATGTCTCCTCTGGCAGGGCGATGGATTGACACTTACGGCAGAAAAAAAATGATCGTAATCGGCTTAGTACTCTTCAGTGCATCGGAATTGATCTTTGGTTTAGGCACGCATGTATCCGTTCTTTATTTCGCCAGAATTCTTGGAGGGATTAGTGGTGCATTTATTATGCCTGGTGTCACTGCCTATGTTGCAGATATAACCTCAGTAGAGGAAAGACCTAAGGCTATGGGTTATGTTTCTGCCGCCATTAGTATCGGTTTTATTATTGGCCCAGGGATCGGAGGTTTTATCACTGAGCTAGGTATACGTGCTCCATTCTACTTTGCAGCTGGTTTTGCCTTAATCACTTGTATTTCGTCGATATTTATTCTAAAAGAGCCATTATCCAAACAGCAGCTTTTGGAAATCAGTAAGCTTAAAAAAGATACCAACTTTATCACTGATCTGAAACGATCGTTTCACCCAGCATATATTATTGCCTTTATAATCGTCTTTGTTCTGGCTTTTGGTTTATCAGCATATGAAACAGTATTTAGTCTGTTTTCTGATCATAAATTTGGCTTCACTCCACGAGATATTGCAACCATCATTACAATAAGCTCAATCTTTGGAGTGGTTGTGCAAGTCTTTTTGTTTGGTAAAATGGTTGATAAACTCGGTGAAAAGAAGCTCATCCAACTCTGCTTAATTGCTGGCGTAGCCTTAGCGGTAGTATCCACGGTAATCTCTAACTATTTAACCGTTCTGCTAGTAACCTGCTTCATCTTTCTCGCATTTGACCTGCTCCGTCCGGCATTAACAACCTATTTATCAAAAACTGCTGAAAAAGAGCAAGGCTTTGTCGCTGGCATGAACTCAACCTATACCAGCCTCGGTAATATCATCGGACCTGCACTAGGCGGAGTATTATTTGATGTAAACATCAATTATCCGTATCTCTTTGCGGCTGTCATTATGTTTATTGGTCTTATAATTACGATGGTATGGAAAGAAAAACAATCCGCTAGCGGATTGGTAAATTAAGGTGAGGACACTCACAATTCCCTCTAATGATGGTTTATCACCTCAAATCTGATCTAGAAAGAAACAGACCGCCCATTAGGGAGGCCACTGAAAAAGTCCCAATACTAATTTCCCTGAAGACTATACATCCAAGGTGTCAGTTGTAACTACGGGGAATATTTGGACTTCCGGCCGCTATTGTCGTAAGAACTTCTTGAATTGTACCGCTGTTCGCGGATGAAATCCGGAGACAAAGGCGGTCGCTTTCGCTCCTACAGTTCCAAATTTCCCCTTCGCTACGCTCCTCTAATGATTTTAAATTCAAATTATACGGGCGTCTTTTAGAGGGCTATGAAAACTCCATTTCAGGACACCCTTCCTCGATCTTTTCGAGGAAGGGTGTCCTGTTTTGCTGTATAATTATTGTATTAATTCTAGGTGGTGACCCGGATGATTTCAAACCAACAATCCCTTAACCTCAGTCATTTATGGCGATTTACGATATCGTCGTACCTAAAGATAATATGCTACGAAGCAAAGGCGACATTTCGTTCAAAATCGAACAAAATGTCGCCTTTTTAATTTGAGGCACTCTTATAACTTTTAATAATACAGGTTTTTCAGTGGCCTCCCCATTAGGCGGTCTGTTTCTTTAAACAAGTTTGAATCAAACTCGTTTTAATCAAATTCCAATACATTGCTCTTAACGTAAGTTTCGATTTCATCAGCAGATTCCATTTGCAGCACATCTCGCACTAGCTCCACCATTTCAGAACAATTTAATTTGGAGATCAATTCCCTTGCAGGTAGCAAGGCTGCAGGACTCATACTAAATTCATCAAGCCCCATTCCAATCAATATGGGTATGGCGACTGGATGACCCGCCATTTCTCCGCACATCCCGACCCACTTATTCTGAGTATGAGCAGCTCGAATGACTTGATCAATCAACCGAAGAACCGCAGGATGTAATGGCTGGGTTAGATAAGCAACCTGCTCGTTCATCCGATCCGCAGCCATCGTATACTGTACAAGATCATTTGTACCAATACTAAAAAAATCCACTTCCTTCGAGAGCTGATCTGCAATTAACGCTGCCGCTGGCACTTCGATCATAATGCCTACTTCGATTGTATCATCATAGCTTACGCCCATTGCATCAAGCTCAACCTTAGCTTCTTTCAATAAATGATTTGCTGCACGAAGCTCTTGAAGTGTCGCGATCATGGGATACATGATTTTGACGTTACCATGTACGCTTGCCCGTAGAATTGCACGTAATTGCATTTTAAACATATCGGCATTCCCACTACCAAGGCACAAACGAATGGCACGATAGCCTAGGAACGGATTGGACTCTTTCGATTGCTGTAAATAAGGAATCTCCTTATCACCGCCGACATCAAGTGTACGAATGATAACAGGCCCATGCTCGCCTATTGCTGTTACCGCAGCTTTATAAGCATAATACTGCTCCTCTTCACTTGGCATCTCCTTCCTATCCATGAATAGAAACTCCGTCCGATACAATCCGACCCCTTCAGCCCCAACCTTCTTAACTGCCATAGCATCCTTAGGATTAGCAATATTGATGGCAAGCTGTACCGATATTCCATCTGCTGTAACCGTAGGTAATTCTCTATACATCTCATAACGCGCTAATCGAGCATCTTCGTCAAGCTTCAATTTTTGATAGGCAACAATTACCTCTGAGGATGGGTTCACCATTACAGTCCCTCGATAACCATCAATAATGATGAAATCACCCGTTTGAATACTGGAAGAAATGTCCTTCAAGCCCACAACTGCTGGAATACCTAATGATCGAGCAATAATTGCCGAATGTGAGGTTTTGCCTCCAACATCTACAGCGAACCCAGTAACCTGACTTACATCTAGCTTTGCAGTGAGCGAGGGTGCCAAGTCTATTCCGATCATAATAACTGGCTCAGGAAATTCGGTTTGAAGCTTCTCTTCTTCACCACTTAAATAAGAACCGATTCTTGCACTTACATCCCGCAAATCAGAGCAGCGCTCTTTTAAAACTTCATTATCCATTGCTTCAAACAGTGTAATTAATTCTTCGGTCACTTCATGTAGCATTGCCTCTGCATTGCTTGCTTCATCTTGAATCCGTTGCGTAACCTCTCCCACAAATTCAGGATCACGTAAAAGAGAGAGATGTGTTGCGAAAATGGCGGCTTGTTCTACTTTGTTGTCAGCAACAGCGTCGCTTTTTAATAACTCAATATCCTTAATCGACTGCTCTACCTTTGCTTCGAATCTTCCGACTTCAGCAAGAATTTCGTGTGCTTCCAGCCCTCTCCTGCTTGTATCATATAGAGCGCTAGGCAGCACGTACGCCGTTCCCAACGCATAGCCACTCGAAGCTGCAATTCCTACCCACTCGTTCATTGGCTATCCCCTTAATGTGACCCATAATCACTACTAATCAATACTAGATTGTATAATTTCTCCTACGGCAGCCAGAGCTTCAAGCTCATCCTCACCATCCGTAATGACTGTCACCGTATCTCCCATCTTCGCGCCAAGCTTCAATAGACTAACCATGCTTTTAGCATTAGCCGTCTTCGCATCCTTCTGAAGGGTAATACGACAGGTGAAGGTTATTGCCTTATCCATAATTGCGTTTGCAGGTCTCGCATGAATTCCCGCAGGATTAATAATCGTGAACTCTTTTTCCATGATATCTCCCACTCCTTACTAATTAACAACCTTGAATTTTGATAGAAATGACTGCCCGTTCTCAGGTATCTCGACGTTAAAATAATCTGCAACCGTAGCACCAATGTCAGACAATGTTTGCATACATCCGAGATTACACTCCTGCATAGGCTCATGATATACAAGTACAGGAACCTTTTCCCTTGTATGATGGCTATGCCCAATTGTTGGATCATTGCCATGATCAGCCGTTACGATGAGAATATCATCAGCTCCCAGTTGATCCATGAGCTTACCTATGTAAAGATCGGATACATTTAAGCGATCGGCATAACGCTCTGTATTTTGCGCGTGGCCCGCTAGATCTGTCTCCTGAATATTCAGGCAAATAAACCCGTGAGGTATTCGCTTTACTTCACTTAGCAATAGCTCAAACAATATCTCTGTTTCTACGCCCGGCAGATTGCTTCCTATGCGATTTTCAACGATATCTCCTACTTTACCAATTAAAGAGACCGCTATGTTATTCCTACCGAGAATAGTTGGCACTTGTACCGCAGCATTCACACCGTATCCCAGATGAGTAACACGATAACCGGTATTGTATAACCCTGATTTCGGAGTGTCGATCCCAACATAAACACCGTCCATTTTGGCGCTCTGGGCTTGTAGCAGCTGGTCAAAGCTAACCTGTTCACCACCCAAAGCAATCACCCGTGACACCTTAACAACACTTCGTACAACCTGACCAATGTTAACAATTTCATCGAATGAAATCACATCTAAACAGCCTGACACATTGAAGACTTGACCGAGATCTGTCTCGAGATTGTCCCCTACTATAACAGATTCATTTACTGCCAGTACTCTCGTGTCATCACCTACATAGTTAGCCGAATACCCCGCTTCAATCAATGCCTGAAAGACCTGATCAATCACTTCACGAAATGGCTGAAGAAGAGGCGGCTTTGGTCTTGTTCCCATAATTTCCTGATGACCTGCGAACGAGTCTGCACCAATATGCGTTAGATTAGCTGTTCCATATGTCGATTCTTTACTAAACCTGTTAACGCCAAGCTCTTCACCTAGCGCATTCATTAAGCCAAGCTTGCACATGTTCATTAGCGATAAATCAGATACGGTCTGCAAAATATGCTTACAGGTATTCGAGCCTACATCCTGTGGCCTAACTTCATGGACGTCATCCATTGCCCCGACCCCAAAGCTGTCCAGTACAACAACGACAAATCTGCCCATTAGTCAGCCCCCTTGATCGGCTTTCCTAAACTATCATACAGGCCGACTAGTCTTGGACGGTTCTTAGATAAACCCTCAACGATAGCAACTACACTTCGGGTAACAAAAATTTGTGTACGGAAAGCCATAATGACGGAATGTCCCACGGGATATAATCCATCCAGCTCAAAATGATAATCAATAGAATCAAGTGATGGTGAATGTACTTTACTAGTATGCAGGTTGCCTGATGAATCTGCGATAATTGCTTCTTTTAAAAGCGTCCGTTGATAGTAACCGCCACCATAACAATAACTCTTTTGATCCAGTGTATGGGAGATTTCACTTACGTACACGATCGCAGGTCGTTCAACCAAATCGGCAACCGCATGCATCGGTGTCGTACCCAGTAACCCATGCCCAGGCTCACCATGCGTTCCTCCAGAAGCTTTTATTAGCTTAATACTGTGTGAACAGGTGGCCGAAGGCATATTCATTTGCTCGATCTTCAAGCCATACCGTTCTTCCAAAAGCTGTTTGGCTGCGTGCATGGTCTGCACATTTATCGTCGGAGCGAAATCTTCGAGATTGGCGTCATATAGAAAACAGGGAAATGAAGTTAAGCCGCTTACCCGGATATGGCTCAATCCCAATAATTGCTCCATACAGATCGGCAAGTCTTCTAAACGAATACCGCCATATTGTCCTTGATATAAGACGTCTTGATGATCGATTACCCGCAGAAGTACATTTTGAGTGTATCCTAATTTTCGGCAGGCTTGGTTAATTTCTTTCGCTTTTTCCACCGTGTAGACGGTCATCCATGACGGCTTCATGCGTACAACCTGATCAATCATTCGGGATGGGGTTTGCACCAAATGCCCAACATGACCTAATTTAATGCCAAAATCATTCAGTGTCTCAGCTTCCCGGAAATCAACAGCAACGGCTCCCTCGAATCCGAGGTTCATTAACTCCTGCGAGACAATTGGATTTCTGCCAAGCTGCTTTGTCATAAAAAATAGCTTAATTTGCTGCTCATCCGCTTCTTTTAGCATAGCACTTGCATTGCTTGATACTGCATCCAAATCTATCACATATGTATCTGGCATAATTTGCCCAGATTGATGCAGTTCAATCGCATAATGAACCAATGCGGCATTTCTCTCTATAGTTTTTTCTAGGAACATAGTGAACTCCTTAATTCTCTGACTTCAACCCTCACGATCTACTAGAAATTCAAAAAATTGCGTGGATTAACCTTAAGCATTTTCTCAAGCACGGTATCCGTTACACCATGCTGTTTTAACTTCGGAATAAAACTCTCATACAAATGGTTATATCCATGTCCACCATGCTGGCGCAAATGCGATTTGCGCGTAATATCACACGAAAGCATCAAACGATCCTCGAAGCCATCCTCTAATAGCTGAACTAAATTCAACGCACGATCTTCATCCGTACGATAATTGTTTTTGCCGATCGTATCGAATTGAATAAAAGCACCACTCCGTAGGAGCTCTCTTTGTTCATTAATATCTAAGTTTAAATCTTGATGACCAAACGATACCTTGCTAAGATCAGCCCCGTACTTCTCAAACAAGGCTAATTGCTGCCTACCCATCGTACCGATCTCACAATGTGTGCTAATCGGTGCGCCTGTGGCCTGATGTGCGATAATCGCTGCATGGAATACAGCTTCTTCCGCTACAGTTATTTCGTTTAAGCTGCTGCCGATTTCAGCAATCAACCCAGCCTTAATTGACGTTTCATCCATCCCCACTTCAAGCTCACGAATGAAGATCTCAGAAAGACTCTCCGCGCTACTCTCAAATACGAAAGAAGGGTAAAAGCACTCTTTATAGAACCCGGTAGAAGCAATAATTGAGATTCCTGTTCGCTCCGAGATTTCAAGCATGCCTAGTGGATCACGGCCCATGCCGATATTAGATACTTCAACAATTAGATCACAGCCTGATGCTTGCAAGCCCTCAATCTCTTCTATTACATCGCTACTATGCAGCTTAGAGTCCGCATCATTACGAACATGCGTTAAATCAAACACAAGATGCTCATGAATCATCGTGCTGTTAATCCCCATAACATCTATAAGTCCATTAATAGTATGCAGCTTCAATTCTATTTCCCCCTCGAGCTATAGTAAATGGGTAAAGTAAAGTATATTTAGTGCTAATCCGACTACAATTGCGGCAACAGGCCCAAAAGCAAGTCGCATCACTGGGCGTCCCAGTCCTTCATTAGCAGCATATAGCAGAATATATAACATTAAGCCTAATCCTGCCGTGCTAGACTCCATTTGAAATACAGCCAAAGCACCACCAATCAAGAGTCCAATTTCAATCATCGTATTCATTGCTGAACGGAAATAATCAGACGTTTCACGTATCATCGGATACCGCTGGAGGCACGTCGATATCTTACTTATGGCTGCGATTTCCAGACAAACCACTACAGCCCCTAATAAACCAGCAACCACAGGATTAGGAGATAGGTATCCTATTGGCAAAACAAACATAAGTCCCATGACCCCGTAAACACCCGTTGCTAATGCTGTTGTTACAATTAGTGGCATAAAGCTCAGCAAACGTATGATATCTATAACTGCGGCGCTTTGAAGCCAACCTCCACGGGTTGTTGCTTCGCCAGCGCTCCAAGCATTTTGTAAATAAGGTATAGTTGCATCCGATCCTGTGAATAGGCCAAGATTAGTCGCAATTGCCACACAACCTCCAATAGCCATAAACAAAGGAAGACCTTTAACAATCCGTTTCAAATGAATACGCTGTTCTAACTCTTCTTCTTGCTCATCAACATCCAGATCTCGTCGCTGGGTCCAGGCTTTATGTAATACAAATCCCACTAGAAGAAGTACAGAAACAATCGTTGTCATGGCTACTTGAATGAAGATTCCGCTATCGGTATATAATGCTAGCGATTGGCGAGTGACCAGTACAATGACAGCACTGGATAATGCCCTTTTCCAACCGAATTGATTCATAATCGCAACCAAAGGAAAAACGGCAACGGCAACCAAGAATCCCACATTTAGCTGACTGAGCGGATCAATTATATCGATGGGCAGCATGGTCGCAAGCGACAGAACACCTGCAAGCCCAAACAATGCAATAGCTCCCCAAGCAGCACCTAACACTAGTGCGATCCACCAACGGGTTGCAAGGATACCCAAAATATCAGTTGGTAGAAATAACAGCCACGGGTTCAACATCTGAAATGAGAAGGCAAATGAAATTCCGACGGAAACAATGAAACCAAAGCTTAATCCACTAGCAATAGAGGCTAGCTCACGCCGGTTCATCCGGGCTTCGATGACTTCAGGCAGAATAGGACGGATACCGTCATGAAATACAGCCTTTCCTAAATGAGCAGCAAGCGCCGTTAGAGCCGTTAAGCACATCACAACAATAAACTGCATGATAGTCAAAGGTTGTATGAGATGTAAGCTGTTCCAGTCGATCTTCCCCATCCCCTTTGTAAAAATTAGTATGCTTGCTAGATTACTGATGTTTCTTAAGCAAGCTTTCAACGATAAAGGTAACAGCCGTTTCAATACTTTCTTCAGCGATTCCAAAGGCAATTGTACCGCTGTTGACAAGTGCTTCGATCTTGAGCGGATCAGGTTTGCCCCCACTCTTAGCAACCGTAGCGCACTTGCTATAACCAAGAAGTCCAATTGCGATGGATAGAGCAGCGCCTCCACCTGAATTACATGCTCCGATATAATAATCAGCTTGACCAGTCTTCACTCTTTTGGCAGCATCCATATCCGTGGTTATCAATGCTTCTACGCGTTCTCCACCTGCTTCGATAACACTTTTCTTAATCCGATCCTTCTGCAAGCCTGCTATAACAATGCGTATCATTAAACTTCCTCCTCATCCGTCAGTGAGAGTAGATAAGAGGCAATAAATGCTGCCTCAGCATCTAAATTAGAGTTATGAATATTAAAGGGAGCCAAGAGTTCTAATGAAAATTCATAGACCTCAGATTTAGCTAAGGCTTGCTGCACTAATGCTGTCGAACATGTCTGTACAGCTTCATTCGTCTTTATCCGCTGAATAGCTTTCATGAGGTGAGAGGTAAGTGAACCCGCATTCTCCTCTTCAAGCTTAAGCTCCAGAAACTCTTCTACCTTCTTTAATACATTTGGAGTCTGCTCAAAGGTATCACGATCCACTTGTTCAGATTCAAATAATAGCTCTATTCGATCATTAAGTGACATGCCATCTGTCTCCCCATCCGTTAGTTAATATTAGTAGCTAGGATCAATTTCAATGTTCACTACCTTGCGCTGGTAGTCGAGTACAATATCCGATTGGATCAATTCTTTTAAAATATTATTGATCCCTTTGTTATTCTTGGCAGTCAATATAACGGCCTCAGAGGTCTCGATGAATGCTGCATTATTCGATATGCTTTGGTAGGAAATCTGTAATTCCTTTTCCTTAATTTCATCCAGGTTCCATACACCAGCGTCTATTTTATTGGATTGAATACTTTGAACGATTTGGTTATATGGCATCTCTAGCAGCTTCACTTGCTTTCCTTCGCACAATGCCTTCGTAATATAAGATTGGTCAATCGATTTTGGATCGAGCCCAATGGTCATTCCATCCTCGATGATTTGCTTCGTGCTGTCTGCGAACAAGATGACATGCTCAGACAAATACGTTTTTGGCCCAAAATATAGTCCTATTTCTAGCTCCAATCCCTCAGCAATAGCCTGATTGGCAGCAAGCCGGGAAACGACGACAAAATCATATGCGCCTTTAAGCAGCATTTGAATCCGTACACTCGCTCCCCGAACATACGCCATGTTTAAATCCCCACTATGCTTTTCGGCTGATTTATATAGACCTGTTGCAAAGCCTTCGTATAATTTGGAATATGGAAGCGGCATAGCTCCCATCACAAAATCAATTCCCGTGAACATCCAAACAAGCTTATAATCGATCTCTTTTACAAAGGTACCTACATGCCCTCTACTCTCGAGCTTAACTGCACCTTCTGTTTTCAATACAGAAAGTGCATTCTGGATCGTTCCCCGAGCATAGCCAAGCTCCTTCTCATACTCCGATACCGTTTCAATCCGATCGCCCTTTTTCTTAGTCATAAACACCCTAGCTAGATGCATAATGACCACTCCGCTTTTTTGGTACAATTTATCTTTCATCATTTTAACCTCGCTCCAATTCGACCACTAGATATTCTCATTCTAAAATACAAAATTGTGTATTTTGATTTGTGGCTTCATTATACAAGAGCTCAAGGAATGATGTAAAGACTTCGTCCGTAAGGAGATCCGAAAGAGCCAATGCTTATGCTTTTTAATAAATGTTACTAAATTAACCCTTCACGCTTCCTGCTGTTACGCCTTCGATAATACTCTTTTGGAAGAAGGAGTACATCAGAATGACCGGGAAGATGCTTATTGCAATCGATGCTGTCAGTGCGCCGTAGTTCATGTTGAACTTATCTGCAAAGGCAACTACTGCAACAGGCATCGTACGTAGCTCCTGACTGGACAAGAATAAGCTCGCCATAATGTATTCATTCCAGTTGTTAATGAAATTGAGAATAAATACAGTTACTAATGTTGGCATTGTAAGTGGAATAATGACTCGCAGCAAGATACCATAGGTGGTCAGGCCATCCATTACACCCGCTTCCTCTAGCTCCAGAGGGATCGACTTCAAAAATGCACTCACAACAAACACGGTAAGCGGTATACCGAATGCAGCATAAGGGATAATTAGCGCAAAATAAGTATTATAGAGTCCAAGCTCCTGAATCATGGTATACAACGGTATAAGTAATGAAGCAGGTGGGATTAACAAGGATAACAATAGTAATCCATATACAATCCGGTTTAAGCTTTTGAACTTCATTCTAGTTAGCGCATAGGCAATGGCTGTTGACAGGAGGATCGTAGTAACTGTCGCAATTAACCCAATAAACATACTGTTCATAAAATTGCGTATGACTAGCGAGTTGGATAATACACTAGCATAATTAGTAAGGTTCCAGCTCGGCGGTAGTCCCCATGGATCATTAAACATTTCGGTATTATTTTTCATAGATGAGACAACTACAAACCATAAAGGATACAGTACCGAAAGAACATAAGCCATGAGTATTACATGAGGGAGAATGCGGCGTTTAGGCTTATTGTTCATTAGTATGCATCCTCCTTCGACCGATTGTTAAAGAACTGAAGTCCTAGTGTCACTAGCGCTGTAAATAGGGTAATTACGATTGCTATTGCGTTTGCGTAACCAAAATCATTCATACTGTAAGCTTGTTTGTACATATAGGTCGCCATCAATTCGGTACTACCGAACGGACCACCTTTGGTCATAATAAGTACAATATCGAGTGCTTTCATGGCTCCCGTAACAGATAGTAATAGCGTTACACCGATGACTGGTCGAATTAAAGGGATCGTTAGTAATCTTGCTTTGGTCCATCCCGTAGCACCGTCAATTTCCCCAGCTTCCAGAACTTCTTTGGAGATTGCAAATATGGCTGCTAGGATTAGAACGATATAAAACCCAGTCCATTGCCACCCATTCGTTACAAGCACCGCAAATATCGCGTATGCCTCATCTCCAAGCCATATTTTCACCCATGAATCCAGTCCTATTGTGCGAAGTACTTGGTTCAATAAGCCTGCTTCCGGCGCATAAATAAACTTCCAGATGATGGAGACCGAAGCTGTTGATAAAATACTTGGCAAGAACACAGTCAGCTTGTAAAAACCTAGAAACCGCTTGACCCCACTTACTATAATAGAAATGAAAATGATTAGTGGGACTTGAATGAACACTGAGAAGCCCACAAAGTAAGCGTTATTCTTAAAGGCAACCCAGAACTTCTCATCCGCTAACGCTTTTGCAAAATTCCCAAATCCAGTGTACACAGGATCATTGATACCATTCCAGTCCGTAAAGGAATAACGCAAGGAATTAAATAACGGTATCAGATAAAAAGTAATGTACAACAATAGCGCCGGCACTACGAATATAAAGTAAGCTGTATAATTCTTATAGATTTTGCTCATGTCATATCTCCTGTAGTAGGCTTTATACTAAAATCACTTACCTTCTGCATTCGCGCTTTCTTGCGCTTTTTGCATACGCTCTGCTGCTGCTTCAGGTTTGATTTTTCCACCTAACAATTCTTGAACAATCGTTTCTAATTCTACCTTTACACTCGTTTGTACAAATGCGTCAAAAGCTGGGTAAGCGCCTTTGGCTGAACCTTGTTGTTTACCAATCATCGTAATCAATTCACTAGCACCTTTTACCTCCGTAATCCCTTTCATTGCAGGAATTTGGTTGGTTTCCCCGAGGATGCGCGCTTGATTGTCTAACGTATAGAAGTTCTTAATAAATGCTTTTACCGCTTGCAATTCGTTGTCTTTCAGATCCGCAGAGAATCCATAACCATTCGACCAGCCACCATTGATATATCCATCACCTGCACCATCTACATCAGGGAAACGGAAGAATCCTGTGGAGTCTTTAACCACCGATGTGTCACCAATTATCGCATTTACAGCCCAGCTACCATCAAAGAGCATTGCCGCTTTACCAGTATAGAAAGTAGCTTGACCTTCAGCAAAAGCCAATCCAAGCACGTTCGGATCAATATATTTTTTATCAACTAAATCAGCAACTCGTTTGAACGTTTCAACTACTGCAGGATCCGTCCATTTCGTAGCTCCAGATGCAAAACCTTCTTGAAGACTAGGCCCACCAAGTGCAATCATCAGATTGTTCACAAGCATGTTCGCCACCCAACCATCACCGCCACCAGCACCCATTGCAAGCGGGGTAATTCCTTTGGCTTTCAGCTTTTCCATTGCAACAAGTAGATCATCCCAAGTCGTTGGTACTTCTACACCTGCATCTGCAAACAGCTTCTTATTATAAAAGAAACCTTCGATGTAGCCGGATTCAGGCAAGCCATAGATTTTCCCATCCACTGTGAATTCACGAAGATCGAAAAAGCTATCCTGAATTCCCACCTCAGCCATGATGTCATTAAGCGCTAATAAACGACCTGCTTTTGAGTAGTTCTGAGTATCAGCACCACCGAACAAACTGAAAATCGGGGGTTGAGTTCCGCTTGCCATCTCTGCCTTCAGCTTTACATTTCGGTTCACCGTATCTTCAACGCCATCAAGTGTGAACTTCAAGCCTGGAACTTCTTCTTCTGTCTTTTGTACAACTTCCTCAAGCAGCTTCAAGGTTGGTAGCGCAGTTTCACGAATGTGAATATGACGAAGTACCATCTTGAATGGGTCTGATGAAGCGGGCTTACTTACTTCAGTAGTTGAAGAAGCAATTGCCTTCTCCGTCGTTTCTGCATTTTTCTCCGAACAACCCGCTAGCGCCACCAGTGCTGTAATAGCCAATAACAATGATTGCTTTTTCATTTTTCACAACTCCCTATTAATCGATTATGTAGCTATGATTTAAATAATTTCCTTGTTTACGCTCCACAGATTCGTACTAGGTAGCGCTTACAATATTGCCCCCTTTTCTCTCGACCTCAAAATACATTAATTTGTATATTGGGCCATAAATTTTCCCCCACATGACTTGTTAAATCAACTAACTTACTGCAATCCACTGTGTTGCTGTACAGATTTTTGAATATATGTTTTTTTGTATTTTGACTCAAGGAAATAATACCATTCTTTTTTCTAATTGTAAATCACAGATTTCAATGAATTTAATAACAATTGATTTCAATTTACTTGAGAATACTAAATGTTATAATCAAAGCTAAAAAATAGGACAGCCACAATCAGCTGTCCTCTATCTATCTTCTTATTCTATAATTCTTCAACTTAGAATGGATTGATCACATGGTAAAAGACGTTAGGCGACGCCATGCGGTAATAATAGCTACACCAGCCTGCACCTTTGTCATTGAAGCGGTTCGTCGTGCTATACAGCAATCGTTCCTGTTCCAGCTCCTCGATCCGCTCGAGCTTTCCATCCGCATATTCTAACAGCCTCATGCTCGCTGTATCCAGCCGGTTTACGACGCCGCCGTAACGAATATCGAGCACCTCCCAGCCGAACGGTTTGAACATTGATAGCCATTGCTTCCGGTGTGCGGCGCGAAGCTTTTGCACACCCAGCGAGATTTCGGGCAAAACATCCTCAGCAATCCGCCTAAGCAATGCCTTGTCTCCACTGTCATAAGCCCGCTTCAGCTCAAGACCGATTTCGCTCTTCTGCTTCAGCACCGCACACAGCTTTTGCGGCACCTCGAACAAGTAATCTAGCTCTGCCTCGGCTTTTCTGCGGCTAGCAATTTCGCCTTCCGTCCATGCATAATGAGCCGCCATATCTAGCCCATCAATCTGTTTGTCGAACAGCCCCAGCAGTACATCCTGATACAACAGAAACTTAGACGGATTGCTCTGCTTCTGATTATTTGGCGCAGCTCCCGGTGTCTCGTCCAAATACTTCAGTCCCATGTAAGCATCCGCCTCGATGCCGGTGCAGAACCGAACGCGCTCGGCCAGCGCCTTGTCAGTCGGCGTCGACGAAGAATAAGCATGCTCCGCATAAAACTGCAAGCCGAGCAAAGCGATGTACGGATTGCTCTCCATTCCGTCGTCACCCCACATCGTCGCATAAACTTCGCGTATGCCTTCCTTCTTGCATACCGTCAGCGCTGCATCGGTCGCCGGCAAGGATAGCCCGTAATTGACGCCGAACGTATTGAATACCCACACCGCACCCGCAAAAATAAGATTATTGCCGAGCGGCCGGTGTTTGGCAATCAATGTTTCGTAGTCCTTCTCCTCGACGTGGTTATAGTCCCAGTAAACCATATCTACGTCCTTAGGAATGCGGCTCGACATCTCCTCTGTTATTTGCGTCTCATGGCCGTAATAATCTTCACCGTTCTCCGAAGCCAGCTTCAGGAACATATCGCTCCACATCATCGCTTTCAACCCTAAGCGTCTAGTTACTGCGAGCACCCACTCCAGATGACCTGTCATAATATCAAAACGGCTCATATGTCCATTGCGATCCAGAAATTTGCCGCGTCCAAGCTCTTCCGCTTCATCCATGCCGATGTGGATTTTCCGGCTGCGGAACGGTGCGCTAATGCTCACAATCATATTTTCGACCAGACGATCGGTCTTCTCCGCTCCAACTAGCAACGCGCCTTTTGTATCTTTATATTCCTTGACCGGCTCCCATTTCAGAAATTCCTCCAAATGAGCCAGTGTCTGAATGCTTGGGAACGCTTCAATGCCGAATTGATCGGCGTAATCGTCGATTTCCTTCAGCTCCGCCGCCGAGTAGCGGCCGCGCATATAGCCGAAATAAGGCTCGCCTTCTATCTCGTAAGTGTCTTCCAAATAGAGCATGACGCTATTCAAGCCCATCAGCGCCATTTTGCGCAGCATAAACTTGAAGCTTTCAACGGTTAGCACTCCATTGCGCGATAAATCAAACATCGGACCAATCGCATCGAATTGTTGTTGCTCTGTAATTTGAAATAGCTCTCCGCCACTAATCTTCTGAATCAACAGTCCAAAACCGCGGAAAAACTGATGTTTAGCACTATAACGAATATAAGCGCTTTTACCATCATAGCCAACTTCCAGTTCTCCTGAAGACGGTTCTATCAAAACGGGAATTCCGTCCTCCGACCATTCTGTCTTAAGTTCGGTAAGCAGCAACTGAAGCCCTGATTGAAGCTCGCTCAATTCTCCTATAAAATGTAACTTCACTATCAATCCCTCCACAAAAATGAAATAAATATAAAATCACATCAAAAACTCGATCAAGGGTGTCAACCTTTGACCGAGCCTGCAACCATGCCTTTCATAATTTGCTCTTGGAAGATCAAAAAGATGACAATGGTTGGTATTACTGCAATAAACATCGCGCCCATCGTTAAGCTGTAGTCCGTTCCGAATCCGTCGGAGAAGAGCGCCAAGCTAAGGGGCAGCGTCTTCAGCGCTTGAGAATTAATAAATACGAGCGCAAAGGAGAAGTCATTCCAAAACCTCAAAAATGCAAGAATTGTAATCGTTGCCACGATCGGCAGGGACAACGGGAAAATAATGCGTCCGAAGATTCCCCACCAGCCGTTGCCGTCGATCATCGCCGCTTCCTCTACTTCTCTCGGAATAGATACGATGTAGGCCATTCCGAGGAAGATTGCAATTGGTAATTCAAATGCCGTATAAGGCAGGATGAGCGACCAGTACGTATTCAGCATCCCGAGCTTGTTCATGAAAATAAACAACGGAACGAGCGTGCTATGAATTGGAATGAGCATGCCGAGCAAGAACAATCCTTTTACAAATCCGCTTAACTTGAATGGGAACCGGGCAAGCACATAAGCTGCAAGCATGCCGAGCACAATGGTCAGCAGCAGCGCTGAGATGGTAACTATTGTGGAATTGAGCAGCGCCCGGTCCATATTTCCGAGATCCCATGCCCGGATTATATTGTCGAACTGCCAATGCTGCGGCCAGGAATAAGGACGGTTGAAAAATTCCTGATTCGACTTGAATGCACTTATTACTAACCAGTATAGCGGATACAACGTAATTATGGCATAAAATAACAGGATAATTTTCGCAATTCCGGAAAACGGCTTACGCCACAGCGAGCCTCTCATCTTCTCCGACCGAGCGTCTATCATTGCTTGCATAGCGATTCACTCCTTCATCGGCCGGGCTAACCTTAGCCGACCGCCCATTAGCCGCGTCTCTTCGTGATGATATGATTTAGGCCAATGAGCACGGCGCTAATCAGAATAATCATTGTGGATACCGCAGAGCCGTAGCCGTAACGGTATACCGTAAAGGTGTTATTGTACATATATGTGGCAAGCAATTCTGTCGATTGTGCAGGTCCGCCGCCCGTCATGACGATAACATGGTCGAATGCCTTCAAACTTCCAGATATGCACAGTACGATGGTTACAACAACTGTTCCCCAAATCATCGGGAGCGTCACGAACAACAGCTTCCTCCAGCCAATCGCCCCGTCGATCTTCGCAGCATCGTCAATTTCTGAAGAGATATTTTGGAGTGCTGCGATGAAAATGATGAGATACGGCCCGATATTCGCCCAGTTAATCGGGATCGATACGGCAAACATATTGATTTTAGGGTCGTCTAGCCATGGTCGACTCCAAGATTCCAGTCCCAGCGTCTCCAATAATTGATTCAGCAAACCGATTTGCGGGTGATAAATATAGCCCCAGATGAGACCGACGACGACTGTAGACAGCACCATCGGGAGAAATACGGCGGAGCGCATCAACCGATTGAACATCGTGTTCTTGAGCAGGAGCAATGACAGCAGCAATGCGACCGATACTTGACCTATTATTGCCGAGACAACAAGGATCAGGTTGTTTTTCAGTGCTCTCCAGAATACAGGATCCTCTAATATCATTCGATAATTATCCAACCCGATAAGCTTAGCAGCACCGAGTCCCTTCCAATCAAAGAAACCGTAGTAAGCTGACCAAAAAATCGGAACGATCGCAAAGACGATAAAGATGAGTAGTGCAGGAAGCAGCGCCATGATGACGAAGCTTCTGCTGCGCAATGATGCAGGCATGGCGACAGCCTCCTTTACGTTTTTTTGTCTGATTACTTTTTAGTCGAACGCGCTTGCGCATCTTGCAGCTTTTTAGCAACATCCTCCGGCTTACCGCCCATCATAAGCTCTTGAAGTCCGTTGTTGATCGCCTCGCCTGCTTCAGCAGATAAATAGGCGTCATATACTGGCGTAATTTCGGAATTCACAGCCAATTCGTAAGCTTTGAAGTAAAGCGGACTTACTTTCGACTTATCCAGTTCTACTTTGTACATAACCATCGAGTTGCTTTCTGCGATCGCCTTTTGGCCATCCGGTCCGCTTACTGCGTAGATCAGATCAAGCGCTGCCTGCTTCTGTGCACCTTTTGTATTTTTGTTAAGTGCGAAGCCAGCGCCGGCACCTCCGGAAATCGTATTCGCTTTGCCTGCTCCACCTTCTATGCCAGGCATTGTTGTGACTTCGATAGGTGCCAACTGCTCAGGAGTTGCGGAAGCTGCAAGATTCGTAAGCGACCATGCGCCGTTAATCATCATAGCTGCCTTGCCTTGAATGAAGTATTGCTCTGCTTGCGTGTTGTCGATGCTGTTTGCGCCATCTTGAAACGCTTTATTGTCAACGAGCTCTTTGTACTTGCCCAAAGCATCAATGAACACAGGATCTGTAAAAGACGCTCCATCTTGAGCAGCAGCTTTCAAGAACCATTCCGTGCCCGTCACGCGGTCAGCCAACGAACCGATAATCGTTGATTGTGCAACCCATGGCGCTTTATTGCCGAGGGCAATCGGCGTAATGCCGTTGTCGTTGAACGTTTTAATTGCAGTCATCATCTCTTCCCAAGTGGTCGGCACTTTTACACTATGCTTCTCGAAAAGATCTTTGTTATAATACATGAACGAAGTTGCCGACATACCGAGCGGCGCTGTGAAAATTTGTCCTTTTTCAAACTCATAGCGGTCGAATGCCCCTGCCAAGAAACTGTTCTTCCATTCTGGGTATTTATCCATCAACTCTGTAATCGGTTGAAGCTTACCGGCATCATAGAACTCTTGGGATTGGCTGCCCGCATAAACGAAAAATACGTCTGGCATTTCATTTGCCGCAGCCACTGTGCTTAGGCGTTGACGATAACCGTCAACCGGAATCGCTTGCGCGTCAACCTCAACGTCTGGATGCTCCTCTTTATACTTGTCGATCAGATCTCTAACCGCTTTGGCACGAAGGTCGTCACCCGCGAAGTTATGCCATATTGATATTTTCGTTTTTTCTTCAGAGCTTTTGTTGTCTTCATTGCTCTGCTCCTTTTTTCCGCTATTGTTGCAAGCGGTTGCCAAAAGGGCAATCATCAAGATAATTGTCGTTACAAACGCAAGTCTCTTCTTCATTCAAATATTCCCCCTTTAGTGATAACCCTAGTATAGATAAGACAGACGAGAAGTCGTAGGGGGGAAAATTAAGCCCATACGGGGGATATTTTCACCTTCTTCGATTCATCTTGAACGATATTGCGAAGGAGTTTCGCCACTGTAACGCTTAAACAGCTGGTTAAAATGCTTCATATCCTCGTAACCTACCCGCTTAGCGATCTCGCTCACCTTCGCCGGCGTTTCCTTCAACAAACGGCTAGCCCATTCCATTCTCGCTTCCGTTACATACTCAATATAGTTTTTACCTGTTTCCTGTTTAAACAGCTTGCTAAAATAGTTCGGATTCATATGTACGCTTGCCGCTACCTGCGCCAAAGACAAGCTGTCTGCAAGATGCTCGCGTATATAGGCTACAGTTCGGTCAATGGCTTCATTCCTGCTGCCGTTTAATCGTTCATACTGCGCATGGATTGCAAGCAGCATCTGCTGCAAAGTTTCTTCTGGATTCGCAGTAAGCAGCTTCATGTCCAGCTGTTCAATCTGTGGAAGCTTCGGCATCGATTGACCAACGGATACTGCTGCACGCTCTAGCCAGCGGTACCCCCCAACAATCAAGGAATGCAAATACGCTTGAACGGAACAAGGCGTCGCTTCCGCATCCTGCCTAATACTCGCCAGTTCACCTTTAATCCACTGCTGTACGACTTCTCTGCTCCCGCTTCTAAGAACGGCGGTTAGCTTCTTCTCCACTTCTTCCGTACAAACGGTCCGCATTCCTTTCCGGTCTTTAATATCCTCGTAGGTCAGCATTCTTGCTTCCTCTGCCAACCAACGGTACGAGGCGGTTTGTTCGGCAGTGCGAAGTGACTCTCTCAGTTCTGCCACGTTGCTGGCCCATACACCGCATGCGGCAAAAAAAGGCTGACGATAAACACGCTCCGCCCGCTCCATCGACGCCTTAACCAATCGCTTCGCGCCCGGCTGCCCCCTGCGGAAAATAAGCAGCCATCCATATTCCCACTCCAGAATGACGCAGCCAAGTGAATCCCTAATCAACGCAGCCGCCTCATTCATTTCACTTTCCGTCTCTTCCTTCATTGTCAGTGGAGACGCGGATGTAACTAGCCATAGCTCTAGCTTCTCCATATTCGATCCGAGCCTCAGCTCAGGATAATAGATCAATAGTTCCTCACTTTCACGCTCCGTCAGGAGATTGTCCCCGCGAAGAAACCGGTCTAGTTGCTTCCAACGGAACGCCGTTTGATGGATGGCTTCTTGAAGCACAGCCTCCCGTCTGCTGACGATACGCTGCTTCACGCGCATAACCGAAGTCATAATATCACCAGGACGGCTATTTTTAAGCAAATAATCACTTATTCCTTCCCGCATCGCTTGCTGTGCATATGCGAAATCATCGAATCCAGACAATATAACAATTTCAATGTAAGGAAAATTCCGCTTAACCTCACGAGACAATTCCAATCCACTCATTCCCGTCATCCGAATATCGGTTAGAATGATGTCAGGACACTCTATCGGAATGCGCATCAGCGCTTCCTCCGCGGAAGCAGCCGGTGCGAGCAGCTCAATGCCATTCTCTTCCCATTTAATAACCGTGCTAAGGCCGGTCCTAATAATGACTTCGTCATCTACTATCAAAAGCTTCATGTGCAGATTCTCCTTCCTTCCCACAAGGTTGTAGTCTATTTGATTTCTGATTGGAGCGGTATAATCGTAAAACTAACTTTAGTGCCGCTTCCTTCTTCGCTTTCGATGCGCAAACCGGCTTCATGCCCATAATGAAGCTGTAGCCGATTATGCACGTTGCGCAATCCGTAGCTGCTACCTGCCGAGTCATTATTCTTCAGCGGATCAATGCCCAAGTTTGCGCTTACCTTCTCCCTCAACAGCTCCAATCTTTCCCTGCTCATGCCGACACCGTCATCCTGAACAATAAACGTTATACGCTCTCCCGCTGACACCGCTTTAACGATAATGCTTCCTTTACCCTCTCTTTTCAAAATGCCATGAATCATCGCATTTTCAATTAGCGGCTGGAGCAGCAGCTTCAGCATTCTCAGATCCAGTAACTCCGCCGGAATATTCGCCTCGTAATCAAATTTATCCGGATATCGAATAGACTGGATCTTCACATAATGA
The DNA here is from genome assembly GCF_001012825.1 of Paenibacillus etheri. Classification (GTDB taxonomy): domain Bacteria; phylum Bacillota; class Bacilli; order Paenibacillales; family Paenibacillaceae; genus Paenibacillus_AQ; species Paenibacillus_AQ etheri. The sequence continues at coordinate 299,514 of NZ_LCZJ02000026.1, forward strand.
TCTACATGCAAAATCTCTTGGCTGATTGCACAATATTCCTGTCCCTTATTTAAGCTGAAACGAAGAAAATCACTCAATGAGCCGACCATATCCGCGATTTTTTCGTCTCCCTTCATTAGCGCCATCCAGTGGACTGACGATAACGTATTGTATAGAAAATGCGGATTGATCTGCGCTTGAAGCGCCGACATATCCGCTTCCTTCTTCAACGCTTCGTTGTGCTTCACCTCATCGGTTAAATTAATAATTCGCGAGCTCATCCGATTATAGCTAATAATCAGTTGTCCAACCTCATCGATCGATGTGACGGGCAGCGTCGGCAGCGGTTCGTCTGGGCTGGAATTTCTAAGAAACTTCGTTAATGCAGACAACGGTTTCGTCACCTTTTGAATAAGGACAAGGACGAAAGCGATGACAAAGAGCATGGAAATGCTAACTGCAATTGCAGTTAACGTTAAAAAATACTGGTTCTGCGCTCTGTAAGCTTTTGCCGGAATGATGCCTACGAGCCTCCAGTTAACGTTCGGCATTTGATAGTGCAGTACTGTACTCCGCTCCTCCGCTTCCCGGTAATCGAACGAACCCGACTTGCTCTTGAAATCAACTATTCCGGGAAAATAATCGTTCAAGTTCTTGTTAGTCGAATACCCTTCCGGCCCAGCCAATATCCGGTTTTGTCCGTCCAACAGCAGGGCGACGCCTTCACCCTCTAGTCCAGCCTGCTTTAAATGGTTAGAGATAACCGATTGCGTCAAGCTAATTTTAAGCATGCCGATATTGTAATATTTTGATGTGCTGCGAATCGGCCGTGACATCGTAATGACATCCTCTTTGCCGTCCGACGTAACGAAGTGATGCACCGGAGACCACCATTTTGGATATTCCTCATAATAACCGGGATATTCGCTCTGAATATCGGTCCATTCTGATTCGAGGACGGATCTAAAGGAAACAGACGGCTTATTATCATCATTTGATTCGATCATGACATTGGCGATATATGGTTTGGAAATCGATAATGTTGTAAGTAAATTAACGATGGAGGTTTGCTTTAGCAAATCGCGTTCCGGTGTTTTCAAATAGCTTTGGACATCAGGGTGGCCGATGAGGAATAGTGATAGATTCTCGGCATCGCTCACCATATTTTCCAAATAGGCCCCAATTTGCCGAAGCGTGTTCATCCCTGAACTTTTCGCTTTCTCCTCCGTTAAGCTTTCAGCAATATAATAGGAGAACAGTCCCAGAGACAACACCGGTACCAATACCGAAATAATAATCAACAAGCTCAGCTTCTGCTTTAACGATTTACCCAACCAGTTTTCCATCGTAGCCTCCGTTCAGATTGCATTTATGCTCTGTTGCTAAACTGTAGCTTTCATGACTTCCAGAAAACATGTTTGCGCTTTCATAATAACCTAAGTCGCTCGTCCCGACTAGAGTCTATTGTTGACTTGATGAAGCATTGCCTGAATTTTGAGGTCGTCGATGCACCGGGACATCGTCCAGTTCACTGCAGTTTTTGGCATAAAGATAGGGGCATATTCTTCGATGGTGACATGATGATGCGGGCATTCCCTCCGTCCGGGAGAGAGAACTCTGTCTTACCTCAGCGCAAAAAAATAGACCGCCCTAGTCCAAAGGATGCGGTCTATTTCCTGACTGAACTTCTGAAAGCCGTCGCACTTAAAAGCGGCGCACAGCAAAAAAAACGGCATTTCTGCCGTTTCTTTAGGATGGACTCTCAGGGGCTCGAACCCTGGACAAATAGATTAAGAGTCTACTGCTCTACCAACTGAGCTAAGAGTCCATATGAAGTTTGGTGGAGCCAAGGGGGATCGAACCCCTGACCTCATCGCTGCCAGCGATGCGCTCTCCCACCTAGGGGTATTACACTACCATATTTTTAAAACAAGTCATTGATTCCTTAATCTACAGATGATCAGTTAGGTATGAATCCTGTGCGTTCTAATTCTTTATTTCCTGTGAAGTGATGATATGTAATGGCTTCCGCATCTTTTGGTGGAATTTCATTATCAAAAATAATAATCTGACAGTCGCTGGAAGAGGCAGCTAACTTCTTAAAAAAGGATTCCTTAATACTATGATTGACCTCTTCGTTTTTCCATTTTTGCTCTTTGTCACGTTCTTTATACGTGGTTAATGGAGAGTCTAAGATCACGAACCCAGGATGAGGAAGCCCACGGCTAAAACAATATTCCATTATTGATAAAATAAACGCTGAATTTATTATTGCTCTAGCACCTTTTCCATACGATGCTTTTGTTTTTTCTGCAACGATAACATCATTTGTTTTTTTATTAAATACGACTTCATCCTTATTGTCGATTAAGCCCCAATTTCCAAGGAATATCTTAATAATATCGCAGAATTCAGTCATCAAATCATCGGATAGTTTCTTGATTTCAAATTTATTAGTATCTGATTTTGTGTTGTTAATTCTGTCGGTAAGTTCTACAATACGATTTGTCATATCAGTTAGCTTATCTCTACTTTTTTGAATTTCTTTAATATCGTCTCTAATTTCTAGATACTTTTCATAATCAGATATCTTACTAGAAATAAAGGTTGATTGTTCACTTAATAATCTTTCCAGTAGTTCGATATCTTTTTGTTTACTCTGTATTACTCCAACGTATTCTAATAAATCATTGTCAAAGTCTAGAATAGTATCATCTAAATCAGAAAGGTGAGCTTTTAATTTCTGCTTTTCCTTATCTATTGCTATAAAGTAAATCTCCTTTGTTCTATCATTATCTTCATTATTATCCATTGAAGAACTACACACTGGGCATTTAATATTGACAAGTTGATCAATGTAGTTGTGTGACTGATCTATAAAATCCAGTCTTTCGATATCTGATTCATAGTTCTTTTTTAACAAACGGAATTTTGATAAGTTATCCTTTATTCTTGATTTTTCAATCTCCAGCAGTCTATATTCATCTAGTACTAATTTGTGATTTTTCTCATGTATTTCAATTTGTAATTTATATTCCTTAATAACAAGTTCCATTTCAGTTAATTTATCATTAACATTTTCAACATTACTATCTGCTACTGACTTTTCCATCTGAACAACCTTAATCTTTAATTCATTGCATAGAAAGGAGAGTTCTTCAATTCTACCTCTAAGCTGAGCCTTTTTTACTTCTATGCTTTCAGATTTATCATGTTTTTTATAATCAATGCCTGATAATATTGTGAAAAAAACCGCTATTTCTTTAGGCGAATTTGAATCACGTTTTGTATCCCCAAGAAATATCGGTGAATTACGTTGGGCAATCCTTGAGTCATTTAACATCGTCAAAGAGACAAATTTTCTAAATGTAAAAGCCTCTGTTTCCCCTTTAGATGTTGATTTCAATATGTATTCATAACTACAATCACATAAACTCATAAGCTTTGATGATAAGCTATTTTTAGCCTTAGAATCACTTGAAAGAATTTCCTCTGACACAGTGCTAATATGATAAATATCAGAAATATAATAGTATATCTTAGTTTTTTTATTCTCATCCAGACTTCTTTTCAATGTAATATCTTGACCTGACTTTTTATCAATGAACTCTAAAAGTACAATATCATAGCCAATGGACTCTTTCGGCTTTTCAGGGACATCAGTACCACCCAAAATATAATTGATACATTCGTAGGCAAAGGATTTCCCTGTATCAGATGCCCCTGCAACAACGTTTAACCCCTTGTTAAGGGTTAATATGGCATCTTCTTTTCCAGGACCTTGCAGTACTAATTTTTTTATAATTATTCCAAACTTATTCAACCTTAGCCCCCCCTGAATTATATTCTTTTTCAAATTCTCCCTTCCATGAGCCTATGTTTTTATTAATATATTTATAAATTTGGACATCGGAAAAATCAGAAAACTTTTCGTTTACCACAGAGATATTTCTCTTTAAATGTTCGACATATCCATTGGAAAATAATTTTACAAAAGGATCTGTTATTTGATTCTTTTTATAATAAATCCCACTTTTTGTGTATTTGATATCCAATAACCCTTTAGAAACCAACAACGTCAGCCCATTATTAATAATATTTCTTCGAATCGCTATTTCAGAAGAATGATTTGGATTATCTGGATGCAAGCTGATGTATTCGTTATCAATATCGCCTAAATGTAAAATAAAGTAATCATAATACATTATTCTCTGTGAACTCATTCGTTTGTTGCATATTGATAGAATAAATAATATTCTTGTACCCACTTCTTCAGGTGAATTAAATATTTTAGTCTTGGGTGTTATCATATATCCAATTCATCTCCCCATCATTAACCAGCTCATGACATATACCACTTTTCTCCATTACATTAATGGCTCCTAATTCAGAACTGCTTATAGGGAGAATCTGAGATCTTGATATAGTTTCATCAACACGTTTCAAGTCACTCTCATGTTTCGTCTCACACGTTGATATGACTCCGTGAAACACTTGATTTTTAACACTATCATAGATATCATCATTTATTAATTCATCACGAGCAAATCTTTTTAAAGCTTGTGAATTATGAAAACACTCTCTCTGGCGCTTAAAATGACTATGCAAATTCCTCTTTGTTTTAAGGTTATCTATATCCTTAATAGGCATGTTCTCTTCATTAGAGTAAACCTGCAATAATTGGTCGACATATTTCATTCTTAACTCATCAGCTTCAAGTTCCTCTTGAGGTTTATCAACTTTTGGACGTTTCTTCAATCCACCACCAAAATGATATTTGTACCATCCGGTTTTAGCAAACTGCTCAAGCAAAGTTACAGGTGCGATTTCAGCGACTATAGAAAAATCAAAATCTTGTATATATGTCTTCAATTCAGGAGACAAGGGTAATCCAGAAGATAATATTTTTCTTTTTCCTGCACAGTATTTACCCCAAGTATCAATCAACTCTTTATTTATTTTAGTTGGATGTTCGACTAGATCTCTTAGATCTTGCCCAATACCATTGCTCGCGACAATAAAGTATTTTCGGGGTTTATTGTATTTTCCAATCATTGTGTAATAGCAGAGCTTTCCAAATTCACTCATGTAAACTGACGGAGAAAGAGGATCTTTATATCTCTTACACTGAAAAATATCAAATTTTTGCATGGAATCATCAAGATAAGCAACAATATCGCGTCCTGAATCTTTAGAACCACCTATTTGAGCAACACTTTTATAGTTATCAAATTGAGTTAAGTAGCCAGATGCCCATTCGCATGCTATATCTTCAAACTCGCCAGCTTCAATAATTCTCAGGCGAACCAGTGGATCAATTGTAGTATCAAATATTCGACTAGTGTCCCTAAGCTTGTCTGGAACGGACACAGGAAATGTTTCCATACAGAAGTTATTCCACTCCTTTTAAATCAAAATTGATATAAAAGATTAAAATCAAGCATCTATTTAACGGTCTCTGGTAACCTAGTAACTAAGTCTATTTACCTAATATTAGCACATAATGACATTGGAGTCTTCCACAGTTAAATAAATCAGGAAGGAACACCTTTTTTTGTCGAACTAGTCCCCATCATCATTATTTTTAGCATTCAATGATGACTAAACAATAAAAAGCTCATGCCGCGAATTAGGCATAAGCATATTAATTAAGTTTGTTATAATGTTACAGTATTGTTCGTTTAAATACGATCCCACCATAATTTAGTAGGGGTCATTCTTATGTAAATTATAAGCACCCCGTTTTTGTTGCTTGAGCATTGTGTGTTAACACCCTGCCCGTATCAATCTGCATGTACTTTTCTGTTATTGTATTTATGCCCATAACACCAACAAACTGACTGATCTTCAGTTTAAAGTCAATTTCGATCCTATCTCGATGAACAGTTACTCGGTTGATATTAGTTGAAATTGAATACGAAAATCTTAAAAATAATGCCGATATAAAATAAAGGAGTGGAGTGAAGGACTATGTCCATCACTCCACTCCTTTTAAATTTGCTTCTTCTCGTATCCTGTTAGAAATCTCCTAATTATTAAACACTTCTTATGTTACATTTAATGTGTTCCCAACCAATATTATAAATATAAAGGAGAATCAGTTCATGGGACTATCACTTCAACAAGCATTAAAGGAAGTGTCTTTATCGGAGGAATTAAAGAACACAACAGAAACGATCTTCAACATATTCTTAGATCGCGATATTTCTATAGATAATTTAAATCCTAGTATTATTCGTTTAGTTTCAATGTGTCTCAATAATAAGCAATATTCCGTCGTTGGCAAGATCCAGGATTCTGTAATCAATGGAACTTCAAACACCGGGGCTCAGCCTGTCGCTGGATATCGTTTTGAGGATATGGAAGGTAATCCGTATAATCTGAGATTAGAAGATGCACTGACCATAATAAGACTGGGTAAAGTGATTAATGCCAAAGAGAGCTTTACGAAACCTTATCTAACAGGTATTAATGTCGACTTAAGAACGTTACCACATTACATAGTAAATCCTAGTGAGCTCTTTAATGAAGCAGAATGGAAAATACATCTTGAACACTTGAGTGATCTTAGAAAGCATCTGGAATAGCATTACATGAGATGGAGATTAATTGGATTAACCCTCCTCTCACCCATTTTCACTCATTATAAAAGTGTTACTAAATGCAAAGAAACGGCATTTCTGCCGTTTCTTTTAGGATGGACTCTCAGGGGCTCGAACCCTGGACAAATAGATTAAGAGTCTACTGCTCTACCAACTGAGCTAAGAGTCCATATTATGGTGGAGAATAACGGGATCGAACCGATGACCTCATCGCTGCCAGCGATGCGCTCTCCCAGCTGAGCTAATTCCCCACAATAAATCAACTTGCAATTTCTATGGTAGTGTAACCACCCATACCTGGACTCCCAGCTGAGCTATGGCCCCAAACGTAATTTTCAGATGTATGTAATCACACATTCTAAAATTTAGTTCGGTGTATTCAAGTCATTCTGACAAACTCAAGCGCCATAGGCGACTCCTATATAATATAAAAAATCGCCTTCGCTGTCAACACTTTTTTTAGTCATTAGACTAGCCACAACCCTACAATCTGTCCAGATCCCCAGTGCTCTTAGATAGCAGACCCTTCAGTTCCTTCATAAACATGTTAATGTCCTTGAACTGGCGGTATACGGACGCAAAGCGAACGTAGGCGACTTCATCTACTGGATAGAGCTGTTCCATAACCAATTCACCGATCTGTTGGCTCTCCACCTCAGCTACGGCGATACCGCGTAGGGATTTCTCCACCTCAGAGACGATCTTCTCTAGACGTTCTACAGAGACGGGGCGTTTCTCGCAAGCACGGATTAAACCACGCAGAATCTTATCACGGCTGAATTCCTCGCGGCTGCCGTCTTTTTTGATCACGATTAACGGTGTTTCCTCGATCATTTCAAAGGTTGTAAACCGTTTGCTGCAACGCTCACATTCACGCCTGCGGCGGATGGACTTATTCTCATTCGCTGGTCGCGAGTCGAGCACTTTAGTATTGGTGTGATCGCAGTAAGGGCATTTCATAAGCTTCATCACTTCCTATTACATAATGTTTTTTGTCCCGGTATGTTAAACATCCGGCTTTTAAAAGGCTATTTCTTTTTTTCCAGAAATCACCGTTTTTTTATTGTAATGATTATGGCAAGTCCGGCACATAATACAGTTACCAACAGAGGAGGTGAACAGCAATGAGCCAAAACAACAGCTCCAATAACCTTGTAGCTCCAAATTCCCGCGGTGCTTTGGAACAACTTAAATATGAAGTTGCCCAAGAACTCGGAATCACGCTTTCCCCAGATGGTTACAATGGCAATAAAACTTCTTATGAAAATGGTTCGATCGGTGGTTACATCACTAAACGTCTTGTAACCCTGGCAGAACAACAATTGGCAGGTCAATTCAAATAACCTGTCCACATAAGCTTACTGAAAGAAGTATTAAACGACTCACAGGTCGTTTAATGCTTCTTTTTATTCATAACACGGTTTTAGAATTCATTGTAAATATCCGTGTACTGATCATAGTAATAGTTGACGCGCTGTACATAATGACGGGTTTCACCAAATGGAATATCCTTAATCGTGGCATCCGTTCCATCCCAGATCCCCTCATCCAGCCATTTTTGAACTTTACCCGGTCCAGCATTATATGCAGCGATAATCGCTGTACGTTTACCTTCGAATTGACGGGATAATGTTGAAAGATACCAAGTACCTAGTTCAATATTTGCTGATGGTTCATGCTTTAGCTCCTCCATAGATACATCAGGAAGCTTGGCCTTTTCAAGGGCCCATTTGGCGGTATCCGGCATAAGCTGCATTAAACCTATAGCACCTTTTTTGGATTCTCGTCCAGTTTTGAAGTTCGTTTCCACTCGGATAATCGAAGCCACTAGAAATGGGTCTATATCGTACGTAATGCTGTGCTTCCGGATCTCATCTTTATAATGGATCGGATAAAACCAGGACATCCAGTTCGTACTCAGAAACAATATCGCAGTAAAACCAATGAATAACAGAAGAAGGACTCTTTTTTTACGTAACCATTTCATGATAAGCCCAGCCTGTCCCAAAGAACAGCAACCTGTTGCTCAGTGTGCGCAAGTTCGCCACTGTTGTCAATGATATAGTCCGCTTTGTTACGCTTCGCTTCAATATCCATCTGTGCATGTAAGCGTGCTTCTGCTTGTTCTAAAGAAAGTCCGTTACGTTCCATTAATCGAGCGATTTGCACTTCACGAGGCACGTAGACCACCAGTATTTCACGGAACATGTTCTCGAGTCCTGATTCGAAAAGAAGAGGGATATCCACAATTATTAACTTCTTTGGATCTTCTTCCTCCATGCTGTTCATACGTTCTTTAATCTCCCGCCGGATTGCAGGATGCGTCAGATTGTTCAGGGCTTGCAGGGCCGCCGGGTCTTGAAAAACAATGTCCCCCAGCTTGCCCCTATTCAGTGTGCCATCCGGAGAGAGGATCTCGCTTCCGAATTGTTTCACAGCCGCAGCCAGCACCTCATGACCGGGGAGCATAACTTCTCTGGCGATCACATCCGCGTCAACCAGCCTCGCTCCCTTGCTCACAAGCAGTGCGGACACCGTGCTTTTTCCGGATGCAATGCCTCCGGTTAAGCCAATAATCATGTACTCACCTCATAATAGCTTCAGTATTCCCATTGTAATTAATAATAACGCGGGTAGTGCAGCAGCATGCTTCATCCAGTAGTTCCCGGCGAATCTTAATCCGGTCTTCATGCCCAGCAATAGAAATGTACCACTAAACAGAGCAATTGTAAGTGATGTCCATATCGGATTGAACCCCAATAATGCTGCGCCAAGTCCAGCTCCAAAAGCATCTAGGGAGAGGGCAATCCCAAGCAGAATAGCCTCCATCGAAGAAATACTTCCGGAATCATCCATATCCGCAGACGACGGAGTACGTAAGATCTGTACAACAATCCCCAACCGTCGTAGTTCAAGGGAAAAGACAGCAGACTTTACCTGCTCAGGAGCCATGGCAACATGTTCTTCAACATCCTCAGTATCAACAGCTACCTCTGCCCAAGCTTTTGTGGATAGCACATTTTCTTCACTATCTACTTTACGTTCACCAGTCTGTTCCTTCTCTTTCTGCATTAGCATCTGGACGAGGGACCAGCAACCCATTAGCACGAGTATAACAGCGCCAACCTCAGAAGCTGCATGTGGAGACACTACCTTGGCAAGCAGAACACCCACTTGCATAGATACACAGATAACTACCCCCGAACAAAGCGAGATAATCAGAACGGAGAGCAATGGTATTTTCATTTTACGCAGTCCATATGTAATACCAACGCCAAAACCATCCAAACTCAAAGCAAAAGCTAGTAATATTAGTGAAAAAAATGGGCTGAGCACCCGCAATCCCTCCTGTGAAGAACCGGAACACTGAAGAATACACTTCATTCAGCTTCCGTTCTCTATTAAGCATTCTTCACACAGTATATGGGCGGGACAAGTAGTGGGTGCCAACCTAATTACTTCTTCAGTTATCTGCCTTACGCTGACAGCTTGGACAATAATGCGTGCCGCGGCCACCTACAACGGTTTTCTCAATCATCGTTCCACAGTGATTACACGGCTGATCTTTACGACCGTAAATCAACAACTGTTGCTGATAAGTGCCGCTCTCCCCTTGACCATTCACATATGATTTTACAGATGAACCACCAGCGTTTACCGCTTCCGTCAGCGTACTGACAATAGCGTGATGTAGCTGATCAAGTTGCTCATCCGAAAGATCTTTAGCGCTGACTTCAGGATGTACCCCTGCACGATGCAACGTCTCATCTACATAAATATTACCTATGCCGACGATATATTCCTGATTCAGCAGCAGTGATTTAATTTTTGTGCTTTTGCCTGATACAATCTGCTTAAACTTCTCCGGCGTAAAGGATGGCTCCAGCGGCTCCTGTCCTAGCTTATTAAGAGGAGGCAGCTGGAGGTCTTCACCAATCTGAAAAAGATGCATCGTACCAAACTGACGAACATCCGTGTAGCGCAGCTCAGAGCCATCGGTAAAATGAAATATCACATGCGTATGCTTGTCCAATGGATCCTCATTCGAAAAAAGTCCGTAACGGCCTTCCATCCGTAAATGAGATACCAGCACCAGACCATCTAACACGATGCGCAAAAATTTCCCTCTTCGTTCAACATTAACAATACTATGACCTGCAAGCAGGTTGGCAAAAGCCTGAATATCATCCGGCCGCTGAATAATCCGGGCCAACCGGACGGTTACACTCTCTATCTGCTTTCCATTAACTAAATCATTCAGTGTTCTCTTGACTGTCTCTACTTCCGGTAATTCCGGCATGATGTCTTCACCTCAACTACATTATAGCTGATATGCACACCTTAAAGGGAGCCTATTTCGCTTCGTACCAGTTGCTACCAAAACTTACCTCTGCTTTCAGCGGCACAGATAACTGCAATGCTCCACCCATTATTTCCGGCAAAAGCGTCTTCATGAGCTCCATCTCATCCTCTGGCACCTCAAATACAAGCTCATCGTGCACCTGAAGCAGCATACGGCTCTTTAGCCCACGCTCAAATAGCGCCTTATCCATGTGCACCATCGCCAGCTTAATAATATCAGCGGCAGTTCCTTGGATAGGTGTATTCATTGCCGTACGTTCCGCAAAAGAGCGTAGATTAAAGTTCTTCGCATTAATCTCAGGCAAGTAACGACGGCGTTCCAGTAGTGTGGTTACATAACCATGTTTCCGTGCTTCCACTACGATATCGTCCATATATCGACGTACGCCTTGGTATACCTCAAAATACTGCTCAATAAATTGAGCGGCTTCTTTGCGGGGAATATTCAAGTTCTGTGACAGACCATAATCACTGATTCCGTACACGATACCAAAGTTAACGGCTTTGGCAGCACGACGCATGTTACTATCAACCTGATCGGCGGTAACTCCAAATACATCCATCGCTGTCTTCGTGTGAATATCCATATCATGAAGAAAAGCTTCTTTCATCCGCTCATCACCGGAGATATGCGCCAGCACCCGTAGTTCGATCTGCGAATAGTCCGCCGCCAGAATGGACCAGCCCGGTTCGGATGGAACAAACACTTTACGGATTTTACGTCCTTCTTCTAAGCGGATTGGAATGTTCTGCAGGTTCGGAAATTGGCTGCTAAGCCGTCCTGTCGCGGCAATCGTCTGCCGATAGAATGTATGCACCTTCCCTGTTTTCGGGGAAATTTCCTTGAGTAGCCCCTCTACATAGGTGGATTGCAACTTGGCAATCGTGCGATATTGTAGAATCAAACGTACCACATCGTGATACGGTGCTAGCTTTTCCAGCACCTCTGCGTCTGTTGAATATCCGGTTTTTGTCTTCTTGACGACAGGAAGACCCAGTTTTACAAATAAGATCTCACCCAGCTGTTTTGGTGAATTCAAATTAAACTCTGTGCCACAAATTTCATAAATTTCGGTGACCAGCTTGGAAATCTGAGCTTCGAATTCTTTTCCTAACTCTTTAAGGTCTCCTTCATTGACTGCAATTCCCTGTTTCTCCATATCCGCAAGAATACGTGATAAGGGCATTTCCAGATCTTCGAACAATCCGGTCATCGCCGTTTCAATCAATTCCTGCTGTTGTTTCTGGGCGATGCCAAGTACCGCAGCACTCTTACGTGCAACGTGATTCCCTAGGATTTCAAGCTCAGGAATCTTATATTTGGCACCTTTACCAAATACATCTTCATCAGGAGACAGGCGTGGCAAGCCGTATTTAGTGGCTAGATCGTTTAAGTTCTGATTAGCTTCCGTTGGATCTAGCAAATAAGCTGCCAACTGCACATCATGGGCCGCACCTGCAAAAGCAATTCCTTGCCAATGCAGTGCCAAATCAGCACGGTGAAGATCATATCCGCTCTTCGGAGCCTTCTCGTCCCCTAACCAGTCGCGCAGCTTCGCAGCCGCTGGTTTCTGTAATAATTCAAACGGCACATAATAATGCCGCTCCAGAGAAGATAGCCCTACCCCGATCACCTCGGCACGATGCGGATTATCACCATTGGATTCCACATGAAGCGCCGAAATACTAGGCAGCGCTTCACTTAGCGCCTCAAGTTCTTCTTCACTCACGATCGAAATATCAAGTGTAGCTGCCTCTACTTCCACTGCACCCTCTTCTCCATCAGCAACTGGAGCATAGGCACTAAGGGACAACCTTTCCAGAAGTGATTTGAATTCTAACTTAGCAAGGGCCGGTCCTGCTGTATCCGCAGAAATTCCGTTAAAGACCATATCTTCCCACGAATGCTCAAGAGGCACTTCACGATAGATGGTCGCCAGCTTCTTACTCATTACAGCGTCTTCCGCATGAGCTTCCAGCTTTTCTTTCATTTTACCTTTAAGCTCACCTGTTCCTGCTAATACACCTTCAACCGATCCGAATTGATGCAACAGCTTGAGCGCTGTTTTCTCACCCACACCTGGAACGCCCGGAATGTTATCACTCGCATCACCCATCAGTCCCTTAAGGTCTATGATCTGCTCTGGTGTTAGGTCATATTTCTCACGAATTTGTTCTGGCCCATAAAGCTCGACCTCAGTAACTCCTTTACGGATCAACGCAACGGTCGTGTGTTCGGAAGCCAATTGAAGCATATCCTTGTCTCCCGACACGATCATAACCTGGCGGCCTGCTTCATCTGCTTGGCGCGAAATGGTTCCAATAATATCATCGGCCTCATAATTACCAATTTCAAACTGCGGTACACCTAAATTTTTGAGCAAATCTTTCAGCAGTGGAAACTGCTCCGAGAGCTCCGGGGGTGTCTTTTGCCGACCGCCTTTATAATCCTCATAACCTTCATGCCGGAATGTGACTTTCCCTGCATCGAAGGCAACAATCATATGTGTCGGCTTGTGTTCTTCAATTAAACGGAGCAGCATCGTTGTGAATCCGTACACCGCGTTCGTCTGTTGCCCTGCTGTATTCGTTAGCGGAGGCATCGCGAAGAAAGCGCGGTAAATAATATTATTTCCATCTATAAGTATCAACTTGTCCATAGTGCACCTCGCCTTTTTCATGCTTACTCCTTACATCTTAACATATGGCCTGTCCAAGTAGAAACGGCTATACAACAAGTAGCCGTCCTAATATAAGGACGGCTACTCAATTTACCTAAAAATTAACAAAAGATGTGAAAGTGCAAGTAATGGAGGAGAGGTTTGGAACTGTAGGAGCGAAGCACCCGCCTTTGTCTCCGGATTTCAACCGTAAAAAGCGGTATAAAATCAAGAAATCTGGAGACAACAGCGGCCGAAAGTCCAAACATTCTCCGCAGTTACGACAAGTACCAAACATCTTTTGAATAAAAACTATTCATTCAAATCTGGACGACTACCGGTAACCAAGTAAACTACGCTTTCACCAATGTTAGTAGCATGATCGCCAATCCGTTCGATATAACGACCTACCAGCGTCAATAACATAGCTTGGGATACTGTATCTGGCTTTGTTACCATATAAGAATACAACTCATTGATCATCGCACCATACAATTGATCGACCTGATCATCATCCTGTGCCATTTTATAAGCTAGATCAGTGTTCTCATCCAGGTAAGACTGTATAGCCTCATCGATCATAATCGTCACGATTTCAGCCATACGTGGAATGTCTACAAGTGGCTTAATCAACTGCTGGCCTTGAAGTCGCATGGTCGCCTTAGCTACATCAATCGCCAGATCACCCATGCGTTCCAAATCGCTTGATATTTTGAAGGCAACGATAATGCGGCGTAAATCCTTAGCTACGGGCTGCTGCGTAATAATTAAGCGTGAGCCAATTTCCATGATTTTATCTTCCATGGCATTCAACTGTAGATCCGCTTCAACAACTTCCTGTGCGAGTGTTGTATCTAGATTTTGTAATGCATTAATTGCACCTTCAAGAGCATCCTTAACATGCTCACCCATTTGCTGCAGCAGACTGCGCAGCTCTTCTAAGTCTTTATCAAATTCTTTTCTGCGAATCATAATAAGAGCGATCCTCCTCATTAACGTATGGTCAGCTTGCCATTTCCAGGGACGAACACCCTTTTACAACTGATCAGCCGAAACGTCCGGAAATATAATCTTCAGTGCGGGAATCTTTAGGGGTCGAGAAAAGCACCTTTGTGTCCGCCGCCTCTACAATTACACCATTTAAGAAAAACACAGTTCGACCGGATACACGTGCGGCCTGATGCATGTTATGAGTTACCATAACAATGGTATACTCACTTCTTAGTTCCTGAACAAGCTCTTCTATCTTGAGTGTGGATACAGGGTCGAGCGCAGAGGTTGCCTCATCCATAAGCAGAATATCAGGCTGTACCGCTAACGCTCTAGCAATACATAACCGTTGCTGCTGTCCACCAGACAAGCTAAGGGCAGATTTCTTCAGAAAATCTTTCACTTCCTCCCATAGGGCGGAGTGACGCAAGCTTTTTTCTACGATCTCATCCAGCTCACTTTTGGAACGGATGCCGTGTAGACGGGGACCGTAAGCTACATTGTCATAAATCGACTTAGGAAAAGGATTCGGCTGTTGAAATACCATACCGACCTGCTTACGCAGGCTTTCCACCTCTACCTCATCACTATAAATATTTTTGCCACCGATGTTTACTGTTCCTTCTATACGTGTGCCAGGAATCATATCATTCATACGATTCAATGTGCGAAGCAACGTGGATTTCCCGCAACCGGAAGGTCCAATAAAAGCAGTGACCTGTTTCTCCGGGATTTGCAGATTCACATTCTTCAGTGCGTGGAACGACTCATAGTAGAGATCAAGATTCTCTATGTCAATGATGGATTTCATTAGTGTTTACGTCTCCTTCTCATCATCTTCGATCTCCATGATAAGCTTTTAGTGTAAATACAGTTGGAGAGAAATGTTAACGCAATGTAAAATCAGTGAGATGAATGGATCCACATCACAGTATTTCCCCAGAAGCCAACTAGTACTCCAAGCATTTCTTATTTATGAAAAGTATAGAAAAAATAGAACTCCAGTCACTCTAAATGACCGGAGCTCTCTTTTTGTTAACCACTAATTTATAACCTACGCCTCGAATCGAATCGATATGAACGGATTCCGGATCCAGCTCAAGCTTTTTACGAAGCGAACTCACATGCACGTCCACCGTACGCTGTCCACCAATATAATCAAAGCCCCATACAGCATTCATGAGATCATCTCTCGTCAACACAACCCCTGGCTTACGAGCCAAATATAACAGCACTTCGAACTCTTTCGGCCGCAAGTTAATACTATGACCACCGAGGGAGACCTCATATCTCTCAGGGTAAATCTCTAATTGACCTAAAATAATGGTAGAAGCAGAGATAGGTGTTTCTGTCGGTGCTTCCTCAGCAAGTCCAGAAATCCTCCGAAGTACAGCACTTACTCTAGCAAGCAGTTCGGAGACGCCGAATGGTTTGGTTATATAATCATCTGCACCTGATTTCAGCCCTCTAACTACATCTTCTTCCGCATTTTTGGCGGTCAACACAATAATAGGTGTACGGATACCTTGTCCACGCAATTTATCAAGGATGTCAATGCCATTCATACCTGGCAACATCAGATCTAATACGATCAAGTCAAAAGGTTCCCTCGTCGCACGATCATATCCTGCCGTACCATGATCCTCAACTGTTACCTCGTAACCTTCCTGCGTTAAGTTATAGGACAGCAGCCGGGCCAGTGTCGGTTCGTCTTCAATGACAAGCAATCGTTGAGCCATAGGTTCCCCCGTCTTCCATATAGTTTGATTTTTACAAAACAACAACAAAACAATCATATCACCATAATGTTAACTTGGTGTAAAATCGATAAGGTGAATTTACAAAAATCTAATCCACCTTTTCTTCCTGCAACAGCGGCAACTCAATAATAAATGAGCTTCCGATCCCCAGATCACTTTTAACGGAAATCACACCATGATGCAGATCTACCAAGTGCTTTACAATAGACAGTCCCAGCCCAGTTCCACCGGAGCTTCTGGATCTTGCCTTATCCACCCGATAAAAACGTTCAAATATACGCGGCAGATCCTTTTTGGGAATTCCCATCCCTGTATCGGTAACGGTAAATTGGACATTTTCAGAACCATCTGGCTTCAGTATATTCTTAACATAGACTTTTACGCTACCCCCCTCATGCGTGTAATTAATCGCATTGGAGAGCAAATTCATAAAGATTTGACGCAATTTATCCTCGTCGGCCTCAATGAATAGCTCCTCAGGAACCTCTACGTTAAGACTAATATTTTTCTTCTCAGCCACTTTGCTAATAGTTCCCAGCACGGAATCAAAGAATTCAATGATATGAACAGGTGAACAATCAAGCTGCACACGTTTAGATTCGATTTTAGATAATTCCAGAATGTCACCAATCAATCGATTTAAGCGTTCGTTCTCATCATAAATAATTTGCAAGAAGGAACGGGCTGTCTTCTCATCCTTAACCCCACCACCCAGCAAGGTCTCGGCAAATCCTTTAACAGCGGCAACCGGTGTCTTCAATTCATGGGATACGTTAGCGACAAATTCACTTCGCATCCGCTCCAGGCGACGAATCTCTGTTACTTCCTGCAGCAGGAAGAGCATGCCTCTATACGTCCCATCCTGGATCATAGGTACTGCGTCCATGCGTACAATCCGCTCTCTCGGATTATAAATACTTCGTTCTTCATGGAGCGGTTCTTTATTCGATACCCCTTCTTCAAGCAGACGAGTCAGCTCATAATGACGCTTTAGCTCTTTGTACGAATGACCCGCCATTTCACTGTTGCGAACATCCAGCATGTGCTCCGAAGCTCGGTTCAGCAGGGCAATTTCTTCTTCCGCATTGATCATTATAATGCCGCCAGTCATATTGTCCAGTACGCTTTGCAGCAAATCCTCATTATCACGAATGGTCTTGAGCTGAGCCTGAAGACTGTCAGCCATGGCATTAATCGCTGTTGCCAGCTGCCCAACCTCATCTTTGCGCTTCAAATGGACTCTTGCATCATAATCAAGATCAGTAATACGCCGTGCGACTCTCGTAATTTGTTCAAGCGGTGAAGTCATGCTCGATGCCACTTTGTAGCTGACAATAGTTGCTGACAGGAACAAAATAACAAGCCCCCCAGCCATTATCATCCAAGCACGATTAAGCCCTTCCGTTACTGCATCCAGTCCCATCGAGACCCGAATGTAACCGTCAAAACCCTGATCTGAGGTCACTCGCTCAGCTACATATAGCATCTCGCGATCCAAAGTTTCGCTGTACCGAATGGCTCGTCCGGTCCCTTCTTTAGCCGCAACAATCTCCTCTTCACGATCGGAGTGATTGTCCATCTCTAGAGGATTTTTCTCTGAATCCCCTAAAACTTTACCTGACTTACTGATAAAAGTAATCCGGGAATCCAGAAGCTTAGCGATATGCTCTGCCTGCTCCGTATAGTACGGAATGGCATTGGAGGCATCCATATCTACAAATTCTAATGTACCTGCGAGTAGATTTATTTCCCGGGACATGTTCTCTTCGAGAGCAGCTATATGGGAGCTCTTAAATAGATGAGCCATCGTAAATCCAGTGCCAATCATGGAAATACCGATTAAGGCCATAAGTATAAACGTAAGACGAGCGCGAAACGGTTTCATCTGAAGTGTGCCTCTCCCTTTTTCATTGTATCTTTTATCCTAACTTCATTTTCATCAAAAAACCAGTGCTACTCTTTTCGGGACATAAATCCCTACTATAATAGATTATATAAAAATAACAGCCCAGGTTGATTATCTCTGGACTGTTACTTTGTATTACTTTTGTAAAATATCATGATTTTATTCTATGCAGGTTGCAAGAAACCATTGATTGCCCTGAGTATCTCTAACGCCCGCTCCTCTTTCCCCATAAGGCTTATCCAGTGGTTCTTCAATGATGGATGCCCCGGCATCCAAGCACTTACGAAAGGTCTCATCCACATTTCTTACGTATAGATGAATAGCGAGCTGTACCGGTGAATATTTCTCATTAGCTTCGGAAACCTCGATGATCGAATCCCCTATTCTAAGTTCTGCATGTCTAATCTTTCCTTCATCATTCCGCAGCATATCATTAATTCTAGCATCAAAGCAGTTCACAACAAAATCAATCAATTGATCTGCACCATTGACGATGAAATACGGGGTAACGTTAAGAAGACCATTTCTAATATAATGTGGTACCATTCGTCGACCTCCTTTAGACAAACATAAACGCCTTCAGCATCCCAATATAGACACTAAGTGATTATGCGAGAAATATAAGGATAATTTAGAGCAGGGGACATATAAATTCTTATATTTTGATAAAACCGGAGAAAAAGCCATAGCAGAGGAAGTCCCCACTTGATGACTTATTCACCGGACTGTAAACCAACTTATTTAAACACGGGCTCTTTGAATTGGGTTAGTTTTGCTGCGGAATCTTTCTCTACATCTGCGTGTAGACTGTTGCCATGGGCATCCATTGTAACAATAGCAGCGAAACCATCCACATCCAAATGCCACATTGCCTCAGGAATGCCAAATTCCATGAAATCAACAGCATTTACTTTTTTGATGCATTCCGCATAATACTGCGCAGCTCCACCAATCGCATTGAGATATACACCCCCGTGTTCCTGAAGGGCTTTTAACGTTTTCGGACCCATTCCACCTTTTCCGATGACGGCACGAATTCCAAACTTTTTAATAATATCGCCTTGATAAGGCTCTTCACGGATACTCGTAGTCGGACCTGCTGCTTTCACATGCCAGCCTTCCTCATCCTTCATCATTACAGGACCACAGTGATAGATTACAGCACCGTCCAAATCCACCGGAGCATCATGATCCATTAGATATTTATGCAGTGCGTCACGACCCGTATGCATTTCACCGGATAAAATAACTACATCTCCAACTCGCAGACTCCGGATATCCTCTTCACTAATCGGCGTGGTTAGGCGTACTTCGCGAGATCCAGTAGCTGCATTGTTGTTTTCACCTGCACTTGCAACTTCTGGTTCCGATGCCTGGTCCCTTCCATCATCCACCGAAATCCCTGTACCACTCTCGTACAACCAGTCCTCTATATTGCCCGTTAACGGATCAACCAGCACGCCTTGGCGGCGGAACGCCCAACAGTTATAGGCAACAGATACGAAAAAGCTGGCTGGCAGACGATTCATAACGCCGATCTTACAACCAAGCAGCGATACTTCCCCGCCAAAGCCCATCGTTCCTATGCCCAGCTTATTAGCATTCTCCATGATGTAGTCTTCCAGCTTGCTGAGATCCTCTATTGGATTAACATCCTCCACTTTGCGGAATAGCTGCTTTTTAGCCAGCTCGTAGCCAGTCGTGCGGTCTCCGCCGATCCCAACGCCAATAAAACCAGCGCTACAGCCTTGCCCTTGTGCCTGATAAACGGCATGTAGAATGCATTTTCGGATTCCGTCCAGATCACGACCTGCTTTGCCCAATCCTTCTAATTCCGCTGGAAGGCTGTATTGAATATTTTTATTCTCACAGCCTCCACCCTTCAGAATAAGTCTAACGTCTATTTTATCCTCTTCCCATTGTTCAAAATGAATGACTGGTGTACCTGCTCCCAAATTATCTCCGCTGTTCTCACCTGTCAATGAATCTACAGAATTGGGACGAAGCTTACCATTCTTGGTCGCCCGTACGATGGCGTTATGAATATCTTTTTTCATCTCAATCTGATTGATTCCCACAGGCGTGTGAATAATAAATGTAGGCATTCCCGTATCCTGACAGATCGGTGACACTTGCTGCTCAGCCATTCCGATATTTTGGGCAATCGTAGTTAAAGCAAGACCTGACCGGGTAGCTCTGTCCTCTAGCGCGCGCCCCTTGGCAACTGCCCGGCGTACATCACCCGGCAAGTTCGTGGACGTCTCTACAATTAGATTATAAATGCTGTCTTCAAAATGCTGCATATTCATTCAAGCTCCTCTCAGCAGATCCAGATTATCTAAAGTCTGATACAATTAGTATAATAATATCATACCTAGCACCGCATGAAAGGGGTTACTTTAAAATTGAACTACCATTTTTCCGCCTATTTATATCGGCTTCAATATATTCAGCGCTGGAGCCTTATGCGCAGCACCGCACCCGAGAACGTTGCTGAGCATTCTTTTCATGTTGCCCTACTCACACATATGCTATGTTCCATTGGTAATGTTCATTATGGACGTACATTAAACGCCGAAAGAGCAGCAACTATGGCTCTGTTTCATGATGCCAGCGAAGTGTTCACAGGTGACATTGCCACACCAGTGAAATATAATAACCCTCGCCTACTTACCAGCTTCCGCGAAATGGAAAGAATTGCTGCGGAACGCTTGACCGGTATGATTCCTCCCGAGCTTCAGGGCATTTACACGCAGCTCATGCAGCCGGAAGACAGCTCTCCCGAGTCGGAAGACGTCCTGCTTCATAGCTACGTTAAGGCAGCTGATCGACTGGATGCCTACTTAAAATGTGTGTGGGAGGTTGCTGCGGGCAACCGTGAATTCGCAGCGGCGAAAGAGCAAACAGCTGCGAAGCTACGCGGACTCGGCTTACAGGAAGTAGATTATTTCCTCACTCATATGGCTCCGAGCTTTGAAATGTCGCTCGATGAACTCTCTGCCGGAAACTAAATCCCAAGATCAATACAAAAAGCTCTAATTCGCTAATCCTGAATTAGAGCTTTTTATATAAAGATCTAGGTTTCTACCCGTTTACGACCTCGCCACCATTTACATGAATAATCTGACCGGTCACATAGCTCGAATCGTCAGAGGCTAGATACACAAAAGCTGGAGCCACTTCCTCCGGCTGTCCCGGTCGCTTCATGGGCTGCGTCCCACCGAACTCACTAACCTGCTTCGCATCAATAGTAGATGGAATAAGCGGTGTCCAGATTGGACCCGGAGCAACACCGTTTACCCGAATTCCTTGCTCCGCCAAATTCGTAGATAAGGAACGCGTGAAGCTCAGAATGGCTCCTTTCGTTGACGAATAGTCCAGCAATTGTGGACTACCACGATAAGCGGTAATCGATGTCGTATTAATGATAGCAGATCCTGCTTTTAGATGAGGCATAGCTGCTTTGGTCAAATAAAACATCGCAAAAATATTCGTACGAAATGTACGCTCTAGCTGCTCAGACTTAATATCCTCGATCTTAGCTTGTGGATGTTGCTCCGCCGCGTTATTGATGAGAATATCCAGTTTCCCGAGGCCCTCTACCGTCTGTTTAATAAGATCTTTACAGAAAGATTCCTCACCAATGTCACCAGGAATAAGAATACATTTTCGACCTTCCTGTTCTACCTGACGTTTAGTCTCCTCTGCATCAGAGTGCTCATTCAAATATGAAATGACTACATCAGCACCTTCTTTTGCATAAAGAACAGCAACTGCCCGCCCGATACCGCTGTCTCCTCCGGTAATAAGCGCCGCCTTATCTTGCAATTTACCTGCTGCCTTATAATTAGCTGGCTCATATTTGGGCAACGGCTTCATTTCACTTTCAATTCCTGGCTGATGATGCTGTTCTTGCGGGGGTAAGGTTTTCGTAGCTTGCTTGTCGTTTGACATAATCCTTGCTCCTCTCGTTAAGTAATTGATAGTTAACTGATCGTCTTAGGATGGCTCAAGCGTATACGTTTATACACCGGCTTTATCATTTTTTAAAATTGCTGTATGAAAAGTTACTTACCACAATGCAGGTAGAATCAAACAATCCGAAGTTTTTTTGAACACAAAAAACCCGCCTCCATTAGGGAAGCGGGCTCATAGTGGTACAGATTAAATAATGTCGTTAAATACCATGAAGAATACCATAAGCAGCAATGACACGGACAGCAGCGCACTAAGCGTACGCAATTTGCCTGTTTCTGCTTTAACATCACGGTTCTCACGAATTCCAGCAGCAGCAAGACGCAGAGGCTTGCTCATAATACCACCAAGCGCAAACATTGCTAGCAACAATACAACGATAATGATCATCCATGCTACAGAATATTCACCCTTTGTCATCATGTAACCACCTGTAAGTAGTTGGATAACCAAACCGTACTGTGCAAAGCGGTTAAATCCAGTAACTGCACTTAGCGTACCTTCTTTAGCTGCAGGCGACAATTTTTCAGCACGACCGATAATGAAAGGCAGTACAAGGTAAAATCCTAGTGCCAGCGTCCCGATCATATGTAAGAAAAACAAAACGTTCCAATCCATATCATATCTCCTCCAATTTAACTGTGATAATAGTTACATTCAATTATACCCATAATAATGAAATAAGAAAAGCAACATTGGTGTCCATTCTTTGAAGTTGTTGATAATAAAAGAGAGAGTCCTTAAGCCACTTCACGGCCTCCGGACCCTCCCGTTACATTTGACACCATCTACTTAGATAATATAGCTGTTACGCCACGTACGGACTCAGCGGACTTATCCAAAGCCGCTTTCTCCTCCGCCGTAAGCTCCAGTTCAAAGATTTTCTCAATCCCATTCGCACCAAGAAGAGCTGGAACGCCCAGAAACAGATTATCATAACCATATTCGCCTTCAAGCAAGGCAATAACCGGAATGATCCGTTTCTTATCCTTCAAGATCGCTTCCGTCATCTGAACTAAAGAGGCTGCAGGAGCATAATATGCACTACCATTTCCTAAAAGATCAACGATTTCCCCGCCACCCACACGTGTACGCTTCACAATCTCCTCGATACGATCCACAGGAATCAATGTATCGATTGGAATGCCACCAACACTAGAATAACGTACGAGCGGTACCATATCATTGCCGTGTCCGCCTATTACGAAACCACGTACATCTTCAACGGATACGTTCAGCTCTTGTGCAATGAATGTGCAGTAACGGGCTGTATCCAGCACGCCGGATTGTCCGATTACGCGATTCTTAGGAAAGCCTAGCGCTTCAAAAGCTGCATAAGTCATCGCATCTACCGGATTACTCAAAATAATTACGATAGATTCAGGCGCTACATGTCTTACGTTCTCGCATACCGACTTCACAATCCCTGCATTGATATTCACAAGATCGTCGCGGCTCATCCCAGGTTTACGGGCAATCCCTGCAGTGATAATTACAATATCAGAATCTACAGCATCTTCATAACTTGAGGTCCCTATAATATGACTGTCGAATCTCTGCACAGGACCTGCTTCTTGCATGTCAAGCGCCTTCCCCTTGGTCGGGTTCTCCATTTGTGGAATATCGAGCAGCACAACGTCACCAAGTTCCTTTTGGGCTAACATAAGAGCTGTAGTAGCGCCGGTAAAACCGGCGCCTACCACTGTAATTTTATAACGCTTGATTGCCACAGATTCGCCTCCTAGAAATGATAAAGGTAAGGCTAATGTTATCTGGAAAATCTAACCTATAGGTGGTTAATAATTTCGTCTGCAAATGCGGAGCATTTCAGCTCAGTTGCACCTTCCATCAGACGAGCAAAGTCATAAGTCACGGTCTTATTGTTAATAGCAGTTTCCATACCTTTATAAATCAGGTCCGCTGCTTCCTGCCAGCCCAAGTGCTCCAAGAGCATTACGCCAGACAGAATGACAGAACCAGGATTCACAACGTCTTTATCTGCATATTTAGGAGCTGTACCATGGGTAGCTTCAAAGATGGCGTGGCCAGTAATGTAGTTAATGTTCGCTCCAGGAGCGATGCCGATGCCGCCGATTTGTGCAGCCAGTGCGTCGGACAGGTAATCCCCGTTCAGGTTCAACGTAGCAATAACATCGAAATCAGTTGGACGAGTCAGAACTTGTTGAAGTGCGATATCCGCAATAGCATCCTTGATAATGATTTTGCCAGCAGCTTCAGCATCCTTCTGAGCAGCATTAGCAGCAGCCTCACCATCACGTTCCTTAATCACATCATATTGACTCCAAGTGAAGACCTTATCTCCGAACTCTTGCTCAGCTACTTCATAACCCCAGTTTTTGAAGGCACCTTCAGTGAACTTCATGATGTTTCCTTTGTGAACTAGTGTTACGCTCTTACGTCCGTGCTTGATCGCATATTCAATTGCAGCGCGTACCAAGCGTTTCGAACCTTCGGAGGATACCGGTTTGATACCAATACCAGAAGTTTCAGGGAAACGGATTTTGTTAACACCCATCTCTTTTTGCAGGAATTCGATTACTTTCTTCACTTCATCAGAGCCTTCTTGATATTCAATCCCTGCATAAATATCTTCCGTATTCTCACGGAAAATAACCATATCCACCAGCTCAGGACGTTTAACAGGGGAAGGAACACCTTGGAAATAACGAACTGGACGCAGACAAACGTACAAATCCAATTCTTGACGCAAGGCTACATTCAACGAACGAATACCGCCTCCGATTGGAGTAGTGAGTGGTCCCTTGATCGCCACAAAATATTCGCGGATAGCTTCGAGCGTATCATTTGGCAGCCATTCACCATATGTATTGAAGGCTTTTTCGCCAGCAAATACTTCGTACCAAGCAATTTGCTTAGTGCCACCATAAGCTTTAGATACTGCTGCATCAAGTACGCGCTTGGAAGCTTTCCAAATATCACGGCCTGTGCCGTCACCCTCGATAAAAGGAATGATTGGATTATTGGGAACTTGTAGTTTTCCTTCTTTAATCGTGATTTGTTCGCCTTCTGTAGGTAGATCGAATTTTTCTAGTTTCAACATTTGAGTGTATTCCTCCTAAAGTTTTGTGGGATTTAAATAGCATTGACAAGCATCGAACAAAACTCTCATCAAAATTAAAAGCAAAAATTTAAAACACTAATGCTAGGGTTCATTCTACTAAACTTTAGGAGCAGCCTGCAAGGCTGCTCTTCTATCTTTCGTCTACTGGAACGTATTTCTGTTCAACCATCCCCGTGTATTCTGCACGTGGACGAATAATGCGGTTATCTGTATATTGCTCCAGAATATGCGCAGTCCAACCTGAAGTCCGGCTAATTGCAAAAATAGGAGTGAACAGCTCACGCTCTATCCCTAGCTGTGTATAAACAGAAGCCGAATAGAAATCAACATTCGGTCTTAATCCCTTTTGCCCCGTTATCAATTGTTCAATATTTACGGACATGTCGTACAGGGTAGTGTCATTTTTCATCGTGCCAAGCTCCAGTGACATCTTCATCAGATGCTTTGCACGTGGATCCCCATTCTTATATACCCGATGACCGAAGCCCATGATTTTCTCACGGTTATCCAGTTTCTTACGGATAAACGGTTCAACCGCTTCCAAACTTCCGATCTCCTCTAACATCTTCATAACAGCTTCATTCGCCCCACCGTGAAGCGGTCCTTTGAGCGCACCAATCGCGGAGGTAACCCCAGAATAGATATCGGATAATGTAGCAACCGTAACCCGGCCAGCAAAAGTCGAAGCATTCAGCTCATGGTCTGCATGAAGAACAAGTGCGGTATCAAGCGCTTTGACAGATACGCTGTCCGGCTCTTTTCCCCACAGCATATACAGGAAGTTCTCAGCAATAGAAACGCCTTCTTTTGGAGCCACTGGTTCAAGCCCTTTGCGAATACGCGACAGTGCCGCAACAATTGTTGGGAGTTGTGCCTGCAGTTTTACGGCCTTAATCTCGTTCGCTTCTCTGCTCATATCGTCAGCCGCTTCATCATAGAGAGCAAGGCTTGATACAGCCGACCGCAACGCTGCCATGGTGTTGGCGTCTTTTGGATAGAGCTTCATTTGCTCGATTACCTGCTCAGGAATCTGTGCAAAAGCACTAAGATCCCGCTTGAGCGCTTCCAGCTCTGGCACCGTCGGCAGACTGCCGAACCACAACAAATAAGCAGTTTCTTCGAAGGTAGCATGTTCTGCAAGTTCATCAATATCATAACCGCGGTAAGTGAGTACACCATCCACAATAGAGCTGATGGATGAAGTTGTTGCAACGATACCTTCCAAGCCTTTGGTAGCTGTCATAGCATATCTCTCCTTTGCCAACAAGGTATAAAAACAATCTTAGTTCCATGAAAACATTTCCAATTTAAAGCATTAAAAAATCTAATAAGTACGTTTAAGGACTTCTCCGTCAGGAATGCTGTATGACCAACACGCTTCGTATCTTTATTCATCATACTGGATTTTGTCGGTTATGTGAACAATGTGAAAGCTTTGCAGCGCATCAAATGATTTTATCAGAGAGATAGAAAAAAACTTCTAAACCCCTGATTCACTTTTGCCATTTCAGTTTATAGATTGGTCCCATTCTAATATTTATCCCGCACTCTAGTCTTTAAATGGGTTCTATGAATATATATGAAGACGAGCTCTTATTCCCCTGTACATGCAGGAATGAAGAAGGTGTGGTCTCGGTATGGATCGTTTGGTATTAAAAAGACTGCTGCGAGGCCTGTGGGTTGTTCTGGCTACTTCCATCCTCCTGCTGGCAATCTATCTATTACTTCCGCTGTTATACCCCCTATTGCTCGCTTGGCTGCTCGCATATATCATGCATCCATTGGTGCTTATTCTTAAAGGCTTTAAATTACCAAGCTGGCTGGCGGTGTCGCTCGCTCTGCTATTTTATATAGGCGGAATTACACTAGTCCTGACCGCGATGATTACAAGACTCGTGAAAGAATTAATCGTCCTGCTGCAGACCTTAAATCTCCACACCGACCAATGGAAAGATCTCCTGATGTCCTTAAGCCAGAATGCAAGCATACAGAACATCATCAACCAGATTAATCAATTCTACCGAGACAATCCTGACTATCATGCTACGATTGACAGCAATATCAGCAGAACAACGGAAACTGTAGGTTACGCAGTCACGCAAGTGGTCACAGGATTTTTTAATGTAATATTGAAACTGATCTCCGCACTTCCTAGTATGGGTACAATTCTTATTGTGGTTGTCCTTGCTGCCTTTTTCATTAGTACGAGTTGGGAGCGGCATAATGATAAACTTACAGGCTGGCTACCCACAGCATTCCTAAAGCCTGTGTCAGATATCTGGAGGGATTTACGCAGAGCGCTCTCCGGTTATCTTCGCGCTCAAGTTATCCTGATCTCCATCACAGCGATCATTGTTGTGATCGGGCTGTTGCTGCTGGGTGTGAAGTCTGCATTTGCTATCGGCTTAATGATTGGCTTTGTGGATCTGCTGCCTTATCTCGGTGTGGGAATTGTGATGCTGCCTTGGGCGCTTTACTCTTATATGACGGACAATCTGGCACTGGGGATTGGACTATCCATTCTCTATGCCGTTATTCTCATTACCCGGCAGGTACTTGAGCCGAAGGTGCTCGCCAGCAGCATTGGACTTGATCCCCTTGCCATGTTGATTGGCATGTTCGCAGGTCTGCAGTTGTTCGGTATGCTAGGGCTAATCATCGGTCCCGTTGTCCTAGTAGTCCTTGTTGCCTTTAACCGAGCGGGCGTATTCCGAGCTTTACACAGCTACATTGTTAGCGGCAGATTAAGATAGGAACCGATAATCATCGATTCGTAAAATAGTAAAAAGAGCGGGCCCTTCAGCAATGACAGGGTCCGCTCTGTTATTGTTGTGAACAGGATACTAACGACGGTAAAAGGTGAAGGTGCCATTCTTCATCTTCTTCTCAATCCACTTCAGCAAAAATATACGGTACAAAGGCCGAGTCAATGGAAATACTAGCGTGAACCCGACAATATCAGTTACAAAACCCGGCAATATCAGTAGCAATCCTCCGAAAAAAATACATAAACCATCCAGCATCGTCCGACCAGGAACGCGGCCCTCCTGCATATGTGTTCTGCTGTCCTGCAGCACTTTCTTACCTTCAAATCGCATCATTAGTAGACCGATTACCGAAGTGGTCAGCATAAGCAGCAGCGTTTTAAATGCTCCAAGTTGATCTGCCACATAGATAAAACCGAATAATTCCACAGCAGGAATAATAAATAGTCCAGCCCATAACCATTTGCTTCTAATCATACTGAACTCCCTTCTTCCCGCAGCGCCTCTTGTATTGCGTGAAAGAGCTCTGGAAGGGCTCGATCCAGTCTAGCTGGCCTCCATTCCTGGTTCACCCAAACATGACTTGTCGTGCCGGTAACCAGCAGTTCTCCAGGTGGATCCATCGAGCGCAACTCCCCTAGAGTAGCCACTAAATCTTCTGAATTTCTGCCTTCTTCTTCCGAAAGCCTACGCACTTGATATTCAAATACGACTCTTAACGCTGAGAAGGTAGTCATTCGCGCATACACGGAGATAAGATCATCATATCGCGCCGGACTTTTAAATTGCAAATCTGCGGAGGTAACAGGAAGTAAGACGCCTTGTTTCTCAAGTTCGCGATAAGTAAAACCAACCTGGCGAAACATCTCCGTGCGACCAGACTCAAACCAGTTCAAATAATTCGCATGATAAACGACGCCCATCTGATCACTTTCCTGATATCGAACACGCAGGGTCGACTTATACCATCGGCTGGGTAAGCCAGCTCGCTCTAATTTCATCTAAAAATACTCCTTCCGGCATAGCAGCAGGGGAGCGTTTAAGCCTGAGCCCTGTCTGAAGATAACGTTGTCGTTGATAATTTGCGCCGAGAGCTTCTGGCAACGTAGAACAGCAGCATTGCTCCTGCGATAGAGCTCAACATGCAAGACAGATTCATTACTTCTACCCCGCCTTGATTGAGCAAGAATCCATTCAGTAAATTACCGACAATGCCAGAAAAACCTGCGAACACCATATTAAATACACTTTGGCCAGTAGCCTGCATCTCGTTAGAAGTGATTTGAGATACATATTCGACTGCAGCAATATAAAAGAACCCAAATGAAAGACCGTGCAGCACCTGCACTCCGATCATTACCGATGGATAGGGGAAAGCAACCTGAATGCCCCACCGCAGGACATAAATAAGGGCCCCAAGGAGCAAGGTACGCTCACGCCCTAACCTCTTGATTACTTTAGAAGCAAACAGCATGGAAGGAACATTCGTCACCGATGCGAGAAAGAGCGCAATCCCTGCATAGCGCGTAGACCCTCCAACCGATTGAAAAGCGATTACAAAATATGTACCAAAAGCAGCCATCGTCTGGTTCACAAGAAAGCTGCCACCCAAAAACGCAAGAAAGACCCGATTCCCCAGCAGTTGTCTTACCCCCTGAGTAAACGATTGCCTCATCATATGATTCTCTTCCGCCTGCTTTGGCAATGTAAACGCAATAAGGACTGCAATCAGATTAAAAAAGAGAAAAGGCAGCCATATCGTCGATACAGAGAAGGTAGATACGTACATCCCTCCTGCATAAGCTCCCAGAGCCGCTCCAATACTCATCATAAGCCGGATGCTACCGTAAGTGGCTCCAGCTCTATTCGCCGCCGAGATCGCGTAAGAATCGGCTATAGGAGCCTGTGTAGAGGAGAAGATCGTTGAGCACGTATACACCAGAAGAAGTACAATGAAATATTCCGAACGATAAAAGACGGCTAGTAAGGCTGGAACCGCCACACTTAGGATTAGTACTAAACGTGTCTGATTATACCGATCAGAGATAATCCCCCACATCGGCTGAATGGTGATTGCAACTAGTGTGCCTGTTGCCATTAGTATACCTATCTGTCCACTATTAAGTCCATTATGGACCAGCAGCAGCGAAAGATAAGAGCCAAACGAACCGCCGGCCAATCCTAAAAATAGATAAAAGCCGCGCAGCTTCGATAGTTTTTCCATTTGTACTATGAATCCTCCAACTTTATATTTTTATATTTTAACAGAACACCCTTACTTCATATGTAATCATCGCATTTAATATAGCAGTACTATAAAGGCGGTGGACAAGTTGAGCATAAAACATAATTCTCTCATGGTAAATCATCCCTGTCTAACAGACAAGTCTAATGCGAGCAATAGACAGAGCTCTGCCTTTGGCTGGTCATCTAAGAACTGGAGCGGCTACACTGTTACTGGCAGAAAAGGCGCCTTCAATCGCATTTCCGGTGAATGGATCGTCCCATACGTAAAGCCAACCCACAAATCCACCTATTCCTCCGCATGGATTGGCATCGACGGATTCAAGAACAGCAGCCTTATCCAGACGGGAACAGGTCATGAATTCGTAAATGGGATTGCCCGTTATTACGCCTGGTGGGAAATATTACCTGACGCTGAGACCGTAATCCCTCTTTCAGTATACCCGGGAGATCATATGAAGGGTACTATCACAAAAATAAGCCACACAAAGTGGTCTATCACACTCCGAAATTTAAGCCGAAACTGGACCTTCCGAACGCTTCAGCGATATTCTGGTCCACAGACGTCTGGCGAATGGATTATGGAGGCTCCTGAGGTCGATGGTTCCATCGCAAAGCTGGCTCGCATATGCACCACCTATTTTAACTGCTGCCGGATCAATGGAAAACGACCTAGGTTAACTCTTTCCAACGGAGGGATCATGGTCCAGAATAACATCACCGTTGCTGTTCCTTCCAGTCCAAGTCATCGAGGAGACTCTTTTAGCGTCAAACGAATATACTAACAGCATAAATGGGTTTAGAAAAAAAGAGCTGCCTCATTTGTAGATTTTCACTACATCTGAGACAGCTCTTTTATTTAAAATATAAGTTTCACACTATACATTATCCTTATATTTCTCGCATAAACGCTTACCGTCCTTTAGGGACGCCAACCGCGTTTTTGCTTGGCTAAGTAAAAACTACGAAGCAGGCAAAGCCAGTCGAGTACTACTCGATTGTGCTTACTTTTACCAAGTTAGTGGAACCGGAACGTCCAAGTGGAATTCCTGCAGTAATCACAACTAGGTCGCCAGCTTGAACCAGACCGGAATCCTTACCACCTTGGATTGCTGTTTCAAGCAATTCATCTGTGGAAGTAGCTACTTTACCGAATACTGGCGTTACGCCCCAAACGAGGGACAATTGACGCATAGTTCTTTCTTGTGTCGTAACAGCAATGATTGGTGCTTTAGGACGGTATTTGGAAACAACGCGTGCAGTATGACCTGTAACAGTCGAAGAAAGAATAGCCTTAGCGTTCAGATCCAAAGCAGAAATTGCAACGGATTGGCTGATAGCTTCTGTAACTGTAGTTTCTTGTGCAGTTTGTTGTTTTGAGAAAATTTCACGGTGGTCCAGAGCGGACTCCGCTTTCTCAGCAATACGGGACATTGTAAGAACGGATTCTACTGGATATTTACCAGCAGCAGTTTCTCCGGAAAGCATGATTGCATCTGTTCCGTCGAAAATAGCGTTTGCTACGTCACTTGCTTCAGCGCGAGTAGGACGTGGGTTACGTTGCATAGAATCCAGCATTTGTGTAGCTGTGATTACTGGTTTGCCAGCAACATTACATTTTTGAATCATCAATTTTTGAGCCAAAGGTACATCTTCAGCTGGAATTTCAACACCAAGGTCACCACGAGCAACCATCAGGCCGTCGGAAGCTTCTAAAATTTCATCAAGGTTATCAACACCTTGTTGGTTTTCGATTTTGGAAATGATTTGAATGTGAGAAGCGTTGTTTTTCGCAAGCAGCTCACGAATTTCCTGAACGTCGCTAGCTTTGCGAACGAAGGAAGCGGCGATAAAATCGATGTCCTGTTCGATACCAAAAAGAATATCGTTGGTGTCTTTTTCCGTAATACCCGGCAAGGAGATGTTTACTCCTGGTACGTTAACGCCCTTCTTGCTCTTGATCGTACCACCGTTTACAATACGGGTCTTGATTTCAGTTCCTTGAATGTCGACAACTGTCAAACCAATCAGACCGTCATCAATAAGGATGGTGGATCCTACTTGAACATCATTAGGAAGCTCGCTGTACGTGATGGAAATACGTTCTTGTGTGCCAAGGATTTCTTCCGTAGTTAGTGTCAGGTACTCGTCCTGAACTAGTTCAATCGGTTCTACTTCCAACTTGCCTGTGCGAATCTCCGGTCCTTTTGTATCGAGCAGGATAGCAACAGTTTTGTTCAGTTCCTTAGATGCTTGACGGATCGTTTTAATCCGAGCACCATGCTCTTCAAAATCGCCGTGGGAGAAATTCAAACGGGCCACATTCATACCAGCCAAAATCAATTTTTTGATATTCTCCAACGATTCACTCGCAGGTCCGATCGTACATACAATTTTACTTTTCCGCATTAGGTTTTCCTCCGTTTTTTCGTTCTCTCTGTCTCACTTTTTCCAACTACAAAATCTACTACAAGGCTAACTAATTAAATAGGAACTTTGTCACATGTGCCTTTAACTACGCCCTTATGAATATTACTGCAACTTAGACACAAAATCAATGTTGTAGGCTCTTTTAGATGTAATTTGAGGTCGAATTATCTGAACGCACAAAAAAAATTAAAATAATCCCGGCATTGCATCGAGATTATTTTAATTCCAATAAAATGTATAATTTACACTAATTTCAATATGATCCACTTAGCATGGTGATATGTCTTAAAGTGCAAATGGAAACCCCATTATTACACTTCAGATTTCACATCTTCTTCAAGGAAAACTTGCTCCTGCTGGGCTTCAGCATACTCACCAATTTTACGGAATTTACGATAACGATCTTCTTTCAATTCCGCACTATTCAGAGGCATCAGCTCCTGCAGATGACGCCATAACGCATCCTTAATTGCAGCTGCCGTAGCTTCGTAATCACGGTGAGCGCCGCCTTTGGGCTCAGGAACAATCTCTTCAATGACTTCCATTCCAAGCAGATCAGATGCCGTTATCTTCATGGCTTCCGCCGCTTGATCAGCCTTCGAAGCATCCTTCCATAGAATCGAAGCAGCACCGTTAGGGGATATTACAGAATAGATGGCATGCTCCAGCATAAGCACTCTATTACCAACTGCCAGTGCTAGTGCACCGCCACTCCCGCCTTCTCCGATAACAACACAGATGACAGGGACTCCAAACTGAGACATTTCACGCAAATTGCGAGCGATCGCTTCAGATTGGCCTCTTTCCTCAGCTGTATTACCTGGATATGCACCTTTCGTATCCACGAAGGTTATAATGGGACGTTTGAACTTGTCCGCTTGCTGCATCAGACGCAGCGCTTTACGGAAGCCCTCAGGGTGTGCGCTGCCGAAAAAACGTAAAATATTCTCTTTCGTATCTTTACCGCGCTGTTGACCAATAACCGTAACCGGGACGCCATTCAGTTTGGCGATACCGCCTACAATAGCAAGATCATCCCCAAACATTCGATCACCATGCAGCTCAATAAAATCTGTGAAGATCTGGTTCATAAGATCAAGAGACGTCGGACGTCCTTGATGTCTGGCTAGATGCATTTTTTGGGAAGGAGAGATATTAGAATATACTTCCTCCTCAAGCACACGGTACCGTTCTTCCAACCTTGCTACCTCATCCGTAAAATCAATACCCTTCTCTTCGCCAAACTGCTTTAGCTCGGCAATTTTCTTGCGCATTTCAACCAGAGGCATTTCAAAAGGCAACTCTCCTGCCAACCTAAAATCCCCCTTTCACATCATGCATTTCCAAAATTTTGGTCAGTGTGGCGCGCATTTCTTTACGGTGTACAACCATATCAATCAAGCCATGCTGCAGATTAAATTCAGCCGTCTGGAAATCATCCGGAAGCTTCTGGCGAATCGTCTGTTCAATGACTATACGTCCTGCGAAACCGAATACCGCCCCAGGCTCTGCAATAATAATATCGCCAAGACTAGCAAAACTCGCCGATACTCCGCCGGTTGTCGGATCTGTAATTATAGAAATATAAAGACCGCCCACTTCATTGAAACGAGCAATCGCTGCACTGGTCTTCGCCATTTGCATAAGACTTAGAATACTCTCCTGCATTCTCGCTCCGCCTGAAGTTGAGAAAATAAGGAGTGGAAGCTGTCTCTCCGTAGCTTCTTCAATCGCTCGGGTAATCTTCTCACCAACTACAGATCCCATACTGCCCGAGAAAAATTCAAAATTCATCACAGCTACGATCACTGGATGTCCGCCAATAGATCCCTGTCCTGTAATCACGGCATCAGTTTGTCCCGATTTAAGTTGCTGTTGCTCCAGTTTAGAGGCATAACCCGGGAATTTCAGCGGATCTATAGAATACATTTCACTGTCAAACTCAATAAAGCCCTCTGGGTCTAATGTCATAGCAATACGCTCTACAGCGTTCAATCGCAAATGATGACCACAAGTAGGACATACTTTTAGATTCTTTTCCAATTCCTTGCTATACTGGATCGTTCCGCATTTATTACATTTACTCATTAATCCTTCTGGAATTTCCCGTTTGGGGCGTTCGCCTTCTGCAGGCTCGCCGCTTCGCTCCAGACGTTCTGAAGGAATAGTCGCGTACTTCCGTTTCTTCTGAAATAAATCTTTGAACACACCCGCACCTCTTCAGCCGTTTATTTGCGTTATGCAGCTTGCCGCTGTCATGACTTTTCTCTTGATAGAAATTCAGGGATGCAGAATAAGATTAAGGACTTCCTGTACTTCCTCCAGTTCACCCGAAGGAACCAATATCTCAAACTGCTGCTTGGACATATTGATTGGACGGCATTTTACTAAAAAACCTTCTTCAGTTAGCTTACTCTTAATCATATCCGCCACTTTGGCGGTCGGCGCGATATATATTACCGTCCACATGCCTTGCAAGGCCTCCCCAATCTTAATTCCCAGCCGTATCCCGTATAATGGAATTATGATAACACAGTTTTCTTTTTTCCCGCAACAGGCGTAGGGCAAAGGAAGCAAGACTGAGGAACTCGTTCAATCGAAATGAATCGGGTCATTTATTCCGTGTCCGTGACTAGAGGATATACTTTCGCCCCTTCCTGCCGATGAGCGATTCTGGCAGAAGCAGCTGCAGCAATTCCCGCTACTAAGTCATCCAAGAACACGTGAATACTCCCCTTATCATCGTTCAATTCACCAATGATTCCAAGCTTTATTTTGTCCAAGTACCCAAATCCTGTAAGTCCGATCATACCATATACCCCTGTGATCCCAAGGGCTAGAGTCTCGTCCGCTCCATAAAGTGACTCATCCGCCTCCATAACTGCCTGGAGCGGCTGCGGAAGCAGTTTCTTCTCTGCTAGTTCATCAAGTGCGATCCCCGTCATTAACGTGTACTGCACTTCTCTTTTTCCCAGAACAGATTTCACACTGGAAAGGCATTCTTCCTTGGATAAACCGGGATAATAAACCGATTGTAAAATATATACGATTTCAGCAATGGAAGAAAGTGATACGCCTCTACGTTCCAACAGATCAACTGCCATTTGATAGGACATGATGTGATTCCCCTTTCCGCCCAGGGATTCGCCCTGTGGTTTCCTAATGTATGCGGAAAAGGGTTGAATTGTTCTTATTTTATTCTTACGGTACCTGCCCCCAGCATAGACTCGATAGCCGCGAACAGCTCCTGGGTAGGCTTGATCCGGTAGTTATCGCTAAGGGCCAGGAGCTTCTGATCCCGTTCGTAGAACAGAATCGTTGCTACTGGTCCTGGATGATTCTGCAGCAGCTCCTTCAGGCGCGACAGCTGCGCAGCATTCTCGGCGGCCGGCGTGATCTTGATAAAGACGCGCTGGCCTGAGGCCGGCGCTGGCGCAGCGGCCGGTGCAGGTGTTGCAGGCGCAGCTGCGCCGCCTGCAGGTCTGTCAGCGGGGCCAGTGGCGGCCCCGCTCCGCGATGCAGGAGCTGCGCTGCGCTGCGGCGCTCCTGCTGAGGCCGAGCGTCCCGCGCTATACGGGCGGGACGCGGCGGCACTGCGGCGCTGCAGCAGACCGCGGATAGTCTCCGCGGATAGCAGCGCCACTTCCTCGGCCAGCAGCTTGAAGCCTTCGTCCTCCTGCTGCACCTTGGCGCGCAAGGCCAGCAGCGCGCCCTTGGCAATCAAGCTGCGGCTTCGCTTCCACACCTCAGGGAAGAGCACGACCTCGCAGCGTTCGATCTGGTCTTCCCATTCGATGAAGGCCATTGATTTCCCTTGCTTCGTCGTAATTTCCTTAACGGATACGACCATGCCGGCCGTAACCGTCTGGCTCTCATCTGCGGCTTCACCGAGATCCATCAGCCGCTGTATACCCGGCTCCTCAAGCAGCTCAGCGCTATCGTCGAGCGGATGACCTGATAGATACAGCCCCAGCAGTTCACGTTCCATTTCCAACTGCTGTCCTACTGTGAACTTAGGGATATCCGGATACCGAATCTCCCAGTTCGGCGTCTCCACCAAATCGTCGAACAACTGGATTTGCAGTTCATCCCGCTCCTTGCGCCATTTCGTCGCGGCGTCGACGGTCTCGTCCAGCATAGCCAGCAGCTGAGCCCTATGACCTGGCAGACAGTCAAAGGCTCCTGCCTGCAGCAAAGACTCCACTACCCGCTTGTTGCAGACCCGCAGATCCACACGTCGACAGAAATCGAGCAGGCTGTCGAACGGTCGCTCCTTACGGACCGACATAATATTCTCCACTGCTAGCGTGCCGACGTTCTTAATCGCTGCGAGCCCAAAGCGGATATGCCCTGTTCCCGTTTCTTCGCCTGGAACAGGGGTAAACAGCACGCCGCTCTCATTCACATCCGGTGGTAACACGCCGATGCCCGTGCGGCGGCAGTCCAGTACATATTCCGCCACCTTACGGTGGGTCCCCATCACGGCGGTCAGCATAGATGCCATAAACTGTACCGGATAATGCGCCTTAAGATATGCCGTCTGAAAAGCCAGCACGCCATAAGCCGCCGCATGCGCACGAGGGAAGCCATAATCGGCAAACCGTACGATCATATCATAAACGGCATTCGCATCCGTTTCGTTATATCCTTGCTGCAAGCTCCCCTGTACAAAATGGCTGCGTTCCTTATCCAGCGTCTCGCGCTTCTTCTTAGAGACCGCTCTGCGGAGCAGATCCGCTTCACCAAGCGAGAATCCAGCCATAAGCGAAGCAATCTGCATAATCTGTTCCTGATACACAATAATCCCATAGGTATCCGCTAATATAGATTTCAAATCAGGATGCGGATACTCTACTTCGATCTGACCGTGCTTACCTGCTATATATTTCGGGATAAACTCCATCGGACCCGGACGATACAAGGCTAGAACCGATACGATATCTTCAAAACCATTAGGTTTCAAATCCTTCAGCACACGTCTTACACCCGCCGACTCCAGCTGGAAGACCCCAGTCGTCTCACCAGCACCCAGCATTTCATACGTGAGCGGATCATGATCTGGTATCATTTTAAAATTTGGAACACTGCCAGTCATTTCTTTAATCGAATTCATACAGCGTTCGATAATCGACAAAGTACGCAAGCCCAGAAAATCCATCTTCAGCAGCCCAACACTTTCCAAATGCTCCATAGAGTACTGAGTTAACGCTGTACTTTCGTTGCCCTCTTGAAGGGGTACAGCATCTGTTAGTGGACCTTTGGAAATAACAACCCCGGCAGCATGTGTCGAAGCATGACGAGGCATACCTTCCACTTTCATTGCCATATCCAGCAAGCCTTTGATCTTCGGATTACTGTCATACATCGCTTTTAGGTCTGGAGTAGTCTCCAGCGCTCTAGCAAGGCTGATGCCTAGTTGTCCTGGGATGAGCTTGGCAGCCTTATCTACCTCGTTATAAGGTAAATTCAGTACCCTGCCCACATCACGAACTGCAGCCCGTGCAGCCATGGTTCCGAACGTAATGATCTGTGCCACATGTTCTTTGCCGTATTTCTCCACCACATAAGCGATAACCTCATCACGACGCTCATCACTAAAATCGATATCAATATCCGGCATCGTGATCCGTTCTGGATTTAAGAAACGTTCAAAGAGCAAGTTATACTTAAGCGGATCTACATCCGTGATTTCTAGGGAATAAGCGGTAAGACTCCCAGCGGAGGAACCCCGGCCCGGACCAGTAGCAATCCCCTGACGATGACAATAAGCGATAAAATCCCACACAATTAGAAAATAATCGCTAAAACCCATATTCTCGATGACGCCAAGCTCATAGGCAAGACGCGTCTCAGCCGTCTCTCTTTGCTCAGACGATGCCCAAAGCGGTGTGTCTATATAGCGTTCTTCAAGCCCTTTAAAGCACAACTCTCGCAAATAAGCAGCGGAGTCCTTACCTTCTGGAATTGGTGAATAAGCAGGTAGAATATGTTGACCGAAGGTAAGCTCCAAATTACATTTTTCTGCGATCAATAGCGTGTTACTGATAGCTTCAGGTACATGCGGGAACAACGCCGCCATCTGATCACTACTTTTTAGAAACAGCTGATCTGTTCCGATCTTGAGCCGTTCCTCATCATCCACAGTTTTACCTGTTCCAATACAGATCAGAACATCCTGTACCTCTGCATCTTCCTTGGCTAAATAATGGACGTCATTCGTAGCTACAAGTGGGATCTCACAGGCCTTGGCAAGTGCGATCAGCTTCGGATTCACTCGCTTTTGCTCGGAAATCCCGTGATCTTGAAGCTCCAGGTAAAAGTCTTCGCCAAAAATCTCCTTATAACGCAGCGCAGCTTTTCGCGCCTCGTCATCTCTTCCATGCAACAGATGCTGCGGCACTTCGCCGCCAAGACAGGCACTGAGGCATAGGATCCCCTCCGAATGAGCGGCCAGAACCTCCATATCAATACGAGGTTTATAGTGATGACCTTCCAGATGACCGATAGAGATCAGCTTCATCAGGTTCTTGTAGCCGGTTTCATTCTTGACGAGCAGAATCAGGTGATAAATCGGTTGATCTTTACGACTGCCTCGCTCACGGCGAGAGCCCGCGGTTAAATAAGCTTCACAGCCGATAATCGGCTTGATTCCATTCTTTTTACACGCTTTATAAAAGGGGATCGCCCCATACATCACTCCATGATCCGTAAGCGCCAGCGACTTCATGCCGTATTCGCCGGCCCGGCGCACGAGATCGGTAATGCGCGCCGCCCCGTCCAGTAAACTGTATTCGCTGTGCACATGCAAATGCACGAAAGGGCTCATCATCCCACTTCCTTCCTACTACAAAAATCAAACATAAATAGTTGTTCAAAAAGTCCGCTTTTGATCACGAAGTAACCCAAGAAGCTTACTCGACATCGAATATTGAATTCAGGCGAAACTTCCGGTGCTCACAAAAGCTTCCACTACGCTCCGCTCCTCATTTTCTACCTTCCTTCAATCTTCTCGGTGCTGAAAACCGTACTTTTTGAACTCGCACTATAAGATGAAACTATTTTATCATATTAAAGGGGGACCCGCCCATAGAATGGATTAAGAGCACATGGACAGGCAACGTTTATAGATGCCTCGTCCGGGAAGGGGCCTTTATGAGCATTTTCATGAGCAAAGCTATCCTCGATTTCTTTATCGCCTTCGGCATCGTACTTGGCGGAGCTATGGTCGGCGGAATCGGCGCCGTAGTATCCCTGCAACCACCGACGCAAACGATGCTAGATGTAGCAGACCGGATTAAAATATGGGCACTTGCCGCCGCTGTAGGGGGTACTATGGACCCTTTACGGGTCATTGAAAGCAACATGATTGGAGGCAACCTCTCCCCTGCCATCAAGCAAATCATGTATATTGCCTTCGCTTTTCTCGGAGCCCATATGGGCAGTGAGCTAGTAAAATGGGTGTGCGGCAGGGGGTAAAGCCAGTGAGAGTTCCACCTTTTAGTCGTTTTCGTAGATTCACCCAGATCTCCGCTATATTCGTACTTGGGATCGTCGTGGGGGCCGTCATATACAACGCTATTTTCCATGTTGGGTATAATGTGTTGTGGCTGCAAAATCAAGACTTACGCGTAGACATTGAGCAATATCAGGAAGATATTAAAACGCTCAAAAAATACAATAATACCTCTACCGTAATCAGAGAAATCAAAATCCGTTCGGAAGAGAGCAAGTCCAAAGAAGATAACCCCCTTGACCCCGTAACTGTAAAATTAATTATAAGCCAAATGGGCTCAGATCTGGAGCCGATGCGTGGGCGCAGCATGTTTGATATTGACACAGACAGTAAACTGGTTAGGCTGCTGTTGGATGGAAAGCTATACATTGTGCGGGATAAAGAATACTCTGTCAAAATCCGGACGATGCTTGTCATGGAAGGCGTTCTGCAAATCTGGGTAGAAATCAGTCCTTTTAAGCGCAACTGACAACCATCGTGTGATACAATAATGGACAGACAAAAGTGGAAATTACTTCAAGGCTTTTGCACGACATGATAAAGGAGCTGGCTGTCCATGGTTTTATTTATCAAATACTTATTGTTTGTCCTGCTGGTGATCTTTGTAATCGGTGCCGCTGTGTTCAGCTTATCCTCCCGCCGTGCCTTAAACCCTCAAGATAAGGGGCTAAAACGCTCCGTCATGAATGTGATGCTGGGCGCAATGCTCGTCACTCTCTCCCTGATTTCCATGTTTCTGTTTCGCGGCTCCACCGTTAATATCATTGTTGAAGCTGCCTTTCTTCTGATTGGTGTGTTTAACATCTTCTCAGGACTACGCAGCTATAGTTATTACAGCCGTATTCGTAACCAAGAACAACATCAGTCGAAAGCCTAGACTATATACCTGATAGGATTACAAGAATAAAATAGA
This sequence comes from Paenibacillus etheri, assembly GCF_001012825.1. Taxonomy (GTDB): domain Bacteria; phylum Bacillota; class Bacilli; order Paenibacillales; family Paenibacillaceae; genus Paenibacillus_AQ; species Paenibacillus_AQ etheri. Next base: position 340,716 of record NZ_LCZJ02000026.1, read on the forward strand.
CTACCCTCACTATCATCGTTGAGGGCAGTCTATTTAGCATGTTTATGATTCGTTATCCCTTAGCCGTGATCAATGGATTGCAGCATTAGGACAGCTTTCGCTACCAGGGTATCCGAATAGCTGATCTCTATTTCAAGCTTACATGTACGACGACTAATCTCGAGCAGTCTCGGCATTACAACAATCGCGTGTTCGATTTGTACCGGCCGAATAAAATAGGTGGACATATTATCTAATACATAGTCATTTCCTGTAATATCCTTAGCTGCCTTAAACGCAGAGAGCGTCATTAGTGTAGACAATATCCCTTCAGAAATGGTACCAAGGTCTGTGGCCATCTGAGGCGTAATAAAGCCATGAAAAAACAATCGTCCCTCTTCATCCCGCTCATCCGCAAAACCGTTCCAGATGAGATGATCGAAGGTTTCTCCAAGCTGTGGTGTGTTGCGTACATCTCGCAGACTTTGCAGCACTTCTTTACGTGTTAGGGAGCCTACCAATTTGCGGTTACGGTCTACAATGGGTAGAAAATCGACGCCTTCCCACATCATGATCTGCGCAGCTGAGGCTAGCGAGGTGTGAAGCGCAGCGGTAACCGGACTCCGAACCATAGCTTTTTCAATGCTTTGCCCTTCCGTCAGATCCTCCACTTCGCGTCGGCCGATAATCCCAATCACTCGGTTCCATTCATCTGTAACGGGAAAACGCTGCTCTCCAGTGTCTTCTGAAATCTGCCGTAGCTCACCGACGGTGCTTGAAATTTTCAACGTATTCATTCGCGGCTTGCTGTCGACAATATCCTCTACCAGCATAATTTTTTTCTTAATCAATCTATCAAAAATAGCACGGTTAATCATTGAAGCCACAGTAAACGTGTCATGTCTTGATGAAATGATGGGGAGGTCCAATTCGTCCGCTAATGCCTTCACTTCACGGCTCGTCCCGAAGCCACCTGTAACCAGAACCCCGGCACCCTGCTCTAGCGCCAAGGAGTGAACATCATCGCGGTTACCCACAATGAGCAGACTGTCTGCGTCTATATAACGAATCATTGCGTCGACCTTCATCGCACCGATTACATATTTATGTAGATGTTTACTCAGTCCGCTAGCCCCGCCAAGAACATGACCCTCCACAATATCAACCACGTCACCAAACGTCAGCTGTTCAGAAATGTTACGAGGCTTCTTTTCTACACGTACTGTACCAATTCGTTCCTTCGTAATGACGATCCCAAGATTCTCAGCTTCCTTTACGGCACGATAAGCCGTTCCCTCACTGACCAACATTTCTTTTGCAAGCTTACGAACAGATATTTTGGACCCTACCTTAAGACTTTCAATATGCTGCAGCAGTTGCTCGTGTTTAGTAATTGCATCGCCTTGACCTTCCAACTGTTACACCCCCGTACTCCGATCTGTACTATACTGTACTTATTATACACGTAGAGAATGGCACAGTACAACCGATTCATGAGCATCGGATTCGAATTCAACTGCCCGTACACAATCTACAATCAAGGAAATTATTACAATATTTTTGGATCTGATAATCGCTTGAAACACCTACTTTAGCAAATGGAATGATTCTGCAGACGCTATAAACTTCACGCAAATAAACTTCCTTTATTTAGCAACCTTTTCCTCTTTTTTATTTTCTGAGAGTTAAGCATGCTAGAGGCCAATTAGATATTGCTCCCAGCGATTACAGAACCACCGTAAACATGAAGGACGGCATAAGTTATGAGTTCTCTTTTTGGATAGAAGTTATAGCTTCATTTCCTGGTGAGGAACGACCGGACGAAGCTCTTTCCGTGGAAAAGAACAGTTTTCAACTCGCTGCAGGTAGCGGCAGACATCTGTATATTATCCAAGCAAGATGGACTCAGGGGAGCACCAGTTATGTATTTGAAGTAGAATGCTCGGCCAGTAAAGAGTAATCCGTTTGTTAGACAAACTGAGTAGATGAGTAGAGAATACACCCTTAAGAAAAAAGGAAAAATATGTTATGCTGTAGAGGTGAAAGGGGATGACTTTATGCAATTTCTCTTTATACTCGCGGTTCTCGTTCCTGCGGTGTGGTACTACGCGGCTCTTGGTAAACGGATATCTGCAGAAGAAAAGAAAGCCGGAAAAGATCTCTCGGATGAGATCAATCCTTTTACAGGGGCACGATAACTTTAATTCCCCTGCTTCGCGGGGGGATTTTTAAAGCCCACTGGCTTTTGCTAGTGGGCTTTTTCTGGGATTCTAAGGCATTTATGCCTCTCTTTTCGCTAGTTCGGCGCTTTTTCCAGCAATCTAAGGCATTTATGCCCTTCTTTGTGCCAGTTCGGCGCTTTTTCCAGCATTCTAAGGCATTTATGCCTCTCTTTTCGCTAGTTCTGCGCTTTTTCCGGGGATCTAAGGCATTTATGCCTCTGTTTTCGCCAGTTCGGCGCTTTTTCCGCAATTCCAAGACATTTATGCCTCTCTTTTCGCCAGTTCGGCGCTTTTCACGGGAATATTCAAATCTAGTTACTTAAGAACGCAGCCCCAATTCTATGATCTTTGTGTAACTCTAGTTTCTTCATTCCATTTGGACTGCCACTGTTCCAATTTTGCTTTTCGCACAGCTTCCAAACGCTTGGTCTTCTCCTCATCAACGCCAATAATAAAATGCAGATGTGCCGCGATGACCATAAAGGCGAAAAGTGACCAGACCACTCCAAAACCAAATACCCAGCTAGGCCCATTCGCAAGCGATAACTTCGGCAGAGCATACAAAAGCATGCCCAACGCCACCAACAGATAGACAACATGTTTGAACTTGTTTCTTTTTCTCATAACTAACAGCTCCTCGTAGACAAGATATTCGATTGAATCTATATCTCTACTCTATGAACATGAAGCCTGTAATATGAGACAAGTCCTTAAAAATATACTTCTATTCAAAAAAATATATAAATAGTATGCATTTATGTAGCTAGCAAAGCTTATATATGAGATGATAATTTCATTTAGGGGGCGATTTGGACTTGAATACAACTTATACTCATACCGAATACATAATTCGAAAAAAGGTATTTTCGATCATGGGTGCGAAACTTCATATTTATGATAACACGGAGCAGCTTTTACTCTATTCACAAATGAAAGCATTCAAGCTGAAAGAGGATATTGCACTGTATACGGACGAGAGCATGAATAAGGAGCTTCTGCGAATAAAAGCCCGCAGTGTGGTCGATTTTAGCGCTACTTATGATGTGCATGATACGGAGACTGGCGAGCACATCGGTGCACTGCGCCGTAAGGGACTCAAATCTATTTTGAAAGATGAATGGATGATTCTTGATCGTCATGATCAGGAAATCGGAAAAATCAAAGAGGATAGCACCGCGATGGCCTTACTTCGCCGCTTCATCTCCATTATCCCTCAGAAATATAATATCGAGATGGATGATACAACGATTCCTGCTTTCAAACAGAACTTCAACCCCTTCGTTACCAAAATCATCGCTGACTTCTCTGAAGATCCCAAAGGAATGCTTGATCGCCGACTAGGTTTGGCAGCTGGGATCCTTCTCTGCGCAATCGAAGGCAAACAAAATTAGCTAGTTTAGTTCATACGCAGTCACAAAGAGGGTGTTCCCATGCCAAACGGCTTTAGGAACACCCTCTTTAGATTGCACTGATGATACTTTTCAAGTGAATACTCGCTTACTAAAAGCGTTTATTCGCCATACAATTGCGACAAGCTCTCGGTAATGATTTTGTTTACATCCTCGATTACAACACTCAGACGGCGTTCTGCATCGAACAGACGGCGAATCCCAAGATTCAGGTTAAGCACCTCGAATAATTTCTCCATCTTCTCCATTTCTTCCTGTGGAGGCATATCTCCGCTCATCATCCGTTGTTGAAGCTCCAATTGGCCGTTACGGAAGTTGTCGAGCATCGCTTTGGCTTCAGGATCTGTTTCTACCAGTTTCATCGCGTTAGTAATATCCGCTACCTCAGTGCTTTCTTTAATGGCTTTCGCCAGTTCATGTGCTTTGTCGTGAATACTCATTATGATTCCTCCTAAAAGTTTTGTTAGCGTTCGCTTCCTAGAGTTACTTCGTACAAAACTCGCACCGGAAGCATACGCTTAAGTTTTGTAAGCCACTACTTCTCGATTCGTCCTCGTACAAAACTCACATCGGAAGCACTGCTTAAGTTTCCAAATATTGATTCATCCCATGCTTGTTTCGCTTCTTGGGTCAGACTTATGAAATGATGCGGCAAGGTTTTTTAAAGAGTAGGTCAATCACCAAGGGTCATATGTCTCCATATGATGAATGATATGTAACCCTTAGCTACCAAATTGCCGGCATCATGCTGCCTACCGGAAGGAGATCCAAGATGTCCCAATTCAAGATCCCGGTCCATACGGTCCACTCGGGCATCCTGCAGGAAAACGCTATAATGCTTGGCGGACGATCCATGAAAAGACTCAAAATCCCGGCTCACGGAACGCTCCAGCTGGCTTTCGGCTCTTTCCGGCAGGAGGTTACCATTATCCCGGCTCCCAAATCCGACAGCCTGCGTGTAAGCGAAGAACTGGCGCGGCGGACCGGATGGAAACATCGGCAAACCCTCAACGCTTCTTACAGCTCCATAAGTCGTACCTTGCGACTTGGACCGTTGATCGGTGTACTCGTCAGCCGTGATCATCCAGATAATCTCGACAGGCTGTTTGGACCCATTACCATGTTCTGTCGAGAATTAACAAATGCCTGCCACGCACAAGGCGCCTATGTATATTTCTTTACCCCGGAAGCGCTGGATACAAGCGGCTCTTCCATACAGGGCTGGGTATACAACGAGGGTTGGAGGAAAATGAGTCTGCCCATCGCCGATGTAATCAACAATCGGCTAACGACGCGAAAGGTGGAGAATAAACCTAGCGTACAGCATTTTTTAGCGGATGTAAAATCACGGTATGGAACGCATTTCTTCAACGAAAAATTTCTTGACAAGACAGAAGTATTTGAAGCTTTATCGCAAGACCCTACATTGAAGCGGTATTTACCGGAATCGCATGCTTTGAACGGTTTTGCTGTTGTAAAAAAGATGTGTAGCCAATATCCAAGCGTCTTTCTAAAGCCTGTACGAGGCAGTCTCGGCAAAGGCATTCTCCGAATCTCCAAAGAAGAAGGCGGAGGGTACCGTTTGTTATCTACTACCTCTATAGGTACACGCAAGCAAAGCTACCCGACTTTAGCTAAACTGTACCAGTCCATTGCTCCCAAGATGAAGACAACACGCTACCAGATTCAACAAGGATTGCCTTTGATGGAGCTCGGAAGGCGTCCTGTAGATTTTCGAGCACTTGTACAGAAGAATGGTACCGGTAAATGGGGCGTTACCTCCATTGTCGCTCGTACCGCTGGAAGCAATCATTTCGTCTCCAATCTAGCAAGAGGTGGCAGTCTCAGCACTGTCCGTGAAGCCGTTAGCAAGAGCAGCCTTCCTCCAGGTACCAAGGATAGCGTACAGCTTCAGCTTCCAAGAGCAGCACTTGCCATTGCAAGAGGAGTAGAAACCTTCATCCCTGCTCATTTCGGAGAGCTCGGAATCGATCTGGCACTGGATCAATCCGGACGAATATGGCTCTTGGAGGTTAACTCTAAACCTTCCAAGAACGATAATACACCGCTAAACGATCAAAAAATCAGACCGTCCGTCAAGCAAATGATTCTGTATTGCCGCTATTTGGCCGGTTTATAAGGAGGACGCAATGACTGAAACAGCTATGGGGTTCCTCGGCATTATGACGGGCCGTCGCCACGGGAATCCTCCGATTGCCGAGCCAGAATTTTGCAGTCATTTATGTCGTGCAGCTCCACGATATAACCTTAAAGTCCTCGTATTTCATCCGGACGGAGTAGCGGCAGACGGGTCATCCATAACCGGTTATACATGGAAAGATGGAAGCTGGTACAATACGACCTCTACGCCACCAGATATCATTTATAATCGTTGTTTTTACAATAATCCGAAAGAAAGAAAAGAAGCTACATCTGCACTCTCTTTCCTTCACCGCTCACTACCTTGGTCACGAGGTTTACCTGATAAATGGGGCGTATACGAGATCTTAAAGCGCAACCGAAGAGCAGCTATTTTACTGCCAGAAACTGTACTCTATACCGGTACACGCAAGTTAAGCAATATGCTCGCTGAAAGAGAATACGGGGTCTTCCTAAAACCCAAAGCAGGCTCTCATGGCAAACGTACAGTGCATGCCATACTGCAGAACAGACGCTCTGGAGGAGGCATAAGAGTACGAGGGCGTGATGGGACAAATACACCCTTTCAATATGTATTCAGCTCACAGGATGAAGGACTGAAGTGGATTCATGAATTTATCGGCACACGCCGCTATATTATACAGCCTTATCTGCACCTAACTAATCGTAAGGGGCAACCGTTCGATGTGCGTGTATTGATGCAAAAGAATGGCCTCGGTCGCTGGGATCTTACTGGCATGGCCGTTCGGCTGGGAAATCATGGTTCACTGACTTCGAACCTGCATGGCGGTGGAACTGCGGTTCCTCCCTTGCCCTTTTTGCTTGCAGAATATGGTCAGGACGGAAAAGACATCATGCAGGAGCTTGCTACAGAAGCTGCATACTTGCCTCCTCTTCTGGAGGCCGCATGCGGTAGGCTTGGAGAACTCGGCCTAGATTTCGGTATTGATTCGAGCGGTCGGATTCATTTACTAGAAGCAAATTCCAAGCCAGGGCGCACGGTATTCCGGCTGACGGGCGACCGCCGGGCTGCTAAGCTCGCCGCCGAGAATCCACTGTCTTATGCGCGCCATCTGCTACTCACACAGCGACGGATACCATCCCTATCTACGGACAGCTCCGTTATAAACGGGAGAATGATAACAATGGTTCCTAAGGAGGATTCATAAATGAGTCTCACTTTTTGCAATGTGCATTTTACTAAGCAGCCCCAAAGAGTTGTATATGTATCAGGTGCACTGATGAAGAGCTTGAAATTAACCGGGAAGAAGAACATTCGCCTTAGACTCGGTAAAGATGCCATCCCGACCATGATCAAGCCCATCAAGCGCGCCGGAAATCATCTATTCCTCGCCACTGGTGTAAAGAGTGCTATCAAGGTTCCGAAATCTGGTGGTATCTATTTACGCAATCTGCAAAACGACGAGGTACAGCTTGGACCTTTGGTCGGTGTATTGACCGATGGGCCAGCATCTTCAAATCAACCCTTCGGTTCTCGCACTGGCTTTATAAAGCAATTACTGCGGGAAGGCAGTAACAAATGTTATATATTTGCCTTTATGCCGCGTGATATCAACTGGCAGCAGGAGCAGGTCTATGGTTATTTCTTAACCGCAGGCGGCAAATTCGAACGTAAAATGGTTCCTCTGCCTGATGTTGTCTACAATCGGCTACCCAGTCGGAGAGCGGAGACTTCACCTTATATCAACCAGCTTCGCGAACGCTTTATGCGCAAGAAAATCCCTTACTTTAACTGGAGCTTTTTCAATAAATCCGATATTTATCGGTTGCTAGAGAATGACGGAGCTGCAAACCGTTACGTACCTGAGACACACAGCAATCCCTCCTCCGAAAAAATGAGAGAAATGCTGGATCACCACCATTTTGTATATTACAAACCTTCCGCAGGCAGCCTGGGTCACGGGATTTACCGACTTACCTATCTGCCGAAAAAAGGATATTTTGCCCGCTACCGCAAAGGTGGAAAAAACGTACTTCTGCGCTTCACTACCTTTGAAAGCCTCATGCGTATGCTTCGGTCACGACACGGTCAAGGTCTGCAAAATTATATCGTTCAACAGGGAATACGTTTGATTGAAATTGAGGGCTGCCCCATTGATTTCCGATTCCATATGCATAAAAACGGCAGTAATCAATGGATTGTAGTCGGTATTGGCGCTAAGAAAGCCGGCCGAGGCAGTGTCACCACTCACCTCAAAAACGGGGGGGCATTGCTTACACCTGGGCAGGCGCTCGGGCGTGTATTCGGCGGCAGAGCAGACGAAGTATTACAGCGTGCGAAGAGTACAGCCATTAAGCTGGCAGAATCCTTAGAAATCCAGCATCGTCATTTGCTCGGTGAAATTGGCTTTGATCTCGGCATTGATCAGGATGAAGACATCTGGATGTTCGAGGCCAACGCCAAACCAGGACGTTCCATCTTCCGTCATCCTTCCCTGCGCGCTGAGGGCAAAGCTTCCATCGAGCACATTCTGGAGCATTGTCTATACCTCAGCAAATTTCGCAGGAGGGATGAGATGTGAACACCCATATTCCGGATGAAACAAAACCCGTTATTGCCATACTGACAACCAGCGATAAAGTAAGGCAATTTAATGGCAACCGTAATAACTTCCGGGACATCATTCGCACAGGCAAGGAACTGGGATTTCTTGTCTACGTCGTCACTGTCCGTGACTTGAAGCTCGAGGAACGGATGGTGAACGGTTATGTCCCATCATCCAGCGGAAGAATATGGTACAGCATTCCGGTACCTCTTCCACAAATCATCTATAACCGAATTCCTACCCGTGAGGATGAGGAAAAACCTGCTGTCGTACGCAAAATAGCTCAATGCCTGGAACATCCAGGCATTAAGCTATATAATCCATATTTTTTCAATAAATGGAGTCTATTTGAATGGTTGAAAGGCTCGTATGCTACCTCGAAGCATGTTCCAAAAACCAGACGTTTACGCAGTGCAAATACGCTTATCGCCATGCTAAATAATCATACCAGTCTCTATCTTAAACCTGAGAATGGCAAAGCAGGTAAAGGAATTATGCGTTTAAAATACCGTGCAGATACCACTTTACCCTATCGGTTGCAAATTCAAAGCGGCAAAAAAAATGTGACCTACAAAGCTGCCTCAGTAGATCGCCTCTGGGCACGGATAGGAAAAGAAAAGGGAAACTCGCGCTACATCGTACAGCAAGCTATTGAACTAGCGGCTCACCGAGGACGACCATTTGATCTACGTGTACTTCTGCAGAAAAACGGCAGAGGCGGCTGGGCAATGACCGGCATAGGTGCGCGTCTAGCTGGTGCCCGCAGTATCACTACGCATGTACCTCGTGGCGGAAGTATTGAGGAGCCCTCCACCATGCTGGAAAGCACATTTGGAACCGAAAGAGCAGCCTCCATCTTAAAAAGTGTACCTACAACTGCTCTGTTAATTGCCAGACAAATTGAAAGAGCCTCTGATTCTATGCTCGGTGAGATGTCGATGGATCTTGGTGTAGATGAGAACGGTGGACTCTGGTTCTTTGAAGCAAACTCCCGACCGATGAAATTTGATGAGCCTGCGATTCGCAAGCTTTCCTTGGAGCGAATCTTTCAATATGGCCAGCACTTAGCACGCCATTCCAAGTAGAATTCATTAAAGGATGTGACACAGCATGCAGATATCCTCCATCTACGACACTGATGCTAAAAAGTGGAAATTGCGGCTAACCGGACTGCTTGAGTTTATAAGAGAGCATGGGGAGCGTCGGATTACAAACCAAGCTTGCAAGGTAATGGCCCGATTAACTCCAGAACAGTTGTCAAAGCCAGGTGTCTCGCTGCTTGTCGCCACCGTACGCGGTCAGAATGGGCGCCAGCTAGCAGGAGTAAGCTTCGTATCCGGTTTCGGTGAAGAAGCCTGTCTCGTTGCCGTGCATCCCTTATACCGAAATAGGCATACCGGCACCGCCCTTATGGCCGCCCAGTTAAAGCGTTTAGGCCGCCTGGAATGCTGTGTTGCCAGCGATAATACAGCCAGCCTGAAAATGTGTTTCAATGTTGGTCTTGCCGCAGTGGCGCTTACTAGTGGCCCTACTGGCAAGCCAACTTTATTGATCCGGTCTCCACAGAATACCGTCAGTACTACAAACTCTCCACAAGAAGGTGAACTCCTGTGCCAGAGCCCGTCTTAGGCATTCTTACTTTGTATATAAATGAAGCCAAGCAGCTTGAAGAAAAGGCCGTGTACCGGAGAATGATCATTGAGGGCAGTCGAATGGGCCTGGATGTTTTTGTGTTTACCCCCATGGATGTCCATCCAAGCAAAGAACAGATCCATGCCCTTGTCTTTGATCCAAAGAGCGGGAAATGGTCACGCAAATGGCGTTCCTTCCCGAACATGATTTATGACCGTTGCCGTATCCAGCGCAGCACGCGCTTTCAACAGTTGCTTCGTTTCCGTGAACGCTATAAACATCTGCTCTTTCTGAATCGTCCACTGCGCAACAAATGGACCATTCACCAAACGTTCTCACAAAAGAGTCGCTTCCGGCAGCATATGCCAGAAACATTACTGTATAACTCCTCTGCGGATCTGCACCGAATGTTAAAGCAGAGCCCGGTTCTCTATATCAAGCCAGCAAACGGCACAGGTGGACGCGGTATCCTTAGAATTGAGCGGGTAAAGAACATTAAAGGGGTATTTGATATTCAAGGCCGTCGCCAAGATCGCCGGATTATTCCTCCCCGAAAGGTCTCTGCCTCCCGATTGGATTCCATCGTTCGACAATGGTGTATTGGTGGACGTTTCCTCGTCCAACAGGGGATTCCACTACGTCTGCCTGGCGGACGTTTCCATGATTATCGCATGCTCGTTCAAAAGAATGGGCAAGGAGTCTGGGAACTGACAGGCATGGCAGCAAGAGTTGGTGCGGCCCGAAGTGTAACCTCCAATCTGCATGGCGGTGGGCATGCCGTTCGAGCTGAAACGCTCCTGAAGGAATGGCTGGGTAGTCAAGATAAGACCGATAAGGTCATGCGAACTGCTGAGAAATTAGGACTTGATGCCGCGGCCTTCCTTGAAGAAAGTTTCGGAGCCTTATGTGAACTCGCACTGGATCTCGCCATTGATCGTGAAGGAAGAATCTATGTGCTGGAGGTTAATCCAAAGCCTGCCCGTGAAGTGTTCGCCCGATCAGGGGACGGCAACACCTATCGTAAAGCACTAGTGCGTCCTTTGGAATATGCGTTATGGATCTATAATAATAAAGGTGCCCCTGCGGCAGCTAAGACTACTGAGGAATAGAATGATACTCAACAACTTAACAACCGCCTCTCTGCAGGATGCAGAAAGGCGGTTGTTGTATGACCTCTGATGTTCCAAGGAACTAATTTTTGAAAAATCTCGTCGAAATGAAAATTTTTGATTAGTTTAGCAAAGGTGTTAGAAAAAAGAAGAGAATAGTGGTACCCACACAAATATGGAGCAATAGCTGTAAGTCCTTTTCTAATAGATGTTTTATAAACAAAAGATAGCTCACGATACATAACAAAAAAACAGCAATATAAAAAAATAAGGAATCATAATGAGTAACTATAAATAGGTCTCCGCCACCAATAGAAAAGACTATACCTATTACTAAAAACCACATACCCACTCCAAGTGCAGCACTTAAAGCAATAAAAAGGAAACTCATTATCATTTTTTATACTCCTTTGACATGCTTCTCCGTTCCTTATCATTACATAGGAATAACCCCTTTCAACGATCTATCGGATCATCCCCTTAGTTTATGTATATCTTTTTAGCTTTGAGCTATTCCTGCATCTGTATTTAGAACCTTAACAATAAAAAAAGGCAACCCTCTACTTAGATGAGGTTTGCCTTTTGTTCGTTTGACAAAAATAAATCGCGATATTCCTATTCGCTAACCGATGCGTTATCGTACAAGTCGATCAACTCATCGAAGGAAGTGATAATAACATCGGAGCCCTTCAGCTCATCCTGACGTCCAAAGCCTGCATACGCACAGCCGATGACGGTTTGAGCATTTCCCTTGCCTGCCTCCACATCGGACGAGCGATCGCCTACCATCCAGGCACTCTTGATTCCATGATTGTCTAGCAAAATGCGTAGCAATTCTGTCTTCGTCGCAGTGCCTTGACCACCCGCACTATACAATCCTTCAAATAACTCTTTAAGCTCATGCACCACAACTATACTGCGAATGTATTCCTCCAGCCCATTACTAGCCACAAACAACCGCACTCCACGCTCTTTTAGCGCAGTCAGTGTTTCGACCACCTGAGGATACAGTAACGTCCCACCTGCTTCAAGTCCTTCGACCTCTAGCTGCAATAGCAGCTCATCTGCACGGCGGTGTACGGCCTCATCTGCTTCAGGCATAACCTTCTTCCAAATATCTGCCAGTAGCATTCCTAAGCTGCTTAGAATACGCTCTTCCGGCGGTGTAGGTCCTTCATATAGTCCCTCTTCCCGCAAAATATCGAACATTTTATGATATGCAGGTAATAAAAGACTTTCAGTCTGGAACAGTGTTCCATCCATATCAAAAACAATCGCTTCCGGCTTGTTCAACTCCGAGTGAACCGCGTTCAGTTCTGTTCCTTGTACCTCATTACTCATCTGTTGTTCCTCCCCATTCTCTTTTGCTTCAGGTAAGCACATTCATCTGCACGAAATTTCCAGTACAAGCCCTATGATATATGAAATCACTTCGGAATGTCCATGCTCTCTACATTTCTTGTTGCAGTTTATATTTCAACTTGTAATATATCAAGTTGAAATATAAAGAAGAGATATCCATGTCACTTCAATTCAAAGTGTGCTGGAGTCCGAATAAGCATTTGTGTTGCAGCAAGTTTCCTATTTCCCAAGGGGATTTGCTGCTTTTTTAATGTGATATTAAAAAAAGAACCGGCAGCATGCACAATTTCGCGCTTGCTGTACCGGTTCTTTTTTTAACAAAAATGTGTAATCTATCGATTATACTCTGTCAAAGCTGGAAATCAGCTCATCAAGAACATCTTTGCTTACCATTTTACCTTTGAAATTGATGAGGTTCTCTGCACTTCCGGAGAAGATACAAGTTGGCTCGTATTTTCTAAGAATAATTTTCTCTCCATCTACAAAAATCTCGAGCGGGTCTTTTATGTCAATTCCCATCGTTCTACGTAATTCAATAGGAATTACGATACGTCCCAATTCATCTACTTTTCTTACTATGCCTGTCGCTTTCATCATCGTACATCCTCCCTTGAAATTACATTAATAATCATTTTTGCTAAAAGCTTATGTAGGCTTCTATGTGATAGTAATGATTACGCTATACACTAATATTAAAGTGCTATTCTTTCCCTGTCAATTAATTTTCTACAAAATATGATATTTATCGACAATTATTCGACAAAGATATGTACACTTTCGACAAAACGCTGTAAAGCGATCCAATTTATTCGTCTTGAAATTAATAAATATCCAACATTGCGATTACAAATCAGCTTGCGAAGTATCCCTATTATTAATCTCATTTACCCAATACATCAAGTCTGTAAACACTTCGGCGTATATCAGAGCGAACAATACATCTAATAAAGTTAATACAGACTATTTAGGCTTTATGCATCTACTTTTTTCGACAATCTAATGCTCTACTACACTCTTATTTAATATAAGTATCACATATTATTAATAGAAAGATCAAATATTGGATAAATTTAACACAAAAAATTGAATTTAATCACAAAAAAACCGACCAGCAATCTCTGGTCGATCTGCTATATCGTTATAATTTCTTCTCCGTGACCCTGCCATTTGCATCAATAACTGCATTATAAGACAGGTTATTCATTAGCTTGATTGTCTTCCTGTTGTAAGAATCCTCCATAAAGTTGGGCTGTCCCCCTATAATCTTGACTGGCGTAATCTTACTCGTCACCTGGGCATCATTGATCTCAATATTCACTAGCATCGAGTGAAGCGTCTTTTCTCCACCACGTGTTGAACGATTAAACACAAAGTTTCCAAGTGAATAATAGATCGGTTTATTTTTGTAGTATTCGATGCCCATCAGGCAATGGCTGTGTGTGCCGAGTATGATATCTGCACCACTATCAATCATCTGTTTGGCTAGCGTACGGGCGTATTGTTCAGGGTAATCCTTAAACTCTTCATTCCAGTGAATGTACACAATCGTGTAATCATTCTCCTTAGACATCTTCTGAATAGCCGTAAGCATAGGCTGCGAGGTGTACGCTGAGGCAGCTCCCGGTTTATTGTTGCCGGCATACCAAGAAGGGCCTGAAAGCACTCGGCTTACACCTAAAATTGCAATCTTCTTCCCCCTTACCGTCCTTGTATACGGTTTGAACGCTTCCTCTACATCTTTGCCTGCTCCTGTATGGCCAATCTTGTTTCGATCCAGATGCACCAGTGTGTCGAGCATAGCGTCTGTTCCGAAATCTAAAATGTGATTATTAGCCAAAGATACGCCGTCAATCCCAGCATAGGTTAAGCCACCAAGCACTGCTGGTTTGGACCTAAAAGCAAAGGTCTTCTCTGCCGCCTTCCCTCGAATAGACACTGGCGTTTCCAGATTCGCGAAGGCGATATCTGCCTTTTGTAAGGCAGGTGCGACTTTCGCAAACGGAAAGTTCACTCCGTATTTCGCGATCTGATCACCCACAAAACCGTCCAAGAGAATATCACCAGCAAAAGCAAGTCTGATAGGTTCTGAAGATGGCGAAGCTGCACTAGATGCAATCGTCGAAGGGAGGATCAGTGATAATAGAAGTGTAGTGAGTAGCATGCTGCGCAGTACATTCGACCCTAATCTCAAAAAATACAGCCTCCTATCCTCATTATGGAATCTATATTAGCTATTATTCTAGCTTACTGGAAATAGATTACTAATTTAAGGGTAAGAAGACCTGTTATCGCTTTGATTTTTTCAAAACAGCCCGGAAGCATTGTAACCCGCCCCACAAATCTGTGGACACGGCATCTGCAGGCAGCTCAAAATCCGTCTCCCCCCAGTATTGAAATCCAGCCTGCAGCAGCAAATCATTCATAAGATTTAGGTTTACCGTCGGGTAATCAAACGTTAGTACCAGTAGCCCTTCTTCGTTCAACGTTCGGTGAAATTCCCGTAAAGTGCCCACCGTATCCTCTAAGGTCAAATGCTCCAGTACTGATATGCAAAAAATAGTGTCAAAGCTCTCATCCTCATAAGGTAGGTCCGCAAGATTGGCCTGAGCAAGATGCAAGTTGTTAGTTCTTCTAGCTATAACCTGCTTCGCCGCTTTTTCCCCGATCTCATCTGTAATCGCATTTAAAATGTCCTCCCGGTAAATAACCCTGCTGTCCATATCGCAAGCATAAACCTCTGCACATACCCCTGCTAAATAAAATTTCAAGGGATGAGGAATTCCACAGGCTGCATCCAGTACAACCCCATGTGGAGAAATAAAGTTAATACACCACTCATATTCAAAGGGACGACTCCACCAGGATTCTGGCAAATCATAAATTAACTTCTCACGACTTGCATCTGAGTTTACAAAAAAACGCGAGACAAAGGGATGTGTTGGCATGGCCAGGACTCCTTTTTAACGGAATTTAAGGTAGTGAGAGTATATTCATGATTTGCTGATTCATGCCATAACCTTACATTGAACGAGACAAACCCAAAAAAACGGCTGCTCCCTTAGGAACAAACCGTCTTTAAATATAACTGTATAAACCTTATGCGTAGAATGAAAGAGGTTTGGCCTCAATTCCATGTTTCTCAATCAACGAATCCAGAAGATCAGACCATTCCGCATCGACCGTGCATTGATCTGGATGAGCCTCGAACCAAGCAATTGACTGCTTTATCCCTTCAGAGAAAGGAACGGTCGCCTGGAAGTCAGGCACGAGACGTTTGATTTTACTATTGTCAAAGACACTGCTGACCGCTTGATCCGATCAAGCCATCCGCCGTCCCTGAAGGGGAGAAGGCTGTGATAAAGTCTGTAGAGATATGAACCACTTTCGGCTCCACACCTGCTGCTTGCCCTATGGCTGCATAGATCTGATCCAGTTCAACACTTCGTCGGAAGTAATATGAATGGCCTCCCCCAATCACTTCCGGATGCCCAAGCAATCCGACATAACCTTTAGCAAAATCCGAATTATGCGTCAATGTCCACAAAGATGCTCCATCCTAGAGTACTCCCAATAAGGATTCTTTAGGGGCGTCTCTTCTCGTATTTAAGAGAGTTATTTGACGGCACCCAACGTTTTGGAGCGCTTCAGCGAAAAATCACTAATGTTAGCCCTCGTGCGTTGACCAGTACCCTTCGCCATTTAGAAGAACACGGTGTACTTGAGCGCCATGTATTTCCTACCGTACCAGTTACAGTGGAATATTCTTTAACTCCAAAAGGTGTGGATTTGCATCAAATTTTGAAGGAAATGAAGCTATGGTCGGCCAAATGGACAATAGAATAAATAATTGGTTGTAAAATGATCAAAATAGCCCCGGGAACATCGTTCCCAGGGCTTCTTTTTTTACTATCCGATCTAGTATTTATCTACAACCGCTCCGAGAACTGCCGTATTTACATATGCCTTTCCTTTGAGGCTTTGCAGCTCCTTCGCAGTTCCAGTAACGACGACTCCGAGTAGCTGTACGTCACTGGCATCCGGTGCCGCTTTATCCTTTTTCAAATAATTCGAGATTCTCTCAAATTCCCCATAATATTTGCCCTCCTTCTGAAGACCATATGTTAGGGATTGTAAAAAATCCTCTGGTTTCGGTTTAAATAGCCCTTCCCATTTGACACCGTAACCGTATACTTGTCTCGCTGATTCCGGTAAGGCATATTTATTCGGGCTACTGTCGTTCGTAATAAATTCAAGATTCTTCTTATTATCATACGTATCTACCCAATACCAAACTTGTGCCAGTTCAACTGGTAGCATTTCTTCAACTTCGGTTTGTGTATAGCCTTTATCAAATGAAACAGCCATCTCTACCAGCTTGCCAGGTTCCATTTGTTCGAGTGCAGGCAGATCATTCAGCACTTTTCCGTTATAATTCACCCCGGGTACATAGAACATCATTTCCCGCTGTCCATTTTGACTGTTATATCCTCGGTAATATTCATAATTTTGGCTAGTCATTACTGGATCAGGAACATTAATACTAGAGTATCCCCTATTAAGGAGAGAAAAACGGCTGCTCATACTAAAATCCAGTTTTTTAGTATCCCACACGACCGGTACACCCTCAACAACCTTGTAAGTACTCAGTTCAACTTTGCCTGATAAAAAGCCTAGATCCAGCTCAGTTCTCAGCTCATGAAGGTTAGGATTGCTAATTTCCATCATGATCCTCTCCTCATTCAGCCCGCGCATCGCTAGCCAGCTAGTTAGTTGAGAGATACCCAGCATGCCGCCGAACAATACTATAATGGTCACAACCAGCGAAATGACCGTATTACGAATCAATGTTTTTCGTTTGGCTTTCTTAATTATTTTCGAAAGGTTTTGATCATCCTTTTCTTCCCATGGTGCTGTCATTCCGCTTCACCTCTATACTTTTTTTGAAATTGCTTGCGGGCGCGAAACAATGCCGATTTGACCATATCCGTTGTGATTCCGAGGAGCTCTGCTATTTCCTGATAGGACAACTCCAGCTCGTACTTCATAATAATGAGCTGTTTATGGAGCGGAAGTAGTTCTGCAAGAACGCGGTCAATGTCTTCCCGTTTTTCTTTTAGCAACAAATGATCCTCCGGCAGTTCCATGTCTGGAACATCCACATTATCAATAGGAATAACTATCCGCTTGCTGCGGCGGCACAGATCATAATAGCGATTAATCGCTACCTTATATAACCATGCACTGAATTTGTTCTCATCAATGGAGTCGATGTACAAAAGTGCCTTATACACCGTATCCTGTACGATATCTTCCGCGTCGGCTGCAGGTGCCCCGAGACGAATCAAGTATTTTTGGATTTCTAGCATTTTCGGTTGAAGTATCTGATGTAGCTGCCCGGGCTTCATCCTGCACCTCCCTTCGTATGTATAACGGTTAAGTTCTTGGAAAGTTAGCTGGTGGTAGAAAAAACTTCTAAAAGAAAAGTTTCGCAAAAAATCCCCTTACCGCTAACAGTATATAGATACCGTATAGCGTAAGGGGTTCTCTTTTCAAAAAATATTTATTCACTTATAAAAGATTCATTTATTTTACCTCAGGAATGTATTGCTCTCCACCAATTTGCTGTTTCTCAAAGGAATGGTCCTTACTAGCTTCCTGAATGTGTCCGTACGCCCAGTGTTTATCGTTGACGTCTTTCCACTTCTGCTGTGCTCCAAGCAATGGTCCTCTTACCAAAAGTCTGTTAATCGTCACAACGGCTTCTGCACGAGTTAATGTCTGATTCGGACGGAATGTTCCATCCAAATATCCGTTGATAATACCAGCTACTTTTGCTTGGTCAATCGCATTTTTTGCCCAATGTCCACTATTAATGTCTTTAAAGCTGCTGGTCCCACTTTGTGTGTTATCCAGCAAGCGCTCTACAATGATAGCCATTTCAGCACGAGTAATAAGCTGATTCGGCTTAAAGCTGCCATCTTCATACCCCTTCATTAACCCTTGTGCTGTAACCACACTAATAGACTGCAAAGCCCAATAAGTTGTATCTACATCTTTATAAGATGAAGAAGCTTGTGCTTCATTTTTACCCCATAACCGTGCCAAAATCGTTGCCATTTCCGCACGGGTAATCATTCGTTCCGGGTTGAAGCTGCCATCCGCATAGCCTAAAATATATCCTTTATGCGATTCATGGAATACATTTGGATTGTTAGGTTGTTCCTTGTCCGTGCCACTATTTTTAGTAGGATTAGTGATTGTAGTGCCACCGGACGTGTTCGTTCCTTCCGAATTATTCTCTTTATTCGGCTGAGAGGAGAAACTCACGATTTGAAAACGACTGAACTTCGAAATCTCAAATTGGATCCCTTTTACTACGCCGTTCTCATATTGAATAGTTCCTGATACCAACTCTGTCGTGCCATCCGTATGTTCGATGAACACCTTTAAAGCATCTAGGAAAGCTTGTCTATTCTCAGTTGGAATGGTAATTCCACTTAATGGGAGAACAACCTTTGTGGTAAATCCACCAAAGTTAGTTTCGATCTTTCTTGGCAGACCCAGTAAGTTTATCTGATTCCCAGCAGCTGCTAACGTAACCTTATGGTCAGTATTCGCTGCTTTTTTAGCCTCACTATCCTCTTGTGCGTTCTTAATAGGTACAATTCGGAAATAAAGATCTGTACCCTTCGCTGTTGCGTCTTTTAAAGCTTCCTGACTCAACTTAACAGATCCTTCATCAGTAAAGATATTCATACCCGCATTTCTGTCAGCCAGTGCCGAAACCGCTGCAGCCGGAATCTCTATGGCAATCTCATCTGCCTTATCATCTGCTTGCTGCTTAATCTCAACAGTTAGCGTCCGGTTTTTAATATCTCCATCCTGAGGATTAAAAGAATTCGTCAGACTTTCCACTTTTGACGGATCAACGATAACAGTATCAATCTTAACCTGATTGCTGAGCGTTGTTCTGAGTATGTTCAGACTCTCTGTGTAAATCATGTCATTTCCGTTTGCCTTTACATCAGCCGTTCTTCCGCTCTCTTGGCGTGTATTTTCTTTTTCCTTCATTATGTTCTTGTTAGTAACAACCAGAAGGAAACTCTTTGTAATCTTGGCGGTACCCTTAGAGATCGTAGCGGTAACAATTACATTCTTATCACCCACTTCTGGTCTGTTCACGCTACCATGTTCTTCACCATCTTTGCTAGATAGTTTAAGAACATCAAGATTGGTCGAGGTCCATGTTATCTTCGTTCCATGTTTTCCTGTACCAAGCAACAAGAATTCATTTGTAACTGACTCCCATGTATCTCCATCCGAGAATTTAAAAGCCTTATCTACCCCTAATGCTTTAGCAGCATCTCTAACAGCATCCTCATCTGACATTCTGACAATGGTCACTTTAAATACCTTTGTACGCTTTTCACCAGTCTCTTTGTCAAGAATCGTTGCAGTTAAAGTGACCTCGATATCAGTTTCATCAGGTCCAGGCTGAACTACTTTACCCGTTGCACTAACGACATCAGGTTTACTTGATTCCCAAGTGATTGATGTATTTCCGGAAGCACCTTTTTCAGTCAAATATAACGTTTTGGCCACATGCTTCGCATGATCTCCTTCGCCATAGATAATATCCAACTTATTGAAATCATTTATTAGATGACTTAAGGATGGCTTTGTCGGATCCAATGGAAATGGATCTTCCTTATCTTTGATTCCGTCACCGTCTGTATCAGGATGCTTCGGATCTGTTCCGTTAATGAGTTCCTGTTCATCGCTCAGGCCATCATTATCATCATCTGGATCTAGACTGTCCGGAATACCATCACCGTCTGTATCCAGTTCACCACCGTTACCTGGCTTTGTCGGATCCAATGGGAATGGATCTTCCTTATCATTGATTCCATCACCGTCTGTATCCACCTTCTTCGGATCTGTTCCAAGCACGATTTCCTGCTCATCCGTCAGACCATCGTTATCATCATCTGGATCTAGACTGTCCGGAATACCATCACCGTCTGTATCCAGTTCACCACCGTTACCTGGCTTTGTCGGATCCGTTGGGAATGGATCTTCCTTATCTTTGATTCCGTCATGATCTGTATCTGGATGCTTCGGATTAGTTCCGTTAATAAGTTCCTGTTCATCGGTCAGGCCATCATTATCATCGTCTGGATCTAGACTGTCCGGAATGCCATCGCCATCCGTATCCAACTCATCACCGACTTTTCCCGGTTTCGTTGCATCCGTCGGGAATGGATCTTCCTTATCTTTGATTCCATCTCCGTCTGTATCCGCCTTTTTCGGATCTGCTCCAAGCACGATTTCCTGTTCATCCGTCAGACCATCGTTATCATCATCTGGATCTAGACTGTCCGGAATGCCATCGCCGTCTGTATCCAGTTCACCACCGTTACCTGGCTTTGTCGGATCCAATGGGAATGGATCTTCCTTATCTTTGATTCCATCGCCATCTGTATCCGCCTTTTTCGGATCTGTTCCAAGCACGATTTCCTGTTCATCGCTCAGACCATCATTATCATCATCTGGATCTAGACTGTCCGGAATGCCATCGCCGTCTGTATCCAGTTCACCACCGTTACCTGGCTTTGTCGGATCCAATGGGAATGGATCTTCCTTATCTTTGATTCCGTCACCGTCTGTATCTGGATGCTTCGGATCTGTTCCGTTAATGAGTTCCTGTTCATCGCTCAGGCCATCATTATCATCATCTGGATCTAGACTGTCCGGAATACCATCACCGTCTGTATCCAACTCATCACCGACTTTTCCCGGTTTCGTTGCATCCGTCGGGAATGGATCTTCCTTATCGTTGATTCCATCGCCGTCTGTATCCGCCTTTTTCGGATCTGTTCCAAGCACGATTTCCTGTTCATCGCTCAGACCATCGTTATCATCATCTGGATCTAGACTATCTGGAATACCATCTCCGTCTGTATCCAGTTCACCACCGTTACCTGGCTTTGTTGGATCCGTTGGGAATGGATCTAAGCTATCTGGGATGTCGTCCCCATCCGTATCTGGTTCAGTCGTAAACGTCCAAGTTGCTTTATCCGTAATTCCAGCGTACTTGTTACCAGCAGCATCCTTAAACGCTCCAGCCGCAACAAGGACATAATATTCTGTACTTGGTTGTAGATAACCCACTTTCACACCGTTGCCAGGCGTTACAATCATTGGAGTAAACGTTACGGTGTTACCCAATACATTGATGCCCATAGTACCCGTCTCAAAGCTGTACACGATACTATCGTCAGACTTATTGCGGATTTCAATTTTCTTACCCCAAACATCCTGAACAGCTGAGCTGAATGTCAGCTTCAGATTTGTATCCGCTACTACATTCGTAGCCCCTTTTATCGGCGAATATGCTGTAGCCGTAAGATCCGTCTTTTCTGGAGCTAATCCTGTCGTGAAGTTCCAAGTGGTCATATCCGTAATACCTGCAAAAGCATTACCTTTCGCATCTTTTAGTGCTCCAGCTTCAACCTGTACATAATATTTCGTATTGTAGTCCAAATATTTTCCGTCATGATCTGACAGCATCAAATAAGGATTGATCGTCACTGTTTTGCCTGAGACGCTAACACTGGTTATATCACCCATATCGAATGTATAAATAGTACTGTTATCAAGCTCCTTTTTGAGCACTACCTTTTTGCCTGATACTCCTAGTACATTTTCACTAAACGTAAGCTTCAAATCGGAGTCCACTCCAACATTTGTTGCCTCATCAGCAGGAGATAGCGATATTACAGTAGGTCCGTTTGTAATTTCCGCAGCTGTTGTAAATCTCCAAACCGTTTTGGAAGTAATGCCTGTAAACAAATTTCCAGCTTCATCTTTAAAAGCACCCGCTTCGATCAGCACGTAATAACCTGTTCCGGCTGCCAAGCTGGACGACAACTTAAGAGTTGCTTTCACATCCAACAATGTTACCTTTGTCACATCGTTGGCTGCGATAGTTTCAACTACACTATCATCAGACGTTTTGAGGATCGTGATGTATTTGCCCGCAACTGGAACTACCTTCTCACTAAACGTCAACCCAAGGTTCGTATCAACCGCAACCTCTGACGCGTTATTGACAGGTGTAAACGTCTTTACAAATGGCTGCGTGGTGTCCGGTTTGGCTACCATTTCAAAGATCCATGTGTTTTCCGTTATATTCTTGATTACCCCAGGTGAACCAGAGAATTGTTGATATTCCGCAAAACCGTACAGACCTTCATAGCTGTTGCCTGCCACGTCTTCCAGAGCACCCTCATCAATGGTTACATAATATTCACGACCATAGTCCAGCTTGGTCTGTTTAATAGTTACTACGTTCCCTGCAACTGTTACTTTATTAGTATCATCAATAGCAATCAATTCTACCTCTTCGGGGGGATGAGATTCATAATAATCTTCAGAATAAAAAGAACTACCCGGTGACATGATTCTAATATATTTTTCTTCCCCCGCTAATGCCTTTACTCTCTCGCTGAACGTGACAGTCAGTTCCGTGTTCAGAGGTACTTTTGTTGCATTAATAACGGGTGCCAGAGAGGTCACTGTTGGAGCAGTGAGATCTGGAGCTACTGTTGTGAAGTTCCAACTCGTCTTGTCACTGATGCCCGCATAGCTGTTACCTATGATATCTTGAATAGCTCCGGCTTCAATCTGCACATAGTACCCTGTACCATACGCCAATTCCGAAGCAAGCTTAATCGTCATTTTACTGCCTGATACCGTGACTAGCGTAGTATCACTCGCTATAATCGTCTCTACAACACTATTGTCTGCCTTGTTCAGAATCTTGATCGTTTTGCCAGTTGTCTTGATATTTTCGCTGAACGTCAGTTCAAGGTTCGTATTCACCGCAATATCCTTAGCATTATTCGCAGGTGTTAATCCTACCGCAGTAGGCGCAACAATATCCGCTGGAGCTCCAGTTTTGAAATACCAAGGAGGGGCCATACCATACTCCATCAGATTATTATTAATATATTGGACAAAAGAGGATATCCCGACATAATCATTGCTGAAAATATCTTGGAAAGACCCAGAATCCATCATCACATAATAATATTTATTATTTGCCATATTTTTTGATGGATTGATTATAACTTTATTGCCTGAAATCGTCACTTTTTTCGTATCACTCGTCGAAATTCGTTCGAACTCGATTGGCTCTATATAATGGTTAGATGATCCATCCGAGATCATTTGTCCTGGCTCCATAATCTTTATAAATTTCCCCCTTCCCGCACGTACATTTTCACTAAATGTAAGAGTCAAATTAGCATCTACTGCTACATTCAATTCTTTTTTCGCAGGAGAGAACTCTGTCGCTATAGGTGCAGTGGTATCATTACCGGCGCCTGTTTTGAAATCCCATACCTCAGCACCCGTGAAGCCATCCGGCACATGTACTTGGCCATCAAGAATCTCTATCTCTCCATTCAAGCCCTCATAGAGATTACCTGCTGAATCCTTAAACGCAGCTGGGTCGATCTTCACGAAATAATTAGTCTTATAATCTAGATCTGTACCTGGATTGATCTTTACTATATTGTTCGAAATTGTCACTTTACTTGTATCATCAGCGGCAATCGTCTCTACTTTAGTTGAGCTTGCAAGCAGTTCTGGATATTCGGAACCACCAGCATTAGAAGTGATTTTCGGTTTCCAAATCGTTATGCTTTTACCCGAAACAGCCTTTATATTCTCATTAAAAGTCAACGTAAGGTCTGTATCGACCTTCACATTCTGCGCATTTTTCTCAGGGGCATATGTCGATACTATCGGCGCTTCTGTGTCCGCTTGACCGCCACCATTCCCTGGGTCTGTATTGACAGCTACAGCTACAGGAACCATGAAGCTACCTACCATAAAGGGACCTGGACTGAGTGATATAGTCTTAATAACTGAGTTCGTAGTTGTATCTATTACGCTCATATTATCCGAAGAATAATTAACGGTGTACGCTTGAAGACCATCTTTGGAAAGACCAATAACGTATGGATAACCACCAACAGAAATCGTGGATTCCACTTCAAGAGTAGCCGTATTGATCACCGACAATGTATTGTCATATGTATTTACGGCATACACCTTACTACCATCCGGACTCACCTCTGTCGCAGAGGTTTCCATGCCAACGGTAATATCTGCTTCCTTAACCCCGGTTGCCGTATCAATAATGGACACTGATCCCGGTTGTTGTTCAGGACCCTGATTAGCTACATAAATCTTGGTGCCTGCGGGATTAACTGAAAGGCCAAATGGACGCTGCCCTACAGAAATTTCCGAAATTACTGAGTCGCTTTGGATATCTACAACTGAGACCAGATCAGCTTTTTGCCTTGTTACATAAAGCTTATCTCCAATTGCAACCATTGCAACAGGCTCACCTGGCGCTACTATTACATCAACGACCTCAAGTGTTCTCGTATTAATAACCGAAAGTGTACCGTCAAATTTATTGGCCACATAGGCTTTGCTCCCATCCCGATTAAAGGCAACCCCATTTGGATCCTTCCCAACCGTAAGTGTTGCACTAACAGTATCCGTTATCGGGTCAATAACTGAAACGGTATTATCTAACCGGTTCGTTACAAATACCTGTGTTTTATCCGGATTTATGGCAGCACTGTTGGGTGTCTTCCCCACTTTGATCTTCGCTTTTTCCACCGTGAGATCCGATAGATTTACAACATCAACGGTGCCATTAGAAAAGCTAGTAATGTACGCTTTATTAAATACCTGAACCGAGCTATCCTCAGCCGCATATACACGCCCTCCTTCCCTAATAAATAGGGACGAGCATATGTTGACTAGTAATACCAATAATAAAATGCTTATTGCTTTCTTGGACCTGACTAATCGAAGCACACTCTCAACTTCTTTCCTATATATTTTGTTATCCCATGTTTAGGAAATCATATCAACCATTACTCACCAAAATCTCATAAATTGTCGGGTAATGCCAAAAAAACAAAAAAAGCAGTGAGATTTCTCCCTCTGCTTTAACTCTTTTATAAAAATTAGGCCAGATATGCAGCTACACGCTCCTTAAACTCTGGTGAAGGAAACATGCCCAGCTCTGAACGATAAGCAATCTCGAATTTCTCATAGAGGCGTGTGATCTTATCCTTATTACCGAGTTTGGCATATATATCAATCATTTGCTGGTTCATCTCTTCATGAAGCGGATATAAGCTTAAGTACTTATCTAATCGTTGCTCCGCTTTATGCCAGTCCTGAGTAGCACAATCATTACTCACTAGCAAACGAGTCCAGGTTGTAAAATGCTTGCAATAAGCTTCCTCCAGCGATATTTTCCATAGATAAGGCTTCCCATCCAGCAGAGGCCCTTGATATAAGAAGCAAAGCCGCTCCATTTGCGTAGTGTTTTGTTTCCCTTCAGCCATTTCTAAATGAAACCTTTGGTAATCAAGAGCATCATAATTTTCATTTCCGGTCTCTAGCATATAACCATCATTCATTTTGCGAATTTCCATGCCGAAGCCCTTTTCTTTCAACATTTTTTTCAAAATATATATCGTATTATACAGATTGGATGCCCCTCTCTCATCCTGCATATCCGGCCATAATAAATCCATTATTTTCCATTTACTGATATAACGACCTGCATTACATAGGAAATAAGCGAATAATTCCTCTGCTCTACGTGTTCGAAAGTGAATGGGCTTACCTTCTGAATCGCAAACTTCAAATCCACCAAAACACCTGATCATCGGGGCTGTTTTCTTTGGCTCTAGTATCACCACAGGTCTCATTCGTTTAACAAGTCGTTCAGTGACCCTATTGATCGCTTCGGGTGTTATCGGCTTAAGAATATAATCTAGTGCACTTACTTCGAACGCTTCCAGTGCATAATTTTTGTAGGCGGTTGTAAATACAATTTCCGGTTGATGCATCAGCTTCTGAATTCTGCTCGCCAGCTCAATCCCGTTCATCTTTGGCATTTCTACATCTATAAACACAACGTCAGGTTGTAAATCAGGTATACACTCCAGTGCCTCTAATGGATTAGAGAAGGCCCCGCTAATGGTATAATCTGAATTACGACCGATCAGTACCTTCATCAAATTCAAAATTGGTTTCTCATCTTCCACAATCACTACACGAATCATCGTGTTTCTCCCTCCATGCCCCCAAGGCTTGCTGGTAAATACATTGTTACTTTGGTCCCGAACCCAAGGTCGGAATGAATTGTAAGAGTGGCTCCGGGAATAGCGCTTATACGCTTTCGAATGTTATGGATACCGATACTGCCATCCAACTGCTCGTCTCCGGTTAATTGATATAGCAGATCATCTGGTATACCTATACCATCATCTTCGATAATAACCTTCATGTAGTTACCTCCTGCTTGAATCGTGAGCGAAACTCTGCCCTGACCCTCTTTTTCAAACAACCCATGTCTGATCGCATTTTCGACAAACGGCTGAATACATAAGGAAGGAATCTCCACAGAACGTAGACCCTCATCCATTTTGAAAATAAAATCGAACCGCTCTCCAAACCGAGCTTTTTCGATCTCCACGTAGGCTTGAATTAGCTCTAACTCCCGGTGCAAAGGAACAACTAAAGTGGAACGGTCCATGTCGAGAATATAACGGATGTACTGACTTAACATGGATAACAAATAGGCGGCTTTCTCTCCATCTGTATAACAGAAAGAGATCACACTACTCAGTGCGTTATACAGAAAATGAGGTTTAATTTGCGCTTGATGAAAAGCATATTCATTTCGGATAGCTTCCTGTATCGATGTTTTCATTGCAATCAGCGTTTGAATTCTCGCAATCAGCGTTTCTCCATCAAATGGCTTGGTAATATAATCATTCGCCCCAGCCCTGAAGCCAAGTGCAATATCCGTTGGCGCATCTTTTACTGTAGCAAACAGAATAGGTAAATCCAGAATGGAGTAACGCACCCGCAAAGTTCGGCACAACTCAATTCCTGAAATACCCGGCATCATGACATCTAATATGACTAGATCCACATTTGGGTATTGTTCCATTTTGTCCATTGCTTCATTAGCCGAAAACGCCGTAATTATATTGTAATGATGCCGTCTTAAAATGTTCAGCAGAATATGGATATTTGAAGCTTCATCATCCACAATTAGGATCGTATATCCACTCTGATCTACAATATCAAGCGAGGTCTTCTCAAAATGCGCGTGCTGCCCCACCCCTGTAGCTGCTACTTCGCGGTAGCCTGGGATCCGCTCGATTTTGGGCAATGTGAAGATCATTCGAGTACCTTGGCCAATCTCAGACCAATCTACCCGAATCTCACCGCCCATCCGTTCGATGAGCTTCCTACTAATGTACAAACCAACGCCCATTCCTGTGTAGCCATCTTGCGGAAGAGGTTTATAGATCTGTTCAAAATATTCGAATATGGCTGTATGCATATCGGGGGATATCCCAGTTCCTGTATCTTCCACCGTGACTGACACCGTATTTCCCTCTACATAAGCTTTTATCTGAATTAATCCTTTATCAGTATGCTTAATGGCATTGTGAACTAAATTGTACATTACCTGTCTTAGTCGGCTATCATCCGCAAGCACCCAAACATCGGGGTCCACCTGGTTATCTAATCGCACAGATTTTCCCGCGAGCTCAAACTGCAATACATCAAATACAATTTGTGAAGCCACTCTTAGATCAACCACTGTCTGCTGTAGTCGTAATTCTCCATGCTTCAAAAGACTAACATCAATCAAATCCTGAATAAGCATAGACAGCTTCGTAGAAGTATCCTTAATTAACCAAAGATTCTGTTTCTGTATCGGATACAGATTATCTTCGCTATCTTCTAATAAAAAAGATGTCATATTCATAATGCCATGCAACGGAGTTTTGATCTCATGAGAAGTGTTCATCAGAAATTCATCTTTAAGCTGGTTCGAGATTAACAACTGACGGGACAGCGTTTCCGTCTTGTCATAGGTGTTTGAGAATCGCACAGCTAACATAATATTAATAAACACGATAAAACCTATAGCTCCGCATTTACCAACCATGTCAGTCTGAAGAATATTCTCGGAATAAAGACTCACATTTATAAAATACGTTAGTAACGAAATCGCTCCACCAATGAACAGAAACAATTCCTTCCGATCCGTCGTTTGACTCTGACTGCGAAGATATAAGTATATCATTCTCACTATAATTCCAAGCATAACGATGCCAAGGTAGGTTGCAAAAAGATATTTCATACGAATATGTACACTATAGGGTAGTATCAAAACGGATATTAGGTACAGAAAAAATGGTGACAACACGATTCTCATTTTTTTATTAGACATCAACCGAGACTCTACCGAGAAAAAGAACATAATGATAATAATCCCACTGACAAACTGGCTTAATTCCAACATTTTATAAACTTTTTCAAATGGGAAAGTGGGCAGTAATCTCTGAAAAACTTTCTCCCCATACAGGGAATTATTCAATGCGAGAAATAGCAAATATAAACCACTTAGTAAATAACCCTTCTCTCTACGTCCAACGAAATAGAAACTAAGATGATAAGCCCCAAACATGCCTAGTATCATAATTATTCCAATGTCTGTCCCGATCTGAATACTGTTCACTTTTGTGATATCCACATGGACACCCAGAGGGATTGAATTCACAATCCCCCCGGTGATAAAGTTAAAGTTAGATACTTGTATTACAATTTCTATCTCTTGGGTATTAGAATGAAAAAACACCGTATACGGAGTATTTCCTGGCTTAAATGACTCGCTGACCGTTGAAGGAACCCCACTCTTTCCTTCCTGCTTCCCATTGATAAATAACTTTTGAGACATACGGATACTTCTTATTTTCAAACCAAGAATCTCATCCGAATCTTTGACCAACACTTTAAGTCGATAGGTGCCAGCCCCTTTACGGTCCATCCCATCTTCTATGATCTTGCCTTTCCATGTGCCTGGGACAGTTAGATATGTAGATTTCTTATCTATACTTTGCTGAATCTCAGATGGACTCAGTAATTTATTCTCATAAAACTCCCATTCTCCGTCTAGATCAACCAGTCCCTGCTTCTCAAAGTCCCATCTCGACAAATCCAGTACGCCCTGCTTCGCCACCGGGGTCTCTTGGTCCTGAATCGTTGGGGAATATATATTTACTAATAGGGAAAAGGCAAGGATAAAAAACAACCCCATCCCGACTAATCCACGATATTTCATCGTTCTCAACCTTCAGGCTCCTCTCTATGCGAGTAATTCTACAATTCTACCCCGCTGCTCTCACAAAAATCTCTCAAAGTCCCGCCTGTAAGTTACTTCCAGACAAACCTTACCTATCCACCCGAGCATCTCCAGCCCAAGCCGTACACGAATGTCTTCGGCATTCTCTGTTAAATAAAGGGCGTAAGCCTTTATGATCGGCGTGTCCAACTCACATTGAAGTTGAAATAGCTTCTGTTGATCGAGATAATGCTGTGCTATAGATCGTGGTAGAAATCCAAAGCCTGCTCCTAGTAGCAGCATGTCCAGCATAATCATCGAGTGATCGGTCTGAACTATAGGCACATAGCCCGCTCCAACGATACTAGTAAACCATTCCGGAAACGGACCTCCCCATTCTAAATGACAATACTCCCGCTGAAAAAAATCCCCCCTGCTTATAGGCGTTTCTCTTAATTGTGTGGAGACCAGAATAATCTCATCATCAAACAGGAGGTGTCTGGTCACTTTAGGGTGTTCCGGCGGGTCATATTTAATAGCAACCTGGACTATTCCATCCAGCAAAAGATCACGGATCATATAGCTAGAATCAATATAACTTAGGAATTTGATGGCTACCTTGGGATGATCACGTCTAAATGAAAGAATATGCTGCAGGTAATAATAATGCCATACGGACCCGGGTCCACTCAAAATGATGTAGTTCTCCAGTTCTTCGGATAGAGTCACTTTACTCTCTTCAAACAAACGAAGCATCCGCTCAGCATATGGGACAAAAGATATCCCTGCCTGCGTCAAGCTAACATTCCGGTTATCACGTATAAGGAGCACCTTGCCCACGGAGTTTTCTAAAGCTTTTATTCTTGCGGTAACGGCGGACTGGGAGATATGTAGATGTTCTGATGCCTTAGTGAAATTTCGAATTCTGCATACCGCCAAAAAAGCTTCTAATTGAGATAAGTCTATGGATAACACCCTCTATGATTCAAAATATTAATGATTACGATCTATAAAATTCGTTATACAAATTATATGTATTCAGTTATGATTTCGCTATATTTTTAAACTTATAAGTGCTGGAGGAATTTATATGGTTAGCAATGTCAGAATCGAACAATTATTTACGATTAAAGAATCTATTGATGAGCTTTCAAAGCTTCTAATACAGGTGGTGGAGGATGGGGCCTCCATTGGTTTTTTACCACCCTTAGATCCTTCAGACTCTACATTATATTGGCAGAATGTCTTGGCTGCCGATGTAATCCTTTTTGTCGCAACAATGAATGATATTATCGTGGGAAGTGTACAACTACATTTAAGCACAAAAGCAAACGGAACTCACCGAGCCGAAATCGCAAAGCTAATGACACACCCTAATTATCGTCGAAATGGTATTGCTCGTTCTCTTATGGAAAAGGCTGAAGAGAGAGCTACGCAGGAAGAACGATCGTTATTAGTGCTAGATACAAGAGAAGGTGACCCTTCCAACCTCCTTTATACTTCAATGGGCTACATACAAGCTGGACGTATTCCGAGCTATGCAATATCAGCAAATGGTGAATTACATGCGACGATTTTTTATTATAAAGTTATTGGCTAGACATTTATAAAACACCAAGTTATAGTATTGATAATACTTTTAATAACCATTTTCAAAAGTCTAGAGGTGAATAAAATAAACCAAATCGCAAACAATTCTATTCGTGTTAAAAAGATAAATCAGGAGCTTATCAAGCAAGCCTTAAAGTCGATGAAAGAAGGAACCAAATCAACGATTGCTACCGCCACCGGGTTAAGTATTGCCACCTGCGGAAATATTCTGAATGAACTTATGGAGACAGGTGAAGTCATTGAGACTGAGCTGGAGCCTTCGAATGGAGGTCGGCCGGCCCGAAGATTCATCTATAATGTCGATTTCTCCTACATCGCATGCATCTATGCCAAGATTGAAGATGGACTCCAATCCTTAACCTATGCAGTAACAAATTCCGTTGGCGAACGTGTAGATGATGGATGTATCAAAGCTGAGAGTATTGACGCTACAACCATTGATCATTTAATAGGCACACTAATCCAAGCCTATAACAATATCAAAGCCGTTGGTATTGGTATCCCGGGACTAGTTCATCGAGGTGTCATCAATATTTGTGATATCAAGACTTTAATTCATGCCCCCTTAGAGTCACTCCTCAGAGAGAAATACGAGGTTGAAGTCACCGTCGAAAATGATATGAATCTAACCGTTTACGGATTCTATAAACAGCAGGATTATGAAGAGGATAAGACCATCGCCGTAGTGACCTTTATCAAAGGAGCCTTTCCAGGTGCAGGGATGATGATCGACGGGCATATCCACAAAGGCAATACTAGATTCGCGGGTGAAGTCTCATTTTTACCGTTTGGAATCTCGCGTGAGGAGCAATTTACTCGTTTGGGACAGACAGAAACGTTTATCCCGTTGGCAGCTCATACCATCGCCTCATTAACGGCAGTTATTAACCCTGAGACAATAGCGCTCACAGGTGAACAAGTTAGACAAGAGGATGTGCCACATATCTATCAAAATTGTCTGGCATTCATTCCAGAAGAGCATATGCCTCACCTAATTGTGCTGGATCACCCTGATGATTATTACATGAACGGATTAATTGCGATCACGCTGGAAAGCTTGACCTATTCGTTGCAGCTGGTTGAGAAGCGGCGGTAAGTATTTTTTATTACCCCTAGCATTTGCATCATGGATCTAAAACCAACAAGAACTTCAGGAGGAATTACGAATGGCTACAAACAAAGAGAATATGATTGCAGGAAAGCTTTACATGGCTGGTGGAGAAGAATTAGCTAGAGACAGTAAAAGATCTAGAATGCTCACTCGTTTATTTAACAATACGACGGAAGAACAAGGCGAATATAGAGTAGAATTACTTAAGCAATTATTCGAGTCTACGGGTGAATCATTGCATGTTGAGCCGCCTTTCCGCTGTGATTATGGCAGCAATATTACCGTCGGAAATAACTTTTACGCCAATTTCGACTGCATTATCCTTGACGTAGCAAAAGTAACGATAGGTGAGAATGTTCTCTTTGGACCCAGAGTAAGCGTATATACCGCTGGCCATCCCATTGATGCGGACGTTCGTATTAGTATGCTTGAATTCGGTACACCGATTACGATTGGAAACAATGTGTGGGTTGGCGGAAACGCGGTAATCAATCCCGGGGTAAATATCGGCAACAATGTAATCATCGGCGCAGGTTCAGTAGTGACTAAAGATATCCCTGACAATGTAATCGCTGTGGGGAATCCTTGCAGAGTGCTAAGAGAAATTACGGAGGACGATAAACAACACTGGGAAAAGCTTAAAGAAGAGTACTACAAAGACACCGAGCAATAAAGATACCCGATTCTGGAGGTTCTCACGTTGAAAAAGCGCTTTGGCGGATTTAATAAGGTTTATGCCATGCAATTGGCAACGATTTTTTTGGGGTTTATTGTGTTTGGGATATCAGAAAACATTAAAGGGCCAGCCATTCCAAGAATTCAGTTTGACTTCAATTTGGATGAAAAGCAGCTAGGTACCCTTTTATCCCTAAACGCTCTAGGTTATTTAATCGCCTGTTCCTTTACAGCTGTATTGGTTCGTAAGTGGGGGATCAAGGCTGTCAGTATTATTGCTTTCGCATCCATGATATTCTCTGGGGTTCTAATTTACATCTCACATAGCTATCCTCTCTTCTCGGCTTCATACTTCCTAATGTATATTGGAAACGGAATGCTTGAGATTGGGCTTGCCATTCTGGGAGCACGTATTTTCGTTAAAAATACCGGGACCATGATGAACTTATCCCATTTCTTTTACGGGTTTAGTTCAACGTTAGCTCCCCTACTGGCAACAGGGCTGATGACGGTAAGTATATTCGGTCATACTCTGGATTGGCGCGAAATGTATCTAGTAATGCTTAGCCTTTCTTTACTGCCTATTCTATTTGCCTTACGGAGTACGTTTCCGGGTGACGATCTTCCATATGAGGACCGTATTCCCTTAAAAACGCTTGTCCGAGATCCTGCTTTATGGCTAATGGTTCTTATCCTTTCCTTCGGAGTAGTGTCGGAGCTTGCCGTAGGCGGATGGCTCGTAAATTTCCTTGAAAAAGCATACCTGTGGGATACGGTTACTGCTTCTGGGATGCTGTCGACCTTCTTTCTCTGCTTCTCGTTAGCAAGACTCCTGCTCGGACCCGTTACTGATAAAATTGGATTTAACCTATCGCTTATCATATTTTCAGCCTTCTCTGCCCTGTGTACATTTGCCGCAATTTTGGGTGGAGAAAAGCTCGCCTTTCTATTCGCCGCAGCAGGCATCGGGATTGCGATGATTTATCCAACGGTTATGGCTTTTATCGCAAAGAGATATCCGCATGGTAGCGACACCGCCATCACATTTACAGTCACGTTAATGGGAGTGGGTAGCGTAATCGGCAACTATGCTATAGGTGCTGTGATCGAATGTGTGAAGCTGCTTTACGGCGCGGAGACACAAACAGGCTTGCTACGCGGACTTCAAGCCGGTTATGGTTTTATCGGATTATGTGCGGCGATATGTGCAATATCCGGTTGTGTGCTATATCGTTATTTACATCGCCGCCAAGAACTTATCTAACCTCATCTATATTACTTAAAAAACCTGTCGATTTAATCGGCAGGTTTTTTGTTGAATCATAGAGTTTCCTTATCCGTGCTGCACCGAACGGTGACCAAGATCATCAGTTGATGGACTAAGCGATCTGCAGCCCACTCATCAGCTCCCGCATTTTTCTAACAATTTGCTCCTCTTCATTGCTCACCTTTTCCGTTGCCAATTCACCAAGCTCTGTGTGTTCTCCAACACAAACCGAATGAGCAGAATGTCTAAACATTTCTATATCGTTAGCATCGTTACCAAAAGCGATAAATTGCTGCGGTTCTATGCCTAATTGTTGTAATCCTGTCCATTTATTTATGCCTTTAGGGCTAATATCTATAATGTCCTCTTGACCATGTCTATAAATCACAACAGGTAGACTATGTAGCTGATCTAATAATTGTTCCCCGTTTAGGCTACTCAAAATAACTATTTTCACAAGCTCATCCAGCTCAGATGGACTTACATTTTTGGCGCGTTGTTCTGGATCTACATTTCTTCGAATGGGATGATCATCAGAACCCGAATATGCATAGTCCCAGTGACTATCAATCAAATAAGTTGCATCAAATTCTTGAATCAAATTCAGGATGTTCTCCGCAGTCTGCGGGTCAAAATGTATCGTCGAAATAACCTTCCCATCCTTTGCAATAAACGCGCCATTCCCACCTACCATCGGATAATGATGCATATGGGCAGGTAACACAGGTAATAAATCACGAATAGGCCGGGCTGACGCAAAGATGACCTCATGACCCTTTTCAATAAGTTCATCCAAGGCTTGTACGATTCGTTCACTCAAAGGTTTGCCGCTAAAACATATGGTTCCATCTAAATCAAAAATAAATTTCATAGTCTATATCCTCCCCTTTTTCTCTATAATAACGAGTTCGTATATAATAGAAAGGACCGATGTCCAAAAAGGAGTACGCAATGAAAACTATTCAGGATCCAAATCTTATAGCACATTACATTACCCAATTTAATCTAAATCAAGTATTCACGACATCAAAACATGCTTTAATTCAGTTACGTGTCTATGAGCAGAATGAAATCATTTTGCATGAGAGCGATGAGCTGGACGGAATTTATTTTCAAGTGGAGGGGCGTACTAAGGTTTCTTCAAGTGTGGGAACGGGAAAATCCTTGTTATTACGGTTCTGCTCACCCTTGTCTTTATTCGGAGATATTGAGTTCGTGCAAGAGGTTCCAGTCCAATCACAAGTGGAAGCCGTACAACAAACCACCTTCTTATTTATCTCAAAACAAAAGGTTGAGTCTGACCTAATGGATAACCACAGATTTAAAGACTTGTTGCTGAAACATCTCTCCTACAAGCTTCTAACCTGCACATCCGCATCCCGAACGAACTTGCTGGGCTCAGTTGAGGAAAGGTTTGCAAGTTATTTATTGACTATTCAACTCCAACGTGAGTTTGGAAAAGAAATTCAGACGCCATACATCCCAGATATAGCCTCTTTGATTGGGACGACCCCCCGCCATTTAAACCGTGTCATTCAGCGGCTCACCGACATGGAGATCTTATATAAAGTTAAACAAGAAATTGTTGTACTCGACTGGGAGCGTTTGGATGAAATGTCTAACGGAATAAGATTTGAATAACCTAAAAGTTCATCATTCAATTGAGGATAAAATGATCGATGTCATCATAACGGATATCGATCTTTTCTCCGTTTCTTTTGACAAGATTTATATACAGAGGAGCTGCATCAACACTTCCGCCACCCACCAACACATGGTAGTCATCATTGATTTCATATTTACGGATGTACAAGCCTGAACCAACGTCTTCAAAGGGATAGGCATCAAAATCCTCCCAGGTTAACTCCTCGCCTCTTTGGGCTAAGTCACGCAACTCATTCATGGACAACACTGCAGGTTTGTTATGATTGCAGGCTGAAAGTATAATCGTCAAAGCAAACAATAACAGCATTATCAAGTTCCGCTTACTTCTCATTCATAAACCTCCAAACTCTATATTTTGTTATTTACAGGAAAATATAATGTAATAATACCATAGCTTAGACTAGATGTTAAAAAGGAGTAAAGCCCTTTTGAGGGTGCTTTACTCCTTTTTAAATCTTTAATTGGGAGGGATTTTGAATTGGCACAGCAAGCTACGACACCGGAAAATGAATATAAAAAAACAGGTCAGTCATGGGGGTATCTGACCATAATCGACCTGTTTTATGTAACGCTTCAGCGTTAATTAGGTTATACTTTTCAATCATTAATGTGCGTATAAAAGAAATCAAGAATCATGTAGCGGTATTACATGAGTTAAGTGAGATATTGGTTAAATAATGAGTTCAATTGACATTGGGCAGCCCACACAATGCATCGAAGAATAATAATCTAACTATTTTTCCGTCTCATCGTATAGTTTCTCTAAAAATTCCTCAAAATCCTTAGTAAAGAAGTACATATTATTCATATCTTCTGGGTCTTCATCATGAATCCAAAAATAAATATTCCCAAAAGGCTTTTCAGTAAGACCTAAACAAATTTGATTCCCACCTGGATCATCTGCAATTGGAATAAATCCTATATCCATTATATCGTCAAATATATCAATTTTCTTGTTTAAATTGCCATACATTTCACCAATACCATAGAAAATATTTACCATACCATTGCCTTGCTCTTTAGAAATAGTAAAGTAATATGGTCTAAGATAACCCCCATTGTTTTTCAATAAGAATTCTCGATATTGTTGAGGAAGTTTAACTCTGATTATTCTTTCGAAGTCTTGAAGTCTAGATTCCGTTAAAACTTCATTGTTTCCTTGTATCTCCAATTTAATCTCCTCCAGGTCACAAAAAACAGGTCAATCATGGTGGTATTAAACCATAATCGACCTGTTTTTTGTAACGCTTTAGCGTTAACTTTTCAATCATTACTGTACGTACAAACGAAATGACTAAATCTTTATTCGGGCAATACATAAGTGATGGGTGTATTCGGTACTAGTTAGCCCTTAATGTTTTTTATTCAGTTAGCATTGTTAGGAATTCTTCAAAACTATTTGCAACATGATAGCTCACTGGGTCAAATTCACCAGAATTTGCATGATCCCACACACAAACTTTAGGATTATTTCTAGATTCACGAAAATCTAAGCATAGAAAATCACCAGCAAATAAAACAGCAACTGGTAATAATGCAACTCCTACCAAATCCTCATCATCAATTAGTCTCTCATCAAGCTGAGATTTAGTAGCATCAATATCAAATATTCCAAACTCATTTTCTGTTGGATTCTCAAGAATGCATAAAAATCTAGTAATTGCATAGCTATGATCATTACAAATAAACGAACGAATTTCTGGAGCACCTCCATTATTTATTTTAATAAATTCTTTATATTCTAATGGCAATTCTACTCTCCAAAAACCTTCTTCTTTCGATAACAGTTGATCAGACGGTAAAGGATAAACTATAGTCTCTTTTTTTATTTTCGTAATAATTTCCTCCCTCTTATTTATCTTGCGGCATCTGCCCACATTCCAGTAGACCTTCCGCCATTGTGAGTTGTAATGTTATGAATTCCATAAGGAACCAATTGCATTTTCCCAGGGACTTCAGTGTGGTGCCATGTATACGATCCGTTCTCAACCAGTTTTCTTATGTCTTCTGGAAGATTATCATTTAACCGGTCAAACTGTTCTGTATCACCTTTTTTCCACAAATCTTTTGGGAGCTCATCACTATGCACTACCACGCCTGCACCCTCAAAATTCAGGCTTATCGTTATATATTAATTTGTCTTCATCATCATATCCTGTATACACCTTTATGTTAGCAGTCAACGTCCCCACCTGAAACTCTGGATCTTCACCAGTTATAGCTGGCGTATAGCTATTAGCGCTTATCCATTTCATATCTGATATTCCAAAACTTTTAATTTCAGATTTAGTAAATTCATTATGTTTAGAGTCTTCCATTAAATCCGGTGCATAAACACTCATATCCAATATGAAATCCGTACGTTTTTTATTAGGTACCGCACTAACTCCAGATCCAGTTGTATCGGTTATTTCAGATCCCCCTTCCCAAGTCGCTTTCCAATTCGGCCCATCTGTTTGCACCCATATGATCATAGGTGTTGCCTCTTTCTTTCCAGTTACTTTTACTTTCAAAGTTTGCATTGGTGCAGGACCTTGCGGAGTAACAACAGCATCTGGTGGATATCCATACTTAAAAAATCCTATTGCGTAAGATGAAACTGGAAATTGGGCAACTAATAAAGCTATTAACAGAAAGCTTATCCCCCATTTTTTCATACCACTTCACCTATTCTATTTTCATGTCATAACTAACACGTGAGCCATCATCTGTTTTCAATCCTCGGTAAGGATACTCAACATCTATAAATTGCGCTACCCACAACCTCACTCCTTTTCCATTTCGGTAATTAGAAAAGAACTCCTCAGTATCTAGATAGGGTAACGTCAAATACCCGTATTTCTCCTGAAGAAAGTCGGTAACTTTTCTTTCTCCATTCACTAACATCTCAGCTCCATTGTAATAATGACTCAATGAGAAATGTTCAGTCTTCGGATAAATCGTAATTTCCACAAAAGCTCTATAAATTCCACGTCTATCTAAACTACTAACATACTCATTTTCATCTACAAACATCGGCGCATAAATTCCCTTTTGGTTTTTGAAATCCTGTGTATCTACTATAATAAAATGATGAAATTTAATCGTACCCGCGTTATTACGTAATGTGTCAGTCTTTTCTGCAACATCATTGAATGAGCTGCCATTTGTCGAAAAAGGGCTAATACTCTCCATATTGGTCCGCTTGGTTCCCACTTCTCGCAGTTCATTTAATCCCACGAAACTATCTGCTTTCTGCTGACCAACCGTATTTAAACGCAACAGAATGGCAGAGGCTTCGGCGCGGGTTGCTTGCCTAGTTAAACCAAATGATCCATCAGGATAACCACTCATCAGCTTCGTACCTAGTGAAACCGCAATATATGGAGATTGGGACTGCGGAATACCTGGTTTGAAATATTCTTTTACCGGAAGCACCGTTGTCACCGTGTCCTGCAAGGCTTGCTTATAATCAACATCGGCTGCTGCAAGTCCAGATGCCATCCATTTGGCAATTTCTATACGTGTAATGGGTGTGCTAGGCTTAAATCCGTTCGGATAATCACTGGCGTTGATGTAACCCAGCGAAACTGCCCGATTTACTTCTGCCTCACTCCAGTGTCCTACCAAATCCGCAAAAACATTCGTTTGGTCCTTCTCAGCCTGCACCTTCGATGCCCTTGCCAGTAACGCAGCGAACTCTGCTCGTGTTACTGTCTCATTCGGTTTGAATGTGCCGTCGTCATACCCTTTGAAATATCCATTTTTCACCGCCCCATCAATAGCAGCTTTAGCCCAATGCTTTTTAATGTCCTTAAATGTAATTGTTTGCTCTGCTGCTATCGCCGGATGAACCTGTGTCAATAAACCAATCCCAACTAAAGAAACTACTATTAGACTGTTAATTAATAATTTTTTTCATTATGTACCTCCGTTTTTTCAAGTTCCTTTCTATGGAACGTTCATGCAGTGTGAAATGAGTTATAAAGAATTCAATTGATATTTTGTATTCATTACATAATCCTTCAGGATCAATCGCCCCTTCAATTTGAATTTTATTTTTCTCCACCCATTCGGCGTATTCTTTAATTTCATTCTCCCAGATATCCCACTACCTACCCTTTATTCACCGTCTATCAATTCCTGTTTTCGCCCAATGATTCGCCGCAATATCACTAAATTGAACAGCATCAGCCTTAACAGCTGAAGTTGAAGATGAAACTAAGCACACAGCGAGCATTAATAAGAAAGGAACTGCTTTTTCACTAGTTTTAATAGATTATCCATATAAAACTTTCTCTCGTCGCTAATATATATTTATAAATCTAGACCTACTTGACAGCGCAATCATCAACATCCTCTTCACTATTGTTCACTATGAGGATTTACAATTAAAATATCTGCAAAGGAACGGAAATATCCAGAAGTCGGTGTAGCTATCCATACATTTACCGATTTTCTCAGCTTATCTTTCGTGACCTTAGGAACAATAATATAAGGAGAATCATCTCGTTTCTTGTGAAAAACTGGTGCGGTCATCGTTAATACACCCTCTTCTTGCTTAGGATTGGGTAATCCTACACCTATTAATTCTACCTGTGCAAATCCATCACCGAAATAACGATCCGTTGCATCATTTTTCTCTGTTGACTTCCAATAGAGGAGATATGCTTTTTTATAGTTCGATACGGGATGTCCAGGATTCCCATATTCTCCATAACTCCATTTAAGTGTGCTTAAAGGAGGTACTTGTTTTAAATTAGGATCATTCGGATCTTCTAAATCAATTGCAACAAGTTCATGCAAGGTTGCTACGTATTTATTGTCTTTGGAGGTTAAGGTTAGCTTATCTTCTCGCCATTGATCTTCAATGCTGGCATATCGCGACCAATCTTCACCTCGATATCCTACAATCTCCGGCATCACAGTAAAAATATTCGTCTTATGCCAAGCTATTTCAGCGCTGCTAATCGCATACTTATCGGTCGGAAGCTTTCCTCCGCCTTTTACAGTTAGTACGCGCTCTACGGTAGCAACAGATTGCGCTCTGGTTGTATTTTCTTTTTCTCCAAGCTTACCTGCGCCTAGTCCAGAGATTAAGCCTGACTTCGCAGCCAGATACATCCATTTGTCATCTTCCTTTGTCTGTAAGCCGGTTGCCCGGGCAGCAATACGTGCCATCTCTTGACGAGTTATCTTTTTGTTCCATTCCAGCTCTGAATTGGCAAAATCACTGGCCACGTACAACTTCGCCTGTTCCGCAGCATTGACGTAACTTTCATACCATTTGCCTCCGGTATCCTCGACACTTTGTCCAGTTGCTGTCACAATCATTTTGATGAATTCCGCACGGGTCACGTTGGCGTTAGGCATGAACAGCCCTCCAGGATATCCCACTACGTATCCTTTGATCACTGCCGTATCTATCCCTGATTTCGCCCAATGTTTCGCCGGAACGTCACTAAACTGAATAGAATCAGCCTTAACCGTAGAAGTTGACGATGAAGCCAAGCTTACAGCTAGCAATAAGAAGACCGGAGCCGCTTTTTTGCTTAGTTTTAATAGAGTATTCATATAATTCTTCCTTTCGTCGCTAATATGTATTTATAGATCTAGATTTACCTAACCGCACAATCCTCAATAAAATATCCTTTTCGCGCGGCCTCCTCTGGATCGAACAGACTTTCTATAACAGTAACCCCCGAGGGTACACAGCTTTCTCCGTAAGCAATATGTCGCCCAGCTGAATTCCGGGTACCTATTAGAACCTTTCGTCGCATTACTGCCCCACTACCTAAGGAATATGCATCCAGCAGCTACCCTTACATCATCGTAGCCTTGGTGTGTTGTTAAATGAACTAGAACACCATTGAGGAAATCACGAACCTCCTGCTGTTTGCCGTATATTCCGAGCGTATTAATATTCCTTAGCGGTATGTAGACCGGAATATCTCGCACAAAATACATCTCTTCGCATATTTTACTGGCGATTTCTTCAAGTGGGTTGTCATCGTCAATCGCTTTCGCTTTCGAGCTATATATTGGCACCAGAGCAATCGGCTGGATACCAACACCAACCCTGAGATTCAAAAAGTCATCTTCAATTCCGGTTTTTTCCCACAACTGCTTGCTTCTCCCCCGTACGATTTCTACGCAGGATTGAATACTTGGATGGATATATGTATAGGCTTCTCGTTGCGTACTGGCGGCACTTTGTAAATCATTACGAACCTGGAATAAGTAGTTGAGATATTTCTTTTCAAGTTTTTTGTTCTGTTCATGATGTTTTTTCACACTGGATCTATAATTCAAAATTGAAACCATGACCGTTAGAACAGTCATACCCGTGGTTGATATCAGCATGGTAAACGACCTGGTCAATGTTGACATAAATATGGAGATGACTAACATCCCGATGGGGGGACTATAATCGTCAACCATGAGAAGGTTGGTTTTCCCGATGGTCGGGCAGGATCCTCCAAAACCAATTCACCTTCCGGGTAATTCGGTTTAATTCGAGGGGTTCTTTGTACCTGATTGGTTAGCATTTCTTGAGTACTCATCTTTTTCATCACCACTGGATAGGAATTTTGGATTAACAAGAATCAATAGTGTAAATTTTAAATAAAAAATAAATTATTTTCCAATTTAGGATATACATACTGCATTATCGGTTCAACGACTAAATAGTTTATATTTTCCATAACATTTTTTGCTAAAATGGTTCAAAGATCCCCAATAAATTACCATTATTTTTATAAAAGTAAAATTACTAGTGTATATAGATCCAGTTCTAAGGTCACCTAACTGTACTTTTGTTTTAGTTTAATTTAAGTCATTTGGCACATTTATTTTTTTATTTCTTTTTGTTCATCTTACTTCTCAGGAGTGTAAAATTACGAGTTCTTTGCATCCAATATTCCATTTTAGATCCTATGTATCAGACCATTTCTACCAAACTGGAGAGAATTCATACTTCTGGAAGGAATTAACCCGTGAAAAAACTAGGAAATCCCTGCTAACTCGAACTATTTCCCGGTATCAAATCTCATATGTGTTTAAGCAAATGTAAACAGACAGACTCATAAGAGGCTGCCTGATATATTCTTTAATCCAAATACGTGTCTATGAGCAGAATGAAATCATTTTGCGTGAGGGCGATGAGCTGGACGAAATTTATTTTCAAGTGGAGGGGCGCACTAAGCCTTTCTTCTAGTGGGAACAGGAAACTCCTTGTTATTACGTTTCTGCTCACCCTTGTCTTTATTCGGGGACATTGAATACGTGCAGGAGGTTGAGGTCCAATCACACACATCCGCATCCCGAACGAACTTGCTGGGCTCTGTAGAGGAAAGGTTTGCAAGTTATTTATTGACTGTTCAACTCCAACGTGAGTTTGGAAAAGAAATTAAGACGCCATACATCCCAGATATAGCCTCTTTGATTGGGACTACTCCCCGCCATTAAACCGTGTTATTAAGCGGCTCACCGACATGGAGATCTTATATAAAGTTAAGCAAGAAATTGTCGTGCTCGATTGGGAACGCTTGGATGAATTATCTAACGGTATGAGTAGGAGCGCAGTTTGCAATACCATCAATCAGCTATGATAACTGCTTAATCGAGGATAAAAGATCGATGTCTCATAACAGATATCGGTCTTCTCTTCGTGACAGGTTATGTAAAGTTAGATTAGTCGTAACTGTGTAGGTAGCCCTCAGTTGCACTTTATACAGCTAAAACTTCTCTATTTGACTTCAACACCTATTTAGTTGCACAATCTACACTTATTTAATAGAAAATGAACAGAATTTAGTGTGATCGGGACTTTTAGTTGTACGAATTACACTTATTAATCGAAAATAGTAGCCGTCCCCTCATATATTTGTACTCTTTACAATTATACGGAGAGATCAACTTTAGCAGCGGCACCTCTTCCAGTAACAAAGCAAAGAGCCTATCCTTAAAAACCGGATCGGCTGGTCATTTACTCCAAGGTTCACCTTCCCTTTAACAATCCAGATAATTTCCATTTCCTTATGCCAATGTGGTGTAGTTAATATACTGCCATCGTTCTCAATACAGCGGTACGGAAAGGCTTTATCCAGTCGTGGGAATTCCAAATAAATGGCCATCTGATCATCTCTCTTACTTATTTAGTGGATTTATAATCTCATTTATAGCGGACAAAGGCGAGTTTGGCTATTGAAGCTG
Organism: Paenibacillus etheri; assembly: GCF_001012825.1. GTDB lineage: Bacteria > Bacillota > Bacilli > Paenibacillales > Paenibacillaceae > Paenibacillus_AQ > Paenibacillus_AQ etheri. Next base: position 384,926 of record NZ_LCZJ02000026.1, read on the forward strand.
AAACGTAAAAAGAGCTATCCATTACCCAACCAGGGAGCATGGACAGCAAATTTTAGGGATCGTTAATGATTCAACTTCTCTCATTTCGTATTTGCTCCACCGTCCCGACGAAACTGCTTGGGGGTCAAGCCAGTGTATTTTTTAAATAACTGTGTATAGTAACTTTGGCTGCAAAATTTAAACATCAAAGCGATTTCGGAAATAGACTGATTCGTGTGAATGAGGATCGACTGCGATTCCTCAATTCTACGCCGGTTGATAAATTCCGTGAGTGGCATACCCGTTTCGCGCTTGAAGCGGTCGGACAAATAACTGGGATGCACACCGACATGCCGAGAGATCAGGCTAAGGTTCAAATCTTGAAACAAATGCTCGCGTATAAAATATACAGATAGATTGACAATATGTGAATAGTGAAGATTCTCCTTTTGCTGGCGCATCACTGTAATGAATTGCAGGACCATTTCATATTCGTATCGATGAAGTGCCTCAAGCTCCGTCGTAGCTTCCACCGCACGGATGAACGTATCACTCAGCTGAAAAGCGGTCTCAGGGTCAACACCACCCCGGATAATCGCACGTGTAAACAAGGTGCAGGATGCAATCATAGCGTTTTTCTTGGAGCGCAGCGGATATCGAGCTAGCGTAGCAGCTTCCATTGCGTTAATTCTATGCAGTGCTTCCAGTGCCCGGTTCTCGTCACCGAGTCGGATAGCTTCCAAAAGCTCATGTTCATAATCCAGTGGAGGATGGACAAATCCCTCTGACAGTTCCGCAGAACGTGTGGGCCAATATTCCGGCAGTTTATGTTGTCCTTTAAATTGATCCATACTTGTTAACCTCACCTAAAAATTTTGATAATATCCTAAATAATTTAGTATAATTCTAGCCCTTTCAGACTTAAAATTCAATTCATAACCATCAAGGGAGGAAACATAAGCATGAGCTGGAGCATTGCCAATCAGGGATTGTCGGCAGATACCCTGCTGAATTTGGAAAGTATTTTTGCGCTGGGGAACGGATATTTGGGCGTGCGTGGCAATTTTGAAGAAGGGTATTCCGATAAAGAAATCCGCAGTATCCGCGGAACGTATTTGAACGCCTTTCACGATGTGATTGACATTACCTATGGAGAGAAGCTATTCGCCTTTCCAGGTACCCAGCAAAAACTGGTTAATATTATAGATTCCCAAGGGATAAACATTTATATAGGCGAAGATATGGAGCCATTTGCACTTACAGCAGAGAGTGTTCTCGCTTACGAGCGTAACCTCCATCTAGACAAGGGATACTCGGAGCGTAAAATCCACTGGAAATCCCCCTCCGGTAAAGAACTCAAGCTGCATTTCCGTAGACTCGTTTCTTTCACTACCCGTGAACTTTTTGCCATTCACCTGACTGTTGAACCTGTCAATTTCACCGGTCCAATCCGGGTTGTCTCTAGTGTAAATGGCGATGTTAGCAACTACACGAACCCGAATGACCCGCGTGTAGCTGCAGGACATTCCAAACGCCTGAGCGTAGTAGCGTGCGAAGCTCGGGGTGAATATGTATGCCTGGAGAACGAGACGATGGCTTCGGCCCTACGGACCTCCTGTGTTACCCGGCATGAATGGGCCGGTGACTGGCAGGTTGAAACTCAGGCTGGAGAAACCGATGCTACAGTGACGGCAACCACCTCCTTGTCTGGGCCACTATCGCTGACCAAATGGAATGTCTATACCGATACACTCCGACATGAACAAAGACTTGTAGATACCGGTATTCAGGTACAGGAATCATTGAAACACCTCTCCTTTGAAGACATGCTGGAACAGCAGAAGCATTATTTGGCCGACTTCTGGAAGCGTTCCGATGTAGTCATTGAGAACGACTTATCGCTTCAGGAGGGCATACGTTTCAACCTTTATCAGCTGCTGCAATCAGCCGGACGCGACGCGCATAGCAACATCTCCGCTAAAGGCTTATCCGGTGAAGGGTACGAAGGCCATTATTTCTGGGACACGGAGATTTATATATTCCCTGTGTTCCTAATGACTTCGCCTGACTTGGCCCGGCAGCTCCTATTGTACCGGTATTCCAAGCTGGAGGAGGCAAGGGAACGTGCTAAAGAGATGGGCCATGCCCAAGGTGCATTGTTCCCATGGCGGACGATTTCAGGTACGGAATGTTCCTCCTTCTTCCCCTCCGGCACAGCCCAATATCATATCAGCGCCGATGTAGCCTACAGCTATATCCAATACCATCTAGCAGAAGAAGATGACGCCTTCTTGCTCCAATACGGCGCCGAGGTGCTATTTGAGACAGCGCGGCTTTGGATGGAGATCGGTCATTACTACGAAGGCAAGTTTCACATCGATGAAGTGACTGGACCGGACGAATACACATGTCTTGTGAACAACAACTATTACACCAATGTAATGGCCAAACATAATTTAAAATGGGCCGCACGCAGTTTTGCGCGGCTTCAAGAATATGACGAGGCTGCATTTCAAGCTTTGTGTGTGCGCCTGCATGTAACTGGACCAGAAGCAGATAGCTGGCTGAAGGCGGCGAATGCCATGCTGCTTCCTTACGACGAGAAGCTGGGAATTAATCCGCAGGATGATACTTTTTTACGCAAAGCGGTCTGGGATTTCGAGAATACACCACCGGAGAAACATCCGTTGTTGCTGCATTACCATCCGCTCACGCTGTACCGTTATCAGGTCTGCAAGCAAGCCGATACTGTACTCGCTCATTACTTGCTGGAAGACGAGCAGTCCCACGAAACTATTCGCAAATCGTATGATTATTATGAACAAATCACTACCCATGATTCCTCTTTGTCCTCTTGCATATTCAGCATTATGGCTTCGAAGATCGGGTATAAGGACAAAGCGTATAACTATTTTATCGAGACGGCGCGGCTTGATCTCGACAATACGCACGGAAACACTAAAGACGGATTACATCTCGCCAATATGGGAGGAACGTGGATGGCCATTGTGTACGGTTTTGCCGGAACACGTCTCAAGGAAAATGGCCTGTCGCTCGCTCCGTCCCTACCTACGGGCTGGCAGAAATATAACTTCCGCCTCACCTTCCGCGGCCGCCTAATTGCTGTAACCATTCGCGAGGAAGGTGTAGAGCTTGAATTGCTAGAGGGTGAAGCCCTTGAACTTACGCTCTACGGCCAATCGGTAACTCTGGGCAACGAGAAGCCGGTAACTCAGGCGCTGCAAGCCTAATTCATAAGGAGCGAAACACAATGAATGCAACATCTCAAATTCAAGCCGTAATCTTTGATCTAGACGGCGTTATTACCGATACCGCAGAATATCATTATCAGGCTTGGGGCATGATTGCGAAAGAGCTGAGCCTCCCGTTCACCCGAGAGTTCAATGAGAACCTCAAAGGTGTATCGCGCATAGCCTCACTGGAGTTGCTACTTGGACAAGCGGCAACTCCGCACACCTACTCTCCCGAAGAGATGGAGGAGATGGCGACCCGCAAAAATGAGTTTTATCAGCAACTTATTCAGCAGGTAACCCCGGCCGATGTGCTGCCTGGTATTTCTGAATTGCTCTCCGAGTTGAAGGACCACGGAGTGAAGACTGGCATTGCCTCCGCTAGCAAAAATGCCTTTACAGTTATCCGCCTTCTAGGTATGGAGAAAGACTTCAGAGTTATTGTAGATGCCGCCAAGCTTGCTCGCAACAAACCAGACCCGGAAGTGTTCCTGACCGCCGCCGATGCGTTTGGTGTAGATCCGCAATTTTGCGTCGGGGTCGAAGACGCAGTCGCTGGGGTTGAAGCGATCAAAGCAGCGGGTATGTTCGCTGTATATATCTCCTTACAGGAGAACTTGTCCATCGCTGATATGAACTTGAACCACACTGCTGAACTTAATTACTCCGAGTTAAACCAGCAATTCGCTGCTGCAAAAAATAGAGCAAGCTAAATAATTGAGCATCGCAGTCTCAATATATGTAAGTCACAAACTAAGCCGGCAAGTTCCTGAGGGAAGCTTGCCGGCTTATGTTTAAATATACTTTTCGGAACACCCGTTTCTGATTCCGATCATCAATAATAATCTGCACCACTTCCTTAAACCTCAGTATAGGCACACTCTCCCGTTCCCTTAGGAACTTAAGACTATCCTGTAGATCCACATCATCCGTCATTACAATCAGCCACTGGTATGTAGCCCGTAGACCCATTCTCGCAATATCTCTGATCGGCAGGCTTTCAAAAAAGCGACTGTAATCTCGGCTAAATTGAGAGTTGCTCACATCCCCTACTATCTGACATGCAGTGGTCGCATCCATCAAGCTGGATAGCATCAGACTTCTCGCTTCACGGAGACACAGCGCTTTTTGGTATTGTAACAGGCTCATCGAAGTAAATGCCTTAAAATACTTGTGAAACGAGGTCCCATTCATAGTACCAGCTCGTCCAAGTCTGCAACTTTCCTTTGCTGGAGAAGTTGTCGTGGAGCCAGGAAATCCCTTCATAATCCGCTGCACGTCCGAATCCTCAAACCCCATTTCAGCAATGTGAACGCCGATGGGGCTGTACAGGAATTGTAACAAAATCTCATCCTCCACGAGTGACTATCTTTTCAGCATCGTCGAAACTTTGCTGACTTCCTCCAGCATCCTTACCACGTCTAGAGTGCTTAAGTCGGCACCCGTCACGTAACCCGCGTTCCACTGACGAACTGGAGGTAATCCTTAGAGACCAACTTCCTGGTAGAGCATCACAAACATTACTCCCTAGCTCGAACCCTCAGACTGCAACTATATTGCTCATATCTTTTGTTTAATGGCCTATGTTTAATTTTATATGATTTAAAATACTATTTGATAATTGCGAAAGGATAATACATTCTAATTCTTCAGCTCTCTTCAAATTAACATTAGCTCTCTCAATTATCTTCTTATCTTGTTTTCGAAAAAACTTTGAGTATAATGCAACTCCAGTTTCTAATAAACTATAGAGATCTCTTAAATCCTTTAAAAGCGTCTCATCACATTCTATACTCAATGATTCTACTAAGTAATTGGCTCGGTATATTAGACCTCGCTTGTTTTCTAATAATCTTCTCATACCCTTTTCAATATTATGTATTCTAAACGGCTTAAAGTATTCGTGAAGATCATTGTTCATTAGAATTTCAGTAAGATTTTGATAAAAAGCTTTATAAATAGCTATTCCATTCCAGCGATAGAATCTTGAATCACGAGATATATTTTCAACACCGTTCAAATAATGAATCAAAGTATCATAAATTATATTTAACCTTACCTGTCTATTAAAATTATTTTTAACTTCAAAAGTAGATGCAGGTTCGCCTACCCTCGATAGAAAAAGTAACCATGAGTCCACATAATCATCTTTTAATATAATTTCTAAAGAAGAGTGAAACGATTGTTCAAGATCAGAAAAATTTAAACTTTCCAAACTCCACTTATTATCAACGTTCTCCAAAAAATACAATAATTCAGATTCCTCGTCATAACCGACGAACATAGTTCCATGCACAGAATCTAAATTTCTTAATTTGTGGTATTCTCTGAAGTACTTTTGATTAAGTGTTAATAGTACATATTTTTTTTCTTTAAGGGCTTTTAGTGTAGCGTCCAAAATTGTATCTTTCCCAAGGATAATTCTTGTTGTTGATAAAACTTCATCAAATACAAATTCGTACTCAGTCGGACTGGATGAACCTAATTCATAGTAACTACATTCAAAATGTTGATCTACTTGTAATCCAATAAAACGTTCAATATACCAAGGTATTAATTCTTTGTTAGATAAAATCATACTCAATTTATAATAATCAAAACAATTGATATTCATGTCTACATCGAGATTTACAGGCAAGATATATCTAGTCATTTTTGTACCTCCCTACTTTATCTTGGATTGTCTTACATAAACCTATTGATAGTATTGCGCTTGAGCTTTCCACATCGAGCTGTACTCCTGCTGATCCAACAGCAACTGATGATGAGAACCATACTCCACTAATTCTCCATTGTTAAACACAGCGATCTTATCACAAAATTTACAAGCAGATAAACGATGTGAAATATAAATAACGGTGCGATTTTCCGTAAGAAGATTAAAGTTGTTGTACATCTCAAATTCCGCATAAGGGTCCAATGCAGCTGTAGGCTCGTCCAGAATAAGAATAGGTGACTTTTTGAGTAAAGCCCTAGCAATTACTACTTTCTGACTCTCACCGCCCGAAAAGTCTGTCCCTTTTTCATCAAAGATTTTATGTACCTGGGTATCTATACCTTTGTCCAAGCGCTTCATTTTGTCTTCCAGTCCTACTTGATTAAGAACTTCTTCTATTTCTTTTTCTGATATTCCGCTATCCTTCAAGCATAAGTTTTCTTTAATCGAAAATGAAAATAACTTATAATCTTGGAAAACAACGCCTAAAATTTTCATATATTCATCATATCGATATTCTTGAATGGATCTTCCATTCAGAAGAATCTCACCTTGATCGGGTTCATACAATCGACAGAGTAGCTTAATAAAGGTCGATTTACCCGCACCATTTTGACCTACTACGGCCAATCTTTCACCGTTCTTTATAGTCAGTGACACATTTTTTAATGAATAATTCTCATTCCCTGCATATTTAAAAGATACATTGCAAAATTCAATCTCAACATCCATGAGTTTCTCAATTCTACCTCGCCCGGTTCTCATTGCTGGTCTTAAGCTCTCAAATTCTCTAAATACCTCAATGTACTTACACATTTGTCGAAACTCAACATAAGCATTCATTGCCAGCGACACTTGAGCAGAAAAGCTATTGGCGGCGGAAATATACATAACAAAACCACCAATTTGTATTTTACCTGTAACTACTTTCACAACCATGTAGGCGTATATAATGACCATTTGTGATTGAAGATTAACGCTAGTCAGTCCCTTATATCTCCCTACCTTTTCATATAGCCCGCCAAAACCACGAACACTTTCATTATGGTATGTATTCACTTTATTCAGTAAATAAGGAGCCATCCCAAACAAACGGACATCTTTAGCCATGGAAAAGTCAACGGCCAATTTTGAATAATAACCAAACTTACGGTTTAGAGGAGCCAATAATTTATGGAAATTGAATTGAGCTTGTTGCGACTTTTTAAAAATAAACGTATTGAGTAGAATCATTCCCATAATCACCACGATAATTCCAATGTTTAACGTTGAGATTAAGGCCGCTAGTCCCAAAAGGGACAGTATTGTTTGCAGCAAAATCTTCATACTATCCAACATTTTACGTATAACATCCTGCTGTCGAATGGGAGCAAGCGCCTGTTCTTTAAGATCCAGTACTTTAGTATTCTCTAATCTCTCGTAATCCAGATTCATAATATGCTGCCCAATATGTAGCTCTAACTTATCCATAACCAACAAATTAGCTAATTCAATGTGTTGGTTAAGATAATTGTGAAGTAACCCAAAGACAGCGTTGCCTGCCACCAAAACTCCTATCCAGAGGATAATATTCATTTCTCGGCCAGCTCCCATCAATTCATCAATCAAATATTTGGGAAGGATTATGTTTATAAACGGGAAGATTGCGCTGCATAAAGAAGCAAACACCATCAGAGGGATGTACGATTTTGACATGGAATGTACCAGCTTCCAAAAGTAAAGGGTCACATTCCAGTCCCTTTTCAGAGCAGGGAATGGATTCATAGACTATGCTTCACTCCCCTTATAATATTGTGCTTGAATCTGATACATTTGATTGTACTTTCCGCTTCGTTCCAGTAATTCATTGTGAGTACCCGCTTCGGAAATTTCACCTTGCTCCATATACAGTATTTGGTCACAGAACCTTGTGCTGGACAACCGGTGGGAAATATATAATGCTGTTCTCTCTCCAATCATTTCATTAAATTTTGTATACAGATTGAATTCTGCTATTGCATCAACTGCTGCAGTAGGCTCATCCAAAATAATCAATTCTCCATTCTTATAGAGTGCTCTTGCCAACATCATTCTTTGATTTTCCCCACCAGAGAACTCAACACCTTCATCATCCAATAACTTTTGCATTGGGGTGAGTATGCCTAATTTCAATGAGGCCACTTTTTCGCTAAGTCCCGCTTTTTCAAGACTGTCATAAATTCTCAAAGAATCAGACTCATTTTGTTCTCTTAGAGAGACATTCTCTGCTAACGAGAACGCGAGTACGTGAATTTCTTGAAATACCGTGGAAAATAACTTCCAGAAATCCGTTTTGGCAAAACGTTTGATATTGATTCCATTTAGCATAATTTCTCCACTATCGGGTTCATACAACCTGCTTAATAATTTGATAAGCGTTGTCTTGCCAGCACCATTATGACCCACGATAGCAAGCCGCTGATGGGGCGGTATGATGAAGGATATTTTATTAAACACTGGCTGATTATTTCCTAGGTAGGTAAAGGAGACTTTTCTAAATTCTATGGTATAGGGGCCTTTTGGAAGCGGTAGCGAGGTTCCTTCATCCTGCTCACCCTGCTCTATTTCTAAAAAGTTACGAAGTCCCTCTATGTATAAATTCTGTGTACGCAGATGAGCCAAATCTTTCATGATTCCCTGAAGAACGCCAGAGAATCCAGCGACAGCAGTTGTGTACATAACAAAATCACCTATAGTGATCCTCTGGTGAACGTAAAGATAAGCTAAATAACCATATACAATTCCCTCACGGAACAAACGGATCACAATATCCAATGAGTCACTCTTAAAATAAAAGTTGCTGATAGCAGACTGAATTTCCTGTCTATTTTGAACACTTAAATTGTATAGGAACACCAAGGTACTATTAAAAGAATTAATCCGGATTTCCTTACCAAAAGTAAAGTCTTGCATAATATCTGAATAATACTTTTTCTTCCTCTCCAACTCCGAAAGCTGTTGTTCATGTTTATACTCATAGCGTTTAGCACGAAGAGATAACCCATAAGAACACCCGATACTTACAATTAAAAAAACAATCACACCTAAATTCAATCTTCCAATTACTGTTAGATAGCCGATGAAAGCGAGAAATCCAGCCAGACATGCAAAAAAAGTATGAAATAATCCCTGAAATCCGTTCTGCACACTTTGCAAGGAACGCTTAGCCTGCTCCATCTGATTAAGATAAACGGGATCTTCCGTGTTTTTGAAATCAACGTTCATATTTTGTGCTGTGTGAGCATGGATCTGTTTGAAAACGACTTTCATTAATTGGGTTAAACCCAGGTTTTGCAAATATCCAGTAAAATATCCAGCGAAAGTCAATATTATAAACATCAGTGAAATTAAGAGGATAAACTGCTGAGGTCTTTGCTGTCCCGTCAGCTCATCTATTATAAATTTTGGAAATAGAATCAAAAGGAAGGGCTGCATAGCAGTAAGAAGCGTAACTGTAGAATAATAAATAATGGAACGTTTACTGTAATTCCAAGATGTGGAGAGAACATAGCGAATACTGGGCCAAGTGGAGGTTACAGATTTTGTTCTCATTACGGAAACTTCCCCTTATCTGAACGCATTTTTCGATAATTGAAGAATATTTATGATTAATCAGATTCATCTTTAAATTCTACAAATCTAACTTTAATCTTAGATAACGTATTTTTATTCATAATTTTTATATTGTGATTGTAAGGTAATAATAAACTTAAATAATCATTTTCCACTGTTATTGAAGCAGGAGGACATACTGGCATGTTATAAGTGTAGTACAAAAACTCCTTCTTTTTTAACTTAGTATATTTATCAAAGTATTTAATAAAAGAGTCGATTGAGCTTGTTTTTAAGCACCCACCCGTAATATATGAAGTTTTAACAAAATCTCTTTTCTCACCTGTCTCGACGGGAATAAATGGAGCATAGCAGCCTAATTGCGCATACAAATCTATAAAATAATAATATCCATTTGTGTATATATAATTAATGACGTGACCTCCACCAGAATTAGACATAACACACAGGTTACCTATGTTAGAATAATACTTTGAAAGAATGTTATAAAAGATCGAAGCTAAAGATGCACAAGACCCATTGTTATCTTTAAGCGCCTTGTATCCATTTTTATGAATTTCCCATTCATTGTTATCAACTATTTTGTATTCATGTTCTTGAAGGTTTTCTGTAAAGCAATTTATCTGGATATACTGAATAAGTTCATAAGGATTACAAATCATATTACTAATTTCTTCAGGATCTATATTACTAAATTTAATTTTTATATCCTGTTTAGTATATCGAGTCTTTCCAAGCGCACTAATCGGCACCCAATAAATCGCTGGAAAGATAAGAGTTTCAAAGAAAACATCGTCTCGTAAATTCAAAGTACTAGAAACCACTCAAGAACCTCCCACCCATCTAAGAAAAATAATCGATAATTAATTCATAAATACTCGTAACTTCATTAATCTCCTTCGATGAAAAGACAGGAATTTCTAAATTTTCACAATAGTATTTCTTAACTTTCAGTAAATCTTCTAATTCCAACTCATTTGGCGTTCCCTTGAAGTGATTCCATCCGTTTTTATAATAAAATGGGTACACCACTATACAAATTACTTTTGTCGGAACCACGTTTTCTATCGTCTGAATCGTTCGCTTGATATAGTCTAGTTCATCGTTTGGATTGATACATAAAATAACTCCATCTGGAAGTAGACCCATTAAAAAATCTAATTGTTTTACCGCGAGATTACCCAAATGATTAAAAGATTGAGCTACTGTAGCAGATTGAGAACCTGCAATAATCAGATCCGGATTTTTCTGATCCATCTTACTCAATGATTCATTGACTAAATTTATAAATTCATATTGATTGAGCTGATTATCACTATTAAAACCAAAGGGAATAGTCTCATTCATACCATATAATATCCCTGTCGGTTCAGTTGACAGCTGGGAAACTTTATAACCATTCTTCAAAAATAAACTTCTAAGAAATAATTGTAATGTGAATTTCCCCTGCTTACTTGAGGTTCCAAAAACACCTATAACCGGTGCATTAATTTTATGTAATTTACCGTGTTTCTTTTTCAAAATAATTTTATTTTTCATACTCATCACAGTCGTTGGGGTAACTAGAGAAATTCCTTCTCTCTCAAAATTTTCATAAAAATTATTAAGACCCCTTGAATCTAATGAAAATACATTTACTCTATGTAGCAAACAATCGTTCAGCAATTTTTCTTTTATTTTTTTACCAGATATATTCTCCAATTCAGTTAAATGCCCAATGATTAGCGTATCTATATTTTCAAAACAAATATTATCAATATTTTCTATGATATATTTATAATCCCCATCAAAACTTTTTATTTCCTTACCTAAATTCCCTATATATTTACTACTACAAACTTGCTCTATTCGAAATGGCAAAAGATCAGAAAAGTGAATTAAATTTGAAATTTCTTTGTTATAGGGAAACACTGCAGCTTTTTTAATAGTTTGATATTCATTCGACTCAATTACTCTGCTTGGTGGTTGTGGTTCTTCATCATATCCTACAAATGAAGTAAGTGTCGTCTCTTGTTGCAGATATGTAAGAGCTTTGCTCTTGCTTATTTCAGAATGCTCCCTCAGGCATAAAGAGAGATAACCTGTGACATACGCTGCCGATATACTGTTACCTTGTCTAATCGATGACTTATTATCTATCCAAGCTACTCTGTGTACTCCTCCCTTAGAGTAGACATCAACCACTTCATCCTCAGGCAGAAAAAAATCACTCGCTCTTACACAATATTGGGCCGCTTCTACTCCTATTACAAAATCAAAAGCTGCGGGATAAGATATACCCCCAGAGTTATCAAAAGCCGATATGATAAGATTTCCTTTTTGATGTAATTTATAGCAGATATCAAACAATTCTTCATTAAGATAACTAACACCCAAGCTCATATGTATAATTGAATCCTTATAATCTTTATTTAAAATATACCTCAGTGCTTCTAACAAAACTCCTTCATATGCTACTAGTTCGTAGTCGAAAATTTTTAATATGTGTAGATCAGCTTCTCGGTTAATTGAATGTATGATACTAGTTATTGCTGTACCATGGCCTAATATATCATCAATTCTTTCCCTCTCTGATCCATTACAGAAATTCAATCCGGATTCAATATTCAGAGCTCGAAAATTAGGATGGGTAATATCAACTCCACTATCGATAATAATTACTTTATTCTTCATTCTAATACTCCTTTAGAATTTGATCCTATAATACACCGAAATATTCCATGAACTATTTTGTTTTATTACTCCATAATAAATAATTAGAAGTTAAAGCCACTAATGCCTTTATCGCTAATACCTTCGTCAAACGCAAATACTTGATTTATAGAACAAACATTTTTCATTCCAGGTTTCTTCAGCTTTTTCTTCAAACTACTCCCTCCTTTCATAAAAAAATGATTTTAATAGATTCATGAGTTTATGTACAAAATCCCTATGATTATTTCGGTGTATTATACGATCAATAATTAGAATCTACTCGTTCAATAAGTTGGCTTAGCATTTCTATCACATCATTACACTTTTCAAATCTCACAGAGGTTAAAAGCTCATCTGGTATTTCAATATCAAAATTAACCTCTAGTTCAACTATGAAAGATATCAGCATTATTGAATCTTCAATTTCGATAGTGAAATTTTCTTCATCTTCATTAATAATGCACCCTATATTGCTTAAGCAACATATTATCTTCTCTCTAATGTTAGCCACCCCCTAAATCCTTTCCTTTCAGTAAGATACATTATTGTTAATAAAAACATTTGTTGTTTATATTCTAACAATACAATTATTTGGAAACTATATGAATAAATTAGTATAAACATGATTATTTTAGGCATATTGGTTAATCCTTGATTCTCATTAGAAATGAAAATAGAGTTCCTTGCTATCTTGAATTTTTATCGAAGTAAATATCACTCGATAAATAGTCTTCACTTCACCTTGTACGTGTTAATACCAGAATCCAAAAAAACATATCAATAAAAAGGTTCTTGTTAGCCAAGCTAACAAGAACCTTTTTAATATAACTCATTCTTTTAGTTCCACTCTCAGAACAGCCGCTTCTAAATTCCCAACAACAATAATAATGCGTACAGATCAGCCGTAATGTCCTTATAAAGGTCCGTTAGTGAATCACCCATACCTTGAAATTCGAAGATACCTTCACAGCATTCCAGCTTTATCAGATCTATCTTTAAAAAGCTTCTTTATCGTGAGTCCAAATAAAACACAGCAAGTCAGTGCCGCACAAAAATCAGCAATAGGCTCAGCTATAATAACTGCATCTGTTTTCGGAGTAATGAATGTCGGGAGCAAAAGTACCAATGGAATAAGCAAGATAATTTTACGCAAGATCGCGATAAAAATAGAAACTCGGGCTTGTCCCAAAGCAATAAATACTTGTTGAAAAGCCAATTGAATACCAAAAATACAGGTTCCAAGGAAAAATATCTTCATTAATCTAGCCGTCAGAGCCACAAGCTCAGGGTTATTGGTAAATATGATAATGGGCAACTGCGGAACAAAAATGGCTATGCTCCACATCGCCAATCCAAAAGCAGCGCAAAAAACACTGCAATATAAAATGGTGGATTTTACACGTGCAAAATTACGAGCTCCATAATTATAGCTAATAATAGGTTGTGCCCCTTGCGCAAAACCAGATAACAACGTCCCAAAGATTTGCATCAGTGTTCCCATAATCCCCATGGCAGCAACGTACATATCGCCCCCATATTTAGCTAAGGACGTGTTAAATACGATTTGAATTAAACTTTCGGTCGACATCATAATAAATGGAGAAAGTCCCAATGCAAGTACCGTAGCGGCTTCTTTAGGCTTAATGCGCATGTTGGATAGACGCAAGCGCAGATGAGCTCGTTTAGAGATTAAGAACCCCAATACCCAAATGGCCGAAATAAATTGTGCAATAACAGTAGCCAATGCGGCACCTTTAATTCCCATATTCAACTCAAAAATAAAAATGGCGTCAAGGACGATATTCACAACCGCACCAATGCATACAGTGAGCATGGCTGTTTTGGCATATCCTTGTGCTGCAATGAATGGATTTAATCCTAAAGAAATGAGTACCGCCACAGTTCCAATAAGGTAAATGCTTAAAAAATCGTTAGCCAGCGGCAATGTATCGTGACTCGCTCCGAATAGCGTTAAGAACGGCGACTTAAAAATAAGAAACAAAGCTGTAAGTATTACAGATGCCATTAGCAGCATAGAACAACAACTTCCTAGTAATTCTTCTGCTTTTTTATGTTCTCCTTCGCCCATTTTAATAGACGCTAGGGGGGCACCTCCAGCTCCGATTAGAGCCGCAAATGCTGAAATCAACATAATAATCGGAAAAGATATTCCTATTGCGGATAAGGCTAACGTCCCCCCCTCCTCCATTCTTCCGAGGAACATCCGGTCAACTACGCTGTACATGGCATTGATTAACTGAGCTATGACGGCAGGAATAGCTAACAAGAAAATCAGCTTGGGAATACTTTGGTTGGCAAAACGATCCTTCATTTGATTATTCATTTAGTTCATTTCCAATATAGATTCTCGGAGGCTTTTAGGAAGCTTTTTGACGACCATATCGTAGGAGTGGTCAACCATGTCAAAGACATCCGACTCTGGCAAGGAACCATCAATCATGATTGAATTCCAGTGCTTTTTGTTCATATGAAATCCCGGTCGAACGCTCTCATGTTGCTCTCTAAGGTTTTCCGCAATGACTGGATCACATTTTAGGTTTAAGCGAACAACCTTTCCTGTTTCCTCAAAAATAAGTGCGAACATTTTATCAGCAACTTTGATGACCAATGGAGTGGGGCCAAACGGATGCTCTTGAGTCGCTCCTTTCTTTTTTAAACAGTATTCGATGATGTTATTCTTCAAAGCTCTCTCTCCTTCGTTGATCAACAATCTGATCATTTCTGCCATTAAACATGTCTCTTAATTATATCATTTTGTTCACCGTACAGGCATTAGCATTGCGATGATTTATCCTATGGTCCGGTTGTGTGCTTTACATCGTCGATAAGTCTTATCTAGGATTGTTAAATAAGAGCTAACCTATGGAGCTATTTTATAGCTTTGGGATAGCTCTTATTTTTTGAAGCAGACGAAAACTGCAACATTTGAACACTTATGGGCATACTACATACGATTTAAATTTAAATATAAAGGAGCTTTCTTATGACAGGAATTTTAGGTGGCAACTCCAAGGATGAACCGATGCATTATGGAGAGATCTTTGGTGTATGGCAAGCTTCGATGGTAGCAAAGGGAGCCCTTTCATGTTACCGAGCTTACTTGTATCATGCCGGCGACAATGATCTCAAAAAATTATTAGGCGCATTAATTGATCAAGCCGAGCTTGAAGTTAGTGAGTGTGATACGCTGCTAGCAGATAACGGGATTGCTTCAGCGCCAACGATGCCAAATAGACCCGAAGCCAAGCTTGAAGATATTCCTGTAGGTGCACGATTCACAGATCCCGAGATTGCTGCTAAAATTGCTGCTGACTCTGCTGCAGGATTGGTAGCTTGTAGCCAGGTTATGGGGCTTTCTATCAGAGAAGATATCGGTGCATTATTTGCAAAATATCACCTAACTAAAGCAGCAATAGGCGTTAAAATCCTCAATTTGAGCAAGAAAAAAGGGTGGTTAATTCCTCCACCACTACAGGTCAAAAGACCAGAGTCTGAATAAGTCTTAAATTTTTTTTAGCTCCGTTCCGTTGCTGGTGCGGAGCTTTATTTTAGATATTGAATCTGTTTTTAAGGAGGTTTTTAATCTGTATTTTTATAAAGAAGGATTAATCAACGACATTGTAGTAGATAAACCAGACCCTGCCGCAGCAAAAGGATTCCGAATTATGACATCAATAAATACCCAGAATGCCGGAAGTTTGTGGATTTGGGTTACCATAATGTGCAGTTCACCTTTAGTTTAGATCCTACACGAATGGCGGAAATTTTCCAAGGTGCTTCTCCTAGTCGCAATAAGGGAAGTCTAGAGGTCGTACCTCCCCCTGACGGATTCCCTGTACCTGTGATGCCTGAAATGCCTAACGAGCATAGTCCTGGATTAACAGATTTAAATACTTAACATCCATCCTCTCCAAAAATATGGTACCCTCCTAGGCAATTGCGCATAGGCTAACGCATACCGTTTAGGAGGGATTTCATTGCATACTTACGAAAACAATCAACAACATCAACATCTTGCTTGGCACGAAACTTTGGAGCTTCACGAATTAACAGCCTTTCAGAGCAATCAGTTAATGCTATTTAAAATGGTATTGAATGACGTAAAAAACCCACAGCTTCATGCTCTATATGTGGAGACCATAAATAGCATCGAACATAACCTGAAAGAGCTTCTTCAATATTACCCGCTAGCACCGGAGGGAACAAGAAATAATAGCAAGGTGATGGATTTGACTCCATTCTATGCAGGTCTGCTTCTCGGCTTCGCTAAAACAGCGGTTCGCAGCTATGCGATTGGAATCACTGAAACGGCTACACCGCAGCTAAGAGAAACCTTACAAAAGCAATTAAATGCTGCGATCCAACTCCACGGCAAAATTTTTTATTTTATGTTGGAGCGGGGATTTTATGCATCCTATGACCTTCCGAAGCTTCTCTCTAATGATATTGTAACAGCGAATAAAGCCATTTCTCTTTAGTTGATTGTACCCTGAAAAGGCCTTCGATAAATCGGAGGCCTTTTTGGTTGTCCTACAATTTGTTCCTTTTGAATAGGCTAGTACTACACACAAACATTAGAGAGGAGGGAATGCTATGAATACTTTTATTGGATATATTTTTCTTGGTCTTTCGCTATCCGCACCTATTGGTCCTATTAATGCTGCTCAACTGGACAAAGGAATTCGTAAGGGCTTCTGGCATGCTTGGGTGGTGGGGCTTGGAGCCATAAGTGCAGATATCATTTTCATGTTACTAGTTTACTTTGGGGTAATCCATCTGCTCGAATCCCCTTTTATTAAAGCATTCTTGTGGTTATTTGGTTTCTTTGTACTGGTGTATACAGGCATAGAGAGCATCAAAAATGCTGGTGTGATTTCAGAACCCGGTATGAGAAGCAGTGATTCTTCTTTAGCCAAGTCCTATTGGTCCGGTTTACTGATGTCTTTATTCAATCCGCTTTCCATATTATTTTGGCTAGGGATATATGGGTCCATTTTGGCCAAAGCAGCCATGGAGTATCCGATGCAACAGCTGTTGATTTATAGCGGAGCTATTGTACTTGGAATTTTGATCTGGGATGTATCTATGGCGGCCGCTTCAAGCATGTTCCGTAAAGTCCTGACAACCGGTGTTTTAAAATCGATCTCCGTGCTGTCAGGCCTTTCGCTTGTTGGTTTTGGGCTTTATTTTGGTGTACAAGCCGCTAGGCTATTGTTTTTTCATTAAGTTTTGTTTTTTTTCGGTCGAATGATTTTTATCGGTTCCTCTGAGTAATCTATTATTCCCTGAATTTCTAACAATAAATTTCCTTTACTCGGTTCCTTATCCGTATCAACGGTACGTTTCTTACGAACACGTGTCACGATCCAATCACAAACAGCGATCAGAGTGACAAGCATTAGACTAATATATAACCCTGGACGACTGAGTGAATGAAAAAGAGTACCTGTGACCGCGAGCCCAATGAGTAGCAATCCTATCCAACGTTTCACCGTGCTAAATCGACTGCCTTTTAACAGCTTTCCAGAAGACAGCAGGATAAACGACCAATTATACAGCAGCATTAACCCGGCCGCAGTTGTGATATACTCATACACTTTTCCCGGCAACAATAAAGACATCACCACTGCTGCCGTAATCCCTACAGTGATCAAAATAAGAGCATAAAAAGGATATTTATCCTTCCACTTCCGAGAAAATAACTTTGGCGCGTCTCCCTCTTGAGCTAGGGTAATCATCATTGAAGTTACAGCGTAGAGAGACGCAGTCATTGTAGAGAAACCAGCGACAATCAATACTCCATTAAAAAGATGTGGCACGAAAGCCAAGTGATCGCTACTTAGCGCTAGAACAAATGGACTTTCTTTCGAGTTAAATGCACTAAAGGGCACCATGATTACAGCTAGACCAATAGACAAGATGTATACAATAACCAAGGCGATCAGCATAACCTTTCCTGCCTTTGGTGCATCCTCCGGCTTTTGAAGTCTACTCGACATAATTCCTAGTACCTCAATGCCCCCGTAAGCATAAAAAGCAAATAGAAAAGCAGACCACAAGCCCAGCCCTCCTTTAGGAAACAGCGCGGAGTAGTTTAATGGAGCCTTTGGTGTATATTTACCGCCCCCTATCCAACCAGCCAATAGAGCAGCCGCAATGATTAAGAACATGAGAATAGCAGCTATTTTTATTACAGCCAACACATTCTCAACTCGGTCAAACCCCTTATTCCCAAAAAAGACAATGACAAGACCCAATAAAGCAAACCCAGCAGCAAATATCCACATAGGTACCGCAGGGAACCAAAAGCGTGAAAAAATAGATAAAGCAGTTAGTTGACTACCCATGATTAACAATTCCGAGAACCAGTAAACCCAACCACTGCAGAAACCCGCCCAGCTACCGAATGCTTTTTTTGCATAGGAACGAAAAGATCCTTGCTCTGGTTGTTCTGCAGTCATACGCGAAAGAGCATCAAATACTATATACGTTCCAATAGCAGCCAAGATGTAAGCGATCAGCACTGCAGGCCCGCCTATAGAAATCGCTAAGCCTGAGCCTAAGAAATACCCGGTTCCAATTGTACCTGCAACACCTAATAAGCTTAACTGCCACCATTTCAATTTCTTTTCATTTTTTGAATTATCAGAAGCTTGGTTCAAAGAATTCAGTCCTTTTTGTAAAGAAGATATAAGATCACCTTCTGGATTTTACTCACACTCCAATAGGTTATCCTAATACTCCTAACTACATGCGGACTTTTTTTAATCTATATTATGCTGTCAACAATTGAATATAAGCCATTGGTGCGCCTGAGGCATTATTGTACTGCGCATTGAGGCTATCAATCATATAAATGAGATGTATCATTTAATACACTTAGGGCATTTTGCTGAAACCCATTCTGATTTAATATTGAGATACTTCCTACTGATGCGGAGAAATATGATTTACGTAACATCTCTGGTTGAAAGTTCATCCACCACGCAATGATATATCCTAAAGTCCCACCATGCGTTACTATAATTAAATCTTTTGATTCCTCAGCGTATATTCTTTCCATACAACTACTGACTCGACTATAAAACTGCCTCCATGTCTCTCCATCTTGATATTCTTGATAATCTAGATCAAATTCACTACCTTTTCGGGGATTTCTATTTTCTCTTGCCCAGTCCTTCGTTTTTCCTGCTGCAATTCCTGTATTAATTTCTCGAAGATCACTATTCTCAATTACTTTTAAGCTTAATTGCATACCTATAATTTCTGCTGTTTGTTTTGCACGAAGCAAATCTGATGAATATAAAACATATTCTTCATGATTTATTTTTTTCAACAAACTTAATCCAATAAGATCGGCTTGCTTTCTACCAAGGTCAGTCAATGGAGTGTCTGTCCAGCCCCCCGACATATTATTGATATGGTGCTCAGATTGACAGTGTTGAATAATGATGATTCTCTTCACATTTATCATCCTTTCACCTATGGATATAACTACCTTCAAAAAAACACCCCTCCAAGGGTGTCGGTACTTCAGAATACTAAAGAGATAAGCATATTAGATGTGGTACATTATGTAAATATACTTAATCACGGCTAAGTAATATCTTCCTAACCTGCATGAACAGATGAAAATATGAATGAAAAAAGCAGCCTCACAGAAGGCTGCCTTTGTTAGGTGAATAAAATTCTCTCAAAATACCCGCTTCTGATTCCGATCATCAATAATAATCTGCACCGCTTCTTTAAACCTTAGTGCATGCACAATCTCCCGCTCCCGCAGGAACTTGAGGCTATCCTGGAGATCCACATCATCTGTCATGTCAATCAGCCACTGATATGTAGCCCGGGCTTTTTCCTCAGCCGCAATGTCCTCGTAAAGATCCGCCAGCGGGTCACCCTTAGCTTGAATGTAAGCTGCGGTGAACGGTACGCCTGAGGCATTATTGTAGAACAAGGCATGATCATGCGCTGCAAAATGTGGACCTAACCCAGCTTCCTCTAATTCGCATACAGACGCGTCCTTTGTCAGCTTATAGATCATCGTGGCAATCATCTCGAGGTGGGCGAATTCTTCTGTAGAAATATCGTTCAAAACGCCAATTACTTTATCCGGAATCGTGTATCTCTGATTCATATAGCGCAAGGCTGCAGCGAGCTCGCCGTCCGCTCCTCCGTATTGCTCACTTAAATAACGCGCCATCCGGATATCACATTTACCGACCCGTACCGGATATTGCAGCTTCTTCTCATATATCCACATTCGGGAACTTCCCCTCCTCTAGAAACTTAGTTCCTTACAGTCCACACTTCTTATACCTGCCAAGGCCAAGGAGTCTGATTCCATTCCCACGGACATTTCGAATAAGCGCGACCAAAATTCTGCAGCGGACCGTATAACTCCTGAAACTGATTCGCGAGCTTGGTACGTTCCTGAGTCAGCTGATTAAATTGTTCAATACTTCTTAGATCATCAGGATGAGTATTCAAATATAAATTTAACTCCACCAACGCAAAATCAAGAGTCTGCAGCTGCTCAAGCATTTCATAATATCGTTGATCGCAAGGGTTTGCCTCCATAGTCTACTTTCCCCCTCCTTTGCACTTAGATTCATACGGGCTGAACAGTGCTGGCCAGAGCGTTCCATACTTCAGAGCCTCCTGCAAACTAAACTGCGGTAAATCGGGTGGCTGAAAGGTGATAAATTGATTGGGTGGAACTACATACGTCTTGAACGGCACCGGTGGGCAAGGATCAAACGGGCCCCTAAACGGGGTATACCTCCGTAGCTGTGATTCCATGTTTTTCTTACCTCCTTTGTTCGTAATCCTTCTTTAAAGACTCTGAATATTAATCCCTTAGCTAACTTATGACAGAAGGACACAATATAAAACGTTATTTACAAAAAAAGCCCATTAGCAAGATTTTTCATGAAATATGCACGACAAATAAGCTGTCTTCGGAATAGTACCGGAAACAGCTTATAACTTAGATCTTTGCAAGTAATAAGATCAGGGCTTCACTTTTTCGAACGAATCTTCGTGGGTAATCTCAAGGATATCCAACATAAATACAAAGATAGGGATTCCAAGAATTAGTCCCCATACGCCTAGATAATGCTCAGAAAACAGCAACATGCTGAAGGTGTAGAACATCGGCAAATTCATTTTTGTGGACATCAACTTGGGATTCAAGAAATACCCTTCGATAAAATGCAACACCGCAATGATCACCAGCACATAAGTGACTGTTGTCAGACCGCCGATGTTGTAACCGATGATTAAGAGCGGAATGAGCGAAATCAAAAAACCAACCACCGGAATGAGACTGAGCAGAAAAATCAAGATCGTTAGGGCAAATAAATAGGGGAAGTTAAGCAACCATAAGCCAATAACAGTAAGACAGGTGTTGAACAAGGCAATGAGAATTTGCGCTTCAATTACTTTTCCAAAGGAAACGATGAATTACCGGCTGAAATACTCCAGCTTTATATAAAACCAGGCAATCCTGCTCCCTCTCATTCTAGAAGTGAAACTGACGACCCGGTTCTTCTCGAGAATAAACACAAAGCTTAGAATGGTTGATACAACGAAAGTAGCACCCCAGTTGCTTACCTTCAGAACATAATCGATGCCTCTTTTGATGTAGGACTGATAGTTAAGGTCCCTGAGCATATCATACAAATACAATGTAATCTTGTTCTGCGGGAGATCTTCTGATTTGAGATGGGTAAGGAAGATGGTTAATTGCTTAATCTGTTCCAATACCTTAGGAAGATATTTAGCAAGGACCAGTACAATCGCTGCAATTAAAGCGAGGTATAAAATGACAATAATCACCTTACTGTTAACCTTCATAAATTTACCAATTCGTTTACTAAGCAATGTCTGAAAGCTGTTCATGACAAAAGCAATCAAAAACGTCAGCAACACCAGATTAAGCATCCCTCGAACACTGTATAGCAGCAACCCGATAATTGCGAGAATAAAAAAGCGTCTGGTGGTTATATTCGCGTAGAATCGCTTGAATACATTCATTGATCTTGCTCCATTCAATTGCGATTAATAATGCAGATCATCCGTTGGCTATAAAAAAGAAAACTTAGCCCCCACAAAAAAGCCGATGGAAACAAAAAGGAGTGACCAGGTTAACGCTCCTGCAGTCGTTATGAGTATATATTTTTTAAAAGACATAGCACTGATACCAGAGATATAGCTTGATACATGCCTCAGACCGGGAATAAAATAGGCAATGAAAATCGCCCAGTTGCCGAACCGCAAAAACCATCTTTTCATACTGGCAAAACGCTTGGGTGTAAGGCCAACCCACTTGCCGAATTTGTCTACCACAGGTTGCCCTAGTCTTAAACCAATGGTATAGCTGATAAGCATTCCTGTGATAGATCCCATGAAACAAACCAATACCGAAAGTGAAAAGTCCAAAACCATAACGGAGGATAAATAACCTACAAACAGCATTAATACCTCATCCGGTACAGGAAGTCCGATAATCCCAAGTGCCATAAGGGCAAATATGGCTAAATATCCGTACTGCGAAATGATCTCAATAATCCAAGGCATGCGTGTATCACTTCCTGTTGAAGGATTTTTTAAGGGAAGGAAATGGGATACGACTGACCATCATTACAGACAGTATTGCCATTATTACGATGACAAGTCCTGGTTTCATGCGTTCATCTAGTAAAGAAATCATCGACAGAATGACTCCAGCAGCAGTAATGGGCATCCCCACGAACCCTTTGGAAGGCGCCGACAGATTAAATCTGGCCAAACGAAGTGCGCCACAGATCAAAAATAGAACCGAAACTGCAGGTCCAATCCAGTGAGCATCTTCTAACCTATACAACAAGATAAGGAAGGTTGGCGCTAAACCAAATGATATAATATCCGCCAATGAGTCCAATTGCTTACCGAATTCACTGGTACATTGAAGTATTCTTGCCAGTAACCCATCGAGTACATCGCATATTGCCGCGAGCAAAATCATGAATAAAGCCAGGCTATATCGTTCTTGAATCGTGAAATACAAGGACAATGAACCGAGTCCCAAGTTTGCAAGTGTGCACGTTGAAGGCAACCAGTTCAATTTCATACGATTTCACCCCTTTCATTGAAGTATTTTGTTGATCCCTTTAACCTTCAAAGGTCACAGTAAAGCTGACACCATTCTCTGTATTTTTTACTGTATAAAGACAAGCGTGCATATCTAGTATTCGTTTCGCAATTGAAAGCCCCAAGCCAGTACCGCCCGTCATTCGACTGCGGGATGGCTCAGACCGATAGAACCGTTCCCAAATTTGCTCCAGCTGATCTTCAGGGATTGATTCTCCTATATTTTGAATAGTGAATACAATAATCTGGGCATGACTCTCAATATTGACGGTGATGGAACTTCTTTCTTCCGCATGCCTGATAGCATTGGTTATAAAATTTAGTACAACTTGTTCGATCCAGTTCACATCAGCATATACCGGTAATTCATTTGCAGGAATAATAATGACCTCCAAATGTTTTTCACTCAGCAAGTGAACCAGCTTGTCCGTCACCTTTTCCGTCAGTTCACTTAACATAAAGGAAGTTTTCCGAAGTTTAATCGTGCCCGACTCCAACCGCGCTAGATCTAGCATATTTTTAACAAGAAACTCCATTTTATCCGCTTCCTCAATAATCACCTTAATGTAGTGATCCTGCTTGCCCGCGCTAACGCCGTCTTCCAATCCCTCGGCAAAACCTTTGATGATACTGAGCGGCGTCTTCAATTCATGGGAGGCGTTGGCAAAAAAGTCCTGCTGCATGATCTCCATTCTTTGTTTCTGCTCCATGTCCTCAACTAGCTGCTGATTGGCCTCTCTTAACTCTCGTAAAGCAGAATCCAAACTTAACGATAAGGTAAACATGCTCTTAGAAAGGCTGCCTAACTCATCCTTCTGCCGAATCGATGTGTCTCCTGTAAAGTCCAGAGAGACCATCCGTTTGGCTATGTTGTTCAGCTTAATTAGCGGACGCGTTACCATTTTCGAAAAAAAGAGAGAAAGAACCAGAATCAGGACAATGCCGCCAATCCCCAGATATAAAAAGAACCAACGCAACGCCTCGTTCGAATCCTTGACTTCCTGTAATGAGGTGACTGTGAATAGTAGTTCAATTTCTCCGGTACTTTGCTTAAGGGGCAAAATAATCACAGAATTGCGACTCCCGCTCCAGGGAGCAATCCAATCTTGCTTCTGCATTTTCAAATTTTTAAAATCGTCTATCTGCGCCGGCGTCAAAGGAAACCATTCCTCTAGAGCCTCAAACAGTATTCCCTGGCGTGGATTCCATATTTTCATATCAGGCAGTACAATTTCTGCAACTGTACCAGATGCATGAATCATCCCAGTCTCTTCCGTATCCCCTATTGTTCCGCCCCCTTTTTTTGTAATACTTATGGGGTAGAGTATAAAGGGAGAAGAACTGTCTTCATCCAGAAGTTCGCCTTCAATGCTGAGCTGATCATCTACTTTAATGTTTGCTGCTCTAAGCTCATCTCCGTACTGGTTCATGAATAGGGATAAAGAAACAACCATACTCTTTCCATCATCATCGATTAACTTTATATGAAACGGATCTTCCGAATTCATCTTTCCATCCAGCTTCAAAATAACCATTTGTGTTTTATTCCGCAGCATAAACCGGACGAGCTCCTGGGAGGTTCGAGTGCTTCCCCACGGCTCGCTTATATATCTTGCGGCAAAGCTCTTAAGGTGTTTCTCCACGCGATGCTCTTTTTGCTTCTGATAGAAATTGTCAAACAACAGCAATTGGCTTAGAATTACCATGCCATAGAAGCAAAGGAAAAAGATAACCGTCATCACAAACAGTTTAAAGGTAATTCCCCGTCTTCTCATGCCTCTTCCTCGAACATATACCCTGTGCCAATTACCGTACGAATAAAACGCGATTCATAACCCAATTTACTTCGCAGCTTTTTGATATGACTATCCACAACTCTGGAATCTCCTTCAAATTCAATTCCCCAGATCCGACTAAGGATCGTATCCCTTGAAATGACAATCCCTTTATTTCGTATTAAAAGCCATAAGAGATCATATTCCTTAGGGGTAAGCTCCACTTCCGCATCTTCTACCTCTAACCGATGAGCTAAGGTGTTAAACATCGCGGAACCAAATTTTATTATGCTAGATTCAGGCTGATGGGATCCTTCAACCCGCTTCATAAGTGCATTTGCCCGGGCTACCAGCACCTTTGGACTAAACGGCTTTGTAACATAATCATCCGCCCCTAATTCAAAGCCGTAGATTTTATCGTCATCTGTAGACTTGGCTGTTAACAAAATGATAGGTACCGCTGATTTTTCACGAACTTCACGGCATACTTCAAAGCCATTCATAGCAGGCATCATGATATCCAAAATCAGCAGATCCGGCAAAAGTGAGTCAAACCAAACCAATGCATCTATTCCATTATCGGCTTCGAGTACTTCCCAATCATTCTGTATGAAATAATCAGACACCAGTTCACGAATACGAATTTCATCCTCAACGAGAAGAAGCTTCTTTTTCAATCTAGACCCCGCTTTCAAACAATTTATAAACATTAGCATAGTCGAGCGCTATGTCCTTTATGTGTCCACAAAAAACTCCCCCTGTCCTGAGCCATGCAGCTCTAGCAGGAGGAGTTCATTTTATCCCTGATCACCCGTCTTGTTGTGAAAAGGTTTCTTCATCCTCAACACGCGGTTCATGATGAATATTAATTCTGGTAATCCGCAGTCTTGTCGATTCCTCTACTTCAAAAACAACATCTTCAACTTTCACTCGTTTTCCCTTGCCTGGGTTTCCTTCCAGCTCCTTAAACAACCAGCCGCCAATGGAATCCACCTCGTCATCCTCGATCACTACACCCGTAAGATCGTTGACATCTTCAATCAACATCCGGCCTTCAACGGAAATGTAATCACCATTGCGTTCTACACTCGGACGCTCATCTTCGAATTCGTCATGCAGATCGCCTACGATTTCTTCCAGAATTTCTTCTGCTGTCAGCAAACCTGCTGTACCGCCGTATTCATCGACAACTAGCGTTAGCTGAGCCTTGTTCTTCTGCATAAATCGCAGAGTATGGCTAATCTCCATCGATTCCGGTACGTTAAGGATCGGTCGAACCAGCGTCGTAAGATCATTCTGCTGCTCCAGTGGAGCAAATAACAGGTCGGTAATATGAATAAAACCAATAATACGGTCCTTATCTTCAAAAGCGACCGGATAACGCGAATGTCTCGTTTCGGTAATGATCTTCATATTTTCTTCGAGCGATAGATTGCTGTACAGCACATCCATATCCGTACGAGGCAACATGACTTCACGAGCGAGTAAATCTGAGAATTCAAAGATGTTATCCATCAGCTTCATCTCATCTTTATCAATAACACCACTCTTAGCACTCTGATTCATCAGGATGCGAATTTCTTCTTCGGAGTGGGCGGCCTCACTCTCATTCGCAGGCTCAACACCCACTAAACGAAGCAATGCGTTCGCCGATGCATTCAGTATCCAGATAAAAGGCATGAACAGATTATAGAAGAACATCAGAGGTGCCGAGAGCAATAAAGCTGACCCTTCTGTTCTTTGAATCGCAAGTGATTTCGGTGCAAGCTCTCCAAGTACAATATGTAAAAATGTAATAATCGAAAATCCGATAACAACAGAAACGGTAGAAATCAGAGTACCATCGGTAATCCCCATCTTATACATTAACGGTTCGACGAGTAGCTCCGAAATGGCCGGCTCACCAACCCAACCTAAGCCCAGTGACGCAAGTGTAATCCCAAACTGGGTGGCAGATAAGTACGAATCCAGTCTCTTATTTACCTTAAGCGCATATCCAGCCATTTTATTACCTTCACTGACAAGTTGGGTCAGACGAGACTGCCTGACCTTAACTAATGAGAACTCCGCTGCTACAAAAATTCCGTTCAATAATACGAGCACCAGAACAAGCAAAAGATTAAGCATCAATCTCCCTACTTCAAATTCCGTATGCGCCACTTTAACAACGCCTCATTTCTACAGATTGATCGCTTTTCTAGTTTTGAAATCAACTTCCGGATAATACATATCCGCTACTAACAGATTAGGTCCGCAACAACCTGCTGCATCGCAATGACAGTTCACCTTCTGGTTCAGCGGATGCTTCGTCTGCCAATCGATAAATACATCATCCAGTTTTTGGTTGTCTATATTGCCAAAGGCTGCGATATCAGCGAAATCTGTAACAAAAACATCTCCAGTAAACATATTTACGTTCACACGATTCCGACCATCCGGATCATTACGAAGTGTAACGTTCTTCTCTGCACGCATTCTTCTTAGCAATTTCTGATCTTCCTCTAAGAAGCTGCAAGCAAAAAACGGAAGCGTGCCGAACAACATCCATACCTCTGGATCACGCTGGTCCAGTAACGAATGGATCGCTGTCCGCATTTCATTTAAAGATAACACTGGCAGAGCGGAAGCAAAGCTCGAATTGTACATCGGATGAACCTCATGTCGTTTTGCTCCCATGTCGAGAATCAGCTTATGAATTTCAGGCAGCTTAGTGTGGGTACGGTAATTAATCATAGTTTCCGCAGAAATTAACATACCATCCTCACTTAGTTGGCGAGAGTTCTCAATCATTGTATTATATAGCCGGTAAGCGGCTTCCTTGGCAACTGCATGACCACTGTTCGCAAAACCGACTTCATGAAAATCGTCACCGTTCACATAATTAAATGAAATATGCATAACATCCAGATATGGAAGCAGCTTCTCATAACGGGAATACGGCATCGTCAGATTCGAATTAATTTGTGATCTGATTCCCCGCTCCTTGGCGTATTTCAACAATGGCACAATGATATTATCCACCGTTCCGGCACGGAACATTGGCTCTCCACCCGTAATACTAATGGTCTCGAGATGCTCAACTTCCTCTAAACGGTCTAGCATATTCTTAAGCGGTAGCATATCTCCTTCTTTGGAGGTTAGACTATCACCTACAGCACAGTGCTCACAACGCATGTTGCATAAATTGGTTACAGTGAATTCCACACTCGTTAGCACATGGCGGCCATGCTTACGTAGAGAAGTGATTGGATCCCATGGATCGTAACTTGGCGACAGCTCCCTCGGTGAAGATGTTAATGGTCTAAAAACATTCATTTGTACTAGCTCCTTTAAATCTTATTCCTATTATTAACCCAAAATCATGAAGAATGAACGATGACTTACCCTATATCATACCACGATCGTCAAAAAAACTGCACTTTTGATGTCTTTCTGGCTATCTTTACTTACTTTACATTTCAAAAAAATAAAAGCAGCGAGACGAAAAATAGGCTTCCGACATATCTTCGGACAAGCCTAATCTTCTCTCCACGCTGCTATAATAATCAATTTGGCATTTCCAGAGAATCGCCTTGTTCTGCGACGTCAACAATTACAACGGAGAGGGCTTTACTAAGATCTCGTTCAAACGGTGCGACTTTCTCTCCTTCAGGACCCGTAAGCACACGTACGGTGGGTCTGTGAGGCGTACTTGGCTCTATTTTGACCACAACCCCGCTCTCCCCCGTACTGAGCTTCACCGTAAGACCCAGCGGATAGATAGCTACGCGATCTCTAAATAACTCTAAATGCTTCTGCTCATACAATGTACCGGAACCAACATAGAGTGCTTCAACGGCTTGATGTGGCAACATAGCCTTTTTGTAGACTCTATTGGAGGTCATGGCATCGTAGGAATCTGCTACACCCAGCCACTTGGCATATTCATGGATTTGGGGTCCTGTTAATCCACGAGGATATCCGGAACCGTCAATGCGTTCATGATGCTGCAAGGCACAATGTGCTGCGAGCAGCGGGATGTTCGGCTCCTCTTTTAGAATCTGAAATCCAATCTCGGTATGAGCCTGCATGTGCCGGAATTCTTCATCACTGAGCCTGCCGGGTTTCTGTATGATTTTTATCGGGATTTGTGTCTTCCCAATATCGTGCAGCAGTGCACCTAGCCCAATTACTCGAAGCTCCTCTTTACTATACCCGTGAGCAATGCCAAGCACCAAAGTGTACAAGCAGACATTCAGGGAATGGACATATAAATAGTTATCAGCAGTGTGCATATCCATCAGCATGATCATCGGATCTTCTTGTAAAGACATATCGTCTAAAATGTTGTCCATGATCTTAGAAAATTTCTTGTCCAGATGATATAGACCCTTGGTAATTCCTGAAGCCCCAGACATTTGCTGAAATTGATTACGAATCACCTTCAGGGCTTGATTACGCGTCTCATCCTGTAGAATACCAGTAATCACAATATCGTCCGTGACAGAATCCTCTATGTAGATATAGCCGATATCAATTCTAGCGAGACGCTTGATCAATGCATCAGTAAGCTCCACCCCATCCGCAAGTAGAGTTAGACCTTCATCATTATATATTTTTTTACCTAATTTCATGCCTGCTTGAAGCTGATTCACGGATACTAAACGCACTAAACTCACTCCTGCCCTTAACGGTAAAATGCTATTCTGTATTGAAATCCTTGGGTCACACGCTTTGTCTATACCGTTTCTATGGAAATTCAGACAGGTGTACCTTAAAGAAAATCAGATGTGTCTAGGTCTATGCCAATGGGCATTAACGCATAATAAACAACCAGAATACAGCAGCAAGAATAAATCGATAGATCGCGAAATGCGTTAATCGAATCTTTTGAATCCATTTCATAAACAAAATGACTACTAAATATGCCACTACAAAAGAAATCAGAAATCCAATTACAAAATAACCAATCGTCTCACTTGTGAAGTTTTTGTACGAATCCAGCAGTTCATACCCGGAAGCCGCACACATAATAGGAATAGCTATGAGGAAAGAAAAATCCGCAGAAGCCTTATAGCTTACCCCGCTTAACATCCCCCCAGAAATCGTAGATCCGGAACGGGAGAAGCCCGGCCAGAGTACCGAAATAATCTGATACAATCCAATTGCCAGCGCCTGTCCATAAGACAAATCATCCAGTTCGTGGGCAGTAATTCGTATTTTTCGTCTGTTCACCCATTCTGCAACAATCATTAGAATCCCTCCGGCGACAAGCGCCCAGAGCACAGTCGAAGCTCCAAAGAGGCTTTTGATAAAGTCGCGGGCAAAAAATGCCACAGCAAGTGCTGGGGCAATCCCAAGAATCACATGGATTAAGTTCAGACGAGATGCAGGCATAACGCCTCCTCTTACCGAGCTACTACGTCCAATCCCTAGCAAATTGAGCACTCGCTTGCGGTAAACAAGTGCAATTGCCAAAATCGCCCCTAATTGAATTACAATTTCATAAGTCTTCATAATCGAATCTTGTTCAGCGAAACCTAATAGCTTCGTAGTCAAGATCATGTGTCCGGTCGAAGATACAGGAATAAATTCAGTGATCCCTTCGACAATTGCTAAAATAA
Organism: Paenibacillus etheri; assembly: GCF_001012825.1. Lineage (GTDB taxonomy): Bacteria > Bacillota > Bacilli > Paenibacillales > Paenibacillaceae > Paenibacillus_AQ > Paenibacillus_AQ etheri. Next base: position 415,689 of record NZ_LCZJ02000026.1, read on the forward strand.
TAGCTGTAATCGTGTCCATAATGTCCTCCTATTTTTGGGAATCTAGCACTGTTAAGTGGAGTCAATAAGTGTAGATTGTGAGCTGTTTGCCTTATTCAGACTTAGCCTCCCAGCGAGTGAGCTTGCATTCATCGAGGCTGTTTGGACGTTGTAACTCCATCCTTAAGAGATCGCGCAAAAAATGAGGCAATAGAAACAAAGCATCCTTCCCATTCGCGATCGTCTCATAGCCGGCCCTGAAAGTAAACATGTCCAGCGTACCAACATTATACTCTCTTTCATCCTCCAGTGGGTTTCCTTCGACAAAAACTGCAACACTCTTATCATACGGTATCATCAGTGGGTCGTACAAGATTTTTAATCCATCTACTGCCAAACTGCCCAGATGATTCCCTCGGAAACCGTACCCGTAAATGACCTTATTATAAAACTCCTCTGTAAGACTCTGTTCCAGAGCTGTGCGAATATCTATACCCTTCAGCTTAATTATGCAAGTATTGATGGGAGAAGGACATAGTGCATGCAGCATCCCTGTCGTAACCTCGCCTTCCGGCAATGGACCTAGCAGCTGACCCGTGTTAACCAATGACAAACTAGTTCCTGTAAATCTACGTACAGCTTGTGCCAAAAGATTGCCAAAGGGAGACTCTCCACGCATGCTCAGAGGAAGCTCACGGTCAGTCTTTGCAACGATCGTCTGAAGAGATTCACGACCATGCTTCAAATGAATAGCGACGGCAGGGCCTATAACATCCTCCTTCAGAAGGGGGTCAATAGGAATACAATCACCCGTCACCAAACTGAAATCAGACTGAGGATCTAGTCGCTCAAATTGAAGGCGCCCGAGATACCGACCAAATTTCCCAGCACCGCATACAGCAGTACCATTAATCATAATAGGCTCCTCTAACAAATGGTGCGTATGTCCACCAAGAATGGCATGAACGCCCTCTAGCCGCTCTGCCAGAATTTTATCAGTAGGAAGTCCAAGATGTGATAGAACGATTAAAATATCCACCTGTGGCGCCAGAAGTAGGCATTGTTCCCGGAGCGCAGTCTCAGGATCTAAAGCATCCCAGCCCAAAAGAGAATAGAACGAAGTAAATGCCGCTGTTGCTCCGGTTACTCCTATTCTAATTCCATCCTTCTCCAAGATCGTATGACGCTTCATCCAGCTTGGCGGTTCTCCTGTCGAAGACTCCACAAAATTACAGCATACTACCGGACACTGTAACCCGGAAAAAATAGATGACAACATCTCCTGTGAGAACGTAAGCCCCTCATTATTGCCAATGGTTACAGCATCATATCCTGTTAAGTTTAATACGTCGATGTTAGCCTTACCCATAGTGCCTTCTGTCTCGACAGCTGCACGATCCATATGATCACCAATATCCAGCAGCAGTACAGGTTCGTCTCCCGCTGCAGCCCTTTGTGCGGCGATTTCCGCTGCCACCGGACTTACCATCTCAAAATGGCTATGTATATCATTGGTATGAAGTATGGTCAGTCTTTGCGGCAAGTGCCCCATAAGCAACATTCCTCCTACCCTAGAACTGCTCTTTAATGAAGCAGCCGGTGCGTGATCTTGTAGAGTCTAGCATAACATTATCAGACACATTATGGTATATTGAAGACATCAGAACATACACCAGAGGAGAATAAAAATGCATATTACTATCCGACTTTTCGCGGGTCTAGCTGAGACAATCGGCTCTTCATCTCTGTCCTTCCACGCGACTGAGATTCCCTTAACAGCTGGAAAGCTGAAGGAACTTCTGTCTGCCTCTTATCCGGATGCAGCATCCCAAATTGGAGCTTCTTTAATTGCCGTTGACCGGGAATATGCTCCTGATGATTCTATCATCACAGCGTCTTCCGAAGTTGCTCTTATTCCTCCAGTTTCCGGGGGAGAGAATGGCACTATATATGAAAGTACTACTGATGGTCTCTATAGCATAACGGACCAGCCTATAAATGCAGAGAAGCTTCTAGATGATGTTCTTGACGTCAATCACGGAGCATCCTTATTATTTATCGGCACTACACGTGAAATGACAGGAGAACAGCGTACAACCGCACTTCATTATGAAGCCTATATTCCTATGGCCTTAAGTAAACTAGAGGAGATTGGCAAAGAGGTCAAGAATCGCTGGAACGCAAACTGCGCAATATCTCACCGCATTGGGCTTGTAGGTTTAAAGGAAGCAAGTGTTATCATTGCCATCTCCACACCTCATCGCGATACCTGCTACGAAGCCAGTCGCTTTGCCATTGAACGGTTGAAACAGACGGTTCCCGTTTGGAAAAAAGATATTAATGAATCGGGCCAACATTGGGTGGACTCTGATCAAAAAGCTACCGATTCAATCCACAAATAATCTTTTATCCTTTTTCATTGAAAAATCTGAACTTTGTTGATATTCTGGATAAAATCGGATAAAAGGTGGCATAGGCATTGAGAGTACACGTCTCGGATCTAAAACCTGGTAATCACCTTAACGCGGACGCATATAGTTCTAGGGGTTTACATGTATTACCAAAAGGATCACTGCTCCAAATAAATGATATCGCCAAGCTGATGCAGCTTGGAGTTGATTATGTCGATATCGAGACGTTGGAGGAAGAGGCATCCTCCCTCAGCAGACCTTCAATTATTCAGACGGTGACCACTAGTTTTGATACCATGATTGAGGGCTTCGAGTCTCTTTATATGGAAGCATTATTAAAAGGAAGCTTCAATCAATCCGTGGTAAATGATATTCTTCAGCCTTCGCTTCAAACTTTGGACAAGCATAAAGATGTAGTATCCCTCTTGCTTTTGCTAGATCGCGAAGATAACTATACCTACAATCACTCCCTTCAGGTAGGCATGCTCTCTTATTATATTGCGATATGGCTTGGTTATTCCAAACAAGAATGCTATGAAATTGGTCGTGCAGGATATTTGATTGATATTGGAAAATGCCGAATTTCACCCTCTCTCTTGAACAAACCAGGGAAGTTAACGCCAGATGAGTTCGAGGAAATCAAACTACATACTAAGTACGGCTACGAAATCATACGCAATTCCATGGACGATTCTTATACAGCTTTGGCTGCTCTCCAGCATCATGAACGTGAGGACGGCTCTGGTTATCCCAGCGGTCTAAGCAAAGTCGATATTCATCCTTATGCACAAATTGCAGCTGTAGCTGACATCTATAGTGCGATGACTTCTAAACGAGTCTATCAGTCGAAGCAAGAGCTTATTTCCGTCCTGCGTGAAATAAACAATCTAAGTTTCGGTAAACTGAACGCTAAAACTGTGCAAGCCTTTATCCAGCATTTAATGCCCAATTTCATCGGCAAGCGTGTGTTGCTGAGTACGGATGATACAGGTGTGATTATCATGAACAATCCGGTCGATATTTTCCGGCCACTGGTCAAGGTTGATGGACTGTTTGTCGATTTATCCCGTGAGCGAAATGTTGCTATTGTAGAGATTTACATGGACTAAGGCGTTTCGATTCCTCCCATACCCTCTCTTCCAAGGAAGGGTCACAAGGGTTCCACGCTCTGGATACCTGGAAGTTTGGTGGAAACTTGTGATGGTGTGGATAGAAGGAACTCCGAGCGCGATCTCGTCTTGAGGCCCCTGCTTTGCTGCGCAAAGCTCGGAACCTCAAAGCTATCTTTCGTATTCCATGATCCCCCGTTTTCTTTCGGGGGATTTTTTCTGTTGTATTTTGTGAAACAGAATTTATGTATATTGAGCTGGAATGTAGTTCTGTTGTATTTTGTGCAATCAATAATAGTAACATGCCCTTTAATAGCACATTTTTTGAATAACAGTTGCACAAAGTGCAATAGATGTTATTTTGTGAGCGGTAAAAGAACTTTCTATTGTATATACTACAATAGAAGCTCCGAATCCTGGATGTCTAATTCCGTACCTTCCTTTATCAAACCTTCCTTTAAATATCCCACAGATCCTCCCATTGCTCGAAATCCTTAGTCATTCTTAACCTTCCTATCATTATTCTCATGATGACTGATTTACAATTTTTTTGGCGAGACTAATATGTGGCTTAAATATTTCTAGGAGGGTAAAAGTATGCTTCCAGTCCATGAACGTCTTGCCGAGCTATTCACTCTAAGTCGTCTACGCCAGCTTACAGCCTCCGAAGAAATGGAACAACAGCAATGCCTTCAAGTGAATGCCACTTACTGTTGGGAGATGGCCCGACTACAGAATGAAATCTTGTTAGCGGAACAAACAACGGATACACAGTGGCATCAGGATATTTGTGCCCAAATGTTTGAGCTCCGTATAACGGGAAGGTTGCCCAAGCGCCCGAAGTAATTAAACGTACGATATAAAACAGCCCACTCCTCATTTGCTTTCGCAAAGGGAATGAGCTGTTGTTCTGAGCTATAGGAAGCGGAATTGCGCTTCTATCAAACCGTTATATACACCATCACGTGATGTCAGTTCTCGGTGGGTTCCTTCTTCCTTAATCTCACCGTGGTCCAGAACGACTATTTTATCCGCATGTCGGATGGTAGATAGTCTATGGGCAACGATAAAGGAGGTCCGACCCTGGAGTAAGATTTTGAGTGCCTCCTGAATCTTCAGCTCCGTCTCTGTATCGATACTAGCTGTAGCTTCATCAAGGATCAGAATCCGTGGATTCGCCAATAGTGCACGGGCAAAGGAGAGCAGCTGACGCTGTCCCATAGATAAGGCACTACCACGCTCTTCTACCTCTGTCTCATACCCTCCAGGAAGCTTCATAATAAAGTCATGGGCATCTACTGCTTTCGCGGTATTTTCCACTTCTTCATCGGTAGCATCCAGTCGACCAAACCGAATATTATCACGAATTGTTCCTGAGAAAATAAAGGTATCCTGCAACACGATTCCGATCTGCCTTCTCAGACTATCCAGTGTAACTTCACGGATATCTTCACCGTCAATCGTAATTCTTCCGCTCTTAATATCATAGAACCGGCCAATCAGGTTAATAATCGTACTTTTACCTGAGCCAGTATGACCCACAAGCGCGATCGATTGTCCAGCTTTTACATCCAGATCGATGCCTTTTAAAGCCGCCCGACCTTTTTCATATTCAAAAACGACCTTATTAAAGTTAATATCTCCACGAATCGTTCCTAGTGGTTTAGCCCCTGGATTATCTTGAATAGAAGGCTGCTCATCCAAATATTCAAAGATCCGTTCTGAGGAGGCCATCGCTACCAGCAGCTGGTTATACATCTGGCCCAGACGGTTGATCGGGTCCCAGAAGTTGCTGACATAAGAGCTGAACGCTACCAGCAAACCGACTGTAAGCTCGCCAGATTGGATAAGATATGCCCCTAACCAAAAGAGGATCATCGTTCCAAAACCACCAGTGATCTCGATCATTGGGCCGAAAGCTTGGTTCATCGCAGATGCTTTATTCCAAGATTTTTTGCTATCTGTATTCATAAAATCGAAATAATTCATATTTTCACGTTCTTGTGTATAAGCTTGTGTGACTCTGATCCCCTGAATCGATTCATTCAAGTGGGAATTAATTCTAGAGTTCTTCATCCGCACATCCTGCCAAGCGATCCGAATCTTCTGGCGCAGCTTAGTAGAAATAAAGAACATGATCGGAACCGTAACCATTACAGCAAGACCAAGTTTCCAGTTGATCAATAACAGAATAATGGTAATCCCTAGAAGCTGCACACAGTCAATCATCAGATTGACTACCCCGTTCGTGAACAAATCCTGCAGTGAGTTGATATCATTCGTCACACGTACTAATACCGATCCTGCCGGGCGTTTATCGAAGAAGTTAAACGAGAGCTTCTGAATATGCTTGAACAAGTCAGAACGCAAGTCATAAATGACTCTTTGTCCAATGATGTTCGTGTACTTAATTCGGTACACACCAGCAATCCATTGAATGAGATATAAGACAATCACACCTGCCGTGAGCGAATAAAGAAGTGTTAAGCTTGGATTCCCAACCTTAGGCGCTATAGCACGGTCGATAGCTAAGCTTGTCAAGAAGGGAACGGTCAGCTTCGTAATGGTTCCCAGAATCATCATGATAGAAACCAGTGGAAGCATCTGTTTGGCGTAAGGCTTCATATAGCTGAATAATCTGGTAAACTGCTTCCAGTCAAACGCTTTGTCGATTACATCATCATCTTTGTACACGAAGCGTTCATCAAGTGTCTTCTGCTCGGCTGCTTTACGCTTTGCTCCCGTAGCGGTGTTCTGTTTGGCTTCAAGTTTCATATGCCTCACTCCTCCCCTCTTCCGGTAGCTCTTGCCAGATAGTCAGCATATTGTATCCGGTATACATCCTGGTAGGGACCCGGAACTTCAATTAGCTCCTGATGAGTACCACGCTGCTGAACATGACCTTCGTTCATGACAATGATCTGATCCGCATGACGCAAGGAGGATATCCGATGGGCGATTATAAGTGTTGTACGTCCATTCATGACCTCTTGGAACCCCGCTTGAATCTCATGCTCCGTTTCCATATCGACAGCACTGGTCGCATCATCGAGGATGAGGATACGCGGATTCTTAAGCAGGGCTCTTGCGATGGCAATCCGCTGCTTTTGTCCGCCAGAGAGACCCATCCCGCGTTCACCCACTACAGTGTCATAGCCGTCTGCCATCTCCATAATGAAATCATGCGCCTTAGCCAACTGCGCAGCACGGATAATCTCTTCCATGCTTACATTTTTCAAGCCATATGAAATGTTGTTGCGGATGGATGAGGAGAACAGGAACGTTTCCTGGAATACGGTGGCAATCTGTGACCGCAGGCTGCGCACATTGTATTCTCTAATATCAATACCATCCAGCGTAATACTACCTTCATTGACATCGTAAGCACGCATCATCAGTTGAGTAATAGTGGATTTACCTGAACCTGTGCCCCCAAGAAATCCGATAATTTCCCCTGATTTAGCTTCAAAATGGATGTCAGTAACTGCAGGCATTTTGTTCCCGTACGCAAAGGTGACATGATTAAAGGCAACATCCCCCTTAACCTCGGAAGGTACCAGTTCACGGGCATTCTCTTTATCCTTCACATCAATGGTTTGATTAAGTACTTCAAGTACACGTTCTCCCGAAGCTTTGGACTGTGTATAGTTATTGATATGGAAACCAAGGCCCCATACCGGTCCAATGATGTACCAAATCAAACTGAAGAAGGCAACCAATTCGCCTAGTGACATTTTCCCGTTAATGACGAGTGTCCCACCTACGCCTAACAGAATAGCTATACTAACCGATGCTAAAAGCTCCATGATAGGAAAAAACTTACTCCAGAGCTCTGCGGCAAAAATCTGATTATTCTTATAACGTTCGTTACGGTGTGAGAATTTTTCAACTTCGTGAGCCTCTCTAGCAAACGATTTGACAGTACGCACACCGGTGATATTCTCCTGTACAGCCGTTGTCAGAGAACTCAGCGCAAGGCGCATCTCTTGAAAGGCCGGATGAATCTTCGACTCAAATCTTAAAGCTACTGCTGCAAGAAATGGCATAGTAATCAAGGTAACCAATGTTAGCTGCCAATTAATGGTGAACATCATGATAGAACCAAAAAGCACCATAAAAAATACATTAAGCAGCTGAGCGAAACCAAAACCGATAAAGTTCCGGATCGCTTCTAAATCCCCGGTCAGCCGGGACATCAGATCTCCTGTTTTCGCGGTATCATAATAACGGAAAGATAGAAATTGCAATTTCTCATAACAAGCGTTACGTAGCCGGTATGCTAGAAAATTACCTAACCGCCCTCCGTAAAAACCATGTGCAAATTGCAGGCATGCCTTTACGATTACTACTACTAACACACTGAGCGCCAACACGGGCACCTCTTTAAACTTGAGTGGAACAATTACATCATCGATCAGCTTCCTTAACAAATTGGGGGTAATTAGCCCCACTGCAGTTGCGGCGGCCAAGCATACAATCGAAAGAATCAAATAATGCAGTTTCTCTCGGTAATAGCCTCGCAGTTGCCTGAGAACATCCATATCTCTCCTCCTAACTATTTTAGCGCTTACAATTTTAGTGACTTTAAGCAGTGTATCATCCCTAATTTAAAGCGGCAAAGGGTAGAATTGAGCGTTTATCCTGTTATTTCGGAAAAAAGACCCATATATAGGTGATAAACGACCATCATTGTCTTAAAATACTCGAGTTTCCTCCTTAATGCTGTTGAATTAAGAAACATCATGATCCTTGATGTGATCGCCCCCTCCAAAGAAAACCTTTATCAGGATTTTTTTGCTTAAAATTCGGATTTTACCCTCTCTAATAAAAACCTCACTTCAATTTCCAAATAAAAAATACGTATCCGAGTGACTTGAGCATAAAGCATCAAGATCACTGCGAATACGTATTTGCTATTACCTATTGAGTGAAGCCGGTACCTTATAAATCAGGTTAACCGATGCTTCCCTCCATTTCAAACTTAATTATTTTTGGCTTTCACATCTATTCAAATCGTGTTTCTACTATTATAAATAGCTAATGTCATGTCATGCTATATCATAGCATTTCATATCTAAGGGGGCAAAAAAGGGGCAAATATTGCCGCCTTCAACTTTGGACTCCAATAGGAATCATTAATGGCAGAACTCGAACCCAATGATGATTAGGAGAGCTAACCGCCAGATGCTGAACTGGACTTAAGAATTTTTTAAAATATGGGGTTAGGAAATTTTCCTGGAGGTAGATGATTATGAAAACTGAGGAATTAACACCTTCTGAAGTGTTGGTAATAAAAAGAGCTCTGTCAGATGCCATCCATCAGTATGAAAGAGACTTGGTAATATTCACAGGAACACCTATAGCTGAGTTAAGCAGATTATCTTTAAAGGATGCAAAGTCGGCTCTGAAAAAGATTAAAGGAGAGTAGATAAATATGAAATCTGAAGAATTGAGCCAAGGTAGACGGATCCGCATTAAAGATGGTCAACCCAACGGATACGGCAGCCGTACAGGTAGATTAGTAGCTATTGAAGTAATAGTAGATATAGGAGAACCGCTGCTGCTCAGAGTAGGTCCGGAAGCGCTAGAAGTGGTGCCAGAAGATCCGCTACCTCCAGGATGGGAAGAAGTCGAGATATAAAAAGACTTATAACCATCAAACCTTTAAAAATTAAAAAAATAAAACTTATTGATACGTATAATTAATACGTTGACACGCACTATTAACACGTGTATAATATAGATATAAGGAGGGTTGAGATGAAGGCTTACAGTTCAAGAGAAATCATAAAAATTCTTGAAGAGGACGGATGGTATATAATCGGAGTACATGGCAGTCATCATTACTTCAAACATCCTACAAAGCCCGGTAAGATTACGGTGCCACACCCTAGAAGCAGCTTTCCTCCCAAGACACAAAAGAGTATTCTAAAATCAGCAGGGTTGTAGGGGCACAAGCCCCTCTCCCCCGAGGAGGTTAATATAAATGAGCAAGAAAGATGTTTATCGCTACTGGGCGTTGCTAGACACGGCAGACGAAGGAATCTCTGTTCGTTTTCCCGATCTGCCCGGATGTCTGACTTCTGGTGATACAGCTGAAGAAGCACACGCCGCAGCACGTGAAGCTCTTGAGGGGTTTATGTATGTGATGGAGCAAGACAATGACCCTATTCCTTCACCGTCTGCGCTCGGTGATATTTTGAAGCAAGCTGATCCGACAGAGGCTGCCTGTGAAGTGCAGGTCTATATGCCAACTGTTAGGGATGCAATGGAAGCTAAGGCTGTAAAAAAAACACTTACGGTACCAAAGTGGTTAAACGATGAGGCAGAAAAACAGCATCTGAACTTTAGCCAAGTATTGCAAGAGGGATTGAAACGAAGTCTTGGAATCGAAAAGCAACGCATTTAATTAGATAAATCCCGCCGACCAATTATGGTTGACGGGATTTCGTTATTTCAGGTAGTCTTTAAAATGCTTCCAAGTTCTGTTGTGTATTTGGTTAGTCGTAGGCTGATTTCTGTCCGCATCACATCTCGAGTTAATCCAAAGCGTTCCTGATATCCCCGGCAAAAGATTTTGTAATACGTGATAAATTCGTCTTGCTCATCCGCCAGCATTTTAATATTCCGCTGCTTCAGCTCTTTCTGTAGTCGATAGGTATACTGCACGATCCGGCGCTGTATGGCTTCGCCAGCCATCAAAAAGGTACGTTTAAGAATGTTGCTGGAGTGTTCGAGCTCCTTCAGGCTCTTGCCGACCATCGTATCTATGTAGGGAAGCAAAATGAGGTCTCGAACCATCGTACGCTCCTCCATAGTTATCATTTTATCTGATTTCTCACGCTGTTGTTCCTCGTACTGCTCAACATGCTCGGTCATGATCATTTTCGTTTTCCAGCGTTCATTTCCCTCAAGTTTGGTCACAGTGACCCCTCCTAATGATAAAGCCAGTAATCAATATTAGTACCGCTTCTTTCGTTCTCTGTGCCTTGTTGTGGCGTTTTTTCGTACGGCACGTTCCGTTCCCAATTATCGATAATAATTGTTGTCTCAATAGGCGTAGACACATCCCAAACTATATAATGCTCCGCAGCCAGCACCTTAAAACCCTTGATTATCTCTGCAGGGTGGCGTCCGCTCAATCGTCCCAACTCTTTGATGTTTGGCATTCGCCTGAAGTGATATCTAAACTGAGATATAATCCGCAGCAGTTTGCGCGAAGTATCATCAAGCATGACGCTTCTCCGCCACAGGCTGCCACGAGAGGACACTCGCTACCAAGAACACACGCGGTGCCCCAGTGGTCAGGCAAGTAGCCCTAATACGGCCGGCACGAATGCCGAGGATCTCGATCTTGCGTTGCGTTATCTTCTCCGACTTGTCTTGGTATATAATTTCAACTATTTGGCCGGCATTCATTTTCATGTGATCGCCTCCACTCATGAGAACATTTGTTTGTATTATAACCGTATTAGGGAAATTTAAGCAATGGAAAAAAGAGACATCATGTCCCATAATCCAAGACTTACCTGCCCTCTCCTATCCATCAAAAGATTATAATTGTGAAGAGGTGAAACTATGTTTATATCCCCAGTGCTGTTGTTGTCAGTTGATCGGCACACCTCTAAACGCATGCTTATGAAGTGGTGAAGCGCCAAACTCAAGAGTTCGATCGAGCGGAGCCTGCCGGACGGTTCGAGAACTCGACCAAACAGCCGAGTTCCTGCTTACGATAACCGGTAATATACAACTCAGCATAGGTCTAGTGTATGACCTTGTGAGAATAAATTTTTGTACATCTAGAGCCCAGGATGAGGGGAAAATTTTGGGCTCCACGAGATCACGTCGGACAAGTCAAAGAAGGATTGAGCATGAGATTCTTAAACATCAGAACCAGTTCTACCGCTGAACGTCCGTTGTCTTAAGTTTTAGCTCAGTTCCTCGTAGACGAAGCTAAAATCCACCAACTCGTTCATTCTCCGCTGTAGATGTCTTGGGGAATCAACAATTGTACAGTTTTATATACGGACTTAAGTTAAGCTTGACTGCTTTAGATGCATCGGTAACACCAGCCTTTATTTAGATACTTTAAATATAGCGAAAACGAGGCAGTCGCCTCAATAACTGAGGAACTACCTCGTTTTAGGTTTTAGAGAATTTTTTAGTGCTCTCTTTAAAGGGGGCTTCTTATAGATTATTTTTGGATAAAACATACTTTTTAAGGTCATCAAATTTATCTTTGTTTTCTTTTGCCCATTGTACTTCGTCAGTAGCTGCTAGGGACTCCGCTTGGCTATCTGGAACCAATGACTGAACTACTGGGAAGAGTTCAGTTTTACCGCCTTCCACTTGATCAATAATAAATGGTACCGCAGGAAGTCCCAGCTTTTTCAAAGAAGTAATTTTCTCGTCTCCAGATAGATCAGAATTAGCAATTTTTTCAACTTCTCCAGGAAGAGTACTCAGTTTTACCTTCCATTTCTCAGAGAACTTGTTTCCAGTATCCCAAGTTGTACTTTGTTCTTCTTTCAAGTTAACTTTCGATATTTCCTCGATAGCGGTCGCAAAAATGTAATCAAAAAGACCACTTCCTTCACTTTCATCGATTTTCTTTTCTAAAATTGGAATAGCATCTGGTCCGAGATTTACAATTTTTGAATACTCTGTGCTGTTTTTGATGTAATCATAAGGGTTACTGCTCATGGAAAGGTCAGTTTTATTAACGACTTCCGTTTGTAGCTGTTTGGCAAGGCCGTTAAGGTTCTGGTCAATTTGTTTCTCAACGGATGCATTAGCACGTACCGCGTATAAAGAAGAAGTAACAGCAAAACCGAGAACGAAAATTCCGACAACTAATTTTTTGTTCATTTTGATCACCTCAATTATATATTGTATTCATTATTTATATACTTGCAATGCCGGTCCGTATACGGAAGATGAATAAGGATCCCATCCTAAAGATTGAAGTCTCTCCCCCCCCCCCATTTTGCGTTTGAGTAGTTAGTTCCTTCAGCTTTAGCAAAATGGGTGACACTGTTGGTTGATGTGCCATATGCAATAATCTTTACATTGGAGGCACCAGAACTGTATGGGTAGGGATTATACATTTGGGAAGTCATGTAGCTATTGGCTTGTTGCAGTGTAGGGTTACTTCCTCCCCATGGCCATACCCATTGACTTGTATCCCCTAGCGCATATGCTAAGCAGTTATAGTTATTTGTTGCGGCAGCCAGATAATTATAATTTCCCGGCGTTTTAACCATGGCATCATATGACGATTGTGGAGCGTAAAAATTGCTTTGATAGCCTGCAAAGGCGGTCATCCCCCCTGCACAGAAAACTGCAACAGCCACAAGTCCAGTTGCTATGTGTTTCTTAAACTTCATAAACTAACCTTCCTCTCATATTTAATTTATTAATAATTTACAATTTACTATATTATTCCAGTAAATATTTTCAATAGTTAATAAGAACTTTTGTTTCGACAATAAATTAAGCATTTTCCAATTTAGACAAGACCGAAACAGTGGTATCCATTTCGATACTTGACAATATTATATTGTTTATGAAAATTATCATGACCTTTTTACAAAACTCAAAAATATTAAAATTCGTATTTACTCCCATCAATTACCTCCTCTATCCGTAGTAGCCAACATCTATAATGAGATACAGGAGGTTTTGTTATGTTCATATCCCCTGTCATCAACTGGACTTATGCGGATGTATATATCACAGGTTTTCGTAAACAGGAATTCGGTTGGCTTGCTGCGGTTCCCGATCCCTCTGGTAAATTACGTCCAGCTGGGATCATTGAACTCGGCGCGTCACCGATTCATAAGCAGGCATTCAGAGGTGTTGCTCAGCAACTTGTAAAAGGCGAGGACAAAGAGTTTGTACATCTTGAGCCTAGATTGCGGGCAAAGGTGCGAATGAGGAACTGGACCAAATCTGGCATGCTGCGGAGTCCAGTATTTACAGAGTTTTTAGTTTAAAAGATAGCCGCCCAGGATCAATTACATTGGCGGCTATTTTACATGTTTTATTTTGTTTTGTTATTATTTTTGGACGTGACCTACTTCGGAATACGCCCTTTTTCGGTTCTCCAGTCGCGCATAAGAGTGTTTCAACATATCGTGTAATCAGAGACAAGTACTTAGGAGGAATGCCTGGTGCCCAAAATTTCTGTAATTATGCCGGTCTACAACAACGCTATGTATTTGTAAACGTGTTGATCTACCCATATTGTCACCTCATGCCCTCCGGCATACCCACGCTGTGCATCTACTGGAAGCTGGGGCAACAATAAAATACGTGTCCGCTCGTCTTGGACACAAGAGTGTCAAGATCACAGCGGACACGTATCTGCATATTACTGAAAAGATTGAAGATGATGCTCTTACTCTTTACGAAAACTACGTAATTTAAGCAAAGGGGGGCAAAAAGGGGGCAGTCACCACCTTTTAAGCCAGAAAACCCTTGTAAATAAAGGTTATCCTATGCTTCCTTCCATCTCAAACTTGATCAAACGGTTCATTTCGACCGCATATTCCATCGGCAGTTCTTTCGTGAACGGTTCGATGAAGCCCATGACGATCATTTGAGTCGCTTCAGCTTCTGTTAGCCCACGGCTCATCAGATAGAACAGCTGCTCCTCAGAAACTTTGGACACCGTTGCTTCATGCTCAAGCACGATGTTATCGTTCATAATTTCATTGTAAGGAATCGTATCCGAAGTGGATTCATTATCCAAAATGAGCGTATCACATTTGATGTTCGATTTCGCACCTTCTGCCTGACGACCGAAGGAAGCAAGACCACGATAAGTTACTTTACCGCCGTGCTTACTGATCGATTTCGATACAATGGTGGATGTTGTGTCTGGAGCCAAATGGATCATCTTGGCACCCGCATCCTGGTGCTGGCCTTTACCCGCTACCGCGATGGACAGTACTGAACCTTTAGCTCCACGGCCTTTAAGAACAACCGCAGGGTATTTCATCGTCAGCTTGGAACCGATGTTGCCATCGACCCATTCCATCGTAGCATTCTCTTCTGCAACCGCACGTTTAGTAACGAGGTTGTAGATGTTAGGAGCCCAGTTCTGGATTGTAGTATAACGAACGCGTGAGTTCTTCATACACAAAATTTCAACAACCGCACTGTGCAGAGAATTCGTGCTGTAGATTGGCGCTGTACAGCCTTCTACATAATGCACGAAGCTATCTTCGTCAGCGAGGATTAAGGTACGCTCGAATTGTCCCATGTTCTCGGAGTTAATTCGGAAGTAAGCCTGCAAAGGAACTTCACATTTCACACCTTTAGGAACGTAGATGAAGCTTCCGCCTGACCAAACTGCACTGTTAAGTGCTGCAAATTTATTATCGGTTGGAGGGATGATCGTCCCGAAGAACTTCTTAAGAAGCTCTGGATGTTCACGCAGTGCAGTATCGGTATCTGTAAAAATAACCCCTTGATCTTCAAGGCTCTTCTGCATGCTGTGGTATACAACCTCAGATTCATATTGTGCCGATACGCCGGCGAGGAACTTCTGTTCCGCTTCAGGAATACCCAGCTTATCAAAGGTTTCCTTGATTTCGGAAGGAACTTCTTCCCAAGTCTTGCCTTGTTTCTCTGAAGGTCTTACATAATATTGAATATCCTCAAAATCTAAATCATCCATATTGCCGCCCCATGTAGGCATCGGCATTTTACGGAACTGTTCAAGGGATTTTAAGCGGAAGTCAAGCATCCACTGTGGTTCATTCTTGATTGCTGAAATTTCTTTAACAATTTCGGCCGTCAAACCTTTACCAGACTGGAATATCGACTTATGTTCATCACGGAACCCGTACTGGTATTCTTCCATATCAGGCGCTTTCTTAGCCATGGTGTCAGCCTCCTTGTTCTACTGTTATTTATGTTGCTCTTCTTCGTCAATTCCTTTACGAAGCGCGTTCCAAGCCAGTGTTGCACATTTGATCCGTGCAGGGAATTTATTCACACCCGATAGGGCTTCAATATCTTCATAATCTCCAAAATCCACATCTTCACCCTTCATCAGTAAGGAGAAATTATCGGCTAGTTCAAGCGCACGTTCTACCGTTTGTCCTTTGATCGCCTCAGTCATCATCGAAGCCGATGACATACTGATCGAACAGCCTTCACCGTTATAACGGGCATCTTTTACGATCCCATCTTCTACCTTAAGCTGAAGTGTAATACGGTCACCACAAGTTGGGTTATTCAGTTCAATTTTCAGAGCATCATCTTCAAATGAACCACGATTCCGGGGACTTTTATAATGATCCATAATTACGCGTCTGTACAAGTCATCCAAGTTCATAGCCGAAGTACTCCTTTGTCTTGATTAAAGCGTCCACCAGTCGATCTACATCCTGCTCGGTGTTATACAGGTAAAAGCTCGCACGTGCTGTAGAGCTAGCTTCCAGCCAGCGCATCAGCGGCTGACAGCAGTGATGACCAGCGCGGATGGCAATGCCCTCCGCATCTAGTACTGTAGCGACATCATGTGGGTGAACGTCACCTAGATTAAAGGTGACAACGCCAACCTCACGACTCTTGGGACCATAAATGGTCAAGCCATCAATTTCAGATAGACGCTGCTCTGCGTATGCTGCAAGCTTCTTCTCATGGCTGTGAATCTCATCCATGCCGATTTCCTGTAAGAAATCTACGGCTGCGCCTAATCCAACAGCTCCAGCAATGATCGGCGTGCCTCCCTCAAACTTCCAAGGAAGTTCTTTCCATGTCGATTCATAGAGACCCACATCATCAATCATTTCGCCACCAAACTCTATAGGCTCCATGGCTTCGAGTAGTGCTCTTTTGCCGTACAAAGCTCCAATTCCAGTCGGTGCCAACATTTTATGTCCGGAAAGTGCATAAAAATCACAATCCAGATCTTGCATATCGACCTTCATATGAGGTGTGCTCTGAGCACCGTCTACGACAATGACCGCACCGTTACGATGAGCAATAGCCGCAAGCTCTTTAATCGGATGAGTTACTCCCATAACGTTAGATACATAAGCGATAGCAACGATTTTGGTTTTATCCGTAATCGTCTCCTCAGCATCTTGAAGTGTAATCGTTCCGTCGGGTTGCAACGGTATATATTTTAAAGTAGCGCCTGTCTTCTTAGCTAGCTGCTGCCAAGGAATCAAATTACTATGATGCTCCATCAGGGTGATGACAATTTCGTCGCCTTCCCCCACTGCAGATGGCCCGTAAGAAGAGGCGACAAGATTTAGAGCAGTGGTTGTACCACGCGTAAAGATAATTTCTTTAGTGCTGCGGGCGTTAATAAACTTAGCTAGCTTCTCCCGGGCTCCCTCGTAGGCATCTGTTGCACGGCTGCCTAGAGTATGGACGCCACGGTGTACGTTGGCGTTATCCCACTCATAATACGATTTGACCGCCTCAATCACTTGACGAGGCTTCTGTGAAGTAGCAGCACTGTCCAGATAGACCAGTGGATGTCCGTTCACATTTTGGTTCAGTATGGGAAATTGCTCCCGGATGGCGCTCCCTATCATTGACCTAACTTCCTTTCCACAAGAGATTGGAGCTGATTGCGCAGTCCCTCTAGTGGAATTTGCGACACAACAGGAGCCAAGAAGCCATAGATGATCAGAGTTTCTGCATCATGCCGTGTAATTCCGCGGGACATCAGGTAAAAGACTTGCTCGTGATTGACCTGTCCTACGGAAGCGGCATGGCCTGCTGTAACATCATCTTCATCAATCAGCAGGATCGGATTGGCGTCACCACGGGCTTTTGGACTCAGCATCAATACTTTCTCCGTTTGCTGACCGTCAGCTCTTGTAGCACCTTTCTCGATCTTGGTAATACCGTTGATGATAGAAGTAGCATTATCACGCATAACCGCACGAGTGATCATGTCACTTGGGGTATTTTTGCCGAAATGCTGAGCTTGAGTAGTGTAATTCAGTTTCTGTGATCCCGTACCTACAGCAATTACTTTAGCGTCGGAGCTAGAGCCATTGCCTTTGAGTACAGACTTGGTATCACTTGCTGTATCACCATAGTTCATCTCACCAACAATCCATTCGATGGTTCCGTCATTCTCAACAACAGCGCGGCGGTAAGTCACATCTGTTGTATCCACGCCCAACTGATGCACTGTAGCATAACGTACTTTAGCACCTGCACCCACGAATACTTCTACCGCACCATTGTGCAATCCAGCTTCCTCTTTATCCGACACGTAGTTGTCTACGTATGTCAGGGAACTGTTAGTATCCGCTACAATCAGAATGTGAGGAACAAATGAAGCTTCAGCATCATCTGTTAACAGCACCGCCTGAAGTGGAGTTTCAACCACTACATTCTTAGGAACATAGAGGAATACTCCACCGTTCCATAGTGCTGCATGAAGCGCAGCGATAGAATGCTCGTCAGGCTGAATTGCCTTATGCAGGTAACGTTGTACCAAATCTCCGTGCTCTTTAACAGCCGTTTGCAGATCGGTGAAAATAACACCTTGTGCTGCAAGTTCAGGAGCTAGTCGTGTATATACTGCACCAGAGTTACGTTGAATAATCAGACTGCCTTCTTCCTGATCCTTGATCAAGGAGGAAATGGAAGCAGGTGCATCCTTCAGTGAAGCAATGGTTTCGCTTGCTTTGTAGCTACCATAATTGTTCACGTTCCAACGATCAATCCGTGTCTTCTCTAATTTAGGCAGTGTCAGAGTAGCTGCCAGTTCAAGTGCTTTCAAGCGGCTTTCTTTCAGCCAACCCGGTTCGCCGCTACTATGCGATAATTCGCTCAAGCGCTCGGCATCCACCGGAAGAATGGTCTGTGTCGTCATAAGTGTTCTCCTCCTTCCTGGCGTTTCTTACGCGTCTTGCCCTACTGTTTCGTCTTCAATTCCAAGTTCTTCTTTGATCCATTCGTAGCCTTCAGCTTCCAGACGCTGTGCAAGCTCAGGACCACCGGATTTCACAATTCTGCCCTGCATCATAACATGTACAAAATCAGGTTTGATGTAGTTCAAGAGACGTTGATAGTGGGTAATAACCAGGAAGCCGCGATCTTCACTCCGCATGGAGTTTACGCCTTCGGCAACAATTTTCAAAGCATCAATATCAAGGCCAGAGTCAATTTCGTCCAGAATCACGATTTTTGGATCTAGCATCATCATTTGTAGAATTTCGTTACGTTTCTTCTCACCACCGGAGAAGCCTTCGTTCAGGTAACGGTGTAGGAACTCAGGATTCATGTCCAGTTCTTTCATCTTCGCTTCCATCAGACGGATAAAACGAATCAAAGAAATTTCGCTTCCCTCTTCACGACGGGCATTAATGGCAGAGCGCAAGAAATCGGAGTTTGTTACCCCGGAAATTTCACTTGGGTACTGCATAGCAAGGAAAAGTCCTGCACGTGCGCGTTCATCAACCGCCATCTCCAAAAGATCTTCACCTTCAAGTGTTGCCGTTCCTTCAGTTACTTCATATTTAGGGTGACCCATAAGAGCGGACGCCAAGGTACTCTTACCTGTACCGTTTGGTCCCATGATGGCGTGAATTTCGCCACCTTTCATTTGAAGGTTAATCCCCTTCAAAATCTCTTTTCCCTCAATCGTCGCTTTAAGTCCCTCAATGACAAAATCTGCTGCCATAATAATATTCCCTCCATTGATCGATTTGCGAAATCAAAAGTTGTATTGAAACAGGATGATCCTGATTCCCAGCACAATTAGATTCTATATCACATTATAATTATTATAAATTGAATCACAATGATTATCAATGATTCTCAACAATTTTATAACAAACCCTGTTTTTTTACAAATATCTCTTTTTATTTATCCTTTAATACACCGCATGTTTCGCTATTTTCCGTAACCACCTAACGCAAAAAATAAGACCTCCCGCAGGAAGCCTTATTTCATAAGCTTTATCATTTAGCTAAGGTAGGAGCGCAGCATCCATTGATGTTTCTCAAGATCACCACGAATTTTAATAAACATGTCAGATGTTGGCTGATCCTTAATTTCCTCGGCAAGCTCAATACCTTCAGTCAGCTCTTCAGAAATGGTAGCGAAGTCTTCAATCAAAGACTGAACCATCCCCCGCGTATCTTCTTTACCAGTAGCTTCTTGAATTGTTGCCAATTCCAGATATTCTTTCATCGTCGCAGCGGGACTTCCTTTGATGCTCAGCAGTCGTTCTGCTACTTCATCCATTTGCAGCGTCACTTCATTATATAGATCCTCAAATTTCACGTGAAGAGAGAAAAATTGTTCTCCTTTTACGTACCAATGAAAATTGTGAATTTTAACATACAGTACATTTAAGTTAGCAACCTGACGGTTCAAAATCTGTTCCAGTGAAGTTGTATTTACTTTATTAGATGCTTTAGCCATGAGATGATCCCATCCTTATCCTTTATATTTACCGGGCTACTGAATCCTTCGTCCGGCAGCAACTTGTCTATTCTTAATTTACCCCTTAGCATGTACGACGAAACAAGGAGAACCCTTCCATAAAACTGCAGTTGAAAATAATAACAATAGTAACGCTTTCTCCATTAAGTTAAATTCTAATCCGTGCAAAAAACACAAGAGGCCATTGGCCTCTTGTGTTTTGGATTTTGTAAGATTGTTCAGTCAGACCATAAGAAGTAATGCATCCGCACCTGTCATGCCTGGTACGATACCTAAACGCTCCGCTTCTATGGTTACAGACTCCAATGGGGCAGCTAACAGCTGTGACAATGTACGCACACCCACCGCCCGAGCTGCGATAATATGCCGATCACTGAGTTTCTCATTGAGCAGGCCAACATCCAGCGCGCCACACATAATATAACCTCGGCTTGTGCTGATTGAGAGCAGCGTTGTTTTCGGAAGCCTAACCTCTACTCCGATCAGCGTATGTTCACCTACGGTAATAGGCTCCATGGTAACCAATAGCAGCACCTCCTTTATTCACGACCCACGTTGTATATGTATGCTTCACTCCCTGCTGATGTGCAGTTGGTAGTCCTAGGCTTTTCGGAAAAAAGCACAGTACCTTGGTCCCATTTTCTCTAGTGTCAGGTATATGATTATTACTTGTTTAATGTTATAGTTTATTTACATTCTTATAATCGTAAAGAAATGTTCAAACGAAAAGCTGGGGGATCTATGGACAAGAAACTACAACACACAGACGGCAACTATTTATTTAATGTCGACATCCTGATTAATGCCCGTACCAACCCGCTTGCATTGCAATATCTGCTTGAAATGTTGAACAATAATGACAAAATCACAGATTTCAACATTAACTCCGGTCTTGAATTGGGGAGAACCATCGACAGCTTGCTTCGTTCTGCCAAACTAGCCTTGAATCAAAGCTCTGCTCCTCCCACTTCATTAAAGCTGCCACCAAAGACCACTAAAAAGCAGCTCGATAAACCGATTGATAAACAGGCAGAATTGCCTGCACAGCAGTCAACGATTGAGACGCCAGCTGATGCATATGGGAAGATTCGCCAGTACATTCAGAACAATCAATTAGTACGTTTACGAGCGAACCGGTACGGAAAACAAGTGTCCATGCCCTGTCGTATTTTAAATTTTGATGAAGCAGCCAACTCTATTAGTGTCTATCACGTGGATGAAAAACAGGTATACAGCTTTAATCTAAATGAGATCGACGAATTTCTGTAAACGTATACGTTAGAGATAAATAAGCATCCGCCCCTTTAAGGAACGGATGCTTATTTGTCAACTTCTGTACTTGATTGCTTAGGATGCCTTCTTACTGCGAGAGAATGCTTCCAAAGCCAAACATAACCAGCCTGCTATGAAGCATACTCCACCAATAGGTGTAATCGCTCCAAGCACTTTAATCCCGGAAATACTCAGAACATACAAGCTACCTGAGAACAAAATGGTGCCTGCTATTAACAGCCGTCCTGCCCAGCGTAACCGGGTGCTTTCTCCCCATTGACCTACAGCTAGTGCTATAAGGATTATACCTAGCGCATGTACCAAGTGATACTGAACACCCGTCTCATATACCTTCATATATTCTTCACTGATCACAGGTTTTAATAAATGAGCGCCAAATGCACCTACTCCTACTCCCAGCATCGCTAGCAAAGCCCCCCAGGCCATAAGTTTCCGTTGCATACGATTACAACTCCTTATTATTAGACTTCTTCTATCATAAACGATTACCGATTGCTTTTTCCAGCAGCCATTTACGAATTAGCCACAATCAGGGGTTGCTTTTTTAGCATCAATATGAAAAAGTGGATATTAACAACATTTCATTCTTATCTCTCAAGGAGTGCAACCTATGGACCTTAATTCTCTCTCAAAATCTAACGTGCCTACAGCAGAGGTAGGAAATCCCCAACCTGATCGGAGTCAGCCAAGTGTTGGTTCGCCGTCTACGTACCAGAAAGTAGATCATGACTTACAACACTCTGGACCTGGTATTGCTTCTTTCATCATTAGCCTTGTGACCATTATGGGTTATGCCGCCCTCTTTATCTTCATTATTATGAAGGCTTCTTCCATGGTTAACGAGAACTCGAATCTACTAGCCGAATCTTCGCAGTCCATCATGCTTCTCGGCATGAGTGTTATTATTCTTTCAGCTCTTAATGTTATTGGTGTTGTCATCGGCATTATCGGACTTTCCATCCGGAAGCGACGTAAGGTATTCGGCGTTATAGGCACAATCATCAACGGTGTGATCATCCTACTTTTTATGTTGCTTATTACTATTTTCTTAGTCAATGCCGGGACGTTATAACGTTCATTCCAAATCCCAAGACAAAAGGGCTGTTCCTGAAATCAATCAGGGACAGCCCTTTTGCTATTCATAAATGATAGAGTTCCTTTACTTTGCAAGTGACAGCTTCGAAAGTACCCGCTGTTTAACTGTAGCATCGCCTTCCACTGCTTTTTCTACATATTCAAAAACTACAGGATCATCCGTATTTAATTTTTCAAGAACGCTTTCCATCCCAGCTGTAATCTCAAAAGCCGTAGGCCCTTCTTTGGTCTCAATCTCAACAGAATGACTATCTATTTGTCCGACGTAAACGCCTGTTCCTTTAAGAATTTTGGCTTCTGGATTTGCAGTAGGTTTTGGTGCTGAAGTACTTGGATTCTCAGTTGGTGCAGTTGTACTCGTACTTTCTGTAGGTACGGGCGTGCTTGTGCTCTCCTCAGTTGGTACTGGAGAAGCTGTTGCAGTTGGTTCTGCAGATGGCTGTGCCGAATTATTAGTAGCACCGCAAGCGGTTAAGGCTAGCGTTAATGCTGCGATTGCAGCTATGGCGGGTAAGGAACGTTGTTTTTTCATGTTGACTGCCTCCTCTATGTTTAGCGGTTGTTTTTAAAGTCATTTTCCATAAGCCTACTCCTATAAACGTTATCAACTCTGCTAAGGTTTCAGAATACGTTAATTTTTAATAACTTCCATTCTTTAATAGGCATCCGCCGGATGCAGGCTGAAGCGGGGTTAATACAATAATGTTGAGCCTGATTTATCCCTAAGGAGTGGTCCCCTTGAGAATCGATATCGGCTGCGGATCCAGTAAAGAAGCAGGTTATCTCGGGATCGATCGTATCGCGGGTCCCGATGTGGATATTGTCTGTGACATTACCCAAGGCATCCCTTTGCCGGACAATACCGCCGAGTTTGTTATGGCTAGTCGTGTATTACCTTATATGGATGATTTATTCGCGGTTATGTCGGAAATTCACAGAATTAGCATCCACAAAGCCATTGTTTGCATTCTGGCTCCCTATGCCCACAGCTTTGCCCATATGTCCAATCCTGCCTTTAAGCAGAAGTTTGATGAATATACTCCGCGATATTTGACAGGATCTTTTTTCCAGCCCCCATCCGGTCCAGTATGTCCACCAATTCCAGATTATCCCATACCCGTACCGCCGTTCGATTATCGGCTGCTGCGGATGGAGCTTTTCTATCAATACCCTTATGAAGATCCTCTATATGAATCAGAAGAACTAGAAATACTAAAGATGCTTCAAGCCAATGTTGTGCATGAAATCATGTACCATTTCACCGTAATCAAAGAAGATATTTCCTTCCACGAGCTGGAATTGATGAGTAGAGGGCATTACGCTGAACCCCGTGTTCTGATGAAACGCAGGCTAAAATCACACGATAGACAAAATTCCCTATAATTTATTGATGGGACATACAATTATACCCGATTTGACTCATAGGCTAACATACAGGTATTAACTGTGCCGTCCTGATTAAGGGACGGTTCACTTTTTTCCATCTAATTAACCTCGAAGGAGGTGAGAATCATTCCACTAGTCGTACGGGCAACGATCAATGCGACCGGTGCTATCACATTTACGGGCAACACACTTGGGCTTAGTCGCTCTGATACAGTCGGAATACCTGGGACACAGGACAGCATCGGTGGCTTTACCACTGTCAATACATCGTCTATTTTTGGCACCTATCCTAGCGGAACGACTAGTCTTCATACAAGCAATAGTTCAGCAGCCATACTGGTCCTTCCGTCAGGTAGCACAGTGCTGTATGCAGAGCTGATATGGGGCGGCACCTATATAAACGGAACTGTAAACCTCAGTTCGGCGATAAACAACCCTGTCTCCTTCATAACCCCTGCCGGGACTACATTCAGCGTTAATCCTGATTCTGCAACGAGTAACGTAGTCGATTTGGGAGGTGGTGCTTCCGCATATGTCCGTTCCTCCAATGTAACCAGTATTATACAACAGGGTGGGGCCGGCACCTATACTACAGGCGGCGTTGTAGGCACAATTGTAATTCCAGGAGACTCCACAGCCAATCATGCAGGGTGGACACTTGGTGTAATCTATCAAAATACATCCTTGCCTTTCCGTAATATATCTCTTAGAGCAGGTGCAATACTTGTACAGGCAACATCAGCTCCGGTTTCAACTACGATAACTGGATTCGCAACACCAATAACAGGTGCGCTTGGAGGTAGAGCATTATTCAGCGCACAGGAGGGAGATGCAAATCGTTCAGGTGATCAGGCATTATTTGGCCCGACATCGGCTACACTTGTCGCGTTATCTGGACCCAATAACTTTGCTAACAACTTTTTCGCATCACAAATCAACAATGATTCAGGTAATCTCAATACAACTGGAACATTTGGAACACGCAATCAAACGAACGGGAATCCAGGAACCAACATCATCGGTGGGCGACAAGGTTGGGATATCACCAATGTTGACGTGTCAGCCAGACTTGTTAATAACCAGTCTTCAGCGATTTTACAATTAACTACCTCTGGCGATGCTTATGTTCTCAATGGAAATGCTATACAAGTCGATATCAATGCACCCAAAATAAACGTTACTAAAAGTGCCAATGTGTCCGGCCCTATAGTCGGGGATACGGTAACTTATACAGTAACTGTCAGTAACACTGGTACAGCGAGTGCAGCAAGCGTCGTTTTATCAGATGCTCTGCCAACAGGATCAACCTTTGTCACCGGAAGTGTTGTAGTAGCCGGCGTCCCGAGGCCGACTTTTGATATTACAGCAGGGATCTCTTTGGGGTCATTAGTCTTGAGCACTTCAATAACGGTTACATATCAAGCTAAAGCCACTTCATTACCACCAAGTCCGCAAAATATCGCTAATACTGCTAATGCTGCCTTTACATTTCAAAGTGTAGCTGGAGGCCCTATCATGACGGGGGTCATTCCGTCCAATACGGTAACTTTACCCGTATATTCCCCCATCCTTAGCATTGTAAAAACTGCAAATACTGCAAATGCGATGGTCGGAGATCAGATCACCTATAACCTCCAAATCACCAACACTGGAAATATTAGTGCTGTAACCACCCTAACAGACAACATCCCTACAGGAAGTTCTTATGTTGCGGGTAGCTTCACAGTCAATGGAACGCCTTTCGCTGGAAATCCTGCCACAGGAATTGCTATAGGGACAATCGCTGCTGGAGGCAGCTCTACAGTTCAATTCCGCGTACTAGTCAACAGTCTTCCATCTCCACCGCAACTGGTTGACCAAGCAAGCGCCGCTTATACCTTTCAAATTCCAGATGGGCGGACTGTAGCAGGATCAGCTTCATCCAATACATTATCTATTCCAGTTAGAGCACCTAATGTTACCGTAGTCAAAAGCGCAGGCTTTGCTGACGTCGCTGTAGGAGATACTCTGCTCTACACCTCCGTAATCAGCAACAACGGGATTTCAGCAGTTACCAATGTATCACTTTCAGATAGCATCCCTGCCGGAACTTCACTGGTCTCAGGAAGTGTTACGGTCGGTGGTAACGCACAGCCCTCCGCTAATCCTGGTACGGGGATTTCTGTTGGTGCCATCCCTCCAGGGACCTCCGTTGCCGTCACCTTTCAAGTCAACGTGGTCTCATTAACCAATCCGGCTCAGCTATTGAATAGATCTTCTGCGTCCTTCAGCTCGGGATCGTTTAATGGCATTTCACTTTCAAACACAACTACGACTCCGGTGTACCAACCGGTAATCCAGATTATCAAAAGCTCGAGCGTTGCCAGTGCCACTGTAGGGGGCAATATTCTCTACACATTAAATGTTCAAAATTCAGGAAATATTGGAGCAGCTGTAGTCCTCAGCGATAATATTCCTTCAGGTAGCTCCTTTGTTTCGGGTAGTGTCACGGTTAACGGAGTCGCTAGGCCTGGTGACTCTCCACTAGCAGGAATTAACTTAGGTACTGTAGCCTCAGGGGCTAGTGTTCCTGTGACGTTTCTTGTCTCTGTGCAATCTCTGCCTTCACCACCTATTCTGAACAATCAGAGCAGCAGCAGCTACACCTACCAACTACCAAGTGGAAGATCATTGTCGGGAACAAGTCTTTCTAATATCCTGAGCATTCCAGTCTCCGCTCCAAATATTACGCTAACCAAATCTGCAAGCCTTACTGCTGTAGCGGTCGGCGAGAATCTGACATACACAGTCGTAGTATCCAATACAAGTAGCGTAGCTGTGAATAACGTCGTTGTCTCTGATCCCATTCCTACAGGGGGTACTTTTGTAGCAGGCAGCGTTATTGTTGGCGGTTCATCAGTACCAGCCGCTAATCCAAGTACAGGAATATCAATCAGTAGTATTGCGGCAGGCAGCTCTACAACGATCTCTTTTAATGTGAAAATATCTTCTTTACCAAGTCCAGCGCAGTTATCAAACAGAGCTAGTGCTTCTTTTTCATCCGGTGCCTTCACTGGTTCTTCACTTTCGAACACGGTAGTAACACCTGTGTATCAGCCTATTATTAGTATGGTCAAAAGTGCGAATACAGCTCAGGCATCCGTTGGGGGATCCCTATCTTACTCGATCCTCATCAGTAATACCGGGAATATTACAACTACTCTATTGGTAACCGATATCCTACCACCTCAAGCCGTCTTTGACACGAACAGTGTAATTATCGGCGGAACACCTCTACCCGGATATAATCCGGCAACAGGAATCCCAGTAGGCCCATTGGCTCCAGGTGACAGTGTATCCGTTAGCTTTCTGGTCACGATAACAGCATTACCTCCTTCACAGATGTTGTTGAACTCCGCTTCAGCAACGTATAGCTTCACCCTCCCAGACGGGCGTCAACTCGGAGAAACTGTAGTATCGAATACGCTCTCTGTCCCTGTTCCGGCACCTAACGTAAGTGTCGTAAAAAGCGTAAACGCCGCTTCTGCCGTTACAGGCGATATTTTAACATTCACCTCAGTATTGACGAACAACAGTATTGCTTCAGTAAGCAACATCATTCTCAGCGATCCACTGCCTGAGAATGTAGCTTTTATTCCCGGAACCGTAATTGTAAACGGCATAACCCAGCCGCTAGCAGTTCCGTCCGCCGGTATTCCAATCGGTAGTCTGGGTCCAGGCGCCACAGCTACCGTAACATTCGAGGTGAGGATAACGATGCCGATACCATCACAGATTAATAATCAGTCATCCGTCAGTTTTACATCCGGTGTATTCTCCGGATCTTCTTCATCTAATATTACAAGTACACCCGTCACTCAGCCACAGATCTCCTTAGTAAAAAGTGCCGTGGATGGAGATGGTGATTTCGACGCCCTAGTTGTAGGCGATACCGTCATCTACACAGTTGTCGTAAGCAATACTGGTAATCTTGCTGCAAATGTAACCCTAACCGATAACATTCCATTCGGGACCACCTTCAATCCTAATAGTGTTATCGTCGGTGGAATGCCACAACCAGGTGCAGCTCCAGATACCGGCATCGCTGTAGGGAATGTCGCACCTGGAGCCAGTATTTCTGTCAGCTTCTCTGTCGATATCGTCTCCTTGCCAACACCACAACAAATCAGTAATCAAGCTTCTGCAAGCTTCACCTTTACTCCACCCGACGGTAGACTCTTAAGCGGAACTGCTGTATCTAATACCGTCACACTACAGGTCTCTGCTCCTAATATCGTAGTAGTCAAAAGCTCAACCTCAACTTCCGTAGCGATCGGAGATACAGTTACTTATAACGTAAATATTACTAATAACGGTTTAGAAGCTGTTAATAGCGTGTTACTAAATGACCCAACGCCAGAAGGCGCTACTTTCGTAGCGGGTAGCGTATCTGTGAATGGTGTGCCTTTTCCAAACCTGAATCCCTCTACCGGGATTTCTATTGGTACCCTGGCGCCCGGATTTTCAGCACTAGTTGCTTACAGTGTTACTGTGACCTCTGTTCCTCCTACTGCTACACTCATTAATAAAGCATCCGTAACCTTTACATCAGGTGTTTTTTCTGGCTCGACTTTCTCCAATACCGTTACGATCCCTGTGTTCCAGCCGAACATCTCAGTTGTCAAAACAGCGAGTACGAATAACGCTACAACAGGTGACGCTGTCAGCTACACCCTGACCATTAGTAACACGGGGAACTACCCCGCAAGTTTGGAAGTTACAGACAACATTCCAGCCGGCACTACCTTCGTTACGAACAGCGTACTTATTAATGGACTCCCTTTAGCGCAAGCAGATCCGTCTACGGGTATTCCAGCCGGAGTTATTCCTCCAGGTGGTACAACAGCAGTAGTATTCACAGTAAATATCACCTCATTGCCAAACCCACAACAACTGGTCAATCAGGGAACAGT
This sequence comes from Paenibacillus etheri, assembly GCF_001012825.1. Taxonomy (GTDB): domain Bacteria; phylum Bacillota; class Bacilli; order Paenibacillales; family Paenibacillaceae; genus Paenibacillus_AQ; species Paenibacillus_AQ etheri. The sequence continues at coordinate 444,349 of NZ_LCZJ02000026.1, forward strand.
TACTTATAGCTTCACGCTTCCGGATGGGCGTACACTTGGTGGCTCAATCCTATCTAACACGATTACTATCCCCGTCTCTTCTCCTAATGTAGCTGTAGTTAAATCCACTACAACAACATCAACCACGGTTGGGGACACCATCACATATTCCATCGCTATTACCAATAACGGAATTGAAACGGTGAATAATGCCGTATTCACGGATGCCCTTCCAGCGGGTACTACATTTGTATCAGGAAGTGTGCTAGTGGATGGCGTGCCTCGTACGGGGGTTAGTCCTTCCACGGGGGTACCCTTGGGCAGCATTCCACCAGGTGTAACCGTAACTGTAGCATTCACAGTGAATACAATCTCATTGCCACCATCAGGCCTGTTAAATAACCAGTCAACGGTCAGCTTCACCTCAGGGGTACTGTCTAATGTAGCCTTTTCTAATATTGTATCAACACCTATTTACTTACCGATTCTAGCCGCAGCAAAAAGCTCAAATTCAGTTCAAGCGACCGTCGGTGATACCATTACCTACACAATTAATGTAACCAATACAGGTAATTACGGGGCTTTGGCTACTCTGAGTGATACCATCCCTTCTGGAACGACATTTGTGCCTAACAGCGTACTTATACAAGGTGCTCCAGCTCCGGGAGCAGACCCTGCAGCTGGCATTCCGCTCGGTGTCATATCCGCAGGTGCAACACTGTCTGTCATGTTCTCAGTACTCATTACAACACTGCCAGCAAGCCAGCAGCTGATTAACCAAGCATCGGTAGCAGTTGCTTACACCTTGCCTGATGGGCGGACATTTAACAGTTCGATCAATTCCAACACGACAACCATTTCAGTATCCTCACCGAATGTACTCGTAACTAAGTCATCACCAGCTACAGATGCCGTTGTGGACGATACAATCACCTACAACCTGACGGTTACCAATAGTGGAATAGCTAATATCAGCAACGTAAACATCAGTGATCCAATACCTGCGGGCTCCACGTTTATCGCTGGGAGTGTGCTAGTGGATGGTATTCCACATCTTAATGCCAATCCTGCGAATGGCATCTCGCTCGGCACAATTGCTCCGGGCGTTTCGGTCAACATTTCGTTCAACACAATCGTCAATGTACTGCCTAATCCTGCAACGCTAACCGATCAAGCTTCCGTCAGTTTCACCTCTGGCGCATTCTCAGGCTCCTCATTCTCAAACACACTTGTTATCCCGGTATATCAGCCTATCATCGTTGTTGTCAAAGGCGCGGATAGAACTGCTGCAACGGTCGGAGATACAATTACTTACTCCCTGAACGTAACGAACACCGGTAATCTAATAGCAAATGTGGTCATAACTGATACCATTCCTAACGGAGCTATCTTTGTTCCAAACAGCGTATTAGTCAACGGAGTGCCGCAACCAGGCTCCGACCCGTCTACCGGATTGAATATTGGAGCAGTTGCTCCGGGAAGCACGGTAACAGTGACCATAACCCTTCAGGTTACTGTAGCCTCTCTCCCGTCACCGCAGCAGTTAGTCAATCAAGCATCATCAACTTTCTCATTCATACCACCAGATGGTCGACTGCTCACCGGAACTTCACTTTCAAACGTCCTAGTTATCCCTGTCTCTTCTCCGGATGTGAGTGTCGTTAAGAGCACTACCTCTATAGATGCCGTCGTCGGTGATATCATCACCTATACGATTGTTGTCACCAACTTGGGAATTTCACCAGTCAATAACGTCATCATGGTTGACCCTATCCCAGCAGGCAGCCAGTTTGTAACAGGCAGCATCACTGTAGACGGAACCCCACGTCCTAATGGCAGCCCGGCTTCCGGTATTGCCATCGGAACGATTGCTGCTGGTGCTTCATCAACCATCACCTTCCAGGTTCAGGTAGTAGCGTTATGATTCCCGGCTCACGTACCCAGCCTGTCGTAACCAATCAGTCCATGGTACTCTTCAACTCGGCAGCGGGTGTTGACGGCATTGTCTATTCCAATACCGTTAACACCCCGGTCGTGGGCCCCGTGCTTTCATTGCTGAAGAGTACAGACAAACTCCATGCCTCTTTAGGTGACACTCTAGTGTATACCATTAAAGCTTCTAACAATGGAAACACAGAAGCTTTGCTAACGGTGTATGACATTCTTCCAGAGGGTGTATCTTTTATTTCTAACAGCGTGCTCAGAGACGGTGTGCCTCTTCCAGGGGCTACGCCGTCATCGGGCATAACGCTAGGCTCTATTGCTCCACAGCGTCAAGTAAGCATCGCTTTTCAAGTCGTTATTATTTCACTACCTTCTTCACTAGTACTGCAAAATAAGGCGCTAGGTCGTTTTTCTTTTGCCACACCAGAGGGAAGAATCGTTAACGGAGATTTATATTCTAATTCCGTACTAGTTTCTCTACGTGCCTACCAGCTCTCTACCTCGTTGACTGCAAGCACTCCGACTTCTTTTATAGGTGATGTAGTTACCTATACATTGCGGCTTACGAACGAAGGTAACAGCCTATTAAACCAAATCATCGCAACGATTTCTATTCCTAACGGATCTGTGTTTATTCCAGGGAGTGTCATTGCAGGTGGAATCTATTATCCAGAATCAGATCCTACGCAAGGAATAGTACTCGGTCAACTTGATAAAGACCTAAGCATTGATGTTACCTTTCGCGTCCGAGTTACAGAGATCCCTCCATCCTTGGACCTGACTAATCGTGCAGTTGTCACTTATACCGTCGATGACGATTCCAATACGACCGAGAGTAACACAGTCGTAGTCTCACTTGTTCTGGCAGGCGTCACCATCAGCAATAGAGTAGATCATGTTACAGCAGCTCCAGGTGACATCCTGAGATATGAGCTAACGATAACTAACAACGGGAACTTGGCCGTAAATGCGGTCCTGACGGATGCTATCCCTTCCGGCACTCTTTTCGTATGGGATAGTGTTCTTTTTAACGGAGTGATGCAAAAAGGTGCCCGCCCTGCAGATGGCATTCAACTTGGTACTTTAAGAGGTGGAACTTCAGCGGTCGTGGTCTTTCAAGTGAGTATACCTGCAGCCATAAACATTCATGCAATCGCAGCTGTACAAAACCATGGCAGTGTTCAGTATACTTTTGTGCTGCCAGACGGACGGACAGTAAGACAAACTTCTCGTTCCAATACAGTTACTACCTTAGTAGTGACACCTGTCATTTCTCTCGAAATCCATGCAAAGCCTACCCTAGTTGAAGCAGGAGAGCGAGTCGAATGCTGGATCTCACTAACGAATAGCGGGAATTGGCCTGCGGAAGTCTCTCTAAATCGGCTAACTCCGGAAAAATGCCTTCTTGATCCCAGCAGTATTGTAATTGAAGGAATTCCTACACCGCAATCCTCATATACAGGCTCCTTGCCGCTGGGAACGGTCAAAGCTGCTGCTACGGTTAGCGTCCATTATTTTGTCCGGGTAAGTGAACATGTACTAGGTCGTTTCCTTAAAGGCTTAGTAACCGCTCAATATTTCTTCAATCTTGATGGACGTGAATACACTGGCGAGAGCCAGTCGAACAGTTATATATTGACCGTGGAAGAGATCAGTGAATAAGAGAAATCACATATCCCCCATCCCCATGAATATACTTTAGTTACAACCCAAGAAGAAACGACGTTGTCGTCTTTTAAAGACGATAACCGTTTCTCGGAGAAATATAAGGATAATGTATAGGGTGAAACTTATACTTTCTTATATTTCAAAACATCCCCACAAAGTGAGTCTTTGCTTTCGATGCGTATTCAGGTACTTTGCGGGGACCCCAAATTTATACTTTGCATAAGGTTCCTTCAATCAACATTTATATTCCATGGGAGGTGGTCATCCTGTCGCAATCATCTGGTCCCTTTTCCTTTATTGTCTCAAAAGAAGACTGGTCCCTTCATCGCAAAGGTCATCAGGATCAGGAACGTCATCAGCAAAAGGTCAGAGAAGCTATCAAGGATAATTTGCCGGATCTCGTGACCGAAGAAAATATCATTTTGTCAGGTGGTAAGCAGATTGTTAAGGTTCCGATTCGGAGTCTTGATGAATATCGAATTATTTATAATTTTCGTAAGCAAAAGCATGTAGGACAGGGAGACGGGGAAAGTCAGGTCGGCGATGTACTTGGACGCGATTCACAGTCGGCACAGCCCGGCAAAGGGGAAAAAGCAGGCGATCAACCCGGTCAAGATACTGTAGAAGCTGAGGTCAATCTAGAAGATCTGGAGGACATCTTGTTTCAGGATATGGAGTTGCCACATCTGAAGCCAAAGAATAAGGAGGAGATCGAAGTTAAATCTATCATCTTTAACGATATCCGTAAAAAAGGCATGATGTCTAACATCGATAAGAAACGTACTCTTCTGGAGAATCTTCGGCGTAATGCAAGCAGAGGCAATCCCGGAATTCACAGTATAAGTCCTGACGATCTACGCTATAAAACATGGGATGACATTAGAACACCACACTCCAATGCGGTCATTATTGCGATGATGGATACGTCAGGTTCGATGGGTTCTTTTGAAAAATATTGCGCCCGTAGCTTCTTCTTCTGGATGACCCGCTTTCTACGCCGCCAATATGAAAAGGTAGAGATTGTCTTTCTCGCCCACCATACGGAGGCTAAAGAGGTCAGCGAGCATGATTTCTTCACCCGCGGGGAGAGTGGGGGAACCATCTGCTCCTCAGCCTATCAAAAAGCAATTGAGATTATCGACAGCCGCTACCCGCCTGCGCAGTACAATATTTATCCATTTCACTTCTCCGATGGTGATAATCTCACCTCCGACAACGAACGTTGTGTGAAACTGATCGGAGAACTACTGAAACGCAGCAATATGTTCGGCTACGGCGAAGTGAATCAGTATAATCGCAGCAGCACGTTAATGTCCGCTTACCGTCATCTGAAGCACGAACAATTCATGCATTATGTCATTAAAGATAAAAAAGAAGTGTATCAGGCGCTAAAGACCTTCTTCAGTCAAAAGGGGACTGTTAATTCATAATTCCTCCACTCAAAAACGCGGATGTCCAATCAGCCATTTCATGGCTTTTGGGACACCCGCGTTTTTTGATGTTTCTTCTCTTTATACAAAATACCAAACTTCGTCTGATTCGAGTATCACTCACGGTGCGTACAAAGTAGCTGTCAGATTACCGCCTAATGAACCTTCTCTCTACCCTTACCTTTGTCAGACTCACCGGCATTTTTGTTCGCTGCTTCCCGTTCCTGCATCATCTCATCCACCGTCTTCACCTTCAGTCGTGCAGCTCCCTCATTGTTAGCGTTCGTTGGGATAAGCTCTTCTGAAGCTAAACGTTCCTTTGCCTTAGCAATAGCTTCGCTGTATTGAGGTAGCCACTGTTCCCCTGCGGCGAGCATCTCATCGACCATCTGCCAGATTTCTTTCGGGTTACATACCGCACCTACCAACGGATCCATCATAAATGCTTGACGCAGCAGCTTGTCATCGCCATGCACAGCAGCTTCGACGGCTAAACGTTGCACTGAGATACTAACATTGCACACTGCGGCTGCTCCTAAAGGCAATTCACCCACAATCGGCATCGATATTCCGTTCCGATCCACATACCCCGGTGCTTCAATAATCGCGTCATCGGGTAGATTTGAAATTACGCCATTATTCACAGTGTTAAAGTGACCTCTGTACACTCTGCCCGTTTCCAATCCTTCAATAATGAAAGAACCATGCTCTTCTCCGCGGTTCTCCACCGTATACTCCAGTGCCGAGTCCTTCATCCAATTCGGAAAATCCGTTTCGAACCAATTCCGCCCTTCGGTGCAGACACGTAGATATCCACCAGTCTCACCGTTAATCCAGCTTCCGAGATCGATCCAATCCATAATTTCATCGCTGCGTTTACGGTACCATGGCACATATTCACTTAGGTGGCCATTGGATTCTGTACTGTAATATCCAAAGCGGCGTAACATGTCAATCCGAACTTTTTCCGTGCGACTGAATTCCGGGTGATTCTCAAAGGCTTCTAGGAGACCCCCGGTCAAATCTTTACCCTTATGACTCGCCGAAATATACCAGGTCTGGTGATTGATACCCGCACAAATAATATCGACTTCCGATTTCTTCAGCCCATACACATCTGCAATTTGCCCATGCCCATGCTGCACCCCATGACACAGACCAATCGTCCGTACACCACCGTATTTATTGCAGGCCCAAGTCAGCATAGCCATAGGGTTCGAATAGTTAAGTAAGAGGACATCCGGTGCAGCCATCTCCCTAATATCGCGACAAATATTCAGCATTTCCGCAATCCCACGCTGTCCATACATGATGCCTCCAGCACAAAGGGTATCCCCTACGCACTGATCGACTCCGTATTTCAATGGAATATCTACGTCTGTTGCAAATGCTTCCAGTCCACCCATACGAATAGTACAAAATACGTACTTGGCATCCTTCAGCGCTTCTCTTCGATCCGTAGTCGCCTGGATTTGAATATTTAAACCATTCTCTTTAATATCACGTTGGCACAGTTCGGTAGCCATCTCCAAGTTGGTACTATTAATATCCATAAATGAGACTTCAATATTTTTAAATTCCGATACAGTTAGTAAGTCTCGCAACAAGCCACGGGTAAATCCAATACTGCCAGCCCCTATAAAAGACACTTTAAATGACATCCTTATCATCCTCCGGTAATGAATTGATCGTTCCTGTCCATTGTAGCAAGGGCGCTTAGGAAAGCGTAACCAATATCATGACCTCTTTTGAAGGAAGGTATCTAAAATCCTAACCTATCTATTGAAGATCCATCTCTTCGTAACTCCAGGAATGACGCTCAATGGAATTGCGATATTCTACGGGCGTGTTGTCTGTGTATTTTTTGAAGAGGAGATGAAAGTATTGCCTGCTGCTAATTCCTACATAATCGGCAATTTCAGCAATTGGAATATCACTCTGCCCCAGCAGCATCTTTGCTTTCTCCATTCGCAGCATATTCAAATAATCACTGACTGTCCGGCCTGTATGCAACTTAAAAATACGATGCAGATATCCGGGATGCAGATTGACTGCAGCAGCGATATCCTTAACCTGAATACTCTGGTCATAATTCTGATGAAGGAATTCGATACTCCGCCTAACATAGAGCTGTGAAGGCTGTTGGCTGGTATGAAGCTGATCCTGTCGCAAGCTAGATAATCGAAGCAGAAGCTCACAGAACAATAAGTCGACCATACTTCCACCTTTCCCGCCACTTTGATCAAGCTCCAGTACAAGTCCTTTTAGAACATGATAGATTTCCTCCGGATCAGACATGACTAGACTGGAAAAGGGGACCTGCAACCATTCAGCAAGGGCCTTTTCTTGCAGGGCAAGCTTGCCGATAGATGGAGCAACCCCTGTATATTCCATAAATCCAAACTCTACATTTAGCATTCGACAAGGCGATCCATTCTCGACAATCAGTCTGTGCGGTACATTTGCATCGAGTATGATCAATTCTCCCCGCTTTAACTTAAATCTCTCTTCTTCATCTGCTCTTGGACAGACATCCACGACACAACTTCCTGAGATCAAATACATGATTTCGGTTGAATTATGCTGATGGTAAGACATACTGTAATTGTTCCACTGTTTATAATAGTAAGCAAAAAAACGAGGACTATAATCCCCTTCAATTAATGCCTGCTGAAAAAGACTCCCACTAAGACTTAGATGCAAATTCGTCATTCGATCACTCCTTTCTTCTATTAAAATGTTAATCCAAGTGTATCTCCCAAACCACTTCTAAGACAAGAAGAGCTCCTTGAAGTCATTAAGTTAGAAAAAACGAGCAAAACTCCAATACACAGGAGAATTACTCGTTTTATTGTTTTTATTATTAAGATGTAATTCTCATACTTGAAAAGAAACCATAGATTGCTTAAGGTCTGCTGCTAAGCTCTCTAGCTTTTGCGATAAGGAAACTAGCTCCTCACTTACAGTAAATTGCTGTGAAGACATAGAAGCTACCTCCTGCGTCGAAGCCGTCGTCTGCTGCACAATGGAACTGACACTCGCCATGGATTCACCTAATTGACGCTGAAACTCTATCAGTTCATGAATAGAAGCAGAAGATTCACTAAGATGCCCCATGAAGTGTTCCATTTCCTCTTTGACACTTGCAAAGATCGTAGACGACTCACGTACGGAAGAAATCTGCTCACGGAACTTTGGAGCGGTCTCATTGATATCTTTAACCGTGTTCTCAATGTGTAGACCAATCTCTTCCGTAATCTTGGAGACCGATTGGATCGACTCATTCGATTGGTTAGCGAGCTGTCTGATTTCATCAGCAATCACTATAAAGCCTCTGCCTGCTGCACCGGCTCTTACCGCCTCTATAGTAGCATTTAGCGCCAAAATATTGGTCTGCTTATTCACAGCAATCATAGGACTAAGAATGCTGCGAATTAAATGAGTACTCTCTCTTAACTTATTTGAGTTCTCTTGTATTCGATTGAACATTTCCACCGTAGACTCACTCTGTTCTACTAGCAGCTTCATCAGCTCTGTACCTTGATCACTAACCTCAATAACTCGCTCCGCCGAAGCGTCCATTACTGTATTTAGTTCAGTTACTTCACTCATCTTACTGCCAATGATTTCGACATTAGAATGGCTTCTTTCTGCTTCGACAGCAAGGCTAGCTGCTCCAAGTGCAATCTCACCTGTAGCGGATGCAACCTCTCTGGCATGAAGTGAGGTTGTACCTGATGCTTTGACTAATTGTTCTGAAGTACCAAACACTTCATTCGCTGACATCTCACTCTGGCTAGCAAGCAGAGAAATTTGCTCCATCATTTTGTTAAAGCTATGCCCGAGCCGGCCAATCTCATCCTTACCCTTAAAATTTGTTCGTACACGAAGGTTTCCTCGCTCACCTTCTTCCATTAAGGTCGCCAGTTTACCTATTGGACGCCCAACCAAACGAACAAGAACATAGCCAATTAACAGGGCTATCACGGCAGCTGCAAGCACCACAGAGAACGTAATATAAAGAAGCTTGTCCGCCGACTTCGTAAAATCACTAACTGGTGCATATCCCATGAGTGTCCACTTAGCGGTCGTTAAAGGCTGATAAACGACAAGCTGAGGACTTCCCTTCTCATCGGCTGCTGTAAATGAATGATTCTTTTCTATATCTTGCTCTTCTGATACTTTTATGTAAGAGGGTTGACCCAGTTTAGCATTATCCGTACCATAAACAATGTCCCCATCTGTGTTCAAAATCCGAAACTGACCAGTAATTCCAATCTGAAGATTAGACAACATTTCAGTCATAGCCTTCCCTTTAACTTCAATAAGCATGTAATACTCCGCTTCAGGATGTACAAGATTGCGAAGCAATCTTCCCATGGTTAAAGACGGCTCAGTATAAGCATCAAAGAAGCCCTTCTCACGAACCGGAAACCATACTGGCTCTCCTTTAGCATCTTCAATTTGTTTCAGTCTCTCAGCAATACCTTCATCACTACGAAGACCACTAATACCTGCAGATTTATAAGATTCTGTTTCTTCCAAGCTCTTAGATACCAGTCTGACGCCATACATCCGCTCATCTGAACCTTTAACTAAGTCTAGCTTTCTGCGAATCCGATCTTCTGCAGCAACTTTAGCTACCGTTGTAAGTTCACCACTGTTTATTTTTTCCAAGTCACCTTTTAATGCGGAGTCGAGTGCAAATTGCCTAGAAAGCGATTCATATTCGGTTAGAACAAAATCCAGCTTGTCCGCTGCTTGAACTACAGACTGTGAGGAGGCCGCAGCAACCTCATCTGTAATGATATCTTTGGCAGCAAAATATGAAGTCAATCCTAGAACAGAGGATAAGAGCACTATGGAGCTGAAAAGAATAACGAACAATTTTATCCCAACTGATCTAAACTGTAGAGTCCATAGCTTTTTAATTATATTCACTCCCTATGATGGAAAAAGGGTACAGCCTTACATTTCTGTACAAAGGCTGTACCCTGTTCATTCTTTAGTATGAAGCGAAATGGTTACCCCTTACTAGCTCCTGCAGTCAATCCATCAACAAGCAGACGTTGCAAGAATACAAACAAAATCATAATCGGGATAGAGATCAGAACAGCACCAGCAGAGAACAAGGTAAAGTTAGTGTTCTGGTTCGTGTTAACCATATCCCACATTCCGACTGCGACGGTCCAGTTCTCCTTCGTCCGCAAAATAAGTCTGGCGAAAATGAAATCCACCCAAGGACCGACAAACTGAGTCAGTGCCATGTAAGTGATCATAGGGCGTGACAATGGAAGAATAACTCGCATAAATATTCCGAAATTGCTCGCCCCGTCGATTCGAGCTGCCTCATCCAAAGAACGAGGAATCGTGTCGAGGAAGCCTTTGGCGATAAAGGTTCCCCCAAGCGGCGCCCCAGCTGCATAAACGATAATCAAGGCAATATGTGTATCCAGCAAATTAAACTCCTTAAGGAGCATATAAATAGCAATCATACTCATAAAACCAGGGAACATACCAAGAATTAGAACGGTGGATAACGCTGTTTTACGCGCTTTAAACCGGAATCTGGATACAGCATAACTAGTTAACAAGGTAAGTACTACACCGATAAGCATGGAGAACACAGCTATTTTCAATGTATTAGCATACCAAGTTCCAAACATATAACTTGGTGATGTGAACAATTCTCTGTAGTGATCGAAGGTGAATTGCTCAGGGATAAATGATTTACTGTACAGTGATTTACCAGGCCGGAAAGAAGCAAATAGAATCCAGAGGGCCGGATAGAGGGCCGCTATCGACAAAGCAATCAAGATGATGTAACTACCACTTAAGCGAATAAAGTTCGCGATCTTTCTGCTCATTGGATCATATCCTCCTCTTTGAATGATTTCGTCCGGCGGTAATTGTACAGGGAGAATGATGCAACAATGACAAAGATAATAATCCCTATTGCCGAAGCCATGTTGTTTTTGTTCTGATCAAGTGTTAATTTGTATAGCCAGGTTACTAGCAAGTCCGTGGAACCGGCATATTGATAATCACCATTTACAGGACTACCACCTGTTAACAGGAAGATCGCATTAAAGTTGTTAATGTTACCTGCGAACTGCGTAATTAAAGTAGGCGCGGTGGAGAACAATACCATCGGTAGCGTAACAATACGGAACTTCTGATAACCTGATGCTCCATCCACTTCAGCTGCTTCATACATATCCCGAGGGATTGTAGTCAGTACACCCATTATAAGTAACATCGAGACTGGAATACCAACCCACATGTTAACAATAATTACGGTAACCTTAGCCCAGAATGGATCTGTCAGCCATGGTAAATTGCCCATTCCAAAATACCCAAGGTATTGGTTGATCGGACCGAATTGACCGTTAAATAGATTGCGCATAAGCAGCAAAGAGATTAACTGTGGTACTGCGTAAGGCACAATCAGAATAACTCTCCACATTCCTTTGAAACGAATACCCTTTTGGCTCACCAGTAAGGCTACCAATAGTCCTCCGAAATATGTAGTAATCGTTGAAAGAACTGCCCATATAATCGTCCACGTTAATACACCATAAAAAGTGTGGCTCCAGGTTTTGAGAACTAATAAATTACGGAAGGTCTGAAATCCAACCCAGTCAACCAATTTAGCGGGTGGAAGATGATCAGGTGCGGAATAGTTCGTAAACGCCAGCAGGATCATGAAGATGATTGGCATGATCGTAAAGAATAGAACACCAATACCCGGCAAGACCAAGAACGTCTGAGCGAACTTATAATCCAGTATATAGCGAACACTTTGTTTAAAGGTGTTTGCCTGAAGACCGTTATCGCGTTTCTCTCCAGTCTTATAAGCATCTTTAATGTTCAAATACCAAGCGAGGATTATGATGATAAGCATTAGAATGGTGATCAAGCTTTGAATCAAAATATAAATTGAGTGATCCCCAGCTACCATCTTAGCAATGCCTTTTACTTTTACCAACCGGCTAGGGTTTTCTCCTAGTGTAACAAAACCCCATAATGCAGTAGCAAGATTCTGAATAAAATAATAAACAGCGGCGGCTTCTACAACTAAAAACATGATTCCTTTGATGAATTGGCGGTTATATATTTGTCCCAATCCCATGAAAATCGTCGACAGTACTGCGGCCCTCGTGCGATGTCGCTGCATTTCGCTTCCGTTCTCCTCTCCGAGTGAAAATAAGAAGCTACCCTCCGCTAAACATGCGACGGGCAGCTTGATTCACTGTATGCTGTTAAGACTGTGATTTATGATCCTTATTGCGATGAACTGTTATTCAAATCTTTGATTTGTTGAACGGCTTTGTCCATTGCTGCTTTTGGATCTACATTCTTATCCCAAATTTCTGGAAGCGCTGCATTTACAGGGCTCCAAACGTTACCCATTTCAGGGATAGAAGGCATTGGTTGGGAACTCTTAGCTTGTGCTGCAAAAGCGGATACGAATGGATCGTCAACGATTTGTGGATCAAGAAGCGCTTCGTTGTTTGTAGGAACAGAACCGATTGTTTTGTTCAGTAACAATTGAGCGTCTTTGCTTGATGCAAAATGAGCGTACAATTTAGCAGCATTCGGATATTGAGTAAACGAGTTAACTGCGAAAATTTTGATACCAGAGAATGTAATGGCTGTTTTGCCATTTACTGTAGGGATCGGTGCGATACCAAGGTTATCTCCAAGAGCTGTTTTGTATCCTCCAAGCTCCCAAGGACCTGTGATATCCATCGCTACATCACCTGAGTTGAACAAGCTGCGTTTGATATCACTATTGATATCTCCGCTCTTAATTGGCAATGCTTCTTTCATTTTCACAAATTCTTTAAGGCCTGCAATCGCGCCATCGTTAGCAAGTCCGATATCTTCTTTATCAGTACCGTCCTTACCGAACAGATATCCACCATCGGAAGCGATAAACATGTAGTTGAAGTACAGGTTTCCTACTTCCCACATAATTCCGTATCTGTTCTTGGATTTATCCGTGAATGTTTTGCTGAAAGCAAGAACATCGTCGAAAGATTTAGGTGCTTCTTTAACGAGAGATTTATTGTAGAACAATGCATAAGTTTCTGCTGCTCTAGGGTAACCATACAATTCGCCTTCGTACGAAGATCCGATAATCGAAGCTTCAGTATTGCTAGCTTTTGTGTCTTCACCGAAGACATCGTTAGGAAGAACCAAGCTCGCACTTGCCGCTTTACCTAAGTTGTCGTGAGGAATAAGGACAACGTCTGCTGCTAATCCTGAAGGACCATCTTGTGTAAGTTTAGTTACTTGATCTGGTGGTGCCAACTCTTCAATCTTGACTGGGACGTTATATTTCGCTGTGAACTGCTTAGCAATTTCATCTGCGAATGGTCTTTCTTCCTTACTTTCCCATACAACTAGAGTCGCTCCATCTTCAGGTACAATCTCTTCTGTTGCTGCTGCATCTGTGGTCTCTGGCGCAGCAGTCTCTGTAGTGTTGTTAGCAGCATTAGTAGCTTTTGCTGCATTGTTCCCCCCGGCATTCCCATTGTTGTTCGAACCACAAGCTGTAACGGACAGTGCCATAGAGACAGCAGCGGTGATAACCATCACTTTTTTCAACTTCATTACTTTAACCCCTCCCAATTTTAAAAAGCATAAGATGATAAAATAGTAGAGCAGAAATTTGCGCAAACGATTTCAGAAAAGCTAAAAAAAAAGTTATTCTTTTAGCTCGCTCCTTCTAGAGCTGCATTCCGCAGTGCAAGAAAGCGCTTCATTCATGAATACATCATACAACAGTATCGTTTGTTTTTAAAAACGTTTGCACATACCATATTTGATCATTTTCCATTAATTGATAAACACTATAGGCGTTTATCTCCATTTTTCACATGATATCTTTTAATTAATCGATTATTCATGTGTTTAAAAATGGAATTGCTATTTTATTTGCCCCTTATATGCCACAAATTCACTTTTCCAATAGATTTACAATTATCGGGCAGTAGAAATACACATATACTCAAGTGAAAATTTGTGCAATGGTTTGAACAAGAGTATTGAAAGCCCTTTTGTTCCATGCTATAATCCAAATCGTTAAGAGGCTACCCAATATGAATCATTGCATCTATTGTCTGCCTCCTGTTCTATATAATTAAAAGGCAATGTTACTTATGAAAGGTACAACCTCGGACAAGCTACTTCGCGGCGGTTGTGCCTCTTTGTTATGTGCAAGTTTGTCTCATCATTTGCGCATGTTGCATAAAAAACTGTGCAACCAATAACAATAGCGACTTTCTAACACCTACGTGCTGTCGTGAATTGTTCGAGGAAGTATTGCTTACCACACTAAGCGTATGCTTTTGAGGTAGTTTTGCCGAAGCTGATCAGGGATGTATCGCTTACAAAACTAAGCGTATGCTCTTGAGGTAGTTTTGCCGAAGCTGATCAGGGATGTATCGCTTACAAAACTAAGCGTATGCTTTCGATGTAGTTTTGCCGAAGCTGATCAGGGATGTATCGCTTACAAAACTTTAGGAGGACTTATTCATGTTACTGGAAGCTGTGTACCATCGCCCGCGGTTAAATTGGTCTTACGCCTATAATGAGAGCACCATTCACTTGCGTCTCCGCGCTAAAAAAGGAGATTTAACAGAAGTATTTGCTTTTGCAGGAGATAAATACACTTGGGATACCACAAAAGAGCTAATTCCCATGACCCTCTTCACCTCTGATGCTATGTTCGATTATTGGGAATGTGCCTCTGTTCCCATCTATCGTAGATTGAAATACGGATTCTTACTGCAAAAGGATAACGAGAGAATTTGGATGACCGAAAATGATTTTCAAACGAACCGGCCAGAAAATCCAAACAAGCTTTTCGAGTTCCCATTTATTAACCCGGTTGATGTATTCACTCCACCTGCCTGGGTAAAGGACGCTGTTTTCTATCAGATCTTCCCTGAACGTTTTGCAAATGGCGACCCTAGTCTTGATCCAAAAGATGTTCAGCCATGGGGAGCAGAGCCAACACCAACCAACTTTTTTGGCGGCGACCTGCAAGGAGTTATTGATCATCTGGATCATCTTAACGAGCTTGGCATCAATGCTATTTATTTCACACCACTCTTCACAGCAACTACTAATCATAAATACGATACAGAAGATTACATGAAAGTTGACCCGCATTTCGGGGATATTGCAACGTTAAAAAAACTCGTCGACCTCTGCCACAAACGTGGAATTCGTGTGCTGTTAGACGCTGTATTCAACCACTCTGGTGGAACCTTCGCTCCGTTTTTGGATGTTCAGGAAAAAGGAGAAGACTCCATTTACAAAGACTGGTTCCATATTCGTAAGTTTCCACTTCAAGTTGTAAACGGTATTCCTACTTATGATACTTTTGCCTTTGAAGCACATATGCCAAAGCTTAATACCGAGCATCCTGAAGTTAAAGCTTACTTACTGAAGGTCGCAGAATTCTGGATCACAGAAGTAGGAATCGACGGTTGGCGTCTCGACGTGGCCAATGAAGTGGATCATGATTTCTGGCGTGAATTCCGCAAGGTGGTGAAACGAGCAAATCCTGAGGCCTACATCCTTGGAGAAATTTGGCATGAATCTGCTCCGTGGCTCGAGGGTGATAAATTTGATGCTGTCATGAACTATCCCTTCACTGATGCCGTCCTAGACTTCTTTGTTCATGGTAGCCTTGATGCAGAAGGGTTTGCCAACTCTATTGGCAGACAGTTATCGCGCTACCCACTGCAAGCAAGTGAAGTTGCTTTCAATCTGTTGGATAGTCATGACACTCCACGCTTACTTACGCTGGCTGCGGGGGACAAGAATAAAATGCGATTAGCTGCACTATTCCAGTTCACCTTTATGGGTACTCCTTGTATCTATTATGGCGACGAGTTCGGAATGGACGGTGAGGGTGACCCAGGTTGTCGTAAATGCATGGAGTGGAACCCTGAGAAGCAGGATCGTGATCTGTTCGAATTCTATCGTCAGCTCATTCAAATACGCAATGATCAACCAGCACTTCGTACGGGGACATTTACCTTCTTGGAGGCAGGTCAACAAGGCAGTAAGATAGCCTATGAGCGCCGATTGGATCTCCAGACTATAGTTGTACTGATCAACAGCGAAGAGACCGCTCAGACGTTCCGTATTGACGTTGACGAACGAAATTGGGAGAACTTATTCACTGGCGATACAGTACGCACAGAACGTGGCAAGCTGATCGTGAAGATGCCTGCTTATGGTTTCGCTATACTTAAGGCAATCGTTTAGTTACAAACACTTCGGTCGTATAAAACATAACAAAACAGGGTATCTCACTAGCTATGATAGCTGTGGGATACCCTGTTTTCTATTTGAGCTTACTTGCTTAGAAGCGTATAAATAACTTGTGCACTTTCGGCGCGAGTCATCCATCCTTTTGGAGCAAATTGATTGTTCTCTCTGCCTTGCAGAAGCCCTAGACCTGCTGCAGTCTTCACGTAGCTATCTGCCCACTTGCTAATGCTAGATGCATCTGCAAATGTCGTGACACCCACTGCTGGTTCGATCTTCTTACCAGACTTCACTTCAAGCGCACGGATCACCATGATAGCCATTTCCTCACGGGTAATGGAAGCATTCGGTGCAAAGGTATCATTGCTTCGACCACTAACAATGCCCAGCTTAGAAGCTGTTGCTACGTATGATGAATACCATGCATCTGACTTGATATCAGTAAATTGAACCGGCCCTTCCGCATTTAAACCAAGTGCACGAACTAGTAATGCGGTAAATTCTGCACGACTAACATTGCTCTTCGGATTAAATTCGGTTGTTGTAACGCCTGAAACAATTTGTTTTGCGGCAAGAGACTGAATGGCATGGAATGCCCAATAAGTAGTCGGAACATCTTTAAACGACTTCACAATCTCAAGTACAGCATACTTACTAAAGTGTGTGACCTGTTCAGATATCACGTCTCCATTCAGCTGTCCACCTACATACTCAAGCTCGCCATTATCGCCTAAATAGTAGATCCCCAATAGATCTTTATTCGATTGAGCATTAATCTTAAACGATATCGTAATCGGCTCATCGAACTTCTTAACTACAATCCTGGTACCATCTTTCTTTAGAATGCTTAGCCTCAATTCAAACACATCGGATAGCGAAGTTACGGTCCCCACCTCTTTGTTTAAACCATCGATTAATGCTTTTGTAGCAGACTGGATCAATGGTCTCAGCTCCAACAAGATCTGAGAACCTTCCGCGTCCATGCCTGAAGCTAAACTTGGAATTGTGCTTAACAGTTTGTTAGGGATTGCAACTAACAGATCCCCCAATTTAAACACTAGATCATTAGATCCCAACGTTTTAGCAGCTTGCAACGGTAACAGCACCGCAGTCTTACCTGCAACAATAACAATTTCTACCTTACCCTCTTTCACGTTCTTTAAGCTATCCTCACTAACAACTTGAGCATTGGAAGGAGTTGTTGGGCTAACAGCAACTGGTTCATAAGTTGTTTCTGGCGACGGTGTTGCTGTTGGCGTTGCTTCTGGTGTCACCGTTGGTGTCGGTGTTGGTGTCGGTGTCGGTGTCGGTGTCGGTGTCGGTGTCGGTGTTGGTGTCGGTGTTGGTGTCGGTGTCGGTGTCGGTGTCGGTGTTGGTGTCGGTGTCGGTGTCGGTGTTGGTGTCGGTGTTGGTGTTGGTGTCGGTGTCGGTGTCGGTGTCGGTGTTACATCCGATACTTCTGCTAGGATGACCGTCCCCCCATCATCTCTACCTGGCAGATCAATAATTACTTGTTGATCTTCGGATACCGTGTATGTTTTACCGCTGTACTCATCCTTTACAGACAAATTGGCAGCAAACGGTACTGGAATCGTTGCGGTGACCTCACTAGTCTTAGTGTTGATAACCGTTACGATGTTCTCATCTTCGTAAGTTTTGTTGAAAGCCAAATAACCTAAATCATCTGAACCTGCCAGCTTCGTGCGCGTACCCTTTGAATACACTTTGGAGTATTTTGCACGGATATTCAACAGCTTCTGATAATGATCATGAAGTGGCTTCTCTGCAGTCAACTGATCCCATGGCATATCTTTACGGTTCTCACTGAACTCACCTTTAGACATGTCTCCTGCATTTTTGCCCGTTTTCCCCAGTTCTTCTCCGTAGTAAATAACTGGCTGTCCCTTGGCTGTGATTTGCAGAGCGGCTGCGATTTTCAGCTTGCCTTTGTCTCCATCCACATAATTGGACAAAAAGCCATCCTCATCATGACTGCTCAGGAATTGAGCCATCATCTTCGTGTTATCAATCTTTAACTCTCGTTCCTGCAAATAGGAATCAACACTGTTAACTTTACCATCAGTAAAGTCTTTCGCTGCATCATTAAATCCAAAATCAAGCAGACCGTCCATTTGACTTGTTCCTAGCATTCCACCATTGCTATCAATGGTTCCGCCATAATATTCACCGGTCATTTTGAAGTTTGGATCAATTGCAGTCAGTGCATTTTTAAAAGCTTTCCAAGTCGTATCCTCTACATGTTTGACTGTATCCACACGGAAATAGTCAATCGTATCTCCACGTTCCGTCCGAGCGTTATCTAACCACCCTGTTTGCCAAGCGATAATTTTTTCACGAACGGCTGGATCTTCCGTTTTGAAATCCGGCAAGCCTGCAAGCTCACCTTTGATTGGATCGGTATCCGCTGATACACCATCCGTACGAAGCATCCCTTCAAAACGTGCTTTATCCTCAGCTGAAATTGTTGGATCGGTATCCCCAG
This sequence comes from Paenibacillus etheri, assembly GCF_001012825.1. Taxonomy (GTDB): domain Bacteria; phylum Bacillota; class Bacilli; order Paenibacillales; family Paenibacillaceae; genus Paenibacillus_AQ; species Paenibacillus_AQ etheri. Next base: position 463,165 of record NZ_LCZJ02000026.1, read on the forward strand.
CCTTTAGACCGTAACCCGTATGATTGAGTACAACATCAACCATGATCTTGATGCCTTTGTCATGTGCCTTCTCGATCAGCTCCTTGAAGGTATCCATGTCACCAAGATGCTCGTCGAGCTTTGTAAAGTTCTTGGCCCAATAGCCATGATATCCGTATTGTTTGAAGCCATCTCCTTTATTAAAATCAATATTATCTACAATTGGCGTAATCCATAGTGTGTTAATACCCAGTTCCTGCAAATAATCGAGATTGTTGATCATTCCTCGGAAATCACCACCATGGTATGCTTCCAGTTGATCTTTATCGACATTCTCATTATTCGTTGGATCTCCGTCTTTAAAGCGGTCTGTAAGCGCGAAGTATATACGAGCCTCATCCCAATCAAAATCGAGCTTATCACCTGTGTAGGTTCTCGCTTTTACCTCGAGTTTAGCATTTTCCTTATGTGCATTCCCGTACTGGTCCACGAGCGTAATCGGAATATTCTTGATCCCCGCTGATACCGTGTCCTTCACAGCAACCGTCTGTTTCATCAGCTCCGTATCCAGCTTAACTTTGCTTGGTCCCCCAAGATTGGTTAAATCCATGTATGCATCAGAATATGTTACATTTTCCGACGAGGATGCGTTGATGGTTACAACCGCATTCTGATTAGATGTCACTGCTTCCGGACTTACGGAAGTCGTAATCGTAATAACTGGAAGATGATAATCAATAACTGATTCATTATTCACCGTATTCTTAGGATCCGTTAATTCAGTAGTAACACCTTCCTTCGTGATCAAGAACGTATACTTATACGTGCCTTCTACTAGATCGGTCAGCGTGTAGGTGAACCACTCATTAGCGGAATCGTAAGTCATTGTGTACGAAGTACCATTCACTTTTACTTTAGCAGCCGTGATCGCATCCATATTTCCATTACGGAACAAGGCATCATCGCGGTATCTAAAAGTAATCGTTCCATCTTTTAGAATTGGGCCGCTAATACTTGGCTTGATTTCAAACTCCTTCACCCCGCTAGTTACGTTCACTTTAGTGAACCCTTCACCCGGTGTCAGCGGAATGATACGGTCATCCCCGAAGGGGTCCTTAATCGACCAATCAGTACCTTTACGAATGACGAATCCTACACTTGTCGCATTCTCAGCAACTTCAATCAGAACACTCGCTGTGCCATTCTTAAAGGTAGTAAAATCAATCTGGTCATTTTTAGCACCCGTATTCCAGACCCAGATATTCCAATCCTTATAGTCATTGTCGCTACGAGTATAAGTGAATTGGACATATCGCTTATCTGTAACTTTAACGGTGACGGTTGTAGTAATACCCTCATACGTGATGGTAATAGTCGCCGTTCCTAGCCCAACCGCTTTGACTAGACCTTTATCAGTTATAGTAGCCACTTCGGGTTTATTGGAGCTGTAAGTTGCCTTCTGAGTAACATTACTTCTGCTGTTGTCATCGTACTTCGCAAAAACAGAAGTTTGATGCGTATTGCCCGCTGCCAGCGTGTAGCTTGCACTATCTGTTTCCAGGGAGGTAAGCGTTACTGGCGTAGCATCCTTTTTGATAATTACAGCAGTCAAAGGATCTAGTTTGATTGAATTAGCATTTAAAATGAAACCACTCTGTTGACCAACCGGAATCGCAGTAACACCAGCTTCATCATTGTCGACAAGCACCTGACCACTCGTCAAATCCTCTGATAAGGTTAGTGTTCTAGCTGTGCTATCTCCATTCATGAAGACATAATAGATGCCAGTACCATCTGTCGCTTTGTTTGAATAGCCGATGACAAGATCATCAGTCTTCATTTCTGGAGCAGGAATTAGGTTAACATTGGAATCAACCAGATCCTTGTCTCCCAATCGGAATGCATCCGTAGACTTTCTTAATTCCATCAGACCGGACGTATATTTTCTTGTCGTGTTCTGTACTGGAAATTGTGATTCATCCGTTGCTTTGGTCCAATCAAACATGTTAACCGCATCCGATGAGTCGTAAGAATCATGAATGAAATATCCGAATGATTTGCCTTCACTATCAAACATTTCAGTGTATTTATCCTGAGGAACCGTGGTTCCATTCCACTGCTTGGTACGCCCATACTCCTGGCCCGCATGAATGAAGGCTGTTCCTTGAGATGTTAGAACAAGCATGTTTCCAAGTCTAATCCGTTTCTGGATTTCAAGCTCATTATCTGCAATTGCAGGATCTTTCTTGATCGTTTGTGCAATAACATCGTGCAGCGTCAGGTTGTCATGAGCTTCGATGTACGGAACGATATCACCTGGATCATCTGCAGGCGTATTTGATGGCTCCGCTTTAATATTTTTAAAGATTGTCGCTATTGGACGCGCTCCGCCCGTAATAAATCTAGGTTGACCTTCAGAACCATAACCAGATTTCAATTCATTACGGAATTCATCAGAGAAAACACCGACGCTATCCGTTTTATCCATCCAGTCCTGATCAGCACCTTTTCCAGCAAGGGAAGGATCGGCTGCGGCGCCACCGAATGTTCTCCAGCCTTCACCGATAAAGAGAGCCTTTGGATTTATTTCTGCCGCGGCGTCATAAGCATGCTGCACAGCCTCTGCTGTCGCATCGCCCATCATATCCCAGCGCATTCCATCAATCTTGTACTCTTCAAACCAGTATTTCACAGAATCTACCATCAGCTTCTCAGCCATTTTATGGTTGGTGGCCAGATTGTTTCCGAAACCTCCGATAAAGTTACCGTTTGCATCTTGGAACGCATAGTAATTAGGTACGATGTCGTTTAGGAATTCTTTTTTAGACATGTGTGTGTACACCACATCCAGAATGACACCCATTCCAGCTTCATGTGCGGCGTCAATCAAACCTTTTAATTCTTTAATCCGCTCTTCAGGATCGGCAGGATTCTGAGAATAAGCACCGTCTGGAGAGAAATAGTTGTGAGGATCATAGCCCCAGTTGAATTGATTATTTTTAGCGGAATAGTCTGTCTCTCTAGTCCCCATCTTCGTCTCATCCCCGTAATACCAAGCCATTACAGGAAGTAATTGAATATGAGTTACACCGAGAGATTTAAGATAATCGAGCTTCTTTTCAAAGGCGCTATAAGAGCCCCATCTTTCACCACTCAGACTATCTTCGATCGATACATCGGATGTAAAGTCTCTGACGTGAACTTCGTATACAATAGCGTCCTCGCGTTTTTCGTAGCCTTTAATATCAGCATAACCAAAGGTATCCGGGTTCGTCTGGCTTAAATCAACGATAGCCGCTTTACCGACTGTATCCCCGCCAGCACCAGCAGTACCTGTGGTATCCACAGTAAATACCGCCATTGATTTAGCATAAGGATCAAGGACCTTATTGGTTACACCGTCATTCGTCACTTCATATTGATAAAAGAATCCTCTTACATCGGTTGCATTAGTTTTTGTTAGATCAGTCGGCTTCAAATTGACCGACCAGACCCCTTGCTCACCGCTCGTTAAGTCAACACTACCCACGAGCACGTTGGAGTCATTCTTATCGTACACATTGACGACAACCGAGCTAGCTTTAGGTGCCCACAATTTCAACGTGGCTGTTTTGTCAGCGTTATACGTAGCCCCTAGGTCATCTCCTGTATAATTGTACATTTCATCAAGCATTCTCCAACCACTAACAGCTGAGACCGTTTTTCCTGAGTAAGTAACGCTAAGCGGAATTTTATTCATATCAAAGTCTTTTGTATCGACTTCAATTGAAGTTTTGCTTGTTATGGTTACAGCAGACACAGGTATGGCAACACCGTCTTTATCTTTAACGGTAATCTCATTCTTTAATACTGCTTCATCCAAGCCGTCGGTTAACGTGAAGCCTAGAAGGATTTTGCTCGTCGATAACACTTCTGCGGAAACTAAACCGATAGGCGTTTCACCAAACGGAGAAACATACACATTGTTGTCTCCTTCTTTAACCCATAGCTGATTATAACGATCTAACAGGCTGAAGGTTTTATTGTCCCCATCTTTATCTCCGTTCGAAGGCTTCATTACAATAAAGCTGATTTTCTTGGCACCCTCTATGAGTGGAACATCGACATAAGCACCGAAATTATCCTTTTGATCCACTTTGAAAGGAGTCGCAGGAGTCGGCCAAGAACCAAGTGTATCCGAAGGTGTGGACACGTCATCCCACAGCCATAATCCATACTGATCATGATTAGTATCAGATCTCATATAGTGGATCCGAACAGTATTTGCCGGAAGCTTAACCGGTTCATAAGGCGTAGCTACATCAGAGCCTTCTGTGATCCATACTTCATTAGTTTGTGGAGTACTAATCGAGAAGTTCTTGTCTCCTCCGTCTTTCTCCCCACTTGCACGCTTAAGCGCGATGAATGAGATCTTCTGAGCTCCATCCTTAATCGGCACATCAACATATGCTCCATAGGAATCCATTTGTCCATCAGGAAAAGGAGTCGCACCCATAGCCCAATCAACAGAAGGGCTTACAACATCACCCCATAGCCACAATCCCTTATCAGAGTAATCACTAGCTTTGTAGTGAACACGAATATGCCCTGCTGGAACAGGTGTAACCTCTACAGGTCCCGAAGGAATTTTATATTCTGCAGTTACACTATGATCTCCAGTGTTGTACTTGAAGGTTACCTGAAGATCTACCGGTAGGTTCAACATTAGATCGCTTTCTGGATAAGATATATCCTCTGCTTCTGTGGCTCCCGGAACGGAAACCTTGTATGTGTAATCTCCCTGCGGCACACTAACAACCGTACTGTACACTCCATCAAAATCAGGATCTGATAACGTGGACAATGCCTCTGCTGGCAGGTTTCCTGTCAATCTTGGCAGCTTATCCGCAGCAATTGGAGAGTAGTACGTAGAATCAGCTATTTTATGAGTAGTGTCATTATAATAAAAGGTTACAGCCGTTTCTGTTTCTAGCTTTATGTGGATATCGCCTTTATTATTAACTCCATTAGGATTGGTATAACTACCGTAACCGTAACTCTCGTCAAAGCTATCGTTCAGAGCAATCTTATAGTTATATTCTCCCGCTGGCAGAGTCCCGGTAAAAGAATATAGACCATTATCTGAGTAGGTCATTTGGGTGACTACTGATTTCTCATCCCAATCCTTACCGGGATTTTCCGCCCCACCGGGTGTTAACTCTGACTGCAAATCACCGACTAAAACCACCTTTGTCGTTTCTGCAGAAACACTAGCTGGGTGTAATCCAAGACTGGAGAACACGAGAGCAACGATCATGAAGATCGCGAACGTCCTCTTACCCCATAAAGTTATTTTCATTCTGTAAAACCTCCCATGATTATGAAATTACCTTTGTGCAAGCGGATACATAACTTCTCGAACCCCGCCAATTATTTTGAGGTTATGAAATCATGCGTCTTCCTTCTATAGTTGGAGAAGGTCTATGTGTACGGCTCGTCAAACCGGATTAACGGCACCACCATCCTTATCAAAGTAAACGATCAACAAAAAAACATAAAATCTGTGCAAACGTTTGCAACTAGCCGTGCACAAACCTAAGTACATAAAATTCTTCTTAAGCAGAACGAACACCGACCCAAATTTACCCAATGTAAACGCTTGCTATATTTTGATTTACATACTAATGCTGTATTTATGGTATTGTCAACCAGTATTTTTATGTATTGAACAAACTCTATTTCTCATAAAAGTAAAAATAAAGAAAAGTAAGCCTGATAATTCCATTAGGATTGATCCGATTTTTTGAAAGTTCTTTAATTCCATTCCACGAATCGAATTTAATTTATACTTTTATCAAGTATTTCACAAAATTTAAGCCACACGTTTGCATTTACGAAATACTCTTTTCGAAGAAATTGGATATCTTTTATACATATTAAGATCAATCTTGCTAAATCATTCATACTTTTTTGGTGAAAACAAACAATTTTACACATAAATTTCTAATACTCTTTCCAAAAGTAGCAATATTGCCCTTCCAAATGACTTTATCTATTTACAATTTAGAACTCTTAGATTAATATTACTGTGTAAAGCAAACGGTTCCATAAGGAGGTTTCTATGACAGTTACCATTAAGGATGTGGCCAAGAAAGCGGGAGTATCTCCCTCCACGGTATCCCGGGTATTGTCCAATCACCCCAGAATCAGCCTGGAAACTTCCCGCAAGGTCAAAGCTATTATGGAAGATATGGGCTATACACCTAACATGATGGCTAAGAGTCTAGTGTCGAAAACTACAAACAGTATCTGCTTCAGTCTTCCTAAACCAGCTGAAGAGCTGTTCTCAAACCTATTTTTTATGGAATTAATCCGGGGGATCGTTACACAAGCTAGCCGTTCCGGCTACGATGTGCTAATTAGCTCAGGAGCAAACGAGAAGGAAGAATTGGAAGCCGTTTCAAGACTTCTAAAGGGTCGTCGAGTAGATGGTGTTATTCTCCTGTACTCTCGTACGGATGATGCTGTTATTGATTTTCTTGAGAGTAACGATTATCCATTCGTGCTGGTAGGCCGAAGTGATCGATATGAGAATATTTTATCTGTCGATAACGATAATGTGATGGCAGCATATGATGCTACAAACCACCTCATTTCGATGGGTCATGAACGTATTGGCTTCGTAAGTGGACCGCCGAATCTAATTGTTTCTCGCGATCGTCTCGCAGGATACCGTAAAGCATTGCTGAATAGCGGTCTTGAAATGCGTGATGAATGGATTGTAGAAGGTGAATTTCTACAGGATAGCGGATATAGAGCGATGTCTTTTTTCATGAATTTGCCTAATCGGCCTACTGCACTAGTTGCAGTGGATGATATGGTATCGTTCGGAATTTTACGCGGATTGAATGAACTGAAATACAAAGTGCCTGACGATCTCGCTATTGTGAGCTTTAACAATATTCCATTATCTGAATTATCCAGTCCTCCAATCAGTAGTATTGATATTGGAATTTACCATCTTGGATACACTGCATCTCAGGTACTTATTCAGAATATCAAGAGTCCGAATCACGATGCTGGTTACACAAACCGATTTGTTATTCCACATCGATTGATCGTGAGAGAGTCATCCATGTACTCTCATGCTAAGAACAAAACCGAATGAATAAGTGAAGCGATCAAACGCTTCATTTATTTTTTGGAAATCTGTACAAACGTTTGCGCTAAATCATTAAAACGTCTTTATTCAGTTCTTTTTAGGGTGAATATTCGAATCTAAGGTTAGGATAAACTTAACTATCTTAAGCAAGCTTATACGATCGAAGTTAAATCCAGATACGATTAGCAACGGATCACGATACTGTCACAACTTTTTAGGAGGTACCAACAATGACTGAAATTAAAGCCTGCTTATTCGATTTGGATGGTGTTATCGTTGACACTGCCAAATACCATTATATCGCATGGAAAGAGCTTGCAGATGGATTGGGATTTCTCTTCACAGAACAAGATAATGAACGCCTTAAAGGAGTCAGCAGAACTGCCTCGCTAAACATTTTGCTGGAAATCGGCGGACTAACTATCGATGAAGAAGAGAAAGCTAAACTTGCGGAACAGAAGAATAATCGTTATGTCGAATATATTGCGAAGATGGATAGCTCAGAGATTTTGCCAGGTGCGCTTGATTTTCTGAAAGAGTGCCGTGAGAATGGCATCAAAGTTGCCCTCGGTTCTGCTAGTAAGAACGCAATGACGATATTAAACAATACCGGATTGACCCCTTACTTTGATGCGATCATCGATGGCACACACACTAGTGCTGCTAAACCTGATCCGGAAGTTTTTCTCTTAGGAGCTAAAGCACTTGGTGCTGATCCTAAAAACTGTGTTGTCTTCGAAGATGCAGAAGCAGGAATTGAAGCTGCGTCACGTGCTGGAATGTTCAGTGTTGGAATTGGTTCACCAGAAACGCTCAAAGCGGCCAACATCGTCGTTCCATCGCTCGCTCATATGAGTGTGTCTCAGCTCAAAGAATCTTTTTCTTAAAGTCTAACGAACATTAATCAACTGAAAGTGTTAATGTGATTCGCCCTGCTGCATCTAAACTACAATCAAATGAACTAAATATTAATCATTAGATTTCTGGTGATGAGGTGGCGGAGAGGAATTTTGGAACTGTAGAAGCGTAGCGTTCGCCTTTATAATCAGATTTCATCCGCAAAACGCGGCTAAAATATAGATATCTGATTATAACAGCGATCGAAAGTCCAAAGATTCCTCGCAGTCGCACTTATACCACCGGAATTTTAATGGAAGAATGATTTGTTCATTATATATCCCCACAACATATTTAAAGGAGCCGGTTATCGTGAAACAATATTTAACAATTGATGAATGGTCCATTATTGAAGAATCCTTTGATCCACAGACACAAGAAATCTCTGAAAGTGTATTTAGCCTTGGCAACGGATTTATGGGTGGTCGAGCTAATTTTGAAGAGCAATATAGTGGAAGTAGCCTGCAAGGCAGCTACATGGCTGGCGTGTACTATCCTGACAAAACACGGGTCGGCTGGTGGAAGAACGGCTATCCTGAATATTTTGCTAAAGTACTGAACAGTACAAACTGGATCGGTATTAACATCGACATTGAAGGAACTCCGTTAGACCTTGCTAAATGCACGGTTTCCGATTTCCGCCGTGTCCTTAACATGAAGGAAGGTACGCTTTCCCGTAGCTTCACTGCTACACTCGAAGGTGGTAAGGAAGTTAAAGTTGAGAGTATCCGTTTCGTCAGCATGACTCGTCAAGAAATCGGTGCTATTCGTTACTCTATCATTCCTGTTAATTTCTCAGGCAAGATTACGATCACTCCTTATCTCGACGGTGATGTAAAGAACAAGGACTCCAACTATGACGAGAAGTTCTGGAATGAAGTTGAGAAGCAAGCAGGCACTGAAGGGGGGCACCTCACCCTTAAGACTAAAAAACTCGATTTCCATGTAACCTCTGATATGGCTTTTGATATCCTTGTCAACGGTGAGAAGGTCAATGCTGAAGCTGAAGCCATTGAACAAGAGAAATATGTAGCTAGCAAAATGAATGTATCCGTACAATCTGGTGATCAAATCGTCATTTATAAATATGTTGCCAACGTTACCTCGCGTAATCATGGTCTTGGACAATTGGTAGATGCCGCTCAAACTGCTCTGCAAGCTGCTAAGGAAGCTGGTTTTGTAACCCTTTTGACAGAACAAATAGAAGCTTGGAGAGAGAAGTGGAAAGAAAGCGACATCATTATTGAAGGTGACGTTTCCGCACAACAAGCGATTCGCTTCAATATTTTCCAGCTAAACCAAACCTACAATGGAGAAGATGACCGTCTGAACATCGGACCTAAAGGCTTTACTGGTGAAAAATACGGTGGCAGCACTTACTGGGATACAGAGGCGTATTGCGTTCCCTTCTATCTCAGTACTGCGGACTCTTCTATTGCTCGCAACCTGTTGATCTACCGTTACAAGCATTTGGAGAAGGCTAAGGAGAATGCTCGCAAGCTTGGTTTCGCAAAAGGCGCATTGTACCCGATGGTTACAATGAACGGCGAAGAATGTCACAATGAGTGGGAAATTACATTTGAAGAAATTCACCGTAACGGTGCCATTGCTTATGCGATTTATAACTATGTGAACTACACTGGAGACAAAGCTTATCTTGGTCAATATGGCCTTGAAGTTCTAGTAGAGATCTCCCGCTTCTGGGAAGAACGTGTTCACTATGCAAATCGTAAAGACAAATACGTGATGCTTGGCGTAACGGGACCTAATGAATACGAAAATAACGTAAATAATAACTGGTACACCAACCGGATGGCTTCATGGACAATGGAATATACCTTAGAAGCCTTGGATTATCTGAAAAAGAACGAGTCCACGCGCTATGCAGAACTAGTTGACAAACTAGGACTCCAAGAGAGCGAAACCGCAAAATGGAATGATATCATTGCCAAAATGTATTATCCTGCGGATGAAGAACTGGGTATCTTCTTGCAGCAAGATGGTTTCCTAGACAAAGAGATTATTCAAGTCAAGGATCTGGCAGCTGAGAACTTGCCACTAAACCAAAAATGGTCTTGGGATCGTATCCTTCGTTCTTGCTTCATTAAACAAGCGGACGTTCTGCAGGGATTATATTTCCTAGGGGACCGTTACGATCTTGATACCAAAAAGCAGAATTTCGACTTTTACGAGCCGATCACTGTTCATGAGTCCTCCCTATCCCCTTGTATCCACTCTATTCTAGCCAGCGAACTAGGATATAAGGATAAGGCTTATGAAATGTACTTGCGTACTTCAAGACTGGATCTTGATAACTATAACAATGATACCGAAGACGGCTTACACAGCACTAGTATGGCCGGTACTTGGATGTCAATCGTACATGGCTTCGGCGGATTACGTGTTCATGATGGCAGACTGGCTCTGAGCCCATCGAACCCAGGTCACTGGACAGCGTACTCTTTCAAAATCATGTTCCGCGGCTCCCGTCTAAAAGTAAGCGTTTCGGACGCACAGGTTACGGTTACGAATGAAACTGATATTCCAGCTTCTATTACTATCTATGACAAAGAATATACCGTGAACGGACTAAGCAGCATCACTGCTGACAGCAATTCCGTCACAGTATAAACCGACACCACATGAGACCCTTGAAGCTAATAGCTTTTTTGGGTCTCTTTATTTTTTTCCTAAATGGATAACTTATATAAGGAGTGATTATTAATGAAAAGAACCTTTTGGAAGGAAGCTGTCGTCTATCAAATCTATCCACGTAGCTTTCAAGATAGTAATGGTGACGGTATTGGTGATCTGCAAGGCATCATTTCACGTCTGGATTATTTGCAGAAGCTCGGTGTCGATGTAGTTTGGTTGTCACCGGTATATAAATCGCCAAATGATGATAATGGTTATGACATCAGCAATTATGAAGATATTATGGATGAATTCGGCACGCTAAAAGACTGGGAGGAACTACTGGCAGGACTGCATGATCGTGGCATTAAGCTAATGATGGATCTTGTAATCAACCACTCTTCTGATGAACATCAATGGTTTGTAGAGTCCCGTTCGTCAAAGGATAATCCGTACCGTGATTACTACATATGGCGTCCAGGTGGACCCAATGGCGAACGCCCGAACAATTGGAGTTCCATCTTCAGCGGTCCGGCTTGGGAACTAGATGAATCAACCGGTGAATACTATCTACATCTGTTCTCACGCAAGCAACCGGATCTCAACTGGGACAATCCAAAGCTTCGCGAGGAATTATACAAGATGGTTACCTTCTGGCTCGACAAAGGTGTGGATGGGTTGCGGATGGACGTAATTAATTTGATTTCTAAAGCGGAAGGGCTACCTTCCTTTCAAATCGAGGGTGAGGCGCCAGAAGAACTTGCTTGGGGTGGCGATTACTTTATGAATGGCCCCCGGGTCCATGAGTTTTTACATGAAATGAACCAAAAGGTCCTTTCGGGCTATGACATTATGACCGTCGGGGAAACGCCAGGGGCTTCGGTAGAGGATGCCGTTCTTTACACAGACGAAGATCGCGAAGAGCTTCAAATGGTATTCCAATTCGAGCATATGGACGTAGATTCCGGCCCAGGAGGCAAATGGGATGTAGCCCCATGGACATTAACCAAGCTGCGAGACATACTTCATAAATGGCAGGTAGGTCTGGCTGACAAGGGTTGGAATAGTCTGTACTTAAACAATCATGACCAGCCGCGTATGGTTTCACGATTTGGTGATGATGGGAAGTACCGCGTAATATCTGCCAAAATGCTCGCTACCTTACTACATACACTTAAAGGTACCCCCTATATTTACCAAGGTGAAGAAATTGGGATGACGAATGTAAAATTCACAACGCTGGAAGATTATCAAGATATTGAAATTCTGAATATGTACCGTGAAAAGGTAACTGAGGGTGGCGCAGATCATGATACGATTCTGAACGCTATCCATGTCAAAGGCCGGGACAATGCCCGTACCCCAATGCAATGGGATGCATCTGCTAATGCTGGATTTTCAGAGGGTGAACCATGGCTCAAAGTGAATCCGATTTACAAGGACATTAATGTGGAGCAAGCATTGGCTGATTCTGATTCAATCTTCTACTACTACCAGGAACTAATTGCTTTACGCAAAAAGAATCCGATTATGGTATATGGAGAATACAAGCTACTGCTGCCTGATCATGAGAACATTTATGCTTATACCAGAACTTTAGAGGATGAACAATGGCTGATCCTGTTGAACTTCAGCGAGGCTCCCCAAAACGTTGATCTCTCCGCTGAGCTGAGCAACGTTACTGATTTAATCATTGGAAATTACCCTGATGAGTCATCAGTACAAGAAATTCTGCGTCCTTTCGAAGCAAGAGTGTATAAATTACAAAGCTGACCCTCTCTACCTTCCTGAGTTATACTATATAGGATGATTCTGTTAAGATCATTCTTCCAGCAGCAACCTGTCATTTAAGAGCAAGGAATAACAGGCTTTGCAAATGGTAGCATGATAGTATGAACTCAAAGGGAGATGGCAGACTTGGAATGGCTTATCCGCATGAAAGAAGCTTTAGATTATATAGAGAGTAAGATGGAGGAAACCTTTAATATAGAAGATATAGCAAAGGTGGCTTATTCCTCCCCTTTCCACTTCCAGCGTATGTTCTACATGCTTACCGGAGTATCAGTCAAAGACTATATCCGTAAACGGAGACTAACTCTGGCGGCACAGGAACTCGCTATTTCTAAAGTTAAGGTGCTAGATGTCGCATTAAAATACGGATATGACTCTCCCGAGTCGTTTGCCAAAGCATTCCGCAAGGCACATGGAATTACTCCTTCTGCCGCGCGGGAGTCAGGGGTTCAGCTCAAAGCTTTCCCTAGACTCTCCTTCCATCTATCACTGAAGGGAGATAAAGAAATGGACTACAGAATTGAGACAAGAGATGCCTTTAATGTTATCGGACTAGTAGAGGAAATGACTACAAAAGATGGGGAGAATTTACGCCGCATCCCCCAGCTGTGGATTGAAGCTAACGAAAATGGTACTTCGGATAAACTGATTGAGATCGGTGTTGATAAGGATATCCTTGGTATTTGTAAAGATTTCAATCATGAAAAAGAAACCTTCTCCTATTGGATCGCTGTCGAAGCCTCTTCAGAGACGGATGCTCAGGGCTTTGCTTCTACGACGATACCAGCTGCGAGTTGGGCTGTATTCACCTCAGTAGGGCCGATGCCGAATGCTATTCAGCAAGCCTGGGCACGGATCTTTCAAGAATGGTTCCCTGCAACAGGCTACGAGCATACTGGGGGACCTGAGTTTGAGTTGTACCTTCCGGGAAGACCTGATGCAGAGGATTATCGCTGCGAGATCTGGATACCGGTTATGAAAAAAAATTAATACTTACTATGACTATTCGGAATCCCGGATAGTCTTTTTTTCTTTCAAAATTTCTACTATTTCATTTTGAGAATCGGCTCAGTCTTGGTATAATAAATAGATTATGTGATTCAATAATGACTATTGTCGTCCGATTATCGGTGAAGGAGAAATTCATGTCTACTGTAAAAATATTTTCAGACAGCACTTCCGATTTGCCTCAAGGCTGGAAGGATACTTATAATATCGGCATCGTTCCCCTTTACGTAGTGTTTGAAGAGGGAACCTACAAAGATGGTGAGGATATCACACCAGAAGAAGTGTATCGCCGTGTAGCCGCAAGCGGAGTATTGCCAAAGACTGCCGCGCCTTCACCAGCTGACTTTATCGCCGCTTTTCATCCGGTAATTAGCAGTGGAGATGATATTGTATATATCAGTCTCTCCTCGTCACTATCCTCTACATATCAGAATGCACTTTTGGCTGCTGGGGAATTCCCTGAGGGTCGTGTACAGGTTATTGATTCACAGACCTTATGTGGAGGCATTGCTCTTCTCGTTATGAAAGCTGTCAGAGCCGCTGAAAAAGGTCACAGTGCTATTGAGATTGCAGCTATGCTGAAGCACAGCCGCGATCTTGTAGAAACAGAATTCGTTGTAGATACGCTTGATTACTTATACATGGGTGGACGCTGTTCAGGTATGCAGAATTTCATCGGTAGTCTGCTCAAAATTCGTCCTGTTCTTAGACTTGTAGACGGCAGCATCGTACCTACTAGTAAAATTCGTGGAAAAAAAGAAAAAGCCGTGGAACAAATGCTCCAGAACGCCTTAGTTAACGTCAATCGGATGGATAAAGAACTGCTCATCGTTGTTCATACCTTAGCGGAAGAAGATGCTCGCTATCTAGAGACAGCGCTACGAGAGAAAACTCAAGTGAATGAGATAGCTATCCTCAATGCAGGTTGTGTTATTGGTAGCCATTGTGGCCCGCATACTGTAGGTCTCATGTATATGCTTCAAGATTAATAATCTCACACAAATCTCCGGCCATTGCTTCGTAAGTCAATGGACCGGAGATTTGTGTGTTTATCCCTCCTGATTTGAAGTTGAATTTAACTCAGCCTCTTCTTTTATGAAGGGTAGCATAAACCGGAACGTTGAACCTGTATTCTCTTCGGTCTCTACAAAGATTGTCCCACCCATCAGCTCAACAAGTTGCTTACAAATAGCCAGTCCCAATCCTGTACCGCCATATTTACGGTTAAATGTCGGGTGCAGCTGTGAGAAGGATTGAAATAATAAATTGAGTTTATTATCGGCAATCCCAACACCTGTATCGCGTACAGAGAATTCCAATAAGTATTCTTTTGAATCCGAAAGTGGAATGTTCTTAATCGATACTGTGACGCTTCCATGTTCTGTGAATTTCAGAGCATTACCTACCAGATTGACAATAATCTGTCGCAAACGGATCGGATCAGCCAGTAACGTTGTTGGAACACTCGTATCCACCCACCACCGCAAAGCCAGCTTCTTCTCTTCGGCTTTAGGCGTAAATAAATCAATGATGTCTGATATCATCTCCCGGAGATCAAATGATTCGAATTGCAGTGGCATTTTACCCGCTTCCATCTTGCTGAAATCAAGGATGTCGTTCAAGATTTGTAATAGCGTGTAACTACTACTTCGTAAAATCTCGACATAATCTCGCTGTTCTTCTCCAAGGTCCGTTTCAAGTAAAAGGTCTGACATCCCAATCATTCCATTCATCGGTGTCCGAATTTCATGACTCATCATCGCTAAGAAATCAGATTTGGCTTGTGCCGCCTGCTCTGCAGATTCCTTAGCGCGAATGATTTCTTTCGCATTCGTGATATCACTAAAAGCAATAACTGCACCTGCAATCATCCCCCCATCCATAAGAGGCGACACCCGATAATTTACAAAGAAGCTGGTTCCATCCTTACGCCAGAAGATCTCATCGTCTTTCCTGCGGATAATTCCATCTGCAATCGTAAGACTGATCTGACAATCAGGGGTTGAATAACGTGAACCATCACCTTGAACTTCATGGATATACTCCATAAGCTTCAGACCCACCAATTCTGTAGGCTGGTAGCCTAGCATATCGGCTCCCTCACGGTTAATAAATAGAGTTCGCCCCATATTATCTAGTACGAATATTCCAGCTGAGACGGAGTTCAGAATAAGGTTCGCTCGCTTATCCTCGACTTCAGCAGTAAAAGTAGGTTTGAAGTTTGACTCCCGTTCTGCCTTCCCAGATAATTTAGCATTAAAAGTATCCGCCAATGCGTGTAGCCACCAATGTAACCCTTCCGAATAATTATGATAGTTGCCGTTATCCACTTGTATGATCGCGAATACCCCAACAATTCCCTCATCTATCGTTATAGGAATAAAGTTCCCCCTCACGGCATTTGCTTTGGGATTGTTCATATCTTGCAACTCAAAGCTAGAGGGATTTCCTTGTAGAGCAGCCTCAAAATCAGCTACATCAACAAGGTATATACTTTTAAGTGCTGTCAGACCTATATCTTGGAACGATGTTTCTACACTGGATTCTAGATAGAACGTACGATTCGTTCCTACGCAGCGACCTTGCCGATCCAAAACAAATATCAAATTAGGATGATGGTCATATAACGATTTATAAGCGCTCTCTTCCGAAAGCAATCGTGTTAGAATGGACGTCCAGTCTTTATCCACAATTCATTTCACCTCAGGCTCTCTCATCCATTATCATTACCCTAAAATTAGCGGAAATCATCTCAAATTTTAAAATATTTTATTTTGACCATTATAGCAAATATACTTTAATCGGTCGCACATAAACACCAAATCCCCCTTTAGAATCCAGCCACGATGTATTGAACATCGCACTGAGATTCTTAAGAGGGATTTCTGTAAATATCTTAGGCTATATCTTTATGGTTAATATTCCGAATCGCCATATAGGCAATACCTGCTCCTATCAAGCCCAGCGAGATCGACACCGCTGCTAAATTACCTAAGCGTGCTTGATCAAATCCACCAGAAATTAAGGAAGTAACCAGGACAGCAGAGACGATGGTGGCCGGTACTGATTTTTTCTTCATTCCAAAGTACAAAGGAATCAGAGCGATACCCGCTGCGTAAAATGCGTTTGCGCCTAACTTGATCAGCTCTGAAGTGATCATAGGAAGGCTTAACTCACCCGGAATAAGCTCTACAAAAGAATTGAATCCTATTAGGATAGCGCCAACCACTATGTCTGACACGATGATGGCAATAAATGTGAAGGCGAACACTATCAATATTTTCGCAGTCATTAGCTTTTTACGTGAAATAGGATACATAAAGAGAAGAGTAATCGTGTTGTTCTTATACTCATCAATCACCAGCTTGCTAATAATAACGGAAGCGAAAATAATATAAGCAGCCTTAACAAAAACGAACACACCCTCAAACATATCTGCATAAGAAGCGAACGATGGTTCACTCTCATTTTGATCAACGAATATAACCATTATCATAAAAGCAAGAATAGCAAGATTGACGATTGCAGCACCAGTGAGAAGAGTTTTAAGCTTATTCTTCCGAATCTCCAAAGATATTAATTTAAGCAACGCCCTCACCCCCAATCAATTGTAAAAAATAATCTTCCAGCGTATGTTGTTTCTTGCTGATGCTTTCAATTTCCACATCTGCTAGCACTAACGCCTTATTCAGATCACGTTGTGAGATTCCACCGTCATATATTCTTACTGTAATATGATCCAGAACTTTGAAATTATTGAGGCCAAGCTTATGCTCCAACACGTACACCGCTTTGCTAATCTCATTTGTAACCACTTCGATATATTCTGTATTTTGGCCGCGAATGGACTCCATGGCTACTTCTTCTACCAGAGCACCCTGCCGGATCACACCGATGGTATCAGCAATCTGCTCGATTTCCCCCAGAATATGACTAGATACAAGTAACGTCATTCCATATTCACGGCTAAGCATCCGGAACACTTCACGCATCTCTTTGATTCCCACAGGATCTAGTCCATTAATTGGCTCATCCAGAATGAGTAGCTCCGGTTTCGTCATAAAGGCTCTGGCAATACCAAGACGTTGCTTCATCCCAAGCGAAAATTGCTTCACTGGCTTTTTATCGATCCCCGTAAGCTTTACTAGCTCCAACGCTTCGCCAATTGCTTGTGGATCATAATAGCCCATGTACTCTCCGTGCAAAATTAGATTTTCTTTGGCTGTCAGTTTATCATAAAACACTGGATATTCAATGATGCAGCCCATCCGCTTCAGCATTTCATAAGAATGGTCTGTCATTTTTTCATTAAAAAAATCAATTTCCCCACTCGTCGGTTTAACGAGGTTCGTGATCATTTTCATGACCGTAGTTTTGCCTGCACCATTAGGTCCAAGAAACCCGTAAATTTCACCTTGTTTAATATTCATATTCACATTGCTAACGGCTTCTTTGCCTTGATAGGTTTTCGTTAAATTTCTTGTCCGGAGTATAGTAGTCATTTCCGCGCTCCTCTTTGTTTTCGTCTCGTCTTCCTTAGTTCTTATTGTACACAGCAGAATTTTCTTTTTTATTACTCAATTCTTACGAAAATCTTAAGCTGTACACAATTTCACTCCTTAGAAGCTTAATCTGCGAAAAGAAAGGGTAAATACCGTTCTCACAAACGGTTGACTAACCAGTGTAATCGTTCCATTCATCTGCTCCGTTAATCTTTTGGTGATGGTCAGACCCAGACCGCTGCCTTGATACGATCGGTTTCTCGAATCCTCCAATGTATAAAGCCGTTCAAATACTTTATCCTGGTGAGCTTCACTAATGCCTTTTCCCCGGTCCCAAACATCTATGTATACTTTGTTCTTATCACTATAAAGTTTCAAGCCTAATACGCCTCCGGCATCCCCGTAAGCAATCGCATTCGATAACAAATTGGACAAGATCCGGTCAAGCGCCTCTTCGTTCCCCATGAAAAAAAGTGACTCATCAGGGATCTCTATTTCCACCTCACTACCCTTGGCGCTAAGGATATCATAGAAAGAAAGAATATTGCGTCTGCATACTTCGCCTGCCTCAACACGTGTAAGATTGATTTCTCGATCCCCCGATTCCAACTTGGCCAAGTCAAAGAACTTGTTCATCAGATGGATCACTTCATTCGCTTTTTGGTGAATCGTATTCATCATCCGTTCCCGTTCCTCGGCTGGCATATGCTCATCCTGCTGAATCGTTTCAATATAACCGAGCACTACCGTTAGCGGAGTCTTAAGATCGTGTGAAATGTTCGACAGCATATTACGCATGGACTTCTCCAGCTTCACGCGCCCAATGCTTCCTTTATGGTTAACGTCGAGCAGCCGATTTAGATCAATTAACACACTTTGCAGCTCTAGATTACTACTAAATAACAGCAGTCTTTCGTGTGAACCTTCGGCCATGATGCTACTTAACTTGTCATGAATATATTTTAGGTCCCTAGAAGCTTTACGCGAATGCTGATATTGCCATCCAATGACGACGAGCAGGAGTACAATGACCACACTAAGCGCCATACTCATTATAGCTGCTCTCCCAGCTTATACCCGATCCCCCATAACGTCTTGATGTACGCTGGATGGGAGGGATCATCTTCTATTTTTTCGCGTAATCTTCTCATATGTACATTAATAACGTTCTCATCCCCGAAATAATCATCTGCCCACACGCTGGTATAAATCTGTGCTTTGGTGAAGACTCTGCCAGGATGCGTAACAAACAGCTTAAGAATATGAAATTCCTTAGACGTTAACTTCACTTCTTCCCCATTCTTTAGCGCAGAGAAATTATCCAAATCCACAGTCAGACCACCAATGGAAATCCTTTGCGTTATAGGAATCGGAGCTTCCGCTTGGATTGGGGGAGTAGCATAACCCGCTCGTCGAATCGCAGCCTTCACTCTAGCAGCTAATTCGATCATTGAAAATGGCTTGGTAATATAATCATCCGCCCCAAAACCAAGTCCTAGCGCTTTATCCACATCGCTGTCCTTGGCTGACATGATCAACACAGGAACTAGACTTGTCGCACGGATCGTCTGGAGAATGTCAGTACCGCTGCGCTTGGGCAGCATAAGATCTAATAAGACAAGATCAAATGGATTACTAGTACGGAATGTCCTCTCCGCTACTTCACCATCAAACGCTGTTTCCACTTCATAGCCCTCTTTTACTAAATAGGACCTAACCATTTCACTAATCGCTTCGTCATCTTCAATTAATAATATACGGTGCATGAATGCTGCCTCCAATGATCTGAGAATAAAGATGAATGCTGGATTATTCGTAATGCCCCTTAACCTCGGGCAGTTGCTTATAAATACTTCCGGCTTGCACGATCTTAATGATCGCTTGAGCTAGTTCAGTCATCTGACCGGCATCCTCAGTATTCTGACATTCCGTCCACTGATAATGACGCTCTCCATTATTGATCTGAACCGTTAAATCATAACTTACAGCAGGTTTTCGATTACACTCGGTAGATAATTCTTTTTCATCTAAGTAATTTGCCAGAACCATTTCTTTATAGATTTGTCCACGTTCCTGTTCAGTAAGCCCAAAATCGTTAACGCTGGCAACTTCCCCATTCTGGAGATCTTTTACTAGCTTCATATCAATAGTGTTGATCTCATTCTTTAAGTTCACGCCATATTTTAAAACAAACTCAAACTTATCTTGTTTCGTTACATCAAAAGGGATCTGAAGCAGCTCGATCTTTGCTTGCTCGCCCTCACAGCCCGTCAACGTAAACGACAGAAGCTTATCCGTTTCATTTCTAACAAGGTTCTTACAAGTGTATTTGGTTACTTGGGGACTACCAAATTTATCTTCTGAATTATCATTCCGCATTTCAATCCCTTGGTCAGTGTACTTCAAGTCATTAAAGATCGGATCGCCTTCAATCGTGTAATGAACCACACGCTGTGTACCTGTTTTGCTGTGGATAAAAGCATCCAGCTTCTCAAGATTCTTAACAATCATTCCATGGCTGTTTATCACATCTTCTTGTTCATTAATGGTTGTAGTGAACTGCTCTTCTCTATTTGATGGCTGATTAAAGCAACCCGTTATTATAAGTGTTATAAAAAGAAGAAGAATTCCGCTCGATCTCATCGATCATAACCTCCTTAAACACTCCATAGGTAGAATCATTTGTTAAAGTATACCAATAATTATGGATGCTGGGTATCCCTTGAGAGGGATATCGAATGATAGAGAGATTGATAGAAATTTAAACTAGATAGCAAAAAAAGCCGATTGGATATCCAATCAGCTGTGCTCCTGTACCTCAGAAACCTTCTCAACATCTATCGCACTAAATGCTTAACCTCTTTGTGACTCTACGGAAATCCCTCCGGCTCTTAATGCAAGAAATGCATCAGGAACGGTGCTACTGTTGCGCTACCTAACATGCCCATCCCAAATATCGCCCAGTCATTTAAAATATGTGCAATGATGGAAGTCCAAATGTTCTTTGTTTTCATGTAAGCAAGCGTTAGAACCACTCGAGCGATTCCGATTCCCAGAATGGCCTGAGTAAAATTAAAATGATACGTTGGTAGGTGCAATGCACCAAATATGATTGCTGTTACGATTAATGCAATGAGCACGGACGCTTTGCGTGACATTTTCATGCCCATGAAACAAAGCTGCATAATCGCCAAGAATGGCAAGATCGTAAACAATTCTTCGCCGATCAATTGAAATCCTGATACGAACATTGTCCAAAGCTTCTCACCTATTGAAAGGGTATTCCCGTGACCAAGTACCGCATTATCTGTTAAAGGAGCTCCCAGCGATTTAAGCAGCATTCCTACCGCCATCGTTACGATGAGATTAATAATAAAGAATAAAATCCCGTATAATACATGACTTACTTTAGGCTTTTTGAAGAGAATCCCTAACTTTCCTTTGGTTGCCCACACTAATCCGATTAATGGTAACAACGTGAATAGAAACGGACCGATCTTGCTCTGCACATCGAGAGACATGAAGGGAATATCTACGAGCATTGGTAATACACCTAAAACGATACTTGCCAGAATCACTACCCATTTGCCAATGGGCATGAAATACGGCTGTCCATTATACAATGGATAATCTACTGTTTGTTTTACTTTTGTCATGTTGCACGACCTTCCAACGCTTATTATTATACTGTGTATCCTATCACTGGAATATGAACTATAAATGAACTGACAAGTTCATTTATAATCCCTGATGAAATGCTCGATTTCTGGCCGAAGATGGAGCATAAAAATAACCAGTCACCGACATCGATCGGTAACTGGTTATCTTTGTATTATCAATTGAATCCGAAGGAATCGTCAAATAATCTCGATATTCCGATAAGCGTATGTTCGAATACATTTTCTGAAGTAAAGATAACAATAGATGATTCAGCCAATCCTTTCTGGAGGGCGGGACCAAATAAATCGATGCTTTTAGCAATTTGACCGCCAATAACGATGCGGCTTGGCTGATAGTCTATAACATAGGAATTTAGCATCCCAGCCAATTGTGTACCGAATTCTTCAAATACCTTGCAGCACAAGTTATTCCCATTTCTTGCTTGTTCTGCGAGTTCCTTCACGTCCATCCCTTTTTCTAGAACTCCCATCTGCTCTGCCAGGCGAAGAATTCCGCGACGCGAGAAGGCATCATCTACGGAGCTCTCTAGGAAAGGTTTATCAAAAAGCCAACCGTCCTTGGGAACACCTGGTCCTTCGTTCAGGATCGATGCACGATCAATAAATGCGGAGCCTAACCCTGTCCCTATAGTTAACGAAATATATCGTTCATTTGGAAATAACCTGCTTACGCCTAAGGCAAACAACTTGGCATCATTCTCAAAGCGAATATTTGCCTGCAGCAGGTGCTTGGCCCATTCCGTATGTTGTAAGGTATTGAACCGGGTATATAATACTTCTCGTATATTCTCACCATACAACGCCTCATATTTACTAAGCCCCTGAATATAACAGATACCTTGCCGGTAATCAAAGGGCCCAGGAAAAGCGAGACCGATATTCCAAGTACAGTCTGCCGATTTCCCTAGTGTAACGGTATAGAACTGATATTGATCTTCGAATATAGAAATAAACTGCTCTATAATCACATCGACGTCTTGATCAGCAAGGGCAGGATGCTGCTTGCAGCTAGCCTGTAGCAATTCCCCATCCACGACTAAACCAGATTTAATAAAGGTTCCTCCCACGTCTAAAGCGATCACGACTTTAGGCTTCAAAGGAGACTCACATCCCATGCCTTGGATACGCCAGCTTTCACAAGCTTACATGGCTTGTTTCCGATATTTATAATTTTGTATGCACTGAACACGGCTGGAAGGATATATGATTCCGCGTATTGTAACTCCACATATATAGATTCGTCTGCACAGGATACTATACGAACCTTTTCTCCCTCAACCAAGTTATACATTACCATTTCGTTATTTGTATGGTCCTCCCATGTATCATGTAAGTGCACACGATGAACATAGAACAGTAGATCTTCACGCTGTCCAAGAACATACTCCTCGTTAATGCCCTGCTTTTGCAGCAAGCTTGGCGTAGGAATCAAATTTCCCTCTACCCATGCCGTTCTTTTATCGAAATCAATATTGTCAAAGGCATGATCAATATTAATCGGACGAGGCTTGCCATCCATCCCTTTACGAAGGAAATCGTAGATTTTGAACGTAAACCACCATGTCGTAGAGGATATTTCGAGTACCAGGTTATTCTTTCCAGAGGCATGAACGGTCCCTGTAGGAATTAGGAATAAATCTCCCTTATTCGCTTCATATTGATTAACGAAGTCCGTGATTTGAATGGGTTCACCAGTTTCTTGTGCATGGTGTACCGCATTAAAGAATTCCTCCTTCGTACAATGTTCGGTCAGCCCCAAGAACACAGATGTATTCTCTAAATTCTCCATGATATAGTAAGATTCTTGCTGTGCCATAAATTCATTAAATGTCTCACGAATATACTCCTGCTTCGGATGGACCTGGCACGACAAGCTATCTCCGTCGATGGTATCAAGGTAGTCGAAGCGAATCGGAAAATAATCGCCAAACAGCCCGACAATACGATTCCCGAGAATTGCCGGATGCTCATAATGCATGACCATGAGGAAGGGGATCTCGATTAATTCGTCATTGTATTTCACCAGAATGGAGTTTTCTGGTGCGATCGGCTCAAAGCTCCATGCGCAGTTGGCCCACTCCTTCGGAAGCTCCGCGAATTTCTTCAAATATTGACCGCCCCATATCCCTGGCGCGAAGAACGGTTTTACACGCATGGGGGACTTAGCGATATCTGCAATCATCTGGCGAAGGGTGAAGACCGTCGTTAGCTTGGGACACTCGGGCTCATTCATATCAACGTAATAGTGGATCGAATTCAATACTTCTTTACGGTAAGTTTCTAGCACAGGCCATTCCACGAATAGACAGATTTTATACTTCTCCACCACATCTCGGTTCCAACTGAAGCCGAAATTCAATAAATGTGCTTTATGCTCCATTTGCTGATATTCACGAGAAACATCCAGGAAGTAGGTGAGGTCATAGTTGCCTTTTCCAAGCCAATAAGCCCCTGGCCCGAAGGTGATGATGAAGGTTGTTTGGTGGACAGGTAATTGAATCTGGTTTTTGAAACTGTCTATTTTGTCTTGTGCTTCTGGAATGAAATAATCTCCAATCTTAGCATCCGAAAAATAACCAAATGCACGATTATCTGTAATATTCGCTTCAAAGAACGTACGAAGCTCTTCACTTGTCTTCATGAAGCTATTGGTTCCGATGAGAAGTGTCTTATGACCCTCTTGCTCCAATACATCTATGATCCTAGCTAGGACGTGCTGATAATCGGCACCGTGCGTTCCGTCAATAGCAACGTGAATAACACTAGTGGAATTCATCGCTGCTTGTTGAAGTAGCGGGGACAATATTGCCTCAAAACCTCGCTGCACTCCGTCTTTTGCATAAGGTGTAACTGTATCTGGCTTCATCTGTTGAATGAACCGAATCGGGTTTATAGGTCTCTTTTCGAACATAGTTGTCACTCCTATACAGCTGTATGAGTTCTACCCCGCTCTTGGCTAATTCTTAAGGCAATAAGCCTGATTCCAGTGCCTTCCACACAAGCTGTGCGAACTGGCTGTTCGACCAAGCGAACCATTCACGCGTAAAGTTGGTTGGATCATGGACATCAAAACCCTCATGCATAAACCCAGTACCTGCATCTGTAGACTCACAGATTTCAATCATCTCGAGCATCTCTTGCGGATCAACTGCTGTTAAGCCTTGCATCGTATATGCTAGATGCCATACGAATCCTGCGCTAGTATGCGGGCTGCCAATGCCGCTCAGCTTCTCGCCTTTGAAGAAATAGGGATTATCCTCACTTAAAGCAAATTTACGGGTATTCAAATATATCGGGTCGTCTGGCGCACAGTAACCTAGATAGGGTGCTGACATTAAGCTAGGGGTACCTGCATCGTCCATCAATAAATGGTTACCGAAACCATCCGTTTCGAATGCGTACATTTTGCCGTATTTGGAATGGTCAATGATTCCATAAAGCTCAATTGCATGCCGGATTTCTTCTTCCATTGCCGTCATTCGGGCTACGAGATTTGAATCTCTATATACATATTGAGCAATTTCCTGCAATTGTCGAAGTGTTACAGCGGCGAACATATTCGATGGAATATTGAAGTGAAAGTCACACGCATCATCGCTGGGGCGGAAGCCTGACCAGATCAGTCCAACATTATTTACCGGCATCCCCAAACCGTTCTTACGTAATGTATCTATCATGATGCCGTTGTGACGTTGAAAGCGGTAGGTTGACTGCTCCTTGTGCTCCTGCTCAATCTGCCATACGTTCAACATCTTTAGTAGTGAGGTTCGGAATGCTTCATCAAAGATCCCGGTGCGCCCGGTTTCTTTCCAATATAGATAGGCCAAGCGGAATGAGAAGCACATGGAATCCAGCTCAAATTTACGCTCCCATACCCAAGGTGAGCTGTCTGTCTCATCCGTTGCATTCCAATGCCAATCATTTGCAGACTCGTTAAAGGCATTCGCATAGGGATCAATTTGAATATAAAACATATGACGGCGTATTAAGCCTTCAAAAACCCGCTGAAGCTCAGCATCTTCCTTGGCAAAAGGAACATAATGAATAACCTGCTCAACAGAGTCACGCAGCCACATCGCCGGAATATCGCCAGTTAACACAAACGTTGTTCCATCATCTAGCAGCTTAGTAGTTGTTTCTAATGTATTTGGAAAACAATTCTGGAATAATTGACGCAGCTTCGGACGATGAGCCAGACGTTCACTAGCGTCCTTCATGACTTGCTGAACCGCCTGAGGCAGAGGGAACTTATTAATTTCAATAGTAGGTAAACGATGCTCTTTCATAATTTGGTAACCCTCCCGTGATTACGATCTCAAGTTACGAGGAACAACCTCTAAGCTTGTTGAAATGGTATTGCCTACGTTCGATCCAATCATGATCTCAAATTTGCCGGGCTCAACCATCCACTGCAAATCAGAACCGACAAACTGCAGCTCCCGCGAAGTAATATGAAATTGAACGATACGCATCTCGCCAGGCTCAATATAAATCTTCTGAAATCCTTTTAATTCGCGTTCCGGGCGTGTGATTGTGCTAGTGTAATCTTTTATATATAGTTGAACAACCTCATGTCCAGCTACATCGCCAATATTCGTTACCTCCACGGATACAGTACAAGAATCATCCAACTCTATTTGTGTCTGATCCAAGTGAATATGCTCGTATTGATAGCTTGTATAGCTTAGGCCATAACCAAACACATATTGTGGATGAAAGTCCACCTCGAGATAACGGTGACCTCTGGAGCGTTTCTTATTGTAATAAATCGGTAATTGCCCTGGATGCTTCGGAATGGATAGTGTAAGCCGGCCGGATGGATTATAGTCACCGAACAAAATATCAGCAATCGCATGCCCGCCCTGCTGTCCCGGGTACCATGCCTCCAGAATAGCATCCGCATGCTCATCTACCCAAGGCTCGACAATGGGGCGACCGTTAATATAAACAACAATCAGTTTTTTGTTCAAGCTGTGCAGCTCCTGCAGCAGCTCTAGCTGTACACCGCATAAGTTCAGCTCTGCACGATCGAAGCCTTCCCCACAATCCATATCACTAAGACTAAATTCTTCCGTAATGACGGCGGCGCCTGTCTTCAAATCGATCGTACCTTCACCGAAATCACGTGCACTAGATCCCCCAACAACTGCAATAATGGTATCCGCTGCTGACGCCACTTCCATTGCCATCTCAAAGCCTGTTTTCGATGGATCTTTCACGCGGCAGCCCGGGGCATACAGCACTTCGCTGAGTCCTGCACATTTAGCACGAACTCCATCCAAAACGGTAACGATGTGATGACGCTCCTGTGGTGAAGTATAGTCACCCAATTGATTATAAATATTGTTAGCATTCGGCCCAATAACAGCAATCTTACCAAGTGACGGAGAAAGCGGCAGAGCCTCATCATGATTCTTCAAAAGAATGATGCCTTCTCGTGCAGCTTGTCGCGTCATCTCTAAATGCAACTGTTGTCCAACGACACGCTGGGCTGTAGCCGGATCAACAAAGGGACGTTCAAACAATCCCAATTCAAACTTTGCACGCAGAATCCGTTCGACTGCGAGATCAATATCGGAAATGTCAATCAACTGCAGCTGTAATGCGTTCATTAGATATCTGCCAAATGTTTCGCCAGACATCTCCATATCCACACCAGCTTTAAGTGCAAGAGTCGCCGCCTCTTCTTCTGTCTCACAAATCTGGTGACCGTATTTTAGCTGGCTGATCGCACCACAATCCGTAATGACGAAGCCGTCAAAGCCCCATTGCTCACGAAGCAACTCTGTTAATAACTCCTTACTCGAAGTACACGGAACACCATCAATCTCATTGTAAGCTGTCATAACAGATTTAGCCCCAGCTTCAATTGCCTTCTGGAAGGGTAGCAAATCCTTCTCCATTAACTCGCGTTTTCCCATCCGCACGGTGTCAGCATTACGACCACCATCCGAGCTGCCATACGCGACGAAATGCTTTAATGTAGCCAGGATCGTATGATCTGTATTTAATGAATCGCCTTGTAAGCCCCTCACTGCAGCTACTGCCATTTCACTATTTAAAAATGGATCTTCCCCAAAGCATTCTTCTGTTCGCCCCCAGCGCGGATCACGTACAATATCTAATACTGGGGAGTAGGTTGCTGCCCCTCCTTGAGCGCGAGTCTCTACAGCCACTGTTTGGCAGATCTGCCGGAATAATTCCACATTCCATGTACTTCCGATGGCAAGCGGTACGGGAAATACGGTGTTGCCAATCGCCATATGACCATGGGAGCATTCCTCGCCCAACAGAATCGGAATACCCAGACGTGTATGCTCAATCGCATATTGCTGGATCAAATTCGTTACTTCTGCGCCTTCCATAGGAGACAAACCGGTTTCCAGCGTTACCTCTGTCCAAGGATCTGCACGCAGCACACCATACAAAGAACCCACGCCACCTTTGGCGACTGCTTCCTTAAATACTTCTGTGAGTTGAATCTTGCCTTCTGATTTCTCGTACGCCTTCCAGCCAAAGGGCTGGAGGAGCTGCCCAATCTTCTCCTCCAACGTCATTTGAGCCAATAAATCCATAGCACGCTCATGAATCGGCAAGGATGAATCCTTATATCTCATAGCTTCAATTCCTCCCGTTCACATGAACTAGAACTGTCTCCACGCCAGGATTCCTGCATTCATTCCCCGACACATGTTAAACGATGCTTCAGGGCTGTTAAACTTCTCGCCCCATGTAATGTAATAACGGAATTCATAGAAGCCGCCAAGCGTAGCTGCAAAGTTGGTTTCCCAATAGTTATTCATCACCCAAGCGTACAAGTGTGCAGGGTCCTGTTCCAGTCTTGCATCGCCATTAAGGAGACGATATTTATGCTCCAAGGAGCCTAGTTGAATCAACGGAGTGTCTGGCATCGCAATCACAACACCCTGCTCCTTCGAAATATACGCAGCACCTTCACCAACAGCCGTATAATCAGCCAAGCTACCTGGCAATTGATCCTTACGCAGTCGAGTTAGGGCATCCATCTTATCAACCCACAGATCCTGCGCTGTAGTTGTCAATGCGCCGCCAAACGGAAGTGAAATATACAAATTCTCAGGCTTCCACACACTCTCCTTATGCATACGTACCGCAACGTCCACACGAGGACGATCTGCATAAACGGTTAAGAACAAGGAATAATGCTCGCAACCAGAGACTTCATAGGTCAATTGAATCATGCTATAAAGCTTTCCCTGTCCAACAATTTCTGCACTTGTCAACTTACCTGTAGATACAATCGCATCCGGACCTTTCCGATTACGGCCCATAAGACGACGAACCTCTGTCATCTCGACCACCTTTGTGGCTGGCGTAACATCATACACCGGAGTGAATGCATGATGATTCCGGTCCGCACGCAGCAGCTCCTGCCCAGTCTGTTTATCCTTCCAAGAGGTGATTCCTTCACCCTTCTTCCATTCAATGCGTACAAATGGTGTTTCAGCATATGTGGATGTCACATGGAAGTCCTTTACTTCATGGGTAACATCCAAATCCAATACACGATCCGAAGCCACATAATCGTTCATATATGCGGTTTTGATTGTTGGCTTAACCGCTACGATATGAAGCACTTTTTCTTCCTGGGGCTCCAGCATGACCGGAATTGTTACAATAACCCCGCGATGCGCAAGACGCAGTTGAGATGGGAGCACCTCACCTGTATTGAAATCACGCACCTCAAACCCTTCTTTAATCTGCTCGTAATACCAACCCTCAAGAATAAGATGAGCATGATCCTCCTGAACATAGCTGTAGGGATTGCAAATTTTGAACTTCATCGGCCGACCCGGTGCAAGCAGTGCATCTCCCTTGGCTTCAAGGATTTCGTACAACGCACGATGTGCAGCGGTGCTCGCATTTGCAGCGAATGCTTCCTTACGCAGCCCTAACTCTTGAACAAACGGGTTCCAAGGCTCTGAAATCGAAGAATGATAGCCCCATGTGTGCTCAGCGAACATCGTTAATTGATATTCCATTTCTTTAATAGCTTCCGGGGATATGATGTCATAATTAGGATCCAGTCTTCTTACCTTTTGATACACTCGCTGTGCCTCACGGAATACTTGCACATGCTTTGGTGTCGACCCAACCCCATCCGTCCACCAATCTGGCCAATCTCCGCGATAGACAGGAATATCTTCCGGGTGCTGTACTGCATGGTCACGGACCTCTGCAAAGAAGTCATCTAGCGTAGCCATTTGAATCACAATACGCTCCCCATGTTTCTCGTTCCATTGCTGGATAAACTCTATGGCCGCCGCATTTGGCGGATTATTATCCGTAGGCAAGCCTGAGAACATCGCCGGAAAGAAATCGAATGCATAACCGTCCTGTACCAGACGATCGATATAACGCTCGATCCGATGTTCAGCAATTTCAAAATCAGCGCCCTGGCTCATATCAAATTCATCTTTAATCGTATATTTACCACCCATGCCTGGTACAAGCCCCAGATCATTCCCGAACACATAATGCTCTCCGCTCCACGTCAACAGGCGGTCCCCTGAAGGCATCTCCCACCAGAACGGCTGCTGCTTCTTCCAGCAAGGGAACATTCCGTGATGCGTATGAATACAGGTGGACAGATTCTGGATACCAGCATCCAGCAATACCTGACCATACCCCCAGCTGAAACCGTTAATGTCTGCTGTCATCGCCGATGTTACAGGAATTTGAATGGACTGCCCGTAATCGCTTACACGCGCAATCATGGATTGGAACAGCTCTTTACCAATCAATTCTGTCATATTTAGATAAGTCCCCGACAAGCCAATATCTCCCTGTCTCACACCTTCAGCGAACTCTATCTTCTCTTGCTCTGTAGCTTGCTTCAGGAAGGTCTCTATCGGCCAGAATGTTTCACAGACCCACTTAAAGCCTTGCCATTCCGGGCGACGTCCCGATTTGCTTTCACGTAAAATATGCAGGACCTGGCGAATGAAATTGACATGATACTGCTGAATTTTCTCCTGACGCTCTGTATACCCGATATCTGTATGAGAATGATGGATTGCGTATATTTTCCAAGGTCGTTTAACGGACATCTCGATCTCTCCCTATAGTTATTCTAACTAGCCATGACACTTCGCTTTCTCTACTAATTCTCTAGCGGATACTTATCCATATAGTCTAACAACTCATCCACAGTTGTGAACGCAACCCCTGTTACGGTATCAGCACAGCCATAGTAAATTGCAATTCGACCTGTATCGCCATCGGAAAGTGCTGCGCAAGGGAAGGTGACATTCGGCACATCTCCTACACACTCATACAATGTCTCTGGTCCAAGAATATAATTCCGTGAACGTGCTAACACCTTCCATGGCTCATGCAAATCTAGTAAAGCAACACCCATCCGATATACGAACCCGTTACATGTATTTATTACACCATGATAGATCAACAACCATCCGCGATCTGTTTCAATTGGAATCGGCCCAGGACCAATTTTCTTCGATTGCCATGCAGAAGCGTCCGAATTGATCGTACCCATCACGTAACGATGCTTACCCCAGTACGTCAGGTCAGGACTCTCACTAAAAAAGATATCTCCAAATGGTGTATGCCCCGTATCACTTGGGCGGCTTAACATCGCATATTTGCCATTTATTTTGCGCGGAAATAATACACCATTCCGATTGTATGGAAGGAAAGCGTTTTCTAATTGGTGAAAGGTTTTGAAATCATACGTATACGCGAGACCAATTGTTGGACCATGGTATCCATTACACCAAGAAATATAGAAACGATCATCTATTCTACAGACACGTGGATCATAACGATACTCCCGCTTTGTTACATATTCGTCGCCTTCGAATTGGATCGGATTCTCATTAATCTCCCATTGAAGCCCGTCCTGACTGAAGCCAGCGAATATGTCCATACTTACAGATCTGGAGTCACAACGGAATACCCCTGCATATCCCTCTTCAAAAGGAACAACCGCGGAATTAAAAATACTGTTCGAGTTTAACTGTGCATCTCGCTGAATAATTGGATTATGGGTATATCGCCACACTGGAGCGTTATAACCACTCGGCTTATCCTGCCAAGGAATATTTGATAGTGCTTCACCAATAATTTTGCTCATTTCATAAACTCCTTCCATGTATACAATTGTGATCTGCAACAACGTTTTCAGGATGTCTAACCCTACTTGCACCCCTACTTTAAATCATAATAAAGCGCATTAAAAGGGAAATTATCCTGAATCTAACGTTTGTTGACTGAAGTATCATGTTTCTTAACTAATTGAACAGGTAGCATCACTTCACGCTCTCATATAAGCCTGCATACAGTGCATCAAGCAACGTGTGTGTCTTATCACAGCTATATTCCCAGAACATGGCACCCGCAAGTTTTTCACGTTTGACATACTCACATTTATGTGTGATCGAATCCACGTCATCGTAGGAAATAAACGTGTCTCCATTAAATAAAAACGGTGCTTTGGCCTCATCGTCCCAATGCCGTGTGTAGCCATTCTGATTGATGTAATTAGCAAACAGCTCTGTATATTCTGGGCCATAGCCACCTGTTGTGCCGGCCATTTGTAGAAATCCATGATTCTTATTCGGCACCTGCTTCCACATTCGGGAATAGAACGCCACGCCAATGACAATTTTCTCTCGGGGAACGCCTGCCTGAATGAATATATTCACCGATGCCTCTGTACTGATACGATACAAATCTCCCGTCGAATGAAATAAATTCGTATGATGTCCCGTTAGAATCTGGAACCCGCCACGCATATCGTAGGTCATCAGCTGTATAAAATCCAAATATTGCTGAGCTTGATCCATCTCGGTGCCATCAATGTAATACTGATCAGCACCTGCTGCAATCGTAAGCAAGTAATGTCTGCCATCCGCTGTACCTTTCATATCTAGTGCCTCTCGAATTGTCTTTAATAGCAGTGTGAAATTGCATTTATCATCCGGCGACGCTTCAATATCGGCTTCACTGTAACAAGGATATTCCCAATCCAAATCGATACCATCGAACGGGAAATCTGTTACCGCTTGCACAGCCGAGGCTGCGAATTTCTGACGTCCTTCTTCGGTAGAAGCGGCCTCAGAGAAGCCCCCATTCCCCCATCCGCCAACGGAGAGCATCAGCGTAAGATTCGGATACATCGCTTTCATCTCTTGTAGCTGGTTCGTACATTGCAAATGTGCTGTTGTAATCTGATCAGCTTTCACATAACCAAATGCAATGTTGAGATGCGTTAGCTTCATCAAGTGGTCACGCGTTAACTCAGATAGTTTGGAATCACTCACGTAGCCTGCTACAATCATTTGTTGATCCATCCTTTCACACCCTCGTTAAGATTTGAATCGCTTCCTTGCTCGCTGCAATCTTATATCCTGATGACATGTACCGAATCTGATCTTCACGGTCCACAATGATAAGATACGGGAAGCCCGCTTCACTCGCTTGAGACGATGCAAAGATTTCAGGTAATAGATTATACGTTGAATCACGAACAAACACTGTATTTGCCGGAAGATCCGGATAGTCCTCGGGATGAAACGAGGCTGTCCATTGCTTGTCACCCACCACGAGAATGATGGGAGCACCTAAGGCATCGAATTCATGCTTCAACTCAGACAGTTCACGAAGCAAATGCTTCGAAGGCTCCCGTTCGGGCTCAAGCCAAGCAACGTAGGCGCCTTGTCTGCCAAGAAGATCTGTGAAAGTCTGCTCCACTCCTGTCCATGAGGTCAGCTGCTCAAGTCTTTCCATCTTGCCGTACACTGGAATTTCCAATGTAGATTGACGATACTTCATGACCAGCTTCTTCTCTTCTCCTTCTGCAATATGGAAATAAGTGAACTTTACAAGCACGGTGCCATCCTTTAATCGTACACCTGTCGTCAGACGATATGCTCCCTGCTCAACCTCAAGTGGAGTATCATGTAGGTCATTTGCACCATGCGGGAAACATAAGGTTTTATAAAAACCGTTCTCCAGACGTGCTATCGTGAAATTTTCATAATATGATGCAGTTGGTTGGTCTGTCCCTGCACCCTGATCACGAATAAGAATAAGGGTGCCGTTCACTAATTCTTTCCCACCCCCAACAACGTCTTTCGTAAATTTGGCATCCACGAAAATGTTATCCACCATAAATTGTGGCTTGGATTCAATGGGATGCAATCGCGCTGGGATTCCTAAACTACGACAAATGGACACGAACATGATATCAATGGAACTGCGATCACCTACACGCAGTTCAAAGGTCCCAACTGCCGTCCCCTTTCCTTTCAAATTCGGAAGGTCCGTCCAAATATCCCACCCTTCATCTATGAATCGAACCAGCTTCGTTGGGTCCTGACGGAACAATGTAACCTCTTCCGAAGTGAACGCTTGTCGGAAAAATGTACGATACGGTGTAATCATCTCGAAATGAACACGAGGACGCAGAATGTAGGGAACGAACACTTCCTCTGTGAGCTCACCACGTACAGCAAGCGCACCAGCCACATGATCTGTAAGTGTTGGAATGAATGTGTCAATTAAATCCTTGTCATTACTACATTCCAATAACCGTAAAGCCCACTCTCCATAAACGGATGTGGCTGCTTCCAGAAATGTGGCTATCTCTGCACTGTTACCACGTGCCTTCTGAAGTACTGTCCATACACGATCTGCCGGGAGACCCAGTGTTGCCCCGAGCTTCCCCGCTGCTTCTTCTGTCACAAAAGTCGCTTCATATTTCGCACGAACCGCGATCCCTTCCTCCAATCGTTCATTGTGTCGCTGGATACGAATTTCAGACAGTTCCTCTATCATCTCACCTTCACACGCTGGAGGTGGAACCATATCAAAATCGGCCATCGTTCCCGCAGCTGGCTGATTTTGATGATTCAATACAAGCTCAATACAGTCAGAGGTTGTCACTGAAACTCTCACTTCCCCCCAATTACCACCCTTTGAAGCACGAATCATGAGGTCACCGAGACCTGTTTTGAAAGATGCTTCTCCTTGTACATTGGTAGGAATGATAGCCATCGGGAAAAATTCCGCCATATTATATAATTGGAACTGTACTTCTGCAGCCTGTACAGGCAGTCCGAATGCATCCTTCACATAAACCGTAATTGTCCGCGTGGATGCGTAATTTTCCAATATATTAATTTCAGTGAACCACTCATCTGCAAGCGTAATATCTTCTGGACCTTGATAATTTGCGAAAATACGCGTGTTAATTAACATGGCTCTGCGTGCTGGAGGTCCAAACCACCCTTGATTATGACGGGCTTCCGGCTCACAAGCCCCAATAAAATACCACTCACCGTCTGCCCATGCCTCCACCCATGCATGGTTATCATCACAATGAGCCCAACGTGGCGTATACACTTGACGAGCGGGTATACCTATACTGCGAAGTGCTGCCACAGCTAGTGTGGATTCTTCACCGCAACGACCGCGAGCATTTCGAATCATCGTTAATGGTGAAATCGTTCGCAAATCACTCCCAATGTACGTTGCCATCTCATGACACCAGTAATTCGTCTCAAGAATGGCTTCCGTCATGGACAACTTGCTAGTTCTCTCTGCTAATTGTTCATGAAGAATATGGCGGTGTTCTTCAATGTTTTCGGTATTAACACGGTATGGAAGCACGAAATGTAAAAATAGATGATCCGGCACATGCCATGGCATCTCGCGGCGAATCTGCAGCATCGTTCTTATATGATTGAGGAAAAGCTCCCCATTATAATCCGCCAAGTCATTGGCTGGCATATAGGCGAAGAGAAGCTTTAAGGCCCAAGACTCTTCTGCCGTTAGCTCGTACTCGAATACATGGAATAGCTGCTGCTCACGTGATTTAGCTAGCTGCTGCTTCGCCAGAAACTTCTGCTCAATGAACGCTAAAGTTTCCTGCGATAATGAGAATACAGAGGTAGGGGTCGACATGGTCATGAATAATTACTCCTTCCACAGTAAGCCGTCTTCGCGAATATACAGTCGAGCGGTTCCATCGGTTGTTAAGGCTGAGATATGGAATGATTTACTCGTTGTCTCGATGTGAGGCTCAATGCTCCAATCATCTTCACCTCGAAGCAGCTCGAACGTTGTTGCATAATGACCATGCGCTTCGAAATAATTACGTTCACGATAGTACAGCTTGCGGAGCTGCCATTTCACCAGCTCATCCGCAGGCATGTTGAATGACTGCGGGCCTTCAACATCTACGAACATCACATAGCCCCATAGCTCTGGATAGTGCATATTGATGAGGCCCTGCGGTGACCATACCCAGTTATCTTCCGGATAAGGCTTCCCGGTATCCGGGTTCATAACCTTGCGGTACTGACCGTCCACAACCTCAGTCCACCATTCAACACGCGAAAAATTAACACGCCAAAATTCACCAGCATGCGGTGGTCGTCCATTCGCAGCACATTCTTTTAAGCTACTCCATGGCATGGCAACTTCAATTGTCCATTTCCGATTATCAGCTTGCGGGTTGTTTAATTCACCCTCGATATGAACAGCCGTTTTCAGACCTTGAATATCCCACCCATTCACAGGCGGACCGCCGTCCCGGTAAGGCTTCACTAGGAGCAAATCCCAGACGGTATTGAGGGCGTTAATCTCAAACTCGTAATATTGATGTGAATCTCCTGTTGGATCGATGAAAATCTCGAAATCATTATCATAAAAAATAACGGAATCACGCTCTGTCAGCGTTCCCCAGATCTGATCTTCCATCAGCTCTGCACCAAAGTAAAAATACTCTTCATCCCATAGCAGCTTCACACGTGTCTGCTTCGCGGGTAGCGGACGTTGGTCCCCTTCAATATCAACGAAATCATCCGTCCATGTGGCTTGATCCCAGAATGGTTTATCTAGCTTCCCATTTAAGACAAGCGACTCCGTCGCTCGTCTGCATAAATAATACTTAGGCGCATATGCCACAACATGCGGTTCCGGTACTCCACTTCGATTCATCATTGTTGTCCTCTCCCTACGCTCAGCATTTAGTTATGCGTAACAACAGCGCCAGCACCACCGTACATCCTAACCTCTTCATCAAATTCCAGCTTAAGCACGCTTACCTGTTCATGCATATCCTCTGGTGTCATATGAATCCAAGTCGTTCCCGGAATATCGAACCAAGGTACACCACCGTGGATTTCATGGGTCAGCTCTTTGCCCGAATGTAGTACTGTAATTTTCTTGATCGGATTGCATAACCCCTTGAGACAGATATTCTCCTTCGGCGCATCGTAGACGAATAAATACAAGGTCTTCTTATCTGCTGATAAGGTACTCCCGCCAAGATAATAGCGTGTCATAATTCCATCCTGCGTTCCGTAGATTGCCTCCTCGTGTGCACGAATCCAGTCGCCTAGTCCCAGAAGAATGTCCTCTTGTCTTGGATCAATCGTGCCATCCTCCATCGGTCCAATATCCAGCAGCATATTGCCACCCATACTGATACAATCGCAGAACATGCGAATAATTTGGTTCAAGGATTTATATTTATGATCATCATGGACATAGCCCCAAGATGTATTGATGGTCGTACAGAATTCCCAAGCCCCTTCTGGGCGAGTAATGGGAATGCCTTGCTCTGGTGTCTTATAATCGCCATGCCCTTGCAAACGAGAGTTGATAATCACATTTGGAGACAAGGATTTCAAATATTCCTTGAACGCTGGCAAATTCCACTGCTCTGCACTGCGCTCCCAGTCACCATCGAACCATAACAGATCAACTGGACCATAATTCGTAAGCACCTCACCAAGCTGATTATTGTTAAACGTGAGGAATTTCTGCCATGTCTCTTCATCCTGTATGCCATCCACCGGACTTGAGAAACGATTCACCTGACTTAAGTCAGCGGGGACTACACCACTCTCAAATACGGAAGGATAGTCGGGATGAGACCAGTCAATTAAGGAATAATACATGCCTACATGCAGACCACGTTCACGGATCGCATCGGACCATTCTTTTACAATATCGCGCTTGGCTGGTGTCGCCTTCATCACGCTCAAATCACTGTACTGCGTATCGAACAAGGCAACTCCATCATGGTGTTTCGTTGTAAGTACGGAATATTTCGCACCTGATCTCGCAATCATATCTGCCCAGTGCTTCGCATCGAATTTGGACGCTGTAAAGCCATCCAACTGCTTCATATAATCCTCACGCGACATTTTTCCGTTATAAAACGACCATGATTCCGCTACACCTTGTACCGCATAAATCCCATAGTGAATGAAAATTCCTAGCTTTGCGTCCGTAAACCATTGTTGCATTTTCTCTTCCTCCCTTAGTTCAAATCGTTATTTTATTCGAAATACATGTGCAATGGGGGCAATTCCCGTAAGCTCGCTCTCTGGTAAATGGACGATCAACCCTGTTGTTGTGCGTTCGAATGTCAAATTTTCCCGCCCGCCTACAAGATCAATTTGTGTCACAACCTGCTCGAGTGGAATAACAATCACTTCGCTCACCAAATCCTGCTCTTTCGTGTACAAATGAATGGCATAGGTGATATCACCATTCATCGTGAAATGTGTATTTCCAACAGTGTATGGTGCACATACGCGCGTCCCATAAATTGCTTCACCATGGACTTTGAGCCAACCACCCATTCCTTTCATCCGATCCATCGCTGTTGGTGACAATCGGCCATCTGGTTGTGGCGCGACATTAAGTGCCAGGTTACCTCCTTTGGCTACAACTGCAACGAGCAAATGGATTAATTGACGTGTCGTCTTGTAGTGATCCTCATACCGATAAGAGAACGCTGTCCCCATCGTAATACAGCTCTCCCACGGGATATGCATTGGATGCTCAGGCAATGTTTGCTCTGGGGTAACGACATTCTCATAAGGTCCGCCAACAGTGCGGTCTGCACTTAACAGCCATGGCTGATGCTGACGTGCTTTTTCCACCACTTCACCCAGCCGAATATCCTGTGGATTATTTTTATTCTGTGGGCATACCCACCCCGCATCTAACCAGAGCATTTCAATCCGACCATATTTCGTCATCAATTCCATGATCTGATCATGTGTGTATTGTACGAATTGCTCCCATAGCCACGGATAATCTTGTGTTGGATACGAAGGACCTCGATTCATGAAGTCGCCCACTTCCATGCCTGGCGCCCAATACGTTGGTGTGTGCCAATCCGCTTTGGAGAAATAGGCGGAGATCCCAAGTCCCTTTGCCCGAAATGCATCAAATACGTTCTTACAGATATCCGCGTACTTATGTGCATGGAAAGGACAATCCTTACCCGTGATACGATAGTCTGTTGTCTGCGTGTCCCACATACAGAAGCCATCGTGATGCTTAGTTGTGAAGTTCAAATATTTAAAGCCACCTTCTGCCGCAACCTCTGCCCACTTCTCAGGTTGGAAGCGAAGCGGATTAAAGGTTTTATTCAGCCCAAAGTATTGCCGCTTCAGCTCCGCCGAATCCACTCCCCAATCAATATCATCTCGTGACCAATCCCCATCCTTATCACTAAGTGCCCACGATTCAACAAGTCCGAGCTGCGAATACGGTCCCCAGTGCATCATCAAGCCAAGCTTCTGATCCTGAAACCATTCCAGCTGATCTAATAGCTGCGAATCCTCCGGCTTAACGTACTCCTCCTCTGTGCTATAATTGTGTACTCCTTCAACAACAATTTGCTCTTCGACAACATTGGTGTCACTCATTTGCACGACCTCCATGCAGCTTCTATGAGGCTGCGATTCTATTGATTTAATACGATCCAGCAATAAAATAATTTGACATAAAAATAAATTACCATTATAAACATCCTATTATGGAAAATAAATAAGCATTCAAGCGCGCGCTGATCTATATCTTGCTATATTCATAGCTTGATAGGAACATCACCATGATATGCCATGAAAAGGGGGAATCACGTTGAACCATAACTATTTCAAATCGAAATTATTTCTGAAGTTCACCGGTTCGTATCTACTTATCCTTCTTATTCCGCTCGTACTTGTAATCGTTTTCATTTACCGAAATGCTACGGACAATTTGCAAAAGGAGATTGAAAACTCTCACTTTAACCAGCTCACCCAAATTAAAACGGTGGTGGATGGACGCATGGATGATTTAAGAGATATGGCATCACGGATGTCATACGACGATCGTCTCGCTCATTATCGCATACTGGATCCTTATGAGAGCCGTGACGCGATAGCGGCACTAGATAGCTACAAATCTTCCAATTCCATTGTGGAGAATATATTTCTGTACTATCATCATGACCCTAATATTTATTCCAACCATGGCATGTATAGCCTGGATGTATTTCGTAGCTCCTTTCAGTTTGGTAGCTGGAAGAATGATGAGCTTGTGACTGCTTTAAACACGTCCAAATTCCCATCCATTCGACTTACAAACATGCTGAATCAAAATTCATCACTCGAGCAAAACGTATTAACCTATATCCTGCCGATCATTCCAAACAGCTCAGATCCGTATGGTTCTGTCATGTATCTTATTAAAGAGAAAGAGTTAGCACATCTGATCGATTCCGTCTTAGGCAACTATCGAGGATTAACGTATATTTTTGATAATCATGGTCGTGTTTTATCCTATAGCGGCCACGGAGATACGGCTAGTCAACAGGACATCCAACAGTTATCTGAGCTTGCGCCCGGCATTCATAGCCTACCGATAAACAACGAAGAACATTCGGTTATTTCCGTCACATCGGATATCAATGGCTGGTCTTATGTGACATTAATGGCAAGTAATCAATTTTTCAGCAGCGTGCTTAATGTTCGGAGCTTCATCATTATTTTATTCATTGTGATCGCCATTGTAGGAACGGCCATCGCTCTATTATTCGCTCGGATGCAATATCTTCCGATTGCAGAGCTGGTTCGCTTCACGAACAAAAAAACAGATACACCGGCCTCCGGAAATGAGCTCGAGTATATACGAACGACATTGCAGCAGTATAGCTCCAAGATTGATCTACAAGAACCCTATGCACGCAACCATGTTCTCTCCATGCTATTAAAGCACGGTTATGCACAAATGATGACGCCAGAAATATTCGATACCTTTCATCTGCACTTTGACCAAAGTCATCATTTTGTCATGATGATGGGTTGGGATGACTTAGAACAGCAGCACCTTCAGGCACGACAAGAAGTACATCGCAAGCTTGCGTATCTTGAATTTCCAGCGCTTGCTACACAAGTATACGGTGTAGAGCTCCCGCAATTGGATCAGCTCGCACTTATTGTGAGCTTACAGCTCGAAGATGATGAAACGCTCGCTGCACAAATCGTTCACATCGTGGATGCGATCCGTGAATATACGCTAGGTATGATAGATATCTACCCGATGATCGGCGTAGGTAAATGCTATGAGAGTACTCAGCAGCTTAATCAATCCTTTATTGAGGCTTGCTCCGCCTTCGAATTGCGTAAATCGACCGAGCATGGAACCACCGTGTATTTCGAAAAGCTATCCAGTGCCCATGATCAAACGGTGTTACTCCCTAGTAGCGAGCTATTAAAGCTTGCACAAAGCTTGAAGCAGGGCAACTTCGAAGTCGCCAAACAAATCATTCTCACAGCCATCCATGGGCTTGAAAATAAACAACGATCTACCCTGCTGATGCGATGCGTATTGTTCGACCTGCTGAATATCATGCTCAAAGCTGCAGTTGAGTTACAGATGGATAACATGCTGCAGTATGCTCCACCCCATTTCATGAATGGTCCTGTAAACCTTATAGAGCAAAATTTCTGTCGATTAGCTGCACAGATTTGTACACAGGTGGAGCAGACGCATAAAAAAGAAGAACATTCACTCATGGATCATATCGTTGCTTTTATCGACCAGCACTATGTTGATCATTCACTTAGCCTTGAATCTGTTTCTGCTGCGTTTACGATTTCACCTTCCCATCTCAGTCGTTCATTCAAGGATAAGGTCGGCATCAACTTCGTCCAATATATTTGGCAAAAACGATTAGATAAGGTCAAGGAACTGCTCGTAATAACAAGTGATCCGTTAAAAGATATTATCCAGCGTGTCGGCTACCTCGACACACCGAACTTTATTCGAAAGTTCAAGAAGGAAACCGGATATACACCGGGCCAGTATCGTCAGATGCATAGTAATCATCCCAATACTGAGCCTAACGATACCGTATAATCCTTCCTCTCTTAGGGTTCATCGTAACTTCCCGGTCATGCCTAGCATGACCGGGAAGTTTTTTCAAAATATGAGAATGTATAAGCTTCACAAATTATTTGCTAGCAGCCCAAGTATCGTATGCTTGTTGGTACGTCGATACGAGCTTCTCATACCCCATTTTTTTCATTTGTGCGATATATTTATCCCAATTGGATAATGGCTCTGCGCCTGTAACGAATTTCGCTTCCATTTCCTTCACGTATTTATCCAAATCGGAACGGAGTGTTTTGATTTCCGTCTGTTGGTCTACCGTCAGGAATACCGATGGGAAGGGAGCCTTTGCAATAGGTGTAAGCTTGGTAGCTGTTTCTTTGTCAATCCAGTCATCAAAGCTAGTACGAAGACCTAGAACATAGCTGTTCTCATAGGAACCTGGTGTATTAATCCCGTAGTTTGGCGTAATTGTACCGCGGTATTCTTCACGATCCGTACCATCTGGAACTGGCAGCCATTCTTTCTCGCCTGTTGCTTTATCTTTGTATTTAAATAACGTACCTTCAGGTCCATACGCCCAGAAGGAATACCCTTCTTCGCTAAATTGATAATCAATCCAGCGCATACTCGCTTCCGGGTTCGGGTTCGTGTTTGAAATCGCGAAACCGCCAATGGTGTTAATACCAGGGTGCTTGCCGTATACAGGTGTTCCAGCAATATCACTAGATACAGGCTGCATCATCGGGTTATCTTCACTCGGTTCACCACCAAGCGTGAAGTATGGGAAATAATCTGAGAATAAGGCCACTTGATTGTTTTTCCCTTTTGCTTTTTTCTGCTCATCGGTTTGAGAGAATGTTTCATGATCCAGCAAATTCTCGTTCCATAAGCGATTCAGGAAGGTTAAATATTCTTTGTAGGCTGGTTCAGCTTGTGGAAAGTGTACTTTGTTCTCCTTATCTACGTAGATATCCTCGTTATACATCCCCCAGAATCCGAGGAAGAACATCCGTAAATCATCTAATTTCACAGAGGATAGAGGAACCTCATCGTCCTTACCATTTCCGTTCGCATCTTCCTCTTTAACCTTCTTCAAATAGTTGTATAGCTCTTCTGTTGTCTGCGGTAATTTGTTCTCCAAGCCGAACTTCTTCAAGAACTTGCCGTTATACCACATCGGTCCTCGATACCATACCGCAGATGGCTGAATATTGCGTAGTGCATAGATATGTCCATCTGGTGTTGTCATTGATTTGCGAATATCAGGATTTGCATCGAGTATTTTTTTTAAATTAGGTGCGTAGCCCTCATCAATGTATTTTTCTAAAGGCAGCAACAATCCCTGACTTCCGTAAGTAACTTGATCCGATCCTTTTAGATCCGCCGCATAGAAAATATCGGGAAGCGTACCGCTTGCAAATACCAAATTCTTTTTCGTCTCAAAGCTGTCTTGTGGGGCGTTTTGAATCTTTAACTTAATGTTCGTCATCTTCTCGTATTCCTGAATAACAGGCATCTTGTTCCAATCCTGACGCCCTACATCCGGTGCCATAATGGATAGCTCAATCGGTTTATCCACGATAGGAAAGCCCGTCTTATGAACCTCTGTGGCTGTGGCTGTGGCTGTGTCTGAGCCTTCTGTGCTTGCTGTCCCCTTATCGCTACTTGATCCACATGCAGTAAGAATAGACATTGACATGGAAAGAACTAACAACATGAG
Source organism: Paenibacillus etheri (assembly GCF_001012825.1). Taxonomy (GTDB): domain Bacteria; phylum Bacillota; class Bacilli; order Paenibacillales; family Paenibacillaceae; genus Paenibacillus_AQ; species Paenibacillus_AQ etheri. The sequence goes on from NZ_LCZJ02000026.1 coordinate 506,707, forward strand.
TCCAGCTTTACGATAAATCGTCATACAAAAACCTCCCCTTTGTTATTTGTATCTTAAGATCAACCCTTAACAGAGCCAATCATGACACCTTGCACGAAATAACGTTGTAAGAATGGATAGACAACAATAATCGGAAGCGTAGATACGATAATGACCCCATACTTGACAAGTGAAGCAATTTCTGCCTTGTTGTTCTGGGCTGCAGCAGCTGTCGCATCGATAATGCCACCTACTTGAGATTGCATTTCCTGAAGCACGAGAATCTGACGAAGCACAAGCTGCAATGGATACTTCGCATCATCATTCAGGTAGATCATGGCACCGAAGTAGCTGTTCCAATGCCCTACCCCGTAGAATAAGGCCATAACCGCGATAATTGGCATCGATAACGGGAGAACAATCCGCAGGAATAAGCGAATATTCGTCGCACCATCGATTTGAGCCGCATCTTGAAGCTCAGCTGGAATGGAGTTCGCGAAGAAGGTACGAGAGACAATAATATTCCAGATTGACGCTGCGCCAGGAAGTACAAGTGCCCACATCGTGTTGACCATGCCTAGCCCTTTTACTAACATGTATGTAGGGACAAGACCCCCTCCAATGAACATCGTTACCATGAACATCCCCATGAAAAACCCACGGCCTACAAAGTCCTTACGACTGAGTGCATATGCCGCTGGCATCGTAACGACCAAGTTAATCGTTGTGCCTAGCAATGTATACAAAATCGTATTTCCATACCCCGTCCAAATCTTCGAGTTCTGAAATACAATTTCATACCCCTTAAAGGTAATACCTTTTGGAAGAAGCCACATTTCACCGGAAGCAACCATCTTCGGATCACTGATGGATGCGCTAATAATGTATAAGATGGGATATGCGACTAACAACAATGCAATTGCCACATACGTATAGGTGCAAATTAGAAATATTCGATCTCGCTTAGATAGCTTTATACCTGATACCATAAATTCCAACCTCCTTCTACCATAGACTGTTCTCGCTCGTACGGCGGACAATTTGATTCACCGTAATAAGCAGGATGCAATTGACAATGGAGTTAAATAAACCAACAGCTGTTGAGAAGCTATATTGCGCATCGACAAGACCAGATCGATAGACAAAGGTTGAAATCACGTCAGAGCTTGACATATTCAATGAATTTTGCAGAAGTAATATTTTCTCAAAACCTACACTTAACAAGCCACCCATATTCAGAATTAATAGAATGGTCATGGTCGGTATAAGCGTTGGAATATTGATGTGGCGAACACGCTGGAAGCGAGAGGCTCCGTCGATAATTGCCGCTTCATGCAATCCTGGGTCTACACCCGAGAGTGCCGCCAAATAAATAATCGTCCCCCACCCCGCACTCTGCCACACGCCTGAGAATACATACATCGTCTTAAACCAACCAGGGCTTGTCAGAAACTGCGGTGCACTAAAGCCTAAGCCTTCAATGGCATGAATAATCATTCCGTTCGATGGAGACAAGAAGGTAATAATCATCCCCGCCATAACAACGACAGAAATGAAATGAGGAGCATAAGTAACGGTCTGAACAAGTCGCTTGAAGAAGCCATCCTTCACTTCGTTAAACGCAAGCGCCAGAATAATTGGGATTGGGAATCCAATGGCTAATTCATACAAGCTAATGCTAAGCGTGTTCCACAGCAAATCCCAGAAATAATACGAGTTAAAAAATCGAATGAAATGATCAAAGCCTACCCACTCACTGCCAAAATAGCCTTTAGACGGAATGTAGTTCTTAAAAGCAATCTGAATCCCATACATCGGTCCATAGCTGAAAATGAGGAAGTAAAAGAATGCGGGTGCGATAAAAATGTAAAGCTCCCAATTCTGCCTGATCTTCTTCCATGTTTGGCCCTTAAACTTGCGCTTTACATTTTTGTGCGAATTTATAGTTCGCAAATGCATCTTTTCCGTTTCCTGCATCGTGACATCCCCTCCTAGTAGTAATGATGAGAGCACTCTGATAAAAGAGTGAACATCACATTTGAATCTGCCCATATGTTGTTAGCGCTTACATTTACAATATAAAGAATCAAGCGAATCGTAAATATGTCATTCTCGCTTATCAAGAATTTCGTGTTGTACAGCGGGATGATATACGTTTCACCGCTATGTTGATGTTCTAGAAGTGTGTCATTCTTGCGCTTTTCGCCCGTAATTCCGCTCAATTACAATACCAACGCTGCTCATCGAGGCAATGTGTTTAAATCTCCATAGCATATGTTTTTTTTGCGCTTTATGAGGGAATTCATCCTGAATCTAACGTTTGTTGACTGAAGAATCATGTTTCTTAACTGGATGCACCTCACACTACTTTAATAAAATTAAATCAGGGAAAGCGGTTACAAAGAACAGCAGGTATGAAACACATGAAGGAGCGGATGACATGAGCACGAAACTTGAACAGCGCAAAATCAGAAAGCGCATACAGTGGCGAAAGCAAGATACCGAGTTAACTCTGCTCGCCTTGCCGACATTGATCTGGTATATCTTGTTTTCTTTCTTACCGATGTTCGGTATGATTATCGCTTTTAAAAATTTCAAAATCAGCGGTAACTTTATTAGTAACGTACTAGAAAGTCCGTGGGTCGGCCTCAAGAACTTTGAATTCTTATTCAAATCAAATGATGCCTGGATCATTCTTCGCAACACGATAGGATATAACATTATCTTCATTATTCTTGGCATCGTGTTGCCAGTAATGTTCGCGATTATGATCAGCTTGCTGCATAGCCGCAAAGCAGGCAAGGTTTATCAGACTATGATGTTTCTGCCCTACTTCCTTTCCTGGGTAGTCGTCTCTGCTGTAGGCTGGGCATTCTTCAGCTTCGATAAAGGAATTCTCAATCAATTTCTTGTGGGTATCGGACAAGAGCCTATGAATTGGTATATGGAACCACAATATTGGCCTTACATTCTTATCTTTTTAAACATCTGGAAGAGTATTGGTTATGGCATGATCATCTACCTGGCAACCATCACGGGGATCGATAGCACCTACTATGAGGCTGCAGTAATTGACGGAGCTTCCATCTGGCAGCAGACACGCTTCATTACCTTGCCCATGTTAAAGCTAGTCATTGTCATGATGTTCATCCTGGCAGTAGGTCGAATATTCTACACAGATTTCGGACTATTCTATCAGGTCACACGCGACTCAAACTCCCTGTACAATGTGACCACTACTATAGACGTGTTGGTATTTAAACAACTAAAAACTGCCACTGTAGGAATGGCATCGGCTGCCGCTTTCGTCCAATCCGTTCTAGGCTGTATTACAATTCTGAGTGCTAACTGGATCGTAAAAAAAATCGATTCCGATAGTGCAATGATTTAGGAGGTGAGACTATGGCAAAGAGAACCTATCAATCAGGCTTAGAGAAATTCAACCGCACAAGTAAAAGCGTAAATGCTTTGTTTACCCTAATTTTTACGCTGCTGGCAATTGCCTGCGTCGTGCCTGTAATCGTTGTGTTATCCATATCGCTTACCGATGAATCCTATATTCGTGAAACGGGATACAGCATTCTCCCAACAGCTCTATCCGCAGATGCATACGCTTATATCGCCAAACAAGGAACGATGATCTTACGCGCTCTAGGTGTATCCGTACTTGTAACTGCCGTTGGTACTGTACTTGGTGTACTGCTCACCACAACGATGGGATATGTCATTTCACGTCCAGCTTACAAGCTCAAGAACTTTCTCACTTGGGTCGTATTTATCCCGATGGTATTTAACGGAGGTCTTGTATCCAGTTACTTTATCAACACAAATTTCTTGGGATTGAAGAATACGATTTGGGCGCTCATCCTGCCGCTCGCAGTATCGTCCTTTAACGTTATTATTTGTAAAACCTTTTTCAAGAGCACGATCCCTGATGGCCTGATCGAATCTGCTGAAATTGATGGGGCTAGTCAGTTACGTACCTTTACCTCAATTATCCTGCCAATTTCATTGCCGGTTCTAGCTACGATTGGACTGTTCCTCTGCTTCGGTTATTGGAACGACTGGTTTCAATCGATGCTATATATCGATAACCAGAATCTCTATTCGTTACAAGCGTTGCTTAACAGCTTAATGACCAATGCCGATGCGCTTGCCCGAAACTCAATAAGCATGGGTGTAAGCTTCGCAGAGCTTGTCGCAACAATGCCCAAAGAATCTGCCCGTATGGCTGTTGCTATTCTTATCGTCTTGCCTGTTGCCTGCGCATATCCTTTCTTCCAGAGATACTTTATCAGCGGCCTTACCATTGGCGCAGTCAAAGGCTAGTTCCGAAGTAAGTCAAGCAAAGCTTGGTTTATGATATAACCGTACTTTTGATACGGTACAATCCATCATTCCACACTAGGAGGAGTTAAAATGAAGAACACCCTCAAGTTTGCCTCAACAATGTGTATTCTCGCATTAATGTTGTCTCTACTCGCTGCATGTGGCAGCTCGAAGCCAGCGTCCACAGCAACCAATGGAAACGAGAGTGGCACAACTGCTACTGATGCACCAACCAACAAGGAAATTCCTACATTGGTATGGTGGCAGATCGGCGGACAGGTTCCTGAGAACTTTAGTAAAGCGGTTGAGCAAATGAACGAATACACCGCTGAGAAAATCGGTGTCAAAGTGGATATCAAGGTGGCTAGCTGGGGCGAGTGGGATACAAAAATCAACACAATCGTGAATACAGGTGAACCATTTGATATGATGTTTACCAACAACACAAAGTATAGTAAGCAAGTTACTATGGGAGCGTTCGCTGACATTACGGATCTGGTACAAAGCGAAGCCCCTGAACTTTTCAAGCTCATCCCTAGCAAAGTATGGGATGGTGTTAAAATAGGTGGCAAAACTTTCGCTGTTCCAACGTATAAGGATTCTTCATTAACTCAATATTGGGTATTCGACGACAAGCTTGTCCAAAAGTATAATATCGATTATCAAAACATTAAAACGATGCAGGATTTAGATAAGCCATTTCATGATATGAAAGCTGGGGAAGGCAAAAGCTTCTACCCGTTGTCGTTGATCCAAAGCGAAGGCTTCTTAGGACTTCTAAATAATTATGATGATATGACATTAGGTTTCCATCCTATTGGCGTAAAAGTTGATGATGCTTCCCGTAAAGTGGTTTCAGTGTTTGAACAACCGGAAGTTATGACCGACTTAAAGCTGCTGCATCAGTGGTACAAAGATGGTATTGTCAACCCGGATGCACCAACCAAAACTGAAGGTGATAAATACAGACCATTCTTCTCTGCACAAGCCTTCCCTGGTGCAGAAGCTGGCTGGCAAATCACCGCAGGGATTGACAAGTACGACATGACTCAAGTTTTTGGCCCGCTCTATACCACAAGTACAATTCAAGGCTCGATGAATGTAATCTCAGCAAATTCCAAATACAAAGCGGAAGCTTTGAAATATCTGCAACTAGTGAATACAGATCCCAAATTACGTAATATGCTTGCATTTGGTGAATTAGGAGTTGACTATAAGAACATTGACGGAGAGAAATCAGTCGAACGTATCAGCGATACATGGCCTTTAGCAGCGTACTCACAAGGTACTTTCTTCAATCTTGCGGTCACGAACGGAGCTCCTCTAGATCAGTGGGAACAAGTGAAGAAATTGAACGAACAAGCGGCGTCCTCCAGCGTATTGGGCTTCGCACTTGATATTAGCGAAATGCAGACAGAGGTTGCTAACTGCCAGGCTGTATATGATAAGTATAGATATGAATTGCTCACAGGCGCTTCAGATCCTGAGAAGGTAATCCCTAAATTGCTGTCTGAGCTAAAAAATGCCGGAATGGACAAAATCATGCAAGTAGCTCAAGAACAAATCAACAATTACTTTAAATAAACCTTATTTCACATGGTATATCAGCGCTGATATACCATGTGTTTCCCTTTAATCCACTAAAATTCATTTGAACTAATGTTACACTTCATATATATTTACAGTGAATTATAAGCGCTCTCAACCATAGCAACGAGAGACTTATTCCTCTATTTTATGTGTCTGACCTTAGGGGGCATTACGAATGAAGTTTTGGAGGAGTTCTTTTTTTCACATTAAAATATATCGCAATAAATTTAGGGCTTACCTTATCTTCATTTTAGCCATTGGGTTAACACTGGGCACTATGACCAGCGCGATCCTTGTTAATCAATGGATTGGTGACGCGCGGATTGAAGCTGCGAATGCCTTTTCCCGCATTGAAAACAACTTTCAGAATGATGCCGATCGGATTGAAGCTTACATGCAAAGATTGTATTTTAATCATGATCTGATGAAAGACGTCCGTTATTTCATGAGCCCTTCCGTTGAAAGGTATCTGACTAAAAGACTGGAGAATAGTCCCTATTCATCACAATCACTTCTCTCTTTTCCTGAGGATATTAAAACATATCTATACAGCTGGGCACAGGGAGACATTACTCAGATCAGCGTTCATACCAAGGATTACGGAAATGTTATCCATTTTAATAGTTTTGGCATTCCTAGCTTCCAGTTTGGCGTTCCAAATACTGACGAAATCTTCGATGAAAGTATACAGAAGGGCTTCGTCTCTCGCAAAAAACTAAATCAAAGTGCTACGGAAGCAGGGGAAATCCGCTTTCAGATCAGCAGCAAGCGAATATTCAGTATCGCAAATAATTATCAACTCGGTAATGCGGCTGTAATCAACTCTACCGGGGAGATATTCATTATTGGTAGTAACAATGAATCCATGACAAAAGAAATCACCCAACAAGCGGTTGTGAATAATAAAAACCATGGCTTTATCGTAAATAAAGGATATATTCCTATTTTCTTTGTTACTTTTTCATCTACCAAATACAATTATCAATTTGTTAGTACCGTAGACTTGGCTGCACTTATACGCCAGCACAGCACGGTTTTGCTCAATATATTTGTGATCGTCTTTACCGCTATGATCTGTGTACTGCTGCTCGTAGTCTACAATCTTCGTGATGATTCAAGATTTCTACACCGTATTATACAATCAATCAAACGTGCGAAAACTGCTGACTTCACTCCCAATAAACCTGCACGTTATCGTATGAATGAATATGGTATGATTGCACGAGAAGTCGACGATATGATACACCAATTAGACAAATATATTCGGAATGAATACTTGCTAAAGTTAAAACAGCAGGAAGCAGAAATGAAAGCGCTCCAGCATCAAATCAATCCTCATTTTCTTTATAATACCTTGGAGGTCATTCGGTCTACTGCATTAGTTCATCAGAATGAGCCTACCGCAGATGCGATTGCAACCTTAGGAGCGTTGTATCGAGAAATTGTTAAGAAAGAAAATATCATTTCAATAGGTAGCGAACTCGAGTTGTTACGAAAATACCTGCAAATTATGGAGTTTAAATATCCTGAGCACTTTTTTTATCAAATCGATGTTGAAGAGTCAATTTTAGCGCTCCCTACTGTGAAGTTCTGGATGCAGCCCTTGGCAGAAAATTTCTTTGTCCATGGGTTTAATATTAATAAAGAATTTAATTTATTTATCGTGTCAGGCTGGGAAGATGAGGACTACTATAGACTGGATTTCATTGATAATGGAGTACGAATTGACGAAGAACGGCTAACTGTCATCAGGCGAATTCTTTCGAGTAATAATGACCATACCACCACAAGCATTGGATTATATAATGTCTATGCCCGATTACAATTTTTTTATCAAGAGAATTTCTCGATTAGCATTGAAAACAATGATGAAGCTGGTGTCAAAATCTCTGTACAGATTTCTAAAAAGAGGTGATTAGATATGTACAAACTTTTGATTGTGGATGATGAACCTCAGATTTTGGAAGGTATGAAACGTATTCTGGATTGGGAGCACTACGGATTCAAACAAATAGAAACAAGTGACTCCACTGAAGATGCCGTGTTTAAAGCCGTAGATTTAATTCCTGACGTAGCTATTATCGATGTGTGTATCGGCAAAAATCTAGGGTATGATGCTATCCACAAGTTAAATGAAGTGAACCTTCCAACCAAATATATTATTATTAGCGGCTATAGTGACTTTCAATATGCCCAGCAAGCCATTCGTTGCGGAGTCAAGGATTACCTATTAAAACCTGTGGATCGAATCAAGCTGCAGGAGGTCATTGAAAAAATAATTATCGAGGACTTACATGGCACGATTAGAGATGTGAATGCTGACACCATGAGTATTGATCCTGTACTGGGAATACATTACGATGCCTTATCCAAGCTGGTCAATCGTATTTTAATTATGATTAAAACAGAATTTGCTCATAATATTTCATTAAAATCCGTTGCAGACCGGTTTCAAATGAACAGCACCTATCTTGGACAACTCTTCATTAAAGAAACAAGTATGAAGTTCTCAGAGTATCTTATGAGCTATCGGATGTATCGTGCACAAGAGCTCATCCAAACGACAAATGAGAAAATACACTGGATTGCCCTTTCTGTTGGTTACAACAACCTGAACTATTTTTATACACAATTTCAAAATCATTTTGGTACATCTCCCTCAAGTTTACGGATGAAAAGTTAAGGCTAGATATATATCGCAAAGTGATTTAGGGGGCCGGGGTCATGAATAGATATAGCTGCTTCATCTGTGGCATTATTCTGCTGTTCATTACAATGTTAACTGGCTGCACCAAGCAGAATTTGAACGCTACTAGCTTTAATGCAGAACCCACTGTAAATCTGATCTATTATACAATCGGTGATCCAGATAAGGATCTTGCCCTTGTTAACGACAAAATTAACGAAATATTAATGAAGAAAATCGGAATTACCATAACCTACAATAAAATTGGTTGGCAGGAATATGATGATCGCATGAATACAATGATCTCCTCTGACAGCCCTTTTGATATTGCTTTTGCGCCGGATTATGCTAAATATGCCAAACGTGGGGTATGGCTGAAGTTAGATGACTATTTCATGAATCTAGCCAAAGAAATGTACCTTACAATAGACCCCATCTTTTGGAAGGGTGCTGAGATGGATGACGGGTTCATCTACGGTGTCCCCACCAACAAAGAATTGGCTGTGCGCGAGCATTGGATGTATCCTGATTCTCTGGTAAAAAAATACAATATCGAAGTTAACCAATATAACACACTGGAATCGCTTGAACCGCTGCTTCGCATGATACAAAAAAATGAACCCGAATATTTGCCTATGGAGCTTGATCGAGACTCACACAATTTTTTTGCTATGTACGGCTACGAATATATAGGGGATAACAGGCTCCCATTAATGATCCAATCCCTGGATCCTGATGCTCCCGTGGCGAATATCTTCGAAACCCGTGAAGCCAAGCATATATTAGATACGCTAAGACGTTATTACCAATTAGGGTTCATTAATCAAGATGCCGCCTTGCGAGAACCAGGAGCACTAAGACGTGGTATAAAGGTATTCTGGGAATCTGGTAGTGGGGGTCCACTCTCTGAGAGCGTCTGGAGTAACGATCTGGGGTATAAGATTGTAACAAATCCGGTAACTCCGGAGGTTGCAACCACGGAATCCGTGCGTGGAGGCATGATCGTCGTGAAAGCAAATACGAAACATCCTGTGGAGAGCATCAAATTTCTAAACCTGTTGAATACTGATCCTGAACTGCGTAACTTATTTAATTATGGCATTGAAGGAATTCATTATACGCTGGATCAAAAGGGTCAAGTTGTCCTAAAGTCGACAAAAGACAGTCAAGGAAATCCGCTCCCCAATGCGAGCGGTGGCTACACTGGCATACAATACACTCAAGGAAACTGGTTTATCTTAAATACATTAGGTGGTAACTACCCAGATCCACTAAATAAATGGGACCAATTCCGCACCTACAACTCCAAGGTTCTGGAGTCCCAAGTGCTGGGCTTTACTCCTGATCTGTCAGAGGTCAGTGAGCAAATTGATAACATTGAGATTGTCTGGCGCAAATATTATCCAAGTCTCATGACAGGTAGTGTCGATGTCGATACCATTCTCCCCAAATTCAACCATGAGCTTCATGAAGCAGGTATTGATAAAGTACGTACGGAAATCCAGGAGCAATTGGATCGTTGGCGGGAATAGGAAAGCACTATAAAGAAAAGCCCCTCCAAGAGAGACACTTTAGATAAAGTGACCTTCTTGGTGGGGCTTTTATAAGACTAGTGACCCATCATCATCGCTGGATCTACCTCTTCACCACTATTTTCAACTTGTTGTATCTTCGGCTTACGAAGGATGAGTGACATAGCAATACCAACACATACGATACAAGCGGTCAGGAGAAAGGTATCTCCAAAGCCAGCTACTAAAGCGGTCTGCGGATTTCCTGTCTTTCCGATTGTAGCCATGTGAGTATTTGTATGAGAGGTCAGATAAGCTGTAAGACCTGTTACTGCGAACGAAACGACAACCTGTTGAGCCGCTGAAGTCAACGGTGTCACACGGCTAACCAAATGACGTGGTGCTGAATTTAATACATGTGTATTAAGAGGCATCATGGTTGACCCCATACCTAACCCCATCACACAAACCGCAACAATAACCATCCAAATCGGTGTATCCACGGTTACCGTCGAGAGAATAAACATCGCGGTGGCGATAACACTCAACCCACAGAACGCTAATGGACGAGCTCCAATTTTATCAAACAATCTACCACTAATCGGCATCATAAGACCGGCGCATAACGCTTGCGGCATCACGATCCAACCGGTATGAAGTGCGGTATAACCTTTAATATTCTGTAAATACAAAGGAATCATCAGCGTAGCTCCGAATAATGCCATCTGTACGATCCAAGTAAGAATAATACCGCGAGTGAAATCAGATGATTTAAACACCTTCAGTTCAAGCAAAGGATACTTCTGTCTAAGCTCCACCACAATGAACAATATTAATGCGATACCACCGATTGTTAAGCCTGTAATAGCACCTGTTGAAGACCAATCTGTTCCCCCTTCGCTCACACCATAAGCAAGCATAGCGAACGCGACCGGTGCAAGACACATCCCGAGAATATCAAGATGAGTTGACTTCTGGGGTTCAGTCTTTGGTAAGTATTTCTTACCTAAAATGAAGGCTACAATACCAATTGGCAAATTGATAATGAAGATCCAGTGCCAACTTACATAATCAACAAGATAACCGGATATTACAGGACCAAAAGCTGGCGCCATCAGCATTGGAATTCCAAGAACACCCATAATAGAGCCTCGACGTTCAGGTGGAGCTAATTTGAATACCATTGCCATCCCGATCGGTGCAACCATACCACCGCCTAGACCTTGAATAATACGGAAAATAATCAGTTGTTCAGGTGATTGTGCTAAGCCGCATAGAACAGATCCTAATGTAAATAGCACAATCGTTACAAGGAAAATACGCTTTGATCCAAATTTATCGGTCATCCAACCGGCAAGTGGGATTACTGCGGATAGTGCCAATGTGTAACCCGTTATCGCCCATTGAATCGTCTTTAGATCAGTATTGAAATATTCCACTAATTTAGGAACTGCATTGTTAACAACTGTACTGTCCAGAATAACCATAATCATACCGACGATAATTGCAAGCAAAGGCGGCAGAATAGCTTTTAGCGAGAACGTGTCGCCTTCCTGCGTAAGGGGTTTTGTTGCAGCATTTGAAGTCATTGTGATACCTCATCTTTCTAAATTTTGACTAAATATTTATGAAAATATTGCTCGAAGAACAAATCGATACTTTCCTCAATCGATATAGGAATATCGAGTAGAGACGATTGCATGCAGTTGTTCGGCTGACATTTAGTAACAGGATTAACTTTCGTGAACGGTGACATAATGGCAGCAAACATATGCTGTGTCATCAACAATACGGTCTTTCGATCTGTTACACCTGTCACTTCTGTCATGACTTCACTTAATTTTTCGAACCCTTGTTGTTTCATAAAATGTACATATTCGGCTACTGATTCAAACAGTGGATCATGGCCAAGAATTCGCTTGAGCAAATCAGGATAGTCTTTAAGAAATGAGGCGTACGTCAAAATAAATTGTTTCAGTCGCACGATTGGCGGATATCCCACAACATCAAATATTTCAAACGCCGAGCGGAATGTTTCCAGGATCATCTTCATTGCTTCATGCATAAGCTTTTCTTTCGACCCGAAATAATAATTAATTAGCGCTACATTGGTACCAGCCTCACTAGCAATCTTACGGATAGTGACACTATCAATCCCTTCGGATTTAATTAAATGCAGCGTTGCGTCCAAAATCTTCTCCTTCGTCATAGAACTCTCCTTAACTTGACATACAATTAAACAACGTTTAAAACATTGATTAATATACCTTGAAAACTAAATATGCGTCAATGGAAATTCCAGAAAATCTCTTCATCGTTTTCAATGCAGAGGGAATTTTGCGCTTAAGTGCTTAATTTCGGAGAACAAAAATAACCGGTCGAGAATGTATCTCGCCGGTTGATAGTGTTTGTTGTTATAGAGTAAATAACGTGTTCATTGGAATTTGTAAATCTTTAAAGACGATGGATAGAATCGTTTCCAGCTCCGTATATAAATGACGCACCTGATAACTGCCATCATCCAAAGTATACACATGAACCGTTCGATTCCCAGGATCAACAATCCAGTATTCCTGAACTCCATGCATCTGATATAAGTTGAATTTCTCATTAAAGTCCTTCAATGCCGTGGAAGGTGACAGCACTTCAATAATTAGGGTCGGAGCACCGTTACAGCCGTTCTTGGATATTTGGTCCTTCGAACAAACAACTGATAGATCCGGTTGGGTGACTTGATCGGGTGATTGATAATCGTCACTTTCACTGAAAAACACATCAAACGGAGCCACAAACACGTAGCAACTCCGATTCTGAAAGAATGTCCGTAGAGCGAAATGAAGTTCTCCTACAATAAATTGATGCAATGAGGTCGGAGCTGGAGACATATTATACGCTTTGCCGTTAATTAACTCCCAAGATCCCTCCCATGTCAGCCAATCTTGATAGGTATGGATTTTCTTCTCATCTGGATTTGACACCATGTTTGACCTCCTTCTGATATGCGTAAGAACTTTTACTAATTGTACCATGCTCAAACGGAGCGTTGCTAATTTTCACTCGTTCAATATCAAAGATACTTACGAATTACCATAAAAACAACTTTTGAGGTAAGGGGGGATCCCTGAAAATCTCGGAAGTGTGGCTACACTTCCAATGCTTGCTATCCCAAATAAACAATTATATATTCGGCAATAAAGAGTTACAATTGAACACATAGTCTCATTGTCTCCAACGCTTCATCGCATTACATGTCCTTCTCCCCGAAATATTCTAGGTATTTGCTGGGTGTCCCATGTGCGTATTTTTTGAAGATGCTGATAAAATATTTATAATCACTAAAACCAATATCCTGAGCAATGGTATAAACTTTTCCATCTCCGGCTTTTAACAAATCAATGGACTTCTGAATACGGTAGCGATTCAGGAACTCATTGAAGGTGTAGCTGGTATCCGCCTTGAATTTCTGATTCAAATAATAAGCGCTTAAATCAAGCTCTTCCACGAGATCATGAATGCTGATTTTTTTAGGATAATTCTCCTGCACATAGGCGATCATTTTGGATACGTACTTCGATGTCTTCGTCTCTTTCTCCAGAAACCGACTGTTAATGATCTCCTCTTTCTCTTGCGGATGATTGGAAATAATCTCGTATTTGCGGAGAAGGTCCACTTTGGCCTTCGCCGATTCCAATGCTGCGATGAGTTGATCGTCCTCTAACGGCTTCACGAGAAATTCAGTTACGCCTAACTGAATCGCCTGTTTCGCCAATTGAAATTCATTATAGCCCGAGATGATGATACTACTGAAGGTATACTGCTCGAGCCCCTCACGAATCATGGATATACCGTCCATAATGGGCATGTTAATGTCCGTAATCACGATATCTGGCTTGTATTCGCAGATTTTCTGCAGCCCATCTTGTCCGTTCAGCCCCTCCTCGATCACAATACAATCATATTTCAACCAATCGATACTAAATCGAATGCCCCGCCTTATCATATCTTCGTCTTCAACAAGCAGCACTTTAAACATCTGATCCACTCCTTTCGAAAGGAATTGTAACGGTCACACAGGTACCTTTTCCTTGGATGCTATTCATTCGAATCCCAGATGCTTCACCATACAGAAGCACTAGACGACGATGAACGTTGTACAGTCCGATATGCTGCGTCATGTTATTCTGGCTTTGCAATAGCTGATTGACTTCCTGCAGGGTCTTCTCATCCATCCCTTGACCATTATCTTGAACTTCAAGAATCAGCTGTTCATCCGACGTATAAACACGAATCTCAATCAGGACATTGCTCTGATTCTGATACCCATACTTGATAGCGTTTTCGATAAAGGGCTGCAGTAAAAGCTTAGGAATGAATATATCTTGTGTCTCCTCCGTGACGGAAATGCGATACTCAAGTCGCTCATTGAATCGAATTTGCTGGAGCTTCAAATAATCGCGCACATAATTCATATCATCCTTCAGCTTGACGCTGCGATCATGTCCGATACTATAGCGCAACAAGCGAGATAATAGGATTACAATCTCTTGTGCTTGATTTGCATCGATCTTGATCGCATACCGTAAGGTTTCGAGCACGTTAAAAATGAAATGAGGGTGGAATTGTGCCTGCAATTGTTTGACTTCGATCATCGTACTGAGTTCCGACAGCTCTTTATTTTTCTCCAACAAGTCCTGCAGCCGGTCCAGCATCGCATTATACTCATGACCCAGCGTTTCGAATTCATCCCCCGTCTGAATATCGACATAACCATCTAACTTCCCATCTCTTAGTACATCCAGCGCAGCAACGAATTTGTCAATCGACTCTGAATTGCGGGATGACATTTTATTCGATAAGAACTGCAGCATAATCCACAGCAGCACACAAGTCGCTACGATAAAGATAGCCACGGTATAGTACGTGTATTGTTCTGAGTTATTGGAATTCAACGTAAACACTTGCAGCGGCGTACCTTGGATGGGTTTGGAATACATATAGTAGCTTCCGTTATTAATCTGGGCATGTCCCTGATTATCCAGTGTAGGTTGGAACTTGTTTAGAACCCCTTTGGTAATGTTACTAGTGGTCGCAATGATCGTCTTATACTCATCGGTTATCAACGCGATTTCATTATTTTGCGTAAAGATCAGCTTCTGAAAATCGACTTCATACAGCTGATAGATAATGTAGCCAATCGTCTGACCATCTTTCACGATCGCTCGGCCAAACGAATAGCTTGTAGTCCGATCATGCGAGTACCGGAAGCTGTTCATTTCAGCTATCGTCTCATTCGGATACAACTCCACCCGGTGAATGAAGTTTCGGAAAGAAAAGTCGGAATCCAATAAATTCGTTGGTGCAGAGGTGGCGAGGAAAATCCCGTCTTTGTTCAGGATATGAAATATTCCCTTCACATTCTGTTGGTTGTTGAAATCATAGAATTCAGAGTATACCTTCTCGCTTCCCAAATGTGTACTCACATAGTTCACAACGGCAGGAGAATCCGCCATCCGCTGAATCTCATCATGGTATTGTTGATAGACTTCAGTGATGGAATGACTGATGGATTGTGCAGCTTGATTCGTTTTCTGCATGATGTTGATTCTGCCGTTGACAATCGTAAATATAACGAACAAAACCATTAATAACGCAAACGGAATTATCGTATATAAACGAAACAAGCGACGGGTCGATTCTTTAAAATTGCGATGTTTCCTACGTTTCATGCTGTCCTCCGACTATGAAATCCGACTATGTGCCTTACGCCTCTCCTATTCAGTGTAAGGAAAAAGAGAGGCATTCGTCCATGGTAATAAACTCTAAATGTCAAAACAAGCCGACCCTTATGCCAGGTGCCGACTTGCATGATATGAACGAGCTTTATAGCGATACTTCCTTCTGCCCAGACAGCTTGAGGAAGACCAGCAGTGAGATGACGGTAATCAAAGTTAGTATGGTAGACAACGCAGCAGCGACACCATAGTTGCCTCGAATAACTTCGGTATAAATCGCAACCGTAACCGTCTTCGTTTTCCCCGTATATAAGATGATCGAGGTACTTAATTCCGTAATGATGGTAACCCAGCTCAGAATCGCGCCTGAGACGACACCCGCCACCATCATCGGAAGTGTAATCTTGAAGAATGTTCGCATCTGGGAAGCTCCCAAACTGATCGCCGCTTCTTCAATGCCCCCGTTGATCTGGTGCAATATCGCTGCACTCGATCGAATCGTATAAGGCAAACGACGAATCACGAAGGAGATGATCATAATAAGTGCAGTTCCGCTTAATGCGAGCGGCTTGTCATTGAAGGTAATGAGCAGTGCAATACCTAAGATGGATCCAGGCACGATGTAAGGGAACATGGTGAAAATATCAAGCGTATTCGTCAATGCATTTCTACGACGCACCGTCACATAAGCGATCAGAATCGCGAGCAGAATAATGACGACAAGAGAGACGATCGCGAGGAAGAACGTATTCGCGATGACACCGCCAATATTGCTGAATGCATCAATGTAACTCTGCAACGAGTACCCATCGACAAAGATTCGACCGTTTGTTTTGAGAAAAGACGTATAAATAACGTACAGCTGCGGCAAGAGCGCGATTAGCGTATAGGCATAGATCACAACGTGAGCCACAATATTACCGATACCCGACTTCTTCTTCGCTTCAATCGGATGCAAAGCGCTCATTGTAAAAGATTTACGATTGGATACATATTTCTGCAGCAAGAAGATCACGGTAGCAAAGAGCACGACAATGACGCTAATCGCAGCAGCAAACCCATCATCGCCGCCGACCTCACTAATAAATTCATTGAAGATAAGAACGGGAACGGTTTTAAACCCTTCACCGATCAGCATCGGTGTACCAAAGTCAGCAAGTGCGCGCATGAATACGAGCAATCCGCCCGCGAGCAAGGTTGGTGTAATCAATGGTAACAGTACCTTGCGCATTTTGTTAAATCCTTTGTAGCCCATACTCTCTGCTGCTTCCATCAGTGATTGATCCACATTCTTGAGTGCTCCGGATACATACATAAAGATAAGCGGAACCATTTGTAGCGATAGTACAACGAGAATCCCTGTAAAACCATATATATCAGGCATCGTGAACCCAAATACATTTTTGATGAATTGAGTAATTACGCCGTTTCGGCCTAATAGCAAGATCCAGGAGTAAGCGCCTATGAATGGTGCTGACATCGACGAAATCAGAATCATAATTCGTATGGTAGAATTCCCTTTAATCTTAACCGTTGACATCAAGTAGGCCAGCGGCGTTGCGATCAGCGCAGAGAGCGCGGTAACACAGACAGTCACTTTAATACTGTTGAATAATGCCGTTAAATAATAGGGCTTGCTAAAAAATTTCGTAAAATACGCGAGTGAAAAATCTCCTGTCGTGCCGTTGTAAAAACTCTTAATCAGCATGGTGAATAACGGAAATGCTAGAAAGAGAATATAGAAGACAAAGATTAGTAACGAAATGTTCGTCCAGATGTCAAACCGTTTGCGCGTATCATTCATAGCTGACCGCTCCCTGTGTAGTTCAATTCACCCGCAGCATCGTATACATTAATCTTGTCTGTTTTGACTTTCAGATAAATCACTTCACCGGGGGAAAGGATTTGACTCGTTTTCGATTCCTGCGTGATTTCGATCCGCTGACCCGATTCGAGATCTACGAAATAATGTGTATTTTGTCCCAAGAATACGCTGTGTACAATGGTAGCTCGGATCCCGCTCTGGTCCTCCGTCATGATGAACTCCTCCGGGCGAACCGAAATTTGTACTTTCAGCGAAGCTTGTGGTTTAGGAACGCGAATGTTAGACACTGGCTCAGCATAATCAGAACCGATCTGTAAGGAATAACGGCCTTCCACTTGCGTTAGGGTGCCTTCGATAATGTTCGTTCGACCGATAAAGGTAGCCACGAATACATTGGCAGGACGTTGATAAATCTCTTGCGGTGTGCCCAGGTGCTGAATGATCCCCGATTTCATGACCGCGATTCGATCCGATACAGCCATCGCTTCTTCTTGGTCATGCGTGACGTATACGGTTGTGATCCCAACTTCCCTCTGAAGATCCTTGATTGCATTTCGCATGTCGATCCGTAATTTCGCATCGAGGTTGGATAGCGGCTCATCCATGAGCAGCACATCGGGACGAATGACGATCGCTCTAGCAAGTGCGACACGCTGCTGCTGTCCTCCAGATAGATTCTTCGGCATCCGGTCTTTATATTGCTCGATTTGTACAACCTTCAGAATATCATCGACCTTAGCGGCAATTTGTTCTTTAGGAATCTTCCGGTTTTCAAGACCAAACGCAATGTTGCCTTTGACCGTCAAATGAGGGAAAATCGCATAGTTCTGAAATACCATCCCGATATTCCGTTTGCCTGGTTCGACCTGATTGATGACCCGTTCATTGAAGCTGATCGTCCCGCCTTCAATGCTGTTAAAGCCAGCAATCATCCGTAATAGTGTGGTTTTCCCGCATCCTGAAGGACCGAGAAGGGTGAAGAACTCACCCTTCTTAATCTCCAGGGACAACGCAGGAATGACCGTCGCATCTGCATACTTCTTGACTAAGTCTTTGATGTTAATCGTTACTGTCATGGTTGTCACCTAATTCTTTCGTTTATTTTGTGCTTGTGAATACGTCCGTGTAGTGCTCAATGATTTTGGATTTATTTTTACTGACATAATCCGTGTCTTCGTTGATCATGTTGATCTTGTCGTAAGGCGTCATATAGTCGCCAAGCTTCGTATCTTTACGCAGTGGACGATTCGTTAATTGCGTGCCAAATGCATCTTGCGCTTCTTTGGATAGAATGAAGTCGATAAATTTCTTCGCATTGTCCATATGCGGCGCGCTTTTGATAATACCGGATGCCGCATCTAGGAATACAGCGCCTTCTTTCGGATAGACCACTTCAACAGGAGCGCCGTTTCTTACATAGGTGTTCGATGGATCTTCATACGTTAAGCCAACCACAAACTCCCCGTCAGCTACACTTTTATGAACAGCTCCTGAACCGCTCGCGATTTTACCATCCAGGTTCTTGATTAATTCGCTGACATAGCTCCAGCCTTTCTCGTTCTCATAGTCGCCGCCCATCGCTTTCAGCATATTCGTGAGCTGTGCAAATGCGGAGCTTGAGCTTGCCGGATCGGCCGAAGCAATTTTCCCTTTAAGCTCCGGGTTCAACAAGTCAGCGTAACTGTCAATCTTGATGTTGCCGATCAGGTTCTTATTCACTAAGAGAACGCTTCCATCTGAAACAAAAGGAGTAGCAAAGCCTGATTTATTGCGATGGCCTTCAAGTAGGAATTCATCGTTCTGCGAAACGTACGGCTCATATAAGTCAGCGTTCTCAAGATATCCTGCCATGGATCCGCCGAACATGACGTCAGCGTATGGATTTTGCTTTTCGGACTGTAAGCGCTTAACAATTTCGCCTGTTCCAGCCGTTACTAGTTCAACCTTAATCCCTGTTTGTTTCTCGAACATCGGAATAATCGTCTTAATAATTTCTTCACTGTTCGGACTATAGACAACAAGCTTATTGGATGAAGCAGACTCCTTCTCACTACCACCACAACCCGTAAGCGCTGTCATAACTAACATACCTGCGATGATCAGCATTGAAAACTTCTTCATTGCTATTTCCCCCTCGAACTGAGTTGTTTTGTTTCGTATTTACAATGTTATTGTAACAAGAACCCTACTCGCAGCTGAATCCTATAATTCGCAAACATCGTCTAAAATACGCAACTAATATTCTGGACAAACGAAAGAACGCCGTTTCGGAAAGACTTAGGCGTTCAACTCAAAACAATGAAATAGCAAAACGATGCCGAATAGGTTATACCCCCAATAAAATACGAAAGAAGGTGTAATCGATGATCAAGCAGATCTCTTTAAAGGAACGACGTGGTACTACACGAGATCGCTTCACTAAATATCCCAGTTTCGAAGCATACAAAGGATTTGCAACTCTCACCAATCTCCATACTCCACTTTTAAGTCTTCAAATGCTTTCGTTGGGACCCGTATGTATGCCTACTCGAACAATTCGATCAACACCATGCCCGTATTTATCTGTTTCAAACAAAATATAGACTCCATTTCTGGGGATTAAGTTATCTTCAAAAGGGAACGATGCCTGGTCAATCCATTCGCGATCCTATGTAAGTCGGTACAGTGTTGGCTCATTCTGATTAGCACCCCTAGATATAAAAGAAATTCGTTGATCAAGTGTGAATACGTGTAATCATAACATAAGAAAATCCCTTAGATTATGATATAATGACAAAAAGGCGGTGAACTGAATGTCCATTTCAAAAGAACAATTGGAACAGAGCTTTCAGGGCAAATCTTACGTAGACCTTAAAGATTTGGTCCAGCTAATCGAAGAGAACTTTGGATTCAACGTTACGCTGCAAAGGAAAGATGAACGGCCTACATTTACAGATGAACAGAAGAAGCGAATGACTTCAGTCATTTTTAAAGATGAAGTTGTTCTGTCTCAACTTCATCAAGCTCAGAAGGATCGTAAGGATGGAATTTCCACATACAGTGACAACGAAGAGGAATTTGCACAATTACTGAAAGAGGTTCAGAATGAAATCTGACCGTTATAAGGTTCTCTGGACCACTTACGCTCGGGTAGCTCTTGCCCGAATGAAGGAATATAAAGTAGACCCCATGTACGTCTTCAAACGTTCTAAATCTGTATTGGCTGATGAACCCAAATATAAAGCTGATGGAGTTTCTGACTTCCCTGGTTTTGAATTTAACGGATACTACTGGGTGCTAATCGGCAATGTGATAATTATATACAGGATTGATGAGAGTCTTCGTGAAGTGTATGTCGATGCTTGTTACTTTGCTAACACTGGAATGTCTCATTATGTATTTTGGGGAATCGATCCAGATGAAGAATAGCCTAACCCACACGTAATCGCGCATGGGTTAGGCTATTTTTTGTCCTATAAATCATCTATCTCAACAAGCCACTTACGAATCTTCGGCTCTTTAATTCTTACTAAAGCATATCTGACCTACTTTTTCACTTCCAACATAGTTAATCCGTAATCTAAGTATTTCAATTCAGAAATCCCCTGCTTTATCCAAATACTTCGCACCGTCATACTCCCCCCCTCCTACCCATATACATAATATGAACTACATTGATCGACCCATTTACAGGTAGCCAGACCCCATTTTGTGAGGGTTTATTCTGGTTGGATCTACAGAAATATAGGAAGGAGCAACAGAATCATGCCAAGCGGAGAAATTAATGCGCTGGAGCGGGCGATTGCCGAGATTACGGAGATAGCCACTGGCTTCGGCTTAGATTTTTATCCCATGCGTTATGAAATATGCCCCGCAGATATTATTTATACATTCGGCGCATATGGAATGCCTACAAGATTTGGTCACTGGAGCTTCGGAAAAACTTTTCACAAAATGAAATCCCAATACGATTTCGGGCTGAGTAAAATATACGAGCTCGTCATTAACTCCAACCCTTGTTATGCCTTCCTGCTCGACGGGAACTCGCTGATTCAGAACAAGCTGATCGTAGCGCACGTGCTAGCGCACTGTGATTTTTTCAAAAATAACATGCGCTTCTCCATGTCCAACCGAGATATGGTCGAGAGTATGTCAGCTACGGCGGATCGGATCGCCGGCTATTCAGTAACCTATGGTACCGATGCTGTGGAGAGCTTCATTGATTCCGTGCTGGCCATTCAAGAGCATATAGATCCCAGCTTGATCCAGCCGCGCAAACTAGGTAAAACCCATCTACTGGAAGCTAAAATGAAGGAACTCAAGGATGCCCCTCCAGGCGGCTCCAAATCATCCAATCCTTACGACGAATTATGGAACCTAGACAAAAGCAATTCTGGCCCGCAGGAAGCATCATCTGGAAATCGTGCTTTCCCACCTGAGCCTGAAAAAGATATTGTCTGGTTCATCCAGCAATATTCCACCGTCCTAGAGGACTGGCAACGTGACATTATGACGATGCTGCATGACGAAATGCTCTACTTCTGGCCGCAGATGGAGACGAAGATCATGAACGAAGGCTGGGCTTCGTACTGGCATCAGCGCATCGTCCGTGAACTGGATCTAACGGTTGAGGAAACCGTAGAATACGCTAAACTGAATTCCTCCGTCGTGCAGCCCTCACGGCAAAGCCTGAATCCATACTACCTGGGGTTGAAAATCTTTGAAGACATCGAACGCCGCTGGGACCGCGACAAAATATTTGAAGTTCGCGAGCTGGAATCCGATACCTCTTTTATTCGCAGCTATCTGTCCAAAGAACTGGTGAACGACTTAGATCTCTATGTTTTCGAGAAAAAAGG
The DNA here is from genome assembly GCF_001012825.1 of Paenibacillus etheri. Lineage (GTDB taxonomy): Bacteria > Bacillota > Bacilli > Paenibacillales > Paenibacillaceae > Paenibacillus_AQ > Paenibacillus_AQ etheri. The sequence continues at coordinate 529,197 of NZ_LCZJ02000026.1, forward strand.
GCCGGAATGGAAAATCACCGACAAAGCATGGGAAAACGTACGTGATCAACTAGTACTCGCTCGAGTCAATGGTGGGTCACCTTACTTGGTCATCGAGGATGCCGACTTCGAGAAGAATGGCGAGTTATTTATAACCCACCGCTACGAAAGTATTGAGCTGGATCTGAAGTACCTGGAGCGCACGCTCCCTCACATCTACTCTTTATGGGGGCGGACGGTTCATCTACAGACGGTTGTGGAAGACAAAAAGGCGCGGTTCTCATACGATGGCAAGAAGGTGCAGCGGAAGTTTATTTAAAGGAGGAAGAATAGAATACGGCTCTATTCCTTGAAATACAAAGCGGCAGACCAGAACGCGTGTAAACGTTCTGGTCTGCCGCTTCTTTATTTGGTCTGTTGATTATTCAGATTCATTTAACATCTTTGAAAAATATTTCGGAGCCTCAGTAAATCCTTGTCGAGCATAAAATCTATGCGCATCAGTTCTTCTGGAGTGACAATGTACTTGAATTCGGTCACAGTTTCTTTTTCTAGCTAAATTAGTGCAATATTCTTCAAGCATCCGTCCAATTCCCTTGCTCCTAATGGCATTACTTACCACAAGATAACTTATGATTGCAGTATCTCCCGCGAGCCCTAATTGAGGTATGTAATGCATGGAAATGCAAGCGCTTCTCTAATCATCTGCTCCACTCCCCGAGATTATCAAGTTACACGTCTATTTGACTCTATTAAACTACGGGAGGAGATAACCGTCAATCCTCTCTTAATCAATCCATTTTCAGCTACAATATATGAGAAAGCCCGCAGCGTATAACCCGCTGCGGACCTTCTTACGTCGACACCCCGTATCGACTGAATAATTGAACTTTGCAAATGCTGCTGAGGTAAAAGTAACGTAAGGGAAGTTTGGAACTGTAGGAGCGTAGCGTTCGCCTTTGTTTTTGGATTTAATCCGCTAAGGAATAATCAATAAATCCAGAGACAACAGCGACCGAAAGTCCAAACATTCCCCGAAGTTACGATCATCACCGAGCAGCATTTGCCCTTACAGATGATTAGGTCGATTTTTTCACAGGAACATAAATCTCCATCACCGTATCTGGCCGCGAATGGCAGCGTTCGTCATAGAATTCGAAATCCAGCTTACTGTCATCATAGACGTAGCCACTGTCCTTAAACCATTCTTCGAAGATGTACTTCCAGGTACTTTTTATGACTTGCGCAAATTCTACTTGCTCGATATCCGTTGAAGTATCTACTGGCGGCGTTGTGAACACGGCATACTCGGCTTCTGGCACATCCATCGTCAACATATCATCTTCCACCTTGGAGTAGTCCTCCACAATAACACCTAGTAGATAAGTCGCATTGCCATTATCTGAGGAGGGAATACACAAACCGACTTCTCCATGTTTAGGCGGGTTTAGTATTTTATACATTTTGGACTCCAGATTCTCACCCTCATAATGGCTCCAAAAAGAAGCAATATCCTTGGTATACATACTTCCAGCAACATTAGTTTGGATTCCATACCCAGCGACCTTAAATGCAGGCTTGCTAACAATAACAGGGTTCATTATAAAACCTCCGATTTCAAATAGTGTTTTTCCTTTAATAAATCCATCCATCCGCGCCGCATATTGTGTCGGACTATAGCCAAAAGCCTTACGAAAGGCCTTAGTGAACCCGCTTTGTGTCTCAAAACCATAGTCCAGCGCAATATCAATAATTCTTTTGCCGGCAAATAATTCAATCGACGCTAAAGACAGTTTCCGGCTCCGCACATATTCCATCACGGACATTTCCTTGCATAAGCTGAACACTCGGCAAAAATGATACACCGAATATCCGACCTCAGCGGCTATTTCTTCCACTGTTATATTTTCTTTGATATGAGCTTCAATATATTCAACACATTTCTCTATATCCTTACTATAATTCAAGTGCAGCACCAGCCTTCCCCCGTACGGTGATTTCATTATATCAACTGCGAGCGAGGAGGATTGTTCCAGTTTTGCTGAGCTGTATTTTGCTGTATGATCTAATTTTCTCTTTGGTTAGCTGTCCACTCTCACAAGAAATACCTGGCGGAGATCACCACCTGATTCTTGTCCAAACCAAACCAGACCATAGAATAACCGAATAAAAAAGACCACCAAATGGTGGTCCGTAAATGTACTTGTATTCTTTTATCGATTGAGCAAACTTCCCACATACTTCAATAGCTCGTTGGCGCAAATTGGGCAGTAGTGGTGCCCATCAATCAGTCTGGCGCATACCTCGTTAATCCGTTTGAGCTGACTCTCATCTGGTGTTTTGGACGAGGTGGTGATTTTGACGATATCTTTGAGATCTGTGAAGAGCTTCTTCTCAATCGCTTCCCGCAGGCGGTCATGGTTGTTGTATTCGAATTTTTTCCCTTTGCGTGAATACGCGGAAATCCGGATCAGAATCTCTTCACGGAACGCTTTTTTCGCATTCTCAGAGATACCGATTTGCTCTTCAATCGAACGCATTAACCGCTCATCTGGCTCCATTTCCTCATCCGTAAGCGGATCGTGGATTTTGGACCAATTGCAGAACGCTTCGATATTATCGAGATAATTCTCAAATAATGTCTTGGCTGATTCCTCGAAGGAGTAGACGAAGGCTTTTTGCACTTCGCTTTTAGCTAAAATGTCATATTCCTTGCGGGCAATGGAGATGAAGTTCAAATAACGCTCCCGTTCCTCTTTTGTAATCGATGGATGCTGATCCAAACCGTCTTTAATTGCCCGCAGAACATCCAGTGCGTTCATACACTGCAGATCACCTTTGATCAAGGCGCTGGAAATCCGGTTGATAACATACCGCGGATCAATTCCGGACATGCCTTCATCCAAATACTCCGTTTGCATTTCCTTCAGGTCTGCCTCTTTGTAGCCCTCGACCTCTTCACCATCATACATGCGGAGCTTTTTGATCAGATCCATGCCTTGCTTTTTGCTTTCTTTCAGACGGGTTAGAATTGAGAAAATTGCAGCAGCACGTAACGCATGCGGCGCAATATGCACATGTTTCATATCACTCTGGGCGATCAGCTTCGCGTAGATCTTTTCCTCTTCCGATACTCTAAGGTTATACGGAACAGGCATGACAATCATACGGGACTGGAGCGCTTCATTCTTTTTATTAGAAATAAATGACTTATACTCGGTTTCATTGGTGTGAGCTATGATCATTTCATCCGCACTTATCAGCGCGAACCGGCCAGCCTTGAAATTGCCTTCTTGTGTCAGTGACAGCAGGTTCCACAGAAACTTTTCGTCGCATTTAAGCATTTCCTGAAACTCCATCAGTCCACGGTTAGCTTTATTGAGCTCTCCGTCAAAACGGTAAGCGCGTGGATCGGATTCCGAACCAAATTCAGTAATGGTCGAAAAGTCGATACTTCCTGTCAAATCGGCGATATCTTGCGACTTCGGATCGGATGGACTAAAGGTACCAATCCCTACCCGCTCTTCTTCTGACAAAATGACACGAGCCACCTTGACCTGCTCAATATCCCCCGCATATTCATTTCTAAGCCGCATCTGGCAGGACGGGCACAAGTTGCCCTCAATACGCACACCGAGTTCTTTTTCAATCTCTGGACGAAGCTCCAGGGGGATCAAATGTAATGGATCTTCATGCATCGGGCAGCCCTCAACCGCATATACCGCACCCGCATCCGTCCGCGAGTATTGTTCCAAACCTCTTTTTAACAGCGTGACTAGGGTCGATTTCCCCCCACTGACAGGTCCCATCAATAACAGGATCCGTTTACGAACATCTAGCCGGCGTGCTGCAGAATGGAAATATTCCTCCACTAACTTTTCGACTGCACGATCAAGTCCAAAAATCTCCTGTTCAAAAAACTTATAACGTTTGCGTCCGTTTATGTCCTCTACGCCATGCGACTTAATCATGTCATAAACGCGGGAGTGAGCGGTTTTTGCGGGAGAGGGGTCTTTTTTCAAAAGTTCTATATACTGCTTGAAGGTCCCGCTCCACGCCAAACGGTCGTTCTCAGCCCGATACGAAGCTATTCGCTCAAAAATATCCATTGCTCGCTGCCTCCTCTTGCGCTCCTACTTGCTCTCCTATAGCGTTAAAAAGTGTATTACATACCTATGCGGCAAGCGCGGAATAGTTGACCTCTTTTTTGCTGTGCTATAATAGAGAATCATAAAATCGCAGTAAAACCTTAATGGGAACCCGAAAAAAAGAGCTACGGGAGTGACACTATGGCGGTACGACATGAAACGGAGCTTTATGCTCCTTTGAAGGTTTTTTTTGAAAAGCAAGGATACAGCATCAAGGGTGAGGTTCGGACTTGCGATTTGGTGGGTATTCGTGAAGATTTAGAGCACCCTCTAATCGTAGAAATGAAAAAATCGTTCAACCTCGCCTTGCTGCTGCAAGGCGTGGAACGGCTAAAACTCAGTCCTACGGTCTATCTCGCAGTAGAACGTGTCCGTGATAAGAAAGGTGCGGTAAACCAGCGCTGGGGCGAGCTTAGCGGGCTGTGCCGCCGTCTTGGTCTCGGGCTGATCACCGTTGTTTTTTATAAGACCAAGGCCCCGCTGGTTGAGGTGCTCGTCGAGCCAGACGAGACGCCGCCTGCGCAGCGCAGCAACAAGCGGCGGCGCGAGCGCCTGCTCTATGAGTTCCGCGAGCGCAGCGGAGACTACAACACCGGCGGCAGCACGCGCGTCAAGCTCGTGACTGCCTACCGCGAGAAAGCGCTGCGTGTCGCGCTTTCTCTGCAGGCAGCGGAGGCGGAGGCCGCCGTCGCTGCAGAGAAGGCCGCTGCGAAGGCTTCGCTCGCAGCGGGCAAACGTGCTGCGGCGAGCACCGCTGCACAGGCTCCGGCGCTGAGCTCAGCGCCGGAGGGGCGTGCTGCCGGGGACACGGCAGCACGGGAGGCAGCGGCGGCTGGCACGCGAAGCGGTGCCCCTAGCGCTGCCTCAAGCGCACGCTCGGCCGGGATCACTCCGGCCGAGCTGCGGAAGCGTAGCGGCGTACCGAACGCCGCCGCTATGCTGCAGCACAACTACTACGGCTGGTTCCACCGTGTCAGCCGTGGGCGCTATACCCTGACCCCAGCCGGTCAGGCCGCGCTGGTGGAATACGCCGCTATAACCGGCGGCGTACCCCGTGAGCACAATCATCTCAGTAATTAGCTTGCCTATCCTGGCCAGCACTTCTTTCGACTATAATCTTTTAGTCGGATTCTAATCTTTTACCCCGGTTCTAATCATTTACTCAGTCTTTAAACTTATTATTCTAATGTACACATAACATATCTAAATAACGTAAAAAGCATCCCAACTGCGGGATGCTTTTTACGTTTCAATCTTATGCATTTATATTTCATGCATATCGAGTCAATATCTCATTCTTATCGTATTCATATCTTACTCGTAGCTATACCTTAATTTAGCAAAACTACTCTCCGAGCTCAATTTCGAGTCCTTTTTCTATCCACTACTTATTTCCTAATTCTTGCAACCGTAAATATTACATTTTTCATCCACTCAATACTTAAAAACATCCGAAATCCGTCAAGCCATAGAAACACATCTAACCTATGAAGCATCAATCTCAAGGTGATACATTAAATTATAGGGAAATCATCCCTATAATCCCTCAATATAAGCGCTAAAAACCGAGATATAAGGAATTCTGGACCTCTGTCAAGAAAGTAGACACCATTAAACTGCCTTTCTCTTATTAAATTGCGCAGCAAACCGTACCGGCGAAAGATAGCCTAGCGC
>NZ_LCZJ02000027.1 GCF_001012825.1 Paenibacillus etheri
TTTAACAGTGTTTCTCTTAAATTCTTCGTCATACCGTTGCCGCTGTTCACCCATGTGAACACCTCCTTAGATATCTTCATTATCTTAATCTCTTAACGGGTGTCCACTTTTAATTCTAACTTCATTCCTCCCTATAAATGCATAGATCACTCCCTAAAAAGAGCTTTTTCCGGAATTTATAGGGATAGATTCCCTATAATCTCCATTTCAGAATATAAATCAGCCAGTTATAGGGAGAAATTCCCTATACTGACCTCCCCCGCACTCTACTCCTTGGCTAATGCATCACTCTGATCGTATTAACTTCCTGAGTGTGTCATTCATTGATCTGCCAGTTCATCCGCCTACACATCACCCTGCGCATCTGACCGAACATCTGCCTACGCATTTGACCGCTCATCAACCTGTTCATTACATTTATACGTCCGATCCATCAGATTCCTTAATCAGCCCACACCTAACTCCGAGCCGTGAACTCCTTAACCGCCTCGCTCATTAGATTCATACCAAGCAGTAGCTCATCCCGGCCAGGATGGCTGAAGTTGAGACGAATGTGATTTCCGCTTCCATCCACACTACATAAAGGTCCTGGCAAAAATGCTACTCCCTTACCTAGCGCACATTTCAGCAGTGCCATAACATCCATCCCCTCCGGCGGAGATACCCATAGAAACATGCCTCCTGACGGCAGATCGTAGGAGCTTCCTTTCCAAGCTGGACGTTTAAGAAGTTCCACCATCAACTTCAGTCGGGTGTTATATTCTCGGTTCAGCTGCGCAATATGCTCGCGAAGATCAAAAGCGGTCACATCCAACAAATGATGCAAAAGGCGTTGATTTAATGCGCTCGATTGCCAGTCTGCCATCTGCTTGGCAGCAGCCATCATCCCGATCACTTCCCGGCTACCTGCAGCCCAGCCCGTCCGCAACGCGGGCGCAACGGTCTTGCTGAACGATCCGATATATAATACGTGTCCGCCATCACTTATATTTTCTAATGCATATAAGGATGGATATCTTGTGGCCCAATGCTCACCATACTTCTGGAAATGTAAATCCCCATAAGAATCATCTTCTACAATCAGGATGTCATAGGCGATACAAAGCTCCAACACCTCACGCCGTCTCTGTAAGCTCCATAGGATGCCACTTGGATTCGTGAAGCTTGGTGTTGCAAACAGCATCTTAGGCTTATGCAGTTCAATTTGCCTCCGCAAATGATCTGGATCAAGGCCGTTCAAGTCACCCTCTACAGGAATAATAATGGCCCCCTGCATCCGAAGCGTTTGTAGGAATCCTGGAGATGTCGGATTTTCTACTAATACGCGATCTCCCGGATCAATATACACCCGCGACAACAAATCGATCGCTTGCTGGCTACCCGTTGTTAGCAGAACTCCACCCTCAGTAACAGTTACCCCTTTTTCTCTGAGCCAATCCCCGGCAAGCCACTCCCGAAGTGGCCCATAACCTGCAGGATCACCATATTGAAGTGCCCCTGCATCTGCAGATATCACCGTAGAGGCTGCTTCAGCAAGCAGCGATAACGGGAACAGTTCTTCCGCTGGTAATTCTTCAGCAAGCGATATCATGGAGCTTCTCCGTGTTTGGGTGCGAATACTTAGAAGCGGTGACGATAGCAGTGTGTGTGCGCGAGCAGAAAATTGGTATAGCATGCGAAATCCCCCTTCCCTAGTACCATGTAGAAATGGATTAGTTATCCTCTTCCGAGGACGATTATCCATTCAACGTGATATGCTTTCTTCTATTTCAAGAATATTCCACCTTTACCGTCATTATGTCGTATAGCTTGGGTTATGCGTAGATTTGCCTGTTTTGTCTTGAAAAGAGAGCAAATTTCTCAATGGCCTGCGCTCGCGTCGAAACATCAAGCTTCACATAAATTTTGCGCAAGTAATTGTCAATCGAGCGACGGCTTACTGCAATTTCAAGCGCTATTTTATCATAGGTAATTCCCTGTACGATTCGCTCCATAATAAACATCTCGGTCTGCGTCAATTGAAGAACATCATCCAGACCTTTAGATGTCGAAATCGGCCAGGATCCTTTTTCTATCCATTCTAGCGGCATTGAAAGAAAACCCACTCGCAAACCCTGGATCAGCTGTAAAAGCTGATGAGGAGAAGCTCCTTTCGAGAATATCCCGCTGGCTCCTAGCTCTATGAGTGGCTGAAGCAGATCCCTGCCGTCTTCATCAGTCATCACAACAAAATGCGAGTTTGGTGAGCTTTTTTTCATATTTAACAGCACACTCTCAATATTACCTTCAGGCATATGATAATCTGCCAGCACGAGCTCGGGATTCTTTTCCCTTACGATGGAAGCGCCTTCGTCCCAAGTTGAATACATTCCTAGAACTTTAAGCTCTCCTCCCTCTTCTAAAATCAATTTTGTCCCCAGCATACTTGTAGGATGACACCCCACAATAACCACCTGCCAAACCTTCATCATTAATGCCCAGACCCCCTGCTTTATATAATCATCCAGAAAGGAAAACGCCGCAGCGTTTCCGGTTTAAACGCAAGCAAGGAAGTGTGATGACTTGTTCGTTTATTCTCTCGCTGGTTACCTTGAGTACGTCTAGCAGAAATTCCAATCTATAGAAATTGTATCGCAGTAGTTTAATAGGATGCAATTACTTTTTCTAGTTTTCACGCTCTCTTTCATTTTTGCGAAACTAGTCAAAGTCTGATAGAATGGGGACTTGAAAAAAAGACCAACCCGAGGTGATCAAATGCAACCGCTAGCGGAAACGTCCCCGGTACACTCGCGCCGTACTGCTGTGAGAAACGGCCCTTCCGTAAAATGGTTTTTACTGTTCTGGATCGTGATGATTGGAATTGGTGTATATGCTGTATACAGCTATACGAACCATCTGAAACAGCAGGTGCTCAGCCAACTTAGCACTCAGAGCCAGCAGCAACTTACCGTTCTGAAGACCGACTATGAGTCGAAGATTGCCGTTCTAACTGAAGAGGTGAAGGAATTGCAGAATACTGTGCAAAGTTTTAACGAACTATTAACCTTCACTAAAGATAATGCTAGTGCCAAGACAGACAATAGTAATAAGCTATATACGCAATTGAACGAAGTTAACAAACAGTTAGAAGCTTTAAAGAAAAAAATGGATCTGATCAAATGATGACGCCAGTCAAAAGAGTGAACCGTTTCTTTATGCTTCTAACCGCACCTTTTTTAGGTTTACTGATATGTATGTTGTGGTATCGGCCACCGCTCGAGCTGGATCTTGATATTGGTCAATTCACACCTATCTCAGGGCCCCTGAATGAAACAGCCGTCCTAAAAAAGGATCTAACCCTAGCCGAAGGTACTGCATCCTACACCATAGATGCAGTCAGCGCTAGCGCCAAGCTATATAAGGGAACCACTGCTGTAATGAATAAGCTGGTTGTGACAGCGCAGACTCAAGCGAACCGACCTGAACTGATCTACAACCGCAGAATTTCAGCTAAGCTTGGAATACCTTCAGAGATCGTTATCAGCGACCGTATTAGAGTTGAGTTATATCGATTAAATCCAGGAAACTACAAAGCTTATGCGTTGAAAATCAAACTGAAGGATCCGACCGCTATGAAGATGAGCCTGGCGGAGACAGCCTCCGGTGCGGAAACAACTATGCATGCCGTACAGCGTAATGGAGCCATTGCTGGTATTAATGCAGGCGGTTTTGCAGATCAATCCGGGAAACGTTATCCCTTAAGCACAACTGTGGTGGATGGAAAGTATCTCAATGGTTTCGAGCCGACGTTCAAGGATCTCAGCTTCGTAGGTCTGAACAAGTCCGGACAGTTAATCGGTGGAAAATTCTACAGTCGCGCACAGTTAGATCAACTCGAACCCGTATTCGGTGCAACCTTTGTGCCTGTTCTACTTAAGAACAACGTCAAAGTGCCCATTCCCGAAAAGTGGAAAACATCCCCCAATCGGGCGCCGCGTACAGTTATCGGTAATTATAAGGATGATCAGATTCTTATCTTTGTAGCGGATGGCTATAATGAGCTTGGCAGCTCTGGAGCACAGCTAGAGGAAATTCAGAACAAGCTATATAATATGGGCGTGATGGATGCTTATAATCTGGATGGTGGAGGATCGTCCTCGCTCATCTTCAACGGAAGAGTAGTCAACAAACCATCTGACGGAAATCTTAGAGCTGTACCGACAAATTTCCTATTTTTTGAATGATTATAGTAAAATGTCTATGCAACATATCACATTTGCGTTTATTTTTATTGATTTGCAGGGTATAATCTTGATAACGAATACATTTGCTAATGGAGGTGCCAGTATGTCGTTCTCATTAACCTTTTGGATCGTAACATTCGTATTTGTGTTATTTATGGTCGGCATCCTTACCTCATCTTACAACGACGACAAAACAAAAGGTCTATAAGCAAGAAGAACGGGTGCCGTCCTTTTAGGGACGGTACCCGTTTCTTCTATTTCACTAATGTCTCAGCAGCCACTTGGCTCTGAGACATTTTTTTACTGAAACAAGAAAACTGCCACATAAGTAGAGAAGTCTACGAATGGGACAGTTTCTTTATTTAGAAAACTATAGGCTGTCAGAATTCTAAATGTGTAAATATGTATTTCCTATGCGTGTCTTGGCAATTGGGTCATTTCTGAGAGGCATGCAGCGCAAATATAACGATCTTTATATTCACTTACACCTTCCATTGATCCACAGAAAACACATTTTGGACGGTAACGCTCCAAGATGATATGGTCACCCTGTACCAAAATTTCAACCGGGTCGCCTTCATTCATCTGATACCTTTTACGCAGGGACTTAGGCAGAACAATTCTACCCAGCTGATCCACTTTGCGAACTACACCAGCAGGTTTCATATCTAACGTACACCTCTCCTGTTCAACTAATAATTTGTAGCTACTATTTATTTCGGCTCATTCATTATATTTCGTTATTAAAATGTCGAATCCTGCTGAAAAAAAACAAAAAAAATGTCTTTTTTCTAAACAAGATTAGGAAAATCTAACTGTCGAAGGGCTTCATATACAATAATAGCCGCAGAATTAGATAAATTCAGTGATCTTACAGCATCACTCATTGGCATGCGCATTTTTGTTTCTTTACCCGCTTCCAGAATTTCTGCAGAGAGACCCTTCGTTTCTTTACCAAAGACAAAAAAATCTCCATCTTGAAAATCAAAGTCGCTATATCTCTTCTCGGCTTTCGTTGTTGCGTAAAAGAAACGTCCCTCACTGTACTTCTCGAGTACCTCAGCAAAAGAGTCGTGGTATTCAATGTTAACAGCATGCCAGTAATCTAATCCTGCTCTTTTCAATGTAGCATCGTCTGTACGGAATCCGAGTGGGCGAACCAGGTGAAGATGAGTGCCAGTTGCGGCGCAAGTACGTGCAATATTACCGGTATTGGCCGGAATTTCCGGCTCTACTAATACGATATGGAGTGCCATTATATGGTTCCTTCCTCTCTAAAGGCTTGATAGCCAGATGTTTTATTCTAGTGCATAACCATAGCTTCTCCAAACAAACTGAAAACCTTCCACCCATAGGCGGAAGGTTTACGATAGAGTTCATTAACCTTGAGTTTGCCGGAAATGGTTCATGAAATCGGAAAGTGCCTTAACACTTTCGTAAGGAACTGCATTGTAAATGGAAGCGCGCAAGCCACCCACACTGCGATGTCCCTTTAAGCCGACAAAGCCTTCCAGCTCAGCGGCTTTAACAAACCGTTTTTCGAGTTCTTCCGATTGCATCCGGAAGGTAACGTTCATAATGGAGCGACTGCTCTTCTCAGCAACGCCACTATAGAAGCCGTCACTTCCATCGATGTGATCGTATAACAGACCCGCTTTTTCAAGGTTCTTGGATTGAATGCCAGCTAAACCACCTTGCTCCTCAATCCATTTTAATACTTCGTTAACCATGTATACCGAGAAAGATGGAGGTGTGTTGTAAAGAGAGTTATTTTTATAATGAGTACTGTAACGCATAATTGTAGGAATGTTAGAAGGTGATTCTGCAAGCAATTCTTCTTTAGCAATAACCACAGTCACACCAGAAGGACCAAGGTTCTTCTGAGCTCCAGCATAGATCATTCCGAATTGATTCACATCGATTGGACGACATAGAATATCACTAGACATATCTGCAATTAGCGGGATCGAGCCAGCATCCGGGAATTCCGCGAATTGCGTTCCTTCGATGGTCTCATTGGAAGTTACATGAAGGTAAGCAGCATTATCCGCAGCCTTGATCGAGCTCAACTCAGGAATCGCTACGAATTTCTTATCTTCTGAAGAAGCAGCTACATGAGCGCCTCCGACCAATTTAGCTTCTTTAAAAGCCTTATCAGCCCAACTTCCTGTCATTACATAACTACCTACTTGGCCCTCAGAGATCAAGTTCATAGGGATCATAGCAAACTGTGTGCTTGCTCCACCTTGTACGAACAATACCTTATAGCCCTTCGGATTGCCGAGGAGCGAAAGCAGACGTTCCTGCGCTTCATTATGCACGGATTCGTAGATTGCTCCACGGTGCGACATCTCCATGATAGACATTCCACTTTCTCGGAAATCAACAAACTCCGCTTGTGCGCGTTCCAGTACCGTAAGCGGCAATGCTGCCGGTCCGGCATTAAAATTGTATGCTCTCTTATTCAAAACTACTCCCCACCCTTTCTCTCCTATCAATATGGATATCGCTTATGATAGCAATAATCTTACACACCAGCAAGTATAATTATTCACATAAAAGCTTGGATTACTGCTTATCATGATGTGAAAAAATGATACGTTCGGCTCCAGGACTTGCTTTCATGCGGTAAAAGACTAATGTTCACAAAAACTTCAGGTGACACCACATGGCGTTCTCCCCATAGAGCCATTCGTGCTACTGGGAAATCTCCGCTCTCGCGTACTCCTGTTCCACTAGGCTTATGAACCAGCTCCCAATTGAACTCAGCCTCCGGGCCTCCCCAGCCGCTCAGCTTGCAGTAAAATGACCGGTCTGGCTCTTCTGACCAAGTAAGGGTATTACCAGATACCTCTAGCAAATTGTTCGTGTATTGAGATTCTGGTTCTACTACTTTGAGCGCATTCGAGAGACGCAACTCAAAATCTGCACCTATATTCAAACCATCAATTCCAATGAAATTGTGGATGTACTCCTCGGTTTGGAATGGCTTATCCCCTTTGTTATGCAATTCATATGCAATTTCCAATTGGTCATCCTTTATAGAGATCGTTTTGGTCAAAAGCATCGCGTATCCATTGCTTTCCATCGGCTGGACAGTATATGTAACCGAATCATCCCTAACCTCCATATCAACAGCAAAAGGGGTTAGTGGATACTTGCGATGAAAGCTATAGCTCTGCGAATCCAGCTTTTGTAACAATCCGATTCCGGGCTTTGGAAACCAGCCTTCAATCGGCGTTTCATCATACCCAATTGCCCGGGAAATGCCAAACTCGTTACAAAGTCCACTTCCACCAGTACCTTCGCCTTCCTTCAAGCTTTCTGGCACACAAAAAGTATGTTTACCCTTTTCTAACGTAACTTGTGTGATAAACCCCGTCCAGTCAAAACGAGTCCCTTTATAATCTTCTCCAATATCAGCGATATCAACAGATAATACGCCATTTGACAGCCTGCAACCCATTCTTCACAAACCCCTTTCAATCATTCAACAAATAAGTAAATTAGCCCCATTATAGCATTCAAGAAGAAACTTAGTTTTTATAATTTTCAAAAAAACGTCTGCAGCCGCTATTCATAACGGTGCAGACGTTTTTAATAAAATCCTGTTATGATTACGCCAGAGTCACTTCAATCACGTGAAGCTCCTCTGTCTGCAGAGCAAGTAGCTCCTCACGTGGAATAATCGCACTTCCTGAGCCGCGCTGCAGCGTCACATCGCCGCCATTCAACGTAACGGAGTGTATTTGGTACTCTCCGTAGTTAAAGCTTCCAGTGGCTTTATAGACCACTTCAAACTCACGATCTGCAAAAATCGTCTTAATTGACGCTTTACCCTCGGAATCAAATTGTTCTTTTACTAATTTAGGTTCTAGCAATAGATCACCCAGCTTACCCTTCACACCAAATACTTCAGTGACCATGGTTAGCAAGAGCCAGCTTGCAGAGCCTGTTAGATACGTGTACATCCCTCTGCCTTGCTCGTTAATATATTCAGGAATACCTGGGTAGATGCGAGCTTTTTCGAAATCCGTACTCAAGCTGTAAAGAGATTCGAGGACCTTATGACCTTCTTTTACATAACCACGTTTATACAACGCATTTCCGTACATGATGGTCATGTGACTGAACATGGCCCCATTTTCTTTATGGCCAAAAGCAAAACCAAAAGCACGACCCAAATTCTGCTGAATCCCACCGAAACGGGAATTAAGCCTGTATCCAATCTTGTCATCAAATAGATTACGATCTACAGCAGCAATAATATGTGGAATTTGCTCCGGAGCCGCTGCATGACCCATAAGTGGGAATACTTGACCCGTAAGCGTCATACGAACGCCTTCAGAAAATTCTCCCTCTACCCGTTCACCATCGTTATTATAATAACCATTAAACCAGCCATCGCCATTCTCACTCTGTACCCACTCATTGTTACGCAAATGGTTAAACAACCAGTCCGCTTTTTGTTCCAGATCGTCAGCTACTTTATTAATATCGAGAGATACACGAACTCCACTCACCTTATTTGGTGCGGCAGCATAATATCGATCCAGTCTCTCGTGCTTGCCTGATATAGAACCGTAATCCACAGACTCGTTAAGCGTATCTAGCAGTAGATGCATTTCTTCGGCCAATTCAATAGTTTCCTGACCTTTAGAAGTCTTAAGGGTTCGCAACATCCGAGAAATATCTAATAGATTGCTAGCATAGAAAGATGTAAAAGCTACACTCTCTCCGCGATCCGCCCCCATATCAAGACCATCATTCCAGTCCGCGCCTTCGAGCAGGATATTATTATGTTCTCCTACATTAAAGAATGGCACTAGATTTTGCAGCAAAATATGTTCCAGAATAGTACCTTTGTAGATTTCCCCGGAAGCTGTTCTAAGATCACTGCCTGCAGAGATATCCCAAGAAGTATCACGTTCCTTACAGCGACTCATAAAAGTATCCCGGAAATAAGTCTGTTCTTGCAACAAGAAATCAAGGTCACCACTCTGATCCAGATAGAGCATCGTTGTTAAGAACGGCCACGCTCCATGATCCATCCACACACGAGGAATATTGTTACGATCAGCGATAAATTCGCCTGGCTGTTGACCGATGATAGTTGCGTTACTGCCATCAATTCTCACACCAGCGTAATTGTTGAAGAGTAGGCTACGAACTTCAGCAGGCTCCATTATAAGCAGCGCTAAACAGTCTTGCCAAAGATCTCGCCAGCCACGTCCGCCCCTTCCATAATCATGATACGGTAAGAAGGAGTTACCATAGAGTCTTCTAAGCACCGGTTGGATAGTTACCCATTTCATCCATTGATCCGCATCCGAATCGCCGGTATGGAATTCAACCATATTCACTTTATCTGCCCAGAAGGTTTTAGTTTCCTCTAATAAATGATCAAAAGCTTCAGATGTACCATATTTGTCCATCATCGCTTCAACGTTAATTCTATCACTATCAATGGCCATAACTACGACATAAGAATGACTTTCACCAGGAGACAAGGTAATCGGAGCAAAACGAAGGCCACCGACTGCTTCATAACCCTCTCTATCCACGCCTCCA
This sequence comes from Paenibacillus etheri, assembly GCF_001012825.1. Lineage (GTDB taxonomy): Bacteria > Bacillota > Bacilli > Paenibacillales > Paenibacillaceae > Paenibacillus_AQ > Paenibacillus_AQ etheri. The sequence continues at coordinate 9,795 of NZ_LCZJ02000027.1, forward strand.
CCCTTACCAATCTCCGGCGTAGTATTCAGAATAACTGCTTCTGGCCAGTCAAGGCTTCCACCTTCACCGATAAATTCCTCTTGAATCGGGAAGAAACCAGCAGGTTGACTGCCGTCACCTTCCGCACCAAACACACCGTAAGAGGTATAGTTAATGCGATGACCACGCTCATCGAAAGAAAGTGCAGGCTGAACCTCAACACCATAAGCTGATGTGTAAATCCTATTTAGCAGGGAGGTTACATGTCTGTGATCCCGCAGATCATCTGCGGAACGAGCATACAATGGAACTACAGCCGTTGGCGTAAGAGTAAGCTTCTCTGTTCCTGCGTTCGTTAATGTAACTTTCATTAGTTCTACTTTATCGTTTCCGCTAGGTACGAAGCTGGTAATCTCAGCTTTGACACCCATCTCAGAGTTGCTGTGAGTGACCCGATGCCATAGGAATCCAGCCTCGAGCACTGAATCATCAGCAGATGAAGTGTAGAACGCTGCATTTTGCTTAGCCGAATTTCCAGCTGCAGACCAAGCACCCTTGCCTTCGACGTATACCCAGAAATTACGTGAAGCACGTGAATTATGCAAATCTTCAACAGATAATGGCGGTGTCAAAAATGTATTATGACCTGTCGTCGCCTGACCATGAAGCTTCGGGGTTACAGTCGACATCATCCCCCCCTCATTTACTAGAGGGAAGTATAAGAAACTACTATGATCCGGTTGCTGAAGCTTGAACTCCCCATCCTTTCCGGTGAATTCAAAGCCAAGAATTTTTTTGCGGTCCATTGTCCTCATCCTCTCATTTACACATCTACTTAAGCTTTAACCGCACCTGCCAATGCACCGTCAACAATATACTTTTGAATGAAGGTATACAGGACGATAAGTGGTGCAGATACGATCATGATACCGCACGCCAACATAGGCCAGTTGTTCCCGTATTGACCGCGGAATTCTTTAAGCCCGAAGGTAATTGGATAATGTTCCGGACTTGGCAAATACATGATTGGACCTACAAAGTCATTCCAAATCGTAATCGCTGTCAGGATAACACCGGTTGCGATAACAGGTTTCATCAGCGGCATAATGATCTGGAATAAATACCGCATATACCCAGCACCATCCATACCTGCAGCTTCATCCATCTCACGGCTGATCCCTTTAATATAACCTACGAACATCATGAAGACGATACCTGTTCCTCCTGTTTTTAGGAGAATATAACCCAGCTTCGTATCATAGCCCACAAATCCAAGCTCTTGTTTCAAGGTAAGCATCAATTTGAACTGGGCAACCATAGGGTTAGGCAAGAACTGTGACATCAAGAAGAACAAATAGATAAACCCGCTCCACTTCACATAATTTCTCGCTACCGGAAAAGCCCCGAATAACGAAACAATTAGTGTAAGCACTGTTGCTACGGCTGTATACAGCAGACTATTCAGGAAATAATTAGAGAAATTACCTTTTACCCAAGCTTCCTTGTAGTTATCCCATTGAATACTTTTCACAAGTCCGATCGGGTCTAGCAGGTAATCTGTGAAGGACTTGAATGAAATATTTATAACAAACAATAGCGGCATGATATACAAAACAAGCAACACTGCAATCAGAATATAAGAGAGAGTTTTGGCGGTTTTGGAATCTTTCATTAATATTCCACCTCTCTCTTACGCATTTGTTTAACTGCAAATACAACGAAGACTAGAATCATAAGGAACTGTACCACAGAAAGCGCGGATGGAAGTCCCATCTGTAGAGAACCACGGAACGTCTCTTTATACACGTCATAAGCCATCGTTCTTGTGTTAAAGCGACCGTCCGTAGTTGCGAGAATAATATCAAAGGTGGACATCGCACCGATGATGGACAAAATAATATTAATGGTGAACGATGGAGCAATAAGTGGGAACGTAATGTTCTTAAAAGATTGCCACTTCGTAGTTCCATCAATGTATCCAGCTTCATACAGGTCTTTCGGAACGGATTGAAGCCCTGCAAGGAAAATCAGCATAGAGTAACCCATATACATCCAAATTTGCGTGAATATAATATAACCAAACGCATGGGTGAAGCTTCCAAAGAACATGTCTTTATAACCGAACAATGAATCATACAGTTGATTTACGGGACCACTTAGCGGATCGAACATCAAGCCCCATACCAGTGCAACTACCGATACACCAAGCACAACCGGCAAAAAGAAAACTGCGCGATAAAAATAATCGCCTTTCAGCTTCTGATTAATAACTACGGCCATAAGGAGACCGACACCGTTTTGTACGATTGTAACAATGATCATGAAATAAACAGTTCGTATAATGGAATCCCAACGTTCGCCTGAATTTCCGGAGTTAAAAACACTATAATAATTTTCAAGGCCTACGAAATTCAACTTACTTCCAGGAACGTTCGTAATATCTGTAAATGAATAGATGACCGTCATCATAGAGGGTCCAAAATAAAAAACAACATACAATGATAATGGAATCATAAGCAGCAGAAGTGGTAAATATCTTTTTATACCTTTTCCGAACGGATACATTTCTCTCACCTACCCAATCCTAATTCAATAAAATGATCGGGGTCTGTACGAACAGACCCCGATGTTGTAGTACATGATGGTGCACAGTATGTTGTAGATGTCTGTTTATTGAGATAACAGCTTATTTAGGAGCTGCAGCTTCCCATTCTTTTTGTTGAACATCTGCAAGTTCTTTAGCGGATTTAAATTCGCCACCTGGTGCAAGGTATTCAGTGTGTACACCCTCAGCAGCAATGTGCTCGCCAACATTATCACGGTTAATCATCATGATTTCATAAGCTAGCTCAAAGTCACCTGTCATGTAAGGAGCAAGCTCTTTGTCAATAAAGTCACTGTCAGTTGCAATGTTATCTTGTGTTGGCAAGAAGCCTGCAGCTTTAACGTATTCTGTGTAGTTTTCTGGTTCAGAGAAGAATTCCAGCCATTTCAAAGCGCCTTCTTTGTTCGGACCTTTTTCTGCTGCATACCAAGTTACATCGTATTTACCTACAAGTGAATTGTTTTTAGCAGCGTCTTCAGTAGCTGGAATTGGGAAGTATCCGAATTTCAGATCTGGATTAGCAGCAGCAATCGTAGGAGCATCCCAAGTTCCGTCAGCGATCATAGCTGCTTTACCTGTTGCGAAGTACGAAGGTGCGGTTGCATAGTCAATCCCCAAGAAACCGTCGATGAAGTAGTTATCTTGAAGCGTCTTCATTTTTTCCAGCACTTCTACAGCCTCAGCATCGTTGAACGCCGAAGTACCTTTCCAAACGCCTTCAATCCATTTTTGTTGGTCGCCGCCACCTAGAATCTTAGACTGCAAACCGAACACTGGTAGTTTCAAAGGCCATACATCTTTACCAGCCACTACGATTGGCACGATGCTCTTAGATTTCAGAGTATCAAGAAGACTAATGAACGCTGTCCATGTAGTAGGCACAGTCAAACCGTTTTCTTCAAACATTTCTTTATTATAGAAGAAACCTGACATTGCTACTTTACCGGTTGGGATCGCATAAACTTTATCTTTGTAAGTACCCGCCTTAGCAATATCATTCGCATTGTAGTTTTTAACGAAAGCTTCATTGCTCAGATCAGCAATCAGACCGGAATCAATCCATTGTTGCCAGTCTGGCACTTTCGCACCTGGTGTCCAATCTTTCGGAGACAATCTCATACCGGACAAATCGGCAAGGACGTCTACGTCACCAGCTGTAATTCTTGCTCTTTGTGCTTGTTTAAACTCATCATCCGGACCAGTGGTTGTGTACTCCACTTTATATTCAGGATATTTCTCTTCAAACTTCTTATTAATGTCTGTAATGACTTTGTTAATATTCTCTTGTTTCCAGTGCAAGATCTTAATCACTTTCTTGTCACCAGATGCTGGCTTGTCTGTTCCGTTCCCCGGAGCATTTGTAGCCTCACCGTTTGTGTTGTTGCCGCTTCCACATGCTGCTAATGAGAGCACTAGCGCTGAGCTCATCAATACCGCAGAAAGCTTCTTTACCATTTTTGTTACCCCCCAGATAAATTGTTCTGACCTTTTAACGAAACAGCATTTCAACTCCCGAAATCACGAAACTTTCACGACGATAATCCAGAAAGCGGTTTCGTTGTTTTTATTATTACATCGTTATTTATCTTTGTAAAGTCTTTTTTTATTCTTTATCTTTGGACTAATTTTGAACTATTATCCTTAAAAATCCTTTTATATCAAGGGTATTATCATTTTACCGCCAAACACCCCATTGACTATCTTCTTATATAATTATAAAATCATCTACGAAAACGTTTCGTAATTCATACTTAAAATCCATAAAAAAGCCTAACTCAAATTACACTTTCATCATAGATTACGGAGTTTTTCTCATTAAAAGGAGGACTAAAGTTGGCCTATAACATTAAAGACATAGCGAAAATAGCTGGGGTTTCTGTTTCGACAGTATCTAAAATCATTAATAACTACAGCGACATTTCGGAGGACACCAAGACTAGGGTACAACAAATCATAAAAGAAACCGGATATACTCCCTCCAATTCAGCAAAAACATTAGCTACAAAATCATCGAATCTAATTGGTGTTATATTTGCAGGCATGCTGAATGTTGACTTTACCCATCCTTTTTTCATCGAAGTCCTAAACTCCTTCAAAAAGCAAATGGGACTGCTAGGTTACGACCTGATCTTTTTCTCTAACGAAAAATTTCAAAGTGGCGACACTAATGATTATCTTGCCAGATGTCTGCATTTTAATGTAGATGGTTGCCTACTAATTTCCGGACAAGAGCTAGAAACCTCTATTAGCGAATTAGACAATAGTTCTATCCCTTGTATTGGCGTAGATTTAAAGCTATCAGGCGACAATTCTGGTTATATCATGTCTGATAATTTCAAGATGTCCACTAAGGTAGTCGAACACTTTTACTTATTAGGCTATCGAGAACTTGGCTATATCGGCAGTTCCTCAGAGTCAGAAATCTCCAATATACGTGAAAGTGGTTTCCGCAAAGCGCTTGAAGATTTAGGACTACCGATTAACGAAAACTGGTTCTTAAACGGGAGCAATTTCTTTGAAGCCAGCGGTTATGAGACCATGCGTAGAATGATTGCGAATGGCAATTTACCCAGAGCGATCTTCGCGGCCTCTGATCAGCTAGCTATCGGGGCTATGCGTGCCCTTAAGGAATCTTCTATCACCGTTCCTGGTACTGTCGCAATTATTGGCTGTGATGATATCGAAGCCTGTAATTACACAACACCACTCTTGACTACGATTAAACAAAATAAAGATAAGATCGGTCGTCTAGCCGCGTTAATGCTGTATGATTTAATAAACAATCAATCAGGCACGAGCTCTTTCAGCGTGGAGCCAGAGCTCATCATAAGAGAATCCTGTGGCGCTTCTGAGCGGGGTTTAGTGTAGCCCCTTTAAAGATGCCTTTACTTTATTAAAGTGGAACTACAGGGCAGAATATTAAACTATAGAAGCAAAATGAGGATATTCTTAGCCATATCAATGGCCAAAGATATCCTCATTTTTGTTTAGAGTCTTTTATATCCTAAATCAACACAAAAGGTGTTCCTAAGCCATTTCCATGGCTTAGGAACACCTTTATTTAAGCAATCTTACAGGTCGAAGTACAGAGAATATTCATGTGGGTGAACACGAATCGCAACCTCTTGAGCTTCGGAACGTTTCAAAGCAATATAGTTATCAATGAAGTCCTTAGTAAATACGTCACCTTCGGTAAGGAACTCGTAATCAGCTTCCAAAGAATCAAGTGCTTCGCCCAGGCTGCCTGGAACGCTGCGGATTTTTTCTTTGTCTGCATCGGACAATTCGTAGATGTTCTTGTCCAGAGGACCGTAACCCAGTTCTTGTGGGTTGATCTTGTTCTTAATTCCGTCCAGTCCTGCCATCAGCATTGCGGAGAATGCCAAGTAAGGGTTAGCCGTGGAATCCGGTGTACGGAACTCGATACGACAGCCTTTTGGTGTCACAGCTGCTACAGGGATACGAACTGCTGCAGAACGATTTCCTTTGGAGTATACCAAGTTAACCGGTGCTTCGTAACCAGGAACCAAACGTTTAAATGAGTTGGTGCTTGGGTTAGTCAATGCGATCAAAGCCGGTGCATGGTACAAAATACCGCCGATGTAGTGAAGAGCCATTTCGCTCAAGTTAGCATAAGCGCCTTTTTCGTAGAACAAAGGAGTGTCTCCGTCAAAGATCGATTGGTGTACGTGCATTCCGCTACCATTATCGCCAAACAGTGGTTTTGGCATGAAAGTTGCTACTTTGCCGTACTGACGTGCAGTGTTTTGAACAATATATTTATAAGTCATTAGATTATCAGCGGTTTTCTTCAATGTATCAAAACGGAAGTTGATTTCCGCTTGGCCCGCAGTAGCTACTTCGTGGTGATGGCGTTCGATACGCAGTCCTACTTCAGCAAGCAGACGACACATTTCACTACGGATATCCTGTTGGGAATCCACAGGTGCTACAGGTACATATCCACCTTTAACGCCAACTTTAAATGCCAGGTTGCCGCCCTCTTCTTTACGACCTGTATTCCAAGCCGCTTCTTCAGAGTCTACGAAGAATGAGGAGCTGTTCATACCGCTCTCGTAACGAACATCGTCAAAGATAAAGAATTCAGACTCAGGTGCGAAGAATGCCGATGTTCCAACTCCGCTCTTCTGAAGGAATTCTTCTGCTTTCACAGCAATACCGCGAGGATCGCGCTCATAGCGTTCACCATCAGGAGTGAAAATGTCACACATTACGTTCAGCGTTGGATGAGCTGTAAACGGATCAATGAACACACTGTTCGGATCAGGCATCATAACCATGTCTGATTCTTCAATACCACGGAATCCTTTGATGGAAGAACCGTCGAATGCTACCCCATTTACAAAAGTTTCATCTTCTACTTCAGAAGCAGGCAGAGAAATGTGGTGAGCACGGCCACCTAAATCTACGAATCGAAAATCTACCCACTCGATATTGTTTTCTTTAATTGTTTGCAACACTTTTTCAACCGACATGAATTTTTCCTCCCCCAAGTTCCGAACATTAAGCCCCTCACAGTATGCAAATGTTCTTGTTTCATTTTTATTTGCTGTCGTCATTATAAATCTCATACCTAACATCGTCAATGCTTATGTCAGGTATTTCTTTCAGCTATGTAAGATATTCTAACGCTTTCGTGAAATCCGTTATTTTCACTAATATTCATGCCATCTTTAACTTATCCAATAACAAAGAAGCCCTACTATCCCGCTATAGCGCGGGTTTAGAGGGCTTCCAAGGTAGTGATATGCTTACATATTATAGCGCCGAAACTGTTTCTGGCGAAGTTGAAAACTTACGTCCAACAATTGGAGCAAGCTTTGCCAGATCCTTAAGTAGATTATCGAACTGCTCAGGGAATAACGATTGAACACCATCACCTGTCATGGAATTGTCCGGATCTGTGTGCATTTCGATGATTAGACCATTCGCACCAGCAGCAACCGAAGCTTTAGCCATAGGTTCAACTAACTCACGACGTCCAGTGCCGTGACTTGGGTCAGAGATTACCGGAAGGTGGCTTAAGCTTTGTAGAACCGGAATAGCCGATAGATCCAGTGTATTGCGAGTGTAAGTCTCAAATGTACGAATACCACGCTCACAGAGCATTACATCCTTATTTCCGCCTGCCAAAATGTACTCCGCTGCATTGAGCAATTCATCATAGGTTGCACTGAAGCCGCGTTTCAGAAGGACAGGTCTTCCGCAAGTACCCAGCTTGCGCAACAAATCAAAGTTCTGCATGTTCCGTGTACCCACCTGAAGGATATCAGCATGCTCAGCACAAATATCCACATACTCTGGTGTCATAACCTCTGTAATGGTTAACAGGCCATGACGCTTCCCTGCTTCAGCCATCATAGTCAAACCTTCTACACCTACACCCTGGAAGCTATATGGACCTGTACGAGGCTTAAACGCACCTCCACGCAGTACCTGAGCACCCGAAGCTTTAACTAGACGGGCTATCTCATCAATTTGCTCTGGAGACTCAACGGCACAAGGTCCGCCCATAATCACCAGATTCTCTCCACCGATCTTCACACCCTTGATATCGATAATGGTATCCTCTGGATGAAAATCACGGCTAGCTAGCTTATAAGACTTGGAGATCTTCACGACATTCTCCACACCCTTCATTTGCCGCAAATGCTCTGCAAGCTTAGGAGTGACACTTCCTACTAAACCGATAACGGTATGATCTGCACCTTTGGAGAGATGTACCTGCAAGCCCTCCTTCTCGATAACTGCGATAATATCTTTAACCTGCTCTTCTGGGGTTTGATTAGATGTAATGACGATCATTTTTATAACTTCCTCTCTACAATTAAAATTTATAACGATTTCGCTGAATTCACTCACACTACGACGCGTGTTCGCTTTTAAGCTTTTAAGCTTTTATGCTTTTAACTATTAAAGCGATTTTACTCCAAAAACCCATTACCGTCAATCCTATTTCCTAATTTATAAGATGAACCCACTTTTTCTAAATAGAAAAGCGTGTAACCTCGATAGACGAGTTTACACGCTTTTGTCCCAGCACAAAATATATAAGTTCGCTTACAGCGCATTAAGTAGTACTTGCATTCTTATTCTTAACCGGAGGAAGTAGTTTTGCCATATTCACTGTTCGTTTGATCTCCCATGTCTCGGGATTCTCGGAATCGTACTGCTCCAAATAATTAATAACTTCTTTGGTAATTGGTGTAGGTGTAGACGCACCAGAAGTAACACCCACAATATTCACACCCTTCAGCCAGTCTGTGTTAAGTTCTGACACATCAGAAATCCGATGGGCAGGAACACCTGCAATTTCTTCCGACACCTGTGCCAGACGATTAGAGTTGTTACTACGTGGATCGCCAACAACAATCAATAGATCACATTGACCCGCCTGTTCGGCTACAGCCTCTTGACGCACCTGAGTAGCCATACAGATCTCATTATGCACTTCGGCGCCCGGGAAGGTCTCTAGAAGCTTTTTCATAATATTTTTAATATCCCACTGGCTCATAGTGGTCTGATTCGTTATTACAATTCTTGAAGAAGGAATGGATAGGGTTGCAATCTCATCTTCTTTTTCAATTAAATGCACATGATCTGGCGCAATGCCGACAGCACCCTCCGGTTCCGGATGGCCTTTCTTGCCGATATAAATAACCTCATAACCATCATCGACTTTCTCCTGAATGAGATCATGCGTCTTTGTCACATCAGGACAAGTAGCATCGACCGTAGTCAATCCTTTATCCCTAGCCATCTTGCGCACCTCAGGTGAAACTCCGTGGGCAGTGAATATAACCGTTCCACTGTCTACTTTATCGAGAATATCCAGACGGTTATGACCGTCCAAGGTAATAATGCCATCGTCCTCAAACGAATTCGTAACATGACTATTATGAACAATCATGCCAAGTATATAAATCGGCCGGGGAAGATCGAGATTTTGCGCAGCCTGCCGTGCCATTACCATAGCATCGACTACTCCGTAACAATATCCCCGGGGAGAAATTTTAATGACTTCCATGACTTCACCAACTTTCTGCTTTCGTTGACTTCTGTAATAGGACACACTTTAAATTATACCCTATTCCAGCGGCGGAGCAAAGAGAAGCGGCAACCAGATCACAAAAGTGGTTCCCTCGCCTTGACGTGTAACAACTTCCACAGACCCACCATGTTCGTCAATAATCCACTTAGCAATGGATAAGCCAAGCCCAATCCCTTCTGTAATTCCACGTGATTCATCTGCACGATAGAAACGGTCGAAAATATATGGAACCTCATCTTTATCCATACCTATTCCCGTATCGGTGATCCGAATACCAACCTGATTCTGATAGAAGATGGTATCTAAACTTACCTCGCCGGAAGGCGTATATTTAAAAGCATTATCAATAAAAATAAATAACATTTGTTGTAGGTAATCTTTATTTCCAACAACATATTTCCCATTTAAGGCGGACATATCTCCTGTTGCCCACTCCGCTTGTCGAGGCAGGAAGGATGCCCGACGCGCAATCTCAGTCATCATCGGTTCAAGTGCTACTGGTTCTATCTCGAAGGTCCGTCCTGTATCAGCACGCGCAAGAGAGAGCATATCTGAAACCAGGCGACTCATTCGCTTAGACTCATCCGCGATATCCTTCACCGATTCCATCGAGAGCTGGCGAATTTCAGCCTCACTCATCTTCCCTTCGCCCGGTTCCATCTCCCATACTTTTTGCAGTAAATCGATATTTCCACGAATAGTCGTTAGAGGCGTCCGCAGTTCATGTGATGCATCGGAAACGAATCGACGCTGTGCGGCATAAGAATCCTCTAACTCTGTGTAGAATCCTTCCATACGCCCAAGCATGTTATTAACAGTCTCAATGAGGCGACCTATTTCGTCTGGAGGTCCATCATATTCAATACGGGAGCTTAGGTCATTCCCCGTCTGAATCCCATTTGCAGCTTCAATCACTTTTCCAATGGGACTCATCGCTTTACGGGCCAGGAATAAACCAAAGGTAAATGCCGCGATCAAGGTAGCAAAAGAACCGACGAGCAATATATTTTTCAAACGCTCTAAGAGCTTATTCTGCTCACCCACATAGGCAGCAACTTGCAATACAGCAACTGGATTATTGTTAAAATTTTCTATTTCTAAGATAATAGGCATCTCATAGATCAAAAACTGATTACCATCTACGACGACATTACGATATCCCTGTACAATTTTATCTTGGGCAGGATAATTAAACTGTAGACCGAAATTAATCATATTTGTCGATTGCGATAAACTTTTGCTACCATAAGTATAAATTTGTGTATACATATTGGAATTTTCAGGACGTCTGACTCCACCAAGCTTCAACTCACCATTATAACGATCAATACTAAACAAGGGTTTCGTCTGCTCAGCTTGAACTCTTAGACGGTCCTTCAAGTCACCATACGTATTAAAATAGACAAAACCGTAAATTGCGGCTGATAAGGCCAGCAGCATAACGGCCAAAATCCCTGAATACCAAGCAGTCAGCCGCAATCTTATAGACATGTTAGTTGTCACCTCTTAGAATGTAACCGGCACCCCGGATCGTTTGAATGAGGCGTTTACCGCCATGCTCCTCCGTCTTTTGGCGTAGCATAGCTATGTATACCTCAAGTACATTAGATTCACCGCTGTAATCATAACCCCATATTTTATCCATGATCAGATCCCGCGAAAGCACACGTTTCGGATTTTGCATAAACAAATGCAGTAGCTCAAATTCCTTCGCCGTCAGCTCCAGTCTTTTACCGGCGCGTGTCACTTCACGTGAATCTACATCCAAGGTAATATCCTCATAAGAAACCGCTTGCTCACTGCCTCCGCTTTGCTCACTCTTACGCCGAAGCAACGCTCGTACACGTGCAAGTAATTCTTCAAGTGCAAATGGTTTTACTAAATAGTCGTCCGCACCCAGATCAAGCCCTTTCACACGATGCTCAATTTCATCCTTGGCCGTAAGCATTAGAACAGGTACATTGCTGCCCCCTTCTCGCAAACGACGACAGACTTCAAATCCGTCTACCTGAGGCATCATAACATCCAAAATCACCACATCTGGATCACTGCTAAGGATTGCCCGTAAACCATCCGCTCCATTCACCGCTGTCTTTACATCGTAGCCTTCAAAAGCTAGCCCCCGGCGAAGCATGGAGATAATTTTTTCATCATCATCAATAATAAGAATATTCGGTCGCATCAAGCAGCCCCCATTGTTCATTTCTATTTATTTATATTGTAGCAGTCACACCATGATTAGACAAAAACGGAAGGGTTGCCCCTTCCGCGTAAATCACCGTCCGGTATTATCGTTGCCGACTTTGCCCAGTAGTCGTTGTATCAAAATCATTTTTGTTGCCGATTGTAACGGAAAGATCCAAGTTTTTACCATCGCGCACAACATTCAATGTTACTTTCTCACCGACTTTTAACGTTTGAATGAAAGCGATCAGATCTTGGTTTGTTGCATATTTTGTTCCATTTGCACCTGTAATGATATCGTAAGGGCGCAAGTCAGCGGCATACGCTGGCGATTTAAAGATAATATCTGCAACTACAGAACCTTCTTTAATATCAGTGCCCATTTGCTTGGCTACTTCATCTGTAATCGTCATAAGCGTCGCACCAATGAATGGAACGGGTTCTTTTGGAATTGCTTGGTTCGCTTCGAGTTTATCTACGACTTCTTTAATCGTATTCACAGCGATAGCGAAACCTATACCTTGGGAATCTGTGCTAACGGCTACGTTCATACCAATTACCTGTCCATTCATATTGAGCAACGGACCACCGGAGTTACCAGGGTTGATAGAAGCATCCGTTTGCAGCAGGTTTTTGTAGTTTCGTGTTCCACTTCCGTCTTCTTCGTTAATATCGATGCTGCGTCCTTTGGCACTAAGAACACCCGAGGTTACTGTATGGTCAAAGCCTTGTGGGTTACCGATAGCAACCACCTCTGAACCTACTTTCAAGCTATCCGAATCTCCCAGAGCAACTGTAGGGAAATCACTATCTCCTTCAATCTTCAGTACTGCCAAATCCAGATCTTTGCTAGAACCTAACAATTTCGCTTCGTATGGTTTGGTCACGCCATCCACTGTAACTTGGATTACATCAGCATTCTCAATAACGTGCTGATTGGTCAAAATATATCCGGATTTCTCATAAATGAAGCCTGTTCCAATTCCAAAAGGGATGAGCTGCGATGAAGAGTTTGAACCTGACTTCGAGTCCTGCTCATTTTGTGAAGAACCACTTCCACCGTATTGATCCCCGAAGAAAAATTGAGAGAACGGATCACTCAAATTCGGACTGGATGAACTTCCATTACGTGAACCGGATTTCACTAGCGTCTCAATCTTGACGACTGCTGGTCCAACCGCATCAACTACGCCAGTCACATCACGAGATCCTTTCACCAATGATGTAGTGGTAGTATTAGGTGTAGTACTAGCACTCTCATTCGTCGTCTTCGCCGTACCATTCGATCCTGAGCTCGCAATGGTTGCTGCGTCCCCTGTGAACCAGTTGCCTCGATCTGCCATAAACATAGAACCTGAGAGAACGACCATCCCCGCTAAGAAGGAAACAAATATAGTTTTCACTGAGCTTTTTGGTTTTTTATTAAATTGCCAGCCACCGCCACCTTCAGAACCGCCTCCGCCGTTTCCACCTCGTCCACCGCCATTACCATCGAAGCCTGTACTCCGATATGAACTGTTATATGGGAGTTGTTTTACAGGCTGTGGAGGTGTAATCTCGACCCGCTCCGGCTCCATCCGGTTGTAATGCTGAGCACTTCCGTCTGCGTTACTTTCATCTTTGTTCAAAGATTTAAAGGGTCCATAAGAATAGTAGTATGATGATCCGGATTCGGATGACTGATTATTATTGCTATTATGGTTATTATTGTCCCAATCCCGATCTGGTGCTGGTCCATTGTCACGATTAAAGTTGTTTTTGTTATCGTCCATGTTTATTTACCTCCTGCATCCTGTCGCCTGACAAGGATTAATTTGTTTTCTTGTTTCTTATTTTGTACTTTAAACCTTAAGGTCACATTAAAAACAATTTAAGCGGAGATAAAAGATATAGGCGGATAGTCGGATAGACGGGATTGAATATCAGGACGCACACGCTGTTCGGTGGGACTCGGTTTCAGAAGGCACACCGCTCTTGGGGGGACTGGGTTTCAGGCTACACCGCTCTTGAAATCATGTTCCTATGAATTGACCCTGCGGGTGTAACATGATTTCAAAGGCGGACGTAAACTTTTCGCTCTGATACCCAATCCCTAGGCAGGGAAGTAAAAAAAGAAGCTCGGGCGCGGAAAACAACGCGGCCCGAACTTCCAAACATACAACATACAACATACAACATACAACATAAAACATAAAAGATAAAAGATAAAAGAATAAACTAAAGACAAATGTGAAAAAATAAAAACATGATCCATAAACAACAATCTACAAGCTACAAACTAATAAAATCTGGACAAACTAGCTTATTCCGCAATTAACGTATGGACAGCACAGCTTGAGAAGTCAACCAACTTTATTATATGGAAATGCTCCCTATAATTAGCTAAATATAACGAAAAATCAAGATTTAGAGGGAAAAGCTCCCTATAATTCTGAGCAATATAGCTGTTTATGAGCAAAACAAGGGATTTATACGGAGGATTTCCCTATAATCCTGTAAACAAGCGCAAAACTCAATTTTAAAGGGAGGTTTGAAGTTAGAATTAAAAGTGGACACCTCGTTAAGAGATTAAGATAATGAAGATATCTAAGGAGGTGTTCACATGGGTGAACAGCGGCAACGGTATGACGAAGAA
>NZ_LCZJ02000028.1:0-285 GCF_001012825.1 Paenibacillus etheri
CGTGTCTCTGGTGCTAGATGAGCCAGGGTAATCTCACCGTACCCGATATGACGTCGTTCTACTGCACCTGAGCTCAAATGACTGCCATCTACACTTCCTGGTGCCAGATGCTTTGAATTTACGCTTTCTTCCGCTAGCTTTTCTCTGGTAATACTTCCGTCTGGAAGTAAGTCAGCGCTTCGTGCATCTTCGGCTAGATGAGCCAGTGTAATCTCACCGTACCCGATATGACGTCCTTCCACTGTATCCGGGCTCAGATGACTGCCATCCACACTTCCTGGTACA
>NZ_LCZJ02000028.1:295-134693 GCF_001012825.1 Paenibacillus etheri
GTTGCTGTCGGCGTCGGCGTTGCTGTCGGCGTCGGCGTTGCTGTCGGCGTCGGCGTTGCTGTCGGCGTCGGCGTTGCTGTCGGCGTTGGGAGTTTATTGGTTATCGTTATTTTAAAACCTGCCGTTGTAGCAATATCCACTTCATGTGGTGTTGGATTAAGGACATAACCAACTGGTGCTGTTTTTTCAATCAATACATATTTACCGCCTGGCAGCTTGGTAAATTCAAGTACCCCATCTGCCCCCGTAGTCCCTTCCTTAATCCAGACCTTGTCCTTATCAACGACACGATAGAGATCAAAGACTGCTCCACTTAGCAGCTTTTTATGATCAGCATCATCTACCTTCGTGATCGCTAATGGACCTCTTACACCACTCCCTGTGCCGGAACCACTAGAGAGCTTAACTGTAATATCCTCGCTTGATTCATGTGGAATAACCTTGATATTTTTACCGTCAAATTTAACCTTGTTAGTAACTTTATCATTGTGATTTGCTGTGATCAGAGAGTCATATTTAAGAATATACGCCTCTGAGATATCTTTGAGGAAACTAAGCTTAAAGCTTTCCTTTCCATCGATATCCGTAGTAATCTCCAGCTTATAATCCGTATTTCTAATCAACTCTTGAGAAGTTTCTTTTACAGTTCCATCACTTAAAACTGTCGTTTTAAAGACATGGAATGTATCAGACAAGAGAATTTGATTGTCACTCGGAACATCCGTAATTACAGCCTCTGTTACAAAAGATTGGTTACGGTTGATATTAATTGTCCAATTAATCTTATTACCATTCTGGGAACCCGTTTTATTAACGTATTCCCCGCCCTGAGGGACATTAACAGAAGCTTTCAGCTCTGCGGACTCTTTTGTATTATCGTCATATAGAATAGCTGTATTGGTAATTTTGTTCGAATCAATCGCTTGATCAGCAAACGTAGTCTTGAAAGTGACATAGAACGCGTAATTAATAGCTTTGCTAAATGTTACCTTAAGTTCAGTAGCAGTAAGCGTCACTTCATAGTCTTTGGGATCCACATCAGCTCCTGGAGATGGATTTCCGTTTGCACCATACTCCCATTTGTAAACTTTTACAGAAGCCTTATTGACAACTTGACCAGCCGGAATGCTATCAATCAATTCAGCTTTATTTAACGTTTTCTGATTATAATTGGCGCCAACGTTCCAGGTAATTTCCTTCGTTACAGCATTGTAAGAACCACTCTTTTTACCATTGTTCTTCACTTCAGCTCTTGGATCGAAGGATTCGGTAACTTCTTTGCTCTTCGGCTTACCATTCTCTTTCCATGTGAGTGCAGCTGTATTAGAGAATTTATCTTTCTTAGGAGCCAACCAATCATAATTAAAGCTGGTTGTATAAGTAATTGTGTATGGTTCAGATATCGGAGCTTTAAAAGTTATTACAAAACCATCAGTTATAGCAACTGGATCACTCTCATTGTAAACAACGCTATGAACGGCCGCAGTTCCTCCTTTTGTCGGCTTAACCTTTAATGTGTTTGGAACAAGTTTCAGTCCAGCATTGCCGAAAGTATCCTTTACCACTAGATCATCCATAGTTACACTATCGTCGTTAATTTGGATGGTCCAATCAACTGTTTTATTGGCATAATTAATATTGCTATAGTTTTTATGAAGAATATGCTGCTTGATATCACTTGTAGCAGATTCAGTCTTTCCGTTATAAGTCACTTTGTTCGTAATCGTAGTATCATCATGAACTCTGTTATTTGCCTTTGTTTGGTATTCAATTCGGTAAGCCGAATGAATGTCATTGTTAAACTTCAGGTCAAAACCGTTCGAATCCTTTGCGGTCGTTGGGGTTATCGTATATTCGCTAGGTGCAAGTGCTACTGCCCCCTTAACTCCATTTCCATTACCGTCGATAGTAACAGGATAGACCTTAACAGAACTAAGGATTAAATCTTGTGTATCGTTGAATAAATCACTCAATACAGCATTTGCAGCTAAAATTGTTTTTTCATTGTAATTGAAATTAACAGCCCAGGAAATCGTCTGAGTCGCTTCATCGTATTTTATTTTTTCTTTTGACAACGGCTTTCCGCGCCCTACCGTAACTGTAGTACTAGCTTTTTTAGAAATTCCGTCATCACCAGTTAAGACAGCTTCATTATAGAATGTTGTCGCATCTACACCAGTACCAGTAATATCCGTAGAAAATTCAATCCGGTAAGCCTTAGTAATCGGCTTATCATTAAATTTCAGATTAAGCTCTCCAGTAGATGAGGCTGTCACATCATACTTACTGCTATTCACCAAACTACCAGGACTTGCAGTCCCATCGACATTTACATTCAGCTCATAAACAGCAATGGATACCGAGTTTAGTGATAATCCCGTAGGAAGCTTGTCCGTAACCATCGCATTGTTAATACTGTCTAGTGATTTGTTCACATCAACAGTCCAAGCGATACTAGATGGATTATAATACTGCGGCTTAGGCACCCCATTTTTTTCTATCGAAGAACTAGCTTTGGGCTTGAGATTAAGTTCAATCGTCTGGGTACCACTTTGTATTGGAAACGTCACCGTCTGATTCGTGGAGCCTGTAATTTTTTTAGAGCTCAAAAGCGATCTTACTGAAAATGTCCCCCCCACTTGAAAGTGGGATTCAATATAATTATTAAATGTAAATACAACTTTGTTGGTATTTTTGTCGACTGTATAAGTTCCAATTACCTCATCGTCAAACATTAGATTATCATTCAGATCATTATAAAGTTCAAACTGTGTAGGAAGATCAAACGTAAAGGTTGAGCCATCCTTATAACCATGCCCATCGGGAAGTTCCCATGTATAGTTCAATTCCGTATTGGAATCAAGCTCATATACACTTCCAGTCACCGTACTGGTATATTTGTCATCGGTGTAAACAGCCAGCGTTACATTAGTAATGAGATTTTCACTAATCACAGTACCAGTGCCATTTCCACTTGCATATGCTGGCGTATTAAACCCGAAGCCAAAGCTATAAGCCCATTGCGTCACAAGTAATAATACTATGAGCCATGCGCTTATTTTCTTTTTTAATAACATTTGTTAAATTCCTCCCTTTTAAGCATTTATTATGTCTTTCCTAAACTCTATACTTTGGATCCAGCACTCTATCCTCTGCAATGACCTCCTTGATCTTTTCTCCTTCTACTAATCGCCATGCTTACATCTATTGTAAATAATGCATCTATACATAATCTGAACAGAGTCCAGTAGAAGCCTTTTCCATACTTTTTCTTCCAAATAAAAAAACAGGGATATGCGATGTAAACTCGCATATCCCTGTCGTATCTAATGTATTCTCATCTAGATCTTAATAGTAAGAGTAATACTACTTAAAAAAACCAAAAGTACATTGTACATTTTATAGACTAGCGTGATCACGTTTGGTGTAAGTTTTACGCTTCTCCAGAAGCTTGTTAAGTGCATCGATATAAGCGCGGGCACTCGCTTCTAGAATATCGGTGCTAAGTCCACGGCCCTGTGCAGCAACTTCGCCTTGCGACAGTACTACATGAACTTCGCCCTGTGCATCTTTACCACGGGAGACGGATTTAATCGAATAATCTCCAAGGGTAACTTCCTCACCCGTAGCTTTATCGATAGCATTGTAGATGGCATCTACTGAACCATTGCCTTCTGCCTCTGCGACAATAGCCTCCGCTTCCGGACCATCGATAATCACCTTAGCAGTTGGAACAGCTTTATTACCGTAAGTAACGTAAATCGTCTGAAGTCTGAATACTTCTGGCGTATCAATTAGTTTCTCTTCAATCAATGCCAAAATATCTCCATCAGACACTTCTTTTTTCTTATCAGCCAAGTCCTTAAACCTTGAAAAAGCTGTATTAAGCTCTTCTTCAGATAAATCGTACCCTAGATCACTTAACTTATCGCGGAAAGCATGGCGTCCAGAGTGCTTACCAAGTACCAGTTTGCTCTCTTTAAGTCCAATGGTCTCCGGTGTCATGATCTCATAGGTGGTTTTCTCTTTCAGCATTCCATCCTGGTGAATACCCGATTCATGAGCAAATGCATTAGCTCCTACAATCGCTTTATTCCCTGGGACAACCATACCTGTCAGTTTGCTGACTAGACGGCTTGTGCGAGAAATCTCGGACAACGTTAAAGAAGTTTTTGCACCAAAAAATTCAGCTCGTGTCTCAAGCGCTAATGCCACTTCTTCAATCGCTGTGTTCCCGGCGCGTTCACCAATACCATTGATCGTTCCTTCGATCTGATCTGCACCATTTTGAATCGCAGCCAGCGTATTTGCTGTAGCCATGCCAAGATCGTTATGACAATGGGCACTAAGCTGTACGCGTTCAATATCAGGCACATTCTCTTTTAGATATTTAAAGATAGCTCCGTACTCAGAAGGATTCAAATAACCTACAGTATCCGGGATATTAACAACATTAGCGCCTTCCCGGATAGCCATGCCGACCATTTCAGCCATGAAATCATACTCCGTACGGCCCGCGTCTTCTAATGAAAACTCGAGCTTAGGGAAATATTTCTTAGCGTATCGGATAGCAGACTGTGCAGTTTCCAACACCTGAGCCTTATCCATCCGCAGCTTATGCTGGCGGTGAATAGGAGATGTAGCTAGAAAAATATGAATACAAGGGTCCTGCGCTCCCTGTAGTGCTTCTTTTACAGCATCAATATCTGTCTCTCTAGAACGTGAAAGGCCGATTACCGTGACGTTCTTCACAGCTCTTGCCACCGCATTAACAGAAGCTAGATCACCTGGAGAAGCTGCAGGAAAACCCGCTTCCATGCGATCAATTCCCAGCTTCTCTAACTGGTAAGCGATCTCCACTTTCTCACGCGTGTTGAGGTTCACACCTGGTGACTGCTCTCCATCTCGCAGTGTCGTATCGAACACATAAATTTTCCGCATGCTAAGCACCTCCCAAAGATTGTGCTGAAACTCTCAAATGCGGCTCGCAAAGTCACGGCCGCATTTGAAGGTAACACTATTTAATCATAAGTATGAATATGATTATTTCTTAATCCAGTGCATCATTTCACGCAATTGGCTACCTACAACTTCTACTGGGTGAGCAGCTTCGTTGCGGCGAGTAGCGGTAAGGAAAGCACGTCCGGATTGGTTCTCAAGGATAAAGTCGCGAGCGAATTTACCTTCTTGAATATCTGTCAGAACAGCTTTCATTGCTTTTTTAGTATCTTCAGTTACAATGCGTGGTCCAGTTACATAGTCACCGTATTCCGCAGTGTTACTGATGGAATCACGCATGCTGGACAATCCGCCTTCGTATACCATGTCAACGATCAGTTTCAATTCGTGCAGACATTCGAAGTAAGCCATTTCAGGAGCATATCCTGCTTCTGTCAAAGTTTCGAATCCAGCTTTGATCAGTGCGGAAACACCACCACAAAGTACTGCTTGTTCGCCGAACAAGTCGGTTTCGGTTTCTTCACGGAAAGAAGTTTCGATAACTCCTGCACGTGTACAACCGATACCTTTTGCATAAGCAAGACCGATTTCTTTTGCTTTACCTGTTGCATCTTGCTCAATGGCAATCAAGCCAGGAACGCCAAAGCCTTCAACATAAGTACGACGAACCATGTGACCTGGAGATTTTGGTGCTACAAGCAGCACGTCCGCATCTTTAGGAGCAACGATTTGTCCAAAGTGTACGTTAAAGCCGTGGGAGAACATCAAAGCTGCACCTTTTTTGAGGTTTGGTTCCACTTCATTTTTATATACGGAAGCCTGTGTTTCATCTGGCATTAGGATTTGAACAACATCTGCACGGGATACTGCTTCAGCTACTGGCAATACTTCAAAACCGTCATTTTTCGCAGTTTCAAAAGATTTACCTTCACGAAGACCGATGACAACTTGAAGACCACTGTCACGCAGGTTTTGTGCTTGGGCATGTCCTTGGCTACCGTACCCGATTACCGCAATTGTCTTTCCTTTTAATACACTAAGTTCTGCATCCTGTTCATAGTACGTTGTAACTGCCATTGTCAATATCCTCCTTTAATTTGAGACCCATCATAAAGAGCGGGTGCTTCAAGAGAACTGGATTCTTTGAAGATCTAGTTGCTCCTCAAGCTCCCGCTCTTTAGCGGGAAGTTCATTCATATCATATCAGATTAATGCAATCAAGCAGTAATCCGTTAAAGTCGCAAAATAAAATATTTATGAGTTACCGCGTACCATAGCCGTAACACCTGTGCGAGACAGCTCTCTGATCCCATAAGGCTTCAAAAGCTCGATCATCGCATCAATCTTCTGTGTATCTCCAACTACCTGCACCAACAATGTTGTGCTGCCAATATCTACAACCGAGGCCCGGAAGGTTTCTACAACACCCATGATCTCCGGACGCTCACTTGGATCAGCATTCACTTTAATCAGGGCCAGCTCACGTGCAACCATTGGCTTAGCTCCAAGATCAACGACTTTGATAACATCAATTAGCTTATAGAGCTGCTTCTCGATTTGTTCAAGGGTATGCTGGTCGCCAAGAGTTACGATAACCATCCGGGATAATCCAACCTCTTCGGACTGGCCAACCGTTATACTCTCAATATTAAATCCGCGGCGACCGAACAAACCTGACACCCGCTGAAGCACACCCGGCTGGTCATTTACAAGTACAGAAATCGTATGTCTTGTCACTGTTATTCATCCCCCATCAGCATATGATCGATGGTCGAACCTTGAGTTACCATCGGGTAGACATTCTCGTCTTTTGGAACAACGAATTCTACCAATACTGGACCCGGTGTTTCCAGTGCTTTCTGCCATGCATCACGTGCTTCTTCCTTATTCGTTGCCCGTAGACCTTTTACACCATAGGCCTCAGCCAGCTTAACGAAGTCCGGACTGCCTGCGAGATCTGTAAAGCTGTAACGTTTATCATAGATAAGATTCTGCCATTGGCGAACCATTCCAAGCACCTGATTGTTAATAACTACAATTTTGACTGGTATATTATTAATCGCACAAATCGCTAGCTCTTGCGAACACATTTGCATGCCGCCATCACCATTAATCGATACTACCAACCGTTCAGGATGTGCCATCTGTGCACCGATAGCGGACGGGAATCCGAAGCCCATCGTTCCAAGACCGCCTGAAGTAATCCATGAACGCGGATGATTGAACTTATAGTATTGTGCAGCCCACATTTGATGCTGACCAACATCCGTAGTGACAATCGCTTCACCTTTAGTGGTGTCATTAATCATTTCAATAACCCATTGTGGTTTAAGCTCTGTCTCTGAATCCTTATACCGAAGCGGCTGATCTAGCTTCCACTGAGCAATCTGTGTTCTCCAAGCATCGGCATTAGATGCACGGCCAACCTCAGGATTCAGCATTTCCAATACAGTTTTCACATCGCCTACAATCGGAATATCAGGGGATACATTTTTCCCGATTTCTGCAGGGTCTATATCGATATGCACGATCTTGGCTTTTGGCGCGAAGCCGTCCAGCCTGCCAGTAACACGGTCATCAAAACGGGCGCCGATATTAATGAGCAAATCGCATTGTTGAATTGCATTATTCGCGGTATATGTCCCATGCATACCCGGCATCCCCATCCACAGTTCTTCAGCACTAGGGAAAGCTCCAAGTCCTAGCAAGGTTGTAGTGATTGGAATCTCTGTCCGTTTCACGAATTCGAACATCGCTTCATGTGCTCCGGAGTAGATAACTCCACCACCCGCAATGATAATTGGACGTTCAGCAACCGCAATCGCACGAACCAATTTATCAAGCTGCAGTTTGTTAGGAACTGTACAAGGATTGTAACCACGAAGATTTACGGTCTTGACTGGTGTGAACAACGTCTTTGCTGCCGACACATCTTTCGGAATATCGATCAACACAGGACCTTTACGACCAGTATTCGCCACATGAAAAGCTTCATGAATTACGCGTGGGAGATCCTCAACATCTCTTACAAAGTAGCTGTGCTTAGTGATTGGCATCGTGATTCCGGTAATGTCTGCTTCCTGGAAAGCATCTGTACCGATTAGGCTGGAGAATACATTACCTGTGATTACAACCAATGGAGTGGAGTCCATATATGCTGTAGCAATACCTGTCACAAGATTTGTTGCTCCAGGACCGGAGGTTGCAATACATACCCCTGGTTTGCCACTTGCTCTAGCATAACCGTCAGCTGCATGAATCGCGCCTTGCTCATGACGTGTTAACACGTGATTGAAATCCGTAAAACCGTACAATGCATCATAAATGTACAATACTGCCCCACCTGGATATCCGAATACTGTGTCTACACCCTCCAATACAAGGCTGCGGAGTAGTATTTCCGAACCAGTAATGACTTCCGGCTCCATCCATTTTTCTTTTAGCTGCTCTGTAGACCGTAATTCCGGTATTTGCGCGCTCATCAGTATTCCTCCTCCGATATTTAACATTCATTATGCAAATGACGGACCGTCCTCTATACATCAGCAAATAGTTATTTATAAAACAAAAAAACCTTTCGCCTCCCACGCACAGTATTAGCGCGTGAGGGACGAAAGGTTGATCTTCCGTGGTACCACCCATGTTTGCATTACATCTCGCGATGCAACGCCTTATCAGGTATACAAAAATCCATCGATGTAGGCAAGGGCCCTAATCTCTGTAACCTGAAGTCCGTAACGCGGACTAAACGATTCCCCCTAATAATTCCACCACTCTAGCCAGTGGACCTTTCAGGGAAACAGCTCCGAGGTGAGCTCGTATATAAGGGATTCCGGTGGAGGTTGCAGCAAATCCTCACACTCTCTGAGCAAAAGAGCCCTTAAAACTTCGTCCTCATCATTGCCGATACATGTATGTTCGTTAAAATGTTTAGACACATTATATGATTCCTAACACGGATAGTCAATACCCATATTTTTAAAATCGTCACAACTCCTGCTTCTACCCTCTCGGAACGCCTGCCCCTCTCCCAACATATGATGTACGACAATGCGTGGAAAGGGGACGCTCTATGATTCGTTATCGTCGGCCGAAGCAGGATGACGTTGTTATTTTTGATTTAATCGAGCGACAGCTCGTACCATTATCTCATCTGCCGCAAACTGAAATCACTAAAATCAAAAAGGATTTACCCCGTCGTCTGGGACACGGAATTACCCTTGTCACCTGTCCTGACTATGAAAGCGATCCAAACGGGTTTGTCCATTTCTTGCTGCATGGTGATTTACTCTACATCGATATGTTAGCCATTGCACCAGAGGCTAGACGAAAACAATTGGGGAATATGCTCATGGATCGAGCAGAAAGATTTGCACTATCTCGCGGATGTCATCGTTCTAAGGTTTCCGTCGATTTAGGGAATACAGCAGCGCTAGCCTTTTATCAAAAATTGGGCTACAGCGTAGCCCGTTATCAATCCCTAAGTTTTTGTTACGAGCTTGAGAAACGATTCTCCTAGCCAAAACAGCACATATCAAGACTTAAAAGAATCCAAAAGGTGGATATGGTGTGCCTCCGTACCCATAACCTCCATAAGGAGTTCCATATCCGTAACCCCCACCATAAGGTGTAGCTCCGCCATAGCCGCCGCCATAACCACCACCATAAGTATAAGGGGCAGTACCAATGGCAAGCAAATCAAACAACACTAATGGAATGATTGCTTTCGTTTGTACTTTTTTACCACTTACACGTTGCAATATAAGACGATTTCCGGATACACGAAGCAGCTTTCCTGTAACCTGTGTGCCATCCTTTTTCACAGCGATGATCTGCTTACCTACGAGCCTCATAACCTGCTTTTTCGTAACTGGCTTAGTCATAATATCCCCTCCAAAAAGTTCTGCAAGCTTCTGATTCCCGTCATCTTCAAAACAGTTTATTCGCACAAAGGAACCTTCGCCTGTACACTTGCCCTTACCTCTCAATGTTTATCCATATCGATCCTAACAAAAAAAGCCGAATTTCCGGAAAAGGTCCGGAAATTCGGCTTGATAATGATATAAGCAAAAAATCGAAAAGATCTAGCGTTTACCAGGATCGTAAGGCTGACCTAATGCCTTAGGAGCAGCGGAACGACCTACAGCACCCACCAATACAATGATCGTTAATACGTAAGGAATCATGAAGATAAACTCTTGCGGAATCCCTTTAGACCACTCGAACAATTGAACATAGTTACGGATCGCTTGGGAGAATCCGAAGAATACTGCAGCACCAAAGGCACCGAGCGGATTCCATTTACCAAAGATCATCGCAGCGATCGCGATAAAACCTTGACCAGAAACCGTATTATGTCCAAAGGTTCCGGTTGTAGTTAGAGTGATTGTAGCACCACCGATACCAGCCAGCAATCCACTCAACATCACGCCGATATATCTCATCCGCTTCACCTTGACCCCTAAGGTGTCTGCAGCACTAGGATGTTCACCTACTGCGCGTAAACGCAGTCCAAATGGCGTCTTAAACAAAACGAAATAAATAACAATAACCAGCACGATGGCCAGATAAGTGGTCGGATAGGAATTAAATATCCCTTCACCGATCACTGGGATTTTGGAGAGTCCAGGAATTGCAACCTTGTTAAATCCATCGATTAGCGGAGTTTCAGCAGATCCATCAAACAGCAGCTTTACCATGTAGAGCGTACTACCTGCGGCTAAAAAGTTAATAACCGTACCACTGATCGTCTGATCCGATTTAAAGGTAATAGCTGCAACTGCATGAATTAGTGAACCAAGTACCCCGACGGCCATAGCACATAGTACGCCAATCCAAGGAGCCCATTCACCCATCCCAGCATCTTGAGCATAATAACCGCCTACTGCTGCGGCAAAAGCACCAAACATCATCAAACCTTCAAGTCCAATATTTACGACACCGGAGCGTTCAGAGAAGATGCCGCCAAGTGAGGCAAAAATGAGCGCTGTGGAAAAAACAAGCGTTGTATTAAGCAGTTGACCTAACGTCTGCAGATCCATCTATAACACCTTCTCTTTCTTGCGTTTGAAGTAAAAGGGCTTAAGCACCCAGCGCACAATTCCTTGTGCCGCAATAAAGAATATGATTGAACCTATAACGATACGAATAAGCTCCGGAGGAACATCTGCAGCAAAACTCATCCCCGCAGAACCATAGGTCAACGTACCATAGAGAATCGCAGCTAGAACCACACCAAGTGGATGTGTTAAACCAAGTAGAGCTACTGCGATACCATCAAATCCATATCCTGGCGATGCCGCGAACACAGATTGATAATGGAATACACCCAGTACCTCTCCTGCTCCGGCCAACCCTGCAAATACTCCACTTATGAACATTGCTTTTACAACGTTACGACCAACATTCATCCCTGCGTACTCGGCAGCATGAGGATTGTAACCAACAGCACGCATTTCATATCCTTGCTTAGTCTTCCATAAGTAGACATAGAAGAATACTGCTGCGGCAAAGGCAATAGCTGTTCCCCAGTGCAGACGCGCATTGTCAAATAACGAATTCAAGAACGTCATGGAAAGAGAAGCTGGAATATCCTCGGAACGATTCTGCCCCGGAAGTAACAGAAATGCTCTTACAATATAATTCGACAAGTACAGAGCAACCCAGTTTAACATGATCGTGGTAATAACTTCATTAATTCCACGTTTGGCCTTCAAGTAGCCGGCGATACCAGCCCACAGACCTCCGCATAAGCCCGCTATAATAACAGCAAGCGGAACTAATATGAATCCTGGCAAGGCTGCAAATTTAATGCCCACCACGGTCGCAGCTGTCATACCAATCATTACTTGTCCATCTGCCCCGATATTAAACATCCCTGAACGGAATGCAAAGGCTACGGCTAGACCAGTGAGCATTAATGGTGTCATTTCGCGCACGGCTTCACCAAAGTTATACAAGTTACCAAATACACGTGTGAACAGTGCGGAGTAAGCAGTTATCGGATCATAACCACCCATAAGCATAACTATTGCTCCCACAAGAAAACCAAGCACGATGGCGACAAGAGGAACGATATAGCTGTCAGTTGTGAAGATTTTTTTGAACTTATTCAACTGCCTTACCTCCCCGCTTCAAGCTGCCTGCCATCATAAGACCCAGTTCCTGATCATTAGTATCCTGCGGGAACACTTCACCGACAATTTTGCCTTCATAGATAACAGCAATTCTGTCGGATACATTCATAATCTCGTCCAATTCGAACGAAATGAGCAATACTGCTTTTCCTTGATCACGCTGAGCAATAAGCTGCTTTTGAACAAACTCAATAGCACCAACATCTAGGCCGCGTGTTGGTTGTGCTGCAATAAGTAGTGTCGGATCTTTATCTATTTCCCGAGCAATAATCGCTTTCTGTTGATTTCCGCCGGATAGGGAACGTGCTTTTGTCTGAATTGAAGGTGTACGAACATCAAATTGCTGTACAAGACCCTCTGCATACTTATCAATTACATCATTTTGCATAAAGCCGTTTTTGTTATATGGACTCTTATAGTAAGTTTCCAGAACCATATTTTCACTCACGGAGAAATCAAGCACCAACCCGTGCTTGTGACGGTCCTCAGGGATATGAGACACATTCATCTCCGTAATCTTACGAGGGGATAAATTAGCTATCTCGTTGCCCGACACCTTAATAGAACCAGAATCGATTTTGCGCAGACCTGTAATGGCCTGAATCAGTTCACTTTGTCCATTGCCATCTACTCCAGCTATTCCGAGAATTTCCCCGGCTTTCACATCAAAGCTAAGGCCGTCCAGCACCGAGACACCATCTTTACTCTTGCTGTTCACATCCTTCAGCTCGAGCACAGTTTCGCCAACCTCAGGAGCTTTTTTATCTACCTTGAAGGTTACGCCGCGTCCAACCATTTTCTCAGCTAGTTCATTCGGATTAGTCTCTGCGGTGTTTACGGTATCGATTACTTTTCCGCGTCTGATAATGGTGACCCGATCAGATATTTGCATAATTTCTTTAAGCTTATGCGTAATCAGAATAATAGATTTTCCCTCTGCAACAAGCCGCTTCATAATCGCCATCAATTCAGTAATTTCTTGAGGCGTAAGTACTGCAGTCGGCTCATCAAATATGAGAATATCCGCTCCGCGGTACAGGGTCTTCATAATTTCTACCCTTTGCTGCATACCTACAGAAATGTCATGAATAACGGCATTTGGATTCACTTGCAGGCCATATTGCTCCGATAGCTTCCGAACCTGTTCCGCAGCGGATTTATAGTCAATTTTAAGACCTTTCTTCGGCTCCATCCCAAGAACAATATTCTCGGTAACCGTAAAAGGTTCCACGAGTTTGAAATGCTGATGTACCATACCAATACCAAGCTCAATCGCTTTATTGGGATTATCAATTATAACCGGTTTCCCGTCGATTTCAATACTACCTTCGTCCGGTTGATACAATCCAAACACGATATTCATTAAGGTTGATTTACCCGCACCATTCTCACCGAGTAATGCAAGAATCTCACCCTTTTTTAAGGTCAAGCTAATGGAATCGTTAGCAACAATACCAGGAAATCGTTTTGTGATTTGCTTCAACTCTACGACAGGAGCCGCAGCACTCATGGAATCACCCTCATCACAGAATATATAACTACCATGCAAACACGGTTGTACCGCCCTTTTCAAGACGGTATAACTGTGTCCAACTTATCATAACCAGTGCTTTAACAAAGAATAAGGCCAGCGCATAACCGGCCTTATTTCTTTGTTGCTTATTGTAATCCGATAAATAAAAGGGAGATCTTACTCAGTAGGAACTTTAATTGTTCCATCAATGATTTGTTTTTTGTAATCTTCAACTTTAGCCAAGATCTCTTCAGAAACGTTAACTTTAGATGTATCAGAGATACCTACACCATTGTCTTTCAAACCAAGAACAGTTGTAGTACCACCTTTGAAAGTACCATCGATTACTTCTTTGGAAACCTTCTTAACAGCTTCGTCAACACGTTTGATCATGGAAGTCAAAGTTACGTCCGTACCAAACTCAATGGATTGGTCTTTGTCTACACCGATAACCCATACTTTGGCACCGCCAGCTTTGTTACGGGATTTAGCTTCGTTAAATACGCCATTTCCTGTTGCACCAGCTGCAGGGAAGATGATGTCATTACCATCGTTATACAATGTAGCTGCAAGAGATTTACCAGTATCTGGTTTGTCATATGCGCCTGCATAAGTAATTGTAACTTTAGCGTCAGGGTTAACTGCTGTTACACCAGCTTTGAAACCAACTTCAAAACGTTTGATTACTGGGCTTTCCATACCGCCAATAAAAGCTACTTTGTTAGTTTTTGTAGTCAAACCAGCAACCACACCAACCAAGAAGGAACCTTCGTTCTCAGAGAAAGTAACGGATGCTACGTTAGGAGCATCTACAACGCTATCGATAATTGCCAAGTTAGCATTTGCGTTCTCACCAGCAACCTTTTTAATTGCGTCGCCAAGATCAAAACCAATACCCCAAGTCAAGTTGTAGCCATCTTTAACGAATTGGTTAAGGTTTGGCTCATAGTCAGCGTTGGATTTACTTTGCAAATATTTAACGGAAGAACCTGTTTCTTTTTCAAGAGCTTGTAGTGCTTCCCATGCGGATTGGTTAAACGATTTATCGTTTACGCCACCGATGTCAGTAACCATACCAAATTTGAAATCAGATTTTGCGGCATTTGTTCCGCCATTTGTTCCTGCATTAGTCTCGCCATTTGCAGCATTCTTAGCGTTGTTGTTTCCGCAACCGGCCAATACTACTGTGAACGCCAGCAACATTACAAGAGATAGCTTGAAAACTTTTTTCATTGAATGTGATCCCCCTTAAAATATTGGATGTCATCTGTGTTCTACTTGGACATTCCATAGATCAAATTATAACTGCAATAAAATCTAAAATCCAGTCCATAAATGACCTCAGGTCAATAATTATTTGTACTTTTTCGTAAGTAACCGCTTTCCATGACATGACATGTTATAATCATGTTTGGATGATGTTAGAAAACCTTTAACTCCTCTGTATAGTATTCCAACATACTACAAATATTATTGCACACTTATGTGTTTTCTATTATTATAATTGCTTAGTATTTGCACTGAAAGGAAGTTATCAGATATGACCGATGAAAAAAATCCACAAACGATGCCGGCTTTTAAATATTGCCGTGAATCCCGTGTCTTCAAAACCGGACGCGTTTTCCCTAATGATGTTAATAATCACAAAACTTTGTTTGGCGGAAAGCTTATGAGCGGCATTGATGAAGTAGCCTCCATCTCAGCTATGCGTCATTGCCGTGCTAATGTCGTTACAGCCTCTACAGACTCTGTTGACTTCTTGAGGCCCATCCGACCTACAGACTCCGTATGCTTCGAATCCTTCGTTTCTTGGACCGGACGCACAAGCATAGAGGTATTCGTAAAGATCATTTCAGAAAACCTATATACGGGTGAGCGCGCTGTCGCTGCCACTTCATTCCTTACCTTTGTTGCAGTCGGAGAAGATGGTACTCCCACTCCGGTTCCTGCCATAATCCCAGAGACCGATGAGGAGAAACTGATCAGTGAATCGGCTAATGAACGTTCTGAACTACGCAAAGTAAGAAGAACCATCAGTAAAAAGCTCGCTGCCGAGCTCAATACTGTGAAGTACTGGGAATAACTCTGCATCAAGCGGAGTTATTCCCTCATTTTTTTAACAGCTGAGGAATATCCTCCCCATTTTATATACTTCATACCACACAAAAAAGCACCGCTGCATGGGCAACCCGCAGGCGGTGCTTTTCGATTATATTACAACACTTACGCGTTGATTTTTTCTTTGGCAATACCAGCCAAGGAGTTGAATGCATTAAGATCATTTACAGCCAGATCAGCCAGCATCTTACGGTTAACTTCTACACCAGCCAATTTCAGGCCGTATACAAGCTTGCTGTAAGAAAGACCGTTCAAACGAGCTGCTGCATTAATACGAACGATCCACAGTCTGCGGAAGTTACGTTTAGTTTGACGACGGTCGCGGTAAGCGTAAACCATCGATTTCATTACTTGTTCTTTAGCTGTTTTAAAAATGCGGTGTTTTGAACCAAAATAACCTTTTGCCAATTTCAACACTTTTTTATGTCTACGACGAACTACAAATCCGCCCTTAACTCTTGCCATATTAATAAACCTCCCAAAAATGTGTGATAAACTATTTCAAGTTAGCCAATCCTTGTTTCAAACGTCTTACATCCCCAGGGGCCATTACTGGATTACCGTTCAGAACGCGCTTAGCGCGTTTAGATTTGTGGGACAGCAAGTGGTTTTTGTGAGCTTTGTAACGTGTTACTTTACCAGTTCCGGTAATTTTGAAGCGACCTTTCAGGCTGCTATGTGTTTTCATCTTAGGCATGGTGTTTCCTCCTTGAATATTATGCGGCGCCAAATTGCAGGTAAGCAAGTGACTCCAGTTTTATTGGGCTTTAGGAGCCAAAATCATAATCATGCTGCGGCCTTCCAGCTTAGGCTGGCGCTCAACAACAGATATATCAGCCACTTCGTTCTTAACACGCTCGAGGATTTTCTGGCCGATATTCGCATGTGTAATCTCACGTCCGCGGAAACGTACGGAGCACTTTACTTTATCGCCTTCACCCAAGAACTTGATCACATTGCGGAACTTGGTTTGATAATCATGTTCCTCAATGTTAGCACGGAACCAGACTTCCTTGATATCAACGATCTTCTGGTTCTTACGGGCTTCCTTCTCTTTCTTCTGCGTTTCATAACGGAACTTGCCGTAATCCATGATGCGGCATACCGGCGGCTTAGCCTGGGGTGCTACATTGACTAAATCTAGATTAAGATCGATCGCCATTTGCAACGCTTCGCGGATCGGTTTAATTCCGATTTGTTCACCTTCCGCACCAACCAACCGTACCTCTTTGGCCCGAATTTCATCATTGATCATATGTTCCTTACTGATAACTCTCCACCTCCGGATCTTTTTAACAAATATACTGCCTTACTCCATAAAAAAGGGGTGCCGGTAACACCCGACACCCCGTGTTTGATCAACGTTCATGAACATTAACATTCATAAAGCATTGAGATCAAAACCAGCTGGCGAATATGCCAGTCAGGTGAGAAGCAGGTGCTTCTTCTTGCAATCCCTATGATTTGCGTACTTGAATACTATACACCACTCCAAACGGAGTGTCAATTCTTTTATTCAATATTCTTAGATGTCTTACACCTGCTTGCTTTGCACTTCTTCAAGTCTTACGACACGCGTATGCTTGGTATGGCTCCATTGCTTGTTGTTCTGCGTGAAGAACGCATAGAACGTAATAGGATACCAAGAGATCAGGTAAATCGGGAAGAACACCAGATAAGCGTACACCTTCTTAAATTTAACCTTCTCCAAAGCCATCGCAATCCCAAAGGTCACCAGATTCAAACCGATCGCAAGGAAACCAAGCCAGACTGGCAAGCTACCGTAAATATTAGCAATATTCGGTCCGTTAAAAAGGGCCATATCCACCCACATTACCGCCGTCATTAAAAAGGTGAGCAACACAATATATACATTTGCTCCGTAAAGCGCGAGGTCAAACTTCGTTAAGCTACGTTCTTTAATACTTTGCCAAAGTAATGGAAAAAAATAACGACGAGCTACAGTAAAGTGTCCCTGCATCCAGCGCAGACGCTGTCTTGAAGAGGCCTTGAAAGTTAGTGGCTTCTCGTCAAAAACCTTTGCATCATAATTGAACTTAGGATATACACCATGAGATGCACTGCGCATCGTAAACTCCAGATCCTCAACCAAGCTTGTAGCTCCCCAGCCCATCTCTTTAAGGAGATTAGTCTCGAAACACATTCCTGTTCCGCCAAGGAAGTTCGCCATATTCAAATTATGGCGTGAAAGTTGCCACAAACGGTTAATATACCAATACGACACACCATACGCAGCAGTAATCCAGGAATCCTCTGGATTCTTGGTATCAATATAACCTTGAATAACACGTGCTCCTGAACAAAGATCATTATTCATCTCCATTAGGAACTCAGTATGTGCCAGATTATCGGCATCAAACATTACGACTGCGTCATATTGACGCTGCATGCCCCAAAGCTCCTTGAGCATCCATTCAATTGCATAACCTTTACCACGCAGATTCGGGTTAGTGCGGACACAAGCGTTCATTCCGTGCTCTCTAACGATGCGTGCTGTACCATCTGTACAATTGTCACAAATTACAAATACGTCAAACAGTTCTGAAGGATAGTTAAGCTGCTTCAGGTTCTCCATTAACGCGCCGACGACTTCTTCCTCGTTATGTGCAGCAACAAGTACTGCAAATGTTTTTTCTGGCTTATACTTTGTCTTTGTCTTTTTCTTGTGCAGACCAAATAACGAAAAGGTAAACTGATATACTGCGATTGCTGCCAAAATCACTTGGAGCGTAACAAACAGTGCGTCTGTCATGACCTTTTGATGCCCCCTTTTTTCACTCTCGGTGTTCTTTTTTTCTCTCTAGCTTGCTTGACGTTCCTTCTGACCCTTTTGTTGCATCCCTTAACAATAGACCAAGAGTATTCTTATTCTAGGCAGACTTCACAATTTTTATATGTGTTGTTTAAAAGAATTGTATGGATTCCATTATTTCGGAAACTTATTTATCTCTTACCCTTTTAAACATGTTTAGTCCGCTTGAATCATTGTACGGCGTTAGAGGCTCTAAGTCAAAACTAGCAAATTTCTAGCAAAACTGAGCTTTTCCTTGAAATGGACTACCTTTAAAAAGTATGATTAAGACAGATCTAATGCTAAAGAACGGACTGCTCATAAGCACCTGTTATCGGTAGCCGACTGGCGGAGGGACAAGATATGAGACATTTATTCATGAAGTTACATCTCTGGGAGCGGCACCTTTTTAAGTGGATCAACGGACGAATGCATAATCGCTTTCTGAACTTTTGGCTCTTCTATCTCACTCATTTGGGTGGAGCTACAAGCACAATTGTTATCAACATACTGATATGGGCATTTGCTCCTCAACCATGGAGAACTGCTAGCCTGCAAACAATGACGGCTCTGGCGGTTAGCCACTTGCCCGTTGCTATCGCCAAAAAACTGTATCCACGTATGCGGCCTTATCTGGCCCTACCGGATACGAACACATTTCGCAATCCATTGAAGGATCATTCTTTTCCTTCTGGTCATACTACAGCTATCTTTGCTTCAACAGTCCCATATATGGTAGCATTTCCTGCCTTGACCGTTATTCTGCTGCCGCTGGCCTGTATTGTCGGGTTTTCACGCATTTATCTGGGATTACATTATCCATCTGATGTCTTTGCAGGCTTAGTGATCGGAACCAGTGTTGCAGCGGGCACTATAGCCTTATGGATCTGAAGTATATATGGTTAAACCGGGAAAACCTTTGAGAATAGGTGAATCAAAATTGCAAAAAAAAAGAATTTTAATACTCTCAGAAGGCTTTGGCGCAGGACATACACAAGCAGCTTATGCGTTGTCGAGCAGTCTGCGCCAACTGTCACCTAATTTACAAACGAAGGTGCTAGAGCTTGGGAATTTCCTAAATCCCAAAATGGCACCCATTATTCTGTCCGCATACCGTAAGACGGTAACGACTCAGCCAAAACTGATGGGGTACGTCTACCGTCACCAGAAATCATTTAATCGTCTTACCACGCTTGCCCTGCATCGTATATTTTATACGCATACTAAAAATGTTGTTATGCAGTTGAAACCTGACGTTATTGTCTGCACACATTTCATTCCGGGTGCTGTAGTATCTCGTCTTAAGAGGGTGGATCCTACCCTAAAAGTCCCACTCGTAACTGTTATAACGGATTATGACGCGCATGCCAGCTGGATCAGTCCAGAGGTAGACCGTTATCTGGTATCAACACCAGAGGTTAAATCCAAATTGCGTATGCGAAACATTCCTGCTGCGAAAATCCAGGTAACAGGTATACCCGTACATCCTAACTTTTGGCAGCATCCTGGAAAGCAGGAGATTCGACAGCAATTCAATTTAAAGGATATCCCAACAGTACTCGTCATGGGCGGCGGCTGGGGGATCATGAACGATCAGGTTGTAAATGCCTGTCTGGCAGACTGGCGAGACAAGATTCAGATTGTCTATTGTCTTGGAAATAACGATAAGCTGCTGCGTGAAATGAAGGAAGATCCACGTTATAATCATCCTAATATTTCCCTAATCGGTTTTACGCGTGAGATTGATAAACTTATGGAAGTATCCGATCTGCTCGTCACAAAGCCAGGTGGAATGACCTGCAGTGAAGGGCTCGCTAAAGGAATACCGATGCTTTTCTACAACCCTCTGCCTGGGCAGGAGGAGGAGAATTGCCGCTATTTTACCGCAGCAGGTTTCGGAGAGCCGATAGAATCTCTAGAAGTAGTCGTGATGTGGATGGAACGCCTCTTACACAATTACGAAGATGTGGAGAATAAGCGAAAACTTCATCTTGAGGAAATCGCCCGTTACCACCCATTGCAATGTGCTCAGAGCATTATCGAATTACTGGAATAGTTAATAAATAAATGCGGCAGCCTCCAAACCACTTGGAGGCTGCCGCTTTTTTATTGAAACACGTCTTTTGGAGCAGTCCTTTGTAACTACAACCGATATTTATCCAATCGGGTAGCTTGATACTGCTTGAGTGCTTCCGCACCTACAATTGCCTCGCAACGATGGATATTCACACCACGTCCGACAAATTTCGTCTCGTATTCCGTCATAATATGATCCTCATTTATGATGCCGTCCGCATGTAGGTCCAAAGAGATATTTTTCATCTGTAAACCAAAGTCCGCAAATGCATTTAATGAGAATTCAAATAGGCTTCGGGAATCTGTTTTTAGATGAATTTCACCTAAACCGCTTAACAGCCCGCGATATTTGTCAAGAAAACGCGGGTGTGTCAAACGACGCCGTGCATGCTTACTCTTTGGCCACGGATCACTGAAGTTAAGATAAATTCGTTCGAGCTCTCCTGGAGCAAATACTTCCTCTGCATAATCAATATTGGCGAGTGCCAATTTCAGATTAGGAGGCGTCTCATGACCTGCCGGCTCCCATACTGCTCTAGCCTTATCTCCAGCACGTCGGATCAGCTCATCATACATATCAACGCCGATAAAATTAATATCGGGATATTTGAAGCTCATTTGGCTGATAAACTGTCCCTTGCCCATTCCGAACTCCACATGGATCGGATGATCATTTCGGAACAGCTTGGACCACTCACCTTTATAACTCCGAGGGTCAAGAATGACTAGATCGGTCTGTTCTTCCAAACTTTCACGTATTCCTTTTCTTCCGCGTAAACGCATAGGTATTCCTCCGATTATCTCTTATACGATAACTGTCACTTGCAATATTGTGCCGAAATTGTCCCGAAAAGTAAAGGGATTGGGGTAAAAAAGAAAAAGGAATTCTCTGGTTCAGCTCTTAAATGAGCTATCCAGAGAAATTCCTTCGTTAGTATATTTAGAATTAAGACTCATTCTTGTCCGGTAGATTAGGATCTACTTTGTGTTTGAGCTGGCAAATGTCTTTTTTTCGAATGCACTACGAATTTTACGCTGTGCATCTGTCTTGATCTTAGGGTTGCCGTTAAATTCCACACCTGTTAGTGCAAGGGCTTCGTCTGGCGTTAAGTGGACTTCAATCGAATCTTTACCCTCAGCATATACCGTTTGAGAATTCATTGCTATCACCTCACGGTTATTATTATGGATCGGACAACACGAAATTATGAACTCCTGGCTGAATTTCTTTATGCCACAGCAGCTTTTCACACTCTGAATATAACATACTATGTAAGCATTTTCAAGTTGAAAGCGCCTTACTTGCGACCTATTTTTCATGCCAGTACCGGGAGTGAATGTTACGCCGAGCTCTGTTTTTTGATACAATGTATTGGGTTATAAAGAAACGGCTGTGTGTTCTCTTTTATAAGGATGCCATCCGTCTCAGAAAAATATAAGGATAAGGATACTTATCCATGAATTATATTTTCAGAAAGGAGCTCCTCGTGTCTAATCTTCAATACACAACTCCTCCGCGGCTTTGGGGAGATAAACGTTTTCATACCTGGAATTATGAAATGCGTGAACACATGAACACCAAGGTATTCAAAGTTATGCTTGATGCAGGCTTTACCTGTCCCAACCGTGACGGCTCCATCGCTAAAGGTGGTTGTACTTTTTGCAGTGCCAGAGGTTCTGGTGATTTTGCGGGAAGTCGCCGAGATGATCTAGTCACCCAATTTAATAATATCCGTGACAAGCAGCATCTAAAATGGCCAAACGCTAAATACATCGGATATTTTCAGGCCTATACCAATACGTACGCTCCGGTCGAAGAGCTCAGAGAATATTTCGAAGTGATTTTGCAGCAGCCAGGTGTCGTTGGACTATCTATTGCTACACGGCCTGACTGTTTGCCAGATGATGTTGTCGAATATTTAGCGGAGCTAAACGAACGCACTTATCTGTGGGTAGAGATGGGTCTTCAGACTATACACGACTCCACTTCTGAGCTAATTAATCGGGCACACGATAGCCAGTGTTATGTAGATGCTGTTGAGAAGCTAAGGCGTCACGGCATTCGTGTCTGCACCCATATCATTCACGGACTTCCACAGGAGACGCATGAAATGATGCTCGAAACGGTATCTGCTGTGGCTCGCATGGATGTGCAAGGAATTAAGATTCACCTTCTGCATCTCATGCGCAAAACACCAATGGTGAAGCAATACGAAGCTGGATTGCTACGATTTATGGAACAGGACGAGTATGTAAAGCTGATTGCCGATTCACTCGAAATTTTGCCCCCTGAAATGATTGTACATCGCTTGACTGGAGACGCCCCCCGGGATCTTTTAGTCGGACCGATGTGGAGTCTCAAGAAATGGGAAGTGCTAAATGCCATTGACGATGAGCTTGTTGCTCGTGATACTTGGCAGGGTAAGTATTGGAGGAAAAGCTAATGGGCTTTATGTCCGTTTTAAGCTTTGCTCATAAATTAATCTCTGAGCGGCTAACTTTAGGTGACCGTGCAATTGATGCCACTGTAGGTACTGGTGCTGATACGCTTTTTCTAGCCAAAACAACCGGAACTCGTGGAGAAGTCTATGGCTTCGACATCCAAGCTGCAGCACTGACGCTGGCTGAAGAGCGCCTGCGGCTTGCAATAGAGGAAGCTCCCTCGCTCGCTGCCGTTACCTTGCTGGAACGTAGTCACGCCGAAATGGCTGAAGCCGTTCCAGCAATCTGGCATGGCACGGTTGGAGCTGTAATGTTCAATCTGGGTTACTTGCCTTCAGGAGAGGCCGACAAGAACATCATCACCCAGACTGATAGCACCATTGCCGCCTTGGAGGCTTCACTCCAGTTACTCCGTCCAGGCGGAATCATTACAGCTGTACTATATCCAGGTCACGCAGGCGGAGATCTTGAAGCCGATGCTGTTGAATCTTGGGCAGCGGCTGTTTCCCAAAAGGTAGCGCAGAGCATTGTTTATCGCCAGCTGCAGCGCACGGATTCACCTTATATGATTGCGCTCGAGAAGAAAAAAGGAATCTCATCTTAGTCTGTAAACAATCAAACCATCTTATATTTGGAAGGAAGATGTACTAATGACTCAACCATATCCTTTGAAATTTCAACCGGAGTTTAAAGAACGTGTCTGGGGTGGCCGCGCGCTGGAGAAATTCGGCCTAGATCTGCCAGAGGGACATATTGGCGAAGGCTGGATGATCGCCGATCACGCGAATGGCACGTCTTCGGTGGTAAACGGAGAGTTAGCCGGTCAAGGCTTGGATCAAATTCGAGAGCAATTCGGGCATGAATGGTTCGGAAGCAAAGGAATATCAGAAGCAGGTGGAAGATTCCCTCTACTAATCAAATTGCTGGATTGCAACGACAATCTCTCCGTTCAAGTCCACCCTACAGATGATTATGAGGGATTGCCACAAGGTGAACTGGGAAAAACAGAGATGTGGTACGTATTAGATGCTAAGCCAGGTGCCAAGATCATCTATGGTCTTAAAGATGGCGTAGACCGTGAAACATTGCGAGAAGCACTGGAGAATGGCACTGTCATGGATAGTCTTCAAGAAGTATCTGTCTCCGCAGGAGACTCCTTCTATATCCCAGCCGGAACCGTTCATGCGCTATGCGCAGGTGTCGTTGTAGCAGAGATCCAGCAAAATTCCGACACTACATACCGCATTTATGACTATGACCGTCCAGGCCTGGACGGAAAGCCACGTGAGCTTCATATTGAAGATTCACTTAATGTTACAGCTTATGAAGGCGCCGGGGCTACTTCGATGAAGACAGATAACGCAGTCCCTGGAGAGTGGCTGCAACTTGCCGCTTCGCCATATTTTATTGTGGAAAAAGGAATTGTAAATGGTTCTTGGGGCCTCACCACTACAGAAGACAGCTTCACTATTCTAGTGATCTGTGAAGGCAGCGGACATCTTACTTGGGATGGCGGCTCTCAGCCTTATGCGGCAGGAGAGTGCTATCTGATTCCTTCCAGCCTCGGCCGTTATGCTATCGAAGGTCATTCTACTGTGCTTCGCTCTTATTTACCATAAATCGAGAACCTTTAGGAGGAATGGACCATGAAGGAAAACAGTTTTACCTTAACGGATCCCATAGGTGTAAATATCCATGTCTATGAATGGTTACCTGAATCCGATGTTCCAGTTAGGGGAGTCGTGCAAATTTCTCACGGAATGTGTGAAACGGCTGTCCGTTACGCTCGTTTTGCGGAAGCATTAACCGGAATAGGTTATGCAGTATATGTCAATGACCACCGGGGACATGGTAGAACCGCTGGTCAAGTCAATTTGCTCGGCGATGTTGGGGAAGACGGGTTTTATTGGATGCGGCGCAATCTGTTGCAGGTAGCTGCCAAAGCGCTCTCCAAACATGAAGGAAAGCCCATCTTTCTATTCGCTCATAGCATGGGTTCCTTTCTGGCCCAAAAGCTGATGTGTGAAGAAGGTAATGAAATCTATGCAGGGTTTATCCTAAGCGGTACAAATGGTCCTCGCGGTATGCTGCGCCTTGGAGAATCTCTGGCCAGTGCACAGCTTAAGCTTAAGGGTGAACATCACCGCAGTGTACTGCTGAACAGCTTAGTATTCGGCAGTTACAACCGTACCTTCTCTCCTGTAAGAACAGCATATGACTGGCTGAGCAGCGATACTGAGGAAGTAGATAAGTATATTTCTGATCCATTCTGCGGAGCCATTTGTACGACACGCTTTTTCCGTGGTTTCTTCCACCTACTAAGGGAGATTCATTCCGAGGAATCACTTAGAACATTATGTACAAGTAAGCCCATTTATATATTTGGCGGGGATAAGGACCCTGTCGGGATGAACGGTCAAGGCATTCCTCGTCTTGCAGAGCTGTACAAGAAACGAGGGATATCGGACGTAGAGTATAAGCTCTATCCAGGAGGCAGGCATGAAATGCTTAACGAGGTGAATCGGGATCAAGTTACAGCCAATGTGCTTAACTGGTTAGACCAGCATCTCCCTTCTGAGGTTACGACTACAGCTTAAGAGTACAAATAGGGGTGTCCAAAGAGCCGTGAAATGGCTAGTTGGGACACCCCTTATTTTTGATTAGGATAAACATTGGCACTTGGTGTGGGCACTTTGATTTATGAGCAGGTTCTCAAACGAAAGCAATCCAACTTCTAGACGGTCTATCCTTCCAACTATTAAGCAACTTCTTCCGAACCACCCTATTTATTTTACAACGGCAGCGTATAGTACTGAGCGCGTTGGCTCTCGTTCTGCTGATACATTACGATTAGCAGTGTGCGACCTTCTCGAACGGAAGTTGATTCAGCTACGGCTACAGACGAGCTTGTGGTTTGGACAGACTCTTCTAAACCGCTATCTGCGACTCCCTGTAATAACGACTCGGAAGAAGGCAAAGCCTCGTCGATAATGTCCGCTTCCTCTCCCTCTGAACCCCCATCCGCCCGAAGACCGCTAATGGATTCCAGCACCGCTTCTAGCGAGAACGGTAGTACTTCAAGCACCGTATATTTTTGCAGCTCTCTTTCACTGAGTCCGGCTTCTGCCAACTGAGCAGAGATTTGACCCGGATTAGCAGCGATATCCTTCAAGTAACTCGACCAATCCGATTTATCCAGCACGAAATCCCACCAGATTTTGCGAGGCTTATACTTGTGTCCTAGGAAATAATCAAGCTTCATTAGCCCAGTAATAATATCCATAGACGGCGTCCCACGATCTATCAAGAAGGACTGCAAACGGGTAAAGAGATCTTCTAGCTGGTGCCCAATCTTTTGCCAACCTCTCTCCTCCCAATAATCACCGAACTCCTGAAAGAAATCGAATGGTGAATCAAACACGTGACGAATCAAGTATTTGGCCGTATGGTCCATCCGATGGCTGTTCCAGTATTTTTCCAGCACATCCTCAAGCCGCTTCAAACGGATAATATCCGAGAAGGACATCATATGACTACTAA
Organism: Paenibacillus etheri; assembly: GCF_001012825.1. Taxonomy (GTDB): domain Bacteria; phylum Bacillota; class Bacilli; order Paenibacillales; family Paenibacillaceae; genus Paenibacillus_AQ; species Paenibacillus_AQ etheri. Next base: position 26,892 of record NZ_LCZJ02000028.1, read on the forward strand.
GAATTTCGTAAGGGGCATGTTCCATATACGTATACTCATATTTTGCCGCCTGTGCGCGCAGACCCGTCCCGCGAAGCATTTTGAGAAATCCAAGCTGCAGCTCTTCTGGCTCCATAACGAATACATCATTAAAGGTTTTACGGAAGGTGGTGTAATCCTCCATTGGAAGCCCTGCGATCAAATCTAGATGCTGATCGATATTACGACTTTCCTTAATCTTCATTACTGTACGAGACAGCTTCTTGAAATTCTGGCGACGTTTAACGAGCTCGTTCGTCTCATCATTCGTAGACTGTACACCAATCTCAAACCTAAAGATGCCCGGAGGCGCATTCTTCGACAGGAAATCCAGAACTTCTGGCCGCATGATATCTGCTGTGATTTCAAACTGGAACACACAGCCTTGATGATTATCGATCAGGAATTGAAACATTTCCATCGCATAGTTACGGTTGATATTGAAGGTGCGGTCCAGGAATTTAATGATTTTGGCACCATTTTCAATTAAGTAGAGGAGATCAGACTTCACTCGTTCAATATCATAGTAACGTACGCCTACCTCAATACTGGATAAACAAAATTGACAGTTAAACGGGCACCCACGGCTTGTCTCAAAATAAACAATACGTTTGCTCAAATCTGGAATATCCTCGGGAAAACGATGCGGTGTAGGCAGCGTATTTAGATCGCTTTTGGGACGAGGTGGATTTACAATGATCTCTTCTCCCTTACGATAAGCAGCTCCGTACACAAAATGAAATTTACGGTCGTCTCTCAGCTCCTGCAGCAGATGATGAAAGGTCTCTTCTCCATCTCCGTTGACAATAAAGTCAACACCAGCCTCTCTCTTCATCCAATGCAGTGGCTCATAAGAAACTTCCGGACCACCGAGAACAATCGTAACTTCAGGCATCACTTGCTTAAGGATACCCACTAGCTTAAGTGTCTCTTCGATATTCCAAATATAACAGGAGAAACCAATCACATCCGGCCGTTTCTGAAACAAGTCGGACACGATATTCATCACGGGATCTTTGATGGTGTACTCTACCAAATGAATATCCTTAAATTCATGCTCACTGTAAGCTTTTAGCAAACGAATCGCCAGTGAAGTATGGATGTATTTGGCGTTTAATGTGGTTAGGATGATTTTCATGCTACACGACCTTCTCTACATTTCATTTTGAAAAAACTCCAGGAATGCTTTACCATACTTCCGGTATTTCACTTCCCCTACGCCCTTCACCCTCAGCATTTCCGCTTCGGTCTGCGGACAAACCACACTCATCTCACGCAGCGTTGCATCATTGAAAATAATATAGGATGGCACATGCTCTCGTCCCGCCAGCTCCCGCCGGATCAGACGAAGCTGCTCAAAGACGGTCTCATTGACTGCCGAAGGTGACAAGTCATGTCCGCGGCTACGAACCCGTGTACCGGATGCCGCACCTGCACGTGATGGCCGTGCCACTCGCTGCATGACCTCACGCTGTCCGCGCAGCACCTCAGCAGCCAATGGCTGGAGCCGTACTACTGGATATTGTCCTTCCGATAAGGCCAGATATCCTTCAGAGATGAGTACATTGATACTCTCCGAGATCTCCTTCTCCGTCCGGCTCGACATCGCACCGTGGGTCGGCAGCTTATCAAAACCATACTGCATCACCTTCTGATTGCGAGAACCTTTAAGCACAGAAGCCACCAACGCTACTCCATAACGTTCCCGCATGCGATGGATGCAGGAGAAAATCTTTTGCGCATCAACGGTCATATCCACTAGCTCTCGTTCATCTGTACATGAGCTGCAAATGCCGCATAGCTTGTCTTCATGGACCTCACCGAAGTAATCAAGCTGGGCACTACGCAAGCAACGGGTAGTATAGCAATAATCAATCATTTGCTGAAGCTTGCGATATTCGTTAGCTTTGCGGTCCGTATCCTGCGGATTCTGCTCGATCAGGAACTTTTGCGTCATAATATCCTGTGCACTAAAGAGCAGGATACACTCACTAGGTTCACCGTCACGACCAGCACGACCAGCCTCCTGAACATAAGCTTCCATATTTTTTGGCATATTGTAATGAATTACGTAGCGGACATTGGATTTATCAATCCCCATTCCAAAAGCATTCGTGGCCACCATGACCCGGATATCGTCATATAGGAAGCCTTCCTGGCTATCGGCCCGCTCCTGATCATTCATCCCTGCATGATAGCGGCCTGCCGCTATCCCTGAAGCCTGCAGCCTCTGATATAGATCATCCACTTCTTTGCGTGTAGCCGCATATACAATTCCGGGTTGGTGGGAATGCGTCGCAGTATAGTCCATGACGAACTCCCGCTTATTCTCTCCACGTAGCACAGACATTGCTAGATTATCTCTTCCGAGTCCAGTCATGAAAATACCCGGCTCGCGCAGACGCAGCAACCGAACCATGTCCTCCATAACCTCGGGCGTCGCTGTGGCCGTAAATGCAGCAAGGATCGGCCGCTCCGGCAGCTCATCTACAAATGGAGATACTGATAGATAACTCGTTCGAAAATCATGTCCCCACTGAGATACACAGTGCGCCTCATCAACAGCCACGCAGGAAATAGACAGCTCGGCCATCTCCAGACGGAACCAATCCAGCTCTAGCCTTTCGGGCGCGACATATAGCAGCTTCAAATCGCCCCGACGGGCAGCTCGAATCCGCTCATTCACTTCTTTTCCGCTCAACGTGCTATTAATAAAGGCTGCCGGAATACCTGCCGTAGTTAATGCATCCACCTGGTCCTTCATCAGCGAGATCAATGGTGAGATCACTAATGTCAACCCGGGTAACAGCAATGCGGGAACTTGATAACAGATCGATTTTCCGCCTCCAGTAGGGAGTATCCCCAACGTGTCGCGACCTTCCAGCAAGTTCTGAACAATCTTTTTCTGACCATCCCGAAAATCTGGATAACCGTAATATTTCTGCAGCTCAGCCTGCGCCTGTTCAATAGTAGGTGCTTGCATCTTCATATCTCTCATAACCCCTTAAGCGTTTCTATCTTTAGTTTAGCGGTCAATGGTGTATTGAGCAACACTCGTGAAATCATCCTGCCACTTCTTGTTTTGGAAAATTTACATAAAAGCTCTTCTTTTGAGCCAAGCTTTAAAAATAAAAAAAGCACACGAAGCACCCACTTCCCCTAATGAGCGTTCGCAGAAACCACTGGATACTGACCTAAGTAAAAATATAAATTCCATACGTAATGCTTCAATCTACGCAAAATTGAGCATCGGAGTATTGAACAGCCCCAGACTCCAGATTTTCGTGTTACGACCGCCCCACTAGGCGCTCGAAAACGTTCTCAGGTCGCTGTATGCTACATAGACGGGTTAGTATTATCCCCTTTCCGCAGGTCCAACCAACGGGACGCCCAGATAAATCTGCAACTGCTTTACTAGAATTCTTGTCGACGGTTCACCTTTCTCTCTCAGTGTCCCTGCACTTAGGCTGGATATACCTCAGCTTATTTCTGCTTATTGGACTAGCTCAGTTAATCTATCTGTGAATCGTATAAGTTTCTTTCTACCCTCACATAGTATTTCTTAACAGCCCATGGTATATTGAGGAGTACAATATTAAAGGACGGAGAATGTATTCATGAACTCAAGAAGAAATCCTAAAGAAACAGCCAAAAGAGGTACTCGTTCCCACAGCAAGCCAAATGGCAAGCTTAATCATAAAGCTAAAGCACCCGCTGCAACCAAGTCTTTTAAAGTAAATGAACCTTCTGAGCTGTTACCCTTCTTACTCAGCCACATCACAGGCCGTGGACGAAATGCGATCAAATCTATCCTCTCGCGTGGACAAGTGGCGGTAAATGGCAAGGCAGTCACGCAGCATAATTTTCAATTGCACCCGGGTCAAACCGTGACGATTGATCAAGAGAAGCCCGTACAAGTAGCTGAAATGATCGGACTTACCATCGTCCATGAGGATGATGATCTAATCATTGTTCAGAAGGATGCTGGACTGCTATCCATTGCCACTGCGGAAGAAAATGAATTGACGGCTTACCGCCAGCTTATGGAGCATGTGCGCGTCAGCAATCCTAAGAACCGAATTTTTGTCGTTCACCGCTTGGATCGCGATACGTCTGGGGTAATGATGTTTGCCAAAAGCGAGCGGATCCAGCAGGCACTGCAAACTACGTGGAAGGATACCGTGAAGGAACGTTCTTACGTAGCACTAGTCGAGGGCGCCGTTAAAAGACCTGAAGGTACGGTGAGCTCTTGGTTAAAAGAAACCTCTACCCTGAAAATGTACTCCAGTCCTCATGAAGGCGACGGTATGCATGCGATCACACATTATAAGCTCCTTCAGGCGAACCGCCACTTCTCCTTGCTTGAGGTAAAGCTTGAAACTGGACGCAAGAATCAGATTCGTGTGCATATGGCGGATATCGGCCATCCGATCGCAGGAGATAAGAAGTATGGTGCGGAGACCAAAACGGTAGGCCGACTAGGTCTGCATGCTCGCGTACTTTCTTTTATCCATCCTACTACGGGAGAGTTAATGACCTTCGAAAGCCCAATTCCGAAGACATTCCTAAAATATACTGCACCTGCACCTACGAACTAACAAGATCACAGTAAATACCCATTCATCCTAAGGGGGCTGATTACAGTGGAGCTTACTACACTACAATCGCTACAATAACTTAACAAAGAATGGGTGATTAGCTATGACAACAGCACATCATTATGAATGTATTGGACGTTTACCCACGACCGAGGAGCATGCCTCCTTATGGGAAGCTGTCGGTTGGGGAAATGTGAATACGGAAATGACCGCAGCCTCTCTGGCTCATTCGGTTTATGGTATGGTCGTTGTACAGGAAGACAAGGTTATCGGTATGGGGCGGATCGTCGGAGATGGTCACATGTATTTTTACATTCAGGACGTGGCCGTGCTTCCCGAATATCAGGGCCAGGGCATTGGTGATGTCATTATTGAGCAGCTACTACACTATATTCGATCTCAATGTTTTTCTAGCGCGTTCGTCGGACTTTTCGCATCACATGGCAATGATACCTTTTATGAGCGATACGGCTTTCAGAATCACGCCCCTGGCATGACGGGCATGTTTAAGGTCATGGAGTAACACGCGAAAGATGCCCGGTCCATATGGTCCTTGGGCATCTTTTTCACTTCTATTTAGATCATGTTACAATACTAATAAACAAAAGAAGGTGCCATTATTGTTCCATCCTACTGTCTTCGATAATATTAAAATTGCTTTTGAGAACCAAATCTATGATTACGATAATCTGGACGGAATTCTGGTAGTTACGGATCGTTCCGACCTTCTGAATATGGCATTGATGTCCAGAGAATTTAGCCTTTCCTTCCAATTAGCTACAGGCAGGAACGTAACTGCCGAAGTCTTCCTAACTTCATCTGTAAAAGATCTTAGCGATGAAATATTGGAAGTTCCTAATACCGATCCCGGCTGCAATCTTTCATTACGTTTTTATATGGAGGTCGAAGATATCTCTACTGAATGTCAGGCCATCGAAAGCATTCTCAAAGCGATCTGGGGACCAGAATTTCAGCCGGTACAGTCTTTAAGCTTCATTTATGGTCAAGATGGCGAAACCTACAATAACTGCATCGAGCTGCGATTCAAAAGGCAAATCACTGAGGAGCAGATGGAGGACATTCCGAACCTGCTGAATCATCTTCTGCAAAGTGCAGAAGAACTGGAATCTTTCTCCATATAATCCCTACTGCACACGTTCGTACTTTGGAAAAAGAGGTGAGCCAGAAATGAAATTCCTGCCTGCTGCCAAAAGTAACCGTTGGTTTATCTGGATGGCTGTTTATTGTGTTTGTCTATGGCTGCTTTTCATCCTGCACAGATTCGTTATGATGGCTTATACATTGGATGTCATACTCTTGCTGCGCTTCGCCCTTTTTTCCATTGTCGTATCTGGTATCGTCAATGTCTTAGGGTGGCTCGGAGCTCGTCTACTCTGGTTAATCACTACAACAGGAATAATCATCGGTTCAGTAATTATGCTAAGCTACACCTTTAGAGAGATGTCCGGTTGGGAGGATCTCGCGGGATTCCTGGCTTTTTTCTTTTTTACATGTGGCGGATTTGCACTCGGTTTATTGGCGGAAGGAATTCGTCTGCTGGTTAAGCAGTGGCCGAAAGCTTGAATGGAGGAGATGATAGATCGTTGTCCAATTCTTTTCTCACCAAAAATGCATTGTCCCATTCGTTAAAAGAACTAATGGAACATACGTCGCTCAATAAAATTACAGTCAAACTGCTCGTGGACCATTGTGGACTAAATAGACAAACCTTCTATTATCATTTTCAGGACATATTTGATTTACTGGGTTGGATCTATAAGACTGAGGCTGTAGAAAGCATCGCCCAGTATCGAAGCTATAGCACATGGACGGACGGTTTTTATAGAATCTTCTGCTACATCGAACGGAATAAAACTTTTTGCTGCAACACCTTGAACTCACTGGGCAGAAACCATCTGGATGCGTATCTATACGAAGTGACGAATGATCTCATTATGGGTGTTATAAACGAATTGTCCAACGAGATGGCGGTTGGTCAAGAAGATAAGCACTTCATTGCTAATTTCTATACGCTAGCCTTCACAGGCCTCGTTATTCAGTGGATGAGAGATGGGATGAAGGAACATCCGGATCATATTATCGAGAAGCTAAGTGTACTCATTGAGGGAAATATTCTAAAAGCCTTGCACAAGTATGAGAATAAGCCGTTGTAACCTTTGGGTTGCAGCGGTTTTTTTGTCTAAAAACTAGACAGATAGACCGAAATGACTAAAATCCATACACTCTAAAAGGTTTGATTATACCTTCGGAATTGGAGTTGGTTTACATTAAGAATGTGATTATTTCAACAACAACTTGGAGGCGACCATTGTGAAAAAAGAGTACGGTAATAAACAGGTTTATTTTGTCGGTGGCGGAATTGCATCCTTAGCGGGCGCGGCTTACCTGGTCAGAGACTGTGACTTTCCGGGACAGAACATTCACATTATTGAAGAGATGAAGATTCTCGGTGGCAGCAACGACGGTGCAGGTGACGCTGAGCACGGTTATGTCATTCGCGGTGGCCGGATGCTCAACGATGAGACCTATGAGAATACATGGGATTTACTCATGTCGATTCCCTCCCTCGACCATCCTGAGAAATCCGTTAGAGAAGAGATTATAGAATTCGATACCGCCAATCCAACACATGGCAACGCTAGACTCGTTAACCGCAACGGTGAGGTGGAAGATGTATTATCCATGGGCTTCGATATGGCTGACCGGCTTGCGATGGGTAAATTGATCATTACACCGGAAGAAAAAATGGGAAAAGCCCGGATTAATGACTGGTTTGGTCCACACTTTTTCACCACGAACTTCTGGTACATGTGGGCTACTACTTTTGCCTTCCAACCTTGGCATAGCGCAGTAGAGCTTAAACGATATATGATTCGCTTCGTTCATGAGTTCCCAAGAATTCAAACCCTGGAAGGCGTAACACGCACTCCTTATAACCAGTATGATTCCATCATCTTACCAATGCACAAATATCTCGAAGGCTTCGGTGTAGACTTTACACTGAAATGTACAGTAACTGACCTGCAGTTCAAAGACGGAGATGGCATTACCGTAACCCAAATGAACGTCCTACGCCAAGGTGCCCCAGACGTTATTAACATAAGCGAAGACGATATTGTAATCGTCACGAACGGCTCTATGACCGAAGGCTCCAGCCTTGGATCTATGACCTCTGCCCCACGTCTCAACGGAAAGGGTAGCTCATGGAAATTATGGGAGAACATCGCCGCCAAAAAACCAGGTCTCGGCAATCCATCCTCCTTCGATGATCATGTAGATGGGTCGAAATGGGAGTCCTTTACCGTGACCTTCCAAGATTCCAAATTCTTCGATCTTATGGAGAAATTCACTCGCAATCGTGCAGGTACTGGCGCATTGGTTACCTTTAAAGATTCGAACTGGTTGATGTCCGTTGTCTTAGCCTTCCAACCGCATTTCCGCAATCAACCGGAGCATGTGAAAGTATTCTGGGGCTACGGTTTGTACCCTGACAACGTAGGAGACTTCGTGAAGAAGAAAATGAGCGAATGTACCGGAGAAGAAATTATGGAAGAATTAATCGGTCATCTTCATTTCGAAGAACATAAGGATGAGATCATGGCAACTGCTAACTGTATTCCATGTATGATGCCTTATATCACTTCACAATTCATGCCTAGATTAAACAGTGACCGACCTAAAGTAGTTCCAGAAGGCTCTACTAACCTTGCCTTCGTTGGACAATATTGCGAAATTCCAGATGATGTTGTATTCACGGAAGAATACTCTATCAGAGCAGCTAGAACTGCAGTATACACACTGCTCGGGATTAACCGGCCTATCGAGCCAATCAATCAGCATCAGTACGATGTCCGCACCTTGTTCACAAGCTTTATCACTTCTTTTAGATAAACACATCTTAAAAAGACGAGCATTCCCGGATGGATTCGGGGGCGCTTGTCTTTTTAGTGTGTAAAACTTAATTTAATATGAACTCTCCATTCCAGGTGAAATCGTGTGTATGTTAAGCTCTTCATGAAATTCAAAGGAATGGATGAGGAATTTATGTATATAGAGAATGGAAATTTAGTCATACGCAATGCAACAGCAAATGATGTCCCCCTCTTATGCAGCTGGTGGAACGATGGAAAGCTTATGGCACATGCCGGTTTTCCTAATGGCATCGGCTGCACAGAGCAGGATATATTGCAAAACCTTCTAACTGACACCGATCTTAATCGCCGCTTGATACTGGACATCGATGGTGTCCCATCAGGAGAAATGAATTACAGAACCATTGCCGACGGCACTGCAGAAATTGGCATCAAAATCTGTGATTCTAATGAACAGGATAAAGGCTTTGGAACAGTATTTTTAACCATGTTGATTAACTTCTTATTTGTGAATATGGGCTATCGCACAATCGTTCTCGATACCAACGCCAAGAATTCAAGAGCTCAGCATGTATATGAGAACATTGGCTTTCGTAAAGTTGCCCTTCATTTGAATTCGTGGAAAAACCAACTTGGAGAATGGCAATCTTCTATTGATTATGAATTAACAAGAGCAGAGTTTCGGAACTAAAAAAAGAAGAAATAGAAACTTCTCCATCTCTTCTTCTCCACACTATACGAACTTTATATATTGCAAGATCCGTCCGTGCAGCCATCATCCGTAGATACGTCAGATTTTCCTTTGCCAACCACTTGCAGTGTTGGTCCAGCTTGTTCTTCCGCCCACACGGTATCCAACACCTCTGTAAATACAGGTCCAGGCTGTGCACCGGATAAAGCATATTTATTGTTGAATACGAAGAAAGGCACACCGGTAATATTCAGACGGCTTCCTTCTTCGATATCTCCATTCACTTCAGCTGTGTAAGCATCTGTCTCCAGCATTGCCGCTACTTCTACCTGATCAAGCCCTACCTCAGCAGCAAGTGTAGCAAGTACACTGCGATCTCCAAGATTCAATGAATCCGTAAAGTAGGCACGTAGCAGACGTTCGGACATTTCTGCACCTTTTCCTTTTGAGCTTGCAAAGTGACTCAGGCGGTGGCTGTCAAAAGTATTCGTATGCTTCATTGTATCGAATTGGAAATCCAATCCCACATCTTGGGCTTGCTCAGCTAGCTGTGCGTTCATTGCTTTTGCTTTTTCAATCGTCATACCGTATTTGGAAGCCAGCATCTCATGAATACTCTGAGTTTCATTCAATTTTGCATGTGGATCCAATTGAAAGCTACGGAATACCACCTCTACTTGATCTCGGTTCGGGAACTGACTCAGCGCATTCTCTAAACGTCTTTTACCAATGTAACAAAATGGACACGCATAATCGGACCAAATATCTATTCTCATGAAAAAAACCTCCTAATATTATTGTTCATTAGTACTGCTGAATAAGATTGATAACTAAATATTCGTCGCTTACTATTATATAGTTAAAAACCGAAAAATACAAACTTAACTTTTTTTAAAAAAATCTCATTAGACCTGAGCCCCAACTAAAAGTATACGAAAGTGGTATATACGCTCTTCTTCAGGACAGATAGAATAAAGGTAACCATTTTGCCGGAAGACTGCATTCAGATTAGCGGACAAAAAAAGTCCTGAAGGGAGCTCAGATATGTATGATATATCTATAGTGATTCCTACCCGTAACCGAATCGACGACCTTACGGTGTGCATAGAGTCCATTGGCAAGCAGACACAGCTTGAGGACATCTCCATCGAGCTATGGATTGTGGACGACGGTGAGATCCCTGAGGACAGATTAGTTTATTATCGTGAAATACTAACTGGATTACCGCAGGCTGAACTTCATTATCATCGCAAAACTAAGCCTGGCCTCTGGCTTTCCCGTTACGAAGCGCTAGGACTGATCCACTCAGAAATTGTGCTCCACTTAGATGACGATGCAGAATTAGATGACTCCTTATATATTCGACGACTGCTAGATACTTATGCAGCCGATGATTCCATTGTTGGTGTAGGTGGTGTAGCAAAAGGCATACATAGTAGCATTCCAAGCAGGCTGTTCGGTATGATAACCGGACAAATGTCCGGATCACCAGGCAGATTGTCGGCAAGTATGTTTGCAGGCTCGCAATTCCTTTGGGGAAAGAAGAAGCAGGTATTTGAAACGGATTTTTTTCACGGGTGTAATATGTCCTTCCGGCGCTCGGCACTGCGTGATATTAAGCCCTATCCATGGATGACAAGCTACTCCATAGCCGAGGATATTTATTTATCCCACTTGGCCAGCCGCTATGGCAAGCTCGTGATTAACCCCGACATGAAGATCATCCATCATGAGTCGCCAGGTTCTCGCGATAAGGCGGGCGTTGTAGCACGAGCTACTGCCATCAACCACTATTATCTGCTCAACTTGCGAAAAGCTCCGTTTATGAATTATGCTGCTTTGATCTGGACATTGTCTTGTCTGACGGTTAAAGCAACCCTAAAGCGGAATTTCAAAGCCGTTAGCGGATATGCCAAGGGTATCCTCTTCGTATTAAACCCTCGCAAGAATAAATACAGTGAATATATGCTCGATTAAGTAGCATCGTTTATTTCTAAATCTGTAGCGCCGCTCCGAATCAGGATACGGGGCTTTTTTCTATGTCGCCCGATTATATCCCTAAATGTGTCATGAAATTAATTTCCATCAACTTGTTATCTGGGTTATGATATAAATAATGTGTTTTGTTTTAGAAATTAACTTTATGGATGGTGGAATATGTTCAAGAACAAAAAAACGACGCTGATCCTCGTTGTAATCGTCATCGCCGTCATAGCTGTCGGCGCTTGGCTAATTACTAAAGATAAGGACGATAAAACAGCGGGAACTACGGGTAGCGCAACAACATCCGGAAAAGGAGAGGAAAAGTCTCTCTCTCAAACCTTTTATATTTATGATACTGTTGTGAATATCAAAGTGTTCGGTGCTACTGTAGAACAGAAAAATATGGATGATATCCAGCACATGCTGGAGCGAATGGATATGGAGCTTAGCCGTACCAAAGAAGGTGGAGAGGTTTACGCAGTCAATCAGGCAGCAGGAAAAGAAGCGGTTGTTGTTTCTGACGAGACCCTGGATGTTATTAAACAATCCATTCAATATGCAAAGGAAATGGACGGGCTATTTGATCCTACAATCGGTCCGCTAATCGATCTTTGGAATATAGGTAGTGGTGGAGATAAGGTCCCTCCTCAAGCTGATATCGATAAAGCCAAGAGCCTAACCAATTACAAGGACGTTGAAATTGATGAGGCTGCGAAAACTGTAAAGCTGATGAAGGAAAATATGGTGCTGGATCTAGGCGGTATTGGTAAAGGTTATGCTGCAGACCGTATCGCTGATTATTTGAAAGAGCAAGATCTAAATAGCGCTATGATAAACCTCGGAGGCAGCAGTATTATTGCACTTGGTAAGAAGCCAAACGGCACGGATTGGAATATCGGATTGCAGGACCCAGATCAAAGCCGTGGCACACAGCTAGGAACTATTAAAATCTCAGATGAGGTCATCGATGCTTCTGGTGTTTACGAACGGTATTTTATGCAGGACAATATTCGTTACCATCATATCCTTGATCCACGCACAGGATATCCTTCTCAGAACGGTCTCAAAAGCCTTACCATTATGAGTCCGAATGCAACAGATGCAGATGCCTTATCCACTGGGGTATTCTTGATGGGAATCGAAGATGGCATGAAATATCTTGAATCTTTACCTGATGTTGAAGCTTTCTTTATTACCGACGACAACAAAATCTATGCCACCGCAGGCATTAAAGAAAGAATGAACCTGACGGATCCAACCTACAGCTTCGCAGAGTAAACGGAAAAAGCTTGCCCCATTGAGCCGAAGTTGGCTTTCTAGGGAGCGAGCTTTTTTTGAATAGCAGGAGCAGCAAGAAGGCCGCTGTTCCCTCTGTGAAACATGTGAAGAAGAAAGGAGCCAAATCCATGAACCTTATGAACCCCCTACCTTCCATAGCAGCGGGTTATCGTCATACCGCCCTGCTTAAATCAGACGGCACGGTGACGGCTGTCGGTGATAATAAATATGGTCAATGTGATGTAAGCGGCTGGTGCGATATTATAGCGGTTGCGGCGGGTAGTGCTCATACAGGTAATGCTCATACCATCGGGCTTAAATTGGACGGTACAGTGGTTGCTGTGGGTTGGAATAAGTATGACCAATGCGATGTAAGCGGCTGGTCTGATATTGTTGCGGTAGCCGCAGGTTGGCGTCGTACCGTCGGACTTAAATCGGATGGCACAGTGATTGCTGTGGGTCGAAATAATGAAGGCCAATGCAATGTAAGTGGCTGGCATGATATTGTGGCGGTTGCGGCGGGTGACTGGCATACCGTCGGGATTAAATCAGACAGAACGGTGACGACCGTAGGTAATAACCGGTATGGCCAACGCAATATAAGTGAATGGCACGACATAGTAGATATAGCGGCGGGTTACCTTCATACCGCCGGCCTTGGATCGGACGGTACAGTGGTTGCTGTGGGTCGAACTCATGAAGACCAATGCAATGTAAGCGGCTGGCACGGTATTGTGGCTATTGCGACGGGTAGTCATCATACGATCGGTCTTAAATCGGACGGTACGGTGGTTGCTGCTGGATGGAATAAGCATGGCGAATGCAATATAAGTGACTGGTGCGATATTGTGGCGGTTGCGGCGGGTTGTACTCATACTGTCGGTCTTAAATTGAACGGCACAGTGGTTGCTGTGGGTAATAATGAACATAATCAATGCGATGTAGGCCACTGGGACGGTATCCAACTACCCTGAAATTAGTTTTCAATTTTATTGATACATAAATAATGAAAGCCATGCGCCGATTTCTCTCGCATGGCTTATGTTTTCCACCTCTTCTCACACCAAAGGAAGCTCGCCAAATTCCTTATAATTAGTAAAAATATAACTAGGCTTATGATCCGTAGCTGGTTGTCTGCCTCTCGGATTATACCAACAAACCTTCCAGCCTGCCGCGAGCGCTCCAACTACATCATTGGCCCACGTATCCCCTATATAAAGCGAGTTGTTCGCCGAAGTGCCTGTCTTTTGATTAACGTGTACGAATATTTCCGGGTCCGGTTTAGCAAGACCTACAGCATCAGAAATAAAGATCATGTCCTCGGGAATCATCTGATCCAAGCCTAGCCCGCGAATCTTACTCATCTGATGATCCTTCGGTCCATTCGTAATAATGCCTACCTTATGACCGTCCGCAATAAATCGTTCAAGATGCTCACGCACCCCATCAATCATCTGAATCGTATATTGACGTCCAATATATGCCGCTTGAATCGCTGTGGCTTGATCGCGATCAATCTGCAATCCATATTCGGCAAAAGCAAGCTCCAAACGGCGCACTCTCGTCTCTTCAAGCGGAATCTCTCCGCGCAAATACACCGGCCACAACACATCACTATGATGTCTTACTTTATAGAATAACTCTGCAAAATCCAGACTATTCTCGTCTGGGCTGAGCACTTCTCGTACTGCTTCTTGAAATGGTACGAGATGATCATACAACGTATCATCGAGATCAAAAAAGATTGCCAACATATGACTTGTTTCCACTTTAACGCCCCTTACTCGTCTTTCTCTCTAGCTATTTTAGAAAAAAAGGTTATAGGTATAAAATTCATCATCCCGAATGTAGCCTTGCGCTTCATACAACCGCTGCGCCCCCACATTCTCCGTCATCGTTGTCAGGGATAAGCCCTTCGTATTCGTAGAGACCGCATAATCTCTAGCACTTTCCAGCAGTATAGCACCTAGCCCTTGCCCTCGGATTTCTGCAGTAACGAACAAATCATTTAGTATCCAGAGGCGCTGCATTGATATCGATGAAAAAGAAGGATACAGCTGTGTGAAGCCCCACGCCCGTTTCTCATCGCCTTCCCCCTCAACTACCATAAGGATCACAGATTCATTCAGCTTTAGTCTGTCGGCTAAGAAGGTTCGTGCCCCGTCCCGATCAGAGGCTGCTCCATAGAAGACTCGATATTCATCAAATAATGGTATGAGCCGTTCTAAATCATCCAAAACCACACGTTCTATACGATATTTATTCATCATCAGCGCTCACTTTCCGGCTTCGCCCGTTTTAACCTCATTGTAAATGGTAACCGAGCTATTCACCATGGAGAGAACATCGAATCATTTGGACAATTGACCTTATTCCTTTGAATCGTAGAATACGTGCCGAGCACTAACCTTGCCCGCTTCGATATCCAACAGTCCAAAAGAATACAATTTCTCACGTCGCTTATCTGTAGGAGAACCAGGATTAAATAGCAGGATCCCATTCTCCTCTCTTAGCAAGGGCTGATGTGAATGACCGAATAGAATACAATCCACCTCATCATTTGCAAAAGCAAGCAGAGCATTTCCGTCCGTTCCTTTGCGGGAATGCGGCGTATGTCCATGTACCATTCCGATCCGGATTCCCTCAAGGGTAATGATCTTGCGCTCTCCGAAACGCTCAATGATCTCATCGCCATCATTATTTCCGGCAATCCCCTCTACCGGTGCTAATTCTGACAGCAAATCATAGATTCCCATACTCACCCAATCACCGAGATGCAAGATTAAATCCACATTTTGAAACTCTGCAATGAGTGCCTTTGGCAGAGACTTAGCCATTCTTGACATATGTGTATCAGATACGACTCCTACTTTCATAAATCTCAGCTCCTAATCTATCATCCTCAACTTTGGTTATCATACTTATTCATAAATCTAATATTCAAATAATTGTACGATTTGCTTAAGCGAGAAGCAAGTTCTATGACTTCTTCCACTCCGCAGCTAGTTCTCCCTATCTCGCCAATTCCATAGTCTTACTTCCTCAACATGTATGTTATTGATCCATGCTTCTTCCTTCAACTTGAGAAGTTCTTTCACCGGACCGGTTACAACAGCTCCATAGAGCTTAACTCCATTCTTCTCTATATAACTAATGGAATCATCCAAATCAATGAACGGAATCACCTTATTGGCGATGGACCTATGCTCCTGCAACAAGCGTAATGTCTTTAGGAAGTTTGCATTACGCAGCTCACCATCCCCATATGAGTTAAAAGATGGAGAAACACTCGTGCGGCTAGTCACCCCTCCAAACCAACCCCACTTTTTCTTTGACTCTTGTGTCACCTTCATATCATCAGCATGCCAGATGGGCGTACTTGGAAATCCTAAGGGATCATTTATTACTGGCTCTTGTGTCCTTGGACCTGTATCTGCTGCGAACCACAAAAGCTCAAGATTTTTATGCTGAAACTTCTTCAACAGCTCATCAGTCGTAAAAAATTGCTCAAAAGACAAATAGGCTTCTCCTACCGTACCCTCAGGGAGCTTCTCTAGTTTTTTCCACTCACTGCTGTCATCCATCCTATTTTCTGCAAGCTGGTTCTCAATGGGGTAGACAAAGTAATTACCTGTCCCACTGCGTTCATATGTCCATGAATAACTATAGATTCTAGGCCAGCCTAATAGAAACTTCATCGAATAATCCCCAACATTAATCCGCGCATCACCAATTTGTTTTATTATTCCGCCCTTCAGATTCATATTAAAAAATGGACCCGAATCACTACTCAAATGGACGATTGTATTCGGCTGTGAGACAGCAATAGCGGAAGAAACAACATCACGGTAAGTTTCTCCTCTTTCTCCAGTGCCATAAAATATCGCGGTGATGATACTACTGATAATCAAGAACATCAAGAACGCAGAGATTACCGTAAAAGTATTCGATATACGAGCTCTCCATTTTCCACGGCGGATGATCTTTTTTTCCTTGCCAGATCTGTTTCTTTTACCCTTTCCGAATTTTATGCTCTTATCCTCACTTGAAGCCGGCTTTTCTTCACCCATGAGTTCATCCAGATAAGCCTGATAAGCTTCCATCTTCTCCAGTTCGCGCTCCACTTCATCCCTATCATCGTCAGCAAGGGTACCTTCGCCGTACCTTCTTAACTTCTCCTTGAACTCCTCACTCATGTTCATTCCTCCTCCGCTCTGCCTCACGCAGCTTCTGTCTAGCCCGAAAGATCAATATCTTATATTGGGACAGACCCACATTCATAATATCCGATGCTTCCAGATAACTAAGACCATGAAAATCATGCAGCAGCAGTGCATGCCTCTGATTGTCCGGCAGCTCACCTATAGCAATCCTCATCTCTTCCCAACGTTCCTGCCGAAGCAGCGTGCTTTCCGTGGTATCAGGATGAGCGAGCTGTTTAAAAAACTCCTCGCTCTGAACTGTGCTACGTCCTTCCTTCCGCTTATAATCTACGAAGGCATTGTAGGCGACACGGAACAGCCAAGGCTTAATCTTCTCGTCTTTACAGTCCTCCAAATATAAATAAGCACGGTAAAAGGTCTCCTGCATCAAGTCCTCCGCCGCATGATGATCACCACAAAGGGAGCGCAAATAGCGGTAAATATCCATCACATACATCTGATATATTTCATCCAGTGAATTTCGCTTCATGCACTCCCCCCTTAACCTAACCACGTATACTCGCATAAAAAGTTACAGCTAAATTTAGCAACTAGTATGAATATACCAGTAATTCTAAGAAAAAAAGCAAAAAAAAGCCTGCTGACAAGGAGCTTTACTCCTGCCAACAGGCTTGTTAATAACCATCTGGAAATCATTTAATCGTTCAATTCCCCGAGTTACTCTGCTTACAGAACAACTTCAACTTCTTTGAGCATTTCACTAACGGATACCAAACCGCCACCGGACAAGTACCAGTAGTTAGGATCTAGGTAAATGATTTTACCGTTTTTGAAAGCATTTGTGTTCTTCACGAGATCGTTCTCAACCGCATCCTTCGCTGAGCCAGATTTGCTGCCATCACTCTTCACAGCCGCATCTCTATCTACTACGAACAAATAATCCGGATTCTTGTCGGCTACATATTCGTAAGATACGCTTTGACCATGAGTGGATACTTCGATTTTATCATCCGCTTGTGCAAATCCGAATACATCATGGATAATACCGAAACGGGAACCAGAACCATACGCACTGATTTTTCCTTCATTGGCGAGAATAATAAGCGATTTTTTACCATCGGCTTTAGCTTTCTCATTCAGCGCTTTAACGGAATCATTAATAGCAGTAAGTTCAGTCTCTACTTCAGCTTCCTTGCCAAATATTTGCCCCAACGTCTTCACATTTTTTGTGAAGGATTCCATGTAATTGGCATTATCTACAGCAACGTACAGTGTAGGAGCAATTTTGCTGAATTCTTCATAAGAATCTTGCTGTCTGCCGGAAATGATGATCAGATCCGGAGAAAGACTATTTATTTTTTCGAAGTCAGGCTCTTTCAAACCACCGACATTCTCATATTTGGCATCGCTATATTTAGAGAGATAAGAGGGTACATTACTTTGAGGCAATCCAGTAACCTCTACACCCAGTTTATCCAAAGTATCGAGTGTGCCGAAGTCAAATACAACCACTTTCTGTGGGTTGCTCTTAATCGTAATTTCTCCAAGTTCATGTTTAATAGTAAGATCTTTCGATTCTGTAGTCGGTGCAGTAGTAGCTCCAGTATTGCCTGCCGATGCTGTACTATTATCTGAAGTTGCTGCATTATTGGAGCCACAGGCCGCCAAGATTACGGCAAGAAACACTGTCATGATTAGTAAAGATAAATTCTTCTTCAAAATGTTCACCCCTAAAATTTATAGTCAAGCTATTTGAATTATTCGCGTATACGTCTAGGAAGCTGGCGCCTTTCACTTCATGCGTTACGTCATAATAATTTCCGAATGTAAGTAGCGTCTGGTTTAAAAATAGACACCAATTTTGCGGCCACCTATTGTCTCTATAGGGATATCCATGTCATATACATCCCTAAGCACTGCCGTATCAATAATTTCATCCACCGTACCCGATGAAGCTACCCGCCCATTCTTGAGCGCTACGATGTAGTCAGAGTAACAAGAAGCGAAATTAATATCATGAATGACGAGCACAATCGTCTTGCCCTTCTCTTCTACCAATCGGCGTAATACTTTCATAATTTGTACAGAATGCTTCATATCCAGGTTGTTGAGTGGTTCATCAAGCAAAATATACTCGGTATCCTGAGCCATAACCATCGCAATATATGCTCTCTGACGTTGTCCACCGCTAAGCTGATCAATATATTTATCCTGCATCTCCTGAAGATCCATGTAAGCAATGGCTTCGTCAACGAACGCTCGATCCTCAGGTGTGAGCTTCCCTTGTGAATATGGGAACCTTCCAAAAGAAACGAGTTCCTTCACGGTGAGACGTACGCTGATGTGATTGGACTGCTTTAGTACCGATATTTTACGAGCAAGCTCATTACTCTTACAGCTGCCAATTTCCTTCCCTTCGATCAATACTTCTCCCGCGTCTTTGGAGATAAGTCTACTGATCATGGAGAGCAACGTGCTTTTACCAGCTCCGTTAGGGCCGATAAACGAGGTGATTGCACCCTTTGTAATGGATAAAGACACATCATCAACGACGATTACTCCGCCATAACGCTTGGTTACATGCTTAACTTCTACCACGACTTATTCTCCTTTAACAGCAGATAGACAAAGTAAACGCCACCTGCGAAATTAATGATTACACTAACCGTAGTAGTGAATCCAAACACACGTTCAACTAGAAACTGTCCCCCGACAAGCGCAATAATGCTTAGCAAAATCGTGCCAGGAATCAGATAGGCATGCTTATAGGTACGGAACAGCTGGTGCCCCACATTTGCTACTAGTAAACCCAAGAAAGTGATCGGCCCCACTAAAGCCGTTGATATCGAAACATAGATAGATACAATAACTAGCAGCCTTTTGACTACATAG
This sequence comes from Paenibacillus etheri, assembly GCF_001012825.1. GTDB lineage: Bacteria > Bacillota > Bacilli > Paenibacillales > Paenibacillaceae > Paenibacillus_AQ > Paenibacillus_AQ etheri. Next base: position 46,408 of record NZ_LCZJ02000028.1, read on the forward strand.
TCATAATTGATCCCCAAGTTGATCGCTTCATCTTTCCCTAAAGAAATAACATCTAAATACTTCACAAATCGCATGAAATACAACGTAGTTAGCGCTAGAACAACTGTAGACAATATCAGTAGATCACTGCTGACATTGTTGAAGCTGGCGAACATTTTCCCTTGTAGAATCAGGAATTCATTCGGATCAATAAGCACTTCCATAAAGGAAGATGCGCTCTGGAACATCGTTCCCATAATAAGTCCTACGAGCAGTAAGAAGTATATGTTTTGACCCTCTCTGCGGAACATTAGCTTATACAGCACACCTGAGAACAGAACCATGATACAAGCAGAAAACAAGAAATTTACATTTTTATTCATAAACGTCATATTCGATGAACCTAGGGCGTATACACCGAACGTCTGGATCAACATGTACAAAGAGTCTAGCCCCAGAATACTAGGTGTCAGAATACGATTGTTCGTAATGCTCTGAAAAACTACGGTAGAGACAGCTATCACCGCTCCGGTGATCAGAATCGCAGCTAGCTTTCTCCCCCGACTGGGTAGAACATAATCCCAATTCCCCATAACATGATAGGTCATAAACAAGACGATGAGAGCAACAGCGCTTAAGGATAATATAGTTAGTTTCGTCTTCATCACTAATTCGCCTTTCTTCTCATCAGCAAGTAGATAAACAGACCACTTCCGATGACGCCTACCGTGAGACTGATTGATATTTCGTATGGATATATAATGAGCCTGCCCAGAATATCACAGAACAGGAGGAATACCGCACCGAGAATGGCAGTATGCGCCAGATTTTTTTTCAAGTTATCTCCTATGTATAGCGTTACTATGTTAGGTACAACAAGACCCAGAAATGGAATCGTACCTACGGTTAAAATAACTACAGAAGAGATTAACGCTACAATCACCAATCCTACGTTCACGACCGCTTTGTAGTTCATACCGAGATTAACGGAGAAATCCTCCCCCATACCGGCAACGGTGAACTTATTGGCGAAAACATACGCGAGAATGACAAGTGGAATACTGATATAGATTAATTCGTATTGACCTTTAATAATCGTTGAGAAATCTCCAAGCATCCAAGACGAGATGTTCTGAACCAAATCATTTTTGTAAGCAAAAAATGTCGTAATGGAGCCTACAATGTTCCCGAACATGAGTCCGACCAGCGGGATAAAAATACTATCCTTGAACTTGATCCGATCTAAGATTCTCATAAATATAAATGTTCCCAGTAGAGCAAAAACAAAAGCAACGAGCAGCTTCTGCATCGGTGTCGCCCCTGTGAACAGCATCAGGGACACGAGAATACCGAATTTCGCGGAATCCATCGTGCCCGCCGTAGTGGGAGAAACGAATTTATTTCGTGATAATTGCTGCATAATTAATCCGGCAATACTCATACTTACACCAGCAATAATCAATGCAGCTAAGCGTGGGATTCGGCTGACTAGCAGGGTCTGTATCTGAGATTCCGTAAGCGAAAAGAGATCCAAAGGTGAAATGTCCTTTACGCCTATAAACAAAGATATAAATGAGAACACTATTAGAAGTAGGGACAAATATTTTAGTTTCATGTGTTGTTCCTTATCTGTTCAATAGTTTAAAATTATTTGGGAAATAGATGATATTATCGGTATTGATAATGATTTTCATTTGCACTATGTTCGATTATACCTAAGCCCACTTGGAGGGTCAACCCTTTCGTATAGTAAAATTTAAAACATTTGAATTTTACAAATAACATTAAAAAAAGAGATACCCAAGTGGGTATCTCTTTATCTCATCATCTTTTTTCGCTAGCTATATCAGTTATTTATATTTTTGCCAATCCTGATTACTGTTCTCCAGCAGATGTGCAAAATCATTCTCAAGCCGCTTTTGCTCAGCTTTTCGCTGATCCTCAACCACTTTACGAGCAGCTTCCTTGCGGTCATTCTCTTCCGCTTTCAACGCATCAGACTGCGCCTTCAGTTTTCCTAACACATCACTACTCAGCAGGTCTTTAAGCGTAGCTGGTCCATCGGTCGCAGCAGGGCGCGGAGTGGTAGGCATTTTCTTTTTTTTAGCCATGGTCAATCATCCTTTCTAGTAATGAATTAAATTGGAATTTGTTTAAATTATTGGTCTTTTCGTTTATAATGTTCACTAAGAGGTGAGCCATAATGAAGTCCACTGATTTATGTCCCCAGCTACAAAAAAGTATGGATATTATCGGCAGGCGTTGGACAGGTTTAATTATCTACCAGCTCCTCCAAGGACCGCAACGCTTCAATGTGATTGAAGCAGCCTTACCCATTAGCGGTAGATTGCTCTCCGAACGACTTAAAGAGCTGGAACTGGAAGGGATTGTCCTTCGAGAAGTATTCCCAGAGACACCTGTGCGAATCCAATATTCCTTAACGGATAAAGGACTTGCCCTGGAGACAGTTATCCGAGATTTACAGCGTTGGTCAAAAATATGGATTGATTGTGACACAAATAATGTAAATCCATCACTTTAAATTGTAAGCGTTTTATCTGTTTGATTTCGTTAAATTTTACGTCCTACTATGACTAAATCCCGCTCTATACCATCCAATTCAGCTACACCGGGTAGTAATCCCCACTGCTTAAAACCGAATTTTTCTAGCAAACCAAGGCTTGGATCATTATGTCCGAACACAAAGCCAACTAGATTCTTAATGCCGAGACTAGGTGCTTTCTCAATGGCCTCTTTCAAAAGAATTCTACCGGCTCCACCACCACGAAACTTTTCACTCACGTATACACTAATTTCTGCTGTTGCATTATACGCTGGACGACCATAGAAGGATTGAAAGCTGAACCATGCCGCAATCTCATCTCCCTGCCTAAGTACCCATAAAGGGCGATGATGGCTGTTATGCTCCAAGAACCATTTTTCTCTGTCTGCAACAGTAATAGGTTCCAGATCCGCAGTAACCATCCGTCCAGCAATCGTTGAGTTATAAATCTCCACAATAGCTGCTAAGTCTGCAGGTTTTGCATCTTCAATCCTGCTAATCTCCCAATTCATCCCTTGATTCCTCCAAATGTGTTAATTAACGCAGGCCGACCTGCTCCTGGCTCCATTGCCATAGCCGTTTGGCCTCTTGTTTATTCTGCGCTCTGGGAGTCAGTTCCTGATTCTTTCGTCGATAATAATATTGACCGGTTACCTCTTGCAAATCCGGTTCTGTAGCCAAATAGATCGCTGTATCGGCTCCTTGTTCAGGAGTTAAAAAGAAGTATGACAGCAGCTTAAGGATCGACTTGCCAAAGCCTGTCTCCCGGTTAACACCTATGTTTGTGCCCACTGCTCCTGGATGCACGCAATTCACCGTTACTCTTGTCCCTTGCAGGCGTGCTGCCAACTCTTTTGTGAACAGTATATTGGCTAACTTGGATCGAGCATAGGCTTTTGCGGGATTGAAACGGCGTTCGAGGGTTGGATCTTCATAGTGAAGTGCACCTATTTTGTAAGCACCGGAAGCAACCACAACGATACGGCCTTGCTCTGCTGCTTCTAGAGGCTCCAGTAACAGATTCGTTAGCAAAAAATGACCCAAATGGTTCACACCAAGATCCATCTCAAAGCCGTCCTTCGTAAGCTGGCGCTTAATCGTAACTACCCCAGCGTTATTGATGAGTATATCTAGAATCGGATATTTCCGGGTGAATTCCTCCGCAAAACTACGAATGCTCTCCAGCGAGGCCAGATCACACAACATCAGCTCAATATCCTCGGAGTGGCTCTTTTGCTTGGCGGCAGCCAGTGCTTCCTCTCCACGCTGGCGATTACGGCATACCATAATTACTTTGGCTCCCTTGCGAGCCAGTTCAACTGTCGTCGCTAGCCCCATACCGGAATTTGCTCCAGTTACAAGTGCAATTTTACCTCTCATCCCAAGAATCACTCCTCTCTCAACAACCGTACCCCAAACGCCTAACCTTACGAGAAGTATATTTAAAGATTATGTTACACCAACTAGTAGGCTCAAGAAAAGCTTCTTGTCAGGTTTTAAAAGTATAGGTGATCAAATATGCATCCTTGTTTACGGAAAGCTTGCGAATAGGCATGTTATGATTAGCCAACGATAGATGTAGTTCGTCTCGTGCGTCTAGTCTATTTTTGATCTATAATAGGAATATTGCAGTTCTAATCGTGAAGTTGAAAGGGGAACACCAACTATGAATAATGCTCTGACAAGCCTAGAGCAGCAAATGGCGGGCGAAGGTCTTGATGCCCTGCTCGTAACAGATCCCAAACATGTCTACTACTTAACCGGATTCGCCAGCGATCCGCATGAACGTTTTCTCGGTTTGCTGTTGATACGTGGAGAAGAGCCAATGCTCATTTTACCCGCACTGGATGCGGAAGCAGCTCAAGCAGCTTCTTCGGTCACCAAAATCATAACCCACAGTGACACTGATAATCCTTATAACCTGCTTAAAGATTGTTTCGGCAGCAGTAAGCTAGGTACTCTAGGTATAGAGAAGGAACATTTCTCAGTAGCCCGGTTTGAGCATCTAACCGCAGCCGTTCCAGCAGAACGTTTTAGTGATATAGGTCCATTGCTGCGCAGCATGCGCTCCAAAAAGACCCCAGATGAAGTTAAGCGCATAAAACATGCCGCTGAGCTGGTTGAGGAAGCTTTGCGCCGCGTGCTTACCCATGTAAAAACAGGCGTTACAGAAAACGATTTAGTAGCGGAACTGGAATATCTAATGAAAAAGGTTGGCGCTTCCGGGCCTTCCTTCGACACTATGGTGCTTTCTGGTCCGAAAACTGCCCTGCCTCACGGTGTTCCAGGTAACCGGGTCATTCAGCCAGGCGACTTCCTGATGTTTGATATTGGGGTGTATGCAGATGGTTATGCTTCTGATATTACACGTACCTTTGCTATTGAATCCGTGGACGACAAGCTAGTCACGATCTACAACACCGTGCTGGCTGCCAACGAAGCTGGAATCGCTGCTTCCAATCCTGGAGCTCCCTTCGGTTCTGTCGACAAAGCTGCACGTGATGTGATTGAGGAAGCCGGATTCGGAGAATATTTCTTGCACCGTGTCGGACACGGACTGGGCATGGATGTTCATGAATATCCATCTCTTCATGGTCAGAACGATGACATTATCGAGATCGGCAATGTGTTCACCGTTGAGCCAGGAATTTATGTGCCTGGACTAGCGGGTGTGCGTATCGAAGATGATCTAATTATTACTGCTGAAGGTGCAGAGACCTTAACAAGCTTCCCTAAGGAACTGACTATTCTTCATTTGTAGAAAGAAAATATAGACGTAGTTCATGTGTGCCCAATATTGATACCAAGAGTATCCGAAAAATATTAGAATCAAAGATAGCCCATCACAGTAAGTTGGAAAAGAATCACTTTCAACTTACTGTGATGGGTTTTTTCTTTTTCCCGCACCATACTCGACTTGTTCAGACCTTTTCAAATCCATAATCCCTTTCAACCTTGCAAACCCTTGTTTTATAAGCGAGATACCAATAAGATACAGTAATACCTACACCTTCTCTAGCACTTTCTACTCCGAGAAATCCAGGTTAGACGGATGCGAGTTTCAACATTTCATCTGCCATTTCCGCATATTGGTTATCTCCATCAGTTCGTTCAGATGTAAAAATTACTGCATAATAAGGTGGTTTTGGTGTTTTAGCAATCTCACTCATACTTTGCCTCCGTTTTTTGGTTATTACTATATCAATATTAGCGCATGTATTCCTTGTGTATAGGTTGCTAAACTAATCTGCCCGTTTGCGAAAAAGGGCTGCCACGCGGCAACCCTTTTTTTGAAATTGAGCTATCGTTCTTCGATAGCTTAATTTCAAAATATCTAATAAGTCATCTGACAACCTTTTTCAATCCATTCGGCAATATCAAATGCAATTGTGACACCATTCAAAGGGTCCATATCCCCTGCATCAACCCCAATAACAGTAGTCGCATTCTCTTCAAAAACCATTAACAGAACGGTTCCTCCACTGTCATCCCCTATTGCTATATAGCCTTGTGCATAAATGGATACTTCCCATGTGGAGTTCCGTTCACATATATCTTCGGTCCCATAAAGACTCACTCCTTCATCAAGCAAAAAACCGTTCATTCTTCTTAAAATCATTTTATAAAGGGCCGGGAGTTTACCTCCCATTTCTTTTTCAACTTCTAATATCTCTAATTCCTCAGCATTATCGTTTTTCTCGTGAATATTTAGTTTGGTAAAATCCATGATTACGCCTCCAATAAAAATCTACAACTAAATGTTTCAACCTTGTTGTTGCGTTATCCTGCCCGTAGCTTAATAAAGCATCGTCAATCTAACACCTTATCTTTCAGTTCATTAATTCATCTTTTGGATACAACTGCTCTGCTGGCATCCTCACGCCTGCATTCCCCACATCCCGCGAATCGACTCTGCCTCTTTGACCATCCTGCCCATCAGTTCCGAGACTGTAGGGATATCATGGATCAACCCTGTCACTTGGCCTGCCCAGCCGATGCCCTCTTCTTTGACATCATCATAAATCCAGCGCTTGTTGGCTGCACCACTAATATATTCTTTTAAGGCTTCATAAGTCGGAGTCACACGCTCAATTTCGAGAATCTTATCTATGTACTCACTACGCAACACTCGCGCGGGCGCTCCGATAGAGCGTTTGATTACGACTGTATCTGACTCAGAGCTTTCTACTAGGGCTTTTTTATAAGAAGCAGCCGCATGAACACATTCAACCGTAGCAACGAATCGTGTGCCCATTTCAATTCCCTCAGCCCCCAAGGCATGGGCAGCCATCCATCCGCGGCCATCCCCGATCCCTCCTGAAGCAATCACAGGAATAGTAACCGCATCGACTACTTGAGGAACAAGTACCATAGTCCCAACATCATCACGTCCCAAGTGGCCTCCTCCCTCCTGTCCAACAACAATAACCGCAGAAGCGCCTAGTTGTTCAGCTTTTTGGGCTTGTCTACGCGAGGAAACGAGCACGAGCGTTACAATATCGGTGGGCTGTAGCATTTCAAGAATAGGGGCTGGATTCCCTCCGGTAAGACTCACCACGGGAACCTGCTCGTCGATGGCGACCTGCACCCGATCTTCATAACCGATACCATGCACACCGATGGCAAAATTAACGCCAAATGGCTTGTCCGTCAAAGTACGTACCCGTTCTATTTCTGAACGTAAAGCCTCTGCGCTCGGAAGACTCATCGCTGTGACCTGACCTAATCCACCGGCATTCGAAACTGCAGCTGCAAGGTCTGCATAACCTAAATAAGCAAGCCCACCTTGAATAATAGGATACTCTATGTGCAATAACTCCGTAATACGGGTGTTCCATTTCATCTTCATCTACACCTTCCCTATCTTTAACCACACCAGAATCACAGCAAATAAAAGAGCAATTCCCCCTGCCAGATAATCCATTTGCTGAAATTGCAATACCCTATAAGAAGTTCTCCCTTTACCATTTCCATAAGCACGTGCATCAATCGCATAGCTTAGCTGTTCAGCACGTTGAATCGTCGTGAAGAGCAAAGGAATAATGATCGGGATATAAGCAAATATCCGTTTAGACAGTGATAATGCAGTAAGATCATAACCTCTGGCCTTTTGTGCGAGAAGAATACGATCCAGCTCCTCCTTGATGGTAGGAATAAACCGAATCGCAATCACTATCATTAAAGAGAACTGTTCTACGGGTACCCCCAATTTGGATAGAGGTGCAAGCAGCTTTTCAAGACCATACGCTAAGTCTAGCGGTTTAGTCGTTAACGTTAATACTGAGGCTAATAAGATAAGCAATATTATACGCCAAACGAAACGTAATCCTGTTTGCAGTCCCTCTTCAGTTATCTCAATAAATGACCAAGACCAGAGGATCGTTCCTTTGGTGAACAGAGCATTGTACAAGAAGGTAAACAGTAAAATAAATAATAGCGGCCGTAGCCCTCGCCAAAAGAATTGAATAGGAACCTTTGACAGCAGCAAAATTCCGATTACAAAAAAGGTTGCAACTGCATAGCTAAGCCATGTTCCAAGCATCAGAAAGCTGAGCATAAGAATCACGATACTAATAAGTTTTGTACGAGGATCTAAACGATGGAAAATCGAATACGTCTCCACATATTGACCCACAATTACGGAATCAGCCATGCCCTTGCCCCCTCGAATGCCAAATTGGCTGAACAGCATCGAAGATATCCTGCTCTTTACAGCTAGCAACCTCTATTTTATGGCCGGATAGTTCCTCTATTAGCTTCAAAAGCTGTACGGGTTCAGGGATGGACAAGCCCAGTTCCACTAATAATTCTGCCTTTTCCAGAAATAATGTTTTGGGGTCGTAATGCCCTTTTAGCTGCCCATTATGAAAAACAATAACCTCATCCGAGTACTCGGCAACATCATCCATCTGGTGCGAGACGAAAAGAAGGGTACGCTGGTTTTGTTGTTGCCATGACTTCAGCAGCTTCAACAAAGATACTTGGCTTGCTGGATCAAGTCCCGCTGTCGGTTCATCCAAAATTAGCAGCTTCGGATTCGTCATCAGCACGGAGGCAAGAGCCACACGGCGCTTTTCTCCACCGCTTAATTGGAATGGATTTAACGGGAGAATCTCTTCTGACAGACCCACTTGCGGCAAAACCCTTTCAATTGTCTCCGTAATTTGCTGGCGTGAAGCCCCCTTCAGATTCAGAGCAAAAGCAAGCTCCTTATACACCGTGGTTTCGAATAGCTGATGCTCCGGATATTGAAAAACAAAGCCCAGCTCAGGGACGACCTTTAATTGCCCTTTGGTATCTCTGGGAGCAGGCTGCTGATCAATCCAATAGTCTCCTTTTACGGTGGGAATCAAGCCCTTCAGCACTTTGACAAAGGTAGACTTTCCTGCGCCCGTTGGACCGATAATCGAAATCCATTTGCCCGCAAAAAGGATGCAGTTTATACCCTGCAAAGCCACCTGATCGGCATAGCTCACACTTAAATTATCTAATTGGTAGACCATTGTGATCGAATTATCCCCTTCCAATCGGCTGTTGGCGGCGCTGCTGAATGGAGTAATGCTTGTACACGCACTGCAAAGGGCAGCTGCAATTGATAGTCCGCAACAGGCATCGTTTCAAAAAAAGCCAGTGGATCACCATCAAACTCAAGTCGCCCTTGATGCAGGAGTAATAATCGTTCTGCTGAAAGTACTTCCTCCATATGGTGAGTGATCTGAATAATGGTCAAACCTTGACGATGCAGCTCTTGCATAATGGCAAGCACCTGTTGCCTTCCCTGAGGATCAAGCATAGAGGTGGCCTCGTCAAAAATAATGACTTGCGGGCGCATCGCCAATATAGCCGCGATAGCGACACGTTGCTTTTGACCTCCAGAGAGCTGATGGGGCATAGCATCCAGATAATCCTCCATATGAACAGCCTGCAAGGCATACTCCAATCGGCTGTGCATTTCCTCCCTTGACACACGAATGTTCTCTAAACCAAAAAGCACCTCATCCATAACGGTTGTGGTGATAAATTGATCCTCTGGATTCTGAAAAACAAAGCCGATTTGCTGATGAATTTCCACAAGTTCAGCTGGATTTGCGGTGTCTAGGTCCTTAAACTGTATCGTTCCTTTTCGTGGGAGAAGCAATCCGTCCATTAGCTTTGCAATGGTGGATTTGCCAGAGCCATTAGCGCCAACAATCGCTACAAACTCCCCTGCTTTTATTGTAAAGCTGATATCCTCCAGGACAGGCTGACCCTTTTTATAATAAAAATGAACTTGATCGAAGGTAAGCACTTTATTCACTCCCCTTTTGACGGTGCCAAGTAGCGAAAAATGCCTCAATGCTGTTCTCAGAAAATGCAGGCGCAGGCTTCACCCATTTCGTCACTTTTGATCCATTCACGGCAAAGATTTCACCGGTTAAATCCGCATCGGTCTCGCTCAAAAATGCATTTACGAAGGTAGCAATATCCTCTGGAGCACCTATTTGCCAGAACTCCGGGAACGGTTCATTACGACTGGCATGTTTCTCTTTCAAATGATCAATGACAGGTCTAGTCATATCTGTTAAAGCGGCTGGTGAAATCGCATTGACCCTAATTTGATCACGTTTCAGCTCCACTGCGAGCGTCCACATCATTCCGAGTATTCCAGCCTTGGCTGCACTATAATTCACCTGACCGACGGAACCTGTTAGTCCAGCCATAGAGGTCATCAAAAGGATATTACCACCTGTCTCACGCATATGTGGCAATACTCGTTGAATGCTGTAGTAGGTACCATTTAAATGTACATCCAGCACAGCCTTCCACTCTTCATCCGTCATCCGTAGACATATCTGATCCTGCAAATTGCCAGCGTTCGCTATCAACACCTCAATACGGCCGTATTGAGCAATAACCTCATCCACCATTGCAGTGACCGCAACTGGATCTGCTACATTAGCAGAGTATCCTGACGCTTCACCGCCTGCTTGGCGAATCTCGTGCACAACCTCATCGATTAAGACTTGTTTTGTGCCATTCACAACCACTTTATAACCGGATTTGCCGAGCTGCAAGGCGATACTGCGCCCGATCCCTCTTGTCGCTCCAGTAATTAAGGCTACTTTGTTCATGACTGCACCTCTTTCACTGAAAAAGCTCCCGAAGCAATAACATCACCAGCTTCTGTTGTAAGGGTCACATTCACAGCGCAATCATCATCCGTAAAATCAAAAATCACGATACTATCGGCCTCTATAGGCTTATGAAATTTCATATCATATTGAGTGATCCACTGTGTAGGGTGCTCGGCAATATACAAAGATTGGGCTAATCCCATAAGATACATCCCATGTGCGATGGGCCGCTCCAATCCAGCCTTGGCTGCGGCATCCGCATCTAGATGTATAGGCGCCAGATCTTGGGAAGCAACCGCATATTGCCGGATAGCTTCAGCTGTTATGCTCTTTTTTATCATGATTATCACCTACCCGAATTAACACCGTTTCTGCGGTGACTATAAGCTCGTCCTCACATTTACAAACCAGCGTATGTGTGTAAAAGGTCAGCTTGCCCTGCCGGCCTTCTTTTTGCACCTTGCTCGTTAATGCTAATTCACAATCTAACGTCATCCCTGCCGTAATCGGAGCTTGATATGAGAATTTCTGAGTGCCGTGAAGCAAAGATTCTCCCTTACTAAGCCAAGGAATATCGAAGGTCTTCCAAAAAATAATAGGCATCGTAGAAGGAGCAATCAGATTACCCTTTATCCTCTGCATAGGTGCTTCAATACTCTGCGCATAGTCCGAAATCCACTCAGCAGTCATATGAATCTGATGTCGGACAATATTCATTCTGTAACCTCCACGAGCGTTGCCAGCCCCATCCCACCGCCGATACCCAAAGTGGCAAGTCCCCTTGTATAAGAAGTATGCTGCATTTCAGCACATAAGCGCGTCATTAAAATAGCTCCGGATGCCCCATATGGATGACCGATAGCTAATGCACCCCCTCCAAGATTGACCTTTTCCTGTGGGATTTGAAGCTCGTTCAATGAAGCGAGGACTTGTGAAGCAAAGGCTTCATTAAACTCTACAATATCTAAATCGGCTATGGTCAGCTGTTGACGATGTAACACCTTTTGTACAGCTGGAACTGGCCCCATACCTAAATAATTCGGATCTACACCTGCTACTTGCGCATCCACGACACGCAGGATAGGTTTAAGCTTGAGTTGCCGACACTTCTCACGGGACATCATTAATAGAAGCGCAGCACCATCATTGATAGGACAGGCATTTCCAGCGGTGACAGTACCTTTTTCTTCAAATATTGAAGGCAGCTTTCGCAGCTTGTCCAGGCTCGTATTGGCCCTTGGACATTCGTCGGTTTGCACCCACTCTCCCTCAACCAGAAGAGGTACAATCTCCTGCTGAAACCGGCCACTTTGCTGAGCGTGAACAGCCTTCTGATGGCTTTTCAAGGCATATTGATCCTGCTCTTCTCGAGAAATCCCGTATTTCCGCGCTACATTCTCTGCAGCAATCCCCATATCTGGATCACCGTAAGAGCTAGGCGTAAAATGAGCACGGGTATATAGCTGTGGAACCCCCATCAAGGTTTGAGGCTTAGCCATTTTCCAGGGAGCACGGCTCGTGCTTTCAACGCCACCCGCTAAATAAATATCGCCAGCGCCGCTTTGAATAAGCCGAGCTGCAATATTAATCGCCTCTAGCCCAGAACCGCACTGCCGATCCACAGTAACGCCCGGAACCGAAACAGGCAGGCCCGCTTCAAGCGCGGCTACCCGGGCAATATTCCCACCCGGACCGACCACATTTCCAATAATCACATCATCGATCATATCTACAGGCAGGTTCGTCTCTGCCACAATATGCTGAATAAGCGGGGCCAGTAATGCTTCCGGCTCAAATGTACTTAATAAGCCGCCCATCCTGCCAATCGGTGTACGTTTTGCCATGACAATTACTGCTTCTATCATACCATCGCTCTTTCCACATAGTCTTTCATCGCTTGCCGGGCAATTTTGCCGCTGCTTGTATAGATAAACTCATCTACTGTCAGCAGCTGCTTCGGCGCTTTGAAGCTTGCTAAATACTGGCGACAATAATTCTTTATTTCGTCTATAGATAAGTATTTTTCACCGTTCCATTTTACGAGGACCACCAGCTGTTCTCCCCAATAATCATCAGGGACGCCAAGCACCATTACTTCTTGTATTTCCGGAAGATGCTCTAGCACTCGCTCTATTTCCTCAGGATAAACGTTCAGCCCACCGGAGATAATTCTATTTTTCAAGCGACCTGCCAGATATAAATAACCAGCTTCATCCTGATAAACATAATCTTCCAACACAAGCCATCCCTCTCGAAAAGCTGCTGCGGTCTCGTTCAGCAATTGATGGTAGCCTAGAAATATCATATCACTACGCACGTATAACTGCCCAATCTCCCCCGTAGGGACTTCCCGGAACTGTTCATCACGAATGGAAATCTGCACCCCAGGATAGGGCTTGCCTACAGAGTTCGGATTATGCTCTTTCAGAACATCCAAATAACTAATATAGCTCGCTTCAGAGGAACCGTAGGATTCATAAAGGCGTGCTCCAGCGAACACTTCCATGCCCCTTTTTTTGGACAGCCAAGGCCACTTTGCCCCTGAGCTAATAATCGCATCAATCTGCGTTTGCCCGGGAACAGCCTGCTGCATCATGGATTCAAGCATTGTCGGTACAACAAACAACACCACACCGGGAATCTGCTTGCACAGCTCTAACACCTGTGTGGCGCTAAATTTTTGCGTAATATGAAAGTTTGCTCCACCATACAGACTCTGCATTACAGCGAATAAGGACAGCGAATGCACGAACGGACCTGGTGCTAAAACATCTTTCATGTGGTCCAATTCAAAGGCAGCATTCGATACCTCAAAGCTCTTTAACCACGATAAATGGGTACGCATATATCCTTTGGGTAGCCCGGTTGTGCCTGAAGTAAAGCCGATAAATAATAACTCGTTCGTCTCATCCAATTCAGCTTCTGGCTTTAACGCATCCAGCCACTGGTCATAGGAGCCTGTTCGATCTTTTGAGAAAGTCAGTGTTGGGATCGCATGGTCCTTGAAGACCACATTGTTTGCAGCTTCCGGCTCGGCAAAAATCATTGTCGGCTGGCACTGCTCTATAATAACCTGCAGTTCATTTGCACTCCACTTGGGATCTAAAGGAACGGGAACACAGCCTGCATAAATAGCCCCCAAGAAAACCTCAACAAATTCAATGCGATTCGTAGAAAAAATAGCGATTTTGTCATGCTTAAGGCCCTTTTGCTGTAGATCATTCGCGATTCTCCTTATCGCTTGTACTAATGTTGCATAGGTATGAGTCGCTTGGGTTTGGGTTAAGGCAATGCTGTCGGGCTGTTCTGCTGCATGACGCAGTATAGGAACTACTAAATTCATCCTTCACCACACCTATTCGTAATTTCTGGGACTACCGATTATCTTCGAATTGCATGGGATACTATTAGAATGGCTACGATAGCTTATTTTAGCTTTATATTAATTTTATGTACACATTTTTCATGTAACTATTCAGTCCATCTTACAACTAAAAAAACAAACAGCGCGCATCGATTATGATCGGTACGCGCTGGCTGTATTGTTGTTTAGTCCTTCTTTTGAACAGATGATGGTGTACCATCTTCTGCAAAAGTAAAGGTTCGGGCGATATATAAGATAGGTGTGCTTACTGCGGTTAGTAAGAATTTCGCTAGATAAGTTGTAAGCAAAATTTCAAGCCATACATTCCAGTCATACAAGCCTGCAAACGCAATGGTGCAGAAGATAAGTGTATCCACAAAGGAGCTAATCATCGTACTGCCGTTGGAACGAATCCACAGCTGACTTGAGGTGCTGTAATATTTACGAATCCAGGAGTACAACCGAACATCTAGGAACTGACTAATAAAGTAAGCAGTAAGACTACCCAAAGCTAGTCGAGGCATCAGCCCAAAAATCGTCTCCAAAGAAGACTGGGCAATATCGGTCTCCTGCGGCTTAAATACTAGTACCATCTGCATAATGACTGTAGTCATAAGCAAGGTGAAGAAACCAAACCAGACCGCTTTACGTGCTTCCGCTCTTCCGTACTTCTCATTAAGCAAATCGCTGGTCATATACAAAGTGACATACATCGTATTTCCGAGTGTCATCACAATATCAAATGGCATAGCAATCGTCTTAGCTACCTGAATGTTAGCAATTACAGTAGCGATACCTACCCAGGCATACATTCCACTTTTGCCGAACAGGCGGTAACAGAGTAGAAAAAAAGCGAAATTGACAATAACAAATAAAACTCCCCACAACAAATTAAACATATTACTTAAACTCCTCCTAGTTTTGTTGACGCGGGATGGTTACGAACCGCGGCTTACATTAAGTTTTGGAACAAAACATTAATACTCTATCACACTGTTGCCAAACAATCTATAAAAATAAACAATTTTTGAAATGGGTATTTATACCCATTTTTATTAAATAAAAATAAAAGTGTCAGTAATAATTCATCTTTTTCAGAAAAATATGCTCTATAAACTAAAATTTTCACTATTCATCCAGAGGTTAATTCTATAGAATAGTATCAAACACTTCATTCCCGATCCATTTAGTTGATATATTACATAACTATGGAATATATTGCAGGTTGCCAGTCACTAGCAGTCGGTAGGGATATAAAGAAATGGGGCTTCGCTGCCCATAAAAAGGAGGAGAACAATATGTTTCGTTTCAAGCAGTCGATCAGTCGCAGATTCACGCGTTTATTGTTTGTAGTTCTATTACTCACGTCTCTTTTGTTAAGTACCAGCTTCTACTTTATATCCACCAGTATTTTCAACAGCTATGTCATGCCACAAATCAATCAAATTCTTACTGCAGCTGCTCAGGACGTATATAAGAATATAAATACAATGCATGCTCAGCAAGCACTAAAGAAGAACGAACAAGCAGCCACCAATCTTGAATTCTATTTTCAGGATAAGAGAAAGCAGCATGGGGTTGAGACTATTTTCCTACTCAATCTAAAAGGCAAGGAAGCTGAGGTTCTGTCCGTAGATCATGATGCAAAATTAAAGCTGGAGGAAATTGTTAAGGTATCCTCTGCAATGCAGCAAGCTCTTAAAGGAAAGAGCGGACTAAGCGATACATACAAGGACTCGCATGGTATACATAAGTCAGCTTATATCGGAATTCCCGGAAGTACGATGGTTATCGGAATCAGCAGTGATGTAAGCTTTATTCAAGAAAAAACAGACAGTATTCTGTGGACCAGTGCCGGGATCACTCTACTAACGCTGATCATAGGCTCAACTGGTGCATGGTTTATGAGTATGCGGATTACTCGTCCGATCTCAAAGCTTGCAGCTTACAGTGCCCGTCTTGCAGAGGGAGATTTCACAGAGGAATTAACGGTTAAAGGCAGTGATGAGGTAGCTCAACTGTCCAGAAGTTTTCAAGCAATGACCCTGCGCCTAAAAGAAATGATTGGACATGTACTCGTCACCTCAAATACTGTGGTCACCGATTCCAATTCTTTAAGAGAACGTGTTGAGGTCTTAAATGAAATGGCAGACCACTCTAGTACATCTGTTGTAGAAATTGGCAAAGGTAGTACGACCATCGCGAGCAGCGCTCTAGAGAATTCAAAAGCTATGGAAGAAATCAATTTTGGCATTCAGCATATTGCTTCAGCAGCCACCGAAGTCACTGAGCAGATCAGTGAAGCTTCCGCTGAAGCGATTGGCGGTAATGAGATTGCCCAAAGCGCTGTTCTGCAAATGCGCCATGTTGAACGTGCCTCCCTGCAGTCGCTGGAGCAATTACAAGTTATGAACGAACGTTCAGTAATCATCGGAGAAGTCGTTCATAGTATTACTGAAATTACGAAGCAAATCCAAATGCTGTCGCTCAATGCTTCGATCGAAGCAGCACGTGCAGGAGAACATGGACGCGGCTTTGCCGTTGTTGCCGGAGAAGTACGCAAGCTTTCCGAACAATCCCGTAATGCGAATGAGCAGATTCGTGATTTCCTACTCGGACTTCAGGAAGATATGAATCGCTCCGTTACTGAGATGAACCATGTGAATTCTGAGGTAGCCTCCGGGGTAGGCAAGGTGGCAGAAGCGGGCGATGCCTTCAGTCACCTCCTGATTCTGATCCAGAGCATTAATCAGAATATTCAATCTGTCTCTGCGGCTACGCAGCAAATCTCAGCAAGTACGGAAGAAGTCAGTGCTTCCGTCGAGGAAACCGCACAAATCACTTCAAGATCCCAAGAAAGTGCGGACACACTATCCGAGAACTCAGAACGCCAGCGTATAGAGCTTGAAGGACATGCAGTAACCGTGCAACATCTATATGAGCAGGCTAAGAAGCTCCAAGAAGCTGTGCAACAATTTAAGATCTAAAGCTTAGGCTAAAATAAAAGCAACCCGTTCACACGAAAGTGTTGAACGGGCTGTTTTGTTAGTGTCTCGGCGCCCAAAGAATGACCGATACGCCGATCACACAAATAGCAGCACCGACCCAGTCATATACGTCGGGTGTTTTCTTGTCAACAAGCCAGCCCCATAACACAGCAAGCACGATAAATACCCCGCCGTAGGCTGCATACACTCTTCCGAAGGACGGAAACTTCTGCAACGTAGGGATAATACCATAGCTAATCAGAATCAAAGAACCTACCAAGCCGTACCAGAGAGGTCGTGATTCTCTTAGCCATAACCATACTAAGTATCCTCCTCCAATCTCAGCAAGGCCGGCAATTACAAATAGCAGAATGGCAGCGACCATGTCATCCCTCATTCCTATTGAACTCTACATGTCTAAATCATTCGCAAACATATGACACAACGTTATCTCGGTTAGCAAGCAGCTGGACCCACAGGCATCAGCAGAGGACAAAACCAGATTGAAGTAAGCTAGCTGCTAAAACGTCACCCGCAGGAACCACTCACATGAAATTGTGCTGTAGCAGCACTAAGACTAGTAGCAGCACAGCCTCTAGCAGCTCATTCAGCGCGCCGTACACATCGCCGGTGAGCCCGCCAAGCCGGCTGCTGATCCGCCGCGCAGCCACGGTGCCGCTGGCCAAGGCTGCAGCCGGCAGCAGTAACGCTGCAGCCAGATGCAGCGGCCACGCGTCTAAGCCCGCGCCGAGCGCCAGGGGCGCAGCGGCTGCGGCTAGCGAGAGCAGCGCGGCTATCGCCAGCGCGCGCCGCTCATGCGAGGGAGCGAGGCCGGCGAAACTCGCGGCCAGCCCCTCGTTCCCGCGGGCAATGGGATAACGTACCATTGCCCGCACCATGTACCAGCGGCTCCAGATCGCTGGCAGCAAGAGCAGTGGCAGCTCGTAATAGGCGTAGCCTTCGATTAGCGCTGCCACTAATGAGGCCTTTAACAGCAAGAGCAGAACGCAGGCGAGCACACCCATCGCACCCACTCGGCTGTCCTTCATAATCTCTAGTATTCGTTCCCTAGGTCGGTAGCTGAGCAGACCATCCGCGCTGTCCATCCAGCCATCGAGATGCAGGCCGCCAGTAAGACCTACCCACAGAATGAGGGTAATAACAGCTGCTGGCCAAGCTGGTAAAACCCAACCCGTCAAAGCTGCTCCAGCCGCTACGCATAGTCCAATAGCTGCACCCACTACAGGATAGAACAGCACACTGCGGCGCAGCAGCTCAGGAGAAAATCCGGGATCACTCTTTACAGGAAATCGAGACAAAAACTGAAAAGCAGCCGCGGCAGCATCCCTGTGCTCCCTCATAGACGATACTCCTTGCTCTTAAGTTCAATTGGAATACCAGCAGTCACTAGAAAGACCTGCTCACATTGCCGAGCGAGTAACGCGTTCATGCGTCCTGCCAAATCGCGGTACAATCGACCAAGCGCATACTCTGGAACAATACCGTCCCCCACTTCATTAGTGACCAGAATGAGGTTCCCTTGAAATGTGCGCACACTGTCTTCAAGTCTTGTAATCTCGCTCACAATCAACTCTTGCCTATCCGTAAATCCTTCCATGGCTAGCAGTACATTAGATAACCACAATGTTAAGCAATCTACGAGGACCGCCTTGTCACCAGATAAACGCTTCAGTAAATCTGGCAAATCATAGGGCTCTTCTAGCGTCTCCCAAGCATATCCGCTTTCCAAACGCTGATGCTGATGCAGTGCAATCCGTTCCTTCATTTCATCATCAAACGCTTGTCCGGTTGCTACATAGAAGGCCTGATCAGTCAGTGACGACATCAGTTTTTCTGCAAAACCACTTTTCCCGCTACGCGCGCCTCCCGTTACAAGAATACTCATTGTTTCCCAGCTCCAGAGATGCCTGCACTTTCAAAGGTGGCCATTTCGCTCAAAATACGGCATATCGCCTCAATTAAATGAAGAGACAATACGCCCCCGGTTCCTTCACCCAAACGAAGACCAAGGTTAAACAACGGTTCAAGTCCAAGCTTCTCTAGCATCAGCTTATGTCCCTGTTCGCCTGATACATGGGAACCTATCATATAGGCAATGGATTCTGGTGCAAGTGCCTTCGCCACAAGAGCTGCCGCACCCGAAATAAAACCATCCAAAATGACAGGTATCCTGGCAGCGGCTGCGCCAAGAATCAGACCGGTCAAACCGGCGATTTCCAATCCCCCAACTTTGGACAATACATCCAGCGGATCTGCCGGATTCGGCTGATTCACCTTTAAAGCGCGTTCTACAACTGCAATTTTATGTAGTAAACGTTCATCATCAATTCCCGTTCCTCTTCCAGCGGCTACTTCAGGTGCTATTCCTTTTAGAGCACACAGAATTGCAGCACTAGCCGTTGTATTTCCTATGCCCATTTCACCTGTAATAAAAATCTCAGTCCCGTTCTCAATCGCTTCTTCTGCGACTCTTATACCTACAAGTACAGCACTCATCGCTTCCTCACGGCTCATCGCAGGTCCCACAGCCATATTATCCGTTCCCCGGCGCACTTTACGATCCATCAGATCGTCATGACTAAGATCGCCGTTAACACCGATATCTACGAACTTTACCTCAGCCCCAGCTTGGCGTGCCAGTACATTCACAGCCGCTCCTCCGCTGAGAAAATTATAGGCCATCTGCATTGTGACTTCCTGTGGAAATGCACTAACTCCCTCGCAGCATACACCGTGATCTGCAGCCATTACAACTACCGTTCGTTTGGTGAAACTAGGCTGCTCCGTACCCGAAATTCCAGCGAGTTTAACGGCCAGAGTCTCCAATTGTCCCAAACTGCCCGGTGGTTTGGTTAGAATGTTCAGGCGGTGCTCCGCCTTGAGGAAAGACTGTTCATCAGCTGGTGTGATTCGTTTAATTACTTCTTGAATAGTTGAAATCATATTTTAACCTCCAATTAAGTATATCCGTATAACCTATTTTATCTTATTTACACTGAAAAGCCCCCATCTATGATAGATGGGGACCACTAGAATTACAACTTCACTTTCATAAAACCTTCGATTCTCTCCAGCGCTTCCGCCAATTTTTGTAGAGATGCTGCATAAGAGCAGCGGATATAACCCTCTCCACCAGCTCCAAACACATGCCCCGGAACCGCAGCAACACCAACCTCCTTCAGCAGCTGCAAAGCGAAATCCTCTGATTTCAATCCGGTATTAGCGATGGAAGGAAAGGCATAAAATGCACCCTCTGGCTCGTGGCAAGGTAAACCAATGGATCGAAATCCACTAACCAGCAGCTTTCTTCGCTCATCGAAGCATCGTTTCATATGTTCCTTATGTTCCATACCGTTCCGCAGCGATTCAATGGCAGCGATTTGACCTAGTATCGGAGCACACATCGCAGTGTACTGATGGATTTTGAGCATCGCAGCAATTAATTCCTGATCACCACAAGCATAACCTACTCTCCAGCCAGTCATCGCAAAAGCTTTGGAGAAGCCACTAATGACAATCGTTCGTTCCAACATCCCAGGAAGGGAGGCAATGCTGACATGGTGACTATCATAGGTTAGCTCGGCATAGATTTCATCTGAAATGACAAGTAAGTTATTCTCTTTTACAATCTGTGCAATGGGCAGCCAATCCTCGTAAGTCATTACTGCTCCTGTAGGATTAGTCGGAAAATTAACCATAAGAATCTTGGAACGCGGGGTAATCACCTGCCGCAACGCCTCAGCAGTAAGCTTAAAACCCTGCTCGGCTGAAGATTGAACCTCTACCGTAACCCCACAGTTCAAATGGGTAATCGGCGAATACGCAATATAGCTCGGAGAAGGGACGATAATCTCATCCCCGGGTGTAATAAAGGCCCGCAGAGCCAAATCCACAGCTTCACTGCTTCCCACCGTAACCATAATCTCATTAGATGGCTCATAGCGGAGATTAAAGCTTGTGTGTAGATAAGAAGCAATCTCTTCTCTAAGCTCCAGCAAGCCGGAATTTGGTGTATACATCGTTTCCCCATTATTCAAAGCACGAATGCAGGCAGCTCTTACATGCTCCGGTGTAACGAAATCAGGTTCGCCTACACCAAGCGATATAATATCCTGATTCCCTGTACTTAGGTCAAAAAAAGCCCTGATGCCCGAGGGAGCAATCTCCCGTACACGCGAAGTAATCCATTCATTATGCATGACTGAGCACCTCTTCTTTCGGACTCTTTTCTGTTAGGGAAAGGGAAATGATTGCGTCTAGCAGCCCGCTGAAGGTGTAGCCTGCCGCTTGCGCGCTCTTTGGTAAAAGACTCGCCTTCGTCATGCCCGGTAATGTGTTCACCTCCAGCACATACGGAATACCATCCTTGATAAGCATATCCACCCTTGCATACACACTGCATTTTAGTGCTTTATAGCAAGTTAAGGCTGCATCACGTACGCGCTCATACACCTCAGCTGGTAGTTCAATGACCCGTTCGTCTGCCCCGCCATCCTCGTATTTTGCACTATAATCGAACCACTCCGCATGTGCCGAGGTAATCCCCAGAATAGGCAGCATCTCTCCATTTAGTATGGAGCAAGTAATTTCCTGGCCTTGAATGTAGCTCTCGATCAGAATCGACTGATCACAGGCAAAAGCCTTCTGTACTGCGCTCAGCAGCTCCTCGCTACTGCTCACCTTTTCCATACCGATACTCGAACCGCCTGAACATGGCTTCACCATAACAGGATATCCAATCCGCTCTACGGCTTCTTGAGAATAATCCTTCATACTATCCCAGCACAGCCAATCCGCCGTATTGACGCCTGAGCAGCGCATAAGCTTTTTGGAAAGATCTTTATCCATGCAAATGCTGCTAGATAAAACCCCGCTACCTGTATACGGAATCCCCATCATCTCCAGCGTCCCCTGAACC
The DNA here is from genome assembly GCF_001012825.1 of Paenibacillus etheri. GTDB lineage: Bacteria > Bacillota > Bacilli > Paenibacillales > Paenibacillaceae > Paenibacillus_AQ > Paenibacillus_AQ etheri. The sequence goes on from NZ_LCZJ02000028.1 coordinate 68,354, forward strand.
GTGCCGTCCTCTCCGTAAGCTCCGTGGAGCGCAAGCAGCGCGATATCGATACCTTTTGCCAGCTCAATAAGCTCTTCACGCTTCGTGATCACTATTGGAGTAACTTCATATTTATTGGGATCTAGATTCTTCAAAATCTCACTACCGCTATTCATGGATACCTCATACTCTGAGGACACCCCGCCCATAATTACGCCTACCTTCATCTTCATCTCAAGCACCTCTTTATCCCATTAGTTGTCGTGCTGTTCTGCCAATAATCTCGATCCCCTTGCGGATATCCTCATCCGTCACTCTGGAGAAACCGATCCGTATCGTATTTTGCCCCTTACCGTCCGTGAAGAATATATCTCCTGCTGTAAAAATAACCCCTTGCTCATGACAGGCCGCCAACAGCGTCCTTGTATTAAAACCCTCCGCGAAGGTTACAAAAAGATGCAAACCGCCATCCCCTGATAACATCGTATAAGGAATAAACTCCTTACAGCATTGCAGGGTTAATTCATATTTTCGTTTATATTCCGCTCTGGCTTTTTTCAAATACTTCTCTAAATGTCCACCCAATAAGTATTGATACAAAATGGATTGATCCAGCGTAGAGGTATGAATAGTACGAGCACGCTTGACGCTTTCGAGGGAATAGATCAGATCCTGATCTGCCAGCACCCAACCTACGCGTAGTCCCGGAAATAGTACTTTTGAGAAGCTTCCGAGATAGATCACGCTGTTGCCGCTACCCGCCGCTGCGATAAGTGGAGCCACATGTGAGCCCGAATATCGTAATTCCTCGTTAAAACCATCCTCGATAACCGGTATTTGGTACCGATTCATCAGCTTCATTAGCCTCTGTCTTTTCTCGGGAGACATTACAATGCCGGTCGGATTATGATAAGAAGGGACGAAGTAGGCACAGTCAAAAGCTTGCTGTTGCAATGCCTTCTCCAGCTCAACCAGATCAATCCCATCACGCTCCATAGGAATCCCGGTGATCTCAAAGCCGTTCAGCTTCAGATTTTTGATCGCCGTATGATGCGTTGGATTCTCACAGATGACCGAGCCATTCTTTTTGCTAAGTGCAGACAATACAATATCGAATCCCTCTGTAAAGCCATTGGTGATCAATATATCCTTGCCTTTCATTTCAACGCCTTTGTGCTCCATGTACTGCTTCAAATAATCTATTAAAGGCTTATACCCTTTGGCATATCCATAATTTAGTAAGACGTTGCCTTCCACCGACATACGATCCATAAAGGAGCGTTTCACATTATCCAGATCAAAAAGACTCTCATCAGGCGCGATGCTCGTAAAGGAGATCGTACCCTTCTCCGCTCGTATGCCGCGTTTCATGATATCCAGATCCTCCGCCAGCCGCGCATGATCATTGATACGCGTCTTCCAGTCCATCGTCCAGGAAGAGATTATTTCACTGCCGGGAGGTGTAGGTGCCACATAACTTCCCTGACCCTGCACCGCATACGCAAATCCATCATCCTCAAGCTCTGCATAAGCAGAGATTACTGAGTTACGGCTAACCTTAAGCAGTGTGCTGAGCTCTCTTGTGGAGGGCAGCTTTTGATTCCCTTGCAGACCGCCTTTTATAATTAAGTGCTTCATATAGTCTTTAATTTGTATATACACCGGCCGTCCGGCTATGAGCTTAAAATCTTTAAACATCTTTTTGGTCGCCTCCATAGCTATCATGGCACAATCACTCGCTTAAAAAAAGAACCACAGCCAAGGGATTTTTCTCCGGCTGTGGTTCTATGAGAGGACAGACTCGTAAATTTGATTATTTTCATGCTATTAAAAGGACTCGGTTAAATAAGAATGACCTAGGCTTCGATCACCGTTTCGCCTTCTGAAGCAGGGGTTTCAAAACCGCTTAGAAACCGAGTAAGCGTGTCCTCTGTGATCGTAAATGCCGCATTGGCGTCAAAACGTTCACTCCGAATGAGCAGTCGCTGACGCAGTTCATCCGGCCCAACCTTTAAGAAAATCAACTCCCAATCGCCGCCATGCCCTTCAATTAATTGCTTATAATCGTTCCGTCTCTGACGCTGCCAAAAGCTGAAATCAATGACAACATGATGTTTTGCCTGTAGCAGCTTTACAAGCTCTCCCCGCAGCTTTATCTCCGACTCTTCTTTATAGGATTCATAATTCTGCTCTGGGTAATCCACCCCGAAACGGCCGTAAGTGGCCCAAATGTCCTCATCTATCGAAAGCCGTGCGAATCCTTCTTTCTCCAACTTTTGAGCAAAGGTCGTTTTACCCGACCCTGCTACACCGCACATCATCACAATGAGGGGAGCTGCGTTCGTATGCTTTTGCTGTAGCAATTTTTCGACAACCATCTGTTCACTCAGCACTATAAAGCATCTCCCTTCCACTTGATCTAGTAAATATATTTTTAATTACGGCTATGATGATGGTATACTCATCGTTACAAAATACTTTCTCAAGGGATTGTGATAAGGATATGGTGAAATCAGTCCAGCAGACCTCCTAAAATCAAAAATGAAATAATTTTAGGAGGTCATAATAAATGATTTTTAACCCGATTGTCATTGATAACTGGAGTAGAAGACCCTATTTTGAACATTATTTAAACAATGTCAGATGCACCTATAGCATGACTGTAAATATTGATATCACCCTTCTACTGTCAGAGCTTAAGCATAAGGGAATTAAGCTGTACCCAGCACTAATCCACATGATAACAACGGTAGTAAATCGCCACAGTGAATTTCGCACATGTTTTGATTCTGAAGGCAGATTAGGTTATTGGGATAGCTTGTCACCTAGTTTTACAATTTTCCATGATGATGATAAGACTTTTTCAAGCATTTGGACTTTATACGGTGAAGAATTCAATGATTTCTACAGCCGTTATCTGGATGATATGAAAATGTACGGAAGTGTGAAACAATTTATTGCTAAAACAAATGAACCACCTAACACCTTCCCTATTTCAAGCATTCCGTGGGTCAGCTTCACGAGCTTTAACCTGAACGTGTATAACGAAGGAACCTATCTACTACCCATCTTTACCATAGGGAAATATTTTCAGCAAGACAAAAAAATACTATTGCCATTATCAGGACAATTCCACCATGCCGTTTGCGACGGCTACCACGCTAGCTTGCTGTATAATGAACTGCAAGCACTTGCAGATACCTGTGAGGAATGGTTGCCCAACAATTAATTACCCATGTTTTTCCGCTGTCATAAAGGGTTCTACATATTAGGTATGCCTAATACGTAGAACCCTTTCTTCATTATGATTTCCTCATCAATCTCCCGAAATATCTGCCGACCATTGCCCATTCTGCCAGAATAATTTGAGTACCATTGCTGTTCCCGGAGAAGGTGCAACTGCGTTGAAGAATGTGACCTCTGGAACTACCTGTGCAAGGAAATTCCGAATAACACCACCATGTGTGATTACCAATACCCGGTTTGTTATTATCTCATCCTTGTTATCGCTAATTGCAGCCTGCACCAATGTATCCTCTGCCGCTCGTCCCAGATCCGACAGGAAGCTACGCAACCTTTCGTCAAACTGCGCCCATGTCTCTCCATCCGGTGGTGTAACCGTGGAAGGATTATCAATCCAGCTTCTATACAGCGGGTTATCCTTCAACTGCTCATAAGTGCAGCCTTCCCAAGTTCCGAAATTCATTTCACGCAGGCGCGGATCGTAGATAGTTGTCTTCTCAAGCGAAGGTGAAATGTAATCCAAGGTCTCCCGACATCTACGCAAATCACTGCAAAACACACGCCAAAAATCATTCGAAACCTCAGCATGCTTATCAGTCAGCCAAGTAATTTGCTGCTGAAGTTGTGAAAGGCGCTCACTTGTGTCAGGAAGCAGCGGGATATCCGTATGTCCTAAGTATCGATGTTCAACATTCCACTGGGTCTGTCCGTGGCGGACAAGTACTAATTCTAGCTCTATAGGAGGAAACGCCATGTCTAGCATCAGCCCCCGATCCATATCCATGCCACAGCTGCGCATAGACCTACAAATATTGAAGAGCAGAGCATCATCATCCGCGAGGTCTGAATAATATCGTCTGGCTTCATTGGTCGTACCGGATCACCCATATAGGCCCGGAAAGAAGCGACACCATGATATACGTTTTCTCCTCCGAGACGGATACCAAGTGCGCCTGCAACAGCAGATTCTGGATAGCCGCTATTAGGGCTTGGATGAAGTCGCGCATCCCGCTTCACCATTTGCAGGCATCTACGCCAATCCAGACGAAGCAGCCATGCACAAAGAGCCAAAAGCAATGCCGTAATCCGTGCCGGAATGAAGTTAGCAACATCATCGAGCCGAGCGGATGCCCAGCCTAGATCACGGTATTTATCGTTCTTATATCCGACCATGGAATCGAGCGTATTGACCGCCCGATAAGCCATAGCAAGCGGCGCGCCACCGATGAGCGCATAGAACAATGGAGAAATAATCGCATCGACGATATTCTCTGCTACAGTCTCCACCGTGCCGCGCACAATTTCCGGGGGATCTAGTGTGGTCGTATCACGCCCCACGATCATTCCCAGTGCCTTGCGAGCAGCAGGAATATCGCCTTTACAGAGTTCCACGTACACCGCCATCCCTGCATCCTTCAGCCCCTTGGAGGCAATCGTGGTCGAAATCAACCAAGCCTCGGCTATCCAGACGAGCCAAGGTGAAATATATGCTAGCAGCCATAATAGGATGGCTGTCAGTGTCCAAGCACCACCCGCCACACATAGCGGAAGTGACACCCCTGCTCTGCGCAGGCTTTGCGGGCGGTACCATAACCGACGGATCGCCCGCTCCAGAGCCGTAATTGCTTTTCCCATACCAATTACAGGATGAGGCAGGCTACGCGGATCACCTACGATCCGGTCAATCACATAAGCCGCAAGCAACACCAAAGTGATTGTCACAGACAATCACCTCTGAACAATCTCCAGCATTTCCAGCTATCCATTCTCATTCGCTGTCCTTCCTTGCCTGTACCGACAGCAAGCTACCCGTCACAGCGCTGTATACAAGGCGGCCAATTGCTCCCCCCAGATCGGTAGCTGTTCCGGCGTAGACATGCTCTGCATTGTATCGCCCGCTTTGGCTCACAACCAGTACAATCGCATCCGTAGTTGTTCCGGTTGCGATCAGGCCATTCTCGGGATCCATAATCCCGAGATCGGCCAGAGCAGCAGCTTTTGCTTCGACAGCTGTCTGTACAGCGTTGACCATCGCCGCCGGTGTCAGGCGGCCATCAATACCGAGCATGATGTTAATCGTACCCGGTCGATAAACAGCCAGCACATTGCGTTCCACACCCGCGCGCGCAGCATTTCCTACGGCGGCAGTAACGCAAACAAAAATACCCGCTGAGCCAGTGTCTTCTTCAGCTACCGCTGCATGCTCAAGCGGTACAGCCGTCATCAGACCGGCACAGCCAGACAATGAATAACCCCAATCACGCAGCTTATTCTCCATATCCTGGACTGGATCACTACATTCATAATTACGGTCCACATATAAATTGACGGCCCGCTGCAGCCGATTCATTCCTCCACCATAGAACGCACTCGATAAACCATCCGCTTCAGCTGGCAGCTCTAGCAGCAGATGGTTTCCCTTCCACTGCAAAGCAAGCCCGGGCCAGATGGCCGAACGGTACTCTTTTACGCCTCCTGCAAGGTCAAATGGAATCTTAACTTGCACCATATCTCGATCCTGCTCCTTCCACAGCTCATTACTTTTATCCATTCGTCCAACCAGCTTCGCAGTCGCGCCTGCTCTTCCCCAGCCGCCTCACTCAAAAACCGCCTATCCACTCTAACAAATGACCAAATATCTGCTCCAACAAGTGCTCGATATCCGCTCCAACAAATACTCCAATATCTACCTAAGCAGCTGTCCCTCAACCCATCTGTTGCACTTTGTATACGCCTGTTGATTAGCTAAAAAAAGGTAGAAAAAAGGCCGCCCATTCGTTAAAGTGTTTGTACCCCTACAAACATCCGAAACGAGGCGACCTCATGAAAAAGTCTACTTCAATCTCGAACATTCTGCAATCGGTGATTCCCAAAGAGAAAATCCTGCTTCTTCTTCAAGAACTTGAATATGTCGATGTAGCGCGGAAATTCACTGTCTACGACCTCTTTTTGTTCTTGGCTGAAGCTTCGTTCCAGCAATGGGCTGGGTATCGGGATGGTGAAGCACGAATGGGTTTGGGTGGCCTCAGACCCGTGGACCATTCCACGCTCTCTAAAAAAGGAAGGATGTCCCTTTCGAGCTTTTTAAACAGTTGCTGCACCTCATGATACGCTGTTGTAATCGATCTACCCGAAGACATTTAGGCATTCCCAAAGCGTTACTTCTCGTGGATTCCACCAAAATTACCGTGGGTAAAGAACGACTTCCTTGGGCTCCACTTAAAGGCGAACGAGCGGGAATCAAATTGCATGTTTCGTTGGTGGCCGATGAAGGTCGACTCCACAAAGTGATCGAAACAACAGGGAATTCCCATGATTTTAAAAGCAGTCCCGACGTGATTGACAAGCGTTTTATTGTAGTAGCTGATAGAGCATACGGCAGCCACAAGCGTTTCGATGACTATCTGGAACAGCGCCAATCCTTTGTCATTCGACTTCGGGATAATACACACTTTCAAGATCCCTTACCCAGAGAACGATTCGAACCGTTCACAGGAACACTCGAACGCGATTTCACCTGTCAGTTAGGAAAGAATGCTCGACTTTCCAAACACCGTTTCCGCGTCGTGATTCTAAAAGATCCGCAAGGCAATCCGGTGATTCTCGCTACGAATCTGCATTGGCATTCCGCCGAGCGGATTGCGGAAATCTACAAGAAACGTTGGCAGATTGAGGTGTTTTTCCGCTGGATTAAGCAGCATTTAAACATCCCTACCTTATTTGGGACGACGCCAAATGCTGTGTATGGACAGTTGTACACCGCCTTGCTTCTTTATGTGTTACTGAAGTTCCTGTTTGACGAAGGAAATGCAGTAGTGCATTGGAGCGCAAAATTGACGTTTACTGATTTTGATCGCTTATTTACGTTGCGACGTTTACCCGTGGAGTGGGATGCCTTTTTGCTTAACGATCTTACGTTTCCATAATTTAGCTAATCAACAGGCCTGCACTTTGTACAATAGATTCAGCTAGATACACTGGCAAAAGCTATTCTGTTGTATTTCCTGCAATAGAATGTCACGTAAAGACCTATTTCGCATCAATTTCCAAACTTCTATTGTACAAAGTGCTATAGAATCAAATTCCTGCGCCTGAAAGTCGCATTCTGTTGTACAAACTACAACAGAATGTACATTGGAGAGTATTCATCAGATAACTCTTAATCAAACTTTCCCATAACCTTGAGGATGCAAGCCGAAGCCCGCAATCCGCCCGCAAATCCGAGCACACTACGCTGCTTGAGTCACTTAGACAGTAAAAATCCCTGCCTTCTACGCAACATGAGCAACTTAGGCAGTAGACTCCCTGCCTTGCGCTACCTGAGTCACTTAGGCAGTAGACTCCCTGCCTTCTACGCAACATGGGCCACTTAGACATTAGACTCCCTGCCTTGCGCTGCTTGAGTCACTTAGGCACCAAATTCTCATCCTCAAGCGCTACAAAGGTCACTTACCCGCCAGAATTTCACCCATCTGCTTCAGGAGCCGGAGATTATCCTCATGTCCCTTAACGGCTACTCGGATATGCTCGCCTCCCAGACCGGGGTACATGGCGCAGCTGCGCACCAGAATGCCTACGCGACCTAATCGGCTCTGCATCTCAGCCGCACTCCACGGCGAGGGTAACCCACAGAGCAGAAAGTTCGCTTCGCCCGGCTGCACATCGCAGCCTAGCTGCAAAAGGCCTTGCCGCAGCAGCTCCCGTTCCGTGGCGATCAGCTCACGTGTGCGCCGTTCATACTCGCGCCCGCTCTCCAAGCAGGCTTCCCCTGCCAAAAGCGCCAAGCCGTTCACGCTCCAGGTGACCTGCTTTCCGGTCATCGCCTTTGCCAGCTCTGGATGTGAAATTGCAAACCCGAGGCGCAGTCCGGGTATCGCATAAAATTTCGTCATCGATCGCACCAGTATTGTATGCGGAAACTGATCCAGCTCCGGCAGCAGCGTATTCCGTTCAGCTTCTGGAATAAAATCAATAAAAGCTTCATCCACAGCCAAATAAGCTCCGCAGCTCTCAGCCTTCTGCGCTAACCAGCGTAGTTCATCCACAGCATACTGAACGCCATTAGGATTGTTCGGCTGTCCAAGGAGCATTAGCTCAACCTTCTCCAGCAGCCCGGCAATCTCGTCGATCCCAGCTCGAAAGTGCTGTTCCCTTGTCCCCTGAACAGATAATACATCTGCGCCGAATTGCACAGAAAGCTGGCGATACTCGGAGAAACAAGGTTCTACAATGCCAACCTTTTTCGGAGAGATCGCAAGCAGCAACAATGCCATAGATTCTGCCGCTCCGTTACCTACTGTCAACCAACTACTTTCTACGCCAAGGTTCTCTGATAGCAGGCTTTTGAAGCGTCGATGTCCAGGGTCCGGGTAGGCAACCACCGTAGACAATGCTGATCTAAGTAATTCCAAAACGGCTGGCGGAGGCCCGAGTGGATTAATGTTGGCACTGAAATCGAGAAATGTGCCACCAGCTTCCTCATAAAGTTCTGCAGCCGTTAGCAAATCACCACCGTGGCCGTATTTTTCAAGCATATTTACACTCCCTCTATCAACTTTCTCCTGCTCAATATGTATGTCTTTGCCACCATTATTGCGTCTTTGCCGGAAATACGTCAATGCTTCCCCAGAGGAATCACCCGAATAACCAGTCACCTTTAACCCTCCTTCTGATCTACGAAGCTATCTCTTTTGTTAAAAAACTGCTTTTGGTTTAAAATGAGAACTGTAATCAATTTTGCTGCAACGGAGGAATTCACTATGATTTTTATTGGTAACACAGGGATTACTGACGCTTCCATCAATTTGGCGATTGAGGAATATGCGCTGAAACATTTGCCGATGGACGAGAGTTACCTGCTTTTTTATATTAACAGCCCATCTATCATCATCGGTAAACACCAAAATACGATTGAAGAAATCAATCAAGAATATGTTAAAGAGAATGATATTAAGGTTGTACGTCGTTTATCCGGCGGTGGAGCTGTCTATCACGATCTCGGAAATTTGAACTTCAGCTTCATTACCAAGGACGACGGCCAATCCTTCCATAACTTCCTAAAATTCACCCAACCCGTGATCGACTACTTACAAAGTATGGGTGTTAACGCAGAGCTTAGCGGTCGTAATGATCTTCAAGTCGGTGAACAAAAAATTTCCGGCAACGCTCAATTCTCCACACGTGGACGTATGTTCAGCCATGGCACACTGATGTTCGATCTCAATTTGGACAATGTACAAGCCTCACTGAAAGTAAATCCAGAGAAATTCAAATCCAAAAGCACCAAATCCGTACGTAGTCGCGTAGCGAACATCAAAGAGCTGCTAGGAACAGACATGACCATTGAAGAGTTCCGCTCCGGCTTGCTGCGTTCGATCTTTGGCATGGAGCCATCCGAGGTCCCTCAGTACAAGCTTCAAGAAGCAGACTGGGTCAAAATCCACGAAATTTCCAAAGAACACTACCAGAACTGGGACTGGAACTACGGTCTATCACCAAAAAGCAATGTCAAACACACACGCAAATTCCCTGCTGGTATCATTGATATTCGTATGGATATTGAGGATTCCCTCATTAAGGACATCAAAATCTATGGTGACTTCTTTGGGGTTGGTGACGTAGTAGATGTTGAAAATGCACTTCGTGGCAAACGTTATAATGAGGCAGAGGTTAGAGAAGCATTAGCTGATCTGGATTTGAAGCATTATTTCGGACGTATTGAGCCAGAGGACTTTATCGGACTGGTTTTCTTAGAAGAATAATATTTTAAAATAAAGGGGCTTGCTTATCCTATGCGCAATTTGCGTAAAGAATAGACAAGCCCCTCTTTCATATTCACTTTAGTTCAAGGAGAAAGTATAAATACATAGACAACGAACGCTAGAGTCAGCATGATGCAGATATTCTCTACGGCTCCACCTTTTTTCGTGCCTGTACTCATTAGCTTTAAACGTAGCTTAAAGGGTATTGGCGGCAGAGGTGTAATTCCTCTTTGAGTAAGGGAGTCGGCCAGTAGATGAAGTGCATACGACATGCCGCCAGCTATCCATAGACTGCCACCATCATTTATTCCCGCTGAGGCAAAATACAATAAGGCGCTCCAGCCCGCAACACCATACAAGGTATGTGTCAGACCACGGTGTGGGACAATCGATGAAACGACGAGCACACACGCTGCAATGTAGTTCCAGGGATCATAGGCTTCCCCGAAGGCAAAGAGTGCTATGGCGATCAAGATCATGACCAAATGGCGCAGCTTTCGACTAGGCAGGAAAGATACACTTCCGACTAGCAGTGCCAGCACAATATTCCAAGGACGTTCCACGATTCCCGCAAAATAGAGATAAATCGCCGCACCTATCAAAGCAATTTGCAGCGCTCTTAATAGAAATTCTGGAATCGCCTTGCGCACGAGCAGCGAATTCGGTTCGTCAATGTCAGGCAGCAAGGAGCTTAATGCTGCGACCGCAATAACAGGGATCGTAATCTCATGGTTCATCAAACTCATGACAGATAGGGTAACCCCAGTGCTGATTATTAAATGGGATCTGCCCATCATGGTGAAACCGCTCCTTTCTAAGATGCGAAAAACAAGAACAAATGTGCGGTTATCGAAGTATATCAAGACCCTGTTTTTTTGTCTAGCCTAATCCCTTAAATCCCTTTAAATATAAGCCTTTGAGCGATTCCTATCTTGTCCTCCCCATGAATATACGATACAATTTGGACAACTTGACCTTGTCGTTCTTACAAGGACGGCATTTGCCGAAGAGAGGATGACCTAAGAAGTGAAGCGTTCCCGTATGGCCGATTTCAGCCTGCTACTTGTGGCGATGATGTGGGGATGCACCTTTCTGATTGTTCAAAATGCTGTCAAAGTGCTCCCTCCACTCGCGTTTAACAGCATCCGCTTTACAGGTGCTGCCCTGTTGCTGGCTCTAATCACTTTTATTTTTCACCGCAAGGAGTGGAAACAGCTAAGTTTCCGCATGGTACGCGATTCTCTGCTGCTAGGCCTTTTTTTGTTTATGGGCTATGGCTTCCAGACCATGGGACTTCTATATACAACCACCTCCAATACCGGGTTTATTACCGGTCTATCGGTCGTATTGGTTCCGTTTCTCTCTCTGGCACTACTAAAGCACGCCATTTCACGTTACACTTGGTTCAGCGCGGCGCTTGCCGCAGTAGGTCTTTATCTGCTGACATTCACCGGCTCTGCTTTGTCTCTGAATAAAGGCGATGCTTTGATCTTGCTCTGCGCCATAGCTTTTGCGCTACAAGTCGCATATACTGGCGTTTATGCACCTCATTATCCGGCGTTGCCGCTGGCAACCTTGCAGCTCGCCTTCGTTGGACTGTTCAGCATTGTCGCTTCGCTTATCTTTGAAGGAGCTGGACCGCTGGCACACAGCGCAGAGCTTATCAAGGAACCGGATGTGCTCTGGGCACTTTTAATCTCCATTGGTCCTACCAGCGCTTTTGCCTTCTGGATTCAGACCGCCTGCCAGAAGTACACTACGCCATCTCGGGTAGCTATTATTTATGCCACAGAACCTGTTTTCGCTGTTCTGACAGGCTTAGCCTTTGGTGGGGAAACACTCGGTGTGTCCGCTCTGCTCGGTTGCGGTTGTATTCTGGGGGCTATGCTTATGGCAGAGCTAAGTCCGGAACCGGGTCAGAATCAACATAAGAAGAGTTATTTTTCCAAATTACATCTATTTAGAAAGAGATAAGGAGAGAGACAAATGTACAAATTGATCGCGATTGATATTGATGACACTCTAATTAACGATGACAAGGAAGTAACACCCGCTACACAGACTGCGCTTGAAGAGGCTGTAGCCGCTGGCGTTGTTGTAACCCTTGCTACAGGCCGAGCTTATGCTTCTGCGCAAGCCATTGCCCGTCAAACTGGACTTAACGTGCCAATCATCACTTATCAAGGCGCACTCGTTAAGAACTTGCTCGATGAAAAAGTACTATATGAGCGTTACGTGCCACAAGATGCGGTACACAAGCTGTTCACTTACTGCGTGGAGCATAATCTGCATTTGCAAACTTACATTGACGACAAGCTGTATGCCCGTGAAGACAACCAGAAGATCAAGGATTATACAGACCTGAACAAAACGCCATATTATATTGAACCAGATTGGGAGAAGCTTGTCCCACAAAAAACACCAAAAATGCTGATTATCGATGATCCTGCATTTTTAGATGAACTGGCTCCAATTCTACGTGAATTGCTCGGCGATTCCGTGCATATTACCAAATCCAAACCACAATTCCTAGAAATCATGCATCATGAAGGAACCAAGGGAATTGCGCTTGAATTCCTAGCCAATCATTTTGGCTGTGATCTCTCCGAGACTATGGCTATGGGTGACTCTTGGAACGACCATGAGATGCTCGAGGCTGCTGGTCTTGGCGTTGCTATGGCTAACGCTATTCCTGCGCTGAAAGAAATTGCTGATTTCATCACCCTAAGCAACAATGAAGATGGCGTAAAATACGCGATTGATAAATTCATTCTCAATAAAGTGAACTAAATCGGCTGAACTTAATAGTTTTAGTGATAAAGTTCAGTTGCAACTACGGTGAATATTTGGACTTACGGTCGCTGTTAGGTTTGAATTTCCTGATTTAAACCGTTGTCAACGGTAGAAATTCAAACCTAAAGGCGATCGCTTACGCTCCTACAGTTCCAAACTTTCCCCTCCATTGCTCCTTCCTTTATCTCAAGTTCTTAAGTTCAATCCATTTAAATTCACTTTCTTAAGCAAAAGGGTGCTGTAACGTCATGATATATGACGTTACAGCACCCTTTTGTTATTTCAGTAAGCTCGGAACTCCTGTAGATGCAAGCTCTATTAGTTCTTGCTCACTTTCCACAGCTTCTTCCTCTTCCAGCTGAGAATAGTACAAGCCATGATATCTTCCTTCAGCTGCAAGCAGCACATCGTGGGTACCACTCTCCACAATTTCACCGTTTTCCATCACTAGAATGACATCAGCGTTCTGAATCGTTGATAGACGGTGAGCGATAACGAGTGTGGTTTTATCTCCCATTAATTTACGGATCGCTTGCTGCACCAGCTTCTCCGATTCATTATCGAGCGCAGCAGTAGCTTCATCCAGCAGCAAGATTGGAGAGTTCCTAAGAATCGCTCTTGCAATCGATAGTCGCTGGCGTTGTCCACCAGACAGGCGCGAACCTTCCTCACCGATATCTGTATCGAGGCCCTCCGGCAACTCCATTACAAAATCATAAGCGTTCGCTTGTCGCAAAGCTTCCAGAATTTCTTGTTCATCTGCATCTGGATTTCCATTCCGGATATTATCACGGATACTTCCCGTATACAGCCCGGACTCTTGCGGCACATAAGCAAAGTGACTTCTTAGCTTAGCTAGGCTCATATCACTTATCTTCTCATTATTTATAAACACTTCACCTTCATCAGGTTCATATAACCCAAGCAATACCTTAAAAAGTGTAGATTTCCCTCCACCACTCGGTCCCACAATCGCCATTTGAGCCCCTTTGTGAAGCTCTAAGCTGATCTTGTTCAAGCTGTGTTTCTCTGCTCCCGGATAAGAGAAGGATAACGAGGACATGACCATACGCTCAAATTCAGGCTGCTTCGCAACTACTTCGGGTAGAGTATTCACTTCTACAGGACTATCTAGCACTTCAAAGATCCTTCCCGCCGCCCCAAGTGATTGCTGCATCGAATTGATCAGTCCTGGTAATGCCGAGAATGGCATGACTAGATAATTCATGAGCTGTATGAAAGCAATCATCGCACCGACCTCAAGGGAACCTTTAGCCACAAAATAACCAGCAACGACCAGTGCCAGAAGAAATGTGAAGTTTCCTAGAAACGACGAAAATGAGCCGGTAGCTCCTTCAATTCGTCCCCGTTTCAATTCTTCGGAAGTAATATTCTCACTATGCTCCTGATACTGCTTCATTAGTCTGCGTTCGATGGAAAAAGATTTAAACACCATACTACTGCCTAAGATATCATGCAAAAAGGAAGTAATCTTGCTCATGTTATTCTGAATCCTCACACTGTTCTCACGCATCGCTGAACCGAAGATTTTTCCCGTAAGGAACATCAAAGGCCCCATTGCAAAACAGATCAATGCTAGTAACCAGTTAATATAGAGCAAATACCCAAATGCCGCTAGGGCAAGCAAAGGGTTACGAATCAGATCAATCATTACCTCGCCTGTAGCATTACCAACAGATTGATTATCATTAGTAAAGCGGGACAACAAATCCCCGGAATGATTACGGTCAAAATAAGACTGAGGAAGAGCTAAGGTATGCCGCATCATATCTTGCCGCAATTCATTTCTGATCTTGGCTGAGATTTTATTTTTGAGATATCGATCGATGAAACCGTTAATTGCACTCACTAATAAGTAGATTAATCCGAAAATAACCAGTCCTTTAAAAGCTTTCACATCGAGTCTAACCGCAGCATCCGTAATCACTGAGAGTAGCCAGGCAATCGTTAAATCCAGAACTATCCCAAATAAAGTCGTAAATAATAAAACCGTATATAAGAGCTTATGCCTTAACATGTATGTACTTAATCTTGTGAAAACACCTTTCTGCTTCAAAAAACCAGCCCTCTCCACTAAAATTCCACGCCTCTAACCTTGGCAAACAGCTTGCTGTCATGCATTTCCCCATCTAGCCCAAGGCGCTCCCTCCGTAAGATACCCTCCAGTGTATAACCTGCGCGCTCAGCAACTGCAGCACTTTTGATATTTCGTGCACTACACCGAATCTCAATGCGATTGGCTTCTAATTCCCTTATAGCAAAATCGGTGATTCCATTTACCGCTTCGGTCATATAACCTTTGCCTGCGCAGGAGCTTCGGATCCAATAACCAATTTCAAAATTTCGTAGTTCCCAGTTTATACGATGCAGGCCACTGCAACCGATAAAGCTCCCCGTGCCCTTATTAAAAATGCGCATATGCAATTGATTACGTTTTAAAAAATCCAGTCTGGCCTCACGTGTGAATTTCTCGGATTCATCCAAAGTCGGAATCGTTTGAGCAAAAGGCATCCAAGGTTTCAATTCCTCTAAGCTTTCACCTATAGCCACATTCATACTAATGCCGTCCCCCCACATAGGGGCGCGAATGAGTAAACGTTCGGTCTCAAAGCTCTCAGGAAATTCAATCAGGATCGGATCCATAGGATTAGCCACTAGATACTCCCCTTCCCATCGTTGATAATTATTCTATATTTGTAAATATAAGACGGTAGTCCTTTCTGATTATAAAGTATAAACATGCTTCTGAATACTGAATGCAAAAGAAATCACAAAAGGGGCATCAGAAGGCTGAGATTTGCCCTAATGATGTCCCCCTTATATCATAGAAAATCACAGTTCTTAAGCCAGCTAGTTGAGGTTTCTAGCCAAATCGCATATATATAGTTGCTGCCTTTTTCATGTATACTATAACCAGTTTGACTATTTTAACAACAATAGAGGAGTAACTTCACAACATGATCAAAAGACTTACTGCACTATTTTCAATTCCCTCATATGCCTTACTCTTTTTATGTATGTTACTGCAGGGGATGGGGATTTCACTCAGCGCACCCTTCTTGTCCATTTATTTCACGGAACAGCTTGGTGTATCTGTCGGATTGTTTGGTGTTTTTCTAGCCACCACATTAATTGCCGGGATATGGATTAGTACGCTAATCGGAAGACGCTCTGACCTCGGCTTGAATCGAAAAAACATTTACCTTGTTGCAACACTCTGTAATGCGCTGGCTTATAGCGGGTACTTGCTCATTCAGGATTTTACGATCTTGTTTATTTACATGATTGTGTTCACCGCCCTCGGTGCACCAGGCATGCCTCAATTATTCGCCATTGCTAGAGAGGCAGTGAATAAGAGCAATTTTACGGATACTGCGTTTGCTAATTCTACCTTGCGTTCTGCTTTCTCACTCGGCTTTATTACTGGTCCTTTAATCGGTACCCTGCTAATCGCTGCTGTTGGGTTTAAGGGGATTTTCTCGGGTACGATCGGAGTATTCCTGCTTGTTGCCTTACTCGTTTTCCTGTTTCTCAAATCAAAGACAGAATTGAAAACGAGTAGTACTGAAGTAAAAGTAAAAAGTTTCCGGATCGGTCAGAACCGCAATATTCTGTTGCCTTTTCTGATTCTGATACTCATGTATGTAGCTCACTGGATGAGCAGTATTAATACAGCCCTCTTTATTACAAACAATCTAGGGGGAACGACAAGCGATGTCGGTCTAGTCAGCAGTATATGTGCTGCGCTGGAAATTCCATTTATGATTATGCTCGGTCTACTTAGTGCAAAGTACAGTAATCGAATCTTGATGATGTGCGGGGCGATTCTAGGTGGCGCTTATTATCTCGTTGTCATTCTCTCTGGCGAGATGTGGCAGATGCTTGCAGCCCAAGTTCTACTCGCCGTCTTCGTAGCTGTTATTTCAGCAATTGGCATCAGCTACATCCAGGATCTGCTTCCAAACATGCCTGGGTATGCATCCACACTTTATTCTAATTCATCCACGATCGGCAGACTGCTTGGGAGTCTTGTTGGCGGGGGGTTAGCCAGTATTGTAGGTTACCGGTATTCATTTGTGCTCTGTTTTATACTCATCATTATTTCCTTAGTCATGCTTGCGGTAAGCGGACGTCACCCTTTAAATGAACCCGATAAATTAACCGCTTAATCCGTTTATTGGCTCAATCTAAATCTTCATACCCATTCTCTTCTAAAGTGAAGAGAATGGGTTTTTGTATAGTGGAATTCTCGTCCCAGACTGTGCCAGTGTAACATTCTCCGGCAAAATATATGCTTTTCTCAGATCCACATCATGTGACATATGCGTATATACTGCCTTTTTAGGCTTCACAATTTGCAGTAGCTCCGCAGCCTCCGTCATATCGTACACAGAACGAGTGGATAGCTCCGCCGCTTCGTAATAGAAGCTTGTACCAAGCACCAGCAAATCAGCTCCATGCATCAGGCGTGTCTCCTCAGCCCCTAGAGATATGGAATCTGGGCAATACACCCATGTGTAGTCCTCCTTCTCTAGCCGAAAAGCGTACGAATAACCATTCTTTCCATGGTTTACTTTCCAGGTATCTATCTTCCAGCCGTCTAGTTCTATACCTTCGTCACAAGGAATCATCTCGATGTGATTTCGCAGCCAAGGGTATTGCCGTTCGATAATGGGAATGACTTCTGCTGGTGCATAAAGTTCACCCTTAATGCCTGTCCATCGACAAGCATCCGCCCATTCTGGCAGCCCGCCAATATGATCAAAATGAGCGTGCGTCACAAGCAGTCTTCGCATATTCCGTATTCCCTGCGCCTCCATCTGACGTCGCCAGTCCGGCCCACAATCAATCACTAGAAAGTCACTGCCGTTATCTATAAGCACGGAGGAACGCAGCCTTATATTGCTCCCTTGCTCCCTCGCTTCAGTGCAGGTGTCACAGATGCAATATACCCGCGGAACACCCATGGCATCCCCAGTACCCAAAAACACCAACGTATCCATATCTTATCTCTCCTTCAGTTCCCATCAAGGAAGTCATAAATTATCATATGTCTATCTTAAAGATGCTCACCAAAATATCCCCACAAAGTGGAGCTTTGCTTCGATGCGTACTCAGGTACTTTGCGGGGGCCCCCAATATATACTTTCGTCAAAAAAGTCATCCCTTAAGCAGTAGCTCTGCTAGGATGACTCTATTTTTACACCTCTACCTATATTCCTGCAAGTACCTGATACCAAATTCCGCGCTTGGAATAAAGTGTGCTTCGCACCTCATCCCAGCCACCTAAATAATTGATATCGAAGAGGCCCGCTGGATCGGGGTAACGGCTTCTGTTCTCCGCATAGACCTGTTTATCTATGGGACGAAATCCATATTTTGCGAAGATCTCTTGTGCCTGTGGGGTTATCAAGTAATCAACTAATGCTTCTGCCGCCGCACGTGTCCCATGCTCATCCGCGTACTTCTCTACGACAGCTGCCGGGTTCTCAATCAGAATTGTATTTTTAGGAATAATGACTTCATATTTAACTCCCTGAGCAATCCGGGCCAGCAGTTCGTTCTCATAGGTGACAATAACATCACCCACTCCATACTCGAAGGCAGCCATGGACGCACGTCCGCTCTTATCTAAAGACTCCACATTTGCATGTACACTTTCTAAAAAAGCTTTGGCTGCTGCTGGATCTTTTACGCCCTCTTGCTCCTCTGACAGCTTCAGACCCGCCCCATAGATCGCGTTGATATCCCACTGCGCACCACCGGATGTTTTTGGGTTTGGGTATAACACTTTAACCCCTGGCTTGGCTAAATCTACAAAATCGTGAATTCCTTTGGGATTTCCCTCACGGGTACCAAGTGCGACTACGGAACGTGTCACCATCCCTTGTTCACCCTGCTCTTTCCACGTTGGGGCTACGAGTCCAGCCTTGACCAGCTTCTCGACATCGCCTTCCAAGGCTAACAGTGTAACGTCCGCTTCGAACCCGCCCACAATTGCACGTGCCTGTGTTCCGGAAGCTTCATAAGACTGCTGAAAGCTAATCTCCTGTCCAGTATCCGCTTTCCATTGCGCTGCAAATAACGGCAAAATATCTTCCATTGCATCCTTAGCCACACTGTATGCGCCAACGACCAGCGTGACATCCCCTTGCTTCGAAGGATCTGCCATCGTCGTAATCGCCTTCTCATTCCCGCAACCGACTGCTGCCAGCGTGAGTATGGCCAGCATTAGGGCAGCAAAACATCCGTGCAGTTGTCTGCTCCTTTTGAAATTCATTGCGGCCCACATCCTTCGAGGTAATGATTTTAATGTCTCTTTGAAAGTAGCTCTACGGCTGAATCTGAAAATCAAGTAACTGCCGCTCGGTATTTTACCGTAATTACGTGGAATGTTTGGACTTCCGGCCGCTGTTATGCTCTAATTTCTTGATTGGAACCGTATTACGGTTGAAATTAGAGCATAAAGGCGGTCGCTACCGCTCCTACAGTTCCAAACTTCCACTCCATTACTTCATACCTCACATCGGTTCCTCTAATCCTAGCTCATCACATTCGCTACTCTTCAAAAAAATTGAAAATCATTTTATTTATTTTTATATTAAATAAATATCGGCATTGGATCTTCTTTCAGGTTGTTCTCCTGGATCCAGCTTCGCTCATCATTAAACAGGTAGGCGCGGTGCACAAGGACTGAGATGTCCTGTCCCGGCTGCAAGGTTTCTTTCTCCAAGGAACGGTAGGTGACCAGCTTGTGGCCATTTACTTCAACCTCAACGAGCCATTCGCTTCCACGGAAATGCAGATGCTTTACGACACCTTTTTCCGTAGCAGAAGCCATCTTGAACTCATGCAGGTTACCAACTTCAATATATTCAGGGCGAATCAGCGCTTTGGTAGGCTTACCGTCTCCAGCGCCTTTAAAGCCTTTCACCTCAGATGCATCTTCAATCAGTGTCGACTCCCCGATAAAAGTTGCCACGAACGGTGTTTTAGGCTCCTTATAGATGTCCCAAGGCGTACCCTTTTGTTCCAACTGTCCTTGGTTGATGATCATAATCTCGTCAGCTACTTCAATCGCTTCGTCTTGGTCATGCGTTACGAAGATGGAAGTGATACCAACACGCTCAATCAGCTCACGCAGCCAAGCGCGCAGCTCCTGACGGATCTTCGCATCAATAGCTGCGAACGGCTCATCTAAGAGCAGCAGCTGCGGTTCAGGTGCGAGTGCACGAGCAAAGGCTACACGCTGACGTTGTCCACCAGATAGCTGATGCGGATAACGCTTCTCGAAGCCTTTTAACCCCGTAAGCTCTACCAGTTCCATCACTCGGTCACGAATCGCAGTTTTGCTGACCTTTTTAACTTTTAATCCAAAAGCAATATTATCAAAAACAGTCATGTGCTTAAATAATGCATAGTTCTGAAAGACAAAGCCGATCCCGCGCTCCTGAGGAGGAAGATTGTTAACCGTCTGACCATGAAAAATAATCTCGCCATTATCCGGTGTCTCCAGCCCTGCGAGCATACGAAGAATCGAAGTTTTACCGCCGCCACTCGGGCCGAGCAGTCCTATCAGATGACCTTTTGTAATGGTGAAATTGACGTCCTTGACCGCATGAAAATCTCCAAAATGCTTATTTAATCCCCGCACTTCAACATGCATATTACTGCACTTCCTTTCTTCTCTTGGTCCATTCCATCAACAACAGTAGACCTGCGGAAAATGCAGCCAGAACTAGCGCTATTCCTCCAGCAGCCGTTACATTAAAATTCTCAACATCCTGATAGACTAACGTCGTCGCCGTCTGGGTTTTGTTCATAATGTTTCCCGAGACCACGAGCACCGCACCGAACTCTCCTAGTGAACGAGCCACCGTAAGGATGACTCCATACACAACCGCCCAACGAATCGAAGGCCAAGTCACCTTCCAAAAAATAGTCCAGCCACGAGCGCCCAATGTAGAGGCAGCTTCCTCCTGCTGTGATCCAATCTCCTGCAGCACCGGCATCACTTCACGCACCATTAAAGGAAAGGTTACGAACAAGGTGGCAATGATCATTCCGGGAATCGCATAGACGATCTTCAGCCCAATCCCTTCAAAAATCGCGCCCAAGGCACTATCCGGACCCAGCAGCAGGACAATCATCAGCCCGCCGATGACAGGAGACACAGCATAAGGCAAATCAACAAGACTGTTAAGCAAGCCCTTTAGACGCCTATTTATCCAGTTCGCCCGGACAAGATACAGCGCCATCATAATTCCGAACAACGTATTTAATAACGTAACTACTATCACAACAAGCCCAGTCATCATAAGCGCATGCAGCGCTTCAGGCCTAGTCAGAGCATTCCAGAAACCACCAAATCCTTCACTAAAAGCACCTATAGCCATTTTTCCTAGCGGTGCAGCGATTAGCAGAAAAAACACCAAGTAGGTGAGTCCAATCCACAATTTTCTCATGAGCGTCTCCCCCGCATCTGCAGCATATTAATTAGCCAAAGAATCAGAAAAGATAAGGTCAAGAGAATAACAGAAACTGCTGCTGCGGAAACCGGATTATCACTTTCAACTTCACCAAAAATAAAAACAGAAGATACGAGTGTACGACCTGGTATATTGCCTGCTACGAGGACTACAGCACCGAATTCAGCAAGTGCCCGCGAGAAGGCAAGCATTCCACCGCTGATCATCCCAGGAGCCATGGAGGGTAGAATAACATGCCAGAAGACTCTAGTTCCCTTGGCACCCATTGTATATGCCGCTTCCTCTTCGGAAGGATCAAGTTCCTCCAGCAAGGGCTGAACCGCTCGAATCACGAAGGGAAAGGTTACGAAGACCATAGCGATAACGATAGCCGGTTGATGAAAAACAATTTCAAAACCAAGCGCTGCTGCAGCCTTGCCGATAAGACTACCAGGTCCGAGCAAGAGTAAAATCATCAAACCACCAACTGCCGTCGGCAGTGCAAATGGTAAATCCACAAGACTGTTAAGCAATGCTTTACCAATGAAATGATAACGAATAAGAACCCAGGCAATCATTGTTCCTAAAAAGACATTAATTAAAGTAGCGATGATCGCCAGCTTTAAGGTTAACAGCACCGACTTCCAGGCAATCGGGTCGCTTATGCTCTCCACAAAATTGCCGAAACCCAGTGAAAAAGAGTTGTAATAGACCCCAAGTATAGGCAGCACGATCAATACTACAAAATAGAGCAAAATTGTAGTTCGGAAACCCCAAGTCCAGCCTTTGTGTCTAAGCAGCGAATTCAATGATTTTGCCCTCCCACCTCCGGATAACCGGTCGGTATACTAACCAACATCTCCATTAATTATTCCTATTTATATACTTGGTTTTATATTATTACTACTTTACCAAATCCTTCTCGTTGTCGTCAATTACTTTCAAGTGAATTTGGGGTAAAATATATATAACAAAGGATAGAAAAAGTGGCACATCACAGGAAGGGGAATGTTTATGCTGCATACACTGGAGATTACTACAACGAAACGGGATGAATTACGGGATATTACTCGTGAAGTCATTTCTTTTGTGAAAAAAAGCGGGGTGCGTAGCGGGGTAATCGTAGTTTATTGTCCTCATACCACCGCCGGAATTGCAATCAATGAGAATGCAGATCCTGATGTGAAACATGATGTTCTGATGCGTTTGGATGAAGTTTACCCTTGGGAGCATCCGAAGTATCGACATGCTGAAGGCAACACTGCCTCCCACCTTAAGTCTATTACAACAGGACCTTCCCAGAGCATAATCATCCATGATGGCGAACTATTACTTGGACGCTGGCAAGGTATTTATTTTTGTGAGTTCGATGGACCAAGACGTAGGCAATGTTTCTTAAAGATTTTAGAAGGATAAACAATATACAGATGGCCGCTCCGTTATGCCTCGGAGCGGCCATTAAAATATAACTAGAATTAAATATTACTTTGATCAAGCAGAGAAGCAGTGTTATACCAATGCACAGCTTTAAAGTGAGAACTTATAAAAAAAACAGCATATTAAAGGCTGCGGCATAAAACCTTGATATGAGCTGAGGCTGCCTCTTTTACATCCTCAAATGAGACTTTATCTTGGATATAATAAGATATAAATCCGTGAGCGGATAAGAACAAGGTTAGCGGAACGTTCTGCCAATCCTCGGACACATATCCCTCTTCCTTCATATGACGGCGTACAATACTTGAGAATAAATCAAAACATCGTCCCTGCTCTGCTCTACAATAAGCTAGCAGCTCTTCATCACGAATCATGAACATAATTTCATATTGATAAGGATGATCTAATCCAAACCTTATAAACTCCATAATCAGCTGCTCTACTCGAGTCATACCTTCTTCAGGTGGCTTGTTCATTACTTGGCTCAGCAAAGCAGCCACATGATTAAAATCTTCGACAACAATGGCGTAGAACAACTCTGCCTTCTCTTTAAAATGATAATAGAGAGAGCCGTGGCTGTACCCCAAATGCTGACCGATGCTTCGCATTGAAATCGCTCGATACCCTTTGGTAATAAACAGATGCCTAGCGGCCTCTAATATTCTTTCCCTCGACAACTCCTGCTCCACTGCTCTCCTTGCCATATACCTAATCCCCTTCGCTGTAGTAAATCCGCCGCCCTTCTGTTACCAAGGCTTGCCCTTGGGTTAGATCTGTTATCCATGCCATAAATGCGTCTCCCTCATCATTTCGCGGTAAACATAACAACGTTACTTTGTCGGTGAACAAAGTCTCGCCAGTCTGAATACCTCTTCCACGAAGTTCGTTCTCAACCTTACCTAGCCAAGTGTATTCAATTTCTACGAATACCTCTCGTCTTAGCACACGGGTGATTACTTCTCCTGCTTCAAGCGCAAGCACTGCTCCATCCGTATAAGCTCTAATCAGCCCTCCGGCACCCAGCATAATGCCTCCGAAATAACGGGTAACAACAATTGCGACATTTTTAACTCCCTGGTTGCGAATTACTTCCAAAATCGGTTTGCCGGCTGTTCCACTCGGCTCCCCGTCGTCTGATTGCCTCTGGATTTCGTCTCTCTCCCCAATCACATAAGCAGAACAATTATGCGTTGCGTCCCGATGTTTCTTCTTGAGGTCTTCGATAAACAACAATGCTTCTTCTTCATTCTCAACCGGCATAACATGACCAATGAAGCGAGATTTGCGGATTACGACTTCCTTAGAACCGGAAGAGCGCACCGTTCGATATTGTTCTAACATAATTATTCCAGTCCTTATATACATATGATGTCTTCATATAATGTCAGGAGCAGCCCCGGTATTGGATTACCTATGGACTGCTCCTGGTGACTTACACTAGTATGAATGGTCTCTAAAATACTGCTGCAATACTATTCTGTAAGTCTTGCTTCCAGCTCTGCCTTTTCTTTTTCGTAACCCGGTTTGCCAAGTAGCGCAAACATATTCTTCTTGTAAGCTTCTACGCCTGGTTGGTCGAATGGGTTAACACCTAGCAGGTAACCGCTGATGCCGCAAGCTTTTTCAAAGAAGTAAACCAGATAACCAAATGTGTATGGTGTTTGATCAGGAATAGTAACGATAAGGTTAGGTACTTGACCATCTGTATGCGCGAGCATTGTACCTTGGAAAGCCTTCTTATTCACGAAATCCATAGTCTTTCCTGTTAAGAAGTTCAAGCCATCCAGATCATCTGGATCGTTCTCAATGGTCACATGATGAGCCACTTGATCTACTTGGATTACCGTTTCAAAGATATTACGGTTACCTTCTTGGATAAATTGACCCATGGAGTGTAGATCTGTAGAGAAATCAACGGAAGAAGGATAAATTCCTTTGAAATCCTTACCTTCGCTCTCGCCAAACAATTGTTTCCACCACTCTGATACAAAGTGTAAGGAAGGCTCATAGTTCACGAGGATTTCAGTTGTTTTACCTTTGCGATAAAGGGCATTACGAACTGCAGCATATTGATAAGCTTGGTTAGTAGCTACATCCGGATTACTGAACTCATCCGCAGCGGCAGCAGCACCTTGCATCATCTCTTCAATGTTAATACCTGCTACAGCGATTGGAAGCAAGCCTACAGGAGTCAATACGGAGTAACGTCCGCCTACATCGTCTGGAATGATGAAGGATTCATAACCTTCCTCAGTTGCCAATTTCTTAAGGGCACCTTTTTCCTTGTCTGTAGTAGCGTAGATACGTTTGCGAGCTTCTTCCTTGCCGTATTTCTTCTCCAGAGCTGCGCGGAAAATGCGGAAAGCAATGGCTGGCTCAGTCGTAGTTCCTGATTTGGAGATTACGTTCACGGAGAAGTCTTTGCCTTCTACTAGATCAAGCAAATGCGTGATGTATGTAGAACTGATGTTATTACCAGCGAAATAAACTTCTGGAGTTTTGCGCTTATCTTTAGAAAGGTTATTGTAAAAAGAATGCGAGAGCGCTTCAATCGCTGCGCGTGCTCCCAGATAAGAACCACCAATACCAATTACAATCAGTACTTCGGAATCGCTCTGGATCTTCTTTGCAGCTTGCTGAATGCGTGCGAATTCTTCCTTATCATAAGCTGATGGAAGATCAATCCATCCAAGATAGTCGGAACCTGCACCCGTCTTATTATGCAACTGTTCGTGTGCTAACTTAACTGGAGCGGCAAGGTTGTCAATTTCTTGTTGGTTGAAGAAAGAAAGGGCTTTGGTGTAGTCAAAATTAATCTTCTTAGACATCGGTAATGGAAACCTCCTGTTTATCTCTTTAAATTTGAAACCGCTTGTTACAACTTTATAATTAGGATACTTTAATTTGCCTTGACTGGCAAGGTCTTAGGGCACATCCCTGGCTTTAGAACCAAGTTTTCGAAAGTTTCATGGAAGCGTTTCCCCGCATCATCAGGCATGGCCGAGCTGTGGTGCTAGCCTATATGCCGTGATAGAATGAAGAAAAGGGAAGGTGGCTATACAAATGAAACAAATCGGTTTTATCGGACTTGGAACAATGGGAGCGCCAATGGCTTCCAACTTGCTTCGTGGCGGCTTTCAGGTAACGGTGTACAACCGTACAGCAGCTAAATGTAAACCTCTTGAAGCAGAAGGTGCTCAGACTGCCCTCACGCCACGTGCTGCCGCTGAAGGTAAGGATGTTATTATTACCATGATCAGTAATGATGATTCGGTTCGTGAAGTGTTTTATGGTCAGGATGGTATTCTAGATGCGCTTAAGCCAGGCAGCTTAATTATTGATTCCAGCACAATTTCTCCAGGACTAGTTCACGAAATTGCCACTGCTGTAGAAGCTCGAGGTGGACATTTTCTTGACGCGCCAGTGACTGGAAGCAAGCCGGCAGCTATTGAAGGAACCTTGGTGTTCATGGTTGGCGGCAGTGCTGAAGTCATAGAACAGCATCGCGATATCTTCGATACTTTGGGTAAAAAGCTGATACATATGGGTGAGAACGGCAGTGGCGCTGTAGCCAAGCTGGCTCATAATGCTATGGTCGGCATTCACAACGTTGCCCTGGCTGAAGGGTTCGCTATCGCTGTAAAATCAGGTGTCCCAGCTGACAAGTTCCTTGAACTAGTGCAGCTTGGTTCTGCAGGCAGCAAACAGGCAGAGCTTAAAGGCCGTAAAATCATAGAAAATGATTTCAGCAATCAGTTCTCCCTTGCATTAATGTTAAAGGATCTGAAGTTAGCCTCCGCCCACAGCGATTTCACAGGCGTCCCTTCTCCAATGCTGGGACTAGCCAAAAGCATGTTCCAAGCCGGGTTTACCCAAGGCTATGGCGATGAAGACCTGTCCGCTGTAGTGAAATGCTATGAAGAGTGGATCGGACAAAAAATGGGTTCTACTGTATCCGAATAACAAGCATAAACGGCTTCGACGTCCCTATAAGGACGATAAGCGTTTTAAGGAGAAACATATAGATCATTTACTAATGGCCGTTTCCCACAGGAATTTTCGATGTGAGAGGCGGTTTTTTTCACAAATTAATTATTACTTACGCAATTGAAAACATACGAACATTTGTTTGTATTTATAATACTAAATTATTGTTTGTAGTGCAAGAAAAAAAAGAAAAAGCCCTGCTTTTCAGCAGAGCTTTCTAGTTATGTCTTTATAGAACCGGGTAAGAACAGCAATAATCAGTTACTTCAAAAACTTCCAACGCAAATTTAGAGTTGCCAGGAACATTGAACGTTGCCGCTCCCTTAATCTCCTGCCATACCTTAGTGCCGGGAAGCAGCACTTTAAGATCGCCGGACAGAATCTCCATAATTTCAGGACCATCCGTACCAAATTCATATACACCAGGCAACATGATACCAAGTGTGACCTTAGTTCCATCCTGCAAAATTACCGTACGACTGGTTACTTGTCCGCCATAATATACATTGGCTGCTTTTTCAATCGTTGCGTTGTTAAACTGACTCATTACTTGTTCTCCCCCTAATGATTATTCAGTTAATTACAGAAGTGCTTTCACACGGCTAACTACGTTTTCAACAGTAAAGCCGTATTCTTTCATTACTCTGTCGCCAGGCGCGGAAGCTCCGAAAGTAGTGATGCCCAGGATATCACCTTGGTCACCAGTGTAACGTTCCCAGCCAAAGGTTTGTGCCATTTCGATAGCAAGACGAGCCTTAACTCCTGGAAGAATTACGGAATCACGGTATTCTTTATCTTGTTTTTCGAACAGATCCCAGCTTGGCAAGCTGATTACACGAACATCGATACCTTCTTCAGCCAAAGCAGCTTGTGCTTTAACAGCCAATTGTACTTCAGAACCAGTAGCGATAAGTTGTGCTTGTGGAGTGCCATTTTTAGAATCAGAGACAACATAACCACCACGTTTGATGTTTTCACGAACGCCATCAACTGTTCCAGCAAGAATTGGCAAGTTTTGACGAGTCAGAACCAAAGCAACCGGATTCTCTTTATTTTCCATAGCATAAGCCCATGCTGCAGAAGTTTCGTTAGCATCCGCCGGACGAATAACAGTCAGACCTGGGATGATACGCAGGGAAGCCAATTGTTCGATTGGTTCATGCGTAGGACCATCTTCACCAACTGCAATACTGTCATGTGTCAGTACATAGGTTACTGGCAATTTCATGATCGAAGCCAAACGGATGGCTGGACGCAGGTAGTCTGTGAATACGAAGAATGTTCCTCCGAATACTTTAAGACCCGTGTGCAGTGCAATACCGTTCATTGCAGCAGCCATACCAAACTCACGTACGCCGAAGTAGATGTTGCGGCCATCATAAGATTCTGGTGTGAACGATGTCAAACCATTCAAATGCGTCATAGTTGAGCTTTCCAAGTCAGCAGAACCGCCCACAAGCTGAGGAACACCAGCAGTCAGACCGTTAAGCGCACTACCGGAAGCGACACGAGTCGATACTGCTTTATCTTCAGTAGTGTAAGTTGGAAGGTTAGCATCCCAGCCTTCTGGAAGATCGCCGTTGATTACTGTTTCGAATTGTGCAGCAAGCTCTGGATATGCTTTTTTGTAAGCTGCGAATTTGTCATCCCAAGCTTTGTTAGCTGCGATTCCGTTTTTCTTCACTTCTGCAAAATGAGCACGAACTTCGTCAGGCACATAGAAATCTTCTTCGTATACCCATTTGTAGAAATCTTTGGTAAGCTTAGCTTCTTCTGCTCCAAGTGGGGAACCGTGAGTACCGCCATGGCCGCCTTTACCTTGTTTGTTAGGGCTACCATAACCAATTACAGTTTTCACTTCGATCAAAGTCGGTTTGCTAGTCTCAGCTTGCGCTTCAGCAATCGCTTTGGCAATAGCCGGAAGATCATTTCCATCTTCAACGCGCAGTACTTGCCAACCATAAGCATCAAAACGTTGAGCCACGTTCTCGGAGAAGGAAAGGTTCAATTTACCATCAAGGGAAATATCATTTGAATCATACAGTACAACCAATTTGCCCAGTTTCAAATGACCAGCGAGTGAAGCGGACTCGGAAGAGATCCCTTCCATTAGATCACCATCACCACAAATAGCGTAAGTATAGTGGTCAATCACTTTATGTTCATCTTTGTTGTAGGTAGCTCCCAATTGAGCTTCAGCCATAGCCATACCAACAGCCATACCAATACCTTGTCCAAGTGGACCTGTTGTTGCATCGACACCAGCGGTGTGACCTACTTCTGGGTGACCCGGAGTCAAGCTGCCCCATTGACGGAAATTTTTCAATTCTTCCATAGGCAGATCATAACCACTAAGGTGCAGCAAGCTGTACAGAAGCATAGAACCATGTCCTGCGGACAATACAAAACGGTCACGGTTTACCCATGTCGGATGATCAGGGTTATGTTTCATTGTTTTTGCAAACAATTGGTAGCCCATTGGTGCAGAACCCATTGGCATACCTGGGTGGCCGGAGTTTGCTTTTTCAATGGCGTCAATCGCCAAAGTACGAATCGTTGTAATGGACAGGTTATCTACAGTTGAGTTTTCTTCCTTTTGAATCGCTTGATCTTGTTCACTCATTTAATAGTTCCTCCTCTGAAATCTCAAGAATGTCATTTTGACTCTTATTGTATCATTAGTGTGGAAGCAATTCCAATTGTTTTTAAAAACTCTTTATTTGAACAGCTTATCTTTTGCAATATCGACGTATTTATATACACACAAGAACTATGAGACAAGCCAGAATTGCACTAGTCTATGGTCTAGTTTTTAATTAAGACTAAAGATTGTTTTACAATGCTCAAATATACAGTAAGATGGAGTTAGTTAAGCATAATTTTCATGCATTACCCAAACATTTCCTAGTGGAAAGGAACTTTGAACATGAGTTCGAATAAGGACATCTTTATTGTACTTACCGGTACAGGTACGGCCTTTAGTGGTTTTATAAAGTGGTTTACAAAAGCCGATCTGAATCATGCTTCGATCGCCTTTGACTGTGAACTGCGGGAGGTATACAGCTTCGGAAGAAAAAAAATGCATAATCCATTCGTGGCAGGTCTAATTCAGGAGAACTTTATTGACCCTTTTTATAGCAGTGCTAATTGTTCTATCTATCAGTTGCGTGTTAGCGCTGAAGAATACGATACGATGTACAATCACGTCCAAGGGATGATGCAAAATCAGGAACGTTATAAATATCATCTTTTAGGGCTAATTGGTGTGCTTCTGAATATTAAAATCGATAGAGAAAATGCTTATTTTTGTTCCCATTTCGTTGCCTCTTTATTTGAAGAAACTGCAGTTCAGCCTGTGAATAAACCTTCCTGCTTCGTTACACCGGAAGATTTCGCTCTTTCACTCTATGCAAATAAGATTTTTACTGGAAAACTATCCTATTATTTACGTAGAGCTCAGAGAGCCTCTGCACGCCCATCCTCTTTACCATTACATACTACTTCGGTTGCCGCACGAATGATGCGAATGAATGAAGACCGTACTGAAGGGGTCGTATAAAAGGTTCTATGCTTGTGAAAAAGGACTTAGCGGATTGTATTCCGCTAAGTCCTTTTTAATTAACCATCAAATAATAAATTCAACCATGTTCTGTTTGCACATAAGCTCATAACCGATGGATTGATATAGATAAATTGCACCTACATTCTCCTCAATGACATTCAAATACACATTTGAGGTAACCCTTCTCCCCGCTCGGGTGAGCTCTGCGCAGATCTTTTTTCCGTAGCCTTGCCTTCTCCATCTTACATCCGTTCCGATGTTCCCCAATTCAACGTAATCTTCGCTATAAATATGGTATCCACCTACCGCAATCAGCTCATGTTGTTCCATCACACCATAGAACGGATACTGTAATTCTTCTTTTGAGAACGCCATTGTATCTAAATCGGCCATTTTCGACTCAATAAGCTCAAAATAAGGAGGACCCAAATGTAAAACGCTTGTATCCACCGGTGGCAACGCTTCTTGATGGATATGCTTCATTAGAAGCAACTTTTTGGGAGACTTAACAAGCTCAAGCTGTGAAGCAAGTACAGCCATAACTTCTTCATTCACGATTACATTACCGACAGCATTGTCAGGTAAATTCAGTTGTTCTTTCGTAAATGCAAGCACGGACCGGAGACAAAATGACTTCTCCACAGGGAATACGGAAAAAGCATAGAACGAAAGCCCTCTAAAAAAAGCCAATACGCCGAGCAGCTCCCCCTGCTCTGTAAACTGTCCATAGTGTACCGTATTATGCTTACGAGCTGTAAGGTATGAATAGTATAAGAAGTGCTGTTCCCTATTAATCGAACTCAAGATTGATTTCATTTCCGCTGGTGTTAACTCTCGAATCATATCTCCTACCCCTATCAATGTTTGATACAATACTTCAACATTAACATGATCCTGTGAAGTCACGCAAAAAAGATGGGGTAATATAGGCTCCTACTCTATTTAATTCGATGACTTTGGAAATACTCCGACCAATATGATGATATAACGACTGTAACTGTATCCGTTTTGGTGTTATACGCATTCTGAGCCGTAAAAGTAAATGTAACAGGGCCGTCTGGTAGCTTTTCAAAAGAGCTATCGTACATTTCACCTGTCCAGAAGGTTTTATCGTCGTTAGTTGGGCTAAGCTGCGTAGTGAACCCTCCGACCATGGTCACTTGCACAGTATCCGGGAGACCTGTTGCTGTACCTTGCAGAACAAAACGTTCTCCTGCCCAAAATACGTTATAGCCTCTTGGACTTTCCTCATTGCCGCTCTTTTTCAAATTGTAGCCTTTACGGTTGTTGTTCCACTCTTCGGTGTGCTTAACGCCACCTTTAATAGTTAATAGATTAACCATGAGATATTTTCGAGGAGAAACATTACTCCAACTGAATCCGTCAAAAACTTCAACCTCGACGGCATACTTTTCGTTCTCGATCAGTGAACCGGCTGGAATCTGCCATTGCTTAGCTCTTGATACTTGCTCACCAGATTGTACCTTAATTGCACCAGTGGCCAAGGTAATAATTCGCACCTTATAACGTTGCTGCAGATCTCCGTCCTCATCTTGATAATCCCATTTAAGGATTGGTGTGAGTGTACTTGCAATTGTGGGCTTGGATGGATCAATACTGGTTGGATACGTTACTGTTGCCGTCGGAATGCGGTTGACTACTGTGATGTTCTGTGAAAGCTCGCGGTACAATCCCAGTGAATCAGTTACGAGTTGTCTAATGGTAAAGACGCCGTTAGATGTGAATTGCTTTGTGAAATCTTTTTGGGCGCTAGCAAGAGTCTCTGTACCACTTGATGGCTTTAAGTAATATTTATAACTGATGGTATCTCCTTTTGGCTCATCCGGATCAGTTGCGTTACTCTTAATGTTCAGAACGTCTGTCCGGTAGATCGGTACCTTAGTCGCATCTTTACCAGTATCTGTGATCAGAGTAAATCCAGGCTTAGGTGCGTTATCGATGATGAATGTTTTTTCATTTGATACATCTGACCATGAAAATTTGGAGTATGCTCGACCTTGCACTGTAAAGTATTCAAACCGTTCAAATGTATTATTTGGGATTTGATATTGTCTGAGCAGTCCAGTAGGATCCGGATTTTCTATCGTGGAGACTAATAGACCATCCTTCGTAAAGAACTCTAACCTGTATTTCTCCTGTAGATCATTTTCCGGATCTGCGTAAGTCCATTTGATTAATGGATCGCCTTGTTCCGCGTCAATCACAGATGGGTTCGTTACTGTACCTGAAGGACTAGTTAAAGTCATAGTAGGTGCCAAGTTTTCTTTCACTTGGACTTGCAATCCAGCGATATTCGACTTATCTCCTATTTGATCGATTGCCCAATGTTCTAGCGTATATACCCCTGGATCTGAGAAGGTAAGCGTAATATCCCGAGTAAGATATGATTTCATTTCACCAGCACTGTTCGATACTTTCCAGTAGTATTCTAACGAACTTTGATCTGATGTATCCTCATCGATATCCCCTGACGTAAATTGTTTCGTATCATACTGATTTACGGATGAAGGTCCGTTAATCTTAGCAACAGGAACATGATTCTTAACCATAAATGTACGCGTCGCATAAGAGCTTAACTTTACATCAGAGGCTGTGAGCTGCATTTCCCAACCATCAGAAATGGCCTTTTTATGTGAGATACCGTTACGATTAATAAGATCACGAATGGTCATAGATTGATAACGGTTGTTTCCCGCCCAGTAATAAGGAGAGTCATTAAACTTTGCATTCCAGGCATAAGATAAAGCATCTCCATCTTCATCCGGATCTGGTGTTAAGTTATCCATTGTGATGATCGTGTCGCGGTAAATTTCGTTAGGCATTGTAAATGCTGCAGCCGGTGGATGATTGACTACCTGTACATTTTGACTGTACCAATCCGACCACAAGCCACGATTATCATGTACTTGTAGATTGAGTTGATAATTCCCTTCACCGAATGATGCGATATTCGGCGGTGTTGTCGCTCCACCCCAATGTTCCCATACTTTATTCCATCCGTCTTTGATTACAGTCCAGTAATATACATCTAATGGATCATTATCTGGATCGAAAGATTTGTCTGTAATGGTCGTAGATTTACGATAGGAAACGATATTCGGATCAACGGTAAATAGCGCAACGGGTGGTAGATTAACAGACGCATTCCCCACAGTACGTTGACACCAATCACTCCATACACCGACTCCATTATCTCCATCCACATCACGGACTCTTAAACGGATGTCGTAACTGTCCTTTTCAAAAACTCCCCCAGGTGGCTGCCCGTCGATCCACATCTCATTAACGGTCTTTTTATATTGCCATTGCCACTGCATAATCCCTTTATCAGAACTTGTAATATGATCTAAATCATAGGAGGAATCTATTAATTGAACATTTCCATTGATAAGCCTTGCTGAAAAAAGCGCTATTGGCTTGCGATGGACTTTAAAACTCATCGTAGATGCGGCATCTTTACTCCACATCTGATATTCAGCAAAGCGAGCATCCTGTTTCGGTATATCCTTAGCTTGATAACTCACTACATATTGTCCGGTATACGGAAATGAAGTGTAAAGGCTCGTCCTCCATAGTCCTGAATCCCCTATAATACCCATTGAATTATCAAAATAATTCGGATCATGATCATATCTCACTCGATCAGCGTACTTAGCATCCCACTCATAATCTTCGTAGGTGGTACCGCTATTCTCTATTGAACTATTAACGAGAACAAAAGCATTTCGCTTCAGTCGGTTTGTAACCTTAAACGTCATATTCACGGATTCCGACATATTTGAAGGATCCGCTACTTTTACAGTCATCGTATAATCGCCTGGCGGAATCGAATCAGCTACAGCGTCTACGGGGATAGAGAAATACTGATATCCTTTCGTTTGAGATACTACCGTCTTCCTATAAAATACATTTGATATCTCCGCACTTACGATAAGATCATCATTATCTGGATCGTGGACATATCCCTCGATGTTAAGTGTGTTGCGTCCAGGCTCGTTCTGCAGGACTTGATTATTAGGTGTATTTAACGAAATAGTAGGTGGACTATTAGGTATCAAAGGAAATACTTTTTGAAAAGTATGACCTATGTACGGCCCTCCATATCCTTTATCTGGATTAAATCCACCCCATGAATCCTGTTGACCTGCACCAACAGCGTAGTTAACTACTAATCCTATTGGAAGTTCACCATAACTTAAATTCCCTAAAACATTTCCATAAGCATCTGTCGCTAGATTAAATGTATGATCAAATCTATTATCATCAAACGGTCCAGCAAAAAAGCTCCTGTACAATGGGGTCCAATTGGTATTTGGATTTGACCAGTGGCTCGGACAATTATATTGGTAGACTGGTAAATCTAATGGTGCTCCCTCTGGTATTGCCGCTACACATAACTCCGCTCGAACGACACGTCTATCTAGAGCACTTTGTGAAGGAACCAAGTTGACTCCTACAGTCAATGTTGCATCCGAACTAAGGTCAAATGTAAGTTGCTTAGTGGTACGATTAAATTTAATATTCGTTAGCTTTTGGTTATTTATTGTCCCACGCATAGTACCATAATTCCATCCAGCGTCATAAAAATCACCATCAGCGGGTATATTTATATCTTTATAAGTGATGAAATTAGGGTCACCAGTCGCAGCCTCTGCTGTCTGAAGATACACTCCCTGACTAGGGAAAACTCCGAATAGGAAAGTGATTATAATTACTAGTGAAAGTATTTCTTTTGTCTTTTTCATTTAAGCACCTCTCCTACCAGGACCAATCAACTTCTGGCGCTCGATTTTTCACTTCTACAATCCGTGAGCTTAACTTTTGTCCATCTGAATTTGTAGATTTCCGATCAGCTTCTGTCACAAACTCATCAATGGTTGGTTGACCAAACTCTTCAAACACAGTAAGTCGGACTTCATATTTCCCTACCTCGCTCAGCTCTAAATTTAAGCGATCTTTGTTCTCATTACTGAAGATCACCCATGCTTCTCCGCTAAAACTCCCGTCATTATTTGAATCATAGCGATACTCCCAGCGTCTCCGACCCACTACATCTTTATCAGGCGAATAGGAGATATCATCCAATGAAACCACCGCTTTATTACCGTAATCAGGACTTCGATATACCACTCCAGGCAGAGTAAAATAGTTGTACGGCGCTTCATCTGGCACAATATCAAAAGTAATCTCATCACTATCAGAATACCCAAGCGTATTTTCCACATAAATCGCAGCCATATATTTTCCGGGTTTTTTAAATAAGATGTCTTTGCTTTCAAGTTCAGATAATGTACCACTATATTTAATATCTGCATTCGTACCACCAGATACAGCAGTGATGGTAACTCGTGTTTTCGATGGTATTAACGGAAAGCGTGTTGGACTCTGGCTTCTATTAAACAATGTCGTTTTACGATTTTGTTTAAGTATTCCTTCTATATCTATAATTGCTGCTGGTTTCGGCTCAATGACGGTAACTTCTGTACTTGTACTACCTATTTGTCCATCATTGTCAACGACTGTGAGAGCTATAGGAAATGTCTCTCCAACTTGCTCTATGGTATACCATACATACCCCCTTGGGACATTTCCGATTTCTCCCTGCGCTCCAGATGTGCTCCAAGCATAATCAGTGATATATCCATCCGGATCATAGGAAGCATTTCCACTAACGAGCATATCAGACCCTGCTTTTATGTATCTAGCTGTTGATATTCTTGCAATAGGTGGCTTTCCTTCCGGTTCTGTTGGCTTGGTCGGAGGTGGAGGAAAAGTAACCAGGGGGTGGTTTTTATAAACACCTGCTGAAATCTGTAGAGGCTGTTCCAGAGAGGTGATGGTTCCATTCTTTGTGATGATTGGCTTTTTAAAACGGACGAGAACGGTTAAAGCATATTCCTGAGTAAAATGTTCGCCCGTTACACTCGACTTTTTGATCTCAAAATCAAATAAAGTGCTTACGTTAAATGTCTTTGCAGACTCCTTTTTCGTTTTGAGTGTGTTGTTCCTGTCTTTCTCTTTAGCATAGAACACCCACTCGTCAATGTTTGAAGCATCATTGTAGCCTTGCAGCTGCCCCATTAATGAAATTTGAACGGGTTCGTCTTTATCTCCCAATTTTGTTGGATTGGGATTAGGTTTATTTAGAGTTACGGTACCGGTAAGTGTGGGTTCTGTAGGGATATTGTAGTCAAAAGAGACGTTTCCACTATACTTATACGTAGTCACATTAGCCGACCCTGTAAAGTAGTAGTTTAATTTTGTTTTGTAACGCCTACCCAACGCATGACCACTTTTGTCAAAATTCGGACTTAATTGTTCTGGATCATAATTTTGCATAGCTGCGTCAGTTTTATAATAAATAATAAATTGATTCCCATTTACGACATTATGATTAACATATGTTGATGGAAGCGTATCTGTAGGTACAACTATTTTGACGGTGGACTCTATGATTTGAGATGAATCTATTACCGAATTCACGTTTTTGTCATACCATTTAATTCCCAAACGTGATACTGCTGATTGAGTCACCACCGTCATATCAGGGGGATCATTTCTAGGTGTACCATTACCCTGTCCATTCCTATCGTTATGTTTCTGACCATTAATGTATGGGTCCCATTCATTTATCTGCCATCTTACTCCGTCTGAATATCGCCAAATAGAATTACCAGGAGTTGTTGGAAAAAGGGTTTCAAACGAAGCATTATACCCAAGTAAATTATCTATTCGTTGTTTTGCTTCAACGCCCTTTAAAGTAACCTTTATTTTCCCATTCTCCAATGTAAGAGCAACTTTTTGATTAGTGCCATTATATTGAAGAGAAGAGACATTAATTGCCGAAGTGGATACTCCACTAGGAAGTTCTAAGTAGTAAGATTTTTGAGCATTTGCAGATCCACTAAGAATTTCTGAAGGTATTGACACTGTTTTGCTTTGTGAATTAGCTGCCTTAATATTATGTGGAGTATATGAAAAAACTAGTATAACTGTAAGCAGAACAATCCAAATTTTCTTCATATAAATTACTCCCCTGGACGTTTAACAATGTATTTTTCTTCAAAATCGCCTCCAAGATTAACGTATATAGAAATAACTGAAGGGTCTTTAATATACCCATACATCTGATAGCTAGATAGCTTTTCCCCAGGTTTCAACACCCAATTCCATAATGCTTCTTTATTGTTCAACTCTAACATTTTATTCTTAGGTGCAGGTTCAATAAGATTATTACCATCCATTTTAAAATACCATTTTGAACTCGGATCTTTAGCACTTAATTGAATAATTTTACTGCCCTTATTTTCAATGGTGAGTTTAGTCCATACCATATATTTCGTAGGTGTTTTATAAATTTTATCTGAATAACCATACAGCTTCATTAGAGATTGTGCTTCTTTAGACTTTACATCGTAAAACATCAGCTTTTCCAACGTGTACGTTAATCCTCCAGCGCTGATCGTCACCGGTAGCTCCAAGTCTTTCTTCAATCCAAATTTACTCAAATTATCCCTCATGATAGGTGCTGGCGTTGCTGAAGGTTTCACGGTTGCTGTGGGTATCACAGATGCTGTAGGCTTTGCTGTAACTACTGGTGTAACCGTTTCCGCATTTGTAACTACTCCCTGCCCCAATACCACACTAAATAACATTGCCGCTGCCAAAGTCGCTTTTACAACTTTCTTTCTCATCTCCAAATCTCTCCCTATACTCAATTGGATTTTCCCTACTTATTGAACTTATACTCCTGAACTGCAGGTACTCTGATTGGCTCTTGTGTTTTGGCTCTGGAGATCAGCAGCGGATGTTCCGTCTCGATGACGGCAATAACCGAGGGACCCTCTATGTACTTGGTAATGCCATATTCACTATCCTCGTATAAAAGTGGAAAAGTCACTCCATCGGAATCATCAATAATATCAAACTTCACGATCTTTACTTGATTCTTAAAACGGCTGCCTACTTGGGGAGAAAGGCCGTTATCAAGCCCAAGATTCGCCTGCAAGGCATGCTGAAAAGTATCGTAAGCAAGCGCGGGATCGATAATTAGACGACCTCGCGTAAGTTCAATCTCATCTAACTCCTGCGCGGCATCGTGAACAGCGATATTGTTTGCATCTTTTAGCATGCTGCGCAGCATGTCCCACTCCTGATTCTGGATCTGAAAGAACCAGGAGTAGATAAAGATCAGTAGGACAAATGCCAGCTTAATAATGTAATCCATAAATTAGGCTCATCCCTTAATCAATCGAGATATTCACTCATAATTGACCCATGGCCATAATATCGGGTCGGCTGCGAAACTGTGGAAAAGTTATACGGAAACAAATTTATCCGCGGTGCAGTTACATACACATCAATTCGTTGTTTGCGCTCCTGAACGGTATCCGTACTGCTCGTAATTTCTATGGAACCCTCGGAGAACCCAATCGCCTTCAGATTTGAAATCACTTCGTTCCGCATAGACGCTGTGACCATCCCCTCCGTTGCAGCTTTTTGTGTGATGTAGGACGTATTAGCTTTGACCTGTAAATCTAGCAGATAATCAATATAGGTGAAGATGGGCTGCAGGATAATAAACAGGACAAGCCACATGAATAATGCCCGGAGGACGGTCTCCTTCAATAGAAGCGCCTCCCTTTAATATTGCTCTACTTGCTTAGTATGTGTGATGATATCGTCCTGACTGCTTCCAATGATATGCGTAGCTACTGTGATAAACATCCCTGCGATCACAAAACCAATGGACAGAAACATTGCAATAGAGATAGAGTCTTTTTTCATAATCGAGTTAAACCGAAGTGTGGGGCAGGACCCGGGCAACTGCAGTTTGGTGTGAATCCAATGGCTGAATTAAAGTTACACCCGGGATATCCGGTCTATTATCATCCGTATCATTAATTACATCTTGCACCACAGGAACTAAAATCGCGATTACGATGGCCACACACAAAAATCCGATAGCAATAAACAAACCTGTAGAAATAGCGTCCTTTTTCATTGTTAAAATCTCCCTTTTATTTTATATTTTTTAAATAATATTGAATATACAATTTTTCACTGGAACATGCCGACCCCATTAAAATTCCCTTTAATCAGTAAAATGTACTGCATCGCCATCGCGACGATCATCAAAAAAGTAGCAATCGATGGGATAACATTAATGATCGTAGATAGATCACCGATAAAAGACCACTTTTTCAAATACTGATCGCTGGAGATTTTTGAGATAATCTTACCTTGCTCGCGCAAATAATTTGCCGCTTCTGTGTCGTCATCCATCCCCTCAGTAGCCAGCAAAATGGACCGAATGTCATTAATAAAACTATGATTATCCGGAAACTTTGCACAAAACCATTCAATCGCCCCCTCCACACCCTCATCTACTGCTCGTTCTGACAACTCGTACAAGTCCTGACGTATATATTGAAAATGTCCAGCCGTACTCCCGCAAAAAGTGCCAAATTGCGCATATCCGCGCTTCCGCAGACGATTATTCTCATATAGACGGATAAAAGAGATCAGCTCACCGTCTTTTTTAATAACCGTTTTTTGATGAAGCCATGTAAGCACCCAGCCAAACGGAAGATAGCGCATCGGACTGCTGATTACGAGAATAAGTAGAGCAATTAGAGGGTCATAAATAGAAAAAGAATTAGAACGAATGAAATCACTGACAACTTGAGTTATTAAATAAATCAGCGCTGCTGAGTAACGGAAAAGCGTAATTTTACGGGCCGAAATCGATAAACCAGAATCATTCAATAATTGCTGAAGTCTATCCCCCTGCACCCGTTCCCCAAGCCCATTCCACCGTAGTCCTAATCGGATAAGATATCTTTCCTGTTTACTACTACTGCTTACAAAGACAAGTAATGCGACATATACAATCCCGATTACAGTAATTAATAGTAACAATCTGTCCATAGTTCATCACCTTAGTGGTAGTCCAGTTTAGGTCTGGCGAGAATAGTACTGATCACAAAAGAAATAAAAAGACCGGAGATGATCACCATCAAAAAGGAAAGCCCTACCGTAGTCTCAAACTGCAATTGGAAATAAACATCAGGCTTCAGCATATACATAAAGGTTCCAACCGTAGATACCAGCACCAAGAGATTCCCATATAAACCAAGGCTGATCGCATCTCTACTTCCTGCTTTTACAGTCAAAATCGTTTCTCTCTGTTGCTCCATAGAACGGTTTAACAGCATCAGCGAGCTTTTTAAATAACGGGTTCCTTCCTTCTCGGCATAGAGCAGATCCGATATAAATTCTAGAGCGAAGGTAGTGCCAATCGCATTGGAAAATCTCCCGGCTTCCTCAATAAGCTCCTTCTCATTACTGTAATTAGAAAATGCAGCCCCTAACAGCTTCAAAGGACCCTTTAGCACATTTTTATCCGTAAGAAAATCCGCTGTCCGATCGAGAATGGAATCTACCGACAAGTGAGTGAATTTGGTGGAGATTTTGACTACATCGAGTAAATCATAGCTTCCATGCACCTTTCTCTGCGCGTAGATGTATCTCATACGAAAATAAGGAATCATCGCAGAAATCACAGCCATAAAAAGTGGAAATCTCCAAGCCCCTTGGATCGAATGTCCTTCATTAAAGGTGATCCCCTGCAGAAAAGGATTGTTAAAACTCAAACGCCCAGGAAGCTCGCTTAGCGTCAGTAGTCCTGATAGAAAAACTGCGATAAACACTATTGCTGTACGTATGACAAAACGCATAACGCTAATTCCCGGCTCATATTTTCCGTGTACAAAATATAAAAGATTATCTAGATGGCGGTAGAGCCACAGCCTTTTTTTAACCGAGCTAACTCTTTTGCCAAAAATACTCATTTTATGTTTGATACGAAAATCAACTTTCTGACCTACCTGCCGTAAATGCCGTTCGATTAGCGGTTTAATAAGCAGCCACATTCCCCATACAATCAACAAATGAAGGATAAAACGAAGAAGATAGAATAATAAATCCACGGGTTCACCCCCTCACTCATTAAGAATGATCTTAGATTTCAAGCTTTCTTTGATAGGCTGATCCATTGGTTTTGCTGCTGCAAGCCGTCCCAGCTCTTTCTGGAGCAACTGTGTTGCCTGCTCGTTTTTCCTAGTCATCTTCAGAATCAGGTTCTTCGTCAGCTTGTCATTATAGGACCAACACCTCTTCTGGAGTTCCCAGCGCATCAGATCATTCGCAAATACGGAGTTCTTTTCCTCGTCATAAAAAACTTCCGATATTCGCGTTAACCGCTTCTTCCCATTCGGAACACTTTCCAAAATAAAGACCAGCTCGCATGATTTCAGTGCAGAGATCAAATGCCCCTTAAGGCTCCCGCCAATCCTTGTCGACACGGCAAAAGCACCTTGATAAGGAATATCCTCCGAATCTACGGTGTGGAAGGTTCCGGTGATGCCGTCATACCCTTTTTCCCCACTCCACAGATAAAATTCCCATTCGTTATACCGCATTTCCGTCATATACAAAATATTGGGGTCATGCCGCAGAGACTCTACCCCCACCTCCATCAATTCTTCGTTCGCGGCCTGTATCGGAATAATTCGATGCCCTTTAATCTGGTAAGGTAAAATGGACTCCGGATGCTTCTCTATCATCACTACACCCATACAGGATGAAGATCCAAGCAATTGCTCGCCGACGATCGTATTTGCAAAGGTTGTTTTTCCCGAGCCTACAGCGCCCGCAATAATGGTATTGCGAAAGGTAGATGATAACGCCCGAATCATTTCAACCGCTTCCGCAGGAATACATTCCGTACCCGCCTGATCTTCTAGACTCAGAAACTCTACAACCTGCCGTCGTAGCGATATTGTGGTGAAGCCATCCCATACTCTCGGGGATACCCATATGGCAAGCCTAATAAATCGACCAGGCCAGAGCGGGTCATCCATTTTAAACTCCACTGAAGGGTTGTCCTTGTTCAGCTTTTTGTTGGGATCACTTTTTAATAAGGAGCGCTTTAACTGTTCGACCCGATCTAGTGAAGGCATCTCATATGGATAAGCTACAAACTCACCTTTATGGTTATAAAAGATCTGCTTTCCGATCATCTGTAGCCCGGTTGACTCACTGTAGGCACGATCAGTAAACCAACGATACGCCGGACCAAAGCCTTTCCACTCATGATAAAGCGCTTCTGCCGCCGTTCGGTATGCTTCCGGAACCTTGCCCGTAAAGGGTGTCTTCCGCAAGTACTTCTCTATCTCATTCATAAAAAAGCTAACCGCCTGCGGATCGCCAATTAGCGCCTTCGCATTTAACTCGAAGTAAGCATCATCCTCACGTTCCAGCCCTTCGTTCATATCGTTTTTCATTTTTTGCAAAAATGCATAAAAGTCTTCCTTGCCCGGTTTGCTCATGCGTAGGATACTTTGTTTTAGAGAGAACAATGGACGGTTCAGTTGATTTCCATTCATAGGAATATACCTTTCTTTTTAGCTTCTGGCGCTAGGCTCATGGACACGAGCAGAGAATGTACCTTATCATCCACATGCTGCAGCTCTTTTTTGCCTAGAGGTAAGCTTTCCTGCAAGGGCTGGTAATACGGTAGCTCCAGCAAGATTTCAGTCCCAAAGCGGAGCGCTAGATTTTTAGGAGAAGATATTTCTTCCACATTACTGCGGTTAATAATCAGTTGAAAATCATGTGGACGTAGATCCAGATGCCCAGCAAGCTCTAGTAAAGGTTCGAGTCTGTATTCATGCTTTGGATGAGTGACGATCATACGCAGCGCCGATTTGTGCATTCCGACATACCACGCAGCGCTTTCCGGAATAGAGCCGAAGTCAGCAATAACAACATCTGCATTTGCCCCAGCTCTAGCCAAAAAATATTCGATCTCATCCTCCTGATAATCTTGTGCGCTCAAGTAATCGTAATTGCCTGGGAGATACGAGTAACCGTCTTGCTTAATCAATTGCTCAAAATCCTCGTCATGAATCATCTTCCCTGTAAGCCTTGATCGAAGCCTATCCAGACTAATGGTCGCTTTGCGGTCATATCCGGGATCATATAAATCAAGTCCAAGGACAATAACACGAAGACCTGCCGCGGCAATTCGCCTTGCGAACAGTTTGGCTACACTAGTGCAGCCGATCCCCGGACCAGATCCAAAAAAACCAACCAGATTACTTCGTTCCTCCCCATCCTCGTCTAGAATAAAGCGAATCTTCTCTATCACCACTGACGAGGTAGAACGAGGAGGGATAAAATAGATTCCTAAGCTTTCACACAGCATATGTACAGCTTGGTAACCACTGATTCCCTTTTGCAAATATACATATAGGATCGTTGAGCTCGGATAATTCCGGCGCAGTTCGCTAAGTGACTGAGCTTGAATCTGGTCACTGGTAACCATTAGCATATGGCCCTCTGCATGAGATGGATCAGGAAGTACACTTTGTGTGATTACAATAAATCCTGCATTTTTGATATCATTAATGGTTAACTGATCTATGCCTAGACTAAATATTTTCAAGACCCTTCCCTCCTACTCGACCCGTACGATCCACAGCTTCTTTCCCTGCTCCAAAAATTGTCCAAGCCGCTCGCCATCACTTTTCTTCAGCTTCAATTCTGGTGTCGCCACCTTGCCAGTCGAAGTGAAACGATTATTGTTATTGCCCTTTTCTGAATCCAGCACATCATTATTGTCTTCTGTTCGCACATAATTCACGGTGACTCCAGATATAAACACCTCCTTGGCAGGTTCGCTAATTGGGCTCTGCACGATCAGTTCTTCCTCTTCCATCTTGTTATTTGGACTAAGCGATTCACTCCGCCTCTCCCGGTCTCCATCAACAAGATAAATATCTACCTTATCCCGGCTGCGCAGTGAACCATTGATGGCGTAGATGGCCTCCTTCGGTATAGGAAAGATCCCTTCATCCTTTAGGGGTTCTAAATCACTAACATCCACTAAGGATGCCGTCAAAATACTTCCGTTGGTCAGATTTACATTCGTAATTTTGTGCTCCACCTGTGCGATTTCCGTAATTACACCGGAAGGTATATCCTTGGTCTGAACATTATCCAGATATAAATCACTTGCTTTCAGCTCATAGTTTTTAGGAAGAAACTCCCCGCCTTCC
Organism: Paenibacillus etheri; assembly: GCF_001012825.1. Lineage (GTDB taxonomy): Bacteria > Bacillota > Bacilli > Paenibacillales > Paenibacillaceae > Paenibacillus_AQ > Paenibacillus_AQ etheri. The sequence goes on from NZ_LCZJ02000028.1 coordinate 112,749, forward strand.
ACCTTAATTTTGACCACGGTTCGGGATAGTACGTATGGCTTGAAATAGAGATCATAGCCTAGCAGTCCACCGACTCCAGTAATCAAAATGAGACTTGCGAAGAAATAATTGCGTTTTAACAGTTGCCTACGCTGTAAAGCCAAGCCCTCCACCTCCTCAAAAACACAGTTTTGAAAAACGACAAAAAGCAACTTGGCGTAAATAGCCAAGCTGCTGGTAAAATGCTTTTTTACCTGTAGAGATTTAGAGAGCTATTAGATTATAGGGTTCCGGTAAAAGCGCTCAGGTTCATATCGTAGGCTTTCATCGGAAAATAACCTTTTATTTAAACACTACAGTCTTATTTTGATGGACGAGGATCCGGTCTTCGATATGCCATTTCACCGCACGAGCCAGAACAACCCGTTCAATGGTGCGTCCAATCCGCTTCAGCTCGATGACATCATCACTGTGGCTTACCCGCTGTACATCCTGTTCAATAATCGGGCCACCATCAAGCTCTTCTGTAACATAGTGAGCAGTTGCTCCGATAATCTTCACCCCGCGTTGGTACGCTTGGGCATAAGGATTCCCGCCAATAAAGGCTGGCAGGAAAGAGTGATGAATATTAATAATTTGGTGGCGATAGTGCTCAATAAATGACGGTGAGATAATCTGCATATACCGAGCCAGAATTATAACATCAATATCGGCCCCGATGACCTCAAGCTGACGTTTTTCCGCCTCAGCCTTAGTATCTGCTGTAACAGGAATATGGTGAAAAGGAATGCCGAAGGACTCGACATACGATTTCATATCTAAATGGTTGCTAACGACGAGAGCAATGTCGGCTTCTAGATCGCCAGCTTGCCACTGCCAGAGCAGCTCCACAAGACAATGATCTTCTTTAGAGACAAATATGGCTAATCTTTTCTTATGACGGACATTAAAGATTTTCCAGTTCATCTTGAAACGTTCAGCCACACCACCGAACAAAGAACGTATCTCTTCCAGACGATCTCCTAATTCGGGAAGATCAAACTCAACTCTCATGAAGAACATTCCGCCATCTGGATCCATCGTGTACTGATCCGATTGCACAATATTCGCGCCATGCTGATACAGAAAATGTGATACTGCCGCCACGATTCCCGGTCCGTCAGGACAAGAAATGAGCATGCGCGCCCGGTTGGAATAAGACTCAACACCTGACGAATTGTTTCTTTTTACGTGTAATTCCATGATCCTCATCCCATCCTCTCATCTACATGTGCAATCTGAAGTCTAACTTATGCGTGAACGAGCACTTACTTGCCTGCTAACCATGCAATCAAGCGATGATTAATTGCTTCCTCGCTCAATTTCGGGAACAGCTCGGCAGCGATGACTTCATCATATAAACGCTCCAGCGGTTCACGTGGATCAGCTTTTTTAGCCTTGGCATCGTTCTTCAGCATCTCCCAGACATTAAGCACAAATTGACGGGAATCGATCTCCTTATTTGCAAAAAACTCGCGCAGTTTCTCAACATCCTCTATAAACTCCGGTCCAAATCGTTCAGCTACGTTACCACGGAGCAAAGCAATCTCTACCTCATACATCGGACGCTGTTTCTTCGCATCCTTACCAACCCATGGCGTCTCCAAAATGAAAGGCAGACCTGCCAGCTTTTCATGATGCACGATTTTGTTAATCGTATCAAAACCGATCCAACCCGAACCAATTGGAGTATGACGGTCTTTACCTGCTCCACATGGATTTTTGCTGTCATTGATATGGATAACACCAAGACGATTCAAGCCGATAATCTCATCAAACTTGTTAAGAACACCATCCAGGTCATTAACGATATCATAGCCAGCATCATGAATGTGACAAGTATCAAGACATACGGACAAACGCTCGTTATGTTCCACCTTATTAATGATCGAAGCAATCTCCTCGAAGCTGCGCCCGATCTCTGTTCCCTTACCAGCCATAGTTTCTAGAGCGATATGAACTTCCGTTTCATTGGTTCCCCCAAGAACCTCATTAAGTCCATCTGCAATCCGCTGGATACCGTATTCTGCATCCTTATCAGTGAATGCACCTGGATGTAATACGATATGCTTGACCTCAAGCGCATGCGTACGGCGGATTTCCTCTTGTAAAAAATCAACGGCCAACTGATATGTGTTCTCTTTATAGGAAGCGAGATTAATAATGTAAGGTGCGTGAACGACAATCTCCTCCACACCGTTTTCTTTCATTACTTGCTTCCCTTCAACGGGATACATGGCATCAATCGGCTTGCGGCGCGTGTTCTGTGGCGCTCCTGTATATATCATAAATGAGCTGGAACCATACTCATTTGCTTCATTTGCTGCGGTCAAAAGACCCTTGTCCGAGCAAGACACGTGTGAACCTATTTTCAGCATACTTCTTCCCTCTTTCCTTCACGAATTATCCCCTATTCTACCGTGATCAGAAAAATAAATCTAGACAAGGTCAATATGCTGGGTTCTGCTTCGCAAAACTTTGGAAATAAGCTATACTTTAATATGAGATTAAATTATGTGAGAATACTCATTGCCAAAAGGTGGTGTATGCATGTCTATCCAATCAGGACTTGGTTTATTATCCGCAACACCGAGCAATTGGTTCATGAACTCTATCGCTTTCTGGACATTTATGCTGCTGGGTTCCATGTGTATCGGCGGTTTTTTTATGTTTCGGAAATTCCTAAAGGTATTGCCGAAAGCTGATGGAAAATCAAAGCTGGACTGGCAAAATTACTGGGTAGAACGCAGCCGTTCACTCTGGAGTGATGAATCAAAAGCTTTCTTAGACCAGCTTGTTCAGCCTGTGCCTAGCCCTTTTCGCGATATCGCCAAACATTCCATTGCTGCCGAGATCGGTAAGATCGCTGTGGAAAGCAATGCGAAAGAGGTTACTCGTGATCACTGCATTAAAGGTTACATAGTCGCCACACCACGGCGTGACAATCGTTTCCTCGTCAATTTTCTTGAAAAGAATAAAATCGACTACTCTGCTTACCAGCATTTGTTCAAGTGATTGATAATCTGATGTTGCGTTCAGAACGGAGGCCAACCTTATGAAATATGTAATATGTGGCGGCACCGGTTTCATTGGCAGTGAACTAACAAAATACTGGCTACAGGCAGGAAATGAAATTGCAATCGTCGGTCGCAATCTACCTAAAGATGCGCCATATCATCCTAAGCTGAGTTACCACACATGGGATAGCCTACACGCTGATTCAACACCCGTGGAAAATGCGGATGCTTTGGTCAATCTTGCTGGAGCTTCTCTCAGCCAACGTTGGAGTCAGAGCGGCAAAAAAGCAATTATGCAATCCCGTCTTTGGGCCGTTTCCGCAGCAGCTAAGTTACTCGCCCGTTTAAAACATAAACCTTCTGTAGTCATTCAAGCGTCCGCTGTGGCTATTTACGGAACCTCTTTGCAAGCTACCTTTTATGAGTCATCACCAGCCCATGTCATGGATTTCCCTTCTGACGTGGTTAAGACATGGGAAGAAGCTTCAGATGAAGCATACAAGAATATCCGTATGATCAAGTTGCGTACTGGGGTTGTGCTCGGTAACCGAAACGGAGCATTCCCCAAGATGAAGCTACCTTACTTACTAGGCTTTGGTGGTAACATCGGAACGGGAAACCAGTGGGTTTCCTGGATTCACCTGACCGATATTGTTCGTCTAATCGATTTTTGTATTCAAAATCCCACCATCTCCGGACCTGTAAATGCGACTGCTCCACATCCGGTTACGAACGAAGAGTTCGGTAGAACGATTGGCAAAGTTTACAACCGGCCGCATTGGTTTCCTCTACCAGCTATCCTGTTAAAAACAGCAGTAGGTGAACTGTCTGAGATCTTGCTTAAAGGACAACGCGTTCTTCCAACGGCGGCGTTAGAACAGGGCTTTAACTTTACCTTCCCCACACTTCAAAGCGCTTTAGAAGATTTAAAAAGGCAAAAATAGCAGAATCAATATTCTTTGCTCGTGCTCTTCATCCCATGTGGAATGTGTAACTTCCTTTAACAATCTTAAATACGGTCCCCTCTGACAGCGGGTACTCTTTGTAAGGGATCATGGCTTCCCCTTGAAAAAGCGTTCCGTTTCTGGAGTCGAGATCCTTTAGTACGTATCCGCTTGGGCTTCTAGATATCTCCGCATGTACTCTTGAAGCTCCTTCCGATCTTTCTACATACTGGGCTACTTCTGCCGATCGGCCAATAATAAAGCTAGTTCGGTTTAAAGCTATGGTTTCCGACTCTGCCTCTCCCTCATCGCTTCTTTTGAGATAAGGAACATTTTGAGCTAGCTTCTCATTGCGTTTGTCTTGCTCAGGTGTTACCTCCCGTGATAATAAAGCGGTTGGGGCTATTGGACCTGGTGGTATTACAGAACGATCCTCCTCTGTCCTTGATTCAGATCGTACAGACGGAATGTTAGATAAAGGGTCGGATGGATGCTGATCTACCTTTGGAAACGTTGCTGCAGGACGCGCAGTGTTCACAGGATTCCTACCGAAATTCCACTCCAATTCTCTTCGACTCGGACTCCAATTTGTATCTTCAGAATCCTCACTCGTATGTTCCTTTTCTTCGTCACTTCCAAACCTTATTCTTTCGCTCCATACCATCCAGATTAAGGTAGCCAAGGCAATCGTTGCGATCCCACAAACGGCTAGCCATAACGGTTTTGGATTATTCAGATATAGGAATTTCCATAATAATGCATCAAACAATAAGCACCCTAGAATAACATAGGTTCTTGAACTTGAGGGTTGTGAATTCGTCAACTTATTATCGTCTGTAGACCGAAGCAACCGCTCCTCTTCTTTCGTCCTAAGATTTGGACTGGAATAGCTGCTTAACCACGGAGCTGAGTTCTGTTGCGTATACAGACCCTTTTCCTCGTTCCGCTCACCTATTTTTTTCTGGGGAGCAGTCACCTCATTCACAAATAGTTCCCTTACTCTCTCTTGCATTCGTCTTTCAGGTTCTTCTACACGTGCTTCTGCCATCTTAGGTGATGTGGATGCCATTTCTTCGTTACTACTGAATTGTCCTCTACTAGAGTCACCCTCTGTCAACAGCTCTGAGAGAAGACTCTTTAAGCCCGCTGGTGTAAATTCCTCTTCCCCACAGTATTGCAATACTCTTTGAACACCACTGCCAGTAAGCTCTGTGATAGACGCCATTAGCACCATGATTAGGGACTTGAGGGAATCTCCCAGCCTAGAAGCAAGCTCATTCCCCTGAACAGGGATATAGGTGAGATATACCTTACCACTCTGCAACGAGCCTTCAATAAAAATATAATCTTCATGCAAAGCATATTGATCCGCCCGAAGCATGTATAACCTGCCATCTTCCATCCCTTGTGCAATTTGAAAAAGCAAGCCAAAAAATGAGGTCATGCTCAGCTTCTCACTTTTGAGCAAATGACTGAGCATTTTTTTACGCAGAACAGCATATTCCATGGTAACCTTTAAATCGATTTCCCTAAGTAACAACCTTAAATGATGAGGAATTTCGGTGTTCATCAGCATACGAGCTTGAACCATATTAAGCTTACCCACCGGCATCCCTTCTGGTTCGCCAAGCATCATATATATACCGTCCTGCTGCATAAAGTCACGGGTTAATCCGTACAACAAGCATCACCACCTCCTAGTTCAAAAATAAAGATAAGCGAATATGGTACCAGGGACTACAGCCAACATGAAAGGAAATCTCAACAGCTCACTATCTTTATTTCTTACTAGGAATGAACTCTTCAATAATATAAATCCAGAAATCGTGTTAATGATCTTACGCGTACGCCTGCCTGTCTCCCGTCTCTTTATAACAATTAGCCAACCTATTAAAGCTCCGAACAGAACGGAGTACATCACGACCTGCAATGTAAACAGTATTCCTGTCCACGCCCCGATACCGGCAAAAAGCTTAACATCCCCCGCGCCAACCGCCCCTATCAAATACATGATCAGAAGCACTGCAAACCCTGCAACAGCACCCACACCAGCCTTCAGCAGTCCATCCCAGCCGTTCATCAGCGCTTGAGCAAGCAGACCGGTAAGCAAGCCTGACACAGTGATCCAGTTTGGTATTCTCATCGACTTTAGATCCGTAATAAATGCAGCTGCCAGAAACGGCAGACATCCCCAGAATGCCCACTCCGCCATGGATTACACTCCTTTCCTTTTCACTCATTTCACTACTGTGAACATAACCTCAATAGATCTACCGTCATCGAGCTGAATAACAAATGGCCATGAACCCGGTGTGGTATTCACACCAATTTTCCACTCCCACTCAATATATCCGTCCGCATCCGCTTGTTTCCAGCCTAAATATTTAGCAGTGCTTCCCCCGCTTTTATAAAAAACGGATAAGCTAGCGGAAGCATTCGGCGGAATCTTGGCACGAACTTTACCTTGCTTATTGGCTACAGCTGGATTTGGTTTTTCCAAAACTGTAATGAACTCCTCTGGGTTACCAGTGCCGTCATTGCCCTTATTTGTACCCTCTCCTGTATCCCCGATCCAAAGACGTTCAACAGCACTCGCCTCAAGTACAATGCGTTGGTTTAGAAAGGGAACCTTCATCGGCAGCTCATAGCTAACAACCAATCCAAAGTAAGGTCGGGTATCCTTCTTTAACTCAGGCACGATAATGTTGGATACATGAATTCGATCATAATCCAACAAGTCTGACGACAGATACGGCTTCAATAAGGGTTTAATCGCTAGATCCAGTGCACTCTCAGAGGTCTCAGCCTGTAGCTTCTGCAGAGGTCCCTCCCCCTTTTCTAAAGCCGACATGACCCACTCATTCAGCGGCTTAGGTAATGACATTGCATAACTACTGCCCCAATCTGTAAGTGACAAGCGAGGAATCGTCCAATTCGATTTAGCTTGATTGCCAGCGGATAGATCCCTACCACCCTTCACTGGATCAGCATCAGTTTCACTTGTTGCTCCCCATTTCTGCACCGCCAAAGCTGCCGGGTACATATGCGTTGAAATAGATTTCACAGTATCGGATGCTGTGCTTTGCAAGGCTGTCGAATACAAGGTCATCTGTACAATAGAAATTAGGAACAGAACAAACAGTAGGAAGATCGGAAGAACCATCGCCGCTTCTACTACCATGCTGCCTTCTTCCTTCGTCTTTCCCCTAATCCGGTACCCGTCCCCCATATCCTTACCAACCTCCTGCTAGTATGAAAAATCAGCCTGCACTGCTCTCATATATGTACTGCCTTGCACTTCTCCAGAATACCCAGCGCTATAATCCAATAGCTTCACAACACCCGGCAGAAACCATAGCCGCATTCCGAGCTTAATATCCGACGAGACATACGTACTTCTTTCATCTGGATTTATTCCTGTGTTCAATCGAATGAGAGCCAGCATCCGAGATAACTGAACATTCCCGCCTCCATGCATCATCATGAACAGACGCAAATGATCGCGATAGGTCAGCTGGGCTGGTAAGTATTTAGACAGTGGTATGGAATCTTTCTCACAGAGTAACAACATGTCCTGAATAGCTTGCTGGATGCCATACAACAATGCCGCGGCCAGAACAGCCAATGGATTTCCTAAGCTTGCCTTCTCAATAAAGCCTTCCATCGTTCGAATAGACAGCCGCATGGCAAATATTTCAGCATACGCTGCGGCTACATTTCCTGCGGGATTATGGAATCCATAAAGAATGTATTCCAGCTCCTGCGCTTGAGGATTAAGCTGGTCCGTTAGTTCGGTTGTGTTCTCACCAGAACCTGGTGCTAAGGTAGCTAACTTCGAAACATCAAAATGCTGAAAATAGAGAGCAGAATACTCCGTTTGAAAAAGTCTATCTCTAGCTCCTGCCATAATGCCGCTCATCGCTGTATAGATTCCATCCATATTCTCCATCGCTGAGTTCCCAGCTGCATACGGGTTAGAGCTTACTTCAGAATTAACAAGTGAATCTGATACTAATTCCTTATTAAAAGCAATATTCTCCTCGTAATATTGACGAAGTGTTTGATAGCTTTTCAGAGAATCTGTCACTCCGTTACCCATCATTCGAATCTTATCAAGCAATGCTTTCGCTTCACCCAGCTTCGATTTTGCTTCTCTCTCCAATTGCTTACGCTCTTTATCTGAGCTGCGGTGCTGTTCGATTACTGCCAAATCACTAGCGATAACACTTCCCTTCTTACCGTAATTCTGTAGATAGTTATTCACTACGCGTGAAGCTTCAAGAACAGAAGAGATCATTTGATAGGAGTCACCATATTCACTCAAAGCTTCATACAGCACACCCGACATTCCTGCTACGATCGGTTCAATGGCCTCGTAAGCACTTTGCTGCATAGATATACTATTCTCCATCTGACTTAGATCAGTTGAGGAGAGAATCAGTGCATCTTCCTGCTCACGCAGCTTTTTAAGCGGGTCTGAGCTTATCTCTCCTGAGCTCGCCGGAATATCCCAGTCATTAGCAGGATCATTTGATAGATCCACCCCCTCCATTCGTGACTGTTCCAATACTTTTCTCATCTCGTCATTCAATTGCGCTGCCTTCTTTAACGCTTCTTTCGCTCCCTCCAATGATCTTTCATGATCTTCACGAAAAGCTGTTAATAAGGCAGGAAGCCGCGATAACATCTCAGTAGTTCGACTCCGGTAGAGAGACAATTGATAAGTGTACTTTGCAGGCTTTTTACTATCACGATAAAGATCATCGTAGTACTTCCCAAGGTAGTCGCTATACTGTGCTGAAATATCCGCGGCCGATTGTATACTTCCGAGTGAACTGGCAGAAATGGATTCTGCAGGCGGATTCATAATCCATTGAAGTAACCTCCTTCCACTCTCCGCAGCCTGGCTTCTCTGCTCTAACATAAGATCCAAAGCCTCTTCCCGCTCGTCATATAACGGCTGTAGCTTACTGAGTAGTTCAGTAGCCCGTGAGGCCTCTGCCATTACTCCTGACATCGGCTTGAATTTACCTGCCAATTCCAAAGCAAAATCCACCGGAGCCTTATACTTCATTTCCTCCAGTATCTGTCTACTAACAACATCATAGCTACCCAGCGGCCTGCTCCATTTCAAAGATGACGATTCCAATGCGAAAGGTACAAGATTGAACGCATCACTCCGACCACTTTTATGCATATTATCATTGAGTACCCGAGACAGCAGCATATCCCCGTCACTCTCTCCAAAGGCGAATAAACCATACTTTTCTCGTAGCTCAACATCGTAGGATGACATTACAGAGCGAACGCTAGCCCTTGCTAGACGTTCCTCCTGAACATTGAAGGCCGCAATCCGCGCATAGTCAATCAGCACAGCGGTAAATAAAAAGACGAAGGCCAGAACCATGATTAAAAAAATTGAGACCGAACCTTCCGTTTTGCCCTTACTCTGCCTCTGTTTCTTTCGACTCTTACCGCTAACTAGGCAACTGGTAAAGATGCTCCTCATCAAAACCTCCCTCCTTATCCCTACCTTCAATAGATACAAGATTCACTAGCAAGGAAATAGTCACTTATCCTGAAGCTTGGTCATCATTGCGGATGCATCCTTCTTCTCCATGTGGACTCCAGACCCACTAGTACCCTCTGAGCCTCCCTTGAACTTAGCCCCGAAGTAACGCATCAAGTCGACCGTACGAATAAACTCAACAGGCTCAGCGATGATAGATTGAGTTTTTACAGTTGGCTTTGCCTCATCAGACAAAACTTCATCTAGTACAGGTAAGTCCAGTAGACGATTCAACTCAACGCTTACTTTTCGTCCGGTAAGCGTGTATGCGTAGTTCATATTTCCCGGCATATTATTCGGAATCATAGAGGACGAATGTCTGAGTTTAAGCACTGGTAGATCACTATCACCTGACACTTCACCAGGTAGCTCTATTGTCGTGCCATCACTTCCAGCTTCTCCGCCGAATAAAGAGGCTAGCAGAGCATCGTCTCCAATTCTCCAATAAAGGGAGTCATACTCACCAGCAGCATAGGAGCCAGAAACCTCTTTATGGCTGTTGTCCCAATTGTAAGCCGCACGCTCAGTAGCCCCTGAGGCCACTTGCAGGAGCATGGACTTCTGGTAGCTATACAAACAGAAGAACAGAAGAAGCATTGTAATACACATGACCAGTGGTAGTAGAATTGAAGCTTCAATAGTAAAGCTACCTCGATCGTCCTTAAGCTTATTCACTCGAATACTTCCTGGCTCTTTTCTCCCGCAGTTTTAATCAAAGCCTCTACTACCTCCTGAATTTTGTCCTTAAACAAAAGAACGACCGCAATCAGCACAGCAATAATCAGAATCATTTCCAGTGTCCCCAGGCCTTCCTCATCCTTCCAAAAACTCTTCACATTACCCAACATTGTCGTCATCATTAGTTTCACCCTCCTACATTTTTAACATCATGAATGCTGGCGTTCCCACCAGTACAATTACTATTAAAAAGATAACTACCATCGGAAAGACTAGTTTGGAGGAAGCTTGCTCCCCTCGCGTTCGGCTGATAGCTTTCCGTTTATCCCACAGCATCCGCGAGAGGTCGCGCAGCGATAACACAAAATCCGCTCCACCTCTGCGATAATTCAAAAGAACCGTCGTCGTGAACAACGATACCTCCTGCACTGCACATCTCTTGCTAAAATTCTCGAATGCCTGCTGAAATGAATACCCCCCTTCCCATTCACTGGTCATGATCCTAAGCTCCTTATACAGTGGGTGATTAACATCACCTCGGTGGCTCTCCACACAGCGGTTAATCGCCCGCTGCACGGTCTCACCTGCTCCTACCAGCAGTACAATACTGTTCAGAAGCTCTGGTAGCTCGAGCATAATAATTTGCTCTCTCACCCTCACCTTTTTATGTAAATCACTGACCATAGCAGCTGGTAGAGCTACCGCCAAGAAAAAACCTAGAATCAGACCTGTCTGATCGCCGCTAAACCCTGTGATCAAACTTCCACCCACAAGCAACAGCCAACTGTAGCTAAGCATCTCACCCATGAACAGCAAAGTCCGTTCTGCACTGTAACGCATCCCATAACTTCGCTGCAGGGAACGCTGAATCCTGAACATCAACGATGGAAAACGACTGGCGATGCCGCTTTTCTCAATGAGCAGCAGCAGCGGTTCACCCAGCTTCCGAAGTCGTAATCCTTCCATAGGAAGTCCTCTTAATCCGGCATATTTTTTTCCGCATTGAATTCGTAACAGAGCCCAGACGACAAGTAAAAATATAGTGACTACTGCACATAGCCATCGCATGATTTCTTCCCCTTCACAGCGGAATGTCCATTATTTTAGTAGTCCAGAGATAACATAAAAACAAAGCTACTAATGCAAGCGTCGATATGGCTATACCCGCTCCTGTGTACATGGGCTGCATATAGTCTCCTGCAGTCAAACTCATAAAGATCACCATGATTAGTGGAGATATTAACAGCGCTTTCGCTTCGAATTTCTTCTGTGAAATGCTTACAGCAATATCTTGCTGAATATCCAGCTTCTCTCCAATAATCGTAGACGTACGGCGCACTACTTCTACCAGATCGCCGCCTGTACGTTTACATACAGTGAACACGTCAGCGAACCGCTCAATATCTTCCATTCCTGCTCTTTCACTGAAATCCCGAAGCGCTTCCTCCACTGGCTGACCGTATTCCATGCGCGTACAGATAATATTTAGCTCCGAGATCATATCGCCGCCGCCCTCCGGGTCCAGCATACGTAAGTCTTGGACCGCTTCCCGGAAAGCATTCTCGACCGATCGCCCTGCTGAGAGTGAGGAAGACAATGAAAATAACGTCTGTTTAAACTGTAAATTAAGCATACTCCGGCGTCTTTTCAGCAAATAATTACGCAGCATACGAGGTGCATACAGCCCACCTGGCATAAGTAGTAACGACAGTATCCAATGATGATAAAATAGATATCCCACTCCAAAAAACAGCAAACTACCTACTGCGATAGCCATAATTTTCTGTACCAAGGTCAACTCGTATACCGTATAATCCGGCAATAATGAATAACCTCTGGAATCAGCTTCCTTAAGTTTTTCATTAGCAAACTTAATCTTGAGCACTACCTCTTCCCCCTTTTAGAATTCAGAATCCAGCCTGTGATAACGGGTAGGAGGTTACACCAGCCATTCTAAGCTTTGCTGTATGCTTAAGCGGGTTTCCACAAGAAACCAGCCCCCCTTGTACCCGTCCCTCTCGCTCACCGGAATCTTGAAATTCATATAAAGGGTTCAAAACCACTTCTCCGTCTTTTAGGCCCGCAACCTCACTAATCTCCATCACTCGCCTAGATCGATCACGGAGCCTGGACAAGTGTACGAAAATATCAATCGCCGATGAGATTTGCTGACGAACAACCGTCACCGGCAGATCCGCAGCACTTAACACCATCGTCTCCAGTCGACTGACCATATCTTGCGCGCTGTTGGAGTGACCCGTTGATAACGAACCATCGTGTCCAGTATTCATCGCCTGTAGCATATCGAGGCATTCCGCTCCCCGTACCTCACCCACAACAATTCGATTGGGTCTCATCCGCAGCGAAGAACGAATCAAATCTCGAATAGAAATCTCCCCTCTACCTTCCGTATTCGCGTTCCTAGTCTCCAGGGAAACAAGATTTGGCACAGTTACAATCTGTAGCTCAGCAGAATCTTCTATTGTGATGACCCTCTCCTGTGAAGGGATAAACTGAGATAACGCATTTAGAAAGGTGGTCTTCCCCGAGCCAGTTCCCCCGCTTATAAAAATGTTGTATTTAGCTGCTACTAAAATTTGCAGAAGCTCTGCTGCTTCCAGGCTTAAAGCTTCACGACTCACCAATTCATTCATCGTCATCGGCTTCTCCGGGAATTTACGTATGGTCATCGCTGGCCCTTTCAGCGAGACTGGCGGAAGTACAATATTCACACGTGATCCATCCTTCAGCCGAGCATCAACGATAGGAGAGGAGTCATTTACTACCCTGTTAACACCGGATACTACCGTTTGGATAATGTCCTCCAGCCTGCTAATGGACTCAAATTCCAAAGGCAGACGACGAATCTGACCCTCCTCTTCTATAAAAATCTCAGTATGACTGTTGATCATAATCTCCGTGATCGCCGGATTATCCACTAATGGCTGAAGCACATCCAATCCTCGGAAGGAGTCAAATAGTCTCTTAACTAACTCATGCTTCTCCTGTGCTGTTAAGTAACGGAGACTTTCACTTTCTAAAATCGTTCGTTCGATATAACCAGTGAGTTCACGGTTCCCTACTGCAGAAGTTACATCAAGTCCTGCACGAATCTCACTACGTAGAGCCCTGAACATCTCCTCATTCATGCAAGTTCTTCCCGGTAAAAACTAATGGGAGCGCTGGCTCTACAATTCGCTTACACAACTGCAAGATTTCCCGCTGAAATTGCGGAGAATTCAAAAAGAGCTCCTCACGGTGTTGCAGCGTCCATGATGGGATAAAGGGACATACGCCTTCAATGATAATTCCTTCAGGAGGCACCCACTCTTCCAAAGGGTTTACCGCAAAATTCACTACAAATCTACTCTTGTCCATCACATGGGGTGACATGCCAGAGTTAGGAGCGGTGCAATGCGATAGCCATCTCATCGTCTTATACATGCTTACATCATCATTTTTCAGGACCCAAAGTAGGATCCCACTTCGCTGTAGCACAGCTTTCGCACGTTCTTCCTCGATGCTGCCGGTGTCCACAATAACAACGTCAAAGTTTCTCTCCGCAACCAGCCGCTCTAACAAATCCAGCGTATCTTGCATAGTCATCTGTAGCATTTCCTTCACATTTATAACTGGCCTGAAAGCAGCTGTTCGGAGGTGTTCATATCTAATGAAGTATTGTCCTAATTCGATCGTATCCACTTCATCCTTGTCTCGATTGGCCTTTATTTCATATAGCAGCCGCTCTAGTCCAGGCGTATGACCTGCAGGAATTCGGAGAAATAACCCACTGCTGTCTACACTTTCAAGATTCAAATAGAACACCGAAAGGCCCATTTCACCAAGCTGCTTAGCCATATTCAGTGCTATCGTTGTTTTGCCCATGTTGCCGCTAGAAGAGACAACCCCCAGCAAGAGCGTTTCATCTAGCACAGAAGAACCTCTACCTCTTTGGACTTCACATAACTGGAGGAATGCTCCCAATAGGGAAGGAAGCGCCTGATATTTGGCAATCATCACTCCCCCTCCCAGACTCTTAGCACTCTTACCGAAATAACCTCCATCCTCACTCAAAACTGCCCATGGAACCGTGTTTCTTCCCTCTACTAGCCAAGTCTCGATGAAAGAAGAGTCCCCTACAACAGCATCCGGGATATCCTCTCCCCTCATAAATTCGATAAAAGCATCCATTCGGCTAAAAGCCGTAATACGCAGCATTTCTCCGTACTCGCTGTGATGAAGATAATGCAATAGGGGTTCGATATATTGACTTTCACGCACTGCGAGCACAATCCTTGCCGCCATGAAACCACGCTCCTTTCGATAAGAAGGAATCCATTATTTCCTCAAAAAAAGACAGCAAAAAAGCACCGACAATAACCGTGGATACGGTAATTGAACGGTGCTTCCGTTACTATTCCTTTAATTTACAGCTATAGTAGCATATATATATGAAGGCAGCAATAAGTTTTTTCGCACACTAGCTGGATACTATACTCTCATCTTATCTTCGCGCCAGTTCTTAATGGCTGACCGAATATCGGCAGGGTTGAGCTTCTCCTTCACCGCTCGCTGACACAGCGCTGGAAACTCATCATCACCCGCATAGCGAAGCGCTATAATTTGGGCTATTTCAAGCTCTGGGTTCAAAGCTTCGCCTGTCAGATGGAAATAGCGAAACTGCTCTTCCACTCTCACCACACGGTCCTGATTTTTTGTCGCATATATACGAATTCTTGTAATCGCAAATAGTAGGCATAAGGACAAGCCGAATAACAGCAATGGCACCGTTAAAGCACCATCATCACGTATCTCTTGAACAGCATAAATCGCCGACCACACAAACAAAATTAGCGCGAGCGGCATCGTCACAAAATGATAAGGCCAATCAAAACGCATAAATCCTTTGGGCTTCCCTTTATTCATAATTCATCTCCATATTTTATATGACTTGTAGAGTACTTAAAGCTTGGTCTCGCCGGGAATAGCCACGATAAAGGGCTTGTTGTTCTCCCAGTTCAGCGACTTCCCTGAAACTTTAGTCGTTCCATCTACATTAACGATTCCGCAAATAATCTGACTACCCCATACACTCGTATAATAATAGGCATAGGATGGTGCTAAGACAGGGGCTTTACCATATTCCTTTACAATGGGGTGTCCGAATATCGCAGTAAAATCTTTTTTATCAGCCTCTTTCGAAAGGTCCAAATCTGCTTCCCATACGACTGTTCTAATGTTGTCTTTAATCTCATAATACGATACAAAATGCCCATAGATTATGAAATATCCATCAGATCTGCCTTCAGGAAAATAATACGACATAGACAACGCTTCATTATCACCTGTTAATCGAGACGGTTCTCTTTCATCAACTGGGAATTGTAAAGCAGCAATGCGGGAAACAGCCAAGTCGTTACTATAATAATTCTGCACAAGCTTTGCATTTGCACGTTCCTGAACCCAGACAGTATTCATAGTAGCGTCTACAGTTACCCTAGCTCCAAGAGCTTCCGCAATAAATCTCAGCGGTACCGTAACTCTTCCATCCAACATTCTAGCAGGTACATCCAGTTGTACAGATTCCGAGTTCTTCCACGCCGTTCGAGAACCTACAGTAAGCTTAATCTTCATGGAGCCTCTAACGATCGTTACTTGCTTTGTTCGGGCTTCCCACTGAATAGAAGTATTGTTGAAGCTCTCAAAAGCCTTCAGCGGAACCATCGTCTGTCCAGAGACGATTTGCACGCCATAATTCACACTCGAATTATTCACCATAACCTTAAACTTAGCATCTGCTGATACCGTCCCCAACGTACCTAAAGAAACTAGCGTAAGAATTAAAAGATAAAAACCTACCTTTCGCGCCATCCCTCTACACCTCGCTAGAATGTTTCTGAATATACCAATTTATGGTTACATTATAACATCCACCCAGATTCTGGCTTACAAAAATCTTTTTTTAATCTCCGGTGTTGGAAGTAGGCACTGCTCATCACGCCCGAACCAACGGTAACGATTCCTTGCTACATACCGGTAAAGGGCATTACGTAATGGGCGCGGCACTAAAATGAAGAAATACGCAGCAGGCCAAGGCCATCTCAATCTACGTGCAATTCGCAGTACAGCAGCCGACTCTGTATAATACACACCGTTCTCGAGCAATACAACTGTGTTCAACCGCCCAGGTTGAAGTCCAGCCTCACTCATTAGCTTAGCGGCAATTTCACTTTGTAAAGGCGCGAATAGAAATTTAGCTTTGGGATCGCGTGGGATAATGAAACGAATCAACCCCTGGCAAAGGTGACATACCCCATCGATCAATACAATGGATTTATTTTGCATAATATTCAGCTCCTCGTTCATAGCTCCCCCTCCCTGATAAAGATAAGTGTATCGCATATTTTGGGTAAACAAAAACGCGGGATAGAAATCCCGCGCCAACATGTACCGTTCTTTAATTATTCAGCAATTGCCTTTTCAATCCATTGATCGCCGATCATTTGTCCTTCGAAATCAGCAGTGAATGCCTCCATGCATTTACAGATGAAATCTTTGCGGCAAATTGGACATGGAGTTTTAAGCAGGCGGCTGATGTTCGTCATTTTCCATTCCGGAAACCGATTATAAAACGCACGGCACTCCGTTCCATCAGCAAGCTTGATAATGAACTCGTACAATCCTTCCTTATCGTTGCTGCTGGCTTTGGTCACATTCGTAATATTCGGTCTGTAAGACATCTTCATCACCCATTATTTAAATTTTTGGTTGTAAATTGCACACGCAACATATTCTCAGATACTTAGACATATTAAAGAATTTTAAGAGTGATGTCAACCAAAGACGCCTAACACGGAGGCTATTTATTGCTCTTTTCTGATCAACGCCTTTATTCAGTCATTATTTCCATAAAATATATACAGATACATTTAATTTATGATCATTCATTTTGCTGTGATTTGATAAACCGAATGGGCGTTAATGGTTCATAGAATTTTCCTATTTGGCTCACCCTCATAAATAGTGTACAATTAAATTGCGATAAATCAAAATTGGGAATTACAAAGGAGGTGGCATCCATGAGTATTTATGATTTTGAGGTCAACACTCTTCGGGGTGCAGAAGAATCATTGTCCAAGTACAAAGGTAAAGTACTCCTTGTAGTGAATACAGCTAGCAAATGTGGGTTTACGCCTCAGTATAAAGGACTTCAGGAAGTGTACGAGAAATTTAAGGATCGTGGATTCGAAGTACTTGGTTTTCCAAGCAATCAGTTTGCTGGCCAAGAGCCTGGCGAAAGTGATGAAATTGCAGAATACTGCGAGATTAACTATGGGGTAACTTTTCCAATGTTCGAGAAGATTGATGTAAAAGGCGATGAAGCACACCCATTATTCAAATACTTATCTAAGGAAGCTCCTGGTGTTCTAGGCTCAAAAAGCGTGAAATGGAACTTCACCAAGTTCCTGGTAGATCAAGACGGCCGTGTCCTTAAGCGTTTTGCTCCTAAAACCACTCCTCAGCAGATCGAATCCTATATCTCCAAGCTTCTAAAATAATCCATACAAGTAGAAATTTTAAAAAAGGATACTGGCTACATCACTCAGTTCACTAGCTGATATGCGGTCAGTATCCTTTTTGTCTTTAATCATGATATCGTGATAAATCTCTCTCCTAACCCCTATGGAATAATTTATAATATGGATGAAAAAAATTACTGGGAGGGTCAAGCAATGGTTGAACTGCGTGATTTGCCAGAACTACATGTTATCGGTTGGACAAATGTTAATGCCTCTGGAGAGCCTTATCCGAATCTTTGGGAATTTGTATTTGGCGAGTTAGATATTGATGCTAAATTTGACTCCATCCCCTCAAAAGTTCAAGACAGCGGTTGTTATCTGGGTCTATTTCAGAATCGTACATCTGTACCCCGATTATGGGAACAAGCTGCTTGGGATCATGAGTTCTTCCTTGCGGTCGAAGTGAAACAGCTCGGCTGCATTCCTGAAGGGCTTGTGCAGAAGACCTTTCCAGCATCAACCTATGCTATATTTACGGCAAACGGGGTGCCTCACTCGGCTTTTCAGGCCACTTGGAATCATATACATAATGAATGGCTACCGCATTCCGAATATAATTTCAATCCTGATGGTGTCTTCTTCATACAATATACGGAAAATTCCGGACCGGATGATGAGCGATTCGAAGCCCATTTATGCGTCCCTATCGCGAAAAAGCAGGACTTTCCGAAAGCTCGTTAAACACACAAAAAAGAAGCCTTCCATCGCAAGGCTTCTTTCGTCATTCTGTATGCGGTAGAGAGGACTCGAACCTCCACGGGTATACACCCACTACCCCCTCAAGATAGCGTGTCTGCCATTCCACCACTACCGCGCGGTGTGTTAAACATAAAACTTTGTTTGAGGTCAACATTCATTATTATAAATGTACTTCCCCAAAATGTAAAGGCGTTGATTCAAGAATTTTCGTCGGCCCATTTCTGTTTACGATACTCAGCGAAAGCTATGTATTCTTTAATGAATTCCCTTTCTTCTGGAAGCAATTCATCCACACGGCCTTCACTTGTCTTTACTTCTTCGAAATCATAGTCCTCACTGCTCTCTTTCAATATTTCAGATGTATTTCTACCTAAAATAAGCCAGTCCAGACTTACATGAAAAAAAGCGCCGATCTCAATCAATTTGTGTGTTCCCGGAGTAGACTTGCCACGCTTCCAATCTCCCATATTACCTGTGCTTATATTTAACTGCTCGCAGAATGATTTCTTGGTGAGACCTTTTTGCTTAATCAAGTACTCTATACGTTCGTATATGGTCTGCATCCGTAAACCGCCCTTCACAAAAAAATAAAAAAAGACTTATTTAAGTGATTACCTATTGCAAAATAACGCAAAAAAGTATATAATTGGTGTTACTATGTATTATCCGATTATATCATATGGCTAGAGTGACGATAAGAGGCGAATCAGGTGACAAGTGTCTGATGTAATGAATGCCGTCTGACCCCCTTAATTAACATGTCATCCCGAAGGATCTCTAGGAGGGAGCGGTGACTTTTGTCAAAATGCTTATCATCTTCCATTATCCATTCACTTGAACGCCTCCCCCACAATACAGTGGTCATCAACAGCCAAGGAGTCATCCAGTTCACCAACAGTAAGTGGTTGTTGTTTAGTTATGAATACGGTCTTTCCACTCACAATAATTGGATTGGAGCTTATTATTCAGAACTTATGCAAGATGTGATTGTCGATTCCGATCAATGGGCCAAGCTTGATGAATCAATGAAATATATACTCCGCAGAGAGCGTCAGGTTTATACTTCTGAGTTCTCCTTACAAACCGCTAATAAGGGGAGCCGCCTCTTCCGTTTAGAGATCTATCCTCTTCTCTCAGATCATTACTTAGAAGCTGCTTTTATAATCTCTCTATATGATTTGGGCGTATTTATAGAAGGAGCTCAGATGTCGGGGATCCCAAGCATCTGTTCCACATGTCAGCCAACACAAGAGTTAATTCCCATCTGCGCTTCCTGCAAATCCATTCGAAATTCTAAGGATGAATGGATCAACATTGAACATTTTTTAAAGCATCAGCTTTCTCTACAATTCACCCATGATATCTGCCCAGACTGTGTCAGACAACTCTATCCCCAATATGCAAGAGCCTTTAAGAACTAATCAACTTGTCTAACCTTATAAAAAAAAGTAAGAAAACCTCTGCAAGCAAAGGATTTCTTACTTTTTATTTGTATGCGGTAGAGAGGACTCGAACCTCCACGGGTATACACCCACTACCCCCTCAAGATAGCGTGTCTGCCATTCCACCACTACCGCATAATATGACCCGTATGGGATTCGAACCCATGTTACCTCCGTGAAAGGGAGGTGTCTTAACCCCTTGACCAACGGGCCTTAGCAAGATTGTCTTAACGTGACAACAAAAATTATGATACCAGAAATATAAGGACATGGCAAGCACTTTTTTTCATACAAATTCTAGGGCGAAATGTTTGAGAAGGAGAAAACCTAAGGAAAGCGGAGAATTTCGAAGTTTGGCTTTCATTGATCCTTGTTTGATATTCATTCGAATGCTGAATTGGATGGTAAATCATATAACATTTTGTCTCATTGAGTCTTGATACTTCTGATCTTAGACATACAAAAAGCTTATTCCCAACCGATAAACGGAATGAGAATAAGCTGCTCACAATCTTCATTTTAATTCTTTAATCTGCATCATATGATGTCGGTCATGCGATATAAAATCCTTTAAATAGGACTCAAAGGAAAACCTTCCGTCAACATATTTTTTCGAGTATTTCCCCTCTTCAAGACTACTTATACAATCTAATATTAAGTTACGATACTTCATAGTCAATTCTATTAATTCGTCTTTGGTTTTTGTCCTACCATATGTAACAGCATCATTATTGAATTGATCGAAATCAATAAGTTGAAGTGTTATCGCTTTATCGCATGCTATCGGTTCTATCGTCGAATCATAGAAGTATTTATCCCATAACATAATATGACTAACAACATCATGAATTGCCCATTTCCCTTCAGCGATCGGTGTTTTCCAATCCAAATCAATAATACCTAGAACAAATTCGTTCCATTCCTTAAACTGATTTAGCAAGTCTGATCTGTTATTCATTGGTATATCTCCTTTTTTAGTTTATTCCTATATAGTTCATAGTTCACTTCATCGAAACATTCTTATTTATGGGTTATTCCCAATAAATTTTTAGTTGTTGCGCGTACTTGTACTTATGAATTGAAATTCCCATCGGATAATTTGATGAGGTTGATTTCTCATTCAGTACTCCTTGTCCCTCTCGATAACTAATCGGAACTCTGCATTTGTCATATATCCTTCTAAATATCTCTCTAGTTTCTACAATATCATTCGAATTAACTTGAGCTCCAAAACTGACCAAATCCAATTGATCAAAAGGATCTTTATATGTATCAATGATTATAAAATTATTAGAGCCTTCATTAGACTTAAATAGTAGAACATCACCTGTATTAACAGGATCATTAAAATATCTCTCATGGATTTGTTTTATAGGAAAATCTATTTTTAGAACTCTAATTAGTTCTCTTACCAGAGAGTGCTCTTCATAATAATCATTATAGTCATCTGGGTAAGTGACCAACTCCGTTAATGATAAAGTTAATAAAAAATGATATCCCATGTTTTGTAACCTCTCTTTAAATGTTGCCATCCTTATTGAGTCTCTCACAAAATAACAAATCAACATATCCAGCTATTTTTTATATATGTAATCGATAAATCCTTGTCGTATCCATTCGCCTTCAAACTTTCTTTCCAGCACTCGATCTTCTTTATATATTAACTGCATATCATCAAACATTGAATCCGCCTCATGATAATCATAATAAGAGTGAATTACTAATTCATCATCTTCCATTTGCTCATACTGATGCTCTCCTAAATCAACTCCGTCACCGACTCGAAAATCCTTGATAGTTAAAAAATTAACAAATAATAACCCACCAGGTTTTAGCACACGTTTCAATTCATTTATTGCTTCTTTCACATCTTGTTTTTTCATATGACGGATTGTCAAGCTAAGTGCGACACTTCGGACATGAAAGATTCGTGAGCAGACTTCCACCCCAGACATTTCCGGGGGCGGTGGTTGATGAGATCTAGGGCGTGGGCAAGCT
>NZ_LCZJ02000029.1 GCF_001012825.1 Paenibacillus etheri
AGAAATCAAATATATACTTATTATTTTGATATCGATAAGTGTAAGCAATGTCCCTATAGAGAAGGATGTTATAAAGAGGGCGCACAATCAAAAACCTATTCAGTGAGTATCAAATCCACGGAGCATAGTGAGCAGCAAACTTTTCAAGAAAGTGAATATTTCAAAGAGAGAGCAAGAGAACGCTATAAAATCGAAGCGAAGAATAGTGAACTAAAACACAGACACGGGTATGATGTAGCATCTTCCTCAGGTCTCGTTGGCATGCACATGCAAGGGGCAATGGCTATATTTGCAGTAAATCTCAAAAGAATATTGACGCTATTAAAGTAAAAAACATGAGGACATATATAAAATAAAGGCGAATTCTTACTCGAACTGGAGTCAGAATTCGCCTTTATCTATTCAGGCACATTTTACAGATTCGTAAAGTACACGTTTTTCAGTGGCCTCCGTTTCGCATGTGGTCTTCTTTCATTTGATAGTTAATCTATGGTTTATTGAATATACAAAGAGATAAAAGCGGAAGCGTTCACCTAAGCGACCACGTTAATCCTAATTAAAAGACAAAGCTGTCCCAAGTAGCCATTTTCATGGCTTTGGGACAGCTTTGTCGTGCTGATAGATTTTTAGATTTCGTACCACTTGATCTCATTCGCTTCCAGCTTGAGTGAGAAGCTAGAGCCATCACCACGATAAACGACAGTTTCCTGTGGCTCATAAGTGTTGTTCACGACGCAGTATTTACCATTCTTAACATAGGCGTGAACCTCAACATTATAGTTCTCACTGAACCAGCGGTTTAGCTCGTGGTCGCTGTGAGTACTCCAGAGGATCGCACGGTAAAGTAAGCGACTGTTCTCAAAACTATAAGGCAATCCACTGATGTAGACAGACCGTCCACTACCGAATTCATTCACTGCCAGTTGAACTTCTTTATCAACCTGACGAAGGACAGTGGTGCCTTCGAGCGCGAATATATTCTTCTTTCCTTCACCGAAATCGATAATCTTATTTCCTTTATCATCTACTCCGTAGTCTTCAGTAATAAAATGATCCTGCTCTTCCCAGTTATATTTATCATAACCTAGAGTGAATCCTTTTTCTTGCTCTACACCGAGGATACTTGCAAGCTGGAAGTACCTTCCGTTCGCTTGATGAGCTGCGGGTTCGCCCACTCCGATGAATCCTCCGCCCTCATGAACAAATTGCTTCACTGCTGTTACAATATCTGTATCCAGCCACCAATCTCCACCTGTATAAGCCGTATCGCCATCCCCTACATTCAAAATGACATCGATTCCTTTAAGGATAGAGGGGTCATTCTTAATATCATCAAAGCTAATGAATTTGACCTCAAAGGGTGCACCAGATAACGTCTCTATGATCCCTGCATAGCTATAATTTTGTTTTTGATAAAGGGCATGATGAACCATATGATTACCCCATGCACGCATTTTACCCCAGCAGTTGAGTACTGCAACGGTTTTGACACTGTAAGGTGTTGTTCCGTGTACATTATCATACAAAGTACGGAATTCATCACACACACTCTCGATGTAGCTCATGAAATCCGGAAAATCCAGTGCCAGCTTCAAATATCCACCATAACCAATTCGGTCAATCGGCTTACGAAGGATCGCCCGTCTTGCTGTGACCCAGTTTACTTTGGCTTCACGTACAGGATCTCCACCCTCATAGAATGTATCAGGGAAGAAATACGGTAGAAACCGTCCCTCTGTATAATTCACGCCAGGGATATCACTAATCAGCCGAAGGGTGGAACCGTTACCTACACTACCGACGACAGCATCTACCCCAATCGATGAGAATTCTTCCATAAATGGCTCGGTACCAATCCAGTGATCACCAAGAAACATCATGGCTGTCTTTCCATATTCGTGAGTAATATCAACTAATTCCTTAGCAAGCGCGGCAACCTCACGCCGCTGAAATGCCTGAAAGTCTTGGAACTCCTTGGTCGGAATGCGGTAGTTATTATTATAGTAGCCCTGATCAATGATGTATTCGGCTCTAAACGGATAGCCCATCTCTTGTTCAAATCGTTCAAGAATATAAGGACTAACGGATGCTGAATAACCATACCAATCCACATATTTCTCACGTGCAAGCTCATCGAAGACGAGTGTGAATTGGTGGAAGAAGGTCGTAAATCGAATGACATTGACATATGGATGTTCATCAATAAATTGACGTAGTCGTTGCATTGTGAACTCACGCGACTTCGGTTGGCGAACATCAAAGGTGATCTGGGGCTCAACATTTTCCCAACCATTCGTGACCGCATTGTACATATGAACGGGATCCCACATAATATAGGCTAGAAAACTAACCGTGTAATCGTGGAAGGGACTTGCATGAATAATAACACTGCCCGTTTCTTCGTTATAGCTCCATTGCTCAGTCGATAGTATATCTCCTGTGGTACGATCGATAACTTCCCACCAGCGCTTGATATCGTCACGAGAATTCACTTTCAGCATATCTGGATAAAATCCCTTCATTAAAGGGATGATTAGACTAGGGCCTTCAGCAGTATAAAAAGGCGTCATGAGATACATCTGCTGGATTTCATCCGGATTTGCTTTTGCCCATCCATTTTCTTTACGAGTCGTATAGTAAGTGGAATACACCTTAGCATCGATATCACGCAATTCTGCTGGGAAATCAGTACCATCGCAATCACGTACAGCATCCGCGCCCCAACGTTTCATGACTTCTATGGTTTCAGGAATAACATCCAGATCTGTTGGAATTGTGACCCGTCCTTTGTTCATCTTAAATAACTCTCCCTTTATTTAAATTTCCGATTATAGAACCAGAGAAGACCTATTAGAAGTGCAAACCCTAGCAGCATCAGTCCAAGCCCGGGTGCACCAATATTTTTTTGCCCAATAATAACGAGTACTAGCGCGAAGATGAAGACAATCAGTATCAACAAATTGCGTAACGGATTACTCATAGTAGCACCTTAACCTTTCAGCCCGCCCATGGTCATGCCTTGGGTAAGCTTCTTTTGTACTAAAATATAAAGAATAAGGGTTGGCAGCATGACTATTACTAGACCTGCATACATTTGTCCATATTCAACGGCTGATTTCTGAGCAGCCATCAGATTCATTAAACCAACTGGTAATGTTCGAAGTCCTGGCTTCGTTAGTAAAGTCATCGAAATAATATATTCGTTCCAGAAGGAGAGGAAATTAAACAAGATAACCGTTACAATGCTAGGTTTAGCCATTGGCATAATAATCTGTACCATCGTTCGGAAATATCCTGCGCCATCTACAGAAGCTGCTTCTTCAAATTCCCTAGGTAATGATTTAAAGTAGCCTGCAAGTAGATAAACAGTGAACGGAAGCGCCATTGCAGCATAGACAAGTGCTAGAATAAACAAATTATTCAAGAGAATCGGCTGTCCAAATAAATCGCGAGCAACCTTGTCACCGTTATTGAGCATCAGAAAGATTGGAACAACAATATAGTTCACATTGATAAATAATCCTGCCATAAACATCAAATTCAAGATGACACTTCCCTTGAATTTATACCTAGCAAGCACATAAGCTGCTGGTAATGCAATGACCAGTAGAAGAGCAATCGCAATCACAGTTACGATTACAGAGTTGAACATGTAACTGCCCATCTTTGCTTTCTGCCAAGCATCCGCAAAGTTCTGCAGATAAACCCCTTTTGGAAGAGCCCAAGGGTTAGCATAGAATTCTACATCCTGTTTGATGGAGGCCATGAACGCCCAAGCCACAGGAACGATAATGATAATGGCTAGTAGGATCAGCACAACATAGATGAAGGCCTTATAGAACTTATCTCTGGCCCCATGATGTATGAGTTTATTATTATTCAAGTTGTCCCCTCCTTAATATTCCAAATGTTCACGGCTCGTGACTGCGTTCAAGATAGCAGCTAGTGCGAACGAGAACAGGAACACGATGACACCGATTGCCATGCCGTAACCATACGAGGAGTTGGTATAAGCCTCTTTGTACATATAGCTCAAGAACACCTCAGTGGAACCGTCAGGACCGCCTCCAGTCATCGCCACAACGAACAGGAAACTCATATTTATCGTGCTTATGACAAAAAAGGTAAGTGTGGTACGAATATTCGTCCAGATTAACGGAATCGTAATAGTGAAAAACTGATGCATCCTGCCTGCACCCTCGAGGTCAGCGGATTCATATAAGCTTTCCGGGATATTTGCCATACTCGCCATATACATAACCATGTAATAACCGATAGCCTGCCAGATCATAGCACCTGCGAGTGAGAAAATAACGATTTTCTGATCACCCAACCAAAGTGTTGGGTCCGATGCTGCACCACGGAATAAATTCAAGATTGCATTTAAGAGTCCACTATTCGGATCATAAATTGCAGAGAAAATCGCACTGATAACGACAACAGATAAGATGTTCGGGATGTAGAAGATCACTCGTAACAAATTTTGTCCTTTCAAATTCTCACGAGAAAGCACAGACGCGAACACTAGTGCAAAAGCAAAGGTAATAATCGTAACTAAAATAATAAGTAGAAGACTGTTCTGAAATGCTTGATAAAATTTATCACTATGAAAAAGCTTCTCGAAATTTTGCAGCCCTACAAAGGTTTTGTCATCTGTGTATCCACCCCACTTGTATGTGGACATACGGAATACGTTAATTGTAGGTATGATTAGAAAAACAATGAATAGGATTACGGCGGGAGCAAGACAGAAGAAAATAAAACGCCCTTGTCCTTTCTTGATTTCCATTAGTCCATCTCCTTCTTAAGGTAAAAACAATGGTGGCCGCTTTGCGCATGCCACCATTGTTCACAGCTTGAATTGGTATCTTGCGTTGCCTTAGATTATTTTAATGCTCCACGTAATTGATCGCTTGCTTTCGTAATCGCTTCAACCCACTGTGCTTGTGTCTTTGCCTTAGTCACGAGGGAATCCACGGTACCAAATACGGTATCAGAAATACTTACCCCTTCAACCGGTTCTGTTGTAGCAAATGCACCCATAGCTGCCTTTGCACCACCGTCATAGATGCTATAGAAGAGTTTATTGTCACCTTCTAGTTTGCTAGCCATGCCTTTAATAGGTTGAACTGCACCTACTTTTGCAAAAATGCCTGCTGCTTCATCTGAGTAAAGATACGTAATAAATTGTTTTGCTAGATCTGCATTTTTAGCCTTGGCAGGAACCCAGATTTGTTCAAAGAAGGTGTAGGAGAATCTGTCACCACCAGTTTTTACAGCTGGTAGAGCAGTGAATCCCCATTTAAATCCTTCTGCACGAGGGGCTTTACCCATTTCACCAACAACCCAAGTACCGTTTGGCATAAAGATAGCTTTGTTATCAAGAATAAGCTGTTGATTCTTAGTAAAGTTATCCTTATTTCCATTCGCCGGAACTGTCTTTTCGGTATAGGTTGCTAACTTATTAATAATGTCGAATGCTTGTGTTGCTTCTGGTGATTGCCATATGCCTTCAGTGTAATTCATCGCTTTCGTGAAGAATTCAGGACCACCAACTTCATTAAGTAAAGCATAGAAGAAAGAATCAAAGTATCCGGTCGTTGGATAGGAGAACAATGCAATTCCATCAGCCTTAGCTTTGTCACCTAGTGCCCACATTTCATCCCAAGTGGTAGGGACGCTCCAGCCTTTTTCCTCAAGTAAGCCAGCATTGTAGAATAGACCCGTTGGGCTATAGAACATTGGCATCAGAAAGGTCTTTCCATCACCATAAGGGTTCGTAATGGTTGTATCCGTAAACCCAGGAATAAGCTTCTCCTTTACGGTAACACTCTCACCAGGAACAGTCATTGAAAGCACGTCTGTAAGATCAGAGAGGTTATTGTCTTTAATGAAGGTTTCTGTCAAACCTTTAGGCTGACCTACGGCAAGATGGATGACGTCAGGAAAATCTCCCGATTTCATACCAGGTCCGATAACATCTTCAAGGCTTTTGTCGATCGTTGTTTCAACTTTCACACCAGGGTTAGCTTTTTCGAATCCAGAAATTACCTCTTTCCATACATCAGATCCGTAAGCGGTTTCTAAAGCGGCTAGCTTAAGAGTACGAGTTTCGGCAGTCGAATTAGAGTTCTTCGATGTGTTGGTGGCATCTGTAGATGTGGAACTAGAATTACTTTCAGTATTACCACCACAGGCCGCAAGACTTAGAGACAGTGCAGCTGTAAGTGCAAGGCTAAGAACTTTTCTCATAATAACCCTCCATATTTATCTTTTATTGGTACTGTAAGCCGCATACGTAAGAGCTTTCTTACTCATTTATCTTATCCGATCGTTCAAGTTTCTTTCAACAAACATGTTGTCGTTCATTTTATATATCTTGCTATTATAAAAAATAAATATAAATTATAAACTCACCCAATTTATTGTTATGTAATCTAGTAATTATGGTAGAGTAAAGTTATATCATCGTAAAGGACTGACCTCAATTGGGAAATGTACGCTATTGGCTACCTGGTAAAGGACGTGGAGAAATTCCCGCTAAGTTAATCTATGTCAGTTCCTCTATTTATGAAGGTGATTGGTCCAGCATGCGTCATTCTCATAATTTTGCGGAGCTGTTTTATGTCCGAAGCGGGCGGGGGAATTTCATTGTAGAGAATGAAATCTATCCGGTGAAACAGGATGATCTGGTCATCGTGAACCCGAATGTGGAGCATACCGAGTTATCCGTTAGTAGTGATCCTCTAGAGTATGTCGTGCTTGGGGTTGAGGGGATGAGCTTTGACTTTGGGGACCAAAGTGGTAGCCGTAATCATGAGATCATCAATTATCGAAATCAGAGGGATGAACTATTCTTCTATTTCAACGCCATGCTTCGGGAAACAGAAAATAAAGAGGATAACTATGAGGATATTTGTCAAAACTTACTAGAGGTCGTAGTCACTATATTAATGCGAAACTCAGGTCATCCAATTTTAGTCGTGGCTACTCAAAGGGTCAACAAGGTATGTAGCCGGATCAAACGTTATATTGATTCGAACTATTCAGAGGAGATTTCGCTTGACTATCTGGCAGAAAAAGCACATTTTAGTAAGTATTATCTGGTGCATACCTTCGCTAAATATTATGGCATGTCACCCATCAATTATTTAATTGAGGTCAGGCTTCGTGCGAGCAAGGAGTTATTAGAAACCACGGATCTTTCTATTTCTCAAATTGCCGAATCCACTGGTTTTTCTTCTCAAAGCTATTTTTCACAAAGCTTCCGCCGTAGCTGTGACCTAACTCCACGCGATTACCGACTTCTAGCCAAGAAATCGGGTTCAATGACGAGCGGAGAAATGTTTAATAATTCCGAGAAAAAATCCTAAAACCCAAACAAAAAATATATATCCCCTCATGGAACAGCGCGCACCGATTGAGTATCGGCACGCGCTGTATTTCTAAGCTAGATAAAGAGAAATATTTAATTGTTTGATTTTCTCAATCCACTCTTCTGATAAACCTTTATCGGTTACAATCGCATCAAAATCATTTAACGAAGCAAAGTAAGTGGATTTAACCATATCAAACTTAGAGGAATCAATCACTAAAATTCTCTCAAGGGCACAATTAATTGCCGCATTCTTTGTGTCCACTTCACAACTGTTCGTGCAAGTAATGCCTAATTTAGCATTAACTCCAGCAGCAGAAATAAATGCTTTTGTTGTTCGTGTTCTACTTATTAAATCCAACCCTTCTCTGCTTTCAAACATTTGAAGTTCTGGACGGTAATGACCACCAATAAGAATAAAATCCTTAAATCCTTTTTTATGAATCTCAATTAATGCGTTCATAGTACAGCAAACAATTTCCACAGAATGATTTGACGGAATATGTTCGATGATTTGAGCTGTTGTTGTACCAATATCAATAAAAATAATATCGTTAGGCTCGATTAGTGAAGCTGCTAACTTACCTATATTATATTTTTCTGATGCTCGATTATTTTTTTGAGTTGTCAAATCATATTCATCTTGTTTATTCTCATTAGGGTCAGAACCATTATAAATAACCGCACCTGAAACAACTTGAACGATTTTATTTTCTTTTAGATATTTAATATCTCGGCGAACAGTCATTTCTGTGACATCAAGTTGATGTGAAAGTTCTTTGATGGATGCGCCACTTTTATTTTTTAGGATTGATACAATTGTATTTACTCTCTCTTGCTTATCCATGCCGGTTCATCCTAACTACTAATAATAAAGTATAATTATCAGAATTATACCATATCTAATACCCCAATACTTCCTGCCCTTTTACAATTTTAACGATGGCACTAGTTCCTAACCGGTCTGCGCCCAAATCAATAAATGCTTTAGCATCATCCAAAGAGCGAATACCTCCAGCTGCTTTAATCTTCACATTCTCACCTATGTTCTGTGCAAACAGGCTGACATCCTCTTTGGTTGCTCCAGCTTTTGAGAATCCAGTGGATGTTTTGATATAATCAGCTCCAGCTTTTGTAACAAGCTCACATACTTTCACTTTTTCCTCTTGTGTAAGCAAACAGGTTTCAACAATTACCTTTAATACTCTACTTCCACATGCATTTTTAATGGCATGTATTTCGTCGCAAACTTCCTCATAACGTCCGCTTTTTAAGAAGCCCACATTGATCACCATATCAATTTCTGATGCTCCATTTGTAATTGCATCCGTTGCTTCAAATACTTTAACGGCTTGTGTACTATAACCATTCGGAAATCCGATAACTGTACATATTGCTATTTTGCCTTCTACATAATTTGCAGCTTCTCTAACATAAGCACTTGGGATGCAAACACTGGCCGTTTGGTATTTCATCGCATCATCACATAAATTCTTTATATCATCCCATGTAGCAGTAACATCTAGCAGGGTATGATCTACTTTTGCTAATATATCCTTAACATCCATTCTATTCACTTCTCCCTTTATATTTAATTATGAAACATTTAAAATGTTACTATTCTAACAATTGTTGTTGCACTACAAAGAACTAGTTCCTCCATAGCCATTGATGTAGATGAATAACCGATCTCTGGGTGCGTGCAACTGCAACTAATTAGTGCTCCTAATATGTATCGGTATAAGTTACAATCCCTCTGTTTCCCGCTACAAATCAGGTTTTTCCCCAATAACTTACAGGAACAATTACTTGTTCTGAATCACACTCCTCCTTCTAATAACTCCAGGATATTTCACATGTTATATTACCAATATAGATTGTTATATTAATAACATATGTTTGAATTATAACATATTTATGAATATAGTCAATTCTTTTCATTTGACACAATTAGTACGATCGTACTAATATGAAATCATGGATAAACAAAAAACAAATCGTCGAACACAAATTATTGAAGATGCTGTGGAATTACTCGTTGAAGAAGGCTATGTGAATGCTTCTATTGGGAACATTGCTAAGAGAGGTGAAATTAGTAAAGGAGTGATGACGTATCACTTTCCCAATAAAGAAGAACTGATGAAAGCAGTAGTGGAATATTGCTACGAACGTGGAGCTCTTTTCATGGAGAAGTCGATGGAAGGTTTAGTAGATAATGCACCTATGGTGCTACGTGGCTATATCGAATCAAACTTAAGATTCATGTTCGAAAACAGAAAATATGTGCTGGCAATTATTGAAGTTGTCTCTAATGCCCGAACTGAAAACGGTGAGTTGCTTTTTAAGGATGACAATGGAACCATCTACGAACCGCTCGTAGAAATATTTAAGTGGGGGCAAGAGGGTGAGGGAAGCTTTAGAGCATTCACTCCTATCATTATGGCTAAAACGCTACGAAGTGTAATCGATTCAATGGGGCCTCGGATTGCAAAGGATGACATATCAGACATGGAGAAAACCATAACGGAAATTGCGGATACGTTTGATTTTGCAACAAGGAAGAATGTTTAAGACATAAGGAGTGAGCTTGTGAATAATACTGATTTTTTACGGTTAGACGAGAAAGTTATAGCTGCTAGAAAGCTGGAAGGAATCATCTCCGCATGTGTATATGCCGCTATTGTCCTTGCATTAATCTACTGTACTTTTGCCTTCCAATGGCCTAAATGGATCGTCATGCTTATCACAGGTATTATGATCGTTTCGATTCCTTTCGAATTGTACTGGATACCCATGTGGAAATATCGTATATGGCGCTACAAGGTGAATGAAACAAGTATTCAAATTCAAAAAGGCATCCTATTTAAGAAAAAAATTCTAATCCCCATGGGAAAAGTACAGCATGTTGGTGCAAAACAAGGACCTATTCTTAAAAAATATGGTTTATATACCGTGACATTTGCTACGGCCGTAGGTAGTCATGATATTCCAGGATTGAATGAAGAATCTGCCAACTCTATCCGCAGAGAAATTGAAATAAATGCGAGGTTAGATGATGAGCAAGTCTAAAAACAATAAGAACAAACATCTCCATCCTGCCTCCATACTTTACTTTATCGTTACGGCAGCTAAGGAATCTGTATCATTCATTTGGATATTCCCATTACTGGTTTTGTTTGTTCATGAACAAATGAGTGACCAAATTCCAACAGTAGTAATCGGCGTAGTTGCATGTGGGTTCTTGCTAATGATGTTCCTAGTGATCGCATTTCTTAAATGGAGAGCATTTACGTATGAGATCGGTGATAAGGTGATATATATCCGATCTGGCTTATTCGTTATTAAGAAAAGATGGGTTACACCTGATCGTATCCAATCCATTGACTCTACAATTCGCATATATGACCATTTATTATCAACGCGATCATTGACCCTCGAACTTGCGGGAGCAGATGAGGCCAGTATCACGATGAGCTGCATCTCAAGTGAAGAAGAACAGCATATTCGTGCAACTTTACAGATGCATTTAGAGATTGATTCGAAAGATTCAAACCATGAATCTATTATTCAATTATCTAAAAATGATTTAATCTTGCATAGTTTTCTATCGCCTAAATTCGGCATCATCTTAACGATACTATCTCTCGGACTACTTAAGTATTGGGATATGATGAGAGAAGTCGACCATAATACGTTATTTACTTACTTGTCTAGCTGGTTTGGGACGAATTGGATTATCACAACAATCGTTCTAATACTTCTTATATCGTTTGTGCTTTCATTGCTGCTTACTTTTGGGAGCGATTATCATTTTTACATGAAGAAGAATAGTAAGGGTGAGCTTGAAATTGAACAAGGACTGTTTGAAAAGAAACATCGAACGATTTCCCCCGATCGTATACAGGCCATACAAATCATTGAGCGACCATTGCATCGCTTATTGGGGTATGTATCTATTCAGGCGGTTGTCATACGTAATAGCAAAGATGAACAGCATGAAAAAACCATTTCTATTTTACCTCTTATTAAAAAAGCTAAGGCATCATCAATACTCGAGTCCTTTACTGGCTATGAGCAAAGCCGAGACCTTCATCCACTCACAAAAGGAGCTACATTTCATTACATCGTTCTCCCATTTATAGTTGGGCTGCTTATAACAGTTCCGATTATTTTGTTCGTACCGACTCACTATCGCTATTTTGCATCGATTGTACCTGTTGCTCTCTTATCCCTTGGCTGGATGGAATACCGAAAGATGAGTTGGAACCAAGGTGACCATTATTTAACTGTTCAATACGGGATCCTATCTCGTAAAACCGTCATTATTAAACGAGGAAGAATTCAATGGGTATCTATACGTCAAACCACGTTACAAGAACGAAAGCAATTGGCATCAATCAAGATTATGATTGCTTCAGGAAAAGAAAATGTCAAATATTCATTGAATCATATTCCATCTGATGCGGCGCTCCGTATTTACCAGAACACTCTAAAAACTTAAGACTTGAGAAAGAAAAACTTCTCATCACGTTCTTTCAAACTAGAGATTAGTGAGTGTTTTCTAACGCCTATACACCAATAGATGGGCAGGAGCATAGACTTTAGATATCTGTTAATTAATTTGAGATATCTAAGGAGGTTAATAAGTGGGATATTTTTATTTCAGAAATCCGCATTATGTGAGCCCATGTCGTAGTTTCCCCCCATTCCAACCAATGATTCCAGGTGGTACCCAATCACTCGGACCAATGCCCATATATCCTGGAAGCGGCACCCAACAGCAACAGCCAGGAATGCAGACGCATTCTAGTGGTGGCCCAATATTTGCATATCTAACCATCACTGATATTCAACCTTTCCTCGGAAAATGGGGAATTTTCACCTTAAGTAGTGGTCAAAAGGTTGTAGCCTATGTCAATACAGTTAATGCCGATTCAATTAGTGTGCTATTTGCAGATGGCAAAAGTGCTGTCATTGACGTAAAAATGATATCCATGGCTGAAGGGCCATTCCCCTCAATGCCAGCTACTCCTGGTAGTGGATCTGGCGGGGGAACTGGTAGTGGTCCGGGGAGTGGTTCTGGTAGCGGCCCTGGTAACTGCACTTGGAAAGAAATCCCCGGTCTTGGTTGGATTTGCATATAATAACTCTAGATCCGTTTGTGAGATTTCTCCTTCCGACGGATTTTTTTTGTGTTATTTTACTAGATTGATTTTTGATATACGAAAAGGCCACCGGATCATTTCCGGCGACCTCTATGACTTCTCCTCAGGTTAAGTTATGTTGCTGAGCGATAACTGCTTCTTGACTTTGCTGATCTAACTTAAAGCATATCAACGCAATCACACATGCCGATATCGCCAGGATAGAAGCAGCAATAGGAAGGGAGATTAATCCTCCATGCCCGGCAACCACTCCACCAATCGCAGATCCGCCTGCGATTCCCAGGTTAGACGCTACTGGATTCAACGATGCAGCAAGATCCTTCGATCTTGGTGAATACTGCTTGGCCAAATCTATCAAATAGAGCTGGGCCGGTGCGCTCACAATACTCGACATTACGGCTAGCATCATTAGTACGATCATTCCTAGAACCGAGATCGATGCGGTCATACTAAAGACGATATAGACCACAGCTTGGATAAGAAATACGAATCTAAGCTTGCTTACCGCATTTCCGGTCGCAACCTTGCCTCCAATCCAGTTGCTGACAATCGTGGCAATCCCGTATACAAACAGCACACCACTAACCGAGCTCTTAGGAATATTCATCACTTGCTCCAGGAATGGTGTAATGTACGTGTACATCACAAACACCGCTCCCACTGCCGTAACTGGAATGAGAAATGCAAGAATAATGCGTCCATTTGTGAGCAGTTCGATCTGATCCTTAAGTGAGCTAGGAACAGGCTTCGGTAGTTTTCGTGGAATATAGGCATAATTTAGTGCTATGGCAATTCCACATAATACCCCATTTAGAATAAATGCTGCAGGCCAGTTGAAATACTGCCCTACAAAAGTGCCGATCGGTACACCAAATACATTTGCAACAGCGAAGCCGCTCAAAATAGTAGCAATCGCTTTGCCTCTTTTCTCCGGGTCCACCGCTTCATTCGCTACCGTAATGGCTACAGAAAGAACAAAACCACATAGTACGGCAGTAACTATTCTAGTCACTAGCAGCATACTGTAGGTTCCAGTTATAGCACTCCACAAATTCAGTAGCAGAATCAATACAAGCGACACAAGAATCGTAATCCGTTTCGGAATACGGCTGAACAAGGACATCATAATGGGTGTGCCAATGGCATAAGCGATCGCGAAACCAGATACCAGCCCCCCGGCTGTCGCTAGCGTTACTCCGAGGCTCGAGGATATTTCCGAGAGTAAACCAACAATAATATACTCCGTCGTACCGAGAATAAACGCCATAAAAGTAAACGAGAAAATCAATGCGTTCTGTCGTGATGTTTTCATGGTGCTCTCCATCCTACTTATCTCTATTTTTATAAGAACATACCTACTCATAATACTCATTTAGACTATATTGATCAATCGTATTTTTTGTACCACAATGACGCACCACCCATTGCGCATAAAATAGAAGCTTCCCACAAGTTCAATGAACTTATGAGAAGCTTCTAATCATTTTACCTTATGTGGGAAAATGTAGGGAAATCGACTTCCCTTACAGCTAAACCCTTGTTACAGCAAGGTTTTTTTGCTGTATTACATCATGCCGCCGACATGCAGACCACGATTCATAACTTGCTGAATAAGTGGTACGTGGTCGTCGCCACGAGTATCCATTGTTAACGAGCAAAAATACAATAAACCGGTAGGGTCATGAGGGTAAGCGGCAAATACTTGCGCCATTTGGTTCGTATCTTTAGGGTCATCTTTGTACGAATGATATTGCTGGTTACAGTACGTTATTCGGACTTATCTGCAAGAGAACTAACTGATACGCAGAAGTAAAAAGGAAAAAACGCATCAGCGGAAACGGGCGGGACATGAATGGATCATGTCCCGCCCGTTTGCTTGCATTTCATTTTAGTTTCCGCTGCTATCCACCATATCGCCGGCTATTGATTACTTTAATTGCTAATTAACTCTTCTAGTTTGTCCTTACTTGGTATCATTCTCATTCTAAAAAGCGCGTATTTAAGATTATGATTTGCTAAATCAATTTCCTCTTGAAGTGCGCTCGGGTTTTCGGATACTTCTTCAGCGTTTGCAAGAGCATCTAAGAGCTCTGCTTTTCCTGTTTCTAGATATTGATCAACATTCAGTTTTTGGGCAAATTCAATATTGGCATCAAGCAAAGCTTTATTCACCTCAGGAGTACTTCGCAAAGCAAATTTAGCGTATACGGTAGAATTTGCGGTAACAGCTGTTTCGGTTGTAAATTCATATTCAAATGTATTGTCGTCCAAAAACCAACCTT
The DNA here is from genome assembly GCF_001012825.1 of Paenibacillus etheri. Taxonomy (GTDB): domain Bacteria; phylum Bacillota; class Bacilli; order Paenibacillales; family Paenibacillaceae; genus Paenibacillus_AQ; species Paenibacillus_AQ etheri. Next base: position 14,823 of record NZ_LCZJ02000029.1, read on the forward strand.
CAAATACAAAACCGCCCAATAATGTTGATCTTGGAAGCATAGGCATTGTTTCACCATGCAAAATTCCCGTAATCGGGTTGACCGCACTACCTCCATTGACTTCAAAAATTACAGTATGCCTTACTGAAGCTGTATCAATCCATTTAGCGTAAAGAGCTGTATTTGCGTTTATTCGTGTTCGGTTAGTAAATTCAAGAGCAAAAGTATTGTTGTCCGTGTACCAGCCTAAAAAAACATATCCATCTCTGGTTGGCGACTGCAGAGTAATGCTCGTATTCTTAGGTATCGCTGTAATCGAATCAACTGCACTGCCACCGTTTGAGTTAAAGCTAATCGTATATTTAACCGGTTGAGCTTCTTTCGTATTATAAACCTCGAATTCGCAAATGCTTGGAATATCTCCTTCAGCCATTGCAACAAACAGTCGTACTTTTTGTGCCTGTACAGGTTCAAATGTAAATGCATTAGACCCTATAGCAAAGCCAGCTGCATTAATCACATCAGGCAAACTTGATGTGCATTCGACAGTCGTCGTTGTTCCAATCGTTTTGGGTAGGTCCAACCTACTAGATACAACATTCGTTGCATCATTTCCATTCAGGATTAGCTCTTCAGAAAGATATAATAAGTCCTCCTGGATGCCGTTATCTGGATTCATCGCATGTACAGAAGAAAAACTCGGGAAAATCGCTGCCATCAAAATAACCCCAGATAGTATCGTGCTAATCATTTTTATTTTCACTCCATTCACTCCCCGTAAATGTATTCCGGACGTTGGCGGTCATCTTTTATACAAGTTATAAAGCACTACAGCTGCCTGCGCTCTGGTTGTCGTTCCTTTCGGATCAATTCCACTGCCGGTGCCCGATATAATTCCTTCTCTTACCAATGACGCTATGCTCTCTAATGCATAACCAGAAATTTTCTCCACATCGGCAAATGAATCCAAGTCAGACTTATCCCCTTGGCTAGGCGCTTTCCCTGCAATCTTCAACGCTCTATCTATCAGTACGATCATATCCTGTCTGCTAATCTCGGATTCCGGATAAAAATGATTGTTTCCTGCACCGGTTGCCAAGCCCAATGCCTTGGCTATTGCAATCTGCCTAAAATAGTAGGCATCCTCTGCCACATCATGAAAGTTATTGTTGGCATCAGCGCTAAGCTCCAAGATATCTACTAACAGCTTCAAGAAACCCCCTCTTGTTATACTCTTTTCAGGTGAATAGCTAGTTTCACTTGTTCCATTTATTATGCCTTTGGATGCAAGTACCGATATCTGTTTTTCAGCCCATTTAACGTTTAATGTATCGTCAAATGTCTTCTTAACAAAACCTACCGCATAGGTTCCATTTGCTTGTCCTGATACTGTAACTGTTCCGGTTGCTGCATCATATTTGCCATTCGCTTTTATCACAATTGAACCGTCATTCGCTACTTCATAAACTACAATATGTTCAGAATCAGCCCATTCCTGTTCATTTGGATCATAATTTATAGACACTTTTGCGGTTGCATTTGTTTTTTTATGATTTTGCAAAAGTTTCACATCTACAATCGGTCTATCTCCTACAAGTCGCTGTATCTCCTTAATCCAAAGATTTTTATCAGCAATACTTATGATCAAATCGATCTTGCTGTTTCTATCAGTTGCCAGCTCTTTTACGACATGATTCAGTAATGTAACGCTGCCAATTGCTGTTTCCAGCACAATATCAGCCTTTTCCTTTGCTGCCGAATCTAAAGGTATGGTTATCGTATATTGTTGTATATCTTCCTTGCTATTAAGACTTACAGTTATTCGCTTACTTCCATCTTTTTTGACCTCAGCAGCTTTTATAGCCGCATCCATATCCCGCTCACCGATCTCTAGAATTACATTTCCGGCTTTGTTCGGTTTTAGATTTTCAACAACAATTCCGCCTTTCGATATTTCTGGTGTTGATGGTGTTGGCTGTGTCGGCTGTGTGGGTTGTGTGGGTTGTGTGGGTTGTGTGGGTTGTGTTGGGTCTGTTGGTCCTGTCGGTGTATTCTCTACCCATCTCGCATACAGAGTAATGTTTCCCGTTACTTTGTCCGTTGAAAGATTCCATGCGTTTTTAAATGTCGATTCTTTATACCAACCGTTAAAGACATATCCTGTTCTGGCAGGAATGGGTGTCGTGATCGCGCTGCCGCTAGTAACATTTGTCAGGGTAGAAACATCGCTGCCACCATTGCTGTTGAATGTTACGGTATAGGTGGTTGGCAATGTCGTGCCCAAACGATCGATTACACTTTGTAGTTCGATTTTTGCCATATCGATTTCAGCCTGTAATACATTCACTTCAGCTAACGTTTCCTTCGCCACCGCCAATGCCTCCTGAAATACTCCCCATACTTCGTCGGGCATATCGCCTTGCGCGAAGTCCTCATATAAGTTATACAAGTGGTTCAATTCCGTCTTGTTGCCTGTAAAACTCAATAAATGCACTTTCCCAAGAAGGTTTTCATAGGCAGCCGTGATTTCTACTTCGGATGCATCATCCTTCATATAGATTACATATGCTTCTTCCAGCGCTTTTTCGATAGCTTCCTTGACCACTGGTACGAGATAGGGATATTCCAGCGTTAATTTCTGTTCTTCAACATAATCGATTAAATCCTTAATCTCCCTTTTGTCCGTAGATGCACTATTAACAGACTCTTCAATTCGGAAAGAATACACCTCTACATAGCGATTAGACGACGCTTGGTTTTTGCTGTCCTGCACCTCAATTTTGATCGTGTGCTGACCGCCTCCCAAATCTTCCGAACGGAACAACAAAGCTCCTGTTTCTCGGCTCGTCGAATACAGATCTACGTTCGTCACGTATTGGCCGTCGATATAGACATCGGCAATGCCGTGATCGTCGCCGATAACGCTATACCATTCGATGAAATTGCCTGTAAAGCTGTGACTAGCCGTTGCTCCCGCCACTGTTGAATCGATCGATTTATTGGAATCTCTAGTCGTCCACGTGCCAGTCTTCACGATAGCCGGGTCGTTTCCGTAGACCGTTGTCACTTTCGGCAGCACTTTGATCGTTATGAGCCTCTCCGCAACGATAGCCGCATTTGATTTGGCTCTGGCGACAACCTTAACCATTCCTGCAGTCTGATTGGATGTCAACAAACCATTAATGTCGATCGCGGCGAGAGTTGTGGCGCTGCCGTCAACGGTTGTGACAGACCATTCGACCGATTTGTCGCTTGCGTATTGCGGAATGACGGAAGCTATCATCTGCATAGACGATGATAATCCTATGTCATCGCTTTCGCTAGAAATCAGCACTTTTTTTACCGAATATATGTCTTCAGGCGGCTCACCGCTATTGTTATAAACCTTAAATGCATCCAATTGCGCCTCTTGGGCTCCGGACTTATACACCACTTTGATTTGATGGGTCCCGTATGACAGATCCGTCTTTTTGTAAGCTTCGAATTGGTTTTGTTCAGGTGTACCGTTAAAGGCTCCGCTGCCCGTAATTGTGCCCGTCACGATATCTCCATCCATATAGACGTCCATATTCACCGACCATGGCGCTTTTTTGCCGATAACACCAATGCCGGTACCCGTAAACTCAAATTCGACGGATGGTGATGCCGCCGTATTCTTGGAATAATGGGTATCATTGTTATAGTAACCGCTGTAGATGTCCGGGCCATAGGTCCAGCCGGTATCCTCCGAGTACTTGATCCGGGTGTCGTTATCGTTCACCAACACTTCCGGCTCGTACTCTGCTTGATGGATCGCTTTCTTCAACGCAAAGAGAGCTTGAATGGTGGAATCACCGATCGTGCCGCCCTCCCACATTTTGATGTTAAGGGCAACGGGCACCTTTCTCTCTGACGCGCTTTTCACTTTGGCAATCAACGTATTCGTATTAACCGTCAGATCAATCGTTTCGTTCTGACTTGTTATGCCCCAGTTATCGTTATTCAGCATCGGCATCCCCACTTGCTGCAGGCCTGCTTCTCTGCCCCCCTGGAATATACCGTCCGTCGTAGGCTCCGTAATGTCTCCCCAAGTGCCTTCGCCAAAGATCATATCTTGGAAATCGGTGATCTTCGTCCCTTCCCAGGAATTATAAGATACAATCCGATTCGGGTTGCCCGCCTTTGTCGCGATGGCCATTCTCTCAAACGGCGCAGGATAATAGACGCAGCCATCGTCGAAAAACCAGCCGTCCAAATTCGTTCCCAGAGTTGTGCCTATTTCCTTAACGACTTTTTCCCAGTTATTAATAAATGTACTGCGATCCCCGACTCCGTATTTTGTAAAATCGTTTGGCCAATTTTGTTTCGCCTTCCAATTCGGCTCCTGCTGAATGCCTTGGTGGTAATACAAGTAAAAGTCGATGCCTCTGGCCTTGGTGGCTGCGGCGATTTCACCCACCAAATTGCGTTCCGTCGTCAGCGAAGAATCGCCCATGATGTCGTCAACCGCCTGCACAGGCATTTGCATTCTGTATTGCCACCAAGTGATCGACCAGATGACGAAACTTGCGCCCGTATCTTCCAACATGTCTACAAACGCTTCGACATCAAAATCATTCGTGGAATCTTCCGCGTTCTTTTTCGATCCGAATTGCGGATACCCCCATGTGCCGTACTGGAAAAACAAACCGTAGCCGGAATTGCCGAATTTGGCCCGTTGCTCGCTTCCATCGGTTTTATAAGAGGCTGCCCTGTCCAAGTATGCCGCCTTGTCGGAAAGGCGGATCATATCGAGCCCCTTAATGGAAATATTCTGATTAGCGCTTGTCACCTTCGTAAGCGTAATCGTGCTTTCCCCTGGCGGGATTTGCAGTACGCCGACTTCCGCTACTTCCCAGCCGTTGTGCAATTTAGTGAAATTCGATTCAGTAGAGGATTGATGTTGCGTAACGGTCAGTTTGAACTGCGTACCTGCCGATGCTTTTAAATGCAGCCAAACAAAATAATCGGTTGTTTCGCTCAAATCCGAACGCACAGTCCATTTCAAATCGTCGCTGCTTCTTGCACCAAAATTGTTTATCCAAAAATATTTCGGCACCCCTGCGTTAAATATGGTGATAGCATCGTCCCGTTCCGCCGCCGCCGCCGGCAGCATCTCCAAATTATCGATCATTCTTGCCGGGTTAAGCACAATCGTTCCGCCTTGCTGGGCTTGTGCTGACACATTCGCCGCGGGCAGGAACGGAAGTACCAAAACTAACACCAATACCATCGCCAACCACTTTTTTGCTCTCATTTTTCATTTTCCTCCCTCTTATTTTCACTCATGATAGATGCTAATCCTTTATGGCATAACGGTCGCACCTGCTTCCAACATATTTGAAAGCGCTTCCGTTTAATAGCATTAAGCAGAGTTTATGGTGAGAACGTCTCAATGATTGGCCTTCGTGCTGTTAGAATATGGGTTCCGTTATTTCAAAAAATATGGCCTCTTCACCTCCTCCAGCGGACATCCTGAGCTAGAATAAAAGTGGACACCAGTTAACAGACTTGCAGATGATGAGACCACGGAGGTGTGTTCATATGGGAGAATATCGACAGCGGTATAATGAAGCATTTAAGAACAGACGTGCAGATTTATTCAAAAACAAACAAAGACGATATGCGATTTGGTGGAAGGACTCAACATCCCCAAAAAAAAGTACGCTACATCAATGGATGAGCCAATATTGGGAACTGAAGAATGAACCGGCAGCCAGCGTAGAACGAGTACGAGAAATCGAGCCACAGTTGAAAGAAATGAGCGTTGTGCTTCAAGAAGGCTATTCCATTACTGAACGCACCCTGAGCGTGTATATGCGGCAAATGAAGCTTCGCTCCATTGTGTGCAAACCACCGACATTACATACAATCCTTTTCGGGGAGGTCGTTTGTACTTGGCTGGCGTAATGGATCTGTGCACGCGTGAAATCGTGGGGTGGCCGTCCGAGAAAAGGCCAGCTGCATCACTCTGATCGCTGTTCTCAATAAACTTCTCATGAATACGCTATGATAATGTCAGTATTGGGTCATAGCACAGCATTTTGAAGAAACAGCTTATCTACAGTAATCCGCCCTTCATAAACAAGGAGCAGGCCTACCAGGTGCTTGACTTATAAAAACGGATCAGATGTCCGCGTCTTCCTCTCCGAAGTCAACTGAAGTCAGGGAAATCATCTTCCAAGCCGAATCGATCCATCGTGAAGTTGCGGAATCCAAGCGCCAGCGCTGGGGATTCCGGTCTAACGCGATAATCGCCTCCCTCGGGATCGATGAACAATGGGGCGCCGAATACGGAATGGGCGTCCCAACCCATCGCCTGCCAATCGGACCATTCGTACGTCTCGGTCCGGCTCCCTAGTGGACGGTAATGAACGGTAGCAAGAAACCGTCCCACATCGTTGTAGAACACATTGCCATCCAGCTCCCGCACCCATGCGCCATGAACGGGAGGGCCGATGAACTCATACAATACGCCTTTGGACGCGCCTTTCTGGAAATCGATGTCGACCTCGGGGTTATCCCATTCGCTGTTCGCGACGACGATGTTCCGGATGAACCGGTCGCTGTTCCCCTCGTATCCAATATGGATGCCGGGAGGATTAGCCCCGTTCACGAAAATATTGTTTTCAACCGTTCGGTGATCGCCTTCCCGCAGCTTAATCGATACGCCGATGCACAAGTTTTCCCGCACGACGTAATTGGAGGAGCCGTCATCCAGATCGATACCCCATCCTTTGCGGTCGCGGAACCGATTGTTACGAATGACGACCGGCTTCCGGGCATCCAGACAGACATCTCCGACGCCATGCGACGCAGGTCCATGGGATTGGGACAAGCACCAGAATCGGTCTCGTCCCCATGAATTGAAGGGGCCGTGATCCCCGGTCTCTCTAACCGTGTCGTAGATATCGTTAAACTCAATGACGTGCCCGCCCCAAGTGCCGTCGTTTATGCAGATAGCAGCTCGTGGCAGCCGGAATATTTCGTTATGGCTGATGACATTGTCACTGCTGACCGAGATGAACACACCGGCCGTCTGCTTCCCGTATACGCCGATATCGTGGATTTTGTTGTTGCTAACCGTAATTTCGGCAGGGTAAGCATGCTGGCTACCGAGCGTGAGCTGCTTGGAGCCGACCAGACAAATGCCGCTTTCTCCGATGTCATGCATCCAGCAGCCATGTACCCGGTTCCCCCAATTGTACAGGCTCATGAACACGGCATTTCCCCCAACGGCGTCGAAGCGGCAATACGCGATCTCGCAATGCTTCGCCCCTTCCAGAAAGACGGCTCCTCCCCGGTGGATAGTCCAATCTCCAAGCGATGGCGCCTCGTAAGCTTGAAGGTAAGTCGGCGCCGTATGCCTAAAGGTTAGTCCGATAAACGCTACATGCTGAACGGGATTCCACTGCGTTCCACTGCATAAGACGATGCCATCCAAGACCGGCACTTCCACGATGGCAGCACGGAGATCGATGCCATCAGGCGGATAACAATAGAGAAGGCCGCATTCCCGGTCGGCATACCATTCGCCCGGCGCATCTAGCTCCTCGAACACGTTCTCGATGTAATAATCGGAACGCTGGTCAATGCCGGTGGCATCGGCCCCTTGTATAATGTCATTAATCTGATAACCGCCGTCGCCGAGACGGATGAAGCCCGCTTCTCGGTCGACTTTTTTCACGCGCCATTGCAGGTTGCCCCATCTATTTTTACCGAAGATGTGCACGACCGCATCTTCCGGATGCGCCCATTCCTTGCCGGTAAATGTGACGGGATCGAAGGCGAATTCAGCATGAGGCCACGTAGCCGGTTCACGAAGAGGACGCAAATAAGCAGGTTCGCCATTTAAGGTATTCGGATAGCGGGCCCGTGTCTGCCTCGCGCCATTAACGTACAGCTCGGTGAACAAGCTCTCCTTCGAGACGCCTCGCCACTCCGGGATTTCGCATACCCAAATGCCATCCCGGTACGGCTCCCAATTCCCGTGCATCCGCATGCCTCCGCTAACGACGGGACGCTCGCCTGGGTAGGCCCGGTAGTGAATCGGGGCTTCTTCCGTCCCGGAATCCTCCGCCGTCAGCACGAACGGCTCGCCCACGTAATACGTGCCCTCTCGAAGCCAAACCGTTGCCGAGCACACTCCCGCAGTTCCAGTAATTCTAAGTTCCCTTCTTGCCCGATCCAAGGTGGCGAACGGCTCGCTCTCTGTTCCCGGAGCGCAGTCGTCCCCATACGGACTAAGGTAATAATTGACCTGCGTCTGTTCTTCGTGTCGCATCGTTCCATCCTCCTAAACGTGTTAGCTACACAAGCATTTACCTAATCTTTTACTGCTCCAGAAGTAATTCCACTTGTTATGAACTTCCGCGCAAACGTAAAGATGACGACACCCGGCATCCCCAGTACAACTAGCGCCGCGTTGAATTTCCCCAGGTCGGCGGGAGAGAAGCCGAATAAGCCCTTTAGCGTATTGACGGCAACCGTAGCGGTCAGCATGGACTTATCCGTCAGGAACATAAGCGGGAGTAGAAAATCTTGGAACGACCACATGATCGAAAGCACTCCGAGATTAATTAACGCAGGAATGGATAGCGGCAAATAAATGTGTATGAAGGCCTGCAGCTTAGAAGCCCCGTCGATTGAAGCCGACTCCATCAGCTCGGGCGGCAGATTGTCGTAGTAATTCCGCAACATCAGGACGGCGAACGGCAACGTAAGAACCGCTTCCGAGAAGATGACAGCCCAAAGCGTATTGTAGAGATCCAAGTTTTTTAAAATGTAATAAAATGGAATCAAAATGACGACGCCAGGTACGGCCAGACATAGTAAAACCGATACATAAATAGCTTCCTTCGCAAAAAATCGAAGCTTGGAGAAGGCGAAGGCAGCAAGCGCACCTATTGACAGCAGCAGAAACGTCGAGCCGATCGCAATAAGCGCCGAGTTCCGGAAAGTACCCATAAGCGAAATGCCGTTCAAATCACTGGTGAACAAATCGACGTAATTCCGAAACCCGTTCACTTTCAGCGAATTGCGGATAGCGGTATAAAACGGAAACAGCCAAACAAGAGCGAAAGCATACAAAAACACGCTAATGATTCTCTTCTGCTTGCGGTTTGCGAGAGCGAAATTCATGCCCTCCCCCCTTTCCCGTCCGAGGACGATAAGCGATAAGCTGGATGACGGATATCCCCAAAGCGATTAGGAGCACGATGACGGAAGCCGCGCAGACATAACCGATATTCGCCCCGGCGGACCGGGCAAAGGAATAGATATAAACACTCGAATTTTCCGTTGTGCCCGCCGGGCCGCCTTGCGTAAGCAAGAACACCCTCTCGAATTCTCGAAAGCTGCCAAGCAGCGTGGACAATATTATCGTCTTGTGGGCGTTCTTGAGGAGCGGAAACATGACGTTCCACAGCATGCGTCCAAGTCCCGCCCCATCGATGACGGCCGCTTCGAGTATGCCAGTATTAATCGTGGTCATATCCGCATTATAGTACATCATGGGCAGCCCGATTAGAAACACGGAGATGGAGATGACGGACATGTAAGCGAGCGTCGGATCGCTTAACCACCGCTGGGCAAGGAAATCGAGACCTATACCGTGCAGCAGCTGATTCAGCGTGCCAAAGCGAAACTCCAGCATGATGGAGAATACCATCGCGATCAGGGCTAGCGGCATGAAAGACGGGATAAAAAACAGCGAGCCCAGCAGCTTGGAGCCTCTGATCCCCATGTTCAAGACGACGGATAACAAAAATCCGACTGACAAGCTGATGAGAATGGCGGCCGCCGAATAAGCCAGGTTGTTGACAATAGAGCGCAAAAATCGGTTATCCGACAATGCAGTGGCATAGTTGTCCCAGCCCACGAACGTCGCATCCCTGAACGACAGCGTCTGGTCGTAGAAGCTAGCATGCACTATAAAATAAAATCCATAAACCAAAAACACGGCAAACAAAATCAGCAGCGGCGCGATAAACATAAACCCGACAACATGTTCTCTACCTGAGATTTTCATAAGATGCACACTCCCTGCTTAGCAAGGCCGGAGCTACAGGCGGTCTGCAACTCCGGTCGGGCTATCATTCGTTCGGGTATTTGCCCGTCTGGAATTCTTGTTCGATTGACTTGGCTGTCTCTTCAGGCGTCTGGCTGCTTATGAGCAGCTTCTGAAGCTGTTGTCCCGCGACATCAGAGAACGGAGAATTGTTGTTCCGGTCGGCCGTCGGGAAGCTGAGCAAATCAGATACTATCTTATAGGATTGTTGCGCCGTCGGCGTCGTCAGCAGAGAAGCATCCGGTGCAAAGCCCGTCTTGTTGGTCGAGAAGGCGAACGTTGAGGCGAGCATGTCGTTGCCTTCGCCGAATACGAGGAAGTCAATCAGCTGCATTGCTTCCTTCGGATGTGTAGAGTGCGCCGGAATGGCGATACCGAGATCAATGAAGGATCGGATCGACGGTTTTCCGTTTGCCTCGATAGCCGGGATCGGCAGAACGCCTACGTCGCCCACATCCACTTGGTTGGACTTGCGGAAGCTCTCCAGCAGCAGGTTCGCCTCCCAAGTTCCTTGGATAAAAAATGCCGCTTGGCCGGACGTAAAGGCGGTACGGGAAGACGTATAGTCCATATCGAGCACGTCGTCTTTGCTTATGATGCCATCATCGAAAATTTTCTGGAAGCCAGCAACTGCCTGCGTAAACTCAGGTCCGTCCAGCTTCTTGCCGTTGTATCGCCACTGGTTGAACAGGTCGGATTGCTGACCGGCGATCGTCCAGACGAGCTCATCCATAATCCATGCGTCCTTGCCGCCGACGGCTACAGACAACTTGTCGCTCTTCGTCTTGTGAAGCTTATCAGATACGGTCTTCCACTCCACATAGGTTTGCGGTGCCGGCAGACCAAGCTCATCCAAAATGTCTTTGTTGTAATACATAACCATCGAGCCGACGGAAGCCATCGGCAAGAACTTCAGGTTGTCTGCCTGGGACTTCGCCTGCGCAACGCTGTTCTCGCTAATGACAGATTGCCAATCCGGCCGCGCTTCGGATAGTAGCTCCTCTAGCGGCAGCAGATCCGCCTGAATTTGCTTCGGCATCGCCCCGGTTTGAACGCCTACGACATCTAGGTTTTCCTGCGTGCTGAGCGCCAGCGGCATCTTCGTCTGGAAGTCTTTGCTCTCCATGACCGTAAGCTCGACTTTAATGCCCGGATGCGTTTCCTCGAATTTCTCGATAACTGGCTTGTAGAGATCCGCGGACGGATGCCACGTCCAAAACTTCAATGTGACGGTTTCCTCGCTGCTCGCCGTCGCGGACGGCTTGTCGCTTTCTGCTGACGCACTGGCTTCGGGCTTATCGCCCCCGTTCGATGTGCCGCATGCGACCAGCGTCATGGCAAATACGAGGAGCGTACTTAGCAGAGAATAAGTTTTGTTGACTGGTTTCTTCATGGATAATCCCCCCTTCTAGCATGTATGAAGCGCTTGCAAAACAAGCGTAACATGCTCCGAAGGGGGCGCCCATGGACATTCCACATGAGTTGATATGGAAATCTTACATCGTTTTAGCGGGGATATTGGAACTCGGGGATGCCGCGGTCGATCGCAGCCTGCTTGCGGTAATTGTCCATGCCAGAGAGCGCCTCCCGTGTCGTAATGGTGCCCATCATCGCTTGCTGGACCCACTTGGCCATCTCGTATTGGCTGTAGCCTACGATAAACGGAGTGATGGAGGGAGAACTGAGACGAACGATCTGCTCCTTATTCTCCACATATTGAGGCGTTGGTTGATTTGTCGTCACGCTGCCGAAATACGTTCCCGTCTTCAGATTACGGTAAATATTATTCAAGACGGCTGGCTGTGCAAGGAAACGGGTGAACTGCATCGCTTCCTTGGCATGGCTTCCGTTTTTGTTCACCATAATCATGGCTGCATTCGGTCCTTCGTACAGCTTGGCGTCCTTACCGCCTACAAAGAGGGGCATTAACCCGAAATCGCCTGCCAATCCGGGATACTTCATCTCCAGATCGGAATACAAATATACGTCCCATGACATGACCATGGCGTAATCACCGCTATGAAGCGCGGCCGGCAAGCCGTCCCAGTTGTTGTTCGAAGAATCGCTGCCGAAATACCCGCGGACATACATCGTCCTGTACCAATCGACAACTTCCTGGACAGCCGGCACGTCGGCCAAATTCACTTTGTTCGCATTAAGTGCTTCCACCAATCCCGGCGTCCGTTCGGCTGAGTAATCCATGCCGAATTGAGGCATTAGCGGCCATACGTCTTTGCTAGCCAAATAGACCGGAACGATGCCTGCCTCTAACAGCCTCTCGCACAGGGAAAAAAATTCCTCCTGCGTCTCAGGAACCCGCAAGCCTAGATTTTCAAATATGCGTTTATTATACAAAGTCCCGCTGGTGGAAGCCTCCCATAAGGGCAAGCCGTATAACCTGCCGTCCTTGGACAGGCGCGGCTTCACCTCGTCGGTCAGGTCCGCCACCCAGTCCTCACTGCTCATATCGACGAAGTTACGCTCAGGATGCAAGTCGCTGAGTGCAGCTCCCCCGAAGTGCATAACCAGGTCCGTAATTTCGCCAATCGCGACCCTCTTGCTGATTAATGTATCGACTGTGTCGATCGGAAGAGCCTGCAGCTCAATCCGGTTGCCGGTCTGCTCCTCATAGAGCGCAATGGCCCGCTTCATAATCGGCTTGACCGTCCAATCCTGGTTGGCCATCAGCGTAAGCGTAACCGGCCGCGTCTTACCCATTACGCCGTCCGGCTCATTTCTATCTGCGCTGCAGCCGAAGAGGAAGAGCGCAGTAAAGACGAGCAGTAACCCTACGAAAACACGGAAGAACCACACATTATATACCCCCGCTATGCCCATCCTTCTCCCGCCTCTCCTTGTATTCCCTCGGGCTGAGCCCTGTCGCGTTTTTGAATACCTTGCTGAAATACAGACTGTCTTCGTAGCCGACAAGCTCCGCGATCTGGCGGAGCGACAGTTCCGGTCGTTCAAAGATGAGCACGATTGCTTTGTCGATGCGAAGCTTCGATAAATATTTTCCAGGTGGCATGCCGAAGACTTCGCTGAACACGTTAGAGATATACGTCTTGTTATAGCCGAACACTAGCTGAAGCTTGTCGCTGCCGATCGGCTCCATCAAGTGTTCATCCAAGTAACGTCGTACGTCCTCCATCAAATCTTTCGCCGAACGATCCGGACGGTTCTTGACCAAAGCCGCATATCCTTCCTTCATATATCCGCAGAACTGCTTTACCGCTTCATCCAGCGTTCGGCAACCGGATACAAGCTCGTTCGCACCGAATGCGGCAATTGTCGAAGCGATTTCCTTTGGCCAATACGTTTGGAAGGAACGGACGATCGCTGCGAATAAGCTCTCCACCTCGGGCTGCCCGTAGCCTTCTTTACGCCACTCTCTTACCCATCCTTGCATAGCCTTCTCGAACGTTTCATAGTCGGCCGAATGGGCCAAACTACGGCAGGCCTGATCCAGCTCAGACGACAAGACGAAGCCAGGACGCCGCATATCACCTTGCATCCATACGCGCGATTCACCGAACCTCGTCTCGCGGGCCAATGCTTCCCTAAGAGTACGAAGCGTAACCGCGAGCCTCTCCTCGGTAACGGACACGGAGACGGCCATATTAACGGCCCCTTCATCCGTTTCCGCATGGGACGCCCATGTTGCCAGCATGGATTCCGCAACCTCCCGGTGAACGGCTCCCGATTGCGGATCCATCAAGGCGCGAACCACGATTCTCTCATTCGACGCCCATCCGCTTATCCACCATACGGGATCCGCCTTCCATTCGGGGCTAATCGCCGCCTCCATGGCATCATCATCCCATCGGCGATAGAAATCGCCGAGCGAAGATAGCCGATCTTCCCATGCGCCGGTCCGGTAGGATCCTCTCCTTATGAGCAGCAACTGATAATGTAGATATCCCGGATTCGCGGGTTGTTCCTCTCCGAAGTCGTCGGCCAGCTGCAATGCCCGCTTCATATAGGCTCGTTCCGCTTTAGATTTGCGCTTGCGAAGCATAACGGATGCTTTGGCCAGCGCTTGCTCCAGGTGGTCTTCCTTCAGCGGCTTGAGCAAATAATCCCATGCGTTCTGCTGTAGGGCTTCCCGGGCATAGTTAAAGTCGCTGTAGCCGGACATGATGATGCATGGGATCTCGTACCCTCTCTCGGACAGCTCCCTCATGAATTGAAGTCCGTCCATAACCGGCATCCGGATATCTGTCACGATCAAGTCCGGCTTTGCTCCGTCCTCTAGCATCTTCAGCGCCTTCGCCCCGTTGAACGCCGTATGCGACACGACAAAACCTTGGGGAGAAGACTCGATCATTCCCTTAATCATATGAAGGATGGGCGGTTCGTCTTCGATCAGCATCATTCGGTTCATCCCTTATCGCCTCCCCGTTATCGTAAATACCGCGCCGCCTGCCGGAGCTTGGTCCACCCGAACCTCGACGGCCTCACCGTAAAATAAGTATAGCCGGGCAACCACATTCGCAAGGCCGATGCCATTGCCCTCTCGTATCGGTAAACCTCCCGCCGCGCCTTTCTCTTCTGCCAGACAGTCCGTCTCCGATCCGGGGTCGTCTCTCAATCGCCCAATTTGCTGCCGAACCTTCTCCAGTAGCTCAAACGATAAGCCGATTCCATTATCGACTATTGAGACAGTCCACGTGACGTCGCTGACCATCCCCGACACGGCAAGCTTCCACGGCGGATCGATTCCCGCGAACCCGTGCTGAAATGCGTTCTCAACGAGAGGTTGCAGTGACAATCGCGGAATTGGAACGGGTCCTATATCGGGATCAATGTTCATTTCAATTTCCAAGAATCCTTCGTACTTGCTCCGCATCAATGTCAAGTATTGCTCCACATGTTCCATCTCCGCCCCGACGGTAGAATCCTTCCTTTCGAACTTCATGGTGTATCGGAGCATATCAGACAACGCGATGCACATTTCCACAACCTTCGGATTGCCTGAGCTTTTTCCGTAGGCCGCAATGACTGTCAGCGTATTATGGAGGAAGTGAGGATTGACCTGCGCTTGTAGCGCGTTCATCTGCGCGACCATCTCTCGTTGCTTGGCCATCTCCTCTTGGCGCATCGTCCGCTTCAGCTCGTCGAGCAAACCTTGAAAAGCTACACCAAGCAGCGTAATTTCGTTGGAGGTTCTCAGCTTCGAGGGCAGAAGCTCCAGCTTCGCAAGGTCGACGTTGGCTAGTGAATCCTTCAGTCTCCTTAGCGGTCTTGTCACACGGCTGGTATAGAGATAGAGAGTCAGCAGCAACACGACCATCACCGACAAAAAAATTGTAACGGAGCTATAGCGCAAATACTTGATAGGCCTGCGGTAAACGGATACGTCCTCGATCAGCAGCACCGTCCAATCCGCCGCCGTCAGCTTCGAATAAAACACCATCTCGTCGGTCCCGGAAAACTGCATTCGGAAATGCCCGAATTCTTCATCCAGCGGCATATTCAAGCGGTCGTTCTCCTCGACATTACCGGCAATGACCGGACTTAAGCTGCTGAACAATACGCCGCGATCGGGACCTAGAATAAGCACGTTGCCGAAGGACAGGTCGTTACGGAAAAAAAAGAGGTTCTCCAGCTCCATGACCGAATAGCTGATCTCCACATATCCGTACACGTTGTAGTTATCCCTGAGCGGCCGTACGATCGAAACAACTCGATCTCCCGATTCGGACCATGGGTCGGGATGGGGCGGCAAAAACCGTTTATAATCGTCCATGGCCAAGTACTCCCGGAACGTCGGCTTGGCGCGCACTTGGAATTTGTTGGATTTCACGTTATCCATCTTGTTACTTAATCCCATATAATCGCCGAAGCGGCTGACGATGCTGATTCTCCCTTTAAGCGGCTGCAGCGACGTGAAAGACAACAGCGTATTACGCACCTCCGCGTTAATTTCCGGATGTGCGGTGAAGTAGTTCACTTCGGAATTGGACGCAATCCCCTTCAACACGCCCATAATCGAGTTGGATGCATTAACGGAGATTGAAAGTTCGTCCATTTCCTCTAGCATGTCGTCAACTTGCTCCTGAAGCTTGATCGTCGTCTGCTGCTTGTTTTGCGCCAAATCATTTTCGATCAACGATTCATTACGGAAATAATAAATGACGTTAATAATAGTAAGCACAGCGAACAAGAAGACAGACAGCATCAAAAAAATCTTGGTCTGATATCTCAACGAACCGAACATGCCGCCCCCTTGCCGCGCGAAAAGTAAGCGCATTCTTTATTGATCCTATTAATGTAACAAATATGGAGTGCCGAGTGAACAGGACAATCCACAGATTGGGGTATGGAAAATTTACGGAGCAAAAAAAGACCTTCTCGCTATTCCGGCATTGAAAGTTGTACTCAAGCAGAACATTAACTTGTGGATGCTCTTATAAGCTCTAAGCTGATCGAAAAAAAAAGAAATTGATATCTCAATAACACGCCAACAAGAAGCAGTGGTACATCAACAATTACTACCGAATACTCCGGTTTTAAAAGCATCAGTTCAGCTAACTGCTGCCACTCAACCTGTTAAACTCAGAGCTCTGCTTGAAGATGAAAAAGTTCCTACTAGTTGATAATCCTTATATGAAAATAAACGGTGCTTCAAAGGAAATAGAGAAGGGTATGGGAACTGCACATAAATACATACAACATTAACGCGGTGTCGTCTTAAATTATCGGGACATAAATAACACAATGTGGTCAACTGGGGTATCCCTTACGGGAAACATTATTATATCATGCCACCCATGATATTAGATGAGTTGTATGTGTTTTTCAGGTCTTATTATAGGTTTTCTATCCGAATCCCCTTAAAATTCAGTCCTATATTTTCAAGTCAAATTGATGTGTTAGTAGTGTTCGTGGTCAAAATGTGCTAATGGAATTATCCAATCATATGTTTCGTATGCGGGAACATATTAACCTAGGATGTGATCTGTTACAATCCGCAGAAACCTTGATTGACGGTTTTTCACATGGAGGCAAGGGGAGTCGAACCTCCATGTGCAGTGTTTACAAGGGTTTTAAGTGCATAACACGAAAAGAAATGATACTATGTATGATGGGTAAAGGACTATGCTATTAGCATATATCGTTTTTATATATTGCAACAAGAGGGGATAATATGAGTAACGAACAAAACTTTTGGCTTGATTTACCGAAGCCTTTTTTTATATTAGCACCAATGGAAGATGTCACAGATGTTGTATTTCGTCACGTCATTAGTGAAGCTGCAAAACCCGACGTGTTTTTCACAGAATTCACTAATACAGAAAGTTATTGTCACCCTGTAGGAAAAGACAGTGTACGTGGTCGATTAACGTTCACAGAAGATGAGCAACCGATTGTCGCTCATATTTGGGGTGATAAACCTGTATTTTTTGAACAGATGAGTATTGATATGAAAAAGCTTGGTTTTCGTGGTATCGATTTAAACATGGGATGCCCAGCGCAAAACGTCGCATCCAATGGAAAAGGTGCTGGATTAATAAAACATCCTGAAGTTGCAGCCGAAATTATTCAAGCAGCAAAAGCAGGTGGATTGCCGGTTAGTGTTAAAACAAGATTAGGTTACTCTGACATTGACGAGTGGCGCGATTGGTTAGGACATATATTGAAACAAGATATTGCGAACCTTTCCATTCACCTGCGTACAAAAAAAGAAATGAGTAAAGTAGACGCACACTGGGAACTAATCCCTGAAATTAAAAAATTACGCGATGAAATTGCTCCAAATACGTTGTTAACTATTAATGGAGATATTCCTGACCGCGCAACAGGATTGCAATTAGTAGAACAATACGGCGTTGATGGCGTCATGATTGGCCGCGGCATTTTCACCAATCCATTTGCTTTTGAAAAAGAACCTAAAGAGCATAGTGCGAAGGATTTTCTCCATTTACTTCTATTACAGTTGGATCTTCACGATAAATATTCAAAAGAACTCGAGCCACGTTTATTTAAACCACTTCTGCGCTTTTTCAAAATCTATGTTCGTGGATTTAGAGGCGCAGGCGAATTAAGAAACCAATTAATGGATACAAGGTCAACAGATGAAGTACGTCGTTTAGTAAAAACTGTTTTAGAGCAAGAATTAGAATGAGGCATATTCACCTGTGAATTTATTGCTGATAACGTTCCTTCTAATCAAGAATCATTTCAATCGAACTATCTAATGCTAAACAGAATGAAAGGCCTCTCGTATTCCTACGAGAGGCCTTTCATTTTCACCCTATACGGTCAGAACGTAGTCCTCAATTCTAGTAAAGTCAACTTATCCCCATATGGCAATGGAGATGATCCCACAGGTAATCACAGCCGACATGATTATTCTTCGCACGCCTTGCTTCTCTTTTAGAACAAGTATGCCAAGAATCGTACCTACAACAGTTCCAATTTCTCGTATTGGCGCAATTGAAGCTAGTGGAGCAAGCTTCATAGCCATCAGAAACATAAAATAAGAAGCTGGCGAGCAAATACAACCAATCAAGATCATTTTCCAGTTTTGTTGCCATTCCCTTATAATTTGTGCACGACCGGCTCTTATAACCATGAAGAAAGCGACGATTACATAATTAATATTGGATAATTCAAGTGTTGATAGTGGAGATAATTGCTGGACAATTAGTTTGTCCATTAATGTATAGCCCGCAACACACATCCCTACTACAATTGCATAAAGAATGGATATAGAATGAGTCGTTTCCCCTTGATTTGCATGACGATTAGCGATTCCACTAATAATAAAGAGCCCTACTATGATACAACAAAAGGCTATCCAGCCTACTAGAGTTAAGGAATCCCCGAATAACACAACACTTAACAAGGTCACTAGCATGACACCAGTACCTCGCATGATTGGATAGGTCTGCGATAAATCACCATAGGAATACGATTTAGAGAGGAAAATGAAGTACGACCCTTGAAATAAAGCAGATATCGCCATATAGCCAAGTGTCTCCGCCGGAAGCTCAACTTGGAGCAGCTCAATAATAAAATAAGGTAATAGAGCAAGTGTACCAACAATATGAATCGACCAGAGAAATACGTATTTATTCAGACTTCTCTTTGTAAATAGGTTCCATACCGCATGTGTAATACCTGAAAATAAAACTAAAAAGACTGCCATTGAAATCATAGAAATATCCTCATTTCACTTATGCGCTAACTCATATGTCCAGCTGCATCCCATCAAATGCTACTGTAATCCCATTCGGCTCAAAAATATGAACCAAATCTTCATGCAACAGATGAGCATTATGAGAGAAATGAGTGACTACGATTCGCCCTTCTGCTTTCATAACAAAATTCTCGATTAACCATTCCCGTGTTTTTAGAGTATCCTCAACATTCATGTGAACTTCACAATTTGGGGCATTCCCAGTCGTACATTCTAGAATAGCAAGATCCAGTTTTTTTCCTTTCAACCAGTCCCAAGTCTGTTTGGGAAACCAACCGCTGTCGTGACCATAGAAAATGGCTTTTTCATCCTTTTCTATGTAATACAATAAACAAGTTTCTTTAGAATCATGATTGGCAAGCAATGGCGTTATCGTAGCTGTTTGTGTTTGTACGGTTTCAAAGGGCTTCAAGTTGTGAAATTGGAAGCGATGCCTTTCCGTGGCAAGCAATTGACTACAGTGCTTAATAGGCAAATCATGACCGTATAGATGAAGTTCTTCCTCTTCATTAAATTGAGCATAACCAAGCGCACGAATCAGTAAATCTTCAGGATACAAATGATCGGAATGTGAATGTGTAAACAATAAATCACGAACCTTATCCATATCTACAGAATCACGAATGGAATGATGTAAGGTGTCCGCCGGAAAATCGATCTTAAGTACTTCATCAATCAAGACCGAAGTGCGTGTACGGATATTTTTCCCACCAAGTACTTTGGCTTGCTTACAAGTCTCACAATGACAGAATAAGGAAGGGATTCCTTCAAATGCAGCTGTTCCATGAAAATGAACCTTCATAAAAATTCCACCTTTGTAGTAGAGAACAACAGGACGTTAGTCCTGTTGTTCTCTCTAAGTAACGCTAGACTAGCTTACTTAATGTTATTATCATCCAAATACTTTATCCACTGCTTCGTGTATTCCGCTTGAATTTTATCGAGACCAGCTTTTTTCGCCTTTTCCATAAATAACTTCAAGCCGGCTTCAACATCCTTAACCATACCATCATTCAAAGGATATAAGTATTGCTTTTCAACTTGTAGAAGGGCCGCCTTCTCTGCTTGATAAGACGTCCAATCCTCTCCGAAACCTTGGAAAATATTCGGTTTTGCTATCTTATCCATTTCATCGAACATGTCTAGTACAGCTTGATAGCTCTTATCAAACAACATGAACTCCGGATTTCTCCATGCCCATCCATTCATACCTTCTCTTGTGAATCCATTTGATTGGGCATCACCAAGCATTTTATAATATTTCCCATCTTCAATTTCAAAATTCTTGCCTTCAATACCGTATTGCGTCAGCCAATTGTAGCGTTTATCCGTGACCATTTTCTCATAGAAAGCAAGAGCTCTCTCTGGGTTTTTGCTGCTGCGCGGAACTGCAAAGCCATTATGAATCGGGTGAACGGGTGAAGAGAATCCCTTCATGTTCGGATACGGGGAATAGCCTAGCTCCCAATCCGGATGCAGTGATTTCACTTTGACAACAGCATCACCAAAGCGGTTTGGATTCTCACTTCCCAAAATTGCTGCGGCTTTACCGGCAGCAAATATATCACTACCACTATCTTTAATATTCAGCATATTTTTCATAAAGTACCCTTTTTCTTGCCAACTCCTGAACATTTTTAAATCTTCCAAATGCTGCGGAGAGCCCCAATAGCTGGTTACGTCTCTTGGAGTGTCATACATGATGCTAAGTCCATATGGAACTTTATCGTTGGTATTCACAGTTTTAGTAGTCATTTGACGGATGGAATCTACATGACTAACCTCAGTATCCGCCAGAGGTAGCATATCCGGTTCATTCTTGCGTATGCCATCCAAATACTGCTCTAGCGTTTCGAGTGATTCCGGCTTTGGCAAATTATACTTTTTACGCAAATCTTCCCGATAGGCAATACCATCATTTACATACTCCTTCCAGATAGCTGGAACGGTGTAAATTTTCTTGTCAACCTTGACTGCTTCCCAGAAATCCTGTGGTACATATGCTTGTAGCTTAGGCGCAGCCTTCGGTATGAGATCATCTAGCGGAAGGAACGCCCCTTTCATCGCATATGACTGGTAATTTGTCCATTCTGCCGTAAAGATCAGGTCAATCGGCTGCCCTGAGGACAACAGAAGCTTATACTTCTGATCCCAATCTGTCCAGGTTGTGAAGTTGAATTTGACGGTTGCATTCAAATCTTCTAATGCCATTTTGTTAACTTCATCCTGAATGAGCTTTAAATCCTTTGGGGCATCGCCCAACATATAGAACTGAAGCTCCACTTTCTTGGATGTGTCGATTCCAGTCGCTTCTTTTACAGTCTCTTCTTTTACAGCCTCTTCTTTTACAGTTGGAGCCTCCGTGCTGGTATTTGACGTAGTCTCCCCAGTTTTGGCATTACCACTGCAACCAGCAAACAAACTTGCAGTTAAGAATAAAGAAGTGCCGATCGTTAACAATTTCTTTTTTCCTTTTCTCATACTAACCCTCCCCTTAATTAAATGATCTATGTCAGCCGATCGCATACGAATTCCTTTCGTTTGCTTTCGGTACTAACCCTTCACCGCACCAATCGTTAATCCCTTCACAAAATATCGCTGCACAAACGGATATAAGAAAATAATGGGTCCAGTAACGACGATCGCCATTGCCATCTTGGTCGACTCTGTCGGAATGTCACGCCCTAGGGTTACACCAGTTCCAGTGGCCATTTGAGAAACGAACATCATGGTATTGATCGTGTTATACAAGTAGTATTGAAGCTGATACATGCTAACGTCATTAATGAACAAAGAAGACATGAACCAGTCGTTCCAGTACGTCAGAGCAAGGAACAGACCGACAGTCGCTATGCCAGGCATAGCAAGCTTCAGCACGATACTGTAGTAGATCCTAAAGTCGTTCGCGCCATCGATTTTGGCCGATTCGAATAATTCTTCCGGAATCGCAGATTTGATAAAGTTTTTCATTAAAATAATGAGAAAAGGTGTCATAAGACCAGGTAATATCAGTACGGCATAGGTGTCTGCCAGCCCAAAGTATGTAGTCAGCATGATGTACCAGGGCACAAGCCCCCCTCCAAACAGCGTGGTGAAATAAATGAAGAAGGACAATGGATTGCGATACTTGAAATCTTTCCTCTGCAGCACATAACCTGCCATTGTAATAAGAAACAATCCCACCAGCGTTCCAACCACAGTTACAAAAATCGTAACACTATAAGCCTTGATTAGCTGAGCTGGAAAGATAAACACCATTTCATAACCTTCCAGCGAGAACACTTTAGGAATCAAGTGAAAACCGTCGCGAATAATGGATTCATTGGCTGTCAATGAGCCTGAAATGATCAGAAGGAAAGGAAAGAGACAGAGCAAAGAAAAAATCGTAATGATCAGATAAGCCATCATGCGGAAAACTCTAGAACTTAGAATGTTGTCATCCAATGTAATCCCTCCTCCCTATTTTAGAACAATGCATAATCATCATTAATTTTCTTGATGATATAATTCACTGTCATAATCATCACAAATCCGAAGATAGACTGATACAAGCCAGCAGCAGTTGCCATACCAATATCAAAATTAACTTTCAAAGATCTATAAACGTAAGTATCGACAATATCCGTAACGTTGAAGAGCACTCCATTGTTCCCGACAAGCTGATAGAACAGATCGAATTGACCTTTCATAATGCTTCCGAGTGCAAATAAGAGCAGAATGATAAATGTTGACTTCAGCATAGGTATGGTAATATACCAAATTCGCTGAAAAATATTTGCACCATCAATTTTGGCAGCTTCGTAATACTCATCGCTGATTCCCATGATGGATGCAAGATAAATGACCATGGAATAACCCAAGTTTTTCCATATATAAAATGCTGTGATCAGAAATGGCCAGAGCCATGGTGTATTGTATATGTCTACTGGATCAAATCCTAACGATTTGAGTAACTGATTAACAAAACCGGAATCAGCATTAAACATGTTAAACGCTAAAACACTAATCAGAACAAACGAAACGAAGTAGGGTAGAAACATAATGGATTGTGATAATTTTTTAAATAACTTCCCTCGGACTTCACTTAATAGGATTGCTGCCCCTATAGATATCACGTTCCCTAATATGATAAACACCACGTTGTATCCAAGCGTATTGATTGTCAACTTCAACAGAATTCCAGATTGCGTTAAAAATTTAAAATTGTCTAATCCTACAAACGGACTTCCAAATAAACCACCTGCAAAATCATAACTTGTGAATGCATAATAGATGCCGACCATTGGAGCATAAGAATTTATTAAGAAAAAAAGCAGTGTCGGTGCTATCATCAAAAACATGATTCTATTCTTATTTAATTCATATAAAAAACCTTTCTTCTTAAACATGACTGACCTCCTCCTGAATAGAATTGCTCGTGAATCTTACTTCCGAATCATAGAAGAAGCGGATTCGATAATATACTGTACAATGACACATATTGCTGTAATCTCGGTACTTGTGAAGTATGAAATTTCTGTACTTTTGTGAATATTCACTACATTTAACCTAATTTCGGCTGCTGGATTTATAAATTTGATTGAAAGCACCAGACTGATGATTTATACTCAGACCAGCGATGAAAGGGGTTTCAACAAATGATAAAACTGTGGTCTAAAGAGCATAAAAAAGTTTACAGCCGAATACTCCTTGGCTCTATTGGATGTGTTGTTATTACCCTTTTGATAACTTCAACTATTCTTTATATGAACTTTACAAGCATCGCACTTAAACAAGTTTATCGTTCCGATTCAAATAGTCTAAATCAAATTAAAACAGAATTATCTACTATGACAGAGACTGTTACCTCACTGTCCTCCCAGATTTACTATGATTCTGCGGTATCTAAGTTGTTGTATTATGCGGACTTGAATATCTATGATGTCATTTTTGCACAGCAACAACTTGATAACTATCGCGCATCTTTACCATTCATTGAATCCATTTATGTATATAATGCGAAATCCAATCAGTTCTATATTAGTTCCAATAATTCACGAAGCGGAATTCAACCGAAGTCCGAACTGGATGATGATGGAATTCTAGACCTTTTTATGAAATTCAAAGAACATCGCCCCTTTCAACCGATTCCCAGAACCTATAACATCGGTTCGGTTCAGACCACTCCAGTATCAAGCTACACTTACTTATGTTATAGCGTCATTGATGATAATAAAGATTTAAATACAGCTGTTGTTGTCAATATCTCGGCATCATGGTTAGGCCTGCGAATGGATCAGTCGGGGAAAGAGATCTCGGAGAATAACACGTTTATCATTAATCAGGATGGAATATTATATTCCAGTAATGATAAGCAAGAGATGCTAACTGATATATCTGATAAAACCTATATACAGAAAATTATTCAGGATACTTCAGAATCTACATATTTTGTAGACACTGTGGATGGAGTTAAATCTTTAATAACGTTTACTACACCCGATTCATTAGGCTGGAAATATGTTCGGATTACCCCTTATAGCAATATCACTCAAGAAATAAATGAAATGAAGTATCGAATATTATTTATCTGTATTGGCATTCTTCTCTTAGGATTGTTGATTTCGTTAACTTTATCCCATAGCGTATATCGCCCGATTGACAAAGTCATACGCAAGTTCAAAACCCTG
The DNA here is from genome assembly GCF_001012825.1 of Paenibacillus etheri. Lineage (GTDB taxonomy): Bacteria > Bacillota > Bacilli > Paenibacillales > Paenibacillaceae > Paenibacillus_AQ > Paenibacillus_AQ etheri. Next base: position 39,763 of record NZ_LCZJ02000029.1, read on the forward strand.
GAAACAGAAAGACGTAACCATCAACATATTCTCAAGCAGGATTTCCTTAGAAATACGATTTTAGGTAGAGAAACGAATAATGCTGAGGTGTTACAACAGAAATTACATTACTTCAATTCAGAGCTTATGGTTAATAGTAAATCACTGATTGTTTTGATAAGGATCGATCAATTCCCCACTGTCCTTGAGAAATACAAAGAAGATATAAAATTGCTCAAATATGCCATAATGAACATTTGTACAGAAATTTCCTCACCGATCTTTCAAGTCGAAGCCATTGATATGGGGGATGATAGTCTTTTACTTTTGCTAAACTTTCATGATCCGCTTTATATAACGGAACGGGATTCGCTGATTGAAATGGCAGAGCTTATGCAGTTGTCAATCACCAAACATTTAAAATTATCCATCACGATTACCTTTAGTCCTGTGAAGGAATCAATCGAGCAATGCATCTTAGTCTACAACCAAGTACTTGAGGCTTCTTACCATCGATTATTCAAAGGATACGGCAGCATCCTCTTTTCGATTGACATTATGAACTTAAAAACCAAAGAATATATGTTTCCAGTTCACAAAGAAAAACAGTTTATTGAATCCTTGATGTCAGGAAATGCGGAAAAGGCACGGAGCATCTATATCGATATCGTAGGAGAAATATCAGAATATTCTTTTACCGTTGTTCAACTTGTCGTATCGCATTTAGCACTTACTGTTAATAACGTCTTGCGAACATTAAAAAAGAACAATGCGATTATAACATTACCCGAATTCGATACAACGTTCTTACTACCAAATCATGTTGAAACCATGGAAGAAATCAACACTCCATATTTCAAGATATTTGAAGAAATAAGTGAAAAACTCGAAGAGAAACGAAGTACAAAACAAGAAGATCTCATTAGAAAAGTACATCAAATTATTGAGCGAGATTATAGCAATTCCAACCTATGCATAAATTCAATTGCAGACGAGCTCTCGATGTCTCCAATATATTTGAGCCGGTTATATAAACAATTAACTACAAAAGCACTACCCGATAAAATTAGCGAAATGCGGTTGAATAAAGCCAAAGAGCTGCTGAAGACCTCTGAATGTACCATTGTTGATATCGCGGAAAAAACGGGATTTACTAGTAGTTCGTATTTTTATCGTTTATTTAAGAATAGTACTGGTATAACCCCGAGCGATTATAGAAAAAAGATAAATGTTTGAGATTAAAATCAGCACATACAATATCAATTCAGTATGCAAAAAAGAGGCCTCCTTTAATTCTGTGCATTAAACGAAAAGAAATGATACTATGTATGATGGGCAAAATGTTGCAGAAGAAGGAGATATTATGAGTAACGAACAAAATTTTTGGCTTGATTTACCGAAGCCGTTTTTTATATTAGCACCTATGGAAGATGTCACAGATGTTGTATTTCGTCACGTGGTTAGTGCAGCTGCAAAACCCGATGTGTTTTTCACGGAATTCGCAAGTACAGAAAACTACTGTCATCCTAAAGCAAAAGTAAAAGAAAGTGTACGTGGTCGATTAACATTCACAGAAGATGAGCAACCGATTGTCGCTCATATTTGGGGCAATAAACCGGAGTATTTTAAACAGATGAGCATGGATATGAAAAAACTTGGTTTTCGCGGTATCGATATCAACATGGGATGCCCAGTATCAAACGTCGCTTCCAATGGAAAAGGCGCTGGATTAATTCGACATCCTGAAGTGGCGCAGAAATTATTCAAGCAGTAAAAGCAGGTGGGTTGCCGGTTAGTGTCAAAACAAGATTGGGTTATAGTGAAATTGATGAGTGGCGCGATTGGTTAACACATATATTCAAACAAGATATTGCGAATCTCTCCATTCACCTTCGTACAAAAAAAGAGATGAGTAAAGTAGATGCTCACTGGGAACTCATCCCTGAAATAAAAAAATTACGCGATGAAATTGCTCCAAATACGTTGTTAACGATTAATGGAGATATTCCTGACCGCGCAACAGGTTTAAAATTAGTAGAACAATACAGCGTTGATGGCGTAATGATTGGGCGCGGTATTTTCACCAATCCATATGTTTTTGAAAAAGATTCTAAAGAACATAGCGTGGAGGATCTTCTCAATTTGCTATTCTTACACTTAGATCTTCACGAAAAATATTCTAAAGAACTCGAACCACGTCTATTTAATCCACTTCGGAGCTTCTTCAAAATCTATATTCGTGGATTTGATGCAATCGAACTAAAAAATCAATTAATGCAAGCCAATTCAACAGATGAGGTACGTCGTTTAGTACAACCTTTTTTAGATAAAGAATTAGAGTTAGGTGTATCAAAATAATCAAATAAACGGCCTCAGTCCTGAATATCAGCAGACTGAGGCAATTTTTATTATTTCTTATTTCCACTCCAGTTTTGGAGACACATCTTTTTGCAGTTCACACATTTCATCGATCATTGCACAAGCTTGATAATAGGTTGGTGCTTGCGGATCAAGCAGAATCGCTTGCAGCAATTTTGTTCTCGACTCTTCAAGAAACGCCTCAAGTAACAGCTTATGAATTGTACCTTGAATATGGATCGTTCCGAGAATGGCAGTTAGCAGTTCAACCGCCTGATTATTGTCTACAACTAATCCATCATAGATTTGAATCGTTTGCACTATGATCTTCATCAGAGTACTTTTTCCAGCACCATTTCTTCCAATCAGGCCAACAATTTCTCCTTGACTGAAATCGAAAGTGAGATCTTTTAAAACCACTAAGCCACTATATTTCTAGCAATTGAATTTACAAGCATTTCTCAGGTCCTCCTGTTTCGTTCTTTAGTTAAAAAAAGTCTTTTTTATATCGAACCGCTAGATAGATTGCTGATGCAAGGAATGCAATAGAATATTTAAATAAGAAGAAAATCTGCCACATATATTCTTTCGGGAAAATCACGTCGCATAAAATTACTACACATAACACTATAAGGGCACTATTTAAAGATATTTGCTTTGTTCTTTCATCAGCTTTACCCATTTTTTTGTGTAGTACGTATGTTAGAATAGCTCCGACAAAAACCAATACAAAACCGCTAACAATGAGAAGATTCCAATTTCCTTGTGATTGTTCAGCCCAAGACTTTAACGGGTTAAAAATAGCGTTAGAGATATCAGAAAAATTAATCACTATGATCACTTCCTTTCTCATAAGTAAAAATATCGTTTACATCAACATTAAAAAATTCGGCAATTCGAAAGGCTAACAGTAGTGTCGGAACATAATTTCCTTTTTCCATGACGAAGATGGTTTGTTTGGAAACCCCGACTTTCTCTGCTAATTCTTGCTGAGACATTCTGGCAAGTACGCGATATTCATAAACCTTATTTGATATCGAATCACCAAAATCTTTCTTCATAACCATCACCTCATGAATCAAATTATAAACTATTTTTTTACAAAGGTAAAGTATACTTATACAAATGAATTAAATAACTTTATTTTTGATTGGATTGCTTTGATTCAACAAGAGTCAGAATGCAGAAAGAACCTGACGAAATTCATGATTCCGTCAGGTTCACATATCGATCTGGTGTAATTTATGCTTCAATCTCCGAAGGAGAGAACCAATCCGCCATCGCATAAAGGTTCGCAATCAAATTCTCAGCGTAGTATACCTTCTGCAGTCCCTCTTCATAACTAACTGTCCACTGCCTGCCTTTAAGCAAGGAGACCGTTTTTCTTGGCTGCACTTGGTACCCAGCATATCTGCGGGAAATCTTACCCTGAGCCCGCTCGTCTGCATTCTCCACATGTGTTGTATGCGCTCTTTGATGATAGCTATCGTCCCCAATTCGTTCCTCTTCATGCACATTAAGATCCTGTGCGTTCAATAAGATATGTCAATCAGAATCTTCCAATAGTTTGTCTATTTCAGCCGCCGCACGATCTAATCCAACCTTAACGGGCAGTTCACCCATAAATATTTTATACAGGTACAAGGTATACACTTCATCGATTCTGCTCCAGTTTTTCACAGTCGGCCTCAGAAAGGTATCATCCATAGCTTCCACGTATGGGTAAAGGTAAAAATCCTTGTCTAGACTCAGCGCTTTAACCGCCTCCTTGTTAGTCGGGATTAAACCGGCTCGTGCCATGATCAGCTGAGCTTCCTTTCCTGTCATCCATTTCATAAAAGCCCACGCTTCCGCAGGATGTTTGCTGCCCTTCATAATGACTAAGTTTTCGCCGCCAATAATCGAAGACGGGCCATTCCCCTTTGGAAAGGGTACAGGTACGGTCTGCTGAAGTGCTTGTTTGATTTCCGAGTCTTTTAACAATCTGTAAAACCACGGCGCTTCGTCCGTTAAAATCATGTTTCCGTTCCGTACTTCCCTCCAGTTATCGCCGTTTAGGGTCACCGTAGAAAGATGAATCAGGTCTTCCTTATAAAGACCAACCAGTTTCTCTACCGCCCGGATGGTGGCTTTGCTGTTCAAAAATCCGGAAGCCCTGGTGGAATTCTCATCCATAAACGAGCCTCCAAGGCTGAAAAGGTACGGAAGTGTATCCCAAGCCTCCAATCCCCCCAAGCCAATTGTGAAGTGATACGTACAAGCAAGCTCCAGAACTTCATCCATGGTGCGTGGAGGTTCTGAATATCCCGCCCGCTCCAGAAGCTCCCGGTTAAAAATGGCCGACTTGGTATATAAATTAAGCGGCAGGGAGTAGTATCGATTCTTATAAAAACCAACGCTCATGTCCTTATGGTGAAACGCTTGCTGCAGAAGTTCGAATCCCGGGAACCCGTTTAATGGTTCAAGGAGCCCTTTATGTGAGAACTCTGGCACCCAAGAGATGTCCATTCGTACCACATCCGGACCACGATTGGAGGAGGCCCGTCCAATCAAATTGTACTTTAGTTCATTATTGTTGGCTAAGTTAATGTAATTGACCCGAATGCCCGGGTTCATGCGCTCAAAAGCCGGAATCAATTCTTGCACTAACAGCCGGGTTTCTGCATCGTTATAGGTATGCCAGAAGGTAATAACGGTTGTATCCTTTCCGTGGAGCGTTTGAACATTATTTGGATCCGAGATTACGGACGGACTCCCACACCCGGCCGTTAACACTAGAGTCAGTAAAAAGGATATCCACCGGATGACCACTAGGTAATTCTCCTTTCTTAATCGGTGTGCGGGAACTGTCATTTCATGCTTTCCCTATATTCTACTGGAGTAAGTCCTGTTATTTTTTTGAACACCTTGCTGAAATGTTTTACGTCTTTAAATCCCACGGCTCCGGCCACATCGTAAATCCGGCAGTCATTTTGCGTAAGCAACCGCTTCGCTTCCCTAATCCGCAGCTCGATCAGATAATCGATAAAGTTTCGTTCGGTTTGTTTTTTGAATAAATGGCTGAAATAACTTTTACTGAGATGAACGATATCCGCTACGCTTTGGAGCGTCAAGTTCTCGGTATAATGGGCTGTTATATATTCCAGCGCCTTCGTGATTAGCTGCCCGCTGTAACCGTTATCGGACAATTTAGGAATAAAAGACTTGCCCATCTCCTCCAGCTCACAAATCATGAATGATGCCAGTTGTTCCAATGTTTCTGTCTTGGAAAGCAGTTCATACCGTTCAGAGAGTAGGGCTCCTGCGTCTTCATGCGGCTGATAAGCGCCTGTAAGCAGGGTGTACGCCTCTAGCTGTACTTCTCCCGGGTTCAAGATCCCGCTCTTCCAGCGTTCAAGCGCAAAATTAACCGCGGATGAAGCCGGATCACCGTTATGAATCATCTCAAAGAAGGGAGCCCAATCATGATTTAGTTCTCTATCTGTTAACGTTTGAACAGGATTGGTTTCCGATCGGCTCCCTCGATACAAGCCGCCCAGCCCTTCAAAAAATCGTCTTTGGCAGGCCAAACTGCTCTCGGCATATCCCTTAAGAATTCGGCTCACTCCTTGCTCTTTGACGAAGCCGACCGACGTCGAAATTCCCCATTTCGCTTCGAGCTGCCGCTTCCAATGGCTGAGCTGTTGTTCAACCTCCCCTTCGAGATCCGGAAAGATGACAAACAGGCTGCTTTCGGACACCAGCAGTGCGCATCCTTCCCTTATCTGCAAATAAAACGCTTCCTGCAGTTCCTCAAGCAGCAGCTGCACATACAAATATCCGTAATTTTCTCTCCATTCCTCAGCGGCATCCAGCATAAGATAAACACAGGTATAGGAATCCTCCAGCCATGCCGGAGCCCAACCGGTAGACTCAGGAAAGGTCTGTTCTTGGACGATGTATCTTTTGATTTCCTGTTCGACACGCTTTCGGTCCAGATAGAGAGCCCCTTGTTGGTAATGATTCCATTCAGAATCCCTTCTCCTTTCTTCCTCCAGCATGGAAATACTACGGTGAAGGACGGCAAGAAGGTCTTCCCCCTTCAAGGTCAGCTTTAACAAATAATCGACGGCCCCCAGCTTAAGTCCTTCTTTTACGTATTCAAAGTCACTATAATTGCTGATGAGGATCACCTTTAGCCAAGGGCAAAGCGCCAGCGCTTGTTTCATCAGTTGAATGCCGTTCAGCAAAGGCATTTTGATATCTGTGATAAGAATATCGAAGGAAAGACTTTCTAAAGCAGACAATGCCTCCTCACCGTTAGCGTAATGGTCTTCAACCGTCATCCCTTCCTTTTCCCAATCGATAAACGCACTGATACCGTTGCGGATGACAGGCTCGTCGTCTACAATAAGAACTCTATACATGATATTCCCCCCTGATCTGCTAGTTCTCAGATGCCGATTCCACAAGTTTTTTTAACAAAATGCGTACTGCGGTTCCTTGGCCGGTTCTGCTTACGATAGACCATTCCCAATTTCGGGCATAATAAAGCCGCAATGAGTCATAGATATGGCGCAGACCGATGCCAACTTCTCCATTTTCAATAGCAGTCCCCGGGTCGTTCAATGCTTTTAGCTTTTCATCCCCAATGCCTAAACCATCATCTTCTACGAGAAATTCCAAGTCTCCTCTACACGTACGAATTCTTATCGAGATCCGGCCAGCCGTATTTTTGGGTACGATCCCATGAAATATGGCGTTTTCCACCAATGGCTGCAGCAGCATGCGGGGAATCATAAACTTCTCAGAACCCGGTTCAACGTCCAACTCCAGATCAAATGTTTTCTCGTAGCGAAGCTCCAAAATGATCAAGTACTTCCGGATGATATCCAGTTCCTCTTCCACCGGTATCATACTCCCGCTTTTGCCCATGTTAGCCTCGAGCAAATGGTTTAGCGCGTGCAAAACTTGAGATGCCCGGTCGTTCTGGCCAGAATCAATAAGCCACCGCAGTGTGCTGAGCGTATTATAAAGAAAGTGGGGATGAACCCGGTGCATGACAACCCGAAGTTCAGCATGATGCTTCTCGCTTTGTTCATCCTCCACCTGCTGCATTAAATTCCCGATTTTCTGCAGCATTTTATTAAACTGCTTGCTCAAAAAGCCGATTTCATCAGAGGTTCGAACGACCGCCCTTACGTTTAGGTCTCCTTGTTGAACGTGAAGCATACTTTGGGTAAGTTGTTTTACGGGTTTGGTCACCCATCCTGCTATGAAAAGCCCAATACCGATAGCAATCATGGAGAAAACTGCGGAAGACAACAATATCCAGGTCTGGAGATTTTCCAGCTGTCCGCTGATTTCTTCGACCGGAACAGTCCCTACAATCATCCAACCGTTGCTCAGCAGCTGCTTAACCCCGTAATAAGGCACCCCTTTCATGTCAAACTCAAATTCCACCGCGTCATCGCTCACAATCCTTTGATACAAGCCCTGATCCTTCACTTTCTGGTTAATCATTTCGAGGTTGGAATCGATCATGAGTCTCCCTTTGGAATCCACAACGAAAAACTTTCCCGTAACCCCGAGTTTCGGCTGCCGGATCGTATTCAGAATCGACTGCCCGTTCAACTGAACCTGCACCAGTCCGATATTACGCATGGTATTAAAGTCCTTCAGAACCCTTCCGACAGGCAAAACGAGGTCCGTATTGACACCGCCTCCGCTGAAATGGTCATACTGAAGGCCCTGCCAAACCAGCTCTCCATCTTTTCTTTTGACGTCTTTCACCCACTCCATATCTGAAAGACGTAACTGCTTAAGTCCAGAGCCGGAAAAGGTGCCGCTGCCCCACCCTCCACCCTCCTCTTTCAATAAATAAACGATTTTGACAAAGGAATTAGAATAGACATAGTTGTTCAGCAAAGTATTAATATATTGAAAATTCCTGTTTTCTTCGTACGAAGGACTGCTGTTTACTTGCAAAGCAGCGCGTTGAATGTTTGGATCGCTGGAAATAAAATCGGAGGTATCTACTCCTACGTTTAAAATAAAAGAGAGCGACTCCGCCGTTTGCTCGGCGATTTGAAGGGTGGACTCCCGTACGTTTTTCTTCAGGATGGAGTCGGCTACCCAATAGAAGGACCAGCTGGTAAAAATGATCGGGATTAAAATAACGAGCAGGAGGATCAGTATGATTTTAGTCGTGAAGCGATTTGATATTCTGAATTTTCGAAACATAGTACCTCCTATTTTGTTTCTTCCTAAGAGTGTACACGATGAAAGATGCAATACCAATGTCATTTGCAGGAAATGAGCCCTCTACTCCTTATACTCCACAACCGCCATGTCCCAATATTTCAGCTTGGGCAGCTCCCATTGCAATATGCCGTCCCGCTGCGAGAACGCTAAAGATTGCGGTGAACCCTTGTTATAATCAGGGGAAGCGAACCATACTTTGGCAACCGGTTTTTCCATTTTCACAGAAACCTTAACATTCAGCCTCTCTGTCTGCTCCGCCTGCTTTCCGTTGTCATCATTCCAATCCATAGTGGAAGCATCTGTGAAATTAATGAAATGAAAGATGTCTTTACCATCCTTCCGTTTCGTGAAGGACCACACTTTACCTTGCTCGGCTTGATCCGAAACGGCTAGTTCTCCCATTCCCTCGGCTTTCAGTATGGAATCTTCCGTGTGATCCCGCAGCAGATTCTGATAAGCTACCAGAAAATCGTAATAGTGGATCAGCTGTTCTTCCAAATCCGGAGACAGTCTTAGATTCTTATGAGGGAAATATTCTTTGGACAGCATGTTTTCTCCAAGCTCCAGATGAGATCCTCCGGAAGCGAAAATCACCGCATCCGTCAGCAGGATCCCCGGTGTATTGAACTCGCCCGGTGAATCAGAAAAATGATAATTCATATAAGCGGCCAATACCGTGTTTAGCTGGTTCCCGCTGTACTTTGAATTTTCCTCAATCACTTCTTTCAAATTCTGATAACCCGGGTGATTCCCCCACACCTCGGTATACAGAAACTTGACGGGAGCTTCACGGGCAATGAATTCCTGACCGTATTGGCCAACTGCGTTCATAACATAATCCACATCCAGCCTCTCTTTGGATTTATTCAGGAATGCAGGATAAGTCTCAGCCATGTTGATGCTTTTGCCGTCATAGGTCCAAAGTGCGCCCCTGTCTCCTAACTGGTCCACATGCCAACCATCAAAGGGTAGTGCCTCAAACGTCTTGAGTTCCTTGTCGATCAAGTAGTTCTGCCATTCCGTATTAGAGGGATCATACATATAAATATCGCTTGCCCATTCTTTCGGAAGAGGGTGTTTATCCTGATCCATATGGATTGGGTCCTTGAATAATCCCCACTCCTGCTTCACACCGTCTTTTTCCGCATCGGCATAAGCCCCGAACAGCAAGTTGTAGTTCATTGCCTTCATGTTGCGATTGTGAGACAGGTCGATATAGCCCTTTACCGTATCGAACGCTACAGAACGGTTAGCAATATCTTTCCATTCCCGCACAGGCTTGCCGTCTTCGAAGGGAATAGGCTCTTGATGCTTATATTGCCAGTCGTAGAACTGGATGCCATTGATATGGAACCGGTTTAAACGTTCGATAACTCGGGACATCTCGTCCTGATTCATCGCCGGAAAATCTGCCAAGTAACCGTAGCGGGGAAATTTTCCCCAGTCGGAGGAAACGTCCACAGCAATATTCATTTGATCGGCCGTTTTACCGTCTTGCTCATAGAACACTTCGGCTAAGTAGCCTCTTCCTTCTTCCCCAGGCGGTCTCCAGTTCCAAGTCAATTGATCGCCTTCCGCTTCCAGCCTTTCTTCCTTTATGATCCGGTCCATGTGCAAATAACGGATATGAAACGTTCCTCTGCGTACAGACTTCTTTAGCTTCAAATTAAGCTGAATATCCTCTCCAGGTTTATAAGCCGCCTTATCCGTAGACAGCTCCTCGAGCAGTGGACCTCTTTGAATATGGACATCCTTTCGAAAATCAGCAACGTTGTCAGCAGCATTCCCACAAGTCGGTATCATCAATATAACCCCGCTGAACGCAAGAGCCGCGACCAGCCGCATCATCCTGAAACTTCTCATTTCTCTCACTCCTATCCATAGTTTCTTAACATTATCCGAAAAACAGCTCTACAATCAAATGTCTCAAGTAACAATTATGATAAGCCATCTCACATTTTTCTTTTGCTAACACGTACATGTAATCGTTCCCAAACAATAAAGTGTTTTATATTTTCATAAAGGCATAATATATTACCCCCTCCAATTTTCACCTAAAATTTGGAAGGTCAAAGTTCAATTTTAACAAAAACATACAATAATACCAAAATTAGTCGGTTCAAGTGTCTTAATTTACGAAATTCAATAATAAAAAAGGTTGATCTTCACATCATGTACTTTTTAAAATGTCTAACCCGTAGCCCTATAGAACTATGTTTATCCATATATATACATATTTTTGGTAATGATTAACTTCAAATTTAATCCTCAAAAAAAAACTTGAACAAGCATAAATCCATGTCAGGACTAGTTTTGCTTTGATTGATCTACCTATATGAGAACCCTCTCTCTCCTGTTAATCAACTTGTTAAGGAAGCCCATAGGAGGTTTTCCCCATTGTTCATGCCGTTTTTACTTGCTAACTTTGTAGTAGGCACCGGAAATCGAAGTTTTTACTTTGAAAAGAGTATGCCTGCTTTCTAAACTAAATCGGAGTGGGAGAGAAATTATGATAAAGAAGTTAAAGGTTTTGAGCACGTCAAAAAAACTGGCACAAGCTGCTATGTGTCTAACTCTGCTGACAGGAACGGTCGCGGTCGCGCTTCCGGCCAACGTGGCTTTTGCTGCGATAACGCAGCCTGAAGCGGATACCCCGCTGGACAAACAGAATCTTAAGCCACTATCCGTACAATCGTTAGAAGCTTTGGAGAACGGAGTGAAGTTAAACCTGGGCGACTTCCAAGGCTATATCCGCCTATTCGATGAAGATATGGCGAAAGTCTCGGTAGTGAAAAACGGTGAAGAAGAATTTATCTCCCCAGGTATTGCTAAGAAGGATTGGGAAACACCTGAATTTAAGACCGAAGAAACGGATAAAGAATACACTCTATCTACTAATGAAATTACAGTGAAAATTAATAAAAGTCCGTTCGGTGTCAAATTTTTGGACAATCAGGGAAATGTTATAAACGAAGATGCAGCACAAGGTGTAGGCTATGAAGACGGGAAGCCATATGTATTCAAGAAAACCGATGCCAGTGAAAATTTCTATGGATTCGGTGAGCAATCAGGAGGGCTGAATAAACGCGGCAAAAGTCTTGGCATGTGGAATACGGACGCTTATTCCTATAATAAGGATACAAAATATCTGTATACGTCCATTCCATTCTTCATAGGTCTGAAAGATACAAAAGCATACGGTATTTTCTTCGACAACACGTATCGCTCCTATTATGAAATGGCCAGTGAAAAAGACGATTATTACTATTTCTACGCCAACGGCGGCACGCTTACTTATTACTTCATCAACGGTCCGGAGATCGGTGATGTGATCGATCAATATACTGAGCTTACAGGAAAATCGGAAACTCCTCCGATGTGGTCACTTGGATTCCATCAAAGTAAATGGGGATATACTCCTGAAGAACTGGTGGATGTGGCCAATAAATACCGTGAGAAACAAATACCGCTCGATACGATGCATTTTGACATCGACTACATGGATGGCTACCGCGTGTTCACTTGGAACGATCAATATAAACAAGCGCTTAAGACGCTGAAAGGCCAGGGATTCCACGCGGTTACAATCAATGACCCTGCTGTCAAGCAGGACGAAAACTACCGTATGTACCAAGAAGGAACCCAAAATAACTATTGGGCGAAAAATCCGGACGGTTCCACTTTCATTGGAGAAGTGTGGCCGGGTAAATCCGCTTTCCCGAACTTCCTGAAGAAGGATGTCCGCAACTGGTGGGCTGACAATCTGGGTACCCTTTATAACGAAGGAGTTGACGGTATCTGGAATGACATGAACGAACCTGCTGTTTTTGACGGTCCATTCCATACGATGCCGCTGGATACCGTGTTTGAAGGCGACAATGGAGAGAAGAAACTGCATACTGAATACCACAATCTTTATGGACATGATGAAGCGCAAGCAACTTATAACGGTGCTCTGAAAAATAAACCGAATACCCGTCCGTTCGTGTTAACCCGCGACATGTACGCTGGAACGCAGCGCTACGCGGCGCTCTGGACCGGGGACAACGTAAGTAACTGGGAGCATTTGCAAATGTCGATTCCGATGAATGCCAACGTCGGTTTGTCCGGGGTTCCGTTTGTCGGCAATGATATCGGCGGCTTTGCGAAATCGCCGGGCAATGTTCCGACGCCTGAACTGTTCGCAAGATGGATCGAGGTCGGTGCCTTCCTGCCATTTGCCCGAGACCACTATGACAATAGCGCAAAATCAGGACTCGGAAGCGGACAGGAGCCTTGGGAATTCGGCAAAGAGGTCGAAGATATCAGCCGCAAATACATTTCGATGCGCTACGAGCTGATGCCGTACTTGTACAATCAATTCAATAAATCAGCCAAAAACGGTCAACCGGTTCAGCAACCGCTTGTTTACCAGTTCCAGGATGATGCGAAAACCTACAACATTGAAGATCAGTACATGTTCGGTGATTCACTCATGCTTGCACCTGTTGTACAAGAAGGTCAAACGAGCCGTGAAGTGTACCTGCCGGCAGGCGAGACATGGGTGGATTACTGGACAGGAGAAGAGTTTGACGGTAATCAGACTATTTCAGTTAAAGCTGATCTTGGAACACTACCTATTTTCGTGAAAAATAATTCGATCATCCCTCGTCAGGAAGTAGAGCAGCACACGGATGAGAAGAAGCTGGAAAATCTGATTCTTGACACTTACCTGAACGGTAAAGCCAGCTACAGCTTCTACGAGGACGATGCTAAGACGTTGGATTACAAACAAGGCGAATATAATGTCACAGAATTCCATGTGGAGAAGAAAGGTAACCACATCGAGTTCAAGCAGGACAAAAAGACTCAAAAGTATGCATCCGATATTAAGTCCTACACGCTTAAACTGCATAATGCTAAAGAACCGAATAAAGTGCAAGCGGCTAATAACAAATATGCCAAAGCCGGCAGTGCAGAAGAATTGAACAAACAGGAAAGTGGTTACTATTTCGATTCGAGAGAGAAAGTTCTGTATGTAAAAACCCCTGTAAACGAAAACCACAAAGTGAAAATTCAATAATACGATTCACGGTCATTGCCAGATAATAAAAGTAAACGGGCAGGAGCATTCGGCTCCTACCCGTTTACTTTTGTATTACACAATGCCTCAGCATCTATTCGCCAAAAAAACCTCACCGCTGTTACAGGAGAAGGAGTTCTTCCCGAGAAAACAGTTGTAGTAACTTCGCATGATGAATGCGGGTGTTATCTAACACGATGACGATTTTGCCTGTCGGATACTGAGCCACAACCTTTTGAAGATAATTCAAAAAGGTCGCCTGAATAGACAAGCCGCTCTATCGTCATAGCACATAAGTATTTGGGGTCCATTATCTGTAATCGCAACGCTATGTTCATACTGAACGCATATTGGACTACCAACTGAGTTAAGCCGCCTACTAACATAAACAATACTTTTGAGCAAACTGTTACATCTCTGTTATTCTCTTAAAACCATCAATATAAAGGAAAGGCTTGTGGCTCTGGGTTTTCTCCCATTTCCATTCATCCGATCCTCAATCTTTTCATGTCTTTTTTCTATTTTCTACATGGATTTATTCTTACTATCGAACTAACCAGTTTTTACTCCAATTCTCTGTTGTTTCTCCAATCTTGGCAACTTAATTTCCACGTTCCTCCGCCCCATCATGCTCCTTGTTTCCAAATTCATTGAGCAACGTACGCACTTCACTTGTTGACTTTGTGTTCATTAAGCTATTTCTTAATTCACTTGCCCCTCGAAATCCACGGACATATATTTTAAAGAATCGAGTAAGAGGTCTGAACGAACGTGGTTCCAGTCCTGAATATTGATCATGGAGATCCAGATGCAGCCGTAGCAAATCAAGCAATTCCTCACTGCTGTGATCCTTAGGCTCCTTCTCAAAAGCAAACGGATTATGAAAAATACCGCGCCCAATCATAACACCATCCACACCGTATTGCTCAGCGAGCTTGAGGCCGGTCTGACGGTCAGGGATATCCCCGTTTATGGTCAGAAGTGTATCTGGTGCCACCTCATCACGAAGTTTCTTAATCTCTGGAATCAGTTCCCAATGAGCAGCTACTTTACTCATTTCTTCTCTTGTCCGCAGATGAATGGAAAGATTAACAATGTCTTGTTTCAAAATATGGGTTAACCAGTCGCGCCATTCGTCTAAGCTACTGAAACCGAGCCTTGTTTTTACACTTACGGGCAGTCCCCCGGCTTTTGCGGCCTGGATAATATCCGCTGCAGTTTCCGGACGGCAGATCAGGCCGCTCCCCTTCCCATTCTCTGCTACATTCGCTACAGGACAACCCATATTAATATCGATGCCTTTAAACCCTTCTTCCGCCATACCGATGCTCATTTGACGAAAGAATTCCGGCTTATCTCCCCAGATATGAGCTACAATGGGCTGTTCATCCTCTGTAAAAGTCAAACGCCCGCGCACAGCATGGTTCCCCTCCGGGTGACAATAACTCTCTGTATTCGCAAACTCCGTAAAAAACACATCCGGTCTGCCCGCTTCACTGACGACATGACGAAAAACAACATCCGTCACATCCTCCATGGGCGCCAGTATAAAAAAAGGCCGTGGTAAATCACGCCAAAAATGTTTTGTCATATCAAAAACCTCTCTATGGATACCGGGACATATCTTTATCCCGTAGAATAAAACTTACCTGTCTATGCCCTTACTTCTTCTTCGATTACAGCATGTTAAAGCAAAGTATATCATAACCCAGAGAGAAGCATACTCACCCAATAAATTCAAAAAAAAGAGGGGGGCGCCCCTTCCTTACTATTTCCTCCAATAGATCTCCGGTTACTTGTCCTTTCGCACTAACTGCGCTACCGATTCAACATGTGTGGAGTAGACAGTGACAACATATAAAAAGTGAAAAGGCGATCGGATATTTAATCTCTTAAGCATCGCCTTCCCGATAAAAGTGCTAAATGTGAAGGTATCGTGAAAAACGGCAACTTATTTTTATGACCTATATAATCAAGAATTTTATCTCTAAACGAGAGACAGGTATTCGGCAAACGACATACCTGAATAACATTGTCGAATAAGATCATCGCTTTATTAAGAAAAAGACGAATCCCATAATAGGCTGCTACACAAGCAAAACAAACACCAGTGCATATAACATTCTTATAGTTATCCATTGATCAATAAGGAGGGGAAAAATGGAGAGAACTAGACGATTTCAAATACCAAAGAAAGTATTCTGGGAGGCATTCAAACAATCAAAAAAAACCAAAGTCGTAGGCGTAGATGGTCAGACAATGCAATACTATAATCGGAATCGAATAAAATTTGTACATGAACAGTGGGATCAGTTGACATCCGGCAATTATATTCCTTCCCCTGTTCGCAGGGTCTATATACCAAAAAAAAAGGGTGGATGGAGGCCTATAGGCATTCCAACTGTGAAAGATTTTATTGTACAAACTGTCTTAAAGAATAAACTTTCCCCCAAATTGGAGGTTCTCTTTCATCCGAACTCTTATGGGTATAAGCAAAAATCACAGGCACGGGAAGACGCTATAGAAATGGCCGGAAAACGGTGTTTACGATATGATTGGGCTCTTGTACTGGATATTGAAAAATTTGGCGATAACATTGACCATCAATTACTTATGAGTATGTTAGAGAAACACATAAGGGATAAATGGGTATTGTTATACACACACCGAATGATGATAGCACCTGTCCAAAAGAAAACCGGGGCATTAATCAAGACAAAGAAGGGGCTCGCACAAGGTAACAAACTAAACTTTTTACTGAACAACTTTTATTTGCACTATATATTTGATGAGTGGATGCAAAAGAATCATCCTAAAATTCCTTTCGAACGTTACACTGATGATATAATTTGTCATTGCAAAAGTGAATCCATCGCGAAAGAGTTACTGTCCCAAATCCAAGAAAGATTCAGAAATCACAAACTTGTCACCCATCCACAAAAAACTAAAATTGTTTATTGCAAAGATGCTAACCGAAAAGGAAACTATTCAAACGTGTCTTTCGAATTCTTAGGGTCCACTTTTTGTTCCCGTAAAATTAAATCCAAATCTGGAAACTATATTGCTCGCTTTATTCCTAAGTTATGATTTGAGTTGGGAGTATCGATTAAGAGAGTTTTATCCGTTGGACGATGCTCTGAGTATATGGAGCAAAGAGCCCAACACAGACATCACAAGGGAATTGCGAAAAGCGTCAGATAAATCATAAATTAACCCTAATCTGACGCTATTGTTCCCCACGGCAGACGTCACGTTGAAGTATAGTTTATTATGACACATTGAGTGTGGCTAACTTGCATTTCTCTACTCTACATGGAAAGTCAAGTTCAGGACTTTTTATTTAAAGGGTCTTTTTAAAAGGATATATAGATCAATTTTAGGGAAAATCACATTGAATTGGAGGTGGTGAGGTGCAGAGACTTTTATTGATCCCAACTTTTCTATTTTGTTTGCAGGGATCACTCATTGCTCATGCAAAAAGTACATATTGTCCATCCAACTGCTTCATGGGCACCCACCAGCAATTTATTGGGATATATTCAAGGTGGCGGGCGGTAGAATGATCTTTGGATTCAAGAACAAAAATTTGAAAGTAAAAGAACTCCCTGCTTTGCAATCTCTTATTTTGACACCCGAAAATTTTGTTGATCTAAGTTTTACATGGCAGAGCGATAAGAATGTAATTGTTTCCAGGTCACCTGAAATAGAATGGTCAAATAAACCCTCCAAGAGGGCACTGCCGATTTTATTTAGAATTGATATTCAAAACAAAGGTCAAAAGCAAATAAGTTTCCCTCCTATCGGGTATGGTGATTTTAACCCTGAATTTCTGTATCTAAATCAAAAATTAACTTGGACACGATCGAATTGGGAAAAAATGGATCGAAAACGTAGATTATCAAGACTCAGTAAGTTTGGTACGCTCCAATGGAGTGAAAAGCATAATATTTAACCGTCGAGTGGGTCTTGGCGGTTTTTATTTTATTTGGGTAGGGTTACTCCAGATGAGCTGCAGATACCATTGCTGATCCATTTTGTTTTTTGTGTTACCAATATTTCAAGAAAATAAAAAAAGGCTATGCTTTTTGTTTTCAGAAAAACATAGCCCATACTTCTTCTCAAGGTAGGATTTTGCTTTAGTTAATTATCTTCATTCTGATCTTTTTTATCACTATTCTTATTTGCATCACTATTCTTATTTTCATCACTACTCTTATTTGCATCACTATTCTTATTTTCATCACTACTCTTATTTGCATCACTATTCTTATTTGCATGAGCTGCAGCATTACTTTTGGTTCCGCCCTGGTTTTTGTTTTCTACTTCATTTTTATCATTATCTTCATCATCATCTTTTTTAGATTTATTGGTCACACTGGCGGCATGATTATCATTGCTATCCTTGTCCTCATCGCTTATCTTATCTTCTTTTTCATTAGCTTTAGACGCATTATTTATTTTAGCTGCATTTGTATTATTTGCATTACTTGAGTCTGCGGCAGTGCCGGTGGTAGTGGTGCTAGCATTGGTATTATTGTCGGCTGTACTATTTGTTTGATCTTTATTTTTATCCTTATTATCAGCGTTATTTTTAAGCTTGTCTTTACTATCATTTATAGTTTTCATTATATCTTTGACACTTGCATCTTTATACTCATCTTCAGTAGCGGTTGGATCAACTTTTCGAAGCTTATTTATAAGATTAAGTTTTCCAGGGCTGATACCTAAAGCTCTCGCCTGGTCCCTGCGAGCAAGGGCAACATTATCTTTTAAAACAGTTGCTGTTTTGTCAGTTTCCTGTAAAGCCTGATTTACTCCGGTTTCAGCATCGTTTTCAAGTTTGGCTGCGGTATTTGAATTATCTGTTTCAGATGTAAGAGAAACAACAGATGAACCGTTATCAGCTATAAAACCATTATCAACGGCAGATGAAACCAGCATACTGATAGCTACAGTAACATTAGAACCTTTTATGTTTATTTTAGTCAATATCTTGTTGCCGTCGTCATTGATTCCTTCAACTTTTACAACTTTATCAAATGCGTTAACTCCTATTTCTACGCTGGGGTTAATGTCCAGGCTAAGGTATGAGACCGGTGTTTGATAATAGGCGTATGCCGCACCGCTTCCACCAACTATTAAGGCTGCCATGCAAGCAGCTGCTACTAACTTTTTCTTCATAAACAATGTCCTCCAATTATTGAATTTTATGTTTTTAGTATTCTTATTAATTAATGCGTCTTTTAGAAATACTTCAGTTCTGCTTATTAAGGCGTCTTCGGCTTTAATTTGATTTAAAACAGATTTAAAGCGTGTAATCATGTTCTTTACCTCCTAACTTTTGTTTAATAAGTTCCCTTGCTCTGTGTAAGTGAGAATAAATGGTATTTGCTTTTTTATTTAGTAACTGAGCCATTTCAGGTACGGTATACTCCTCGTAGTAAAATAGATAGATAACATCCTTGTACTTGTCCGGAAGTGATAAAACGACCAGCAAGAGTTCATTATCTGTTTGATCTTCAAATGGCAATTCTACACTTTCAATTGAAACAATTTTCTTTCGCCAAAAGCTTTTTAATATGTCCTTACATTTATTGATTGTAACTCTTATTAGCCATGCTTTTTCATGTTCAGCACTTTCAAAGCGGGAGTTATTTTGTAACAACTTTAGGAATACTTCTTGAAAAACATCATCCACATCTGCACTATTATGTAGATATAGAAAGCATATTCGACGTACAAGGTCAGAATATTTGGAGAGTATAGCTGAAATATTATCGTTGATATCAATCGGTAATTGGGCCATTTCTTCTCCTTTCTATACTTGATACGATTGACCAATAAGAATCCTTGCAAATTTTTTTGTTTTTTATTTGAAAAAAATACCTTTAGTGAATTGCACACAAAAAGGACATTGACATTTAATATTACCTCCATTTCATTTTTCAGCCGGAATTCACGCTTGGTAACGTGCCGTTATTACATAGGGCATAAACGGTTGTGAGGATAATTGCAGGATTTGCATAACGTCTTTGAAGTGTACACATGCAGTTGCTCCATAAAAGCAACAACCCCTTCCTTAATTGTTTTGGAATCGTCAAGCGTTCCTGTAACAATATAAGGACAGGGGTTGTTGTTCTTAACAAAGTATTGCAAAACTGACTAATTTACGTTATTTCCCGTTACTTTTTGAATTGTGCAACACTTTCGATTCTATTAGACGCAGGGAGAACGAAGCTAACCTATTTCATAGCAATCCTGTGCTTGATGATGAAATGATTTTGTCAATCATTTCATCGGTTAATCAGCGGCAAAGCGAAGATACGTCTTATAACATTAGTTGGGGATTGCGGTACAGTCACGGGAAGGAATATTTCACGGTACGCCGCTCTTTGGCTGCGGGAACATAGGTTAGTTGGTTCTCATTCGTCGCGGTGGTCTATAACCTTGATCTATAAGGGTTTTCTTTATTCCAGTATGGTTCTGTTTGGTTACCGTATACTTGGAAATGGTAGCTAATACCCTTTATATCTGTCCATAAAGTTATTTCAATAACCTCTCTTCTGGTCTAGATATTGCAACATAATGCAAATAGTTTATTCCTTCTCTACTCATTTCATAGTCTTGAGCATTTATTATTACTTGCTCAAACTCAAGCCCTTTGGATTCATTCCGCCAACTTCAGAATCCAGTCTTTGATATCGATTATTCGCAGTGTCTTCGGCCGGGTATTCGTTCCGGATACGATTAATGGAACGAGGGAATCCAATTCATGCAGCGAACCATGGGCGCCCCCACCGACGTGGGTAGGGGAACTTTCCCCAATGACTTCATGACCAGGATGCACCGTAACGACAACATATCTTCCCTCATGGGAATGCATAGCTCCGTATAATCTCGCAAGTACGTCAGGATACTTTCCATATTTGATCCGATTGCTCGTAATCGTAATATCCGCAAGTTCAGGGTCACCTGATAACGACCACGATTGACCATATTCATCCACATATTTTCCGCCGGGACAATAAGAAAACATTTTATCGCTCTTTCCTGTAGTAACATGAATATTTTTCTCGTCTTTAATAGCGATGATATCGAGCTTATCCTCGTTTTTCAAAAGCTTCACGATGTCCGATAATTTAATCTTTGAATCTATTGCATACACATAGGCCATTCGTTCGTTAGCGGAAATCACGATCTGATCATCGGTTCCTATGGATTGATTTATTTTTGCTATACGGTAACGGTTCAACAGTGGCCTTAAATCAACAATGGATCTTTCGCGATCATCGTATATATAGCTTTGCGCACTGTCTCCCATGACGATCCATACCGCTTTCTTCAAAGCTTGCTCCCATGAACCGTAAGCGTTAAGCACGTCCTGCAGCGCTTGATCGGCTTTCTCGATTCCCTCCAACTCGGTAGGGCCTTTTCTATGAAGGGTGTTATCATTTTCCGGAAAGTAAGCAATAGTTACATTCGGAAGTTTATTTTGTTTAACAAGAAATGCGAGCTCTTGCGCGGAAAATTCATCATTCATGCCGAATTTTTTCCATGGTCGAGCATTCCCGTCATTCTTTGGATCTTGCTGCGCAAGTGCCGCATAGGACAACCATTTCGGTCCCGTTACGTTAATATGTTCCGGCAAACGCGTACTGAAAGCAATCCACTGCGGCACATTTAGGATATGCTCCGTCTTCCCTCTAAAAACGATAGCATTAACCGATGCGGAGTCTTTACCTTTTTCAGCTAACTCTTCATGTATAGTTTTCGTTTTTTTGTTCAATTGAACCTGATTTATCTGATAAATGGCATCCATCAGTACTTGCAATTGGTCAATTTTAAACGCTTCCTTGGCACCGTTACCATAGTAAATCATGCGTTTTTCTTTCCCGCTATACCAAACAAGTCCAGGCACTTGGTGCTGGTCTGCATACGTTCCTGTTAATAATGAACTGTCAATCGTCACAGACATCGTAGGGAATGAACTCACGACTTTCTGGAAATATTGCCCGTTTTTGAGCAGATACTGCATTGCGGGTACACGGCCCTCTTTAATCGCTTTTTGCAGTGACTTGTCCATTAAAGAATCAATCAAGATCAATACGACAGGTTTGGCAGATTGATTTGATGTGATATTTGACTTGGTCTTCAATTGATTTGTCCGTTCGCCGGACTCCGTCCTGCAGCCAGCAGTTACAAGCAAACTTAGACATAAAACGAGCATAATGGCACTTTTTTTTCTCGCGCCCATCGAACTCCCCCTCCTTGAAATGCCTGATTTGGCGGGAAGAGACTCGTAGCCTGACATGCCTCTTCCCAATTTCACGAGATCGATCAACTTTGATTTACATTTTCCAACTCCCTTTTTTCGAAAGGAAAGCCAGTTGAAAAATCCCAAAGGCATACCGGTCGCCTTCTCCTGTTCTTCCTGAACAAGCGGAGCTCGACCTCAAGATTCTTTTTCTCCATTACCATAACTCGTTTCACTCCATATCACTGTATGGGTTATTCTTAGATGTTTTTCCAACAACTCGGAACGCTTTTAAGATGCTGCAATTCCGCCTTTTTCTTGGCCAAATCCTGTAAACATTCTTCATGGAGGCCCAGGCTGTGCGCATACGTCTTAACGCGTATTTTAATCGAACCGCTAGGTTTGTTCGTATCGATATCGTGCAAAGCCGAATATGGCGTGCCCACGGTTGAGATGATATGAGTCGATCAATCGTAGGTGGATTATCTTGACCTCACTTGAAACTTGACAGGTCTAAGACGGCTATATTGGGTTGGATGGAACGCGAAAATTGCCCACACCTTCTGCATGCTGTTTGAACTAAAGTTTTCAGGCCAGACGTCGGTCATTTCGAGAGTAGGTTGCTCTTGAAAAACCGTTGAAGTCATGCTTCATCTTTGAGGATGGAGCGCATGGACAACACGGGATAACCCAGCACCTGAAACTCCTCCAGTACGCCATGATTTAAGCCCGGATCGGAGTGATAGGGGCGGCCGATCAACAGAATGGCGAGACGATTGTCTTGCTTCATCTGATCCAGAATCGAGCGACCCTTCTCTTGCATCTCGTTATCGAACAGCTCCATCGACCAGAAATTCCAGAACATTCTCCGCCTGCTTAGTATGGTGACGTTGATAATCCGACCACAAAATTTCATTGGTTGCCGAATCAAAACGGTTGCTTTGACAGTCGTCGAATCAACGTCAATGCCAATGATTAAGCATCTGATCGTTGCCTATTCCTTTCCAGCCTCACTGCTCACTGCTCCTTTATCCAAAAAATCTTAGTAGTATCTTGCGTATAGATTTGTCACTCTATACAAAGAACACTTAAGTACCCGAATCTCTTGGACAAGGAGGTTAGACGTAACCTTTGCTTTGGATCATTTTAGCGCTCTATGCGCAGCTTTTGCGAGTAATTTGAACTTAATGCGGTCTTTTTTGACGGCAAGGTCGTTGATCGCCTGGTACAAGATTTTTACCGAGATCTAAGCGTAAGTTATGAAATTTCGCTTTCGGAATTTGAAAAGCGCTCCAGGATTCAAAAGATGAAAGAAGTCTTTGCCACATTGCTCTCTCCTTTATTCTAGAGGCTAAAAGTAGTTGTTTAGTCAAAAGTTAGAAACACAATCAAATATCTGAAATCAAATAACTCCCATCTTGGCATGCTGCTAAGATGGGAGTTAACACATCGAGTAAACCATACATACTGATTTATCCCTTGGGCGTATTTGAACAAATTAAATTATTTATCCAAAAAGACTGACATCAAACTTATAATTCTTTTCCGTAAAAGGAAAACGTTTTTCTTGGCACACCAAATCAATAATTAAACACTATACAGTAAATTTTGTGTCATATAATTTTTCCCTTGAATGTCGATAGGGAAATTGTTCCATGGATGTTTACCGGGTAACTGAGTTATATTACTTTTCGTTACATAAATGAAAGGTGGTAAATATATGCCTTTATCTCCACAAATGTATCATTGGTTTGTTCGTCCAAAGTGGTTCACAAATAAATATATCCATGAACATATAAAAAACCATTTCCATTTAGAGAACAAAACCGTTCTTGATTTTGGATCCGGTACAGGTGCAAATTGCAGTATTTTCAAACCTGGTCTTTATCTCGGCATAGAACCGGATGGTAAAAGGGTTGGACTTGCAAAGCGGCTATTTCCGAATCATAATTTTATGATTTTTAAAGAAAATTTGATTCCAGCCCAAAATGATTCAATCGACTATATTTTTATTGTAGCCGTTCTTCATCATATCGATGACAAGCAAATCAAGGGGTATCTGCTTGAATTCGAAAGGATCTTGAAACCAGACGGAAAAGTCATTGTCATGGAGCCGTATCTATGTGAACGAAAGAAATGGAATAACCTATTCATGAATTGGTATGATGATGGTAATTATATACGAAACGAGAACAGTTATTTGGACTTGTTTCAATCTGCGCAATACGAGTGCCAAGTATTAAAAAAGTTTACAAAATGCTTCCTGTACAATGAAATCTTTTTTTTCGCCACAAAGAAAGGAACCCCATGCAGACTCCTGCCAATATAAAGCTAGTCGCGCTACTGTAACCCTCCTTCGGATGAACCTTTACTTATTACTCCTCGATACAACCGTGCATACTCAGTGGATGACAAAGAACTACTTACCTTGGGCAACCATATAACCGCCTATAAAATCTCATTAGATACTTTGTAGGTAACAGTATGTAAAAGCACCGCCACAATGTAGGTAGTTTTATGTCGAAATCCCATAATGTAGGCAGATTAGTGCATTTTAGCGTGACATCAATTTGCCTACATAAAAATAAAAAAGCCTGAAACGGCAGGCCTTTGTAGATACTTGCTTATGTAGGCACTTTTGTGTCATTGGACAAATGGCAACATGGTCATTGATCTTCATCGGATGGAGATGTATCCGGCAAGCCTCAATCACGATTAAAATAGGGACGGGAATAACTCACGTCCCCAGTGCCATGTAACACTTTAAATTTCATTTGCGAATTTGATTTCTTACTCAACCTATAAGAAGTCCACTTTGATCAGTGTCAACACTGTACCAACAGACTTGTTTGCGTTGGAATATTTTTTTAATGAAATTTTAGAATCGGTTTGATTCGCATAAATTTTAATTTAATCCAATATGAACAAGATGTCTAACCAGATATTTGACGATCTAAAAAAGAGGCTTCCCACAAAGTTCAATTTGAACTCGTGAAAAGCCTCTTTTTATTCATTGTGGTCAAACGGCGTTTCCCTTGCGGGAAACCCTCGATGTTACAGGCTATACAGCCTATATTACATCATGCCGCCCATTCCACCCATGCCGCCCATATCTGGCATGCCGCCGCCTTTTTCAGGCTCAGGCTTGTCAGCAATAACTGCTTCAGTAGTCAAGAACATAGCCGCTACGGATGCAGCGTTTTGAAGAGCAGAACGTGTTACCTTCGCAGGGTCAACGATACCCGCTTCGAACATGTTCACCCACTCGCCAGTAGCAGCGTTGTAGCCGATGCCGATAGCTTCTTTTTTCAAGCGATCCACGATAACAGAACCTTCTTGACCAGCGTTAGCTGCAATGGTACGAACTGGTTCTTCGAGCGCGCGAAGCACGATGTTGACACCAGTTTTCTCGTCGCCAGTTACATCTACAGCAGCAACAGCATTATATACGTTCACAAGAGCTGTACCACCACCGGAAACGATACCTTCTTCAACCGCAGCGCGAGTTGCGTTCAGGGCGTCTTCGATGCGAAGTTTACGCTCTTTCAATTCAGTTTCAGTTGCAGCGCCAACTTTGACAACGGCTACGCCGCCAGCCAATTTAGCCAAACGCTCTTGCAGTTTTTCTTTGTCAAACTCGGAAGTTGTTTCTTCCAGTTGAGCACGAATTTGGCTTACGCGAGCATTGATGTCCGCTTTGTCGCCGCTTCCGTCGACGATTGTTGTGTTTTCTTTAGTTACGCGTACTTGACGTGCGTTACCCAGTTGTTCAATGGATGTGCTCTTCAGGTCAAGACCGAGCTTCTCAGTGATCACTTGGCCACCAGTCAGGGCAGCGATATCTTGCAGCATAGCTTCGCGGCGGTCGCCAAAGCCAGGAGCTTTAACAGCAACAGCGTTGAATGTTCCACGCAGTTTGTTCACGATCAGCATTGCTTGCGCTTCGCCTTCGATATCTTCAGCGATAATAACAAGCGGTCTAGCTTGTTGAACGATTTTTTCAAGCAATGGAAGGATTTCTTGAGTGCTGCTGATTTTTTTATCAGTGATCAAGATGTATGGGTTCTCCAGAACAGCTTCCATTTTGTCCGTATCAGTAATCATGTACGGGGAAATGTAACCACGGTCGAACTGCATACCTTCTACGACTTCAAGTTCAGTAGCGAATCCACGGGATTCTTCAACAGTGATAACACCGTCTTTACCTACTTTTTCCATAGCTTCAGCAATCAATTGGCCCACTTCTTCGTCAGCAGCAGAGATAGCAGCTACTTGAGCGATAGCTTGGGAATCTTCGATTGGCTTAGCGATTTTTTGCAATTCTTCAACTGCTGCACGAACTGCTTTGTCGATCCCTTTGCGAATAACCATTGGGTTAGCGCCTGCAGTTACGTTCTTCAGACCTTCACGGATCATAGCTTGTGCCAGAACCGTTGCAGTTGTAGTACCGTCACCAGCTACATCGTTAGTCTTAGTAGCAACTTCTTTAACCAGTTGAGCACCCATGTTCTCGAATGCATCTTCAAGTTCGATTTCTTTAGCGATAGTTACACCATCGTTAGTGATAAGCGGGCTACCAAATTTCTTCTCAAGCACCACGTTGCGACCTTTTGGTCCAAGTGTAACTTTTACCGCATTTGCCAAAGCATCAACACCGCGCAACATAGAGCGGCGAGCTTCTTCACTAAATTTAATTTCTTTAGCCATTGTGTAATTACCTCCTAGAATTTTTTGTATATCACGTTACTTTAAGTAGTTTAGATTTAGCTTATGATCGACTCTCGCTTAGTCAAGAATCGCGTGAATGTCGCTTTCTTTCATAATCAAATATTCTTTACCTTCGTATTTGATTTCTGTTCCTGCATATTTTGAGAAAAGAACACGGTCGCCTTCTTTAACTTCAAGCGCTACACGTACTCCATCTTTCAAAGCTCCGCTACCTACTGCAATAATAGTTCCTTCTTGTGGCTTTTCTTTCGAGGAGTCCGGAAGCACAATCCCGAATGAAGTGGTTTCCTCCTGCTCGCTCGGTAGCACTAATACGCGTTCACCTAAAGGTTTGATCATGAAAAAATAGCCTCCTTTAAAATTATGTTATTTTGCTTCAAAACATAGTTTAGAACTTACCGGTCTTACTTCTGACTCTCTGGTGTTTATGAAAAATATCAATTGGACGCTATGAAATTCTGGTCCATCTCATATTTTTCATAAGCGTTAGCACTCGACGGTCTGTAGTGCTAACAACAATTTTTATGATACTCAACTTGAGCCCGAATTTCAAGTCCTTTTACACAAATTCGCATTTGTTTTCGCAAAAAATAACGTTTCACTGGTTGTCCTAGGCACACACTCTATACATTCTATCCACAGGGTGTGAAAATATGCATAAGATTCCCAGTAGTCTCAACTGTACCACCTACGCTCGAACATTTCAAAAAGACTAAACAAGTATTTACTTTGGCAGCGTTTTAAAACAAAAGAGAGCTGTCTCTTTCGTAGAAAAATCTACTTAGTGACAGCTCTCTTTTCATCAATCCTCACTCTTGGTGTACTGTTCTTCGCGCGCTGCATCCGCAGCAAGCTGCTTACGATAAACGAAGGCAGACAAGAATACGCTGAACTCATACAACACAAGCAGTGGAATCGTCACCAGAAAGTCCGAGATTAAATCCGGGGGAGTGATGACTACTGCGATAAAGACAAGCGTGAAATAAGCGTATCGACGCATTTTACGCAAGCGTATCGGGTTAAGAACCCTCAGTTTAGTCAGAAACATCACCAACAGCGGTAGCTCAAACAACAACGCTAAAGGTAGCACCAGACTGAACATGAAGTTGAAATATTGCGCAATTCCGTAGGTCTCTTCCAGCCCCATACTCCGGGTGATGGAGATCGTGAACGAAAGCGCCATTGGAAATACAATATAATAAGCAAAAGAAAGACCGATTAGAAAAAGGACAAAAACATAGGGAACATAACGTAGTGTCGCACTACGCTCTTCTGCCCGCAAGCCCGGACTAATAAACGCCCACAGCTGGTAAGCAATAAAAGGAACTGAAATGACTAATGAAACCGCCATCGCAATCTTCATATACATTCCGATACCGTCCCAGAATGAGAACGCATGCAGAACAAAGCCTTGTGCTAGATCTGTACTAATTAAATAATCGTAAATTGGTTTGGCACAGAACAGCCCCCCTACCAACCCCAAAATAAATACAATCAGTACATAAATAATCCGTTTACGCAGCTCGGTGAGATGATCCACCACCGACATTTCTTCCGATTCGAGAGACATCCTGACACCATCCCATGACAAGAGTAGAAACGTTACACCAACTTTGTGTCAAGCTATGCCCGTTTCTGCAGAAAGCAACAAGCAAAAACGCCTTTGACGTCCCTATAAGGACGGTTAGCGTTCATGCGAGAAATATAAGGATAATGTATAGTATGAAACTGATTTTTTCTTATATTTTGAAAAAAGGGGCCTCTCCTAAGTCTATTAGACTTGAGAGATTGCCCCATTGTTAAACCTTTTATTATTCCGGCAGGCGTTTGTCCTGAGGAATATCTGCAGCGACCGTCTGCGGGGCCGTCGGCACAGGAGCTTCGCTCTTCTTCACCGGATCACCATCACCGATGATTTCACGTGCGCCTTCCTTAAATTCACGGAAGGTTCGTCCAACTGCGCGGCCTAACTCTGGCAGTTTATTTGGGCCAAAGAGGAGCAGTGCCAGTATAACCAACAAAATAATACCCGGAGTACCAATTCCACTAAACATTATTATTCCTCCTTGTCCGTCTATCCGATCATGGTATCGTTTACGATAAATTAATAATACCATAACTTATGTCACAGTTACATCCACTATCTTCTATAAATAGTTTATCCTTGTGACGTGACAAGAATATGACAATGTTATTGGCGGTATTGGCCAGTTACCATGAGTAACGCTTCCGGTAATTGATCCATAATGGCAGCCAAATTCTCATGTACACCCTTCGGTGTGCCCGGTAAGTTGACAATCAACGTACGTCCACGAATGCCGCATATCCCGCGGAATAGCATCACCGCACGGTTTTTTTGCATCACCGTACTTCGCATCGCTTCTGAGAGTCCAGGCACTTCCCGCTCGATTACACGCCGAGTAGCCTCCGGAGTCACATCGCGTATCGCTAAATCCGTCCCTCCGGTAGTCAATACCAGATCTGCTTGAAAATAATCTGTCAGTTCTATCAAAGCTGCGATAATCTCATCTTGTTCATCGGGCACGATCCGATATTCAACGATCTCGCCCCCAAGCTCCTCCTCCACCAGCTCCCGAATAACCTGGGCGCTCGTGTCTTCCCGTTCGCCCCTGGCCCCTTTATCGCTGGCCGTTAGGATTGCTGTTTTCCACGCCATAGGTTTGTCCTCCCTCTCTATGTATAATTGGCTGTACAGTGCAGCCCATTTGCTTCAGCGCATCCAACGTCAGCTCTGATCATTGTTCAAGCGCGTAATCTCCATTCTTGCCCCCACTTTTAGACACTAAGAGCGTTGGTCCGATAATCATGTCTTTCTGAAGAGCCTTGCACATGTCGTACACCGTTAGTGCTGAGGCAGAAACAGCGGTCAATGCCTCCATTTCAACTCCGGTCTTTCCGGTAATATGGACTGTTGCTTCTATATAAAGTTCATCTTCGCTGTTATCGGAGAAGCTGATATCAATACCGGTAAGCGGGAGCGGATGGCACATCGGAATCCAGTCAGACGTCTTCTTGGCCGCCATGATCCCAGCAATCTGCGCAACGGCAAGTACGTCTCCTTTACTGATCTTGCCTTCCTTGATGGCGCTAAGTGTCTCAGCAGCCATCTTGATCTTACTCCGCGCGACAGCTGTCCGCTTTGTAATCTCCTTTTCGCTCACATCCACCATACGAGCTCTTCCCTGCTCGTTAAAATGGGTCAATTCCACGGCTCACTCTCCTTTTCGGCAGTGCACTATGCCATTTTCAGTAATCAGCATGTCCATAAAGGCATCATGCTCATCCATGGGCACTTTCGGAACCAGTTGCATAACAAAGGCTAGCCCGATCCAGACAGGGGGCTTCGCAGCGGTATACTCTTCCGTCTCCCATGACGCACGCAGTCGATCATAGTATCCTCGGCCGTAACCAAGCCTGCCTCCCTGAAGATCAAAAGCCAGCCCCGGAACAAACACAACCTCCGGTAGTGTAACAACTTCAATCTCTTTTGAATCTTTGCCGGATACAATAGGTTCATGGATACCATACGCCCCCGGCTTAAGCTCACTCCACGCATTTACCATATGGACACTCATTGCACCACTTGCCGGAATGACACGCGGCAGCAGTACCCTTCGCTGGTCCTTCCACGCCTGTGTAAGAAGCGCGTTGGTATCGAGTTCAGAACGGAAAGATACATAGGCCATCAGTGAGGTTATGTCTTTCGTCTTCAGCCACTCTGATGCATGCTTGCAGACCAGAAAAGACAATTCCCTTCTCTGGTCCGAGGAGAGCTCGTTTCGCGCGATGGTCTTCTCAGTTCTTAGTTCTTGCTTTAAGTTGGAGATCACCGACTCCTTGCTTGACAACGTCGGCCACCCCCATATATTTATCCCAAGCTTATCCTTGTTTGTAAATCCAGTTTACCACTCTTCTCCCCGGTTCGCCAAGGTGGATAGGACTGTGTTTCTGGGCCAGGTCGTTATTCCCTACTTCCGATATATCGAGCTCTCGCTTGGAAAACGCTTTTCATGTAAACTATAGAATAAGTTGTTCATACGGCTGAGGTATAAATGCCAAGGCGAAATATGCAAGGGTGGAGGTTTCATCGTTATGCTTCTTCAAGCGACAGGAATTACAAAATCATATGGTATACAGAACGTACTAGACGGCATAAGCCTTCAGGTGAATGAAAAGGAACGTGTCGGACTCGTGGGTGTTAATGGTGCCGGCAAATCAACTTTTCTGCAAATTCTGGCTGGTGAAATGTCCTATGACAGCGGTCAAATTCATAAATCAAAAGAAACTACAATCGGGTACTTAGCCCAAAATAGCGGACTTCAATCCGACAAAACCATTCATGAAGAAATGATGGCTGTTTTCGCACCGTTGATCGAAGCCGAGGCTGAGCTAAGAGAGATGGAAGTAAGCATTGCCGATCCTAAGCTGGCAGAAGACCCAAAACGGTACGAAGAATTACTCGAACGATATGCACGCCGATCCGATTGGTTCAAGGATCACGGTGGTTATGAAATGAATACACGAATCCGCAGTGTCCTGCACGGCATGGGCTTCGGCGAGTTCCCACCGGATACACCCATCTCCACACTTAGTGGAGGCCAGAAGACTCGACTCGCATTAGCCCGCATTTTGCTTCAGGCTCCCGATCTTCTAATGCTGGATGAGCCGACGAACCATCTGGATATCGAAACATTAACTTGGCTTGAGGATTATCTTCGCAGTTATGCTGGCGGAATTCTGGTTGTATCTCATGACCGTTATTTCCTGGACCGGCTTGTGACCACTATTGTAGAGATCGAGCGTCATCAATCTCGGCGTTATACAGGCAATTACAGCCGGTATGTAGATTTGAAGGCTGCCGAATATGAAGCACGGATGAAGCAGTATGAGAAACAGCAGGATGAAATCTCAAGAATGGAAGATTTCGTTCAGAAAAATATTGTACGAGCATCTACCACAAAACGTGCGCAGAGCAGACGCAAAGCGCTTGAAAAGATGGACCGTATTGATCGGCCGATGGGTGATCTGAAGAAAGCCAGCTTCTCCTTCGAGCCCGACTTCATGTCTGGTAAAGAAGTGCTGCAAGTTCGTAATGTCGCGGTAGCCTTTACTGATGGCCCACCTTTGTTCAAGGATGCTTCTTTTGAACTGCGCCGTGGAGAAACTGCTGCACTCATCGGTCCTAATGGTATCGGTAAATCTACACTGCTGCAGTGTATGACCGGAACCCGTGAGCCATCTGCCGGAACCGTTAATTGGGGTACTAAAGTAAAGGTCGCTTATTATGATCAGGAACAGACCCGCCTCAATCCAAAGAACACAGTAATGGAAGAACTATGGAGTGAATATCCAATGATTGAGGAAGCCAGAATCCGTACGATTCTCGGCAACTTCCTCTTCAGCGGTGAAGATGTTCTTAAGAAAATCTCTGCGCTGAGCGGCGGCGAAAAAGCACGCGTTGCATTATCAAAGCTCATGTTGCGAGGCGCAAATATGCTCATTCTAGATGAGCCAACCAACCATTTGGATTTGGTCAGTCGTGAGGTTCTAGAGTCAGCTTTAATCGATTTTGAAGGCACATTGCTCTTCATTTCTCATGACCGTTATTTCCTCAACAAAATGGCTGAACGGGTGCTGGAGCTTCATCCCGAGGGGATCGATCAATACCTCGGCAACTACGATGACTATATTGAGAAAAAACGAGAATTGGAAGAGATTGCGAAAGATGCCGCCGAGTTAGCCTCCAAGAACGTCAACAAGGATGCTGCAGATGCTGAAAAAAACCCTGTTTCCTCCTTCGAAGCGGACAAGCAAGCCAAGCGTGAAGAGCGTAACCGGAAGCGGCGTATCGCTGAACTCGAGGAAGGCATTGCCTCACTAGAAGAGTCGATCGCTTATATAGAGAATGAAATGACTAAACCTGAGATTTATCAGGATTATTTAGCTCTTCAAGGTCATGAAGAGGACCTAAAGAACAAAAAAACTCAGCTTACAGATTTATTTAACGAATGGGAAATCCTTGCTGACGAATAATGTAAAATCCACTTCATAAATATTTTTTCATATTTCTCGATTTGTTCATAAATAGTTATCCACAGCTCTATACACAGGTTTCGTGTATAACTCCCTACTAAAAAAGCCCCTTAGGGGCTTTTTTTATGCGTTAAATCGGTATTTTCAATTCCCAGGAATTATTATCCACCGAATTATCCACATTATCCACAATTCCCACAAGGTTTCATTGGTAACAAAAATGGTTATAACGGTGATTTAAAAAGAGCTGACATTGCTGATTTTACGCACTTTTTACACAACTCAGACGGAATATGTGGATAACGTTGTCCACAACTTGACAAAAGACGTAACTACTCCAAGAACCCCTCATTATATGCTAAAAAAGAACCCGCTATCTCTAAATCAGACAGCGGACCGATATATATTAAACGATTTGTGTAGAGAGTAGCGCAGCATTACAGGCTGCAATATAGGCAATTCCTGCTGCCATGATAATATCTTGATGCGTAGCTGTGCCTCTAAATTTAAGACCTTCCCATTCTACCATCACAGCCGCCTCCGCCTGGGCGTTCTCTCCACTTCCGAGTGAATGCAGCTCAAGCCCCGCAAAATCTATGTCCTCCGAGATGCCTTGCCCAATAGCGGCGATAATGGCCTCAAGCGGACCATCACCAGTACTGGTGTGAGAGGTTTCCTGTCCAGACTTCAAATGGCGAACTGTAACCGCGGCCACCCGGCGCTGGGCACTACCTGCCAATACTTGAACCTCACCCAGTTCATAAACCTGAGCTTGCTGTCCGGTAGTACTGCTCACCATTTGCAGCAGTTGGTCATCACTGACAACCTTTTGACGGTCAGCGGTCTCTTTAAACGATTCATACAATGCATCCAGCTCCGCAGGCTCCAGCGTAATGCCATACTTTGCCGCCCGGTCCTTCAGCGCATGTCTGCCAGAATGCTTGCCGAGAATGATCATGCTACGCGGGATGCCCAACCGTTCCGGATCCATAATCTCATAGGTGCTGCGATCCTTCAGCAAACCATCCTGATGAATCCCTGACTCGTGCTGGAAGGCATTTCTTCCGACGACTGGCTTGTTATAGGCGATTGGAAAATGCATCGCTCCGCTGATCAGCCGCGAAGTATCATACAGCTTATCGAGCACAATACCTGTTTCTGCTCCAATCGCATCCCCGCGAGTTTCGAGCGCCATCACAAGCTCCTCTAGCGCGCAGTTCCCGGTACGCTCGCCGACTCCGTTCACAGTGACTTCGATCTGTGTCGCGCCTCCATCAATTGCTGCCAGACTGTTGGCTACAGCCAGCCCCAAATCATTGTGACAGTGGGCACTATAGCTTACTTTGTCTCCACCTCTTGCACCCAGCCGTACACGTCGGAACATTTCCCCATATTCATGTGGCAATGCGTAACCAACCGTATCGGGCAGATTGATAATAGAAGCCCCTTCCTCAATAACAGCTTCAACCATTTCAATCAAATCATCGATTCCTGTTCGCGCAGCATCCATCGCGGTGAATTCAACGACATCAGAGAATTGACGCGCATAAGCCGTCATCTCGCGGGCTTTGGCCACGACTTCAGCTCTGCTCATACGCAATTGATGCTGCAAATGAATATCAGAAGAGGAGATGAACAGGTGAATCCGCCGGCGTTCAGCATCTTGGGTTGCCCGGACTGCCGCATCAATATCCCCTTTAACCGCCCGTGCAAAACCACAAATTTCCACATTTCGCACCTTTCGCGAAATCGTCTGTACTGCTGCAAAATCACCAGGGCTCGATATCGGAAATCCAGGTTCCATCACATCAACACCCAGATCTGCAAGCTTATAGGCCAGCAGTATTTTTTGCTCTGGAGTCAGGCTTGCACCCGGAGCCTGTTCGCCGTCTCGCAGAGTCGTATCGAAAATTTGTATACGTTTCTTTACTGGAATAATCATCTGAATTCCTCCTGTTTTCCTCTTTTTTTGGATTCCTTACCTCTAGCCTATGCTTCAGCGCAGAACCACACGTCGACTTGTGGTCCTGCTAAATTCCCACCCACTGCTGCCGGCAGCTGATATGAATGAATCCTCTGCACAATTTGGAATGTGCAGAGGGTTCACTCTTGGCGTCTTATTAGCGTTGAGCACGTACCCGAACGCTTCTTAAAGAACGCAAAAACCCGCCGTCTCTAATAAAGAGACGACGGGTTACCCCTCCGCGGTACCACTCTTTTTGACGCATAGGCTATAAATATAATCAAGCCGTTAAGCTGCGTCCAGCTCTTCTTCCCGATCCATCCTGAGGATGTCAGGATATTCTTGAAAGGTCCGTTAACGGGGACAGCCGTAGGCAGCGTACTCTTCTTTCCGCCGCTCCGCTCCCGGGCGAGATTCAAGACATCCGGTGACTGCGTCGCACCACCCCGCAGCTCTCTGTTCACCGTCATTCTCTACTACTCCCGTTCTTAGCGTGTATTATATACATTACTCAACACTCTAAATCCATACAAAAAAGCCTGCCGTCTCATTCAAGAGACGACAGGCTGTTAACCTTCGCGGTACCACTCTTGTTGATGCTCTGTACGGCTAATTTACTGCCGATTCCAATTGAACATCCACTCTACGGTCCAGTATGTTAGGTACTCGACCACCCTATCACGGAGGTTACCCGTAGACGGTGTACGAACGTTCCGGCGACAATTGCCGGTAATGCTTCCACCGTTCCGCTCCCAGACGAGTTCAGGTCCCCTTCGACTGCGTCGCACCTACCCGCAGCTCTCTTATCCCAGAGTATCCTTACTACTTCCGTTCATAGCGTTTCCTTGTTTAATTGAACTGATTATACTCGTTAGCTCCAAATGATGTCAATAGGCAGATACAGACCATTGTTCCAGTGAGAATCCAGGGTCTGCAACCATATCCAGCGGCGTTCCGCCATCATGCTGCCATTTCACGTATGCAGCTGCTCCAATCATAGCTGCATTATCCGTGCAGTATACCGGAGGTGGAATAATAAGCTCAATGCCTTCCGCTTCGCAGCGTGAGATCAATGCTGAGCGCAGTCCAGCATTAGCTGCAACACCTCCGCACAACAGTAACTGCTTGGAGCTAGTAGCTTTAACAGCGCGTATCGCTTTTTCCACCAGCACCTCGACCACAGATTCTTGGAACCCGCGGGCAATGCCTGCCACATCTGGCGTAAGACCTTTCATCTTACTCTGATTCACAACGTTCAGCACAGCCGACTTTAGGCCACTGAAGCTGAAATCGTAAGAATCCGGCTCCAGCCATACTCTTGGCAACGGTACAACCTCAGTCGCCTCGCGAGCCAGACGATCTACATGAGGTCCACCAGGATAAGGGAATCCTAATGCCCGTGCCACTTTATCATAAGCTTCGCCTACTGCATCATCACGGGTACGTCCGATAATTCGAAACTCACCTTCCCGCTCCATATGAACTAGTTCAGTATGTCCACCGGACACCACTAGTGTCATGCATGGATACTGCAACTCTGCCACTAAACGGTTAGCATAAATATGTCCTGCAATATGATGTGTGCCAATCAGCGGCTTACCCCATGCAAGGGCAAGACTCTTGGCAGCGACTACCCCAACAAGTAAAGCCCCCACCAAACCTGGACCTTGCGTAACCGCCACCGCCGACAACTGATCTGGTGTAACCCCTGCTGTAGCGAGTGCTTCCTCTATCACCAGTGTAATTACTTCCACATGCTTACGGGAAGCTACTTCTGGTACCACGCCCCCGAAGGCGCGATGCGTCTCAATCTGACTCGAGATGATGTTGGATAACACTTCAGAGCCATTTTTGACCACAGCCACCGATGTTTCATCACAACTCGTCTCAATAGCAAGTATTAGTACAGGCTGAGCTGCGCCCGTTTCTGTCTTCATTTCAACTCCACGCTTCCTTCCATATTGCCATGCTCCTCGTACTCTGGCAGATCCGCCCACATAATGAGCGCATCCTCGCGATTATCGGAATAATATCCTTTGCGTGTGCCAGCAGAACGAAAGCCTTTTTTACGATATAAATTCTGTGCTACCTCGTTCGATACCCGTACCTCAAGTGTAATAGACTTCATACCTACATAAGACGCCGTATTCATCAGCTCTTCGAGTAAACGCTCGCCCCATTTACGTCCACGATAGGCTTCAAGCAAGGCTATATTCGTCACATGTGCCTCATCCACGATGGCCCACATACCGGCATAACCGATAATATGACCTGCCAGCTCCATAACCATATATTTTGCAAAATGATTATGTGTCAGCTCGTTTCGAAAAGCTTCCTCTGTCCAAGGCATCGTGAAGGCTTCCCGTTCAATGATAAGAATGTCAGGAATATCCGTAAGCTTCATCAAACGAAAAACAAGTTCAGCCTCTTGAGCTATCATTGATTCCGCTTCCGTCATGGTTTCTTTAAGCCCCCTTCTCTGCTTAACCGCAGATTGGCCTCCGCTTCTGAGATCTGAGTATAGTTAGGGATCAAGCTATGGATATCATCTTTCTCTACGTGAAGCCGCGCTTCTCCAAGAAATCCCGTCCAGCGGCCTTCCATTTCATAAGGAACTGCAATAGAAACACCAAGATCCTTCAATGGACGAAGCGATTCCTCACTGCCATGAACTGCAGTCTCCCCAACAAACCAAAGAACAGCGGGCTTATTGCCCTCGGCTGACGCCTGTTCTAAACGTTCAACTAGGTACTCCACCCAGTCTGCCATCAGACGGATGGCATCAGGTTCAAGACGAATAGGAGCACTATTTCCCTCTGCTGCGAAAAGTCCTGTATACACCTGTCCTCGGCGTGCATCCATTAGTGGAATGATCCAATCAGGTCCGTAGCCAATATTGTCGTAAGTTTGTTCCGACTCTTTTGTCACGTTATTCTTGAGGGCTGTTTGATATCCGCCCCACGCCACTGCCTGTAGACTCGAAATACCGACTACTGGTACATCCCATGCCCATGCCAGCGTTTTGGCAGCGGTAACTGCGATACGCGTCCCCGTATACGATCCAGGACCCACACCAACAGAAATCCCGCCCAGCATTGCAGCAGTAGTTCCTGTTGCTTGCAGCGCCTGCTCAATGATCGGCAGTAAATGCACCGAATGGTTCCGTTCACCGGAGGCATTTATTTCATGCAGTAGTTCCCCATTCTCTGTAACTGCCACGCCTAATACTGCAGTTGATGTATCCAGCGCTAAAAGCCGCTTGCGCGGCTCTGTATTCTGATTCGTCATCTTCCTTAACCCCACTTCTGGATCAGCTGCCGGCAAAGCTCACCATACGGCTCCCCGATTCCGGTCACCGTAATCATTCTTTCATCCGGCCCGACTGTTTCGATGTATATATGCATATGCCGCGGCGGCATTAAATCCGTAATAATACTGCTCCATTCCACCAAGCAGACCCCTTGTCCGTAGAAATACTCATCCAGACCAAGCTCGTCCGCTTCCTGAAGCGAAATCCGATACACATCCATATGATATAGCGGTAGACGGCCCTCGTATTCTTTAATAATTGTAAATGTAGGACTGTTTACGATCCCTTTTACTCCAAGATGACGAGCGTATCCTTGCGAGAATGCTGTTTTCCCTGCGCCCAAATCACCATCCAAACCGATAACCATCCCTGGCGTTGAAGCAGCAGCTAGAGCACCTGCAAGCAACCCCGTATCCTGGAGGCTGTGAGAACGGTAAGTGAACACCGTTTCGTCTATATTGTCCAACTACAACTACCACCTTTTAAAATATACCTGCCAAAAACCATTACATTTAATTATATCGGTATGCTCCATCCACCGCAACAACTGACCCATTCATTCTGCTATGCCAGTAAGCCAGCAATAGAAAAAGAGACCTCTACGCAAAAATAAGCATAAAGAGTCTCTTTTAAAAATGTGTGATTTAGCTCATCTCACTCTTCGACCAAACCCCTGTTAATGTTCTTGCTCCTCTAACCGTTCAACGCCTACTGTATGCGTATTCGTTGGACGAGAGCCCACTTGAACCGTAGCCATACCATTCTGTGCATCCACATGCTCAATCCATACAGGTTCTCCATCCAAATGTACACTCACTGTCTCTTTAGAAGCATAGATATCCTGTGCCCGTTTGATGTCCACAACTGTTCTCCTCCTTTATTTTTCCTAAAAATCATGATTCTAATGGCGAAGTTTCTTCAAGGGTAGATTCCGCATCGAGCTTCTCCGAGTCCGAGACCTGGCTTGCTTCCGGAGAAGCAATAATACTCTCCCAATCCACAACTGTTGCCGGAATATCCTGCTCGCTTAGTACATCGCTCCAATCATTACCTCTTGGTTCCATTCCTTTGTGTTCTCCTCCTCAGCTTTAAAGGCCTGATTATATATTTTCCCATGCTTCACAAAAAATGCACCCGGCTAGAAAAGCCTTTCCTGCTCATACTAACCCAAAGCAGACTACCTTAGATCAGGAGGCGTTATTTGATGCATACCGTTTGGAAAGGAGCCATCAGCTTCGGGCTAGTGCATGTTCCGGTTAAAATGTTCTCCGCTACGGAAGACAAGGACATTTCTCTGCGTTATATCCATAAGGAATGCGGTAGCCCACTGTCGTATGTACGTAAATGTCCGGTGTGTGACAAAGAGGTGGCTTGGGAAGAAATCGGCAAGGGTTATGAATATGAAAAAGGGAAGTTTGTTCTATTCGACAAAGAGGAATTGGATCAATTGACCGACGAAAGCAGCAAAAGCATTACCATACTCGATTTTGTTGATCTGACGGAGATCGATCCAATTTATTTTCAAAAAACCTATTACTTATCCCCGGATCAGGCAGGGACAAATGCATATCGACTTCTTATGGAGGCTATGCGCCAAACTGGTAAAATTGGCATTGCCAAAATCTCGATTCGCTCCAAGAGCAGTCTGGCCGCGATTCGAGTGCTGGAGGATTGCCTCGCTATTGAGACCATTTTTTATCCGGATGAAGTGCGACCGATTTCTCAAGTACCTGGTCTGCCCGAGGCAGGGACAGTGAATGACAAGGAGCTGGATATGGCCAAACTACTGATTTCACAGCTATCCACGCCTTTTGATGCGGCAAAATATACCGATGATTATCGCCAGCGTATGCTTGATCTGATCTCACATAAAATTGCAGGCGAGGAATTTCATATCGCTCCCGCTAAACAGGAAAGCAATGTGATTGATCTAATGGCTGCATTGCAGGCCAGTATTCAGGCTGTTCAGCATATCCCTACAGATCCGGGTCCTTCATTAGCAGGTACAAAGAAAACCAAGGCTAAAGCAGCTCCGGCTGCCAAAAGAAAAACATCCAAGACCAAAGCAGCAGCTGAACCTGACGATCAGCAAATCGAAGCTTCCGGGCCGATTCCAGTCATCGCACCAAAACCGAAACGTCGCAGTGCAAAAAGCAAAACAACCGTATCGTAGGAGGCTCTGCTCATGAAGCTTCAGCCTATTGTTCCTTTTGAACCCATACTGGCTGGGCAGCTTCCAGCAGGCAACCAGTGGATCGCACAGATTAAATGGGATGGCGTTCGTATGTTGTCCTATTACGACGGAAGCACTACTCAGCTTATTAACAGACGTGGCAACTATCGTACAGCGCAATATCCTGAGCTTACTGATGTATCTGCTTACTGCAAGGCGGATTCCGTTATTCTTGATGGTGAAATCATTGCGCTCAAGGACGGCAAGCCCTCATTTCACGAGGTGATGCGAAGGGACAGCTTAAAGAATGGCTCCACCATTTCCGTCGTTAGGCATCAGGTTCCTGTCATTTATATGATTTTTGATATTTTGTTATACAATGGCCAATCGACGATAGATCAACCTTTATTCTCGCGGCAGCAGTTGTTAAGCGATATTCTGCTGCCGCATCCTCATGTACAGGCCGTACCCAGTTATACCGATCCCACAGAATTGTTCGCCGCCGTACAGAGTCAGAGCTTGGAGGGAATCGTCTGCAAGGACATCAACAGTTCTTATGCTCCGGGTGGAAAAGATAAGCGCTGGCAGAAACGCAAAATCATTTCTGATATTACGGCAGTAGCCGGGGGTGTAACGTTCCGTGATGGCATCGTCAACGCACTGCTTCTTGGGCTCTATGATGACAAAGGTAATTTGCATTACATCGGACATGCCGGGCCAGGAAAATTGACTGTACAGGATAAACGAGACTTAACTGCGGAGGTACATCATTTAAAAATAGATCAGATGCCCTTTGCAGCAGTTCCACAGCGAGGCAAGGGTGCTTTTTGGATAAAGCCGGAGCTCGTCTTCAAAGTCCATTTTCTAGAGTGGAATTCTTCAGGTACTCTTCGTCAGCCTGTTACTCAAGCTAGGGTAGATCTTCCTCCGCAGTCATGTACTCTGGAGCAAAAGGGATAACTCTCACCCAAAAAAACGTCCTCCCGAGTATATCGAGAGGACGTTTCTTATTGTGCTGTAAGACTTGTTACAATGGCCTCCAGCTCTGCTTTTGTCTGCGCAGTATTTTTCGTATTCGTAAGTGTGTAATCAGTACTTCCATCCGCACTGGACCATACAAGCTGGACTTTTAGATCTCCATGGTGAGGACCAAACAGCGTGTAGACCGCTTCAACCCCGTTGATGGTTAAATTTTCATCCTGGTCACCAGGCAGCTGCGCTAAAGTAACCCCTTCCGGAAGCGTATATGCTGGAGCTGATTTTAGATTCAATCTCTCCCCATTTCGCAGATAAGTGATAGAGGTTTCTGTATCGCTCCATTTTAAGCTTTGTGAAATCACTTTTTTACCAGCAGCTTGTGCTTTAGCTTTTACCTGATCTCTGAGGGTCTTATACTCTGTACTGAAAAACTTCGGAAGCACTGGATTTAAAACGACATCCTGCAACTTATATTCGTCTGGTAGAGCAGCGGGTATCAGGAGTGAATTCCCAGTTAATGAAGATAGCTTCTGTGCTGCTTCGTTTATAGAGCTGAATCTGTATGGCATATAGCTTACACTCAAATCTTCCTCTGGATTAGATTTTTTGTCATTAACATAGAGAGCCTTAATTTCTCCCGCTTGTAGGGGAACAGCATATTCTTTGGCAATCAAATCCTTAATCGTTGGCGATACCGGTGGTGATTTCTGCTCAACCGGAACCGTTCCTTTGCTTTTATTATTGCTCCCCGCAGGCACTGCGCCTGCTGTTCCACTTACCGCACTCATTAACACTATCAGGCTCAAAGCCGTGATGGCCGCACTTTTTTTAATCATCATTATAATATCCTCCCTTAACCCTTGGTTATTTGATCATGCTTTTAGCTACAGCCAACATTTCATTTGTCGTCAGTTTACTGACCCGATTGTCTGAAAGGGAATATTGTATCGCGCCTGATTTATCCAGCCACACTAGCTTAGTGTTGAAACTTGCTTCTTTAGCCGAATCAGTTGTAAGAATTACTTTCCTACCGTTGACCGTCAGTTCTTTCTTAGTTTCCGAAGCTCGTACAAAAGGCACCGCTTCTTCGGGAAGTTTGGCGGGCGGCACTCCAGTTACAATGCTAAAATTGGCTTTTCCTTTGGCATACAGCTGCATAGACAAGTTCGTTTGGCTCCAGCTGATGATCTTGCTAAACAACTGTTTGTTGGGATCACCTGCCGCCGCTGCCTTTAGTTCCTGCTCTAATTGTAAATACAGCTCTGAATCTTTTGCTACAGACGGTGGATAAATGATGGCTGTCGCCAGAGCGAAGCCCTTAGGAAGATTTCCAGGCTGTGGAGTAGCTGGACCCTTCAACGCTTTGAATTTAGCAGCAAAGGATTTGTAGTCTTTAAAAACAAATCCTTTGCCAGAGAAGCTGATCGTATCCTGATGGTTAGAGACTTTGTCACGTACGTAATAAGCCAAAAGCATTCCTTCCTTCAATCCCGTTTCGAGGGCATGCAGTTGCTTCTGGATCTTCTGATCGGCTGGTGCTCCATTCTGCTGCTGTACGGATGCTGCCTCAACTGAACGGGACAACCCCGCTGCAGCTCCACTCACTACCACTCCTGTTCCTAGCAGGGTTGCTGCTGAGAGCGTGATCAGTATTTTTTTGAGTTCATCATTGTGCTTCATTTTCTAAATCACCTCTTTCTAAAATGGTAAATGTTAATTTTATTCCTGTTATTCACTACACTTCTATAACACTCCAGCATGTGAAAAAGGGACATTTTCATAAAAAAATCCTTCCGTCAAAAGACGAAAGGAAAAGGATCATAATACATTTGCAAACCAACCGTAGCTAGCGAATAAAACTGGTGGCAATCAATTTCCATTGTTCACGGGTCAAACTTTTATTCATTTCATCGTTTAGGCTACGAATCATCTGGCTGGCTTCATCATACCAATACAAAAGATTCCGGGAAGACCAAGTCTGCTCCCCCTTCTCTGTACTCGCTGCGATAAAAACTGCTTCTTTACCAGTACCTGTCATAGACCATTTTTCGGCAGTCTGACCTTCCAAGATAGATACTTGCGTTGGATAACCCCTAAAAGCGCTCTGCATTAAGGATAGTGTAATTCTTTGATCCCCCATATGGTAGGTAACCTCAGCACTCTCTATGGCATTCACAGCGATCTTCTCCATAAACAGCTTTTGGCCTGTTTTATTGGTCTTAGCTTTCTTTTGAAATTGTTCAAGTATTTCTTTATATTCCGTGCTTATCGACATGTAAGGAGAAGCGGCTTTAAAAACGGCTTGCTCAAATTCGTAACCATTAGCGAGTATGGAAGGCAGCTCGGGCCAGAAATCGCCAGCCCATTTTAATTCTTTTACGAAATCTTCATATTTAGAATACACCGGAGAACCGAAAGCGAACTGCAATTGATTTGCATAGCCTAAACCTTTGGCCAACTTAGTAAACTCAGAATCATTCACATAATATGCAGCCATTTCTCCAGCGTTCAAGTGAGCAAGCACCTGCTCTTTATAAGTCGCTAATAAACTCAGATACTTCTCTATCGCAGGAGAGGTCGTGGGAACAGGGGTATTATTGTGAACCGTCTGCACAACAGCCTTCCCTCCGCTGTTCACTAGTGTAATAGCTCCATCCAAAGGTTGTGTGATATCAATTGTAGACTGGCTACCATGTTCCGTTAAACCTCTAAGTCCAGACAGCTGAAGGGCACCAAACCCGATCATCCCCAGCAATATAGCTGCGGAGACCCCTGAGAGAAGTCTTTTCCTAAATTTAGATGTAAGCGGGATTGTCTTCTCTTGCATCTGCATAACGGGATCTCCCGGCTCTCTGAATGACTCCAGCTCGCCAATGAGGTTCGTCATTTCTCCGTCCATCGTTTTCTGTTGATCATGAATTTCCCTTACCCGATTCATAACTGCTGCTTTTACATCTAGTTCGTCGCAGTTCCCCAATGCGTCCATTTTCTTTATCATTTTCTCTTCAACACAGCTTCGTTGCCCCACCATTCCGTCCCCCCTTTCTGAGCATTCATCATTTTGCCAAGCTTCATAATCGTACGCCTGTATTTCTTCTTCACTGCTTCAGTATTTTTATCGAGAATCTCCGCAATCTCTGGGAAGCTCTGTTCCTCAAAGATTCGCAGAACTAACAGATTTCGCTCATCCATTTTCAATTTCAAGAGCGCAAAGGTTAGATGTTCGTTAAATATGTAACGATCCATCAACTGTTCCGGGCTTTCGGCAGGAGGTTCTGGCTGAAAAAGCGCCATAATCTTCAGATGTCTTTGACGTTTGCGGATCAGGCTGAGGCAATGATGATAGGCAATTTTATATAGCCAGGAAGAAAAGCTTACGATCGGGCGATACTTGCCTATATGTTGATATGCCTTCACCAGAATATCCTGTACCGCATCCTCCGCTTCCGTTTGACTTCCAAGAAGCCGGCAACAATAGCGGTAAATTGGCTTTTGATAAGCTTCGACGATATGGGCATAGGACTCTACCTCGCCTGCCTGTACCCGAACGACGGTGTGTTCGATCCCGTCCAAAATCAGCAAACTCCCCTTTCACATAACCGTATAACCTTATAACTCCT
The DNA here is from genome assembly GCF_001012825.1 of Paenibacillus etheri. Lineage (GTDB taxonomy): Bacteria > Bacillota > Bacilli > Paenibacillales > Paenibacillaceae > Paenibacillus_AQ > Paenibacillus_AQ etheri. The sequence continues at coordinate 84,485 of NZ_LCZJ02000029.1, forward strand.
ATGATCATCCAAAAGGGACACTTTGGAAATATTTTTTTCATGAAAAGGAACAGACTAGCACATAATAGCCCCATTCCTATAACAGAGAGGAGGTTCCAGATGCCAGCAGCCATCAAAGGCACAATTACTGTAGAGGGCCAAGAGATAACCATCACCAACCCAGAGAAGCTGCTATGGCCTGATTGCGGGATTACGAAGCGGATCTATTTGGAAAAGCTCGCCGCCCTCTCCCCCTACCTGCTGCGTTATTGTCGAGATCGGTTGCTTACCGTTATTCGTTATCCGCACGGTATCTCTGGGATGTCCTTTTATCAGAAAAATGCACCTGATCCTCTTCCGGCCTTTGTCCAAACCGCTGTTCACGAGAATATTAATTATATCAAGCTGCAAGGTTTACCGGAGCTGATCTGGCTGGGCAATCTGGCTGCTTTGGAGTTTCATCCTTCATTGCATTATGTAGGCAGTGAGCTTCCCTGTGAGTGGATGATTGATCTAGACCCGTCACGTGAGGTCGAGCCCCGTATCATGGAAGCAACTGCAATCGTAGGGACGGTCTTAACCTCCCTTGGTTTATCTTCTGTGCCCAAAACGTCCGGCGCTACCGGGGTGCAGATCATAGTTCCTATCGAGACTGGCGTTACTTTTGATGGATTGCGAAAAATCGGTCACTTTGTCGGTCGTTATGTCACCGAGAAGCACCCCGATTTGTTCACCTTGGAGCGTCTGAAGAAGAATCGCGGAGATAAAATCTATTTTGACTACCTCCAGCATTACAGTGGCAAAACATTAGCTGCACCTTACACACCACGTGCTCGGCCGCTTGCTACTGTATCCACACCATTGCTCTGGGAAGAGGTTAAGCAGAACGTCTCTCCTACTGATTTTCATCTGCTCAATATTGAGGAACGCCTGCAACGGATGGGGGATCTTTTGGAAAAAGTGCCTCCGCAGCCCGTCCAACAACTCATCGCTAAGCTTCCATAAGGAGGAGGAGTAGGGGGGAATGCCACTAACGATAAGCCCAAAAACAACAATAAGCCCGCAGCATCATTTCATGCTACGGGCTTATCAGGCGTCCCACTCAAGGACAGAAGGTATATTGTATAAGAATACGGAATATCGAGTCTTGTTCACCGTATTTATTGCTTCATTATTCGTAAAAATACCTTCTTTCAGTTAATAATACTAAAGTTTAACTAATGAATGGCTTTCTTCTTGAAACGGCCACCTTTAACATCATGAATGTTACCTATTGCGATGAATGCATCTGAATCCCAATCTTCAACAATAGATTTAAGCTTGGCTTCTTCCAAACGGGTGATAACCACGAAGATTACTTTCTTATTCTCCCCGGAAAATCCGCCTTCTCCATCTAAATAAGTAACACCACGTCCAAGACGCTCCGTCAAAGCTTCTCCGATATCACGGAATTTATCACTGATAATCCATACCGATTTCGACTGGTCTAGACCCTCAAGTGTAATGTCAATTACCTTGAATGCAATGTAATACGCAATTAGTGAGAACATCGCATTATTCCAACCGAATACAAATCCAGCTCCGGATAAGATGAACAGGTTGAAGAACATAACAACTTCACCTACAGAGAAGGGAAGCTTCTTAGCTACCAGAATAGCAACAATTTCTGTACCATCTAGAGATCCCCCAAAACGTACAACTAACCCTACACCAACACCAAGAATGATACCTCCAAACACGGCAGCAAGCATGGGTTCAACCGTAAAGGCACTTACGTGATGCAACAATGAAGTGCCAATAGACATAAGTACGATTGCATATAAGGTAGATAAGGCAAAGGTCTTACCGATTTGCTTATAACCAATTAACAAGAACGGAAGGTTTAACAGTGTCAATAAAATTCCCAGAGGAATGTCGAAAAGATATGATAAAATAATGGAGATACCGGTAATCCCACCATCAATCATTTCATTCGGAACGAGGAATATTTCTAGTGCAACGGCCATCATTGCTGCCCCAATGGATAACATGATCATTCGCTGGGCAAACTTAGCCATTTTATGTGTTCCGGTCTTCTGGAGTTTGCTCTGTTCCTTTTTGGCAATCATTTGTGGACTCACATTCATAGAACTCCCCCTAGAGTTTAACAGTATAGTTTTGAAACATTCGGAAGTATAATTATTATCTATACTTTCTTACATTTCTTCTTATACAATTATTATATCACAAAATAAGCCCTAATAATGAATGGAACACGTTATATCCTTCGAAAAATTCAGATTTAGTCCCCTTTCCAGTCATAATAGCGGAGATAACAACTGACACAGCCCCTCACCGAGTTTGACAATTCTCCCTCTCTCCTTAAACTTTACAGGATCAATAAATTCACTGTGCCTTTGATCCTTCTCAAACCCTCTGACAAGTGGAGATATAGCATCAGGATGTAGCAGCACAGCAGTCAATTCAAAGTTAGAATAAAAGCTGCGCATATCCAGATTCGCACTTCCCACCGTAGCGAACAGATCATCGATAATCATGATCTTGGCATGCATAAATCCTTTGGTATAGCTGTAGAATTTCACTCCTGCGTCTTGTAAATTTTCTAAATAAGACAAAGAAGCATGGTAGACAAGCATATTATCAGGCTTCGCCGGGATGATAATTCTTACATCCACTCCACGAAGTACTGCGCTCTTCAAAGCCCGGCAGATGGCAGGATCAGGAATAAAATACGGAGATGTGATCCAAATCCGATTTTTTGCTGCACATAAGGCAGCAAAATACATCTCTTGGGAAGCGTCTATTGCAGCATCCGGACCACTCCCAACAATCTGTACGGCTTCTTGCGCCTCACAAGTATGTTTTGGAAACAGTCGAGGATGGCTCATACTTTCACCAGAGGCCAACCTCCAATCCTTTAAGAAGACATACTGAACATAATATACAGAGTCTCCTTCAAGACGCAGATGGGTATCACGCCAATACCCCATTTTGAGATCCTTTCCCAAATAATCATCCCCTATATTCATGCCACCCGTGAAGCCAACGAGCCCATCCACCACCAGGATCTTCCGATGATTGCGGAAATTAAACCGGCGTTCCACTAGAGAACTAAACGGAGGTAAAAAAAAGTGAAACTCCACCCCAGCATTTCTCATCGTTCGAATAAACCTACGACTTAATTTATGACTGCCCAGACCATCACAAAGCAAGCGTACCTTAACGCCCTGTCGCGCCTTCCGGATCATAACATCTTGAAATTGCTCACCAATCTCATCATCACGATAAATATAGAATTCCATGTGTATATGTTCTTTCGCCTCTTCCATAGCTTCCAGCATAGCATCATACGCTTCTCTAGCAGTTGATAATACCCTGCTCTTGTTGTGACCAGTAATCGGTCCTTCAGAGATTTTGGAGAGCAAATCCATTAGACCTTTATTATTCTCAAACTGAGCGTTTCCACTCTCAGTAACATCTTTTACTACCTTAATATTTCCAGAGACATGCGAACGAATTTCACGAGAAAGTGAAATACATCTTTTGTTTAATTTTCGGTTCTGTCTATAATCACGACCCAGAAAATAATAGAATGCCAGACCAAGCGGCGGGCAACAGAATGAAATGAACAACCACGCCATAGCCCTTTGCGGGCGACGGAACTCCAGAAATACAATCAATGCAATCTGTATGATAAAAAGAATTAGAATTATCGCAAACGTCTTCAATCCCCTACCTCCTCCATTAATAAAACAGTTGCAATAGACTCGCTGCGACGACTCTAGTACAGGTTTTGCCGTAACTCTCCTTCTTTATTCAAACAAACCGTTGTCATGTTCCTGAAAGATATGGAATACATAGAGTAGTAAGACAATTCGGATGAGCCTAATGGAAGAATAGTCGTTAGCCTCAGGTATCGCAGGCGGCTGCCATATGCCGCAGAAAGGAGAAGCCATGAAGAGACAGCCAGATCATAACCGGATTACGCTGCTCGTCGTAAGGGATGCTGGACGCCCCGTCAAACAACTCCAGATTTCCAAGCCACTTGCGTTCGCCCTGCCGGCAGCAGCAGCCTTGTCCCTCTCCAGTCTGGTCACCTCTATGCATTTCCATGCCTCGCAGTCGATCTCACAGCTTGAAGCTGAGGCAGCCGCACTATCACTAACCAATCTCCGCATGGAAATAAAGGTCGCCGACAAGGATAAAGATCTAATGCAGCTTCGTAGTCAAGTCAGCGAGCTTTCAGAAGAGGCAGATCATATTAAAGACAAGCTGAAGAGTGTAAATGCGCTGGAACAGGAGTTGCAGTCATTGATTAACAAAAGCAAAGGCTCCGCCACAGAAACCAATGATTCCAAAACTGGATCAACCGCTTCAAATTCAACCTTAGGTTTATCAAGCCGTAACGCTATGCCCATCCCTAATGAGACATCTTTTAAAGACACAATAACACCACAGGTAGGCGGAGAATATATCGCGACTTATCAGAACGAATCGCTAAATCTGGTGGAGGAAACAAAGGATGATTTCGAAGAGATCCACGGCATGCTCGATGAAATGGTGAAAAGCATTACTCAGACTATCACTCTGGCCGAGCATGCGAATAACGTTCAAGCAAATCAACAGGCAAAAAAGGCTCAGGCTGAAAAAGCCAGGCTGAATGCAGCGGTGCTTTGGCCTACCGATTCTAGGGTCATCTCCTCAAGCTTCGGCTACCGAACAGATCCATTCAAGGGTTTATCCGCGTTCCATTCAGGTGTCGATATTGCCGGGAACGTAGGCGATCCTATATATGCCGCCTTAGATGGAGAGGTTGTTACCGCCGAGCAGATGGGCGCGAGAGGTAAGTATATCGTGATTCAGCATTCGAACGGACTTGAAACCTGGTATATGCATCTGCAGGGAATGAATGTATCTGCAGGAGACAAGGTTAACAAGGGTCAGAAGATTGGCTTACTTGGAAACACTGGTCGAAGCACAGGACCTCATCTTCATTTTCAGGTAGTGAAGCAGAATAAAACTGTGGATCCATTGGATTATGTTAAACCCTAAACGTTAACGTCAGAACTATATGAACAGGAGGAATATATACATGTGGAACAAGCGGCGGCAGCAAGGTGCACCTTTCAAGTCTACTGACTCCCTGATTGGGCACGGGGGTACGCTCGAGGGTAAAGTACATTGCGATACGAACCTGAGGATTGAAGGTACCTTTAGCGGAGAAATTATATGCAGTGGTATAGTCACTGTAGGTGAGGAAGGCACAGTGCGCTCCAGTATTAGAGCAGAGGAGATTGTTATCGCTGGTAAAGTATATGGAGATGTTACCGTAGACCGTAGGCTCATTATGACTGGTACTGGCGAGCTACACGGTAATATTTCTGCAGCGGCACTCAGTATTACGGAGGGCAGCCTGCTTAATGGGTCCATCGCCATGCAAGAACAGCCCACCTCTGAAAAAGCAGGTGAGCCCAAAAGTAATATGAAAAAGGACAAGGCAGCAAAACGCTCCTCCAAAGCAGAAGGAACGCTTGAAGCCGGTTAAGCTTGTTTTTATCCAGCAACGTCCCGTTTACGGAAGACAAACCAGGAAACTGCTAAGAATATCACATAATACACTGCTAGCACAGCAATGGAGAAGCCTAGTGTAGCACCACCTGGACCAACATCAGATCCCATGTAGACCCTTAGATCCATATGAGTGAAAATTAAATATCTGGCCCATTCGAACACATCCGGATTAAGCAAAGCCGCGAAAATACCTTGGGCAAACATGATAAACATAGATAAACCAATCGCCAATCCACTTGCACGGAATACGGAAGAGATCATAAAAGCAAGCGTAACCGTCAAGAAAAGAGTGACATAGCGGCATAGGAGATCCATAAAGGAATACTCAGCAGGGCTCCAAGCTACAATTGAAGACAGTGTGTCTCCAGTTGGCGAGGCGAAAATAAACGATGCAGCTAAACCAAAAACAATCAATACTGCAGTACAAAGCAAGCTAAACAACACAATGCTAATGTATTTTGAGAGCAAGATCTGGGAACGACTCCACGGGCGAATCAGCAACATTTTTATGGTTCCCCAGGTAAATTCGCCCGCTACGGAGTCAGCGGCTATAACAACAACGAAGATCGTATTCAGGAAGAATACAACACTCACTATCATTTGGAAGCTGTCCCAAACGCCTAAACGTGATGCAGGGTTATCCGTTGTGAAATACATAAGAGCCGGAAGAAACGCACTAAACACTGCTAGAATAATCAGCATAATCCATGTGCGAGCACGACTATATATCTTGATGTTCTCATTATGTATCAACGCTGTAAAATTACTCAATTCCTTCACCTCCTGTAACCTCTAAGAATTGATCCTCTAGCGTACGGGCAAGTGATTTGATACTGTACACTTTAATCCCACCAGCCACTAGTCTGGCATTAAACTCAGCAATATCTTCACGTGCCGCCTCAACTACAAGCCCACCGCTCTTAAATGTTCCTTGTCCTATGAGAGCAAGTGCACCTTCTGCATCATCAACCTCAAATAAGGTTTCTCCGATAGGCATTGTAACATTGCCTACCTCTTTTAGCTGTTTTACCTCAAGCAGTTGCCCATTCTGAATAATGGCTACACTGTCACACATGAGCTCCATTTCGGAAAGTAAATGGCTAGAGACAAATACAGTTGTTCCTTCTTCACGACAGAGTAGGCGCAGATAGTCACGAAGCTCACGTATGCCTTGTGGATCAAGCCCATTGGTCGGCTCATCTAGAACCAGTAGCTTCGGTCGGTTTAGTAGCGCCTGAGCCACTCCAAGTCTCTGACGCATACCTAGGGAATAAGTTTTCACTTTGTCATGAATTCTTTGACCAAGCCCGACCAGCTCCACAACCTCATCAATTCGTTGCTTACTGACTCCCGGTACCATCCGTGCAAATTGTTTAAGATTCTGATACCCGGACAGGAACTTGTACATTTCAGGATTTTCTACAATAGCCCCGACACTCGCGATAGCCTCTTTATAATTATTTTTAATACTATGGCCACTAATGAGGACATCCCCACTGCTAATGGAAATTAATCCTACCATCATCCGTATTGTAGTCGTCTTCCCTGCTCCGTTTGGTCCCAAAAAACCGAATATTTGACCCGGTGGGATATCTAGCGTTAAATTGTTCACCAACGTCTTAGAGCCTATTTTTTTGGTAACTCCCTGCAAGCGGGCAACAGGCTCCGACAAAATCTCTGTACTCGACACAGTATCACTTCCTTTCATTTACAAACAAGTTTACCATACAGCTTTTTTCAGAAAATTACAAAAAAGAAACAGTTTAACGTTCTTTAGACCGTAGTTTCGTTTCTATTTACACAAAAGGGACCCGGCCTCCCGCAAACGGAAAAGTCCAAGTCCCTTATATCACTTCATTCCATATTTCATTATTTCAGCGGCAACAAATTAGCCACCTACACGTGCAAGCTCACGCATATTCGCTTCAAATGCAGCCATCAAAGCAGCCTCTCCAGTCAACCCGGTTTGTTCCACTTTGCGAATCTGCTCCATCATCCGTTTGTAATCCTTCGGAATGACACGAACAAACTTCGGCAAGCAATCTGCCCACTGATCCAGAACTCGCGCTCCAGCCTTACTGCCTGTTAGCTCTACATGACGGCTAATCAGCTCGCGCAGCTCTTCGATCTCTTCTAGCTCTTCCACTCTCTCAAGCAGTACCATTTCGAGATTACAGCGGCCAATGAAGGTTCTATCTGGGTCGTAGACATAGGCGATACCGCCAGACATCCCTGCTGCAAAGTTGCGGCCTGTTTCACCAAGAACAACCACACGGCCTCCAGTCATGTATTCACAACCATGGTCGCCCACGCCCTCTACAACAACCTTCGCTCCAGAGTTACGAACGGCAAAGCGTTCACCAGCGATACCGTTGATATAAGCTTCTCCACCTGTTGCTCCGTAGAATGCAGTATTTCCGATAATGATATTGTCCTCAGCAGCAAAGGTCGCTTTCGGAGAAGGCTTGATAATAATCTTACCACCCGATAGTCCTTTACCAACGTAGTCATTGGAATCACCTTCCACCGTAAGCGTGATCCCCTTAGGCACGAATGCCCCCAAGCTTTGACCAGCAGAACCGGTGAAATGAAGACGAATCGTATCATCAGGCAAGCCGGCTGCCCCGTATTTACGTGTCAGCTCGCTACCAAGGATGGTTCCAACGGCACGATTAACGTTCGTAATCGGTAGCGATGCTTCTACAGCCGTACCAGACTCCAGTGCAGGTGCAGCCAGATCCAGCAGTTTGGAGACATCAAGCGTCTCTTCCAGGCCATGATTCTGACGTTTACTGCAGAAGCGTGTGCTTCCCTCTGGCATTTCCGGTGTATGCAGCAGACTGCTCAAATCTACGCCCTTCTTCTTCCAATGTTGCGAAGCTTGAGCAGCGTCTAGGCAATCTGTACGGCCTACCATCTCTTCAATCGTGCGGAAGCCAAGACTCGCCATAATTTCGCGTAAATCCTGCGCCACGAAGGTCATAAAGTTAACTACATGCTGCGGATCACCCGTAAAGTTCTTACGAAGATCTGGATTCTGTGTTGCTACACCAACTGGACAAGTATCCATTTGGCAGACACGCATCATGATACAACCTACAGCTACTAGTGGAGCAGTGGCGAAGCCATACTCTTCAGCACCCAGTAATACAGCTACAGCTAGATCGCGTCCGCTGAGCATTTTTCCGTCTGTTTCCAGTACAACGCGGTCACGCAGATTGTTCAGCATCAACGTCTGATGCGTTTCGGCCAAGCCAAGTTCCCATGGAAGACCTGCATGACGAATGGAGTTCATCGGTGATGCACCTGTACCCCCGTCATAGCCACTTACCAGGATAATATCAGCGCGCCCTTTGGCTACACCAGCTGCAATCGTACCCACTCCGACTTCAGATACGAGCTTAACATTAATGTTTGCACGTGGATTCGCATTCTTCAGATCATAGATCAGTTCTGCCAAATCCTCGATCGAATAAATGTCATGATGAGGTGGAGGTGAAATCAAGCCCACACCAGCTGTTGAGCCACGCACTTCAGCCACCCAAGGATAAACTTTACGTCCTGGAAGCTGTCCGCCTTCCCCTGGTTTAGCGCCCTGAGCCATCTTAATCTGGATCTCATCAGCGTTAACAAGGTAGTTCGAGGTAACTCCAAAACGTCCAGAGGCTACTTGTTTAATCGCACTGCGACGGGAATCGCCATTGCTATCCGGGATATAGCGAGCTGGATCTTCTCCGCCCTCACCAGTATTACTCTTACCACCGATCCGGTTCATCGCAATGGCAAGGGTCTCATGTGCTTCCTTACTAATGGAACCAAAGGACATCGCACCTGTCTTAAACCGTTTCATAATGGACTCTACTGGTTCTACTTCTTCTAACGGAATCGATTCATAAGCTGATTTGAACTGCAATAAGGAACGAATCGTCAGATGCTTCTCACTTTCACCTTGAACAAGTGCAGCATATTTCTTGTACATCTTATAATCTCCACTACGCACAGAGTGCTGAAGCAGATGAATGGTCTGTGGGTTGAACAAATGCTCTTCCCCATCATTTCGCCATTGATAATCACCACCGGAATCAAGCACTTTATCATTTCCTTCTTTTTCCGTGAAAGCACGGTTATGATGGATAAGTGCCTCGGTTGCCACTTCCTCCAGACCAATACCGCCAATACGGGAAGGTGTCCAAGTAAAGTAACGATCCACGAATTCCGAGTTCAGACCTACAGCTTCAAAGATCTGCGCGCCCCGGTAGGATTGAATCGTCGAAATTCCCATTTTGGAAAGAATCTTAACTACGCTCTTAGTCGCAGCTTTAATATAGTTCTTCACAGCCTTCTCATGCGAGATTCCCCGCAGTAAGCCCTGGCCGATCATATCATCCAAGCTTTCAAATGCCAGATACGGATTGACTGCACTCACACCATAGCCAAGCAGAAGCGCATAATGATGGACCTCACGAGGTTCACCGGATTCTAGCAAAATACTAACTTTTGTCCGTGTTCCTTGACGGATCAGATGGTGATGCAAGCTCGATACAGCAAGTAGAGCAGGAATCGCAGCATTCTCACTGTCCACACCGCGGTCCGTCAGAATCAGAATGTTATGACCTTTAGCCATAACCCGATCAGCAGCCTCGTTCATACGCTCAAGCGCGATACGCATTCCTTCTGCTCCAAGCTCAGCTGGAAAAAGAATTGGAATAGACATCGACTTGAAGCCTGCACGACGAACATGACGAATCTTAGCAAAGTCTTCATTCGAAAGAATCGGTGTATGCAGCGAGATTTGGCGGCAGCTTTCTGGTTCTGGTTTAAGCAAGTTACGCTCTGGTCCAATCGTAGTCGTAGTAGAGGTAACCAGCTCTTCACGAATAGCATCGATTGGTGGATTCGTTACCTGAGCAAACATTTGTTTGAAATAGTTATATAGACGCTGCGGACGGTCCGAAAGCACAGCGAGCGGTGCATCATAACCCATGGAACCTACAGCTTCAGCCCCAGTAGATGCCATTGGCTCAAGCACCTTGCGCAAGTCTTCAAAAGTATAGCCGAATGCTTGCTGCAGCTGCTGCACATTGTCATGCTTAGGATTTGGTAGCTCAGGTGCATCCGGAAGCTCCTCGAGACTGATCAAATGCTCATCCAGCCACTGGCGGTATGGCTTCTCGGAAGCGATAGCCGATTTAACTTCCTCATCGGAGATAATGCGGCCTTCCTTTGTATCCACGAGCAGCATGCGCCCAGGCTTCAAACGGTCTTTATATAAGATGTCCTCTGCTGGAATGTCCAGTACACCCGCTTCAGAGGATAGAATAATCATGTCGTCCTTCGTTACATAATAACGCGCAGGGCGCAAGCCGTTACGGTCTAGAATAGCACCAATTTGCACGCCATCCGTAAAGCCCATTGCAGCAGGCCCGTCCCATGGCTCCATCAAAGTGCTGTGATATTCGTAAAAAGCTTTTTTGTCAGCATCCATACTGTCATGATTGCTCCATGGTTCAGGAACCATCATCATAGCTACCTGCGGCAAGGAACGTCCGCTCAAGTACAGAAACTCAAAGGTATTATCGAACATTGCAGTGTCCGATCCATCCGGGTTAATAACAGGTTTGATCTTGCTCAGATCTTCGCCGAACACTTCACTCTTGAACAACGACTGGCGAGCATGCATCCAGTTCACATTACCTCGCAAGGTATTGATCTCACCGTTATGGATCATAAAACGGTAGGGATGCGCACGTTCCCAGCTTGGGAAGGTATTTGTACTGAAACGGGAGTGAACTAACGCGATCGCTGATTCCAGCTCTTCGTTCTGCAAATCCAGGTAGAATTGTCCGACTTGCTCTGTAGTCAACATGCCTTTGTATACAATCTTACGGCATGACAAGCTTGGGATATAGAAGGATTCAGCTTCTTCTACGCCACCATATCGAATCGCAAGCTCTGCACGTTTGCGGATGACATAAAGCTTACGCTCAAAAGACAATTCGTTCGTAACTGAAGCCGAGCGACCGATAAACACTTGGCGTACAAAAGGCTTAGCAGCTTTCGCTGTCTTGCCAAGCATTTCATCATAGGTAGGTACATCACGATAGCCGAGTACTTCCTGACCTTCTTCAGCAATAATGTTGCTTAAGAGAGTCTCATGTTGAGCCCGAACCTTCTCGTTATGAGATAGAAAAATCATACCTACGCCATAATGGCCTTGTTCTGGCAAAGCAAAGCCAAGCTTCTGGGCTTCACTTGCAAAGAAACGGTGCGGAATTTGAAGCATGATACCTGCTCCATCACCAGAGTTGGGTTCGCTACCTTGTCCTCCACGATGCTCCATATTAAAGAGCATTGTTAAAGCGTTACTAACAATATCATGGGACGGTTTGCCTTTAATATGGGCTACAAATCCCATGCCGCAAGCATCTTTTTCGAACTGGGGATCATACAGGCCCTGTTTTCCGGGCAGTTCAGTGTGTCTCATCGAACGCAACCTTTCTATTATAAAGTATGGCGTAATCTTTGGAAAATTTTTCAGATTAAAATTTTAATAATTATTCAATCCAGATTAGTGCTATTATTTTATCACCGAGGTGACAACAGCGCAATTTAAACTTTTTTATGATGCTGATTAACATTTCTTTTTGCGACACAGCTTTAGTGGACAAAAGTTTAAAAAACTCATCTATGCATAATTATGCACAAATAACGCATAAGAACTTATGAGATGAAAGCGTTTCAAGGATTTTCATTCCCCTTGAATGTTTACAAGAAAAAGAGTTCTATGATTTGTATTCAAAAAAAGCGTCCCCCGAAGGAGACGCTTTTTTATACTTTTTTTCAAATTATACAGTCATAGCTTGTTCACTTTTCATTCCAGCTTCATTGTCCCGACTGCGGGTCATGAAGTAAGCGAAAGTAAGAGCAAGGAACCCTAGACCGAAGATTGCAAGCACACCTACGTCACTCCACATTGCACTGAAGTCCCCTGTAGAAATTACTGATTTAAGACCACTAACTGTGTAAGTCATTGGAAGCAGTGGGTTAAAGAATTTCATCCAGCTCGGGATCAATTCAAGTGGGAATGTTCCGGCACTAGTTGTTAATTGGAAAATAAGAATAACGATAACAACAAAACGTCCCGGTTGATCCATCCAAGTAACAATGGATTGAACTACCCATGTGTAAACTAGACTAGTCAAGAATGTAAATAGGAAGAACAGCGGTACACTTTGAACTTCTAGTCCAAGTCCGTACAATACAACCACAGCAGCCAGCATAGACTGGATAAAGCTCATGATTGTGAAAGTAAGCGTACGGCTGATAAAACGATTCCAGCGGCTAGCGCCAATAACAGCTGATTCACGCATTGGAATAACAATCGTAGAAATCAGAGCACCTACGAACAACCCAAGTGATAAGAAGTACGGAGCAAACCCAGTGCCGTAGTTCGGTACATGATTTACAACTTGATCCTCAACCACAACTGGTTGTGCGAACATTTCCATCATTTTATCTGACTTATTCACACTGCCTGTTTTTTCAGCAGCATCGCCAAGCTTAGTTGCCAGTTCTGTTGATCCAGATTTCAGATCATCCATACCATCTTTCAGCTCGCCTGCACCGTCAGCCAGTTTTTTCGAACCATCTGCTACAGCACTGATACCGGAACCTAGTTCGCCTACACCGCTTAGCAGTTTTGAGGTACCATCGCCAAGTGCTTTGCCGCCTTCAGCCAGCTTGCTGCCTCCAGCTGCAGCTTCTTTAAGCTTAGCACCAAATTGTTGCATCCCTGCATTCAGCTTATCGCCACCTGTTACAAGTGCAGATGCGCCTTGTGCCAGTTTTTGCTGTCCTGTCAAAAGCTGTGTGCTACCAGCATTTAATTGCTGTGCTCCATCATGCAGCTGAGTTACACCAGCAGCTACCTGCTGAGAACCCGAGTGCAGTTGAGTTGCACCTTGCGCCAGTTGCTCTTGCCCACTGTGGAGTGCAGTAGCACCCTGTGCCAGCTGCTCTTGACTTTGTTGCAGTTGCTCACTACCTTGTGCAACAGCTGCACTAGCTGCTAGGAGCTTCTGTACGGCTGGATTCTGTGCCAACTCAGGACTAGCCTGTGCCAATTGCTGCAACCCTTGAGCGACCGCTTTAGCGCCCTCAGTAACCTTTGTGCTACCTTCTGCGGAAGCCTGCAAGCCTGCTTCCAGCTTCGCGCTGCCATCAACGGAAGAGGTTAACCCTGCTTCCAGCTTCGCGCTGCCGTCAACTAAAGATTGTGTTCCTGCTTGTAATTTAGTAGTACCATCCACAGCAGACTTCGTTCCTGCTTGAAGCTGAGTGGCACCTGTTACAGCTTGCTTCAAGCCATCACTAAGCTGTTTACTGCCGGCAGCGCTTTGGGCTACCCCGTCTTGAAGCTGCGTCTGTGCAGTAGACAGTTGTTGCAATCCGCTTGCCAATGTGTTTGTTCCTGTTTTAAGCGCCGTAGCACCTGCATTCAAATCAGTCACGCCTTGTGTAAGGGGTTCTACACCATTTTGAAGTTTACCTGTACCATCTGTCAGTACAAGAAGATTCTCTTTCAGCTTCAAGGCTCCGTCATCTAGCTTACCAGCGCCATCTGCAATCTTGGAAGCTCCATCTCCCGCTTCGCCCAATCCATCAGATACTTCTGTAATCTGATTGAATACAGATTCCACATAAGCTTCTGTTACTTTAGCAGATACTTTATTTTTAATTTCTGCTACAGCCGTTCCACCGATTTGACCGGCCAGGAAGTTGTAGCCTTCATTTGGCTCATAAATAATTTTTGCCGGTTGTGGTTCATCATCCAAAAGTGTTGTAGCTTTAGCAGAGAAGTCTTCTGGAACAACAATCGCCATATAATAGGTATTGTCCTTCATTCCCGCTTGCGCTTCTTCTAGTGAAACAAAGTTCCATTGAAAGCCATCGGTTACCTTAAGCTCTTCAACCAGATCCTCTCCGGCCTGAAGTTGTTTACCTTCATAATTAGCACCGACGTCTTGGTTGACTACAGCAACCGGTAACTCATTCATCTTGCCATACGGATCCCAGAATGCCTTTAGGAAGAATCCGCTATACATCACCGGAATAAATAGGATGGCAATCATCGGAATCAGCACCTTTGGATTTCTCAGGGCTGCGCCAAGATCCTTGGTAAATACGGATAATGATTTCATTCTGGTTCTCTCCTTATGAGCTTATGCTCTCTTTAAAATGCTTTGTTTGCGAAATATTACGTAACACTAGGTGACCGTTTTCCCCATTCGGTCAATTCAGGGGATAAAAAAACGCCTTTCGGCTCTTCTTCAATGCCTAAAACAGTTCGGAAATTGTTGAGGGAAAGCGAATCTGACAACGCCATCCCTATCCTGAATCAACGCTTACTGTCCCAATCCTTCGGCGAGAAACAAATGAAAGTACATCTTGATCTGTTCCTTGTCCAAGGGAGTATGTGTTTTATTCAGTTCAGCAGTCAATACAATATATAACCTGAACATGACTACAGATACGATTTTGGGATCGCAAGGTTTGATTTCTCCCTTTTGGAGCGCTTGTTGCACCTCCCGTTCTAAATATTCTAAAACTAAGTTCTCGATCTTCTCGAGCCCTTCTCCTGCCTGCGGCGTTCCGAATTCGCGACTCTCCTGTGAAAGCTTGATGAATAGCTCCTGCTCACTTCGAAATTCCAGCAGGGCATCCAGCACACGATGCAGGTTATCAAAGAAAGGTCTGTCTCGCCTGATCTCGCGATCAGCAATCATCTTCATTTCTACCATCATATCGCGCAGGATCTCATCAAACAGTTGCTCCTTGTTTGTAAAAAAGGTGTAAATGGTCCCTTTACCAACATTTGCGATCTTAGCAACCTGATCCATCGTAGTCGCCTTATAGCCGAATAATGAAAAAGATTTTGCTGCGGCTTGAAGCACCTGCTGTCTTCGATCCACCACTGCCACCTGTGCCCACTTCCTTTCTCCAGAAAATATCATTACCGCTGACTTTGTGACCACTTTACTAATCCGGTCAATTGGTCATTCATTACTTTAACATGTCGCTTTGCAGTTTGCAATACTTTAGGAAATCTTTTTATTTTTTTAATTATTGCAGGGTTTTAACTTTCTATTTACGTCTTATTTGTATAATGTGAGTAGAGAAGCATTTTCCCTTATCTATTTTAGAAGTAATTCCGCGTTTCTATTGAAAAGGAAAGTAGCAGGTGAACTTATGCGAAAGAAAAGAGTACTGCTGTTTTCGGAAGGCTTCGGTACGGGCCACACAGGAGCAGCCTATGCTCTGGCCGAAGGAATAAAGCTGCTGAATCCGGATGTCCAGTGCCGAGTCATCGAGCTAGGTAAATTTCTTAACCCGATGGTCGCCCCATGGATTCTTTCCGCTTACCGAAAAACAGTTAGCAGCCAGCCTAAGCTGGTCGGCATGATGTATAAGACACAATATCATAAATCATTGAACCCGTTGACTAAGATGGCACTTCACCGGATTTTTTATACACATGCCTCACAAGTAATCGAGCAGCTAAAGCCTGATTTGATTATTTGCACACATCCTATTCCAGCCGCTGTCATTTCCAGACTAAAGCGTCGTGGATTGGAAGTCCCACTGTATACGTTAATTACAGATTATGATGCACATGGTAGCTGGGTAAATTCCGAGGTCAACCGATATCTCGTCTCTACCCCACGCGTCAAATCTATTCTAACAGGCCGAGGGATTGCTCCTGAGCTTGTAACGGTCACCGGTATTCCTGTGCATCCGAAGTTCTGGGAACGTTCGAACAAGACACTGCTCCGTAAGGAACTAGGTCTAGCCGATATCCCTACCGTACTTATAATGGGCGGAGGCTGGGGACTGATGTTCGGTAAAGAGATTATGAATTCACTCACAGCCAGAATGGATAACATCCAACTCATCTTTTGTATGGGTAGTAACGAGAAGCTTATAGCCAAAATGAAGTCCAATCCAAGACTCGATCATCCTAACGTCAGGATTCTTGGATACACCAGTGAAATCAATAAGCTGATGGATGCTTCCGACCTTCTAATCACAAAGCCCGGTGGCATGACCTGTACGGAGGGTCAGGCCAAGGGAATTCCAATGCTCTTCTATAAAGCTATTCCAGGTCAGGAAGAGAAAAATTGCCAATACTTCGTAGAGCTAGGGCTAGCAGAGGTACTCGACTGCGAGGTAGTGAACAAATGGTTCTCTATGATGCTCCGTGAATATTCTGTTCTCGAAGAGCAGCGTAGACGTCGTCTTGCTCCAGATAAGCATCAACCGCAAAACTGCGCGACTACCGTTCTGCAGATGTTGGGCAAACCGGTAGACAAAACAGCTGATATCAGAGGGTCAAGATCTCAAGCACGAGGCGAAGAAGCTGTATGCATTACACCATAAAAAAAGCAGGTAGCCGGGGAACTCCCCAGATACCTGCTTTTTTTATGTTCATGTAATCGGGATTTACTATATTTCTATACTTTCACCAGCTTTAAGCGAGAATCCCTCTATCCCTTCTAAGCGAAGACGATCACAGAAATCCACAGCATCCTGAGCAATATCCGGAAATGTATTGTAATGAAGCGGTATGACCTTATCCGCTCGTAGCCAGCGCGCAGCAAGGAGCGCATCATCCGGTCCCATGGTCAGCATATCGCCTATTGGCAGAGCCGCCAAGTCAATCGCAGTTCTCTCACCAATCAGACGTAGATCGCTGAACAGTGCGGTATCACCTGCATGGAATACCGTCTTCCCCTCTATTGTCAATAAAATCCCAGCGGGTTGTCCAGCATAAATCCAAACGTCGCCTTCCTGAATCGATGAGGAATGAAACGCCTGCGTATATTTAACGGCAATGGCATTATAAATATGACTGCCACCTATATTCATATGTTTAACCTTGGCACCCTTCATTCGGCAGTATTCTGCAAGCTCAAAAACAGCAAAGATCGGACAATCATTCTGTTTGGCAATTTGCACAGCATCCCCTAAATGATCAGAGTGACCGTGAGTCAGCAGAACAGCATCTACAGTAATGTCATCAGGTGAAATACCGGAGTTCGGATTTCCTGACAAAAAGGGGTCAATAATAACTTTCGCTTGCTCTGTCTCTACCAGCAGTGCTGAGTGTCCGTAATAAGTGATCTTCATGACAATTGTTCACCTCCAGGGTTATATAGTCTAGTTTACCCTATACATAGCTGAGGTTCACAGATTTGGTTAATTATTTATAAAAAGTATGATTACCAATGGTCTTCACATACACCTGTGAATGATGTACGGTTAGATCCTGCGCAAGCTTAAGCGATAGGAAAAAATAAGTATTATCGGGAACTTCCTTCACGCCAGAGAGCGCAGCGTTCACCGCTTTTATACTATCATCATTAGGCTTTACACGTTTAAGACGCCCGTTAGCTACAGGACTAAACTGATGCTTTTGATAAATAACCTTATATATCGTGTCGGGGAAATTGGCTGACCGTAGCCTATTCAGAACAACGTTGGCAACTGCCACCTTGCCCTGGTACGGTTCACCTTCCGCTTCTGCCATTACAATTTTTTGTAGCAGAAGCAGTTCTTCTTCGGATACTGCGTAGCGCCGGGTTGCTTTACTTTGCTGCTCCTGGCTTAATAGCTCGGTCCGAGAGAAGTACAATGTTGTGAGGGGGTTTTTTTGAGATGCTGAGACTGTCTTAACCACAGTCTGAGCGCTCTTTTTTGCTGTATCCGCCATTTGCGCTTTCTGCGCAGCTGGATTAGATTGTGCTGCATCAGCCTTTACCCGAACTATGGAAGCTTGCGATGTATGTTGTGACTTTATTTTATTTTTACTAAGCCATTCTACATTCTGCTCTGGTTTCCAAGTGGAACTGAACAGGTCAACTGCGTTATAAAGCTTATTCGTATGTGAAACTTTAGTAGTGCCCCTCGTCTTACTAGATATTGATTCTTCCTGCAAATAACTAATTACCGACGCTCGGCTGGTGGATTGCAGCTTATCCATCTGCACACTATCTATTTTCCCCTCGGCAACCTGGTTAGGTTGCATTAAGCTTATGGCAGAGAAACACACTAGTATAACGCCAACAAGTAACGCGATACAGCGGTTTTGTTTAAAAATTAACATGATATTCCTCCTATTTCACGGCACATTCCTATTGTATGTAACCGAAAACGGAAGCTTTGAAAACTTAAATACCGATTTTAAAATGTAATATTTTCAATAATTTCATACATAGGAATGGCATACATTCTGGTAGCATACAACACAAAACTATCAATCGTCCAGTCTCTATGAAAGATTTCTGATCTTTTTTCACCATCCAATTTCAGTAATTTTTCCAGCAATTTATCATCAAATGAAATATTTCCCCGAAACTTTCGAGCCACTGTGAGATGTGGTTTGTACTCCCTAGATTCGGCTGAAAATCCTAATGGCAGTGTCGTAGCGTGTACTCTCGCAGCTAGTAAATTCAGCTCCTCTAATTCCCCAGAAACCCCTACCCATAACACTCTTGGAGCCTTCGGAAGACCGAATGTATTCCATTTGTCCAAGGAGAGTTTGAAGGGGCGGCATTGCTCTGACATCTGCTTTAACGCCATGATTAAATCCGGGATTTTCTTCTTTGGAGTGTCTCCCAAAAATTGCAGGGTAATATGATAATCCTCTGGATGAGTCCATTTTGCAAAATGATACTCTTGAGATAGTTTAGAGCACTCATTCGCCACAACTTGTCGAAGTTCTGAGGGTAATTTCACACCAATAAACAATCGTTCTGAATCTTTATCCGACACGATAGCATCCATATCAATTTCACCTTCTTCTATAGATTTGGTATCCTTATCCTATAACATTATCCATTTTCATCAAACCGTAGAGCAGGAGGAATACATCATGACTAAATCCATAGTATGTTTACAACCCCTTACACCCGAGCAACAAGATAGGATCAAAGCAGCCGCCCCCGGTTATACATTCACACAAGGAGACGGCAAAAATCCGGATTTACAGCTGCTCGCTAATGCTGAAATCGTAATCGGCTGGGCCAAGGGCATCGCCGATACGCTTCTTCGTCCAAATTCACCCCTTCGCTGGGTCCAATCTTGGTCTGCTGGAATTGAGAAGCTTCCGCTAGAGCGTTTTAAGGAACGGGGAGTCCTATTGACTAGTGGGAGCGGAGTACACGCCGAGCCTATTTCTGCGGTAATCTTCGGCTTCATGCTTCTCTTCACGCGTAATTTGCATACAGCCGTTCGAAATCAGATGAACCGCTACTGGAATTCTGACGGCAGTGAAAGTGAATTGTTCGGCAAGACAGCCGTTATTGTTGGAACTGGAGCCATTGGCAGCGAAACAGCCAGAATTGCTAAAGCCTTCCGGATGAAGACGATCGGAGTAAGTCGCTCAGGCAAGCCACTCGCTGATTTTGATCAAGTATATACCACTGACCACCTGCCAGAAGCTGTGAGCCAAGGCGACTTCATCATCAATATACTCCCTATCACCGATGAAACTAAGCATTTATTTAATACTGCAATCTTCTCTGCCTTTAAACAAAGCTCCTATTACATTAACGTTGGACGTGGAGCAACTACCGATACCGAGGCTCTAATTGATGTACTGAACAACGGGCAGCTTCGCGGTGCCGGATTGGATGTATTCGAAACCGAACCTCTTCCGCAGGATCATCCGCTCTGGACTATGGAGCAAGTAGTCATCACTCCTCATTCTGCTGGCGTAACCGATCAATACGCTAATCGAATCGTAAATATTTTTACCGAAAACATGAATTCCTATTTATCAACTGGCACTCCATCCCTAAATCTCGTTGATTATGACCGCCAATATTAAATTTAATGTTGATTATTAGGAACGCATGTTCTATAATGAAAAAAATCAAGGAATTTCACATAAAGATGCTATATGGATGTTACTGTCACAAGGTACAGCGATCTTCGCTGACGCTCTTATCGATATTCACCATATTGGCAGCACTTCTGTTCCTAGGCTAAAAGCTAAACTCATTGGTATGAGGCCTTTTGTACGAAATATCGAAGTCATAGATGACTTCAAAATGCAAATGACAGAACTCGGATTCGAACTTATATAGATGGGAAAGAAACATTTGTCGCTGAGCTAGAAAGAACAGCACTTGAATGGTATTTAAATGAATGATCATATGAGGACTTCATCTTCTTCGATAGAACAAAATCGTTGGTCAGATTATTCGCTGCAATTAACAAAGTAATTCACCAGCCATCTTTCAATTAAGATCGAACAACACATTAATTCTATTGTTCATCGAGTAGGAGGGGGCGGCGAGCCCCCAGCCTCTCACACCACCGTACGTCAGACTGTCTAACAACTGATTGTTGAGTAGGCTTTAAAACGTGGGTTTATGCGATTTTGCTCAAATAAACGTCATTCATATTAGATTTCGAACGAGCTCGGTCCCCGAAGAGACGTAAGAGCTCCTTTACACCTTTTATTTTGATCATTCTCCTGAGATTATAGGCAAGACAAATAAAATTGGTTTCAGTGCCCACTGATGCCAACCCTCTTGTTAAAAAGTATGTATAGCCCAAGTGACGTTTCATCGTCCCAAAAGGGTGCTCAACGATGCTTATATATATTACTTTGAATACGAGTTTTTTCAATTACCTGCGCAATTACTTCTTCCTCTTTAAGTCTAGTTACCGCCCTACCACCTTGGGCGGATGTACAAGACTCTTTTTGTCCGCAAATATCGAAAGCTTCACAAGTATAACGTTTATATTCTTTTCCATTTTGTTTTCCATTCCATTTGAATGGTAGTTCATAACCTAACGGGCAAATATATTTATTGTTGATGGCGTCATATTTAAAGTTTTCTTTATCAAATCCGCTTGCAACTTTTTCTTTTTTTCCTTTTTGCGGCTTAATTAAGAGTTCGGTACTCTCATCAACGACATCGATAATCTCAAGGTAATTGTAGTAGCCTGTATCAGCCAAAACAGTGATATTTTGATTTGGGAAAACTTGCTTTGTTTTCTTCACCATATTGGACAACTGCCCTTGGTCGTTGACATCATTGACCGTATCGCAGTCTAAGATCAGCTTGTACTTGCTATCCACCGCTGTTTGAACATTGAAGCAAACTTCATGTTTCCCGTTATTCTTCATTGATTTGGCATCCGAATCGGTAACACAAATTTGTGTTTCGCCTTTTTCCTTGAGTGCTTGTTTAATTACTTGTAACTGTTGCAATCTCTCCTGATAGACTTCTAATTTTTCTTTAATTTCTTGTTTTTTTTGGTGATTTTCCTCAGTGAAAAACTCACGCAAATAGGCATCGATTTTCTCATCGATATATTCTAGCTTCATACTGATGATATTGGCATTGAAGTGTTGTTTTTTAGAGCAGCTTGCTTTTACTTTGGTACCATCAATCGCGACAAGTTTACCATCAATTAATCCGAATCCCTTTAGTAGTAAAGTAAATTCTTTAAATAACTTTTTTACAGCTGTTTGGTTGTTCTTCATGAATGCAGATAAAGTACCGTGGTCTGGCTTTAGCTTGCCAATTAGCCACATCAGTTCGATGTTTCTTAACGTTTCAGCTTCCATCTTACGAGAGGAACGGATGCCGTTCATGTAACAATAGAGATAGAGTTTTAGAATATCTTCCCGCCGATAAGGTTTTTGTCCTGGTTTGGTGCCCGAATATACTTGAAATCCTAATTCCTCCAGGGTCAAACTATCGACGTAAGCATCGATGACTCGCACAGGATTTTCTTCATCTACAAAGTCGTCCAACGTATTAGGGAGTAAATAAATTTGATGTCTATCTTCACCTTCGATATATGGCATATGTCTCATCTCCTCTACTGTAAAGATTCGACAAAACTTGCTTGTTCTCATGCAAAAAGTAAAGATTTAAATAATTGTTAGACAGTCTGACGTACCGTTCGGTATACAGCGGTTCATGAAATATTCCGTAAGGAGTTGTATCTATCTAATACACTCTTTAATCCATTGGATTCCAATATCGGTTATTCAATGCACGTTGCAGAATTGGACTCCCTGCAATTCGCCAATACCTTTTTCGGGTATTCCCCCACTCACAAGCTATCTCCTAAGGAGATAAGCCTTTTGACTCGAGTTCTTCCTTTCGCATCGCTTTCTTCCGAGACGTTATCTCCCGAATTCGAGCCTTCGCTTTCTGGAAGGACTGTTTTGCTATTCTCACCTTGGACTCTTTATCGCTCTTAAAGCTAAACCCGAGAAATTTTTCGTCTCCATGGGCGGTCCACGCACTCTTCGCTTGGTTCACTTTTAGTTAGTCTTGTCTCAATGAATCCAGTGATGGATTCATTCACTCGCTCGCTCTTCTGCTCTAAGTGTTTTCCCATAGATGTTACAGTCGTCCGCATAACGGACGATGCGGTGTCCACGTTTCTCGAGTTCCTTGTCGAGCTCATCCAACACGATGTTAGATAACAACGGACTGAGTGGATCACCTTGCGGCGTCCCTTCTATTGTCATACTTACTAGCCCGTTCTCCATCACACCTGACTGAAGATATTTACGAATCAGCGCAGAACTTTCTTGTCCTTCACTTAGCCGAAATCTTCATCATTAATCGGTCAAGGTTGCGCCATCAAAAAATTTCTCCAAGTCCATGTCGACTACGAATCGATAGCCTTTTTTCATTTTTTTCTGCTTTCATTACTCATCTTTAACACCTGGATGTACAAATACCTATTTCATGTTCAGCCCTTCTGCAGCTGTTGCAACAGCTTGCGTACTATGGCGTCTGCTGACTGCTGTGCGTTCAGCCTGCTTTCACAAGCAGGTTTACGAAGTAACTTCTCTTACCGCACAGATCTCCCTAGGTAAGAGCGCTATCTTCTGCTCCATCTATCCGCTCCAGCTATCTACTTCTTTTACTCTCGTACGCCTTTGGCAGTATGGACTTTGGTTTGTTATGCAGCCACATCCAGTCTACGTTAACCTTGTATGAAGTACGTTTTACTCAGACCGGGGATTTGCCGCTGGCTTCCTTCAGATTCCACCTCGCGATGGACATCCTTACCTTAGGCTAATGACTACTACTGCTACGCCATTCCGGACTTCAAGCCTATAGATATCGCCCATGCTGGGCGCACAAAAAAAGAACGGCTATTCAGCCGTGCTTTTCAATTATTATATTGATTAAGCAGATAATCTAAGTCCTTAGACTTTTCTAGTCCCTCATTCGAGGTTAGTCCCCTGTCCAACCCAACTCTATTTATTTCTGTTCGTTTATACTCAATCACTTTTAAAATATTCAATGATTTATTCCACACTGAGTTTTCCCTCCCAGAATTAATATCCTTGTTAAAACTCTTTGTTTTTACGGATACAGCATCAATAGAAGGGATTTAACTTTTTTATCGTATTTTCATAAGAAGTTGAATCAATATAGTGCTAACTGAGGCATTTACCATCAAAATAAGACGTCATAGTGCATGAACCGGATAATCCTATTCCTGACGCCGTCAAGGCTATCTCTCCTGCTTCCTGGTCGCATTGAATCAGAACTATGCAATAACCGTTGAATGCACTTCTGCGATCCGCTTTATCCGGTTCGTGACAGCTCGGATCGCCATTGCCAACGCCGATAATCCGCCCCGGCCCTTTGATGCTGAACTGGATTTCATTACCTGCTGTAGGTACAACATAGCCGAGATCGTCGGTAATAGCGACTCGAACGACGCATAAGTCCACTCCGTCCGCCTGCAGCTCCGTCCGATCCGGAGTCAGCACAATTCGGTCCGCCGCTCCCACTGTCACCAGCTTGTGCTCGGCTATCCACTCGCCACCTCGATATCCCCTGGTTGTCAGCTCGCCAGACTCATATTCCACTTGCCACTCCAGATGGAATCCAGGCATCATCGCCTTCACTCCCAAGCTTCTCCCATTCAAGAGCAGCTCGACCTTCTCGCAATTGCTGTACACCCACACATCAATCGTTTCGCCTTCCCGGCCCTCCCAGCTCCAATGCGGGAATGCATGAACGACCGGTTCGGATGTCCAGACGGACTTATAATAGTAATAGCTGTCCTTAGGAAGTCCGCAAAGGTCCATAATACCGAAATGCGAATTGACGCACGGCCATTCAAAAGGCGTAGGTTCACCGCGATAGTCGAACCCGGTCCATATGAAAACACCTGTTAAGAAGGGATTCTGTACGACGTCTGTCCACGCTTTTTCCGGTGTGCAGCCCCAGGACGGATGCACGGTGCCGTAAGCGGGCAGGTATCCGTGTTTCTCATCGAAGGCATAAATTCCACGCGTTGTCGTACAACTTGCGCTTTCGCTGCCAACCATTATTCGGTCGGGGTACTCGAGATGATCACCCACGTCTTGACCGTCGCGCTGCCCATAATTGTAGCCGACAATATCGACGGCTTCTGCATAGCCGCCCCAGTTCCAACCGTGGTTCATTGCGGCCATGGTCGGACGGGTAGGATCAAGCTTTTTAGCGGCATTCGCGAGCGTTCGCAAAATTCGCGCACCTATGACCGTGCCCTCTATTATTTCCTCATTCTCCAAACTCCACATGATGATGCTTGGATGATTACGGCCCCGGCAGATCAAATATTCCAAATCCGATATCCCCGTTGGGGACGAATCCAGCTTCCGATTCTCGTCAACGACGAGCATGCCAAGGCGATCGCATATATCAAGCAGCTCCGGCGTTGCGGGATGATGCGCGCTACGGTAAGCATTGCAGCCCATCTCCTTGAGCAGCTCGATTTTGTATTCGATCAGTCGATCCGGCAACGCTACGCCTACCCCCGCAAAATCTTGATGATTGCAAGTCCCATGAATGAGCAGAGGTTCTCCGTTCAGCAGAAATCCCCGGTCGCTCGTAAATTCGATCGTTCGTATGCCGAACGAAGTATCGTATCGATCCGTCAACCGGCCCTGATAGAAAACCTGGGATACCGCTGTATATAAATAAGGCGTATTTGGTGACCAGAGCTGCGGATTCGGGACAATAATGATCTCTGACGTGGTCACCACGTCATACCGGCCAATCTGACATTCTCGTCTGGAATCGACTACTACATGGCCCTCTTGATCGAATATGGTTGTGACGAGCACCGAGTCCCGTGGCGTTTGGTAACCATTCTCGATCGTAGTTTCAATCCGAATCCGGGACTCATCCTCCTCTAAAGTGAGAGTCGTAATAAAAGTTCCATAGTTCGCAACACTGAGACGGTCCGTTGTCTCAAGCCATACATGACGGTAGATGCCGCAGCCCTCATACCACCAACCTTCCGCTTCCGTGGCATCTACGCGCACGCATACAACGTTATCGCCCTCGTCGCCGTACCGGAGAAGATCAGATAGCTCATAACGGAAACCTGTATACCCACTTGCATGCGTGCCGATCAAATGACCGTTCACCCAAACCGTACTGCACCGCATGACGCCGTCGAATTGAATGACGATCTTCTTGCCGAGATCGGATGCCGGAATCGGAAACCGTTTCACATAATATCCGATTCCGGTTGGTAAATACCCGTTGCTCCCCGGGCGGCTGCCCAAGTTCGGATCGTTCGCATACTCCCCCTCCACGCACCAGTCATGGGGCAGCTGAACTTTTCGCCAATCATCCGGAATGGCATTAGACTCCATGCCTTTATCCACAAAGGCAATATCGAGCCATTCTCCTTGTTCAAGCATCTCGCAATCCGTAATGCCTCCGGTCATTCCAGCCTTTACGACATATGAAATGGGGATATCCCCAAGATGGAATTGCCAATCGGCATCAAAATTGATCCGTTCTCTTTCCTTGCTGTTTGCCATCTAACCCGCACCTCCTTCTAAAAACGAACTTTTAAACCCGTAACCAGGCATTCCCGCTTTACCCCTTCACCGCTCCGCTCGCGATCCCGCTAATGAATTGCTTCTGCATGACGGCGAATAGAACAATCGCCGGCAGCGAGGTTACGATCATTCCGGCAAACGCGTGGTTCCACGAGGTGTTGTATTGGCTAATAAATCCATAAAATGCCAGCGTAATCGTCTCCCCTTTTTGAGAACCGAGAATAATAAACGGATTGACGAAGTCGTTCCATGTCCACATTGCCACAAAAATAATGACTGTCACCGTACAAGGTTGCAGCAGTGGAAAGACGATCCGCCAGAACGTGGCGAACGCCCCACATCCGTCAATTTTCGCTGACTCATCTAATTCCCTTGGCACACTCTTCATAAATCCCGTATACAGGAAGATGCAAAACGGCATATAGAGACCGATATAAAACAGGAACAGACCGGGAAACGATTGGGCAAGGCCCATCGCTTTCAACAGCTTGACGATCGGAATGTAAAGTGTTTGCGGCGGAATCATCATTCCTGCCATAAACAATAGATAAACGACGCTCGTCCACTTATTCGTTATACGCTGTAGCGTATAAGCAGCCATCGAGCTAAGCAAGATCATGATAAGCAATATCGTAACCGTAATGAGTACGCTGTTTTTGAAGATGTTCCACATATCAATCGTTTGAAATACCCCAATATAATTATCGAACGAGAAGTTTGAAGGAAGTGAATACGGACTATCCGCAGTTTCCTTCGCCGTTTTGAACGAGTTGGTAACTGCGATATAAGCCGGAATGGCAAAAAAGAGAGCGATAGCCGCCATGATCCATTCCGAAGCATAATTGCGAATCCATGTTAGCCGTACCATTACAGTTCCACCTCTCTTTTCCGCAAATAAACGACCTGAATGACGGATACAATCGCCACGAATACAAACAGCAGCATCGCGAGTGCAGATCCATAACCCTGCTTATTCGCCACGAAAGCTTGAGAAATAATGTTGAACGCGATCGTCTCCGTCTTGAAGCCCGGGCCTCCGTCCGTCATAACTTTAACGACATCATACGTTTTCAGTCCGCTAATAAAGCATAAAATCCAATTTATCGTAAATGCGGGAGACATCAGCGGAAATAGAACATTCTTGAACTTCTGGAACCGGTTCGCGCCGTCGATCGTCGCCGCTTCCAGCACCTCCCCCGGCACCGTCTGCAAATTAGCCAAATAAATGACGGTGTAGAAGCCGACCGACTGCCAAATAATAACCAACGTTACCGAAAAAACAACGATACCGGAGTCTCCGAGCCAATCTTGCATCCAGCTTTCCAAACCCAACTTGCCAAAAATAAAGTTAATCGCTCCGTCGTTGTAGTTGTAAATGTAGGTCCATATAAAACCAACAACAACAAAGCTTAAAACTTGAGGGTAAAAGATGATCGTCCGGTAAAAACCTTTTAGCTTGCGCAAGTTGTTCAGCACGATGGCAAACAAAAGAGCAAATAAATTAATGAGAAAACAGCTGACTACGGTAATGAGCAAGGTCACTTGAATCGAATAGAAAAACCGATCGTCATGAAGGGCTGTCGCGTAATTTTGAAATCCGATAAATTTATAGTTCGCTCCGAACCCGTCAAAGTTTGTAAAACTGAGCAGCAAACTGAGAAAGATCGGAACGATGGCAAATATGACGTAAACGATTAACGCCGGCGCCGCAAAAGCGATGTATGGCAGGTTTTTTTTCATATGTCACTCACACTCCAGCATTGAACGAGAAGGGTGTAAAGAATGAATCCTTCAAACCCCTCCGCGTTCGAATTAGTTAGCCAAACGGCTCCATTCCTGATCGGCCGCTTCGATCTCCTTGTTGACATCTGCTCCTGCTATTATATTTTGCAGTATCTTGAAGAGGTACGAATCGATGCCTGGCGCCCACGCGGTCTCGCCTAGTCCAAACCCGGGGAGAGGGTAAGGCTGTATGCCTTCAATACCCTGCATGATGGCTTGACCGTATTCGTTCATCTCATAGGTAACAGGCTCTTTCGTCGTGGAGAACGCGCCTTCGGCTTGCAGCAAGCTGGTGTACACTTCCTTGTCCTCGAATAGGAACTTCACAAATTCCAGAGCTTCCTCTTTATGTTCGCTTGTTGCGGATACGCTCCAGCCTTCTGTTCCTTTCGTCATGTAACCGAGAACGCCTTTGTCAGAAGGCAGCGGGAAGAAACCCACTTCAAAATCCGGCTTTAGGTTTGGCAAATCCGAACCTGCGATCCAGGAACCCATAATATACATAGCGGCTTTCCCAGATGTGAACTGCTCGGTCGCCTGTTGATAGTTCATGCCTAATACGCCCTTGCCAAAGTATCCATTTTGATTCCAATCCTTGAATTTGTTCAGAGCGCTTTTGAACACGTCATCTTGAAACGTCAGCTCATCACTTGCCCGCTGCTTCGGATAGTCCGTGTTATTGTTCAAAGCTTCCGCACCGACCAAAGGCCATAATCCGCCCATACCGAGCACCCAACTGTCTTTGCCTGAGGTGGACAAAGGGGTCAGCTTCGCTTCTTTGATCTTGTTAGCTGCATCCGTAAACTCCGCCCATGTCTTAGGCACGGACAAGTCCAGATCCGCGAATACCTTTTTGTTATAAAAGACACCGATCACATCCGTTTTGTAAGGCATTGTATACAGCTTGCCTCCCGTACGCCCAAATTCCGGATCCGCAAGCAAGTTCGCAATATGATCCGGAATCTCAAGCAGCGCATTCGCTTTTCCGAATTCATCTGCGCTCTGCATCGTTACAACATCGGGCATGTCCCCTGACGCAAGTGATGTTTTGAGAAATTCGCTAACCGTCAGGTTCGAGCTGTTCGCTACTCCGACAACCTTAATGTTCGGATGAAGCTCATGAAATTTATCTTCAATTTTTTTATAAAACTCTTTGTTCCGCGTCGACCCTACCTCTTGCCGGAACCATTTGATCTCCATGGTTTCCTCCGTTTTTTTCGTATCTTCTGTTTCCTGCGAATTTTCTTTCGACTGTTCGTTCGTGCCAGATCCGCAAGCGGCAAGCATCGAAAGAAGCATCGTAGAAGCAAGTAGCAGTGTCCATTTCTTTTTCATCGTATCCCCTCCGTTAAAGTTCTATTGTCATTCTTGCTTTATTGTAGATGATATCGCTTTCATCAAGATATATTAAAACTAGAGGTTTTACAGGGCAAAATAGATATGTTTGCCGGGTGAATTTAGCCAGTACACGACAAATTGCATCTTTTACATGATAAAATAGAGAATCGTATTTCAAAAAAACTATTTTGAACAAATTCTTATTATAATGGTAGCAGGGGTGAGGTCATGACTTGGTTAAAGAGCCCGCATAAACAAAGCTTATTTGTTAAACTTGCCGTTTACTTTTCGATTTCATTGCTGTTGGTCTCAATCGCGACCATCTATTTGACGACTACTCGCGTGGTGAATATGAATGAAGAGACGAATGCCCGATTTAATAAAAATCTTCTGAACAACTTAGCAGTATTGCTTGAGGAACTGTATACGGATGTGGACAATATGACGAAAATATTCGCATACGAAGGGAATCTCGGCAATCCGTTTCTGAAATATATGGCCGTCTCAGAAATGGATGCCGATACTTATTATGATATCGCAAACGAGGAATTTTCCTATTTTTTTGCCAACATTAATAAATCGAGCTATATTATTGCCTCCATTATTGTACAGAAAAGCAACGAAGAAACACCATTTTTCCTCAGTTTGAACAATACAGCACTGAAATCCGGCTACCGCTTCGCCGAACATGACTGGTACAAGAATATAAAAGAGAACAAACGCAAGTTGACCGTCATTCGTACTAATGTGCCGGATTATTTGGTCAATTTAAACCAGCATAAAGAAGTGTTAACCTTCGCCCGGAACATCTACGACATTCGCAATATTACAGATATACGGGATTTGGGCACCATCCTGATCCATCTCGATTTGAGCACGATCAGGCATTTATTTGAACGTTATGTCAATAGCATGGACGAAATTTTTTATATTCTCGACCAAGATGGATTCGTCATCTACGACAATCAGAGCCGGCTGACTGGAGATATATTTCCCTATTTCGGCAATATTTTTCCAGACATCACCGATTCGCCAGAAGGTAAACGGGTCGTCATGCTGACGGAATCGAATCTAATGAATTATATGACTGTTCCTTCGCTTGGCTGGAAAGTTGTATCCTTTCTCCCCAAATCTAAGCTTGATAAAGGATTGTCGCTTATTCGACGGGATATCATTCTGATCACATCCGTTTCGACGGCTGTGCTGCTGCTTACGATTATGCTAATCTCGCAGCAATATTTAAAGCGCTTACTAGCAATCAATAAATCGATTCGAAAAATGGAAACCGGCGATTTCTCCACACCAGTACGGGCAACGGGGAATGATGAGATCCATCAGCTGGGCAACAGCATCGACAACATGAGGCAACGCTTAAAGGAATATATTGAAATATCTTATGTCAGCCAGCTTCGCCTTCAGGAAGCCGAGTTAAAGGCTTTGCAAATGCAGATCAATCCTCATTTCCTATACAACACATTGGAAGTTATCCGGATGAAAGCAACGTTAAATAATGATCCCACAGTTGCCAAAATGATCAAAATTTTAGCGGATATATTTCGTTGGAATGTGAAAGACCGCGATGCAGTCGTATCGATCGAAGAAGAGTTCATGTATACGTCGATCTTCCTGGATCTGCAGAGGATTCGGTATGGGGACCGGCTCGTCACGACCATTGATCTCCCAGCAGACTTGCACAGTATGGGCATACTGAAGCTCATCCTGCAGCCGCTCGTCGAAAATGCTGTTGTTCATGGCTTTCGGAACAAGGAGGATACTTGCAAAATTCATATTACATGTAGAAGAATCGATGGCGACATCCAAATCGATGTCCACGACAACGGCGAAGGAATATCTGAAGACGAGCTATCTGCCATTGCACAGCAAATAATCGGGACGGGCTCTTTTTCGGCCACTAATGAAACGGATGAACATGTCGGCATTCGCAACGTACACGACCGAGTTGCCATCGTATTCGGACAGCCGTACGGCTTATCTTTAACAAGCGTAATGGGCCAAGGGACAACGGTAAGCATCCGCTTCCCGGCGATTAAAACGACGGAGATGAGAAATCATGTTAAAAGTTTTAATAGTTGACGACGAAGAGATCATCCGCGAAGGCTTAAAAAGAATCGTCGATTGGACAAGTTTAGGATACACGGTCGCGGGGGAAGCCTCGAGTGGATTGGAGGCGCTTAACCTATTGCAGCATGAATACTTCCATGTCATGGTTACCGACATTACGATGCCCCGAATGGACGGATTAGAACTGATCCGGCGAATTCGGCAAAAACAAATATCTATCAAAATAATTATTCTTAGCGGCTACAATGATTTCCGTTTTGTGAAAGAAGCCATGAAATTCAGCGTGGAAGATTATTTGCTCAAGCCGGTGGAAGAAACCGAACTGACGTATAACCTGCATTCGCTCAAAGAGACGATTAATTCTGAGCTTGAAACGAACCATCTGGAAAAAGAAAATATGTACATCCTGACCAATAAATTAATGAATCGGATTGCGACCAGGACGTTATCGTTAATCGACTTTAAAAATAGAGCCGATTTCCTTGAACTGAAGTTGCCGGAAGCGCCCTTTTACGTAGGAGCGATCGAACTCGACAGCATGAACAACTATTACAGCGAAACTCTTGACGCGGATGTGCGATTAAACGTATACGCCTGCAAAAATATCGTGGAAGAACTGTTGCGCAACTATGGGCTTACGTGCATTTTATTTGAGGATGAAAATCATCGGATTATTTACCTATGCGGCGAAACGAACTTTTCTCCGCACCCCAGAGAGCTGGCGGAAAATATTCGGTGTTCCATCGTTCAGTACGCCAAGGAGCCGGTCACGATATCGATTAGCGCAGCCGTTCATAGCTTCTCCGCACTGCATGAGGCTTATTTCGAAGCGGTTCGTCTGCTTGAGTATACGTTTTTTATGGGCAAATCAACTGTAATCACGAAGGAACTGTTGCCCTCCTTGGATCAAG
This sequence comes from Paenibacillus etheri, assembly GCF_001012825.1. Taxonomy (GTDB): domain Bacteria; phylum Bacillota; class Bacilli; order Paenibacillales; family Paenibacillaceae; genus Paenibacillus_AQ; species Paenibacillus_AQ etheri. The sequence goes on from NZ_LCZJ02000029.1 coordinate 117,044, forward strand.
CCCCGAATCAAATCAAGTATGATAGATCAGCATATGCCAAAGCCATTCGCAATGGAAACTCAACCGAACTTACGATCTTGGTCCGAAAAATATTTGGAGAAGTTGCGTTGACATGTCATCATTCCAAAGTCTACGTGCAGACGATCTCCCTGGAGCTGCTCATTCAGGCGTTCGATATCGTGAAAGAAGCGAACGGCGATTTATCCGCCTTATTTGATGGCACGGAAAGCATGTACAGACAGCTCCTTTCGATCAAATCTATGGAGGGAACCTTCGAACATCTGATTGAAATACTAAACGCGGTTATTTCATATCTGACTCGGCTTCGATCATCTCGGCCGAACAAAATTATCGAACACATTCTTGCCTATATCGAACAGTACTATAGTCACGATTTGAAACTCATAGAGCTGGGAGAATTGTTTTATATCAATCCAAGCTATTTAGGAAAGTTGTTCAAGAAGGAGACTAATATATCCTTTAAAGATTTTTTGAATCAAGTGCGTGTAACCAAAGCGATGGAGATGCTGATCGAATCGACGGAAAAGGTATATCTCATCTCCGAAGCCGTCGGATATCGGGACTATAACTATTTCTGTAGAATATTCAAAAAACATTTTGGCGTTATTCCTAGCGATGTGAGGAATTAGCGCAAAGACGCCCGCGTCATTCGTAAGATCCCATAAAGAAATGGAGCAGCTGCCGTAGCAAGCTGCTCCTTGTATGTTCATCTGTTCAGAGACATTAAAGATGGTAACTAAGAACTAAGTAATGTAAAATTGAAGGCTCACCCGTCATTCCACGTCTTGATCAACCTCCGGAACAGCCTTCTCCAGAGATACTTCCTTCAAATAAAGCTTCGCAGTTCCTCCATCATAGGAAACATCCTCAATTTTGATCCCAATTATCTTTACAGCAGCCAAATCTACGCCCACCCCTGCTGCTGCAGTCGGCAGTGAAATAGATAAGGTCGTATAACCCTTAGAATCTACAGGCACAGGATCGCCGCTATCGCTCCATTTCCAGTCCGCACCTGTCTTGATGAATAGACGCGCTTTAGCTGCACCACTCGAAAGCTTAACCTTAGCGCTGATCGTATCCAGCCCTGTGATATTTAGCTTCTCAGGATTAATAGCAAGTTCAAAGGATTCTTTGGAGCTGCCATTTGCATCATTGCCGATATTAATCAAATCAAACTGTACGCTTGCCGCTTCTTCATTGGTATCAAATGCTGGAGGTTGAGCGTTGGCGGACGAACGTTAGTTGCAGCCCACCCTGCAATATCAGATGATGTAGTGAAGGCATATAACACGCCAGGCGCATGTCCCTGTGAACCCCCATTTCCTTCTTCCGACATATCCGGAAGTGTCCCATCATAAACCGCTTGAATATCGTCACATAAGCTTCAAAATTATCTACCAATGCCTTGTCAGCAACAGGTGTAGTATACGCATTATAAAGACCAATATTATCTACATAGATTGGCAATTCACCTTCAACTTCCAAACCACTGCCAACCAGAGATATCGCTAATCCAGTGGCTTCTGCTGTTTTAGCGGCATTATCCAGATCAATCGAAACATCAAATTTATAATATTGTGATCCACCTAAGTTAACTTTCTCTAGACCGGACAAAGATTTATAGGATGAGTCCATGCCATACTTCGTATCCCAATCTGGTGGCAATTGAATCACACTACGTATCGCTGCATTGTTAGCCTCATTCTGTGTACTCTCCGGAATGAACACGGAGAACTTCACACGTGTAACTTGGGATACATCCACTCCATCCAATGCCAAATCATTCAATTGCAACTTCAATTCCTGCCAAGCATCCTCAGCAGACAGCCCTTCAGTAATGTTAATAACAAGCTTGCCGTCGCTATCTAGTGACGCATGTTGCAAGATCGTCTTGATCGTCTCTGCATTATTGGTGAGACCAGACCAAGTACCATTGTTTTGGATTTGCTCCAAATCCTTGTCTGTATCAAAAGTAAGTACCTTTATTGGCACTTCATTGATATTTAAGAATACGGAATTAGTCTGCGTAAGTGTAGCATCTCCAGTTCCATATGCTCTCACTGTAATCTCTGTCGAACTGCCATTAAGACTAGCGTCTGGCTGCCAAGAAGCATTATAGTAACCGTCCGCCCCGAGCGTCATTTCCACCTCTACTCCAGAATCACCCACAGTATAGGTTACTTTGCTAGGCACTTCGTTTTACCCTCCTGTTTGTAAAGGTTTTCATTTTTACTCAAGTAGAAGACTCGACTTCTTTATCAACCTCCCAATTTATTCCCAATAACAATTTAGTTATTATATTAGCACCAAATAACCCCATAAACAATAACTTTTTTTTAAAAAAATAGTTCTTTCGTTAGAGAACATGCCGAATATCAGGATTAACCCAACTAAATATAATCAAATTAAGGATAACAAAATACTAACAAAACACTTCTCCTTCAGTAAAAAAAGCCAATCTCCAGTGAATTGGAGATTGGCTTTAATTTTCACTTTTATCTAATCCAAGTCATAAATCGATCCGACCTTCAAACCATATAGCTCATTGTATATTTTTTCAGCAAAAGCATCTGTCATCCCTGCGATATAATCAATCACCATATGTTCCCACGTCCAGATGGGATTGGCTTGTTTCTGATCCTTCTCGAAGCGTTGCAGCCAGTCCGATGGAATAATGGCTTTGGATGTCTGCGGATCAAGAAAAGCTCCCCATAGACGGCGAAGAATCCATTCACTGCGTTTCTGAAGACGCTGTACTCTTAAATCACGGATCATGGTAACCCAAGCGAAGCTTTTCAGTACACATACGGTCCGTAGCATATCCTCATCTTCTTTTCCTTCCTTTATAAAGGTGACCTTCTTCCAGTCTCCATCAGGGATCACACCCAGACTTGCAACGAAGGTGCTGACCCAGTAGGCCTTAACTTCACGCCGAGTTCTGGAATAGTCGTTCTCGCAGGTTGGCATCTTTTCCATCCATACTCTAAGAAATGAACTAAGCACCTCTTCAACCTTAGCGCGGATGTCTTCCTCCTCCCAACCCTTCCAGAAGAAATCCTCTAGCGTTGTGATTTTCTCTACGATCAGCCGCTGAATATAGGAATCATGCATAAAGTGTTCATGCACTTCAATCTTTCCAGCTTTAATTCCATCCTCCAAATCATGTGCAGAATAAGCGATATCATCGCAAAGGTCCATCAGCTGAGCTTCCAACGTTTTCTTACCTGCTGGTATTCCCCACTCTTTGCGAATCTCCGAAATATATGCCCATTCGTGAAGGTACATCCCCTTCTTCAGTGAGGTGCCGGGAAACGGATACTTATTGATTCCGAGGAGCACCGCATCTGACAGATTTAGTCCATCAATGTTCTCACGCTTCTCTAGAAACATAATCAGACGAAAATTATGAGCGTTGCCTTCAAAATGTTCATAGCGCTGCTTCATCTGCTCATGAATGAGTAACCTATCAGCACCCGTTGCTCCAGCTTGCAGGGCAGCCTCGTTCGTCTTTTTTTCAATAAGCTGCTCCAGAATATTATCCAGTACCTCTTCCCCTTTATGTCCGAAGGGAGGATGACCAAAATCATGAGCAATGGCCGCGCATTCTACAACCTCTGGATCTATAACAAGTCCCGGATTCTCCGCCTTACTTGTCTCCACCTTTGGGTAAGATCTAAGCAGACTTTTCGCTGCCTCACGAGCAATCTGTGCGACTTCAAGTGAATGAGTTAGACGCGTCCGGTAATAATCACCCGTGCCCGCCCCGAACACTTGAGATTTGCCTTGCAGCCTACGAAAAGTAGGCGAATGAATCAAGCGTGAATAATCACGCTCATAAGCAGCTCTCGACGTTTCTAGGCGGGTAATTTCCGGATATTGCCGGTGTTCTCTTTTTTCAATAAGTGTCATATTCCCACCCCTAACCAAATGTCTCTATATTGAACTTCATTATAAGGCATTTTCATAACAATTTTCACATCAAAATGCAAAATGCTATACCAATGCCAAACTGCAATGGAAGCAATCCACCAAACTTAATGCAACTGAAATGGAAACATTAATCTTAACTTCATCACTCTATTCAAAAGAACGATATTAAACCATCATTACCTAAACCTATCCTGCCTACTCAGCTTAGCATTAAATAATCGTTTCTATTTCGGACGGAAGAAAACTTACTTATATTGTAGAGTCTGTAGAAATCTTCACCACTGCTGAAGCACCCTTGGAACGAATCTTCGGAAAGAACATGAAAAAAGGCTGATCGTTTTTGCAAAACTGAAACTATGAATATTTTAACCCTTCAAAGGAGCATTCTAAAATAAAAAAACAGGTGAATTCATGAAAACTAGCTGCAAAATTATGATGACTACCCTCTCTCTCTTGTTATGCTTCACGAACTCCGCTCTAGGTAGTCCGAGCAAGAACCGCGACTACTACGAAAAAAGAGGAGACATGATTTGGGAAGTACATACTAACCAAAAAGTGATTGCATTGACGTTTGATGACGGTCCTGACCCTTCTGAAACCGATCAAATATTAAAGGTATTGAGTCAACATCATGCGAAATGCACCTTTTTTGCTATTGGAAAAAGAATTGCGACCTATCCAGAAGTGGCGAAACGAGTCATTTCCGAAGGACATGAATTAGCTAACCATACCTACAATCACGTTTATTTTAGAAAACCTATTAACAAAGACCAATTTGAGCGAGAGCTGAAATTAACCGAAGAAGAGATTATAAAGGTCTCTGGAAAGCACAGCTCTTTGTTCAGACCTCCAGGTGGAATGTATGACGAGACACTGGTTGATATCTCAAACAATATGGGACTAAAGCCTATTCTATGGTCCTGGCATCAGGATACACGCGACTGGAATCGCCCTGGCGTGCAGAGTATCGCGAACAGGGTTATTCGCAATGCACGTAATGGTGACATCGTCCTGTTTCATGATCATGTGCATGGACAATCCCAAACCAGAGAAGCGCTCAAAATTATTTTACCGGAATTAGAAAAGCAAGGTTTCCGATTTGTTACCGTTTCAGAATTAATCAAATTATCCGATACACAGCAGGCGGGTAAACCACAATAGCCTAATTGCACAGGGCTTCAAAATAAGGTAGGCTTGTCCTATTATGAAGTTCTGGAGGCTTTTGTGATGTCTGATAACACATCCTATACGACTGAGGAAATTGCCCGTGTACTGAAGATCTCGAAATTAAAAGTATATGATCTGATTAAAAAAGGGGAGCTTCCCTCCTACCGTGTAGGAAAACAGATGCGTGTAGATCAATCTGATTTAGAAGCCTACAAACAGAATGCTCGAAGTGGTATGACCTCACCGACATCGCCGCTGGCTTTTGCTGGAGCAAATCGAACTCAAGTTGCCACACATTCTGGCCAATTTAATAGCAAGGCTACAGGAAATAATCTGGTGATTACAGGTCAGGATATGTCACTCGATATTCTAGCCACCTATTTGGAACGTTCCCAGTCCACTGGACGCCCTCTTCGTTCTTACGCTGGCAGTCTAGACAGTCTAATTGCCATGTATCAGGGCGAATCGGACATCGTCAGTACGCATCTGCTCGACGGGGATACGGGAGAATATAACCTTCCCTATATTCGTAAAATACTTGTGGGCTTCTCTTATGTTGTAGTCCGTCTGTTGACCCGAAGTGCAGGATTGTATGTTCAAAAAGGAAACCCAAGAGGTCTCCTTGAGTGGTCTCATCTACAACAGGAGGGACTTACAATGATCAATAGAGAACGAGGCGCTGGCGCACGCGTGTTATTGGATGAACAACTCCGATTGCACGGCATTCCTGCTGCAAGCCTATCTGGATATGAGCAGGAAGAGAATAGCCATTTGGCGGTCGCCGGTAAAGTGGCACGAGGAGAAGCCGATGTGGCCATCGGCACCGAGAAAGCTGCCAAGATTGTCGATGGCATTGATTTCATTCCCTTGATTCAAGAGTGTTACGATCTCGTGATGCTCAAGAAAACGGAGCATGAGCAATGGATCGCTACCGTGATTGATATTTTACGCTCACCAGCCTTTCAAAGTGAGCTTGGATCCATTCACGGATACGATCTTACGGAAACTGGGACGATTATTTACGAGACGTGATGCATTATAGGCTGGCGTCATATTAATGGGTATATTGGTATATCCTCTTTGTGTAATCTCAAAAATAAATGAAGCCCACTCAGATCGCTCTGGATGGGCTTCATTTTTATTTTGTAAGCAATGAAATTAAGTACGACGGTTCACAAATATCAACATCACAGCAGACATAACAATAATGGAGCACACCCACATCCAAGCAAGGGTCATGTTGCCGCCATCCACCGCGACATAGATCGCTGTGGGCACAGTCTGGGTGCGGCCAGGAATATTTCCAGCTACCATGATCGTAGCACCGAATTCCCCTAAACCACGGGCAAAACCCAGAACATACCCCGCAGCGAGTGAACGACCTGCAAGGGGCAATGTGACATAACGCAGTACCTGTAATTCACTCGCTCCCTGTGCACGCGCCGCATCTTCAAGATCCGGTTCCACACCTTCAAAGCCCGCCTTCACCGTGCGGTAGACGAGAGGAAAAGCTACGACAACCGCGGCGATCACTGCAGCCCCCCATGTGAAAAGGATCGTATGCTCCGTCATCTGTTCATACCATCTGCCAATCCAGCTGCGACGACCTAAGACGACCAACAGCACAAATCCGACAACTGTCGGCGGCAACACGAGTGGAAGCAGCATTACAGTCTCGAGCAAGCTATAACCAGGAAATTTCCGACCTGCCATCGCCTTAGCCGCAGCCGTTGCCAGAATAAACACAATGATGCTCGTAATTACTGATATTTTTACGGAAAGCCAGACTGGGGCAAAGAAATCAGTCCAGTTTATTTCCATCCTTATCCACCCCGCTTCCACCTATTATTTTTTAATTAAGAAGCAAGAAGCCATAGCTTGCAAAAATATCACTAGCTTCCTTGCTCTGAAGATAAGTGTACAATTCCTTAGCTTCCTTCTGATTCTTCGAATTCTTCACGATACCTGCCGGATAATTAATGGCTTTGTGAACATGCGGACCCACGGTAAGAGCAATCTTCGTCTTCTTTGAAGTCAATGCATCTGTCTTATAGACAAAGCCTGCATCGACATTCCCCGTTTCGACGTAAGAAAGTACCTGACGGACATCCTTCGCAAATACAAGCTTGTTTTTCACTGTATCCCATACCTTCTTCGCAGTTAACGATTGCTGAGCATATTGGCCTGCGGGCACAGATTCAGGCTGTCCTACCGCTACCTTCTTAAAGGATTTGTCCGTAAGTTGAGTGATCGTATTTAATGAAGCGTTTGAATTCGAAGGTACGACCAGAACCAGTTGATTCTTAAGCAGAACCTTATGGTCAGAGATCAGTCCAGCATCCACTAACGCATTCATCTGTTTATCCCCTGCAGAGAAGAAAAGATCAGCCGGAGCACCTTGCTCAATCTGCTTCTGTAATGTTCCGGATGCAGCATAATTAAAGACTAATTCAATATCGGGATGCTTCTTCTCATAGAGAAGAGCCATTTTATCTAAACTATCCTGCAAGCTGGCTGCAGCGGATACTATAATCTCTGTTTTCTTGGAAGCTGCCTCTATCTCCACCGCTGCGCCTGCAGATAAATTCACAACCAAAAAAATTGCCAATACGCTAAAGATTCTAATTGACCATTTCTTAAACATTTCCATTCCTCCTATTTTCATATGTATATGTAGATGCTATTCTAGCATACGTTTTTTCGATTTTCTATAGATTAAGTTGTGTTTAGATATGTTTGGTTATATATTGTTATAATTAGATAGTAAAATGAGTATATCTTCGACTTAATCGCAAAAAAAGGATGCCTCCGGCAACCATTTAAATGGTTGCACAAGCACCCCATCTTTCGAATTGAACGAGGGTCAAATGAGCATATCACTATTTATAGTGCGCACTCCATTTTTCCAACTGCTGCCTGATTACTTCACGATAATAGTACGGTTCAATGATTTCAGCTTCCTCTTCAAATCTCTTAATCCAGCGGACAAATCCAATATCTTGTTCCACTGCAACCTTAAAATGAAAACATCTAGATTGACGATCCACTTTGTTTGGCTTAAAAGGTAATTCGTCCTTCTTGATTCCTTCCATTATCCGTTCCGAGAATTTCACTTTGAATTCTACCTGTAAACTATCCCGATCGAGTGACCATTTCTGCTTCATAAAAGCTTGCACATCAAACGCTTCCTTCGAAAAAAAACGGTTTAGTGGCTTCACATTAGAAAAATCGTTGATGTGATATGTACGAATAATACCCTGGCGATGACAAAATCCAATAAGATGAAAACGACTTTCCAGCGGGACAAGACAATAAGGATCAATAGTGATCCCTTTCTCTTCTAGTGCATTTTCACTATAATTCGCTTGAATGCTCTTTTGCTTTAATAAAGCCTCCAGGATCGGAGTAAGAAAAGAGTGTTGCTCCATCTGCGAACTGTTTCTTTCCGCCCACCCCACTCCTACTTCTCTCCTTGCACGTTCTATCGTTTCTTCTCTCTCTGCCTTACGTTTATATTCAGCTGCGACTACTTTTTCATATGCGCTTTCAAAATCTATGGGTAATGCTGGTTTTATATCTTCCATAATATAGCGCAATTGCGAAAATGCGGTTGCTTCTTCTTCCGACCAATCCAAGGGATAGAGTGCAAAATTTCCAATAAAAGCATAACCTTTTCCATGCCCCAAATGGGTTATGGGAATATGCATGGCGCTAAGCGCATCCATATCCCGGTATATCGTTCTCTCGCTGTTGCCGCAGCGTTCCGCCAATTCGCGGGCTAATATCCCCGGCTTAGCTTGAACAAGTGTAATAATGCGCATCAGTCGGATTAATCGGTCTGTCATATTCAGTTCCCCTTGATTCATGGTTAAATAGACCCATTATTTTATGAAAAAAAGTAAAATTGTGATAGAACTTTTTTACTATGTTACCACATTTTATATTACAATTCTTCTTATAATTTTCCGCCGAATCCGCTAAAAAGTCCAATTTATGTATAGGTCTTTTTTCGTCTATATGCATCCTCATGCAGTGAGTCCTATATTAAATTCCACCAACGCCTTTACTTCGTTGCTGATGCTCGAACCCGATCTGTTTATACAACAATTCAGCTTCTTTAAGCAGCAAAGGATCTCCAGAGCGTACCGCGAGCAACAACATCTTATCCGCATGTCGATTGAGCATCTCATGAGCTTCACTATGCTGGCCTTTATTTCGTAATGCCGCTGCTTCTTCTACCTTTTCAGCCGTCTTCAACAATTCCAGATGCTTCTCAACATAAAAGCAACAAGTATCGTTCAGAATGCGGGTATGATGCGCATACTCTAGCTCTAGCACCTTTACGGGGAGTTCACGAACACGCTCTACGGTTGGCTTTTTATACTTCCACTGTAGGGATAATGCTTCATACTTACCTGCTACAGAACTAGAGGTAGTGAACTCTAGCCCTACGAATTTGCGCTGTCCTGTTTTTATTTTGCCAAGCTTAAGCAAGAGTGAATTTCCTTCTCCAGCCTCCATTTCACATCCATAACAGCGCTTAAAAGTTACATGTGGCTCAAGCCAAACTCGTAGTTCAATATCACGTGCAACCACTTTATGGCTGCTGGGTCGGCTATTTTCTGAAGGCATGTTCCCTTTCCATTCGACAAGTAAAACAACATCGCGATTCCCACCTGCAAAAATACGATCTTGCCCCCATGTAAATATGGGATGAATACTTTCCATCATATTTTCCACCTCTTTCTTTTTTTGGGTCTTCTATTAATGTACCAATAATGGCGGACAGCTCCATGTCATGGAATGTATGTTCGGTTCTATATTATCGACAAAAAAAGAGCCAATCTACATACTAAGTAGACTGACTCTCGCAAAAACAGCCCCTTTTGTCTGTTTATGACGAAAATTTTATATTTTTAATCTTTAACGGCTCTGAAGTTTAGGCTGCACTCGCTCCCGCTTAAAAAATAGTCCCAGCGCCCATTTGGCGCAAAGCAGTGAAAATATAAAAAATAGGACTGCCCAAAAAATGGCCGGCACTGATGTCATTCTTGCCAGGTTACTGGCATCTCCCGCACGAGATGGGGAAACAACGGCCGCATATACAAGAAATAAACTTCCCATTACAGACTCTTCCAAGGTCAGAAAAGCTAATAACAAATAATAATATTTGCTAGCCTTTTTCCACACTACCAGCATTAAAACATTCAGTGCAATAAACCCACCTAACCACATCATTCCGAAGCTTCCCCGCACGTACATCACCAGCATAATCAATGCTACTGTAGTTGCTAAGATAAGACCCCAATCATGCCGTCCTTTACTGTAGAGATAGAAGAGCAGCAATGCGAATAAAGAAGCCAGCATATAACCGGATAGCGACACCAGTATCGCTCTGCCTCCATCTTGAATAGCTGAATAGGTGACACCACTATGATTCGCGTATAGTTCAATACGCAGCACACTGCCTGACAGCAATAAAGTTACCAGCGCATGACCAAATTCATGAATCATCGTGTCCAAATTCCGAAACAAAGATGAGAATGGAATCAACCTCGTCAAAAAAGCAGATCCGACTAAAAATAACATTGTCTTAAGCCATTTATTCATTCCGTAGCAGCCCCTTTCCGTCCAAAGTATACGATAAATATTCCCTCTTCTCAATCATGAAGAGCACAGCCTCACCGTTCTTTACAAGGAAGTGTAACCTCACTTCAAACCGGCAAATATTACTGACCCAAGAAGCTCTATTCACGCTTAGCGTACGCTGTCAGAAGCTGTCAAGCTGTGTTAAAATAAAAGAAATACAAGCCTAAATCGGGTGGTGATTATATAGATGAAACAACATAAATACCGTAAATATCTACAGCTGTTATGTTCGCTCCTGCTTCTGCTGACCCTTACCATATCTCTTCCAGCCCCAGTAGCAAAAGCCAATATATTCAGTGATATCTATAATGGATTCAAAAGCTTCTCTGAGCTTCCAAATGAAGTAAATGAATTAAAAGAGGGATTTCAGCAGACAGCTGAAGAGCTACAACAAGCTAAAGATAAGCTTACGAATACTACGCAGGAAATGGAAGCGTATCGAACACAGAACGAAGCATTGCAGGAGCAGAATCGCCAACTGACACAGATGGTTGATGAGTTGCAAAATGACCGGTCGGCACGAGAAGAATATTATCATAAAATCAAAGTAACTATTTTTACGGGGATTGGTCTGATTCTGGGGTATTTTATACTCATCCGTATTATTCGTTTCAGCATGCTTCACCGTTCTAGAAAAGGAGACCGTCTGCGCTAATCTTGAACATTCAGTAAAGATCACGCCTACAGCATGAGGGAGATGAAATATGAACATCGATGTCCAAGATGAAAGTGACAGCGGGAGCGGACAAGCCGTAGCCTTCTCCCTTGGGGAGCAGGAAGAGGTTCATGTGCTGCATCCACAACAGATTATCGCTTATCAAGGGCCTGCCACTGGACGGGCAGACAGATTTATGGATGTGAAGGGCATCTATCGCAAGCGAAAATTGATTCGTTCGGATATGTCTGGTCCTTGCCATTTTGTCGCCGCTCTTCCACCCGGTTATCGGATAAAGATTCTGCAGCTTGATGGAAAGAGCGATTTATTGTACGACTTTAAACATCTCTTCTTCTACAGCAAGGGAGTTACGATGGATACACGGGTGCTGAGTATGAAAAATGTGCTCGTTACACGAGATATTGTGAAGGTTAAATTTACGGGTAATGGCATCATTGGCATACTGACCGAAGGGACGGTCTGTGAAGCTGAGCTTCATCCTTACAATCCGCTCTATGTTGATGCAGGCAGTATTATTGCCTATCCTGAGAATGCGAAGCTGGAACTTACTGTTTACGGTAACCATTTAGCTAGCCAGCATATGAGTTATCACTGGAAGATGACGGGCCACGGCCCTGTGTTGTTTCAGGCCGGACGCCAGAATCGCCGATTTGAAAGAGATAATAACGATGATGGAATTATTAAACGATTTCTGCGCGAAGCCGTGCCATTTGGTGGAGTATTTATTAAATAGAAGATTTCAAAAGAAAGAGCGCCATGCGTTAACGAAACGCGGGCGCTCTTTGTGTATTCTATCCTTATAAGGATCTTGTCTTAGCCGATAAAGGCATTCAGCATCCAAGCATGTTTCTCAATGCTGCTTCTGATGCCAATCAGCAGATCCGCAGTGGGTTGATCACTTAGTTCTTCTGCAGCAGCAATTGCATCTTGCAGTTCTTTAGCAACAGTCTTAAAGTCTCTAACTAGCTCTAATACCATACCCTTAGCATCTTCGCCGCCGCGAGATTCTTGTAGGTCGGACAATTCAAGATATTGCTTCATTGTGGAGGCTGGTTGTCCACCAATAGAAAGTAAACGCTCAGCCAAATCATCTGCATAACCCGCAGCTTCATTGTATAGCTCTTCAAACTTCTCATGCAGTGTGAAGAATTGAGATCCGCTAACATACCAGTGATAATGATGAAGCTTTACTCCGAGCAGGAACCAGTTCGCAGTTTGGCGGTTTAATGCAGCTTGCAGTTCAGTATGGCTCTTTAATTGTGTTGTCATTAATAAAACCTCCTATGGTTCATTTATTTTAATTGTATTTAGACTCGTTCTAAATCTATATACAATTTAACACATTCTTTCGTGTTTTACAACTATTCTGGAGATTATATGTTGTGCCGATTCTAGCACACCTTATGTTATAAAGCCTATTATGTGTGTCACACTTTGGAAAAAGGGTTCTTCTCTAGATTAAAGAACCATCCTCCTCCGCGGTCTTGCCTTTCCTGCTGCGGAAGAAAGCCCTCATCTCATCACGCTTGCTCTTTGGACTTAGTACATACACAGTATCCCCAGGCTCAATAACGGTACTGCCATGCGGGGTGACAATCTTTTTATTGCGGATAATTGCCGTAAATAAGATATCGTCTGGCAGACCTATTTCCGAAATTTTCTGTCCAGCAATCGGCATGTAAGGATTAATTCCAATATGGTTAAACTCCGAATCTGTCTTGCCAAGAGCGACCAGCTCCATTAATGAAGGCTGATCTGAATCTTCTTGCCCCACAAGTTTCAATCGGGATGCTAACGGGGAAATACTAGTTCCCTGAATTACTGCCGAGGTCAGCACGACAAAGAATACAACATTAAAGAATAACCGTCCGTGGGGCAGATCAGCCAGCAGGGGATAAGTCGCTAACACAATCGGAACAGCTCCACGAAGTCCGGCCCAAGAAATCAATGTCTTTTCGCAGATCGTGAATTTGGAAAAGTGCAGGCTTATAAATACACCAATTGGCCTGGCTACAACCATCAGAATGACGGATAACAAGATCCCTTGCCAAGCCACTTCCGCCAGCTCCTGTGGAAATACTAATAAGCCCAGCAGTATGAACATAAATATTTGCATCATCCAAGCAAAACCATGACTAAAATTCATAATGGTACGGTGATACATTAGCTCAGAATTGCCAAGCGTAAGGCCCATAACATAAACAGCCAGCAGCCCGCTACTATGTACCCATGCAGATAAGCCATAGGTCAGGACAGCAAAGCCAATGCCCATTACTGGATAAAGACCTGTAGAATCCAGGTTAATTCGATTGATACAGAAAACTGCGATCTTCCCCAGTATAAAACCCAGTACTAAGCCAATGCCCATCTCCCATATAAAGGACAATAGAAGTCCCCATATCACCATATCCGGATGCTGTATCCATTCGATTAGCGAGACTGTCAAGAAAACCGCCATTGGATCGTTGCTTCCTGATTCTGCTTCTAACGTCGAGGTCAGACGTTTATCAATGTTCTTACCGCCGAGTACCGAGAAGACTGCAGCCGCATCTGTCGATCCAACGATCGCTCCAAACAGAAAGCTTTCTGGCCATGACACATTAAGGATCAGCTTAGCGAATACCCCTACAATGGCTGTCGTCATGATTACGCCTACCGTTGATAAGGATAATGCTGGCCGAATAACAGGTTTAATATCCTTAATACTCGTCTGCATGCCACCTTCGAATAATATGACAACCAATGCGAAGATCCCGGCCATCTGCGTTAAGGAAGCATTGTTAAAAAAAACGAATTGGCTCAGCACCATCCCCGCAGCAAGGAATAGCACTAAAGCTGGCATTCCAAATTTAGTGGAGAACTTAGTGGAAAATACACCTACAAGCAGGAGCGCTGCCAGTAATAATATAATATTATCTGCAAGTTGGGACACCGATTATTCACTTCCCTTTTTATTTATGTACGTTATTACCCTTACCCACATCCTTTTGAGACATTGAATAATATAAACAAGATTGGAGATTTCATTCCCCGGGCCTTATACTTTATGTAAATGCTTTCTCCCCATCGAGTGTACATACTAGGAGGCTGAATGTTATGCAATTGAGATTAATTAAAACTGTGGAGCTGAACCAAGCGGCTCTGCTCGCAGATTCCGTCTTTCGTAAATCAGGTGCCACTTCAATGAAAGAACTGTTTCCCCTTATTTTCCGCCCTGGACTCAGTCATTCCTACGCGGCTATTGCCGATGACGGAACGGTTGCTGCTTTCATGGGACTCGTACCCTCCACGATCAAGACTGGAGATGCGTTCCTGAATGTATTCTCCATAGGTGCTGTCTGCACCGATCCCGCTTTTCGTGGCCAAGGGCTGGCGGGCCAACTTCTACAGCTATGCCAGAGTCACGCTGCGAAGGCCGAGGCATCGCTTATCTTTGTCTCGGGTGATCGTTCGCTATACACCAGAGCGGGATGCGTACCGTTCGGAGGTACGCAATTTGCCGAGCTGAACGCAAGCTCGGCTCACGCACTTGCTGCCGCAGCAGGAGAAGAATGGACGCTGCGGCCTATGAAGCCGGGCGACTTCTTCGCCGTCAACCGGCTGCTGAATGAACGCGAAGCCGGACAGGTGTACAGTCCGGGTGAGCTAGCGCTGCTGCTGGGTGCCGAGGCTTACGCGGGTGTGCTGGGCTTGTCCCAGCGCACACTCGTAGCCGTTCGGGACGGCAGCATCGAGGGGTTCGCCGCGGTGGCTGTACCCGCGGCGGCAGAAGTGCCAGCGCCGAGCGCGGCGACGGCGGTGGAATGGGCCGGCCAGCCGAGCGCGGTAGCGGCGTTGCTGGCAAAAGCGGCTCTGTGCGGCGGCGTTGGCACGCTGCAAGTGCCTGTGCCGTGGCAGGAGCGCAGCCTGCTCGCGCTCCTGCGGGACGCCGGCGTCTCCTTAAGCGCCGGCGCGAACAGCGGAACGGTCTGCATCGCAGACCGGGCAGCGCTTTTGCGGCAGACCGAAGGATGCCGCAAGGGGCTCGACTTGTCATCCGTGCAGGACGACAAGGAGCTGATCTCGCTGTTGTTTGATCCAGCGAGCCCGCTTCACACCTCTGATTCCCCCGAGGAATCAGAGGCCATTCCTTTGCCGTATATGTCTGGTCTACGTTTCATTTAACGGATTTAAACAAGAATAAACGGAAACCGTCCTTTTAGGGACGGTTTCCGTTTTGTTGTACATTTTGCAAGATTTCATATTCCAAACTCCCCCACCTTCTGCACTCAGTCTATGAAATTATGATCCGGCGTTGGGGAGGGAGTGTTATAGGGAAAAACTCCCCCACCTTCTGCACTCAGTCTATGAAATTATGATCCGGCGTTGGGGAGGGAGTGTTATAGGGAAAAACTCCCTCTATTTAGGATGATTTCCTCACAATTGCCCAGTTATGCGGAATTTTGGACCTCTGTCAAGAAAGTAGACACCATTAAACTGCCTTTCTCTTATTAAATTGCGCAGCAAACCGTACCGGCGAAAGATAGCCTAGCGCGCTG
>NZ_LCZJ02000030.1:0-36879 GCF_001012825.1 Paenibacillus etheri
CTTCATATACAAGCCAACGGTTCTCTCGGTGACCTTGTAGCCCTCATGGCGCAATTTTTTTGTGATCTTAGGGGCACCATAGCGTCGATTGTTATCGTAATAGTGATACGTAATTCGCCCCATTAACTCACGCTTGCGCAACTCTTGCTTGCTTGGCATAGAGGTTTTCCACTTATAGTAGCCGCTCCGTGAAACTTCCATAACCTTGCACATCTTCTCCAAGTTGAACTCGGAGCGATGATCCTCAATAAACTGGAATCTTAGTTCCTTGGTTTGCTGAAGATGTGCACTGCTTTTTTTACGATTGTGAGTTCTTCCTCAACGTCTGCAATCCTTTTATCTTTCATCTGAATCTCATGTTCTTTTTCTCTAAGCAGCTGTTCCATCTCTCGGAATCGTTCCAAGGTAACAATAGGTTCATTTTTGAAGTCGCGATATTTAGCCTTCCACCCATGCAAAGTCTTTGCTGGAATGTTCAACTCTAACGAGATATCCTCCACCGACTTTGTCTGCTCTTGCAAATATTTAACAGTGTTTCTCTTAAATTCTTCGTCATACCGTTGCCGCTGTTCACCCATGTGAACACCTCCTTAGATATCTTCATTATCTTAATCTCTTAACGAGGTGTCCACTTTTAATTCTAGCTTCATTTCTCCCTATAATACGAAGGATTTTCTAAAAAACGGCGATATCCGCTGGAATACAGGGAGAAATTCCCTATATTCCACCTGTTCATCCCTAAAACACAAAATTTATAGGGAAGAATTCCCTATCCCATTGTAGATCTATCTCACAGTAATCTAATCTCCATTTCATACGTAATAAAAGATAGGTGCAATACTTCTACTTTCTTATATTTGAACACAAATAACCTCTTCAGGAAAATTCCCGGAGAGGTTATTTAGTATGGGCTATAAACGATTATATAAATTCAAATGATACCCTTATTCTCTGGAATACACCTGCAGCTCTTGAATGGACCAATAATTCCCGCCAGCTCCATTCTGCACAATTTTGATATACCTCGTCTTCACTTTAGAAAAGGATATCTTAGTAAGCTCTTTCGTGCCTTTTCCAGACGTGAGTTTGTTCCAGTTTTGAGCATCGTCAGAAATATAAACTACGTAGTCTCTTGGATAATCAAAAGGTGATAACGTACTGTCCAACTCTATACTTTCAATTTCATGTACTCCATTCAGATCAATCTGGAAATACTCCCCAGAAACCTGATGTTTTCCAGTGTCCCAGCGCGTACGCCGATCCCCATCAATAGCAAGACTCGGAGCTGACGCCACCGTATTCACATTTGAGGATACCTTCCATTTAGTACGATCCAGAGGAACCAGTCCAGTGGCTGTAATCTGAACTTTATCGGACAGCAGTTTTGAACCTGATACCCTCACTGCATAGGTATATAAAGTTCCTTCATGTAAATTATGATCCGTGTATTCTGTAAGCTTCACATCAGTAGCGATCACTTTCATTTCCCCACCGCTACCATCAGCTCTAAGTAACTCGTAGCTTGCTCCTGGTGCCTCCAACCAATTTAATTTTACAGCTAAACCTTTTGTTGCTGCGGCTTTGAATCCTTTAGGGGCCGACGGCTTTACTTCAGAGGAAGGCTGCAAAATATACTGCACAGCCTCTCCTGGAGCAAGTGTCTCCGTAAAGGTTAACGTGGGAGTAGCCTTTTTACCTGTTACATAACTTCTTGCTTTTTCATACGTATCCCCGTTTCCAAAACGTTCCCCTTCATACACACCGTTTTTCGGCATAGTCACATTTACACTCACAGTTTGTGGAGTAGACTCAAAGTTAACGAAATTAACCAGCACCTTATTTGAGGTCGCTCCGCTTCCCGCAAGAGACTTCAATGTAGAAGTATCCACGGCCCGAACATAAACCAGCTTATCGGCTAACACATCTTTGTTTGCAACTCGGTAAGTTAATGGAGCTCCATGCGTAGCATAAGCAAGACTGAGCCTTCTCATAATGCTGACACGTGAATCCTCGTTCTCTTTTGTATAGTAAATCTCTGTGGTTGCCGGATCATGCTCTTCTAAATTAAACCCGTATTTGAATAAACTGAAATCCTTAAAAAAAGCAGCATGCTGCACAAACATATCCGCATAACCGATATGCGCACGCATGATCCGATCGAATACAGCCGCTGTCCGCTCCGTTGCCCCGTATTGATAGGCATCCAAATGACTGTCCGAGGTACCAAATTCAGTGGTCAGCATTTTTTTGCCGAGTCCATTGTCTGCGCCAGTGAAGGTCTTCAAATTCTCAGTAAAGCTTCCTCCATTACTAAAAATATAAGAGTCGCCGTAGGAATGTCCATTGGTCAAATCCGTAACCTTCTCCAGCTCCATACGTTGCTCTGGATCACGTTCCCAGCCATCCGGATCTCCGCATTCCTTCCCAGTACCCTTCTGATTACCGCAGGAATCCTCACTGTAGCTCGGCCAATACGCCCAGCCCGGAGCAACAGTTTGTAAATGGGGCGCGATTTGCTTACCCTTTTTATTTAGCCAGTCCGCGATCGCCAGGTTAACTGCCTTAGAACGATTGAATAATCCTGGCTCATTATCTACCTCATAATATTGAAAATAGGGGCTATATTGCTCAAAATAATCCGTCAGCTTTTTCTCTGCATCTGCGGGCAACGATCCGTCTGCCTTAAGCTTAATATCACCAGTATGCAAATACAGAGCAACCGCCTGCATGTTGTAATCCTGCAACACCTTGTAATATTCCATCATATCCGAGCAGGACCGCCCAACATCACTGGCACAGCTGGTTCGCATCACATTGCCGCTATAAGCCATACCTAGCCATTTGATAACATAAGGCAAGTGCGTAACTGCACCTTCATCAAAATAAAACTGCTTATTATTCACTACTGTTCCGGTCAGTGTGTAGCTGCCATGAATAGGCTCGGAAATTGGAGCGTTAAGAGATTCTAAACGGAGATTATCCCATGTCCACCAGGAATATTCGTCTTCTTTGTCACTGCAATATAAACAGCGAACCGTTTGCAGCTTCAATTCGTTCGTTCCCAGCTTCAATTGCTCCTTGGGAATGTATAATTCATAGGACTTTTGAAAGCTATATTCACTTTCTGTGCCCGATACGCCTGCAATTTGAATGATCCCCGACAATTGATGATTGGAAAACACACTCATTTGCGGCACGGATTTATAAGCATCCAGAATTCCTACGCTAAATAAGACCCCATTCTCCGGGATCTTATTTAGCTGATAGGTGATCGTTAATTCCGGCTGGGTCTTTCCATTCAAGCCTGCAGGCAAGCTCTGAAGAGCCGATGATTTGAGCGCTGAAGAAGGAACATTAAATTCCTTCTTGCTGCCAGAAGTGCCACTCGCAGCGAATTCAGCTGCTGAGCCATCATGTTGTCCCAGATTCCAGATCACAGTACCATCCGGTATTTCTGCTGCAGCATCAGTTCCTGCAGATAGTCTCGGTATATTGGCACCTACCTTATAATCGTTCGTCCTATTCGTTCCGAAAACAGAGACAGACAACAGAAACAAGACGGTTAATGCGGCGAATTTTAGTAACAACAGTAATGGTTTGTTTGCAGATATCTTATTTTTTCTATTAGATATTCTCCTCGTTATTCCCATCCATAGGTCCTCTCTTTCTTCCGGAATGTCTTACCCTATCATTTCATTAGATTAAGGAAGGAACAATGCCCCTTGTGGAATCACCTGCTGCTTCTGGCTGGAACTCTCCCATAGCAAACGAAGATTGGCATCTCCTTCATTCTCATAATATTCAATTTGGATATCATAAAGCGTTCCAGCTGTGAGCGAGATACTTCCTTTATGAAGGGTTGCACTTTGATTTTTCCAATTGTCGATGATCAGCTTTCCGTCAATCCAGACACGGACTCCATCATCAGAGGATGCCGAAATCATATATTTTTCACTGAATTTGGGTTTGAGCTTCCCTTTCCAGCGTACAGAAAAGTGATCTTCATTTATCTCTGATGCAGGTGACGCACCATGCCAATTAAAATCAATCTTACGGTCATCGCGGATAAGTACCGCTTCTCCCTCTAAATCGGTATTGTTATAGTATTCTCCAGTTAAACCCGTTGGAGTTACCGGGGTTACCGGTGCCATCGAAGGGCCTCCTGTTGTGAGAACGTAATCCTCTCTGGATACTATAAACGAGTCATTCATAAAGCTTTTAATTGACTGTAGCGTATTATTTTCTGTCAGTAATTTTCCCCAGGTCATCATATAGACCCATTTATTTTGTTTCTCAGTTAATACATCCGGGTTCGGCAGCTGTCCGCTCTCCCCGATTCCGATAGGTTTACCTTCAGCAAGTGCGAGCAGATCCTCATAGTAGGACTGCTTATAATCGTTATTGTAGATATCCGCAGCCAGAACATCGAGTTTATCCGCACCGGGATAATATGCAGCATAAGGATCTGCCCATTCATTCGGCGCATTCGGATTCCACACCCACAGTAGATTATTCAGCTTGTGTGTGTTTACAAAACGATCATAGACAATATTCCAAAGCGCTGAAAAATTGTCCTTTTTCCCCCACCAAAACCAACCGCCGTTCATTTCATGGTAAGGCCGCCATAAGACTGGAACTCCGGCATCACGCAGTTGTCCCAAATAGCCAGCGATCTCGTCTAGATCAGAAATTAGACTCTTATACTGAGCTGTCCCAGGCGTAACATAAGCATTAAACTTCTCTTGACTGAGACTTCTGTTTACATTGGACCATTCTGGAGATGTTCCCGGCAAACTCTGATGGAATGTCACGGCTACAATGCCACCCTCTTGATGCCACTCAATTGCACTGTCTATCACTGCTTGCCGCTGTTCTGCGATCGTCCCTTCGGGTTGATTATTAATTGCCCCCAATTCATAACCATGAAGAACGGCATTTTGTCCCGATGTATTCTTCAGCTTATGAACCAGTTCATCTGGACTTTCTAGATAATCATGCTGGCCAGACAGGATTCCTTTGCCACGTAGATTCATTAAATTACTCAGCAGCTGCTTGGCTTCTTCAGAAGCTGATGGATTGCTTGGTATAGCCGGAGGAAGAGAGGAAGAAACACTCATAGCCTTCGGAAGACTCTTAACCTCTCCCCAAGGCAGCAAGGAAAAAATAATAAACACCGGTAATATAGTAAACAACAATCTGTTTTGCTTATAATATTTACGCAAATAAATCCTCCTTTCGGTAGCTGTACTGCCTCCACAGGTAATAAATGAACAGACCTGTTATCGGACAATCGTCTTCTGACCTAATGAGGACTATAGCTTAGTAGCTCTGCAATAACGCAGAGCCACTAAGGATCGACCTTTAATTTTCATCAATCAGGAGACATCCGGAAGAAAAAGTGAACTTGCTGGAACTGTCTCTTTAGCTTGACTAGCACTTTCCCACATCAAGCGGACTCTCGCATCGCCTTCATTCTCGTAATACTCCACCTTGATATCGTATAGCTGGCCAGCCTTCAGCGTTATATTGCCCTTACGCTCAGTACCACTTTGCTTAGTCCAACTATCAATCACGGATTCGCCATTCACCCAGACACGGATGCCATCATCTGAGGTAGTGTAAAATGTATATTGCTCATCATATAATGGCTTAATTTTACCGCTCCAACGTATGGAGAAACGATCAATCCCGAGGGCGGCATCCGGCGATCCTTGCCGCCAATTGAAATCGATAATTGCATCATTTCTAGTAAGAGCTGCTGCTCCCGATAGCTGCATGTTGTTGTAATATTCTCCTGCAAGCCCCTTCGCGAGAGGAATGGCTGCCCCACCATCTTCTTCGGGGGGGGCCGGCGCGGGTGCAGCGCTAGGTGTGGGTGTCAGATCAGTATTTAATTTATCTCTAGTCAGGGTATAGTTGCTATTCATAAAAGTTTTGATTGCATCTGCACTGTTATTCTCGTAAAGCATTTTTCCCCAGCTCATCATATACGTCCATTTACTTTGCGATTGCTGAAGATTCTCCAGATTAGGCATTTCACCATTCTCCCCGATTGCAATCGGTTTGCCTGCGGCCAGACTCAACAAGCTGTCATAGTATTTTTGCTGGTAATCATTTTCGTATATATCTGCTGCCAGAATATCTACTTTATCTGCTCCTGGATAAGTTAACGCATAAGGATCTGACCAAACATTCGGAGCATTCGGACTCCATACCCATAACAAATTATTTAATTTATGAACGTTAACAAAACGGTCATACATAATATTCCAAAGTTTAGAAAAGTTATTTTTCTTCCCCCACCAGAACCAGTTCCCGTTCATTTCATGATAGGGTCTCCAAAGTACCGGAACGTTGGCATCGCGCAAGCTTTTTAGGGAGACTGCCACCTTATCAAGTTCAGCGATCAGACTGTTATATTGCTTGGTACCCGGTGTAACGTAACTATCGAACTCACTCTGACTAAGTGTTTTTTTCACATTATCCCAGTCATAAGAGGTGCCCGGCAGGTTAGCATGAAAAGTCATAGCTACGATCCCGCCCGCTTTATTCCAGTTGATGGCGCTGTTCACCACATTTTGACGCTGCCAGGCCATCGTTCCTTCGGACTGACCGCTGATCGCGCCCAGTTCATAACCGTGAAGAGCTGCGTACTGTCCGCTTGTTCCCTTCAGCATATTGTTAATTTCATCTGGACTTTCTAAATAGTCATGTTGACCAGCAATAATACCTTTTCCTGAAATCGAGTAAAAATAGTTAAGCAGCTTTACGGCTTCAGGTGAGGCATCTGGGGTAACTGGCGTTCCAGAATTTGAAGCAGCTATGACAACAGACGGCGAAATTCCAACAGTAAGCGGAAGTGCAGTCAGAAACAGGACGAGTGACAAAAATGCGCCAAGCAATCGATACGTACGGTAAGCTTTCAAAATAATCTCCCTTTCGGTAGCCAGGCTGCCACTCTTTCGAAGGCCCTATAGCTTTGCGTCCCTACCTTTCGATAGGTTTGCCTTTTCAATTTAAGAGAAATAATCTCTCTTTCCGTAAGTATCGACGACAATTAATGATATATTTAGTGTTTTTATGACTTTTCTAGATAATTGAGTCATTTTACCTGTTTCAAGAAATTTCGGATTGGTTAAATAGATAGGTTAGACCTATGAAATGAATTGTTGTAGTTCTATATCATTCCAGTCTAAAGTAATACGAATGTTATCTTCTTCTACTAATTCAGAACCCGTCTGTACCTCTATAAACTCAACATCCGTCAAAGCAAGGATCGCGTGTTTCGTTCCTTCCGGGATACGTACTACGTCCCCAGCCTTCACATTATGTTTTTTCTCATTCAGCACAATACTTGCTTCGCCGCTGACGATTGTCCAAATTTCACTACGCTTGCGATGTAATTGATAGCTGATATTATTCCCCTCGGATATAAAAATCCGTTTGGTCAGCACTTCATTGCCCTCATCATATTTCACATAATCAATAACTTTGTAATGGCCCCAGCGGCGTTCCTCGTACATCGGTCTCTGTTCAAAGGTCTTCAGCACTTCTTTAATCCGTGGGCTCTCCGCTTTATGGGTAACCAGAATTCCATCCGGGCTAGCCGCGATGATCAGATCCTTCGCACCAATTACCGTAATCGGAATATCCAGCTCATTAATCAAGCAAGTTCCTTCAGAATCCGCCGTCACAAAACCTTTTCCTACATGCTTGCTGCTCATTTCCTCTGTCAGCGTATTCCACGTTCCAAGATCCTTCCAGAATCCATCATACGGCTGCACCACAATATGTTCTTCTTTCTCCACCACTTCATAATCAAAGCTGATGGAAGACAATAGCTTATACTGCTTCTGCAATTCTTCATATCCTAAAGGCAACCCTTTACGCTGCAAAATATCTAATAAGTACCCTAAGCGGAAGGCAAACACTCCGCAATTCCACAATGCATTTTGCTCGATGAGCTGTTCTGCTTGTATGCGGTCCGGCTTCTCTTGAAAGTGACTCACCTTCATAAAACCATTTCCCCCCGCCTCTTCAGTGGTAGGAATGATATATCCGTATTTCTCTGAGGCATGTTCAGGAACAACACCCATTAGTGCCAGATTTGCTCCGCTTTCCAGCATGGTTCCCTCAAGCATAGCTATGGTATCGAAAAAGGATGCTTCTACATAAGGATCAACAGGCAAAATCGCTATCGTCTCCGCTGGAGAAACACCTGCAACAGAATAAAGATAGGTAGCTGTTAAGGCGATGGCCGGAAAAGTATCCCGACGCTCCGGTTCAACGATAATCGGCACATGACTTCCCAGTTGGCTTTGTATCATTTCTACTTGGCCGCGGCCGGTGGCCAGATAAGATGATTCTGCCATCCCCGCTTCCTCCAGCTGTCTCCAGACACGTTGTACCATGGATTCTGGTTCACCTTGAGGGCTTTCAAGTACCTTTAGAAATTGCTTTGAACGTGAGTCGTTGGACAACGGCCATAACCGTTTACCTGAACCGCCTGATAGAAGTACCATTTTCATAGAATGAACCCTCCTTGAATTGATATCAAAACGTATGTCTTCCGTTTGGTGATCGTTGGAATGGATGCATTTAAAAACTTTGTTAGGTATGAACCACTCCAAGGGATTTTGGACTTCCGATCGCTGTTATCCTCAGATTTCCTGATTGAACCGCTTCTCGCGGTAGAAATCCGAGGATAGCATATGCTTTCGAAGCTAGCTTTCCTACGGAAATCTTTCGGGCGAACACTCCGTTTCTACAGTTCCAAGTTCCCTTTCCGTTCTTAACCTAACCAACTACTTTTTAACAATGATCCATGCGCACCGTGCTGTCCCAGCCGGAAGCGAGCACGTTTTTCTAAAGATTCGCTTCTGCTCCGGGGGAGGCAGCAGCAACTGCAAGAACAACTGCAACTACAAGAGCAAGACTAGTTGCCACCACGGAGACAAAGACGATGACAACTATAAGTGCTACTGCTACTGCTACTGCTACTGCTACTGCTACTGCTACTGCTACTGCGATAAACAATCAGAGTACACTAACTATATAAAGATAAGGGAACGAAGTGGCGGAGGAGAATTTTGGAACTGGAGGAGCGATAGCGTCCGCCTTTGTCTGCGGATTTCTACCGCTATTAGCGGTTAAAATCAGGAAATCTGCAGACAACAGCGGCCGGAAGTCCAAACATTCTCTGGAGTCACGGCTCATCCCTAAATAGAAAAATCACAAGTTCAATATATATAGATTAAACCGCTCCAGCCACACTAGCAGAATAACCGCTCAGTCCACCCATCTGCGGGCGGCCCACAGAATGATAAACGAGGCCGGTACCCTCGATTTGCTCCTTGGAATACACGTTACGTCCATCGATCAGCACCCCATTACGCATGCTTTTCGCCAGCTGATGCAGATCAATGTCCTTGAGTAGGCTCCAATCGGTCAAGAGGCATACGGCATCGCTGCCCTCAGCCGCTTCCTCTGGCAGATTGCACCAGCGAAGCTGCGGATGATCATATTGCTGCCTGAAATTTGTAGCTGCAATTGGATCATATAGTTTGACTGTTGCCCCCTCAGCCACCAGTGCCTCAACAATCTCTCTGGCGGGAGCTTCGCGGACATCATCAGTATTAGGCTTAAAGGCAAGCCCCCATATCCCAATCGTCGAACCGCGCAGGCTGCCAAGTGATTCATGCAGCTTGGAGATGATCATAAACCGTTGTCCCTTGTTCACTTCGACTACAGATTTCAATAATTTGAATTCATAATCGACGTTGCCCGCAATTTGAATGAGCGCATTAGTGTCTTTCGGGAAACAGGAGCCTCCATAACCGATACCAGCCTGCAGGAAGGATGACCCGATTCTTTGGTCCATACCCATTCCTTGTGCTACCTCGGTTACATCAGCTCCCACTTTTTCACAAATATTGGCGATCTCGTTAATAAAGGAGATCTTCGTGGCCAAAAATGCATTCGAAGCATATTTGATCATTTCTGCACTGCGGATATCCGTTACAAATACATTTTCTGTGAAACCCTTATGAAGCTCGCGCATGGTTGGTTCCAGCTCTGGATTATCAAGACCAATGACAATTCTGTCGGGATGGAGGGTATCGCGAATCGCTGACCCTTCACGTAAAAACTCGGGAGCAGACACGATATCAAAAGAATGATGGGTAAACTTAGCGAGAATTTTGGAGATTTTCTCATTTGTCCCTACGGGAACTGTAGATTTAGTCATTATAATTTTGTGCCCTTCCATCGCTTTAGCGATTTCAGCAGCTGCACCCTCAATGTAGGTTAAGTCTGCTTCACCATTAGGCAGCGATGGCGTACCTACAGCAAGAATGATAATATCTGAATGCCGCACCGAATCCTGCAGATCCGCAGAAAAAGATAACCGTTCCTCACGAAGATTCAGTTCAATCAGTTCCTCAATTCCCGGCTCATAGATGGGCGATTCCATCTGTTTCAGCTTCTTAATCTTTTCCTCGTCCTTATCCACACAGATGACATGATGTCCGCTCAGTGCAAAGCATACGCCAGATACAAGACCCACATACCCAGTACCGATTACTGTCAGCTTCATATAATCATCCTCCTTTTAGAAAATTGACGTAGGCCTGCTCAACATACTGCTTGAACTTAACCATAAACGCCTGCTCATCGAATTTACGTGCATGCTCCATAATTTGATCGATATCCCAAGCATAGGACTCTACCTCGTAAATAGCCTTTAGTAGATCCTCCACTTCTTGATGCTGAAAGAACACACCATTTACATAAGGAATAATAGTATCCAGTGCCCCACCTGCTTGATAAGCAATTACCGGTCTTCCTGCAGCGTTCGCTTCCAGCGGTGTAATTCCAAAGTCCTCTTCTCCTGGAAAAATAAACGCTCTACACTGTGCCATCATTCCAGTCACTTGCTCATCTTCTAACCGGCCCAGAAACGATACATTATCCTTTGCCATGCCTTCGAGACGCTTGCGATCTGGTCCATCCCCTACGATATAAAGCTTAAGACCGTTACGGTTAAAAGCCTCTACTGCCAGATCAATCCGCTTGTAGGAAACAAGCCGAGATACAATTAAATAATAGTCACCAATGGTTGAAGAGCTTGTAAACCGGGCTGTATTAATCGGTGGAAATATGACATCTGCATCCCGGTGATAGTAATTCTGAATCCTCGTCTTCACTACTGAAGAATTGGCTACGAACTGATTCACATTTTTAGAAGTCCGCTGGTCCCACGTTTTGAGCTGCTGCATGTATACCTTAAGCATTTTCTTGAACAACCCGGAATTCGACTGACGTTCCATGTAGGTGTCATAATCCCATGCGAAGCGCATAGGCGTATGGCAGTAACAAAGATGAAACGTATGTTTAGGAACTTGAATACTTTTCATAAAAGCACTGCTGGAACTCAGGACGATATCGAAACCGCGAAAGTCCAAATCACGGATGGCCATTGGATAAAGTGGCAGCACCCCTTTAAAATTGGTCTTTACCCCCGGAATCTTTTGCAGCCAGGAGGCACGGATATCCGCATCTTTGAGATTGTCAGTAAGGCGGCTTCCGTTAAAAACCGTTGTGTAGATTGGAGCCTCGGGATACATGTGATGAAAGACTTCCACCACTCTTTCCGCGCCGCCCATTTGGATTAAGTAATCGTGCGCTATCGCAATTTTCATGTGAATCATCCTCAAAGTTTTATGGAGCATCATCTTCAGAATTACCGCGTCATATCATCTGTCAGGTGCCCGCCAACAAACCTTTATAGTAGTCAACGATGTCCTTGACCGTATTCTCGATAACAAAATGCTCTTTCACTCGTTTCATCCCATTGTCCGCCATCCGCCGTCTTTCCTCTGGGTGATCCAGCATCCATTTAATGGAGTCTGCCAGTATCGCCGCGTCACCAGGCTCTATCAGTAATCCTGTCTCACCTTGAACTACAATTTCTACCGGCCCGCCTTCATTGGAGGCGATCACCGGTAATCCCGCTGCCATTCCTTCAACGATAACTTGGCCAAAAGGCTCAGGAGTTACCGAAGTGTGAATCAGTAAATCAGCAGTATTCATAAGGCCTTGAATATCATCCACATGCCCTAGCATGCTTACATTAGTAAGCTCGTCGTTTTTTATCTTTTGAAGCAATTCCTGCTTATAAGCCTCTTCTCCAAACAGAGCGTCTCCGGCCAGCCAGAACTTCACACGAGGTTCGTTCTTAAAGCTTTTTGCGGCTTCCAGCACAATATGCTGACCTTTCCAATGCGCCAATCGACCAACTAGCAATACGTTAAAATCTTTCTGGTCCCGCATGCCGATCCCATTACCAATCGCTTTAGCGAAAGCGGAGTATACGACCAGCGTTTTTTTCGAACGCGGCAGCTCCAAAGCATTCAGCGTAGAATGTGAATTCGCGATGACTCCATTGGGGAGCAGGCGCGACAGCAAACGAATACCTTTGGCAACAATAGGCTTTAAATAAGGGGCTCCAATATGATCCCGGATGTGCCATATCAATGGAACACCCGCTATTTTAGCAGCGATTGCTCCGTATAATGC
This sequence comes from Paenibacillus etheri, assembly GCF_001012825.1. Taxonomy (GTDB): domain Bacteria; phylum Bacillota; class Bacilli; order Paenibacillales; family Paenibacillaceae; genus Paenibacillus_AQ; species Paenibacillus_AQ etheri. Next base: position 12,577 of record NZ_LCZJ02000030.1, read on the forward strand.
AGATTTCAGGGAATTGGTGTGCACGCAATCTACCTTCTCCGCTTTTAAAAGCGGCGCAAGCTTCCGGCCATAAGCCAACAGCTTGAAGGCTGCAGCAGGTGCTCCCAAGTTGACTGCATTTCTACCCCGACTTCTGATGCTCTCATCCAGCGGAATAATACGGACATCCATCCCTTTTTCACGCAGCCGTTCAGCCAGCGCACCATCCTCAGCCAGGATTACCAGTGGATCAATCTGTTCTCCAATATGGGTAAGGATATTAAACAGGGCAACTTCTCCACCACTCCATTTAGCAGTGTGATCTATATAGGCCACTCTAAGCATTACGTGGTCACCTCCTCTCCTAAGGCTTGCAGGAACACGGATTCTACTTGATCCGTAACATGCTCCCAGGTATATCTCTCCAGTACATGCTCTCTACATTCATCCCGGCTCGGAAGCAGCTTTCGATTGCTAAGCATATGGATCATGCCTTCGGCCATGTGGTCACTACTTGAACTCTTAAATAGCAATTCCGGCCGGAAGCCTTGCAAAATTTCCTTATTGCCGCCAATCGGTGTAGCCATCACTGGCAATCCTGAAGATAAGGCTTCAACGGTAATCAAACCAAAGCCCTCCAATGCCTGTGAGGGAACCACGAACATGTCCGCTGCCTGATAATAAGAGGCTAGTTCATGATCGGGAATGTAGCCTAGCAGTCTTACCTTGTTGCTTAAGCCATAGTCGGCGATCTTTTCTTCCAGTTCTCCTCGCAACGGCCCTTTACCACCAATCAGCAGAATTGCATTCGGGAAACGCTCCGCAACTTGCTTCCAGGCTTCAAGCAGCTGTAGTAGTCCCATCCGGTTGACCAACCGCCGGACAGTCAGCACGGTTGTTGCTCCCTCAGGTAAATTTAAGCCTCGGCGAATCGCCAATCGATTCGTAGCGGGAATAAAACGTTCCACATTAGCTGCTCCTGGAATCACTATAATTTTGTGTAGAGGCACTCCGTGCAGCTTATGGAGAATGTCCCGGAACGTCTCACTAAGCACGATGAACTTATCCGCTAGCTTATAGGCTCTATGTTCAATGGATTTGGCGATGGTTGTTTTGACCCGGTGCTTAATACCTTGGCCTTCGATTTTCATTTCTTCATTCCATGGGCCATGAAAAGTCATCACTACAGGAATCCCGCGTTTCTTTGCTTCCAGGGCTGGACCAATACCATAAGGAGCAAAGTGAGTGTATAAAATATCTATACGGCCACTGCCCTCTCCCATCAGATCGGCCGCTTTACGCTGGAATGCATCCTTACGTTTCCAGATCCCATCTTTTGGATCTCCGGCATTGTGAATAATCAATTCCTCAGGGGTAGCAGGCGTCTCTTGACTGCAAATCAGCGCATGCACCCGATTACGTGAGGAGAGTTGCTCGCAAACGGATTTGAAATACGTGTTAAGCCCACCCGGCTGTAGCGACGGCCAGCTAAGGCCAGTCGTCATAATGTTCAATCCGTCACTGTACGGCATAGCTTCTCTCTCCTTTATTCTCCTTCTCGGTCTGACTCGTCTTCGCATTGTGCTGAGTCAGCTTTCCCGATCTAATTAATTCGTAATGCTTGAAGCCGACCATGAATTCATACATGACCCAGAATACGGATACACCGAAACCTGACATTCCCTTCTTGAACAACCCGTGTAAGAAATACTTTTGCAGGAAACGGGCTGGTGGCCTTAACAGCAGATGACTAACCCGAAATCGTTTGCCCTTGGCATACGCACTTTCAGCTTCCAAGTCAGTGTACTTATTGAAGCGTGCCACATGATCATTAATACTGCGGTAACCATAATGCCAGAGGGTTCCTGTCAAACGTATGGTTCGCTCTTCAGAGACCTCGGGCATCTCGTGCACCAAGCTATTTCGAATTCCATATGCTTTGCGGTTGTATAGGCGCACTAGATATTCGCCACGATCCAGCCATCTGCCCATAAAGTCGCCGATCCGGTAGATAGAATAGGCAACCGATTGATCCATAAGCCCCGGCTTCAGTTCAAGAATACTTGCGGCCAACTCGTCGCTGACCACTTCGTCAGTATCAATAAGGAAGACCCAATCATGAACCGCGCGTTCTACTCCGAACTCCCTCTGTTTCGCATATCCGGGCCAAGGGTTGACGTATACTCGACAATTCAAGCTTTCAGAAAGCTGAGCTGTCCCGTCTTTGCTGCCTCCGTCAATCACAACCACCTCGTCGGCGAATAACCTGCAGGATTGTATGGCCTTAGATATTCGAACTTCGTCATCCTGAGCGATGATGACAGCCGATATGGGATAATTGCCTTGGCCGCCTACCACGCTTTTTACTGAATCCATGAAGGTTTCCTCCTTTGTCTTTCGCATTATCCATTCATATCCATAGGTTTCTTGCGAATGTAAGAATTCATCGTCGTCTTCATCCACTGAATGTCCTCCCGGGTAATGAGCAGCCGCGGAAGTTTAACTTTTAAGGTGTACTTTATATTGAGAACAATGAAGAAAAATCGCAGGATTGCTGATGACAACATCGCTATCCCTGCTCCGAGTAAGCCAAATTTAGGGATGAGCAGGAACAACATTGGGATAACCAAGAGTAAGCCAAAACCTTGAAGCATCGAAACAATTTTCGGCTTGCCTAGCGCCATAAAGGCCTGTGCCAGAATGATCGTCCCTCCGCTAATGGTCACTTCAAGGAGCAACAAGCGAAACACGGTTAATGCTGCATTGAAGTCTTTGCCGTACATCAATGGAATTACTAAAGGGGCTAAGAGCATCAGGACTACTCCGCCAAGCATGGTGAAGGTCGTACTTATTCGAAAGGCTTTGAATGTTAACTCAACTGCCTGTTCTTTTGACAGCTCAGAAGCCTTAGGAAACAACACGATCGTAATCGAGCTTGAGAAAAAATTAACCATTCGCGATAGACTCACAGCCACTACATACAGTCCCAAATCAGCAGGTCTTAACAAACCGGCGATTACGATCTGATCGATATAGGTAGAAAAATTGCCAAGCAAGTCATTGCCGTAGGAACCTAGGCCGTAAGTGAACAATCTTTTTAAATTCTGAAAGGCCCCTCTCATCTTCACCTTATAGGTGCGAAGCAAGGAAATCGTCATTCCGATAAACAGCGGCGCCCCCGGAAGGAGATAGGCAACTGCAGTTGTAAAAGGATTCATCTGATCCAGCGCGATCAATATCCCGATCATCGTCAGTGTAAGCAATGGCACTAGATAGCGAATCCAATTAAATCTCTTGTATTCTCCTCTGAATTGAAAAGCTGCATTGTTAATTTGAGAGATCGCTATAATCGGACACAGAATCATAGACCACTGAGCAAAGGTCACGACCTCCGGACTGAAGGACTTCAGCCAATAAGGCAAGACTACGATACCTATAATCATCGCTATGACCCCAAAAATGACACCGAGCAGCAATGCCATACGATAAAGCACTCCGGCATCATCCGGGTTTTTCTTAGCGTTATAGATCAGAGCTGAAGGAATGCCAAAGCTCATGCTAAACGCCAGAAACTGTGACCAGTTAATCATTGCCGTCTGTTCCCCACGGCCTGTCGGTCCAAGATAACGGGCGGTCAGTACACCCGTTAACATGTTAATCAATAGGATCATGACACTGACAAACATAGTTTTTACGGCTGCCGAGCTGTTGTCCTTACTCTTGGCGAACAGTCTAAAGGATGACCAGATTGTTCTAGTGGGGAGAGATTTTGCATTCAACTGCTGCATACGGTGTTCCCTTCCTTCTACTTTGAGTAATCTCCCTTGCGCTGAGGCCAAGGCCAATCAGCATCCAGATTAAATATCCCTTAAGTCCGGGAAACCCATTATCTGAAACTAGACTGACAATCGCACCGGTCCAAGTAGCTAACGCAAGTCGGGCGTAGGGCTGCAATTGGTCCCTGCTGATTACTCTAGCGAATATCTGTTTGACAACTGCGCCTAAAGCTCCGAAGAAGAAAACAGCACCCAGAACACCAAAGGTAAGCAGTAAGGCGATAACTCCGTTATCCATAATTCCGTACTCTCCAAGCTCGCCGTCATTACCAAGCTTAGTCCCTTGGCCTACACTCCCAATTCCCTGACCTACTGGATTGGCGGCGACCATCGGCAGCATGTTTTGCCATAAGCTTAGCCGTTCATTATAAGAGTGATCTTCCTGAACAGAAGATAGTGTCTCTACCCGAGCAACCAGTCCTTCGGCGCCAGGCAATTTCGGCACAACCCAGAATAACGCAGCAGCCACAAAAACTAATTGGATCAAGGTTTTCCACTTTCCCTTAGAAGGAGAGGTTCCAATGTACATGAGCAGCATCACCAGAAGTATCAGCCATGCCGCGCGTACTAAAGTAGTCAGCAGGCAGATTACAACTAGCAGAACGCCGATCCAGCGCAATGTTCCCCGCCATTTTTTCTCCAGTATCATCGGAACTAAAGCAAACGCTAAGAATGTTGCAGCCGGTCCGGGCGAATTCAGCGTAGAGAACACTCGAATTTCCAATGGATATGGATTTCCGATGGACATCATGTCCGCATGTTTCATCCAGAACACATCCCAAGGTGGCACCGTTAAATACTGAATAATCCCGTAAATGGCAACCAGGACAGCAATATTGGCAAAAGCGGTAAGCAGTCGGTCGATATCCTTTGGCTTGAACTTTGTGACGGCAAAGTACGGCAATAACAGCAGTGGCACAATATAACTCGCTAAGTCATAAACTGAGCCCATGCCATTCTTAGCCAAACCGATTAAAGCACCATAACCTAGCGCTACTGCGAACATTAACATGATCCGCGTGGAGGATTTTTGAATATTGTGAATCTCCTTCAGCAGCGGAATAATCAAGGTTACACCGGTTAACAAGGGGGCTAAACTCAGCAAGGATACAGAGTGATACACTCCTTCTGACCAGTCAGCAATGCGGCGTAGCTCTGGAGCTACTGCCCAGATTAGCAAGGTATAAGCAACCAGCATTTTCGGTCTAAGTATGGCTAACAAGAAAGCTGGGAATAGGATGGCTGAGAGAATGGCTCCCTGCAGACTGTTCGATGAACTCAGCATCGCACTGGAGAAGCCAATGATCAGCGGAAGAGAGACACCTACAGCAGCAGTCCCCCCTATTAATCCAGCTGTCTTAATGAACCTAAGTGATGGGGGCGTAAATACACTCATTCCAAGCCTCCTTCCTTCACCTTATCCCGCTTACGCAGTTCCTTAAGTAATAAAAGTAGAAATTGTGCATCATCCACAAGATATCTTTTCCAGAGCCGGCCCGGCTCCTGGCTAAGCCGCCAGAACCATTCGAACCCTGTTTTTTGCATGAAGCTAGGCGCTCGTTTCACTGAGCCTGACAGAAAATCAAAGGTCGCTCCCACTCCGATCGATATCGGAGCTTGATAAGAGGTATAGTGGCGATAAATCCATTTTTCCTGCTTAGGCGCTCCTACACCAACAAACACGATATCTGGCCGGCACTCTGTCAGCATCTCTATAATGCGTTCATTCTCCTCCTCATTGTGCTCGAATCCATAGGATGGAGAATAACAGCCAACCACATTTATTCCGGGATGTGCTGTTTTCAAATTCATCGCTGCCCGTTCCGCCACGCCTTCAGCTGAGCCTAAGAAGAACAGCCGGTACTTCCTTTGCTCAAAGGCGTTGCCCAATCGATTAAATAGATCCGCGCCGGATACCTTCTGCTTAAGCGGCTTACCTAGCATTTTGGATGCCCAGATCAGTGGCATTCCGTCAGCAACAACTGCGCCTGCCTGCGAATATACCGTTTGAAATTCTTTATCCTTACGTAGCTTGATCACATGATCTACATTGCAAGTGAGGATATAAGACTGATTCCTCTCCTGAATGGTTTTATCAATGTAATCAAGCAAATCCATAAAATCATAGTTATCAAAATTGACATCGAACATATTCACTTGATTCATCGTATCACTTCTTTTTGTGGGGAATCGGTTGGCTGTGAAGAACGATACAGGCAGTTCAGGTACCAACAGAACGGAATAATAAATTGGACCGTCGACAGCGTGTTATCGGAGAAAGAGTAAATTAAAAACGCTGCAATAAATAACAGATAATAAGGTTTGATCGGCGGAGCCAATGCTCTGTACACCAGAATAAATACAGCCAATAAAGAGAACATCAACAAAATAGCGCCAATATATCCCCCATCGAAGTAAAAGCGGATATACTCGTTGTGCGGAACCACAAAACCTTTGTACAACGTTCCATCATTTGCTACCGTAACTGCACCAAGTCCTCTACCAGACCAAGGAGAGTCCGCAGCCTTATTTAAGAAATACTCCCATGCCTCGGACCTTCCTGATAAATCAACAGCCGTATCCGTTTGTCTCTCAAAGGAACGTTTCTCAAAATTATCGAGCTGCCAGAAGACAGCGACTACAATTAGAAAAAATGCACCCAACAACGGAATTAGCAGATAGGTTCTGCCCTTCAAATATTGACGAAGAATATCATAGAAGTAATAGAGAACGGTAAGTCCAAGTGCCAATATAGGCCCTCTTGTTCCTGTTCCAATCAAGATAAAGAAATTTAGAACTAACATGATATAGAAAAAGCGTGCTTGCTGCGGATTCCGCTTCACCTCTATAAATGGAATCGCTACTCCCATAAAGGCCAGCATCGCTAGATGTGCAGGAATGTTAGCCCCCTGAATCCGTACAGCGCCTGTATACTCGATGTTGAGAAAATTATGAACATGCGCAAGCTGCAGCAACAAACCAACCACTACACTAACAAGGGGCAGCATACAGATAATTTTGATTTGCAGCTCGGCTACATTCTTTTTCCAGTTGATTAATAAAAATACGAATGGAATCGATAGACCGATAAAAGCTTTAACTGCAATGGATGAGGTCATTTCCGGCAGCCAAATCGAAGATCCAAAGGTAATCACCAGCAGCGCCACCATTGCCCACAAGGGGTGACTCAGACGAAACCGCAAACCATTGACCAGAATACAAGGAACAAGCAACATCACGATAACCAATTTATAAAGTGACAATATTTCCATTCCGAACATGCTGCCATCATATAAAAAGTTAATCGATATTGCCGTCGTGATTAGAACGAAATAACTGATCAGTTCAGGCCGTGAAATCGAGATTCCCAGCAAAATAATCAAAAGCACGGCAGCTATCGCTATCATCGGCTGGTAGATGACCGCCGTTCCAAAGAACAGGGCCGACATGAGATAGAGCATTCCGTATGGCAAAACATTTAATTTGGAGCCCCACTCAAAATTAGTCATGTTAATCCCTCACCCCGCTGCGGAATGCCTCTCCCGACCCAGAATCATATGAAGCGTTCCACGAATACTCTCCAGCCTGCATTTGTTCAAAAGCCTTCTTCCTTTGCTCCTTGAGAGAATAGAATCAGCCAGGATATACACGAGCTTAGCGGCTGTCTTTCCCACTAGAATTAGCTTGCCTTTTAGCCCTTCGCTTTTCATAGCGTTAGAGATACCTTGGCTATAATAGCGCCTCATAATCCAGTCTTCCGTCAAACGGGCTGCCGGAACGAAATGGTCAACCGCCATTTCCGGATGATAGAGGATGGAATGCCCTTCTTTTTGAATCTGTCCGAATAACCAGGTCTCTTCACCGGAGAGTAGAGAATCACCCTTTCTTCCCAGATCCAGGGGAAAAAGACTGATGTCGAATACGAGCTTCCGCATCGCCATATTGGCCCCACAAGGATGAAATTGCTTGGGATATTCCTTAATCCGGCTACCTAAATCAACAATGGTGTACGGAAGCTCAAAGGGTTTAATCAACCATTCCGGACGTTTACTTTCGAATATAGGAGCGATTTTGCCTCCCATAGCCATGACCTCCGGTTTACTCTCGAAAGTACTGACAATCGTTGTTATCCATCGCTGGCAAGGTATCGCATCATCATCCAGAAAGGCAATCAGCGGCGATTTGGAAGCTAGAATTCCTGTATTTCTAGCCGCTGAAAGCCCCTGCATAGGTTCCATCATGTAGCGGATATCCATATCAGCTACATGCTTTGCTATAAACTTTTTGACGCAAGCTTCTGTATCATCCTTGGAACAGTTATCCACAACAATGATCTCCGCTTGCTCTAAGTGATCCAGCTTTAAAAGTGACTGAAGCGTCTTGATCAATAAAGGTGCTCTGTTGTAGGTACAGATGATAATGGAAAGCTTAGGAACGTCTCCGTATTCACGCATCGGCATTCACCTAATTTCCACATTATTAATAAGCATCTTTTGAACCGAGTAACATCAGTCCGGTTTTAGCAATGATTTTTAGATCCAGCATGGTGCTCCGAATATGGATGTAGGTTAAGTCCAGCTGTACCATTTCGTCGAAGCCGACACTGTTCCGGGCATTCACTTGCCAATATCCGGTACAGCCTGGTGTAACCGTCAAACGCTGTTTGTCATATTCCGTATACTGAGCCACCTCTTCAGGCAGCGGAGGACGAGGACCGACCAGACTCATTTGACCTATCAGCACATTCCACAGCTGAGGTAGCTCATCGATGCTCGTCTTGCGCAGGAATCTCCCTATCTGTGTGATCCGCGGATCGTTCTTAATCTTGAACATGGCACCGCTCACTTCGTTATAGGCCATCAGGTTTCCTTTTAACTCCTCAGCGTTACTTACCATGGATCTGAACTTATACATCGGGAACTGCTTTTCTTTCTTCCCAACCCGGTTTTGCCGAAAGAACACCTTTCCTTTCGGATCCTCCAGCTTGATCAGAATCGCCACGACAACAAATAATGGCATTAACACGAGAAGACCAAGAGCGGAAAAAAAGATATCGATCATCCGTTTCATTATCAAATAGGACTCCGCTTCTTTCCTTCTCTCATCGGTATGCAGCATGTAAATTTTCGGCAGGACCGCCTCGTAGTCTTCCGGCAGTTTTTGCATGCTCATCCTCCTCATCTAAAATTTTGCGAACTCAACTTAACTACTCAAGCTGGTTTGTCCCATTTTATTCAGCCATTCCGACATTGCATCCATCACCGGATAGCGCAAATCTTCGCTCTGCAGTGCAAATTCAAGTGTTGTCAAAATATATCCAAGCCGTTCGCCGACATCATATCTTGTTCCGTCAAAATTATAGGCATATACCCGTTCGCTCTGATTCAGCTTCTGAATGGCATCTGTCAATTGGATCTCTCCGCCAGCGCCTTCTTCCATCAAATCGAGATACTTAAAGATCTTCGGAGTAAACACATAACGGCCCATAATTGCCAGATTGGAAGGTGCCGTACCTAGTGGCGGCTTCTCTACAAAATTGTTAACCCGATACAATTTACCGTCCTGTAAATCCGGTTCAATAATACCGTAACGATTCGTGAATTCATCAGGAATCTCTTGAACTCCGATAACCGAGTTTTGTGTTTCTTCATATTGATCGATCAGCTGCTTAAGGCAAGGTACTGCTCCTGTGACGATATCATCGCCTAACATGACACCAAATGGCTCATCACCGATAAACCGTCTTGCACACCATACGGCATGCCCCAGACCTTTTGGTTCCTTCTGGCGAATATAGTGAATTTCTACCTTGGCTGAACGCTGAACCTCTTTAAGCAGATCCAGCTTTCCATCTTCCAGAAGCCTAGATTCCAGCTCAAACGCATTGTCAAAATGATCCTCAATGGCTCTTTTACCTTTACCAGTAACAATGATAATATCTTCAATACCGGAAGCAATAGCTTCCTCCACAATGTATTGAATGGTTGGTTTATTGATAATCGGAAGCATTTCTTTAGGCATGGCTTTCGTTGCAGGAAGAAAGCGCGTACCTAGTCCTGCCGCGGGTATGATTACTTTTTTCACCTTTTTCATCGCACTTTACCTCCTAAAAGTTTTGTGAGCATTAGCTTCAATGATTTGACTTCGTACAAAACTCACTTCGAAAGCATACACTTAAGTTTTGTAAGCATTAGCTTCAATGATTTCACTTCGAGCAAAACTCTCTTCGAAAGCATAAACGTTTATTTAGCCTGGTTCATGGCAATTCCGATTAGATTAGAGCCGGTCTGTTCAAGCAGCATCTTCGCTTTACGAATCGATTCCCGTTTGGACTTTCCGTATCTGGCCACTAGGATCACGCCGTCCGCTTGAGGTGCCAATATACGAGCATCACTGAAATCGACTGCCGAAGGAGAATCCAGCAGGATCAGATCGTAGTTTTCTTTTAGTTCCTTGAGCAAAGCGGTCATTTTTGGGTTACCTAGCAAATCCGGCGGACTAACATGCGTTTTACCCGCCGGGATGACCGAAAGATTGGCCAGATTTCCGAGGACAGCGATGTTATCCGCTTCCTCTTGCCCACTTAAATAAGCCGCAAGCCCGTCACTACCCTCTACTTCAAACACTGTATGAAGACCAGGATGTCGCAGATTGCAGTCCACCACCGCTACCTTCTTGCCATCCTGGACGAAAGACACCGCTAGATTTGACAAAATCGTCGTCTTGCCTGCTCCCGCTTCTGCTGACGTAAAGAGCAGCACTTTTCCTCCGCTACCCTGCGCTATTCCAAGCTGGCGTATATATGTGCGTAGCGATCGGAACGATTCCGAGATATGCGAGGATGGATTAACGTCCGTAACCAGACTCTTATTTAGCCGTAACATAAGCACCCTCCTTCACTCTTGTGTTGCCGCCTGCCGCCTTACCCAAATCGCGTTTACGAATGGTTGCGATCGAAGCAATTACCGGAAGACCAAGGTCATATTCCGCTTCCTTTTCAGACCTTAATGTGCCGTTAAGAGTTTCCATCAGCAAAATAATTCCTAGGGCAGCCATAAGCGATACAACAAAGCTGATGATGAGGTTCATCGCAAACCCGCCGTTCGAGGGCCCTGGAACATCAGTCGGATCGGCCGGTGTCAGCAAGGTAACATTGTCTACCCTCATCAGAGATGGCAATTCACGAATGAATGTCTGCGAAACCGCATTTACGATCCCGGCAGCTTTGGTGTAGTTTTCATCCTGAACATTGAGGTTGATCACCTGGCTCTTCTCTGAAGTTTTAATCTCAAGCTTCTGACTTAGTTCATCAGCCGTCAGACCAAACTCCGGGTGATTTTCTATTACGCTTTTCATGATGGTCGGTGATTTCATAATTTCCTTGTAACTCTCAATTAAATTCAGGCTAAAGCTCAAATCGTTAAGATTGTTGCTCTCGGGAGCCTTGGCAATATTGTTGACAAGCAGCTGTCCGGAAGCGGAATAGACGGGTTCAACGAAGTTTTTACTAACGTAGTAAGTCGTAGCACAGGAGATCAAAACGAACACCATGATGAGCCAAAACCTTTTTTTAATCAGGTTAATGTAATCCAGAATCGTCTTTTCCACAGTAACCCTCCTTCCGCTAAAATTACATTCTGAAAGCATTCATGAAAGTTTCAGTTGTTGCTTTAATTCTATCAATCCACACCATTCGCCACATGGCTCATACCATCACTTTCCTCTTCACTTTGGAGTAAGACGTTGTACCCCTTAAGAGGGGGGTGAGGTATACTTTAGTGCCATATTTAGGGCTAATTTAAGTTTTGACGCACAAAAAAACACGGACATCCAGTCCGTGTTTATGTACAATGCTTATACATTAGTTCAACTTTCACTCATAAGACATTTCATATTTGGTCAATCCGACAGCATTTGCGTAAAGCGCTGCCTGTGTACGATCTGCCACCTGTAATTTCGCTAAAATCTGACTGACATGCTTTTTCACTGTAAATTCACTAATAAAAAGACGTGAGGCAATTTCTCTGTTGCAAGCGCCCTGTCCTAGTTCGATTAAGACTTCCTTCTCTTTCGGGGTCAATTCATCTGTCGGACTGCTTTCACTCATGCGCATCTTATCTTCCATCAGACCAGGATCATAATACTTTCTCCCTTTATGGACCAACTGGATAGCAAATAGTAACTCTTCAGGCAATGCCTCTTTCAGTACATATCCGTCTACCAGCACTTCCTCAGCTTTCAGAAAATCCTCTCTGCTTGCAGATGATGTCAGCAGAATAAACTTACTAACGATACCACGAGCACGCGCTTTCTTGATGACATCAAGTCCTGATTCATCCGCTAGTTTAAGATCAATGAGTACAAGGTCAGGCTGCGTCTCCTCAATCACAAGAAGCGCTTCTTGGCCATTCGTCGCCTCTCCAGCAAACTTCACATTCGGTTGCATCGAAATAACGGATGCCAGCCCTCTTCTAACTAGAGGATGATCATCTACAATGACGATTTTCATAGAAACGACCTCCGCCCTAAAGTTTATGCATTCTTTAATTCAGCTACACCCACAGGAATGGAAATCAAGATTCTCGTTCCCATATTTTCATTACTGGACAGCTGGAAGTCGCCACCTAGCGACTGCGTCAAATATTGCATATTCTTCATGCCAAGCCCACTTGCACTATCTTCGGATTCAATCCATAACAAATCAGTATCAAAACCAACACCATTGTCACAAATCAATAATCGGATCCAAGTCGGCTTCAGAGACAGTTCTACATCCACTCGACTTGCAGCGCCATGCCTGATGGCATTTCCAGTGGCTTCAGAGATAATCCGAAAAAGCGCCTTGTGGTAAGGATAAGGGAGACTGAAATCATCTCCCGTTATTTTTAATTCAATATCAACATCATTTAATCTGGATAAGCTCTTCAAATGTGATCTTACCATGCCCAACCATGTAGGCCCGCCACTCTTCTTGGAGCTAAGACTGTAGATCGTGATCCGCAGTTCTTTAGCAACCTTTGTAGCAGAGTCATGAATAAGCTCAATTTGTTCTTCTAGCTCATGATCTGACATTCTCTTCCACGATTCCTTCAGCGAATGCGTCGCATACACAATACCAAAAAGGCTCTGGGATACACTGTCGTGCATTTCATCCGCAATCCGGTTCTGTTCGTTCGTGATGATCAACCGGTTCTCAATCACACCAAGCTCATGCCTTTCAAGAATATTCGCACTTAGCTCAGATAAGAATATCAATTGTTGAATATACCATCTGCGGCCTTCCAGCCCCTCTGTAGACTCCAGCTTGAGTCCAATCATCCCTACAAAACGGGTGCTCATCCGTACAGGCATCAGCAGGAAATCTCCTAATCCCGGAAGATTTCTAAAAATAGGCTCTCGCTGCAATCTCCATTCATGCTCATGTTTTCCCAGTTCTGAGAATAGGAACTGTTCCTCTTCCTGCTGCCAGCCAGTCTGCCTGCTCTGCGGAGCTGGTTCTCCGCTTTTCTTGGCGAACCAAAACAAAGCCTTATCTAGCTTCGTTAGCTTAACAACATAATCGGTGATCACTTGACCGATATTCATGAAATCATGTTGGCTTGAGGTTTCCACGATATGGTACAGCGATTTGATATGCTCCATCGTCTCTTTCGTGCGAGCATTCGATTCTTCACGTTGCCGCTTCATCCGATTAACGATCTGCATTATTATAACCGTAAGTACCAGTGTTAGAAACAGATTCCCATTTACAAATACAATTTCCAGAAAAGTTTTGTTCGCAGAATTGATAAAAAAATAACAGAGCACCGCAAAAATACTGATGTAACTTAAGAGCAGCGACCATCCAAAATAAATGGACAATGAGCCTGCAGCAATCAATACAGGGTTTAGCACATAGAGCCTAAAGGAACTCTCGTACCCACCGGTAAACAAGGTCAATGCAATAATTCCCACCATCTCTATACTAACAGCCAGGACGAGAGTCTTTGGCCTGCTTCGTAACCTCCGATAAAAAAATGAGAACGTTTGTGCAAACAGAAAGAGTATGGCAATGACAAGAGATTTATAAATTACGGAAGGTCCCGTTTTATCTAGAAGATACATGAGTGATGTGAGGGACAAAGAGAAGTACCTGTAATACTCAATCAGTTTGTCTTCTGCAGTTGGTTTGATTTTCATCCCACCACCCTATTCTCCAGTTTTTTTGGAAAATGCGAGATTGTACTGTGCTCGATAAAAGCATCATACATGAGAAAAATCACAATAACAAGTTGACATTTCCCATGTTTGCGCTTCCATTTGAAAAATAGTTACAAAAAATTTATTATTTTTTTAGAAGGATTTATACCTAAAATTTGTCATTTTATCCACTATAGTTAATAAGAACTAACGTATTTATGTAATATTAATCCATGATTTTCAACATATCTTATAAAACGACAACAATTATACAATTATAACAATTCTCTTTGGGACTCTAGTAGTATGATGTCGATTTATATGTTACTTCGACAAAGCTGTGGCGCAATCCCCATATATTTTTTAAATAAACGTGAAAAATAGAACGGATCATTATAATGGAGCATGCCTGATATTTCTTTCACTTGTAATGAGGTGTTGAGAAGCAGCTTTTTGGCCTCTGCCATTTTAAGACGGTGAATATATTCATGAAGTGGATACCCGCTACTACGCCGAACAAGACGACGAAGGGTAGACATTGAGATATGATGTTTAGCCGCAATCTGCTCTAGGTCCATTTCACCATAAATGCATAAATTCAGGTCCTCCCGAATCTGGCGCATATAATCTGCCTGAGCATTCCAACTTTTTTCTTCTATTATAAAAGAACACTCCAATAGCATTCTTTCAACGAGTAGTGCGGCCCGATCCGCATCTGCCGGTTCTCCACTTTCCATTCGTTTCAGTACTTCTTCAAATAAGGCCGAAAGACCCATGACCGAATTCGCTTGGAACACATTACCGCCTGCGATTAGACCTGATTCCAACCATTCCGATACACGTGTCCCATTAAAATTAATATAATACTCATCCCAGCTCCCTCCAGATGGTGGACCGAAATTGTAACTATATCCTGGGCGAAAAAAGAATAGGCTGCCTTCACGCACCGGCTGTTCTTTCCCCGAAGTCTCCATATAGGTGCCACCACCTGATACTATGTAAACAATAGCCCAGTGTTCAAAAACTACGCCCGAACGGAATAACGTTCTTCCTGGCAAATGACCGGCTTGTCCTACTCTTATATTTTTAAGCTTCAGCTTGGAGGACTCAACCTTTGGATCGATAATTCGGATTGGATATGGACTGATCATATAATCCATGTGCTTGGACATTATAGACATTCCTCCCCTTGTTTAGTAGTGATAAGGTTATTGTGAAGTTGATCATATTCTACATGAATAAGAGGTGTCCACGCTATGCTTAATCATTCTACACTACTGCTTCTACCTAATCCGCGTGAAATCACATTGTCACAAGGTTCATTCCGTTTCCCCATTAGCGGAAGCATCGTACTTCCTAGTACGGAAGAGCAATGTGCAATGCCAGCTGCACAAAAGCTGCAAGCTGTAATTAAAGAAGCCTTAAATCTTCATTTGACCTTATCCATTGGCACACGTCCAACGGTTGTGTCCGCTTGTATCTTTAGCTATGTGCCATCTTTATCTGAGCAGGCATATGAGATTGTTATTGATCAGAGTGGTATCGTTGTCTCCTATAGCTCACCTGTAGGTGCCTTCTACGCAGTAGCAACCCTAAAACAAATTATTGAACAAAGCGGCAGATCTATTCCTTATCTGCATATTCACGATGAACCTGATTTTGGAGCTCGAGGAATTACCATTGATATCAGTCGCAATAAAATTCCGAAACAAGAAACCTTGTACCGAATCATTGACCTTATGGCCGATCTGAAGATGAACCAAGTTCAGTTATATATAGAAGGTGCTCCGTTCGCATATGAATCTTTCCCTCAAGTGTGGGAGCTTGAGACTCCGATCACTGGAGAGGAAATCTTGCTTCTAGATGCCTACTGCAAGGCGCGTTATATTGAGCTTGTTCCGAACCAGAACAGCTTTGGACATATGGAAGGCTGGCTTTCCCGTCCTGAATTTAACGCTTTGGCAGAAATTCCTGAGGGATTTATGCTTCCCAAGGAATTGTACATGGGAGATGTATATCCAGAAGGACTATTTATGCATCCCGGTACTTTTGATACCGAAGATCCTGCCGTGCTCCCTTTACTAGAAAAAATGTTCGACGATCTGCTTCCCTACTTCTCCTCTAATCAATTTAATGTAGGCTGTGATGAGACATATGAGCTTGGTCTTGGTAAAAGTAAAGCGCTAGCTGAATCACAAGGCAAAGGTCAGATCTATTTATCTTTTCTTCAGAAAATTTATGAGCTTGTTACGAAACGCGGCAAAACGATGCAATTTTGGGGCGATATTATTATCCAACATCCCGAACTAATCCCTCACCTGCCTAAAGATATTATTGCTATGGAATGGGGTTATAGTGCGGAACATCCATTCGAGTCGGATACCCTCAAATTCCGTGAAGCAGGCATTCCTTTCTATGTCTGCCCAGGCACCAGCTCATGGAACTCCATTACAGGGCGTAGCGACAATATGTTTGCCAATCTGCGTAGTGCAGCTATTCATGGCAAGAATAATGGTGCTATCGGCTATCTCATTACCGATTGGGGTGATCACGGGCACTGGCAGCATCTCCCTATGAGCTATACTGGATATGTTTACGGTGCTGCGCTTTCCTGGAATGTAGATAACAATCTAGATGTGAACACTGCAAAGTATTTGAATACATTTATCTTCGCGGATCGTTCCGAGGGTATTGGTCAACTGCTCCTCGATCTCGGTAATTACTATCAGCTTGAATCCGAAATTATTCGTTCAAATGATACGGAAATGTCCCTGCTTCTTCGCACCAATCTCGACAATTTGTTAATTGTAGAGAAACTTACCGAAGAACATTTCAACAATCTCGAAGAATACATGCTCTCTATCGAGGCACGTCTCTCGGGGCTTGATCTTCAATGTGATGATGCTGATCTTGTTCTTAAGGAACTGAGTAACGGAATCCATTTTGTGAAGCACGCTGTACAGCTTGGCAGAATTAAACTGCAGCTGGCATCCGCGCCAGATTCAATTGACCCTAATCTGATTACGGAGCAAATCAATGATTTGAATGTTCTTCTTCATCAATATCGTCTATTGTGGACTGAGCGTAACCGATTCGGTGGCTTAGATCAAAGCATTTGGAGACTTCTACGTCTAAGAGGTCAATACGAAGCATTGAAATCGAAGTAATTTCCTCATCCTAGCTGCAATTGGCGAGTCGAACGTTGAATTTAATGTTTCCGACTCGCTAAGCGCAGCTCTTCATATTGATTTTCAAGCATTTCCCGCTCCCGTTCCTCATGCTTTTCTCTGCCGATTCCCTCTTTCATGCTTTCCTCATCCTCATAGATTTGCCACAGATCAGAGAACAAATAATCTCTGATTTCTACTATTTTTCCATTTAATATCCCATTGGTCCAAATAAGTCCCGCTGAGGTACGCATCACAATGCGGCCGTCTGGCGTTTCAGCCTTTTGCCCCATTCGAATAGTCATAAGCATTTGACCAAAAGTATAACACTCCATTTGTCTTGAAACCTCCTAAATTTTAGTTGTAATGGAATAAAGAGAAGGATATAATCAGGGCGAAAGAACCAGTTTTTTGTAATTTTATTGTAGGAGGGATGCAATGGATTGGCTAAATGATTACGAAGAAGAACTCCGCTTAGTATTTCAAGAGAGCAAAAAGATCATCTCCGAATTTCCTGAGCCTCTAAATTCACAAGGCATGTCCTATCTTGAACATTTTAACGTATTCAATGCGGAAAGCCACAAAAATTACATATGTTATCTATTGCCCTTTTGGCTTCAGAAAAGCTGCGGGCTCTCAGCAGAAATTACCCGTCAAATGTCGATGGGCAATGTCTTCTTCATGCTATATTTTTTCATACAGGATGACCTGATGGACAGCAAAGAATCCTCTACATACGAAAGATTACCTTTGGCGAACCTGCTCTATGTTGAATTTTTGAATATCTACAGACTTTTGTTTCCGAATGACTCCTCTTTCTGGACCTCGTTCAATCGTTATATCGCTCAATGGGCTGACAGTGTTAGTAATGAAACCGCCAGTGATTATTTTCTTAACGATCGGATCAAAATTCCTTATAAAGCCAGTCCGCTCAAACTATCCAGCACCGCTGCCCTTCTGCTATCTGGTAAGGATTCTCTTGTACCGCAGTCTGAGGAAATGATCGACTCTGTTCTACTTACACTGCAAATGCTTGACGACTATGAAGACTGGAAAGAAGATTTATCAGAAGGCAGTTATAATTGTCTCCTCTCACTCACACGAAGCTATCTATCCACTGATAAAGCAACCATACTCACATCAAAAGAGGTCGAATTCTTCCTGTTTACAGCAAACGGACTACGTACCTATGCCGGACTAGCGCAGGATACGCATCGCAAAGTGATGGCTTCCAGCTTGGATGTACCTCATCTCCTAGCCTTCCACTCGATGTTGGTGACAAACTTACAACAGATCTCCGATTCCATCGAAGCAGAAAAACAGCTTTTACAAGGTGGAGGCTTGTTTTATTATTTGTCAAAAAATATACAGTAATTCTATTATTTTGTAATAAAAAGAATAGTATTAGCACAATTGCTATGTTATATTATTAAAGGTAAATATATACATTTTGGAAAGGGTGATTATTTTGTCAGAAGCAGTTCTTAGAAATCAAGTCATTCAAAAGGCATGGGAAGATCCAAGTTTTAAGCAAAGACTACTCGCAGATCCAAAAGCAGCTCTCCAAGAAGCGCTTGGCGTAATCATTCCCGACAGCGTAACCTTGAAAGCCGTTGAAGAAGGTTCAAATGAATTCTATCTTGTAATCCCACCAAGTCCATCATCAGATGTATTGAAAGCAACCGCAGCACCACGCGGTTCTTGGTAAGACAGCAAGTTTAACCTCATAGGGAGTAGGAATCATCCGGAGCTTCTGCCAATGGCAGTATGGTAATGGATTCGGTTCCTACTCCTTTTTTGCTTGTAAATCTCACTTCGCCTTGCATAGCTTCAATGATGCGGAAAGTGACCATCAATCCTAAACCCGTTCCTTTATTTTTCTTGGTGAAATACGGTTCTCCGAGTCGGTGCAGAACATCAGCGTCCATTCCTTCCCCGTTGTCTTTGATGTGAATAATCACTTTATCATCTTCACCGTACACCGACATATAAATGAACCCTTCCTCACTGAACGCTTCAATGCTGTTCTTGATAATGTTGATGAACGCCTGCTTAAACTTCGAGGAATTTCCTTTTACCCATAATTGGCCGGATACATCCAGAATCATCTTTCCTCCATTGATGTGACAAAGGGGTTGCATAATACTCTCAATATGCTTGAATTCATCAAATAAATTCAGACTAGAGATCGTCTCAAATTCCGGTTTAGCAAAGGTCAAGAAATCAGTAATAATATTGGATGCGCGGTCTAGTTCACTTAGGGCCATTGACATATAAATTTGCTCTTCGTTAAGTGATTTCTCGCTAAGCAGCTGAAGAAAGCCCCGAGTGACCTGTAGGGGATTTCTTACTTCATGGGCTACGGATGCAGCGAGCTCGCTAATAATCTCCATTTTTTCCGAACGCTCCAATTCATTGTTGAAACGCTCTAATTCTTTAGAATAATTAACGACCTGTTGATGGTTATAGGCCAATCTTCGTTCCAGAATTACGATCAAGGAAATAATGAAAGCAACCAGCCCCCACTTCCACAAGAACAAATCGTAGTTCCCTTTTTGGATGTAATACCATAGTAGCTCTGTAACTACAGTAAATGCAGCAGTTCCAAATCCAATGGAAAAAACAATAGCATCTTTATTTCCTTTAAGAGAGAACATAATCACACATGCGATCAACAAGATGAATTGGAGGATGAAGATCAGCCCTATAATGGTGGTAGAAACAAAATAATAGAATTCAATATAGCTATTATTCGATAGGAGATTGATTAAAAGACATAACAAACAAAAGGAGGAGTAAAGTACTTGAAATTGACGAAATTTTCGAATGATATTGAACTTACCACTACCAAATATTTTTTCAAATAAAAAGGTGAGCGCTGGTAGAAGTGAAAAAAGGGCTAAGTCCAAGCATACATTACTAATCGGCCCCAATTTACTGTAAAAGGTATAAATGAAGGGGGAGTAGGTTATAGAAAGGATCCCGGTAGATGCTATAACCACTGCTAGTGAAGCAACACTGGAGAAATAATCTTTGTTTATGTATAGAGCACTTATAAATAGAACGATAGCCACCAGAAAAAAAGCGCAGCCCAAAATCACATCACTTAGTCCATTCTCAATATACTCATTAATTAATTGACTGTGTTCACCAATCACTATACTTTCTTTAATTCCAATTCTATCTTGCATGGTTTCTGTCCAGATATATAGTGTTTTCCCGTTATCTTCTTCACTCAAAGGCAACAGCAAAGAATAGTTATCCTTGATATATTTACGATCTCCCTCGAAGATCAAACGATTCTCTACATATACTCTTACATGAAGAGCATATAAAGTATCGATATACACCGAAGGAGACACATAACTTAAATCGGGTAAGGAAATACGGGTCCAAGAAGAGGATACTCCTGAAGGTAACTCTGGGAGTTCCTTTTTAGAGTCTACGTTCATCCAGTTTTGCTGGCCTTCACTCCACGAAATCTCTTTTCCCGTATTTCCTGTTTCAGTCCCCCATTTCATTTGCCACTTTGTTATTTCTTGAGACGGATAGGGGTTCGCCGCCGATACAACAATAGAGCCATAACCTATCAGAAGGAAAAAAAGAGTAAATGTAATGTGGAGTATTCTAACCATCAAGCGCATATAGGCACCTCAGAAGGAAGTTTCAGAAACAATATTCTGTGTGTACTACTTCGCTCACTATACTCCCCATTCCTTCTAAAAAACGGAATAATCATTAAGTTCTACTAAATTTTTCTAGACTTTGGTAATTTAATGATAATTTCCGTTCCTTCCCCTTTCTCACTCTGAAACTCAGTTGTCCCTTCCATCGCCTCAATAATTCGGAAGGTTACCATAAGTCCAAGCCCTGTTCCTTTTGTTTTGTTAGAGTAATAAGGCTCACCTAATCGGGCCAGTTCACTTCCATTCATCCCTTCCCCATTATCACGCACACTGATCATTACATGGGCTTCGGATTTCCAGGCTGTAACTCTAATAAGTCCATTATCCTGTAAGGCTTCGATGCTATTTTTTATAATATTAATAAATGCTTGTTTGAATTTGGCAGATGATCCATTCACGCAGAGTCCCGACTGCAGGTCGAGTTCGATGACTCCCCCCTGCAAATTTGCAAGCGGAGAGAGGATACCCGACACATGCCGTAACTCTTCGGATACATCTAGCCTCTCAATAGTCTCTAGCCCAGGCTTAGCAAAGGTAAGGAAGTCTGAGATAATAACCGTCGCTCTATCCAGTTCTGCGATGGCCATCTGCATATATTCCCTCTCCTTATGATCTGACCGTTCTCCTAGGATCTGAAGGAAACCACGGGTTACCTGTAAGGGATTCCGCACCTCATGCGCTACAGAAGCCGCTAATTCACTTATAATCTCCATTTTCTCGGAGCGCTGTAAATCATTATTGAACGTCTCAAGCTTACGAGAATATTCAACGAGTTGTTCATGGTTTCTCGTAAACCTTCTCCCAAGAATGACGATTAAGGATAATATGAAAAACACCATCCCCCACTTCCACCAATATAATTGATAGGTTTCTCTGGATATGTAGTATACGACCAATTCGCCAAGAGATACAAATGCAAAGATTGTAAACCCTGTAGTAAAAACAATAGCATCCCCATTGCCGCGATAAGTATGAATAAAAGCTAAGCTTAACAGTAATATAATTTGCACAATCATAAAGATGCCTAGAACGTTAGCAGTCATCAATCTATAAAAGTCTTCCAGCTGATATGAAAGAAGGATATTAATAACCATTAGTGAAAGACAGAATATAGAATAAACCACTTGAAACTTGCGGAATCGGGTAACGATTTGCTTTTTCCCTGAACCGAATATTTTCTCAAAATAAAATGTTAAGGATGGTAATACGGTATACAAGGCTAAATCAAAGAAAATAAGCACGACTTTCCCATAATTCCCAAGGATAATTGGCAGGAATGAAGAATACGTAACTACTATGACCCCGATGGATAAAAGAATTAGCATCAACAAAAATCCGTCCGTAAAAAATCCTTTTCTCAAAAATAATGAGCAAATCAACAGAACAATAGCTATAAAGATAAATGTCGTCCCTATAATAATATCCATTAAGCCCCGCTTCACATAAACGGACAACAACTCACTGTAGCGATCTACTCTTATTTCACCTTCTATTCCTAAATCCTTGCTTCCTCCCTGGGTCCATATATATAATTCTTGTCCTCCATCTTCTTCGGATAAAGGAATTAGAATCTTACTGCCATTGAAATTGTATTTATTCTCAGAATCATATACTAACGCGTTATTCAGATAAGCCTTGACGCTATTTCCATATACCTTATTAATGAATAACGCTGATTTCTCGCTCATTTGCGGCAAAGAAAACCGGAGCCACGCTGAGGATATTCCTCTTGGTGTCTCAGGCTTATTATCATGAGGCGTTACGCGAATCCATTCATCGTCTGAAGCTGCTGCAGCTTCTTCGACAGTCTCTGCTTCTGTATTTCCAAATCTAATTTCCCAACTAGGCAGCACAGAGTCTGACGATCCAGCACTCACTATCGCCGTACCGTAAGGAACTATTGCTGTTAGCAATAGAAATAATAGCAAAGTAGCCGCTATCTTTGGTTTTGGCAACTTCATCGTAGCACCTCAGTAATTCATTAGTTGTTTAAATGATCATATATGATTCTTAATTTCGACAACGTTCGCACTATTCCTGCCTATTCTTGTAAATTACCTCGAAAAAAGACGTTATTTATCGGCGTTAATCCCTGATTATTTGTAAAACGATTCGATCATAGACATTCGGGTAAAGATACATATGAGAAGTCCAAATCTTATCCTACTGAGGGAGTGAACGGCTATGGAAGATACACCTAATAAAACTGAAGCCGATTTTGTATATGAGCGTTATATACAAGCCGATATTGATGTAGAAGATGTTGTCAATGAAGATGCCGACCCCGTGTTGGTTGGCGATAGATATTTGGCGGCGGATATTGGCTTAAACCAACCTGAGGAAACACTCGAAAGAAATGACTTACTGGAATCCGATGCATTCCTGGCTGCTGAAACGGCAGGACTAACAAGTAGTGATATGGATGATGCTGAGGACGAGGAGCTGCTAGAGATGGAAGAGGAGGATCCGCCACTGGAAGATATTCCTGATGCAGATGAGGTGTATCCAGGATCCATCATCGACCCTGCTTCACCACCAGTGGATGGCATGCCCGGAACGGATGTCTTAAACGGATCACAGGGAGATTAGAATATATAAAGCCGTCGGGCTAGGATGAAGTGCTCCCTGTCAAGTGGACAGTGTAAAAAACAAAAATAGTTAGTTTGGATACCTCAGCTCTGGTGATGCGAGCTGAGGTATCTTCGTTATGCAGCTCGTCGGTATTCGTTAGGTGACAAGCCATCCAAACATTCTGTGTAGCGGTAGTTATTGTAGTAGTGAATATATTTGCTAACCTCTGTAAGGACATCTTCATAGGTGTCATACTTTGTAAGATAATAGCTTTCTGACTTGTAAGTACCCCAAAAACGCTCAATAGGTTGGTTGTCCAAACACCGACTCACTAGAGACATGCTTTTCTTAAATCCGTATTTTCATGAAGTCGGTTGTACTCATGAGACGTGTACTGGAAGCCTCTGTCGCTTTGTAAAAGAGGGGATACGCTAGGATTCTTCGCGTAAGCCCTTTTCAGCGTATCCATCACGAGTTTATTGTTGTTGGAATGGCTTAATACCCATGAGACAATGGAATTATCATATACATCAATAATGGCGCTCAAATAGGCCTTTCGTCCATTCCCATACTTCAGTTCTGTCACATCTGTACACCATTTTAAATTAGGAGAATTGGCATCAAAGTTACGGTTCATTACATTCTCAGCTACATGGATCTCCGCAGCCTTCACATAACTTGCTCGTTTTCTGCGAATGACCGCTTTAAGCCCAAGAGCACACATAATTCGATAATAACGCTTTTTATTGTACTTCTTTTTGAGCTTTCGGTTTAATTGCGTGCGCATTTGACGATAGCCAAGTATCCCTTTTCGCTTGTCATAACGAAGCTTTACTTCTTTGGCTAACGCACGAATTTCAAGTTCCATGCTAGAGGGTTTCCATC
>NZ_LCZJ02000030.1:36889-159871 GCF_001012825.1 Paenibacillus etheri
AATCGCTTGATACAAGTTTACTTGCCGAACAAGGGTTAGCGTGTATTTCGTCGCTTGATCTCCGCCAACTTTTTTGCGAAGTCATTCTCCATCTCTAGGTATTCATTTCGCGCTTCTAGCTCTTTAATCCGTAGCTGAAGACGTTCATGCTCCTCTAGCTCTTCTACAGGCTTTTTGCGACCTCGATTGTCCTGAAGAGCCTCCTCACGGCCAGCTTGATATTTCCGAACCCATGCGTAAACTTGCTGATAAGATACACCGTATTTTTCAATCGCTTTCTGATAATCCAATCCATTAGCGATGGTATATTGTGTGCAATTTCAATCCGTTCTTCGAAAGTTGTTTTACGTCCTTTGTTCATATGAGATAGTCCTTTTCCTTTATGTGTAGGTTTCAATTCTATCTCATTAGTATACTTGGTAATCCATTTCCCCAAAACACTTCTACTCGAAATACGATACTTCTTTGTCGCCTCTTCTACGGAGCAATGACCAGACATCACAGCGTTAACAGCAGCAAGTTTCAATTCCTTTAAGTATGTTTTCCATGTTCTTGATTCCTTCAACCCGTCCAAACCATCTGCTGTATATTTCCTGATCCATTCTCTGACCGTGTATGGACTAAGAGATAGCTGTTTTGCCTCATAGTTTGGATTTGACTTGTGCTCAAGGCACAACCGTACGACATGTAATTTTATTTCTAAAGATGCTGGACTTCTTTTAGACATTAGAAAAACTCCCATCATTGTAGCAGTAGAAGTTTTTGTTTTTTCTACTGTCTACTATGATGGGAGCATATCAGGATCCGGCGGCTTTATTTGTTTTCCAACACGAGTGCTAGCCTCAGTAAGGACTTTTGTAGCACTATTCGTTATTCTGCTGAACGCGCTGCTGCGATTTGAGCATCCAGCTTGCGGGTCTTCACCAATACCGCTGCTACAAGCAGCATCACCCCATTAATCACAAACACCCAGCGAATCTGGATAAATGCCCCAAGTAAGCCACCTATAATAGGTCCGGCCATTGTCGCGAGTTGAGATGCCGCTTGATTGAGACCAAAAGCACGTCCGCGAAATCCGGGCTCAATCACTTGTACAATCATTGCATTTACAGATGGAAGCACACCTGCATAGAACAAACCGTAGGCAAAACGAAGAATAGCGAATTCCACATACCCCGTAACAAAGAACTGCAGAATATTACCGATACCTCCACCGATTAAACCAATGAACAAGATCATCCCGAAGCCCTTACGGCTTCCGATTCTCCCCCACTGTGGAGCCATTAGCACAGTAGCGATACCCACAGCTGAGAATACAATTCCTGAGCTTAGTGAGGCGCTGCTTTTGGCGATTCCCATGTCTAGCAAATGTATCGGAATAAGCGGCTCCAGAATCATAACAGAAAAGGTACTAATCCCCGCCAGCGATAGCAAAGTCATAAATGCGCGATTACTTCTCGCTTCCTTGATATCATCACTTACATGAGACCTCGGAGCCGATCGGTCAAAGTTCTCCTCTTTAGCAAAGAAAGTAGCGATAAGCGCCGAAACAAGTACGATACCTGCTGAGAATAAAAAGGCAACCCGATTACTTGTGTAAAAACTTACTACACCGCCGATCAATGGACCAATGATACTGCCTGTTGCTCCGGCTGTAGACATAATACTCAGCGCATAACCGGTCTTATCCTCAGGTGTGTTCGTAGCCACCATGGCAATTGCAGCGGGAACAAATCCAGCAAGCAACCCTTGCAGTACGCGCACGATCAGAAAGACGTAAGGATCATGCACGAAGTAATTAATTAGATATAAGGCTGCCAAACTAAAGCCCGAACGAATAAGCATTGGCTTCCGACCGTATTTGTCGGCGAGGGAACCCCAGTAAGGAGATATTAAAGCGCTGGCTAGAAAGGTTATACCAAAACTAACCCCTGACCAAATTTCCAAATGATTCGTAACCCCAAGCTCGTCACTCAAAAAAATAGAGAGGAACGGAATAGAGATCGAATACGCCGTACTACAAAAAAAGACACCCACCCAAAGCACGATCAAGTTCCGTTTCCATGAAAAGCGCATGATCTACACTTCCTTTCTTGATGTCCTCTTGGAAACATTCCTATTATTGTAAACCTCTTTGGAGGATGTGCCAATCCCACATGTCACAACTGACCTTTGCATGTAAAGGGACAAAGAGGTTATTATGAGAAGTACCTACGAGATTATTCAAGAAAAAAGGAGAGATTGATTAGTGAAGTCTACACGAGCAAGATCTGCTATCCTAATGGTCATGTTATGCCTGGTGATGGTTATTGCAGCAGGTTGCGGTAATAAGCCTACCAATAACAATGCCAGTAGTAATAATGGAAGCAGCAGTGGCGCAGCAGGAAATAACGCAAGTAATGAGACAAATCCTGGGGCTAACGAAGGACTTCCTTCAGCTACAGCAAGCCACCCCGTAGTGACTATTGAGATGGATAATGGAGGCATCATCAAAGCTGAGCTTTATCCTGAAGTTGCCCCTAACACTGTGAATAACTTCATCTCACTGATTCAAAAAGGATTTTATGACGGTACCATATTCCATAGAGTAATTCCTGACTTCATGATTCAGGGCGGTGACCCTGATGGTACAGGTATGGGTGGCCCAGGGTATAGTATCGCTGGAGAATTCTCGGGAAACGGGTTTACGAATAACCTGTTGCATACGGAAGGTGTTCTGTCCATGGCAAGATCGCAGGCTCCAGATTCTGCCGGTTCCCAATTCTTTATTATGGATGCAGCATACCCTAGTCTAGATGGAAGCTATGCCGCTTTTGGTAAAGTTACTGAAGGCATGGAAGTAGTTAAATCCATTGTTGGCTTGAAAAGAGACAGTTCAGATCGTCCGGAAGAGCCACCAGTGATGAAGAAAGTAACCGTCGACACACTGGGCGTCACTTACCCAGAACCGCAAAAAGTACAATAATAAAAAAACTCGGCAAGCTCCCACCCGAAAAGTAATTCGGAGGGAATGCCGAGTTTTTTTGAAATATATGAAAGTATAAGTTACACACTATACATTATCCTTATATCTCCCATAAACGCTTACCGTCCTTTAGGGAAGCCGAAGGCGTTTTTGCTTGTGAAAGACTAATTAAAGTGCCTTTGCCACTTATCCCCGTAGTGATCTTCTGCTAAGTGCATGTTGACCGTTACGCAGGAAAGTACTACGAGTATTTCTTAACAAGGATATCCGTTCCTCTGCAAGCTGATTTGCAGCGACAGAAGTAGGAATTCCGTTTAGACGTGAGATCTCTAGCACACGGGTGATGTTATCGTAAATTTTTGAAACCTGCTTAAACGCACGCTCCTTATTATATCCATTCAGTTCATCCGCGATATTAATAACGCCACCAGCATTAATCACATAATCAGGAGCATACACAATGCCCATTTCGTGAAGAGTATCACCATGATAGGCCTCTTTTAACTGATTGTTGGCTGCACCTGCGATCACCTTCGCTTTAATTACCCTTAGGGACTCATCATTGATCGTTGCTCCGAGTGCGCATGGAGCATAGATATCACAGTCTGTACTGATAATATCTGCGGGATCGACGGCTTTGGCACCATAAGCCTCTACTGCGCGCCCCACAGCTTCTTTATGAATATCGGTTACAATAAGCTGAGCGCCCTCTTCATGAAGATGCTTGCACAGCGAAAAAGCCACGTTCCCAACGCCTTGAACGGCTACAGTCTTCCCTTCTAGCGAATCACTGCCAAATGCCGCTTTGGCCGCTGCCTTCATCCCTTGATATACGCCGTAAGCCGTAGCTGGTGAAGGATTGCCCGAGGAACCGTATGTAGGTGATGTACCTGTAACATAATCTGTCTCCTGATAGATTATGTTCATATCCTCTTCAGTTGTGCCTACATCCTCGGCTGTTATATAGCGTCCATTCAAGCCTTGTATGTATCTTCCAAAAGCACGGAACATAGCTTCGTTCTTATCCTTCTTGGGATCTCCTATAATCACTGTTTTTCCACCGCCTAAATTTAGGCCGGATACTGCATTTTTGTACGTCATCCCTTTCGCTAATCGAAGCGCGTCAACAATCGCTGCCTCTTCTGTAGCATAGGTCCACATCCGTGTTCCACCCAGTGCGGGTCCTAATGTCGTGTCATGAATAGCGATGATGGCCTTTAATCCTGATGCTTTATCCTGACAAAATAACAGTTCCTCGTAATCGTCCCGCTCCAATGCTGCAAACAATTCCATTCTTAATATCCCCTGTCTCTTTGTTATATTCCATATGTTGGTTATTACGCTTACCTCTCAAAATATTGTAGCAGAATGCGTCGTAAAACAAAAAGAACCACGTCACCATCATATCTTCTAATGGATGACGTGGCTCTTATATGAATGCTACTGCACAGAATAGCGTGCAATTATCAAAATGCGTTACAGCTTAGCAATCGTCTCTGTAAGAACAGGTACGATTTGTGATTTGCGGGATACTACACCTCTGAGAAGTGCTTTATTGTCATCAAGCTTCACGTTGTACGCCAATTCTACTGCACCTGCAACACGGCCCAAAGCCAGACCAACAGAATCGTTATTGAGGATATCTGTAACTACGAACAGGAACAGATCCAATTCTTTTTCATTTATAATGGCAGTAAGTGCTGTTTCCAGTTCAGCTTGTTTGGAGAGAACATCATTAACATCCACTGCATTTACTTGAGCGATTTCGACTTTGTATGCACCCATTTTGAATTCCTTAGCATCCAAGGAGATCAGTTGAGCGATACTCTTGTCGCTAAGATCAGCGCCAGCTTTCAGCATGTCGAGACCGTAGCTTTCTGCATCTACACCAGCGATTTCAGCAAGCTCGCGTGCAGCAGCTACATCTTCTGCTGTGCAAGTTGGTGATTTAAACAGCAAGGAATCAGAAATGATCGCAGACAGCATCAATCCGGCGATTTCTTTAGGGATAGCAACGCCGTTTTCTTTATACAACTTGTTAAGAATAGTAGCTGTACAGCCAACTGGCTCAGCACGATAGTATAACGGATGTGCGGTCTCAAAGTTTGCGATCCGGTGATGGTCGATAACTTCAATCACACGCACTTGATCAATGTCATTTGCGCTTTGTTGACGTTCATTATGGTCAACAAGAATAACCTGATTTGCTTCACCAGCCACGTTCTCTACCAGACGAGGAGCGGCTACTTCGAAATGGTCAAGCGCAAATTGCGTTTCACCACTAACGTCACCCAGACGAACGGCCTCAGCATCCCAGCCCAATTCCTTTTTGAGTGCAGCATAAGCAATTGCAGAACAAATGGTATCCGTATCCGGATTTTTGTGTCCAAAAACCAAAGTTTTTTCCATTTCCAATCTCCTTACTATGTTTTAGTGAGATTAATATACCATACATTGATAGCGGCTTCCAGATTGTGCAGTTTGAAAAATGTTTTATCGCAATCCTATTAGCCTATTCTAAGGTTGTTCACGCCTAGTCTTTGGAAGCGGATCTGGTTTGGCCTCACCATGCAGTGGCTCATTATCCGAGAAAAGATCCGGATTTACCTTCAACATCTGACTTAGAATATTCGTCGTTTCTAGCGCCCCACACACCCTAACCAGCGCATCTCCGAAATTCCCCTTACGCATTGCACCGCCTTCTTCAAGCTCACGTTCCACTTTCCAAAAATGCTCTGACCACGAGAGACCACAGTGTCTGCGCGAAGGTACCATAATTCCATCACCATCTGGTGTTATCGTATACAGCTCTTCATGACTATCTGTCATTCTACCCGGAATATCCACCCACTCTTCGATCCCGTGAATGAACGTATTCCGCCGAAGATCGACACCCAGCAGTACAATTTCCGCCTTCCGATCAAACAGCTTGCCCCACGCTGAACCACGGGCGCACGGCGTATCCCAGCGTTCATCCCCCATAGTGAATTCCTCAGCATCTGCACCTAAAGCCGCTACAGAATGCGTCGGATGCCAAGAGCGAACAACGCCTGGACGTTTACGGAACAACTCCGGTAATATACCTACACAAGATGGGGAATCTTGAACAGAGAACCGCGGATTATCTGCATTAATATATGCCCATGTATGAGTTGGCAAAACAAGCAGCCCGTCCTTCATATATTCACTGAGCACATCCAGCACCGTGTTCGCGCCTCCATCTACTTCCCCAATGCTTTTTAATGAGGAGTGGACCAGAATGGTTCCGTGTGGATCAAGCTTAAGTTCCTGCAATTGTTTCATCAAGCTAGTCGTTGTGTGCATTGTACGCTCTCCTTATGTATGGATTAGATTTTGCGAAACCTAAATCTCTACTTGCAAAAACCGCAATTCACTATTAAAATTATAGCAACTTAATAATACTCACTAAATTCCCATCATTAATAATACAACTCGCTCACAATAAGCATTACACGGAGGTAATTACCATGAGTTTAACATTAAAAGGACTTCACCATGTATCAGCTATTACAGGCAAGGCACAAGAGAACTTCAAGTTCTACACAGAAGTACTAGGACTGCGCCTCATTAAAAAAACAGTAAATCAGGATGATATTTCAGTGTATCATTTATTCTATGGGGATGAGAAGGGCAATCCCGGAACCGAATTAACTTTCTTCGAACTCCCAATGGCCGGACGCAATCGTGAAGGGAATAACAGTATTTCAGCCCTTTCACTACGAGTACCGAACGATAACGCACTTACCTATTGGGAGCAGCGCTTCACTGAGCTTAACGTAGAGCATGGAACGATTCAAACACTCGGTGGTCGCCAGACTTTAGCCTTCCGCGATCACGAAGGGCAACGTTTCATTCTAGTATCCGACGAAAATGATATTGGTGTTGCCGGCGGCATCCCTTGGGCTAAAAGCCCGGTACCCGCTGAGTATGGAATTGTTGGTCTAGGTCCCGACATCTTACTGTTGAAAGTGCAGAGCATACAGCGGTAGTACTGGAGCAATTGCTTGGCTTCCGCCGCAAAGGCACTTATCCTTCAACGGTAACGGGCCGGCCAGATGTGATTGTATTCGAGACTGGAGAAGGTGGATCGGGCGCTGAGGTTCATCTGGAGGAACGTAATGATCTAGATCAGGAGCATTTGGGACGAGGTGGTGTGCACCATGTCGCATTCCGCGTGAATAACGAGGAGGAATTAAAGCAGTGGATCGAGCATATTCGCACAGCTCAGCTTCCTAACTCCGGATTCGTGGATCGTTTCTACTTCCGCTCCCTTTATTTCCGTGAGCCTAACGGTATTCTTTTTGAACTGGCTACTGACGGACCCGGATTTGCTACTGATGAACCGATGGAAAGTCTAGGCGAATCCCTTGCCTTGCCACCTTTTCTGGAATCAAAGCGTGAGCAAATCGAAGCTTATCTTAAACCGCTGGATACTCGTCAGTAAGATTATTCTTCAGTTCATATAATAAAAGGTGTGAGTCGCTTATGCGCTCACACCTTATTTTATATATTAAAGATTAGCTGTCTTCCCCTACAATGTCTAATAGCTCGGATAGGCTTCGAATTTCATATTTCGGTTGAACACCCGACGTGTTCTCCTTACCAAGCGGGTTGAACCAACAGGTATCGATCCCATAATTGATTCCGCCTTGAATATCAGAGGTTAAGGAGTCACCTACAATCAGTACTCTTTCCTTATCCGAAATCCCCAATTTGGCAAAAGCATAATCAAAAATCCCTGTCTCCGGCTTCTGACAACCGGCCTCCTCTGAAATAATGATCTGCTCAAATGTTTCTCTAAGCGGTGATCCTTGGATTCTGGAAGTCTGCACTTCCTTAATTCCGTTCGTAATGATGGCCAGTCGGCAGCCCGCAAGCTCCCCGCACAACTCAATCGCTCCCTGAATCAGAAAGGTTCCTTCGCCTAAGAAACGTAGATACGTTTCACTAAATGCATTAGGATCTAGCTCCAGCGCATTCGCAGTAAATAACCGATTAAACCGTTCCACACGTAATGCCGCTGAACTAACCTTCCCTTGCTCCAAATCCCGCCACAGTGCATGATTTATCTCCTGATAACTGGCAGCATAATCCTCTGCACCTGTGGGCATCCCAAAGTGTAGAAATGCGTTAGATAGCGCGTGACTTTCTGCCATTCCGTAATCAAACAGTGTATCGTCGGCATCAAATAAAATAACGTCGTATTTCATAATATCCCCCAAAACTCTTTTCTCAAAAAGGTACTACAGTGATACAATCAAGTCAACTTATCAGTCAGACGACAAAAATTTACTTTTTTAAGGTAGTTTTAAGCGAACTGTGTTATTTTAAAAAGAAAACGGTGGTGAGCGTCATATTATACGTTTTATCCTTTCTAATGTCTTTTTCTATCGTATACTTTCTAATTCCGCCGCTCGGCAGACTAGCTTTCCGACTTGATTTTGTGGACAAGCCTCGTCAAGATGTTGAGCGTAAAATTCATAGAGAACCCATACCGCTTACGGCCAGTTACGCTATATTCATCGGATTCTTCATAACTTATCTGGTATTTGCCCGTGAATTCTCCATGGAGACAGTCGCACTGTTTGCAGGGGGTGTACTGCTGCTGACCATAGGCACCATAGATGACTGGTACAAAACAAAGGGCAAAGACTTCCCAGCGCTACCTAAAATGATTGTTCAGGTTAGTGCAGCTGTTCTTGTTTATCTTTCAGGTAATGCATTTACCGGATTCTACAACCCCTTCTCTGGGGATTATATCGTTCTTCCCGTTGTATTACAGTTTCTATTGACGATTATCTGGATCTTCGGTGTAACAACTGTCATTAACTTCTCGGATGGTATGGATGGTTTGGCTGGCGCCTTAACTGCTATTTCAGCCATAACACTATTTATTGTCGCATTAACTAAGGGGCAATCCTCTTCTGCGATTATGGCGATTGCGCTCGTCGGTGTCACCATTGCTTATCTACGCTATAACAAACCGCCTGCCAAGATCTTCATGGGCGACGCCGGGGCAACCTTTCTCGGCTTCATTCTTGCGGTAATAGCACTCGACGGCGCGTTTAAGCAAGCCACAGCACTGTCGCTGTTCATCCCGATTCTGGCGCTTGGCGTTCCGATCTTCGACAATATTTTTGTCGTCGTCAAACGCTTCATTCAAGGCAAGTCCATTTATCAGGCCGACGCTACCCAGGCTCATTACCGCCTGCTCCGTGCAGGTCTGAGCCAAAAGCAAGTCGTTGCCGTGTTATGCTTGATCAGCGTTTGTCTATCCTTATCCTCTATCATTCTATTGCTGATCGAGACTTGATGTATTATTTGCGAATTAGTGCCGTACAAGAGCAATCTCATCGACTAGTCCATTGAAGTAATAAAAACGAGCAAGTTTCCAATACGGAGACTTGCTCGTTTCTTGTTTGATGCTAAGCATCCAAACATATCATCTCATCTGTCGCTTTCTTGCGTAAACTCAGCTAACCTACGGTAAATCCCGACGATCTCCTCCATTGGCATCCTCACTAATCCACTGGATGAGGGAGCTACAAATTCACGCACACCATCTACCTTCGGAGGTACATCCCCTTGGAATCCCCAGTTAGCTTTCGTTCTACGACTAAACTCTGTATATACACCTTTTCCTACGAAGCAGGCGACCTGTGGACGATATAACTCCAGCTTGGAGCGAAGCAATTCGCGGCCCTCATTATATTCCTCACGGGTAATATCATCGATACCTCGTGTAGGTCGAGCCACAATATTCGTAAATCCGTATCCCAGCTTAAGTAGCTCTCCGTCTTCAGAAGCATCATACAAGCGAGGAGTAAGTCCCGACTGTTGTAGGATTCTCCAGAAATTATTTCGCGGATTCGCGTAGTGGTGCCCTACCTCACCAGAACGAATACTCGGGTTAAAACCAATAAATACAATCTGTAATCCGTGATCTAGGTGATCTGAGATTCCATCCATGTGATTCTGCCTCCTAACCAAACGACGATCTAGTGGTAATTTATGGGTTATACACATTAAGACAGGAAGGTGGAATAGGATCCGCCAACCATACCTCATTACCCGCATAATAAAAGGTTACACCCATTTGACCAGCGCTAATCGTATCAACAGTCAGCAGTATCAATTTCCCTCTCCGACTTCCGGCCAGACTGGCAAAATGAGTCCCTTCAGACAAATGAACATATTGGCGTCCCATTGATTGGAGTCCCTCTTCCAAAATAGCAGAAAGCACACCAGGATGGGTTCCGTGATATAGCGAAGGTGGTGGATTACCCGGCTCATAAGCGATTCTGGTATGACTATGCCCGTACCGGGCTTTGATTCGGTCTCCTTCGATTTCAAATCGCTGCTTCTCGCAACCTCAATTCACTACTCATTTCTATTATTCTACAGCCGAGGATCAACCGGATCAGACTCCAGCGACAACGCGGCAAGCACACATTCGTGCACTCGTTCTATCGGCTCTTTACGAATAAAGCGTTCCACCGATTCCCGGCTTAGTGCACATTCCATCAAAGCATGGCGCTCTTTTTTGCTTGTTTTGCGCTGCTTGAGGCGTACAAGATTGTCCGGATGTAAATAATCTATCCCATAGATAATATGCAGATATTTACGTCCTCTCACCTTAAGTGCGGGTTGAACCAGTTTACCTCCATTACGTGTTATAAAGGTTTCCGGCTTGATGACAATCCCTTCATGCCCGTCCTCCGTCATCTCTTCCCACCAGCGGATCACCTGTTCCTCGTCAGCTTCATTACAAACTGTACGGTATTCAGTCTCCATAAAAAAAGGTGATAACTCAGCTAATTCACGATTATGCTCCATATGCCAAAGATGACTGTGTTCAAAGAAAGTCTGTCCGCTATGCGCAAGAGTGTGGAAGGGGGCAATCTTTATCCCCTCTAATCCACTGACATCCCAGCAATACTTTTGGAAGGCTTCCTTAAAAAGATGAGCATTCTGAAGCTTCTCCTCCATTTCCATTATCCACGAGGCAACATCTCGCCCTAATCTTTCAGCCTCATGCAGCTTCTCCAAAAGATGCTCCCGATCCAGCAAAGCAGCTTCAGCTACATGGGCATACTGTGAGGAAATTAGCTCACGTGCTTTCAAGTTCCACGGTACGATCTCCGCATCTAGGAGCAGCAAATCCGTGTTATTTTTCGCAAAATAATTCGCCCGTACGAGATCCGCGTTCAGCCTACGTAACACTTCAGATTCAGTATCCCTGTCAAAAAAAGCTCGGCCTGTACGTGTATAAATCGTACCTAACGTCGGTCTACCCACATACGATAATGCCGCCTCTTCATCCCGGAATAACAATAGGATGGCCCGGCTGCCCATATGTTTTTTCTCCGCAATCATTGTCTTAACACCTTGTGCGCGGAAATAAGCAAAAGCTTCACGCGGATGCTCCAGATAGTTCTTATCTATAGACACTGAAGGTGGCGGACTCATGGTCGGCGGAATATACACCAGTTCCTCTAGTGGAACCGTAAAGTGCGAGACCGTATCTATCGCTGCTTTAACGAACTCTCTGCGCACAGTTAACTCACCATAAAGGTCAGTTTGAACTGAGTAGCCCTCCACGAATTTACGCAGGTTAGGTGGTGAGAACCGCCCCCGCTCCCAACGAATTAACGGACTATCTGGGTCACCTGCATAATCGCGCTTCGCTTTAACACTAACAAATTTTTGTTCAGGATAACGGTACGCAGTTAATGAGCCACCAAAAACAGCACCTTGGTCGATGTTCACTGTATTTTTCACCACTGTAGGGGACGGTCTAGGATCATGCCCCCAAACGATGATCTCTCCAGATTCGTGTTCGACATACCATTCTTTCCTGACAGGAGCACCCTTGCCGTCCATACCATCAGTGTCCCCGTATCGGCAGAAATCCTGAATCCGCTTGGACTGTTTGCCGATATATTCATCGCGAATTCCTGCATGGGTAACTACCACCCGTCGCACGCCATTATGACCAAACAACAAGTGACTAGGCGCGGACAACAGAAACTGTTTAAGTTCATCCCTAAGCCTTTTCGCTTCCTCTTCGCCTGCTTCTAGCGCAAATAACTCCAGCTCAGCGGCGATATTCTCGTCCCCGTGATTTAATGTAACTTTGCGGCCAGCTAGATAGCGGGCGATTTTCCAGCCATGGTTACTGTCGATCATACGGGCGATTCCAGCATCTACATGCTTTTTCCAAAACCTCATTGTCTTCAGCGATTCCGGGCCCCGGCTCATCACATCCCCCACAGAAATTAACTGCCTACCCTCGGGGTGTTTGTACAACCCTTGCTCGTCTTCCTTATATTCCAATCTTTCGAGCAGCTCAATCATCTCTTCATAACAACCATGAATGTCACCGATAATATCAAGCCCTGAGCCGATTTCAACCCAAAGCGGGTTCTGCTTACGCTCAAAAAGCACTTCTTCAGAATTATTTAAAAAATAAGTCGAAGCGAAACCCTCATCCTTAACACTCCGCAGCGAACGCTTAAACTGTCCGTATTGTTGTTTGACCCGCTGGCGGCCGCGTGGATGCTCACGCTGAATATCCCGCTGCAGCAGCGTTTCCTCTGGAACATCGAGCACCCAAGCCATACATGGAACATTATACTTATCTGCTAATTCTAAATATTGCTTACGATATTCCGCTTGCAGATGTGTAGCATCTACCACCGTCAGCTTTCCTAGTCGACAGCGCACGGCAATCACTGAATTCATTGCTTCAAATGCTAAACTCGAGAGCAACTGATAATCATTAAAAATAATATCCGCTTCCTCGCGGGGACGATTCTTCCAATCCATAAAATCAGTGTCGCCAAGCATGGTACGGTAATCATCCGATGAGACGATTTCAGTCTGTAGCAGTGTTCCTTCATCCACTAATCTACGCAGCAAAGTGGTCTTTCCACTATTGGAGGGACCGACCAATACAATAATTCCTGCATGCGGAAAAGGAACGGTTCGCTGCTTTTCTTTTTGCTCTTCTATAGTCATTACAACGCATCCTCCCTACTAAATATCGCCATCTGTGTCGGGTATCCAAAAGTGTCAGAAATTTCGCCAATCCCTTTAATATCAACCGAATAATCAAAGGAGCTCGTCCAGCGCATACACCACTCGGAGAACTCTGCTCGTCCCCATTCAAATCGGTGATCACTATGCCGCATTTCTTCCGAATCCATCTCATACACCTCGTTATACTCCTTGTTCGGTGTAGTTAGAATTAATACCTTAGGACAATATTCCGCAAGAATGGTCTCCATCACTCGAGCCAACCTATACTCGTCGATATGCTCAATAACCTCACATAGAATCATAATATCCTTGTTTCGCAGCGATTCATCAAAGTAGAACAAAGAACCTGTAACTGGTGTTGGAACTATAACTCCCACCCTATCTTGAAGCTTCGAGAAACGATCCATTGCCCGCAGCTGTGAGTTTGCGGAAGGTTCAACCGCCCATATCTGCTTAACACCCGGAACACTCCCAAGTCTTGCAGAAAGTTTCCCTTCACCGGAACCAAAATCAACAATGCTACTCCTGAAAGCCAATCCTTCTACCGTTTCCGCAATCGCCGCATAACGCAGATCGTTTAATCTAACTCTAGGCTCAGCTAAAACCTCGGCAGGAGTTATAGCTACTTCTTCAGGAGAATTGGCGGATTCCTCAGCATCAAATTGCTTAATAAGATTAGCAAATCGTAGTGATCGCTTGAGAATTAACCCACGTAACGGATGACTATCCAGCCAGCCCTCTCCGTACCGCTTAATTTTTTCGATCTCATCATCACTAATAAAATAATGCTTATCATCATCCAGTGCCGGAATCAGAATGAACAATTGACGAAGGGCCATTTGCAGCGTCTGTTTTCCGCGCAGTCTAATATATCGAGCTGAACTGCGGCTCTTTAAAACAAAAGAATACACTGCATCTCCTCTTTCAAGCTCAAGCTCGTAACCAAGCGCTTGAAACAGTTCCTCAATCGTGTGATCAGGCAGGTTCGATGCTACCGGTCCAAAGGACAGCTCCAATTGAAATTTGTGATCTACCCAAGGTAGAATTGCTTCCTTAGGCTTTCCGTTAAGTGCTGTACCTAGCGCTGGACGGATATAGGAGCAGAACCGGCTGCTCGTAACAAACTCCCGATCATTAATATATTGTGTGATGTCATTATGAGCAGCACTTCCTTTGACCAGAGCAATTGGATCTGGAGTAACATAGATAACGGCCTCTGTCTCTTCGTCGGAAGCTGCAGTGAATACAATGCGCACTCTAGCTTCTTTGTCGCTCCTGTCATATAAATTATGCGGGTTTTTGGCCAGTAGATGGGACAACATCCCCGCCCCTGAACCCGTTGCCTTGATAATTAAATGCATAATCTTCATCTCTCCTTAACCATTATTGAACTGCAGATTTACCAGCTCCACTGCCCCGTTTCTCCCCAGACCTCTATTAGTGCTGATCGGAACAAGACATCTAACGCTTCATCCATAACACCAACACTCTGTTCAAAAGCAGAAGCAATCTTCTCGTAATGAGCAATTCGATCCTCCATGTACATATTGATCACAGCCAAGCGCGGCTCTAGATTTAGTTCAACACCGGACATTTTACGAGATAACAGGTTCTGCACAGTTTCCTGTAATTCTGAACTTTGTGGAATCAAATCCTGCACAAGCACGTTAAAATCGAGCGGTGGCACTTCGTTATATTTTTCAATCCAAGCGCATGCTAAGAGTGGTCTTAACACATAAAAATATTTCTTAATTTTGACCTCGCTGCCTTGCAGATAATCCCGGTAATTTCCCCGCGCCATGTTCAAATAATGGTAAATGAATGATTTTGGCGAAAAGCTTTGTGGCGTGAGTCCGCGGAGGCTTTGCGCTACAGCGTATTTTTCTTCATAGCGAATCGGTGATTCTAGCCATTCCAGCAGAGGCGGATTAGATTTCCGAAATAGATTAAGCCCCTTCTTCAAGTCCCAACCGTTAATATCAAGCATGTCACTGATCGGCCGCTCTATTACATCCCTCTGCTCAAAAATGGATAAGTACGCCTCAGGTCGCCGTATGTATAGGAATCTAACATCATAATCACTATCCTTGGATGGAAATCCCCAAGCCCTACTGCCTGATTCACACGCATACAAGATGCGGACATGTTCTTCAGATTCAATTGCTCGCAGCTGCTGAATGATCGATTGATGTATTTCTACCATCTCATTTCCTCCCTTTTAACCTCTAAATATGCAAAAAAAGACCATGGACTCCATCGTCCATGGCCGGGCTTCACCTAAATACAGAACTCCTTACCGGTTAATACAGCGATGTAATTTCACCGGAAACGCATATACTGGTTCTGAGGCTGACCTGTAAGCCAAGATAACAGATGGACGCAAATATGGATACACATTATACGATAGCTGATTATTCATATTGTTATTCATCTGTCCTTACCCCCTAGTCAAATTATATTTACTCAGTTCCATTTCATCCTTAACATATCTCCAAAAGCATAATCCAACTATCCAGTTTCTGTCAACCAGTAGTCTTTTTCTGTAATCTTCTACTCTCCTTATTCTTACCTTATTTCAGTAATACCTTCAATTCAGGCGTCATATCCGATTCTTTTAACATTACGAAATCGCTATACCCCTCCTTATAAAGCAATTTCACAATATAGTTCCCATTTTCAACTTCATAATTGAAACGATGATCCAAAATATCCGTTAATAGTGCCTTATCCTTCGTAACAACTGTACGATTCTTTTCACGTGCAAGCACTAATCTTTGTTCAGGACTCGTAGGATTCTTAGGTGTTTGCTTATCCATAAAGTCGTCTTTTACAATCTCTGCCGA
The DNA here is from genome assembly GCF_001012825.1 of Paenibacillus etheri. GTDB lineage: Bacteria > Bacillota > Bacilli > Paenibacillales > Paenibacillaceae > Paenibacillus_AQ > Paenibacillus_AQ etheri. The sequence continues at coordinate 52,760 of NZ_LCZJ02000030.1, forward strand.
TTGTATATCTTCAGCGGCTGTTCGTACTTTATCAGCATACCCTTTTTCGACCATCCATTTATCTAACTCATGGAAAGAAGACTTCCACGGATAATAATAACCATAATCTGTAGAAACTTGATATCTGTTCTCTTTTACCTTTACCTCTACTTGGATATTAGCCACCTCAGGTTTTCCGTCCTTATCTATCTGCACTTCGTAGGACATATTCAAAATCTCACGTTTGATAATCTCCTTTAGCTCTGAAATTTCCCCGGGATCAGAGATGGCTACTTTTTTATTCCTGTTAGTAACCCACATATAATCCAGGTCTTTGTCTAAGAGAGCTAAATTATACTTTTCATTCTTGTAAGCTTCGGTATCCTTAACCGCCTTGAGTTCTGCTTCGAACCCCTTGTTAGGAATCCAGTATTCCCTCACTAGCTTATCGCCGTTCTCCAATTGATAGGCGAGAGTAAAATATTCATAAACGTATTGTTGTGAGGTATGTTCTGGACGTCCTATAATTACTGCTTGGTGAAGTTTACGGACCGCCTCTATATAATCTTTATCATCCGAAAAAGGATTCTGTCCCATATAGGGTGTAGTGTACAAATCATCCGTCGGGGTATACAACCGGTAGTTAGATCCCATATACACACCACTAATCTTATCACCGGAAGGTACTCTAGCTTCATACCCAGTAACACTTGATACCGGGATATACAGAAGTAATCCCAACATTACTGCATAAACTGCAAACTCGGCTAACACTTTACGCGTCATAATCTGCCAGGTTTTCCGAATAATCATTTCCGCAGCAACATAACCAATGATGGCTCCGATGGCATATCCACTAATCACCCAGCCCATTTGCTGTTGTTTCATTTGTGCAAAATAATTCCCGGCAATAAGCATGGAGCATAACATAACCCCTGCTTTAAAAAGTGGATTGAAATATCCAAAAGCAATAGCCTGACCCGCTTTTTCCGTATTACGTTTACGGTATAACAGGTAGGACAATCCAATAAATAAAAGTGACAATACTCCATAAATCCACAATTCTGTATTGGTAAATGGTTTGCCGGTAAAATAATATACAATATGAACAAACGGAGACCATATCTGCAAACTAGAATCACGTAAGTTTACATTTGCATTTGCATAACCATAAAGATACATGACTAAATGGCTATTGATTAATGAGATCAGTACAACAGGAAGAATAAGCAAAATATAAACAATAATCCCCTGTAGAATAGATTGACCTGTACATATCCCCACAAAAATACTAAAGCAGAAGAGGAACAAAGTCAGAATACTAACCGTGATACACCAGTGCCAAATATCAGCGCCTTGAAAAATATAAAAACTCCCACTCCATGGCTTAACTACCGCAACCACCCCAGCAGTTAACCAAACCGGCACCAACAGTAAGGTAAGTCCACTTGTCAGATGAGCTGTAAATAAATGCTCTCTGCGTAAAGGCAGGCTATGCCAAAGATCTGCGGGTGATTTCGCCTGAAGGTATCGGAATAAGAATAGTCCTGCGGCAACAGGGATCGTAATGATAAACAAGGATTGCACACTACCAGTTATAAGAAATAAATGATCAATTTCCTGCGGCTTTGCGTTCGGATTGTTGCTCATGAAGAGTTGCAATGGAAGTGCGAACAATAAGCCAAGTGCATATATAATCCCTATCCAGCCATGCTGGCGGAAGTTCTGGCGAAAAATACTGCTATTAAAGTAGTAATGGCTGCGCGTCATATCCGACATCCCCCATCTCATAAATAAAGATCTCTTCTAATGTCAATGGAAGCAAATCGAATACGTATGGCTCGTACACTTGAAAAGCCGCTTTGATTCGCTCACGATCCCCTTTTACTATATACAGGTTCACGCTTCCCCGGCGCTCTTGATGCAGAATTTGCAGCTTCGCTGCTAACGGAATTTCATGCCGTTCATCTTGGAACGCCACTTGAATCTTATGTGTATCCGCCTTCAGATCATCCAGATCCTTCTCAATCAGCATCTTCCCACCATGCATAATCCCGACATGATCACATAAATCCTCGATCTCACGAAGATTATGTGAAGAGATGATTACCGTCAGCTCGCGTTCAGCAACCTCCTGAAATAGCAGGTTTTTGATCTGGCGTCGCATTACCGGATCTAACCCGTCAATCGGCTCATCCATAATAAGCACATCCGGCATACAGCTCAAACATAACCAGAATGACGCTTGTCGCTGCATCCCTTTGGAGAAACGACTAAGCTTACGCTTCTTGTCGAGTTGAAACACGGTTCCTAAATCTTCAAAACGCTTCTGATTCCAGCTCGGATAGATCGAGCGATAGAAGGCTGCCATTTGTAGCATTGTAGATTGCGGGAAAAAGTACGGAGAATCCGGCATAAAAATAACCCGTTGCTTGGTCTTCGGGTGTTCGAATACCACTTCACCATCCACCTTTACGGTCCCCTTATCTGGAGAGTAAATGCCTGCCAAGGTCTTCAGTAACGTAGTTTTACCCGCGCCATTGGACCCGAGCAGCCCATAAATTGTTCCTTTATGTACCGTTAAAGAGATATCGTCGACTGCCTTCTCTCCTTGAAATAACTTGATGACTCCTCGAATCTCAATCATCACTCTTCCCTCCTTCTCTCTGCTTCTCCACTTGCTTATACAATGAACTAATCTCAGCTGCGGTGAATCCAAGGTATACCGCTTCCGCCATCAGTCTGAGCAACGCATCTCGGACCTCAGCTTTTTTGGTCTCATTTTGTTCTTTTTTCATCGGAGCTACAAAGCTGCCTTTCCCCTGCAATGAATAGATATACCCTTCACGTTCTAATTCACGATAAGCCTTCTGAATCGTATTGGGATTCACGGTTAGCTGTTGGGATAACGTCCTTACCGAAGGTAGTTGTTCATCTGTCTGCAAAATACCATGCAGAATCATTTCCTTGACCTTATCGGTCAGCTGTTCATAAATCGGTTTGCGACTACGAACATCCAATTCGAACATAACCTGTCTCCTTCCACTATTTTGCACTATATCCATAATGATGTGTATTATCTGCACTACTATTATTAATACAGTTTAATCTTTATGTCAACGCAAAAAATCCCCCAGCTATAAAACACTGTGGGGACTTGTTCTCATTAATAGACACTTTATTAGCCTAAAATATTTACAATCTCGACTCTTTACTCAGAAAAACCCGAGTTCGTTCCTGCTGTGGATGATCAAAAATCTGCGATGGTGTTCCAGACTCTGTGATCTCACCGTTGTCCATGAAAATCACACGATCGGCAACATCACGAGCAAAGTTCATTTCATGAGTGACAACAATCATTGTCATATTCTCCTCGGCAAGTTGACGGATGACACGTAGTACTTCGCCAGTGAGTTCAGGATCAAGCGCGGAAGTGGGTTCATCGAACAATAAAATATCCGGATTCAGCATTAACGCCCTCGCGATGGCAACCCGCTGCTTCTGTCCACCTGACAGCTTTGCAGGATACACATCCGCTTTTTCAGCAAGACCTACTTTAGAGAGCAAGTCTCTGCTTCTAGCCGTTATCTCCTTCACGCTCTCCCGTTTCAACATCCTTGGAGCTAGCTCTAGATTGCCTCGCACCGTTAGGTGTGGAAATAGGTTAAAGTGTTGAAACACCATGCCCATGGACGACGTGATCTCACGAATACTTGCTCCACTAACGTATTTTCCATTCTCTACGAGCGGCTTGCCTTGGATAACGATGCTTCCGCCTGTAACTTCCTCCAGATGTACTAGACTACGCAGCATCGTACTCTTACCTGAACCGGAAGGCCCGATAACAGCGACGGCTTCACCTGCCGCGATATTGAAACTAACCTTCTTCAACACATCCAAATTGCCGAAGGATTTCTCTAAATCATTCACTTCTATCATGCTACTCATATTCAGACAGTCCCTCTACTCGAATTTGAAACGTTTCTCCAGTGCTTTGAAGAATAAAGTGAGCACCAGCGTCATCAGTAAGTAAATCACTCCCGCCACTACAAAAGGGGTTACAGTAAAGTCTCGATTTACTGCTGTTTTGGCATAGTTCAGTAGCTCAGGCACAGCAACGGCATATAGTAGAGCCGTATCTTTGACCAAGGAAATCGATTCATTAGCCACAGCCGGCAAAGCAACCCTGAACATTTGAGCTAGAATTACTTTGCGCAGCGTTTGCCATTTACTCAGTCCGAGTACTTTGGCCGCTTCATGCTGCCCTTTATCAATGGAGAGCATGCCACCACGAAAGATCTCTGCGAAATATGCCCCATAGTTAAGAATAAACCCAAGACTCGCCGCAACGAAGCGGTCCATGACCAGATATTGTCCAATCACCGGAATCTGCGGCAATCCAAAACAAAAAAATAGCAATTGCAGTAAAAGTGGTGTTCCCCGCATGACATAGATGTAAGTATGAGCAATCCATGCCAAGGGTTTGATCACACTCTTCGCCATCAAAGTGACAAGGAAGCCGAGCGGAATCGACACCAAAATAACAATAAGGAACAATAAAACAGTTGTACGTGCGCCTTCTAACATCGGCCCGGAAATTTGTATAATATAATCCATTTTCATTTCTCCAATAATCTCTCTATATTGACCTTCTATTTCAATACCTTATTCTCACCAAACCACTTCGTAGAGATCTTCTCAGCCGTTCCGTCGTTGTTCATTTCATCCAAAGCCTTTTGAAGTTCTTCCAGCAGTGCCTCATTGCCTTTCTTAATTCCAATACCATACTGCTCAGGAGCAAGCGATTCATCTAGCAGCTTAAAGGTATTAGGCTCTTTTGACATATAATATCTAGCCACCACTTCATCAATGACTACACCGTCCAGACGCTTAGTCTTCAAATCTGTGAGCGCTAGCACATTATCCGGAAATTCCGATAGATTAGCAATTTGGTCTTTAATCGGATTAGCATTTAAAGCATCGGCAGCAGAGGAAAGACTTTGAAGCCCTACCTCTTTACCATCCAAATCCTTAAGCTCCGAAATAGAGGAATCCGCTAATACGACTACTACCTGGCTATTCTCAAGATAAGGCTTAGTGAATAATACCTTTTCCTTACGTTCATCTGTGATCGTATAACCATTCCAAATCATATCAATCCGGCCACTATTCAGTTCCGACTCCTTAGCTGACCAGTCAATAGGCTGAAAAGTGATTTCTTCGCCCATTTTCTCAGCTGCAGCTCTAGCATAGTCGATATCAAACCCAACAATTTCGTTGTTCTCATCTCTAAAGCCCATCGGAGCGAACTTATCATCAATCCCAATTACCAGCTTTCCATCCTTACTCCCAGAAGACGAGCAGCCTGATAAAGCTGCAACGACCATGATCAAAAATAAAACTAAAAGTGCATTTTTCTTCATCTCTTTTATCCCCCATCGTTGACACATCGCCGTGTGCTTTAGTTCGCTAATACGTTATCAGAGTATCATGATAACATGACATATTAACTTCGTCGATAGATTAGAGAACCTATATGTGTCAAATCTACAAAGATTTCAGACAACAAAAAAAGGCGACAGATTAATTCTGCCGCCTTATCAATAGAAATAATTTAATTTCACATCAGATTTAGCGCTTATCCTTCCAGAAATTGTTAGGCTCCATATCTGAAGTAATAACGTGAAACGCATAGCCTTCTTTCTTCAGCGTCTCTAGGATGCGCGGAAGAACTTTAAGTGTAGCCTTTTGATCATGCATTAGAATCACTGGACTGCTCTTCTTCAGACCATGAACCTCTCTCATAACCGTGTTATAGATGGAGTTACTATCATTCTTATATCTCCAATCCTCAGAGTCAACGTTCCAATCCCACAGATGATACCCTTGAGTTAGTATCTTATCTCTAAAAGGTTTTGTTAAATAAGGTTTACTACCATAAGGTGTACGAATCAGCGTTGTACTCTGACCCGTAATCTTCTTCAGAATTGCATTATCGTCATTCATCTCTTTCAACGCAGAAGCTGGAGAAGCATAAAATTTATCTTTCACATGTGTCATGCCGTGTAAAGCAGGTGCATGCCCTTCCTTCACTAAGCGTTTCACTTGAGACGCATGTGCGTTCATGTTATTTCCTAACATAAAGAAGGTTGCCTTCGCATCATACTTCGCCAAGATATTAAGTAGTTGAGAGGTTGTAGCGGATGGGCCATCATCAAAGCTAAGATATACGACTTTCCCTTTAGTGCCTGTCGTCCCTGTAGTTACATTTTGTTGCAAAGCCTTTTTATGTTGATTCACGAATGCAGCATCGTCTAATTTAGCTCCGGAATTATACACCCTTAATAAAGATTGAGCTGGCTTGAACGAAATTGAAAATCCAAGATGAGAGGTCATCTTCACAGGAACCATCGTTCTACCATTTTCCACGAATGTTTTCAGCGGAATAGTCTTTCCATTAGGAAGAAGAGCTGTTGCGTGATCATTCAGCAGTTCGATGGAACCGTTGTTCCCTTTAACATGAATACCAACACCCTGAAGGGTAAGATTAAGATTCAGTTCTAGTGACAAATCACGCAGTGAAACATAATATGTATCCTTTATCGACACTGCATCAATTTTGGTTAATTTATCGTTCACCCCTAATTTCAGGGATCCTGCACCCGCAGCATTCACTGTATCTATCTCTCGTACCAAGCCCGTACATACGAATAATACTATAAATAATAGCCACACTTTCTTTTTAAACATCTTAAAAAATCTCCCATCTCGTATATTTACCTATAACATTATCATAGATTAATAGATAGAAATTTGAGAGATTGTAACTTAATACAGAATAATTTGTTACCCTTTTTAACACTTGCAGAATTTTCGACAAATTTCACCAAAGTACAGATTCCGGCCAAATCCTGTCATACCAACAAAAAACGCTTAAATCCCAATCCTTTTGCACAAAATAGATGTGTCCAAATTAGCAACATTAGTAAATTATTGAACAAAGTTTGAACAGAAATAAATAACCATTAAACAGCGCAGCTACAGTGATCTTTATCATATCATTAGGAACTTGTAACAAATTGATCACAAATATTTAACTTGATCGCCATTATTAAGGTCTATTATGTCTCATATGGAAAAATAAGTCTTTTGCTTTCTTTCCCATTAGTTCTTACTATATATGAAGGTAATGATGAGGGTTAATTAATAGAAGTATTGAAGGAAGGAGCTTAAGCATGAACAAAAAGGGACCGTTATACGCTTTATTTCTCAGCCTAATTTTACTCTTGCCAGGATGCAGTTCAATCGCTGTTCTGAATCCGAAGGGGCCGGCTGCGAGAACTCTGTCTGACACGATCATCCTCTCCATTGTTGTGATGCTCGGCGTTCTAGCAGTTGTCTACATCTTATATGTCTTCGTACTATTGAAGTACCGCGCTAAGAAAAGCAACGAAGATTATATTCCTCCTCACGAGGAAGGAAACAAATGGTTGGAGGCCATCTGGATTACAATCCCGATTATTATCGTGGCATTCCTCTCCGTGGTCACTGTCAAAACGACAGTAGATGTAGAAAACGTTGCAGCGGATTATAAAGATCAGAAACCGCTTGTAATCTATGCTTCCTCCTCCAACTGGAAATGGCATTTCAGCTATCCTGAGGAAGGTATTGAAACCGTAAACTACGTGAACATTCCAGTTCACCGCGCTGTCGAGTTCAGATTATACTCTTTCGGTACGATCTCAAGTCTCTGGATCCCTCAATTGGGAGGACAAAAATATGCGATGAGTGACATGCTTACCACTCTGCATCTTTCAGCGGATACTGTAGGTTCTTATACTGGAAGAAATGCGAACTTTAATGGTAAGGGTTTTGCCCACATGGAGTTCGAAGCCCTTGCGATGACTGATAAGGACTATCAAGAATGGGTAAAAGATGTTAAAGAGACAGCAGGTCCATTAACCGAAGACGAATTCAAAAATCTTTTGAAAATGGAATATGTCGGACGTAAAACATACACCAACACTCACTTATCCTTTAGCCCTCCTCCGGGAGACCATGGCGACCATATGAGTAATAATGGTAAAGAAATGGATATGGACAATGGAACTACGGAGCACCAAGATAATAAAGAAATTCATCCAAGTCCTGCACCATCCAGCGAGACGGAATTCAACAGTGAACCTAATCCAGAACTGGATGAACAGAGCACTACACATGAAGGACATTAGTCCATGTTAATTGAGCAACTTGAAAGGAGCGATTCCTAATGGATTGGGATAAATTTAAGGTCCACGGCGAACCCCTGATTTACGGGGCTATGGCAAGTATTGTTCTAGCTACAATCGGGATTATCGTCGGCCTGACCTATTTTAAAAAATGGGGATATTTATGGCGCGAATGGTTAACTACCGTTGACCACAAACGTATTGGGATTATGTATATCCTTGCTGCACTGCTAATGCTTTTCCGTGGCGGCGTTGACGCTATGATGATGAAGCTGCAAACTGCAGCTCCAGATATGAAATTCCTTGACTCACAGCATTACAACGAGGTATTTACAACACACGGCTTGATTATGATTCTCTTTATGGCCATGCCGTTTATTATCGGTCTGATGAATGTTATCGTTCCGCTACAAATCGGTGCCAGAGACGTTGCCTTCCCGCGTCTCAACGCCGTCAGCTTCTGGCTCTTCTTCTTCGGAGCAATGCTGCTTAACATTTCGTTTGTTATCGGGGGATCACCGGATGCTGGCTGGTCTGCATACTTCCCACTAGCAAGTATAGAGTTCAGCCCAACGGTTGGTAACAACTACTACTCGCTCGCGCTACAAATATCAGGTATCGGTACACTCCTCACAGGCGTTAACTTTATTGTAACGATTCTGAAGATGCGTGCTCCTGGCATGAAGTTGATGAAGATGCCAATGTTTACTTGGTCCGTACTAATCACGAACGTAATTATTGTTTTCGCCTTCCCAGTGCTTACGGTAGCGCTCGCGTTGATGATGTTCGACCGGTTGTTCGGCTCTCAATTCTTCACGATGGCCAACGGCGGTATGGATATGTTATGGGCCAACCTATTCTGGGTATGGGGACATCCCGAAGTATATATCGTTGTATTGCCGGCGTTCGGTATTTATAGCGAAATAATCGCCACCTTCTCCAAAAAGAACCTGTATGGTTATACATCCATGGTCTTTAGTATGTTGATTATTTCCCTCTTGTCCTTCTTAGTATGGGCTCACCATTTCTATACAATGGGTCAAGGCGTTATGGTTAACAGTTTCTTCTCGATTACAACCATGGCTATTGCCGTACCGACAGGTGTTAAAATATTCAACTGGCTATTCACCTTACGAAAAGGGCGAATAACTTTCACGACACCTATGCTATACACCCTGGCGTTTATTCCGATCTTTACGATTGGTGGGGTTACAGGTGTCATGTTGGCTATGGCCAGTGCCGATTACCAGTACCATAATACGATGTTCCTGGTAGCGCATTTCCACTACGTTCTTATTCCAGGTGCCGTGTTCGCCGTTATCGCAGGTTTCCATTACTGGTTCCCTAAAGTATTCGGTTTCCGCCTAAACGAACGTCTTGGCAAGCACGCCTTCTGGTGGATTATTATTTCCTTTAACGTAGCGTTCTTCCCGCTGTTTATTCTTGGACTTATGGGTATGACTCGTCGTCAATACACCTACTCCGCGGATACCGGATTTGGACCGCTAAGTATGCTCTCGTTTGTCGGGGCAGTTGGTCTAATGATTGGTTTCGTTATTCTGGTCTATAACATCTACTGGAGTACACGTTATGAGCCAAGAGATACCGATGGAGATCCATGGGATGCACGTACACTGGAGTGGGCAACCAAGAGCCCGATTCCGGCTTACAACTTCGCAGTGGTTCCAACTGTAAAAACACGCGATGCCTTCTGGACTTCTAAAATGGACAAAGTACCACTCTTTGAAGATAAGATTACTAAGATTCATATGCCTAGCAATACAGGCAAACCATTTATTCTGGGTGTTATCTTCTTCGTCGCAGGATTCTCTCTGGTATTCAGTCTCTGGATTCCAGCAATTATCTCCGGAGTAGGCATCCTCATCGTTCTAGCGGCTATGTCCTTCGATCGGGATCACGGATTCTACATCCCTGTAGAAGAAGTTATTGCTACTGAAAAGAAATTGCGGGGTGAGACAGTATGAAAATAGATGCGTCTAAGCCGCTTGAATACTCAACAGAAGAGAATAGTAATAAAATCTTTGGCTTCTGGGTCTTTCTAGGAGCAGAGATTGCACTGTTCGCTACGTTGTTCACTGTTTACTTTGTAATGGTAGACCGTTTTGCCAGCGGCCCTAGCGGGCCGGACCTTTTTGAAATTGGTCCAGTGATGATCGAAACATTACTGCTGTTGTCAAGCTCATTTACGATCGGTCTTGCAGTTCATGCTATGCGTCATGGTTACCAGAAAGCTATGATGGTCTTTTTCGGACTAACCCTACTAATGGGTCTCGGCTTCCTTGGTATTGAAATCATGGAGTTTGTCACTTATGTTCACGAAGGGGCTACACTTCAAACTAGTGGTTTCCTATCCAGTCTCTTTGTACTGCTGGGAACACACGGAGCTCACGTATCGTTCGGGTTCCTATGGGGTGCGGCTATCTTAATCCAGTTGAAGCGTCAAGGTATTACTCCGGCTACGGCCAATAAATCCTTTATCTTCTCGCTGTACTGGCATTTCTTGGACGTTGTCTGGATCTTTATTTTCAGCTTCGTCTATCTGAAAGGACTGATGTAGCATGATGAAGCAACTGTTTCCAATTCGCCATGTGATGGGTTTCTTAGCCTCTCTTGTCCTTTCTGTGGCTGCACTTGCTGTAATCTACCTTGATCTATCTAATACTGCGAACATGGCTATCCTGCTTGTTACAGCGCTCATTCAGGCTTCCCTGCAGCTCTTCCTGTTCATGCATATTGGAGAATCAGCTGATACCAAGAAAGAACTCTACATCAATATCGCCTATGCCTTATTCGTTGGCTTAGTTACGATCTTTGGTACACTCTTCATCTTCGTATGGGGCTGGTATGCTTAACTCCATTCAATAACACACAAAAGGACGTCTCCAAAGCCTAAATGGCTCTGGGACGTCCTTTTTTTTTCATTTCGCGTTATAATCTAAATCGTGCTAAAGTCTTCTGCAGATCTTCCGCCAGCACCGCCAAATACTGAGCTGATGCGGACATTTCCTCCATAGCAGACAGTTGCTGCTGACTAGCTGCACTGGTGTCCTGAACACCCACTGCCCCTTTATCGGATATAGCATTGACCTGTTCCATTGCTGCCGCTACACCTTGTGACTCTAAAGAGACATGCGCAACCGCCTCTCTAATCTCTTCCGTCTGCAGCGTAGCTTCTTTAATAGAACTTTGAATCTCATGAAAAGCTTGAGATACGAGCTGACTTTGAACTACGCCGATAGAGACTAGCTCAGAGCCGAAGGCCATTGATTCTACTGCTTTTTCAGTTTGCTTTTGAATATACGTAATAATATCCGTTACTTTCAGTGAACTGTTTCGCGTCGCTTCTGCAAGACCCCGAATTTCTCCAGCAACTACAGCAAAACCACGTCCATGTTCTCCAGCTCTCGCTGCTTCAATAGAAGCATTAAGCGCCAGCAGGTTCGTCTGTGTTGCAATTCCGTTAATCGTAGTAATAATTGTATTTATATCCTGAGACAGCTGCCCAAGGTTACTAATAATCTCTTGGCTCTGAGTTACGCCGGAGTCGATTTCCTTCATCTGTTCAATGATGTTATCTACGGCGATTACTCCTCGATCTGTTGAACCGGAAGCGAATCCCATAAGGTCGGACATTTCAAAACTGCTACTTTCTACGGCCGAAATATTGTTGGTCATAGCTTGTATAGACTGAGAGGTACGATTAATGCTTTCCGTCTGTTCATCAAACCCCGCTGCAATCTCTCCTGAAGATTCGGCGATCATTTGCGAAGCCAGCGAGGTCTGCTCAGCACTAGCGCTCATCTCTTGCGATGAGGCTGATAACAATTCTGCACTCTCCGCAATGCCTTGCATCATCTTCCGTAAGCTCTCCAGCATATTGTTAAATGAGCTATTAATTTGGCCGATTTCATCCTTAGCGGTATACGTTGCTATGACGGTTAAATCTCCATTTTCCGCCCGCTTCATTAAACCTTGCAGTTCCTTAAGAGGTTTCGTAATCAGTCGAATGATTGCAACACTAAGCACGATACAAATGATCAATGAGAACGATATCAATACTAGACTTTTAATCTTCATGCTCTTAGCGGTAGCCGTAGACTCTGAATTATGATCTCCAGCTCCCTTTAGCAGCGAATCGCTTATTCCTTTAAGCATATTGATCATTTTCTCACGAGAATTACTAAACTCACCTGTGAATACTTGAAAGGCCTCTTTGCTACCTTTACTATCCGCAACCTGAATAATATTCTCTCTTTGTACACGGTAGTCTGTTAAGGAGGACTCATATTCCTTAATTTTACTCACTACCGTACTATCATTGTACTGGACGGTCTTCAACTTGTTCAAAAGATTACTATTTTCCTGAACTTTCACCGCAATGTTCTCTTTCAGTTGTTTGTTCTTGTTTACATCAACGCTCATCAAGCGCTCCAAGAGAAAAGCTTCAATGGCCCGATTGTTTGTACGCATTTGTCCCACGTAAGAAACAGGCAATAAGTTTTCATTATACGTTTCTGTTGTTTTTTGAGCCATTTTGTCCATGGTGATAAAGCCAGTTACCCCCACAATGTTCAACATGACTACTGAGAATACCAATAGAATCCCAATTTTGAATTTTACTTTCATATTCTTCATCTGCATTCCGCCTTCACATATTCTAATTCACATTCTATTTTTATCGGCAAGAAAGGCGAATAGTGTGATGATTTTTAAATAAAAACATGAATAAAATGTCGAAAAAAAGTTTATGTTGTCAAATATTGCAACGAACGAAAACAAAAACGGACACTCGATCCGCTAATGCTCCGAATCGTAGTGTCCGCCTAACGAAAAATCAATCGTACTTATTCACCCGATGAATAGTACCAATATAATATATCACCATTCTCTAAAATGTAGCTGTCCGCGCTGATACTTGGATCAGCATCTCTATTCGTCTTATACTTCCATCCACTGCTAGGTCCGCCATCAAATTCGGACAAACCATTTATAGATTTCACGTATTTACTTCCAGCGGTTCCGGATGATACTACCTTATCGCCCAATTGACTAATCAATAAGCTATAAGCCGTTTCACCTTCTTTTAGCGATACTGTTGTACTGTTCAGAATCGTACCCTTCTTGTTATCCCCAACGACTGAAATGGTAGCCGTAGCTTTAACAGGGGCAATAACGTCTGAAGCAATGTTTAGTGACTGAGTATAACGCGCCACACTTGGCACACTATCTTTAGCATATCCGGTAACAATGATCGTATAGGTATTCGCTGGTAGACCTTGGTCAAAAGCAGCTACACCCTTAGCATTTGTGATGGCCTTCTGATCACCGATCAAGACCTGCACGCCAGCGGCTGGAGAAGTCACTGGATCGGAAGTAAAGGTATCCTTATTCCACACCCATTTTTTCTGAGAGACAGTTACTGTGAAAGCTTCACCCGGCTTTGGTTGTGATGAGGAGACGACCACAGTATCAACAACCTGTGTGGTTTCCCCGGCATAATATACAAGAACACGGTCGGATTCCTGTAATTCAAAAACGTCCATACCCACACTTGGATAGATCCATTCTCCGCCACGCCATACTACGAAGCTCCACCAGCCATCATAAAGACCTTGCGTAATTCCATGAATGCCCGATACAAAATTACCATACGAAGATTTCGTGATATCTACTTTAAAATCGTTGGAAGACCCCAATTGTTGCAAAGCTTCAAGGGCATTGGAAGCCTTTAAAGTCCCCTCACCGATCACTCCTTGCGGACCCTCAACGGTAAGTGAAGTCGTTACATTCTTAGGAATCACCTTTAGATCTTGAGTATATTTAGCTATCGACGGTGCTTTTCCTTCCCGATAGCCTGTTACAGTCAGCTTGTAATCACCTGCTGGAACATTCCCTGAGAATAATGCCTCACCTTTAGCATTCGTCGTTACGATGCGATTTCCAATTTGGACCTGAACGCCAGAAGCTTTGGCAGTTACCGGGGAGGACGTATTCGTTACAGCGTCCCATTTCCATGTCTTACTAGTCACTACTACAGTAAAAGAATCGCCCTCTTTAGGGCTTGGTTTAGACACCGCTACCGAATCTACAAGTTTAGTATCATCTCCGGCATAATAAACCAGCACCTGATCTGAATCTTTAAGCGCAAAATCACTCATTCCAACATCAGGATTAATCCATTGACCGTTACGGGATACGACATACATCCATCCATCATAACCGCCATAGCTTCCGGCCGGAATGTTCCCAATTCCTGTGACATAAGCACCAGAAGGATTCGTGATCGGCAGGTTCGTCTGAAGAGCCAACTTCTCTAGTGCACCAAGCACGTTGCTAGCATATCCATATCCCTGTGCTAAAGTACTCTTAGGACCCTCTAGAGTAACAGGTGCATAGATTAAGGCATTCTGAACGGATGAATTAGAAAAATCGTATAACTTGCTGTTACTGCCTTTATGGAGTAGATTGTAGGCTACAAGCGCCTGAATCCCCTGCTCTGTAGCTAGAATATTGCTGCTTCCACCACGGCTATGAGTAAAGCTGCCGTCAGCGAGACGGTAGCTCAGCAAATTCCCGATCAGATTCACTTTATTCTTGGTATATTCTAACCCACTTGGATCTACACCGAAGGATGTGAGACCTAGAATAGCTTGTGCAGCGCTCTCAGCACTATCTCCGTAACCTCCATGACTATCCTGAGCATTAGATAGCCAAGATACGGCTTGTAGCCCTGCTGTGTACGCTTCCGGATTAAGCTTATGTGCCGCTAGAGCGGTCAAAGCTATCGCTGTCATATCTGGCTCACTAGCGCCTGTCGTTAAGGCAAAGCCGCCATCTTGATTTTGCTTGGAGAGAATCTCAGCAATGAGCTTATCCGCTGTCCATTTCGCGTTATATGGAATGTTATATTTACCAGAGTCCAGTGCGAGCAAAGCATATACTGGATTATTAAGTGTCTGTCCACTGATTTTGTCATGATTATAGATCTTCTCTATTAAATTATAGCCAGGAGTTGTTCCGCTTCCAGCAAAGTTGGTAGGATCAGCACCAATTGCTCTTACTGCGAGTACAATTCTCGCATAATCCGTTACGTTCGAGAAATTGCCCTCTGCATCCTTCACCTTTTTCTCAAGGGATAGGCTATAACTCGCTGGCAGTTTATATCCTGCTTGAGCTAGTCCAATGGCTTGCCAATCTGACTGCACGCCACCCTTCAGAATAAATTCTGCAGCCGTATAGGTCGCATCCGCAACATTAATCCGCTCCGCATTAGCAGCTGAATCGCTAGATACTTCCAGCCCGGTGCTAACATCCGCCTCTGCGAAAATGGTTCCTGCCGGAACAATAGATGTTCCTAGAATCGAAATGGCCATGAAAATGGCCAGTCCAAGCACAAAAAACTTGGAGGAGAATATTTTCTTCATTGTTCAACCTCTTTCTAAAAAGGAATAGGTACTACACAAAATAAGTGCGCACAACATAAAAACCGCCCCTATGAAGGGCGGTATAACCTTATTTTCATAATCATATCTATTAATACACAGCATGTCTATAGAAAAGCTTTGTATGAGCAACAAAAAAAGAACAGCAGAACTAAACCTTTCGGATACGTCCTGCTGTTCAGAAACTCCTTTATTCAGCTGTTCCTTCTGGACTTGCAGTTGGCGAAGGTTCAGCACTTGAGTTAACTCCCGGTGTATCCTTTGGAGCGGGATCTACAATCAATGTAAATCTCCCTGCCTTGATCATACTTTTCTCTACGATGGTCGCACCCGGCTCCAAGGTAACCTCCACCTGATAGGAGGGTTGTACACCTTCTGAGACAGCTGTCGCGGATGGTACAACTGTGTTGTCCCCCGCATCAGCTGAAGGCGTTGGAGACGGCGAAGCATCGGCTTCTGAGTTAGTAGCCTCTGCGCCTTCTGCCGTTTCAGCAGTAGTGCCAGTGGCATTCGTATTCTCGGACGAGTTCCCCTCATCCGTTCCATCCGTTGACGGAACCGGGCAAGTCCCATTGCTAGCAGCAACCTTAAAACTCTTATCCACCACATCGGATGAAGTCATTAGACTAATCTCCGTCGGATTAAATTGCACACAATCATCCGCGTTGGCAAACGTAAACACCAATACACTGCTTCCTTTATCTCCTTCGGCACCTAGATCCTTCAGGTATACGGAAGCCGGAGGAAGCTTATTGCCTTCACTCTGAACGGGTGTCGGCTCAGGGCTTGTCCCCGGCAGAGCCGTCTTCGTATCATCCGGCCGTAGCATACTAAATACGATAATAGCGATAATCACCAGAATGCCCGTAATGGAACCGGAGATCAGGAGTCGAAATCGACTGCGGCTGATCCAGCGCGCCAGCGGGGAAGCGAGCTGGGAGCGAGCTTCGTTATAGACATTTTGTAGCGCAGGCCGAGCTGTAGCGACATAGCTTTTACGGAACTCACGATTCTTAAACGCCTCACGGTCACTGCTCTGGAAATACTTCAGAATCGCCCGGCGGTATCCCGGATGAAGCTTTTTATTCGATATCGTGAATAAAGAATTTCCTTGGGACCATGCAAAGAATCGATAGATAACATCCTTATCATTACCGGCTTTATGCTTAACTAACTCCAGCAATGCGTCATAATCCAGCGGACCACCCTCGCGCTGACTGGTGTAGTAGAAAGCTAGTGGAAGACGTTCAAATGGCTCTAGCACCCGGGCTTCCTTTAGTAAACGGCGGCCGAGCAGCTGCACATCGTCTAGTTCCTTCGGAGACAAGCCTGCAAAAATCTCTTCATTCGGCTTCTCTTCACCAAACCAGCGATAAGCAGCGCGGAGAGCATTTTCTTTCTGCTTGCTAATTCTATCTAGTGGCGGCTGCCAATCCACAACATTGCCATAACGTAAGAAAACAACCTCTAGTAAGTCCTCCTGCGTCATTTCAGTAAGGGATAGCCGGTTCAGCAAGAATCTATCAGCAGATGCTGCAAGCTCCAGCATGAGCGAGAGTACTTTAGGAGAAACGCCTGTCCCTCTACGTCGATCTTTTTCCGTTTTATCTACAATGCCATGAATTTCCGCCACCGCAGCAACCGGATCAGTCTCCAATTGTAGCTTTTCTAGCAAATAATCCCTTACAGCATCCTGAGCAAAAGGCTGCTCTAACGCAGCCGGCAGAAAACGGCCCCAATGGAGTACAAAATTCAGAATGTCCACAGATTTAGTAGCTGCAACTAGTCTCGACTCCATATAAGGTTCTAATAGCTGCTTGCGGAAATACGACTCGGACATTACCCGTTGAAAAAAAGTAGCACTTAGCTCATCGTTACTCTCAATAATCCCGTAAGCTGCACTGAGTACATCTTTGCGTCCCGCTTCCACGCTATGAAGCATTCCATTAATGAAATAATCGACGATTTTTACTTTGTAATTATGATCCTTAAGCACAAAATAATCCTTAAAGCACTCCATAATGGCAGGCTCCGGAACATTCCTTTGCCGGACTAAATCAAATTCTCGGTCGAACCGCTCCAAGAAAATATCATTCAGTCGGATTCTGGAATGAATAGCACCCTCCGCTTTAAGATAAGAGAGCAATCCACTTAGCACCGCACTCTTATTCTCTGTATATAAATGCTCATTCCCCTGCTCAATCTCATAAAATACGGCTAACTCATTATAGAAAGCGAGCGACAGTTTATGCTCAGGACTTTCTCCACGCAGGATCTGATCGGCAAAACTTACAAAATCGTCGAGATCCCCTGGATTCAAAAGCAACAGCTTCCAAACCAGATCAGCATATGGCTGGCGGGACTCGCCAAAATCTACATTTCCCATCCGTCCGGAAACCAAATCGAATGTAAAATCCTTTTCGATGCTGCGATCACCGGGACGGAGCGAACCTTTTTCCACGAAGCTAAGATGTATATATTTACGGCTTTGCGGTTCATTAGCATACGTAATCACGCCTAATCTACGGCGGAATTCATACGGCAGCACGCTATATAAAATCTCTGTAAGCTCAACCGCACGTGCGGACAGCTCCGTGATAGGTACATTTAGAGCGATATAGATTTTTTTCTTACCTGCCACAGAGAGCATCACTGCTTGCAGCAATGACTTAAATATCCCTTCATTAATCCCTAACAAGCGTAATCCCGCTATAGGATCAGGGCGACGATCCGTACGAATAACTGGAATAGCAGACAGCTCCGGCAAGGTTCCGCCCAGCTCACCTTCATAACTTTTTGCAAAATCAGCATGTAGAAAGTCCCCATAGCTCTGAATAATCTCCTCTGAACGTGAGGCAGGAACTACAAAGTTATGTGCAAAAAAAGCGCTGCGCTGACCCGTAAAATCCGTTGCTTGATAACGACTCATCCCAATGACCGTGTCGCCATTCTCTGCATGGAACAGGTGTAGCGCATTAGGATATACAGACTCATCCTTCTCTCCACGAGCGGCCAGCTCTACTGGAGCATCGTAGAGACAGAAAGGATGCAGTGTTTTTTTGATAAAATTATTGTCCAGACTGTCCGATTTCGCTACTGTATCAAAACCTTCAGTGGAACGAAATAATCCGCGGCGTTCGCGGGTATACATTTGTTGGGTAATCTTAGACCCTGAGAAAACATTCACGGGCCGTCGCTCCCCTCAATATACTTCAGCTTATGCAGCAGCCAAATAAATGGCTCGTCTACGCGAATTGGACTTACTACTCCCTCAATCTTCTGATTCACAGGATTACTGCCCAACGCAGATACCGCAAAATAGCCCGTATTCGAGAAGTATACATCCATCGTATCTTTAAAAGGTCTGTCCACCTTACCAATAAATCTGCGGATTTCTCCGTCGATGTTATGGAACTCATCCATATTCAATGTTTTGCGATGAACATAGTTATTGAACACATTACTGTTAGACTTGATATAATCGCCATCCTCATCCTTCAGCGAATGTAACATATCACTTTTCGCAAGAACGACTGCTGTTGGAATGTCTGTTTTGCTCTTTTCCTGATAAGCGATAAAATCACCGAACATTGTCAGCACAACATCACGTGGCTCGTCATATTGCGAGACCCATTCTCCCGGGCGATCGCCGATGTTAATATGAATCTTCTCACGAATTGAACGGATTTGCAGCGGATCGACCATAAACAGAATACCTGCAGAGTTCTTGATATGCTGACCGTGTAGTCCCAGATAATCCTGATCCACCATGCCCTCACCCGCTACATCAAAGAACACGAGTGTCAGTGGCGGCTTCTCTTCATCCTTAAAGACGAATTGAAAAATAAACGGCTCCTGCATTTTTTCCTTTTGTGTAGAAGCCAGAAGATCCCCGCGCTCAAAAAGCGGTTCTTCATATAGCGTACGGAACTTACGGCTAATCTCTGCATTTAGCGGCATACAAGCGGCATCAAAATGGCCTGCTGTCGTATGCTGCAAGGTGTGAATCAGCGCGGTCATGTACACCGACTTCCCGACTTGGGAAGCTCCGATAATTGAGATAATGTTACTAGGAACTTTTCCTGCAGTCACAGGTAGCTCATTATGGCAGGATGGACAAAGCCGTCTGCGCGTGAGTACTCCATAACGATCCGTAAGCCCTGTTAATACATGATCGGTATAATGATGGTATTCTTCCGGAATATCCGCCGGATTAATGATCGCTTCTATGTCATCCACCGTATCGAGCCCAAAGCGCTCACGGTATTTATTTAAGGCATCATCCTCGCCCAGTGCGTAATTCTCATCGTCCTCCCGGCTATGCATAGCCCGAAAGACGACATCCTCCGGAGAGAACTTGGTGAAGCAATACGGGCACACAATATCATAAAAAAGTGGCCTTGGCTCCGGCTGATTCTTTTTCATAAAACGGCTAAAAAAAGACATCTACTCATCCTCCCAAAAGTTGTATATGCGTATCTTGCTATGGACAGGAAATGTCCAACACTCGCTTGTACGCGTAGACTGATATCTTACTCCGGCACCAACTCGTAATAAAGCCCATACTTAGGACCGTCGGTGAAAAAGATGCGTACAAAATCATCCTTGCCGATCTCAATCGGCGGGAGTACGTTGCGTCCAGGGGCGAAATCCTGTACAAAGGGAAAGAGAATACCATCCTCTTTCCCTGCCGGATGTCCTCCCCGTTTCTTAACATAACAGAGGACATCTCGAGCTACTGGAACTTCTGCCGTAATCGCCATATGTACGGTCTTTTGTTTTCCGAATAATCCTTTTTTTTGTTGAATGGAATAATAGATTCTGGCTTTGCCTGCACTGACCACCACACGGTTCGCACCGTCACTTTGTCTCACCAGCAGCGTCTCTCCGTTCTCCGCAAGGCGAGCAAATATGGTATAGGAGACTAGACCGATCTCATCCAATCGATCACGGTATCCATTGTTAGATTTGTATTCCTCACGAGTGTAGAGCTTCATTCCGACAGGTGGAATATCCCCGGCTCCCATGGAAGCCTCTTCTGCGGAGGTCTTGTGGATGTACACCGCCTGCACGCCGTCCGGCCAACGCCATCTCAGCATACAGAACCGGTCATCCACTTGAGATGTCACATCCGTTATTACCAGAGCGGAAGCATTATCCTCGGCGTACCTCATTACTGTAAGCCCCTTTCAACTACTAGAATCCTTTGCTGTTCCGATTTCTCCGTCGATCAGGAAAGCCTTCTGTCGGTGGAGTAGGAGCTGCATTATTTCTTCTATTACGGTAAATACGTCCTTCTCCTACTGGAATGACGCCCGTAAATAATGAGATGATTGCAGCCAATATAAGAACAGCTAGGAGGCGAATAAGTCCGTCAGTGAAATTATGACCGCTAAGTCCGAATTCCAGAATAAGTCCTGCGAACAACCCTGAGATTACGCCGCCAATCCCGAAGCTTTTTGCTAAATGACGGTTGTCAAACATAATACCAAGTCCGAGTCCAAGTGCAGCACCGATTAGCATCAGCGACAAAATACGAACTGCAGCATAGTACGGACTATCTGCTGTAACATCACTGCGTACCGTAAGCAATGTTCGATCTCCCAAACGATCATAGATTTGCTGGAATACATCACCCAAAAGGGCTGTATCTGTCACATCATAATAATGACCACCCGTTATTTTCGCAATATCTTGTAGCAACTGGGTACCTGCAGGATCCTGCATCCCCAGACCAATGGTATTTACGGCAATTCCACGATCTATATAAGTCTGCAATTCTCGTGAGGTATCGAAATTACTTACTCCGTCCGACAGCAAAATAACCATTGCGCCCTGATTTTTTTTGCCGTCACTGTCTATCTCTTTAAGTGCTTCCGAGATCGCACCGCTAATGTTCGTGCCACCCTCAGTTGGCTTCAAATTATCAATGGCAGTCAGTACCTTCTCACGATTCTGTGAATCTGAGAGTGGTGTTAACGGCTGGACGACTACAGCTTCGTGGTTAAATGTCACCACCGATACCTGATTGTCATTGTCCATTCGTGCAATTAACGCCTTAGCGGCTGAATAACGGCTGTTATCAGGATCACTCTGAGCCATACTGCCAGAGTCATCGATAGCCATTACTACATTCTTAACCGGTTTAGCACCGCCAAAATTCAGCTCATAAACGAATTCCGTTAATGCTCCAACTCCAAGTGCAAGGACAATCATCAGAGGCAGCAGCTTCCATGAAAGCCCTAGATAACGCTGCTTCCATGAGGCTCCGTTTAGTCGTGGCGAGATCATCTCTGCAATCAGGCAGCCGATACCGATACCGAGCGCCACAATGGCGAAATAAATGCCCACGAGTAAAATGGATGGCAGATCGTTATACCAGCTTAGCAGCCATTCGCCAAAAAGAAAGGCGACCCCACCGCCGATCAGACTGAAGAAGAGCAGGAGCATATTGATTTTTCTCTGCATCTTTATACTTCCTTTCCGGGTGAAACCTGAATTGTACTCCTATGGTCTTAACATTGTTCGGGGGTTATGTAGCCCGCTTAACGGGTTGCCCGGATGTCATATTGCTCCCCAGTGTGTACTTTGTGCAATAGAATGGAATAGAAGAAACATCTATCTCAATTCTATTGCATAATGTGCATTTGAAATAAGGAGAAATGTCCCTATTCCAGAAATCTGCTTAAATCTAATGTATCAAATACAACAGAACCCTAATTAAAGGTTATTTCCGATGATTCTATTGCACAAAGTGCAATAAAGAGGATCAAAGTGAGAGGGTACCTATCTATTACGCCATCAGCGCATCTCTGGAAGCTGCTCTTCACTCAGCCCATGAAGCTGGTAGCCATTCTTAGCGTAGGTTTCATAATAAACCTTCCCATTACGGTAATAGAGCAGGTCTTCTAAATGGAAACCACCCATCAGATTTAGCTTCTCCACTCCACTCCTGCGTTGTTCATGCACGAATCCCAAACGATAGATGCGAGTCGTCTCATCTACGCCAAATGCGTAGCGCAGAAACTCGGATGCGCTGTCACCGAAGAAATATTTTTCCTCATGACGATGCTCTTGCGTATATTCGAACAGACGAACATTAATCGTCGCGCCATCCTCCAGATTATGGTACAGACGCTTGAACAGCTCTTCCTTAGATAGAACCTGACGGTTCTCATAAGCAGCCGCAACATTTGCACGCCGCAACAGCTCTTCTTCGAAAGATAGAGCAAACGGATCTGCCGTTAATATTTCCCGCTGACAAATGGCAATCAAACGCTCAGCTACCGTCTCTTTGCCTTGCTCTAAAAGCTTAGAAATGCTACCCATGTACTTCTCACTGAAGAATATCCCTGCCCCGCGCCGGGTTTCGATATCCTTCATTACTTCTTCTGTGACAACTCGGTAGTATTCCATCACGTTCTGGCCAGTGGTTTCGTTCGTTCGCCCAATGCTGTCCATCACAGTAATACGCAGATCTTCCTGGAGCGTCTCCATAGCTTTCACACGAGCCACACTTTCCACATGAAGCTGCTCAAGCGCAGATTCCAAACGACTGCACAGCGCGAGCTCACTTTCCATACATAAAAGCTCATATTTTTTGCCATATACCGCTGAGAATAAGTAATGAATGAAGTTGCGTACCGTTCGTTTGTCAAAAAGCGGCACACGCTGGAACGGCTGACGCTCTACACTTTCCGCATAAAGATCCTCAAGCTCATCCTGCGCGGAGACAATCGCTGAACGCAATCCATTCATATGTTGACGCAAAGCATGCAGCACACTGCCTCCCTCATCGCGATCAGCTGTCCACTCCGCAAGTTGATAAAATGTTACGGCAGGTGTAGCCGTTTCCTGTGCCGCCAATAGGGCGCGCCATCCACGAATAGGATGGATGCCCTCTACTCTCCGGTTAGATTCGGCTACAAAATTATTGCGGAAATAAGCTTCGCCCCCGTCACCGAACAGCTGCTGTTCGGCTTCACGTAGCGACATCTGCTTCAACTCATTGTAGGACGGACGTCCGTGGCTCATTAGCCCCGTCATTTCACTAAGGCCGTCTTTCTCCGGGACTAGCTGCGTCGCATGTTCCCGCAGACTATCAGGATCCAGCCCTAATAGAGATTGACGCTCGCGCATAGTCCATGGACTGCCCTCACGCATACCCGCTGCAAGTCGCCCGAAAGCGTGATATAGCACGGCCAATGCAATTTGAACATTAGGTCTTCTTACGCCAGAAAAGCCCGCGGAGGCGTAGCCTTGTCTTCCTGTGCTGCCTCTGATACCGCTTTTGAAGGTCATATTGTTATAGCCGCCGTGTCCGGTTGCCTGATCAGAGGTCGGGCGGACACGGTTCTTAAGTAGACTGATATGGGAGATGATCTCATAGTTATCATCCATGCCGTGCGTAGACATCATGCCGCGCTCATTCTTATCGGACAGTAGATACACAAGGTCAAATAACGCAGAAGGACCATGGCTAACTGGAATCGACAGACCATCTTCGGTTACAAGCAGCGGCGCATTAAACGTATAATCCTTAGCTTGCATTCTGTCCAATTCACGCAGAAAAGCCAGCCCTACTGAGCTGGAATATCCAAAATTATCCCCTTGCTCCCGCTCATTGATTAAAGCGTAGAGATCCGACTGTACCGACTTAAAGGACTGGCTGAGTATTGCACGAGCCAGCAGTGTGATTTCGGGCAACAATACATTAAGCGGGTCATCGACCCGCGTAATGATAGAGAGATGGATCACGTCAAAAGATGAATATAGACGTCCATAATCCGCTATACTGTTGCTCAGCCGCCGGATAACTTTATTCATCTCAGCAAGATAACATGTATCCTCATGAAACTTGCGGTAAAGTTCATGACGCACAGTGCGTGGATCTGACCCTGCCATATCCGGCAGGGCCATGGCCAGCACCCGGTCTTTTCCTCCCGCATCAGATCCACTCTTGCTTCTGTCTGTTTCCTCACTTTTCGCGCCTGACACAGCATGTAATGCCATAACACCGCCAGTGTTATCCCATTTCCGTTCGCAGCTATCCAGCACCGGACCGATGGCCGGAGCAACCTTGTCGCCTACGAACAGAAACAGGGCAGGGTAATGGATGCTGCTGCGTCCATCCCCTTTACTGCGCTGTGCCTCTTCCTGTACCGCATATTGTTCACCATAAGATAATGCCAGTGTTTTGATCATAGGTCTATTTCAACTTTCTGCGGATACTGCCGAGTTTGCTAGTCATGCTCTTGTAGAAGCTGTACATTTCATCGCCGCTCTCATACTCTACTCGTTCGTATTCCAAGCTGTCTCTTGCTTCCAAGAACGATACATACAGTCCTTCCAGCTTATACAGCAGCGGTGTTACGTCTTCAGCGGCAGTCATTTCACTCGCACGACGAGCTGCCTTACGTAGCAGAACGCTACGGCTCTTCTCATCCAGCTCCCGGAAATGACGATATACGGCATATTCCACGTAGCTACGTTCTTTCATCAAGTTGGCAAACGGCTCCCAAGCATCCTCTTCTTCATCACGATCATAAACGTAGAGTGCGCCTTTCTTAATAATGCTGTCTGTGTACAACGCCTCGATGAATTGGTCCATCCACTTGTCTTCGTCCAAATATTGATGGAGCAGACCTTCAAGCTCTGTGGCTTTGGCAGTCAGTTCAGCATATTTGGCTAGCTCAACACGAACACGAGAAATCAGCTGTGGTGAACGAATAAGATTCTCCTGTGCCATTTCTTTGTTGATGCTACCAAAGATATCTTTAATGCCTTCACGCTCCAAGCCCTTCTCACGCAGATTCTTCAGTTCATCAGCCGCCTTCTTCACTTCTCCGAGATTCGGACGTGAAGAATTTAACTGCATATCAAATCCACTCAATAGAGCATCCATATCAAATGGTTTCGTGAACACAACAGAGTATCTGTTGCTTGTGTTCTCGTCTACGCCTTTTTCGATGATCACGCCGCTTGCCAATGCCTTTGCAAAGTCTGCACGCACACGGGCGTTATAATCACGGACACGGGCATTAACGTAGGTGTCACCCCATGATTTTTCCGGAATCGGAGAAGGCAGGTACGTCCAATTGTTCTTATCTGTCATCACCAGATGGCGGCCGATCCCTTCCTTATCGAGAATGGTCCGCTCATAGTTCTCTTCAAACACCCGCAGCGGCGTGTATACAAAGAGTGGCACACCATTACGTGTGTTAAGCCAGAAAATACGGTTTTTCACTTGGCTTTCTTTGATCGTAAATTGCGATTTACCAAGCGCATTATTCTGATAATTACGAATCCCTTTCAGGATGCCAGGTGCTTTAACAGGCACGGAAACGAAGCCCCATGATGGGAAATGCAAGCTGCCCGAGCTGTTGCTAAGGTGGAAGGTAGGCACAGCCTCTTCGTCCAATTTACCGGCAATAATCCGCTCTACGAACTTATCCAGCGGCTCTTCATGGCCGAATTTCATCACAAGGAAATCTTCCATCGAACGAGTGATCAGATCCCCGAACTTATCGCTAAGGAACTCCGAAATCGAACGAACGATATCAATCTCCTGCTCCTTAACCCAGCGTCCGGAATACTTCAGCATTTCACGGGTAAAGTCGCGAATCAGGTCGTCTCCGTCTTTCTGATCCATGATTTTGGAGATGGTCGCTGAAATATCTGGTACATTAACAATGTTCCAATAATAAGTTTTGTTTCCTTTATAATCCGCCTGCTCTTCACCATTGATAAGGATGTCCCCGTTCTTGGCAAAAATTGAGCTAAGTGCACTAAGAATCTCTGTAAACACACCATAAATCCGGCTATTTTCGTCGTTTAAAAGCTCGTATAAGTCCTCATAAAATTGAATCATTTGCTCAGTGCGTTCTACATCGGCATGCAACCAATACTCATTGATTTTAGCCTCAATATAGGCATTTTTCTTCTTCTCTTTGGATACAAAAGCACTGCGAGCATCGCTCAGCTTCTCATCCGCACTGTCCTGCGCTGTCTCAATATCGCGTGGCAAACGCAGCAAGCTTTCACGTAAAGCCTCTATATAAGACTGAATCAGCTTCAAAATACAGAAGCCCTTCTCGGTATACAGCAGGCGCGAAACGTAGAATGGCCCTTGCTCTGGGTGCAGGAAGATGCGCTCCAGCTCTTCGCTGAACCGTCCAACAATTTCACCAGGCAGCTGCTTTTTCGATTTGATATATTCTTCACGGGCACGAGCCAGGAAGTTCTGCTCCAGCTCTGTATCCATGCTTACAACCTGATTCTTAACTACATTGGCATGACTCAGGCGTTCGCTATTCTCGTAACCTGGCAATGGCTCCGGCACACGGGATTCGAATGTTTTAATCATACTGTCGAGATCAATACCAAGCTTGCGTGCGAATTTCTCTACATCCTCTTGACCAGGCGCCTGCTGGAACATTTTTTCCATTTTATCAAACAAGCGGAAGGCCAGATAAGTCGTCATTTCCTCAATCGGAAGCACGGCAGACGAGGCACCAATAATGTTGTACTCATAGTTGGCTGGGTAAGTCTTGTTCATCTGCGCAATATTGGTGCGGATATTACTAATATAGTCATGAATGGCGAATTCTTCGCCAGACGCTTTTTCTTCACTCGCCATAAAGTTCGTGATGTTCTCAGCTGTTACATTCATACAGTAATCATACGCATTTTCTAGCAGTTTACCTTCGGTATTCGTTGCAGAGATCAAATGGCATAGATTAAATGGAGCCAACGGTGAATTTACCGTCAAAATATTTCCGTATTGCTGTTGGAATCGCTCGCCACGACTGTCCACATTCATCCAGTAATCCAGCTCTTTAAGCGCCGCATAACCGTTCTTGCGAATATATTCACGCGTGTGCTCGCTTAAACTTTTGTTAGACAGATTCACGTCCGGTGTAAATAGATAACCCAGTGTGTTCACACGGTCAATCCCGGCTGATCCATAATCACGTTCAATAATACCGCGTACGATATAGGCAATATCGAGGAAAGCTCCACTACCTGTACCGCCCGACAGACCTGTCAGCAGAAAGACCATCAGCTTTTTGTTAGTGCCTACGGATAAGGTCTTAATCTTCTTATCAATCGCGCCTACCACCTGATTAATCTTGGTGAACAAGAGCAGACGTCCAGCCTGCCGCACACCAGCAGCACCATTCATACCATCTGTGATACTCAACTCGGGTGACAACCAGTCCGTAATGTACGAGTCAAGAATACTGCGGTTCTGCAGCAATCCGCCGATTTCAGCATTCGCCAGCAGAACAAATTCATTCTGAGGATCGAGTCCGATCCCTTTGTATTTCTTTCCTCGATCCTGTTCGTTCGTCTCAAAAGCTAGAAACTCTACATTATCCGGCTTGTCCCGTTTCTTCTTGGATATCGGATCCTCCGGCAGCTTAAAGCGGCGGTTAATCTGATATTTAAGACGCAGCAGGGCATCAATGCCCGTGCCGCCTAGTCCTATGATCAGGATCGGATTATCAATCGTATCCACCCTGATCTTATCGCTGACAATCCCGCCGCCTAGTGATACATCCAATTGCTGTATATGCTCTCTTACTACTGGTTTCATATGCTTTATCCTCCTAAAAGTTTTGCGGAAGCTGTACTTCAGATCTCTTGCAAAACCACTTCTATACTAAATACTCGAGATAAATCGTCTTATCTACCGTGTTTAGGGATACTGAAACGCGGTCACCACTCTTCAGCTCCAAACCACGTGAGGCATCCGCAGCACGTCCGGATCTCTCCACGGTAACACCTTCTCCGCTGCGTAGCAGCAATCGGTCATTCTTAGCTGGTGTGAAAATAACACTCTCGCTTTCCTTCAGCTCAGGCGCTAATTGCAGCAGCTGATGAAGGGTAAACTTACCTCTGAATCCAGCAAGTTTCTTATATTGTGGGTAGGTCTTCTCACCCGTATTGCTGTCTTTAACCTCAACTACCAGCTGGCCAACAAAACCACGTGCCGATTTCTTATTCAGCACATACCATGCGGCAGCGGCTGCCAACACCAGAAGAATACTACCTATAATGTAGTACAAGGTATTGGACGAAGCTTCTTTCAGAGGTTCTTCTTTGCCAGTCCCTGTCGGAGGACTAGTAGTTGCAGCGCCGCCTGCCTTCGCGCTGATCTTTACAGGAGCACTCTCACGATAGAAACTGCTTCCCTCTGCACGAACCTTCAACTCATAGTCATGGCTTTCTTTTACCTCGAAGGTGCCCTTAAAAACATCCCCGGAGTTATCCAGTTCGATTTCCTGTACATCACCTGTATCGATATCAGTAGCAAGCAGTACCGCCTTCATATCTTGATACAAATTACTGAGCGTTACCTGAGTACCATTGCTGAACAGGTGGGAGGTAATATCAATTTTATCACCTTTTTTATAGGTTGCTGATGGCAACGCATCGATCTTAAGCTCCAAATCATAGTTAAAAACTAGATTAATATCAATCTTATCCTTTGGCACACCTTTGACCTGAAGCTTCCAATCTCCTTCTTGCGGTGATAACAGCTTGATCAAGCTATAAGTGGAAGACTTCGACAGCACAACATCTTTGGACGGGATGGTGACAGCATTTCCTGAAGGATCAGTTAGCTTCGCGGTCACAGGCTGTGACGACATAATTGAGATATTGGCTTCCAAAACACTGCCGTTAGGCACGTTAACGGTCACATCCTGATAATCCCCGTTTGCAGTGATCGACTGCACAGGTACTACCTTCAGCTTCAGATGACTAGCAAAAATCTCACTGAGTATTTGTGGAAGATCATCTGCAGAGTCTGTTGAGAATGCTTTACCACCTGTCTCTTTGGACAGATCAGCGAGTTTTTGTTTATTCAGTTTACCGTCTGCATTAAGCCCAATCGTATAAATGGGATAGCCATTCTTCTTGGCGACCTCCACAGCGGCGTTCAGTTCTTTATCCGATTCGCTTTGCGTCCGGCCAGTTGATTTGTTGAAATCGTTATTGCCATCAGCTAGCATTACAATGATTGGCTCATGATTCGGATCGCTACCATTCTGGAGCACCTTGACTGCTTCTTCTACACCGACAGCAATGTCGGTATAAGCTCCACGGTCCAGTCCATCAATAAAATCCTTCAAATCCTGTTTATCTGTCTCTGAACTTATTTCCAGCAGGGCCTTCTCCCGCTGCACTTTGTCGGTATAGGCAACAATACCTACTTTATCACCTTGAGTAGATAGCATATCTATGAACATTTTCATCGCTTCGCTCGCGACTTTGTTCTTGTCACTAGTCTTCATGGAGTTGCTGACATCGATAAGAAGCACAGCATCAATGTGAGATTGCGCCGACGTTGCCGCATAGGCCTGAACAGCTGCAAAAGGTGATGCAGCAATACACAGAGCCAGCAGTAATGCCGGGAAGATACGTTGAATAAGTGTCTTAGTTGTTCTGTTACTTTGATATTTACGAAGCATAAATAGGGCTCCTCTTGTGTTATATTAGGCACATATGACAGGTTCAGCACTATCGCTAAAATCTGTAAATAGTATGCCATTATGATATAATTAAACCTTGTAAACTTCAACTTTAGGACCGCCGGACCAAAGTAGCAATGATGCATAGAGTGTTCATTCTATGAGCCATCCAGACTGCGAGGCGTCTATGAGAAAGGACTGTTCCATGATTTCATACGTCATTCTTGGGATTACGTTCCTAATTGTCGTAATTCAGATTTCCATCTATGCTGCACGCCAACGTAAACCACTCACTAGAGATGATATTAACGACCGCCTACTGGCCGCTTTGAACGGAGGCGATAAAGGCCGTGAATAAGAAAAGACCTGTTACCTTTCGCCCTTTCAAGGCTCCTCGTTACGCTTATGACAAGCTGCGCATTTGTCGCCACTGTGGACAATATACCGCTCTCGGTGAAGATCGATGCACCAAATGCGGTAAAGACTCACTTATAACGGTAGAGAAGCAAGCTGCATCCATTGCAGGAAGAAAAATGCACACACGCCTCCTATTCATCTTACTGCTTACGCTAGCCTCCGTCTATTTTGGAAACAGCATAGAGCAGATGATGCTATGTGGTGCCGGAGGGATCCTCCTCGCTGGACTATTGTACTATACGCAGCGAAAAGTACGGCAGAACGAGAATCTTCGTTCTCTTAACGAGCTGCTTGGACGAGGGATTGGCATCATCAAAGAGGGACTGGAGATCAACCGTCAGGAGGCTGTCTCCGTACTCCGTGAGGATGATGTGCTTGCCTACGAGAAGCTACGCGAACTCTCCATCCTGCTTCGTGGTGACCGGATCGCACGGCAACGTATCGCCTTGCTGCATGGATTTTTGCTTCGCAAGGATATGGATTTAGAACTGGAGCAGCTTCTTCTTAAGGATTTCGAGCCGCTACTAGCCGAATATATCGGCGAGATCGCTAAGGTCCGTCCTGATCTGATCAAAGATCGTACACTACGATACGTAAAGAACTATGAAGTAGAAATTCGTCATATGAATAATGGTATGACCATCCTTACGGGAGTTGCCGGAGCTGCAGTAAGAATGAAGCGTTATGCCCTGCTCTACTCCAGTATGATCGGCCGATACGTGCAAGATCTGCCTAAAGACCGCTTTATGCGGTTATCCAAACTTATTGCTGCGAATCCCCATGAACCATGGAACGGCCTGGACCAACGAGTAGCTGACATTCGCGAAGCCAAATACCGTTGGGACCCGGAAGTTCAATAGACATTCTTATATTTCAAGAAGAAACGGCATTGGCATCTGTTATGGGTGACAATTGTTTCTCGGTGAAATATAAGGATAAAGAATGAAGTGAAACTATGCTTTCTTATATTTTGAAAAAAGAGGCTACTCTATATGACGTTCAAACCATTAATAACCCTGCGAAACTTTATGATCATTTTGTGTATAAGCATGTCTGTGATGCTTGGACAGAAGGCTTTTCTCATCGCCGACAAAATACAAATGACCAAGGAAGCCGACCGTCTCTATGCTGCAGGCGATCTGATAAGTGCAGAGAATCAGTATCGCCTAGCCGCGGCAAATCATTCCATTCTTTATATGGAAGAAAAGGTTGCGAAGCGGCTTGATGAGCTGTCACCAATCACAGCCATCCGCCAAGGTTTGAATGCCTTGGTATCATCCGCTAAAGCACAAGCTGCGACTAAGGATTTCAACGGATTTATGAAAAGTTATGCTACTCTCCTCAGCTTAAAAGCTACATATATGAAGCCCGGTGGTCCATATGAAAACTATTATCGCCAGTTATCAACCGATTCAGGCATTTCTGACCAGTTCACTACCTACTTCCGAGAATTTAAGGAGCAGTTACTTACCGAACTTGCTCAGAGCCAGAGTGGAAATACAGGTGAAGAGGACATGTTTAAATGGAATCTGTTGCAGATTCCCGATGTTTATTACGGAAGCGCCGCTTCCAAGGAGGAGTTGCTAGCCTCCAAGTTCAAAAGCCACGATACAGCTAAATTAAAAGCCTTAGCAGGTACAGGAAACTTTACAGGCATGCTGGAAAGCGCCCTCTCCATGATGAATGCTTACAAACAGCATAGTTACGAAGCTTCATGGGTACATGGGCAGGCAGAAAGTAGCGGAAAGATCATCCTGAACAAAGATCTAGAGAGCGATAACATCAGCGCCTTTTCTGGGCATGCTGTTGCCTATCGTAATTTTGCAGGATCAGCAGGGATCACCTCATCCAAAGTACTAACCTTAGTAGATACTAGTAAAGCTAAACTACTTAAAAATGCCAAGCGCATGACCAGTAAAGGTCAATATGCTGAAGCTATTCAGCTATACGGTGATCTTGCTCCGCTAGAGGATACTTCTTCAATCATTGCCGCTACAAGGTTGGCTTGGAATATCACTGAGCCTGTACGCCTCCTTCCGGGCGGTGAAGAGCAAGGCAAATATGGGAATGTCGTCTCCAGCAAGGGACTACATGGCACGAAGGTCATTGTGGCCGGAACGGATAGCAATGGTGTCCTCTATTATGCAGCAATGAATAACGACGAAAGTGTCATTACTTTAACTGGAAATAGTTTGCCAAAATTCGAGAGCCTGCACAGTCTTACTTTTAATGATCAGCTTGCTGCCTCTACAGGTTCTGGTGTCCCCGTGATTCTGGCGGAATCCGAGCCCGAAGGTGGACGCACCCTTTTTACAGCATATGAAATGAAATCGGATGGTATTTCACAGTTATTTTCAATTTCAGGTGATAGCTACGAACTGGAGTCCGATGATTCCATAGTTGTACCTAATGCAGATCTTGGAGACGGTATCGACGGACAGACGGCACGTTACCGTAAAGTAGACGGAAGCTATCAATTTGCTGAGATTGTTCAGGAGTATGCGGTAATTTCAGCTTCCGATGTAGCACTTCATCCTTTTGAAAAGGTATCTTTTCACTGTGAAATCGTCGTAGATAACTTTGGTAATACGCTTGCTTACTCGAATGGAGTTTATATTTTACTTCAAGGAGACGTGGGTTCCGTTACAGGTAACGCGTTAGTTAGTGGTCAATATCAGAATGGTTATCAGCTTGTAGGTATGGACATGGGAGAGCAATATGTGCCTGTGTTTGTGGTGGAATCCGTGGGTAGTATGAGCTTTGGGCGATAGGACTAGGACTTATAAGATAACTACTATTCGGAGGGGATCACTCGTCATGACAAATGCGCTCCCCTTCGACTTGTGGCATAGATGAATTGACCTATGGAAAAAGTAATCGGATATAATTATTTAATGGATTAATCCTAAACTTGCCGGGCTATTTTACACGATGCATAAACCTGGGGCGGCCATGTCGCTCATTTTTTTTGTCCAAGAGGTGTTGGCAGTCCGTCTATACTAGTAGTGTTCTTCTCTTGTCTATATTCTTTCAGACCTGCTTCGCCCTTTTGAATAGACCAACGTTGTAACGTATCTCGCTCTTTATCATAACTCATGAATGGGACCGAATATCCACAGGAAGTCTGTACTTTATGAACATCAATTAAAATAATCTGTCTAGCTCCAGGCAGAGGTGTAAACATAGGGTATAGCGTTTCCCATTCTGATGATCCAGGCAAGATTACCGCTCCTGTTCCATACAGTCTCAGAATGTTCGGCGGTCCTTCAAACGCACAAAACATAACCGTCACTCTTCCATTTTCCAGCAGATGTGCGCTCGTCTCATTGCCACTACCGGTCATATCGAGATAAGCCACCTGGTTAGGAGACAAAATACGAAAGCAATCATGACCCTTAGGTGAAAGGTTAACATGTCCTTTTTCTGATCGCGGCGCTGAACCAACGAAAAAAAGATGCTGCCGAAGAATAAACTCCTCATGTGCAGGTAGCATAGCCGTGAATTGTTTTCCCATTTGGTATTCTCCATTTCTTTTGGGTTTGTGTGTGGGTATTTTAGCGGGACAGTCCTGCTCCATCAAACATCCACTCTATCGGCAAATTCAACTACACTTCCCTAGCTCAGCCCCCTCCCGAACTATAGATAACTCGGTCCGGGCGGCAACGTTATCAACATATCCCCATATGATGTGAAGAGTCAGTCACTACTCGTTCCTTCTATTTGATATATATTCGTTTCAATCGTTGAGTAACCCTTCACCTTCATCCGGAGTATTCTGTTCATCCGCGAAAAAAGGAACTGCCTCTCGGCAGCCCCCAAATCCCCGCAAACATTTATTTTAGCTAAAAAATCTATCACCCGGTCTACTCAATCGCAATATATATCTCAACCTGCGTATTAGCAGGATCAAAATTCCGCGAATCGTAAATTTCAAAATCGCCCGTATAAGTTCTTACCTCTGTAGAGCCCTTAAAATACGCCCAAATCTCCCCCCAGGCTTGCGCGACAACTTCGAATACCGGACCTTTTTTCGTTGTAAAAACCATGTATCTGCTCTCTGGAACAGCCGCACTCACGAGGCCGCTATCCTCTAAATGTCTCTCCCCAGCGACTTCATGCCCAATCACAACGGTATACGCTCCTGACGCATCACTCTCATAATCTGTATACAAAGCATAGATATACTCAGGCCTAATCGTATCTATCTGCCCCGCAATATTACTCTGAAAATACGTTTCCCACAGCCGCGACAAGCCCCCATTCGGGCCCATTTCCACTTCATTAGTCGTGCGTATGCTAACCCCAGCTAAGGTCATTTTCGGTTTTTGTTCAAAATAAGTATTCATCATTCTCCCTCATTTCCTGTAATTGAGTTCAGTATACAGAGGGGAAGTGGACACCTGTCTGTCCAGTTAGCGTAGAATTATCGATTCGGGTTACAAATGCTGCAATGGGGTAATTAATAGTATGGAACTACACTCGAAGGGAATGACTACAACATCATGTCAAAAATCAAATTAGCCGTCATCTACTACAGCGCCACAGGAACTAACTACCAGCTCGCACAGTGGGCCGCAGAAAGCGCCGAGGAAGCGGGGGCTGAGGTGAAATTACTGAAGGTACAGGAACTAGTTCCCGAGGACAAAATTGCGGCAAATCCGGCCATGAAGGCCCTAGCTGAAAAAACAAAAGATATCCCCGTAGCAACACCCGATGATATCGTGGAGGCGGATGCGATTATTTTCAGTTCTCCAACCCGGTACGGTAACATTGCTTCTCAAATGAAGCAATTCATCGATACAACCGGAAGCATTTGGGGCAAAGGACTCACAGTAAACAAAGTCGTCAGCGCCATGAGCTCAGCACAGAATCCACACGGTGGTCAGGAAGCTACGATTTTGGCACTCTACACATCGATGTATCACTGGGGAGCAATTGTCGCGGCACCTGGTTATACTGACCCAGTCACATTTGGCGCAGGAGGCAACCCCTACGGAACAAGTGTCAGTGTGGATGGAGACGGTAAGATGATCGAAGAGAAGGATCGTATCCGTGACGCTGTTTTTCACCAAGCGAAGCGTACCGTTGAAGTGGCTGGCTGGGTCCAAGCAGGTAAAAACACCAATAGTCAGAACTAAGCTTCCACCAATCGTTCGACATAGCAAACACCCCTCGGAGCTATCTAAGTAGCATGTAAACCGAGGGGTGTTATTATTTCTTTATTTACTCTCCAGGATACTTCATACCCCATTGCGTACGTATTTGATCCAGCAGTTTCATAATCGCTAACGATTCATCCAGTGACATGACTGGGCTTTCTGTTAGCCCTGCTTGTAGACAACGTCCTACTTCCTCTGCTTCAAAGCAATATCCAATAGAAGCTCGATCATCCACAAAGCTCTCTACCTTCTCATCCCCAATATAAAGGGAGGTAGATTTCGGGTTCACTAACGTCCCTTCTACAATAATACGGCCCTCTGTTCCAAACACATGCGCTTCTTCCAGCATGTTAAGACGAATTCCACCGTTCAACGAAGCTGTTTTCCCATCACCATAGGACAGCAGCATGGAGAAATGCTCATCCACTCCAGTCTCACCAATATGAACCGTACTGGATATAGATTCAGGATGAGGTCCAAACACCATCGAGGCAAAAGAAACCGGATAAATCCCAACATCCAGCAGCGCCCCCCCGCCCAGCTTCGGATTCAGCAATCTGCTTTCCGGATTCCAGTCGGTGCGAAATCCTAAATCTGCCTTCACCAAGCGAACTTCACCGATTCTGCCTTCGGCGATCCATTCTGTAACCTTCACAATCGCCGGGATGTAACGACTCCACATGGCCTCCATCAGGAACAGCTTATGATCTCTAGCATAGGTCACCACTTCTTCCAATTCTCCGCTATTCACCGTAAAAGGTTTCTCACATAGGACAGCTTTGCCTGCACGCAGCGCCAATAATGCATTGTCTTTGTGAAATGGATGTGGCGTTCCAATATATACCGCGTCTACATTCGGGTCATTTACCAATTCCTCATAGGTGGCATAGGCATGCGGTACTCCATGATCCCTCGCGAATTTATCCGCACTTTCCTGTGAGCGCGAACCCACGGCATATGCCACACCATTGCTGGCGTGAGCTAAATCAGTAACAAACTGATGGGCAATCCAGCCTGTACCGAGAATTCCCCATCTCACCTTGTAAGCGTTATCCATTCTCATTGCAGGTTCCTCCTAATCCTTCTGCTAAGTCTCTTTAATTCTATCAGACCATTCTAATAAATGTATAGGAACTGATGCCAGCGAACACCACCGTCACCACCAAAATAGCAATATTCCAGACCCTGCTCAAAGCCGCTGAATGCCCGTTAGAGCTCTGAATAAACGCTTTTTGCAAAAGAAACTGAAGGAGTTTCATGATTATAAGCCCCAAACATCCAAGCCCGCTATGCAAAATAACTTCCAGACTAGATTTGCTTACAAATCTATCAGCCATGTTCCCATCGTAATGGATCGGGACCCTATCAGGCATTTTGGAATATAGGAATAAATAAATAGCTACAGGAATTAAGGCTACTACACTGCTTAAGATTGTCGTCAGTTTGGTTTTGGACAACATTAATAACCTCCTTGTACGGAACAATAATCTCTAGTTATTCTCCTTCCACTTCAATCAAAAATATCCGATCCTTAAATCCGCCACGATGTTCAGCTTTCTCCGCACGAAGCTTCTCCAGCTCCACGCTATTGCTCCCATGTGTCTCCGCCAGCGCTTGAATTACTTCCAGCATGTTCTACTTGATGTTCAGACTGCCTTTACACTTGACTTGACCCCACCATTAGCCGTTCTACAAAAGGAATATCTGCAGGAGCAAAAGTGAACTGACCGAGTGCAGTTGGAAACACCCACCTATATTCATCGTGATCGACAAGTTCAATTACACCTCCCAGATATCGGGCTTTCCAAGCAAACAGTCTGATCTCGACACTTCCATAGTTGTGCTCGTTCACGCCAAAGCTTTCATAGGGAAGGATTATTATCCCCATCTCCTCCTGAAGCTCTCTTCGCAGACAATCTGCGATGCTTTCACCCTGCTCTATTTTGCCGCCAGGAAATTCCCACAGACCTGCCTGAGATTTACCTTGCCGTCGCCGAGCAATAAGAATCTGCCCTTCTTCATTATGTATAATCGCTGCCGCAACCTGGATCACAAGGAATACCTCCTTTATTGCTATTTATTAGACAGATACTTCTATTAAAACATACAATTCATTCCAAACCAAAGAGACTCTCCCAAAAGCCAACATAGCTTGGGAAAATCTCTTCAGTACAGTCTCTCTATAAATTTCACAGCAGTGTTTCCCTTACGGAAAGACTGCTATTTCGTCAGCACAAGCTCCAAGCGAACCTCAAGATTATTTTCAGTATCCAGCACAACGGTGTGCGGATTGCTTAAGCCAAAGTCAGAAAAGGCCACTGTTGTCGTACCCGACAGCATCAGCTGTCCACCACTGTACGCTGCTTGAGACTGGAAGGTAACGTCCTTTTCCACACCCTTTACTGTGAGCGTTCCTTGCATTTCAACTGGCACAGTTGCTCCTTCGGTCCATTCCGCCGGCAGCTTCGAGAATGATTTCACTACAAACGCAGATTGTGGAAATTCCGTAACGGCTAGGAAGTCTTCCCCTTTTACATGCTCATCTCTTTGACCATTGCCAGAGTCCAGAGCGCTCATATCCACGGTTCCTTCCCCAGCCATCGAAGTAGAATCTTCTATATTAACTTTCCAGGTACCTTGAACTTTGTTATCTACGAAGTTGACTGTTTCTTTAGAGGTTGTTACCGACCAATATACTTTAGAAGTGTCCGCAACCGCCCAGTCACCGTTTAATTGTTCGGCTGTGACCGTCGCACCTGCTGATGCTCCAGGGTTATTCGTGCTTTCTCCATTACCTGCTGTTGAGGCTTGCCCTGGAATCACGGACTCGATTTCTACATTATTGCCCAGCGATTTATCCAGCAATGTATAACCCGTGACTACTCCTACGATGATAACACCGGCCACGATCAAGGCTATTCTTTTTCTCTTCATCCTGTTCCCTCCAATATTCAAAATATTCTGTATATTTTCAAGCTCGTCCCTCATTCTAACAAAGCAATATGTCGGGAAGAAGTCAGAGCAGAACGAGCTATGATGTGTTAAACTTGTCGTAATTTTATGGACTGGAGGTACTCCAATTTGACGAAATCCATTCTTGTTGTAGAAGATGAAGAAGCCATCTCCAGGGTCCTCAGTGCCTATCTGAAAAAAGCAGGTTTTCAGGTTACCCGAGTAGCCGATGGGCGCGCTGCACTGGAGTCTTTTGCTGTATCCCCACCTTCATTAGTATTACTCGACATCATGCTGCCTAACATGGACGGCTTTGAACTGCTAAAGCTCATCCGTGAAAAAAGCAGCTGCCCCGTCATCATGCTGACGGCAAGAGATGGGATCAATGACCGACTAGCCGGTCTCGACGGTGGCGCGGATGATTATATGTCTAAGCCTTTTATTCCGGAGGAAGTGGTGGCACGCGTGAACGCTGTATTACGCCGTCCCTCGCAGTGGTCTGATGGCAGCCGCAAACGACATTATGGCAGTTTGTTTATCGATTTTACAGCGTGTGCTGTTTTTTTAAACGGGGTTGAGCTGAACCTTAGTCCACGTGACATGTCGGTTATGTTATTTCTGGCCGAAAGACCTAATCAAATATGTACTCGCGAACAATTAATAGAGCATGTCTGGGAGATGGATTACGAAGGAAGTGACCGAGCAGTGGATTTATCTATCAAAAGACTTCGCCAAGCGCTGTCGCACTGGCCAGTAGATGAGGGGGAAATCCGTACCTTGAGAGGGACAGGATACCAATTATGGACAACCTAAAGAAAAGCAGCCCCAAACGCACCTCCATTCTCTCCTACTGGACGGTCCGTTACCTGCTCATCATCAGTGTCGGTCTCCTGCTAACTGCGCTAACGACGTTCTGGTGGATTCAACAAGAGGCTATGAGCAACCGAATGCAGACTACCGGGTTATTAGCACAGGAGATCGCCGACCGGAGCGTAAATCGTGAGAGTTCCATAGAGATCAGCCAGAATCTTGGAAAGCTCATTGAAGACCGAAAACGATTTTTCAAGTTAACCGTTGAAATGTGTGTAATTATTACGGATCAGCAAGATCAGATGCTGTTCTCTATGCCGCCTCTAACTGAGGATGAAATGAGGCATAAACTCAATGATAGCCTGAACGATTCACGTAGTCCGGAGTTCAAAGCCGCAGTAGCGCCTATAAATTCGAATGGGGAAACGCTGGGACAGGTGATTGTCTTGCAATCCAAGAAATCGCTGCGGCATATTCCGCAGGAGGAAATCATTTTTTTCTCCGTTCTGTTGTTATTTCTAATCATTTTAAGTTGGCTAACCATTTACCTTTTGTCACGTAAACTGGCAAAACCGATTCAGAAAGTAGCCGCCGCTGCGGCACAAATTAGTCATGGTCGATATGATATCGTACTTGATAAGAATGCCAAGGAACGAGAAATTCATGAGCTGATGTTGTCTTTTGAAGAGATGGCGGGTAAGTTACAACAATTCGAGCATTCCCGTGCAGTTATGTTAGCTGGGGTATCCCATGAGCTAAAAACACCAGTTACCTCTATTAAAGGTCTAATCCATGCCGTTCGTGAAGGGGTCGTTGAAGACGATGAGGCTGTAGAGTTTCTAGATATTGCCTTGCAGGAAGCTGGACGATTGCAGCGAATGGTTGCCGATCTTCTGGATTACAACGCACTGACTGCAGGAATCGTTTCTGTCCGTCACGACCGACTGGATGCCGTACCCCTGTTATCAGAAATCGTGTATCAATGGAAGCTGACACAGGCGGAAGAAGTTGCTGAGCCCATGCTCCATATGCCGAGAAATCCCATATTTTTGCGAGGGGACTCCCTTCGTATCCAACAAATTATCGTCAATTTACTTAATAACAGTGTACAAGCCAAAGCTCCAGACCGAAGGGTACAGCTAACGGTAGAGTTGCTTGAACAGCATGGTCATAGCATGGCGGAGATTCGTGTTCAAGATAATGGGCTGGGCATCTCATCAAATCATAGTGAGCATGTTTTCGAGGCTTTTTTCCGAGGTAGCGACAAACAGAGCACACTACGTGGTCTAGGACTCGGCTTAACCTTCAGCCGTCTGCTGGCAGAATCTATGAATGGAAGCCTTTTGCTTGAGGAGCACTCCGAGGAAGGCTGCACCTTCGTACTGTCTTTACCGCTTGATCACTAAAAAATAGTCTGCGGAG
Source organism: Paenibacillus etheri (assembly GCF_001012825.1). Lineage (GTDB taxonomy): Bacteria > Bacillota > Bacilli > Paenibacillales > Paenibacillaceae > Paenibacillus_AQ > Paenibacillus_AQ etheri. The sequence continues at coordinate 93,667 of NZ_LCZJ02000030.1, forward strand.
CATCGTCATGGTATAATCATGTGCACAATCACACCGAAAACCGGAGGCTGTATATGCTTACTTTCGAACAAAAATTAGCGATTCTCGACTCTTACCCCCAACTGGAACGTAAAAATGTATCCCTTGGGCGCGTGAACTATCACTACGAGGAAAGCCAGCATGATAAGAAAACCGTTGCTTACCACCTGCATCCTAATGGGAATGGTTATGTATTTGCAGGCTTATTGCGGGGTTATGAGACAGATGATAAGGGCTTTGTGAACATTCGCGACTACTCGGAATCCGAGCTGCGGAGTCTGCTGGATGCCTCCATCACCTCACTGTCGATTTACATTCCGGATGCCCCTGTAGCCAGCAAAAGAAAGAAAAAGGCTGCGGCAACCGCCGACTCACTCTGGACTAATGATGAGGGCCATACCTTAATCCTGAAGCTTGAGGATGATTTATGGTATGTCTATGCCGATCTCAATTTGGAAATGGCCTTTGAGACCCTTGAGGAAGCTAAAGAATATTTAGCGGAAGAGGGATTTACAGCGCAGGGGTAATAACAACTCCTAACTGAAAAAAATAGAAAGAGGTGTCCAAACAGCCATTTATTTTGGCGATTTGGATACCTCTTTTCAGTTAAATGCTTGCAAGCTTATGTCTTCAGCCTATGTTAAAAATCTATTTTTATCACACCTCAATGTATCAAATGGAAAATCGATATGTAAGTAAAAAAGAATACTACCACTAAAACCCAAATTATGGTTAGATGAAGGAGAAGCTATATCCTATAGGGAAAGAAGCGTGAACGCACATGAGTTTTGAAATCGTAGAAGCCACTATACCGGAGATCCAAGCTGCATTAGAAGCCGGAGAAATTACGTCAAAACAACTAGTTCTCATGTATTATGAACGCATAGCTGATCATGACAAAAATGGCCTGACGATTAACTCTGTGCTGGAGATCAATCCTGATGCGTTGTTTATCGCAGAATCTCTGGATGTGGAACGTGCGACCAAAGGATCCCGGGGACTTCTGCACGGCATACCTGTATTATTGAAGGATAACATCAATACTGGGGATAAAATGCATACCAGTGCAGGTTCGCTGGCTTTGGCGAATTCTTTTGCCGAGGAAGATGCGTTTATCGTTACCAAGCTGCGTGAAGCCGGAACAATCATTATGGGTAAAGCCAATATGACCGAATTCGCCAATTTTATGACGAACGGCATGCCCTCTGGTTACAGCTCCCGCGGCGGGCAAGTCCTTAACCCTTACAATATATCTACACCAACAGGTGGCTCCAGTGCTGGCTCAGCGGTAGCTGTCACTTGTAACTTCTGTACAGTCTCTGTTGGCACAGAAACCTCAGGATCGATCCTTAACCCCGGTAACTTGGGCTCCATTATTGGCATTAAGCCAACCGTTGGACTGCTAAGTCGTTCGGGAATCCTTCCCCTCTCCAACACACAAGACACTGCTGGCCCTATGGCCAGAACGGTTCGCGATGCCGTGCTGCTGCTAAATGCAATGCTGGGCAACGATAATCACGATGCAGCCATGGGAACGAATGTAGGTAAAATCCACGAAGATTACACTGTATTCCTAGACGAGAATGGCTTGCAAGGTGCCCGTATAGGGATCCCGCGTGACTATTATTTCGAGGAGCTAACAGAAGAACAGCTCGCACTGTTCAATGCTTCCGTAGATAGAATGAGAGAGCTTGGAGCTACCATCATTGATCCTGCGGATATTAAAACCGCCCGGGAAATAAGTTATTCTTCGGTGGTATTGAACGAATTCAAAACAGCACTGAACGTTTATTTATCTCGTTTGGGTCCAGGGGCGCCGATGCGAACCTTAAAAGATATTATTGATTTTAACCATGCACATCCTGTGGAAACTTTGAGATATGGTCAAGCTACGTTAATAGATGCGGAATACACCTCTTCCGGCACACAAACCGAACCAAAGTATTTGCGACACCGCGCGACTGACCTGAAGCTGTGCAAGGAAGAGGGAATCGATGCCACCATGAAGGAATACAATCTGGATGCCCTGCTGTTCCCCGCCGATTTCGGCGCCAGAATTACCTCCAGAGCAGGATATCCGTCTATCGTTGTACCTTCCGGATATACATCAGCCGGTGCTCCCTTCGGAGTGACTTTCTCAGCGAAAGCTTATCAGGAGCCTACACTCATCAGACTCGCCTATGCTTATGAACAAAACTACAAGGTGCGCAAAGCACCATCGCTAAAGAGTTTTATCTGATTAGATCTATTCCTGGGGTGGAACTATACCCAAATGTCTGTTTCCCTCATGGGAAAGACTCCATGTACGCACTTCATAACTACGAATGCCAGAACGCACGTAAGGATCTTGTTCGGCGATTAGAATTGCCTCTTCCCGTGAGTTCGCTCTTATAATAACCATACCACCAGGACAATCACTAAAGGGACCACACATCACCAATTGTCCTTTACGGTCCAGTTCTCGTAAATGCTTAACGTGACCGCGAATAATCTCCATATCTCTTCGGTCTTGATTCGTCGGGCTTAGCAAAATAACATAACAAATATCTTCTGGATTGACCTCACTCATCCTAATCTTCCCCCCTCGTTCAAGTAGCAGCTGAAGCCCGTAATCGGTGATTTACTAATGCCGATTCGGACTTTTTCATTTTACGAGTTCTCCGTAATTTCACTCATAATCTCGCTGATTTCCTTCATCGGCAATATTCTGAATTTCATCGGAGTGAATTAGAAACAACTCATACTCTCCTTCAGCATGCAGCTTCAGCGCCCGCTCTTTAAAAAACTTCGGACTCCCCTCCGCCGCATCCTCATCGTAAAAGAGTAATATTCCGTCACTTTTGCGGAACAACAAATCGTCTCTAGCCCGAAACTGCCAGCTACCGTCATAAGGAGCATTACTGACTGCCCCAAAGAAGTCCGCACCCGCAATAATACGCCGATATTCGTTCTGCTTTTCTTCTTTCCATTTCTCCTCCTGTCCAGTATGCGCTGTAATGATCCCAAGCTTTAAGTCCGGATATTGCAGCTTAAGTTCGCTCACCACCTCGCATGCCCACAGATCCACACCATATTGGCCGGGCGTAATCACCCATTCCACGCCTTCTTCGATCAAAGGTTTTAATCGGTTAGCCAGTGCTTTTTTGATATAAGGAATCCCTTGATGCTTATTGTCAAAAATACCGAGTTCGTGTGCACGATATCCAGTTACTAGTAAAGTCTTCATGTGCTGCCTCTTTCCTGAACGTTGGCTTATCCTTTAAACTCCACATATTTGTTCATTATATAACATTTGCATACTTCATTTCTTTAGTAATGGCAATCCCGGAGGAGCCGCTCCAGATGGTAGCACGAGCAGCAGCAGCTAATGAAATGCTGCGTAACAAAAAAAGATCTCAGGGGACAAGCTGGTTCCCCGGAGATCTTTTTATATAACACACGAACTAGTTCTTATCAGACAAAATCAATACTCCACGAGCTGGCACAACTGCAGAACCGCTAACTTTATTGCCAGTCAGAAGATCCGTACGCTCAGTAGCACCAATATCCGCACTCAAATCACCAGTGGTGTGGTTCAGCAAGAATAGATAGGATACGCCTTCCTTCACACGTTGCACAGATTCGATACCTTCCGGTGCTGTTACTAGCGGCTGAATATTCTTTTCGGCACACAGATTGGCTAAGAATCCTTTCAAGAACTCAGCTTCTGGACTAGTAGCCACATAGTAAGCTTTACCTTCACCAAAGTTATTCACAGTCAGAGCAGGCATTCCTTTATAGAAATCCGATCCGTACTCTGCCAAAACCTCAGCACCCTCAGCATGAATCAGATCGCAAAGCAGATCACATTTGTAAGAACCACTCAAATTGCCCCACGCTTTGTCCATCACAATCTCGTTGCTCATTCCTGGTAGCAGTGCATCAATTTCCTCTGCCCAGATACCGAGTACGTTGCGCAGTTCCCCTGGGTAGCCACCTACGGTTACAAGGTCGTTCTCATTAACAATACCGCTGAAATAAGTCGTAATGAATGTACCGCCTGCTTTCACAAAAACTTCAACCTTTTCTGCAAAACCTGGCTTAACCATGTACATCACAGGTGCGATTACAATCTCATATTTGAACAGATTCTCTTCGACACCGATCATATCGGCTTCGATATTTTGCTGATACAGCGCATCATAATATTTATGAATCTCATTCACATAATCCAAAGCTACGGATGGTCCGCTTGAAAGATTGATAGCCCAGCGGTTTTCCCAGTCATACATAATCCCTACTTTAGCTGCACTGCGCGCATCTAATAGTTGATCTCCAAGCTGTCCCAGCTCTTTACCTAGCTCAGCACATTCACGAAATACACGCGTATGCTCATGTCCCACATGCTCAATAACAGCTCCATGATACTTCTCACATGCACCAATCGAACGACGCAGCTGGAAGAACAGAACAGTGTCTGCACCACGTGCTACAGCCTGATAGCTCCACAAACGCATAACCCCTGGACGTTTTAAAGAGTTATAGGGTTGCCAGTTCTGTTGGCTAGGCGTTTGCTCCATCAGCATGAACGGTTGTCCGTTCTTCAATCCACGCATGAGATCATGCGCCATGGCTGTGAAGCTGACCGGTGTATCCAGTGAAGGATAGTTGTCCCAAGAAATAACGTCCATATGTTTAGCCCACTCAAAATAGTCCAGTTCATCATAAAAGCCCATCAAGTTAGTGGTAACAGGTACGTTAGGACTGTGCTCCTTAATCGCATCGCTCTCAATTTTGTAGCATTCCAGCAAGCTATGCGACATAAATCTACGGAAGTCTAAGGAAATGCCTTGGAAGTTGGTGCGGTTACCGTCCCATTCTTCACTCAGCTCACTAGGCAGAACAATTTCTTCCCAATCATAAAACGTATGTCCCCAAAAACGTGTATTCCATGCTTTGTTTAATGCATCCAGAGAACCATAACGATCCTTTAGCCAGACACGGAACGCCGCTTCAGATAGATCAGAATAATCATAGTTACTGAACTCATTCGATACATGCCAAGCTACAAGCCCCGGATGATCCTTATAACGTTCAGCCAGCTTTCCTGCCAGCTTCGCTGCAAACTTACGGTAAACTGGACTGTTTGGATTCGAGTTATGACGTCCACCGAACTTGCGTTTTCTGCCCTTCACATCAACACGAGTAACTTCAGGATAACGATGAGCCATCCAAGCCGGGTGCGCTCCTGTACCTGTTGCCAGACATACGTAAGTACCATTTTTATATAGTCTATCCATTAATTCATCTAGTGATGAGAAATCATAAGTGTCTTCGGAAGGTTGGATCAGCGCCCAGGAAAATACATTAATTGTGGCAACATCAATTCCTGCCAGCTTAAACATACGCTCATCCTCTGCCCATACAGGCGCATCCCATTGCTCTGGATTGTAATCTCCACCGTACCAAATTTTAGGTAATTTATCGTTAATCACACTTCGCACATCCTTTATAGTATAATTATATATATATTGTAATCGGTTAACCTCACGCTATAAATATAAAATAATATTCCCAGTATATAAGAATATGGAACTAAGAGGAGATGAAGTCATTGAAGGGAATCGTGTATCGTAGAATTGTGTTCCCCCATGAGGGTGGACAGCATCTACCTATCACATTAGACAGCATCGGTCACAATCATCAACAGGAAAAAGTATCTCGCACAGATGGCTATGAGACCTATCACTGGCTCCAAACAGTCTCCGGTGAAGGAGTGATTCATTTTGAAAATAATAAAACCTTCTCCCTTCCTGCAGGCAGCGGTGTGTTACTTCTTCCCTATACCCCACATCGCTATGAAGCTTCGGCTGCTAACTGGAGCACCTCTTATTTAACGTTCGGAGGCAGCTCCGCAGGATCTATTCTGGAGACACTGGGGATGAATATGAATTCTTTTTACCGCTGGGAAAAAGAAGCCCCTCTCTCCAAGCTGCTAAGAGAAATACTTGATCAATATGATGCCTCACAGGACATGTTTGGTCTGACCGCCTCCACTGATGCTTATCGCTTTCTGCTTACTTTAAGCAAATATGGGCAACTTCATAACAACACGACGATATCCCGCAATGTGGATAAGCTACAACCGCTACTGAAATGGATGGACACCCATTATGGTGATCCAGATCTCGGACTGAATGATCTTGCCGATCAGCTCGGAGTATCAGGGCGATATCTCAACAACCTATTCATACAAACCTTTGGACTATCTCCTTATGCCTATTTCGTACGCTTACGTATCCGTAAAAGCAAGGAAATGCTCGTAACCCAGCCAGATCTTACTGTAAAAGTCATCTCGCAGAGAGTCGGCTTCCGTGATGTCAGCCATTATGTAGCTACCTTTCGCAAGCAGTCGGGAACTACACCGGAGCAGTTTAGACGACTTCACTAAACACTCTAAGGTGTAAAGCTTAATCGCTTCCTGTGTATTAAAATGCTACATAAGGTTGCGTATGACAGAGCGAATCGCTGTGAATTTCATAAGTATGGGCATGTGCGTCAGAATAACTGCATTTTGTATACTTAAATCAGCCCGTTCAGCAGAAAATATCCATATAAGTGTATTCTGTGCAGTTATATTCTCGGCATTTGACTGTGAACCGCGATACTTCGCATTATAGCTGCACTAAATACAACTAAAACCATTTCATAGCCCGAGAACACAAAATAAGTGTAGAAAGTACTGCTATTCCGCACCGTACCAACTGGCTTGTCTCGACAGCTCCTCCGACCCAAGGAGTACATTCAATTGCACTTCATACATTAGAATGCACTTTTCCATCTCATTTCGAGCGTTCTGTTGTACTTCGTGCATTAGAATCTTGTGAAATCCATCAAAATGGAGGCTTTCCACCAATCTGATTGCACAATGTGCAACAGATCTCAAATTCCCACACCCAAAAAGGAATTCTATTGCACAGAGTGCAATCACATTCACAATCACAAGCACAAGGATTCAATCATAGGCCGAAGAAGATAAAAATGCCCTCCCCATCAACACTTACTTAGAATCCCTTCACATCTCCAGAATTTCTACACCATACGGCTCAAGCTGCAGCTCTCCTGAACAAATCGAGTGATTCAGCAGACTGTTATACTCCTGTGGCAACGCGACCGTCACCGATTCCCGGCTCAAATTAAGCAAGAATAAAAAGCTTCCTTGATCTCCCGAACGCACCGAAGCCTGCACTCCATCCGGCAACCCCTCAAATCTAAACAGCCCCTGCTGTTTAGAAAGGCGCTCCAGTAATACTGACCAGAATCTCTCTTCCATATGAGTCCCAAAGTAATAAACTTGGCCTTTTCCGAAATCATTGACGGTTACAGCCGGCGTTCCACTATAGAAATCATCGCCATACCAAGCAATCGGTGATGCCACAACAGGTCTTAGGATGTCGCACCACTGTGTGCATTCATATGGGTTACCCTCAGCATCAATGACCTTATGGGTTTCAGCACCAATCGGATCATACTCCAGCACCTCAACCCCTGTGCAATAGCTCAGCAACCCCGGTAGTGGCTGCATGACTGCGATGTTATTAGTTGTTTTCACGCCACTTCGGTTGGTAATAAGCAAGGTTCCGCCAGCTAGTGCAAAATCCTCCAGATTACGCACGATCTCCTCATCCAGCAAATATAAATTTGGAGCAATTACTACTTTATAGCCATCCAACGGTTGTCTTAAGTCGATAACATCGCAACCCACGCCAAGCTTCGTCACCGCACGGTGAATCTGCTTAATATTCTCATAATAATCAAAGCCCTCAGCCTGTGGCTGAATATCCAGCGCAGCTTTCTCTTCATGGGAATGTAGAATCGCTACTTCATTCTTTAGCGTCGTTCCAGTCAGCTTCTCCTCAAGTGTATTAACTTCATGGCATAACTGAGTGAACTCCGCAAATCTGCGTCCTGGTACATTGCTGTGATCAATCAATCCGTGCCAGAATTGTTCAGCTCCTGCTACTGCACTACGCCAGCGGAAATGAACGACGGTGTCTGCGCCTCTCGCAATCGTCTGCCATGCATAAGCACGAATCATCCCAGGATACGGCGTTCTCCACATCGGCATCCAACAACCTGGTGAGCCACTTAGCTGTTCCATGATCCAAAAGTTTTGACGTTTAATACCACGGGTTACGTCCAGTGAAAGTGCTCCGCTATAGGGTGTTGTCGCTTGCTTGGCTGGCGAAGTATTCGGATAATAGTCAAATGCAGCGACATCCAAATCAGCACCGACTCCATACATATCCAGACGCTGCGGATAGCTATGAAAGTTATGAGTGATAAAATGCTGCGGACAAACAGACCGCAAAATATCAATCTGTGTTCTCTGGAAAGCCACCACTGAATCCCACTGAAACCGCTGATAATCTAGCAGGAATGATGGATTCTGATGAGGCGATCCTCCCAGTGGAACGGTAAGCTCATTCCAATCGCTGTATTCTCCACTCCACACAACCGTTCCCCACTCTGCATTCACTCGATCCAGGTTGCCATATTTGGCTTTTACCCAATTACGAAACGCTATATTACAAGCGTCACAATGGCAATCTAACATGCCGAATTCATTATCCGTCTGCCAACCAATCACGGCCGGATGTTCACTATAATGCTCCGCAAGATGCTGGGTGATACGGCTTCCGTATTCACGCAAAGATGTGCTGTTATAGCAGCGGTGTCCGCGTACCCCCGGCTGAAAGGTCTCCCCATTCGCAAATATCGGCAGCACGTCCGGAAATTTCGTAGTTAACCATCTAGGAGGTGTGGCCGTCGGTGTACCAATCACGACCTGCAGTTCATACTTGTGAAAAAGATCCAGCGCGCGGTCCAGCCATCCAAACTGGCAATTGCCCTCCGCTATCTCTAACCGGCTCCATGCAAACTCGGCGACTCGAACTACCTTGACACCTGTTTCCTTCATTAATCTGATATCCGGTTCCCACATGGATTCTTCCCAATGCTCCGGGTAATAGTCCACGCCCATCTGAATAAGATCATATCGTTTCATCGGCGCCCTCTCCCCCTATCTTGTTATCATCAAAATAAAAGGCGCTCCCCGTCTCATAATGATGAGGTATACGGAGAACGCCTTTGTTAACCACTAGTTCATTTTAATCTTTATGATGGAGTTTCACTTATTTCTTAAGCTTGTCCCAAGCTGCTTGCATGCCAGTCATCCAGCCATTAACATCAACCTTACCAGCGATCATCTGTTGAATAACACTAGCAAATTCTTGCGTTACGCCATCAGGGAATTTAGAGGATTGCAAACCATACACTTTGTCTTCTTTTACATAGTTCCATACGTCAGATCCAAGTTTCCCGATATCTTCAGGAGTTGCTTCGATAGTGGACAAAGCAGGGATGAATTTCCATTTTTTAACGATGTACTCTTTACCCATATCAGAAGTTACCAACCAGTTTAAGAATGTTTTAGCTTCTTCTTTAGATCCGGAGTCTTTGTTGATAACAAGATTCGCAGGAATACCTACAGTCATTTTGTCATTTTTCTCAGCATCTTCATTGATTGGCATAGGGAACATACCGATGTTCATGTCAGGTGTAATGTTATCAACAAGGGTTTGTGCCCAGTTACCTTCTTGCATCATTGCAGTTTCACCTTTAGCAAACATAGCCAAGTGAGTGTTAGCATCTGTAGTCAAAGGATTTTTTTGTCCGTATTTCAAAGTCAAGTTGAGCAAGTTGCTCCAATCTTCAAACACTTTGTTACCTACAATTGTACCCGTACCCTCATTCAAGCTCTTAATGAAGCCATTTACATCATCTTGTTGTGCAAATGCTACGCTGATCCCTTGGTTACCAAGGAGCCACCATTCTTGATACGCATTACCAAAAGGAGTTACGTCAATCGCTTGTAATTTCTTAGCTGCTTCTTCTAATTGTGACAATGTTTTTGGAGTTTCAGTGATGCCTGCTTTTTCGAACAGGTCTTTGTTATATACAAAACCGATTCCTTCAAGGTTCATTGGCATACCGTATACTTTACCGTCTTTAGTCATTGGCTCTGCTGCCATAGGAATCAGGTCTTTTACCCAAGGTTGATCGGACAGATCTTCCATCTTATCTCCCCAAAGCTCCATTTCAGCATATCCACCATTTGAGAAAATGTCAGGTGCATCGCCGGAAGCAAACTTAGTCTTCAGTGCTGCAGCGTAATCGGCACCACCACCAACGGTTTGAATATCCAGCTTGATGTTAGGGTATTCTTTTTCAAATTCAACCTTGAGCTCATTTAGACCTTCAACGATTTCAGTTTTGAATTGAAAGATCTTAACGGTCTTTACTTCACCCTTATCTGTGCCAGCGCTTCCATTTTGTGAGTTACTAGAAGCGTTATTACCTCCACCACATGCTGTTAATGCTAAACTCATCGCCATTACTGCCGTAAGTGCAACTGCTGAGCGTTTCTTATTCATTATATTTTCCCCCTTAAGATAGTGGACTACTTATGAAATATTTGGAACGGAGGGCTCGGTGTTAACCTTTCACCGAGCCAGCCGCTATTCCCTCAACAATGTAACGCTGCATGAACAGATAGAAAATGATAATTGGAGCAATCCCGATTACGAGAGCCGGTAGCGCCATATCCCATTGTTTGGTGTATTGACCAAAGAAGGAGAAGGTCGCGAGCGGTATGGTCCGAAGTTCTGGTGCTTGTAGAATCAAAGATGGCAGCAGATAGTCATTCCAAATCCCAAGTGCATTAAGCACGATCGTTGTCATTACCATTGGCTTCAGCAAAGGAAGTACTATGCGGAAGAATACGGTAATTGGATTACATCCATCAACTGTAGCCGCCTCTTCAATTTCAAGAGGAACGGACTTGATAAAGCCGTGGAACAGGAAGATTGCCATTGGAACACTGATCCCTAGGTTCGTGATAATCAAACCCAAGAAGGAATTGTTTACCCCTATTACATTTACGACTTTCAAGATAGGAATCATGATCGTTTGAAACGGAACAACCATTGCGGCTACGAACAACAGTAGCAAAAACTGATTGAATTTCGTATTCGCCCGAACCATACGATAAGAAGCCATCGCACTAAACAGAGAGATCAGAATAACACTGATCACGGTGATGATAACCGAATTTCGGAAAGCTTCACCGAAACGTGCTAGTTTCCAAGCACTTGTATAGTTCGACCACATGAATGTCTGTGGCCAACTTGCGGCATCACTCAGAATCTCACCGAAGGATTTCACTGAGTTCGCTAGCAAGAAATAAAATGGAGAGAGGAAGAGAAGGGCAAGAAGAATCATCAACACTTCTACGCCGATATTCCATCTGCTCTTTGACTTAGCGTTCATTAAGCTTCTACCTCCTTGCTCTTCGTAATACGGACCTGAATCAAGGTGATAATCGCTACGATAACAAAGAACAGCAGCGCCTTAGCAGTACCCAGTCCGTAACGGTTGTTCAGGAAGGCTTCATTGTAAATATTCATTGCAACTGATTCAGTAGATTTGAACGGTCCACCTTTCGTTAAGGAAAGGTTAAGATCGAACATTTTGAAAGACCAAGAAATGGCCAAGAACAAACCAATAGTTACAGCAGGCATTATTAATGGAACTACAATGTTGCGTAGTACCTGCCAACGGGAGGCACCATCAATATCAGCCGCTTCCAATACTTCTTTCGATACGTTACTGAGAGAAGCGATGTAGATGACCATCAGATAACCGGAAGACTGCCAAACAAAAACCATTACAATCGCCCAGAACCCGGTTGTTGCATCACCCAGCCAAGGAAGATTAAAGAACGACCAACCTGTGAGTTCTCCCATTGTTGCGAACCCTTTGATGAAGATAAATTGCCAGATGAACCCGAGCAACAATCCCCCAATAACGTTCGGCATAAAGAAAATGGTCCGAAGCATGTTACGTGTCTTTAATGGTTTCGTTAACAGATAAGCTAGGAAAAATCCTACCACGTTAGTCAAAATTACACCTAACACAGTAAATCTTACTGTAAACCAAAAGGAAGACCAGAAGTCGGGGTCATTCGTAAATATAGTGGAGAAGTTTTGAAATCCGACCCAACTTACATTACCGGATACACCGTTCCAGTCAGTGAAGGAGTAATACATCCCCATGATAAATGGGATAATCGTTATTAAGGTAAAAAACAAGACTGCCGGACCAACGAAAAATGCCTGTTGACCTAACTGGGACAACTTAGTGCCGCGCATTTATTGTCCCCCCTTTCTTTTGCTCACTTACTTGTTTATGCTTTATACACATATTATCCGTTTTTTCGAGCGCACCTCACACCTACGGAAGTGATCTTTCAGGTGTAAAATATTGATCGGATGTGACAAATTTCGATGAAATGGAACACAATTCGCACAAAAATGATCGTTTTCATCCTACTTCCAACGTTAATCTGTATTATGGCCACGATGTTTATAAGCTACCACTTTAGTACCCAATCCTTAAGAACAAGAGCAGTAGATGAGAATACGAACCTTCTCTTTCAGGGCACTAAAAATATCGAAAGTCTAATTCAAGAAATCAATCGACTTTCCCTTATCGTCTATTCAGATTCAGAATTCTACAGATTGCTCGAAGCTGGATACGAGGATATGGCAGCCAATACACGGATTTATTCTTCCTTGAATTACATTTCATCATCTATGCCTGACGTATCTCAGGTCTATTTATACGGTGTCAAGGACAGCAAAGCCACTCTGCTCACCCAAAATACACCGAAACGTTGGCAGGGTATTTCACCTTATCCTGACTCAAAGATCACTACCGATTCTGCGGTATCCATACAGAGTACGCATTTAAGTCATAGCTACGGCCTAACGGCACCGATCCCGCAATTTATACCGGAGCCAGTATTTACCTTGCACAGGAGAATCGAAAGAGTCCCTACCACGAAGGCGCTTGGCTATCTGTCAATTGATGTCAAGCTAACGGCTCTGACCGACATCATCAGTCAGTTATATGATCAGAAGCAGGAGAACATCTGGCTGCTGGATGGCGACAGAAACATTATCTACGGGGACAATAGTGAAGAATACGGCAAGAAACTGAATACAGCTTGGTACGATACGAATATCAGAGGAAATCAAAGCTCACAAGGATACTTTGAAGAGGAGAAAGCCATGTTTATTTACCAGAATATCGAAGGTCCAGGGTTAAATTGGACGCTGGTAAAGCAGATTCCGGTATCTTATCTTTTCCGAGAAGCCAATGAGGCGGCAACGATCAATATAGCACTGTCGATCCTGCTGCTGATTACAATTACCACATTAACGATTCTGATCTCTTTTCGAATCACAGCCCCGATCAAGCAGTTGACCCGCTATATGAATCAGGTCCAAACCGGGAAACTTGATATCGATATCCGCCCCATGGGCAAAGACGAGATTGGTGTTGTTACAGAGCGGTTCCGCAGTATGATGGATACGATCAACAATCTGATCCTGAGAGAATACAAGCTGGAATTAACTAATAAAACGAATGAACTGCGGGCTTTGCAAGCACAGATCAATCCGCATTTCCTTAACAACACTTTACAGATTATCGGTACGCTTGCCCTGGAGCTTAAAGTACCCCAAATCTACTCTCTTCTTTCGGCGCTAGCGAAAATGATGCGCTACAGCATGTACAATGAGGAGAAGATTGTTACGGTTAAAGACGAACTAGATCATGTTAAAGCTTACATTGAACTACAGAAGGAACGTTTTGAAAATAAATTCAGTTTCCGTTACGATATGGAGGAATCTCTTTTTGAGACATTTATGCCTAAGATGATTCTTCAGCCCATTGTAGAAAACTATTTCAAACATGGCTTTAATCTTTCCCGCACGGATGGATTCATTGAGATCACCGCAGCAAGAGTAAGTAACAAGCGGATGGAAATTTGTATTCAAAATAACGGAAATGCCATTCCTTCAGCGAAACTGGATCTTCTACGGCAGAAACTTCAACACTCCACTAGAACAGAAATAGATTTATTAAGAAACACTGAGCAAGACAAGGACGCCACAGGATCTGGCATTGGTCTGCCGAACGTTCTCGCACGTCTTAAGCTAGTATGCGGAGATAGTGCTATCTTGACAGTGGACAACCTCAGAGCAGGCGGAGTAGTTGTAAGACTGGAAATAGACATTATTGTGGAGCGTGAAACGATATGAAGGCGTTGATTGTTGATGATGAAGCAAGAGTTAGAAAGGCAGTTAGACTTCTTGTCGACTGGGACGCACATCAAATAGATGAGATTCTGGAAGCCGGAAATGGAAATGAAGCCATTGAAATTATTCGGCAAGTTAAACCAGCCCTAGTCATTATGGACATGATGATGGAATCCGGTAATGGCGTAGAGTTAATGACATGGGTAAACGAATTTGCCGGCAACATCAAATTCATTGTGGTTAGCGGACATAATGACTTCGAGTTCGTACGCCAGACCGTACGTCATGGTGGAATTGATTATATCCTTAAGCCCATTGAAGCGGAGGCAATAAATGTTGCAATCGCTAAGGCAGTGGCTGCCTGGCGTTCAGAGGACGCTGACCGTAGCGAACGACAGAAGCAGAGCATCCAGCTTAATGAGTTCAAGCCCATCTACGGAGAAAAACTGTTATCCGCGCTAATCGATGATCCGATCAACTCGGAATTATCTCTCCGAAGATTGCGTAGCGATGGCATTATCCCGGAAAATGTCCACTCTTCACGCCTAATACTGGTGCAGACAGACACTGGAAATAGTCTCCTACTAAAGCGTTTTGGAGGAGACACCGGGCTCATGAACTACGCTATCGTCAATATTTGCAATGAATTTTTACAAGGTCAGCATAAGGGTGTGTCTTTTCGTTACTGGGGAGGTCCTTCAGAGATTGCTATTATTCTGTGGGATATCCAAACGTCCGTTGCCGAGCTTATAGGTAGAATTAATCATGGTATCTATGCTACTCTGCAGGTCCGAATGCATTTCGGAATTAGCTGCATCGGCAGCCTGCCTAAACAATTACCTTATCAGCGTGCAGAAGTGGCCGAAGCCTTGCAACGTCGAAATTTATTAATACATGAGGATTACTGCCATTATTCCACTTCCTCCGAAGAGTTTAAAGAGCGCAATGAAACCACAAAGACAGAAATTCACGGAAATGTAACGCCGACGATCTTTGCTCATGTAAAGGAAGATTGGAAAATGGCAGTCATCAGTGGAAGTCCTGATGTATTGTCCTCGGCAGCACAGCACTGGGTAGACGAGCTTAGCCGAAGCGGAATTGTTACACCGGAGATCCTGAACTCGTGGAAGAATGATGCACTCTTATTCCGTTCCCAGTTGGTACGGGAAACGTTAGGCCCCGATGCTGATAGCGCACTAGCTGAGCTAGAACAGGCTGACCAGCTTCACCCAGCACCTTATACGAACGGTTACTCGTTCTCCTTATTTGCTTGGCGTGACTGGTCATTTGATCTGATGGAGCGAATGTCAGAAGTGATTGCAGCTAAACAAGCTAAAGAAAGCAATCCTATGCATGATATCGTGAAATATATCGAACTCAATTACGCCTCGGATCTGTCCCTACAGGAGATTGCCGGAAAGTTCTTTGTTAGCCGCGAATATATTTCACGCCGATTCAAACAGGAATACGGCATTAATTTCTCCGATTTCATCGTTAACATCCGAATAGATAAGGCTAAATTGCTTATGCAGAACCCTCGGCTAAAGCTGTCGCAAATTTCTGAAATGGTCGGATTTCATGATGTGAAGTATTTTAGCAAGGTATTCAAGAAACAGGTTGGTGCATCACCTAAGGACTATCGAAACCAGTTTAAAATTTAATTAATACCACGCTACGAGAAAACGGTAGTCTTCCTTTATGGAAGACTACCGTTTTCTCGTATAAATATAAAGATAATGTACAGCGTGAAACTTATACTTTCTTATATTTTTAAAAAGGCGTCCGCAACCGTCTTACCGGCTATGCCGTTCGGGTGTGGGTCATCTGTTCCACTCATAAACTCCGGTCTGATTCGATGATCATCTGGTGCAGGCAACGACAATAGGCTCGCTATATCAAACACACGGCTCACACCTATAGGTGGATTGGACAAGATCTCATGATTCACCTTGCGCCAAGTCTCTTCTCTTTCCCCCTGGAAATTGAATGGAGGTACCGTACCTAGAATAATACTAGCTTCAGTATTTGCCCCCTTGATCTTAGAAATAATAGTCGTCAAATCACCAAGAAGCTCATCCGCCGAACGGCAGCCAATATCAATATCATTCACTCCAAGTACGATCATCACTTCATCACTTTGCTTAGCTTTGTGTAGCCATGGACCATCCGCGGCAACATCATAAGCTCTAGCCCAACCCGAGCCGATATTCCATACACCAATATCTGTACCAAGACCAGCCGCAATTCTCGCGACCCAATATTCGTACTCATCCTTTAATGTCCGCACACCTTGAGTAATCGAATCGCCCAAGAATACTAGTTTCTTGGTCACAGATTTCTTATACCCAATAAAACTTGGCAGTACCAAAAGATTATCAGACGCTGTAAAACCATCCGCTGATTCTTGTGCGGCAAGATTTCCGGGTGCGTCATAAGCTGTTGCCAGCATACCCTCTACATTGAAAGGAATCGATTTACCCCCAGCGAGCGTCTTAATCGTCCACGTAAACGCCAAGTAATGACCCTCCGGTAGAACAATACTTGTCTCATCACTCCAGAAACATTCCCCAGCCGCAACGGCTTTAAAGGCGTTGCCTTCAAAGGTAACAGCATGTTGTGTATTTTCAGTAATCGTTCCGTCTGGTTCAGTTCCTCCGTCAGCGATATAAGCTGTCTCGATAACCCAGTCTCCTCCAGGTTCACTGCCTACAGCTTCTTGCCCTTGATCCCATGTAGAATCCACCGCGTTACTGTGCCAGAACTTTAGCTTCAACGTACCATTCTCCCTTAAACGAATATAAGTCCGGAAGGTATGTGTAAATGGTTCTTGCCTATTCATTATAAAATTCGCTGCAGTTGAAAGAACCGTTGCTGAGGTATAATCCGTCTGGTTCAATACTCCACTTCCCTTTGTTAAATTAGTATCCATAGTTTCCCCCGTTATTCATTAAGATTGTAACACTAAAACCTCTCATATAAACCAGGGAACGGATCGTCCACCCAGTTTACAAGAGAGGTTATGGCTATATCAATATGCTTTGAGAAAACGATCTTATTTCAGTGTAATTGTAAACGATACGGATTTCGCACCTGCGTTTACTTTTACTGTAGTTTCATCTACTTGCTCCGCGCCTTCTACAGAAGAGATAGCTCCCAGATCTTTAAGGGAAAGCGAGAATTCTTTACCGCTTCCTTCTGCAGTAACCGTTACGATGCTGCCTTTACGGTCAGCCTTCACCGTCAATTCAGGAGCGCCTTTGAGATCACGAACCGTTGCAGAAGTGCCAGTGCCATCTTCAAGCGAATACAGGCCAAATTTCACGCCGGCCGCATAGTCGTAATCCGGTTTGTTATCGACACTGCCGATTGCCAGCAAGGAGTTCTGACGAACGAACAATGGCAGGCTGAAGAAATCATATTTCTCTTTACGCCAAGACCCTCCTTGTACAGTTTCACCACTAAGTAGGTGTGTCCAGCGACCAGCCGGCAAGTAGTATTTCACTTCTCCGTTTTCTTGGAAGATTGGAGCTACGAGCAAAGAATCACCCAGCATATATTGACGATCAAGCACTTCGCAAGTTGGATCTTCCGGGAATTCCATAACCATTGCCCGCATAGAAGCCCAGCCATGCTCTGCAGCCTGTCCAGCTACATCATACAGATAAGGCATCAAGCTACATTTAAGCTTAGTGAAATAGCGAGTTACATCACAAGCTTCATCATCATACGCCCAAGGCACACGGTACGAAGTACTACCATGCAGACGGCTGTGGCTGGACAATAATCCAAAGGCCAACCAACGTTTGAATACATGCGCAGGAGCCGTGTTCTCGAAGCCGCCGATATCATGACTCCAGAAGCCGAAACCGGACAATCCTAGGGACAATCCACCGCGAAGGCTCTCTGCCATGGATTCATAATCTGCATAGCAATCACCGCCCCAGTGAACTGGGAACTGTTGGCCACCAGCAGTTGCAGAACGTGCGAACAATGCTGCTTCATTCTTACCAAGCTTCTCTTCAAGTACTTCAAATACCACTTTGTTGTACAGTTGAGTGTAATAGTTATGCATTTTCATCGGATCAGATCCGTCAAAGTAAACTACATCAGTAGGAATACGTTCGCCGAAGTCTGTCTTGAAGCTGTCTACACCCATATCTACCAAATCACGCAGGTAGCCGGCATACCATTCACAAGCCGCAGGGTTAGTGAAGTCCACTAGTGCCATGCCCGCTTGCCACAAATCACATTGATAAACGTCGCCGTTAGGTTTTTTGAGCAGATAACCATTTTTCTTGCCTTCTTCAAACAAGCGGGAACGTTGTCCGATATAAGAATTGATCCATACGCAAATCTTCAGGCCTTTATCTTTCAGGCGTTTCAGCATGCCTACCGGATCAGGGAATACGCGCTCATCCCACTGGAAATCGGTCCATTGATATTCACGCATCCAGAAACAATCGAAGTGGAATACGCTCAGCGGCAAATCTCGCTCTGCCATCCCATCTACGAAGGAGTTTACGGTTGCTTCATCGTAGTCGGTAGTGAAAGAAGTCGTCAGCCAAAGGCCGAAAGTCCATGCTGGCGGAAGTGCGGGCTTACCCGTGAGTGATGTATAGTTGCTGATAACTTCCTTAATGGTAGGACCATCAATCACGAAGTACTCTAGGCTTTCTCCAGATACACTGAATTGCGCCTTTTTCACTTTTTCCGAAGCGATTTCATAAGAAACCAGCTCAGGATGGTTAACAAATACGCCATAACCTTTGCTGCTTACATAGAAAGGAACGTTCTTATATGCTTGCTCGGAGCTAGTACCACCGTCTTTGTTCCAAAGATCTACGGTCTGCCCATTCTTTACAAAAGCGGTAAAACGCTCGCCCAGACCGTATACGAATTCGCCTACACCGAGATCCAGCTCTTCACGCATATACGTGTTGCCGTCTTGATCCGTAATATAAGCCATTGATTTGTAACCGCTACCTGTAATTCTCTCGTCACCATGATAGAAATCCACTGCCCATTGCTGGCCTTTGCGAATCACTACACGAAGTCCGCCGCTGACCAGCACAGTCTCCGAATCGGTTTCTTCAATCTTAACGTGATCTCCGGTACCTTTCGTGAGTTCGAATACTGGACCGCGTTCTTGTACGCCATCATGATGAATAATCTTAACCCCTACCACACCCGGAAGCGGGGAATGAAATTTAACAGTAAGCAGGGTTGAATTCAGCGTTGCTGAACGTCCTGTGATTGGAGTCGTTTGAGTAATTGCTGTTAATCCTTCTGGAGTCTTTTCTACAACATAATTTTGAACTGCGCCGTTAATCGTGATACCATCACGCACCAGCCAGAGACCATCAGTAAATTTCATTGTGTACTTGCCACCTTTCAATTTGGTGTTTATAGTTGCATTATACCGATAAAAAATGAACAGAACTAATACTATATAGCTCATTTATAACACTATTCTGATGTTTTATCTGAAAGGAGTGGCATTTATGGACCGTACAACCCAGAGTTTGCTAAAAGAAGACAGAGTTCATGGTGATAACATGTTTCCACTTGCAGCTTATTGGATAGAATTGCCGGCTGGAACACATGTACTTGATACCCATTGGCATGAAGAAGCGGAGTTTTTTATGCTGCTAGAAGGAGAAATTCTGTTTCAGGTAGACACCGAATATTTCCCACTTAAAGCCGGTGAAGCTGTATTTATCGAGTCCGGTGATATTCATGCCGCCTATGTACTGAACGAAGACACACCATGCAAATTTTGTGCGCTCGTGTTTCTCCCTGATCTTCTGGCAAGTGCCCAATATGATGCGATCCAGCAGAACACCATCTTACCCCTTCAGGAGAAAAGACAAAGCTTTCCTCGCCACCTTACGCCGGCCGTGCAATGGCAACAAGAACTTCTGCGACACTTAGAGCGTATGATGGACGCCTACGCTGCGCAATCTCCTGGGTTTGAAGCTTTTATTAAAGGCACACTTCTCATCATGCTCTCGCAGATTGCTCCAGAAGATCGTTTTGTAAACCGTAGCCAGTTGGATGATGCTGATACTACTAAGATCAATCGTCTTAAAAAGATTATTCTCTATATTCAGGATAACTATCAGGAGCCGATTCGAACCCGTGATCTCTCTGAGCTGATTCCCATGAGCGAAGGACAGTTCTGCCGCTTTTTCAAAGAAATGACCCGAAAGACTCCAGTGGATTACATTAACTCTTACCGGATTCGCCAAGCCGCCGATCTACTGCAACAAAGCGACAGAAAAATATCCGACATCGCATTCGAAGTCGGATTTGATAATGTAAGCTATTTTATTAAAGTGTTTCGCAGAGCGATGAAATGCTCACCCTCGGAGTTTAGGAAAGGGGCCCGTTGACATCTCGCTGTTCGACTTTGCTAACGGCTCTCTTTATTAATTCTTCCTGTTGATCTACCGATATATTATAGATAGATCTTATCGTCGCAGGAGGATAATGAACCATGCATATAATGAATATGACCTCATCTATGGGAACGAGGTTTAATGTATCTGTTAGTCACCAAACTAACGATAAAACCATGAAATCAAACAGCAATACTAGTGGTAATGGTAATGGAGACAAATTATCGATAAGCAAATCTGCAAAAGCAGCGTTTCAAAATCAATCCAAAATGGACGGAATGGTTAACTCCCTGCTTAAACAAAAACAAAGTATCATCGACAGTAAAAACAGTCTGATTGAAAGAACTACCAAAAGTTCACATAACCTCGATTCTATTCAAGATCAACTTAAGGAGTTCGACAAGCAGCTCCAAACGATTGACCAACAAATTGCAAAATACACCTTCGAAGAGCAACAAAAGAACTTAGAAAATACTCAAAAAGAAAATCAAACGGATGAACCTAAAACCGAGCAAGAGATACAAAACGAAAGATTGAATACGATTGTTTCTGTAAGCCAAGATGTTACCCAAATGGAGGTAGTTTCTTCTACCCACACTAAGATGCGTGGCGAGGCTAAAGTTCTGACCAAGGAAATAGAGCTGGATGAGGCTCGTTCTACTCATTCCGCAACAGCCAAACGGGAGCAGTTATCCAAAATCGAAGATAAAATATCGGAAATGAACGAAACGTTAGGCGATGCCATGAAAGACACAGGAGATAAAATTAAAGATCAGATCGATAAAGCAGGTTCAACAGAAATTAAACCTTCTGAAGAGAGTACCAATGAGCGGACAGAAAAATTAGCCTCCTATCAAGAAATCCAGCGTTTAGCCGAAGACTCTGATGAGTCGCAGCTAGAAATACTAATCTAACAAAGACAAGATGCTCTATATAGAAAAAGCAATCGGACCTCCTCCATATCAGAGAGTCTGCCGATTGCTTTTTTTATATGCGGATGATGTTATTCTTCGACTATTCCTTCCGAATCACGATAAAGCAGGTGCTGTCTGGCAGCGCCACTTCCTGCCCGTTCTCATCCATGAACCTTACTCTGTCACGCAGTGCTTCGGTATAACCTTCTTGCAGGTAATGCCGGAAGACCTCAATCTTCGCCTGCTTTCCTAAAGTCTGCTCAATAAATGAGGCAAACTCCGTAGGGGTAAAGTAACCAAACTGTTCCTGGACCTCATGAATGTAAGCTTCTTCGCCCCAAGTATACGTATATAAAAATTCCATGGCATCATTAACGCGCATAAGTACTTCTTGTTCCCCGAATCTCTGATACTGAATCTGACGTCCGGCAAAATCCTTCGCATAACGCTCCAGCCATGCCATACCGTCCTCCTCCAAAAAGCGAACTCTCCGCAGCAAAGCAACGGGCTCGGTCATAACCCCATCACGGATAATGATAACCCCGCCAGCTGACAATACATCAAAGGCACTTTGTAGGGCAGCCGAAACGGTGTCATGATTGAACTTTTTACCATTAAGTGGCACATAAGAATATAGCTCATGCAAAATTGAAGAGAAAATTACCGTGTCCACCGTTCCAGCCTCCACGAAATCTTTAAGGTTCAACGCATCTCCCTGAAGCACCTCCCACTGGCGGCCTTCCCGCTGCTTGCGTTGCCGCAAGGCTTCCACTACATTGCTTGATATATCAATGCCGATAGGGGTAACCTCTGGCATACGTTCTTCCAGCAAATCCAGCAGCACACCGCCGCCCGGGCCGATATCCAGCACTTTGTGCCCAGTGACATGATCCAGGATCACAGCCTTATAATCTGCCGTATTATTCATTTGATTTAAGTAAGTATCTTCATTATGAAAACGGTCGAAGGCGTCCCTCCGCAGCTCGAACAGATCGAATAACAGCAGCACTGCACGTTCATATAAAGGTGACTTTTCGGCTTCCATACAGAAATCGATCAGCTTCTCTGCCGCTGCCGAGAATTGAAACTGAAAAAACAGCGTGTCTGGCAGATGCTTCTTAGCATATGGACGAAGCATTAGATGCGGGTTCTCAGCAGGTAAAATCCCTTTTTCGATATCCTCCCATATAAGCTCCGATAAATATTTTTCTATCATTCGCTTCTTATAGACATTGATCTTCTTAACACCCTTGTAGTCATAGTAAATACTGTTCATGACCTGCTCGAAGCTGATCTGGTTTAGCGACTCATTCTGAGCTCTTTGGGCAGCAAGTATCATCACTTTCAGAAATTGCTCCAGTGAGAAGGTCTGCAGTGCAGATTCCACATACCAGAAAGTAATCTTACTTAAGGAGTCTAATCGTTCCGCATGGAAGCCTTCTTGTGTCAGCTTTGCCCATTCCGTAGTGAAATCCTCTCCTCTAGAAATCGGACCTAGCCGCATTCTGCGCAGTCTTTCTTTCATAGGCATTGGACTCGCAAGTTCACCGGATGAAATCAGAGCGATAAGCTGTTTCACTTCATGCTCTACATTCAGCCATAGCTCGGGTGATACAGCTCCGATGATGCAATGATTGAGTACGGTTAGCAAGCGTTCCAGTTCCTCCACGGTCAGCAGCTGCTCTTCCACAAGATCACGAAGCGGCTTGTTTACTTCCGGAGGCACCTCCCCGCGAATTTGCTGTCCTATGAGCCCATGAGTCTCAATTAACCGCTGAATTAACGCGCTTTTCTCGGAGACAGTTCCGCCCAAATGCCTATCATATAACTGTGCGGAACCAATATTATGTACAAAATAATTAATGCCTTCCTCCTGCCAAAGTAACCTCTCCTTCAATGTGCCGCCTTTAGCCGTTTCTGACCAGATTAACGTTTCTTCCACAAGCTCTTTTATCCAGATAGAACGGGGAAGTTGATCCAGAATCCGCAGACTGCGTTCCACATAGTCCAGCACGGGATTCCTGCGATCGAGCTCCTGTAGAGATTCCACACGTTCTAAATTTACAACTTGCTCCTCCGCTTGGACAATAAGCTTTAGCCAAAGGTTATCCTCTAAATGTTCTTGTGCGCCTTCACGGTATAATGCGATGGCTTCCAGTGATTTCAGCATATGCTCCTCCTTCGCTCCAAAGTCGAGACTATAAAGACCTATTATTATATATACACTCACGTTAATTAAAAAACAGAACCAGGACTCATGAAATAGCCATGTCCCAGTTCTGTTTACATTCACTCATTTAAGTTCCGAACCGTTGCCGATATCCACACTTGCGGCACAGCTCTTCTACCGCCTCTCTACGAGAGAACCCATAAAATAAATTGTTCGCTCGCTCGCCCTCTACGATTTCTGAGAACGGAGTCTCATGAATGTTTCCAAGGTTGATTACCCCTTCACCATCCAGACAGCACGGCACAACGGTGCCATCCACGAGGATTGCCGCTTGGCTGCGCAGCGCATGACAGAACCCTTTTCCGTCATCTTCCGGCTCGTTCAGTGCAGGCCAACGGAACTCATGGTCCTGATTGAGATACATGCGTGGGGCAATCTTAACGCCGCTGCCAGGCACAACCTTTTCTTCGATCTTAAAATCAAGGTTAAAGGCTTCCTCCAGCACAGCAAGCGTCTCACGGTTACGATTCTTCTCCAGATTAGTCAGATTATCCTCCGTCAAATTCCACAGCCGGAAGGAAATAATCACTCCTTGAGCAGAGGCTTCCCGTACAAAAGAAATAATCTCCGACAAATACCCTTCGCGGTTCTCAGATCCCTCATGCCCATCAAAGCTGTGCAGAGAGAAGTTCATCTGACGTAGTGCAGGTTTGCCAAGAATCTTAGGCCCTGCCTTATGAATTAACGTGCCGTTGGTTGTAATATTGACCTTGAACCCTTTCGCATATGCGGCATCCAGCAGCTCGCCAATTTTGGGATGCAGCAGCGGCTCACCTTTAACGTGAAGGTAAATATGATTACTATGTGGCTTAATTTCATCTAATATCGTATTAAAAGTATCAAGCTTCATAAAGTTTTTCGTTCGGGCGGTTGGTGGACAAAAGCTGCAGGCCAGGTTGCAGACGCTTGTTATCTCAATGTATACCTTTTTAAAAGTCTTCAAGTTCTGCTCCCCTTCTATTTATAGATCTGCGGCATAACGGAGGCCAATCTGTGCTCTGGCTTCCTCCATAACCTCTGCTACCGCCAAAGAATTTGCATGCGTATTAATTCTGCTTTCACGTTCACCGTTCTTAATCAAGTTAATAAATTCCTCAACCTCATAATACATAGACTCGAACACCTGAGGCTGCGTAAGCTCCTCGACGGTTCCGTCACGATACTGAATCTTCACTTGGTAAGGTTGGTTGATCTTATCGATCACCATTGTACCACTTTCCCCTTGAATCTCAGCTGGCAAATAGGAATCAGCGATCTTGGAATGCATCACCACTGCGTCCATATCATCATATTGCATAACAATACTTCCTTCGCCATCCACTCCAGAAGAAAGCATTAGACCCACAGCCTTTACAGACTTCGGTTTCCCGAACAACACTACCATAGGATACAAGCAGTAAACACCAAGATCCATCAACGAGCCATTAGAGAAGGCTGGATTAAAAGCATTTAATACCGTTCCCTGCCGATAGGCATCATATCTCGATGAGTATTGACAATAGCTCGCGAAATAACGGCGAACTTGGCCGATTTTATACAAATTGTCTCTGATCACTCCGAAATTCGGCATGAATGTCGATTTCATTGCTTCTACGAACAACACATCATTGCTCTGCGCGGCTTCAATCATTGCTCTAAGCTCCGCACTGTTTGAGGCAGCCGGCTTCTCACAGAGCACATGCTTGCCATGATTTAAGCACATAATCGCCTGCTCAGCATGCATGGAGTTCGGGCTTGCAATGTATATGGCATCGACATCTTTACTGGAGACCATATCTTCCAAATTCGTATAAATTGTAGCTCCAGCATATTTTGCAGCAAAGGCCTGACCTTTCTCCATTGTACGAGAGTACACGGCTGTCAGGATAAACTCCTCATTCTCCAAGCCGGCTTGCACGAAGCGGTCTGTAATAAAGTTTGTTCCAATGACCCCGAAACGAATTGTCATGATAATCCCGTCCTTTTTAGTTCTTACTAAAACTCTATATGCTATTTTCTCACTCTCAGGGTGGTCATGTCTACTTTTCAAGACAAATTTCCGACAAATTCCGATAGATCCACCTTGTGAAAAAAAGCACCACTCTATTATCTTTTGTCGATATCAAGCTATTCATAGTAAACAGCGATATTATTTGTCGAAAGGTGCAGTAAAACATCCCCACAAAGTGGGGCTTTGCTTCGATGCATAATCAGGTACTTTGCGGGGGCCCCAAATATATACTTTCTGAAATGTTAAAAAAAGCTCCTATTCTTAACTTAAGAACAGGAACCCGATGAGCCCATATTGAGTTACAACTTATTTATAAAAAGCCTGCAATTGACGCACAATTTCATCCTTGTCATGATCCACTACGGTTTGGTGTTGTGGCATCTCGAACAACGCTTTAATTTGTGCCGGGAATTCCTGTTTAATATCGATCAGAGTTATCGCCTCATCAAACTTAGCTGGATGTGCGGTCGCAAAGGTAATCCCAATCTCATCCGAGCCATTAAAAGCTTCGTAAGCTGCGATTCCACATGCAGTATGCGGATCAAGCAGGTAACTATATTCTTTTTGATACTTAGCAATTGTATTCAAGCATTGGTCATTCTTCACGCCAAGCGCTGCAAAATCCTTCTGCACCTGCTGAAGCGCCTCGCCTTCAACCGTAATCTTACCCTCCGTCTGGAGCTTGGACATATACGCAGACAGCTTCTCAGAATCTTCGCCTACCAAATAATACAGATACCGTTCAAAATTGCTAGCCACTTGGATATCCATTGAAGGACTGTATGTGCTTGTGAAGCTGCCCGGTTTGTATTCACCAGTGTTCACGAAACGCTCCAAGATATTATTTTCATTCGTAGCAATAATCAGTTTGTTAATTGGTAATCCCATTTGCTTAGCCAAATATCCGGAGAAAATATTACCGAAGTTGCCGGAAGGCACGCTGATGTTAATCTTCTTCTCGCTGCTGCCATCGACATGCAAATATGCATAGAAATAATAGACGGTCTGCGCCAGAATACGCACAAAGTTAATGGAGTTGATTGCACGCAGATGATAGCGACCCTTAAAGTCCAGATCCGCGAACAGATCCTTAATCACCTTCTGGCAGTCATCAAAGTTACCATGAACAGATAGGTTCAGTACATTGCTGTCATCAACCGTAGTCATCTGCAGCTCCTGCACTTTACTTACCTTACCATGGGGATGAAGAATACAGATCTTGATTCCTTCTTTACCACGAACGCCCTGAATCGCAGCCGCCCCAGTATCCCCCGAGGTTGCTCCCAGGATGTGGATGATCTTGTTCTGTTTTTTTGAAATATAAGAGTACAGCTCACCCATAAACTGCAGTGCTACATCTTTGAAGGCAAAAGTAGGACCATGGAACAATTCCAATACATATAAGGAATCATTCACTTGGTGAATAGGCGTTACTTCCGGCGTGCGGAAATTGCCATAACTAGTGTTGACCATTTCCTGAAAATCTTCTAAAGGAATCTCATCATTAGTGTAATAGGCGAAAATCTTCAGGAACAATTCCTGGTAGCTAAGACTTCTCCACTCTTCTAAAGTAGCTGCTGAAACGACAGGAATCTCCGAAGGGACCATCAATCCGCCGTCATCGGCAAGCCCCATCAACACTGTATCGATAAAGCCTTTAGGTTCCACATTGCCTCTTGTGCTTATATACTTCATGCTCATCCTCCTGAACCCCTCTATATAATATATATATACATTTCACTTTATAGCTGCTTGTTTTCCCTATATACTACCACGTTTACGCGCTAAAGTCCGTTAATTCTTTGTCTTATTTTGTAGCTCTTTCCAGACGGTTTTGTTGCTGTACTGCCGTTCTGTGCTGACATCTTTACCGAACCATTCCGGCGCCTTGAAGCTTTCCGCTTCCTCCAGAGATTCAAATTCAACCTCCAGAACGGACAATTTCAGCTGAGAATAGACGTCGATCTCAACCGTTGTGTCATTCCACACCGCCGTAATCCGCTCTTTGACCAAGGCTACCGCATTCACTGCCTCGATCATCTGATTATACAAACCCTCTGAGATAAAATATTCGATTTCTTCACGCTTGATCCCTTTGCCATCCTTAAACGTATGTGTATACGTTACCTCACCTGAGTCCAGATCTGTAATCTTACGCACACGCAGCTCTTGCCCGCCGTCTATCGCCAGATACGTCTGATCGATATTATGCCGTGTCACAATCTTCAATTTGCCTTCTTGAATAAGCCGCTCCGGAAATTCCGGCAGCAGAAACTTGCGTTCGATCTCCAAAGCCATGATGTCTCGCTCCTCTTCGTGCCATTTATTTTATATTAATAATCATCATAGGGGTGAGACAAACCCAAGTCAATGTGGATTATGGGGAAATAGGTCATGCTCTACCGAATTACCTCAATAAAAGAAACAGCGGCAGTCATGGACGTGGAAAACAAAGCCCTAGACTGTCGCTGTTTAGTTTAACGAAAAGCGGTTACTTTGCGTTGTCTAAAGATTTCCTAACAAAGCGGACAACTTTTTTTGATTTTCTGCAAGCCAAATCATTTCCTTCGCAAAGCGAGCCGGCGGTACACTATGTTGATCCATGTTAGCATTTATCCACCATGTGCTTTCCATATACCACAACAACTGTAATGAATGTGTTAAATAGCCCTCTACCACGTTACGTTCCTCACTGTAACCATCCATAAACGCCGAAGCCAGGGAGACATCTAAATTATCATCTAAGGCACATGACATCACAGCACGAGCTACATCAAGCTGCGGATAGTCATATTTTAGTCGATCAAAATCTAGAATTGCAGTTAATCCGTTATCATTAAATAAAAGATTATCTACCCAAAGGTCACGATGTGCCCAGCCTGTTTGAAGTAATTCGAGTAGTTCTATATTCATTTCTTCTGTAGCTTTAAATTGAGTTTCTATATCGGCAAGCAGCTGAGGTTTACCAAGTCCCTTAGTCTTTTCCCAAACGGAGTTCCAATGTGCTAAACGCTCCTCACGACTTGGAGGAATAAATTGCGGGCTATTTTTACTGACAAGTGTCCCGTCATTTAGCAATCGATGCATTTTTCCTGTTGCTCGACCTAAATCGTATATTTGATGGACATTGGTTTTACCTGGTGAAATTAGTTTTCCCTGACAATATTCCATCACCAGGAAGCGTTCTCCATTATCAGATTCAATCAAAATACCTTCATTCTGTGATAACACTTTGGGGCACGCTAGACCTTGGTCATACAATCTAATCTGTTGAGAGAGTGCTAACAATATCTCCTCTGGGTTATATAATTTATATCTTTCTTTGTTGTATTGTTTAAGTAACAATTCCCCTGCATCCGTCGTAACTTTCCACTTTAAGTTTAACCAGCCTCGTTTTATTGAAGTAGTTTCAATTACATTCAAACCAAACAAACGATGAAATGTCTTAATTAGGTCATCTAAGATCATTTCCTCTGTTAATATTGTCTCCATTTGGTCAACTCCTATATTTATAGTGTTTAAGTTTTTATTCCTTATGGAGACCTATATAACCTCTTGGATAAATCTAAGTTTTTGCGTTAAACTGGCTTAAATAATCAATCTGTTATTAATTTCGAATACATATTGATATCTATAAACTTTCCGTCTACTCTTTCATACCTTCTTAAGGTTCCCTCAAACATAAAGTTCAGCTTTTGTAAGACTTTTACTGAATTCACGTTTTCGGGTTCTACTTTTGCTTCGATTCGATTCAGCTTCAAGGATAAGAATGCGTAATCTAACAAAGTACTTATAGCTTCTGAAGCGTATCCTCTTCCCCAAAATTCTCTAGCAATGTCATATCCAATCTCCGCTTTTTTATTTTCAAAGTCTAAGAAATTAAAGCCACAAGAACCTATGATTTCATTGGATTCCATTTCAATTATGGAGAAACGAATTGCTTTGTTATCAAGAGAAAATTCATCAAGAAGTTTTATCATATCTTTTGCCTGACTTTCATCAGTAAAACAATCAATATTCATGAATTCGGTAACCTCTGGATCAGACCAAATTTTAAACAGACTTGGCGAATCCGATACCTTCATTTTTCTTAAATGTAATCGTTCTGTGTGTAACTCTGTAGTTAACATTATTTTTACCTCCATTAAATTTTAATAGTTGGCTTAAAAATAATGATCTCTGCGCATAGTTCAGTCCCTTCATTCATCATTCACTATTAGAATATCACACCATCTCTAAAACGAGTAATATACCTCTTTCCCCTCAAGAAAATCTCGACATAGCGTGCTACATATTTTGGAGGCATGCTCTTGAATCCAGCCGTTCCTCTCAGGGTCATGAATAAAAAATACGTAACTAATAAAAATATCCATAAATATTTGTCCTTCAATGTACCGAATCTCATCAAGTGAAAAGCTTGATTTAGAAGCATAACCATCCAATAGCGTTTTACGGAGCTCACTTTTCAGCATGGAAGATGCAGAGCCCAAATCAAACAGGTAGTAACCATAACCAAATAAACAATAATCTATTAAGATCGGGTTTTGTTCTGACACAACGACATTCCCCAGTTGAAAATCAGCATGAATGAATCCCCATGAGTTATCCTTGGCGTCCAGTTCTGCTAACTGTTCTTTTACTACGAATAGAACGCTACTAATAACATCGTAATCCTCCTGATTCAGGACTCCGTTGTTTGTACCCTGTCGAAGTTCTTTTAACGTTTCATCAATCTTTTGGACGTCGTAGACAGGTCTATGTAACTCCAAGGGCATTAGCGTTCGTGAAAATTTATGTAAATTGGCAAGATTCTCGCCTAATCTATAAACAATCTGATCAATATTATCTTCATCTTGGGTAAGCGTCGAACCTTCGATCCACTCTAGAAGAGTTGCCAAACTGGTACCAAATTGCTCCGAACTATATTCAGTAACCAGTTCACCCTTTTCATTTACAACAGGTCTTTGTACTTTCAGTATGTTCTTTTGATCGATTTCTCGCAGAAAAAACATTTCTGACTGTAATCCATCTCGAGTATGTTGTAAGCCTGAGAACCCTTCCGATATTGGTTTATGTATACGTAACAAATAATTCTTGTTATCCGTTTTGTCGGTCACTTTAAATGTTATATTCTCATTATGCCTAATGAATTCAATGATTGGATCGATGAACGAATACTGCAACAATACTTTCTCAGCTTCAATGATCACAATACTTTCCTCCTTCAAATCTATAATATTCTTTATATTTTACCTGTTGCTCGTTGTATTTTGTTGGAATAAATAACTATATTTAAAAAATATCCTCTTAAATAGCTCCTATAAAAAATAGAGTTACATATTAGATCTCTAATACGTAACTCTATTTATTTTATTAGCTTTTATTCATAACGTTAATGTAATACCAATACACCAAAGCCTTCCAGAGTAACCTCACCCGATAACGTTGTTCCGTTCAGTAAATCCGTTTTAGTCTCATGTAGATGTATAGAGACAGGCGTTTCACTATAGTTAAGTAAAAAAGTATAGCTGGACGAAGCTCCGCTACGAATCTGCAGCTCTACTTCGCTGGAAGCTCAAGCCACTCTACTGGTGACTTGAGACCGATTTGATCTATGATTACGGACGCTGCTTGTTCATTAAAGACTGCTCCGTGATACCAAACTTCGCCTTTGCCGCGACGATTTCTCGTAACGGCTGGTTTTCCCGCATAATAGTCCGAGGCATAGACCGCCAAGACTTCGGCTGAATCATCCTCAATTCGGAGAATATCATTAAAATCATCTGCCCCCGTAATCACTTCGGCCTCACCCGACCAGCTAATCGTTGTTGGCTTACGACTGCCCTTAACCATGGTGAATTCTTCGACTGTGATCCCGCATAGATCCCTAGCAGCACCTGAAAATGGACGCATATAGCATTGACCACGCTCATCCTTATAGCCGGTTCTGCATCCGAAGATCAGTTTTCCGCCTTGCTGAACATATGCGTCTAGTAGCACCGCTGTCTCATCTACCATAATCGCCGGATGAGGATAGATAAGAACGTCGTATCGTACAAGTTCTTCCAGCGTTGTCTTTTTGCGTAAATAGAGTACGTCATTCGGGATATGCTTCCGCTGGAGTGCCTTGTACCACTCCTTATTACTCTTCCACATAAATGGACCATGCCACACATCGTACTCTCCAGCCCACTCATTATCATAATCACGGACAATAGCAACATTAGCCTGATTACGAGTGCCGATAAGTGCTTGACCTGCCGCCGCTAGCTCTTGACCGATCTGTCCCGCTTCCCTTACTCTTCGGTTCGGCTGGTTATGGTAGTCGTTAATGCCATGCCAATAAATTTCATTGCCCATCGTGGCTGTCCGCCAGCGGAAATAGAGCACCATATCAGCGCCATGTGCGATCGATTGATAGGTCCATAACCGCATCTGTCCCGGCTTCGGAGAAGGCATATCCATCCGGTTCACCCAGCCGCCTGGTCCCGACTGCTGCTCCATGATACAGAAATTCGGGGTAATGGAACGGACAACAGATAATGAAAGTCCCCAGCCTCTGTCATTCAGCGGATTGCGCTCGTTCGGATCATAAAAAATAGTTGAAAACTGAGGATAGGAATCATAGCTGAAGAAATCTAGCAGTTCATCCGTCAATTCATGGTTGTCGAGATGGCCAAACAGACCATTCGTTGTTACCCATTTGATCGGGTGCAAGATTACGGATGATGTCCGCTTGGTTTTTGGCAAAAGAAATCGTATTGTCCGATATAAACCGTTTTTCATCCAAGGCTTGATGGGGATTGGGCTGCTTGAAGTGATGGGGTCGGACGCGGAAGATACACCTGAGACCAATCGCTATAACTTTGATTCCAAAAGACAGCCCCCCAAGCCTCGTTTAGCTGCTCAAGCGTGACATATTTCTGCTGCAGCCATTCCCGGAAAGCCTTATGATCACTCTCTGAATAAAATTCACTAATCTCGCAGTTTAGCTCATTATCAATTTACCAGCCGACTACACCTGGATAATTGACATAATGTTCAGCCAACTGTTCTGTAATCCGTGCACACAGCTCACGGTATTTGGGGCTACTGTAATTATAATGACGGCGCATGCCATGCTGAAGGGTAACACCTTCATACGTCACATTCAATACTTCTGGATACTTATGGGTCAGCCAAGCTGGAGGCGTTGCCGTCGGCGTACCAAGCACAACCTGAAGACCCTGTTTATGAGCTAAATCAATCGCACGATCAAAGAGCCCGAACTGAAATTCGCCCTCAGCGGGTTCAAAAATAGACCAAGCAAACTCCCCCATCCGAATGATCATGAAGCCCAGTTCTCGCATCCGGCGATAATCATCCTCCCACAGGCTTTCCGGCCAGTGTTCCGGATAATAACAGACGCCAAGTTCAAATTTTTCTGTTGCGATAGGTCTCTTCATGATTACCTCCAAAGTATTAAAAATATGCTTTCAGTAGTTTATAATTCTATTGTAGTATCAGTGTTAATAAGGCTTATATAACAAAATATTGTGATCATATAACTATCTTGCGTTAATTACCTTATCCAACTAGCGCTCTGTAGCGCGATAGAAATGGGTGCTATATAACATGAAGAAACAATGGTATTTGCCGACACCAGCTTTTTCAAAATATGTCTGCTATCCTGAATTTTTGGGACATTACAGTCACTTTCCTCAACATACCGAGAGAAGAAGTGAAGGATTTCTGGGAAACTATAACCTGCATTTAATCTTTGATGGGGAGGGTTATGTATTCCATGAGGGCGAACGTATTCCGATGAGCAGAGGACGAGGTTTTCTTTACCCTAAAAGCGCCTATCAGTATTACGGATCAGATCCTGGGAAGCCTTGGGATGTTCGCTGGGTTCATTTTAGTACTGAAATTGTGCTCCCTTTATTAGAAGAAGTGGACCAGTCTCGTGCATACCTGTTCACTTTTGATTTGGAGGCCAAGCTGGACGAGCTGTTCGAGGAAATGTACTTACTGAGCGCTTCCTATGTAACACGTAATGAGCCAAGGCTATCCGCGCTTCTGTATGAGCTTCTAGTAAAATTGCTACAGAATTCCGAACCGCTTCACGGCTCAGTACCGCACGAGGTCAGGCAGTCTATCCCCAGTGCCGCAGATATCATTCATGTCGAATGTGCCCGTCCTTGGTCACTCGAGTCGATGGCAAGACTAACCGGGTATAGCAGCTATCATTTTCTGCGGCTGTTCCGAATGGTTATGGGCAAAACACCAAACCGTTATTTAACAGATTGCCGGCTGACCAGAGCCAAGCTTCTGCTAGTTTCTACTGGACTCTCCATTGCTCAGGTTGCGACTCAGTCCGGTTTTGCCCAGTCCAGCTATTTCATTAAAGTATTCAGAAAGTTTGAAGGCGTATCTCCTGTGAAGTACCGTCAGGCATTCGGATCGTAACTTCTTAAAACACTAATCCAACCTCTTAAATCAACAAAAAAAAAAAGCAAACCAAGAGCTATGCACTTGGCTTGCTTTCTTTGTGAAATATTCCTGTGTTTTGCTGGATTTATTTAACCTCATCCATAAATGCTCTGAAATTTTCTGTAATTTCTTTTGCTTTAGTACGATATAAATAATGGTCTTCTTCAAATGTCACCACTTTTCCATGTACAGAATCTTTCACTTGCTCTTCATGCGCTGGTAACCATCTATCAGCTACTGGATGATTCGCTTGTACAAAGAAAATAAGAGGAAGATTTTTGGGGAACGATAAATTTTCAGCCCCTTTAAAATTAGAAAACATCATTTCAGCTTCATTTAATTGAGTAGGATTATACATGTTTTTGTGATTGATCATTCTCATTTGTCCTTTTGTTTTATCATCAAATGGTAATTCAGCAATGGGGTCAGCACTTAGTTTCATTTGCAATCTGACGAGTCCGGATTTTTTGATTAGATTTATAATTCTTATTTCTGAAGATTCAATCTTCCTTTCTCTTATCGTGGGAACACTGCTATCGAGCCCGACAAATGCACTCACTTCATTTTCATATTTATTTACATAATCTAGTCCGTAAATGCCTGAAATGGAGTGGGCCATTAGAATATAACGGTCGATATTAAGAACCTGTAAAGCTTCATGAATTTCACTAACAATATTCTCTGTGCTGCGCTCCTTTTTGGTCAGATCACTTAATCCATACCCAAAAGGCTCAATCACGACAACTTTGTAAAAAGGTACTAACTCTTCTATTAGTGATTTAAAATCAAGCCCCGGTGCTGATGTCCCATAACCCGGTAATAGCACGACTGTTTCTTCACCTTGTCCTTGAATCAACACATTCATATTTTTTCCATCTACAGGTACTAACTGACCATAGGGTTCTATTTTGCTTTGTTCCGATTTATTGCTGATCAGATTAACTGTATAAACAATGGCGAGAAACAACATGATTGCTATGAGTATTGCGCCTATGGTTTTCAATAAAATGTTTAGTATTCTACTCGTTCTCGTGCCCGCCTTCACACTCATTACCTCTCTTAGTTTCACTCACATCTTCTCCTGTCATCCTCTGTCTATTGGACCACCATAACCGACTGCTACAGTAAGGTTAACCAATGAAGATGTACTCCTCATGTCTTCAATATGAACGGAATATGAATTAACGAAAAAACGATACAGCATCATACTTTCATGAGTCCTCGAATCACTCACACAATGAAAATATAACGTGCTCTAAGTCATCCATATCCATGCCCTCCGCAGGACTAGAGACCAGAGGCCAGAAAAATCCTGCAATAATACAGTTTTTTGTTAAGAAATCCTGATCACTATGTCTAAAAGCTGCGAAAACGGCTAGGCCCCCTTAATCCGGAGTCCTGTCCACCAAAAATACTGCAGACGTAGAATTGCTCGTTCTTTCGAGCAATTACATCGCTCTATGAAATGCTGAAGAATCCTCTAGTGTTTTAACCCACACTGAAAATACGGCAGGAGGTTTCGATTTTAAACTACCGTGCATTTTTCGGTTATTGTAGAAATCCATGTACTGGTCAAGCGATTCATAGGCCTCTTCAAATGTCCTAAAGTCCCTTATACGGAACAGATCGCGTTCCATCAAACTATGGAAAGACTCAATGTAGGCATTCATATTTGGTGTCCTTGGAGGTATGCGCTCATGGATAATATCTAGACTCTCGCACATATCTCCAAATAGTTTACTGGTGAATTGAGGGCCGTTATCCGTACGAATTGTAGGCATCTCTTCACCTGTTGTTATCCGATTCTGAAGGGCGTAACAAAGCGTCTGAGCGGCGTGCTTAGCTTCACAAGCGGGCCCTCTGTACTGCTTAACAACAACGCGATCAAACACATCAATGATGCTGAGCACATAAAAGAAACGCTCCAGCCCACTGACGTATCCGTATTTAATATCCATTTGCCACAGTTGATTAGAGCCTGTAACGATGCGGTTTCTCGGCAGTCTACGCGGATGTGACTGGACTCGCTGGCGTGGTTTTTGAAGAATGCCTAGCTCGTCACATAACCGGTAAGACTTCTTTTTATTTAGTTTCACGTTGTATTTGTCCTGAATACATTTTGCGAGAAGTTTGTAGCCGTAAACATACTCTTCACCTTCAATCAGTTCAAGAAGCCATTGATTTATCCCTTTCGTCGCATATGCGTTCGCCCTCATACGTATAAGAGTATCCGGGCACTGGACGGCCACGTTGGCCTCTTGTAGGGCGTTCAGATGGTGCAACATTCGCTCTTTTTTTGCGGTCATAATAGGTGGATTCCGAAATGCCTAGGATGCGCAGAACCACTGCTACTGGTTCTCCCCGCTTAATAAATGGTTCTGCTACTTCGAGTTTTTCAGATAAGCGGGGGCTTGCTTTTTTAGCAGTTCTCGTAAGATTTCAAGCTCGAGTTCCTTCTCCCCGAGCACCTTAACCGCCTTTTCATACCGCTGTTCGACCTCTTGCAGCCGTTGCAGCTCCTGGAGGTGCTCGTCAGCAAACGGAATCTCTTCAGCAGGGATGAAGTCACGATGATCTCTTATCCAACTACGAATGGTTTCAGGATGGATGTCATACATGCGAGCCAATACCCCCACCTTAATACCAGCCAACGCTTCTTTGACGATGTTAAGCTGCGTTTCTTTATTCAACCTTTTCCCCATACTGGATCACTCCTTTAACTTAAGTTTAGATTATTGGGTGTAAAGACTCCAGTTTAATTAGGGGGCCTAGGAGCTTTTGCAGGATTATACCCTTGACCAGTCCTTGCATCTACATTAAAAAGCCAAGAGCCGGGCTCTTGGCTTGCTTTTTATTGAAAAAATAAAATATCTATTGCCGCATCTTCAATTTAAAGCATCCGCTAATATTATCCTGCTGGACATCTGGCAGTGCCAGTCCTACCTGCATTAGACCGTCACCGCCGAAGGAATAGTCCCTTATCTTCCTGAATTGAAATCCCCATACGAAAGTCCTTCTCTCCTTAAGATTTACAGTAAATCCTCGCTCACAAAATCAACCATCGATTGAACCTTTAGTCCCTTAGGAGCGCCTGGAATCCAGTCCCTCCCATCGTTCCCGCGTTGCGAGAACGCTATTGTCTTGGGCTGCCCTGGGAGAAGATCAAAGTAATTGTCAGAGAATATTCCTTCATCTTCTGAGGTCAGGTATACGCCTCTAGCTAATACATCACTTGTCACAGTGAAGTTTAGACCTCCGCTATCTGGAGTTTCCATTATGTTAATTACTGAACGCTGCAACCGAATTTCTTTTTCCGGGACAAAATAGTGCATCTTACGATCTATCATCTCGCCATCAGCCTGCAAGCTGATCTCAAGCAATACATCGTTAGATCCATGACCTTCTAGCAGTTCCGCCACTGAAGACGAGAATACGATAGCCGCAGAATCGGCTCCCAGATCAACGGGATGTATCCACTCTCGCAGTGTCGAACCGTTAAACTGATACAATTTAAGCACTAACTCAGCGGTCTTTGCTGTTCTTAAATCAGATACGACATGAACGTCAATCCGCTCACGGTCTGTACCGTCAATAGACAGCAGAACATCTTGAAAGCTTGAGCGCACGCTATATTGCAATGCTTTCCAGCGTCCGTTGTAATCCA
Source organism: Paenibacillus etheri (assembly GCF_001012825.1). Taxonomy (GTDB): domain Bacteria; phylum Bacillota; class Bacilli; order Paenibacillales; family Paenibacillaceae; genus Paenibacillus_AQ; species Paenibacillus_AQ etheri. The sequence continues at coordinate 131,557 of NZ_LCZJ02000030.1, forward strand.
TCCCCGCCCAAGAGGCGACCGGCCAGCAATCATTCATCTGCCAGTATAAAGTGCCCATACAGTAAGGTTTATTTCTTCTGTGACTTTCAATCGCGATTCGAATCGCTTCGGCCTGCAGAATTTGACTCATATACAGAAATGCTTTAAAATCCTTCGGCTGCGGCAGATACATATCCATATATTCCTTGATCAGCAGATTTCCGCGTCCATTCTTCTGATGAGCCAGCATCACCTCTGAGGTAAGCTCCAAATCCTGCTCTTCAGCATAGCTCATTACGGTCTTTAGTTCCGGGAACGACTGGAATCCGTATTCACTCATAAAGCGACCAACCTTGGTATTATAATTCTCAAAAGGCTCAATCCCGTGCCACACGCCCCAGTAATGAACATCCCCATCGCCCACAATCCGCGTCGCATGTTGATTCATATCTCCAGTCAAATTCCGCATCGGTGAAGACGGCCAATAGTCCACACCTGGATGGAACGCGGCTACAGCCTCAGGTAGAATCCGGTGGAATATTTCCTCATAATCAGCCCACATTGTAGCTCTTTGCTCCGCGCTGAGTTTTTCTTTCCAGCCCCAGCCCATATTTTCCTCGAACTGTGACCAGGCTGAATCAATCTCGTTATTGCCACACCATAGGGCGATGCAGGGATGATTGCGCAATCTTTTGACGTTATACCCAGCTTCTTTCTTCACATTCGCAAGGAACGCTTTATCCCCCGGATACATGCTGCAAGCGAACATGAAGTCCTGCCAGACCAGCAGCCCGTATTCATCACAGAGCTTGTAAAATATCTCCTCTTCATAAAAACCGCCACCCCACACTCGCAGCATATTCATGTTTGATTCTGCAGCCGTGGCAATTTCATGCCGATACCGCTCTTCGGTTACTTCTGTGATGAAGCTGTCATTCGGAATATGATTGGCACCTTTGGCGAAGACCGGCACACCATTCAGTACAAAAGAAAATGAAGTCCCCTTGGCATCACGCTCCCGAATCAATTGAATACTACGGAGACCGGTTCTTACACTTTTGCTAACTTCAACTTCCTTACCTTTCACCAAATCCGCTTGAAACGTATATAAATGAGGTTCGCCTAGCCCTCTACACCACCAGAGCTGCGGCTGATCTACCACGATATCCATCTCTATTTGTTGCTTGCCACTCTTTAAGGAAACCGCTTGCATCGACTCTAAACCATCAGCACTCATTCGCAGCATTCCCTGCCATGCCGCAGGAGCATCTACTTCAATAATTGCGGTTAATCGAGCCTCTTCCTTTGTGATCACATTTTGGCGAATATATAGATCTGTGATTTGAACTGAATTACGCCCCTCAAGAGCCGCCTTACGCCATATTCCACTGGTCAAGAAACGAGGACCCCAATCCCAACCATAATGATAAGGAGCTTTGCGGGCGAAAATACTAATCCGCTGTTCATCTAGTCCCCCAAGCTCGGATTGATCATTCGGTGCAGGAAGCGCATACCCCAGCTTCGCTAGCTTAGGTAGATCCTCTTTTACTACAGAACGGAATCTCACTCTTATATGGTTTTCACCAATCCTCAAATGATCTTTAACATCCACTCTCCACGCCAAAAACATATTGTCTGCAGCGAGCACATGTACATTATTCACATACACGTCAGCATAGGTATCAAGACCTTCAAAGATCAGCTCCGTGCAAGTAAGCTCCGACCACTCTTCACCAAGCTGCAAAGTGGTTTGATATTCCCAATCCTTCTTATCAATCCACTGTAGGTTATGTTCATTTGTTCCATAGAAGGGATCTTCAATCTTTCCGTTCTTCAGTAAATCCGTATGGACCGTGCCTGGCACAGTAGCAGGAAGCCACTCCTCATCACCACAGCTTCTAAATTCCCACTTCGCAAGCTTCATCTCTAGATGTTTCATTTTATCCTCCTAAAAGTTTTGTAGAGCATATGCCTCTTTGAGTGACTTCGTACAAAACTCACTCCGGAAGCATTTGCCTAAAAGTTTTGTAGAGCATATGCCTCTTTGAGTGACTTCGTACAAAACTCACTTCGGAAACATGTGTTTAAGTTTTGTAAGCCCATTCATCTTTCAAAATAACATACCTCTTCTAGCATTTCATTGATTTCACTTGATATTCTTTGTATTTTGTTATTCATTCGTTAGGTGTACACTAATTATAATCATTCAAACAAAACAAATAAAGACAATAAATAATAATACAATACATTTCTAAACGCTTTATTTAAAGCTATAATGTTCATGCAAACGCTAACAAAATAATGAAAAGGGGATTAAGTTATGAGAAATAAGTTATTTTCGTTATCTTTTGTTATGATTATGATTTTATCATCAACGCTTGCTGGCTGCGGCTCGAACAATGGCAATAGCACGAATAACGCGGCGCCCGCAACCGATAAACCCGCAGCAACGAATACAGAGAATACAAGTGGTGATTCAACAAGCAACGCAACAGCTGAGCCTGCAGCGGGTACTGATATTACCGGTAAAATCACCTTCTTAACCAACAGAACAGACATGATCGGTAAAGAGTACGACGAATATTTAAAGCGCTTTAATGAGAAATATCCGAACGCTTCTCTTTTAAATTAAAACCTGTTGTCTTCGGTGCCTATCTAATCGCCACTATCATTCCTAGCATCACGACACAAGTAGCCACTTTTGGTATCATCAAAAGCATGGGGCTATATAATACACTCGGCGCTCCTATCGTGCTCTACATCGGAGCAGATGTGATTCAAATTATTCTTTATTTGCAATTTATCCGTAATATTCCTGTGGATCTCGATGAGAATGCGATGGTAGAAGGTGCATCTCTTTTCAAAATCTATCGCTCGATTATATTCCCATTATTAACGCCGGCCACGGCTACTTTAATTATTTTGAAGACAATCAGTATCTATAATGACATGTATATCCCTTATCTATATATGCCAAAGCAAAGCCTAGGTGTGGTTACGACGATCCTGTTGCGTTTTCAGGGGGGCAATTCGGGAGAGTGGAATTTGATCTGTGCGGCTATTCTACTTATCCTGCTTCCAACAATAATTCTATATTTCTTTCTACAACGTTACATCTTTGAAGGCGTAACTAGAGGCGCAGTTAAATAAGTCAGTTCACTTTAAGTGCGAGTTCAGAAAGTCGACTTTTTGAACAACCTCTTTAAGAAAGGAACAACGCAAATGGTATCATACATCCGGCTAGCCTTACGCAAAATGTGGTTGTTCCTTGCTAATCTTCCGATGGAGCGAAAACTGATCGTCGTATTTATCTTTCTGATCTCGCTTCCAATCACATATGTTAGTTATTTGTCCTCCCGCTCCATGTTCAATTCTGTTCTTGTGAATGCAACGGAAGGCGCGAACCAAATGACATCGAATGCCTCTGATACCATTGACCGTTATGTCGCCGATCTAAAAAGATACACAGCGCTACCGCTGTATAACACCGATGTACAATTCTACTTAACTCAGCAAAATACCGACTGGGATAAAAACACTGGCATGGCGATGTTCCTGAGCTACTTGAAGCATACGAAGGAAGAGATCATCGCCGTGTACATGGTGGATCAATACGGTTCTGTTTTTTATGATAGAGTCCCGGGAATCCACGAGTTGTATCCTGAAGAACGACTAGCCGAGTGGAGAACTTTAAGTAAAGAAGCCGGGGCTGCTCCTGTCATTCAAGGCAGACATACAATTCGCGTAAACTCCAACGCCCATAGAGAGGTATTAGTGTACTGCGCACCATTAATTCTGTAAGTACGCTGGACAATATAGGAATTCTCGTATTTGATGTAGACATCAACTTGTTTAAGGGGATCATCGATCCCGTAAATGCGGTTACGCAAGGCAACACGATAATTGTAGATAATAACGGAAAACTGATCTATGCCGGTGAAGACTCCGCAGACTCGATGCAAGCTAACGAGGAGCAAAATCAGAACACGCAGCTTTTGCTGCAGCATGTGAATCGCAACAGGATCATTTTCAAATAGAAATGAATGGTCAGTCTTATCTTGCAGTGTATACCGTCTCGAAACAGACAGGTTGGACGACTGTGGTTACAATCCTTTGGCCCGTATCCTGATACCTGTACAGAAGAATCGCAATGCTCTTATATTGACTACACTGATCATTATTGCTTTTGCACTTTGTGTTGCGACGTTTATCTCACATGCGTTAACCAAACCTCTTAAATCTTTGGTTCGTCTAATGAAACGGGTACAGCACGGTAATCTAGATGTCTGGCAGCACTCCAAATATAATGATGAGATTGGAATGCTCGGCAGTCATTTTAATCGAATGATCATAAGGGTCAAGGATCTCCTACAGGAAGTATCCCTTACCGAGAAGCGTAAGCAAAAGGCTGATATGAGGGCACTTCAGAATCAGATCAATCCCCATTTTATTTATAATACGCTGGAGTCTATCCGTATGCTGGCAGAGAGCAATGATGACCTCCGTGTAGCGAAGCTCACCTATTTGCTTGGACTTCAGATGCGTTACAGCATTGTCCGAAGCGAAGAAGCCGTTACGATCAGACAAGAGCTGGATCATGTACGGAATTATTATCATCTGCTACAAATCCGGTTCCCAGATAAGTTCAGTTTACACATTGATGTGCCAGAGAAATTTCTGCATCTTCCTGTAATCAAGCTTGTCTTTTAACCGATTGTGGAGAACGCATTCTTTCACGGCTTAGATCAAAAAGTAGGGCTCGGCACCTTAAGCATCACCGCATGGAGTGAGCATGGAAATGTCGTATTCTGTGTAGAAGATGATGGCATCGGTATGGATGAAGCTACCCTTCGATCCTTAAATAATAGTCTGCATAATGGGACTGAAAGTGAAATGTTCGGTATTGGTCTACGAAATGTGAATGAGAGAATCCGCCTGCATTACGGCAGCTCATTTGGGCTCCTTGTGGAGAGTACACTCGGAATGGGTACTCGTGTTACGCTGCGCATTGAGGACATTACCTTCACTACTCATAGTGAAGATGGCATGGATTACGGAGAGGAGATGCTCTGATTGCTGCGTATTGCAATTGTTGACGATGAAATCCTGATCCGCTAAGGTCTAGCCCGAATGATCAGCAAAGAAAGTACTGAATTTCTGGTCATCGGCACCTACTCTGATGGGAAACATCTACTTGACGAGTTACCTTCACTTCAACTTGATGTTGTGATTACTGATATTCGTATGCCGCAAATCAATGGTTTGGAATTAATTAAACAGTTAAAAGCCAGTCACCCACAAATCCGCTCCATTCTGATGAGTGGATTTGTTGAATTTAATTATGCCAGAGAAGCCATACGCAGCTCTGCCGTAGACTACTTATTAAAGCCAATCGATAAGGAACAACTATTCGAGCTGCTTTATCAATTGGAGGAAGAGTAAAAGTTCTCTCGTGACAAGGAGGTACGTCACCGTTCTGGTCTCTTACTGACCCTTCTTCAAGTCGATGAGCCCCCTTCCCCCTTGCTGTTGTCGAGCCTTATCTTACCCCAGCCTTATTTCTCGGTCTTTGTGTTCAAAGGAAGATCCAGAGAGCCTGTCTGTTTCTGCGTAGAAAGTTTACGGCAAGAGAAGTCATTTAGCATCGACAGCTTAGAGATTCAATATGGACTGCACGTCTGTATCCTGTATTCTACAAAGCCACTCTCAGACAGCGATTGGCATGACATCGGCGGCAGGATTCGGACCTCTGCCAATGGTATGATATTGCATGTAGGTACTAGCAGTTCCTATAATGATGCAGCCAAGCTTAGACAAGCATATCTAGATGCTAAATTAGCCTGCAGTCTCGGCATTTATAATACTGACCGATTGCACTATGCAAATATTCAGAACATTCAGCAGCCTGAGGTAAATATTCTTGAGCCTTTCCATGCGATCAAGGAGCCATTAATCCATGATCTGCAGATTCTGAATATGGAGGGTGCCTTAGAGCGTGTGCATAACTTATTCTCAGTGCTGAAATCACAACAAGCTGCGCCCGATCAAATTCTCCGTGTCTGTCGATGGGTTGTTGAATCTGCGCAGAAGGAACTGCAAGAATTCGAGACCCTCTACAAAGGCGATCCTCATCTCAGGCTGTATGAAAGTATCGCATCCAGTATGAGCTTCAGTGTAATCGAGCGTGGTTTCACCGATCATCTCTCGAAGATTCTATTTGATATCAGAGCCCATCGCCTAGAGATGTCCGGTACAGCTGTAGAAACCATAAAGCGCGGGATATCAGCCAACTATAATCAACATGCAGATCTGAACACCTTAGCGAATATGGTTTTTTTGACACCAAGCTATTTAAGTAAGCTGTTCAAACAAGAGACTGGACTTACATTAACGGACTACATCACAGAAATCCGGCTACGTAAAGCCAAGCATCTGCTCAAGAATGTCCCTGACCTAAAGATTCACGAGATTGGATCAGAAGTTGGATATGGCGATCCTGCCTATTTCAATAAGCTGTTTAAACATGTAGTCGGCGTTACGCCCAATGAATATAAACGAATTTCTATCGTATAAGGAGATTGATCACTTGCATTCGGAACTTCAAAGAAACAGCGATAATCATGAAATCACCGTCTATGACACGACAGAACTATATGGAGAAAAAGGCTCGTTCCGCGTCATGCAGTTCTCGAATAATGCTACTCAAGGTGCGATGGATCTTAATGACCCGGAACGAATTCTATTTGAATATCCGCGAGCCATCATTCACTTAATGGAATTCAACGCCCCCTCTTTCGAGGATGCCTTTCTTATTGGTCATGGAATTGGAACGATTGCTGGGCATTTTCTAGACAAAAATTTTAAAGTAGCCGAGCTAGACAGCGAAGTAGTCGAATTAAGCCGCCGCTATTTTGGATACACCCAAGATAACGTAGTGATTGGTGACGGACGTCAGCTCCTTGAAGGTGAAGAACCACAAAAATATGATTACATTATCTTGGATGCTTTTACCGCCGCGGGTACGCCGAGGCACTTAATCTCCAGTGAATTTTTCAGCATCGTGTATTCAAAACTGAATGCCGAAGGGTATCTCCTAATGAATCTAATGGGAAAAGGTGAAAATGACCCGCACATTAACGCGATTCACACCACGCTCGCGGAAGAATTCACCTATATCAAATCCTTTTCACTGCCTTCAGATGGGGCTGCGGATATTAAAAACATCATTATTATAGGTGGATTTAAGCCGATTCGCTTTCAAGCTCGCCATATGGCAGGCTTTAATGAAATCCAGCTTGGGCAAGGATATCTTATTCGGGATTAAAGTATATTTTTAAAAATGACCTCATCCTCCACTTCACTGTGGATTCTGAGGTCATTTTTGGGTTGTTACTATCTGACAACCTTTACACCGGATTAGGGACAAAACTGCCACCTCGGCAATACTTCAAATAATTTAGCGCATGTACTTGTCCAGTCATTTCTAGTTCACCCTGGTAGACAGGATCATGCCAGCCTTCAATATCAATAGTTCCCTTATAGCCAGCTTGGCGCAGAATCGAGATGATATCCACCCAATTCGTATCTCCAAAGCCAGGTGTCCGGTCCCACACATAAGGCTTAGGTCCATGAATCCCGTATTCCTTGACGATATCCCAAGCAATGGTGGCATCCTTGCCATGTACATGGAACACCTTATCCACCCATTTGCGTAGCTGCGGAATCGGATCAATCAGACCGATCAGCTGGTGGCACGGTTCCCATTCGAGACCCAGATTGTCTGCTGGAACAGCATTGAACATCTTCTCCCAGGCGGAAGGATTATGGGCGATATTCCACTCTCCGGTCTGCCAATTCCCACCCATAGAACAATTCTCAAAAGCAATTCTTAGACCGCGATCCGCTGCCCTCTTGGACAATTCTCCGAACACCTCTGCAAATTTCGGAATCGACTCGTCGATCGACGAACCCGGCAGACGTCCAGTGAATCCGCCGATAATATCTGTGCCGAATAAATGGGCATGATCAATCAATCGCTCCCAACTGGCGAGTGTGTCAGCATTGTCTCCATCTCCTGAAAGTGGATTTCCGTAAATCCCAACGGAAGAGATGACAAAATCATGCTCAGCAGCCAGCTCCCTTACTCGTGCAGCTGTTTCTACAAGATTGGTTTCACCTGTGGTCTGCCAAAAGTTCAGGTTAAAGGATTCAAAACCATGCTGAACGATTTGCGGAATCACGGTGACGGCCTCCCCGCCACGAACCAGAGTACCTATTCTCAATGTGTCTTGCATTTGGGTTACCACTCCAATGATAGCGTTTATAGTCAGTATTAAACCTTAAGTGTTTTGAGCATCTTGCAAGAGCCTCGCTTGAGCAATACCGCATCGTAGACAAAATGCTGATGACCTGACCGTCCAGAAATTAGATCAAACAGAACGCCCACACTGGATAAAGCCATTTCTGTACCCGGTTGGCTGATCGTATCAAGTGAAGGATGAAAATATTCAGCCATTTCGATCCCGTCAAAGCCAATGATTGAAATATCATCCGGAATTGACAACCCTGCGGTAAGCACCGCTTTGGCAGCACCGATAGCAATCGTGTCGGAGGCTGCAAATATTGCGGTTACTCCCTTATCCCTTTTAAGCAATCTTCGCGCTGCATCAAATCCTGAGCTAGGGCTGTATTCACAATCTTCCACAAGCTGTGCATCATAAGGCAGATTATGTTCTTCCAGTGCTTTTTTGTAGCCTAAATAACGCCGGTTGCCTGTCGTTTCATCCAGTAATGGGGACTTGGCTAGAAAACCGATATTCTCATGCCCAAGTGATATCAAGTAATTGGTGGCCTTATAAGCTTCCTTCAATTCATTAATGGTGACACTAGAAAAGATATCAGGGTCCACCTCTTGTGTAGAGGTGATCGTTGTCAGAACAAATGGGACCGTCAGCTGCTTGAATTTCTCTTCAGAATGATTGTAGGTTCCGCCCATGAAGATGATCCCGCATAGATTCTTTTCTTTGGTCAGCTGAATCGCCGCATTAATTTCATCCGTTCCATCCTCTACCTGATGAATGAGGAAGGGGTAACCTCGAAGATTAGCTTGCCGCTCAATCTCTTTGATCATATTGGAGAAAAACGGATTGGTAATCCCTTTGACCATGAGCGCAATGTTCTTAGACTCCGTCGTTTTTAAATTTCTTGCATTGGAATTAGGAATGTAATTGTATTCCTTAACAACATTCAGAACCTTTTCCCGTGTAGCCTTGCTCACCAGCCCCTTATTGTTGATGACCCTGGAAACCGTCGAGATGCCCACACCGGAAATCCGCGCGATATCCTTGATATTTACGTCCACTATACTCCCCCACTTATAAGTAAGGGAGCTATATGCTACTATAGCTCCCTCACACCTTTTAACGTTCTTTAGTTCACTGGAACAAACTCAGCCAATTGCTTTTCTACTTCGGCAATAACCTTGTCAATTCCTGCTTTTTTCAGTTGCTCACGGTAATCCGCTACAGCAGCTTTAGGATCTTTGCTTGTTTTACCAAGCATCAATTGAATACCAAGCTGGGAATTCACGTTGGAGATGGAAGCAATTTCTGTAGTTACATTCGATGGATCAAAGCTAAAGCCATTGTATGGATCATCGATAGCGACTTTATCCCACTCTGCAAACAAGGAGTTACGAATTGGGTTTTCTGTATCCGTAGGAACTACGAATTTGTCATTACGAAGTGACCAAGCAGCGAAACCTCCGCCGTCCGTTTTTTCGTTGAAGCCTTGAGGCTGCTTTTTAACACCATTTTCCATAACATATTGTTTGCCTTCAATACCGTTTTGGATGAGGTTGTAATAGCTTTCGTCAGTCATGAACTTCTCGATCACCATCAAAGAGCGCTCTGGATTCTCGGAGCTCGTGCTGATTACAGTCGAGTTGTCAACGCCCATCTTACGTTTGATCTTCTTGTTGGCTTCCGCAAAAGTAAAGAATGCAGTTTCTGCCTCAGGTTGCGCCTTCAAATCTGCACCGTATTGGCCGATCCAGTCCTGAGCATGAGTCAAATAACCTGCGGAGTTTGCTGCTCTGAAGTTATCTTTGCTACCAAGAGTTGCAGACAGCACATCTTTGCCCCAGTATCCCTTATCTGCCCATTCACGCATCTTCACAGCCCAATCTTCGAATTCCTGAGTGTATGCTGGATGGAAGACGGTCTTGTAGTCCTCTGGACTTTTGGTCACAAGATTCAGTTCATTCAAAGATATACCAGGTGCGTTAAGCCACATTCCTGTAGTATCTACGAGCATTCTGAACATATTGGCCGCATCTTCAGACTTACCGTTAATTGGTGGGAAGGACTCATTGGCAACAACATTATCCATGTATTTAACCATGTCATCAATAGTTGTAATTTTTTCCATTCCATATTTTTTCAGCAAGTCTACACGATAGGCATAACCATTCGGTGTATATTCGCTATAAAGACTCGGAACACCATAGATTTTACCTTTGTACTTAGTATTTTCCCATACACTAGCAGGGATCTCTGCCTTCAGCTTAGGAGCAACTTTATCGAGCATATCTGTAAGGTCCACTAGAGCGCCTTCACTAGCCAATGTGAAATAGGATACCGGTGCTCCTGGAGATGCATGAGACATATCAAATTGCTCGCCTGAAGCAAACAGCAACGGGTATTTCGTATTGATATCCGGCCAGTCAATATACTTCACTTCAATTGTAGCGTTGAGATCAGCCTTTAGCTTTTTGTTAATCTCATCTAGAATCGCCTTATTTTGAACACCTTCACTGCCCCACAGATAGTACACCAACTTAGCTTCTTTGGAAGTGTCTACTCCTCCTGCATTCGTTGAAGCTTCTGGTGCCTTCGTAGCTGCCGGATCATTACTCGCCTCGTTGTTCTTCGATGAACAGGCTGTCAATGCCCCAGAAAGCATGAGTACAGCAATTAAAGAAGACGCAATTTTTTTACCTTTCATTAGGTAAGCCTCCCTTTTCTTTTCTATTTATGAATTGCATTTATAATAAACGCGCCTTCGAAAAGGAGACGTCCATTAACCCTTTACAGCCCCAACAGTGAGGCCTGTTACGAAATAACGCTGTACAAATGGATAGAGGAGAATAATTGGCCCGGTGGCCAGCACAGCTGTAGCCATCTTGATGGATTGCGTTGGAAGATCAGCCGTATTGATAACTGCCCCCGAATTGATTAGTGTACCGAGATTCGTCTGGTTGACCATTCGCTGCAAAAAGTATTGGAGTGGATATTTCGTCGGGGAGTCCATATATAACATCCCGTTGTACCACTCATTCCAAAAGCCTATCGCCGAGAAAAGCCCGATGGTAGCTAAGGAAGGAACCGCCAGCGGAATAAATATCCGCCAATAGATATGGAAGTCGCCAGCACCGTCAATGGTAGCAGATTCATATAAGGAATCCGGAATCGCCTTCATGAAATTACGCATCAGGAAGATCGACCAAGCGCCAACTACAGCCGGTAGAATCATGGCAAATAAGTTATCTTTCATATGCAGGTGTTTGACCATCAGGATATACGTTGGAATCAAGCCACCGCTGAAGAGTGTCGTAAAGTAAATTAGAAAGGAAAAGAAGTTGCGATACTTGAAATCCTTGCGGTTAAGCACGAAGCCAGCCATCGACATCATGAACAGTCCAAGGACCGTACCCACTACGGTTATAAAAATAGTTATCTTATAAGCATTTACCAATTGCGTAGAGTTGTTAAACAACAATTCGTAAGCCTTAAAGGAAAATTCCTTAGGCAGCAGCTTATAGCCTTCACGGACAATTTCCTGCTCGTTCATGAACGATGAGGAGATCATTAGTGCGAAGGGAAATACACAGAACAGTGCAAAGATACCAATGCAGATATAGCTAATCACTTTTATGATAATACTTCCGGAATCCTGTTTGATTTTTTGAGTTTCCATATTCATCACCCCTGTTTCGTGTCTGGTTTTAGAACAATGCGCTGTCAGGCTCGACCTTGCGTACAATAAAGTTAACTACTAGCACCAGAATCAGGCCAAACATGGATTGGTAGAAGCCCACCGCGGCGCCCATAGAGAAGTTGAATTGTCCCACCAGTGAACGGAAGACATAGGTATCGATAATATCCGTCTGCGGATACAGCACCGAGTTCGTACCGATCAGATTATAGAAGAGGTCAAAGGATCCTTTGAGAATTCCACCCATACCGAACAGCAGGAGCAGAATAAAGGTTGGCTTCAGTATCGGTAAGGTCATATAACGGATTCGCTGCCAGGTAGTAGCTCCGTCCATATAAGCAGCCTCGTACAGATCATGATTAATCCCTGTGATCGTTGCCAGATAGACGATCATTCCATATCCGGTAGCAGCCCAGATCTTGAAGGCTACAATGATATATTTCCAGATGCCCGGATCAGAATAAAACTCGTAACGGTCTAGCCCCATTCCGGTTAGCATCGTATTGATGAACCCGGAATTGAAATTGAATATATTGTAGGCAAACACACCGACGATAACCATAGAGATAAAGTAGGGTAGGAGAATAACGGATTGAGACACTTTCTTGAACCACTTGCCCGAGATCTCCGAAAGCATAATGGCAAACACAATTTGAATAATGTTACCCAGAGCTAGGAAGACGATGTTGTAGAGCAGTGTATTCTTGGTAATATTCCATAGATCGCCATTTTGAACCAAAAATTCGAAGTTTTTCAGACCGATAAAGTTACTTCCAAAAATGCCCTTGTTGAGCTTGTAATCTACAAATGCGACGTAAGCGCCAGGCATTACCGCATAGTGAAAAATAATGAAGTATAGGATTACAGGCAGCAACATTAGAAAAAGCACTTTGTTCTTAATGACTTCTCGGACAATACTTCCACCCGCAAGCTTAATTCTTGACAATGAGCCCACCTCCAATTTGAAAGATGCATTTCGTCACATGCATAACTTAGCTTCCTTTCTTGTCCCGCAACCAGCATGAAACTGCTTGCTCATCCTTTATGAAAAAAGCGTATCGGATGATATAGAAACGTTTCCATAATTTCTTTGAAACTCCCTGTACGAAAATCATACTCCCTAGATGTATGCGCTGTCAATTCATTTTATTTTTGATTTTCTTGTAATAAAAATCACATTTTACAACCTAAATATAATGAATCGGCCGATTTCGCGAAGATAATTGACTTTTTAAGGTCTTCGGACTAAGATCGATATGTATCGTTAATGGAAACGTTTCTATTTGTTCTTTTACAACCATGTCAGCCTCTATTATGACATCTGACGATGAACTCCCCGTTCTGATCTATTTCATGTCTCATCCATTTATATTAATCTGCGTGTGCACACGGAACAGGATATTGAAAGCTATCCTTTACTCAGAATCCGCTCCCGCTCAAAGCAGCGGCGAACACAAATCGCAAGCGCTTTCTTATTGGTATAGCACATTTATTTGTCACAATAACTTTCAATGCGCTCACGAGGAAGGTGTTAACCATGACTAAACCGTTTATCCAAGATCTTGTGAACGATATGACTCTAGAAGAGAAATTGGCCCAATTAACCCAGCTAGGCCCTCACTATTGGGGTTTGGATGATACCGTGGATTTAACCGGTCCATTTAAAGAACTGAACATTAAACCGCAAGTAATGGAGAACATCGGAAGTGTTCTAAACGGCATTGGAGCCAGGAATGTGATCGATCTGCAAACCCGGCATTTGCAAGCCAGCCGTCAGAAGATTCCCCTGCTCTTCATGGCGGATGTCATTCATGGCTACAGAACGATCCTTCCGATCCCGCTTGCGATAGGTTGTAGCTTTGACATGGAAGCCTGCGAACGGTTCGCTGAAATTGCAGCCAAGGAGAGCGCAGCTGCCGGCATTCACCTTACTTTCTCGCCTATGACGGATCTCGTACGCGATCCGCGCTGGGGACGGGTGATGGAGACATCCGGTGAGGACCCTTATCTGAATGCACGAGTAACCGAGAGTATGGTACGGGGGTATCAGGGCAAAGACCTGAAAGAAAAAGGGCGTATCGCTGCCTGTGTGAAGCACTTCGCCGGTTACGGCGCTCCCGAAGGCGGTCGTGAATACAATACGGTAGATATGTCCCTCGGCGTTTTACGTGAGTTCTATCTACCAGCCTATAAGGCTGCCGTAGATGCTGGTGTCGCCATGGTGATGGCTGCATTCAATACAATAGACCGCATACCAGCAAGCGGCAATTCCAAACTTCTACGCGGAATTCTGCGTGAGGAATGGGGCTTCAACGGCGTTACCATCGCCGATTTCAATTCTGTTAATGAACTAATCCCTCATGGTGCTGCCGAAGATGGTCGTGAAGCTGCGGAGAAAAGTCTGGCTGCCGGACTTGATATTGAAATGATGTCCACCCATTATCTAAACTACGGTGCTGGTCTAGTCGAGGAAGGCAAGCTTGATATCTCCTTGATCGATGAAGCTGTTGTTAGAGTGCTAGAACTCAAGGACGCTCTCGGTTTGTTTGACAATCCATTCAAGGATGCAGATCCACTAGTAGATGAGGCGCCTACGCCGAGCGTGGAGAATTTACAAGCTGCGAGAGAGCTGGGTACCAGCTCAGTGGTGCTGCTGAAAAATGACAATAATGCTCTGCCCCTTAAACACGGTATGAAGATTGGATTGGCTGGTCCCTTCGCTACCTCTATTCATGTGCTGGGCGGCTGGTCTGGAACGGAAAAAGACCCGGCTGTATCACTCTACAACGGCATTTCTCAAAAAACATCTGCCGCGGATATTATTACGGCTATGACTGGTGAGCTGGGAAGCATGCTGGAGGGTGTTTTTGATGTGGAGGATGAAATCGAAGAAGCCTTCCAGCGCCTAAAAGATTGCGATGTAATTCTCGCTGCTGTCGGTGAGAATCAGCAGGATACCGGGGAAGGCGGAAGCAAAACCAATCTGCGCTTGTCGACCAATCAGGAGAAGCTGATCTGGCGTCTGAAAGACACCGGCAAAAAGATTGTTACCATTGTATTTAGCGGCCGACCGTTGGAACTAAAGCCTATTCTTGAGGCCAGCGATGCTTTATTGCAAGCCTGGTTTCTGGGTACAGAATCCGGGAACTCACTAGCTGATGTGCTGTTCGGAGATTATAATCCGTCCGGCCGTTTATCTATGAGCTTTCCTTACTCGGTTGGGCAAATTCCTGTCTATTACAATGCCTATCAGACGGGGCGTCCCTATGATCCCCTATATCCCAATGTGCGTTATGTAACTCGATATCTGGATTGCCCTAACGACCCGCTGTTCTGCTTTGGCTATGGTCTGAGCTACTCCAGTTTTGATTACAGCAATTTCAATGTTGATGCTGCTGATCAGGTTGTTGCCTCCATTGAGGTGGAGAATACTTCAGACATCGCCGGCAAGGAAACCGTTCAACTCTATATCCATGACGTCAGCGCAAGTGTCGTACGCCCGGTCAAGGAGCTGAAGGCCTTCCAACAAATTACACTCGCAGCGCATGAGAAACAAGTGGTTTCTTTCGAGATCACTAGAGAAATGCTGATGTTCTACGGAAAAGACGATCAATTGGTCTTCGAACCCGGGGAATTTGATATTATGATTGGTAGGAACTCCGGAGATCACTTCACCCAGCGAATCTGGATCGGCTAACAATATTAGATAGTAAGGGAGATAACCCCAATGAGACACAGCTTATCATTTCAGCAAGATGGAACCTTGAAAATTGTACAGTTCACTGATCTTCACTGGATGGATGGAAGAGCCGAAGATCAGCGTACCCGGGAACTGATGGAACGCGTTCTGGAAGCAGAACAACCTGATCTTGTGGTCTTCACGGGAGATCTAATATACACCGCCCCTGTCTCACCTGGTGAGAAGGCGTGTGAAGACCCCGCCCAAGCTTTTCGGGATGCTGTCGCTGCTGTGGAGAAAACAGGTACCCCTTGGGCCTTCGTATTTGGCAACCATGATACAGAAACCCTGATCTCCCGCAGTGAACTAATGCAGATTGCATTGGAACATCCCCACTGCCTGGCCGAAGCCGGTCCAGAGGATCTTGAAGGTTCAGGCAATTACACGCTTGAAATAAAAGATCAGGATGGCCATGGGGCAGCTGTCCTTTATTTCATAGACTCCGGCAGCTACTCCGAGATGGAGCATATCCCTGGCTACAATTGGATTAGCCGGAATCAGATCAACTGGCTAACTGCTGAATCTGCTCGGCTGAATCCAAAGACTGCTGAAAACAGACTACCTGCACTGGCTTTCTTCCATATCCCGATTCCCGAATACCAGGAAGTATGGTCAACACAAGTCTGTCATGGACATAAGCTCGAGCGTGTATGCTCATCACATGTTAACTCGGGATTGTTCACAGCTTTGCTTGAAATGGGCGATGTGCTTGGTACCTTTTGCGGGCATGACCATATTAACGATTTTACGGGCAACCTGTACGGCATACGCCTCAGCTACGGGCGGGCGACTGGCTACAACACTTATGGAAAAGAAGGCTTTATGCGGGGCGCACGCGTCATAAGTCTGACCCAGGGCAATAAGGACTTCAATACCTGGCTTCGCCTTGAAGACGGATCTGTCGTACTGGAACAGCCAATTCATCAGCCTGAACCTGAAAGGAATTGTACCTAACCCTACGAAAAGACGCATCCAACCCACTAAGTGAGGATGGATGCGTCTTTTTGAATGGAAATTTATCTTAAGAGTCCCCTTCAAGTCGCCCTGATCAAGTTGCTCTATGTTGCTACATGCTTCCTATTCAACTTTCAAATCTTTATAATAGTATTCTTTATCACGCTCTGAAATTTCTCGCAGTTTTTTCGAAGCTCCGGATCTACGGGGTGGCCTGTAGCGGATATGGTCACGTTTGGAGCGAACATTACGTTGTTACCAATGATGTACATCTATATCGTCTACTACTACTAGATTGAAATTTGCATAGAAATGATCCCCAATATGAGTATTACTCCCATATGCCAAATGTAACGGCGCTTCAATCCATGGCTCTTTGCCAACACTTCCTAATAACTGCTTCAATATCTCATGGCGTTTGGTTTCTTCACTAGGACGCCTTATTCATTTTCCCCCGAATTGTAAGCATTATTATCCTCCTGGTGATGTTATCAAAAGTAGTTTCTAGCACTTTATTACCATTCGGCGATTAGTAAGTATTACACTCCATATTACCTGATCGAGAGGTCTTGCTCAAATATTCATAATGCCTAAAGCCTTATTTCCCATTACATCGCTTTTTTTGTTAAAATAGAGTAGTCGACGTATTAAGTACTACAGCGTCAGTCATGGAACGGAGGCAAGTACCTGTGGATTATATTATTCTGGACATCGAATTCAACGGCCGTAAGTTTGCCAGCGAGCACCCTATGGAGGTCATTGAGATTGGAGCTGTCCGGTTAGACTCTTCATTGCAGTATAAGGATGAATTTTCTTCCTTGATCAAACCCATATATTTCTCCACCCTTAATTCTTTTATTAAGAAAAAAACCGGTATTCCTCAAGAGGAAATCGATATCGCAGCCCGCTTTCCGAAAGTAATCACTGCGTTTAGAGAGTGGCTTGATCTAAGTACGGACGGAGTGCTGCTGCTTACATGGGGTGGCGAGGACATGAAGCGAATCATTCAGGATGTGCGCATGCACAAGATGGACGATTCCTACTGGATGTCCGCTACGTATTTCGATTTACTTAAGGGTGTGCTGCGAGCTCGCGGCCTAAGCAATGATATCAGTGTCGAAGGCGCGATGGCTTTGTTCGAGCTTGAACCGTCTGGATCTGCTCATCGGGCACTGGATGATGCAAAGATGACATCGGAGATCTTCCGCGCAGTGTTTAAGGATCTGGATTTCGAGCGCTCACAGCATTACGTAGATACTTTCTCTAATGCCAAAGAACGCAAGACGGTCAAAGTCGCCATTAAAGCGATGAACTCGCAAAAAATTGCACCTACCTGGGACCTTATTCTCGAACACTACTTCTCAGACAAAACAACCCTAACCGATCCTCGGAAATTAGAGGAATTACAGAATTATTTTGCGGTGCAGATGGGCCAAAAATAACTTCAAACATCAGCATATCAAAGCAGCGGCAGTCCTCCCAATGATCTTTAGCGGGTAACTGCCGCTGTTTTGGGTAGAACAAGAAGAAACGACAGTGTCATCCTTTATGGATGACAACCGTTTCTCGTAGAAATATAAGGATAATGTATAGCGTGCAACTTATACATTCTTATATTTTAAAAAAACATTTGACCTTCACGCTACGTAAAGGTGTACATTGAATTTGTGGGAGGTGATACTACGGAATACACAGTACAGAAGCTCGCTGAGCTAGCTGGAATCAGTACGCGAACCCTGCGCTACTACGATGAGTTTGGCATTCTTAAGCCGGCGAGAATCAACTCTTCGGGGTATCGTATCTATGGCCGCGCCGAAGTGGATCTACTACAGCAAATTTTATTTTATCGAGAGCTTGGCTTAAGTCTGGAACGTATCAAAGCTATTATGACTGAACCGTCATTCGACGGAGCCAAAGCGCTGCGGGAGCATCATGACAAGCTGCTTGAAAAGAGACATCAATTAGATCTACTAATCGCTAACGTCGAACAGACGCTAGCTCACCAAGAAGGGAGAAAGACTATGAGTGATGCTGAAAAATTCGAAGGCTTTAAGCAAAAGCTGGTAGAGGACAACGAGAAGGAATACGGTCAAGAAATTCGGGAAAAATACGGTGACAGTACCGTAGATCAATCTAACAAGAAGCTTAAAGGTATGACAGAAGAACAATATGCGGCTATACAGCAGCTTGAGGAGGAAATGTTCGAGACGCTTCTGCAAGCCATGGAGCATGGAGATCCTGCCAGTGTATTGGCACAAAAAAGTGCTGACCTGCACCGCCAGTGGCTCTCCTTCTACTGGGATTCCTATTCCAAAGAAGCACATGCTGGTGTAGCGCAAATGTATGTGGATGATGAACGTTTTACCAAGTACTACGACAAGCACCGCCCTGGACTTGCTGAATTCCTAAAAGATGCCGTTCACGTATACACGGGAACAAAATAATCAAACAGAAATAGAGCGGCACCGGAAATCTGGTCGCCGCTCTTATTTCTATTCTCCGGAAACCTGCTAATAACCCTTATAGACTGCGATGCAGCAACGATAGTACATTTCGCAGCTCACCCACAGCTACCTGCCCAGGTGCAGAGGGCTTATGCGCCGCTCCAAAGGTAATCGCTGAACCGAATATTTCACCGGCTAGACGGCTAATTACCCCAGCTCCCGCCATGGACATCGTTATAATCGGGCGATCTGCATATTGTTCTTTCATAGTATGGGTAGCATCAAGTAGAGTCAGTACATCCCCTGCATCCTGAGGCATAACCGCAATTTTAGGCAAGTCCCCACCAAGCTCCTGTGCCTTGCATAGTCGCGAGATGATTTCCTCTTGAGAAGGAGTTCCATGAAAGTCATGATTCGAGATAATGACGGGCACTTTATGAGTATGAGCAGTCTCGACCAGTAGCTTTACATCCTGTTCCTCATTGAATAATTCAACATCAATTATATCTACTAGACCACTTTCGGCAGCAGCTATATTTAATGTTATGTAATATTCCGTGCTAACCTGCTTTTCGCCACCTTCTTTGGCACTCCGAAAAGTAAAAATCAGTGGTAACTCCGGAATTACAGAATGAATTTCTTTTAGTGCTGATTTGACCGCCTCTGTGTCTTCAACTTCATCAAAAAAATCCGTCCGCCACTCCACTAAATCCGGACTAAGCTCTTTCAATGCTTCGGCTTCCTGTTTCAGTTCAGACAAGGTAGCTCCAATCAACGGAACACATATTTTAGGGATTCCTTCGCCAATGATCACATTTTTAACGATTACTGTCCTGCTCATTATTTCAGCTCCTTATCCCGTCGTCTAGTATAGATTGTGTATTGATTATTTTACTGCCGTTACTTGTTTTAGAAACTGTTCAACCTCTGATAACTGCGGTAGCGATGGGATCGCGCCTTCTTTCCCTACAGCCAGTGCTCCAACAGCATTAGCAAAGTTCACTGCTTCCTCCAACGTTTTTCCTAAGACCAATTGCTGGGCTAATGCCCCATTGAATGAGTCTCCGGCAGCAACCGTGTCTATCGCCTTGACCGGGAATCCCGGAACTGACTTAGCGCCTTCAGCATTAACAATCAGTGCGCCTTTAGATCCCAAGGTTACGATCACGTTTTTAACACCTTTTTGCAGCAAAATACGGGCTGCCTGCTCAGCAGTCTCTAAACTATCTACCGTCATTCCAGTCAAAATTCCCGCTTCAGTCTCATTAGGAGTCAGATACGATATCTGGCTCAGCATCTTATCTTTAAACACTCTAGCTGGTGCTGGATTCAGAATGACCGGAATTCCATGACGATGTGCAATGGCAATAGCATGCTCACTCATCGCCAGTTCCATTTCAAGCTGCATCACAATCATCTCAGCCTGGCTAATTACAGTTTCTAACGCCTGTATATCCTCTACAAAGAGGTCAATATTCGCTCCGGGGACAACGATAATCCGATTCTCTCCATCTTCTTCAATAACGATTGAAGCTACACCTGTTGCCTCAGTCTCACTCACCGAGATATGTTCTATATGAATACCTTCTTGCTTAATAATTTCCAGCATTTCGCTTCCGAAGGTATCTTTTCCGACTCTGCCGATCATACTAACCTCAGCACCCAAACGTGCCGCGGCAACAGCTTGATTCGCTCCCTTTCCACCGGGAGATAGGGCAAATGCTTGTCCCATAAGCGTTTCTCCTGCACTCGGTGCCCGGTTCGTACGTACTACCATATCCATATTTAAGCTTCCAATCACAACTATACCCAACTTAGACACCACCATTAATTATTTCTTCAATCTCTTTATCTTAGGGTCTTCCCTTCACTTTATCAATCACTTCCGTTGATTTTGCCCCGAATTGGCTATTTTCACCAAATTGACGTTATGCTTTTATGGATAAAGTGTGCTAGAATGATTGTGCAATCGCTTCCACAACGATTGTCGACTGTTTTTTGAGCAAACGTTTGCATCGTAGATAATGCCCGCAGCTTTACTGTAATTCAATCTAATCCGCGATTAGGAGGCTTATCAAGTGAACGAACAAAAATTACCAGCAGTAGCTTATTTCAGTATGGAGTACGGGTTACATTCCGATTTCAAAATGTATGCCGGAGGGCTTGGAATTCTTGCCGGTGACTACATTAAGGGAGCTAAAGACATTAATGCTCCTATCATCCCTATCGGGCTCAAGTGGAAACAAGGTTATACGGACCAAAAAATTGATGCGGACGGTAATCCGTACGACTCCTATCACAATTATGTTTATGATTTCCTTGAAGATACAGGGGTGAAGGTAACCGTTAAAGTCAGAAAGACCGATGTGGTGTGCAAAGTATGGAAGACAGATTATTTTGGCAACAGCACGTTGTATTTACTGGATACAGATATCCCCGAGAATAATGATGCATGGATTACAGGACAATTGTACGGTTGGTTTGGCGAGGAACGGATCGCTCAAGAGATCGTACTCGGTATCGGTGGGGTAAAAGCTATGCGTGCTCTGGACATTCCGATTGATGTCTATCATTTCAATGAAGGCCATGCTGCCTTAGCAGCCATCGAGCTAATCCGTGAAAAAATGTCCGGAGGCAACACCTTCGAGGAAGCTTGGAAAGCTACTCGGGAAGAGGTTGTGTTCACTACACATACGCCGATAAAAGAAGGCAACGAAACCCATCCACTCGACCGCCTAGAGTATATGAGTGCATTCAATGGTATAACCCGCGACCAGATGGAGCGAATCGGTGGTGAACCGTTCAACATGACGGTTGCTGGTCTTCGACTCTCCCGCATATCCAATGCAGTAGCTCAGCTTCATGCGGATACTGCCAATAAGATGTGGAAAGAGGTAGCCGGAAGATCAGACATCATAGGTATTACTAATGCCATTCATACCCCTACCTGGGTAGATGAAAGAATGACAGAAGCCTATGAACACAATGGCAATTTATGGGCAGTGCATCAAGAAATTAAGGGTGAACTGATCGATTTCATCAAAGAACGGTCAGGCATTAGCCTAAATGCTGACAATCTACTCATCGGCTTCTCACGCCGAGCTGCTCCTTATAAACGTAGTGACCTGATCTTCTCTCAGCCGGAAATTATTGAGCCTTATCTGGAGTCTGGTAAAATACAAATCGTCTTCTCGGGCAAAGCTCATCCACTCGATGATAACGGCAAAAAAATCGTCAGCAATCTAGTGGCGATGATGAAAAAATATCCGAAGAGTGTTGTCTTCTTAGAGAATTACGATATGACTATCGGAGCACAGTTAACACGCGGTTCTGATATTTGGCTCAACAATCCACGTAGACCACTGGAAGCAAGTGGTACCTCCGGGATGAAGGCAGCTATGAACGGCGTATTGAACTGCTCTATTCTAGATGGCTGGTGGCCGGAAGCCTGTATCGATGGCGAGAATGGCTGGCAGATTGGAGACGGCTTCGAGACCACTGACTTCGAGGTTCTGGATAAGCATGATAGTGATGCGCTATACGACACCCTATTGAATCGAGTCCTCCCAACCTATTATGAGAATCGTGAACAGTGGGTACAAATGATGAAGAAGAGCATCGAAACCACTCGCACCGAATTTGCCACCAAAAGAATGCTGGATGAATATTACAACAGAATGTACATTAAAAACTAAGTACAGAAAACGGATATTTCTATATCAAAAAAGAGCAGCACACCCCTCCAGAGATGGTAGAGGTGCGCTGTTCTTTTTAATTCTGCTTAGTAATTAATCACTCTATCTATCATATATATCTGAATGAGACGACGATTACCACATACTGTAATAGTCAATTATTTAAAAAGTATTGCATTTTCTCCAAAAAACACTAATATAGAACTTATACTAAATCTAAAATCAAATCTTACGAGGTGATTCTATTCATGAGCTCCAATAATAATAATCTTACGACCAGCTGGGGTGCTCCAGTAGGCGACAATCAAAATTCAATGACAGCCGGTGATCGTGGCCCTACTTTGCTGCAAGACGTCCATCTGCTTGAAAAATTAGCCCACTTTAACAGAGAACGTGTTCCTGAACGTGTCGTTCATGCTAAGGGTGCTGGCTCTCATGGGTATTTTGAGGTCACTCAGGATTTAACTCAATATACGAAAGCTAATTTTTTATCTGAGGTAGGCAAGCGTACCCCACTGTTCATCCGTTTTTCAACGGTAGCTGGGGAGCTAGGCTCTGCTGATACTGTAAGAGATCCGCGTGGTTTTGCTGTGAAGTTCTATACCGAAGAAGGAAACTATGATCTCGTAGGTAACAACACACCTGTATTCTTCGTTCGTGACGCGATCAAATTCCCAGACTTTATTCATACACAGAAGCGTGATCCACAGACACACTTAAAGAACCCAAATGCGGTTTGGGACTTCTGGTCGTTATCGCCGGAATCTCTACATCAGGTTACGATTTTGATGTCAGATCGCGGAATTCCAGCTACGCTGAGACATATGCACGGGTTCGGAAGCCACACCTTCAAGTGGGTAAATGCCGAAGGCAATGCCGTCTGGGTGAAATATCATTTCAAAACAGAACAAGGCATTAAGAACCTTGCTCCAGATCTTGCCGCCAAAATCGCTGGGGAGAACCCAGATTATCATACAGAAGACTTGTTCAATGCTATTGATAAAGGAGATTTCCCAGCGTGGAAGCTCTACGTGCAGATTATGCCGATCAAAGATGCGAACACTTACCGCTTTGA
Organism: Paenibacillus etheri; assembly: GCF_001012825.1. Classification (GTDB taxonomy): domain Bacteria; phylum Bacillota; class Bacilli; order Paenibacillales; family Paenibacillaceae; genus Paenibacillus_AQ; species Paenibacillus_AQ etheri. The sequence continues at coordinate 155,437 of NZ_LCZJ02000030.1, forward strand.
TCCATTTGATGTAACAAAAGTATGGTCGCAAAAAGATTATCCATTAATTGAGGTTGGCCGCATGGTACTGGATCGCAATCCAGAGAATTACTTCGCGGAAGTAGAGCAAGTTACGTTCTCTCCTGGCTCGTTCGTCCCTGGTATTGAAGCTTCTCCTGATAAATTGCTACAGGGTCGACTGTTTGCTTACGGCGATGCTCACCGTCACCGTGTAGGTCCTAACCATAACAGCCTGCCTATCAACCGTCCAAAAGTAGAAGTGAAGAACTATCAACGCGACGGTGGCATGGCACTCGGCAACAATGGCGGATCCGGTGCCTATTATGAGCCTAACAGCTTAGGCGGACCTAAGGAAGCATCACAGTACAAAACATCACCTTTCGAAGTATCTGGAAATGCCGACAGTGTCTCCTATAATAGTGATGACCATTATACACAACCTGGTGACTTGTATCGCCTGATAAGTGAAGAAGAACGTACCCGTCTTGTTCAAAATATCGTAGGCGCTATGACACCAGTTGAAAGTAACGATATTAAACTTCGTCAAATTGTTCATTTCTATAAAGCTGATCCAGAACTGGGACAGCGTGTTGCATCCGGTTTAGGATTATCCGTCCCAGGCGGATTATAAGACTATAAATGCACTTATACAATCAAAGAGGACCTTTACCCGTAAATGGGAAAGGTCCTCTTTTTTCATAAGAAAAGCTAAAACATATAATATATAAGAACGATCACGATGCATAGCGTGGAGACAACAGATAAGCACGAAAAAAAAGTATTCCAGTTATTGCCCTTCATTTGTCTTATACACGACCAGTATACTGCTTCTTTGATGCTCTGCCCCATCACGTGAAGATTTAACTACCGAACCGTAACAGATATTCACAACCTGTTCCTCACGCAGCCCTGCCAAGAACTCATTAGCCTTATTCTCAGCATACGAATTATCAGCATCTACAAACTCTTTTACTTGAATCATCCTGATCTCTCCTTTGATAAATTTATTAGTTACTTTTTATGTCTAGATTCTATAGGTGAACTCAACGAAATGTACATGGCGTATCACTCCCCTGGTAATATTTAATGTAAAAATATCTTCGAAATATAGTATAGGCATTCCGCAGTTTTCTACGAAATGCCTATAACATCAGCCTATCATAGCACCCAACTATATAATAGTCAAACGTTTTAAATACAATATTTAGTAAGAATCAATTGCCTTTGCAAAATGGATTGGATTTACATATAGAAGCTGTTATACTGATCAGAAGGTTCCCTCTAGGGGACCTCTATTTGTATAGGAGGGATTTTAATATGGCAACGCGTCATAACAAATTTACAAAGAATGTGCTAATTAGAGGGGGTGAAATCTACTATGAACCATAGTCTAATTTATGAAGGCTCTAGGACACAACTGGTCCAGCAGCTTATTTATTTTGATGAGGAAAAAATCGCATTTCTAAATCAGTATTTCCCGGAACGCAGCAAACAAAGAAGTAATGCTGAAACGCTGTTGTCCCGTTATTGCTCCGAGCTTGAACAATTACTATCCCGTTTTAATGGAGAAGAATTGAACTCACTCGTATTAATTGGAAGTCAGCTTCAGCTTCGCTACTTAGATGACAATACAACAGATACCTACACCATAGTATTTCCAAACCAGGCAGAACCCAATGATAACAAAATTTCAATGTTCTCGCCTATTGGCATGCAGTTGCTGTTAGCTCAGATCGGTAGTACATGTCAGCTAGCTATACCTTCAGGTGAGTTATCAGTAAAAATCGAAAGTATTAAGTTTGTGAATTGTGGTGAGGTAGCCGTTCTTATTTAAGCCAACTCGCACATATCACAAACATGAACAGCGTCCCTTTCCAAATATATGGAAGAGGACGCTGTTCATCTATTCAGCCTGCTAAGCACTTCATACTTTTATTTGAGCCTCAATCCTTCAGTCAGCTTACTGACAGATTTCTCGATACGAGAGGCTCTGGTTTCGGGTCTTTTCGCTGCTTCAATCCAAGACACATATTCCTTCTGATAAGAATAAGCCAGACCGTTAAAATAAGCTTCTGCCTGCTCGTGGCTACTAAGCGCATCAAGAAAATCCTCTGGGGCTTCTACCTCCCGTAATTGATGATCTTGCTCCATCGTCACATGTACAATATCACCAGGTTGAGCTTTGGCTAGATCCCGCAGTTCTTTCTTTACTACCATAAAATGCTTGCCGTTTCCGTGGGGCATAAGCGTTCCTCTATAGGGGATTCCATTTACACTTCCTTTTACCTGTACCCTGGACTTTGTTTCAAATATTTGTTCGGCATCAAAAGGGATATTAACATAAGTCCAGCTCCCACTTGCATCAGGTCTAACTAATTTAGCTTCAAATTCGAACATAGCTACCTCCTCAACTAAAATCCCTAAGTTCTATTGTATCCAGACAAATGTAACTATACAAAAAAACACCTGCCTATAATAGACAAGTGTTTCTTAATTATAAGCGGGTGATGGGAATCGAACCCACGCTATCAGCTTGGAAGGCTGAAGTTCTACCATTGAACTACACCCGCAAAGGTATAAAATCGGGATGACACGATTTGAACATGCGACCCCCTGGTCCCAAACCAGGTGCTCTACCAAGCTGAGCTACATCCCGTCAAAACATGTAATTACTTAGTAATAAAAATGGCGCGCCCTGAGAGATTCGAACTCCCGGCCTTTTGATTCGTAGTCAAACGCTCTATCCAGCTGAGCTAAGGGCGCAAAAATTATGGAGCGGAAGACGGGAATCGAACCCGCGACCCTCGCCTTGGCAAGGCGATGCTCTACCGCTGAGCCACTTCCGCAAAATATGGTGCGCGTGAAGGGACTTGAACCCCCACGTCGTGAAACGCCAGATCCTAAGTCTGGTGCGTCTGCCATTCCGCCACACGCGCACACTTTAAAAATAATGGTGAGCCATGAAGGACTCGAACCTTCGACACCCTGATTAAAAGTCAGGTGCTCTACCAACTGAGCTAATGGCTCTCATAAATGGCTGGGGATATAGGATTTGAACCTATGCATGACGGAGTCAAAGTCCGTTGCCTTACCGCTTGGCTAATCCCCAACAATAATTAACTAAATGGCGGAACCGACGAGATTCGAACTCGCGATCTCCTGCGTGACAGGCAGGCATGTTAGGCCAACTACACCACGGTTCCATAGACATAATGCATAAGTGTAAATTGGTTGCGGGGGCAGGATTTGAACCTGCGGCCTTCGGGTTATGAGCCCGACGAGCTACCGGGCTGCTCCACCCCGCGTCATTTAATAATTATATACTATTCATTCACACTACGCCAGCTAGTCCCAATACATCGTGCTTAAGGAAAATTTGGTTGCGGGGGCAGGATTTGAACCTGCGGCCTTCGGGTTATGAGCCCGACGAGCTACCGGGCTGCTCCACCCCGCGTCGTTCTTAAATGAATATGGTGGAGGCTGAGGGGATCGAACCCCCGACCCTCTGCTTGTAAGGCAGATGCTCTCCCAGCTGAGCTAAGCCTCCATGTTATGACCCGTATGGGATTCGAACCCATGTTACCTCCGTGAAAGGGAGGTGTCTTAACCCCTTGACCAACGGGCCATGCTAATCTTATGTTCCAACGAACCACCAAGGCTTCTCATCCCTAACAGGGAAGTAAAATCATGGCGGAGAGAGAGGGATTCGAACCCTCGAGACGCTTGTGGCGCCTACACGATTTCCAATCGTGCTCCTTCGGCCAAACTCGGACACCTCTCCATAAATGGCTCCCCGAACAGGACTCGAACCTGTGACAACTCGATTAACAGTCGAGTGCTCTACCAACTGAGCTATCAGGGAATATGGTGGGCCTTAGTGGACTCGAACCACCGACCTCACCCTTATCAGGGGTGCGCTCTAACCAGCTGAGCTAAAGGCCCTTTTAAGACATTTAAATATTAAGGGCAAAAAAAATACCACGGGTAATGTGGTTGTCCGCTTGGCGGCGTCCTACTCTCCCAGGACCCTTCGGTCCAAGTACCATCGGCGCTGGAGGGCTTAACGGTCGTGTTCGGGATGGGTACGTGTGGAACCCCTCCGCTATCGCCACCAAACGGGCATTTACAGCGTAAATGCTCAGGCTTAATCGCCTGAAAACTGAATCCGAATTGAATTTGCGTCGCCCGTCATCTCTTCGGGGCCCCCGGAAAGTATTCGGAATTAGCTTCGCAGCCTTTTCTTCACTTTTTGGGGTATTTTTAGGATAAGCCCTCGACCGATTAGTATTGGTCAGCTCCATGCATTACTGCACTTCCACCTCCAACCTATCTACCTTGTCGTCTTCAAGGGGTCTTACTAATTGGGAAATCTCATCTTGAGGGGGGCTTCACGCTTAGATGCTTTCAGCGCTTATCCCGTCCGTACGTAGCTACT
>NZ_LCZJ02000031.1 GCF_001012825.1 Paenibacillus etheri
CATACCGTTGCCGCTGTTCACCCATGTGAACACCTCCTTAGATATCTTCATTATCTTAATCTCTTAACGAGGTGTCCACTTTTAATTCTAGCTTCATTCCTCCCTGTATATTGGCCAAATTCAATGAATTACACCAAGTTCAGCTGATATAAAGGGAACAATTCCCTATATTTTATCGAAATGACCTTAATATATCGAATTATAGGTAATAATTCCCTATAATTCAGCAGTTTGGCCCTGAAGCAGAGAAATAAGAAACTTAAAAATGTTTATGTGTGCGAGCAGACAGTAATTCCTATAAAAAAGCAAATAAACACGGGCTCCGGCGGCTCCTTTCGTGCGTCCTTTGCACTCATTCCTGGCAAAGTCCATAACGCGTGTGCCACAGGCGTCGTTTTATTCTAGGTCTATTAATGCTTCTATGGAGACTATTGACTATTGACTATTGACTATTGGTCAAATGATGACAGTTCATTTCCATGAATCCATGAAAGTAATCTTTTAGAATCTGCCGGATACTGCTAATTTCCTATATAAGCACAAAAAGTCCGCCCCGATAAAGGGCGGACTTTTTGTGTTAAGACTATATCAGCCGGTATTCCGAAGACCAGCGGCAATACCATTAATGGTAAGCAATACTTCGCGAAGTAATTCGCTATCGTCTCCATCGACTTCACGGAGCGCTCTAAGCTCAGATAACAATTGAACCTGCAGGTAGCTAAGTGGATCAACGTAAGGATTGCGGAGTCTGATCGACTCCTGAATCACAGGGACGTTATCCAAGATATCCTGCTGGCCAGTAATCTTCAAGATCAGCTCAGAGGTCAGTTTGAATTCATCTTCAATCTGGCCGAAGATCCGCTGACGCGCTTCCTCGTTCTTGCCCATGCTGGCGTATTCCTTAGCAATGATCAAGTCCGCTTTTGAAATAGCCATTTGCAGCGTATCTATCAGTGTAGTAAAGAATGAGAAGTTCTCATACATATGTTGCATAATCTTCAGATTCTCTTCCTTACCCTCATAGAAACTCTGCAGTCCGGTTCCAGCAGCATACCATGCAGGAAGCAAATAACGGCTTTGTGTCCATGCAAATACCCACGGAATTGCACGCAAGTCTTCAAAGCGGTCACTATTCTTCCGTTTGGAAGGGCGTGAACCAATATTAAGCTCTCCAACCTCAGGCAGAGGTGTAGATTCTTTGAAATAAGTCAGGAAGTCCGGATCACGGAATATTAAATCCTGATATTTGTGAAGCGAAACTTCAGAGATACGGGCAACAATCTCTTCCCACTTTTCTTCATATAAATCCGCTTGTGGAATTCTCGCATTGATCGCTGCTGTCACAAGCGCAGATGTCGCTTGTTCTAGACTGCGGTAAGCAATCCCTTGCATCGAATAACGGGAGGAGATCACTTCTCCCTGCTCGGTGATCTTAATGCCGCCGCCAATCGTCGAGGCTGGCTGAGCCAGAATGCTGCGGTTAAGCGGCATGCCTCCGCGGCCGAGCGCTCCACCACGGCCGTGGAAGAACTTCAGCTTGATTCCGAACTTATCGGCTGTAGCTGTAATCTCTTTCAGAGCAACACGCAGTTCATAGTTAGCAGTAACCACGCCGCCATCTTTGTTACTATCTGAATATCCAAGCATGATTTCCTGCAAATCATTCATTGCTCTTACTGCATCGCGGTAGATAGGCATGCTGAGCAATCTATTCATAATTTGCGGTGCTTCATGCAAATCATCAATTGTTTCAAAAAGTGGCACAGCTTGCAGCGTACATACGACTGTACCGTCATTATCTTTGCGGAATAGTCCTACCTCTTTGGAGAAGACCATAACCTCCAGAATATCGCTTGCCGCTTCTGCCATACTGATCAGATAACTAGTGATACACTTTTTGCCGTACTCTTCTTGCGAAGCGAAGATCGTCCGGTACACAGCAAGACATTCCTCTGTACCCTCACTATACGTCTGATAAGAAGAAGTGATTGGACGTGGATCATTCAACAGCTTCTCCAGTAGCTCAATCTTCTCATCTTCAGATAGTTTGGAGTAATCCGGCGTAATGTTCATTTTCGCCAGAATTTCAGTCATAGCATTCTCATGTTCTTGACTGTGCTGACGCACATCAAGTGTCGCCGTATGGAAACCGAACAGCTCCACTTGGCGGATCAATTTCTTAATATAAGTGTCGGCCACATAATCGGCATAGTGATGCCGTAAGCTGCGGTCAATCACGTTCAAATCATCGATAAACTCTTCAGGTGTAGAATAACGCTCAGGAGTATCTTTTTTCTCATCATCCAGAACATTTTGTGTCTTGGAGATCATATAGCTAAGCTTTATACGGTAAGGTTCATTGTCATTGCGCCATTCTTCCATCTTGCCAAGATTAATGATCTCACGATCAGCTTCAATGGATTCTGCTAGCTCAGGCGTCACTTTAACAATACTTGTGCTAAAGCTTAAATATTTCATGAGTTCGCGCATAATACGCTGATATTCCCGAATCGCCAGCTTACGCTGCATACGCAAGGTCTGTGAGGTGACTGTTGAAGTTACCGAAGGGTTACCATCACGGTCTCCGCCAATCCATGAACCAAAACGCAAGTAGGTTGGTACATGCCAGTTCTGTCCTGGGTAGTATTTACTCAGACAACGTTCAAGTTCTTGATAGACGTCCGGCAATACATGAAAAATCGTCTCATGGAAATAGTACATCCCATTGCGCACTTCATCGAGTACTGTAGGCTTGCGGTCACGCAGTTCATCCGTTTGCCATAATGTAATCACTTCATTTAATAACTTCTCACGGAGCTGTTCACGCTCCCGGAAGGTTAAGGTAGGGTTATCCAGACCCATAACATCATCAGATATCCGCTTATGAATATCGAGAATCGCACGGCGCATAGCTTCCGTTGGATGTGCCGTCATTACAAGTTCCAGAGATAATCCTGCAATAATCTCGTTAACTTCCTCATGAGAGAAATCACGTTCACGAAGCTCTTTAATCGCGCTTTCTATAGAACCGGGTTGGACTGTCTCCCCAGCTGAACGTTCATAGTCACGTTTGCGGCGAATCCGATGGTTCTGTTCGGCAATATTCACGAGCTGAAAATAAATAGCGAACGCTCTTATTACCTGATGACGGTTCTCTGGATCCAAAGAATTGATTAACTCCTTAAATTCACTGTGCAGTTCAGGTAAAAATAGTGAGCGCAGCGATTTACTGGTTTCGCGAATTTTCTCCACGATCTCTAGTAGTTCGTTACCGCCTTGGTGAACCAAGACCTCTCCTAAAATGTTCCCCAAGAACCGTACGTCCCGTCGCAGCAGATTGTTAGAGTTGCTTTTGCTGACGGTAGTCGTAAGTTCGGTCATGCTGCTCCCCCCATTCTCTTCCGGATCAATGTGTTAATTATTGTCTGTCTAAAAATCGCCTATTAAAGCTTTCCTCATATCATACAATAAAACTGCGTGAAAATCTCCAACTTTTTTGCGCTGTAAAGCGACACAGTATCTAAGATTATACACCAATTTCTCAATTTATACAGTCCATATATTTTATGTATTCTTCTCTTATATATAATGGCTCTAGCATACCTTCATTATGTGTATTTAAATACGGAGCGTTCGAATCTGATCAATGAACAGGCCAATAAGCGGAGAATAATGACGATCGCGGTTATACGAATAATAAATATGTCTTTGAAAATTATAATCTGGAATGGTGCGCATTAGCAATCTTCCTCTGGCAACCTCATCCTCCACAGCAAGACGCGATATAAACGAAACGTACTTTCCACTTATAAGCGATTGCTTTATGGCCTCCAGTGAATCCAGTAAAATATAGGTTCTCGGTTCATTCCCCTCCCGCTCAAACCATTTATCCGTTAGTTGGCGTGTACTCGATTCCTTGTCATGTAATATAAAACTCGCTGAAGCAATCATAGCCGGGTTTAGATTAGAAAATGAGGCAAATTCATGAGATGGCGCAAAAACAAGCACGAGCTCGTCCTCACACAAGGCTTGAGTATGCAGATCAGGTAGATAAAAAGATTCAGTAGACAAAATACCAAGGTCAATCTCATGGCTAGCCAGCATTTCTTTGATTACAGGGGAAGGCTTAACCGATAAAGAAATCGTAATTCCCGGGTGTTGTTCTCCAAACAGCCCCAATATTTTCGGAAGGATATAAGTAGCTGGAACGTAACTGGCACCAATCTTAAGCGTTCCTCGCCCCGCCTGACTGAACTCTTTTACAACCCGCTCCGCTTCTGCAGCTAGTGCATTGATTTTAGTCGCATAATGAAGAAACGCTTTCCCGCTCTCCGTAAGAATCATTTTATCCATTCTGGATTCAAATAACTTCTCCCCCAATTGCTGCTCTAAATTCTTCAAATGGTACGTAACGGTGGGCTGCTTCAGCCCGAGTTTATCGGCTACTGTAGTTATTTTCTTATGTTTATTTAGCAGTTCTACAATTTCCAGCTTGATTAAATTAAGGTTCATTATCATCCACTCCTCGCCTATTCACTAAACGGTAACATAGAAGAATTCTATGAATGTTAAAATAAATCGGCAAAAAAGTTAATATCACAGTTACATTCAGCAAATATAGCGGGAATTCTTTACCTTTACACTAAGAACAAGCTTAAGAACAGGCAGGTAGATAGAATGAAGGAAATTACAATCCACAGATTGGAAAAGAAATTCGGAGATGTGCATGCCTTGAAGGCTGCAGATCTGAAGATTCCCGCTGGAAGCTTTACGACATTACTCGGTCCTTCAGGTTGTGGAAAGACGACACTACTCCGTCTGATTGCTGGGCTAGAAACACCGGATGCGGGAGAAATCCTAATGGATGATGAGTTTATTTTCTCCGGCAACAAAAGAATTAGTCGCCCCATTCATAGCCGCAACTTTGGCATGGTTTTTCAAGATTTCGCACTCTGGCCGCATCTAACTGTCTTCGAGAATGTCGCCTTCGGACTTCGTGCCTCTAAGCAGAAAAAGGATTTACGGATTAGGGTTCAACAAGCCCTTCGATCTGTAAAGCTGGAAGGACTGGAGCTACGCTTTCCCCATCAGCTGTCCGGTGGACAACAGCAACGGGTTGCTTTTGCCAGAGCAGTAGTTACTAGACCCCAGCTCGTATTGTTCGATGAGCCATTAAGTGCTCTGGATGCGGTCTTGCGAGATGAAATGAGGCTGGAGTTAACCTCCTTGGTGAGGAACATGGGCATTACCGCTCTATATGTCACCCATGATCAAACCGAGGCGATGTCTATGTCAGATGAAGTGGTCGTGATGCAAGGTGGCACTATTTTACAAACAGGCTCTCCTGAGGAGATTTATCAGAAACCCAATCATCCTTTTGTAGCTCATTTTATTGGAAAATCCAACTGGATCGTTCCCGATAAGCAAATGCTTCGTCCGGAACATTTACGTTGGTCTCAGGAGGATGCTTCCTCTCTTCCTTTTACGGGGACGATTCGACATGTGAGCTATATGGGTGATCGCTATGAGGTCATTCTGGACATGGAGAACCGAACTACTTGGACCGCTTATCATGATCAACGTCTACCTGTTGGAGAAACGATCCAGGTCTACGCTTCTGAGCACCAGATCCATCATCTGAATTAAGCGTCCATTGCATGGAATAGCTCGTATGATGCTGTTCCATGCAGCAAGATGCAAAAAATATTAGGGAGGCATTCACATTGAAACCAATGAATAACACTAAAGGACTCAGCACACTTCTTCTAACAACTATAATCGGAGCAAGTTTAGCCGGCTGTAGCTCTACTAACACTCCTGCAGCTAACGCAAGCCATCCAACTTCAAACGCTAACACTACAGCTCAGACTGAAGCACCACAACCCACAGAAAAAACTCTGAGTGGTAATCTTGTCGTCTACAGCGCAGGCCCTGAAGGTCTAGCCAATAAAATTAAAGACGGCTTTGAAACCAAAACCGGTGTTAAGGTTGAAATGTTCCAAGGCACTACAGGAAAAATATTAGCCCGTATGGAAGCAGAGAAGTCCAATCCAGTAGTCGATGTTGTCGTTCTTGCCTCCCTTCCTTCCATGCAAGGAATGAAGAACGATGGATTATTGCTTCCATATAAAGAGGCGGTTAATGCAGATAAGCTCGTTAGCGATTGGTCAGACACAGCAGATGGCAATTATTTTAGCTATAGCGCATCCGCACTGGGGATTGTCTACAATACTAAAAAAGTTAGCACACCTCCGACTTCCTGGGATGATCTCACTAAAGCGGAATGGAAAGGAACCGTCAATATTCCAGATCCTTCGCTATCTGGCTCGGCTTTAGATTTCGTAACTGGATATTTAAGCGCTAAAGGGGACAGCGGTTGGGATCTTTTTAAACAATACAAAAGCAATGGTGCAGCGATGGCGGGCGCCAATCAGGAGGCACTTGATCCGGTTATTACCGGTGCTAAATCCGTCGTTGCATCAGGTGTAGATTATATGGCTTATAAGGCAAAAGCTGATGGAGAGCCTGTAGATATCGTCTACCCTGCTGAAGGAACAGTGATCAGCCCTCGCCCGGCTGCGATTATTAAGACAAGCCCGAATGTAGATAATGCCAAGGCTTTTATCGACTATCTTCTATCTGATGAAGCTCAAGCGCTAGTTGCTAAAGCCTACTTATTGCCAGGCAGAGCCGATGTGAAAGCAGAGAATCGTGCGAATCTCGATGAAATTAAGACATTTGATGTGAAATGGGAATGGATGAACGAACATAGTGATGAAGTTTCCTCGACCTTCACACAAATTTTTAAATAAGCGTAATGAATATTAACTCTTTACGCTCATTTAAATGGGTGAGCGGCGGACTTGCTTTATTTATACTGACAGTGCTCGTACTGCTGCCACTCCTGCTCATTTTTTGGACCAGTATCTATCCCAATGAGCAGCTGGATATAGCCGCGCCACTACGAACCATTATGAGTAGTCATGATCTGGTAGAGGTACTGCTGAATTCTATCGGGCTCGGGGTAAGCGTTATTCTGCTAACTACGCTATTTGCACTACCTCTGGCCTGGATTATGGCTAAAACGGACTTAGGGCATCATAATTGGCTGGATGTTGTGCTTCTAATCCCGTTTATGACTCCGCCATACATTGGTTCAATGGGTTGGATGTTGTTTATGCAGACGGGTGGGTATATGGAACAGTTTCTGCCCGCTTCCTCCGTGCTGACTCCGTATTTCTTTAGTTATGGAGGGATGGTGCTGATCATGAGCCTGCATTTATTCCCATTCCTGTATTTACTGCTGCGTAATGCGCTTTTGCAGATCGGGGGCAATCTGGAGGAAGCAGCCTCTGTTCATGGCGCTCCATTCTTTTACAGATTTAAAAGAGTAATCATTCCCTTGCTATTATCTAGCTATGGGCTTGGAGCCCTTCTCATCTTCGTCAAAACGATTGCTGAATTTGGTACCCCTGCGACCTTTGGTCGTAGGATCGGCTTTTATGTTCTGACCTCTGAGATCCATAAGTATATCTCTAGTTGGCCAATAGATTTTGGAAAGGCTACTTCACTAGCTTCCTTGCTGCTCGGAGTTTGTCTAGTCATGTGGTACATCCAGACTCTAATTAGCAGCCGCTTCTCTTATCGCCTAATAGGCGGAAAAGGGACTCGTACCAAACGTTATAAAAGTACTGGAATCGTAGGGGTTCTTAGTTGGGGATATGTCGTTCTATTACTTCTAGCATCTATCGGCATTCCTTACTTTTCAATCATAACAACCTCATTATTAAAGCTGCGAGGAGAAGGCGTATCTTGGAGCAATTTAACCTTAAAACATTATGCAGAGCTGCTATCACCGGGTTCTCAAGGTCTTGAGGCCTTAATAAATAGCTTCACATTAGCTATCGTTGCTTCTAGTATCGCGGTTATTCTTGGGACTTGGTTTGCCTTAACTGTAGGAAAAGGAGCTACATTCAAGCAGAAAATCACAGATCTATTCAGCCTACTTCCCAACACAGTTCCTGGAATTGTAATTGTAGTGGGGCTAATCCTGCTATGGAACGCTCGCTGGATGCCTATTCCGCTCTATAATACCTACTGGATGGTTGTGTTAACCTACGTTGTACTATTCATCCCCTATACTGTTCAGTATGTAAAAGCGAGCTATGGGCAGATCGATTCTTCCCTTATGCAAGCGGGACAAGTATTCGGAGGAAGTAAGCTGTATGTGTTCCGCCGTATTCTGCTTCCCCTCATCCTACCGGGGATGGTGGCTGGATGGATGATGACCTTCACCATTTCCAATCGGGAACTGGTGGCCTCCTTACTCATTCTTCCACCTTCAATGCAGACATCGGCGACCTATATTTTTGCCCAGTTTGAACAAGGTGCAGTAGCGATGGGGATGGCCATGGCAGTAATCTCTGTCGGCGTTACTACTATATTACTACTAGTATTAGAATATTTAAGCCCAGATAGAAAGCGGAGACAACGATGAGCACACTAACGATTTGGGGAGGGGCCGGAGAGCATGGCCGTTCCTCCTATCTTTTGCAGGACAAAGATGGGCAATCTGGTATTCTACTCGATTGTGGTGTCAAAAAAGAAGGCCCAGGTGAATACCCCCTGCTAGATACAGACATCATCCCACATTTGCAGGCAGTGTTTCTGTCCCATGCGCATGAGGATCATTCCATAGCACTTCCCCTACTATATAAGTATGGATATCCAGGTAAGGTATGGACAACGAAAGCTACCGTTAAACAGCTTCCCGATTATTTCGAAGCATGGGATAAATACGTGGCCGCACAGTCCGCATCACTACCTTATGGAGAAATAGATAAGCAATCTATTCAGTTCATGTATTTGGAGGAGCATATCCCCCCTCAGACTTGGCTGAGGATTGCACCTAATCTTCGAGTACAATGGGGGCGAAGCGGACATTTAGCAGGTTCGGTTTGGCTGATCCTCGAATGGGACGGAACAGTCGTATTTTTCTCAGGGGATTATACGAAGGAGTCGCTGCTGCTCATGGCAGATTCACCAACGATTATGGAAGCCGGAGCTAAAGATATCGTCGATTTATCCATTATAGATGCCGCCTACGGCGCGGATCCTGATGAGCAGCTTGTAAAGTTACAGCAATTAGAGTCAGCGATCTGTAACACTCTGCAAAAAGGGGGTTCAATCCTCCTTCCGGTACCTATCCATGGCAGAAGCCAGGAATTAATCGTATGGGCAAGCGAGTGTTTCCCGGATGATCAGCTGATCATCGAAGAAGAGCTCATAGCACCTTTAAGAGGTTTGAGTGATAAGACCGAATGGCTGAAAGAGGGCGCTATTCAGCGCGTTAATACGCTTTTTAATAGAAAGAACTTGTGTATTATATCTAATTCAGAGGAACGAGCAAAGGCATTGTTGAATCTCAAGAGCTCAATCGTGTTTACCAATGACGGAATGATGCAGTCGGCAAAAGCACAAGAGTATTTTCATCAGCTCTCTGCTTCTCCTGACAACCATGTGATTTTTACGGGACATTTGGCGGCAGGTAGTTTCGGGCACCGTCTCGTCAAACGGTCTATGGTAGAAGAATCTAGCGATACGAGATGTACAATCTCTCTCATACGCTATAAAGTCCACCAAGGCTTACCGGATATTCGAGAAATGCTCCAAACGATTCCTAGCCGCCGGTCGGTGCTCGTTCATGCTCCCAAATCGCATATTGATCATGTCACTTCTATATTAGAAGAAGAAGGTTTTGCAGGGCTGTACTCTTTGCTGCCTGGAAGTACGCTTTCGTTCTGAAACTTAACTATGTAATATCAAGAGAAACAATGGGGCTCTTCCTTAGGTCTATTCAGACTTTTTGGAACAGCCCTTTTATTATGATTTGAACCTATTATCCATTTACTCTTTCGTCGTCCCCGGGCGATCCTTAAAAGCTAGCTCAAACAACCCCGTCGCAGATAAACCAGCCAGCCCCCCAGCCCAAAGGCGAAGAACGATATCCAGATCGGTAAAAGGATACGCTGCTGCACCGATGAACAAACCTATCAATAGTCCGATTATCGGGACTGCATTCCGCGATATGTTGATACTATTTTTAAACAATTGAACCAGAGCCAGTACGAATACAGCTAATATTGAGGCAAACGCCATAACATCATCTAAAATCTCTCTAGTTTCCATTAACCATTCCTCCTTAGTGGGTATTTGTAATCTCAACCGTCCTAGTGGCGGAATCATAACCCACCTGTGCACCTAGCGCTTCTGCAATAATACGAACGGGAACGTAGGTGATGCCTTTTTCAAGAACTCCATCTGCAACCTTAACCCCGTTAACCTTTACGACGGCAATTGCTTCACCCTTCAAGTTTTCTTCCTCCTTCCGATTGATGACCTTATACGCTGACTCCACTGCGGATATTGAGGGCTTTGCCCCTGCTCGTAACTGTGTGAGTGTTAACCCAAACACCATCTGAAAATGTGGATAGTCCTTAAAGCTCGTCCAATCGCCTCCCCATTCGAATCCAAGTGCCTTGGCCTCACGTACAACCTCCTGCCAATCTGCGATCTGATTGTTATTGTCGTCCAGACGCATATCCCAAGACACACTAGATCCATTAGGCAACAAAAGAGCAAAATCTACAGCTAGTCCATAATTGTGGTAGCTATACCCGCCACGCGCATTGGTGACAATCACTCCAGGCTTAATTCGTCCTTGTGCGTAAAGAGCATCTTGCTCGGCAATTGTGCGAAGTCCCTGCGTAATGAGAATGGGGATGTTGAGTTTGTAACAGCGTTCGATTAGAGCAGTAGCAGCGGAACGGACTACGGGATGTAGGTTGGTTAGACGTTTACTTGATTTTTCTTTGATTTGGGACAAAGTGAGCATCTAGACCCCTCCTTTAAATAAAAAGGCAATAATAGCAAAGATAGTTCCCGCCAGAACGTATTTAAGTAAATCAATAAACACTTTTCGTTCGCTCTTGCTGTCCGTCTGAGATTGTTGCAATAGCTGGAACACACGTGAGTCCAAAGTATCCCAACGCCTCATAATCTCGTTAAATTGAATTTTCATTTCTATCGTTGATTGTTTAATTTGCTTCACATCTTCCTCATGGCGTGATTGTTTTTCTTTTAATAATAGAAGCTCATTACTAAAACTTAGATGTTCCGTTCCAAATCTAAAGATCTCGTCTTGGATGACTACCAGTCTATTTTCAACATCTTCTAAACGGTGCTCAATGGGCGCTGCTTCAGCATCGCCTCCTCCTGAATTTACTCCCACAATGGTCATATAACAGCCCCCTTCTAAGTGATAAATAAAACAGCCCCCGTAGCAGCTACGAGGGCAAAATAAAAACGCCTACTATATGGCGCTATCTGTAATCTCTATTTATCTTCAGCCAGAAACTCCAGACCACGGTCCGTCAGAACCTCCAGCACTCCAGCTTTGAGTGTAGACGGTACCTCTGCATACTTGGTCTTACCCAAGATTACACGCTGTGCAAAAAACATAACTACCATGATATCACCTCCCTCACAAGCGAGCAGCCGAGCAACCGCAGGATCATTTATACAACTGAGTAGCCAGTTCGGATATAACATCCTCAATAAAGTCAGAGCGCTCAGAATGAGCCTTAACTTGTGACTTAAGCAGCGTGTTTTCGTTAATCAGCTGCTCCAGGCTATTCGAAGTTTGAATTGCGATATAGTCATAGTACAATTCATTTGATGGCAGCTTTACCATAAGTACCGAATATGTTCCAGGTACCGTATTGGCTTCAGGTATTTCGTCAACATCGAATCCGTCCGTACCGGAAAGATCAAAGTCGTCTGGATTTGAATATATCATGTCCACTCGACCAATTTTGTCATTTTGCTTGCAATACGTAACAAACATTCATATCACCCCTTTACTAATAATAAATCATATAGCCGTTTGCATAGGCGCTAGCATAACCCCCACCATACGCGCCCGAGATTATAGCGTACATAGTAAGCACTCCATTTGCGTCGAATCCAGCCGGAAGTACTCCACCATCTGGCATTTCAAGTTGCCCGTCCATTGCGTATGAGTTCCTCCAGCCACCGTGTGAACCAGTACCATATGGATTTCCTGTGCCTCCGTTGCTGACTCTCGTCACAATCTTTCTTTGAATTCTATCAAAGTAAAAACCTTGATGCTCAGTCAAATTGCTTCCCCCTTGGGCTGAGTACAAGCTTACCCTTACACCCGCCGCGTTTTGAAGGAAAACTGAAACTTTATTAGCGTTATTTGATTGTGACCCCGTGTAAAATTGTAGGCTGCCGCACATAGAGGCGTAGGTTGCTCCGGCTGGGATCGTTAGAATCGGAAAAGTACCATCGCCTTCCCCACCCTTCATGATTAGATTTACAGCGGAAGTTGTGCTAGGCTGCAACGTCCCTAATACTCCATAGATCCAAACACCACTTCGAATATTACCTGGTTGGATGTTAGAATCTGCTCGTGCCAATGCTGGTGATACTGTAATCTCAGGTGACCCGATAACCGTATTCTGTAGGTATGCCCCTTGTGGAATACGTATATAAAGTTGGTTACCGTCCCATCCTGAGGATAAAGCAGCCACCGCTGAAGGTTGTTGTACAATCGCGCCATCTACGCCAAACATCGGCTTTCCTTTTAGGTAGTTTGCAGGAACTAAATTAGACTCTTTTACTCTAAAAAAGACACCCCGATCAACTGCAAGACGATTTACTCCTGTTGGTAAAATCTGCATAAATAACGCTGATGTTGAGTCGTTATGAGCTGCGGGGCCGATCGAAGCCGATGCTGCATCATGATAATCAAGAATTCCTGCAGATCCACCAGTTACGCCATTCGCGGTATTCTTTAAAGGTATCGTCCCTGTTGCCAGCCCGCCCTCTGTCCCTATCGTCTTACCCGCTAGCACGTCCGCTGCTGTCGCTGTTCCATAATCACCTCCTTCACCCTGTAAGATAAAAGCCGTGCCATCATATACAACCGTGTAAACTCCGTTCAGGGCAAGTGTTGCCGCATTTCCATTGGGTTTCTTGATTGCTTTGGCCCCTAAAGTATTAGGATTGAGTGTAGGATTAGCTCCGCTAGCAATATGTGTTTTGAAACTAAATTTCAGTCCTGCTATCAGCGCCGTAGGTGCTGGGCTAAGTGTAAGAGTATATGCGGTGGCTGTACCAGCCGTAGTACCAAATCCAGTGTTGTTATTCAGTAGTGTCTTGTCCACAGCAGACATCAAGCCATTCGTAGAAGTTGTAGCTACCGCTGTACCAGCTTTCGCATTCCACGCCGTCTTTTCAGCATCCGTAACAAACCGATTACTCGCGTCTTGAGCAATAATAGCCGGTGGGTGGGTAGCCGGGTGTGTATAGTTAGTTGCTCCCGTAGCAACACCCGCCAACTTTGTTTTCTCAGCTGCGGTGTAGTCGTTCGTAGACAACTGTTTCCCAGTAACTTTATCAACCTTGCCAGTTACGGCATTATCCAAGATATCCATATTCCTATTCAGATCAGCAATATCAACGATATCTGTTCCCTCGGGCTTCTTTAATCCCAAATTTCCTGTGGTTTGCATGTGTCACTCTCCTATCTATAAGTTCTTAATTCGTTCCATGTTTTATTGTGAGCACTCTCCCAAGTCAAAACCTTAACGGAGTCCCACCAGGTATAGCTGAACACAAATTCATAAGCCAAATGCGCAGGTTTAATCTCTTCGATGATTTGAATCAACCCTGCCATATTGGGAGGAATGCCCAGCGTACTTACAAAATGAATCTCAAAACGATACTCATTGGGCACGTCCTTAACTTCAACCACTCCACCTGAAAAAGCGGACGCCGTCCGCTGGATCATCTCCGGCGTTGTCGTCCCGTTTCCACGCAGCTTCGCCTTAATCATCTCTCGGCGTGTAGCATATGACTTAGATGAATCAATATTTAGTCCAAGCTCAGCCTCCCAACGTCCAAGACTTACCGTTGCCGTTTCAACAAATGCCTGATCCAGTACATCTATAGTGCCTACCTTCAGTCCACCAATTTCTAGCCCGATGGTCTCCTGAAGCTTCTCCATTTCGCGGACATCCGTATAATAATCCGGCAAATACTGCATTAGATCAGGCGCCTCGACTTCACCCGGATGGCTCGAATCTTTATCTGCGGAATATTGCAATTCGCTGTATAAAGAGCTGCCGTAACTCATCCTCTACACCCCCTTCAGTTGATTCCAGGTTAGGGGCCCTTTGGGCAAATAATCATGTGTATGCGCCGCCGGAGGAAACACTGCTGGTTTACCCGCTACCCCCGCCCAAGCTACACTATCCGCTTGTTGCGCAAAATCCACCTTGCCATTGTTATTCGTATCGTAAATGCTTTTCAGCATATCGCCGGTACTTTGCGCGGCAACCAGGAGGACATTCCCAGCAGCAGAACCGATATATAGCTTGCCAGTGTCAGTACAATACCCAAGCTCACCAATAGCCAGTGCTCCAATCGCACTTTCCAATCCGCGGCGTATTTGAATCAATGTCTTTAAAGCCATTGTCCCGCCTCCTAGAAAGTTCCGCCATCAATACTGGCTACGGTAAGTTTATTGCCATTCGCCGCATCATAAATGATGCTACTTCCATCCACACTTACAGCTACACCGGCTCCATCTAAAGTGATCCCTTTTCCAGCTGTAACCGCAATCGCGTCTGCAGTAACCGTGATCCCATTGCCTGCACCAATATTCAGCGTCACAGCATCGGCCTGACCACCACCAATCAGCCCGTTCCCGGCTGTAATGGTCTGTAGTGCACCACCGGTACGTACCCATGCGCTGCCGTTCCAGCTATAAATCTTCTGCTCATCATCGACGTAAGCGGTCCAACCGACGGCAGGAACATAAAATACCCAAGCAGCAGATTGGTACTCCACGATTTGATTCGTTTTCCCCGCCCATGCCCCGGTTGCTCCAGCTGGAATAATGTATCGATCCCCCTCAACCGGACTGGCTGGTGGAGCCAGCAGGTTCTGATCTTTTACCGACGCTTGCGGTTCGATGTTATGCTTGGCCAGCTCAATTTCATTTTTAATCTTCTGTGCGGACCACAAGTCTGTAATCGTAGCCCCGGCATCATTGATCACCTGGTGCTTAGTCGCATCGTCAATGTGAGTCTTAATCTCAGCCGCAGTCTTTACGTTCGTACCATCTGATACTTTGTTGATATGTCCCGCACTAATATCCGCTTTAAGCACCTTCGCATAGGTTGCTCCATCAGCGATATCGTCGAGGGTACCTGTCAGGTCGCTAAGCTTCTGTGCATTCACCCGCCGCCAAGCTGCGCCATCATCAAAATATAAATATCCGCTATTCGTACCCGTAGTCACGTAATACAAACGGCCAACGGCTCCTGCAACCGGACGCGAAGCTTCTGGACCCGATAGCGCCCTTCCGACCATGGAATTAGAAGTGCCGTCACCAATATAAACTTCCTTAGTATCATTGCAAAAACCAAGCTCACCCGCCTTCAACACGCCATAACTCGTTAGCTCAGCCTTTGTTCCCCGCTTTATTTGTATGGTCTGTGCCATTTTACACCTCTCTTCTGAATGATCCTCCGTCAATCTGACCCTTGTTCTTATACCGTTCTATTTCAGTTTGAACAGCGGTAAGACTTACCTGCAAACCATTAATATCATCCGCTTCAACGGTATCGCCGGGGGTTTCGTAAGTCACATAAACCTCGGGCACATCGGCAAAAATCTTAATCAACCGTCGCCATGGCGTCTCGTCCGGAAAAGACACCGTAAAATTACGTAGCTCGATCCCGGAATACTGCGACCCTGTGTACACTGCGATGCTCTGATTATTGATGTTGTCATGCGCAAGCGCACCACTATACATGCCATTTACAAGCGGTAATCTCTCTTCAATAACATAGCTGCCACCGTTTGCTTTTTTATTAAGCTTTTCTTGGAAAATATCAACTTTCTCCGGGTAACCCATGCTACACCTCCAGTAAAACATTGCCGAACAACGGTATTTCTTCTTCGTTCAACATTACGTTGCCCGCTCCACTGTTCAGCTTCAGCTCACTGTAATCTGCGACTCCTTCAGTAGCTAGCAATAGTGCACCGATTACAGACTGGCTAATATAGGTTGCTGAAAAAGCCTTCTCCTTGCGATAACTCTCAAGAATCGCCTTGAATTCTTCATTTACAGCTTGCAGTGCATAGCCTGAGGCAAGGGTTACTTTTGCGCTTATACTAATGCTTTTGCCCGTTGCCGACGCCACAGTTACAACTGCACCTACAGGGGCTTGCCCTTCACCCGCTCCAGAGACCGGATCAATGTAATGCTGAACCTTAGTTACCAGCAGCTCAGAAGCAGGAAGCTTCTCGGCATCTACGATAATCACCTTCACCGTCTTAGGACCATTCCATAATGGAAAAATACGCGCACCACCCACCCCTGTAACCTGCATCGCCCACTCCATGTAGTGATATTTATTGCCGCTAGTAGCTGGGCGTCTGGCTGAATCCAAATAACGCTGGCGTAGCGATTCATCACTTTCGGCGTTCTCTCCAGGAATCAGAAGGGCAGCTATTTCTCCGCGCGCGAGCTCTGAAATATAATCTACTGGAAGCAAAGAGCCAAAATATCGATTCCCTTCTTCTCCAGCGGTTTCACTCTCCAGCCGATACACTCCAGGAGATAACTTTTCCATAGCCGTATAATTCAGCATATCGAGAGAGAAGCGGCTGCCGAGTGGAACATCCATAAATCCCCCATCCGCTTTATAGAAAATTCCTTTCAGCTGCGCCTTACTCGCTTCACGTCTTACAATTCCTGACCAGGAGATACTTCGCTCCAAGTACTCACCGGTAGCCGTATCTGCAAAATACAGATTATTATTCACATCCAGCTCAATGTACATCTGCGCGAGCTCTGCTGCTGCTGGAGCGAGCGCGTCATATATGATACTGCCCTCGCGTTTATCCAGACCTGACGGAACCCGGTCCAGCATCCGTTCCAAAAGAGCCTCATACGTCTGATCCTCATACATCCTCATTCCACTCCTTTCTCAGCTGAAAATTCCCATAACGTGTGACCACCTTACAATCAAAAGTTAGATGATCCCCGTTAAAAGAAACCTCTATATTTTCTAAGCTAAGGATTCGTTCATCCTGAAGTAAGGCCTCACTAATGACACGTCTGATTTCAGCTCTGACTAACAGCCGATCCTTACCTAGAACCAGCTGCCACTCTGTTCCGTAATCCGAACTGTAAATCAGATGTTCAAATCTATCGGTTCGCAGAATTTTGGCCGCTGCCTGCTGCACTGCCTCAAGTCCATCCGCTTGGCCAGTGATTCTTTTTCTATCCCAATCCATTCGGTAGGTTAGACTGGGACTTTCACCACGCTCAAGGTTGACCTCACCTTCAAGAAGGGCAGTTATCGGTCCAGCTTTTCCAATCGCAGGAATCATATCGGACTCACCAGCCGATCCAGAACAATATAGCTTTGTCCACCCTGCATCCGAACCATCAGAACCCGATCACCAGAGGCAAGTCCTCGACGCACTACTACTTCTCTACCCTCTAGCTCAATTTTGCTTTCCATTACCGATTCAGGCAGCACTAGCGCATTCCCCGATAAAATAAACCGCTGATCCACCTGGATCTGCAAAGGAGCTGCCTCCGTTACCGTCCCATAAGAAAAAGCCACGGGATTTGTATTTCCCACGGCTCCTAGGCTTGCTTTTTTAATAATATCCAACATCATTTCTACACCACCTTTATATCGAGGGACATCGTATGCTCCCCACCAGAAATCTTATGACTGCATTGATCCACCAGAAACACCTGAGTCTTAAATTCATCAAGCAGGACATAAATGAAATTACCAGCCCTTACGCGCATATCACCAATCGCCTGTACGGAAAGACTAAGCTTTTCACGGTTGTGCATTTTTAGCAGATTATTTGCCTTCTCCTGAATTTGTGCCACATTCGCTTTGTCATCGGCTTTCTGATACAAGTGCAGGATACCCCAGCGTTTCACATTATCCTTATCGCTAACCGGAAAGAAATCACGTTTACCAGACTTCTCATTATCCTTGTATAGAAAAATCGTGTTGTACGTATCTTCATCAATACTTTTTTTGAGCGAATAATCGTATAGATAATGCCCCGCTCCCAGCACCAGATTAAGCAGCATAGAATCCGGTTTACGCAGTGTAAGCTTGCCAAAATCATCGTAAAAAGCCACCAACTGCCCCTTATACTGAAGTTCACTGCCGATCGCTCCCATAATGATGTCCATCAGCTTTTTGTCATCCTCGATTAAAGAGGGACTCCGGTACTCTGTATCCTCCAGCACACCTGTCTGCAGTCCGTAGTCTTGCGCTATTTTTTTGATAACATCACTAGCCGTAACATCCTGCAAAACATAACTACCATTGCCCAGCAAATAACGCATCTGATCATAGGCAGTCAGCTTAATCTCCTGATCCGAGCCTGTATCAATGCTGAACACAAACCCGTAGAATACATCCACATTATCTTTGCTGAACTGAATAATATCACCGTTGCTGATGCCGAACTTGGGATGCTGATAGATTCCACTGTCCACAAGTGTTAACTCTAGCGTTGCCGGTTTTCCTGAGCGGGCCGTTTTCCAAGAAATATCGGAGACGATGCCAGAAATATCCCATAGATTACCTTCCTTATTCTTCACAAGCAGTTCCATAACATCCTCCTACGGCAGCTTAATGACCTTACCGATTGGAAGCTTCCTCAGCTCACTATCTTTAATGCCATTAAGTTTCTGGATTTCTCCACACCTTTTGCCATCCCCAAGCTTTTCTTTAGCAACTTTCCATAGGCTGTCTCCAGATTTCAGGGTATACGTAGTAGGTTTGGGAGTTTCATTCGCCCGCTTCTTCTCTACTTTCACTTCATCGTTGACAACCTTTACAGCTACAGCCTGATAGAATACGTACTTTTTGAGAGACAACGAATATTCAATATCACCTGAAGTACCCGCACTGAGCTTCCAAGTGAAGCCTTCGATACTCATAGCCATATTCACACCAAAATCAATCTCTATGGATTTATCCTCACTAGTCGATGATTGCTTTAACCATTTCTTCGCGTCGTTTAGCTTCCCCTCAGCTTTTTTCGTGTCATCCGCATAGCTCACCCCTGAGAATACAAAACGAATAGGTCTGCGAGTCGTCATCCACTTCTTAATAAGCTCCACATATTCAAAAGGCCTCTTCAGTCCACCCTCTTGTACCAATACGAAAGGGTACCTTTGTGCAGGGAAAATACTTTCAATCGTAATCTCCGTAAGCTTAGGATAAGAAATCGTATTAATCTCACCCAGATCGATAATGGTATAGCTTTTTCCATCCCCGCTCTCCTTGATCTCCAAGGTCTCCGGGTTGACTGGCAGCCGGAATGCTTCTGCCTGATTATTAAAACCAAGAAAAATCCCGTACTCTTCCACGTTACGTATACACCCCCTGCGCTGTAGAGACAAACTCCTCGTTCAGCTTTTGCCCGATCTTGTTGATAATCGTATCAATGTCTCCGGCATTATTAATATTCCCGGTCGTCACCTGCACCGTCGGCGTAAGCTCCACAAAATTTTGGATCGCCTGAATCTCCGCCAGCTCACGCAGCATTTTCAGATCATCACTGGAGATATCTACAGTGCCGTTGATGGAGTCGAGTTCTTTCACGCGGTTAACGGTGTTTAGATTACCCGGAACCCCTGCATTTTGAAAAGAACCAGCAGCTGAAGGTGATTTTAACGCAGGCGTCGTAGGAACTACTGGAATATCAGGTACGGTTGGCGTTTTCGGAGGCTTTGACAAATCTCCTGGGTGAGTAGTATTCCACTGATTTAATGTGGTGTTATTACTCTTATTTCCACCTACATTCAGTTTTTCTTTAAACTTATTGATATCAAAATTTTGGATGTTTTCTGCCCCTGAATTAAAAGAAGCTCCAATGTCCATTTGCAAATCCTTTTTGAACTGACTGCTATCAACCTCTTCAATATGAAGATTGATCTCCGACTCTATACCTATAAATTTGCCAATAGCTCCAACCACTTTGTTTATACTACCCAGCAAAAAGTTGGCAGCACCAATAACCCCATTAATAAATCCGGTCCAAAGATCGATAACAAAGCCCACGAATTCTGCAACGATTTGCCCCAGTGCTCTGAACATATTGGCCAGAAAGTCTCTAACCGGTTGAAGTGCTGCTACTATCCCTAAAAAAGCCACGATCAGAGCAACTATAAGACCAATTACTAGTGCGATTGGGTTAGCACTCATCACAGCGTTGAAAATGCCTTGGGCTGCGGTAGCAATTCCGGTAGCAATTGCTGTAATTCTAGTAGCAATTGCTGATGCATTCATCGCGATTACTAAGGCAATAACTCCAGCAACAACTCCCAAAATAATTGGCAAAACAACAGGGTTACTAAGCACACTCCAAAGATATAAGGCTCCCTGAACGACTTGTGAGAATCCTTGTGCTATCAAAGCAAGTCCAATTGCTATCCCATCGATAATTGGCTGAAAGGTTCCATCTGAGAATGCCTCGTTAAGAATGCCTAATAGCGGTGAAAATGCTGCAAGAGCTCCTTCTCCCATACCAGCCAGGGAATTGTTATAGTTTCCAAGAAGAGCTTGCCATTGATTAACGGGCGAATCCATCATGGTTTGCAGCGAAGCACTCGTCATACCTGACGTTGTCATAATATCTCCTAAAGTACTCAAAAAGGCTTCCATATTGCCCGTTCCAGCTACCAGATCAAGTCCGCCCAAGTCCTCTTTATCCACCTGAAGCATAGATGCTAAATCACTAGAGTCCCCCTCAAAAGCAGAAGTAATCGCTGATGAAGTATCACCTATATCTTTCCCCTCCGGAGACATCATACTGAGCCTTGTGGAATAATCCATAAGCTTATCTAACTGTTCCGTATTTTGAGTTTTAGGATAAAACGACAACACACTTTCCATGGACTTGTTTACATCCTGTCCTGTTTCTAGTGCTCTCTTCTTGAATTTATCAAACATAGCCACACCAACATCAGCATTTCCGGTTTTGACTTTAAAAAGATCTTCCCACTTTTGCTGTTCGGCCGCAGGCGCAAGCACCTTTTCCATAACTCCTTTAACTTTATCCAGCACACCCTTAGCTTTCCCAAAAGCACCAGTAATCTTTTCCCATGTACCCGCCTGCTGCTCAGCCCCTGCTGCTCCTTGTTCTGCCGCATCGTTCAGTCTCTCCTGAGCCTGTACTGCACCTCCAATAGAAGCTTGAATTCTGGTATAAGCTGCACTGTAATTGTTAGTAATGTTGTACACGGGTTTATTGACTATTTTCATACTTATTCGATTTAAGGTTGCGGAAAAGGAATTTGAAATATTTGCAGAAACCTGAGTTGTAATTTGATTGGTTATATCATTAATCCATTGGTTGGAGACTTGCTGGATTCCAGCTATATTGTTTTGCATACCTGCCATTCATTCACCCCCTCATCTCTTCCTCGCCTTACTCCGCGCTTGATCCCGCTTCTCCTTCTCCACCCGAACAGCGATCATCGCATAAATTGCGGCACGTTCACGTGAAGACAGCTTCATTAGCTCATGCGGTAAAATATGAAGCTCGTGGAGGGCGTAGTAAGCCAAGTTGGCTTCGCTGTCGCCCTCGTTGATTAGTTTTTTACTTCATCCACCAGCTCGTTCATATCTGTACCGAAGCCATTCAAGGCCTGTACCCGTTCACCCAGTGCCGCGAATTCACCTGGAAGCAGCATTTTACGCAGCAGCGTTTCGGCACCAAGAACGCCGTAAGAACGCTGTAGCTCAGCATTTTTCAGATCTGGATGCACTACACTTGAAGTCATAAGCTTAGCCATATAATCATTCGGTTCAATCTCGGAGGTATACACTCCGTTCTTGCCTTTTACTTTTCGGGTAGCTGCTTTACGGCATTCCTGATTCTCATCTTCATTCATACTTCGCAGCTTCCAGGCAACCGCATTCCCTTCCTTATCCTTAAAACGCTGCGATACTACAAACTCCTCGGTCGTGTCACATGCTACATTTTGCGCAAAAAACAAACTTAATTCACTCATTGTCTTCCTCCTAAAATAATTTAGTTTCTTCTAGTACTACTAACTAGACAGAGAAGAGACCCGCTGCTCACCTGCACGCCCGGGCCTTACTTGCTCCTATCTAGTTGTCTTTATTATTTTCCGGAGCCTGCCGGAGCGCCAAAAGCTTGGACAATCTGCACGTCTTCAAAGGTAAAGCTCACTTCTTCTTCCAGCGCATCTGATTCTGTATCCAGAGAGGCCATGATGACACTGTCAAGGTTTACGCCTTTTAAAATAATACGTTGTGCTCCCACGCTGGACGATGGATCTTCGTTCGTAACTTCAATATCGAAATACTGATCGACACCTGTATTCATATAATCGAGCATCATCTGGCGGAAACGGCTAGTCATATAAAAAATCGTCATTGAACCGCTGCCCGACCATCCAGTCGCTTTATGTTGAACTCCACGGCGGCCGAGTGTCTTCACTTCTGCCTTTGTTTTTTCTACCGTTGCTTCAAGTGTTTTCACATAGAACATCTCTTCAGTTTGTGTACCAATCACGGCATACGCACGGCCCTCCTGGCCGGAAATCGTATCGCTAGCTTTTAAAAATGCCATCTTAAACCACCTTCACTTTCATATATACTTTTTCTACGGAATCAACTGGCTTCACAGCCACGTCGAGCACAATGCTATCGCTATCGGTACCTGCCACAACGACAACATCGGTCTGCGCATTAAAGCTTTCGATCGCCCCCATATCCTGCAGATCATTCATGTAAGTTGCACATTGTGACCAGAACAGAGCCCGTCCATCTTCATTATTGGCTACCTTACCAATGTAGTAGTTCTCAAAAATACGCTTTAGATCATTCGAAATTCCGTCCAGCACGCGTAGTACACGATTCTTAGAGAACGCTTTGCCTTTATCCGGAGAGAATGCCGTAAACGTGTTAATATCCTGCTCCACAACAGCTCGCCCTCCACTGTAAGTAAAGAGCAGTTCACCTTGCAGCAAAGCTGCAGTCGTCTCAGAATGGCTAAGCCGTACATCCGCGTCAACGGAGTCGTCATAGCCCTGATAAGTCAGCGATTGATTCACCGCAGCAGCAGCCGTAGCACCGGCCACCCAAGCAACGGCATTGTTGTTATCAATCGTAGTTCCGTCACTTAGCACTACCCCATTCTTCACGCTGATCACACCTTCATGACCCGCAGTCGCATAATCCGAGAGTACAGCCTGCACTTTCTTCCCTTCAGTTTCCCGTAGTCTTCTTACCCAAGAGCTATACAGCGCCTTAAGCGTACTATCCTGCGATACTAATCCAACCGTTTGGAACTCAAGCACCTCAAGAGCAGATAAGAAATCGCTGTGAGCGCCATTTGTCACCGTACCATTAGATCCACCAATAAGCGGCATACCTGCGGTTAGCTTCAAGCCTTCTGCTCCATTTTTCTGAAATTGAACATAATCGTTGGCGACTAACTCTTCAGCCGTTCCAACTGTTTGCTTGTTCTGTTCAGTTCCATTAAGCAACGTTTTCACATCAAAAAGTGCATTATTCTCAATATTCTTCTCAATAACAACAGAAAGATCGTTTCCGCGTACACCGCCATATTTAGCCGTTACCTGCAGACCATTGTTCGTGACCGCCGCTTTAACCCCTTCATTCAATCGATAGAGCAGTAACGTTCCCGCACGTTTCAGCGCTTCGCGTACTGGCAGCAATGTTAGATGTTCCAAATCATAACCCAGCAATTTATTTATATCGTCCTGGGCGGTAAGCTTCATGATTACTCCAGGTTCTCCCCAAGATAGAGCAAGTGCCAAAGCTGTAATTCCGCGTTCTCCCATTTTGCCGATGGCACCTTGATTCGATGCTACATTTACGTACACCCCGGGGCGCACTTTGTTTTGAGTTGTCCATGTTCCGCCTGCCATTAGTTCAAAACCTCCTTATTAATAAACAATCCCATAGATTGCTTCGCTTCTTCGATCGTATAATTTTTGTCATCCTGCAAAATAACGTTCAGCACATCCTTTTCCTTAGCCGTAAAAAGCGATGAATTCACAATCTGCTCTTTACCAAAACGATCTCCATTACTCACCTTTGTGCTCATTTCAGTCTTTCTCCTCCTATCATTTGTCCCATCTTAATGGGGTCAGGCTTCTCACTTTGCAAATACACCATATAGTCCGTTGTAAAAAGAGGTCCTTTCCCCTCTCCCCCAGCTTCCCAGGCTTGCCTAGCTACACGAAAGGAGCCACCCTCTTGCTCCATCCCTGCCATTGCCTCACTCAGCTTATCTGCCATTCTCTCAGCTTCCAGCAGACTGCCTTGTTCATAACGGATACCAAAGCGATAGACCGCTAAATATCGGCCTTCCCGCTGCCGATCCAGGGTCGCTGAGATCAGTCCGGGATAAAAATAAGCCGTCTGAGGTTTCTCCCCATTCACATACACAGGCACATCTGGAAAATACCGCTCCAGCGCACTTGTAATGTGTTCTCGTAATTGTTGTACCGACATCACTCCATTCCTTTCTGAACTTCGGCGGTTCGCCGTTCTTTGATGGTGTTAACCTTCAATTGCATTAACATTAAGAAGACACCCCCTCTACTAAAACTAAGAACAAAAAAGGATACTATCCGATGCTGGATAATATCCCTTCTACACTAGGCTAATGCCAAAAGAATCTTTCACCGCTAGATTTGTTCTCATCACCACTAGGGCGGAAGGATTAGCAGAGCATTCATGCTCTTGCGGTGTTCTTTTTGCTTCATTTGCCATGTTATAAATATACACCCCTATTTGCCTTGCAGAGACGGTATACCGACGAGGTTTAAGCTAGCTTTGGGATGGTATAGAGCGGTTTTTCGGAGGAACATATAATCAATAAAAAAGACCGCATCATCCGCTCGGATGACACCGTCTCTTAAGTAACCATCTATATCTCTTAGGTAATACTAACTTTCTCTTTCTTCACTCTAGGTGCTGTTATTAAGGTGTTAAGGGATAGTAGACCAAGATCCGTTAAAGCCAAAGCCATCTTATAAAATGCCTTCGAGCGTATCTTCACGTAAGTGTCCTTACTTACCGGTGGATCAAACACATGATTGTAAATCGTATAATCGTACGTTTCGTCTCTTTTCATATAACGCTCTCTTACTAATTGCTGCTCCCTCGTATCGAGTCTCTCTACCACAGAGTCTATCGCCGAGCAAAAAGCCCTCCTAGCAGCCGGTATATCCACATTATAAGAAGCTATCGCAGCAGTCTGATCAGTAACAGTATTCGTAGGACCATGAAATCTTTCTGTATACGAATAAGTAGTACTGGCTTCCTTAGCCTCAAATGTAACGGTCTTAAAAATACGGTATTTCTCCAACATGCTCTCTATAGCGACCTGGGTTCGGCGACGGTCCAACTCTGGTAAAGCAGATAAGTTCATCATTTTATGCACTCCTTTAGGTTTTAACAGAATGAGATTAAATTGCGGAAGTTTCCTAAGCAATGTGCTAAAATATAAAAGTGTTCGTATTTCTGTTCGTATTTTTCTATAATATACCACTTATCTACCAATCTCGTAAAACCCCGTTTTAGTCTGTTTTGGGCGAAAAAGAATAGCTTTCCCTCCATTATCTTGCCTTTTGGCAATAATATACGCTTTGTTGTTTACCAATTGGCAAAAATGGCTTATATTAATAACATAAGCTTCAGTCTATAAGGAGTGGTTGAGATGAAACAGGAATTTGGGGATTACATGAAACAACTTCGCGAAACGAAGGGACTCACTATTAATCAATTGGCAGAAGCAGCGGGGATTAGCGGATCACAGATTTCACGGATTGAAAATGGTCTAAGAGGAGTGCCTAAGCCAACTACATTACGCAAAATAGCAGAGGCTACAGGCGTCCCGTACGAGGAGCTAATGGATCAAGCGGGGTATTTGCAGGAACAGGCTCTTCCAAGCGAAGAGATCGTCCCAGAGTGGGCTACAAGCAAGGATAAGCGTGACTTCCGTAAAATGCTGGAGGATGATGGAGAGCTGATGTTTGATGGGATTCCATTAGACAAGGAAGACAAGCAGAGGATAAAAGATGTATTGACCGGCTTATTCTGGGAAGCCAAACAGATGAACAAGAGAAATAAATCCAACAACACTTAATAACTACACTAACATGCTGCAGGTGAAGAATATGGATGAACTGATTAATAATCTGATTAAAAAATATAAAACCAACTGTCCGTTCGAGCTGGCCTCAGCGCTAGGCATTCACATTCGTTTCATGAACCTTGGGACAGGCACAAAGGGATTATATTACCGAAAACTAAGAAGAAGATTTATCGTCATTCATAATGAGTTGCCAGTTGAGTGGCAGCGCTTCGTTTGTGCGCATGAATTAGGACATGATCGTCTTCATAAGGGGATTAACCGCTTTTTTCTAGAGGAAAGCTCCTACTTCTCTCCTGGCAAGCTTGAACGTCAAGCTAATGTCTTTGCTGTAAAGCTACTATCCACAGGCAGCAATCCTGAGCAAGAAGAATCATGGAAAAGTTACTATCTACGGATTGGCATTCCACCAGAATTTCAATTTCTTTTGGAAGAATGATTGAGCATATGTTATATGAATTTAAGCGTATTTTAATTCTATACATAACAAAAAAAGCTCTTACCGAAGTAAGAGCTTTCTAAGAGCGTTTAAGCTGAGTATCGGGATGACACGATTTGAACATGCGACCCCCTGGTCCCAAACCAGGTGCTCTACCAAGCTGAGCTACATCCCGTTACTATAAAATTATGGAGCGGGTGATGGGAATCGAACCCACGCTATCAGCTTGGAAGGCTGAAGTTCTACCATTGAACTACACCCGCAAAGGTGAAAAATCGGGATGACACGATTTGAACATGCGACCCCCTGGTCCCAAACCAGGTGCTCTACCAAGCTGAGCTACATCCCGTTAAAAAATACTATAATTGCTTAATAAAAAAATGGCGCGCCCTGAGAGATTCGAACTCCCGGCCTTTTGATTCGTAGTCAAACGCTCTATCCAGCTGAGCTAAGGGCGCAAAAATTATGGAGCGGACGACGGGAATCGAACCCGCGACCCTCGCCTTGGCAAGGCGATGCTCTACCGCTGAGCCACGTCCGCAATAAGTGGTGCGCGTGAAGGGACTTGAACCCCCACGTCGTGAAACGCCAGATCCTAAGTCTGGTGCGTCTGCCATTCCGCCACACGCGCATGTAATAATAAAAGTGAGCCATGAAGGATTCGAACCTTCGACACCCTGATTAAAAGTCAGGTGCTCTACCAGCTGAGCTAATGGCTCGCACTTGGCTGGGGATATAGGATTTGAACCTATGCATGACGGAGTCAAAGTCCGTTGCCTTACCGCTTGGCTAATCCCCATTGATGGTACCTCTATGTTACCCATAATCTCTTAGGAAGATCATGGTGGAGGCTGAGGGGATCGAACCCCCGACCCTCTGCTTGTAAGGCAGATGCTCTCCCAGCTGAGCTAAGCCTCCATATCTATGGGACCCTCTAAGGGTAAGTACAAGTAAAAGTTGGTGACCCGTATGGGATTCGAACCCATGTTACCTCCGTGAAAGGGAGGTGTCTTAACCCCTTGACCAACGGGCCTTGCAAATCTGTGGAGCTCTCAACCGGATTCGAACCGGTGACCTCTTCCTTACCATGGAAGCACTCTACCTGCTGAGCTATGAGAGCATGGCTCCCCGAACAGGACTCGAACCTGTGACAACTCGATTAACAGTCGAGTGCTCTACCAACTGAGCTATCAGGGAATATCCGCTTGGCAACGTCCTACTCTCCCAGGACCCTTCGGTCCAAGTACCATCGGCGCTGGAGGGCTTAACGGTCGTGTTCGGGATGGGTACGCGTGGAACCC
>NZ_LCZJ02000032.1 GCF_001012825.1 Paenibacillus etheri
ACGAATGGTTTCAGGATGGATGTCATACATGCGAGCCAATACCCCCACCTTAATACCAGCCAACGCTTCTTTGACGATGTTAAGCTGCGTTTCTTTATTCAACCTTTTCCCCATACTGGATCACTCCTTTAACTTAAGTTTAGATTATTGGGTGTAAAGACTCCAGTTTAATTAGGGGGCCTAGCCGCTTTTGCAGGTTTATCCACCGGTTATATGTTACTAATTAGTCAATCATCACATCTTGAGCAACTCTGTGCTAATTATGTCCTTGAGCCATCCAATATTTACGTAAAAACTGCTCTCTAGGCTGACTATATCCAGCCCGGAGAGCAGTTTCCTTAATACAGCCTTACGCTTACTTCTTCTCCGTTAAATAGTACACGAAGGCCAAGATCGGCAGTGCCAGACCAATCAAGCTGGTCAGACTCCAGCCGCCGTACGCATATGCCCAGCCGCCCAGTGAAGAGCCGATGGCTCCGCCTACGAAAAATATCGCCATAAACAATCCGTTTAAACGTCCTCTCGCCTCGTTGCCAAGGGAATAAATCGCCCTTTGTCCAAGCACCAGATTACCCGATACCCCCATATCCAGCAGGATGGCTGCGGTAACTAGCAATCCGAGTGTTACTCTTGAATCATCCTGAAACAGATAAGCCAGCAGAAAGGCCAACGCCGCCAACACAAACGCGAGGCCGGTTAACGACCGGGTCCAGCCCCGGTCAGCCAGTCTCCCAGCGATGGGAGAAGCGATAGCCCCAGCCACTCCAGCCAATGCAAACAAGGCAATGCCTTGCTGACTTAAATGATACGTATCAGCCAGATGCAGAGAGACCGTCGTCCAGAACAGGCTGAAGGCTCCGAACAGGCTAGCCTGGTAAATCGCCCGGCGGCGTAACACCGGCGTACTCTTCAGCAAAGTTCCCAGAGAACGTATCAATCCACCATAATTCATTGTAGGCACAGGCTGGCGCTGCGGCAGCACACGGGACAATAGGAGTGTCAATAAGGCAATCACTACGGCTGAAATGGCATAAATCGCGTGCCAGCCCCACAATCCAGAGACAAAGCTGGCTACAGGTCTGGCGAACATAATGCCGAGCAACAGCCCACTCATTACATTACCGACTACCCGGCCGCGCTGCTCTTCAGCAGCCAGAAAAGACGCATAAGGCACAAGAATCTGGGCGGCTACAGAACCAAGTCCAATGAACAGGGACGCTCCCAAAAAGATCGCTGCATTCGGAGCCATTGTGGCCGCTACCAGCGACAACACCACTACAGCCAGCGACGCCACTGTCAGGCGGCGATTTTCAATAATATCGCTAAGCGGTACTACGAACAAAAGTCCAAGGACGTATCCTACCTGGGTCAAAGTCACAATCAGACCCGCTGCACCGGAAGAAAGATGCGTAGCTTGAGCGATCTGTCCAATCAGGGTTTGGGCATAATACAGATTGGCTACAATTAGCCCGCAGGAGGCCGCCAGTAGAAATGTAATCCATCCAGAGATCGTCTTTCCTTCTGAATGTTCCTTCGCTGGACTCACTGAACTTACCCGATTCATTCGTCTTCCTTGATTCATAAGATCTCCACCCTTCCATTTTAATTACTAAACGCACCGTTCAATAATTAATTTAAATATATACTGAACGTTCAGTTTTGTAAATAGGTGATTGGCTACTTCACATAACCTTTTGTATAATGAACGTATAGTTTCTTTTTAGACCGCAAGTTAAATAAAGGATAGATTATTCGGGAGGGATCTCTGATGGATAAAAAAAGAGGACGGCCGCGCAATAACGAAGCGGAGGCTTCTATTCTGGCAGCATCGTATGATCTACTGCTGGAGACTGGATTTGGTGCGGTGACCGTAGAAAAAATTGCCGAACGAGCTAAGGTAAGCAAAGCAACTATTTATAAATGGTGGCCTAACAAAGCAGCCGTGGTAATGGACGGCTACCTCTCTGCAGCTTCCGCAAGACTGCCGGTGCCAGACACAGGTTCGGTCATGGACGATATTATAATCCATGCCACAAATCTGGCCAGCTTTCTTCGCAGCCGAGAAGGAAAAATCATTACCGAGTTGATCGGCGAAGGTCAATTCGATGCCGGCCTTGCTGAGGCCTATCGTGCGAGGTTCTTCGCTCCCCGCCGCCAGGAGGCACGACAGTTGTTGGAGCGTGGGGTGACCCGAGGCCAATTAAAAGCGGATCTGGATATTGGGATCACGATTGATCTGCTCTATGGACCGATATTTTATCGGCTTCTGATCACAGGGGATGAGCTAGACGAAGCCTTTGTGAAATATTTGATCACCTCTGCCTTTGAGGGCATTAAAGCATAACAAGCGTAAACGCCTTTGGCGCGTGAAACTTATTCTTTCTTATATTTAAAAAGCCATCCTTTGCAGGATGGCCTATCGCTTTTATTTTACACCGTTCGATCCAAATTAACTTCAAACTTGCCTCCAGTTACATAATCCATATACCTCGTATTCCCATCGTAATCCAAGTATGCTTGATAGCGGGTACGAATAGCCGGTTGTGTAATCCAATCAAGCACTTTCTCTTTTGCCACCCACATCACTTCAGAGGTTTCCTCCGAGGTACATAATTCCCCACCCACGGGCTTGCATATAAAATCAAACATGACCTTGGTAGGAACATCCGTCACGCCGTCATACCATTTATGAATGCCTGTATTTGAATACACACCAATCAATTGAGAAACCGTGACATCTATTCCACTTTCCTCTTTAATTTCTCGAATTAATGCATCTATTAGGTTCTCTCCGACCTCTACTTGTCCGCCAGGAAATACCCATCCACCATGATGAGTCTTTACTAAAAGGATGTCTCCTTGTTCATTTTCTGCGAATCCACCTACCGCTACAATATGTGTTGGCCAAGCCATAGATTGCACCTCTTTTTAGAAGAGGTTAACAATTTAATCAGCATTTGTAAACGATATTTTTCTATTCCATAACGCTTTAAAAGCTTCGTAATGTTCTATTAAATCCTCAAACTTCCCTTCACCCACAACCGAGCCTTGATCCACTACCAGTATCTTATCAACGTCTTTTATAAAATTCAGTCGGTGGGCAACAATGATGATAGTTTTGTCCTTAAATTCCTGCAAAATCGTCTCCATGAGACTTTGCTCCGTAATATTATCAAGTGCCGACACCGGCTCATCCAGAATTAGAACATTTCTTTTTTGGGCAATGATTCTGGCAAAAGCTAATCGCTGTCTCTCACCACCTGATAATTTGACCCCTTTTTCACCCACTAAAGTCTCTAAACGATCCGGTAATTGGCTTACTTTTTCAATCAGATGAACTTTCTCCAAAATCTCATACAGCTCTTCATCGGACAAGGTATGCTCATCAAATACAATATTGTCCCTAATCGTGGCATCAAAAATCGGCGTGTCCTGTGATAAGTAAGAGATATGATCATAGTAGCTATCCAGCTGGATCTCATCGATATCCTTACCGTCCAATAATAGTTCACCTTTGTCCTTTTTTAATAAGCCTACGATCAGTTTAATCAGGGTAGATTTCCCTCCCCCACTTAATCCGACAATAGCAACGGACATTCCCCGCGCAATCGAAAAAGACAGATTATTCAAGATCTTCACTTGTCCATAGTCAAAAGATACATCCCTA
The DNA here is from genome assembly GCF_001012825.1 of Paenibacillus etheri. Taxonomy (GTDB): domain Bacteria; phylum Bacillota; class Bacilli; order Paenibacillales; family Paenibacillaceae; genus Paenibacillus_AQ; species Paenibacillus_AQ etheri. The sequence goes on from NZ_LCZJ02000032.1 coordinate 3,668, forward strand.
AATTCAATATTACCGTGGATCTCAGTGATAACTTCTCCTCGTTCTAGATTCTTATCTTCTGGGGCATGAATAAACTCCTCGAATCTCTTGTAGGTCACTCTATTCAGTCTGTAATCTACAAAGAGGACATTGAAGATAGCAATCGGCGAGTAAATCTTATCAATGAACATAAACAATGCGACCATAACACCAAGAGTGCTATCACCTGCGACAATGCTCTTCACACCATAAATCAAGACGACGACTTTAATTACCGTGACAAACAGCTCGAATATCGCGAAAAAAGCTTCGTGGATCATTTGCAGCTGGGCATTTTTATGAATGATAGTGCGTGCGGTCTGACTTAACTTATCGATCTCTTTCTCATATCGTTTATTAGTTCGGAAGACGACCAATTCCATAAAGCCACGGATAGAGAATCTGGACATCTTTTCTTGTTCCTGGAGAATGGTAGCCTTCATCGCATACAGAAATTTCAACAGCAGATTCGTTATTAGAAAGACGACCACGTAGCCAGCTGCTATGACTAACATGATCCTTAAATCATAGAAGCTAATAAAGATTAGACTGAACAGAAGAGTGGGCAATAACTCATGTAATGTTTTGAGGAAAAAGGAATAGATTATACTGTTTCCAGCCGCTGCCCCGTTCTCGATTACTTTGATCATCTGCCCTGTGCCGATATCCTGATAGGCTTGATAGTCGATTTTGGATATTTTAGATAGTGCAAGTATCTTTAATCTCTCCGTTATACTGTTCGATAAATACACGCTAGGGTATTCGTCCACATAATTTAGGATCACCACCCCAGCCAGCAAAATCCCATACACCATGATCAAATTGGATATTTCACCAAAGCTGTTGATCATCGTGGCCTTGTCTAATATTTTTTGAAACACTACAATCCCTAAACTACTCAGCAGCTGAATAGTAAAGCCCAATAAAATATAACCGCAAATCCACCATTTCAGATGAGCTAGACTCTTTTTTAACATAACGTTCTTCCTCCTCTTTCAATTGAATGCAAAAAAGCCAGGCAACCCTCACCATCCAACTGTAAGTTAAATAGGTTAAGTGCCTGGCTCTATAGAAATAGCTGCCTATGGCACCGTTCAAAGCTCTAGTTAATGTAATCAAAAGGATAGACTACCCCCATGATAGCTGGTACGCGTTTTACCCAGCCCGATAACTAGTTCCTTGTAACGGTACGGAAAGACATCCATTTCACCCCAATTAAAAGAATTGTTCCTATTATAATTCTCGAAGCCTTATTATTCAAGAATTACGTTTAACGATACGTAGTCTAGCCACTTGGCCAACCTTATGTCCTTCATGTGAAGTGAACTTGATCGTAACCGCTGATTTGCTGCTCGTAATCATCTGTGGAAGCTCGTAACGAATCGTCTCCAGCTTGTTCATCTCTTCAGACTCAAGGACACCTACTCCAAGCTGTTCACCATCTGCCGTAATATCGAAGGCCACAGAAGTATCGTTGGACTTCAAGTACGTTACTACCAGATCCACTTGCTCCTCTGCCAAGACTTCCATTGTGAAAGAGAACCAGCCATTGATCCAGCTATCGCGATACTTGCGGTTGTAGATTTTGCCTAAGCCTACATGCTCCCCTTCGAAATTATGGTCTCGCTCAGGCTGCATTTCAGCAGGTTGCACCGAATCTACGGTTAGCTGTTCAAGTAGCAGATTATTCTCGACAGCCTCGCGATATTCAGCCTCTACCAGCTTCCACTCCTCTGACGTGAACAAATCCCAATACACGGAATAACGATGATCATGCATAGGGTAGAATGGACGAAGTTCATGGTCACCTGCATATCCTAAACCTTTCATCCGGAACACATTTTTGCTAACGTTAGACTGAATGAGGCTGTCCGTTAGCGTCTCGCGATCTCCGATTAATACGGAGGTAAAGGCGCGATCACTACCTAGCTCTGTATTTATAGGTCCAAAATCACCTGCAAGCACAAGCGGTCCATAGAGAAATGCAATTCGGTTCGGATTATCCGGCATGGACTCGATTCTTACCGACATCGGAATATCATATTCGACAACGTCTCCATCCTGCCATACTCTATCCACAGCTAGGTAGCTGGATTTACCCACATTCACTGGAATGTCTTCACCATTTACTTTAACGCTCATGCCTTGCTCAGCCCAGTAAGGGTATCTTAGCTTCAATGTGAATTTAGTTGGTTTCTCCGTGCTGATACGCAGGGTGCCTTGTCCCTCTTCAGGAAACTTGGTCTCTTGCTTTACACAGATGCCCTGCTCTTTCCAAGTCAACGTTGAAGGTACATACTGATTGACATATAGCTCATCTTCACTATGGAAGTAGATCGCCGATCCGTACATAGAATGGCTTTCCATACCTGAGCCTACGCAGCACGTAAAGATCTCAAACTGGGAGTTGAACGACTTATGCCCACCCATTTCGAGAGATACGAAATAACATACACGTCCATCTACCGGCTCCTGTGAAGCAAGGATGTGGTTATACATCGCACGTTCGTAGTAATCCGCATATGCGGCATAACCATCCCACTGGAACATATGCTTTGTCAGCTTCAGCATGTTGTAGGTGTTACACGTCTCACATGAACCCTCTCCCAATCGATCATTCAGCTTATCCGGTTCGCCAAAATGCTCATTATAGCTGTTGCCGCCGATCACGTAAGAATGATGATTCACGACCCGATCCCAGAAGAAGCGAGAGATGCCTGCATAATGCTCCTGTCCCGTTACCTCATACTGTCTTGCCGCTCCAATAATCTTCGGAATCTGAGTATTGGCGTGTTTTCCTGCTAATGTGTCCTTTTCTTCGGCAAGATCATTAAGGACTTCTCCATGGTAAAAGCTTTCGGCTAAGGCGAGGAAACGGTCATCGCCAGAATCCTCTGCCAAATCTGTGAGGACTTCATTCATGCCGCCGAATTCACAACGCAGCACCTCTTGAATCTGATCTTTACTCAGCCCTGCAAAAATATCTTCAAGCCACAGCCCAAGCTTCGTTTCAATAACAAGTGCCTTCTGATTGCCAGCCAATCGATAAGCATCACGGAGACCCGCAAACAGCTTATGCATCGTGTACAGCGGTACCCAGCCACCATTGAGGTCAAAGCCCTGTGAGCGAATGTCGCCTACCTTCACTTCCTCAAACAGCTCTTTGCCACGAGGAATACCGGAAATGAAGCCATTACCATGCGCATCCTGACAATACTCTAATTCGTCTACTACAAAATTCACGCGGGTGAGCAGCACTTCATTCCCTGTAGAGGCATACATTAACGCACATCCAGAGATATAATGACCTAGCGTATGGCCGCTAATACCTTGCGATTCCCAGCCTTCATAGTGAGCAGCCTTAGGCTCTAAGCCAGCATATTCGCGAAAACGCGACAGTAGCCGATCAGCCTCCAGCTTGCGTAAATAATCCGTATTTAACTCCATCGCATGGAGAAGCGGACCTGACTCAATGCGTACATTCTGCAAATCAAAAGCTTGCGCCTTCAATGAAATCGCTCCCTCGCAATCTTGTCAGGGTGATATAACAAGTGTATATTTGTATCCATAAGATAACATCGGAACGTTGATTTGTCGGTAGATCAGCCATACAAATAGTGGACAAATCCGACTTATTGATTGCTAGGAGGACCGCATGACCTATTTGAAAATAAATGCAGATGTGCCTGTTCATTTTACGGCAGCAGGTGAATTCATCTCCGAAACGCCATGGAAACATGTAGAACGTGCAATGGGCAATTATGAGCTAATCATAGGTGTGAATGAAACGGTTTATTTAAGTGAGGAGAACAAAAGCTTCGAAGTAGGCCCTGACGAAGCTCTTTTGCTTATGCCTAATCGCACGCATGTCGGCTATAGAGAATCACGGCCCGGGGTTAAGTTTTATTGGTTTCATTTCGAGCTGAAAAGCGAGGGGGTATTGCTGAGTGAGGAGGAAATGAAACCGGAGGCGGAAGAAATCTTTTCGCGTACACATCGCTTATGGTCCGTTCATAATTTATATCTGCCACAGTTCATAAAGATCGAACACAGTGACCGGATTCATATCCTGGCGAATCAAATCCTCCATGTGGCTAACTCAGGGTATTTGACCTATTCCAGTGTTAATTATTTGCTGACCTCACTCTTAATTGAGCTGTCTGAGCATGCGCTTCAGCCGTTTGCCAGTAAGCTAATCCGTGCGCAGCAGGATGTCACCTTTGTCAAAATAGCGGAGTGGACAAGAATACATGCAAGCGAACCTCTTACTGTGAGAATCATCGCGGAGAAATTCAATTACAATAAGGATTATTTAGCTCGGCTATTTAAACAACATACCTCCATGGGCCCTTTGGAGTATATTCATTCAGTACGTGTGACTAAAGCGAAGGAGCTGCTAACCAGAACCGCCCTCAGCGTGAGGGAAATCGCGACAGAGACGGGGTTCACCGACGATAAGTATTTCATGCGCCTCTTCCGAAAATACGAGAACATAACACCGACTCAATATCGTAACGCCTATCATAAGACGTTTATGAATAATGATTGAATTAAAGGGCTGCCCATAAGTAGCATTCACTACTCTTGAGACAGCCCTTTCTTCGACATAGAGTCGATAGAATCCTATATTATTGAATCGTTTGCGAGGACCAATTCCATCTCCAGCGCGGAGTCACGCCCTGCAGATGCACCCCTCCATACCACTCATCGATCTCTTTCCTCTTGACCCAGTCCTCTTTTCCAGACATTACTTTCTTTCCGAATGCTGTTAATTCAACCTCACTATCTTGAATTTGCATCACTGGTTCGTTATAACCGGGGAGTTCCTTCAAGCCACGCTTGTGCAGCAACGGGCATGGGTCTTGTGCCATCTGTCTTAGAATATGCCAATATTGCAGATCGCCCATGCCTAAGATATGAAGCTTATCTCCCACATTTTTGAACAGCTCATATGGGGATTTAATGCCAGCATGAATCATCTCCAGGGTCATCTGTTCAACAATCCCAAGTCCATTATAGGTTGATGGGAAACGTGATAAATGTGCCACGAAGGCGTCATATGCAAATGGTAAAGCGGACGTATCCGTGGTTAAGCGTTGTTGCAGCGTTTCTGGATTCGGTGATACATAAGCTTCCCAGAGTGATTGGCCTACTTCTAGCTCCTTGTCGCCGATTAACTTCCACGTTCCTGATAAAGTCTCCATTTGCTCTACAGATAGTTGTCCAAGTCCACGAAACAACTCAATTCCAGGATACTCTCCAATGCACAATAAACTCAGCTTCGTTGATCCTTTCTTCTGCTTTGAGAACCAATGGAGCAAATAGCACAGCATCGTCTGGTCGAATAGATCATGCTCGAACCATAACACCACTTCCTCATATTTATGAAAGTCAGCTAATATTTTTTCCTGACTCTCACTGCCCTGTATGAATTCCATCTGCGGAATCCCCATCGTTTGCTCCAAATATTGCGCTCGTATTAAGCGGTTATTCTGTTCCGCAGGCTCTAAGAATACCTGTCCATGAGAATAGACCTCTCTCCAAACCAATACATCACCTTGCACAATGCCTTGACGCAGCTTATCTCCCACTACATCTCCGTTTACAATATGAAGCACACCTTTTCCTCCTTCGTACAAATGGTTAAATACGGAGAGGACATCCGCTACAGGTAGCGCCCCCTTAAGCTTGCGGCGAGCATCAAAGAGTCGCTTCTTCAATACCGGGACTGAAGTCCCCAGAAAGTCAGCAATCTCTTGAAGAGAATATCCCTGAAAGTAATATAATTGAACGGCGATCCGCATATTGGACGTTAATGCAGCTATAGACTCATGAAGCATTCGCCGCGCTTCTTTTTTCTCAATAATGTCCGCTACACTACATGAAGATTCTGTCGATTCCACAGCTTCATCGTAGGGTAATGCAGGATGCTGCTTTCTTCGCAAAATTCGATAACATTGCCTTGCCACTATCGCTTTAAACCAGCCCGGAAATGCCTCTACTGCTCGTAATTTATTCAAATTTAGGAACGCTTCAGTGAAGGCTTCCTGCACAGCATCCTCCGCTAATTGATAATCGTGTAGCTTTTCATATGCAACTGCATTCGCCATCGGTGTAAAGTGCCTAACAATCTGTTCAAAAGCTTGACGATCTCCTCGCCCTGCCTCTTCAATATACTGAAGCATACTTTTGCTCGCTCCCTTCTTCCGTATTATATACAAGTGCCAATGAAGTTCCCAAAGGTTACGGATGGGATTAAAAAGTCAGACGTTATTTGTTTTTCCCTATTACATCCTTTGCAACCTCTAGAGCTGAAGAGGCTCGCGGCCAACCTACATAAAAAGAAAGGTGGGTAATGGCCTCCACGATTTCTTCAAGTTGTAATCCGTTCTCTAAAGCCAAGCGCAAATGATAGGGGAGTTGTTCCGTCATGCCTCCCATAACCAAAGCAGAAATCGTAATCATGCTTCGATCGCGAAGTGATAATTGCTCACGTCTCCATAAGTCCCCAAATAACACATTTTCCGAGTAGTCGACAAATGCCGGAGCGAACTCCCCTAACGATTCCCGTACATTTGTGGCGACTTTACGATGCTCCATATTACACCTTCCTAACCGGAGGTTGTAGCATTTGAGCAACACCGTTACCAAACGACCAATCTTCGAATTCCGTATCGACGAGTACAATGAATATATCTTCTTTTCTGATGTTTAGCGTCATCGATAATTCCTCGGCTAGCATCGCGTAAAAGCTTGTTTTCTGCTCCGTTGATCTTCCGGATTTTAGCGTAACTTGGATATATATTAGTCCGTCGCTTCGTTCAATATTTAAATAATCTTTACTATAAAAAAACTCCCCCGCTTTATGCTCATGAAAAACCTGAAACATATCATCCTCCGGTACATGGAAATGCTGAATTAATGCACTCATAATCGCTCTGCATATTCCTTCTAGCTGATGAATGTCGTATTGTTGCTCCAAATAACTAACTCTAATGAATGGCATTTTAATTCACTCCTTCTTTGGAATTCTTTTATTGTACTCTCAGTCTTTTAATTTATATAATTGAATAAGATAATAATCTTAATCAATTATACCGATAGAGGTGACAGCCGATGGATCTAAAAGAACTGATGGCTTTTAAGACCATCCTTCAAGAAGGAACTTTCTCACGCGCTGCCGAGAAGTTGAATTATGCGCAGTCTACCATTACCAACCAAATTCAACGTCTTGAAAAAGAACTTGGCATACAACTCTTTCATAGAGGCTGGGAAGTAGAACTGACAAGTGCTGGGCAAGTCTTTGCAGCGGAAATCGACAACCTTATTCAACATTGGAATTATGTAACAGAAATCACCAAGGCTTTACAGCATGACGAAATTGGCACACTTCATATCGGAGGCATTGAATCCATGATGGAATCCGTCCTACCGAACGCCTTGCGAAAGTTTCATGAGTTAAAACCAAAGATGAAATGTAACTTCATTCAGGGTAACACTGATTCCCTCTCGCAACTCGTCCTACAAAGTGAATTGGATTTCGCCATCTGCGGTGAGCCGTCCGATCTGTCTTTCTTTTACTTCGAACCACTCTATCACGAGAAAATCGCTTTTATAGTAGATGAAAATCATCCTTTAAGCGGACGAGACGATATTTCATTTCGAGAAATTCTTGAATATCCAATTATAGCTGGAGGACGCACTTGCTTATATTACCTTCGGTTAGCTAAGCAATTTTCGAGATTCGAATCAAAGCCCACTTTATCCACCATAAGCCAAATTTCTGCTATTCCTCATTTTGTAAGAAAGAACCCTGGGGTAGGGGTAGTGCTTGATTCGACATCTTTAATGACAGATATCGTAAAAATCGATGTTGAACTAAGCGAGCCGTTCATTCAAGTTGGTATATTGCAGCGGCGCAACCGAGAATATCTAGCAACATCATCTAAAAAACTAATCCTACAAATCATAAAGGAGGAAATTGAGAGGATTAGTAACGCTAATCCTACTCTTCACATTTGAACCTCAAGCTAGTTCCATATATGATAGCTTTATCATCAGTTATCAGGGGAGGATTCATAGTAGTGGCTGTATTAATCAATGAACAAATAAGAGCATCCGAAGTAGTCCTTACAGGACTTAGAGGCGAGAAGCTGGGCATTGTATCTAGAGAAGAAGCATTGGCAATGGCCAGATCAGCAGGTGCTGATCTGGTATGCACCTCACTAATGAGCAGCCCGCCACCTTGCAGCCTGACTGCGAAGGGCAAGGCAAAAGCCGCTGCGCAGAAGGAAGCAGTAGCAACACGCAAGGCGAGTGGTGGTGCAGCATCAAAAGGCGGCAGCAAAGAAAAGGTCAAAGAACTGCGCTTCACTGCTCATATTGAAGAGCATGATTACGATACGAAGCTTCGCCAGGCAGAGAAGCATCTCCGTTCTGGCAAGCCAGTGCAATTAGTCGTGAAGGCATCTGGCGCCAAAGAAGCCGCTGCCTCCAAGGCCGTATTGGAGCGACTAGTGACTGACTTGAAGGAAGTTGGAACGAAGGACACTGGCATCCAGACAGGTGGTAAAGGGTCACAGGTGAAATTAAATCCACGTTGAAGAGTAGCCTATTCGTTCCGATCACATAGAGCTAGTAAAAAGGCCATCCTCTGTGGGATGGCCTTTCACTTCATAGGCGATGTTCTTAATCTTTCAATTTAAACATGATTGCCCATTAATCCCCTCGGGCGATAGTTCATGCCGCCAGCATAAAGGTGGGAAACATCTCCTAGTCCAATACATCTAGGAACCGCAAAGTGCTCGCTGCGCTCTTCAAACAAGATCGTCGTTACCGAGCTTGGCGCTAACCAAAATACGGACCAAGCCAAGGCTAAAGGAATCTGTAATAAATGAGCTAGCCATGCGAGACCAAAGCCACCATGGCATACTACTCCAATCTTCTTGGTAGAAGGCTCAAGGATCCGATACAGGCCATCTTCTCTTTTATAATGGTGTCGAAGCAAGAATTGATCTGAAGCCGCTTGTAATTCGCTAAACCGCAATCTGTATTCCTCTTGCTTCAACCAATGATCTGTTTCATCAGACCATACTCTCTTTCCACTAGATAGTTCGCTAATATGTTCTCCGGGGCTATCCCATATAGACGCCATTTGTCCATCCAACATAATCTCAGTCCAATCCAGCTCACAAGTCCAAGGTTCTGTCTGAATTATGAGTCCCGTCTCTTTGGCCACATAACTTGCTGTTGTCTGTGCTCTACCCAGTGGTGATGCGTATAATTCATCCAGACCAATAGATGCCATGCGTTTTCCCAGTGCTGCTGCCTCCTGATGCCCGAATTCCGTTAGACCATCTATGGAATAGTCCGGATCACCATGACGAATCAGAAATATTTGCATAACAATGCCCTTCTCCCCTCAAATCCAGCCTTTTTCCTCTGCCAGTCGTACCGCCTCAATTCGGCTTTTCACTTCCAGCTTATTGAGTATTTCAGAGATATAATTGCGAACTGTGCCATAAGAAAGATGTAGCGAAAAAGCGATCTCCGCCGCCGTTTGCCCTTCACCAGCCAGCTTTAAAATCTCTCGTTCCCGTGCTGTTAGTGGATTTTCCTCCCGCAGGCTGCCAAAAACTAACTCGGGGGATACCTCCCGATGTCCAGCCATGACACGGCGAATAGATTCAGCCAGCTTATCTACAGGCTCGTCCTTCAACAAATACCCTTGTATACCAGCCTTCACTCCACGCTCGAAATAGCCCGGACGGGCAAAGGTAGTCAAGATGATAATTCGAGTCGGACAACCTTTACTCCGCAATATTTCTGCAACCTCCAGCCCGCTTTTGAACGGCATTTCAATGTCCATGAGACACACATCCGGTTGAAGCTTGTCGATTAAAGCTAACGCCTCAGCTCCATCACAGGCCTCTCCGACGACTTCGATATCATCCTCAAGATCCAGCAGGGAAGCCATCGCTCCCCGAAGCAGACGTTGATCCTCCGCTATAACGATGGTTATCATGCACTCTCACCCCCTGTTGCTTCCTTTACGATTAGAGGGATTGTAACGATCAGGGTAGTTCCCGGACCTTCATCTGAGCTTAGCGACAGAGAGCCATCAATCAGGGATAGACGTTCCGCCATCCCCTTCATACCATTTCCATCACTAAGCTCACCATTACATCTCTCACCGTTCTGGAGGCCAATTCCGTTATCTTTAACGGTAATTCGAACTTCTCCGGCAGTCTTTGCCACCCCGATGAAGCATTTATCCGCTCTACTATGCTTCACAATGTTAGTCACAGCTTCTTTTATACAGAGGCTGAGAATATTTTGCGTCAGATCGGATACTCCCTCTAGCGAGATATCGCCCTCCACTTCCAAGGCAATCTCCGCCGTGCGCAGCATTTCCCCGGTTTCTGCCAGTTCTTCTGCTACTGAGATCGCACGCATTTCCGACACCAGCTCACGCACCTGACGGAGCGCAGCACGCGAAGTACGCTGAATTTCCCGCGCCTCCTCTTGGGCTCGCTCCGTATTTTTGGTCACCAGCTTCTCTACGAGTTGGCTTTTTAATGTAATCAAGGACAACGTATGCCCGAGCGTATCATGTAAATCACGAGCGATTCGCATTCGTTCCTCACGCTTCACCAGCTCTTTAATCACCTCATTGGCTTGATCCAGCTCTTTCTCCAGCTTCTGATGTTGATGCATGGATCTTACGCCGAATGGCATAATCAGCATAATAACGATAAACGGGATTAAGAACATAATACTAACCCATTCCAACTCACGGCCTACTAAGACCAGCACCGAAAGTACCATGACAACAAAAGAAGTAAATGCAATTTTAAACCCTTTATTCTCCGTATAATAAGCTATAAAATTCACGGTGAAAAAGCCCATATACAGATTAAAGGGCGTATAGAACAAGCTAAGCACCACGATAATCACCATTTGAGTCGTTAACCAAACATTAAACACGCCACCCCGAACCCAATACAGCTGGCGATAACTGATGGCAAACACCGCTATCATAATCCCACCTAGAATGAGCTTCACTCCAGTCTCTCCGCGCAAATTCAGGATGGGCAAAATTAGATAAACAGCCCATACATAAGGGAAAAACCCCTGACTTCTCGGAAATAACTGGAACTGTCCACGCTCGGTCATTACTTTACACCGCTTCCTGTTTTTTTCGGATATAAACCGATAGTAACATAAAAACTACCAAATATCCGAGCAAAATCAAGACATTACTCCAATGCGGGGCTGAGCCACGTACAATCTCCCACGCCCCATTTCCATAGTTATAAGAAGGTAACCAATGACCAATCTTCTGCATTAAACGTGGTAAAATCTCAATTGGCATCCACATGCCCCCCGCTACAGCAAGCGCCATATAAATTACGTTACTGACTCCACTGGCCGTATCCACCCGTTTCATAGCACCCACAAGCGTACCAATCGCCAAAAATGGAAGGGAACCGATCAGAATCCATAGCCCACTAAGCACCCATTGACCCGCAGATAAGGAGACACCGTTGATTAAATATCCTGCGATAAAAATACAAATGACCGAAAACAGATGCATCATCGTTTGCCCGAACATTTTTCCGAAGAAATAGACAGAACCTGGTAGCGGAGTAATCCGAATAAAAGTGGTCCAGCCTTGTGTTCGTTCTTGCACCAAACGGATGCCAAGCGTCATGATCGCAGAGCCCATTACACTAAAGGTTGCCATCGACATTAAGTAGTGAGCGCGCCAAGTCGGGTCATCGTTACCTGTATTAACCACGCGGGTGAAGATAAAGTAGAACATAATGGGCATGAAGAGTGACCAGAATACGTAATAAGGATTTCGGATGATCCTCAGCATCTCGGCTTTACACTGTACAGTAATTAGTCTCATCGTTAGACAGCCTCCTCTTGGTTCATGGTCAATTGTTCAAAAGCGTCATCCAAACGTCCCTGATCTATACGAATATCCTTCACGGGAAGTCCAGTAACTAAAATCGCTCGCAGTGCTTCATCCGTATCGTCTGTCGTCACATGAATTCGACCTTCTTTTTCATAACAATCTTCAATAGCGGTTAGTTTCATTAGACTTCTGCGTAATTCAGATCGATCACCTATTGGTAAAAAGGACAGCGAACGCTTCACAATCCGCGATTTTATCTCATCTGGACTTCCGTCTGCAACTAAATGGCCTTTGCTAAACAACAGAATACGATCCGCAATATCTTCAGCTTCCTGTAAGTAATGTGTCGTGAACACAATCGTCTTGCCCTGCTCCGCAAGTCCACGAACCGTATCCCAGAACCGCCGCCGGGAAGTAATATCAAGTCCAACCGTAGGTTCATCAAAAAAGATCAACTCTGGATCACCCGCCAAGGCTAGCGCGAAGCCGAGACTTCGCTTTTGACCGCCCGAGAGCTTCTCGGCGTATCTATTTAAATCCGCTGGCGCAAGCCCTGTGGCTTTAATTAGAAACTCCATATCCATCGGCTGTGGATAATAGCTACGGATCAGCGCAATGATCTCCCGAACCTTCAGCCGATCCATGACACTTACCTCCTGCAGCATCGCACCGGTCTTTTCACGTACCGCTTTATCTTTCGGATGTTGGCCGAATATTTTCACAGTACCTTCAGTGGGCTCTAATAGCCCCAATAACATTCCTAATGCCGTTGTTTTGCCTGCTCCGTTCGGTCCAAGAATAGCTGTAATCGAACCCTTAGCAATGTTGAAGCTGATGTGATCTACTGCTTTCTTATCCTTATATAATTTACTGACTCCATTCATCTCAATAACACTGTCCATTTCGTAACCCCTCCGATTCCGAATGCTTGTGATCTGTTTCAATCATATGGAAAAAGGAGACCTGACATTAGTATGGACTGTCATTTCTTTAAGATGACAACTGTCACCTTCACAAAAAACTTTCATGAGCCATTAGCTCACATCCCAGAATGAAAATGTTATTCGCCCGTTGCCATCTATGTCTTAATCCAGCTATTTCTGTCTATTCTA
>NZ_LCZJ02000033.1:0-102507 GCF_001012825.1 Paenibacillus etheri
CACAGCGCGCTAGGCTATCTTTCGCCGGTACGGTTTGCTGCGCAATTTAATAAGAGAAAGGCAGTTTAATGGTGTCTACTTTCTTGACAGAGGTCCAGTTTTCCCTATAACATCCCTTTAAACACCGATCACCTAGCGTATTGCATCATACAGAACCGCATGACACTAATAACCTACCGCAAATCTTCACAAACAACAAACCTCTACCCCTGGGCCCAACCCTTCCGATGAGCATATATAGCCAACTGGGTACGGTCATCCAGCTCGCATTTCATCAGCAAGTTGCTGACATGCGTCTTCACTGTCTTAATGCTGATATGTAGCTCCTCACCGATATCCTTATTGGTTTTGCCCTCAGCAATGAGCAGCAGAACCTCTTTCTCACGCTCCGTCAAGCCGGAGGAATCACCTTGCACGGTACGCTGGCGAATGCCACGTGTCAACGCTTGCGATACATCACCAGTCATAACTGGCATGCCGCGAAATGCGCCTTGCAGTGCGTAGATCAGCTCCTCTGCTGACACGGTTTTGAGCACATAGCTGACTGCTCCAGCTTCTATAGCGTCCACGACGAGGTCATCCTCAAGGAAGCTGGTCAAGATAACGATTTTGAGGCCAGGAAATTCTGACAGCACTGCACGAGTAGTCTCCACACCATTCATCACAGGCATCATCAGATCCATTAGCACGAGATCGGGTAAGCCTTCATGTCCGCCAGCACGCAGCATCTCCAGTGCTTCCTGTCCATTTGCTGCTTCTCCTATAACCTCAAACGTCGGCTCCAGCATCAGATATGTTTTGAGACCCATCCGCACCATATCATGATCATCCACGAGCAACACTCTTATGACACTCATGCTCTATTCCTCCTCGTCCTCTGTATCTGTTCCTAATGCTCTTTTTTCCTCTGACTCAGAATTCCCTTGCACAAATTTAGGGATATGTACACGTATGGTCGTTCCTGCACCCTTACGGCTAATAATCTCTACTTGCCCACCCAGTTTCTCCGCACGTTCACGCATGGTGGTAAGACCGTACGAACCCTGTTTTTGCTGTATATGCTCAAAGCCTTGACCGTCGTCACTAATACTCAGCACAACCTGTCTTGACCCTTCACGCAGCGATAGGCTGACCAGTCTAGCTTCAGCATGCTTCACAATATTCGCCATAGCCTCCTGGATAATCAAGAATAACTGATGTTCAATAGCCTCAGACAATTCTCCTTGCAGTTCAAGCTCCTTCATTCCTTTTAGACCGTTCTGGCGACAATAATCAGGGAACCATTTTTCCAGTGCTTCGAAAAGATTCCTGCCTTCCAGCTCCACCGGTCGCAACTGTGCAATGAGCGCTCTCATCTGCTTTTGTGCCATCTGGGACATTGCAATTAACTGATCCATTACCAATTGGCCTTGAGCTTCATTAACCTTCAGCACTTTAGGCAGCGAAGAAGCCGACATATGGATGGCAAAAAGCTGTTGGCTCACCGTATCATGCAAATCCCGGGCCATACGCCTTCTTTCCTCCAACACCGCACTCTCCGCTGCCTGTTCCTTCTCAATAACCTCTTGTTCACCTAATCGCTGCAAAAGCTGCATCTTGTTCTCAACCGTATCCATCATGACATTAAATTCGTGGTACACTCTCGCAAAAGACTGATCATCACTCTCTGGCATACGTACGGACAGATTCCCTTTTGCCACCTGCAGCATATTTAGATCCAGATGATCAATCCGCCGCTGAATCCGCTGACCTGCCATATAGCCGATCACAACAGTGAACAACACGATCCCAAGACATAAGTACAGCCACATGCGATAATCCATTACTTCGATATACCCAAGGCAAGTGCCTGCATACATCAACCCGGCGCTTACGGCTCCAGTGAGCAAAAAGTAAAACAACAACAACCATTTGGTATTACTGAAGATTGTTCCCATCTAACCCACCGTTTTAACTTTAATGTCACCTATAAAAGCACTTACGTTAATGCGGACTTTTTTACCCGCTTCTTTATAATAAGGCGTCTTGCATTGAACACTGCTCATAAATCCACTGCGAGACTGATCCAGAACTTCCATATCGCCGATAAAAGAACTGCTGTTCACTGAGATGCCAAGATCCATATCATTCGGAATGTACACTTTAATGTCGCCTATAAAAGCGGAAATATTAATTTTCGTCTCTCCATAAGCAATTTGTGCGTTCGTCAGATCCAGTACAGTATCGCCAATAAACTGTGAGACATTCGTATTCTTCAGTTGGAAATGCTCGCGACCCATGTGAACATCCCCGATAAAAGCAGAGCGATTGGTCGACTCCTTGTTACTCTCTGCCTCATGGAACTCCTCATGCCATTCCCCATGTCTTCTAGCGTTACGCTCATGACGTTCCTGACGTCTGCGCTCATGGCGTTCCTGTTTCTCCTGCCAACGTGATTCAGCGGTGGATTTAAAAGCTCCAGTTCCGTCTTCATCCTCTTCTTCATCTTTTTGAAGATTAATATTCCAGTCTCGCCCACCAGAAGGTTTGCCGAATTTCTGTTCGAATTGTTCATCTAGCGTGGAATCCAGCGGTTTTGGCGGCTCCACGTCCAGTGAGCTTTTTCCTGAAGGGAAGTTATCAGGTGGTGAAGTTGGAGCAGGTGGCACTGGTGGTACTGAACCTCGTGGTTTAAAAATCACATAAAGACCGCCGCCAATAAGCATGATTGGAATGAACATTTTGAAAAAATCCCCTGCTGAAATATCGAACCAGTCCAAATTCCGCCCAAGGAAGAACACTCCGATTGCCAGAAAGAAAAAACCGCCGATTGGTGAAGATCCACCTTTTTGTTGTTCGTCTCCCGTACCCAGAAGTCGCTTCATCCCCATGAGGATCAGGATAACAGGCCAATAATTTGAGATCAAATAACCTAAGCTGAAATCGGTGTAACCCAATTGTCTGAGTAGAAACATGGCTCCAATCCCTATCAGGATCAAGCCGCCAAAAATCTGACTTGTGAACCTTCTTTTCATATACCATTTCCCCTTTAAATTAGTGGAACGCTCTCTTCTTCAATCTTATAGCCTTAGTCTACAGGAAGAAAGCGCTCATAAACAGCGGCGAGAGAAGGAACTTCCACTCAGTCTCTAGACGGAGACGTATGGGATATTATTCTATATAGTCCTATATATATGAAAAAAAGACCGTCCCTCAGTTATAAACTGATCTGGGACAGTCTCTTTATTCAACAGTCTTTTGCTTCAGTAGTGCATTATTGTTGCGGTTTCTGAGCTGGTTTAGAAGTATTTCCACTTTGCTTAGTAGCGCCGTCATTCTCAACAGCAAACTCAGCATTGTATTTTTCATTCGGTGTTTTGTAATTTTCTTGAACTTTAGATTTTTTATTATTAGCCACGGAATTCACCTCCCTTATCCCTTATGCAGCATAGATAATGCTTACTAAGAGAACATCTCGGATGAGGCTAATGCTCTGCCCCAGTCCGTATTATGGCAAGGTGATGTCACTATTATGCATGACCAAGTGAAATTAAGTTCAATCCACCAAATTCATTGAAATAAACATCTATATCTTAAATGGATTCTTCCAGCAGGGATTGCGGTACAGCATTATAAGTCTCAATCGCTTGGGTTAGCTTCTTCAGCATGACTTCCGTACATGTACCGTTTCCTCGCTTAATGAGCTGAACTACAACTGATTTTTTACCCCATTCCTTATATACCTGCTTCGTAGTAGCAAAATACAAATCAATCTTCCGCCCTTTAATGGCAGATCCTGTATCAGCAACGATGCCGTATCCATAACCTGGTATATAAAGTATACTCCCTAACGGGATTATCTTAGGGTCAGCAGCAATGGTCGAGACTGTATTCTTATCTCTACGTACTTTCACACCTGAATAGGTGATTCCGTATTCGGGATGTTTAGATGTTTTACCCGTAGATTCATAACCCGCAGTATAACCCGTCGCCATCACTTTCATTGAAGTAATAATCTGATCAGGAGCTGGTGCAGCTACAGGAACAGAATTCGGTGATTTTGAAGAGCCTTTGCCCCCACTCTGAGCTTTAGTGCTCTGTGGTGACTTTGTAGCTACTGGTTTATTTTTTGTTGTCGCAGGAACGATCGGTATGCTGGAATGTGGCTCATTTGACAACAAGGTAGCACGGTCCGTGGTGAGAATAGCTTGTTGATCTTTGGTTCTCATTGAACCAGAGTTAGCCTGAGTATGTTGCAATTCGTTCGAAAGCGTTTTGCTAAAATCTGTGTGCTGTAATGTGTCTCCTGTCCCATTGGCCACAACTGCTTGATGCTTGGATTCAGGAATGATACCTGCAGCAGTCAACAGTAGGACTATTGTGACAAAAAGACACCAAAACCTCTGAAATATGCCCATTTTGTTCATGTGATAAACCTCCCCCTTATTAGCGAAGGTTTCCCGATTCACAAAATTTTATACATGAAGATCCATTTTAGATCCTCATGGGCATAGGACAGAGGTCGTTATTCGACGTACTTTTGGTGTAGATTATTTCATGTAATTAGGAGATTACACGGTCTGCAATTTCCTGAGCCAGTAGCTCAATAACTTCTTGAAGTGGCTTAGCTCCGATATCGCCTTCCCCACGCTTACGGATGGAAACTGTCTCAGCATTCATTTCATTCTCGCCGACTACGAACATGTATGGCAGCTTCTCCAGCTGAGCTTCACGGATCTTATAACCAAGCTTCTCATTACGCAAATCTGCCTCAGCAGAGATACCACGGCGACGCAGCTTGTCCGTAACTTCCTTAGCATAATCGTCGAAAGCAGTAGATACAGGAATAACTTTAACTTGCTGTGGAGACAGCCAAAGCGGAAGTGATCCTGCAAAGTTCTCTAACAAGAAAGCAACAAAGCGCTCCATAGTACCTAAAATACCACGGTGCAGAACGACTGGACGGTGTTTCTGACCATCGTCACCGATATATTCCAATTCAAAGCGTTCAGGCAGCAAGAAGTCGATCTGTACAGTGGAGAGAGTTTCTTCTTTGCCTAGTACAGTCTTGATCTGTACATCCAGCTTCGGACCGTAGAAGGCAGCTTCGCCTTCCGCTTCGTAGAATGGCAGACCAGCTTCCTCTACAACCTCACGCAGCATGCGCTGTGCAGTTTCCCACATTTCGTCATTCGCGTAATATTTCTCAGTATCCTTAGGATCACGATAAGACAACCGGAAACGGTAGTCATTAATACCAAAGTCACTGTATACCTGTTTAATCAACTCGATTACACGAATGAACTCGCCTTTAATTTGATCCTGACGACAGAAAATATGGGAGTCATTAAGAGTCATCGAACGCACACGGTGCAAACCAGTCAATGCTCCTGACATTTCATAACGATGCTGGATACCCAGTTCAGCAATACGGATCGGCAGATCACGGTAGCTGTGCATGGAGCTCTTATAAATCATCATGTGATGCGGACAGTTCATTGGACGAAGAACAAACTCTTCATTATCAATAGTCATTTTAGGGAACATATCCTCTTGATAGTGCTCCCAGTGTCCAGAAGTTTTATAAAGTTCAACATTACCTAGAACCGGAGTATATACATGCTGGTATCCTAGACTTGCTTCCAGATCCACAATGTAACGTTCCAGAATACTGCGCAGTTTGGCACCTTTAGGCAGCCAGATAGGCAAGCCTTGGCCTACCAATTGATTAAATGTGAAGATTTCGAGCTCTTTACCCAGCTTACGGTGGTCGCGTTTCTTCGCTTCTTCAAGCAGACGAAGATGCTCATCAAGCTGCGCTTTTTTGATCCAAGCTGTACCGTATACGCGTTGAAGCATTTTATTCTTGCTATCGCCGCGCCAGTAAGCACCGGCTACATTCATCAATTTAAAGACTTTGATCTTGGAAGTCGACGGAACATGTGGTCCACGGCACAAGTCGAAGAATTCACCTTGTTCATAGATCGAAATCACACTATCTTCAGGCAATGCTTCGATCAGTTCAAGCTTGTAAGGATCGCCTAGTTCACCGAATATTTCTAACGCTTCCTTGCGACTAACTTCCTTACGTACGATTGGAAGGTTCTCAGAGATAATACGATCCATTTCCTTTTCAATCTTTAGTAGATCCTCAGGATTAAGCGGATGTTCCAAATCCATATCGTAGTAGAAGCCATCTTCGATAACCGGACCTACACCTAGCTTAACTTCTTTTGATCCGTACAAACGTCTTACAGCTTGCGCCATCAAGTGGGCAGTACTGTGACGCATAACTTCCAAACCTTCAGGCGAATCCAAAGTTACGATTTCTATCAATGCGCCTTCCTCAAGCGGAGTGGACAGATCCACGACAATACCATTCAATTTCCCTGCCACCGCATTTTTGCGAAGTCCACTACTAATAGAAGCTGCTACATCGTCAATATTACTACCTTCTGCGTATTCCCGAACGGAGCCGTCCGGAAGTTTAATACTTACCATTTAAATTCCCCCTTCATTTCCTTAAGCCAAACAACAATTTTAAATTACGAAGCGGAAATATCCACGCATACAAAAAACGCCCGTCCCGCAAAGGGACGAGCGATTGCACCCGTGGTTCCACCCAAATTCGATTCTCCCAATCCTCACTTAAAGCAGAGTTGAGACAGAATCCTTCGTAAGCATGGAATAACGACCATGAACCGGCGGTTCTTACTATCCCATTTCTGGGAATTCATAACCGCAGCTACAAAGGGGTAAATCGATAGTAGGTACCGGAGGAAATTACAGCCTATGTTCCCTCTCTCTGATACGGTCCAGAACAATCAATTCATATCTTTGTCAATGCTGTTAACGTGAATTATGGAGTAATTATAAATCTGTCCTCTCTGACAGTCAAGTCTGTAGAGGGGGCAAAATTTTGTAAACCCCGGGTAGCAGTTACCTGCACGAACAATTCTGCATCTGGAAATAGCACTAGAACTGTCCTTAACAGGTTACTCTTCTCGTCGTTTCCTTTCAGGTAAGCGGCCTGCACGTTTCAAAGACTCACGCAGCAAGTATTCGATATGTCCGTTTACACTGCGAAATTCCTCTCCCGCCCAACGTTCCAACGCCTCATGCAGATCCGGATCGATCCGCAATGGAAAGCTTTTCTTGGCCGCCATGATGCACCGCCTTAATACAACGAGCCGGCGTTAATGACCGGACTCGCTCCTCGCTCCGACACGATCGCCACCATCAGATTATTGATCATGGCCGCTTTACGTTCTTCGTCAAGCTCCACTACACCGCTCTCTTTAAGCTGTTTAATCGCCATATCGACCATACCAACTGCACCTTCAACAATGATTTGACGAGCAGATAGAATGGCAGATGCTTGCTGCCGCTGCAACATGGTGCTGGCGATTTCTGTTGAATAAGCCAAATGTGTAAGCCGGGCTTCAATGACTTCTACACCAGATAAGGACAAGCGCTCTTGAAGCTCAGTCGCTAATTCCTTAGCAATTTCATCTGCATTGGCACGCAAGGACATGCCGGATTCATTGAAGTTATCATAAGGGTATTTACTGGCTACATGACGCAGCGCCGTTTCACTCTGAATCTCTACGAAAGCCATGTATTTATCTACATCAAAGAGGGCTTTAGCGGAGTTAATCACCTTAAAGACGATAACTGCAGCAATTTCAATCGGATTACCTTCCACATCATTGACCTTGAGCTTCACACTGTTAAAGTTACGAACGCGCAGGGAAACCGTCTTACGAACGCTGAACGGAATGACTGCAAACAATCCACTCGTTGCAATAGTCCCTACATATTGGCCGAAAAAGGTGACTACAACCGATTTATTGGGTTGTACAACCGTAATACTTGTACATAGTATTCCCGCTACAACGAACAGAATGACTGATACTGCTACATACTCTTGAAGAGCACCATAGATTCCACCACCCAAACAAACTGCAATCAATGCGATAACCCAAAAACCGCTGACAGGACGAAGCGTTTTCTCCTTCATAAAAAAGCACCTCCATAAGATATTCTTTTGATATGTTTATGATATCACTTTTGGATAATAATGTGTATACAGAAATGTAATAAAATAATGAATTTATGTTCACAGGTAAATACCGGTATAATCCGTCCCGCACAAAAAACGCTTATTTATCATTCATCCCTTTGAAGATGAACGATAAACAAGCGTTAAATATACCCGTATGATATTTAATATTAGTTCTGCATGATGAAATCATTATCAATTTTCGCATTAGCATCATCGAACACGCGCAGAATATCGTAGCGTGTATTCCGCTGTGCCGGGATTTTGCCTGCTTCGCGGATCAGCCCAGTAATAGATTCGATATTAACCTTGTAGGTCGCGCCCGCAGAAGATACTACGTTTTCTTCAATCATTGTACTGCCAAAATCGTTGCAGCCATATTGAAGGGAAAGCTTGCCGACCTCTGGTCCCATGGTTACCCAAGAGGACTGGAAGTTCTTAATGTTGTCTAGAACAAGACGACTAATGGCTACCGTCTTCAGATATTCCTCAGGCGTTTGTCTATCCAGCTTCAGGTTAGTATTGTCCGGTTGGAATGTCCAAGAGATAAAGGCCAAGAAACCCTCTGAATCATATTTGTTGGCAATACACTCGTCCTGAGCCTCACGTACACGAAGTAAGTGCAATGCCCGTTCTTCCATACTCTCACCAAGTCCAATGACCATCGTAGCTGTCGTATTCATACCGATCTTATGCGCTGTCTGCATGACGTCCATCCACTCGCGCCATGAGCCTTTAAGTCGGCTGATCTTGCGGCGTGTGCGATCATCGAGAATTTCCGCTCCCCCACCTGGTAATGAATCCAGACCAGCAGCATGGATTTCACGTACCACTTCCTCGAGCGATAATCCAGATACTTCTTTCATCTTCATAATCTCTGCAGGAGAGAAGGAATGCATTGTAATCTCAGGAAAACGTTGCTTAATTCCACGAAGTATATCGGTATAATAGCTGAAAGGAAGATTTGGGTTCGTACCGCCTTGCATCAGTATTTCTGTACCATTTACAGCGATAGTCTCAGCGATTTTTTGGTAAATCGTCTCATCCGGCAGTACATAACCCTCATCAGAGCCGGGTCTGCGATAAAATGCGCAGAAACGACAGTAGACATCACATACATTCGTATAGTTAATATTACGACCAATTACAAATGTGGCCATCGGGTCCGGATGCCAGCGTTCCATTATGGTGTTTGCAGCAGCACCCATTTTCTCAATTTCGTTGCTCTCGAACAGTCGGATGGTATCTTCCAATTGGAGACGTTCACCCCGTAGGGCTTTGTCCAAAATAAGATCTATCGCACTCATCGTTCGCATCCTCCTTTTAAACCCTTAGGGGTATTGGTAGAATCACAAAATAACAGGAAGAAAAAACGTTGTCTCCTTTCAAGACGACAACCCTTTCTCATACAAATGAACAGTTCATTTCCTCATCGTATCACAATCTGAACAGCTTGAAAAATGCTTTTACATTCTTCGCAAAATCCCATCCAGAAGAAAAGCAGCATCGCACTAAGCGATACTGCTAGTTATACTCTATTTCTCCACCAACGCTCGATGGAACATATCTTCCTGTTACTCGGACTCAATTTCTGCCCTAGCGGCCTCTAGTGCGTGACCAAGATCGGCAATCAAATCCTCAGCATGTTCAATACCGACGGAGAAGCGAAGCAAACGATCATCTACACCCACCGCATTTCGAATCTCCAAAGGAATATCAGCATGTGTTTGTACAGCCGGATACGTCATAAGTGACTCTACGCCGCCCAGGCTCTCTGCGAATGCAATAAGACGAATATGGCGAAGAAGCGGCTCTACGTATCTGGCATCTTTTAATTTGAAAGAAAAAATACCGGTATTGCCTGAAGATTGGCGATTCTGGATTTCATGTCCTGGATGATCCGGCAATCCTGGATGGAACACTTCCGCAATCGCTGGATGCTCTAGCAAGTAGTGGGCAATCGCTAGTGCATTGCTCTCGTGACGCTCCATACGCAGTGCTAATGTCTTCAAGCCTCTCATCAACTGATAACTATCTGTTGGTCCGAGCACGGCGCCAATAGAGTTATGCAGAATAGCTATTTCAGCTGATAATTCTACACCCTTGGATACAATTAGACCTGCCAGCACATCATTATGACCACCCAAATACTTAGTAGCACTATGAACTACAATATCCGCACCTAATTCTATTGGCCGTTGGAAGAATGGTGTCAGCAGCGTATTATCTACAATACTAAGTAACCCATGGTGACGTGCCCAGGTGCACACAGCTTCAATATCCGTGATCATCATCAGTGGATTCGTTGGCGTTTCAATAAATACAGCTTTCGTATTGGGACGACGCGTAGCTTCCAGTGCATCCAAATCATTCGTGTCTACATAAGAAGCAGTGATTCCAAACTTGGACATAATCCGTTCCAACAAACGATAGGTACCGCCGTAAAGATCCAGCGAAACGATCAGATGATCGCCTTGAGCGAACAAGGTAAGAACCGTTTGTATAGCCGCCATCCCTGAGCTACAAGCAAATCCTGCATCTCCAGATTCTAGTTCAGCAGCAGCATTCTCAAGCACTGAACGGGTCGGACTCTTGGTGCGGCTATAATCAAACCCTGTGCTCTGACCGAGTTTTGGATGACGAAATGCCGTTGCATTATAAATCGGAAAATTAATTGCTCCTGTGGCTGGATCTTCTTGAGAACCTATTTGAGCAAGTCTGCTTTCAATCCTAAGTTTGTCATCCATGATTAATGCCTCCTAATTTATATTGTAGCGCTTTTATTAATAAACAATGGGGTCGATATCATAAGGCGTTTCTTGATATACATAGTAATTGAGCCAGTTAGAGAATAATAAATTGGCATGCGCGCGCCACACTGCTGGAGGTGTACGTTCCGGATCATCTTTAGGGAAGTAATGTTTCGGCAAAGCCATCTCCATCCCTCTTGTCACATCACGGTCATATTCCCATTTCAAGGATAGAGGATCATATTCGGAATGTCCGGTCACAAATATTTGTTTACCGTCGTTTGTAGCCACTAGATACATACCAGCTTCTTCGGATTCCGCCAGAATCTGCAGATCTGGATTATTCTCAATATCTTCACGCGAGACATCGGTATGACGGGAGTGTGGTACATGGAATACCTCGTCAAAGCCGCGCAACAATTTAATGTTATTTTGATTAATCGTATGAGCGAAGACGCCAAAGCATTTCTCAGGCAATGCCACTTTACGAACACCAAAATGATGATATAAGCCTGCCTGTGCCGCCCAACAAATATGCATGGTTGAAGTCACATTGTCCTTGCTCCATTCAAAAATCTCTTTTAGTTCTTCCCAATAGGATACTTCCTCGAACTCCATTTGTTCTACAGGAGCACCTGTAACGATTAAGCCGTCCAAACGACGGTGGCTGATCTCATCAAAGGTTTTGTAAAAGCTCTTCAAATGTTCAGCAGAAGTATTCTTGGAAATATGGGAACGTGGATGCAGTAAAGTAACATCAACTTGTAGTGGCGAATTTCCAATTAAACGCAGCAATTGAGTCTCTGTCGTCTCTTTAGTCGGCATGAGGTTCAGAATAGCAATCCGTAGTGGACGGATATCCTGATGGAAAGCCTGACTTTCGTCCATCACAAAAATATTTTCTCCTGATAGTACTTCTTTCGCCGGTAAACTGTCGGGAATTTTAATTGGCATTGTCTTTCCACTCCTTAGCTGAATTTAGTTGTTTTGCCGCATTGCGGCTTGCTGAACAATAAAAAGACCTTCCTCGGAAATCAAGAAAGGTCATATCTACAGTCATATGCGCCTCTCTCATCTGCCAGAATGTTTCTGAAGACGATTTAGGCGTCAACAGAAATTCCGCAAGAATTAGCACCGTGCGTTTA
The DNA here is from genome assembly GCF_001012825.1 of Paenibacillus etheri. GTDB lineage: Bacteria > Bacillota > Bacilli > Paenibacillales > Paenibacillaceae > Paenibacillus_AQ > Paenibacillus_AQ etheri. The sequence goes on from NZ_LCZJ02000033.1 coordinate 11,937, forward strand.
CACGCCGGTTGCCGGGTTTCATAGGGCTAGTCCCTCCACCTGCTCTTGATAAGATTTAGCTGTATTCAATTAAATTACTTTAAAATTCACTTTAAATCATGAACCTCCTTTTCGTCAAGTCCATACAATGCTGAAGAAGCCTCAAAATCACAATAAATTTGCTTGAAAGAGGCATACTCCGTTGTTATACTAGACAAGTATTTCATACCTGAACGAAAAGAAGAGGTGAGAAGAAGAATGGAAGGCGACCCGAGCTCGCAAATAAGTGTACAGAATGAGCAACCACACAGGATAATCATCAGCTTGCCGGCGGCGGGAGCAGTTCTTCTTCATGCCCTCGAAACGTCATTTGGCCCTATGTATTGATTGTAACGCCGGCCAAGCTGATTTTTTCCCCTGTGCTTAATTTAGCAGTCCCTAGTGAAGACCTGGGGATAGGAGGAGTGAAATCAGATGAAAATCCGACTGGTAAATGCAGGGGTTTTTACACCTATTGATGAAATTGATGAAACACTAACACCCCCAACGGAAGGGTTCTATTGGATTGACGCCGATGTAGAGGATTTAGAGCTGCTTCAGCCTTTGTTCAACCTGCATGATCTTGCTGTTGAGGATTGCCTTAGCGAAGAGGATCAGCGTCCGAAGATCGAAATATACGAAAGTCACTACTTTATAGTTGTAAATAGCATCCGCTTTGATGATGAAGAAATTTTCCTGCGGGCGCTCAATGTATTCCTTGGAAGACATTACATCATCACTGTCACGAAACAAAAGATCAATGAACTACGAATCCTGAAGCCTATGCTCTGGGAGCAAGAAGTAAGTGAACCGGATATGTTCCTTTACTTACTAATTGACCTTGTCGTGGATAACTATTTCTCCGTCGGCGACCGGATTGAAGCTCGGATTGAGAAGCTGGAAGAAGATATCCTCATGCATACCAAGAAGTCACATCTCAGTGAAATTATCGGTCTGCGAAGTGAAATTTTATGGTTGAAGAAAATGCTGGGACCACAAAAAGAAGTGATCAATACCCTAAACAAAAAAGACCTCCGTCTGATTGATGATCAGCTGCAGAAATATTTTAGCGACATTTATGAAAATGCGGTTAAAATATCTGAAACCTTTGAGACGTATCGCGATCTCATGGGCAACTTACGAGAGGCATACCAATCCAGTATCGCCAACCGAGCGAATGAAATTATGAGAGTGTTTACTGCGATCACAACAATATTCATGCCCCTGACCGTAATTACCGGAATCTACGGTATGAACTTTGATCATATGCCCGAGCTTCATACGAAATACGGCTATTATGGCGTTATAGGCGTCATGCTGACCTTAGGCTGTGGGATGCTGTATGTTTTCCGCAAGAAGGAATGGCTATGAAACGAATCGGACGAATAAGCAAGACGAAGGCCCTGTAACCGTAAGGTATAAGGAAGCCTTCGTCTTTTTGGTATGCGAAAATTTTAAAAACTGGTCGCCATGCCCACTTTATGCGTTTGCTCTCGACGGAAACGAATGCGGATCAACCGCAGACGCTCATAATAAACATCCAATCCTTCAGCAGCGGATAAATCTTCACCATACACCTTATGGAGCACCGGTTTTAGGAAAAGATCCCCGAGCTCCACGTAGGCATTCCATACCGCTTCCTGCTCATTCTGCGGCATATTGCCAAGCTCTACATGGATCAGCTTCTCCACGGAATAACCTTCTCTTTCTAGTTCCTCTACCGCTTCAATCAATTCACGCCGGTTTACTCCACTATTCACTTTAAGCTGTTCCAACCCTAGCCCATTCTCGATACCCTGTAGCAGAATCCGCCGTAAGCGCAGTCGTTCTAGCTGTTTCTTATATTTGACCTCTTTCTGTTTATAAAGCCAAGATATAAAAGACTCCTCTTCGATTACTTCATGAACCCAATTTAGAGGAAAGGAATGTTCCCTTGCCGCTGCAGTAGTTATAGCCAGCCAATCGGCTCCAAACTGTGCTATCTTACCTTCTCCTACACCTGGAATTTGCAGCAGCTCCTCTGGCGTATGCGGCAGAAATGTGCTTAACAAGCGCAATAGACGATTGCTGGCGAGAATATAAGGCGCCTTCCGTTCACTCGAAGCCTTACCACGGCGCCAAGCACATAACTCCTCATAAACAATTTCATTCCCATGATGTTCGCTGTAATATTGAAGCTTCAGCTGTTCCTGATTACGTCCAGTAAGACTATCCTCCTCGTGGAATATCCCATCTATTAAGGGTCGATAGCCATCTCCCATCTTCACCGCTAGCTCATGCCTGTATACACAGAGCATTTCATTCCAAGATCCACCTTCATACCATAAATTCTCGATGTAATTCTCCCCTCCTGAGAAATCACGCCAGCCCAAACTCCAGATCCCCTCTTCCTCTCCAATCCACAGCTGGGCGTACACCTCTTGATCCACTCCAGATATTCTGGATAAACGGTTCATAAATACAATTTGCATATTCATCCCTACCTTTCTCAGCTTACAGCAAGCACAATAACCTCCCGGGAAGAGCCTCCTTCGGAGCGAACAAATCCTTTCTCAATCAGACCCCGAAACGCAAAAAAGCACCTCTCTCACGATAAACGTGAAAGAGGTGCTCCCTCATTAAATGCTATACTGTTAGATCCTAGAATACCATATATTACCGAACAGTCAATGTCTTTTTATACTAGCTTCTAGCTAGAGCTAATGTAGCCAATCCAATCGCTCCAGCAAGCCCTGCATTGTCTCCAAGACCTGGTGACACCACATAATTATCGATGTCGACATTAAGCGATGGATGCTGAACATATCCGCTCAATAGCTCTTGCAGCTTAGTACGAATTAACGGGAACAGGTGGCTTTGCTTCATAACACCACCGCCCATTACGATTTTTTGAGGAGACAGAATCAGTACATAATTCATGAGTGCATGCGCGAGATAGTGAGCTTCCATCTCCCATGCCGGATGGTCCACTGGTAGCTCTCCTGCCGGTTGTCCCCAGCGTTTGCCGATACCCGGCCCTGCGGCTAATCCTTCAAGACAATCACCATGATATGGACAGTAACCCTCAAACGTATCCTCTGGATGTCTACGAACTAGAATATGTCCCATCTCAGGATGTGACAATCCATGAACCATCTGGCCGCCAACAACTGCTCCTGCCCCAATGCCTGTCCCAACCGTAATATAAAGACAGCTGTCCAGACCTTTAGCCGCTCCCCATTTACTCTCCGCAAGCGCTGCACCATTCACATCGGTGTCAAAGCCGATCGGAACGTTAAATTGCTCAGCCATTGTGCCTACCAGATTATATTGTCCCCAGTGAGGTTTTGGTGTCGTTGTTATGTAACCATAAGTAGGGCTGTCCAGCACGGGATCAATCGGTCCAAAAGATCCGATTCCGAATGCTTCTACATTTTTCTCTTTAAAATAGTCTATTACTAGTCCCATCGTTTCTTCCGGTGTTGTCGTCGGAAAGCTAACTCGGTCAACAATGGTACCGTCCTCATAACCAATCCCACATACAAACTTTGTTCCGCCTGCTTCAATCGCTCCCAATAGCTTCACAGCAATTATCTCCCTTTCTCTAGTTAGAAGTTGATACATTAAAAAAAGCAATCATCAGCCCTAATTATACGTTGAATGAAGCGCTATCACAACAAGTATAAACGCCTTCGGTGTCCTTATAAGGACGGTAAGCGTTTAAGCGAGAAATATAAGGTATAGCGTGAAACTTATACGTTCTTATATTTTAACAAAACACCCTCCATGCATCTTTGCATGAAGGGTGTCTGATCTTAACCCAAATCACCTAACTCAATCTGTACGATTCCACGTTCGTCTTGCACCTCAGCGATCAAATGCATCAAGCTGCCGAACTCCAGCTCTTGAAATTTGCGTGCAGCTGTTTCCCGCTGTAGTTGCCACAAGGCTTCTGTCAGCTCGCAGACCACTGGTACATCGCAACGGATTTCAGCTAACTCTCGCGATAAATGCAGCATATCCAGATCTGCTTCGATTTTGGTACGCACACCTTTAGGGAGCAGATGCAGATTCTCAATTACACCTTCAACTGTACTGTATTCAGTCAGCAGCTTCAGCGCAGTCTTCTCACCAATCCCTTTTACGCCGGGATAATTATCACTGGTATCGCCCATAAAGCCTTTCAGGTCAATCACCTGTCTAGGGGTTAGACCCTTTTCCTCCAGCAATTCTGCAAGGTCATACACTTTATAGTTAGAGCGTCCCTTTTTCATAATGACGACTTTAACATTCTCATCAATGAGCTGAAGCATATCATGGTCACCCGTCAAAATATATACCTCAGAATTTTCACTGTAACAAGAAGCCAGCGTACCAATGCAATCATCCGCTTCGTAGCCAGCAAGTCCGATATTCGGCACTCCAAGCTCAGCTACTACATCTTTTACTAGATCGAACTGTGGAATCAGCTCTAACGGCGCTTCAATCCGATTCGATTTGTACCCATCGTATTTCTCGGTGCGGAACGTTCCTTTGCCCATATCCCAGCAGCATACGACGTGAGAAGGCTCGAATGTACTTACTGCATCGAAAAAATACTGTAAAAAACCATAAACCGCATTCGTCGGCAATCCAGCTTTTGTCTTGCGAATATATCCTCCATAAGAGGTCGCATAAAAGGCCCGGAACAGCAGAGCCATTCCATCTACAAGCATTACACGGCCCGTTGTTTCTGCTCTCATGTATAAACCTCTCCCTTAAACGTTCGTTGTATTTATATTTAGCACTTGTACGTGCTATTGCACAAAGAGTATTCTATCAGAAAATACTTGATCTGATAAGGGATCATAAAGTTACACATATGGGAGCTTATTCTTATCCATTCAATTTAACGAGTAAAAACACCATCGGTCCCCTTGTAAGGACGGTAAGCTTAAGCGAGAAATATAAGTATATTATAGAATCATGGTCTTTTGTAATTTTGCTAGATATCCAAAAAAGGATGTCACAACAGCCATGAAATGACTGCTGGGACATCCCTTTACGAAATTATGCCTTGGAAGAAGTATTAGTCCAAGCTTCAGCATACTGCTCTTCCTTAAAGCCTACGGTAACCTTATTGCCATCAGTGACAATCGGACGTTTATTTAGCATGCCATGGTTCGCGAGCAGCTCAAGTTTCTCCTGCTCACTAAGCTGTGCCATTTTGTCCTTAAGACCCAGCGCTTTATAGACTTCACCGCTTGTATTAAAAAACTTTTTCAGTTCAAGACCGCTATTGGCCAGCAATTCACGCAGTTCCTCAACGGTAGGTGGCTGTTCTGCGATGTGCTGAAGCTCAAGCTCATGACCTTGAGCTTGCAGCCACTTCACTGCGCTGCGGCAGGTGCTGCATTTTGGATATTGATATACTTTTAGTTTGCTCATGTTGTGCTCCTTTAATGGTAGTGATGAGTGCGCTACGCTGGCAAATTATTCTTCCGATCGCTGTTATCCTCAGATTTCTTGATTTAGTGCGCTTGTTGCGGATGAAATCTGAGGATAAAGGCGAACACTCCGTTTCTCCAGAACCAATTCGCCCTCTCCGCTAACATCACTAAAATAATTTTACCTCAAATTCGCTATCGGGCCTTGCTCCAATATATTCTCCATGACCGCCATATCAGGCGGCAAAGGGGCTTCAAAGATCATTTCTTGCAGCAGTACCGGGTGCTTGAACGTTAGACGCACCGCATGCAGCGCTTGACGTGGGATGGAAGCATCTAGTACTGCAACGGACTCCAACTGTTCACTTTGTGTTGAAGTCAATTCCGGTAGATTATACAGCTCATGACGATACATGCTGTCGCCAATCAGGGGACAGCCAATTGAGGTCATATGGACCCGAATTTGATGGGTACGACCGCTCTCCAGCTTCAGTTCAACTTTTGAACCTTGTGCGTATACGATTTTAACCTCATACCGAGTCAGAGAAGGATAACCATCCGGTGTCACGATACGCCGATGTGGCTCCTCAGGATCACGGTCGATAGGTCCGTCGATATCTCCGAAAGACTCTGCAGGAGCCCCATGAACAAATGCAGTATAACGTTTGTCCACCGTGCCAGCAATCATCTGCTCGGATATATGCTGATGGCTATATGGATTCTTAGCGATAACTAACACACCGGAGGTTTCCTGGTCCAAACGATGGACGGGTCGGAAGCGGAAACGTTCATTTTTTTGCGCCCAATAATGAACTACTCCGTTAGCCAGTGTATCGGTGTAATGTCCATGTGTAGGATGTACGATGATCCCTGCAGCCTTGTTTACAACGAGTAGATGCTCATCCTCAAATAGAATTTCAAAGGGAATCGGCTGCGGTAAAATATCATCCGAAGTCTCCGTCTCCATGCGAATCTGAACAATATCTCCCGCCTTAACATGTACGCTGATATAAACACGCTCTCCATTTAATGTGATGCCTTGTTCTGTTTGCTTAAGGCGTGATAGTAATTTGCGTGAGACATCCATCCGTTTATGCAGAATCGTCTTCAAGAGCCAGTCATCCTCTTCAGGAGGTATGATGTAAGTAATAGGTGAATAATAGCTTGTCATATTAGTCCCGGAACACCTTTTTACTGCGAATGTATTCTACATCAGTAATCCCTGCCCGTGTATTAGCCGTCCTAGCCAGTGCAAAGAAATAATCCGATAACCGGTTCAAATAAATAACGGCTTCCGGGTTAATGTCCGCATTTCGTCCAAGTGTAACTGCCCGACGTTCCGCCCGGCGGCAAACCGTACGGCACACATGTAGAACCGAAGCTAGCGGACTTCCCCCAGGGAGGATGAATTTTTCCAGTGGCGGATTCTCTGCTTGAAGATCATCAATCCAGCCCTCCAGCCGTTTAGCCATCTCGCTGGTTACCATATATTGACCACCATCACCTAGCTTAATAAATGCCAGATCGGTTCCGCAATCGAATAGTTCATGCTGGATTTCCAGCAGCTGCTCGCGTACATCATCAAACTGATCGTCCTCCATCAGGCTCCGTGCCTGCCCTACAAAGCAATTCAGTTCATCGATGGTTCCGTAGGCTTCAACTCGGACATCGTCCTTGCCAACTCGTCCGCCAATCACTGAAGTCTGGCCTGCATCACCCGTACGTGTATAGATCACCATGGCTTATTCCTCCTATCCATTCTTCAAATCACATAATGCTAGTTTAAGCTTTCTTATATAAAAATGGCAAATGAAGAGTATAGTTAGTAAACGACACTTACCGCATGATGCCTTATGAGGATAAGACCATTATCATAAACAATCTGCCCGTCAATCAACATACCCACAATAGAAATATCTTTAAGGTTGAATAGTGGGAATTACCCAAATCAGGCGCCAGAGAAATCTAACAACAAAAAGAGGACCCTGGGGTCCTCTTCATCAGCATGTAGCGGCGTTATTTTCCAACTGGACGCCCCTTCATGTATTCATTTATCTTGAGATCCAGTAAACTGCTAATTTCAATCACATTTTCTGAAGTGAATGATTTTTCCTGCAAAAAAAGTTGCTCCATCTTGGTACGGAGTATTCTAATTTCATCTTCCAGAGAGAGTATGCGAGCAGAAGCATCACCCTTGGGGGACAGTTTCCCACTTCCAGAATAACATTGCCCTCCATAGGAAGGTAAGTAATAATCGGCACTAAGCACAATCATCCCTCCTAAAAGTATTATTGAGCGCGCTACAAAATATCATCAAAGTAATAAAAGCAACTTCAAAGCAACGCTTAATTCCAGAGTAAAATGCATCCTTGTTAGTTCTAATATAGGGGGTAATTACTCTCAAAGTAAAATAATACCATAGGATTATGGGATAGGCTATAGTCCAATTTTCTCTATTCCATTCTCTCTCGATCCAATTGTGTGACAAAAGCACCAATGCGTTCTATAGCTTCATTTAGTTGAGATACTGACGTAGCATATGAGCAGCGTAGGTATCCTTCACCACCTAAACCAAAGACACTTCCAGGTACAGCTGCCACCTTATATTCAAGCAATAATCGTTGTGCAAACTGATCAGAAGTCAGTCCTGTTTTACGCACGCTAGGAAAAGCATAAAATGCACCTTGTGGTTCATGGCATTCCAGTCCGGCATCACGCAAACCTTTAACAATCAGCCTCCGCCGTTGGTTATAAGAATCGACCATTCGATCCTTCTCTTCCATCCCATTGGTCAGTGCCTCAAGTGCAGCCACCTGGCCCATAGAAGGAGCACACATCACAGTGTACTGGTGAATCTTAAGCATAGCGGAGATTAAATCAGGGTGACCACAAGCATAACCCATTCTCCATCCCGTCATAGCAAAAGCTTTGGAGAAACCGCTGACCAGAATCGTACGATCTATCATACCTGGTAATGAAGCAAAGCTGACATGATTAATTCCATACGTCAATTCCGCATAGATCTCATCAGAAATTACAATAAGATCATGCTTCTCTACAACCTTGGCGATCGGCTCCCAATCCTCTCGGGTCATAACACTTCCCGTTGGGTTACTCGGGTAGCACAGAATTAGAACTTTGGAGCGTGGCGTAATCTTCGCTTCCAAACTCTCTGCAGTAAGTTTAAAGTCATTCTCTCCAACCGTTTCAATACCTACAGGAATTCCTCCGCCAATAGCTGTTATTGGCGAATAGGAAATATAGCAAGGTTCTGGTATGAGAATCTCATCGCCCGGCGTGATCAAAGCACGCAGAGCCAGATCAATGGCTTCGCTTCCGCCGACCGTTGCTATAATTTGATTGGCAGGATCATAATCCACTGCAAAACGGTTGTGCAAATAGTTCGCAATTCCTTCCCGTAGCTCAGGCATACCTGCATTGGATGTATAGCCTGTAAACCCTCTTTCGAGCGAATAGACACAAGCTTCTCTGACATGCCACGGGGTCTTGAAATCAGGCTCCCCGACTCCAAGTGATATGATATCCTTGCTGCCTGCAGCCAGATCAAAAAACTTACGAATACCCGAAGGCTGAATTTGCTGTACTAGCGGGGCCAAATAAGAATTCATTGATTTGCTGTCTTCTCCAGTTAGCTGCGATTTATTCGTGATCATATGATTACTTCCTTTATGGAGAGATCATCAGACGGTTGTCTTCCTCATGCTCCTCGAAGATGATCCCATCCTGTTTGTATTTTTTGAGGGTAAAGTTCGTTTTAGTTGAGAGTACTGAATCAATTGGAGACAGCTTCTCAGAAACAAAATTGGCCACTTCACGTAGGTTTCGGCCTTCTACTTCTACCAGGAGATCGTAAGCACCTGACATCAGGTATACGGATTTCACTTGTGGATACAAGTAAATTCTTTCCGCAATACCTTCAAAGCCGCGGCCCCGTTCGGGTGTAATTTGCACTTCAATCAGCGCGGTTACCTTCTCATCATCCACTTTATCCCAGTTCACAACGGCTGCATACTTAACAATTACATGGTCTTTCTCTAACTGTCCAATTGCCGTCTTTACGTCTTCTTCTTCAGCACCAAGTAGCGTAGCTAAGAGTGCAGTAGATCTTCTCGCATCCTCTTTAAGCAGTTCCAGCACTTTCCTCTTTAGTTCGTTCATTTCCTTCATGCCTTCCCTCCGGATAGTTCGCAAATGACGTTGCGTTATTCATGCTTCGTCCCGCGAAAAGAGTTTAATACTAATATGACATGAATTGAGCATCTCTGCAAACAAAATAACCCCATATGAAGTCCGTAGAGTAGACTATGTTTACTCAGCTAAATGGATTTAAATACAAAAAAGCCCGTTTATACCGGAGTTCTCCGGAATAAACGGGCAGAGTCTTAAGGTTATGCCGTAAGGTGCTTCATCCGATAACCATCTTGGTTACATTAAATGAGACGATTGATGTTGCCCATTCGATTGAAGGTGAGCGTTCGCATTGTGAGCAAAAGATCCAGCTTGTCCGGTTTTTTGTTGAACAAACTGTCCGGTTTTTTGCTGCATTTGCTGTGCGGTCTGAAGCTGCTTGTCCACATCCTGACGCAATGCTTTGCCAGGTGCAGGATACATATTCAGTTCGGACATATGCGTATAAAGATCGCCCTGAAGTCGAAGCGTGTTCATGGTCATGTCGTTAAAGACCCGACGAACCGCTGGACATGCGGATTCTGTAGCAGCAGTCGCGTATTCACGGACCGTCCGCTTCAAGTCACACAAAATGGTGTTCATCAAATCCTCATCTGGCATAAATGCTGCTGAATTTTGTGCGTTCATAAAATAACCTCCTTAAGATTTAATAATGCAGTTATTGTGGGCTTGTAGGCGCATATTGCTGATGTTGCTGGATTAACTGAGTGAGTGTAGTCATGTTCTGTGTATGATCTTGCATATGCTGCATACAAATTTGACGAACCTTCTCATTCTGTGTTGTCGCAGCTGTAGCCACACATTGCTTGAGGAGCAAATCCTCGTTGGAGATGGTGTCAGCAATATATTCCAATTCTTTTCCGCTTAAGGCCTGCATTTGATTTGATTGCATGTGTTGTAGTCCCTCCTTATAGTTGATTCAAACAGGCATTAGTATACCGCCAATGCACATCATTTATTTGCCCAACAGCACTAGATAGTTATGACAGAAATAAGAACATGCTGCGAATGAGACGTTAAAGTGCCGCCAATACTAAATTACGGTATGAATGAAGGAGCGATCATTTCATGATTTTAAATAGTGGCAATACACCTTGGAGAAGCACTTTACAACATCCACCAACTTATTCTGCTCTAGAGGATACCGTTCACTGTGACTGTCTGGTTGTAGGCGCCGGAATAGGTGGGGCAATGGCATCCTATCATTTGTCTTTAAGCGGTGCTGAGACTGTTCTGATCGAAAAAAGACGTGTCGGAAGTGGAAGCTCTCATGCCAATACCGGTCTACTGCAGATATCTAACGATAAATCGCTAACCTCATGCATGAACTCCTTTGGACAAAAGAATGGCTTGCTCTTTTATAAGCTGTGCCAAACAGCCGTTAGAAACATTCTGGATTTCCGGGACAAGCTGGATATCGATGCCCAGATCATTCCACGCAGCAGCCTTTTATATGCCAGCACACCAGCAGACGTGTCGACTCTAAGGGAAGAATATGAGAATCTCGTTGCGCACGGATTCGATTCTGAATTCTGGGACGAAGAAAGAATCGCTTCGGTCTATTCTTTTTCTAAACCAGCTGCGCTTTATTCACGTAGTGATGCAGAGACGAACCCTTATCGGTTGGTACACAGTCTGATCGCCAAGGCAGCGATGAACGGTGTACGCGTTTATGAGCAAACTGAAGCTAAACACTATGAGTTTACTGAAGATGGAGTGATTTGCCACACAGAGTATGGACGGATTGTTGCGAAGAAGGTTATTTTTGCAATGGGCTACGAAACACAGGAGTTTAAAAAAGACCGAGGCGCTAAGCTGATCAATACGTATGCTATGATGACCAAACCTGTAAAGGAATTTCCGAAGTGGCATGAGCGCAGCTTCCTCTGGGAAACCGCCCGACCATATTTGTATTTTCGGACCACACCAGAGGGACACATTATTGCAGGAGGTAAAGATGAACCGTTGACGGACTCCGAGCGCCGTGATGTCCGAGTGATTTCACGGAGTCAAAGGTTATTGGAAGAGCTGGAAGCTTTATTTCCTGAAATCAAAGGCATCGAGATAGAATACTCCTGGGGAGCTGTATTCGGCTCTACGTATGATGGGCTTCCCTATATCGGCCCTCATCCAAGGTTCCCCCATTGCTACTTCATCGAGGGTTATGGAGGCAATGGGACGGTGTACAGCATGATTGCTGCGGAGTTATTAGCAGATACGATTGCGGGTAAACATCGGCCGGAGCTTGATCTATTTTCGCTGACACGATCAGCTAAGCCCTCTCCTTCTTAAAAATACGGACGTGGATAAGCAGTATTGTTGTTTTAAAAAAAGCTTAGTCCTCTTATGGTTAATAAGAGAACTAAGCTTTTTTATGAGAATACTTATGCTTTATCGGTACTCAGATTACGTACGAGCTGAATACGGTCTTCCTGCGCTAGACTGTGCTGTACATGGAAACACGAAGGGCACACATACACATTAAGGGAAAATGGAGATGTTAATACAGGTCCACCCAGTGTAGCCGGTGCAGACGGCTCGAAGTTGCTAACAAGCTGCTTACCAGCAAGGATAGTTAACTCATGGCATTGTGTACATTCCGGAGCTTCTTCCTGAATCGCTAAGATGCCCGATACACGCTCTTCATACTTATTCAAGTCATAATCATCACCGAATTGGTTGAGCGTGTTGTAGATAGGAACCACACTGTCTTTGTCGACATCTCCCCAAAGATCATCATCATTAATAACCTCTTGTTTAGGCTCTTCTACAACTTTTTCTTCCTCTTCTTCGATGCCGTCTATTCCAACAGTAACTGTACGATATCCGTTAAGTTCATTGTTGCAATGAGGACAATTTTCCTCGGGTCCGAATTCCTCGTCCCATACGATTTCAGTATGACACCAAGGGCAAACAGTTGTTTCCATCTTTTATAATCTCCTTCATACTTCACGGTTAAATTTAGTTCATCATTAAATAAATAATACCGGCTGCTATAAAAGCAATAGCTGACACAAACAGAACTCGGGTAAGAATCTTCATGATATCCTCCTATACCCCACAAAGTGGAGCTGCTCATTTCAAAGCTTGTCCAGCTTCATCTGGAATCCTTTGTAGGGAGGTGCAAAGCTTTCTTTTTTTCAGAATATAGCTGCACCGATCACATAAGACAACGAAACCGAGATCAGCATCGCTATTAGCCCAACAGCGCGGTTATCCGCAGCGATCTCCTCATCAATAGAGAACACAGGGGTTAGGAATTCAAATAAAAAATAGGCAAGCAGCAGCAGCAAAAAACCGACGACCGACCACTTCATCGTCTCATAAATCGAGACACCTGATTCAATACTGAAACGCAGCACGTTGCAAATTCCGAAGATTTTGCCACCAGTAGCCATGGCTACGGCCAAGTTCCCCTTGCGGATTTCTTCCCAGCAATTATATTTCGTTACCATTTCAAAAATAGACAGAAATACAACAAGCCCGAGAATTGCTACTGCAAAGTAGCCAAGTAAGGCACCTAGCGGATGACCCAGCAAAAGATCAATATCTCCCTGCACACTTTCCCCTTCTTTCTGCCGGGCAATCCCGCTATTGCAGCTCAGCCACCGTTACGCCTGCGCCGCCTTCATTATAATTTCCTAGCCTATAGCTCTTAACATGTCTGTGCTTACGCAGATATTCCTGAATTCCTGTACGTAGCACGCCTGTCCCTTTACCATGAATGATGGAAATCTGGCCCAGATTACCTAAGAAGGCTTCATCAATAAAACGATCCGTCTCCATAATCGCTTCCTCCAGATTCGTGCCACGTAAATCCAGTTCTCTACGAATATTCTCATCACGGGAGCGTTTTACGGTTGTCGCCTGCCGAAGGGGCGTTGGTACAGAGGCAGCCTTCGAAGAGAGCAGTTCCAAGTCATCCAGGCTTACCTTCATCTTCATGATCCCAAACTGTACTAAAGCCTCTTTAGATCCGCTTAATTCCACTACAAAGCCTTTTTGGTTTAAGCTATCTACTTTCACTTCATCACCAGGACCAATCGTCCGCGGAGCCTTAGCAGGCTTGCGAGTAGCGGCTTTCTTACGTGGTGAAGGTTCTGCTTCATCCAGACGTCTCCGTGCTTCAATCAGCTTATGCTCTTTGACCGAAGCGCCTTCTTCCATAGCCAAACGGCGCAAATCGCTGATGATTTCTTCAGCCTCTTTACGCGCTTTCTCCAAGATTGAGCTGGCATCTTTCTCCGCTTTCTCCAGTCGTTTATCCCGCTGGCTTTCCAGCTTCTCGAGCTCCTGCTGCTGTCTGCTGCGCAGCTCTTCTACTTCGCGACGGATACTCTCTGCTCGCTCATGTTCCTGTTCCGCTCCAAGTCGATTTTCTTCGAGAGAGGCAATCATATGCTCTACACGTAGATCCTCTTCCTTCACTTCGCCGCGTGCATGCTCCAGAATCGCGCCTGGCAGACCTAATCGCTCTGCAATTGCAAAGGCGTTGCTTCGTCCAGGAATACCAATCAGCAAACGGTAGGTAGGGCTGAGACTTTGGACATCGAATTCCATGCTGGCATTGATGACCCCTTTACGCTCATAAGCGTAAGCTTTCAATTCGCTATAATGCGTAGTAGCGACCATACGGCATTCAGTCCGGTGAATATGCTCCAGAATGGCAATCGCCAGCGCGGAACCTTCTGCCGGATCCGTCCCTGCGCCCACTTCATCAAGCAGAATAAGACTCTTGGGAGTCATTCTCCGCAGAATGGAAATAATATTCGTCATATGGCTGGAGAACGTACTTAGGCTTTGCTCAATGCTCTGTTCATCGCCAATATCTGCATAAATGGCATCAAACACACACATTTGACTGCCTTCTTCTGCAGGGATGAACAAACCAGACATCGACATGAGACTCAACAGTCCAATGGTCTTGAGTGTAACGGTTTTACCACCCGTATTCGGTCCGGTTACAATAATCGAGCTGTATTGGTTGCCCAGCTCCACATCCAGAGGAACCACATGCTCTGCAGGAATAAGCGGGTGCCGTCCTTTGCGCAGCTTAAGATAACCGCGGTCATTCATGCGTGGCTGCGTAGCCTTCATGTCTCGGGCAAGACGCGCCTTAGAGAAGATGAAGTCAAGCTCGCCAAGAATATCGATATCATAAGTCATTTCTTCAGCTATATCAGCTACAAGCGCTGTCAACCTATGCAAAATGATCTCGATTTCCCGTTCTTCACGCAGCCGTGTTTCACGCAGTTTGTTATTCATCGCTACAATGGACTCAGGCTCGATAAATAAAGTGGCTCCTGATCCGGACTGATCATGTACGATACCGCCGAAATGCGCACGATACTCCGCTTTTACAGGAATAACAAACCGATCTCCGCGAATGGTTACCAGCTGATCCTGCAGCATTTTAGCAACGGATGAAGAACGAATCATGGAATCCAGCTTTTCACGAATTCGAGTCTCTCCTCCGCGCAATTCACGGCGAATCGTAGCCAATTCAGAGCTAGCTGTGTCAAGTACATCTGCGTTCTCGTCTATACATAAACGGATGGCATCTTCTACATGTTTTTGCTCCGACAATACATCGCTGAGTGAAAATAGGAACTCAATCTTTTCCTCCTCATGCATGGCTGCCAGGAATCGTTTGACTCTTCGTGCGCCGCCAATGGTAGTTCCCACTGCCAGCAATTCAGTTGTTCCCAACATTCCGCCTATAGAGGCACGTTTTAGTGCCGCTCGAATATCGCTTATCCCGCCGAATGAAGGAATGCCCTTCAGACGATCCACATTAGCCGCTTCATCCGTGGCTTGAAGTAGCTTCTTCACACCTTCAAAATCACCGGAGGGTCTTAGCTGCTCCGCAGTCATTCGCCCCATTGAGGTTTGCGTATATTGCATTAATTTATTTAAAATCTTGCGATATTCAAGCGTATGCAAAATTTTGTCGTCCAATTACAGTCACAGCTCCCTTCATAGATGTTTCCATTATACAGAATTCAAGTCAATTTCGCTATTTGGTATCGAGGTAAGCATAAAAACAAGTATTAAGGTCACAATAAGAACTGCACATATCCTTAGCTTGGGCCAAAGGAGGTTAGTACAGTGAATTTCTTGAGTCATGTGGGTCGTTTTATTGTAGCAGCGCTTGTTCTGATGGTTGTCGGTTGGATTGTTCCACAGTTCACCATTGGTGGCTTCTGGAGTGCTCTAATCCTTGCACTGGTGATTGCGTTACTCGGCTGGGTAGTCGAAGGAATCTTCGGCAAAAAAGCAACGCCCTTCGGTCGCGGTATCGTCGGTTTTATCGTTAGTGCATTAGTCATCTGGGTCGCCCAATTCGTAGTGAGTGGAGTCAGCGTTTCCATTCTCGGAGCTATCCTTGCAGCTCTGGTCATCGGTATTGTCGATTTGTTCTTGCCGGTTTCCACACCATTTGAGGCAGCAAAGTAACGAAAGCTATCCACAACACAGAACCCCTATTCCCGTTCTTTTCCGGTAATAAGGGTTCTGTGTTGTTTTTATCCATGAGACACAATTTCCTCTTCATGACTCTCAGCACGATTGACCACTCTGTTCTTGCCTTGCTTTTTAGCGGTATAGAGCGCTTTGTCCGTTTTACGAAAAAGAAGCTCTTTCCCATCCCCAAGCTGATACTCACAAATTCCAATACTGACGGTAATCGGCTTGCTGCCAGCCTGCAAATGCTCGATTTGAGCAATATTGATCCGTAATTTCTCTACAGCTTCATAAGACTCTGAAAAACTTTTGTCTGTAAAAATCACAGCGAACTCTTCACCGCCATACCTAGCCGCAAAATCATTTAACCCAATCATACCGCCTACCTTGTCCGCAATTACCTTAAGAACAAGATCTCCAACCCTGTGCCCGTAGGTATCATTAACTTGCTTGAAGTTGTCTATATCGAAAAGAGCCAGCTGTAGTTGAAGGTTGTTGCTTTCACATTGCTCCAATAATGAATCCAAATATTCATGAAAGGTTTTATGATTATATAGTCCAGTGAGTGCATCTATCTTCAGCAGCTTATCCGAAATAGCCCTCTCCACCATTAGATCTTGGCCTTCCTTCGTTAATCTCTCTAAATTAATCCGCGCTTCACGAGCACGAACAATTACTGCAATAGCCATCAGCACAAATACCATGAAAACGCACTCTACCATCAAGAACTCAAGCAGCGGCTTATGTAGGAATGGCCGTTCCAACCCGAAATATACCCCCGCATAAAACACAATACTAAATAATCCCATTAGGTACAGGAGCTTACGATCAAAATAAATCAGAGCGACCATAATCGGCATCATAAGCGTCATCTGAGCACCATCTATAAAGGGCTCTAATACAAAATACATAAGGTAGGACACTAAAAACCCACAACTAACCACCCCATATTTAGGGGATTGTTTACTATAACGAAGCCACAGCTCTGCAGTAATCATAAGGACCACAATTAGTAAATTACAGGCTATAAATAAATGCCATAGATTCGTGTCCAAGGTTGTTTTTATTTGAAGTCTGTCAATATTCGACAAAAACAGCAACTGTGAGATTAATAAAAGAATGACTACCATCCAATACCCTTTTAAGATTCTACGGTGCCAAACCTCCGTACTTAGCGTATCGTTAATACTTGAAATATGTATCCCCTACTTTTTATACGTTAATGTAATAGCTTTCATTATAATAAATTTTAGTTATATTTTCATCATTTTTTTGCAATTTACGACAAAGTTTGAACAGTCTCCCTGTTCACAGATTTTTCACATTTAATCAAAGCGCTTACTTAAATTTTAAGTTATGATGTCTACATAATTGTCACATTTTCACTATGATTGGACTTCTTGGGAGGGGATTTAGATCATTAAAAAATTTGCAATTCTACTTTCAATTGTGTTCGTTATAGCACTTACAGCCTGTGGGAACAGCAATGATAGTGCTGCTGGCAATGCTAACACATCGGAGCCGGAGATCGAGGCAGAAACAGAACTTATAATTACAGCTACGAATTACAGCTTTGATCAGGAAGAATATCATCTAAAAAAAGGTGTACCCGTCAAAATCATTTTTAAAAACGATAGTGGCAATCATGGCATCCTTGTTCCTGAATTTGAACTGCAGCTTAATGCTAAAAAATCCTCAAAAGTAATTGTTCCAGAAGAAGCTGGCACATTCGAAATGACTTGTTCGATTATGTGCGGATCCGGACATAGCGGTATGAACGCAAAAATCATCGTAGAATAGATGACTCAATAAAACAGCCGATCGTTAGGGAATCGCCCTGACGATCGGCTTTTTATTTACTCTGTGGTCACAAGTATAAACGCCTTCGGCGTCTCTAGGACGGTAAGCGTTCAAGCAAGAAATATAAGAAAGTATGGTGTGAAACTTATACTTTCTTATATTTTAAACAAAGAGGGCTGACCTGAAATAGATCTCTCTACACATCAGGTACAGCCCTCTTTCTTGCATCCGGCATTCAACTGTCCTGTTCGATCAGTTGAATCCATTCATTATATTCATTCTGAAGCTTGGCATATTCCTCTTGAAGATTACGATGCTCATCCGTCATCTTCTGTAGCTCATTCTGATGCATCTCAAACTGGACCTGTAGCAGACGAAGTTGTCCTTGAGCCAATTCATAGTTCTCGCCGACTTCTCCGAGCTGCTGAAGCACCTCACTGCGTTCACGTTCAATAGATTCCTGCTTCGCCTCAGCCTCACCGGCCTCCTGCTGCCAAATATCTATCTCTTCGCGCAGCTTCGCTTCCAAATCACTCCACTGCTGCTGCCGTTCGAATAACTCCTCGTACTTGTGCTTCCAGGAAGCTCCGTACGCCTCTGCCTCCTTCAGCACTTCCTGCTGCTCAGCAACAGTAGCAGCGGCTTCACGGCTAGCTTCAGACAGCTCCTCTAAACGACGGGCAGCCTCTTCGCCTTCTTCTTGCAACAATTGATATCTTTCCTGCAGACGTTCTCCATCTTGCAGTACTTCGTCATATTGAGAGATCAGTTCCTCATAGCGTTCACGAAGCGCAGACAGTTCCTTCTGAACCTGTCCACCTTGTTCACGGAGTGCTGCAGTTTCGTGTTCTGCATCCGTACGAAGCTCAACTTCCCTATCTAACTGTTGTACTAATCCATCTGCTTGACCACGAAGAATCTCAATCTCCTTCTGAAGTTCCAATGATTTCTCCTCGGTCTCCAGTAGATTCATTTCAAGTTCACTAATATCATCCATCCGTTTATCCGAGAGCTCCTGCCAATTCGCTGCCTCCGCCATAGATCCTGCGAGTTCTTCCTGAACACGGTGCAGATTGTCACTCGTTTCCTGTAATGACTTCCGCAGCTCTAATGTTTCATTCTGTGACAGCTGATAACGCTGGCGCAATTCTTCCATTTCTTCATTCAACAGCGTACCTAGCTCAGTAGCAGTACGCAGCTCCTCACTGAGCTGCTCTTCGCGTTTAACCACTGCTTCATATTGTCCCAGCAGCGTTTGACGAGCATCTCGTTCACTCTTAAGACTGGCTTCAGCCGCACGGAGTCTAGACTGAAGTTGTCCTGTTCCACCACGAAGCTCAGCCATCTGTTTCTCAAGCTCTTGAATGCTTTGCTTATGTCTATGTTCCTGAGTACCTTGCGACTGTCGAAGTTCCTTGTTCTTAACAAGCTCCCGTTGTAAAGCTTCCCGCTCTCCAGCCAGTTCCTTGCTTAGCTTCGTTGTCGTATTCTCAAGCTCCTTACCCAGTGTTAACTTAGTCTCCTCGAGTTCCTTACCTAATGTTGATTTGGTTTCCTCAAGCTGTTTCTCTAATGTTGACCTGGTCTCGGTTAACTCAAGCTCCAGAGCAGACAAGGTATCTGTCTTCTCTTTAGTCAGCGTCTCACGAGTATTCTCCAGCTCTTGCAAATGCGCCGCCTTCTGCTCTTCCAACTGCTGTAGACGGATGGCTTCTGCATTTGCTAGTTCCTCTCGATGACTCTCCCGAATAGCAGCCTGTTCTGCCTCATAGCTTACTCGCAGTGCTTGCAGCTCCTGCTCATGCGCGAGCAGCTCCTCCTCCAGCTTCTCTCGTGCGGCTTCAGCCGCTTGGGTTGCTTCCTGAAGCTGGTTAGCATGTACTTTACGCTCATTCTCCTGAATTTCCAGATGACGCTTGCGCTCTTCTTCAACCGCAGCAATCAGTCGCGCAGCTTCTTCCTTAGCCGCCGCTTCAAGGCGTTCATATTCTTCTTGTCGCTCCCGCTGAACCTCCAGCAGGCGAGATACTTCCAATCGCAGTTCACTGCGTTCACCTGTCATCATGTTGAGTTCATTTTTAAAATCCTGAACCTGAATAGCCTGCTCCGCCATATGTACTGCTGCAAGCACCGCTATGCGCGGCGTATCCAGTCTGTTGTGTGATTTAGAAATCGTGCGCATATGTTCGTCAACATAACGGGCCACTTGTTTCATATATTCAGTGCTGCTTCCGACGAGTTTATAGGAAGTTCCGTATATCTCCACGGCGACACGTGTCCGGTCCATAGCCACAGTTGTGCCCTCCTTTGTATGTGTGCGGATTCTAAGCTAGTCTTACTGTTTCTATTGTAGCTTTTTTCTTAAGCATTTGGCAAAATCCCTTGTAATCAATAGATTCTCGCTGATATCCTCCGCATTTCACTCTACCCAGAAAAAGCCGCAGCGAATCTCAGTTTCTAAATGGATTCGCTGCGGCTTTACACAATTCCTGCTATTTTCTTAATTCTGCACCAAAAGTTTGTTGAAGGACTGATAATAGCTTATCATGCACTTCTCCAACCTCTTCATCTGTCAATGTATGTTCACCGTGACGATACAGCAGTGAGATCGCAATACTCTTCTTTCCACTCTCTAACTTGCCACCAGTGTACACGTCGAATACCTGTACGGATTGCAGCAAAGTTCCTCCGTTTGCACGGATGGAAGCTAGCAGATCGCCCGCTGGTACAGTTGAATCTACAACCACTGCAATATCCCGTTCCATTCCTGGGAAACGTGGAAGGTCATTATATTGCAGACGGCTTTGCGTGTTATCATACAGCGGCTGCAATAGAATCTCAGCTACATAAGTATCCACTAGATCAAGCTCTCTTTGCAGTTCCGGATGGAGCTGGCCCATCGTTCCAATCTTCACACGACCCTCGTCTCCGACTAAATATACCGACGCGGAACGTCCAGGATGATACCCTTCTGGACTATCTCCCTCGTAGATAATTCTGTCTGTAAGACCCAAATAAGCAAATACCGATTCCAGCGCACCCTTCAAATCAAAGAAATCTACAGGCTGTGCAGAAACGTTCCATTGCTTCACGGTTAGGCTACCGCTAAGCAACAACCCCAGCACCGGCAGTTCACGTGGCTGACGAGTCAACTGTTCCTCATCTGTGAAGAAGACATTGCCAATCTCAAACAACGCTAGGTCACTTTGACGACGGTTCGTATTGTAGCTAGCAATATCCAAAAGCTGTGGCAGAAGGCTAGTACGCAATACGCTGCGTTCTTCACTCATTGGCATAGCTAATTTAACCGCTTGAGAGCCTTCTGATAGCTCAGGGAACATTTTGCTTTGTTCCGGCTGGATAAAGGAGTAACCCATCACTTCCTGATAACCGCCATGCGACAACAGACGACGCAGTTCACGACGGAGTGATTGCTTATGCGTCAGTGTACCTGGCGTTGTAACTCCTTCAATTAGAGTCGTTGGAATATTGTCATACCCGTACAGACGAGCAATTTCTTCGATAAGGTCAACATCATAACTGATATCGCCACGTCTAGTTGGCACCTGAACTTCGATCAGCCCTTGTGCGGTATCCCCACACTTGAAATGAAGACGGCTAAACAATGTCTTCACTTCCAGTAAGGACAGATCTGTTCCGAGATAACGGTTCAGCTTCTCCAAGGACAACGTCAGGACCTTCTCTGGAGCAGCGACTGTTCCTGCTTGCACAATTCCTTCATTCACAGATCCGCCAGCATAACGTGCAATAAGTACTGCTGCGCGATTCAATGCAGGGATCACTGCATTTGGATCCACTTCTTTTTCGAAACGAAGCGATGCTTCTGAGCGAAGTCCCAGTTGACGCGAGGTTTTACGAACGGTTCCTCCATCAAACTTAGCGGATTCCAGAACGAGATTTACCGTCTCAGCAGTAACTTCCGTATCCAGGCCTCCCATCACTCCAGCCAGACCTACTGCTTTAGCTCCATCAGCGATAACGAGCATTTGCGGCTCTAGCTTCCGCTCTTGACCGTCAAGTGTAGTCAGGACTTCACCTTCATGGGCAAGACGAACGCCGAGTTCTCCACCTTCTATTTTATCTGCATCAAAAGCATGCAGCGGCTGTCCGTATTCGAGCATCACGTAGTTGGTAATGTCTACGATGTTGTTAATTGGACGAATCCCTGCCGCCATCAGACGATTCTGAATCCACAGCGGTGATGCTGCAGGTTTAACGCCTGAGATATAACGAACTGCATAATGATTACAGTGTTCTTCATTCTCAATCTTAACGGAAATAGATTGAGCAGCTGCTCCGCTGATCTCAATGATTTCGCCCGCTGGATTAGGTAATTTGATCTCGCGTCCAAGAATCGCGCTCACTTCATAAGCAGCACCAATCATGCTTAGGCAGTCTGAACGGTTCGGAGTCAGATCGAATTCCAGAATTTCATCATCTAGACCCAGCAATTTTGAAATATCTTGACCAATCTCTGTGCCTTCAGGAAGTACAAGAATTCCTTCTTGTTGCTCTTTAGGAAGCAATTTATCATTGAGTCCTAATTCTTTTGCCGAGCAGATCATCCCTTGCGATAATACCCCGCGCAGCTTCGCTTTTTTGATGTCCAGCCCTGGCAGCTTAGCACCAACAAGAGCTACAGGAACGGTTTGTCCCGCAGCCACATTTTTTGCGCCACATACGATTTGCAGATCTTCACCTTGACCGGCATCCACGATACATACGTTCAGCTTATCCGCATCAGGGTGTTTTTCTTTCGATTTCACATAGCCGGTTACGATGCCGGAAATCCCTTTATTGCGGCGCTCTACTCCGTCAATTTCAATGCCGGCAGCGGTAATCTTCTCCGCTAGCTTTTCAGCGGTTACTCCTTCAATCGATGTATAATCAGCCAACCATCCGGTTGATACTTTCATGTCCGCTCACTTCCTTTATGTTTCAGATGTATTTATCTACTTGCCGTTCGATCTGCTTCCTGTGGGAGTAGTACAATTTAGGATTACTCGATCAAAGCTTCATACCCGTCCTATTTAGAGCAGTCACTACGAAAAATATTGGACTTCCGATCGCTGTTATCCTCAGATTTCCTGATTTAAACCGCTTCTCGCGGTAGAAATCCGAGGATAAAGGCGAACGCTAACGCTTCTACAGTTCCAAAACTTTTCTCCGTTCCTTCTATAAATAGTCTTTTATTAAGCAAGATCGACAACCCAATTGCTTCATCTCCTAACCCGCAAGCCAGCTCGCCCACCAAAAATCTAAACGCCCTTGAACTGCTTTACAAAACTCATATCGTTGTTATAAAAATGACGGATGTCATCGATGCCGTATTTAAGCATAGCAATCCGCTCAACACCCATTCCGAATGCGAAGCCGCTATACTTAGCAGGATCATAGCCACCCATTTTCAGAACATTTGGATGCACCATGCCGGCACCAAGAATCTCTAACCATCCGCTTTGCTTGCACAGTCTGCATCCATCGCCGCCACATTTGAAGCAGCTTACGTCCACTTCAACGCTTGGCTCGGTGAATGGGAAGAAGCTCGGACGAAGACGAATGTCTGTATTCGGGCCGAACATCTCTTGTACGAATTGTTGCAGGGTGCCTTTCAGATCACTCATCCGAATATTGCTTCCAATAACCAAACCTTCGATTTGATGGAACTGGAAGGAATGCGTTGCATCGTCATCATCGCGGCGGAATACTTTACCAGGGCAAATGATTTTAACTGGAACTTCACCGTTCATAGCCTGCATGGTACGAATCTGTACCGGAGACGTTTGAGTGCGCATAAGCAGGTCATCTGTCAAATAGAAGGAATCCTGCATATCGCGTGCCGGGTGATTTTTAGGCAGATTTAGGGCTTCAAAGTTATAATAATCGGTCTCCACTTCCGGACCTTCAGCCACACGATAACCCATGCCAATGAAAATATCCTCAATTTCCTGAACCACTCTACTAAGTGGGTGAATACCACCTTGCTGCAAGCGGCGACCTGGTAGGGTTACGTCTACTTTTTCAGCCTGCAGGCGCTGCTGAGTCTCTTGCTGTTGAAAAGCCTCTTGCTTCGCTCCAATAATCTCCTCAATGGCACTACGCACCTGATTCGCTACTTGCCCGATAACCGGACGCTCCTCAGCACTAAGTCCTCCCATACCACGTAGAACTTCTGTAAGCTCGCCTTTTTTACCGAGATATTTCACTCTTAAGTCATTCAGAACCTGTGGATCCATAACCTCCTGCAACTTAGCCAGCGCCTCAACCTTCAATGCTTCCAACTTCTCTTTCATGGCCGTGTACAGCCCCCTTCAATCATTATCTAGTTCAACAAAAAAAGGCCTTTCCTCCCGGTAAGGGACGAAAAGACCGTGGTACCACCCTTGTTAGACAAGCTGATCTGTTCCCCATAAGAGCTTCATTCCCTCTTTTGGCTGGACAGATACCTATCTCACTTTATACAGAAATAACGGTCTGCGACCGGTTTCCCCTACGCTTCCTTACAAGGCAATCTTAAGGAATTCAAGGAACTGCTCCGGAGTGAACTTCGACAGCTCTGTTTCCTAGAAACGCTCTCAATCACCGGCGTCTCCTCCCTGTAAGTCAGGCACTGTGTACTCTTCTCCATCACTGCATTTCACAATTCAATCTAATTGTCAGGTATCTCTTTTATGCAAGAGATATGTCTATTTATTATATGCAAAATCTGTCGTTTTGACAAGTTCAAGCATAATTAGGGCAATTTTTATCTGGCTTTAAGGTTTAGAGCTGTTTTGGGGACTTTTTTTTCAGCTAACGTTCAGAGGAGCTTTGATAATCTCCATTACTTGGAAGTATTACTCATTCTCTCAGAAGCTCCTTCTCAGACTAAGAACTTATCATATTGGGAGGAAATCAAATTTTTGATATCATGCGAAATGTTCGCGATCCAATCTTCTTTCATCCGGTCCAGCCTTTTCTGTTTCCCTCAGCCGCCGAATATGAACGATGACCGTGTTGTCATAACCGAAGGATTCCTCCCCCCACACTTGATCGTACAGGCTTTCCTTGCTTATAATTCGGTTCGGGTGTTTCAGCAAATAGCTAATGTGGCCAAGCTCTCTCGGTTTGAGCTCGATGATTTCGCTGTTTTTCATCAGTTCAAATTTTTGTTCGTCTAACTCAAACGGGCTTTAATCCGGTAAGCCACTTCCTTCGGACTGAACGGCTTGGTGATGTAATCGTCACCGCCTATGGCTTTCGATGGCACTTGCTGGCATTGCCGGTATATTCTTTTGTTTTCTCCTTACTTATCGGCGTGATTTTCGGAATGATGCCTGCGAATAAAACCGCACGACTTCGCCCCATTCATGCACTACGTAACGAATAGTTAATTCAAAGTCAGCTGTCAAAGTCATTATTATGACTGGGGCAGCTTTTTTAACATAACAGAACGCATATTTTAGGGGTTGAGCTGGGTATCATTTACGAAGGCGTTGGGTAATAGGATTTATGGATTTGAATATAGATAAGGCAATAGGCCCATACCATAATCATTTAAATTCTTATTATTGAGATTTATTTGAGGAAGCAATTGCTCTATAAGTAGGACGTCCTATATACTTGTTGTACGACAAACTGCGATCCACACACAATTTATCTTTCCCAAGCCTCATTTCCCACTATGTTAGAACACCTCTTTTTCACTTAATCACTCTCAACAACTTTACCTAACAAAATAACACACCTGCCACAAATGGATGTTCCGCAGGTTATACGTTAGCAGCAATAAGATTTTTTAATCATCTTATGCGGGGAGAAGATGACCGTGGCTGGATTATTCGATATCAAAGTAACACGCAAACTAATCTTTATTTTTGCTGCGATCTCCATTCTGCTGACTGGGATTAGTGTAGCTTCTTTACTCTATCTAAATCAGACCATTAACAGAATCTCAGATTCTTTATATGAAGATGTATTTGAGAACTCTGAGCTCATATTGAGTGCTGATCGTGATTTATATCAGGGCGCAATCGCTCTGCACTCCTCAATGAGCTCGAACCTCACTGAAGCTGAACGTGATCAGTTCATTCAGGAATTTAAGGTCAATAATCAACAAGCAGAAGAACGGGTAAGTCTAGCGGGTTCAGACATCAAATCTATCAACAAACCCTACAGCGGTATGAAGCAAGCAAATAATATACTTACTGAATTAGAGAACAAGCTCCATGCCTTCGAAACGTCCTTAGTCATATGGAAGAGCACAGGGGATTCATTGATAGCTGAACGGATGCAGATTGGATGGGACCCCGATTCTTATTATGCTGTAAACCTGAACATGCAGTTAAATGAAGTTAGAACTCATCTAGATCAATCAGAAGTCCTGATAGACAAATACGCCTTGCAAGTAACAGATGGGTTCCAAGATAAAAAGAACGCGCTCTTCGCGCTATACTCACTGGTCTTCTTTATACTGCTTCTAGTTATTATTTATCTTGGACGAAAAATCATTTGGCTCAAGAATGAAATGCTGGAGGAAAAAACACTCTATCAGCTAATTGGTGAAACTATGTCTGACTTTATTATATTGACTGATCCTAACGGGTTGATCCTGTATAGCTCCCCTTCACATTCAAGTGTTCTCGGCTATGTTCCTAAAAAGGGTGACCCTCTATCCAACTACATTCGCGAACCGGAGATTGCTTGGGCTAAACTAAAGAGTGTCGTACAAGGAACCCCTCGTATCTCAGAGCTACGAATGCGGGGATCTGAAGGGCAATGGGTATGGCTGGAAACGAAGGTCTCACCTGTTCGAGGAAGTAGTAATTTCCCAGCGCAATTTATGTTAGTGTCCCGTGAAATTACACAACGGAAGCAATACGAAGAACGATTACATAAGTTAGCCTTCTATGATCACTTAACCGCGATCCCCAACCGGGCTCATTTCAAAATGTACATGGAGAATCTCATTAACCAACCGGAAGAACGGAGAAAGAATATTGCACTCGCACTGCTGGATTGTGACAGATTCAAACAGCTAAACGATACCTTAGGACATCTGGCTGGAGACGAATTTCTCCAGCTGCTCTCTCGCGAGCTTTTGCAAACGGTCAAAGGTGTAGGTCAGGCGTTTCGGATAGGCGGTGATGAATTTGCGGTGGTACTGCACCGATTCACCTCTCCAGAAATGTTAGATGAAATGCTGCAGCGGTTGCTTAAGCTATTCAACAAATCTTGGTCTATTGACAATGGATCTAGCTTCCACACCTCCGCAAGTATTGGCGTAGCTCTATTTCCTGAACACGGAAGCAGTATTAATGAACTTCTGCGTGCCGCCGATCTCGCTATGTATCTTTCCAAAGACCATGGAGGAAATGAAGCTAATCTCTACTACGAGCTTTTGGATGTAGGATTATCCAATCTGACCATCGGGAACCCATAAGAACAACAAAAAGAGCTGGTCCGGGGTAACTAAACCCTGAAGCAGCTCCCTTTTATTCTTTTAACTGGTTAACTGTAGATGATCATCTGAGATTCCATCATTCTCCTGATCACGATCTATAACCATGACCTTGATAAGCTTGTCATCTTTGGAACAATCAATGAAGCGATCGCCATCCCCATCTTTCTCTTCCCAGTCATTAAGTCGTAATATATACCCGATAGAATCGGTATCTGGCAACACCTCAATTCGTGCAACTGCACGCCCATCCTCCATATACCGAAAGTCGCATTGTCCATCCTGAATTCCTGTATCCCAAACCCAAAGATTCCAGCCCTGATAATTTCCATCTGGCCGTTCATAGTGTACTTCGATAATCTTGGACCGTGGTGCTGGTTCACCACATTCATCATAGAGCACCATCATCGACAAGCCTTCAATTTCTACCTCACTATCTGCAGTCTTTCGGAATGCTTCTGTCCCCGCTCGGGTATGATCCACTACCACGTTCCAACCATTATTAGCTTCAGGAAGAGACAACCTTACTCGATCATTATTGGCATTAAAAATGACTATTATATTGTTCCAAAGGTCGCCACCTGCATGATTACTAAGCAGGTACGACACTATACCACCATCACAGCGCAGAAATTCCAGCGAACGCTCAATTTCCTGCCGACCATGTAGACGAAATGCTGGATGTGTACGCCGCAGTTCGATCAAGCCTTTATAATATTGAAATACAGGCTTAAACACACTCTTCATATTCCAGCGGATCGCGTTAATCATATCACCGCTACGATAGCTATTATGATCTCCAAATTTACTACGCAATAGCTCATCACCAGCGTGCAGAAATGGAATACCTTGTGATGTCAGGATGATTCCGTTAGCAAGCAAGGAACGGCGTACGGTTTCATTGCTAAGAATATTCCCAAGATCTACATTCAGGTATGGATTAGCCCGTGAAACGGCATCCTGAAATCCCCCTTGAACGGTAAGCACCTTATCCCACAAATTCAAATTGTCATGGGCGGTTACATAGTTCACAGATTCCACAGGGGAGTCCGTAAATTCGTGGATAGCTCCTTTGATTCCGGAAGCAATAGCCCCTTCTTTGCCGTATTCTCCTGTAATGAAGCCCCTTCCCCATCCATCACTATCTCCTTTGATTGCCGAACGAAAGTTATCGTTGAAGACGGCATATCCTTTCCCCCGCTGCACACCTTTTAACGTCTTTGTTGCTAGCGGAGAATCTCCTCCTGTCCAAGGTTCTCCATATAACAGCAAATTAGGATTCACTTCAAGTCGAAGCTCTTCCGTTATTTCACGCATGGTCACACTGTCCATCAGACCCATAAGATCAAATCTGAAGCCATCAATATGATACTCCTTAGCCCAGTAAAACAACGAATCCTTAATATATTTGCGTACCATCGGACGCTCTGTCGCTAGCTCGTTACCAACTCCCGAGCCATTAGATAAACGTCCCAAGTAGTCACGGCGATAGAAGTAATCTGGCACAAGCGGCTCGAAGGGCCCCTTTTCCACAGCGTACGTATGATTGTAAACCACATCCATGATCACCGAAATTCCACGACTATGCAAAGCCTGAACCATTTCTTTAAATTCGCGAATTCGCAGCTCTGGATCGGTAGGATCGGTGCTATATGATCCTTCTGGTACGTTATAATGCTGAGGATCATAACCCCAATTGTAGTCGGTATGTTCTATTGAAGAACCCCGCTTCATTACACTTAACTCATCTACGGTCTGGAAATCGAACACAGGCATCAGATGTACATGGGTGATACCCAATTCAACCAGATGATCAATACCTATTGCATTTCCTTCCGAATCCCTTAATCCACATTCGGTAAATGCTTTGAATTTACCCTTATAGTACATGCCGGAGCTCTCATGTGAGGAGAAGTCACGCACATGCAGCTCGTAAATAACCGCGTCAGCAGGATGCTGCAGTGGAGGAGCAACGTCCTGCTCCCAACGCTCAGGATTGGTCTCCCCCAAATCAACGATTGCTGTTCTTGAACCATTTGCCGATACGGCTGTTGCATAGGGATCTACTGCTTCCGACACATTTCCATCAGCATATACAACACGGTACATATAATATTTCCCTTTTAAATCACCTGACAACTTAGTCTGCCAGACTCCACCGTCCTGACGCTGCATATATATAATACGCCCACTATCTGTAGAACTCGAATCAAATCCAATGTTAAGTTGATTTCCATCCGTATCGTACAACACTAGAGATACAGCAAAAGCAGTAGGTACCCAGACTTTAAATACACTGTACTCCACCGAATACGTCAAGCCCAGGTCTTTGCCTTCATAGATCTCCAACATTAATTCTGTATTTATAACATTTTTATTCATGAGTTAACACCATCCTATGGCTCCCTGCTTAACTTATAGGGATGCTTATAAGTCCAAATATTTCCAAATACGATCATATTAATACTTGCACAGCTCTGCAAGTCGATAAAGGAGTATAAACTTTCTATACTATTATATGTAAGACATACTTACAGGTTTGGGTTTCTTACCGACTTTATGCTCATCACTATTACTATCGGCATAGACATCTGCGCAATAAAGCAAATAAAAAGTGAATTTAGTTATTTTAAACGGAGTATAACGCTCACGTATGTACATAAGCCAATGTACGAAATAAAATAATCGATATAAACACAAAAAAACCGACCTCCAAACATCGGAAGTCGGTAATAGTAGTTGGAACGTTATAAAACGCTTAAACGGAGTAATGCATATGGAAATAATCAATTAGTGATGCTTTGAACAAGTGCAGCTACTTCTTCAGCAGTGCCCAGTTGCAGTGCTTTTGCAGCCAGTTCCTTCATGTCGGCAGCCGACAATTTAGAAATTTGACTACGTGCTGGCAGAATTGATGTTGCACTCATACTGAATTCATCAAGCCCAAGACCTAGTAAGAGTGGAATCGCTGTTGCGTCTCCAGCCATTTCACCGCACATTCCTGTCCATTTACCTTCTGCGTGTGCTGCATCAATTACATTCTTGACCAAACGAAGGATGGCCGGATTGTAAGGCTGATACAGGTAAGACACCCGTTCATTCATACGGTCAGCAGCCATTGTATATTGGATAAGATCATTCGTACCAATACTGAAGAAATCAACTTCTTTTGCAAACTGGTCAGCCAGTACAGCAGTGGATGGAATCTCAACCATTATGCCGAGCTGAATGTTGTCAGATACTTCCTTGCCTTCTTCACGAAGCTTCGCTTTCTCTTCAAGTAGAAGATCACGGGCTGAACGGAATTCACCAAGTGTGGCGATCATAGGAAACATAATGCGAAGATCCCCATGAACACTTGCTCTTAGTAAAGCACGCAGTTGCGTGCGGAAAATATCCTGGCGATCCAGACAAAGACGAATCGCACGGAATCCTAAGAAAGGATTCATTTCCTTTGGAAGATCCAGATAAGGAAGTTCTTTGTCGCCACCGATATCAAGTGTACGTACGACTACCGGTTTGCCTTTCATATTCTCAAGCACAGTACGATAGGCGTTATATTGAATTTCTTCAGAAGGCAGCTTGTCGCGGCCCATGTATAAGAACTCAGTACGATACAAGCCAACACCTTCGCCACCATTCTCAATCACACCATTAACATCGTTTGGTGTACCGATATTAGCAGCTAGCTCCACATGCTTACCATCTGCAGAAATCGTTGGTTTATCACGAAGTTTCTTCCACTCTGCAATTTGCAAGTCGTAAGCTTCCTGCTTGCGAACGTACTCTGCCACTTCTGCTTCACTAGGATTAATAAGAACGTCTCCGTTCAGACCATCGACAATCACTAGATCCCCAGAATTCACTTCTGACATGACATTCTTAGTTCCAACAACCGCTGGAATTTCCAAAGAGCGTGCCATAATCGCTGAGTGGGACGTACGTCCACCAATGTTTGTTGTGAAGCCTTTAACATACTTACGGTTTAGCTGTGCTGTGTCAGAAGGCGTCAAGTCCTCAGCGATAACGATAACCTCTTCACTGATTTCTGCAGGACTAACATAATGAATACCCAGCAAGTGGTTCAGCAGGCGTTTGGTCACATCACGCATGTCAGCAGCACGTTCCTGTAAGTAAGCACTCTTCATGTTTTCGAACATTTCAATGAATTGTGTAGCTACTTCGTTAAGTGCATAGTCCGCGTTAACCGATTCCTGACGAATTTTATCAATTACGGGATTAATCAGCTCAGGATCCTCAAGAATCAGCAGATGGGATGCAAAAATCTCTGCTTTCTTCTCTCCTAGTTCTGCTAAAGTACGCTCTTTAATGATTTGCAGTTCAGCACTTGATTTAGCAAGCGCGTCATTCAACTTAGCGACTTCTGCTTCAGGATCACTGATAGTAGTCTTCGTAATTGTATAATCCGGATGTTTCAGGATAAAAGCACGGGCTACTGCAATCCCTGCTGAAGCCGCGATTCCTGAAATTTTACTCATGGATTTCCCCTAGCCCTTCTTTAATCATTACTTCAGTTAGTGCGTTCAGAGCTTCAGCTTCCTCGCTACCTTCAGTAATCAAAGACAAAGTGTCCCCAGCTTCAAGACCCAATGACAATACGCCAAGGATAGATTTCAATGTAACTTTTTTGCCTTTTGCTTCTGCATAAGCTTCTGTACCTTTGAATTTCGTAGCTGTATTTACCAAGGCAGTTGCCGGACGTGCGTGAATTCCATCTTCATCAATAATTCTGAATGTGTTTTGCATAATATTATCCAACTCGCTTTCTTTAAATAGAATATTTTTAAATTTATAGTGAAGGCTTCGCTCCCTTTAATGTATAAAGGAAGCGCCGCCCTTGCACTTTTACTGAATGGTAATAATATCCTTATCCCCAATAGATACCTTGCCTGGCTTCTTCAAGGTTACGGAAGAGCCTTCTGGCAAATTAGAGAAAATAACAGGAGACATTACAGATGGTGCATGTGCTTTTACATATTCTAAATCCACTTCCATGATCGGCTGTCCAGCAGCTACAAGGTCGCCCTCTTCAACTAGAACTGTAAAGCCTTGACCTTTAAGCTTAACTGTATTAACCCCTATATGAACGAGCACTTCCTTGCCTCCATCGGACATAATGCCGATCGCATGCTTACTCGGGAACACATTGAACACTTTACCGTAGACCGGCGAAGCAATCTTCCCATCATCGGATAGGAATGCAAAACCATCACCCGTCATTTTTTGGGAGAATACTGCATCTGGAACCTCAGTGATATCCACTAATTCACCATTTATCGGAGAGACGATATCTTCTTTGATAATCGCTTCACCTGCTTCACCTGCCTGCTGTTCTTCTTCAGGCTGTGGCGTAACCGCAACCGGCGTTGGTGCAGGTGTCTTCCCGCTAATTACATCTTGAATCTGCGATTTTATGGTATCGGAACGTGTGCCGAAGATCGCTTGAATGTTATTACCCACCTCGAGTACACCTGATGCACCTAACTTCTTCAGACGAGTCTTATCCACGCCAGATTTATCTTTAACCTCCACACGAAGGCGGGTAATACAAGCATCCAGATGAGCGATGTTCTCTTTACCACCCAACGCAGACAAGATGTTTCGTGGTAAATCATCACCCGTCTTAGAAACTGCTTCTGTGTCAGTATCTTCAACTTCATCTGTATCTTCCTCACGACCCGGAGTCATCAGATTAAACTTCCGAATAACAAAGCGGAATCCGAAGTAGTAAATTACGGCAAGAGCAAGACCTACTGGAATTACAAGCCACCAAGCCGTACGGTTCGGGATAATACCAAAGAGCACGTAATCAATAAAGCCTCCCGAGAAAGTCATACCAATCTTGACATTAAGGATGTGCATGGTCATAAAGGACAAACCAGCAAATACAGCATGTACCGCGAACAGCAATGGAGCCACGAACAAGAACGAGAATTCGAGCGGCTCAGTAATCCCTGTCAGGAATGAAGTCAATGCTGCGGAAAGCATCAAACCTCCGACAAGTTTTTTATTGTGAGGTTTAGCTTCATGATAGATGGCCAAAGCAGCTGCTGGAAGACCAAACATCATGAAAGGATACTTACCTGTTGTAAATGTTCCTGCTGTGAATTCTACGCCATCACGAAGCTGCTGCATGAAGATCCGTTGGTCACCACGAACCAATTCTCCGGCTTTATCAACATAGGTACCAAATTCATACCAGAACGGAGAATAGAAGATGTGATGCAGACCAAAAGGAATCAGCGAGCGCTCGATTGTTCCGAAGATAAACGCAGCGAGCGTTTTATTCGTATCAATCATACTTTGTGATACATAGTTCAGACCGTGCTGAATTGGCGGCCAAACTAAGGTCAATGCCAAACCAAGAATCAAAGACGTTACCGCTGTCATGATCGGAACGAAACGTTTACCTGCGAAGAAACCCAGGTAGGATGGAAGTTCAATTTTGAAGAATCGTTTGTACATGGACGATGCCAATATACCGACGAGTATACCTCCAAATACCCCCGTTTGCAGTGTTGGAATTCCTAAGACGCTAGCATAGGAAAAATCGCCTTGGCTCAGGACATAATCATTGACGCCAATTACAGTACCCATCGTAACATTCATTACGAGGAAACCAATAATAGCGGCTAGACCAGCAACACCCTCACCACCGGATAAACCGATGGCAACACCCACGGCAAATAGTAAGGATAGATTGTCAAATACAATTTGCCCTGAGTTCATCAATACGTTCGCAATTGCCTGAACTACATCGTTCTCCAGTGCCGGAACGTATTGTAGAAAATCGGGGTTTACCAGCATGTTTCCTATTCCAAGGAGCAGACCGGCTGCTGGCAGTATGGCTACTGGGAGCATTAGCGCTTTACCGACTCTTTGTAAAACGCCGAACAGCTTTTTGAACATTATGGTCACTTCCTTTCATTATTCACATTTTCAGTAAAACAGATGCCAAAAAAGGCATGAGCAACACAGCATAAAGGTTGTTATCTAACGCTAAGGTTAGATTACCCCAAGATGGGGACTAGCAACCAAAATACTGTAAATCACTCATGCCTGATCGAATCAGTTACACGCTTGGTATTCTGTTTTAATTAGGACACGGATATTGTAGCACCGTTTTTTTGAAGTGACAAGCTTTTTTTGAAATATTAGAAAGTATTAGTTTCACATTTTACTTTATCCTTATATTTCTCGCTTCGTCTCCATATCCAATTCATCCTCTTTCTTCTGAGCAAGACGTTGCAGGTGAACTGTCAAATAGCTGACCTCTGCTGGATACACAGGAATTCGCACTCTGTTCTCGATAACCTTAGTTAATTGCCAAGCCAAGGTATACATTTCGGGATACTCTCGTTTCATAAGACCATCCAACGTAGAAGTCTCCCTTACCGATTCTCCACGGCGCAGTCTTTCTAGAACAAATCGTAAATGAGTCACCAACCGCGAATAATCAAGTGAATCACGAGGAATTCGATATTCGAGGTTATTCTCTACGATTCCGATCAAATCCCCAATCAAAAGAGAATGCTGTCTGACCTCGGAAATTTGTCTATTACTCAGCGCGCTAACGATATGAAGTGCCACAAAACCCACCTCATCTACAGGCAATTCCACACCCATGCCTTCATTAATCCGCTCAATTGCATACTCTGCCATCTTATACTCTTCAGGATAAATTTCCTTAGTCTCATACAGAAACGGATTATGAATAGGGATATCTTGTTCATAACGCCGTATAGCAAATGAGATATGATCAGTGAGTGCAATATGAACATGCTCATTAAGTGGTTGACTACTGCTATGCATAATATATAACAAAATTTCATGTACAATCTCAATCAACTTCTCTTCGACTTGGGGAAGAAGCTGTTTATATTGTTCTTGCTCTTCCTGGCTGCGGAGAATAAACATCTTTTCCACAGAGGATAGATTAATCTGATCATGTAGTTTCCGATTAAACCCTATCCCTTTGCCAATCACAACAACCTCCGAATATTGGGGATGGTCCGCAATGATAACGTTGTTATTTAACACCTTTGCTACAGTTATGCTACTCATATTTGCCACCTCTTTTATCTCTAAACACCTGACTTCCAAGCAGCAAATGCAACATGAAACGGTACGATTAAAAAACTCTCATTACCATCATATCATCAACATTCCGATATTAGAAGAACACGCTGCGTTCTATTTTACCCGAAAGGTTCGGCTGGAGAACTTGTATACCAAGGTCACTGCAATAACCATATAAGCAATTGTTCCCGTCAGCACAACTAGTGTAAAAATTGACGATGCTTTTGGGAATCCGATACAAGCCACGCTTAGTCCTATTACAATGCTGTTGACGATAAAAAAGAATGGATTCTTCATATTAAGCTCTGTGCTGTAAGGTTGGAATATATAATACATGAACAAGTGGTGCACCGAGAAGAACAAGGAAAGACAAAGAATCGTTACCCAAAAAATCACCGCATCCATCAAACCCCAATCTGCACCAGAGAGCAGAAACAGCAGAGTACATGCTAAACATATAGCAAAAGCAGGAATAAGATTAAATCCACTCAATTTAATAAGACGAATCTTAAAATTGTCCAGAATTGCAGCTTGGTCACGATAGAATCCATAGCGTAATAAGCTCAGATCACAATTGTAAAACATCGCTTTGCACACTCGCTCACCTATAGAGGTGTAGTTCATAATGAATACGAAAAAGGGAAGTCCACCAAGCAGATAGGTTGTAAACTTGGACGAAGTCTCCGGCGAAATAAGCATAATTAGGATACCCACTATAAAGAGCACACCTATGATGGTTAAACGTCTCTGGATGGGTTGAATCAACAAGCGTTTATGCCTGGAGAAAAAAATAGCATTCAGGTAAGCGTAACCCGTCTTTCCTTGAAATGCTTTACCCTTAAGTTCTTCCGACGAAAAGTCCTTCTCCTTGGTCTGGACTTCTGCCACTCTCGCCTCTTTCATCATCCGGTTCATGTCCAGCAGTGGATCATCTATCTTGGTAACGACATCAACAGCGCTGCGATAGTTAGGATATTTCCCAATATACACAGCTGTAATGCCTCCAAGTACAACGATCACAAGGCTCACTGGGACACTAAATCCGGTCGCATCATTTACAATAGCGTTCCCTAGATAAAGGGGTAGATAGGCAAGTAAGCCACCTAGTCCAATCACCGACCATACCCAGCTCATCTTTTTAACTAACACAATTCCTTTT
Source organism: Paenibacillus etheri (assembly GCF_001012825.1). Lineage (GTDB taxonomy): Bacteria > Bacillota > Bacilli > Paenibacillales > Paenibacillaceae > Paenibacillus_AQ > Paenibacillus_AQ etheri. The sequence continues at coordinate 48,550 of NZ_LCZJ02000033.1, forward strand.
TTGTCAAAAAACAAAAGATTCAGCGCCTCGGTGACTATTCTCCAGGCCGTTAACAGTAGTGTAAGCCATACGCCATGCCACAATGGTGCTCCAAAAATTCCCGCAAACACGGTTAATGCCGGTATAAAATAAATAAAGAACGTTAGCCCTTTAAGCAAAAGCGTAGCATGCATATACTGTTTAGCCGGAATCCTCATTAGCTTCACACATATATATTTGTCCCGTTTGGGCTCTAATATAAATACATTCGAAACTGCAGCCACTATAAAGCTCAGAATTATAAAGATATGTAAGAACAATGCATACTGCTCAGCGAGCGGTAATTCTTTGTGTATAAGAACAATTGGCAAATAGATCACAATTCCCAAATAAGCGAATTTATTTAAAAATCCCCACAGTACCTTCAGCACAACTACAATTCCAGCGAAGACCTGTTTTAGTAAAATGTTAGAGTAGATATCCCCTTTTAAAAGTTTGCCAAGAACAGGCAGCTTTTTGAAATAGTAAATCAACCGATTGGCTCCGGACGAGCCTCTAATCCTCTGGATGCTGCGAAGTGTACTAATCATTGTTACCATCCTGAAGTAAAGCTATAATCTGCTCCTCAAACTCCGGGCTTTGTAAGGTCTCACGTGGAATTTCTTGAAGGGTTCCATGATTTAGAATAACCAACTCATCGCATAAATCGGCGGCCAATTGTAAAATATGTGTAGAAAAAATAATGATGTGATCCTCCTTCATCTCACGCAGTAGCTTCTTAATCTCAAGCGCCACAACAACATCAAAAGAGGTTAAAGGCTCATCCAGTAAAATCAATGGTGGGCGAGTAATGATAAAGCAAAGCATTTGAATTTTATTCTTCATCCCGTGGGAATAACCCTTAATCAGTCGGTGTCGATCTTCTTCCTCAAACTTAATAATGGAAAAATAATCTTCGATGCTTTTATTCGGATCGATCTTCTCACGGTTAATGTCCATATAAAACTTTACAAACTCATACCCTGTCAGAAACTCAGGCAAAATGGGTAGAGAAAACACATAGCCGATGTCCTCGTCACGAAGTTGACGGGTACTATCCTTCTCACCAATAAAAGCAGCGCCGCTATCCATTTGGGTCTCACCACTCAGACAATTAAAAAGTGTGGTTTTACCTGCTCCATTCCGTCCGAGCAGTCCGTAGATCTTCCCTCTTTCAAAGGTGAAATCTGCACCTTTAATCACCTGTTTACCATCGAAGCTTTTATGGATATGATCTAAAATCAGTTGCACGCTAGCGCACCTCTCCTATTCTATAGCTAAGACATAAAATAGAGTAAGCCCGGTAGCAATTACCGAGCTTACCTTAAGTTAAATCCTTCTATAGTTATTGTTAAAACTAGTCTTCAGGTTGCTCAGCCACAGAAGTTGAAGCTTTGCTTACTCCCCCCGATACTGCTGGAGGTTGAAGGGAAGCTGCGGGTGCGGCTGGAACTGACTTACTTCCAGACGCCCCTGAGGATCTGCTCGTCAACCCTTTGATCAGAGCCTCTACGTCAATCCCAGAGACGCTCTTCAGCATCTCAGGAGCCGTAGACATCAACTGAGTTACATAGTTGCTGACACGTGCCGCACCTTCACCATTACCGGTATCTACAACGGTAAGCTTATCAATGGATGCCAGCGGCTTAGCAATTTGTCCAGCCAAATCAGGCAGCATTTTGACGATGATATCGAGCACCGCTGCTTCGCCGAATTTCTGGAACGCTTCCGCCAGTTTCTCTTTTGCTTCTGCTTCCGCTAGACCACGCAAACGGATAACTTCGGCATCCGCTGTACCTTTAGCCAGCTCTGCATCCGCCATCGCTTGACCTTCAAGACGCTTCTGTTCAGCTGTTGCTTTGGCCTGCGTTTCGATACTGTATTGTAAGGCATCAGCCTCACGCATTCTCTTCGCCTTATCGGCTTCCGCCGCCTGCTCTACTGCGTAACGATCCGCTTCTGCTTTTTTCTTCACTTCGGCATCATACTGCTTCTCACGAACCTGAATTTCTTTAGCTTGCAGATCGATTTCGCGTTCCTTACGTACCAGCTCAACCTTCATCTGTTCTTCAACAACGGTTTGCTTTGCACGCGCCTCTTGAATATGATAAGCCTGGTCGGCTTCCGCTTTCGCTGTATCCTGATCCCGTTTAAACGCAGCCACCTTAAGCTGGTTTTCCTTGGAGGCTTCGGCGATATTCGTATCCCGTAGCAGCTCTGCTTTTTGCCCTTGCTCCTCAGCGTTTGCCTTTTGAATTCTCGCATCACGCACAGCTTCTGCTTCAGCGATTTCTGCGTCCCGCTTCACTGCAGCAATCCGTGGCTTACCTAACGCTTCCAGGTATCCATGTTTGTCTCGTACATCCTTGATGGTAAAGGAAACAATCTGCAGACCCATTTTCTTAAGATCACGTGCCGCCACACCTTGGACCTCTTGTGCAAAACGGTCACGGTTACGGTATACTTCCTCAACGGTCATGGAACCGAGTATTGCACGTAAGTGCCCCTCAAGCACCTCTTGAGCTTCACTCTTCAGCGCCTCAATCGGTTTCCCCATGAACTGCTCAGCGGCCGTTGCCACGTCTTCAGTGGAACTGCCCACCTTAATAATCGCAACCCCGTCAGCAATTACTGGTACACCTTGCTCGGTGTATACTTCCGGAGTTGTCACATCGAGTTTATGAGAAAGGAGTGACATAAATTCAGCCTTCTGAAATACTGGGAGGATAAACGCACCGCCACCACGCACAATTTTTATTTTACGACCAGATCCATCGTCGGAAATATGATTGCTCCCTAAAAACGAACCGGTTACGATCATCCCTTCATCTGGTCCTACCGTTTTGTAACGTGCCCAAAATGCGATCCCAAGCACAAACAGAACAGCGACGACAACAGCAGGAATTAATAAATAATCAGGAATACCGAACATTAAAGATCCTCTCCTTTTCTCTCCTCAAATTCTGATACCACTGCAACGCCATCTCTAACTTCCACTACAACAACCTTAACGCCTGCCGGGAGAAGCTCATGATCAAAGCTTGCTGCCGTATGTAGACTATTGCCAGCACCAAACTTCACCATAACCTCACCATATCCTATAGCAGGAACAGGAACCGTGATTTCCCCGATTTTACCGGGCAATTCACTCATTGAGAAACCATTCGACATTTCACTTTTGTCCATGGGCTTAACCACTCCTAGATACATAAGTACACCCAGAAAGGCAGCGGTCAACAAGGACAATGCGGCGATAGCCCCAGCTTCCAGATTGCTGTAACGGGTAAGAAGAATACCCGCTCCGCCAAACACGGTTACTCCTCCTGCTAGAACGGTGGGATTCAGAAAATCTACGGATACGAAATCAAAGACTCCATGCAATGCATCTCCGATCACATCACCCACCAGGACGCTGACTATGGCAAATATGACGCCTAGCGCCAAGCAGCCTAAATACAGCGTTTGCATATTCACTTCCTCCTGTCTTCATTCAGGACTGTCATAATACTTTAAACGAATAAAGTAGGTCATTGGTTTCACAAACTTTGGATATTTAGCCAAATCCGTTCCATTTAGAGACGGAACATGTTCACGAGTCCCTTTTTTTTTGACAACGAAAAAGGATTGTCAAAAAAGCAATGTATAGCATGAGGAGCTAATCACATTAGACCCATACACGCAAAGAAGCGATTCATCCATAGCTGGAGAATCGCTTCTTTGAAGAATCTATTTACAGAGCCATTTTGTAAATTTCAACTACATCTTCACGGTCAAGCTTGCGGAAATTACCAAACGGTCCGAAACGAACCGCCTTATCAGCCATATTACCGATCTCGCTGTCATCAATATCATAATCAGCGAGTGTCTTAGGCGCACCTATGGAATCCCAGAAGCTACGCAGAGCTTCAATTCCTTCCATCCCGATTTCCTTATCGGTCTTGCCCGCAGGATCAATACCAAACACATTTACAGCAAGCTTGCGGAAACGGGCAGGATCAGTATCAAGATTATATTTCATCCATTGCGGGAATAGAATTGCCAGTCCTCCACCATGTGGAATATCATACACGGCCGAAACTGCGTGCTCGATGTTATGAGTCGCCCAATCTCCAGCAAACCCCATGCTAACCATACCGTTAAGTGCCATTGTACCGCAGTACATGATCGTCTCACGCAGCTCGTAGTTATTCAAATCTTCAACAAGCTTCGGTGCGTTTTCGATCACAGTACGCAGCAAAGTCTCACAGAAGCCGTCTTGTACCGGTGTGTTGCCATCGGTATGGAAATAATGCTCCAAAACATGAGACATGATATCCACCATGCCGTAGACCGTCTGATCACGTGGCAGAGTAAAGGTGTTCTCCGGGTCAAGAATCGAGAATGCTGGAAATGCATGAACGCTGCCCCAGCCCATTTTTTCCTTAGTCACTTCGTTTGTGATTACAGAGCCGCTATTCATTTCTGATCCAGTAGCTGCCATCGTCAGCACTGTACCAAGTGGGAGAGCGTCTTGAGCGGCTGCCTTACGTTCTACAAAGTCCCACATGTCACCTTCATATTTCGCTCCAACAGCGACTGCTTTAGCGCAGTCCAACACGCTACCGCCGCCTACAGCGAGGATGAGGTCGATATTATGCTCGTGACACAGATCTACACCTTTATGTACGGTGGAAAGGCGTGGATTCGGCTCTACGCCTGAGAGTTCAGTTACCACAGCATCTATTGCGCTCAGCTCAGCCATTACCTTATCGTACAGACCGCTACGTTTGATACTTCCGCCACCGTACATCAACAATACATTCTTGCCGTACTTAGGAACCTCAGTCTTCAAAGCTTCCAGCGTACCCTGTCCAAAAATCAACTTGGTAGGATTATAAAATTCAAATTTACGCATATGTGTAAACCTCCATTAGTTACTTCATAATGTTTTTCTCACTCGTATTATAAACCTCTAAATAGCTGCATTCAAATGGAGTAGCTTCAGGCCACATAAAAAAGGGGATGTTCTTAAGCCCATAGGCTTGAGGACATCCCCTTTCCAAACTTACATCACGCCGAAGCTCTTCACGAAACGACGGAAAGCGCTTTGCCCTTCCGGAGTCCGTTTATAGACACCCGCGTGTTCAAGAATATGTGTAAACTTGATGCCGACTTCGTTCTGCACAATCTTGACGGCTTCTTCATGCTGTAATGCCGTGCCGAAACGCTCTACAAGCTCCTGAACCCAAGCAGCATGCTGCGCAAGTGGTTGACTAGGATCGTTCTTCACCGCTTCTAATAGCGCTTGATCTCCTGCAAGGATGCTCGCAATAGAATCGAGCTCTTCCTTCAGACGACCTGGCAGAATTGCGAGTCCCATAACCTCAATCAAGCCAATATTTTCTTTCTTGATATGGTGCATCTCCCGATGGGGATGGAAAATCCCTTCAGGATATTGCTCGTTAGTCCGGTTATTACGCAGCACAAGATCCATCTCAAAGCTGCCATCTTCCGCCCGGCGAACGATTGGAGTAACCGTATTATGAGGCTGCGCTTCACCGTCAACTTCGCTGAACGCTAACACTTCTGCCTCAGGATCACTATAAGCCTTCCAAGCTTCATAAAGTGCATTTCCACACTCCAGCAATACCGCAGGATCTTCACCATTCAAACGTAATACGGACATAGGCCATTTTACGATATTAATGCTTACACCCGGATAAGATGCATGCGCGAAGGTATCTTCCTTAGGTGCTTTCTGAATAGGGAATGTGTGACGTCCACCCTGAAAATGGTCATGTGTCAGAATCGATCCGCCAACAATCGGCAAGTCTGCATTTGAGCCAATAAAATAGTGCGGGAAAGATTCCACGAAGCTAAGCAGCCGCTTCAAGGTATCCTTGGTAAGCTTCATCGGCACATGATCATGATGGAATACAATACAGTGCTCGTTGTAGTAAACATATGGCGAGTATTGAAAGAGCCATTTCTCATTATTCAGCTGAAGTGGAATGACACGCAGGTTCTGGCGCGGCGGATGATTAACCCGTCCAGCATACCCAACATTCTCACGGCACAGCAGACATTTTGGATAGACCGGCGGCGGGAGCAACCGGGCCATAGCAATTTCCTTCGGACTTTTCTCAGGCTTGGACAAATTGATTGTCATCTCGATGTCACCGTAAGGCGAATCTTGCAGCCAGTAGACATTCTTGGAAATCCGGTCCATCCGGATATAGTTGGAATCTATGCTTAATTTATAAAAGCGATCTGTAGCCGCGGAGATGCCTTTTTCAGCAGCTAAACGATTGAACTCCGCATTTACGTCTGATGGACGGGCCATTAGGAGCCCCATAATCTTGGCATCCAGCAAGTCACGGTAAGTGTCGCTATTCTCTGGAATCAATCCGATTTCAAAACCATAATCAATCAGCGCATCCAGTGGAACCTGTGGACCTGTAAGTGGACTTTGATCGACCTCGCCAACGAACGGCTCACTAAATCCGAACTGATCTAGCAGCACATTACGGCTATAATCTTCATCTGATGGTGCAATGAGCTGCTCGCGCAGTGCGAACAGAACAAGCTGCTCAATCGCATGTAGTGCTTTCTGGCCAGCAGGCGTAACCTTATTCTCGTTGTGCATTTTTAATTCTCCTTAAGTAGGATCTCAAGCTCATGTCGAGTTAAAGCCCTTATTCTCCGTATCCTTGCGGATTGGCAGAATGCCAGTTCCAGGCGCTTTGAATGATATTTTCCAAATCAGCGTGCTGAGGGTTCCAACCAAGGATAGAGCGCGCTTTGTCGGAGGAAGCTACCAGAACTGCTGGATCTCCAGCACGACGTTCTTGAATAACTACAGGGATTTCTAGTCCTGTAACCTTCTTCGCTGTTTCAATCACCTGTTTCACCGAGAAGCCAAGTCCATTTCCCAAGTTGAAAATATTACTGCTGCTTCCGCTGCGCAGATAAGTTACTGCACGAACATGGGCATCAGCCAGATCGCTAACATGAATGTAGTCGCGCACGCAAGTACCGTCTTCTGTAGGGTAGTCATCTCCGAACACGGCGATGCTCTCCCGTTGCTTCAAAGCGGTTTGCAATACCAGCGGAACCAAGTGACTTTCCGGACGATGATCTTCACCGATTTTGCCACTCGCATGTGCACCTGCAGCATTAAAGTAACGAAGCGCTACATATTTGATGCCCAGTACTTTATCAAACCAAGCCATCATGCGTTCCATGGTCAGCTTAGTTTCGCCGTATACGTTTGCTGGCTCGGTACGGTCTGTTTCTTCAATCGGCACCTTTTCCGGTTCACCGTAGGTCGCAGCTGTGGACGAGAATACGATTTTGTTCACGCCGGCTTTTTGCATAGCTTCCAAAAGGCATTGTGTACCGTATACGTTGTTGTCATAATACTTTACTGGGTCCTTCATGCTCTCACCAACCAAAGAACTCGCCGCGAAATGAATGACTGCCTCAATCTCATTCTCAGCAAACAGCTTACCAAGTAACTCCTTATCGCGCAGATCTCCTTCGTACAGCTTGCCACCCAGTAGCGCCTCACGATGTCCTGTTAGCAGGTTGTCGATGACCACCACTTCTTCGCCGCGATCCAACAGCTCTGCTACAGTATGAGATCCAATATACCCTGCTCCACCTGTTACTAAAATTGCCATCTGATTACACTCCCTTCAATTCTTGAACACCATTACCGATGCCGCAAACGTAGAACTCACCAACCAAACCAGATCTTGTGGTATATGCCTCGCCTACTTCACGAATGAAACGTTCTACATCATCTTCATGTACCAAGGATACCGTACAGCCACCGAAACCTGCGCCAGTCATACGGGAACCGAGTGTACCGGGAATACGCTGTGCTTCTTCAACCATAATATCTAGCTCTTCACAGCTAACTTCATACAAATCACGCAAGGAAGTATGTGAGTCATTCATGAACTGTCCAAACTGCTTCAGATCATTGTTCTTTAAGACCTCAACGGATTCTAGTACACGTTGATTCTCTTCCACAACATGGCGAGCGCGGCGTCTAACAATTTCATCTGTGATTTTATCTTGATGTGCTTCAAATTGTTCACGATTGAGCTGTGCCAGATAAGCTAGCGAAGGAACTTCTTTTTGCAAAATAGACAAGGCCTCATCACACTGCTGACGACGCTCATTGTACTTGGAATCTACAAGTCCTCTGCGTTTGTTCGTGTTGCCGATGACCAGTTTGTAAGCACCCGTGATGAAAGGTACCAGATTATATTCAAGCGTATCGCACATTAAGAGGATTGCATGATCTCGTTTGCCATTAGCAACTGCGAACTGATCCATAATTCCGGAGTTCACACCTACGTACTGGTTCTCAGCACGCTGAGACAATAGTGCAATCTCAACGGTATCCGTGTCGCCGCCTTCGAGAGTTAGGAACGCATAAGCAGTCACGACTTCAAGAGAAGCCGATGAGGACAAGCCTGCGCCATTCGGAATATCACCATGGAACAGTAGATCGTAACCTTTGGATACCGGAGTGTTTTTCTTCTCCAATTCAACCATTACTCCAACCGGATAGTCGATCCATTCCCCAGTTTTGGCCTTGCCAATTTCACTATAATCAATAGATGCTTCATAAGGAAAATTAGTAGATGCAAAATTCACTTTGCTGTCACTGCGTGGACGCACAATCAAAGTTGTACCGAATTCCAAAGCTGCGGGCAGCACGTATCCACCGTTATAATCCAAGTGCTCTCCAATGAGATTGACACGGCCTGGAGCATAAAATACTTGGGCCTCTTGCTCGCTTACCCCGTACTTTTCGATGAATTTCTTTTTAAGTTCCTGTGTGCTCATTAATGCCACTCCATCCTTTCGCTGCTTCAGCCAGTGGAAATTAGTAAAGCGTTCTTTATGTATTCATTATAATAGAATCAGTCATCCTCTGATAATGCAATCATGTGTGTAATGTATGGATAAATGTGACTTCACATAATATAATAATTACATACTTAATTGATACACCCTAAACTATAAGCCATAAAATGACAATAACACAAGAAAGGCTGTCTCAAATGGAGCATACTTATTCCGTAGGATCTAATCCCGTGTATTACGATAAACAAAATCTCCATGTACTGTTTGCTGGTCAGAGTCAGACGGTTCCTATGCATCAAGCTGGCCCTAAGATTTACGATTATTATTTATTTCACTTTATAGAGTCTGGCTCAGGTATTTTCCGTACTGAACATCATCAATACGCACTGGAAAAAGGTGACTTCTTCCTTATTCATCCAGGACAGCTGGTCAGTTATATTTCGGATAAGGATCAGCCCTGGTGCTATCGCTGGGCAGCTTTTACTGGGAGTGAGGCTGATGACCTTGTGCTGCAGACAGGCTTTACACCTCAAAAACCTGTGGTGACTACAACGGGTGATAGCGTCATCCCAGGTGCTCTTTCCAGTATCATGCAAGCCTTCAAAGCAAACAAAGAAAGTGCCCACCTAACTTCTCTAGGCTTTCTTTATCTCATTGTAGGCGAAGCTGCAGATTTGCTCTCTTCTTTCTCTCGTCTTCCCGGAGCTGAATCGCAGGTTAAGCGTACGGTGAAGCAAATGATCCACTACATGGCCTCCCAATACGCTCATCCAGTATCTATTGAACAAATGTGTGATACCCTTGGCTATAACCGAGCCTATCTATCCCGAGTATTTAAGCAAGAAACCGGTTTGTCTCCGGTAACATACTTGCTGAAGCTGCGTATTGAGAAGTCTAGACAGCTGCTCCGTGAGCGACCAGAACTGTCTGTCGAACAGGTTGCTGCTTCCGTTGGACTCACTGACGCCCTATACTTCTCGCGCCAATTTAAACGCTTTTGTGCTCAGTCACCTACCGCTTACCGCCTCACAACGACTAGACATGTAAAGAAAACAGATCAGTAAGAGAAGGCAGTGCAAAAGGGATTCACATATTAGACAAGTCCAATATGTGAATCCCTTTGTTAAGCTAACCTTTCAGTTAGCTTAGGTTATCTGCATATAGACTCAGATATTCGGGGTAAGCACGAAGATGTATCTCTTTCGCCCTTTTCTGAGCCATTTCTTTCAGTTCTGGCACATGCTCGGCATCAACATAGTCAGCCAGAACATCAATCACATCATCAAGGAGCTTCGCTCTAAAATAAAACTCCATCCGTTCCAATATTGCATGGCCTGCCAAATCAATAACCAGGTCTCTACAATAACCCCAATCCTTTGATTTATAGATCGGCCATAGAAGTACGGAGTAATCCATTGCAGCGTCTCCAAATACCGTTAAGTCATCCCAATCAATAATCCAGAAATCATTACTATCATCGACTAAGACATTCTGCCAATTTATATCATTGTGGACAATGTCGGTCGCCTTTCTCTGAAAAGAAGGGTGCTGATTAACCATTATTCGCAATGCTTCCACTTCCGTATCGAACCAATCTAAAGTGTCCTCCGTTACGAAGTCCAGCAAATGCTTTTCCGCTCTAATGATTTGTAAATCTTCTTCAAATCGGGTGATATATTCGTCAGTAAATGCGGCGGCATAGTTGTAGTCCTTAGCCTCACTTGCAACTGCCATCCTAATCTCTGTATCCGCATGTAATTGATGAAGGGACTTCAGAACCTTCTCAATCACTGGCAGTGGATCGGAGATGGAGCTTAATGGTTTACCTTCGATAAAATCAAATACTAAACCATAAGAATAACCAGGCGTTATTTCTTGTGCAATCTCCCTAATCAACCGTGGAGCCTTGTAATTATTAGTCAAATGCCCGCTGATCTTTACCCACTGTTTAAGTCCTGTTGCTTTTTGTTCTTGCGAGAGTTTTAAATGGCGAATGGTTTGACCGTCCGTTATGCGATAAGACTGGTTTACAAACCCTCCAGGGTTCCAAATATACTTAGCCTCAATCTTCGAGCTATTTAATTCTAAAGATTGCGAGTTGGCTTCAGTCCACTCTTTCACCCTGTTTTCATCATGATGCAAATCCACTGATGCATCTCATCCCTTCACCTACGTCTTCATCAAGTACCATTCTCTGTTTGCAGAAGCACCTTACCAAAGAGCTCTTCTGCCGAACCCTCTTCATATCGTGCTTCATTTGCTACATATACCATTGCTTATCCCTGCCTCTCATTACGCGCTTCTTCTGTACTACCTTATCTTTAAACTACTGAGCGCATTAATAATCTGGCAAGTGATAAGCCCTGAGAATATCCCTTCTAATCAAGCAGATCCTTTACACTGCCGAGTACTTTCCCAATCCGATCTGTAATCAGAAGATCTGCTTGATCATCAAAAGGTGTCGGGTCGCCATTCAGCAGCACCGTACGTTTGCCCCGGAAATAAGTGACCAGACTAGCCGCAGGTTGGACCGTAAGAGAGGTTCCACCAATCATAAGCATATCTGCAGCTGCTATCACTTCGACAGAATTCACCAGCACCGAGTGGTCCAATTCTTCTTCATATAGCACAACATCCGGCTTAATAATGCCACCACAGTCAGGGCAGCGAGGGACAATCTCAGTGGTACCTAGGAGATGCTCCAGCCCGTAATAACGTGAACAGTCCATGCAATAGTTACGATGAATGGAACCATGCAGTTCAAGTACCTTTTGGCTGCCCGCCAGCTGGTGTAGACCATCAATATTTTGCGTAATAACAGCTTTAAGCTTGCCCTGCCTTTCCAATTCTGCAAGCAGCAGATGCGCGCCATTCGGACGAGCATCGGGATGAATCATTTTACTGCGGTAAAAATCAAAAAAAATGTCCGGTGAGGACATAAAAAAAGTTCGGCTCAGCATCACTTCAGGTGGATAAGGTGAATTGTGCTGAGTCTGGTATAATCCTGCTGCCGAGCGGAAATCCGGGATCCCACTCTCTGTTGATGTACCTGCCCCTCCGAAAAAAACGATATTGTCACAGTCTTTAATCCAAGAAGCAAGTGTCTGCAATTGATCCATGTGTTGTAGCACATCCTTTCCATTAATATGCCGATCATTAGGTGATCCGTAGCTCATTAAAGCTAGAAATAATCACATCTGCGTCAATCAAGTGCTTTCCATCACCCATGTTGGAGATTCCAACGGCGAGGCGTAAGCCTGCACCCTTACCCAACTGCATATCTGCATTACTGTCACCAATAATAATCGTCACTTCAGGAGAAAGCCCCAGCTCCCGGCAGGCTAATTCAGCCATTTCAGGTGCGGGTTTTCCGTTGAATACTCTGTCTCTTGTAACTACCGAATGGAAATAATGAGCAATACCAAGCCAATCCAGATGCTCCTGAGTAGTCTTTGCACCGTCTGAGGTAACCACGCCTAGCTTGAGTGATGCAGCCGTGCACTGTTCCAGAAAAGGAAGAAGCCCTTCTAGAGGCAGTGCCGTGCGGCGTTTGCGTAATTCATACATCGCGTCCTTAGCTATACTCTTAACGCGGGTCAACGCTTCATTCCAAGGAACACCCGCAGCATACAGCTGCCATGCAAGCACACCATAACTTTCTTCTTCTGTAGCCATGGTGAGCGGCCCTGCTGGATCATAACCAATCAACTTACCTGCAGCATCATGCTGTGTACCTAGCACTTTACTCCGATCCACGATAAAATCGGTTCCCATAATCGCAAGCTGATTTTCCATTCCATGCAGTACAAGCTCGGCCCAATTCCCCCAAGTGGCTAATAGATCCAATAACGTACCATCTTTGTCGAATAATATTCCTGAACAGGGAATGAAGTCATCGTTAATCTGTAATACTGGCATAAATATCCCTCCCTTTGTTGGAATGACCGAAGACTACCTGAGATTCCCTAGCCAATCCAGCATGGCACGCACTGTTTCATTTTGCTGCTCTCCTTCGGAAATGGTTGCTTTCCCATCTCCTTTTTGCGGGCCATAACTTCCAAACTGAGCGTGATTTCCACCGACGATTGAACTATAAACCGTATTATCTGGCAAATAGGAACGTCCTTTGTTGTAGCTGTCTCTGTCAATAACCTGATCTTCAGTACCCACTACCGACAATACTGACAAAGTAGTCTCTCTTAGACTACCTTTTTCATCTGGATATGAAGCCAGGAAAAACACACCTTCCAGCTGGTCCGCATGCTGGATCGCATAACGTGACGCCATGACACCCCCAAGCGAATGTCCACCTAGAACAAAAGATTGCTTTGGATGCACACGAATAATCTCTTCTGCGGCATCGCCCTTTGTTACTGCTAAATTAAGCGGCATTTTAGCGATGTAGAAAGGATGCCCTGCAGCAGCAATACCCTTTGCAAGCGGGGAGTAAGCTTCTGGTTTCACCAGAGCTCCAGGGTAAAATATGATTGAGGCCCCCTTAGTAATGGGAGGTTCGAACGAAATCCAGTTTTCATTCTGTTCGACTGTAACTCCTCCACTTGAAATCAGTGCAGTTTCGGCTTCTTCAGCCGGTGCATACGGAGTTAAATATTTCAACAACAGCAATCCGGCTACAACAAGAATGATTAATACAATTAAACCAATACGACCCTTAGTTATTCTTTTCTTCAACATGCTCCACTCCTGGATGTTACTGCATATAAGAAAATTATAGTAGAAACCCACTATTCTAACAACCTTCAACACATCGCCACATTCGGCACTTATGATAACGCTTTCAATAGTGAGTTAATTCACAATTCAATTGAAGAAAATCTTGTATTTTAAAATTAAAGCATCAAGCATCTTTGGGGGGAAGTCATGGTAGGGGAAAACTCGCTAGACACGCCTGGAAAGACCTTTTTTCTAAATTTACGTTTTGTTCTCATTGTCACTGTAATCGTTGGAAACGCCATAGAACCACTGATAGGATCAATGAGCAGCTTGCATAGCTTATATATGTGGATCTTCAGCTTTCATATGCCGCTCTTCGTGCTCGTTACGGGCTTTTTTGCCAATAAACACCTTACGGGTACACAAGGCCGTCGCATTATCATGCAAATCGGATTGCAGTACATTATTTTTCAAAGCCTCTACTCTGTGCTAGACGCCACCATATATCAGGTACAGGGTATTCATCATTCCTTTTTCGCCCCCTATTTGCTCTTATGGTTCCTGGCAAGTCATGCCTTCTGGCGTATACTTATGATCGGGATGCGTAAATGGGCGCCTGCCACTCAATTCATTTTTGCTGTCGCCGCTGGAATTGCCGTTGGATACCTACAGCTTGATGGCGTATGGTTCAGCATTAGTCGCACTTTTGTATACCTGCCATTTTTCGTATTAGGTTATCATTTTTCGTTCCAGTCCTTTTCCCGTTTTTTTCAAAAATGGATTAAAATCACCGCTGCCGCAGTCTCCATCCTTCTATTACTTCTATTTGCTTCTTGGGGATCAGAATTGCCGATAGGCTGGCTTTACGGAAGTATGACCTACATGCAGCTTGGGCTTCAAGAATGGTACGCAGGAATTTATCGTCTGGCCGTTTATGGGCTGCAAATCACTGCTGCACTAGCGTTTATGGGGTGTATTCCTTACTCGCTCAGCCGGCTGACTGACTGGGGATCACGTACATTGTATGTCTTTCTACTTCACGGATTTATCGTTCGTTTTGCCGCCGTTTCTGGCCTTTACTCCTATATTAATCATTCCTTAGGTGCCGTCTTATTGGTGCTCTCGGCAGTCTTACTGACCATTCTCTTAGCCCAACCAAATGTAAAACGACTGATGCACCCTATTGTTGAGCCCCCCGTTGGCTGGATGATCACCCTACAGCGTGTTGCCTTACGGCGCTCATTATAAGTAGCCTATCCCCTAGCGGATAGGTTTTTTTTATACTATTTAAGCTCGGTCTCCTCAAGAGAAACTTCACATTGTCCGGTAGAAAAAACGTGCTCTTTGTGATAGACTCACTAATAACAATGACTTCTCCGTTCTTTATAGGCGGGAACCGTTTATACCAAAACAGCGGCATTTTTTATAGAATCGGCTTCGCCCTTCTTCTCTAGGAAGCTCGTCCCCGTTCATTCTATAAACCGTATATACGCAGGTCTTTGGAGTTCATTGCGTTAATGCGACACTATATTTCATTGCAATTTATTTAGGGGGGAAATGTCAATATGGCAGCTAAGAAAATGCGTTCAGACATGATTAAAAAGGGCTTTGACCGTGCTCCACACCGTAGTCTCCTGCGTGCAGCCGGAGTAAAAGAAGAAGATTTCGGAAAGCCGTTTATTGCGGTCTGCAATTCCTATATTGATATTGTTCCAGGTCATGTGCATCTTCAAGAGTTCGGTAAGATCGTTAAGGAAGCGATTCGTGAAGCTGGCGGCGTTCCTTTTGAGTTCAATACGATCGGCGTAGATGACGGTATCGCAATGGGACATATCGGCATGCGTTATTCTCTACCAAGCCGTGAGATCATCGCTGACGCTTTGGAAACTGTCGTTTCCGCGCATTGGTTCGATGGCATGGTCTGCATCCCTAACTGCGATAAAATCACACCGGGAATGATGATGGGCGCACTGCGTGTCAACATCCCAACCATGTTCGTAAGTGGCGGTCCAATGAAAGCGGGCGTAGATAGTAAAGGTAAAAAGCTCTCCCTTACCTCCGTATTCGAGGGCGTAGGTGCTCACCAAGTCGGAAAAATCAACGATGCTGAGTTGCTTGAATTAGAACAATTCGGTTGTCCTACTTGTGGATCTTGTTCAGGAATGTTCACTGCCAACTCCATGAACTGTTTGGCAGAGGCACTTGGACTGGCATTGCCAGGTAATGGTACCATCCTAGCTGTAGCTGATGAGCGTAGAGAATTTGTACGCAGATCCGCTACTCAACTTATGGAATTGATTAAGTTAGACCTTAAACCAAGAGATATCGTAACTAAAGAATCACTCGATAACGCTTTTGCACTGGATATGGCAATGGGCGGCTCCACCAATACGGTGCTACACACCCTTGCACTGGCTCAAGAAGCTGGTATCGATTATCCGCTTGAACGCATTAACGAAGTGGCTAACCGTGTTCCTTATTTGGCGAAGCTGGCTCCAGCATCCGATATTTTCATTGAGGATGTGGACCGCGCAGGCGGCGTTAGTGCCGTCTTGAATGAACTGCTCAAGAAACCAGGTGCTCTGTACGGAGACTGCATGACGGTTACCGGCAAAACATTAGCCGAGAACGTAATCGGACATGAAATCCAAGATACTTCTGTTATTCATAAGATCGATAACCCTTACTCCGAAAGAGGCGGTCTCGCCGTACTTTACGGCAACCTGGCTCCTGAAGGTTCCATCATTAAAGTAGGTGCAGTAGACGCTTCTGTTGGCGGATATCACAAAGGTCCTGCAATCTGTTTTGATTCCCAAGAATCCGCACTCGAAGGTATCGCTAACGGTAAGGTTAAAGAAGGCCATGTAGTCGTTATCCGTTATGAAGGTCCAAAGGGTGGACCGGGAATGCCGGAAATGCTAGCTCCTACTTCTCAAATTGTGGGAATGGGTCTGGGTGCTAAGGTTGGTCTGATTACAGACGGACGTTTCTCGGGGGCTTCCCGCGGAATCAGCATCGGTCACATTTCTCCGGAGGCTGCTGAAGGCGGCCCGATCGCTTTTGTTGAAGATGGAGACATCATTGAACTTGACCTCAACAATCGTAAGATTGAACTACTGGTTGACGAAGAAGTATTGGCGGTTCGCCGTACGGGCTGGAAAGAGTTTGAGCCTAAAGTTAAGACTGGTTACCTGGCTCGCTATTCCAAAATGGTTACCAACGCAAGTAACGGTGCAGTACTGAAGATTTAATTAGCGAACCTAAGTTTTAGTTGTTCCTGGCATACAAGAGCAGTCCACCTTAGAAAATCTATGGTCGGACTGCTCTTTTTTTATTGGACACAAGAAAGATGCCCCAATCCATTTCTGGATTGTGAGGCATCAACATTATGGTTCATTATATAAGACTAAATAATATCATGAATCAATTCGTTACTGTTGCTCCTGGCAATTCCACTTCTGTGCGTGAATCATTAAGTGACAACGCTTCCTCTTGCTGCGGTTTATGTTTCCTTACTGATCTTTCATCATGAGGCAATTGCTGATTCATCTTCTTGAGCAATTCTGAGACAGGCATCAGGATTAGCTTCGGTACAAGGACCTCACTCCGCTCCTTGAGCCTAGCACCACCATCTGGATGAATCACACTTAACAGGATCTTTAAGTAAAACTTGGTGGAGCGTGCGAATATACCATCCGGCAAATCATGTACACTAAAGCCGAATTTCTCCGGCCCACGGTTAATCATACTAACACCATAAAGTGCTTTGGCTTGTGCGAGGTTTACATCTTTGGCAATAACTTCTGCCAGCATTGGCAACCCCTTCTCCATTCTGCGGATCATACGAATCGCAAGTTGAGCAGAAGAACGCGAATGAATACCTAATTCGAATAATTGCCTGTTATCAATATGCAGCTCAATGATTTTATCGCCTTTACTCAGCAGGGTTCCATCACCGAGTTCAACAGGCTCTCCGTGATATTTACGCATTCGATAATGCATGAATGGATCGACTGGGTTAATCGTCTTGAGCTGGAACAGTGCTTGAAATACTTGCTCCCAAGCCAACCAGAGTCCGACCAGTACTCGTTTACCAAAGGATAAACGCCGAATCGGTGATTGCTCCGCCATCTTGATCATGTCGTCCACTCGAATGCTGCGCAGTCCTCTTCTTTGGGCCTCCTGCAGCGTCAGTTCAAGGGCTAGCAGCATATTCTCGGGTGCGTCCGGATCGGCACCTAACGTTGTGCCACTATCATGCAGCAGCATCACTTCACCGGGATTCAATCGGGCCAGCATCTTCTCGGTGAGCCGCTGCGCACCAAGCTTCTCACGCCAATCTCCAAACATTACCGACCAAAGAACAATTTCAACTTGACGACGTTTGGAAATATCGAACAAATTGACAATCCCCCAAGGTGGACGGTAATACGTACTACGCTCACCTATAATGTTATAGATAATATCATTCGTGCGCTGAATCTGCCGACGAACGGTTGCGGGCCGCATAAGCCAGTTCGTCTTGTGAACATAATTATGAATTCCAATAAGATGTCCCTCTTCATGTATCCGTTGAATAAGCTCCGGGTAACGTTCAGCGTTAGATCCTACTACAAAAAAGGTTGCTTTTGCATCATACTTCTTCAATAAATCCAGGAGTAACGGTGTAAATCGAGGGTCAGGTCCATCATCAAAGGTCAACGCGAACTCATTCCGCCCAGTTCCTTTACGAAAGACACGGTAACCAAAAATGCGGCTAATCATACCCGGGATAAAAGCATAAAAAGATGAGATATAAAATAACCAGAGCAGCAAAGTCTGCATATGAATTCCTCGCTTTTCCAGAGTTGACTTTGGCTCGCCTTACGTCTGCAAGCAGAACCTGTGATACGGCCAAGTGAAGTTAGATAAAAAATACGTTACCCCCTATTTTAACACATGTATCAAAGAAATAGACGATTTTCAAGTAAAATCATGTACAATGTATTCAGCCTGACATATCAAAAATTTAAAAAGGGAGTTGTTTATATCTATGCTGTCGTTATACAAAAAATATTGGCGCACGTTCTTCGACATTGGATTAATTGTCCTCACAGTCTATCTGGTTATGTTCGCCTTCAGTAAATTGTATCAGCTAGCTGCACCTGTATTTCTATCTTTTTTTGTCTTTTTGCTTATTGAACCGCTTGCCCGTTTCTTGAACCGTCGGGGGCTTGCCAAACCCTTCGCTTCGGCGATCTCAGTGCTTCTGTTCCTAATCGTTCTTCTGGGTACGTTATTTGGCGCTGGGCTATTGGTCACCATCCAAGCGCTTCATTTTCAAGTTAATCTTCCTAAGTATACATATGTGGTACAACAACATTTCGTGGAATCCACAACCTACCTTCAACAAAAAATCGATAGCTTGCCGCCGGATATTACCGACAAAGTGAATGGATACTTTAAAGATGCCACGAATGTCCTTACTGGATGGCTTATTATTATTCTAAAATATATGGTCGGTGTGCTTGGATCCTTCTCCTCCTTCATGGCCAATTTCGGGATCGCCATTATTTTAGCCTTTTTCCTTAGTATGGAAATTAAAGATTGGCGCAAGATTGCCCATGACAAAATGCCAAAAACATTTAAAACTGCTTATGCCTTTTTGCAGGGTAATGTATTTAAAGCCATCGGCTCTTATTTAAAAGCTCAGCTTATTCTGATCAGTATTACCTTTGTTATCGTACTGGTTGGCTTATTCATTCTAAGGACGGGTAACGAGATCACTATGGCGCTTATCTGTGCTGTATTCGACGTCTTGCCGCTCCTTGGTGTAACGACGATTTTAGTCCCTTGGATCATCTATCTGTTCATTGTTGGCAATACCTCATTAGCAATCGGTTTAATCGTACTCCTGGCGATTGTATTGATTGTAAGACAGCTGCTTGAACCGAAGATTACCGGGAATTCGATTGGCGTATCATCTGCTTTTCTAATGCTGTCCTTCGTCATTCTGTCCACATCCGCTTTCGGTATGGCCGGTCTGATCCTGTCGCCGATTCTGCTTATTCTGATCAAAGAACTAATTCAACAAGGATATCTTCAGAGCTGGATCTATTTGCCTCAAGAGGAGTTTATCGTTTCACCCTTTGCTGCAAATGGCCCTTCATCTAAGAGCACGGCCACTGCTACTCCTCCGGAGCCTCAAGCTTCTGTAGAAGACGATAATAAATCAAATATCTGACCGAACAGCTTAATAGCAAGATGCGGACTATCCGGAGCGACATTCTCTACAGCGACTGATACAGCATATCTTGGGTGATCCACTGGACCGTAGCCGATAAACCATTGATTGTTACGTGCTACGCCTTTAACCAGCGTCTGTGCCGTCCCTGATTTACCTGCAACGGGCCAGTGTGTGCTTTGTAGACGGGCTCCGGTTCCTTCCGTCACAACTTTGCGCATCATGGACAGTAACTGGCGGGCTGTAGACTCAGAAATCCTTCCTGATGAGGAAGGGGACAGATGTCCCGGCAGCTCCTCCAGCTTCTGCCCGTTCGCAAATGTGACTCGCTGCAGAATCCTCGGCGCCCTTACTTCCCCTCCATGTAGTAGCGTTACAATAAGATTTGCTGCTTGTAAGGGTGTGACTTGTACATCTCGCTGTCCAATTGCAGTCTGTACTCTGGCTCCCTTGTCATCCGGCAGTAGGGTAGTAAAGATGGTCCCCTTTTGCTCTCCGGATAGTGGTTTTAGAAGTGGAAACCCAAGCGTCTTCTCGGCTTGCCAGCTGATATCTCTTCCGAGTCCTAGCGCCAGTGCAGTTGATTGAAGCTGAACACCACTCAAGCGCTCTGCCAGCGCAGCAAATACAGTATTACAGGACACGGCAAATCCTTGCGCCAGCGTAAGGGGTCCGTGTCCTTTTCCTGTCAGACAAGACAATCCATATTTCTCATATTGCCCTGAACAATAAAAAGGCTCGTCAGCAGAGGTTACACCAGCCTCTAACGCCGCGGCGGCTGTAACGATTTTGAAGATCGATCCAGGAACGGCAGCCTGGAGTGCCCGATTGTTCCACTCCCCACCTTGAGGTGATATCTTCTCCGGGTTATAGAAGGGTAAAGATACCATGGCTTCAATATCTCCCGTCCCGGTGTCTAACACCACTACCGCACCTTCCTTCATTCCGGATTTGAGCGCTAGCTCCTCAATTCCCTCCTGAAGCTTCTTATCAATTGTTGTATATAAAGACAGAGGGAAGTAAGGATTGCCTGGGGCTTTTACTTGGATGGGGCTATCTGGAAGGCGATTCCCGCGTGCGTCCACTTGCACATAAGCTTCGGTGTGGCCTACACCTTGAAGCAAAGGCTCTAATGTCTTCTCTAAACCATCCGTTCCCGTCATAGGTATTCTAAGACCCGTAGGAGAAGCTTTAGCTCCAGCATTCGTGGTGGCTTCCGATAAATAGCCTAGCCATTGCCGACCTGAAGAATTCCCATCATATCTGCGTGCGAAAGGAAGCACACCTACTCCGTCGATCCCCAGCGCACTTACTTCTTCTGCCTGCGTCTGGGACAACGCGAGAGGTCCTTTTCCCACTGAAGATGGCCAAAGCAAAGGTTCTTTAAGCGAAGAACGCTTATTCAAAAGTTGTTCATAGCTGACACCCAGAATCTCCGCCAGTCGTTGCATGGGTTTAGCTTCTTCGTAAACAACCTTCGTCACAGGTTTCTTGGCCATCTCCTCTTGTGGAAAAAATGCCGCCGTCCAAATGGTTTCCCCGGCAAGGGGCTCATTCTTGCGGTCATACAGCCGCCCCCGGCCGCTGTCCAGTACAGTCTCCCGCTCACTTTGAATTTCCGCCATCTTCGCAAGTGTATATTTTGTTCCAGAAACCGTCTGTTCCTTCATAATTAGTTGAACCCACGCCAGCCTAAGGATCAACACGGCTACAGCCGCAGATAAAATAAGAAGACCGCTGAATACACGCCGGTGTTTGTTATTACGCAATGTCTTCCCTCCTGATCAGACTCTCCATACCTATTATGTCCCACCTACATCCATTAGAATCGCCATAAATTTGCCTTCACAACATCAGAAGCAAAAATTTATATTCTGGCTGGTCACCGCTCAAAACAAAGAACCGCTTCTCCTAAAGGAAGAAGCGGTTCATTAATTTAGTATTCTGTTATGTCTACCCTATACGCTGAACTTCGATAATTTCTCCTTTAACTGCAAGGATGCATCCTCCAGCTTCAAAGAAAGCTCTACCAAATGATCACTTACACTTTGTTGCTCTCCACTAAGAGAGGCAACCTCTTGAGATGCAGCTGATGATTCCTCAGCTATAGAGCTTACGTTGCTCATCGAATCGGATAGAACCTTTTGTGATTGACTCAAGCTGTCCATCGACACAGTTACAGCATTCAGACGGGCGATAAAATGCAGCATCTGATCCTGCACAGATACAAAGATATCGCTAGTGCTCTGCACGGAGCTCATTTGCTGATTAAAGAGTGGTGCAACTTCTGAAAGGACTACAACCGTCTCGTTCATATCTTTCATAACGGTATCTGTTATTTCAGCCACAACAGCAATAGACTCTTTCGATTGATCTGCAAGCTGGCGTATTTCATCAGCTACCACCATGAATCCTCGCCCGGCCTCACCTGCTCTTGCTGCTTCAATGGTGGCATTTAGTGACAAGATATTCGTCTGCTGTGTAATATTTTGCAGGACATTAAGAACCTTCATTACGGAAGAGGCCGTTTCTGTCAGCTCGTTAACTTTCATCACAAGCTGATTCGTCTTCAGGCCCGTCCTATTCGTCTCATTAAGTAATTCTTTCAATCTGTTGAAGCCTCCCTCACTAAGTTCGCCGATGCTGTGTGCGGTGTGATCCATCTCGTGAGTAGCTGAATTGACTAATTCCATCTGTACCGAAATTTGCCCTGTCAACTCATTGCCACGATCAGCTTCCAAGGCCAGACTGCCTGCACCACCGGCAATTTCTTCCGTGGCCGCAGCAATATCCATGGCTGCATCAGCTGTCTTACGCGAAACACCGCTAAGCTCATCGGCGGTTTCCAGTACCTTCCGAGCGGTTTCATTAGTATGAATAACCAGCTCTGTTATCCGTTCCATCATCATGTTAAAAGAGCTGGATAACTGACCAATTTCATCACGTGAGGTGATATTTGTACGTACTCCTAGATTCCCTTCGGCTCCCTCAGACATCAGATTCTTAAGTCTGGTCAACGGACGAGATACCATTCTTACCATCCAGTACCCAATCAGAATGGCGATAACTGCTGCTATAGCTACAATAAGATAGGTAGTCTTGAGAATACGCAGCGCGTCTTTCGTCAAGTTCTCAGCGGGTACAACACCAAGTAATCTCCACCCCGAGGTTTCTAGTGTTCCGTATACAGCTAATATTGATTTCCCCTTCTCATCCTTTGTTGGCAATGAGCCTGCTGTATTCTGCAGACCACCCAGAAGCGTACCTCCCAGATTTAGATATGTATCCGTCCCCACTTGCTGGGAGGAGGCAATCAATTCATCCTTATTCGTCAGCAATTGCATGTAGGAGCTTGTTCCAAGGTCCACTTTACGAAGCTGATTTTCTAACTCGCTAATTCTGATATCGCTAACGACTATGTATCCCGAGCTTTTGGAATCACCGGCAATCGATTTGGCCAAATGGAAAACACCTGACGCATTTCCTTCCTGGCCCTGTAATTCACGTGGAATCCATACACTCTGTGGCTTCTCCTCTAGCTGTTTGAACCATGAGGATTCTCTGAAACTCTCAATAAAAGCGTTATCTTTTGTACCCGCCGAAGAAATTGGTAAACCTTCATTCATCGGAATAAGGTATACGGCCTCCACACCGTTTGAAGCAGTGAGCCAATCATTTAGCTCCGCACTAATCTGGTTAGACAGTACCTTACGTTCCTCATTACTCGTAGTGGGATTATTCCCTTGTTTGAGTGCATTTTGAATTTCATTGTTGTACAAGATTCTTCCTAGACCATCCTCATAACGTAGCAATTCCACATCAAACTTCTCAGCGGTTTGAACGACTGTCTGTTGATTGGCTGACAGCGCATTCGTCTCGATCGTATGCTCAGCTACGGAATAGGAAGTGTAGCCGAGAGAGAGCACGAGCACCATCGTCGAAACAAAGAAGATGAGAAAAAGCCGCACCCCAATGGATTTGGATGGATGCAGCTGGAATCGCCTTTTTCCTTTTTTCTCTTGTACTTTCATCTAATCATTCACCACCGTTGTCGTCTGTTCTGCCTACTGGCTTATCGTTTACAAGGTCATGAACATCTGTAACACCCGATCGGAAAGATATGGCAAATACTCATGACCGTACTCATAATAAACCATAAGCTCTTTGGGCGCTAGTATTTTGTTGTATGCGGCAAACTGCGTTGAAGGTGGACAAATCACATCGGATAACCCTGTAACCCACAACACTTTGGCCTGAATTCGCTCCGCGAGATTCTGAATATCGATGTAACCCAACCTATTAAAAATCTCGTCCTCACGTAAATGATGGGGATCAAAAAAGCGGAAGTAATAGTTAATTTCCTCATAAGCTGACGTAGTGATATCAAGCTCCCAAGCCCGTCTATAATCCGAAAGAAACGGGTACACAGGAACAGCCATGCTCACACGAGGCTCTAATGCTGCACAAGCTACAGTAAGCGCTCCTCCTTGAGATAAACCAAAAGCACCTACACGTGCTGGATCAACCTCTTCCATAGACATCAATATTCGAGCAGTCTGTGCTGTATCCAGAAACACATTCCGATAGTACAGGTGGTCCGGAGTAGGATCGTCAATGCCGCGGATGATGTGTCCACGAATGGTTGTGCCTTTTACAGTAAGATTATCCTCGGAAAGTCCGCCCTGTCCCCGGCAATCCATCGCAAGGACACTAATCCCATGGGCCGCATAAGTCACCTTCTCCATCCAATCCCCGCTGTCACAGGAATATCCGTGAAACATCACGACACCGGAACCTTTTTCCGAACCTCTTTTCTTCGGTCTTACATATTTACAATGGATTCTTGCTCCGCCAACGCCGGTAAAATAAAGATGATAACATTCCGCTAGCTCGCTGACGAACTCCGCAGGCTCTAGTTCATAATCAAGCGGTTGGGCGTCCAGATCACGTAAAGCCCGCTCCCAAAACGCGTCAAAATCGACCGGCTTCGGGCTGCTTCCGTTATATTTTTTTAATTGTGACAATGTCATGTCGCTTCCCATATTTAGGTCCTCCTTAAAGTTTTTTTTACTTAAAAACAATGGAAACGGAAAACCCGCATATGCGGGTTTTCCGTTGGCTTCTACTAATAACAGGAGCTTGATAGTTGCACTTTCTGCAACTATCGGCTTTAGCTTAGATGTATAGAGGTCTCATGAAGGGGATAGCACTCACTCGTCGCCCTTTGGCTGCACTTTGTGCAATAGAATCACTCCATATGAGCGTCAATCGGTGTTCTATTGCACTTTGTACAATCAGATCGAGCGAAACGAGCATAAAATTGATTTTTTCAGAAATCCATTGCAGAAAGTGTAATAGATTCTATTTTTCAGACAAAATCGAGAGTTTCTATTGCAAAGAATGCAATGAATAGCCCAAAGCCCAAAACACACAATGTGCAGAACCCAGAATCAAAACGCAGCGCACAGTTCACTTCTTTCAAGCGCTACACGACCACCAAGCATCTACCCTATTAGATTTTGCCTAGACCGGCATCATCGCCAACCTCTTCATGGGTGTCGATGACATACTTGACGATTTCATCAACTGTTGTATAAGCAACACCTACGTAAGTATCAGCAGCGCCATAATAGATGGCGATACGGCCGGTTTCCGCATCATGCAGAGTAGCACATGGGAACAGAACGTTATTCACAAAACCTCTTTCCTCGTACCACTCTTCAGGGGTTAGCACAAAATTTTTCGAGCGATATTTCACCTTTGAAGGCTCATTAATATCCAAAATAACTGCACCCATGCTATATACAAGACCGTTGCAGGTTCCAGTAACGCCATGGTAGAACATCAACCAGCCTTCAGAGGTCTCAATCGGTGCAGGTCCGCCCCCAATTTTCACACTTTGCCACCAGCCTTGACCACCCTTGGTCATTACATGACGATGCTTACCCCAATATACGAAGTCAGGGCTCTCACTAAGGAACACATCACCAAATGGTGTATGACCACTGTCACTTGGACGGGACAACATCACGAAGTTGTTATTGATTTTTCTAGGGAAGAGAACGCCGTTCCGGTTGAAGGGCAGGAATGGATTTTCCAAGCTGACAAATGTTTTGAAATCTTGTGTTTTGGCAACGCCGATGGCCGCGCCGTAAAAATCTGTACACCAGATAATATAAAATGTATTTTCGACCTTAACCAGACGTGGATCGTAAGCATAACGCGGCTGATAAGGTTTACCTTCTTCATCTATAAATTGGATCGGCTCATCATCGATTTTCCAATCTAGACCGTCCACACTATGTCCCATACGCAAATGCGGACGAGTTGTGTTATCTTCCACACGAAATACTCCAATAAAACTACCTTCATACGCAGCAACCGCACTATTAAAAATACGGGCTACACCTCTTGCAGGATTTCTTTTGATAACCGGGTTATCATTATGTCTCCAAATCGGATTCTCGTAGCCGGCAGGCTTATCCTGCCAAGGCATGTTCGGGATGTTAATTGCACTCGCTCCTACCAATTTCACTTCACTCATTAGTATTCCCTCCAAATGTATGCAACTTTTTAGGTTGCTATTTTATCTAGTACTGCTATGAAATCTATTACTAAGCTTACTTAACGGAACCTTGCGAGAATCCATTGTAAATATACTTTTGCAACGCGGTAAACACAACCAATGTAGGAATAATTGCGATCATAATCGCCGCACATATTACTTCCCACTGTGATCCGTACGGACCTTTAAACTTAAAGAGCGCTGTGGAGATCGTTTGGAGATCAGTTTTCGGCATATATAGGAAAGGAGTGTAAAAATCGTTATAAATATTTACGCCCTTCACAATAATTACTGTTACAATCGCCGGCTTCAGCAGTGGCAAAATAATTCTCCAATAAATCGTCCAATAAGAAGCCCCGTCCAGCATCGCGGATTCATCCAGTGATTCGGAGATCGAATCCAAGAACTGCATAAAAATATACACAGCGATAATATCCGTACCGAGGTACATGACGATGGGTGCCCATCTGGTATTAAACAAGCCCAAGTGATTGATGATTTGGAAAGTCGCCACTTGAGTAGTAACACCCGGGATCAGGGTAGCAATCAGAAACATACTGATGAGAACTTTACTGCCTTTAAATTTGAAGCGGGATAAAATATAAGCCATCATCGAACCCGTCAGCGTCGCACCCAAGATAGAGATCACAACGATAATGACAGTGTTTTTAAAACCAAGAAGCATTTTGCCATCAACAAAAGCCTTAGTGTAGTTGGAGAAATTCAGCCAATTCTCAGGCAGTGTTAACGGTCCGGTTGATGCGTATTCTGGCCCTGTTTTTAATGAAGCGAAAAACACAACTACGATAGGTATTAACGCTGCAAGTGCTCCCAAAATCAAGGTGAGATATTTGAATATACTAGCAGTGGTATATTTTACAGAATGCATAGTTTATTTCTCCTCCTTGATCAGAACGCGCTGCAAAATAGTAACTACTATAACGATACCCAGCAAAACTACGGCCATTGCTGATGCCAATCCAACTTTGCTATATTTGAAAGCTACATCGACCGTCTGAATAACAAATGTGCTACTTCCGTTAGATCCGCCTGTCATGACGTATGGAATTTCAAATACACCAATGGCGCCACTAACTGCCAGGATCAAGTTCAATTGCAGAATACGTTTAATACTTGGCAAAATAATATGCATAAACTGATGCCATCTGTTTGCACCATCAATCTCAGCTGCTTCATAAATATCCGAACCGATAGAGGAAATAGCCCCAAGGAAGATCAGGAAGTTCATCCCCATGTATCTCCACAGTGACGCACCCGCGAGTGAGAAGTTAATCAAATTCGGATTGAGAAGCCACTTCTGCTGTAATCCACTAAGTCCGAGCAGATTAAGAATCGTGTCTAGCGTTCCATCTGGTTTGAAAAAGAAAAGAAAGATAAAGCCGATCGCTACACCGTTTAGCAAGGTTGGGAAGAACAAAATCCCTTTGAATAGATTTTTCATACGAACACTAAAGCTCAGAATGGTTGCAAAATACAAAGCAAGCGCCATCTGAATAAAGGTGGTGAAGAAATAATACAAGCTGACCTTAAATACGGAAAAATACTCAGGTTTCGTAAAAATGGTCTTATAATTCTCCAGCCCAACGTACTCCATATTTTTACTTAGTCCATTCCAGCTGGTGAAGCTGTACCGAAACATACTGATTACTGGATAATAAGCAAACGTAAGTAGTAATACGATCGGCACTAATGAGAACAAGAATATGATGGCAATCCGTTGATTTTTATAGCTCAAATTTGAAAACTTTAACACCCGATACACCTCCAGAAAAAGCATCCTCATTTAGTTATGTCTAGTTTAAATATGAAGGGGGAAATGCCAGTTAGCACATCCCTTCCCACATTCACTGCCGCTATAGCATTAAGAAAGCTTATAGTTTTTACTGTGCTGTGACTTTCGCGCGAGCGGCCTTCCACTTGTCATTCAGGTCTTTCATAATGTCGTCATAGGATTCTTTTCTGTTGCCAATCGCTGCTTCAATAATGCGTTTCTTAAAGTCTGGCTGCCAAGCACCGATTTCAGCTTGTTTGTCGATTTCATCAGACCAGCCTTCTTCGCCAGCTTTAGCAGGAGCAAGGGTATCAAATGTTACCTCTGTACCTTCATATTGTTTCAGAATTTCTGGAAGCTCTGCACCGATCGCCGGGCTCATACCGCCACCTTCAGTCGTTGGGTAACCAGATTCGTTGATAAACCAATCCACCCAAGCTCTAGCAGCTTCTTTGTTTTTACTGTGAACGCTAACGCCCAGATTGTAATCACCCGCAAGCGGCACAAGCACTTTATCTGCATTCGTAGGGAATGGCATAAAGCCAACATCATCAGGATTCATTGCTAGACCTTTGATTTGACCAATCGCCCAAGATCCAAGAACCATAGTACCGATTTTTCCGTTTGCTAGATCAGCTTTGGAAGATTCCCAGTCTGTTGTAGTTGGGTCTTCTTCAATCAAACCTTTTTGCGCTGCATCATACAAAATTTTGTACAGTTCATAGTGAGGTTGACCTGGAGAATAGTTATCATCGCTAGCCACTTGACCAATGTTGACATAGTCACGATTGCCGGCAACAGTTGCCAGATCTGATTCCCATTGGGTTAATGTCCAGCCAGCTGCGTAGTTTGTGTACAGAGGCACAGCTTTTGTTTTGTCTTTAATCGATTGCAGAGCAGTCAAGAATTGTTCAGGTGTTCTTGGAACCTCTGCAATTCCAGCATCTTTGAAGACTTGTTTGTTGTAAATAATACCGTTAAAGTTGATTGTCATTGGAATTCCGTAGGCCATTCCGTCTACTGCACGTTCTTCCACACCTGTATATTGCTTTTGCATATCTTCGAGTTTACCCAGTGGTTCGAAGAAATCCGGAATATCTTTAATAGCTATGCTTGTTGGCAACAAGAGCACGTCGCCATAGTCACTAGTACTCATCCGGATTTTAATTTGATCCTCATAAGTAGCGAGCGCTTCAAAGTTTACCTTTACATCAGGATATTTCTCATTGAACTTAGCCGCATACTCTTTGAATACGGTATCAACAATATCCGTTCTTTGCGTAATAACCGTGATATCCCCTTTAATGTCCTTGGCTGCTGCATCATCAGCCGGAGCTGCACTCGCCTCTGTTGAGGATCCATTGCTTCCTGTGTTTTTAGCGCCTTCATTGTTAGTGTTGTTGTTTGAAGAACAACCGCTAAACAATCCTGCCATAAGTGTCAATGCCATCAAACTCATCATTGTTTTGCCTTTTTTCATGTTTTTACGACCCCTCTCTTCAATTTGACTCTAATTTAGTTTAATAACAAAAATAATAACTTTTATCACCACTTGCGATTTAAAAGAGTAATCATCAACACTAAAATCATTGAT
This sequence comes from Paenibacillus etheri, assembly GCF_001012825.1. Lineage (GTDB taxonomy): Bacteria > Bacillota > Bacilli > Paenibacillales > Paenibacillaceae > Paenibacillus_AQ > Paenibacillus_AQ etheri. The sequence goes on from NZ_LCZJ02000033.1 coordinate 78,278, forward strand.
AACTTTTGAAAACAAGTGATGATATCGCTTACAAATTCATTATAAATCTATTTTTAACGCAAAACGATGGTTTGAATTGCTTTTTCTGGTCTTGTATTTGTTATATTTGTTTTCATTATAGTAATTTTGTTATCTAATTTATCGAAAATAACCACAAAAAAAGAGAGCTTTCCGCTCTCCTAAATAATAGCTTCCTATATAAGTCTAAAACTCACGTTGCATTTTCGGTAATTTACAGCCGCTTTTATAATCCTTAGGTGTCATACCACACATTTTCTTAAACAATTTATTAAAATAAACTGGATCACTATAACCTACCTTATCGGCAATTTCATAATTTTTCAGGTCGGGATGCTCCATCAGCAATTCTTTCGCCTTAGTAATACGAATCCGAATTAGATAATCGGTTATGGTTTGGCCCGTCTTTATTTTGAATAAACGGCTGAGGTAGCTCGCATTCATACCGACGATCTCCGCCAAACGCTCAAGTTCGAAGTTCTGATCATACTCCCTCTCCAGTATGCTTTTAGTCTGTTCAACAACATAATGCTCTCCACCATCAGCCGCTTGAGAGAACATTTCCTCCTGCTCTTTGACATTCTTTTTCTTTGCATCCTCTACTCTCTTGAGCAGTTCATATAGCTGAGTCTTATCAATAGGTTTTAGTAAATAATCCATCACCCCATGGCGGATTGCCCGGCGTGCATATTCAAATTCACTAAAACCGCTAAGAACGGCAATAGGTATATCCTCCATATGTCCTCTAACCTGTTCAATCAACATAAAGCCATCCATTCTAGGCATTTTTATATCTGTAATAAGCAGATCCATTTCATCTCGGGATAACTTTTCAATATGCTCCCAGGCTTCCAATCCGTTACCGTAGGATCCAATTACATGTACGTCTAATTCCATTCTGGATGTGATTTTTTCGAGTCCCCTGCGAATGACTTCCTCGTCGTCCGCAATCATAACATTTATCATTTGAGTCCTGCCCTCCAGTTGTATCTGCCAGTTATTATGATTGCGCGATCATCACGAATAGTATTCTCCCCATGGATTACGTCAATGTACGATTGCGCTCATTTATAGTTGTATTTACTATAACGAAAGTTATTCAAATTTCCCAGCCGCAACTATAAATTGTCCTTGAAATCATCTTCGAAAAAGTATATAACTAAATTAAGTTGTTATTATAAACTAACAAATTAATAATAACTTAATAACAAATAGTTAATTTTTCTATTTTCAATGTAAAGTGGGGATTCTTGATGGGATTTAACAACGAATACATTGCAGGCGTAACCTGGGGTTTCTCGGGTATACGTGGTTCATGGATAACGAAAGAAGCTGAACGTTCGATGGAACTCATGTCTTCAGTCACCGGTGCGAACTGGACGGCCATTGCTCTTAGTGCGCTTCAAGCTACCGCTCATTCAACGGAAATTCCCTATTGGGAAACTCCAACCGTTAGTGACGAAGAAGTGAAATGCGCCATTAGTAAAGCGAAGTCACTGCAGCTAAAGGTATGTCTGAAGCCAATTGTGAATTGCGCTGACGGAACTTGGCGTGCTCACATTAACTTTTTCGATAAGGATGTTCCTTGCGAGCCTAAATGGTCTGAGTGGTTCAGCTCATATACCAAGTTTATTCTGCACTATGCTGCCATCGCAGAGGAAACAGGCTGTGAGATGTTCTGTATCGGCTGCGAGCTTGTACAAACGGATAGACGGGAAACCGAATGGCGTACGCTTATTGCGGAGGTTCGGAAGGTTTACTCAGGTATTCTTACTTATAATTGCGATAAGTATCAGGAGGATAACGTGACCTGGTGGGATGCGCTCGATGTGATTTCTTCAAGTGGATATTATCCAGCCAACGATTGGGAAGCTCAGCTCGACCGGATTGAAAGTGTAGTGCGATCACAGAATAAGCCGTTCTTTTTTATGGAAGCTGGTTGCCCTAGTCGGAGCGGGAGCGCGGCGATTCCTAATGATTGGACCTTGAAGGGTGAACCAAGCCAAGAGGAACAAAGCAAATTCTATCAGGCAATGTTTCAAGGCTGTGATCGCAGAGATTGGGTTCAGGGCTTTATGCTCTGGGACTGGCCTACTCACCTTTATCCAATTCATGAAGCTGAACAGAATGATGATTATTGTATGTATGGCAAGCAAGCCGCTGGAATCATCAACGAATATTTCACCTCGAAAATCAATAAGTAATGTGAGGAGGGACTAATGACCAATGATTAATTCACCAGAACTATGGCTGACACAACTTGAGGATGAGCTGCAGGGTAATATTCTCAGCTTTTGGATGAAACAAACGAAGGACGAAATCAATGGCGGATTTGTTGGCGAAATGGACAATCAGCTGAACATTGCGCCTGACGCGGAGAAAAGCCTTGTGCTAAATGCCCGCATTCTTTGGTCCTTTGCGAGCGCTTACCGGATCTACGGCAAGACAGAATATCTAGCCATGGCAGAACGCGCCTATGCATACCTGATGGATCACTTCATCGATAAAGAATATGGCGGATTATACTGGATGGTTGATGCTAAGGGCAGACCTTCACAGGAGAAAAAACAGATCTACGGCCAAGCTTTTGCAATCTATGCACTGGCTGAGTTCTACCAAGCGACCGGACGGCCTGAAGTGTTAGATGAGGTAATTCATATATTCCAGTTCGTTGAGAAACATGGCTATGATTCTATTTATAAAGGTTATGTTGAAGCCTTATCTCGGGAATGGCAAGTCACGGATAACCTCAGCCTTAGCAGCAAAGACATGAATGAGAAAAAATCTATGAACACGCATCTACACGTGTTGGAAGCGTATACCGGACTTTATCGAGTATGGCAGTCAGAAGAGCTAGAGCGTAAGCTGGCTGAGTTAATCGAAACGATGCTGGATCATATCATTGATGAGGAAGGCAAGCATTTTCATCTTTTCTTAGATGAGGCATGGAATGTGAAATCAGATATTATCTCGTATGGACATGATATCGAGGGCAGCTGGCTGCTGGTGGAAGCCGCAGAAATCCTTGGTGAAGAGAAGCTGCTGCAGCGCGTACAAGCTGTCGCTATCTCCATGGCAGAGGCCGTTCTTGCAGAAGGCATAGATAGCGATAGCGGGATATGGAATGAAGCTGACCCGAACGGATTGCTGAGCAAAGAGAAAGATTGGTGGCCACAAGCTGAGGCAGTTGTAGGATTCTATAATGCTTATCAGCTGACCGGTGACAGCAAATTTAACGAGGCCGCTCAAGCCTCCTGGACTTTTATTGATAAATATATGGTGGATCACCAATTAGGCGAATGGTACTGGAGTGTAGATGAGAATTACCAGCCTTTAGCTCATGCTCCAAAGGTTAGTGCCTGGAAATGTCCTTATCATAACAGCAGAGCCTGCTTCGAAATGATCGCACGACTGAAATCAACTATAAAGGAGACTGTATAATGTCATCATTATTTCAAGAGCGCAAACAACAACTAACAGATCGTTATGAAGCACTGATCACCCGTAAAAATAAAAAGCTTCCTTATGGAAACGGTATTTATGACCGATATACTTATCCACTGCTTACCGCTGAGCACGCTCCTCTAATCTGGCGGTATGATTTCAACCCAGACACCAACCCTTATTTTGCCGAAAGAATTGGCGTCAACGGTGTATTCAACCCAGGTTCCATTGAACTGAACGGCAAGTTCTACCTCGTTGCACGTGTTGAAGGTAACGACCGCAAATCTTTTTTCGCTGTGGCTGAAAGTGACAATGGTTCGGATGGCTTCCGCTTCTGGGATCATCCAGTCGTGCTGCCCGAGACAGAAGTTCCGGATATTAACGTCTACGACATGCGTCTTGTCAGTCATGAAGATGGCTGGATCTACGGCCTCTTTTGTACAGAACGCAAAGATCCGGATGCCCCGCACGGCGATCTTTCTAGTGCAGTAGCACAATGTGGTATTGTACGCACAAAGGATCTGAAGACCTGGGAACGTCTGGCCGATCTTAAGACAGGTTCTGCTCAGCAGCGTAATGTCGTGCTCCACCCTGAATTTGTAGATGGAAAATATGCCTTTTATACTCGTCCACAGGATGGATTCATTGATGCAGGGTCCGGTGGTGGTATTGGCTGGGGACTCTCGGATACGATTGAGAATGCTGTGATCACCAGTGAGACAATCATGGATGAGCGCCACTACCACACCATTAAGGAAGTAAAGAATGGTCAAGGTCCTGCACCTATCAAAACTACAAAAGGTTGGCTGCATATTGCTCATGGTGTACGTAATACCGCTGCTGGTCTCAGATACGTGCTTTATGCCTTTTTATCTGATCTGGAGGAGCCAAATAAAGTCACCCATTCACCAGGCGGTCATTTCATCGCACCAGACGGTGAAGAACGTGTCGGCGATGTCTCTAACGTCGTATTCTGTAATGGTGTGATTGCACGTGATAACGGTGAGATCTATATTTACTATGCTTCTTCCGATACTCATATCCATGTAGCTACAACTACCGTTGACCAAATGTTAGATTACGTACTGAACACACCAGAAGACCCGCTTCGCTCTTATGCTTGTGTACAACAACGTATCGCCCTCATTGATCGTAATTTTGCACTGTAAATAGATAACCTTAAAAATCAACAGAGCAGCGATTCTCCTGTTATTGGAGGATCGCTGCTCTGCGTTTTTTGATCATTCTATGCCTTCTTCAACCGTATATCTATTATCCAAAAAGGCTTACGGACTTAGAACGAATCATGGAGCTATTCCATCTCCCTTATGGTTGATAAATATGCCTTTGATTCAACAGGAAATCCATGGACCGGAGCAAATGTATTTATTTCATCCTCAAGCATAGACATCAAAATCAAGTTATGAAATTCTCCATCTACATAAAGAGCATCCCGCTCCACACCATCGCGCTTGAAACCGAGCTTCTCATAGACATGAATGGCTCTTGGATTAAATGGATATACACCTAGATGGATGCGATGCAGCTTCAAGGATTCAAAGCCATACCGCAGCATTTGAGTCATAGCCTCAGTACCGTAACCTTTCCCTCTATGTTCATGACTACGAATCCCAATTCTAATATTTGCACTACGGTTGTCTGGATCTATTTCGTTCAATACCACTTCTCCGATAAGCTCATCCGCTTCCTTGACGATAATCATAAGATCTACACGATCCTCAGTTGGAACACTAATCTTACGAATCCAGTCCGCAGTTTGCTCGCGAGAGATTTCTCCTGCGACCCCGTTAGACGTCCCATCTCCTCATCAAGTAAAAAGTTGTAATAGGCCTCCAGATCAGATGCTTCTACACCACGCAGATGAATACGCTCGCCCTCAATCTTTGGCATTGTAAATGGTTCTGACATAACTGAATTCCCCCCTAACGAAAATCCCATGACTTTCAATTATTTTTAATCGGCTAATTTCTAGTCTCGCGGTATATCCACAGAATCACGATGCACTATGTCTGCTGCGATCAGGATCTTCTCCAGTGGTGCAGTGGGGTACCCAATCCGACTTAGCAGCTTCTCCACTGCCGCCCGGCCCATCGCTTCTTTTGGGACATGCACAGTAGTGAGTGCTGGAACGCCTCTTGAGGCATCCTCAATATTATCAAAGCCTGTAACCGAGATATCCCCTGGAATATTAAGACCTTCTGCCTTCAGGATATCACTGACCGAGAGCGCTGTTTTGTCATTGGCGCAGACCAAGGCAGTTGGTAGTGTCTTAGCTTTTTTCCCCTTCATCACCCAATTTTTAAAATCCTCTTGGAATACATCTTCCTCTACTCCTTCCAAAAAGAGATTCGCATCATCCTCCAAAGGCAGTCTTATCCCACTCTCCTCCAGCGCACTCCGAAAGCCGATCCACCGATCCCGGAAACTGCGTGAAAATCCAATATTCCCGATAAAATGCATTTGAGTATGGCCTGTCCCCATCAAATGGTTGGTAAGCCGAGCCATAGAATCCACATTGTTCGCGAATACAGTATCGCTTGGAATTAATGGATCTTCATGGTCAATCAACACCATCGGCAGACCGATGCGATGTACCTCAAGCAGTAAAGAAGTGGAGATTTCGCCCACACCTACTAAACCAAGAATCCCACTCGGGTTCAAGATATTAACGAAATTATCCGCACGATTCTCAGAGATGATCACCATCCCTAGTCCTTCTTGATCCAGCGCAAGGGCAATACCGTCCACAATCTTCCCCCAATATAAGGAATCTTGAGTCTGCGAGCGGATATTCGGCATTAATACAAGTACAGATTGCTTATTCCGATCACTGCCCCCTACCGGAGGAGTTCGTTTTATACCTTGGACAAAAGCATTCTTTTGCGTAAAGTAGCCTAACTGCGAAGCCGCTTGAATAACTCGTTCTCTGGTCGTTTCATTAACGCCAGCTTTACCCGATAATGACTTAGAGACAACAAATTTAGATACACCGAGATGATCAGCTATTTTTTGCATGGTGACCTTTTTAGCCATATTAAACCCTCCAGATATTTACTTGAAATTAATGTACTTATTCTAAGGCTGTGAAGCCACCTGTGTTTCCGCTCGCGCTTCCTTCCATTTGGCATTCAGTTCATCAAAAGCCTTCTGTAAATCAGGTGCAGCAAGTAACTCCTGAATATAGTCACCAGACCAAAAGGATAGCTTGGCTCTATTCGCGAGATCGATGAAAGCATCACTTTGTACGGTAGTGTCCAGTAGCTTAGGTTTATAAGATAGAAATTCACGGTATTGCGGCATAGCAGGCTTCAAGCTACCATCTGCCGGTAGGAATCCCCAATCATCTTTATAAGAAGTTTCCTTTACAAAATAATTTAACCAAGCCATAGCAAGCTCTTTATTCTTGCTGAATTTACTGACCCCTATGAACCAGTCTGAATGAATAGGCGCATAATGAGTGTCATTATTATCATATGGAAACGGGAAGAATCCAATATCATCTGGCGAAGCCCCAACATCAAGAACTTGCCGAATCGTCCAATTTCCTAGTAAATACATACCCGCTTGCCCCTTAGCAAGTTTTGTCTTCGATATCTCCCAATTGTTCGAGAATAGTTCATCTTCAACATAACCTTTGGCAATTAAGGTGCGAGCAATGGAAATGGATTTCCCCCATTCATTATCAAGCTGCCACGGACTATCCTCATTTATCATATTATTAAGATATTCAGGGTTACCTGCCATATAGTTAACTAGAGTATTTCCCCACTCACGCAGTGGCCAAACCGCTCCATAATTCATATACAGCGGGATAACTCCTGCCTGTTTCAGCTTAGCGCAGGCTTCATAGAATTCATCCAGCGTCCTTGGAACAGAAGTGATTCCTGCTTTTTCGAATGCCCTTTTATTATAGACAATCCCAATCGTAGTAGTTCCCGTCGATAACCCATATCGTTTGCCCTCATAGCTAGAAAAAGAAGGAAAACGCTCACCAGCAGTTGTTTTTTCGTCTAGCGGTTCGAAAAAATAATCCAGTTCCTTAGCAGGAAGATTTACTGGAAGCAGCAGTACATCACCAGCATCCTTAGTGGACAGCCGTACCAGAATATCCGTCGCGTAGTTGGACAGACCTTCAAATTCGACATTCGCTTCGGGATACTTTAGCTTGAATTGATCCGCGTATCCTTGAAAGGTTCCGTTCTCAATCAGATCTATTCGATTGGTCATCATAACTATAGTGCCGGATAAGTCAGAGTTCACCTCGTTTCCAACTGGAGGCACTATAGATTCCGTCTGCTTGGTATTGTTCTCACAGCCACTAATCGATAACAAAAAGAGAAGCAGCAGTATGGTACGCATAGACCAGTGTAATCTCATCCCCTTCAACGGACAGCCCCCTCTTATATTAGTCAGGTAATCTAATCATTTCCGGTTCAAGCAATGGCAACGACAAAATAACATCGGTCCCTTGTCCAAGCTCACTATATACCTCAATTCCAAATGCCGCTCCATAATGAAGGCGCACTCGCTGCTGTACATTTTTCATACCAATGCCACCATTGATACTTTTCTTAGGAGGACTTTCGTTCTGCAGCCCATCGTTCAACCTCTCCAAAGTGACCTTATCCATTCCGCAGCCGTCGTCCTTAATATGAAACAACAGCATTTGCTCAGTAATCTCGTAACGGATGCTTAGATGCATTTGCGTTTTGTTATCATCTAAGCCGTGATAGGCAGCATTCTCTATGATCGGCTGGAAGACCAGCTTGATAATAGAGTAGTTATCTAACTCCTGCGGCACGTCGATCTCGAGCACGAAACGATTAGGGTAGCGACAATTCAGCAGTTCAACATAATTATAGACATATCCAAGCTCTTTCTTCATTGTCGTTTTACCGTTCAAATCACTTGTACTATACCTTAGCAATTTACCTAAAATAGAGATCATATCTGCAGCTTCAATATCATCATTGAGCTCAGCGGTCATTCGGATCGACTCCAGCGTATTATAGATAAAATGAGGATTAATTTGACTCTGCAGAGCGTGAAGCTCCGCTTCCTTCTTCTGTTCTTCGATTCTGTAAATATCCTGAATTAACTGCCTGATCCGAGCCAACATTCGATTGAACTGATGCCCGAGCAGACCAATCTCATCACGCCGTCTAACCCTAAACATCACATCCAGATCGCCACCCTGAACCTTTTTCATTAGGTGAATCATTTGGGATAGTGATTTAGTGAGCGCAAAGGAAAGAATAATTGAAATAATTAACGCCAACACAATGATACTTAATGTAGCTGCGAGCGTCGCATTACGAGTCACCTTCACATCACGCATCAGCACATCCACAGGAATGGAGATAATGGCCTTCCAATTGCTCTTGCTAGAACTTGAGTATATATTCAGAAATTCTTTTCCGTTGACTGTATCATAGAAACTTCCGGATATCCCACCGACCCTTTTGAATAGATCTGAATCAGATACATCCGTGGCAAGAAGTTTTTTGTCGCTGTCGTACACGACCATCCCTTTCTCATCAACGATCAGAGATTTGCCATGTGTTACTTTATCCAGCTCTGAAACTCGATTCTCCAGATTGCTAATATTCGCTTCTACCGCGATCAGCCCAATCGGATTCAACAAGCCATCCACAATTTTACGAACAACGGTAAAAGCATATCGAGTACTTTGCAAATTACTCGTAAACGATTGGGTACCAAACAATAGTGCTTCTCCGGTGGAATCCTTCGTCTGCTGACTCCAGTACTTATAGCTTTGATCGAGGTCGAGGCGTACGCCACCATCTTTGGCAGAATAATAACCATTCCCATGCGCGTCAAAAATATAAACCGTGTTCGCGCCTCGCTTAATATTGTTAATAAATGAAATATTACCCTCTATCCCCCGCTGAATGGACAGCAGCAGATCAAAATCTCCAGGCGAAAATGAGGCACTGCCTGATTTTCCATCCATGATCTCTTTCTGCTCATGGTAGTGGTTTGAACGAATTAAATTTTGTTTAATATCGTTCACATAGGCCGGCATAGATGAAATACGCTTCATATCTTCGATATAATCATATACTCCATCCATCATTTGTTCGATTAACTTCTCAGAATAAGCAACGGTATTGCCCTGAATGGATTGTGAATAACTCTTGTAAGTAAACACACTGATGAAGGTGAGCGGAAGGGTAATGATAATCAAAAAGACGAGGAGCAGCTTGCGTTCCATACTCATGTCCCCGATAACGGACCACCAGCCAAAGATGCCTTTACCTTTCATATGGTCCTTCTCCTTAACCTTTTTACCTAACTTGTTATTATTAATTACCTAACAAAATTATTATACGGGCAAGTTCTTCTTTACACAATAACAAAACCGCTTCTTCATAGCGAAGAAGCGGTTTTGTTAGGTAAACCATAAAAAGATTAATGAGGGATCCTCTTATTTAATAGTGAATAATGACAGTTTGTCCTTTAACTGTCCTGAAGCACTTTCCAGCTTGCCTGACAGCGAAACGAGTTGGTCACTTACATTTTGCTGTTCATTACTTAGTGAAGCCACTTCTTCGGAAGTCGCTGAAGATTGTTCGGCTACAGCACTTACGTTACCCATTGCTTCTGACAACACAACCTGTGAATGATTCAAGCTACTGATCGCTGTCGTCACCGATTCCAGACTAGTAATGAACTCATCCATCTGTCCTTTTACGGATACAAAGATATCACTCGTGCTCTTCACCGAGTTTATTTGCTCTTTGAAGAGAGGTGCCACTTCAGATAATACAGCTTCCGTTTCGTTCATTTCCGTTATGATCTTATCGGTGATTCCAGCTACAAGGGCAATAGACTGCTTAGATTGGTCGGCGAGCTGTCTCACCTCATCTGCTACCACCATAAAGCCTTTACCAGCTTCACCTGCACGTGCGGCTTCTATCGTCGCATTTAATGACAAAATATTCGTCTGCTGTGTGATACTCTTCATCACATCGAGCACCTTAATCACTGAGAATACTGTTTCTTTCAAATTATTAACACGCTCGACAAGTGCACTCGTCTTTTCCCCAGTACGGCTAGTCTGATCTAGTAACTTCGTTAATTGCTTTGCACCTTGAGCACTAGCTTCTCCAACCCCGCGTGCTGCCTCATCCATCTCACTGTTGGCACTAATCACGGTCTGCATTTGTGTAGCTATCACATCTGTAAGCTCATTACCACGTTCGGCCTCAAGTGCCAGACTACCTGCTCCTCCAGCGATTTCTTCCGTAGCGGCTGCGATTTCCTTCGCCGAGATAGCTGTTTTACGTGAAGCTTCTCCAAGCTCGCCAGCGGTCTCCAGCACATCTCGTGCGGTTTCTCTCGTTTGCGATACAAGCTCAGTAATACGCTCCATCATCAGATTAAAGGACGCTGATAGTTGGCCAATTTCGTCCTTCGACACATATTGTGTACGAACACTTAAATCGCCGCTGGCACCTTGAACCATAAGATCTTTTAAACGTGCCAGAGGACGGGCAAACATACGAACCATCCAAATCCCGATTAATATCGCCAGTAGTGCCGCAGCAGCAGCCGTTATAAACGTCGTCAACAGAATCGGATGGGCTTCCTTCACTAACTCGTCTGTAGGAACTATACCAGCGAGCTTCCAATCCGCGCGCATCATGGGATTTAACACAGCCAGTATTGGTTTGCCGCTTGAATCTTTGACATCTAGACTATTGTTATTTTTTTTACTCTCTTTAATAAAAGAAAACTCCGATGGTTTTCCATCGTCTATCGGATTAGAAGAAGCCACAACTGTACCTTGCGGAGACACAAGTTGAATACGGGAGCCGTCTCCCAGCTTCACACTTGCGAAGGATTCTTCCAACAGTGTATTCTTCAACACAAGCATGATTATGTATCCTTTGTCAGCTCCCAGACTTTTAAGAGATCTTACCAACGCAATATCTTTTTCATCCGCTCCTTGAAGAGAGGTAGGGAACCAAATATTCTTAGCGTCGCTATTGTCAGCGTCTGAATAATATGAATTATATTCTTTAGAATCGGCCACAATATTCTTGAACCATTCTTGTTCTCGTAATCCATCAAAATAAATGCCACCACTGCCAGATGTAATGATATCATGCTCAAGTGACTCCGGAATCAAAGAGACACTAAGAATATTAGAATCTGTTGTAGTCTGATTAGACAACTTTTTACTTATTGCACTTGTTGATTCAAATTTCTCGTAAGCAGTGTTCGCAGTAGCCATTGATCTAAGATCCGTTTGCAACTGCGCATCAAAAAAAAGCTGTAATACCATATTCTCATACTGTTTCAAGGTAATATCTAGCTTCTCAGCAGTCTGAATAATAGTCTGGCGGTAGGCTTCGGATGCGTTATTCTTTATCGTTGATTTCGCCTTCGAATACGATATAAGACCAAGTGACATAACTGCGATTACGGTGGAGCACAGGAATATTAGAAATAACTTTACGCCGACGGATTTAACAGGATTCACTCTCTTGACTTGCCTTCCCCAACCTAACATCCTATTATTTCCATCTAGCTTTGATGTCTTTCCTGTTTCATTACTCTGTACATTTGCGGACTTTTTATTATTCTTCTTCATCTCTAACCTTCTCCCTTTATGCTTTTCACTAATACTATCTTGATCAGGATCCCCATCTTGATCATCTACACGCTAATATTAGAGGACATATGAAAGCGCTAACCATATTATATATCGGTTTATTAGGCCTTTTTTCTTAGCTTTACGATACTTTTTTTATAACTTTTAACCTATGTATTCTCAGACAAAAAAACCCCCTTCGTTCTACCCTCCTTTTTGGATTTATTTGTTAGTTACTAATATATATATCTTATTGTTAGCTTTGTCAAAAGAAAAACAGAGATGCTCTTATAGAAAGAACATCCCTGTATCTTATTAAAATTTTCTCTTACGCATCATATCAAAGTATGCTACGGGCTGATCTACCTTCATGCGAACACGTTGCAGAGGATGACGGGCTGCATCAAGCGGGTTACCTGCTTCATCCCACAATTCCGCTACAGTCTGCTTAAAAAATGTATCATTCGGTCCAAAGAATTCAACTTCCTGACCAGGCTTGAAGTGATTGCGTTGCTGAATGAGTGCCATTCCACTGTCAGCATCGTATTCTAGGACAAGTCCGGCAAAATCATAAGGAGCTGCTTTTTCTTCAGGCTCATAAATATGATCTTCATGATCCGGAGTATCATGGAAGAACCCTGTGTTAAGCGGACGATTCGCCGCTTTGTTAAGCTCATCCAGCCACTCTTGCTTCAACTCGTATCCTTCCGGATCAGCCATGTAAGCATCAATGGCTTTACGATAAGCGTTAACTACAGTAGCTACATAGTGAATCGACTTCATCCGTCCCTCGATCTTGAAGCTGTCAATGCCCACTTCAATGAGTTCAGGGATGCTTTCCAGCATGCACAAATCCTTAGATCCCATGGAGAAGGGATTGTCTCCTTGCTGATGCAGTGGAATCTGAGTTACACCTGGAATCAAAGGTGCCGGAGATTGTGCTTCAGCTTCAGCTTGATCTTCTTCAGACACCCAAGTGCCTTCAGGACGCGCATCCTCGAACAAATCATATTTCCAGCGGCAAGACTGACAGCAGCCTCCGCGATTAGAGTCACGGTCTGTGAAGTGATTGGATAATACACATCTACCGGAGTACGAGGAGCACATCGCACCATGGATAAAGCTCTCGATTTCAATATCAACATGCTTCTTAATCTCAGCAATCTCTTCTAGGCTTGTCTCACGTCCGAGTACTACACGTGGCAGGCCCTCTTCTTTCCAGAAGGATACAGCTTGCCAGTTCAGTGTAGACTGTTGAGTACTCAAATGCACCTCTAATCCAGGTACTAAACGGCGTGCTGTATCTACAATGACCGGGTCAGCTACGATAATGGCAGCAATGCCAGCTTCATATAAGTTACGCAGATATTCTTCAATCCCTGCGACATCTTCATTGTGAGCATAAATGTTCGTTGCAACAAATACCTTAGCGCCATATTTCTTGGCGAATTCAACACCTTCACGCATTTCCTCAAAGCTGAAATTGTCTGCTCCTGAACGCAAACCGTATTTCTGCCCTCCGATATAGACAGCATCCGCACCATAATGTACTGCGAATTTTAATTTTTCTAAATTACCGGCCGGAGCTAGGAGCTCCGGTTTGTCCAGACGGTAACGTTTACCCTTGTATTGCGGCTTTGTCATGGTTCCCATTCCTGTTCTCCCCTCCATTGCCCCACAAAGTGATATCTACACCTGATTACTTGCACCTTATCTTTGCAGGGAACTTAAAACACTCATTAAATTAAACTTAATATACTTGCTCTTTATAGAAAAATCCGAAGCTTAGCTCCCGTTCTGGATCCTGCAACGTTCTGATTGCTTCCATCCAATCCTCTTGGAAAGAATAACCCTCCGGATCAGCTACATAGAGATCTATCGCTTTGCGATAAGTCTTAACAACCTCTACATTATAAGCTGTTGATTTCAACAATCCCTCAATCTTAAAACTTTGTACGCCTGCAGCCATAAGAATATGAAGATCTTCCAAAATACAAATATCTTCTGAACTCATGATATGGGTACCGTTCTCGTCTTCATAGATCGGGAACTTTTGGTCATCTCGTTCTGCCTCAATCAAAAATAGACCACGTTCCTTGCCAAGACTGCCGCCCTCACTTGGACGTCCTTGATGAGACATATAGCTTTCTACAAGCTTACGCTTGGAATGGTATATATTTGTCATGCCGTGAACCTGAACCTGTGCCTCAACCTCTAAGAGCGGAACCATTTCCGTCATTTCATCCATATTCAACTCACGGGCAAGAACGACGCGAGTAGCGCCTTTACGCCCCCAATAATTCGCGGTTGCGTAATTGGTAGAGGTCATTTCCGCATTCCAATGCAGATTCATGACCGGCGCTTCCTTCTTCACTGTGGTTAACACAGCAGGATCACCAAATTCAACACCGTCAACACCAAGTTCACCTATAGCCTTCACATAGGCGGGGAGCTCATCCAGCAGACGATTGGACATGAGCCCACCCAGTCCAGCATATACTTTGCAGCCACGCGCATGTGCCATTTCTACAACAGCGGCTGTATCCTCCAGAGAGAAATGTCCGGCAAGACGCATGCCGAAACGGTCATCTCCGATGAGCAATGCATCTGCTCCGGCATCCAGCAAAGCAGCAGATTCCTCTAAGGATGCTGCTGTCACTAGCAATTCCGGTTTGTTAGTCATGTTGTACCTCCTACTTGTACAGTTGTTTCAACCGCACCACTCTTCATTTTAATATTTTATTTCGATTCTTGCTTGCTTTTTTCGATATTGGCTAAATGTTCCTTATAGGTCTTAGCAAACAGATGACCCTGTGTACCATCTTTCTTGGTCACATAGAAGTAGTATTCAGAAGCCTCAGGTTCGAGTGCCGCCTGAATAGAGGCCAACCCTGGATTACTGATAGGTCCCGGAGGAAGTCCAACATTCTTATACGTATTATACGGACTGTCAACTTCCAAATCTTTAAATAACAGTCTTTCCTTCTGTTTATCGAGCAAATATTGAACCGTAGCATCAATCTCCAGCTTCTGCTCTTTCTTTAATCGGTTATAAATCACGCCAGCGACTAGCGGACGTTCACTATCTACCACGACTTCCCGCTCGACTAACGCGGCCACAGTCAACAGCTCATGTAGCGACATTCCACGTGCTTCAAGCTTTTGCTTCCAATTCGGAATCGTATCCAGTTTCTTCTGGAACTGATCCAATAACGCTTCTACAACTTCCAGCGGTGTACTATCCTTCGCTAGTTCATATGTTTCTGGGAACAAATACCCTTCAAGACGATGACGAAGGTTCTTATCCTGTGGGATACCTAGAACATCAATTCCCTTCAAGCCCGCACCGGTATCCATTATTTCGAGAAAAATAGCAGCATCCTGATTCCAAGCTTCAGCAAGCTTCTTGGCAATCTGCTCAGCAGTATATCCTTCGGGAATTGTAAACGTTATGGTCTCTTCCTTAACAACATCACCAGCATTTAACCTCTCGATGAGCTCGTCATAGGTGTCTCCTGGACTAGCAACATAAGTACCAGCTTTGAAGCTGGAACCTTCTTTGGTCCATTTCAAATATCCCTTAAAAAAAAGACTGTTGCGAATAATGCCATTTTGTTCGAGCAGATCAGCAATTTCGGCGCTGCCCATGCCCTTCTCTATCGTAAATGTTACGGCAGGTCCTGCAGGCTCTACCGGCTGCATCCCGTTCCAAATGTACCAAGCGCCCCCGCCTCCTGCTGCTACCAGCAAAAGTATAACGATAAGCACAGTACGGATTGCGGATTTCAAGTCTGGTTCCTCACTTTCCGACTATAAAGTATAAAAGGGCATTACTTAAAATTCAATACAAACTTCATTTGATCGTCCCTGAATCTCAGGAATTGAAAGTTGAATTCTCGAAAAAGAATATCACATATTCCAAGCAAAAAGAGCGCGGAATTCTCCGCCCTCTTCCGTGCTCATCATAAATGTAACGTACATGTTTAAGATTTATTCTGCGTCATCCACTGGAAAAGTCATCTCATCATATAGCTCAGAGATGTCTTCCCACTCTTCATCATCCACGATGTTCTCTAGTTCCGGAAGTCCGTTAGGAGAGACAACGATACGCAGGATTTCATAATCCACGTCTTTATCAGAGCCTTTCAGCACCGCATAGCCGCGATCACCGACTTCAAATTCGGCGATAATATCGTAAATGGAAGACTTGCCCTGCTCATCTTCCAGTTCTACTGTTTCTCCATAGGCTTCCTTAAGGCGCGAAGTCCATACCGCTTGATCAGCGGATACATCAGTCATTCTCCGATCCTCCGTCCAACTCGTCAACCAGTGTGTTGAAAGTCTCTTCGACAATCGCCCACTCCTCGTCATTATCGATCATGAACAATTGAAGATCGTCGCCTTCTTCCACATAACGGAACGCATAAACCTCATCGGTTTCTTCGTCCTCAGAATCAAGCGGAACCACCATCATGTACTTAGCGTCCGAGCCATCAACCTCAAACTTCATAATGACCTCGAATTCCTCTTCATTACCTTCCTCATCGGGAATATAGATAATTTCCGGTTCTTCCTCTTGGCCAATCTGTTCGTTTGTCATATCCTCGCACCCCTCACCTTTTACTGTTAGCATCCAAAAAATTTTGCAAAATCAGGGCTGCAGCCATTTTGTCTACAATCCCTTTGCGTTTCTTCCGGCTGACGTCTCCTTCAATCAGCACCCGCTCTGCGGACACCGTCGTCAGACGCTCATCCCAAAGGTGTACGGGAATTGCAAATTGCTCCCGCAGCTTGTCAGCGAACTCTATGCAGATTTCGCCCCGGGGTCCTACTGAGCCGTTCATATTCTTCGGTAGACCAACTACAATCTCTCCAATTTCGTGCTCCGTAACAAGTTCACGAATACGTTCGAACTCATTACCAGTACCTCGGCGCTCAATCGTTTCAAGAGCTTGTGCCGTCCATCCAAAAACATCGCTTGTGGCTACACCGATTCTACGGTCGCCGTAATCCAGTCCTAACTTCTTCATCATCTGGGATTATCCACCTTGTGATTGACGAGGTAGAATCTAACCAGCTCTTCAATCAGCTCATCACGTTCTTTTCTCCGGACCAAACTTCTCGCATTGTTATGACGCGGAATGTAAGCCGGGTCTCCGGAAAGTAGATACCCTACGATCTGATTGATCGGATGATACTCTTTCTCCACCAGTGCATCGTATACAGCGAGCAAAATTTCCTGGGGAGAAGCTTCCTTTTCGTCGCCCTTCACATTGAATTTGACCGTTTTGTCCATGGAGTCCATTTGTGACACCTTCCTTCTGCAAAATCACCCTAAAAGGGCGGCTTCGCAAAGTTGCTACTGTGCAGCTCACTTGCTTCCTTTATCATAACATATTCATAGCCCAACGAGGAAATCCTGCGCGTGGAATAACGCTTTTTTTGGCATTTCCTCTACAAAAATAATGATATTTTTGGCTTTTAAGCTATTGTCAAGCACAATTATTCATGAAAATCTAACCACCTGTTAATAAAGAGTAGCGGTACTGATGTCAAGCTCTCAGCACCGCTATGTTTTTCGTAATACGTTTAAATCAAGAAATAGTTTCGTGATTTTTATTTATGCTAGGGAAGCCACTAATTCTTCTGCTTTAGCCAATGCCTCGCTAAGCTTGGAAGCATCTTTACCACCAGCTTGTGCCATATCTGGACGTCCGCCACCGCCGCCACCGCATACTGCTGCAACTTCTTTTACAATCTTACCAGCGTGGAAGCCCTTCTTCACCAGATCCTGTGGTACAGCTACAACAAAGTTCACCTTGTCGTCCATGGCTGCACCCAGAACAAGTACAGCATCCGGGAGC
Source organism: Paenibacillus etheri (assembly GCF_001012825.1). GTDB lineage: Bacteria > Bacillota > Bacilli > Paenibacillales > Paenibacillaceae > Paenibacillus_AQ > Paenibacillus_AQ etheri. The sequence continues at coordinate 96,245 of NZ_LCZJ02000033.1, forward strand.
TTGGATTTCAATTCATCTGCAGTAGATCGCAAAGCGTCCATATTTCCGGCTTGAACAGCAACAGCAAGAAGCTGCGTATCTGCGCCAACTGTCTTCACACTGCTTGTTAGTTCAGCAGCAAATGTTGCGCTCAGCTTAGATTGCAAGGATTCGTTCTCACGCGAAAGCTCACGAACTTGATTATGCAGTGCTTCAATCCGTTTTGGAACATCGTTCAAAGAAGACTTCAGTAGACCCGCGGATTGCTTGAGCAGATCCAGTTGACTCTCAGTGAACTGATAAGCGTAACGACCAGTCACTGCCTCGATGCGGCGCACTCCGGAACCTATGCCGCTTTCGCTAAGCAGCTTGAAAATCCCAATCTGAGACGTGTTGGTTACATGGCATCCACCACAAAGTTCAAGGCTGTAATCGCCGACTTGAACGACACGGACGATATTTCCATATTTTTCACCAAATAGTGCCATGGCTCCCATAGCTTTAGCTTCATCAATCGGCTTGTTCTCAATGACTACATCAAGGCCACGCCAGATTTGTGCATTCACGCGATGTTCAATGTCGCTTAGCTCTTCCGGTGTAATCGCTCCGAAATGGGAGAAGTCAAACCGCAAACGTGCGCCTTCTACTAGAGATCCTGCTTGATTCACATGACCGCCAAGAACCTCTTTAAGTGTTTTGTGCAGTAGATGAGTGGCTGTATGGTTCTTCACGATATCTTCACGCTGTGCACGATCCACTTCAGCGCGAACCGTTTCTCCTACTTTCAATTCTCCAGCTTCCACAGTTACCAAATGTACATGTTGACCATGTGGAGCTTTAAACAAACCTTTTACCTTAGCTGTAACCGAACCGCCAGTAAGCACGCCTGTGTCACTCACTTGTCCACCACTTTCAGCGTAAAACGGTGTTGCCTCAAGAATCACTTGGCACTCTACGCCTTCGCCTGCGGTGTCCACCAATTCGCCACCCACAACAATAGCCATAATTTTCGACTCTGTTACCGAGTCATTATATCCAACAAATTCACTTTTAACCGTCAGATCTGCTAATGCGCCACCTTGGATCTTCATGCTGCCACCGTCATGACGTGCAGCTCTTGCACGGTCACGCTGTTCTTGCATAGCGGCATCGAAGCCTTCACGGTCTACAGTTAATCCTTGCTCTGCTGCGAAATCTTCAGTCAGGTCAAACGGGAATCCGTAAGTGTCATATAACTTAAATGCATCGGCTCCAGCAATCGTGCTGAGTCCATCTGCTTTTGCTTTAGCGCTAATCTCGCCCAAGATAGCCAATCCATCGGACAATGTCTCGTGGAAACGTTCTTCTTCTGTACGGATAATCTTTGCGATATATTCACGATTCTCGACAACGGATGGATAATACACACCCATAATCTCGCCAACGGTTTCCGTCAGCTCATGCAGGAATGGACGGTCCAGCCCCAAAGTCTTTCCGTAACGAACGGCACGGCGCAGCAAACGACGGATAATATAACCACGACCTTCATTAGAAGGAAGTACTCCATCACCTACGGCAAAAGTAACCGTACGCACATGGTCAGCGATAACTTTAAGTGCGATATCCTGCTCAACATTATCTTTATAAGTTACACCAGCAAGCTCAGCAGTTTTTTGAATAATCGGTTGGAACAAATCGGTGTCGAAGTTGGAATCTACATCTTGCAGAATAGAAGCAAAACGCTCCAATCCAGCACCCGTATCAATGTTCTTGTTCGGAAGCGGCGTATAGCTGCCATCCTTGTTATGGTTGAATTGTGAGAACACTAGGTTCCACACTTCAAGCCAGCGCTCGTTTTCTCCACCTGGATACATTTCTGGATCACTCATGTCGCTGCCGTAAGCTTCGCCACGGTCATAAAAGATTTCCGAACAAGGACCACAAGGGCCTTCGCCGATATCCCAAAAGTTCTCATCTCCCAGCTTAATGATGCGCTCTGCTGGCAATCCTACTTTTTCATTCCACAGCTTGAAAGCTTCTTCATCCTCAGCGTACACGGTTACGGAGATACGTTCTGGATCGAAGCCGATCCACTCCTTGCCAGTCAAGAATTCCCAAGCCCATGTAATAGCTTCTTCTTTGAAATAATCGCCAATAGAGAAGTTACCTAGCATTTCGAAGAACGTATGGTGACGGCGTGTCTTCCCTACATTCTCGATATCATTGGTACGAATACATTTCTGCGAGTTCGTCAGGCGCGGATTCTCAGGAATCTCACGACCATCGAAATATGCCTTCAGCGGTGCCATACCTGCATTAATCCACAACAGCGATGGATCGTTATGCGGTACTAGGGACGCACTAGGTTCAATCTTATGACCTTTACTTTCAAAAAACTTAAGCCATTTAGAACGAATTTCACTTGCTTTCATTATTTACAGCTCCCGTCTCATCTTTTTAATTCGGCATATGCGCCGGAATTTTCTAAAAAAAAAACAAAAAAACGCCCCTGAATAATTCAGGGACGATTAATATCGCGGTACCACCCTGGTTATCGTCTTGACCCGATTCACGGGAAAGTTACAGACGATCGCCTTGTCGCGGCTGATAACGGGTGCCCCCGGTAAGTTTGTGATCTCACACTCCGAAATTAGCTTTCCACCGGCCTGTCTTCAAGGTTCTCACAGCCATTACGAAATGCTTTCGTAAAGGAACCCGTTCTCTGATCAAGCCATCCTCCGGCGTACTTCATTTTCATCAACGTTTTATCCGATTTGCATTTTAACATTTCAAGTATAGCCAGTGCCCTTGCATCTGTCAATCTGGGGAAATGTGAAGATAAAGTGAGGAAGTATGATTTTTCTAATGGTGAACTAAAGCACTGAAGAATATAGTAAAATCCCAGTTGATTTTTTTGGTAAAATATGTATCGTTAATAGCACTCCAGGATACACATGCTTCTCAAGATAATTCTAAGGAGGATTACAAATCATGCTGCGCAATAAAGTAACTGATGAGCTATCGATTTTTGAAGTTAAGTCTATACCACTACGTTTTATTGTCAGTCTCATTTTTATTCATATTCTCTTCACTCTAGTGGTTAACCTTATCCTTTTTGCAAATGGAACTTTAAGCGTTATTGCCAAAAGCACAAACGGATGGATCAACGAAACGTTAGCTGCAAATCTGTTCGGTCTTGTGTTAGAAGTGGTTATATTCTTATGTATGATAGCTAAATTATCGCTAAGGGATTTGGGGTTAACAAAGAAAAAAGTATTTGCAGGAATGATCGGCACTTTACTATTTTGGATCGCTATTAACATGGTTGATTTAGGTATGACACTGCTGACTCACTCTAGTTTATCATTCAATAGTGATATATTTAGAAATTCGAATGTCGTCTTTACTGAGCTCTTGGGTCAGATTTTCGGAAATGCTTTACTGGAAGAAGTTTTGTTTCGGGGCTTTCTGCTAGTTCAAATTTATCTTTTATTAAAAAAGGTCAATAACAATACTTCACGCATTGTATATGCAATGTTTATTTCACAATCGATTTTTGCCGCCATACATATTCCAAACCGTATTTACTCAGGATTAGTTGGACTGGACTTTGTTTATGATTTCATTATCCTTGTAATTCTAGGGGTCATATTCTCACTACTCTATGTCTTAACCAAGAATCTATTTTTCGTGATAGGCGTCCACTCCTTAATGAATGTTCAAATTATGTTTTGGGATAGTAGTTTCACTAATACAGCAACTTTAATCTGTGTGTTGTTACTGACTTGTCTTTTAATTTGTTTCAAAAGGAAGGAATTCCGAGCGCAAAAATCAGAGGGGGCAGTGCCAAGCTGAATAGATGGAATCGGAGAATTTTCTAGAATCGCGACTGACCCAGTTGTAAACATAATCAGCTAAAGCAAGCAGTCGATAACCAAAACGGAGGGCAGCAATTCTCAAGTAAATATGAGAATTGCTGCCCTGTGCTGTATTTTTACGTTTTTAATATAAAAGAGCTACGTTTCCGTCAGCTGGCGTAGGCAGTACGTAGCCTTATCAACAATTCTAAATCAGCTTGTGCGCAAACCACTTTTCGCCCCTGAAGCGCCACAGAAAAATGCCCCCGCGAACGGCCCACTCGCAGTTCATCGCCAGCCAGACACCCATGACGCCGTAGCCCAGTACGATCCCAAGGATGTATCCAAAAATTACCCGAAACAGCCACATCGTCAACATTGAGGTAATTGAGGTGAAGCGGGAATCTCCTGCTGCCCGCAGCGCGGACGGCAAAATAAAGCTGATGGCCCACAGCGGAACTTGAGCAATGGAATTCACCAGCAGCACCACAAACAGATCATCAATGATCTCGGAAGGTGGGGAAAAGATCGATACCAGTGGGTGGAATAGCGGCATCAGAATCAAGGCAATCAACGCCAAAGAGCCGGACCCGATCCAGAGGAAGGACTTGATGAACTTTCTGGCTTCAGAGACATTCCCTCGCCCGATACATTGGCCGACCACCGTTACAATAGTTAGCGACAGCGCGCTGGCTGGAATTTGAAACACCAGAGCCAGCGAGCCGGCAATGGCATTGGTCGCAATGGCATAAGTGCCCAGGCTGACAATAAACACCTGGGTGAGCAGTTTCCCCCCGTTGAAGAACATCTGCTCCGCCGCGAACGGCACACCGATGAACATGATTCTCCGCAGCATGGTCAGAGGGATTCGGAATAGGTCACGAAAACGCACCCGCAGGGCCGTATCCACCTTGAACAGATACACCAGGGCACAAACCATCCCTGCATACCGCGCGATATTAATCGCAAGCGTCATCCCCAGCACACCCATGTGCAACAGGTAAATAAAGACCACGTTCAGGATAACATACAGCAGGTTCATGATGAGCGACAGCATCAAAGAAGCCCGTGTCTTGCCCACTCCTCGCAGAGCTCCGCATACCGCCTGAACCACCGCGATGCCCAGATATGAGATGCTGCTGCCAATCAGGTAGATGCGGGCATTGTCCAGCACTTCGGGTGATGCGGTTCCGAACAGAAGGTTCAATATAGGAGAATGGAAGCCCATCAGCAGCAGACCAATTCCCAAAGCGATCAGCGACACCGAGGCGACCGAAGCAGCCGTGGCCTGGGACACCATCCGGTCGTTTCCGCTCCCTTTATACTGCGCGACTACCACTGTCCCCCCGGTTGCAACCGCCACGAACACATTGATCAGAAAAATATTCAGCGAATCCACCATATTCACTGCACTGACCGCCGCCATCCCGGACGAGCTGATCATTGCGGTATTTACCAGATTAAGTCCAATAATGAAGGCTTGGTCAATTAGAATTGGAATAAATAAAGCTATAATTTGCCGATAATCCATCCCCTCCCCAGAAAGATATTTCTCCAGCAATCTTTTCTTCTGAAGACTAGCACGAAGCTGCATAACATATCACATTCTTTTCTGTAAAATGGAAAAAACTCTTCATCCGAAGAGCTTTTCAACAAATTATACCCATTAAACCGGGGCACTTTACATTTAGTTTACTATAAATTAACTATTAAGTCTTTAATCAGGGAGAATAGATTGAGCCGTTAATTTAATCTCATTTCAATCTATTGATCTTCTTTGTAGTAACTTGCGCAGGAAATGAATCATCACTGCCTTCATAAAAGACTTCAATGCCGTCACCTTGCTTATACTTGCTAGGAGCTACTTTACTTACCCAAATAGCCTGACTATACTCCCCAGACGCTACTAGTTTCTTGTAATCTTCATTTAGATCTTCTTTTTGTAGCTGCGAAATCACGAGGATTCTTTGGTTATCTGTATCTACAGTATGGATCGTTCCTATAAACAACTCGCTTTCTGAACTACAAAAAGATTCATTTTTAGATTCATAGACTCTCTCCTTCAAGGTTGGAACTTCGATTGACAAGGCTGAACGATGTCGCACCTATTGTATGATATTTCATCTAAATTATATCTTAATAACACTTAAAGCCGCTGCAATAATACAGCATTTTGTCCAGATATCCTCTTCACTACATCTAAAAACTGCAAATTCCATAATCGTATCCATATACACCTTCGTAGTGAGGTTCCGAGAGAAGGACCGTATTGTACTTATTCCCTAATAACAAGCCCATTCCCGGGTGACTTGGGGCGGATAACGGCGCTGGCTCGCTTACGTTACCATCAGCACATTGTATTCGGTTTTTCGCATACATTTGGCTCGTTTACGTTACTGGCGGCACATTGTATTCGGTTTTTCGCATACATTTGGCTCGTTTACGTTA
>NZ_LCZJ02000033.1:102517-170330 GCF_001012825.1 Paenibacillus etheri
GTCGGCACATTGTATTCGGTTTTTCGCATACATTTGGCTCGCTTACGTTACTGGCAGCACATTGTATTCGGTTTTTCGCATACATTTGGCTCGTTTACGTTACCGTCGGCACATTGTATTTGGTTTTTCGCATACATTTGGCTCGTTTACGTTACCGTCGGCACATTGTATTCGGTTTTTCGCATACATTTGGCTCGTTTACGTTACTGGCGGCACATTGTATTCGGTTTTTCGCATACATTTGGCTCGCTTACGTTACCATCAGCACATTGTGTTCAGTTTTTCGCATACATTTGACCGTAAGCTCGACTAAAACATGCATTTCGAAGGCTATAAGGTCCGCTCGGCCCGTTATACATCCCAAAGAGGCGTGTGCTTAATTAAAAACAGGGCTCCCCATGGCCACCAGTTGAATATGGGCCCTCCCATAAATTCGTTTCACATTTCTCCGCAATCTCGAAATTTTATAAATTCTATTCCATAAAAAAAACCGCGCTAGGCGCGGATTCTTAAAGAAGCTATTAAGCTTTCTATTATTTCGCACTCTCGGCAATCGCCTTATAAGGTGCTAAATCTGTATATACTTCCACTTTAAGTGGATTGCGTTTATGTTTGATAATTTTATAGAAGTGATAGACAAACACTGCAATATTAGCTGCTAAAGATAATGCACTTACAACCCAAAGTGCCGTTTCGCTGTGAGTAGATTGTACGGAGAACTTTGAATCGCCAACAAACGCTGGGAAAGACATCGTAAACATCATCCAAATCGCCAAGGTTTGTGCACGGTGCTGTAGCCATGCTCCTTTTTTGAAGAAGAACGCTGGAATGGTACAAGAGATCAGAAGAGCTGCGCCTGCATAGAAGGAATGGTCAGAAACTGCGTTATATACATAGGCAAAGTTCCAAATATCATAAGCAATGATCCAGAACCAAAGCTGGTCCGGCCACAACATATCCTTACTCTTGTCTTTACTAATAACAATACCCATCCAACCAGAAATCGTAATAATGTTCAGAATACCTGCGATCCCGTTCATAATGTTCCAAGGACCACCAACCATCATTACGCCATCTACCATACCTTGCAAACTGTACACTTGGAAATCACGGATAACTGCTTCAAGAATGTTAACTGCAAGGATAATAGCCGGGAACATTAATATATATTTGTTCTTGTCCCAACCTTTAACATAACGGATAGCCATGAACCCTAAACATCCTGCCAAGGCAGAATATACTTTTACCCAGTGAAACCATGTTCCAGTACTGGAGCCTTCGCCTGCCGTATTTGGCCAAACCGCTACGGTAAGAACTATAGGGACAATTATAAACAGAATGATTGAAAACCACTTGCTCTTTCGAGCTATTTCGTTGAAAATCATTAATCCTGCAAGTACCACTAACCACATTAGAGCAGAGTACCAGGGAATCGATTCGAATAAAAACATAATGTATTCCTCCTTCATATTTGTATATAAGCTATGTCTTGAGTCCAATATATCCCATCCCACTTCGAACGATCAAACCACTCAAAACCTTGATATATCAAGGTTTTCATAGTCTCATTTGGAGTTGAGTTTACACATCAATAGGACTGGAATTCATCAAAGGACCTACCCGAACTAAGGGAATCCTTTGGGAAATATGTCTACAGAACTACACACTGTAAACCTAACTCGAACGTAAAATATCCCCGCAAAGTGGAGTTTTGCTTCAATTCTTACTCAGGTACTTTGCGGGGGGCCCAAAATATATACTTTATGCAATGTAAAAAAAACCTTGTCGACAAATTTCTTTGTGGACAAGGCTTACTACTCACATATTTTTAAAAGAATCTTTCAACCAAGTATTTCGAATATACGATACAGTTCTCCAGTGTGGGAAAATTCATGATTTCTCCAGCATAATAGATCTTATCTCTTCCCTGCATCTGATCAAGCCGTTCATAAAAACCTTCCCGGATCGCATTAGAATCCACATGGGGGAACTGCTTCCAGCGCTTCATCATATACAGACGGATGTTCTCGCCGCCAAGCTCGCGAAGTTTATTTTCTACCTTTTCCCGCATCTCTAGATCTGTCATCTCATCATTCTCCGCTACATAAACCGTAACTAGATCCGTTGTTCCCATATCTGCCCACCTGTAATACCATGCCATCATATGTCCCTTGCGTTCAGGATTCATATTGCAGGGGATATATCCAGAAAGCTCCGGTAACCCCTTCACTCTGTAGGCATATACCCGAAATCGTTCATAGATTATGCCCTCAAACAATGCTCTGTCTACCGAAGATAAGTGAATCATATCGCCCAGATGCTCTAAGGAAGCTGTATAAATAACCTTGTCAAAATAAAAAATATCCTGGCTTGTTTCCACACGCACCTGACTGTTTATCTCTTGCTCTATATGTAGCACTTCACAAGTCAGACGCAGATCCTCTACTTGGTCGGCCATTCTTCTAATGAGTTCAGTGACTCCCTTAGGCCAGGTTATCATGTGTGTGATCTCAATAAAGGATAATAAATTATCATAAGTAAGAAATTTCAACACATAAGCTGCCGGCACATCTTGAATACTCCCAAAACCAAAGGTATTGAAGTAATGCATATACACCTGCCCAATAACAGTTAGCTCATTCTCCGTACACCATTCTGAAAAAGGCTGACATAGATCTGCTGGTAAGTGGAGAAAACCCGGTTCTTGTAGTGACTTATAACGTTTCAAAATATCTGGCAACCGTTTGAATTCTTGTGTAAACACCTGGATCTGGTCCATGGGAATTTGAGAAGTCTTCCGCCCATTTGTATCAAAAAAACCTCGTTCCAATAGTGGTCCCTTATCCATAAGATCAAACTCTCTCATAAGTTCTATCGTATGTTTATAGGTTGGCAAGCCAATCAGTGTCCCCATTTCATAAGTTTTCCCTTTGTATTCAATGGAGTGGCACTTGCCACCTACACGGTCTGACTTCTCAAGGAGAGTAATATGGGTATATCCTTTTTTCGCTAGTTGGTAGGCAGCGGTAACCCCAGAAATTCCTGCACCGATGATCCCTATCCTGTCTTCATGCTTCATATTAGTCATCATCTGTTATCTCCTTGTAAATAACCATAATGGCAAGGTCTCACGCTGACCCGTATACTCAAGTGCAACATCTGATGGTATTTTACCTTGATTAGGTCCGTCTGTGATTACCCTGTTGAAATTATAGAGCCTCAAATATTCGTGTAAGCGCTTTTCCAGTATCTCAAAGGAATCTATCGAGGCATCCAACCAAGCCTGCTGGTAAAATTCTTTCGTCAACACCGCTACAAATTGCTGTAAGGGCTGAAACACTTCTGTCTGATCTGCAGTTATAGCTACTTGATTTATGTTATTCTTATGTAAAAAATCGCTGTATTTATGTTTACCTCTATCCCAGTTTGTAGTAAATTCACGACTCTTGTTCGTAACCAGATTATTAATTTGGAATTCTAAGGTCTTCATCAATGGGATGACCTTCAAATCCATAAAATCGATAAAATGAATGGCGGACTTCCGATTATAAAGCTTAACTAAGCCTAATCTGGAATAGGCATCGTAGACCGCATATTGATACACCTTTCCTACCCTTGGGAACACTCCCATATAGCTAATACTCTGTTGGCACATATACCCGGGATGAGCATTTTCCGGATTCTTCATCTTATAGTCCAGAGGTTTTGGTTTCTCTTTACACCCTCTGCTGTTAGCCGCTTGCGCGCCGTTCCTCTTCTTCGCTTTGACTTCTTTGGCGTAAGCCTCACGCTCTAGTCTCTTGCTAAGTCCATTTCGACGCAGCACATTATAAATCCCTGACTCCCCTATGTTCACACCCTCATCTTGCAGTTCATAAAAGATACGCTTAGGCCCATCCTCTGGGAATTTAGCAACGTATTGTAAGATCAATCTTTCCGTTCGTTTATCCACTTTATTAGGCATTACCGGCTTTCGTTCCTTCTCTGCCAGTCCATCCATCCCCTGCTCTTGGTAAGCTTTACACCACTGATAATAGATCGTCCGGGATATGCCAAACTCCTTGCAGGTTTCGCTCACATTATTGCTGATGGTCCCTTGCATGAGGATATGATATTTGTTGTTTGCATTCACCTATGACACCCCCTACTCTCTTTATTTTATACATAGTTGGCATTTAAATCAGTGCTATTCTACAATTTCTTAAGTTCATTTCATGACTTATGTAAGAAGATCTATATAAAAAAGAGAGACCGCTCAAGGCTTCTTCCCATTCCGAACAAAATGTGTGATGTATTCCCCTCCAGAAATCTCCAAGCAGTTCAGACGTTGACCATATGCGCATCCACCATCTACACCAATCTTATCCCCCTGCGGACTAAACCAGATTTCTTCAGAATCATGTAGATCCATCGTCGAGGTATGACCGAAAATAACCGTTTTGTTAGTACTAACTACCGGATTCGTATAAAATGATTCTCTGATCCAAATGAAATCGTACGGCTCCTGCCGCTTCCAATCCTCTATTAATGGATTAATCCCTGCGTGGACAAAGATATGCTCTTCTGTCTCATGATAAAGTGGCAATGAACTTAGAAAATCCAAATGATGCTTGTATTTCTGTCTAATCTCTTCTTTCAGTAACATATAATCGTTCCAGCCAAAATCCTTATTAAAAAAGACCGAATCTGCCTCACAATAGCTCATCAATGTATACAATCCGCCGTTGCTAAGCCAATGGGTATCCAGTTTATCAAATTCGCTGGTGAGCGCATCATAGGCCATTTTATCATGATTGCCTTTTAGAACTGTGACGCCCCATTCCCGCTTCAGAGTCATGACTTGATCCACAATCCCTTTACTATTGGGACCTCTATCCACATAATCTCCCATCAGGATAAGCTTGTCCTCGGATGGACGATAGTTTACCTTTTTTAACAATGCGTTGAATTCGGAATAGCTTCCGTGAATGTCGCTAATCGCTAGTATTCTGATTGTAATTCCTCCTTGCTCTGGATGCTGCAAGCTAAAACGCCTTCGGCGTCCTTTAAAGGACGGTGAGCGTTTATGCGAGAATTATAAGGATAAAGTATATCGTGAAACTTATACTTTCTTATAATTAAAAAAAAGACGTTCCGGCCAAAGGCACCGAAATATCTTTTGGTTATGTTCGCTATACGGAATCCATAACGAGCGGATCTTCATCCGATTGAGTAAAAAGCTGGCGGCTTCTGACTTCATGCACCGCTTCTTGAAAACGATCACACAGAAAAATCAACTGGTCGATCTCTTTCTTACCTACTTTTTCCGTAACTTCACTTAGAATACCTGAAAAAGTAGCCATCTGGGAATCATAAATCTTCTCCCCTTTATTCGTCAGACCAATATATACAACCCGCCGATCGGTATCGGACGTTGTTCGCACCACGTAACCCTTCTCCTCCAAACTATTAACCATTTGTGTCGCAGTAGGTCTGCTAATTTGGAGCAAGTCGCTTAATCTGGAAATCATGACTCCCTGCTGCTCTTCAACTTCGTCTGAAAGCTTCTTTCGCTTCATTAAATTGTTTATGACATACATCATCATAAATTCTCTATACGAAATAGCCTCCTTCGAGGACGGACGAGAGGTCAAACGTTTAATATTCTCAAAGGCTATGATTAGCTTTTGCTCTTGGCTATTTTGAGTATCCATAGGGCACCTCCAATTTAACTCAATCTAATTAGATTACTTACCTATTTCCAAAAAATCAAGTCCAAATCACATTCTGTTTCCATAAAAATTAAATAATTAAACAGTTGTGCTAAATGATGAATTTGTGTATTATACATAAATGATAGTTTGGCTACCTAATTATTAAGACGTGAATTCCCAAACTACAATATATAGAAGTTAAAGGAGAGGAACAGCTCTGGAGCATCTCACGCAAAAGAAAAAAGTTACAATTATGATTGCTTTAATGGCGGCTATGTTTTTCGCAGCAATCAACCAGACCATTGTGGGTACTGCAATGCCCCGAATTATTGCAATGTTAGGAGGCATTGAACATTATACTTGGGTAATCACCATCTATATGCTCACCTCTACAATCGCTACCGTACTTGTCGGTAAATTATCCGATATCTATGGAAGAAAGCCATTCCTCTTAGCGGGGATCGTTATTTTTATTATAGGTGCTTTCCTGTCCGGATTGTCGACAGATATTTTCCAAATGATCACTTATCGCGGGATTCAAGGTCTTGGCGGCGGGATTCTAATGTCGGCTACCGTAACTGCCGTAGGTGATTTGTTCGCTCCTAGAGAGAGAGCCAAGTGGACTGGAATTATGATGGCCATATTTGGATTCTCTAGCGTAATTGGTCCTACCCTTGGAGGCTTCATGGTGGATCACATGGCTTGGAAATGGATCTTCTGGATCTTCTTGCCTTTCGGTATCGTGGCTTTCTTTATGATTTGGAAAATGTTCCCTAAAACTGCACGCTCCACCTCAGAATCCATTGACTACTTAGGTTCCATTTTCCTTTCCCTTACCATTGTTGCCCTCTTGCTCGGCTTTTCATGGGCGGGTACAAAATATGAATGGGGTTCACCAGAGATTCTCAGCTTGTTCGGGGCATCTATTCTCGGAGTTATTATTCTGATTCTGATTGAACGAAAAGCTAAAAGTCCAGTATTGCCATTATCCTTATTTAAGAATTCCATCGTAACCATCTCTATGGTTGTCGGCTTCCTGATGAATGCCGGTATGATGGGCGCAATGATCTATCTGCCATTCTTTGTCCAAGGTGTAGAAGGTGTCTCCCCGACCAACTCCGGATTCATTAATATGCCGATGTCATTAGCAATGATTGTACTTAGTACGCTTGTGGGAAGATGGATCTCCAAATCAGGTAAATACAAGCGTTATGCACTGATGGGTATGCCATTTATGGTTGTAGCCATGATCATAATGGCCTTTATGAGCAACATAGCTATGGCAGTAGTCAGCATGATTGTCTTCGGGATTGGTTTAGGACTATCGATGCCTGTATTTACCTTAACCGTGCAAAATGCTGTAGCTCCTTCCATGCTAGGAGTTGCTACTGCTACAAATACTTTGTTCCGTAATTTAGGTGGAACCATCGGTATCGCTATTATGGGTACCATCATGAACACTTCATTAACGAATAAACTAGAGGCAGTGGTATCCTCTGGCAAGAGTCCGGATTTAACCAAACTTGACCCTGAATCCGCTAAGCAGCTTTCCGCATTTATGAACCCGCAAATGCTGCTAGATCAGCCTAAACTGAAGGAACTGCACGCAACGCTGCCAGAGCAGATCCAGCCGCTCTTCAATCAATTGATTGAGATGCTGCGGAACGCACTAAGCGATTCCTTGACGGTTGTATTCTTAAGCGGCACGGCACTGTTAGTAGTCGCAGCACTGCTTGTCCTGTTCCTTAAAGAGATTCCATTACGAAGTGGCGAGAAAAAAATAGAGGTAACTGCAGAGGGGAAAAGCGAAAGCAAAAACCTTGAAAAGTCTGTACCTGCTGCACATTAATCACAAATAAATATACATTAGAGATGTCCGTAAACAGCTTAGGCTGTGCGGCATCTCTTTTTTATGTGAAGGATTAGGATTCGGTTGGTTGATCGTTCAATTCTTCGAAATAATCATAGACTTCGTTTAACAGCTCCATTAACGAATCTGTCTTATCTTTGCCCATATAATCAATCATACCTTTAAAGGTATTTCGGGATTTCGTCACGGCCATTTCGGCCAAATGCTCTCCTTTTTCCGTAAGCGTGATCTCACTGATTCGGCGATCCTGAGCATCGGCAGAACGTACTACATATCCCTGTGCAATCAGGCTATTGACCATCTGTGTAACCGTAGGAGAAGTGACTTTAAGAAACTTGCTGATATCTGAAACCGTCTGGCCCTTCTTCCCTTCCCGTTCCTTGCCAAGCTTTAAAGAGACCAACATCCGAACCTCACTAGGCTTCAATCCCCAGACCGTAGTTTTACGCCAGTTCATCCTGGAAAATTGCTGAAAAGCTTCCCTTAGTCCATCCACATTCTGATATTTATCTTCGTTCATTAGTACACCCCATAAGATCCATTTAATACTAAGTATAGCCTAATCGGGCATAAAAAAGAATTGATAGATGTCAGCTCTATTTTCAAATCATTACTAGCGAGATGTATAATGAGATAAGAAGAATGGGCTTTGTCGTCCTTTACCGACGATAACTGTTAAATCGTTATATTTAAAATACAGGCAGTTCCTGCCTATTCGAAAGAGGTTACCTATCATGTCCTTTTCTTATTCTACATATGATGCTCTAGGGCTTGCTTCGCTTGTCAAAGCACGTGAAGTCTCCCCTCGTGAGCTTATCGAAGCCGCCTTCGCTCGGCTAGATGAAGTCAATCCAGTCCTTAATGCGGTTGTACGCACTCGTAGAGAAGCTGCTCTTAAGGAAGCTGACGAAATGCCTGTTCATGATAGCTCTCGCCCGTTTGCTGGCGTTCCTTTTCTGCTCAAGGATATCTCCCAAGCTATCGCTGGAGAACCGCTTACTTCGGGTGCCATGCTAATGAAAGACAATATTGCTAGACGCGACTCGAACTACGTAGCACGAATCAGAAACAGCGGTTTTATTCCGCTTGGACATACGAATACGCCAGAATTCGGCCTCAAAAATATAACCGAGAACGTCATTCACGGCCCGGCACGTAATCCGTGGAATCCCGAATATTCCCCTGGAGGTTCGAGTGGTGGCGCAGCAGCTGCGGTAGCTTCTGGTATTGTTCCGGCAGCGGGAGCTAGTGATGGCGGCGGCTCGATCCGTATCCCTGCCTCCTTCACCGGCTTGTTCGGACTGAAGCCAACCCGTGGACGCACCCCAGTAGGACCAGGTGTAGGCCGTCAATGGCAAGGAGCTTCTATTGATTTTGCATTGACAAGGTCCGTACGTGATAGTGCGGCTATGCTGGATCTACTACAGGTTGTGCAGCCAGAGGCTGCTTTTCAAACACCGCTATATCCGGGCGTCTATCTGGATGATCTATTCAAGCCAACACAGCGAAAACTACGCATAGCGTTCACAACAGCATCTCCAGTAGGTACTCCTGTAACGAATGAAGCAGTAATTGCTGTGCTCAAGACTGTGAAATGGCTCGAAGCTGAGGGGTATGAAGTTGAAGAAAAGCTGAGTCCAGTAAATGGTGTAAGGCTGATGGAGAATTACTATACGATGAATACCGGGGAAGTGGCAGCGATGTTCGTATCGCTGGAAAAAATGATGGGACGTTCCATTTCTTCCAGTGAAGTCGATATCGTTACTTGGGTCCTTGGGGAAGCCGGAAGAAAAGTCTCTGCGGCAGAATTTGTGCATAGTCTGGATGAATGGGATATTGCAGCCGCTCAAATGGCAGGTCTGCTTAACCGCTACGATCTGTATATCACACCAACAAATGCAGATTCAGCTCCTAAGATTGGCGAGTTAACGCATAGCTCTGCTGAAATCGAAAAATTGCTGCATGTACATGAGTTGCCGAAAGAGGAACAAGAGCGAATGATTTACGCTATGTTTAAACCAAGCCTAACCTACACACCGTTCACCCAGCTCGCCAATTTGACGGGTCAGCCAGCTATGAGCGTTCCCGTCCATCTGTCGCGAGAGGGTCTGCCGATGGGGGTACAGGTAATGGCTGCTAAAGGCCGGGAAGATTTACTGCTTCAGCTTGCAGCCCATCTTGAACAATCCGAGCTGTGGGTAGGGATGACAGGGAATCCGCTCTTTCCATGATGAATTAGAGGGAACAGGTTGCAAACCTTACGCTACTCCTGCTCACGCCCGCAAATGCCATAGAAGAAGAGATGGATGGCTTCCTCAAGGAAAGCATCTATATCTTCTTGTTTGCTGGCTTCATCCAGCATTTCTCCTGAACTTCGCATATACATTCCTATAAATGAAAGTATCCCTTTGGTGGACACTTTATTTGAAATTTCTCCTCGCGCTTTTCCATCCTCCACCATCTTGACCATCAATGGTAAAACGTCGTTCGTATACCGTTCTTCAATATAATGAAACATTTCCTGGTCCTCAATCATGAGCTCCTTTACAGTCACGGGAGACAATGAACTGTAGGTTTCTCTCTCCATCGTCATAATGTATTCAATGATCTCTTTTAGAGAATGCGCTCCATGAATGTAATCTTCAAATTCACGAATGGCCTTCTCTATAAAGTCCTTAAAGGACTCACTAAGCAGTGCCTCCTTACTGCCAAAATAATTATAAATCGTTACCTGTGAGACCCCTGCTTCTTTCGCGATGTCTGCGATCCGGAGACGTTTGGGTTCCCAGCTCTTGAGCATCTCCATAGTAGTCTTCATAATTTTAAGTTTTTTCTGTGCTGCTCTTTTCTCAAATCCGTTCATGCTATCCACCCTTAACTTCATTATATAGAGCGCTCATTTAAATTTAATGAAATATTTAGGATTAATTATTTCATAATTAGATTGACTTCGTTATTCACTAGGAATAATATAACATATGAAATATCCAATTAGTAATAGTTCATTATTTTGCAGTGGGGGTGGCGGCATGCTTGTAGTTGAAGGCTTAACCAAACGTTTTTCGAATGGCAAAGGAATCGAAGATGTTACGTTTACCGTTAATAAAGGTGAGGTATTTGGGTTTCTGGGACCTAATGGCGCGGGTAAATCTACGACCATAAGACATATCATGGGATTTATGTTGCCGGATCAAGGATATGCGAGCATTCATGGACTCGATGTATGGAAAGCACAAGGCACAGTCCAGAAGCATATCGGCTATCTACCCGGTGAAATCAACTTTTTTGACGGGATGACGGGCATCTCCTTCCTTAAGTTCATGTCTGGTATGCAAGGGATGAGGAACACTACCAAACGCGACCACCTGATTGAAAGACTGCAATTTGACGCCGCAACTCCGATCCGCAAAATGTCAAAGGGAATGAAGCAAAAAGTCGGTATTGTCGCAGCTTTTATGCACAATCCTGAAGTTATTATTCTGGATGAACCCACCTCGGGACTCGACCCGCTTATGCAAAAGGTATTTATAGATCTCGTATTAGAGGAAAAAGCAGCCGGAACCACATTTCTAATGTCCTCTCACAGCTTTCAAGAAATTGAGCGTACCTGTGACCGAGCTGCAATCATTAAAGACGGACGTATCATCACTGTGAAAAATATCCACGAATTGCAATCGATGCAGCGGAAGCTGTTTGAGGTTGTTTTCGCGAATCGCGAAGATGCAGAACAATTTGCCGCCTCCGGTCTACAAGTGGAAGCTCATGAAGGGAATATGGTCCGCATTGCCGTTCAAGGCAATTACGATCGATTCATTCAGGAGACCGGTAAATATAATATCCGCAGTATGGATGTGTTCACGCAGAATCTAGAGGACATTTTCATGGACTATTATGACCGTGAGGGGGCCGTGCAATGAATCTTCCACTCTATAAAGAAATGATGAGGGTGAACCTCAAAGGCATTATGAATTACGCCTTCGGTTCTGCCTTCTATATTCTGTTTATGATCTGGCTATATCCAGGGATCGCCGGAAGTACACAAGCCATTGATGACCTCATTAAAGCTATGCCGGAAGGTGTGGGTAAAGCTTTTGGGTTAAATAGCGGATTCACCAGTGCTGAAGCTTTTATCTCAGGGGAATATTACGGGCTTATTCTGGTACTGATTCTATCCATTGTATGTGTACAAATGTCAACGCAGCTCATGGCTCGACTCGTGGATCGTGGCTCTATGGCTTATCTGCTCATAGCACCAACTACGCGGAGAAAAGTAGCTACCACGCAGGCGCTTGTACTCACAACAGCTTTGCTCCTGATTATGGGTGTAACCACACTAGCAGGATTATTAGGCAAAGCATGGTTTCTCGGCAGTGAATTTGAATTTAACAGTGGCCGATTTGTTCAATTGAATACCGTGGCCTTTTTATTGTTCTTTGCCGTTGGGGGACTTACTTTTCTTATATCTTCGGTATGTAATGATGAGAAAAAAGCGCTTGGAATTTCCGGCGCTATCACTTTTGGATTCTTCACTCTAGATCTGCTCGGTAAAATAAGCGATAAACTGGAGGGGTTACGTTACCTAACCTTATTCTCCTTCTATCAGCCTGGCAAAATCGTTCAAGGAAACGTGGAAATTGTTCAGGTTTCTAGTTGGTTACTGTTGATCGGTATTCTCGCTTTTGCCATAGGGATCGAACTGTTCAGACGACGGGATCTTCCATTATAAGAAAAGAGGCGCTCCAATAGCATGTGGCTACTGAAGCGTCCCCTTTAATAAATAGAAGAATATAATAAGCTCCTTCACACTAGAGAAGCATTATTTTAAAATATAAGAATTTAGACGCCGAAGGCGTTTATGCTTGTGATTCGTATCCGGTCTAGGGACACCAAAGTTTGGCGTTCCATCTTCATTCCACTGGATCACTTGCACACGCGCGTGACGATTAGGATCATATAATGGGTCTCCTACAATCTCCTTATAGCTTCTGGCATGGAACACTAGGATATCCTGTGTGCCATCCTCTGAGACTGTAAAGCTATTATGTCCCGGACCATATTGACCGTTTTCTTCAGAAGTCGTAAACACGGGTTCTGGTGTTTTGACCCATGATTTCGGATCCATTAAATCACTATTCTCATCAGCGGTTAACAATCCCATACAGTAGTTATGATCTGTTGCACTTGCCGAGAAAGTCATGAAAATACGTCCATTGCGCTTAAGAACCGCCGCACCCTCATTCACCAAGAATCCGATTTTTTCCCATTCATATTCAGGCGTGGTGATGCACACCTGCTCTCCTTTTAATGTCCAAGGATTCTCCATTTCAGAGATATACATATTAGAATTACCAGGAACATCAGGATCCTTTTGTGCCCAAACGTAGTATCTGACCCCTCTGTGTTCAAAAGTGGTTGCATCCAAGGCAAAGGATTCCCATTTCGTTTTGATTTGGCCCTTTTCCACCCACTCACCTTCCAAAGGATTTACGGATGAATTTTCTATGGCAAACATACGATGATCAAACAAGCCATCTTTCGTATCGGAGGTATGTGCAGCTGCAAAATACACGTACCATTTCCCACCAATATAGTGAATCTCAGGCGCCCAAATATTGGCGCTCATTAAGCCAGTTTCATGCTTAACCCAAATCGTCTTGCCCTCAGCCTCTGCTAATCCCTGAATGGATTCAGAACGGCGAAGCTCGATTCTATCAAACTCCGGAACCGAAGCTATGAAATAATAATAACCATCAGTATGTTTATAAATCCATGGATCTGCTCTTTGCTCAATAAGTGGATTTTTCGCTTTGAATTCTCTCATGATGACAACTCCTATATCTCTCTTTATTTTTAATTTTATGGGTGACCAAAACACACCCTTCCTTGTAAGAAGGCAAGGTGTATTTAAGTTTATGTTCATTTGATCTACCCTTTAATACCTGAATTCAAGTTAATAGATTGAACGAAGTATTTTTGAGCAAATATAAATAGCAGTAAGGTTGGAATGATCGCCAAGATCGCCGACCCCATTAATTGTCCGATCATACGATAGTTTCCATAGATATCTTGTAGCAAGAGCAAACCAGCTGTAACCGGCATTTTGTCTACATCTGTGTATACGATAACCGGCCAGAGGAAGTCATTCCAAGATCCCGTAAAGGAGAACAATCCACAAACAATCAAAATCGGCTTCACTAACGGTAATATAATTTGCGCAAAAATTCTAAAATCACTAGCACCATCAACTTTTGCAGACTCATCTAATTCTTTTGGGATACCGTTCATAAACTGTCTGACCAAGAAGATATTCCCCATACCCGCAAGACCAGGAATGATCATTGCCCAGGAAGTATTCACCCAACCAAAGGAATCAATAATTTTATAAGAAGGAATCAAGTTAACAACTCCGGGGAAGAAGGAAATCCCTAACAAAGTAAAGAACAGTGTGTCCCTTCCTTTAAAGTTAATACGAGTATAACCAAAGCCTGTAATCGAAATCACAATAACCACCAGAATAGTGTGGGATGTCGCGATAAACAATGAATTGCCTAACCAACGCAGAATCGGAGCTGTAGAAGTATTGTTCAGAATCGTAACATAGTTCTCAAAGACCCATGTTTCAGGAAATAGTCTAAAACCCGAGGAAACCACTTCCGTTTGTGATCTAAAAGACGTAGAAATTCCGAATATAACAGGAATGATCCAAATTACACAAAGAATAATTAGAAATGTATAGGATACATATTTTGAAATGCTGATATTGGAGGATCCTTTTACTTTGCCTGGTCTATTTACAACTGGACGATTATCTAGGCCATTTACCGCCTGATTTGACATTTTGGTACACCTACCTTTTCCATTTCCTTGTTAATCAATTAGTTTCAGAGAACCCTAAGTAGCATTTCGGTTCATTACATAATATTGCAGTGCTGAGATTACCAAGATCACTAACCCCAATAACACTGCCATAGCGGATGCCATCCCTGCGATGGATTCACCATTACCGAAAGCTAATTGACGAATATACATCATGAGGACGTGTGTACTTTGTCGAGGCCCGCCATCGGTCATCATTAACGGTTGGCCGAATACATTGAAGGCACCCGCAGTTGTCATAACAAAGGTATAAATTAATGGAAAACGAATAGATGGCAAGGTGATACTTGTGAATCTTTTAATTGAACCCGCACCATCAAGCTCGGCTGATTCATATAACTCTTGCGCAACTCCGCTTAAGGAAGCACGATAAATAATCATGTTGCCCCCAATCCCACCCCATAGTGTGATTACAATGATAATAATCCACGCATACGGCTGATTTGCAGGCCAAGCAATTTGTGATCCAAACAGATTTCCCGTGATCCCCAGTTGTTTATTAAAGATCAAAAGCCAGATTAGCGCGGCCGCAGAAATCGAAATCAAGCCCGGAATATAGAGAATAGATTGAATTAAGCTCTTCATTTTAACTTTTTTATGTTCTAGTGCAACAGCAACCATTAATGGGATAACTATTAATAATGGAACAGAGAGACCTACAAAGATCAACGTATTTTTCAGACCTCTGAAAAATTGAGTATGAAACGTTGATTTGCCATCAAAAAGAATCGCCTTATAATTATCAAAACCGACCCATACCGGGTCACTCATTAGATTCCACTTTGTAAAGGAAGCATAAATCCCATAAATCGTTGGCAGTAAAATGAAGACAGCAAACAAAATGACATGCGGACCTACAAAGAAGGCAGGTGCCCAATTTATTTTCTTTTTCATAGGAATTCATTTCTCCTTTTACACAAAGTAATGCACCACTTGATGGCACATTACTTCGTACAATCTATTCTATTTCGCTTTATTTCGCTGCACTGCTGCTTTCTGCGATCTTATCTTCTACGAACTTCTGCATGGTTGCCAAGGTTTCATCTAGATCAACGTTACCGCGGACGATATCTGCGCAATAAGTATCTACTGCTTCTGCAATGTATGGATAGTACTCATATGTGTAAATGTAAAGGGATTCAATTTCTTTTTCATTAGAAGTAAAGAAGGATTGCATGTAACTTTGGTATTCCGGACTTTGGTTAACTACGTTACTTGCTACGTTTTGACCAGCTTTGGCCCATTCCATTGAGTTTGTACGTACATATTCCAAGAAGTTAGCAATACCCACTTCTTTTTCGTCTGTTCTCTTGTCGTTCTTGAGCATAGCGAACAAGTGAGAAGAGGATCTATTCGTGAATTTATCAGCGGTTGGAGAATAAATGTTAGTCACACCAAAGTTCAAGCCTTCAACTCCAGCATGTGCTGTAGAACTCCAAGTTCCGTCTGTGGAGAAGAGTACGTTTTGGGATTGGAACATCAAGTAACCGTCTTCACCAAATGGAGTCATCAAGCCAGCATCAGCAATTTTCTTAACGTCTTCAAAGGCTTGTTTAAATACTGGGGAGTTAACAGCCGGTTTGCCATCTGCCTGAATATCTCCACCCAAGTTTTGAATTTGAGCCAGAATAACCCATCCGAGCAAGGCATCATTAACTACATAGTCGCCTTCATCCAATTTACCTTGTAAGGAAAGCATTTCATCAATCGTAACAACGTTATCATCCAAGAAAGATTCAGCATTATATTTCTTGAGCAAATCTTTATTGTAATACATTACGTTACTGTGGATATCAAGAGGTACTGTGTATTGTGTTCCGTCGATATTACCAGTGTTCCAAGCTTGTGGTAAGTAATTCTCAGCTTTTAGTTCAGGTTGTGCTGGCAATACGGTATCTTGCATTGATTCTAAGACACCTTGCTTAACAAACCCAGGAACACGGTCAGCGTGGATAATTGCTAAATCAGGAACACCTTTGCTGGAAGCCAAAACGGTAGAAATTTTTGTGTACATATCAGCTGTAATAACGTGCTTCACTTTAATCTCTGGATTCGTTGCATTGTAGTCTTTAACGATTTGATCCATATAAGCACCATCATCACCGGTCAGTGGTGTCCAGAACGTAATCGTCTTACTACTATCATCTTTACCACCACATCCTGCTAACACTGTCGTTAACATCATAACCGTTGCTAATACTACTCCGAATTTCTTTTTCATTACTCTCTCCCCCTGCAGCTGTAATGTTAAGATAATCATTCACGTTAACTTTGTTGGAAACGATTAACTTAAGATTAGTATACAGTCGCTTTGAAAGCGTAGTCAATAACTTTTAAATAAACTTAATAGATTTTTTTGAAACTTAATTAACCTTTTGGTTCATTAAGTGGATGTGAAATCGATATATTATTTACTTCAGTTACCTTTCGTGTTACTTTATATAGAGATTAATAAACTTTACAGTATATGAAATTACTTTGAAAGAAGTGGATAAAATGCAATTGGAAATAGACAAGTCCTCTCTCATTGTTTACGAAGCCTTGGCCAGTGAAGTAAGAATAAAAATCATTCAGTTGCTCTCCAAAAATAAGATGAACATCAAAGATTTGGCAGAAGAACTTAAAATAAGCAGTCCCATCGTAACAAAACACATTAAAAAGTTAGAAGACGCAGGAATCATAAAAACAGAAAAAGTTCCTGGTAAATCAGGAATGCAAAAAATTTCAATTCTTAGAGTCGATCATATTGAGATTAACTTCCCTAAGAAAATCTTTCATTCCTTTGCCTCCTATGAGACTTCGGTGCCGATTGGTCATTATACGGATTATGATCTGAAGCCTACATGCGGACTTGCCACAGAAAAAGAGTTCATTGGTAGAGTAGACGAACCTAAGTATTTCATGGATTCTAAAAGAGTCGATGCAGAGATCCTATGGTTTACCCAAGGTTATGTTCAATACAATATTGCCAATTTCCTAAAAAAAGATGAAACCCTACAGCAATTTGAAATTAGCTTAGAGCTTTCTTCCGAATTTCCATTTGCCAATGACGTATGGCCTTCAGACATCACCTTTTCCTTGAATGGTTTGGAATTAGGTACTTGGACAAGCCCGGGGGATTTCGCTGATGCAAGGGGTAAATTCACACCTGAATGGTGGCCGCACAATATTAACCAGTATGGATTACTAAAAACGATTAGAATCACTAATCACAATGGAACATACATTGACGGTGACCCTATGTCTTCCGTTTCGATCGAGGATTTAGATACGACCTGTGACCGATGGACCTTTCGGATTGAAGTGAAGGAAGATGCAAAACATGTTGGAGGCGCAACAATTTTCGGAAAAAAATTCGGAAATCATGATCAAGATATCATGTTCAAAATGTATTACCTTTAAAATCTTCTAGTATATACATGTATCAAGGTTGGTTCTTTCATGGGGGCGAACAACTAATTAGTATTTATTCTTCCTTAGCTCCCCCCTATCTGTAATGTGATATGAACCAGTTATCACTTTCTCCTATCCATCTCTTATCGCCCTCATCCCCCACCTTATTTCACTTTCCACAACTCCAGTGGTAATCTCCAGTACTTTTAATCTGCTATCCAAATCCAACTCCCTTTTGTTAATAAAAACATAAATAGATTTATTATTTCCTAAATTTCTATTTGACTATATGCTAATATCATGCTTAAAATGAGATCAACATAAACCGTTTTCCACATTATGGTTTGTATAAATATAAAACAAATCCATTCCCATTTGTGAAAAACGTTTTTTTAGTAGTTCTATTGTAAGCGTTTTACATTTTTTGTACCGCCGCAATCTCTAATCAATAGAATCGGAGGATCATGAATTTGAGGAAAACAACTCGTAGACTAACCGCTTCACTTCTTGCACTCACGCTGCTAGTACCTGCACCTTTTATTTCAGCGGCTTCTGCAAGCGATTCCAAAACAATCGCACTATCCACGCAACAACAGGCTGTCGATTATTCGGGCCACTGGGCACAGAAAGATTTTCAATCCTGGGTGGATAAGGGCTTGATTTCAGGGTATGGAAATGGAGTTTACAAACCGAATCAAGAGATCACCCGTGCTGAATGGGTCACATTGATCAATCGGGTCTTTAATTTGCAGGGAAAATCAGAAATTGCCTTCACGGATGTATTGGAGTCAGGCGCTTATTACAGCGATATACAGAAAGCTTCGGCTGCAGGATATGTATCAGGATATAGCGACGGCACTTTCCGACCAACACAGGTAGTAAGTCGTCAAGAAGCCGCGGTTATGCTGCATAGACTATTCCAGCTTAATTCTTCTGCAAATACCTCTGCACCAAAAGACGTTGAAGCTTTACCTTCATGGAGCCAAGAAGCCGTATTATCTTTATTTGGTGACGGTTATTTGAATGGCTATAGTGACGGCAGCTTTAAAGGTGAAAAAGCAGTAACAAGAGCAGAAGCACTGCGCATGATTGAGAAGTTAGCCGGGGAAATCACTTCTAAGAGTGGGAGTTATACAGGTATCACTACTCGGAATATGGTTATTAGTAGCCCGGGTGTTGCGTTGAACAACTCCACCATCTCCGGAAACCTGTACCTTACCGAAGGTATTGCAGAAGGCGATATTACGCTGAATAACGTCACCGTTAAAGGAACAGTATACGTATCTGGCGGCGGCGAAAATAGTATCATACTTAGCAACTCTAATGCAGCCGACATGATCGTAGATAAGTATAATGGGAAATTCCGCGTCGTTACTAAAGGAACGAGTGCCGTACCAAACGTACGTGTACATTCCGGTGTAACACTTGAGGAAGATATTTCTTTGACAGGAGCAGGCTTCGGTCGGGTTGTTATCGAGAATACGCTCCCGAACGATTCAATCATCAGGCTGAGAGGAAACTTTGATTCTGCAGAGGTTCAAGCGTCAGGAGTGCCTACACTACATCTAGCTGCAGGCAATATTACTGAAGTTAGAATGAACCAATTAGCCAAGCTGCGTGTAGATGCAGGTGCAGCAATCAAGAATCTTATCCTTGGCATAAACGATATGATTACTATCCAAGGCACTGGGAAGGTTGGCTTTGACAGTAAATATAGTCACCAAATCAAATTTGAAACACCTACTCCGACAGCTACGGTAACGTCTGGTTCTGGAGGTTCAGGTTCTGCCGGATCGGACGACGGCGCTGTTGTTACACCAGTTCCAACGGCTATACCGACTCCTACTACTACGCCGGGTCCGTCAGTTACGGCACCAGCACTCACCAATGTTTCTGTACATGATCCGTCGGTGGCTGTAGACAAAGGAACGTATTACGTGTTTGGGTCCCATATCGATGCGGCCAAATCGGACGATCTGCTGAACTGGACTCATTTCACAAATGGTTATACAACACCGGGCAACGTACTCTTTGGTGATCTTTCCGCCAATCTGGCAGAATCCTTTGAATGGGCTGGAGAGAACGATTCTGACAGTAAAGGCGGATTCTCCATATGGGCTCCAGACGTTTTCTGGAATGAGGATTATAAGAATGCGGACGGAACCACTGGCGCTTATATGATGTATTACAGTGCTTCTTCCACTTACATCCGCTCAGCGATTGGTTTTGCCACTTCGCAAAATATTGAAGGTCCTTACACCTACGGAAATACCGTAATTTATTCCGGTTTCACCAAGGAAGAAGATTACGATACTAACAGCAAGATCAATAAAAAATGGATAAACACTAATATTCAGAAACTTATTGATAACGGAACATTAGAAGGCGTCAACCCCGATTGGTTTGACGCAGGTGGTTCTTATAAGAACAAAACATATACAAACGCAATTGACCCTACCTTGTTCTACGATAAAGATGGCAAGCTGTGGATGACTTATGGATCATGGTCAGGCGGCATATTTATTCTAGAAATCGATCCAGCTACCGGCGAGCCTAAATATCCGGGTAAAGATGGAACGACCGCTGATGGACGTTTAATCGACCGGTATTTCGGTACCCATATTTCTGGCGGTATGACCAAATCGGGTGAAGGTCCGTATATCGTTTACGACAAAAATACAGGTTACTACTTCTTGTATGTAACTTATGGAGGACTAGCGTCCGACGGTGGTTACAACATGCGTCAATTCCGTTCAGCGAATCCGGATGGCCCTTATGTGGATGCTGCCGGACAAAGCGCAGTGCTGGAAACGAGCAATGATCATTCAGCGATCGGCAACAAAGTACTCGGAAACTTCATGTTCACGAATCTGAATAGTGACCCTGACTTGCAAACCTACGGCTATGTAGCATCAGGTCATAATTCAGTGAATTACGACGAAGAGACCGGTAAAATCTTCAACTTCTTCCATACTCGTTTCCCGCAACGCGGTGAAACACATGAGCTTCGTGTGCATCAAATGTTCACGAATGAAGACGGATGGCCAGTCACTTCACCTCATCGTTACACAGGTGAAACTATCACAGCTGTTAAGCAGGAAAATGTTGTTGGAGCCTATCAGTTTGTGAATCACGGGAAAGATACTTCC
Source organism: Paenibacillus etheri (assembly GCF_001012825.1). Taxonomy (GTDB): domain Bacteria; phylum Bacillota; class Bacilli; order Paenibacillales; family Paenibacillaceae; genus Paenibacillus_AQ; species Paenibacillus_AQ etheri. The sequence goes on from NZ_LCZJ02000033.1 coordinate 123,499, forward strand.
GCTAAAGTCAAATCAACAACAGATATCGAACTGCGCAGTGATGGAACCATTACAGGATCCGTAACCGGTACTTGGGAGCTAAAAGAAGAGTATTATGCAGACCTACTTCTCAATGAAACTGAAAACGGAGCTAACGTACAAAATCTCTACAAAGGTGTATTCGTGAAGCAATGGGATTCTTCCCGCCAGAGCAATGTTATGACTTTCACAGCCATGTCCAATAAAGGTGTTACTGTCTGGGGTAGCCAAATTGAACTGCTGAGCACTGATCAAATTGTATCCAATGTTAAAGATAATTTAAGTCTGGGCAACACAAGTAAGGTATACAAAGATCTTACGCTCCCAACTGAAGCTGTAAGAGGAACAGTAATTACATGGTCATCTTCCAATGAAGCCGTGGTTGGAAACAATGGTTCAGTAGTTCGTCCTGAAAAAGGACTCGGAAACGCAACGATTGAACTTACTGCTACGATTGCGCTGGGTGAGTCTACTGCAACTAAGACCTTTACTATCGTTGTAATGGAACTGACTGGAAATATACTGGAAGACGGTTTGGTGGCAGCGTATGATTTTGAAGGAGATCTTTCAGAGAACGGAGATCGTACTGATAAGGGTACAATTACCGGCAATCGGATTAACAATACTGGTGGGAACATCACCTATGAGACAGGTGAAGTTGGTCTTGCAGCTAAATTCGACGGTAACTCAGGTATTCGCCTGCCAAATAGTTTGATTAAAGGCAACACCTACACAATAGGCATGTGGCTTAACCCACAAGAATTGTCTCCATTCACCACTGCCTTCTTTGGTGCTACAACAGATACGAATTGGATTAGCCTATTGCCTTATGGAAACGGTGGAGCTACAACCCGGATGTGGTTTGGTAGCCAAACCTTCCACGATGCAGAAGCAGGCATGCAGATTCCAGTTAACCAATGGTCGCATATAGCTTTCACTTACGATGCTGGAGCTGTGAAACTGTATGTTAATGGAGAATTGAAGTACACAGGAAAAGGATTTACGGATGTTTTTGACAGCGAGGATGCGGTATTCTCCTTAGGTGTAAACTATTGGGATATCCCATACAAAGGATTGATCGATAATCTGCGTATCTACGAAAATGCACTTTCTGCAGAAGCTGTAGACTTGCTAGTACACGGTCAGCCTGACAGCAATGTTAAAGTAAGTACGATAACCATCAGTGATGCTGAAATGGATGTGGCTGTGGGGAATACCTTTACTCCTCAAGTAAAAATAATGCCTACCAATGCCGGAAATAAAAAACTAACTTGGAGTTCCAGTGATCCTAGCGCCGTTTCTGTTGATGCTACAACCGGAACCGTAACAGCACTAACGGTAGGTGGCGAAGCAGTGATTACTGCCACTGCGACTGATGGTAGTGGTGTTTCAGCAGACTATAAGGTAAAAGTTACGGATGGAAAAGTAGCCTATTATGCTTTTAATGGAAACCTTGATGACTCCCTCCAATTGGTAGGTACTGGCCAGATTACGGGGATAAAAATCGAGGCTCCAACTGTAGGTAACATCACTTACGGAAACGGTATCACTGATCAAGCCGCTATATTTAACGGTGTTTCCGGTATCCGGTTACCTAATGGATTAATTGACAGCAATACCTATACTATATCTATGTGGTTAAATCCTGAGCAGCTTACTGATGCAACGACAACTTTCTTCGGTGCTGCTTCGATAAACAGCTGGATTAGCTTCGTTCCACAGAACGGCGGAGGTAAAACACTGCTATGGTCTGGCGAGGCATGGTATGATGCTGTTTCCGCTATGAAGATACCAGAAAATAAATGGACTTATGTAGCGTTTACGGTCAACAACGGTACCGTGAAGGTATTCCTCGATGGAGTTGAGCAATTCTCTGGTGAGGGCTTCCCGAATGTGTTTAAGAACAAGAATGGTGTGTTCGCTCTAGGCGTAAACTATTGGGACGTACCTTTTAAGGGAATGATTGATGAACTGAAGATTTTCAGCAGAGCACTCAAATCAGACGAAATACTGACCGAATATAACTCGATTGTAAATTAAGAGAATCAACATTTGGAAAGAGAGCGGAGCCTCGGCTCCGTTCTTTTTTTCTCGAATCATGCTCTCCATGTGAAAGACGTTTAGAAAACTTCTCACCTTCGTATTGTAAAACAAGCATTTAAATAATATAATCATTAACTATACGTCTTGAACTAAATTGGAGGCCATCTATGAAACTTGACCTGTCGGAAGAATCCCTTCCCGTCTACGAAGCTTTAGCCAGTTCAGTTCGTCTGCACTTGCTGCGCTTGCTTGCCGAGAATCCAATGAATGTCAAGGAATTGGCCGCAGCGGTAAATTTGAGCAGTGCCATTATGACTATGCATGTACGTAAGCTGGAAGCTGCAGGACTTATCCAGACACATATGGCACCTGGACGAAGTGGTCTGCAAAAGATCTGTACACTTGCTGCTGAAAGTGCCGAAATCACCTTTCCAGGCAGACAAATCAATGAGCGTAAAAGCTACCGCAAGGAAATTCCTGTTGGACATTATTCAGACTTCCTAATCGAGCCTACTTGCGGTCTTGCCACTACGGAGCAGGTGATTGGCAGCTTTGATGATCCCCGTTATTTCTGGGATCTCGAACGTATGAATGCTGGCATTCTCTGGTTTGGTAAAGGATATATCGAATATAAAATTCCTAACTTCCTTCTCTCCAGTCAACAGCCCGAGGAATTAATCATTACGATGGAAATCGCCTCCGAAGCGCCTTCGATTAATAATAATTGGCCCTCCGACATCACTTTCACACTGAACGGAGTACAGCTTGGATTCTGGACAAGTCCCGGTGACTACGGAGATAGACGCGGCAAATACACGCCGGCTTGGTGGCCAGCACTCACAAACCAATACGGCCTACTTAAACAGCTGCGCATCACACCTAAAGGCACGTTTATGGACGGCCTGAAACTATCCGACGTTACGCTGGATCAAGTGAACATCCGCAACAAGCAATGGACTTTCAAGCTTTCCGTCGATGAGGAGGCCGAGCATATTGGCGGCATTACTCTTTTTGGCAAAGGCTTTGGCAACTATAATGATGATCTAATCGTTGAGCTGTTCTACACAGATACCCATGAATAAAGCCGCATTCATCTCCCATTGGAGAGTCGAATGCGGCTCTTATTTTACCTTATTTCATGTTAAATGAAGGGTCCCCATAATCCGCTGCCAGGCAGTGGACAGCCACGTTCCTTAAGCTTAGCTACAACAGGAATAATGCAGCCACAAGCGACGCAAGTCACACCCTCATGCAGCATAGGACAAGTCCCGCAAAGAGAAATCCGTTCAGCATAAACCTCATCTGGAACACAAAGCTCTGTCTTAAACATGGATGATGACAGGATCCGCTCTATCTGTGCTTCGGTAACCTTATAATCGTCGTGACACCCCTTGCATGCAGATGTTGTTGACATGATAACACCACCTTATGCCTTCGGCGTAATCTCCAGCACAGTTACTGACATTGGAGCCAGCTCTACATTAAGAAGATCGCCTTCAAGTGTAAAGGCTGTAAAAGCTTGCGGTACAACAGCATCTGGCTGACTAAATGTATTATGAGCATCTATCTTGTTACCTGTGAGCGTAGTGCCCTTCACTTCTACCTTCTGCCCGGAAAGACCACGTAGCTCGAGGGGTACAGTAGCTGATGCAGCGTGATTCAAGTTGCAAAGACTGACATGAATGATTCCAGCATCTGTTACAGAAGCTGAAGCAGATACTTCAGGAATCTCGCGCCCTTCAAAGCTATAAGTCCCACTATCGATTGTTAAATCCAGCAACTCAGCATCCTGATGGACTTTAAACATATTGAATACATGATAGGTAGGCGTTAGCAGCATTTTTTCTCCTTCGGTTAAAATCACCGCTTGAAGCACGTTAATGGTCTGCGCAATATTTGCCATCCGTACCCGGTCACTGTGTTTATGGAAAATATTCAGAGTCACGCCAGCTACAAGAGCATCCCGAATCGAATTTTGTTGATATAAGAATCCCGGGTTCGTACCTGGCTCAACATCATACCAAGTTCCCCATTCGTCTACGATAAGGCCTACTCTTTTATCTGGGTCATATTTGTCCATAATAACGCCATGTTTAGTAATCAGCTCATCCATGCGAAGGGCCTTCTCTAAAGTGCTAAACCATTCACCAGTCTCAAAGCCAGTTGCTGCCCCTTTATTCTCCCAAGCTGGACCAGGAATCGTATAATAATGAAGGGTAATCGAGTCCATAAAGCGTGTAGCTTCACGCATCAGAACTTCCATCCAGTGATAATCATCCACGTTTGGACCACAAGCAATCCGGTGAATCCGGTTGTCCCCATAATTGCGAACATACGTCTGATATTGGCGATAAAGATCTGCATAATATTCTGGACGCATATTCCCGCCGCAGCCCCAGTTCTCATTACCAACGCCAAAATAAGTCACAGCCCAAGGCTCTTGATGACCGTTCTGCTGGCGAAGCTCAGACATCGGTGAGACACCGCCAAAGGTTAAATACTCTACCCATTCGGACATCTCTTGAACCGTACCACTTCCCACATTACCATTGATATAAGGTTCACATTCCAGCATCTCACATAATTTCATAAATTCATGTGTACCAAAATGATTGTTCTCAACCGTTCCGCCCCAATGAGTATTGATCATCCGTTTACGAACTTCGCGATCACCAATACCATCTTTCCAATGATATTCATCTGCGAAACATCCACCTGGCCAGCGAAGCACTGGAATCCGAATTTCTTTAAGCGCTTTCACAACATCATTACGAATACCGTTAGTGTTAGGAATCGGTGAATCTTCTCCAACCCAGATGCCTTCATAAATACAACGTCCCAGATGCTCAGAGAAGTGTCCATAAATATTTTTGTTTATCGTACCTTTGCGAATGTCTGTGTTAAGGATTGCGCGCTCTGCCATGAATAAATACCGCCCTTCAACGTTTATATTTTTATTAACTAATTAATAATTATACAAACATTATAGAGCGGTCTTCAGCGATCCGTCAATCTCCAATATGAATATTCACTATTCTTTATCAATGGGTTTGTTTATCTTGTCTTCATAATAATCAAATACGAGCTGCTTCTGCGTTCCTCTCACCCCGTAAAACACGTCGGAGATCCGTTTCCCCTTCCGTCTTAACTCGTTCTCCAACCATTCTTTGGTTAAAGCATTATTCTCAAGATTTTCTTCAATGAGAATGCCATCCATAATTAACTCAACGGGAAAGCTCTGAGAGACCGAAAGAAGCTTCAAATCTTTTCGAGTAACATATTGATACTCTTGTTTCTTTAAGACGGATAACATTCCGTTATCTTCTAATACGGCGTACTCTACTACCTCTAGATTAAAAATCTCCTTCTCCCTCAGTGCTTGATCCAAGGAGTCCAGTGAATACCTTACCTTTTTCATATTCTCTTCAAGTATTTTCCCATTTTCGATAAGTACCGTGGGTGACCCTGATATCCAACTTCTCATTCTACGACTCTTTATAGCGATGACAGACAGCAGAAATGACGTAGCTGTTATAACAATGAGCGCCACAATCATATATGACGATTTCAGATCTTTATTAAAAGCCAAGTTCGCAGCAAGCGATCCCAATATAATGCCTGTCACGAAATCGAGAAACGTCAAACTAGAAATCGTTTGTTTACCCAATATTTTAGCTATCAATAGCAGCATGATCATAGCAACTATAGTTCGAAGCACAATATCTATATGCACCTGCATCACTAATGCTCCTTTCTATTCAATCCTCTATTATTCACAAACCAAGGTGAAATGAAACATCATTACAATCGGCTAAATTTTATGAGGTATTCGGAAATTTCTATTAACGATAAAAGGGCTCTGGAATGGTTCTAATGAACCGTCCCAAAGCCCTGGCTTCGAAAAGTTACTTTTCATTCTTGATTTCAAGCAGATTATGCAGAACTCTTGCGCTTTCGGCTCGGGTTGCTGAGCCTCCCGGAGCGAATTGCTGGTCACTTCGACCCTGGATAAGTCCAAGCGCTTGGGCAGAAATGATCGATTCTCGGGCCCATGGGGCAGCCGCACGCAAGTCACCGAATTGGATTACAGGCTTTGGTTCCACCTTTTTCCCGCTGACATATTCGTAGGCTCGCATCACCATGACCGCCATCTCTTGGCGGGAAATAAGGGCCTCCGGAGCAAAGTGGGTTTCACTCACCCCATGGACTATCCCTGCCTCTACAGCCTGCGCCACTTCCTCCGCATACCACTGATCCGCAGATACATCCGCAAATGTTGTAGATGATTTCCCTTCAAGTCCTAGCAAGCGGACCAGCATAGCTGTAAATTCTGCACGGGTCACTGACCGGTTCGGCTCGAAATTTCGAAGTCCGACACCTTGAATCAGATGTTTGGCCGACAGCTCTTGCACAACCGCCGCCGCCCAATGTCCAGAAGGAACATCGTCATACGATTTGTTGTATTCCAGCACGGCATATGTGCCGAAGTGTTCGGTGCGTAGAGCCACCTTGCCCTTCAGCCAGGAACCGCCCGCATACTCCATATTTCCGGAATTCGGCAGATAATAGCCGCCGAGCAAATTTCTTTTCGCCTCAGGGTAAGTGTTAAGCTCCAATGTAACAGGCTCAACAAATTGATGAAGTATGCTCCTTGTACCGTCTCCAGCAACACTATACAGGTTAAAGAGAAGGAACTCCCCTGCCTGGTTCAGCGCGGCACCGGATTGCCGCTCCGCGCTAGCTAGTATTCGCTGCGCCGCTTCCCCATTCACTTCGGAAGCCTCCAGAATAATCTGGCTACCGGCCAATTGCTCCGCAGGAATCAAAGCCCGCAATTGTTGAAGCACCGCTGCCGGAAGGATCACATTGAAGTTAGAAGCCTCTACCCGAAGCGGCTTCTGCTTGAGCATTTCTGCTGCCATCCCCGGCAATACTATCATTCTCAATTTACCCTCGTAGACAATGGCTGCCGAAAGATCGTTCAACGAAGCTGCGTTTAGTTGCAGCCGCCCTGCCGTTTCCTCCGGTACGGAAGGCACTTGTGGTTGCGGACTCGGAACAGTTGAAGAAGTGTCTTCCGCTTGTAGAATCTGAAGCGTCAGACTGCTCTGCCGTCCTCCGTAACTTGCAGTAATCACAGTCATACCCGGATCGAGCGCCTGCAGCTGCCCAGCTGCCGTTACTGTGGCTACCTTCCTGTTACTGCTCTCGTAGATCACACCCTCGGTTACCACATGGCGAACATTGTCGCTGTATACCGCCGTTGTGATTACCTTACCGCTCTGACCTGTTTCCAAGGATGTCGGACCACTTAACGAAATGGAGACGAGCTCCGGTAGCGAATCATACACTTTTAACGGATAGGAAGCGGTCATGTTATCATATACGGACGAAATAACCGAAATTCCTGGGCCTTTTGCTTCAATATGGCCATCTTCGCCTATACTTGCAACATTAGGATCGCTACTTTCATAGATTATGCCTTCGGTTACTATATAATGGCTGCCATCGCTGTATACAACCGAAGTAACCGCCGTTCCGGTCTCCCCGATAGTCAGGATTTCCGGGCCGCTGATTGCCACTGAAGCTCTTTCAGTTGGCTCCATGACCTTCACCTGAAGCTGCCGGAATGGCTCCACATTGCCAGCCTTGTCTACCGAACGGTAATCAATGCCGAAGGTTCCTGGGTTCTCGATATATACGCTTTCAGTGACCGTATTCCATGCACCGCCGTTGAGCCGGTATTCCGTCCGCTTAACTCCCCAACCGACAGCTCCCCCATTGGATTGGTCGGTCGCATCGAAAATGATATTCACTTTGCCCTTATACGTGCCCCCTTCTCCACTCTCTCCAAGAACGATGGCCTTCGTGACCGGAGGCGTCGTATCTTTTGGCAGGATTTCCAGATAGGCGGCATATCTGCCGTTCTCATTCTTGCGGCTTCTTATGTCTGTGGCGAGATTATAGCCTACCTGTCTAAGAGCCAGGCTTACAACCGGATCGGAAGGAAACTCCGAACCAACCCATGAGGTGATATCGAACTGCCGCCACTGCTCTGGCCCGGAAAAGGTCTGTAGCGAGACCTGATTGCCGATTTTCGGAGCATTATTGTAATTCAGCGTTGCCTCTGTCCATGAATCATCACTGATTCCAAAAACACCGATATCGGACAATGTGCCAGCCCCATCATTCGTCTTTCCGTATACGTTCAGCTTGACTGAACCCACTTCGCCGACAAATGGACTCAGATCGAATTTCAGATAAGCTCTTCTGTCCGTGTCCCCGCTGCCGTTTCTGATTTGCAAGTAATTCACCGAACTATAATTTACTGCGGCTTTCGATCCTCCGTTGACATATGCATCTTCAGTCACATACAACTTCGTTTTGGCCGCTTCGTCCGGTTCCGAATCAGAGGGCTCAGAGGGCTCGGCATTCGGATCAATCCTGAACTTGATAACATGGCTTTTCCCTTTGGAGCCGCTTGTATCGATTGCCAGTTCGATCCTCGGTGAGAGTTGCATTACGGTCACGGTTGGATCTTTCATTAGTTCTTCCAGCGCGGCTTTACCGACATCCACCTTCACAACAGATTGGGATTGGGTCGGGTCCGAAATAGCTATCGTCAGTTCATCTCCAGACTCCTTGATGATGATGGAAGCTGGATGATTAGCACGCACGGATTCGATCATTCCCGGAACCCAGAAGTTCATAGCCGTAAGTCCCAGCTTCTGTTCCTTTACGGCTTGAACACTATCCGTATTAGCAATAATTTCGATGTCGGGATTGCCGCTATAACGCGCTGTCGCCGCTTCATCCTGATTCGGCAGCAGCACGTACGAATACGATTGATCCACAGGCTTCGTTCCCTGAGCAATTGACAGGCTGGCATAATTTCTAGTGATCGGCTCCGTTGATCCCCCTTGATTAATATCCTTCCAAGCGCCAGTCCGGGCCTCCCGCAGACCGTCTATCGTTGGTGCATCAGGGAAATAATAACCGATCCCCGAGCCGGGAATATTTCCTTCCAGATGTGCCCAATGTACCTGATTCATCGACTCTGACCAACCCAGCGCAGAAGGCTTAACGTCGCCGTTGATCGTAAGTACATTGTCACCGCTCTCCTTGAGCTTCCGGTTATCTACGATTGTCTCCACCTTGCGGTTATCCGTGGTTGTAATGCCTGCCCCAAGCGCAACGATTTCATCATCGAACATGAACCAGGACTTTTTACCGGACAATGTGCTGTTATCCGGATCCAGATCCATGCCCGCCGCTCCGTAAAGACCGTCTATAGATGATCCTCCCACCCATGTTTTGGATGTAGTCTTAGCTGCACCGCGTGTTGCTCCATCCGATGTAACCCCAGGCAAACGGTAAGCGTTCACGGTCGGCCAGAATGCATCTGCATATTGATTCAGATCCTGGTTATACAGATAGGTCATGCCTTCGCCTGTATACCAGCCCTTCAGGTTCTCAGTTCCAGCTTCATAGTTGGCAATTCGGGCCGAAGACATGCTGATCCCAAGGGCATATCCAGGCCGGTGGTGGACAATTCGGTCCATAGCCGCAAACTGCTTATGCACAGTAAGGTCTCCCGATGACTGCACCTCTTGATCGTTCATAAGCGTCTGGAGCAGGACAATATCGGCTACTCTTAGACCGTCGTAATAACTTTCTACTACCGTATCGGCTTCGAACCAATACTTCACCATCGATTTAAATCGGGCCGCTTGCTCCGGTGGCGCGGAGGAAGCCAGCCGCAGAATATGCGACCAAGGCACGAGTTGTCTGTTCCCCCGGGCTATCGATCTGCCGAACACCATATCCATCATTTGTTTTCTGTAGACAAGAGGTTCATAAGAATCCGTTACCCAGTTATATACATTCTTCAGATTGGCATCAGTCAGCGGCCAGGAGGACCCTGTCAGCAAAGTCATCATTTTCATCATATCGCCAAGCAATACAGCCCCATAACTGCCGGTATAAGCAATATTATTATGCTGGATAAAGGAGCCGTCCTCATAAAAGCCGTCTCCGCGGGTTACATAGGGCAATACCTGGCTAACGGCATCCCGCCCCTGTTTGATCTTCCCGCTGTCACGATTGTGAATGCCCCTCAGGACCACTGCCAGAGCTTTATCCAACCGATTCGCGCCGGTTTCCATCAAAGAGGGTTGATTGGTCCGTTTGGTTGGGTCCGGACAGAACTTATCAATGGCTTTGGTATACTTGTTAATCTGATCGGCTGATAAATACTCGAACATCAAGGCCATCGTATCTCCCAATGCAAGCGGAATGCCGATCTCCCATTCGAACCAATTGCCTTTCTCCAGTTTGGTTTCGTTATACCAATTCGCGTATAGGAAGTCTAAACCGTCCAGTATATCTGATTTCAACTGCATATTCTCGTACAATGGTGAGCCGGTTGTCGAAAAGGCAATAGCCATATCCTTCAACCGATTATAAGAGGCTGCCGTATCAAAAGCATTCGCTGTGCTGCCCGGCTTATCGCTCCATAAATAAGTACGGTTCATTTGCTTGTTCATCGTATCCCAGAATCCAGTTTGCTCCTGATTGCTGATCTTATCGGATAAAGTCTTTATGGACTTGGCAATGTCCGGATTATTCGGATCGAAGGATTGCCCTCCGGTCAAATACTCCACCCATCTTCCACGAAGCTCGTCATATTCGTCTTTTGGAGCCTCTCCTTCAGTAATATTAAATTTCAATACATGCGTTGCCCCTATGGAATTCTTCACATCCACCGTTATAACTGTATTTCCCGAAGCCTGCACCACTTCCGTCATGCTGTCTTTGTTGAGCAGTGTCAACCCCGGTATATCCAGTTCCAGGGACAATTGGTTTTGCGATTGTGTAGGATCAGACACCGAAACGACAAGCCCCTGATCGATCTGCCGAATCATCACGGAAGCCGGATTGAGCGCCTTGATGGAATCTACCGTTCCTGGATTCCAAAAATTAGCGGCGGTTATGCCCAGCTTCTTCTCTCTGACCGCATGCACATCCTCTGTATTGCGCAGCACTTCGATATCTGGGTTGCCACTGTAATTCTCAGTACCTGAAATGTCACGATTAGGCAACAAAACATAGGAGTATGAGCCATTCGTAGGCGTATCTCCATGCTCAACTGCCAGACTTAAATAGTTGCGCGTAATGGGAACATCGGATTGAGTGGCATTGATCTCTTTCCAACTGCCGGTTCTGGCTTCACGTTGAGCCAGAATACTTGGAGCTTCAGGGAAATAGTAGCCGACGTCGGAACCTGGCACATTACCCTCCAGATGGGCCCATTGAACGTTCTTCAATGTCGCTGACCATCCGAGCTGTGACGGTTCTACAGCTCCGTTGATTAGAAGTTTGTTGTTCCCCACTTCGTTCAGCATCCGGTTATCGATAATCGTCTCAACAGACTGTGGCCCGGCAGTTGTTTTTGAGATTCCCGAACCAAGTGCCACAATCTCATCATCGAACATGAACCAAGATTTCTTGCCCTGCAAGTCGCTGCCCGTCACTTGAGATAGCGAGAAATCCATCCCTGCTGCACCGTACAGACCTTCCTGCGAAGAGCCTCCCACCCAGGTCTTCGGATTCATGTAGCTTTTCCATTCCACAGGCACCATCCCTTGCCCCGATCCATCCGTTGTCGTGCCAGACAAGCGATAAGCATTGACGGTAGGCCAGAAGTCATTACGGTATTGGGAAAGATCCTGATCGTATAAATAGGTCATCCCAATCCCCGTATACCACCCTTTCAGATTCTCGTTGTTCCCTTTCTCAAAGGCCGAGATACGATTGGAGAACAGGCTCAGGCCGAAGCCGTAGCCTTCGCGTAAATGAACAACACGATCCATACCGGCGAATACCTGATTCTTAATCAGTGATCCTCTTGGATGGATCTTCCCGTCATTCATCAGCTTCTTGACAATTGTTATATCGGAAAGCGGCAATCCGTCATAATAATTGCCGGCTGCCATATTCGCTGAGATCCATGCTTTCGCCGCTTGCTTGATAGATAATGCAACATTCTCCGGTGCAGTTTCAGCCATCCGCAGCAGGGTGACAATCAACCCCCTAGCGCTGCCGCTCCCTTTTCTGGAAATGCCCCTTCCATTAACCGGGTCCATAAATTGACCGTTGTAGATCACCGGCTCGTAAGTCTGGGCCACCCATTCGTAAATGTTCAGTACATTCGGGTCCGTTATCGGCCATGGTGAATCAGTCAGCAGATAGGACATATCCGCGGTTCCTTTGAGCCAGACCGAACCATAACCTCCCGTATAGGCAATATTATTATGCTGAACGAGTGAACCGTCCTTGTATACACCGTCTCCATGAGTAGTGTATACATACTCTGAACCGATGGAATCACGGCCCTGAATGATCTTCGCACTGTTGTTGCCTATAACGCCCCTTACCGTGACCACAAGCGCTTTATCAAGCAGGTTGGCACCCGTCATCTTCGTGCCCTTGACACCAAGCACGGCCCCTGTTTTCGGATCCGGACAGAAGGCATCAATAGCCGCAAGATATTGATTGATTTGCTGCGGTGTCAGATGGTCATACATCAGCACCATAAGATCATTCACAACCTGCGGAGTGCCGATTTCCCAGTCCCACCAGTTCCCATAAGCGCTCTTGCCCGGATTGTAGCGGTTTGTATACATCCAATTGATTGCGCTTACAATATCATCGGCAAAAAAACTGTTGCCGTATAGTTCAGACCCCTCCACAGAATAGGCCAATGCCATAGTCTTCAAGCGGTTGTATGCGCTTGTAATAAATTGCGAATCCGTAGTGCTTGCGGCATCGCTCCACAGGAAGGTACGTCCGGATGATTTGTCCATACGCTCCCATAGTGTAGCCGCCGAAGCTGCCTGTGCGCTTATACTAGCAGCTATGTCAGGATCTTCCGCATCGTATTGGCCACCGCTTAGTCGGTCATACCATTTCAGCCGCAGTTTATTATAAGCCTGCATCGTGTCAGAGGATTCGACATTCACAAGGCATTCAGCTGCAAGGATACCATCTGGTGTGGCGATCTTGATGGTCGAAGAGCCAACACCTGTCCCCGTCACATTGCCGAAAGCGTCCACCGTCGCAGCTTCGGGATTGCTCGAAGTCCATACTACCGTTTTGTCTGCCGCCGTTGTGGGGGATAACGTCGGCAGTAATGCAACCGTGTCCCCTTTGACCATCGAGAAGGCCGTACGATCCAGCGCAATCCCCGTAAGTCCCGCATATTCCTCCAATACGATATCATCTATCCATAGCTTTCCTTTTCCAGTTTCCAAAAAAGGCTCGATGACAAGCTTCGTCGCATTGGCTGGCATAGTTAGAAGTACTTGCTGCAGGGTCCAGTCATGCGTGCCTGTTATTTTAGGAGAGGAAGGTCCATCCCCCACTTTGGCGGTATTATAATACTGTGTTCTAAAGTAGGCACCCTGGCCGGTGACATTGTCAGTCTTCAACCAGACTTTAAGTCTGTAGGATTTACCGGGGATAACCGAAGTTACACCCTGATTGATAGAAATCCTGCTTGTGGAAAAGGCATCGAACAGCATGGACCGGGTTCCATCATGCGCTGTCCCGGCGTCGACCTTAATATTTGCTGTTTTATTCGTGCCCTTCCCGCTGCCGGTAGGAACCCATAAGCTCCAACCCACTGGAGCCGAGTCTGTAACCCCTGTCCAAGTTGCATCCAGGGTTGACGTTGTATTTTCAAAACTTCCGTTAAGTATGAGATTAGACGCAGCCGCTGAGGCTTTACCATCAGCGTTGTAATGAATTCCTGCACATGAAGAAAAAAGATCAACAATGAGAACTAACACTAAAATCAGACTTGATTTCCGCATTTGTTCACCCCAATCTTTGAATTGTTTAAAGCTAAAAATGTCTACAAGTTATCTTCCTGCACAAAATTCAGCACGGCATCGTCGACGGCCGAAGTTCTTCCCAGATCAGGGCAATTCACAAGCTCAATTTCGCAAGTCTCCAAACAGCCGTGCAGTTCAAAAAGAATCAGTTCATTACGACCTTTGCGCAGCAATGGACCGGGGATATATAGGGCCCTTTGCGGTCCTGCGTTCCAGTAGCGGCCCAGGTTAAATCCGTTGATCCAGGCAACCCCTTTATTCCATCCATCGAACCGCAGAAAAGTATCGCCAATTTCCTCCGCCTCAAAGCAGCCCCGGTAGAATCCAGGCAAACCTGAAAGTGCCGCAGCTTCTTGCTTCTCCACCGTCTGCTCCTTATACTCAAGTGAAGCCAGCGTTCCCGGTTCTAACGGCAGTGTACGGATCATCCAGTTATATTGCAGCTGGTTATCGATTCGAACCCCGTCCAGAATTCCTTTCGGATCACGAATGAGCGGCCCATAATTAATCCGACCCATATTCTCGACGAGAATATCCAGCTGCGCCCCCCCCGGCAGGAATGGAAAGTTCAAGAGGCTGTGGATTCCAGCGTTCAATGACCCCAAGTACCTGTCCATCCAGGAAGACCTGCGCCCGATCACGCACACCCTCGATGTAAAGCTTCTGCCTGGACCGTGGTCCCTGCACATAAGTGCTGTACAATATAAAACCATAGGATTGTCCGAGCTTTTCCATCGGCTGCACACACACACTGTTCACCGGCTCGGATAACTTCTCCAGATTGGAAGCTGTGAATAGTTCCGCTCTTTCCATTAAGGCAACTTTCCCGTAGGAAATCTTCGAAATCGGCTCAGGGAGCGGACAAGTCGGTGCAAATCCATGTTTGCCTAGTACCGACCGAACAGCTTCAAATTTCGCCGTCGTATCTCCCCATTCCGTGAGCGGGGCATCATAATCATAGCTTGTAGTCGTCGGCTCGTAGGCCACGATATGATTCGCCCCATTATAGAAGCCAAAATTGGTCCCGCCGTGGAACATGTACATATTGAGTGAGGAGCCGTGCGTCAGGATATCATCCAGAACGCCAGCTACATCTTCGGCATCGCGCACATGATGATCCTCCATCCAATGATCGAACCAGCCGTTCCAATATTCCATCACCATCAGCGGCTCTTCAGATCGGTACTCCCGGTATTTGCGGAAGGATTCCTCTGCACAGGAGCCAAAATTAACTGTAGCATGCACATCTTCCAGTGTTCCGCCGAGCAACATTTCATCGGTTGGTCCGTCAGAGGTAAAGAGCAAGACATCGACCCCTCTGCTGAGGAGTCCATTACGCATATACCTCAGGTAACTACTGTCATTGCCATAACTGCCATATTCATTTTCTACCTGGACGGCCAGAATCGGCCCGCCATGTGTGGAGAGCAGCGGAACCAGCCGAGGAATCAGCGCATCGTAATAACGGTCCACCTTGCTTAAATAGAGAGGGTCACAGCAGCGAAGCTGAAGTTCACTGTAAGCCAGCAGCCAGCCCGGCAGACCACCGAATTCCCATTCCGCGCAGATGAACGGACTCGGTCTGACAATAACATGTAGCCCAAGCTCTCCAGCCAGTTCGATAAAAGAGACCACATCGGCCATGCCATCAAATACGTACTCTCCTTCCTTGGGTTCGTGCATATTCCAAGCAATATAGGTCTCCACGGTATTGAATCCGCAGGCTTTCAATTTCAGCAGCCGGTCTTTCCAGTATTCAGGCACAACCCGAAAATAATGAATGGCTCCCGATACGATACGATAAGGCTGTCCGTCCAGCAAATAGTGACCGTTCTTCCAAGTGAGCAGGCTCATGATCTACAACCACCTTTTTTTAACATTTATTTTGACGATTCCCCACAGTAGTAGACGGCAAGTCGTCTGATCTTGGGGCTTGCCGTAGCTACGGGCACCCGTAACCGTATTTTCTTTACGCATACCGGAGGAAAGGCGTCTATTTTCTTATGACCTATTGCACTACCGCGCTTCAACTCCAGCCACGCTCCATTGCTATATGCTTCCAGCACATACTCTTCCACTCTCTCGCCGTAAGCAATGTCCTCCATAATCTCGGCGTGATCAATCACAGCGGCTGCAGGCATCTCCAGCTCAACAAGCTCTCCGGTGCCTGCTGTTACCGCTAGAGCCTTACCGAATCTGCGCCCGATCTCCTTGCCGAATTCCAGCAGTCGCTGCACATCGGCCTCCGGAAGCAGCCCGCGGTTATCAGGGGCCACATTGAGCAGCAAGGTCGCCCCATGTCCGACTGAACGATAATAAATATCCATTAGCTGCTCCAGAGACAGCAGCAAATGCTCCTCCTGAGGATGCCAGAACCAGCGGTCTTTACGGATAGGCACATCGCATTCCGCAGGCACCCAGCCCGGCGTTCCGGGAAGCCAGTGTGACGGCGCTTCACTGAACATGCTACCTCGCGCGGAATCCGCAGTGTTCCAGCAAGGATAAGGGGCAACGCCATCCTCATTTCCAACCCAGCGAATTGTTGGTGCCCCCATATTAAACACCATGGCACTTGGCTGATGGCGCCTGATCAGATCCATAATCCGCTGCCAATCGTAATTGCGGCCCTCAGATCCTGCACCGTCAAACCAAATCTCCGTAAGCGGACCATAGCCCGTAAGAAGCTCTTGCAATTGCAGGGCATAGAAATTATCGTACGCTTCTTTATCCGCATAACAGGGCTCATGTCTGTCCCATGGAGATAAATAAATGCCAAAGCCAACCCCAAGTTCGCGGCAAGCGTCCGCACACTCCTTGACGACATCGCCGCGTCCTTCCTTCCACGGACTGGAGGCAACAGAATAAGTGCTTGTTCCAGTCGGCCACAGGCAAAAGCCGTCATGATGCTTAGCTGTCAATACAAAATAACGGAATCCGGCTTCTTTAGCTGTACTAACCCATTGTCGGGCATCCAGATGAAGCGGATTGAAAACCGTAGGTGAGTCGCTGCCTTCTCCCCACTCCTGATCGCAAAACGTATTCATTCCAAAATGGCAGAACATCCCCAGCTCCAGGTCCTGCCAGTCCATCTGCTCCTTAGAAGGTAGTGCTGCTTGCTTTTCTGGCTTGTTCTGTGAAGAAATGCTATCCATTATTTTTATACTCTCCCGTATATTTTGTGTAAGCCCATTGTATAAATAAGGCTTTGGAAAGCCGGTTGATGACCTTCCAAAGCCCCGTCCCCAACTTGGGATACCTCGCTTATTGCCTATTTATTTGATAACGCCTTTTTCGTTGATAATTTTCGTGGCTTCATCAACCATCCATTTCTGCACCTTATCAATCGATTCATCTCCAAGCATGAATTTGCTGAAGCCGTCATTGATAACTTTGGTCAACTCGGAGGTTGCTGTTGTCATTACCTGGGCACCGTCGAGGAACTGAATTTCGCTATCGAAGAGTGTATATTTGAGAGAATCAATATCATACATTTCTTCTTTTCCAGCAACCAATTTGGTCAATAAAGCTTCATTGTCAGCTTTTTTATACCCGGAGAATTCCGGTCTGTTATCGCTAACAGCCGTCGACATAAATCTCATCAGTTTGAACGAAGCCTCTTTGTTCTTCGAGGTTGTGCCCATCGCCAGCATATTGCCGTTAGTGAAGTATTTGCCCTCATATTCTTTCGGTTCCGATCCTGCAGGAGGCACCGGTACCGGAGCAAAGGCCGTCTTGAATTCATGCGGATACTGTTCGGTGTTGCCTGGATCAGCAATCGTCCAGTTACCAGTCAGGATCATAGCAGCTTCTTCGTTAAAAAATTCGGTACGATAGTTGAGTTTGGCAGCTAGAGCGTCCGCATAATATTTTGCAGATTTGTCAGCAGTCTCCATATCTTTACGCAGCTGGAAGAAGTATTTATATGACGGATCCGAGAAAATGGTCGTTCCATCACTATATACGAGCGGGTCTTTCATCATCGTTTGGGCTGGAGCATTCATGTACAGCTCCCAGGTGTGGAAGTAAGTGCCGTAACGTTTATCCACGCCTTCGCCTTTGGTCAGTTTTTTGGCATAGTCGCGGTAGTCATCCCATGTCCAGCCAAAGGTAGGTACAGGCAGCCCAGCTTCATCCAGTGCATCTTTGTTCAGCATCACATAGTTGTTGCTCTTGGTATATTGCAGCCCATAATAGTTGTTGTCGACCTTAGCGTTGACATAATATTCATCCTCGGGAACGAGGTTATCCTTCTCATAGAATTCATTCAGTGGAGCAAGTGCTCCCCGTGTAGCCCGTTCAAGCACGCCTCCAAGGCTTGGCACTTGGATAACGTCAATCGCTTCGCCGGAAGAAATCAGGAAATCGAGTTTCTTCAGCATTTCTACGGAATCACCGGGAACGAGTGCCACATGCTCTACCTTGATGCCTGGGTTCTGATCCATAAATTCCTGCAGCATAGCATCGGTGCCAGCCGACTGGGCTTCATTATCCCAGTTGTAATACTTGATGGCGACTTGCTTGTCCACCTTGGTGTTCCCGGCATTCGTACTAGCTTCAGCATTCCCGTTCTTTTCCGAGTTTCCGGTATTTCCACAGGCGCTTAGCGTTAAGGAAACCGCCAGCATGGAGCCCAGTACAACGGATAATCTTTTTTTGCTCTTTGTTTTCATTTTACTTCCCCCCGCACTGAATTTTAAGTATAGTGCCTTGTTCATTTCTTATTATAGGCATCCGCTTTACTGGCCAAGTGCACAATTTTGCTGTTGTAGGATCACATTTTTGACTTTTACTATCTATTCGCACACCCGCAGGGTCAGCCCTTTACGCCGCCAAGGGAGATTCCGTTAATGACTTGCTTTTGCAAGGCAATGAACACGATGACGAGCGGGATGATCGCGGAAACAGCTGCCGTCATCATAATCGCATAGTTGTTCGAATAATCGTCCCGGAACAGTGTCATACCGAGTGGAATAGTGTACAAATTCTTATTTAGTAAGAAGATCAGCGGATTCTGGTAATCATTCCAGGTCCAGATAAATTTGATAATCGCCACCGTAGCGAGCACCGGCTTACAGAGCGGAATAATGATAGACCAGAATATCCGTAAATGGCCTGCACCGTCAATTCGCGCCGCTTCAATGTATTCGTCGCTGACACCTATCATAAATTGCCGCAGCAGGAACGTGAAGTAGATGGAGAACATACTCATTAAAATGATTGCAGCATGAGTATCATAAAGACCGAACCAGCGAATCAGCAGAAAACGCGGAATCAGTGTGGCCTGGTCAGGTAT
Organism: Paenibacillus etheri; assembly: GCF_001012825.1. Taxonomy (GTDB): domain Bacteria; phylum Bacillota; class Bacilli; order Paenibacillales; family Paenibacillaceae; genus Paenibacillus_AQ; species Paenibacillus_AQ etheri. Next base: position 142,747 of record NZ_LCZJ02000033.1, read on the forward strand.
AATCATGAACGACAGCAGCGCCAGAAACACCATATTTCGTCCTTTGAACTTGATTTTGGTTAAGGCGTACGCCGACATAGATGAAATGATAAGTGTAATTAAGGTTGTAATAATCGCAACTTTAAAGGAATTTAAATAGAAATGAGAAAACGGTACTCGTCCCATCCAAACCATCTTGAAATTATACGCTACATTGATCTTCTCGGGAATCCATTGGATCGGGAAGCGCATAACATCTTTCTCATATTTAAAGGCCGCGGAAATCATCCAGATCAGCGGAATAAGAAATACAATGGACAAAGCCCCCATGATGCAGGTAGTGATCACTCTGGACATATTTTTTCTAATCAGTTGCATGTTAATCTCCCCCCTTTATTCTTCATTTCTCATTTTCCAAGTAGCTGCGGTGATCAAGCCTATGACGGCGAATAGCAGCCAGGAAATTGCAGAAGCGTAGCCCATGTTGTAGTATTTGAACCCTTCCTCATAGATCCTGAACACAAGCACGGTAGAAGAATTGTTCGGGCCACCTTCGGTCAAAAAGGCGATGATGTCGAACACCTTAAACGAGCCAATCAGCATGGTTATAAGCAGGAAGAACGTGGTTGGACGCAGCATCGGAACCGTGATGGCAAAGAATTTTTTCAGTGCGCTGGCTCCGTCTATTTCGGCAGCTTCGTAGATTTCATCGGAAATATTCGTCAAGCCGGCCATATAAATAATAATGGTGTAACCCAGACTCGCCCAAGAACTGATAATGGCAATCGATAACAGTGAAGTCTTAGGATCGACCAGCCATTTCGGAGGACTGGAAATTCCAAGCTCCATCAAGAACTGATTGATCGGTCCAAGAGATGGATGGAACAATGCGCTCCATACGGCGGCAATTGCAATAATCGAAGAAATATAAGGGATAAAGAAAGCAACTTTGAAATAATTTTTGAGAAATACACTGTTTTGAATCAATGCTGCCAGTACCAAAGCAATCGCAATCGGTATCGGCACGGTCATAATCATATAAATAGCATTGTTCTTCAAAGCTTGAATGATGCTCGGATCATGGAACATTTTGATATAGTTATCCAATCCGATAAACTCGATCCCTTGAACCCCCGACAATAGATCCCATTTCGAGAAGCTTAAATAAAGTGAGAATCCAAGTGCAAATACATTAAGAAAAAGCATTCCGACAATTTCCGGAGCTAGAAACAGCCACCCGGTCAAAGCCTCTTTCCGCTGCGGAGTCCAGAACTTCCGCTTTTCCTGCAGAATTTTTGGCACAGGTTGTTTTGCAGCCTCCACGTTGTATCACCTCGACAATTTGATTTGTCATTATAGTAATATATCCACCCTCCGCATGAAGGAGTGATTATGACCCGAGATGTGCAAGATTTTGACCTTTGTCCGTCGACAACAAAAAAACCGCCCTAAATGGGCGGCGGGTCTATTCGGTACGTAGAGAATTGCGCTTCTCAGCGTACCGAGTGTTTGGATTTATATTCGCTCGGTGTTGTTCCCACATATTTTTTAAACACTTTTGAAAAATAGGTTCTGTCCGAATATCCCAAGCCGACGGCTAACGATTCCAGGTTCTGGCTGGAGATTTTCAGCATTTTGGTCGCAACCTTCATCTTGTGCTGATGTACATAGTCTGTAAAGGTCAGACCTGTCATGCGTTTGAAATAACGCGAGAAATAGCTAGGATCCAGAAACAGATAACGTGCCATATCTATTGAGGTAATGTTATCTCCAAGATGCTGGTCGATAAATTGCTGGATAAGCTGCAGCTTGGGCTCCTGCGGGGGAGCTCCTGCCACCTGCTGCTTGTTGCCTGTAATCTGCACAAGCTTTCTTTCCACCAGTTCCATCGTATCCTCCAGTGTGCGGGTTTGCACGAGATAGACGAACAGATCCTCATCGAACGTTAGGCTAGTGAACATCAACTCGATACCGCGGAGCATAAAGGACAAATCCCGGACGAAATCACCCGGATGGATAGCCATTGCTTTTGCAGTCCTAGCGATTTCCTGAAGAATGCCACGGATGGCTTCAAGGTCATTTTTAATCACGGCCCGTTCCATCTGCGGGATATAACTATCCAGAAATCCTTGGGGAGCAGGCTGAAAGCGAGGGGTAGCGATTTGCAGAGTATCCAGAACTGTGTAATCCGCACTCGAGTAGAACTCGCACTTATCTTGGACAATTTGCCGATGGATCTGTCCGATCGCCTGTAGCTCTATTTTCTCAGTGACTGCGATGATGCCCGGTTGAATCTTAAGGAGATGGGAGCACTCGGAACACAGTCGCTGTAAATAATCATGAAAATAAAGACTGGCATTCTGCGCCAGATTCACACGGTAATTATACAGGATCACAATATTCTTCTGCTCCAAAAAAGGCGTAATCCCCTCACATGCTTCCGACAGCTCTAAGGCTATATTGTAGATGGCATATAAAATAAGTGGATACTCGCTCTGCTTGTACCGCTTCTCGAAACTGGAAAAGTGAATACTGACCGTGCCCAGCATGAACCACGGGTACGTCCAGGATATGCCGATTTGCGCCGCATAGCCCAGCGTGGTTTCGGGCGGAGCGCCGCCGATCACCCTTTGCAGCAGATTCTGCCGGAAGAGCTGGCTGTTGTATCCCGTCTCTCCATGCTTAATTAACCCGATCTTCGATTTAAGCAAGCGTACGGACTTGGCTAGGCTTTTCTCCAGTTGCTCGTCCGTAAGCTGGTCCTTGATTAAATAGTCATCCACTTTCAGCTTTACCGCCTGCTGAGCATAATGGAAATCTTCATGACAGGTCAGGAAAATAATTCTGACCTCCGGCTTCATGCGGGTAAAGCAATCGGCCAGCTCAATCCCGTTCTTTTGCGGCAGGCCAATATCCGTGATCACGATGTCGGGCTGCACTTCCTCAAACATTAATAACGCCTTGGCACTGGAATAGGTGCTGCCGACAATCTGCAAGCTATGTGCCTCCCAGTCAATCATCTGCTGAAGCACCTTGAGCATAGGAACATCATCATCTATGAGCATCACTTTATACATCAATATCCCTCTCTCTCTCCGACAGATTAACCTGATGATTGCCTTGCGGCAAATACAGAGAAACGGACACCCCACCCTGCGGCAGATTATGCAGCGACAAGCGGGTATCCTGCCCATAGGTCAGCCTCAGCCTTTGAACCACGTTAATTAAACCGACCCTTTGATAAGTCCCATCCTGTTCATCGTCCTTGTAGAGCAACCTGCGGTTCAGTCCCGCCAGAATTTCTGCCCCCGCACCGCAGCCATTGTCTTCAACTTCAATCATAATCCCATCAGGAATCGTTCGCGCACGGACGACAATACGCGGTGCCGGGTGGTCAACTAGACCGTGAACGATGGCATTCTCAACGAGAGGCTGCAGAATAAGCTTAGGAACGATGAGTTTCTCTGTATCCGCTTCCAGATCGACCTCCAGTTCAAGAGGGATTTCGTTGCGGATCTTCATGATGTCGATATAATGACCAAGCAGTCTGCATTCTTCCCGCAAGGTAGCCGGTTCATTGACCTTCAAATAGGCCCGGAGCAGACTCATTAGTGAATCAATGATCCCGCTATGTAGCTTATCTTTGGCCAAAATAAGGCTACATTTGATCGAATTTAGTGTGTTGATCAAAAAGTGGGGACGGATCTGCATAAACAGCGCCTCAAGTTCCATCACTCGCTTCTGTTCCTGCTCCACCTCGATGTCGTGAATCAATCCTTGCAGTTGGTCCAGCATGGTATTCAACGTCTGCCCCAGCTCAGCGATTTCGTCCTTGCCCCTGATCTCCAGCCTGACATCAAGATTCCCCATTCCGAACTGGCGCACAACGCGCTGTAGTTTCATGATCGGACTATGCAATCTTTTGGCAATCAGCATGGAGGTAGCCGAAAAGACAATAAATAAGAGAAGCACCAAGCCAATACCACTATAAAAAGTTCGCGAAATCTGGCCTGACCATTCTTTCTCAGAAGCTTCATAGACCAGCTCCCAATTGGATTTGTCAATGGCTCTAGCGGTACGCACGCTTCCTCTCGCTTCCTTACCATCTGGAGCTAGCTCGGAGTTTCCGGCAATTAGTCCTCCTACGGAATCAAACAACGCCAGCTTGCCGAATTCGACTGGCCCGAGTAACTTGTTGAAATAGGCTTCGGGAATAGAAATGAGAAGCACGGATACCTTCTGTTTCTCCCGGCTGTCATAGATTACTCTGGCAATATAGTAGCTGCTGCTTTTACCGGAACCGCTGTCAGCCATTCCAAGCCATTGCAAGCTCTCCGGTTCGTGAATATTAACACGCGCCATCAGCTTGTCCATGTTGGCATTAATCACGGATAAATTCTCAGTCCCAGAGGAGATTACAAAGTTTTTCCGGTTGACCAAATACATGCGAATGTTATTATTCAGCGGCTTAGAGTTGATGAGCGAAAACACATCCTGAATTTGCGTAAAATGTACGTAATCCTGATAGTTGTTCAGCCGCTCGGTATCTGCAAAGACCTTCAGATTGGCACGGAAATTGGTATCGTTTACAATAAAATGAGAAGCAAACGTCACATCATCAATGGTCTTGTTTAGTTCGTCAATCATAACATTCAGGAAGTTATCGTTGCTGAGCTGCAGTTTTTCTACCATCGTATCCCGAATTAGCACAAAGGAGATAATCGATACTGCAATCAGCGGGATAAAAATCAGCAAAAGAAATGAAACCTGGATACGTCTATAGTAAGTGAATTTGAACATGTTTTCTCCGCGCCTCTCTCATGCTCTTTCTTTTATTCTATCAGTCCGTTGTCCAGTATACATGCATTATCTGATTACCGTAACTTTCTTTTGTCCGTTTGCGAAAACAATAAGCACTACCTCACCAAAAATTTGTATACCTTCCACTACATAGGAATCCAAGTGACTGGATGGAACCTCGTGGCTGATCACGATAATATGCTCCTCATTTCTTTCAGGGAGGCTGATGCGGCATGCCTCCGCCTGCGCAGCATCCACAGGTTCACCCGTATGGCGGTAAATCGGCACCTGTAGAGCCAACGGACAGAACGGCTCACCGGAAGGCTGCGGGTACAGCATCTGCATGATCGATACCGTTCCTTTTCCCGTTCGGGAGTAAACGGCATGCTGATTGGGTTCCAGCAGATTATATTCGCGGGAGATTACCCCGTCATCAATCTTGCCCTGAAGTCCTTCAACATTAACGGGAATGATGCAAAGATTGGCTTCCTGCTCATTTTTTGTACGGCAAATGAATGTCTCGTCTTCCATCTGAACCGCTCCGGGTGCAAAATGAAAATGCTGGGAAAACGTATGCTCCTGACGGCAGCTAAAGCTGTCGACCAGAAGCCAGTAATAAGGCTTGATGAATATGATCCTCCTTAGCAGGTGTACCGGATCATCCAAATGTCGATAGCCATCATGGCTGCCCTCAACATAATCAAAGTCCGGATTGCTGATCCATTTGCTGCCTGTCGGCTTCGCAATTTGGGAGAAGGACCATGTATCCGTGATTTCGGTAAATCCAATTCCGTCAACAGTAGTCGTATTATGGGCAGCGCTTTCTTTTAATGCTTTTCTGAGTGGTGTGTGATCACTATAGTTGTATCTGCCCAGGTCGGTAAGCATATCCCGCCCATAGGCATACAGATCGAAATGTAGCAGATCCGCGTGACCATGTCCACCCCCAAGCGGTCCGCAGTGGAAATATAGGTACAAGTCCTGCTCGTCCCAACCCGTTCGCATCACATAATGGCCGGAATGTGTGAAAGAGCGCGACAAGTAAGGCGGTTCCTCCGCAATCAGCTGCTCGTAGCCTTCAACTCCATTCATCCCGAACAACCAGGCATTGTCATAATCCATTTGATCGTATCCGCCAAAGCGGAGCACAGAATCCTGGAACAACCAACCCGCATAAGTCAAAATCGAACGGACATCGCTGTCATCGCTATCACCGAGCATCGGCTGCCGATGATTCGGTTTGGCCCAATACAAGGAGGCCGCGGCCATTTGATGAACCTTTTGCTGAAATTCATCCTGTAGCTCCAGTCCATTCATGCGGGACAAGCGGATGCAGTCGAGAAAACAGACCAGAACCTCATGGTGATAGGTGGGCGATTGCTCCCAGTGAATACCGTCCGCCATAATCTGGATTCGAGCCGTCTCCCCCAGTCTCTCCTCACTGAGCTGTCGCCAGTTTTTGGCGCTAGTGAACTCAGGGAAGTAGAGCGCGGTTTGGAGCAAACCACAAGTCTCCAGAACCCCCCAGTTGCTGATATTCTTCCAGCCCGTAAATGATAAAGCTAAATATTCGCTGTGTTCATGAAGGGATATCATCACTTTCGCCAGAAGCGTCGGTGTAAGCAGCGGACTATCCTGTATATAGGACAGCGCTTTGATCCAATTAGCACAGCGAAGGCCCGCTTCAATTGTGCGCCATGTCAGCGGATCATTCGTAGGCATGTCTGGAACAGGATTACGGTCCATCCAATCTTCAAGCTGACAGCAAAGTGTTCTCGCATAATCCTCATGACCTGTTATCGCATACGCTTGTCCTAATGCCACCCAATAGCGGTGGCGATTCAGCATATAAGCCCATTCTACATCCTTGTCCGGAACATAGCCCCAGTCAATTTCTTCCTCAAAGGAAACCGGAATGCGGCTGCGTTCCATGTCCCAGGGAAAGCGGAAGAGAAACGTCTGCTCCACAACTTCATCCGCTGTCTTCAATACGGCTTTCAGCTCATCTGCGCAATATTGCTGTATATAGTCGATATGCTGCTGTTTCCGACTGTCCTCTGCCTGCCAGCCCGGCGTGCTCCGACTAGTCATATACCGATGCAATTCAGTCAGCGCTTCGTCCTGCCGTGCTTGGCTGAGCGCATCCTTCACCGCTGCTAGAGCGGGTAACTCAAGGTCGAGCAGCGCAAAGACGGCATAAGGGGAAGTATGCTTTCCATCAGCGTTCATACCAGTACCCCTTGCTACCTTTTTGCAGCCGCAGTAAAGCTTCGAGATAGAAATAATCTCCCCAGATCATGAAATCATCCGGAGACAGACCGCCGCGTACATGGTAAGAGCCGTGCTTTAGCAGTCCCTCTGCGTCTTCACCGATCGTGGAATAGTTCTGCACAAGTGAAGTCATCGACTGTATTAATCCCTGCTGAAAATAAGCCCGTTCGGGATCTTCCTCATCCATTAGCTCCAGCAGTTCCAGTAGTCCAGCCGCAACAATTGCAGAGGCCGAGCTATCCCGGTACGTATCCGCAGACACTGGAGCATTAAAGTCCCAGTAAGCGACATGATCCTGTGGCAAATGCTCCAGAAAATAGTGGGCCATCCGCTTGGACGTTTCCAAATACAACGGATCCTTAGTATAGCGGTAGGATAATGCAAAACCGTAGACGCCCCAGGCCTGCCCGCGCGTCCAGGTTGATCCATTAGTATAGCCCTGGTGCGTAGCACCACCAATCGGCTCTCCGGTCATCTGGTCGAAGAAAAACGTATGGTAGGAGCTGTCATCTCCCCGCACCAGATAACGTTTCGTTTTATCCGCCTGCATGACCGCCACCTGACGGTATAGTGAATCACCAGTCTGTTGTTCCGCCCAGTACAAAAGGGGAAGATTCAACAGACAATCAATAATGATGCGTCCACCTTCCTGGGCATCTCCCACAGGTCCCCAAGCCTGAATATAACCGCCGCCTGTGCGCCAGCGCTTTAGTAGTAAGTCTGCCGCCTGCAGTGTCAACTGACGTGCAGATTCGTCTTTATCTATAATCCACTGGGCCTTGGAGGATAACGAATACAAAAATCCGATGTCATGATGATCAAGCACCGTCTTTGCCGCGAAACGGCGGCGGAAATCCTCTACGGTATGAGATGCCGCAATACGAAAGTTATCATCCTGCGTATATTCATAGCACAACCACAACATGCCGCTCCAGAATCCATTGGTCCAATCATCGTTGGTATTAAGCTGGTAAGTTCCATTCATGCTGACATGAGGGAATCTGCCCCCGAATCGGTCAATGTTCTTACGTACCTTCTCTATCGCATCTTCAATCGCACTGTTCCACATAAGTTTCTTACTCCCTTCGGGCTCTTCGTTTCTTACGTTTCATGATAAGGAGAGTGAACAGAATCTAATAGGGGCGATTTTTGCTTTGATGTGCATTATTTTGACTTTTGTACGACGTAACAAAATATATAACTACTTATGGAAAAATACGTTAAAATCAGAAAGTGACTTACTGCTTTCATTCTTTTAAGAAACGGAGTGTCCTATTAATGAAAAAGCTAGGTGCATTATTTTTATCCATTTTCATGGTTATGTCTGTATTTACCACAGCCCATGCGGCTGAAAAGCCTGTCGGCGTGTGGATTGATGGAACAGAAGTAAAGTTAGGCAATGCTAACCCAATTGTAGAAAAAGGAACTACCTTGGTTCCTATGCGTCCACTTCTAGAGAAGCTTAATGTAAATATGAATTGGAATAAAAAGACGCAAACCGTAACGGGGACCAAAAATGGACTGGCCCTCTCACTGACTATCGGCAGCACCACAGCAACGGTAAACGGGGAGAAGAAAAAACTAGAGGTGGCTCCTAAAACCATCAACAATGTCACCTATGTACCTGTCCGCTTTATAGGAGAAACGATCGGCTATAAGGTAGAATGGAGTCCGGCGCAGCGCACCATCACCTTTGTAGCCAATAATCAGGCTGCAGGCAGCACCGGATTCTTATGGAAAGTGGAGAACAACGGTAACACTGTCTATCTGCTTGGCTCTATCCATGTAGCTAACGACAAAATGTACCCGCTTCGCCCGGAAATTGAAGCTGCCTTTGAGGCATCTCAATATCTTGGGGTCGAAGTTGACTTAACCAAGGTTGATCAAACGGAGATTCAAAAGTTCCTTACGGAGAAAGGTTCCTATACAGATGGAACCAAGCTCAAAGATCACGTATCCGCTGATACCTATAACAAAGTTGTTGCGCTTCTGAAAGCGAATGGTCTTGCAGGAGATGCATTCGATTCCTTTAAACCATGGGTCGTTACTCAAGGCATCTCAAGCCTGAAAATGCAAACAACAGATTATACACCGGATACGGGAATCGACCTATATTTCACACAGAAAGCAGGCAAACTGAGTAAACCTATTATTGAATTGGAAAATATGCAATTGCAGCTGAATATGTTCAATCAATTCTCAGATGGGTTACAAGAAAAGCTTCTCCTCGATACACTCGACAGCCTCAAGCAAACGGACAATGCTGCAGCAACAGCTTCGCTGGATGCATTATCCCAAATGTGGAGGCAGGGGGATGAACAATCACTCGTAGCGATGACACAATCGGTCGCTAAGGAGCCAGAATACTATAAGGGTCTCGTTTCGGATCGAAATACTAACATGGTGAAGCACGTTAAAGATTATTTGAACAGTGATAAGAAGGCGACTTACTTAGTCATCGTTGGAGCGCTGCATATGCTAGGTGATGATGGCATTGTGACCCAATTGCAAAAAGATGGCTTTAACGTCGTCAAACAATAATTACTGATGTCACAATAAAACAAGGCTGTCACTTAGTCATCTTGGATGACTTTGGAGGCAGCCTTGTTTTGCATAACCTTCTATAATTTAATTAACTGATCTACCTTCACCGGAAGTCCAGTAGCGATCGAACGATTAGCCGCAATCCCCGTCATAATAGACAAAGCCCCATCCACATGGGAAGCCGCACGATTAAACCGATCCTCCACAGGTCGTTCAAAAATATCACGCAGCATGACCGGATCTCCTCCACCATGTCCCCCAACGCCTTCTTCAATCTCCACTTCATAGGGTGCTTCAAAATGAGGAAACACCATGATTTTCTTGTTCTTTAGTGCCCCTTCATCTTCTTTCTTCCCCCCGGCGTTTACATAGGACTGTTCAACAACCTTACCTTCCATCCGCCCCTTCGTCCCGTTAAATACTACAGTGAAGCCTTCCCAAGGCAAATAAGCATTAAGTGAATAGTTCATAATCGTCTTATTTTTGTATTTGACCATGACTGCCATCGTATCCTCAATGCTGATATTATCACCGAATACACTTTGATCTCGCAGGTACCCATCTTCATGCTCGGCATCCAGATACATCTGCTTAAGCTGCTTGTTGTCTTTAAGGTGAAGGGCAAAAGGATCATTCTCCGCAGCACTACTACCATGGGCACGCTGATAAAACTCGGTCACCCCGCGCTTCTCCGCATTCTCTCTGCCATAGAACCTTAAATCTCCCATTGCATAGATCGTGTCTGGACGAGAGCCCAACCAGAAATTCATCAAATCGAAATGATGTGTTGATTTATGGACCAATAGACCTCCACTATTACGCTTATCCCGATGCCATCTGCGGAAGTAATCCGCTCCATGTTGTGTATTTAACAGCCACTCAAAATTGACGGATAACACTTCTCCAATCGCCCCATCCATGATCAGCTCACGGATTTTGGTATTGTGCGGGGCATAGCGGTAATTGAACGTAACGCGCAGTTTTTTCCCCGTCCGCTCAATCACTTCAAGGATTTCCTGACATTTCTCTTCATCCACCGTCATTGGTTTCTCCGAAATCACATCACAGCCAAGCTCCATCGCCCGGATAATATAAAGGTGATGTGTGCGGTCAATACTCGTAACGATAACCATATCCGGCTTAGTCTCTTCTATCATACGATCGAACTCATGAGCTTTATAAGTAGGAACCGCATGATACTGATATTTCGCTTCCAGTAATCGATTCGCATAATCCATTCTTGCCCCATTCACATCGCAAAAGCCTACAATTTCCGAAGTTTCACGATAATTCGTAGTTATCTCACCATAGAAGAACTCCGCTCGACCGCCGGTACCTACGAATACATATTTCTTCTTCGACACAAGGATCACTCCATCGCTATTGATTTAGATGCCGTTTCTTCTTATAGTCTATAGTATAAAATACATCCAAATCTAAGCGATTATTAGCAGATATAGCGAAAACTTTGCATATATTAGCTTCATTATCTGAAAGGGGCAGATGTAAAATGGAACAGATGCTTCAACCTCCATTTATCATTGAACAAATCAAAAGAGCCGGACCATTCAGCATGGATTCCAATCATTATCACGATACCTATGAAATTTATTATTTACTTGCGGGTGAACGCAGCTATTATATCAACAATTTGATTTATACCTTACGCAAAGGTGATTTGATATTTATTAACAAAAATGAACTCCACCGCACCACTTCTAAGGGCTTAGTTATTTATTGAAATGAACAGAGTACAAGAAATAAGCCGCGAGCCCATCGCTCCTGAGAGCAGTGAGAAGCAGCTTAAAGTCTACGAAATTATCGATTATTTACAGGCACATTATGTTGAAAAGCTTACATTGGAGCAGCTATCCGAAACTTTTTTCATCAGCAGCACCTATCTTTGTCGTTTATTCAAACAGACCACTGGCTTCACCATTGTTGAATACCTAAACTACATTCGGATCAAGGAAGCGCAACGACTCTTGCAGAGCACTAACACTAAAGTCACTGCCATTGCAGAAAATACTGGCTTTGACAGCATCGCCCACTTCGGGCGGGTGTTTAAGCACATCGCGAAGTGCTCCCCTCTGCAATACCGCAAGCAGAATCGCTGATCATCAGGCCTTAATTACACCTTTTTTGATAATAATATTTCCATAGAGTGCTTCTTCACCCGTTACTACAATAGCGTAGCTTTGCTTAGAACGATTGTAGAAATCAAACCGCTCCTCATATTTAACCGTCGCTTCAGCGTCATGTTTGGCGATAATCGACTCGTAGGTGGACCAGATCACCGGCACCGTAGGATCTCCCTCAACCACAGCCATAAACGCCACCTGATGTTCCACATAATGATCAAGCGGCAGCAGTTCCAATATTGCGTCTAGTAGATCAGGTATTCCAATGCCATCATATCTTAGTACTTTTGAGTTCAAGGAGTGCCCTGGATAATTAGCATCTGCCAGTACAAGCTCATCTCCATGACCCATTTCCATCATCACACGTACCAGTTCCGGAGATAGTAGCTTAGGAATTTTTTTTAACATCCAAGCACCTCATTACTTACCATAAAAAGATCTCAACGCAACCAGCTCATCAATCCGATGCTGTGGCAGCTCTCTCTCCCCGTCAATCATACGCGTAATAAAGGTGATCTTGGCTGTATATTCGAGTCTCTCCATGTTCAGATAAGCCTCCATAACATCTGTTCCCCAAGTAAGTGCTCCGTGATTTTCGAGCAGGACTGCTGTCTTCTTGCCAAGGAAAGGCATCAATGAATCCGGAATTTCTTCTGTCGAAGGTGTTCCGTATTCCGCTAATGGAATATCACCAATCATGATAACCGACTCTGGCATCATCATTTTATCGAGCGCTTCACCTTTAATGGCAAAAGCGGTGGCATACGGTGGATGTGCATGGACCACACCATTCATCTCAGGTAGCTCATTATAAATTCTCAAATGCATTTTAGTTTCTGTTGAGGGTCTGTATCCTTCGGCTGCTTCAAGAACTTCACCTTGTAGATTCACTTTTACAATCATATGAGGCTCTAAATATCCCTTACTCACCGCTCTGGGAGTAGTGAGAATTTCATTCTCTGATAACCGTGCTGAAATATTCCCGTCATTGGCGGCGATGAAATCTTTATTGAACAAATTTCTGCCGATATCACAAATCTGCAAACGTAGTTTTTGTTCCAAAGTATCCATAAGTTCTCTCCTCGTATCCTATTTTTTAGAGTTCTTCACCAAAGAAGGCTGGTATGTCTTAAAGGTAAAAGATCGTGCCACGAACTCTTTCCCCTCGGAAGCTTCCAATTTCCCCAGAGCAGCCAGTTGGACAATGATATTGCCAATTCCACTTGCCTCCACAGGCCCCGCAATGACCTCTCTACCCGTAGCATCTGCGGTAAGCTGGCATAATAGTTCATTTTGAATCCCACCGCCAACCATATGAATGATAGAGATTGTCTTGCCGGTGATCTCTTCCATTTCATCAATCGTTCTACAGTATGATAGCGCAAGGCTCTCGAGAATAACGCGTATGATCTCAGCTTTCGCATTAGGGGTCTGCTGCCCCGTTCGCTCACAATATTCCTTAATCCGCTGCACCATCTCACCAGGTGTGCTGAAGAGCTGGTCATTCGGATCAATGATCGCTGGTGCTCCATTAATCGTCTTGGCTAGTTCAACCATTTCACTTTGACTAAGCTGCTCTCCTGCTTTCGCCCAATTCCTTTGGAGCTCTTGCAATATCCATAGTCCTGTTGTGTTTTTTAGCAAACGATTAGAATTACCGAAGCAACGTTCATTGGTGAAACCATATTCATAGCTTTTCTCCGAAATGACCGGCTCAGGCGTCTCCATCCCCACCAATGACCACGTACCACAACTTATAAATGCTGCTTCATCCTTGCGAGTATAAGGAATTGAAGCTACTGCTGAAGCCGTGTCATGTGAAGCACCGGCGATCACTTTCATCGGGCCTACACTAAGCTCCTCTTGAATAATCGGTAGGATAGAACCAATAACCGTTCCGGCATGGACCTGATGTGGAAATAAACGACTCGGAATCCCAAGCCTACTAAATACTTCAGAGGAGAGCTCTCCCGTGACAGCATCCATTAAGCCGCTTGTACTCCAGATCGTGCTTTCTGCTGCTTTTATACCAGAAAATAGATAATGAAATAGATCTGGCATCATCAAGATCGTATCCGCGGTCTCTATCAGAGAATCATCATCCTGAAGATCAGAGAACAACTGATAGACTGTATTAATCATGCTTGGCTGATTACCGGTCATACGGAATTGCTCTGCCGGTGACAGTAACGCTTCCAATTTGAGACGGTGAGCCTCCATCCTCCGATCCCTGTAATGATGTGGGGAATAGAGCATCATTCCTTTTTTATCAATAAACCCGTAGTCGACTCCCCATGTATCCACACTTAAAGACGTCAATTCTCCATGTTGCCTAAAAGCTTTTTGGACACCTTGCTTCATTTCGTGAAAGAGCCTCAGAATATCCCAATATAAGTGCCCGTTGATCTGTACCGGCGTATTATCAAACCGATGAATTTCTTCCATTTGTAGCCTGTCGCCATCATATATCCCCAGCATAACTCTTCCAGAACTGGCGCCGAGATCTATGGCTAGAAGCTTAATCGTATCACCCATTGTTCACCACACCTGCTTCACAGGAAGATTTTAGTAGAGGGGTCCAAAGTTCTGACATGCTCTGTAATCTGCTCCCTCCAGATCTTCAGTACCAAATAACGACCACACCCGAGGTCTAAAAATACGTGATTCCTCAACGTTATGCATGCTGACCGGAATGCGCAGAATAGACGCCAGCGTAATCAAATCCGCACCAATATGCCCATAACTAATAGCCCCATGATTTGCACCCCAATTATTCATAACATCATACACTGATTGGAATGAACCACTATTGGTTAACTTAGGCGCAAACCAGGTCGTTGGCCAAGTCGGATCCGTTCTTTGATCCAGGGTATGGTGAACATCTTCAGGCAGCTCTACCGTGTAACCCTCTACAAGCTGAAGAACAGGTCCAAGCCCTTTAACCAAGTTCATACGTGCCATAGTAACTGGCATCCCGCCTTTGGTTAAATAATCTGTAGAGAAGCCGCCCCCACGGAAATATTCTTGAGAAGCAGGGCGGAATTGGGTATGGCTCAAACAAGCTTCTACCTCATCCTCCGAAATTTCCCAAAAAGGTTTAATCACAGGTTTACCGTCTATCGTCTGCTCACCCGTACCATCAAGTGCTGCCGAACCTGAGTTGATCAAATGTAGTATTCCGTGTGCTGCTTCACCTTCCAATTGATGACCTGTTACTCGCTTAACTGCATCCGGACTCCAATAGGTTCGGACATCCGCAAAGATTTGTGCAGTATTCGTAAGCAAATAATTGAACAGCATCGTTACTCCGTTCAGGCTATCATTCTCTGTCGCTACGATATAAGGGGTACGCTTGCCGTTCCAGTCAAAGGAGGAATTCAGTATCGTCTCCATGAAATCCCCATTAGGGAAATGATCTGTCCATTGGCGCTGCCCTTGGAAGCCACCCACAATCGCATTATGGCCGTTGGCCTCTTCCTCAAAGCCCAGCTTAGCGAGAACAGGATTGCCGATCATCAGATCACGGGCGATCAATGTCATTTTCACACATGTCTCCCACTGCTTCTCTTTCTCATCATCACTTATTTGCAGATGCTTCGGATTATTATCGGCACCAACTTGACAGTTCTCTTTGGTCCACGCGAGTGCTCGCTCATATTCCTCTTTATCATAAATTCCCTCTTCAAAGCGGCGCACATATTCTGACATATCAATATATTCATTGCGCATCCCCAGATACTCTTGGAAGAACTGTTCATTTACAATCGATCCAGCAATCCCCATCGAAACAGAACCCATAGATAAATAGGATTTCCCTCTCATTAGAGCAACCGCCAACCCAGCTTTGGCGAACTGCAGCAATTTAGTCTGCACATCCGCTGGAATCTCCTCACTGCTAGACTCCTGAACATCCTCACCATAGATACCAAACGCCGGAATTCCTTTTTGTGCATAAGCTGAGAGAACAGCAGCTAGATATACTGCGCCAGGGCGTTCCGTTCCGTTAAATCCCCAAACCGCATGCGGGATCGAGGCGTCCATATCCATCGTTTCAGAACCATAACACCAGCAAGGGGTCACAGTAATCGATACGCCAACGTTAGCCCCAGCAAATTTCTGAGCCGCAGCAGCAGCTTCTTTCACACCACCAATCGTAGAATCGGCAATGATGCACTCTACGGGGCGGCCATCCGGATAAAATAAGTTCTCTTCAATAAACTTAGCTACCCGCTGTGCCATACCCATGGTTTGAGCTTCTAGCGATTCGCGAACCCCTCTTCTTCTGCCATCAATGGTCGGGCGGATACCAATTTTCGGATAGTTTTCGATCACAGCTGTTCCTCCTCAAGATCATCTTAGTATCATCGTTAATGGACCTTTTCTCCTTCATCATAAAATACGGAAACGCTTTAGTCAACATAAAACAACATATTTATAGATAAATTATGTGGTTTTATGTGGTATTAATAATAATATACTGTGGTATTATGTGAATATGAGGTTTTTTTTTGAAATATACAACAATGTAGTAAACTAGAAAGTAGATGATGATAGAGGTGAGTGAACGGATGAAAGCATTTGAACGGCGGGATCTAATCATTAATGAGCTGTATAGACAAAAGAAAGTCCATGTCGCTCAGCTGGCGCAAAAATTCAATGTCTCGGAAGAGACCATTCGGCGGGATCTGGACAAACTGGACAAGGAAGGACTTGCCAAGAAAAATTATGGCGGAGCGATCCTAAATGCCCACACGAATGAGGACCCTCCCTATGTGAGCAGGCATCAAGTTAATATTGAGGCCAAAAGAACGATAGCCGATCATGTTCTCCAATTAATTAATGATGGGGATAGCTTGGTGACGGATACAAGTTCAACAGTTTTTGAAGCCTTGCGGAGAATTATTGAGGAGAAAAACAATCTGACGATTATTACGAACTCACTGGTTATATTATCCGAATTTCAACACTCCGGGCAAAAGCTAATTTCTACAGGTGGAATCCTAGGACCCGAGACTAGCTCCTTCGTTGGACATACCGCCTCGCAGACCATTCAAAAATATAATGTGGATGTGGCCATTTTCAGCTGCAAAGCATTGTCCATGACTGGTGGGCTCAGTGATTCGAATGAAGAAGAAAGTGAACTGAAGATTCTCATGCAACAGCAGGCGAATAAAGTAGTTCTGCTCGCAGACCACTCTAAGTTCGACAGGACTGCATTCATCAAATTATTCAGTTTCGATAGAGTGGATTATATCGTTACAGACGAGAAGCCTTCTGAGGAATGGATCGAGTTTCTGAATAACTATCACGTATCTCTTATCTATGCACCCGCTGAGTAATCAGTAGGTACATAGATAAGAAGATCCTTAGTACCTTAATGGCTTAAAAGACCGCTTTTCTCTACACTCTTCAACCATTCCCCAGCAATCAGATCATGCCCAGCTGCTGTCGGGTGAACGCCGTCCCACAGCCAGTAGGCTGCTTCAGTTCTACGAGTAGCCGTATCGAATACTTCCTGTAAAGGAACAAACACAGCATTAAATTCCTCTGCAAGCTGCTTAACAACACCCTGATAATGAGTAATCCGCTCTTTCCATTCATCCCATTGTTCTGCCGGAGCTCCGGTATTTAGAATAAAAGGCTCACACAAGACCAGCTTCGTTTGCGGAAGTACTTCCCCAGTTTCTTCAAGCACATGACGGTACGCACGTTCAAAACGGTCCGTTACTCCACTTGGTTCCCCTTTCATTGTTCTCCAAAGATCATTAACACCAATTAAAATACTGATGACATTTGGCTGAAGGTAAATCGCATCTTCATTCCAGCGTGCATACAGATCGGAAATTCGATCTCCACTTATCCCACGGTTATAAAATACTAGATTCTGGTCAGCTCGTTCATTGCCTAACTTGCCTCCAATGATATACGCATAACTATGTCCCAGAATATGATTGGGATCTTCATCACGACCACGGTTCCCATCCGTAATAGAGTCACCCTGAAATAAAATCACTTTTTTAGCTTTAGAATTTGGACTAGTCATTACTATGATTCATCTCCTTGATCTCGTCTTTTACATGAAACATTCAAGTTGAATGTTCCATAGGATACAAGTAAAGTTAACATATACAACTCAAGGAGGGAAGAAAATAATGAAATACAGAAGACTAGGCAATTCAGGACTAAAAGTCAGTGAAATCGGCTTAGGCAGCTGGCTTACATATGGAACAGCAGCAGAGCAAAAGGCAGCAGACGCCTGCATCAGCAAAGCTTTTGAATGCGGTATCAATTTCTTTGATACAGCTAATGCCTATAACCGTGGTGAAGGCGAAAAAGCAATGGGTGCTGCTCTTCGTTCCTATGAAAGATCATCTTATGTGCTTAGTACAAAGGTGTTCTTCCCCATGGGAGATGATGTGAATAATCGTGGGTTGTCACGCAAGCACATCATGGAACAATGCGAAGCTAGCCTTCGCCGTTTAGGAACCGATTATATTGATGTTTATTTTTGTCATCGGTTTGACAGAGAGACACCAGTTGAGGAAACTTTGCGCGCGCTGGACGACCTAACTGCACAAGGTAAAATTCTGTATTCAGCGGTAAGCGAATGGAGCGCAGCCCAAATTTGTGATGCCACTGGTATTTCACGCAGATTAAATCTTCGTCCGCTTATTTCCAATCAGCCTATCTATAACATGTTCGAGCGTTACATTGAAGATGAGGTGCTTGAGGTATCTCAGAGTGAGGGCCTCAGCCAAGTGGTCTTTTCTCCACTCGCCCAAGGTATTCTGACAGGTAAATACAAACCTGGACAACAGCCTCCGGCAGGAACCCGCGCAGCTGATGATTCGGTAAACGGGGTCATTCGCAGCTACTTCCGCGATGATGTATTGACAGTAGTCGGACAACTGGATGAACTAGCTAACAGCCTTGACCTGAAGCTGTCGCAATTAGCTTTAGCTTGGACCCTGCGGCAACCTGGCGTAAGTTCTGCAATTATTGGGGCCAGTAAGCCAGCGCAGGTGGAAGAGAACGCCAAAGCTGTCGATGCCGTATTATCTCTAGATACTTTGGAGAAAATTGATGAGATTTTAAAGCCAGTAGCCGATTTCGCTCCAGCGAGATAATCTAAAAGAGGTTGTACCAAAAGCCACAGCAATTGGCTCAGGTACAACCTCTTTTTTCTTAAGAAATCAATTTGGATTCTTCGGCTTGTTCAGCTGCCTTATTGATATAACGCTCCAGCGGCTTCTTGAGCGTTAGCGCCATTAAGAGTGCAATTACACCGAAAAGGATCAAATAAAGACAATCGCGAATCGCCACTTCCGGCAGAATCCCCCCTACCGCCTCCCGCATCAGACTAATCGCATAGGTAAATGGCATAAACGGATTCAACATTTGAAAAAAATGACCTGTTGTACTGATTGGAAACGTACCCCCAGAGCTTGAGAACTGCAGCACCATAAATACGATCGCTATCCCCTTCCCAACATTGCCGAATACGGAGACTAGGGTAAATACAATCGTCACGAATACAATACTAATCAGTACTGCAAAAAGGACAAACCACACCTTGTCCACCACATAACATTTCAGAATAAAAATATTACCAAGTACAGCCACCAGAGCTTGAAGAATCCCAACCGTAAGAAACGTCAGCAGACGGCCAAAATACAATTGATACCGCTTGTATACAATTCCTTCAGTATCCACTCCCGTACGGAGAAGTGAGATTAGCAGTGTACCGCCTACCCATAAGGAAAGTACAACATAAAAAGGAGTCATAGCCGACCCATAATTCGGAATAGGATATAACTTATTCTCTTTTAATACTACCGGATTGGCCAAAAAATCACTTTTGCTCTTAATATCCCCTCCAAGCAGCTCAGCAATCTCTCCCAGATCCACCTTATCTTTGATCTGACGGATGGTAGCTGCTGCTTTACGAATCGAGTCTTCCAGTATCGGGAGATCATTTCGCACCAAATCCGCTGCGACTGCCACACCCTTATCCGCACGGGGGAGACCTGTACGAATCAGATCAGAAATCTGATGCACCCGTTCCTCTACAGTCGGCAGATCCTGACGGACGAAATTTGCGGCTTGTTGTATCTTTTCTCCTGCAACAGGCAAGCTGCTCTGAATTAGTGGAAGTGTGTCGCGAACAAAAGCACCAAAGCTCTGTGTCTTATCTGCGACACCGCTAGCTGCTGTATGTACCGCTTCACGAATAGCTGGTAAGTCCTGCTGCAGAATAGCCAAGCTTGATTGTCCGAACTCAATCGCTGCCATAGTCTCTTCAAGAAGGGTACCAAGCGCCGACATTCGATCTGGAACTTGTTCCAGGGCAGTGGCTGTAGTCTCAGCAGCAGTGGATATTTGCTCTAAAGTATTTTTTATAGCAGGGATCGTTGCCGTTTCATATTCGGAAATAAGCTTCGCAATGGCTACGTTCCCTTCGCCAGATTTTAGGCCCAGTTGCTTAACCTTACTCGGATCAGGCTGACCCTCATTTTGTAGATCCGTTGCCAACGAATTTACCAATGAAGTCTGTCTGCTCAAGACATTGTTTACAGCCTTCAAGGTGCTAATCTCAGCACTGGGCACAGTTCCTGGCGAGAATGTATTCAGTGCCGATAACAAAGAAAGCGTATGGTCCATCACGTCACTTCCCGACGCCAGCTGAGCGGAAACTGACTCAAGTTGCTCGCGCACCGCTTGCGGGTCAATTTCCTCTCCCTGCAGCAGTTCAGCAAGCTGAACTACTGAATTCTGCGTTTTTTGCAGCAGGTATATATTTTGTTTGAGGGCGGCAGGTACCGCTTCAAATGCAGCATTACTCTTCTCTAAGAACTGCTGAAGCTCCAGAACAAAATCATTTCCAGCAGCTGCAATCTTGTCTGCCGTAGGCAACGTTGTTAGGGCAGTATTAACAACCTTATTTGCTTTCGCAAGGCCTTCCGACGCTTTGTCCATGATTTGTGCAACTTCGCTAAAATGATTATCAAGTTGAACAATTAGCTGTGCTGCTTGTTCAATCTTGGGTAGCTTATCCTGCAGCTCCCCTAAATGATCTGCAGCATTGGCAATTTGAGGCCAATGTTCAGCTATTTTTTCTAAAGCCAAACCCGCCTGCTCAACCTCAGGCAGCTTATTCTCCAGCTTAGAGATGCGCTCTGCCGATGCATGAATTTGCGGCCATTGCTCCTCAATTTTCAATACACGTTGGCCCGCCGTTTCAATCTCGGGTAAACTTGCCTCTAACTGAAACAAACCTTTCTCTACCTTGTGTATAATAGGCAATTCAGATTGGAACTTTGTATCAATTTGCTTTAAAGCCGTAAATACCGTTTCGCTAATCGTTTCCGTAAAATTCTCACTGATCTGTGTTGTGATGGAAGAGGCACCTTTATCCGTGATTTTAGGAGCAATCGCATTGATCTTCTCATTGACGGTGTATTCAATCTCTGGCTTCACGATCCTGCCTTCAAGGATCCCTGTCATTCTTTTTGAGAAATCAGCAGGGATAACAATACTGGCATAGTAATCTCCACGTTTCACGCCATTGTGCGCAGCTTCTGCATCTACGAAGGTCCAGCCTAAGCTTTTATTATTCCGAAGACTTTCCATGACATCATTGCCGATATTGAAGCTCTTATCTTTCACAGTGGTCCCTTCATCGAGACTGGTTACAGCAATCTTAATACCAGAGGTGTTACTATAAGGATCCCATACTGCTGCAACATTAAACCAATCATATACAGAAGGTAATACCACCAAAGCAGCGATCAGGAACACGGCCACAGGAACCTTAAATACGTTGCGCCAGTCGTTCCTATAAATCCGCAGAATTCCACCCATTCGTTGCTCCCCCTAATCTGTATGTTTTGACATTTTAATATGCCCGAGGAGACAAACTTTTACTATCATTTTTAGTGGATTCATGACCACTATTGCTTTTCAGAAATATTTTTAAAAAAATGCAACAAAACCTGCTCGTTTAACGTAATAGAAGTATATAGCCCGTTTAGGAAAAAACGTAGCGGGTAATAAGATATATACAACCTTTTTACATATCTCAAGGGGGAGATTTCTAATGTTTAAGAAAAAGTCAGCGTATGTGTTACCGGTTGTTGTTCTATTGTTTCTTTCCCTAATTACTACTGCTAGTACCGTTGGAACACGAGTGGATGCGCAAGATAGTGGCAAGACTCAGCAACAGACGGTATATATTCATACTATTCAATCCGAGAATGGCAAACTTTCCATGGCAGCCGATGAAATAAACTGGTATCAGGGAGCTGATGCTGATCGAATCTTTGCCGAAAGAGATCCCGAAGGTGCAGCAGAAATTGGTGGCGCTCCAGACAGCTATTATATTGTTAATGACTTTAATACACTGACAACCTATCCGATCGCGGATAACGCTACAGTCACCATGCAGATTTATGATCACACTGGCAATATTGAGGATCTAGACATTCAATGGAACGAAGCCATTACCTTACAACAGTTTATTGATCAATTTAATAAATCGGATATTTTCGACTTAAGCCAGTTCCCTTATCACCTTACCATTCAGGACGGCGTAATCACTTCTATCGTGCAACAATATATACCTTAAGCAGCAACCCATAACACATGAAAAACTGTGCCCCCCAAGATATACACTTTTTTTAAAAAAGTGGCCTTCTTGGGGGCATTTGTATTTTAATCAAATTATCAAGGTATAAACAAGAAGTTAATGACGGAAGAACGAAATATGTATACATAGCAACAAATGGATCAATTAAGGAATAACCCAACTGTCCTTCTTTCTTCACGTTGAATGGAAGTCCCCTTAGTAATATTGTGCTTCTGCACATATGGTTTCATCAACATTCAGGCAGGCGCATATTCAGTTTGTGAAAATAATCACTTATACTTAGTTGTAACGGAAACCCCTTCTGCATGATATTGTCCTTGCTGCATATTCAGCATCTGAAAGCTAAGAAGCAGATGCGGATAATACTTCGGATCGCTAATCGGAAAGCCTATGATTTCCTCGATTTTATTTAAGCGATAGAGTAGCGTATTCCGATGAATATGAAGCAGATCTGTCACTCTTTGACTGCTACAAATCTCAAGTACATAGGTTTCAAGCGTTTCTAAATAGCTTGTCCCGTTCTCTTCGTCATAGCTTGCTACTCTTGGAATGGCGGGTGAAATCCAGTTGCTTTTTGTGATGTTCCGTGTAAAGCGATGCAGCACAATGGGCAAGACATAGTCGTCGTAGCGGTAAATAAAATGGTTATCCGTGCTTTCGATGCCAAGCTTTAGTGACTCCTCTGCCTGAAATCGGTAGGTGTCCAGCTCTAGGATATTTGTGAAACGTCGACTAACACCAGATCGTGCATTAAAAGGTCTGAGGATTAGCTTGATTCTGGTTTCCACCGCGCAAGTGTTATCCTGTTCTGCCAGACCGTAAAGCAGGAGGAGAAGAACGTTTCCTTCAAGCAAAGACAGCTGGTGGGGATACTGCTGTTTGAGTTGGCCGAGCATGTATTTCAGTACAGTCGTAGTTTTAGCGTAATCTGCTTGCACAGCAAACAACAGAAAATCTCCGGAAAAGGATAAATTCAAGCCGTGTTTCCACAGCTCTAATTGTTCAGGTGTCACAATCCGATTATCAAATAGCTCTTTGACTAGTAAAAGTGAAAGCGGGTTCCCTTCTAGATTATGGTTAGCTTTTCGTTCGAGCTCCATGGAACAAGCTTTAGCAATTATTGTAGAGGCTTGATCATGCCAAGGTTCATGCCGTTCTCTAGGGCATAGAATCGCGACATATCCTTCAACCACATCATTAATTTTTATTATTTCTTGAATGCGCGGCAACTTCTGGCAGTCTCCCCAATCGACGTAATACGGTGGGGTTTCTGTGAAGGCTGCATGCATGTATTTTTCTTTATGAAATCCAACGACCATTTCCTGCGGAGCACCGCCTATCAGGAGCATGGTGTCCCAAATCTTGTCACCCAGTGACTCGCAAGGTGCAATCGCCAGATTGCGAAACGATACATCCGTAACGATAATCGGCATCTTAATCACCGAATAAGCGGCATTAATAATCGTCTGCATGCCACCTTTAGCGGCGGCTTCGAAAACTTGCTGATATAGCGCGGATAAGCTCATCTCACCATCACCTTCTGTTGTTCATGTTCGTCCCAGACCTTATCTGACTGTGATAATTCATTTAATTTATCATCAAAGGGTCTGTTTCGATAGATCAAAAATCATAAAGGAGCATAACAATCATGATAGAAACACAAAAGATTGATCCAACTACTGATTACAGCCGCTTATTTACTCCTTTCAAAATCGGAAATATGGAGGTCAAAAACCGAATTGTTCTTTCCCCGATGGGGACTGGATCTTCTAAAATTGACGGAAGTAAATCCAATTCTGAGATCCGTTACTATGAAGAGAGAGCCCGCGGAGGAGCGGGAATGATCATACTAGGTTGCCAGTTGCTTACTGAGGAATTGGCTCAGGGTTCGCTTGAAGGTACGCTAGAAAAGGAACATGTCATTCCTAAGCTGACTGAGCTAGTGGAAGCCGTGCAGCGATATGGTACAAAAGTAGTTTGTCAGATAAGTCCCGGTACAGGGCGCAATGCTTTCCCAAGCATGTACGGAGAACCACCAGTATCGGCTTCGCCGATTCCGGCTGTCTTTGATCCTAGTGTGACATGTCATGCCCTAACCGTTCCAGAGATCGCCAAGATTATGGAGCAATTCACAAACTCGGCTGATATCGCCAAAAAGGCTGGTTTCGATGCTATCGAAATTCACGGACATGCCGGATATTTGATTGACCAGTTCATGTCCCCGGTCTGGAATAAACGCGAAGATGAATACGGAGGCAGCGACGAGAATCGAGCTCGTTTCGCCCGCGATATTATCCGGGCCCTTCGTAAGGCTGTAGGGCCAAATATGCCGATCATGTTCCGTATTTCGCTGGATCACCGTTTTGAAGGCGGCCGCACTCTGGAGGATAGTATGCCACTTATTCAGCTACTTGAGGCCGAAGGCGTCGATGCGCTGGATATTGACTCCGGCAGCTATGAAACGCTCGACTATATTTTTCCTCCCGCTTATCTTGGAGACGCCTGTATGGAATATGTTTGTGAAATGGCTCGTAAGCATGTGAATATTCCGTTGCTTAACTCGGGTAACCACACACCAGAGACAGCTATACGTTTACTGGAGTCAGGAAATGCAGATTTCGTCATGTTCGGCCGGCCGTTGATTGCCGATCCCGAGTTGCCGAACAAGCTCATGCGGGGATGTCGCGAGGATGTTCGCCCTTGTATCCGATGCAATGAGGAATGTATCGGAAGAATCGTCAACCGATTGACAAAATTGAGCTGTGCGGTCAATATACAAGCTGCCGAGGAACAGCGCTTCAAATTGGTCAAAACCGAGATGCCAAAGAAGGTACTCGTCATCGGCGCCGGTCCTGCCGGACTGGAAGCCGCACGTGTCGCCGCGACGATCGGGCATCAGGTTATTCTGGTGGAGAAAGAACATGAAATCGGTGGTCAGCTGCGTGTTGCCGCCACACCGCAATTCAAGTCACAGCTTCGTGATCTGGTAAAATGGTTCGGCGTACAGTTGAATAAGCTAAAAGTGGATGTCCGTCTGAATACCGAGCTACAGGCAGACGATTCGCTATTGGACTCAGCCGACCGGATCATACTTGCTGCTGGCGCCCTACCAATAGAACCGCCGATCCTAGGTCTGGATTATGACAATGTCATCAGCGTTGTCGACGCCCATCTCCATAAAGATTTGGTAAAAGGGAAGCGGATCGTCATCTGTGGAGGAGGCCTTTCTGCCTGCGATTCTGCCATCGAGCTAGCACAAGAGCATGGAAAACAGGTGACTGTTATCGAGATGCGCGACGCCGTAGCAAAGGATGTTATGTTCATCAATACCATCTCTATCTACCGGATGTTCGACGAATACGGTATTAAGCAACGTACTAATTCCAGAGTAACTTCGATTGATAAAGTCGGCGTTCACATCACTAAGCTCGACGGCAGCAATGAGTGTATCCCTGCCGATACGGTTATTACCGCTTTCGGTATGAAGCCAGACCGGAGATTGGCAGAGAGTATCCAAGCCAAATATCATGCCAAGACTCGCGTCGTAGGTGACAGTGACACCGTCGGCAATGTAGGCACCGCCGTACGTGGTGGCTACTATGCAGCAATTAGTCTGGAAGATTAGATTACTAATATAAATTCATTAATTAATAAAGAGGCTCACCGAAGCCGAACCTGAACTGTGACCCACAAGATGTACACTTTGAAAAAAGTGCCCCTCTTGTGGTCATTTGTGTTTAATCAAACTAATAAGTTATGATGGAGAATTCAACCATGGAAGAACAGATTATTTCTTTACGGTATCCTTAAAAGGAACTCCAAAATTCGGCGTGCCATCTTCATTCCAATGGAAGACTTGCGCACGAGTATGACGGTTTGGATCATATCGCCAGTAATTTCTTTATAATTGCGGCAGTGGTAGATGAGCACATCTTTCCCACTTTCATTGACCGTAAAGCTATTATGGCCTGGACCGAATTGTCCATTTGCTTCATTCGTTTGGAATACAGGATTTGGTAATTTAGTCCATGAAGCTGCATCAAGAAGATCGCTGTCTTCATCCGCTACTAATAGTCCCATGCAGTAGTTGAAGTCGGGAGCACTCGCCGAGAAGCTGATAAAGATACGACCATTGCGTTTCAGTACTGCTGCGCCTTCGTTTACTTTGTACCCAATAATTTCCCAGTCATGCTCAGGAGTAGTAATCATAATCTGAGGACCCGTGAGTGTCCACGGATTGCTCATTTCAGAAATATAGAGATTAGAATTACCCTCAATATTCAGATCCTTCTGAGCCCATACATAGTACAGTTTTCCTTTATGCTGAAACGTAGTCGCATCCAAAGCGAACGATTCCCAAGCGGTCTTGACTTGGCCTTTTTCTACCCATGTTCCTTCTAAAGGATTAGCAGATGTATTCTCGAGCGCAAACATCCGGTGATCGAACAAACCATCTGTCGTCTCCGTAGTGCGGGCTGCGGCAAAGTAAATGTACCATTTTCCGTCTATGTAATGAATTTCCGGCGCCCAAATGTTAGCACTAAGCGGCCCCGTCTCATACTTGCGCCATGCTACAACTGGTTCTGCAGTAGTCAATCCTTCGATAGTTGTCGATCTTCTAACTTCGATCCGGTCATATTCTGGAACAGAAGCTGTGAAATAGTAATAACCATCCGTATGTTTATATACCCATGGATCGGCTCGTTGCTCCACCAATGGGTTGTTGTACTCTCTACTCGTATCCATAATCTTTCTCCTCTATATAAGCTTTAACAATACAGATCCATGCGGTGGAAGAACCTGCGTAACCCCTTCATTAGCAGCTTCCATGTAGTGGCTTTGCCACAGATCACGTATAATTCTTGGAACTGAAACATTTAGCTCCTGGAACGATACCTGAAGTGCCGACTCTTCATCACTGAGATTAAACCACGCTACATAATGCTTACCTTGTTCATCCTCAGAAGTCCAAACCGCATTTTCACGTCCTTTGCTAAGACTTTCACTTTAAAAATAGCATAGACAAATAGAATCGGAAATACATTAATATAAACCTTTTAATATTTCCATAAAATAAATGATGAAAGTAACATGATTACGATAAAAAAACACCTTATTTCGCCAATTTACTTTATGAATTCTTAAAATTTAACTAAATTAGGTACAGAAACAGGAAAAAACCCGCCATATTTTTTGTCATTCTA
>NZ_LCZJ02000033.1:170357-274103 GCF_001012825.1 Paenibacillus etheri
TATGACCATTTGGAAGAAGGTAGTGGATAAAATGATCTATATTAAAGATTTAATGAGTGGTCTTGAAATATTCAAGGCGCTTAGTTCTGAAATCAGAATCCTCATACTCGAACTTTTAGCTACCAATCAAGCACTGAACCTGAATGAAATAGCCAAGAAGCTGAACCTCAGCAATGGCGCAATCACGATGCATATTAAAAAGTTAGAAGAAAGCGGTCTCATCGAGATAAACACATCTGTCGGCAAACATGGCATTCAGAAGGTCTGCTATTTAAATAAGGATAAGCTTATTGTTGATCTTCGCAGTAAGGATGTTGATAATCTCTACGAAGTAGAAATCCAAGTAGGACATTATAGCAACTATCAGGCCATTCCAACCTGTGGACTTGCTACCAAAGACAGTATTATCGGTGACTTCGACGAACCCCGTTATTTCGCTGATCCTCAGCGGATTGAATCCGAAATCATTTGGATGGCTGAGGGCTTTCTCGAATATAGAATTCCGAACTATCTTAAAGCTAACCAAACGTTCCGCGAAATCCAATTCTCAATGGAGATTGGCTCTGAAGCCCCTGGATCTAACGATAACTATCCCTCCGACCTTTATTTCTACTTAAACGGAATAAAAATCGGCTACTGGACTAGTCCTGGAGATTTCGGAGACACCCGAGGAACGTTTAATCCAGACTGGTGGCCGCCACATTTAAATCAATACGGTATGCTCAAATTAATCCGTATTAATAATGAAGGTAGCTTCATTGACGGCTGCCGAATTTCTGACGTGACACTGGATGACATTCAGTTGGATTATAAGAGCGAACTCACTTTCCGGATAGCTGTAACGGACAAGCCTGTAAATAAACGTGGGCTCACCATTTACGGCAAACATTTTGGCAACTACAGCCAGGACTTACTCGCGCGTGTACTATACGATGTACATGAAGTAGAAATTGGCGCCTCTCGTACTGCCGTTACCTTATCAGAGTAAAATTATCCCTAAGCAAGAAGACCTTAGAACCAGCAATAACTGGTCTAAGGTCTTCTTTTGCTTTGTATATTTTTTTGATTTTGACTCATAATAACCTTGTCTCCCAAACCACCGAGAAGGAGTGTTTCGAATGCGTGAAGGTCTAATTCCCGCTGTTCTTGGAACCGTCGTAATCGCTTCTAGCGCCGCTTTTCTTGGAAGCAAGTATAAGATGGCAGCAACAGGCGTACTTGGATTTGGTCTGGCTCATGTCGTATTGGGTGCCATTGATCTGTTTGAGCATCGGTAAGGATTGGAAGATGCCGGGTGGCATAAACACTGCCCGGTTTTTTTGATGTTCACATATTAGCGCAATTACAGCTACTTCATACATGCTATTAGGCATTTTTCAGGCCAATAGCGGCAACCCTACTCTCTCTCTGCTCTGCAACCGAGCTCACAAAAAGAAGGCTGTCTCACCAGCTATTTTCATAGCTTATGGGACAGCCCTTCTCTATTTATTTTATAGCAATATAAAATAAACGTTCAGCATCATCATCCGCCTCTATCCACTCGAAATCGGCGTAAGTTCTCACATCACTAAAGCCAGCCTTAAGCAGTTCATCCTTCATCCACTGGGGATCGTAGGCACGCTGAATATGCGTCTCTTCGAAACGGCGATAAACATCACTCCGCCCCTCTTCGCGAGCGAAAATGGACAGATGATGTTCTATTTCATGGCGTGGAACATCCATCTCACAAGTCCAAATATAGGACACCGACGGTTCGTCCAGAATAAAGGGCTGCTCTTCTTCATAACGGATCAGTGTGTTCGGATGATGCACATCGAACAGAAAGGTGCCGCCTTGCTTCAGACCTGCAAAGGTACTAGCAAAGACAGCTCTGACATCGTCTTCTTCCAGTACATAGTTCAGACAGTCACAGAATGAAATCACAGAGTCTACAAGCTCTGGAAGCTCCCATTCCTTCATGTTTTGTCTAATCCAACGAACACTACCTTCGCGCAAAAAGCGCCGTCCCTGGGGATGCTCCTCCATTTTGCGCTGTGCCACTGAGAGCATGTCTGAAGATAGATCGATTCCGGTCATATGATATCCTGAACCCGCCAAAGGAATGGTGATACTCCCTGTGCCGCAGCCAAGCTCAGCCACGGTTACAGGCTTACCATATTTGCTCCATGCGGTTTCAGCAAAGGAGATCCAATCAGGATACGGCATATCTGCCATGAGCTCATCGTATACATAAGCAAATTTCCCATAGGAAGACACTAGTACACCGCTTTCTATTACAACATTTAATATGATTCTATTATTGGCCCAACAAGCATAAACGCCCTCGGCATCCCTACAAGGACGGTGAGCGTTTAAGCGAGAAATATAAGGAGAACGTATAGTGTGAAACTTATACTATCTCATATTTTAAATTATTCGGTTGTTTCTTCATTTCCCTCGGTTAAAGCTTCCTCTTCCTTAGGAGCAAGATACGTCCAATTCTCTTTTTGGGTAATATGGCCTTCCTTCATCAGCTTTCCAAGCGCACGCTTAAAGGCTGATTTGCTAATTCCGAAACGTTGCTTGATAATATCGGGTGGTGTTGCATCCGAATAAGGCATTGCTCCACCCGGACGGGCATGCAAGAACTCCAAAATCGAGGCAGAGTCTACATCCATGCCTACTTCTTTACGGAGACCCATAGAAAGGTTAACACGACCATCCTCACGGATATGGGAGACACGTGCTTCGAACTGCTCTCCAAGACGTAGTAGACGACTCCGTTCAGAGGAATGGACCATACCGATAATACCAAAGCCTAAAACTCCAGCATCTACAAGAACAAAAGTCCCCATCTGCAGCGGCTTATACACCCGGGCTGTCACAGTCTGTCCCATCCAGGATTCAGGCGCAGGAAGAGCTAGCGGAGCTAGTTCCTGTTCTCCAGCTAATTTAGCACGAAGACGCCCCTGTTTATCATGTTCCATAATCGCATACACATAGTCACCGACCTGAGGACGAAGCTCTGGAAGCTCTGGAAGCTCACGGATTGGCAACAGCAGCTGCCGTCCAAGGCCCATTTCCAAGAAGCAGCCCAGCCGTGGATGAATATCAGCTACTTCCAATAACGCCATCTCGCCCAACGTTAGAAACGGTTTCTTCATCGTTGCCGCAAGACGATCCTCGGTATCGAAGAAGATAAAGACTTCAACTTTATCGCCTGTCTTAACCTTCTCGGTAAGCTCTGTATAATGCAGCATAACATCCTGATCTCCTGCGTTCAGGAAAAATCCGTATGGGGATACCTCTCTTACTACATTAAGTGTAACTGTAGTTCCTGCAATCAGGCTCATACAGTCTCCACTACCTTCGCATCCGACCACAGACGCTCAATATTGTAGTATTCACGTTCATCACGGTGGAAAATATGAACGATAACATCTCCAAGATCCATCAGTACCCAGCGTGCTGAATCCATTCCTTCGATACCCTTAATTACTCCGCCTGCTTCATGGACTACTTTGCGGACTTCGGTAGCGATGGACTGTACTTGGGTATCCGAATTACCATGACATACAACAAAGTAATCACTAATTGGTGAAACAGTACGCAGATCTAATGCCACTACGTTCATTGCTTTTTTATCTTCCACAGCCTTAAGGGCCAGTTCTAACAGCTTGCTTGGTTGTACACTCATATTTTATCCTCCAATATTCTAACTAAATCATTACGCGCCAGTACCGTTAACGGAAAGATCACTCGGCGTTTTTCCAGTAGCAAACTAATCGTAGAATCAAATCCAGCGACTAGTCCTTCTTCCAAACTTTCTTTTGCCAGCTTACGTATCTTATCGACCCCTGGAAAATCGCGGCCAGGCTCGATATAGTCGGCGAGACAGACAATTTTCTCAAGTAAACTCATGTCTTCACGACCTGAGGTGTGAAAACGGATCGCATTAAGAATATCCGGATCTGTGATCCCATAATCTTGCTCTGCTACAAAGGCTCCTACTTCCGAATGCCACAGCTGCTTGTCATGCTTCAGAAGATTCAAGTTCAGATGATTCTGCTCGATAATCTCCTTCATTCTCTCCACAGGCCAATACTTGGCTACATCATGCAGAATCGCTGCTGTCTCTGCACGCTCAGGATCAGCGCCATATTGCTCCGCTAGTTGAATGGATGACTCCATGACGCCCAGTGTATGCTTCCAGCGCTTAGCAGGCATTTGTGTCGAGACCGCCTCAATCAGAGCTTCGCGGCTGTATACCATACAATCCACTCCTTTGAACATAATCGAACACTGCCTCAGGTACCATATAACGAATGGATTTGCCCGTTGCAGCCCGTTCTCTTAACATCGTTGACGAAATATCAACCAGAGGCATATCTGCTAGTAGCACCTTTTCTGCTATATAGGTTGGCAATGCGTCTAGATCAATAGGTGTTCCCGGACGACCTACGCCGATAAATGTGAGCCGCTGCACAAGCTCTTCAATCTCGTTCCATTTCGGTAAATATTGGACCATATCCGCTCCGATGATGAAATAAAGATCGAAATGCGGATACGCCTCTTGCAGCCGTCTTATGGTCTCATACGTATAGGAAACGCCACCTCTGACAACTTCCCAGTCTAATGTGCGAAAAGCTTCATGATTGTGTATCGCTTCCTGCACCATTGCCAGCCGGTCTGCTCCAGATACCCCTGCCTCATGTTTATGAGGCGGGATATGTGAAGGCATGAACCATACTTCTTGAAGTCCATAAGTTTCTCTAGCTGCTTCCGCTGCCATCATATGACCGATATGAAGAGGATCAAAGGTACCTCCCATAATTCCAACTTTCAAGGGACGACCTCCTCGGTAGTATGCTTTCAGGTATTAGCGTGGCAGCTCAATGGTTTTGTTATCACGCGATTCCTTGTACAAGACAATGGTCTTTCCGATTACTTGTACAAGCTCAGAACCCGATTGTTCGGCAAGTAGCGCACCGATTTCTTTGGGATTCTCAATATTGTTGCTCAGTATACTAATCTTCATAAGCTCACGCTTCTCAATAGCTTCTTCAATGTGGCGTACGAGGTGATCATTTACTCCACCTTTGCCCACTTGAAAAATAGGATCGAGGTGATGCGCCAATGAACGAAGATACCGTGTTTGTTTACCAGTTAACATAAATGAATAACTCCTTAATTAACATATATTATTACCCTAAATTGATGAATCCATTTCTTACTCTTTTCCACCCAGACAATTGAGTATGGTCTGACGCATGATTTCCGTAGGAGCAGGTTGTCCTGTCCAGTACTCCAGTGCATAGGCGCCCTGATAGACAAACATCCCGAGGCCTCCATGAATCGTACAGCCCCGTTCAAGTCCTTCTAACAATAGACGCGTACGCAGTGGATTATAAATCAGATCACTTACGACCATCCCTGCACGAAGCAGTCCAGGATCTATCGGTGTCTCATCCATATGAGGATACATTCCTACGGAGGTTGTATTAATCAGTACATTAACACCATCCAGCATTTCCGCCACTTCGTTCATGCTAATCCCAATGACATTCCCTTTGCTCTGGCACTCTGCAGCTAAGTCCTGTGCCTTATCAACACTGCGATTAGCGATAAGGATAGCAGAAGGCTTCTCCTGAAGCAGTGCGGCAACAATTCCTCTTGCTGCTCCGCCGGCTCCAATCACCATAATCTTCGAACCTGACAAATCAGAAATGGCTTCCGCTTTAAGCGAACGTACATAACCGATTCCATCCGTATTATATCCGGTGAGTATCCCGTTATTATTAACAATCGTATTGACTGCACCAACGGCTACCGCACTTTCATCTAATAGATCCACATGAGCCATCACCGCAACCTTATGCGGAATTGTCACATTTACCCCACGGAACCCAAGCGTGCGAATCGCTTGCACCGCATCTTCCAGATTCTCCGGAAGGATATGAAGAGGCACGTAAGCACCCGGAATTCCCAATGCTTGCAGTGCTGCTTCATGCATAATAGGAGATTTTGATTGTATAATAGGATCTCCCATTACGCCCAGCAGAATATTCCCGGTATTGTAGCCCTCGGTTGCAGTTATCAAAGACACTGTAATAGCCTCCCCGTCAGATCATCGAAGGGCGGGTAAGCACCTTCACACCACGCGGAACGTGGATAGCCACGACTGCGCCTTCTATCCCGTTGACCTTAATCCAGCCTAAACCTGAAATGTATAGATCGCTCCGACTGCCTTTATTAATACGGAACTCATGCCGTTGCCACGGTGGCAGCTTGTCCATCCGGTCACTTCCTGGAGGAGACAACATTTCACCACGATGGTCCTCATAAAGGGAATCTGCACGTTCCAGCTTGGTACGATGGATTTTTAAAGTACCACTAATAAAGCAAGTGAACGATTGATGTGGGCCTTGCACGAAATCAAAACGTCCCAGTCCACCGAAGAAAAGAGTTTGTCCTTCGTTCAACTGGTATACTGCAGGTTTTAACGGGTTAGCAGGCATAACCGCATCCAAATCTTGACGCTCAACTAGTTCACTATAACGCCATGGATACACGATCCCTGGCGTATCAATAATATAGTGGCCATCATCCAGTGGGATTTTGACCGTATCGAGTGTTGTACCAGGGTAACGTGAAGTGGTTAACTCCTGCTCCAAATCGCTATAGTCTGAAATCAGACGGTTGATAAGCGTGGATTTCCCTACATTCGTTGCACCCACTACATAAACATCACGCTCACCACGCAGTTCTGTTACGGCCTCCAGCAAACGGTCAAAACCTTGATTACGTTTCGCACTACAAAGTACGATTTCAGCTGTCCGCAATCCTTCTTCTTTACAGCGTTGTTGCATCCAGTTACGCAGTTTATTCCAGTTCGTAACCTTAGGTAGCAGATCACATTTATTCACTGCAAGAATAACTGGGTTATTACCGACAAACCGCTGAAGGCCGGAAATCAAACTGCCTTCAAAATCGAAAATGTCCACAATATGAATAACAAGTGCATTTTTCTCCCCTACTCCACTCAGCAAGCGAAGAAATTCATCCTGATTCACAGAAACAGATGAAGCCTCGTTATAATTCTTAATCCGGAAACAGCGCTGGCAAATCACGGGGTCCCGATCAAGTGCGACTTCCGGAAGGTATCCTGGTTGATCCTTATGCTCCGTCTGAAGCTTGATACCACAACCGCTACACTTCTCAGCACGCTGTGTTTCACTTTGTTCGTTCATTACTATTTATCCTCCTCGTGCCACAATCCTTTTTTACGAAGCCGTGTCAGAGCAACTCGCTCTACCCGGCGATTAAATCTTGTACCGAACCCTTCATCCTTAACGGAGATTGGCAGCACCAATACGGTATACAGGCCAAGCCGATTGCCGCCGTATACATCTGTAAGCATTTGGTCTCCCACCACAATCGTTTGCTCCGGTGGCAACTCCATCTGCTTCATCGCTTTGAGAAAAGGAGCATTACTCGGTTTACGAGCCTGATGCACAAATTCAATATTAAGCGGTGTAGCAAAGCGTGACACCCGATCCATGTTGTTATTGGATACGATGATGAGCTTAAAGCCCAATTCCTTCACCTTCTCAAACCATAACAACAGCTCCGGAGTAGCCACAGGCGCTTTGGCACCGACCAGTGTGTTATCCAGATCCGTAATGATTCCACGGTATCCCTGTCGATACAGCTCTTCCAGAGAAATATCGAATACCGTATTCACCCGGAGTTTGGGAACTAACATTTCAAACAATACGTTCACCTCGATTTCATACAAAAAACTATAACATACTCCATGCGCTACGCAAATAAATCTATATCAATGATTTACTGCAATCACGCTATTTCTTGGATCTTATCGTTCTCCGCAGCCGCAAAGCTTCAGTATACACGCTCTGCCAGTCTTTGTCTTCAATAACATCAGGGCTATACTTCGCTTGTTCAAACATCGTTAGCAGTGAAGAAAGATGATGGGCCACAGCAGGTCGTTCCTGACTCCAGCGGACTACAGTTTCACGCAGTGTTTCATGCTCTTCCTTTATCATTCCCTTACGATGCAAATACCTTACCCAACGCTCAGTTTCCGTTACAACTTTCTGATCAGGCGTTAAAGGTCGACCCAGTCGCATCTGTTGAACGAAGAAGCGAAGCTTAAAGCGCATATGCCAAATTTTAAAAATGATCCAGGATAACAATACACCCACTGCCGCCAAAATTACCCATACACCCACATGAAAGCCTTGATCTGCTTGTGCATTAGTCACAGGTTCAGGTGTAGGTTCTGCTTGTTCATCTTGGTCTTCCGGCTCTGTCTCTGGTGTTTGCTCATTCTTAGTCAGTAGAGGAACATTAAAACCAGGAGTAGCTTCAACCGGAATCCAACCATACTCACCAAAATAGACTTCCGCCCAGGAATGGGCATCTGCATTGGTAATCGTGTAATTATTATTCGCCGCACCCGCCTGCTGCGCCAGATTCATAGGCAGTTCCGGCTGTTCTCCAGGTGCGTACCCCTTAACCCATCTTGCAGGAATGTTCAGAGAACGTGCCATAGTGACTAGTGCCGTTGAATAATAATCACAGTACCCTTCCCTCAGCTCGAACAAAAATCCATCGACAAAATCCTTACTTGAAACACGTGAAATATCCGGCTTGTTGGTGTATGGAAAGGTTTGTTGTAAGTATTGTTGCAAAAGCGCTGCTTTTTCATACGGTGTTGTTCCTTGTGCTGTAATTTCCTCAGCCAGCTCTTTAACCCGTTGAGGGAAATCATCAGGCAGCTGAAGGAAACTTTCCTCCAGATCATTACCTTTGTATAGCTCCTCATAGGTCTTTGCTGCCAATTCCTGAACAGGAATGACAGGAACTTCAGAAGTCAGCTCGAAGTTCGATGGATAATCGCGTTTCTTCCCATCTACATCCCATATAAGCTCACTATCACGATCTCTCCAGAAAAGACCCTTCCCGGCTGCCTCGCCATTTAATGAATCCACCGAAGTAACAGAGTAAGCACCGAACAATACAGGGAATTCATTATTGTTAAGCACTTTAACCGTCTGTTTCAACGTTCGAGTTGTGACCTTAGAGGACACACTTTGCTCCAAGGATTCCCCCGTCTCCACCTCTGATATAGGTCCCCGCTTCAATCGATCCTTATCGGTCCATCCACTTCCGGAGTAGACTCTGCGTGTCTCTCCACGCATATAAGTACGTAAATCCGAAACCACTGTCATCACCGGCGTATAATCGAAGTTAAAGCCCCCGCCAAGGTTATCATCATTCAGACTGTAGCCAGACGAAGTATTGTTAATAGAGGAACTTGAGCCCGTATTGGATTTCGTTGTTCCAGTTGTGCTCTTACCAGAAGACTTTCCATTTCCGTTCCAATCTTGCCAAGCCGTATATGGATCCGTCAAAGTAGGCCTTACATCCGGCATATTCACACCGATTAGAATAACCAGAGAGAAGACGATAGCGATATTCATGACTATTTTCGAGGGATATTCCAGCAAATGTACCCATCCACGCGGATAATGCAGCTGAAAACTTCTCAAGTGCTGGCTGACAAGCCAACCCATACCCGCAAATACCGTCCAAGCCACTTCCTGCCACAATACAATAGATGTAAAGGAATCAAGAGCAGCCAGCGCCACAATGTTCATTCCTACAAACCATAAGATGCGCCTTTTCGAGGATACCCACCAAGACGAAAGCAACAGCAAGGCAGAGGCACCAAGAGCAAACCAGATATACGGTACCATATACACACTAATATCCTGGAGCCTATCTCCAAGTGTTATGGCCCATGGGTCAGGATTATAAATTTCATAATTAGTAATGGTGCGATAAACGATATAGAAAATAGCTACTATTTCCATAATTAGTCTGAACTGAACTTTAACTGGGATAAGAATTTCAATGACTGTGATCGTTATTAGAGCAGCCCATACAGAAGCAGTGGTTTGATTTAACCAAATAGGTCCCGTATAAGAAATCCACTGCTGTGCAATAATCAATAGCCAAAATAAGCTGAATGAACGGTGCCAGGAGAATTTTATCTGATTCCACCAGGTTCTCATATCATCCCTCCCCTCCTAACACGGAGGGAAGCTCTTGAAGCGAGCTAATGCCATAACCGGTTATTCCACGAGATCTAAGGACGTCTATCCAATCGTTACCTCTATTTATCTCTGCCGAATTTCGCACATGAATGTGAGAAGCAGTCATCCCTCTGCTATCAGCCCAGCGTAGTGCATCAAGTACAGGCTGTCCACGCTGTGGGCTGATCAACACGAAGTAAGAACCCTTAGGAAACATACGGTATCCTTTTTCCAATCGGGAAATAAGCGGACCTCGCCCCTCAGCGTTAAGATCGATTAAATATTGAATCATCTTCTGACGCTCAGCAGCACCTTCGACGGGTGCGAACACCTTTGTCGTCTTATCCAAACAACACAGACCAATTCCAATTCTCTCTCGAATACCGAAGCCGAGTAGTGAGGCCGTTACAGAAACTGCTAATTCGAATTGATTCGTATTCATATAAGCTGATGTGCTTCCATCAAGAACTAGAATGGTTTTGGGAATCGACTCATGCTCGAACTCTTTGGATTTCCAAGAACCGGTCTTAGCAGTGGCATTCCAGTGAATTCGCGTCAAGCGATCACCGTATACATAGTCGCGGACGCCATTAATTTGTGTGGTTTCACGCCGAGATTGAACAACGGATGTCTGAGGCCCGGATAGCCGAGATTTCCTCTCATATAACTGCCAGCGGGGAACGTAGATCGCACGAGGCAAAACCTGAAATTGTCCTTCAGATAAAAATGTCCCCTTATGCTCGACAAGCCCAAATATATCTTGGCTGATGATATCCGTATTAGAGAACGTGTAGGTTCCACGTTCTAGGGCTGGTGTCTGAAACTTCAATTCCCCAATTCCTCTGAGATTTGGGATCACACTTTCTTCAAATACCCATGATTCTCCATTATGCCGCTTAAGGGCCTCCCTTATAACCACATAAGGCAAGGGCAAAATTCCGGGGATTGTAACCTTAAGTTTCACACGAAGATGCCCTCCGGCAGAGAGCAAATCTCCCTTGTCCTGTTCAGAATAAAGACTGCGAGTGCCCTTAGCCCGCCGAACGCCTCCTAAACCTCCAGCAATCAAATATGCAATAAGTACAGAGACCATGATAAACAACATAAATGCAGTTTTCCCGCCCTGAAAAAGCACATATAAGAGTGTAATGCTCCAAATTACAAGGATGCTTGCAAGCTTAGATGGCTGAATGATAGCTGCTACCGACGACAAATAACGTCTCATATTATTGCCTCATCGTAACAGGCACATGAATGCTCTGCAGAAGCTTTTGAAGCAAAGATTCTACGCTAATATTATCTAGGCGCGACTCTGGACGCAGCAATATACGATGACCCAAGGCAAATGGAGTAAGGATCTTCACATCATCAGGCAGAACATAGTCTCTTCCCTGCAAAAAGGCATAAGCTTTACAAGCCATCATAAAGGATAGTGAAGCACGTGGACTTGCACCTAGCATTACTAGTGGATGTTCTCTTGTCTGCCGCACAATATCTAACAAGTAATTCAGCACAGGATCGCTCATAAAGATGTCACGAATCTCTTCCTGAATCCCTGCAATTTGTTCCATGCTTGTTACTGGCGAAAGCCTGTCCACAGGTTGGCCTTCCTGATGGCTCAGCAATAAATTCTTCTCCGTCGCTGCATCAGGATATCCAAGGCTAATTCTCAGCATGAATCGATCTAGTTGAGCTTCAGGCAGCGTGTAAGTTCCCTCAAAGTCTATCGGATTCTGGGTAGCGCACAACATGAAAGGATGCGGAAGTGGATACGTCTCTCCATCCACGGTTACGTTTCTCTCCTCCATCACTTCCAGAAGTGCGGATTGTGTCTTCGTTGTAGCACGGTTAATTTCATCAGCTAGCAGAATATTCGTCATTACCGGACCTGGCCGAAAATGAAACATCTCATCCCTAGGATGATAGACAGAAACACCTGTAATATCACTCGGAAGTATATCCGGATTACACTGAATTCGGCGATATTCACCGGACATTGATCTTGAAAGTGCGCGTATTAGTTGGGTTTTCCCTGTTCCCGGTACATCCTCGATCAATACATGACCACCAGCAAGCAGTGCGGTTAACAGTAATTGTATTTCAAATGATTTTCCAAGTATGCAGGATTCCAAATTAGTGCGTACAGCATTCATGATGTGCATTGATTCTTGACGTACGGGCATATACGATCCTCCTAGCCAGAATAAGCAGTATTATTTATATTTTACATGATTAGGGGACCCAAAGTACATTGTTGAAGATCACGAAGTGAGAATACAAAAAAAACCATAAGATGAAACATCCTACAAGTTTTAAACAAAAAAACGGTTGCCGTCTTTTTTAGACGACAACCGTATCATGTAGGATCAACTTTTCTACCCCTTCGGCCGTACAACTAAAGCTGCCAAAAAGGAGAACACAATAGCTGACGAAATGCCCGCACTTGTAATATCAAAAATACCCGTAACTACACCGATCCAGCCATCCCGCTCCAGCTCTGTCAATGCACCATGTACCAAGGAATTGCCAAAGCTTGTGATTGGTATGGTTGCTCCGGCTCCTGCAAATTTCACAAGTGGATCGTATATTCCAAAAGCATCGGCAATCGCCCCGGCTACAACTAAAGTACTCATCGTATGTGCAGGTGTCAGCTTCAATACATCGAACATCAGCTGCCCTATAACGCAAATGGCTCCTCCTATCAGAAAAGCCCATAAGTAAATCATCATTATGCTTCACCTCCGCTCTCTATGGCTACAGCATGAGCGACACACGGAATGCTCTCTCCCTGCTGATAAGACAAAGGGGATAACAATGCGCCAGTTGCCACTATAAGCACACGTTTAAGTTGTCCTTTTTTTAGGCGCTTAAGGATATGACCATAGGTTACAACCGCTGAACATCCGCAGCCACTTCCTCCAGCGATTACATATTTCTGTTTCTCCAAGTCGTAGATAAGTAGACCACAATCATCAAAGGTTGTTTGCTCCATAGGAATCCCCTCTTTAGCTAACAGGGTTTTGGCTATGGGTAGTCCCACGGATGCTAAATCCCCGGTAACAATTAGATCGTAGTGCCCGGGCGATAGTCCGGTATCCCGAAAGTGCGCAGTTATTGTATCCGCCGCCGCAGGTGCCATAGCCGTTCCCATATTAAAAGGGTCTGTCAAGCCTAGATCCATAATACGTCCAAGTGTTGCTGAGACCACGACTGGATAGTTACCTGTGCCGTCATTTTGACCCACTACAGCACAGCCCGAGCCTGTAACTGTATACTGCGCCGTTGGGGGCTTCTGTGAGCCATATTCAGTAGGATAACGAAATTGCTTCTCTACCGTACAGTTATGGCTGGATGTTCCCGCAAGCACATATTTGCTGCCTCCAGAATCAACAATCATTGAGGCAATCGCAAGGCTCTCCATGGAGGTAGAGCAAGCGCCAAAGACTCCGAGATATGGTACGCCCAATTTTCTTGCTGCGAAAGAGCTGCTGATAATCTGGTTCATCAAATCTCCTCCGACAAAAAACTCCAGCTTCTCTTTATCGATATTCGCATTAATCAGAGCTAGCATGGCTGCCTTTTCGAAAAGAGCGCGCTCTGCCTTCTCCCATGTCTTCTCGTCCATTTCCAGCGAATCAAATATAAAATCAAAATCTGATACTAAAGGACCTTCTCCCTCTTCTGGCCCTACTACAGCGGAAGAACCTAGAATAACGGGACGGTTCGTGAACTCCCAGGTCTGACTGCC
Organism: Paenibacillus etheri; assembly: GCF_001012825.1. Taxonomy (GTDB): domain Bacteria; phylum Bacillota; class Bacilli; order Paenibacillales; family Paenibacillaceae; genus Paenibacillus_AQ; species Paenibacillus_AQ etheri. The sequence continues at coordinate 184,206 of NZ_LCZJ02000033.1, forward strand.
AAGCTGCTTCATGTATGTGCACCTCCGTCTACGCCTAAGATGAGATAGACGATACCAATGATGAAAGCAGCGACGGCACCAAATACGATGACCGAGCCCGCTAGCTTAAACATATTGCCGCCTACACCGAGCACAAGCCCCTCAGCGCGATGCTCTAGAGCTGCAGAGCACATACTGTTTGCGAACCCGGTCACTGGGACTGCAGTTCCTGCACCAGCCCATTGAGCCATTTTGTCGTACACGCCAAAGCTGGTCAGAATTACAGAGAGCAGTATCATCACCGCGACTGTCGGACTGGCAGCTTCCTTGGAGCTCATATCGAAAATTGCCATAAAAGCCTCCTGAACACCTTGTCCAATAACACAGATTATGCCGCCAGCAATAAACGCTCGTATGCAGTTTTTGAATACGGGCCTGGCAGGAACAAAGGGCTTGGACAATTTATCGTAATCTTGTGGAGTCAGGGTGTCAAGCTTCAGCTTGACACCCGATTTCTTAGTTTTTGCCGGCATTGAGGCACCTCCTGAAAGTTAGGCGAAGGGGGCTGACAAGCAATTGTAGTACACACTTTAAAGCCCCTTAAGTTGTTCTTCGCTTAGAAGTTTTCCTTATTGTTTGCCATCCTCCGCTTCGTTATGTCCCTCCAGTTCAGGAAAAATACAGTAACACAACAATCAGCAGCAAAAAGAGCACAAAAATAAGTACTGCTTCTCTTTCCCTTGGATTGCGGCGCCAATATCGTCTGTGCGTTCCGTTTACTTGTAGGCTCCTACTAGAGAATCCTCCCTGCACCCTTCGTTGGGGTACGCTACCCGCTACCCTCATTCGTCTTCGCATCCTTTCTAAGGCTACTGTCACCAAAGCCTCTAATGCATAGTATTCGCGGAGCTCGTGCCCGGTGTTCAATGTCTCTTATCATGGACAAGTGAGCTCAGAATGTTCATACTAAGTTGCAGGAAGAAATAACGATGCCGTCCATTATGGATAACATCCGTTTCTCGTAGAAATATAAGGATGATGTATAAATGTGTTCTTATATTTTAATAAAGGAGTGAATTCATATGAATCAAGAAACACTGAACATGTTCAAAACACTTACCGAATTTCCCTCAGCCCCAGGATTCGAGCGCGAACTCCGCGCTTACGTCAAGGATGCTATGACTCCTTATACTGATGAGTTCGTACAGGATCGTCTCGGAAGTTTGTTCGGCGTACTGCGCGGCGAAGAGAACGGGCCAAAAATTATGGTCGCCGGGCACTTTGACGAAGTAGGTTTCATGGTAACTGGAATTACTAACACCGGAATGATCCGTTTTCAACCACTTGGCGGCTGGCTTGCCTCTGCTGTTGCATCCCAACGTCTTCATATCATTACACCTAAAGGAACGCTGACCGGTGTTGTTGGCAGCACGCCAATCCATTTGTTAAGTAATGAAGAACGCGGTAAGACTGGTGAAATTAGCAAAATGTATATTGATATCGGTGCAGACAGCCGCGAGGAAGCAGAAAGCTTTGGCGTTAGACCAGGCCAACAAGTTCTGCCGATTTGTCCCTTTACCCCCCTTGCTAATCCCAAAAAAATCTTGGCGAAAGCTTGGGACAACCGTTACGGCGTAGGTCTCGCCATTGAACTAGTTAAAGCATTGCACGGTAAAAAGCTGCCGAACACCGTTTTCGCTGGTGCCACTGTACAAGAGGAAGTAGGTCTGCGGGGCGCCCGTACTGCGGCTAATCTCCTGTCACCGGATATCTTCTTCGGTCTGGACGCGAGCGCTGCTGCCGATATGACAGGTGACAGCCAAGCATTTGGCCATCTGGGTAAAGGTGCTCTCCTGCGCATCCTCGATCCTACGATGGTTACACATCGCGGTCTGATTGAATATGTACAAGATACAGCGGATACTCACCGGATCAAATATCAGTATTTTGTATCCCAAGGTGGAACAGATGCGGGTCAAGTTCATGTTAGTGGAATCGGTGTTCCTTCCGCAGTAATCGGAATATGCTCCCGATACATACACACCGCTTCATCAGTGATTCACAGTGATGACTACGATGCTGCTAAAGAGCTTCTGATCAAGCTGGTAGAAGGGCTTGATCGGACCACACTACAGACAATCATTGAGAACAGCTAATCGCATAAAGAATTAAAGAAGCCCTCAAACACTTTTACAGTGATTGAGGGCTTCTTTTTATGTGAATAGAACTAATTTAGATCATATCTAGCGGCACTTTCCAAGACGGTATTGGGAAAGCTTCGTCCAACTTCCAAATTTCATCTTTACTTAGTGTAATCAAGCCTGCGGCAGCATTCTCAATGACATGCTTACGAGAAGAAGCTTTTGGGATAGAAATAACATCCTCTTCACGCACCGTCCAAGCCAGCATAATCTGAAGCGGAGTTGCTTGATGTGCACTAGCGATTTCCTGAACGACTTCACTCTCGATCACTCCTTTTCGGAGTGAACCTGCTTGAGCAAGCGGTGAGTAAGCCATTACCGGGATCTTGTGGCTTCTTTGCCATGGCAGCAGTTCAGTTTCAATGCCTCTGGACCCTAAATGATAAAGAATCTGATTGGTAGCACAATGAGTTCCTTCAGCAAGTTTAAGCAACTCTTTCATATCGTCGATATCGAAGTTAGATACACCCCATCTTGCTATTTTTCCTTGAGAGATTAGTTTTTCCATACCTAGAACAGTCTCTTCTAGTGGGATATCTCCCCGCCAATGCAGCAAATAAAGATCCAGATGATCCGTATTCAAGCGTTTCAAGCTTTCTTCACAGCTGCGGATAAGGCGCTCATTCCCGGCATTTTGTGGATAGACTTTTGACACCAAGAAAACTTGATCCCGAATGCCTGTGATAGCCTCACCTACTAAAAGCTCAGAGCGCCCGTCTCCATACATCTCAGCCGTATCTATTAAATTTATGCCTAGTTCCACACCTAATCTCAGTGCAGTAATCTCTTCCTCCCTACGGGACGCGTCGTCACCCATATTCCAAGTTCCCTGCCCGATTCTGGGAAGTGACGTTCCATCTGGAAGCAGCATGCGGTTAGATTGATTCATTGTTGCGATTTCAGCCAAATGTTCGATTGAATCCTTAGTCATATTAAAAATCCCCTTATTGAAGTATTGTATACTTACTTTATACGACCTATAAGAACCTTTCTAAACATCTGAATCGTGTCCAATTTATAACTAATCCCTCTTTTGAAGAGAAAAAGTAAAGAATGAATACCAAACTAAGCTATCAGTTTTAGTCCCACAGCAGCCCCCAGAATCATAATAATACAAACGATCCGGCGCCAATCTTTAGCCTCCCCATACAACAACATCCCCAGAATCGCTCCACCGGATGCACCGATCCCCGTCCATACCGCATAAGCTGTTCCCATCGGCAGACTCTTCATGGCTAAAGACAGAAACAGAAAGCTTGCTCCGAAACCAAGAAAGAGCAGCGCGAACGACAGGAAATTTCGGTATTTATTCAACCTGTTAATCATAGCTACTCCAAACATTTCAAATAAACCAGCAACTACCAGAAATACCCATGCCATTTAAGACTCCCCCTTTACTTCGGCTTCTTTGGTCACCATTTTCAATCCTATAACGCCTGCCAGCAAAATAACCACTAGAACCAGCTTCATCAACTTGAACGGTTCTCCGAATAAAACCATGTCCGCAACTACTGTACCTGCAGTTCCTAGACCAACAAACACGGAATATACCGTGCCGACCGGCAGTTTGGTACTCGCTGAAATCATCACATAGAAGCTTATTATTATAGCTACCACAGTTATCAGCCACTCCCACATCGTGGAGGCATGTTTTAAGCCGATGACCCACATGACCTCGAAAACGGCTGCACCAACTACCTTTAACCACTCTGAATTATTTTTCATTTCAAGCCCTCCTTTAATTCACCTACTTTATAATTGCCCACGAAACAAACAAATAAGCCCGGAAGGTCGTCGCCATATATGGCGATACCTCCCGGGCTTTTATCCCTCCGTGTAGACACGAACGATGCTGTTCGTGCGTTTTCCCTCGGACCAGACCAGCTGTGCACCAGCTGCGGAACCCTAGAAAACAATAACTATTAAGTTACATCGTATGGTAGCAAATCGGGGTGATAAAATCAACCTTTTCTAAATAAAAAAGAACAAATTCATAGCTTAATTTCATTTTTTAAATCCATTTATTCAATATTATGGTACAATTTAAGAGAATACAGCTTATAATGAACAACTAGGAGGGCGATCTAATGGTCTTTGGGATACTGTTTATTGGAGTTATTGTATACATAATTATACAGTCCGTAGTTCGTAATGGCTCAAGCTCAAGCAGTAACAGATTTGAAAGGAATAGACGTGATGATGCCGCCAGCATGTCTTTTATGGCAGCTAGCCATCCAGATCTCCTGGATCCAAATAACCCGAATCACTCTAATCACCACCATCAACACCATCACGGGAGCGACTCTCATCACCATTCTGGACATGACAGCGGCCATAGCTGGGGTGGGGATAGCGGACACAGTGGCGGGGGAGATTTCGGTGGAGGAGATTCTGGTGGCGGTGGCGGATGTGATTAGAGCGTTACGCTATAACAAAAGGAAAAGGGCATCCCTGATATTGCTTCAGGAATGCCCTTTTTATGTTTATTGCCCTTTTAATACTTCAAGAATCTTTCCTTGCGTCTGACTTAAAAAATTCTCAGCACCGTGCGGTTGTAATGGTTCACTCCACGCGAATCCATCGCCTTCGTATCTAGGGATGAGGTGCATATGGTAGTGGGTCAGGTCGTTAAACTTCCCGCCATTTTGGCATATGCTTATGCCATCTGGGTTGAATAGATCCTTCAAGATAATTGACAACTTCTTCGACCCGTCCATTATCGCATAGGAAGTCTCTGAATCGATTTCTTCGAGATCCAAGTAATGCTTTTTAGGAAGAATCAAGATATGTCCTTCATTAAATGGAGCGATATCTAGCACACAAGTAATAGATTCATTCTCATATACTACTTTTACGTTAGGCTCAATTCCGTTAGCAATCCGACATCCCAAGCACTCCATATTTGCACACTCCAATCCATAATCAAAGGTCATCTTTATTATTGATTAAATTGAAACCGGCTGAGAAGTACCTCACCGTTAAAGACTACATAAACATCGGTAGTACCAGGCTCCACGGATACTTCGCCAGTCAGTGTGCTCCACTGTTGCAGAACTCCACCAGAAGGAACATTTAAGGTTCCAACCAGCTTCCCAGTTGTGCTTCCAGTTCTGATCTCGATGCTGCCACCTTTTGTGGAAGATACCACAGCTTCAAATGCTACTGCGCCATGATCGAACAATACATCGTTAAAAGCGATCCAAGCGCCCTCTTTTACCGGATGTATGGAAGCTCCACCTGCTTTGCATTCGTCCAGATATACACCTTCGTAGTCATCATAGTTCTCTGCTTTGGTGTTGTTATATAAATTACGGGAAGGAATGATGTCCCCTTTCACCTTTACGATTGAGGACAATTTAATATCAGCAGAAGAACGGCCAATCAGAATCGCGTATTCTCCATTTTCGATGCAATATTGTTCGCGTGTAACATCCCAGAATGCTAACTCTGTAACTGGTAATGCAAACTCTACTGTATGCGATTGACCTGCGGCTATACTCGCTTTTTCAAGACCCTTCAACTGTTTAATCGGACGTTTAACCCGGGAATTCAAAGCTTGCACGTATAACTGAACAACCTCGTCCCCATCGATTGCTCCAGTGTTATCCACTTGAACGGAAATGTTAAGCATATCATCTTGTTGCAGATCCTTGGTGCTTAAATTTAGGTTACTGTAGGACATTTGGGCGTAACTTAAGCCGTGACCAAAAGGATACAATGGCTCGCCGTCAAAGTACATATAGGTTCTTTTACCTTTGATAATATCATAATCCATCAGCTCTGGCAGCTGCTCCACAGAACGGAACCAAGTCATATTCAGCTTGCCAGAAGGACTGTAATCTCCGAACAACACTTCAGCAACCGCATTGCCCAGCTCTTGTCCACTGTGGGAAGTATATAGAACTGCCGGGATATTCTCGTCAATCCAAGTGGAAGAGATCGGGTAACTGCCGACAATAACTACCACTGTATTCGGATTCGCTTCATAGACTGCTTTGACCAAACGTTCCTGCTCCTCCGGAAGTACAATATCAGGTCTGTCGATTTCTTCTTTTCCGTTTAGGAGTGGATGGTTACCGACAAAAACCACAGCCACTTCAGCAGCTTTGGCAGCTTCTACAGCAGCTTCTATGCCGTTCGTAACGATGTTCTTTTTGAAAAGACGAGCGTCAGCACTTGCGTCCTGATCAGCAACCTGCAGTGTGCCATCCTCAGCATTCACAGAGATCAATTTGTCATTCCAAGTCCGCAAAGAGACTTTACCCTCAGCTTCCGGAACGATGTTAAGGGATTCTTTTACAAACCATCCGTAAATTTCTTCAGCAGATGCAGTGAGCGTCTCCGCTTCACTTAAAGTTACATACTGTCCACGACTTGTCGCCTTCAGCGTATTGCTAGTCCAGCCCCAAGCCGTATGTTGGAACATTTCTCCGTGCTCTGCCGTGTCATGCTGTACAGCCAATCTTCCGTCCTCACCCGTAATTCCGATGGCTTGACCGTTTGCGGCTGAGGTAAGAATGATTTGATCTGCGCCGCTCTCAAAAGTAACTTGTTTACCAGGCAGCTTCTTACGCACGCCCTGCAGGGGGGTCACTCCATAAGGTAATGTGCCGGAATACCAGTCTCTAAAAGCTTCATTGCCGAGTGGACCAATAATCGCCACTTTGTTTAATTTAGTCTTGCTCAGCGGCAATGTGGCTTGCTCATTTTTTAGTAGCACAATGGATTGTTTGGCAGCTTCCATGGATAGTGCGGCATGTTTTTTGCTAAGAATAAAGGAATCGTCGATTGCCGCATATGGGTTTCCTTCAGCCGGGTCAAACTCTCCCAGACGGAAGCGAACTCTAAATGTGTTGGTTAGTGCGCGATCCAAATCTTCCTCTGCCAGCAGACCTTGGTCAAGTGCTTCATGAAGAACCTTGATTGTCTCTTCGGTTTCTTCTGTTACGCTGTCAATTCCGTTTTTGATAGACTCCGCCATCGACTGTGCAAAAGATTCATAATATTTATGGTCCTTCACAATCCCGAATAAATCTCCGGCATCACTGACGATAAAACCGTCCATGTCCCATTCGCCTTTGACCACATCCATCACTGCTGGATGAAGAATAACAGGCACACCATTCACCGCGTTATAGGCGGTCATCATAGACTGTGCGCCACCTTCTTGAAAAGCAGGCTTAAATGCTTCCAGGTAATACTCGCGCATATTTCTCGGATCAATGCTGGCGGAACAATTTCCGCGTTCGATCTCGTTGTTGTTTCCTAGAAAGTGTTTGAGCGTTGCGACCGCTTTCAAATAGACAGGGTGATCTCCTTGGATTCCTTGCACAAGTGATGTACTGAGTTGTCCAGTTAATTCCGGATCTTCACCATAGGCTTCTTCCGTTCTACCCCACCGCGGGTCACGCTCCATATCCACTGTTGGTGCCCATAACGTCAGCCCATTCACCGTTGGATTCTTTTTGTAAAATGCTCTTGCTTCATCTCCAATGGCCGAGCCGATTTCTTTCATTAACTCCGGGTTCCAGGTACAAGCCAGTCCGCTCGGCTGAGGAAAAGAGGTCGCTTTACCAAGCCAGGAAATTCCGTGCGCCGCTTCTGTACCGTGCTTATAGGCTCCAACGCCTAAACGCTCTATGGCAGCTTGATACTGGGGGATGAGGCTTACTTTTTCATCAAGCGTTAATCTGGAGATCAGATCCTGCACTCGTTCATTTAGAGGTAAATCAATCTGTTGAAATGGATATTTAGATGTCGCTGTTTCCATCAAAATCGCTCCTTCGATTCAAGTTGATAGCGGTTTCATATGTTCTCAAGGTAATTGTCTATGTCAAACACAAATCTGGTCTATCAACCTAATCATAGAAGATTAGGTCAATAAGTAACACCTTAACAATCTAAATGAAAATCAGGTCATAATTAGAGATTTTTGGGGGGCCTCGCTCGCCCAGTCGTCTCACTTAGTGAGAATGGAAGGTGGAGTGTGGCGGGGGAATGGTATCCAAGGCATTTTTGCCTTTCTTTCGCCCAATTCCAGCCTTTTGGGCGGTATCCAGGGCATTTTTGCCTTCCTTTCGCCCAATTCCAGCCTTTTGAGCGATATCCAAGGCATTTTTGCCTTCCTTTCGCCCAATTCCAGCCTTTTGGGCGGTATCCAAGGCATTTTTGCCTTTCTTTCGCCCAATTCCAGCCTTTTGGGCGGTATCCAAGGCATTTTTGCCTTTCTTTTGCCCAATTCCAGCCTTTTGGGCGATAGCTAGGGCATTTAGTTGCCTCACCATAGCTGAATATCCTTTAAGGAATGGATATATTCATATCTGCAGACTCTACCGCTCTCCTCAGAAACTATGGGAATAAACTTTCCTTTTTCGCTGAGAGCACCCAGTCCCTTTCGAGCCGTACGCTTATCAATCCCAAGCTCCCTCACCAAATCAACCGGCCGGATGCACCCATTCAAACGCACAGCAATCCGTAAAATATCACGTTCCAGTCGGCTAAACTCCCTTTGCTCCTCCATCTTCACATCGAGGTACGGCATCAGCAATGGTCTTAACAAAGTTATCGTAAGTTCAGGACTCGCATCCAGATCATCATAAGGAATCGCCACTACCCGATAACCCGCGATTTGCAGATAAGTCTCTCGATTCAGCTCCTGCCTGTAGCGCGTTCGGTCTGTATTTTGTACATGTGGGCCGTAGCCTTTTACTTCAAATGCAAACTTAACCTGTCCAGGCTTCCACACAAAATCAACAAAGTAGGGCTTGCTACGCCAATCCACCACTTCGTATTCAGGATGAAGGTCATTGAAATGCCCCATCATAGGCCACCATACCTTCTCCAAAAATATCCGCTCACCATGGCCATGTCCCCGCTCCAATCTCCCACGCCGTTCTCCTGATCTTCGACTAATATGATCCTCTACCCACTTACGATGCTCCTCCGCAAATCCCATACGTTACTCTCCTCCTTGGCATAAAAAAATCCCGCACCCAATATGGGTACGGGACGTGCTTCGTCCTATTACTCAAAAGTATAGTATTCACTTTCTGATACTGTCAATAACACTCAACAGCCAACACTAGATCCAGCTAAATATAACTTATCCAGCAAAAAAAGCTAATTAGTTTAAGTACATTGCGATAAAGTAAGGTACCTCACCACAGCATTCAGTTCCATTAAAAAAGCTAATTGGTTTAAGTACGTAAAAGCAACATCAGTTGAACTATGCTCAGTACGAAATCCCCTAATCCTACCGCCGACTCAACTTCCCATTCCAGCTACTTACCCCGCCCTGCAAATGTGCAAGCCTAGTAAACCCATGCTTACTCAGAATCCGCGCTGCACTTTTGCTTCGCATACCACTACGGCAGTAGAGTAGCAGATCCCGATCCTTTGGGATCTCACCGAGCCGCTTTTCCATTTGAGACAGCGGGATGTTTTTCGCCCCCGGAATAAATCCACTCTTGTATTCATCCGGTTCGCGGACATCGATCAGCAGCTTATTTTTAGATAGCTCCATTTTGCTCCGGAACTCTGCCACCTTCAATGTTCTTACACTTGCGCTTTTACCAAATCCAAGACGGGACATCAATGAGCTTAAATCCATTATCCTTCACAACAACCTTTCACCGAAATGTCGGAGAGCGTTCTTTTGTTCCCTAAAAAATCACCATTTACCGCATATAACTTTCGAAAGCCCTGCTTATATAGAATTCTCGCAGCTTTGTTTCTTTTATAATAACTATCAGCAAGAATTAGGACCGAGTCGTCGGACGAAAGGCAGTGTTGCCAGACATAAGCTAGCCGCCCGAGTGATATATTTATCGAGCCACGGATACTATCCTTTTCATAATCTACGGCATCCCTCACATCGAGCATTTTCATGGCCAAGGTTTGATCTGCTAATTCGTGAACGTCGCGGGCTTCTACATATGAGAGTGAACGGACTGGCCAAGCGTAACGTAAGAACCTTACAATACTAAAGACAATTAATATACTCAGTAGTATCCGAAACATCATGCTCATGTTATTACCCCCGCACCAAAAAATTATCCGTCCAAGCACTTAATCCACCCATCATATTCACAACGTTATATCCCTTTTCGCTCAACAGCTCACACGCCAGTCCACTCCGGCCACCACTTAAGCACATCACAATCGTCTCTCCATTAGGATCTAGTTCATCTATACGCATTAACAGCTGCCCAAGCGGAATATGCTTCGCACCGTTCACATGTCCCTCCACCCATTCGGCGGGTTCGCGTACATCCAGCAGCGTAGGGGTCTCTCCATTCTTCAGAAGTTCCGCCACTTGCTGCGGGGTAATTTCCTTTGGAATTTTAAAAGACATCGAGCATCTCTCCTTCTCTTTTTTAAAAAATAACTTGATTTTCATATCACTATATCATAATATTACGATATAAGGATATTGTAAAGCGAGGAGTTCATAACTATGGACAAAAATTTTAAAGCCTATAATCAAACCGCCGAAACCTTAAAGGCTATCGCTCATCCCGTTCGCTTGTGCATCATTAAAGGACTGCTTGAAAAAGGCAGCTGCAACGTTAGCTTCATGCAGGACTGTCTCGACCTTCCACAATCTACGGTATCCCAGCATTTGCAGAAGCTTAGATCCCTAGGCATTGTCGAAACCGAACGTAATGGACTGGAAATTAACTATTCTGTTAAAGACGAGAAGATCAAACATCTAATTCAGCTATTTTTAGGGGAGGAATAAATCATCATGAGTAAAAAAGTACTGATTGTCGGAGGAGTTGCAGGAGGCGCATCAGCGGCCGCCAGGCTTCGGAGATTAGATGAAGAGGCTCATATCATAATGTTTGAGCGTGATCCGTACATTTCTTTTGCCAACTGCGGACTGCCATATTATATCGGAGGCTCCATTCAGGATCGCTCCAAGCTGCTGGTTCAGACACCAGAGGCGATGCATAAACGTTTTAACATCGATGTTCGGATTCAAAGCGAAGTGGTGTCTATCGACCCTGTGAACAAGAAAGTACGAGTAGAAAGCATAGAAAAAGGCTCCTATGAAGAGAGCTACGATGCGCTTATTTTATCGCCTGGTGCTAAACCGATTCGTCCGAATTTGCCCGGTATCGAGAGTTCCAAAATTCACATGCTGCGCAACATTCCCGACACTGACAAAATCAAAGCTAAAGTGGCAGCCGAAGGCACTCGTTCCGCCGTTGTGATCGGTGGTGGATTTATCGGTGTGGAAATGGCTGAGAACCTCAGAGAAGCAGGTCTGGAAGTATCCTTGATCGAGGCGGGTCCGCAAATCTTAGCTCCGTTCGATACTGAAATGTCTTCTATTTTGGCAAAAGAACTCGACGAGCATGGCGTTAATCTTATTTTTTCCGATATGGTCCAAGGTTTTGCTGAGGTGGGAGAACAAATACAGGTTCAATTAGCGAGTGGCACTGTGCTGCAAAGTGATATGGTTCTGCTGGCTATCGGCGTTTCGCCGGATACCTCTTTCCTGAAGGATAGTGGTTTAGAGTTCGGTCCACGCGGCCACATCTTGGTCAACGAGCGCATGGAGACAAATTTGGATCAAGTGTACGCTGTAGGTGACGCGGTTGAGGTGGTTGATTTTGTAAACGGAACGAAAACCGCTATTCCACTAGCAGGCCCCGCCAATAAGCAAGGACGGATTGCAGCGGACAATGTTAGCGGTCTAGGTACTTCTTACAAAGGTTCCCAAGGCACTTCTATCATTAAAGTATTTGGTGTGACAGGCGCTTCTACCGGTAATAACGAAAAAACGCTACAACGCTTGGGCTTACCTTATCACGTGATTTATGTTCATCCAAGCTCTCATGCAACTTATTATCCGGGGGCAACTCCAATATCAATGAAGCTGATTTTTGATCCAAAAGGTACGGTGCTCGGTGCACAAGCTGTTGGTTATAGTGGAGTAGATAAACGTATCGACGATATCGCTACAGTGATTCGCTTTAGAGGTACGGTTACTGATTTAACGGAATTGGAGCTTTCTTATGCCCCTCCTTACTCTTCGGCTAAAGATCCAGTGAATATGGCTGGCTTTGCCGCTGAAAATATTTTGAAAGGCATGACCACAGTATTCGTTCCTAAGGATTTAGAAGGTCGTGACCACAACAATACCATTTTAGTTGACGTACGTTCGGAAATCGAGCATGCCAACGGCCATATTGAAGGCTCTATTAACATCCCTGTAGATGATCTGCGTGGTCGTCTAGCCGAGCTTGACCCTAGTAAAGAAATTTGGGTGTATTGCCAAGTTGGACTTAGAGGCTACACCGCTTCCCGCATTTTGCAGCAAAAGGGTTTCCGTGTGAAGAATCTGACCGGAGGCTTTAAGACGTATCAACTGAGCAAATATTCGCCTGAAAAAAAAGATTGCCTGACGCCAAACGTCGGTATTTCAGCAGCCCGTAAAGAAATCGCAGCAGCAGTAGCACCGACAGGAACGGGGACTGGCACTAGCAATAATTCTGCCGCAATTGGAACTGGAACAGCTACAGTTAACGGGTTAGCTACAGTCAATACCAATATTGCAGCTTTTGCGGCCAACTCCAGCGCCACTGCATCCGTCCCAGTCGAACAAGAACTGGATTTAACACCTGATTCCGTGCTTGATGCTTGTGGACTGTGCTGCCCCGGACCGCTGATTCAAGTCAAGATGAGCATCGACCCGCTCTTGGACGGACAAATTTTGAAGGTAACGGCTTCCGATCCGGGATTCTATGAAGATATCAAGGCATGGGCTCGCATGTCTAAGCACACGCTTTTGCAATTAACAAAGCTGCCTACTGGTATGATCGAAGCTTATCTGCGCAAAGGATTGAACGAAGAATCCGCCCCAACAGGAGCACAACCTGTCCAAACTAGCAACGCAAGCACAATGGTTGTTTTTAGCGGGGATTTGGATAAAGCGATCGCTTCCTTCATCATTGCTAATGGAGCAGCCTCCAGTGGCAAAAAAGTGACGATGTTCTTTACCTTCTGGGGCCTCAATATTATCCGTAAAGATGAGAAAGTGCCTGTGAACAAGAATTTCATCGGCAAAATGTTCGGAGCGATGATGCCGCGCGGCAGCCGGAAGCTAACGCTTTCGAATATGAACATGATGGGGATGGGCTCCAAAATGATTCGCTCTGTAATGAAGAACAATAATGTCTCTTCTTTGGAAGAATTGATTCAGATGGCTGTCGACCAAGGCGTCGAGATCGTCGCCTGCCAAATGTCTATGGATCTTATGGGCATCACCCGTGAAGAACTAATCGACGGCGTAGGAATCGGCGGCGTAGGATATTACCTCGGCCAAGCCGATCAATCTAGTCATAATCTATTTATCTAAATACCTTAACACCGCAAAGAGACTCCTCTATTTAAATAGAAGAGTCTCTTTGTTATTAAATTGGCTGGATCTGGATACAGAATCTAAAACCTGCTATCCTATTTAATAGGCATTCATCCGAATAACGACCTATTTTAGGTGGAAAAAGGAGATTAAATGAATAACCTGATACATATTCTCGTTGCTGAAGACGACAGCGACATCAACCGATTGCTGTGCAGCATTATTAAGAAAAGCGGCTACATTCCCCAACCTGCTTACTCGGGAACGGAGGCACTTCTCTATCTGGAGCAACGTCAATGGAGTATGCTGCTACTGGATCTGATGCTGCCTGGCATGTCGGGAGAGGAACTACTTGAGAAGATTGCCGGGCGGGACGATATGTCAGTAATTATCATTTCAGCCAAGGGTGAGCCCCAGACCAAGGTGTCTGCCCTGCGGGCGGGGGCGGATGATTTCATTACGAAACCCTTCGACGTTGAGGAAGTCTCTGCACGGATCGATTCTCATCTACGGTTGTATTCACGGATTGCGCAATCGGCTTTGCCTAACGTGCTCCAGCATCAGGGCCTTGTACTTCATCGAGATGCGATGTCGGTTACGGCAAATGGAGCGGAACTGACGCTCACGGCTCTAGAGTTTGAGATTCTCTCGTTGCTTTTGTCGGCCCCTAAGAAGGTGTTCACAAAAGCGAATTTGTACGAAAGGGTCTGGCACGAGCCATATTACGGGGACGACAATACGGTCAATGTCCATATGAGCAATTTGCGCAGCAAGCTAACCAAGGCCGCACCAGGAAGCGAATTTATCGAGACGGTATGGGGCATAGGTTATCGGCTCAAGCCTTAAGACATTCTTAAGATTTGGCTTTAGCTCTTCTTATGTTTTCAATTCTATACTTGGTCTATCACGAAAAGGAGGCCAAGACGAGATGTACGAATATGTATTAAAAACAAATCAGCTATCCAAAAAGTTCAAGGGCCATACAGCGCTGGACAAAGTCAATTTGTCAATCCGTAAAGGCTCTATTTATGGTTTTATTGGGCAAAATGGAGCTGGAAAATCAACATTAATCCGTATGGTGACCGGACTTGCTTTTCCGACTCAGGGGACGATCGAGCTGTTCGGAGCCAATGAAGAGCAGGCCCTGATCCAGGCTCGTAAGCGAATCGGCTCAATTATCGAGAGCCCCGCTTTGTTCCCCCATATGACTGCAAGCGAAAATTTAGAAGCAAACCGGATTCTACGCGGTATTCCCGGCAAAGATTGCGTTCCTAGAATGCTAGAGCAGGTTGGACTGCAGGGCGCCGGCAAAAAGAAAGCCAAAAATTTCTCGCTGGGAATGAAACAGCGGCTAGGTCTTGCCATCGCCTTGCTGGGAGATCCAGAATTTCTGATTCTGGACGAGCCAACCAATGGGTTGGATCCGATGGGTGTCGTCGAAATGCGCGAACTGCTCAAGCGGCTAAACCGTGAGCTGGGCATTACGATAATGATCTCAAGTCATATTCTAAGTGAGTTGCATTTAATGGCAAGTCATTATGGTATTATTCATCGCGGTCAGTTGCTTGAACAACTCACTGCGGAGGAATTGAACGAGAAATGTCAGCAGTACTTGTTTATCAAAGTGGATGATCCGGGCAAGGCAACAGCCGTCATTCAGAACGAGCTGGGTACGGCCGATTTCGAAGTGATGCAGGATGGAACCATCAAGTTGTATAGCCGCATTGAGCAGCCAGGTAAAGTATCAACAGCGTTATTCTCCGCGGGTCTCGAAATCGAGAAGTTTATGCCTATGGGTGAAGACTTGGAAAGTTATTTTACGAAGCGAATTGGGGGGAATCCAAATGTATAATCTGATCAGAGTTGAGTTTTTCAAGCTCCGTAAGAATAGATCATTTTGGACTTTTCTATTAGCACTTTCCGTCCTCTCGCTTGCTTACCCATTGCTATATTATTTTGATCATCGGTCCAATGGGGAACCTCAGATCACCGGTGCCGAATTTCTGACTACCTTTATTTCAAGCAATGCCTACATTATTAAATTCGGCGTAGCCATTCTGGCGGGATTCTTCATCTCTAACGAATATTCCACAGGGGTCATGAAGACAATCGCATCATCGGGCAACACCAGAGGGAGACTGTTCGCGGCAAAACTTATCGTATTCGCAGTTGGAGCCATGGCGATTTCTCTCATCTTTCCTATGGTCAGCACAGCCGAAGTCACGCTGCTTTCGGGCTTCGGTCAACTGCCGGAAGGAAGCACTGCACTTTTCATACCGCGCGCCCTCGGTCTAACGTTATTGTACACGGCTGGTTACGCAGCGATCGGCGCGCTGTTCACCGTAATTCTTACCGACAGCGGCAAAACTATCGGCTTCTCAATGATTTTCTTCCTTATGATCGATACAGTTTTGGCTGGTATAGGTTCGAAGATCTCTTTCTTTAGTAATTTGTACGATTATTCCATCTTCAAACTGGTAGGCGATATAGGTAAGCCCAGTATCGACAGCGGAGATTGGCTAGCACTTCTACTTGTACCGTTGTTAACAATTGCCGTTTCCGGGATGCTCGGTATTCTCGTATTCCACAGAAAAGAAATCAAATAACACATCGGAGGTGCAGGAGAGTGCTGCTTATTCTGACAATCATATTGTTTGCGGCAGGGTCTCTCCTGCTTGTCCGTCTGTTGATGTTAAGGCGAGAGCTAGGGCGGATGACAACGCAATTGCATACCTACAACGAACGTGCAACCGGTAAAAAAATCAATGTGGCTCTATTCGACCAGAAGCTTGAGGCGCTTGCGGGACAAATCAATCGTCAATCTGATTTAATCGTCGAAGCGGAAGCCCAACGAAAACGTGTCGAACAAGAATTCCGTCAGGCCGTAGCAAATATTTCTCATGATATTCGTACACCACTCACCTCCATCTTCGGTTATATTCAACTGTTGGAGGATGAGTCTATTACCCCTGATGAGAAGCTTGAATATGTTGCCATCGTTAAAAACCGGACGAAACGGCTGCAGGCACTGCTGAATGATTTTTTTGAGCTTTCCTTGATCGAATCGCTAGATTATCCTCTACATACCGAAAAGCTTGGAATGACTGTCCTACTCTCGGAAATTCTGGTCGGATTTTACGATTCGTTCAACGATCGCAACATTACACCGGATATACGGCTACCTGAGGAAAATGTGTCCGTATACGCCGATGAATCCGCTGTGCGGAGAGTTATAGAGAATTTGCTTGTCAATACGGTCAAACATACGACCGGGTATGTGGGAATCAGTTTCAACCGCCAGCAGGAAACAGCAGATTTAACGATTGTAAACGATGCTAAGGATTTAGCCGGAAGCGATGTTAACCTCTTATTTGACCGATTCTATACCGCAGACCGTACCCGATCTTCTCAAGCCTCCGGGCTGGGTCTCTCCATCGCCAAAAGTCTGATGAATAAAATGGGTGGCACGCTGACAGCCGAACTGGAAGGTGAGAAACTGATAATGACCTGCCGTTGGAAACTAGGCGATGCTGGCATTGGCTTGGCTACTTAATTCAATTTATATTTGGTCTAGGCTAACCATTGTTCTAACTCGTTTATGGAATGTAGCCCATTCTTGATAGCCAATGGCCTGCAGGTTTTTCAGAACTTCTTCGAACTGATCTCCCACCCGTTCAGGTTTATGTGCATCTGATCCAATCGTGATCTTAACACCATGAAACAGAGCCCTCTCTAATGAGTGCTAGGAATGACAATGAACTGGTTCTCCGAACCTTTGAGCAGGCGTGGACTCAGCAAAAAGACGTGACCGGACTGATCGTTCACAGCGATCAGGGATTCCAGTACACGTCTCATGCATACCACGACATGCTGCCAAAGGTTGGGGCCCGAAACAGCATGTCACGCCGGGGCAATTGTTATGACAATGCCTCCATGGAGAGCTTCTTCTCGCATCTCAAAACGGAAGGACTCTATCCATATCATATCCGAAATATGGATGAGGCACAAAAGAAAATTGAAGATTACATTCGATTTTATAACCAACATCGGCCACAACGAAAACTAAATAAGCTGCCCCCGGTAGAGTACCGGAAACAGCTTATTGTCTAGGGTCTTTTTTCAGTGTCTATAAAATAGGGGCTTGACCATCAAGTGATGTTCAATTCTAACTAAGCAAGTTGATGCTTGCTTCTTCAAGCGATGGGATAAGAAATTTATGATCGATTGGCGATGACATCACAATAAGAATCGTGTAGGTACCGTATTTGTCACATTGATTTCCGAACTCCTCAAGGGCTCGTGTAGAGTCGGTTACTACTTTCAACAAGTAGTTGTGTTCTCCGCTTATACGGTAACATTCGACGACATCAGGACTGGAGCGGCAGAAATCAAGAAATGCATTACAATCCCTAGAATGAAATAACATGTAGGCAGCAGCATGTTTTCCAATCTTTTCAGGGGAAATTATGGTGCGATATTCGCTGATGATACCTTTTTCCTCCATACGCCTAACTCTTTCCGTCACTGCAGGTTGTGATAATCCTACACATTTCCCCAGCTCTGTCATAGAAATTCTCGCTTGATTTTGAAGATGAAAGAGAATTTGCTTATCAACATGGTCCATCAAAATCGTCTCCTTTAAATTTAAGGTGTTCTATATAAACTAGCTTGTAATTAACCGTTATAAAGCTAATTTAACTTAGTTGCCTTATGTAATCAAGATAACTTGTTATATATAATAACCCTACAATAGTAAAGTGTTCATGGCTTTAACTATTCCGAAGGGATGAAGACTGTTGAGTATATTGGATTCAAACAAAATAATTACAGATTGTTTATCAGGTCGCATCGATGAAGTAATCGATCGAACCCTTGCTGACAAGCGCCTGGTCGGTGCTGTCATTAAAGTGGCGATAGATGGGGAACTGGTTTATAGCCGCGCTGCCGGTTTTGCCGACCGCGAGATGAGCCGACTTATGCGAGAAGATGCCTTATTCCGGCTCGCCTCAGTTACTAAACCTATCGTTTCAACAGCAGCCCTAGCATTAGTTGCGCAAGGTCGCCTGCAGCTGGACGACCGCGTTGATCGTTGGCTTCCAGAGTTTCGGCCACGTTTGCAGAATGGCGAGTTGGCGACCTTGACGATTCGTCATTTGATGACGCACACCGCAGGCCTGTCTTACCGATTCTTTCAAGAAGAGAAGGGTTCCTATCAGTCTGCAGGGGTATCAGATGGTATGGATCAGTCCGGCATCACATTGGAAGAGAACCTGCGTCGTCTTGCCTCTGTCCCCCTCCTCTATACGCCAGGTACCGAGTGGAAATATTCCATCGCGACAGATGTGCTAGGAGCAGTAATTGCAAAGGTCACAGAAACACCGCTCAGTGAGGCTGTACATTCACTCGTAACAAAGCCGCTTGGCATGAGCGACACGGGTTTCATTGCAGTTGATCGAGAACGACTGGCCACTTCCTATACCAATGCTGCTCCAGAGCCTCGGCCCTTACTTGATCCCGACAGTATTGCCTTTGTGGAGGGAACGGCTGGGTTCCTGCTTGCCCCTGGCCGAGCACTTGACACTACTGCCTATCATTCTGGAGGAGCTGGCATGGTCGGCAGCGCCGGAGATTTTTTGCAACTGCTGGAGACATTACGTAAGGGCGGAGCACCGCTGCTACCGGAGTCTCTGGTTCACGATATGACGACCAACCAGATCGGTGATCTGCCAATGGCCTTCTGGCCAGGACGAGGCTTTGGCCTAGGTATTACGGTACTAAAGGACCCTGTCGCCGCAGACACTCCGGAATCCCCGGGTACTTGGCGCATGGGTGGCACCTATGGTCACTCGTGGTTCGTCGATCCCAAGCAACGCCTCAGTGTCGTGGCTTTCACTAATACCGCACTGGAAGGCATGTCGGGTCAGTTTACTGTAGACCTTTGTGATGCCATTTATGATAGACGTAATAAATAGAGCAAGAACACAAGGAGCCTTGTTCCGGAATGAACCGGCCTAGGCACTCTGTCTAGTAGACCCTATTCGTCGTGTATATCATTGAGTTTGCTAAAATTATATAAGAGAGGTGCTACTCCTATGAGCCAAAACACATCTTCTGCCACACAAAGTGCCTCCAGCACTCCCTCTTCTGAACGTCTGCCATGGGCTGGATTACTCGCCCTGGCTATGACGGGGTTTATCTGTATTCTTACCGAAACGATTCCGGCCGGCTTGTTGCTCCAAATAGGTGATGGGCTTGGAGTCTCCGAGGCCCTTGCGGGTCAACTTGTCACTCTGTACGCCCTGGGTTCACTGTTGGCCGCGATTCCCTTAACTACCGTGACGCGTGGATGGCGGCGGCGACCACTGCTACTAATGTGCATCCTTGGTTTTCTCATATTCAACACCGTCACCACTTTTTCTTCCAATTATATACTTACGCTGGCAGCTCGGTTCTTCGCAGGCGTATCCGCTGGAGTCTTATGGGGGATGATAGCAGGTTACGCCCGGCGCATGGTGCCGGAGTCACTCAAGGGACGAGCAATGGCGGTAGCGATGGTTGGCACGCCTCTCGCTCTGGCACTCGGTGTCCCTGCGGGAACACTTCTTGGCACCCTTGTAGGCTGGCGCTCTATCTTCGGGATCATGTCGCTATTGGCTCTGATGCTGGTCGCTTGGGTGTTTTGGAAGCTACCGGACTATCCAGGAGAGGCCCCTGATAAACGGCTCCCTCTCTACAAGGTTTTTGTTATTCCGGGAGTACGGTCGGTACTGTTTGTCGTTCTGGCATGGGTACTAGCACATAACATCTTGTATACCTACATTGCCCCCTATCTTACTCAGGCCGGGCTAACCCAACGCGTTGACTTGGTACTGCTTATTTTCGGCATTACAGCGCTTGCTGGCATCTGGGTCATCGGTATTTTGATCGACCGCAAACTGCGTCCATTGGTTCTGATCAGCCTCGCTGCTTTCGCCTTGTCATCCATTGCACTAGGCATTAGTAGCAGCCAGCCCGTAGTAATCTATTTAGTGGTTGGTGTTTGGGGATTGACGTTCGGAGGAGCGGCTACTTTGCTACAGACAGCCGTTGCCGAAACCGCTGGCGAAAGTGCAGATGTGGCCCAATCGATGTTGGTGACGGCATGGAACCTAGCCATCGGCGGTGGCGGTGTGATGGGTGGGATTCTTATTGAAACACTTGGTGTCCGCTCCTTCCCGTGGGTAATGTTTATACTATTGATTCTTGCACTATTAGTAGCGTGGCAAGCTAAAGAATACGGATTTCCTTCAAGGAAGCGTTAAGCACACCAGAATCATTGAGTTTACGGATAACGGTAGTTGAACAACAGATTTTATAAATAAATAAGCCAGTGGTGTATAATAAATATGACTAATATACGCCACTGGCTTCCTTCTACTTAGTAGCCAAGGCATTAAATTCTTCTTGCAGATCCTTGACCGGATTACAGATCTGTGATCGCTGCCAGAACGGTATTATTGAAGTACTCAACATACATATTTTTAAATGGCTTCTGGAGAGAACAGATCACCACCGTCACGCTTCGTACCGTTAATCGCCCATCTGTACCCCCAATACGCTTCTGAAAAAACCTCGTCTCTATATTGTGAGGATACGCCTGGTATTTGATTGCGGGTCATTTCTTTTACGGTTATCGGACTAAGGAATCGTACTCCGTTATAAATGCCACCATTAAGGAACATCTGGCCAAAAACAGCCAAATCCATAGCCGTGGAGTAAGCGCCGCCCCCCGCAGATACGGAATTCAAATTGTATTCGCTGTCTACCCATTCCGCGCATGCGCCTCTGGTGCACGTCTAACTACTTTGTTCCGCACTTCCATTGGCACACGATAATATGTATTTTCCATGCCAAGCGGTTGAAATATAGTTTCCTTTACGAATACATCATAAGCTTGTCCACTGACACGGCGGATGATTTCTCCCAACAGCTCATAACCATATCCACAATAAGACATGACCGTACCAGGTTCGTTACTAAGTGGGGCATCATAACCGCCATATAAGTATTTATGCTGATCTGGATCTTGATTAGGTTCGTGTGGAGGGTATTGCCTTTGTTCCTGTTTCTCCTGTCCGTTCATCCAAATGACCTCACCATCCAGACCGGAGGTATGTGTCAACAAATGATGTACGCATACCTTAGTTTTGCCTTCACCTGCAAATTCGGGGATGTAATCGGACACAGGTCTGTTTAGACCTACCTTACCTTGTTCCATTAACATCATAATAGCGGTTGAAGTAAACAGTTTTGTTATGGAGCATATAGGATATATAGCATCTACAGTTAATTCTGCTGCGTCTGGCTCTGGACCGAATTTCCCGTTCGCTTGATGGACCAGTAGCGTCCCTTTTCTCGCAGCAACAATAACTTGTGCCGGTGTGATGTTGTCTTTAACTATTTGCGCGGCTGCTGTACGTATACGTTCTACACCGTAAGCCGACACACCCGCCTGTTCTAACGAATAAAAGGATAGTTTTTTCATGGATAGCCCTCCATAATAAATTTATTCAATACATACATAAACTATTATACAAATATGTTAAGTAATCCTGTTTGCTTACTATTATCCTTTGACCCATGGTTAATGAACTATTCTTAATAAAAGAAAAACGCTAATCTCGGTTTTCTCTCGAAATTTAGCGTTTTATTTTAACCGCATCCTCTTCTTCACTAAGTGACTGCTACCTTAAAAGCATCTACATTTAATGCCGTCTCATTGATGGTCAATGTGGCGTTGTAATACCCTCGATCACCACTCGGCTTACATTTATAATCCCCAGAACATCCGCACACGAAGAATTTAGTCTTGGTATAACCGGGGTATATATTGGTTAGCTTCCGATAAAACAGATGCCCATGATGTGTAAAGATAGCCAGCACTTTATCTCTCACTTTCGTAGGTATGGCCGCAAAAAACTTAGCTGTCTCCGCCGCGCTTAATACATGGCTAGGATCGACCGTGATCCCGCTCACTTTTAAAGGCCAATGGAAATCAATAATATAATAGAAACTATCATCTAGATTCGTCAACAGATTTATACTAGCCGGAGTGAACTTTCCAAGAGCACAATTAAGCCATACATACTTCACCTTGCCTTGTGTTCCCGGGAAATTCATTTGTCCCTCGACTCTTCCTAAATATTGCGTGAATAAGGACTGGGTACTTGCCTCCCAATTTCCTATTGATGCTTTATAAGGAATGCTCCCGAGTGTGCTTGTTACCGTATCTTTAAAATCCTTGTAGTAAGTATTTGCATTATTTCCATGATTCGCTCCCGCTTGAGTATTATCGCCTCCAAAAATAACAAACCTCTTATTTCCGCTGTTCACTGCCTTCGGCAAAAGATTTCTGAAAATGCTAGAGCTATTCCCATAACCCACATGGCTATCTCCAATAACCGCAAAGTTAATGGTCTGGGCTGTTGCTTTAAGAATCAAACTGCGTTTAGGCTGCAGTCTGGAGGCAGGTCTTCTTTTCCTACTAGGTTTCACCTGTCTTTTCATCTTAGATTCACCTCTTTTAAAAATGGATGAAGGATCATAGTAGTATTTATATTCGATCTACCTTAGGTACTCTTGGACCAATGGATGTGACAGGCGGAATCGCCTTCATCGGACTGATGGCTCCACATATTGCGAAATCACTAGTGGGCCCGCGCAATCAGATGTTTATTCCCGTCGCTGTATTGCTGGGTGGCTGGTTACTTCTGATCGCGGACACCGTTGGCCGCAATCTCGTCGATCCTGACGGTATTCCGGCAGGGATCATGGTATCACTAATCGGCGTACCTTATTTCACTTATTTATTGCTTAAGAAATAAGCAGTTCTATAAACAAAAAAGAGAACCTCTGCATAATTACCGAGGTTCTCTTTACTGACCGTTCCTATCTATATAGGCTGTATAAAAGATTATAACAAAAAGCGAAAAGGATCGGAGGGGAAGTTTGGAACTGTAGGAACGCCTAAATCTTCATATCCTTCCCCGTATAATCTACAAACATGAAATGACCTTCCGGTGTAGTCCGCTTCTCGATCAAGTCCATCATGCCCTCAGCACTTTGGGTCGGATTCGTTGGCGCCTCTGCCCCGCCCATATCCGTATGCATCCAGCCGGGATGCACGCTGAGCACTTGTATCCCGCGTTCTTTTACATACACATGCAGCTGCTGCGAGAACATGTTTAGCGCCATTTTGGAGATGCCATAAGGATAATCGTTCGGATAAGCATTGGTGATGCTACCAGCTGCGCTCGACAACATTAAGGGAACCGAAGAAGATCTTGGAGCTCTAGGTGCTGAGGTGCTGGCCTATACCGATAAAGATCAAGCGCTGACCTGGAATTGGACCCGCCTGCCGAACGGAATGCCACAGGAATTATCCAGCAGCATCCAAGGGTATCTCGGCGGCAAGCTGACCAAAGAAGGTATGCTGAAGGAATTCCAAATCAACTGGGATAATCTCAGTGTGCAGTGATTTACCCGATCTAAATACGACAGACAGCCGCGTAACGATGCGTGACTTTTTCTTTTGATCGTATTCATTTCATTGCTCTCTGTTGGTCATTACTCGGAACCCGCTGTTAGTTAGCACGCAGCATACTAATTTGTCTGGCAAGATACACAGGCGTATAGGGCATGTCATCACGAAGCCAAGAAATAACCGTACCAATTAGTGCTGCTGAACCGTACCAGACGGCAATGTCCTTCTGTATGGGCATCTTGGAATGATCAGCGGCATCCTCCTTTTTCTCCTGGTGTGCAGAAATGATTTACGCCATCAAGTTAAACAGGCGAACTGTAAAAATAGGGCTTCGTTTCGACGTGAGTATAACTTTGTAAAACTTCGCATTTTCCGCTTCAAATACCATTCGACAAGTAGCTGGCGCCGTTGGGACTTCCCTGCTCGTCACCGTAATGAAGAGCCGTACTACAACGCATATGAAGGATATGCTGGCCTCTGGCAGCACACAGAACGGAACAAAGGAACATATGACTATGGAAGCATCCATTCAAGGGATCAATGATTCCTATCTAGTGATTGTGGGAATTGGTATCCTCGGTCTGCTGCTATCTTTCTTTATCAAACGTGTTGGGCAAGCGCCTGATCCTGAGCAAGAACCCAAGGTGAAGCTCAAAAAAATCATTGCCAAAGAAGCTTGATATATAGAAGTTATCCGCACTGTTTTAAGCATCATAAAAAAGAGATCAACGATGAATAACATCGTTGATCTCTTTTTAGTCTGATCTTTATTACAACAATTAGCGACCAAACCATCTGCTAACTTGCATAACTATTTCAGTTTAAAATAGATGGACGTTTTGTCGGACTCAAGCTTACTATCTTTTCTATGAAGAACAAGGTTGTTCTCCTTGCCTTTAATTATTGGTAGAATAACTTTACCCGAAGCTTCAAAAGAACCCGGTTTACTTGGGGTGACTTCAGGAAAATCAGCCAACAACTTTTCGATATTTTCTCCGAGAGATCCCTCAAAATAATCACTAGAGCCACCAATATAGTATTGTCCACTGGATGTTTCTACCCCCCAAATGGTAGGTGTAAAACTTGAAAGGAACTTCCGCCCTTGGTCCTGACTACCTTTTACAAGAGTGGCGTTCTTCACCTTAAGCGTTACATCAAGCAGGACATAATCTACAGCTACATCGGGATCAGTGACATGTTCCTCAAACCCAAGAGCATGTAATTGTCCGAGAGTAGTCGACGTAACCTCATTGATAGTGAAAGTATATTGAGCAGATGTTGAATCACCCTTAGGGCTATAATTGTTATCAAGGTCCGTATAAGTAAAAGAAGTACCCAACTTCACTGCATCTGCAAACGAAGCGCCGCTGTTATTGGAAGCCGTAGCGGAAGATGATGCAGCAGGCTTTGGTGTTGCCTGCGGAGTGGACTCGGTTGCAGGCGGAGTAGATACGGTTACTGGCTTCGCAGTAGCTTGTGCAACTGTATTGTCCTTATCCGGTACAACAGATGTTGATGTTCCGCCGTTCGCCGATGTGATCACAACAGCTTGACGACTGTTGTCCCATTTCACAGTTGCCCCCAGCGCTTCAGATACAGCCTTGGCGGATACATAGCTATGTCCCTCATAGATAATTGGGTACATTGTTCCTTCACTACTTGACAGGTTCACTTTCTGATTATCCACTTCAATGCTGATGGCCGCATTCTGATATGCAGAAATCTTCTTCAATGTCGTGTCTGCGTAAGCGACCGCGCCCACAGCCAACAGCATTGAGCTAACTGTAATAATTGACATGACTTTTTTGCTTGTTACCTTTAGCATCTTACACTCTTCTTTCATGTTTATGTATATGAATCCTGAAAATTATATCACTTTATATCGATTTTTGTAAATATTGGTACGATAGGATATTCGTTCTTTATTTGTGAATACTTAAAAAAGACACATTTCCATTCTCCACTGCCACATTTCGCTTTTAATCTCCTAAATAGCGTGAATACTATAAATCTTTATACTCAAACCAAAAAGCAGCCTTGGGGCTGCCTTGATCAAATTAATTAGTAACTGTCTTAGAATCATTCTACGCCGAAGCTTCAATGATCTGTCCTGCCAAAGCAATCAAATCCTCCTTGGTCAGATGTCCACCGGTTTCCCGAATAATATAATTGACACGGGTCTTTGGATTCATCCATGCAACTGACTTGTACTCCATCTTATCAATAGGTGTGTATACTACCTCTTGACCACTCACTTTTAGCTTCTGCGACTGTGCATTTGCTGGTTCGGATTCAACAGTCGTATCCTTAGGTCCTGCAGGTTCGGCAGCGATGGCAAGAACTCCTCTTTTACCATTTTTCTCTGTGGTCATATTATAGATGATGTTGATAGCTGTACGCTTCTCCTGCAATTTCTTTACATATATTTTCTTATCGGACGCCTTACCCTCGGCGATCACTTGATAGTATATCTTATCCTGTTCTTTTTTCGTCATATATGGAGAAACAATTGCCATGAAAAAAATGTAGCCTTCCGGAGGCTCTTGCAATTGCAGTGGCATGGAGGTATTGCCGGCAGCATACTTTTCCACATATTCATTATACGTATTAAACGAAAGGGAATAATATGCACCCGTAGTGGGTGATCCCTTAGCATAGGCTTGATATTCCTTGTCATTAATATACACATATCTGATTTCTCCAGGATTAAGCTTTTCACTTAATGCTTTCTGCTGCAGATCTTTGAGATTTTTGAATTTTTTTTGTTCCTGATCCGTTTTCGCTTTGGCAGCTTCATCAATGCCCTGAGCTATATATTTGACTTCCGCCTTAATGGCGGTTTCTTCCGCAGACTGAGTAACAGACTTCTCGGCATAAGCTTCTCCTTTGAAACCATAGCCTAAACCGAACATTAGGGTCATACTGGTCATGGCAATGAGCATTTTTCTATTATTCATTTTAAATACCTCACCTTCCTGTATATGTAATACTCTTACATAACACTTACGTTACCGGATTCGTGACATCAAATTTCTGTACTTATTTCATCATGTCGGCAGCAATTCGGATAACCTCCTCTTTGGTTAAAGAAGAAGACTCCGGTGCAGCAGTCATATCGTATACTACATTTTGTTCTGGATCCGTCCAGACAAGTCTGTATCTATACCCCAACTTTATTTCATTGTTTGTAGTTTCCGTATAGATCAGTTGGGTTCCGTTAACAAGAATATTCTCTACGTTTGTGGTATTAGTCCTTAGCAAGCTTTCCACCGTTCTGGTCTTTGACTTGATGTGTTTGGCATTAATTCTTACCATACTCCCCCCTTTTTTGTATCTCATCGACGAATAGTCATAATTAATACTGGCCGCAGCTTCTTTTTTCCACATAACCCGGTAACCGCCTTCCAGCTTTATACCATCAGTCAGGGCAAGTAGCTCATTCTCGTTGACCTCAAAATCAGGTTGAATCCATGCTTGATCAAAAACATACCCTTCTGGCAGATACTCCGGGCGTGGCAAATATGGCGCCTTATACTCTTCTGCTTTGGCTAAATAGCTGGAATAATCATTAAATAACATCGCAGGAATAACTCTGCCAAGCTGAGGACGCTCATCTCCGGAATCTTCCTTTTTCAACACGTAAGAAGCGCCCTCTCCCGGAAGTAATAATTTCTCTACAACTCTATATGCCTCTAAATTTTTTTCAGTCAGCAGCTCTTCTTCTTTAGTCGCCACTCTCTGAGGAATTTTTCCCTTTGTGGGAACTAACGGATTCTTAGATACTTCAATCGTCCCCCCTTCCTTCGTTGCAAGAAGCGGCTCATATGGCAGTACTTCATATTGAAATTTGGCAGCTTGCCAGGGGCTTTCCATAAACATAGAATAGCCGCCTCCTACCAAGACAACCAGGATCAGCACCGTTGCCCATCTCCTTACTGGTCTGCTCCACGTGCGCTTACGGTATCGCTTTGCCTCGGTTGCTGGCTCCATTCGATGCATAATATCTGGGATGTCCCCCTCCTGCAAGGGTGGTACAGACTTAACAGCAAGGCGACCATTACCTAGCCCAATGGCTTGCATTACAGAATCATGAACATCAACCAGCAGAAGTTTAGCAGAATTATCCCCCTCCTTCAGAAACAACTCTTCGGAAGTCAATTCGTCCTTACGCATAGTTGTTTCTCCTTTCTTTCAATGACTTCTCTGAGCTTGCACCTTGTCCGCTCGTATCGTTTCCTAACAGTGACCGTACTTTTACCCAGAATTTCACTAATTTCTGCAAATGATTTATCTTCAAAAATGCGTAAAATCAACAGATTGCGTTCCTCCACGCTAAGCTTTTCCAGGGCAGAGGTCACGGATTCACTGAACAACTGATTTTCTACCATTTGTTCAGCGCTTTTAGTGGTTACATCCTGTCTGAGTAATTTTCGCAGCTGATTTTGAAATTTCTTCCGGCGCAATTGATTCAGGCAATGATTATAGGAAACCCTGTAGAGCCACGAGTTAAAACTCACCTGAGACTCAAAATGGCCGATGTTCTGGTAAGCCTTAATAAATATGTCCTGAACCGCATCCTCGGCTTCTTCCTTATTGTTCAACAAGCGAAAGCAGTAGAGGTAGATCCGTTGTTGGTAGAGTCTGATAATATCTGAAAAAAGGTAGACTTCTCCCGCTTGTACCCGCTTTATCTTTTCTTCAATAGAGTCCACGACTGTCTCCTTTCTACTATCAGTACAGTTATAACACTTGAGCGGTCCGTTTCGTGACATTTTTTTCCGTATCAGCTCCAATTTAACGAAACACACAAAAAAAAATCGCTGCTCCTCTCCGCAGAGAGGTGAGCAGCAATTCTTGAAACTGAAGAACGCTAAGGGATGGATATACACGTATTTCCGCTCTTCAGATTAAATATGACCATCAGCCAATTCAGACTTCTTTTCTCTGCTGCCGGGACTACAGCTTCCAGATGCGGTACAAGATAACTGCCGCTTCAGCACGGGTAAGCGTATCGTTAGGCGCAATTCTAGCGTTCTTTCCGGTTACAACTCCGAAGTTGATCAACAATGATGCGCTGTCTTTCGCGTAGCTGGAGATGCTTGCTTCATCCAGATAAGCATTTAAAGCTCCACTCGCCTTGATTTGCTTACCGGATACCGCCAGTGCCCGTGCGGTCAGCACCATCATATCTTGACGAGAGATATCACTGTGTGGTCGGAACGTATCATTTTCATAGCCTGTGGCAATTCCCAGTTCCTTCGCAGTGACCAGTTCATCATAATAATAGTCCGTCTTTTGGACATCGCTGAACAATGCTGCACTTTTTCCCGTTCCCTTGAGTTCAAGCGCTCTGACGAGAAGAGCAATGAAATCCGCTCGCTTAATAGAATCTGCAGGTGAGAAACTATTCATGCTCGTTCTTTGGATGACATCGCGAGCTGCCATAACATCTATGGCTTTTTTCGCCCAAAATACGCTCTGAAGGTCTCCGAAGTTTTTCTTTACAAAGGTTACTGCATAAATGCTGAAGTGGGTCGTTTGAAATACAATCGTTTGGGTTGCAGCATCATATCGACCGTTCGGAACCGGCACTACATTACCTTTATCATCAATGTACCAAACAACGATTAAATCCGGATTACTTAGTTCTTCCGCTGTCGGTCTGTAAGGAATGGATACCGTTACAGGCGCGTTAGGGTTATTCCACGGAATGACTTTATCGCCTGATACAACGCTTAGATCAATAACTGGATGGTTACCGATCAAATTGCGGGTAGCTGCACTCAGGCTGTCCGCAGAGACTTTACTTATGCGTATGGACACTTGCTCAGCATGATCTGTTAAGTCGGGCAGCATATTGCTTGGAATTTGGATTGTAGCATTTTCCGTCTTAAGCAATAGCTCAAAGTTTTCTTTCCCTATCAAGCTTTGGGTAGGTAATTGTATATCATACACATTCGCATCCGTATACTTTGGCACTTCGATTACGATTTGTTTTTTTCCGTTTACTGCTGGGGTAGCCAGTTCAAGCGCTTTTTTCAAGTTATCGCTGGAGATCGTACCTATGGCACGGCCATTATCGGATTTCACCTCCAGTGTAATCGTAACAACACCATCTTTGTATGCAATGGCTACAGG
The DNA here is from genome assembly GCF_001012825.1 of Paenibacillus etheri. Taxonomy (GTDB): domain Bacteria; phylum Bacillota; class Bacilli; order Paenibacillales; family Paenibacillaceae; genus Paenibacillus_AQ; species Paenibacillus_AQ etheri. Next base: position 214,414 of record NZ_LCZJ02000033.1, read on the forward strand.
CTTTGGAGTTGTTACTGCACTACCAGTGTTACTGCTACCAGTTGGTTCATTGGTTGGCGCTGGTGTCGCTGTTGGAACAGGTGTCGGAGTTGCTGATGGATCCGGCGTTGACGTTGGCGTTGGTTCCGTACCGGTAGATTTACCCTTGAGGGTAAGCACACCGTAAACAGATGTGTCCATATATCCATTACCTGTCGTTCGTTCCAAGCGGCAACACTTTGACGTGAGCCGTCTTTAGCATCATTGTTCTGTACATCGAAACCAAGCTCTGTATCGTCATCCGGAGTTATCCCATGAAGCGGAATCTTTACTTCAACCGTGTAGTTTGTTCCGGAAATGTGAGTCGCCGATTCGAAACCAGCTCCGATGCTTACAGGATTAAATGAGGTTTCGTTGTCAAAGTTGATTCTATACTGTCCATCATCACTTTGATAGAAGCTTGTTTTTGCATTGTTTTGATCCAAGAAGATTTCAACGGAGTCTTGTTCATATTCATTGACACTGCTTTTGTTAAGCTGCGTATCGTTCACCTGGACTAAAAGATAAAGATTTTCATCATCCCAAAGTGCTTTTGCTACACCATTTGCGCCCTGCCATGCCATCTGATAGCGATTAATCGGCATTGGGGCCGCATCGTTCCAAACGGCATCAACAGTCCCGTCAACTACAGGTGTTGCATATTTAGCGGTTGACTGGTTAGCATTTACAACATCAGGTGTATGGTCTGCTATAAATTTGTCCGGGGCGATTACCCCGTAATAAGCCGGTTTGGCCTTCAAGTTACTATCAAACAGCAATGGATTCTGAGAGGCTCTCCAGCTAGTACCATCATTCAGCCCCCAGAATGTCACGCGTGAGATATTTGCTGCGTGAGTCTTATAGATTTTAAACAGCTGTGCATATAGATAACCCTGAGCATTCGCTTGTTGCTCGGTAATCTTAGAATCACTTCCGGCCATGATGTCAAGCTCCGTAATACTTACTTCTACACCCAAGGAAATGAACTTCTCTAATGACAGCTTAACATTCTCCGGATTCGTGTTTATATTATAGTGCGCCTGCATACCAACGCCATCGATAAGAAGTTTACCTGGGTGTTCCAGCGCATATTTATCATTGATTTCTTTGACCATACTGTAGATAGCCTGTGCTTTATTCTGATTATCATCATTGTAATCATTGTAATATAACTTAATATTCCATTCAGGATGCGAATCCAGCACTTCTCTTGCTGCCAGGAATGCCTGCTCTACGTAGTCTGTTCCGATGGCGCTTTTCCAAGGAGCTGTTCGCAGCGCTGCTTTCCAATCTGTTGGGTTGGAAGGGTTATCGTTCATCGCTTCGTTTACAACGTCCCAAGAAATCACCTTATCGCCGAAATGCTCCATGACGGTTTTAATATGGGTCCTCAAATTCTTAAGAGCTTCCTCCCGGCCCAATGGGATCATGTTCTCTTCTTCATCTGTTGTTGTATTCAGCCACTCTGGTGTCTGCTGATGCCATACCAATACGTGTCCATGCAGCTTAAGTCCTTCTGCCAAAATTTTATCAACAAGCTTATCTTGTGCGGTAAAATCAAATTTGCCTGGTGAAGAATATGCCTGATCCGGTTTCATTGCGTTTTCTGCTGTAACGGTATTGTGATGCATCTTGAGAAGATCCAGTCTAAGACCATCCAGATCTGCAGCCGATATCGCGTTTCCAATCAGAAAATCGTTTTGATAGGCATCCTTGATCGGAGTTAGATCTTTTTCAATGTCGATCGTACCTGAACCTGTGTTTTCAAAGCGGATATCGTCGATATAAAATGAGGCTGTTGCGTTAGAGCTTTCCACATAGATGGTTAAATACTCTTCACTTATTGAGTTATAACGGTAGGTGCCTTGTAATTGAACCCAGCCGTCGCTATTACTAATTGCCTTCGAGGCAAGTGTATTATAACTTGGACTTGTACTGCCAACTTGCGTAGACAGCTTAAGCTCCGAGCTTGAAGGCTCGATCAACTTAACCCAGAGTGAAATTTTATATTCTTGTCCCTTGTCAATATATTTCTCCACACGTAACGAAGGTCCTTGCCAAGTATCCTGTCTACCCTCTACCTTCAAAGCGTAGGAACCATCAGCAGTATGATTAGCTTCATCGGAAACGGTCAGCTTTTCAGTACCTGCTCTACCTTCAAAAAAGCCTACTTTTTGATCCTCAAAAGTAACAGTGGTAAAAGGCAAAGCGGGGTCTCTAGATGGCTCTACCGTATCGAGTTTCTCTGTTATCAATATATCACCGATATAGAATGGAACTTCTTTCCCGTCCGCGTTTGATTGAAAACGCAGTTTTGTATTTTTGCTCGTATCTACAGTGAATTTTCCACTTAAGGTGATTGCTTTACCAGCTTCATAATTCGCGCTCGCAACAACGTCATAGCTCTCTATGCTTTGTATATAAGCTTGGGCACCGCTAGGTACATTCACGTTTTCGTCAACGTACACGGATGCGGTTACCGTGTAAGTCTTACCGTTTACAAGTTTTATCCCGCTGTAATCGAAATCAGCCGCGTCCCAGTCATTGGCTCTGTTGCTTACGTATAATGCTGTGCCGTCTTCATTCCCCGCAAAAACCTTGTCCGTGACTGTCGTCAAGCTTGCGTTCCCAGATTGCGTAGCAGCACCTTTGCCACTCGCAAAGGATTCGTGATAAACCGTTACCGGACTTGAGGGTGCTGTCGTATCGGGTGCAGGTCCACCAATCCAATTAGCAATTTCTGATAATGTTGTGCCCATTTGTACGTAATAACGTCCAATAGCATGGTCCCCTTGATTCGGATAACCCACTTTAAAGGAGTACTTTATGCCGTTCGCTGCAGCTGCAGACTGAACATCGGAATTGAAGTCGCCATAAGGATAAGCCAAAAGAACAGGATCTTTATTCGTGATTTCTTTAAGATAATTATTAGCCTCAGCTAATTCTGCGGAAGCATCCGCCTTTGTCATGGTCTTCCATTTAGCTTCAGCATGGTTAACCGTATGATTCTGGATACTAATATTCGGGGTGGTTGGTCGCTAAATCTTGCAGTTGCGCATGCGACATGCTGTAGCCAGCGCCAATCCATCCAGTGACAATAAATGCAACCGCATTCATATCATATTGATCCAATACCGGAAGAGCTTTGGTAACAAAGTCAGGTGTCCCGTCATCGAAAGTGAGCAAAATCGGTTTGGCAGGAGCTGCCTCGACACCGGCTTTAATGTTCACATATTGATCCGCAGTCAATGTATTATAACCGTTATCATAAAGATATTTCATAGTGCTCTTGAATTTATCTACGCTTGTATCTGTCCATTCATTCGTCGCTGTATCGACAATACGATGATACAATAGTACAGGAATTTCAGATGACGCAGCTTCCGTAACCGGTGCAAACAAACCTGACGGTATAAGTATCGCGATTGCGAGTAAGATCGAGATGACTTGTTTAAGTATTTTGTTCATTTGCACCATTCCTCCTAATTTTGGTCTTTAGCATTAGCGAATTCACATTATTTCACCTTCCGATTCTATCCACAACTATACTAATACTAAAGGTGTTACCCCCCATAATCATAGGAAAACACACGCAAGATCTTGGAATTCCCTATGTCTTCCCATGTAATAAGACCTCTTCATGCGTAATCCAATACTTTTCATTAAAAAGATTTCACAATATAGACGATTACGAATGATCTTTTTTTAGATATGCGCATACTAAGCTCGATATTTTGAAACTTGCGCCAAGTTGAATCGTAAGTTTGAAGATAGGTCCTGAAGTCTACTGATTTGACGAACTGATATAACATATTTGTGTAGAACACGCAGTTATGTGCACTTATGCAGTAAATCGAAGCTTATGAGACCTAAAAAAAGACACAGCACAGCGGAGAGGAGCTATCATTAGTGGAGTATTACCGCAAGAATGTAACAGACAGTTTACAGGAAGTGCAGAGTACAACTAGCGGGCTTACGTCGGCAGAAGTCAACAAACGACTGGAACGTGATGGTTACAATGAATTAAAAGGAAAGAAAAAAGATCCCCTCTGGAAACTTTTTCTTGAAAATTTCAAGGACCCTATGGTGGTCGTACTGCTTATTGCGGCCATTGTCCAGATTGTTATGGGTCAAGTTATGGAGTCGCTTATCATTTTCCTCGTGTTGATTCTCAATGCAGTTATAAGTGTCATCCAAACTCGTAAAGCGGAGAGTTCACTCGATGCCTTACAGCAGATGTCGGCACCCGAGGCTAAAGTGTTGCGGGATGGAGTCTTAAAAACCGTCCCTGCTAGAGAGCTTGTTCGCGGTGATATCGTATTACTGGAAGCTGGTGATTTTGTACCTGCCGACGGCCGTGTCATAGAATCGGGAAGCTTGAAGATCAATGAAGGCATGCTTACCGGAGAATCCGAAGCTGTAGAGAAGCATACGGATACCATCGCGAAGGAATCTCCACTCGGAGACCGTCGTAATATGGCATTCAGCGGTTCTTTGGTTGTATATGGCCGTGGAACCCTTGTTGTAACAGGAACAGCACTAACTACCGAAATCGGAAAAATTGCTGAACTCATTGAAAGTGCCGAAGCCAAACAAACGCCACTGCAGCGTAAGCTCGAAACCTTCAGCAAGCAGCTGGGTATAGCCATCATCCTGCTGTCCATTCTGATCTTTGCCATCCAAGCCGGACGTGTTTGGCTGTCAAATGATACAGTGGATACCACGGAAGCCATCCTGAATGCGCTAATGTTCGCAGTCGCTGTGGCAGTCGCCGCTATTCCTGAAGCTTTATCCTCGATCGTAACGATTGTCTTATCCGTAGGTACGAACAAAATGGCTAAGCAACATGCGATTATTCGTAAGCTGCCAGCCGTCGAAGCACTTGGATCAACCAGTGTCATCTGTACCGACAAAACCGGTACCCTAACCCAAAATAAAATGACGGTTGTAGATTACTTTTTACCGGAGGGTAATCGTGATCAATTCAATCAAGAGCCCGAAGAATGGTCTGAGGAAGCCCGGCGCCTCCTACACATTGCCGTGCTTTGTAACGACTCTAACATTAATGAAGATGGTAAAGAACTAGGCGATCCAACTGAGGTGGCACTTATTGCCTTCAGTAACAGCATGAATAAAGATTACAAGGAAATACGCGACAATTTCCCTCGTGAAGCCGAACTTCCTTTTGACTCGGATCGCAAGCTGATGACGACCTTGCATACTTTTAACGGACAAAAAGCAATGATCACCAAAGGCGGACCAGATGTACTCTTTGGTCTTTGTACGCATGTACTACTAAGTGGACAAGAAGTGCCGATGACACCGGAAATTCTTGATCGGTTCTTTGAAGCCAATGAGGAATTCTCCAGCAGAGCACTACGTGTACTTGCCTATGCTTACAAAACCGTACCAAATACGGTCACTGAAGTCGGACTTGAGGATGAACAAAACCTGGTGCTCGTAGGCTTGACAGCTATGATTGATCCCCCTCGGGAAGCTGTCTACGGTGCAATCGCAGAATCTAAGAAGGCTGGAATCCGCACCATCATGATTACTGGTGATCATAAGACAACCGCACAAGCGATCGGACGCGATATCGGCCTGATGACCGAAAAAGAAATTGCAGTAACCGGTCAAGAGCTTGATGCCATGTCCGACGAAGAACTGGATAATAAACTTGAGCAAATTGGTGTGTACGCCCGAGTCTCCCCGGAGAATAAGATCAGAATTGTCCGTGCGTGGCAGAGAAAAGGCAAAATCACAGCCATGACAGGTGATGGCGTAAATGACGCACCTGCCTTGAAGCAAGCAGATATCGGCGTCGCTATGGGCAGTGGAACCGACGTTGCTAAAGATGCGGCTGCCATGATTTTGACCGATGATAATTTTGTATCGATTGTGAATGCTGTATCTGTGGGCAGAACGGTATTCGACAATATCAAAAAAGCGATCGCCTATTTATTTTCTGGCAATCTGGGTGCCATTATCGCTATTCTCTTTGCTCTGATCTTCGACTGGATTAATCCATTCACGGCGATTCAGCTTCTATTTATCAATTTGGCGAATGATTCTCTCCCAGCCATTGCTCTTGGTATGGAGAAACCTGAACCTAATGTGATGAGCAGAAATCCAAGAGAACTCAAGGAAGGTATATTTGCCGGAGGAATGATGCAGGCTATTATTACCCGTGGTCTACTTATAGGTATAGCCGTAATTATATCCCTGTATATTGGACTCCAGCATTCCCCTGATATGGGCGTGGCCATGGCATTCACAACCCTAATCCTGTCTCGTACACTTCAGACCTTTGCTGCTCGCTCGAACAGTCAAACAGCTATTGAAGCTGGCTTTTTCAGCAACAAATACGTCATCGGAGCCGTTCTCGTCTGCTTTGCCTTTTATGGCATTGCGGTTCTGCCAGGAGTTAGAGAAATCTTCTCGATTCCGGCTTCGTTCGGAATGTCCGATTGGCTGGTTGCAAGCGGTCTGGCACTCGGTGCCGTTATCCTAATGGAATTGACAAAGGTTGTACGTAGAGCGTTTACGCCTAAATCAGCTTCTTGATCAACAATTGACTGAAAAGACAAAACAGCGATTCTCCATCTTTGGAGAATCGCTGTTCTTCTGTCGTTTACAGATCTGACTAAAGCAGCCGTATTATAAATATCACGAATTTTTTAATATTTGACTATGTATTCACAACATTCATCCCCATGAACATTACACTTCACTTCCCGGACGGAAACTCGTTTCCCACGTATTTTGGTAAGTGCTCCTTCGATTATGGCCCCCTCCAGGTCACATACCATTTTCCCTTCCATAACAGGTAAACCTTCGCAGAAACAATCATGTACTGCTATCGACATCCCCTTGTCATCTTCATGGGTTATTACAGGGATCCCTATCTTCAATTGTTCGAATAACCGGAAGAGTTCATTAACCGAGGTAACACCAAACTCTTCCCCTATTTTTCTTCCTATGGTCAACGTTGTACCCTTACCTTTCATGGGTAACGCTTGATATAATCCAATAAGTCTAATCGTTCTGAAAAGCTCTAAGGGTACAGCATCACCCAAATTTTCTCTTTTTATTTTTTTCATATCTGTAAAAGTAAAATGATCCATGCCCGTAGCCTCCAAATTCTTATGTCATTTATATTTCAAATTTAATTGATATATTGAGTATAAACGTATCCAATAAATGCTTTGTGATCCTACACACTTCCTATCCCTAATGATTGGAAGAACTAGGGTTAAAATCATTATTTTATATTCCGACACTTGACTGTTAGCGCTTCATCTACGATAATTACAACCTCACCCAAAAAACTGGGACTGGAAGAAAATTGATAATGAAAAGGGGCGGTCCTTATTAGCTGGTTAAGTGATCTCTATAAATTACAGAAGCAGGAGCTAAAAAAGGACATCGAGCCCTCTTTAGTCAATGCCATCTTTCGGATGTATGATAGATTTCCCAGGATTGGACTTAAAGAGCGGATCGGTCAGCAGGATATGTCTCTGGATATCGCTGATGCTTATATTAATGGCCGAAACGCAATGATTGAAGCTGGAGTCGGCATCGGCAAGTCCTTTGCATACCTCATTCCCAGCCTGCTCATAAACCAAATCGCAAGGCAACCGATCATTATTGCAACATCCTCCATACAACTTTCAGAACAGATACATAAAGATCTGAGATTCATCGGAAGCCGGCTCGGATTTACATCGGTTCGCTCCGTAGTAGGAAAGGGCATGGGGCAATATGCTTGCCGGTACAGAGCAGCAGATTTGTTACAGCCTGATGATTTAAGCTCCCCTCTATCTACAATTGCCCAGCGTATTGTGAATTATGACGTTGATGAGCGGGCAGATATTAAGGGCGGGGTTAGTGATGCAGTGTGGTCGAACGTTTGTGTGAATGATTGCAAATTTGAACGTTGTCATTATAAAAGTACATGTTCGTTTTATGAGATGAGAGCTAAGATTAACGCTAACGCCAGCGACATGGATTTTATTATCGTCAACCAGGACCTGCTCATCCGTGATTTGATCAAGAAAAAAGAAGGAACGAAGGGATTAATCACTGAACGGCCAGCTCTGATCGTAATTGATGAAGCTCATAATCTGGAAGCAAAGGTTAGAGATGCTAGAACGCTCGAGTTTACATACCGGAGAACCTGCCGTATGCTGGATGACACCTTACAGATTCTCTTCAAGCAATCCGCAGATACGGACCTAATGCCACAATTCAAATTTTTAAAAAGATGCGTTGGTCATATTTTCAAACAGGTAGAGGCAGATTTGCTGCAAACAGCCAAGCAGGATAATGACCGGATAAAAGTGTCGGAGATCACAGGGATTCCGTTAAAGCGAGGGGCCCAGGTTTTGAAAGAGTTTAATCTCAGCTTATCCGTCTTAACTTCCAAGCACGAGCGGGAGATCGACAACATTTTTGAAGCCATAAACGGACTTATAGATCTGTTTGATGTACTCGCCGGAGTGGAGGATAACTATCTGATCTGGGCAAGCAATACCCAGCGTGAGGCTACCATTAGTATCTGTCCTAAAGGCATAAGCCAGTTTCTGAGATATAGCTTATTTAACGGTAAGACATCTGTTATTTTAACGTCAGCAACCATGTGCCAAAGCGCTGAAACATTAGAGGAACAATATGCATATCTGACAGAGTCCCTCGGTTACTGGGGAGATTATATGGAGCGCCAGGCTTCGCTGTTTGATTATGACAACCACACCATGATGTATATTGCCAAGGACATCCCATACTACAACCATCAGAACAAGGTAGGTTATCTTGAAGCGGCATACAAGGAAATGCTGAGGCTCTGTAATTTAACGGACGGTCGGACATTGGTCCTTTTTTCAGCTAAGGAAGATATGAAGTACATTCATAATAAGCTGAAATCCGAAAAGCTTGCATGGGCGGTGCATGTTCAAAGAGAAGGATCGTCTCAGGACGGGGTGATCGCTGAATTCCGAGGGAGTAAAGGTGTCCTTCTTAGTACCGGTGTATTCTGGGAAGGCGTGAATATCGAAGGGTCCGATTTGTCGCAGTTAATTATTTTCCGTCTGCCTTTCCCTGTTCCTTCCGATCCTGTCTATGAATATAAGGCATCTTTGGCGAAGGATCCCTTAAAAGACGTTTTTGTACCGGACATGCTGCTTCGGTTAAGACAAGGAACCGGGCGACTGATCCGTAGTGAAACTGACCTTGGTGTACTCAGCATACTTGATTCCCGTCTGTCCGTTGCAGCCAAAAAGGATTACCGGGATAAGGTACTGGGATCTTTACCATTTAAAAAGGTTACCGAGGATTTTAGAGTTCTGGAGAAGTTTGTAAAAGAAAAAGGGATACAACTTAGTGAAAAGTAGAACCGGCTTTGCCGCCCTCTAAGGCAGGCGTATTCTTCCGAAGCAGCGATACTGCGTATCGCTTGGGGCATCCTTTTCAGCATGAAAAATAGTAAACAAGCCTGATGAGCTTCTGTGCCAGGCTTGTTTATTTTTGCTGTACTAGCTTTTCATCATATATCCATTGAACATTGTCGGAGGATTTACTGGCGTGATCATCAGTTTATATATCTCTTTCCACCTTAAATCGCAGAACCGTCTTCAGTTTTTCTGGCAATGTTTTTCGGGCATCCGTTAAATAAATTTCTTTATGTGTTTTCTCGGCTCTCCGAAGCTGATGATCCGCGCAATATTCCTCCATCATTGTAAATGTCTCCGGTTCATTATCATAACTACCAAGATGCATCACTTGCACACACGAACCCTCTATGATCTTGTCCAACCGAGCAGACTCCACATTGAGATGCCTTTTCTTACGTTGAACCTGCTCTTTTGCCCACTGAAACAGATCCTCTGTAACGAAGTCCGGCTGCCGAATCATCAATGTATAAATCAAATGATCCTTATCCAAGTAATCCAGCTTTCTTCCCTCTTCAGCTAAGTCCCAACATCCCTCTAAGGGAAACACCGTATATTCAAAATATCCTTCTGGTGTAACCCCCTGCTTCGGCATCATCCGAATCGCGTAAGACAGTGCATAGAGTACCTCTACATGTTCTTGAAACGCCTCACCGTTCGGGTCTCCCTTACCTTGAATCGTAAAATACTGCATTTCCGGTACTTCGATCAGAACGGGCTTCTGACCTGGTACATAGAGTGCTTTGTCATGCTTTTTCCACTCAAATTTCGTCATTCATTTATCATCCTTCCTTTAAATTGCTCGTAAGCTCAAATGTGATAATCATTTACCCAAGGCAAACTAACCATCACGCTAGTACCTACCTGAACTTCTGAATGCACCTTAATTTGTCCCCCATACATTTCTATTAATTGTTTACAAATTGACAATCCAATTCCTGTCCCTTTTTGCTTGGTTGTAAAGAAAGGGTCAAATATTCGATTTAATTTATCCTGTGGAATTCCTTCTCCATTGTCTTTAAAAATAAGTATAATTTCGTTAGTCTCAGCAGCGGTGCTAACTGTAATGTCTATTCTGCCTCTAAACGCTGTGAATGAATCAATACTATTTTTTAAAATATTCAGGATTACCTGCTCTAGTTGAGAGGCGTTTCCATACGTTAGTACTTTCTCTAGAGAATACTCCACAGAAAGAATAATATCATCACTAAGTATGAGTTGATTTACGATGTTATTAACTCTATGTATAACCTCGATAATGTTAAATACTACGCCGTTATTCTTCGCACTATCACCTTTTCGAGCCAGCACCAGGAAGTCCGTTACTAATCCATTCAGAGCATCAATTTCTTTGATGGTTATATCCAAATAAGCACGCAATTCATCCGCCTTGATCTGCGGTTCATATAGCCTGTTATTTACAAGCTGAGCAAATCCTTTAATCGAAGCAAGCGGGTTCCGTATTTCATGTGCCATACCTGCTGCCATTTGTCCCATAACAGCAATTTTTTGTTCATGTAACTTGTCAATCTGTTGGTTTTTATTAGATAAATAACCCTGTGCAAAGCCAGCAAAACGTGTCCAGTTGCATTCCATTAAACGATTATATAAAATCAATCGAATCGTAGAATCATCTTCTATCTCTTCAATGATCTTAAACATAACATTCTGAGCGATTAAGTTTAAATCCTTGCTCATTTCCAGTAAGATATCAAAATGATCTGCGAATATTACTGCAGTATAAATCCCTTGCTCAAAGCCCTCTTTTTCTAGTAAGTTTAGGTATTGGTCGTAATCAAATGAATCCAAGAACAGTGCTTCTACCATACTCATTAATATCGTACTGAATGTTGAATCTAACAATTCATTATGCGTCTCAACAAACCAGGCGGATTCAATACTTTTTTTCATATTCATAGAATGAAAATGCCTGTTTAGGATAATTGGAACAGCTAGGGTTAATGACGAACGCAATTCATTTTCACTATATGACATTTTGATCCTCCTTCTTTGTTGTTTTGTATTCAATATAAATGTATATTTTCCTGCTTTAAAAAAACAGTAAGTCACTATATTTCACCAAATTACGGAATAGTTTGGGATGTTGCTTATTTGTGTGGTAAATAAAGAAGAAGAGCCGCCAATCTTAGCAGCTCTTCCATTACTTCTATCTTCCTCATTTTAAGTCGTAATTACCCACTTTTGTCGATCAAGAGTAGGATCAAGCTCGCTTAGAGACAGTGTCGTTCCATCCGCCGATACTTCCAGCGCTTTTTTATGATGAACAGAGGTAATACTTACGGTTCCCTCTTCTTCTATCATTAATATTGAAAAACAAGAATCTCTATATTCTTTTACAATTAAGCAGAAATCTGACTTTCCCGTGCTGTGAGTCCAAGCGCCAGAGCACCGCATAATCCCGCCTGTTGGCCTAGACCTGGTGGAACGATATATTCATCTATGTGTTCTAAAATAGTACTTGAGCTGACATAACCATTCAGGTTCTGAAGCACGGCCTGCCGAATAAGTGGAAACAATTGCGACTGCTGCATAACACCACCACCCAAAATGATTTTCTGAGGAGAGTTAAGCAATATAGCACCTGTTATCGACTGCGCAATATAAAATGCTTCCATTTCCCATGCCATGTGATCTATAGGAAGCTCATGTCCCTTCTTCCCCCACCTTGCTTCAATAGCAGGACCTGCCGCCATCCCTTCTAGGCAGTCCCCATGATAGGGACATCCCCCTGGGAATACATCTTCAGGATGGCGTCTCGTAAGAACATGACCACCTTCAGGATGGACAAGACCATGAATGAGTTTGCCTTCTGAATACACTCCTACACCAACACCCGTGCCAACTGTATAATACAAACAGCTGGATAACCCTTGGGCAGCGCCCCATTTGGCTTCACCAAATGCCGCTGCATTGACGTCCGTGTCCCAGCCAAAGGGAACCGAAAAGTTTCTTTTCAAAGTGCCCAGCATATCGTAATTTCCCCACCCTGGCTTTGGTGTTGTAGTAACGTAACCATATGTTGGGCTATCTAGGCGTATATCGATCGGACCGAACGATCCAATTCCGATAGCTTCTACTTGCTTGCCTTGAAAATATTGTATAACTTTGGGCAACGTCAACTCAGGATGTTCTGTTGGGAAACTAATTTGATCTTCAATTATCCCATTTTTATTCCCAATGCCACATATAAACTTCGTCCCGCCAGCTTCAATCGCTCCTATACGCATATACATGACTCCTCTCGGTGACTAATTCTTGTCTTGCTCAGCAGAGGGAGTAAGCTCATAGATATCCAGGGAAATCAGCAAGTCATTCTCATTCTCTCCAAACACAGCAATACCTTTAGATTCTAGTCCAGGGAATATAAGATCCGAAATCACTGCCTGACCTCTATTACTGAACACCTCAACGGAAGAGCGATCCACATAAATACGGAGATCATTTGACTCACCAAGTGCTTCCAGTGTGGCTGAATGGGATCCTAAGAAATGTTCGTGGAAATCATGCTGACCCGAAGCCTTCCGGTCTACATAAAGTTCCTCTGTCTCACCGTTGATACCGATCACTGTTTGTTCATCCGAACCAACTCTTACTTTGAAGCCTACAGATTTACCCCGAGTGAACTCAGCTATAATCTCATAAGATTCCAAGTGAATTTCCTTAAGAAGAGTATTGATTTCTTGCACCGTTGCCTCTTTCACAGAAAGGACTTGTACACGAGCAGATTCCAACTCTTGCACCGGCTTCTGCACAAGAAAAATCTCCCCTTGTCTTGATTCGAGTTGAAGTTCTCTTGCAATTGTCATCTCGCCGCGGAATTCTTCTGCAGGGGTCTTGTTAGCATACATCCAGTTGCTCATCCAGCCGATAAATAGTCGTCTTCCATCTTCAGCCGGTATATCGGACCAGCTTACACCTGCATAATTATCCCTTCCATAATCAAGCCAGCGAACTTTTATCGAATCTTCATCTGGCGTGAACACTTCACCATCAAAATCCCCTGTAAAATACTGTGTTCTTGACCCTTCCACAAAAGCGGGATCCGCACCGATGCTCACTAGCATCACCCATTTCGTGTTCGAAGGATCACCATCAATGGCCAGCGGGAACAAGTCCGGGCATTCCCATACCCCGTCATGAGAACCGATTCCTTCTCCGAATTCACTGGCAAATGTCCAGTTCATCAGATCAGGAGAATGATATAGACATACCGTTTGGCCACAAGCTACAATCATCACCCACTTATTAGTATCTTTATTCCAAAATACTTTGGGGTCACGGAAATCAATGAATGTATCATGTTCAAGTACCGGGTTTCCTTCATATTTCGTCCAGGTTCTTCCGTTATCTTTACTATAGGCCAAGCTTTGACGCTGAATGGCTGGCTTGCCTTCTGGCATATCTAGATGGTGTGTAAAGATAGCTACTAGTCCTGGTTTATCTTTAAAAAATCCAGTCGTATTATTCCAGTCGACTGCGGCACTGCCGGAAAAAATCATCCCTAATTCATCTGGAGCGAGAGCGATAGGCAGTTCCTCCCATGTAACAAGATCCTTGCTAACCGCATGGCCCCAATGCATAGCTCCCATGGTCATTCCACCTGGATGGTGCTGAAAGAACAAATGATATTCGCCCTCAAAATAAACCATTCCGTTTGGATCGTTCATCCACTTTTCTTTAGGTGAAAAATGATACAATCCTCGGTAATTTTGTTTCGCAATCGTAGACATTATTGTTTTCTCCTTTACTCTTGAACACGGCCTTCACCGCACAATATTAATTTAATAGTTTATTATTTGGTTGCTCTGTCATAGCCGCCTTGTTTAATTTCAAGCCATTCTTTCAAGCCCAGACGGTCCAATTCTTTCAGATATTCATGCCACTGCGCTTCGACTTTACCGTTTTGATACCATTCAGTGCGCATTCTAAGTACATAGGCAAAAAGATCCGTTTCAATTGTCGTAAGGCGATCAAGCTCTTGAATGGAATGGAATACACTCGGCATTACGTTTTCTGCTTTCATATTTGGCGCCATGATGTTCTTGATAATATCCATTCTGCCTTTGGCATCATCCGGCATGGTTGTGTATTTCCCATAATAGGAATCAAGGATAGCTAATGGCCCACCGACACTTGTTTTCTCACGTAGTTCTACAGGAGCTGCACCCTCCAGTGGCAAATGTTTCAGCATTTCTTTTTCTTTATCAAATTCGAAAATATTCTGCTGTTTATCATCTCCATATGTCCCCCAGTTGTTCTGTACAGATTGAATCGGATCGAAGAGTTGATCAACCCATTTCGCTGTCGTTTCTAAGTTCTTATTGGCGCTTGTGACAACCATTTTGCCTCTTCCCAAACCAAGCGCGTTCGTTCTAGTTACGTTAACTTCACCATCGGGTCCAGCAAGTGGAGGCATAACATCGTAAGTATCATTAGCTCCAGTAATGTTGGCCTTATCCCATGAGAAGTAAAGTCCGTATCTCTGATCCTTCCCTTTTGCAAGGTAAGTACTCCAGTCCTGTGTATAGGCTTCAATATCAATGAGTCCTTCTTTATACAGCTCGTTAATAAAAGAAACTGCTTCTTTGTAGTCATCTTGTGCCGCCGTAAATATTACCTTCCCATCATTGCTCACAACCGCGTGGTCAGGATTCTCACCCAATCCGAACGAAGCAAATAGGAATGCCAGATCTTCTGCTCCCGGCTTGTTAATAAAGGACAATGGAATTTCGTCAGCCTTACCATTGCCATTTGGATCTTTTGTCTTGAATGCAATTAATACTTCTTTTAATTCTTCTGTTGTTTTAGGCATATCAAGGCCAAGCTTCTTAAGCCATTCCACATTAATCCAAGGCATACTATCTACCGCTTGGATTCTTTCTTTACCGCTACCCAGCTCTTCAATCCATGGAAAGGCATAAATGTTGCCGTCTGGTGCCGTAATCATACTCTTATATTCTGGTGCTTCTTCCAGTACCTTTTTAAAGTTTGGCATATGGTTCTCGATAAGATCATTCAGCGTAACGATGGCACCGTCTTTAGCAAGTTTGAGCAGCTCATAGTCGCTATAGTCCGCATTAAAAATTGCATCAGGAAGATCACCACTTGCCACAGCCAAGTTTCTTTTTTCAACAAATACGTCTTTCGTGAAATTCTTCCAATTAATATGAACATTCGTCTTTTCTTCAAGACGCTTATTAATCAGTTTTTCATTTGGATCAGCTGGTGCAAGTGGAGAGCTTTGCGTAATAAAGCTCAAAGTTACTTTACCGCTGGCGTCCTGTTCTTTACTAGCTGCACTTCCTCCTCCTCCACTACCGCATGCAGTAAGGAACATAAACGAAGCAAGTACAGATGCAGAAGCTACTTTCGTTGATACTCTTGATTTCTTAATTCTTTTCATAGGTTATGACCTCCAAATTAGATATGAATGAATTAATCTTTATCTATGTGCAGCCTGTTTCCTACTTAAGGGAACCGACCATAACACCTTTTTCAAAGTACTTCTGGAAGAACGGGTACATAACAATAAGTGGCAAACTGGAAACAACGATGGCAGCGTACTTGATGATTTCAGACAATCGCTTCATTTCCGCCATGGCGAGTTGATCGCTGATCATGCCCGGATCTACCTGATTCTGGATCAAGATGGAACGCAACACGAGCTGCAGTGGATGAAGATTCGAATGATCTAAATAGATCATCGCGTCAAAGTAGGAATTCCACTGGCCCACAAAAGCATAAAGAGCGAGCACGAAAACAATCGGTTTGGAGAGCGGTAATACGACACTGAAGAAGATTCGCATCTCCGAGGCTCCGTCTACATTAGCGGCTTCCTTCATTTCATTCGGAACTCCTTTGAAGAAAGTTCTAGAGAGAATGATGTTCCAAACATTGACTGCCCCTGGAATGATCACCGCCCATACTGTATCAAGCAGACCCAGGTTCTTAACGAGCAGATATGTAGGTATAAGCCCACCGCCAAAGAACATGGTGATAATAAACAAAGTCATGAAGAATCCTTTTCCTTTGAGCCTGTCATCAGACAGTGCGTACCCCGCACAGATTGAGACGAGAACGGTAATCATAGCAAATGAAACAGAGTATAAAACAGAGTTTCCAAAACCTCGGATCATGGCCGGATTAGAAAGAATTTTTTTATACCCTTCTAATGACCAGTCCGAAAGGTTGAATGATAATCCTTTACTGAGCAGCACAGACGGATCCATAAAAGAGGCAATCACTACATAAATCAAAGGAAGTACGATGATAAGTACGGCCAGTGTCAGGAAGATCGCGTTCAGCACGACGATAAAGCGATCTAATCCGGAATGTTTAATGGGCATAGCTTGTTGCTCCTTTCTTAGTAAAGACCTTCACCCTCATTCAGTTTCTTCACGGTGAAGTTAACTGTGAGGAGCAAGACGATGTTGATGATAGAGTTAAACAATCCTACTGCGGCTGAATAGGCATAATCGCCCGACTGCAAACCAATTTTATAAACATAAGTCGGAATGATTTCTGAGGTTGGCAAGTTCATCGCCGTTTGCATGAGGTAGGCTTTCTCGAAACCAATTGACATAATCCCACCGGCTGCAAGGATAAATACGATAGCCATAATTGGACGAATGGTTGGCAGATCGATATGGCGTATTCTTTGTAGAAGATTAGCACCGTCGAGATTGGCTGCATTATGTAACTCAGGATCGACATTCGCAAGCGCTGCTACATAAATAATGGATGCCCAACCGGCTCCGGTCCAAATATCGGATAGGATGTAGATCGAACGAAAGTACTCGGGACGAGACATGAACATGATTGGTTCACCTGTAAGCCAGGTGAAAAACTGGTTAATCGGTCCCGTTGGGGACAAGAAGATAAACAACATCCCGACCACAACGACCACAGAAATAAAGTTAGGGGCATACAAGAACAATTGAATGTTCTTTTTGACGCCTGCACGGCGAATTTGATTCAACATCAAGGCAAGCAGGATTGGAATTGGAAAACTCAGAATTAATCCGAAGAAACTTAATTTAAGCGTATTCATAAAGATAACTTCGAAATTGGGGGATGAAAGAAATTTCTCGAAGTTGTACAAACCAACCCATTCACTCCCCATAATCCCTTTGATTGGGCTGAAATCTTTAAAGGCGATAATCGCACCATACATAGGCCCGTATTTAAAAATAAGGGTCAGAATCACAGCTGGTGCGAGCAAAATATAAAGAAAGTAGTGCTTCTTTAGATAGTCTAGTAAGGAGCTCTTATGTCTCGTCACCGTTATTCCGTGTTCGGCTTCTATTGGGTTATGCAATGCCTTTACCTCCGTTCTTATCAATGTTTACATCTTGATGCAGTAAGGGCTTTCATTCTCACCTATGTCCTGCTGCTTTTACAATTTACCAAACACTTTATCGTTCGTCAATACATTTTGTAAAATATTTATGTGCATATGACAAAATATTTTGTTCATAAACGGCGTATATAATTTTACATAATTACAAATACAGCCAATTTAAATAAGATCATATACTTTAATCTCATCATTTTCTCAGTAAAATGAAAACATAGCGATTTTTTTGCACAATAGTGACCTAATAAAATGTAAACTAAATTGCGCATTTGTAAATATCATGTTGCTATTTTTAGCAAACTAATATACATTAAAGAGAGTTGGAATAATGGCAAATAGTATACTATTTGTGCGAATATTAAGAACTAGAATATAGAGGTGAATTACATAGATGGCCAGAGAAAAAGTAACCATACAAGACATCGCGGATGCTTTAGGAATCTCCAGAAATACAGCTTCCAAAGCCTTAAATGGAACGAATGGTATACCTGATGAAACCAGAAACAAGGTTATAAAGAAAGCGATAGAGTTAAAATATAAACAGTTTGCTTTTATGGACACCGAGAGTGTTCAATCAAGAAACTCTGGAAACATCGCTTTATTAACAGAAAACTTACCTAACACTTCCCACTTTGGATCGAAACTGATCAGTGGCATGGAGAAACGAATCAGCGCGGAAGGATATAATTTATCCATGCACATTATAAGAGACATTGATCAGGAGTCCCTGTCTCTTCCAAATAATTTTGATGTCTCCAATGTAGACGGAATTATTTGTATTGAGTTGTTCAATTCGGAATATAGTAAGCTGATTACAAGTCTAGGCATTCCAACTATTTTCATCGACTGCTCTGCAGATGTCTGTTATCCTGAATTCCAAGCAGATGTACTTCTCATGGAGAACGAACACAGCACGTACCAACTTACAAAAAAGTTAATTGATGGCGGTTACAAATCACTGGGGTTCATCGGGGACTATAATCACTGTAGGAGTTTTAATGAAAGATGGGTGGGTTTTAACCGTGCACTGATAGAATCCGGGATTCAGCTAGATCTCTCTCAATGCATTCTCGATGACGATCGACTATTTTCCTCCAATCCGGAGTGGGCAGATACTAGACTAAGTCAAATAAATGAGCTCCCTTCTGCTTTCGTGTGTGCTAACGATTATATTGCGGTTACCTTTATGAAATCACTCAAAAATGTGCTTTCCATTCCTAACGACATCGTCATTTGTGGTTTTGATAACGGCCCTGAATCAAGCATTGTAGAACCCCATCTCACTACGGTTCATATTTATAGTAATGAGATGGGTGTCAAAGCAGCCGAAATGCTACTTTCCCGAATTAATGATCCAAAGCAACCCTATCAGGTTTCTCATATTTATACCAAACTCATCATAAGAGACTCTACACCTAATATCAGTTGATTCATTAAATGAAGTAAAGAACCCAAGCAATTAAGAATTCAATCGCTTGGGTTCTTTATTTTCATTAAATTGTTCTTATTACAATGTCCCTGTATTTATAATCGCCCACAATTAGTATATGGAAGGATTGTATTCTTCATAAGAAAGAACAAGATGCTCTCTTTTTAGCGGACAATGCTCTATGATCGCCTTACGTTTCGCTTTTAGAACAATTTGTTCAATATCAGCAAAACTGCAACCGGAAAGATGCTCGCATGCCTCCTCCATCAACCCAGCTTCTCTTTCAAAATCATTGATTAACAGTTCGACATATTGACGCCTACTTGATTCATCAGGGTTAGAATAAATCATTTTTGTATCAAACCTTCTCCAAATAGCTCTATCCAGTTCATTTTCCAGGTTCGTCGCTGCTACAAAAATGCTATTATCACCAAAATCATCGAGACATCGCAGTAGTGTATTCACCGCACGAGCCATTTCTTTAACCTCGTCATTACTCTCCCGTGTTCTTGCAATGGCATCAAACTCATCCAGGAAAAGAACACAAGGAGATGCTTTGGCATACTCGAATATTTTTCGAATATTACTTCCAGTCTCACCCAAATGGCTGTGAATAATTCCATCTAGTCGAACTAGGATAAGTGGAAGCTCCAGCATTTGAGCCATATAAAATGCCGTAAGTGTTTTCCCTGTGCCCGGTGGACCATACATAACCACTTTATTTGGAATTGGAACTCGATGCTCTTCAAATATTCCCCTCATTCCTAGGATTGTAATGAATTCTTCGACAATCTTTCGATTCATATCGGGCAGAACGAGATGTCTAACCTTTTTGGCACATTCTTTGGGTGTATAATAGGTACCCATATCGATTCCTTTTGCTCTGGGTAGACGTTGATTGGTGCTGCTTTTATTCATTAATTATTGAAGCTCCTTTAACAAATTATTTAGTCAATAGACCTTCCACTTATCATTTGTTCCAGCGGAATTGAGCAAATCAGTTCCCATGACCTTCAGCCTATTTAAAGTGAACGAATCCATTATTACTCAACTCGATTATAGCCAACATTTATTCGTAATTATTACGATTTAAAACATCATACTTTCTTTTTATTTATAATGTCAACCTTTAGCACAAAAAAGAGCCTTTATAGTGCCAAGGCTCTTTTTTTGGATATATCTGTCAGATCGTCCATCCTTCGGCTGTGAACTCCAGCATCTTATCTTTACATATTGTAAGTCCTGACTGGCTTAGACTTAGCTCTGAGTCTGGTGAATTCCTTAGTTACCAGGATTACCGTCCACACAACAACCACAGAATCAATCACAAGCGAACCCCAATATACTCCAGAGACTCCTAACCATCTTGGCAAAATAAGCATCACCGGCACATAAAAAACAAGTTGTCGGGTAATACCGATAACGGCCGCCGGTTTCCCTTTATTAATCGCAGGGAAAAAGGTCATGGCCATAAAAATGAGCGACAATAACGGCAGAACCGCCATGTTCAACCGGAAATATAACATTTCGCTGGTCTTAAAGATTTGATCCGGCAGCATCAGTCCCAGAATGGAAGCCGGAGAGATCATGGAAATTATCCAGAAAGGCAGAGTTAGCAGCATGGAGACGAGTGTGAATATTTTATAAGCTTTGATGGCGCGCTCATACTGTTCTGCTCCAAAATTAATGCCAATGACCGGCTGCAAGGCGCGCATTAATCCGAATATCGGTGTCAACAGGAAGGTGAATACACGAAAAACCACACCATAAAATGCAATATCTGCTGTAGTCCCGTATCTCGACAGTGTATTGAATACTATAACAGCCTGTACCAGATTCATAAAGTTCATAATGAAAGCGGACATTCCCAGTCCAACTATGGATTTGATTGTGCTCGCATCCCGATAAATTGCGAAGACATTCGTTCGGAATGAGGCAAATCCTTTGCCAAAATAAATCCATCCCAGCAAGGTATAGACCAGCATCCCGATATTTGTAGCCCAGGCAGCACCCTCTACTCCAAAATTGAGCCAGGCTACCAGAATATAATTGGACAAAACATCAACTGCCAGTCCAATGCCCATTACCACGGCTGCCGATTTCATTTTCCCTTCGGCACGCACAATCATGTTGGCAGCCAATCCATAAATCCAGAAAAATGAACCGATTACCGTAATTCTAAAATAGCTGTCTCCAAGAGCCAGAGTTTCCCCTTCTCCACCCATGAATCGTACCAGCTGTGTGGAGAAAAGCAGACCCAACACCATATAGACAAGCGTTACAAGGATTGACAGATAATTAACATTTCCCATCAAACGCTGCTGCAATCAATTACAAACCGGTAACGGACATCAGAAGCAAGCACACGCTCCCAGGCTTCATCAATCCGGTCAGCAGAAATGACCTCGATTTCAGATGCAATATTATGTTCAGCGCAGAAATTAAGCATTTCCTGCGTTTCACGGATTCCGCCAATCATCGATCCGGCAAACGAGCGGCGGTGGCCGATCAGCGAGAATACGTTAACTGCCAATGGATCAGCGGGCGCACCGACATTGACTAATGTACCATCCAGCGCCAGGAGCGAAAGATAGGCATCGATATTAATCTGCGCGCTTACAGTATTTACGATTAGGTCGAACGAACCGGCAAGCTGTTTAAATGTCTCCGGATCGCTAGTGGCATAATAATGATCCGCCCCTAATTGCAATCCGTCTTCCTTCTTCTTCAGTGACTGTGACAACACAGTCACCTCAGCTCCCATGGCATGAGCAATCTTCACAGCCATATGTCCAAGCCCACCAAGACCCACTACAGCTACTTTTTTGCCGGGAGCTGCTCCCCAATGACGCAGAGGTGAATAGGTGGTGATTCCTGCACACAGAAGCGGTGCAGCGGCATCAAGCGGAATACTGTCAGGGATCCGAACCACAAAATCTTCGGTTACGACGATATGAGTGGAGTAGCCGCCTTGCGTATACTGCCCGTACCGGTCGATAGCTCCATAGGTGCCCGTATTTCCACTTAGGCAATACTGCTCCTCACCTTTATGGCAATTACTGCACTCTCCACAGGAGTCAACCATACAACCTACACCTACCCGGTCGCCCACTGAGTATTTTGTGACTTCAGAACCAATCTGGCTGACAATTCCGGCGATCTCATGCCCCGGAACGAGTGGATAGTTGACCGGTCCCCACTCCCCACGGGCAGTATGAATGTCCGAGTGGCAAATGCCAGCGTATTTAATCTCAATAAGAACATCGTGCGGTTGCAGATCTCGGCGTTCGATTGTGGTTAGCTTAAATGGACCTTCCTGACTGAATGTAGCGCGTGCATTAACTTTTACCATAGTGAAACCTCTCTTCTGTTAATATTAAAATCTAAAACGTCAGCTTTACAAAACATATGTTATTACTTAAAGTTAACTCTAAGTCAAGTACAAAATATATTTGAGATTGGAGATAGATGATGAAGACATACTCCATAAGTGAAGTTGCAGAATCCTTTAACATGACACCACATACCCTGCGTTACTATGACAAGGAAGGTCTTTTCCCTTCTATAGAAAGAACCTCCGGCGGTAAACGTATTTTTAAACAATCCGATATGGACGCTTTAAAAGTAATTGAATGCCTGAAGTCATCCGGGATGCCAATTAAAGAAATAAAACATTTCATTGAGTGGTGCTCTGAGGGGGATTCCACCTTACAGCAAAGATATGACATGTTCCTGGAGCGGAAAGCTTCCGTAGAAGCGCAGATGGAAGAATTAAAAAAAACGATGGAAGTCATAGAACATAAATGCTTCTACTACAAGACCGCCTTGGATAGCGGCACGGAAAATGTTCATAAAAACAATAAAATAAAGAGCGCATTTACTCATTAGAAATAGACCTTCAAACTACAGTAAAGGCGGAGCAGATTAATCTGCCCCGCCTTTCTTAATTTGGACGCCTTTTTGCCAGCAGCTTCTCCGTAAAATTCACATCAAAAAAATGAATGATGGGTCCCAGACCAAGTGCGGACACTAGGGTTCCTAAGCCTATAACGCCTCCTGCCAGGAAGCAAATCAAAGCACAAAGAGCATCCGTAAACATCCGGTGCCAAAAATAAGATATTTTAGGGAAGTTATCCCTCATAATCAGGGACAAGCTGTCGTAGGGAGCTACTCCCACAGCCGATGTCTGATACAGGGATACCCCAAAACTGCATACCACCACGCCAATCGCTACGATGACCACCCGTTGCCATAACAGCTGAGGTTCGCCGAACAGAGATAGCCAAGTCCCGTGAAAGAAAGTGGCGATATATCCCAAAAGGATTGCATTTACGAAAGTCCCGGCTCCAATAAACTTTCTTCCTGTTATGAATTCGATTACAAACAATACCAGGTTCAGTAAGATCAGAAAATTCGCATATGTTATACCGACGCTCTCTGCAAGTGCCATTACCATGCCGCTGAAGGGATCATTCCCCATACCGGACAGCTTGAAAATACTAATTCCCATGCCTAGAAATACATTGCCGATAACCATAATAATCAATCGTTTTTTATCGACGTTATGAATATATCCCTTCATATTGTCCATCCTATTTTCATATTTAAAAATGCACCTTACAACAGCGACGTCATTATATCACATTTTCTATTGCTCGACGGTTACCTTTATTGTTGCTATTCAATGATTTGGATTGGAAAGAAACACAAAGACTACACAGAAAGGAGACGATCAAATGAAGGACGACAACAAAGCTCCGCTTGACGGACGTGGCCCGGGTGTTGATCCCATAACCGAACCCGATTCAAGCCTGGCTGGCGATATGGGAGCAACAGGTAAGCTGGAAGAAATCGTGGGTGCTATGCAGGGCGACGAACCAGAGGTCACAGCTCCCGGCATTTCACCTGATAAACAAAAGAATACAGAAACAACGGACTGAACATTATTTGAAGGGAACACAGCTTATTTTGGTGATTTGATACCAACACATTTCCGCCATCTGAAATCTATAATAGGCAAAAGACCGCTTTCTGTGACTAAAGCGGTCTTTTGCCTATTATACTGAAAACTTAGAAAAAATGATTACAATTTTTTGAATTTAATTGATAAACAAAGAGTTATCTATTATATAATACCGGTTTCCTTTATCATCATAGAAAATGTTGTTTGCACCGGCTAAATCAATGGATTCGATCTTCTGGAAGGTGGTAAGGTCATAAACTCCTCTTTTACCCAACGCCGTATTATTCACTACATCCACAGCATAAATCGTTTCCGGGAACGTCCCTTTAACTTCTTGCAGGTTATCCTTATTAAAGGCTTTGTTCTTCACAATAATCATTCCTAGATTTTCCACTAACAAAGCCGGCGTATCAAGCGGATCTCTATCCATTTCCGGATATGCCAAAACGGACTGGTCAACGTTGGTGAAGCTGCCATCTTCATGAATGGAATACGTATAGACGGTTGAATTAGCTGAACCGGCATCCCATCCATATTGACTCCAGTAATAGAATTTGCTGTTATCACTGGAGAACACCATATCCCCGATACCATTAATTTTCGCATTGCCGGGGCTTGGCTGGAAAGTCTCTTCATCAAAAATCAACAGCGTTGGAGACCAGTCACCTAATACCACATACAGACGGCCCGACTTACTGTAAATATGCCGATCCGAGAAGTCCCGGGAATCCGCCATATTCGGATACGTCAAGCTCCGGGTAACTGAATAATCACTTAAACTTAACTCAGTAACCAGATTGCTAGCATCCTTATTCACAATATATAATTTTGTTCTATCTTCTGATAATGTCAGTCCTGCCGGTTTATAGGGCAGAGATATTTTTTGAATAACAGATTGGCTTGCGGTATCAACTACGATTAAATTTTTGAACGCTTGATCAATAGCGTAAACCTTATTGTCAGCAGAGCTATATACAGCGTCTACAACCGTTCCGCCCAAATAAATCCCCGGGGCATCTACCGGCGGTACTTCCTCCGAAGAAGGTTTATCAACAAACTCAAGAATCGTCTTACCTTCTAAGTTGGTCAATGCAAGCAATTGATTGGCTCCCTCGAAAATCCGCTGGCCGACACCATCTACCGGAATAGTTTCAACTTTGCTGAAATTACTGTAGTCATAAGAGTTGATTAGATGATCTTTAACGGTATAAAACCTTCCGTTCTTCAAATCGAATGCCATATCATCATACATTCCATCCATTTTATATACAAAGCTCATGTCACCAAATTTGTCATACTCGGTTGAAAATACCGTTCCTGCGCCATTGAAAAGATACTTTCCGTCTGGAGATAAATTAATCTTTGTCGTCATTGGGTAATCTCCGTGATAAGGAGAATCGTAGTTGCTTAGGAATTCGCCGTTCTTAATGACAAATGTTCCAATATCTCTTGGAATCGAATTCGTATTAACGGTATATATCTTATTCATGATCGGATGCATAAGAATATGAGTTGCGTGACTGATTGTATAAGATCCAATGGGAGTAAAAGAATCACCAGAATAAGACCGTATTTTCGTCCATTGGCCTGAACCGGATGAAATATACACATAGCCTTCACGGTCTACTGCAATGCTATAAGGATCGAGATTAATATCATAAACATGGTCAATGGTAAGCGTTGCCGCATCTACAACAGCGACAGCCCCTTTTTGTTGTTCATCAAAAATTTGAGATGAATGTTCCGCTTTCAGGAGAGCCACGTACAATTTTCCATCCGCGTACGTTATACTTTCCGGAGGCAGTCCCAACGGAACCGCAGTAGTCTGTTGGGTCTCATAGTTAACTGCAACGAGTTTCTTATTCTGTTTGTCTGTTGCATAAATAATTGGCTTGCTTGGGTCTTGAACGCTGTCAGTAACATTGAAATCTAATTGCATATGCTCATTAGCAAACGTAGTGGCTGAAGCATAATCGCTAAATGCAGATCCGATGCCGTTAAGCACCGCAATCACTTTATAGTAAACGGTTGTATGCGGCGAATGCCCGCTATCAATATAAAAGTTTTCTGTTACCTTCATAGGTGCTCCCGAACTATCTTTAACAGGAGTATAAGGTCCATCCGGTGAGCTGCTTGTGAGAATATGATAGTACTCTGCTACAGGCATCGCCCCCCACTTAATGTTGATATCCGTTCTGGAGGAAGGGGTTGCTGAAACATTATCCGGGGCTGGTAAAATGTTCACAATGCCCTGATACACCCACTTCTTGCCCGCACCATCCCATTTTGCTTTCAGAACCAGATAGTCCCCGTAGTATACGGAAATCAGATCACCATCCGCTAAAGGAGTGTTATCAGCAGCAGATGACTGATTTAAATCTACGATAATCTCGTTCTGATTGATTTTAAAGCCGATATCGAGCATACCTGTGTAATAAACGGCGGGATAATAGGAGCCATTGATAACCGATTTGCTAAGTAAGAGACTCGGCAAAAGATCATAATACTTTTCATTGGAAATGGCAGCAATATATTCAGCCGGAGGAAGACCACCTTCTTTTACTGTATAAACCCCAATCTTTCCCGCAGTATTCTTATATGTTGTCTCATAACTTTTTTGAGTGTTTTCATTATACAGATCCCACTGTATTTTACTATGATTACCAGATTCTTCAAACCAGGCGTACAGTTGATCCTCAACCATAAACACTCCTAGAACTTCCGGAAGTTCAACAGGTTCAGGTTGTGGCTCCGGCTGAGGAGAGGGGCCCGGGTTTGAACTACCGCCGCCGCTGCCACTACCTCCTCCACCTGCAGCTGGAGAGGCTGGCAACTGTACACTTGGGGCAATCTGCTGTGCCTTATTCAGCTCCTCGCCGATTTCTTTGCCATTCATAACAACTGACACGCCTTTGGCCAAAGTATAATCTTTAATTTCCTGTTCGAATGTAGAACCGCTGGCATTAATGAGTGTCTTTGTAATCGTGCCTTTTCCCTTGACTATGGCAGCCGCATTCAAAGTTAATTGTCTCAGTACGCTGTTATCGGCTAAATTCACCGTGCTGGCCGCTGCCTCTTTGGCTACCTCAAGCGCACCGATCTCAGACTTTTCAAGAACATTAACTATCGTTTTATTTTTTATTATTATAGTCTTGAAGATACCGCTTAAATCAACATATCCATCTGCCTTCGAAAGATCGAGTTCAATAGAGTCAAAGCCCGATTCTTTATTAGTTCCCTCCAGTTCGGCTTCTGTTTTTACAATTGTTTCCTTAATTCGGGTGCTGCCCTGAGCTACTATACGGACTCTCCCCGGCTGCTTATTTACAAGCATTTTATTCAATTGGGAGTCCAGCAGATGAACACTATTCTCCCCGCCGCCTGCTATAATCGTTCTTCCTGACACAGTCACCTGATCGAGATCCACTTCACCTGCACCAATACCCGCAGTTAACAGTAAATCTCCTTCAATTCTGGTGTTCTTCAAGGTAATCCCTGATGTGTTAATCGTTACATTTCCCGATATCGTTGTTAATTCCGTTCCGCCAACGGTTCCCTTATCCATAATAAGAGTACCCATTACTTTATCCAGTATGACAACAGCTTCTGCTCTCGAAATCGTCTGAAGGGGTCTTAACGTACGATCCGGATAACCATTTATGTATCCTTTACTTACAATTTCATTTAAATAGGTTTTGCTCCAAGCCGGTACTACGCTGTAATCTTTAAACGCCTTTATTGCTGAATCATCATTAGAACCATTCAGCTGCAACAGTATGTACAACATTTTTGTCGCTTCCTGCCTGCTTATAGCAGCCTCAGGCCGGAACGTATTGTCCCCAAACCCGGAGATATACCCGGCTGCCTTAGCTTTTCCAATTTCGGAATAATACCACTTATCCGAGTTCACATCTTTAAAAACATCCTGCGACTGGTCCGTAAAACCAAACACTTTATTGATTATCGCAGCAAACTCAGCCCGTGAAATGCTTGTATTCGGTTTGAAAGTATGATCGGCATATCCTGAAATCAAACCTTTATCTAACCATCTAGAAATCTGGCTGCTGGCCCAATGGCTCTGAATGTCGGACATTCTGTCAGTTGACTGTGCTTGGGCGGCAAAGGTTATTCCTTGACTCCCAAAAACCAAATTCACTAGAACTATAGCCCCTAATACAATACTCAAAATCCTTTTTCTCATATGTCCCCCCTGTGATTGCGATAGACTAAATAGGCAAAAAATTACAGGTCCATCGATTCACTAGAATCATATAACAAACAAATATCCAAGTCTATACAATAATTCCATCTCAAATGATACATATTTTAATGATTAAAAAAATGAAAACACAGCCGAAAAAGAGGCCAAAAATAAGCCGCCGCCCTTTGCTTTAAAGGGTACATCCGCTCACAAATATACTATCATACCTATTCATTTTCTTAGCAATGCTGTGTTCTCTCTTCTCCACCCGTGTCCAATCCAAACCGCCCAACCACTACTTCTTTTTCCCGATCATCCAGAATGTCGAGGTTGCGGTAGATCTTGCTCTTCTCGATCTTGAGATCGACCTCTTTAATGACATCATCGGCTTCCGATCCAAGGATATCGATGAGTGTAATTCGACATGAGTGGCGTTCGCAGTTCATGGAATCACAGTTATGTATAAAGAGAGACAATCGTTTTTGAAATGTAAAACGATTGTCTCTAATACTTATTGCTTATTTCTTGTAAATTCGATATGGAATGGCTGCTATATCAGTTCTTTCATAACTGACAGTTAGTTTAATTGATACAGATTCCAATTTTGCGCGTTCGAGCCATTGTCATCCCAAATTTGAACATTCGCACCATTATCAGTGCTTGCGGAAGCTACATCCAAAGCTTTACCATTGTGGCTGGCAATCAATTTATAAGCGCTCCCAACCTTGACAATTTTCCACTTCTGATTGGCTCCGGCACCATAGCTCCATATTTGTACATTCGAACCACTAGCTGTACCCGCTACATCCAAACCTTTATTGCTATTGACGTTAATGACTTTGTACAGCCCGCCGCCAACATCTGTGATCACCCACTGCTGAGCACCGGTTCCGTTATCGTCCCAGATCTGTACATTCGTACCGTCTGAAGTACCTGCAGCAGATACATCCAATGCTTTACCGCTGCCTACGTTAACCAATTTGTAGATTTTACCTGAAACGATGCCATCGCTTGGCGGTTGCGAGGATCCATACATTTGATCTTTGACAAACTTACCGGATGCAGTTAACTGCGCATCTGACCATCCACCATACGGGCTTGCGCCTGGCATCAGTGCAGCGGATACTTCCGATTTATCGCATAACGACCAGTTCGCCCAGCTTATTTTTCTATCTTGCATAAAGTCCGTCCAAACCTTAGATTCGGCAAGGAATGGACCACCATCTCCAGAGGCATCGCTTGTTCCCCACTCCGTGATGAATACAGCTACACCTTTGCTTCTCGCATAATCTATACGATCTCTCAGCCATTGACCATGAGTACCAGCGTAGAAATGCGTTGTATACATAATGTTGCTGTAAAAGAGCGGATTGTTTGCCGCATCCTGCACATCCTGGCTCCATGTTCCGGTTCCTACGATAATAATACTACCCGGAGCAATGGAACGGATAACCGGAATGACTTCCTCTGCATAAGGCTTAATTTTATCGTTCCACGTAGTGGCAGATCCATTGGGCTCATTGCAGATTTCATAAATCACGTTCGGATAATCCTTATACAAGGAGGCCATTTCACTAAAAAATCCCTTCGCTTGTTGTTTGTAGACGTTCGGGTCTTGTTCACCCAACACATGCCAGTCGATGATTACATAGATGCCAAGATCAATAGCGTTTTGTACAGCTTGTTTCACTTTATTTTTTTGGGAAGGGTCGTTGATATATCCGCCATCTTGCGTATACATCGCAGCACGAAACACGGTCATTCCCCAATTGTCTCTTAACCATTTCATACTGTCGTAGTTCGAAAACTGTCCAAACCACTGCAAGCCGTGTGAACTCATACCCTTTAATTGGATCGCTTCTCCTGCCTGATTCACTAATTGGTTTCCAGAAACTCGCAATTGGCCGTTTTTGGATACTACCGAATTAACTTCTTCGGCCTTTACTTTTTCAGTTGGGACGAAGGATACGGCCATGAAGGTGATAAGAAATGCAAAAAAAACCGCAATCATTCTTTTCAACATATATAACTACCTCCTTAAATTGTTTGTTGCACATTTTCGTGGGTTACTCTGCTTGGACGCCCGATTGATAATCGCAGTACTTCATTCATTGAACATGAATTTCGAGAATAACCTGATCTAAAAATGAATAAGGACTCCAAATCTCTGGTAGATTAGTGTTTATCCGTAAACATCACCCAAGTGAGAAACACCTTTTAGGTAAAGTATCCTAATGATGTACGAACGCTGGAGGGAAGCAAAGTATTTCTTGAATACTTAGAGAAAATTAGTGCCCGAAACCTTCAAAGGAGCTGGCGTCAGATCAATCAGAATCTCATCCGGCCTTGTCCACAGGAGTCGTTTATTCTTGATTTGGACCGACGGTCGAAACCGTGTATGGTAACCAAGCACAAGCTACTAAAGCGACCATTTCCAATTGTCAGGATGCAAAAGCTGCCACCCCCTACTCTCCTTCGAGGGGCAATCCCGTCTTTACCTGAATGCCGTACTTGCTCTCCTTTCAACTGTTAACAGTCATTACGACCACTGTATGACCTTCCATACTTACTTATTTACTTACTTCCAATCTTCCAATTCCCCTTTAATACCCCCTTCATCAAAGGATCACTTGCTAATCTATATGGTATCTCTTGGTGTCTCATTGTCATTTAGCGAATTACACATTATATATTAAAGATAATCGGATAATTGGTATCTTTATGGATGCCTTACATAATAAAAATCCATAGAGATTTAATGATGTAAAAAGATAAAATAAATTACTTGAGGGATGGATAGATAGGAGAAAGAAGTTCCAAACTAAGAGCCGATGGTAATGTTGGATAGAACGTTGAAGAAATATGAAGTAGGTGCAAATCGGTATAGTTTAGTTGATAGGCATATAGAGGTGGAAAGGGTCCGATCTAAGAGGTATTATCAATCGAGTATAATAGTTATTTAGATTGAGATTCACAAGATGCGTTCTCAAGCAGGTTTCTTCATAGCCGGAAACCGCTTACATTTCTATTTGATTATAAAATATACAAATACTTTTTAATACCCAACATTCTACTACTAAATTTCATATAAAATTTATAGGCTCATTCCTCCTCACACTGGACACCCCGCGCTTGGCTAGGGTAAACACTGGCCTGACCCGTTTAGGACTTGAATGATACTGCTGAATTCCACGCTAGGCACACTACAAAAAACAATCGACCCGGTCAAAAGACCGAGCCTTCACTCCCCTTTACCTTAAGCGCTTCTACTGTAAAGAATGGGCTTTCCTGTAATCGGAGGGAGAACAACCGACATATTTTCTAAACTTAAAATGAAAGTAATCAACGTTAGGAAAACCAACCAACTCTGCTACTTTATATACTTTATATCCCTGCTCCAACAAGGATTTGGCACGATCCATACGTACTTTATCTAAATAAGTCCTAAAGGGCTCTCCCGTATAATTCCTGAAAATTTTACCTAAATATGCGTTGTTGTAATTAAAGGAATCCGCTAGGCTCTCCAGTTTGAGATTCTTGTGGTAATTGCGCTGAATAAACTCGATCAACTGCTTCAATGAGGTATCTCCATTACTTGATTTAATCTGTCTATTTAAATCAGATAACAACCGCATCGCAAACCTGTTGAGATCAAATCTACTTTGTTGCTGATACAACTGAACGATTCTGCCACGAGCATCCTGTATGACATCGTGCTTTGTTGGTAGAGAGAGTAACAACTTGTTTATGGCCGTTGAAATGATCTGCGCATATCCGAGCTTCATATCTTGCTCCCTGTACCCGGCCTGAACCATCCCATCTCCCATTGAAATAATACATTTCTGTGCGGCTTCCATATCTCCGACATCTAGAGCGATCAATAATGTTTGGGAAAACTCTTCCAAATCAAGCGGTATCTCCTGCTCCAATGATGGAAAGTCGGGAGCGGTATGCAGCAAGTCTTCACCTGGCATAAAAAAGCGGAAGGCCAAAAGGTCTATGCACTTTTGATAAGAATGTACTATATCAGTCAATGAATGTACTGGACTTCCAATGGCGGCACAGAAATCAAGCTCTGAACCAAGTAATTGAATAAGCTCCGAATATAGGGCTTTTCGATCCTCTTCCTGGAATATATCCTCATTTAAAAGAATCCCCGTGTAGGAACCCATGGGAACCACTTCTCCACGTCCAGAAGCCTCAAAGTGTTTCTTGAGCAACGCTTCCATTCGGTATAGTGCTTTTTCGGCTGTTTTTTTCTCGCTGGACAACTCAATCACCAACACCTGACAGGTTTTCAACATCAGATCATACCGGATGGCATGCTCCGCCAGTTCCGGGGTGACTGTGCCCGAGTGCAAAGCTTGAATCAAACCTATTTTCATCTTTTCCCGTTTATCTTCTTGCTCCCCATCAAAGACGCTCCTTAAACGATGCAGGTAATCCAATAATTCATCCTGATCCACAGGTTTCAAAATATAACTGTCCACTGTATAGGTCATGGCTCTTTTAGCATTATCGAAATCCGCATATCCACTTAATATAAGAAAATGAACATTTGGATCCTCCTTTCGGATCCTCTCGATCAGTTCCAATCCATTCATGCCTGGCATACGGATGTCAATGATCATGAGATGCGGCAGCATTGTTTTGTGTTTCTCTATGGCGTCTATTCCGTTGGAAGCCGCATCACAGACTTGGAAACCAGCGTTTTCCCAGGGAATTAGTGTTTTCAATCCTTCCCGGATGTACTGCTCGTCATCTACGATCAGAACCTTATACATGCTTATCTCCTCCAAGCGGAATTCGAAAACTCACCTTCGTTTCTTGATTGCTTTTGCTATCGATGTGAAGCCCATATGTATTGCCGTAAGTCAACACAAGACGCTGATGTACATTTCGTAAACCAATCCTATTTTTTTCATCCTCTACGTCATCCAGGGAGCTTTGCAATACTTCGAGCTTTTCTTCATATATGCCTATTCCGTTGTCAACAACCTCGATCTGAAGTTCATCTTGAAGGCATGTCACGCTTATGAAAATACAACCCACTTCCATCTTGTTTTCCAAACCGTGGATGACTGCATTTTCGACCAAGGGTTGTATGATCAACGGTGGAACTGGTACGTTTAGGGCAGCAGGTTCCACATCCATCTTGTAGGTTAATCTGTCTCCAAACCTAAATTTTTGTATTTCCAAATAACAATGAATCATTTCAATCTCACTTTTCAGCGGGATGCTCCTGCTGCCGACCTCAAGGTTCTTCCGCATCATTTTTCCAAGCATCTGTACGGTATTGGATATTTCAGCTTCTCCCTTCAAATGCGCTCTCATCCGGATCGATTCAAGGGCATTAAACAGAAAGTGCGGGTTGATTTGGCTTGCCAGCATTTTCAGTTTGATTTCAGTTTGCTTTTGCTGCAGCAAGCTTTTTTGCTGGTTAGATTCTTGAATCTCCGACATCAACGCGTGGATACTGCCCACCATCGAATTGAATTGACGGGAAAGTTGGGCAATCTCGTCCTTACCTTCAATCTGCATTGTTATCGTTAAATTTCCCAAAGCTACCTTGTTGATATGTTTGCTTAGGCGCAATAGGCGTGATGATATTAACATGGAGAAAAAGTAAACCAGCAAAACTGCCACAAACAAGCTGGCGATGATCACGGACAGAGCCAACATTTTGATCCGATTGGCATCTTTAACAATGGATTCAACGGAATAAATGGAAATAATACGTACTCCATTTAGACTTGATCTTGGCATCAGCTCTTCAATAACAATCTTTGATTTCTTACCATCCACAAGAGCATCGTAGGTTCCTTTGCCGTGATCCATTAATTCAGTATCCAAATGAATGTCCTCCAAGGACCTTCCAGTTAGGTTTTCATGATTTGCTGCCACGATATTGTTATAGCTGTCTACAATCATGGTTTCGAATGGCTCCTGGCTTACGATGGATTCCAACTCATTTGTACTGATAGCGATTACCAATACTCCGGTTTTATGAGTTTCCAAAAAATCTATTCGTCGGATCAGACACAACTGTTTCTTGTGCGTGTTAACATCCTCAATGAAACTCCACGTAATTAGTCCCCTGGCGTTCATCGCATCTACATACCATGGCATCTGCATGACTTCCGGTGTTGGCTGGTTGAAAATCCAGTTATTTAACATCGTAGGATTCTTGATAAAGAAACGGAAATATTCAATTTCTTTATATAAATCCACGTATTCTTGAAATTTTTTATAGTCGTTATACGTTTTGACTACATCATATACGGATGTATATTGAGCGGTGACAACCCTACTCAGCTGACGGTCAAATAACAGACGATAAGATACATCGGAAGGAGAATACAATAAATCCTCCGTCCGTTTCTTCAACCGTTCCACATTCTTTACACTCTGATCTAAGGCGTTATTCAATGCCATTTTTCGCAGTTCTAACGTTAAAAAGAAACCAACTATTATGACCGGAACAAATACAGCAATGATGAAGGATAATATCAATTTGTTCCGTATCCTCATGTTATTTAAGAGGTTCATTATGGCATACATTACTCCTATTAAAAGCATTATTAGTAACTTTTACAGCTAACGTTTATCGCGAATCATTTCTGTCTGTCTAAATTTAAGAGCCTGTATTTTATACAGGCTAATTTTAATGTTTAATTATTCATTCCAAAGCTTCACGCGTGCTTGAATCAGCTTCGTATATTCCTTCTCCATCTCTTTCACGCCTGCCTTCTCGATATCTTTCATATAAACATCCCAGATGACGTCGAATTTTTCAGGTTTTGCAAGAATCGCTTCAGGTATACGCTTCCAGGTAATATCCTTCATTTTCTCAGCTAGCACACTGACTTTGGAGTCAGCTGGAGCAGAAATGTTCCATGCTACACCCCAAGGCTTAACCGGGAATTCAGATTCACCCGGGAATAACTCCTTCCAATTTTTGATGCCGTAGCCTGTTAACACTTCCTTCTCCACATCATTATAGGAAGCTTCAATTTGTTCCGGGAAGTTAGTAGTAATATAGTTGCCAGTGGAATCCTTTACGCCGTCGCCATAGTGCGGACCTATGTTATTATAAAAGCCTATACCTGTTTTTTTGGAGAAATTAATGGAATCGTTGATTTTTTGATCATTGATTTCTTGAGGAATTTTTCGCACACCGTTTTCTACAACGTAATGCATACCCTCAACACCCCAGTAGGTAAGAACTTGGCCTTCCTCGGAGGCGAGATAATCAAGGAATTTAATGGCACGAACCGGATCTTTGCAAGTTTTAGAGATCGAAATACCGTAACCTGCCATGAAGCCAGTTGACTGGAAAGAATGATCTTTGAATTGTTCATTCAGGGTAACCGGATAATGACCGTAGGCATGATCGAATTTCCCCTCTGCCTTCAAGCTTCTCTCACCATCACCATACTCCCAGTCTTGGTCGATCAAGCCCAATACGCTGCCTGATGCGATTTTCGCTTTATATTGGTCAAATTTTTGTATGAAGGATTCTCGATCCAGCAGACCGATATCGTTCATATGATTCAACCATCTGAAGTATTCTTTCTCTTCAGGACGTCTGAAGTGATACATTGCCTCATAGGTCTCAGGGTTGATATAATATTCTCCGTCGTCCGGGGCACCGGTAGTCAAGAATGCAGGATTTGTAACAGAAATCAAAATTCTCCAGTCTTCAGCGAGCAGGGATAGACCGATGTTTTTCTCGCCTTTTTCATTGGTCGGATGCTTGTCGAGATAGGTTTTGATAGCGTTCTCGAAATCCTTAACCGTTCTGATCTTCGGGTATCCAAGCTCTTTCACGACACGATGCTGAAGCTCGAAACCGCCGGTTGCGCTAAACCCGATACCATCTACGCCTGCATAAGTCGGAAGCGCATAGATGCTATGGTCTGTTTCACTGTAACGTAGGCGCTTCATATATTTCCCGTATAGCTTTTTGATATTAGGGGCATGCTTCTCTATCAGATCGGTCAGGTCAAGAAGTGCATCTGCATCAACCATTTTGTTAATATCGTTTTTTGCACTGATCAAATCAGGATACTCGCCACTGACTGCGATAAGCGATACTTTTTGGGAAGGATCACCTACAGCAAATTCTGCATCCAGGGATACACCTGTTTTTTCTGTGATGGCTTTCCCGATATCATCCCGCATGTCTACCCAGTTCGGATTTGGATCTTCTGCGAAAAAAGAGAAGGTGATCGGTTCAAGCTTCTCAGAAGCTTGCTTGTCATTGCTTCCTTTGTCTGCTCCTTTGCTGGAATTGACGTTTGAATTATTGGCTTCTTCATTGTTATTGCCGCTGCAACCGATCATTGTGATTGTCAAAGATAGGACCAGTATTAGTGTTAATATCATTTTACCTGTTTTTCCCTTCATCTGTACTGCCTCCCCTGAAAGATATTGTATATATGTATAACAGGTAACCCTGTTGATACCGAAACTAGCTCTTCACTGCACCTAAGGTCATCCCCTTCACAAAGTACCTTTGCAGAAAGGGGTAAACGATCAGAATGGGTACAGTTACAACGATGGTGATGGCCATTTTGACAGATTCCGGTGAAATCCTATTCATTAGTTGTGACATGTTCGGATCATGAATATCATTGGAACCGATCTGCGTGCTTTGCAGCACCTTCATCAATTCGTATTGCAGGGTAGTTAGATGGCGCGCCATGCTATTATAAAGAAACGTATCAAACCAGGAATTCCATTGACCTACTGCCAAAAAGAGAGCAACAGTAGCCAACACAGGCTTACAAAGAGGGAGGATCACTCTCCAGTAGATCGTAAAGTCATTGGCACCGTCCAGCTTGGCTGATTCCTGAAGTGCACTGGGCAGTCCGTCTATAAAAGATCGGATGATAAATACATTCCAAGCGCTTACCATACCGGGCAGTACATAAACCCAAAAGGAATTCATCATTCCAAGATGACGAACCAGGATAAAGCCCGGGATCAATCCGCCGGATACATACATTGTCATGACCAGAAAAGTCGAAACTAGCTTTCTTGCCTGAAAATCGGACCGGCTCAGGACGAAAGCGAGCATGGATGAGCTCAGCAATCCTAGTAACGTACCAACAAAAGTTCTCAGAAATGAGATTTTAAATCCGGTAATCAATCCCCTGAAGGAGAAGATGGCATCGTAGTTTGCCCACGTCCACTTTCTCGGCCAAAGGTATATCCCTCCCTTGACGGTATCCATAGAATCATTTAATGAGATGGCCAGTACGTTTAGAAAGGGGTAAAGCGTAATGACAAACGCCAAAGTCATAAAGGAACAGTTAACGATGTCAAATATCTTATCGGACCTAGAAGCGTTAATAGCTCTGCTTTGTCTGTTCATATCCCTGCCCTCCTACATAATGCTTTCTTTCGATGTTCTTTTAAATATCGTGTTCGCTGTAAACAGTAGGATCACTGCAACTACAGAGTTGAATATATTAATGGCCGTACCAAAGGAATAACGCCCAAGCTGTAAACCGTAATTCAAGGCATAAAGGTCCAAGGTTTCGGCCTTATCAGCAACAATCGGGTTGCTCAACAGGAACTGCTTTTCAAAACCGATATTAATCAAGTTTCCGATGGACATAATCAGCAGAATGATGATTGTTGTCCGAATTCCCGGAAGCGTAATATGCCACATTTGTCGAATCCGGGCCGCCCCATCTACTCTGGCTGCTTCATACAGTTCCGGATCAATTCCCGTCATTGCAGCCAAGTAGATGATCGAATTCCAACCTGTCTCCTTCCAGACATCGGAAGCTGTCACAATTCCCCAAAACCAGTCTGCTTTCGCCAAAAACTGAATAGGTTCTGCAATAATATGCAGATTCATAAGTAGTCCGTTAATTCCGCCATCGATGGACATCATCTTGTTGATGATCCCAGCTACGACTACCCAGGATACGAAGTGGGGCAGGTACGATACGGTTTGCACAATACGTTTAAACATTTGACGGCGCAGTTCATTAAGCAAGAGGGCAAATAGGATAGGAATTGTAAATCCTGCGAATAACCCCATAAAGCTCATAGCCAGCGTGTTTTTAAGTGCCATGTAAAACCGTTCATCATGGAATAATTCCCTGAAGTTATCAAGCCCGACCCATTCCTGCTTCATGAAAGACTTACCCGGCCGATAGCGCTGGAATGCCATCGTCCAGCCCCAGATCGGGATATAGTTAAATACGAATACCCAAATAACAAAAGGTATGGACATCAAATACAAATACTTTTGTTGAAAAAGGGTCCTCCAGAACTTATCCGATTTCCCCCGGGGTTTAAGTGGTTTAAGTGGTTTCACTGCTGTTAACGCTTCCATTTGCATTGCCTCCTTTTTCTCTGACTTCATGATAATCTCTTGAAATCGCTTATATAACCCAATAAAATAGTGTAATTAATCATGTGAAAACTATATTTATTATTTGAAGAATGCGTACCCCTAACAGCGTTACAGATGATAACTCCACTCCGCAATGATTGTTGATACTGCTGATGAAGGAAGAACCGTAAATGATACACGTCATACTTTGCAATATTTTTTGAGATATCCATGCTTCTTTAAATAAAAAAAGACCTCGTATAGGGTCTCTTTATTGTTAACTTAAGCCTTAAACTTTTGAAGTTCTTTCAGGATGATAATCATTTGTGACAACAAATTATTCTGTTGTATCATGGGCGGTAGCACCCCACTGGCATCAATGGATTCATTCATCCAGAAAACCGCCCGAAAGGGTGCTTATCTTTTACCAGGCTACAGTGACAACCATTGCTTTAGGACTTGGAGTATGAAGCGATGGGCTGAAGTCACGGACATCATCATAGCAAAAGCCGTAGGCCAACCGATCAATACTATGGTTATGCCAGAACTTCACAAATTCGTTGGAAGGTGCTGTTTTAAAGAAATAACTTTCATTTCCCCAGTTTGTTGGGTCAACCGAAAGCAGCAGGTGTCTGTTGATTGCCGCGCACAGTTGGGCCTGGATCGCCAGTTCAACATCGGTAATCGACGCAGGTTGGCCAGCACTTCTTCTGTCAAAGGCTCCTTTGCCTTCCAATGCGTCAGGAGTTGTCGGTTTATCCACATAGTATTGGTACGGTGTGAATCCATTGCCGTTATTCGCATCCTTTTTGAATACGAGCTTGTCGGTTCCCGGCATCACATGCCCGCTGTAGGTTACCAGATTGCCTCCACCGACAGGGACGGAAAATACCAGTTCTTTGCTGCGGTAAGTATTCCAGATGTCATTAATGTAGGCATCAAAAAAGTGCGTATTGTCTTCACCGTTCACGGGGTGTCCAAATGAGCCTTTACCCGGAGCCAGAATCCGGTATGGAGAGTTTGCCAAGGAAACGAACTTGTCGGATACCTCGTTCTTGTAGGCGGCGTAAATGGCCGCGCGAGATTCCGTTTCGCCGACAGTACGGTTGTAACCGTCGTGTCCGATCAATTGCATTTTTAGCGGGAACCCGAATTGATCCACTCTTGTTGTGTTGCCATGGAATCCGTTTGGACCCAAATTGAATTCGATAAAATCAAAATAAACCTTCTGGTTGGCGTCCGTTGGGGAGTTGATGTCCGGTCCCTGATATCCAAGGCCGACGATATTTCCGGCGCCATCCAGAGCGTCAACCGTACGGATTAATACAGGCTCACCATAGCTCACATAGAGCCTTGCAGATTCGATATCCGGGATGGATACCCAGCTTGCGTCACTCAGCTTATGGAAGTAGTTGGTGTAATAATCATTCGTATTATTGCCGTCTTGGTTATTCTTGTAATAGGTATTGTCCGTTCGTTTCATTTCGACTAGGCTGCCGGTTGCATCCACGTGAACGAATTTTCCCGTTTGATAGGATTTGCCGACAATCTGCCAGTAAACCTGGCTATCTGTGTATTGGCCTTTGCTGTCATTTTTAATCTGGATAGTCAAGCGGTTGCTTCCGACCGGCACATCCGGGCCTCCGCCCGTATTAATGCTGTATGCCGAAATCGCGGCTGGAGAGTCAAAATAACCCGTTTTCACGGCTATGGCCTTGAGGGTCTGGCTTTGCGATACTTGGATGGCTCCGGTGTATAGTGCGGACTGGCGGGTGGGTGCGCTGCCGTCGGTGGTGTAATAAATGGCGACATCACTTGGTACAGCAGAGATAGTAACATTCTGTGCTGAGGTGTAAGTGCCTGCACCTGGGTTGAACGTTGGAGCGGATAATGTTGCCGGATTTTCTCCTCCGCCTTGTCCGTAGGTATAAGAAAGCTGTGCTGTGTCGGTTGCTCCTCCGGTTGCTTCATTAAAATAGGTAAATGAATATTTAATGACATCATTCGCAGCTAATGCAACGGGAATTTTATATTCATAGTTGCCTGTGGCTGTATTTTTTTGCATGGAAATATTCTGCTGAACACCTGTTTGACCGCTGGATGTGATGGTGTAATGTACATCCAGGAATCTCAGCGTTAAGCTGGTCTGAAACCAAATTGTGCCTGTGGAGCCGGTCTCACTTATGCCGGCAGTGTAGTCACCCGCCGCATTCACCTTCGTACCCACCAGCGGCAAAATAGCCAGCGCCAGCGTTAACCAAACTGTAAAGATTTTTTTTAACATAATTAGCCTCCGTTTCTTTTTGTTTCTTCTATTTTCACTTCACCATCAGCGAATCGCGTCCATTCCCGATGAATTCCCAGAAAATTTTATTCATTGGAATGAACGAAACAGAGTTTCGGGATTTCTTTGTGTTTGTTTCGCAAAGCTATTATATGCCGGAAAAATAGCGCTTACTATACATTCATCTACATAAATCAATGATTTTTTACGAAAATTAACGAAAACAGTTGGTTTCCAATGCACTGAGGACGTATCAAGATTGAGCATTTGATCGAAATCTGGACAGCGGGGATAAATCGTTATGTGAAGCGGTAACCCGTACTTGTAAAGCTGTTGCACACCAAAAACTCTGCAGGTTTTATTTGAAGTGCCTCCCTTAAATTAGACATTGGAAAAACCCCTGGGTAAATCCGATGTAATTCTAGGGGGTACATTTTTTATGCCAACAAAGAAAGGTCAGAAGTTTAAGCTTAGATATACATGAGTCTGGATGAGAAAGTATCATTTGAGGATTGACGTAGAGATGCACACAGAGTTGAAACCGAGCATGAACGAGAACTGCGTCGTTTGAAATTGGAGGTAGATGTCCTAAAAAGTGGTTACAAATCTTGAATCGGGAGGGTTAAAGAAGCGATATATCGTCATCGGCGAGCTTAAGCACAAGCAAACCATAAGCCTATGCCTTTCTGAAACGCAAGGATAAGGATACTGACAGACGTAAGATCAAAGCTACTATGAGCACCGTAACAGCACGGTAGGATACCGCCCTAGGTATCAAAGCGATTACCTTTGAAACGCATAAAGACGTGACTGGATTGATCGTCACAGTAATCAGGGATACTAGTACACTTCCCATTCATACCACGACATGCTGCCACAGGTTGGAGCCCAAATCAGTATGTCACGCCGATGAAATTATTATGACAACGCCTTAAATGAGAGTCCTCATTTAAAAACCGCCCCATACCCGGATCGTAATATCTAGCCCGCAGATAATATAATCCCGTTTCAGCATCATACACTTCACCTGTGTATTTTGAAAGAGTTGGAGGTTCCTTCTATCTGGCCAGTGATGTTCCCCCATTCATCATAACTATATTCATTTACTGTTTTTCCGCTAGTATCCACATTCTGTACCACATCACCATGACCATTGTATAAGTAATCTTTATTGGCCGTCTTGTCCTTTTTCACGAGTACTCGATCCCCGCGCACAACGTGGATTGTTGGATGATACTGTTGCCACTCAGCTTTTCTTCAGTCAGTACCTCGGCGTTATAATCATAGTTCACCTGGGTATGGTTGCTCCAAATATCCGGACTAGTGTCCCAAGAAAATAATCGAACATAACAAAATCTCTGCTATTGCCGACATCCTAAACCTATGTATAATTTGGCATGATATCAATCTTGTTTCTATTTGACTAATTTCCCTAAAACGAAAAAAAACCTCCAACCCCGTATATGCGGCTTCGGAAGTTATTCATTGACGCTGCGTTTCGCAGTTACTCTAAGTACAGAATCCCAAAATCACAGCTGCTATGAAATTCTGGTTTGTTCGAATGAACTTTGCTCCATGTTCCAAAGTGCGGATAGGTCGTATCGTCGCCGCACTTGTAAAAGTTTCCTCTTATCCTTTTTCCCGACACTGCCCGGAAATCCGAAAAATAAGATTGTACCCAAGCCCATGAGATCGAAAAGCTTAATTCCCAATACACTTCCCCTTTATCATTGATTTGATCCGTAGTGGTTAGGACGTGGAAAAGTGCCGGATTGATAGTGATTGGGAAGCGATCATACCGATCCGCTCCTATCTGCAAGAGAATTGCGCCATTCGCATTAAATTCGAAATTCATATAGCGCTGGTCCGAATCCGGAGTAGGCTGAAAAAAGAACTCGATGCAGCTATCCTTATACACGGGATCATTCATGTTTCTATATGTTCGTATTGGATTCTTTTCATAAACCTTAAACTGAAGCTTCAGATCCTCCTGACTGTAATTTAATCTTGCTGTAACGATCGGGTTATACCCTTTAAGCCATTGATACTGCTTGATGATCTGGACTTCTTCTGTATCTGAAACATCCGTCTGATTTGTCAGGCGGGGAATTACTAAGGTTTCCACTTTTCTTTCCATGGTTCATTCCCTTCTGTTCAAAATCCCACTGGAGCTAACACAGCAAAACAACCATTAATTAACTTGATTATTTAGACCCGCGATTACCCGGTTTTCCAATACACAGTCTCGATCCCCGAGATTTCGCACTGCCGTCTGCCGTTACCTGTATTGGTGGATGAAGGAGACCGCCCGCTCTATATCCCTCTCGGGCGATCCCCCACTTCCCGCTCGATGGTCAGCCCCCCATATCCGCTCTCCTGCAAGGCGGCGAAATTGGCGTCGAAATCCACCTTTCCCTCGCCCAACGGAACCTCCTGGAATATGGCTCCGGAGCTTATAAGCTCTGCAATCGCATCACTATGTTGGTCCACCCTTATTTCGCGCAAGGTAACGTAATTCCTTCATGGATCGCCCGGTCGGCCAGGAGAGCGATCTCCATCGCCCGGTAAGCATCCTCCATTGCCGGTATAGCGGGCAAGTTGTTCTCTACCATGGACAGGAAATAGTCCAGTTGAGCACCCGTAGGCTTCACGGAGAAGTCCATATTGATCTGCCGGACCGTTCCTTTCCGGTAGTCTTCGACCTCGACCAGATTTCCCAAATGCTGAACCCCTAGCGGGCGATCGTTCTTGTAGATGATGCGGATCCGGCCTGCCGGTCCAATGAATTCCTTCCGGTTATCAGTCGGAAGCCCCTTGCCCCACCCCGTCTCAAAGTAGCCGATGGAACCGTCCGACAGACGGAGGGTCATGAGTCCGTAATTGTAAGTGTACGGCGGGACTTCTTCATAGAGACGCTGCCCGATCCCGTTGACACTTACCACGTCCGCCCCTGTAGCCCAACGCATCACATCGATATAATGGACGCCGCAATCCACGATCGGCGAGACGTCCCGTAGCAGGGACAAGTGGGAAGCCCAATTTTTGGAGGGCTTCAATTGAGATAACCGGATGACCAAGGGAAAGCCGATGGCGCCCTCCCGGATCATCTTCATAACCGCCTGGTACGTGGTGTTATGGCGAAGGATGTGACCGATCAGCACCTTGGTTTTGGCTCCACGGGCCAGCTTCATGAATTCCTGCGTTTCCCGTTCATTGCCCGCCATCGGCTTCT
Source organism: Paenibacillus etheri (assembly GCF_001012825.1). Lineage (GTDB taxonomy): Bacteria > Bacillota > Bacilli > Paenibacillales > Paenibacillaceae > Paenibacillus_AQ > Paenibacillus_AQ etheri. The sequence continues at coordinate 258,718 of NZ_LCZJ02000033.1, forward strand.
CGCATAGGATATGCTTCCCTGCAGCGAGACAATCTTTTGCGATCTCCAGATGGGAGGACGGGTACGTGGCGATAATGACCAGGTCCACATCGTCACGCTCGATCAAGGCCCGGTAATCCGTGCCCCAACACTCGGCTCCGTATTGGCTTGCCACTAAGGAGACCCTGTCCCTGTTCCAATCCGCCACGCCGATCAACCGGACCCGCTCCTGTCGTGATATCGCGTCCAAGTGGAGAGCCCCCATATAACCGCAGCCTATCACGACAACCCCGTACCTTTTCATGATGCATCCATCCTATCCTTCTCACTCGCGGAGGTTATTTTATGTTGATCCAAGCTCCCTGTTGGGAGAAGCCGAAGTCTCCCTACAGCGTCTAGTCTTCTTGGGCATTGATTACTTACCATTCTACATGCATATCCTTCTCTTACATTTGTATAATACCCGGATTACTACAGAATAACTTTCGTCTTCTTATGATACCTTATTACCTTTATTATATAAGAATGATGGAGAGTTTTATTTAGCTAAGAAAGTTACTTTTTGCACGATTCCGTTATTCCATCTAATTCTATGTAAGGGAGCTGTCCCGCCTTATAAAACTCATTACGATAACTTACTCTTCGCGATTTTCAGATCGACTTCTTTAATAACATCATCAGCCTCGGAGCCAAGGATATCGATAAGTGTAATTTCATTACCTTCCTTGTCAGTCCCAATTGGATCATACAATGGAACATCCTTGCGGGTCTTTTTCAATGATCTTAAGTGCATCAGGATTTCGTTTTCAATACAACGAACAGCAAAAGTGGCTAGCTTTTGTGCCTTTGTTTGGACGGTAGCTCTCAATGGCTTTAATCAGCCCAATTGTTCCGATGGAGATCAGATCCTCCATGTCTTCCCCAGTATTATCAACTTTTTTAAAGGTTATGGACACGATGTGATGTAAAAAAAAAGCAAACCTATTACGATCGCTCCCGATTCGAATTGGTTTACTTTTGATATTTCAACTGTAATTCTTGATCAATTTTATGTGCCCATACAGGTAATTCATTTGAATAATATTTCATCCCGCTTATATCCGCTCCAAGAATAATCTCACCATCTGCTTTACTATTATCAACAACTAACAACTGATCTATTAGGTCTAAGTGAGACAACAGATTATTCATACTTGTTAAATTGCGTCTAATAATATCCTCTGTTTCAATATGATGACCACCGTTCCTTACTCGCATAGCAACACGCTCAATATTAAGCCGAATATCCCCTAGCCCCACATAAAACATATGGCTTCTTTGCCAGCAGATACTTTACCTTTTTCTGGATATTGAGTATTAATTTTGCGAGCTAGTGCATCCGGATCAATATTCACACTTACCCCAAGTCGGTCAACAATCAAATTGCGAACTGTGCTCTTACCACTTCCATAATTACCAGCAAATACAAACATGGTTGAAACTGGCTCAGTCATGGTTAAGATCCTGTTCACTCATTTCCTCGATCTCACCCGTGCTATATTCTTTAACAATTTGCCCAGCAGCTGTTTTATATACGATATATGTCCCATTTGCTTTTGCATCCAATTTGGCACGATCACCCGTTAATCGAATCAATTTAGCAAGGTCTTGTGTAAGATTCATCATTTATAGAAACACCTCATTATATATGATAGCTCGAGTATACCACAGCACAGTAAATTTTATATTAGCTTAAGTATGTATGCACATACAACCAATTAGCCCGTAAGAATGATCGATGGAGATCTCACTCTAACAGGCTAATTCATTTACCCACATGGTCATATTCGTTGCAAATTTAACCCCATCACTTTACTCCGTGGTACAGTGGGATCATGCTGCACAATGTACGCTTTCGAGAATCGATCCAGATAAGAGTTCTCATGCGACTTTGGTGACAGGATAATCAATTTACGTTGTAATTCACCAGCATAAAGATCAAATACCTTTAACTTCCTCTGCTCATCTAACGCGCTATCAAATTCATCCATGACTATAAATCCGGGTGCCGTTTGCAGATTCTGCAATAAAGCAAGAGCAAAAAGTAGTGAACTGAGCGATTCTTCGCCTCCAGAAACACCTTTGCCAACTCTTCCTCCACGTGCCTTCACACTAACATCCTCTAATGTTCCTCGGTGCCCTTCCTTGCGAGCCTTAATGAATAAATGGAAGAGCACTCGACCTCGACGATCCTCCTGCTGATTCCAATCGATCTGCCCCTCAAATTGAAAAATGCTCATATAATTCTTAAATCGCTGTTGAATTTCAAGGACCCTCATGTTGATTGTCGTCTCTAACTGATCTTTCAAATTCTCAGCTCGTTCTTGGTTCTCTTCAAACAATAAGCTTGTCCGTTTAAATTCATCCTGCAATCGTTGAACCTCTTCTTTTATCACTTTATAATTCTCAGATGCAGCGGGATCAATACCTGATTCATTTCTAGCGCTGTTAAATGTTACTTTTCCAGACTCATGCTCTTGGCGGAGCTTTGAAAGCGATTGTTGCCTCTTCGCATGATTAGGCTCATGTTCAAACTCACTTGTCACCTCATCATAAATAAACCGTGCAATCCCTTTGAGATTTTCAATTTCTTCGGTTACTGTAAGTAGATTTATTTTAGATGTATCAAGTGACTCTTTTGTATCGTTGATTTGATTATCAATTTGACTAAGTGTACGCGTAGCTTGTTGAAATTCGTCTTCATTATTCGAAAGATTGCGTTTTTGTCGACGTTCATCTCCATCTTTTTGTTCAGCCAGCTCTTCCAATGTATCATTTTGCTGCTTCAACGCATCCTGCTGTAAGCATAAGTGGTTGTACCGATGAGTCTTCCGTTGTAACATTTCAAACTGTTCCTTCTGCTGACCTAATCTCACATAAAAATCCGCTTCAAGTTGTAGTATAACTTGGGTATGCTCCAGCCTGATTCTTTTCTCAATAAACTTTGTGTGAGTAGCCTTAAATTCCTGACTATGCTCCTTCTGTTCCTGAAGATGCTTTATCTCATCTTCATACTTCAGGATCCGGCCTTCACGTTCATGTTTCATTGTAAGAAAGGCTTCCGATTCACGCACAGATTGTATAATGGCATGTAGTTCTTGCATAGTTTTCGTATCAATCTCAAGAGAGTCATGGAGATTCGCAAGTGATGTATTCAATTCGCTAGTTTTCTTCTGAATCTCCTCTTTACGTTTCTGCATAGCTTTCTGGCTTAATATATAACTTTTTTTCTCTTGTGCACCTCGAATCCCCTTTGAGTCGATAAGCATATCATTCTCTATTCTTGTCTCACCTGATAGAAAAAATTGTTCTACCCACCATAAAGCCTTGACCGCATGTGGGAATACATCATCTTCTATTCCATTCTTCACACGAATTTGGAGTGTCTGAATTTCAGTAACAGAACGATCCGGTATTATACTTCGTAAAGGAACATGATACAAATCATTAGGAGCTTGAACGTGCGAGCCATCAAAAAATATCGAATATTTTATCGTCTCAAACTGTTCCTCCGCTGTAAGTCGAGCTGACTCATTTAATTCAAGTAATTCATTTAATGTATAGGCACGCACACCTATCGCTTTGAACAAAGATAGTGATTCCCTTTGACGAGCTGACCATAATTGATTATACTCAAGCATCCGCTCCTCATTGGATAACTCCTCAAGTAATTTAGACTTATCTTCTCGTTCCTGCTTGGATAGTTGAATGGATTGATCTAAGCGGTCAATTTCCATCTGTACATCATGACTGCTGCGATACTGCCGTAACCGTTCTTGGTGTATAAGATCCAAGCTTTTATCCTGTTGAATCAGCGCCTTCAAGTAAGAACTTGAATCTATTAATTGGGCTATAATATCCTCAGATTCTTGAATACTAGCTTCCGTCTTCTCAATCTCAATATTCATTTCGTTGAGCTGCTTAGTTATTGCTGATAATTGTTGATGTACCTCTTCTTCAGTATGTGTAATTCTAGATTTTTCTTGACTAAGTTCTTTTAGCTGAATTTCTAATTCTCCAATTACAATTGAAGTTTCTTCAATTTCCTTTTTCACAGAGGCTAATTGCTCCTGCAATAAAGTAATTTTCGTATCAAGCTTTTCTTTTTCTTCTTGTATTTGCTTCATTTCATTATTCAATCGATCGCCTTGCTTCTGCAATGTCACCAGTCTATCACTTGCGATATCATGATCCACGAGCAATTGTTCTTCCATGGCTACTAGATTTAATTGTTCTTGTTTGTAATAAATCTCTAATTTCAGCAAAGCTCCAGCGTACAACTTCCCGCCCTCTATAAGACGTTTACGATTATCTTCATACCGGTCTAGCGCTGATCGAGCCATCCCGAGATATTGCTTTTTATTTTCCACACTTGCTTCAGCACTTCTTAAACTCTCCTGCACATCCTTTAGCTGCTCCATACTTTCTTCCCAGTTACGTTGTACATGATCTATTCCATGCATTTCGGCAAAAATACGAAAACGCTCCTGCGGATCCATAACAGCGAATTGATTCACCTCCTGCTGGTACCAAATTAGATAGAATAAATCCGGATCAATTTTATATTTGAACTGGAGATCCTTCTTGTAAGTCGTGAAATTGTATTGCCGATCACCAGAGGTATACTTAATTGTTTCATCCCACTGTTCTGGATCATCACCCGATTTTATAACAAATTGCTTCTTAGTCGGCTGTCCTGGTTCCTGTAAAATATAAATTGCAAATTCAACATAATTAGGTGCATCAATACGCATGCGTCCTTCATTCTTAAACAGAAGTCGAATATGCGCCTTCCACGTCTCATTCGGCAGAAGATTACGAGATTTCAGACCTTCTAAATCAACCTTGGAAGAATATAGAACACTCCCCATACAGTATGTTACAGTAGATTTCCCTGCTCCATTAGGACCAGTTATCAGTATATGCGATTCTTTTCCTGACAAATCCATCTCAGTTGGCTGATAATCTCTGATTCCCGTAAACCACATTTTCCAAGGTATCATTCTATTTGGTCAGTTCCTTCCTGATACAGATTATATCGTTTGAAAAATTTCAGTACCTCTTCTTTATTTAATTGATTAGATTGACTAAATTCAACAGTACGTCTTAAAAAGGAATCCGAGAACATATTTGCACCAATTGCCGTGATTGCATATGCTTTCTCATTTGAATTTGTATCATATTCTTCAAGCGCACCGATTTTCTTCAACTGATCTATATTAAGATTCAAACGTTGATTGGCCTTTGTAGTCTCATGTCCAAGGGCATTTAACAACTGATCAAATAATGTATACTCATGCTGTAAAACTTCTTGCTGGTAAAACATAAACAGTAGGATTGCTAAACTTTCTTTGGACAATGTACTACGTGCAGCTTTAGCAGAAACTCTCATCATGACGATAACTTGATCCTTTTTCTCATCATAAATCACTTGAAAGTATCGACTTACCGCTTGATTAACACGCTTCAGAAAGGAATCGAACTTCTCATCATCACCGGAGCTCTTTAATTGCTTCTCCACCTCACGCCTGGATAATCCGAAATTGCCCGCACGTATTGTTGCAGAGGATGAGAATAAGAGATTCATAAACACAATTTCTTCGTCCTCGGATAGCATTCCTTTGATGGCTTGCATGGCATTAAGTGGATTTACATTCATCTCATCCATCAAGTTCATCATCACTCCTCTCCTGCATACTATCAATGTCCTTATTTTCTATAATGCGATAATTTTTATGTTTGACCACTTGATTGCTATCATCACGACTCATCCAATCCCATTCTTTCTCATATAGAGAGACTTGAACTTGTGACTCATCCTTTGCTTCCTCCAACGTTAACTTCTTGCTGCCTACCAATGCAGATAACGCAGTAAGCGCGTTAATGGCGTCCCCCCACGCCGTAGACGTCGCTTCAATCATTACAGTCTCTATAGGAGCAGCCTCCACTTCCTTCATGAATACTTCAATCGCTTCCGTTTCAATCATGGATTTGGTTAGCAACCATTCTGTTTCTCCCATCATATCTTCTAATAAAGCAATATCTATTTCCTCATTTATATATTGTATTTCCTGGTCGTCTTCTTGCATCAATTCAACAATCGGCTCATAGTTTTCTAGATATTCTATGGCTTCACCAATTGCTTCCCCTGAAAGCGGTGCAGCGAATTTAATCGGAATCCATAAACCATCCATGGACTCACCTTCGTATTCATTCTGCTCCATAAAGCTCATTATTTGATAAGCGTTTGGAATGTCTGATTCTTGAGGCGGATCATACATTTGTGTAATAAACAGCCTTACTTTTTCTGGATTTATCGAGGACAATAGCATCGTTTGCTTCATCATTGTAAATTTTAGATACTTATTGATCATCCCCATGCTCAAATTCGTGCCATCTGCAAGTGCAGAAGTGCCTGATTGCATTAAATTACTGAGTACCAGACTATCCTCTAACGTATAAAATTGGCGGAATCGTTCCGATAGTTTAATTTCCAATTCCTGCATTAACTGATGGATGATCTCTAGTTGCGGTAACGCATTACGGTCTGCTAACAACTCCAACTCGCGTTCTTTCATCAATTGAATCGCATTTTCAACGTTGCGAATCATACTAGCAATTTTATTACCACCAGAAATGCCATGATCATCATAAGCTTCACTAAGCTCGGCATCCCGTCTAGCTTGGAATAGAGATCTTCCAATATCATCATGCATATAATAGGCTAATGAATCATTTGCTAGACGTATGAGCGTATCCATCATCCGCTTACCTACGTCTCGCATTTTAAGTTGCCTTGTTTGCTTGGATATCCAGTTATACTTCACTAGGACATTTACAATTTGATCGACCTTTTTCTTACTTGGTGGTTCAATATCATCAAAACGATTTCGATAACGAAAATATAACGTATCAGCGTTTTCAATCGGTTCATCGAGTCCCAAGGCTTCTTCATTTATCAATTGAATAATACGTAGGAAGCGTAAAATTTCGATAGGTGTTTGCAGAAAGTTTTGTGAGTTGAGATCGTTAAGAACTCCAGATAATAATGCAACATCCCTCAAGGCCTGATGCATTTCCGGTTTAGATTCGTTTGTTTGAAAAATTGAAATTAGTGGTAGATCCATCTTCTCCAATCTTTTGCCTCCCCTAACACGATCTCTTGTTCCGATTTCGAATATTGTAGTAAACTTTCCATGTTATATTGATACTCTGACCAATTGGATATTATCGAATGATCTGGACAGATCCATTTATGCCGAACAGCGTGTCCCATAAGCGATTGAAACATCTCTCCTGCAATTTGTAATCCAGCTTCATCATAGTCGCTCCAAAAGATGGTTTGCTCGATAGGACTATTCAACAACAATTGTCTGATAAAATGTTTATGCGCACTTCGAAGATGACCATCCACACATATTATCAATGAATTTGTCTCCTGCAAAAAATGAGATTCTGCAGATATCCGAGTCAACACGGCTCGATTCTCAACTAACCAGAGTGTTGTTGCTCTAGTTGAATAATGGTCTTGTGAAACTGAAATACTTGTTAAGGCATGCACAGGGCCTGCTCGATAACTCGACCAATTTCCTTCAAGCTCTCCAGCAAAATAGATTGACGTAATTTGACCACCACTAATCATCCCTAAAGTTTCCAGCGAATGACCACCTAACGTCTCCAAAAAGTTTAGAAACTCAACTTTATACGCATCAAATACCTTAGAGCCTCCAATACCCGGATAATAATGTGCACCAATTTCTTTCCAATCAAATATCTCTTTGTTGCTAGAAATCATTAGAAAAGCTAATAAAAAGTTTAAAGCATTGATTCGTTTAGATACGCTCCAATTCGTAGGAAAAATATACTGTTCATCTAAATCATTAAGGCCCCACTGTAAACTATCTGATAAAAACGATGCTACACCTTTCAATTGATGTAATCGTTCGTCATGTAAATACTTGATTTGTTCCATTTTCGGAGCAACATTCGACTGATATTGAGTGAATTGATTTATACTATCCCGATGCTCATCCCTTTGCCTATTGGTTAAATATACATATAATAAATAACCCATACGGTAATGAATTCGTTCTACAGATTTCCCATCACGTTTAAAACGAACCTCTTTCAAAATCCAGCCCTTATGAAGCCAATCAAAGGTTTGTTGATTATCGTCTAATGCAGCACGTTTTCCTACGGTCCAACGTAAAAGCTGTTGATCCGGGCGATCTTCAACAATTGAGGTGTACTCTCGTGCAATCGTAATGATCCCGACTCTTCTTATCGTACGTTCTGTTTTCTTCACAATATCTATATCAATAAGTGAAGCTTCACCTATTGTCCTTTGCATTTCTAGTTGCTCATCTTTTTTCAAAAAAGATTGACTAATAAACGAAAGTACATCATCGAATTTTTGCATAGAAGCCTCCTATACTAATCCATTTATATTTTCGGGCTACTCGTACAAGTATACTAGAAAGCAAGAATCCCTACGATGATTTCCAACATTTTCATATGGACTAGAAACACAAATAACCTGTAGGGATGAGATATTAATATCTCATCCCTACAGGTTATTCTGTATCCAATTCAAACTGAAAACAACTTTCTTCTCACGTCGACCAAATGTCCATGTTACTGTATATTTTACTCTTCTCAGTATTCAACATTGGATGTAATTTAATCCCCCAAAGATAATATACATTTATTTTCAGTAATAGCGTAATTACATAACCATATTAAATTATTAAAAAATTCTATAATTTCATTCTTATCTCCAAAATACTCCATAAACTTATCAGAAATGTCTATTAGCTGGTGTATCTTTTCCAGAATTAATAATTCCTCTCCATATGGATCCAGTGAGTATAAAACACATGATTAAGAAATAACCCTTCCATACATGTTGGAAGGGTCTAGACACTGATGCATCTTGCTTTAATTAATCCTCACCAACAGTGAGCAAAGTTTATACGATGAGTCCCCACCAAATGAAAGCCAGACTACGGAAGATCGTGGTCTGGCACTTATTTTTTATACTCATTCCTACCTCACCCAATAATCTTAATCGCATTCTCTTTAATCTGTGTAACCATCTCTACAAGCTTTCGTTGCAGATTGGTTTCGAATCCGTTGGTAGTGAACATCATAGGCCGGGTGCCAGTCATTTGTTCCAGACAATCAGCATACAGCTTAGCCTGATGGGTTCCTACCTTCGGATCTTTTCTTTGGAGGTACGCTTTGCTTCAATGATCGCTAGAGGCAAGCCATCCCTGCCATAAAGCACATAGTCGGCATACCCTTTTTCCTCGATATTAGGCATTCCGTACAGCTCTACTTCTTCCCTTACGTCATCACCGATTGTCCAGCCAAGTAGCTTCAGGTCTACATCTATGTATTTCTTGCGCGTGCGGAACTCCGAGATTACCTCTGGAGTAAAATGGCGCTCTTCCTGGTGCTGCTCTTTGTCAGCGGTGAGCTTGTCACTCATTGCCGCAATCTGAGCACGAAGAGCTTCAATTTCAGATTCTTTTTGCTCTATTAAACTGTCTATCTCTTTGATCCTGTTATACGATTTGATATGTATTTCTTTAATTCTAGAAGCAAAATCTATCTGTACACCCTTAAAAGGATGCAGACTTCTAGGCTGCATCCTTTTAATTTACGGATTTTTATTTTATATAAACATTACTTACTAATGCATCGGCAATCACATTGGTGGGAATGATAAATTCAACCACGCCCATATAACCTGGCGTAACTTCGTATTTATCAAAAGAAATGACAAGTTTTCCATCATTGTTAATATAAAAGGATTGATCTTTAGCAATGCTTTCAAAACTCTCAAAATTGACTTTATCATCTACCCAATACGTTTTGTCCGGGTCCGCTTTCATCTGATGTCTCATTTGATCTTTAATATTTTCACTGATCAGCCTGATATAGCTGTCATCTTTAAATAAACTTGGTAAGCTAATTAAAAGTTGATTTTTCTTATCGATCGTATCGTATTTAAATGTTGTTGAGGATGAGCCGACCGTATTTACGACATATCTGCCAATGGCGAGAATCTGATCGTTGTCGGTTTTGACTTCATAGCCGCTTTCCACGCCTGTATGGCCCCCGCCACTTTTCTTTAACTCCTTCATTTCAGCTGTAAAATCGCTGTATAGCTTTTTACTTTCTTCCAGATATTTGTTATTTAGAGTGGCTTCTAACGTTTTATTTTCCATATTCGTAATGGCCGGTACTTTGATATTGGCTTTAGCGGTTCCTTCATCTACTTTAAGCTCTGTAAAAGTCAGTACTTTGACGAGTGAACCAACCAGCGGCACATCTGATAAAGCCTTTGCAAAGGCAGGGCTGGCATTAATGCCTGTTACCAATATAATAGCCGCTGCCCCAACTCCAACGAGATTCTTCATCCAACCCAGATGTCTTTTTTTGCTTTGTTTAATGGCTTTCTTCACCACGAAGTCCAGTTCATCTGGGAGAGGCGTATTTTTATATTTGCTTTTTAACTGTTCCAGTTGTTCGTTCATCTTATTTTACCTCCTCTAAAATCTCATCACTCATTTTAATTCGAAGTTTGCGGAGCCCTTGATACAATCGTGTTTTTACAGTACTGATGTTTTCATTCATAACTTCCGCAATTTCGTCAATTTTTAAATCTTCAAAATATCTAAGTACAATCACAGTACGATAAGGATGGGGCAATTCCTCCAAAGCTTTCTCCAGATCTATGTCAGGGTAGACGTCTCCACCTGTAGGACTGTGAAATTCCAATGTCTTATCATCTACAATTTGAATCCGCTTTTGTTTTCTCAGGAAATCGATCGATGTATTCACCAGAATCCTGTAAAACCAGCTTTTTATCGAACCTTCGGATTTCAATGTTTCTGATGAAGAGAGAGCCTTTTGGATCGTATCCTGAACAATATCGAGTGCATTTTCAGCATTTTTCACATAACTGAAGGCTAAGTAATACATATTCTCTTTATTTTCCGTAATAAAATCAATGAGTAACTTTTCAAACTTCTTCTTCATTTAAAGACTCTCCCTTTGATATGCGCATATCATTTCCTGGCTATACAAATAAGACGGTGGTGGTACCTAAAAAAGTTTGTTTTTCGGTTCATGAGTGTGAGATGGAAAAATTTCAAGTTTCATTTCCAAATTCGCAAAGTAAAATAGGGTCCCCCGCTGTGATGAGAACTACTAAGAGTTCCGTCGGATTAAAAAACTCGATGTTCCTTATCTTAAGGAAATCGAGTTTTTTACGCAATTCTAATTTTTTCCTCCGTGAGGAAACGTTACGAAGTGACACAGAAAATAAAGAATTATGCTCGTATTGAACTATCGAGCAAGAATCTACAAAAATCTATTTTAGTAGTTTGAAAGATTTCCCAATGTTCAAATCACCATAGAGTTGGTCAAACAGCTTGCCGTCCTTCGACTGGGGATCAAACGGATTGGACTGCGGAGTTGTATACACATACACCATTCCGTTGGCTTCTATAATTACACTCCCTACAGGCGGGCCTTGTTCACTGGAGAGGTAGCTCCAATCATTTTTGGAGAATACGGAGATCAGCAGCAGCATTTCAGCATCTTTTCGATCTTTTGACGTATAATCGAACTGCACTACATGCTTAGCCAACGGTATGATTTTATTTGCACTTTCACCTGCATATTGGCTTGCCTTGTAATGTCCCTTCCATGAAGCGGGCAATTTCAAACTGAAGTTTGCCTGAGAATTAGTGTATAGTTCTTGGTTATCCGTCACAACATCTTTTACCAAAACATCTTTAAGTTTATTCCCTTCCCATGTTAAGATCAGATGATCCACGTATCCACCATTTCCTCCTTGAGGGGCTGTTGTGATAATATCGTTCACTTTGTTACCTGTATAGTCACCGATAATCAAATTTGGTTCTCTTCCAAGTTCTCCGTACAATTTTCCGTCCGTTCCTTCGTACACCCAATCATATTTATCGTATCTGTTGGTTTTTCCATCTTGAACGATGACGGATAAATTACTCGCATACGCATCCAGTTTTCCATCAATTTTTTCTTTTGTCCCGACCAAAATCACTTGGTCTATAACGGAGTCACCGGTAACATCAGATTTTTTGTAATCAAGTACATACGTATTTTCCTTCAGTTTAAGTTCGGGTACTTTAATTTTTTGACCAATTTCTATTTTTGGCAATGGTTTTTTGGACTGCTGATTCACCACTTTTGGAGCTGAGTTTGCCTGTTTTGCTAATGAAATTTGTGGCGCCCCGATTCCAACCGCACAAATGAAACCCGCCAGTATTAAATAAGGAATTTTTTTTGTAAACTGTTTTTTCATCTTCCAAACCTCCGTTTATTCTTGTTTGTCTCTCACGTAAGTAAGACGTATGAGGTAACCTAAAAAGTTTGTTTCTGGGTTGGCGAAGATTTTTCTTATATCGCTCTCAACTGAAGCTGTCTTTTTTCCTATGGTTACATAATTTTCTGCGACCATTTGCAGACTGTCACGGTATTGGTTTTCTGATTCCAATCTACGGTTACCTGTCCTATATGATCGTTTCATTCCTCGTACGTAAATATACGTTTACTTTCTCTGCGTTCGATTTGGTCATTTTTGATTTTAACAGGATCGTGAAGAGAGCAAGCACGATAAACATCATCCCACTCCAGATGAGTTGATGTATTCCCAAGCGTTTTTGTATGTGAAGGAAACGACATGCATAGAATTTGGTTCGCAGGAGTACATACTCATGGAAAATCCTAATTATTTTACAAGGAAGTACTATGGAAAGTAACTATGCCAGCGGTTGTAAATTCTTCTGTTCAACCATTCCAAATGTGAATTGACGCTTGCAGCAAAGCTAGAGTCCACTATTTCAATATTCTTCGTGACTGTGCTGACATATGTGTTTGGGCATCACAGTAGATAGCCCACGGCATATGTATGCGTAAGAAATGGATATGGATATAGTGCAAACAGCGAGAGTGTTGACTCAAACGGGAATCATTCAGTGTTGGACCATTCGGGTTCGAGGAAGTCCCTCAAGGATTAAAGGAAACGTCTAACCCAAAATTCAAAGTTAGCAGTCAAGCAATTATTACTATCGACCTTATACCGGGTATGAAAGGTGCCACTGCAACAATTTATAAACAATTGTGAAAAAAATCACTTTACTCTTTATATTCATCTCTAAATAACAACATAGAATAGCGGAGGGGTTAAACATGAAAAAGAAAGTTGCAGCAACGCTTATTCTCGTTCTCTCTTTCATGCTCATGATCACGGGATGCGGCAGCGGGAACCAAACCAAAAACAGGGTCAGTACAATGCGAAAAAAGATGAGCCCAAAGAAATGGGCGTTCCGGCAGATCAGCTTGAAACCACTTTGGATACATGGAACAGCGCAGTGAAGAATAAAAAGGATGCCGAATTCGTCAGAACAACAGCAATGGATAACGACTTGAACAGCGCGCCATACTATGCAATCAAAATCGGTCCCGGGATTCACTACACCATGGGTGGTGTGAAAATCAATTCGAACACAGAAGTTTTAAATAAAAACGGTAAACCGATTCCGGGACTGTTCGTAGCAGGCGAAGTTACAGGCGGATTGCACGGTCAAAACCAGATTGGCGGTAACTCCGTTGCCGAGATCCTTATTTTCGGTTACCAAGCCGGTATTAAATCAGCTGAATTCGTAAAAGCACAATAAGATGTCAGCTTCCTCTTTTCACTCAGCAAAGACGCTTGGGCTCATCATAGCCCAAGCGTTTTTTGTTGTTTTATTTAGCCGGATTGAGATTACCTCTCTGAGGGGGATTCCACCTTGCAGCAAAGATATGGCATGTTCCTAGAGCGGAAAGCTTCCGTTGAAGCACAGATTTGAAGGTAACACAGCTTATTATGGCTTATTCCAGGAAAGAGCCTGTCCGATATTTCCTGGATCCGGGATACTTTGTTGTCTAATCACCTTTCCTAAAAAACAAAAGCAACTTATCCGCAGACAAGTCGCCTTTTAATACTTTAATGTTAACAGAACTACTTTATGACTTTAAGCTCACCGCTTCGCCTTATAAAACTCATGATACAGCTTCATCAACGCTCGCTTCTCAATCCTCGGAACATACACATCCTCGGCTTCAGAGCCAAGGATATCGATAAGCTTTATTTCATTACCTTCCCTAAAACGAAAGGGGCTGTCCCTCGGCCATTTTCATGGCTTTGAGACGGCCCCTTTCATTAATCATTATTGACTAATCGAACCTGTTGGATATAACGTCGTACCACCAATCGAAACTTTGATATTGCTGGATAATGGAACGTTCGTTTCATCAATCACGGTTCTCCACCACTCCCACGCAAGACCTGTACACTCTTTGGCGGAAATTTTGATGTTCTTGACATTAGGAGGAAGTGGAATCTCTGTCGAGAAATGCGCTGTTTTATCTCGACCACTTCCTTCCCATGTTTTATGTGTAATGATTTCTTGTCCATTTGCATCAAATGTAAATTCATCCCAAGATACGTCAAACTGAGCCACGTATGCACCGCTGTGATCAAGCGTTATTTTACCTTTAGTATATTCTGTAGTTTTGGTCTCAATATATTCCGTATTGTTGTGAACAGCAGCAATGGAATTATCTTTCAAGAAGACACTCGTATAAGATATTGGGTAAGCTGGATTTTTACTGCTAAATTGTGCATTGTCCTTAATTACATTTTGGATAACACTAAAGTCTTTCGAGACGATCTGGTTATGTGTTTGTGCATCGCCGCCTAATACAACAGCAGTAAATGAACTTTCATCATAAATATCTTTGTACTGTCCACTACCACTAGTTTGTATGTTAGGATTATTGAGCAATGCTTTAAATGCCGTCTGTACATCACTGCTCTTCGAGGTTGTCTCCAATTTCACGTAAATGGTTCTGCCATAAGCTACGTTGGATACCATCAGTGGCGGAGCCTCATTACTTACCCCTTTACGGGCTAATTCAGCAAACGTCACACTGCTATCAAAAAGGTCCGATGGATTGTTAGGAAGAGTCGCACTTACGGTATAAAAGATTTGCTTATAAGCCGCTACCATCACTTTTTTCTCGCCGCTTGCGACCGCGTTAAAATCGATTCCGAGCGTATTGTTAAGGTATTGCGCGTTCACATTAAGTGTACTAGCAATTTGGTTTTTGCTGTACACCATCGATTCTGCATATTGTAATCTTGCAGGCAGGGTGTGCGTGTCCGAATACTTCTCAACCCAAGTCGACACGAGCTGATCAACGGCACCAGAAACACTGCTGAAATTTGGATTTTGAACCGCAATTGTATTTTCACTCTTCAACCCAGGTAG
>NZ_LCZJ02000033.1:274138-427784 GCF_001012825.1 Paenibacillus etheri
AATTGCACCTGGATACGTGCGATTCGTGATCGAATCAATAATGGAAATATCTACGGGTGAGGTTGCGAGTGATTTTTTATCCCGTTCAACCACAATAAATTTACCATTGGACTGGGTACCTTCTTTGGGAACAAAACTACTAATATGATCGCCATTGACGGCCAAAACTTCATGACGATTATAATTTAGGTCTACGATCCCAGTATCAATATCATTTGGCACGTATGCTTCAGCGAATGAAATACTGGAAAAAGTAAAGACGCTTACACAAACTAATAGACTTCCTAACCATTTTACTCTTTTAAAACGTTTTTGAGTTTTCATATACATATCCCCCTCCTTTTTGTAAAGCAGTAGGACCCTACAATATATATATCGGTTTTTTTGGTAGGAAAGGTGATGTATTTGTAGCAAAAAATATCACAAGGGTTACATTACATTTCACTCAATCCTCACAATCTTTTACCAGCAACACAAAACCAGCTAATTATGTCAAGTCAAACCCAAAAAGTACAAGATGCTCTAATGCAAAAAGGTCTGCCTACAACCCAAAGCTCCGCGGATTCGAACGCAGTTTGGCTAGCGAGAGACACGATCAACGCTTATACGGATATTACGAAGTCCATGTTAAGCCAATATAACGTTCGAGAATTTATACTGGGTGTATACAGCCTGGTGTAGAATGGGTCAAGTAGAATTGTCGAATATGATAGATTATATCACTCTAGTGCAGTTGGCTACGGAAACTCGCATGAGCAGTCGGCATTTCATACGATTGTTTCGGCAACAGTCAGGAATGAATTTTCCAGAGTACTTGCAGCATAAAAGGATAGAGCTCGCCTGCCATTTGTTAATCGAAACAGACAATAAAATGGCCAGTATCTCAAAAAAAGTTGGCTACCAAGATACAGCACATTTCCGAGAGGTGTTCCGCAAACTAATTGGGATTAGCCCAAGCAAATACCGCCATATGTTTCTGATAGTTGTCTAAGAGTAACCGCAAAACCCACCTGTCATCCCTCCTTTTACAGCATGCATGATAGGTAGATCGCCTAAATGGAACATCCAGTAAATTGTCCATATGAAAGTTAAAGTTATAACAACGCACCGCCAATATATGACGGTGCGTCGTATCAAAGCGTTAGTTATTTAGTGTTTAGCATAGCTAATATCAAAGTGACTGCTTCAGCTCTGGTTGAAGAGGCATTCGGATTAAATTTGCCATTCCCATTCCCCTTAATCAATCCTGCTTCAGCTGCTGTTGCTACATAAGGTTTTGCCCATGCTGGAATTTGATCTGCATCATCAAACGCTAGTGTTGCATTTGGATTCACTTCAAGACCAAGTACACGAACAATAAGAACAACTAATTCGCTTCTAGTTATTTCATTATTTGCACGGAAAGTACCATCTTTATATCCAGAAATGAAACCTGCTTTTGAAAGTGCTTGAATGAATGACTGAGCCCATACTGGTGTTTTGCCTTGATCCGAAAAACTAAACTCAGAATCAACAGCATCCAACTTCAGCGCTCTAGCTAACATGGTTGCAAATTCACCACGTGTTACAGTACCATTCGGTCTGAAAGTTCCATTTTCGTAACCACTTACAAAACCAAGTTCAACTGCTTTTGCAATAGAAGCCTTAGCCCAGTGATCTGAAATATCAGACAGATCTACTTTTGGAGTCTCTGGCTCAGTTGGTTTTACTGGATCTGTTGGCTTAGTTGGCTTTTTATCATCTTCTGGTTTTGGCGTAGGCTTAGGATCTAGTGTTGCTGTTGGACCTGGTGTTGGTGTTGGTGTTGGTGTTGGTGTTGGTGTTGGTGTTGCTGTTGGACCTGGTGTTGGTGTTGGTGTTGATGTTGGTTCCGGCGTTGGTGTCGTTCCTGCTTTTACAATTACACCGATTTTAGTCGTCAAGTCTACGTTGTCTGAATTTACCACACCAATAGGCAACGTTACTATTCCATCTACAGTGAAGGTCTGTGCTGCCCTTTTCGCTGGATCATAGCTTGAAGCAGCTACATCCCAGGTCACACTAGCAATTACTCTGCCCGTATCGGTGACTAGTTCTACTGTCGCAGGCAATCCAAGGGCTTCTGCTGTCTTGGCTGTTCCGTTGGCTACTCCAGTTATCGCTTCTGGTGCTGTTATGCTCACTAGAGTCTTGTCCTGTTCTGAATCTGACTCTGCATTTACAGTAACACTAATGCTTGTTGTTAGTTCAACGGTACCTGGATTTACCACACCTTCTGGCAATTCGACTGTTCCATCTACATCGAATTTCTGCTCTGTTTTTACATCTGGATCGTAACTTGAATTCTCTACATCCCATGTTACGTTAGCCGGCACATCTCCAAAGTCTGTTACCAATGTTACGGTTTCAGGCAAACCAAGGGCTTCTGCCGTCTTGTCTGTTCCGTAGACTACTCCAGTAATTGGCTCTGGTGTTTTTATGCTCACAAGTGTCTTATCCTGAGGCTCTGTTTCTGAATCACTATAAATATTGATTTCTGCTGCTGTTGCCCATCCATTATATGCCTCTATTGCTTCAAGCTGAATATACTGTGCTTTGATTGGATCAAACGTCACTTGCTTCAGTCTAGTATCAAATGGCCAAGTTCCACTTGTCACTTTGGTAAAGTTAGCTCCGTCCATACTGACATAAACGTTATACTTAGTTATAATGCCGCTTGTTCCTCCTGTGCTTCTTGGGAGATAGGAAAGTCTATTAACCTTGTAAACATCCCCCAAATTCAAAGTAATAGATTGAGGCAGAACATCAGACTTATCCCACTTGGTATGCCACATGGTTAGCGGATCTCCATCAATCGCAAAACGCGCTTCATCCTTTCCTGTCTCTTCACTTGTTGCCGTTGCTGTCATGCTGGACTGTGGGATTTTATTTACAATTACATTTATAGATGTTTGCAAGGATACATTGTTGGGATTGTCTACTACTTCAGGAAGAGTCACTGTACCAGGTACCGAGAATGTCTGTCCTTCTTTCATTGTAGGATCATAGCTTATGTTACTAATGTCCCATGTTACTTCAGCCTTCATATTATTTGTACTTGTCTCTAACTTTACAGATTCCGGCAATTGGGGAATCAAATCTGTCTTTAAAATTCCAATTTCAAAATCAGTTACTGCTTCAGGGGTTATAATGTTTACAAGTGTGGGATTTTGCACACCACCCTGCGGCTTCAGCTCATAGGATGCATTAGCCTTCGTAGCAAACTTATAAGTATCCCCTAATATATTCGTGCCCTTAACAGTCTCAATTAGATTTCCGTCCTCATAAACCTCCAATTCTTGACCTTTCCATGGATTTAGAACAGTGCAATCTTTACCTTTTTCACTGAATATATTTACATAAGTCGTTATTCCATTCTCATTCTGTTTTGCATCCACCAAGAATGCACCTTTCGCTCTCAACCGTGTAAACTCCGCTGGCTGATCTTTATGCCAGTTCGCAAATACATTTATGAAGTCTTGATTGCTCTGCATCAGAGAATGCGTAATTGTATTATAGATCAGAGAAGCCTGAACGGATGCTCCCACTGTATGATTATTTCGTATTCCAACCCATTCACCGGCGGGGCGATCAAGAAGTCCTTTAGACAAAAAGTCAGTAATCTTGTCAATGTCATAACCAACATTAGTTGCAATCATTGTTGTGCGATCTTCTTTGTCATGGCCTTCATACCATGGTGCAATATATTTAAGATAATTCCGAGTATACTCGAGCAATTCAGAATCAGTTGCCATGCCTACTAGATCAGTAAGGTAAGTCGTATGAATGATTGGAGCGTTTCTTGGAACAGCAGGTACTCCCTCTGCTTCCGTGAATACCGTTAGCCCTCCGCCAGGTTGGCCCTCTGGAATAACATACGTTGGCAATGGCGATAAATTGTTACGAAACTCTTGCCACTTCACTCGCTTATCAGCGTCTATACCTAGTTCCTTGCTCGCCTTAATCGCTTTATCAAATACAAAGTAAGTACCAGCTAGATCCTGAAACGCATTCTTATGCAGAGTTCCGCTTTCAATAGTAGATCCTCCTATAACGTATTTCCCTGTTACCTCATCTACAATGGCAAAGTCTTCAAAGAACTCAGTTAAATCGACCAACTTGTCGTATAAGAATTGTTCTAAATATTCATCGTCGCACGTATATTCCCAGTATTTAACCATTGGAACTAATGCCATGGCCGCATGGATTGGAGCACTATCATAAGCAGGGGCAGATGCATATCCCCATGGCGGCATAAATGTTGGGAACAAGACGCCTCTTATTCCTTCAGTAAATTTGGGATACCAATTCGAATTACCAATAACCCTATTCAATTCTTTAGGATCGGATGCCATATTCCGCCCCGTTTCCCAGTAATCATCAATTAATCTGGTATAAGATGCAATTTGATTCACCCTATTCGCTACAATGGCTGCATTTGGTGCCCGTTGAACATCTATATTCATAAAGAATCCACCGCTCCACGCTGTGTTAGTACTACCTGTCCAAGGAAATAAATTGCCACCAAATACTTCTGCAGGATTATCACTTTGAGCTTCCAAAGCTGCCCCTGTAGCATAGAGTTGACCGTAATAGATTCTCTCCATTAAAGAGGATTCATTAGCCAGCTTAATGTACGACTTTAACCAGTATTCTTTCCACCAATCCAGATGCTTCTGCTTCACCGTATACAGCGCAGCTTCTGAATCAATGCCTAAAACATGTGCCTTAGCGTCCTCCAACGATGTCGTGGAGCTCTTACCGCCTTCTGTTGCTGCGATAACAGTTACAGTTTCGCCTGCAGCTAGTTCAAATTTTGCCATACAGGTTTTGTCATCAACCTGACTAAATACAAGATCTTTATCCATAACTTTCAATACGGTAGAAAGTTCTACAGCATAATCGAACCCTTCTTCGGTACGTAAATGCTTGCTAAAGGAGATCAGCTTGTTAACTGGATCAATTGATGTAGTATGGGAGCTTACAGTCCCAGATTTATGGGTAGGAACAACCGTACTTACACCAATTTCCATATTTGCATCTGTTGTATTGGTAATTTCAGTTACAATCAAATTTTCTGTAGCTGATAGCCAGGTGCTGGTTTCAAAGCCTTTCTCTGAAACCGCCTTAACAATTCCATCTTTCATACTTTGATCGTATCTAAATGGCTTATTACCCGTACCTTCATCCAGTCTCTCATACGTAATTTTCCCATGGGTCGTAGTAGAAAAGGCACTAAGACTATAGCTCTTTTCCCAAGAATCTGCATGCGAGATATAAATTTGTTGCTTGTTCTTATCTCCTCCCATGAAAGCATTAACGGTCCCATTTCCCATTAGAGGTCCATCTGGAGATACAGTTGTTTCATTGCTAATTGTTGGCAATTGAGTGTAAATGATAGGATACTTATCTATTATGGAACTTACTTCCGCCCACTCTGCCTCGGCTTTTGCTTGTTCATCTATCTGAGGAGCAGCATGTATATCTTTTGGAAACGCAAAGCTAGTGGCTATCAAACAAAACACAAGCAAGCTAGAAGCAGCTTTTCTAACTTTATTCATATTGTTTTCCCCCTTCATGTTGTCATCATTCAAAGCGACTAACTGAACTAAAGGCATGTTTCATAGATTCATAATAATGAACTGCAAATTAAAAACGTCTCCTAACTGTTTTTTAGCAATCACATATACACCACCTCCTCTCATCGTTTAAATCAGTTACCGGATCCCTTCCTTTTCTTTTGGAACCGCTTTCATTTTATTGCAAAAAAATTCATACTTCTGTTTATATTTAATTAATTCATTCTTTAAATAGTATCCGAATTGTTTATTCGCTAGAATAGAGAAAAGAAACTTACTTGGTGGACTTTTTGAACCAAAAGGCTAGAAGAAATCGTCCAGTTGTATCGGCCGATTAAGTTAGATTAGTTCGTTAATAAAGGCAGATAAGGTATATTCCTTATCTGCCTTGTGCATTAGGATTACGATTTGACTTCGACTTCTACCAATTAAAACGTAACGGAATAAAATTGATCGCTTTCGGAAAACGCCTTGGCTTGCAGACATACAAGGGCGCTGCGAATCCCGTCCTTTAGTGGGGCGATCGATTCGGTGGTTCTGCCCTGCATCAGGTGTACAAAATTCCGCATGAGTACAATATCACCGCCGCCATGACGCGAGCCTTGGTCATCAAGCCGCACGGTGGTTACTTTATCACTCATGTGGTCAAATACTTTGATTTCATTGGTGGCGAAATCGAATTCCACGGTGCCCTTATAGCCATATAACCTTGCCCCTCGGCGCGCAGCCCCTTTGCGGGCAAAGAAGTTCTGCGAATACATGACGTGCATGCCGCTTTCGTATTTCACAATCATACTGCCGGAGTCTTCGTTACCGGTGTCTACCGCAAAGCTGCAATAGTCGTTACGCGGAGTGTCATTCCGCACATAAGTGATATTATAAGTGCTGTCCATACAGGTTTCCCATTTGTCGCATTCGCTGCAACGAAGGCCGGCAGGCATGTCGCCTTTATAAATTTGTTTGGATTTCATGGCACAAACGTTCACGGGTTCTTCACCGAGCAGATAGTTGATGACGTCGATATCATGCGTCGCCTTTTGCAGGAAAAGCCCCTTAGAAGCGGATTCATCTCGATACCAGTCGTGGAAATAAACAAATCCATAGGGAACATCGTTGAAGGCCTGTACATGCTCCACCTTACCAATCGTGCCGGCATCCAGAATACGCTTGACCTCCTGCACCAGCGGTGTAACGCGTAACGGGAAGGAAACAACTGTGGGAGCCGTTGCGTTCGCTTCGCATTCGGCTAACGTTCTCAGATCCTCCATCGTAGTCGCAACCGGTTTTTCCAAAAACAACGGCAGATTGCTATCCAGCACCTTTTTGGCGAAATAAGTATGCAAGTTGCAGTTCGTACCTACGATCACGCCGTCCAGTTTTTCGTTTTCCAGCATTTCGTCCGCATCCGTATAAAAGGTAATGGTATCCGGATTCATCTCGCAGCTGCGCAAAAGTCCGTCGATTTTATCGATTCCCATTTGGTGCATCGATTCTTTGGAGCCGTCTTTCTTCATTAAAGCCCGCACGCGTTCATGGTCGGGATCGGCTACTGCCTTGATACAGACTTCATAAGGCAGCGCGAACAAATCATCCATCAGCATGTCGATCCGAACACCATATCCAATAATACCAATATTCAACATATGTAAGCCTCCTGTTGTTTGTTTGTTCGATTGATACACGCTCTATCTCTAATCGTATCGTGACTCCCTGGCACTAAGTGCCAGGGACAAATCAGATATCAATTTTATTCCACTCGTATTACTGCCACGGCAGCTTGAAGAGAAACCGAAGTTGCTCTTATCACAATATCTCCCGGTTCCTTGTTAGCCTGAACTATCACTAAACAATGTCCGTTGAATGCTCGTCTACGATTTTCTTTATCAGGTTCGTGACTGCTTGGATCACCATTTCCAACACCGAGAATTTTGCCGGGACCCTCGATTGTAAACATAATCTCGTTATCTGCCGTAGGAACAACTTTACCTAAATAATCCAATAGGGATACTTTAATCATTGCAATATCCGTGCCATTTGCTTTCACTTCGTTTTTATCCAGCTCCAAACGAATACGATCAGGAGTTCCTGTTGTAGTCACACCTTTTCTCGTGATTTCCTTTCCGGCTATTTTTCCTATCGCTGTCAATTCACCGGGAGCGTAGCAGACCTTCCACTCCATTCGTGAATTTCGATCCACGCTCTTTTCACCCAGACTATGACCGTTAACAAACAACTCTACAGTCTCGCAATTGCTATACGCCCACACATCAATCTCTTGCCCAATTTTGTCCGGCCAGTTCCAGTGAGGCAGAATGTGTACCACCGGCTCTTCCGTCCAGGCGGCTTTATAGAAATAATAAGCATCCTTTGGGAATCCGCAGTAATCCATGATCCCGAAGTGAGACCCGATGCACGGCCATTCATAAGGTGTTGGTTCTCCTCTGTAATCGAATCCAGTCCAAACGAATATGCCCGTCAAATGAGGGTGATTCACCACATCCTGCCATGATTTCTCATGCGAACATGACCACTCCGGTATCTGATCTCCATAGGAAGAACAGTATCCTTTAACATCATCATTCTCATAGATTCCACGTGTCGTCGTACAGCTCGTACTCTCGCTCCCGATCATGATCCGATCTGGAAATTGTTCATGATCGATAAGATATTGATCTTCTCTTTGGCCATAGTTATATCCGGTTATATCTACAGAATTACTGTATCCTCCATCATTCCACCCGTGATTCATACATGCAATAGTAAGGCGAGTAGGATCAATGGCACGTGTAATTCGTGACATCGTTTCAAGCATTCTCGCTCCCAAAATCGTGCCTTCTAATATTTCCTCGTTCTCCATGCTCCACAAAATGATGGAAGGGTGGTTTCGATCTCGATAGAGGATCTCTTTCAGATCTGCGATCCCGTCCGGAGATATATCCAGTTTCCTGTTCTCATCCATCACGAGCATACCCATTCTGTCGCATAGATCCAGGAGCTCAGGCGAAGGAGCGTGGTGAGCGCATCTGTATGCATTGCACCCCATACTTTTGAGAAGTTTGATTTTATATTCGGTTACTTGGTCAGGCAGAGCAACTCCTACGCCAGCGAAATCCTGATGGTTGCAAGTTCCTTTGATCAAATACTGTTCACCATTTAAGTAAAATCCCCTATCCGCGGTAAACTCTATCGTTCGCACGCCGAGTGGAGTCCTATAAACATCCATTACTTCTTTCTCATTAGCGTCATAAACTTCCGTAATCACTTCGTAAAGGTACGGCTTCTCGGGCGACCAGAGCATGGGCTCCATCAATGTCATTACAGTTTCAACATCTGTTTGACTGTCTCTTTGAATGGTTATGTTCTCTGAGCTGGAAGCGACTATTTGACCTGTTCCGTCCTCGATTAAAGTCTTGATTATACAATTCACGTCATGAGGATGTTCGTTATGTACGTTTGTTGATACGTTAACCGTGGCCTCATCTTTGCCTACTACTGGCGTGGTCACATAAGTTCCATGTCTTCCTACGTGAAGTCTGTCCGTCTTATCTAGCCATACATGGCGGTAAATCCCACATCCTTCATACCACCAGCCCTCATAATCACGAGCATCAACTTTTACGAAAATGACATTCTTCCCTTCATCGCCGTAACGTGCAATATCCG
This sequence comes from Paenibacillus etheri, assembly GCF_001012825.1. Lineage (GTDB taxonomy): Bacteria > Bacillota > Bacilli > Paenibacillales > Paenibacillaceae > Paenibacillus_AQ > Paenibacillus_AQ etheri. The sequence continues at coordinate 283,399 of NZ_LCZJ02000033.1, forward strand.
TAATGTCATAACAGAAGCCTGTATACCCACTTTGATGAGTTCCCATTAAATGCCCGTTAACCCATACGGTACAGTTTCGCATAACCCCATCAAACTCAATCGATAGTTTCTTCCCCAAATCTTCCATAGGAATCTCGAAAACTTTACGATAACATCCAATTCCAACAGGGAGATAACCGTGGCTCTTATGATGTTTGACTTTCCCCCCGTCATTTACGTAATTCCCTTCCACGCACCAGTCATGTGGAAGATCGATACTCTTCCACTCCCGATCGTTCATGACAGACGGTTCTCTTTCATCAAAATAAGCGATCTTCAGCCATTCCCCTTCAGCAATCTGCTCGCAGTCAGTTAACCCACCTGTCATCCCTCCTTTTACAGCATGCATGATAGGTAGATCGCCTAAATGGAACATCCAGTTCTGGTCAAAACTTTCTCGCGTTCGTTTATTTCCCAATATCATTATCTTTTCCTCCTTAAATTTTCCATATGAAAGCTAAAGTTATAACAACGCACCACCAGTATAGGACGGTGCGTCGTATCAAAGCGTTAGTTATTTAGTATTTAGCATAGCTAATATTAAAGTGACTGCTTCAGCTCTGGTTGAAGAAGCATTCGGATTAAATTTGCCATCCCCATTCCCCTTAATCAAACCTGCTTTAGCTGCTGTTGCTACATAAGGTTTTGCCCATGCTGGAGTTTGATCTGCATCAACAAACGCAAGTGTTGCATTTGGATTCACTTCAAGACCAAGTACACGAACAATAAGAACAACTAATTCGCTTCTAGTTATTTCATTATTTGCACGGAAAGTACCATCTTTATATCCAGAAATGAAACCTGCTTTTGAAAGTGCTTGAATGAATGACTGAGCCCATACTGGTGTTTTGCCTTGATCCGAAAAACTAAACTCAGAATCAACAGCATCCAATTTCAGCGCTCTAGCTAACATCGTTGAAAACTCACCACGAGTTAAGGTACCATTCGGTCTGAAGGTTCCATCCTCATAGCCACTGACAAAACCTAGTTCAACTGCTTTTGCAATAGAAGCCTTAGCCCAGTGATCTGAAATATCAGACAGATCTACTTTTGGAGTCTCTGGCTCAGTTGGTTTTACTGGATCTGTTGGCTTAGTTGGCTTTTTATTATCTTCTGTTTTTGGCGTAGGCTTAGGATCTGGTGTTGCTGTTGGACCTGGTATTGGTGTTGGTGTTGCTGTTGGTGTTGCTGTTGGTGTTGGTGTTGGTGTTGGTGTTGGTGTTGGTTTCGGCGTTGGCGTCGTTCCTGCTTTTACAGTTACACCGATTTTAGTCGTCAAGTCTACGTTGTCTGAATTCACCACACCAACAGGCAACGTTACTATTCCATCTACAGTGAAGGTCTGTGCTGCCCTTTTCGCTGGATCATAGCTTGAAGCACCTACATCCCAGGTCGCACTAGCAATCACTCTGCCCGCATCGGTAACCAGTTCTACTGAAGCAGGCAATCCAAGGGCTTCTGCCGTCTTGGCTGTTCCGCTCTCTACTCCTGTAATTGGTGCGGGTGTTGTTATGCTCATAAGCGTCTTGTCCTGAGCCGCCGTTTCTGAGACAACAACATGTTGTAATATAGTAGCACTACGTCCATCCACATAGGCAACAGCAATAATTGTTGCTGCTTTTGAATATAAAGAAGGATCAAGATCAACAAAAGTAATCGGTAATGTCGTTCTTCCGGGCTGACCATTCTCTATCGTTTGCGCAGAAATTGATGTAGGTAATACAGGTGCTTCCTCAATCCCTGTTGATATAGGCGATAATGAGTCAATTGACGTTATGCCGTTAATATAGACAGTGATGCTCACTTTCTCGTACATTCCCTCCAATGAGCCAGTAACCGTGTATGTTCCCGGAGTATTAAGAACATGATTGTTCAGCATATCCCACTTAACCGGAATTTGTTGGGGATCTCCTCCATCAAATGCTACAGCAACCGTTGTTGGAAGTGTTAGCGGTGTCCCGACCAGTGCTGATACCGATGAAACTGTTTCTATTGTTGCAGTTGTATAGGGCTTGTAAATACCAACGGTATAATTAGTCGTTGCCCCTACACTTGATGTCTGAACGATAGTGAGCGTGTTCGGACCGAATACTAAGGGCAGTGTTTGCGCCGTTTCCGTATCATCGAAATCGCTCGTCATATCTGTGCCATTCAGTAAAATGGAGAATGTTGCGCCATTATCTGAAGATGGCTTAATCAGTGTAACCGCATTATCTTTTTTATCTATTGACGCCTGATAGGATGTATAACCAGGGTTGAACTTTCCGTTAAGTGTTGCGTTACCAAGTTTGAGATTCGCATCGTACACCATGTTCGGCGTGTTTGTCTTTATACTAATATCGTCTAAGCACACGTTAAACTTTCCGAAGTTACCATCCCAAGGAATAATACCAAAAAAGCCGCTTGTATAGGTTGAGTCCTGCCCTGTAATCGTGGTAGTTCCGTCAAGTGTTGCGGTTATGGTACCTTCACTCGCAGTGATGGACAAGGTATGCCAACTACCCGTACCCGTGACAGCACTGAATAAGTCAGCAGGCAAATTAGCGCTAGTCGATCCAGAAATTAGGTTGTTGATGTTGGTACCATCAGAATTTTGGTCTGCACGGTATAATTCCATTTTATTGCTTTTTTTATCAAACGAAACATTGTATCCGGCCGGTTGGTAAGTCATTTTAGTCGCGTGAATACCGGATTGGAGGATCGGCTGCGTATTAATAAAGAAACGTAATGGTTTTTCAGTGCTTGTATAATCGCTTGCCAGCGCAAATTTAAGCGTAAGAGTGTAATTGCTCCAACCATTCGGAGTCGCAGCATCATAATACTGCGCAGACTGATTATTTACGATCATACTATAATCGCTATTGTTCTCTATCATCGAATTATTGTTATCATCTTCTATAATAGTATTTTCACTATCGTCTTCTATCATAATATTGTCGTTATCGTTTGACAGAACTTTCTTCGGGTTCTCTACAACTTTCAAATTCGGATTAGATCCCCAAAAAGTTGTAAAACCATAAGTATTATATGTTACAGTCTGTCCGGTACCCGTACTGGCAATCTCAGTTACCGGCATACTACCGTTTTCAAAATCCCAGTCGATTACCGAAACAGGTGGTCCCGGTGGCGTATAGGGTGGTATTGAATCCGGCTTCGATTGAGTAGGCTGCACTGGCGGAGCGTCTACACCACCATAAACATCGATATCATCGAAATAGGACATACCTGTGTTCTTGCCAGGAGCGCCATTGCCGTCATAATTTCCCATACCAATATAATTAAATGATTCTCTATCAAGGGTTGTTACAGGCTTGTCATTAATAGAAAGTTCAACAACGCCAGGAGTCGAGTAGTCAAACTTAAACTGATGCCAACCAAAACTACGTGGAATGGTCGTTACCTTTTCTCCAGTACCATCAAGATAAGTGAAATAGTTCTTGCTTAGATGACCGTTAATTCCTAACCCGACATGGTCGGCAGAAGTACTGTCATCAACCCTCATGTAGGATTGACCCATTACATCCGAATCATTTAAGCCTTCGTTGTAGTCATTACCAGCATAATCGCGGCGTTTATCGAAGAACCAACCGGATACGGTTTTGTTTAAGTTGTTGCTGAATGTTCTGCTTAATGCAACGCCGCTTGAATTTCCCTTAGCGCCACCATTGATGAAAAGAGAGTAGTGACCATTAAACGGACCTTCTGCTGTATAAGCGGTGGAAATAACGGGATTTCCTTTCTCTACAGACCATTTGGTTGTATCAATCTTTCCGCTCTCAAAGTTATCCGAAAAATAGCTATTCAATTGCATTTCCGGATGGTTCGAATTATATATTTCGGAAGTAAATGGGAATTCTTGACGGTTGATGCCGATACGGTCATATTCCATCTTTGAATTGTCAAACGAATAATAGAGACGCGGATTATACGCTGACGTTGGATAATCGCTGTTTAAGTTATCGACATAAAATACATCACCATTTTGAGTCGGTTCAATACGTAAATTAGCACTTTGATTGTTAATACCTTCAATATTAGAAAGATAAGTACCTGTAGCGCCCATAGCCAAGTCCATACCATGAACCGTATTAGGATCTCGAACGTCAGGCGCACTACCAATCTCCGAAGTTACAATTTGATTAAAGATATTGCCCGCCTTTGAATCACCATATGGCTGTTGTGTATCTGGATTAATAGCCTTTGACGGGTCCTTTGTGCCGTATTTTCTCTGTACATCATTGCCTTTAAATAGAGCTCCAATGAATATAGCACTATCCTCAGCGGTATCTTGTTCAGCATCATGCACATAAATATATTCAAAACGGTTGCCGTAGTTATACACATCTCTCACCGGGTCAAAGTTTGGACTAACGTTAGGCATAGTCTGTGCCTGACCAACAAACGATATTGCACGCCTAGGAGCATAGTAAATTTCGAGGTTCTTAAAATTGCTAAAGCCTGTATTCATAACTTGCAATCCAGCACCAAAAGCATCGACTTGTCCAACATGGTGAATGGACAGATTGTAGAAGGTATGGTTGTTGTTGTATTTACCAACACCTGGATAACCGCCATCCGTGTTAATGCCGCCCATGCCGGTGTTGTCTATAGCAAGTTTTTGGAACGTATTGAATGTATTGTCACGCCAAACAATAATTCCAAACAACCCCATATTGGTAATACGGCTGTTTTGAATCGTGATATGGTTGGTGTTGATCAATGTAAACCCGCCATACATATATGCGGGACGAACAGCATAATCACTATAATAGGGCTGTGTGCTCCCCAATGCCTCTGGTGGTGGATATGGAATTGCCGTACCACCATCGTACCAGGTTTCACCGTAGCTCCAACCATCTACGATATAATTATCTGATTCTGTACATTCAAGAGTAAATCCATCAAACGTAATGTTGCTGACTTGTTTTGCAGGATTCGGTGTTTGACCCCATTCCGCAATCGTGGGTTTATCCGTTCCCTCTAAACGAATAATTTCTTTCGTCGTCGGAACGACAATATTCAAGTTGTTCATATCCGCGACGTTTGCAATATTGTCAGCGTCTGTCGGATAGTAGTAAAGCCAACCTGTCTGTTTATCATAGTAATACTCGCCTGGTGAATCCAAGAAGGAAATGTTGCCTTGCAAGAAATAGCGGGCATTAGCATTAATGTTGTATTTAGTAATATACATTTCAGGATGCTTAGAATCGTACGGTGAATACAATTTACTATTCGTTGTGTCGATCCGGTTAATAGGAAGAGTGTTAGACTCAAAAGCATATCCTCCGCAGTCAAAAACAAAAAGTTGAGCAATTTCTGACCGGCCGCTTGCCTGAGCATCTTGCAGAGCCTTTTTATGCTCCGGAGTCAGGTCGCTCGCTTTGTATCCCATATCTTTGTTTGAACCGTTGGTCGATAAGAGATATTCGCCATTCCACGCTTGGAACCTAGGATCATTCACCTTGTTGGGAAAACGAGCCATGGTGGCTTTATCGAAGCCAACATCTCCTAGGGAGCCAATATAAAGTTGGTTAAAGTTGTATTTTGAGGGATCAAGCTGAACTTTATACACTTTGCCCTCCGCAGAAGATGGCAACTCACTTAAATAACCCGTACCACCCACATCGGAAGCAGTCGTCTGCACCCAACCGCCTGCAACAGGGTCTCCACCAATTAAATGCACGCTTCCAGGAGCTCCGAGGCTTCTATAAAAAACCTGATGTCCATTAAAACCTGAATCCCGTTCGTCGAATTTCAACGAGTCATGGATGTAATAATTGCCCGGCGCAATAAAAACATAAACGTCGCCAGTCATAGCTGTATTGATTCCACGAACAGCTTGTTGGGCTCTTGCAATGGTCAGATACGGGTGTTCATAAGACCCATCATTATTGTCGTTGCCTGTTGTAGATACAAAAAACTCTTTGTAAATATTCCCCTCCAAGCCGTTCGCGCTTACATTTTGAATAGCGCCAACGAAGGAGCCTATAATCAATGAAAAACACAGAATCAAGTGTAATATTTTCCCAGGGACAAACTTACTCATTCCAACATCCCTCACATTCATAAGTATTTTTCGAAAATCGCAGGCCTTTGCTAGAACGCTATAACTAACTTAACTTACAGTGCACTAACCTTTCACGGCTCCAGCAGTCATACCTTCAATAATATATTTCTGCCCAATTAAATAAACGATCAGGACAGGGATAATGGTTAAGACAATATACGCAGATATAAGACCCCAATCTTTAGACCAAGGTGACGAGAATTCACCATATACGCCATACATGGATAGAATAGCTCCCCATTTCTTACTATCCGTTAATATATATAACTGAGTTTCGAAGCCATTCCACGCACCCAAGAAGTTCAGCATGATACCTGTAACTGTAACCGGCTTTAACAGTGGAAAAATGATTCTAAAAAATAGAGTTTCTGCCTTTGCTCCATCCATAACAGCAGCCTCATCTAATTCCCTAGGTATACCCTTAATAAATCCAGTAAATAGCAGCATTGCAAAGGATATCCCTTGCGTAGCAAGAAGCAATATCGCACCTGTTATACTATTCATTAAATGCAGCTTACTCATGATCATCGTCGTCGTTACCATATTTCCAGTTGCAACCACTCCGAAGAAGAAATATCCATATAATACCTTATTCGTGAAATTTGTCGATCTTACTATGATAAAAGAAGCAAGAGCAGCAAAGACAACACCTATTATCGCTGATGCAGAAGACATAACCAAACTGTTATAATATCCTCTTAATACATGTCCTTTTACAAACGCATTAACATAATTATCCCACTTGAATTCTGAAGGAAGCGACATGGAGAAAAAGGCAGCTTCTGCAGAAGGTTTAAGTGAATTCAATAAGATGAGAACAAAAGGTACCAATACAATGAGAGAAAAGGCCCAACATACGATTTGCAATAGGATTGAAAATCCTTTTTTTCTCCTCATTACAGGGTCACCTCTCTCTTACTGGTAGCTCTATTAACTAACACAGAAATAACAGTGGTCATAATAAGTAGAATTAAATTCATCGCATTAGATAAACCATAGTTTCCTGCAGAGTATTCGCGGTACACCATAGTAGCAATAACCTCTGTCGCGTTGCCTGGTCCTCCGTTGGTTAGAGCATATACAATATCAAAAGCTCTAAATCCATGTACGATGTTTAGAACAGTATTGATCGTAACTGCCGGCATAATAAATGGAATGGTTATCTTTACAAATAGATTCCAGCTATTCGCTCCGTCAATTCGAGCAGCCTCATAATAGCTCTGATCGATGCCTTGTAATCCTGCTAAGAAGATAACCATATTAAGTCCAAAATATCGCCAGACCTCTACGGCTATAACAGAAGGCATTGCGGTTGCTGTATTCGTCAACCAATTTTGCTGCAAGAAGTCTAGTCCGATTAAATCAAGAAAATTATTCAAAAGACCAGTTGGATGCAAGATCGTCGTAAAAATGATACCGATTACAATTGTCGATATAGCTTGTGGCATAAAGAAAACAGAACGCAATGTATTTCGCGAAAATATTTTTCTATTAAGCATAATAGCTAATGATAAACCGATGACTGCTTCCAACACAGATGTAAAGAAAGCAAATACAACCGTATTTGTAATGGGTCTCACGTACTTGAACGACTGATCTATGAAGAGAACTTTAAAGTTATCCAGTCCATTAAAATGAATAGCATCACTATATATATTCCAATTTGTAAAGGCATAATATATTCCCATTACAGTAGGAATCATAAAGAGAATTGTATATAGGATGAATGCTGGAAACACCATTCGTCTAGGATACAAAGTCTTATGAATAAAAGTATTGGTTTTCATTCAATCCATCACCTTTTCTATGTGTATCTTCTCCTATTGTCAAAATCCCTTTTGTTAAAATAAATCCTAAATTTATTTGCAAAAGGGATTCTGCATTAATCAGAAACTTCTATTTCGTTGCATCAAACATTTTAGCTCTAGCAGCATCAAGGGATTGAAGCACCTGTTCTGGTGTCATCATATTAAAAAACATACTCTGTACATTTTTCCCAAGACTTCCATCTGCTCCGTTATATAAAATAGACTGAGGCAAGGTTAACAATGTTTTATCATTTACAGTTTTTAAGACATGCGTGTAATTTACTGGAGGATTGGCTGTTGCACCTTCTAATGTCGGTTCCAGAAGATCGGGTCTACCATCATAATATTCCTGCAAATTCTCTGGCTCTGCTAAAAACTCAAAATATTGTTTGGCGGCATCAATATTTTTACTGTCCTTGTTAATTAGATGCGTCATTCCTGTTCCGTTCATTGCTAAAGTTTTCAAATCATCTCCGTATGGGGCAGGGAAGGCTAGAAATTTGTCAGCCGATGGACCACCTGCTGCTTCAATATCATTTACATAAGTAGACCACCCTTGCCACATCGCATATTTACCACTTACCAAACCTGCAATACCTTGATCATAAGTATCTGATAAGAAGTTTTCTCCAAAATAGCCATTATCAGCGCTATCTTTTAGATTTCTTAAATACTTCAAAGCTTCTTCTGATTCTGCATATTTCATAGTGTTATTATTTAATTTCTCATAAGATCCAGTTGCCTTAGATTCAATATTTACTGCAGCATCGAATGCTTGCGCATTATACCATTCCTCTTTACCTGGGAAATAGACTGGTGTAATGCCATTCTCAAGCAATTTTTCACTAACCTGTTTAAATTCTTCATAGCTTGTAGGTTCTTTCAGATCATATTTTTCAAAAATTTCAGTGTTGTAGAGCATCGCACTAAAATCTCTTCCCCATGTAGTAAAACCTACAACTTTATTATCATAACTAGCCTGAACCTTCGCATAGTCAGGATACTTACTAACCCATGACTCATTGGACAAATCTACAGCATATTTATTTGGTTGAACTTTTAGTAAAGATAATCCTGATTCTGCCATAAATATATCGGGACCTTCTCCAGTTGCAAGTCTGGTCATTAATACATTCTCAAATTGATCACCAGGATTTTCTTGAAAATCAATCTTAATACCCGTCTGTTCTTTAAATTTCTCTGCCAACTTTTTATCGACATCTCTAATCCAGCCTGCTGAAGCCATTACAGAAAGTGTAACATCAGTTTTTTTGGTATCGCTTACATTTGATGTCGAAGTTCCCGTATTTGAACTTTCACCACAGCCTGTTAATAAACTTAAACCAAGACTTGTAAGCATAACCCCTGTTAATGCTTTTGAAAAAGTTGTTCGTAGATTATTCTTCACTTCGAAAGTCCCCCTTTTATGAATGCTTTTCATCGACTATGAGTTATAAGTCGTTACATAAACAATAAACAAATTATTTATTCTCTAGAATAGATAAAAGAAACCTACATGGTGGACTTTTAGAACTTGACACATTTATATGGTCATGCAAGAATACAGCTGTAACATGTTATAGCATATTAACTGGATCGTATATTCAATAAACTGATAGCGCTTACATTTTTTTACTCTCAAAACAAACGTCCTTGTCTGATGAAACTATGGAGAATATAACTTATGTCAAAACTAAACAAAATTCAATTTAAACTTTTTAAAAATTACACAACGATTATGATTGTAACCATTTCTCTTTTCATGGTCATATTTTATAAATATACATCGACTATATTAGAAGAGAGAGCCACAGAATCGCTTTCCCAGTTATCTAATACAGCTATTCAGGAATTAGATATGGTGTTAGCTGAGATGAACACTATGCAAAAAAGAGTGCTCTTTGCCGAACAAGCCAAAAGTCTTATCTTTACTGACAGTAAGCTATTTGAGACGCATGATTATAAGTTACAAAGAGAATTTAATTACCTTGCTACCTTAATTTATGAACCTCAGCACTATAAAAATTATCAAATAAATATTCTAAATCTGAATGGAAATTATGCTGGATTTGGTCATAATTACTTCGTAAAAAAAATAGATACAAGTAAATTAGATAATCAATCACTAATTACTGACATCCTTAAGCTGGACGGTAAAAAGTTAATAACTCCTCCACATGTTACCGCTTGGGCTAGCAAAGGTACACAAGTAGTTTCTCTTTATCGCTCTTTTTCTGAGAATGTTTCTGATCCTAAACCTACTGCAATAATTGAAACTCAAGTCAACTATCAAGAAATAATTGATATTATTAATACAAACTTGAATAAATTATTATCTAAAAATACTAAACAAATCATTATCTATGATTCAAACCAGCAATTAATCTATCCTTTAAATAATGCTGAGTTGTCTTTAGATCATTACTTTGCTTCAATTACTCCATCAACAAATTCCTCATTTATTCTAAAAAATGAAAATACGATCGATAATGAAAAACTAATTATTGCTGGAACTCAGTCAGATTTTTCGGGTTGGACGGTACTCGCAACAGAACCTGAAGATGAGCTTCTAGCTCCAATTAATGCATTACGTAACACTTTATCTTTGATTGGTCTTATTGCTGTATGTCTTACAATGGTAATAAATTATTTGTTATCTCGAAAACTGTCAAATCCAATCAGACAAATACATACCAACATGAAGAAACTAAAATTAGATGAGTTACCCATCCATCTTCCTCAGAATATGAATAGCGGTATTGTTGAAATTGAAGGTTTACACCATGTATTTGTTAAAATGTGCGACCAATTGCAAGATTCGTTAGATGCTGTTGTTGCCGCAAGATCACTTGAAATACAATCTCGTCTTACTGCCATGCAATCACAGATGAATCCTCATTTTATATATAATACGTTAGCTATCATCAAAATTATGGGGAAAGAATCTGCCAATAAAGGGATCGTAGACATATGCACCAATCTTTCAACTATGCTACGCTATGTGTCGAGTTCTAGTAGTAGCCCTGTACTTATCAAAGATGAGCTCGATTACACTTATAACTATTTAAACCTTATGAAGATCAGGTTTCAGGATAATTTGATCTACCAATTAAATATTCCTGAAGAATTATATAACATTGAAATTCCAAGATTAATTATTCAACCACTAGTAGAAAATAGTATAAAATTCGCTACCGAAATTTCTCCTCCATGGATAATAGATATACAAGGCACAATTGATCATAATAACTGGTTTATTACAGTTTCCGATAATGGCATCGGCATTACAAAGCAAAAATTAGTAGAGCTTCAAAAGAAGTTTTCGGAATTCAATATTTACCGTGATATTTCAAATAGTCAGATTAACGGTATGGGGTTAATTAACATATTTGCAAGGTTAAAAATCTTATATGGGGATGAAGTCATTTTTAAAATTGAACCATTACCTGATCGAGGAGTTTCTATTACAATAGGAGGTAAACTATGACAAACACAAGAAATTACACTGTATTGGTCGTAGAAGATGAACCAATTATTCTACAAGATACTATAAATGAAATAACAAATTCAGAAATGAACTTTCAAGTTATAGGAACTGCCTCGAATGGTTTAGAAGCACTTCATATGTATAAAGAATTAAAACCAGATGTTGTTTTTACGGATATACAGATGCCTGTTATGAATGGATTGCAATTAACTAAGGAATTAAAAGAATTAGATCCAGATTTATACATTGTTATATTAAGTGGCTATAGTGATTTTGAATATGCGCAACAAGCGATTAAATTAGGTGTAAAAGAATATCTTCTAAAGCCTCTCGATGCAGAGGAACTTACCGTTTTACTTAAAAAATTTTATTCGTCTCTTAACCAAAAATATAAATCTAACGAATCCACTATGTTGTTATCCACATTGAATGGAATGGAAGATATTCATTCATTGCCTTTTTGTTATAAGCAAAATTATTTTGTCTTATTTCTTGTAGGTTTAGGTAATTTATTTCATAATTCTCTATCTAGTAGTATGGTTTCTAGCATTTCTTCTTTATGGGAAAAAATAAACTGGGATCAATTATTTGTTCATGTTTTTGGAAGTGATCAACAAGTTTGGCTTATCAATGAACTATGTCCTAATCAAAAGTATATTGTTTTCACTATAGACAAGAATAGTTCAAACGAAGAAATACATCATTTAGCGAATAAATTTCTACACAAGTTGCAGTCCTGTATCGACATCACAGCCATTAGCATATGCCATAATAACCAACCTATTTCCTATGATAAAATTCCTGATACTTCTCAAGAAATACGTTGGAAATTAGAAAATAACTTTGTTATAGGAAAAAAGGTCGTATATTCGTGTGGAAATATACAAGATAAACCAATATCACCCTATTTAGAACCAAACATCCAAAATAAACTTAAAATAAGTATGTGTTCCAATAACTTAAATATCTTAAAAAAAGACCTCTTTTCAGTACTAGAGGAATATGACAATAGAATGTTGCCCCAAAAAACAGTCGAACAAAATTTGATGCAAATCATAAATCTCCTAACTCACCACTATCAACTTGACGCTATTGTCAATTCTGTTCATGTTGAGTATGTTTTGCATACTTCATTATTTACTGCAAACAGTTTAACATCAATAAAAGAGGAAATATGGAATATTATTCATGACTTAATACAATCTCGAACTTTAGAATATTTCAGTAATGAGGAATTAGCTAATCAATTGATCGAATATCTTAAGGGACATTTCTCAGAGGATATTAAAGTTGAAGATTTGTCAAAGCACTTTAATTTTAATGGCACCTATCTTGCTAGAGTATTCAAAAAATATACGGGTGACTCGCCGATGAAATACCTTATAGATTTAAGAATCAATGACGCCATTCGATTAATTCGAGAAAGGGAAGATTTAGATATCAAGCTAATTTCTGAAATGGTTGGCTATACAGATCCTCGCTATTTTAGTCGTATTTTTAAAGCACGGATTGGTACCTCCCCTTCTGAATATAGGAATACTGTTTATAATATTTCAGAGAGCAAATAATAAATTCACGTTCTGAGGAAGTGTTAATTACTGTCCTAGCACTATATTTAGTGACTAGGGCAGTTTTTATTCTGTGCTTTTCTAGTAAACCTACCTTATATTTTTCATACTTGACTCAGCCTAATTAATGCGCTGTCATAATCTCCCGTTAAGCGAAGCAGAATGCCTCGCGACATCCAACCTTGACCGCTGCGTACTTCTTCTGTTTCCACGTTTCGATACATAACTGTCGATTTCAATCCACGCAGCAACAATGGAAAAGCTGGAGCACCAAAATACTGATGCCGATGGAGATTACCCTACCTATGGCAGAAATGCTCACCCGCCTGCAGTGCCGCTACCGCCGAATGAGCTCGAAATTGATTTAATTTCATGTCTTATTTAAAATGATAGAAAAGATTCCTGTTTTTACCTTGTTTTTTTATTTTCATTTTATTAGCGCCAACTACTTGACTTAACAAAAAAGCAACTCCCCTGTTGGCAAGTCGCTCTTAAATACTCTATTGTGAATCTCTAATTATCGTCTATATCTCAACGCTTCGCCTTATAAAACTCATGATACAGCTTCATGAGCGCCCTGTATGCTCATTATGTTCGCAGGAAATTGTTATCCCAACACTAACTCAAAACGAGCAAAAATATCTTCTTCATACCACATCGTGAAATTAGTTCCCCATGTTGTGTTCAATAGTGTAAACGTAAATTTATTATTGTCTTGATGGTATTTGTTGTTATAACTTAGATTGTTATTTGTTCCGATTCCCAAAAGAGGGGCATCCATAGGTTTAATATTGATTTTTTTATCGCTGCCATCGTAAATTAACTCTTCAATCATGTGTTGCAACTTATTTCCGTGACCTACCACTTCAAAAGGTGAAATAACGGTATCAATTTTACGAATCTTAGTTAAGTACGGCGAATTCAAACGTGGTGTAATGTCAAAAGAATAAATTTCTGGATAACGAATTGCATCTTTATCCTTTAATAATAGTGCAATTTCAACTTTATCTCCAAATTGATATTTAACCTTTACAACTCTTGGAGCACCATACTCCTCCACAGCTCTTTGGCTATACTTTAAAGTTGCAATAATCGAATCATTTTCCATAACTAATTTCACAACATGTGGTGTGAAATTTTCATTCAATTGAATTCGTTTTTGAATCTCCATTCCTGGCTTTAAGAAGTCAATTGCCCACCAATTATGTTGTAATTCACGCAAATAGTTGTAACGTAGGTTATCATAGTCATTTTGCCCAGCAATTGTATAGCTCAGAACCCCGAGTTTGTTGTCCTGATCAAAGTAAAGTGTTCCATCCTTTTCTAAGTGGTTAATTGAACCATCGCTAGTAAACATAACTTGATACCCGTTTACCGAAATCAATTCTTCCAAACCACATTCAATACCTTGGTTTTCAAAGATATGATATGGAACTTCGATAAGTTTTTTAATGTTATTTTGATCTTCAGGCTCCAAACAAGCTATTGCACGATCAATGTTCTTGCGTTGTTCTTTCCATGAAGACTCATAAAATTTGTACGAACGATCAGTCCACTCATTATAAGTGAATTGCATTTCGCCAACAGTTGCATCTTTAACAATTCCATAAGCGTAGGTTAAATCAGGATCCGTAATTTGGTCTAAACTACGCGCTCGTTGGAAGTCTTTCTTTTCATAATTCATATAGTCACTGAAATAGCGTTTGATATCCATTCCCCAAGTATGCTCTGGAACTAACATCGCATAGAAATTAGCATCATCATTTTCTATTTTGTTATCAAACATGTAATTAGTTAAAATCCGATAATCACGAATGATTTTCGGATCAGACATCATTCCATGAATCCATGTGTCCCCAATCTCCTCTGTAATAACTGGCAGTTGGTCACGTACTTCCCAAATTTCATTTGCAAACTGATCCATTGAAGTCATTTCAAGCTCATAGTCTGGATACTCATTCGCCATTTTTGACAAAAAGACGTTAATTTTCTCTTTTGTTCCTGGACCACTATTATCATGAGTATGCATAAACGCCAGCTTGTTATCTATGCAATCAATTCCGATTACGCCACCATAGTCGTCTGAATAAGAGACAATTATCTCACTTTCGCCATTCTTCCATAGAAATGTATCTGGAACTTCTGGAATTGAGCTCGAGCCATTTACACCAATGTGTAGGAATTTAATTCCTTGACGATATAACTCATCAACAATCCCGATAGTATGTCCTGGGACGTCGGTCATCTTTGCGCTTGTTGTTTTGTATCCATAACGAGCATCTAACTTCTTTGAGATTGAAGTCATGTAATGTAAAGTTTGAGGTGTCATAGTTTCAGATTCAAACGTACACGGGATTGCGTGCCAGCGAATGTAACCTTTCTTTATGGCGTCGTCTAGCTTTTTACAAGCTTCTTGATCCATGTTTTTGAAGTAATATTCAATAATAAAGCTACCTGTTGTCCAAACAAAGTCTTTGCCCTCTTTTCTTAAGTCTTCAGCTAAAGTGATTGCGTTTTGAATGTAATCATGGCAATACTTGTGCAAGACATTTTCTGCTAAATCGGTAAAACCAATGTCAAAATGAGTTTTGTTTACCACATAGATTTTTTTCATTTCTATAATCACACCTTTCTTAGTCATAATACGTCGTGAAATAATTGCTTTCAGGCTTTTACTCCACTTTTGTTTTTACAAGGTTCGGCCATTCCAATTCGGACTCTGAATCATGATCTCTCATAAAAAACCTCTTAATAATTAACTATTGGTATTTCACTTAACATCTCCGCATATTGCGGGGTATTCCAAGTAATAATAGTTCATTCCATACGTCTAGTATTTATTTTATAAAGACACATCTTTATAAAATCCTGACATTTTAATGTGTCTACCACCTGTTTCATACGATAAAATCTGATAAAACCAAATCAATCGTTTTAAAGTTTCAATAACATTTTGATTAACAGATACGACCTGTATTGAATTCGCAATATGAGCAAAGTATTCATCCATCAACAACGCAGTTCGACCCAATACTTTGGAGGAGTGTGTTCTCATATCCGCTTCCATGGGCGTGGAAGATTTAACATAGGAAAAGTAACCTAATGTGCTTAAAGAGACGACCAGCAGAATGGATCTCAACCATTCCATAATCATCCTTCCCATTTAGAATAACTCCGGAAAAGGAAGAATGACTGAGAAAGGTTCGGCTGATTATCGAAATTTTGAACAACAAAATAAAAAAACCTCCTTACTCTTCCAAGGAGGTTAACAATCTACGTATACTTCACAACAGCTAAATAACTTAAAATCACCGCTTCGCCTTATAAAACTCATGATAAAGCTTCATGAGTGCCCTCTTCTCTATCCGCGACACATAACTCCGTGAGATACCAAGCTCCTTCGCAATCTCCCTCTGCGTCCTCTCTTCTCCACCTGTATCAAGTCCAAATCGCCCAACGACAACTTCTTTTTCCCGATCATCCAAAATATCAAGATTACGATAAATCTTGCTCTTCTCAATCTTAAGATCGACCTCTTTAATGACATCATCTGCTTCGGAACCAAGAATATCGATGAGTGTAATTTCGTTCCCTTCCTTGTCTGTCCCAATTGGATCGTGCAGAGATACATCTTTACGGGTCTTCTTTAGTGATCTAAGGTGCATTAGGATTTCGTTTTCAATACAACGAGCAGCAAAAGTGGCCAGCTTTGTCCCTTTGTTCGGGCGGTAGCTCTCGATAGCCTTGATCAGGGCGATGGTGCCGATGGAGATCAGGTCCTCCATGTCCTCACCGGTGTTGTCGAATTTTTTGAGGTTATGGACACGATACGATGTAAACTGGAATGAAATAAACTTACTACTACTAAAAGGGAAGAGTAAAGGGATTGTGGTATCTGACCATAATCGACCTGTTATTCGTAACGCTATTACGTTATTTAGGATATAAAACCAAGCATTTCTTGTGCGTACAAATAAAATCCAAAAATCCTTGTAACGGTATTATTAGATGTGTTATTGGTAAAATGATGGGTTCAATAGACACTTGGTACCCCCATCAAAAAAAGAACCACATAGAACAAAGCCATCTGGTGTCTCCGTACTATTACTTGCCGATAAAGTCGTTAATTCTTAGAGAATATAACTTTACGAACTGCGACTCAAGTTCCCCTTAATAGCAAAAGATATTTTTCTGAAAAGAAAATTTTGTTGTTAATGATGATTTCTATCTCACCTTCAATATCGGCAAGTAGTTTAAAGTTTTTTGCTAAAACTAATTCTCTCTCAATTTCCTTATCATTACCTAATGAAAAATGAAAGATTATTGTTACTTTATCGGATAAGAAGTCCATATCTTACCATCAGCTCCTACAATAACTTGAATTTTAGTTTCCCCCAGCACTCTGAAGATGTTTGTTGGAAACTTTGAAGCTATGACTATTTACTTCCGCTTTCAACTTATTAGAGGAGTTAGAACCATCCAGCGGTACCTTTACATTATTAGGTTTAACTGTTGTGCTTTGAGTTTAACAATTTTAAAGTCTTTAAATATCCATTTTGGAACTGTATACGCGCCTCCACCAGCACTCCCACTTTTCCCACCCATTCCATGCATATTTCCGGTTGAATCGGTATATATAAGTGGATTATTGATCACATACTTTGAATTTTTTGAGGTTGTGGATACGATGGGGGATAGAAAAAGCCGAACGAAAATCAGGAGTGGATACCTGGATTTCACTCGACTCAATACTTACTAACTAAGGTATATTTAGGATAAAATTAACGGCAGTGCATTGCAAAGATTATCATATTCTTTTAAGCATAAGGACTGCACTCCGCTCTTACTGATATTTCCTCCATTGATTCCAATAGCTGAAAAACCAGCCAGCCTGATCGATACAACCCCGGCTGATGAATCTTCAAATCCCAATACATGTCCCTTGTCTTCTTCAGTTAGACCAAGTCCAACTCTTGCAGTTTCAGAATACAGCCATGGATGAGGTTTTGGGGCGAGCTCTCCCAACGTTCCTACTTGCCCTTTTACCAATGCTTGCCCTGCTGTAATGATCGCATCATAAAAATCTAGCGGATCTCCCATTCCCAGCGTTTTGAAAGCGGATATGATCTCAGGCATCGCCTTATTATATAGACCTGAAGTGACTAAACCTATTTTGATGTTTTTGGCTTTCAACTCATATAAAAAATCCTTAAGTCCAGGAGCAGGTGTGAATGCATCTGTCTTTCCCCTGCCATGCAGTATCTCATTCATTTCATATTCTGTTATTGCAAAGTAGTGTTTTCTTGCCTCTTCTACTGTCTGATTAGGGCAATATTTGTCTATACAGTATTGCAAATGCTCGGATACCGAATGCCCCGAAACATGCGGTTCATCACTAGCCTCTAATGTAAATTTAGCATTGTTGGTAAGTCTCGATACAGTCTGCTCTATAATCCACATCCAAAAACTTTCACTATGCACACTTGTACCGTCTAAGTCCATCAGTATAGCTTTTGCATTCCCTTCATACTTCGGTTTATATACCGGATATATGGCTGGATAGCCCATTGCAGATTTTACATAACATAAGGTTTTATCTTCAAATAGAATAAATTCCACTTTTTTGTCATGAGGAGTTAAAATTTCTTTAACTCCGTCTTTTCCAAGTTGAAATAGTCCATCTCCGCCAGTTTCAAGATTGATAAACCCAAATAATTCATCTTTTATATTATATTGTTGCAGCATTGTAATTTCCTTTCTATCTATCAGATTTTAAACTTTACGCTAGATCTAACTTCAGAGTTACGATCTTATTAGGCTTGATATTAAGTTCTACAGAGTTATCAATAATATTTAAACTTGAAGCGGCCATTTCTTCCTCATTCAGATTCGTCATGCACACGTTTTGTACATCACATCCAAAAATAATACTTCCACTTTGCTCAGTAGGATATGGGTTAAATAAACGTACAATGATGCTGTTGCTATCCTCAGCCTTTTTGATACAGGATACGCTTAACTTACCTGTTACTTGATAGAAGCTATGTTTAGGCGGCAGGATTCCTTCTGATTTCTCGACTAGCATCGCTGGCACACATGTCTGAACAGGCTTTAATGGAATATTGAAGCAATCTGCCATTTCACTTAGATCACTATTTTCCCAACTTGAATTCATAGGGCAAATCGCATAGTTGTACACCAGCTTTTGTTGCAATTGTCCCCCCTCTTGATTTGGGAATACCCCTGCACTTCTCCATTCAGTACAGATAATATTTTTTACAGCTCTAAACAGAGTCATGGACAGCGTTCCATCTCCACCATCTTTATGTTTACAATCCGGCGATACACTGTATTCTCCTAAGCAATCGGTAACAATTCCAAAGCCCTTATGATCATCTGCTATGCTCACAAAGTTCTGCAATGGTTGGGTTAGTAATTCATTATAATAGTGACCTCTGTCATCCTTAAGCGGTGTAACATCTCTGTTGTCTACTGTAAAATGCCCTTGCGCATCAACAGATCTCGCTTCGATTCCAGTATCAAATAGAACACTCATACGATGGTCTTTACAGTTATTATCGATCTCAACCTTAACTTCTACATTTTTAGCATCTTTCTTTAATGTATAATAAGTCGTTATGGTCAAATGCTCTGTTTGTTCAGAACGCTCACTCTTGCCTCTTACATAGTTGTCCGGACGATAGGCATATTTAGGTAACTCCATGGTAAGCTTAACCCCAATAGTAGCTGCAAGATTGCCGTTCTCCATTAAGAAAATGCTGGCATTACAGCCTTTGCTGTTATACGTCTGATTATGATATGGAGGATAGTACATCCAATAATCGCCTACATCTCCCGTACTTTCAAAGTAATTGAGATTATCGAAGCAGTTTCCATTTACTTTATCTAGAATGGAAATGGTTCCGTTCGGATTCACTTCAACCTTGATAAATTCATTTTGCATACATGTAGAAGATGTAGCTAATTCTTTCCCATCCGTTGTTCTAGTCTTTGCCCAAAATTCTGTTTTTCTACTAAACTCTACTTTATTGCACAATCTATATACCTTATAGCCGCCTGCTGGTATTTCTCCCGTATTAAATACTACACAATGACGGTCGGAGTAATAAGGGAACGGTCTAGTCTGAAGATGTACCACTGGGGATGTTACCTCTGTTCTGGATATATGCTGCAACTCACATACATTTCCATCACAGTCCACAATGTCAAACTCCCATATATTTTGAACTTGCGGGGTATCAATATAGGCCTTTACTATTTCATTTCTTGGCTTTACATATGGATTGAACACCACAAGTATGATATCCTCGCGATTATATTGTGACAGATCAATATGTCTGATCAGATCCTGACAGCTTTTATTGGATATCGCATTTGATATTTCCAAAGCTTGGTTTAATCGATAGAGTACATCGTCTACCGTTTTATCTTGGGTTACTCCATTTATGGAGTCATGCGCATGGGATAATAACATGTAATCTAAAGCTAATTGCAAGAATGACTCATCATACTTGCCACCTGCCATCATATTAGCTACTGATAAAGGCTCTGCCTGATTAAACAAGCTGTTTTGAACCTTTTTATTCAGTGTTTTGATATGTGGTCTTGTCATTAGAGCATTCCCAGACAACGAGGTTGTTGGTCCGTCTCTCATTTCACCGTGGATCTCAATCAACTCATCCAAGCTGAGCTTTTCCTTGAGAATCTTCACATATTCTCCTAATGTGGAGCTCTTAAACTCGATGTCGTCAAATTGTTCATTGATTGCCTGTATCAGATTCATTAATTGAGGTTGAACCGTTGTGGAATCCGTACCATCCATCATTGCTCTGTCATCTGGCATAAGTGTGTCCTTCATACTATTCCATGCCTTAGTAACCGCTTCTTTTATAACCTTTGGGTGTATTTTTTCTGTATCCTCAATCTTGAAATAGTCTTGTATATAGTTCTCACTATCCGCCTGATGATAGACTTGACCATAATTCCCCATGTCAAAATTGTAGTCATCCGACTTGTAAGCTACACCGTTCATAATATGAATATAGGCATTCATAAAAAAGTTAGCTCTTGCATCTTCACCTAATCTTGTTGCATAGACGCTTGTACCATCCTTGCCTGTCCATTTGAACTCACAGTGTGGAGCTCGTTTTTTGTCTACATTCTTGGATACGATAACCGTATCTATTCCAAATTCCTTATAGATCTGCGGAAGCTGTGACGGCTGTCCCCATCCGAAGGACTCATAGCCGATATCCAAACAATTCCCTAGTTTTTCTGCCTCTCTTCTTCCCTTTAGAAGGTTACGTACGATGGATTCCCCGCTAATGGGGTAAAGGTCTGGCAAGGTATACCAAGGCCCTACATCTATTCTTCCATCCTTAATAAATTTGACAAGTTTATCCTTGTTTTCTGGCCTTACCTGTAAGTAGTCCAAAATAGGAATAACTTGTCCGTCTAGAAGAAATGTTTTGTAATCCGGGTTATTTTCTAAGGTCTCAATTAATTCGTCCATTAGCTTTACAAGGTATAATCTATTTTCCCATATAGGGTAACGCCATTCTCTATCCCAATGTGTATGGGGGATGATATATCCTGTCTTTGTTTTGTTCATGGTTTCTATCCCTTCCTTTATGAACTTTATCCTGAGTTACTTGCATTTTAGCCGTGCTGATCTCAAATCAGCAATCTCAAAAACTGAACTTTTTGATGTTTTTTGCTTTTTCTACAACTTTAACTTTGTGCTGTAACTCATATTCTTAATAATTTCTCTAAAAAGTCTCTTTTGTAGAAATCTCCACAAGTTAAAATGTAAACAGCCCCGTTTCCATTAGGAAAAGGGACTGTTTGGCAATTTCTTATATTTTCACACTAGGGGTTCAGTAAGCTTCTACTACAACCTATTTTCCTGTCTTCCAAGTATCAAGCTGTGCTTCTTTGCAACAATAATCTTGCTCATGAATCCCCCCTAGGTTGTTAAAAGGCTGCATTTTTTTGATATTAATCAACTCAGCTATTCAACAAAATATACAGCTGAGTTACTTGCATTGTAGCTGGCCTGTTCTCTAGCCAGCAATCTCAAAAAATGTACTATTTGATGTTTTTCTGCTTTTTCAAAACGAATAATATTCCCTGTACCTCATATTTTTAATATTTTCTCTAAGATCAGTCCAAACAAAAAAAGCCCACGTCTCCAACGAAAGAGATAAGGGGCGTTAATCAAAAATTTAATTATAATGTACAAGCCTGAATTCAATCATCATCATCAACATCATGTCCCAGATGCAGCCTGTATTCACTGAGAGACATGCCAAAATGCTTCTTGAATCGAGTATAAAAATAATTGTTCCTTTCAAGGCCAATCTTCTCTATAATCACCGACAAGGTCAGATTGGTGCTTCGCATATAATCATCAAGCTTTTTCATTCGCAAATCAAAGATGTATTGTGCAATCGACTGCCCGTATGACGTTTTAAACAATCGACCTACATAATTCGGAGACATACGCAACTTTTCAGCAATTGAACTTAAACATAAGCCGGTATCGGAATATTCCTGTTCTACAATTCCGAGAATGCGCTGAATTAAATAATCGTTATTGTTTGACGAGTTTTTTAACATCATTACCTTACTGCAGAGCTTTGTCAAAAAGGTATTCATTACATCATCGATATCCGTGCTCACTTCTGCATCTTGCAGATTGTGCAACAACTCCTGCAGAAATAGATCTTGATTATCCTTTATGGCAGGCATCTTGCTAAGTACACCGGAATAAAGACAATAAATCAAATGTATAATGCATGATATGATTTCATTGTAAGAACAATTATATAACTGCTTTTTGATAGATTGATATATGACAAAAACACCTTCAATATCTCCTTCAAGTACTTTTTCGATCAGCTGTTCTTCCTTCTTCACAGGTACATGGAAATCATCCATATTGATTTCATCCATCATATAAGGAGAAATAATGCATCCATGTCCATAACGGATCTTGAGTTGAATCGAACCCTTCATACTGTTATACATGCTAGGCAAATGTTCCATTCCCTTAAACAAGGTGCTGTACGTCATAGATAAAGATATACGAATAAATTGTTGCGTTTTACTTTGTACTTCGCGCAAATATCGCTCTATTTTTTCCTGCACTAACTTAAATTGCGTTACTTCTGCACAATCAACTAACACTACAAATTTATCAGAATCACAACTAAATATTTCACACGGAATTTCCTCCGCTATTTCTGATGCAATATTCACAATAGCATAACGCAATGCCCAACGCTCTTCTTGACTATTTTCTGACCTAAATACACTGTAATTATCTATTTTGAATAGACACATACACAGCTGATTGGAGGCGATATAATCCAAGTCCAGATCATGAAGCTTGTCCAGAATAGTATTCATCGAATACGTTGAACTTTCACTTAACAGGGAATTTAGTAAATCTTGTTTGGCAGCATAGCCGGTTTCGCGCATGAGTTTATCAAGCTGCAAATTTTGCTCCTTCATCGATTCAAATACCGATAGAATAACTTGAAATTCTTCCGTGTCGGACACGAGTGGATTGCTTTTTTCAGGTGCTTCCCCATTTATGATTTTCGTAATGGCTTGAATAGGATTGTTCAGTCTACGTGCCAAGAACAGGCAAATGACTGCACAAAAAATAAATACAGCTGCTACGATCCCTGCCGACACGATTGATGCAGTGATAACATCCTTGAAAATTTTTTTGAAGGGTGTAACGCCCATGATGTACCAGTTGTTTGCATTACTTTTACTGCTCGAAACAAGATAACTGATTCCGTCAATTTTTTGCACCTGATTCATGTTGCCGTCCAGTTCCTGCACTTTCCGACCTAATGTCCGCACTTCACTCATGTCATGAGCAAAATCCGGTGAGAGGGCCATGCTTAAAATAGAACCGCCTGTGTCAACCACAAAAAAAGATGTTTCAGGAACTGCATCACTACTGTTAATCGCCTGGATAGAGTTCGTAAGCGCTTTCGTTCGAATGTTGACAACGATAGCATTTTTTAGGCCAGATTCCGTATTCCCTGGTTCAAATAATATATATGAACACACATTTGCCGGTTGTGTTGCTTCATCAACAGATGCCACAATGGGTCGACCACGATACTCTTTTACAAATTTTTTGTCTGTTAACAACTTTGCAATGGCCTGATCTGAAAATGCAGACGATGACTTTAGTTCACCGCTGCGTGAGGAGTAATACAAATCCAACCCCGTATTGTAAAGATACACGCTATCGATGTCGTTCAGTGTCAGAAAGTGTTTGTCAATTACCCTGCTTGCTGCAATTGCAACACGCACATCATTCTCATCCATGTTTAAATAGGCGATGATATCTTTGTCGGTGTATAGAGCATTTCCAAATTTTTTGGCGGTCTCGTCGAGATAGGTGATACTGTAATTGGATTGAGCAATCAGTTTTTCGTTATAACCGTTAATTAATGAAATCGTAGTACGTAAATAATTAAATGTCAAAAAAGTCGTAAGTAAAACAGTGATGATAATCGAGATAATCAAAAAAGAGAAAAAAGATTTGCGTAAAAAGCTCGTTCTACCTTTTTGTGTTTTATTTGAGAGCTTCATTAAGACCTCCAAGTGACAGCTTCCTAAGAATATATTGATTATTATTATAGTGATAAATTAATTATACCTCAACGATTTATAACACTTTGTAGAAATCGTTATTTTTTAGAGATACCCAGTGTTGAAAAACAAAAAGAACAACATATTTGTTTGTTGAAGCTCCCCCCCCTCTTAGCTACAGTAATAGCAGACGTACAATCAATGCAGAGAAAGGGGGTGAAACAATGAAGACGATTACAAATGCAATTCCGAATCGCACGGGTAAGCCTCGCAGAACATTGCGCAGCATGCGCCGTCAGACACCTTTCTATTTAATGATGGCACCTGGATTAATTTTTGTTGCGATCTTATTTTACATCCCGATGGTCGGCGTTATCATTGCCTTCAAAGATTACAATGCACGCGATGGTATTCTCGGAAGTCCATGGATGGACCCGCTATTCAAAAACTTTGAGTTTTTCTTTAAATCCGACGCAGCGAGAAGCGTTACCTTCAATACACTTTTTTACAATGTAATACAAGCAGTTGCCGTTACGCTTTGCGCATTGGCACTGGCTATTCTATTAAATGAAGTAAAACACAAATTTGTATCTGCTACCTATAAGGGATCGATATTGCTGCCGACCTTCCTCTCATGGATTGTCATCCAGTTCATTCTCTTCAGCCTACTAAGTGTTGACCGTGGTATTGTCAATAGCATGATTAGCGAAAACGGTGGAGAGACCATTTACTGGTACAGTGAGCCGTCCTACTGGCGATACATTTTGCCAATTGCTTATATATGGAAGAACGTCGGTTACTATTCGGTGCTGTATGTAGCGGCGATTGCCGGGATTAACACCGACTACTATGAAGCTGCGCAACTGGACGGTGCTTCGAAGTGGCAACGTATTAAACATATTACATTGCCGCTTTTACAACCAACCATCATTGTTCTTTCACTGCTATGGGTTGGGAAATTGTTCAATGGCGGTCTGGGTGACTGGAACGGATTCTACACGCTTCCAAATGATGCGGGTGCTCTTTACTCAGCAACAGACGTTATCGACACACTTGTATTCCGCTCGCTGAAAAAGGTCAATGACTACGGCATGGCGTCGGCAATTGGTTTATATCAAGCGGTAGTTGGTTTCTTCCTTGTGTTGATCTCGAATTACATCATTAAAAAGAAGGATCCCGATAGCGCACTATTTTAATCGATCCGAAAGGATGAAATTTGCACTTTCTGATCGATCTGCAGAAACGGAATACTGTCTTTGAAAAAAGACTTAAATCCGTTTCTAATTGGGAGGAAAATACATGCTTCTGAGAAAACTACATTTTTCAAAATTAGTGATTCATCTTACGTTTATTGCCATGAGCCTAGCCTGCATCCTTCCGCTGCTTTTGGTTGTATCCATATCGTTTACGGATGAGCGATCGTTGATGCTTGATGGATATCGCTTCTGGCCCAAAGAGTTCAGCACAGCAGCTTATCAGTATGTATTCAGTGGAGCAGGCTCTATTCTAAATGCATATGCCGTTACGATTTCTGTCACGGTTGTCGGCACACTTTTACATCTGCTGATTACTTCCATGCTGTCGTATTCACTGACACGTCCCGAAGTGACTCACCGCAAAGCGCTCACTTTCTTTGTGTATCTTCCGGTTCTGTTCAACGGCGGTCTTGTTCCACAGTACATTTTGCTGACGCGCATCCTGCATCTGAAGGACACCATCTGGGTGCTGATTATCGTCTATCTGGTGTCGACGGTTAACATACTGATTATGAAAAATTTCTTCCGTACGATTCCAGATTCATTAATCGAGTCAGCGCGCATCGATGGCTCGGGTGAAATCCGTACTTTTTTCCGGATTGCATTACCGCTTTCCAAACCGTCGCTTGCAACCATCGGTTTGTTTGTAGCCATTGCCTACTGGAATGACTGGATGACCGCATCATTGTATATTGAATCACAAAATCTACGCCCCCTACAATATCTCCTGCAATCTTTGATGAACAACATTGGATATTTGCAGTCGAACGCACAAGCTTCACAGTCAATGGAGGCTGCTATTGGAATGCTGCCTAGTGAAGGCGCGCGCATGGCAACTTGCGTACTCGCCATCGGCCCTATTATTTTGCTGTATCCTTTACTGCAAAAGTACTTTGAAAAAGGCTTGACAATAGGCGCTGTAAAAGAGTAATTTTACCGGTAAAACACCGGAAAATTAAATAAAAATTAGGGGGAACTACAATGAAAAGATTTTCCGCAATTCTGTTGTCTGTAACGATGGTGTTTACCATGATGCTGACCGGCTGCGGGCAGAAAGAAACAGGATCTACCGATGATTCTGCTCCGGATTCTGCTTCGACTTCTGCTCCAGCTGATGAAAAGTTGGTTGAGCTCAAATTCTACATGATGAACAGCCCTGTCAATGACTTTGACCGCGTCATGAAGAAAGCGAACGAAATCATTGGCAAAGAAATCAATGCAAAACTGGATCTGATTCTTGTAGACAGCAGCACATATGCCGAGAAAATGAATCTGATGATCAATTCCGGCGACGATTGGGATCTCAGCTTCACTGCAAACTGGGGTGGCATTAACTTCTTTGAAAACGCAACCAAAGGTGCTTATGCTGATCTGACTGACCTCCTCACTAAATATGCGCCTGAGACTTATTCCCGTATCCCTGAAGGACTGTGGGAAGGTGTTAAAGTAAATGGCAAGATCTATGGACTCGTGAACTATCAACAGTGGGGCACTGCCAAACGAGATGGCTTTAAATTCCGTTCTGATCTTGTAGATGAAACCGGTTTTGACTGGAAAGCCGTGAAAGACAAGACTGCAATTGATGCACTTGATAAGATAGGGCCTTTCCTTGGCGATGCTCTAGCAAAACACCGAGAAATGATCGGTTTTGAGACCAGTTCCATTGAAAGCTTGTTTGCCAGCAATCCGCTGTTATGGAACATGGAAGCCGTGGGTGATACTAGTATCCCCGGCTGGATTAACCTTGACAATCAAGACAAAGTCATCAACCAGTTTGAGACGGAAGATTTTGCGAAGTACACTGAAATTATGCGTGACTGGTTCCTCAAAGGTTATGTTCGCAAGGATGGCGCAACAGTAAAAGATACTTCTCCTGATCGTAAAGCAGCTAAATTTGTCGCTGAGAAAACTGGCAGCTGGCCTGACGGCATTGAATATCCTGGTAATCCTGACGCCAGCAATATGTCTATGACTAAAAGCGCAGGTAATGCTCCTGCAGTTACCGTTTCTACCTCTCGCACGATGATTCCTGCGGGCGCAGCTTCTACTGCTGCTATTGCAATCAATTCCGAATCCAAACATATTGAAAAAGCTTTGCAGTTAGTTGAACTGCTCAACACCAACGATGATCTGTACAAACTGATTACGCTTGGTGAAGAGGGCGTTGACTACAATTACGACGAAAATGGCAAGTTTACTATGGTTGAAGGCAAATACAATTTCAACTTTAACGAATGGCAAATTGGTCAATCTTACAGCCCTAACTTCAACCGTACTAACTATGACAAGAACAAAGATGGTGAGATTCAAAGAGAGACTCAAAAAATCATCTATGAAGCTGACAAAACAGCAGAAATTTCACCAGTAACGGGCTTCGTGTTCGATTCGACACCTGTAAAAACTCAGCTTGCAAACTGCTCTGCTGTTACCACCGAAATGATTCCGGCACTCAGCTCTGGTTCAGTTGACCCTGCTAAGGTATTGCCAGAATTCCTCAAGCGCCTGAAAGCTGCAGGTGTGGACGATATCATCAAAGAAAAGCAGACTCAATATGACGCCTGGAGAACAAACAAATAATCTCGCACTCCTTTATGAAATCCGGTGTATGCAATATTTTACACCGGATTTCTATTTAATAAGCGAAAATAGAAAGGAACCCACTATGCGTTATTCTCTTATGTGTAAATCTTTTAACGGCAGTGAAGTACTAGACTGTGAGAAATTTTCCGTGAATCTGGAAAACAGTCAATATACTTTTTCCCGCTACCCTTGCAGTGCTTCGATTACAACGCATACCCTGCCGCATGGCCAACGTTTGGATATTACCTTGTCTTTTCACGAAGTTACAACAGTTCCAATGAATTTTTCGCTTTCGATGGAGGCAGGACAATGGAAAAAAAGCAACTATGTATTGATGCCAGGTGCGGTTTATAATGGTAATCGCTTTACAAGCTTGCCTCTTCCCTATCCGCCTTATTATGCACCTCCCCAAAATAGCCAACTTACAGATGCCGAAGTCATAACCAGCATTCCTCATCTCGATATTGAGAAAACACAATCGCGAATTTCTTTGCTTTCTGGTGATATGGCATCTTCTTTGTGCGGATTTTATGATCTCAACGATCAATCCGGTTCTGTCCTGCTCAGTGAGCACCAATGCGGGGGTTATTATACAGGCTTTACCGTCGATGAGAATCAAGTCGATCGCCAAGCCTCTTTTGTACTGTCCGTTCCGGGCGTACGCGAAAATACGCAATATTTTTTTGGAGATCAAAACGACGGACAGGGCTTTCGTCCAGATGTCTCAGCTCCATCTCAAGATACCGGAGCTTTGTTCAAGCAAGGTGAAACATTGACTCTTACTGCTTGTGTCTTTCATTGGCAGCAAATATCTTTATGGGACTTTTTCAAACAGGTGAATAGTTCGAAAACAACATTGGAGATTCCGGAGCATTTTTATAACGTTCCATTTTATAAGGCCTATATAAGTATCAAAGAAAAATACCAAAGAGAAAACTTTATAGAAGAAGGATATTACTCCGTAGGGACCGACTGGAATATACCACAACAGTGTTGGCAGGCAGGCTGGATTGGTGGAGGCATGAACAGCTATCCGTTCTTACTGGAAGATACATCCGAAGCACGTCAGCGCGCACTGTCTACCCTTCGCTTTATTTTTTCACGGTTGCAGCATCCCAGCGGATGGGTGTTCGGCATGTATGGAAACGGAAAATTTTATGGTGACGGCTTCGACAGTAACTCTGACACCATTTTGCTCGTCCGGAAAAATGCCGACTTGCTCTATTTCGTAATGAAGCAACTATTGTGGCTTTCGGAGAATCACCACTCCACAATCGAGTTTGAGCAACCCGTAAGGGCTCTTTGCGATGCATTTGTACGGTTGTTCCGAAAATACGGGCAGCTCGGACAGTTCATTGATATGGCTACAGAAGAAATAGTAATAGGCAATTCTGCCGGAGCGTGTATGGCTGTAGGCGCGTTGGCACTGGCAAGCGAATATTTTCAGTCTGCGGAATACCTCGATGTCGCCGAACAGCTCGGTGAGTATTATTACAATAACTATTTAGAAAAAGGCATGCTGAACGGCTGTCCAGGAGAAATCTGTCAAGCACCGGACAGCGAAGCGGCCTTCGCTATGCTGGAAAGCTATCTCCAGCTCTATGAAACGACCCGAAAGAGCATCTGGCTATCCTATGCGGAATATACCTGTGAAATTGCCATGACATGGGTCATGAGCTATGACTTTGTGTTCCCTGCACATAGTACAGCTGCAAAGCGTGGTGTGCATAGCAGCGGCACGATATTTGCCAACGCGCAGAACAAGCATTCTGCTCCTGGGATTTGTACACTTTCAGGCAACAGTCTTCTCAAGCTGTTTCGTTTTACTGGTAATGCAAAATATCTGCAGGATCTACATGCCATTGCACACAGTTTACCGCAGTATGTATCTCTTGCGGAAGATCTGGAGTTTACCCTCGAAAAAAAATATTTGCCTCCAGGCTATATGAATGAACGTGTGCAAACAAGTGATTGGGAAGGCAAGGAAACCGTTGGTGAATTCCTCTATGGCTCCAACTGGCCGGAAGTTTCCATGCTGCTTACGTTTGTGGAAGTACCCGGGGTCTATGTGGATTTTACCAGCTGCACTGTTCAGGTATTCGACCATGTCGAATGCTATGTTACACAGTGGGATCAGGATTCCATACACCTGGAATTGTATAATCCTACAGCGTACAGCACGATGGTTACGCTACTTGCGGATGAACGCACAAACGCCCGGCGCTTAACGCATAATTACTTTGGAAATATGAAGACGGTTCCCCTTTCAGCCGGTGAGCGTATACAAATTGAACTAAAAAAATAATAGGAGGTCCTCCCTTTGTTGAATATTGGTGTTATTGGATACGGCGTGCGGATCGACATGCTAATGGATGATTTATTCGCGCTACCTTATGAAGTCCAGATCAAGGCAGTAGCAGATCCCGACCATGAGCGCGTGCAGGCTTTAATGAAGAAAGACGGCTCCAAAGAATCGATGCACCAAATGGGAATCGATAAAATCGACGGACTTTTGCGCAGCTGCGAGATGAATCCGGATACTATTACCTTTTATACAGATGCGGATGAAATGCTGGACAACGAAAAACTGGACGGTGTGATCGTAGGTACGAACTGCAACACGCATACTTATTTCGCCAAAAAGGTACTGGATCGCAATCTGCCTCTGTTTTTGGAAAAACCGGTGGCGACTACGATGGAGGATCTGAGAACGTTAGCCGACTGCGAAGCGAACGCAACGGCTCCCACAGTTGTTTCCTTCCCGTTACGCGTTACACCGCTGGTGCAGGAGGTCAAGCGTATTCTGGATGCCGGCACGATTGGTAAGGTGGAGCATGTACAGGCGTTCAACGATGTTCCCTATGGATTTGTTTATTTCCACGACTGGTATCGAGATGAATCCGCTTCTAAGGGGCTTTTCCTGCAAAAGGCAACGCATGATATCGATGTCATCAACTATCTGCTCGGTGAAGAACCCGTGAACGTTTGTGCCATGAAATCCAAACAAATTTATAAAGGCGACATGCCTGCCGGCCTTCGCTGCAGCGAATGTGACAAATGGGAAACCTGTATGGATAGCACTTACAATATCACTCATGTGCGGAATGACATTCCGCGTAACGACTATTGCGGCTTTGCGGTAGACACCGGTAACGAAGACTCCGGCAGTATGATTGTGAAATACGAAAGCGGCATGCACGTCATGTATTCGCAGAACTTCTTTGCCCGTAAAGGGGCTGCGCGGCGAGGGGCTAGGTTATATGGCTATAAGGGCACCGTGGAATTCGATTTCGCCACCAATGAAATCAAAGTATTTGACCATATGAGTGATAAAGTAACCACTGTGCGTCTCGATGATCAAGGCTCGCGTCATGGCGGTGGTGATATTGTACTCATGCGGAATTTTGTACACCTGATGCAGGGCAGAACAACCGAATCGATCGCCCCACTAAAGGACGGGATTCGCAGCGCCCTTGTATGTCTGCAAGCCAAAGCGTTTTCCGAAAGCGATCAATTTTATCCTGTCACTTTATAAATCAAACGATAATGGAGAGATAGTATGAATTATACTTATCATCAGGATTTGAATATCGTTCGCATGAACACGATGCCAGACCGGGCTTATTACATTCCATGTGCACCCAGCAAAAACACCACATCGAAAGAAAATAATGAGCGTGTATTGCTCTTGAACGGAAGCTGGAAGTTTACGTATTATCCTTCCTTTGCGGAAACTTCTCTGGAGGGTGTTTCGGACAACGTCCTCCCGGTTCCGTCCAACTGGCAAATGTACGGGTACGACAAGCATCAGTATGTCAACATTGATTATCCGATACCGTATAATCCGCCCTTTGTGCCAAAAGAGAACCCATGCGGTGTTTATAAGCGCACCTTCTCCGTGGAGCTTACAGAGGAAATGCAGTTTTATTTGAATTTTGAAGGTGTGGATTCCTGTCACTATGTATTTCTCAATGGCGTATTTATAGGCTACAGTCAGATCTCACATTCCACTGCGGAATATGATATAACTCCGTTTTTGCAAGATGGTGAGAATGAAATCGCCGTTATGGTTTTAAAATGGTGCGACGGAACCTATCTGGAAGCACAGGATAAATTCCGTATGTCGGGCATTTTCCGTGATGTATATCTGTTGCAACGCCCGCAACATCATGTACGCCATTATGTTGTACAAACGTCCTTACAACAAGAACGTGCCACGGTATCATTCAAGTTTGATGATTTCGGCACGACACTTGTTAAATCCGTCAAAATCCTGGACGCCGAGGGCAGGGCCGTGGCACAGGGGGAAACATGCGACGACACGCTTTGCCTGACTTTAGAAAATCCTGTGCTTTGGAATGCCGAGCAGCCGTATTTATATCAGATGGTTCTTGATACCTTACAGGAACGAATTATTGACACGATCGGAATTCGCACGATATCCGCTCAGGGTAATGTGCTGCTTGTCAACGGTCAGGCGATCAAGTTCAAAGGTGTAAACCGTCACGACAGCTATCCCGATACCGGCTATGTGACTTCGCGCGAGCAAATGGTAATGGATTTGCATTTGATGAAGCAGCATAACATCAACGCCATTCGCACTTCGCATTATCCGAATGCGCCGGAATTTTATCATCTGTGTGACGAATACGGCTTTTATGTGCTTGACGAGGGTGACATGGAAACGCATGGCGCATGGACAAGTCATGGCGATCGCGAAGATGACTGGTATGCGCTTGTCCATCACGATCCGCGGTTTGAAACGGCTATTGTAGATCGTGTGCAGCGTCTAGTCACTCGCGACATCAACCGCCCTTGTGTAGTAATCTGGTCACTTGGCAACGAGAGTGGATTAGGTGCCAATACGTTAGCTGCTGTTGATGCTGTGCGAAAACTAGATAGCTCACGTCTGCTTCATTATGAATCAAAAAACTTTATACCTGAGGATCAGGGGAAATTCAACTTTGATATTCTGGATGTAGAAAGCTATATGTACCCTGATCTAGAATATACAGAAAAGCTGGCTCAGGAATGCAAAAAGCCATTGATCTTGTGTGAGTTTGCCCATGCTATGGGCAATGGTCCCGGCAGTCTATCCGAATACTATGATTTGTTCTATCGTTATGATGGCTTTGCCGGAGGCTTTGTGTGGGAATGGTGTGATCATGCCATTCTACAGTATGATTCAATTGGCAATACGCAGTATCTTTATGGCGGGGATTTTGGCGAAAAGCTGCATGATGGGAATTTCTGTGTGGATGGATTGGTTTATCCCGACCGTACACCGCACACCGGATTGCTGGAGCTGAAGAATTGTGCTCGCCCTGTTCATATAACAAGAGCAGGAAATACATTCTCTACAGAAAACAAGCTGGACTTTGCAGACCTCTCCGATGCTGTTACCATCGTCTGGTCGCTGGAGCAAAACGGTACTAAAATTGCAGAAGGTAGCATTGCTAACTTCAACCTTGCTCCGCATGCAAAAGCACCATTACCGCTTTCGCTGCCGCCAATAGACGGTGCTCGTGTTTATCTGAAGTTTGAATATCTGCAAAAAAACACTCATCCGCTGATCCCGGCCGGAACATCGCTTGGATTTGATCAGTTTGATCTTTCCACAGAGGACATGAGTGTGTCCTTGCCTGTATCGTACTCTGCCGTAACGGCTGAGCAAACCAAAACCGGATGGCTGGTGTGTGGAGAAGCATTTTCCTATCATTTCAATACTGCATTGGGCACGTTTGATTCGTGTGTGATAAACGGCATCGAGTGTTTTGCCAGACCAGCTGAGTTTGATATTTACCGTGCCCCTACTGATAACGATATGAATGAGGCTGGAATAGCTAGTTATAGTAAACGGTCATGGAAAAGCCTAGAACTGGATGCAGCTTATACCTATACTTACGAAACATCGGTAGAACAATCTAATACTTGTGTTACCATTACCTGCCCTCTATCACTTGTTGCAGATCGTGCTGCTTCTTTCTGCAATATTCAAGCAGTTTATAATGTGTATGGAAGCGGTGCTATAGAAGTGTCATTGCATGTATCCGTCCGTCAGGACCTAGCCTATCTGCCGCGCTTTGGCATGCGATATTTTCTGACCGAAGATTTTCAAAATTGCACCTATTTTGGCTATGGCCCTCAAGAGAGCTACAGCGACAAACACGCTGGTAGTTATAAAAGTATGTTTATCGCAACCGTACCTGAGCTTTTTGAAAACTATATTTATCCGCAGGAGAACGGCTCGCACTATGGCACAGAAGAATGTTCACTCTCGAATGCGAACACAACACTTAAGGCATACAGCACAAAGCCTTTCAGTTTCTGCGCCTCGGAGTATACCCGAGAAGAACTGGCTGCCAAAAAACATCATTTCGAGCTACAAAAAAGCGGCTGCACTGTCTGGAACATTGACTATGCGATGACGGGAGTCGGCTCTGGAAGCTGTGGTCCCTACACCATCGAGCAGTATCGATTAACTGAGAAAGAATTTGTGTTTGAGTATATGCTTATGCCTAGAAGAAACCTTTATATCTCCTCCCCACATTTGTAATTACATATGATTTATTTTTACGAATTTTATGATGGAGGTTATCAAATGTCAGAACAAAAATTCACCCTGTATTTGATTCATCACAGTCACACAGATATAGGCTATACCGATTATCAAGAAAAAATAGAACTGCATCATATTAATTATATTAAAGAAGTCATTGATATTCTAAATGCCATTCATGCGGGGAAAACCAAGTGGGAAGGCTTCAAATGGAATTGTGAAAGCTTCTGGTGCGTAGAGAAATTCCTCGAAACCGCTGATCAATCCTATATAGATGATTTTATTAAATATGTCAAATCGGGTGAGATCGGACTATCCGGCAACTATCTCAACATGACAGAATTAGTTGATTATACCGTTCTAAACAATACCATCGCTCGCAGTGTAAATAGTATGGAGCGTTACTCTATTCAAATTACTTCTGCCATGACCGCTGATATTAACGGCTATGGCTGGGGATATGCTGATGCGCTATATGAGAATGGGATGCGAAACTTGATGTCCTGCATTCATACCCATCATGGCTACCACCCTTTATTCAAGAAGCAAATGCCTTTCTACTGGCAGTCGCCAAAGGGGAATAAGTTGCTTGTATGGAATGGAGAGCATTACCTGATCGGGAATGAGCTGGTTTGTAACGAATATGATTATGAGTATACGATTCATGATGGTCTAATGCATGAACACTTGAGTAGTTTCGAAATGGCCGAAAAAAGAATCGAGGCCTATGTAAGAGTGCTAAGAGAGCAGCAGCATCCATATGATTTCGTACCAGTCAGTATCTCAGGAATAATGAGAGATAACTCTCCTGCAAGTACCAAAATCATCGAGTTCATTCATGAATACAATGCGATACACGGTCAGGAAATTGAGCTTCAGATGGTAACACTGGATGAATTCTTTGATATTCTAAACCAAGCTGAAGTTGAAATTCCAACCTATTCTGGCGATTGGACCGATTGGTGGGCTGATGGCGTAGGCTCTACACCAAATATCGTCCAGCATTATCGCGAAGCAAGCAGAAAGCTGTACGCTGCACGTCAGCTGGATCCGGATGGGAAAATCATTGGCAAAGAAGTATTCGACAGTACCGAATATAATTTAATGTTCTATGCTGAGCACACTTGGGGTTATTCTTCATCCATCGTTGAGCCATGGCATCCGAATGTCAATAAACTCGATTTAAGGAAAAGCTTATTTGCGCTCAAAGCCAATGAATCT
Source organism: Paenibacillus etheri (assembly GCF_001012825.1). Classification (GTDB taxonomy): domain Bacteria; phylum Bacillota; class Bacilli; order Paenibacillales; family Paenibacillaceae; genus Paenibacillus_AQ; species Paenibacillus_AQ etheri. Next base: position 319,624 of record NZ_LCZJ02000033.1, read on the forward strand.
GCATCAAGAGCTATCAATAAAATAACTTATTTCCATGGTGAAACTCCTACCTCAGTCCATAAGGAGCTGACTTTTGGAGCTATTAATCCACATGACTTCCCTGTAATAGATGTCCTAAATGTTAGTTTGGAATCTTTATTTGGACATAAGCATGTTGAAATACTGGAGAAGGATACGGGGCAAGTTGTACCTCATCAAATCGGACATTATGCTCGTGGATACGAAGTCAATATCCTAGTGAAGCTGGATGCTAAGCAAAAGAAAAGCTACGTGATCAGAGACATTGCCGAACCTCCTTTAATTTCAGCAGGTAATTGTGCCAAGATAGCAGTCGAGGGTGTAAACGATTTGGCAACAACATATACCGAAACACTTCAGACGGGCTCAGTTGTAACTCCTTATAAACTGGAAAACAAGTTCTTCCGTATTCAATATGAAGAAGGACAAGGCATCACTTCGATCTATGACAAAATCAACGGTAAGGAGCTAATCAAACCAACCAGCAAGTTTAGCGCCTTTACTCCAATTTATGAAGTAACGCCAGTGAAAACAACCCAGTACGAGGAAAGGCGCCTGATGGGACGCAACCGTAAGGCCGTGCATACGCAAAGAGATATCGGAAAACTCCTATCTGCCACTGTATTGGAAGACGGACTACTTTATTCTCGTGTTGAGCTCGGTTACCAGCTGAAAGGCACCAATGCCAGCTCTCTTATCCTAACTGCATACAAAGAGATTCCTCGAATTGATGTCGATTTCCGCTTCCATAAAACAAGTGTGTGGGAACCCGAAAATTTGTATTTGGCATTGCCGTTCACAACAGGCTATGACAATGAAGAATTTTGGGTTGAAAAAACGGGTACGATCTTCCGTCCAAGAATAGACCAATTACCTGGAACATGTACGGATTTCTATGCCTTGCAAGATGGCATGTGCTATCAGTCATCGAACAGCTCTCTAATCATCGCGACACCTGATACACCTCTTATTGCAATGGGAGATATCAAATCACATGAGATCAAATTATGTGGTGAAGAAGGTGTCAACAATATTGATGATGTATATGCATGGGTAATGAATAATTTCTGGGAAACCAATTTCAAAGTAGATTTAGGCGGATTCCATCAATATCGTTATTCCCTTCTGCTAAATGATTCGAATAACGTAGATGAAGCCTTTAAAACCGCAAAAGCTACGAACTGTCCTGTTCTAGGATACTATTCTTTCATTTAATAGCATATGGACCATGAAGAGGACATCATTGAATGATGTCCTCTTCGACGTGGGTCATGAGCTATCAAATATGTGGATTAGAGTCAAATGCAACCCTGCAATAATACCAAGGGTAAGCTTATGTTCCTTCTCGAAATGCTCTTTCTTTAATGATTCGAACAGCGTTTACTTCAGCTTTATTCGAAAATTTTGCTATGTTCTAACATAGGCCTTGATTGTCCCAATTTTTTTTCCTACGCTATTACCATGAGGGCGTATCGAATAGCTGGCAACTATTGCAGGAATGATAAATGTTTCAGCATAATGAACTACAAATGGCTCAAAGGCATTTGTAGGGCTTTCGACTATAGCTTCTTCCCCCTCTATTAGATTGAGAACATTGACACCGCCATCAGTGTTATGGATGACTGGTCCTGAGAACCAATGTCTTCTTGTTTCAATAAACTGCCTGTCGTGTAAGCCTGTCTTTTCTTCGATCCATCCATCGCCTTCACCCATTTGTTCTAGACAATTGACTATATTTTCACTGACCCATATCTCGTCTCTTTCCCATTGAATAGAATTGATTCCGTGTTCAAGATGGACAGGTCTTGGCATCCCATCCATCCCCAACCGTCCCCAATCCCATAATTTAAACGTGAAGTAATTGGGTGTTGCACTTATTTCTAATACCAAGGAATCTTTACCCTGCGAATGAATAGTACCTGCTGGTATTAAAAAATGGTCATGCTTTTTAGCTGGAAATTGATTAATGTACTTTTGATCGTCAAATTTACTGCCTTCATCATATGATTGTTTTAAATCTTGAATCATTTCATTGGGATCAATATCATCCTTGACACCCAAATAAACGATAGCATCATCTGCTGCATCAACGATGTAATAGCTTTCATCTTGCGTATAATGCACCCCAAACGTTTGTTGCGCATAATCAACCAATGGATGAACCTGTAAACTAAGATTTCCGCCCCCAAAAGTATCTAAAAAGTTAAATCGAATCGGGAACTCCGCGCCAAAACGTCCATATACCTTTTCTCCCAAAAGATCAACTGGATGTCTAAAAACAGCATTAATAGCTGGGACTTCAATTTTAACGTCCCCGTATCTTAGAAAAAGACTATTTTCTTCTGGTACACCATTAAAACTCCAAGCATAATTTTCCACGGACGGATCAAGACCAAGCTTTTCTTTCATCCATTGCCCACCCCATACTCCAGGGGCAAAGTAAGGAACAACTCTAAAGGGCTGGCTGACTGTTTGCTTTAATCCAGCTAAGTAGGTTGCCCCCTCTACCAGCTTTGGTTCATTGCTGCAGTTCGTATCTAATAGATAGTCCATTTTTTCAAACAACTTCCTTTTATGTCTGTCCGCAACTGGCCATTCAAAGAAATAGCCTCTTTTAATCTTTCTAACCGCATCTTCATTACGGTTGTCTGCTCTCCAATTGGAAATTTCATTATTACTATATCTTTTCTGGATTTCCCACCTTGCTAAATCAGCATATATGAGAATATCAGGATCACATACAAGGGTAGCACCAGAACCATAAATAATGATTAAACCGCTATCAATGTTATTAATATCACTTCTAGCCTCTTCCAAACATTCATCATCTAAAAAATCCCCAAAATTATGAAGCGACATCTTCCCAAACACTCTATCCGTTGTTAGATGAAATTTAATCATTTCCGTTACTTTATCGCTAGAATAATATAAATCATCTGCAAAGAATGTATAGGCAGGTTCCATTACTGAAACAAGGTTAACTTTTAATTCTTCCATTCTTACGCCAGGGTAACAATCGATTGTAACGATTGTCTTTTGCTTTCCTAGTTTTTTTATTGCCCGATTAAGCTCATTCTTAATGTTTCCGTAATCTTGCCAAGCATGATCACTTGAATTGGATACTAGTATCTCTGGATGCAAATTAAAATTAGCCATTATTTTATCCCTTCTTTCTAATAGATTGCTTTAATAGATTTGCTACACCTTTAAATGTACTCAATGAGGTTTCTTCGGAACATTCAATGTTTATCGTTTTGTTCTCAAGCGCTTCATAAATCCCATTCATAAACAAATCTTTACTTTTTGTAATTTGACCGCCAAGAATGATCGCATCTGGTTTAAAACTTTTTATATATGGATTTAAAACTTTTCCAATATATTCCCCAAACATTTGGAATACCATCTTTGCTCTCTGATCTTCATTTTTGCCCATAGCGGCTAGTGTTTCCACTTCGTTGTCTGTTGTACTAAGGCCTAATTCATTCGCCAGTTGTAAGATACCTCTTTTAGAAATATAGTCATCGACTATGGATTGCTTAAATGGTTGATTATATATCCAGCCATATTCGGGTACATCTTGTCTGTCTCTTACCAACCTTCCATTTTCCATAAATGCCGATCCTGCACCCGTACCAATCGTTAAAAAAATTGATTTATTGTAACCTCCAGCCTTACCGGATACATGTTCTCCTAAAGCAAACAAGCTGGCATCATTATCAAAAACAATCTGAAACTCATTACTTGTCTTTGAATGAAAAGAACTTTCTTGTTTAAGACAATTTATTAATAGATCACGAAGGTTCACTTCGTATAACTCTTCAAATTTATCGATACCTTTGATGTAACTTATGCCGCTCTCATAATCAAATGGACCTGGAAATGCATAGCCAACTCCAGTTATTTCGAAGTCTTTATCCAGTATTCCATTGGTTTGCTGCTTAATGATGAATACCAAATGTTCAATGATACTTTCTTTAGTCTCTTTTGATTTCGAGGGGAAGATAGCATACGAGTTAGGAACTATTTCCCCATCGTCGTCTAAAACAGCTGATTTTATAAACAATCCTCCGACATCAAATGCGATCGAATATTTATTCATTACAACTCTTCACATCCCTTTTTGGCAAAATGCCCTTTTTATATTGGATCATTCAATATTTAATTTTAGTATAAATCTTGTTCTCTCCTTAATCTTTTGAGAAACCAGTCATGTTTTTATAAAATTGAGACATTCGTGATACACGCGTGGAGAAATATGCTACTATCAAAGCGGGAACATTAATGTGGTTCATCATTATTTTGAAGGGGAAGATAGTCATGGAATGGACTGATTTGTTTATAGATGGTTCAATTGTTCTTAATCAGGAATCCATTCAAGTCAATGGAAGTGATGCTTCCATTCTAATTCACTATTGGGGTGCTCAACCCTATCATTACAATAACAAGCCACATCAACATTCTTATTTTGAACTGTGTTATATTGTCAACGGTGAAGGTGAGTATATAGATGATGGACATTCATTTCATATAACGAGTGGGTCCCTTTTCCTTTCCCGCCCCTTCGTTAAACATCAAATTTTAAGTGAAACTGGGTTGGAAATTATTTTTGTTGGATTTGAAATTATAAAAACAAAATCAACAAAGAAATTAATAGAACTTTTCACTAATCTAGAAAAAACGAAAAAATTCATTATTAATAATGCTGGCCAATCTTCCGTTGTGAAATTATGGACTTCGATCCTCGTTATGGCCTGTGATTTTTATTTGTTGTTCAACGACTGCTTTCAAGGCTTATGTTCTTCTTTCTATTCAAGTATTGTTGGATTATTTAATGAACAACAAATTAAATACAAAAAAAATAAAGAAATTCGTATTTATTCGACCTTAGTATATCAAGCGAAGCTATACATCCATGACAATCTATCTCAATCATTGAAAATGAGCGATGTAGCGGATTTTATTCACATTTCAGAGAGACACTTATCACGTATTTTCCAGGATGAATTAGGGCAATCGTTTTCAAATTATATTAAAAGAGAGAGAATGAGAAAAGCCAGTATCCTCCTATCAGATACCGACCTTACCCTCAAAGAAATTTCAGAAATGTCAGGTTTTAAAACAGTTCACTATTTTACCACTGTTTTTTCAGCAGAAATGGGAATGCCGCCTGGGGAGTTCAAGAGAAAGCTCAACCAACAAACGCTGTAAGCACCAAAAATATACTAAAACTATGCCCTTCAAGTAGTCACTCAAAAAAAACTGATGTTATCATGAGGAATGAGTGAAACTTGGAGGGGTGTTGGGTATTGATGATTTTGCTATCGGGAAGGTCATACCTGCAATACGGGGTTGCATGATTTGCGTGGTGACTCTTTGCTGGACATCATTCTAGGCAGGACATCGAAAGAATTACTTGCTTATTATGAGAATCATCCTGCCATGGGTCTGCTTAATCCGGTTGCCGTGGTTATGGATTTAGCGCATTTTCCCTGCAGTAGGGGCAAATTGGAAGCACGATCATGGGAGTTACTTTCAGAAATATTGAATCGTTCGCTTCATTTGGAATGAGTTTACTTACACGAAACTATGGTAGACCTAAAAATAATTTCGGAGCCAAGAATATCTATGAGCGTGATTTCGTTACCCTCTTTTTCCGTTCCAATCGGATCGTGCATAGATACATCTTTACGAGTCTTCTTCAAAGATCTAAGATGCATTAGAATCTCGTTTTCTATATAACGTGCTGTAGAAGTGGACGGTATTTTTCAATCGCTTTAATCAAGCCAATTGTTCCGATGGAGATTAAATCTTCTTCCACACACCCGTGTATTCGAATACTTAACACGATACTTTCACAAAATCTATCTATCATCTTGGGGCCCCTTAGGGAATTGTTATCCGCATTCTATCCCTCAATCGCATTAGGCCCAAAACCCCAGCTCCTCTTTAATGGTCTATAGTATTTGATTAGAATTTTCGTAGCCTCATCTTCCTCATATCCCAGACGTTTAAGTTCACGAATCACGTCTTTAATGTAAGGGTTATCCATCATATGTCTACTTATTAGATTGTTCATATATTACCTCCAAGATCCCATGTATTAGTTAGTGACTCAAAAATATGTTTTCATTATTTCCACATCATTTCAACTCTTGTAGATATAAGTCTAGCGACAATTATAACTACTCCTTTTTTGCTAACGATCATTTTAGAGTTACCTATCTAAATCTTCTGAACACCAATTTATCTTTATTTCTCTACTTTTTTCATGAATTTTTATTAACTGATTTAGAACAAAAATTCGTTGAACTATATCTTCAGCTATAAAAAACTGCCTCTTAAAATAATTAAGTTACTTCTGATATGGACCTTGGTACTTTTCATTATTTTCATATACATGTAACAATTGAATATGGAGATCATATATTTCTTTGTATGTCATAATAACACCCTTCAGCAATTAAATAGTTAATTTTCTGAATATGCTTTTTTCATGTTCATTTAGCCAACTACTTGACTTAACAAAAAAGCAACTCCCCTGTTGGCAAGTCGCTCTTAAATACTCTATTGTGAATCTCTAATTATCGTCTATATCTCAACGCTTCGCCTTATAAAACTCATGGTACAGCTTCATGAGCGCCCGCTTCTCAATCCGCGAAACATAACTCCGCGAGATCCCAAGCTCCTTGGCAATCTCCCGCTGCGTCCGCTCTTCCCCACCTGTATCCAGTCCAAACCTACCCACCACAACTTCTTTCTCCCGATCATCCAAAATATCGAGATTGCGATAAATCTTACTCTTCTCGATCTTAAGATCGACCTCTTTAATGACATCATCAGCCTCGGAGCCAAGGATATCGATAAGTGTAATTTCATTCCCTTCCTTGTCTGTCCCAATCGGATCGTGGAGTGAGACGTCTTTACGCGTTTTCTTTAGTGATCTAAGGTGCATCAATATCTCGTTTTCAATACAGCGGGCGGCAAAGGTCGCGAGCTTCGTCCCTTTGTTCGGACGGTAGCTCTCGATAGCCTTGATCAGGCCGATCGTGCCGATGGAGATTAAATCCTCCATGTCTTCCCCAGTATTATCGAATTTTTTGAGGTTGTGGACACGACACGATGTCATTTCATGTAGTAGCCTTCGTTGTAAATCAAAGTTACAATAGAGTAGCTTCTGAATGATATTATGGATTTTACGAGGTTAAGGATTGTTATTACCCATCTATATCGAGGATTTGTTTGGAGATTTGGGCTGCGAAAGTTGAGCTAATTATTTTTTTCCAGGAATTTATTACCGATAATAGAATAGAGAGACTTAGAATTATCAAAATACCAAGAATGGGGAGAATTGAGAACAAATGAAGAGCGTACATAACGTGGATCGGCAAATAAAATGGAAGAAAGTAACGGCACATCTTATCGTGCTGGTTCTGCTAGCCTGTATCTTTCCGGGTCCGCATTATGCGGGTGCGGAAGCTGCAGTAGGGACAACTAAAGACAAAATACGGCATGAAGTTGATTTTCTTTTTGCCGAAAATATGGATAAAATTACCGTCCGAACAGTCAAAACAAGCTTTGATACCGGGGAGTATAAGGCGAACGAGTATTATTTCAAAAATCCTACCTATTTGCCTAAGCCAACTAATGGAGATGATTTCGACTCCTTTATTAACAAAGCTTCCCTGGTTAATTCCCCCACGGGATTGAAGGCTTATGCAATTCTGGAACAGTATGGCGGTACTGCAAAAGAAGTGGTTAGGACGCTTTATGAGTATGACTATAACAGTTTCTCGCTTCGCAAGGTTGTTGAATCTAAATCTCCTATTATTCTGCATGAATACATAGGCCTGTATGTCATTTATACATATTTTGAGAAACCGAACCAGTATTATTCTCTGGCGGATAACAAGCTCATCTCTACAGGCGGCGAGTTGATCCGGCCGGAGGATGTGGAGAATAGCAATTATACCTTGTCTCCACAGCCAAAGACGCGGGATTATACAGTCTTTTGTCCCAAGTCTGATCTCAAGGGTTGTTATTTAATGCAATATGGCGGGGGAAAAGGAGCAGCTGTCAAGGTGACGCTCAACCACCACAAGGGGGATTCATCCGGTATGGACGGCGACAGAGTCATTACGGTAGACTCCACAAAAATTACGCTGCAGAGCAAGTTTATCAAATATTTATCCTATAAATGGAATATTAAGGGTACGGTTAATGGGAAGAGCAAAGTTCTCTTTGACAATACCGCCACGGACGCGCGGACGTATATATCTCCCAACCACAAATATTTGCTGCTGATTACTGATCAGGGCACTCTTAACGGATACTCATCATCTGTCGTGCATATTTACAATCTCAAGACGCTGGAACTGGTACGGAAATACGATTCCCAGTACAAATCGAATGTTACGGCTGTAACATGGGCTTCAGATGAAATTTTCATTATCGAGTATTATTTCTCTAATCCAAGTAAGTACCCGCCATCATTCTACTACATCCCTGCGGGTATCAGCCTGCAGATCCCATACATGGATTACAGGGATTGGAAGGAGCATAAATCCTGGGACAATTTCACTTATGAGAAAATGATCTTCCCTGCTCTGCCAGTGGCTATCCGATCAGGGAATGCTATGGTGAATTATCAGAGCCAGCCTGCTTTTCTCCTAAAGGGACAATATTACGTTCCGCTCAAAGAGTTCGCCGCAGCATTTCATATTCAGTATGCCATAGGGGCCAAAGAGATTACATTCACCCGGGGCAGCCGCTCAGCTGCGGTAACGCTCCAGGGCAGCGGGATTGTACGTGCAGGCTTCAATGACTTTCTACCGCTGGGAAGCTGGAATAAAGCGCTGGGACTGAAGGTAATTGATGGTCGTATTACACTCTCTGATGAGGAGCAGGTCAGTGGTTTGGGATTGAGCCAAGAGGTGTATGACCCGCAGGCCGTTGTAGTCAATGTGAATACTTCCGACCGGGTAGATGATATTGTACTAAATCCTAATAAAACATTGTCTCTGGTATTACGGAATTATACTGGAGCGTTCAATCTGGAGGTGTACGCCTCTTCAGATCTCAACACACTCATCACAACGATCCCGCTGGAAGCTAAAAGTGGAGAAACCCTTACGTATACAACAGCAGTAATCCCTATGGATCGTACCGTGACAATAGTACTTCCGGATATTGGGACCGGGTTGTATAGATCGGTTACCTTATATCTACCGAAATCTGATATAGATACTTTTTAGTGCCTGAAGCTCCAAGCAGGGCGATCCTCAACTCCCCGAGTCCAATCGGCTTAAGGAGGAGCCCTGGCCGAAGGCCTTACAGTGTTTTTAGTTTAATATAATAAAAACCACAAATAACCTGTAGGATTGAGACTTCGATTCCTCATCCCTACAGGCTATTATCTTAATTCACCGCTTCGCCTTATAAAACTCATGATATAGTTTCATCAGCGCTCTCTTCTCTATCCTCGAAACATAACTCCGCGAAATCCCTAACTCCTTCGCAATCTCCCTCTGCGTGCTCTCTTCCCCGCCTGTATCCAATCCAAAACGACCAACGACAACTTCCTTTTCCCGGTCATCCAGAATATCGAGATTGCGGTAAATCTTGCTCTTCTCAATCTTAAGATCGACTTCTTTAATGACATCATCAGCTTCGGAGCCAAGGATATCGATAAGTGTAATTTCATTGCCTTCCTTGTCTGTCCCAATTGGATCGTGCAGAGATACATCTTTACGAGTCTTCTTCAAAGATCTTAGATGCATCAGGATTTCATTTTCAATACAACGAGCTGCAAATGTGGCCAGTTTTGTCCCTTTGTTTGGTCGGTAGCTCTCAATAGCCTTGATCAGGCCAATGGTGCCGATGGAGATTAAATCCTCCATGTCTTCTCCGGTGTTATCGAATTTTTTGAGGTTATGGACATGATGTGATGTCATTTTATTACAATGCCTGTTCTAAGGCCTCACTTGAGATTTTAATGTCCATACTAAACTGAACAACCTTTACAAAGATTACTTAATTAGTATAACAAAAGGAATCTGTTAATTTCGTAAACACAGTAATAATCCCAGGATCAATTCCCCTTTGACTTCCCACCGTAAAACATTGAGTGATATTCCTTCATGTCTTCTCCGTTTCCGAAGTTCCCCAACAATGTGAAATCGTTTGTTAAGCTACTCAGTACCTGAGCACAGGTAAACAACACAAAAGCAACCCGACCGTTCGTGGGTTGCTTTTGTCCGTTTTATTTTAACGCCCTTTCCCAGTTCTTGATGATTTCAGATCCCTTGATTTCGACTATTTGCGCCTTTTCGGCTGCCTCTGAAAGGTTCCTAATGGTGCCGATGATTCCCACGAGTCGTTTCCCGCAAAAGAAAATGATATTCTTTAAATATCAAGTTAAGGCACTCCTCTGTTAACATGGTAGTAATTTACTAGCAAAGAATAATAAGTAAGAGGCACTAAGTCTAATAAACACTAATTTGTAAAAAATGATCTTCATCATAAAGGCGCTTTATACATTGCTAATCTGATATCAGCCAACTGGATGATCAATGTAGAGGGGCACGACTCAAGGTCATGCCTTCCTCATTCGTTAAGACTGTTCCTGATTAGTGGAACCAAAATATTGGTTCATCAACCAGTACAAAATAACTGCCACTTCTGCTCTAGTTGTCGTTGCATTCGGGCTTATCAGACCTGCTCCTCTGTCTGAAATAATGCCGTTCTTGACTAGTGCCGCCAATGCATCTACCGAATACGCTGAAATGCCAGATGCGTCAGTAAAGCGATTCAAATCAAATGCCGTTTCAACGCATACCTCATATGAACTTCATCCACAACCTTCTCCAAATTCTTAATTCACACGTTTCAATCTAAACAGCCAGCTTTGAAAATCACCATGAAGTCTTGGTGTGTGAATGCCGTTGTACATCAGTTCGTCACCGCCAAGCTGTTGTCCGGTTTCTACAACAACATAATCCGCACCCGCGTCTAGTCCTTTTAGGCGTAGAGAATCAAAAGGCTCGAACGGAACCGCCAGAACACGGCTATATACAACAATAGCCTCACTCTGATCCTCGCTTACGAACATCCACGCAGCCTCATTGCTTTCGAAAGGGTTCAGCAAGCGGTAATAATCACCGAATTGAACAAGTGAACGAATTTCCTTATACAGTGCAACCTGCTGCTTGGCAAGCTCTTTCTCTTCATCGGTGAACTTGGACAGATCCAGCTCATAGCCGAAATTACCGGACATCGCGATGTCCCCACGTGTCTTAAGCGAAGTTAACCGCCCAACTTGATGATTCGGCGCCGCCGATACGTGTGCCCCCATGGCACTGATAGGGTAAACGATGCTTGTTCCATACTGAATTTTCAAACGTTCTACAGCATCAGTGTTATCGCTTGTCCAAGTTTGCGGCATATAATAGAGCATGCCTGGATCGAAGCGACCACCACCACCAGAGCAGCTTTCAAAAAGAACATGCGAAAACTTCGTAGTGATCGTTTCCAGTACGTAGTAGAGGCCCAGTATGTAACGATGGGCAGTTTCCCGTTGACGATGTGGTGGCAACATCGCCGAACCAATCTCCGACATGTTACGATTCATATCCCACTTTACGTATGAAATCGGCGCATTATTCAAAATGTCCGACAGCATCTGAATGATTTCATCACAGACATCCTGACGTGAAAAATCAAGAATAAGTTGGTTACGTCCGAGTGACCGTCCACGATCTGGTACATGAAGACACCAATCTGGGTGGCTGCGATACAAGTCGCTGTCAGGCGAAATCATCTCCGGCTCGAACCATATACCGAATTGCATATCAAGCTTGTGCACACGCTCAACCAAATCTTCGAGACCGTCCGGCAGCTTCTTACGATTGACAAACCAATCCCCTAACGAGCTTTGGTCATTATCGCGTTTGCCAAACCAACCATCATCGAGTACAAATAATTCGATACCAAGTTCTTTACCTACTTCAGCAATCGCTTCAATCTTCTCTGCAGTGAAGTCGAAATACGTCGCTTCCCAGTTATTCACCAGAACAGGACGTGGCTCATCTCGGAACAATCCACGACATATGCGCGAGCGGTACAACTTATGATACGTACGCGACATACCACCAAGACCTTTTGCCGAATAAACAAGCACTGCTTCTGGTGTTTGGAAAGCTTCTCCAGGTTCAAGATGCCAACTAAAATCGAATGGATTCATACCAATTGACACACGCGTGTTGTTAAACTGATCCACCTCAGCCTGAGCGATGAAATTGCCGCTATAGACTAAATTAAACCCATACACATCGCCGTTATCCTCTGTAGCATCCTTGGAGAGCATCGCGAGAAATGGATTATGTTGATGCGAACTGGAGCCGCGGCGGCTCTCAACTGACTGCATGCCCATCATCAACGGTCTTACCTGAACATGCCGCTCACGTGACCATGAACCGGCCAAGTCTAGCATATCAAATCGATTATGCGGAAAATCAACACTAGCACTGAGAACTCGAAGCAGCTTGAGTGGTGCTTGACCTTCATTCACAAATCGGACTGAACGTGCAATGGCGTCGTATTGCACAAATGCCGTATAAGACAGCACTACCTTCAACCCAGTTACTACATCGCGAAGTGTAATTTCAAGCGTTTCTGCCTCACTATCCTTTTCTGTATAGGTTGCAGGAAGACCCTCAAGACGTGGCTTTCCCGGCGTAATAGTATGAGATTCATAACGCAAATCACTAATCGTCGATCCGTTCTCCAATTGGATTTGGTATGCTGGCACACGAAGATCTCCATTTCCGTATGCAGGATATTCAGTAGGGTTCATATCTAATGTAAATCTTCCATCCGATCCTTCAGGCGTTGGGGAGAATGAGGGGTGATCGAAATATCGAAGATCTTGTGTTTGACGACGAAGCTTGCGCCCCCAATAAAAGTGGGCAAGGTAACCTCCATCCAAAATTTTAATCATATAGCTTGTTTGATTAGCTTGCAGGTTAAATACACGAGTCGATGCATCATATGAAATGCTCATAAAAATACCTCCATAACGAATATTAAATACTTTAAAACGAATCAAAGTACAACTTTTGAAGTTTTCTTCAGTTACTAGTTAATTTCTTAACCTCATCAAGAAAATTAATGATATGGCGACCTGATCAAGTCGCCATATGAGAGGAAAAAGATGACTCATGACAAAATCAGGAGTCATCTTTTGATTGGTTAAATCTTATTTTTTATTGTCCGACATAGATAGAATCAATGTAATGGCTTCAGTAACGGGGCCGGCATGACGGAGGAAGAAGTTTCCCGTTTGATCCTATTTTCTTATCGCCAGAAAATCATAACTATTTTCCTGACAGGCGCGTATGGCTTTAGTGGAATCGGTATACGCTTGATTTACATCTATCGTATAGCGAAACTCGTAAAAGCCGCCACAAGAGGCCTTGAAATTCGTATCCCACTTATTGTTGGTTAGCCATGAATATAAAGGACCTGTAGGTTCAATTTGTTCTGCATAGTCCCATAATCGAAGCTTCCCGATATGCACCATAGGGGCATCCAAGGTAGTGATTGAAATCCCCAGGTCATTACCTACCAACGATGCTCCACTTTGAACAGAATAAAAGTCGCAACACGCATTTGGAAGCTGATCTATACACGGCCGTATTGCTGCACCCGCTTTATCCAAATACCATATCCCTTGCTCGGTTTGGAAAGGGAATGACGTATACATGCCTTCAGGGTCCAAGAGGTTTTCCTTGTTCAATCTTACTGACAGGTCGAAACGGGAGCCAGTACGGTAGAATTTGATTTCAAAAGCATAAGAGTGCGCGCCGCGAACATCGTATTCAAATTCCCATGTCTCATAGAAGTTATTGCTTCCTGTATTTGTAATTTGCTTGATTAGTCCGTTAAAAACTTCTCCTTTCGGAATCATACGAGCTTTATAACCAAAGCCTGCCGGATCCCAACGATTAACTCCTTCAAATAGCTGGTACAGAGGTGCGCCTAGGCCTGATGCCCCGTCCACTAAGAGTGACTTTTCGCTTGGTTTATGGATGAGGGTGTGCACACCCTTCTTATCGTCCCACTCTACGCGCAACAAGTCATTCTCGAAGCATCCCGTCCCCTTTGCCTCTCCTATTACGGATTTCACTTCTGCCTTATGGGATTCATCAGTTACGGTCAAGAACTCGAGTTTTAATTCTATCTCTTCCAAAGGTTCCATTTGGAGCTGGATGCATAATTCTTGTCCCCGCAGGGAATGATTCACTCGTACATAGGGATATTGGCGCCCCTGCAAATCTACCACTCGGATCGTATCTTCAAAAATAGGGGATTCCCAGTAATCAAGCGACAAATAGGCAAGCGACATTCTCGCTTCGATCGAAGGATTCATGACCTTGTAAGTAAAAGTCCTCCGGGCAGTAAAATCACCTTGGCCTTTGCCGGTAAGCACTTTATCTAATGCAATGCATGACAGTTCATCCGCCTCAACCGCATACTTGGTTTTGCGTAAAAGCAACTGCTGCACGCGAAAATCATAAGGTCTATGCAAAGAGGCGGAGTGACCCCAAGTATGTTCGGCATACAGGACAAGCGCACTGGTAACGGACTTCCATTCTTCTTCAGTTACATACTTTCGCTCCGGATCCAACCGTTCAGCCACCCGTTTCGTACGCTGTGCGTTGCGAAATAAAGACGTTTCCAGAGCGGTAGAGATGACGCCATCCGTCCACCAATCGTTCCAATCGCCACGGTAGACAGGAATATCAGGCACCGCGAATTCCAAGTACTCAAAATATTCGGCTAACGTTGCGGTGCGCAATTCAATTTGATCTCCATGTTTTTGGTTCCACTGTCGGATCAATTCACAATAGGAGTCTGTCGGAGGACTATTATCGGTGTATAATCCAGAACCCATGATTGGCATAAATCCGTATTCATAGCCGTCATTTCGGATCCCCTCCACGAGTGCAAACAAGGATTTCTCGGCGTACCCAATATCCTGAACATCGATATATTTATGAGCATCTTCAACGGAAAGTCCGGGAATCATCGGATTGCCGACCATGTTATATCCGGGCATGATTCCTAATAAGTTGGCTTTGTGATAGGTCAAACCCTGCCAGACCAAAATACGGTTCCCTTTCGGTGATTCCCAATAGAACGGCACGTTCGGTTTGCCGAAAGGACAGCCGGCATGATGGGTATTAATATTTGTAGATAAATATTTCACTCCTGCATCATACAAAGCGTCAACCATCCCCCATGAGAACCCGGTCACATCGCAAGACATGGCACTGACCAAGGGAATGCCTTCTTCTGTTGCAAACTCGAGCGCTGGTTTTAACGTGTCTCTCAAATGGCCCTCATCAAGCAGCTCGGTTAAATGGAGATAGAATGCCGTCAGTTCTATGTTTCCGCTTTTTAAAGCTTCAACCAGTTTGGCCCTTCCTGAGGATCCGGTTTTACTTAAATATTTCTCAACCGCCCAGAATCCTTCAAGCATAAATTTGAATTTGGTATTGCCGTCCCTGGATAATTGTTCTGGGGAAAGCGCCAGTTCAACTGCTTGCTCTACAAACTGCGTTTGATACTCGGTGATCACTTCTTGACGTTCCGTATATCCTATATCAATATGTGAATGCTGAATGATAAAAAACGTGAATGGGTCTCTGCGTTGCATTTTGAGTCCTCCTGCTCTTTAAAAAGATTGTTCATCATAACCACTCAACTGTCCAACCGTCTGTCTTCTCATGTCATACCATCAGACAATGATATGACTTCGGCCTTCATTCATTCTTTCACAAAACCGAGCACAATCCCGTGAATTGCCTTGCCGTTGCGTCAGGTATGTCGGCTTCTTACGCACTTATGGATAGTTAGTTTACGCTTGCGCCACTCATTCAAGAAATCATGAAACGTGGACGTCATGTAATCGGCATGGTAGCGCTACATCAATGGATGGGCAAAGACTGTGCCTGAAGGCGCTTAATGAAGTAGCGCCTCGGATTGAGGGCAAGAACCGCCACATCCTGCGCCTCATTCGTACGGAGCTTGCCCCCGGTAATCCCGTGAAGGTGAAACATGAATTTAGTCTTTCACAATGCGAAGGTTCAACCATTGCTTGCCAATCAAGTTCACTTGCAACTTACCGCTCTCGACAGTAAGCGCATCAATGTTTTCTTCCACAATCGTCGTTGTATACGCTTGTAGAATCGAATAGCCTGGAAATTCGATTTCAGCCGAAGTTGATTGGTCCTGCAAATTTTGTAATCGCAGGATCATGCCGTTTCCGTCGGCTGCCGGTTTGATATACGCAGGGACGATACCATCCCCTGTGAATTTCAAAAATTGGCCTGTTTGTTCGCCTTCGCTGTAAATCGATGGGAATAATTGAACCGGATGAGAAGCCTCTACCGCCTTTTTCAAGGCTTCTTCCGGATTAAATTTCGCAAACGTCGACAGCACGTATTTAAATTCCAATCTTCCTGGCTGACTAGCTCTGAAGTTTGTATCCCAGTAGTTGTTCATCGGCCATGCAAGCAAGAGCGGATTTTCATCCCGCGGAATCGTCTTTTGCTCTTTGCCGAAATTGAATCCGCCGATTTGGACGAGCGGGGCATCCGGACAAGCTAACGTCACGCCATGTTTGCCATCAAAGACGGAAACCGTCTGATCAACAGTAACCCAATCTTTGCTTACGGTCGGCAGCTGATCGGCGTCCAAGCTAACAAACGCTCCGGCACTATCGAATACCGCATTCCAATCGCGCTCAAGCTGCAACGGAAAGGCGAAGTAAATGGATTCGGGTTCTCGAACGTCAAGTTTTTCGATCGTCGCGTACAATTCGATGTCGGCACGATGCGCGAAGAACGTCATTTTTTGTTCCAATCGCTTCACGCCCGGTGCTGTCCAGATCAGCTTCAGCGTTGCGCCTGCCGAGTGTTTGTCGATGCTGCACGAAACGAGTTTTTCTGCGCCTGTACGGCTTGCCTTCCAATTATGGTTCCAATTGCTGATGCTGTTGTTGCAATCTTCGATGTTACGATCATTCAGGGTTGCGCGATGTTGTTTATTAAACAACGGGTTCGGCGTCTCATACACGAATTGGAATAACGTCCATTCGCTGTTCGGGTCAATCATTGACCAGCCGGTCGATTTGTCGAGCAATTCTTTAATCCTGCCGGTTGCTTGATCGTAGCTCATTCGATAGTATGGGGTCTCAATCCCTTGATCCGTCATGTGTACAAGGTCTTCGGTCGACTCGGAGGCTGCTTTTTTAAGCGGCAGCTTCTTGTAGCTGAAAGGTGGCATCGTGACGGTGCCGTAAGACTCCGTCATCCAATCCACGTCGTAATTGTTTTGACTCCCAATAAATCGGAAGGCCGAAACGTTTCTGCCTTCGAGCATATATTCACGCGGGATATGGATGTCGCACGTTTGCTCAATATGCGTTGGATTGACGAGCAGCAAGCTACCTAATGGTCCTGACTGCAACGGGTTCTCTGCGAGTTGTTCCAGCTGTTGATTGAGCACGTAGCTTGCGAGGCTGTTCGCCTGATATGCGAAATGCGCCTTATGCATCCATTGCGTTTTCGTAAATAAAGAATCCGGCTTGGTGATGGATTCATTCGCTCCCCACGTATGTTCGTCGTACATGAGCGCCTGATCCCACGCTTGATCGTATAGATGTCCGTTACCTGATTGTCCGTTCGGATTAAAGGCCGAAAGAAACTCCGCGCTCTTCAAGCTGACTTTCGTTCTACGGTTCAAGCGCGTTTCTTCCGCTGAGCTTGCAGCGCCGAAGTTCCAGAAATCCGTCCAGTCTCCCCGGTATATCTGGATCGTCTCTGCAGGCTGTTGTTTCAGTTTCTCAAGCAGTATGTCGGGCGTCACAAGGCGAATACGTTGCTGATGTCCTTCCGAATTCCATTTGCGAATCATCGCCATCAACCGTTGATCCGGCGGCGTGTTATCGTACATCGGCGTGTTAGTTGCCGACAAATAGATGAAATCGTACGGATATCCTTCGCGCTCGATGCGGGAAATATACTTATCGAGCCCTTCCTTCATCAGTTGAGTGCTTTCTGCATCCAGACTGCAGAAAGCGTTAAACATGGAGTAATGCTCCCCGTTGAATGTCAGCAGTTCTCTGCCATCCGGCGCGACCCAACGGAAGGCTCTCGGACGCTGCAGCGGAAGGCCGCCAAAGTGAATGTTGATGCCGGTCGTGTACAACTCGACGCCGGCATCTAGCATCGCTTGCGCCAACTGCCAAGGCTGTCCGTTAACGTCATGAGAAATCGCGGTTCGAATAGGCGCATTAATCTTCTCGCGAAGCTCTTTAACCGGATAAAGTTGACGTGCTAACGACTCGGCATTGCAAAGCGCAGTTGTGTGCATGTTTAAAGCAGCGATACAAACTTGCCCATTGTCAAGGAAAAATCGGAACTGCTTAACCCTTTCCTCACTTGCCGTTTCCAGCCATTTCATGACGGGAGCCGTCGCTTCGCAAGTCCAATAAAAGCGCTCGTCTTCTAGGTTATTCTTTGTTTGTTCGCACAAATCCAGCGCTTGATCGATGTACGTTTTTTGTAACTCCCATAACACGGGCTGAGTATGCGTGTATCCTACATCCAAATGACTATGATGGTACACAAGAATTTCCTTAATTTTAGACATCGCTATTTCCCTTTCTGATAGTGCTACCCTTACTGTTAACTTGCTTTTTTTCGATGATAAGGTAATGGGTTCCAACAAAGACACTTCTACCTGAATATCGCTTTGCAAACGCTTGTTGGCAGCTTTCGAGAAATAAATCATGGCTTTTGGTGATTTGACCGCCGATAAACCGAAGTTCAATTACCGATGATCATAAATCGCACTCTCAAAGTTCTTTACCTTGCCGGATATATATTCGCCGAGCGTAAACAAATAGGCATCTAAACGATTTGAAAATGTTTCGAATGCTTCGGCACTATTCTCTTGTTTCTTCAAGCTTCCGGTTTAACTCCGTTCGAAGATTTACACCGTACAGAGCCTCGAGTTTCGTTCCGCCGCCATTCTTTGACCAATCCGACACTATGCCGTGCACGAAATAACGCTTGCAAGAACGGATAAATCAGAAGAATCGGGAGCATCTCCACCATCAGCTTTGCCACGTTTAAAGTTTTGTCCGATGCTTTCATCAGTTTTATCAGCTGATCTGAGGTTAAGTTACTCATCGCTTCCGGCGTTATAGAGATGACCAGTTGCTGGATATACGTCTAAAGCCGATAGTTCTCCGGGTTACTTGTTTGATCTTAGGACATCCGATTCGACTGCAGCGTTAACCGAAACCGAAACTTCATGTCATCCTCGAACCACATCGGGAAGTTGGTGCCCCAAGAATTATTGTGCAGATTAAAATGAAAGCCACCCACAAGTGGAGCAAACGTATTGTCAAATTGCAGCAGTCGTTTTTCACCCGGGCAAACTACAGGTGAATCCAGCGTCTCAATCACGACACTTCCATCCGCACCTTCATAATAAAGTCCTGAATTAACAGCGTGCATATTCCGGTTGCCGTTCTTTACTACCGATAACGGCGAAATCCGTGTACCCAGTTTATCCATCGTCCACATGTTCGGACTGTCAACGCAAGGGACAAACGAGAACCAGCTCGCTTCTGGCAAACGGCATGCCGATTTATCCGTCCAACTCAACTCTACATCGATGTTAAAATCGTTATGATTGAACGTGTATACAATCTCAAGCTGATGAGGTGCGCCATATTCCTCGCAAGCATCGGCAGGCATTTCCAATTGAGCCCAAACTTTGTCGTCGTCCGCTCGCCGTTCCAATTGAAGATTTCTTAGAATCGGACAGTACTGCTTATGTTCCGGAGCAGGGTCTGCATATTCAATTCCGGGCTTGCTGTGATCTGGAATTGCCCAAATATAATTCTTTTTCATGTCAATCGTATATTCCTTAATATAGCGGTCGTAGTTTTCTTTGCTGAACGTTTCATATCGGTAGGTAGCTAACCTATTTCCATCATTTGCCCATACTTTCCCATTTCTATCAACCAGTTGATTGATAGAACCATCAGAATCGAAGCTAACTCGAAATTTACCTATCGTATAGCATCGGTTCATTTCAAGATTTCCAATGTTTGCAGCATCATTGGAATGATCTGAACTAAGAGGGTTCAGGTTGTCTAACACTTTCTTGGCTTCGATTTGCAATTCCGTACTTAGCGCTGATATTGCCTGATCCAGATATGCGCGTTGCTCCTCCCACGAGCTTTCAAAGTGCGAGTAACTGCGCTCTTCCTTTCGTTTAAGACGATTAAATGTATCAAAATGTGGACCTTGAACCGCTTCATCCCTGAACTGATCCTTCAATCTTGCCGCCGTAAAATCTGCCGCAGAGTAATTGATGTAATCCGCTAAATATGTTTTCTCATCCAACCCCCAAGTATGCTCTGCGACCAATAAGAGACGATTGCAGAACTTGCCGTAGCTTTCGCCATTTGGATCCAGGGAACCTGCGCTCACCCATTTATCCCTTAATCGAAGTAGTTCCCGGTAGCGTGCTACTTTGAGCGGATCGGTAGCCGTGCCCTGGATCCACGAATCACCTATTTCCTCGCTTACGACCGGAAGCACATGCTTACATTCAAGCATCTTTTCGGCGAAGGCATCCAGTGTTGACGCGACAATTTCTGCACCCGGGTATTCCGATTGTAATTGTTGATACAATAATTCTATCTCTTCTAAGGATGAAGGACCGTTATTATCGCCTGTGTGGGCAAAATAAAGCACATCCTCAAGTCCCTCCACTTCCAGAGCTTCACCATAATCACCGGCATAGTTGACGATCAGTTCAGAGCCATCGCTTGCTCTCCAAACAAACGCTTGCGGAACGCACGGAGCCTTGCTGGAAGGATTTACTCCTATATGCAAATAACGAATTCCGTAACTAGCCAATATAGGTACGATGCCGATCGTATGTCCAGGAACATCTGTCATTTTCGCGGCAATGGTATTTTTCCCGAATCGTCGATCCAACTTCTTGGAAATCGACAAGCCATATTCAAGCAGTGTTTTATCCATCAATTCCGTATGGGTTGTAAAAGGAAGACCATGCCATGCAATTTCTCCTCTGCTAATCGCATTCTCCATTTGGATCCGCTGCTCCTCAGGCGCGGATTGTAAGTATTCCTCGATCAGCCAAGACCCAACTGTCCAAATAAATTTCGACCGTCCGTCTTCACTTGCCAATCGTTGAGACAATGATAAGGCTTGTGGAATAAACGTAGTCATATACTTGTCAACCACATTAGCTGCAAGATCGGTAAATCCAATATCTAAATGTGTTTTAAAAATAACATGCACTTTTTTAACTGTAGTCATAAATTCAACTTCCTTCTTTCATATAATTGAGCCCGAGTCCGGATAACCAGACTCGGGCATATTCATTTCATTTATTTTTGTTCAGCCAAGTACGCATCCAGTTGTCTTTGATATTCTGCAAGAACATTGTCGATTCCGGCATCCTTCAATCGCTTTAGCATTTTTTCTTTAATAGAGGAGTATTCTACTAGACCACTATACAATGGGAGCTGATATTCTTTAACGATAGCGTTTACTTTGGCCAAGTCGCTCTTCACTGGCTCGGAATCTACGCTAAAGCCGATTAAATCTGTTTTAACGGCATCGTTATCCCAGTTCTTAATAATATCCAATTGCGCTGGAGTTATGTTCTTGCTGAACTTAGCGAATCTCATATCCGTCCAAGCCCAACTGATCGGCAAGTATTGCTTGTCAACTGCGATTCCGTCGTAAGAAGCGCTATTGCCGTCTAATTTATAGTTGATGCCTTCTACGCCAAGGGACATCAGATTATAGTTTTCTTCGTTGCTGTGAAACCAGTTCACGAATTGAACAGCCTCTTTAGGATGCTTGCTCGTCGTAAATACGGCCAATAAGTTATCTACAGAGTTGAAGATATACTTCGGTTGATCAGCTTGGAATTGAACGAATTCGATTTCCGCTCCAGGTACACTCGCCACTAAACCATCAATGCTCTCTGTTGGACGGAATAAATTCGATGCTATGGCAGCAGTTTTGCCTTTACCGAATTCTTCACCCTTTGCGATAGGATCTTTCGGAGTGTATCCTTTTTTATACCATTCATGCGCCTTGTTAACTAAATTACTGAATGCTTCGGATTCAAAAAGATTTTCGAACGTTAAAGGCTGTTGCGTAGCATCAATGTAGAAGAAGCTATTGAATAGATCTCCGTTCGCGTAATAACTAGGCATGTATTCCCGGCCAAGTCCAGTTGTTACGGCGCCTAATGGGGTCATTGTCGGTTCGTTCGCTTTCACGGCTTCCAAGTATTTCTCGAAATCTTCGAGCGTTTTGATTTCCGGTAGGTTGTATTTCTTACGCAAGTCGCCACGAATCTGGTAAGTATCATTATTTTGCGCGGTTGGTACTACCCGAGGTATCGCATAGGTTTTTCCGTCAAATTGGACGCCCTTCCAGACATAGTCTGGCGTGTTCTCCTTTAATTGTTGTCCATCGCTATCCAAATACTCATCTAACGGCAATAAAATGTTCTTGACTACACTTGACGGCAGATATGCAACCTGGGACCAAGTCAAATCGAAATCTTCTCCGCCAGCGACGACTAAGCTTTGTTTATTCCAATACGCATCCCATGGAACAAAAGTATAGTTAAGCTTAATGTTAAGGCCGTCGGCTTTCATTTTCTCTGCAATCGCAGCTGATACTGCATCCAAATCTTTCGGTGGATCTCCTGGGAATAGAATTTTCAACGTTACTTCTTCGCCTGAGGGCGTTTGTTCGCCGGTCACAGGGGCTTCAGAAGGTACTGCTCCTCCATTTTTATTGTTATTACTTCCACAACCTGCAAGCATCGTTATTGCTAGAATTGTCGTAAGAACAATGCTAGTAATCTTGCTTTTTTTGCTCTTCATAACTATCGCTCCCTTTGTCTAAGTCTTATGTATGTTGACCAACTTTGCCGTCGGGATCAACCTTTCACAGATCCAATCATAATTCCTTTGACGAAATACTTCTGTACATATGGATATACGAGAATAATCGGGCCTATTGCCACAAGGAACATGGCGAATACCAACGTTTCGGATGGTAGTTCAACGGTTGCCATATTTGTATTCATGCTCATATACTGAATCATCGAACTAATTCGGTATAACAAAAATTGCACTGAGAATAAGCTGTGATCATCTATCAACCAGAGAGGCGTTGTGTAATCGTTCCAATATGCCAAGGAAGCAAACAAGCCAATTGTCGCCAGGATCGGTCCCGATAATGGCGTAATGATCTTGAGGAACACGTACCATGGTCCAGCTCCATCAATTTCGGCTGATTCCGATAATGCCGTTGGAATCGATTTATAATAATTTCGAAGCAAGAAAATATTGAAGGGACTTATTGCAAGCGGAATAATATAAGCAAGTAACGAATTCCTCAAGTCAAGCACCTTCGTCATATTCAAGTACCAGGGGACGAGCCCTGCGCCGAATATCATCGGAATGAAGATAATAAGAGCGATTACGTTGCGGTATCTTACTTTCGGTATGGAGATTGAATATCCAAGCAACGTTGAGATGACCAATGAGAATATCGTTCCGACTACTGTGACAAAAATTGTAATTGAATAAGCCTTTAACACAATACCGTCCATGAATATAACTTTATATGCTGATAGTGAGAATGCATCCGGGAAAAATTGATACCCATTCATGACAACTGACTGTTCACTCGAGAATGACACGACGACAGCCAAGATAAACGGGACTATCGTCAATAAACTAAATAGAATAAGGCTACCGTAAATTAGAAAATCCATTACACTCAATTTGTTAATAGTATTGCTTTTCATTCCATTCACCTCGCTTCTGATTAGAACAATGCTGAGTCTTTATCATATCTTTTGGCGATCCAGTTACTCCCTAATACAACGATAAAGCCTACAACGGATTGACACAGACCAATTGCGGTTATCATACCGTAATCTCCTCCTCCAGTAATCATCGACCGATAGATATAGGTGTCGATAACATCTGTCGTCTCGAATAACAATCCGTTATTCTCAATGATGGCATAGATTAACGCAAAGTCACCAAAGAAGATTCTGCCTATGGACATTAAAGTCAAAATAATAATAGTAGGGATTAGATTCGGAATTAAGATATAACGTATCTTCTGCACGCGGGAAGCTCCGTCGAGAGATGCGGCTTCAAGCATTTCTTCGTCTATACCGGTTATTACGGAAAGATAGATAATTACAGAATAACCAACATTTTTCCATATGTTCGTTGATACGAGGATCTTCACCCAAGGTGCGGGATCCGTATACCATTGAATCGAATGTCCATTAAAAGCATGAATGAGCTCGTTTACGAGACCATATTCACTGCTAAACAACAATAAGACAATCTTCCCTACAATAGCGAAGGAGAAGAAATAAGGAATAAACATGATGCTTTGAAACACCCTTTTCATCGTTCGATTCCTCAACTCATTGAGCATAAGTGCGAATACGACGGCTAGCATCGTTCCCCAAAAGATGTTGTTGAAGTTAATCCATAACGTGTTCATGGTAATCCGCAAGAAATCTCCGTTATCCAAGAAAAACTTAAAGTTCTCGAATCCTGCCCATGGACTTCCATAGATTCCGTCCATAGGATTGAAGTTCTTGAATGCGAGAATCATTCCCGGGTAGGGAAAATACGAAATAACGATCAACAACGCCAAACCCGGTACCGCCATTAAATAATAAGATCTGTTCTTCCATAATTCAGCCAGTATACCGTTCTTCATGTTCATTAGCTTCACCTGTTATCTTCGTTATTGTGTTCATTTCCTACACTATAACGGGCATTCAATTTTCTGAATATCGTCAAATATTGAGGTCATATTCTAATGTTGTGAATTGTCTCCATTCACTTGCCAGCCATTAATGAAAGCGTTATATTTAGAACTACAAGGAGAGATTCTATTGAAAATAATGAAATCGATCAATGCTAGGATCATTCTCTATCTCTCACTTATCATTGGACTATCCCTAAACAGCTTAGGCTTTATCAGTTATCAAATTTATTTATAATAACGACGAAAAGATTTCCTTTATCAATAATCGGGCGCTGATTGGATACGATTCTCCTTTTCTTAACAAAGTATGGGATGATTTCAAAAAAACTCAATATGCGTTGCAAACCCGCTCTTATGGCTCCCATAAGCCTGATTATTATGAGCTCTGTTCCCGTAAAACCGATGGCAACGACATTACGATAGCCGCCAATATTAAAGATTCTTACGATCCATCGGACCCTACTTTATACGGGTTCGCCATATTCGATTACAACATTAGCAAGCTCAAACGCATCTATGACCAAATTCAAACTCAGACGGGCATTGATTCTATTATCGTCGATGACCAGCAACAATTTATTTATCAGACTGATTCATCTCTTACTTTAACGAACTCTTCCATGGAGAACCTATTCGAGCATTCCTCCGGTTACTGGACGGAGGACATTGAATGTAACAAAAGTTTAATGCTTATCCGTAATACAACGATAAAATCAATGAACTTACTGAGGAATCCGTGAAACGCCAGCTACTTCAAAAAGAAGCCGAATATGATGCGCCCCAGTCCAAAATGGATCCACATTTTCTTTATGCTGCTGATCAGAGTGATTACTAGAGAACTCACGTGTTGTTCTCTAGCCTCGTGCCCTGTCCACCCTTCGTTCTTCTCTCTGTAACTCCCACACGAAAACAGCTCATCGCCTGATTATCCACGCAATTTGGGATAAGTTTCTCCGTGTCCTAGCCCATGTAACGGCAATCGGTTGGTTATCCTGTTGACCCAGACGGTCTCCCCTTATGTTCGACCTCAATTCTACGGCGTTCGTGTCTCACTGTTTTTTTCTGTTGCGTGTCATTTTCGTGCTGAGTCTTCTTTTCTTCCACGTTTCCAGGCTTCGCACGATTCCCCCGCCTTTTGGGTCGGGGGGCGCCCCGGCAACGCTTGTGTCGGGTCACTTGCCATTGCGGCTTTTCCTGCAAGCTTTTTCGCTTCTATCCCTTCTTATGACTGCTCGCCATCCATAGCCTCAGTCTTGACCTACGCGATCTTGACCATGGGTCACCGCTTCTGCGGGGACGGTAGGGCTCTCCTTGGGTCACGTCAATCGACTTTCACCCGAATCCAGTCCACTTAACTTCCGAGATCAACGGTGGTATTAGACGTTCTCTTCTTTTGAATAGCGATTGATTCAAACGATTGAATCTGCCGCCAAATCGAACATATACCAGCACGTAAAAGGGACATAGCCCCAAGGCTATGTCCCTTAATTTTTTTGTTACATATGTTCATACGATGTGAAGAGGATCCTAGAGGATTTAGATTATAACTACAGCAACGAAATTTACAGCTCACCAGTTATTGTTATTCTTCTTCACTCATGCTGCTCTTGGTGAATGGGAAAGTAATCGTTCTGCTTTTGGAAAGGCCGTTACTTGTGGCCTTCGTCTTATTGATTATTCAACCTTTAATATTTGGTTCATCAATCGATACATAATAACTGCCACTTCTGCTCTTGTTGTTGTCGCATTCGGGCTGATCTTACCTGCTCCTTTACCTGTAATAATGCCATCGTGGACTAGTGCCGCCACTGCATCTACGGCATACACTGAAATGCCAGATGCGTCAGTAAAGCGATTCAAATCAGATGCCATTCCATGAGATTCCCATTTACCGCCAGCTTGTAGTGCCCTTACGACTAGCACCATCATATCCTGCCTGGAAATTTTCTCTTTCGGATTGAACATCCCATCCCCAGTTCCCTTAGCGATTCCCAGTGCCTTCACAATGCCGAGCGCTTCATAGTAGTAATCACCTTGAACGACATCCTGGAAGTTGCCGCTGATGTCTGCTTTTAAGCCCAGTGCTCTGACCAGCAACGTCACGAAATCCGCTCTTGTGATCTCTTTACCAGGCTCAAACGTCGTTGCCGAAGTGCCTTTAATGATACCTAGTTTGGCCAATGCCTGGATCGCTTCTTCAGCCCATGCATGTTTGCCAATATCCGTGAAGATCGGAGTGCCTGGTTCCGGATTCGTGGAAGAACCGTCTCCATCGCTGTCTCCCCCGGATTTCTTCAGGACTCCCGTTACTGCGATAACCGCTGTTTTCCCTTGATAGCTTACCGTTACGGCGGCGCTTCCCTTACCGACCGCTTCTAAGATCCCGTTCGCACTTACCGCAATCACAGATGCATCCGAAGTGGCGTACGACGCTTTACCTGTTACGTTCTCCTTGGTTCCGTCGCTATAGATTGCCGTAACCTGAATCGCCTGGGTTTTGCCTACTTCCAGCGAAGAGGACGCAGAATCGAGACTGATTCCCGTGAGCACGGCCACATTTCCTGGATTTCCAGGATTTCCGGTATTACCGGAGTTTACAGTAACGTTATACACCGCTTGGTGACCGCCGTCTGCTGTCGTAGCCGTGATCTTCGCGCGTCCAGCAGATACAGCCGTTACCCTAATACTTGTTGTACCGGTCGCTACATCGTACACCGCATCTGTAACCGACACTGCATTTCCTTCTACCGCAAAGGTTACCATTTTATCGGTTGCATCCGCCGGATTAACCTTTGCGATCAAGGTATCCAAAACGCCAATGTCGAACACCGCAGACGATTTATTCAGGGTAACACCCGTTGCCGTGACTGGTGAAGCAACCACCGTCACTTCA
Source organism: Paenibacillus etheri (assembly GCF_001012825.1). GTDB lineage: Bacteria > Bacillota > Bacilli > Paenibacillales > Paenibacillaceae > Paenibacillus_AQ > Paenibacillus_AQ etheri. The sequence continues at coordinate 347,479 of NZ_LCZJ02000033.1, forward strand.
TATTCGGCCTTGCTGCCGTCTACCGCAGTCGCTGTTACTTTCGCATAGCCAGTCGACACGGCGCTTACCGTTACGCTTGTCGTTCCACTTACCTCATCGTACACAGCACTTGAGACGGTGACCGCATTTCCTTCTACCGCAAAAGTTACGGTCTTATCGGTTGCATCAGCCGGACTGACCGTTGCGGTCAATTCATCCGTAGCTCCAACGATCATAGTCGAGGAAATCTTATTCAGTGAAACGCCTTCTGCAGGCACTTGAACGTCGTTAACCGTCACATTATAGTAATCTCTGTAATGTCCATCTTCGGTTTCTACCGTAATCTTGGCTTCACCTACAGACAGCGCCTTCACTGTTGCGCTTGTCGTTCCGTCAGCGTTGAAGACCACATCAGTCAATTCAACTACTTGGTCATTGTCTACCGTGAAAGTTACTTTCTTATTGCTTGCATTCGTTGGTGTTACCGTCGCTATCAATTGATCAATAGCTCCTACATTTAGCGAAGCCGTTGTTTTGTTCAACGTAACTCCAGTGGCTGCTACGTTTGTTTTCTCTAACACCGTCACGCTAATGGTCGTTGTCAATGGTACGTTGTTCGGATTCGTCACACCTTCTGGTAGTGTTATGGTTCCATTTACAGTGAAGGTCTGTTCCTCCTTAACAGCTTGATCATAGTCGGAACCGGAGACATCCCATGTCACATCAGCGTTCATGCTTGCAAGATCCGTTACCAATTCTACGGTTGCAGGCAATCTAAGATCCGCTGCTGTCTTCGCCGTTCCGTTCACTAGACCTGTAATCGCTGCAGGCGTTGGTATACTCTGCAACTTCATACCTAGCCCGATATTCATCAATTGCGTGACTTGAGCCTGAGTCAACGGACCGTTAAATATGCGAACGTCGTCTAGCAGTCCAGTATAGGATTCTCCGTAGTCAGCGGATCCCAACATGATTTTACTCGTTACGCTCGGAAGCGGCCCGAGATTCGTTGCATCGCTTGCCACCAGTACACCGTCTACATAGATCTTCATCCCAGTCTTCTGACTGTAGGAAGCTACATAATGATGCCATTGGTTATTGCTGTAGGTCCATGGGAACGACAGCGATTTATTACTAGATGATCCATTGGGCCAATAGGCCACTTGAGCTGTACCCTTGTCGGTCAACTGTAGAGCTGTGAAACGATTATCTTGACGGAAAACGCTATAGTAGCCGTTTGCAGGCTTCGAAGTTTTGAACCACAGCGACACTGTCTGGTCACCTGTTTGGTTCACCGTTGCGAAAGGAGCAACCTCTACTCTTGCCTTTGATGAGCCACCGCTGAATTCAAGCGCTCCGTCGATCTTGCCTGAATTGTTCCAAGTTGGATTGTTAATCAAAGTTCCGTTGTTGCCTTTGCCTGAAGAATCGACAGCGGTTGTACCGGAGCCTTCATTGAACTTCCAGTGAGCTACTAGTTCGATAGGCCTAACCGTTACGCTAATGCTTGTTGTCAATGACACGTTGCTCGTATTCTTCACAAATTCTGGCAGTGTTACGATTCCAGCGACCGTGAAATTCTGTACTGTCTCAACATTCGGATCGTAGCTTGAGGCGTTAACATCCCATGTCACATTAGCATTTATATTTCCTACATTAGTAACCAATTCTACGGTTGCGGGTAATCCAAGTGCCGCCGCAGTCTTTGCCGTACCGCTCGCTACCCTTGTTATTGTCGCAGGCGCTTTTATGCTCTGCAACGTCAATTCCTGAACACCATGCATCAATCGCAATACCTCATTCTGAGTCAACGGACCGTTAAATATGCGAACGTCATCTAGTTGTCCATTGTATGCTTCCCCGCCAGACACATCGGCTCCAAGTAGAATCTTACTTGTTACTCGCGGAAGCGGACCGAGATTCGTTGCATCGCTTGCCACTACTTTACCGTCGACATAGATTTTCAATCCCGTTTTCTGACCGTAAGAAGCGACATAATGATGCCATTTGTTATCATTGTAGGTCCATGGAAATGATAATGTTTTAGGTTGAGATGCACCGCCCGGCCAATAAACCACGCGAGCCTTGTTTCCTCCTTCCATCTGAAGAGCTGTGAAACGATTTTCTTGTTTGAAAATGTTGTAGTAGCCATTGGAAGGCTGAGAAGTGTTGAACCACAATGACACCGCCTCATCACCTGTTTGCTCCAAAAATGAGAAAGCGTTAATCTCGGCCCTTGAGCCGCCATTGAAAGCAAGTGATCCCTCGAACTTGCCCAAGCTGTTCCAAGCTGGGTTGTTAACGAGCTTTCCAATATTGCCCTTGCCAGAAGAATCATTGATCGCTGTACCAGATTCCTCATCGAACTTCCAATGGGCCACTAGTTCGGCAGGGCTAACCGTTACGCCATTATCTGTTGTTGAGTGCAGTATAATGTAGTCAAGTTTTACGTTGCCGCTATCTCCATCATCGTATTTATAAGATATCGTATTAATTCCGGATTTTAGCGTTACAAGCTCAACCTGGTCGCTCCATGTATCCGAATTTTCCAAGCTCCGTAGACTAATCTGTCTTAACTTGATGCCGTTCACATACAGGCTGACTGTCTGTGTTGCACCCGTAGCATTTGCATATCTGAGATCTAGATAATAACTACGCGTTAACGCTGATGAATTATTTACTGTAAAGGTAGTCGTTGCACCGAATTCCCCGTATCCGGTCACATAACCATCCCCGGAATAATTCAGGCCGCTGCTACCTATCTCTGCTTTGTCCGAGAGTACGGCATTCTCAGCCTCATACATGTTATATGCTGTTACTGTAATATAATCGAGACTAACATTGCCGCTGTCGCCTGATTCATACTTATATGCTATCGTATTGTCCCCTGCATTCAGGTTTATCGTCTCAACCTTGTCGCCCCATGTATCTCCATTTGCCAAGCTCGGTAGACTAATCTGCTTTATCTTGCTACCGTTCACATACAGGCTGAGTGTCTTTGTTCCACCTGTAGTATTCGCATACCTAAGATCCAGATTATAACGTCCTTCTGACGCAGTATTTACTGTAAAGGTAGTCGTTGCACCGATAGAATCGTATCCAGCTGTGAAACCACTTCCGGAATAATTCAGTTGGTCGTTACCTACCTCTGCACCGCCCGATAGTGAAGCATCCTCTGCCTCATAATTATTTTGTTCCACAAATCTCCACTGATCGCTCGTCCAATCCCCCCCACCTACCATACTGGATTGTACATAACCGTTCTGTGTGTGGATATGCATTAGCCCATGCTTGCGGTTTCTGAGTTGGAAATATCCATATTCAGAGCCGACTGGCATCCAATCCGCATTCCATTCTATAGCGGGTCCAGTCTTAATTCGACCGTTATTAGCTTCAAAATTCATATAGTTTCCGGTTAACCGGTTTCTGAAACGGATAAATCCATCACTATTTTCTAGAGCCCATTGATATTCATATCCTGTTCCATCTCCATAACTTACTGTTCCGGAATCATCAAAAAGGCTTTTACCTATCTGCTTGCGATTATAGATTTGATAATACTTACCGTCGGAGTCCGCAGGGACAATACTCGTCGGGAGTGAAAGGTTTCCTGAATAAGGCTCCCCATTAAATGTGACGTTTGTAACATAACTACCTATAGACAAGTTTCCACTTGCGCTATCTGTAACAAGCTTCCCATCAACTTTCACATTTTCAAAATGTACTCCGTCGACATACTCATTCTCACTTATCCCGCCTATCTGCGACCCGAAATCATATGGATTGGAAGCATAATTGATATTCTTTAATGTTATATTACTCATCCTTCCAGTTGCATGATTCCACATTTGATAGGGATATACTTCCAGCATGCTCCCGTATCTTGTACGTTCTATTTCAATATTCTCTAAGAGCACATTATCAACTAAACCTCCGGCGGAATAAACTCCAATAGTACCTCTTATGCCAGGATATGCATTAGAGTTAATAATGTAGATATCTCTAGCTACATAGTTTGTAGTATCACCAGCGTTAATCATAATACTATGCACTCTCATGCTAGCAACCACGTTATTCTCCCATAAGATGTTACTACTTCTATTGCCAGTCACAAGACCATCGTCAGAACTTCTAATAAAGCTATTCTTCACTGTCACATTATTATTGTCCATTACAAGCACAATGCCGTCACCTTCATGCATACTGGTAAACCCTTTAATATTGTCTATTATTACATCAGTACTGCCGATTACATTGACAGACTGCCTTTCAGGATTGACGATAACTAATCCCTCAATTTTGACATTTTTCGAGTAGAATGCGACAATACCTGGCATTTCGGGGTTCTTAGCTCTAGCAGCATCCGTAAAATCACCGCTCCACTTAGACAACTCAAGTATGCCTCGTCCTCTAATGGTAATGTTCTCTTTAATAGGACTCTTATCCCAATTGGGCTCATTCAAATACGGATTGGTTCTAATTTGCGCCTTTACTATAGCACCTGGCGCTAAATAGACTGTTTTTCCACTCGGTACATCTATATAATCCATATCTGCCTTGTAGTTGCCATTTGTATGAGCACCTATTTTCTGCCTCTTTATGTAGTCAGAGGTTCCATACTCATGAACTCCAGGGCCAAAGTACATGACGTTCGGATCACCCTCTGACGGAATGTCCGTATCGATAGGATTTGCAAATATATGAAGCGCACTATAGATATTATCATTTACCTCAAGTACGATGTTTTTAGCCCCGGTCACTGAAAACGTCATCACATTGCCCTCAATTGTTGGCGTTATTCCGTATGCCTGAGGCCAAACCTTTGCTGATGTTAATGGACCGCCATGATACGTAACCTTCATTTCCACTGTACCTGCAGAGTCAAACATTACAAAACCTGTAGGCATATTGCTATTACCTGGATCACCCGAATCACCATTAAACATTTTTGCTGAATGTGTAAATAATTTGTTCCAAGATCCCCCTGGACTGCTAACCTCTGCTGTAAAGGCTGAATAGCTTGCAGTTCCTGCCGGCGGATCAGGATATACATCAAGTTGATTTTGATCAGTCGCGAAAACAGATTTCGGCAAAGAGATAACGGTAATAATTGTAAACATCACTAGTACTAAGACCAAACTTAATAATTTTTTTCCATTTCTTTTCATGTTAACTCTCCCTTCTTTTACTTACAATTTGGATTTCCTGAAGCCTTTACCTGTAATAATACCATCGTGGAATATTGTCGCTACTGCATCTACCGCATAGGTTGCAATGTCAGATGCGTCGGTAAAGCTGTTGCTTCATTTCTACATCAACATAAGTCGATTCCAAAACTTGGCGTAACTTTCGCCATTTGGATCTAGAGAACCCGTATCCACCCAATGATCTCTTAAGCGAAGTAATTCCCGATAAGGTGGGATCGGACGCTGTGTCTATGCACCCGCTGCTCTTCAGGCGCAGATTGCAAATATTCCTCGATTAGCCAAGACCCCACTGTCCAAATAAATTTCGACTGTCCGTTCTTGCCATGCATACGTTCAGACAATGACAACGCTTTCATAATAAACTTAGTCATGTACTCATCAACTACATTAGCCGCAAGATCAGTAAACCCAATGTCCAAATCCGTTTTAAAAACAACATGTACTTTTTCACCTGAGGGCGTCTGTTCCCCGGTCACAGGCGCTTCAGAAGGTGCTGCCCTCCACACTATAACGGTCATTCAATTTTCTGAACATGGTCAAATGTTGATGTAGTGTTCTAATATTGGGATATATCACTATTCTCTTGTCAGCTATTATTCAAGACGTTATATTTAGAACTACAAGGAGAGATTCTATTGAAAATAATGAAATCGATTAATGCCAGGATCATTCTCTCTCTCTCTCTCGTAATTGGACTATCCCTAATCAGCTTAGGCGTTATCAGTTATCAAATCTTCTCGAGATTCACTGAAAATGACATGATTAAACACGTCACCTCCGTAACGGCGCAGACGAATCAAAGTCTAGATCTCTATTTAAGCGAAATCAAAGACTCCTTGCATTTCCTTTCCGTCGATAAGGATTTAATCTCTAATCTGCAAGATTCCATATCTAAAAACAGTTATGCCATAGAGCACGATCAAATCCGGGTAAGAATAACTGAGCTCCTATACAACATATTTGCCGAGAAGAGCGATATTCGCGGATACTTTATTTATAATAACGACTATAAGATTTCCTTTATTAATAACAAAGCGCTGATTGGATACGATTCTCCTTTTCTTAACAAGGTATGGGCTGATTTCAAGAATACTCAGTATGCGTTGCAAACCCGCTTTTATGGCTCCCATAAGCCCGATTATTATGAAAGCAGTTACAATAAAACCGATGGTAACGTTATTACGATAGCCGCCAATATTAAGGATGCTTACGACCCTTCGAACTCTACGTTATATGGGGTCGCCATATTCGATTACAACATTAGCAAGCTCAAACGCATCTATGACCAAATTCAAACCCAAACAGGCATTGAATCTATTATCGTCGATGACCAGCAACAATTTATCTATCAGACCGATCCGTCTCTTACCTTATCGAGCTCTTCCATGGAGAAACTATTCGAGCATTCCTCCGGTTACTGGACGGAGAACATCGGAGGCGGCAAGAGTTTGATTTCCTATTCCACCTCAGATGTAACCGGTTGGAAGACCGTTAGCATGCTCTCCTTCGCGCAACTCGACCAAAATTTAAAGCTTATCCGTAATACAACGCTTACTCTACTTGCCATAATGGCTACGCTCACGATTTTATTCGCATCGGCAATGACGATTCGAACGAATAAGCCGATATTGGTTCTTGTGAAATTCATCAAGAACGTCGGCAAAGGTAACCTTAATCTCCGTCTGGAAAGGAAAACGAAATACGAAGAATTCTCGGTGCTAAATCGCGGAATCAACGATATGTTGGATAAAATCAATGAACTGATCGAGGAATCCGTGAAACGCCAGCTACTCCAAAAAGAAGCCGAATATGATGCACTCCAGTCCAAAATGGATCCGCATTTTCTTTACAATACGTTGCAATCCATTTCATCTCTCTCTATTCTAGGTCGTAATGCGGACATAGAAAAAGTCACGTACGCCTTGCGGGACATGTTGCATTATTCGCTATATCGTCAGAATGATATGGTACCCATTCAATCCGAGGTTCGTTCCGTAGAAAACTATCTTAACATCCAAAATATTCGATACGATGGCAAAATCCGCTTCGAATTTCATGCCGACGATGACGTCCTCTACTATTCCATCAATAAATTCACGCTTCAACCTCTTATTGAGAACGCAATTTATCACGGGGTCGAAGGAATCGATGGAGATTGGTTAATCAGTATTCGTATTACCAAACAATCCGAAGAAGTGAGAATTAAAATATCCGACAATGGAATTGGAATGACGCCTGAACGGCTTCTTGATTTACGATCCCAATTATCCAATAAGAATTTGCGTACAGGAAGAATCGGATTATTCAGTGTAGCAGATCGTTTAGAGCTCAAATTCGGCCCAAGCGCAACTCTGGAGATCGATAGCATACAACATGAGGGGACAATCATCGTTCTGACGATACCCCAGCATTATACGGAAAGAGGCGATCAACATGACGACGGTACTACTAATTGATGATGAACCGCTAACTACCCAAGCCATTCGTCAAATTCTTCAAGTTCACTTTCCATCGATCGATATTATTGGAGAAGTTACGAACGGTGATAAAGCCTGGGATTCTATTCTGAGGAGAACGCCGGATTTCATCATTAGCGATATTCGCATGCCCCATATGGATGGACTGCAATTAATGGAGAGGATACGCGAGGCAGGCTTGTCCGTCAAAGTCATCTTAATTAGCGCTTATGACGATTTCGAATACGCGAGGAGAGCTATTTCTCTTGGCGCTTTCGGATACATGGTCAAACCTTTCATGCAAAACGAGCTCATTCAGGAAGTAAGTCGCGTATGCAATGAGATCGAAACGGAACTCGCACATAAACAAGACATTTCTAAGATCATTCCTTTCGTAGAAGAGAATATGATTAGGAAGTTGCTTGTAGGCAAGCTCAAGCAAGGCGATCTCAACCTGTTAATAAATTTATCGGGCGGCGACTGGAACCAATATGTTCTAACGATTTTCCGATTCAATCGCACCTCCGAAAATAAAGAGATTCTCGAAGAAATCGTTAAGATCAGCATGTCCGAAGAGATCAACAGCCTATTTGCGAAACATGGTTGCCGCGTCGTGAGTTTTTTTCAAAATGAAAACGAATTGGTTGTCCTACATACACCTAAATTGGACGATATTCCGATCTTACAGGTTTGTCTTGAGACATTGTCCAAATATACGGAAGTTACAATTCTAACCGGTAGTTGCAGAATGAACTTCACGCTTGAACAAATATCGTTTGCTTATGTGGAAGCCGATAAAAACCTTATCGAGTCCTATACGAGTTCAGTCATCACTCTCCCAGACCACGATCTTTCATCGAATGAAAAAGAAGATTATCATTCCGAACTTATGACAAGAGCAGTGGAATACTGCAAAAAGGAATTTACGAAGGATATCAGTCTGCAAAAGATATCCGATCACCTAAATCTCAATAAATACTATTTCTGCACCTTATTTAAGTCGCACTTTAATTTAACCTTCTGGGAGTATATCACGGATCTACGTATCGGATATTCCAAAGAGCTTCTTTCTCTCACAAACGAGAAAACAACGGAAATATCCGAAAAATGCGGTTATCTTAACATAAGCCACTTTGGAAAAATATTCAAGAAGACGACCGGTTTAACTCCCGCTGAATATCGCAAGCAGCATCAGACGAAATAATGGATTAGAAACAAAAAAACCGTCCTAAGATGGAACTAGGACGGTTTTTCTATCACCAATAAATGAAACAAATGCAATTTCTCCTCTGCTAATCGCAGTCTCCATTTGGATCCGCTGCCCTTCCGACGCGGATTGTAAATATTCTCAACTTTTCTATTCGGTCCAGCATCATATTAAATCCGTTGTTTAGTACGCAAAATTCATATGATGTTGTTGTGTGTCATATCGGCTGATGTTGCATAGACTAGAAGATTATTTGATCAACAAGCAACACTAAATCTCCCGAATTCAGAACTGATTGATCAATAATGTCCCTAATTTTGGTGAAATCTACATCCACTAAACTTATGGCAAGGTTAGACGTGCTTAAAGAGACGACCAGCAGAATAGATCTCAACCATTCCATAATCATCCTTCCCGTTTAGAATAACTCCGGAAAAGGAAGAATGCCTGTGAAAGGTTCGGCTGATTATCGAAATCTTGAACAACAAAATAAAAAAACCTCCTTACTCTTCCAAGGAGGCGAACAAATCTACGTATACTTCAACAAAGCTAAATAACTTAAAATTACCGCTTCGCCTTATAAAACTCATGATAAAGCTTCATCAGCGCCCTTTTTTCTATTCTCGACACATAACTCCGCGAGATTCCAAGCTCCTTCGCAATCTCCCTCTGCGTCCTCTCTTCTCCACCCGTGTCTAATCCAAAGCGGCCCACTACGACTTCTTTTTCCCGGTCATCCAGAATATCAAGGTTACGATAAATCTTGCTCTTCTCAATCTTAAGATCTACTTCTTTAATGACATCATCAGCCTCAGAGCCGAGGATATCGATAAGTGTAATTTCATTACCTTCCTTGTCTGTCCCAATCGGATCGTGCAGGGACACGTCTTTCCGTGTTTTCTTTAAAGATCTAAGGTGCATCAGGATTTCGTTTTCAATACAACGGGCAGCAAAAGTGGCCAGCTTTGTCCCTTTGTTCGGACGGTAGCTCTCGATAGCTTTAATCAAGCCGATTGTGCCGATGGAGATTAAATCCTCCATGTCTTCTCCGGTGTTGTCGAATTTTTTTACTATATGGGCGACAAGTCTTAAATTGTGCTCAATAAGCAAATTTCGGGCTTTAGCATCCCCTTCAGCCATCATGCCTAAGTATTTGCTTTCCTCCTGCTCCGAGAGCGGCTGTGGAAATGCGTTGTTCCTTACGTAGGATACCAGCAACGTCAGTTCTTTGATTAGCAACGCGATCGTACTTAAGAATCCAGGCAACTTGGCGACACCTCCCGCACTTGTACAATGAAACCGATCTGTTAGCCTTACGGGTTCATGGTCATCTTATTGTATGTGGGTAGATGCCTAGAAGTGCATGTACGGGGGAAATTGTACAACCCCATTGTTAGTCTCTCCGCTTTAGCTTCATTAATGATCTCATCCATCTGCTCCCAGTTCTGCTCAACAGGGCAACGCTAGTTTGTCATGATAAAAAAGATGCAGCAAGATTCAGCACGAAAAACAGTACAGCTGCCTCAGCAAACTGCAATAACCTGCGTATTTTCGGGATATCAACACTTTAGTAGAGCGTTTACTAGACCAGTTTCCAACTAGTTAGGAAGCACTTTTCATGTTGACTTTTCAACATATAGTGATTAAAATAAACAACGCACACTAAATATAGTATGCATATGATTTTCCAGTATTTATAGCTTATCTATTCAATCTTTATAGTAGTTTCAATATATACAGGGGGAGAGACTCCATGCTAGTCGCATATGATTCGAAAACGGGAAACGTCAAACGCTTCATTGGTAAGCTTAAGCTGCCAGCTGTGCAGATTGAAGAGCATATGACCATTGACGAGCCCTATGTGCTTATTACATACACCACCGGCTTTGGACAGATTCCAGAGAAGGTGTCTACTTTCTTGAAGAACAATTATTCCAATTTGAAAGGCATCGCCGCCAGCGGCAACAAAAACTGGGGCGAGCTGTTCGCGCATAGCGCAGACTTGATAGCAGATCGGTACGACGTACCCGTTATCGGTAAATTTGAGCTATCAGGCACATTTGGCGATGTAGAACGAATTAAACAGGAGGTGAGCCGGGTTGCGGCATATTGAACTAAACAACATGTTGATGAAGAGAGACGAAAGTGGTTTCTTTCAATTAGATAAAGACCTTGAGGCAGTAGCCGAATTTATGCGGGATGTAGAACGGCGAAGCTTGGTTTTTGCGAATACAAAAGCCAAGGTTGATTATATGATTGAACAGGATTTCTACGAAAATTTTTACGAGCAGTACAGCGTGGCTGAAATTGAGGAAGTTTACCAAATTACCCATGCTTACAACTTCAGTTTTCCATCTTATATGGCAGCTTCGAAGTTCTACACAGATTACGCTGTAAAAACCAATGACCGTAAGCAATATCTGGAGCATTATCCGGACCGTGTGGCGGCAGTTGCCCTTCACCTAGGACGCGGCAACTCCGATACTGCCGGCACGCTTGCCCGTTCGATGATGGAGCAGCGCCTACAACCTGCGACCCCAACCTTCTTAAATGCCGGCAAAAGCCGTCGCGGTGAGCTTGTCTCTTGCTTCCTTATCGAAATGGACGATTCGCTTAATTCGATCAACTATGTGCTCAATACCTGCATGCAGCTGTCGAAGATCGGCGGTGGCGTAGCCGTCAATCTGTCCAAGCTTCGCTCCCGCGGGGAGACAATCAAAGGGGTCGAAGATGCGGCCAAGGGCATTATACCTGTGCTCAAGCTGATGGAAGACGGCTTCTCCTATGCGGACCAGATGGGTCAACGTAAAGGCTCTGGAGCCGCCTACTATAACATTTTTGGATGGGATGTTCTTGAATTTCTCGACAGTAAGAAGATCAACGCCGACGAAAAAACAAGACTTAAAACCCTGTCCATTGGTCTGATCATTCCGAATCGCTTCTATAAGCTGGCGAAGGAGAATGAACCGCTCCATGTATTTGCCCCTTACAGTGTGTACAAGGCCTACGGCACGCATCTTGATGACATGGATTTGGATGATATGTACGATAAGCTGCTAGCTGATCCACGTGTCAAAAAGAAAAAGGCCATGAGTGCACGGGATATGCTGACCAAAATCGCCATGATCCAGCTGGAATCTGGCTATCCATATATTATGAACAAGAGCAATGCCAATGAGGCCCATGCCCTGAAAAATGTCGGACAGATTAAAATGTCCAACCTCTGCACGGAAATCTTCCAGTTGCAGGAGACCTCAGAAATTGCTGACTACGGACAGGAGAATACCATCCGCCGTGATGTAAGCTGCAATCTGGCTTCCTTGAACATTGTCAACGTGATGGAGCATGGCAAAATCCGTGAATCGGTACATGAAGGCATGATCGCCCTGACTGCAGTCAGCGATATGACCAGCATTTCCAATGCCCCAGGCGTAGCCAAAGCTAACAAAGAGATGCACTCGGTCGGTCTTGGCGTCATGAATCTGCACGGCTATTTGGCCAAGAATAAGATCGCTTATGAAAGCGAACAAGCTCGCGATTTTGCCCGGACCTTCTTCATGACCATGAACTACCATTCACTGGAGAAAAGCATGGAGATCGCTGCTGCAACCGGCCGATCTTTCCATGGGTTTGAGGCTTCTGATTATGCTACAGGAGCTTATTTCGAGCGTTACCTGACTACGGATTACCGCCCTGTAACGCCAAGAGTACAAGAGCTGTTCGGAGATATTTTCATCCCGTCCCCTGCGGAGTGGGAACAACTGCGGGATGCAGTAAAAGCAAATGGTCTGTACCATGCTTACCGTTTGGCAATTGCGCCAACAGCCAGCATTTCCTATATTCAAAATGCTACTTCAAGCGTTATGCCTATTGTAGAGCAAATTGAGACCCGGACTTATGCCAATTCAACGACTTACTATCCGATGCCGTATCTGCGGCCGGATAATGTATTTTTCTATAAATCGGCTTACCAAATGGACCAATTCAAGGTGATCGATCTGATCGCGGAAATTCAGCCCCATATCGACCAGGGCATCTCGACCGTACTGCATGTGAACAGTGATGTCTCAACCAGAGAACTGGCCCGCTCCTATCTGTATGCGGCGCATAAAGGCCTGAAGTCGCTGTATTACACCCGGACCAAAAAACTGTCCGTCGAGGAATGCCTCACCTGCTCGATCTAACTGGAAGGCTATAGCCGCAGAAAAGGAGATTGCAATATTATGACCGCTATCCAAGCCGTGAACTGGAACCGTCCCGACGACGATTTCTCATTGATGTTCTGGAATCAGAACATTATGCAATTCTGGACGGACGATGAAATTCCATTATCCGATGATAAAATGTCCTGGCTCACGCTCAGTGAGCAAGAAAAAGACTCCTATATGAAAGTGCTCGGTGGCCTGACGCTGCTGGATACGATTCAAGGCGGAGTAGGTATGCCGCAGATTATGGAGCATGTCGAAGGCCTTCAGCGCAAGGCTGTGCTTGGCTTTATGGGTATGATGGAACAGATTCACGCCAAATCGTACAGCAGTATTTTCACCACTTTGTCCTCCACGGAGGAGATTGACAGTGTGTTCCGCTGGGTAGAAGAGAACCCTTACCTGCAGTTCAAGGCGGAGACCATATCACAATATTACAAAAAAATAGAGTCACCCAAAGACCTGTACCTTGCCATGGCAGCCTCAGTGCTGCTCGAAAGCTACTTGTTCTACAGTGGCTTCTTCTACCCGCTTTATCTAGCTGGCCAAGGCAAAATGACCTGCAGCGGTGAGATCATCGACCTTATTCTGCGGGATGAGAGCATCCATGGAGTATATGTCGGTGTGCTGGCGCAGGAGATCTTTGACGGGCTACCAGATGACGAGCAGCGTGAGCTACACCAGAAGCTGGTAAACCTCCTTAGACTGCTCCATGAGAATGAAGAACGTTATACCGAGCAGATCTACGCTCCCATCGGACTGGTGGACGAGGTCAAGACCTTCCTTAGATACAATGCTAACAAAGCCATGATGAATCTGGGGCAGGATCCGCTATTCGACGAGGAAGAGATCAACCCGATTGTTCAGAATGGCATCAGTACCCACACCAAGCAGCATGACTTCTTCTCGAAAAAAGGTAACGGATACGTCCGGGCGCTTAACGTGGAGCCGCTGAAGGATGAAGATTTTCAATTTTAAATATAGATAAAGCAAAAAGTGCGGAGAAAATTCTCCGCACTTTTTGCTAACTTTCATAATTAGATTATTGCAAACTTTTCAGGTATGTTCTAGCTTCTTCGTAGGTATCGTAAGCATCTGCAAAATCTCTACCAAAAATACGTTTCAATTGCATCTTCCAAATTGGATTTTTAGTTACATAAGCCCATCCTGCTTGACCAGCTTCACTCGCCATCGCACCTGTAGGGGCTAGCATAGCTGCAACCTCAGGAGAAAGTACACTTTTAGAATCAGTTACATCAGTTGTTCCTGTAAATTTAGGTTTAACAAGCTTCATGATATTTTCAAAATCTTTCAGGTATCCTGGAACATCTTCAGCTGAAAAATCAATAGATATTACATCGATATGGTTCTCATTTTGGTTGTACTTAATTGTGTATGACATAATTATTTTTCCTCCAAGTTTTAAAGTTATTTTTTACTAATAGAGATGAAATGTATGTAACTTCACAGACAAAAAATACCCGCCCCATGCTTTTTCAGGGCGACGACATCTACTTCCTGTATCGTTTTTATAACAACACCCTTTCTAGAATATTAACTAATACATATTACCTATATTATTATCGACAAATTTCTTTTTTTATTTATATTAAAATACAAATTTCTACAAATTCCAACATATTCATGGTCATATTTTCCTTAATTCATTCATTTTTGTGTATCTACTGTCTCTCTTGCAACCATTCAATTTGCCAACATACGAAGAATCTGTTTTTTAGACAACTAAAAAAAGCTCTGCGTGCGACTTCCGATTCCAATCCAGTCATCCTTCAGGTTTTTGGAATCAGAATACGCCGCAAAGCCTCAAATACTATATTTTAGCTGTTATATAAGTAAATCAATCCGTGATTACTTTGTTGCGGAATAGCCCCCGTCAATCACATGTGCTGTACCTGTAATAAACGAAGCCTCATCACTTAGTAGGAAGCATGCAAACGCAGCTACTTCCTCAGGCGTACCGTATCTACCCAGAGCCGTTCCAGAAGCGATAAGAGATTGAAGCATCTCTACATCATCAGACAACAGCTTTTCATATCTGTTCATGGTTGGTGTAGGGATAGGTCCTGGGCAAAGGGCATTTACTCTAATGTTACGGTGACCCACTTCTTTGGCAACCGATTTAGTCATCCCCACAATAGCATGTTTACTTGCTGAATAAGCTGCATCATTGGCCATCCCGATAAAAACACCATGCAAAGAGGAGCAGTTTAGAACGGAAGCTCCAGATTTCATATGAGGTAATGTATAATGCAACATGTAGAATTGGCTAGTGAGATTTGTCTGAATCACTTTTTGAAACAACAACGGATCATAGTCTATAACATCCGTATTGTCTCCTGTAATTGCTGAGTTATTATATAGGCAATCAATTTTCCCATAAGCTGCTAATGTTTGATCTACGATATTTTTGCAGTCTGCTTCGAGAGAAACATCTGACCGAACAAACATCGCTTCCCCACCTAGAGCCTTGATTTCCTCAACTGTGTTAGCGCCGGCATCTGATCGATTGGCAACTACTACAGTACCGCCCTCTCTTGCTACTCTTAAGGCTGTAGCTTTTCCGATTCCAGTACCTGCACCTGTAATAATAACTACTTTGTTCTCAAATCTGTTGCTACTCATATGCGCACCACTTTCTTATGTCTTTTTCAGGAGGAGGATTCGAACCTCATAGACCCTAATATCGCCTGATGCAATATGGATTGGAACATTTTTGCAGAAAAATCGACAAAATTATCCTCTATATGACAACTTTATTGTATTTAATTGTATATAGCAATCAATATTTTAATCTGCTTTTACAACAAATGAGAATTTGGTTTTGATCGTCATAAAAAATACACCCCTTAGAATTTCATCAGATAAACCAGAAGCTTTATCCGATGCTTATTCTAAGGGGTTTGATAATTTGTAAATCCGTCGTTGTTAATGAAACCATACTCCAAATAAATTATTTATTGGCTTATAGATAAGAATAATCAGAAACAGAGGACTCGGGATGTTCAATTTTAACAACGCACATACGGTCGCGCCAAGACCCAATATCCAAAATACAAAATATACGCTAAGATCACGCACTCGGCGCTTTTGCATTAATTTAGGCAAATCAAGTGCCATACAACCTACAGCAAGCACCAAAAAAAACAATAACACCATTTGACTCACTCCTTGATTTTCTCAAGAAAAGAATTATCTGTTAGACCTACGCGGTTAATAACTACTGAGGCACTGTAATGGATGGGCAATGATTTAAGGTAATCGTCGCCCTTTTTTTGCTGCAGCTTTGCCCAAGCTTTAGGATTGGCATGGTAAATCGATTGTCCAAATCCCATAATATCAACATTGAAGCGATTATTTACTTGCTCTACAGTGTTTTGCATTCGCTCAATAATCCGTTTCTCTGTTTCCTTTTCCAAACGTTTGATAGTGCTTTCCGATTCCAAATTCTCTGCACTTTGCACTTCTTCAATATTACAAAGCGTCTTAACACTAAGGTAAATATGCGGCTCTCCATCAATAATTTTCACTTTGCGTTTGGTTGAAGCCTGGAGCGCTTCGATAACAATGGGCTTTCCGTCTTCCCCTGCTATCGAACCAGAATGTGAGGTTACCTTATCGTTGATATAATTGTAACCAATCGTTTCTCTCTCGTTTAGCCAACCGATCAGTTTGTCTTTTTTGAACACAGCTACAGTATGGTATTCCAATCTCGCCTTAGGCATAGTTCGCTCTACATTGCTTTTATCTTCCCCCTCTTTGGGATCTCCCATAACTTCCACTCCGGTCAATACAGGATTATCACCTTGCGACAATAAATTTTCAATGAAATCATCCAGCGTGACAGCGACTGTTTTTGCTGAATTTTTATAAGAATTATCTAGGGAACTAAATAATTTGTTCGCTGGTAATTTATCCATAGGTGTAAGGACATTCAAGACATCGCTGGCGGTTGTATCTCTGGCAACCATAACGTAGAAATCCATACGGGGTTCCCGACTTCTTTTAAATACATCCAATATCTCGCCAACTCCAGAGCGGGCAAGTTCCTCCCCAATAACCAACACCCGGATATGACCGAGATAACTCGTCCTAGAACTATCCAGATTCAACTTACGCTGTGCATCATAAAACGTAGGTACTGTAAATTTATAAACAACCACCGGGACACCATTGCCTCCCCCTCCTCCACTCGCTTGCGAGGAAATCGCAGATGGAATAACGACCTGCATCGAAACTGTATAGCCAGTTTCAGCCTTGTCAATCCCTATCCCCAGGACAAAAGCTACCTCATTCAGCTCCTTTCTTTCCCAACAGCCACTTAGCAACACCGTAAATTGGAGAGCTAACATCAACCGGAGAACGCCTTTAACTATTTTCTTATTCATTTTATTGATTCCTCATCACTGGATGTGCTTTGACGAAACAGGTTCTGCGTCTTATTCTCAGCAGGTCTTGTCTTTAAAAAAGGCCACGGAAAGCGAAAAATAGAGTCTTTTAAATCTTTTGAATTATAAGGTCCGAGTGGACTCATATAAGGCATTCCGAAAGAACGTAAACTCGACAAATGCAGTACGATGATAAAAATACCGAATAGAATTCCATATAAGCCGATAAAACCGGCCAAAGCTATAAGTAAAAAACGGATCATCCGCGCAGCTATGGACATTCCTGACTCCGGAATAACAAAACTGGAAATGGCTGTAAGCGATACTATAATGACCATTGCAGATGAAATAAAACCCGCTGCAACCGCAGCTTGCCCAATCACCAACGTTCCGACAATGGATATCGCCTGTCCGATATTTTTGGGTATCCGCACCCCGGCCTCCCGCAAAATCTCATAAGTCATTTCCATGATCAGTGCCTCGACAAAAGCAGGAAAAGGAACACTCTCCCGTTGGGCGGCTAAACTAATTACAAGGTTGGTCGGTATCATCTCCTGATGATAAGTAGTAATCGCAACATACATTGAAGGTGCAAGCAAAGTAATAAAAAATGAAATAAAACGAACTAATCTTAGCAATGTTCCAATATCAGCCCTTTGGTAATAATCCTCAGCAGACTGGAAAAATGCCACAAAAAAGGTGGGCACTAACAGAACAAAAGGAGTTCCATCGACAAGAATAGCCACTTTTCCTTCCAAAATACCCGCTGCAATCGTATCCGGACGATCACTGTTGTATACGGTAGGAAAAGGTGTAACTGCCGTCTCTTGAATAAACTCTTCAATATATCCACTCTCAAGAATACTGTCCGTATCAATTCTATTCAGACGGCGTTTTACTTCTTGTACCAACTCCTTATTCGCGATGTTGCTTAGATACATAATGGATACGCTGGTTTGAGTCACCCTTCCGATCTGAACGGTTTCCAGCCATAAATGGCTATCTTTGATTTTTCGCCTAACCAGTGCCGTATTTGTCCGCAGATTCTCAGTGAATCCTTCCATTGGACCTCGAACAACCGATTGGGAACTAGGCTCTCCTACATTGCGATCTTCCCAGCCAGGTAAGCCAATCCGGAGAGCGGTGGATGTCCCATCAAGCAGCAGCATTACATTACCGGACAACAATTCGTGTACAAATTGGTTGTAATCAACGATGACGGTTAGATCACCGGCTATTAATATCTGTTTCTTAATGATCTCAATCTTCTGCTCAGGCTCAATTTTCCCCAGCTGTTCATAAGGAATATGTTCCTGCAAAGAATACAAAATTGAATTATGCAGCACCTGAGTATCCACAAGACCATCTATGTAAATCAAAGAAATATGAGTATTTTCTTCTATCTGCAACTCTTTTATCACTACATCAGAGCTTTTACCCATCAATTGGTACAAATTAGTAATATTAACTTCTAACCGACTTGATAAACTACCAATCTCCGTGTCTTTCATGATGCAGCCTCCACTTCCCAAAGATAGATGAGTATAGTTTGATGTTAATTTTGATAATTATTCCTTTCTGATTAAAACTCGGGATGGCATAATTCTGGTAACTACAACCATACTAAAAACTAGTCAATAAATTGTAGGGGGTATATGAGTTTGGAGAAAGATCGAATTAGTACCAATCAAATGATTATACTCGGGCTATTTACATTTGTTGGGGATATGGTGCTTGTGTATCCAGCGTTAATGATATCAGGAGCAAAACAAGATGCATGGATTGTTGCTTTGATAAGTATTCCTTTAGGTTTGGCGACCATAAAACTGTTGCTCTGCTTAGCAGACCTTGAACCAAACAAGAATATTATCGAGCTTAGCCTACAAATTTTAGGAAAATGGGCCGGAACTGCTGTAGCCTTGTTCTATTTAGGGTTCTTCCTGATTGCCGCCTCCACATACATAAGAGAAATTGAAGATTTCATGTGTACACAGATTTACGAGAAAACACCCGGTGGGGTTATCCGTTTCATGGCCATATTCCTGCTGGTTTATGGCGTACGACTTGGTCTGGAGACATTGGGACGGGCAGCTCAGCTATTTTTCCCTTTGTTTGCAGTTTTTTTGATCGGTCTGCTGCTTCTGCTGACTCCCGATGTCAAAATGGAACGTTTATACCCCATCATGAATACACCAGTACCGGACATGCTTCATACTTTGATGTATGGTGTTTTTTATCCATTTGGCGAATTGTGTGTGTTTCTTATGATATATCCCTATGCTCAGAAGAATAGCAAAACAAGCCGGAATATTTTCATAGCTCTGATCATCGGAGCTCTGGGACTAAACCTCATCCTATTTATTTCACTTACCGTTCTTGGTGTTCACGCTTCTGAACATCAATTTTATGCCGCTTATATTCTTGCTCAAAAAATTAATATTGCTAATTCTCTGCAACGTATCGAAGCGCTTATGGCTACAGCATGGATTATCAGCACGTACTTCAAAACAGCCATTTATTACTATGCTTTAACCTTAGGTACAGCCCAATTATTTAAACTCAAAAGCCACCGTCCTCTGATTATACCCACTGGATTTTTGTTATTTGGTATGTCACAGCTGATTGCCAAAAACATCATTTTCTATGTAAAGGAAATCCCCGCCTACTGGGTAGATTGGGATTTCACCTGTGCATTTGTTCTGCCGCTTATGTTGCTAATTGTGTATTATTTCAAAAAACGTCATGCTGCTAAAGTTTAAGCGACCTCTCACCCTATAAATATCAAAAGGACAGCTATTGAGCTGTCCTTTTGTTCATGAATTTCTTACATGTAGTAGATTTATTCCTTCTTATCCAAAGTAATCGACGATGGGGTTACATCACGAATAGGTTCATTGGATGCTTCAAAAGTTGATCCGCAGCTCGGGCAGAAACGTGCCTCGATTGCCACATTGCCACCGCATGCTTTACACTGCTTCACATCGGACAAACCAGCAATTTGCTGCAGATTGACATCAATCTCCGATTTCAGTTCAAGGATACGGGAAATATTCTTCTCGATCTGCTCACTCGGCAGTGGTCCTGCACCTTGAGTTACAGCTTCAAACAACAGTTTACCCATTACCTGATACTGCTGATCAATGTCATTCTGCTTGCTATTGTTCTGTAATTTCAAACGATTGATCTCCACCACTGTCTTTGCTTTATTCCCAGCCTCGCTCACGCCTGCCTTTACCTTGTTAAAAAAGCTCATATTCAGCCCCCAATTCCGTAGTAGTCATATCTAAGCATATTTCGACACCACCACAAATATTCCTTTCTTTATTGTACCTAACTTCAACCGCAATTTGTAGTTCATCCACAATCAAGAACTTATTTCCCCCGCCTTCCTGCGGGAACGAACCTCGACTCAGGTCTGGTATTTAAAACCGCCTTCAGTCCGTTTTGCCGCATTCAAAAAGGCTATACAATGAGTACATAAGCAAGCGGGTTGCAAGATTCAATCACAATCACCCCCATAAGAGAGGATGACAATAATAAATGAAAAAATTATATCGTTCCAGAAGTGACCAGAAGATTAGTGGTGTATGCGGAGGTCTTGCTATTTGGTCAGGCATCGATGCCACAATACTCCGTCTCGTGGCCGTTGCTGCAGCATTTTTCAGTTTTGGCACAGTACTTATCTTTTACTTTATCGCCAGCATCATCGTCCCCAAAGAACCTTTTAGCAGCTTTTCGGATGGACATAATTTCTATTAACAGATCGTCATTTAATACCAATCAAACATACTAAGGAGAGATACACTATGAGTTTATTCAAAAGAATTTCCACCCTCACCAAAGCTGCCCTACACGAAGGTCTAAATAAATTAGAAAACCCGGTACTATTGACTGGTCAGTATCTACGCGATCTTGAGAACGAAATAGCTACGGCAGAACGCAATGAGCGTGATTTGAAAGTTACAGCGACTGTATTGGAACGTCGTAAGCAAGAATACACTCAGTTGATAGAGCAAAGTGAAGCTGAAGCCGTTCAGGCGGTTGAGCAAGGAAATGAAGAAAGAGCACGCCTTGCACTCATGGCCAAGCTGCGGTATGCAGAACAGCTGGATGAGAGTATCAATAGTCAGGCACAAACTCAGCACTCCCTGGCAGAGCTGGAGATCAATATCGCTAGAGCTAAAGAAGAGCGCGAACATCTTAAAGCGAAAAGAACTGAACTTATCGCTCGTGCTCAACAAGCTACAGAAACACTAAGCTCGGCTCCTCATAGTAACAGTGTAAAAGGACCGAATGTGGGTACTGCTTCACGTGGCTTCGAACGAATGGAAGAGAAAATTTTCGAGTGGGAAGCTCTGGCGGAAAACTCCAAGTATAAATCCAACTCAGGCGCAGGCGTAGCATCGTCCATTGATCCCAACCTTCGTAGTGCAGTTGATGATGAAATTGAACGTATCCGCAACCGGAAAATTAATACCGACAAAAAATAAATATAATAACAAGTCCCTTATCTATTAGCTACTGAGCTATATAAGGGGCTTGTTTTTTCTATTCCTCTTCATCCCGCGAATCATTTTTTTCGATTCTGGATCTACACGGTAAGACTCTGTGATTTTCTGCAAAGCCTTGTTATAGGTGAAATCATCTAAAGTGTTGGTTCTCAAATAATCTATCGTTGCCGCAGGCATCTTCACATAACACATCGAAAGCGCCCAAGAAACCGCCATTTTTACATAATACCCCTCATGTCTGACCTGATCGAGAAGCTGGAGAATCCGATTGATGTACGCCTCTTCGATAAAGAAATTAAGCATCATTACTACCGCAAATCGAATCTCATATTCTTTTTTAGATAACAGATACGGCACTATAAAGTCCCACATCTGCTCTTTATTCTTCAAGGTAAACTTCAGCCCTGTGCAAAAGCTATCGCATACTGACCAGTTATCGATTTTAGGAATAAAGTCCGCAATATAATGTAGAATTTCTTCAAGATCTGTCTTCACATAACCAAGCACCATACCTTGCAGCATTACTTCTTCAAAATAATCAGACTCGGCGTGCTCCAAATAGGCTCTCCAATCACCCTTTGCAATGGTTTTGGCGAGCTTACGCAGCTCCGGTAGCCTGACCCCTATCACATTATCGATCGTCGGAAGTAAAGCTGCAGAAAACTTCTGGTAGTCCGCGTCCGCCAAATCCATTAGCTGTTCCTTTATTGTTTTGTCCACTATAGTGCTCCCTGCTTATTAATTATTGAAATGAAATCTCCCACAAATATATGGAGGCTACTGAACCGAGTGGTGAGTACCTGAGACGGTATTGTTCAAATTGCTCTTTGGTAAGCGTATCAAGCCCATACAGCTTAATCATGCCGCGACGAATGGCGATATCTCCCCAACTAACTACATCTGGGCGCTCCATACAATTAATTAGCATCATCTCTGCTGTCCATTTGCCAATGCCTTTTAGATTCATGAGTTTTTGAATAACCTCTTGATCGGGCAATCCATATAATTCCTCCAGCTTAAAATCACCCTGCACGACCAAATTGGAAATGTCATGAATGCATAATGCCTTTTTCATCGTCATGCCGGAACCCTGAATTTCATCCGCTGTGTGTATAGCTAGCTGCTGCGGAGTTATTTCTCCAAATTGAGCCTGCATTCTTGTCCAGATGGTTCGAACTGCTTTGACTGATATTAGCTGACCCACTATGGCATAGATAAGCGCAGTGAAAAGATCCGGAATAATCACACGTTCTACTTTCCCCATTCGCGCCATCGCCGCACCTAGCACTGGGTCCACACTTCCGAGATAATCTATTTCTGCTTGCCCATATTCAAAAAATTTAGTGATTACAGCTCCCAAAGCATTTCCTCCCGTATCTGTGCTTAACCATAATATACAACATCTATTTTGCAGTGTACGGATTCTTGAATAGGATAGCAAGATAACGAAACTAGATAAGCCACAACACTTCTACTCGAGTAGGCGGTTATGGCTCCATGTATAGTATTCGATTATTCTGTTTAGATTTATTTATTTATTATTTATGCTCGAATAATTCGTTTTTCCTTCGCCGCTTTTAGCCACAAAGGAAATTCATTAAGTAGCTGATCATATAGCTCCTCATCCGTCACCTGTTCAATCCGCTCCAGATGAATAAAGTTTGCGTTATCCACCAAACGCCCCTTCATCGTATCGAGCTGCATCAAAACTTCAAAATCGGAATTTCCGATCCCTACGAACTGCCAGAAAATCGGTTGAACAGATGCCGCTGTAATCACCTTCTTAGTAGGCTTCACGACACCACCATCGTTGATGAAGATAATAAATACCGGCGTAGAGTCAGGTTCTTCCTCCGTGTATTTTTTAATGATATCCTCCATTACCGGTGGTTCATTATTACGGCCAAATTTATGGATTGTATTATTGTTCATAATATGTGTAAACACATAACTTCCTAATTCCTGCTCTGTCACAGGTGGTAAGCGACTGAACTCGGTATCGTATACCCATACGTCCAGTGAATGGTTATCATCGAATTTACAGGCAACTGCCAAAATACGCTCTACCACTTCTTGCACTGTCCCATTCGCATAAAGGTTTCTCATTGAGCCTGTAATATCCAGTACGATTCCTACCCTCGCAGTTACACCAGTCAGTTTCTTTTTTTCTAAGGTGATCTGGACAATCTTTTTACGTAAATCTATGTTGGACAGCACGTTCTTTTCTTCAGAAGTAATCGGTACTAAAGGAACTGTTAACTCAAGGGTCGCAGCAACCTCTTTATTCTCCTCGGCTTCTTCAATATCTAACCCGTAGTTGGTGCATAAAGCAGCCAATCCCCCATCAAATCCACTACCAATAGCACTGAATTTCCACTCTGAACCATGCCGATAAAGCTCTCCCACTACAATTGCCGTCTCCTTGGAAAGATCAGAACCGTAATCAAAAACGAACAATTCCTCATCACTATCACCATCTACTAAACGTAGATAAGGAGCGGATACTTGCTTCATAGAGTGTCCTGATTGTTCTCCTTCATAGATCGTTAATGTTAAAGCTATTCTAGTAATGTCCACAGGAAGCCCGGAGAGTGTTATGGAAATAGCTTCTTTATCTCCTTGTTGTAAAACTGAGTGACTTACCGCTTCGTTAATAGACACCGGATTTCCGTAAAAGATAAAGTTCTCATCGCGTTCGCAGCGATTCCGATCTGATAACAAAAAGGCAGCTGCATCTATGCTAACCCTAGCATCAGCGGTCGTCCAACCAAACTTCAGTACCAGCTTGTTCACACTTCGCCCTTTCGTGAGATCCACCTTTTGTCCTTTTATAAGCCGCACTCACTCATCTCCTTATTTTTACTCAACTACTATTTGTAACTTGTACTAGATTGTATTTATCATTTTACTACTTTAATATGAATGTATATATGATAGATAAGGAGCTTTACGAATGGACTTTATAGCAATTGACTTTGAAACGGCGAATTCCAGTCGATCCAGCGCCTGTGCTTTAGGACTTGTGGAAGTTAAAGATGGCGTAATCACTGCAGAACATTCTTGGCTGATCGATCCGGAGCAGCGGTTTGACGGCATGAACATTTCAATACATGGCATCACCCCTTCAATGGTAATCGGTCAGCCCACTTTCCATGAATTATGGCCCACCGTTGAACCTATGCTGCACGGGCAGATCGTCGTGGCGCACAATGCCGCTTTTGATATGAGTGTACTGCGGTATTGCCTCGATGGAATGTCCATAAGCTATCCGAGTTTTCAATACTTATGTACATATTTATTAGGCAAAAAAATGCTGCCCGAGCTTCCCTCTCATAAACTTAATGTAGTATCCGAGCATTTCGGCATTGAGCTGAAGCACCATGACGCTCTCGATGACGCGCGGGCTGCCGCTGCGATTCTAGTAAAACTTATGGAGCAGGAGGAACACTATGATCCTCTGTTGCTCTCTGCCAGTCAAGGATATGCTAGCGGAACGATGTTTGCCGGTGGATACACTCCTTTTTCTGCTCGTAAGAATAAACCTGCTAAGAAACAAGGCACTAAACATAAACCCTCCATTTATAGCAGCCGCGCCACTTTGTCGAAATAATCAAGAACATCAAAAACCCCCAACCAGCTCCTTTCTGCTGATTGGGGGTTTGGTTTTACAGAACATCACTTAAATCTTCAAACGATACACAGCCTTATTCTCTAAACCTCTGATGAACGGTGTCCATTCCTCGGTCTCCGGTGTGGTATCCAGAGCATCCTCCACCATTTGCAGCTTCGCATCCATCGCATCGATATGATGCAGAGCGACTGCCTCAGCTGTCTGTGGCTGAACGGGACTACCCCATTCGCCCAGATTATGATGTGACAATACGAGATGCTGTAACGCCATAACCTTTTCCGAATTCAAATCAATGTCTAGACGGATGGCCGCTTCCGTGATCCAGTTAGAAGCCATCGAGATATGTCCAATCAACTTACCCTGCACGCTATATTCCGAGACAATCCCAAGCTGGGAGACCATCTCCTCTGGCTTCGCGATATCATGCAGAATGATCCCGGCCTTCATTAGATCTGGATTCAAGAACGGACGCTGCTTGCACAGAAAATCACCGATTTCCAGCATACGCACCATATGATAAGCAAGTCCGGCAAAATAAGCATGATGATGTGTTTTGGCTGCCGGATAATGCATCAATTTCTCTTCCACTTTACCCACACAAAAAGAGACGATCGAGGCAATCTCCGGATCTGTAATACTTGCCATAACCCCTTTAATCGTATGAATAAGGTCTACTGGACGAATAGGGGCCGAACGGATGAAATCAGTAAGTGCAACGCCATCCTCATCGTTCACCAATCTAATTTTGGTTACTTTGATTTGCAATTTCTCACGATAAGTGTGCGCAATCCCGCGAACCTTCACCAGTGCCATAGGAAAAAAAGTTTCTTTATCAGTTGTGCTGGCATCCCAATATTTCGCGGATAATTGTCCAGTGGAATCCCCCAGAACGATGTCAAAATAATCTTTTGGAGGAGTGCCGTTCGTTTGTTTAATTGCCAGCTCTCTTAAAAGATAAAAGCCAACAAATTCATCTTGTGGAGCGAGCTGTTTAATTTGTGTCATGTTGGAGCCTCCTATTAATAACAGGCTTTCGGCCTGCTCTCTATATTAAACTTTAGACACTCACCTCCAAAATCCCTTTAAATCACTATACGATCTATTTTCATATTTATGTACAAGCCCAGAACATTTGAAAAAGGAGGCTACTCCTCGGCCATCTTCTGGCACTGGAATATCCTCCTTTTTTATAAAAAGATAATTATTTACCAGCAGATTCAAGCGCTGATTTAATAGCTTCTACCACTTTAGCAGATACTTCTTTCTCAGCATCATTATTTCCGAAGGCTGCTGCGCGATAGCCATACTTGTGTAAGCTATAGCCCGTTGAAGTCGACTCAATCTCGCTCTTCACAGCCAGCTCAGCGTCAGTCAACTGGTTGATCGTTCTTGTGCTTCCGTTTTTATCTAGATAGTAAACGAGCATTTTAACAGGAACGCCATGTTCTACATACGTCATAACATTTACAAGCTTATTAGCACTTACACCAATGAAGATTCCATCGAAGTAAGCCGCTTTGTTAGCTTCAACGATTTCAGCTTTCCCGTATGCTCTATCCACCGCTGTCTTGAGAGCTACACTACTACTAGTTGCACCGGAAACAGCATCTACATCTTGCACAGCTTCTCTAGTACCTGCTGCAAGGAAGCTAGAGGTCAATTGTGGAATTGCTTTTACCACCTCTGGGTAAGCAGCTTTGCCTCTATCAACAAGATTCATTCCTACACGATACAAGGCAACATTTACGATCTTACCGTTACGCAGTGTAACGTCTGCTCTGTTTGTTCCTTTATCATAGGCATCACCAAATGCAGTAAAGGTTCCATCTTTATAGGTTCCTTGAACTTTGGATGCGTTAGTCAAAGCATCAGTCAGTGCAGCTTTGGCAGCTGCGGATAGCTCTTCTTGACCTGTGATATCAGACATTTGCACACCTTTTTCAAGTAATCCTGAAGTAAGTGTACCCGCCAGTGATTTTTGTTCTGCACTTAGTTTGTCATCAGCGATCAGCTTGCCGTCCGTCCCAAACAAGCCTAATTTAATGTTTGTAACTGCATCTGAAGCAACATCAACAAGCAGTAACACTTTAGAGTGGTTATCTACGCCTGCAAATTTGCCGTCAAAATATTTACCTTCACCAGGAACTTTTAATGCTTTTTCGAAAGCTCTTTCTACGGCTTGGTTCCAACCGTGACTGCTTTCTGTAGCGCCAGAAATTCCATCTACTTTCTCATCGTAGTTAGCGAAGTAAGATCCATTAGCAAGCAACTTAGCTGTCATCGGAGCATTAGCTTTTACAACATCTGCATAAGCCGTTGCACCTCTGTCAATTAGATTGTTCCCAAGTCTGAGCAGCTTCACATCCACCAGCTTACCGTTGCGGATCACAATGTCAGCTCTTTCAACACCAACACTTCTTGCAGTTCCATAAGAGGAATAGAATCCGTCTACATAAGCAGAAGTATTGTTAATCTTAGCATTCTGCTCAGCATCCCAGAAAGCATTAGTCGCAGCCTTAAAGTCGGCTTCGAGTCCTGCAACAGGCTCTGCAGCTGTTCCTTTAGCCAGCAATGCTGGCGTTATAGCTGCAACTGCTGCGGATTGCTCAGCTGTGTAGGCCTTCTCATCCACGAAATCACCAGTACTGTTCAGCGGGTACACTTTAACAGCTGTGAGCTTATTGGATTCGTAGGTTGCAAATACTGCATATTTACCTGTTGGATCTATGCCCATATGAACACCATCAAAGTAAACGGCATTTGTATCTTTCACTGTTAGAGCTCTTTCAAAGGCTCTATCTACAGACAATTTCCAGCCATTACTGGAGCGGGTAGCTCCCGAAACAGCATCAACTGCCGCTGCTCCATCTCTTGTTTTGCCAAGCAATCTATCCTTCATCAATCCATAAGCTTGCCATAAAGCACTATAATTGTTACGGGCATCTCTATCGATCAGCTTAGGACTGGTTCTCAAAAGCTCAATGCTAGTAATTTTGCCATATTTAATTTCGATCTTGGCACCTTCCGTGCCTTTGGAGTATGCATCGCCATAAGCTACGTAAACTCCATCTTGGTATACGTTTTCATTAACTGTAACAGGCAATGTCGTAGGCACAGGCTTAACAGTTTCCGCTGGTACTACTGTCGCTGCCGGTGCAGCGGTTGCTTTTGGTTTTGCTGCTGGTTTGGCTGTTGCCTTTGGCGTTGCTGTTGGTTTTGCCGTTGGCTTTGGCGTTGCTGTTGGTTTTGCCGTTGGCTTTGGTGTTGCTACTGGTTTTGCCGTTGGTTTTGCTGTTGCTGCTGGTTTTGCCGTTGGTTTTGCTGTTGGTTTTGCTGCCGGTGCATCCGCTTCTTCGGAAGCTGCCGATACTGCATCCACCTTCAAGTTCAAAGCAGGCACATTAAGTGTGTAAGCAAATGGCGCTAACAATATTGCCGCGCTAACCGTTAAAGAAATTAGTTTTTTCAATAAAATTCTCCTTTACCAAATCCCCAGTGATATATAGCTTTTTTTAACTAAACTTACCTTTCACGGCGCCCCTTCTCTTCTTATGAAGCATTACATCTCTCTTCATAAGAACCCATCCCCCCTCTCATGCTTCTGCACGCTCCACTTCCAATAAAAATATCTTGAATTTATTTCATTTCTTCCTCTTAACACAAAGCTGCATAAAAGGTGAAATAATTCACATAAGGTATTGCAAATACACTTACAACCCGTTTCCCATCAATTTCTGGTTTGATACTACCAGACCTTTCTGCGGTTCTTCTGTATCGAAAATCACACACCCTATAAGAAATATCACTATTTGCGATTAAAAATTAATTTATACGCGCAAAGTGATCTCAATAACTGTGCTTTCAAGGTTAGCTATGCTATTTTAGAACGATCTCTAACATGGGAAAGGAGTTCAAAGCTTTGAACAAACAGCCACCTATTGGAGTTATACTCGCTCAAATTGGAACACCTACTGCACCTACTGCAAAGGCGGTACGTCCTTACCTGAAACGTTTTTTATCCGACCGCCGAATCATAGATTATTCACCTCTGTTCTGGCAGCCTTTGCTGCGAGGTGTTATTCTGCGCTTACGTCCACGCCGGTCGGCTGAGCTGTACAGACAAATATGGACTACAGAAGGATCACCTCTGCTCTTCCACTCATTAGCTCAGCAATCTGGTTTGCAGACGCTTCTAGGATCACGGTATCAAGTAGAGCTTGGCTTAGCGTATAGCGAACCAAGTATGGAACAAGCGATGAACACATTGGAAGCTAACGGAGTCACACGCATCATCATAGTGCCGTTATTCCCTCAATATTCGTCCACTACAACGGCATCCGTATTCGATCAGGCGAGTTTTGCTGCACTAGGACGCCAAAGCTCCACCGGACCGGTAACGAAGCGCCTTATTCCTGCTCTCAGATTTATGGATGCTTATTATAATGAACCCGGTTATATTTCTGCCATGAAGTCGCATTTACTGCAGCAAATGGAACTTCTGAGCTCCGATCCTGATTACTTCGTACTGACCTTTCACGGGATCCCCAAACGATATGCAGATACAGGCGATCCCTATCCAGAGCAATGTATGGAAACAGCACGCCTTCTCGCATCTGCAATGCATTGGGAGCCTGGACGCTGGCAGGTTACTTTCCAATCACGCTTCGGACGTGAAGAGTGGGTAGGTCCCTCAACAGCAGATGTTTTGGGAAAGCTAGCGGAGCGCGGAATTCATAAACCTCTGATTTTTTCACCGGGTCTTGTGACCGATTGTCTGGAAACGCTGCATGAGCTAGCGATAGAAGGGCGTGAACAATTTGAGGCTGGAGGAGGACATGCTGAAGACTTCACTGCGATCCCCTGCTTGAATAATCATGAGGACTGGCTTGATTTTTTGGCTGAACATATAGAAAAAAATGCCCAAGGGTGGTAAAACAAAAAACCGTCTTGTCCACAGATCATCTCTGTTGCAGACAAGACGGTTAGCTATATTAATTGTTAAGCATGAAGAATCGAAAGGATGCTTATGCTGTAAGCTGCTTATATTTAGTAGTCAGTTCATGGAACCACTGCTTGTCCTGTAAGGTCAACGCAAAATCAATCAGCTCGGCAATCTCACTCGGTTGTAAATCTGCTGAGTCATTAAAGGATATTTCAGCCGTAGCTGTAGCTGCGTCATTCCCATCCTCTGCGTAATCATATGAAAAACATAACTTAATATCACTTTCCAGAAATTCATTACGAAGGAAATATAGTACCTCACACATTAACACAGGTCTAACATGATCAACAAAGACACATTCCATAACCTTTGCCCAATATTGCTGGTTGTTGAGGTGTAACTTATCATTAGTTAAGAGATATTTCTCACCCTGAAAATCGGTGACAAATCTCAGTTCAAGCGGCTTCATCTTAAAAATAGTAGCAATTTGCTTCATGCTAATATTCAAAATATCTTGCGTTTCTAGTCTGATCATCTCTCCATGCACCTCGTCCCTCTTAGTTGGGTTATTCGAAACCTGCCATTATCTATAATTCTTTATATGCCATTAATGTAAAATTAACTCCATTAATTCACTTTAATTTTATCTAATTTAACATTATTATCGTCACCTGACTACGCTTTATTTATATTTAATTTGGCTCAGAAAAATGTTTCAATCCCTAATAATTTGTTTAATCTTATTGTTCATTACAATAAGATATATAAAGATTACGCATCATGTGAAGCTTTTGCTTTCTTATATTTAAACAAAAAAAACTGTTCTGAATGGTCATTACGACCTCAGAACAGTTTTTTGTATTAGGATTATGCTTAGTTAATTTACTTAAACAAACAGCGGCACTAACTGTATACCTTCAGGCGAGATCCGAACGAGACCTTTATCTGTGATGCGTAGCGTAGGGATAACCGCCAATGCAAGCAATGATAAGGTCATGAACGCATAATTCAAAGTACAGCCTGCATCATATAGCGCTTTGCTGATCGCAGCTGATTTTGCAGCAGCAATTTCGAATGGCTCTGTGGACATCAGACCTGCAATAGCCAACGGGAATAATGTTTCTCCACTGGATGTGATCATGCAAACACCACCCTGGGCATCCGCCACCGCATTTGCAGCTTTTGCCATTAACTCATCGTCATTGCCGATGACGAGTACATTATGACTATCGTGCGCTACCGTCATTGCAATGGCAGCCGGCTCTTCAAATCCAATGCCTTCGACAACGGCCACTGATTTATTGCCTGTCCCTTTATGACGTTCAAGCACAGCGATTTTGCACAAACCCTCTACAGCATTTACATCCAGCTGACCTGCCACTACAGGTATCGAAACCATACGCTCAATAGTCTCCACATGATTTTCCCTTACTTTAATAACTCTTGTAGTAAGTTCACCTGCTTCAATTGGAGCAGCAATGATGAAATCTTCTGAAGTAGGACGCTGTGGCAAATGAACGGAAGCCAAAACTTCCTCTGGATATGTGAATTTAGCAAGCTCTGCCGTCATTACACCGTTCTCCGCAACTACTACACCTGCGGCAATCGTCAGCACTACATTAATATCTGCCAAATTGCCGTCCAGAAGGATGATATCTGCAAAAGAACCCGGAGTAATAGAACCAATATCCCGCGCTAAACCAAAGCGTTCAGCAGTGTTAATAGTAGCCATTTGAATCGCCGTTATAGGTTTAACACCTTGAGCAATAGCATCACGTAGAACGAAATTCATATGCCCTTCATCTCGCAAAGATTCTGAACTACGATCATCCGTTACCAGCATCATTCTGCGTGTATCAATTCCATGTTCTGTATGGGCCGTAATTGTTTTAGCTACGTCATGCCAAGCGGAACCACGGCGCATTTTGGCATACATCCCCAGTCGAACACGCTCAATCACATCGCCTGCTGTCACACATTCATGATCGCCAGTCACACCTGCCGCCGCATATACCGGGAGTCTCCAGTCGCTGGAAGGCCATGTGAAATGGCCATCTACAAATCTGCCTGCTCGCAGCGTAGCTTGAATTTCTCCAAGCATTTTCTCATCGCCGTAAACAACGCCAGGGAAATTCATTACTTCTCCTAGAGCAATCACATCGGGTCCCCAAGTAAAGGCTTCTGCCACTTCTTCCGGCCCAATAGAAGCTCCCGTTGTCTCGAATTCCGCACCTGCCGCAGGCACACAAGAAGCCACCTGCATGTAAGCTGCTAACGGCGTACCCCGCATCTCATCCAGCATCAATTGAATCCCCTTCAGCCCGAATACATTAGCAATCTCATGCGCATCAAAGAAACCACCTGTTGTGCCCAGCGGCAGAACAGCGCGGGAAAATTCAGTAACGGTTAGCTGTGTGCTCTCAATATGACAGTGGCCATCGAGCAATCCCGGAGCTATATACTTGCCGTTCGCATCAATAACTTGCGTTCCTTCGCCAATCATATGTGTCACATCTTTACCAACATAAGCTATTCGTCCACCTTGAACACCAACAGACATTCCTTCTAGAATTTCACCAGAGCATACGTTAACCAGCTTCCCGCCTGTAATTACCAATGTTGCCGGTTTATCGCCTCTTGCCGTAGCCACAAGCTCAGGTACACAATCTGCTAAAGGCTTTCTTGTAAAAGTTGTCATCTTCATCTCTCCCCCGTTAGTATCCAAGTGCATTCTTGATG
The DNA here is from genome assembly GCF_001012825.1 of Paenibacillus etheri. Taxonomy (GTDB): domain Bacteria; phylum Bacillota; class Bacilli; order Paenibacillales; family Paenibacillaceae; genus Paenibacillus_AQ; species Paenibacillus_AQ etheri. The sequence continues at coordinate 380,762 of NZ_LCZJ02000033.1, forward strand.
TAGTGAATAGTTACATATTAATAGAGGATTGCTTAACCATCGGCTGTGTTGATATCATGGTTAGCAAATCTGATATTGTACGAAAAAACGGCTCCGTCATCCCTATAGATGATAGCCGTTTTCTTATTCCAAAGATTGTCCAACACTCCGGACATGCCCCTGGTATGAACTCACCCGCCAGCATCTATTCCAACGATTATCTTACGTTTTCCTCATATACGTCAAGTTCCGCCTGAACACCAAGTCTGCAAACAACTCCAAATCCGTTTCGTAGCAAAGCTGCTTCAGCGCTCCAAGCACCCGCATCGTTCCCCATTACAGCTGGCTGACCGATGAACAATTCACCAACATGCTTGCACTTGGCAACGCTCTGCCTGGCCCGATTGCTACCAAAATCGCTGCTTATGTCGGCTATGATGTCTACGGCTGGTTTGGACTAACTGTGGCTTTATTAGCGACCGTACTCCCCTCCGCAGCAGCACTTATCATCCTGTTAACGGTCATGCAAAAATACAAGCAATCCCCCGTAGTGAAAGGGATGACATTGCTTGTTCAACCGGTTATTGCAGTTATGATGGCTGTGCTCACTTGGACAATGGCGAAAGGTCCTGCGGACTCTATCGGAATCTGGCAAACACTGTTCATTGCCGTAATCGCATTCTGGGTCATAAAGCGGCATAAGGTGCATCCTGCCTTAGTCATCTTAGCCGCTTTTGCCTATGGTGGTCTGGTGCTTCGCTACACTGTCTAACTAAACTATTTCAAAATATATTGTGACAATACCGCCTGCACCTCATAAATATTTACGGATTTGTTAAAGGTCTTCTTGAGCGGCACAGTGCTGCTGGAAATATAGATACATAGCTCCGCATCCAGATCAAAGTGTCCTGCCGTCTCCACGGAATAATGCGAGATGCTTTTGTACGGGATGGAATGATAATCCGTCTTTTTGCCCGTCAGTCCCTGTTTATCCACTAGAATCAATCGTTTGTCTGTAAAAATAAACATATCTCTAATCAGCTTGTAGGCTCTTTCAATTTTCTCTTGAGGGGCAAGAATTTGTGCGTATTCCCGCTGTACCTCCGCTAGATTTACTTGTGATGCATTACCCATCAATCCGTCAAAAAGCGCCATATAACTTCCCCTTTTCATCTTGTAATTGTTAGTGGCTTGTCTCCCCCCACATAAAACCATATTATTCCACAATTCATATTCTATGCAGTGTAAAACTTCTCTCTGCCATCTTTTTACTTGCTAAATTTCCGATTATTGTTTACACTGACATTAAATTTGTTAAGAAAGGGGTGTGGAAGGAATGGATCACAATTGGACCAACAGTGTTATGAGTCGGCTACCTAAAGCGATAGCTGGCATTGCTCATGTAAATGGCGATAACGGGAGAAGTCTGTCCATTTCCATGAATTTAATAACACTAAACAATTGTGAAATGCCTTTCCTGCCATCACCCGGACGGATCAGTTAACCGGAGAATGATAAGGCCGTGGGGAAATTTCCCTACGGTCTTTTTTTATGGTTTTTTACAGAACTCCAGTTTCGATTTAGGGTTCTGGCGGTGCAAAGGGCATTCTTAAAGGAGAATATATATGATTATTCAATGCCAAAATGTTCAAAAATACCACGGTGCACAGCTCGTACTAAATAGCATCACCTTCGATATCCGCCAAGGAGAAAAAATCGGTCTAATCGGCCGCAACGGCTGCGGTAAAACTACGCTTTTCCACCTACTGAATGGTGAAGAACGCCCCGATCAAGGGCAAATCTCAATTCGCAAAGGTAGCGTAGTAGGTATGCTGGCTCAAATTCAAGAGGTTAACGAAAAAGAAACCGTATATGAAGTTCTACAACGTAGTTTTGCTGAGCAACTGCAGTGGCAACAACGCCTGCGAGAGCTGGAGCTTGAAATGTCCACCTTCAATACCGGAACGGATGAAACACTATGGAATCGGCTGCTGAAAGAATATGGTAGCCTTCAGGATAAATTTGAGACCGCTGGAGGCTACGAAATTGAATCCACCATTCAGCGAGTTTCCACTGGTCTAGGAATCGGAACTGGGCAATATAGCCGACTCTTCTCCTCTCTATCTGGCGGCGAGAAAACTAAAGTCGGACTCGCAGAACTGCTGCTGCGTAGACCAGATGTACTTCTACTTGATGAGCCAACCAATCATTTAGACATGAACGCCATTGAGTGGTTAGAGCAGTACTTACAGAGCTATGACGGTACAGTGTTAGCCATTTCCCATGATCGTTACTTCCTCGATGCTGTAGTCAAGAAAGTGATCGAGATTGAGGATGGCGAAGCATTTACCTTTCATACCAACTACAGCGGCTATCAAGTAGAGAAGGAAACACGTCTACTTCAACAATTTGCTGATTATCAAGAGCAGCAGAAAAAAATAAAACAAATGCAGGAGAGCATCAAACGCCTCATCGAATTTGGGAATCGCGGGACTCCCCCTAACCCTGCCTTTTACCGGAGAGCAGCTTCCATGCAAAAAGCACTGGATCGTATGGTGAAGGTTAAACGTCCTATTCTAGAGCGCAAATCGATGGATTTACAGCTACAGCAAAATGATCGCTCCGGGAATCAAGTCGTCATTCTGGAGGATATCGGTAAGGCATATGGAGAGCGAAGCCTGTTTACAGACGCAAACGAAGTGCTTCGCTACGGAGAGACCACGGCACTTATCGGTGGTAACGGGGCAGGGAAAAGTACGCTTTTAAGAATTATATTAGGTCAGGAGACGCCAGACACCGGAAGCTGCACGCTTGGATCAAGAACCGTTGTTGGCTATCTCGCGCAAGAGGCTGTCCCTGACAATAACAAACAATCTGTTCTCCGCTACTTTCGTGAAGAAGCCGGACTAGAAGAAGGTGAAGCGCGCGGGCAGCTCGCACGTTTCCTGTTCTATGGTGCCGATGTGTTCAAAGACATCACGAATCTGTCTGGAGGGGAATGGACCCGCCTGCGTTTCGCTGTGTTGATGCATCGTAAACCAAACCTGCTAATTCTGGATGAACCAACGAACCATCTAGATATTGACTCCCGTGAGGCGCTAGAGGAAGCCTTAGAGGAATTTTCAGGTACAGTACTGGCCGTATCGCATGACCGCTATTTCATTAATCGTCTATTCCATAAGCTCTGGTCCATTGAAAGTGGACGATTTGGAGTCTTCAACGGTAATTATGAGTATTACAAGGAGAAGCAAGCTGAACAGGCGTTAACATTAGCGACACCAGTCTCTATTCCTAATCAGCCAAAACCTTCCTCTTCGGAAGGAACCACTTCACGCTCCAGTAAGCCTCAATCTAACGGTTCCGTGAATGGCACTACAGCTAACTCAACCAGTTTCCGCAAGAGAAGCATCCACTTTGATTGGGAAAAGGCTATTGCAGAGGTTGAGGATCAGCTTGGGGAAATCGATGCCAAGATGTTAGATCCACTGATCAGTAGCAATGCGGCAGAGCTCGCCGAGCTACAGAAAGAACGCGATACAGTGCAAGAGCAACTAGATGAGTTTTATGCGGGCTGGATGGAAACTGCGGGACAATAACGATTATTCAACGAGGAGATACGGATATGAGCAACGAAACGAAGATTAAGCTTTTTTGGGAAGAATACACCCAGCTTTATCCACAAGCAGCGGATAACTACGAGGCTTGGGCCTTTGGCGACAATCCTCATATGGCCGATGAACTGCTAGATCTGGTGATCCGTGGGATTAAGACAGGAACCGCTTCTAACTATGAAATTTATGCAGTCTGCGATGAGACGTTGCCGGAAATTGGTCGACACAGTATTTTGCTGGATGGCCGTGGTAATCCGCAAGCAGTGATCGTTACGACCAATGTGCAAATTACACCCTTTGATGAGGTGGGTGCTGACTTTGCCTATAGCGAAGGCGAGGATGACAGAACGCTAGAGTCGTGGCGCCATGAGCATGAGAAGTTCTTCACCAGAGAATCTTTAGCGTTCTTGAAGAAGCCTTTTGATCCAAAGATGAAAGTGGTTTGCGAGAACTTTAGACTAGTATATACAAAATCCTGAGAAACTCAGGAAACAAGCATAAACGCCTTCGGCGTCCTTATAAGGACGGTAAGCGTTTAAGCGAGAAATAGAAGACATAAAGTATGGTGTGAAACTTATACTTTCTTATATTTCTAAAAAGGCGGCCTCTTCAGATACGAAGAGACCGCCTTTGATGTATACTATACAACTATTAGAGTTAGATAATTATAAAATACGGCTCAGCGCCAAAACCCCAGAATCCAACCAATGACAGAGATCCATAACGGAATGCTGATTAAGATACCCCAAACCAGCCCAGTGGCAATATTGCCCTCTGCAGGACGCACCACATTTTCCTGTTTCAATGGAATGCTTAACTCTTCTTGTTCCATGCGATCCCCTCCTAAAATTCTTATCGTCACTGTAGAGGAAAAAATGTAGACCGCTCGACCCAAAAACTTAGAATGCCAACATTGTAAGTGCTTACATAATAGTTATTACCCATAATTTAAAACATTAAAAAACATCACTTTACGGAAGTCATATATGATATGCAAATTCTTAGTCCAATATTACTACTTTTTCTGGATTTCGTAAATATTCAAACATCGTCCGTAGCTGCTCATTTGTATTCCTCTCTACTGAGAGCTCAGGCAGTTCATCTTCAGCAAAAAAGGATACTTCACTCGTCTCCACCCCTTGCATCGCCTCACCGCCCACGATTCTGCATAAAATAAAAAACTTATACACGTGATACGGCTCCGGAGGATGGTTATGAAATTTCTTATCTAGAACAGCCAGCAAGCGAATTGCTTTTGTCTCAAATCCTGATTCTTCTTGAATTTCCTTGACAACGACCTCACTCGGTGACAGACCGATGTCTCCCCAGCCCCCTGGAAGCGCCCACTTTCCATCCAATTTCTCGCGGACAAGCAGGATTCTGTCTTCCTGAAAAACAACACCACGGATATCCACTTTCGGCGTAGCATAACCACCCTCACTAGCAAAGGAGAGTCTTATTCTCTCCTTGCTTTCGAACGTATAATTAGCAAGGATATCCACACTTAGCTCCCGCAAAGCTTGATACCGTTCTATATCATAGACATCTTTAGCGTAAGTTAGTCCAGTCTGTGCGATGGCCTGTATTTCTTTTGCCCAGCTTAACCATTTCTGCTCCATTGCTGCACCCCTTTTAAATACCTAATTAGGATTACTGGCAAAGCATTAAATGACGGGAAAATAAACCTTTTTTAGCTTCACAACGGTCGATAATCGTAAATCCGGCTTCATTGATCATCTCATCCACCGGTTCAATCGCAACAATCACCACCCGATCTGCAATCCGGCGTGCGTTCACTAGAATCGCAAACTGTTCCTCAGGTGTAATACTAGAATATAGATTATATGGCATATCTACAATAGCTACGTCGTAATGTTCTGTAATGTCAGCAATATCCCCAAGTGTTACCTCACTTGTGAATCCAAAATGGGCAATATTCGTTCTGGCACCGATCGCAATCTGAGGGTTAATGTCACGCCCGACCATGTTGATTCCCATCGACAGAGCTTCTACCATTACTGTTCCGATGCCGCAGCAAGGATCGATTGCTCGAACACCTGCCGGATTCGGAACAGCTATATTAACCGCTGCTCGGGCTACACGTGTGCTAAGCGCGATTGAGTAGCTACGCGGCTTTTTCATTTGACGGAACCATGTGGCCTTGTTCTTATGATAAGCTCCAAAGTACCAGCGACCGCCCAGCGTAACAATACCGTATACCAACTGAGGGTGGTTTACATCCGCTTCCCCTTCAATACGCAGCCCAATTTCTCGCTCGATCACTCTTCGCTCATCATATTCTATTTTATCCGCAGGAGACAGATCATTGGTCTTCACAAAAATAACCTTAAACGTCTTGCCGCCAAGCTCCACCTGCTCCGTCTGATCATAAATCTCAGGCAAGCTGTCTCCCTCGTACATGACATCAATCCGCTCTTTAATGAAGGGACTGCGGCTGACATCCACCTCTACCTCACTCTTAAAGATTGAAGAAGGTACTTCCTCACCAAAAAGACAACGAAGCTCCATCTGACATAGCGATAACTCGTCCTCTGAGCAGGTGTAAGTATATATAAATGTGTTCTTTCCACTTTTCTTTTGCACAATAATCCATCCTCTATCCCAGTAAATTGTACTCCTAGCTTGCTACTCTTGCGTTTCGTGCTGACGATCATACCCTATACGTGCTTTGGCGATTTCAGTGTTGTTTCTATTGACCCATTCCACTAGGGAGGTTAGAGGATTCAGCAAGGACTCTCCTAAACTCGTCAGACCGTATTCAACAGTCAAAGGCACTGTAGGCGTGACTTTACGCCAAACTATGCCATCCCGTTCTAAATGACGGAGGGTCTGGGTCAGCATCCGTTGTGATATACCACCAGAACGCCGCTGCAGTTCTTTAAACCGCAATGCTTCTGCACCCAAATTGACAATGATGAGCACACTCCATTTGTCCCCAACTCTGTCCAGTATTTGGCGAGTGATGGAGCAATCCTCTAGCGTCGGCATTAGCCGAGTGGGTTCGTCCATTGAATGTTCCAAAGTGGTTACCTCCATGTAACTTAAGCATCTAATAGTGCCTTCTTGTCCCTTAAGCTTATCCAGCTTATCATGGTTACTGTTAGTAATCAACAACCGGAAAGGAACTATTAATTATGAAAAAAACGATAGCTATCATGGGAGCTGGCCCCGGCCTAGGACTCTCCATCGCCAAAAAATTCGGAGCAAACGGATTCCAAGTCGCCTTAATCTCTCGTAATGCGGATAAACTGAATACCCTCGTTGAAGAGCTTCGATCGTTGAATATCGAGGCCGCTGCTTTTCATGCAGATGTATACAATAAAGAACAAGTAATTGCTGCCTTCCACGACATCAAAGCGAAATACGGCTTTATCGATGTGCTTGAGTTCAGCCCTACAAGTGGAGGATACCCGCCTACTCCAGCTTCTCAAGTTACTGAGGAGAATGCACTAGATGCTTTCCAAGCGCTGGTTGTAGCCGCAATCAGAAGCGTGGAGCAAGTATTGCCTGAAATGCTGGAGAAACGCAGCGGAGCGCTACTGTTCACAACCGGTCTGTCCTCCATCTATCCGATGCAGATGATGGGTAATGTCGGTATCGCACTAAGTGGACTAAGAAATTATGCCCTCAATCTTCATGCTGACTTGGCTCCGAAAGGAATCTATGCAGGTCATCTGGTTCTAGGCGTATTTATCAAGCCAGGCACAGCTACAGATCCGGGACTCATTGCTGACGCTTGGTATGACATGTATGTAAATAAAGACAAAGCAGAAGATACTTTTCCTCAAGGTGTGACGCCGGCTACAATCATCTGGTAAGATATTTCTCTAATCGCTTTTGATCCATAGTGAGTTCTCCAGTATAATGATTCCTATAGAATGCTAAACAAGACGGTCACGCATGGCGATTAAGCTCATAGCCGGTTTTGCGCAGCAAAACTTAAGGAGGTACATACCCACTATGTCATACGAAACTTATTTTTCAACGCACCGGGATGAACATCTCGAAGAACTAAAGCAATGGCTCAGGATTCCAAGTATTTCTGCCTTGTCTGAGCATAAGGACGATGTACTAGCTGCAGCCCACTGGTTAACAGACACACTAAAGAAGGCCGGACTTGAGAATATTGAACTTCATCCGACTGCGGGACATCCCGTTATATATGCTGATTATCTTCATGCTCCGGGTAAGCCAACCATTCTTGTATACGGCCACTACGATGTGCAGCCAGTAGATCCACTAAACCTATGGACCACACCTCCATTTGAGCCAGAGATTCGTGACGGCAAGCTGTATGCACGTGGAGCAACGGATGACAAAGGACAAGTATTCATTCACCTCAAAGCGATTGAAGCAATCTTGAAACAAGAAGGTACTCTTCCTGTTAACATCAAGCTCTGTATCGAAGGTGAAGAAGAAATCGGCAGCGCAAATCTCCCTCCATTCCTGGAAGCTAACAAAGAGAAGCTGGCTGCGGATGCGGTGCTAGTCTCCGATACTTCCCTGCTGGAACGCGGTCGCCCTGCAATTTGCACAGGACTACGTGGTCTAGGATCACTTGAAGTGAGCGTAACTACAGCTCTTACAGACCTGCACTCCGGTTCTTACGGTGGTGGCGTTCCGAATGCACTGCACGCGCTCGTGTCCTTGCTCAGCTCCCTTCATGACGACAAAGGTCGCGTTTCTGTAGAAGGCTTCTATGATGGTGTACCTGAACTTTCTCCAATGCTGCGTGAGGAATTCGTGAAGCAAGGCGTGAATGAAGATAAAATCCGTGAAGGACTTGGACTCGATGCGTTATATGGCGAGGAAGGTTATTCCTTTGTAGAACGTATTGGTGCTCGCCCTACCCTTGAGCTTAACGGTGTGTATGGCGGCTTCCAAGGGGAAGGAAGCAAGACAGTTATTCCGAAAGAAGCACATGCTAAGATTACTTGCCGCCTCGTTGGCGATCAGGATCCACAGCATATTCTTGATGCCGTTGAGGCGCATCTGAAAGCTAACATCCAAACCGGAGCGAAAGTACATGTGAAGCAAATGGAAAAGGCGCGCGCCTTTAACATCGATCCATCGAACCCTATTCTGCAAACTGCAGCAGACGCTTACGGCAAAGTATACGGAACCCGTGCCCTCTTCACCAAAGACGGTGGCTCCATTCCGATCATGGAAAGCTTCGCACGTGTACTTGAAGCACCAGTGGTCCTGATGGGCTTTGGCCTTGATGATGAGAACCTGCATGCACCGGATGAGCATTTCAACCTTGAGAACTTTGATAAGGGACTGCTCACCATTGTTGAGTTCTTGAAGACCGTTTAAGAGAATCAGGTAGTTTAGTAAAGTCAGGCTCCTCTTCATTGAGGAGCCTGGCTTTTTGATATCTAAGATAAGTTCATAACACAATCATCTACCAAAACATAAAAAAATCCTTGCATCGCAAGGATTTGGAAGTTTGAATTATGGAGCGGGTGATGGGAATCGAACCCACGCTATCAGCTTGGAAGGCTGATCTTAGCTATAGCATAACTTCCCGAAGATAGACAAATGCAAGTCCGGTATCGTTTCTGGCTTAGCTTAATGGTCAAGACAGGTCAGAACAAGATAAATGGTTTTAAAACATCTGCCCCATTTTCTTAATAGGGCAGATGTAGATAAAGAGAGCCGTTCAGGGTTACTCCTGATATGCTCCCATCATAGTAGACAGTAGAAAAAACAAAAACTTCTACTGCTACATGAAGTGCACCTGGTTTGTCCGATGAAATTCTAGGGGGTGCACTTCACATCTTTTAGTTGTTCTTCTGTTAAACCAATAATCATCTTTGTCTTTCGCCTCTTCTCTAATATCCATATTTCGATATTAAAAAAGGATTCACCTGCTATTAAATTCAATAGCGGTATGATACTATCCCCATCAGAAGGATAACAACATACCGTATGAGCAATCCATACACCGCGATAATGGGATTTGGATCACATTTACGATACACAGTTGCTATAAAGGAACCTTATGTAATAATTTTCTCCTATATATAGGTGGCTATCGGGTGACAACTTTCAAGAGAATAAAAATCTCATTGTTTTATTGATTTCTTTGTTATAGATTTGATTGCTGAGATATGGATATGCCTCGTTGGATTCCTTCGCCAGAGCCTTTCGATCAAGGCGTGCTCAACATGCTCGAAGTAGGTGCGAAGTCTTGATCGCATTGTTGTAAGCTCAAATTAACGATTTAAATACGATGCCCCCTCAATCGCAGAACGGCCAATCGACTCCGCGCTTGAGGGGGTATTTTTTCGTAAACGTGCTTCGTTAGCCAGCGAGTGAGCTGCAAAAAGGTATGTTTGACCTTCGTGTCCAGCTTCACCAGCTCGAGCAAGCAAAACGCAATTAGAGCGTCCAGATCTATGGCAACGCTAGTGATTGCATTTATGTGTCAACTTTAATTTCTCTATCTAAAAAACCACGCCGTTTCTATGTGTAGAAACGGCGTGGCATTAGCTTCATATGTGTTACGATGCATGCGGAATGAACCAGCGCTGATTGGCGCCGCCATTATAATCCCACTGGATAGCCTGTCCTCCGTCGGATGTCGATTGTCCCGAGATATCCAAATACTTGCCACTACCTCGGTTGATAATATATGACGAGTCACCTCTATCTTGATTGGTTGGAACGATTTTCCACTGTTGGTTCCATCCGCCATTATCTGGCCATTGAATCACTTTAGCACCATTGGATGTAGACGATTCGCTGACTTCCAGTAAATCTCCGCTTTCTACGTTTCTGATGTGATAATAGCCGTCTCCTAGATTTTCAAAATACCATTTTTGATCATTAACAATGGAATTCCAATTAAAATGCCATTGTATGATAAGCGCTCCATCCGCCTGTTTATCCTGTCCACTGACTCCCAATGTTTTATTGCTATTTACATTTATAATGATACTAGGGTTCGTTCCAGCAGCATGCGTCGTCTGAGTAAATGCAGCAGGTGCTGCGGATCCAATAAATACAAGTGTCAGAATCGCTATCAACCATTTCGTATTGAGTAACCGTTTCATAAGATAAGTCCACTCCTTTAATTTTCTTTTAGTCAGATTTCAATTTCTCCCAATCAACTGCCATTATAGACGATTAGAATGTCGCCTCCTTTGATAAAAAGTAATAAATACCCATTTCATCAAATCTCATGATGGGGTTCTATTTCTATCGTTTGAAGGCGAGCGCTCGCAATGATGATCATAGAAATAGATCTAGAAGAAATTATTTCAATTATAGGTAATTTATTACTTTATTATACATAGTTTACATACAAAAGAGATGCCAATTTAATCACATAAAAACAAACTATTTTGAAGTAATTTTCCAACTTTTACCTGCCCTCGGGCAATACATCAACGGGGCATAGCTATTCTTTGGCTCTCGGCGGTCGCTCCAATGCTTGAAACCACGCCATTCATTCGCCAGTTCTCCAATTTCTACCTAAAGAGCTGAGACTGTGTTCGGCAGCAGGTCAACTGGCATGCGATCCCATAACTCTCTAATCTCATTAGCCTTAGCAACTACTGATGCTTTTTGCTTTGGTGTTAACACTACATCCATGGCCTCTTGATAATGGTTTTCGGCTTTGGTATACGCTCTGGTTTGCAGTACATTCATGTACTTCCAAAACTTATCGTTGCTCAAGGATTTAATTCGTTGGAAGTATCTACGCCGTTCTGTTTCAGTCATTCAACTAATCATTTCACGTTGTTATATGAATTATCTAATCTTCAAATCGGTCATTCGGATGGAAAGATCCTGAGCAGCATAGCCATTAAGAGCATCAGTAAACATCGCAGTAAAGATATTCAAATCCTTAGTTTCAAACGACTCCAGCAATCTAAGCTCCTTTGCTCGAAGCTCCCGACCGGCTGCCGTTGCGATTAGATCCGCTATAGGTTCAATCTGCTATAGTCGTTCTTCCTTCGCTTTTTCCAACTCCATCTGCTTATTTAACTTGTGATTGTGTTCGTCCCAATCTTGTTCATCAAATCAGAAGTAATCACCGTGCCGTTCCAGGAAGTAATAGACAATGCTGGCAGAACTATACTAAGGCTGAAGTAGCGAAGCTCTTACTTGCAATGTACAGGCTCCCTGTGCGGTGGAGGCTTACTTTACTGGGTAATGCTCGGAGGCTTTAGACGAGGAGAATTCTTAGCTGTAGAATTGACTGAATATAGATTATCTTCAATCGAGAATTTACATTGAGAAACAAATCACCATAGATCAGGACGGAAAAAAAGTTGAAAGCGAGGTTAAGACAATCGAATCCGAGGGCTGGGTAGGGTACCAATGCCTAGATGGTATATAAACGAGCTCAAACGATACGAGAGGCAATGGAAAAAAGAGAGGATGCTCTGTAGAGTGTGGTTGGCAGAAGAAGGTAAGCAGTATCTCTTCCAAAGTGGCACAGGGGTTATGTATTATCCAAGTACAGCAACCAATACATGGTCCAAATTCTTAAAGAAGAACAAATTTCCCCATGTCAAGCTTCACGGACTCCGGCATACTGCGGCAACACTGCTTCGAGAACATGGAGCCGATCAGAGAAATATTCAGAAGTTTTTGCGTCATGCAAAGATGGAGACAACAGATCGGTACACCCACGAGGCAGAAACCGTCAGTCGCGCATTGATCGCACCTCTTGAAGCTATGGGTCCAAGACTGCCGAAATTTGCCCCATGATTCTATTGTCACTTGGCGTATGTCGAAAAGTAAACAAACAAAAAACCCTTGCAGGGCAAGGGTTACGATATTAAATCAGTATGGAGCGGGTGATGGGAATCGAACCCACGCTATCAGCTTGGAAGGCTGAAGTTCTACCATTGAACTACACCCGCATTAGAAAGTGAGTACAAGAAGTATTGTATCACCCCCACTAATAAAAATCAATACTTTTTTGTTCAAGCATAAACGCCTTCGGCGTCCTTATAAGGACGGTAAGCGTTTAAGCGAGAAATATAAGACATAAAGTATGGTGTAAAACTTATATTTTAGAAGGAAGTGCCGAGAGGCGCCTTTTTCAAAAAAGACGTCTCAAATTCTGCCGCTTGAATAGGTTTACTGAACAAAAATCCTTGAGCTTCATGGCAATGCTGCTCACGCAAAAACTGCAGCTGCTCCTTGTTCTCCACCCCTTCTGCTGTAACCTTAAGCTTCAAATGATGCGCCATAGAAGTAATCGTGGAGACTATAGCAGCATTATTACTATCCTCCATCACTTCGGAGACAAACGATCTGTCAATCTTCAGCCTATCGATCGGCATATTCTTCAAATAATGCAATGAACTATAACCTGTACCAAAATCATCGATGCTAATAAATACACCTAGATCTTTCAAACGCTTCAGCTGATCAAAAGCCGTTTCTTTATCTAAGGTCATACTCTCTGTAATTTCAAGATCGACATAACATGGATCCAATCCAATATCAGTCAAAATGGAATGAATCTTACCTGCTAAGTTCGGCTGAAGGAATTGATGCATAGATAAGTTGATGGAGACGCATAACGGCTGGTAGCCTGCTAGCTGCCACTGTTTATTTTGCAGACACGCCGTCTTCAGTACCCATTCCCCAATCGGAACAATCAACCCGCTATCCTCAGCTAGTGGGATAAACTCATTAGGTGAGACGATACCACGCTTAGGATGATTCCAGCGCAATAAAGCTTCCATTCCTACAATTTCTTCCGTCTCCAGCTGCACTTTTGGCTGATATACGAGATAGAACTCATCACGTTCAAGCGCTCTTCGAAGATCATTTTCCAGCTTCAGACGTTCCTTTGCCTTCATCTGCATGGCTGGGATATAACGGCGAATCTCCACTCCCTGTTCCTTCGCATTATGAACCGCAGTATCCGCATTTTGAATGAGATGCTCAGCAGTTTCCCCGTCACCAGGATAAATGCTCATCCCCAAACTGAGCGAGATATGGTACTCTCCAGATTCTATATTAACGGGTGCTTCAAATAATCTAAGCAACGCTGTAGCCCGGGCCAAGCATTCTCCAAGAGTCGCTCTATCTGTCATTAGAAAAGCAAACTCATCTGCCCCCATACTATACAGCTCTTCACTGGGTCTAGCCTCATTACTAAGCCGCTCAGACACCAATTTCAATAAAAGGTCTCCGGCATAATGACCTAAAGAGTCATTTATATTCTTAAAATGATTAATATTCATAATAGCCAAAGCTGAGAATTGATCATCCGTGTCCGTCTCTCCGGCATCAATCATTTCTTCTACACGCTGTGTCAGACGACGTCTATTCGGAAGTCCTGTTAAATCATCATGATACGCCAAATAATTAATCCGTTCTTCGGCCAACTGCTTCTCGTAAAATGGCTCTTCAATCGTCAAGCGATACACGCCGGTAAGCAACTGGTAATATGCAACTCCGCTACATAACATCCCAAAGAGATTATCAATATTTCCGCCACTTATGGGAGTCATAAAAAAAGCCTGTCCTAGCGAGAAAAAGATAAGTGCCCGAATAATAACAAGCAGCGAGGCTGACTTTTCATTATTCCCAGGAAAAACGATGACAGCAACACCTGCTAAGTAAACAAAAAGAACTGCCAAATCAACGAATTGTTTAAGTGTACTCATCCACAGCTTAGTAAATAAATCTGGCACTGCCGAATGGATAAATATAAATAATGCGATAAAGAGCACAATTAACATGAAGGCGATTCTGAATACATTTCTTTTTTCGGTAACGGTCACAGGTTTATCTTCTCTACTGAAAATAAACAATATACCCAGCCCGCTGGATAGTCGCGAAAAGGTAAGCAGCCACCTTGATTCCTCAGGAGTTATAAACGATGAAATCAATGGAAATGCTACAAAGCCAAGTGTATGCAAGAAATCAATAATACATATTCCACCAAAAAGAGCAGCGACATATAATCTACCTTTAGATAGTCTGCTAGAGAAGAACAACCAGCCCTGTGCAAATATTGCAAATCCAAAAGCAACGGTACAACAGCCGACAATGAGGTAGAGTGCAGAAATAATATCCCAATTGTCCAATCGGTTTAGCGATGTATGGAAAATTTGAATGAATAGGAACAGTAAGGCTCCTATAATGGCCGCTTGAATTGTCTTTTTCTCTTCTTGTCTCATGAGTCCCTCGCGTCTGAAAATGATGTCGATTAATAAGCAACTATGTATAGTCTTGTCCTATGTATAAATATCGGCTAGATCGGTCTTTAAAGTTACATTTCTTTTGTGAGGTAGTATTTTTATAGCGATTATTCATAAATCTTGCATAAATATAAACCATTTTCTTCAAGCAGGCAAGCATAAATACCTCCAGCTCTTTTATAAGGACAGTAAGCGTTTTAGCGAAAAATATAAGAATAATTAATCAGAGAAACTTATAGAATTTTTATTCAATAAAAAAAAGCACTTCCCCCTACGAACGGGTTCAGTGCTTCTGAACAACAGGTTTATTTATTCCCGAAGTTAACCTCTGGTGTTGTAAGCTTATCATAGAAATCAACCGCTTTATCCTTATCCGCCGATGCGCGAAGCGCCATTGCCGAACGTGGATGTTCATCAAGCGTTCCAGTGATCATGTAAGGAATGATATAGCCCCACTCTTCTTTTTCACGTAAAGGAATCATCAGGCGTTCAATGATATCAATTACAGGGCGCAAAGTGTAGCGGGTATTCTTCAAATGAGTCACTAGCAGCTCTGTAGGGCAGTTACCCGCAGCACGTCCCATTCCATAACAGGAAGCGTCCAGCAGCTCTACACCTTTCTCAGCAGCAATCAACGTATTGGAGAACGCCAGTTGAAGATTATTGTGGGTATGTACGCCCAGGCGTTTGTTAGGCAAATGAGTTTTGAACTTCTCCACTAAGTAATTGATGTCATTGTGATCTAGACTACCGTATGAATCCACAATATATACCACATCAACTACACTCTCACGAATCATTTCGAAAGCTTCTAATAATTCATTCTCCATTACATTCGACAAAGCCATAATGTTGATCGTTGTCTCATAGCCTAGATCATGGAAGGTTTGTACCAGCTGCAAAGCTTTCTCCACATCTTTGCTGTAGCAAGCCACACGAATCAGATCCAGCATACTTTCGCTGCGAGGTAAAATATCGTTCTCATCCACACGACCGATATCAACCAAAGCGGAAAGCTTTGTATGACCCTTTTGCGGGATAACTTTACGTAAGAAATCATCGTTCAGAAAACGCCAAGGTCCAGCACCTTCTGCTCCTTTGAGCAGTTTAGGGGAATTTTTATAACCGATTTCCATATAGTCAACACCAGCCTCATTCAAGCCGGCATACAAAGTTTGCACAAATTCCACGCTGAAATCCCAGTTGTTAACGAGCCCCCCATCGCGAATGGTGCAGTCAACAATCTTACATTGATTAGTCTTCATAATTATCCCCCTTCAATTCCTGCAATCATCGTATCCGCTATTGCAATCATTATAACCTCTAGCATAGCTTTACTATGCAATTTATATCGTTCAATCATACTTTAATGAAGAATAAATTGTAAAGGTATTTCGCCTTTAGCACTTTAAAGTAATTACCACAGTAAGTCAGAGACAAATGTCACAGTATACAAACACTTAAAAATGCTACATTACAAGAAAATGATTGAGATTGATTATCAGTCTCTTTTGGGGGGATTACAATAGCTACTTCTACCTGCTGTTCCTTACTGCAATTACAAACTGGTGCTGCTGGATATATTCATAAAATAGAAGGAATAAACCCTATTCTACGCCGTCGTCTTGCTGATCTAGGAGTGTCAGAGGGTGTAAACATCCGTCTTAAAGGAAAGGGACCTTTTTGGGGACCGATTACGCTGGAATGTAACGGACAGTTGTTCGCCATCCGCCGAAAAGAAGCTTCCTTAATTGAGGTGAACATGTCTTGAGTTCTATAGCACTTGTGGGCAATCCCAATACAGGTAAGACCTCTCTCTTCAATACCTTAACGACTTCATACGAATATGTTGGTAACTGGTCAGGGGTTACGGTTGAGAAGAAGATCGGAAATCTGAAGAACGGGGCAGGCAAGCTCATAGATTTACCCGGCATCTATTCTCTTCACCCACTCTCCCGCGATGAAGGGGTAGCAGCCCAATATCTGATAGAAGAATCACCAGAAGCATTAATTAATATCGTGGATGCATCCCAGCTGGAACGTAATCTGCTGCTCACGCTTCAACTACTTGAGTATGGCAAACCTACTGTACTCGGTCTTAATATGATTGATGTCGCTAATGCGCGTGGTATTCGTATTAATCAAACCATTTTACAATCAAGACTGGGTGTAACGGTCCTCCCTCTTATAGCAAGAACCGGTAAAGGCAGCGTACAGATGCTCAGCATCCTAGAGAAATCGTCAGCGATTCCTGCTGTAAAGTTCAAGCTGAATTATGGTGAGGTAGTCGAACGAGCAATATCTTCTATAGAAAAGGAATTACGTTCTATAAAAGATCTTCCCAATCATCGTTGGGTCGCTCTACAGCTAATGGAGCAGAATCCGGTGATACTTCAGTTCCTGAAGTCGCGTAAAGATGTTACGGGGCTGCTGAATATCTGTGAATCCTGCCAGAGTGAGCTACAAATCAAAAAACTCGCCCTGACTCTTCCGCAATGGATTCGCTCGAACCGCATGGATTATATTCGCAATATTTGTGTCGAAGTACTCGATACGACAGCTCAGAAACCCCATAACTTAACTGAAAGATTAGATTCGGTATTGACTCATCGCTTTTTGGGACTGCCCTTATTCATAATCTTTATGTATGCTCTCTTTAAGACTACATTTGACTGGGTTGGCGGACCCCTATCGGATATCTTAGATGGCCTGATATCCGGCCCTATTAGTGAAGGAACGAACTCACTGCTTCAGACCATTGGAGCTTCCGGCTTCACACATGCTTTGATCGTGGATGGTATCATCGGCGGTGTAGGCGGCGTACTGGTCTTTGTTCCGCAGATCTTCATTCTCTTCCTGATCATTTCCTTCTTAGAGGATTCAGGATACATGGCTCGGGTTTGCTTATTAATGGACAGCACGATGGAACGTATGGGACTTAACGGAAAAGCATTTATTCCTTTCATCATTGGCTTTGGTTGCAATGTACCGGCGATTATGGCAGCGCGAAGTATCGAGCAGCCCAAAGACCGTATGCTGACAACCCTGTTAATGCCGCTAATGTCCTGTTCAGCGAGATTACCTGTTTATGCATTATTCGCAGTTGTATTCTTCCCTGAGCAACAAGCATTTGCCGTTCTCTCTATGTATGTCATGGGTATTGTATTTGCACTAATTCTTTGTAAGGTATTCTCTAAATACTTATTCAAAAATGACTCCTCTGTCTTCATTATCGAACTCCCTCCTTACCGTATGCCGCAGATCAAGACCTTATCGCGCAGCACTTGGGAGAAGGGCAAAGGATTCCTTCGTAAAGCGGGAACGATTATTCTAGCTGGATCGGCTATTATTTGGTTTATGTCTTATGCCGGTCCCGGCGGATTCGATGTAGAGATGGATCATAGCTTCCTAGCTAAATTCGGAGGTATGATTGCACCACTACTGGAACCGCTTGGCTTCGGAACGTGGCAGGCCGGCTCTACCTTGGTTCCAGGATTTTTAGCTAAAGAGGTTGTTGTGTCTACAATGAATATCATCTATCACGCACCAGATACCACAGGATTAGAGAATCAAATTTCACAAGTCTTTACACCGCTTAGTGCAATCAGCTTTATGGCCTTTATCCTGTTATATATTCCTTGTCTGGCCACTGTAGGGGTTATCAAAAAGGAAACAGCCTCATGGAAATGGACCTTCTTCTCTATTGGCTATTCTCTTGCTCTGGCGTATATCGTATCTTTTGTTATTTTCCAAGGTGGACGATTATTAGGCTGGTCGTAGAACTTGCAATTTGCAGATTCTCATAATGAAAGTGAGGCACCATAATGATAAATGTTCTAATCATCACTCTGATCTTCGGTTATTCAGGCTGGATCATCTATCGACATGTGAAAAAGGGTAAACAAGGCGCTTGCGCTGGCTGTGATAAGGGTAAGAGCTGCTCAGCAGCGACTTTAGATTCCCCCCTCTCCAGCTGCTCAACACCTGTTAACAAGAAGAAGTAGGCTTGTACTATCAGTTATATGTAAAGGTTTATAGTTTAGCTTTCATTGCTTTCGGGTATGTTTGTTATAAGCAACTACAGACTATACCAAGGAGGTAATCACTATGAACACAAAAAAAACATTTTTGACAACAGCCGCATTGGGAGTAGCCTATTTACTGAAGAATAAGGGAACCCGCGATAAAATTATGAACAGTATTCAATCCTTTACTTCTCAATCGAAGGCTAAAAAATCCAGTGGCACTATTTAACTCTTATCATTCTTACAAAAGCAAAGAAACCTCGCCTTAGGGAATGGGTATCATACATCCATTGTCCTGAGGCGAGGTTTCTATTTGTTGTTTATGAAGAGCTAATCATTCGCTTTCGCTGAGCAACCACTGAACCAATGTGCGAACCATGACTCCGGTACCACCTCTAGGATTAACTCCACGTTCTTTAGAAAGAAATGCTGTTCCAGCAATATCTAGATGTATCCACGGCAGACCTTCCGCAAACTCACCTACGAATAACCCAGCGGTAGTAGCTCCCCCGAATCTTCCTGCGGTGTTACGGATATCGGCCACTTCACTCTTTAGCATTTCACGGAATTCCGGGTAAGCCGGAAGCTGCCATATTTTTTCACCCGAAATGTTAGCCGCTATCATAAACTGCTCCATAAATTCCTCGTTGTTAGTAACCGCACCTGTAGCTATATCTCCCAATGTCGACAACACCGCACCTGTCAGCGTGGCAACATCAATGACACGTTTCGCTCCCCACTCCCGGGCATAGGTCAGCGCATCCCCAAGTACAAGTCTTCCTTCTGCATCGGTATTCAATACCTCTATGGTTCTTCCGCTCATTGATGTAATGATATCCCCGGGTTTAAAAGCATTAGCAGAAGGCATATTCTCAGCGGATGGAATGACCATTACGACATTAATTCGTGGACGTAACCGGCCTAGTGCCTCCATTACTCCAAGAACAGCCGCTGCGCCCCCCATATCACTAATTAACTCTTCCATGCCTGGGGCTCTTTTTAAGGAAATCCCCCCTGTATCAAAAGTAATCCCTTTACCAACCAGCCCCACTACATTATCCCAGTGCCCCGTTCCCTGGTAACGGATGACGATCATTCGCGGAGGGTTTACACTTCCTTTTCCGACTGCGAGCAATCCGCCCATTCCTTTTTGCTCAATTTCCCGTTCATCCAGCACTTCGGAAGGAAATCCATAACGTTCAGCAACTTCTACAGCAGCCACAGCAAGGTCAGATGGAGTCAGCAGATTGCCGGGCATATTCGTTAAGTTCCGTGCTAGATTCGTAGCTTCACCAAAAGCCAGCCCTCTCTGGATGCCCAGATTCCAGTCACGCTCGAAAGTATCTTCTGGCTTCTTCTCCATAGTGAAAATAACCGAGTTTGGATCCGTATATTGAGATTGCTCCTGCTTATATGTGGGACGACGATAGGAACCAAGTGACAAACCCTCCGACAACGCATAAGCAATAGATACAATATTCCTATTTACTGTTAGCTCCTGAACACCTTCAGGCACCTGAAACACTAACTGTATCGCCTTCAATCGAAGTGCTGCACGCGCTGCCTGAGCGGCCATTTGGCGTAGATCTTCAGTCCTGAGAAATTGGTCCCCCTTTCCAACCAAAATAGCCACAGGACAACCGGATGGATGATCTAAAGGCAGTACATAAGTCTGATTCAGCTTCCCACTAAAGAGACCTGTCTTCCCTAATAAGCGAATGCTGTCATTCCACCTCTCTGAGAGGCCGCCATGTTGGGCCTCCGACTCAGAGATGATAAGGATAAGGGCATCACCCTGTATTTCATTAATGGCACTGCCACTTATTAATTCTATATTCATTGTGTCTACCTCCATCTGTCTCCCAAAACCAATCCCCATTGTAACATAAGCAAGGCTGATCTCTGCATCTGTATTATCCGCAGGGATCAGCCTCTTAAACACTTTATATTCTAATCGAATGTACTAATGGATTAATGGCAATGAGATTACAAAATGAGTACCTTCGTTAACTCTACTACTGACAGAGATACATCCGCCATGATTTTTGATGATTCGGTCACTCACGGATAGCCCGAGCCCAGTCCCATTCTCTTTTGTTGTAAAAAATGGATTGAATAACCTGTCCAGTGTACGGATATCCATTCCCTTACCATTATCAGAAATGAACATACGGACCTCAGAACCCTCTCTGTGGGCTCCGACCTCTATTTTACCCATTAGACCATCTACTCTATCCGTAACGGCCTCCATAGCGTTTCTAATCAAGTTGAGAACTACCTGTTTCATTTGTTTTACATCTCCAGAAATCATCATATCCCCCTGTAAAGGATGTAGATTGATCTGGCACCCTTTCATCAAGGCTTCGCTCTCTGTTAGCAGCACTACCTCCTTGAGTAAGGCTGACACTGGAATCATCCCCACTTGAGGAACTGACGGCTTGGAAGAAGTTAGAAATTCATGGATAATATCATTCGCACGATCGATCTCCGCCAAGATTATCTTGCCATATTCCTGCTTCCCAAGCTGCTGTAGATGCGGGTGCAGCAATTGAATAAATCCACGAATTGCAGTTAATGGATTCCGGATTTCATGGGCAATAGATGCAGATAATTTACCTAGCATAGCCAAACTATCGTTCTGGTAAGCCGTTTGCTCAATCAACTTATAATCGGAGATTTCTTTAACTGTAAACAAATAACAACCCTTCATTTGCTCTCCACAGCATAATGTAACCTTCCAATAACGGCCATACTCGTCTAAAAATTCATAATTTGATTTTCCTTTGTATACCATCTCTTTATAGCTTTGTAGTACTTGCTTTTTCTTAAAGCGGCTTAGTCTAACGTTAAATAATAGGTGTGATATTGTACAGCCAACAAGGGAGTGACGGGTTAATTCAAGCATCCCGTACATTTGCTTATTTACAAAACTTATAACTCCCTCTTCATCAAAAAGCATGATTCCGCTGTCAATATTCTCTAGTACATCCTCGTATGTAGTATCCACAGGCCCTGATTGATAGGTTCTTCCCGGTAATAGAAGACTTTCTTGATATTGGCTAATCACGATACGAAGTTCCCCCTTTTACTGCATTTGACGAAGACGCTAAAGCGACATCAAATTACTATGTATTTGAGTATATGACGAAGCCGCCAGAACATTCGGTAATCGTTGCACTTTTTCCAACCGGTTCAATTATATTCCAATCATATCCAAGTGAAGTAGACAACGCAATCAGAGAAACTGTCGAATGATAAAAAAATTCATAAAATGATTCCAAAGACATATAAAAAATCACATCAAATTATATTTATTACTATTAATTCGTTCAAATACATTAAAGCGTTTTCAAAAAAATAGAAAAACTAAAAAGCCCTCGCAGTTGCGAAGGCTTAAAAAAGAAATGGGTCTGACCCAAATTGCAAATAATCTTATGCTTTCTGTTGCAGACGAAGGCGTCTCTGACTCATCACAGCTAATCTTTTCTTCAATTCCCGTTCCCACTTCGTATCCTCAATCTGTTTGGCTACAGCAAGCAGGTCAAGCGCCATATCGATCTGACTCCGCACAATAGCTAGAGGCTCTTCACTCTCGATGTTAATGACATTCTCGAATATTGCAGTTTCGTCTTCCATGACATAGTCCTGAAAATCCACATCAGTAACACCGTCTCCATGTGCGTATTCCGCCAAGATCTCATACTCATTCTCGACCTTATAGTGAACCTCTACACGATGACATACCGGACAAAAAAGCAGGGGAACATTATGGACTTGCGTGCGATAATGTTTAAGGGTTCCCTTTGTTCCTACCATACTCGCTCCACAGCAAAAGCTCATATTTGTTCACCCTCCTTAAAATAACTAACCCATCTGAGTTTTTATTATTGTATTACATTACCCCAATGGAGATTCCTCCACTCGAGGACATAATATAACTTTTCACGCCTATTTTCAAATCCATTTTTTATTTAAGACTCTTTTGGAGCAAAAAACCTCCTTACAGAAAAAACTTCTGCAAGGAGGTCGAAATCAGAATATCAAAGATCAAATAATAGCAGAACAACATTTAAAGGTTTCTGTCACCTGGTTTCCAGTTCATTGGGCATAAGCCACCAGATTGTAGGGCTTGAAGGACACGAAGTGTCTCTTCTACGCTGCGACCTACATCATTGTGATTAACGACTTGATATTTCAATTCACCTTCAGGATCAATGATGAACAATCCACGCAATGCAATACCTTCTTCTTCAATCAGAATGCCGTAGTCTTTAGCAACTTGTTTAGTAATATCAGCAGCAAGCGGGAAACTCAAACGGCCAAGACCATTCGAATCCTTAAGTGTATTGATCCATGCTTTGTGGCTGTGGATCGAATCTACACTTGCGCCGAGAATTTCTGTATCAAGCGCTTCGAACTGCGCAGCTGCTTCACTAAGAGCTGTGATTTCAGTCGGACATACAAAAGTGAAGTCCAGAGGATAAAAGAAGAATACCAGCCATTGCCACGATAGTCGGATAGACTTACTTTACCAAAATCTTTACCGTCACCTGATACGGTTTGCATAGTAAAGTCTGGAGCTGGTTTACCTACTAAACGTTCAGCCATTGCCAAAATCCTCCTTTGATTATGTAAGAAACCAACCATTTCTTGTCGTGATATGCTGGAATAATTTACATCTTGTCTACATATCGAATGGTATCATCGTACAAAATCAAAGTCAATCTTAGGCCAATTCCTCTTTAATCATAATTACAAATTAGATCTTATTACGCTTTGCGGATTGCTGCTACGATCAGGTCGCCCATTTCAGATGTACTGATCGCTTTGCTCTTATCTACGGCGATATCACTTGTACGGTGTCCCGCATCCAATACTTCAGCCACTGCAGCCTCTATCGCAGCAGCCGCATCCTCATAACCAAAGGTTAAACGGTACATCAGCGCTAAGGACAAGATTGTAGCAATTGGGTTTGCAATCCCTTGTCCGGCAATATCAGGTGCAGAGCCGTGGACAGGCTCGTAGAGACCATAGTTACCATCGCCCATTGAAGCGGAAGCAAGCATACCGATAGAGCCTGTCAACATCGCAGCCTCATCGCTCAGAATGTCACCAAACATGTTCTCGGTAACGATAACATCAAAGCTAGCTGGACGACGCAGAAGCTGCATTGCACAGTTATCAACGAGTACATGCTCAACCTCTACCTCGGGATATTCTGGAGCAATCTTATTTACAACCTCACGCCATAAACGTGAAGTTTCAAGTACATTCGCTTTATCAACACTTGCCAGCTTATTGCGACGCTTGCCAGCAATCTCAAAAGCCTGACGCACAATTCGTTCAACTTCCATTACGTTATATACACAGGTATCCACTGCTTCTTCACCATGTTCACCTTGACGACGCAGTTTATCTCCGAAGTAAATCCCACCAGTCAGCTCACGAACGACCATAAGATCTGTTCCTTCCAGCACTTCTGGCTTCAATGTCGAAGCGTCCTTAAGGCAATCGAATACGACTGCTGGACGTAAGTTTGAGAACAATCCAAGCGCTTTACGAATGCCAAGCAATCCGGTTTCAGGACGAAGCTCCTTAGAATTGTTATCCCACTTCGGTCCGCCTACAGCACCCAGTAATACAGCGTCTGCACTGCGACAGATTTCTAGTGTATCTTCCGGCAGCGGTGTGCCTCTCTCGTCTATTGCAATGCCGCCAAATAGAGCGTGCTCCGTTTTAAAGGCATAACCAAATACTTCTTCCGTTGCTTTCAATACTTTTTCAGCTTCAGCTACTACTTCAGGTCCAATACCGTCCCCTGCGATTACGGCGATTTTTTTAACCTCACTCATCTCAGTCACTCCTCAAGTGGTCTGCTCTAACAGACATAGTTCTTCTTTATATTGTTGTATCATACCCAGTCGTAAAGGACAAAGATATAGATTCTATTGAGTTGATAGGCATAGCCTATAACCAAACAAGAAAAGACAACTTATCTTGACTCCCGCTTCTTATTTGCTCTTATTTCTGAAGATGTTTACAATTAAGTTGAAATCATCTACCTAAGGAGTGAATGCGAAGTGCAATATGCAAAGCTTGGCAAATCCGGTATGAAGGTCAGTCGGCTATGTCTTGGAACAATGAACTTCGGACCACAAACAGATGAACAAGAAGCCTTCCGTATTATGGACGCTGCACTCGACGCAGGTGTTAATTTTTTTGATACCGCTAACATTTATGGCTGGGATGAGAATTCCGGTTTAACAGAAACGATTATTGGTCGTTGGTTTAAGCAAGGCGGTGGTCGACGTGAAAAGGTCGTGTTAGCTACCAAGGTATACGGTGCAATGAGCAATAAGCTCGACGGGCCTAATGATGAGGGTGGACTATCATCTTATATTATACGCCGCCATCTAGAGGGGTCTTTGCAGCGTCTCCAGACCGATCATATTGAATTGTACCAGATGCATCACGTTGACCGTAGTGTCTCTTGGGACGAGCTGTGGGGGGCTTTCGAGCTTGCTGTAAACCAAGGAAAGATTGGTTATGTCGGCTCCAGTAACTTTGCGGGATGGGATATCGCTGTAGCCCAACAAGAAGCGAAGGCACGTGGCTTTTTAGGTTTGATTTCTGAGCAGCATAAATACAGCCTCACCTGTCGCCTTCCTGAACTTGAAGTATTACCCTCCTCTCTCCATCATGGATTAGGCGTTATTCCTTGGAGCCCACTGGACGGAGGTCTTCTTGGACGCAATGCACTTAAGAAAATAGAAGGCAGCCGCAGTGGAGGAAATGCTGAGCGCGTAGAGCAATACAAAGATCAGCTTGAAGCTTTTGCAAGCTTATGTATGGAGCTTGGAGAACCACAAGATAATGTAGCGCTAGCATGGTTATTAGCCAATCCTGCTGTAACCGCACCAATTATTGGACCACGCACACTAGAGCAATTCGAGAGTGCACTACGCAGTCTTGAGATTGTGCTGGATGAATCTGTCCTTAAACGTCTAGATGAGATCTTCCCAGGACCGGGCGGAGAAGCTCCTAAAGCTTATGCTTGGTAGGTTTCTTATAATTTGAAAAAGGGAGCTAAGGCTTCAGCAGAACCAATCGCTGAAGCCTTAACTCCCTTTATTGTTCGTGCTTATTCAGCCGTGTCCACGGTCACGCTTCCATTACTCGTACTTAGGTCCACACTATGGGTTCCTTTACCGAGAGTGGCAGTGCCATAGCTGTCCCCATCTCGATTCCAGGGTACATTCCCCTTCAGCGAACCATTGCTGGTATCCGCTGTAATCTTCACATCGGACACGGATGGCAATCCCACCGTAATCTTTCCGTTACTAGACGAACATTTCCATTTTCCAGTCACTGCTGAATTAATAGTGATCTTACCGTTGCTGCTCTTTGCGATTAATGCTCCATCTATATTATCCAATGTAATAGCTCCATTAGAGCTTTTGAGCTGCGCTCCACCTTGGATGTTCTGAACCGTCAGAGATCCATTGCTGGTATGTGCCTCTACCCCGCCAGCAACATCATGAATATTTAAAACCCCGTTACTAGTATCAGCCACTAAGCCAGACTTTAAATCCCAGGCTTCTATTGACCCATCGCTAGTATCTACCTCAACAGCAAGGCTGCTAGGTACACTTACATTTAAATAAGGGCTTTTAATATTAAATCCAAACTGAATATTAGAGAACCAATTATGATCTGTATCCAGCTCCATAATCAATGTATCTCCCTCAGTTTTAACTTTCCATTTCTTTTCCAACGCACTTTCGGCTTCACTTTGCGATTTTCCGGGTAGGAGTAAGCTTCCCTCATAATCCAATGAGCTTCCATCTATTCCCTCGACCTTTACCTTTCCACTTGGAAGTACGATTTTCAGCGTTGTAATATTATCTTTCACTTCGACATTGCCGCTTAGTGGAGTTAAATGTGTATTCCCGATTAAACTGCTAAGTGAACCGCCGGCCATTACGCTCTGTGCACTGCTTGCTCCAACTAACAGGATAATCAATAGGACTGCCCAACCGCTCACACGACTTTTGGCATCGGATTTAATAAACAATCTTAGCAACATCTCGAGTCCGAACAGGATCAACAGTGCTGGCCATAAATAACCAAGTACTTCATAGCTGATCATATTATACTGAGCCATCACAATAATGACACCAAGTGCAATGCAGCCTATAGCTGCAGTGAAACTCCCGATTTTCCATCTCGCCATAGTCAAATCCCCGTTTCTTACGCTCTCGTATTGTTTCTTAGCATCTTCAGACCGTACGCAATCAGACCCAGCGATAGCAAGATCGTACCAATGTTAATCTCAATTAACATTCTCCAAAGCGTCGGAAATGCTGAGATCACCAGCATAAGGAAACCAGCAACAACACATCCAACACCAACCCAAGCCGGATTCACATCTTCATGCGGGTAACCCGGCATAGAGGATATCCCCATCGTCCAAGGTTCTCCGAAGCTGTCAGGATGGAACATCATACGCTCATGTTCGGCTGCAGTTATTTTCATCCAAGCCGCTTTCTGCAGAGCATCAAACAATTGGTAAAACCATAGTGCAGCTAGCGCAAAAGGGAAGATCATGGGCTCGGACGGGATAAACATAATACATAAGGAAGCCCCGATCATAAACTGCAGCCCCTGCTTTTTGAAGCCTAAGTACAAATGACCTATACCAGGAATCATAGCTAACATAAAAGTGAGCCAACGTCTCTTCTTAATCATAATACATCCTCCTAAATTTTGGATAGCATAAACTTCTTCGGTTTACCTGAATCCATCTATTATTTATAAATCTCTTTATGACTATTTTCTAAAACCACCAAACCATTGGGTCACCGAATTCGACACATGACCATTAATTTCAGTAATTCCATAAGCCAAATTCTCAAAAACGCCAAACTGTAACAATAAGAAGCTCAAGCAGGCAGCCACCGCATAATGCATCCAAGATGTTCTAGGAGTATAACGACGTCTTACGCTTGTCGCTTTAACCGCTCGCTCTCTGCGCCCTGTTTCGAGCTGCTCGATATGGGCCATAACACCTGCTGCGAGATCTGGAAAGTCCATCTGTTCATGCTGATATTCGCTGTCTGTTTCCATTTTTGACCAAAGAGCAGAAATTTCCTTAGCTTCCTCCAGCCACTGCGCGCAATCAGGACAGGATTGTATGTGCAACCGGATACGCAGCTCCATATCTGGAGACAATAGGCCGTCAATGTAATGTGGCATCCATTCCTTCACTATTGCACAATTCATCGCAATTCCTCCCTTTGTCTACGCATCATCTGTCTGGCACGATAAAGCTGCGATTCGATAGTCTTTACGGATACACCCTTTTGATCCGCTATTTCTTGATAAGAATTTCGCTGAAAATAGTACAGCTGTACGACCGACCGGTACGGTTCCGCAAGGCTGTTCACATTCTCACCCAGTTCAGCTGATTGTTCCTGCTCTAGCACCTCTTGCTCTGGTGTTTGAGAAGTTACCCAATCATTCTCAGTATAATCAGCTGCACTTCGATGCCTCCACTCCCTATCATTAGCCCGTTTCCAGTCCAGACAGGTTCGATAGGCTATCCGATAAAGCCACGTCGAGAAGGAAGACTGTCCTCTGAAGGAGGGGAGTGCTTTGTATGCTTTTATAAAAACCTCTTGGGCCATATCTTTGGCCGATTCGGTTTCTCCAGTAATCTTGACACACACTCTGTATACCATGCCTTGATAACGTGTCACCAAATGCCCAAAGGCCTGATGCTGACCGTTCAGCACAGCAGAAATCCATTCCTTCTCTTCCAGCTTTCTCCCCTCCTTCACCTACATAACGTTAGACGCCAGCCAATTCTAATCCCCTGCAACTTTGCCGTAACTTTTTTTAAAATTTTTGAAATATTTTTGTGAAAGGAATATATTGTTTTTTGTCGAATAATGTTTAATTACTATGACTAAAGAAAACTCTTTCTAATTATCGTGCTATTTCTAACTATACTTACTGAATTTCGCTTGCTATGGGTTTGGGCTTCGCCTCAAAAGGGCAATGGGAGTTCTATCCTAATACGCTGCTTCCCACTTTCAATAAAGAATCTCTAAATAAAGCTCCCCCTAAAAAATATATTCAAGTCCCTGATCAGTGAGACAATGTTTTTAGTGAAGGCAAGGAGTCTGCTCATGGCTACGGCTCCTATCGCCTGCGTATTCTTGTAGATAAAAACGAAAGCAGTCTTATGACATCCTCATCTGGGGTTCGGACTTTTTCGGAAATTTATATCAATGGTGAACTATTAGGAAATTCAGGTTCTCCATCTGCCAATAAGAAGACTATGTTGCTCGTGTATTACCTAACTCCGTATCTTTTACAACTGATAAGACTGAGATTGAAATTGTGATTCATGTACCCAACTACTCTATATCTCATAAAGGCAGTATTTTTAAACCCATATTATTAGGTAACGAAAAAGCTTTAACACATCAGCGGATCGTTTCCATTGGCCTTCAACTCTTATTATGTGTAGTACTTCTACTTCATGCAGTCTATGCAGCAATATTATATACCATTGGCCCGCGGCAAAAGATGCTGATCTATTTTTTTCTGTTGGTAATTTCCGCTATAACTACTGTACTTATTGATGATGACAAGCTTTTGCTGCATATGCTTCCCTTAAACTACCAATGGAGATTAAAGCAGCTTGAGCTTGTCCGAGGACAGGATGAACATCAACTGGGATTTAGCAGAAAATCTACATTTCTAGTTACCGCCCTTGACCATTCAGCCACTCGTTGAAAATGCCGTTAGGCACGGTATATTAATCCGCTCCAAGGGAGGTACGCGTTCAATATCCATCAAAGAACTAGTTGATGACATCTAGATTACAATCGCTGATAATGGTAAAGGCATGACTGCCGAACAATTCAGCAGCTACTAAGCAGTCATTCTAATGTAACACGAGGGATTGGATTTCTTAATACACATAAACGCTTGTTACGTGTCTGTGCTAAGGGTCTGTAAATTAAAAGCAAGGAAGGGCAAGGCACTTCAGTAAGTTTCATAATCCCTTCTGAAAAAAGAAATATGAATCGCAATAATTCCTAGTCACAGAAAGAATATAATGAACCGAAGTATAAGGAAGAGTTTATTGTTTTTTGCTAAAAAAAACTATATTGAGTGGTGAAATAACAATGATTCAAGCAGTATTGGTGGACGATGAACGACTCGCTCTCGTAAAGTTAGAATTCATGTTAAAAGAAATGAAAGCTGTTCATATCATCGCGTCCTATACAGATCCTATTCAAGCTATACAAGAAGCTCCAGCCTTGGAGCCTGACGTTATTTTTATTGATATTGAAATGCCTGAAGTGAGCGGTCTTCAGGCTGCCGCAATTCTGCAAGAGGTCTGTCCAAACGCTAATATTGTTTTCGTGACCGCGTATAACCAATATGCAGTGGAAGCCTTTGAGTTAAATGCGATTGATTATATTTTGAAGCCCGTGCGACATGACCGGCTGTTTAAAACAATACAACGCTTGGAGGACAGATTGAGGTTTGCGCCAAAAAGCACAAAGGTAGCACATGAACTAACGATTCGTTGTTTTCAATCACTGCGTTTTGAACGAGGAGGACAACCTTTAAATAATCTCCGTTGGAGAACTTCTAAGGCACAAGAATTGTTTGCTTTCTTGCTTCATAATCGCAATCGATTCGTCAGTAAAGACACCCTGATTGACCTACTGTGGCCAGACTTCAACCTTAAAAAGGCCTCTACCCATCTCTACACAACCATTTATCAAGTACGGCAATGTTTAAAGCAGAGTGAAGTAGATCTGCATATCAGCAACGTCAGTGGCGGTGAAGGGTATACGCTTGAGACCGGGCCGCTTCTGACTGATGCAGTCCAATGGGAGCACAACATTCTTGCACTCGAACCCATCGGAGAGGGCAATTGTGCAGAACATCAAAGCTTATTTGATCTTTATTCAGGCGATTATTTTGGAGATTATGATTATTTGTGGGCAGAGGGCGAACGACAACGTCTGCGCACCATTTGGCTACATCATGCTATGGGAATGGCCCAGTTCTATATCGACAACAACAGAGTCCCCGAAGCTGTCACCGTGTATC
Organism: Paenibacillus etheri; assembly: GCF_001012825.1. GTDB lineage: Bacteria > Bacillota > Bacilli > Paenibacillales > Paenibacillaceae > Paenibacillus_AQ > Paenibacillus_AQ etheri. Next base: position 411,716 of record NZ_LCZJ02000033.1, read on the forward strand.
AAAAGGTAGTGCAGCTTCAGCCCTATTTTGAACAAGGACATTTAGGATTAATGAAGGTCTACGACAGTATTGGGGAACGATCCGCTGTGGAAGAACAATACAAGAATCTGACGGAATTATTGAAAGGCGATCTTAGTATTGGTCTTCCTGCCGTTGTTCAAGATTGGTATGAACAATGGGAACTACATAACCTTAGAATACGCAGCAGGAAATAGTTTCTATTTAACAAAGACACCCGGATCTATGAGTCAACTGAAAAACATGTGTTTTAAGAATCTGTAAAATGTGCCTGAATAGATAAAGGCGAATTCCGACTCCAGTTCGAGTAAGAATTCGCCTTTATTTTATATATGTCCTCATGTTTTTTACTTTAATAGCGTCAATATTCTTTTGAGATTTACTGCAAATATAGCCATTGCCCCTTGCATGTGCATGCCAACGAGACCTGAGGAAGATGCTACATCATACCCGTGTCTGTGTTTTAGTTCACTATTCTTCGCTTCGATTTTATAGCGTTCTCTTGCTCTCTCTTTGAAATATTCACTTTCTTGAAAAGTTTGCTGCTCACTATGCTCCGTGGATTTGATACTCACTGAATAGGTTTTTGATTGTGCGCCCTCTTTATAACATCCTTCTCTATAGGGACATTGCTTACACTTATCGATATCAAAATAATAAGTATATATTTGATTTCTTCCTGCATTCTTTGTCCCCGTACGTGCTCTACGAATTGCCATATGCCCAGCTTTACAAACGTACATCCCTGCATCTTTATTAAACTCAAATTCATCTTCTTTTTTACGAGCACCTTGAGTAATCTGCGGATGTAATTTGGATACGAGTTGCAATTCATTTTGTTTGGCATACTGAATATTTTCTTTCTCAGAATAGGCTGTGTCGCCAATAACTGTATTGATTTCCATGCCCGTTTCGCGACTTTTTTCGATTAGTGTTTGGAGTTGTTTCCCGTCACTTTTTTCTCCGGTTGTAACTACCGCAGCTGTAATAATACGCTCTTCATTCATTGCAAGATGTGTTTTGTAGCCAAAAAAAGAGGAGTCGGCTGTTTTGTGACCCACACGTGCATCTGGATCATTAGAAAATTGAAGGTGCTCCACGTGATCTTCTACGATTTCCTTTAAGTAGTTCAACTTTTCCTTTACCTTTGAATATTCGCGGATACTTTCTTCTTTTTCCACGGCGTCAATTACTTTTTGGCAATAATCCAGTTCATCCACTAATTCGTTTGTCGTTGTTTTTGGCGGGAATATATCTTTCATGTTTTCATTGATTTGATAAACGGCCTTCCGCAACAGCTTAGACTTCTCCATCAATATTTCTTTGGGTGATTGCTGATTGAATCGTGATTTCGTGTGGGTAGCATCCACAATAATTGCGCGGCTTTTAATGATTTCTTTTTCCAATGCAATTTCCACCGTTTTTTGAATCAGCATGTCGAGCAGGCTCACATCTTTCAACCGAAGTTTACGAAACTTCGTGAGTGAACTAGGATTGATGACCTCGTCTTCAGGCGCCATATCTAAGAAGTATTTGAGCGACATGTCATATTTAGAACGTTCTACGACATCCACATCGGACAAATCGAAAATCGATTTTAGTAATAAATACTTGAACATACGAATAGGAGGCACGGCATTGCGACCATTATCTAGGCAATATTTATTCTGTAATTCTTCATGAACAAAAGAAAAATCTACGAGGTCATTTATTTGTCGTAGCATATTATCTTTAGGTACGACGATATCGTAAATCGCCATAAATGGACTGAGGTTAAGGGATTGTTGGTTTGAAATCATCCGAGTCACCACCTGAAATTAATACAATTATTATACAGCAAAACAGGACACCCATCCTCGAAAAGATCGAGGATGGGTGTCCTGGAATGGAGTTTTCATGAGCCTCCAAAGGCCTTTATAACTTGAACTTAAAAACATTAGAGGGACGTAGCGAAGGGGAAATTTGGAACTGTAGGAGCGAAAGCGACCGCCTTTGTCTCCGGATTTCATCCGCGAACAACGGTACAATTCAAGAAATTCTTACGACAACAGCGGCCGGAAGTCCAAATATTCTCCGTAGTTACGACTGACTCCTTAAATGTATGATCTAGAAAGAACTTTTTCAGTGGCCTCCTCTATTCGGGTGTCTTTGTTGTTACGATATATTAATTGCTGCGTTTGAAACAGCTAGTTAAACGAAGCTAGCGAATTACGTAAGATTGAACAAACTTGTCCGAAGCAAATTCAGACATTATTCAATAAGCCGCCATTCTAACATGTTGTTGGCGGAGCTATGCCCTATTATCCTAGTTCCGGTTGATCTACGAAGGTAACAGCGGTATCTGAAGTGCTGTGCAATTCAAAGATGACAATCTCATTGTCGCCTTGTTTCAATAGAGGACCTGGCACATACATTGTTTTCTGTGGTCCGATATTCCAATAGCGTCCAAGGTTGAACCCATTAATGAACACGACGCCTTTAGTCCATCCTTCCATGCTCAAGAACGTATCACAAGGTTCATCCACAACCAAGGTGCTGCGGAAGAAGCTAGGTTCCACTTGCCTGAATAAACCTTTAAACTGCAGACCAGATAAATCCGTTAATGGCAACGTATAAGTCGTCCATTCCGACAGAAACTGCCGTCCATAACGTACCCCTTCGGTAATCCCTTTACAATCTCTCATAAAAGGACCATAGTTGACGCGTCCTAAATTCTCCACAAGTATACTAACATGCAGCCCTTCGGCAGGAACCTCGAACTCTAATTTCACCTCTGGCTCTACACGATCTAAGGTTGCAGTGAGCTCTCCATTCAGAAAGACTAATGCACGATCATGTAAATCCTGGATGAAGAACTCATCTTTGGGACGAGGTCCTGTAAGGAACGTACTATAATGAATAAAGCCATAATCCTGACCCAATTTCTCCATCGGTTCAGGGTATGCAGAGTGAATGGGGGCAGAAATGCGATTCAAGTTTACGGTAAGTGAAGTTTGCTCCTTCATCTCTACTCTCCCATATGCTTTCTTAGCAACAGGAGCTGGCAACTCAATGGGTCCGAGATCTACATATTTGGAGATCACTTCACGAACTGCATAATATTTAGCTGTCGGCTCACCGGATTCACTCAGTAAGGAATCATAGTCATAACTAGTAATTGTTGGTTCATAGCTGTCAAACGTATGTCCATTCGCTCCGTTGTAGAACCCAAAGTTAGTTCCGCCATGGAACATATAGAAATTAACGGATGCGCCTAGACCAAGTATCTCATCCAATACCTTTGCTACATCCTCAGCCGGACGCGTATGATGCTCCTCACGCCAATGATCAAACCAACCGTTCCAGTATTCCATACACATGATTGGAGCCTCTGGTTGGTATTCAAGGAGCTTGTTGAATGCTTCTACTGGACGTGATCCAAAGTTCACCGTCTCCAGCACACCTGGGACCATCCCTCCCTGTAACATCGCGTCTTCAGGTCCATCGGAAGTGAATAGTAGTACATCTATCCCACGGGAAATCATGCTGTCTTTTAAATGAGTCAAATAGCGCTTGTCATTGCCGTAACTTCCGTACTCATTCTCAATCTGCATAGCAATAATCGGGCCACCATTTGTACATAACAGTGGTTGTAATTTGGGAAGTAATACATCATAATACGCATCTACATGATCTAGAAATGGCTTATGGTAGCATCGAAGACGCATATCCGAATCAGCTAGCAACCAAGATGGCAGTCCACCAAATTCCCATTCTGCACAAATATAAGGTGCGGGACGAACGATGACATGCAGACCCAAATCTCCTGCCAATTCAATAAACCGGACTACATCTGCCATACCTTCAAAATGAAGTTGGCCTTTCTTCGGCTCGTGTAAATTCCATGCCACATAGGTTTCAACCGTATTGAAGCCGCAAGCTTTTAATTTGATAAGACGGTCTTCCCAATGTTCCGGTAGAGTCCGAAAATAATGGATGGCTCCTGAGATAAGCCGTATCGCCTGATCGTTATAATAAAAGGAAGATCCTGAATAATGAAAAGTTGCCATATTCTCAACACCTCGTAATGGTATGATCACTTAAATAGAATAACTTGCTATCGCTTGATTGATCCGCTCTCTTGCCTCTAAGAGCCATGTTCCATGATCCCTCGGGTATACAGAGAAGGTCAATGCTGTACTCAGACCCTCTTCCATAATGGCTATCGTTGCTTTCTTGCCAATTTTCTGCTCAAGTAATTCTAGTGCGCGCAAATCCTGCAACCCTTCATATAGAACTTCCAATCGAATGGATTCAATCGGGCCTTCTTCCCCCGGATAGACCAAGTAGGCATCTCCTGAGGGAAATGCATGCTCAGCGTCAGTCGTATGATAAGGGTCCAGTTGCTGATTCAATGAATATTGCGAGTACCAGAAGTTATAGCCCCAATGCAGGAAGCCCTGTAATCCGAATTTATACAATTGAAATCCGATCATACGATTTCTAGCAGATGGCATATTGAAAAACCGGTTGGATACTTGTTCACCTTGAGCACAGCAATAGTACGTCCAAAGATCTGGAACCTGATGTTCTAAGAACGGTTCAATATGCGTATTCGCAGGAATCGGTCTTTTCACCAGGCCCTGTTCATACAACTTCAATTCGGACAAAGCGTCCATAATCGGATAACTTGATAAATGTTTATGAATGATCTCACTTGCAGCTCGGTACGATTCCAAATGTTCCTCTCCTGGTTCATCTGATATATGGAACCAGCTTTGCTGATCTATTCCCTGCTCTTTCAAATATTGATCTAAGCAAGGTAAAAATTGATCCAAGAACCTATGGTATTCCGCCGAGGATGCGTCAGTATCCCAGCCGAATAGTTGCTGATCCTCACCTTGAATGGTTACCATTATTTTCGGTGCACACTTTGCACCCCATTGAGTGAATAAATGAGAGAACTCAAAGTATTTGAAGCCAAGTCGGCGGCACATCGATACCCAACGAGTAAGCAGATCAAATCCGAATTCATAACGATCTCCCGCTTTAGTCACGGATATCAATTGAACAGTTGGACGTACTCCACCAATGGCTGTATCCAAAGGCGGTGTAAACAACGGAGTTAAGATCATGTTCATACCATGCTTAACCATCGTATCTGCATAACATTCTATAAGGGCCCAATGCGCTTCACTAAATACTTCGACACCATACTTTGTAGCAAGACAATCCACATGGAACCATTCCGTATGAATTAACTGTTGCGGTGGTAGTGTTGCAGGGATGACGGTTAACTCGAATACATCCGATTCACCTAATATTTGCCCTTCAGATGATTGGAAGAGGACCTGAATAGAACGAAGCCCCGTACTCATTGATTCATCCAAGGTTATCGTCACCCATAAAGATCGCCATTGTCCCGGGATCGATGAAATAGATTGTTGATCCAGCGTATACAATGGATCTGGGTATAATCCCGGCGTAGTTCTTAGCACATCGTCATCATGATTTTTGAAACAAGGCATTTCTGAGGGAACAAGTCCAACGGATCGTATACATATTAGATCTGGAAGAGATGACTTTATCTCTACATCAATATTCTTTAAAAGTGTATCTGAGGTATAAGCGACTTGGAACGAAAATGTTTCTCCAACAAGTGCGGTTGCACTGTGATAGGATTCATGATTCGGCACTTCATCAGCAAATACCTTAACCAACGAACTTAATAACATCGTCTGAAATGGCTGCGGAGCATTCATCGTTGCTTCACCTCTCCATCATTACAGACACTTTGTGCAAATTCTTTCAGAACAATACTGTTACCCTCGATGCGAGATTGCTCCGCTGCAAAAGCCATAAGGTGACTTTGAACGGAATGATTCGCTGATGTAAGGCCTTGAATCTTCCCTTCCGCTCGAACCAGCTTAACAAAATCTTTGATTAACCCCATATCGCCGCCGCCATGACCCACATGACCACCTGCATTCTCGAACGAGATTCTCTCTACCTTACCGCTGCCAAAATGGATCACTTCAATTTCATTCTTCTCCATTGCACCGCGAATTTCTCCCGTGGTACCCATCAGCTTGAGGGTACGACTTACATCTTTGGTAAACGCACTCATTGTAAAAGCTATAGTTACGGAATTAGCGAATTCTAGATTTACCACTTGATGGTCGACGACATCATTATCACAATGATAGACACATCGTCCATAAGGTCCTTCCTGAAGAGCATTCAGGCGGGCTTCATAGCTTGGATCATCACTAATTGCCGATGTAGGCCAATCCGTATCCTCCGTCAAATATTGATTAGGAGCATAATAGAGACATTTATCTGCTGCTGGGCATCCATCTGTGCAACGTAGCGGGGCTCCTTCCGGTGCTTCACTAGATTTGAAATGGGACAGTGAGCCAAAGGAAGACACTCGAACACATTCTGAATCTGTCAACCAGGAAAGAATGTCCAGATCATGACAGGACTTAGCGAGAATCATCGGACTGGACTCATCCTTTTTGCGCCAATTCCCTCTTACGAAGCTATGAGCTTGGTGCCAGTAACCCACGTTCTCATTATGTTGAATGGACATCAATTGTCCGATCGCACCACTTTCCAGCAGTTCCTTGATCGTAGAGAAGAAATTGGTATATCTCAATACATGGCATATCGAGAAGACACGATTCACTTTAGAGGCCATTTCCCCCATAAGTACACATTCCTTGGCATTAGGGGACATCGGCTTTTCTAATAGCACATGATACCCTGCCTCCAGAGCTTTCATTGTCGGCACATAATGCTGATTGTCTTGGGTACAGATAAATACCGCATCTGCTACTTTCGGGGAGGCAAAAAAATCATCCCAATGGGTAAAGCACACGTCATCAGCCAGCTCATGTCTTGCCTTAAATTTATTTCTCCGCTTCGCATTCGGCTCTGCAACAGCTACAACTTGAAGCCCATCCGGGTGCTGAATCGCATATTCTGAATAATTAATTCCTCGCAGGCCCGCTCCAATTAAAGCAACAGTAACTTTCTTCATCGCAATCTGCTCCTTCATATGAGACTTTATGCTATGTCTTTACTCTATTTCTTTATTCTTTAACACTACCAACCGTCATTCCTTTTACGAAATACCTTTGTAAGAATGGATACACTACCATAATTGGCAATGCGCCCATGAATATTTGCGCCGTTCGGATCGTCTTCTCACTCAGGTTCTCCATCACCTTGAGCTGCTCAATGGACATCGATGACATCTGGGCATTGATAGACATAATCAAGGTAGAAAGATAAGTCTGTAGTGGATAATGCTCAGGTGAATTCAGGTAAAGGATACCGTCAAACCAAGCGTTCCAATGCCCAACTATGGTGAATAACCCAATCGTTGCGATGGATGGAAGGGATATTGGTAAATAAATTTGCCAAAGTACTCTCCAATGTCCGGCACCATCAATCGTAGCCGCTTCATCCAATTCTCTTGGAATAGATCTGAAGAAGTTAAGCATCAGAACCATATTCCATACATTCAATGCACCTGGTAAGATAAGCGCCCAAATTGAATCGATTAAGCCTGTATTCTTCACTACGATATATGTCGGAATTAAGCCGCCTCCAAAAAACATCGTAATCGCGAATATCCATACATATACGGTTCTAAATTTAAACTGATCATTCGACTTGGAAAGCGGAAAAGCAGTAATAAATACTAGAAACAAGTTAACTACTGAACCGAGCACTACTCGTTTTACGGAGACTCCCAAGGAACGAAAGAACTCTACCTTTTCTCCTAAATATACATAAGCATCCCAGGAAAAGCCGACGGGCCAAAGCTTCACCTCTCCAGCCATCGCAGCTGTATTCGAGCTAAGTGAGATGGAGAGCAAGTGTACAAATGGGATAATGCCGAGTATGGTAATGAAAGTTAACAACAGCGTATTGAACACGATAAATAACTTTCTGCTGGATGATTGTTTATGTAGCACCATCTCCACCTCCTAGAATATGCGGTAATTGTTAAATTTGTAAGCTGCATAGTAAGTTGTTGATACCATAAATAAAGATATTATCGATTTAAAGAGACCCACTGCTGCCGCAGGTCCAAATTGTTGGCTGAACATCCCCAATCGATAGACAAATGTATCTATTATATCTGCGCCTGCATATACAGTCGGGTTATACATAATCAATATCTGCTCAAAACCTGCGTTAAGAATACCACCGAGGCCTAATACACTAAGTAAAATAATAATCGGTGCTATACCTGGAAGCGTAATGTTAAGCATTTGCTTCCATTTCCCTGCACCATCAACCTCTGCCGCTTCATACAGCGTCGCATTAATTCCTGTGATGGCAGCAAGCATGATGATCATATTGTAGCCCATGCCTTTCCAGACATCCGAGCCAATGATAATCCCCCTGAACCAACCATTATCAAGCATGAACATGATAGGCTCTAAGCCCATAGAGGAAATTAAACCATTAATAGGTCCATTCAGAGAGAATAATTCAATAATGACACCCCCTAGGACGGTCCATGAAAGGAAGAACGGGAGGAAAATGGCAGATTGAATAAAACCTGCGAACCATTTCTTAGTAATCTCATTTAATAATAAAGCTAGAATGAGCGGGACAAGCAGAGACAATACCATTTTGATGATGGCTATGACTAGCGTATTCCAGAGTACTTGCTTGAAATCCGGTAAATTAAATACATAACGGAAGTTATCTAATCCTACAAAATCGGATTTAAAAAAACCGGATAATGGCTCAAACTGTTGAAACGCCATAACTAGGCCGGCCATCGGTCCGTAGGCATAAATCAGTGTAACAATCACACCCGGTATTAACATGATATGAAGCGGAAACTCTTTCTTCAGTGATTTCATAGTTGCCCTCCTCACCAACCTACTCATTTTAAAAACGGGAGGTGAGCCGGTTCATCCGACTCACCTCACCCGCTTTCTTGTTCCTATGATTTATTTCGTAGCTTCCGTGCTATACCATTCATTGACCTCATCGATAATTTCATTACCGCCAAGTGCCTTCCAGCTATCCACGAATTTATCGAAATCATCAAGAGAACCGCCCATGATAATCTTGGTAAAGGACTCTTGCATCAACTTATCCAGCTGACCGCCCTTTTCCACTACGGTTGGTGTAGGAAGACCGTAAAACTCGTTGTATACAAATTGTTGATTTTCTTTAATTTGTCGTGTTAAGCCCCAGCCACCGTCTTTTGCAGCCCGGCTATAATATTGACCCCAGTTTACACCTTTGGTAGCGTTAGATGTGTCGCCTGCCAGGAAGTCCTTAGTCGCTTTGAAAGTATCCGCAACGGTCTTATAATTTGCATCGTCTATTGTAATTTCAGTCTGATTAGCATCGAGCGCTTTGTTCACTTCGCTGTAAATCGTATCAATATCAACAGGGTTGGCAATCCGTGGGTTAAACCAATTGTATACATAGCCATCTGCCGCTTTGTTCTTATCCTTGTATTTCTTATTACCAACTTCGATGTAGAAATTGAGCATCTTAATCGCTGCTTCTGGGTTCTTCATCTTTTTGTTCACAACGAAAATTTTATTGCTGCGGATTTTTGGAACGAGTGATTTAGCTGGACCATCAATCCCTGGAAGTTGAATTGCAATCCAATCCGCCTTTGGATCTTTGTCTACGCTGGAGTTAAGCGGCCAGTTCGGATACCACCACTCTCCGTAGGAAATACCCACTTTACCTGCAGTCAGATCTTCTACAGCCTTATTCTCATCCTTTAGTGCAAACTCTTTATCAATAATTCCATCTTTATACCATGCTTGTAGCTTACCAAGTGCAGTCTTCACTTCAGGCTGAATCAAGCCCGGTAACAATTTGTCATCGCTGCCTTTAATCCAAGCCGATTGTTTATCACCAACGGAAGGATAAGCACCGAATCCATTAAAGAAACCTCTGACATCAAATCCCCAGAAGAAGAGATTCTTTTGTATGGCGATACCATAGGTGTCATTCTTACCATTCTGATCTGGATCACTATGTGTGAATGCTTGTGCAACTTTCTCAAGCTCATCGATCGTCTTTGGTGCCTGTAAACCAAGATTATTAAGCCAATCTTGACGAATCCATAGCAGCTGCGTGGATAAGAAGGGATCTTCAAATGCAGGAATACCTAATTGCTTACCCTCCGCACTGAACGTTTTCATCGCGAATCCACCATCTGAGTCCATATAAGCCTTAAGCGCTGGCGACGCATATTGTGCATAAGCATCTGTCAGATCAGCAAGCATATCTTGCTTTTTAAGTTTCTCATAGTTCTTCTGATCAACTTCTATCACATCGGGTAGATCCCCCGATGCCATGGCAAGCGAGAACTTCTGCTCAAACTGGGCAGAGGGAACGGTCCATTTGTATTTCACTTCAATATTCATCATCTCTTTGAGATCTTTCAGATAGGCATTTTGTTCCGGTGTAATTCCGCTTGGAGTTCTTGGATCTTCTGGTGGATTATATCCGAGTATCTCCGTAACAGTAACGGTTTCCGGGTATTTTCCTAGTGGATCAGGTGCTGTGGCGCTGTTTGTGGCGCTGTCTGTCGCACTATTCGTAGTGTCTTCCTTAGGCGTAGATGGTGCATTCGCATTTCCATTTCCTTGACTTCCACATGCTGACAATAATGAAAGAATCATCGTTACTGACAAAATCATTTTCCATGGTCTCATTTTTTTCATCTGAATGCTTCCCCCCCTTTGTTTGCTGCAATTCTTGTAGTTAATCAGTGTTCCTAGTTATTATTTTAGCCACACAGGAAACCGCTTTCAATTTCACTTTTTTTACATCACTTTCACTTTATTTACTCATTTTGAATTTCGATATTCCTGTGGAGATAAGCCCATCTTCCGTTTGAAGAATGTTGTAAAGTAGGATGGTGATTCAAAACCGACCCGGATGGCGATTTCATTTAATTTTAGAGTTGTATTCTTCATCAGCTGCAGAGCAACATGCAGTTTCGTCGACTGAATATACTCTAATAAATTTTGACCTGTCGTCTGTTTATAATAACGAGATAAATAGGACGGATTAAGATGCACCTCTGCAGCGATTGAGGTAAGCGATATATCTCCAGATAGGTTCTCCTGCACAAATTGGTGAATTTGTTCGATGATTAGCGTCTTGAAATCTTCCTGCTCGATTCCTCCAGCTTTGTACATCGTATCCTCAAGTTGACTTAGCTTCTCAAGGTCTAAGATAAGCATGTGCTGACCTAATAAAGCTCTCTTAAGAATCATAGAGCGTACTGCTTCAACTTGAAGATGGATCGATTCCCAATGGTTAAGTAAATCCCCCGATATTCCGAATGAAACGCAGGCACTTAGCAGCTCATCACACTCATTCTGTACAGGCTCTAATATCCCTCTCATATAAGCAACGATTCCAGGCCAATTCACCCCTTGATCTGGATAGCCACTACGAAAGCGATTCAGCAATCCTTCATCTGGTTGAAGCAGCCATATGAATACACGATCATCATAAATCACTTCTTCACATGCAATAGATGCAGGCAGGTGATCATGGAAAATACGCTGAACAGACGGAGGCATTTTAAATTTAGGATCATCTAATCGATCCAAGATACCAACAAGAAAGAACGAAGGACGATCTAATGCAATGCCAAACTCTACATCCTTGTAACGTACATTATTGAGTATAGAAGTAATAGACTCCCCGCTCAGCACCCGCTCCATCAGCTCTCTCTTTAGGAAGGAAGTTGCGATTTGATGGTGCACTTGTGCCTTCTCCAATTGAAGTCTGCGACGGTTCTCCTCGTCTAGCTTGTCGACTGCTGCCTTCACAGCTTGGAAAATAGGTTCAATTCCTTCCGTTTTCAGAATGTAATTGTCCACATTCTTACGAATCGCTTCGTATACATAATCAAATTCACTGTATCCTGTAAGGAAAATCACTCGGCATAATGGCCAATAATAGACGATTTCGTCCACGAGCTGGAGACCATTCTTCTGAGGCATACGAATATCGCTAACCAAAATATCCAGTTTCGTTTTCTTAGCAATTTCAAGAGCTTCGCTTGAGGAGTAAGCTTTTCGTATATCCAGTTCAAATTCCGAGTTATCCTGAAACAGTTGGACTAATCCATTCACAATCACAGGCTCGTCATCTACGATTAGTAATCTATACATAATCACACTTCCTTACTCTCGTATTTAACTATCAGTTCTGCCCTCAATCCTCCGTATTTGCTGCGAGAGACAAACAAGCCACTATCTGGGCCGTACTTCAATTGGAGTCTATTATTAACGTTGATTAATCCCGTCTTCTCGACTTGTTTCAGACCCATCGCAAGTTTCTTCTGCAAGTACTCTATGTCCTCATCTTTTAAAAGAATGCCGTTATCTTCAATCGTGATAATTACTATTCCCTCTTCGCATTCGGCACCAATATAGACAACCCCCTGTCGGGAGTCGTCTTCGAAAGCATGCTCGAACACATTCTCAACAACCGGCTGAATAATCAGCCTCGGTACTAAAATCGCATTCGCCAAAACGGGTATTTCTTCATATTCGAAAGAAATACGATTTGAGAAGCGAATACACTGAATTTCACAATAATCAAGCGCATGCTGATACTCCTTAAAGAAAGGCACTTCGTCCGATCCACTTCTCGTGATGTATTGGTAGTAGCTCCCTAGCTTTTGTGAGAGCTCAGCCGCACTATCGGAATCTCCTACTTTACACATCATGTAAATATTAAAGAAGCTGTTATAGAGAAAATGCGGATTAATCTGTGACTGCAATTGCTTCAACTGCGAATGCTGTAGGGCAATCTTCTGTTCATAATTCTCCTCAATAGAACGCTTAAGTCTAGAAGCCATGCGATTAAAACTATTAAATATATAGTAAAACTCATCTTTGGTCTTTGACTCGATGACTAAATCAAGATTATCCGTTTCTACCATACGGAATGTCTTAACCAATTTGGATAAGGGCCTATGAATCATTAGATTTACCGAATAAGAATAAAGTATCATTACCACAATAGCGATGACGAAAGAGACATATAGTAGTGTATTGAATTGGCTTAAGGGCCTTGTGATTTCATTCTGATTCACGTACATAATCAAGGATAGATTTAAAGAACTGATAAAGTTATGGGCAATAAAGTAACTTTTACCGTTCACCTTGTTTATTTCTGGGATATCTGAATTAAACTGATCCTGTTTGGTGATGAGCCTAAGGACCTCAGTAGATACTAACTGATCGTCTGTAGTAGATAGAATATTGCCCAGCTCATTACTTCCCAGAAATACCTCTGATTCTTGATATAAGGTTGCGATTTGATTTAGTGCCTCCAATAGCTTACCTTTTGAGATTTCAATATACGACCAAAGCTCCGCATTATCTCCTGTTTCTATAAGGAAAATCTCATCACCGATCCGATAGAATGAAGGCTTCTGCTTAACGTTAAGTAATGAGGAAATTTTTTCGTACTCCATATTAGGAATAGACGTGATCCCCGTCTTACCAGAGATCGTTTTGCCCAGAGACTTAACATATACCCCGGCGTTAACCACATATTCGCTTGAGGCAATGATCCGATTCAATAGATCTTCAGCATTACCGATTAATTCTACTTCTTCATATTTTTCTAAGCTTTCGCCTCGGAAACTAAGCTTCTGTATGTTTTTATCTTCTTGAAATTGTAATTGTTGATTGCGGATGAAATATATCTCTTTATCCAGTTGCTTGGAATAGAATGACGCCCCAGCCAGGGATGAGTCCAAAATCGCATTTTTGGTGAATGACATCCCCTTATAATTCACCCAAATATTCATCGATATGAGCGGAATCAGAAAGACGATAAATACGATGACAACTTTCTGATAGACGAACCATTTTACTTTTCCCGTAGCCAGCAGCTTCATTCTCTACCTCCGTATCTACTCATTTTGAGCACTTAAAGCTATAAAAAAGACCCGTAAAGTAGTCCTTTCCTCAAGGGAGGATTTTACGGGTAATGACTATTCTTTTAATTATAGATAGACCATCTTCATGTCATGCTAAGAAGACTTTCATCCCATCATAGGAAATGATAAAATTCTCCTCTGCTGTATTCTTAACTAAAGTATCATGCAACTCTGCGCTGTAGTGAGAGAAATGAGTGAGAATAAATGACGTACTAGCATCACAACTATTTTGGTCAAGCAATCTTTCTCTTACAATCCGACAACCGGAGATCCCCATATGATAATCATATCTATCCTCTAGCCCATAATTACAATCCAGACTAACAACGTCGAGGTGCTTATCACGGAGATAATTGAAGGTTTCATCACTGAATATACCGCTATCATTGCCGTATAAGAATCTTGTGTTATTCTGCTCAAGTAGATAGATAAAGCTATGTTCATCCGGCTTGTGATGGGCTGGCAATGCGGTTACTGTCACTTCTCCTAGAGTGAAGGGCATGAAAGGCTGTATGATATGAAACTCGTAAAAAGGATCTTCAATCGTATCGGTTCCATAATCATAGCGAAGAGCTGATTTCATCGTTTCTTCTACCGTTTCATTTCCGTAAATATGCAGTTTTTTTCCACTCTCCTGCAGCTGACAATACCAATGCTCATGCCTCATCATGAGCTCTGCTGCTGCAAAATGATCAGTATGCGAATGCGTTACAATCAAATGATTAACTTTCCCCAAATCCAATTTATAACGAAGCTTATTCATATACATGTCAGGTGAGAAATCCAGCAGCAAATCAGAGTTAATAAGCGCTCCTGTACGAGCGCGAATATTCTTGCCACCAAGCTCCATCGCCATAGAGCAACGTTCACATTGACAAAATAAAGCTGGATAACCCTCGCTTGCTCCAGTTCCTAAATACATAAATTCCATGGTGTCATCTCCCAGTGCATTTTATGACAGCGCTTACTAATTAGTAAAAAAAGATATATGCTGAATAGTGTCGCTGGCGCTACATTACGAATAATGAGCGAAAATCCCATTTTCGTCAAGGTTCAATTCGTTGGGAGTTGGGGGGCTCATCCGACTGGTACAGCCTCAAATTCAGTTCGTGTACTTTGGACCTTGTGTTTGAGCAGGAAATGGAGGTTACCACACAACCCATTCAAAGCCATAGACCAAAAATAAAGAGCAAGGCTCCTCCAATAACAGGAGGAGCCTTACTCCGTTGACTTTTATCCTAGGGGAGTTGAGTGCCGGGACAGCCCCCTTGTCATTACGATATATTAATTACTTCGTTTAAATCTTCGAGCTAACACAAATCCTACAAGAACCAGACTACCACCTACCAAGTAAATAGGAAGTGCACTTTCTTCTCCCGTTTTCGGAAGCTCTGTTGGTTTATTGCTGTTATCCCCTGGCTCTTTCACAGTACCTGTCGGTACTTCCTCGACATCAATCTCGATCTCGATCTCTTCTTCATTTCCATTCTCATCTGTCACAATGATCGTGAATTTGTCTTTGCCAATAAAGCCTGGATCTGGTGTATAAATCCACTTGCCATCTTTAGTAATTGTCACCTTACCATGATCTGGCTTATCACCTATACTTGGCAATCCTCCGAGTGGGATTTCACCTTCAAGAGGAATGTCCTCATCTGTAGTCAGTTTCTCTACAGGTGGCGTCACCTTCGGAACAATAGGCGTACTAGTTGGCACCGATGTGATAGTTGGTGTTGCTGTTGGTGTCGCCACCACAGGTGTTGCGGATGGAGTAGCCGTAACGATTACTCCCGGTATTGACGTCGGCGTCGACACAGGAATCGTTGGATTGTATGGCGTCGACGTTGGTGTTACTGTCGACACAGGTGTTTCCGTCGGTGTTTCCGTCGGCGTCGACGTTGGTGTTGTTGTCGGCGTCGGTGTTGTCGTCGATGTTGGTGTTGTTGTCGGCGTCGGTGTTGTCGTCGACGTTGGTGTTGTCGTCGGCATCGGCGTTGCTGTCGGCGTCGGTGTTGCTGTCGGCGTCGGCGTTGCTGTCGGCGTCGGCGTTGCTGTCGGCGTCGGCGTTGCTGTCGGCGTCGGCGTTGCTGTCGGCGT
>NZ_LCZJ02000033.1:427794-466019 GCF_001012825.1 Paenibacillus etheri
CTGGAGACAACAGCGGCCGGAAGTCCAAATATTCTCCGTAGTTACGACTGACTCCTTAAATGTATGATCTAGAAAGAACTTTTTCAGTGGCCTCCATAATTGGCTTCGTCTTTTGATTTTAATGACTTCAGGTAGATTCAATTCAATAAAGTCATTTGGATGAAGCCAGCTTCGATATTTTGTCCGCAATATCTTCCGCTTGTAACAAGGAGGAGTATGAATCTGCTGCAAAATATTTCTCCATATCAATCTCAATCACTCGATTGTTTTTGACTGCATCCAACATCTTCCATGTGGATGGTAACTTAGGTGGTGCTTTGTCCTTCACTGTAAGGACAATGACATAGTCACCTACATAATCATTTACCGTTTCCCAAGAAACTTCAACACGGCTCATTTCCTTATCAATGATTTCACTTTGAACTTTTGGAGTGGGTTTCATACCCAAAATATCGTAAGTAGCTCTGCCGCCTCTCTCACCCAAATTACCAATGACCATTAAAAATTTCTCTACTGTGATATAATCTACGATTGAAATAGTTGCATCATTTGCAATTGCATTTTTAATTTTATCGCGGGCAGCTATTTTTCGTTTTTCGAAATCTGCCACAAAATGTTTAGCCTCTTCTTCTCGATCAAGAATTTCTCCCATAGCTGTAATCTCTTCTTGAATCGTTGCGTATTTGCTTGTATCAAATAATACGGTCGGTGCGATCTTAGAATAGTTGCTATAGGCATCTTTATTCCATGTGATAATGACGTCTGGCGCTAACTCTAAAACTTTTTCAAAAGAAATACTTCCTTCTGCCCCTATGTCTTGTACCGTCTCATCTAAGAAAGGTTTGAGAAACTGAGAATACTCCAGCTGTGTATTCGATGCTCCAACCGGTATTACCCCAACTGCTAAGACTGGCCCCAAATCCCAATCAACTACAACACGTTGGGGATTGGCTGGAACATTAACATCCCCCATGACCGTTGCTATTTTCCGTAAACCCGTTTTTTCAACGGCCTGATTGGAAGGTGTACTCTGTGTCGGTTCTGCTCCCGGATTGCTATTACGGCTAGTGTTCCCATTTCCGCAAGCTGCAAGTAACAGTGTAAGCACAAGCATTAGCATTAATCCTTTTTTCGTCTCGATCCCCTTTAACATCTGTTTATCCCCTTCAAGTCTCAATTGATAATGATTATCATGATCAATATAACAAGCAGGAGAATATTTGCCCATGGAGGATAAGAACTCTTGCCATGGACTATCTGAAACGATCAAACCTGTCTTCACCTTGTTTTTGTATTGAACTGGCGTCGTCCCAACCTGCTTCTTAAACAGACGGGTAAAATAAAAGACATCACTATAACCTACGTTTACAGCAATCTCCTGTACGGTGGCATCGGTTTGAATCAGTAACTCCTTCGCTTTAGCCATTCTCGTCTGAATTACATATTCAATGGGACTTCTCCCTGTCCGGCGTTTGAACTGCCTCGATAAGTATTGAATGCTATAGTTCCATACTTCTGCCATAGATTCAAGTGAAATAGGCTCATAATAATGTTTGTGAATGTATTGAATGATCTGTTCCACTAAATCTGTTTCTTTAGGGGCAACTCCCTGAAGCTGTAACTGCTGTACAAGTGTATATACGAACTGATAGAACTGGATTTTCGCTTGGAACCGTTCCATAGCCGGTCTGCGATTCCATTCCTCATACATTGATTCCATATGACGATATAACACAACCGGAGAAATAGGTTTACATGCATATTGCAGTTGAAAAGGGTTATTTATATGATAGGATTTCAATATTGATTTACTAGCCTTAGTAGAAATAGTACCTCTATATAAAACGTAATAGTATGTGACATCCTCATGTCCAACCTCGAACCTGATGTTACTTCCTTTTCCCGCATGTAAGACAAAGAATCGTTCTAATTGATACCGATCACCATCCAACCAGACCGCACCTTGCCCTCGCACGACAAATATAAAACTACTAGCTGGGAGTAAATGTTGCTGCTTACTCTGTCTACGGATCACATGTTGGCGAATATCCACCAGTTGAATCCATGAAGTGTCCCATATCTGGATATATTCTTCCCAATTCACTGTTAATCCTCCCAAGTCCAATAGCATGCTAATCCTTTGCAGTTGCAAATCCCTATACAAGCCAAAATCGTAAACGATAACCATTATCATTGTCAAATGATAGGTGACTAGTCAAACCCATTTTAATAGATCAAATCTGAGGCCCCCGGACGCTTAGCATAGAGGAAATTAATGTAACTCGTTGAAAAAGCCCTCTCCACCCTAAAGGGTGAAGAGAGCTTAAACTTGCCGCTTCGAAGATGACATAGCCGGCTATATTAAATTTTCGCACCCGATGTTACTTGAGCCAGTAGTTCCTCCAGCCATCTTACAGCCTCAGCCTCTTTCGCGAAGGCGCCTCCGGGACAACCGTAGGTTCTTTTAGTAGACACTGCCGTAACCGGCTTGTAGAGAACGAGCAAATTAGCGTTCTGAATAACAACCGCGATGCCTGAGCAATATTGAGCAATTTCATGTTTGCTCCGCTTGCACCAGTTCATATACGACTGTGTGACTGCACGCTCCGGACGTGCGTTCTTCTCTGAGGAATGCAGCAAGATCAGACCAAAGGGGGATCGGCGGGAGAGCAGTTCTTCCCAATAAGCGATATATTCCTCTACCGTCTCCTGATCAAAATTCAATCCCAGACTTAGGGTAATAATCGGCCAGTTGGATTCATCCTTTGTGATAGCCATGCGTTTGTCCTCCTAAAAGTGTAATTGGCCTGTCTTATGATGTGATGCGGAATCCAACGGATTGCTGCTGCAGCTTCCAGAGACGGTCGTACAATCCGCCGCGTAGTAGTAAGGCTTCATGCCGTCCCTGCTCAACCAGTCGGCCGTCTTCCAGCACAATAATGTTGTCTGCCCCGCGTATGGTTTTCAGCCTATGGGCGATCACAATAACGGTTCTGCCCGTAATCAGCGCATCTATTCCCTTCTGGATTTCAGCCTCATTCTGCGGGTCCAGCGATGCAGTAGCTTCATCTAGTAATACAATTGGAGCGTTCTTAAGAATCGCGCGAGCAATGGAGATCCGCTGCTTCTCCCCTCCAGAAAGCGTACTGCCACCCTCCCCTACCGGCGTGTTATAACCAAGAGGCAATTTCATAATAAAATCATGGCAGCGGGCCATTTCTGCTGCTTGTTGAATATCCTGTTGCGACGCGCCCGGCCGCCCAAAGGCAATGTTGTTTCCAATAGTATCTTGGAACAGGTACACATCCTGAAACACAACCGACACAGACCCTAGCAAATGTTCTGGATCAATATCTTTAATATTGCGTCCGCCTAGCAGAACACTTCCTTCGTCAGGATCATAGAAACGCGAGATCAGACGCAGCACTGTACTCTTCCCACTGCCGGAGGGACCCACGATCGCGGTCAGTGAGCCTTGCGGCATCTCTATGCTTAATTGTTTGAGAACAGGCTCACCTCCATAACCGAAGGTAACATTGTCAAAGCGAATGGTACTGCTCTCGGGAAGTGGAGCTGTAGTACCCGTCATTACCGGCTGGCGAAGCAGGTCTACGATGCGTTCACCAGCTTGTTCGTTGTAACGGAATTCGGCATAGTTGGCGAGCGCCGTCGTCAGTGGATCATAGATGCGTGTGCCGACAATAAGGAATACCGCCAGCTGCAGAATACCGAGCTCCCCGCCTAACAATAGATGAACACCAACGTATACCATTAATGTCAGACCCGCACGAAGAAGAGCCATAGCCGTTAGAATGACCGGTCCGAATATCCCTTCAAGCTTCACACTTTCCTTCATCAAAGTTCTAAAAGAGCTATCCAGACGGACAAATCGTTCTCCCGTCAGGTTGTAGGCCTTCATCACCCGAATACCATTCAAATATTCCTGTAGCCTGTTCGCAGCGTTCAATTTGGCCTTCATATGATCCGCTCCGAGTCTCCGCCGCAGTCTGCCTGACAGGTACATAATTAGGAGGGCAACCGGCAGCGCCACAAACATGGAAATGGCCATCCGCCAGTCGAGGAACAGTAAACCCGCAAGTGCGAATATCGGCAGCACAAAAGCCCCTGCAAGCTGTGGCAGCAGATGTGAAATCCCTGTCTCAACCAGCGTGAAATCTCCCATCATCATATTGGCCAGATCGCCGGGGTCACGGCGAGTCAGGTAGCCTAACGGAAGCTTACGCAGATGCTCTGCTAATTCCGCCCGTCCCTGCGCCGCAACATTGTAAGCCCCGCGGTATGCAGTGCGGTAAGCGGGAATCTCGCTCAGGAACATCAGTACCATGACAGCAACTAGACCCGCGCAAATCCACCAAAGCCGTTCTATCTGAAGCTCTGCACCCACCGTAATATAAGGAGCAAAAATTAACCGCACCGCCTCAATGACAAGCGCAAACGGAAGCACACTGACTATGTTAGCCAGGAAGGAAAACAACACGGGCTTCAGCAGCTGCTGCGGTTTGCCAGCAGTAATATTGTGCAATACCTTCATAGCTGTTCCCCTCCCTTTTCCATATGCCAATCTCCGGTGCCACTGTAGACATGCCACATTTTTGTGTAAAGTCCGTCGAGATCAATCAAACTATCGTGATCTCCGCGCTCCACGATTTGCCCGTCACGCAGTACCAATATTTGGGCAGCTTCACGAATAGAGGACAGACGGTGGGCAATGACAATAACCGTCTTGCCGCGCATAAGCTCCGTTAGTGCCAACTGCATGTGATGCTCATTTTCCGGGTCGGCAAAAGCAGTCGCTTCGTCGAGTACAAGTACCGGAGCATTTTTGAGGATGGCTCGAGCTACCGCAATTCGTTGCTCCTCACCGCCGGAGAGATAGACGCCACCTTCACCGATTAACGTATCGTATCCCTGCGGAAGCCGAGAGATGAACTCGTCGCATTGTGCAGCTCTTGCTGCAGCCTGTACTTCATCCAGCGTGGCTTCCGGTTTGCCGACGGCAATATTTTCATACAAAGTGTCATAGAACAGGAAGGTCTCCTGAAATACAAAAGCAACTGTGTTCATCAGTTCATGAATCGCCATATAGCGGATATCTACTCCACCGATACGGATAGCACCCTCTTGCGGGTCCCAGAACCGCGGCACCAAGCTGGCCACCGTCGATTTTCCTGAACCTGACGGTCCAACCAGCGCTGTAACCTTCCCTTGTTCTGCCCGGAAAGAAACCTCGCTGAGCGCAGCCGTAGCCCCCTCTTCTTCACTGTAGGAGAAAGTTACGTCCGTAAATTCCACGTCGAAAGCATGCGGTGACAGCGGCATTATTATCTCTGGTACAGGCTGCTGTGCCAAAAGACGATCCATCCGCTCTACGCCTTCGCCGATATCCCGAGTGCTCGAAGCCAGCATAAGCAGCTTATAGAGCGGAGAGGATACGCCAGGTGCCATAATTAGAAAGAACAGCAGCACAAGCGCAAAGGACATGGAATCCGGCTGGCCGCTTAGCATATAGACACCCACCGGTAAAATAAAGGTAAATGAGGAGGCTAGTAATGTTTTGAACAGGACATAGCCTGATTGATAACGATCCGTAAACTCCAGACAATAATCACGGTATCTGGTCATATCACTGTAGAACTTTCTGAAGGAATGCACCGTCTGCCCGAACACCTTCACCGCAGGCATCCCCCGCACATACTGCACTGCCGAAGCATTGATCTGCTCCAAAGAATCATGATACTGCTTCACGCTGGTTTTTCCTTTACCGCTCATCATAAGTGCTGACTGCACAACCATTCCTATGAGGATCGGTAGAAGGCAGGCAACAGCTAATGGCGGACTCAGCCAGAACATCGCCACAATCATCAGCACCGTAGACGCCAGCGCGCTGACCAGATCAGGGAGCTGATGCGCTACGAAATTTTCCACCTTGTCGACATTCTGTTCCAGCGTCTTCTTCACTGCGCCGGTCGAAGTTCCATTCAGGAAGCCGAGCGGCAGTCTGCCCAAATGCTCGGTCATTCGCACACGCAGATTATACTGAATACGAAAAGCCGCAATATGCGAGCACATAATACCGCAATACGAGGTCACCAGACCTCCGATCAAACCTCCGAGTGCAATCCATCCCCAGCGGATCATTGCATCACTGTCAACCTGTCCAGGTGATGAAGCATGACGGAGCAGCTCGGCCAAGATGAAATAAACAGACAAAAATGGTACCAGCATTAACACGGCGCTGACAGATGACAATACGCCAGACAGGATCAGCAGGCCCCGCTTCTCTCCGGCAATCTCTAGCAGTCTCGACATGCCAGTTTTGGTTTTACTCACAGCTGTTCCCCCACTCTTGATAATTACGCACAAAAAAAGTGCACTGAGAATGATTCTCTGTGCACTAGTGTATAAAAACGCTGTTCACGGTTGCTACCGCTTCCGGGATTATAATTAATCAAATCAGGAGCATCTATTTCGATACACGCTTACATCCAAGTTCCTGCAGAACGCTGTCTGCTGCTGATCAAATATTCTCCGGGACGCACACCAAACTTTTTACGAAAAGCTGCGGAGAAATGGCTGACATTCCCGTATCCGACCCTGGAAGCTGCTTCACTTACAGTCATATGTCCTTGTTCCAACAGCTGCTGCGCCCTTTGCATCCGTTGTTCGATCACATAGGCATGGACAGTATAACCGAACATTTCCTTAAAGCCCTTCTTCAATTTGAACTCATTGAGGCAAATAATGCGAGAGAGCCCAGCTAGCGTCGGTGGATGTAAATAATCACGTTGCAGAATTTCCTTGGCTAGTCGCAGGCTCTCCATATCATCTCTAGATAGCTTGACTGAGTGGGAAATCCGATCAGCTTCATATAAAGATTCATTGAGATAGACAGCCATTAGCTCCAGCATTTTCCCCTCCAGATAGAGTTCCCGCATACCCTGACTATAAGAACAATCCGCAATTTGTGACAGAATGAGTCGGATAGATGGTGTGATACCGTTTTTGCAAAAAAACAACCCAGCTCCTCCTCCGGCTTGGAGCCGTGTATCCTCGGTCAGTCCGCTGGTCATCCGCTCAAATTGTGCCGGACTCATATCTATGCTTAGGAATCGGTAACCCGCTCCGCTGAGGTACGTGCAATTCTCATTTCTTACTCCGCCGTGAAGCAGCACACTTTCTCCTGTATCTATGGCAAAATAGTCCTGCTTCAGCGAGGTCCCCCATTCAATTCCATGTCCCATACAGAATATCAGCTCCGTACGAGGTGTTCTAAACTCGCCCTTCGCTTCGATATCCCGATTAAATTGGAGATCAAAATCCGTCATCTGAAGATAACGCTGAGTAAGCAGGCTCCGGCAGCTGCCTTCCCCTAGTTCTACCGGTGGTTTTATCTCAAAGTGGCTCCCATCCAGCTGGTAAGTAAGATTAAACCCTTCGCATCTAAGCGTCTTATGGGCATCAATCGTTTCCTCTTCATTCAGACCATTGATACGCTCCATGCTCATCCCTGCTTCCCCTTACTTTGGATTAATTATATATATATTGAGAATGATTATCAATTGAATGTTATTTTAGCAAATACGCAAACAACAAAAAAAGCCTTCCCACACCCCTAAAGGTGAAGAAGGCTTAAACGCGTCACTTCCGAAGGCACGGCAGCTATATTTTCAGCTCCATAACCATCTGTGAACGGCCTTTAACGTTTAGTTTTTGCATTACATTGGTGGTGGGGGGGAGGTGAAATGCATCCGATTGTTTACCAATTTAAATTGCTAATCCCTCCAATCGTTCAATTAGCATTGGAATCGCTACTTCAATCCAAAACTCCAGACAAACATGCCCACTGGACATACCACCATGACTGTATTTCTCACAATAGATTCGTTTATCTAAATCACCTAAGCTACTTCCTGTTAATTCCTCAAATGCGTATTTGAATATCTCTGCAAACTCCTCACCTGTACATGGATAAGTCACTTCCTGAAAGTACCTCTCTAGCTCATCCCAAAGATATGGATCCCCTCTTAATCCCCACCTTTTTGGTCGCTCATTAAAAATAACTGATACTGTCTTTAGCATTCCCAGCCTCCGCCGCTTTCGAATTGGTCAACTATAACTTAACTCTATGAAACAAGTTAGAATTTCCGATATATCATACTCACTTAATCTGTGTAAACAGTACTACTGTATCATTTTTAACCGCCAATTGTTCCAAATCCAATTATAATGTTCCTGACTATAATTAGATGATTTCAGACTGGCCAATTACTTAAAACTATTTAAAATTCGATTAATATAGGGAGAAGATAAAAATGATATTTTTTTCAGAAAATTCAAAAATACCAGATAAATATGCAGACTTTTTGAATAAGATTGCAACTTTCTTTGGGGAAGAAGAGAATTTTAAAGGTATAGTAAACGACACTATGGAAATCTTAAGACTATCGTTTAAGGATGATATTTCCGATGCAGAATTGTTAAAGCGCGCAAGTCTTAATGGTATCATTAATGATCCGGATATCTTTATGGAAATGATAAGTGACAATCCTGATAAAACCAAAATAAAAACAGTTTATATGGAAGAACTTAATGCTTTGTATTACACGATAAATGACATTTTCAGAACACTATGAGCAAAGAAAGAAGACATTCACCCGTATTTCGGAGATGAATGTCTTCTAACCCAATCTTCTTTGCACTGTGTTCTGCCGATTATATTACATCCTCAGATTCCAAAGTCAGCCGGTATCCGTTCTTTCCCTCCCTGACAGCAAATCCCCAGGCTTCGGCTGCTTTCCAGGCGGTCTAAATACAAATCAAGCCTCTGATATCTTTGCTTTGCCCTTAGAAAATAAAGCGAATGATGATGTATAGTTGTAATTGTATTAGACTTAATCCGTAATCTTCACATTTCCAAACACGGCCTTATTCCTCGAATCATTACCCGGATTGCTGAGCGCTATGCCAATATACACCTTGTGATTCATCGGAATCTGAACAGTTCCGACTGTTTGCCAGTTATTCCCGTTCGTCGAAATAGCCCCTTTGAAGGTATTCCCACTTCTGGTCAGCTTTAGCCATCTTGGAGCCGAGGCAGCCGCAGTATGGTCGGCCATATTGCCCGCGGTATCAACACGATACTGGAAGGTTGCCCCATTCTCGGGGGTAAGCATCATATCTGCGTGCTTCGAATTATGACCCAGCGACTCCCGAATCATAATGCCGGCCTTGGCCCAGCCGTCCAATCGGCTAGTGGAATGCACTTTAACAATAATCTCCGCATTGCCGCTCACAGATTGGTATATATAATTCAGTTGATCTCCATTTCCCCAAATATCCGTAGAGCTGCTGCTGAGTGTAAATTGCTTATTGGATGAATTGTAGGTAACGTTCCCCGGCATGGAACCGATATTTCGAGCCTTCCAGCCTGCTGGTAATTGTGCCGGATAGTCTTGTTCTACCGGAGGCGTCCAGCCTGGCGTCGGCCAGGTTTCACGTTCCTTGATATTGGCCAACTCATCTTCTGGCCAGGCCCCGTAAGCAAAGAACGACAGGCGCTTAACCCCCGGATAATTCTCGCGGATTCCCTTGTAAATCTCCTGATATTGATCATCAGTCCAGTCATTATCCAGTGTGGCTACAATCTCCACGTCACTGCCGCTGATCCGGTCGCTCGTATCCTTCAGGATTCCGTAGGAAGTGCTGTATACCCAATCACTGTTGAACTCCCAGTCATCAAAGTACGCCATCGGTGCAACAAAGTCGATATCATCCTTAAATTTGGCTACATTCTGTCCAACCTCAATGAATTCTGGCGGCAAAATATACACGCCGAGCTGCACATCCGGCTTCGAGGACTGGGTGATATCCTGACGGATATCGCCCACATACTGTCCAATTTGATCGGTCCTCCATTCATTCCACTGCTCACGCTGAGGTGAGTCCGTCTCGAAGTCAATGCTGAGCGGTGAATACCCGAACTGAGCCTGATACTTCGCAACCGTGTAATCACTGACGTCCATGTTGTAATTGTCGAAGCGAATCCAGTCTAGCACAACACCGTCAACATCATAATTCTCGATCACTTCCTGAATGATGGAACGCTCATACTGCTGCACTTCATGGTGAATCGGATTAACGAAGTATTCGTTGCCGTTAGAACCTGTAAACGGAATCTGAACCCCATTAACCAGCGCCTGCATCTGCCATTCATCGTGAGCCAGGAAGGCCTGCTGATCATGGAACTGGGGAATCCAGGCATGAACCTTGATTCCTGCAGCATGGGCTGCCGTAATAACAGCCTGCAGGGCATCGAAATTCTGATAGCCTTGGGCAATCGGAGCAATATCACTCTGATAAAATACACTTCCGGACGGAACCTCATCATCTTCATCCTGCTTCACGTTCATGCTGATGACATCGACACCGTAGCTTGTGGACAGCTGGATGAAATTCTGGACATCCACCGTGTTCTTAAACTGGTTTACGGTCCGTACAATAACTTCCGTTTCGAAAGGGGGATTCGTCTCCTCCACGGCCATAACCGGAACGGAACCACCCGCTATCGAAGAAACCAACACAAAGCTTAACACTGCTATGAACCTCGATCTCAACGCAAATGCCATAATCTCGCCTCCACAAGTATAATCGCCTTTAGCGTCCTTCCAAGGACGGTAAGCGTTTAAACGAGAAATATACTATATTTTTTAATAGTCTTATTTAACCTTTAAACAAGAATTATTTCGTCACGTTGATTTTCTTGACATTCTCCTGCCATTTTTCGGTTCTAAATTCCAGCAGCTTATCCAGCCCCGCTTTTCGGGTGTTCTTTTTGGCTGTTTCCAGTGCCGACAATACCTCTTCATCCGACTTCGCCTGGACCATCTGGGCGTAAGCAAGGGTATAAATATCCCCGACATTCTGTGCGATGATGCCTATCTCCGTATCCGGAAGCGGATCGGTATTCACAAATTCCGTAATGTCCAGCGCGGTTTTCCAGGTCACCGTGGACTGCGCCACTGTCTCCCATGATTTCTGGTTCGCGGAAAGCAGCGCCTCGAGGCTCATTTTCGCTGTATCAATAAAGGTTGTATTTCCCGCCCAGTTAAAGTCTTCGAATTTTCTCATCGTTTCCGTACGCTCGTTAGCAGGAGTCGTCTTGTATTTCTCGTTCGGAATTGGTGCTCCGTCCGCGTCCTCCTCATCCCAGTACAAACCTTTAGGACCGAAGAAAAGTACCTTCTGACCCTCCGGACCCGTGATCCAGTCAAAGTAAGCGAAGATGGCCTCCGGATCCTCGGCCTTTTTCGTAATGACATTGACGTTCCAACCCAGCGTCTCGAAACCGCTTACAAACACTTTCGTTTTGTCTAGCCCGGCTTTATGAATCGGCCAAATAATTTCATAACCGCTGTCCGGATTGCTCGCTGTCAGTGCCCGGTGTCCCTCAGCGCCATACGTAGTGATATTGGATTCGACCATGACCGCTACCCGGCTGGTATTGACCTTTTCTTTGACCGCATCTTGGGTTTGCTGCAGTGCATCCTGCGTAATCAGCCGTTCACGATATAGCTTATTGATATACAGCACCATCTCCTCATAAGCGGGATCGTCCAAGATAGATGACAGCTTGTCGCCGTCCGGATGTCCCATGAGTGAAATGAACTTACTGGTGGAGTTCTCCCTAAAACCGCCATACATAATTTCCAGACCTGCCCCCTTCTCACCAACCTCCAGAGGTACTACATCCGGATACTTTTCTTGCACCATGAGCAAATATTGATACAAATCATCAAAGGTCTCCAGTGCCGGTCTGCCGAGTTCGTTATAAATTTCTTTATTCACCATCCATCCGCCGTTGCCGAATTGCCCGGATGTATACCAGTTCGGGATTTGATAGATTTTCCCGTCATCTGAACGGAGCAAATTCAGGGTGGATTCCTTCACATATTTCTTGAAGTTTGGATACTTGTCATAGTAATCATCCAGCGCAACGAGTTGCCCTGCCTGCACCAGCCGTTCCACTGAGGATCCCCGGTCAGTAAAGATGACATCCGGTAAATCACCGCCGACGATCATCGTGTTGAGCTTTTCTCCGGCCGCTCCTCCGGATTGTATCGGTTCAACTGTAACCTTACGGTTCTCCTGAATCCATTTTGTCGCCTCATTATCCCCCCATGGTGATGTCGTAAGCCAGTCGTAATTTCCATAGAAGCTGAAGGTGACGGGCTTGATCCCGCTGCCGTCATCAGTGGCGACCTCGGTATTCAGATTTTTCTCGCTTGTGTTTGGTGAAGTGTTAGAATTCCCCCCTCCGCTACAGGCAGTGAGAAGAAGCACCAGCGAAGTCAGCAGAAGCGATACCCATTTCATACGATTGCCCATTCTTTTCCCTTCTTTCTACATAATATGGAGACTGCTATTCTTTCAATGAACCGATCATTACGCCCTTAACAAAGTACTTTTGGAGAAAAGGGTACGTCAGGATAATCGGAATAGTAGCGATCATCATCGTAGCCATAGTCAGTGACTTCGTGGTAATCGTCCGATTTCGGTTCATATGATCCAGCGCGATAGCATTCGATGAGCCAATTTGGGTCATAATGTTGGAGTTCATAACCTGCCGCAGCAGAGTCTGTATAGGAAGCAGTTCGTCCTTCGTAATATAGATCGCTCCCGTAAACCAGTCGTTCCAGTAACCAACCGCAGTAAATAAAGCAATCGTGGCCAGCACCGGACCGGAGACGGGAATAACGATTCGGAAGAAAATGCCGTAGTTACTGCAACCATCGATTTTGGCCGATTCCTCCAACCCCTCCGGCAAAGCGTTGAAGAAGGTGCGGATGACAATCATGTTCCAGACGCTGATGATGCCGGGGATAATCAGAACCCAAAAGGTGTCCAGCATACCCAAAGAGCGAACTAGTAAATAACTAGGGATGAGCCCTCCACTGAAGAACATCGTAATCATGAAGAACACCATATATTGTTTTCGAAAAAGCAATGTTTTCTTGGACATTCCGTAAGCTAACAGGGCCGTGAAGAAGACGGACAATGCCGTGCCGCCGAGCGTTCTAAGAATAGTGATCAGAAAAGAATTCAGCAGGCGATGATCCTGAAACACAATATAATAATTTTCCAGGGTAAATGCTCTCGGTAACAAGGTTACACCGCCGAGCGCCGTATCGCTCCCTAGATTAAAAGAAATGACCAGCGCGTTCCAAAATGGGTACAGCATAAGTAGCGCCAGCAGCGTCAAAAGGATATAAATAGTCCGCTGCATGATTTTGTCGCCTAGGCTTAGTCTCATTGTTCACCTCTCCTAAAAGGTTTATGGAGCATTACTTACAGTCGATACATCCCAATAAAACTTGCATCGGAAGCATTCGCTATGAGTAGTAGTACCTACCAGAGACTAACATCTGCCCGGCGGGCGATTTTGTTGGCCATCACCAGCAGAATGACACTGATCACCGCTTTGAAAAGCCCTACCGCTGTCGCATAAGAAAATCTGGCATTTAATATCCCCACACGGTACACATAGGTGTCGATAACATCGGAGTAGGGTCGCAGGATTGGATTGGTTGCCAGCAGCAAAATGTCCTCGAAGCCCGCACTAAGCAGACTGCCGATGGCGAGAATCATAAAGATGATGATAATGGGGGTAATGCTGGGGAGTGTAATCAAGTGAATTTGCTTAAATCGGCTTGCCCCGTCTATGGAAGCGGCTTCATATAAAGTCGGATCAATACCTGCAATCGCGGCCAGATAGACAATGCTCCCAAATCCGACCTCCTTCCACACATTTACACTTACTAGAATAGACCAGAAGTACTTGGGTAATGCCAGGAAGTTAACTGGCTCCCCTACCAGATTGAATCGCTCCAGCACATAGTTCACCGTTCCGTTGTCAACAGATAACAGCGAAAATACAAAACCGGATACAATAACCCAGGACAGGAAATACGGTAAATAGCTGACGGTCTGGATAACGCGTTTAAAGCCCATATTACCGATCTCATTCAGCATCAGTGCAAGAAGAATCGGTGCTGGAAAAGAGATAATCAATTTAAGCAAGCTAATCACAATGGTATTTCGCATCACATTCCAGAACTCCGGTGCCTCGAAGAACATTCTGAAATGCATAAATCCAACCCAGGGACTCTTCATAATGCCGCCAAAAATATCGTATTGCTGGAACGCCATAACTACGCCATACATCGGAATGTAGCTAAAAATGAATACAAATATAATTCCCGGCCAAACCATGGACTGCAAATCCAATTGACTGGTGAACTTCTTCCATCTACTTGGTTTCTCGGCCGTGTTCATCCGTTTTTCCTCCTCTGGACGATTCTAGTGAAACAACGGCAAAAACGCTTTGTTCTTCTCCAGCATTTCATCCAGCAGCTGTTCAGCTACGGTGACCGAAGGCACGAGCGGATGATGAACCATAGCCTGCAGGGCTATATCCCGGTCTCCGTGTACAGCCGCCTCGATGGTGAGGCTCTCGTATTGCTTGACCGCAGCCAGCAGGCCTTTGACGGACTGAGGAATTTTGCGCATTGGAATCGGCAGTGGACCTTGTTTGGTTACCACACAGTTCACCTCAATGGAGGCATCGTCCGGTAAGAAGTCAATCATTCCGTTATTCCTTACATTCAATGTCTGGATATCGCGGGAATCATTATAAATGGAGCGCATCAGCAGCACTGCCGCCTCCGAGTAATAGGCTCCACCACGCTGCTCCAGCTGCTTTGGCTTCTCCTTTAGCTCTACGTTCCGGTACAGCTCAAACAGCTCTTCCTCCACCTTCTTCACTACCTCAGCGCGCGATCCGGTCGTTGCTGCTGATTCCTTCTGTTCCGCAAGCATCGCGTCCGTCATGTAGTAATAGCTCAGGTAATAAGAAGGGATGGCTTTCAAAGCATTCAGAAACCGGTGGTCCCAGGAATCAAACGGCACATTACTCGCCTTGTAGTTCTGGGGGTAATCAATGAGCTCCTGTAGCTTGCTTTTACCGTCAATTACGATATCGGATACCCAGTGCAGATGGTTGATGCCGACAAACTCCGCGTAGATCTTCTCCATAGGAAGTCCTAAGAACTCAGAGAGCCACTTTTGAAATCCGATCGGTGAGTTGCATAGGCCTACGCTTTTTACCGATGAATATTTGTGAACAGCTTCAGTTACCATACCGGCCGGATTCGTAAAATTCAGCAACCAGGCATCCGGAGCTAGCTCCTCGATGTCCTTGCAAATATCCAGAATAACCGGAATGGTCCGCAGGCCTTTCATCATCCCTCCAGGACCCGTCGTCTCCTGACCGATGACATCGTATTGAAGCGGAATTAATTCGTCCCATTTTCGCGCTTCCAGCATGCCTACCCGGATTTGAGTGCAGATAAAGTCTGCTCCGACGATGGCCTCCCTCCGCTCAAGCGTCTGGGCCACGGTAATCGGCAGTCCAGACTCAGCAATCATACGCTTGCTTAGTTCCGCAATCGTATGCAGCTTCTCCCTTCCCGCCTCAATATCCACCAGCCATACTTCGCGGACGGGAAGCTCTTTATGATGCATGATGATGCCTTCAATAAGCTCAGGCGTATACGATGAACCCGCTCCGATGACAACAAGCTTCAAAGTCTCCTTCATAATAATAGCCCCTCCTTACCCAGTGATAGACGATCAAGAACCTCCTGATTTACACGCATACCGCAGCTTTCCATCGCCAGAACGACCGAGCCTACAACCGGCTCCCGGGTTAGGATCCTTAAAGTCCCATTTGGAGCCGAATGCTTCACTCTCTGTTCAATGGCCCGCCGGATGAT
The DNA here is from genome assembly GCF_001012825.1 of Paenibacillus etheri. Taxonomy (GTDB): domain Bacteria; phylum Bacillota; class Bacilli; order Paenibacillales; family Paenibacillaceae; genus Paenibacillus_AQ; species Paenibacillus_AQ etheri. The sequence continues at coordinate 443,646 of NZ_LCZJ02000033.1, forward strand.
GCCTGAGCGATCTCCCTTGGTTAATAGGCTGCCTGCAAGTACGATGTCGAAGGAGTCCTCCTCCATAGCCAATCGGCGAATTGTCGATACCGCTGCCAAACCCAGCTCATCCCCTTGCTTGGTAAGCAGTCCGATGGCAACCTGGTCCCCTTCATCTGCCGCTGGAAACAGCAGCTCAGCAATATGGGGAGGCAAGTCTCTGGAATGATCCAGGTAATCCTCTCTTAACTCCGAAACACTGGAATAGCCCAGCAAATGAATTAAGCGTTCGCTTAAGACAGTCTCTTGCTCTCTTCCTTCATCCGCCCGAAGAACGCTGCGGAATACCTCAATACTTAGATCATAGCCGCCGCCGTAATCACCGAACCGATAGCCAAATCCGCCACATTGGTAGGTAGCGCCTCGTGGATTTTTACCGGCGCTGTTCACTCCCGAGCCGCAGATCAGCACGATCCCATAATTACTCTCTGTACCTGATCGCAAAGCAATCCAGGTATCGCAGGAAATCTCAGTTCGGGGAAGGCCAAGTCTGCTGATGATTGGTCGTAAAATTCGAAAATCGGATTCTCTGTCCGCTCCAGCCAGACCGAACCAGGAATACTCCATCTGATCCTTGATCAGCCCCGACGCTATAATCGCTCCCGATACAGCCTGTTGCAAACTATTCTCCGCCTGCTCACGATTATTTTGATGATTCCCGTTCCCTCCCTTGCCTACACCCATGACCACTCCCTGTTCATTTGCAATCATTGCGTAAGTTTTGCTGCCCCCTGCATCGACTCCCAAAAAGTACTTCACAGTTCGTTTCACTCCTAATATTTAGGTTAACCTTACAGATGCGGTGGATTCACGCACGAGAAGCTGAGGAGCGAGCTTCGTTACAACAGCAGGCATCACCTCCCCATTGATTAATTTCATCAGCAAATCAACACCAATGCTGCCCATTTGCGCCTCAGGCTGTCTGACTGTCGTCAATCGGGGATAAAATTCACCTACGAACTGCTGATCATCAAAGCCAACCACTGAGATATCCTGAGGTACCAGAATTCCCTCCTCACGCAGGGCTTGAACAACACCCAGAGCAATAAAGTCATCTCCGGAAAAAATGGCTGTCGGCAGCTTATCTTCACGAATCCATCTCTTGGCCACCTCATAACCGCTGCTTACGGTAAATCCGCAATATTCCGTGCCGAAGGGCGTTAGCCCCGCTTCATCCAGCGCCTGTACATAACCCCGCTTGCGCTCCGCTACACTCAGGAACACCGAAGGGCCACCGATATAGGCGATCTGGGTGTGTCCAAGACCAATCAAGTGCTTGGTAGCTTCATACCCCCCTTGATAGTTATCGACGACGACACTGGGAACATCCTCATGCTGGAGCTGGTTATCCAGCAAGACAAACGGAATGTTTTTTCTTTTCAGCTCCTCCACATATTCTTTCTCCTCAATCGGAGACAACAGGATAATTCCGTCCACGCGATCCTTCTGAAACAGGAAGTTAACGCCTTCATCCTCATTCTCGGCTATGGACAGAGCTAAGAAGTAACCTTGTTCTGCCAGCTTCCGGTTCACCACGCGAATCACGCGGTCATAGAAAGAGTCGTTAAAGTTGGTAATTGACATACCGATGACTCCGGTCTTGCCACGTACGAGACTCCGCGCCGCTGAATTGGGCTGATAATTTAATTCCTCCATAGCACTCAGCACTTTCCGCCTATTGCCTTCACGTACAGAAGGTGAATTGTTAATCACTCTGGATACGGTCACTACAGAGAGCCCCGACTTTTTGGCTACATCATGAATGTTCATCTAAGCTTCTATGCCTCCAAGTTCAATAGTTTAATCGTTATAACTTTTAGGGAAATAAAAAAAGATTAACTCATCTCGCCACGACTACGTTCTAACTGGAAATAGAACATTGACTGTTAGTTTCATCTTTATCAAAAGTATAAAAACCATTTCAAAAGTTTAAAGGTTTATACTTTAATGTGATTTTACAACCATTCCCAATATCCGTCAATCCATAAAATATAGTCAAATTTAATATTCCGGACACACAAAAAACCTTCCCTCACCCCTAGAGGTGGAGAAGGCTTAAACGCGTCACTTCCGAAGACATGGCCAGCTATATTTTCACGCGTGTTGATGGTGGTCTATTCACGAGTAGCTATTTTCGTTTCTTCCCAACTGCGCCAAGATAGATAATAAATTCTTCCTCACCGTCTAATTCTAAAATCTCATCAATCAGCTTTTGATCATAGATTCCAATGGCACAAGCACCTGCACCGATAGATTCACTGGATAAATAAAGGTTCTGGCATACATGTCCAACATCGATGAGGATTTTTTTGTGAGCTGAAATATCATACTTCCATTCGGAGCGATATGGTGTTGTACTCCATGCAAACAGTACAGAAGCCTTTTTTGCAAAGTTAGGGACAAATGGCTGGTCTAATGTAATAGCATCAATCTTCTGTTCAATTTCGGCTAATTCAAACATAAATGATAGCTTATGTTCGACAGGAAGGTATCTGTAGATTCCTTGTTGAATCCCTTCTACCCGCATAATAATTAAATAGGTTTCAAAAGTGTGTGTCGCCCCACTGCATGGTACAGTTCGCAGCGTTAGTCCGTTCTTACTCATACCAGTAATTCCTTGGGTAGCCCATAATAAATAGGATAACTCATCCAGACTTAAATTTTCCGCAGAATAAAACCTTGTACTTCTTCTTTGATCTATGCAATCAAAAATATTTTCTTTACACACAACGTCTTTACTGACTTTTGGCAAATCAATAATTAGAGATGATTCCGAATCAACGGGCTTAACAATTGGTGGTTGTGGAAGTCCTTTGATCTTATCTGTTTTTATATGTTTAAATTCATTAAAATTAGATTTTAGAAAGCGCCTTTGTTGTTCATATCTGGTCATAACAGATCCTCCTGAATTACCTTAATAGCTTAAATATATCATTTCATGAAAATTAGATTGTGACCTAACACACTATTCAGTTGTTTTGGTGAGTAAACAAAAAACCTCCCCACACCCCTAAAGGTGGAGAAGGCTTAAACGCGTCACTTCCGAAGACATGGCCAGCTATATTTTCAGCTCCCCAAGCTTGATCAGCTCGACAACCGCTTGTGAACGGCCTTTAACGTTTAATTTTTGCATTACATTGGAGATGTGGTTCCGAACTGTTTTTTCGCTGATAAATAATAAGCCAGCGATATCACGAGTCGTTTTGTCCTGCACGAGAAGCTCGAAAACTTCGCGCTCACGATGAGTCAACAGAAATTTGCTGTGGTGTTCGTTCCCCTTCAATGGTGTCACCCCTCCTTGCCCTGGGTTTGTTTGGTATAACAAGGTAAAGGGATACAGTCAAAACATATTATGTATTGATGAAGTTAATGGTGCTGTCATAACTACAAAATGGGCTTAACCATCCGAAGCTTATTACACCGCTTTAGTGAAGACATTCACCTGCAAAAGCTTGAAATTCTCTTGGATAGAATCATCTCCTTGCAGGGCAAACTACAACTTGTTGTTTCTTAATTAAAGGAGGTGTATGTATGAGCAACTCGAAAAATAATCAACCTACTAAGGCAGAGGTACAAACTACGAAATTAAACAAATTGCCACTAGTCGGTAAATTCGAACCGGAATTTTCTGCTGAAGAAGCTGCAGAAGTATTCAAAAACCATCCCTCTGCGGAGCATGAATCCCATAATGAACAATAATATAAAGGCGACACAGAATGGGGCTGTCGAATAAGTAGCTTTTCCCTATAAATGAGACGGTCCGGTTAATTATAAAAATCGTAAGGAACACAGAGCAGCGATTCAGCCATTATTGGTGAATCGCTGTTTTGTGTTGTTGGTCGTTGACTACCCACCTCAGCAGTATATTCATCATCTCCTTCTGAGGGTTACGGACCCAGATGGCGTTATTAGTAAATTTATCGCCTTAAGCAGAGCTTCGGACTCCTCTGCAGCTATTTATAAGGAAGAGAGCAATCTTTGGTATTTTTTAGGCCAATAGCGACTATAAGGTCCGATAGCTGCTGCTTTACTCGCAAATAAATGATCGAATCAAACGATGTGTTAACCTGCTATTTCCCGATTGCAAAATATAACTATGAAATATATCACATTTTTATATTGACAGTAAATGTATACGGACTTATGATAAATCCAGCATAAATGATAACGATTATCATTTACACATAAAAAGGGGTGCTTCATTCAATGAAATTCACATATGCCGTGCCTGCAGGTTTACTTGCAGCCTCCATACTATTTACCGGGTGTGCCAGTAACAACAATAGTAATAGCAACACTAGCAACAATAACTCTACAAATGCTGCTGCTAACAGCACCACGGCAACGAATACATCTGATACTACTGCAGCAACCACTGCCGACTTTACATCAGCTGTTGAGCAATATCGTACATATGTCATCGAGCAATGTGATGAATTTGTAAAGCAAACGGAAAATTTTACAAACGCAGTTAAAGAAGCAAAGATTGAGGATGCGAAGGCACTTTACGCGCCAGCCCGCATGTATTACGAGCGAATTGAGCCGATTGCAGAAGCACTTGGTGATTTGGATCCAAATATTGATGCCCGTGAGAATGACGTAGATGCTGCTGAATGGCGTGGCTTCCACAAACTCGAAAAGGCACTCTGGCAGGATAACACAACTAAAGATATGACTGAAGTTGCTGACCAATTATTAAAAGATGCCCAGCTTCTGCGTGCAAAAGTAGAGACCGTAGAGATCGATGCCAATCTGCTCGTTACTGGTGCTGTAGAACTGCTTAATGAGGTTTCTTCTTCTAAAGTAACAGGTGAGGAAGAACGTTACTCCCACACAGATCTGTATGATTTCGTCGCTAATGTCGAAGGCGCCCAAAAGATTTACGAGCTGTTAAAGCCGGAGCTGGCGAAAAAAGATGCTGAGCTGGAAAAAACGATTGGCGAACGGTTCACAGCCCTGCAAGCTGAGCTTGCTCCTTTCAAATCTGGTGATGGATATGTTTCCTATGAAGCGCTGAAGGAAGAAGATGTGCGTAAGTTGAGTCAGAATTTGGATGCCTTGGCTGAGCCATTGTCCAACATGGGAACTATTCTAGGAGTGTGATCATCATGAATATACACAATAAATCTACCGGTTTACCAGCGAATGCAGAGGGTGCCCCTATCAATGAAGAATCCAAGAGCAGTCTTGTATTAGATAAAAAACTAAGCCGCCGCGATATGCTGCGGCTTACTGGCGCCACTAGCCTTGGACTACTATTAGGAGGCGGAGGTGTTGGCGGAATTATGGCTGCGCGCAATGCCGTAGCTGAGCCAACAGTAGCCTCCGATGCTGATTCCATTCCTTTTTACGGGAGTCATCAAGCCGGCATTCTAACCCCTGCGCAGAATTTTATTTACTTCGCAGCCTTTGATCTCACCACAACGAAGCTATCCGATGTAAAAAAGCTAATGCAAGCATGGACAACAGCCGCAGCTTCTCTTACTACTGGCAGCCTCATTGGTGACGTCAATGACAATCCTAATCTCCCACCCTCCGACACAGGTGAAGTGGATGGTTTAAACCCTTCACGCTGTACGCTTACCTTTGGTGTCGGACCTTCTTTTTTTGATAACAGATTCGGTTTATCTTCCAAACGTCCAACCCTATTAGCCGATCTTCCAGCATTTACGGGAGACAACCTGGATCCTAAGTGGTGTGGTGGAGATATTTGTGTGCAAGCATGTGCTGATGATCTGCAGGTGGCCTTCCATGCCATCCGAAATCTGGCACGTATTGCTCGTGGCACAGCCGTACTCCGTTGGACTCAGGAAGGCTTCCAGCGCACAGGTACAGCCGATCCTAAAGGAACGACGCCGCGTAATCTTATGGGTTTCAAAGACGGTACGGGCAATCCAGATGCTACGAATGAAGCAGAAATGAACGAAGTGGTCTGGAACAGCAGCAGTGACGGTCCTTCTTGGATGAGCGGCGGAACTTATATGGCAGTTCGCCGTGTACGTTTCCGAATTGAGGTCTGGGACCGGTCCTCTCTAAGCGATCAAGAAGCCACCTTTGGCCGTTATCGTCATAACGGAGCACCTATCGGTGCAAAGGATGAATTCGATGATCTGAATCTTAAAGCGGCTGATGCATCCGGGAAGCCCGTCATCCCGCCGGATTCACATTCTGCTTTAGCACATGGTGACGGCACAGTCAAAATGCTGCGCCGCTCCTACTCCATTTCCAGCGGATTAGATATCGCAACAGGTCAACTCGATGCAGGCTTATTATTCATCAGCTTTCAACGGGATTTAATGAAGCAATTTGTTGCTATTCAGCAGCGCCTTTCGAAAAGTGATCGGCTAAACGAATATATGACGCACACTGGCAGCGCGGTATTTGCCTGCTTCCCAGGTATCCGCAAAGGCGGTTACATCGGGGAAGCACTCTTGGGCTAAGCCAGCCCCTAAGTTGCCCAATCGAATGTTCCTGTCCATTATTGAAAGGGGATTATCCCGATGTACTCTCTGAATAAACGGCTGCTATCGAAGGCAGCCGTACTGATTCTGTTTAGCATCATATGTATACTGATGCTATCTAACCCGGCGGCGGGGGCGGAGGGCAATGGCTCGGTCGACGAGCTGCTGCCGCCTGTCGGCAGCGCGCTCGTCGAAGCCGGCCAGAGCCGCTGGGACGCGGCCGCCGCCGATGTAGAAGCGTTCGCTGCGCTGTGGCGCACCGCGAACGCGAACACGCCGGACCCGGCACTCGCCGGTCCGGCTGCCGCCGTTGACGCCGCGCTTGCAGACGCGGCAGCGGCCCTTGCGGCGGGCGATGGTGCGCCCGCCAAAGCCGCACTGTCCACGCTCGCAAGAAGCGTGGACGCGTATGTCACCGCCGCCTCCGGCACGGACGGCGGTGACACTGGAGCCGCCGGCCGCGAGACGGCGGCGAAGCTGTTGCCCGCGGCGGAGCGCACGCGGGATGCGGCGCGAAGCGCCGACTGGAGCGCGGCAGCGGCAGCGTACCGCGACATCGTCAGCGGATGGAAGCCGGCAGAGCGTAACATCCGGGCTGACAATTCCGCCGTCTACAGCTTGCTGGAGACGAAGATAAGCCTGCTGCGCATCGCGCTGCAGGCAGAACCGCTCCGCGAGGAGTCGGCGAAATCAGAAGCCGAAGCCTTGTACCAGCTGCTTGCTGATTACAGTGAAGGCAAAGCAATTGATGCTGGGGATGCTTCCAGCAAGCCAGCATCAATAGAAGGACTGATCAGCTACCTGAGCAAAGCTTCTTCCACCGCCAAAGCAGGCAATAGCGCCGAAGCGGCTAATATCATGGAGCAATTCATCGTAGCTTGGCCTTCCGCTGAAGGACAAGTACAGATCGCTTCTCCGGCGGTATATACCAATATCGAGAACGAGAGTGCAGCAGTCACTGGCTATCTGCTCTCTAATCCACCTAAGCTAGATCAAGCCTTAAAGATCATGGATAATATGGTCAATGAGCTAACTCCTTTGGCTGGTGAGACAACCTATAACGCTTGGGATGCTGCGTTAATTCTTCTGCGTGAAGGATTGGAGGCAATCCTCGTATTGTCTGCCCTTCTTGCCTACCTGAAGCGGGATGGCAACGCAAAAGCACAGAAATGGATTTGGTCTGGCGCAGCTGTAGGACTTGTAGCGAGTATCGGATTAGCCGTTGTTCTCACCTATACTATTTCCCGCGCGGCATCTGGTGGAGCACGTGAGATGATTGAAGGCATCACGGGTCTTGTAGCCGTCATTATGATGCTTACGATTGGACGCTGGCTGCATAGCAAATCAAATATTGCGAATTGGAACAACTATGTTGGACGGCAAGTGGATGGAGCATTAGCCAAGGGTAATCTATGGTCATTGTCCTCCGTAGCAGCACTTGCGATTTTACGTGAAGGGGCAGAAACCACTATTTTTTATGTAGGGATGGCCCCTTCCATTAAAGTGTCTCAATTGCTACTAGGGATCGGTAGTGCTCTAGTGATTCTGGGGATTGTAGGTTACGCAATTATTGCCTTTAGTGCGAAATTACCGATTGCCGCCTTCTTCCGTACAGCCACACTTCTTATTTACTATTTAGTGTTCCGCTTTCTTGGAGAGAGCATTCATTCTCTTCAAGTCGCAGGAAAACTTCCCGCACATGTACAAGATGGGTTGCCTTCTATAGGCTGGCTCGGGATGTATCCGACTTGGGAAACTTTGATTCCTCAGTTGCTTGTCCTTGCGTTTATTGTGTGGGAGATGTTCCGTAATAGAGCGACAAGAGCTTCACGAACTGCATAGCCACAAGAAAAAAAACGGTTGTCATCCTTTAACGATGACAACCGTTTTTCGTAGCGTTTAAAAGAAGCTGATCCTATGAGCTTTACATTAGAAATGAAATTAGATGTACCGGTCCGTCACGCCCGTTAGGTTACGCCGGTTTAGTCCGGTAATCCCTTGCATTTACAGTCTAATTTATGAAATGGATTCCATAGCAAGCTTTTTATTTGGAGGTAATTTACGGACGATATGATAGAATAAAAAGACTATACAAGCACCCAGGGAGGCTGTTGATCTCGAATGGCTAATATAAAAGAAATCGCCCGTATGGCTGGTGTTTCCGTGACAACGGTCTCGCGAGTACTTAATAATCATCCTTATGTAAGTGAAGTTAAACGAACCGCTGTCTTAAATACGATTGAAAAATTAAACTACACGCGTAATATGAATGCCGTGCATCTAATTACCGGCCGTACCCAAGCCATTGCGGTTATTATCCCTAATATCAACCTTTTTTATTTCTCTGTAATTATTGAAGGCTTAGCCCAAGAAGCGCTGCTAGCGCAATACCGGTTAATTCTGTGCCAGACCGATTATCGTCATGAAGAAGAACTCAAAGTACTGGAGATGCTACGCAACAAAGAAATTGACGGCGTGGTAATTGTATCTACGAGAATGAGTTCAGAAGTCATTGAAGAATATACAGCATATGGCCCGATAGTCATCTGCCAAGATAGAGGTGAACGCCGCTTCTCTTCTGTGTATATCGAGCATTATTCCGCTTTTCGCTCCGGCCTGCAATACTTGAGTGATAAGGGGTATCAACAGATCGGTTACTGTGAAGGCAGACAGCATGGCAGTAGTAGTTCCATCCGGCAAATTGCCTTTAGTGACTTTCTAGCCGCTACAGGGCAGCCTTTTCATGAAGAATGGATGATACATGATTGTATGAATGAAGAGGATGGTGGACGTGTACTGCACGAATTGCTGAAAATGAAGAAGCGGCCTAATGCCCTGATTATAACAGGTGATCATGTGGCAGCCGGTCTAATCATCGAAGCTTGGAAGAATGGTATCCGTATTCCTGAGGATCTGGCGGTCATAGGATTCGATGATCAGCCGATCGGACGATCTTTAGGTCTCACCACCATAGATAACCAGTTGCCCGAAATGGGCGCTACAGCTTTTCGGATCATCTATGATAAGATCCAGAATAATGATGGACATCCGGTACATCGTAAGCTTGAATATCGCATTATTGAACGTTCTACGGTATAGTACACAACTCAGGTGTTGTTCAGAATCGGTCTACTCCGCAGTCTTCTGCGAGTGGGCCGTTTTTATTTAAATATTAAGGAGTTTAATCATTCTCGCATATTATCCTTTTTGTATTCATTTTTACCCCTTGCATCCGGATAGTTTTTGATTTATTCTGAGTATGAAAATAATTTTCTTTTTTTAAGAAGTAATTTTAAAAATAATTTTAAAAAGCTACATTAGAAGTCGAGGTGGATTGATGTCCCCAATTTTGTATGCACTTGAGCATGAAAAGTCAAAGCTCTCTCAAATGGAGCGCAAGCTGGCGGAACGGATTCTGTCATCACCAGGTGAAATTGTTCATATGGGAATTACAGAACTCGCGGAACAATGCGGTATTAGTCCTGCTACGATCACACGTTTCTGTAAGGTTCTGCATTTCAAGGGCTTTCCAGATTTCAAGGTGAAGCTGGCTGCTGAAATTGCTCATAGCGATGGAGCACCTCAGGATGGCGGTTCTTCTTATCAAGATATTGTTGCAGGTAACCCACTCTCCGTTATTGTGGAAGCGATGCAAATGAATCATCTGACATCCATCCGAGATACAACTTCACTTTTGGATCTGGAACGACTACAGGCAGCCGTTAATTTATTGTGTCAAGCACGGCGAGTGGATCTGTACGGAATGGCCACGTCCTCCATAGTTGCTCAGGATTTCTACCAAAAGTTGATCCGCATTGGCGTGAATTGCACAGCTTTCGCTGATTCCCATATGCAGATTACATCTGCCTCTTCACTATCTGAAGGCGATGTCGTATTCGCAGTATCGTATTCCGGAGAAACCCCAGAGACCATTGACGCCTTAACCTGTGCCAAAGCAAGCGGAGCAAGCACTATTGCTCTAACCTCTTACGGCAGCAGCACGTTGGCTACTCTGGCTGATATCCCACTGTTCTCCTCCTCCTTGGAAAAAGGAATGCGCCGAGGAGATATGGCCTCACGTATTGCCCAGCTACACATCATTGATATTTTGTTTACTGGAATGGTCAGCACCCGTTTTGGGGATTTTATTCCTAGACTGGAGCAATCTTATCTGAATGTCCAACATTACCGAAACAAACGAGGAGGTCAATCTTAATGAATATTCTTAAGTTCAATAGTGATGAAGATTTTGTACAAACAGGTGCGAATCTTATCGCCAGCCTGCTTCAAAGCAATCCTAAAGCGGTGCTCGGACTAGCGACCGGAAGTTCCCCGGTTGGCGTTTATGCCAAATTGGTTGAAATGCACCAAAAGGGACTTGTAAGCTTCTCGAAAGCCACTTCCTTCAATCTTGATGAGTATATCGGATTGCCTGTCGATCACCCGCAGAGCTATCGCAGCTTCATGAACGAGCAATTATTCAATCATATTGATATTGACCCAGGACAGACACATATCCCTAACGGCAATGCAGCAGATATGGAAGCAGAATGCCTTGCTTACGACAAAATGCTGGAAGAGAACGGACCGGTTGACTTGCAGATCCTCGGGATTGGAAGTAACGGCCATATCGGGTTCAATGAACCAGATGTCAATCTGAGCAGCAAAACCCATGTCGTTGATTTGCTTGAAGACACACGGGAAGCTAATGCCAGATTCTTCGACTCATTAGACGATGTACCACGGCAAGCGATAACCATGGGCATCGGCGGAATTCTGAAAGCACGCCAAATTCTTTTGTTAGTACGCGGTGCTGGCAAAGCTGAAGCTATCCGTAATGCCGTTGAAGGTCCGATTACTACTCAATGCCCTGCATCTCTACTACAGAGCCATCCGAATGTAATCGTCCTTGTAGATGAAGGAGCAGGAAAATGGCTGAAATAAATAAAGAACAAGGAAAATTACTGTTTGGTAAGGTCCTGACTTCCAAAGGATTAATTGAGCATGGCGTGATTGCCGTATCGGGTGAGCAAATTCATTATGCCGGTGAGGCAACATGGCTTCCAGAGGCTTACGCGCACTGGTCAGCTGATGGTCAAGCTCCGGAAGACCTGCTCATCCCTGGATTTGTAGATGTGCATGTACATGGTGGGGCTGGCCACGACTTTATGTATAGTGATGCTGAATCTTTAAATACCATCACTAAGTTTCACAGCTCCCAGGGAACAACTACCATGCTGGCTACGACTATGACCGCCTCTAAGCCAGCCATTGACCAAGTATTTACTGAAATAAATGCATATCGGACCACTGAGATGCCATACACACAAATCGCGGGCATGCATTTAGAAGGACCGTTCATCAGCCCGAAATGGTCCGGCGCTCAGAATCCCGAGCATATTGTTCTGGCTAATATTGAGTGGCTGGAACAATGGGAGAATGATTATCCGGGTATGATCCGGCAAGTCACATTGGCTCCGGAACGAGAAGGTGCACTAGAGGCTATCCTCTGGCTGCGCAAGCATGGGATTACCGCTGCTCTCGGTCACACTGATGCCTCCTTTGAAGAGGTCATTGCTGCGGCAGATGCCGGATTAAATCAAGCCGTGCATATGTTTAATGCGATGACACCACTACATCACCGCAAGCCTGGAGCTGCTGGTGCTATCCTATTCGATAAGCGCATACGTGCGGAGATTATCGCCGATGGCATACATGTTCATCCTGCAGCCATTTCTCTATTGGCTAATCTAAAAAAAGATAATAATTTGTTATTAATTACAGATGCCATGTCTGCAACCGGACTTAATGATGGTGAATATACGATCGGTGATTTACCTGTGCTGGTTCAAGATGGTATCGCTACACTTAAAGATAACCCTGCTGCTTTGGCGGGTAGTACGCTTACGATGATCCGTGGCTTCCGTTATCTCATACAAGAAATAGGTCTCAGCTTAGAAGAGGCCTCCCGCGCTGCAAGCCTTACTCCGGCAATGTCCATTGGAATGGAGCGTTCCATCGGTACCTTAGAAGCCGGAAAACGCGCCGATATTCTACGGCTTGACGCTGAATTGAATCTAAAAGGTGTATGGATTGGCGGTCGCCAAATTACCACTCAATAAGATGATGGATAACAAAAAAGCAACAATTCTCGCCAGTAAGGGGAGGACTGTTGCTTTTTTTGTTTATAAACCAAACGATTTATTAATAATTACGCGTTGGGAAAATACGCTCAACCATCGTACTGAACTCATCCACAAAACCTTTGATCGGATGACCCGCACGAGCTTCTTCTGCATAAACATTGACACGATCTACAAAGTCTGGATTTGCCGATACGTATACATCCTTAATTGTTGCATCATGTTTTTTAACTTCGGCAGCGATTTTCGCTTTAATTTCTTTAGTAACTGTATCTGTTTCTTTCATATTCAAATTGTTATTTGTGTTGTTCATATGAGTCGAATTACTTCTGTAATTCGTACCATGGTTACCATTAGTGTAGTTTGGAGTGGTACTGCGAATGCCCATTCCAGTCCCCAAACCATCTGTCATTCCTGTTCCTGTTCCTGTACCGGTTCCGGTTCCGGTTCCGTTTCTAGTTCCCATCCCCATTCCGTTACCAATACCCATTCCCATATTAACATCATGTTTCGATCCGTTGCTGTTCAGCAGAGGACCATTATTATAAGTATGGGTTCTTGTCCCAGTCGTCCCAGTACCCGTACCAGTTCCCAGACTTCCCATGCCAAGTGTTCCATTTCTGGTTGCAGGTCCAGTGCTTGTTGTACCAGGGACTGTATTCACAGTGCCTCTTAGTGTTCCATTCGTTCCATTCGTTCCGGCCCCTGTATCATTCATTCCATCGCGTCCTATTTTCACTCTTCCTGTACCTGACATTGCCCCAGTTGGTCCATAATTGTGAGGAGCTGTAGATGATTGGGCTCGATAGGATGTATTACCTTTGGCCCGAAGACCAGTAGTTGTATCATGTAACGTTACGGCGACATACGCATTCTTACCTGCAAGCATTACATTCGCTGTGCGAACTTCAGGCATAGCAGCAATACGATCAGCAAGCTCCTGACTGACCTCCATCTTAGTAATATTATGCGTACCCATCGTTCCTCCGCGTACGGAGTTTACACCGATACGTCCGTCATTTACCCCCCGGACACTATTAGTTTGCACATTAGTCTTTTCTGCCGTGTTCGTCCCACACCCTGTAACACTCACCAAGCCTAGAAGTAATGCGGCTGAGACTGACATGCTGATCTTGGATCGCATCATGAATTCATCCTCCATCTCTATTGTTGTATGTGTGCAGCGTAACAGTCGTTAGGATGACCTTCCGAAGAACAAGCTATCCTGAAAGGATTTGGAACTGTGTCTGTTTGACCGTCACCTGCCAATGCACATCGGCGTATCTTATAAACAGAAAGCCGTATTTTAACGAGTCGGTATTGCTCCGCAAAAGTCAGGGGGTGCGTGCATGAAAGTTTTATTCACGTTTTATATACCGAGTGGCGGGGTGGAGACTTTAAATAAGCTGCGGTGTGAAAGTCTCCAGCGAAGTGGGATCGAATGCCATGTTTTATATCTGATGCCTGGTTCAGGAAGCCAGAACAAGGCTAACTTTCCGGTGTTCATTTCCTCTATAGATGAGGAGATTAAAGAAGTACTTGAGACCCATAACTATGATGCCATTATTGTTACATCCGATTATTTATTGCTGAAGCGCCTGCGTGAGCTCGGTTATGGCGGTATTTTGATATACGAATCTCAAGGACTTGGAAAACGTAGTCATGCGGAAGAACTAATCAAAGACGCTATTCCTTATTTTCGCTCCTACTGTAACGCTGTCCTAATCCCACCAACGGATCATTTACTGGAGCTGTTTATTGAAATCTGTCCATGGCTGCATCGGTATGTCATTTCCAATATTGTTGATGTTCAGTCCTTTCAGCACATCCCTGCTGAGCCTCCCGCTGATCCAGTCATCGCTTGGGTCGGGCGTCTGGAAAGCAACAAAAATTGGCGGGAATATTTGAGAATTGCCCATCAAATCCGCCTTAACAAACCAAACCTTCATTTATGGATGTTTCATGATCCTGAATTAGCCACTGATGATCAAAAGGAGCGCTTCCAAAAAGAATTACAGACCTTAGGTCTGAACGACCGTCTGAGTACCTTTACCAATATCCCAAACCATGTGATGCCTATTTATTATTCCTCTATAGCCAATTCTGGAGGGTTTCTGTTATCCACCTCGGTTACAGAGGGATTTGGATATGCCGTTGCAGAAGCCATTTGCTGCACTTGTCCTGTACTTAGCACGGATTCAGACGGCGTTAGATCTTTTATTGTGCATAACATCTCAGGTAAATTTTATCCTCTTGGTGACATCCAAACGGCTGTCCATGAAGGGCTAGAGCTAATGAACAATATGCCACTGCGAAATGCACTCCGACAGCAAGGAAGAGATTATATGGTTTCACGTTACGGTACGGAAAAATATGCGCAGTCTTTTCGTGAGATGATGAACTCCTTTGCCATCTTCTAACTGCAAAAGAACCTTCAAACCACTTTTTTGTGGATTTGAAGGTTCTTTTATAATTTTGGGACATACTAAGATGGATTTCTTGCTACAATCTCAAATAGCACATTTTGAAATATTTGCGTACTTTTTTCCCATGTGAAATCCTGTGAAACCTGTTCACCCTTATGAGCCAATCGTTGGCGTAAAGACGGGTCTCTGATTAAGGTTATAATGTCATCTGCAAGCCGATTCTGAAATCGGTAGGACATTAAGCAGTTATGGCCATGTTTGCAATATTCCATATTCCCACCGGCGTAAACCGTAACGAGCGCTGCTCCACAACGCATAGCCTCAATCCCTGGCAATGAACCTGTATCATACGTACTCGAACTCACAAAAATATCGCTCTCACTATAATGGAAACAGAGTTCTGTATCATTCGCTGGAGTCCTTATTTGGTAACGTTCATCGTTCACTAAGGTTTGCAGCGTTGCAGATTCCGCTTGTTCTCCAGGAGGAGAGATTAAATATAGTTCAACCTCTGGATGGTGGGCTTTAACCTTGTTTAATTGCTGAAGTAAATAATCCTGCTCTCGGTGAGCTGAGAATCCACCCTCTGGCTTGCGCATAATCGCGGAAACCACCAGTCTTTTTTTAGGATCACGGACTTTCATATTTTTAAAAACAGGACCTACCCCGATCGGCACGATTCTCCCTTTAATTCCATGATTCATCTGAACAATTCCTTGTTGCCACCGTGATAGAACGAGTAGATTAGGAGCAATATTATACGATGAAAAAGAACGGCTATTATCAGGCAAAAAAGTAGGCTCATAACAAAACGCCAATCGGATATGAACACATTTACCCTCTTCGCTTGCCCGCTGTGATACCTCGACAGTGGTATAGAAGTTAGAGATAATCACATCTCCTGCAGGAAAATCGCTTGCCGCCAGTTCTCCTTCTTTTGCATAGATCAACTTACCTTTCATCTCGTATTCAACGACACCATCGCTGGGTAAGAGGATCGTCACTTCATGACCAATCTCTGTCAGATGATTAGTCAACTCCGCCAACATACGCTGCGCCCCGCCCCTAGTTAGAGTTAGAACAGGAAATATTAACTTCATTTCCCTCTCTCCTTTTGCAGCAAGCGTGATAGAACCCGGCGATGTCTTGCTTGAACCTGCTCAATCTCCTTTTTTTGCTCCTCATTGTGAATCACAGAGCCCATCTCATTATGAACGCGGTAATCAAGCAGCGGTTCCTCTACATAAGACCATGTATAATACGGCAAAATGCGCAGCCATTGATCATAATCTTGTGTAAACAATAATTTCTCATTAAATTTCCCTACTGTGCGGAAGATATCCATATGAAGAAGAACCGTACTTCCATTCACCGGACAGCCTAACATCATGGTCTCAATAAAATGTGCCTTGCTGTCAAAAATCATACTTATCGTCTCGGAAATCCGCTCACCCTGCTCGTTTATATAATAATAGGCTGTATAATTAAACAAAGTATCTGTGTTCTTGAGCATTTGCATCTGGTGATTGATTTTATTCGGATGAAATAAATCGTCAGCACTTAGCCAGGCAAAATAAGTTCCGGTAGCCACTTCTATCCCTTTGTTTAACGCGGAGGCGGTTCCTCCATTGCTTTTTCGTATATAAATAATCTTATCCCTGAAGGGTTCAAGCTTCTCCATCCAAAGAGTAGACCCATCATCTATTACAATGATCTCTATGTTCGAATAACTTTGATCTAAGACGCTTTGGATGGCAAGATCCACATATGGACAGTTATAAAAAGGAATGATCACCGATACTTTAGGTTCTTCACTCATGCGCTCACCTCCTTCACCTGAAGCTCGGCCCTTATACTGTTTTGTAAGCCAATAAGGCATCTACCGGAGCATGCCCTTCACCAAATGCCTCACGAAATGAGGGATTTTGAGCATGATGAAAGCCTTTAAGTACAATTACAGCATACCCCAGCTCCATAAAGTCCTCCGGCTCCCATCCGCTCCGGTGCTTTTGATAATGTTCTCCTTGCAAGTGATAATGGTCTATTCCCTCCTGCGGAAAAAAACCCCGAGGTGTAAACACGACTACACGATTATAAGCAATTCTCTCTGCCATCCCGAGCAGTCTCTGTCCTTCCTTCCTTTCAAAGTGTTCGATTGAGTCGATAAAAGTGACCGCTGAGAACGTCTTAGGAAGGAATAGTTTATCCATATGACATGCATCCCCGTGCACTGGAATAATATGAGGTGATTTATATTTACGATGCAGTAGGTAAGGCCTGTGAATTTCTAGTCCAAGGACTACTGCGGCTTCATACCGTTCAAGCAGGGTACCGGTGCCGCTGCCGATATCCAGTATACTTTCACAGAACTTCAACTGCTCCAATAAGATTGGCAGAAAGTCATTCACTTCAATTTCCCGGTACATAACCTTCTTACCCCCCCATAGAAGAGATCAAGTGCTGGAGCGGACCCTTGTAACGAGCGTTTGTTGCAGCTGCCTCTGCCATAATGACATCGTAATATTTAAGCGTCCCCATCCCTTCATGATTACGGTAAGCGGTGAGTGACTGATTGAGCATCACAGGTGCATACCCGTTCAGAATCGCGCGGTACCATAAATCATAGTCATGGGTATAGGGAAGTGATTCATTAAAAAGCCCAATCGCTCCAAACACCTCTCGTTTGAACATCACCGTACAGCCATTAATAGGGTTACCCTGTAAAAAACAACGTAAATAATCGAGGTGACTAGGAAACAATAGCGCTGCATTCATCTGAAGTAATTGAGATTGAGCGTTAATAAAATTGAAGTTGGTATAGGAGATGAACAGGTGGTTCTGCTCCATGAACAGCACCTGATTATTGATTTTGTCTCGGTAGAATAAGTCATCTGAGCTGAGCCAGACCACATAGTCTCCTGTTGAATGCAAGATACCGTGATTCAGTGCGGAGGCGGTTCCTCCATTGCTTTTTCCCAAATAATGAATTCGCGGAAAATACGGTCTAATCAGATCTGCATGAACGGTTGAGCCGTCATCGACGACAATGACCTCGTATGGCTCCCAAGACTGTGAAAGCACACTTTGCAAGGCATGCTCTATATAAGGGCAGTTATAAAAAGGAATCACTACCGATACTTTCGGTCTCATAACATCCGTCCTTCCCAGTTCGCACGGCAATATTCCAAAATATCTGATAAGGACTGACTAAACTCAATTTCTGGCTTCCAGCCCAGTGAAGATACATTTTCCTCCGGTGTTGCAGAAGTATCTGAAGGGATTAGTCTATCCCCCGCCATTCCGCTTTCCAGAATAGAGCGTGCAGCTTGTTCTGGTCCCCAGTCCATCGGAACCGAAGTAGTGGAACGGCTTATCAGCTGCTCCGCGATATCTCCAAGTTGCCGCTGTGTTCCTGAATCAATTCGATAAATGGTTCCATTAATACCTTCGCGTAATATAAGGTCATAAGCTCTTACAGCATCGCGTACATCCAAAAAATCACGTAATGCATGGCGAGAAGAAAGTTTAAAGGGAGGGATTTCTTCGCCTGCATGCACTTCACTACGAACAATATGCTGTGCCAGTAATGAGCAGAAACCGGTAGAAGGACCGGGACCGATCAGGTTGCAGGGCTCAGCCAGCAGAACGGGCTGTTTAAATAACGTCCCCCAAGCTAAAGACACCAGCTCTTCTATTGTTTTGCTGAGGCTATATGGGTGTGGTGGTCCTGCCACCACACCCGGTTTGAATTTAAGTCGCGAGCCTACTACAAGAATCCGACTGGCAGGTAGACTTCGCATGGCTTCTAGCAAATATAAAGTAGCCATCACATTCGTCTCCATATAGAGCAAAGGGTTACGCCAAGACTCGGGCACCGAGTTGTTTCCTGCCAAATGAAGGACAGCCTCCGGCGTAGTTTCCTTGATCATCTCGGCTACGGCCTTCCGATTGCTTAAATCACAGTGATAAACCTTCACTCCTTCTGGAAACAGAGCAGAAGACAGGACGCCCGCTATCGATGGCGGACGTAGCACAGCGGTAACCTCAGCGCCTCCTGCCGAGAACAAATGAACAGCATGTCGACCGGTGAACCCAGCCGCCCCGGTAATCAGTAGTTTTTGACCTTTCATGGGGACATCTCTGACTGTTTCATCCAGTCAACCAGTTCTTGTAGCATCAATGGGTACGAAGGCAACGGCAAATTAACATCCGTTCTTGTATTCACTAATGTTCGATCTTGTATATGCTTATCCTCAGGGATGATTTCTACATCCTCTTTATGAAAAGCAGCCTGAATATGCTGAAGCAGCTCATACTTACTTACTGGCTTCGGATGCGCTAAATGGATCAGCCCCGATACTGTGGAATCCAGCAGCATATCCACTGCTTTAGCTAATTGGAGTGTAGTGACTCCGTTCCACATCACGCGGCGGTATCCTGACACTTGACCACTCTGTGCCAAGAACCAATCCATCAAACCAATACCATCTGGGCGGATTTCCGGACCAATAATCGAAGTGCGGATCGTAAGATGCCCAGGTTGCCGCACCTCGCCAAGACTTTTCGAAATCGCATAGACAGAAGTTCCATCAGGAACATCCTCTTCTGTGTACCCCCCGCGTGTTCCTTCAAACACGCAGTCGGTACTGATATGAATAAGTCTTGCATGAACAGCTTCCGCCATCCGCCACAAGTGGTGAGGAAGAAAGCCATTCACATGGTAAGCCCCAATTTTGTCACGTTCTGCGAATTGATTGAGTACCCCCATCGCATTAATGATGCAATGAGGGGAGACGATATCGACCAGCTTCTCTACTCCGGCTATATCGTTCGCATCTACATACAGCCCGCCAAGATCGCTCTTATCCCGGGTTGTATGGAAGACGTGATGCTTGCCCTGGCGGCGAAAGTAATCCGCCAGCATATGCCCCGCCATACCGTTTCCACCAAGGATAAGTAGCTTCATTGCAGGAACCCTCCCCGAATCAGGATGCTTTTGATCTCTTCCTGATCCATTAGATTCGTCTCTGAACTGAAGCTATTAAAGGAGACATGAGGATAAGCGCTATAATGTGCCTTTAATTCCGGCATATTCAGCGTAGGGAGAATCACTAGATACTGTTCATCGTAGACAACGGTAGTTAAGCTTTCGAAATCGCTCATCAGAATCTCGTGGATTTTCTCCCCCGGACGAATCCCGGTCTCAATAATACTTACATTCGACTCTCCAGAGGCCTCGATTAACACCTCCGCAAGATCGATAATCCGGCAGGTAGGCATTGTCATGACGAAGATTTCTCCACCCAAGCTAACCTCGGAAGCTTTAAATAACAATGTAATCGCATCGCGTAGTGTGAAAAAGAAGCGGGTCATTTTCATATCGGTAATGCGTACCTGTCCTTTGTCCTTGATCTGCTTCATGAACAAATGCACTACGCTGCCGTTTGTTCCGAGCACATTTCCTCCACGTACGGTGACAAAACGGGTATTTGAGCCAATTAGATTAGCATAGACAAACAATTTTTCCCCAATCGCTTTGGTCATTCCATAGAAGTTCGACGGGTTCGCAGCCTTATCCGTTGAGATGTAAATGGCCTTCTCGACGCCATTCACAATGGCTGCTTCGATCACATTCTGAGTGCCTACAACATTGGTTTTGAGCGCTTCATAGGGCTGATCTTCACAGACCGGAACATGTTTGAGCGCCGCTAAATGGAAGATATAATCAACGCCACGGCAAGCGGCGATCAGTGCATCCTTGTCACGGATATCGCCAATGATAAAGCTGAGACGTTGATCCTCGAACTCCCGACTCATCGCCACCTGAGCGGACTCACTGCGGGAGAATACGATGATTTCCTTAGGATTTTGCGGCAGAAGTTGCCTAATCAGTTCATGCCCCCAGGAACCGGTGCCGCCTGTGACCACAATCCTTTTATTATTGAACATGCAGGTTCCCTCCAAGCAAAAATTTAACTACCTTTACCGATACATCCGGAGTCATATATCCTTCCGGAGCCTCCCAATCCCTGCGGAGCGCCGTCATTAGCTTGACGCTGCGCAGAATACTTTTCTGGTCTACACCTGACACCACGTTACTTCCGCAATCTACCGTTTCTGGACGCTCCGTTGTTCTGCGAATCGTAACGGTTGGCACTTTCATCAAGCAGCATTCCTCCTGTACAGTTCCACTATCGGTGATGGCACACAAGGCGTACTGTTCCAAATAAACAAAATCAAAAAATCCGAAGGGCTCATGAAATTCAACGAGAGGGTTCATTGGAAGAGAAAATTGCTCGGTTAGTTTGGAGCGAGTGCGAGGATGAATGCTGCATATTAAACGAATTCCAAAATGCTCAGCCACTGCGTTAAGACCAGACATAATTTGTACAAGGGACTCTGGATCATCTACATTCTCAGCACGATGTGCTGTCACAAGGAAATACTGTCCTGAGGTAAGATTCAGCTGCTCCAGAATGCTGCTAGCCTGGATTTTTTGTTCAAAATGAGTCATGACCTCATGAATCGGATTTCCTGTTAACACAATACGTCTGCTTGGGAAGCCTTCGCTGATTAGATGTCTTTTACTCTGCTGTGTATATGGCATATTAATGGTCGAAACGGCATCTATGACACGGCGGTTTTTCTCTTCGGGCACTTTTAGGTCATAGCAACGGTTTCCTGCCTCCATATGCACCACCGGAATACCCATTCGTTCCGCCAAAATCGCGCATAACGCGCTATTCGTATCCCCCAGAAGCAAGACACGGTCTGGCTGTTCTTTCTGTAAAATGCTCTCTAGCCCTCCGAACATGGCGGCAAGCTGGCCGCCGAGTCCTGCTTGCTTATCCTGCAGCACATAATCCGGCGCTCGCAGTCCTAGCTCAGCAAAGAAAATACCGCTGAGACTGGCGGTGAAGTTCTGGCCGGTATGCACCAGAATGTGCCGCTCAGCATGCTCGTCGAGAAGCGGAATGATAACACTGAGGCGGATGATTTCAGGCCTCGTGCCCAAAATCGTCATGATCTTCATGAGTTCACTCCCCTGCCTGTTTGATGATAGTCTGACTTGGCTCAGTCGGGTGGACTGAGCGGTTAAAGGGATGGGGCTCTTAACGGGACTGGGCCAATCTACAGGATTTATACCGTTTATTTGGCGGAACCGGCTGGAATCGCTGCGATCCCTCTTTTCGCTCACTTGGCCGGATTTGAGGAATCTGGGGCATTAATACCCCTCTTTTCGCTCATTTGGCCGGATTTGCGGGAATCTGGGGCATTAATACCCCTCTTTTCGCTCATTTGGCC
>NZ_LCZJ02000033.1:466064-612241 GCF_001012825.1 Paenibacillus etheri
ACCGGATTTGCGGGAATCTGGGGCATTAATACCCCTCTTTTCGCTCACCTGGCCGGATTTGCGGCAAACGGGGCTTTACGCCGCACGCCGCCGCCCACCCCGGCGGGCTCGGCGGCGCTTGCCCCCGGCGGTGCTCCGCCGCCGGGCAGAACCCTTACGCCGCTTGCGAGCAACGCGGCGCAAAACCAGCGGGCGCCCGCTTCGCCGGCGCGCCCGGGCTTTGCCGCGTCGCTTGCGGGCTACGCGGCTCGGCAGGCCCTTGCTTCGCGGCAAAGCCGGCGTCGCTGCGGGCAATTCGGGCAGGACAGCAGGTGGTTCCACCACGCTGTCGGCCTCGCGCACCGGTGGTGCGCTGCAATAGCGGAGGCTCCACATCTCCGCAAGACCCTGCAGGCGGCTCCGATAAGCCGCCGGACCATAAACGGCGTCGACGCGCTCCCGCGCTTGGGCGCCTATGGTTATCGCCAGTCCCGGCTGCGCCAGCATGACGTTGACTCTTTCGGCCAGCGCGGAAATGTCCGATGCTGGTACGAGATTTTCACCGCAGCCCGCTGCGTGCAGAATTTCCCGCAAGCCCCCGGAGTCGTAAGCGACCACGGGCTTTCCAAAAGCCATTCCTTCCAAAGCGGTCATTCCGAAGCCTTCGCGGATCAGACTGGGGACAACTAGCACATCCATAGCGCAATAAGCAGATGGAAGACATTCAGCATAACCAACAAATTTAAAGCGGGTATACAGCCCCTCAAGCTTTACCTTGCGGACACAGCGATCATAGTAGCTTTTATCACCAGCTGAACCTATGACAACAAATTTCGTACTAGGATGGACTGCGTACACAAGCACAGCCATTTTCACAAAATGTTCCAGTCCTTTTTCCTTATTTATAAAGGAAGATATATAACCGATCAGCTGCTCCTGCGGTTTAATCCTTAACTCTCGCCGTCGTTCGCCCCGAAGCTTACTCCAAGCCTCAATCATCATCTCTTTGTCATTCCAAGAAGGGGGAAGCTGGATCACTTTCTCCGCTCTCACTTCCTCTGGAAAGCAAGCTGCTGCCGTCTGTGAAATAGCCAGAATCTCATCACTATTTCGATGAATCAGCCCTACACTTATAGGTGTATATTCATTGTCTGTTATCGTCTCTGATATTTTCCATACCACCGGAATGCCCAGTGACTTGGCAGCCATTGCTGGCAAAGCATGCACACAGGTACTTGTAATAATAAACGCCGGGCGTAGAGAGGCCAGCCAGTCTGTTAATTCGTGATACTCCCTGCCTTCCTGGAACTTACGAGCATCCGCCTCCAACCCTGCATAAGGAGTGTACATACCGTATACAAGAGGAATCGAGAGCAACTGTACGCTTATTCCGCAGCTTCGAGCCTGAGCAGTCAGCTTGCCGTCCTGAGGTGCAACGAGAATACAATTAAAGTACGGAGAAAGCTCCTGAGCGAAAAACAACAATAGCTTCTCCGCTCCGGTAATACTGCGTGTATTGGATACATGTGAAAAGAGGACGATTGTAGCTTTATCAGCCATGGCGTTTCGGCGCTCCCTAACGAGGGCCTGGAGCAGCCATTCACCTCCCTAAAAGTTTTACGAAGCGTTGCTCAAGTTTCTTACTTCGCAGTAAAACTCGCTTCGGAAGCATCCGCTTAGTTTTACGAAGTGTTACTTAGTTTCTTACTTCGCAGTAAAACTCGCATCGGAAACATCCGCTTAGCCCGAGCCTCGCCCTCTCAGCCCATAACTCACTTTCGCCTCCGCTCAGCTATACAAGCCGCTACAGATGAGCTTCCTTTCATCAGGTTACAGGCATACGCCGAGGTCCGGTTCTACAGTATATCGAGGAAAAACAGATGCCGGCACGACACCTGTCCCCTGCTAAATGCACATTTCCATATCCAGTTCATACACAAGCCTAGCTGTAAATTATCGCTAACATCTGGAAAATACGTTTTGCGTAGGTGTGATCCTTAAGCGTCCGTTCAAAAGCGCGCAGCGCAATCGCCCGGCGTTCCTCCTCATGGGTTAGGTAATAACGGATTTTATCCATCATTTCCTGAGGACTCGCAAAGGTCTCAATTTCTTCCCCTGGTTTGTAGAAGGATCCCATATCATCTCTAGCATCTACTAATTGCAACGTGCCCGTTGCTGCAATTTCAAAGGTACGCGGATTAGGAGAAACGGCAGGAATCGAGAGCGTATTGTTGTTAACTACTTCATCAATGTGCGAGCGATGGAGATTAATGACGATTTTGGAGCCGCTGTAAGCTACTGCTGTCTCTTGCGGGGACATCCATTTCCCAATTTCAATACGGTCACCGTAGAGCGGAGCCTCAGGCAGACGATCCCACCAGATTCCGTTAATTACCGTGTTATAGTTCATCAGATCAGGAAGAATCTCACGGAAGAAGTTGACCCGGTTCCAATAGGCGGAGCCAATAAAGCTAACTTCACGATTTATTTGCGAACGTGTTGTGGTAGGACGGTAGTGTTCCAGATGGGCAGCAAAGGGAAGATAATGTACCTCAGGGCAACCGAGTCCCCGGTAGAAATCAATACAATTACGTTCAAGAGTGAATACAAAATCGTAATGCGCCACAATCTTGATCGTAAAGTCAGTGTAATAAGGATCATCTGTAAGCCAAATAGCTGTCCGAACGCCACTAGTGCGAATAGCATCGATCTGTTCAAGAGGTAAGTCCATACCGTCCAGCACCAGTACCAGATCTGGTCTTTGAGCTGCTGCCAGCTCTATTAGATTTTGCCGCACATCCGTAATCGTGACTTGAGCTGTTAATTTTTGCAGAGCGCAAAGAACCGCATCATCTAAAGGAGAGTAAGGGTATCCTTTGCCAGATGCGACATACATGACATGAATATTCCGGACAGGAAATACTTCTTCTTGTCGACCATTCAGAATTGCAAGGCGCCCCCGTAAATAGCCCTCATCATAGCCACCCTTGAAACCACTCAAACGACCACGCAGCTTTTCTTCCTCTGGAGGTGTCAGAGGTAATGGAGGTGTAGGCATAATAAATTCATTGTTATTCATAATCCTCGCTCCTTTATCCCGTTATAGATTTCATACACGTGAAGCAATCACATTCAGCAAATGAGGCAAACGCGCAGTGAATGTATGGTTGCGCATTGTAGTCCGTAATCCTCGTAAAGCGTAGAGACGACGCTCCTTTTCATGCTTCAGATAGTACTCAATCTTCTGCTGTAATTCCTTAGCGGAGCCAAAAGTATCCAGATCATAACCAGGTCGATAATAATTGCCCAGATCCTCACGAACATCCGTAAGCTGCATAGTACCGCAGGCGCTGATCTCATAGGTGCGTGGATTGATGGAACGTGAAGGAAGGCGGTAGCTATTACGGTTATCCTGACCCTCTTCCCACGGGCGGTGAATATTAATGACTATTTTTGCACCACTGTAGTAGTTCGCTGTTTCCTCAGGCGGGATAAAGCCATTGCTGATAAAAGGTGTAAGTTGATCATAGGTTGCGAGGCGCTCCCAGAATCCCCCAGCGATAAGCACTTTCTTCCCCTTAAGATAAGGTGCTAGTTCGTCGAACAGCTCTGTCCGATTACGAAATGCATTTCCAATAAATACAATGTCATACTGATACTGCGGGCCGGTACGCCTTGGGTAGAACATCTTTGGATTGACACATAGTGGCAAATAATGAACCGATGACACCCCAAGAGATTGATAGAACTCCACACAACCCAGCTCATGTGTAAATACGTGATCATAATGCCTACAAATGACTGAAGTGTCCTCTGTAAAATAAGGATCATCCACAAACCAGATGGCGGTTGGGATGCCTAGTTTTCTTATCTCTGAAATCTGCTCTAAATGATTTTCCGGGAATACATGAAGCCCATTCATCACTAGCACTGCTCCAGGCATTTCCCGTGCCGCAGTTTCCAACATCGTTTCAGGAGTGCTTATTACAAGCTCACTTACAAGCTGCTGCAGCGCCTCCGTTACGCCAGTGTCGATCGCCTGAAATCCTTGAGGAACATACATTAACTTAAACGGTCGGCTGGCTTCGACCCCAGGAGTATTCAGACGCTGTACAGCCTCACACATGCCAAGACGATATCCTTCGTGATAACCGTCGCGGTATTCCCGCGGACGCTTGTGTTTTTTTCTCTTTCTCGCTTTCACGGCCTTCACCCTGCCCCGTCGTATTCTCAAGACAGTATAACTATATGCGGAGTCAGCACTCGCCTCATGGACATCTGTCATTACTAGAACTAAATTGGCAGATGTACCCTGTCTTTTGCCCGGCTTGCCCGAACCTTAGAAGATTTCATCCACTCGAAGGATGCTGGTATACTATAAAGGTCTAGCTTGAGACTCTACTCTCGTCATATCTGAGCGGAAATGATTATTTATGGCATTTACAAGGGGGACACTATGAATAACAACACGTTGTACTTGCGCCATGCAGAACTGCTTCGTGGTCAGGTTCCATCATTCCAAACCTATCCATTTCATCTGCCCGCCGTAAGAACACTGGATCGTCTTATTTTTCAGAAGCCAGTAACCTTTCTTGTCGGTGAGAATGGAACTGGGAAATCTACCTTGTTAGAGGGAATTGCTGCAGCGTGGGGCTTTAACCCTGAAGGTGGAACCCTTAACTTCTCTTTTAACACTCGTTCCTCGCATTCGAGTCTCTATGAGTATTTTAGAATTGCTAGAGGGGTTAGACGTCCGAAGGATGGCTTTTTTCTACGCGCGGAGAGCTATTATAATGTGGCTTCCTACATTGATGAATTGGATGAACAACCCGGTGGTCCACCGATCAAAAACTCCTACGGAGGCAAGTCTCTGCACGAGCAGTCTCACGGAGAGTCTTTTTTTGCAGCATTCGTTCACCGCTTCGGAGGTCGTGGTCTTTATATCCTTGACGAGCCTGAAGCGGCGCTATCTCCTCTGCGGCAAATGTCTCTCTTAGTGCGTATGCATGAGCTAGTACAGCAGGATTCACAGTTTATTATCGCCACCCATTCGCCCATTCTGATGTCCTATCCCGGAGCTGAAATCTTTCTCCTAGAGGGGGAGGGCATTCGATCTGTCGCCTTGGAGGAAACGGAGCACTACACCGTGACAAAAGCATTTATGAATGACCGTCAGGGCATGCTGCGTGAGCTATTAGAGGATGAATAACAAGGACAAGAATAAATGCTTTGACATCCCTAAAATAAAAAAAACAGCAAGTCTCCATAATCGGAAACTTGCTGTTTGATTTATTTCTTAGATTAACGTCTTACAATCCCCGCTATCTTATGCACAATCCATCCGAACATGACTACAACCATCATATCAAAGCACACATTAAACAAGAATAAATGCTTACCGATGTCAGCCCTTCCGTCCCCAAGAATCGGAACCAAGAAGGAGAAAAGCCCTATCAGTCCCAATAACATCAGCAGCTCACCAGCAACTCTCCCCCGAACATCCCGGCTACGGAAATATTGGAACAGTGCCCCGGCAAAGTACACCAGATAGAATAAGGAGAGAAATCCGAGCGTATGCGGAATATGCTTGTTCTTGAATTCGCTCCACCCGCTGTAAGTATACGATAATGCGCCTGCGGGCTTATTTTCACTCTTCTCATAATTCCCTAGATAATAAGGGCGAATCGCCATACCGTTACTCGCAGCATATTCCATATTATCTATTAGCCGTCCCGGGTGCTTTAGATAGAAGAACAATACATCCTTATGGGATACTCGGTCGTAGAAATCTGGT
Source organism: Paenibacillus etheri (assembly GCF_001012825.1). Lineage (GTDB taxonomy): Bacteria > Bacillota > Bacilli > Paenibacillales > Paenibacillaceae > Paenibacillus_AQ > Paenibacillus_AQ etheri. The sequence goes on from NZ_LCZJ02000033.1 coordinate 471,838, forward strand.
ACCAGCGATGGATCATCCTGCTTAATGACTGTATCGGTCTGAAAATAATTCGTGCCCGCAAGTACCTCCAACCGTTCCGGCAATCCGAGATCCTGCAAATCTCCCTTCACATCCAGTGATTCGTTTAATATCCCAAAAAACACGGTCTGATACAGATTAATATGCTTCAGCTCTTTCGGCGCCGTCACGTACATAACGATGGATACCAGAAATATCGCAATCGAAAAGCGTAAGGCCAGCTTCCTCCATTTCTTCTCACCGTCAAGCGTCATAAACCGCAGGAAGATCAGTGCAAAGGCAATCCCAATCGGCGCATTCTGAATTTTGGAGGTGACCAGAAACAGAATCGCGATAAAGAACAAGGTTAGCCCTTTTGTCGTAGGCTTTTCTTGGCTAGTTAGTCTTAACCCCAGCGCAAAGGTCAGCAGCATGAACACCATCGATACCGGTTCTCCAAACAAGGAGTTAAAGTATGCCAAATACCCAATATCGTAAAATACAAATAATATAGCTGCACCTAGCAGCAGCCCCGTAACATAAGAGCCGCGAGCATTGTACTTCACCAGCAGCCAGGTAGCCACCAGTAAAAGAAGACCATAGACTGCACCAAGCAATCTAACATCAAAAAAGCTTCCATGGATAAGCCCACCGATCAATCTCGGTACAAGTACGAGCAAAATCTGTGAGGAAGGATAAAAGCCTCTGAACAAATTCTCATACGCAAAACGGGAATGACTGTAATTAAAAAACTGGTCGGTATACGATGCTGCAGTATCATAGTAGTTCAGACCGATGGTATTCATCATACGCAGAAAATCTCCATTATCGGCAACACCAATAAATGGTCCTACGAAAAGCAGATAAATAATGAGACCGCAGCCAGCAAGGCTTATGAGATACTCCGGTTTCCAGAACTTTTTCATGATTCCCCCTATCTCTGTGGTAACAGCTTCACATATTCGTCAGACAAATTCATAAGCTTCAGTACATACTCGTAATCGCTTTGATACTTCGAGAAGTCCGTTACCGGCTTGAGCGTATCCAGTGACACCGCTTCACCATCTGCAAATCCTTTTCCAGGGACATAGAGAATATCATCATTAAAGAAGGAACCGGAAGGCAGATAGTAACGCATGCCAAACACATTGCGATCAATGTTGAGCAGGTCATGACCAAAGGCTGTAAAACCTTCTTGTTGTAGTGAAACCCCCATTAAATTAGCGATCGTAGGAAGGATATCCAGTTGTCCTCCGGTACGCTCTACTACTTGCCCTTGCTCCATTCCTGGCACACGTACAATGAATGGAATATTAAAGCGGCTAATTCGTGAATCGTATGGAATACCAAGTGCGCTTTCCACTTGCTCTGGTGGAACATCTTGAGGCTGCAGGCCAAAGTGATCGCCATACATTACCAGAATAGTGTTATCCCACAATCCATTTTTTTCCAAACTTTCTATTAAAGTACCTATGGCATAATCAGTATAGCTTATAGCAGTCAAATAATCACCAAGCATCGTATTCTTCAAATTATCAGGGACAGTGATTTTCTTAAAAGAATCTGGAATTTCAAACGGATGATGACTGGATGCTGTCACCATCTGTGCGTAGAAAGGAGTTCCTTTCTTCTTCAGCTCTGCCAATTTTTCGACACCCGTAATATACAGCTGTTCATCGGAAGCACCAAACGCATTAAAATGATCATTTGTAAAATAATCTTTGTCATAATAGCCGTTAAACCCAAGTGCCGGATACAGCTCATTCCGATTCCAAAACCCTACTTTATTCACATGAAAGGTGTACGCCTCATACCCTTTATCCCTCAGCAGTCGTGGTAAGCTTGGCAGCTCTCTATCCCCGAATCCGGTAGACATAGCCAAAGTACCAATCGGATAAATAGACGTATTGCTCATGAATTCAGCGTCAGACGTATTCCCTGGACCAATCTGCTGGTAGACATGAGGAAAATAAAAGCCCTCATCCGCTAGCTTATTCATGACTGGCGTCAGCTCCTGACCATTCAGGGATTGATGCAACGGGAAATTCTGAAAAGCTTCTAATTGCAGCACAATTACATTTTTGCCCTTTTGTGAGCCAAAATAATCAGGAGTCGTACCCGCTGGCTTGTCACTATATGGATAGGAAGATTGCAGCGCTTCAACCTTCGCAATTGTATCCTTAACATCACCCGTTCCAATGAGATTGTTATCTTCATTAATCTTAATCGCTGCGACGACCTCATAATTTAAAAATCCGGCAGTTTCTGCTTGCACAAGCTCATTCGTAATCCCACGAGCAGAGTGGACGGAATATGCCGATAAAGAAAAACCTCCAATAATGGATACCAGAATCACCACCACATGCACTAATCCTGTCTTCCGGGAGCTTAAGCGTTCACGCGGGTAGGTCTTTCCTTGTTTCCATCTGCGAATCAAACCATAGATTGCGAAGATGACAAAATCCGCGAAGAATAAGTAATCAATACTCTTTATGGTAGATTCTACACTTGCCTTCACTTGAAATACCTGATTGATTTCAGATAAGGCTAGGTAGGTTGGAACAGAACCAAAGTGATTAAAATATACAGCGGCTGCGAACAGCAACAGCGATAAAAAGCCGTTAAATATCCAATAGACGGTTGTTTTCATCCTAGATGGCGTAATCACCGTTAAAATCCCCATAATAAAAAGGACTGGCGCTACATCCGCTGCAATCCATTCCCAAGCAATTCTATCAAAGAACAACACTCTCAGAAGCAACAGCTTTAACCATAACAATATAACAACGATAAAAAAATGGGCGCGATCTGGCCCTTGCTTTTTCATTATAATCCCCTCTTACATGTTCATTTGTTCGAAATATCAAATCTATTCTAGTATCTTGTAAAATATCAGATTGTTCTAGTATAACAATACTTACTTTTTTTATCAAAATGGTAGAATTCTCTTCCACTAAAAAAAGAGATGTCCCGCTGCCCTTTCGGCTTTGGAACATCCCTGTTAGCTATTGATTGGTCAATCCTCAGACGATCGAAGTATGCTTCATTCTTCTCAAAGAGTCCACCCTCAAATAGCTCCCCATCAAACAAATCAGCTTGAGGTTCAACCTCCAGTCCATCTTCGGTATCCAATTGTATATTTAACTCTCCGGTCGCCTTTTGTCCCACCCATTTAATAGCACTACTCCCTTTAGGAATATTCAGAATAACTTCCTCATCCTTTTCCCCACTCCAAATAGTGGTTAATTGCTGATCTGCTGTAGTCTGAATTAACTTAAATTTTCCACGTTTGTTATTACCCTGTATTTTTATTTTCAATGAAATATCTTCTTGGGAAGTCATCCGCCAGACCGTATACACCCCAGAAAATCCACTGTATTGAATAACAGCGTGTTCCTCGTTGATCTCCCCCTTTTTATTTGAAAATGTAAAACTGTCCCCAACCTCCAATAATCTGTTCTCATTATTAAACACATTCTCTTGTTTACTCGCAAAACCTCCACAACCACCCAACCATAAAATTGCACATGCAATAACCATTAACTTAACCGAACGGTTCAATTACAAATCACTCCTTTTTAAAATCCAAGGGTTCCAGCTGTTTAACAAGCCTATGGCGATATAATTCATAGTGATCAATGGATTCTGTGATATCATTTGGGATTTCCCCCATGTATAGCTTATCTTTTTGTAATTGATCTTCAGATAACTTAATCCACATTGAAGCAATATATGGTATTCTTCAAGCTCTGCTTTTCTTACAATAGATACGAAATACATTTAATGCTATGATTTTACATCTAAATACATATTAATCCAGTTAAAAATGTTATATATTCCTTATTATTCAAATTAAAACACAAAAAAAGCCTCTATTTCAGAGGCTTCTTACATGTCATTCACTCAAACTTCATCCGGAAAGTAATATTCTCATACATATTCAGCGCGAAACTGATAACAGCTCATAGATAAATTGATTTTACTAGTCCTTCAGGTTGCATTCCTGCCAACACTACTATCAATTCACCATCTCAAACCCTCAGGACTTTCTCGAATACCGGAAAATTCGCCGTGCGCCCCGGAAAAGTCACCTCACCCCTGTGGTCATAGCCCAGCTTGGGATAAAGGGCGAGTGCCCTGGTGTTCTTGGCGTATGTATCCATACGGATACTTGAATAACCATTCTGGCGAGCATATTCTTCCGCATAAGTGCTAAGACGGCGTGCAATCCCCTTCCCTTGAACTTCGGGATGCACAGCCAATCTATGCATAATTAAATGAGGTCCTTGCGTTTCGGTCCAGTCAATCTCCTCATACTGCTCGGATTGGTGCTCGTCCAACACCAGAATGCCGGTCACCGCATTGTTCTCCGCACATACCCATAGATTGCCGTGTTCAATATCAAGGGAGATGATCTCCCGGTTCGGATAATGCTCGTCCCACTGATCACTGCCACCCGCTTGCATCACTTGGATGCATTTGGCAATCAGCTCCATAATTTCATCAATTTCATCCTTGCGTGCTCTACGAATCTCACTGCCCATGAATCATCCCTGCCTTCATCTTAACCTCATTTTAATTTTCACTTTCATTATGAAGTTTATCACATCGGCAGCGTAGCAAACCAGCCCGTCTAAGAATCCCAAGACCCGCCCGTGGGCGGAGCGGATCTTGTCATCTGTCCCCTAGTTAAACTCCAGCTTATGCCCGTCCTCGAAGCCCTTGGCGAAACCGGCGTCGAACCCCACGTTGTATGCTTCGGTGTAGCCCTGCTGAAAGGCGTCTGCCGGTGGCGTTTCCGGCGAAACGCCAAGGTCCGGGGGGAGCGGAATGACCTGTGGAGCAGGTGGAGCCTCGATAACCGGCACTACATGAACTGGTGCTTGAATAACCCTTACCTTTCGAACAAGCTTACGGCGGAGCCTTCTTTTCTTACGTACCAGAAGGCCTTTCTTTGTCTTTCCATAACGAACGATTTTCCGAGAAAGTCCTCTGCGAGGTTTGCGGGCTAGACCTCTACGCACTTTCGTTTTCCGCGAGAGCAGCAGTGTGCGTTTGCGGGTTCTGCCTGAACGTAATGTTCTAAGGCTCTTTTTCTTCATGCTTCTATTCCTCCTGTGCTCCATGATCTCTGGAGGTTCCTACGGCGTATGCCTTGCTCAGCCATGGCGCAGCAGGAATTCCCCGTTTCGGTTGATGCAGTGAAATCCCGGTCATCATCCGGCACATCGCGCTCTGATACCCACTAAGGATTCTGATATTGTCGCTCAATTTGCGGGCCGTCAGCTCAGATTGCCCCGTCAATTCGGCGATGCTCTCCAAGATGGCCGCCAAAGCAGCCTGACTGCGCGAAATGGAGCGGATCATCTCCAACTTGACGGCATGTTCAGAGAGACGGTCCCCGCTCATTTGCTGTCTTCCCCAAAACTGAACCCATCACCTGACACGTCTCCAAAACCTTCCCCGCCGCCATCATCTTCACCACTGCCCAGCACTGCTTTAAGATTGCTGTAGAGTCCGTTCTCCAGTTTAGTCAGCCCTTCGACCATTTCCACGATAACTTCGTGAATGGAGATGGATTCCTTTAGCTGCTCTTCGTGAGATTCGAAAGCTCTCGCGTGGATATGATGCTGCGCCCACTGTTTTACCTTTTCAGCTTCAACCGCCTTAGCTTCCAGAATCATCGCAATGTTCCACTGGATAGTGGCGGTCGACTCCAGCATTTGCAGATAAGCCTTTTCTCTGCTCATCATCCGCCTCCTGCTCCTATAGCGTTACTCTTCGTCTTGACCGTTCAATTCCTTAATCACTCTGCCTACCCCTTCAGCCATCGCTTCTTCCAGATCTGCAAGTGCGTTCAAGTAAGCAATAATATTCTTGTTTACTTGAGTTGAGCTTTCGATCATCCCGCTGATACCGTCAAAACCGGGATCTGCATCTGGCAGATCGTGGACAATTTGCGACATACGGACAGCCACATGGCGCTCAGCGTCTAGAATCCGCGCCATTTGTTCATGCGTATGGGCCATGTGCTGCAGGACTTTAGTTATTTTATTCTGCACCTTCATGTCTCCTTTGCTCAAACGCCCTGCTACAGCATATGCGGCAGAAGCCGGGACGGTGCCGAGGATATAAAGGCAAGTTACGGCTCTAAACAAGCGGATTGGCAGACGCAGGATACTTTAGAAGATTGGAACAGGCCGTGTAAATGGAAAATAAAAGGCCAACAGCCCGATCCATTGGAACGGGCTGTTGGCCTTTTGGATTAATAATATTTATTAATAATTCTGTAAAAAAGAACCGCCGTTTCGGCGCGGGTTGCAGCTCCCGTTGGATGGAGTAATTTCCCGTCACCAAGGACAATGCCCTCCCTGACCAATACGGCTGCTGCCTTCACGGCATAATCAGCCACTTTGGAGGCATCCGCAAATTTGCCAAGGTCGGAGATGGAACTGGCATCTGCTAATTTTCCTGACTTCTGCAATGCTCTTACGATGAATACCATCATATCCTGCCGGGAAATCTCTGCTCCCGGATTGAACCTGTTACCGCCGACTCCGCTGGCAATGCCCAATTGTTTGGCAATTCCCAACGCTTCATAATAGTATGCGTCCTGATCGGCATCTGCAAAGCTCACTTCAAAACCAGCCTTTAAATCAAACGCTCTGACCAAAATCAATATAAAGTCCGCTCTTTTCATCTTGGCACCCGGTTCGAAGAAAGTACTAGACGTTCCCTGAACGATTCCTTTAGCCGCCAGAGCTTCAATCGCCTCCTTGGCCCACAAGAAAGGGCTGCCGATATCACTGAAAGCAGATCTAGTTGGTTCCGGTGCCGGGGTTGTCGCCGGAACTTCACTTGGCTTCACCGCTGCCGGCGTTGGAGTAGGAGTTGGTGTTGAACTGCCCCCTCCTCCGCTGCCGCCTGAGCCACCGTCCCCGCTGGCCTTTAATGTAGATACGATTCTCACATTGCTTATCTTGGACGTATTTCCTGCTGCATCAACAGCTATAATATAGTATTTGTACTGGGTATCCGTAGATAACCCGCTATCTCTGTATTCTGTTGCCTTTAGGGTCTTGATTTCAACGTCATTGCGGTAAATCTTGTATCCCGTCACTCCCAAATTATCCGTGGAAGGTGTCCATTTTAGATCAATGGCAGAACTGGATACCGCTTCCGCTCTCTCTATTGTTGGTTCCATGGGAGCCTCAGTATCAACGATGGTTGGTGTCCACCAGTTGCCGGATACCACAATCATGCTGAGCAAACGCAGATTATTGCCAAAATATAAATCGTCTTCGGTTGAGACGGCCGCATTGTGATCCCATAATTTATTGAGCCACTCCTGATTGGAGGAATCAATCATGGCGCTAACCATCATGGGTGCAGAGAAGGAAATATCTGCATAATCATTTAATGCTGCCGAGCCGTCAAGCTTATATCCCGCAAGAATCTTGTTCGGATCATTATCCGCCATGGTTCGAATCCAGCGATTCAACGCGCCGAGCTGCCCTTTAGCTCGGGTGTCGCCTGTCAGGAGATAATCCGTACCGATCCGCCAAGGTATACGGGAAGAGTTGTAGTTGTAATCTCCGTCATTTTCCGATTCCAGGAAGTATCCATCCGGGGTATCCCATTTCTTCTGGCTTACCGGTTTGTATTTCCCATCGGCATTGTCTTTGTACACAAAGTCCGGCAACAAACCGGCTTTCGGACTGTAATTTTCATACAGACTATTAATGATGTTGTACGTCTTATCGGCAACACGGTCCCAATTGGCGTCACCGGATACATTTTTGAAATCTTTCAAATGCTGCAGCATAAAATCAGACGGACGTGTAGCATTGCCGAACATGGGATCATTGTCACTGACCCAATCCGCTAATTTCAATGTCCACTCGGAATGGTTGACATCGCTTTTCATAATGGCGTTGATTACCTTTTTGGCCTGGGACAAGTAGTTAATCTCCCCGCTGCTGCCCCATTGGCTGTCGGCAAGCAGGAGGGCGTAAGCAATGTCCATATCGCCGTCGGTTGCTGAATCCACACCATTGATATCTATTATTTCCGTGCCGGTATCCGCTTGCTGCCAGGCCATTAAATCGGGATTGATTTCGCTTGGATGTGCTCTGAAATAGCGATACATCCCGTCAAAATACTTCTTAGCCTCCGGATCATGACCCGCGAGCAAAGCGGTAATCAGCATTCCGTAGCCATGTGCTTCCGAAACTGTAATCTCATTATTCTCAAACCAGTCGCCGTCGCTATACCACACGTAATATTGGTCTGACTGATATGGATTTTGTTTCAGATATTTCGTTTTCCACTCGTTATATAATCTGCCCACCGTAGCGTCCAGTTGGGCCTGAGTCAAGTGATTCGGCTTAATGGAGCCTGCCACATAAGACGTATGCTGCGGAAATGCCTTATGGACACCCTCTCCAGTGGATGAAGGTTTGGTCGTTACTTGAACGGTATTGCTCGCCAGTGATTCCATCCCTTCTGCATTATAGGCCTTCACAGCATAACTATAGGCCGTATCGGGAGTTAACCCGGTATCGCCGTAAGAGATTTCCTTCGTCGTGCCGACCTTGCTGCCGTTGCGGTATACGTTGTAGCCCGCTGCCTGGATGTTGCCGGCCGAAGCCGTCCATTTCAGGTTGATTTGGTAAGGAGAAACCGCAGTTCCTTTTAAATCTGAAGGTGCTGAAGGCGGCTCCGACTCACTTGGACCTTCGATTGTGCTGACTTCGACCGGATCTGAATTGATTCTTGTGCCGACCGCTTTGACGATAAATTCATATTTTTTCGCAGGATTGATATCATCTACCGTGTAGCTGTATTCCGTTTGACCTTCCGCTGCCGGTACATATTTACTCCAGTGTGTCTTCACCTTGTCGTTCTTCTCATAAATCCGGAATCCTCTTACCGGTTCTGTACTTGCGGAAGGTGCACTCCAGGTCAGAACCGCCTTGCTGCCGTTCAATTTCACCTTCACCGCTTCCGCCGGGTCCGGCTTGATGTCCGTTCTCTTGATTCCATACTTGTCATATGCCTTTAGTCCGTCTCCAACGGTGTCCGGCTGATTCTCATCCGCTACGGCTGCGGTATACGCTGTAAAGGAAAGCACCCGGTCTGTGATGGAAACATCCGTAAACATCTTCTTCTCCGGCTGTTCGTCGATAGCTGCAAAGTAATCATCATAAGGAACCGGATTCCCTTTTTCGTCCCGAATCTCGCGGGGTTCTCCATTCTCATCCAGTTCATATTGATTGTTCTTATAATAGAATTTATTTCCGAATGCATTGGACATGAGATAGACCGTACCTTTGGGGTTGAGCGCATTGCCCTCTCCATCAAATGTCAGCTTCTCCTTGGGAATAACTTCATCATTGTACATTTGGAAGGATCTCATATACATATGATCATGAGCCTCGAACACCATATCGATACCCATCTCGTCAAAGGCGGGAATCAGGTATTTCTTGTAAAACTGGACGCGATCGTCTTCCCATTGTGCAGAGTTGTCGCCTGCTGCATAGGGGCTTTTGTGAAAAGTAACAAACTTCCACTTCTTGTCGCTGCGGGCGACAGTACTCTTCATCCAGGCCACTTGGTCCCAGAATTGGTCATCCGCCCATTCCACATCTTTCCCATTCTCTGCAAGTGCCCCCGAATACTGCGAATTGAAGATAAGATAGAGTGCATCACCATATTCAAAAGAATACACAGAGCCTTCATTGGTGTCCGCAACAACCTGTTTCGGCAAGTTGAAATGGTTATAGAAGTTGTTATTCGGTGTCGTCTCGTCTCCGTCATAATCCATGACCTCATGACCGCCAAGTACAGGCACATATGGCACTTGCAGCAATTGATTCTGGGCTGCTCCAAGCATCCATTGCCACTGCTCCTCCAAATCACCATTATCCACCAGATCTCCGGCGCTGATCAGGAATTTAGGGTCGCCTATATAATCAGCTGCTTTCCGGAAGGTATCACCCCAAGGCTCAAAGTCAGACTTGCTGGAAGCCTGTGAATCGGAACCGGCGATAAAACGAAAAGGCTGGTGGCCGGCAGCATCCGTAGTGAACGAGCCGATAGAGCTCCAATCACCCGATTTGCCGTTACCTGTCCGAAACTTATAAGCTGTTCCCGGTTGAAGCTGGTCTGCAATGACTTTATGACTGATAAATTTCGTTTTATGGTTCGTGCTTCTGTCGCTTTTACTCATAAAGGTCTCAATTTCTTCGGCCACTCCCTGATAAGTCAAAGCCCCGTTCTCCGGGAAAATGTTCCCCATAACCTTTGAGGCTTCTACAACCTGTACCACGGTATCCGTCATTGCATCCGTATACCAGGCCAAGGCAATGCTCGTCTTTGGATCTCCGTTAAACGTCATATTGATGGATTTAGGAGCAAGAGGCGAATCCTGAACGCCAAAACTCCAGGAAGCTTCCCGAACCAGTGGCACATGATCTGCACCCTTGATAAGCTCCTTGGGTACAGTTACCGTGTAAGACTTCCCATAAGTCAACGGAGGATGGTTTATCCGCAAAGTATCTCTGTTTAAGACTTCAAGTGTAACCCCATCAACCGGTTGATGATTCTCATCGGCAAATCGGACAGCATAACCCGGATCAAGGGTAATGGCCTTGTTGAATTTGATTTCAACGGGAGCTTCGGGAGGCACATTTCCAGAGCCGTCTGCTGGCTGCTGCACAAGATCTACGGTAGGAATGACAGGTTCTTTCCCCGGGATCGGCTCGCCGGACACTTTGATATTTCGGATTCTACTGGAACCTGAACCCCCTATGCCCTCATCATTCCCCCTGGTGTTGCTATCGGAGCTGACAATCCAGCGAATATATAATATTTCCCGATCATTGCTGTTCAGAAGGGGAGTATTCACCAGTCTGCAGGTATCGCCCGGGCAATCAAAACTGGAGACGGCCATTTTAAGATTCGTATTCGGCACATCCTCCCACGTTTTGCGGTCTACACTCGTCTGCACTTTGAAATCACGCGGACCTGACCCGGATGAATTTTGCTCAGAGGATAAGGTGATATTCTCAAATCCGGTTGTAGACACGGTAGCAAGCCAATACTTGTTCCCGTTGCCATTGTCCCAGCCCTGATAGCTGATCGCTTTCTTGCTTACATCCACATCCTCGAACACACCGCCTACATTGCGAAAAGTAGACGCTGTCTCATAGATGCCGTATGTAGCCGAGATTACCCCCACATTTTCAGCGGCCTCATCAAACTCCCATTCGGCAATCGTCTTTACACCGGGTATTGAATCTGAACCGACAGCATCTGGTGCAGGTGCAGCATTTGCAATCTGGTATGGCAGCAGTAAAAGCACAAGCAACAAAGAAATGGATTGGTGCAGCCTTCTTTTCAAATGACCCTTCTTTTGCACTCTCGTTCCCTCTTTTCGCAGATAATAGTTTAAGCGCTTTAACTTTCACTCGCAGCGGACCCTGATTATCTTTCCCCCTCCTTCAATACCATTTATATGTAAATATAGCGCATTCATTTCTATTCAATCTCTGCATATTTTGTTATCGTTAATGATTTTCTACTTTTACCGCTATTTAATTTCTAGCCTGTTCAACAGGTCAATGAACGTGATACGATTGATTCAGGTATGGATCATGTTTCTGCGAGGATCATTCCCGCCGGATTGGAGATGACACCCCTGGAAATCAACTTCTATAAGTCTGATCCCTTTCACATTAGCCGCGAGAAAAAAAATGTCTCAAGTATGCCTTCAATTCATTATCACGATGCTTATGAAATTCTCTACTTAGTGTCTGGAGAGCTGTACTATTTTATAGAAGACCGGACCTTTCAAATCGTCAGTGGGGTTTTATTGTTCATTAACGCCAATGACCTGCACAGACTGATTAATGTAAACGGTACGATGTACGAAAGAGTTACTTTATTGTTTAAAAGGGAGTTCCTTCGCGACTTTTTTGCGGACAGCCCTCTTCCATCCGACCTCTTCTCCTGCTTTCACTCCAGATCAAATGCGATCAAGTTAAGCGGCAACGACCAGATCTTTATCGAGAATCTTTTTAGCAAATTGATTCATGAAGACACCAAGAGACCTCCAGGTTTCGACTACTATCGGAAAATCCTGTTGATGGAGCTGCTGATCTTCATCCAACGAAAAAAGCTTCCGGATCAAAACGAGCATTTTGTAGAAACGAACAAGACCCATAAAAAAATTTCCCAAATCATCCATTTCATCAACGGTAACTTCGCTGAGCCTCTATCTCTGGAATACATATCGAACAGGTTCTCCATAAGCACCTCCCATTTAAGCCGAACGTTCAAGGACACAACCGGTTTTACTTTCATCGAATATATAAATAACACCCGCCTGAAAGAAGCCCGCTCTCTGCTGCAAGACTCCAAATTAACCGTTTCGGAAATCGCTGAGCGTACTGGATTTGGTAACCTGACCCATTTTGGAAGAGTATTTAAAACCATGACCGGAACCTCACCGCTCAAATACCGCAAACAGAACCGGGTTGATGAAGATAATATCTCTACGCAAGCTTGAGATCCGGTGCTTCGTCCGGACTGCTGCGCCAATCAAGAAAAAACGGGAGCCGTCCCATAAGGACGACCCCCGTTTCTTGTAGAAATATAAGCAAAGTATGGTGAAAGATATACTTTCTTATATTTTATAAAAAAAAGAGTGCCCGACCCAAGGCCGGCCACTCCACGTTACCCCTGCCATTAAGGCAGCGCGTCTTTCAGTTTCTCTCCCGCCTCCCGCAGAGACTGGAACGTCCCCGCATCGCTCCACCAATCCTTGAGAACATCATAGCTGAGCCTGCGGTTAGCAGCGTATATATTATTTACATCGGTAATCTCCAGCTCCCCCCTCTTGGAAGGGGATACTTGGCGGATGATGTCAAACACAGCTTCATCGTACATATAAATACCTGTTACGCAAAATTTGGTCTTGGGATGCTCGGGTTTCTCTTCGATATAAGCAATCCATGCTGAATCTTGACTATCGAACACGGGAACACCGTATCTACGCGCGTCGTCCACCGGCTTCAGCAATACCTTGGCTGTACCTTCAGGCTGCCGGAGATAGCTCTCCACGTAAGGTGTCAGATCATCCATAAACAGATTATCACCAAGCAATACGACAAACCGTTCCCCAGGGAAAATAAATCCTTCTGCCAAGTCAAGAGCCTCTGCAATGCCTCCAGCAGCTTCTTGAATTTTATAAGTCAGAGATACACCAAATGCTGCACCGCTGCCTAAAAAATCCGTATACAGACCAGCGGACTGCTTGCTGATGACCAGAAGAATGTCGGTAATTCCTCCCCGGCGAAGCCGGTCTATGCCGTAACAGACCATAGGGTATTTGCCGACCGGAAGCAAATGTTTGTTCATAAGCCGGGTCAGCGGTTGAAGTCTGGATCCTGTTCCGCCCGCCAGTATGACTCCTTTCACTTACTTTCCTCCTCTTTATCTAAGTCCTTTGCCTTCGGATCTGCATTTTATATGAAATTCGTTGGATCCACATTCCATTTGTTCATAAAGAGCTTACGATTTCGTTCCACCAGCTCCTGTAGCCCGGTGTGGTATACCTGCTTAAAGCTCGCACTTCCTTCATGGTGTATAAGGCAATCCCCTGCGATGAGCAATCGGTATCCCTTTAGCCTGGCGCGATAGCAATAGTCATCGTCCTCGTAATGTCCGGGTGAGTACCTCTCATCCAGCAGACCTACGGAAGTAAGTAGCTCTCTTCTGAATAAAAAACATAATCCTACCAAACGTTTAGTCTCCAACCATTTTTGAGGATTGGAACGGTTAGTTATCTCTGCAGCCTTATGAAAATCTATAAGACTTTCATAATCCGTCTTCACCTGTTGACGTCCACTCGCATAGTTTGTCACTGGCCCAACAATACCAACTTCAGGAGCACTATATAGCGATCTCTTCAGATTGGTTAACCATCCACGGGAAACTACCACATCATTATTCAGCAGTAACAATTCATCCCCTGATGCTAGCTTTAGACCCAAATTGCAGGCGGATGGAAACCCGCGATTCTCAGGCAATGAAATAAAAGTTATACGATTCGCACGGCAATAGGCATCCGTTCCATCTGATGAAGCATTATCTACAACGATGATCTCGTAAGGCAATGGAGTATAAGCACGAATCGATTCCACACAGGACCGTAGCAGAGGCAACGCGTTGTAAGTCGGAATAATAATACTGGTCAGCGTCATATCCGGTTCCTCCAAGCAGCTACTTGTCTGCGGTATTCGCGCTGCGTTTCGCTATTTCGTAGGCCCCCATCATCCCGCCGGGAAAGCACCTCAAGGAGAGCCTCTGCATGATCCCCTATGATCAGTTTCTCCACAGCATTTCCAGCGCCTATGTTCGCCTGGCGAAGCCGATTATGCTTAATAACATTCACCGTTCCAACTTTCTCCACCCTTAGCTTTTCCAATACAGATAGAGCTTGGGCTTTAGGAGGAACTATTAGTTCACGGTAGCCTATGATCTCAAGCGCTCGCCGGGAGAGCGCGTGCGGGACAGCCGTCATCGAGCTAACTCCGAGATCGTACCGTCCAAGAGCATAATTCAGAAACAGCTTGCTGCGAGTGACATCATCACATAATCCAAAAGAAGGCATCAGTGGATCCAAATCATTAAGAGCCACATCTATTCCATTATCTACAGCAGCTGTGAATAATCCGAGCTGAGATGCAGGAATAACCATATCTCCATCCAGGAAGAGCAGAATATCTCCTCGACTCAGCTTCGCACCAATCGCTCGCCCTACGTCATGTCCGACAGACTCTGGACAATGCACAACTACAGCTTGACGATGTTGTCTGGAAATGGGAAAGCTGCTATCGCTACAACCGTTAAGCACGACGATAATCTCAGCAGGTTCCAGCCGCGAAACCTGTTGCAGCAGACGTCCTAAGGTCTGCTCCTCGTTACGCGCAGAGATAATCACTGACAAGGTCCCACGTAAGCTCGGTAGTTTCAGTGCCTCACGACCTACCTTTGATTGCCGAGACGGAATGGGCGATCGAACGGTAAGGCTGCCTCCTTTTACAGAACGATTCGCTTTCCTTTGGCGGGGTGCCACTGTTGTTTGGGTCTGACTAGATGCTGAACGTTTCTTTACCTTACGAGTTGCTGTTCCTCGACGAACGGTGGAGCTACCAGATACTTGTAACAGAGCAACCATCATCTCACCATCTCTCTGCGCCGGGTTCCGTCGCTAAACCCCGCCCTGTTTCCCCGGTGTTCAAGCAAGAGGGATACAGCCTCCATATGATCTGCTGTAATCAACTGCTGCAAAGGATCTGTGCCATCTTCCTTACGTCTGACTGCATTTAGTTTCCCTACATGTACTTTGTGAGCAGCTACCACACGTAAACCACTCAGAACTGCCTGAGCATGTGCCAGAGGGGGACGAGATAATGATTCACTCCCTAAGATTTCAAGCGCTCTTCGGCTGATTGCGTGCGGAACTGCCGTCATCGAACATCCTTTTAGATCCGGACGGCCAAGCAAAATATTGAGTGCATGTTTGGACAGTACCACCGGATGGGGTGAAAGTTTTCTTACCGGTCCGGAATAATCATTAAGCGCTATGTCTGCGCCACCACTAATAGCGGTGACGTAAGGACGTAGCCCCGTGGCAGGAATCACTAAATCTCCATCTGTAAATAAGAGAACCTCTCCCTTAGCTGCTTCTGCTCCGACACTACGGCCAGCGTCGTGTCCAAGCGGCAACTCATAGGAAATAACATGCGCACCAAGCGAAAGGGCAATTTCTGCCGTTTGATCGGCTGATCCGTTGACGACTACAATAACCTCGCAGCGCGGATGGACCCCTCTAGCTCCGGATATCACTCCCGCAATGGTCTTCGCTTCGTTCATGGCCGGAATAATAACGGAAACATAGGGATTTGGATGGTTAACTATAGGTATTGCAGCGACTTGCCGCACTGGCCGTGAAGTCCGCCGCTTGATCCGAGAGACCCGCCGTCCCGTGCGGCGGGCAGAAGTACGTTTGGGCTTCATGCTCATCCACCTTCCATACAGAGCCTATTCGTCAGGCTGAGGGTTACATCACAGTTTATGTACTACGCCGAGCAGGGTAACGGCCTTTGTCTCCTGTCGTGAGGAAAACAGGACAAATGTACTCCCCCTCTTAATTGCTAGGAGGACAACACAACAAAAAGCGCAGCCATCGGCTGCGCTTAGCATTTTGTACATCATCATTGCGAATTAATCAAACACACGATCATCCACTGCAGGTTTGGCTAAAGGAGCGCCGATAGCAATCCAAGAGATGACCCCATAGAAATGCGGAGTTTCACGCAGCCGAACCACTTGTATAACAGCCTCTCCATTGGCTCTGCTCTTTAAGGAAGCATAGAAGTAAGGCTGATTAGTCATTGCGACGAGTACATAACCCGTATGACCAAAGTTCTCATCGAACGATACAGTGACCTCCACACTCTCAGCATCCCCGTTGAACATAAAGGCTGTCATCCCAAACTGCTGAAGCGCATCTCGCTTCCCTGCTGTCTGAATCGGACTGAAGGATAGATGCTCAGCATTCACAGAACTCGGTGCCAAATGGAACCCATTTACTGCGCCGGGGGCAATATGATAATCTTGAACGCTCTCTTCCTCTAGATGACGCGCTTGAATAGAAAATGAAGAGATCTTCGAAGCAACCACCGCTTCGTCCTGAAGCTCTGTCGTGCCTACACTACCCTCAATCAGATGAACGGAATCAATACTGTCTGCCTTCAGCTTGGCTCCATCGATGCTTGCATCCGGAAGCAGCGCTGAGGTGCGAGTTTCATCTGCGAGATGCTCCAATTTGATGATACCGGGCTGCAAGTGCCGATCTTCTACGATTTTGTCAGCCAGATGCTCTCCGTACACACTCCACGACTGCAAATGTAAAGCATTCACTGAGCCTTCGGCTAACTTTTCTTCAGTAATACTGCCTTGCGGCAATAGATCGGAACTGCGGACCTCTTCTGACAAATGCTTCAAGGTGATGCTGTCTGATCGAATGTGGTGACCATCCACCGCTTCCTCTACCAAATGCCCACCAAAGACGCTACCTGGGGCCAAATGGAATGATTGGATAGTTCCGCCTTCAATCTTTCCACCTGTTATGCTGCCATCCGGCAACAGATCGGAGCTGTGCACCTCTTCTGACAGATGCTTCAAGGTGATACACCCAGATCGCAGATGACGGCTATCAATCGTATCCCCCGCTAAATGCCCCCCATACACGCTGCCTGGGGCCAGATGGAAAGCATGAATGGATCCACCCTCCAGCTTCTTACCAGGAATGCTACCATCTGGCAGCAGATCAGAACTACGAACCTCTTCTGACAGATGAGCCAGAGTAATCTCTCCGTGCCGGATATGACGGCCTTTTACTGTACTTGGACTCAGGTGACTTCCATTTACACTTCCAGGCACAAGATGATTTGAATCTACGGATGCTTCCGCCAACTTCTCTCCGGTAAGGCTGCCGTCTGGCAGCAGATCAGAACTACGAACCTCTTCTGACAGATGAGCTAGGGTAATTTCACCGTATGCGATATGACGTCCTTCTACTGTACCCGGGCTCAGATGACTACCATCCACACTTCCTGGTACAAGATGCTTTGAATCTACGGATTCTTCTGCCAGCTTCTCACTGGTAATGCTACCGTCTGGCAGAAATTCGGAGCTGCGTGTCTCTGGTGCTAGATGAGCCAGGGTAATCTCACCGTACCCGATATGACGTCGTTCTACTGCACCTGAGCTCAAATGACTGCCATCTACACTTCCTGGTGCCAGATGCTTTGAATTTACGCTTTCTTCCGCTAGCTTTTCTCTGGTAATACTTCCGTCTGGAAGTAAGTCAGCGCTTCGTGCATCTTCGGCTAGATGAGCCAGTGTAATCTCACCGGATTTAATATGACGTCCTTCCACTGTATCCGGGCTCAGATGACTGCCATCCACACTTCCTGGTGCCAGATGGTTTGAATCTACGGATTCTTCTGCCAGCTTCTCACCGGTAATGCTACCATCTGGCAGTAATTCGGAGCTACGTGTCTCTGATGCTAGATGAGCTAGTGTAATCCCACCGTAACGGATATGGCGTCCTTCTACTGCACCGAAGCTCAAATGACTGCCATCTACACTTCCTGGTGCCAGATGGTTTGAATCTACGGATTCTTCTGCCAGCTTCTCACCGGTAATGCTACCATCTGGCAGTAATTCGGAGCTACGTGTCTCTGGTGCTAGATGAGCCAGGGTAATCTCACCGTACCCGATATGACGTCGTTCTACTGCACCTGAGCTCAAATGACTGCCATCTACACTTCCTGGTGCCAGATGCTTTGAATTTACGCTTTCTTCCGCTAGCTTTTCTCTGGTAATACTTCCGTCTGGAAGTAAGTCAGCGCTTCGTGCATCTTCGGCTAGATGAGCCAGTGTAATCTCACCGTACCCGATATGACGTCGTTCTACTGCACCTGAGCTCAAATGACTGCCCTCTACACTTCCTGGTGCCAGATGGTTTGAATCTACGGATTCTTCTGCCAGCTTCTCACCGGTAATGCTACCATCTGGCAGTAATTCTGAGCTGCGTGCCTCTGGTGCTAGATGAGCCATTGTAATCTCACCATACCCAATATGATGGCCTTCTACTGCACCCGAACTCAGATGACTACTCCCTACACTTCCAGGTTCAAGATGAATAGAACTAACGGATTCTTCTGCCAGCTTCTCACCGGTAATGCTGCCGTCCGGCAGTATTTCAGAGCTACGCGTTTCTTTTGCCAAATGAGCTAACGTAATTTCACCATTTCGGATATGACGGCCTTCTACTGCACCCGAACTCAGATGACTACTCCCTACACTTCCAGGTTCAAGATGAATAGAACTAACGGATTCTTCTGCCAGCTTCTCACCAGTAATGCTGCCGTCCGGCAGTAATTCAGAGCTACGCGTTTCTTTTGCCAAATGAGCTAACGTAATTTCACCATTTCGGATATGACGGCCTTCCACTGCGTCTGGACTCAAATGACTGCCATCTACACTTCCTGGCACTAGATGATTTGAATCTACGGATTCCACTGCCAGCTTCTCACTGGTGATACTACCGTCGGGTAACAATTCAGAGCTGCGCGTTTCTTTTGCCAAATGAGCTAATGTGATTTCACCATTTCGGATATGACGGCCTTCCACTGCGTCCGGACTCAAATGACTGCCATTCACACTTCCAGATATTAGATGATTCGAATTCACAGATTCTTCCGCCAGCTTTTCTCTGGTAATACTGCCGTCTGGAAGCAACTCTGCGCTGCGTGCATCTTTGGCTAGATGGGCCAGTGTAATTTCACTGTACCCGATATGACGTCCTTCTATTGTATCTGGACCCAGATGACTGCCATTCACACTTCCAGGTATTAGATGACTTGAATTCACAGATTCGTCCGCTAGCTTTTCTCTAGTAATACTGGCATCTGGGAGTAAGTCTGCACTACGTGCATCATTGGCTAGATGCGCTAGGGTGATTTCACCGTGCCCAATATGACGTCCCTTCACTATATCCGCTCTCAGATGACTGCCCTCTACGCTTCCAGCCACGAGATGAATAGAACCTACGGATTCCTCAGCGAGCTTCTTGCCGGTAATACTACCGTCAGGCAATAGCTCAGAGCTAAAAGTTTCTTCTGCCAAATGAGCTAGTGTGATCTCACCATGCTGAATGTGACGACCTTCTACTGCACCCAGTCTCAGATGAGTTCCGTCTACACTTGCAGGTACAAGATGAATAGAATCTACGGATTCTTCCGCCAGCTTCTCCCCGGTAATACTGCCCTCTGGCAGCAAGTCGGAGCTACGTGCATCTTCAGCTAGATGAGCCAGCTTGATCTCACCATGCCCGATATGACGTCCTTCAATCGTATCCATGCATAGATGGCTTCCGTCTACACTCCCCGCTGAAAGATGCTGGGAATCCACAGCCCCTTTTGCCAGCTTAGAGCCACTAATGCTGCCCTCCTGTATTTGAATCGAAGAGATGGAATTAGGAATGATATGGCCATTTCCGATGGACAACGGTCGGATATGCGCCCCGCCAATGCTTCCCGGATTCATATGTCTGCTCTGAACCGCACTATCGCTAATGGATTTCGAATGAACCACATTCACAGATAAATGCTCTGCCTGAACTGCCGACACTGCTAATTTACTGGAATCTACGCTTCCATCAGCAAGCTTAGCCGAAGTGACCGACAAATCACTAATTTTATCCGTCGATACACTTTCGGGGGACAGCTTTAACGATGTCACCGCATGATCAGCCAGATGATGTGGCTGCACGGCTCCAGCGGCCAAATGAATTTCTCTCACCGCAGCAGAAGCCAGCTTATCTCCTGAAACCGAGCCGGACTGAATCGCAGCGGTAGTCACACTATTTTCTCCGAGATGTCTCCGTTCCACAGCTCCAGTGGCAAGATGATCTTTATCCACTACAGCTTCCTGCAGGGCACGCCCGCTCACGCTGGCATCGGCCAAATGCTTCTCACCCACAGCACAAAAAGCAATATGCTCCCCACTCACCACTTCGCGAGCGATCGTGCTTCCGATGACCGATCCCGCTGCCAGTTTAGCCGAATTCACCCCTCCATCCGCTAACTTGGCAGATGTTACACTCTGTGGACGAAGATGTTCCGCACCCACTGACTCTGAGGTCAGCTTTTCTCCAGTGACAGCATTTGAGGACAGATGATGAGTATGAATAGCTTCATCCATAAGCTGTTCCGAGCCTACCGCTTCCGAAGCTAAATGGGAGTGATTCACAGCCTCACGTTCCAGATGGTTGGAGGAAATGGCTTGCATAGCAATTTGCGGTCCGCGTATAGCGGATTTGGCAATATGTCGGGTGGTTACAGCTTCATCTGCTAGCTTATGTGCGAGTATGCTTTGATCAGCAATCTTCGATGAGGTGACCGCTTGCTCAACCAGCTGTGCAGTACCTACCGCACCCTCCGATAACTTCAAGAAAGAAATGCTTCGGTCAGCCAAATGACGGCTCGAAATTTCTCCATCGCCGATATGGGAACCGTGTACGCTTTCTGCACTTAAGTGGAAGCTTCTCACCACTTCTGCACCTAGCTGCTTGGAACCAATAGCACCCTCTGCTACATGTGCACCTTCGATCACACCCGGCTGGAGCTGTCCCTTGCCAATCAGCTTGCTGGCAAGCTGCTCTGGACCGATCGCTCCCGGAGCCAAATGTCTGGCGGTGATCAGAGCATCGCTAAGATGGCGACCCTCAATAACAGCATCAGCCAGCTTGGAGCTGCTTATTTCTCCATCGGCTATAATATCGCCAGATACCGCTGCCTCAGCCAGCTTGGAACGGTCAATACTCCCGTTTGCCACGTGGCGGCCTGTGATACTGCTACTTCCTATTTTTTCACCAGTAACCGCGCCATCTTCCAGTAGATCCGCCGTAATAATCAGATCGCTCAAATGACGGCTCTCTATAGCTTTATCTGCAATTTGACCGCCGCCGATAATCCGATCAGCCAGCTTCTCTGGACTAATACTACCGTTCTTCAGCTTCTCTCCACTAATTGAATGATCCAGCAGCTTTCCACCACTAACGCTTCCTTCTGCTAAATGCTCACCCACTATAGATTCAGGCGCGATTTTCGAAGAAGTAACTGCCTTGTCCGCGATATTGATACTCTGCACAGCGTAATCTTGCAGCCATGGTGTACCAATAATGCCGAACTTCAGCTTAGAACCGTCAATGGTGCGTGGAGCAATTTTGGCTCCAGTAACCGCTGCATCCGATAGATCATCTGTATAAACAGGCTGAAACCGTTCTTTCTCGGGAGCGAACCATATGGTTTCAGAAAGATTATCCACCTGTTTCTGAAGCTGCACCTCCACCATAGGCTCCGGCTGCAGGACTGGAGCAGAAATGAGTTCCTCTTGAACGACTTCAGCTACTCCTCCTCCACTTACCTGAACTTCCGCAATCTCTGAATTGCTGACTCCGTCACTGATACTCCCTGAATCCTTAGAGCTGCTTTTGGTATCCAGCATACTCAGTTCCTCTGTATTGGGATTATCTACAAAATAAAGTCGTTTTTGTGGACTGCGCGGCTGCTTTTTTTTGGAACCCCTCACAAGCAGTCTCCTCCTTCCATCTATTGTTTCTCCTAGGCATCATATGCAGCGGTATGGGCTGATGACACCCTTTTGCGATAAGCCCTTCATAAGATTCTGCTGAAATTTATACTTTCTTATATTTAAAAAAAGGCTTCTGCCGCCGCGCATTCGTCCACCCTGACATGCGGGTACAAACATACAATGACAAGAGTAGTAAAAGCGGGAATCACGTGACCGAAGAAACAGGAGGAACAAACATGGGGCATAAGCTCGTTGGAATACTACTAAATGCCGATATGCACCGGGGCGTTCCCCGGCTAAAAACAGGACAGGAGTCTCTATCCAATTATGAAGAGGGAGCCGCTGCATACGGCTTAGTCCCCTGCTTCCTGAAGCTCGCGGACATTGATACTGACTCAGGCTTCAGTGCCGCCTATATAAAGGGATCTCATGGATATAAAAGCGTAGTCGTTCCTACGCCCACAGTCATCCATAACCGGGCGATATACAGCCAGAATAGCCCCGGAATGCAACGTCTGCTGCGGCACCATCCTTTGGTGTACAATACATGCAATCGATATGGCAAAGATGAGATCCATGAACTGCTTGAGCAGCATGAAGGGCTTCGTGAGATTTTGCCAGCAACAACTGGCGTATCTGGACTCAAACAAATGATGAATCGTTACCCCGATCTTATTCTTAAACCCTGCCGTGGAAGCATTGGGAATGGTGTCATGCGACTGGTTCGTAAAGGGCCTCAGCGCTGGAGCTTAAATTATCTTTCTCCCTCAATGCGGCGCTGGATAAGCACTCCCGTATATCAGGGGGCGCTACCAAAAGCGCTCCGAGCACGTCTTGCCTCTGTCCCTTATCTCGTGCAGGAGCGTATTCCCCTTGCTGAAATTGGAGGACGTCCCTTTGATTTGCGTGTCACGGTTCAACGTGGCTGGGGAGGCGATTGGCAGGTCACGGGTCTCTTTGCTAAACTAGCCCCTCCTGGAGGGTTTGTCTCCAATATAGCCCGTGGTGGGGAAGCATTAAGCTCTTCCTTTGCGCTTGAAAAAGCCTTCTCTAGAGCAATAGCGGCCCATATCCGTATGGCTGTCGAAACACTTAGCCTTGTTATAGCTCGTTGTCTCGAACAAGACCTTCCAGGTCTGGCCGATATCGGACTGGATATAGGTATTACAAAGGATGGACGCATCTTCTTCATAGAATGCAATGGCCGCGACCAACGCTATGGATTTCACAAAGCCGGCCTTACGGAGATTTGGAAAGAGAGTTACCGAAGACCTATGGGATACGCACGTTTTTTACTAGAAAAGAACAGCCTCATATATAACAGTTATTGATTTGTCTCCTATTCTATGTCAATATAATGCAGAGCAGAAGGCGGCCACATACGACCGTACTGCTGTATTATGGAAGGGAGATGGGCATGGTAAAACAATTGCTGCGGCTAATGACCGAGCTATCCTCGCACCGATGGCTTTCACGGTTAATGGGGTCTTTTTCTCATAGTAGACTCAGCCGTTTTCTTATCCCGGTATTTATTAAGACTTATCAAATCCCCTCCGCCCAAGCGGAGAAGAATCCTGGAGAATATCTCACTCTTAATGAGTTTTTCAGCCGCCGGCTGAAGCCTGGCATGCGGCCTATTGCAACCGATGCTGACGCTTTAGTTAGTCCCGTAGATGCAATGATTACTGCTATGGGCGACATTATCTCTGGTACGATTATGAATGTAAAAGGGCAGGATTATAAGATTGAGGATTTACTAAATCATTCTCCGCATCTGGAGCTATACAAGAAGGGTTTTTTCTTCGTGCTTTATCTAAGTCCTACGGATTATCACCGGATTCACTCTCCCCTTACTGGACATAAGGTGGAGAGTGATCATATTCGTGGACGAGCCTATCCTGTCAACGATTTCGGCATGCGACATATGAAGGGCGTACTGAATCGCAATGAACGTCTTATTACGTATATTGCCGGAGACTACGGAGAAACCGCAGTAGTAAAGGTAGGCGCGATGAACGTCAGCAGCATCGGGTATACGGATGCTAACGCTACCGAGTGGCAAATCGGCGATGATCTAGCCTATTTCGAGTTCGGCTCTACTGTAGTGCTGCTTATGGAAAGCGGTACTTTTACCCCGAGACCGAATCTTGAGGTCAACTCAAAGGTAAAGATGGGGGAATTGCTGGGGACGTTGCATCGGCCATTTTAGTAAAGCTACGATATAACAGAATAAGGGTATCCCTAACCGATTTAAAATCGGCGCCGGGATACCCTTGTTTTGTTTATTTCACTTTAGAGCTTGTTACACTAGCATAGTAATCCAGTACATTGTTGATGATCACAGCTGCTTCAGCTCTGGTGGCCGAAGCTGTCGGATCCATTTCTCCACCACTGCCTCCATTTACAATACCAAGATCTTTGAAGGCATAGACCGCTTCTTTAGCATAACCCGCGATAGAAGCATCATCTGGGAAGTCATGGCTAGTCACTTGCGGCAATTCAACATTCAGTTTCTTCAATGCATTGAATAGAATTACACACAAGTCCTGACGGCTAATGCTGTTATTAGGAGCAAACATACCATTACCGATACCGTTGATCAGTTGATTAGAAGTGCCAATCTCAACATAGTTTTTATACCAAGCGTCTTTCAGAACGTCAGTAAACTGCTTTTGATTCTCACCCATGCTGAAGTTGAAACTTTTTACTACCATGGCAACAAACTCGGCACGGTTTACCTTCCCACTCGGATCAAAGCTTCCATCCGTGCGTCCGCTGATAATATTTCTCTCCACTAGCGCGGCAATTGCAGATTCTGCCCAGCTTGGAATTAGAGTAGCATCTTTAAACTTATTTTTAAGCTCTTGTCTGATTAGCTCCGGTGTCTTCGTTTTTCCATCTGTTTTTGGAGGCTGAGGCTGCTGTTCTCCAGGTTTTACGACTTCTCCAGGAATCGATGGTACTGAAGGTATCGCTGGGGTAGTCGGTGTTGGCGTACTTGGTTGACCACTATCTCCACCGCTGTAAGGTTTAACGATCACAGAGATCTGTACCTTCAGGCCAAGTGGATTAGCTATACCCTCAGGCAAGATCAGCCCCCCCTTGATGATGTACGTTCCTTCCGTATTACCGTTATAGCCTTCCTTGTTCCACTGAACAGAAACGACCTTATTCATCCCTGTATCCAGGGTTACTGATACTGAAGCTGGTAGCTCCAGTACGTCAAAGCTGGTACCATAAGCAACGCTTTTACTTGCTAGTGCTTGCACTGCCGTGATTTCCGGTATCGTAATGATCTCCGGCAGTACTTCGATCGTAATGGATGCCTTCAGGTCCTTTGGATTGCTGACACCCTCCACAGGTACTAGCGCTCCTTTCAGGATATAAGCTCCTTGCTTATCGCCATTGTAACCTTCACTATTCCAAGCGATGGATATCGCCTTTGTCTCACCATTGTTCAAAGTAGCTATGACAGAGGATGGTAGCTTCAATCCATTAAATGGAGTGCCGAATGGAACGCTCTTACTTTCCAAAGCCTGCACTGTGACAATCTCAGCGACACGAATCACTTCCGGCATTACCTGAATGGTGATGGAAGCTTTCAGATTATTCGGGTTGATCATTCCTTCTTCTAATACCAAAGTACCGTTCAGTACGTATGATCCTTCTAGATTGCCGATATAACCAGTAGGGCTCCATTTAACAACAAGTTCCTTCTGCTCATACGTATCAAGCGTTACTGTAACTGAAGATGGCAATTCCAGTTTATCAAAAGCGGTACCAAATTCAACATTTTTGCCCTCCAGCTTCTCAACTTTAGTAATCTGGATAGGTTTAGTGCCTTCTGGCAGTACAACCACTGTAATCGAAACAGTTTGATGGGTACTATTCAACACACCCTCTGGAAGCTCAAAGCTACCTGCAAGCGTATAACTCCCTGCTTTGCTACCGTTGTAATCTTTACTGTCCCATTGTACAGGCAAGTGAATTACCTTTTTGTTGCCCAATGTAGCTTCCACAATAGCAGGTAGATTCAATTCTCCTGCGGCAGTTCCAAACGGCACACTGAGCAGTTGTGGCTGAACAATCGATACAATTTCTTTAGCATGGGTATCTTCTGTCCATTTGGCATAATACACCGCGCTTATGTTCAATACCGTCTCTGCAGTTAATGCATTACCGGTCCCTTCTTTATTATCAAACCAGCCATCAAAAATGTAGCCTTCACGTTCCGGTGCTATAGGCAGGTTCCCGATTGTCTCACCTTTAAATGCTGTTACCTTGGTAGGTTTAGGTGCGTCCAGATAATTCTGATCGAAGGTGACTTCAATCGGATCAGCATAAATGAGTTCAACATATTGTAAATTAGCATTTAATCCGTTAAAAATCATATACACATTTTGTTTTCCAGTCACTTTGGTTCTGTCTAGGAAGGTTTCCGCTGTCAAATAATGATCAATGTAAGAATTTCCAGGCGTTTGTTTGGTGCTTGCCATTCCATAATTCCCCCAAGCAGCACCTGCTTTCTGAGCAAAACTAATGCTAGCAAATGCATTACCAAGTTCAAAAGAACCTCCGCCGCTGTAAGCATCAGCGTATGCTCTTCCTTGTGTAGTAGCTCGTTTATCTGGTTTACCCGTATTGTCAGCCTCTGTATAGAATTTAAAAGATGGAGACGATCCTCCTTCACGGGCGTACTGCACTCTTACTTCCACAAGATTAGTCAAGTCAACCTGACCGAAATAAACAAGGTCATTAGAATTGACATAACTCATGGCATCCGTGCCACTTTCAAATCCGAATTGGGTATTGGTTGCATAAATCCATGGTGCATGATAAGGATAAATTCTAACACCGTTCTCTACTTTCAGAACTTCTCTCGGAGCAATATTGATCGGCATGGAGGATATGCTCAGATCTGTTATAGCCGCTTTCAAGGAAGCTATGGCCTCTGCAACAACCTCGTCGTTGATCGGCTCGGCAAGAACAGCCTTAACCTCTTCCAGCACAGCGTTGAATTTGAGCTTTTTGTAAGCTGTGTATGCATTTATATCGATGTTCTGAGCAGCGTTGATCTCCGCAGCTAACGCCGATGTGTCTACATTGTCCTGCTTCAACTGGAAGGTTAGCCAGTTCAGGTCAATGCCAGCACTCTCAAATACAATTCTAAGGGTATGCTCGCCCGCCGACAGCTGAATATCTGGGATTCTGAAGGTTTTCCAAACCCCTTTAGTCGTGGTAAGGTCGAAGGTTCCCAGTAGCTTATCGCTATCATAGATGCCAAAGGACATTTGGGCGACATCCGATTGGCTAGAGCGAATTCGTGATGTGACTTTGTACATGCCTTCTTTCTCCACATTTACCTTATAGGAGATGGCTTCACCCTTGCTTGTGTTGGTGTAGCATAATCCGCCATCTACATCATTGCTGCTTACAGGCGTGATTATCGGAGTAATGGAGGCAAATTCCGTCTCAGCCACCTTCAATTTAGTATTTCCCCCAATTTTCTTTACTGCCAAAGCTACATCACTGTTAATTCTGACATAATCAAAATCGACACTAAATGGATCTGTGAGATTCTGACTTCCGTTAGATGCAAGTAACCCAAACTTCGGATTGGCATAATTCGCGGTTGTACTGCCAAGTGAAATATATTCGTTACCGTCAGCGCTGACATAACCGGAATAGCTGTTGCCTATTTTTTTCAGGCGTAAATATAGCTCTTTCTTTTCTCCAAAAATATTGGTGAGCTGATTGGCAGACAGTTGTCCGATGGTAACAGGCTCCGTACCTCCGATTTCTTTGGTCATTCCGATGATCTTGCCGCTACTGTATTCATACTTCACCCAGATATAGTTATTGTTATCCTGGGAAGCCGTGATCCCGACGCCGTTATAATTTTGATTTGGCGCTTTGTTCATATTAATTTTTACTGTTGCTTCCCAGTTGCCGAAGGCTTCCTGCTGGAAATAGTTCTTCAAATCTGCATGTTCACTCCAGAAGTCGCCTCTTTCAGCGATGATTCTCAAATTGCCTGGAGTAGCACTCAAAGACCAATTTTTGTTATTTTCTGCATTGGTAGCAGTCTCTTTATTAATCGTCCAGAAGTTGCTTAGATTTGTACTATCGAACTCATCGCTCTGTGGTGTCGTACCAAACTGTATCACATAGGAATTCGCCTGATCGGTGCTGATACATTTGATCGTCACTCTTTTATTAATGAGGTCTACGTTGGCCGTCGCTTTTACACCATCATTCGCTTCAAACGTAACTTCAGGTAAAGTAGCCCCGTTACTGAGACCCACATCATAACTGAACCTAGTCTGTGCAAAGCCCTCTAGCGCCTTACCATCAATAGAGATATTCTTTAAATAAGCATAGGTCGGATTCTCAAAAATCGGTTGCAAGCCTTCCTCTGAAGAGAAAATAACCTTGTAGATCCGTTTCTCTCCTCCGGCTGAAGCAGTAATTACAGCAGCCGGTCTATCTTTATCGGCTTGTCGTACACTTACTTCTACACCAGCTATCGCTGTAGCTTTGACTTCAGGGTAGCTGCTGCTTTCAGTCGTTTCACCAAAGGCTTTATAGTCAAGTTTCAATGGATTAAATATCTTGATCTTTTTGCCGCCTACCGTAATACCGGAGAGCTGCGGATCTCCCGATTTGTCCGTATTCACCCGGAACCAATCTCTTCCCGGCGTATAATTGACCACGTAATCAATCTTTGCCGTTCTCGCAAAGGCTGGAGATTGCATCAAGAAGCTCGTAATATTCTTGGCAGAACGCTGCAATTCTCCCAGAGTCAGACTACCGTTAGCCAGCGATGTCAACGTATTAAAGGTACTGTTATTCCGATTCTTATGTGTTTCTGCATAATCATTCGGAATTACCATGTAAAGATCATTTTGGGCACGAACCATGGCTTTGCCATTGGTTTCATCATAACGATTGGATGTGGCATAGAAGCCCTGATCCTCACTCATCTTCGCCCACCAGTCTGTCATGACAATCCCGTCAAAGCCCCATTCTCCGCGGAGGATGGTGGTATTCAGATCATAGTTGCTAGATGCCCAGGTTCCGTTTACCGGACCATAGGATGTCATCACTGAACGTGCCTTTCCACTCTTCACTGCCATTTCATAACCTTTCAAATAAATCTCGCGAAGCGCTCTTTCAGAGACAAGTGCATTCACAAGATGTCTATCGGTTTCTTGATTGTTCGCAGCGAAATGCTTGATAGTAGGAGCCGTACCGTTCTTCTGAAGACCTCTTGTCTGCGCAGCAGCCATGATGCCTGTCAGTAACGGATCTTCCGAAAAATACTCGAAGTTTCTTCCGTTCAGGGGACTTCTGTGGATATTGATCCCTGGGCCTAGCAGCGTATCGATGTTGTTAATCAGCATTTCTTTGCCAAGAAGATCGAACAATCTTTCATTCAGCTCGGTGTTCCACGTACAGGCAAGCATCGTCCCGTTCGGAATACTGGTTGCCTTCTCTGCATTGGTCTCCATCCGGATTCCTGAAGGACCGTCCGCAGCACTGTCGATAGGAAGCCCGAATTTCAACAGATTTTTAGTGACACCACCAAAAGCCGCAGCGGTACCGGCAGTAACTTTAGGGCTGGACATCCCTTCCCCTAAAATAATGGCTCCTAGATCGTTGTTGGACAATTGTGCGATGAACTGGTCCATAGTCACTTTTTGATTGTAAACATCCAATAAGGTATAGCCCTTGTCCCCAGTTTGTGGAATGGACGCAGGGAGATTTTGCTTAATTCTCTCATCCAAGTTGGTAGTCCGTGTCGGTACCTTTTCAGTGACAGTGGTAAAAGTACCATTTTCATTCGGTTGACCTGGTTTGATACGATCAAATTCCTTAGTTGGCGCCAGCGCTTCCTGCAAGGTTTCTACAACCTTCAAGCCATTAAGGCTGTATACTCCTTGCTTTTCGCTGTCACTTACACTGTTGCCTACATAAATATTATAGTCACCAGCTTCTAGGACATAAGAAGAATCATGGCCTGTAATTCCACTGTCATCATACGAGGCCATATCATTGGTATCATACGAGATGGTGATCGACTGTGATTCCCCAGGCTGAAGCAAACGAGTCTTAGCAAAAGCAGCAAGTTCCTTGGCCGGCTTGCCAAGCTTACCTTGTGGCGCACCGTAATAAATCTGTACAACTTCTTTGCCTTCCACCTTACCTATATTCTGAACAGTTACAGTCACTGCAACCTCATTGTCACCAGCGTTAACATTATCAGTAGTGATCTTAAAATCGGTATAGGACAGCCCGTAACCAAATGGATAGAGCACCTTATCCGGAGCAAAGGTCTCAAAGTACCGATAACCTACATAAATATCCTCGCTATAAGAATTTTCAGTTTTGCTCCCAAAATTTGCAGTAGAAGGATAGTCAGCTAGTGTAGCTGCAATCGTATCGCTCAATTTACCGCTTGGCGTAACATCACCGGTCAGCACGTCGGCTACGGCGCTACCACCTTCCATCCCCCCTTGCCATGTATACAAAATAGCAGCTTTGGGATAGTTTTTTGCCCATGACATATCGATAACGTTGGCTACGTTCAATACGATGGCCACTCGGTCGAATTTGGCATATACTCGGTTAAGCATGTCTACTTCAAGGTCTGTCAGCTTATAGGCACCCTGGACGTCCGTATTATCCTTATCTTCACCGGCTGTTCTGCCGATGATGACCACAGCTGTATCCGTTTTTGCTTTTGCTGCATCCACAATTTCGTCGGTTAAAGGCATTTCCGCTTGGGACCATGGCTCTGCTGCCCAGCCGCCACCGCCGTTGTTAAAAGGATTCTTTTGGATCCAGTCGGCATAGACCTTCGCCAGATCCTCATTTAACTTGAGACTGGGATTATTCCGAAGACCCTCCAGAATCCCATTCACATAATCTACCCTTACAGCACCCCCAGATCCTGTACCTGACTTGTAATAATGCGCTTGTATGCGGCCAAACACCGATACATTTTCACTCTTCTTGATAGGGAGCACTTGTTCATTCTCATTTACTTGTGATCCTGCTAGTTTATAATCCGGATTCTGCAGCAGCACAATACCTTCAGCAGCCACTTCTCTGGATACATCCGCTAAACCCGGAAGAACTTTGGCCATAACGGGAGAACTGGTACTTGGCGTTATGATTGAGGTTATTAGAATGCAGCAGAATAATATTTTAAGTAAGCGATTACAATTTTTCCTCATACTTATCACCATTCCTTTCGATTAAGGTACAGGTTAGGTTAATGGGTCATCGTAAAAAGCGAGTTTCAATTAAAATATTTCTAATACAGATACATGCACTTCATAAACCGATAGGATTAATTTACTTTCAGGAAGGAGTTATTCTCTAAGAACAATTTGCGCTAGCCGCTGTGGAGTAAGGCTTATTCAAGCATAAATTGTGTTGCTGATTAAATCTAAACCGGTTTAGATTTTGCGTATAATTCCCCTCTATTCCCCTGTTTATTTGAGGAAGAATGATACCAACTAACTCATACTCACAAATTAAAAAGTGCGAAATTGTTCATTAACTCCCCCTTTAGTTTTTAAACTCACATTGAATACTATCATCAGAATTAACATCCTAACATAGAAAATCCTCATAGATTTATTGAATATACTCATGTATCACAGAATTCAAGTTTATCCAAAGCACTAAAAAGACCTACAGCGAAATTAAAATAGCAGGGAGAATCAGCATCGTTCAATGCCGGTTCTCCCTGCTATAAAAACCAAATGCAAGTTCGTGGACTTTCGTTGAAGTAGAATTATTTTGCAGATAAAAGACTCTCAGTAATGTAATTTAACTGCGCTTCAAGCGTAACAGGATCGCTATATGTATCAGCGGTTGGGTCCAGTTGGAATACGTTACCTTCTTTTACGGCAGGAAGGTGCTTCCATAAGGGGTTGTCATAGACGATTTTCGGATCGCTCGTATCGCCAGCCCATGGGCATGTGAATACAATATCTCCAGCAAATTGAGGTAGCTTCTCAAGGGAGATTGTTGCCCAACCAGTGCCGCTGTCTATTGCTTCTTTCTGCGCTTCAGGAGGTGCCTTCAGGCCAAATTCATTATAAATAATTTCTCCACCGCGCCCGTAGCTATGACCGAATACGAATAGTCCACCGGAAAACGGATTCAGGATAGAAACGGTTTTATCACCTACAGCTGCTAACACCTGAGGCTTCAACTCGTTGATTTTTTTGTCCCATTTCTCCACCCAAGCTTTGGCTTCGACTTCTTTCCCCGTTAATGTACCGAAATCAAGCATTTGATCTCTGATAGTTTTTGCACCGTATTGAATGGCTACTACTGGCGCTATTTCGGCCAGCTTGTCGAGTCCTTCCATTCCGGAGAATACAACAATAAGATCAGGGTTCAGCTCTAAAATGTGTTCAAGAGATGGTTCATCCCCAAGGCCTTGAACGCCTTCCAGCATTCCTTCAAAGTAGGGACTGTTTAAGACACCATTCATAACACCAACCGGTTTGATACCTAACGCCAGGAAGTATCCAGTGTCGAAGGAGGTTAAATCGATAATCCGCTTCGGATGTTTGGGTACCTGAATATCTCCGTTACTTGCTTGATATGTAACCATATCCACTTCGCTGGATGAGTCATTGCTATTTGATGAAGCTGCAGCACTCTCTGTCCCATCTACTGAGGAAGTGGTATGCTCAACTGCTTGTCCGCAAGCTGCTAGCAGTAACGTTATAACCAAAGTAAACACAAGCAATAGGTAAGTTTTTGGAGATTTAAACAAAATAAATTCACTCCAATCGACAAATTATATAATGATACTGATAATCATTATCAATTTAACTATATAGCATTATTCTATCCTTGGCAATGGAGAATGCGTTGACATCTACTGCATTACTGAGTCCAGGGTTGCCGCTCGATTGAAATTGTCTGCTCATTGGTGAGTGAAATGTATAGTTTCATTCTGAAGATTGAAAGTTATAAGGCCGCTTCTAGAGAACAAGTATAGATAACAAAAAATAATACATAACAAAAATTAACTCAGCCACCAATTCACAAAAATAATTCACAAAAACCCCCCTTCGCTTAAAAACACACTAACAACAAAAGGACAACCCTGCGGCTGTCCCTTAATCTGTTCAAGTAATTAGCTGCTCTTTGCACCTGCTCCCCCTCTTACACATGTCCCTGCTTAGCAACATCGCGCGCCTTGGCGGCAACCTGTTCCGGATCTCCTAAATAAAAGCGGCTGATTGGATTAATATTCTCATCCAGTTTGTACACGAGGGGTACGCCGGTAGGAATATTGAGTTCCAGCAAAGCAGCCTCATCAATATCCTCCATAAATTTGATCAACGCTCGCAGCGTATTGCCATGGGCTGAAATGAGCACCCGTTCCTTTTTACGCACAAGGGGGACAATGCGGTTTCTCCAGAAATCACCCACACGATGTACGGTATCCTCCAGACTCTCGCCGCGCGGGATGTCTCCTGATCGAACGCTGCTGTAGCGAATATCGTTTCTGGCATACCGAGGATCATCCAGCTCCAGCAGTGGAGGCCGAACCGATAAACTGCGTCGCCAGAGATGCAGCTGAGCATCACCGTATTTAATCGCCGTTTCACTTTTACTAAGTCCCTGAAGTGCGCCATAATGCCGTTCGTTCAGCTTCCAAGACTTTTGCACCGGAATCCACAGCAGATCCATTTCATCGAGAACATAGTTAAGTGTTTTGATCGATCGTTTGAGTACCGATGCAAAAGCAAGATCAAACGTATATCCTTCATCCTTCAACAGTTTGCCAGCAGCCTTGGCTTCTTGGATACCCTTCTCTGTTAAATCCGGGTCACTCCAGCCCGTAAACAAATTCTGCACATTGTACTGGCTTTCACCATGACGTATAAGCACGATTTCATACATTTTATCTCTCCTCCCGCCTGTAGCTCTGGAACTCTGTCACTTCATGCAATAGATCACTGTGATAATCTTTAGTATGGGCGTTTTTCCACCAATTGAATGTAAGATATGCAACAGAATGCAAAATTACCCTCACAGGAGTTTAATCTATTGTATCAAATATACATTTTTATATTTCAAAAAAAACCGGAAGCCTATTGGCCCCGGTTATTTAAAGTCTTTGGTCATATCCAGTGATTATATACCTGATTACTCAGTTTAGAACCAGCTATCTATGGCAAAAGCACTCGACTGTTTTAATCGTTTTAAACGGTTTCTAAAAAGCCCTGCGCCTCCACTTTTACAATCGGTGTTGCAGATTCGGCGTCTGATCATCATCCCATATGTCTCCCCTTCCAAGAAGTTATGTAAATTCTCTGTAAACTAAACTGCAAAGTATTTACCCTTGGATGAAATAACTGAAACAACGAATGGGAATCAGCGGATCTCAGATGGACTTTTTCCGGTATACTGCTTGAACTGGCGGCTGAAAAAGAAAATGTCACGATATCCAAGCGCATCTGCTACCTCAGTAACATTCATTCCTGCGTAGAGCAGCAAATGCTGAGCACGCTCAATCCGGGCTCGAATGACATAAGATTGAACGGATGAGCCGGTAAGCTCCTTAAACTTAATTGAAAAATACCGCGGCGACAGCCCTGCACGTGCAGCAAGATCCTCTACGCGATGCGGAATTCCGGGATGCTGGCTCACATAGTTCGCTATTTCGTGAATAATCTCTGTTAAATGGTTGCTAGCATAACGTTCTACAGGCTTCACACGGTCCTCCCTGAGCAGATGAATCATTAGTTGCTTTAGAACAAGCTGCCCTTCTTCCTCAGCCGCGTACGTATCCACTAGGAATAGCCGAACGTAACGAGCAAGCAGATGCTCAAATTCAACCGTTTCTGCAAGTACGCGATAGGGCAGCGGAATATCCGTCACCTCTCCGGTGACATCAAAATGAATATATGTAAGGACAAGCGGTCTTTGCGGATTATGAGTAGCACTTGTATGGTCACCAGGACGGAATAAGAAGCAGCTTCCCTTGCCCACTTGGAAGGGTTCCCCGTTACGTATAACCGTCCCTTCCCCGCTCCATACATAGAATAAATCATAATTTTGCAGCGACTTCTCTCTTTTTTGCCATTTCCAGCTTGGTTCGCACACAATCTTCGCCAAGGCAGGTAATATAACAAAAGAGGACGGCGATGCGTGCAGCATAACGTTCCCTCCTAAAAGTTTTGTTAGCATAAACTACTTTGAGTTCCTTCGCAAAACTTGCTTCGTAAGCATCCGCTTTGTTTTGTTAGCATAATCTACTTGAGTTACTCCGCAAAACTTGCTTCGTAAGCATCCGCTTCGTTTGGTTTTGCATCCCCATCATCATACCTTGTCATGTTGCACTTTGTACATCTTCCCATGCCAAAAGCAGACGCTTTATTCCTTCCTCCAGCTCCACAGCATTCAGATGGGCAAAAGCAAAACATGCGGCTGGCTCCCCCGGCGAAACTTGATACAACAACGCATCTCTGAAATCTGTGCCGCTCCTAAGCGCCGCTGCCCGGAATGCCACGAACTCTTCTCTACTGCGCAGCCACCGCGCATATACTTGCAGCCCTGCGTCGCCAGGCAGCAGTTCAAACAACTCCTTAAGCTGTTTCGACAGCATAGTCCTGAGGATGCGACCGCGTTCGCCATAAATGCGGGTCATCCGGCGCAAATGACGACCATAGCCGCCAGTGTTCATAAACCGCGCCAATGCACGCTGTTCCAGCAGTCCAACTGGCAAGGGCTCATATAACGCCTTGGCGGCGATCGTCGGCTTCACTAGAGAGGGTGGAAGCACTGCAAAGCCAAGCCGAAAGCCAGAAAACATCGTGTTAGAGAAAGAGCCAACATACACGACCCGTTCGCCGCGATCTAGCGCTTTTAATGGCTCAATTGGACGTCCTGACCACCGGAACTCACTGTCATAATCATCTTCAATGATTACCGCTTCATGTCGCTGCGCCCATTCCAGCAAGGTTCGCCTCCGTTCCAAAGGCAGCACCACACCTGTAGGAAATTGACGGCTTGGTGTAACAAACAACAGGCGCGCATCCCAATCCTCTGGAATAAGACCACTATCATCCAGCTTTCCTACCAGCAATCGTCCCCCATTGATCTCTACCGCTCGACGAATCCCATGAAAACCCGGGTCCTCGACAACCGCTGCGCTTCCTGCGTCAAGTAGCAGCTGCGTCAAAATAACGATGCCTTGCATCGAGCCACTAAATAATACGATATGCTCTGCATTCGCACGAATCCCGCGGGTAATCCGCAGATGCGCAGCAATCGCTTTCCGAAGTCCTTCATCTCCTTCGGGGGGACAAGTGCTTTGCAGCAAACCGCCTTCCTTCCCTCCGGCATACGACAGTGCACTGCGCCATTCGGAGTATGGAAAATGCTCCATCCGCAGACCACTACTTAAGAAGCTAACAACATTCTTGCTACGCTTCTCATACAAGGGTGTCGGGCGCGCGAGCAGCCGCTCTCCCCATGCCGAAAGTGGGAGCGCAGCAGTCTCCGATGCACTACCTCCCCCAGCAACCTCTGCCGCTTCAACCAAAGCCATATTTTTACGTTTAATATCTCCAGAAGTTGAACCAAAGCTATCTTCTGATACGAATGTTCCCCGCCCAGTCACCGTCCTTACATAACCATCAGCGAGCAACATTTCATACACCTGCGAGACCGATCCGCGCGATAAGTCATAGTGCATTGCCAGACTTCGTGTAGACGGCAGCTGAGTGCCACCCGGAAGAGTTCCCTCCAATATTGCAGCGCGAAGCGCGTGATATAACGCTAGATATTTGTAGCGGTGTATCGCCAGATATTGATCGTATGCCAGCGTGATATTCATTGTTTCCCTCCTTGGCCTGCAAGTGGTCCATTAAAAACTATCTTAATTGGTCCTTTTTAATTGTCAACTACTCCACTATTCTTGAAAGAACATTTTCATTGGAGCAAACGCTCTTACACAATTAAGAAAAGGACGTGATCCCTATGCGCAGAAAAGAATTTCAAGTAGATCAAGAGGAAGAATTGGTCTCTTTTCTAAACGGAATGAGCTTTGGTTTTCTCGGGACAAGCGATGAACAGGGGCTGCCGCGGGTGACACCGCTGAATTTTGTGTATACAGGTGGGTGTTTCTATTTCCACGGCAGTCATGCTGGCGGCAAAATGAAGGCAATCCGCAATAAGCAGAAGGTCTGCTTTACCGTAGCGGATGAGTATGCACTGATTCCGTCTTATTTTAGCGATCCAGAGATGGCCTGCCCAGCAACCGCATATTTTAAAAGTGTTACCGCCTACGGCACAGCAGAGCCCGTTGAAGACATTAACGAAAAAGCCATTGTACTCTCCTTGTTTATGAAAAAACTCCAGCCCGAGGGCGGCTATATTCCCATTGATGCAGAGGACCCTAAATACCGTCCCCGTCTAAAGGGCGTCGCGGTAGTGCGCATTACCCCAGATGAGGTCACGGCAAAGTTTAAGTTTGGGCAGAATTTGAAAGAAGAAGGACGGTCTGGAGTTATTTCCGGCCTATCTGAAAGAAATCATCCACGTGATGAAGAAACCATTGAAATGATGAAAAAATACTGCCCCTACCACTCCGAATAATAGATACGGAAAAGCCAGTCTCTCGTACAAAATAAGCACTTGGTATAGTATATAACTTAAACTTCCTTAAATTTTAAAAAAACGTATCTTTCCAAGTGACGGTTGCTAGTGGCGGTGATATAATGTTAGGCAATGTTAACAGTATGTATCCCCAAAGAACCCTGGAAGGATGAAACTGATGAATCCACTAGCTGGACAATTAAACGAAAGTATCAAAGCAGGAAATGAACATGTATATGATATGCTCTCTACGCTTGGCAAAGAAATTTACTTTCCTAAGGAGGGTATCCTGAGTCAATCTGCTGAAGCAGGAGCTCACGCCAAGAAATACAACGCAACCATCGGTATTGCTACCGAAGGTGGTGTACCTATGCACCTCGGCGTCATTCAGGATAAACTTTCCGCTTTCAGCCCTAAGGATCTGTATAGTTACGCTCCTCCAGCAGGTAAACCAGAGCTGCGTACTGTATGGCGTGAAAAGATGCTGCGCGAAAATCCATCGCTAGAAGGCAAAACCATCAGCAATCCCGTTGTAACCAACGCCCTGACTCATGGGCTTAGCATTGTCGCTGACCTCTTCGCTGAGCCAGGTGACGCGATCATCTACCCAGACAAGAACTGGGAGAACTATGAATTAACCTTCGGAATCCGCCGTCATGGGGAAACCGTTAACTATCCACTTTTCACAGAAGAAATGACCTTTAACAGTGCGGGTCTTGAAGAAGCACTTCTGGCTCAAAAAGAACGCGGAAAAGCGATCGTTCTGTTGAACTTCCCTAATAATCCTACAGGATATACTCCAGGGATTAAGGAAGGCGATGAAATCGTCGCAGCTATCCTTCGTGCGGCTGAGGAAGGCATTAACGTGGTTGTCGTAAGTGATGATGCCTACTTCGGACTTTTCTTTGAAGACTCACTAAAGGAATCATTATTTGGTAAGCTTGCTCATCTGCACCCACGTGTACTTCCAATCAAAATTGACGGTGCGACCAAAGAAGAATTCGTCTGGGGTTTCCGTGTTGGCTTCATCACTTATGCTTCAGAAGACAAGGATTTGCTGGCTGCCTTGGAGCAAAAAACACTAGGTATCATTCGCGCCACTATCTCCAGCGGTGCACACCCGTCACAGACCTTCGTACTGGATGCACTGAAATCTCCACAATTCGAAGAACAAAAGGACGAAAAGTTCCAAATCATGAAAGGCCGTGCGAATAAGGTAAAAGCGCTGCTCGATAGTGGCAAATACGGTGATGATGTATGGACGTATTATCCTTTTAACTCCGGATACTTTATGTGTCTGAAGCTGCATACTGTTTCGGCTGAAGCTCTTCGGCTTCACCTAATTCATAATTACGGACTGGGTACTATCGCTCTCGGAGAAACGGATCTGCGTATTGCCTTCTCTTGTATCGAAGAAGATCAACTCGAAGATCTGTTCGATCTTGTATACGCAGGCGTTCGTGATTTGGAAAAAGCTTAACAAATCTTTCATATTACCTACAATCAGCTCCGCTTCTGCGGGGCTGATTTTTTTCTGGACTCCTCCGGCATTGGCCTATACATGCTTCTCTCTCCGCACATACAATACGATGTACTCAAGTACAATACACACACCGAAAGGGGAATGAACATGAGCGAAGAAGTAAGAGGCGGATTTAACGGTTGTTGTGGAGGCGGCCCTTTCACAAGCACTGGTGCCATTCTGGTTCTCTTTATCCTGTTGGTTATCATCAGCCGTTCACTCTGGGTCTAACTAGAGATGACAGTCACGGGAGAGAGCCTTGAGCTCTTTCCCATTTCCCGTGGTACATCTCATTTCTGATACGTGAAAAAAGGCTCTCTCATCCGTAGAATGCTCTACTTTTGAGAAAGCCTTTTTTATTTTGAATGAATCCCTTACAAATCCTCGTCAGCCATCCGTGCCGCTTTGCGGGACAAGTATGCCTTAAACAGAAAGGATACCAGAATACCTGCTGCGAAGGTGCCGATCACTGGCAGTAGTCGGTCACCTATAGAGGCTAAGAAAGGCAAACCAAGAATCAGTGCCACTACCAGGTGCGCGCGGAAAACGAATCGTGTTGTGTTATCCGCCTTACTGCCTTCAGGAAAGGGATACACTGTCAGCCAAAAAGACTCACTGTGCAATTTGCGAAGTGCCGACAACTGCACACCAATAATAAACAGGAAGAACAAATAAATCGCGGTGCCGAAATAACTGTCATGGTTCAACCAATTCAGCAACAAGGCCAGCACCGAAATCCGCATGATGATTCCGAAGATATCTCCCCGGGCGAAGCTTTTGGTCAGCAGATAGCGGTAAGCCGTATCCTTACGCCAAGGCAGCCGTGCACCCCATTTGGAAAGATAACGTCGAGGATATACCCGTTGCTCACGGCCCGGCACATCCACGAACCAACCCAGAACCATCAGCGCGCGTCCACCTTGATTCTTTTCCATGGTGATTAGTCTTTCCCAAGGCACGGCGTGACGTGCAGGTACAGACAGCGCAACCAGATAGGCTGCTGCTAATAGCACCATAAATATTAGGCTTCTTCCGGAATGCTGCCACAACCAAGCGGCAATAATTAATCCTCCTACTGCCCAGCGTAAGAAAGTGAATATACCTGCCATCGGACGCGACAGCATAGCTATCTCTTTCCATAAGCCGTAACTCGCGATTAGCTTCACAGCAATCAGAATCAATATTGTAAATAACAGTCGCTTAGGAGAGTCATCTGTACGTATGTACAACGGCCAAAGAGTAATAAGTACAAATAACAATCGAATAATCTTCCATACGTTTCCACTCACCCACGAAGGTGCGAAATATTCCTTCATCCGGTGACCTTGAGGCAGTAGAAAGATCGTATCTGGAGTCTGCAAATAAGTTCGGAAGCTGCTATGCACTGCCGCAGGCAGCAGTATTGCAAGCATAATCCAGCGGATAGGAATACCTTCAGGCACATTCTGTAACAACGATGTATACCAAGCTGAGAAGACAATCAACACAAAGAGGAAGACCATAGCTACGCCGCTTTGAATGATATATCCCACATAAGGAAGCATACTTCCCATGAATCGACCTCGCCGCGTGCGCCGCAGCTCTTTCAAATCCATATTATTTCCCTCCCTGAACCAGCTCGTAGAACAGCTGCTCCAAAGTCAGCCCCTGTAGTCCAGTGGTTGCGGCTATTTCTGCCAGCGTTCCCTGAGCAATCACCTTACCTTTATGCAGCACAATAAAGCGGTCGCAATAATTCTCAATGGTAGAAAGAATAT
Source organism: Paenibacillus etheri (assembly GCF_001012825.1). Taxonomy (GTDB): domain Bacteria; phylum Bacillota; class Bacilli; order Paenibacillales; family Paenibacillaceae; genus Paenibacillus_AQ; species Paenibacillus_AQ etheri. The sequence goes on from NZ_LCZJ02000033.1 coordinate 512,995, forward strand.
GAGAGCTTAGCAGAATAGAGGAGCCTGATTTTTTCAGATCCATCATGAAATCAAGCAGAGAACGTATGCCCAACGGATCCAGCCCTAAAAAAGGCTCGTCGATGACATATAACGCAGGACGTGCCACGAAAGCACACATGATCATGACCTTCTGCTTCATCCCTTTGGATAGATGAGTCGACAACGTGTCCATCTTATCTTCCATATGGAACAGCTTGGCTAGATGTAAGGTGCGAGTTTCGTAATCACTTTGTTCTACCCCATACGCTCTTGCTGTAAATTCAACATGCTCACGTACTGTCATTTCATCATACAGAAGAGGTGATTCAGGTACAAAAGTCAAAGCATTGTGATATCCGATTGGATCTTCAGCACGGGTCTTACCCTTTACTGTGATATCGCCCTTATGGGGCGACATCAATCCTAGAATATGCTTCATGGTCGTACTTTTTCCTGCTCCATTTAAACCAATCAATCCAACCATTTCACCAGGCTGCACCTGAAGTGCAATATCATGCAGCACCGGCTTATTCAGGCTGTATCCACCACTGAGGCCCGTAATTTGCAATACGGGAGAATTATTCATTGACCGTCACCTCTCGGAGTTTTGTCTTTCAACCACTTTGGTGCTCCCTTATTTTTACGGTTCTTCTCACGTTCTGCATTGCTGCTGCGTTTACTCCGTGCAGGAGTTGCACCTCCACGTGCGCCTGCAGAAGGATTCACACTGCGCTGAGCATCGCGCTGTGGTTCTACGCTTGCCTCATTTGTCTGAATCGTAGCCAATCTTTTGACAGGTTGCTGCCCTGTGCTGGCTGTAGACGGCTGAACGACTGCACTCCCTGATGTTCTCACCTGTGGTTTGCTGCTACGCGGAGAAGCTCCATCGCGGCGTTGTCCACTGCTCTCATTACGTCCCCGTCCACTATTCAAAGCGTTGCGCGCTTCATCTGCTGCTAGTGCCTTGCCCCCGACCATTTCCCGCTCTTCAAGGGCAATATCCAGTTCACGCGCAAATTTACGCATAATAAAGGTCTGCTGCTCTGTCACAATCGTTACGGATAATCCGCGTTTTCCCATCCGACCCGTACGACCGGCACGGTGTACATAATGCTCGGAATCAAAGGCAGGATCGAAACTGACTACCAGTGACAAATTCTCAATATCCAATCCTCTGGCAGCCACATCACTGGCAACAAGCACACGGAATTTCCCCTCGCGGAAACGTGACAATACATTACTGCGTGTTACTTTATCAGCATCACCGTAAAGTGCCGCTGCGGTTAGACCAAGATGGTTCAGCTTAGCCTCTACCTCTGCAATATCATCAGTAGCATTCACGAACACAATCGCCTTATCTGGGTTGTAATGACGGATGACCCGACGTAGCATATCTATTTTGTTACGTTCTTCCGTTACGACGTAATGATGCTCTAAACTCTCTGCTGTCATTACACCAGGCGCAATTCCAACCTCTGCCGGGTTCTTCATTTCACGATTAGCCAAGGCTTTCGTCTCTGGTCCAATCGTTGCAGACAGCATAACAAGCTGGCGCGAACGCAACGCACTGCTAACGATTTTCGTTACCTCTCCGGCTCCGCTTAGCTGAAACATTTGGTCCGCTTCATCTAGTACAATCGTGCTGACTTCATGCATCTTCAACTTACGAAGTCCAATCAGCTCCCGGATCCGGCCGGGGGTTCCCACGACAAGCTGTGGATGCTCACGCAGCTTGTCAATCTGACGTTTGATGGCTGCCCCGCCAATAAGACCCATTACTCGAATCCCACGGTGTTCGCCATAACGTTCCGCCTCGCGTAAGATTTGCATCGCCAGCTCCTGTGTAGGGGCGAGCACCAGCTTTTGGACCACCTTCTGCTCCGGGTTGATCGTTTGAAGCAGAGGCAACAGATAGGCCAAGGTCTTACCCGTTCCAGTCTGGGAAGCAGCTATAACATCTCTTCCCTCCAGCAGAAGTGGAATCGTCTGCTCTTGTACCGGGGATGGGGCGTTAATACCGAATTCCGACAACCGGTTAGCGAGGTCTTCCTGAATGCCGATAGCCGCAAAAGAAGCTTTATTCATAAGTGTAATTCATCCTTTTCGCTTGAGATAATATCTTCATTATATGCCAAAAAGGCCTCTCCACCAAATGGAAGGCCAATAATGCTGACGGCAGGCTCTATTTTCTGTTCATCGCATTATAAGTAAGCTTGTCCGCCAGCCGAGGAAACAGACCGTAAAGCCGAATACCAAACCCTGCTAGACCCGGAAGATCAATCTCTTCTTTGCCAGTTTCCATGACCTTTACGATCTTGGAAGAGACATGCTCTGGTGTCATCATCATCCGAGCTACGCTCTTTTCATAATTGCCAGAAGGGTCAGCCGTTTTGAAAAAATCAGTGGCAATGGGACCAGGGTTTACGGCTGAGACGATAATTCCGCTCTTCCGCAGCTCCTGACGGAGTGCATTCGTGAATCCGAGAACAGCATGCTTGGTGGCTGTATAGGCTACCGATTTGGCTGTACCAATCTTCCCTGCCATAGAAGCCACATTGACGATCTGGCCACTTCCCCGCTCTAGCATATGTGGAACAACAGCCTTCGTACAACGAACAATCCCCATGTAGTTAACATCCATCATATCGTCAAATTCATGGGATTCCATCTCCGTAAAAGCTGCAAATTTACCATACCCCGCGTTATTCAGCAAAATATCGATTCTGCCGTATGTCGCCAAAATCTGAGCAAAGGTCTCCTCAACAGCTGCCGCATCCCTTACATCACAAGTATACAGTCCAAAAACGCCCGAAATACCGGCCGCCGTTTCTTTCAGCTTGTCTTCAGAACGTGCCACCAGGATCGGAATCGCACCACGCTTACTAAGCATTTGTGCTGTTAGTGCACCAATCCCGCTTGACGCTCCTGTAATCACAACAATCTTATCTTTGAGTTCCATAAAAAGTATTTCAGCTCCTAACTCTTGCCTAAGAGATCATCACCTGAATATCCATCTCTCCGACTCCATCCATCAACAATGGAATACTAAGTGCTCTGCGAGGCAAAAAAGACATGCTCTCAAGCTTCATAATTTGGGGCGGGCTTATATCCACCGAAACTCCCTGATTATATAGAATCGTACTGGCATTCCCACTGATCATATTGCCCAGCTCTGAAATTGCACTCTGACCCATCTCATCCATCTCCGTAACCACATAGCCGCCCATCATAATCGATACCATTCGCAGGGCTACCTGCTCCGCGATACCAAATATAATATTTCCGCTCAGCTGGCCAGTCATTCCCACTTGGATCCATATATGATTATCGATCAGTTCAATTTCTTTAATGCCTAAATTCCCAGTGGAAGGCGAGACCTGAATCACTTGTTCTATAACTGTCCGTGCAGATTCTAAAAACGGATTAATTACTTCTGCTTTCATGAAAGTCCAGTCTCCCCCTTTATCGTGCTTTAGTCATATACCAAAAGTCCCAAGTAATATGGATTTATTATACTTTATATATCGGCACAATTCAGCAAAAATTAATGTATATGTCGAATTCGAACCCAAGTTTGTTTATGCTGTAACATTGCTCTGTCGGGTATTATCTCCTATAATTTAAATCAAATGCCAACATGGAACGTAAGATATCACCCCATCACTCTCATATTCGCTTGTCCAAAGGAGGTATTCCATGAACATCAGCCAGCTGGAGACATTAATAACGATCTCCAAAACGATGAGCTTTCGCAAGGCCGGAGAACTGCTTAACTTGACCCAGCCAGCGGTTTCAGCACAAATCAAGAGCCTTGAAGAAGAGTTCAAAACACAGCTGGTTGACCGGAACCAGCCTGTTACGTTAACCGATCGAGGGACAGTATTTCTGGAGCATGCGGAACAAATTGTGGCGATTGTCGAGGAGCTTAAACAAAGACTTGCAGATCTTGAAGATAATCCCCAAGGACATATTATTCTCGGCACTACTACCTCTATCGCCATTCAAATTTTACCGCGTATATTGTCCTATTTTAAAGATCAGTTCCCTCATATCAAAACATCTATTTCCTCTATGTCCTCGTCTCAAATTTATCAACATGTCGAAAATGGCATTGTCGATGTCGGCATCGGCTATTTGATCGGGCGTAGTCCGAGCATGACTACTTCCATTCTTTATTATGATACGTTCGAGTTGGTGGTTTCACCTAGACATCCCCTGGCTCAAGTTAAGACCGCAGGTATAGAAGCCCTAAACAAAATCCCGCTAATTCTGCTCTCACCAGATACAGTGGGCCGTAAATTTGCCGATGAGGTATTCACCAAGCATGGCATAGAGCCACAGGTAATTATGGAGCTGACCAGCAGCGAGGAAGTAAAACGGATGGTAGAGCTTGATTTGGGCGCAGCTATTATTTCCAAGCAGTCAGTGACCGCTGAGGTTCGAGCCGGTTCCCTCAAAATTGTGCCTATTATTGAATTAGAAGTCACGCATCCTGTAGGTGTTATAACAAAGTCTGGGAAATACGTGAACTCTGCCATGCGACAGTTTCTTAGTGATCTCAAAGGTATGCCGGAGACACAATTTATTGGGTCTGAGTAAAAAACACCCACAATGTAGAATCTATACTTCTGAGCTTATTGCATAACCCTGTTTAAAGGAGCTGTTTTGATGAAATTTGACCTGCATACACATCATATCCGCTGTGGCCATGCCGACGGAACGATTAGAGATTATATCGAAGCTGGAATTTCAGCGGGTCTAGGGGTCATAGGCATTTCTGACCATACCCCATATTTCGGGAGCCCTTCTGAGCAAGCTTTTCCTCAAATTGCTATGGCTAAGTCTGAATTTTCAAATTATGTCGAGGAAGTCCTTTCCCTCAAAAAAGAATACGAAGGTGTGATCGACGTGCTGCTAGGCATTGAATCAGACTACTTTCCTGAGCATGCAGAGCTATACCGCAAAACATTATCCGCGTACCCTTTTGATTATGTGATTGGATCGGTACATAGTGTTGGTGGCGTTAGCATCTTTAACAAAGGTCGCTGGAAAAAGCTTAGTAAGAATGAACAGATTCGCGTAAAATCTGATTATTATCGATTGATCGCTGATTCTGCCCGTAGTGGCATGTTCCAAATTCTCGGACACATTGATGCGATGAAAGGGAACTATCCAGCCTTTTCGGATATCCCTGCTCCCAAGCCGATTGATGATTGTCTAAAAGTGATCAGTGAATGTGATGTGACGATCGAAATTAATACTTCAGGCGGAACCAAGCTGGTTGGAGGCTGGTATCCATCAGCAGATATACTGGAGCGCGCACTGCATTTTGGCGTAGAGGTTACTTTTGGTTCGGACGCACACAAGCCCTCCCGGATCGCAGAAGATCGGGATGCGGTAGCTGCACAGCTCAAAGCGATAGGTTTTACACATTGGGTTTATTACAAGCAGCGCGAGAAAATTAAAGTTTCTCTGTAAACAAGTATAAACAAATGCACCAAGCGTTATTGGTTTAGGGGTGGGGTTCACCCTCCTTTAAACCAATCTCCGCTTGGTGCATTTTCATTTATTTATAAGTTATCGCAAGTAAACCCTTGCTTCTTCAGAGTGCGCTTCGCATCTCCATATTCCGGATTGATATCATAAAAATGAGCAATCGTGCTCGTCCAATCTCTCTCCGTTAATCCCTGCTGCTGCAAAAATTCACGATGAGTTTGATTATACGCCTTCAGGAGCCCTTCCACATCTGGGTTGTATTGTTCCTCATGATAGACGGCTTCCATCGGCAGCCGCGGCTTCTGAGTGGCCTCTTCGGCTGGATATCCGACACAGAGCCCGACGATAGGGAATACGTACTCCGGCAGCTTCAACAGATCAATAACGCCTGCTGTATTTCGCCGGACACCCCCAATAGGGATGATTCCGAGTCCCATGGATTCTGCCGCTGCAATCGCGTTTGCCACTGAGATACCGACATCTGTAGCTCCAACGAGCAGAGCATCTACATCTTTTACCGCTTCAAAAGACTTGCCTTCCACTCTACTTGCTAATTTCGCTCTATAGAAGTCCATGCAGAACACCAGAAAGACGGGGGCTGCTGCTACATGCTTCTGATTGCCGCACAAGACCGAAAGCTGCTGCTTACGCGCAGGATCCTTGATAGCTATAATAGAGACCTGCTGTCCATGAATCCATGAGGGCGCTGCTTGGGCGGATTCGATCATTATCTTTAGCTTCTCCGGCTCCACATGTAGATCAGAATACTGCCGGAAAGAACGGTGATTCATTAACGTCTGTATTACATCATTCAAGATGTTACGCCTCCTTCTCAATTCATTTGACTGTTTATTAATCATAAACGATAAGATTACGTCCTGACAAAAAAAATGGACCCGAATCATCGGGTCCCAAAGCATTTATATTTTTAAAAGGGGGTCATGTACTTAGTTTAACCGGACACTGTTAGAGTTTCATAACGGCATTATTTCATTTGTGTAACAATGTGAATACTTTCATTACATCGTCCAAGGATCCTACTCTGGGCATTACTCGCTCCAGCATCATACCGTTCTTAAGCATCACACGTTCGGATCTAATATTATCTCCTCGGCAGCGTCCTTCGATCCGTGTTATCCCAAGCGTATGAACACTGTAATTCAAGAATAAGCCCACCGCTTCTGTCGCCAATCCGCCTCCCCAGAAAGCCGGGTCTAGCATATATCCTAAAGTGGCCTTGCCCTCATGGCGGTTCCAATGCTGTAAAGCAACAATACCGATCAACTTCTGCTGCTCCTTCAAATAGATACCCGCATGTAGCGCGCAAGGATCGAATGCGAATAACATCCGGTTCACCAGCTTCTCCACCTGAGCAAGGTCTGATCCAGCGCCGGTGCGTATTTGAATATGAGCTTGCACTTCTGGATGGGAGAGCAGTTGCTGCAAATGACAAGCATCCTCAGGGAGAATCATCCTAAGGTCAACCTCCACACCTTGTTGCGTCTGAAACAATACTGCCTCATAAGTGCTCATACTCTCTCCCCCTCTATGCAGCTAAATGTTCAGCCTATTCATCCGATGAATGGTGCAACGTAAGCACCGTTAATTCAGGTCTACATAGAAAACGAAAAGGCATGACAGTTTCGCCAAAACCTCTATTCACATACACTGGCATGCGCTTGGCATCTGTATAATACAATCCATTTATGTATTTTTGAGATCCATATGGGGTGAATGGCGCACCTACAAACGGTAGGCGAATCTGTCCCCCATGGCTATGCCCAGATAGCTGTAAGTGAAATGAATGCGCCTGTGCTATATCAGCATAATCGGGTTCATGCATCATCAGAACGGTGAAGGTTCCTGCGGGCACACCACTGAGTGCCTTCACAGGATCAGGTTCACCATGCAGCAGATCATCCAATCCCGTTACAGCCATAACTGCTCCGCCCCTTTTTAGAAGATAGGATTCATTCCTTAGCACTCGGAAGCCAGCAGACGTAAGCAGATCGATTATCCGCTTCGTATTTTTATAGTCATGGTTACCTAGAACCGCATACTTCCCTAGTGGAGCACTCAGCGCAGCCAATACAGGTATGGCCTCTACAAGATCTTCAGGGTTGCTGTCCACTATGTCACCTGTAAAGCATATAAGATCCGGTTCTGCCTTATCTATACGTTCTGCAAGCCGGGCCAGATCACGAGCATCCTTATTGAACCCAAGGTGAGTATCACTGAAATGGACAACCTTCATCCCTGAAAAAGCAGAAGGAAGATCTTTGAACGACAGTTTCAGCTTAGTAACCTGAATCCAGTTTGGCTCCCCTTGCCAAGCGTAACCACTTGTAAGCAAACCAGCGCCGATTACAGTAGCCGCACCTCGAGCCAGGAATTGCCGGCGGGTCATTGTTGTTTTGCCCTTAGATCGCCGTCCAGAGGCACTAGAGTGGGTATCTTTACCAGAATAATTATTTTCCTTATTGGGAGAAGCCCCAGACGATTGTATCTTCATACGGAGTTTCTCCTTCCCTTCAGCTTTCGTTTCGAGCCGTCAGTACAATTCTACATTTTTCTTCGGGCGTATCACTGTATGCGGGTGCAATGCCTCTCTTAGCAATTTCTGTTTTTTGGACTCGTTTCATCATAAAAGCAACTTCTACCGTCTTCTTAAATGGAAAAGGATCCAGCACTAACGTTGACTTATCTTTCCACTCCACGGTTATTGTACGGCCTGACGTAAAGCTGAAATCTTCACTGCCAGAGAACCCTTCACGCCACCATGGATGCTCCTCTGATTTCGGGCTGCCCGGCTCATTTAAGGCCAAATATAAGGATAAGTCATCGCAGAACTCTAAAAGGCGGGCATCATAATACAGCTCATCCTCACCAATCGGTTTGGATACTTCCAACTCCCGGTGAATACGGGATCTACGTTCCTCTTCATGCTCTTGATATAAAGTCAGTTCTGGATAATCCAGTCCTGAAATCTTAATGAGTCGTTCAAAATGCAAGCTGCACAGGAGCGCTCCATACGGTGTCCGCGCCTCGATCTCATCAAGTCCTCGCTTATAAAAGGTCAGCTTCGGCACTACAGGAAAATCAATAAAGCTGTAAGGTGCGTGCTCCGCATCGTTCCAAAAGGGCGTCTCATCCAGATCAATCCAGCCCCGGTCATGTTCAGCTACCGCCCAAAGCACCTCATCTCGGCGTCCTTCTTCTGGCACATGCTCTTCCTTGAACCAAATGGCAAGCTCTCCAGCTAACTTCCCGTGATCATGCTGTTTAACCATTACAATTGCTCCATCATGCTCCCGACAAATCACGATTATTCCTCCCTGTTGTTCCATACCTAACGTACGTTAACAATGGATATTATAGCATATGCTATTCATTCCTCTGAGCTAGACCAATTTCCTATTCCCTACCAATTATAAACAAAAAAGCTATCCTCAGCGAATAAAAATCCACCACTCAGGATAGCTCAATATTAAAGATCTGGCGGTACTACTTATTACACACCTAACCAGCGTTTGAACATATGTTTTGTCGTCTGCTTGTTAATTTCTGCAATGGAGGTGGTAAGAGGAATTCCCTTCGGACAAGCGCGTACACAGTTCTGTGAGTTACCACAACCATCAATACCGCCATCTTCCATCAGAGCATCCAATCTTTCATCAGCATTCATTTCACCCGTAGGATGAGCATTGAACAAGCGTACTTGAGAGATGGCTGCGGGTCCAATGAAATCCGTCTTCTCGTTGACATTCGGGCAAGCCTCCAAGCATACGCCGCAAGTCATACACTTAGATAATTCATAAGCCCACTGCCGTTTCTTCTCCGGCATCCGCGGTCCCGGCCCAAGGTCATACGTACCATCAATTGGAATCCAAGCCTTCACTCTTTTCAGTGCGTTGAACATCCGAGTACGGTCAATGACTAAGTCACGCACCACTGGAAATGTCTTCATAGGTTCAATGCGTACAGGTTGCTCCAGATTGTCTATAAGCGCTGCGCAGGCTTGGCGAGGTTTGCCGTTGATCACCATCGAGCAAGCTCCGCATACTTCTTCTAGACAGTTGGAATCCCAGCATACTGGAACGGTACTGTCACCTTTGGCATTTACAGGGTTACGCTGAATTTCCATCAAAGCACTGATTACATTCATACCCGGACGATAAGGGAGCTCAAATTCCTCAACATAAGATGAGCTTTGTGGATCGTCCTGGCGGGTGATGATAAACTTTACGTTTTTGGGAGCTGTAGCAGTTTCCGCCATAATGGTTCCCTCCTCAAATTGCCTAATTTTATTTCATGAAGCTTGCCTCGCAAGCTGTTTCGCTGCTGAGAATGATTAATCCTTAGAATAATCACGTACCCGTGGTGGGATCAGTGAGACATCGACTTCGTCGTAGGAGATTTGCGGACCATCTGCAGTCCAGGCTGCTTTCGTGGTCTTCAAGAACTCCTCATCATTACGATCCGGGAATTCCGGCTTGTAATGGGCGCCGCGGCTCTCATTGCGCATAAGAGCTCCCAGTGTCATCGCTTCGGACAGCTCTAGCATGTTCCACAGCTGACGGGTGAAAGCCACACCTTGGTTATTCCAACGCGACGTATCGTTCATATTGATATTGCGATAGCGCTCTTTAAGCTCTTTGATTTTGCCAATCGTCGCTTCCAGCTTCGGATTATGCCGTACAACCGTCATATTGGCGGTCATCCATTCGCCCAGTTCCTTGTGAATCACATAAGCATTCTCTGAACCTGACATCGCTAGCAGAGACTCATATTTGTCCGTCTGCTTTTTGTGGAAGCTATCATATACAGAAGAAGAGATATCCTGTGATGATTTCTTCAGACCTTTAATGTATTCAACAGCCTTTGGCCCAGCAACCATACCACCGTAAATGGCAGATACCAGAGAGTTAGCGCCTAGACGATTCGCTCCATGATATTGATACTCACATTCGCCTGCTGCAAACAGACCAGGAATGTTCGTCATTTGGTTGTAATCAACCCACATACCGCCCATGGAATAATGCACAGCTGGGAAGATTTTCATCGGTATTTTACGAGGGTCATCCCCCATGAATTTTTCGTAAATTTCAATAATCCCGCCAAGCTTCACGTCCAGCTCTTTCGGGTCCTTGTGAGAGAGGTCCAAATACACCATGTTCTCGCCGTTAATGCCCAGCCCTTGATCCACACACACATTAAAAATCTCACGTGTAGCAATATCGCGCGGTACCAAGTTACCGTAAGACGGATATTTTTCTTCGAGGAAATACCAAGGTTTACCGTCTTTGTAAGTCCAGATGCGACCCCCTTCACCACGTGCCGATTCCGACATCAATCGAAGCTTGTCATCCCCCGGAATAGCCGTCGGGTGAATCTGTATAAATTCTCCATTGGCATAATGCACGCCTTGCTGGTACACCGCACTTGCGGCTGTGCCCGTATTAATTACGGAGTTCGTCGTTTTACCAAAAATAATACCAGGCCCACCGCTAGCCAAAATAACAGCATCCGCAGGAAAAGTCTCAATCTCCATTGTCTTGAGATTCTGGGCGCTGATGCCGCGACATATGCCTTCGTCATCGATGATAGCGGATAGGAACTCCCAGTTCTCACGTTTCGTTACGAGACCTTCGGATTCCCAGCGGCGCACTTGCTCATCCAGTGCGTACAGAAGCTGCTGTCCTGTTGTCGCGCCGGCAAAGGCAGTGCGGTGACGCTTCGTTCCGCCGAAACGACGGAAGTCGAGTAATCCCTCTGGTGTGCGGTTAAACATTACACCCATCCGGTCCATAAGGTGGATGATGCCCGGAGCCGCTTCACACATCGCCTTGACCGGTGGCTGATTCGCCAGGAAGTCACCGCCGTAAACGGTATCATCGAAATGCTCCCAAGGGGAGTCTCCCTCCCCTTTCGTATTTACAGCACCGTTGATGCCGCCTTGCGCACATACGGAGTGTGATCTTTTTACAGGAACTAATGAGAATAAATGAACATGCGCACCGGACTCCGCTGCCTTGATGGTAGCCATCAGGCCGGCCAGACCGCCGCCCACGATAATGATATTTGCTGTTGCCATGATAGTTCACTCCCTTTATCGAAAATATCAGAAAGGATTCTGGAATCTAGTCCTGAGAGGGTAATTACTTAGATGAAAGACTTTATGGACTGAGCTATGGAAGCTGCGGTTTGAAATTCAGCATCACGGAAAGTGACTAGCGAAATAAGGAACATAAACGTTACAAGAACAAATATTCCGAGACAAAGGTAAGAGGATACCCGCTGTGAACGAGGTCCTACCGTGATTCCCCAGCTGATCAAGAAAGACCATAGGCCGTTCGAGAAGTGAAAGCATGCGGCAACGATACCGATAATATAAAGTGTCAACATCAGTGGCGAAGTCACGATATCGTGCATCAGACCGCCCAGTTCTTCGTGCTCCACACTACCAACTGCCACCTGAACCCGGGTTTGGAATAAATGCCAGATTATAAAGACAAAAGTAATAATTCCTGTAATACGTTGCAGCGTATAACGCCAGTTTCTTTCAATGTTGAAACGGTTCAGGTTCGGCTTGGATTGATAGGCAATATACAGTCCGTACACGCCATGGTACAGCAGAGGAAGCCATATACCGAACAATTCCAGGAAGAAGACAAGCGGCAGGCTATTCAGCCATATCACACTGTCAGTGAAACCGGAAGCGCCACCCTCTACAGCCGCAAAATTCGTCATCATGTGCTCAATGAAGAAAGCTCCAAGCGGGATAACGCCTAGCAAGGAATGAATCTTTCTGGAATAAAATCCTTTCATACAAAGTAACCCCTTTCCGATTAAAACAGCGTTTTCATTAATGTGTATTCACCGCCGGAACTGCAATTGACACAGGATAACGTAGACTATGCAATGACAGAATGCCTATATTTATCGCTATCCCCTGGTTTCCCGGACTTTGTTTTCTTTTTCACAAAATGTGAATATCTTGTGTCACTTTTCATGTTACTCCTTTTTCCCTTATAAGGGAATTGCAATCTAATTATTAATCGTTATACAATAAACGCATAAGAATAGATTTTATATGATAATAATTCTCATTTAGAGAAGCAACATTTTCCGACAAAACTTTTATTCCCTTATGGAGCAAGAAGTATTGTCTTCATGGCTATGAATTTCGTCACTACTGTTTATAGATTGCACTATGAGAGGAATATAAATATGTTTGACGATTTAGATGTTTTTGCAGCGGTGGTGGAGCATTCCAGCTTAAATCGGGCCTCACGCCAGCTCAATTTGTCCCAACCTGCCCTATCTCGCAAAATCTCCAAGCTGGAAGAACGTCTGGGTGTCGCGCTATTTAATCGTTATGGCAAGCGTTTGGAGTTAACCGAGGTTGGGCGTCTCACTTATTCCTACGCACTTGAACAACGGCAGCAACGCTCTAAATTTCTGGAGGCTTTGTCTAAATACAAAGAAGGCGAGCCAAAGCTGGTCACCTTAGGGGCATCACTCACCTCACTTCAGACCACCCTGCCTCCACTAGTTAACGCTTATATGGAGAAATACCCAACTGCGGAGCTGAAGCTAATCACGGGACGAACGCATGAGATTGTCTCCTCTGTCAGTGAAGGAAAATCAGATATAGGTCTGATCGCTTCCTCGATTCAAGAACCTGGACTGCGCTGTATTTCTCTGTTTGAGGATCAACTTCGACTGGTTGTTTCTGAGCATCATCCTCTGAATCAATCTTCCAAGCTAACCATGGATGACTTGTCCCGACTACCTATGATTCTTTTCTCCAAAGGAACCTGGTACCGCCGTCTAACAGACGACCTATTCCAACGCTGTGGGATTGATCCAGACGTGCGTATGGAGATTGACTCCTTCGAAGCCATCGTGCGGCTACTGCCGACGGTCAATGTGGCAGCGTTACTGCCTAAGTCATACCTGCGTCCGCAATTGTTAAACGGCGGCGGGCTGGTATCACTGCATATTAAAGAGCTGGAGCAGACGCAGCGAACTACTTGTCTGATTTACCGTGACGATGGAAGCCTGAGCACAGCGGCTCGCAGCCTGGTACAGGTTACAGAAGAAATGTTTCTGACGGAACGAGAGAAATAATATCTGCCTCTACGTGCAACCTGAATTTTTAAAAAAACCTCCGTCCCATATAAAGGACGGAGGGATTAACTATTTAATCTTGGTTTACAACTTCATCTTCAAATCGATCAATGCTTTCATTAGAACCAATAAGTACCATAACATCGCCTTCACTTAAATGGTCATGGGCTGTTGGAGCAACGATAATCCCACTTTCCCTATTAAGGGCAACAATACTGCAGCCGTATTTCGCTCTTGTATTTAAATCTGACAAGCTTTTTCCGTTCATGCAGGACGGCACGGTTAGCTCGACGATTTTATAATCTTTCGACAGTTCAATATAATCCAGCAAATTGGGCGTCACGAGCTGATGTGCTACACGAATACCCATATCCCGCTCCGGAAAAATAACCCGGTCCACACCCAGCCTGGACAACGCACGACCATGAAGAATTGAGATCGCCTTGGCTACGACTTGCTTCACTCCAATTTCTTTTAACAAAATAGCCGCCAGAATACTTCGCTCCATATTGTCGCCAATCGCTATAATTCCACAGTCAAAGTTCCGTACACCAAGCGAGCGCATAATCCCCTCATCTGTAGCATCTGCTACTACCGCATGCGTCAGGTGATCGCTCATTTCCTCTACACGTTCTTCATGGTGATCAATCCCGAGCACCTCGTAGCCCATTTCCATTAGCTCAAGTGCGAGACTTGACCCAAAGCGGCCTAAGCCGATTACTACAAATTGCTGTGCTTTCATTTCCGATTAGCTCCTATCCAATAATTATTTTACCTTCTGGGTGCTTATACAATGGTTTACCCTGTTTAGGACCAAGCGCATACACTAAAGTTAGTGGACCTAGTCGACCCGCGAACATAGTCAGACAGATCAGAATCTTACCGATGATAGATAGTTCAGGTGTCAGCCCCATCGTTAGCCCTACCGTGGCAAAAGCTGAGGTTGTCTCAAATAGTATCGCTAAGAAGTTACTATCCTCTGTTGTGGACAGTAACATCGACACAGTGAGGACCAATAGCAAAGCGAGTAATGTTAGCGTCAACGCTTTATAGATACGCTCCTGCGCCAATCGATAACGGAACAGTACAACATCTTCACGCCCGCGCAGCATCGCGATTACTGCACCAATCATTATAGTAAAGGTTGTAGTCTTGACCCCACCACCTGTTGAACCCGGTGATGCACCAATAAACATAAGAATAACCATAAAAAACTGTGAAGCTTGCCGTAGTCCGGCAATATCCACCGTGTTGGCACCAGCGGTTCGGGGTGATACGGACTGAAAGAATGCCGATAATATTTTGCCGCCGAAATTTAGATTACCCAGTGTGCGCTGATTCGTAAATTCAAATATAAAAATAACCAAAGCACCGATAAGAATAAGTCCAGCAGTGGTAGAGAGTACAACTTTGCTATGCAAAGATAATTTACGTTTTACTCGAAACTCCACCAGATCCGACATGACGATAAAACCTATACCGCCGGAGACAATCAGAAACATCACCACGATATTCACAAGCGGGTCATATACATAATCGGTTAGACTCCGGAAATCCCCAAAAATATCAAATCCAGCATTATTAAACATGGACACTGCATGAAATATCCCAAAATAAATGGCCTTACCGAGCGGCATATCAAATGCCCAGCGCATGGACAGCAGCACCGCTGCACAGCCTTCGATGACCAAAGAATAAATTAGTACCCTCCGGATCAGTCGAACAATTCCCTCCATAGAGCCTTGGTTCATGGCTTCCTGTAGGATCAGTCTGTCCCGCAGGGAGATTTTACGTTTCATCATCATGGCAAATAAGGTGGCCATTGTCATAAACCCTAAGCCGCCGACCTGGATAAGCACCATGATCACGGTTTTCCCAAAAATGGTGAATGTCGTCCCGGTGTCCAGCACCACAAGTCCTGTCACACAGGTTGCTGATGTTGCAGTAAACAACGCATCAATAAAACTCACAGCATTCCCGTTGGTACTCGATATGGGAAGCATAAGGAGCAAGGCTCCAATCAGAATAATAGATGCAAAACCAAGCACCAAAATCTGAGGCGGAGAGAGCTTCAGGAACTTTGATTCAGAAACCCTGCGAAACTGTGAAGCCACTACGCTCACCTTCTTATCTTAATTTAAAAAAACCCAACAAAAAAAGCACTGGAAAACCAATGCTACCCTTGGTTCCTGCAGTAAATTAGCCTACGAGGTTAGCTGACGGATTCGGACTGTGCAGGCTGCCCTATTCGTTCCTAGAACGAAATTCACCCCTGATGAATAAAGACACCTTTTACGGCGTATACTCATCTTTTCATTACTTCTTATGGTTCCCCCGTTTTCACCTGAAATTCGGCTATATACAATTGCATACAAATTATATATGTTATTTCGATAAATCACAAAGACACAATTAATGGTGAATTCATATGAAAAATGCGGTTTGGAGAGAATGCGCCATAAGGAGTGCCTTTTCTCATCACTTTTCCGTGTTTTCCCTGCAATTGCATCGATTTTCATGAAAAATGAAGAAATGATCACTTTAAATTCATGGTATATATTCAGTTACCTATTCTATAATATCTCTATTACCCATAAAAAGAATATACGATGATTTTTGTAACTATCATGGTACTAATACTATAATGGAACATAACATTGTCAGTTTACAAGGAGGCGTTACATGAATCCCGTTGGCCAGCCCTTACAGCAACGTGCCCTCTCCAAGAGGCTCATCATCTCGGGCATGATCGGTCTTATTCTATTTATTATGTTTCAGATTGCTCCCTCGGTGCTAAATAGCCCTGCCGGGGAAGATACTACCATTATCAGCAAGACGGAAGCCCGCGACAAAGCGATATCATTCGCAGAACAAAAGCTAAACTACACCAAAGAACCAACTGATCAGTGGAATGTACTGTACGAAACGGACTCTTCCTTTTACGGTTATATGTCCCGCGAGAAGCTTTTGGAGGACTATACAAAAAAGAAATTGGATCAACGATATCCTTTTGACATCTTTCGTGTAACACTTAGTCCTTCAGCGGAACAAGAGCCCCTGATCTCCGTTGACCTCAATATGTATACTGGGGCAGTTGTCGCTTTCACACAAGGTGCAGAAGGATCAGGTGCCGGATTACCAAGCACTGTATCCACCAGCGCAAAAGAAGAGGACAAGGGTACTGCCTTATCACTAGCACAAAAAGAAAATCTTGCCCGTCCCTGGCTTCAGGAATGGGATGTGAATCCCGCTAAGCTGCAAATTGAATCGAATATGGGAAACTATGGGCTCGTGTATACTGATCGTTCGGTTCAGATCGGCGAATCCTTGCTGCACTATTATTTCGATTTCGCTGGCGAACAGGTATCCAGCTTTAAAGCAGGATTCTCTGCTCCAGCCTGGCATACCTCCTACGTGAAGGACCAGACCTCTCTCGCGGAAAAGCTTACTCTGTTCGGCTACGGTCTGCCTACCTTAGCTTTAGGAATTCTGGCACTCATCTACAGCATACTTAGAAGAGAACACACCTCTTTTAAGCGAGGAATATTCCTTAGCTCGGCTTATTTTGTAATCATGATGATCAGCACCTATAATATGCTTCCTGAATCCTCAGGCGAAGGACTCGAGGCTCAGATAACTTCCGTCATTATGTTCATCATTTATGCCTTATATAGCCTTCTAATGTCCTCCCTGCTCTATTTCTCTCTAGTTGGCGGCGACGGCCTCTGGAAAAAAGAAGAGGGGATGAATCCATGGCCCCGTGCCAAAGAGCCTGGCTATGGAAAATACGTGCTGGATAGTATCCGAGCTGGATACATCTGGGCATTCGTACTGCTAGGGGTGCAGACCCTTATGTTCATCGTATTATCATTTACTTTACAGAACTGGTCCACTACTGACGCTACTCAATCTCCTTACAACATGAGATATGCTTGGCTGCTGCCCATCGTTGCATGGCTCGCTGGTTTATCCGAGGAAGCTATTTATCGTTTTTTCGGAATCCCTATGTTGAAAAAAGTATTCCGCAGCACGTTCATTGCTTGCCTGATCACTACGCTGGTCTGGGCGTTTGGTCATACGTTGTATCCGATCTATCCCATCAGTTCCCGTCCTATTGAGCTGACCGTGATCGGGCTGCTCTTTAGCTATATTTTCCTTCGTTACGGCTTTATTGCCGTCATGTTCAGTCACGTCGTGTTTGACAGCATTCTGATGGGCGCTACGCTGATCTTTATGAAGGAAAGCGTGAATGTAGGGGCTGGTATCTTCGCGATTATCATGCCGTTCATAGTCGCCTATATCGTCTACCGGTTTAATCCGCCGCAAAAATCAGAACCTAAGCCGGTTGAACCTACATCAATAAGTTAAAGAAGTAACGGGGCGATACCCGATAAAGAAAAAAGGTGTCACAGCAGAAAACTGCTATGACACCTTTTTTTATTTACGTATACATCATTCCAGCATTTCGAATGCCTATGTCGCTGGCTCTTCATCCTTGAGCGCCTCAAGAATTTGACTAGCCAACTTTTCGCCAATAGAAAGTGATTTGAAATCCTCGATGGAGGCTTCTTTAATTTTCTTTAGCGATCCGAAATGCTTAAGCAGTGCCTTGCGCCGCTTTTCGCCTATACCTGGTATGGAGTCCAGTTTAGAGGTAACCATGGACTTCCCACGTTGTTCACGGTGGAAGGTGATAGCGAACCTATGCACCTCATCCTGAATTCGCTGCAACAAGTAAAATTCCTGACTATCCCGAGCCAAAGCGACAGGTTCTGGCGGATCTCCAACCAAAAGCTGAGCCGTCTTATGCTTATCATCCTTAACGAGACCACAGACCGGAATGAATAACCCCAGCTCATTCTCCAAAATATCAATGGCTGAGGATATCTGCCCTTTACCACCATCGACTACGATAAGATCCGGTATCGGCAGGTTTTCTTTCAGCACCCGTTCATACCGCCGCCTGATGACCTCGCGCATGGTTCCATAATCATCCGCACCCACTACCGTACGAACCTTATATTTACGATACTCTTTTCGTGCGGGCTTGCCATCAATGAAGACAACCATCGCAGAGACCGGATTGGTCCCTTGAATATTCGAGTTATCGAACGCCTCGATCCGGCTTAAGCGTTCGAGACCCAAGCTCTCACCTAAGCTTATTGCAGCACCAGAGGTACGTACTTCATCTCGTTCAATAAGCCGGAACTTCTCGTCGATTGCGACTGTTGCATTTTGGCAGGCCATACCGACCATCTGCTTCTTGAGGCCACGCTGTGGCACTAGTACTTTCGTGCCGAGCCACTCCTGTAGAATAGAGGCGCCACCTGCGGCATCAACGACACCTGCTGCTGATGCTTCAGCAGCGGCCATTTCACGCGCCTCAGCTTCTTCAGGCGATTCGGGGGTATCTTCCCCCTTTTGTAGATCTTCTTCGGCTGGAGCAGCAATGATAATCGCAGGTTTTGCTTCTTTATCAACTGCCGCTTCCTCGTCAAGCACATCCGGCAGAAGAATCTCTTGCGGCAGGGCTGGATTATCACTGTAATACTGCGTCACATAAGACATAAAGTCACTATAGGCTTCCCCATAGAACGGAAAGACGGAAGAGTGGCGCTGAATCATCTTCCCTTGTCTCATGTACAGAATCTGTACACACATCCATCCCTTGTCTACCGCATAACCAAATACATCACGGTCCTTAGTATCTGTAGTGTTAATCTTCTGTTTCTCCATCAAGGCATCAATATGGATAATTTGATCCCGAAGTTCCTTCGCCCGTTCAAAATATAATTCCTCAGCAGCTTCCTGCATCTTCTGCTGTAAATCCTTCTTAACCGCATCATGACCTCCGCTCAGAAAAGCAGCGATATCTTGCGTAATCTGCTCATACTCAGATTTCTGCACTTCCTTCTCACACGGCGCCAAGCATTGACCCATGTGATAGTAAAGGCAGACCTCCTTTGGCATTACGCCACATTTACGGAGCGGATACATACGATCGAGAAGCTTTTTCGTTTGCTGTGCAGCATAACCATTAGGATAAGGGCCGAAATATTTTGCTTTATCTTTAATCACCCGACGTGTAACTTCAAGCCGTGGGTGAGTTTCATTCGTTATTTTGATATAAGGAAATGTCTTATCGTCCTTCAGAAGTACGTTATAACGCGGCATATGCTTCTTAATCAGATTGCACTCGAGAATGAGCGCTTCCATGTTGCTGGACGTAACAATATATTCGAAATCAGCAATGTTAGCGACAAGCCGCTGAGTTTTACCATTATGACTGCCTGTAAAATAAGAGCGAACCCGATTCTTAAGTACCTTCGCCTTGCCTACATAAATAATTGTGCCTTCTTCATTCTTCATCAGATAGCACCCGGGCAGGTCGGGTAATAGAGCTAGTTTGTTGCGGATATTGTCCAAAATGATCCCCTCCAGCTAAATTGGACCCATAATTAATTGGCATTCAGCACACAAAACGCCTCCGGAATGAACCGAAGGCGCTGAGCGGCAGGGCCAAGGCCCGAACAGTAGCATTTAACAATTATTGATGTTTAGCTACGATATTTTTCAGGGATTCTTTGGAGTTCAATCCCACAACTTTATCTACCGGTTGACCGTCTTTAAAGAAGATCAGGGTTGGGATACTCATAACGCCAAAACGGGAAGCCGTTTCCGGATTCTCATCCACATTCAATTTTGCAATTTTCACGCTGTCTCCCAGCTCTGCGGACAATTCGTCCAAGATTGGAGCAATCATCTTACAAGGACCACACCAAGGAGCCCAGAAGTCTACTACTACAGTACCTTGACCTTCCACTTCGTTACTGAAGGTTTGGTCAGACACGTTCACGATAGCCATGATATTGTTCCTCCTCTAAAGTTTTACGAAACATTACTCCATTCTAAACCAAAGCTTAGTTTATGGAATCTGCTCCGAAAATATAAGTTAATAAATTGTTTCATGTAATATGATAACCAAATTACCACTTACCGACACAATTCCAGTATAACATATCTTTAAGGGATATGTTATATATCACATACAATTATATTGCTCTCAAACTAATTTTATTTACGTTACTCTTTTCTTTACAACCTCCCCAGCCTTTCGGTATACTCTAAGAAAGCGCATTAAATGTCAATGACTTATTTCATAATGGTCAACTCAATTTGCATCTTAACAATACAGGCATTGTCCCTGTAAGGAGGCAGAAGCTATGGATGTCAACGCGCAAGTACGGGACCCACGAGAACATATCAACGAAGAACCCCGCAATGATCTAGGTGATTTAATGAATGGATTTTTCGGAATGACTGCATTTATGACCGTTGTCTTTTTCGGCATGGTTATCATTAAGTTCATTACGGAGTAAGGGAGTCATCGCAATATAAACAGAGGCTGTCTCAACAGTAGTGAATGCTACTAATGGGGTGGCTTCTTTTTTGTGAGTAATTAGGGAAACAGAGAGCAGCGACCCTCCAATAAAAGGAGAATCGCTGCTCTTTCGAATTTTTCGGTTGTGAATATTTCAAGATTATCTAATCGTCCCCCGTTGATTCTCCCCATGCAGTGGAATAACATCCACAAAAGGAGCAATACGATCCATCAAACGTTGGCCTTTATAAATTTCCTCGCCATCCTTGCTAGTGAAGCTAAGGTGCTTCTCCAAACCATCCAGTGGATAATTCGAGGTATAGAAGGTTGGTTTACGGTTCATCCTATAATTCAGAATCGCACCAAGCACATGATCACGCGCCCAAGGATTCAAGTTCTCCGCACCGATATCATCAAAAATAAGTAAATCGCAGTTTTTCATCGTATCCACGGTTTCCTTCATCTTCTGGCCGTCCATCATGATCGACTTCAAATCCTCGATAAAATCTGGCATATATACGATAACTCCAGTATAGCCGGCAACAGCAAGCTCATGGAGCAAGTAACACATCAGAAACGTCTTACCTGTTCCGAAAGTCCCATGTAAATAAATCCCGCGCGAGGTCAGACCCTCTTCTTTAACGCTCGTGATATAATCAAATATTTTATTAACCGCTGAGACCCGGCGTGGATCCTTGCCCATAATATCTATTTCATCATAACCGCCATTAAGCACACGCTCGTCCACATAAAAGCTACGGATACGTTTGCGGATGTTATCCTGATTATCCTGTGCCACTTTAAGTCGGCATGCCGTCTTGCGTTCATATAAGTCCGCCGAACCATTCACGCTCTCTACCGTAAGTTTGCTAAAGTGACCAGGGAAATCATTCGGACATTTCTCTAGACCCGGACAGTTCGCACAGTTGCGGCTTTCCTCTACATATTGATACAGGCGGCTCATATGAAGCCGCAGTCGCGAATCGTCCAGCTCAGGATGTTCGGACTGTAATGCCTTCACAAGTGGATGATTGAATAACTCCTGTTCAAGATCGCGTTGACGCTGCCGTAGAGTTGGATTGTTGATCGAACGAAGCACATCGCCCATAGACTCCATAGTTCCACCTCTCTTTCATTACGGCGCTTGAGAAACGCCTTTTTTCTTGTTAGCCTTAATTTCCGCCGCTTTCTTCATCATCGCCGCGAATTCCTCTTCCGATACCGTTCCGGCACTTCCATCGTCCAGCACAATCGGAATTTCCGGTTTAGCGGATCGGCCTGTATTTTTGGCATATGAACGTGATCTAGATCCTGCCGCCGTGTTAGTTGTGGCTCCCTTGCCTTTCACTTTGGACTGATCCCTGATATATTTTACAGCCTTTTCGTAGGTGTTCACCTGTTTAACCAGCATATTGGAAGCGATGGCCTCCACAAAATTTCTGTTCATTCGCTGTTCTCCACCTGAGGCAACCATAGTCATTAAATAATGAATAAGTACATTGATTACTTCACCGCTCAGCTTATAGTTCAAATCTATCTTCTCGAACATATCCATCAAATGACTGGGTACTGCACCTGGGAAAAAGGTTTGAAGCAGCCGTGTATAAGGTTCGTTCCGCAGCATCATATTATATTGGTGAATGTCACATTTGGACAAAAATTGTGGTGGTACTTCTACATAATACTCCATCTCTACAGATTGCTCTGGAGGCGCTATAGAATCATCATTCTCTTCTGAGGCACTGGAACGGATAGAAACAACCTTAGCAGCAGCAATTTCACGTTTTTCTTGTCGTTTCATATCCTGCCTGAAATGCTGGCTCGCTTTATATTGCAGTGCATCCAGTATAACCTCGCCTTCCGGTGAGAACACGCCATCTTCATCCAGCAGACGACATAAATCCTGCGGACTGAGTTCATACTTATGAGCTACATAGTTAATAACACCCATTTGAGTATGGTCAAAACGCAATTTTTCTACATGAGCCCGATTCACGGACTCCCGTGGAAAACGCAAAATAATATCGCTATATCCAATTGCTTGTTCTCCAGATTCACGCATGCCAGGCTGACGCACAGTGGCTACTTCTGCAAGTGCCTGCTCCAGCTCATAAT
Source organism: Paenibacillus etheri (assembly GCF_001012825.1). Classification (GTDB taxonomy): domain Bacteria; phylum Bacillota; class Bacilli; order Paenibacillales; family Paenibacillaceae; genus Paenibacillus_AQ; species Paenibacillus_AQ etheri. The sequence continues at coordinate 536,120 of NZ_LCZJ02000033.1, forward strand.
CAATGACATGTGTATTAAGTTGAAAAATATCATAAAAAGGCACGGAGATATTCTCTTTGCCAATGGATCTGCGACTCCACTCTTCTGGCTCTCGGTTCCAGAATTGTTCCCGTAAGGACAGCACAGCAAATTTGCCGATTTTATCGCGTAACAGCAACGTCAAATGCTGAGTGGCAAAAAAGTCAGCTGGCGATAGCGGCGGCATTAGCTCATATTCATATAAGTAATCATCGGTTTCCGGCACATAGATTCGACAGGTCTGTAGCAGACCTACCGCTTCTAACCGGGAAGCCTGATCTATTAAATATTTGCGGCCTTTCTCATTCGGTTCAACGCCTAGCGTCATAAATAACCTGCGCTGTTGCTCCACTCCAGAATAGCCAATGCTATCTGCCGGCACATGTTCAACCAGCAAGCGATAGAAACTGATTGCAAAAGCTCCTACCATAGGCTGATACACAGAGCTAAGCATACGTCCATCTATAACACTAAGACCAAATTCGCGGGAAACGCAGTACCGATGATGTTCGGTGAAATGATGTAAGTTACTCATGCGCATCTACGGATACCCCCTTGTTTTCACGAATTCATACAGGATTCTATTCTATCACAAAATAAGAAGCGGGAAATGTAAATAAAATCCCAATTTCGATTCTTTTCGCTATATAATCAACTTCTTTTTACGAGTTTCTACCTCTATTAAACAAGAAGAAACGGTTTCACTGTCCTCTAAAAGAGGAAGGTTCCGTTTCTCGCAGAATTTAAAATTGATTCTTAGCGTAGAACTAAAATCTTATATGTTCAAAAAAACGACTCTCACATCAGAGCCGCAGGTACTTAATTTAGATCTTTAAAACATCTTGTAACCGCCAAAGCGCAGCTTTTGAATGGTCCATCCACTCAGTATAGCACCTGCAAGACCAGCGATACCTGTTAAGTAATCAACAAAGTGAAAACTGGAGAGATGCTCCCAGAGCGACATCGCGCTTCTATCCCAAATGGAATAGATTACGACGGGTAGAATAATCAGTACGAATAGATAAGCGGGAAACCAGGTTGTCTTCATTAACATGTTAAGAATAAATCCAATACCAAACATCATCACAAAGAATAAAACGGTTAGGATAAACACTGGAATAAACCCCATCTTACCGTCACTACCCCTTTCTATAAAGAAGCGCACATCTAATACGAGCTAGTAGTAAGTTTACTAGAAAAAATGTCACGAAGCAATGAACTTTATACAAAATTAGGGCTAAACCTCTTACAACGGAATGTCATCATTTGCTCTAAGCAACTTGATTGCGATACAATGCATATAGATTAATAAATCATACATAGTCTATGATGCAACAGCTTCGTAGCTAGTTTTACGCGACGATATTTCAAGCGGAGCCTGTGCTTCGTAAAACTAAGTGTATGCTTACGATGTGAGTTTTACGCGATGTTATTTCAAGCGGAGCCTGTGCTTCGTAAAACTAAGCGTATGCTTCCGATGTGAGTTTTACGCGATGTTATTTCAAGCGGAGCCTGTGCTTCGTAAAACTAAGTGTATGCTTACGATGTGAGTTTTACGCGATGTTATTTCAAGCGGAGCTATGCTTCGTAAAACTTTTAAGGAGTGAGATCATGAACGAAGCCGCTATGACACTGGAAGGCTGGTATGCATTGCATGACTTCCGCTCACTGAACTGGACCGCATGGACGGCAGCAGATGATGAAGAACGTGCCGTTGCTCTGGAAGAATTACATGCTTTTATGCAGGAATGGAGCCCTGTCGAAGAGGCTAAACAAGGCAGCTCCGCGGTATATTCCATCGTTGGCCAGAAGGCCGATTTCGTAATGATGTTCTTGCGCGAAAGCTTAGAAGATCTGAACCAGCTTGAGACGGCCTTTAACAAAATCGCTTTTGCTCAATATACAACTAAAGCCTATTCCTACGTAAGTATTGTTGAATTAAGCAATTACCTTGCGGGTGGCAGCGATGGCAGTGATCCTATGCAGAATCCGCATGTTATCGCACGTCTAAAACCTGTTTTGCCGCAAGCGAAGCATATTTGCTTCTATCCAATGAACAAGAAACGCGAGCTCGCCGATAACTGGTACATGCTTGATATGGATAAACGCCGGGAGCTGATGGCTTCTCACGGATTAATCGGACGTGGTTATGCTGGTAAGGTGAAACAGATTATTACCGGCTCCGTAGGTTTTGATGATTGGGAATGGGGCGTAACCCTGTTCGCTGAAGATCCATTACAGTTCAAGAAGTTGGTCTACGAAATGCGCTTTGACGAAGTTAGTGCTCGCTACGGCGAATTCGGACCTTTCTATGTCGGCAACCTGCTGACTGAGGATTCTTTTGAAGAAATGCTCAAGTTGTAGTACCAAGAAGAAACGGGTACCGTCCTTTTAGGGACGGTACCCGTTTCTGTGAGAGATAGAAGGATAAATTATAGTGTGAAACATATACATTCTTATATTTAAAAAAGGGTGAGTCTCCAGATCTTTATGGAGAACTCACCCTTTTTAAATGCTATAACGAAAATTCCTGTTACCTAATCCTCTTCGCTGTCATCTTCATCATCACGCAGACTTTCCAAATATTCAGCCGTAGCCCGGTCACGTGCACGCCCTTTTTCCTTTAAGCGTTCAATGCCAGGAAGAATGAGCAGATCTATTTCCTTTTGGACAACATATGCTAGATCGTACTGATTCTGATCCTCCAGATAAGATCCAACCTCAATCAGTCCGTTATACCGGTCCAATTCTTCACGGGTCAGCAGTCCACGCACCTGCACGCTGCAGTGACGCATCTTATAAGAATCTTCCTTTTTTCAGAACCAGCGGAATCCCACCGATAATGAACAAGTAGCGCATATCCACAACTTTTTTCAATTGAGCTGCGGTCCAGCCCTTGTATGTTTTGCTGCCAACTACAGCAATCCCTTGACCTTTGCCTAGTGAAGCTACTGTTCCTTTATTGCTGAATGCGAATTTCTTTGGTTGTTGATTACGAATCGCAGCCACCAAATTATGTGCACAGCACTCTCCCTGTTGCATAGCAATTTGTGCTGTTGGCGGGTAAGGACGTCCTTCTGGGTTAATCATCAAGGAGCCGTCTCCAATAATGAAGATATTGTCTTGGCCTGGTGCACGTAAATATTCATCTACCTTCACACGTCCACGCATAGCTTCAAATCCTGCAGCTTCAATCAGACGATTTCCGCGAATTCCGCCTGTCCAGACAATTGTAGAAGCTTTAATCTCTTCGCCTGATGCCAGAATTACACCGTTTGGTAGACATTCCTTGATCGCAACGCCCATTTTAAATGTAACACCCTTCTTAGTGAGCAGGTTCATCGCATACTCAACAAGTTCAGGAGCAAATCCAGGTAGAGCTGTTGGAGCAGCTTCTATGTTATATATATTTACCATGCTTGGATCAACGTCAAATTCTTTGCACAATCCAGGGATGCGGTCAGCTAATTCGGCCACAAACTCAATTCCGCTAAAGCCGGCACCACCGACTACGAAATTAATATGCTCCTGAGCATTGTTCTCGTTCTTGTATTTAGCAAATTGATACTCAATATGTTCACGAATCAAACGAACAGAGTTGATGCTCCGGATCGTCAGTGCGTATTTATCAAGTCCTGGAATACCGAATGTTTCAGGCTCTCCGCCCAAAGCAATGACGAGATAGTCATACGAAAGAGTACCATCCTCCAAAATAATCTTTTTCTGCTGGGTACGAATTTCCTGAACAGATGACTTAACGAGATCGATCTTGAATTCATCGATTAATTTAGAAATAGACACCCGAGTGTGTTCAATACTATCCGTACCTGCGGCAGGCATATGTAGATGGGTAGTAAAATAGTGGTACTCGTGACGGTTTACGAGCGTGACATCCGCTTCATTATAGTTCAAAGCCTTCTGTAAGCGCTGTGCGGTCAAAATACCCCCATAGCCCGCGCCTAAGATTACGATTTTGGGAATACTACTCATGTTCCGGCTCCTTCCAAGAGGTAAATCTGTCTTTGTATTTTTTATTGAAACAATGTACGGTCCTTTTTGTGAATTTATACACTTATATTTAGAAGAAATTCCAATCAAACTTAAAGGATTTCTAAATTGACCATATCCATTGTAAACCTTAGTGTATTATTAATCAAACATTAAAATACTAAAAAACGTCACATCTTATTGTGTTCTAAAGTCTTTCTTTGCAGGTATGTGTCACAATGTTTATAATAAGAAAGAATACAAGTATGGCAAAATGAATATATCAACTCGGAGGTGTAATATCCCGTGACACAAGAGCAATCCGGCGTTCCTATGAGCGACCTTTTAATCATAGGTGGCGGTCCAGCTGGCATGTTTGCCGCATTTTACGGTGGGATGCGTCAGGCATCAGTAACACTTATTGAAAGTATGCCCCAATTGGGAGGACAACTTGCTGCACTTTATCCTGAAAAATACATTTATGATGTAGCAGGTTTCCCAAAAGTAACTGCACAAGAATTGGTTGACAACCTGACACGGCAAATGGATATGTTCCAATCGAATATCCGGCTGGAGGAGAAAGTAATTTCTGTTCAGAAACGGGACGAACGCCATTTTGTAGTTACAACTGATGTAGCAGAATATCACAGTAAAGCTATTATCATTACAGCTGGCGTAGGTGCTTTTGAACCTCGTCGTTTAGAGCTGCCAGACGCAGGACGGTTTGAAAAAGCCAACCTCCATTATTTCGTAAATGATTTAAATGCCTTTAAAGATAAAAAAGTTCTGATTAGCGGTGGTGGTGATTCCGCAGTAGACTGGGCACTAATGCTGGAACCAATCGCGGAGCAAGTAACCCTGATTCACCGCCGGGATAAATTCCGTGCGCATGAGCACAGTGTAGAGAATCTGATGGCTTCCAAAGTTAACGTAATTACACCTACTGAAATTACAGAACTGCATGGTGACGAGTTTATTACTAAGGTTACCTTATCCCATATCAAGACCAAGGAAACGCAAGAAATCGAAGTCGACAGTGTAATCGTCAATTTCGGATTTGTTTCCTCTCTGGGGCCTATTGCAGAGTGGGGTATCGACATTGAAGGAAACTCCATTGTCGTTGACTCACGTATGGAAACGAGCATTCCAGGAATCTTTGCTGCCGGTGATATCACAACTTATCCAGGTAAGCTGAAGCTAATTGCTGTAGGATTCGGCGAAGCCCCAACGGCTGTGAATAACGCAAAAGTCTACATCGATCCAGAAGCCAAGCTTTCACCAGGACACAGCAGTAATATGAAACTCTAATTCTACCTACTACAATAAAAAAGGGTATTCTGATAGGCCTATCAATAGCAGCCTATCAGGATACCCTTTTATGTTTGTGACTCGCGGTTTATTTATATGTAGCCAGCTACAAAGTTATACTTTGCGCTCTTTAATGAAGAACCGCATGAACTGGAGAGTGTAAGTTGCGTTTGCGAATCTCAACGAGTAGAAGAGCGATGAAATCATGCTCTAGTTGCAGTTCTATCGCTCTATGGTAAGAGTCTAGAAGCATCTCATCTGACAATTCAACCATAACGTTCATCTACCTTTCCTGTATTTGGATCTAAATCTATCATATCAAACTATCATTTTTCGAACAAGCGTTCGTGTTATCCACAAGTACATGTGGAAATCCTGTGTATAATATGTGCGTAAGCGTTACAAAGGTGATAACTGCACAGTGGAATATGGGGATAATAGTTATACACAGGATTGAACCACTTGTATACAGCTAAAAATATATTTTTATTGTAAATAAATTACAATATGATTCGCCCCAAAAGAACGCAACTAAACGCAATTTTATCTTACTACTCTATTATCGTCAATTCTAAAATATTTGTTAATTTACTGAGGTCTTGTATTAACTTCCAGAATCCATATTTTACCTGAATAATCCACGGCATAATCAAAACCCAGTTCACCTATTCCCGGGAAGTGCCGCTCCATTAGTTCGATACATACAAGCGTTAGTCTGCGCATCTCTGCTTTCTTCGCCGAAGCTTTAATTCGAGGCAACGATCTGCGAAGTCCTTCTCGACAAGAAAGCATCGTGCCCCCTTTACATAAATTCGTTACGAACAGACCAGGTCTAGCCAGTCTCCCTACCATGGAGCGAAACTCCCAAACAGCACCATTTTTCACTACTTTAACCCGATAATCAATAGGACGCCCACCAATTCTGGCGAGAGAAATCCCCTGTTGAATCAAATATCTACGTCTGACCTTGACGAAATGGAGCGCACGTCTCATGGATTTAAAGTCTTTGTAAATTCGAGTTCTGTCCATATAAGTGAATCCATAACCTCGATTATCCCGAAACACTTTGATTACACCGTAACCTCCGCCGCCAACTATAGGTTTAATAACAACATTTCCGTATCTCCGGAGCATGGCTAACAGTGAGTCAGCCGAATACACCCTCGTCATTGGTATATAATGAGAAACCCTCGAGTCACTGAGCAATGCTTCTGTCTTTAACCATTTGCTAGCTAATTGTCTTCCCGACATCGTCCTTTCCCTCCCTTCACATTCCAGCCTACCCTATACATTACTCAGAAAAGGTCCCGCCCTCTTGTATGATTGTCCGTGTAGGAAGAGGCTCTTAGCAAAAAGGGCTTAGAGCTTGTATCGACAACAATCTCAACTTGCATGGTTAGAGTGCAGATTTTGAAGAATCTTATCTCTGAGCATTCGACATTTTAATCGTAATGGATGAGTTCACTATAACTAGAATAATATTCAAAATCGTTGTATTATTAATAGCGGTTACATTTCCGATTCTAAATTTATAATTATGACTTAGAGGCTCGCTAAAAAAAGCGCGGGGAGGGCTCGGAATGGCTCAGTTTTTCGAGGTTTTATATTGGGTGGCCATGCTTGGGATGTCCATCGTATTGGCTGGAACAACTATACTGATCTGCGCTATTGGCTTTAAATTCATCAAAGACAGACGCAGAGCATTGGGTGCTGGCTGTATTGCCTTTTCCCTTGGAGCCGCAGCGCTCATCGTGTTTATGATTAATTACAAGTTCATTATTCCGGCCTAGTTGGACTCAGGAACAAACAAAAGCCCTCTCGCGGAATTCCGTCGGAGGGCTTTCGTTTGTATATCACTCATATATCTTGCGAAAGACGGATCATATCGACTACCTTAATTCCATTTTCAACAATCTCTTCACTGTAATGTCTAATAAAAAAGTCTCTATCGATTCCGATAATTCTAAATCCACATTTCTGATAAAGAGCCAATTGTCCTACACTAGAATTCCCCGTACCCACTTCAATCGTCTTCGCACCAAGTAATCTCGCATTCTCAATCGCATGATAAACTAGCTGCTTTCCTATCCCTTTACTTTGCTGATTCTCATCAACGGCTATATTCACTAGCTCCACAGTCTCAGGTCTCGTTTGTAGCAAAACATAGACACCGATAATGCAATTTTCCACTTCAGCTACAAAACATTGGCCTCTTTTTAAATACGCTTCAACAAGACTTGGGGAAGGATCGGCTAATAATAACAATTGCAAGGGAGGTTGTTCTTTTGCGTTTAATTTCCTAATTAGCATGCTTAGATCTCCTTGTGATGACTTTTGTCATTGAAAAATAAAAAAGCCTCCAAGCCCGTGTTGTAGAACTCAACATGGGGCTTGGAGACATAACGTCGTAATTAGCAAGGCTCTTCGTTCGGTTTCCCTGCATCCAAAGCGGTCCGGAAGCTTGAGCCGCAGCCGCAGGTTGCAGTAGCGTTCGGGTTATTAATGGTGAAGCCACCAGTCATGCCGGATTCTTCAAAGTCGATTTCGAGACCATCCAGGTAACGAAGATTCTCTTTCTCCACAACAACCTTCATCTCTTGAATGTCCATATATACGTCCTGATCGCTTTCATTATCATCAAAGCCCATAGCGTAAGAGAATCCACTGCAGCCGCCGGGCGTTACTCCAATACGGAGGAACATGTTCGGCACTTCTTGTTCAGCAAGCATCGCCTTTAATTGTTCTGCTGCCTTTTCGCTAATATTAATCATGATCATATCCTCCTAAAAATTAGACTGACTTCACAAGAAAAAACTTATGTTTAAGAGACCTTGCGGTCAAAAGTTACTTTCTTAAAAATATATACTTAATAAACTCAGTATAACCGACTATTCCATTACCCTCAAGTCACAACTGCCTTATGCTTGACCTGCCACACCAAAATAAACCATCCATATCCAGCTGTTGATCCCCTTATAAGAGAGGTTTATAATAAGGAAGGCAAACATAAGTAAAAATTCGGAAATTTGTCACGGAGGCTAAACCTCCGCTTTATTTTCATGAATGAACAGCTACCGTCTGGGTAAGTCTGGGAATTAACTGCGGGCAATAGCCCCCGTAAAACTTTCAGGAGGAATTCATAATATGTCTACTCTTTTCACCCCCCAAACAGACGCCCGAATGATGAACATTATTGAAAAAGTTCGCGGCGGCGAAAGATTGAATTTAGAAGATGGCGTTTATTTATATCAAAGTAACGACCTACTTACGATTGGCCAGCTAGCAAATGAAGTCAATCTCGCAAAGAACCACAACAAGGTGTATTTTATCGAAAACATGAGTCTATATTTCACCAATGTTTGCGAATCTCATTGTGCATTCTGCAATTTCCGCAAAGATGATGGAGAAGAGGGAGCTTATACCCTTTCCGGTCAGGAAATGGTGCAATATGTCGAACAGCATATTCATCCAGGTGTGCGCGAATTCCATATCGTCGGCGGTCATAATGACAAAGTTCCCTTCCAGTATTATGTGGATTCATTAAAAGCCTTGAATGAACGTTTTCCTGAGGTAACCTTAAAAGCATACACTGCAGCCGAAATTGATTTTTTCACCCGAATTAGCGGGTTAAGTATTCGTGAGGTGCTGGAGCAGTTGCGTGCTGCAGGACTTAAGACACTTACTGGTGGTGGCGCAGAAATATTATCTGACCAATACCGTAAAAAAATGCGCGTAGATAAAGCTAATGTCGAAGAGTATCTGGAAGTTCACCGAACAGCACATCAGCTTGGCATGAAGACACATACAACTATGCTCTACGGCTCCATTGAGTCGCATGAAGACCGCATCCGGCACATGATGCAGATCCGCGATCTGCAGGACGAAACCAACGGCTTTATGGTGTTCATTCCATTATCTATGCAGCCTAAGAACAAAAATGCAGGGATTATGCGCCGCAACTCGGCTTATGAGGATTTGAAGACGATAGCGATCAGCAGATTGATGCTGGATAATTTCGATCACATCAAAGCGTACTTTATTAATATCGGTCCTCAGCTTACTCAGGTTGCACTGAACTTCGGTGCATCAGATGTACATGGCACCATTCTTAAAGAACGTATTAGCCATGCGGCTGGTGCATTAACACCTGAAGGCCTCACTCGCGATGAATTGATCTGGTTAGTGAAAGGTGCTGGACGAATTCCAGTAGAACGCGACACGTTCTACAATGCGATAAAGGTATACGAATAAAAGACTAGCTTAGATCCGTTATCCTATATTGGAAAGGAAGTTCGGTCAGCATGAGAACACTACTCGTTCTGGGCGGCGGCTATGGCGGCTTGGCCCTAATTCAAGAATTGCTCAATAATCACCTTCCTCAGGATATTGAAATTATCTTAATTGACCGAATGCCTTATCAAGGAATCAAAACGGAATATTATGCACTTGCCGCAGGTACAGTAACTGACTATCACTTGCGGATCCAGTTTCCGGTTCATCCCCGTCTCACTATTCGTTACGGTGAGGTGAGTTCCATTGATTTGGAGAGCAGAATCGTTACAATGGAACCTGACGAGACTGTGTCTTATGACATACTAGCCATTGCGTTAGGCTGTACCGACAATTACCATAACATCCCTGGAGCTGATCAATATACTTGCAGTATCCAGACCTTTGCAGGAACTCGGGAAACTTATCAACGCTTAAACGATGTGAAACCTTATGGAACAATAAACATTGTAGGCGGTGGACTAAGTGGAGTGGAATTGGCGGCAGAGCTTCGGGAGAGCCGACCAGATCTTAATATTTCTATTCTGGATCGTGGTGAACGTGTCTTGTCTGCCTTTCCTGCGAAGCTGTCACAGTACGTGGAGGAATGGTTTCACCACCATCAAGTACAGACCTTTGGACGTGTTTCTGTATCCCATGTAGAGAAAGATGCACTGTTTAACGGTGAAGAGGAAATTCTTTCAGATGTTACGGTATGGACCGCAGGGATTCAACCAGTGAAGGTCGTTCAGGAATTAACAGTCCCGAAGGATCGTGGAGGACGGATCATTCTGGATGAGTATTATCGTGTACCTGATTATCCAGAAGTGTATGTGATTGGCGACTGCGCCAGCCTGCCATTCGCTCCAAGCGCACAAGCAGCAGGAGCGCAGGGTGAGCAGGTCGCTCATGTTATTCAAGCCTTATGGCGCGGCGAGACCCCTAAACTTCATCCTATTCGTCTGAAGGGTACTTTAGGCTCACTAGGCAAGAAAGCTGGATTTGGTCTGATGGGCCAACGCTCCGTCAAAGGGCGGGTTCCCCGTATCCTCAAGAGCGGGGTGCTCTGGATGTCGAAACGCACTTTAGGATAAACCTAAGGGCTGCTCTCATCCGTTTATATAACGGATGAGAGCAGCCCTTTATTTTACAAGGAACATTTAGTCAAGTTCTATATTGAACCAAGCCTCTAGCTCTTTGATTTTGGCAGCAATCTTTTCTTCTAGCTCGTCAACAGTATCTGCTGCAACGATGTCTCCTTCAACCATGGCGAAAGGCGTTAAATAACATTCCCCGCAATTGTTCAGGCATCCGTATTCGATCACATCGTAATCCGGATTCTCTTCCAGCTTATGCATTAGCTTGTCTGTTCCGTGACCCATGTTACTGGCACAAAATTCAATAATTGGTCTCATGATGATCTCCCTATTCCGCCTAACCATTTTATTTTTTAACTTTTTGTACTATAATGAACTTATGAAAGGAGTGATTGAGAAATGAGTGAGAATGCACAAAGCACCGAAATGTATGATGAAGTATTGGAAGTGCTGGATAAGCTTCGTCCGTTCCTGCAGCGCGATGGCGGCGATGTTGAACTGGTCGATGTAGAAGACGGCATCGTTAAGTTGAAACTTATGGGTGCCTGCGGCAGCTGCCCAAGCTCCACGATCACCTTGAAAGCCGGGATTGAACGCGCCCTTCTTGAAGAAGTAGAAGGCGTACAAGAAGTTATGCAAGTATTCTAATCCCATTCAATATCATTCCCGATCCCCTCTTCAGGAGATCGGGATTTTCTTATTATAGTGGATTTACCCTTCCCCTACAACATACAGCATAAAACCCGCATGCCATTATGGCAGCGGGTTTTATGTGTATTTAGAAATTAGATAAGCTTCATTACTTAAAACGCTGGAATGATCGCACCTTCGTACTTCTCTTCAATGAAAGCTTTAGCTTCTGGAGAATTCAGTGCAGCGATCAGCTTTTTGGTCGCGTCGGAGTCTTTATTGTCCTGACGAGTTACCAGAATGTTAGCATAAGGGGAATCCGTACCCTCGATGAACAAAGCATCTTTTGTTGGCACAAGACCAGCGTCTAGTGCAAAATTCGTGTTGATCAAAGCAAGATCAACCTCATCCAGTTGACGTGGGAGCATAGCTGCTTCCAACTCAATGATTTTAAGATTTTTCTTGTTTTCAATGATATCTGCTTTCGTTGCAGCAATGTTAGTATCGTCTTTCAATGTAATCAGACCATTTTTCGCAAGTAGGATTAGCGCCCGACCCCCATTAGTAGCATCGTTCGGAATGGCAACTTTCGCACCGTCAGCCAACTCATCGATCGATTTTATTTTTTTGGAATAAGCTCCGAAAGGCTCAACGTGAACGGATGCAACGGAGATCAGATCGGTTTTATTATTTTTATTTTGGTCATCAAGATAAGGTTGGTGTTGGAAGAAGTTAGCATCTAGCTGCTTCTCATCTAGCTGTACGTTCGGTTGAACATAGTCAGTGAATTCTTTAATTTCCAGTGTAATTCCTTGCGCTTCAAGTAATGGAGCAATAGCTTTTAGGATCTCAGCGTGAGGAACAGGTGAAGCACCGACAACCAATTTCACTGGTTCTGTAGTTGACCCAGTTGCGGCACCATTGTCTGGTGCATTAGTAGCAGCCGAGTTAGAAGCATTATTGTTATTGCCGCAAGCCGCAAGCACCACAACCAATGTCAGACTAAAAAAAGTAAGTAGTAATTTTTTCATTTTAAATCCCCCTCTTATCTGGTATTTTGTATGAATAAGGCTATATATGGACGTACCTTATTTCCGCGTGAAATATTTTACGAGACGATCACCGGCCATTTGCAGCAATTGCACCAGTATTACAATAAACGTTATAGAAATAAGCATAATTTCCGTCTCATAGCGGAGATAGCCATAACGAATCGCTAGATCACCAAGTCCGCCGCCCCCAACCTGGCCAGCCATTGCCGTATAGGAGACCAGTGTAACCAGTGTGATCGTAACTCCAGCGATCAAACCTGGACGAGCTTCTGGCAAAAGAACACGCATAACGATCTGATTCGTGGATGCTCCCATTCCTTGCGCCGCTTCGATTACCCCACGATCTACTTCTCTTAGCGCTGTCTCCACCAATCGAGCAAAGAATGGAGCTGCTCCAATCACCAGCGGTGGGATCGTACCGAGTACTCCAATGGAAGTTCCGACAATTTCTTTGGTAAAAGGAATTAATGCCACCATCAAAATAATAAACGGTACGGAACGTAGGATATTTACAAGTAATGATAAGACCGAGTAAATTACTCTGATTACTATACTATTCGATCTCTCGCATAAATACAATAGAATTCCGAGTGGTAAACCAAGAATAATTGTGAACAATCCGGAAAAAACTATCATTTTCAGAGTAGCAACTGTAGCATCCATCATTTCTTGCCAATTTAAATCTGCGAAATTCATTACGAAATCACCTCCACTTCAAGGCCTTGAGCGGTTAGTTCAGCTATCGTCACAGCAATCGCTTCAGCTGGGCCTTCGAACCGAACAATCATTTGTCCATAAGGTACGTCTTTAATTGTTGAAATGGTGCCATGCAGAATGGCAAAGCTAACACCCGTTTCGCGTACTACATTGGAAAGTGCAGAGCCGTAGGTCTTCTCTCCGAAAAAAGTGATTTTGACGGCCTGAGAGTTGTCCCCAGCAGCAGCGTCAAGCGCCGTACGAAGGGGTCCCTCATTCTGTGATTCACTGCGGATGAAATCGCGAGTAACCTCATGCTGTGGCTTCAGGAATACCTCCGTAACTTTACCTTGCTCAACGATACCACCACCATGAATGACCGCAACACGGTCGCAGATGCTCTGGATCACGTGCATTTCGTGAGTGATCAGCACAATAGTCAGATGGAACCGTTTATTAATATCGAGCAATAGCTTAAGAATAGCGTCTGTCGTTTGCGGGTCAAGCGCAGAGGTTGCCTCGTCACATAGCAGCACATCAGGATCGCTGGCAAGTGCCCGTGCGATGCCGACCCGTTGCTTTTGCCCTCCTGATAACTGAGAGGGATACTTATCCCGGTGTTCTTCAAGCCCAACTAAGGCAAGCAAATCTTTCACTTTTGTATCAATATCTGCTCTCGAGGAGCCTGTGAGTCGCAAAGGAAAAGCAATATTATCGTACACCGTCGCAGAAGATAGCAGATTGAAATGTTGAAAAATCATCCCTATCTTGCGCCGCTGCTCCTGCAGTTGACCTTGAGAAAGCTTGGTTAGCTCAACACCATCTACCCAAACTTCCCCTTCTGTCGGGCGCTCCAACAGATTAATGCAACGGATCAATGTGCTTTTTCCCGCTCCAGAATGGCCAATGACTCCGAATATTTCACCTTTTTCGATAGATAAATTCAATCCGGAAAGTGCTGTAGCCGCATGGCTGCCTTTTCCATATACCTTTGTTATTCCTTTTAAATTAATCAACGCTCGTCGCCCCCTTTATATTTCACTTATTCCATACAAAAAAACCTCCGACGATCGATGCAGATCGCAAGAGGCCCTGTGTGTTTATTTAGACAATGCCTTCTCATCTGCCAACGACCACAAACCTAGCGTCATTGTAGGAATTAGCACCATGACATTTGTACATAACGCTAATCGCGCTGTATACAAATCGGTTGCCGGGCTTCATCGGGCCTATCCCTCCGCCACTCTCGATAAGATATAGAGTATGAAATTTTATGTTTGATTTCGTACAGACTTTAATGCAAGCATAAGTATAGTAAGTTTCTTGTTTTTTGTCAAAAGGAAATATCTTGAACGCTTATGATTGTACGCTCTTTGCCTTGCTGATTTTCTTACGCAGCTGTTCATTGCTGTAGCTAAATGCCACGATTAATGTTTTACAGTTCATTTCAAGGGACTGCTTTAAATCCTCAAGATGACTATCTAAATCCTCAAGCTGAATTTTGTCATGCAGACCTTGATGTCGCTGCCATAAATCATCCTGCATTTCGGAATTCATATAATGAATTTCAGCATTTCTGCGCTTGCGTAGATTCTCCAGTGGATCTCGATAGGAGTTCTTGATCTGTTCCAGTTGATCCGCTAATGCAGGATGCACATTCAATAATTGAAGCTGACGCAGCACTGTAAAATAAGAAAAGTGCGTTTTTAATTTAGAGGTTTCGAGGTCATAAAAATGATTCAGCACCGTTCCAAGCTTGTCCAGAAGAGAGAACACACGAATAAATCCATCTTTATAAAAGTAAACATAACGCGCATAATCGCCTTGTTCCACTGGTGACATATCGTCCATATAACCAGCGATTACCGACCTCCGGTAAAAAGCGGCCGCGAACCAGCTTTGCTCCAATTCATCCAATGAGGAGATCAGTCCACGTGTCCAAATCTCCAGCTTGCGGTATTCATGGTCATTATCCTCATGGGCGTTCATTTCCTTGCGCAGTAAGGCTGCAAATGTGGCCATGTTCTCCATCGCATCAGCCAATACACCGCTGTTCTTTCGAGGCGGTTCTCCAAGTATAACCCTCAGCATATCCCAGTCCTCCTAAAGTTTTGTCCAGCGTCTGCTTGCATGGACTGCTTCGTACAAAACTCGCGCCGTAAGCATTAGTTAATCAGCACCACGATATACCGATTTCCATTTTATTATTCCGCAGGTAAAGCGACTCTATCCACGGAGGGAACTTTCTACCAAGGGGGTGGAACCATTGAGTTATTGACTTTATTTTCAAACCCGGCATTTCTCGCGCTACTCAGCTGCCAAACTCTTACACTCATATAGCATAGAACACCAAACAAGCAAGCAATCAACAAAATATGAGCCAAGGCAGCAAATATGTACAATCTTTCATTATCTAGTGTGTAAACAACAGCAGCTCCACTAAACACCTGCATTAAGCATAGCAGAACAGCAGCAACGCCAAGAGCTCTTAGCTCTGGATAATCCTTATGTTTCCAAAAAGCTAGATGTCCGAGCACCGCAGTAAGAATAAATAAGATCAAAGCCGCAATCCGATGTGTAAAAACAATACCTACTCCCCCGGAAAGCTCAGGAACCCATTCACCGTTACAAAGCGGCCAGCCAGAACATCCCCCGCGTGAATCCGTATGACTAACAAAGGCTCCAATATAAACGACAATATAGGAATATAAGGCCGTAAAGCAGGTTAAATTTCGGAAAGCCTTGCTGACGGGCTTCTTCTGAATCTCCATCTTATGATCGTATTCGCCTGCTTCATGTCGCCTTTTGGTTCCGAGAGCCAACATCAGAGAACTTGAAAAAGCGATCAAGGAAAAGCCCATATGTAGTGCCATTACAGCAGCAGATTGGGACTTAATTACTGCAAGCGCTCCCATACCACCTTGTACAATTACAAACAGCAAAGTCATAAATGCATATACTAACAAATCCCGCCGATTTCGAGCATATCGCCAAAAAGCAATCATCGAGGCAAGTGACAATAACCCTGCCAATCCACTAAACAAGCGATGGGTGTATTCAATCATCGAGCCTACAGTATAGGCCGGAATCAATTTCCCATGACAGAGCGGCCATTCATTTCCACATTCCAATCCCGATCCAGTCTTCGTTACAACCGCTCCTCCTAGTACAGCGAGGAACATGATAAGGCAAGTAAGATAACTAAGCCATTTCAACTGATTTGTCGTCAAAAATATCACCCGCAGTTTTTAGTAATGAAGAAGCATTTTAAAAAAACCACCGCTTTTGCTCAAACAGGCGAAAGCGGTGGTTTTCCGGAATTACTGTAGAAGGCTTTGATGCACTTGAACCGCTTTATCCAGGAAATTCTCAATTTCCTCGCGGGATTTACGTAATTTATTAACGAATCTAACCAATTCACGTCCATCGGAATACGCGACAAAGCTTGGAATACCCATAATATTTTGTTCCTGACTAACATCACCCACAGCATCAACGTCAACCTCAACCAGCGTTAGACGATCTGCATAGGCTTGCTCTACCTCAGGGATAAAAGGATCGATAAATTTACAATCCGAGCACCAGTCCGCCTTGAAGATAGCTACTGTTAATCGAGGAGATTGAATGGCTACCTGAAATTCAGCAGGAGAACTAATTTTGTCCATAGCTTGTTCAGTCCTTTCTTCCATATCTGTCAAATTTCTATTCTTTAAGTGAAGCAAAATGTAATGCAGAAGTCAAACCTATTCTCTCATACGAACACGCGCAGGCTGTAATTTCATCAGCGGATTCAACAATTTTTGCAATGCACGCGGATAACTGGAGATTTCCTGTCTAGTAAGCACGCCCAGCACAATAAGCAGTACCAGATAAATAACAACAACAGCGGCCCCTACAACAAGACAAGTGATCAGAAACGCCAGACGTGCAGGCATCAGATCCGTCAACAGAATTCCAGCTTGGTTCAAACCAAAACCAATGCCACCGGACACAAGAACCGCAATTGCGAAGCCACCCCAACGTTTACCCATAATTTCGAAAGGTACAATGGATTTCAGCATCCGTAGGTTAAGAATAGTAATGACTACGAAACAAAGTGCTGTTGCGCCGATAATTCCGTAGATCCCAAATACCTTACTCAGCAAGAAGCTTGCGGCTAATTTAACAATAATACCCACTAGCACATAATACATTGAAATACGTGATTTGCCCATACCGAGCAAAATGGAGTTCGTTGTCATCATGGTGATCTGAAAGATCGTTCCAATCGTAAGCATTGCCACAATTCCGCTTCCATCCAAGCTACTGAACAATAACCCGTTCACAGAATAGGCCGCTGCCACAAGCGCCAATACAATTGGCATCCCTGTCAGGATAGAAATCCGCAAAGCAAGTGTAATTTGCTTCTTCAAGTGTCCCTCATCATGACGGGCATAGGCAGCCGAAATGATTGGAATCAACGAGGTACCTAGCGCAATGGCTAGTACTGGTGGAATTCCGGCCACACTTTGAGCACGCGTGGTTAGTATACCCAAAGCTGCGGTTGCACTCTCTCTACCCATCTGATCGATAAGCAGTGGAACAGCCAAAGAAGTATCAATTACATTCACTACTGGAATCGTAAGTGAAGAGAGCACGATCGGAATCGATAGTGTGAAAATATCCTTGTAAATTCCCCAAATCGGTAATTTTTGAGTGGTATCGTAATTTAACCCCTGCTGTTTATCCTCTCGGCGCAGCTTGATTGCAAAATAAATCATGACACCAAACGCTGCAATACTACCAATTACGCTACCGAAGGATGCTCCCGCAGCGATAGTTGTATTGTTATAACCCTGCTGTAATAGAATATAAGCTAGTAAAATAGCGACTAGTACGCGAGCGAACTGCTCTACAATCTGCGAAATACCACCAGCCATCATATTGTTGCGCCCTTGAAAATATCCACGCATCATGGCAATTGCCGGAAAAAGTAAAAGCGCGGGTGCAATCGCCCTAACTGCCATCGCTGATTCAGGTACGTCAGCAATATGTGTCGCATAGAAAGGAGCACCTATGTACAGCAAGGCAGTCATGATTACCCCTGCTGCTACTGAAAATAGTAATGCGGCATGATACACTTGTCTCGCCTCTTCAGGACGATTCAGAGCGTACCGCTCGGAGACCATTTTACTGAGCGTACTTGGAATACCTGCTGTAGCCACGGTAAGCAGCATTAAATAGATATTGTTCGATACCCCAAACGATGCTCTCCCCACATCATCAAAAATATGATCCAGCGGCACCCGCTGAACAAGCCCGAGTACCCTTGCCACCAACGCTGCAGCAGCAAGGATAAGCGTGCCTTTTACAAAAGACTCTTTCTTGGACAAACCATTTCCCCTTCTTCACTGTTAAAATTAAAACCGGGCGACCCATATAAAAAAGAGGACGACCATAATAATTTGTAGCACAATTTTGACAACAGTACTACTAAACAACCCAAGTATTGATCCTACACTTACTTTGGCAGCTTTAGCTGGTGAAGAACCCACGATCAATTCTCCTATAAAGGCACCCAGAAATGGACCAATAATAAGTCCAAAGGCTGGGATTACAAAAGGACCAATGATTAGCCCAATCGTACTCCCGATAATGGAGGAACGTGAGCCGCCAAATTTCTTAACGCCCCACGCCCCTACAACGTAATCAGCAATAAATAGAACTACAACGATTAGCGTTTGAATGATCCAGAACCAAACACCAAAAGGCTCGAAAGAAAAGAACCAGCCATATACGAAAAAGGCAAGATAAATCGCAAGTGCACCCGGTAGTATAGGATACACAGCCCCGGCCAGCCCTACGGCGAACAAAGCAATAATAAGAATCCAACCCAGGATCGTCAATACTTAACCTCCTAATCGCAAATATGCTCTATGGATTCACTACGCAATAGCTTCATTAAAAATATATTTTTGAACGACTTCTGCGATTCCGTCATTATTATTAGAAGCCACCACAGCATCAGCCTCTTCTTTAACCGTCTCCTGAGCGTTGCCCATAGCGACCCCAAGCCCTGCCTGCTGAATCGCTGCAAGGTCGTTGAGGCTATCGCCAACCGCTATAACTTGGGACATATCTAGCCCTAGCAGCTTACAGACTTCCAAGATTCCGGCGGCTTTATTCACACCTAATGGGTTAATCTCGAAATTATGCGGAGAGGAGTTCGTAATCTCCAGTCCACCCATATCTTGAAGGCGAAGCAACAGCTTATGACGAAGATCATCATCTTCGGTGTGATAACCGAATTTAAGCCATTCTCTGCCTGTGACATCCCCATCCCAGTTATCCTGTTTGTGGACTTTTTCCGTAGAATAAGCCCAGAACCAGATGTCATCTTCCTTCGCGAGCTCATACATTTGTCGTACCAGCGTAGGGTCCATCAGCGATCGACGATAAATTTCGTGTGGTGCTCGCCATACCTCACTACCGTTTACAGTAATCATCGGTGTTTCTAGTCCAAGCTGCTCAGCATATGGAAATGCACTTGTAAAAGCTCGGCCTGTCGACAGACAGACATGAACGCCTGCGTCGACCGCCTTTTGAAGCCATTTCACCGTTGTAGGTGTAATAATCTGTTCATCATTCAGTAGGGTTCCATCCATATCCAAAGCAAGCAGGCGGTATTTGGCAGTCATTGCCACCCCTCCATTCTTGTATGCTCTTAATAGAGCAGCTGTTTATTTTTTAATCATTATTCACCTTAGAGACAAAGTTACTGGGTACCTGTAGTTGTTCCCTCATTCGCAGGATCATTAGCATTATTACCTGACTGAAGACTCTTCTTCGGAACGCCATCAAGTCCATATTCCCAATCATAAGCATCAAAAATTTTGCGTGCTACCGGCGCAGCACTCTGGGAACCAAAGCCCCCTTCTGGAATAACTACGGCTACTGCCAGCTTAGGATTGTTTCGCGGGGCATAGGCAATAAATACACCGTTATCTCGAATTTGACCCTTAGCCACTTGTTGGGATGTTCCCGTCTTACGAGCAAAATCATAAGGGAAATCAGAAAACGCACTGACTTCACTTCGCATACCCTGCTGTATTTCATTCCAGTAGGATTTGTCGAAGGCGGTTACTTCATCTAACACCTCACGACCGAGCTCCTTGACTACTTTTCCGTCAGCATCTGTAATCTTGCTAACTAGCTGAGGTTTAATCCGCTCTCCTTCATTAGCAAGTGTAGCTACGTATTGGGCAAGCTGTAGCACCGTATAACTACCTTGTTGTCCGAAAGAAGCATACACTAATGCAGCCTGAGCACTACCTGCAGCCTCAATATTGGTATAGTTGATCTGTCCTAAGAATTCATTTGGTAGACCACTTCCCGTGGATACGCCAAGGCCAAACTCTTTCATATACTTATCCCAAACATCTACGCCTTTGCTTTTGTGTTTGTCATACAATCTTTTACCGATCATATCAACCATGAACGCATTCGAGGATTTCTGAATCGCTTTTGAAGGATCCATAGAACCGTATACGTGTCCTCCGGAGTTTCTTACCTTAGTTTCATGACCCGTTTTACCAAAAGTCGCGAAGCCTCTATCCTGATAGTAAGTTGAAGGTGTAAAGAGACCTTCATTCAGACCCACGAGTACGCTCAAAGGTTTAATCGTTGAACCTAGAAGCAGCACAGATCTTAGTCCATTCCCTGACGTTCCTGAAGAAATCGGATTAATGGTACCATTCTGATAGTTATCCATAATACTGTTCCAGACATCTGTGGACAAGGAACCTGATGTCCAAATATTAGTATCGTAGTCCGGCATACTCGCCATACTAACGATATTTCCCGTATCCACTTCCATTGCTACAGCGTAGCCGGTCAAAGCATTGGGATGCGTTTTACCCTGTACAGAATTTGAATGCAACCATTTAATCTGATCCATAATCGCCTGTTCTGTCTTCATCTGAATATTCTTATTAATGGTTGTCCAGACGTCATTACCTTTAACTGGAGGAACTACACGTTCAATTTTCTCCGCCATGTTCTGCGGATTGACAGAGATTTCCTGATAACCATTCTGTCCCCGAAGCTCTCTCTGATACTGCAGCTCCAAGCCGTCAAATCCGACAAATTCGTCATCCTTATACGTTAGTCCTGGTTCAGGATTATTCTTCATAGCATTTAAAATATTCTTATAAATATTAAGGCTGTTTGCTGATTTAAAAGGCTTGATATAACCTATCGTCTGTACGGCAACCGTATCTTTATCGTAATGACGAATGCTTTCCTCGACAATTTCAAGGCCTGGGTATTCACCCTTATGTTCCATGAAATAGGCTACTTCCTGAGTAGTCAGGTCAGCCTTAATTCGCCGTGCCATAAAGCCAAGTGATTTCCGGAAGTATAAATCCAGTGCCTCAATCACATCTTCTTGTGTCATCTTCTCAGCCTTTGGATCACCATATTTATTGAAATCAGCTACCAGCTTGGCTGCCAATGCATCTGACTTGGCTTTAGCCTCTGGAGTCAGGGTAGTTTTACCGGTCATTTTATCTGTTTGCTTAGCGGTATACTCCTTATTGAGCGTAATATACAGCGATTGAACCGGCGTAGAGTACGCTAACTTCTCACCTTCAGCAGCATAAATTACACCTCTCATAGATGCAAGGGGTACATTTTTGGTATCTCTGCTTGTCTCTACTTCAGTTAAAGTTGGTCCTTCCACGAACTGCAACACAGCCAGGCGTATAATAATTACGCAAAATATAACAAACGTGCTAAAGAAAAACACGTTGAGTCGCAGGCCTATGGAACTTTTACTGTTGGTCTCATCTGGAGGTGAGGCCTGCTTACGGAAAAAACTCACAGTTTATTTCTCTCCTTTTTATCTAATTATTCTTGAACGGGGTCTGACGCAGTAGCAACATTCTTTTTAGGCACACCATCGAGCCCATACTCCCAATCATAAGCGTCAAAAATTTTACGAGCCACCGGAGCAGCGCTGTTGGAGCCGAAGCCCCCTTCTGGTATAACAACCGCTACGGCCAGCTTCGGATTTTCTCGCGGAGCAAAGGCAATAAATACCCCATTATCACGGTTTATATTTTTTCTGTCTGTTTTTTCAGAGGTACCTGTCTTACGTGCAAAATCATAAGGGAAATCATCAAAAGCACTAACTTTACTGCTCATCCCCTGTTTGATCTCTTTCCAGTAGGATTTGTCAAACGTTACCGTATTAAGCACTTCTCTTTTAAATTCCTTAACCACCTTACCTTGTGCATCCGTGATCTTACTAACAAGTTGAGGCTTAATACGCACGCCTTCATTAGCAAGAGTAGAAGCATACTGGGCTAGCTGCAGTGTAGTATAACTGCCCTGTTGGCCAAAAGAAGCATAGATAAGTGCGGCCTGTGAACTACCAGCGGCCTTAAGATCAGTATAGTTAATCTGGCCCGGTGATTCACCTGGGAGGCCACTTTTCGTAGATACACCCAGTCCGAACTTTTTCATATATTTGTCCCATACCTCAATGCCTTTATCCCCCGGATAATTCTTGTAAAGCTGCTTACCCACCATATCAATCATAAATACGTTAGAAGATTCCTTAATGGCCTTAGCTGGATCAAGTGGACCATATACGTGACCTGATGAATTTCTTACGGATGATTTATTATCCTTACCGAAATAAGTAATACCCACATCTGAATACGTTGTTGAGGTATTAAAAAAACCTTCATTTAAACCAATTAACACGCTTAAGGGTTTGATTGTAGATCCCATAAACACTAGTGAACTAAAATCATGTCCTGATCTACCAGACGAATTCGAAGTAATCGTACCGTTTAGATGATTATTCATAATTTTATTCCAGACAGGTGTTGGTAAGGAGTCTTTGGTCCATACATTTGAATCGTAATCCGGCATGCTTGCCATGGCGACAATATTTCCAGTCTCCACTTCCATCGCTACGGCGTAACCGGTTAAAGCATCTGGATGCGTCTTACCTTGAACGGCATTGGTATGCAGCCATTTAATTTGATCCAATATGGCCTGTTCTGTCTTCATCTGAATCTTCTTATTAATGTTCATCCAAATATTATTACCCTTTACAGGAGCAACGTTCTGTTCAACCTTCTCAGCCATATTCTGAGGAGTCACTGAAATGACCTGATAACCATTTTCTCCCCGAAGCTCTCGTTGATACTGCATTTCCAGACCATCAAACCCCACATATTCTTCTGCTTTATACATAAGTCCAGGGGGAGAATCTTTTTTCATTTCACTACGAATATTCTTATACATCGCTATATCTTCAGTCGATTTGAACGGCTTCCCAAAGCCGACTGTCTGCACCGCTACCGTATCTTTATCGTAGTGACGAACACTCTCCTCCACGATCGTTAGCCCCGGATAATTGTCTTTATGCTCCATGAAATAGGCTATTTCCTCTGGAATTAAACCAGTCTTGATCCGTCGTGGCACATAACCTAAATACTTTTTGAAATCTAAATCTAATGAATCCAAGATATTTTGCTGCGTCAGCTTCGGCGCATTCGGATCTCCGTATTTAACAAAATCAGCCGCAAGTCTTGCCGCAAGCGCATTAGAGTTGTTCTTCGCCTTTTCCGTAAGTGTGGTCTCACCCGTTGCTTTATCTGTTGTTCTAACTGTGTAATCTTTAGTTAATGTAAGGTAAAGCGACTCCGTAGGTGTTGAATAGGCAATCTGCTCCCCTTCGGCAGCAAAAATAATCCCACGCATCGCTGCGAGCGGAACAATCTTTGTTTCCCGATTCGTTTCTTCTTCAGACAACAGAGCCCCTTCAGTAAACTGCAAACCTGCAAGACGTACGATAATAATACAAAAAATAAAAAAAGTGCCAAAGAAAAAAATATTCAGTCTTAGACCTACAGAATTTCTTGAAGATATCCCGTCCTTAGGCGGGAGCTGCTTACCAAACAAACTCACCAGCTTTCTCCCCTTCTACAAGCATAAACGCCTTGACCGTCCTTATAAGGAGGGTAAGTATTTAAGCGAGAAATATAAGACATCAAGTATAGTGCTTATACTTTCTTATATTTTAAAAAAAATGTCTGACATACCTTTGCCTGGACATTACTCTTATGATGAAGGTGAATTCTAAGCTGCTTATTGTGAGCATGGCCTCGCATTTATGGTAGAGCTGATTTCACTTGAATTTATTGTACCACACCCAAGGAGTTCAGCGCCCTCACTCAGAGGGCGTTCTCCCTAATATGAGTTTCATCAAAATCCTTCGGATTGAACCAATCTCCACTGCTAGCCCAAGTCGGATCCAGCGGGATCCAAGCTTGCCGATCACTTATATATACTTCATTCCAAGCATGTGCACCATAACCGCCACGCCCATCATAACCCTGACCTGTTACAACCCGTACCTGCAAGCCCTGTGAACGAGCCATCACAGCGTAAAGTCGGGCATAGTCTATACACACCCCTTGCCGAGTGTCGAATGTATCCTGTGGTGTTTGTTCATGCCACACCCTGTTTTGCAAATAATTGTCAGCTTTGGCATAATCGTAAGTCACACGTGTACCTACCCAATCATAGAGAAGTCTGGCTTTTTTCTCATCACTCTGTGCTTGTCCAGCAATGTCTTCTGCTGCACCAATAATATCCTGAGGAATTTCGTGATCGATAACCTCATATTTTCTGCGAAGGATATCATTCATCTCTGCCGCAACGGTCTTTGTCAGAATAGGGAGTTTCTTCTGTACAGTCTCACCAACTATAGGTTCAAATACAGCGGCAGCGCTCTGACTATAAATTGGAGAGGACTCCACATAACGACTGAATCCACTCTCTGGATTTAATCCAACACAGATGAAAAGAGCAAGAACAATTACCAGACCACGAGTTAAGCCGATGATTAATCCGACCATTGCTCCTCCCATACGACTTACTTGTGTAATCTTACTATCTTTAAACTTCTTAGTACGCCGTAAATGTGGAAAAGGAAGCAACATGGACAGCAATCCCAGGAGCATACGAATCAACAAATAAGAAATCAGAAGTAACAATAGAAAACGAACTAGCGGTGATTCTGATAGCACAGACACCGCCGTATAATAAATTTGCTGCCACTGTGTAAGCTTCGTATCAGGCAGACTAATCCCCGATGCCCAAGTCTCTACATAGGGATTGAGGTAGGCCGCAGCTGGGATAGCTAATACCAAAGATGTTATAGTAAATAATCCTGTTCCCAGCAGCCCAAATAATCTTCCAGTAGCGCTTGAGAAACCTCTGCTCCAGCCTTGCAATAAAGAGAAGACTACAACCAGCAGGAGGGTGATGGAGATGATATTAGCATCACTCACACTAGTCATCCATCCGTTTATCATATCCACTCTCTCCTTTCAGTCGCCTGCTTACTCGCAAGTTATATTTTTTGAGTTCAAGCCCGTTATTGATGTTTTCGGGCTTCATCGATAAATGTTTTTGTCGTATCTGTAACACTCCACTTCCCAAGACTAACGCCACGGAAAGTAACCTCTACTTTATCTTCACCCGCTGCGCCCTTCACTTCAATATTCGGTGTTGTGATCGTAAAGGTCCCATCTCCATTTGAAGTGTACTTTGCATCCTGCGCTTCTTTAAGCATAACCTCTTGCGCTTCCTTCTTTAGCGTGCTTACTGTTCCATCTGCCACCTTATTCACAGCGTTACCAATTTGGTCCATTGTAACACCACTATAGATGAATAAACCTACAACGATCACAATGACAATCGCCCATTTCAGAACGGTTTTAACCAAATTAACAACCGCAAACAGCAGAACAAGCGCAATAACAATAACTAGCCAATTTTCTCTTATAAACTGTGACCATACCTCTGGATCCATCAACCTCACAACACCCCTATCGCCTAGTTTCGTCCTACAGATTCTCTCTTCCCGTAGATATAACGCCAATATTAATTATTATACATGAATGCCCATCATAATTCATGGTTCCACTCTCAGTGAAAGGTATACCCTACTAGCGGATTTAAAAAAGCGGTATAAGCCCCCTCTGTCCCACGTAAAGTACAAGTAGTGCTTTAAATTTGATCTTCATCATTACGCCGTCCTGCGTTTACATGTATTGTAGGTGGCTCTCGGAGGTGTTCCCCTGTGAAAACTGCGCTGTGGCTATACTTATTTCTTTTTTTGGCGTTCTTTGATTTACATGCTCAGTATCCCGTCCTTACGCCCTTTGCCATATCTCTTGGTGCGGGACCCACCTTTATTGGCTGGATGATGGGCATGTACTCATTGACCCACCTTCCCGGCAATTTGCTTGCAGGCGTACTCGTCGATCGTAATGGCTCTCGCCGTTACATCGTCTTCAGCCTTGTCGCTGCGGGAGCCATTCTACTGCTGCAAGCTCATGTGCAGCTTCCATGGCATTTGCTAATGCTAAGAGCAGCGAGTGGATTCGTGCTCGCTTTTCTCTCTCCCGCTTGTATGACGTTACTGGCTTCTTTGTCATCAGATGCCACAGAGCAGGGTAAATATATGTCCGGACATGGTATCGTTCATACGTTAGCTTCAGTTGTATCGCCTGCTGCGGGAGCATTTATCGTAGCAAAAGCCGGCTACTCTGGCACCTTCACCACACTTGGATGGCTGCTTATCGCAACAGGAGTCATGGCTTTTTTCAGCGTACCTGCACCGTCAAGACAAATATTAAGGCCGTTAAGCTCAGCGCAGTCAACAAAAGTACCAGATAGACCTTCTGTTCCAACGAAAGATGATGATCTGGTATCCAAACGTTATTACCTTTTACCTTTTTTCATTTCCTGTTCACAAGGTGTACTTTTTTTCGAACTCCCACTATCTCAAACAGGGAGCAACAGCATTCTTTCCACAGGCATACTACTGTCGCTCCTCAGTTTAGGTGCTTTGGTAACGCTCAGCATGCTCTTCCTGAACCGGCTTTCCCCAGGAGGAAGAATAGCTGCTGCATTACTGGGTATGGCCATCTGCTTCTTTGCACTCGCCTCATTCCAAAGTATTCCGACTGCTGCGATTCTTTTTATGCTCGGTGCAGCCAAAGGCGTGTTGTTTCCCGCAATGGCATCACTCTTCATTAGTCTGGGTGGCCCTGGGCGAATGGGTCGGACCTTCTCCATGCAGTCGATAGCCATGTCACTTGGCGCATTCGCCGGACCTGTAGCAGCCGGACAGCTAAGAGCCTTCGTTTCTCCTTACTTCATAGCCTTTCTACTGCTAATGGTAGCGTTAATTCTTCTTCCACCTAAAAACACAGGGAAACTTTCGAGCCTCAATTCCAAATGGAACGGGCGGGCCGCATGATTCTTTGCTTTTACGACATTTCCCGGGGAATGAAGACTTTCCTGCAGAAATAGTTGTTAAAAATGACGATCCTTCGGTAAACTATAATGAGCATGAAGCTTAGGCCCATTTCCGGAGGTGATTGTCTGCTAATGTCCATTACGATTATTGTCGAAGGTAAGAATGATCGCAGCAGATTACGGCGCGTGTTAGTACCGGAAATAGAAATCCTATGTACCTTCGGTACATTAAATACACTTAAATTAGAGTCCCTCCGGCAACAAGTTGGAGATGGAGAAGTATACCTTTATTTGGATAACGACAGTTCTGGCAAAAAAATACGTAGTGTTCTCCGGGATGCCTTCCCCGATGCCGGTCATATTTATACTCGCCGCGGATATGCTGGGGTGGAAGGTACGCCCGATGAATACAATATCACCCAGCTTGAAAAAGCTGGATTGGAAGATTTCATCGTCTATCCTGAACCACTTCCATTTTTATTTGAAACAAGTATAAACGCTTATCGTCCTTATAAGGACGATAAGCGTTTAAGCGAGAAATATAAGGATAATGTATAGCGTGAAACTTATACTTTCTTATATTATTAAAAAAACGCCTTCTTCGTTATCCCTTCCATAAAGAAGGATTCGAAAAAGCGTTTTTTGATGTTTTGGTATGTTCTATTCCCGAGCCAATTCCTTCAACTGATCGGCAAGAAATTCAGGAGTTACGTTCTCCGTATCTCCTGCATCATACAATGCACGAAGACGATTGTCTCGGTCAACTAGCGCTATACGGTTGGCATGTACGAAATTTTCTTTGGAATTTCCCGCGATTAGTACTTTAAAAGAATCCGTCGCTAACTTACGAACTTCTTCCTGATCCCCCCGCAAGAAATACCATCCATCATAATTCGCCTTAAAACGGTCTGCAAAAGTCTTAATAGCTTCCCGAGTATCATTCTTCGGATCAAAAGAGATTGAGACAAACTCCGTATCTTTACCAAAACTCCCATCCTCGACCAGAATCTTCTGTGTCTGAGATAACAAAAACGTAGTTATAGGACATACATCTGGACATTGTGTAAAAAAGAAGTATACCAGCCGTGCTTTACCTTGTGTATCAGCCAGAGTAACCTGGTCTCCATTCACATTTTCAAGAGAAAAGTCCTGTACTTCTCCGATTACTGGCAGCTTCTCTTTTCCTAAATTCAAAGAGTTAACTGCCAGATAACCAGCCATAATCAAAGCAAGTAATAGCAGAAGCCAAGTCCATTTATAACGCTTAAAGGTCTGCACGGACACGTATACCCTCCCTCTTTTTAACCGTGAATCGTATTTAATACAAGTACGATCAAACTAACCGTCAGATAGTTTATGGAGAAGAGGAAGTTCTTCTTCGCCCAGACTTCATCATCCTTAGCCTTAAAGCCCATCAAGGTCAATACTAACCAAGCCAAGGACAACGCTGATGAAATGATCAGATAAAATATGCCCGCATAATCGTAGGCGTACATTAACACTGGAATAGGCAGCAAAAGGGCTACATAAGGAATCATCTGAAATTTCGTACGTCGTGTTCCTTTAACTACTGGTAGCAATGGAAATCCTGCCGCTCTATATTCTTCTTTACGTCTAATGCCCAAGGCCCAGAAGTGAGGAGGTTGCCATAGAAACAACATGGCAAAGATCAGCCAAGCGCCTAGATCAACGGTCCCTGAAACCGCTACATAACCAATTACCGGGGGCATTGCTCCAGAAATTGCACCTACAGAGGTGCTCCATGTTGATGTCCGCTTCAACCAAAGAGTGTATACTACTACGTAAACGAACATGCCAACAATTCCAAACAGACCAGCAAGCATACCGGAAAAAGCAAACAGCACGATCAAACCTGCAATACCAAGCCCAATGGCGTATAATAATACAGTGTTTGGTTTTAGTCGTCCTGTAGGAAGTCCCCGTTCACGGGTTCTTTCCATCTTCATGTCCAGATCACGATCGAAATAGTTATTAAAAACGCAGGCCGAAGCCATAACCAGCATTGTACCGAGCAGAGTTAGAACTAATCTGCCGTAATGAACATCCCAACCCGAGGCCAACCAATATCCCGCAAAGGCCGCAATAAGGTTAGATCGGATAATACCGGGTTTTGTAACAGCAATGAAATCACGCCAGCTAGCACCTTCCGGCGGAGATTTTGCAGACATGGCTGCAGAGTCGGAAGAAGCTTGAAATGTTATATGATTATCCACACCTAATGATCCTCCTTCTAAACGAACATCTAACGTTCTAGCCGAAGTATTTAAAACTTCGCTGTTAACTTTATCATAACAAACCCATGAAGACTTTGACAGTCATGGGGCAGTAAGTTCATGAATTCGACAATTACGTGACAATATTTATTTGATATTTATTTCAATCCCCTTAATAACCAGAGCTGTATTTGGGTAAATATTAATAGAGAACTTCCGAACAACAAAGGAGAACTGTCCAATGGATACTGCTACACATTTAGTTATGGGCCTAGGCTTAGCTGGGCTTTCCTTCGTTGATCCCATCGTTGCTTCTGATCCGAAACTGGCCGGGGCTGTTATGCTGGCAACAGTGCTCGCCTCTCAGGCTCCTGATGCCGATACTGCGCTACGACTGAAGGACAATGCGTTGTATATTCGTAATCACCGAGGAATTACACATTCCCTACCCTTTCTAATTCTGTGGCCCGCCCTGATTTCCTTCGTGTTAGGGCCCTTATTTGGCTTTACTGATTTACAAGCCCTAAGCCACATCGCACTCTGGAGCTTCATTGGCGTAGGTATTCACGTATTCTCTGATCTATTTAATACCTATGGCACTCAGGCTGCTCGTCCATTCACTGAAAAATGGATTGCATGGAACATCATCCACATTTTTGATCCGTTTATATTTGGTAGCCATATCGCAGCCATCCTTCTCTGGATCACCGGAATCGTTCCACCTCAACCTTTATTTATTACGCTTTACGCCTGTACTATTCTTTATTATATTTGGAGAACCGTCGTTCACGCACGCCTTACGCGTAATATCAAACTTAAGGATTTACATCATAATGTCGGCGAACGTTATATTGTAATCCCTACAATTTCGCTAAAGCGCTGGAACGTAGTTAAAGTGAAAAAAGATCGCAGCTATGATGTTGGGCAGTTAGTCAATAACCGACTGGAGTGGTTCAAACATGCTGTATGCTCGGATCATCCCGCTGTGGAGATATCCAAGTCACACCCTGATATTCAGTCCTTTTTATACTTCACCTCTTATGCAGTAGCCGAAGTGGAGGAACTTCCTTCAGGTTATATGGTGCGCTGGGGGGACGTTCGTTATTTACATCGCAAACAATACCCATTTGTAGCTGTATTAGTTATGGACAATCAATATCGACCTTTAAATACTTATGTGGGTTGGCTTAGCAGCGAGAAGCTCGACAAACGATTTTCCATAGATCCCGGTTCCTTACGATGAAATTGTAGACTTACGCAGAGATCTATTCTATAATCACAAAAAATCCCGGAGTATTATAATAATACTCCGGGATTCATTTTAGCAGACATAGAAAGGAAGGCTCTCCTCATGGGTAAAGGACTTTCACTTTGGTTCGCTTGTTCTTCTATTCTTATTCTCACTGCCGCTTCAATCGCGATCAGTTATAGCTTTTGGTTGGCACTTCTGCTCGGATTTCTCTGTGTCATGAATATTGGCTGGGGATTCATCCTCAAAGCTAAGATCAGACGTAAACAGGAAAACCTAAGCGCTGATTAGATTAACGAGCTGGCAGAAACCCCATCCGCTCTTTCACTCCATTCAGCGTCTCTGTTGCAACAACGCGTGCACGACCAGCACCTTCAGCAAGAATATCTGTGATCGCACCCGAACTACGAATTTCATTATATCTTTGTTGTAAAGGCTCAAGCGTAGCTACAACTACTTCAGCAAGATCCTTCTTAAAGCCGCCATACATTTGCCCTTCATAACGATCGGCAATTTGCTGGAGTGTCATTCCAGAACATTCGGAATAAATACTCATCAAATTACTGATCTCTGGCTTATTAGCTGGATCAAAAATCACTTCACGTCCTGAATCAGTCGTTGCACGGCTGATTTTTTTACGGATCACATCCGGTGAATCTAACAGAGCAATATAGCTGCCAGCGTTAGGACTGCTCTTGCTCATTTTTTTGGTGCCATCATCCAGAGACATAATACGTGCACCCACCTCTGGAATGTACGGCTCAGGAATGGTAAAGAATTCGCCAAAACGATTATTGAAGCGGCCAGCTAAATCACGTGTCAGCTCCAAATGTTGTTTCTGATCTTCACCTACCGGCACAAGATCCGCATTATAAACCAGAATATCTGCCGCCATCAAAGAAGGATAGACGAATAAACCAGCGCCAACTGAATCTTTACCTGATGATTTATCTTTAAATTGGGTCATACGCTCCAGCTCGCCCATTGCTGTAAGAGTCGTCATGATCCAGCCCAGTTCAGCGTGTTGTGGCACATGCGACTGCATATAAACATTAGAACGTGCAGGATCAATTCCCGCTGCAATAAAGAGGGCCGCTACGGACTCCGACTGCTCACGCAGTGCTGCAGGATCCTGTGCTACAGTGATCGCATGCATATCGACAACCATAAAGAAACATTGATGATCATCTTGCAGCTTCACAAAATTTTTCAGTGCTCCAATGTAGTTCCCCAGTGTAAGTGAACCGCTCGGCTGAATGCCTGACATTACTTTTTTCATAATATAGACCTCCGTTTGATGTCATTTCTAAGTTTCCGAGAACGCAAAAAAAGCCCCATCCGCAAGGGACGTGAGACCGTGGTGCCACCCTTATTCGCTACTAAATCTTGTTTAGACAAGAAAAAACAGCCTTAGTCTTCCGTTAACGGAGAAGATCCGGCCGGTCTACTAGGGCATCTAGCTCCCGTTCAAACTCGGCGCTCAGGGGTCCATTCATCAGGTATGTCCTACCGGTTCGCATCAACCACCGGCTTTCTGAAGGTGCACTGCCTGCCTACTTGTCCCCGTCATCACATTATCGTCATGAATTAATGCCTTCATCATAGAACCATAAAGAGAAGTTGTCAAATCACTTAACCACTACCGTATAAATCTGTTATGATAAGGTTATCCATGTTCTATTCGATTACAGTTACGATAAAGGAGCATATCTCATGAAACAGGTGACCAAAGGGCAGTGGGGCGGTTATGATACTTATATTTTGCACAGCCGTGAACTGGAAGTCACGCTTTTGCCGCGACTAGGAAATAACGTGATTTCATTGTTTGATGTAAAGAAACAACGGGAAATTCTACGGCGGCCTGATGAAAGCGATCAAGCTTTCTTTATGCAAAAACCTTACCATTTTGGCATGCCGCTATTAGTTCCACCCGGAAGAATTCGTAAGGGCCAATTTCAGTTCGAGGGTACAAGTTATCAATTTGACCAGAATACCGCTAATGACAATCATATTCATGGTCTACACCGAACTCAGGCCTGGTGTGTTAGCGATATTGAAGAAGATGAAGATGGTTGCGCGGTCACTACTGAATTCCGAACGGAAGATGATCCACACTGGATGGAGCAATTCCCTATCCCACTTAAATTCGAAATGACATTTAGGCTTCAGGAAGCCCGGCTTACCCAAACTTTAAAGGTTACAAATCTCGGAGATCATCGAATTCCTTTTGGGATCGGTTATCACACCTGGTTTATGATTGATGGAGAACCTGAGCGTTGGAATCTTAAACTCCCAGTAAATAGCATTTATGAACTGAACGATGAATTGCTCCCTAGCGGTAATCTAATTCCACTTGGTGATCTAGAAGCCTTGAACACCGGAATGAACATGCAGGGAACTAATTTTGATACTGCTCTTCGTATAGGAGAAAAACAGCCTGTAGAAGCTTTATTATTACGCGATGATGGTTATGGCCTTCGTTATACTGCTGACGAGAATCTATTCCGTCACTGGGTGCTATATACCAAAGGACCAGCAGATCAATTTCTGTGCATTGAGCCCTATACATGGCTCGCTAATGCACCGAATGTATCCGAGGACGCTTCCTTCACAGGTCTTTTAACGATAGAACCAGGTCAGAGTCAGAATCTATCCACTGTGCTGGAAATGATCTATCCTGAGATTTAAAGCAGATATACATTATATCGGTCTTGTCTTACGATTTCGTAAGGCAAGACCGATTTTTTGTGTGTAATTCCTAGCAGTAAAGGATTCCTTCCTCACTTTGACTTCACTAATAATTACCATCCTTAAAACCTTTCAAAACGATGCATGAATTCACCTCCTAGCGCTCATACTATCTTCACAACGGGCGAAGGAGGTGACACACATGGGTCAAGCAGGTCAAGGTCGTAGCAGTCGTTCCAATAACCTGGTCGTTCCTCAAGCAAATGCGGCATTGCAACAGTTGAAATATGAAGCAGCACAGGAGCTTGGAGTAACGATCCCAGCTGACGGTTATTACGGGAACTACACTTCTCGCGAAACTGGTTCTCTGGGCGGTTACATCACTAAACGTCTAGTACAACTGGCAGAACAACAACTGTCTGGTCGTCAGTAACAACCGTTATCTTAAGTGTTTTATCCGGCTAGGGCATATCAAGCATAAACGCCTTCGGCGTCCTCATTAAGATGCTAAGCGTTTAAGCGAGAAATATAAGACATAAAGTATTGTGCGAAACTTATACTTTCTTATATTTTAAATAAGCCTAAAGCCGAGTAGCTTTTGAGCCCTCTCACACTTCTTTCTGAAGCTGTGGGAGGGTTTTTGATTTTAAAAAATGTTGCAAAGAATTTATGTAAATAACGCTTAACCGAAAAATTGTTCGGAACTTTCAGCATAGGCATTACGAGGAGATCGAATCATCAGATTCGCCATATTGTAATTGGACTCCAACGTAGCATCTACAATCACCATTCCCTGTCTGATGGCGAATTCGTAAGAGATCTCACCATGCGTCCAGCGACGCTTGTACTTCAGACTTTCCAGCGCCATTAGCCGAAAAGAAGACTGCTGTCCATCTGTCATCCCTTCTTTCACATCAGTGAATCTCCCGCTCCGTCCAGAAAGAGGATTATGGCGTATGCCGAATTTGCCGATCATGTTATTTCGTATTTGCACAAATACTGTACCAGAGGTTAATCCCGATAATTCTTCTTGTAGCTCCTTAAACACCATATCCATCTGTCTCGCTAATGATAGTTGTTCTGTCTTAAGCATACTTTCCCTCCTAAAAGTTTTGTTAGCTTAGCTTCGTTCGAAATCTCTTCGCAAAACTGACTTCGTAAGCATTCACTTAGTTTTGTTAGCTTAGCTTCGTTCGAATTCACTTCGCAAAACTGACTTCGTAAGCGCTTGCTTATTTTGTGAGCTTAACAAGTCCGTTTCCCTAGCGCACCTTATATAAGGCTTAAGACTCATTATAGGTTACTAACAAATGGTAAACAACATTATTCGGCAAAATTGGGTTATTATCCCTATAGATGCGCAAAATCCATAGATTATTCGTACATTTGTTTTTAAAAATCGTGTTTTTTCGACATTTTACCATTAAAAAAAGCCCCTATATCAGGGGCTTTTGCGTGTTCATGCTGAAAAATCCTTGTTTTTTCTACCGTTAAATTTGTCTTAGTTTAGACTTTTTCAAACTAATTGCTCCGTCATCTCCAAGAACTCGTTAATGTCAGCTACGATCAAATCTGTAGCGCCTTGCCAGAAGTCTGGCTTCGTAAGATCCACACCCAGATGCTTAAATACTAAATCCTCTAAAGTCATCACACCAGTATCTTGCAACAAGCTATCGTATTTGTCTGCAAAGGACGCTCCTTCTTGCAGAGCCAGTCGATACAAGCCTGTGCTGAACATGTAACCAACGGTGTAAGGGAAATTATAGAACGGTACATCTGTGATATAAAAATGCAGCTTAGAAGCCCAGAAATGAGGGTGATATTCCGAAAGTACCCCACAGAAGGCTTCCTTCTGTGCTTCCACCATCAATTCAGACAGCTCCTCAGCATTCACAAGTCCTTCTTTACGTTTCTCATAAAAACGAGTCTCGAACAAGAAGCGAGCATGAATGTTCATAAAAAAGGCCACGCTGTTTTGAATTTTCGTTTCAAGAAGCGCCAGCTTCTCTTCAGCGTTGCTAGCGGCTTTGACCTGAGCATCAGACACAATGACCTCTGCGAAGGTTGAGGCGGTCTCTGCAACGTTCATAGCGTAGTTCTGATTAAATACGGGTTGATCATCCAGCAAATAAGAATGATAAGCATGTCCCAGCTCATGCGCCAAGGTTGAAACATTGGAAGTTGTACCACTATAAGTCATGAAAATCCGTGATTCCTTACTCTCAGGTAAGGATGTACAGAAACCTCCAGGGCGTTTCCCCGGACGATCCTCAACCTCAATCCAGTTATTATCAAAAGCACGCTCTGCAAACTCAGCCATCTTAGGACTAAATTTGCGGAACTGGGTAACGATATCTTTAGCAGCCTGATCATATGGAATTTTACCTGAGGATTTGCCCACAGGCGCTTCAACATCGACCCATGAGAGAGCATTCTGTCCAAGCAGCTTTGCTTTACGCTGAAGATAGGCCACAAGTGCAGGCTTGCTATTTGTAATCACGTCCCACATCGCATTCAAAGTATCTTGTGACATACGATTGATGCTTAGTGGATCTTTCAGAATATCTTCCCAACCTCTACCTTTATAGAGCTTCAGACGAAAGCCCGCTAAGTGATTCAAGGTATCCGCACAGTTATCTGCTGCTTCGGTCCATGCTTCTTCCCATTTGCGAAACATGGATTGACGTACTTTTGGATCTGGGTCATCCAGTTTATTAAAGGCTTGACCTGCGGAGAGCAGCTTTGTTCCTTCTTCATCCTCAAATGGGATCTTAATCGAGCTTACAATCGTATCATAGTGCCCGCTCCATCCATGATAGCCATCAACGGCTAGCTCCAGCGCTAAGCTTTCCAGTTCTGGGCTCATCTTCTCACGAGCCAAGTCACGGCTCTCGCTCAGCACGAACGTTAAAGGAGCAATCTCCGGACGTGCCATCCACTCTGCCCATACCTTGTCCGTAGTCTGACGAAGCACATTACTGAATTGTGAGCTAATGCCTTCGAATCCAGCTCGCATACTTGTCACTCGGGCCGCCAGTCTTACCGCACCTTTGTCCATTTGATTCTGAGCACCCAGACAGTCTGCGAAGGAAGAGACCTCCACAAGTCTTCCTGAACAGCTCTGAAGCAGTTCTATAACCTCGTCCAGCGCCTTTGTAGACTCAACATCCGTTGGAGCCACAGCATTCTTCACCAGACGCTGTAAGGCAGCAATATCTTGTTCAAGATTCTTTAAAAAGCTTTCTAACTCAGAGGAAGACGATCCTCCAGGAAATATGGAATCGAGTTCCCAAGTTAGTGATAATGGTTGTTTCATCTGTACTCACCATTCCTTTGCTTTCATTTGGTTTTCTTTGTAATTGACTTAACACCATGGTAAAGTGAATAACGATACGGGAACATTCATAGCCGATAAACTTTAGGAGGGCATCCATATGAAGCCACTACAAATTTCACCGGAAACAGCCATAACGTTATCCAAGCAACTAGGCGTTCCACTGGAACACTTGATGCATATGCCCCAACATATTTTACTGCAAAAAATAGCTGAGCTATCCAAAAAGCAGAATTCACCGCAAGCTGAGGATGGAAATGAAGAGTCTCCTTCTGGGAAGGATTCACAATGATTCCCTTTAGTCATACCTGGCCTTATGATATTATTTTAGGCGATATGTATGTGCAGTACTGCCCTTTCTGCAGCTCGGAGAATGTCCTTCTCCCTATGAAGCCAAAAGAATTGCAAATCGTTCGTGACGGCAAGAAAAAACTGCTTGTCTTCCCATGTTGCAGCGCCAGTCCCACAGTTGTAGATAACGACGGAGATTACCTCCTATTCGATCGGGCAGTCCGATAAATAGAAGGTAATCTAAATCCCAATATTAACATTTTTATAAAGCGCAGACGAGAGCATTACTCTCTTCTGCGCTTTTTGTTGTTCGTAAAGCTTTAAGAACCTGAAGGCAATCCATCGGCATCAATATCTACAGCTTCGCCGCGCATTTGCTCTCTTAGCACAACCCACTGCTCCCTGGCAGCTCGAATCATCGCAGCATCCATAATCTTCTGATCATTAATCAGGCGGGAGAACCACATTACAGCCACAGAGAACTCTCCGATGCGCCTGTTAAGTTCGCCGATAAGATACATGAGCCGGGCATCATTGCCAGCTATTCCGTCTTTTTCGTATACCTTCACATATTCAGCTAATGAATAGCGCAAAAAGCGTTGTTCCTGTTCCGTATTCCCTTGATACCGATACAACCAGGCAATGTGATGAAGCAGACTTGCAATAATTCGATCCTTATCGTTAATACTTTGAGCGCATAAAAGCGCCAGTTTATAGGTCTCAAGTGCAGTTTCCCAGCTTCGTTTATCCCCAAAGTCACGGCTCTTCCATCGTTTTCCTACCTGTTCATTAAATGCTTTTCGCTGCAGATCCGTCAGCTTGTCCGCTGAATTTTCTGTAGAGGCAAACCCACAACTCGGGCAGACACGTACAACATAATAATCCGGATTCTCGTTTTTGTAATATGCGCAAAAATCAGCATCGCGGCGGATAGCCTTTTTCAGGCTAGGGCGTACGCGAGAGGTTGAAAATTCATGTTCACAATTGCAACATTTGACCTTAATAGAATATAGGGGTATTAAGTCTGGCAAGTACTCTCATTCCTTTCAGGATCAACCTGTCCCTTATTACTCCTGGGGCATGTTAACAAAATGATGTGCGGGACCTGCAAGGCGACTAAGCACGAAGGAACGTAGCGGTTCTTCTACGCCAGTCTCCACGAGCGCCTCTTTCATACACTGCAGCCATTCTTCAGCACGTTCTGGAGTAATGGGAATATGCATATGTCTAGCTCTCATCATGGGATGTCCATGTAGTTCTGAATACAGTGGGCCACCGCCAAAAAACTGCGTCAGAAATTGATACTGCTTCTCCAGAACAGGAGAAATGTCTTTAGGAAATAACGGACCCAGCTGCGGATGAAGCTGCACTTTGGCATAGAACACTTCCACCAATCGATGTAGCGCCTCAGCTCCTCCTAGGTTCTCATATATACTCTCATTTGGATTCATTGAGGTTACCAGCTTTCTTCCATATTAATGAAACGTTTCTTATTTTTATTATACCAAAAAAAAGCACTCCTCGGATATCCGTCGAAAGTGCCCCTACCGGGCAGAAAAAAGACGCTAAACCATAGTTTAGCGTCTGGAAGTTATTGTCAGTAGGTCCGAAATTCCTCATCACCTGCAGGGACGAGAGAGACCCGGATCACATATACAAAAGCACAAACGAGAACTCCGGCTACAACGCTCATCGCCAACACTCCATCCCATTTATTCTTGTAACAGAGGGTGCATTTCTTATTTACATAATATCATATTTAAAGCGAAAAAGCACAGATTAATGTAACCGCTTCCTTTATTTTTTTTGTGCTGTTTGTCCTTCTTTTCGCATACATCTAACCATAGATCAGGAGGCGTTAATTATGACTTTTAAAAAGATTGGCGGCCCACTGCTGGGATTGACATTGGCGGGCAGTATGCTGCTGATGCTGCTTCATCCGGAGGCATCCCTTGGCGCAGCCTTACGAGGCCTGGCCATCTGGTGGGATGTGTTATTCCCCTCCCTATTTCCATTCTTCGTCATTTCCGAAATCATGCTAGGCTTAGGGATCGTTCATCTCTTCGGTGCACTGCTCGATCCGTTGATGCGTCCTCTTTTTGGTATACCAGGTAGCGGTGGGTTTGTCGCTGCGATGGGATATGTATCAGGATATCCTGTTGGCGCTAAATTAACCGCTAAACTGCGGGAACAGAATCTGATTAGCAGAGTAGAGGGCGAACGTTTAGTAGCCTTCACAACCTCTTCCGATCCAATCTTTCTGTTAGGTGCAGTGTCCGTTGGCTTCTTTCGAGACGCTTCGTTGGGGCTCATCCTTGCCCTCGCCCACTACGGGAGTGGTTTGATTGTTGGCTTGCTAATGTCGTTCCATGGACGCAAAGAACAGAGATCTCCATCCCAAGACCCATCCCTTACTAGTTCTGCTACCCCCTCTGCTCCAGCAAAAAAAGGGTTTGGAAGAATCCATGCAGCACTTCTTGCCATGGAGGAGGCCCGGCGCAAAGATGGACGGAGCTTTGGTGAGCTTTTAAAGGGTGCGATCCAGTCCTCGCTAAAGCTTATTATTGTCGTAGGTGGTTTGGTTGTATTCTTCAATGTGCTAATGGAACTACTTGCCCGCGCCGGAATTCTGTCCTCACTCTTTAGCATGACCGGAAATCTTGTGTCCCTTGTGGGTGGTCCTCCGGAGCTAGCTCAGGCCCTCATAAGCGGATTCTTTGAGGTGACTATCGGTGCACGTTCAGCGGGTGAAGCCGCTTCTTCCATCCCGCTCCAGTTCAAGGTAGCGGCAGCGGCCTTTATTCTCTCTTGGGGCGGATTATCTGTACATGCCCAGGTGGCTAGTATTCTGAATGGTACCGGGCTGCGGTATCTTCCATTTTTAACTGCACGTCTAATTCACGCTTTACTCGCATCAGGATTGGTCTTACTGCTCTGGAGCCCTGTGATGAACACAGGACTGTCTACTGCATGGGTATCATTTCCAGCCTCCGTTGTCTTTACACCTTCTGCCACAGGGATCACGGCTAGCCTCGCTCTGCTCAGCCTATTATTAACTGCCGCAATTCTAGTCTCACTGCTTATCCCTGCTTTCATGGCAATGATTCGATGGATAAGGCGAAGTTGATTAACATATTGTGTTCCGGGTCAAGATTGATTATGATCGGTGTATGACTGAATTATACAAAAGGAGCCTGTACATCTTGAGATATTATGTTCTGGACCGCGGTGATGAACTATCAATCAAACTTGCCGAGCAGTTTCACAAGCTGGCGGCGGAGCGGGACCTGCAACTGGATGCCGAGTCTCCCGAAATCGTCATCTCTATTGGCGGAGACGGCACAATGCTGCACGCTTTTCATACCTTTATCGACCAAATCCCCAATTTAGCCTTTGTAGGTGTGCACACAGGACACTTAGGCTTCTATGCGGACTGGCAAGCGGAAGAGCTGCCCACTTTAATCGACTATATGTGCGGAACTGGCGACTCTGGACCCCAGAAGCCCCGTATCGTGAAATATCCGTTAATAGAGCTGGAAATTCACAAGAAATCCGGTTCTTCGTCCCACATTGCCCTAAATGAATTTACCCTTAAAGGGGTAGATGGAACTATCATGATTCAAGTGGACATCAATGATGTTACCTTCGAGATGTTCCGGGGCGATGGACTTTGTATTTCTACCCCTTCTGGCAGCACTGCCTACAACAAAAGCCTCGGAGGGGCCATGGTTCACCCATCTATAGAAGCGCTACAGATTGCCGAAATTGCCTCAATTAACAATCGTGTATTTCGAACAATGGGATCGCCCTTACTACTGCCGAAGCATCACCATTGCGACATTCTTTCATGTAAGGATCAGCGCTTACTACTCACGATCGATCATAACAATATCCCAGTAGACGATTTGATTTCAGTAAGATGCCAAGTATCGGACAAAAAAGTCAGTTTCGCCAGGTACCGTCCTTTTCCATTCTGGAACCGTGTTCGTGAAGCTTTTCTGGTTTAAGATTAACCTTCGATCCAACGTTTTTCAGTGGCTGGAGATATTTATTTCTCCGGCTTTTTTGTGTGACAAAACTAACACCAGCTGATAGACTGAGAGAGAAGCCAAATGGTATAATGAGGCTATTTTACAAAGAGTTACATAAAAGGAGAGAGTACTGTTGAAAAAATTATTATCCCTCTTAAGCATAAGTCTACTGGCCCTCGTACTTGCGGTCCCGGCTTTTGCAGCATCGAAACCCATTGATGTTTATATCAACGGAAGTAAGGTTTCCTTCACCGCTGGATCCCCATACTTAGCGAACAATTCTGTCCTTGTGCCTTTCCGGGTTGTCTTTGAGAAGCTTGGACTTCAAGTGCTCTGGGATGCCAAGACTGGAACGGTAACTGGTAAAAGCTCAAATCTTGCAATTACCCTCACAATCGGCAGCAACCGCGCTACTGTTAACGGAACTGTAAAAAAACTAACCACCGCACCAGTCTCATCAGCTGGCACTACATACATTCCTTTGCGTTTTATTGCCGAGGCAACCGGGGGCACTGCCGTCTGGAATTCCTCCAGTAGAAGTGTACAGATTACTACTCCTGTCTCCAAAGATAAGGACGAAGCAGCCATTACAGCATTAGTTCGTTTGTCGAATAAGTATTTCAATGAAGAAAACGCGACTAGCTTCTATTCCCTTATGGAGGAGTCCTCTGACGCAGAATCCGTGGCCGAACTCAATGAATCTTTTAAAGCTTTCGACATAAAGAATACGATTGATAGTTTGGAAATCCTCGACATGAAGGCTGACGAAGCCACTGTGTATACGCTTGAAAGTTCTCGCAGAACAGGTGGGGCCTATACTCCAGATACAGAGGATGAATACATTTATACCCTGGTCCGTAAGAACGGAAACTGGAAGATATCATCCGTGGAATCCCAAAGCTCAAGCATTCTCCTTACTCGAGAACAAGCCCTAAAACCAGCAGCCAACATCCCTCAAAATGATGCGGATGCCATTAAAGGAATGATTACCAAGTATTATCAAGCAATGAATGAAGAGAATTCTACTGCAGTTCTTGCCACGATGACTTCATATGGGGAAGAATATGATTCCTCAATCAAAGCGGATTTGGATGATTTCTTCGCTTCGTACGATATTACCTATACGCCAGGCATTTCAAATATCTATTACTACACTGCCAAAGAAGCAGCAATATATGTAGAAAGCAAAGACAAGGAAGCTAGTGAAGAGGAGACTTACGAGCAGGGTCTTATCTATATTCTATCCAAGTCGGATACCGGTGTATGGACAGTGGGTAACACATATAACGTCTACAATAAACTTGTGAAATCCTAATAAAAAGGATGTTTGATTCCATGAAATCTAAAAAAGTAATAA
Organism: Paenibacillus etheri; assembly: GCF_001012825.1. Lineage (GTDB taxonomy): Bacteria > Bacillota > Bacilli > Paenibacillales > Paenibacillaceae > Paenibacillus_AQ > Paenibacillus_AQ etheri. The sequence goes on from NZ_LCZJ02000033.1 coordinate 578,689, forward strand.
GTGCACTGTTAACCAGCTGTCTAGCTTTATCTATTACATTTGCTCCGCTAGCTTCAGTTGCTGATGCCGCTAAGGCTTCCACAGACAACAGTGAACTTATTAATGAAGTTATGAAGTTATTGGAGAACTACAACCTTTCAGATGTAGATAAGGAAACATTGATTCGCGGAGCAATTGACGGCATGGTGAATACACTGGATGATCCATACAGCCAATACTTCAACTCCGAGGAAGCGGCGCAATTTGAACATTCGGTTGATCTCGAATACGTTGGCATCGGCGTTAAACTACAATATAAGCCGACAGAACTCTACATCGAAGAAATTTCTCCAGGCTCTCCAGCAGAAAAGGCAGGCCTGAAACGCGGCGATACAATTCTCAAAATTAACGGAATACCTGTTGACGAAACGGATGATTCGGAACTGAGTGGGACCGCAGGCACCAAGGTCACCCTGCTGATCCTCAGAAATGGAGTCACAAAATCTTATGCTGTTACCCGTAATGAATTGAACTCAACTTCTGTTTTTGGAACACTCATTGGTCCGAAGATTGCCTATATTTCGCTAAGTGGTTTCACCCAGAATTCTGACGAAGAATTCGCCGCTATGCTGAAGAAGATGCGTGCAGCTGGAATGAAATCCATGGTGCTTGATTTACGTGATAACTTGGGTGGCTATATGGATTCAGCATACAACATTGTCTCTAACTTTATGGATAAAGGCATCATGATGTATACCTCTGATCAAAGTGGAGCGTTAACGCCTGTAACGATTACTAGTGGGAGCAAAATCGGTGTACCCGTCGTAATTCTAACCAACGAATATACGGCAAGTGCATCAGAAGCGCTTACTGGCGCCCTACGTGACAACAAGCTGGCTACTGTCGTAGGCACTCGTTCTTATGGCAAAGCGCGTATTCAAAGCCTAATAGCGGTGTCTAATGGCGACATGCTGAAATTAACCACACAGAAATATCTAACACCTAAAAAAGAAGACTTTAATCACATCGGTCTGGCACCGGATATTGTGGTTAAAGGCAAAACTGCACAGCTGATTACCGCCTTGCAGATTGCTGGAATGAAGACTTTAGAAGTCACCGGAGATCATCATATCTTAAATATCAATGGACTTCCTTTTGCTGGTAATGTCGGTCTTGTGAAGCAAGGCGATAAAACTTATGCTTCTTCGCTTGTGCTGGCTGCACTTGTGGAAGGCGAGATCACCTGGGATGCCAAGAACAAGAAGGTCATCGTAAAGAGCGGAACAGGCACGTCCACCGGCTTTACGATTTCCTCCAAAGAGGCGCTATCCCAGAATGGTGAGACCTACATTGAATTAAATGCTTTTAAGAAGAAGTTCCCGGCGCTCGCATGGAGTTACAATGCTACACAGAAGCAATTGAAATTATCTGTAAAATAATCCATAAGAAAAGGCAGCAATTCCCCATAGATGGAGGTTTGCTGCCTTTATTTTTTGTACGAAATCCATTTCAAACAAGCAAAAACGCCTTCGGCGTCCCAAATGGACGGTAAGCGTTTATGCGATAATTGTATAGCATGTATTTAAAAAAAAGCTTCTCATTCGTAGAAGGACTCTACTTATGGTCAGCTTTTATCATTAAGATTGTGGATTCTCTACGTTTTGTGGATTTTGATTATTTTGATTATTTTGAGGCTTTTGTGTGTTTTGGGGCTTTTGGGACTGACCTTGTGGTGGTCTGCTTTGAAATTCCTTTTTGGATTTCTTCCCCTGCGAATCCTTACTCCGGTGATTTCGGCTTTGATGTTCTCTCAAGGGTCTATCCTTAGCAGAAGTCATCTCTTTAAATGCAGCTGATGAATTAGAGCCTTGCTTGGATGACGTTTCTTTAGAGGAGAACTCTTTTTCTGTAGCCGTTCCATCATTATCTTCAGCTTCTAGCTCCGAATCGTCTTCCTCACTCGGCTCTGGTATTTCTTTGATCAGAATATCCTTGAACATGCCTTCTTGTGGTACCTCTTTTAATTTATGCAACACAAAATATGCGCAGCCAAAATTGCAATATTCATTAATATAATCGACCATGCCAGAAATCGCTGTATCCCGATTCACCTTAGGGTGGTTGTCCCGGTAAAAGCCTTTCAAACGCAGCTGACTGTAACCCCAGTCACCAATAATGTAGTCGTATCTTTCCAGCACTTCACTATATCTTCCGCGAAACGCCTCCGGATTCCAACCATCCTTATGATCTAACATTAGTTCGTAGCCTTTTCCGCCTATAACGATCAAACCTTTTGCCGCCTGCCTTTCTTTGGGGGTCTTTACGTTGATTATGCCGTCATTTCCGAGAAATATTGGGCTATCGGTCGCTGTTGTTGATTAATTTCTTTTATTTGAACCGCATCAGCGGTTGAAATTAATCAACAGTGTATGCTTACGATGCTAGCTTTCCTTCGGAAAGCTTTCAGGCGAACGCTAACGCTCCTACAGCTCCAACATTTCTCTCCAATGACTCAAATCAACGTTTTTTTATGTGTAACCTATGCGCTGAGTGTTTCAGAACGCTATCGCTCCTTCAACCCTCTCCTTAATAAAACCTTTTTGTGACTTTGTCACTATTTCAAAAAAATTAACTAGAAGAAACCGCACGATCCTCACGAGCTTGAGCGGCAGACTTCACCTGCTCATGCGCACGATAAGAGCTGCGCACAAGCGGGGCTGATTCCACATGGCTAAAGCCACGCTTCAATCCCTCTTCCTTAAGCAGCGCAAATTCCTCCGGTGGATAATATTTCTCCACATTTAAATGCTTTGGAGAAGGCTGCAAGTATTGTCCTAAAGTCAATATATCACAATTTACGGCTCGTAAATCATCCATTGCTTGTAAAATCTCATCCCACTCTTCACCGACTCCAAGCATAATGCTTGATTTGGTAGGAATATCCGGTTTCATTTCCTTGGCTCTGCGCAGCAGTTCCATCGAACGGCGATACTTCGCTTTAGCCCGTACACGGTCTGACATCCGTTCCACCGTCTCGATATTATGGTTAAGAATATCCGGATTACTGTTCATAACAATCTCCAGACTATTCCGTTCTCCCAGGAAGTCTGGAATCAATACTTCAACACTACATAACGGAAGGCGTTTACGAATTGCCGCTACCGTCTCAGCAAAAATCTGGGCGCCACCATCCGCAAGATCATCACGGGCCACACTGGTCACCACGCAATGGCGAAGGTTCATTCCCTCTGCAGCTTCTGCTACACGTTCAGGCTCCTGAAGGTCCAACTCTGTCGGCAGCCCTGTATTCACAGCGCAGAAACGGCATGCGCGAGTACATATATCACCAAGAATCATAAAGGTAGCCGTTCGATTTGCCCAGCATTCATAAATATTCGGACACCTAGCTTCTTCACATACGGTATGTAAAGTTTTAGAACGCATCATGCTCTTGATTTCCTGATAGTTATCACCGGTAGTTAGCTTGATTCTAATCCAATCCGGCTTAGGCTGCTTTGCTGTTTTGTTCGTCAAAATAATAAACCCCGCTTCCTCCTAAATGTGATGCTGCAGATGAAAGATGCTGCCTCATATTATACCATGTGCGCTTTACAATTGCCTGTTTTTGTGAAATATGCAGGGCATACCAACTTCGATTCCGACGGAGAATTTATTGGTACCTTTAGACAAGAACGGATAAAAAGTAGCTTTTTGCTTCAATCTATAATAAAAAGCTTCAACCGAAGTGCCTACATTCAATTCTACGCCCGGACAAAAGGAGGCTGTTATCTTGCTGGCCCTATTTAAGAATACTAAAAACCGGAGAACTATGTTGTGTCTGTCCGCGGCCGCTATCCTTTGGGGTGGTTTAGGCCTTCCCGTTCCAGCAGCTGCAGTACAGGCTACAGTCCAATCGGTGGAAAGCAGCGGCAATCCCGTTAATGCTAGCAAGGAATCCATATGGTCTGCCCGTAGGGGGATTTATGATCAAATGAGTGCAGCCACTGGAATCCCTTGGTTTAGATTCGCAGCCATTGATCAGTATGAACGCACCATCGCAAAAAAAGGGTCTTCAGACAAGCCCGTCTCCAACCGTCTAACAGGAATCAAGATTCCACCACCCGTATGGTCCGGTCCACTCAACCCGGATCAGGAGGATACTTCTCCGAAATCCATCACTTTCTTTAACGGCTTCGGCCGTGATGGCTCAGGAGATGGAATCGCCGATCCAGAGAATGATGCTGATGTTCTATATAGTATGGCTAGACACTTGCAGAAATATGGTGATTCAGCTAATGATTTCAGCATTGGTATTTGGGAATATTATCACAATAGCCGTGCCTCTCAGCGCATAGCTCAGTTCGCCAAGCTATATGAACATTTTGGGCGGCTTGACCTATCAGGTAGTGCTTTTCCACTTCCCTTAAGTAATTCTTATTCTTATCGTAGCACTTGGGGAACCGGCAGAAGCTGGGGTGGGGCACGTATCCACGAAGGGACTGACCTCTTTGCACCACAAGGCATGCCGGTACGCAGCACCTGCTTCGGCCTAGTGGAAACTAAAGGCTGGAACCGCTATGGCGGCTGGAGAATTGGGATTCGTGATATCGAGAACCGTTACCATTATTACGCCCATTTATCCGGGTATAACAAATCTATTTCGCGTGGAGATATCGTCTCACCAGGTGAAATCATTGGCTGGGTTGGCAGCTCAGGTTACGGTAATCCAGGAACACAAGGGAAATTCCCGCCACATCTACATTTTGGCATCTACCGTGACCGAGGGATTACGGAATGGGCTTTTGACCCTTTTCCGTTGCTAAAACAATGGGAGAATCAGGAGTATAGAGACCTAAAGAACAAAAATAAAAAAAGTGCTACAAACAAGGAAAAACGCCTTTAGCGTCCCTAAAGGAAAGTAAGCGTTTATGCGAGAAATATAAGGACCCGTTTCTTGATGAACAATAAGGCCCCTTCTTTGGAGAGAGGCCTTATACTATTTTTAATACAACATTAAACAACCAAACGGTTCAATACTCACTATAAGCTTGTTAGTATTTTTAAAAGTTGCTCCTAACAGTAAATCGGTTAGCACATTCTTATCCGAACGATAGGCATTAAGCTCAAGCTCGTACGCGTTCGGAGAATTATTGATAATTAACCCAATCTTCTCTTGACCCACACCCCGCGTATAACCGAGCACATTACGGACTTCATCTGTGAACCAAGGACGAAACGTACCTTTTCGTAGAATATCACAGCTTTTTCTTAAGAAGATCAGCTCTTGATACCATTTCAGCAGCGCTGTATTCTGAGCTTGCTCTTGCCATACCATAGCTTTTCTACAGTGAGGGTCCGTGGCCCCTTCCATCCCAACCTCATCCCCGTAATAGATCATTGGAATACCGATATAGGTCATCTGAAAAAAAACTGCCAACCTCATACGTTGTATTGCAGTGCTCTCGCGGTCCCAGCCACGTCCCCCTTCCTTACACGCTGTAAGAAAACGCAACGTATCATGACTACCAATCAACTGAAACATAGCCGAATTCGCCTGGTCATTATACAACGCCTCCTGATGGAGTAATTGCTCCATAAAGCGATCTGGCCCTGTCGACTGCTCTGCAAAGAATTCCAGCATGGCATCCCGAAGCACATAATTCATACCACCATCAAATTGATCCCCTCTAAGCCAGGGCCCAGAAGCATGCATTATCTCTCCAATGAGTAGGATTTCAGGAAATTCAGACTTGAGTTCTTGCCGAAATCGGGACCAAAAAGCTGGGTTGACCTCATTCGCTACATCAAGACGCCAGCCGTCGATCTCTGTTTCTCGAATCCAATATTTGGCAACTTTAATCATATAATTAGCCGTCTCAAGATGGTCCATATTCAGCTTTGGCATATGCGCTTCAGCCTTGGCAAACGTCTCATAATTCGGCGCAGGCGTCTGTATAACGGGAAAAGAACGAATAAAGAACCAATCTTTATACGGAGACTGCTCGCCTTTTTCCATCACATCTTTAAATGCAAAGAATTGATCTCCCGAATGATTAAACACGGCATCCAGAATGACCTTAATTCCATGACGATGTGCCTCACTGACCAGCGCCTTCAATCCTTCTGCATCACCGAATGCAGGGTCGATCTTATAATAATCGGAGGTGTCATATTTATGCTCGGAAGGAGACTCAAATACAGGCGTCATGTAAATAGCATTCACACCAAGCTGCTGCAGATAGGGTATTTTATCTGTAATGCCCTTTATTGTTCCACCATTATAGCTGCTAGGATAAATTTGATAGGTCACCGCATCCTTGCTCCATGAAGGTAGCTTCAAAGCCTCAGAATGATGAAGGTATGCATATTGAAAAGAACCTGCTCGTTCCCGATTCTCCGACGCGCCCCTTTCTCCATACCAGACATACTCCCCCGCTGCATTCGCTATATGAAATAGATATCTGCATCTTCTAGTGCTGGTGTGAATGATTGCTTCATGAATCTCGTAAATACCGGCCGACCCAATCCGCTCCATCTGTAAAGGAACTTCTTGCCCCGGAGAATCATAACGATCCGAGTGGATAACGGTACAGGATAATTGCTGTCCGGCTTGTGTAAATAGTCTGAGCTTCAGGGTCCCTGTACCTACAGGATAAGCAAATGGATCTTCACTCGTATGATATATAAACCATGATTGAGACATAACTTTTGGACTCCTTCTATACTTTTATCGTTCTATCTATCTGTTCATTCATCATTAGAGAGACTGCTAAATTTGTGTTATTATGGTTACAAATACCGTTTTCAAGTTATGAGGGACAACGATGAAAGTAACGATTTCTGATATTGCCAAAGCAGCCAATGTGGCCAAATCTACTGTATCTAAAGTACTAAATGATTCCCCAAAAATATCACAGGAAACGAAACAAAAGGTTCGAGAGATTATGAAGGAAATGAACTACACACCAAGCAGTATTGCTACTGGGTTAGCCAAACAAAGCAGCTGCAATATCGGCCTACTGGTCGATATGTCTAAAGAAAGTGAGTTTCTGAACCAATTCTTCTACAACATTATTGGTGGAATCGAGAGCGTAATTGCACCATTAAAATACGAGCTGACCATTTCCAATGTGCAACATAGTAGTCCAGAAGGCCATTTTTTAAATAGGCTTGTGTTTAGCAAACGTGTCGACGGTATTATTGCCAACAACTCCGTGCTGACCGATGAGCTATCTGAAGAACTGAATCGACTGGCGTTTCCTTACATCTCCATTGGAGAGATTATGACCCCCGGAAGCTGGGTTGATTTCGATAATGAAGCAGGCGGCAGCATGCTGACCGAGCATCTCGTCGAACAGAGTTATTCTAAGATAGCCTTCTTAGGCGGGCAGCAGCAGGAAAAAATTTATACCCATCGCCTAGGTGGATACTTAAGCGCATTACAGCAGGCTGACCTTACCGTTCACCAGCAATGGATCATTAACTGCAAAGCTGATGAACATGACAGCTATCACGCTGCACTTGAGCTTCTGCAGCGCGAAGATCGTCCAGACTCAGTTGTGTGCATGAACAGTTATGTAGCCTTTGGGGTGCTTCAAGCCGCAAAGGCACTCGGAATTGATGTTCCATCAGAACTCGGCATCGCCGCTTTCGATGAATATCCGCTATCCCGTTATACAACACCTCCTTTAACCTCACTTAATATTGATACGTTCAAGCTGGGTGTATCTTCAGGGCAGCTGCTGATGGAACGCATTCGTGGCAATGATATGCCCCACAAGCATTTGCTAATGGAGCCAGAACTAATCCCCCGTGAATCCACGATGAGAACTACATTCTCTGGAGCAACTTCGTGATTTGACTACTTAAAATTAGGTCAGCTTAGAAAGGTTTAATAGGTAGACTGAACTCGATCGAGTCAGAACTAACGGAACTTAATGGGACTACGGGTTTGATTGCATTTAATGCAACAGAATTCGTTGTAAAATGGATCAAATTCAATTCTATTGCACTTTGTGCAGTCAACTCTCCATAAAACGTCTAAAAAAAGGGTTTCACCTGAATTCTGTTGCACAAAGTACAGTAGATTCATTCTTCCAGTTCAAATTGAGAGATTCCATTGTACCTTCTGCAATGAAAAAACTTCGTACTACTTACCAAGGAGCGGCCCCACACGGGGGCCGCTCCTTATCATGTGAAAGGTATTATGATCCACTCGAATAGCAACCTATAGATCTTTCCAACGCTGCACGGTCAGATTCACTGTTTGTACGCCGCCTGCTGGAGTAAGCGTTCGATTGGAAATGTCCGATCCGTTCGAGTTTACCTCCACATTAGTCCAAGCGCCCCGCGTAATCTTATATTGCACCGCTGTTCCTACTGGTAAGCTCAGTGTGATGGAATACACCCCATCACTACCTTTAGTCAGTTGATAAGCTGGATCCGCTGCATTCCAGCTGTTGAAGGGACCGGTGAGATACACAGGTCCGCTTGCCGGAGTAGACGCTGGAACATTTACACGGAACGTCACACTGTCTGCTTGAGGTTCCCCTGCGCTGATGCTTCCGTTCACCAGACTCCAGGTCCCAGCATCAAAATGATAATTACTGCTGCCGTTGCTATCCCATGTACCACTGCCATTATTAAAGGCTGCGGTCAGTCCGGCTGCAGTGCCCAGCTGAATTGTGATCGATTTATATCCTAGGAAAGAAGAAGCTTGAAGCTGTTCACCAGGAGCCGTCGTCCAGACTGTCGATCCGTCCAGCTTGTAATGAATGTACGAACTGCTATAAGCCGTATTCTTATAATAGATCGTTGCCGTGTTGCCAATCGGTGTAGCCGTTGGTGTTGGCGTTACTGTCGGAGTCGGTGTTGGTGTCGGCGTTACCGTTGGTGTCGGTGTTGGCGTTACTGTCGGTGTCGGTGTTGGCGTTACCGTTGGTGTTGGTGTCGGCGTCGACGTTGGTGTCACTGGTCCACCCGACGTAATACTTCCTGTAGGCGTATAAGTCCAGGTTCCAGTACCGAATAGATAATTGCTACCCCCGTTACTGTCCCATGTGCCACTGCCATTGTTAAAGCATGCTTCAAGCTGGCTGGCTGAGCCGATATTAATCGTTATTTTGTTGTATCCTGCTACATCAGATACAGGTATAGCAACACCCGGTGCTGTCGTCCATGTACCTCCTACTGGGCGATAATGAATATAAGGCGAGGTATAACCTTGCTTATAGTAAATCGTGACACTGTTCCCTGCTGGTGTTGTCACAGCCGCAATCGCACTAAGAAGTGATAGATTGCCTGCGGCATCAAATGCTTTTACCGTATAGTTATAGGTAGTGCTGGCGGATAATCCATTGTCCGTATAGGAAGTAGTTGCCGTTGTGCCTACCTTGACACCATTACGATAAACTTCATATCCAGTTACGCCTACGTTGTCGGTAGAAGCCGTCCAGCTGACCAAAGCGCTAGATGCATTTTGAACAGTTGCAGTTACGTTGGTTGGCGTAGTTGGAGGAACTGTTTCTGTTGGCTGTTGTTGTTTTGCATAGATTTTGGCTGAATTGGCACCTACGGTTACAGTAATTTGCTTTCCAGTTACTCCGCCCGATTGTACGGTCACTGTATCTGCAGTATTCAGCTGATTATACAAAACTGTCCCTGCGGTCAAACTACTCTCAGCGCGCAGCGGGATGGTTACCGTTTGCGAACCATTAGATTGATTACTGAATACAGAGATAGCTTCTTGCCCTTGATTAGTTCCACTGTCGATACGACGTGAGAAGGCATATAAGTTCTGTGCAGCCCACATTTCACGTTGAGTACCTGTACGTAGTGCTGGGTTATTTTTACGAATCTCATTAAGTTTGGCTACATGTTTGTAGGTGCTGGCATTTTCATTAAAATAGTTCTCGATCACGTTTCCGCTTGTATCCCTTTTCACCATAGACCAACGGTTCCAAGTATCAGCAATACCGCCCGTCATGATCTGACTATTGCCATTGCCTTTGTTCTGCTCTGTCCCTTGGAAGACAACCGGTGTTCCACGAACTGTAAAAATAAAGGTCAAAGCGTTCTGCAGCTTATCTACGCTTCCCCCGGCTTCTGTAAGAAAACGGTTGCGGTCATGATTGTCGATAAAGGTAACCATGTGATTGGCATTCCCGTTGTAATAGGAATCCTGTGCCAAGGTGCTTTTAATATTGGACTCAAAAGACTGCCCATAAGCAAAGCTGTTAAGTACGGAGAAGAACATCGGGAAATCGAGCATACCCCACTCCTTGTTGTTTCCGACCCAACGTGAGACAAATTCAACATTTCCGTCGAAATTCTCGCCAAATGTATTAACACCCAGATAATTTTGTAGTTCACCAATATCTGTTGGCTTCATCAGCTTGGCAGCATCCACACGCGCACCGTCAGCGCCTGTATAATCAAACCAGCCTTTGATAGAATCGAATATCGCCTGCTTAGCCGCAGGAACATCGAAATCAATGTCATCTAGCCCGCCCAAATCATGATTCTCTAAGTGATCCTGCGCCCACTGATCATATCTTCCATCTGCTAGAGACCAGTTAATATCTCCATTATGGTGGTACCATGCTGGATTATTGAACGGAGCTACTGGCTGCAATGATGGGATATCATAATAGGCTTGGGAACCTAGCATATAATCACCGACGTGGTTCGGTACAACGTCGATCACTACTTTGATGCCAAGCGCATGAGCGGAATCCACGAGCTCCTTCAGCTTCTCCTTCGTTCCGAAGTATGGATTGGCAGCGTTAGGGTTCTTAACGTTGTATCCGTGATAGGCTGTGTTTTTACCGGTACCATTGTTTTCCCGGTTAGTCATTTGTGGCTCAGCCACTGGGGAAATCCAAATCGCGGTATAGCCCATATTTTTAATATATGATAGCTTGTCGATAATCCCCTGCCAGTCTCCGCCTTTCATATAACGGAAATCTTCCTCAGAGTTTTCTCCATAGCGAATTGCCGCACCAGTAGCATTGTTGGAAGTATCTCCATCATTAAATCGGTCAACCATAATCTGATAAATAGTGTCGCTCTCATTAATCGTGCCTATGCTGGCCGCTTCAGCCTTTTGCGGTGTTAAGACAAACAAATTAATCACGGTAGAAAGAAGAATAGATGTAATTAGAACGGGTACATACCATAACCTACGTTTCATTGCGTGCATCTCCCTCTCTTATTAAAGCGTATTCATAACACTCTAAAACCTACTTCCTTGATTAAAAAACAAGCCCACCCAGTGATAACAAAAAAATTAATAATTTAGGGAAACCGGTTTCCCAACTAAAAATTACCATGATTGTGAATACGTTGTCAAGCTATAATAAATTAAACTTCACAAGAAAAAGAGCCTCCTTAATCGGGGCTCTTTAGAGTTGATTATTCACCTATTATGCTCAGCTTCCTACACTCTGAATAAAATGTAATACTTCACTCATGATTCGGTCCCTATCTTCACAATGACAAACCATATGACCACTGTTATCCACCAATAGCACCTGTTTTTGGGTCGTAGGAATCGTATGCTGCAGATAGTCAGCGCTTCTAGTCTTCACCAGATGATCTCGCTTCCCCTGCACGATCAGGGTTGGAGTCTCAATATGCGGATAGATTGAAAAACTTTCCCGGACCAATCGTTGAAACTCTCTCGTCGCCTTTGGGGGCGTTGAAGTGAATTTGTTAATATACGTTTTTAGCATGGAAAAGCTTGCAAGAGTCTTAAGGATCTCCACGGGATTCAGCGGAAATACGGGAGTGGACAATAAAGTAAGAGATTTGATCCAGGGTTTATACCGTACAGAAAGATGTGAAGCAATAAGAGCACCGGTTGAAAAGCCAATCAGATGAACGCCTTCATCCGTCTTTAACAGCTCTGTCAATTCATCTTCAGCACTCTGCTGCCAATCATGTCGATCCGAATGCAGTAAATCATTCCTGCTCCCCCCATGCCCTTTCAGGGTAAACGTTCTGGAACGGTAATTATGCTGCTCCATAAACTGGGACAAGGGGGAGATTTCATGCTCACCTCCGGTAAAGCCATGAATAAATAAACAACTTTCCATAATTGTCCCTCTTTTCACATTCCAATCTGACTTGCAACCTTATTGTATAATGCCAATCCCCTTTATTTTCTATACATTCCATCCTTTTATGTAAAACCTTAACCCAAGTGATGTCAAGGTTCCGCTCTATTAATGATTGACAACAAGAACTCTATTGTTCCCACCAAAGAAGACCCAGCGCTGAGGTAATCGTTAACCCTATGGCAGAGCTGGATGAAGTCACATTAGCACAAATAGCAGTTCCAGGCGGGACAATGATGCTGCCCGTAAAGTTCTGTGTGAATGCCCCCGGTGCCAATTGATAATTGAACAGCGTCGTCCCCCCGCTAATGGCTGCTGTGGAAGACTGAACAGTCATCGCACTCGTAGCCGAGCTACCCAAGTTATTATTCGTTGGCGTTAAGGTTGTAGGGGAGATTACCGTCCCTCCTTTTACAATTGTAAAGCTACCTGACATTGCCGATAGCAGAGAGGAGCCGCCGATACTACCGTTTATACGTGAGATATATACTGTTTTTCCGCTACCCACAGCATTACTAATTTGGATAGAAGTGATTGCGGAAATAAGACTAAGTACGACCAAACTAGACGCGGACGTGTTACTTGAATACAAGACTGCGGCTTGCGAAGCGCTTATTTCAGGCGGCGCACTGATATCTGGAGATTGGAAGGTATTCATCATATCCACAAAAAGAGGTTGATCGTTGTCGTTAAATACAAATTGATTAGGCATATCTATCCCCTCCTGTCTCTAATATTCCCACCAGCTGATAGATGTTGTCGCCGCTGAAGACCCCGATGCAATCGTTATGGAGGTAGTGATGGAATTTCCGGGAGGAACAACAATTTGTCCTGTAAAATCAACAATGACCGGACCGACCGCCAGCAATAGAGATACTAGAGTGGCCGGACTTCCAGTAGGCGCAACAGCTGAGGTTCTAGCAGTCATAACACTAGTTAACGCACTCCCAAAATTATAATTAATCGGTGTGACGGTGGTCCCGGTGACCGTTGCGTTCCGAAGTAGTGATAAAGTAACAGCCGCTGTCGCTGAGCTGGCAGTAACACGGGATACATACAAGGTACGTCCGCTGCCTCCCGGATTACTAATCTGAATAACTAACGGCGCAGCCGTCGTTACCGTAGAAGTAAATTGGATTCCAAACAATAGCCCCGCCTTTGCTGCTCCCCCTTCAGGAGCGGAATCTATACCAGGTGCAACATACGTGTTGACTTGTTCTGTAAAAAGCGGCTGGCTACTCTGATTGAATACTGAGTCGTTCGGCATGAGATATCCTCCCCTTACTTAAGCTTACTCTCATTTTATGCCGCTCTTAGTAACAGGTTGTGGGAATGTGCGTTTTTTTGCTTTTCCAGCCCAATCACCCCCTATTTCCCACCATATATTAATATCACACCATTCGAATGGCTAAGGATTGTCCTATCGGTTCGTGGCTTATTGAACTGCGGTTTATTAGGCTCAGGACTCAAACGACGGTTTGGGCCTTTTTACGGATAGAGTTCCAGAAAACCCGCAGGAAATGAATGAAATCCATAACGGCCTAGTGCTTAAAAAGTGCAGCAAAATAATACACAAGAAAGCTGAACTAAAACGATGATCTCTTATGCAGTTAAGAATCAGGGAGATCACTCTATTAGAGTCCGTCTGGAGAATCGCCCGAATAGTTTTGATTATTTTTAGATTCAGAAGATATTGTTGCTTCAAAAGAAATGAGAGTGCTAGTGCTGAATCTATGCTTAATGCGGACTCGATTCTCCGCCTCTACGCTACATTCAACGGGTTTAGGCAAGATTGTGTATACGTCCAAGCCCAGTCTTTTTAGGTATTACTTGATCATTTTATAAGGAAGGGACGAGGAACTTTGCCTAACTATAGCTCTTTTCAAGCGAATCCTGATAATCTACGAACGCTTATATTCGGCCGGGATGCCTCGCTGATTGATCATCCGCTTACTACAGATCCAAGCGGAAATCTAACAACGATTATCCTAGAGGGTACGATTTCCAGCGTGCTCGGCGCTACGATCACTGCGGGTACTTTGTCCTCCGCAGGTACTATTACTAACATCCTTGACGGCACCATTACTAGTGTACTCGGCGCCACAATCACTGCGGGTACTTTGTCCTCCGCAGGTACAGTTACAAATATCCTTAACGGCACCATTACTAGCGTACTCGGCGCCACAATCACTGCGGGTACTTTATCCTCCGCAGGTACTATTACTAACATCCTTGACGGCACCATTACTAGCGTGCTCGGTGCTACGATTACTGCGGGAACAATCACTAGTGTGCTTGGAGCGACCATTACAGCAGGTACTTTATCCTCCGCGGGCACAGTTACCAATATCCTTAACGGCACCATTACCAGCGTGCTCGGTGCTACGATTACTGCGGGTACTCTGTCCTCCGCAGGTACTATTACTAACATCCTTGACGGCACCATTACTAGCGTGCTCGGTGCTACGATTACTGCAGGTACTCTGTCCTCCGCAGGTACTATTACTAACATCCTTGACGGCACCATTACTAGCGTGCTCGGAGCCACAATCACAGCCGGCACGCTAAGTAGTGTCACTTCTATTTCACAACGCAGCTTTATAGAACAGACGACTACAGGTATTGCGACTGCTAATACCTATACTCCTCTGCCAGCCGTTACTACGAGCGTACTGGGAACGTATTCCTTCTTCATTAATAATACTGGGGCAAATCCAGTCAACACACGTGTGGAAATCAGTGCTGATGGAACGAACTATTTCGTCGATACTACAGGAGATAATCCTTTAGCAGCAGGCTCTGTTGATGTCATAGTACCAGCCAGATTCCTGAAATATACCCGCCTATCCTATCAATCAGCGAATTCTGGCGCTGCATCCACGATCAATGTAAGTTTCAATGCTCAGGGCACGTAATCCAGATGACCATCATATGCTGTAACAAGAAAGAGTACATGGATATCCATGTGCTCTTTCTTTAAATATAAGGACGCCAAAGGCGTTTATGCTTGTGTCAGCAGATCTACATATGTGCAACAAACACATAATGCCTTCCAAGGAGGAACAACCGTGAACATTATTACACTTGGCGTTCACCTCATCGTAAAAGATGAAGCTGATCTCCTGCCCCACTGTCTCGCAAGCGTAGCTGGTGCTGACGAAATTGTGATGGTAGATACGGGTTCTACTGACGAATCCATAGCTATTGCCGAAGCGCACGGGGCTAGAGTCTTCCAACGGGAATGGACAGACGATTTCTCTGCAGCCCGTAATGAAGGGCTCGTTCAAGCCACAACGAATTGGATTCTTATCCTCGATGCCGATGAGTGCCTGCAAACCCCACTTACAGAACTCCGCAGCCTTCTGCAGAACACACAAGCACAGGCTTTTACAGTAAACATTGATAATTGGGTAGGCGCACGACCTGAAGATAAGGTAAAACACAGTGCAGTTCGCTTATTCCGAAATGGACAGGGTTATCAATATAGTGGAAGAATTCATGAGGGAATTGACACTTCAATCCTTAACAAACATAACCTCTCGGCGATTGAGCACAGTCAACTTGAGATTATACACTTTGGATATTTACCCGAAATCATGGCACGAAAAGATAAAATCAACCGAAATAGGCACCTGCTGCACCTCGCTTTAACCGAATATCCGGATGATCCTTTTTGCTCCTATAATTTGGCAGTAAACTGCTGTCAGGACGGTCGTCTTCAGGAAGCTGAGACGTTGCTTCGTCAAGCCCTCCACCATGTAGCACTCGAAGCCTCCTATCGTCCTACGATGATTAGGGATCTCTGTAAAATTTACCATGCTCAAGGAAAAACGAATGCGATTGACCCCTTGCTGATGATTGAACTGGAGCGTTATGGCGACTACCCTGATTTGCATTTTTTGTTAGGGCAATCTTTGGAAAGCCAAGGACTTTTGGAACGTGCGCTATTAGCTTATCAACATGCAGAGTCCATTCCTGAACATGAGGTACTTAGCGGAAAATATGTATGTGAACAAGGAATGAGCACTTTTCGCCCCCTATACCGTATGGGTTTAATCTCACAGCGGATTGGTCTTCTCGAGGATGCTGCGAGATTTTTTCATCGTGCACTTCAACACCATTCTTTATATACGCCCGCCTTGCAAGGGATAGCTGCTGCTTTTCAACGTCTAGCTGTACCCGATGAGGAAATCACCACTCTACTGATCCAACTCGTTCCCCCAACTAATTCAGCCAGTAGATCCGCGATCATTGACAGTTTATATGGGATAAATGCTTATGAGTCCATTACCACCTTATCCCGAGATATTTTCCCATTGGAATTGGATACTGCAAATGGGATCATTTCTTCACTCATCATCACCGGCAAGCTGGAAGACGCATGTACAGCTATAAGACAGATGACCTCACTAGCTTCCCAAGATCATCATGGTTTAGAGCATCAAAAGCAGTGGTATACCCTTTGGGCCATTTGCCAATGGGAACGATATGGAGAATTTAAAAACGACCTGCTCAACCATACATCGGATGAACTCCGTTCTGGACTGGAATACATTGAGCGATGCCAACGCCAGCAAGAGGCATGTCCGGTAGAAATAGAGGTAGATCACTTCTATTCCTCATTCCTTTCAGACCTCATCCAACAATCTGTAAAGCTGCATCAGCTCACACTTAGTCATACCTTAGTGGACCTGTTCCCTGTTTATCGATCTGAATTAGCCACAGCATTATATAAAGAGGGGAACTGGCAGGCCGCAGGAGAGGAATTTATTGTACTTGTTCGCGATAAGATCGCCGATGCAAGCGTGCTTTTTTATATTGGTGAGATGATCTTTGACAAAGGGCATTATTCCGAAGCCAGTGAATGGTTTCAGCAAGCGCTGGAACAAGAGCCTGAGCCTGAACTTGAATCCGCCAGGATCGGCTTATCCCTCTGTTATCTTCAGCAAGCGAAGCTGAGTATGGAAGATGCTCTTCAAAGTTTAAATGATGCCCATGCTCATGGCCCATTGCAGGAGGATATCGGAGCGATCCGAAAATCCATTTCCTTGCTGAATCGTACACCTTGGCACACACAGTGGAGCTTCCGTCAGAGCGAAGGGAGATCATCCCTATGAACCGTTCAAGGAGAAATCCACAAATTTCCTTATGCATGATCGTTAAGAACGAAGGAGATAGCTTGAGCCAATGTTTAAAAAGCGTACGCGGAGTCGTCGATGAGATCATTGTAGTCGATACTGGATCTACCGATGCTACGGTTCAAATTGCCCTAAGCTTCGGGGCTAAAATCATACAATACCCTTGGAGCGGCGACTTTGCTGCTGCCCGCAACGCAGGTCTCCAGCAGGCCCATGGACAATGGATTCTCGTTCTAGATGGAGATGAGGAATTAAGTGAGGAGAGCAAGGGAGAATTACTGCTGTGTGCTGAGCATATGGAGTACGAGGCGTTTTTCCTACGGATTCATAATCACAAAGGGCTAACCCCCGCTTCACAGACGATCACCGTCAATCCGATTATTCGGATGTTCCGTAATCGCCCTAAATACCGGTTTAGCGGTATCATTCACGAACAGATCGCTGAGGCCATCATAACAGCTACACCCCAGGCACCGATGCATTTGACCACTGTAGTCATCCATCATTATGGTTACGCAGAAGGGGTAGTGGTCAAGAAAGATAAAATCAAACGAAATGTCGAGCTGCTGAAAGAACAGCTAAGGTTAAATCCTAAAGATCCTTTCCACCATTTTAATATGGCTGTTGAGTATATGCGTCTGGGGGAGTATCAACCTGCTCTAAAGCATATCCAACAATCACTAGAAGAGGCTCCGCCTGATACAAGTTACATCCATCTGCTGCACAAATATGAAATTCGCTCTCTTGCAGAATTAAAAGATTACCCTGGGGCACTTGCAGCCTGTGAGCGTGGAATTAGCGCACATCCGGATTACCCAGACTTAGCTCATATCAAAGGGGCTCTACTATTACAATTAGGTGCCTTTGCAAAAGCCAAAGTAGCGTTGCTACAAGCGCTGGTCATCGGAGCTGCTCCTCCCGGCTACCATACTGAGGCTGGATTCGGTTCATATTTAACCTATTATATGCTGGGTCAATTATGTGAAGAGATGGGTGATGAGACCGAAGCCATTGCTTGTTACACCAAAACCGCACAGCTTCATCCCGAACCGGCTCCCGTCATTGCCCGGCTGCTGCGAGCCCTGAAATGTGCAGGTCGTGAGAGTGAGATTTACGGTTGGTTCCACGCTCATCTGCCAGACTACACAGTGACTAAAAACAGGATTCTCCTAGAATTATTACAGAGTGAGGGATGTAAGGAAGCAGCCGCACAGCTGATAAATGCCACGGAGCAGCCCATTTCTATAGAAGTGGCATTTAATAAAGCAGCTCAACAGGTGCGTTCACAGATTTTGTTAGCGGATCGTCTGCTTGCTTCATTGTCCTCTTCAGCTACCTATTCTCCAGCGGTCAAAAGAGTACGCCTAGCTCTTCCGCTTCCCAAAGTTTCAGAATAGGAGGGACGTTTCCCATGACCACTCCCGATATCACACTTTGTATGATCGTTAAGAATGAGGCAAACCACCTGGAGAAATGCCTGTCCTCTGTGCAAGGAATCGTATCGGAAATCATCATTGTAGATACCGGGTCTGAGGATAATAGCAAAGACATAGCGCTTAAATTCGGTGCAAAGATCATCGAAATGCCTTGGGAGAATGATTTCTCGAAAGCGCGAAACCTAAGTCTGAAGCATGCAACTTCCCCCTGGATTCTGGTGCTGGATGCCGATGAGGCTGTAGACCATTGGGGGAAGGAGCAGCTCCAGCACCTGCTGGACGCAGCGCAAATTCACGGATATTGGTTGCCCATTATCCATTATATCGGTGATGCACCTGAAGCGGATTTTGTTACCGATCATGTCTGCCGCCTGTTCAGAAACGATAAAAGAATCATCTTCCGTGGGATCATTCATGAGGAGCCTGCCAGCAGCATATGGGAGCTTCCTTCGGGAGAAATCACTTACGCTGAATTGCGTATTTTTCACTACGGTTATTTAGAGAATGAATTGCAGCGCAAAAATAAATACCAGCGTAATTTAGCCCTCATAAACAATGGTCTGCAGCTTCAACCGAACCATCTAATCCTTCGTTATGCACTAGGGGTAGAGTATTATCAACAGGAACAATATCATGCAGCGGCAGATGAACTTCTTCCATTGCTCGCTGATGTTCCAACCCAATCCGGGTATGCCTCCGATATTTATCTTAAGACTGCCTACGCCTTACAACGATGTGGCCGGCAGCAGGAATCGGAGGAAGTCTTTCAAGCGGGGAGCTTATTGTTTCCCGATTTCACTGATTTATTAGAGGGCTATGCTGCTTTGTTACTCGAACAAGGACAGCTTAGCAAAGCTAGACACTTCTTGCATCAAGCGCTGAAGAGCGGGGCCAAAGCACGTCAATATTCTTCTTCTTCGGGAAGTGGAACGTATCGAACAGAACTACTAGCGGGCAGAGTGTGCGAGAAGTTATTTCTGTATTCAAACGCGCAGAAACACTACGAGGCTGCTATACAATTCAAACCAGATTATACGGATACATGGAGACAGCTTGTCCCGCTAAGTCTGCTATCTGGAGAGAGGTCAAGTCTGGGCGCATTGACCCGCTGCCATATCCACGCTCTCTCACCGATTACCTTAGGCTATCTTGTACCCGCAGCCCTCAATGCTCGTGATTTTGAATGGCTGTCCACCCTCTCTATTGCTTCGCAGCTACCGCTAGCCGTTCACACTATTGTGCAGGCTTTCCTTGCTTGTACTCAGCAGCAAGAGGGGGATCATACCCTCGCACCCCTTGAACAGCTGCTTCATGATTCATCTGTTCTTTCCGAACGTCCATCAATACTCGTTTATCTTTGGGCTTTGTCTTGCCGTGCTGGAGATACAGCGTCAGCCATGCAGTGGCTTGTCTCCATATTGCCATACAGACCGGGGATGTTATCGATTCATCATATTTTAACAGGTCTTTCTGGCATTAAGCCTGCTCTTCCTGATCTGAGCTATGCTGCGCAATTGCTGCTTCAGGTCGGTGCTTGGGATAGTGTATTAACGCTTTATCGACAATCAGAGGGTTCTTCATTCCAATGGTGCAAGCTGCCGCAGCCCTTATTCCATGGATTGCTTGAGGCTCCTATCCCGGTAAAGAAACAGTGGTGCTCCATCTATCTCAGTCACAACCTTCATTATAATACCTCGACGGACTGCGCCGAATGGCTATTATATGTGGCTATAGCTTGCTCCTGTGGGGAAACTCCAAAGATCGCTCTATCAGATGAAATGGCTTTGCGCAGGATCGGGGGAACTACTACTGCAGTGGGTCTCTCATACTACAAGCTCATGCTCGCGGCAAAAGCTTATCCCCATGGGATATCCTCAGGTCAAATCCCATGGGGGCTGCTCGTCAGATCTGCCAGTCAGACCTAAAATGACTGGCAGATTCAGATTTCAGAGCTCTTCCCTCCATTCGACCAAATGGGGCTGCTCATCTAGAATGGACTGGTACTGCTCCAGACTCCCCCAACGTCCCTCTGGATCAAGCTCCAGATAACGCGAATATTTACGATGAAGCTCTTCCGGCGAAACGGCCCATCCATAATGCTTCACTCGCAGTTCGGCAAGAAAGCCCGGCAATACAGAGTAAGAAAGCGGGAGCCTAGGAACATGATGATCCATTTTCGGGAAAAAATAATGAAAATTCGGCAAGTATCGGACTAGTGTACGAGTATACTTCGTATGGATATTCCAGTGTTCATCTTCACGATAATGGGTGGTGCCACCCCAAAAATCAAATAGCCGAAAAGATACCCAGTCATACACATCCTGATCAATCAGCCGTCTCATCTCCCGTTTAGCTGCCTCTTCATAGAACTCATCAGCGTCTACAGACAGGAGCCAATCAGGATTTGTAGACACCGCCAAATCCCATAACATCTGCCTTAGTTCCCACTCACGATTAAACAAGGAGGTCTCCAGTGTCACAAGCTTCGTAACCTTGGCAAAAGAACGACATAACTGTGCCGTATGATCTGTACTTCCATCATCTATAATCACAATATCATCCACGAACTCGCTTAGTTCTTCAAGCACCTGCTCCAAATATCTGCCAGCTTCATTTCGAACCTGCATCATAGCCGTCAAGCGGTTACCTGCTGTTTTGCGGAGAGGCCATCTATGACTACTCATGCCTCCACTCTCCTTTTCAATCGTCTTATAGCCTCTTCTAGATCCGCCATCTCTGATAAAAGCGGCCACGCCTGATTGTCTTGCCCTGCCGCATTTAAGAAGCTTCGTATAGCCTCATGTCTTCTGCCATGTAGCAAGTGTATTGTGCCTTCTATAACCCCATCAACACTGCCCTCTAGTTCTTGCTGAAGCTCTAGCGCTTTCTCCCATTGGAAGATCCGAATATAATTCTGAATCAACAACAGTTTCGCCTCTGAGGTAGTAAGAGAGCTTAGAATTCTTACTGCCGCAGCCTCATTCTCATTCAAGCGGAACAGCTCTGCTCGAACAAGTTCGTACTGCCCAGAGTGAAGCCAGCCCTGCAGCCTTTCCGCCTCCAGCTTCTCCTCAGCTGTAAACGCAGTAATCGTGTACTGTTGAACAGCTGTTTCCAAATCCCCAGTCTTAACCTCTATAGCCGAAAAAAAACGGAAATGTGAATGAAGACAATCTAAATATTCATACAGCACCATGAGCTCAAAGGATTGTGCCAGATAACGGTTTGCTGCGGGATCCCCCAACAAGTACAGATAGGAAGCTGCCAAGTAATGTACAACAGGTTGACTGGGCAGCTTAGCGCACATGGAAATGTAATAGTCCGCCCGCAGCTCAAGCTGTATAGTAACCCAATCAGCAGATGATCTCGTTGAATCCTGCCACAAGTTCAATATGGCCTTCCTCCACAGCACCTCATAATCCGTAAGAAAATACAGCCGATCTCCCTGAAAGGTAACTCCATAGGATTCCTGCTGATCCCCGCCGAGATAGATCACACCTTCCCTGCGTAAGCTCTGCTCTAGATATATCCGTTCGGATCGGGTGGCTGCAAGGTTAGCCTTTGCGCCAAGCAAACCGCTGTATTTATCCCATAACCACTTATCTTCTTCTTCCGGACAACGTTCTAACAGTGCTACTACATAGACTGCTTGCAAGGAGAGAACCTCTGAGAGCCAATAAGGAGATGAGACTAGTATCGTGTATTGCTTCATGTTCAGAGAATAAATATCTGCAGCCGCAACTGCCCTAACCTGACTGTTAGTCTGCTGCTCACGGGTCATTCGTCCAGTAAAGCAGACCTCTTCCCGGTCGGGAAGAAGCTCTAGCAATCTTTTATATTCGTAGTCCTCCCAAGAACCTCCGCTTAGAATTAAATATTTCATGGGTGTGCCTCCTTGGAATCGGACAAATCCCCAATATAGCCTATAACCAGAGAGGCTTTAGGGTGAAGCAGCAATTGACGGGAAGTAGACTTCCTATTGCTAATCATCCCAGGCACGATCCCTCCTTTGTAAGCAACACGTTCAAGAGGTAGAGTGACCGACCAATCTCCCTCTGCAAGTAAATGAACCCCCGCTTCCTCCATTTCAGTCGATAAACTTACAATCAGATCTGCGGAGCCTTGGGTTATGGCCTTCACCACCCGCTCAATATAACGTTTCTCATATAGGATAGAAGTGGACAAATACAGAATGATTTCACTCTCATATAATGCAGATGCGTTCTTTAACGCCCGTAACCATGCATCCTCACCACGAACCGTAATCACTACATCATGTTCGCTAACCGGAAACTCAGGAGCAGCGTCTACCAAAGTGTCTCTGATCCAAATCCAGCGAATATGCTTGTAGCTCTGCTGCTGTGCAGCTATCCATTGCTCTTTTAGCTCATCACAATACACAATGGCCGTTACCAAAGGAGAAGCTAAGGATATTCTGCCCAATGGTATAACCGGCTGAGGAAAATTTAAGGATTCAGTAGGCGGTACTAAATATCCTTCGTTCTCCAGCCCGCTTTCAAGTGCCCATTTCTTGTAGTAGGTCTGCCAGCCATCCGTCTGTCTGGATTCGCCCTTCATTCTCGGGTATCTATCCAGTGACTGAATAGCATGAACATACACAGCTTCACTCAGCGCCAGTTTCGCTCCAATCTGCCGCGCTCGGAGACACCAGTCAGCTATCATGAGATATCGCGCTTGAAGCGAAGCGTTAAAACCGCCAATTCGATGAATCAATTCTTTAGTAAACAGAAGACAAGATCCGGTTAGCACTTCCACCTCGCGCCATTCGCCTTGGTACCGCCCAAGGCTATAGCTTACATGCTCCGCTAATTCATGATGAGTTCCAAAGTGAAGCCGTTTCTTCCCTTCCCCCCTCTCGGTAGAAGAACGCGGGGCAACGACTTTAACAGAAGCATCATCAAAGGGAGTCCACATTAACTCGCATAACCAGCCAGGCGATACCATAATCGAATCTTCAAGCAGAACAGCAAAGCTGGTCTCGATATGGGCTAGAGCTAGATTGGGCATATATTCTTCCTTCTCATAGGGTAGGAAGATCACTGGCTCCTCCGGTGAGAACTGTCCTGCTAATACCTCCATGGGGAAATCGGGCGTCATTGAAACAGCAATAATGCGCACATCGGCTCCTGAGTGAAGTAGCAACAAGGGCAAACAGACCGTTGCACATTCCATACGGCTAAGCTCAACTACAATAGAAATCCCGTCATGACTAGGCAAGGGGAGAAGTCCGGCACGTTCAAGGAAACCATATCTTCCTGCCAAGCGTTCCAGATTCAGCGATTCATGTGACATCAGGACTCACGCTCCATTTATTTAAAGCTACTCTACCTATAGTCTATGAGGAGAGATGCCCGATATCCCTTAATTTCCTCCATTTACACCTTTGTCATCTTCTTCTGTATGAGCTTCACCTGTATTCGAAGAATTGGTTGCAGCTGGCGATGAATTGCTATCCTCTTTGCTATTTCCTGTGGTATCTTTGCTCTGATCTGATACTCCATTTTTATCTCCACTTACAGATGGTGCAGGAATAGCAATTCCAGGGGCACTGCTGCCATTAGCTCCGACAGGCTGACCCTGATTATCGTAGTAATACATAGGTACGTCTCCGACGACCATCAGATAAGACACAGGAATTTCCGTATCTACTACTTGGGGTTCCATGTCAAACGGAATAACCACCGCCACCTCCGTAACAATATGGATATAGACCTCAACTAAAATCATATTGATTCCAGCATTTTGCTGGCGGGTGCTGAGTTCAACCTTAACAGCACCTTGCGGTTCAATCTTGATCGGGATATCAGGCCCATAAGAGGCGATGAGAGGACTACCTAGTGCCTGACCGAGCGGAATATATTCTGTCTGATTATGCAAATCCTGCAGTGTAGTCTGGATTACCTCTGCTGCTTGTGAAGTAATCCGCATATGCTCCGCATAGTTCAGCATAAAGCCTGATATTTTCCCGTTCTTATCGGTCTTCCAATCAATCAGTTCCTCCGCATTTCCTCCATTCGCTACTTGTGAAGTAATTGCTTTATTTATCGACTCTGTTGCGATTTGCTTCACACGTATTTGTGCTAAATGCAAGATAGGTGGCTTCATGTGCAGCTCCACATATCGCAGTGCCTGCAATACAAGTACAATCAATACCAAGGATGCAATCAACCAAAATTTGCGCCGGCTTCTTGGCTTACGCGTGTTTCCACCGGAAACGCTCAACTTTCTCTCGGCCCTACTGGATAACCTCAAATGGCTCCTGCTTCTTTTGGCTTCAAACCGTGCACTTTGTGGTCTAGCCGCTGCCCTGCTAGGTTTTGACTTAAACGCGGAGCTTCTTCCTGAGAACCTCGGCATCCCGCCCCCATTTATTTTTGGCAGCCGAAGTTGACCTAGATCAGGTAATCTCAGCCCTCGGTTCCCCCATTTTTTTAATCTGCCCATTGCGATAGTCCCTCCCACCTTACGTAGAGGTCAAGCCACCTCCACTTAGTTTAAGGTATTCGGAAAGAAGGCAAAAAAGAAGAACGTTCCCTCCGGCGGATAATGCCAAAGAAACGTTCTTCATTCATTTGATGGTCAATTAATAATATAAAATCAGTGCATCCTACTCCGTTTATCTTCTTGTAAATGGTCCCAGTGCCGCCGTATAAAGATGCCGATTAGAATAGCGATAAACACGGCATACCAAGTAAGATAGCCATTCCATTCTTCTTTCGGGACAATTAGGGTTGAGCCGATCGTACCGAATAGCCAAATGTAAGACATATTCCCAAGCACTGTTCCCCAAATAAAAGATGATACTTTAATCGGTGAAACAGCGGACATAAAATTGATTACATTGTTCGGAATAATAGGAATCGTACGTAGAAGCACCAAAGTCCATATTCCATATCGATCCAAGTAACGCTGCCATTTGTCATACCGTTTCAGCTTGGACCTCCATTTTCGATCAAACCAATGGTACAGGTATCGCCGAATGAGGAAGTACATCAGTATTCCACCCAAATTACAAGCCAACCAACTGATTATCATCCCTCCAACAACGTTAAAGACAGACACATGGAGGACAATCAAAATTACGAAAGGAAAGAATCCTAATATACTCTGTAAAAGCGCCAATGGAATCGTTACAAATAAAATAGAGGGTCCCCTAAGGCCTAGCGTTTGCAGCAGCCAATCTATCCAGGTATTTATGGTCTCTGTCATGAAGCAGTCTCCTCTCTTGACTCCTTGCAGCAGCTGCCTCCTGATTTACTTCGCTAAAGCATAAGTGTAAGCATTAAAAATATAAGAAAAGTAAGATATTCCTTTTATTACTTTGCTTATATTCCCAAGAAAAACACCCCTTCCGGGGTGTTTTATTGAATGAGTTTGCTTATGAAGTGCATTTGTAATGAACAGTGGTTAGCGTACAAGTTACACTTTTGTAATCCATTGATTCTTCACATCATACCACAGAATTCTATCTACTTACAATTCCACACCTTGAATCCACGCATTCACTTTATCTGGATTGCTTTCTACCCAAGTCTTAGCAGCTTCTTCTGGTGACTTTCCACCTTGAACCTCAACCATGACTTTCGCCATATCTTCTGCTGTCCACTCGAATTGATCCAAGAATTTATAGACATTCGGCATGTCATCTTTCAGACCTTGGCGAACCATCGTATGGATTTGCTCATCCGCACCATATACACCTTTTGGATCTTCCAAATATTTCAGGTCCATATTTGCGAACATCCAGTGTGGTGTCCAGCCCGTTACAATGATAGGCTCGTTGTTGTCATAGGATTTTTGCAGTTCCTGAGCCATCGCTGCCGATGAACTTTCAAGAAGCGTATAATCGCTAAGACCATATTCCGCAATAGCCTTTTCGGTTGTCGTCATAATACCAGCACCCGGTTCAATCCCGATAATTCGATTGCTCAGTTTACCGGCCAGGTCACTGTTCTTCAAGTCTTCAATAGAATTAATATCCATGTACGCTGGAACGGCTAAACCCACTTTTGTTCCGTTCAAATTAGCACCTAAATCTTCGATCTTCGAACCATACTTCTCTAAATAAGCTGCATGAGTGCTCGGTAGCCAAGCAGCGACCATGGCATCCGCACTACCGTCAGCAATCCCTGCCCACATTGGGCCAGCATCTACCTGCAGCATTTCAACGTTAGCTCCGAGCTTAGTTTCAAGTACTTCTTTAACAACATAAGTACTTGCAATTTCAGAATCCCATGCCACATAAGCCAGTTTCACCTTCTCATTACTAGCTGATGAACATCCAGCAATAACAGTAATCATCATGATCACTAACAGGAACAAACCTATATTTTTTTTCTTCATATCTTTTAAAACCCCTATCTCTGTTTTGGCTTTAGTGCATTCTGTGTCAAACGGTCGAGTAGAATAGCAATAATAACGATAGCAATCCCCGCCTCGAACCCATCTCCTGTCTTAGCCTGCGATACCGCACGGTATACATAGGCACCTACACCTTGCGCACCAATCATAGATGAGATGACAACCATCGAGAGTGACAACATAATCGTCTGATTGACGCCTGCCATAATCGTTGGCAGCGCGATCGGCAGCTGCAATTTAACCAGTTTCTGAGTAGGTGTTGAACCGAAAGCATCAGCTGCTTCAACTAACTCCTCCGACACTTGACGAATACCTAGATTGGTCAAACGAATTGTCGGTGGTATCGCAAAGATGATTGATGCAATTACACCTGGGACTACGCCAAGTGAGAAAAAAGATACTGCTGGCAATAAATACACAAACGCCGGCATCGTCTGCATAAAGTCTAAAATAGGCGTAACTGTATTTCTAACCGCATTTCTCTGTGCACATAGAATACCAATCGGTACGCCGATCACTACAGCCAATATCGAGGCGGTTAGAACAAGGGCTAAGGACTGCATCGAGGGTCCCCATAATCCGAGATTATCAATTAAGAGCAGTCCAATTACTGCAAATAATGCCATGCGCCATTTTCCAATCCAATAAGACAACGCTGCAATAAGTACGATAAGCACTAATGCAGGCAGGAACGTGAGCGCACCTTCAATCGCAGAAACCATCCCACCGATAATCGTAGCGATAAAGTCGAACAAGGGGCCACAATACGTCGTTAGCCAGTTTTCCAACCACTCGAGTGCCTTTCCTAAAGGCAGTTTTGGAATGTCCATTAAGATCCTTCTCCTTCTGGTACCGCGTTACCCGCGAGTGCGGAAAGAACGGCTCCCTTAATCACAATACCCTTTAATTTATCCGCTTCATCTACGACAGCTACAGGCAAATGTGTCTCAGATATTAGTTCAAAGAAATCATTGAGCAGTGTTTCTGGATATACACGAGGGATCTCCCGTCGTGTAACCTCTAGGATGGATTTATTATCTTTTAGTGCCTGTGCTGCGTCCTCAGCTGTAATAACACCCAAAAGCTTATTTGCTTTGTCTACCACATACAGGCTGAATATGCCGCTATCACGCATCAATTGAAGTGCTACACGAGGTCCACGCTCAGGTCTAACCGTTTCCGGTTGCCGCATCACATGAGCGGCAGTCAGCACTTTGGACAAATCCACATCCTCCACGAACCGCTCTACATATTTATTGGCA
The DNA here is from genome assembly GCF_001012825.1 of Paenibacillus etheri. Classification (GTDB taxonomy): domain Bacteria; phylum Bacillota; class Bacilli; order Paenibacillales; family Paenibacillaceae; genus Paenibacillus_AQ; species Paenibacillus_AQ etheri. The sequence goes on from NZ_LCZJ02000033.1 coordinate 607,002, forward strand.
GGTTGAATGAGAATCTCTTCCGGTGTACCAATCTGCACGATAACACCATCCTTCATCAGTGCAATCCGATCACCAATCCGCAGGGCTTCGTCTAGATCATGAGTGATGAACACAATCGTCTTCTTCACTCTGGACTGCAATTCCAGCAGCTCCTGCTGCATGTCTTTACGAATCAGCGGATCCAGTGCACTAAAGGCTTCATCCATGAGCAGGATATCAGGGTCATTAGCAAGCCCTCTTGCTAGTCCCACACGCTGCTGCATCCCTCCGCTGAGTTGATCCGGGCGATGGTTCTCCCAGCCCTTTAGACCAACTAGATGCAATGCCTCCATGGCCCGTTCAGTTCTCTTCTTTTTATCTACGCCCTGAACCTCAAGTCCGTATTCCGCATTCTCCAACACCGTCCGGTGTGGAAACAATGCGAACTTTTGGAACACCATGCCGATGTTCTTGCGCCGAAATTGCCGAAGCTCCTCCGGGTTCATTTTTACGACGTCTTTTCCTTTAAAAAGGACTTGTCCCCCTGTAGGCTCAATCAAACGGTTCAACAAACGAACCAACGTTGACTTACCGCTGCCAGACAATCCCATAATGACGAATATTTCTCCTTCTTCAATGCTGAATTCGGCTTTGTTGACTCCGACCGTCAACTTCAATTCCTGAGCAATCTTTTCCTTCGACATCCCTTGCTCTAATAATGGAATCGCGCGTCCCGCATCATGACCGAATACTTTGGTTAGTTGTTTCACCTCTATAATAGTCATGCCGTCCTCCTTCTCCCGAAGTTTCATCCGGGTTTAGTTCACTTATAGTAGTGTACCGGACTATTGAAAATTCATGCAAACACCATAATCGGATAAAATTTAGTGTACAGTTTTAACTTTACGTACTTTATGTATAGAATACTCTGTTTTACACCAAATTCCTTTCTTCATGATTTCTTTACTTCTTGAGGGGGATTTGATTACAATACATTGTATAAGGTTGCAGCAGTCTATCGACCTATTCCTCAGGAGGGACATCATGAACGATTTAGAAGGGTTAACGCCCGAACAAATAGATAAGATTAGTAAGGCCCGTGAACGCGTGATAGACTCTATCGGCAAAAATATGGACCTATATGGCATCACCTTATCTATTGGGCATTTATACGGTTATATGTATTTCAATCAAGGTCCAGTGACACTGGATGAACTTAGCAAAACAATGGGAATGAGCAAGACGTCCATGAGTACGGGAGTCCGTACCCTCCTAGATCTGAAAATGATCGATAAAGTTTGGGGGAGAGGGACTCGCAAAGACCTGTTCACCACTGTGCCTGACTGGCATCAGAACTTCAGTGATTACTTCTCTATTAAATGGAGAAAAGCCGTCGAAGGAAATATGATCTCACTAGCGAAATCACTTGCAGAAATTAACGATATGAAAAAAGAGTATAGTGACGATAGTAAACTTATGCAGCTCTTAAATACAGATGAAGAGAAGATTACCGAATCCATTAATTACTACCGCTGGTTGCTAAAATTAATAGAATCCTTTGAGAATGGTAAGATCTTCGAATTTATCCCTAAAGAAGAATCTTAATTCCAAGCAAAAAAACGACAGTGCTCCTTTAATAAGGAAAACACTGCCGTTTTTTTCGTTTAACCTTCGATCAAGCTTACATCATCCAAATAAATTGTACTGCCCGCGCTAATTTCACCATTCGTCTCCGTACTGTTCCCATCAATAAGTCCTAGCAAAAACACTAGATGAACAGCTGCGTCTGTCGCTCCGTTCATGGTAAATGTGTAGCTGAATTCCTTCATATTCTGGGTCAGAGCTACAAGCTCAGCTTCCATATATTTGGTGTAGTCCCCGCCTTTATGCTCCACAGCTACCTGAATATTACGGTTTACCGTAGAACGGGCCTTAAACTTCAAGGTATACGTCTTTCCCTGAACAAGCTTCAGGTTTTCGTAATCCACTTGTGCGCTGTAGGCAGCTTGCCCTGTGCCCGTCAGGTCTATCGCAAATTCCCCATCTTTTACAGCAGCAGATCCAGTTCCATCAAAATACTGGCTCCACCCTTTGGAATCCACATCAAATGTTCCATTATCCAGCGTGCCGCTTGGTGGCGTCACTGGCGGACCACCTTGTACCTCCCGGACCACAATATTATCAAAAGAAATCGTATGTGGCGTACTGTTAGCCGTAGGATCAGCGCCCAGCGTTTTGCCGATCAGATAATTCAGCTTCAGTGGATTGCTGTTCGACACCGTAAATTGCGCGCCATAAGTTGCCCAATCGGCAGTAATATCAAACTTAGCTTGAGCTGAGGCTGCAGAAGTTTTGGAGTATTCCAGGATGATTTGCCGCGGAACCGTTGATTTCGCCTTAAAGCTCACCTCATACGTTTTCCCGCCTTCCAGTGGGATACCCTCTTGGTAAAATTGTGTATGCCACACATCTCCTCCTGCCGATGTAATCAAGATTTCCGCCACACCATCCTTCACATCAAACGCAGAAACACCACCTTCTCCAGACCATGTAGACCAACCTTCCTTACCACTGCCGAACGACCCATTTATGGCAAGATTGTTATCGTTAGCAAGTATCGTCTGAAGCACAGACCCATTTGCGTAATGGTCAGCTTCTACAGTGATTGTATAGCTGCCCTCGGATGGAAATACTGCTGCATCGATTGTGATTTTTCCAGGTTCAATGGTGTATTGCTGGGTTTCAAGAGTTATACCATTAACCTTCACTGCAACGATTTTCTTTCTCCAATCCTCGTGGTCTATGAAGGTTAGCTCAATCGGCTGCGACACTCTATTATTGCTGCTATCGCTTAGTATTTCCTGCGGTTTGGCCGGTGCATTTTTAATTTCAAATTTCACATTATCGATGATAATATCATGGCTTTGGGCAATACTAACACCCTCCACTTTACCAAGCAGGAATTTTAGTGACAATGTGTCCTTGCTGCCTTGACGGAATTCGTATTTGTAATGATTAGTTGTTGGTGTAATCTCTACAATATTTGTGAACGAAGCCGGATAAGATGCATTTTCAACATTCACTCCGATTTTTCGGGCTATGGTTGAACTGGCATCAAACTCAAGCACATAATCTTTTCCACTTGCAACCTTCAAGTTATTTTGAAACAACATTACGGAATATGGCTGACTTCCCGTATTCGTAATATTAAACTTCGCTGTGCCATCTGCAGCGGTAGCACTGCTCTGTCCGCCTTGCTCCGTCAACAGCCAATCCCAGGCATGAAATTCAGAGTTGAATTCACCATTCACCAGCGGGTAGTAGACAAGTGATGGATCATAATAAAAGCTTGTGCGCAGCAACTTGAAGTTATCCAAGATGACTCTATCCGCAGCACCATTCATAAGCAATATGAATTGTCCTTCATAATCTGTTGTACCTGTAAGGTTAGTGAAGATAGCTTTTATTTCTTGCTCACCTTGGACTAAGTTAACCGATTGCTGCGCATATACGCTTCCGTCTTTCCCAAGTAGCTGAACTGTGGCTGTACGTGCAGAGGATACTGCAGCATTAAAGGTAAGCTCATAATCTTGGCCCTGTATGAGCTGAATCCCCTTCTGAAGCAATAGAACTTCGCCACTTTCGCTGCCGTTAATCTGCACATTCAGTTTGCCTTTGTCATCTACTTTAGCAGTGGCCGTTGCACCATTAGCTGTTTCTACATGCCAATAACTCATCCGATTCGGCTCACCAAGATCGAAAGTGCCATTGTACAAATGATTGCCGCTTCCGAGCGGTGCCTTCGGGCCATCATGATCGAACGGAATACTTTCTATCTCTTCGAGACGGACATTTCCAAACCAAACTGGTGAAGCATTAGTACCCATGTTGAACTCTATCCGTGCTGCAATATCAGAGTTCTCTTTCATTTGAAACATCGTTTCGTAATGGGTCATCTGGGAAGTCAGCTCTGCCTTAAGAGCTGGGGAATAAGCAGCAAAGCCACGTGATTCTCCCCCCGTTAATTTAACGCTAATATTACGTGATACGTCTGTTTTCGCATCGAAGTTGAGCTTATAGAATCTGCCTTTAGCAACGGATACGATCGCTTGAGGTTGAACGGAATAAGCATTGCCTCCAGCATTACTGATATTTACCTTTACGAAGTTTTGCCCCCCAATCGGTACAGTGGAGACTGTAGCATCAGTTCCTGGTTCTTTAAACAAAACCCAGTGTGAAGTATTCGGTATGCCCATTCCATCATCTCCCGGAACCTGCTCCGTGAAGTTGTTGTTATAGACAAGGTTTCCGTCAGGAAGTGCTAGCTTTGAGCCTTCCAAGTAAGGTTCCTTATCCAGCGTTACTGGCACCGGCTCACGATACTCACGGCCTGTCAGTTCATAAACTCTGACATAATCAACCTGCATCGATTTTGGAAACACGGTCTCTGGTGTTGGATCACCATCGAAGTTGCCACCAACAGCCAGATTTAACAGCAGGTGGAACTCCTGATTGAATGGTGCTGGATAAGCATTATTCGCAGGCTGGCCATTGCTGATGCTGTACCAGTCATTTTTAGTCAAGAACAGATTACCGTCTACATACCAGCGAATTTCACCTGGCTCCCACTCAATGGAATACGTATGGTACTGTTCAATCGAAGTGCCTTTCGGAAATACATACTCTTTGCCGGAATATACATTGTTTGGCCATTCGCCACCGTAGTGAATGGTACCTGCTACCGTATTAGGACGGCTGCCCCAGCCTTCCATAATATCAATCTCGCCGGAGGAAGCCCAATTCCCATACTCGTAGTTCTTCGGCAGCATCCAAATCGCTGGCCAGTACCCTTTTCCGGTAGGCGCTTTAGCCCGAATCTCAAATTTCCCATATTTCTTGCTGAACAGACCTTTCGTTTTAAGCCGCGAAGAAGTGTACTCCTTGCCACTTACTGCTTCTTTACGCGCAGTAATCACTAGATTGCCATCCTGTACCTTTGCGTTCTTCTCATCACTTGTATACCATTGCTTCTCGTTGTTGCCCCAACCTGGATTGTTAAATTGCGAACCATCACCAAGGTCATAGGTCCATTTCGTAGGATCAATGATCCCTTCATTGAATTCATCTCCCCAAACCAGCGTCCACGGATCATTGGTTGGTGTTGGTGTTGGTGTCGGTGTCGGTGTCGGTGTCGGTGTCGGTGTCGGTGTCGGTGTCGGTGTCGGTGTCGGTGTCGGTGTCGGTGTCGGTGTCGGTGTCGG
>NZ_LCZJ02000033.1:612300-695963 GCF_001012825.1 Paenibacillus etheri
TTCGGTTGGTGTAGCTGTTGCTGTAGCTGTTGCTTCAGGTGTAGAGATTGGTGTCGATATTGGACCTGCATTACCAGAATTGCTTGGAGCTGAAGTTGCTATTGGCAGTGTCGTTTTACCAGTGTTTCCTTTTTTCACTGGTGAGCCGCCAATCGTTACTCCATCGGCTTTGTTATCTATTGAGGTTACGCTTCCGCTGCCTTGAATTGCTGTGCCTCCGGCACTCGCATTCAGGATTAACGCGGCCACATATGCATTGTTCTCCAGAGTCAATTGCGTTGGGCTGCCCACCGTAAGACTGGCAACAGTTCCAGAGATTCTTAGCAAAGAACCGCTGACTGCTGAGTCTCCCGAGCTAACCGTGGCAAATACCCCGCGAAGTACGATATTGTGAGGAACAGCGTTCATTACAATATCCCCAAAGCCTGCCCCGGTAAGATCGCTACTCTCTTCCAAGATAGCCCCGGATTGCAGCTGCACCGTACCCACAGCTGTTGACCCGCTGGCATAAATTCGAACCTTGCCGTTAGGTTTGGCTACTTGAAGTGGCCCAAGAGAAGTATTGTGTAAGCCAATACTCTGCTCACCGCCACCCCGAACAAACGTAGTCCCTGTTACCTTTACACCTTCAAGCTTCGCATTCCCTTCGGCAATCCCCTCCGTTAAATAAAGATTTCCTTGAATGACAGTATCTTTAAGAATCACATCGGCATGATTAATGACTACATTGCCCTTTACTGTTCCAAGCGAAGTCTCTCCAGATTTTAAGATGAGTCCCGAAACCATTCGATCAGCAAGCTGAGCAAGCTCTGCACGTGTAATTCCGCCCTCAGGCTTAAACAAACCTCCAGGATAACCTTTAATAAAGCCAGCACTCGATAGAGCTGCTATCGCTTTCGCAGTTTCATCACTGACTCCGTTCAGATCAGCGAATGCTGCTGTACTACTTTTGTCCGTATTGAAACGAAACACTTTCTCCAAGGATAGCGCCGCCTCAGCACGCGAAAGCGCATGTGAAGGATAAATATTGTTATTCTTATCACTGCTTAAATATCCAGCTGCAATTCCTTTGGCAATATCACTCTTATACCAGTCTGTAGCCAGCACATCAGCTGGAAGCTTATCCGATTGCTCCTGATAATTAAATATACGATTCATAATAGCCGCGAACTCTGCCTTTGTGACTTCCTTGCCCGGTCGAAACGACCCGTCGTCGTATCCACTTATAATCCCATTTGCGCTCCAACGCTGTAATGGACCTGCAGCCCAATGGCTTGGAGATACATCCGTAAACGCTTTCAACAAATCAATTGCTGAACTTCCCACTTTCATTGCCGCTGAATCAGGTGAGTTTGCCTTTAATGCCTCTGCCGCTGAAGCATTCATGCTCCCAACCGGTGATAGCAGCCCGGTGACAAGGAGCATAGCAGCTACTGCTGCTGTGAAATTCCTCTTCATCCTTAACATCACTCCTCGAATTTCGTAATATTCGTAATTCAAGCGAAGAATCGAAATCGGTTTCGACAATGTTATTGTTGCTTAGTTTTCCATATTTGTAAAGATATAATTTTGAATTTTTTTACATTAATTATTTCGGAATATATCTCAGTGTTAAAATATCCGTTTGACTTGTTTCGGCAATAAGAATAGACTTAAAATAACTGTTTTACTCTTCACTCCATTCAAAAAAACTCATAAATAACCGCTCTACTACAGTCTTTCCCCCATATTCCAACTATTAAGCGGAGGGTGGCTTATATTACATATGAATATCAAAATGATTGCCGAAATGGCAGGCGTTTCTGTCTCGACCGTTTCGAAAATTATGAATAATTACAGCGATGTTTCGGAAAAGACCAAGAAAAGAGTCCTGGAGATCATCGAGCAAACTGGGTATTCACCATCCAACTCCGCCAAGACACTTGCAACCAAAAAATCGAATCTGATCGGTGTGATTTTTGCGGGTGAGCTTAATGTAGAATTTACACATCCTTTTTTCGTTGAGGTATTAAATTCCTTCAAGAAACAAATGGGTGTACTGGGATACGATCTCATCTTCTTTTCAAACGAGAAATTTATTAGCAGCGGAGATTACTTCGCGCGTTCTGTTCATTTTAATGTAGATGGCTGTGTCATTATATCCGGACAGAAGATGGAGCCAACGATCCGCGATCTGGATATGAGCAGTATCCCTTGTATCGGGGTAGATCTCGAGCTAAAAGGGAAGAAGTCTGGCTTTGTTATGTCAGATAACTTCCAAATATCCTCTAAGGTCGTAGAGCATTTTTACCTTCTTGGCTATAGGGAGCTTGGTTTTATTGGAAGTGCTGCGGATTCAGAAATATCCAATCTACGGGAAGCAGGATATACCAAAGCTATCGAAAGTTTCGGTCTCCCTTTGAACCGGCGTTGGTTTGTACATGGCGACGATTTCTTTGAGTCCAGTGGGTATGAGGCTATGCAACAATTAATTCAAAGCGGCAGTTTACCAAAGGCCATTTTTGCTGCCTCTGATTTGCTGGCTTTAGGAGCCATCCGTGCATTAAAAGAACATGACCTCCGTGTCCCTGAGGATATCGCCATCATCGGCTGTGATGACATCGAACCCTGCAAATATACTACCCCAAGGCTGACTACCATCCGTCAGAACAAGGAACGTCTTGGGATTCTCGCTGCTCATATGCTCTATGACTTGATTAACAATCAGTCAGGTGGCGGTTCATTTGTTGTGGAGCCCGTACTTATTGTGCGCGAGTCCTGCGGAAGCCAATTGAAATCTTAAGGCATAACACTAATAAATCCCCTCAAAGTTCACAACGCCTCAGACTCGATAAGATGTCTAAGGCGTTGTATAACTTGAGGGGATTTTTCATGTAGGAGCTTACAATTTCATTCTAGAATTTCGCAAGTAGATTTGAAATACTCTGAACTGCCTCTGCACGGGTTGTCATCGATTGCGGAAGGAAGTTACCATCCTGATGACCCGACAGAAGCTTAGCTTCTAACGCACCTTGTACATAGGTTACTGCCCAAGAGCTAACTTTAGAGCTGTCATTAGCCGCATGGAATGAGCTTGCTTCAGGCTTAGCGCCTGTACGATATGCATAGGCTCTTACCAGCATAGCTGCCATTTCCTCGCGGGTAATCTGTTGATTCGGGTCAAAACGATCCTCGGATACACCTTGAATAATGCCTACTTCAAAGGTTGCATTGACCGCCTCTTCATACCACGATCCAGCGACTACATCTTGGAATGAAGTCGGACGACTCGCAGTTAAGGAAAGCGCTCTGCTGAGGAGAGTTGCATATTCCGCTCTTGTGATGGAACTCGATGGGTTAAACATAGCGTCAGATTGTCCCTTAACAATTTGTTTAGCAGATAATTCCTGAATGGTCTTGTATGCCCAGTGACTTTCAGGTACATCTCGATAGCTGCTTTGGAACGAAAGAACAACGTATTGGCTAAAATGATTCAAATCTACGGTAAGACTGGTTTTGGAAGGATTCATCGTCCCCCCTAGATAGGTAAAGCTACCATTTTCCTCGATACGATAAATACCGGATAGTGCTGGATTGGTTCCATTCAGAATCGGTAGTGTTATCTTCACGGGTACAGGGAATTGCTTCAGTGAATATTTATTACCCGACTCATCTGTCATGATTAATGAGAAGTCCATGATGTCACCAGCCCGTGAATACGGCGGAGCTATCGTCAGTTGATTCGATTGAATGGCTTCCATCTTCAAAAGTATTGTTGCTGTCTTCGCAGTTGATGGCAGAAGCTTACGAAGCTCATTCAATACTTCAGAAGACACAATGGCACGAATGCCATTCACTTGAACCTCCATATTCCTATTGCCTATCTGATCGAGTTGATCGATCGGAATCATAACTTGATTCTTATCCGTTTGAAGCTGCAAGATAATATTTCCTTCAGCACTCTTCGTTAAGAGTTCGTCTGGAATAACAACCGCCCCTGCGGGTAGCTCCGGCTTCACCACCACTGGTGGCGTAACGCTTGATCCTGGGTTTCCCCCACCCGTTGGTGGTGTTGTCGACGTATCATTTTCACACATAACAGCAATCGTGTAGATCTGCTTCGTTCCATCTTGAGCTGTCACAGTTACGGTGATCATATTAGTGCCGACATATAATGCTCCACTACCCGTAATCTTAACTACGCTAGTCGGATCGTATACCGTATAGGTAATATCCGTTACCGACGTACTATAGGGAACCGTTACTTTATAGTTCAACGTATTAGGTGCAAACGCTGGCAGAGTTTCGCCGTTCATTCGTAGATCGGACAGCAGGATTTGGTTAGGTAAGGATTCTGACTCCCGGATGACGATAATGGTATACACATTCGAGCTGCCGTCAGGAGCTTGGACATGCACTTCCACAAGATTCTCGCCTATTTGCAGAGATTTACCACCCATGACATGAACACTTAGTAAAGGATCTGCCACCTTATAAGTGACCTCTGCGACCGAAACATTATTAGGTACACGAACCGAATAATTCATTTGATCCGGTGCGAAACCGCTCAACGATTGACCATTTACCTGAAGATCTACTAGTGTTGCCAGAGAGATCTGCACTTCTTTAGTTGCAGTGGTCAAATTCGGCATCGTTTCATGCCCTTGCGCATCTGAAATCATCGCTTGCGTAATTTGTATAGCAGCAGCCTTTTCTTGCTGTGATACTCCTAGCTTAAGAATTGGAGCATCTGCTTGAATGCCATTTGTTGAGGTTAGAATGACTCTTGTTACTCCATTAACCGTCTCCTTGCGCACAATCTTAACGCCAGGTTGGGCCGGTTCAATCGATGAGAAGTTGAGATTGCTGGAGTCCACATTCAAATCAATGGCTGTCACATCTGAAGTCACATTGTTGATCGATACTTCATAACCTTTGACCTTTTGTGTAGCGGCATCCACTACTTTCGTGAATTGCAAATCTGCAGCACCCGGTTGTTTCTGTTCGGTCTGAGGTATGAACATACCGTCAATGATATGAGAATCTCCAATGGACGGGTTCAAGCCAAGTGCAGTGAGAACAGTTGCAGCCAAGTCTCTTGTATTCCCACCTTGCAGTAATTTTCCCTTCCCTGCTTCGGTGGCTACTGTTCTGCCATTCGCCGCGAAGAAGATTGTGGTGGCAAGGGGCTCATCTTGCCCGTGACTAGTTGCCATACCCAAGGTTCCATCTGCATTCTCTTTACCCCCGCCATGGTCAGGTAGCATAAGAATAAGCGTGTCTTCCAGAAAATTATTGTTCTTTAAAGCATCATAAATGGTCTGTACATTCTTATCCGTCTTCTTCAATTGCTCATAGTACGCCTTCGTGTAGAACCCTTCTCCGTGGCCAGCACCATCCATATCATCCAATTGGAAGAAAATTAACGAGGTATCTTTCGCTTTGCCGCTAGCTGCGTATTGCGTGAATGCCGCTGTATCAGCTTCATCACCCATAGAATAGCCTTCGACACCAACGGAAGGTTCAATATGCCCTTGAACAATGTTGCTCCAGGTGGAGAATACCGTTTGCTTGGTAGCAGGCAATGCCTCCCTAATTTTTTTGAATACCGTTGGGTAGTCCCATGATTCACTGTACGTGTAGGCTGCGGTATCGTCATTATATAGACCATGCTTCTCATAACCTACACCATTAATCATCGAACCCCAGTTTGGAGAGGAGCTGGAAGGTAAAGTAGTTTTAGCCGTATAGCTAATAGCTCCATGCTCGATAATATTGCGAATGGCTGGAATTTGCAGGCGATCGCCTACCTTTTCTTTCTTGGCGCTAGGCGTCTCCCAATAAGGAGCATCCTTGGAGACCGCTACACCCCCACCATCAATCCCGATGACAACCACACGTTTATAGGGTTGGTATTGGACCTCGGCTGCAATATCTGCTAACTCTTTATCCGAAACACCTTGCGCAAGTGCAAGGTCACCTACTGTAACATAACCGTCCTCATTAAGATCTTCTGAAGCTTTGGCATGAATCTGAATAACGGCAGGCGTCGACTCAAATGCCTTAATCGTAAGCTTTGTTGCTCCAGTATAGAAATCCGCATGCTTAACTTCAATGTTGCCTTGGCCGGAAGCACCAATTGTATTGAATTTAAGCTCCGAAATTCTAGATTTCGCGTACTCCAGTGGGTCCTCGATATTATAGACATTACCTCCCGGCAGTTCTAGTCTAACGATACCAGGGGTCGAAGTGTCTGTCTTCGTTGCACGCGATGCGCTGACAAACTCGAATTGTGCTGGATCATAGGCAATCTCAACGACAGCTTTGTCCACTTTAGTCATCATATCAGGTGTACGCAAATCTAGGTTATATCGGAATTGCGTACCTTGAACCGTGTGCTTAGCTCCAATCAGATTTAATGAACCTGAAAAATCCTCAATAGAAGCAATCGGCGGAGCACTGTTATACATATTAGAAACTTCCTGCGCGGTTAATGTTCTTCCATACATATGAAGCTCATCAAGCTGAGCTTGCAGCGCATTGCTGTAATTGCCTGTACCATCATTTCCGATCATGGTTGACAATCCGGTATCCAGCGTACCCGTTCGACCTGCAATGGTCATGGTGCTTGCGATACCCTGATAGTTCGTACCATTGACTTTGGTCACATTAACAGGAACACCATCTTTATAAAAATCAACTCGTCCTGAAGCACGATCATGCGAGATGGCGATATGATGCCAGGTGCCATCTACAACATTTGGAATTTGAGCATCTGCACGCGATTCGCCGGATGTATTGAGGTTCCATTGGAGCGAACTTCCCTTCAGCGCTAAGGCATAACCTACATTTGCACCAGAATCCCAATTCTTGTTGGATAGAATCGCAGGGTCTCCTGAGACAGAAGGCGATTTAACCCAAAATGCGAACGAGAAGTTCTTGTCCTTGCCGAATTGCAGACTTGTTGGCTTGCCAAGATCAACATATTGCAGCGCTGAGCTCTTGGAATCGATACTCAAGGCTTGTCCAACGCGACCTTTCACGAACTGTGGATCTTTAACCGGTGTTGCCGGTATAGCATTTACAGATTGATCCTCCAAGTTATTCTCAAAAGACATCTGTAGAAGTGTATCCGCAGGGAGCACTGAGCTACCGGTAAAATCGATTTCACTCATACTGGTGAATAAAGCGGTTGGGTTATAGGTGCTCGTGACAATAAATTTCACATATCTACCTTGTACCGCTTTATCCAGCATGTTGAAATCTTGATAGCTCGTACCTTTCCAGGTTTTCTGGAATGTGCCGATCGCTTTATTCGCCGGATTGCTCAGGTACGCCGGGTCGGTCAAATCCGATAACTGATCTGAGGCATAAAGCTCAAAACCCTTCGGAAATTCCAGAGCCGTCTGACTTAAGCGGCTAGTGCGCCCAATACCCGTTAAGTGCTTGCTACCTTTCATGTCGATAATTACCCAATGTGGAAATGAAGCGACAGGCTCCTGCCATTTGGAATGCCAAATCGTAGCCGTATCGCTATCTAGGATGTTCGCAGCATAAGCATTTTCATTGTCCGCATAGGAACTGAAGGAGTTGATCGTGAATGCGTTCTTAGGAATAAAGGAATATATTGCTGCCTGTTGTATTTTTTTATAGACCCACTGAAGCGCGACATACGCAAGGTCAATTTCGGTTGGGCTATTACTTGCCGTCAGTTGTCTGGCCTTCTGAAGTTGGTTCGCAAGCTCGTCCAGCTGGTCTTTCGGGTAAGATACACCACTGACTTTATCGCTGTTCTCTTGGAAGGATGCAGCGTCATGAATTAATGTGGTGAGCTGTTCAAAGGTAAAGATCTGAACACCCTTATAAGAATCCGACAACGCTTTGGTTTCCGTGGCTGTGAGAGATCTCTTCCAGATTCTCAGATCATCTATGGTAATCGTTGCTCCGCCATTTCCTTTGTTGCCATCCACACCAATCAGCGTGTTAAAGGCTGTATCTACACTTTGAGTACCAAGCAAGGCAATACTCCCTGATGCTTTCTCCGTCCCATCTACATAAACTTTTGCTAAGTTGTTTGTTCTGTCTGCTGTAACAGTAAAGAGATGCCACTCCGTTCCTACACTTGATGCTGTAATATCCGCTCTTTTCGTTCCATCACTGATATTTAAGGTCATACCATTGGTGGAGGCAGGCCCAATATACCAACCTAGGTTACCGCCACTATTCCAGTTTTTATTGGAAAGGATAGCCTGATCCCCGGAAAGATTGCCTTTGTGCCAGAAAGACACGGTGAAGCTTCTTGCTCCGAATTTCAAATCATCACGCTTGCCCAAATCAATATAATTACTATTGCCCGCTGCAATGAGGGCGGCTTTATTGGATTTTCCATCGACATACGTTACATTGCCTGCTAGACTTGCAAGCCCTGTCACATCTTTAGCTTCATCGGATAGGTTTCCATCCAATTTCATATCGACAACTAGATCCTTCCACATGGTCGATGGATCAATTGGCGTCAGTTCAGGTGCTTCATTGCCGGCTGTGAACGATTGCTCTAGCGTTGCAGAGCGATTCCCGTAGGCATCAACAGCTGTCACTTGAACAATGTACGAAGTTTGAGGCGCAAGTCCTTCGAGTGGAATGTTCATTGCATTCGGAATCGGGGAAAAGTAGTAGTCAGAGAATACATTCACAGATTTGCTGCTGACTCCAGATCTTTTATCGATGACATTAATTTCATAATGATGCATAGATTGATCATCTTTTGCTTGCTTAAAGGAAAGTAAAGGTATCGTGTCCTGATTCGTTATGTCGAGTTCACTATTGAATACAGGAGCAACCTTATTACGGTTAGCCGTCGTGTACTTGAAATTGCTCTTAATAGCTTCGTTCGTCGAGCCTTTTAGCTGAATGACCCACTTGTCTCCAGCAACTGTACCCGCACTGTTGAATGGAGGCTGCGGCTCAGCCGTCCATTTACCGTCTGTGTAGATATCTCCAGGATCTGCGTTAAATGCAATCCGATCCACTTCAACCCGATCCGCATATACCTCAACGAAGTCGGCCTGACTGACAGGAAATTCAAAACGTCCTTCAAGTCCCTTCTTAGTCACTTGGGAGTAACCGCGATCGGATTCAATGTAAGACATGGAGCCGAGGTTAACCGAAGTGAAATCCTTCTGGTAGATGGAGCGGTCATCACTAATATTCAGATGGGAATGTCCTGAGAAGGTAATCACTTGAGGATAGTCTTTGAGATCCGTATAAAGATTAGGATTCGATGCCTGTTGCCCATCCATAACCGTATTCGATATAGGTTGGTGTACATTCACGAAGATGGGGGTATTCTGATTCTTCGGATCAGCTGTGAGCTCAGCAAGTCTACCCTTTAGCCAATTACGCTGGCCTGTATCTGAGTTGTAGTTGTTCCCGTTTAAAAATAAGAAATGATAGCCACCGATTTCAGATTCATAATAGCCATTCGGCTGGCTTGTGAACCAGTCCACAGGATAATGTTCGTTGACTTTAGCAACTGTGGAATCGTGGTTACCTATAGCCATTCGGATCTGGGTGTTATTCCACTGCTTTCTAGCTAAGTTTTGCTCAAAAATTTCCCGAACCATCACATGATCATTGGGCTTGTCGTTCCCATTATCATTAATCATATCGCCAACGACGAGTATCGCATCCGGGTTCGGGAAAATCGACCCTATGGTATCAAAGAACTGGCTATAACGTGCATCTGCTGAAGCATGTGAGCCTACATGTACGTCAGACATCGCTACAAACTGGAGCAATGGCTTTTCTTTGGTCTTGATGATATAAGAGAAGGTTACTCCTTTACTAGCTACACCATCTTTGATCGTAATGGCAGACAAATTCGTTGTTTTGGAAATCGAGATCGGCGCGTTATATTTTAAACTATTAACATCCGGAAGTGTGCCGTCGAGTGTATAGTAAATGTCAGCATTCTGCGTTGCAGTTGTGAGGTGGATCGTCTGTGCTTCTTCATATCGGCCGGTGGGTACAGAAGTCGTTGGTTGATCTACAGATAGAATCTCAGATTCTTCAGCTGCAAACACAGGGGTGATATTCGGCACCGTGGAACAAATCACTGTCAGTGCCAGTAATAATGCAACAAATTTCCTACCTTTTCTGAACAAAATCATCTCTCCCAAGCATTATTTTATAGTTTTGGATCACATAAGAACTCTCCATCGACAAAAGAGCTAACTACCCTAACCTCGGATATTCGATAACTCCTCCTTTCTTCATCCTATTCAAAGTACATCCCATACTATTTTTCGGGGTAGACTGGGGTCTGCTGTGTTTATTGTAGGTATGGTTTATTTGCCTAGCATTAAATATCTGTAAAATTTAAAAGATGCATCCAAAGGCTGTGATATGGGTCAAAACGCCTAACTCAATCCCAAAAGATGCCTAATAAATGAATAACATCTGCATATCATCAGCCCAATATGATCATAAAAGTAGCCTAATACATGCATAATATATGCCCGAAAATACTTTTAGTAATGAAACAAAAACGACCATCCCTCGGAAAAATACCGAGAAATGGTCGCAGCTTTAACAATGTTTTATTATTTATGTTTACCTGAATAGCTCACAATAAAGTTGGCTCCCCTACCCGTTCATCCAAGTTCAGCTCTACAAGTTGACCCGCTTGTGTCAACCCCGCACCAAAGCCATACATCAGAATCTTTTGCCCGTTCTTTACTTTACCTTCACGTATACCCAAATCAAGAGCTAGGGGAATCGTTGCGGCAGAAGTATTGCCAAAATTCACAAGACTATGCAGCACTTGCTCCATCGGATAGTTCATACGCTCGCAAATCGGCTCAATCATTCTCATATTTGCGCTGTGTGGAATAAACCAATCAACTTGCTCCAGACCAATTTCTGCTTTATCAAGCAGTTGCTGTACACCGAGAGGAACGGTTCTGACCGCCCAGCGGAACACCTCGCGCCCGTTCTGTACCAGCATCTGTGTATCTACCAGTTCAATATTGTTAACTGTATGGGCTAGACCCGTGCGATACACATGATGCGCTCCGCTGCCATTACTAGCTAGTTGATAGCCTAGAAATCCCGTCGATTGCTTATCGCTCTCCACAAGCACTGCACCAGCTCCATCACCAAATAGGATACAGGTACTACGATCGGTGTAATCTGTAATCTTGGAGATCGTATCTGCACCGATCACTAGAACCTTACGGTGCATCCCTGAAGCAACATAGCTATGAGCCGTATGAAGTGCGTATACAAAACCCGCACATGCTGCGCTCAAATCCATAGCTCCAGCAGTCTGTTGAATATTTAAGCGATCTTGAATCAAAGAAGCTACTGAGGGAAAGGAAAAGTCAGGTGTACTAGTAGCTACAAGGACCATATCCACATCCTCAACGCTTTTTCCATAACGTTTTATTAGATCCTGTACTGCGGCTACGCATAAATCACTTGTGTATTCATCCTGTCGACAAATTCTGCGTTCACGAATTCCAGTCCGCCCCACAATCCACTCATTATTAGTATCCACCATCTGCTCAAGATCAGCATTGGTCAGTCTTTTTGCCGGGACATAAGTTCCGATAGCTGTAATTTTTGCACCTGTCATTCCAATCACCCCTCCGTTTAGTATCTGATATTAGTACTTGGTACTAATTTTAACTCTACGCCTGCTAAAAAGTAAAGAAAGCCGGTAAAGCATGTATGGCTTCCCGGCATTACCAATACAAGTTTGAACACACTTAAGCACGATTTACTTTGCGGTGTTTTCTTTTTCTGACGAAAAATAGAATCGTAGCAATGATCACCACCACTAGGATGATTAACACGATCACTATATTCCATACATTCGGCACATAAAGCTGCATTTTTATCGGCTCTGTATCCCCCAGCGTAACATTCCAGGTTAGTGTTCTGCCTTCATCAACAGTTGCATTATTATCACCAATTAGATCGATTGGCAACGTTAGTTTAAAATCAAATGCCAAGTTTTTCAGCACCGCCCGAATAATCGGCTTCGATAAGCTCAATGTCCCCATGTTATCCATAATGGTATCCATATAGCTATTAAATTGAGGCTGCGCCTCAACATCATACTTGGTATATAACAAATTCTTTTTAGTAACGAGCTGTAGATCCACAATATCCAGCCCCATAGAGGTTGAACCTATATCCTCAAATGAAGCGTAATTTTTCTGGAATTGATAGACTGTAGACTTACCTTCTTGTCTTTTTTCTAGCTGAATCCCTTCCTCCTTCAATTTGTCTGTCAGGCTCTTCTCCATCTTATCGCTGATCAATGCTTCTGTTCGGGAATCCAATTTCACATTCATTGCTAAATCTACGCTTTGATTCTTATTCACCGTGACGTGAACGGTACCATTAGAACATCCCGATATTAGTATCATCGTTAAGAGCAGTGTTAGGATCGTCAAGCCTCTCCATTTTAACGGCATTTTCCTCAAACCCTTCAGTAGTATGTATTCATAAATCGCTACCCATGCTCTAAAGGCTAACTCATTTATCCGTTCGAATCAAACTTAATATGAAAGAATACTTATATTTCCGCAGAAAAAAGAGGTTATCTCAAAGTAATAAGCTCTACTCATGAGATCACCTCTTTCTCCAAAAAACCACAGGCAAATCGCTGTCTATATTCTATTCATTCTTTAAATGCTAAGAGAGGCTCTTCTTTTACTCCCTCTGTGAATAGAAGCATTCTCATCGCTTTTTAAAACATCCGCCTGACGGAGAACTTTCCTCCCTCTCCAGCGCATTAGAACAAGCATCCCCCGCACATATTCATCAGCAATCATACAGCAGTAGATCCCCGTGAGCCCCCAGCCTAAGCTGATTCCAAACCAGTAGGAACACCCCACCCCAATAATGGACATTGAGACGATAGAAGTATACATTGTATAACGGGTATCACCGATGGCGTTCAGCGCATTACCCATGGCCATATTCAACATTTTGCAGGGCTGCAGCAGAAGATTTAGAGCCAGCAGGGAAATCCCGATAGCAATAATCCGAGGGTCGGAAGTGAAATAACCTAGCAAATTCCTGCCGAAAAGAAATAGCAGTAACATGTTCGCTGTTACAATGGCCAAGCCGATATACAGTGTGCGAAATGCACTACGGTAAGCTTCTTTCAGTTTGCCTGCCCCGAACAAATGCGCGATCTGTATCTGTCCGGCTAGCGCGATTGCATACCCTAACGTGAAGCAAAAGGACTCTAGGGTATTGAGATAAGTCCGTGCGGCTAACGCCTCTGCGCCCAGTGCGGCTAGAAAGGAATACACAATCAGCTGCGAGAACACCCAGCAGGAAGAATTAATTCCAAGTGGCCAGGCAATCTTTATAATTTCCTTGAATAGCTTGCCGTTGAATATACGGAAATCCCTAAGTCTAATCTTAATCTCGAAGGAACCTCTAAACATGGTATACAGCATGATCACTCCGACCAGTCTACTGATGATACTTGAGATCGCAATCCCCGCAAGCCCAAGCTGTGGTAGGCCGAACATCCCAAATATAAAGATATAGTTCAGAATGATGTGGATGACATTTATGATGACCCCTGTATACATTGGTCCTCTGGTATTCCCTGTATTACGAATCGCTGTACCAAGGGATGCAATCATCCCCACCAAAAACAGTCCGCCGCCGACATACGAGATATAGACATTAGACAGTGATAATAGCTCAGGCGATATATTTAGAATCCCTGCTATTGGACCCGCATAGAAGAACAGGATGATACTCACGACAATACCAAGGATGAGACTAACCGATACGCCCATAATTGCAATCGTACGCGCTTCGCCGAAACGTTTTGAACCCATTCTTTGCGCGATCAGGATACCCGCCCCGCCCGCGAAGGTGGTAAAGAGTGTGGTCAACGCACCGAACAATTGATTGGAAATGCCGACTACGGCGACTGCATCATCAGAAATACGGCTGACCATTAGCGTATCTACCGTACCTAGCAGGGTCTGAAGAAACACCTCTATAAATATAGGCCAAGCCAATACCCATAGTCCAAAGCCCTGTCTTTCTTTTTTCACTAAACAAACCTCCTTTTAAACCAAACATGCATACCGGACCTGAGAAACAGCATATTATTTCTTTAGGTCAGACTAAATTATAGATGATATACTTTTGGTGATGGTACAGATTTCAAACCAATAATTTCATTATTCCAACCTCATAAAAGGAGATCTCTCCATGAACATTTTTAATTTTACCGTCCCGCCAATGCTCTACTATATCGTAAGTGGATTACATACCTTCTCACCAGGGCATTACCACATGAGCCGCCACAATATCAAGGTATTTGACTTGCTTGTAGTCAAGCACGGCTGCCTATATATGAATGAAGGAGGTCTCACCTTTCAGGTACGTGCAGGTCAGGCACTGCTTCTTCGTCCAGATAGCCATCATTTCAGTACGGACAGCTGCAAGGAACATACCTCTTATTATTGGCTTCATTTTCAGACAGTGGGCGATTGGAATATCTCCGAGGCCACGGCTACAGCACCAGAGACAGAACACACCAGAGTGGAGCATCCTCTTCATTCAGACGAATTTAATATACGCACTTTTACCTTACAGCTGCCCCAATATACCTCTCTGCTACAACCGTCCAAGATGGAAGAACTGCTCTCGCAGCTGAATCAACTAGCGCCTAATTCCCATTTGAGCGATACTCCATTTCAGCAGCAGCTGCTATTCCAAGAGGTTCTCCAGCAATTATCTGCCTCTCTGCGCCATGAGCGTCCCTCTCCCTCCAAAATATGTGCAGAGCAAGCTGCCTCCTATTTGCGTGGTCATTTCCGTGAGCGCATCACAGCACAGCAGCTAGGAGAGAACCTGAACTTTCACCCTGTATATATCGCTCGCTGCATGAAAAAGGAGTACGGCTGTGCACCAATGGATTACCTGCTGCACTACCGGATTCAGCAGAGTAAGCTATTGCTGATGCAGACCAGTTACACGATTGCCCGGATCGCCGAGGAGGTCGGCTTCAATCAAGCACCTTACTTCAGCTCCAGCTTCGTCCGCATAGAGGGAACCACTCCGCGGGAATTCCGCCAGCGCTTCTCGTAGTCTCCCAGAATACAAAAAGGGATATTCCCCCGCCATTATGGCTTAAGGAACATCCCTTGCTCTTCTGTATTACAGACCCTTTTCCTGTACATAAGCATTCCATTGCTTGATATATTCCGCCTGGATCTTCTCAAGGCCAGCCTGCTTAGCCTTCTCCATGAAGGTGGCTAGACCCGAATCTACATCCTCTACCAATCCCGCTAGCAGTGGATACAGGTATTGTTTCTCTACCTGCTCCAGCGCCGCTTTTTCAGCCTGATAAGAGGTGTAATCTTCTGCAAAGCCTGTGAAGATATCCGGCTTCTGAATCTTATCAAGCTCAGCGAAAATCTCTTTGACGCCATCATAGGATTTGTCGAATATCATAAATTCCGGGTTCCGCCATGCCCAGCCATTCATCCCTTCACGAGTGAAGCCGTTCGTAGAAGCGTCTCCAATAAGCTCATAATAGCCATCTGCATCAACCTTATAATTTTTTCCTTCAACACCGTATTGCGTCAGCTGATTATAACGTTTATCCATAACCATCTTCTCATAAAATGCTAATGCTCTTTCAGGGTTCTTGCTGCTCTTAGGAATGGCGAACCCATTATGGATCGGATGAACCGGCGTGGCGTAACCGATGGTATTACCATAAGGATAGTAACCCAGCTCCCAATCCGGATGTGCAGCTTTCAATTTCATCAGCGTATCGTTGAAGCGAGTCGGGTTATCTGCGAAGATAGTTGCCGCTTTACCCGCAATAAGCGGATCCTGAATAGTGTCCTTCACGTTCAATACATTTTTAGAGATTAAGCCTTTTTCCTGCCAGCTTCTCATGGTCAGCAGTTCTTCTTTATGTTCCTCCGAGCCCCAATATTGATAAGCTTTCGAAGGATCACTGTATTTGATTCCGATACCATAAGGCAACGGGCCTCCGACCATCGCGTTAAGTGAAGTGTAGGCATCATGCAGATTCTCTCTCACATTACTGTTAAGAGATACCGGCAACATCTTCGGTTCATTCTTCTTTATCCCTTCCATATAAGCTTCATAACTGGCCAAATCTGTCGGCTGAGGCAGATTATATTTCTTGCGCAGATCCTCACGCCATACGAAACCATTCGTTACATATTCCTTATAAGTCGCGGGTACGGTATAAATCTTACCATTAATCTTAACGGCATCCCACATATCCTGCGGCACAAATTGCTGGAGCTTTGGGGCAGCCGTCGGCAGCAGATCATCGATAGCCAAAAAAGCTCCTTTTTTAGCGTAAGCTTGATACTGTGTCCAGTCCGCAGTGTAGATCAAATCAATCGATTGACCAGAGGACAGCAGCAATTTGTACTTCTGATCCCAATCTGTCCAAGTTGTATAGTTGAATTTAACGGTAGCATTCAGATCCTCTTCAGCCATCTTGTTAATTTCCGCTTCAACGCTCGAAAGATCCTTCGGTGCATCGCCCAACATATAGAATTGCAGTTCAACCTTCTTAGATGTATCCAGCCCTTTTTTCTCCTCTATCCCAGCGTTGGTACTCTGAGCTGTATTCCCGCTTTTATTGCTCTCTTTTACTGCTGCATTCTCCTTGTTCGCAGAATTGGAATTCCCCCCACAGCCCGCCAGCAGAGTCAAGCTCAGTACTGACGTAAGCAGAATAGACATGCTTTTGCCTCGTAATTTGTTCATCTGAATCCTCCCTTTTCACTATGCTTCTATGTTAGCCGACTATACCTAAGCCTGGGTAGGGGCAAGGTTGCGGTTCTAACCTTTTACAGCTCCGATGGTCAGCCCTTTGACAAAATAACGCTGAACGAACGGGTACAGAAATAGAATTGGTCCTGTCACAACAATCGCCATCGCCATTTTGGTAGACTCACCAGGGACTTCCGTAGCCAGCGATACCCCAGTTCCAGCACCCATCTGTGCAATGAACTGCGCTGAATTGATAACATTGTAGAGATAGAACTGCAGTTGATATTTATGGGTATCATTGATGAACAGTGAAGATGTGAACCAGTCATTCCAGTAATACAGTGCAAGGAACAAGCCGACTGTAGCGATCCCCGGCATGGAGAGCTTGAGCACAATCTGCCAGTAGATTCTGAAATCACCGGCCCCGTCAATTTTTCCGGAATCGAACAACTCCTCGGGGACTGCTGATTTAATGAAGTTCTTCATTAGAATAATCAAGAAGGGTGTCATCAATCCTGGCAGCACTAGTACAGCATAGGAATCCAGCAAGCCGAGATACTTGGTAATCATGATGTACCACGGAACAAGTCCCCCACCAAACAAAGTCGTAAAGTATATATAGAAGGAGAAGGTATTACGGTATTTGAAATCCTTGCGGGCCAGTACGTAACCGGCCATCGTCATAAAGAAGAGCCCTAATGTGGTCCCAACCACTGTGGAGATAATGGTGACCGTGTAAGCACGCAGCACTTCATCCGGGAAGATGAATACCGTCTTGTACCCCTCAAGGGAGAACTGCTTCGGAATCAGATGATAGCCATCCCGGATAATGGATTCATTGCTAGTTAATGATGCGGATATAATCAGTAGAAAAGGCAGCAGGCAAGCAACCGACAGTCCAATGATGACCACATAGGCGATCGAATGAAGCATCCGTGTATATTTATCCTTTTGAATTTGCATGTCTTATCCTCCTAGAACAGGGCGTAGTCATCGTTTATTTTGCGAATAATATAGTTGACCGTCATGATGAGGACAAAGCCGAACAAGGATTGATAGACCCCGGCAGCAGTAGCCATCCCCACATCAAATGTTACTTTAAGAGAACGATAGACATAAGTATCGAGAATATCCGTCGTATTGTAGAGTAGTCCGTTATTACCTATTAATTGATAAAACAGATCAAATTGCCCCTTCATAATACTGCCGAGCGCAAAGAGCAACAGCACCACAAAAGTTGATTTCAGCATCGGCACCGTAATATACCAGATCCGTTGAAAAATATTAGCGCCATCGATCTTAGCCGCTTCATAATATTCATCACTGATGCCCGTAATCGCCGCCAGATAGATGACCATGCTGTAGCCGAGATTCTTCCATAGATAGAAGATAATAATTAGAAAGATCCAAGCCCAGGGTTTGCTGTAAACGTCCACCGGATCGAGCCCAAATTGCGTAAGCATTGTATTCAAGAAACCGCTGTCATAGTTGAATAGGTTGTAGACAATAACACTTAGAATGACGAAGGATACGAAGTATGGCAGAAACATCACCGATTGGCTAATCTTTTTAAACCATTTCCCATTCAGTTCACTTAAGAGGATCGCACAAGCAATCGCCAGCACATTCCCAAGGACAATAAAAGCGATGTTATAACCTATCGTGTTCATCGTCAGCTTCACCAGTGTGCCGGATCTCCAGAGAAACTCGAAATTCTGCAAGCCGACGAACTTGGAATTAAACATACTGCTGTTGAAGTCAAATTGAGTGAACGCATAATAAATACCTACCATTGGAAAATAGGAATTCACCAAGAAAAAGATCAAGGTGGGCAACAGCATCAGGAACATCACCCGATTGTGCAACAGTTCATTAATAAGTCCCTTCTTCTTCCTTGTCGTCCGTAAGCGTGCTCTTCCATCGGCCTGGATGCCAAGTTCGACGGTTGAGTTTCCTTTGGATGAGGTTTGGCTCAAGGTCTCTCACTCCCTTTAATGTAAAAGCTTCATAATTCCACTATAGGGCGATTCTCTCGAACATAGAAGTGAAGCTTCATAGCTTTCCTGCACAAACTGGAGAACCTACAGTTGAACATTTGGAATGTTTATGTAGAAGTGATTAATCGTGTTAATGCCAATGTACATAGGGGAGCGCAAACGAATATCCCGAAAAAAAATGATGATATGTGCACAAATATTTAGTTTATTCACTCCTATGTATTGGTAAAATTCAACATTCTAGTGTTACTCCACTGTTCTGTTCACTCTAGGGCACTTATAATAAGGAGGCTACATATCTAAAGTTCATCCAGAGTCTTATCTAATGAGACTCATGAATATCGGGGGGAGGGCCATTATGAAGAATAATGATATACGGAGAAAAAGACTGCTGTATGGCAAGCTGCTAACAACAATTACACTGTGTATTTCGTTAACTCTTCTTGTCTCTACTTTTATTTACTATACATACTACATCGGCGTCGAGAAGACACAGACCTTTCGCTCCGATCTAAGAGATTTGACTCAGACTGGCAAAAAAGTAGTCAACCTGGCTGAAGTTGCTCAAACGCTTTCATTTCAGCTGTACAGAACCTCTACTATCTCACACCTGTTGTTCTACAACAAACCTTCCATTTTTGAGGTTACGGCTGCAATGTCAGATCTCGGCAACTATCTGAACTCGATGCCGTACATTGAATCCATCTATGTTTATAATCCGAATAATGACACTGTATATATCTCAGCTGCGCAAGGGCAGAGCGGTGTGTACAACACACAAGAATTAGAGGACACTGAAATCATACAGATGTTGAATCATTATCAGGATTACAAGACATTTACTCCAATCCCGCGCACCTATTCCATCGGGGAACCCAAATCAGAAGCTGTCGCCGTCTATACTTATCTTTGCTATGATGCAATCAATTGGGACCGCTCCATCAATTCTGCAGTTATCGTTAATATATCAGCGGCGTGGATAAACAAGGAGCTGGCTAATAGCAATACTTTCGGTAGTGGTAAGACTTACCTTCTAGATGACCAAGATCGGTTTCTATCGGGAGACAAGCTGACATTGGAGAAGCTATCGGGGGATGAAAGCAGCTGGATAGAGCATAAAGTTAAAGCTCGCTCCGCAGGTTATTTCACAGCTCCTTTTAAAGGCCAGAAATCACTAGTGTCCTATACTTCACCAGATTCTCTTGGTTGGCAGTATGTTCGTATTACTCCATATCATGTGATCACAGAACAGACCAACCAAATCCGTAATACAACACTACTGATTTCTTTGATTATTTTAATATTCGGAATTATCATTTCTAGAATGCTGTCCAAACGCCTCTACATTCCTATTGATTCCATCGTAAGCCGAATGAATAGCCTTGAAGCTGACAAGCGCAACAGCATGTTTACGATCAGACAGAATTCATTACGTAATCTTGTTCTTGGTATAAAAGCCCCCCACAGCAGCCGGTCTAGTGATT
This sequence comes from Paenibacillus etheri, assembly GCF_001012825.1. Lineage (GTDB taxonomy): Bacteria > Bacillota > Bacilli > Paenibacillales > Paenibacillaceae > Paenibacillus_AQ > Paenibacillus_AQ etheri. The sequence continues at coordinate 632,573 of NZ_LCZJ02000033.1, forward strand.
TTGAGCAACTAAGTATTGCCATCAGCTTAAACGAAGGCTATCGGCTTGTATTGCTCCGTATTGATGAATACACTACCCTGCGACAAGAGCGAGGTTCTTATCTACTGCCATACAAGTTCGCCATCATGAATATTGCCTCGGAAATATGTAGTCAGACTTATCAGGTGGAAAGTGTAGATATGAACGACGATAGTGTAGTTATGCTACTTAGCAGTATAACGTCCGCTGAACCTCTCGATACGGAATTGATCGAGGTGCTGCTGCGACAAATCCGTGTGGCTTGCTGCGATTATCTAAAGATCGGACTGTCGCTCGTGTACAGTCCCGTTAGTGATAATCCGGAACTACTGAACCAAATCTACAGTCAGGGCAAAGAAGCTTCTAAGCATAGACTTTTTTATGGACATGGATGCCTGATTAACGCTGAGAAGATTAGTGAATTACAGCATAACCTCTACTCTTATCCGGCTGACAGCGAGAAGAAGCTGGTCGATGCTCTTACGAGTGGTAGGCCAGACGAGGCCCGTAGCTATTTCTCCGGAATCATGCGCGAAATGGAGCATTATCCCTATCATGTCCTAGAACTAACGCTATCCAGGGTGACGCTAACGATTAAGAGAATCATCGATAATATCAAAAAGCTCAGCTCTACAGCTGTGGATGACATGCTCAAGATGCCTTTACTTGAAAATTACGAGACGATGGAGGAGCTTGAGGAAGCTTTTTATAACCTCTTTAATAATATTCAGGAATTACAAGCTGATAAGCGTAGCTCAAAGCAAAGTGATCTGATCCGTCAAATTAACCAAAAAATCAATCAATCTTACATGAACCCCAGCCTGAGCCTGAACCAGATTGCCGATGAACTTAACCTGTCTCCAATATATGTCAGCCGTCTTTATAAGCAGCAGACAATGACAGCCATTGTGGATGTCATTATGGATGTACGGATGCAGGAAGTGTGCCGCCTTCTGACAGGGAGCGATCTATCCGTTTCGGATATTGCTGACATGACTGGTTTCACCAGCAGTTCTTACCTCCATCGTATGTTCAAGCGCAACTTCAGCATCACGCCCATAGAATACCGACGCTCTAATACCCGTTCATAGAACTAAAGGCTGAGCGAGAGTTCGGACGGATAACTAATCTACTCTTATAAAGAGCGATACTACTTAACTAATCTATCAATAAGGCAGGCTACCGGTAATTTGCGGGGGCCTGCCTTGTTAATATGGTTTATATATACTGACTTTCAACGTGACTATGTAACAACTTCCGCTTCTCAGAATATGCTGATTGGGCAGGCTCCCAATTTTTAAAGGAATGAAGAGGAGAAGCTCAAGGAGGAGATACAGAAGCATGTCGCATAGACCATTCAAAGGTGACGCTATCCTAAACAAGCAAGGAAGAATAAGCAGTCCTGTTAGAAAAAGGGAGTGTAATACTCTATTAAAAATAGTCACTGAGCTCGCTGCAGTGTTACCTCCCGCACTTACGAATCCCACAACACTTCATATTGCCAATCTTCAAAGAGTATTAAGAGAACTCATGGAATTCTTGCATGACGCTAAGATCTGCAGCCCTTTTAGAAAAGAGCTTCTTTCTGTAGTAGAAATAACCATTGTATCAACTGAAGTCAGACCCTTCTCCGTCGTGAGCGTGGGTACCAATCTTCAACAGCTGTTAGCGGGGTTATTGTCTTTTGTTCTTGCCACAAAGATTGACCCTCATTGCAAAGATCAGCTGGTTATTCAGATCAGGCATATTCAAGCTTCTATTTCACAAGCACTTGGCTTGCCTATTAAGGGTGCGACTGGACCTCAGGGTCCGCAAGGGCCTCAAGGGCTTCAAGGACCACAGGGTCCTCAAGGATCCACTGGTGCAGGGCTACAAGGTATTGTAGTCTTTAATCCAGCACAAAGCCCTTTTTATCCAGCGGGTCAAGTAGTAACCTTTAATGGCAGTACCTATATAGCTACTGTTGCTGGCCCTATAGGAATCCCAGGTAGTTCATCAGATTATTTACTAATTGCTGGTGGAGCAACGGGTGCGACTGGAGCGCAAGGACCTCAAGGTCCTCAAGGGGCGCAGGGTCCTCAAGGGGCGCAGGGTCCTCAGGGTCTTCAAGGTCTTCAAGGTCCTCCAGGTCCTCCAGGAGAATATGGTGTTGGTGGGACAGGCGCTACAGGTACTGCCGGACTGGCTGGACCGACAGGTGCGACAGGTACTGCCGGGCTGGCTGGACCGACAGGCGCTACAGGTACTGCCGGGCTGGCTGGAGCGACAGGCGCTACCGGAGTTACTGGCGTTACTGGTGCAACCGGTGAGGGCGCAATCATTCCGCTTGCATCTGGAGGACCTATTATTATGACCACGATTTTAGGTGGTTTGGTTGGAACAACAAGCCTTATTGGCTTCGGAAGTTCAGCCACAGGTATTTCTCTTGTTGGCGGAAATATAGATTTGACAGGTACTGTCCTTGGGCCTCTTATCAATTTTGCAATGTCCGTTCCTCGTTCAGGAGTGATAACATCTATTGCTGCATACTTCAGTAATACTGTTGCTTTATCACTTCTTGGTACTTCCGTAACTGTGACGGCACAATTATTCCAATCTACTGTACCAAATAATGCATTCACTCCTGTTCCAGGGGCCATAGTACCACTGCCAACTATCTCGGGCACAGTTAATCTAGGAACTTTTGTCAGCGGAATTACGAATGATATCAATTTCACCGTAACACCTCAGACACGTCTTCTTATGGTATTCTCAGCCACTGCTACAGGTCTTACCCTTGTAAATACGGTCACTGGTTATGCAAGTGCTGGCTTTACTATCGTATAATCACTAATAATACAAAAGCATCTGCCTTTCCTACTAAAAGAGTGACAGATGCTTTGTTAAAATATGCGATTCCAATTTCTTAATCTTTCGGAAAATACTCTTTTAACTTACCGATAACCTCATCGATCTCTGTCATAGTCGTATATCGTCCCACACTAAAACGAACTGCTCCCTGCCCAATACTTGCCGAGACGTTCATAGCTTTTAAAACAGGCGATATTAATGTTTCTCCAGAATGACAAGCTGAGCCTGTTGAGGCAGCCACATCTTCTAGCGAAGCAATCACTTCATGACCTACCGCTCCAATAAAACTAACGTTAAGTGTGTTAGGCAATCGCTTATGCCTATGACCGTTCAGGTGAATCCTGTCGCCAAAAGCCTCCTGCAATCTATCATAGAAATAATCTGCAATTTCTTTCACACGCTCTCTGGAAGCGGAGTCCGAAGCAAGCTCACAGGCTTTTCCTAATCCAATAATATAAGGAGTATTTTCGGTTCCGGCTCGTCTTCCCTTCTCATGCCCCGCTCCGTGAATTAATGGTTCGATGTGAAGGCCCTCACGGATATACAGTGCTCCAATCCCTTTTGGCGCATACAATTTATGACCTGCCAGCGTTAGAAAATCCACCCCTAACTCAGCCACATCGAGCTCTACTTTTCCAGCGGACTGCGAAGCATCGGTATGTACAAGAACACCCCGTTCATGGCAGACCTCGGCTATTTCTTTGATCGGCTGGATCGTGCCCGTTTCGTTGTTTGAATGCATAATGGAGACTAGTATGGTTTGATCTGTAAGATGCTTTTTCACATCGTCTACCTGCACCATACCATACGCGTCAACAGATACATAAGTAATCGTATAACCTAACTGCTCCAGATACTGACACGGTTTAATAACCGCAGGATGCTCCACAGCAGACAGGATAATGTGATTTCCTTTATGTCGATACGTTTGGGCGACTCCCTTGATGACGGTATTATTCGATTCGCTACCCCCGCTTGTAAAAAGTATCTCGCCCAGCGTACAATTCAGGAAATTAGCCACCTGTGTTCTTGCTCGCTCGATTCCGAGTTTAGCTTCTCGCCCCAAAGAATGACTGCTTGAAGGATTCCCAAAATGACCATAAAGATAGGGAATCATAACCTCTGCTACTTCCTTATCTACGGGTGTTGTAGCGTTATAGTCTAAATAGATCATTTGTTACGCCGAGCCTCCTCTAAACCCCTCTTACATTACGATACATAAAGCTTATACTTCCTGATTTTTCAAAAAAGAGCGCACCGCAGCCTCCGCTTCCTCCAAATTGTTCACCTTAAAGGTAACTCTCTCAATGCCTTCATACTGAGTAGACGTGTAATCATATTTAGGATCATAGTAGTATTCTAACAATAGCGCTACAGCCTCACCGAACAAATCAGCTTGCAAGCATCGCTCGATTTCTGCCGCAATGGGGATATGAATTCGGGATTTAATACTCCGAAAAGCTGAAATACACTGATCCTTGTACGCTTCTGGCTGATAGTCCTCAAGGATTTGCTGCACTCTGGCATCCAATGGCATCTCGATCCAAATCTGTGTTCCGATCTCTTTCTGCTCGGCCATGAATGGGGGCATTACAATCTTCCCAATCTTTTTGCTCTCCGCTTCAAACAGTACATAAGGAGAATCCCCAAGCTTAATTAATTCCTCTAAAAGAAGACTATCGAACGTTTTCTGATTGTTCGCATGAAGTCCAATCTCGCCAAAAATAGAGCCGCGGTGACCCGCCATCCCTTCCAAATCCAGAACAGGATAGCCTTGTGCTTTCAGGCGGTGCAGCAGGTTTGTTTTGCCTGTCCCCGTATTTCCGTGAATCACATAAGGCTTCGCCTTGAATGCATAGGATTCCAGTTCGTCGAGTACCCATTTACGGTAAGCTTTATAGCCGCCAATCAGTCGATAAGTGTGAATGTCCATTAAAGAAAGTACGGTAGCCGTAGTACGGCTGCGCATACCTCCCCTCCAGCAGAATACAGCCTTGTCGCCTTGAATCGCAGCAAACTCTTTAACAAAGGACGGCAGCTTCGCCGCAGCAATCTCCAAACCGCGTTCTTTCGCAGCCTGCACACTTGTCTGTTTATATAACGTACCTACTTCAGCCCGTTCCTCATCATCAAAAAAGGGAATATTCAAGCTATCCGGCAGCGTTGCATCTTTATATTCAGAAGGAGATCGAACGTCGATAACGGTGATCTGCTTCTTATTCTTTAACACTCTTAGCTCTTCCAGTGTAATATCCTGAAACAATGCGCTCTCTCCTCTGGTGGCTAACTTTTTAGGTTGCCTCTAAGCTGACTCCATCGTTATTGCGCAGCTATAACTGCAATCTGACCCGGATGTTCTTCTGTTACCTCTCCGATCAATGCCGCTTCTACACCTGCATCTACTAACTCTTTCAGCAAATCTTCGCTTTGTTCAGGGGCCACAGAGATCAGCAGTCCGCCAGAAGTCACAGCGTCACACAGAATATAACGGCTCAGTTGGTCCATCTCTTCCGGATAAAGAATGCTGCCCTCCAAATGAGCAAAGTTATTCTTAGTGCCTCCTGGAACAAATCCCTGTTCCGCAAGCTCTCTTACTCTTGGCAGCATCGGTACATCGCCTTGACGAATAATCAGTCCGTGTTTGCTCCCCTTGGCCATTTCTGAGGCATGTCCCAGCAGCCCAAATCCAGTAACGTCTGTACAAGCGTGCACATCATACGGTTCCATGATTTCAGCCGCTTTTTTATTCAGAGTAGACATGACAGTCGTAAGTCGTGTAGTTTCTTCAGGGGATAGCTGATCCTTTTTAATAGATGTTGTTAAGATTCCTACACCGATAGGCTTCGTTAATATCAGTTTGTCTCCCACCTGCGCACCTGCATTCGTTCTTACTTTGTCCGGATGCACAAGGCCCGTAACGGCCAAACCGAATTTAGGCTCTTTATCGTCGATGGAATGTCCGCCCACAAGCGTTGCTCCTGCTTCCTGCACTTTATCCGCAGCACCGCGCAAAATGTCGCCAAGAATGCTTTTGTCCAGAACAGAAATAGGGAAGGCCACAATATTTAGCACCGTAAGCGGCTTACCACCCATCGCATAAATATCACTTAATGCATTGGCTGCTGCAATTTGCCCAAAAGAATAAGGATCGTCCACGATAGGCGTGAAAAAATCAACAGTTTGCACTAACGCGAGTTCATCACTTAAACGATACACACCAGCATCATCACTGGTATCCAGACCTACAAGCAGATCCGGGTTAGGAACGGTTGGTGGCAGACTGCGAATGACCTGCATGAGATCAGCGGGACCGATTTTGCAGCCGCAGCCTCCTTTTGAAGATAATGAAGTCAATTTTATAGTTTCGGCTTGAGACATCATGACTCAGCTCCTTTAGATAGTTAATGTCGATTATCTTTAATCTTACATCAGTAGACAGCATTGTACAAAATACAAAGCTACCGATTGGATTTTATTATACTGTTCTTTGAGAAGATGTTATGAGTGGTTTTCTTGCTAATCATAATATGCTAAAGGCTGGCTCATTCGTAGAATCCGCTACTTTGAGCCAGCCTTTAGTCTGTATCCAGCATTTTAGGGAAAATCTCTCTATAATTCTAGACAGAAGAAAGCCCCGCAGCCAGTTCATACTCCCCGGCTATGGGACGCCCTCTTTTCTCACTTAAACGCCAACCCTCCAAATAATGTCACCGAAGAGGTTTATGCACACTCTCCGATGCTTCCTATACTAAGATCAACTGATCTGTTGAGTTTCCTGATGTTTCTCCAAAAACCGCTGAAGAATAGCATTGAATTTCTCCGGCTGACACAGATTGCTAGGATCTAATGCGTTAGGAATGATCGCTAACTGAGCATGTGGCAGCTGAGACACCATATCCTTCATACAGTTGACTCCAAATTCACTAAAGTCACCGACAATACATAACGCAGGACGTTTAAAAGACTTTAAGCATCTAGTGTAATCCACATGGCTCGTTGCCAGCCTTTGCCGATACAATTCCCGTGGACGTTTGTCGAGAAGTCCTCTCCTAATCTCGTTATAGGCTAGGTTCCAGCGTTCCCGATACATCATACGAATCGAAGGCAGTACAAGCTCACTTGGGGCGTAATACATTAACCAACTACAATATGCAGCCATAAGCTGGATTTTACCGACTATCGTTGACGCCTGACTTCTACAGAAGCTATCCGCGACAACAATCGCTTTTACCCGCTCCGGATATTGTTTCGCAATATGTTGAACGACGAGCCCCCCATAGGCGCTCCCGACAAAAACAGCCTCACAAATGCCCAAATCATTCAGTAGCATAATTATATCTAGGCATTGGGTTTCAATAATCTCGTTTGGGGCCTGCAGCAATTCACCTGATTTGCCATTTCCCCGTAAATCGCACAGAATCACTTTATATTTATCAGAAAAATACTCCAATTGTGGCTTGAACATACTATGTGTTAATCCATGTCCATGGATAAACACAACCGGAGTCCCTGTTCCAATGATTTCGTAATAGAGCGAAGTTCCATTCAGTTTAGCAATAGGCAAAGTTAACACCTCTTTCATTGGTAGGTTCTACATCTATATGTGCTTATGAACGCAGCAAAAAACCACAGAGGGATTCTCTGTGGCTATTCATCATCAAATACGCCATTCATCCTCTCTCCATACGCTTACGAGGTTAGCTGTCGGATTCGGGCAGTGAGAGTTGCCCTACCTGTATGGATGCACTACTATGGCACCTGTAACAGGATTCACCCCATAACTAGTATCGACTGTTACATCGATTCCCAGTTGTTGGTTCCCCCGCTCTCCTTAACGGAAATTAAGCGGACTTCTTATGTAATTGTCAGTTATGTGATGAATCATACTCCGTGTAAGGTTTCTTGTAAAGTTGAGCCCTGGGCAAAATAATGTTGAAAGCCATGCTTTTCATTTCAAATTGAGCATACACTTCGTTTTCTCTTTCTATTGCTCTTGTTTACTCGGTTTATTGAAGAAAAAGCCGAGCGGTCATCAGAGATCAATCCCTGAACCACTCGGCTTCTTTATACAATCATACGGCTACAACAGATCGGCGTTTTTCAATGCATGCTCCCAGCTCGGAAAAAAGAACAGCGCACTTCTCATAAGATCAGGATCGTTTTGCTTCACTTGTTTTTTGCTGATCGAGCTTCCGTCGGTTTGAAGCTTTTTGATACGACTTAACACTTCATCAGCCTCCAAAGGAATTTCCATTGAAACACTCCTTTCTCAGTGACCTAGTTTCCAATCATTTTCTCCATAATATGCAAATTTATTCTTCATTTCGATTTCGACGGATTAAACCAGCTGATAGATCGGTTGTTCAGCAATGAAATAGGTAGGAATCATTGGGTATCTCTCTGCCAGGATTTCAGCTAAATATTTCATCCCTGGGGCTTCACTCTCCGCATGACCTAACATGATTCTCATCATCCACGATCAGAACCTTCAGCATGATGTTCGCTCCAATCTCCTTAAGATAGGCTGTACTTTCTTATGAAAATATATATTATGCTATCACAATTGGATATTGTTGTGAATTCATGAATTTTCCTTCTTTTGCTTGAACTAGTGCTTTTCTTACTTAAAAAAACAACAAAAAAACGATGTATCCAGACATTCAGACACATCGAATTTAGTATATTTTTAGTTGAGTAGCTATCTACGAACTAAGGTTGTTCTCATGATTGATTAACCATTCTTTTCTTGCAATGCCGCCGCCATAGCCCCCTAATTCACCGTTACTATTGATCACTCGATGACACGGAACCAAGATTGATAATTGATTGGCTCCATTAGCTCTTGCTACAGCACGACAAGCCGAAGGGTTATTTATATTCTCTGCAAGCTCCTTGTAAGAGACCGTCTGGCCTACAGGGATTCTTCGAAGTTCATTCCATACCTGTTGTTGAAAGTCTGAGCCTAAATAACGAATCGGTGTTTTGAATTCCGCTAGTTCCCCTTCGAAATAAAGACTTAATTCCTCTTCAATTTGCTCTAGCACAGGAACTTTTTCAGGCAATATAGTTGCATTCAAGCGGGTGCGTAATTTCTTAATTTCGTTCTCAAGTCCCTTTCGATCCACAAACTCCAGCAGTAAAAGGTGCTCTTCATCTGCGATCGCAAGCATAGAACCTAATATCGTTTCGATCCAGGTACAGTGCAGCACTGTAATCTGCTTGGAGTGATTCGGGACAGTGCCCATCGTTCGTGAAAAAGCATCTCTAAACCCATTACTCGAATCGTACCCGCTGTCCAGTTGTGCGTTAATGATAGAATCCCCATTCCTGATATGTTTGAAGGCCAGCCCTAAACGTCTAGAACGTGCATATTCAATAAACGTCATTCCGAATTGCTTCTTAAATTGTCGGCGTGCTGTATTTGCACTTATCGATAGCTCATCAAAATCTTTATCGGTCCATTTTCTTTCCGGATTACGCTCAATAGCTTCGACAAGAAGCTTTACTTCTGAGGACATTTTCGTCGGATTAGATAAAGGCTGGCATCTTTTACAAGGTCTATAAGACGCTAACAAAGCTTCTTTGGCTGTTGCGAAAAACTCGCAATTTTCTTTATATGGCTTTTTAGCCGGGCAAGTTGGTCTACACATAATGCCTGTTGTTTTTACGCCGACAAAAAATACACCTTCATAATTGGAGTTTTTTTCGACTAACATCTCATAATATTTATCGATTTGCTGTGTATTAGTGATCATAGTATCGTTAGCTCATTTCTAAATAATGTTCGACTGCAGAATGGTTCGAGCACTCTCTTGAAGATTATGTTGTGCTTGAAAGTAACTATACGGACCGTAGCTAATTCTTTTTACCCCAAGCTCCTGCAACTCAGCATTTGAAACCATACCATCCATCACCATAACATTTACAGGCAATGGCGACTTTTGCACAAATTGTTCTATCAAATTTCGATCCGTCAGCCCCGGTATAAAAATTCCATCTGCTCCAGCCGAAATAGACCACAGCAGCTGCTCAAATGAGAGCTGTTCACCATCCGAATAACCCCATGCTTCCGCCATTGCGAAGCTACTTGTGGCAATAGCCTTTGAACCCGCTTTTTCTATCGCTTTAGCCGAAGCTACATCCCAGCAGTTATATAGCATTAGCGGTTTCTCTTGATTATGCAAAGATTTAAAATAGTCATAGTCATTTCTCTTCATCAGTAGTCATCTCCATTAAATAGAATAGCACCACTATATAATAGACAATGATTCGTCATACCAGAAAAATTAACACCAATCTTTTTTTATGTACAAGCATAAACGCCTTCGGCGATATAAATTCTTATATTTCAAAAAAAGCACCGAAGAATGAACTCATCCTATAAGGACCTGATCAAACCTCGATGCCATTTTGCAGATTACAGTTTACAGTTCTACCTTACGGAGTGATGGTTTAGAGGATGGTTTGGGTGACTTTTCCCCTGTTCGTATCGGTATGATTTGAGGTGCCGCGATTCCGATCAGTACGACAAGAATTCCAACCCACCGAAGCAAAGACACTTCTTCTTGCAGGACTAACACGGAGGCTACAACAGCTGCCGGCAACTCCGCCGCACCTAGAATCGTTCCCAGACCTGAACCCAGTTTCGGAACACCAATAGAAAAGAACAGTACAGGAATAACTATACCAAGCAACCCTAAAGGAAGACCATACTTCCAAAGTCCATCTGTAAGCGCTCCGTCGTAAATAAAGGAAGGCGAAAAAACAACCATAATAATAATCATTGCACTTGTAGTCATATACAAGCTTTTATTCACAGCAGGTACCTGGGTAGCCACTCTTCCGCTGACAAAAATATAAAAGGCAAACGATACCGCAGACATCAAACCGAAAACAATACCACTCGTAGTCATTTCACCTACACTTGGTTCTAGAATCCCCCCAGCTAGTATTGTTCCTATCAGAAGGATAACCATCGAAATTATTTTCTCTCGACTAGGCCATTTTCTATCTACAATAGCCTCCAGAATCACACCAATCCAAGTAAATTGGAATAAGAGAACGATCGCAATCGAAGCAGGTAATTGTTCAACGGCAAACCCATAGAAAATACCCGTCATGCTAATGGTAATCCCCGCGCCTAATAACGAAGCGCCTACCTTTAACCCGAGTTTTATTCGGGAAAATAATACAACTAACAAGAGCAGCATGCACCATCCAAAAAAGTATTGCGCCCCGACCAGTTGCTGCATTCTAAATCCATCATTCATCCCAAGCTTAACGATCGTGGAAAGCGATCCATAACTACATGCTCCTATAAATACTAGTAAAGCATATTTGAGTAACTTCATATTCATCGTAATCTTCTTTCCTTTCTGTTGAACCGTCCTATTGAACCGTCCTATTGAACCGTCCTATTGAACCGTCCAAATCACATAATAAAGCCCCTTGTCATCGAAATGACAAGGGGCGACTGAAACCAAAGAATACATCTTTGACAAAATTCCGCCACTCCATCCACTGGATAGAGTTTGGTTTATTTACTTATAGCAACACGGATTATAATATGATAAATCACACAGGGTGTCAACTTGAAATGTTTACAATAACTTTATTTCGATTATATTTCAAACTCTTCTGTTGAATTTGAAAGACCACCATTCTGTACACCGCTATTATTGGCTACAGCAAGAACATACACTTTATATTTGACACCTTTAACAATTGAATCACCGTTAACATCCCTTGTCGCAGTGAATATTGAAGGATTCGTCCCGTTAGGGGTTACAGACGTATAATACGAGGATCTCACCTCAATAGCATCCGCAGAACCAAACCCTTGTTTAGATGGAACCACCAATACTCGATATTCTGAAATATTGGATTCATTGGCTGATTTGACGAAACTGATCAGGATTCTACCATTGTCCTCTTTATACGTTACATTGGTTACAGAGATCACTGGGCTCTTGGTTGTTGACAACGTAATGACCGAAGACTCCCCGGATAATGCATTGGAACCTGAATAATTACTACCACCCACAGCTAACACATACACTTTATAGCTGGTTCCAGCCTTTATCAAATTGCCACGTACGTCTCTGGCGGAAGAATCTAATACTTGACTGGTACTGTTGCCTGATGTACTTACCGAGGTGTAATTAGCACTTGATACATTATTAGCATCAGACAGGCTAAAGCTACTGTAATATGACGTAGGTACCACCATAATTCGGTATTGGTTAATGTACGTTTCATCTGTGGCATGGCTAAACGATACCTTCAAATCTCGGCCATCGCCATAGTCATTTACATCGCTAACACTCAAGTTTGTAACGGCTTTTACACTAGAATCATTCAACAATGTTATGACCGATGAAGCGGAAGAGAGCACATTCGAATCCCAATAGATCCCGCTTCCGATGGTTAACACATACACTCTATAGCTAGTTCCATTCTTTATCGAAGCTCCGAGAACGTCTCTGGTTGACGAATTCATTACTTGACTGGTAGAAGACCCGGATGTACTCACCGATGTATAATTGCTACTTGATACATTATTCGCTTCAGCTAAACTAAAGCTACTGTAATAGGATGTTGGTACTACCATAATTCGATACTGGCTAATATAGGTTTCGTCCGTCGGATGAGTGAAGGACACTCTCAGATCTCGGCCATCACCATAGTCGTTAACGTCACTGACACTCAAGTTTGATATGGTACTCACACTGGTATCATTCAACAACGTAATGACCGATGAAGGTGACGAAAGCACATTGCCTCCTGTATTACTGCCGCTTCCAATAGATAAGATATATACTTTATAATTGACTCCATTCTTTATCAAAGCTCCACGTACATCTCTGGTTGACGAGTTCAATACTTGATTGGTTGTAGTACCATTTGTACTCACCGCTGTATAGTAGCTATTTGATACATTATTGGCTTCGGCTAAACTAAAGCTACTGTAATATGACGTCGGAACTACCATGATTCGGTACTGGCTGATATAGGTTTCGTCCGTCGCATGAGTAAATGACACTCTCAAATCTCGGCCATCATTATAATTGTTAACGTCGCTAACACTTAAGTTAGAGACCCCTATGTTGGACAGCGTTATTGCAGATGAGACAGAAGACAACACATGATTCGCTGCTGCATTGCTGCTATCAATCGCCATGACAAACACTCTATAGCTCACGCCTGTTTTAACAAGAGCTCCGTCCACATCTCTGGCTCCTGAAGATAGAACTTGGGTAATATTATTACCCGTCTTGCTGACCAGCGTGTAATTAGCACTGGACACATTATTTGCTGTCGCTAAATTAAAATTTGAATAATTAGTAGCTTTGACAACAAATATCCGATAAGAGCTTATCTTCGACTCATCTGACAGCTTATTGAAGCTAACCGATAGATCTCTTCCATCTCCATAATCACTTATATCTTTTACTTGTACATTATTTATTGCTACGACAGTCTTATTCACTAGTGTCATAGTGGAAGACCCACTAGAAAGTGTACTGGTATTACTTCCTTTGCCAACCGTTAAGACATAAGCCACATACGCTTGATTACTCTTAATTAAATCACCATCAACAGTTCTCGAAGCAGACGTCAATTTAATCGAAGGATTAGTAGCTGTTGGTAATATAGTAGAATAATTGTAAGAGGCTATCGTTTGTGCAGACGATAGGTTGAGAATATTCCCTGATTTAACAATCAGAACACGGTAATGATCCACTAGTGACTCATTTGCCGCTCGAGTGAAGCTAACCTGAAGATCACGACCATCACCGAAATCACTCACATCCTGCGCTACTACGTTGGTTACGGGGCCTGCATTTCCAACGTTCGAGGATGAAGTCGTTATAGTTACAACTTGCGTCTTGGGGTTCCATCCCACTTTATGGCCCAGTGCTTCACTGACGAACCTTGTTGGGACCATCGTTCTCCCCTTCAGATTCAAACCAGGCACGTCTAGATTTACAGCCTTATTGTTAATGGTGGCTGTCTTTGAGCCAATCTTTAACATAATCGTTGTATCAGCTTTAGTTGCAGTTACAGTTTGTGCCTTTTGATTCCACTTGATGGTGGCATTAAAGGCTTCAAAAATAGCCCGCAGCGGCACCATCGTCCGCCCTTTCACCATCACCGGTGCTTGATCTGTAGACAATCGAACCCCGTCAATAATAATACTGATCGGAGTAGCAGCCTTCACAGAGGATTGAAACATCATCGGAATGACTACTAAAACTACTAAAATTGAAATCCATAACTTCTTCACAGATCCACCCTCCTGGAATGACGAATACATTTTTTACCTACTCATTTGACGCTTCTAACTATACAAAAGTTTCATGATTTATGGGTTACAAAAAAATAACCTAGACTCTCCCCACATCCTCCACAACCCTCTTTGAAAAAGAAAAAGGAAAGAGCGGTGTGCTCTCTCCTTTCGATTATTCCTTCATATTTTTAACAATATTTTTTTTCGGAATTCCATCTAATCCATACTCCCAATCATAAGCATCAAAAATTTTTCTAGCTACAGGTGCGGCGCTATTTGATCCGAACCCACCTTCAGGAATGACTACAGCCACAGCAAGTTTTGGATTATCACGTGGTGCAAAGGCTATGAACACTCCGTTATCCCGGTTAATTTTTTTACTATCCGTTTGTTGTGAAGTCCCTGTTTTACGAGCAAAATCATAGGGGAAATCACCGAAGGCACTTTTAACGTCACTGTTCATCCCTTTCTTGATTTCCCGCCAAAAGGATTTATCGAAATTAGTCACTTCATCAAGCACTTCCCGTTTGAACGCTTTGATAACCTTCCCATTTGAATCAGTGATTTTACTTACCAACTGTGGTTTGATTCGTTGCCCTTCATTGGCTAAAGTAGCTGCATATTGCGCCAGCTGAAGAACTGTGTAACGCCCTTGCTGTCCAAAAGAAGCATACACAAGCGCAGACTGAACTGATCCAGCTTTCGCTTCAGCCTTATAATTCAAATCGCCCAAGTATTCTCTGGGTAAACCTATACCTGTTGGAACACCAAGACCGAATTCTTTCATATATGTGTCCCATACATCAATACCCTTAGACTTATATTTGTCGTACAATTTTTTCCCAATCATATCAACCATATATACGTTTGAAGATTTTTCAATTGCCGTGTGAGGATACAAAGAGTTATATACATGATTCGATGAATTCCTTACAAAGGTCTCATGTCCCTCTCTACCAAACGAGGTGATTCCTTTATCTTGATAAATAGAAGATGTATTTATAAAGCCCTCTTTTAATCCAATCAGTACACTTAATGGTTTTATTGTCGAGCCGAGCAGCACCGTGGACTCGAAATTATGCCCTGATCTTCCTGATGAATAGGGAGTAATCGTTCCGTTTTGATAATGCTTTTCGATTTGTTCGTACTTCTCCGGTAATATCGAACCCGTAGCCCAATAATTGGCATCATAGTCAGGCATACTCGCCATCGTAATAATATTGCCTGTATCGACCTCCATGGCTACAGCGTAACCTGTTAAAGCATCGGGATGTGTTTCCCCCTGTACTGTGTGCGAATGCAACCACTGAATCTGATCTTTAATAGCCTCTTCAGTCTTCATCTGAATTTTTTTATTTATCGTAGTCCAGATATTGCTCCCTTTAACCGGCGGTTCAATACTGACGATTTTCTCCGCCATGTTCTGCGGATCTACTGAAACTTCCTTATAACCATTCTGTCCCCGAAGCTCCTTCTGGTATTGCAGCTCCAAGCCATCAAAGCCTACGAGCTCATCCTCTTTATAGTTAAGTCCAGGATTCTGATTATTTTTCATTGCCTGAAGTACATCCTTATAAAGATCTAAACTAGTAGAAGATTTAAAAAACTTCACATATCCAACAGCTTGTACAGCCACCGTATCGATATCATAATGCCTAGAACTCTCCTCTAACACCTCAAGATTGGGATATTCGTTTTTGTGCTCCAAAAAATAAGCGATTTCTTTCTTGGATAACTCTGATTTAATTCTTCGTGCCACATAACCAGAAGACTTTTTAGAATATAAATCCATAGAATCAAGGATCTCTTCTTTTGTTATTTTTTTATCATTAGGATCACCATAGGTTTCGAAGGCTTCTGCTAATTTGCTAGCCAGTGCCTTTGATTTGTTATTTGCCTCAGCTGTTAATGTAGTTTTTTTGTTCGTTTTATCTGTTGTTGTGGTAGTATATTCTTTTTGCAAAGTGAGATATAAAGATTGAACAGGTATAGAATAGGCCAATTCCTCACCTTCAGCTGCGAGGATATTCCCTCTCATTGCTGATAATGGCACTATTTTCGTATCCCGATTAGCTTCGGTTTCAGTTAGCGTAGATCCTTCGACAAATTGCAAGACAGCAAGACGAAGGATAATCACACAAAAAATAATAAAAGTGCTAAAGAAAAAAATATTGATTCTTAATTCACTAGAGTTATTTATAGTTTTGCTACTATCTTGTATTCCTTTTCTGTCAAAGAATCTCACATAATCCCACTCCTTATTCCCAAAATTATACAACATAAGATTCAATTATAAACTAGCAAACTCAAATATACAAAATTAAGAATAATAGTTAAATAATTGTTCACAAATCGATATATCGAATTAAAAAAGCAGCGATCCTCGGAGTGGGAGAATCGCTGCTCTGTGTTTTTGGTCGTTGATTGCCTGTACGAATGAATCCTAATCATCTGCTGAGGCTTACGGGCTTAAATGACGTTATTTTCAAGATTTGCAAACCTTACAATTTTCTAACCTGAGACCGGTACATTAAAAATAGGAAATACGGAGCTCCGATCAACATTATAATTAGACCCGACGGAATTTCTTTCGGCGCCATAATGGTTCTTCCCAGTGTATCTGCAATCACTAGCATTAATCCGCCAAGTAATCCTGACAGAACAATGGATCGTCTCGTGTGATGCCCAATCATCATCCGTACTGCATGGGGCGCCATAAGTCCGAGAAAACCAATAGTTCCTACACTCGCAACGGCCCCCGCTGCAAGCATCACACCGATAATCATGGCCCAAAGCCGAGTTCCGCGAACGGGCAAGCCCAGACCTGTTGAACTCTCATCCCCAAAAGCCAGTAAATCGAATCTACGTCCCAAATAATAAGCCAATGGAACGAGTACAATCAGGAAGATAAGCAAGCTATTAAATTGACTCCAGCTTCGTCCGTAAGTCGAGCCCGTTAACCAAATTAAAGAGCTGCTGCTCCATAAACTGCCTTTGACGATCATAACCTGTATTCCCGCAGACGCAATTGCTGATACTGCAATTCCAAGCAGAATAAGGACGGATGGATTCAAAGCTCTACGCCAGGCCATAAAAAACACAAAGGCTGCAGCTAGAGCACCACCCGCAATTGCTGCAATAGGGACTGCTAATACCGTCAGTGCCGGAAAAGCGACCAATATGGTTAACGCCCCCAATCCAGCGCCTGAGGTCACACCAATAATGGAGGCATCAGCCAGCGGATTTCGGACAGCACTTTGAATCAAGACTCCGCTAATGGCAAGCGCAATACCGCCTCCAGCCGCAACGAGTGTACGCGGAAGTCGTAAATTCAGCAGAACGGAATAAGATCCATCACCGCTGTGGAAAAGACTGCCCAGCAGATCGCTAATTGGTATTCTCGTCCCCCCAAGTGATAGACTCACAAGGATAACAACAATGAGCAGTACGGTCATGAATGTCACCGTCGGAACAAAGCGCATCCGAAGCGCTGTTCCTCCTATATCCATAGATGATTGGCCAGAGCCTGAACCAGAAATATTTTTCATCTTCGTGAGTACCAGCCAAATGAGCCAAGGCGCTCCAATAATCGCCATAACCGCCCCAACTGGCATCTCACCTACATTGCTACGAACCATACGTGCAAGCGTATCCGCTGCCGTAATGAGCAGTGCTCCCCACAGCGCACTCGCAGGAATGAGCAGGTGGTGCTTTCGAATACCGCTAAGCCGAACCAGATGAGGAGCCACCAGACCAACAAATCCGATTGGACCGACCACGCTGACTACGACCGCAGCCAATAATACAGATAAACCCAGACCTAACCCCCGTGCCAATCCAACACGTTGCCCAAGTGAGCGGGCAGTGGACTCATCAAGCTCCAGCGCATCAAATTGCCTACCTGCGAGCATAGCCGCTATAAGCAATGGAATAACAAAAGGCCAGGCATACTTAACACCGTCCCAATCTAGCTGAATCAGTGAGCCTGAGCCCCATAAGAATAGGTTTTGCGTTTCATTCTTGTTAAAAATATGTAGGGCCGATGTAAATGCTCCGAGAACCATAGACACGATCATACCTGATAATGCCAGACGGACAGGTGTAGCCCCCTTGCCACCGCTCAGCAAATAGGCGGCTAATGCCGCAATCAGTCCCCCTGCTACTGCAAGCAAAAATGGGAACTGATGCTGCAAAGCTGGAAAAGTAACCATACCAAGAACAACCATAAAATAAGCTCCAGCATTAATCCCCAATGTATCTGAGGAAGCGAGCGGATTCTTCGTTATTGTTTGCAATAATGCTCCAGCCGCAGCCAGAGCAGCCCCAGCCAAAAGGCCAATTACCGTACGCGGCATCCGGATATCCCAGAGCAGATTATGTTCCATCACATCCTGGCGATTCAGCAGCCCCTCTAACACCGTAGCTGCAGGGATTTTGGCTTCACCGAAGCCTAGACTTAGAATGGACAGAACAAAGAGGGCAGCAAGGCCGCCCCCAAATATTCCAATGATTCGCCAAGTCATTCCGCTTGAGGCTTCTTTGCTGCTCTTCCCGTTCATAAAAGCACTCATTTCGTTAATGTATTTATAACTTCATCCACAATAACTTTGGAGGATATCGGACCGCCGAACACCCAAGTAGTACTGCTCAATCCGAAGGTGCGATTCTCTTTCACAAAGTTAAGGCCGTTCCAAACGGAATTATCCTTCAGTTCTTTCGTGAAGATATTATCATCCTTTTGGACGATATACATCAGGTTAGTACCCTGAACAGCCGGCAATGCTTCAACCGTTGAGGTAGTGAATCCGTAAGCTTCGAATTTTTCGGGTTTCCAGTCGTTCTTCAGACCAATCCGGTCCAATGTTTGTACAGCAAGTGAGTTATCTGTAAAAAGACGTAATGTTGCTGCATTCTGATAGCTGTATGCTTGCGTCAGCACGTAATTCAAGCCTTCCTTACCTGCTTCAGTCAGCTTTGTCTTCGCTGCTGCGTAATGGGCATCCAAGTCAGCGAGGACCTTGTCGCCTTCCGCGGTTTTACCAACAGCCGCTGCAATCGTTTTGAAGGTATCTTCCATAATCGTGTACTGATCACCTTGTCCTTCTTCCGGATACAGACCGAAAATCAGCGTTGGAGCGATGCCTTTTAATTGATCATAAATTCCTTCATGTCCACCCGTATTAGCAATAATCAAATCCGGCTTTAAAGAAGCAATGGTCTCCAAATCCGGCTCGTCACGTGAGCCAACATCCGTCACGCTTGCATCGAGTGGCGCTTCAGAAGTTACATATAACTTGTAGTTTTCGTTATCGGCATTCCCCACCGGCTGAACTCCGAGCGCGATGATGTCCTCCGTAAATGTCCATTCCAGCACCACAACCCTTTGTGCAGGCTTATCCAGCTTAACCTCGCCTTTATCATCTTTTAATATAATAGGACCGCTCGTGGATTCACTGCCTGCATTTGCGGCAGTTGTATTGTCAGCAGCTGCTTCTTTCGATCCTGAAGTATTGTTTTGGTTAGATCCACAACCTGATACAACCAATATGACAACCATAACCATAATTAAATTGATTAATCTTTTATGCATTTTTGTTTATCCCCCTGTATGTAACTATCAAAGTTATCATTCTATTGATAATGATTATCATAGATAACATAATAGTTATCTTATACGTGATTCCACCGAAAGTCAAAGTTAAAATTTAATCAATCAAAACCAAAGTAACACAAAAAAACCTAAATCCCATCTATGTACGAGAGAAATATCTCCCGTAAACATAAATGAAACTTAGGTTTTGCCAGCCAACTATTCAGTAGCAATCCTAATATCCAATACCAACCATTATACTAGAACAGGTTCTGCCCGTTGGATTCAATCACTTCTTTGTACCAGTGGAAGGACTTCTTCCGGTATCGTTCAAGAGTACCTGATCCATCATCATGACGGTCCACATATATGAAGCCATAACGTTTCTTTAGTTCGGCACTCGTTGCGCTAACCAAGTCGATGCAGCCCCAGCTTGTATAGCCCATAACTTCTACCCCGTCAGCAATAGCTTCCGCCACCTGAACCAGATGATCTCGTAAATAATTGATCCGATAGTCGTCGTTTATTACCTTTTCGCCGTTTCCATCTACTACCAGCTGATCGACAGCACCAAGGCCATTTTCCACGATAAACAGTGGCTTCTGGTATCGGTCGTAGAACCTATTCATAACATAACGCAAGCCCTGCGGATCGATCTGCCAGCCCCATTCGCTCGCTTCCAGATACGGATTCGCAACCCCACCTAGCAGGTTACCTTCTCCTCTAATTTGCTTCTCCGGGTCGGCCGTTTCACATGTGCTCATATAGTAACTGAACGATATGAAGTCCACGGTATGCTTCAGAATTTCTTCGTCCCCTGGCTCAAAATGAATGTGAATTCCATTCTCTTTGAAGAAACGCTTCATATAACCTGGGTAATACCCTCTCGCATGAACATCCGCAAAGAACATATTTTTGTGATCACTTTGCATGGCCTTAATCACATCGTCCGGATGCGGAGTGAGCGGATAAATCGGCATGCTGAGCACCATACACCCTATTTGAAAATCAGGATTGATCTCATGACCGATCTTCACAGCCAGAGCACTTGCTACGAACTCATGATGAATAGCTTGATACAGATCCTGCTTGCTCAGTTTCTCTAGCGGGGTATTGATCCCGCCACTCATAAATGGGAACTCAAGAATGGAATTGATCTCGTTAAAGGTCAGCCAATATTTAACCTTGTTCTTGTAACGATTATATATCGTTCTCACATAACGCTCGTAAAAATCTACCATCTTACGGTTAACCCATCCATCATATTCTCGTGCCAGATGCAGCGGAGTCTCATAATGGGAGATCGTCACCAGTGGCTCGATGCCGTATTTATGACATTCATCGAACAGATCGTCGTAGAATTGCAAACCTTTTTCATTGGGCTCCAGCTCGTCCCCTTTCGGAAAAATCCGGGACCAGGCGATGGATGTCCGGAACACTTTAAAGCCCATTTCCGCGAACAGCTTAATATCTTCTTTATATCGGTGATAGAAGTCGATACCTAAGAGCTTCATATTATCGTCGGTAGGAACCTCTGTAGGCGCAGACTTAATTCCTTTCGGCATAACATCTTGGGTGGACCACCCTTTACCATCTTCCTGATACGCCCCTTCAAGCTGGTTCGCTGCTACAGCACCGCCCCATAAGAATCCTTCTGGAAATTGCAATTCCATATTTTTTCCCGCCTTTGCTATTGTGATAGTATAGGATTACTGCTCTAATTCGAATCCTAAACCTTGGAACGCGTTACATGTCAAGTACTAATCATGCGAAGGAGAACAAGCCGATGTCCACTCTTGACGAAATTGCTAAACTGTCGGGCTTTTCCAAAGCCACGGTGTCCCGCGTCCTGAACCAATCGCCCCATGTTAGCAAGGAGACTCGTGAGAAAATTCTCGCCATCATGAAGGAAACGGACTATGTTCCTAACCGCAATGCCATTTCTTTATCCAAAGGTCAAACGCAGCAAATCGGCATGATCACCATGGACCTAAACGGGCTTATTCTGAGCTTTATGAACAGCTTCGTCGAAATCTCAGGTCGTTACGGATATCAGACGATTATTTACACTACCGGCGGGGATAAGCAGAAGGAGCTTCAGGCTTTTGAGGATCTCAAAATGAAACGAGTCGATGCCCTGCTCATTCTGACCTCCGTTAACGAACAGAATGTCATATCTTCCTACTGTAAGTACGGGCCAATCGTGTCCTGGCAGCGCATGGACCATCCTGAAATACCGTCCGTTGCCATGAATCAATATGATGGATATGCACTCGCTCTGGAGCATCTGGTAGAGCGGGGTTATACGCGCATCGCTAACGCGTTCGGACGTCCCAGCAGCATTAATACCCACAGCAGACGCCTAGCCTATGAGCAAATCATGGCCAAATATAATCTGCCCGTTATCGAGAAATGGTATTACTCTACGATATACAGCATTCACGACGGAGAGCAGCTGCTGCGCTCTCTTATGGATGAAACAAACCGGCCGGATGCGATTTTGTGCTCCAATGATTTAGTGGCAACGGGCATTCTCAGTGAAGCACGCAGGCAGAAACTGGACGTGCCTGGGGATCTCGCCATCGTTGGCTTTGATAATTCAGAGCTGTCGCAAACCCTTGGAATCACAACCATTCTGAATCCGATTTCGGGCCAGGCTGAGAACGCTTTTCTTCTCCTAGCTCCAGTGTTGCTAGGGAGAGACATGGAGCTGCAGCCGCTGTCGTATAAACTGGTGGAACGGGAGACAACCTAGTTTGCCCAATTGTTATAGTATTGCCCGGCCGATAAGGAGCATTCCAAAACTTTGTAGTGTGATTAATCAAAAAAATCATGTCTGTGCAATGTAATGTAAAAACCGCTAAAGACTTTGTCTTTAGCACTTTTATCAATTAGAATTATGGGAAAAAGCGGTCAAATCCAAAACCTATTGGAGTGAAACCATGATTAAGATCCTCGTTGTGGAAGACGATAAGCATGTCAGAAAGCTGATGAACGCTGTCCTGAAACGGGAAGGTTATGAAGTGTTAACAGCGGAGAATGGAATCCAGGCACTGGAGGTTCTTGAAGTCCAGCACATTGATCTGATCATTCTCGATATTATGATGCCGGGGATGGATGGTTATGAATTTGCTGAAGAGCTAAGGAATGCGAACAACATGATCCCGATCCTTATGGCCACGGCCAAACAGCTTCCAGAAGATAAGAAAAAAGGATTCCGCCTCGGAACCGACGATTATATGACCAAACCTGTAGATACAGAAGAAATGCTGTTAAGAATACAAGCCCTTCTACGCCGCTCGCAGATTGTAAACGCCCGTAAGCTTATTGTCGGTAAAGTCATTCTTGATTTCGATGCGTTAACAGTAACTCGAGACAATGAAAAACAGACGCTTCCCCAGAAGGAATTCCATCTCCTCTATAAGCTTTTATCCTATCCGGAGCGCATTTTCACTCGAATTCAGCTGATGGACGAAATTTGGGGAATGGACAGCGAGACTACAGACACTACGGTTAATGTGCATATCAACCGCTTACGGAAACGGTTTGAAAGCTATCCGGAGTTCGAACTCGTGTCCGTCCGCGGTCTCGGATATAAGGCGGTGAGAACTTGATCAAAAAGCTAAGCAGCAAAATCAGTCTGCCGATCTACTTCTCGATTGCTGTATTCATTATTTTCCTCATTACAGTGCTAATCACTGGAATCCTGACCTATCTGTCCCTGGTTTTCGGCCTACTCGATGAGCGGATTCTCCAGGACAAAAAAATTCTCACCTTGATTATATTGATTGCCTGCACGATTATCGGCACCGTCACATCGGTAATTACCAGTCGCAGGATGCTGAAATCAATTCGTACGTTTATTGATGCCATCGACCAATTGGCCGGAGGGGACTTCTCTATGCGGCTGCAGCTCAAGCATCCTCCGGAGTTCAAGATTCTCTCCGAGAATATTAACCGGATGGCTGAGGAACTGGGTGGCATTGAAATTCTGCGTACAGATTTTGTAAACAATTTCTCTCATGAATTCCGTACTCCGATTGTGTCGATTAAAGGGTTCGCTGAAATCCTGAAAGATGATGAGCTGAGCAAGGAGGAACGGAATGAATATCTAGATATTGTTATGGAGGAATCTACCCGTCTGGCCACACTGGCCTCCAATGTACTGAACCTCTCTAAAGTGGAAGCACAGGCCATACTAACCGACCGGCAGCCCTTCAATGTCGGAGAACAAATTCGCCAATGTATTCTGCTACTACACACTAAACTTACGAAAAAGCATATCTCCTTCAAAGCCAACGTTCAGGACTATATGGTACCTGGGAATAAAGAGATGCTGAACCAGGTCTGGCTGAATTTATTGGACAATGCGATTAAATTCACTCCGGAGCAAGGTGAAATCGAAGTTACCATGAGGCGGGTGAACGATCAGGTCGAAATTACGTTCCGTGATAATGGGGCAGGCATCAGTCCGAGTGCACTTCCCAAGGTCTTCGACAAGTTCTATCAGCAAGATACATCTCACTCTACTGCCGGTAATGGCCTAGGGCTTACAATTGTCCAAAAAATCATTGAACTGCACGATGGAACCATTAGCTGTGACAGTGATCCAATACAAGGAACCACTTTCACCGTGCTACTCCCCGCTTTTACAAAGGTAAGTACAGGAATGGGGGATACAAGTAAATGAGTGTAAAATTCAAAAAACTGAGCGGTTTTAACCGTGGGATTCTCTTTGAATTGTTGACAGATGCGTATTCATTTGATCGCAGATACGAACAAAGCTCTATTTCTGATTGGCAGGATTTTGACAACTTTTTCTTTGACCATTTAGAAATTGCAGATAAATATGCTTTTATCACAACCTTAAATGATGAACCCATCGGATTTGTGGTGTGGGACCCGAGAAACATGCCTGAGTATGCAGAAATCGGGCATAATTGCATTGCTTCAAAACATAAAGGCAATGGCTATGGTAAAATCCAGCTTCAAGAGGCGGTTAATAGAGTCATCCAGAATGATGTAAAAAAAATTATTGTAACCACGAATGATGATCTATACCCTGCTCAACGGATGTATGAAAGTATTGGATTCACAATGTATCAAAAAAGGAAAAATGAGACTGGCGCAGATTTTATTGAAGAATTCATAGATTATGTATATTTTTTATAAACTGTTAATGTGTTCACCTATATCTGCTCAAAC
Organism: Paenibacillus etheri; assembly: GCF_001012825.1. Taxonomy (GTDB): domain Bacteria; phylum Bacillota; class Bacilli; order Paenibacillales; family Paenibacillaceae; genus Paenibacillus_AQ; species Paenibacillus_AQ etheri. The sequence goes on from NZ_LCZJ02000033.1 coordinate 657,526, forward strand.
ACAAGAGGCTATCCCAAGCAGTCATTCTATGGCTTAAGGGACGGTCTCTTCTTTTATTTCATAGCAAAAGTTAACTTTCAGTTTATCTTTCTCCGTTAAGATCATAGCAACGATAATGCAAAGGAGTCATTCTTATGTTGAAATTACTAAAGAATCTGGAACCCAAAGAATGGTTCTTATTCGGTATCAGCCTCATGTTCATTATCGCTCAAGTCTGGCTGGATTTAGAACTGCCTGACTACATGAGTGATATTACCCGGCTGATCCAAACGCCAGGAAGCGAAATGAATGAAATCCTTGTCGTAGGAGGCTGGATGCTGCTCTGTGCTCTTGGCAGTCTGGCGACTTCAATTGTTGTAGCGGGCATTGCTTCGAGAATAGCAGCTGACTTGTCTGCAAGATTGCGTTCCAAATTGTTCGATAAGGTACAATCCTTTTCGATGGAGGAGATTAGCAACTTCTCAACGGCAAGTCTAATTACCCGTTCCACGAATGACATCACACAAGTACAAATGCTGATTGTGATTGGTTTACAGCTACTAGTGAAAGCTCCAATCCTTGCTGTGTGGGCAATACTCAAGATTTCAGGAAAAATCTGGGAGTGGACTCTTACGACAGGTGCCGCGGTCGCATTGCTAGTGCTTATTGTTGCAATCTGCATCGTGCTCGTTCTGCCTAAATTTAAAAAGCTGCAGCTGTTAACCGACAATCTGAATCGTGTATCCAGAGAGAATCTTAACGGCCTTCGTGTCATCCGGGCGTACAATGCCGAGGAATATCAGGAACAGAAGTTCGCTGTAGCCAACAACGAGCTTACCAGTACCAACCTATTTGCCAACAATGTAATGACCCTATTGATGCCGAGTATTACTTTGATTATGAGTGGACTCAGTCTCTCCATCTATTGGGTGGGTGCAGTGCTCATTCAAGCAGCCGACGGTACTGCCAAGATGGGCTTGTTCTCAGATATGATCGTATTCTCATCTTATGCCATGCAAGTGGTTATGGCCTTTATGATGCTGATTATGATCTTTATCTTATTACCCCGCGCTCAAGTATCGGCTAAACGTATCAATGAAGTGCTAGAAACAGTGCCTAGCTTGAAGAATGGATCAGTCACTCAATTCCCTGTGAAGCGAGAAGATGAGCTTGAATTCAAGGGGGTTAGCTTCAAATATCCGGATGCAGAGGACTATGTGCTGGAGAACATCAGCTTCACGGCGAAGCAGGGGGAGACCGTTGCTTTTATCGGATCAACAGGCTGCGGGAAAAGTACACTTGTTAACCTCATTCCCCGTTTCTATGATGCTACAGAAGGCGAAGTGCTGGTAAATGGCATCAATGTCAAAGAATACGACCAGCAAGCGCTACGGAATAAAATGGGCTACGTCTCCCAGAAGGCTGTATTGTTTGGCGGAACAGTGTCTTCCAATATTGCCTTTGGTGAGAACGGCTCTGGTCAGGTCCTCAGTTCAGATATTGTAGATGCGGTCTACACTTCCCAATCCTCTGAATTTGTAGAAAAGCTAGAGGGAAACTACGATGCCCATATCGCCCAAGGCGGATCAAATCTGTCTGGCGGGCAAAAACAGCGGTTGTCGATTGCCAGAGCGATTGCCCGGCGTCCAGAAATATTAATCTTTGACGACTCTTTCTCGGCACTTGATTATAAGACTGACCGCAAACTGCGCAGTGAGCTGAAAAAAGACGCTCATGATTCAACGATGCTGATCGTTGCACAGCGTATTGGTACGATCAAAGACGCTGACAAAATCATTGTTCTGGAAGCCGGAAGCATCGTCGGTATCGGAACACATGACGAATTAATGCAATCCTGCGACGTGTATCAGGAAATTGCTTATTCTCAGCTGACAAAGGAGGAGCTTGCGTAATGAAAACCAAAAATAAAGGCCAGAATACATGGAGCAAGCTGCTCCGCTACTGCCGCAAGTATGTTCCAGTGATCGTAATTGCGCTAATCTGCGCTGCGGCTGGAACGGTGCTCACGTTATTCGGTCCGGACAAACTCTCCGAGATCACCGACAAAATTACAGCTGGTCTTGCCGGCAGCATCGATATGGACGGCATTACTACCATTGGCATTACCCTCGTCGTAATCTACGGCGTCGGTGCGTTGTTGTCACTCTCGCAAGGCTTGATCATGTCGATTATTACCCAGAAGGTCTCGAAGAAATTAAGAACTGATCTGGCTCATAAAATGAACAAACTTCCAATCTCCTACTATAATAAATCGGCCACAGGTGATATTTTATCCCGGGTAACGAATGATGTAGATACCATCGGGCAATCGATGAATCAGAGTATTGGTAATGTCGTAACCGCCGTAGCAATGTTCGTCGGTTCGATCGTCATGATGCTGAAGACCAATGTAATTATGACCCTTACCGCTATTCTGGCAACGATCATCGGCTTTGGCCTAATGGTGGTCATTATGAAGAAATCGCAGAAATATTTTGCTAGCCAGCAGGAGTATTTAGGTAAAATCAACGGTCATGTCGAAGAAGTCTATACAGGACATAATGTAGTTAAAGCGTATAATGGCGAAGCGCAGATGCGCACTACCTTCCAGGAATTAAATCAGGGGCTGAAGAACAGCGCCTTCAAAGCGCAATTCCTCTCTGGGCTGATGCCACCGCTGATGGGCTTTATTGGTAATCTGGGCTTCGTTGCTGTCTGTATCGTTGGTGGTGTACTCGCCATGAACGGCACGATTTCATTCGGGGTTATCGTCGCCTTCATTATGTATGTACGTTACTTTACCCAGCCGTTGTCCCAGATTGCTCAGGCCGCGCAGAGTCTGCAAGCCGCATCTGCAGCTGGCAGCCGTGTATTTGAATTTCTGGAGGCTGAGGAAATGGAAGACGAAAGCCACAAAGAGAACACACTGCCAACTGCTAAAGGCAAAGTAAAATTTGACCAAGTACAATTTGCGTATGAGACTTCAGAAAAACTGATTATCAATAACTTCTCGACAGATGTAAAACCTGGGCAAAAAGTGGCCATCGTTGGTCCTACCGGCGCAGGAAAAACTACGCTGGTCAACCTGCTCATCCGATTCAACGAATTGACGGGCGGAGAAATCTACATCGATGACACGACGATCAGCAGCCTGACGAGAGAGAATATTCATGATCTGTTCTGTATGGTCCTGCAGGATACCTGGCTGTTTGAGGGTACGATTAAAGAGAATCTGATTTACAATCAGCAGAACATATCCGACGATAAGATTGAAGAAGCTTGCAAGGCTGTTGGCCTACACCGCTTCATTAAATCCTTAAGTGACGGATACAACACCGTACTGAACGATAAGGTTAATCTGTCCGCCGGACAAAAGCAACAGCTGACCATCGCTCGCGCGATGCTGAAGGATGCGCCAATGCTCATTCTTGATGAAGCTACAAGCTCGGTGGATACCCGTACTGAGCTGCTGATTCAGCAGGCGATGGATAAGCTTATGGAAGGCAGAACCTCTTTCGTTATCGCACACCGGCTCTCAACCATCAAGAATGCTGATGTGATTCTGGTCCTGAAGGACGGCGATATCTTGGAAAGCGGCAGCCATGCAGAATTGCTGGCTCAGAACGGATTCTATGCAGAGCTGTATAACAGCCAGTTTGAGCAGGCTTCATAAAAATGATAAAAAAACTGCAACTCAATTATGAGCTTGCAGTTTTTTATCGTCCGTTCCTTTTTTAGAAGCAGCTTATGCCTTCCGCTGTCGCATTCCCTCAAATAGCAAAATCGTCGCTGCCATCGCCGCATTGAGTGATTCAGCGCGGCCTGCCATCGGGATGATGATACTCTTGTCCACGAGTCGCGCAGTTTCCGGCGAAATGCCCTTGCCCTCACTGCCAATCAGCAGCCACTGGCTGCCGTGAAAATCGTGCTGATAGCACGATTCTTCTCCCTGCAGCGAAGTGCTCACCAGCAATGCCCCGCGTTCCCGGGCCTGTGGCAAAATCTCACCTAAATCTCCCTCCACCACCGGGAGATGAAACATCGATCCCATCGTGGAACGGATGGTCTTCGGATTGTAGAGGTCGGCACAGCCTTGGCCGAGGATCACTCCATCTGCTCCTGCTGCATCCGCGCTGCGGATGATGGTGCCGACATTACCGGGGTCCTGGACACCGTCCAGGACAACCACCAGACTATCCTCCTTCGCTAGGATAGCCTCTACCGCCTGCTGTTCCTTCCGCACGATGGCGAACACCGGCTGTGGTGTATTAGTGCTGCTGCATTTCGAGATGATGGCCGCTGTTACGCCAATCACATCCATGCCCTGAACGGACTGGAGAAGCCCCTTGAGTTCAGCGGGCATTCCTTTATCGAGGTCATAGGCAAGACATTCCACATCTGCTTCAGCCAGCAGCGCTTCCTGTACCAGATGAACACCTTCTACGATATATTTACGAGCCTTGTCACGGTGCTTTTTCTCCTGTAGCCCGGCCCACTCTTTAACCCGCGTATTTTGCGGAGACATGATTTCCATAAAGTCTTCCTTTCTTATGCCTTGCCATTTTTTCTTGTTCTTATATTTTACTCTTTATCTTTGTCTTTACTCTTCTTCTTTTCTACTCCCCTATAAACCTGATGATTACGTTATGGAGAGGAAACGCAATAACGCTTATCATCAGAATCGCCCCACCTACTGATACTCAATCTCCAGCTTCGTCAGGTTATCCTTATGCCCCACAATTACAAGGATATCCCCATCGACCAAACGATCCTCTGCACGAGGAGAGATGTTCATCTCTTCACCTTGGCGAATAGCCATTACGTTGCAGCCATATTTTGCGCGGATATCGAGCTCTTGTAGATTTTTCCCGAGCATCGATCCGGATACCTTCATGTCCAAAATACTATAATCAGGTGACAGCTCGATATAATCCAATATATTAGGCGAAGCCAAATGATGCGCAACCCGCATTCCCATATCCCGCTCAGGATAAATCACCTTATCTGCACCTATTTTGCCTAATACTTTGCCGTGCAGCTCACTTTTTGCTTTTGCGATAATTGCTGGTACACCAAGGTCCTTCAGAATTAAAGTTGTAAGAATGCTTGCTTGGATGTCCTCTCCAATAGCCACAACCACCACATCAAAATTGCGAATACCAAGTGCGCGTAGCGCTTCTTCATCCGTTGAATCTGCAGATACGGCGTGTGTTACTATATTTGAAATCTCCTGTGTCCGTTGCTCGTCCGTGTCAATCGCAAGTACATCATACCCCATACCGCTGAGAGCTCTTGCAACACTGGATCCGAAACGCCCCATACCAATGATGGCATATTGTTTTTTAGCCATGTCTATATGTACCTCCCGTAGCATTTCTATATCTCAAACAGTATAGCATATGAGAACAAAAACTTGAATTTCCAGCACCCATACAGGGTACATTAAAACGAAGTGAATATCACTACATTCCAAAAAGGAGATGTTTTTATGCCAGTTACCATTGACTTACGCCAGGCGATTATTCATAAAGTGCATGGTCAATCCGAAGAGGATTTGCGGCATATGATTGAAGGCTCGGTAGACGGACCGGAAGCAGCACTCCCCGGACTTGGCGCCGTATTTGAAATGATCTGGAAAGACTTGGACACCGCTAAACAAGATAATTTGGTTTCAATGCTGCATGATCACCTTGAGACGATTACCCCTGGGAATATCACTTCATAACTAGACGTAATTAGTCAAAAACCTCCGCTTCCCCATTGTGCAATTTGCACGCTGAGGGCGGAGGTTTTTATTAACAATCAGGAAGTTGTAGCTTCCTTACTATAGTAATGCCTTAGGAGCCATCTCTAGGAACGTAGCTGTCGGGTTCTTATCCATCGCTGTTCGCATCGCATATTCATTCTCGAACAACACGACAAAATTGCCCTTCTTATCTGTAACAAGCGTAGAGTTAATACGGAATTTGCTCGCATCCGGTTTAGCATCATCTACGATCCAACGCGCGAACTGGTATGGCATACGTTGCAACTGAACATCCACACCATATTCACCCTTCATGCGGTACTCGAACACCTCAAACTGCAGCTGCCCAACTACGCCGAGCAGGATATCGTCGAAGTTAACCGTGCGGAACACCTGAATCATTCCCTCTTCGGTTAGTTGATCGACACCCTTTTGGAACTGCTTCGATTTCAAAGCATTTTTAATGCTCACTTTAGCAAAAATCTCAGGTGAGAATGTTGGCAACTCATCGAATTCCAAATCTCCTGCCTGACTCAGTGTATCTCCAATTCTAAAAATACCTGGATCAAACAACCCGATAATATCTCCCGGATAGGCTTCCTCTACGATATCACGGTCTTGCGCTAAGAATTGTTGTGGCTGGGCCAGCTTAATATCCTTACCCGCACGTACATGCTTCACGCTCATACCCCGTTCGAACTTCCCGGACACAATACGCAGGAAAGCAATCCGGTCACGGTGAGCCGGGTTCATATTGGCTTGGATTTTGAACACATAGCCAGTAAACTTCTCATTCATCGGTTCTATCAAACCTGTAGTACTGCGGCGTGGTTCAGGCTTCGGTGCCAAATCCAAGAAATTATCGAGGAAAGTCTGTACGCCGAAATTGTTGATCGCACTACCAAAGAACACAGGTGTGAGTTCACCACTTAGTACTTTTTCATAGTCAAAAGCATCGCCTGCTACATCAAGCAGCTCCAGATCCTGACACAGTTGATCATGCAGATATTCTCCAGCCATTTCACGAATGATTGGATCACGATATCCGTCAACCTTTTGTACCTTGATTACGGAGTGATCGTCACCTTGGAACAGCTCCACCTGATTCTTCATCCGGTCATATACGCCACATAGCTCACGTCCACTACCGATCGGCCAGTTCATAGGCACAGAGCGAATGCCCAGTACCTGCTCCAGCTCTTCCATCAGATCAAACGGACTGCGTCCTTCACGGTCCAGCTTATTGATAAAGGTAAAGATCGGAATCCCACGTTTAGCACATACCTGAAACAGCTTGGTCGTCTGGGTTTCCACACCTTTTGCCACGTCGATAAGCATGACCGCACTATCAGCAGCTGTTAGTGTACGGTAGGTGTCCTCACTAAAGTCTTGGTGACCCGGTGTATCCAAAATATTCACGCGGTGGTTCAAATAATCAAACTGCATTACAGAGGAAGTAACAGAAATCCCCCGCTGCTTCTCAATTTCCATCCAGTCGCTCGTTGCATGCTTGTTCGCCTTCCGGGCTTTAACCGTTCCCGCTAAACGGATAGCACCACCGAATAACAGTAGTTTTTCCGTTAAAGTTGTTTTACCCGCATCCGGGTGGGAAATGATCGCAAAGGTTCTGCGTCTGTCCACTTCCTTTTGCAGCTTCTGATCTATTGCTTTGTTCATTACACAAATCCCTTCATATATAAAATTCCTGCTTCTGCTTCAATTACACTGGGGTTATCTTCAAATCGGTGCTCTGCTCATTGTTCATACCCCTTCATTTCTGAATGAATAGCTATCTTAGGTCTAGCTCCAGTCCGCTTCAAGTGAAAGCATCCTCTAAAGTATATCAAAATCCGGCAGACATTATCTACTAAAAAGCTATTGCAGCAAAATATCTCCCAAATCAGGTCTATATCATGTTCACCAGTTCTCATAGCTCAACAAGAAAAACGCCTGACGGCGTCCTTGGAGGTAGAGTTACAAGCTGAGTACAGCCGTTCCATACTCGTATCCATATGCACATTCGTAGTGAGGTTCCGCTTACGGACCGAATGGATCTTTATTTCGATGAAATGAGCACATATATTAGGGGCGGATCGTATTGCACTTATTCCCTAATAACAAGCCCATTCCCGGGTGATTCAGGGCGGATAACAGTGCTAGCTCGTTTACGTTACCGGAGGCACACTGTATTCGGTTTTTCGCATACATTTGGCTCGGTTACGTTACTGGCGACACATTGTATTCGGTTTTTCGAATACAATCGGCTCGTTTACGTTACCGGCGGCACATTATATTCGGTTTTTCGCATACATTCGGCTCGTTTACGTTACTGGCGGCACATTGTATTCGGTTTTTCGCATACATTTGGCTCGTTAACGTTACTGGCGGCACATTGTATTCGATTTTTCTCATACATTTAGCTCGTTTACGTTACCGGAGGCACATTGTATTCGGTTTTTCGCATACAATCGGCTCGTTTACGTTACTGGCGGCACATTGTATTCGATTTTTCGCATACATTTAGCTCGTTTACGTTACTGGCTGCACATTGTATTCGGTTTTTCGCATACATTTGGCTCGTTAACGTTACTGGCGGCACATTGTATTCGGTTTTTCGCATACATTTGGCTCGTTAACGTTACTGGCTGCACATTGTATTCGGTTTTTCGCATACATTTGGCTCGTTAACGTTACTGGCTGCACATTGTATTCGGTTTTTCGCATACATTTGTCTGTAAGCTCGACTAAAACATGCATTTCGGAGGATAAGGTCCGCTCGGTCCGACCCAAAGACGTGTGTGTAATTGAAAACAGGGCTCCCCATGGCCACCCGTTGAATATAGGCCCCTCCCTTGAATTCGTTTCACATTTCTCCGCAGTCTCTTATAGTAAAATAGTTGTATTTCCTACACTTATAAGAAGTATTAGCATTTCCAATCGCCTTTAGTTGTATTTGATGCAATTAAAAATTCAATGTACTAGCTTTTCGGGGTTCCACCCAATATGTGATTTTAATTGTACAAAGTGCAGTTATTTGAAAAATGTTCCTGTCGCCCGAGCGGCATTTGGAGCCAGAGTGGCCTTGGGAGGCTGAGTGACCTTGTTGGCCCAAGCGACCTGGGGAGGCTGAGTGTTCTCTAATCTCAGCATTACAAAAAATCTCCCTGCATCCTCTGCAGGGAGATAGCATTAACGCAAAGTTTAGTTATTCTTCAGCCAAACTACATTATCTTCTTCCTGACCGTTTACCGGCCACCAATGGAAGCCATCCTGACCAAGCAATTGATCCGCTTCAACCGGACCCCAAGTGCCAGCAGGATAAGAAGATAGATCACTCGACTCTTCCTTCCAAGCCTTCGCAATACGATCCACGAACGACCAAGCTGACGATACCTCATCCCAACGAGTGAAATAAGTGGAATCTCCGCGTGCCGCATCATGAAGCAAGCGCTCGTAAGCTTCCGGAGAATTGATTCCAACCAAGCAGCTCTGACAGAAGTCCATAGCGAGCGGTTGAATTTCAGACTCGGAACCCGGCTTCTTGGCATTAATCTTTACATAAATGCCTTCCATAGGGTTCACACGGATAACAAGTAGGTTAGGCTCCAGCGTATGCTTTTGTCCCAAATAAACATTGGTTGGCATTCCCTTGAACTCAACTACCACTTCCGTTGTCTTCACCGGTAGACGTTTACCTGTACGAATATAGAAAGGAACTCCAGCCCAGCGGAAGTTATCTACAAACACACGGGCAGCAAAATACGTCTCAGTACTCGATTCAGGATCAACCTTATCCTCCTGACGATAAGCAGGAAGGGTCTTTCCATTGTGCAAGCCTTGAATATACTGTGCTCTCACGACATTCTCACGAACCTCGTCAGATGTACCATAAGGGCGAAGTGAACGAAGTACCTTCACCTTTTCGTCACGAATATCTTCTGCAAGCAGACGGCTTGGTGGTTCCATTGCGATCATAGTCAGCAGTTGCAATATATGATTCTGGCCCATATCCCGTAAGGCTCCAGCATGATCATAATAACCACCACGCTCTTCAACACCTACGGTTTCGCCAAGTGTAATTTGAATATTGGCAATATGCTTATTATTCCAAAGCGGTTCGAAAAAAGCATTGGCAAAACGAATGACTTCGATATTCTGAACCATTTCTTTACCCAGATAATGATCGATCCGGTAGATCTCCTCTTCCTTGAATACCTCACGGATCTGCTCGTTCAGCTGCTCAGCTGACTCCAGGTTATATCCAAAAGGCTTCTCGATGACGAGGCGATTCCATCCTGTGCTATCCAGCATGCCGCCAGCCTTAAGGTTGAACGAGACACTGCCGAACAATTCAGGCGCCAGAGCAAGATAGAACATCCGATTGCCCGGAATTCTGAACTTCTCTTCAAGAGCTTCTGTTTGAGCTCTTAATTCGCGGAAGCCATCAATATCGTTGATGTCCAGAGATTTGTATTCAAAATGCTGTACAAACTCGTTCCATTCGCTCTCTTCTCCCGCTTTATAACGGCAGAATTCAAGGATGGATTCCTTCACATCACTTCTAAATTCTTCCTGAGTACGCGGGCGCCGCGCCACGCCAATTACCGCAAAATCATGTGCCAGCTTACCTTCACGGTACAAGCTGTAAATCGCCGGGAAAAGCTTACGCCGGGCTAAATCTCCGGTTGCCCCAAAGATAAAAAAGACAGCACCGGGTGTGTGCAGTGCATCAAGGGTTTGATTTTCAGCCATGGCTCCTCATCTTTCTGTATGTAATATAGTTTATTGACATTCTCAGCGTCGAGAAAACGACGTTATGTCATTTTAGCATATTCCTAAAAAGGATGCTATCACATTCCTGACAAATACTCTCGGGATTTCGAAATTTTCAATTCATGTTTTCTTATTATTAACTACACTTCGCCTTATAAAACTTAAATCTGTATTGACGAATTGTTTTTCATTGTATCCATTTATTACAATTGAATTATTTTGTTTCTCATACTGTGCAGACGAACCATCTATACAAATTAATTACTTTCAATCAGGAATATTCTGCAAATCATCCGGGAACGTTAAAGGAAAAAAATTCGAAAGTCGAGCGCCCTTTAATGACTAACCAAACTCAAATCTCATTCACTACTGTAGATCAAAATGCCGATTACATCGAAGCAGCCTTATTCCATACAAATGATCTCAAAAAAAGAAGGATATCCTTTAACGGGACGGAAGGAATCCTCTTCTATCTGGAGTCCGCCGCAGACACGGAACTGGTTGAGCGGAATGTGATTGCTCCTTTTGGCCATAACCAAGACACCGATCTTTCCAAGCTATTTACATCACTCAGCTTCGGTATGGAAACAGAATTAAACAAAGGCATTCAGGGGCTTATTCACGGAGGCTGCCTCTATTTTTTAGAAGGAATGTCTGAATTTTATATCCTCTCCACCCCTGCCAAGCACGAACGAAGTATTAGCGAGCCTGAGAACGAAGCGGTTATTCGGGGTTCGCATAACGGTTTTATTGAAGATATGACGGTTAACTTATACCTGATTCGTAAACAAATCGCCACCCCAAACCTTACTGTTCGCTACACCACCCTTGGGAAAATCGCACCCAAAAAGGTAGCCTTAGTCTATATGGAGAACCTTGCCAATCCTGAATTGGTAAAAAAAGTAGACTCAAGAATAAAAAAAATTTCTCTTGATGCGGTTCTCTCCACTGGCTTTATACAGGAATTAACGGAGGACAATTCGTACTCTATATTTCCACAACATATCAATACAGAGCGTCCAGACCATACCTCCTTCTATTTACTGAAAGGATACGTTGCTATACTGCTGGATGGAGATCCCACTGCTCTGATTGTACCTGCCAGCTTCTTCTCCTTTTATCAGACACCAGATGACTATAGCAATCGTTGGGTGATTGCTTCCTTTGTCCGTTTTGTCCGTCTGATCGGCTTTGTAACAGCATTTCAACTGCCCGCGCTCTATATTGCTACCGTTTCTTTTCACTCCAGCGTCCTTCCCTTGCAATTGTTTTTTACGATTCAAGGTTCATTGACCCGGATCCCATTTCCTCCGTTGGTTGAAGCAATGCTGCTTGAACTCATATTCGAACTGCTGCGGGAGGCGGGGCTCCGTCTGCCCAGCCGTGTAGGTCAAACCATTGGGATTGTAGGCGGTTTGGTCATCGGGGATGCCATTGTTAAAGCTGGATTGGTCTCTTACACAATGATCATCGTTGTCGCGTTGACTGCCATATCATCCTTTCTCATCCCTTCCAACGAGATGAGCTCCGCGATCCGATTTATGCGGTTTCCACTTATGGTTGCAGCCTCTTTGTTCGGGTATATTGGGATATCATTTGGGTTGACGATCATTTTTGTACATTTGTGTAAGCTTGAATCTTTTGGAAAACCTTACCTTACACCGCTAAGCCCGATAAATATTCAAGGCTTGAAAGACACCTTCTTACGCCTTCCGATATGGACCATCCGCAAGAATGCAAGCAAATCAGGGGCTGAAGAATAATCATTTAATCTAAACTGACAGGAGTTATAACAATGACTCAAAAAGAAAAAATGATATCGAGGGGGCAGCTTTTCTGCTTTATTATTCAATCCCAAATCGGGGTTGGAATCCTGTCTCTTCCCTTCAAGCTTAGCGAAACTGCCAAGGGCGGCGGAGCGCTCTCTGTTTTGATTGCAGGCATTATTACCCAACTTGTCATCATTCTTCTATGGGTTCTGCTGAACAAGTTCCCCGGTCTTAACTTGTTTTCTATATGCTTACAGATCGGAGGCCCCATTATCGGTAGGATATTGATCATCGCTTACATCGGTTACTTTGTTCTGCTTGGCTCTAATGTTATGTTCAGTGCGGTAGAGGTGCTGCAGAGGTGGATGCTGCAAACTACACCAAGATGGGCTATATTAGCTCTTTTCTCGATCATGACTCTCTATTTGGCAAGGGAAAAGCTTACAGTATTGGCCAGATTCTTTACACTGGCAACAGTTCTCTTTGTCCCGCTTATCCTATTTGTCAGCTACGGTTTAACTCAAGCCCATCTGGAATTAATGCTCCCCCTTTTGGAGAACGGGTTCTGGAATATCATGAATGGAGTAAAGGATTCAGCTATATCTATGTATGGTTTCGAAATGATGCTGATCGTCTATCCGCTTTCCGAAGGTACAAATAATCAAAGATTAATGACCATTAGTTTAGCCAGTGGGTTCGTAACCCTGCTCTATGTCTTCGTAGTCTCTACCTGTCTGATGGTATTTAACTCCGAGCAAATCAAATTGATACCCGAACCCGTCATCTACTTAGTAAAATCTCTTAACTTTTATATCGTAGACCGTGCAGATATCTTATTTCTGCCGATTTGGGCCATCACGCTTGTTTGTTCTATCGTTAGCTACTGCTATGCAGCATCCATCGGACTCAGTGTATTATTTAAACGAAAAAACCATAAAAATTTTACTCCGTTTGTAAAAATCAGTACATTTATGATCGCACTTGCACCTGTAACTCCTGCTGGTTTTCATCTTTTTGATACAGCCGCTACCTATGCGTCCTATGTGTTTATTGCCGGATTATCGATGATGTTGCTGATGGTTTCCCTATTTATGAAGAGAAAAGCAGGTGGTCTTGCATGAAGTTTGACATGAAACTCAAGTCGAATGTACTTTTAATCACCCTTGTTTCCTTCTGTCTTACTGGATGTTGGGACCGGGAATATTTGAAAGACCTGCATCTGGCTTACTGTTCAGCAATTGATTATACAGAGAACGGAGAGATCAAAGAAACCATCGAATTAATCATTCCACCCGATGTTGAGCAGACAGCTACTAAGAGCGAAATCCATTCGAGCACAGGACCTACCGTACGGAATGCGAGCAATCAATTGCGAAATAGAGTTAGGGGAAACATAAGATTTATTAAATATGGCTTTGAGCTTATGGGAAAGACTATGGCTGAGCAAGGCCTGTACCCTATTCTGGATGTAAATTACAGGGATCCAAGCAATCCGACATCCAATGTTCGGCTAATTATTACGGAAGGAGAAGCTTCCCAAATTCTTGAACAAAAAATGGTTGGGGAATTAAAGATCGGTGAATTCCTTAAGCAAAAGATCGATAGTCTGGAAGAAATGAGTGTTTTTCCAAAAGAAACGGCAGATACCGTGTTCCGTTCCCTAAAGGATCCAGGGCATGACTTTGCCCTTCCATATATAGATAGAAATGAGGGCGAAATAATCGCGAAAGGGGTGGCTCTCTTTCATGACCAGAATTACAGCGGAATGTTGAACCCCGATCAGTCAATCATGATGGTCCTGCTGATGGGACAACAGGGGAAAAATGCCCGCTTCACTAAGAAACTTGATTTAGGACATTCCGATGATATTCGGAATTTCATTACTATTAATGTGGGTTCAAAAAAAATAAAGCGGAAATTCAAGGTATCCATTGCTGATGATGAAAGCATTGATGTGAATTTGGGCTTGGAGCTGAAAGCCGTCGTAGAAGAGTTTACAGATACACTCGACGAGAAAGAACTTAAAAAAGTCAGTCAAGAACTTTCGGAATTACTTACCAAGGAAGCCGAGACAGTTGTTAATGAAATCCAAAAGGCAAACTGTGATATCTTTGGTGTAGGAAGAAAACTTATTGCTTATCATCACAATGTCTGGAGCAATAAAAATTGGTCTGAGGATTACCGGAAAGTAAAATTCCATACCAAGGTTGATGTTAAAATTGTAAGTACGGGCATTCTACAATAGATCTTTGATTGGTCTTTTTTTCAATATTCTATTGTTATTAATGGAAATCCAATCGTAACGCGGTTGCTGCCCTCTTTTATATCCTGATGAATAGCTGTCTGTAGGACTATCTTGTGGCTTCCGCTCATTACGGAATGCAGCAATGCCGATGTACTATAAGAATGGCTGGCTGTTGTTTCGTCTTCGTAGCTTTCCTGTACTTTAAGCTCGGGCAGCTGTGCGTGCATATTCTGCTCCGTTAACAGTAGAGCCTTCTGAGGGCCCTCCTGCTCCTTCGCAGCACCTTGAAGTGAGGTGTTCCATTCCGCTGTGATGCCGATCTTCCGTAGTTTCGCGCCAGCTTCTTCTGCCTCGGCTTGCAGATCCGGAGCATTTAACAAATCAGGTGTCTCCAGGGTTACAATCACATAACTACGTCCGTTTCCAAGCTCACTCCAGAACATGGTGGTTTGAAAACCTGCTCTGTCGGCAGCTGAACGGTAAGTAAGATGTTCACCCCCGGCTTCCCGGCTTGTCTCTCCCAACCCAAGAACATCGGATAGGTTAGTTGCAGTGACACTAGCCTCTAGACCATCACCATCGTATTCTCCCTGCCATTTTAAAACTAAACGAAGAGGGGAGCCGGGTACTGTAACACTTTTACCAAGGGAAGTCAGGAGAGGGAGTGACTTTTTCAATTGCGCGATCTGGCTCTCTTTTTCACCTTCGCCCCGAAAACCTGCCAAAAGTATCGCAGTACAGCATAGAATCAATACCAGCAACGTTCCTCTAATGCCGCTTTTTCGGCCTGCACCGTGTCTTTTCCCTTTACTTTCTTCCAGATACCCCACAATCCAACACCCTCTCAATCATGTCTATTAATCTACTAAACAGGATGTCCGCTTTACAAGATTTTATACGGAGGCAAGTATTTTCATATACTTCTGCACACAAAAAAACCGGCCCTTCTTGCTCTGGCCAGTTCTTATACTCACATAAATTGTGATATCCAATTATTCAGCTAGTCCATTTTTATATGCATAAATTGCTGCTTGGGTCCGATCTTCCACACCCAGCTTCGCGAGAATATTCGTCACATGAAATTTCACAGTCTTGATCCCAATAATTAGTTGATCAGCGATATCCTGATTCGATTTACCTTGCGCCAGCAGACGTAATACTTCCATCTCGCGCTCCGTAAGCTCTTTATAAGCTGGGGATTCACCCTTTGCGTTGTTTCGAAAACGATTCATCATTTTAGAGGCGACCTGTGACTCGAGTACAGACTGCCCTCTTGCCGCAGCACGTATAGCATCCGCCACTTCACTAGCTCGTGAGGTCTTTAGTAGATAACTGAACGCACCCGCTTCAATCACCGGATACATTTTTTCATCATCCAGATAACTTGTCAACACGATGACTTTGATATCTGGATACTGCTTCATTAACTGTTTGGTCGTTTCAATTCCATCCATACCATCCATTACGAGATCCATCAGGACTACATCTGGATTATACTCTTGCGCTAAGCGGATACCTTCTTCTCCACTTCCTGCTTCCCCTACGACTTCAATTCCGTCTTCAGTCCCCAGAACAGCAGCTAGTCCGATCCGGACCATCTCATGATCATCTACAAGTAATACCTTAATGGCTTCCTCCATCTCCATGGTCACTCTTTCCTCCTATTATTCATTGACTAACGGAACGGTTATTTCAATCCGCATTCCTTTACCCGGAGCAGTAATAAACTGAATGGAGCCCCCGATTTCATTCATCCGCTCCTGCATGTTCGACAAACCGTAGGAAGTTTGCTTACTCTCATCCAATTCAAAACCGATCCCATCATCACGGAGCGTCAAACGAACCGTATCTCCTCGCCGATGCAGCCTGATTTCCATCTTTTCTGCTTTTGCATGACGAAGTGTATTGGAGATTGCCTCCTGCACAATACGGAATAAGTGATTCTCTACCCCTTTTAGCAATTGTACATCAGGGTCCATCTCGAACACGATTTCAATCGGAACCTTAACCTTAAGTTCCTTGATCAACTCCTGCAGCCCCTGCGCTAAACCCTTACCTTCCAAATAAACAGGTCTCAAATGTAGCAATAGTGCTCTCATCTCTGATTGAGCTACAGCAGACATTTCTTCAATAAGTGCAATTTGCCGTTGCGCCTTGTCAAAATCCTTCTCCAGCGTCCGGCCTACAGCCGTAGCAGTCATAGAAATCGCGAACAACTGCTGTGAGACAGCATCATGCAATTCACGTGCAAGCCGCTGACGCTCTTCCATAATAGCAGATACTCGTGCTTGCTCCGCGAGCTTCGCGTTATTTGTAGACAATCGCTGCAGCGTTGTCACTTGGTTCTCCCATTTTCCGCTGATTCGGCCCAATTGTTCTCCGAGCCTTCCCAGCTCATCGTCACCCAAGTCAGGCATAGATAGCGTTAAGTTTCCCTTCTCCCACAATACGAGAGTTTCTCTCAGGCGTTCCAACTTTCGCTTTACTCGAAAACTCTGATAGAAACCAAAGCCAACCCCGAACCCCATCGGCAGCAGAATTAGAGTAAATGCCGTGCGTAATCCAATCATCCAGCTTTCAAAAGGCTTTAAATAGCCATATGTATACATGGTGTACAATATCACAAGCAGCATGACAAAAGAGAACAGAGCCCCCTCACCCATACTGCGTGACATCATATTTTTGTTCTTTTTATCCATACGGGGACCCTCCCTTCTGTATCAAACTAATCAGGATAATCGCACATCCAAATCTCCCATCAAATAAGAGACACTAAATTTCACCTTATATTCACTGCTATCATAGTTAGGGGACTTCCAATTCAGACGGTTTAGCATACCTGTATCGCGCCCATTACCGAATTCAATCGATCCAAAAAGCACAAAGGCTTCGATTTCTATACCATAATCATCTGACAATTGAATGTCCATATCACCAAAGATCCCTTGAAACAGCATAACTGTTTCCTTTTGCTCCGCCATAGCCAGTGAAAGATCAAGATCGGCCTCCCCAAGGATATGCCATGAGCTAAGGCTGTGCATCACCCAGGGTGAACGATCCCAGTCAAATCTAGACGAAAAGTTCTGCTTCTGCATAAACCCTTCCTTGCGCTGAACTCTTTTGGATTTAGTAAAAAACATTCCCAGTGAGATCAAGCAAATCCCCAGCACGAGCACCAAATGATCCAGCAAAAGCAATATAGCTCCAATCCCGAGCAGCTTATAACCCTGCTTCACTTTGCCTGACGTCGTACGGTAGACCCCTAGGAACAGGAATAGAAGCGCGACAATGGAGAAAAAGCCGAGCCATCTACCAAAAATCATCATGCAGCCAACACCGATCAGTCCGATGGCAATCAAACGGTTTCGTTTATCCATTTCGCACCTCCTACAAGTTTTACGTAGCAAAACTAACTTCGTAAGCAAAACTATACTCTTCAATATATTATCGCCAGCCGCTATAAAAGCCATATCGGTATGGAGATCCATACCGTATGGCTTCTTCTTGTCCAGCATATCATATCTACTTAAGTTTTAGGAACAGGATTTATTCTTCTTTTTTGTTTAAAGAAGGAGCAGCTGGTGTATCATTCAGCTTGCTTCTTAGTGCAGCCAGTTGCTCATCCACCTTCAGTTGTTTCTCAACATCGACTGGTTTAGTGTAAGCAGCGGATGGGCTGTAAGGTGCACGCATTACATCTGCTTCTGCTTCAAGCTGCATAATCTTCTCTTCCATCCGGTGGAATCCGAGTGAAGCACTGCCACTTTCGATGGAATGTACGCTGCTGATTTGTGTCATTTGTTTCTTCGCTTTAGCCATTTGAGCACGGGATACGAGCTCGTTACGCTTGTTGCGCAGCTTGTAGAATTCATCCTTCATATCGTGCAGCTGACCAACCAATTCCTTCGCTTGCACTTCAGCTTGAGCATGAAGATCACTGTATTCCGCTTGTTTTTGGTCGAAATAGATTTTTTCTTCCAACAGCTTGCGAGTCACTTCTTCTTGACCGTTTTTCAGTGCCAATTCAGCTTGTGCTCCACGTTGTGCGGACATTTTTGCTGCTTCTTCCACGCGTTGTTTCATGCGGCGTTCGTTCGCCATTTGCTTGGCAACTGTAACTTCTGCTTCGTGGATTTCAGCCTCCATATCGCGCAGATATTGGTTAAGCATTACGATTGGGTCCTCTACCTTATCCAACAAGTCATTTACCGACGCCTTAGTCATATCTTTAATTCTTTGAAATACTCCCATGATTTACAATTCCCCTTTCTCATATTTAGACAGTTTTTGTTTGAGTTCTTCTACTTCTTTTTGCAGAGCCTTCTTCTCGATATCCTTCATCATCGCATCCAAACCGGAATCTGGAGCTGAATATGCGTTGTTCTTCTCAAAATTAGGATTGTAGTTAGGTTGGCGTCCATAAGGTCCATATCCGCCAGTAGCATGCGGTCCGTGTCCATGTTCTGGTCTACCTGAGTAAGGACCATCGAATGGGCCACCCGGTGCACCAGGGCCTGGTCCGAAAGGATTATAATGCGTAGGCTCCTTCGGAATGACCAGCGCTGCAATGAAGTACACTGGAATCACGGCACCTCCTGTAAACGGAATGCTTACCAGTAACAGAATCCGGAATAGCGTGGAATCAATACCGAGTGTCTCAGATAATCCACCAGCAAGACCCGTCATCACTTTATCTCTTGTTGAACGATACAATCGACTCATAGCGCTACTCCTTTCCACCATTGTTCAGTTTCTCCTTTAAGCGAGCCATTTCTCTTTCGAGTACGGTTGCTACAGTCTCACCTGCTTGCACCGCATATTCCTGTCCCATGCGCCGTACATCGCGCAGGCTCTTCGCTTCTAATTCCCAATCTGACATCCGATCTTCCAGACGTCCGAACATTTTGGGAACATCACCGCCGTTACCATAAGCACTTGCTCTTTGGTTCATACGTTGCTGTAGTCTCAGCGACTCCATCCGTGCTGCATAATACTGACGTTTGCTGTACACCGTCTGATACTCTATTTTCAGCTCATTCAGCTGTCCTTCAAGTTCAAACAAGGATTGCTTACTTTGTTCAAGTAGCCCGCTGTACTGCTCCAACTTTTCCTCATGAATGATCTTTTCTTGCAAAGCCAGCTTTGCCAGATGATCTTCGCCCGCTTTTAGTGCGAGTAGCGCCTGTTCCTCACGTTTATTTCTCATGGCAGTCGCTTGGTTCACTTGCTGCTGCAATTGCTTCGTATGGGAAGCGTATTGCTGATACAGCCTTTCAGCTTCACTGATTTCCTCGCGAGTTGAATGCAGAAATTGATCAATTAGCTTCACAGGATCTTGGCTTTGCTCTAGACGTTCATTTAGATTAGCTACTGTAATATCCCTCATGCGACGAAAAACACTCATAATCTCTTGCTCCCTCCCTGCTTCTTGTTTAAGTACAATCCTTCTTAATAAGTACCATTTCTTCTACCCTTTAAAGCTGACACTCCCCATACGATCAACGCTACACCCAGAAGGGGTCCGATGATCCAGGAAAGCTTCGCGATCAAGGTCATGACACCAATGAACATTAGTACCCAACCAATAATCTTGCGTCCACTCTTAATCCCATAGTACCCGAGAACAACCAGCAATACTGGAAACAATAGTCTGAAAATACCGTGAATCAGAGGAAGCGCTAAACCGAGCAGCATTACCGCACCAATCACAATCAGCACAACCGCCAAACCGTTTCCTTGTCTTCTTTGCATTATTTTCTCACCGCCTTTCGTTGTCCTTAACCTTATAGCCTTATTCTAGAGCAATTCGCAGACTTTCAAAACAGACCAACGACGGTTTTTGTTACTGGACCTTAGTCGAGGTAGCTGTGCGACTGCAGACCACTATAGTGCTAGATGCAGGAGTTAACTAACCTATCCACATATAAATTGGGTACGAACGACTACATTTAATATACAATAAAACATTTTTAATGATTATAAGGTAAATCTCTACTTTTAAGTGCCTACTAAATTAATTCTCGCTTTCGAATAAATCCCAAAAATGTATAATGATCAAATAAGAAACAAAGGAGAATTACTATGAACATACTGATCGTTGAGGATGACCGTAGTTTAAACAAAGGAATCGCTCTCACTCTTTCTCAAAACGATGTGGTGATTCACCAAGCCTACGATCTTGCCGCGGCTGAGCATATTGTCACCACTCACCCTATCGATCTCATCATTCTGGACATCAATCTGCCAGACGGCAGTGGGCTGGATTATTGTGAACAACTACGTAAGACCTCACGGGTACCCATAATATTCCTCACCGCTAACGATATGGAATCCGACATTATCACCGGCTTTGGACTGGGAGGCGATGATTATATCACCAAACCGTTCAGTCTGATGGTTCTTCGCGCTAGAGTAATGGCGGTGCTTAGAAGAACGGATTCGCAATCCACTGGCAAAATAACATTAGGCCCGTTAGAACTCAATTTTGAGAACCTGGAGTACAGCAAATACAAACAACCACTCCAGTTGAGTAAAACCGAACAAAAACTGCTGCGGCTGCTGGTGACGAATATGGGCAACATTATGACCAGAGAACAACTAATAGACAAGATCTGGAGTACGGATGCCGAATTCGTAGATGAAAATGCATTGACAGTTGCCATTAAACGGCTGCGGGCTAAAATTGAGGACGACCCGGCAGCACCCAAATATATCAAGACCATCTACGGACTGGGGTACATGTGGGCTGAAGGGCAAAAGTCATGAATACAAACGGAACCCCTCCCCATTTCAAGCAAATACATAGACCCTTTTTGTTGATCATTATTATTCTCGTGGCATGTTTTATCGGAAGAATTATGTTTTGGTACGGGTTCGACCCGAATCTACTCCAGCTCGCTATTCTGTTCATCATCTGCCTGTTAGCAACAGGAGCCACATGGGTATGGTTATGGAACCGCAGGACCGCGAATTATATGCAGACCTTGGATGCAGCGATTGAGCGGGCTATGCATGATCAGCCGCCACTCACTAACTATGAAGAAACAGCACTGTCTTCGATGGAACATAAACTGAAGCGATATATAGGGATTGCTAAGACGAATGAGCGAATTATTCAAACCGAGAAAAACAAAATAAAAGAGCTAATCTCGGATATCTCCCATCAGACTAAGACTCCCCTCTCTAATATTATGGTATTCAGTCAGTTGCTGGAGGAGATACCCGGACTAGATGAGAATGTCCGGTACTACGTCCAGCATATTCAAGCGCAGTCAGATAAATTGGATTGGCTAATCCAGTCTCTAATCAAATTATCACGGCTGGAAACAGGAATGATCTCCCTGCAGCAGATGGAAGCTAAACCGCTCATTCAGACTTTGACCAAGGCGTTATCCCAAGTGTATGCGCAAGCAGAAAACAAACAAATTACCATCAATATTGACTGCGGGACACATATCTTAGCCTGCCACGATGTCAAATGGACAAGTGAAGCTATATTCAACCTGTTGGAGAATGCTGTGAAATATACTCCGCATAGTGGACAAATTTCCATCCTAGCTGAAACCAATGAGATGTTTACCTGTATTCAGCTTACCGATACTGGTCTTGGAATCCCCAGTGAAGAAATTCCCCACATCTTTAAGCGGTTCTACCGAGGGAAGCAGGCGCGTGAATTTGAGGGGGTCGGCATTGGATTGTTTTTATCCAGAGAGATTATCACGGCGCAAGGCGGTCATATCAAAGTCAGTTCTGAAGCCGGGAAAGGTACAACTTTCTCCGTTTTCCTACCCAAGAGATGAAATAGAATGTGTCATTATGGTCAGAATTCAGACACTCTCCTGTCAGATTGATTTGCTACTCTTGGAACATAGTAAAAAAGATTTCGTAGGAGGGAAAGAGTTATGCCTATTTTACAGACAGAAAGTTTAAAAAAACACTATGGAAAGATCGGCTCTAGCGTTAAGGCTCTGGACGGCGTATCGCTGACGGTGGAAAAAGGAGAGTTTGTCGCCATCGTCGGTACCAGCGGCAGCGGTAAAAGTACCCTTCTTCATATGCTTGGCGGACTGGACCGAGCAACAGAGGGCAAGGTTTACGTGGACGGGAACGATATTTTTGCGATGAGTGATGAGAAGCTGACCATTTTTCGCCGCAGATCGGTGGGGTTTGTATTTCAGAACTATAATTTGGTACCCATACTAAATGTGCGGGAGAATATTGTGCTGCCCATTGAACTGGACGGTGGCAAAATTGACGAAGCTTATCTTGATCTGATCATCCGCACTTTAGGCTTGCAGGAGAAGATAAATACTCTACCTTCTAATCTGTCTGGTGGGCAGCAGCAACGGGTGGCAATAGCCAGAGCATTGGCGACCAAACCTTCAATCATCTTAGCAGATGAACCTACAGGTAATCTGGACAGCAAGACAAGTCAGGAAGTGCTGATTCTGCTGAAGCAGATGAGCGAGAAATTCAATCAGACCATCGTGATGATCACACACAATGAACAGATTGCCCAAACGGCTGACCGGATAATCCGTATTGAAGATGGTATTATTTTCACTGGTCAATCCCGTAGCTCTGGAGTGAGTCAGCCATGATCAGCACAAATAACCGGAAGACCATTACTGCTTTAGCTAAAAAAAGCCTCAAAGCCAACCGGGCTCGCAATTTCACTATCATCTGTGCCATCGTACTGACTACGCTTTTGATCACAGCTGTATTTACATTGGCACTCAGTATTAACCAATCGATGCAACGCGCACAAATGCAGACTACCGGCAGTGATTATCATGGAAGCTTCAAATATCTGAATCCTGCTGAGTTGGAGAAGCTGAAGAATCACCCATCCATCAAATCGTATGGTGTCTTCCTTAAGGTTGGCGATATAAGCACCAGTCTGTTCAAGAATAACCGGGTAGAGGTCCTTCGAATTGACGAGAATTTTGCCAAACACGGATTTATCAACTTTATAGCTGGCGGACTGCCCTCCCAAGAGAATGAAATCGTCCTAAATACTTGGGTGCTTGACTTGCTTGGAGCAAAATATGAGTTAGGTCAGACTGTGAAGCTGGATATAGACACGGGTGAAAAAGTCATAAGTCAAGACTTTAAGCTCTCCGGATATTACGAAGCCGATCAAAATTTGGCGATGTCAGGATTGGCTTTTGTATCAGAAGCATTTACACAGAAGAACATTTCCCATACTGACCCGGACATCTCTGAAGCAACGGGTTCTTATGTGAACACCGCAGGTCTGGGGGTGATGTTTAACAATTCTTATAATATTGAAAAGAAGGTACAAAAGATTTTGACGGACACTGACCTAGATGTGCCCTATGGTGTAAATCCGGCTTATACAAGTGTCTCTCTCTCCGAGAATCTAATGAATATCGTTCCTTATGGAATTGTCATTCTTATCACAATGCTGAGCGGCTATTTGCTGATCTACAATATCTTTTTTATTTCCGTCGTTCGGGATGTGAAATTTTATGGGCTGCTAAAGACCATCGGTACCACACCCCGACAACTGAAAAAGATCATCTCGATTCAGGCCCGCTCACTTTATCTCTTCGCGCTCCCCTTTGGATTAGGGTTGGGATATTTGCTCGGTCTACTGCTTCTCCCCATGGCGACCTCAATTTCAAGCATTTCTACCGATAATGTCTATTCTGTTAGCCCGTGGATATTTATTGGTGCAGCAGCATTCTCGTATATAACAGTTTGGATTGCCGCAAGCAAGCCAGGCCGGATGGCCTCGCGAACCTCGCCGGTAGAGGCTGTAAAATTTGCAGGAGTCAGCAACGGTGGAAAACGGAAAGCCAAAAAAACAAAACATGGCGCAAAACTTCACAACATGGCGTTCTCCAACCTGTTCAGAAGCAAAAAGAAGCTGATCTTGATGCTCTCTTCACTCTCCTTGAGTATCATCTTGTTCAGTACCATTTTCACAGTAATTTCATCACTGGATGTGAATAAATATCTGGGTGCCTTTATCTCCGGTGATTTTGTGGTTCAGAATGAAGTGCTAGTCAGTATTACAGGGCCTCGAGACGGTGATCCATATAAGCTTTCAGAGGAATTCGCCAACAATCTAAGTAAAATTGACGGTGTAGAAAGTGTTGATAAGGTTTACCACAGATATGTTCCATATCCTGTCGATGATGCTATCCGGGCTATTTTAGAGCCGTTGGCCGCTGCCGTTGACCCACATCCTTATCTTCTCTCCACTTTAGATAAGGGGGGTATGATCTACATTCATTTATATGGATTAGATCCAGGCTGGTATGATCTTGTGGACAAGGATATTATTGAAGGGGAGTTTAACAGGCAGAAGTTTGCTTCAGGAAAATATGCGGTCATAGCTGAGGCCATGTTTATAGAAGAAGATAGCTACCGCACCTATTATCATCCTGGAGATACAATCACTTTCGGGAAGTCGGGGAAGTCTTATGAAGTGATGGCGGTATTAAAATATGATGCGGTATATGCTGCAACTACTAAATCATTCTCCATGTTAGGCTATAATGCTTTCCTCCCTGCTTTAGAACTACAGAAGGAATTGCCGAAGGGTACAGATCCAGCCAATATCGTTTCAGCCACACTACATGTCGATCCAGATAAAATGGATTTAATAGAACAAGCAGCCAAGGCTCTAACAGATTCGACAAATGAATTATCCTTGAAATCCAGGGAGGATTACAAGGAGGAGCTCGGTGGATTCATTCGCATTTTTCAAACCGTTGGGTACGGACTTAGCCTGGTCATTGCTCTAATCGGGGTGTTGAATTATATCAACACTGTACTCACCGGGGTAGTCTCACGCCGCAATGAATTTGCCATGCTGGAGAGTATTGGCATGACCAAAAAGCAGCTAAAACGTATGCTGATCCTTGAAGGACTCTACACCGTGCTGCTAACCGTCCTTATAACCTCAACATTAGGTGTATTCCTGACCTATAACCTTTCCAAAAGCATCACGGAAAATATGGCCTTTATGGTATTTCAGATGAGTTGGTTGCCTTTTATCCTCACTGTTCCTGTTTTATTAACCATCGCTTACTCAGTAACACTAAAAGCTTATAAGACCTTATGCCAAGCATCGATTGTGGAACGGCTGAGAGAAACCGAGTAACAGGGAGCACATCATTCCTTATATAAAAAAGGCAGGCCTGCGATTATCGCTGGGTCTGCCTTCTGTTTATAAATCCATATTGTTCTTATTTAAAAGCAGGCAACGCAATATCCGCATAATTATCTTCAAGGAATTTCTTCACTTCTGGTCCACTAATCCGTTTAGCTAGCTTCTGGATTGCATCAGAGTCCTTGTTGTCTTCACGCGCAACCAAGGTGATCGTGAATTCAGAATCTGCGCCTTCAGTAATCAGTGCATCTTTCTTCGGTGTCAATCCAAGCGGACTCGCATAAGCCGGAGTCATTGCCACTAGATCTCCATCATCCAGCATACGCGCCAACATTAATAGATCTACTTCCTCAAACTTAAAGTTTTTTGGATTCTCAGTAATGTCTGCTTGTGTAGCCTTAATGCCTACGCCTTCTTTTAGCTTAATCAAATCGGCTGCAGCAAACATTTGTAAAGAACGGCCGATATTTGAAGGGTCATTAGCCATTACAAGTGTTGCTCCTTCAGGAAGATCCGCAACATTCTTGTAACGCTTGGAGTATCCACCGTAAATAGCGTCATAGACAGGCTGTACCTCTACCAGATTGGAGCCTTTGCTCTCGTTAAATTGCTTCATATAAGGAACGTGTTGGAAAAAGTTAGCGTCTACCTCTTTATTCGCCAAAGCCTCATTAGGCTGCACATTGTCAGACAGCACAACGATTTCAAGATCAATACCATCTTCCTTCAAAAGCGGTTTCACAATATCCAGAATTTCCGTCATAGGTGGAATCAAAGTAGCAATCTTTAATTTGGTTAGCTCATCGCTGCCTTTTGCAGAATTGTTCTCTGCTGCTTTATTAGAGCCACAACCCGCTACGACCAATACCATTAACATAAGCACAAGTATCATTGATTTTTTCATTACTACTACTAACCCCCAGTTTATATAGTTAACCATTTTGTATTACAAATATTTGATGTACAGGATCAACGCTTATCTAACAGCCGTGAGATCGTCCCTCCAGTGAATTGCACCAACTGAACCAATACAATCATCACAATAATCGCATAGATCATCACTTCAGTCTCAAAACGCTGATATCCATAACGGATGGCAAAATCGCCAACCCCGCCCCCTCCAACAACCCCCATTACGGTCGAGTAAGAGATAAAACTAATGGTAGAGGTAGTAAGTCCGAGCACTAGACCCGAACGAGCCTCTACATACAGGAATTTAAAGATCAACCCAAGCTTCGAGGCTCCCATAGACAACGCCGCTTCTATGACTCCTTTAGGAACCTCCAGCAAAGATTGCTCTACCAGACGAGAGTAATAAGCAATGGCAACAATGGATAACGGAACCGTAGCTGCCATTGTTCCAATCGCAGTTCCGACAAGGAATCGAGTGACCGGAATGAGTGCAACGACAAGCAACAGGAATGGAAACGAACGGATAATATTTACGATGCTGTTGAGCACCAGTGACAATGTTTTATTCTCATAGAGCTGCCCTTTTCGGCAAAAAAACAACAACGTCCCGAGCGGAAGCCCCAGCAGCAGTGCTGCTCCAACAGAAATACCGACCATTATAAAAGTTTCCCCGATCGATTCCCACATCTGTGCCTGATATTGAAGTACACTATCAAACATGAGTTTCCCCCGCTTTACCCAGAATTTGATCCCGATAAGAACCAGTACGGACTGCAGCAGGTCGGAAATCACCATCTTGGCGAGAGAAGGAATCTACGATTCGCCCCTTTTCCATCACCGATACGTGAGTGCATAAGCTTTTGACAACATCCATCTCATGCGTAACAATCACTACCGTAACCCCAAGGCCCCCATTAATATCCTTCAGGACATCCAGAATATCCGCAGTTGTTCCTGGATCTAGTGAAGATGTTGGTTCGTCACATAGCAATAGTCCTGGACTGTTCGAAAGCGCCCGGGCGATCGCCACCCGTTGTCGTTGTCCTCCACTTAGCTGTGCAGGATATTGCTCTGCCTTATCAGCCAATCCGACAAAATCGAGACATTCCTTCACCCGCTTCATCCGTTCACGCTTCGGCACCCCTGCCAATTCCAGTGGGATCGAAATATTGCGGCTTACCGTGACGTTATTGACCAGATTAAATTGCTGAAAAATCATCCCAATCTTTTCCCTAGCTTTCCGTAGCTGTTTACTCGGCATTTCGGTTAAATTATGCCCATCTACGGTGACTGTCCCTTGATCCGGCTTTTCCAGCAGATTAATCAATCGCAGCAGTGTGGATTTCCCTGCTCCGCTTTCACCAATAACCCCGTGAATTGATCCTTTCTTCACATCAAGCGATACATCATCCACCGCCTGATACATGCCGTCCTTCAGCTTGAATCCTTTGCTCACCCGACTCAGCGATAGGATCGCAAACTCCCCCTTCCTTTCCATTTATTCTGAAACCTTCTAAGAAAAGGTTTGTACTATAATTATTGAAAAACTGTTTTATTAAAAATCTCTTTAAATAATAAGGTATTTTATGTTCTGTGTCACCATTTTTATTTAAATGGTATATCAGAAAATAAGATTAACGCATAAAAGCCCTTTATACCGGACTATTTTTACTTGTTTATCTCTCAATAAATGACTGAACTTAATCCCACTTTAAATCAGGATTCTCCTGTTACCTAACTCCTAAACCCCTGTTACATCTATTTCAAGAACTAGATCGCCACGCACAAAAAAGGATGTCTAAGCCAGGTAGCTTAAGACATCCCTTAATTCTTTTCATATTCCTTGATTTAAGACTTTCCGTCAAGCTCCCCACGAATCTTCAAGAACACCTGATAGCTGCGCTCCGCACATTCCGAAATCGCTATCGGATGGAACCCGGGCAGATCCGCATATAGCGTATCATGAAGCGGTTCAATCCATGAAGCCGGCAACACACTTGCTCCTAGCTTTGCTCCCATAATAGAGCCGACAGTAGCCCCGTTACAGTCTGTGTCCATTCCTCCGTATACGGAAGTAACGACCGCTTTTTCGAAATCATTTCCGCCATAGACCAGCGAAGCAGCTACAAGAGCAGCATTATTATTGGTGTGCACCGCATCATAATGGCTGAATGTATCCCAAATCTTACTTACCAACTCCCGCTCACTTTTGGCCTTCTGCGCGATATCTATACCTCGTAGAACGTCACTTGCCAGACGACTGGTACTAGGGATTTCGCTGAGACCAATCTCCAGGATACGCTCGTTATTTTGTTCAGCAAAAGCCGCCGATATCATCGCCGCATTAAACATTTCACCATAAATTCCGTTCTTCACATGTGAAAAAGAAGCGTCGCGCCAGCCTAACTCTGCCGCAAGCTCAGGATAGCCAGCCGCACCATAAGCCAGTCCATCTGCGCGTATAGCCGCACCGATCCACTCCCGGTACGGATTTAAGTGCATCCGCACTCTTTCCTGCCGCACCAGCCAATCCGCAGGCTTCTCCCCATGCAGATGAGACGTCTCCTGTGCAAAATTCATATACGACTGTGTTTCCGCCGTACATACCTGAGCGTATGTCAGATGTTTATGCCAAAGCTTTCCGATATCCCAAGAATCCCAGTCCAGCCCCTTCTGCTCCAGCAGCATAAGACCCAGAACCGTGTAACGAATATCATCATCGCTCTCCATAAACTTAATAGTCTCTTGGGTACTAGCATAAGTCCAATCGCTTAAGCCAAGGCCATATTCCGCCTCTGCCCGCGAATGCCCAGGTGTATAGCCAGTAATTGGCCATGCATCCGCACCACGGAACCACAGCTCAATATTCTCCCAGCCCGGACGTCCATCTTTACCGTATAGGTAGTCCCAATACTCCAATGGTTTTCCGAGTGCACACCCAACGCTTCTACCCAGCCAAGCCCCATAGAACTTGTCTCTCCACTCCGCTTCGCTCCATTCCGCATGCAGCTTGCGTGGACCTTCTGGACGTAGACGATGAATCTCCTCTAGTGAGGATGGCTCTTCATAAGGAAAGTCCTCGGCAATCGTGAGCTCCATCAACTCGTTGTAAACTTGCATCAGCTTGATCTCATCGTCACCTGCAGCAGCTAGTTTATCTGCGAAGCCATCGATCTTGCAGCCTTCTTCGCCACGTTGAACCAATTCAAACTGAACCGTCTCCTGAAGTCTCTCCCATCCTGCCATAGGTTAGTTCCCTTCAGCCGCAAGCAGCTCTTGATCTAGCTTTTCCAGTGAATCAAAAATCAACTTCATAAATGCTTCCCGGTCTACTCCCACCAGGACTTCTACATTCGCTGGGCGATCCGTTTTCTTTCTTTTGTCTGCAACCGTCATTCCCCGCGTCAGCTTACCTTCTGTCTCCACCGTTACATATAGATGCTCGGATTCAAACATTTCTGGATGCAAGAGCCAAGCTACGGCGCATGGATCATGCAGTGCACTGCCGACATAGCCCATTTTCTTCCCGTAAATCGAATAGAAATCTAGCAGCTCTCCAACCATAGTTGACACAGGGCCCCGCTCTTTCAATGCTAGAATCTCTTCTTCGAAAATAGCTGCCTTATCCGTCACATCCAGACCACTCATCGTAATCGGAATACCCGACTCAAACACGATACGAGCGGCTTCAGGATCTACATAGATATTAAACTCCGCAGTAGAGGTTACATTCCCATAAGAAATGCCACCGCCCATCAGCGAGATCTTTTCAATTCTATCCTTAATCTCTGGATAAGCTGTGATTAACAGCGCAATATTCGTTAAAGGTGCCATCGGTACAAGTGTAATCTTCTCCTCTGAGGAACGGATGATATTCAGCATAAATTCTACAGCGCCTTCTTCTACAGGCCGGAATTTACTTAGTGGCAATAGCGGGCCGTCCATGCCAGATTCGCCATGCGCTTCCTCTCCAGTAACAAGCTTACCGAACAATGGACCCGCAGCCCCTTTAGCTACAGGAATGTCAGCATTCACAAAGCTGATCACCTTAAGGGCGTTATCCGTGATTTTATCTAGAATCTGGTTTCCACCAACCGTTGTAATCCCGGAAAGATCCAGCTTTTCTCGGTTTGCTATTGCAAGTAGTATAGCTATTGCGTCATCATGCCCTGGGTCGCAGTCAATAATAATAGGTGTTCGCATAGTCATTCACTCCTTAGTTGTATAGATCTTCTTTACTCTTATCGCTATTTCACTAGCGGACTTTTGAGCTTTTTGTTCTTTTTCCGTGTCTCAGATACCGCATAGATCACAAGTCCAATTACCGTTGCTACATAAGGAAGCGTCGCGATCAGTTCTGCAGGAATCTTCAGGACCTGTAGCGCATTCGATAACGCGTCTGCCGTACCAAATAATAGAGAGGTCAGCGCCGTACCCACTGTTGTACTTCTACCCATAGACTCTGCGGCAATCGCAATCCAGCCCCGACCAGCGATCATATCGCGAGTGAACAGTGACAGGTACCCCATCGACATGTAAGCCCCACCTAGACCAGCGAAAAATCCACTAAGCAGCAAAGCCATATACTGTATTATCACAACACTTACACCCACAGATTGAGCCGCATGTGGATTTTCACCCACTGAACGAATGCGCAGACCAAGCGGTGTACGGTTTAAGAGATAGTAGACGACAAACACTGCAATGATAGATACATACGTCAAAATGTGATGTCCTGATAGAATAGGCCCCAGCACCGGAATATCCTTCAGCAAAGGAATCTCTACACTAGGTAGCACTTTACTCGCCAGAGATGTAGAAGATCCCTTGTCTCCACTCAGCAGATAAAGAATAAACACGGTTCCCCCCGAAGCGAACATATTTATAGCTACGCCGCCGAGAATGATATGTGTTTTAAATTTCAATGTGAAAAAAGCTAATATACCAGCGATCAATGTTCCAGACATCACAGCTCCAAGTAAACCTACCCACGCGCTATGTGTGTAGCTGCTTACAATGACACCGGCTAACGCTGCGACAAGCATGATGCCTTCCATACCGATGTTAATGATACCAGCCCTATTAGAGATTAACGCTCCCAGTGCGGCAAATAGAATCGGTGTCGTCACTCGAAGAACAGAAAACGCAAAGTCAGTCGTAAAAATCACATCAAATAAGCTGTTCACGCTTCCTTCGCCTCCTTCAAGAGCATCCGATTTTTCCAGAACTTCAGGAATTGCTCAGCCGAAATCAAAAGAATGATAATCGCCTGTATGATAGAAATCATCTCTGAAGGTACATCAGATAGACGCGCCATCATGTCGGCACCGATCCGGATATACGCAAGAAATAATGCAGCGCCGATTACAGATATCGGATTATTCTTGGCTAACATCGCTACAAGCGCACCATCTAAGCCATAACCTGGTAACGAAGTCCATTGGAACCGGTTGTACATCCCTAACACTTCTACGGAACCACCCATCCCCGCGATAAAACCAGCAATCAAGTGAACCAGTATAATAACCTTCGCCGTCTTCATACCTGAATAACGAGCAAAGTTCCGGTTGATGCCTGTCATTCGCAGCTCGTATCCCCACTTAGTCTTGTATAGGAACAGATGCGCTGCAATAATAAGCACGATAACGATGAGAAGTCCGGTATGAATACGTGTGCCAGGTACCATCTTGCTCAGCAGTGCCGTTTTCTCGAATTTGTAGGATACATTGGCGAACGCTTTGGCATCACGTAAGTGATAGTTCAGTAGATATAAACCTACTCCAAACAAAATATTATTGAACATCAAGGATGTAACCAGCTCATTGGCATTCCATTTGGCTTTGAGGATCCCGGGGATTGCGGAGAGCAACGCGCCTACAATAGAACCCGCAGCAATGGCTACTATCGGATGCAGCCAGCCGTCCAACGTTAAATGAATAGCCAACACGGAAGTTACAACACCGGAGAAATAGAAAATCCCTTCAGCTCCCAAGTTGAACATATTTGCCCGGAACAATAAGGAAACTGCTAGCCCAGTGAACATGAGCGGAATGGCCATCTCAATCACATTACCAATATGACCTTTACTGGATAGCGGCTCAAATAGGAAGATACCAATCGTCTTCACCGGCTGATTACTGACCAATGAGATGATCAGAAAAGCAATAGCGAGTGCAATTACGATTACTGCCGATGTTCGAATGTATTCAAAATATTTTACTTTAAACATGATTTACGGCCCTCCTGATTTGCTCCTCGTCCTGTCGATGAATCCCTAGCATATAAAGACCTAACTCTTCTTCACTAACCTTAGATGGCTCCTCGAAAAAGGCAACGATCTTTCCTTCATACATCACTAGTAGGCTATCGCTGATCTCTAAGATCTCATTTAAGTCTGCTGACACTAGCAAAATCGCGCAATCGTCTGAGCGTAGCTCCAACAGCTTCTGATGTATAAACTGCGCCGCGCCTATATCCACGCCCCGTGTCGGCTGCTCTGCAATAAGCAGTTGCGGTTCAGTAGAACACTCTCTTGCCACTACTACTTTCTGCATGTTACCACCTGATAACATTCCTATTGGCTGAGAAGGTCCCGAGCAGCGGACTTTAAATTCCTCCACAAGAGATACTGCAAGCTTGGCAATTCGTGATCCGTTTAAAAAAGGACCTTTATTCATAGCTTTTGTACGATACTGAGTGGAAAGCAGATTATCCGCTATGCTTGCATCACTGGCTATCCCTTGATGCATCCGATCCTCTGGGATATAGGAAACGCCTAGCCTACGAATATCCAAAATATCCGATTCACGAATATCCTTTCCCTTCATTAGCACAGAGCCCTGGCTTGAGACCCCTCTTAGGCTACCCGTAAGAGCCTCAATGAGCTGTGTCTGCCCATTTCCTTCTACGCCAGCAATCCCGACAATCTGTCCCCCGCGTACCGCAAAGTTGATATCTGATAGCAACGCTTTGCCATGTGCATCATTTACACCTAGGCCCTGTACAGTAAGTACCGGCTCGCCAATAGACAGAATCTCCTTGTCATATTTCAACACGACATCTCTGCCCACCATAAGCCGCGAAATTTCCTGCTCCGTGACATCCTTCGTTTGGAAGACCCCTTCACTGCGTCCACTACGCATAATCGTAATTCTGTCGCAGATCGCTTTAACTTCCTTTAATTTGTGCGAAATAAAGACGATTGTATGGCCCTGCTCTCTTAACTGTTTAAGCTCTCGGAACAATTCCTCTGTTTCCTGTGGGGTCAACACCGCGGTCGGCTCATCCAGAACGAGGATTTTCGCTCCACGTAGCAGCGCCTTCAGAATCTCAACCTTTTGCTTCATACCAACCGTGAGATCCTCCACTTTTGCTTTTGGATCCACCGCCAGATTGTATTTCTTCGCAGTCTCTTCGGTCATGCGTACAGCTTCTGCATAATTGATGCCAACGCCCTTACGTGGCTCCATACCCAGCACCATGTTCTCTGCTACCGTAAAAGAAGGGACCAGCATAAAATGCTGGTGAACCATACCAATCCCTCTATCAATGGCATCCTGAGCAGATTGCAGCTTCACTTTTTCATCCTTGATAAAGATATCACCTTCACTAGGTTCTTCCATACCGAACATGATCTTCATTAAAGTTGATTTACCCGCGCCGTTCTCGCCAGCAATCGCATGAATTTCTCCCTCACGTAAAGAAAAATGCACGTCTTTATTTGCAACGACGCCATTGGGATACACCTTGGTAATTCCCCGCATTTCCAACAGAGCTTTGTTCATAGGTCTCAACGCCTTTCGACTTGGAGGTCTGCAAAAATATACAGCTGGAATTCTTCTGAAAGAAGAATCTCCAACTGTAGGCTTATCACTATATAGCTATACTTAAGGCTTAACAGCGTTACGAATGGCTTCTACTTCTGAAGTTTCCATTCCCATCGCGTTATCTACTGTAATTTCTTTGTTGGTCAGCTTTTGCTTCACTTCTTCAACTTTAGCCTGAAGATCTGCAGGGAAGATATTTTTATAGATATCATTTTCTGCAATGCCCACGCCATCATCTACAAAGCTCAACACATCACGTTTACCCATCTCAAGTGTACCGTCTTGTAATCTCTTCACAGCACCCAGAATAGCACTATCAATCTTTTTAATAGAAGAAGTAACGATCAAGTTTGCTTTTTCGCTATCTGTTTCGTTAAGCAACATTGCCTGATCGGAATCTACACCGATAGCATATTTTTTCTTCTCCTTAGCTGCGTCAAAGATCCCAAGACCTGTACCCCCAGCCACGTTAAAAATAACATCCACACCGGAGTTATATTGAATCAGCGAAAGCTCCTTACCCTTAGCAGGGTTAACGAAATCACCAGCATACGATACAGCGACCTTTACATCAGGGTCAACATATTGAGCGCCCTGAATGTAGCCTACCAAGAAAGCGTTAATTCCTGGAATGTCCATGCCGCCTACAAAACCGATCACATTCTCAGGATTAGCATTTGCCATATCCGATTGTGTAGCTAGCGCCGCTACAGCACCTGCTAGAAAAGATACTTCATTTGTCGCATAAGACATGTTGTACATATTCTCTGGTGCTTCGTCTATGTCGGTATCATAGTTAATGAACTTTTTGTCAGGATATAATTCAGCTGTTGCATTAAACATCTCTGTAATTTCCGACCCGCCAGAAATAATAACATCCCAGTCCTCCGCGGCGATATCGTTAAACGTAGGCTCCCATTTCGTTTTATCGACACCCATTTCTACAACCTTTGTTTCTGCACCCAGTTCATCCTTAACCTTTTGCAAACCGCTATTTGCAGAGTCAAAGAATGATTTATCCCCAAGCGTTCCTGGAATCAATAGAACGACTTTGAGTTTATCTCCTGAATCTGTTTCTCCACCTTCAGCTGCATTAGATCCTGCATTTGCGGAAGATCCATTACTAGACGTATTATTTCCACAGGCTGTGACCATAACCATTACTACTAGTAACAACAAAGAGAGAACTTTCTTTTTCATTTTTCTATTCCACCCCTATTTATAGTTGGTTAGTAATTTGAGAGGTTCTCCATCTTATTCCGTTGTATATTTCACGATTTAGATGGAAACTCTCATATTGCATGTTACATTGTTAAAAATTTAATGTTTTTAACGAATACACTCTAAAATAGAGATAAAATTATCATTTTTACGAATAATCCGACTAATTTCCGAACGAGATGGCCAGTCAGGTTGCTAATCTTCGGATTTCTTGATACGATCATATCAAATATTCATGAAAATAATTATATGATTTCGGTCATAATTTTGTACGATTCGGCTAAAACATAAATATTGGAGGCTCATCATGGATCGTGTACTATATATTGTAAATGCAGCACATGAGGTTAATACCTATATTCCACCACACCAGCATGAATGCTATGAACTAGTCTATTATTTAAACGGATTAGGAACTACCAATGTAGGTTCGCGAAGTTATCATTTTCGTTCATCATCATTCGCGCTCATACCACCCAATCATAAGCATGACGAGAATCATCGTGAGGATGCTACTATACTATTTGTAGGCTTCCATTCAAATCACCCAAATATGGAGAATTTGCAAGGCGTATATGAAGATGATAAAGACCATACTGTTCTACAGATCTTGCTTCGAATGAAAGCAGAGTTTACGCGCAAGCAAGATGGATTCTCTGAACTATTGAACCTGCAGATGAGCGAAATCACTGTTCATCTGATCCGGCTTCTAAGTGCCTCTGGTTTCCAGTCTCCAACGGAAGACAGAGTTCAATATGTTCTAAACTATATGAATGAGCATTACCGCCATAAGCTATCGGTCGCAACACTCTCTGAGATGTCTGGATACAGCTATGATCGTTTCCGCCATTTATTTAAAGAACGATTCGGCTCTTCACCTCTGCGCTATCTGCTATTGAAACGTCTGGATTATGCGAAGTCTCTCTTACAACATACCCAAATGCATATATCTGAAGTATCCGCAGCTGCTGGGTTTGTGAATGACGCCCAATTCTGCAATATGTTTAAACGTGAAGTTGGTCTCACACCGCGAGCATTCCGACTAAGCAGTCACTAAATCTCCACTCCATATAAAAAAGCCGTTGAATAGAGATCTCCTCTACTTCAACGGCTTATAATTGAAAGTCCAAAGGCATAAAGAAAAAAGGTTTGAAAAATTGCTTATACAAGCGACTTTACAAACCTTTTTGATATACCGGCGAGAGGACTCGAACCTCCACGGTTTCCCTCTCGATTTTGAGTCGAGCGCGTCTGCCATTCCGCCACGCCGGCACATATAAAATTAATGGAGGCGCCACCCAGATTTGAACTGGGGATAAAGCTTTTGCAGAGCTTTGCCTTACCACTTGGCTATGGCGCCATGAAAATATGGAGCGGACGACGGGAATCGAACCCGCGACCCTCGCCTTGGCAAGGCGATGCTCTACCGCTGAGCCACGTCCGCATAAAATGGCTGGGGATATAGGATTTGAACCTATGCATGACGGAGTCAAAGTCCGTTGCCTTACCGCTTGGCTAATCCCCAATAACATTTTAAAGTAAAATGGGGCGACTGATGGGTCTCGAACCCACGAATGCCGGAACCACAATCCGGTGCGTTAACCCCTTCGCCACAGTCGCCATATGATACTGAATTTAGTTGCCACTCTTCTTTGTTAAAGTAAATGGGGCGACCGATGGGTCTCGAACCCACGAATGCCGGAACCACAATCCGGTGCGTTAACCCCTTCGCCACGATCGCCATATTAAACTTTAGAAAGAATTTGGCAGGGGCAGCAGGAATTGAACCCACACCAACGGTTTTGGAGACCGTTGTTCTACCTTTAAACTATGCCCCTAAAACTGGTGGGGGATGATGGATTCGAACCACCGAACACGTACGTGAGCAGATTTACAGTCTGATGCGTTTGGCCACTTCGCTAATCCCCCAAGGATGGTGCCGGCGAGAGGACTTGAACCCCCAACCTACTGATTACAAGTCAGTTGCTCTACCAATTGAGCTACACCGGCAGGCACTCATTCTTTTATAAAAATCATGGTGGCTCGAGACGGATTCGAACCGCCGACACGAGGATTTTCAGTCCTCTGCTCTACCGACTGAGCTATCGAGCCAAGGTAAAAATGGCGGAACCGACGAGATTCGAACTCGCGATCTCCTGCGTGACAGGCAGGCATGTTAGGCCAACTACACCACGGTTCCAAAAGATATAATTGCTTGATGAAAATTGGTTGCGGGGGCAGGATTTGAACCTGCGGCCTTCGGGTTATGAGCCCGACGAGCTACCGGGCTGCTCCACCCCGCGTCGTTCTTAAATGAATATGGTGGAGGCTGAGGGGATCGAACCCCCGACCCTCTGCTTGTAAGGCAGATGCTCTCCCAGCTGAGCTAAGCCTCCGTAAACAACAATGGTTATTGTACCAAACTCCACTATGTAAAATCAAGTGAAAATTTGGTGACCCGTATGGGATTCGAACCCATGTTACCTCCGTGAAAGGGAGGTGTCTTAACCCCTTGACCAACGGGCCATACTAATTAAAAATTTGTGGCGGAGAGAGAGGGATTCGAACCCTCGAGACGCTTGTGGCGCCTACACGATTTCCAATCGTGCTCCTTCGGCCAAACTCGGACACCTCTCCATATGGCTCCCCGAACAGGACTCGAACCTGTGACAACTCGATTAACAGTCGAGTGCTCTACCAACTGAGCTATCAGGGAATATTCATACCAGGCTTAATCGCCTGAAAACTGAATCCGAATTGAATTTGCGTTTTAAATATAGGATAAGCCCTCGACCGATTAGTATTGGTCAGCTCCATGCATTAC
>NZ_LCZJ02000034.1:0-82723 GCF_001012825.1 Paenibacillus etheri
TCCCAGTGTGGCCGTTCAC
Source organism: Paenibacillus etheri (assembly GCF_001012825.1). Taxonomy (GTDB): domain Bacteria; phylum Bacillota; class Bacilli; order Paenibacillales; family Paenibacillaceae; genus Paenibacillus_AQ; species Paenibacillus_AQ etheri. Next base: position 20 of record NZ_LCZJ02000034.1, read on the forward strand.
CCTCTCAGGTCGGCTACGCATCGTCGCCTTGGTGGGCCGTTACCCCACCAACTAGCTAATGCGCCGCAGGCCCATCCCTTAGTGACAGATTGCTCCGTCTTTCATTCTTCCTTCAGGAGAAAAAAGAAATTATCCGGTATTAGCTACCGTTTCCGGTAGTTATCCCAGTCTAAGGGGCAGGTTGCCTACGTGTTACTCACCCGTCCGCCGCTAAGTTACTTTGAAAGCAAGCTTTCAAAGTAACTCCGCTCGACTTGCATGTATTAGGCACGCCGCCAGCGTTCGTCCTGAGCCAGGATCAAACTCTCCAATTAGTATTGAAAAGAGCGATATGCTCATTTTGAAACATCTGACGAGAAAATTAATTCTCACGATGAAATTCCAAAAGCGTAAAATACGCTGTGAAACTCATCTGTTTTGGATTTCACTTTCGTGATTCCCTACTCACTCGTTGTTCAGTTTTCAAAGATCAAGCTGTTTATTTCGTCGTTGTGTTGTTCAGCAGCGACCTTTATAATATATCACAGCACCCTCGTTTTAGTCAACCTTTTTTTTAATTTCTTTTTTCGGTTGTCTTTCGAATGTTTTCGAAAGCACATCTCTGTGTCAGAGGGACGAGTTATAATTTAACACATGAACAAGGAAAGAGTCAACCATAAATTTATTAGAATAAATATGAGCGCATCATAATAGCGAGCAAACAAAAAAGAGAGTGCTCAGCCTCTCCCTATCCCTACTTATTTTATCTATAGATTACCGGCAAATCCTGCATCTAATTTCTTCTCTATAAGGTATATCGGATCGCATGACCCTCTCCACCATGACCGTCAGCCCATAAAGTAATCTCACGGATTAGCGAACGGGAAACAAGCTTTCGTAAAACCAGGGGCAACTCAGCCTCTAATTGACACAGCCCAGAATGCTGTAGTAATTCTTTTATACTCCACGCTTCCTTACGGCTATTCAAAATATTGAAAAGCAATGCACAACAATCCGTCATTTTTGACATAATCCCAAATTCACATGCTAGAAGAACAAGCTCTACTCTTTGCTCTAAGGTCTCCGTGCTGATGGTTAGTTCCTCATATAGTTTATGGACCGAAGTGTTCATACTTTTAACCTGCTCCCAAACACCCGGCTCTGGAAATGAACCAGATTCACTCACTTCTATTCTTGCCCAATGATATAGAGCCATCAATACACAGTTATACGCATCCATAATGTAGCCAGCTTCTATATACCGTTTAGATTTCACATACAAATGCAAGAATCGTGCAAACTCCATGAACTCAACTCGTTCCTTAAGAGGCCCTTCAAATTGTAAAATCTCCCGGCGCATATCCCCTAGTATTCCTTTGGGATCCCAGATTACTTCCCCAATCATCAAACTAGTAAGGAGCTCGTTATTATCTCCCGCCATGACAGCCCGCTCCAAAGCGGAAAGGCCAATATGGACTGACTGGGTCCGTGTGTCACCGGCAATGGTGTGGCGAACAATATGTTCTAAATCCTGTTCCTCATGTAAAACTAACACAACCATATCAAAATCGTGAAGCAGCGCGCTTTGAAATGGAGTACTCCCCTTCTGCCGCAAAGCGACAGCTCCTAAAACATTTTCTTCAAACGTTTCTCCACTCAACAAAGTTACATTGGATAATTCCATGCTTCCCTCCATTAAATTTGGCGAATTTGCGTCCAGTCAGTTATAATTCAGTTATAATTATTATTCTACATATGAAAGACAGTTCCTTCTGAACTACCCAACTATATTTAGTTAGGAGCAAACACTCATGAAGTTTAAAACGGCTAAGATTAACGCTTTTCGCACATGGGGATTACTGCTCACAATGCTCGGAATGGGGCTTATGGTTTTGGGTACAGCAGGTATCGTATTCTGGGGATCGACTGGAAAGGTATTCGCTGGAATCGGACTTGTAATCGGTTTAATTTCCATGATGGCAAGTCTTGCGATCTATTTCTGGGCTGGCATGCTGTCAACGAGTGCAGTTCAGTTAGAGTGCCCGGAGTGTCACAAGCTGACCAAGATGCTCGGCAAAACAGACCGCTGTATGTTCTGCCACACCATCCTTACTATGGATCCGGCAGCAGCCAATATTACTGCGGAACAACTTAAGAGTCAGCAGCTTAATCACTAAAACACACCTTACAGAAGCTTATTACTAGCGAATTAGAATGCAATCAAACATTTGCTTGATACAACAAAGGGGCCCCATATGGGAGCCCCTTTGTCTGTTCTCTTTATGATAAAAAATTACTTATGAATTCCTTGTAAAGCCTCCCACGCAGACGGATTACTGAAGCTGCGATTCCATGAACCTATGCCACCAAGCCCTAGAGACTTAGCAAGCTCAACTCTTGATTTTAAGCTCACCTTATCTTCTATCCATATTTTCTTAAGAGCGCCATCTTCCTTGTACTCTACGTAATTCTGTCCAGCATCCTTATCAAATGTCGGGGTTAGCTTTTTCTCTTTGATAATTTTTTCAACTGCATTCATACTAACCGATTTAGAGCTCACCTTTGTCTTGCCATCTACTTGAGCCTCAGTCCAGATACGGGTGTACAATGGAATCCCCAAAATCACCTTCTCAGGCGGCACTTTATCTTCCTCTAGGATACGGCTTATTGAATTCTCTACCCAAGGTAAGGAGGCAACAGAGCCCGCGATAGGGCTAGCCGCCCAATGTTCATCATAAGCCATCACGATTAGATAATCGACTAGTGTCCCAAGAGCCTTACGATCAAGGAACGCAGACCACATCTCACTATTAGATTTAGGTGTCACGTCTATGGAGACGATTAGATTCTTAGCCTGAGCCATCGGTTTTAGCTCTCTCATAAATTGAGTGACATTCTCTCCGTCTTTCGTATACACATTCTCAAAGTCGATATTAATTCCATCCAAATTGTATAAGTCCGAATATTCTAAGATCTGTACGATTACGTTCATCCGTTTCTCATAGCTGGACAATGCCTCAGTAGTCATGTCTGGATCGAAGCTATTGCTAAGCAATCCCCATACCTCTAACCCGTGCTCATGTGCCCACTGCACATATGCACTGTCGGCCTGACTGCGCACATTGCCATCTCCATCTATAATACTAAACCAGGTTGGGCTAGCCACGTTAACGCCTGGCAGCTCACCGAAGGTTTCTGGATTGGGTTTGCGTTGGTAAACAGCCTCCCAATACAAATTCACTGACTTCCCTTTCCAGTTTCGCTCAGCGCGTGTTGGCGTGGATTTTTTCGGCTCCACTGTCTTTTGACCATCCCGAACAATGTCACTTGCCTTGGCATAACCTGCATAACCGCTGCTTAATTGTACAAACAGCCAGTCCTTATTTTCCTCATTCCAAATATTCACGACTGCCCCAGGAGACATATCCGCAACTATAGGTGCGTGAATGGATGCCTCATTTCGTAGAGCTACTGACTTGTCTCCTTCTTCACCTTTAACTTTCCCTAGTGAGACAGTCTCTCCTGCCGTCATTAGTAGCGTGGCTCCAGTATTTGTATCCTCCTGTATTTCAAACCCATACAGATCTTCTAATACATCCGCAGGAAGGTAGGTTACTTTCTCCTTTACTTCAGGCGCTAAGCGCAGCTGCAGCGGACGATTGTTCAGACTGGCATCGGTTTTCTCCTCCTGCATGTATAGAAGTTCACTATCCGTTGATAATATGACCGATTTCGTCTTCTCTTCATATCGAATGGAAGGATCCACATACTCTTGCAACAATGGTAATGGTAATAGCATGCTATCCCCAGTCCCCGAGGCAGAATAACCTGTATGTTCTCCTTTTACAAAGATGGGATGCTCTTGAGCTTTCCAGTCTACATCTATATGCTGACGATTTGGCAATACATAAAACACTACCCAATAGGCTGCTGCTACAATGATTAAAAGTCCAAACAAACGCCTAAAAAAACCTCCGCGCTTTTTGACGCGTCTCTGTCCCAATCTTCTGTCCAAAATATATCCTCCAGATAATAATATGATTTTTAATAGAGTCTAACATTACGATTATAACATCCACTTGGTTTCGTATAACCAGTAGAAAATAGTCATTTATTCTACAAATTGTTATATCCAAGAAGAAACCATTCTTATTTTTTCAAAAAAATAAAAACGTGAGTCCTCCGCTTTCGGATTTCGCACGTTTATTGTGGTTACTTGGCACATAGCCTTGACACCGTTCTATTCTAGTCTTAATGCTGCTTCTCTCTACAACCTTTGCAAAATCCATGCAGTTCCATACGCAATCCTGTAATCTTAAAGCCTGTAGCTTGCTCAGCATGCAGCTCTACATCCCTAAGCGAAGGATAACTAAAATCCTCAATCTTACCGCATTGCTGACATATAACATGATAATGATCAGACACATTGGCATCAAAACGGCTGGAGCTATCCCCATAGGTCAACTCACGAACCATGCCAGCTTCCATAAACATCTTGAGATTATTATATACGGTTGCCACGCTCATGCTCGGAAATTTAGGCTCTAATGCCCGATATATATCGTCAGCTGTAGGATGATTCATTGCTTCCATCAAATACGTAAGAATCGCATGACGCTGGGGCGTTATACGGACACCTGTTGTTTTTAATTGTTCCAATGCATGTTGTACGCCACTCCCCATGACTGTCACCGCCTTTTAAATTTAAAAATAAAAGAAATATTTCTTATAATTGTAAGACTGGGTTTTCAATCTTGTCAACGAAGTCGATACATTATATTCATTATTATATAAGAAAAATTACTTTTTTCAATAACCTCTCACATTTAAGTTGCTGTTTCCCTCAACCTGAACCTTGAACTCACCTGTGCCCACTTCACCAGATATCTTCTTCTTATCAATGGTTAAGCTAGGTAAATCTGAAATAATATCGCCATATCCACTAGAGCCATTCAACTTATAGTTCCCTAACAGCGGCAAATATAAATAGATATCGCCAACTGCACTATAAATGTCCCAGTCTCCTCCCACTTCAGGTGAGCGAACATCAATGATGCCATTCAAGGATTCGGCATGCAGCTTGGATCTGGCTCCATCAATCTCTAAATTACCATTTTTGCTGGAAAGATCGATCTCAGCTTCATTCCCGATTGCTCCGATATTGCCAACTGCCGTTGATAATTTCAAGGCCCCTGTGACATTCCAAGCATTCATGTTGCCACCGCTCGTCGATAATTCAACACTGCCTTGGACGGATCTCGCACGCACAGCTCCATTCAGTGTTTTCCCCTTCACATTACCAAAGATACGATGAAGAATAAGTTCTCCATTCCCCGTTTCCAGCGAAATATCTTCGATCGCTTCTATGTTCTGCAGGGTAATCCCACCATTCATAGTACGAACATCGAGGTTAAACCGACGGTCTTCCGGCAAAGAAATGTCCAAATCCATTCGCGGCTGACGCTTACCTGATTCTCCATACGCCTTACTGTTGGATGTGATTTTTATAGTTGGTCCTTCAACAACATCCACAAAGGACTGTTCCGAAATGGCTTCAGCCATCGGACCTTCCAATTGATCTACCCAGACTGTAGTAGTAATTTGAATGTTATCTACGGGTGCACGATGCAATAAAATATCGCCATTAATACCATCGATGGCTATTTTGGCTGTATTTAACTTCACTGGAACAATAAGCGGAGCCTTCTGAAATTTGCTTCCCTTCGCCTCACCATAGTCGACTGCAGCTGCCGTAAGGTTGAGACTCACATTTTTCCACAGATATAAATAATGCTCTTGTTCGGCAACGATAAACACACTCGCAGCAAGTAATATAGCAGATAAAAGGCCGCGTAAATCCAATCTGATTCTTGTTCCTTTTTGTACAGAGCCTGCACGACCAGAAAAGAAATACATGAGCAGGAACTCAATCCCCCATAACACCGGGATTACTGGCCACCACTTCAAGAGTAGAAGCATATAGTCGGATCCATCTTTCCAATCCAGAAACAACGGGATAGAAATACCAATAAGTAAGACCGATGCCGTATATCTTCCTACACGCCGGTTATGAGACTCATTTTTTTTGCGCCAAACGATTCCTCTGACAATTTCTCTCGTTCCTATATATATACCACCACATAATAAAACTGCAGACACGGCCACTTCGGAGTAATGCTCAATAAAAAATTGCAGCCATGCTGGCTTTTGGCGAAACAGAATGAGTAACGCTCCCCCTAAAAGAAGTAGAAATCCAAAGGATACGCCAGGTTCACTGACGATACTACGACGCTTAGGAGGTGTAGTTACTTTTGCCACAGGATCATCAAGCTCTTGATCTTCAGGGTAACGAAGAATCTTGTCAGCTGATTGCAGCACATCATATACATTATAGAAATATATCGCCGGAATAATTAGCGCAAGTAAAATAAGTAACGGAACATTAATCTGCATTCCAATGGATGAGAAATATATTAAAGCTGAGATATCCAATAGAATTAAGAAGATAAAGGTAATTCCTTTGCGGAGAAGCCCAAAGTATAAGTGCCCAGTTCCTGGGATGAGAGCTGCCAATAGTCCAGCGATAAATTTGCGTTTGCGGCGGCGGCGCTTCGGACGTGGAGGGATTATCTTCTTCTGAATCTCACCCTCTGTAGTCTCAAGATCGGCTGAACCCCGCTGCTCTTCCTGCGCTGAGAGCGTTGCAGAATCATTCGTCATATCTCGGCTTCTCCTTTCGTAAACAATGGTCTGTGTATATGCTTCTTCAAAGTGAACCACTCCGATAAAAATCAATCAATTCCACTCCGGGAGCAACTTCCTGCGATCCCATAGGTACAAATCCATGCTTGCTGTACAAAGAAACGGCAGGTAAGTTCAGCTTCCCCGTAGATACGATGTATTGCTCCATCCCTGAAAAATGTTCAAATACGTATTCCAAAAGACTGCTTGCAATACCTCTACGGAAAAAGTCCGGTCCCACCATCATCCGCGTAATCGTGAGTTTCCCCGGGGATTCTTCTTCTATAGCAATAGCACCCATCAGTTCTTCATCTTCATCTTCATCAAAGCAGCCGTAAAAATCCTCTTTAGAGTGGCTGAGCATCTCTCTCGTCTCCATGAGCGGTGGAATCTCACGAAACCCTATTAACTCTGCTTCCAGTCGGTAGGCCTTATGCTGGAGGCTCCATAATTCATTAACGGTACTATCATCCCGGAGGTTTAGCTTAATAATCGTATTCATCCCTACAAGTCCCCTTATATGCCGCTAAGGGCCTGCCGTTGCCGACAAGCCCTTAGCTTATTACATAAGTATATTACCCCAAGTATAAACGTCTTCGGCGTCCTTTTATGGACGACAAACGTTTATACGAGAAATATAAGAATAATGTATAACGTGAAACTTATACTTTCTTATATTCCAAATAAGGCTTAGTTGCTCAATACCTCGATCAGAAGTTTATTCGCTAGACCTGGATTAGCCTTGCCTTTGCTTTCCTTCATCACTTGTCCCACAAGGAAGCCAATAGCTTTCTGTTTCCCTGCTTTATAATCCTCTACGGATTGCGGGTTAGCAGCTACGACTGCTTCCACAATTCCTTTTATGGCGCCTTCATCGCTGATTTGTACCAGACCTTTTTCCTCAACGATTGCAGCAGGCAATTTACCGCTCTCTAGCATTTCTTTAAATACCGTTTTAGCGATCTTGCTGCTGATGGTTCCGCCTGCAATGAGTCCGATCATTTCCCCGAGCCCTTGCGGCGTAATTTTGACCTGAGACAATTCCAGGTTATTACTATTCAAATAAGCAAGCAGATCCCCCATGATCCAGTTAGCTACAGCCTTGGCATCCTGCGTATAAGTAAGACATCCTTCGAAAAAGTCCGCTAACGGTTTAGAGGAAGTGATCACGCCAGCATCATAAGCTGTAAGACCCAGTTCTTCACTGTAGCGAGCTTGTCTTGCATCCGGTAGTTCCGGGATCGTCGAACGAATGGATTCTTTCCATGCATCGTCAATATGCAATACGATCAGATCTGGATCCGGGAAATAACGATAATCATGCGCTTCTTCCTTACCTCGCATAGATAAAGTTTTCCCTTGGGCTTCATCCCAGCGGCGAGTCTCTTGTACAACCACTCCACCATCATCCAGGATCTCAGCTTGACGATATTGTTCATACTCCAGTCCACGCAGCACACCGCGGAAGGAGTTCATGTTCTTAAGCTCTGCTCTAATGCCGAATTCTTCTTGTCCTTCTGGGCGTAGACTGATGTTCGCGTCACAGCGCATCGATCCCTCTTCCATCTTGACATCGGATACGTCGCAGTATTGCATAATGGCACGGATTTTCTCCAGATAAGCACGAGCTTCCTCTGGCGAGCGCAAGTCTGGCTCGGATACGATTTCGATAAGCGGTGTTCCTACCCGGTTAAAATCGACAAGTGACGCAAAACCGCCATCTACGTGCGTCAGCTTACCTGCATCTTCTTCCAAATGAAGACGAGTAATACCGATCCGTTTCGTTTCCCCATTCACTTCAATGTCAATCCAGCCGTTCAGACCGATAGGCTGATCGAACTGCGAAATCTGATAGGCTTTCGGAGAATCCGGGTAAAAATAATTCTTGCGGTCGAATTTACTAACATCACCAATAGTACAATTCAGTGCCATCGCTGCTTTCATAGCGTAATTTACCGCTTGTTTGTTGAGCACTGGCAATACGCCGGGGTGACCCAGGCAGACAGGACAAGTATGCGTGTTAGGTGGGGCACCAAATTCAGTGGAGCATCCGCAAAAGATTTTGGAGTTGGTATGAAGTTCTACATGAACCTCTAAGCCGATGACCGTTTCGTATTTAGACATAAGTAATCCCATTCCCTCCTTTACTACAGCTGTGGACGCTGCTTGTGATGATCAGTATTTTGTTCAAAAGCGTGAGCAACACGCAGAATCGTGCTCTCATCAAATTCTTTACCGATAATTTGCAAACCTACTGGCATGCCTTCCGCAAAGCCACAAGGAACGCTAACGGCAGGAATACCTGCCAAGCTCACAGGAATCGTGAGAATATCGTTCAGATACATGGTCAGCGGATCTTCAGTCTGTGAACCTAATTTAAATGCTGTCGTAGGCGCTGTTGGGCCGATGACCACATCATATTTTTTAAAGATGTCATCAAAATCCTGTTTAATCAAAGTACGCACTTTTTGTGCTTTTAAATAATAAGCATCATAGTACCCGGAGCTTAGCGCATAAGTCCCTAGCATAATACGACGTTTAACCTCCGGGCCAAAGCCGCGACTGCGGGAGTTTTGGTACAGATCGAGCAATCCCCCACCTTCATCTACACGTACGCCATAACGCACACCGTCAAACCGGGCAAGGTTAGATGAGGCTTCCGAAGAGGAAAGCAAATAATAAGCGGCTACTGCATATTCCGTATGCGGTAATGAAACTTCCTCCCAAACAGCGCCCATTCCTTCCAGCACCTTAAGTGCAGACAAGACTGTCTCACGCACAGATGCATCGACACCTGCTCCCAAGTATTCCTTAGGTACAGCAATGCGAAGTCCAGAAACATCACCAGTCAGTGAACTCAAATAATCAGGGATTTCTACCTTAGCTGAAGTAGAGTCCTGTGCATCATAACCAGCAATGGCTTGAAGCACATATGCAGAATCTTCTACATTACGCGTAAGCGGGCCAATCTGATCAAGAGAGGAAGCAAAGGCCACCAGTCCGTAACGTGATACAAGGCCGTACGTAGGTTTGAGACCTACAACGCCGCAATAAGAAGCAGGCTGGCGGATGGAACCCCCAGTATCCGAACCAAGCGAGAAGAACACTTCACCCGCAGCTACAGCTGCAGCAGATCCACCGCTGGAACCGCCAGGAACACGTTCAAGATCCCAAGGATTACGCACAGGCCCAAAGCTTGAGTTCTCGTTAGATCCGCCCATTGCGAATTCATCCATATTCAATTTACCGATCGTTACAGCATCTGCCTGTTGCAGTTTGGAAGCTACAGTTGCGTTATATATCGGCTGAAAATTGTTCAAAAATTGGCTGGCACAGGTCGTGCGTAGTCCCTTAGTTACAATATTATCCTTAATTCCAGCAGGAAGACCAAACAGCAACCCACGTGCTGCTCCAGATGCCAGTTTGTCGTCCAAAGCGCGTGCAGCGCTACGAGCGCCCTCCTCGTTCAAGGTCAAAAATGCATTTACTTTCTTATCCCGCTCAGCGATAATCGCCAGCGATTCTTCAGTCAGTTCACTGACCGATACTTCTTTTGCAGTTAACATACGATGTACTTCAGGCAATCGATTTTGAAACAGGCTCAAGATTATTCCCCCTTTCTTATTATGTAGTTATTCCAAAACAGCTGGAACCTTGAAATGTCCGTCTTCATCATCCGGCGCGTTAAGAAGTGCTTCCTCTTGCGTTAGGCTTTCCTTCACAACATCATCCCGCATCACATTACTGACCTGCAGTACATGCGTGGTCGGCTTCACATTCTCCGTATCTAGCTCATTCAACTTCTCAGCATATTGTAAAATAGCATTCATTTGTTCTGTAAAGGTTGCCTCTTCTTCCGGGCTCAATTGCAGACGAGCCAGCTTGGCCACATGCTGCACATCTTTAACGGTAATGCTCATAAGATAAATCCCTCCTGTTTAAAGGGCTAAAGCGCCCGGATAACGTTTTTAATTATATTGTAGAAACTTGGACAATTCAATGATAGGGTTATATTCATTGGAAAATGAAGTACATAACAAAAAAGCCGGCTTTCGCCGGCCTTCCTTAAATCCAAGCTCTAAGATTCACTTGTTTGATGAAATCTGCTTGGGACATGCTTTCGGTTGACGTTGTTTCCGTCTCTTCTGTATCCATATCTTCACCGTTCATCAAATGATGGAACAGCTTCTCATTGTACGTGGACAAAGCATAATCAATTAACGCTTCATGCGTTGCTCTTTCAGCCTCAGCTACTAATAAATGTTCTTCCGCCTCAATGTCTTCAGCCGGAACATAAAAGTTCCTGTTGGCTTCCGGTACACGTATAACATAGTCAAACGCATTATCGGGATTGCGGTCGTAAGCAATTAGGTAGCCGTATTCCCCGATAGGAAGACTCTGCTCAAAAGCGTCCGCAACAATGACAATCTTTTCTCCTAAACGCAGCATCGCCCTACCTCCTGACCCCAAAATCTATCATGATTTTGCTTATTTCAACAGTCTACTAAAAAAAGATAGAACTGTCTAGCGGCAGTCCAGACGATCCTGATAATTCTACCAAGCAATAACGCCTTCGGCGTCCCTTAAGGACGATATGCGTTTATGCGAGAAATAGAAGGATAATGTATAGTGTGAAGCTTATACTTTCTTATATTTTAAAATATACTATATTCGATACAGCACAGCTTAATAATCAGTCGGGAAAGTTGTTCTTTCTTGTCAAAAATGAGGCCCCAGCAAGGCAAATTATAATCAATATACTGTCAGACAGATAAGGAGCCGCTCTAAAGCCCTCTCCATCTATAAGAATTCCTGCTGACAGTCCAGAAAGTGCTGCGGGTGTCCAGTCAAACCATGCAGGCAATATGCTTAAGCCTAATGACAATCCAGCCATTAACGCCAGTGCTAAAAATGCAGCTACTGGAGGTCTTAAAAAGGCACTAAACAGCAACGTAGCCGAGACAACACATAATAACCACAAACCATATACTCCAGAAGCTGCGATAACATCGCCCCATGATAATGATCCAATTAGCTGCTCCGTGTAGTAAGCAGCACCCGCTGCACCCAGTCCAAGCGCAACAACAAGCAGGGTCAGTTGAGCAAACCATTTAGCTAACACTATTGCTACCGGTGAAACCGGTCTTACTAGAATTAACTCCAAAGTGCCGCTATAGCGTTCACCAGCTAAAGTATTCATCGAGCCTAGCGCCAATACCAGCATTCCAATCGTCCCATACTGTCCCAATGCTTGCGCCATCACAACTGCGGCACTCGGTATTTCATACCCTTCCAGCAGACCTGGGGGTACATCCCCTGAGGCTTTTAATATTTCCGGCAAATAATATGTGGTTAAAGGCTGCATAATGCCTAAAATGATGAACACGACAGGTATCCAGATTAGCTTATAACTGCGAGCCATCTCGAGCATTTCTTTTCGATAAAGGACCCAAGTGCTGCTCATACGCCCACCACCTTCATAAATAAATCCTCTAATGTGGAAGAGCCAGCTTCAAATTGCAACAATGGAATTTCGAGCTGCGCTGCTTCTTGCAAAATCATCTGGCGGGCCTTTTCTACGTCATTCACATTAAATACGGCATGATCTCCAAGCAACTGGGACTCCAGTACAAACGGTTTGGAGGCAAGAGATTCCAGCCACTGAATGGCTTCTTTGTGTTTCTCAGTACGTAAACGAATAACAGGAAGACTGTATTGTGAACGAAGCTGCGACAGAGCCCCCTGCTCAGCGATGAGTCCATGATTCATTAAAATAATATCATCACAAATCTCTTCCGCATCATGCAGCACATGCGTGGAGAAAACTACCGTTGTCTCTTCACGTATTTCACGTAGCAATTCCATCACTTCCCTGCGGCCAATCGGATCAAGTGCAGATACAGGCTCATCCAGTAAAAGCAGTCGAGGACGATGCACAAGTGCCTGTGCGAGTCCCAGCCGCTGCTTCATCCCCCCGGAATAGCCACCAATTCTGCGGCGAGCATCGTCTTTGAGACCTACACGCTTAAGTGATTCCAAAGCGCTGCTTGTCGCTTCTTTGGCCCCCATCCCACTAAGTTTAGCAGCGAATACAACATACTCCTGTCCAGTCATCCACCCGTAAAAGGCTGGAGACTGCGGTACATATCCTAATCCCTTGCGATATTCTGCTCCAGGACGGCTCCCCTCAAAAGAAATCATTCCAGAGGTTGGTTCGAGAAGTCCAGCCAGCATACGTAGTGTGGTCGTCTTTCCAGCACCATTTGGCCCCAGTAAAGCGACACACCGTCCTTTTTCAATCTCAAAGCTTATATCATGTACGGAAATATGTGCCCCATAGCTTTTGCGTAAATTTGTAACTTGAAGGAGTGACATTAGACATCTTTCCTTCCTATCGTGAAATAAGCAACGCTGCCTAATATATTTCCGAAAATAATGATTATAATCCACATCCATTTAGGACCACGCACGCTATCGGCTTTGGCTAAAGAAATTAACCCGATAATAGCAAGCAAAGCCTGCAAAATGATCAACGGCATAATTAAACCCCAATTTACATCTTCCATGAAGTACCACTCCTTTTGTGTTATGAAAGGAACGAGCTCATATCCTGGACCGTTACAGCTTCTTTCTCCTACGTCTTTCCGGTAGAATGACCACAAGTAAATAGACCAAAGCGGGCGTAGGAACGGTAGTAATAGCCCAAAGCCCCCAGAACCAGGCTTTTCTTCCGCGTCGTCTTGCATCCCGGAACAACAGCGTCCCTTGCAGCATCAATAGGACTGCTAACAATAACCATAACCACAGAGGCACATCCTGTAGCTCATTCATTCTTGTGCACCTTCTCTATTTCTCCTGATCCTCGCTATTCCTAGAGCACTGAGCCCCGCAATAGGAATAATCGCTTGAATAATCCAATAAACCATCGGCGCAGAACCGAGAATGGATAGAAATGCACTGATCAGGATCAACGATATCCCCCAGAATAACAGCAGTTCTTTACGTTCCATGCTCTTTCTATGCACAGAGGCATCAACCATTAACCTCTCCAGTTCCTGTAATGAAGGTGGTGTGATGTCATTATATTGTGCATCTAACCGGTCAAGCTCATCTGAGAGCTTGTGCAAATACAACTCAGGCTCCTTATCTTTATCCTTCTCCATCCTCATTCAGCTCCTTTCGTAGTTGGTTAAGACCAAGGGATACACGCGATTTGACAGTGCCTGAAGGAACTCGCATGATTTCGCCAATTTCGTCGTAGCTATAGCCATAATAATGCTTCAGTAGCACAGCTACCCTTTGCGCAGAGGGTAATCTGGAGAGGGCATCCAGCACTTCACTCCATTCCTCCCCCCTGCTCTCAAACCGCCAACGAATCGAACGGATCCCCTGTTCCTGTTGTTCCCGCTGCTTCCACTCCGCTTCACGCTTCCAGCGCCGTTTTCGATCAATGAATATTCTGGTAGCAATTGTGATTAACCAAGAAGAAAATGAAGATGTTCCGTTATAGGTGTTGATCTTCTCCATACATCTGACCATGGTGTCCTGTACAAGATCCTCTGCCAGCAATGGATCCATGGTCACCTTGATTAAATATTTGAATAAAAAAGTATAGTGTTCTCGCAGCAGTGAAGACAGTGCTGAAGTATCTCCCTGCTGTGCCCGTCTGATTCTCTCCAGCGACTGATCGCTCATCTGTCCCTCCATCTCCATGATTTCGTTCCTATTTGTAGTACGAATATGTATTGCGAATCGTTCATTCCGCTAATAATTATTTTTTGAGCTCCCACAGCTTGCGTCTCCATGGCTGAATCATTCCTTTTCTTGCCGGAAAACGCCAAAAAAGAGGCATACTTCTGCACTCGCCTCTTGAAGCCACTGCTATTCCCCCGTTAACCCCACTGTTCTCCTGAAGCAAGCCCTCACGAAGTTCCTTATTTTCAGATTGTATGTCTCTACGTTCTATGGATGAACAAAAACCACCCTTTCCTGAACATTCCGAAAAAAACCGGCAATTACTGCTGCAAAAATTATTCCATTTCTCCTTGGAGTCATACCAACTGTAGTCCAATGGGTAGTATATATTCTTCTCCATTCTACTTCCCTCCATGCTTTTAAGCCTATATGAAGACAAAAAAAGAACGCAAACCGGGATTAATTCCGCAGTCTGCGTGCTTCGCGAGGTAAATGTTACATTTAATTAACCTCATTCTAGTCCTTTTGTAGTCTTTTGTCTATCAAAACTTCCTCGGTTTTTGTCGGTTCTACTAGATCACCGTCTATTGAGGAACATAAGGGTTGCGAATCTTTTCAAATCCAATGGTGGTCCGTGGGCCATGACCTGGATAAACCTTTACTTCATCATCCATTTTGTAAAGCTTCCCGCGAATAGAATCGAACAGATCTCGTTCCCTGCCACCAGGCAAATCTGTGCGTCCAACTCCCATTTTAAAGAGTACATCTCCGGAGAATAGATCATTTCCACAAAGGAAACTTACACTACCTGGAGAGTGACCAGGTGTATGGTACACACGGAAGGTGTGTCCAATGAACTGCAGAACTTGCCCTTCTGCCAGATCATATTCCGCAGGATCTGTAGCTAGAGGAGGTGACACCTCCGACCACATTAGTGAACCGTTCAGCTTGGGGCTGCTTAGCCATTCACTTTCAAGTGGGTGTAAATAAACAGGGCATTTCTTAGCTTTACGAATTTCGTCTACACCACCCATATGGTCAAAATGCGCATGTGTTAACAAAATAGCTTCGATCTCCATCCCTTCGATACTCCGAACTAATGCAGCAGGATTCATACCGGGATCAATAATAATACCCTTTGCAGGATCCGCACCTGTCAGCAAGTAGGCATTCGTCTGAAGCGGACCTAGATTAAATGAACGTATATTTAACATGATTCTAGAATCCGGAGATCAGACTACGTAGTTCTTTTGCGATAACTGTCTGATATTCCGTTCCTTCCCCATAAGCTTGCCCCATGGCCTTACGTGCTTCTGCGATTTTGCTGTCGTAATCAGCGGCCTCACGATCAGGATTCTCACGTTTAAACTCTCTCATAATACTCTGCACATGCTCTGGTCTAGGACCCCAATGTCCGAGCACATATCCGCCAGTGTCCGCAAAAATCACGACTGGGACAGATCTTCCACCCATGGTCAAGAAATCATCCATAAGATCCAGATTCTCTTCCAAAATAAATACCTCTGTCTTCATTCCCGCCGTATCCAGAATACGGAATACAGCAGGAACGTTGCGAACTACGTCTCCACACCAATCCGCTGCAAGAATAAGTACCCGCAAATCGTCGCGATGGTTCAGACTTTCGAAATATTCCTTTTCGCTCTCATCTTCCCAAGTAAACTTCTCATACCAGGATTCAAAATCCCGTTGATTCTTCGTCATACTTTCTACGAATTGGCGCGGCGTTAGGCCTTTTCCAAACTTATGAGCTACATTCTGCTTCATTTTGTAGTCCCCTTTTTCTTGGATTTGTACCATTTAAACACAAAGTAAATGATGATCAGAGCGATCGCTACAAGTATAATTTCGTTGGTATACTTAGCTGCTACTTTGTCAATATCTTCCCATTTATTCCCCAAGGTCATACCCAGATATACAAACAAAGCACTCCATGGAATAACAGCAAGCGTAGTCAGCAAAGTGAACTTACCTAAAGGCATTTTCGATATTCCGGCTGGAACGGAAATGGCATGACGAACAACGGGAATAAAACGAGCTGTAAAGATTACGCCAGTTCCGTATTTATTGAACCACTCTTCCGAATGGTCAATATGCTTCTTTTGAATGAAAATATATTTCCCGTATTTCTCCAAAACAGGTCTGCCACCATAACGACCAATCCAATATACAAAAATCTGTGCAATGACTCCGCCGATCGTACCGAATAATACGGCACCAAAAAAATTAATATCTCCACTCCATACTAAAAAGCCACCGAAAGCCAGTACAATTTCACTCGGAATAACTTCAATCATAAGTCCGATCATAATCCCAAAATAACCAAGACTCTGAATCCATTCAAACAATGTTGAGATCAGATCAGAAATAACATGCAACCGTACTCCTCCTCCCTTTTCCGCAGAATATGGCTATGTATCTAGCATAAACATCTTTGACGTCTATATAAAGACGCTTAGCGTTTAAGCAAGAAATATAAGATCATAAAGTATAGATGCTAAACTTATACTTTCTTATATTTTTAAAAGCTCTGCCGCTCTGCTCTATTTTCCAGTTTCTCTTAGCCTATTCTAGCACAAGCAACCTTATCACATCTACTTACAGCGGCAAGAGCATTACCCTATATCGACCCTCTCTTAAAAAGAGTTGGAACAACCCGTATAACCCAAAAAGGTGTGCACTTCCAGCAATGAAGATGGAAATGGACACCTCTTTAGCCAAAATCTAAAAGCTAGCAAGTATAAGAATAATTAATCATAGAAACTTATAAATTCTTAATTTTTAAGAAAGAACAATAAGCTGTTTAATAAGCGGTCCATCCAGCATCTGCCGTTATTACCGTTCCATTCACGAAGCTCGCAGCATCTGAAGCCAAAAATAAGGCTATCGATGCGATCTCGCTGCTTTCCCCTGTTCGCGGCATCGACGCCATACCTTCTCCTGCTTTTTGACTACCAAAAGCACTCGGATTAGACAAATCAATATTAGTCTTTACCCCGCCTGGCGCAATGGCATTACAGCGAATTCCAAGCTTCGAGTATTGAAATCCTATATTTTTGGTCATACCGATGACTGCATGCTTAGAGGCAGTATAGGCCACCCCTGCACGTGATCCCTCTAAGCCTCCGATCGAAGCTACATTGATGATACATCCACTTTCTCGTGCCATGAAAATCGGTAGCACCTTACGAATGGCTCGCATGGGTCCGGTGACGTTCACTGTAATTGCTTCCCCAATCCCTGAACCCGCACCTGTAACAACTGCAACCTTATTTGTCAGCATCATATGTCCTCTCCTCCGCTTCTTTGATTCGATCCAATTATCGAGTACATGTTCACAGTTAGTATTAGCCAGGGCAGAGCCTCAACCGTCGTTAATTTTATAGATTCGGTGACACTTTTGCTCTCAGTCATAATGAGCGGAATACGCATTGACAGATAAGAAAATGAATGGTTATTATATATTTAGATAATTACCTAAATATCGAAAGGCTGGGTGGAACATGAATGAGTCATTCAAAGCACTAGCTGACCCTACCCGTCGCCAAATCATTCGGTTACTAAGGGAGAAAGACCGAACCGCAGGTGAGATTGCCGATTTTTTCAACATGTCTAAGCCAAGCATTTCTCACCATCTGAATGCACTGAAGCATGCCGATCTCGTACAGGATGAGCGAAAAGGTCAATTCATTATGTATTCATTAAATACGACGGTTCTTGAAGAGGTTCTTGGCTGGCTGCTCGAGCTTACTGGTACGGGAAAGCAAACGGAGACTGAAAGCAAATCGTTGGACGGAAAGCAAAGCCGTCAGAATATCGATTCTGAGAAGGAGGCTGATTGAGGATGAAGGACTTTAAATGGAGATGGCAAGATACACTGATAGTAATATTAGGCTTAGCTTCGCTAACTTATGCTTTAATCAATTATGGCAAGCTGCCACAGGAGCTGCCCGCGCAGTGGGGAATTACGGGTAAAGTCAACCGGTATTGGGATAAAAACGTAGCTATTCCCATGTGGGGTATTTTGGGCATTGTGCTTCCGCTGATCATGCAGTTCACACGCAGCATCGACCCTAAGCGGGAAAATTACAAGAAGTTCGAAAATGCTTATGCCATGAGCAGACTCGCTATTGGAGTGCTTTTTAATCTCATGCTGATCCTCACGGTTGCTTACGGTCTCGGTAAAGATATTGATGTGGGCAAAATTGCTATAGGAGCCGTCGGAGTGATGTTTATTGCGCTCGGCAACTACATGCCACAGGTGAAAGATAATTATTTATTCGGTGTTCGTACAGCATGGACGCTCTCCAGCCCAGAGGTGTGGCGAAAAACACATCGTCTCTCCGGGAGAATGTGGATGATCGGTGGGTTGCTTATTTTTGGGGGAGCCTTCTTGAGCGGAGTCTTGTCCCAGGCTCTTATTATTACAGCACTTGTGCTTGCTATCATCGTTCCTGTGCTGTACTCTTGGATCATTTCGCGTCAGTTAAAATCTTGAAACTAATATATTGAGCCGCCGACTCAGGTCGTCGGCTTGTTCTGTCATATAGAACTTTCGGTCATTATGCTGCTCACCTTTACTAGCCTCGTATTCCGCCAACACTCTATACTGCCGCAAAAGCTCATTCCCTGAAGCAATACAGCTTATGGCCTCCATTCGGTTCCCTTCCGCTAACTTTTTGCGCCCCATCATAAGCATGCCATCGATCCCTTTGACCCACTTATTGTTGTTGTATTTATCCAACCGAATACTTTGATGTATCCAATATAGTGCAGCTCCAGAATCATCACTGTACATCCATCGTCTAGCCATTTCCCAGCTTAAGCTTGCATTCTCCGGGGAATATACCAAACTCTGCTCGAGAATACTCACACTCTGTTCACCCGTAAGCAACTTGGATAATTCTACAGCTGTTTTAGGAGACCGAGGGTTCCACACTAGCGATTGCTGTAGCAAACCTACCTTCACCGATGGATCAACCGTCTGAACTGCTCGTTGATAGTACCTTTCTCCTCGGGTAGCCTGAAAGGACAATACGGATAGTATGAGACAAAAGCAGCAGGCGGCAGTGATGAATAGTCGGCGGGGATAAGGGTTGTACGGATTGGGCCGATTTGCGGATGCTGAGTGTGTCGGCCGCAGGGTCACTTGCATCGAGTGAGTTAGCGGCGGGTTCGCGGTCGCGGAGTGAGTGGGCTGCAGATTCCCGGATGCGAAAAGAGTTGTGAGCGAACTCATGGACATAAAGCGGGTATTCACAGATTGATGTTTCTGCTCATATTCAGACAGGGCAAGTGCTGGCAGCCAAAAAAGCAGCAACCAGATTAATCCGTAGCTCCAGTCAAAATCGACTGCGCTGTGCAAAACGATAACCAAAAATGGCGGCAACAGCCGTGGAGATCTCTTAGCCAGCAGCCAGCCTGCTGCCAGCAGCATAAGCAGTATGGCTGCAAGACCGACAAATCCTAGGTTCAACAGGATGTCGAGATAACCGCTATGCACTTGGCTGCCTACATAAGGGCGAGATTGGGCGGCGAGGTATGAGCTCCGCCAAGTCTCGCCCCCGCGCCCCAGCCAAGGTGCCTCTCCCGCCAGCCGCCAGGCGTCGCGGTAGAACAGACCACGCGCGGATACCGTCGATGACGGTCCGGTGATCCGCTCGCGCACGTGCAGGAGGACGGCGGTGCCCGCCGCCGTCCAACCTGCCGCCGCCAATGCCAGCATGGCGGCTCGGGCACTGCCCGCCGCGCTGCGCTGGCGGCGGCACAGCCATAGGCCGGCTAGCAACGCGCCGGCCCAAAGCCCGGCCAGCAACAGCAGGCCGGGCAAAGGCTCTACCGCCAACCCGGCACGGGCCAGTTGGCGGTAGAGCAGCGCCGCGGCGACCACGGGCGCGGCGCCAGCGGCAAGAAGCGGCGCGATAAGCTGCCGCTTCCAGAGCAAGACGGCGGCGCAGGCGCAAGCCGCCGTCAGCCACGCGCCGCGCGATTCGCTGAGGAGCAGCGCGGCGGCGTAAGGGAACAGCGGCAGCAAGCGCAGCAGCGCGGCGGCCGTGCTTCCCGCTTCTCGCCGCTCTACTCCTACGCACCCATCCTCTACATTTACGCTCACCTTTTCACTCCCACGCTCCTCCTCTACGCACTTTGAGCCTGTATTGTTATTCCTCCGTCTCACCTCTACGCATCTTGATCCTATCTTTGCACTCCCTCGTTCCAACCCAGTATACTCTATCTCTGTCTGTTCACACTCTCGCCCAATGCCACAACCTCCTGCTCCCCACATCTTCACACGCTTTTGCGGCTTTACATAATAAACAGCGACAGCAAACAGCCGCTCCAACAGAAAAACAGCCATCACAGCACCAAAGGCATTAGGATATTCCATCACCCCTGCTAATCTGGCACCTGTAATACTTACTTCCGATGAATTGCTGTAGGCTACAGCGAAAGGTAATTCTAGCACCCCACACACTGCCAGCAAAGCACTCATGCTTAAGAACATACCCAAAATGGACCAAGCGGCAATGATGAGCTGACGCCCTACCCGATTCAACGCACAAAAACAAACCAAAAATGCAAAGCTAGCATACAAGCCCCACCGTAATAGTTCATTCATTGTTCCCTGTGCTGAAAGAGGTTCTCTTAGCCAATGAATCAGATAAAGTGATAGAACTATTAAAGGTGCAGTCAACATTATATTCAGAGCTCTATGTACTCCACTTGCTCCCCCTGCACTACTTCCCCGCTTGCCTACTCCAATGTACAAATAAAGCAAAACCGCAGAACACATCACAAACCATAGGGTCAGAAAGAGGTACATCTCCTCTGTAAAAAAAAATCCCCGCACTAAGCAAGCTCCTACTCCCGCTGCAATTACTAAGGCTGCACTACAATATACGAGTAATGAATCCAGACTCTGCTGTTTGTTAACGTTCCACATTTAGATACCCCTGTATTCGTTAGTTATCCCTATCCTTTCCACATTTACCCTTTGCAAAACTAGAATGCAAAAAGGACGATACCTCTCCACGAAGGAGTTGCACCGTCTCAATTCTCATCAAAAGCTATTTAGTTGTAAAAAGTACAATAGATCTCTGTGATTTGCTGCTTAATCTCATTTCAATTGTATTATGTGCAACTGTTTTCTGAGAATCCCGCCAAATGCGGAGAATTGTTCGTTTTCGAGTGTACAGAGTGCAATTAAATCCAAAAAAAGTCCCTTCAAAGCATAATCAGTTGCACAAAATACAACTAAACCCAACTTACCACTCCTAAAATGTCGTGCTACCCCTACAACGAACTCTCACTCGGAAGCAGGTCAGCACATACGCGCTCAAGGTAAGGTTTCGCCCCTATAAAATCACGGAACGCGGTATATTCACGCCATTTGACGGAGTTATCACCACCTGAGCTTTTAACGGCGCGGATCAAAATATTCTTCGGTGTATTCTCCAGGTCGATGAATTCCAGCAGCTGGCTGCTATAACCCATCATATCGAGCAATTTGGCACGGATAGCATCCGTAGCCAACGCAGAGAAACGCTCCTTAAGTATCCCATGCGACAGCATCGGACTCATTACTTCATTCTCAATCTGTGCGAATAATTCATGCTGGCAGCAAGGCACAGACAAAATGACGGAGGCGCCCCAACGTACTGCTTTTTCGAGTGCAGCATCTGTAGCAGTGTCACAAGCATGAAGCGTTATAACCATATCTACCTGATCCAGCTCATCGTACTCGGCAATGTCACCCACAAGGAACTTCAGGTGATCATAACCGATTTTCGCAGCGAGCTCATTACAATGCTCAATTACATCCGCTTTCAAATCAAGTCCAACAATATTAAGCTCCCGCTTCTTGCGGACGGTCAGATAGTGATAAAGAGCAAAGGTCAAATACGATTTACCACAGCCAAAATCAACAATCGTTAATGGCCGTCCCGTTGGCAGATCGGCAAGCACATCCTCAACCATCTCCAGGAAACGGTTGATCTGCCGGAACTTATCGTATCGCTTGGCCAGCACTTTTCCTTCTCTGTTCATTATGCCGAGCTCCACAAGAAATGGCACAGGTTCTCCATCCTCCAGCACATAACGCTTGCGGCGGTTGTGCGCTAGATCCGGCTCTTCTTTTTTACTTGGAGACTTGGTAAGGATGGATACTTTGAATTTCTTGCTAATCAGCACCTGATAATCCGCCTCCACCGTGCATAACAAGCCTTGGCGATATGATTCACTAAATAAAAGAGTCATGTCCTCCGCTGCTAATTCTGCCGGTACGTTGCGATGTTCAACCTTTGTACCAATA
Organism: Paenibacillus etheri; assembly: GCF_001012825.1. GTDB lineage: Bacteria > Bacillota > Bacilli > Paenibacillales > Paenibacillaceae > Paenibacillus_AQ > Paenibacillus_AQ etheri. The sequence goes on from NZ_LCZJ02000034.1 coordinate 22,761, forward strand.
TAGGACGCAAACTGATAATGCAACTTACCCTTTAGTTCAACAGGTTTAATCTGTACCTTTGTACAGGTCTCACCTTTGTTACGTACTTGGCTTAAGGTAGCCATAATCAAGGTACGGTCATTAATCAGTTGTTCAATAAGAGCTTTTAAAGATTCCACAACGCACATCTCACTTTCGGGATTAAAAATGGAGAATCTATGTCTCCTAACCATCATCGTTCCATTATATCACGGCTCTACAAGAGTTATCCTAGCAGGGCTTCACATGAAGCTCTCCACTAACAATAGTTATTGCTCGGCCAGACATCTTAATCTGATCTTTGCTTACCTCAAGTTGAAGCAAGCCTCCTCGTTCGGAAGCTTGATAAGCGGTCAACTGCGTACGGTTAAGTCGACTAGCCCAGAAAGGTGCTAGCGCAGTATGCGCTGAGCCTGTGACCGGATCCTCATTTACCCCCATCTTCGGTGCAAAGAACCGTGACACACAATCAATGCCTTCGGTGGAGCTTTCTGCAGTAACCGCAAAGGCTCTCTCTTCAAGCCGGGATAAAGCCCCAAAGTCTGGGCTAAGTTCGCGAACTAGGGATTCCTGATCGAGTCGTACAAGTACATTGTCAGCATATAGCATAGTTTCTACCACATTTGCTTCTGTAATACCAAGCGCTTCTATAAGAGCCGGAATTGTAGGAGAAGACTTAAGCTCATAAGGCGGGAAGTACAGTGAGATGAGGTCATCCGCACGAGAAGCTCTAAGCAATCCACTGCGTGTATAAAATCTAGCTTCCACCTCTGGATCCAGCAATCCCACCTCCCACAATACATGTGCACTCGCTAGAGTAGCATGGCCACATAGATTAACCTCAACCTTGGGCGTGAACCAGCGCAGGCGATATCCATCATTCTCCGGCCAGAGAAAGGCCGTCTCTGACAAGTTCATTTCTGCTGCTGTCTTCAGCATAAATGCCTCGTCGACTGGATGCTTTAGCAAGCATACTGCTGCCGGGTTTCCTGAATATGCTTTTCCAGCAAAGGCATCGATAATAAATAAAGGGATATTCATTAGGCTTCCGACTCCCTCCGAACTTGTGTGATCCGGCGCCACTCTTTCCTTCCTTGTTCCACTTCATGGATAGGAAGCGAGCCTTGTTCCAATTCTTCCGGTGATTTAAGCAGCAGCCGTCTGTACAGCTCATCACCTTCCAGTGAGACATCTTCCCCCTGCTCCCATAGTCGATACAAACTGTCCTCCGCTTTACTATAATGTCCGGTTGACTCCATATAAATTAGAAGCAGCCGTTCCGTCTTGGCCGGAAGACGATACGCTTTGACTTCCTCCAGAAGTTCATCAATATCCTCTGTCATCTGCAGCATTTCTCGATCAGCGCCGTGCAAATCTGCGTACAAGTATAAATGCAGTGCTCTCATACTCCTGAATAGTGCTGCGTCATGATCGCCATTTGCAGCATAAATGCTACCCTCTTCCTTGAGCAGTTTAGCTACACCTTGAAGCTTATCTGACTCCAATACACCGTTAAAACGGAACATATCTATAATATCTTCTACAGATAGTGAATTTAAAAGACGTGAGTTCAGCGGAAAATGTCGGTTCAATAGCTCATCAATTTCCCATAAGGCTTCCGTTGTCTTCCGCTCTTGCTTTAGCGTTAGAACCTTGGCAACCATCGCCGTCATATCTTCGATCATTCGGACAATATAGTCTCTTCGGAACATGAACTTCCCCCTTTTCCATACTGTAACTGTAAAGCTTTTGTATCTAGGTATTATATATGTTTTATTCATTTATCTTAAACCATTGCACTACACTATGCCACTAAAGCAATTACGAGAAAATAATGACTAGAATCCTTCTACTTATTGACACAAAATGCCGTTCCTCAGAAAGCCTTCGGTCGTATTAAGTGTTCCATCCATTGTTGAATTTCAATAGTCTCCTTAAAAAGAGGCAGCCCACGTCAGTTACTTTGACGCGGTGCTGCCTCTCTTTAAATTATTATTTCAGCGGTCAAGAATGGCTGTTAATACTGACCGTAGCTTGGGCGAATTCCTTGATAACCTCAGCTAATCGTTCAGGAGCTTCAAAGAGGCTCATATGGCCTGCTCCAGAAATCGTAGCTTGCGTTATATTTGGTTTATCCGAAGTAAAGGTGCGCTCCGCAGGAATCAGTCCATCCTGCTCGCCAGCAACAAGTAGTACCGGCAGCGTGGTAGCTGTGATCACATCACGTCGATCTGGACGCTCGCGCATCGCCAGTGCAGCTCCGGCTGCTCCTTGTGGAGGCGTTTTGTAACCAATTTCTTTGGCTCGCTCCAGCAGCTGTGGTGATGCAGAAGCGGTTGCTTTAGCAAAAATTGCTGGGACGAAGCTGTCCACAAAAGGAGTAATGCCTTCATTTTGAATCCTGCTGACACTTTTCAAACGATTCTCCCGAGCTTCTTCACTATCCGGATATGCAGTAGAATGGATTAATCCGAAGCCCTTCAATCGAGAGGCATACCGCTGCGCGAACGAAAGTGTAATATATCCACCAAGTGAATGTCCCAGCATGGTGCATTCAGAAATTTCTAGTGTATCTAACAAGCCCAGCACATCGTCTGCCATTTGTTCAATTGTATAGGGTCCTAGTGGAGCCTCTGAAGCTCCATGACCACGTAAATCGGGAGCAATCACTCGGTAGTCGCTGCTTAAGATGGGAATGACTTTTTCCCAGTATTCAGCACTTCCGCAAAAGCCATGCAGTAATACAATAACCTCGCCTTTCCCCTGATCACTGTAGCAAATATTGCTTCCGTCACAACGTACTCTTTCCATGGCTGCTTCCCTCTTTCCAAAATACTAAAATATATTAACTAATATCTATTATTAAGCAAAACAGCTCTCCTTGAAACCGGCATCCTATTCTTAACACCCAATTCCAAACCCTTTTGCTGCTGCGGCGGCAATTTGTTCAGCCATAACCATAACTCTATGTAGTGGAGTCGTCTGCAGCGTTCGATAGGGCTTTGGACCATTGATATCTACAATCGCCGCCAAGCTATAATGCCCCACTGCAGGAAGGCATACCCCCACCGATTGAGCTGGCTGAAGGGACTCATTCGATACGAAGTAATATCCAAGAGCTACTGGAGGTCCTAGGCAAGCATCCACAGCAATAATGATATGCTCAGGTGGAATCTCAGCGACTCTGGCCACCAAATTATCTGCATCGCAAGGAGATGGCAACGTACCGATTACGTGCGGAAAGCCATATTCAAGAAGTTTGCTGCCTGTTAATGGACCGAGAGCATCACCTGTAGAGCGATCTGTTCCGATACACAGAAACGTAACTTTCTCAGCGGAATGCAGCGCAGCAATTTCCATAAAAAAGGACACCAAGCCTACATCGTCCATTTTGCTTCGTTTTCCGCTTCCCTGTTCTCTAATTGCCAATACCTTTCCTCCCTTCGATGATATTTTTGATTTCATGCCTTTAATTTAACATGATTTTTGTGGGCCCGACAAAAAAATGGTGATCAAGCTCACAATCATGGTAAAATACATGGATCAGTATACAGAGAGGATGTTAATAACCCTATGGATTTGACACAACCTAGTCAGGAAAATGTTGAATATATGATCGAGGCTATCAAGAACAAACTGAAGATGGCAAGTGCTGCTGCAATGCAAGCCTCCGCTTTTTCAGTAGATAAATATGAAGATATCTTCGATGTCTATGAGGTAGCCATGGGCAGCGATAGACTCAGTATTTCTCAGGTGGAAGCGCTCGTCTCCGAACTCGGCCGTCTACGTCAGAAATAATTGTTCTCCGTTTACAAAAAGAGCCCCTCGCTGCGTATCCGAGATGGATGCACAGTAAGGGGCTCCTTTTAAGTTCCTATTTCATGAAATGAAGCTGAAATTCTGTATCCGCATGACCTACCCGCGTACCACCGTCATTGTAAATCACACCTGAAAATGCATTACGCAGCTTTTCTAAAGTATTCTTCTGACTGTATCCAATCTGATTTAAAATCGCCTGTACAATAAGTCCCCACTCTTCTTCTGATCCATCTAGAATCTTGAAGGCAATGCCCAGTCGCTCACGGCGCAACCCGAAGCAATATACGCCTTTAAATCCACCCTTAGCAATAATATTATCATCTTCCAAAAGGATTGAATCGAGTCGTCCAGACCCAGAAACCATCTCCGGATGAGCATTCATGGCCGCAGTGATCGTAGTGACCGCTTTGCGAGTAGCCTCGTCAGCAATTAAATCAGGATTGGCTAATTTCAAATAAGCAGTCGCCAAGGCTGTCAAAGGCATGGCAAATACCGGCAGACCGCATCCATCTGTACCTAGACCAATACTGTCTGGTGCCACGCCAGCCATATAAGCAATGGTATCTATAATCTCACGCTGAACCGTTTGCTCCGGCTGAGAGTATTCTTCAAGTGGCAGTCCTTTGAGCTTACTATACGATAAAATCCCCATGTGCTTGCCCGCACAGTTATGATAGAACTTTCTTTTGCCCGCTCCGCGGATAGCACTCTCTCTACTCGTATAATCCAGTGGATAGCTAGTGGCACATATCATTTTTTGCTCATCAATGCCAATCTTGGAGGAAATACTCTCCAGCGCGGCAACATGATAGCTCTCTCCTCGGTGAGAAGCAGTCATTAGGGCAACCTCAGCAGGTGTAAAACCATAATACTCCACGATCCCTCCACGTATGCCTGGAATAGCCTGAAGTGGCTTGGCCGCTGAACGGGTAAAGGATACAAACTCAGGATCACCTGCATATCCCTTTACGTTCCCGCCTTCTCCTACGATAGCAATATGTCCACTATGGACACATTCCAGCAAATCCGCCCGATATTCTCGTACTAATACTGTTTCCATGGTAACTCTCCTCTTTTCTCTTGATGCTCTATAACTCACAAGGATTTATTAGGATTCTACATTTAATAAATGCTAGAAAATAACCCCGCGCTCCGGGGATTTTTTGTACATCACAAATTCCCTTAAGTGTTAGTTCCATGAGGAATTCTACTCCTATTTTCATCATTCTTCAATCCTCTCCACACCAAGAAGATTTTAGAAACCAGCTTTAAAATAAAAAACCACTTCCTCTCAGATTCTTGCGCTTCTGAAAAGGAAGTGGTTTTTATGGAATTCATTACCTGCTGTAGAGTGGAGCGCAAATCGAACTAACCCTTACTTGCACCCGCGGTCAGACCGTCCACCAGGAAACGCTGAAGGAAAATGAACAGCAGCGTGACCGGGAGAGCAACCAGTACCGCTCCGGCGGCGAACAATGTGAATTCAGTCGAATTGCTTTGATTCACCATCCGGAAAAGCCCGACAGCGAGCGTTCTCGTCTCTTCCGTACGCAATACAAGATCCGCGAATATGAAATCCACAAAGCAGCCATTAAATATCATAAGACTGGCATAGGTAAGCATCGGTTTGGACAGCGGGATCATTATAGAGAGAAAAACTTTCATATGGCTCGCCCCGTCCATCCGCGCAGCATCTTCCAGACTTTTTGGAATAGTATCAAAAAATCCTTTAGCCACAAACACATTCGTGATAATGGCGCCACTGCTGTATACAAGCACAAGTGCCCAATGGGAATTCAGTAGCCCAAGCGTGTTCAGCAGCACGTAAACTGCAATCATAGCCATGAATCCCGGAAACATTTGCAGAACTAGGAGCGCGGTAAGTGTCGTTTTTCTGCCCGTGAACCGATATCGAGAGATGGCATACGAAGTCAACAGCAACAGAAAAGTGCCAAGTAACGTAGACAGCGCCGCAACCTTTAGTGTATTCATGAACCAAATCAAATATTTAGTTTGCTCAAACAGTTCCTTGTAATGAATGAACGTGAAATTTTTAGGAATCAACGAGTCGCTGAACAAACTGTTTCCCGTCTTGAATGAAGACATAATAATCCAAAAAGCTGGAAAAAGACTAATAAAACTGAGCACAATCAGTAACAAATGGCTTCCAAATGTTTTTAACGCTTCCGTCAGTTTTGGCTTCATGCAATCATATCCTCCTCTTTGTAGGATCGCGTTCGGCGGTAGCTCCAGATGGAGAAGGTCGCGACCAGCAGGAAGATGACAATCCCGATTACGGAAGCAAAGCTATATTGCGACTGGTTAAGCGCCAGTTTGTAGAGCCAAGTCACCAGTAGATCGGTATGGCCCGCGTACTGGTAATTCGGATTGACCGGTTCTCCGTTGGTCATTAGGTAAATGACATTAAAGCTGTTAATGTTACCGGCAAACTGCATGATCAGGATAGGAGCGGTCGCGAACAGCACCATAGGCAGTGTAACCATGCGGAATTTGTAGAATGCCCCAGCTCCGTCCACTTCAGCAGCTTCGTACATATCCCTTGGAATCGTTGTCAGTACCCCAAAGGCCAGAATCATAGTAACCGGAATTCCGATCCACATATTAGCCAGAATTACGGTGACCTTAGCCCAGAAAGGATTAGTCAGCCAGGCCGCCCCCTCTAGTCCCATAGCTCTTAAATAACTATTGATCGGTCCGAACTGATTATTGAACATATTGCGCATGACGAGCAGAGAAATCATATTAGGAATAGCGAAGGGAACGATCAGAAGTGTACGCCAAAGCTTTTTGCACCGAACACGGGGCTGGTGAATAAGTACGGCGATGAGCACACCTCCAATGTAAGTCGTCGCAGTAGCAATAATCGCCCAGATCAGTGTCCAAGTCAGCACTCCGCCAAAGGTAGAACTCCATACATCCAAACTTAGCATTTTATTAAAATTACCGAAACCCACCCAGTCTACTAGATGCGCAGGCGGTAAAATCGGGTCGGCATAGTTCGTAAATGCTAAGAGCACTGAAAAAACAAGCGGCAATATCGTCAGAAAAACTACAGCCACAAATGGTATCGCTAATACAAGATAGGCGAAATTTCTACGTCCCATATATCTGAGCGATTCACCGAATGAATGAATGGGCTCTTTCCGGTCTCGCGCAGCTCCAACTAGGAAAGCGTCCCTGATATTCAGTAAATGAAAAGCTGTATAAAACAACAGCGCCAGCAATGACATCAGACCATTGATCATCATAAAAATGGAGTGGTCGCCCTCCACCATTCGGGTTAATTTACCTACCTTGACCATACGGCTTGGAAACTCACCAAGTGTGATCAAACCCTGCAAATAACCCATTAGATCATGAGCAATAAAATAGATTCCCGCAGATCCCACCAGCAGAAATACTAATCCTTTCAGCCACTGTCGATTGAAGAACTGGCCCAGTCCCGGAATAATAGCCGAGAGTAGCGCTGCGCCTGTTTTTTTGTGCATAGGTCAAATCACCTGTCCTTTACTTCGAATCCAGATCAGCCTGAATCGTTGATACGGTCTTATCGAGCGTCTGCTTAACATCAAGACCCGGGTCGTTCCACAGGGATACAAATGCTGCCTTTAGCGGTTCCCAGACGGATTTGATTTCCGATAGGGAAGGCATCGGCACAGAGTGTTGGAACTGCTCGAAGAATCCACTTATAATCGGATCATCTTTGATTACCGGCGCTTCTCCAGCTTCAATGTTCGCAGGAATTGCACCCGTCATTTCAAAGTTCTTGAGCTGATTTTCCTTATTGCTTGCAAAATGCGCGAACAAGCGGCTAGCGACCGGATATGCCGTATAGGAATTGACATAATACGATTTAACTCCGGAAAAAGAAACGCTGTCTTGTCCGTCAGGTCCCTTCGGAAGAGGCGCCACTCCAAGGTTGACATGATCCTTGAACATCGCTATGGACCAAGGCCCGTCGATGTTCATCGCCAGCTTGCCTTCCTGAAACAATTGGGTTTTAACGTCATAGGTGATATCTCCTGCATTCAATGGCAGAATTCCTTTTAAGCTCTGAAGAAAGGTAAATCCTTTGACGGTGCCTTCATTATTCAATCCGATATCCTTGACATTCGTATTGTTGTCACCGTAAATGTATCCGCCGAAGCTGCCAATGAATGGATAGCTGTAATATCCGACGAATTCCCACATGATCGCAAATTTGTTCTCTTTCGGCTTATTGTACGTATTGGCAAAAGCGACCACATCATCCCAAGTTTTTGGAGCTTCGGAAATCAGATCCTTGTTGTAGAACAGCGCATAGGTTTCCACCGATTTAGGATAACCGTACAGGATACCTTCATAAGTCGATGCCTGGATGGCTGTCTCCACCATCGTTGATTTCGTTTCTTCCTCAAACACATCATTTGGCAAAAGCAACCCTGCTTTGACAGCCTGACCGATCTGATCATGCGGGAGAGTCAACACATCGGCAGCTAGTTTGGACGGGCCATCTGTTGCCAACCTTGTTCCCTGATCGCCGCCCGCCATTTCCTCAACCGTAACAGGAACGCCGTATTCTTTTTCGAAGTCAGCGGCTAACTGCTTCATGTATTCAACCTGCTCCTTGGCTTCCCAGACCGTTAATTCGGCCCCAGCTTCCGGTTTCAGCTCCTCTTCGGCGGGATTCGTCTCATTTGTAGTTCCCCCCGGGTCGTTCACCGTGGAATTCGGGCTTGAATTCGGCTGTGCCGTAGAGTTCCCATTGCCTGAACCGCAAGCCGTAACCGTCAATACCAGCAGCAGACTTAGGACCAAACTAAATGATACCGCTTGCATTTTAGAACGTTTACTTTTCTTCATTTGCTCATCTCCCCTTTATTCATAAGTGATCAGACCTAACACGCATAGAAAAAAGAGCATGCAAAAAAGGTACAACCTCATTTGCACAAAGTGCCGAGGTTGTACCTTTTAGGTAACAGTGCCTTTAATTTGTATGCGTATTACGAAAAATCAAGTTCGCTCGCCCTCATTCTATAATACCCATAATTTGGATTGCAATCAGAATATAGATCCAAATGGGACGATTTAATAGCACTTTTCTTGTTCTTTCTTATATTTTCTCCTATTATCAACTGCATACTAAATATTCCATATCTGAAATTCACATAAAATAATCTCTTGCTTTAATCTTGAGGGGTATGATAAGATTCAGACAAAATTTAAAGGCAATGAAACCGCCAAGGGTTCAACCTCTGATAATTATGAGGTTGGCCCTTTTTTGCGTTTACATGCCGTGAAGGGATGGAAATTGATTATGATTCAACAAGAAGCCGTTTATCATCGTATGGGGCAGAATTGGTCCTATGCCTACGATGAGTCTACACTACATATTCGCATAAGAACTAAACGAGATAACGTGTCAAAGATTGATCTTTTCTGCGGAGATAAATACGGTTGGGACAAAACCCATGAGGTTATTCCCATGCAGCACATGGCTTCTGACAGCTTATTCGATTATTGGCAGGCTGCGGTCCGTCCTGTTTATCGCAGACTCACTTACTATTTTGCACTTTATGACGGAGATGAGGTGCTTTATTATTTGGAAAAAGGCTTCTTCTCAGCGCCTCCAGTCATAATATATGAAGGCCTATTCGACTTTCCTTTCTTGAACCGTGAAGATGTACACTCCCCTCCAGCATGGGTGAAGGATGCAGTATTTTATCAAATTTTCCCGGAGCGTTTCGCAAATGGTGATCCTACCAATGATCCGGCAGATGTGTTAGATTGGGGCGGTACGCCGAGTCCCCGGAATTTCTTCGGAGGAGACTTGCAAGGTGTGCTAGATCATTTGGATTATCTCTGTGAATTGGGTATCACCGCCATATATTTCAATCCTCTGTTTGAGGCAACCACCAATCATAAATATGATATAAAGGATTATTTCTTGGTGGACCCTCATTTGGGAACCAACGCATTGCTAAAAGAACTTGTGGACGCCTGTCATTCCAAAGGTATCCGCGTCATTCTAGACGGTGTCTTTAATCATTGCGGTCATACCTTTCCGCCATTTGTTGATCTGCTCACCAACGGGCGCTCTTCCCGTTATGCCGATTGGTTTCATGTACGTGAGTGGCCACCACAGGTCATCGACGGAATTCCCACCTATGACACATTTGCATTCGAGCCTATCATGCCAAAATTCAACACTGAGAATCCGGAAGTCAAAGATTATCTGTTGAATGTTGGCCGTTATTGGATTGAGGAAATCGGTGTAGACGGCTGGCGGCTTGATGTCGCGAATGAAGTCTCTCATACATTCTGGCGACAATTCCGTAATACGATCAAAAGCATTAATCCAGAAGCCTATCTAGTAGGCGAAATTATGCATGATTCCTTGCCGTGGCTACTAGGCGATCAATTTGACGGCGTAATGAATTATCCACTAACCAATATTCAGATTAATTTCTTCGCTCACGGGCATATCAATGCTGCACAATTCTCTCTATCGATAGCTGCTATGCTAGCAAATTACCCGCAGCAAATTACAGAGGCTGCCTTTAATCTATTAGACAGCCATGACACAACTCGTTTCCTGACTCTTTGCGGTGGTGACATCCGGAGATTAAAGCTGGCCGTTTTGTTCCAAATGACCTTTCAGGGAGCACCATGTATTTACTATGGCGATGAAATCGGTATGGAAGGTAAATATGACCCCGATAATCGCAAATGTATGGAGTGGGACATCCAGAAACAGAACAGGGAACTGTTCGAATACTATCGCTGGACGATCGGTCTTCGTAAGTCGCATACTGCATTCCGTGGTAGCGGGTTTAAATCGCTCGAGATCCCGGACCACCCAAGCCTGCTTGTTTATGAACGGTGGGACGAACACAACCGCTTCTTAATCGTGCTCAACAATGAAGAGGTGTTAGTCGACGCCACCATTCCTGTGCCCGGGACGGATGCTATATGGGTAAACCTAGAGACGCAAAAGCGAACAGAAACCTTCACATCATTACTACATCTGAATCTGCCCGAATTCGGCTATGCGGTATTCCAAGTTGTTAATAATTAGTCCATAACAAGAGTCTCCCGCAATCTACGCCTTGCTCATCAATTGTTTCAGCCTATACGCCAAAGTTTAAATACGAAGTAAGATAACTTATAAGGAGTGATTGGTGATGAGTAACGTAGAACATAAAGTAGAGCATGAAGTAGAAAACGGAAGCAACTTTTTCAAAGGTATCTTTATTGGTAGCTTAATAGGTGCTGCAGCAGCCCTGTTATTTGCACCAAAGCCTGGTCGTGAAATACGCAGTGATCTGTCCGACAAACTTACACTTGCTACTGACAAAACTAAAGAAGTTGCTGGCGTTGTAACTGACAAAACCAAAGCCATTGCCACAACTGTAGGTGAAAAAGCAACTGATCTGGCTAGTACGGTTTCAGTTAAAGCCTCTGACATCTACACTACTGTCAGTGACAGCAAACAGCAAATTGCCGCTACCCTTCAAGACGCAGGCAGCAAAATTGGTGACACTGTAAGTGAAGCCTCAAATAATGTAGCATCTGATGTTAAAGACGCTTCTAAAGAAGTGGCTGACGAAGCCAAAGCATCCTCTAAAGAAGTCACCGATGAGGCTAAAGATGCGAAAGAGGATGTTAAATCCTCCTATAAATCCAGTTACTAATCTGCGGCATAATACAGCTATTATTTCATCCGACAACAGCCAGCTGTCCGCAGCTGGCTGTTGTTTAGTTATACCCTAGTTTCATCTGATTGAAATAGATACTTGATGAATGCCCGTTCGGGCTACAGAAAGCAGGGGTGCTCCATGGGAGAATCAAATAGCCAAACAAAAGCATATGAAATTGATGAACATCCTTTCGAGCTACGACATGAAGTAAAACGCTTAAACAATCGTCTGGATAAGATTGCTGCCTCACTAGAAAAATCAGAATTTAAGGATATCCTCGATAACTACTCAGATCCAAAAAAGAGAATTATCACAAATCTGATGGCCGGTATATCCCGAGGTCTCGGACTTTCTCTCGGAACGTTCATAGTCCTTGGTGTACTGGGCTACATCCTTAGCCTATTTCTTGATGTTCCCGTGATCGGTGAGTACCTTGGCGAGATCAAAAAATACATCGATGCGAATAGCTAACAACTGGTCTATCTATGTCTTTCCCCCTTAAGATTTGTAGAACACAAATAAAGGACATGCTATTCTCCAAGCACGGAGAGAGGCATGTCCTTATCGTCGAACAGTAGAATTCAAATCCAAGTAATGTATATTACACATAAAGTAACTCAATAGGATGAGTTGGCCATAATCTGCTTTAACTTCTCAGTGGCCCGCTTCTGTATCCGTGAAACACTCATCTGTGAAACCCCCAGCTTCTGAGCGATTGCCCTCTGGGATTGACCATCTTGGAAGGCTAGTAGCAACACTTGCTGCTCTTGCTCCTTCAATTGTCCTAGTGCTTGCTGCAGATCCATTCGTTTCTCTACAGTTTCGTAATCGTTCGCATCAGAGCTGATAAGCTCCCCTAGCGTAGCTCCAGTCTCCTCTTGGGAAAGCGGTGAATCTAGCGATACGTAATGGTAACATTCTCTGCCTGCCAGTACTTCTACAGTTTCTTCAACAGACAGATCAAGATAATGAGCGATCTCATCGACCGCAGGAGAACGCTCAAGCTTCACTGTAAGTTCATCAATCGCGTGTTGAACAAGCGCTCCCTTTTCTTTAATCCGTCTAGGAACCTGTATGTACCAAGATTTATCACGTAAATAGTTCTTCATATGTCCAATCATGCTTTTCATCGCATAGGGCTCAAAAGGGATTCCGAGACTGATATCATATTGCTGTAGTAACCGGATGAGCGCCATTTGCCCGACCTGATATAAATCCTCGTATAAGTCGGGACGATTGCGAGAAATTTTTCCAGCAGCCATCTTTACCATAGGCTCATATTTTTGAATCAGCAGAGTGGCACGGTCGTTATCCTTGGTCTGCTGATACTCCCATATTTGGGTGACTGCTTCATTCATGGACTCGGGGGGAGTCACGTTTTCGTTCATACTTTCTCCTCGCTAAAATTAAGGTGCTTCTTCAAAGTTACAACCGTCCCTTTTCCGGCTTCACTTACGACGCTTACGTCATCCATCAACGCTTGCATCAAGTAGAACCCTAACCCGCCAACCTGAACGTCACTTAACTCCTTATCATGTAGTGTCATGCGCTCACTAGACTTGTCCAAACCGTCAAAGCTCTCCCCCTCGTCTTTGACTGTAATGGATAGGGCACTTTCTTCGACCTCGAAAATCACATCTACCAATCCGTTTTTTTGACCATAAGCATACAATACTGAATTGTTACAGGCTTCTGACACAGCCACTTTCATATCTTCTATGTCCTCATAGGTGAAACCCATTTTCGAGGCAATGCCGTATAAATTCAACCTAACAATATCCACATACTCTGCGCTAGCAGGCAACTGAAGAATTACTTTTTGCACATCATCACTCATTCTTTGTTCTATCCTTTCCTAGTGGGAATTCTCTTGGGAGGCAAAAAACTTGGAAATACCAGTCATGTCAAACAGCTTCTGAATTTGTGGAGGAACATCCTCAACCATAAACTTAACGTCCATTCCTTGTCTTGACTTCAGGATCGAAAGCAGAATACCAATTCCTGTGCTATCAATGTATTTTAATTCTTTTAGATTAATAACTAAATCCAGTTTGGTATCTCCCACAATTGGCTCCATCACCAGACGGAAATCGGAAGCAACTGATAAATCAAGTTCACCATTCAGGAAAACTGTGCATACATTCCCTTTGGTTTCTGTCTTAGCTTGGAACTTGTTACTTTTATGCGTATTCATTAGACGATCTCTCCTGAACAAATATTTTCTATATTAATAACCTTAATGATATACCTTTGAATCAAAAAACGTTAAAAACCGGATTGGTAAATACTAGATTACGCCTGGAAAATAGATATATCAGGTTCAACTATTACATTGTCATTGCTAGAATATCGAGAAATAATTTGTTTTATACTACTCATCTTCAGTGGTTTACTGATGTAATCATCCATTCCTGAGGCCTTACAGCGATTCTGAATCCCCTCCATGACGTTTGCTGTCATAGCAATGATAACGGTCTTCTTGGCAGCAGGACCACCCTTTCGACGAATTTGAGCGGTTGCCTTCAAGCCATCCATCACCGGCATTTGTAGATCCATAAAGATAAAATCATAAGGATGTTTTATCGCCATATTTACGGCCTGTTGACCATCTTCAGCCATATCGGCCGCATAGCCCAGCTTATCCAGCATGCTGACCATTAGACGCTGATTAATCGGATGATCATCCACAACAAGGATTCTGCTTCTTCCCTCTTGATTGGGAACAGGTTGCATGGATTCCTCTTCTTGATATCCGCCTATCAAATCTTCTCCTGGCATAGACGCCTGAATCGTAAAAATAAAGGTGGCTCCTTTTTGCTCCATCGATTCTACCCGAATTTCGCCGCCCATTATTCCGACAAGAGATTTACATATAGCTAGTCCCAGACCTGTTCCCCCATATTTCCGTGTCATGGAAGAATCAAGCTGCGAGAAGGGCTCAAATAATCGGTCACATTTCTCCGGTGAAATACCAATCCCCGTATCCATGATCGTGAATTCAACTTCCATCTTATGATCAGCAACGCTCTTGATCGAAGCGACTAAATAGACCCCACCTTGATTTGTGAATTTAACCGCGTTAGCGATCAGATTAATTAAAACTTGGCGTAAACGAGCCATATCCCCATATAAAAGTCGAGGCAATTTCTGATCAATAAAATAAGCGAGCTCCAGGTTCTTCTTTCCCGCTTCTATCGAAAAAAGGCTAAACACCTCTTGAATACAATTTCGGAGTTCAAATAAGTGCTCTTCAACTTCCATTTTTCCGGATTCCATTTTAGTAAAATCAAGAATGTCGTTAATTACCGTAATCAACGTGTCCGCACTTTTCCGAATGATCTCCGAATATTCCTTTTGCTCTGAAGTAAGATCCGTCTCCATTAATAGATCAATCATGCCAACTACGCCGTTCATGGGTGTACGAATCTCATGACTCATCATGGCTAGAAATTCCGACTTTGCTTTGGACGCAATCTCCGCCTCTTCTTTTGCCTTGATAAGCTCACTATTAATGATTTCCAGTTCTTTCGTCTTTTGCTGCAGCAGCATGGTTTGAGTCTGATGTTTCTTGCTCGTGATGTACATTTCGACAAAGCCTTGTATCTTAGAGTTCAATATTTGTGGAATGAAAGGCTTGACCATATAATCAATAGCCCCTGCCGAATAGCCCGCGAATAAATGCTCCGCTTCTTTGCTATTGGCAGAGATAAAAATAATCGGAATTTCCTTCGTCTTTTCTCTGGACTTGATCCATTTTGCCGTTTCAATTCCATCCATACCCGGCATCTGTACATCTAGTACAATGACAGCAAAATCATACCTTAACAAACAGCGCAACGCTTCTTCACCGGAGGTAGCTTTAATTAGCTCGTAATGCTGGCTCTCAAGCACCGCCTCCAGCGCCAGCAAATTTTCAGGACGGTCGTCAACTAGTAGTATATGAATTGGTTCTTGAAACCCCATAGGACCACCCTCCTACATGCGTTATTTTATGTTACGGTATATTTTCTCCACTCTGTCTAAAGATTCATAGCAATCGCTATACTTCGTAAAGTGAATGGACTCTTTGGAGCCCAGAACAAGGATTCCAAAGCGACTTAGACTCTCATGAAACAACCCGTGCACATGATCACGAAGCTCATCATTGAAATAGATCATTACATTTCGGCAGAAAATTACATTAAATTCATTAAAAGAGGTGTCAGTAGCTAAATTATGCTCAGCAAAAATAATATTTTTGCGTAAATATGGTTGTAAAATGACCGAGTTATACTTCGCAGTATAGTATTCGGAAAATGCCCGAGTACCACCTGCCTCCAAATAATTCTTTGTATATTGCTTCATTGTGCTAATATCATAAACGCCTTCCTTAGCCTGCTGTAAAGAACGTTCATTCATATCTGTGGCGTAAATTCGAGCCTTATCATAAAGCCCTTCTTCATGTAGCAGGATGGCCATAGAATAAACCTCTTCCCCGGTGGAACATCCGGCATGCCAGATACGAATATAGGGATAAGTTCTTAACAAAGGAACAACCTTCTGACGAAAAGTTAGAAATAATCCTGGATCCCTAAACATTTCAGTAACAGGAATAGAGAGACTGTAGACAAATCGTTCAAAACAAGCGCGATCATGCAGCACTTTCTCTTGCAGCGCGGATATGGTGAGTACATTCTCCGCATGAACATGATGCCAGATGCGTCGTTTCAATGAAGGTAACGCATAATTCCGGAAATCATAGCCATATAAACGGTGTACCCCATCAAGCAGCAGCTCAATCTCAATTTGCTCCAGTTCATCACTTCCCGCAAGAACGGGCTGCTCCTCATATCCGTGTTCTATTGCTTTCATTGTTATCCCGACTCCCTTATCCACACGCCGTACTTTTGAAGAATGGCTTTTTGATAGTTCTTTTAAAGTATTACCCCAATATTGAGGTTACGAATACAGCCAGACTCGCATTAAAGATAGAAGTTGACCTGTTGCAATTGGCTTCTTCATATAGTCAGAAGCTCCAGCTTCAATACATTTGGCACGATCCTCTTTCATCGCTTTGGCGGTAAGCGCAATAATAGGCAGTTTCTGATACTGTGGCATCTCGCGAATCCGGCGCATAGCCTCATATCCGTCCATTTCAGGCATCATCATATCCATTAGCACAAGATCGAAATCTTCTTGCTCTACCAACATTTCCAACGCTTCGCGTCCATTCTCCGCAAACTTCACTTCCATGTGATACTCTTCGAGCACACTGGAGAGTGCAAAGACATTGCGAATATCATCATCGACGAGCAGGATCTTCTTTCCTTCGAACAACTCTTCTTTATTATGAAGCTTCTGCAGAATCTTCCGTTTATCTTCCGGAAGATTGGCTTCTACCCGGTGCAAGAACAATGTTGTCTCATCCAACAACCGCTCTGGAGAACGTACATCCTTGATAATGATTGATTCCGCATATTTGCGTAGCTGCGTTTCTTCTTTGTTATCCAAATCCTTACCCGTATAAATAATAATAGGTAGATCATTTAATTCCTCATCATCTCGAATCTGATCCAACAGATCGAAACCTGTCATATCCTCAAGCATCAAATCTAGAACCATACAATCATATCTCTGCTTCCGTAGCTCATTCAATGCCTCCCCGCCAGTTGAAACTGCGGTTATAGCCACATCATCATGACCAATCAATTCCATGATCGAACGACGTTGAATCTCATCATCCTCTACAATCAGCAAATACTTCAACGTACTGGAGGTGTAGTTCTCAATTTGAGAGAATGCCCGGTCTAGAGCTTCTCTAGAAGATGGTTTTCTTAAATAAGCCATAGCCCCCATCATAAGCCCCTGTTTCACTTCATCATTCACAGAGATGACATGGACTGGAATGTGACGCGTCTGTGATGCACTCTTTAGCTCTCTAAGAATGGTCCAGCCGTCCATAACAGGCAGCTGAATATCAAGAATAATCGCGTCCGGCAGATAAGTCTTCGCCATCTGCAGTCCAGTATCGCCTTGCAGGGCTACGAGTCCTTTGAAATTGCGACCATGTGCCATATCCAGCAATATTTTCGCAAAGCTCTCATCATCTTCAATGATAAGCAGGACTTTGTCATTAGCCGTCAAATTATCACGGTCGTCCTCTACTGTCAGTTGTGGAAGAGGTGCATTAACCGCAGCTGGCACTAAGGTTGGAAGCATACCTCCAATATATTCATTAAACGTTGAATCTTCTTTGGACACAGCAGCTTCTATTGCTGCAGGCTGTTTAATGTAATTCGCCTTTACCGGCAAGTACAAAGTAAAGGTACTGCCTTGTCCTTCACGGGATTCGAGTACAATAGCTCCACCCATTATACGAACCAATTCACGGCTGATCGATAATCCCAGACCCGTGCCCCCATATTTACGACTGGTTGTTCCGTCTACCTGTTGGAAGGCTTCGAATACAATATCTGTTTTGTCAGCCGGAATACCAATTCCACTGTCCTTCACAGCGATAGCAATATATTCCTTATCACTTGGCAAGTTTAGTGGCAATAAATTGTTATCTGCTGGACTAACTGCAAATTCAATAAAACCTTCGGTTGTAAATTTGAAGGCATTCGAGAGTAGATTTCTTAAGATCTGCTTCAACCGATGTCCATCGGCAATTATGCTATCTGGCAACGGCTCGTTAAAGGTAATCCGTAAGGAAAGACCTTTTTTGAGCGCCTGCGGAGCAAAATTCTGCTTCACAAAGCTCTTCAGCTCAGTCAGTTTAATTTCTTCAGGATTCAGTTCCATTTTTCCTGCATCAACCTTGGAGAGGTCCAGAATTTCATCAATCATCTTAAGCAGGTCTGCTCCTGACATGTAAATCGTATGTGCAAATTCAACCTGTTTCTCTGTTAAATTACCATCCTTATTCTCTGTAAGCAGTTGAGACAAGATCAAAAGACTGTTGAGCGGTGTCCGCAATTCATGGGACATGTTCGCCATAAATTCCGATTTATATTTACTAGTCACAGATAATTGCATCGCTTGTTTCTCTAACTGAACCTTGGCATGCTCAATTTCATCCTTCTTCTCTTCTACCTCCTGCACTTGTTCTTCTAAGGCGCGAGTCTTGGCAATAAGTTCCGTATTATAATGCTCCAGTTCTTCCTGCTGACGCTGAAGCAGTTCTTCCGAACGTTTCAACGCATCCGTCTGCTCCTCCAAATTCTCATTGGAACGACGTAATTCCTCTTGCTGAGTCTGTAATTCCTCTGACTGACACTGTAGCTCTTCCGTAAGCGCTTGTGAATCACGCAGCAATTTCTCCACGATCATGCGACGGCTAATATTATTGAAAATAATGCTTAAATTATTAGCGAGTTGTTGCAGCAAATCATTTTTCAGACTGCTAAAAGGTTGGAATGAAGCAAATTCTACTACGCCTAGCAGTTCGTCTTCAAAAATAAGCGGATGGATAGAAATATATCCAGGTTGTGCATTCACGAATCCGGACTTAACGGATAAATAGTCTTCAGGAGCCTTCTCCAGTCTGATCGGGTGCATGTCGAGCGCACTTTGTCCTACAAGCCCCTCTCCAATCACAAACCCGTCCTTAGGTTTCTTATCATTATCTACTGCATAATAGCCACTGCTTCGTAAAAAATCGGGACGATTGGCATCTTTTAAATATACAGCTCCGAACTGTGCTCCCAGCACAGGGGTAAACTCATTGATGAAGGTCTGCGAGACCTGATCCAAGGAGCTAACACCTCGCAATAGTTCCGTCACCCGAGCGATATTCGCATTCAGCCAGGATTGGTCATTCTGCGCTTGCGCATAAGCCTGTTCCATCTGCTGCTTCTGTTCAAGATCTAAAGCCATTTTCTTAAAGACAAGGGCAACCTCACCAATTTCATCTTTAGTAGTAACCTTTATACGCCTTATGGCCCTCACTCTACCGTTGCCAAAGCTGGTAATCATCATCGAAACGACATTAAGCCCCCGTGTGATGCTTGGGATGATCCATAAAACCACTCCAAGTCCGAGAAGTAAGCCCAGAATCATCATTAGGACTACCATCTGAGTCGAGCTTTTATAAGCTTCGTTGGCCTTCGTACTCTCTTCGTTCATAATAAAAGCATTATAATCAGAGAGACCGTTCAGAGCGTTTAACACGGCATTCTGAATCGCTTGTCCCTCTGTGTTGGAATACGTGCTAGCATTCTGAAAATAACCAGCCGATAGCAATTTCAATACCTTTTCCTGATAATTTAAATAAGTGGTGTACGTCTCATCTATTTGACTAACCATTTGCATTTCTTCAGCGCTAGTCATCGACGCCTTTATTTTCTCATAGTGCTCATTCGCTTTAGTAATCTTCTTATCAATCTCATTCTTTTGAGATTCTACCGATAATGCATCTGCACTTAACATGGTCGTGGTCAATATTCGCGCCATATCATTGACTTCTCCACGCATCACGGAAGAAGAGCGCCCCTTCATATATCTATCCTGATACCCTTCCAGTTGGTCATTCATATAATTTAAGCGGTCGTATCCTATCATCGTAAGTGCGAGCATAATCGCTAACATGGCACTGAAGCCGATTAAGAGTTTAGACTTTATCTTCATTCTCTATCTGTTCCCTTCTTCAGTGAGATCCACACTATACATTTATCATCATCACGCTCTTTAGGAACCTCAACGTTGAAAAAGGCCGATCGAATAGCTTCTTCGTTCCATTCATGTTCCCCATTTAAATGTTGAATCATAAATTTCAGTTGCTCCTCTTGTTCGCCCTCAACCAGTTCCAGTAAACCATCTGTATAAAGAACTAGATGCCCTTTATCTTCATAGGTTAAGCTCTGCGGCTGAATATCGATCTGTTCAAACAGACCCACAGGGTGACAGTTACTTTCCAGCAAGACTGGAGTCTTAGCTTTGCCCTCAAAAAACAGCGCAGGTGGATGCCCCGCGTTGACATAGTCAATACGCTTCATACGGGTATCTATCACAAGATAAATAGTCGTAAAATAGTATTGGATCAACTTTTTCTCAATATATAGCTGGTTAAACCTTCGATTGAGCTCCTGAATTACCTTTTCCGGCTCTACATACGTAGTTACCGTGTCCTTTAACACAGAAGCAAGAAACATACAAAAAAGAGATGACGATATTCCGTGTCCCATGATGTCCAGAAGGATCACGCCATATCGGCCATCACCAAGGGGGTACCACGCATATAAGTCACCGGCGAGCTCAGAGGATGGCTGATAGATGGCATTGACCTCAAAATTCTCATCCTGAAGAGGCAAGCTCAACACGGCATTCTGAACAAGTGCGGCCAGTCTCAATTCCTCCTGAATTCGCTGATCTCGTTCCTTATGCCAATCTTTCTCGCGCTTCAACCGCAGCGCGAGCCGAATTCGGGCCATCAGCTCCACTTTGTTAATGGGTTTGGTAACATAATCTACTGCACCTGCATCCAGTGCTTCTGCCAGCTTTTTGGAATCACCAACAGCTGTAACCATTATTATTGGAATATCCTTTAGGTGTTCGTATTGCTGTACAACACGACATGCCTCGATCCCATCCATTTCCGGCATCATCATATCCAGTAAAATCAGGTCGATATCTGACATCCGGGGACGTCCATCTTCACTCACAGAACCGATACCCAACCGCGTAAGCATCTCTTTTGCAGAGGATGCAGTTACGAAATTTCGGTAATCTTCTTTTTTCAGGATTTCACGGATAATGATAACATTAGTCGGGTTGTCATCTACGATTAAGATTCTCATCATCTTCACCTCACACGAATAGTATTACGACCGTAAAATTCTGCGACTCATTACCTATATCATACGCTATTTAAATGTGTTATATCTATTTTTAATATATGTAAATATAGTAATAGGTTCATTTACGCCTTCAGCAAAGTAACCTCCCGAACCACTACACCTAGTGGTTCGGGAGGTTACTCTATAATAAAGACAGCCCCTGATTATTAACCAAAATGATCAAAAGTTAAACCTATTAAGAAGAAATACTATCAAATAAATCAATACCTTCAAATTCACCTGCCAAATTTCGATATATTTTGAGTGCATTATTTCCTCTCATATATACGTCACCATCTTCAGCTATAAAATACGGTTTACCTAAGGTCGATTGTACATTATCCTTCATGGGATCAATCCCCACCCCATTTACCTGTAGACCGAACTGCTGTGCTTGAGAAGATGAGACATGCACATACAGTACAAACCCCTCGCCAACACCCACTGTCACATCTGCGTATTGGTACTCCTCTGTCCCTTGCAATGGATCATTTGTTACCGCAAGCGGATTGCCCTTGGCCAGAAGCAATTCTTCCTTCGTAGCATATAAAGCAACGCCTTGCAGTGAATCAAACCGATTTATAGAAGGGCTGGTTTCTGTGGCATATTCAAATGTGAGAACTGTCTTTGGCTGATCACTAAAAGTCGAGATAGGCGTCAACTGTGGAGACGCATCAAAGTATGGGGAAAGTAGACTAAACAAAAGAATGATAATGTTCATGTTGTTATCCCACCTTTCTTATCTGCAGCCGCCATTTACAGAAGCCTTGCTGCCTTAGCTTTAATGACGGAATTTTTTCCAAAGAGTTGCAGCTACATCTACACCTTTTAACACAGCAGTCATTTTCCCAGGTGCTTTCTTGGCATTAACAGCATCATAGGAGTTAACCGTACGTTCCTCGGCTGGAGTCAGCGGAGCCTCTTTTATGGATACGCCCTTACGCTTCTCCCTCAGTTCATGCGATTTACGATATCTCTCAATCACAGTTACTGATACTTGCTTAACGGTTAAGGTTAACTCATTCATAACCTCTCCCAAATTCTTCACAGAATCTATGACAGGATCAATCTTCTGAATTTTATTCTGTACATCAGCGGTAATTTCATTTGCATGTCTGACTGTAGTCTTCACTTCATAAGTCAGTTCATCCATCGTCTTCTGCACTTCCACCAAGGTTTGGCTTACTTTGTCGAGGGATTCCTTCGCTGACTGCAAAGTCTTAATTAGAAAGAAAACAAGTATTGCGAATGCAATAGCAACGAGAGCTACACTAAGTTCAATGATCATATTCATAACCCCTTCCAAATCTCATAAATAGTGGCTAATCAGCCTTGTATACTGCATAGTTACCCCTACTACCATATGCCGAAACAATCTGTCGAGCGTTGTCAAAACTCCCTGCTCCCCTTTGTTTCAGAATCAAAGTCCCCGTTTAAACAATGACTACAAATCAAAAAAAGGATAGGTGATATGTAATGTTAAAATGGTCCGCAATTCTGCTAGTTGTAGCTGTAATCGCTGGTATCTTTGGTTTCTTCAATCTTGTAGCAGCCGCTGCAGGTCTTGCAAAGATACTATTCTTCGTCTTCTTGGTTCTGTTTGTTGTCTCCCTCTTCACGGGACGCAGAGGTAGATCGATGTAGCCTCCTCCCATAAGTATCCATATATCTTATTCATCATGCAGAAAGTATAGGTCATTCCCACACAGATGTCACTTGAGAAAATAAGAAAAATTTATATCAAAATCCTAATGAGGAGGAACTAAACATGAAAAAATTCGCCAGCATTACAATAGCCTTGGGACTTATGGCTTCCCTAGCAGCTACAGCATCAGCCGCAGAGGTAGCAGGTACTACTACAGATTCTACGATGGAAACTGGAAGCACTTACACTACTTCTTTTGAAACGATCATTACGCCATCGGATATTGTTCCAGCGACACCACAAATTGTTCTGACCGAAAAAACAGCTTTCCATTTTTCCGTCGGCAGTATAATTCCCGCAGGTTGGCTTAGCGCTCAAACGCTTGACACCACAGGTGAAGTGATTACGGATACTTGGGGCAATGAATGGAGAGAAATTTACACTTGGCTAGGAAAAGCGTGGGTAAAGGTTCCTGTGGCTGCCAATGTAATTATGTAATTTGTACTGAAAAGATGATAACAAGCATAAACGCCTTCGGCGTCCCTATAAGGACGGCAAGTGTTTATGCGAGAAATATAAGGATAATTTATAGAACGGAACATATAAATTCTTATATTTACAAAAAGCTACCCCCTCAGTAGATCATTCTACTGAGGGGGTAGCTTTTGCGCTTACGCCCGCCTTTGTTCACCCGTCACAAACATGCGATGCTGCCGCTTCTGTACACCTATATAATTATCGGATGACCGATCCCCCGTAGAGAAAACGATTCGTCCAAGAAGCGCTTAATTTATCTACTTTTACCCCGCCTGAAGCTACGGAATAAGTATGTAGAATTTGTCCATCTCCCAAATAAATAGCAACATGCGATATTCTTGCCTTGGATTTATCGATCCCTTCATAAGCAGAAGCGGAGTTTCCTTTATAATCCATAAAGAACATTAAATCGCCGCGTTTCAAACCGGAAGTAGACGTAACCACCGTACTATTCGATTTCACCCAATCTCCCTGTTGACGGGAATCAGCAGGCAGTTTCAGATTCACAGCATCGATAAAGATTTGCCGGATAAAATCAGAACAATCAAAGGTACTTGTATCATATCTGCTGGATCCAAACTCATAAGGTGTCCCAAGATAGCCCATACCTGCTGAGATTATACTTTCGATTTGGGCGGAAGCCCCCGGTGTTGAAATAGGTGGTGCTGGAGGTGCTGGTGGTACTGGTGCTGGCGGCATTACCGTCCCAGTCCCCCCGTTATTAGCGAACGAAGTATATTGATCACTTGAGCTTATATATCCAATGCTACCATCAGAGGTTTGAATTTGATACCAGTAGCTGTTCGGCTGTGCCAGAAGTTGTACTTGTTCCCCCTTCTTCAAAAGTCTCAGTACTTTTCCGCTTGTTGAAGGAGTAGTTCGAAGATTCACCCCGTACTTAATGGTTCCCGTTTGTGCTGATGGTGCTGTTGGTGTACCCACTGAAGATGAATTTACGCTGATATACTTATTATCCGTGCTTGTATAACCTACAGATCCATCTGCTGTTTTCACCTGATACCAATAGTTATTCGGTTGCGCCACAATCTGCACTTGATCTCCCTTTTGCAAATACTTCACTACTTCTCCACTTGTAGAAGGTGTGCTGCGAAGACGAACACTTGCCTCGATGACCGCTGTTTGACCGGTTGCTGCCGCCATAACTGAATTTGATGGACTTGAGGCTGCTGCTGCATTTCCAGGAGCAGATACTCCTAAACCTGCAACAATTGCAGCTGAAACCAACAAGGATGCTGTTAATTGCTTATGTGATTTAATCATATGTTCCCCCAATACCATGATGAGATTTCAACAAAGGTGTGTACTACATTCCTTTATGCCCTCATTATAGGCTTGCCCGGGATTTGGAACATGCTCCAAATTGCACATATAATCATGCCACTTTATGGTAAAACACAGGACTATAGTCTTGAATCCTCCTTGAATATGTTTGTTTTTTCCTTAAAATAGATTTTTTTAAATTTAATCTTTAGGTTCCACATGCACCTGCACATTCATAATGTTGTGTAGCTTGCTCATTCTCTCTTCAATGGAATCACTGATTTTATGGCCTTCCACCACTGTAATATTCGCATCTACCTCCACTACGACATCCACGTGCACATGATTCCCATGAACCCGTGCCTTCACATCTTTAATCCCTTCTACTCCCGGCGTTCGGGCGATCGTACTACGTAGATCCATCAACCTGTCTTGATCAAAGCCATCCGTTAGCCGGTAGGTCGAGTCACGAAAAATATCCCATGCCGTCTTAGAGATAATTAGTCCGACAACTACCGCCGCCGCAGAATCAATCCATGGCAATCCAAACTGAGCACCCACAATCCCAACAGCAGCACCTATACTAACCATAGCATCCGAAAAATTATCTTTCGCCGCTGCCATTAGAGCACTGCTATTTATCTGCTTAGCCAGCCTTTTGTTGTATATGTATACTCCCATCATTGCTACTGCACACACTAGAGCCACACCGGCTGACATCAGCTGCGGCATTTCCTTTGCACGATCGAAGAAGGACCGTACCGCCTCCACAATCACCTGAATACCTACTACCGCCATAATAAAGGAGGCTAATAATGCAGCTACTGTCTCTGCCCGAAAATGTCCATAAGCATGGTCAGAGTCAGGTGGCTTCTGCGAAATCCGCAGACCAATCAACACGGCTACGGATGCTACGATGTCAGTTAGATTATTGACCCCGTCCGCGACCAACGCACTAGAGGCGAATAGATAACCACTGACCAGTTTGAATGTCGATAAAATGAGGTAAGCCGCTATGCTAACCCAAGCTCCACGCTCGCCTTTACGTATATCTTCGTAAATATCAACCATTTTGGCGATCTCCTCGTTTTCTGTTTTGTAAGAAAGAATTCTTTCAATTATTCTTGCCCTTGTAGCAGCATTTAAAAACAATTAGAATAAAGTGAAGGACTTGCTTCGAAGGAGGTTATCATAATGAGCGAAAGCAATGAAAAAGGAAAAATCAATTTAGCCGAAGCTATCCGGCAAAAGCTGGAGCAAAAGAAACAACAATCTTCCTCCAAACCTGGATCAACTTTTCAGGCCGGCTCCGCCAAACCGCTAAAAAGTCAGAATAACAAAAAGCCTAACAACCAACGTCGTCGTACCGGCGGATCCTAGTACTATCTTATAAACATAAAAGGCTGCGTATCCCTCAGGGACAACGCAGCCTTTTATGCGTTCGCCTGCCTTAAAGGATGGGCTAGAACTCATCAAATTCATTACTGATTCTCTTTATTATAGAATTAGCCAACTGAAAACATGCGCTTTTTGGGAAACCTCAAGTGCTAAGACTTCCTGTCTTGCAAGCCACGCGTATACTCCCCGTAGAATTCTCCACAGCCCTCACCTACCGTTACGTTTGAAAATCGAAATTATAAAGACAGCTACCCTAATCCTATTAGGATTAGAGTAGCTGCTTATCGGGTTCCTTCCACATAGCGGAAAGTAAATATTACACTTCTGCAGGATACATGCGTTGGCGCATTTCCTTAATTTCAGGATTCTCCAAATACTCATCGTAAGTCATCGTGCGATCAATTACACCTGTAGGTGTGATTTCAATGATACGGTTAGCGATCGTTTGGATGAACTGATGGTCATGGGAAGTAAACAGAATGGTACCGTCGAAATCGATCAGTCCGTTATTCAGTGCCGTAATGGATTCCAGATCCAAGTGATTGGTAGGTTCATCGAATACAAGTACGTTCGCACCGTTCAGCATCATCTTCGCCAACATACAGCGAACCTTCTCGCCCCCGGACAGTACACTTGCTTTCTTCAGTGCTTCTTCTCCGGCGAATAGCATCCGTCCAAGGAATCCACGCAGGAACGTCTCATCCTGATCTTTAGAATACTGACGCAGCCATTCTACGAGATTCATGTCCACGCCATCGAAATAGCTGGAATTGTCTTTCGGAAAATAAGCTTGAGTTGTAGTGACTCCCCATGCATATTCACCCGCATCCGCTTCTTGCTCACCCATGACCACATCAAACAGAAGTGATTTAGGCTGGGAATACGGACCCACGAAAGCAATCTTATCTCCTTTGTTAACTACAAAACTGATTTCATCAAGAACCTTCTCACCTTCAACCGATTTGGTCAATCCGCTGATCGTCAGAAGCTGCTTACCTGCTTCACGTTCAGGTTTGAAGTTGAGGAACGGATATTTACGGTTAGATGGACGAATGTCATCCAACGTAATTTTCTCAAGTTGTTTCTTACGAGAAGTCGCCTGTTTAGACTTGGAAGCATTGGCCGAGAAACGCTGAATAAAGGCTTGCAGTTCCTTGATCTTGTCTTCTTTCTTCTTGTTCGAATCACGCTGCAAAGCTTGAGCAAGCTGACTGGACTCGTACCAGAAGTCGTAGTTACCAACGTACATCTGGATTTTGCCAAAATCAATATCCGCAATATGCGTACATACTTTGTTCAAGAAGTGACGGTCATGAGATACTACGATAACAGTACCTTCATAATCCATGAGGAAGTTCTCTAACCAGCCAATCGATTCTAGATCCAAGTGGTTGGTAGGCTCATCGAGCAGGAGGTTATTTGGACGGCCAAACAAGGCTTGTGCCAAGAGTACCCGTACCTTCTCATTGCCGCTCAGTTCGGCCATTTTCTTGTCATGCAGTTCACGCATAATTCCAAGACCGATCAGCATGGCAGCCGCATCCGGCTCTGCATCCCAGCCATTAAGTTCTGCAAATTCGCCTTCAAGCTCACCGGCACGTAGACCATCTGCTTCCGTGAAATCAGACTTCGCATAAAGCGCGTCTTTTTCTTTCATGATTTCATAAAGACGAGTGTGACCCATAATTACTGTTTCAAGTACTGGGAATTCATCATACTCGAAATGATTCTGCTTCAGAACTGCAAGGCGTTCACCTGGTGTTATATGAACATCACCCGTGTTCGCTTCAATCTCCCCGGAGAGAATTTTCAGAAAGGTTGATTTACCAGCACCATTGGCACCAATCAAACCATAGCAGTTACCAGGGGTGAATTTTATGTTTACATCTTCGAAGAGAGCTCGTTTTCCGTAGCGGAGTGTTACGCCGCTTGTGCTAATCATTACGCATTACCATCCTTTTCACTTTAGGGTTTCGGCTCATTATAGCATAAAATCAGTGCAAAAATCCCGTGAAATAGGCATTTAAGCTGATCTCTCTCCTACGAAACTTATTCCAACTGTTTTACAGCGACAACTTTTAAGGAGGAATTTTTTCAATTATTCCTCAGATGTGCGATTCTCCGGTTGTACGACCAGTGTTTCTCCATAACCGAGTGTACGAATTCGGTCCTCAGAAATCTCATGCTTAATTCTGGCGATCTCCATGCGATCCAATGCTTCCCGGGCGGTATCATCAGCAAGTCTGAAGGTACCATAATGCATCGGAATCATGCTCTCCGCTCCTACATCAAGAAAAGCCTGTATAGCCTCCTCAGGATTTACATGCTGAGAGGTCATGAACCACTCCGGTTCATAAGCTCCAATCGGCATAAGCGCGATATCAATCTTATAACGGCTTCCGATTTCCTTAAAGCCTGGAAAATAACCGCTATCCCCAGCGAAATAAAGGTTAGGTGAAGTCTTCTGATTTCCGGAGTCAGCGGGCTCCAAAATGTACCCACCCCAATGAGAAGTATTCGTATCCCAAGGCGTTCTCCGCGTCCAGTGCTGAGTAGGCACAAAACTAAGCTTGATCTTACCTAGCTTAATCTCCTGCCACCATTCCATTTCCACACAGTTGTGGAACCCTTTGCGGAGCATTTTCCGCTTCAGACCTACAGGAACTACAAGCGTTGTCCCTGCCCGATATAATTTGCGGATAGAGGCGATATGCAAGTGGTCATAATGAGAATGCGAGATCAGAATCAGGTCAATCGGCGGCACTTCGCTAAGCGGAATCCCAGGTTGTCCCAGTCTTTTCTCAAAACCTAGCCTTCTCGCCCAGATGGGATCTGTAATGATATTCATCCCTTCATATTGAAGGAAAAATGTCGAATGCCCAATCCACGTAATGGTAGACTCCTGCTTATTCTCCAACAGATAAGACAATCTTGGCGGCGTATTCGGCACAACATATGAATAGTCCTTCTTCTTCCGACGACGCTCTTCACGCCACTGGCGAAATTCTTTTATTGTTTTATCGGTACTTACATTGTCGACGTTATGGTAACGAACTTTAGGCATAAAACACCTCTTCTGCAGAAGTTTGCCAAGCAATCCTGACTTTAGCGGATATACTATAACTATATTGAACAGCAGCGCATTTTGCAAAATATACAAATCACATGATAAATGTTCGCCATTTTATTCCAACACTATGCAGTCACTGGCGAAATAATAGAAGAGTTTCTTTTGTGTTTCACGCCAGAAATGAGGTAAAATGCGTGTAAAGACCACGGTGCATGTACCGTTCAAGGGGGAGCTACGTATGAAGATTACATTTATTGAACCGACTCCAAGTCCAAATACGATGAAGCTTCATTTGGACGAAAGTTTAGAACCCGGAATTCGCAGAACCTATACTCCGGAAAGTGAGCGGTCCGCACCTGCTTGGGCACGTGAAATGTTAACGATACCGGGCGTTACTAGCATTTATCATGCTGCTGACTTCGCAGCACTTGAACGCAAAGGAAACGCCGATTGGGCAGCCATTCTAAGAGAAGTTCAAAGCCGCTTCGGGAGCAGCGAAGGATTAACTGGCGATTGGAGCCTAGACGACGAGAATGCCGGGGCTCACTTTGGGGAAGCGCAAGTCTTCGTCCAAATGTTCCGCGGGATTCCGATGCAAATCCGCGTAAAAACGGGCGCGAATGAGGAGCGCATATCCTTAGCTAACCGCTTTACTAAAGCGGTTATGGATGTGGCTAGCGCCGTAATGATCAAAGAGCGCAAGCTCACCGATTACGGCGTGCGTTATGGCGAGCCCGCGGACATTGCGCGCGAGGTCGAGCAAGAGATCGAAGCGGCGTATCCGCAGGAACGCCTCGACTCTCTCGTGCAGCAAGCCATTGCGCACGGAGCCGAAGGTGAGTTCGTCGAGCAGAGACGAACTCGCACTCAGGATGAGCTGCTGCGAGACCTGAAGCATGAGGATTGGCGCGTGCGCTACGCCGCGCTAGAGGATCTTACGCCGACGGCGGAGCTCCTGCCGGAGCTTAAGGCAGCGCTACACGATCCCAAGCTGCATATTCGCAGGCTTGCGGTCGTGTATCTGGGCGACCTTCGCACGCCCGAGGCGATGGAGCTGCTCTATGAGGCGATGGCAGACAGTGCGCCAGCCGTAAGACGTACGGCAGGCGATACACTGTCCGACATCGGCGATCCTGCCGCCACGCCAGTGATGACGGCGGCACTAACGGATAAGAGCAAGCTTGTCCGCTGGCGCGCGGCTCGTTTCCTTTATGAAGTTGGCACATCCGAAGCTCAAGATGCGCTTACCCTTGCTGCGGATGATCCAGAGTTCGAGGTTGGCCTTCAGGCCAAGATGGCTTTGGAGCGTATCGCCTCAGGTGAAGCTGCAGCGGGCACCGTCTGGCAGCAGATGTCAGAACGCCGTCGTAATTAACACGGAAGTACCTGATTTTGTCATTGCTTTGATATGTAAACTTGCTTTATACTAATTCCTGTTGTTTATAAATGAATGAAGTAAAGATAGCCTCGTCATACTAAGATGAGGTAGAGGTCGCGGATATAAAGAGTACGCGTGTGGAGACGTTAGAGCCGTCTATGAATCACGCCGAAAGGAATATCTGCCGAAGCTTGCGCTGTAGCTCTTACAGCGGTGCAGGCTGGGGCCGTTGCCGAAAGGCACGGAACTGTCACATTGTACAGCCTGCGTAAGTAGAGGCTACAGTGTGTTGCGCTATCTTCACAGGGAGTATGATGCGGAGCTGTATAGATGGAAGCCGCAGATATAGTCTGCGGCTTCTTTGCGTTTACAGATTTTGTATGTTTCGTACAGTCATCCATAACCTACTGGAAATCACGAAGTATACCTCCCGCATTGCGGGAGTCAGCAGCTCAGAACTCCCCGTTCATGAACAGTAAGATTAGATCATAAGGAGTGTCATATTCATGCAGGGTAAGCAGCAAAAACCAGCGCAAGGCAACATGAATCAGCCTGCGCTTAAAAAATCGTTCAAAGCAAGACATTTGACCATGATCGCGCTTGGCGGATCTATTGGTACGGGTCTGTTTCTAGCCAGTGGCGGCGCGATCGCTTCAGCAGGACCTGGCGGAGCCCTTCTAGCTTATACGGCTGTGGGTGTAATGGTTTATTTTCTCATGACTAGTCTTGGGGAGCTCGCTACCTATTTACCGGACTCCGGGTCCTTTAGTACCTACGGCACTCGTTTCGTCAGCCCCGCCTTTGGCTTCGCCATCGGTTGGAACTTTTGGTATAACTGGGCGGTTACGATTGCGGCAGAGCTATCAGCGGCTACCGTCATCATTAAATACTGGTTCCCCGACAGCCCTTCCTTTCTCTGGAGTCTGGTGTTCCTACTGCTGATGTTCGGCCTTAACTTCCTATCTGCTCGTGGCTACGGGGAATCAGAATATTGGTTTGCCATTATCAAAATCATTACCGTTATCGCCTTCCTCGTTGTCGGGGTCCTCATGATATTCGGCATTATGGGTGGAAAAACCGTAGGCTTCAGTAACTTCCAAATCGGAGGAAGCTCCTTCCACGGTGGCTTCTTTGCCTTCGTTGGAGTCTTTATGGCAGCAGGATTCTCCTTCCAGGGTACCGAGCTAATCGGCGTTGCCGCTGGTGAGAGTGAGGACCCACGTCGAAATGTCCCCATTGCGATCCGCCAAGTATTCTGGCGTATATTAATCTTTTATATCCTTGCCATTTTTGTAATCGGAATGCTGATTCCTTATACGAACCCAGATCTGCTACGCGGTGGCATTGATGATATCGGAGTCAGTCCGTTTACGATCGTGTTCAATAAAGCCGGGCTTGCAATTGCCGCATCCGTAATGAATGCCGTCATTCTCAGCTCCGTACTGTCAGCGGGGAACTCTGGAATGTATGCCTCCACCCGTGTCCTGTATGCCATGGCTAAGGATGGCATGGCTCCGCGCGCACTGGGTAAGCTCAATCGCCGTGGTGTCCCTGTTGGCGCTTTACTTGTAACAACGGCTGTTGGAATGCTCGCCTTTCTCGCTTCATTCTTTGGTGACGGCGCCGTATATAATTGGCTGCTGAACGCCTCTGGTATGTGTGGATTTATTAACTGGCTGGGCATTGCGGTCTGCCACTACCGTTTCAGACGTGCTTTTATAGCACAAGGCCACTCATTAGATGAACTACCTTACCGAGCTAGATGGTTCCCATTCGGACCTATCTTTGCCTTAGTACTTTGTATTGTAGCTATTCTCGGTCAGAATATGGGTGCCTTTTCAGGTGGAAATATTGACTGGTATGGCATTGCCGTTTCTTATATCAGCTTGCCGCTGTTTGTCTTAATCTGGGTTGGCTATCGCTGGTTCCGAAAGAGTAATATTATTCCTTTAGATAAATGCGATCTTAGTACTCACCCAGAATAAATAGACTAGTTAAAAGACGTAAGGGATATCCCGTAGCCATTAGGCTTCTGGGATATCCCTTTTTTATGTCCTTTTATTCCCAAGTCACATACACTTTGAGGTCGCCCGTATTATCAAAAGATGAGCTAGAATAAGACACATCCTCTAGTCCAAGCTTATATAATTCCTGCAGGTCATTCTTAAGCTTTGTTCCACTCCCTTGATAACGGAATAATATAGACACTTCACCGGAGGCGATCGCCTTATTGGCTAACCGGGTCAGATCTTCTGCCGAACGTACAATTAGCTCATCGGCATAAAGCTCATAATTGAGATTCTTCTGAAGCTGTTTATACACAGCCGCACTCTGTCCTCCACGCTCCACAAGCGCAGACAAGGTCTTATGATAGGCTACCGAAGCTGCCGGATAAGACTTCGTCCAGCTATGGTCCTGACGCATCTGTGCATCCGTCCTCAAGTAGTATGCAGTACTAATCACACCAGCCTTATCAGGTGTCGGGTCATCCCAAGTGGTGTCGAGGTGATACCACCGTCCATCTAATAGTACAAGATTCCAGGCATGCAACTGGCTACGTCCACCCGGTTGTTTTGCTGTACCCTCAACGATTTTATTCGTGAATCCAGCTTCCTTTAACATCTTATAGGTCAACAGCGAGTATCCTTGGCAAACTGCGCTGCCACTCTTCAGACCTTCATAAGCCGTATATTTACGATACGAAGTATCATACTTCAGATGTAGCACAACCCAATCGTGGATAGCCTTCACCTTCTGATGATTGTTCATGCCCGGCGTTATGATCTTCTTCAGCGCTGCCTTCACTTCTTTGTTCACAAAAGCGGTCTGCTCCAGTGTCTCCAAATATTTCACTTCTACCGTAACTTTTACCGCGCTTGCGCTCCCTCGATAAGTATATCCGTAGCTGTCTATAATGTAATACAAATAAGGGTCACTAGCCATCGCTTGATCCAGCGCCGCTTGAATTTTCGTTTTCAAATTTGAGGCTTTGCTCTCATAAGTAAAAGTAATCGTCTCCCTACGGTTGTTCATCGCACCCGTTAGCTTCTGCGCCACTTCATTTACAGAACGAAGGGTTGGTGAACTCGAAGCCGCATAAGCATGACCCCAGCCCCAATAAATCATCGGTGGAATAGCAGCGAATATAATCACTCCTCCCAGAATGATCTTTACTAATGTGAAGCGTTTTTTCCACATATATATTCCGTTCCTCCGGCTCCTATAGACTTATAATGAACCCTACCATTTAATAGATAATGAGCGCTTAGGCAAAAAAAGACTGCTCCCTGTAGAATAATTCTACTCTGAGAACAGTCTATATGCTAGACCGATGTGTTTTATTCGCTTAGTGGTGTAATGATATAGGTCTCTCCTATTACGGTTTCAAATTCCATCTCTGTCCCTAATCGTGAACCATCGGGCTTTTGAATGAGTAAAGGCTGGCGACTATAGATTCTGCATAGTTGTCCATGTGTCGAGGTCAGTTCCGCCTTCATTAAGCGTCCCTCACGCCATTCTATATTCGTGATAAATCCGCCTCGTGCTATCAAGCCTTTCACACTACCTTCAGACCATCCTTCTGGAAGAGCGGGTAATAATTCAATCCCCTCCTGATGACTCTGCAAGAGCATCTCGGCCACTCCAGCCGTAGTTCCAAAGTTACCGTCAATCTGAAATGGAGGGTGATTACCGAATAAATTCGGCAGACTGGAGTCTTGCAAAATACGACGTAAACAGCTATACGCACTCTCGCCATCCTTCAAACGCGCATATAAATTAAGAAGCCAGGCTGCACTCCAGCCCGTGTGTCCACCCCCGCTTTCCAAGCGCTTCTTAAGCGATAACGCTGCCGCCTCCGCTAGCTCCGGTGTGGAGGCGGGACTAATTACATTCCCGGGATATAAATCATACAAATGAGAGACATGGCGATGCCCAGGCTCTTGTTCAGCAAAATCCTCATTCCATTCACGAATACGTCCGTCCGGTGCAATGCCAGGATGAGCGAGTCGTTCCTGTTTCTGGCTCAGCTCCTGCCTCAGCTGGGCATCGATATTCAAAATCTCAGCAGCCTGAATGCAATGCTTGAACAGTTCAGCGATTAACGATAAATCCATAGCTGAGCCAGCTGAAACACTGCATGGCGTGCCATCAGCAGTCAAGAATACATTCTCCGGCGAGGTAGACAGACTTGTTGTCCATCTTCCATCAGGTAGCTCCACAAGCCAATCCAGACAGAATAACGCGGCTCCTTTTAACAGAGGATAAGCCGTACTCCGCAAATATTCCTCATCTGGACGAAAAGCATAACGTTCCCATAGATGGCGAGAGAGCCAGACCCCACCCATCGGCCAAAAAGCCCACATGGCCTTGCCGTCCGACGGTGACGTCATGCGCCACAAATCAGTATTATGATGCACTGCCCAGCCACGTGCGCCATAATGAATATTTGCTGTACGACTGCCAGCCGCGCTAAGCTCCGTAATAAAATCTATTAAAGGTTCGTGGCACTCACCCAACCCGCATAACTCGGCTGGCCAGTAATTCATTTCAGTGTTTATATTGGTCGTATAATTGCTGTTCCATGGCGGCTGAAGATAGGGATTCCAGATCCCTTGCAGATTCAGAGCTTGCGTCCCCGGCCGTGAGCCAGCAATCATCAGGTAGCGGCCATACTGGAACAGCAGCGCTTCTAGCGCAGAATCTGCCTGCCCTTCGCGGTACCGTGCTAGTCGCTCATCCGTGGGAAGCTCTATCCGAGGGGAAGATGCAAGCGTCAACTCCACGCGGCGGAACAAAGACTGATGATCCTCTAGATGGCGCTGCTTCAGCTCCGCATATCCAGTAGAGGATAAAGCTAATTGCTCTAGGCACAACTCCGAAGGCAGCTTACCGCCGCTTCCTGGCATCCGGTCATACCCGGCATAATCGGTTGCTGCAGCCAGACGGATGGTAATGGAGCGCGCACCTGAAACCGACATCGAGCCGTTCTTTGCTACACGATTGCCGCCATCTGTACGGATTTCCATTGCAGCTGCAAAACTTATGCCAAGCCCCTCTTCGTATAATACGGCACACGGATGATCTCCTACATAATTATCAGCTACATGCGACGGGGCACGGCCGGTCATTATCAGCATACCGGCGGGAGTAATCTCTGAACAAGAAGGATGCGGCGAAGTGAGAGCCACCGAGAAATCCGGTAGAATGCCCAGGCCCTCTCTCCCCTCTGCACGGATATGAATGACTATAAGTTCATCCGGTCTGCTGGCCAACACTTCTCGCACAATTCTTACATCCCCAGCAGTATAGGATACCGAAGCAAGCGCTTGATCCAAATCAAGCTCCCTCTGGTAATCCTCTACAGGACCGGCAAGATTGAACTTCATTCGCAAGTCTCCGAGCGGTTGATAGGATTCGGTCCGTCTGCCTAACATCTTGGCATCCACTAGTGCTTCAGCTTCCTTGTATTTTCCCTCTGCCACTAACTGTTTGGCCGGAGCCAAATGACGCAGCGCCTCATAATTAGCTGTATCCCGCGGAAAACCCGACCATAAGGTGTCTTCATTTAGTTGAATCAGTTCTTCTTCCGTTCCGCCAAAGACCATGCCGCCCAATCTGCCGTTACCCACGGGCAGTGCCTCTTCCCATACCGCTGCCGGCTGTTTATACCAGAGCTCATGCCGCCCAGTGTGTTTGCTCTCTCCCATGTATATTCCTCCTATCCTGTAATCACAGATGAAAAAGAAATCGGCGGGAGGCCCGGACTTTCGTTCGGACTTCCCGCCATCTTCATGCTTTTATTATATTAGCCGTAATTCAATAATTACTCATTCCAAAGTTTCACGCGTTGTTTAACCAGCTCTTCACGTAAATCTTCAGCTTTCGTCACACCAGCTTTATCCAGTTCAGCCATGTAAGCATCCCAAACTTTGTCGAAATCCGCTGGTTTGGACAAGATGGCTTCAGGAATCCGTTTCCAACTGATATCCTTCAGCTTGTTGTCGAGAACAACGATTTCGCTATCCCCAGGAATCGTGATATTCCATGCCGCACCCCAAGGTTTAACTTTGAATTCATCTTCACTTGGGAAGAGGTCTTTCCAAGTTGTTGCTTTATAAGCAGCAAGTGTTTCTTTTTCAACTGCATTGTAGCCTACGGTTACTTGCTCAGGGAAACGAGTTGTATAGTAGTTTCCAGTTGGATCCAATACACCGTCGCCATAGTGAGCGCTAAGCAGTGCGTAGTTTGATCCGACATTGCCAAGTCCAGTTTCTTTTTGGAAATTGGTAGTATCATTATATTTACGGTTGTTTACATCTTCAGGAATGACGCGTTTGCCGTCCACTACGCTGTAATGCTTGCCTTCGATACCCCAGTTAACTAATACTTGACCTTCATCGGAAGCTAAGTAGTCCAAGAATTTAATTGCACGTACCGGATCTTTAGCGTCTACGCTGATCCCAATGCCGTTACCACCCATAAAGCCTGTAGGCCAGAAGGAAGTTTCTTTGTACTCTTCAGACAGGGTTACTGGATAGTGTCCGTATCCTTGATCCAGCTTGCCTTCAGCTTTCAATGCTCTTTCTCCATCGCCATAACCCCAGTCTTGGTCAATCAGACCAATAACACGGCCGGTAGCGATTTTAGCTTTGTACTGGTCATACTTTTGAACGAAGCTTTCCGGGTCAAGCAATCCGATATCGTTCATATGGTTGAGCCAGCGGAAATATTCTTTCTCAGCAGGACGACGGAAGTGATAAGTTACTTCTTGTGTATCGATATCGATAGCATATTCACCATCATCAGGGGAGCCTGTAGTAGTGAAAGCCGGATTAGTCACTGTAATGTACATGTACCAATCGTCTGCATTTAGGGTCAGACCAATGTTTTTGTTACCATTTTCATCCGTAGGATGTTTTTCCAAGTAAGCCTTGATGACATTCTCATAGTCTTGAACCGTCTTGATTGCTGGGTATCCAGCTTCTTTGACAGCACGGTGCTGTAGTTCGAATCCGCCACCAGCATCAAAATATTTATTATCCACACCAGCATACGTAGGGATAGCATAAATCGCATGGTCATCGTCACTGTAACGTGAGCGTTTCAAGCCTTCTTCGCCCAATACTTTTTTGATATTAGGAGCATATTTATCAATCAGGTCTGTCAGATCAAGCATTGCACCTGCATCCACCAGCTTACTGACATCGGTCTTGGCACTGATCAGATCCGGATAATCGCCGCTCGCTGCGATCAGCGCTACTTTTTGAGCTGGGTCACCAACTGCGTATTCAGCATTCAAGGTAACACCTGTTTTTTCCGTAATCACTTTACCTACTTCGTCTTGCATGCCTGTCCAGTTCGGGTTAGGGTCAGCACTGAAGAAAGTCATCGTGAGCGGAGAAATATCCTCAACCGCATTGGCCGAATTAGCCGTATTCCCCTTATTAGTTGCATTTCCAGCTGCATTATTGCCGTTGTTACCACCGCAACCTGCGAGCATGCCGAGCATCATAATAGAAGTGAGTGTAAGTGCAGTTGCTTTAGCTTTTATTTTTCTATTATTCCCCATTAAATAAACCCTCCTTAAAATTGTTTATCTATCGTATCACAGATAAATCCTGTTAATACTTATCCCAAAACTTCCCAAAAGAAAAGAAAACGGATACATAACTCACTTAGAATGTAGGGGAGACTAAGCTCCCCTGTAACTGAAGCTGTGATTAGCTCTTCACAGCACCAAGTGTCATACCTTTAACAAAATACTTCTGAATAAATGGATATACTAGCAAGATCGGCACGGTTACGACAATCGTAATTGCCATTTTGAGCGACTCTGGCGAGACTTGGTTGGAGGCCAGCGAAGCAATGTTGGAGCGGTAATCGCCTCCGTTACCACTGGTTGTAGTCTGCAGAACCTTCATCAGTTCATATTGCAATGTAGTCAGGTGTGGGCTCGA
The DNA here is from genome assembly GCF_001012825.1 of Paenibacillus etheri. Classification (GTDB taxonomy): domain Bacteria; phylum Bacillota; class Bacilli; order Paenibacillales; family Paenibacillaceae; genus Paenibacillus_AQ; species Paenibacillus_AQ etheri. The sequence continues at coordinate 61,380 of NZ_LCZJ02000034.1, forward strand.
TCCGTTATACAGATACGTATCAAACCACGCATTCCATTGACCTACTGCGAGGAACAGCGCGATTGTTGCTAACGCTGGTTTCATCAGTGGCAGAATGACCCGGAAGTAGATGGTAAAGTCATTGGCTCCGTCCAGCTTCGCCGATTCCTGCAGCGCATACGGCAGGCCATCGATGAAAGAGCGGATAACGAAGACGTTAAAGGCACTGACCAGTCCAGGTAGGACATAAACTGCAAAGCTGTTCATCATATGCAGATCCTTGATCAGCATGTATATAGGAATCATTCCTCCAGAGATATACATGGTCATCGCCAAGAAGGTGGAGACGAATTTACGGCCTGCAAAGTCAGGGCGACTAATCGTAAACGCCAGCATTGAGGCACTGATCAGTCCGAACAAAGTACCGATAACTGTCCGCAAAGCAGATATTTTAAACCCGGTGATTAATCCCGAGAAGGTGAAGATTTTTAAGTAATTGTCCCAGGTAAATGCCCGGGGATAGATGGTGATCCCGCCGCGCACACTATCCACTGAATCATTCAGCGAGATCGCAAGCACGTTCAGAAACGGGTAGATCGTAATTACAACCACGAACAGTACTACAAAGTACACAACGAAATCAAAGATCCGGTCTGACCACGACTTTCCGGTGATAGCTGTATTTCCCACTGTAACGCTCTCCTTTCATGAAAAGGGCAATTATACTGCCGCGATTGGTAGAAGGGCCTCCTTGTGTTACAGAAGGCTCTCTTTAGTTGTACGTTTAAAGATTCCATTAATCGTAAACAGCAAGATTACACTGATCACTGAGTTGAATATATTGATCGCGGTACCGTAGGAATATCTCGCCATGCCTAGTCCGTATTTCAGAGAGTACAGATCCAGCACCTGAGAGTAGTCGGTAACGAGGTTGTTTCCGAGTAGGAATTGCTTCTCGAAGCCGATATTTAGCAAATTACCGATCGACATAATGAGTAGCACTGTAATGGTCGGGCGGATACCAGGGAGTGTAATATGCCATACCTGGCGGAGCCTGCTGGCACCGTCCACTCGAGCCGCTTCGTACAGTTCAGGTCCGATACCTGCAATGGCCGCAAGATAGATGATCGCGTTCCATCCGGTTTCTTTCCACACATCTGATAAAGTAACGATTCCCCAGAAGAGATGACCCTGGGCCATAAACTGAATAGGTGAGTCTATAAATCCAATTCCTAACAAGAGATCGTTTACAAGACCATTTTCACTAGATAACATTTTAGTTACAATTCCCGCTGCAACCACCCAAGATACAAAGTGAGGCAAATACGAGACGGTCTGAGCAAATCGTTTGAAAAAGCCAAGGCGCACTTCATTGAGCAATATTGCAAACGTTATCGGAAAGATAAAGCCTGCGACCAAGCCCATTCCGCTCATCGCTAGTGTGTTACGTAGCGCCAATAGGAATTGCGAATCACTAAACAGCGTCTTAAAATGTTCGAAGCCTACCCATTCTTGTTCAAAAAAGCCGCGTGCGGGCTTGTACTTTTGAAAAGCCATCGTCCAGCCCCATAATGGGAGATAACTGAAAACGAATGCCCAGATGACAAAAGGTATCGACATCATCCACAAATACTTTTGATTCTTAAAGCTTCTCCAAAACCGTCCTCCTGAAGCAGGCTTTTTGTTGCGCATTCGGGTGTCCGGCGGGATTTGAGCAGTTACTGTGTCCGCTTTCATAAAGCCCCTCCTCTCTATGCCTTAATTCTAGAACTTTGTAAGCGATTGCAGTACCCTATAAATTCGACTTAAAATCAGGTAAAAATTAGAGATTTTTGTCCGTGGTGAATTCTCATTTCGGCTCATCGACACAGGGGGGCTAATGCTGCTTGGCTTATGCTTTATTCTTTTGATGAGGTTCATAAAAATATCTGCTGGATGTTAGTCGCTACGCAGAATATTTGGACTTCCGACCGCTGTTATCCTCAGATTTCCTGATTTGAACCGCTTCTCGCGGTAGAAATCCGAGGATAGCATATGCTTTCGAAGCGAGCTTTTCTACGAAAAGCTTTCGGGCGAACGCTCCGCTTCTACAGTTCCAAATATTCCTCTTCACTCCTTTTCCAGCAGATTTTTAGAACCCTGATTCTAAAGAAAATGCATTAGCCCTCCACCCGCATAAGCTTAAGCAGGTGTCTATTTAACTACATTAATACTTCACCACGTACAATTGGTGGGAGTAGGGAAAACAAAAAAAGACCCGCGGACTGAGGTTCAGAAACTTACCTGAACCTCAGCCGCGGGTAAACATCAGGAGCCATTGAAAATGGTACATTGAGAATTTAAATCCTTAAATGCTTTTACGATAAGAAGTTGGAGAGATGCCTACATATTTACGGAACTTAGCGTTGAAATAATCGGGGTTCATATACCCTACCTTCTCAGCCACCTCGTATACTTTCATACCTTGCGTCAGAAACTCCTTAGCCTTCTCAATCCGCACTTTGTCCACGTACGTATTGAAGTATTCCCCTGTGGTATTCTTGAACATTTTACCGAGATAAGCGCTGTTGTAACAGAATAACTCGGATAAGGTCTCCAGCTTTAGGTTCTCATTATAGCGGCGGTTGATGATCTCCGTGATCTTCTTAATTTCATTTCCACGCCCACTGGTCATCTGACCCGCAATTTCTTCGAGAAATGAGACGGCCTGATCCTGCAGATCAGACAAATAATAACTTTGATATAGCTCCCCTATTGGAGGAGAATGCTCTGCTGCATAGGTGCGAATTTCTGGATAAGTCGGCTCCAGACGGGCCAACACAGTGCTAAGAAGCCTCACAAAGGTCTCTTTAATTCGCAATTCGTCGCTGCCCGCAGAGATAAGCTCCGTACAGATGGTCTGCACGATCGGTCGGATCGCGCTAAGACTTCCGGTTTCCACTGCAAGTAGCAGACGACTCTCTGTCTCTTGCGCGTCTTCGATCTCCTCCCTCTTCTCCATTAGAAATCCTGAAGGATCTGTACTGATGATCCCCTTCTTGAAGAAGAAGGAGCGTCTTATCAGTTCACGTGCTGCATTCAATGATTCTGCCGCCATTTCGGGCCGCGGTATTACTCCCCCCGCTACTGCAATGAAGTCGTATCCCTTCTGGCCAATCGTTGCAGATAATTCCTTATATAATTCTTCCCGTTTGCTCGTGCTCTGGTCCGGGTCCTTCATAAGAATCCCCAAATACTGCGACAACGTAAAGAATGAAGCATTAGGGTGATTACTAAAATGCTGTTCCATTACTGTTTTGATTCCCTGGAGATCCTCATCATTTGCACCAGCTGTTTTTCTTAACTCCATGAGGATGACTTCGTAATTCCCCTGTTCCAGTCCTAGCGCATTCACATGTCTGCTAAGGTTCTCCTCCTCCAGTTCTTCCTCTGAAGTTGGCTGTAGTAGCGCTCGAAGTAAAGCTTCCCTATTGCGAGCAGGCTCATCCTCATTCCAGTCACTGAACCGCTGCTCCTGCTCGATCGTTTCATGTAGCTGTTCCAGACATACGATCATCTCATCTTCATCGACTGGCTTCAACAAATAACCGTCAATCCGATAGCCAATCGCCCGCTTAGCATATTCAAAATCCGCATGCCCACTCAAGATGAGCACATGACTTTCGGAGCCTTCTTTGCGAAGCTCACTGATCATTTCCAGACCATCCATTCCAGGCATACGAATATCAGCAACGATAAGCTCCGGGTAGAAGGTATGATACTTTTCAAGTGCTTGCAAGCCATTAGCTGCTGTAGCTACCACCGTATAACCGAGCGTCTCCCATGGGATCAGACTTCGAAGTCCTTCCCGCAGCTTCGGCTCATCATCGACAATCATCACTTTTATCATAGATTGTTGTCCTCCATTGGTATGCAGAAGAAAATAACCGTTCCTACATTAGGTCTACTCTCAATCGATAGCCCATATTCTGCGCCGTAGGAAAGTTTCAGCCGGTCATGGACATTACGAAGTCCAATTCGCTCACCTTCACGCTCTTCCTGGCGCTCAAGCGTGTTCTGTAATTCTTCCAGCTTATTTGGAGATATCCCTACTCCATTATCTGTAATCGTAAATTTAGCATGATCCCCAACTTGTATAACTTCCACCGTCACAAATGCGCCTTCCATCTTATTATCCAGTCCGTGGATTACGGCGTTCTCGACAAGTGGCTGAATAAGAAGCGGGGGCATATAAAGAGATTCAACGGCAGGGTCTACAGCAAATTGATATTTCAACCTCTCCTCATAACGGAATTGCTGAATATCCAAGTAACAACGTACCACTTCTAATTCCTGACTAAGCAAAATCTTACTGCGTCCTACCTCCAGGTTACTGCGCATCATTTTACCTAGAAGACGTACTACACGGGCAATTTCCACTTGTCCTTTCATGTGAGCTTCCATTCGAATCGCTTCTAGTGCATTGAACAAGAAATGCGGGTTAATCTGGCTGGCCAGCATTTTGAATCGTATATCATTTTGTTTCTGTTCCAGCAGACTGTTCTGAGCATTGGATTCCTGTACCTCATACATCAAATCATTAATGCTGCGTACCATGGAATTGAATTGACGAGCTAACAGGGCAATTTCATCCTTGCCATCAATCTTTAATGTCGTATCAAAATCCCCGGTACTGACTCGGTTAATATGTCTGCTTAAATGCAGCAATCGTCGTGAGAACAACGAGGAGAAGCTATATATAATTAAAAAGGCTAATAGAACACTTATCGCAACCACAGTAATCGAAAGCTTAATCACTTGATTCGGTTCTTTAACTATACTTTCAATCGAAAAAACAGATATAATTCGTAGGGCATTTCGGCTGGATTGTGGTTTAAGCTCCTCTATCACAATTTTGGAAGCTTCACCATCTACTACGGCTTCATAGCTTCCACTTCCCTGCCCCAAGAGCTTCGTGTCAAAAGAAACCTCCGCCAGCTTTTTGCCTGTGCGGTCTTTCCGGTTCGCTGCAATGATATTGTCCTGATCATCGACGATCATGGTATCAAAAGATTCTTGGCTTAGGATGGATGCAAGCTGCTGACTGTTCACATTAATAACGAGTACACCAATTTTGCTGGAGCCCTCCAGCTCAATTTTGCGGACAAGACTTAAATAATTCCGTTTATCACGCTCATCTTCTATATATTCCCAACCGACAAGACTATCGTACCGCTGTGCTCTCTGATACCACTGGCTCTCCTTAATCTCGGGCGAAGGATTGATCAGCTCCCAGTTGTTAAGCAGCGTAGCATTGTCAGTATACAAGCGAATGTTGGATATATCTTTATACAACCTTAGGTACTCACGCATATCCGAGTAATCGCGATAAGCTTCCACTACATCATAAGTGCTAACATACTGACGTATGGCAAGTCTTTTTAACCGTGCATCATTGCTCAAGCGATATGCGATATCTTGAGATACACCGATGACTTCTTCCGTTCTTTTCTTTACCCGATCTACGTTGATTGAAGCTTGTTCCAGTGCGCTCTGGAACGCCATGGTTCTCATCTCAAACGTAAGATAACCGCCTACCAGTAATACCGGAAGTAACGTGGTGAGTAAAAAAGCAAGCAACAGCTTATTACGGATTTTGATGTCATTCAACAGCTTAACGATCCATTGGAACATGGCCTTCCGCCCCCCGAAACCTTCACTCTCTCATGCAGCGTTTAACTCTGCCCTGAAGATACCCCATACTTTACAGAAGAAAAATAGGAACGGCAACAACTTCGAATACAGCCTATTCTCACATTCATAGACGAGATGGTCATAAAAAGGTCCTCCGCCATATGCGAAAGACCCTTTTCATCTGACATATCAAGCATAAAAGACGGTAAGTGTTTAAGCGAGAAATATAATGGTACTTTATTGGCGGTATGCAGCCAGCTTGTTATTCAGTTCACGGGTCTGACCGTAGACTTCCTGATAGAGGTTGAATAAGCCGTCATAGATTGCCGCTTGCTTAGGATCTGGTTTATACACATCCGCAGGACGGATGAAAGCTTCTGCACATGCACTAAGGGATGTGAACCATCCGCTACCGTATGCTGCCAACATCGCTGCTCCCATGGCTGGACCTTGCTCACTTTCAAGCCTCACGATGGATGCATTAAAAATATCTGCTTGCATCTGGAGCCATGCCTCATTTTTAGCCCCGCCACCGATCGCAATGATTTCAGTAATCTCTTTGCCTGAATCACGTACAATCTCGATAGATTCACGTAGCGAAAAGGTAATACCTTCTAATACAGAACGTGTAAAATGAGTCAATGTATGACCGGAATCCATGCCAATAAAGCTTCCGCGAATATTCGCATCTGGATGTGGCGTACGTTCCCCTACGATATAAGGTGTAAAGAGCAGTCCACCGCTACCCGCTGGAATGGAGGACACCCCACTTAGAAATTCATCAAAGCTCTTGTCTGCCGCAAAGGTTTCTTTAAACCATGTAAGGCTATGACCTGCTGCTAGTGTAACGCCCATGATATAGTAAGCATCTTTTTCACCATGGTTGAAGAAATGGACTTTTCCTTCGAGATTTAAATCTTTGTTGCTCTCATAGGAAAGAACTACACCAGATGTTCCAATACTGCACATCGTCCGGCCTTCACCAAGGACACCTGCTCCAAGTGCTCCACATGCATTATCCGCACCACCAGCAAATACTTTTGTTGATGATAAAAGACCTGACGCTTCAGCAATATCAGGCAATAACGTTCCTGTCTGTTCAAAGGACTCTACCAGTCTAGGACAAAGGGAAAGTGGCAGTTCAAAAGCTTCAGCAATTTCAGCACTCCACGTTTTAGAACCTACATCTAATAAAAGCGTTCCTGCCGCATCGGAATAATCCATCGCATAATCACCGGTCAACCGAAGACGTACATAGTCTTTTGGTAACAGGAACTGATACGCTTGTGATAATACCTCAGGTTCATTCTCTTGTACCCATAGAATTTTAGGAAGTGTGAAGCCTTCCAGCGCACGGTTTCTAGCAACCTCAATAAGCTTTGCTCCGAGCGTCTTCTCTATTCTTCTGCACTGTGCCGTAGTACGGGTATCATTCCAAAGAATGGCCGGACGAAGCACTTGACCTTCCTTATCCACTAGTACCAATCCGTGCATTTGTCCAGAGAAGCTAAGACCGTCAACTTGTGATGGGGCTATGCCCGATACTTCAATCAAGCGACGAAGGCTGACCAATGTCCCTTTTACCCAGTCTTCAGGATTTTGTTCGCTCCAGTTCGGTTGTGGTCTGCTTAGCGGGTAGGATTCGGAATGCTCAAAAGCCACCTTCCCCTGCGGGTCCACTAGAACAGTCTTCACTGCACTAGTGCCCAAATCTACACCTATAACGTATTTCATATTTGACCTCCTTAAAGTTTTATGAGCGCTTACTTCTTTGAACTGCTTCGAATAAAACTTACTTCGTAAGCATCCTGCTTAGTTTTGTGAGCATAGACTTCATTGAATTACTTCGAGCAAAACTCGCTTCGTAAGCATCCTGCTTAGTTTTGTGAGCATAGACTTCATTGAATTACTTCGAGCAAAACTCGCTTCGAAAGCATCCTGCTTAGTTTTGTGAGCATAGACTTCATTGAATTACATCGAGCAAAACTCGCTTCGAAAGCATCCTGCTTAGTTTTGTGAGCATGGACTTCATTGAATTACTTCGAGCAAAACTCGCTTCGAAAGCATCTGCTTAGTTTTGTGAGCGTTCTAGAATTTCTTTGTACAAAAAAAGGGGGCTGCCGAAGAATGCTCTCTTCAGCAACCCCCGTTGCATTTGTTCAAATATAAGAAAGTATAAGTTTCACACTATACTTTATCCTTATATTTCCCGCTTAAACGCTTAGCGTCCTTAAAGGACGCCAATAGCGTTTATGCTTGATACTGCACTCAAGGCGTTTGCCTTAAGCTCCCTGTAAATCCTACTCAGCCAAGATGTATTGGTTAAGTGTAGCTCTCAGGTATTCCTGACGTCCGGATTGGTTAGGACGTGGGCTCTCATTGTTCAAAGCATATTCAGCCAAGGAAGCCAGAGTTGCTTTGCCGGATACGATGTCAGCGCCAACGCCTTCATTGAAGCTGCTATAACGTTTTTCCACGAAATCTTCGAATACGCGATCTTCGATCAATTTAGCAGCTACTTTCAAGCCTTTTGCATAAGTATCCATACCAGCGATGTGTGCTAGGAACAGATCTTCAGGCTCAAAGGAAGGACGACGTACTTTAGAGTCAAAGTTAATTCCACCTTTGCCAAGACCATCATTCTTGAGTACTTCATAAAGAGTAAGTGTTGCATCGTAGATATTCACCGGGAATTCATCTGTATCCCAACCAAGCAGTGTATCACCTTGGTTAGCGTCAAGCGATCCAAGCATGCCGTTGATACGGGCTACACGAAGCTCATGTTCAAAAGTATGACCTGCAAGTGTAGCATGGTTAGCTTCAAGATTCAGCTTGAAGTGCTTGTCGAGGTTGTATTTTTGCAAGAACGAAATTGTTGTTGCTGCATCGAAATCATATTGATGTTTCGTAGGTTCTTTTGGTTTAGGCTCGATCAGGAATTGACCGTCAAAACCGATTTCCTTAGCGTAATCTACAGCCATGCTGAACAGACGAGCAATGTTATCTTGTTCAAGACCCATATCTGTATTCAGCAATTCTTCGTAGCCTTCACGACCGCCCCAGAATACATAGTTGCTAGCGCCTAGACGTTTACCAACTTCCAGACCTTTCTTCACTTGTGCTGCTGCGTGTGCGAAAACATCAGCGTTAGGCGTAGAACCTGCACCGTGCATATAACGTGGGTTAGTGAACATGTTAGCTGTATTCCATAGCAATTTCTTGCCGGAAGTCTTCATACCTTGTTCAAGGATATCAACGATGGTGTCAATGTTGCTGTAGAATTCACGCAAAGATGCGCCTTCAGGTGCGATATCTACATCATGGAAACAGAAGTAAGGCAGATCCATCTTGTCCATAAATTCAAAAGCAGCTTCTGCACGAGCCTTAGCTTTGTCCAGACCGTTCAATTTGTTCCAGCTACGAATTGCTGTTTCAGCGCCAAACGGATCAGAACCGCCAGCAGTTAATGTATGCCAATAAGCCATTGCAAATTTCAGATGTTCTTCCATAGTTTTGCCGGCTACGACTTCTTTAGGATTGTAGAATTTAAATGCAAAAGGGTTGGTGGAACGGCTTCCCTCGTAAGAGATTTTGTTCACTGTCTCAAAATAAGCCATTGTGTAATCCTCCTCAATTTGTGCTTCGCCCGCAAGCGTTTACAGGATCATCTTAACACATCTTTCGGACTTTGTATATTGGTTAAACAAAGTTTTGATAAGTTTTTCATGTCCATTTTTCGGAGCCCTGTCTAGCTTCCGCTCTTCTCTTCCCAAATATAGGAGATCCATGTTGGCAAATTCCCTCTAGACGCTATGTATTGCAATTTCCAGCACATCACTCTAGACTAAGTGGCATACAACAAATGGGAACTATGCCAAGCTAAAACGCCTTTAGCGTCCTTTTAAGGACGGTAAGCGTTTATGCGAGAATTATAAGGAGAAAGTATATCGTGAAGCTTATACTTTCTTATAATTTAAGAAGGATGTGTGATTTGTGAAGGTTACTGGAGACCAAGCGCTGGTCAAAAAAATAAATAAATCGATCGTACTACATACCATTCGAAGACACTCTCCACTCTCTCGCGCGAAGGTTTCAGAGATGACCGGATTGAATAAAGCTACTGTGTCCAATCTGGTAGCCGAGCTGTGCACGCAAGAATTGGTAACTGAAGTCGGACCTGGGGAATCAAGCGGTGGCCGCAAACCGTTAATGCTGCATTTTAACACGATGGCCGGCAGTGTAATTGGCATAGAATTACGGGTAAAGCAGCTAACAGCGGTCTTATGTGATCTGAGTGGGGGCATTCTTTACGAAAGCGATTTTTCCTTAGACAATCATGATTTCCCTTACGTCCTGGAACAAATGAAAAAGCTTATCTCAGGCTTAATTATCAGCGCTCCAGAATCCCCTTACGGCATCGTCGGCATCGGAGTAGGTGTCCCCGGCATGGTGGATGAAAATGGTGTTGTACTCTTCGCTCCCAACCTTGGCTGGGAAATGGTCGATCTGCGAGCGATATTGGAAGCTGAATTTTCCGTTCCTGTCACCATTGATAACGAAGCGAACGCGGGTGCACAGGGTGAACTCAACTTTGGTGCGGCACGAGAGGTAAGGCATCTCCTTTACATCAGTGCAGGATCAGGGATCGGATCTGGAATTATTATTGGCGGAGAGCTATACAAGGGTGCAAGAGGATATGCCGGTGAAACTGGACATATGACGATTGAAGCACAAGGTAAACCTTGCAGTTGCGGCAGTCGTGGTTGCTGGGAGTTATATGCCTCTGAGAAAACTTATGATAATCCAGACCTCTCCCTCCCTGCCCATACTACGCCAGAGCTGGTACGTTATGCGGCTGGAGGACAAGAAGACGCCCTGCATCACTTCTCAACGATGGGGGAATATCTCGGTATCGGGGTGACCAATCTAATCAATAGCTTCAATCCAGAGCTTATTGTGATCGGTGGAGCCTTGTCTGAGGCTGAAGAATGGTTAGGTGAGCCGCTGCGCCGGGTTGTAGCCGAGCGTACTCTTCCTTACCATAAGCAGCAACTCGAAATTACATTCTCTAAGCTCGGCAGCCGTGGAACGATGATCGGCGCAGGTTTCTCTGCGGTTATGCATTTCCTAGGCGATATTCGGGTAACCCTGTAATCCAGAACGGTAAGCGTTTATGTGAGAAATATAAGAATAATTTATAGCCCGGAACATATACATTCTTATATTTTGAAATAATTGACGTAAAATTGACGCATTTGAGTGAAGCAAAAGTGCAGTAAAAGGAACAGAAATCCTATATAATAAAGGTCAAGCTAGTGTGACATTTATCACTACAACCCCTTTTTTGAAATGGAGAGCGAGTCCATGACCTATGTTGATACGTCTGATATCTCGGCACAGATGTTCATCACTGTGTTGCTTTTTCTGCTCATTATTGCCCCTTTGATCAGCCTCGGTGTGCTCCGTTTTTTTCAAGCTAAAAAGAAATCAGGCTTTATTCTTATTGGCAGCGGCGCTGCTGTATACGTGCTATTTCAGATCATTACATCTTTCACTCAAACCTAAACTCTACTTCTAGATCTACTTTCATAAAAATAGTCTGCGCACAGATGCGTCAGACTATTTTTTGTATGCTTAAAGCTCACAAGCATTTTATACTTTCTTATATTTCAAATAAGACCGCCTCCTGATCGGAAGCGGTCCATTACATTTTCCTTACGGAAATCTTATTTAAATTCTTATATTTTTAAACAGTTGTGAGTGCTTTGTCGAACTGAGTTTTGTTCATGCCAATAATTTTATGCTCACCGATTACAGTCACAGGAATAGCTCTCACTCCCATGTCCCATACTTGCTGCGCAAAATCATCGTTCTGCTCGACATTGCGTTCTTCGTAGGATACGCCCTTTTCGCTTAAAAAGCTCTTCACCTGACGGCAATGGGGGCAATTTGTTGAGGTATATACAATAACATTCTCCATGGTATGACCTCCTATAAAAGATATACAGTGATGATATCAATTGTAGCAATGAGGGTTTTTCAAACCAAATTATAGAATGACTGCACTGTGCTCCAAGCTTTCGATATATTTCTCAGCATCCATAGCTGCCATACATCCACTACCTGCCGCAGTAATCGCTTGTCTGTAACGAGTATCCTGAACATCACCACATGCGAATACGCCTGGGATATTGGTTTCGGAAGTACCTGGATTCGTCATGATATAGCCATCCGCATTGGTTGTGATCTGTCCGCCTAAGAAAGAGGTATTAGGGTGGTGACCAATCGCAACAAACACGCCGCTTGCTTCGATGACTTCTTCTTCTCCGGTCTCATTGTTAAGCACTTTTAGTCCATTGACGCCTCTTTCGCTCGAAGTCACTTCCAGAGGAGTGCGGTTCAAGTTCCAGTCTACTTTAACATTAGCGCGTACGCGATCCTGCATGATCTTCGAAGCACGCAATTCTCCACGGCGGTGCACCAAAGTCACTTTAGAAGCAAAACGGGTCAAGAAACCAGCTTCCTCAAGTGCGGAATCTCCGCCACCAACAACCACGATCTCTTTATTACGGAAGAAAAATCCGTCACAGGTAGCGCAGGTGCTCACACCGCGTCCTACGTTATCTTGCTCCCCTGGGATACCGAGGTATTTTGCTGTAGCGCCTGTGGAAATGATCAATGTATCTGTAGTAAGAACGCCCATTCCTTCAACATTCAGCTTAAAAGGACGCTCTCCAAGTTCTACACTATTCACCCAGCCCGTACGGAATTCCGCACCAAAACGTTCAGCTTGTTTACGCATATTATCCATCAAGTCAGGGCCCATGATTCCTTCAGGAAATCCAGGGAAATTCTCCACTTCTGTAGTTGTGGTCAATTGTCCACCGGGTTGGGGTCCTTCGATTACTAGTGGATTCAAATTGGCACGAGCCAAGTAGATAGCGGCGGTTAATCCTGCCGGTCCAGTACCAACAATTATTGATTTATACATATCTATGTCCTCCTTGAGCTAAACGGCAATGACGTCGCTTCTTATTTAAAATAATTATAATGTAGTGTTAATTATGATAACTGAAAGCAAATATGTCAATATTCCAGACTCCCAAGTTCCGAAACTATTTTGTGAACAATTTAATTTCAAAAAATATTATCGTAATAATCTTAGTCCATTTAGAATTACTAATATAGTACTGCCTTCATGCCCTATCACGCCAAAAGGAAGTGCGATCCCTTGCACAAAGTTGCTGATCATAAGCACTGCAATCACAGTTACAGCAAAAATCATATTTTGCTTCACAATACGCTGTGAACGACGCGCCAATGATATCGTTGAAGCGATCTCTTCTATATTATCATTCATAAGTACTACATCTGCTATTTCGAGTGCTGCGCCGCTCCCTTTCATGCCCATCCCCATGCCTACGGTTGCTGTCGCCAAAGCAGGTGCATCGTTCACACCATCACCAACCATAACAACGTGACCATACTTTTCACGTAGAGCCTTGATATGCTTCACTTTATCCTCTGGTAATAGATCGGCAAATACCATATCTACTCCAGTTGTACCTGCAATGACCTGAGCTGTAGCCTCACGGTCTCCGGTAAGCATTGCCACTTTAATCCCAAGCTCCTGCAGCTTTCGCACTGCGGCTTCTGCTTGTGGGCGAACCGTATCCTGTAAAGCAATCATTCCGGCAATTTGCTCACCGTCCAGAATGATGGAGACGGTCTTTCCTTCTTCAGCCAACTGCTGCCGCTTAAGTTTCCAATGCTCCAGTTCAGGATTCATAACAGATGGAGTCAGCTCATCGAGCAAATTAGACTTCCCGATTCTCCAAAGATGTCCGTCGATTTGACCTTCAATCCCCCAGCCTGTGATGGTTTTACTGTCTTCTACTCCCTGAAGCTCTAAACCTTCCTCTTCCGCTTTACGCACAATCGCTTCCGCCAGTGGATGACGGGACATATGCTCAATGGATGCGCTAACCGTTAGTAACTCTTGACGATTGTAGCCTTCTCCTGCAATAAAATCAGTTACCTGTGGAGTTCCCTCTGTAAGTGTCCCTGTCTTATCGAACGCCACAACTGTTGTGCGTGCCATATTTTCCAGATGGACCCCGCCTTTAAACAGAACCCCTTTTCGCGCACTTTTGGAGATTGCTGACAGCATCGCTGGCATAATGGAAGAAACCAAAGCGCAAGGTGAAGCTACAACTAGAAAGACCATCGCTTTATAGAAGGTAGCGCTCCAGCTCCAGTCCAGCAAAAACGGCGGAAGGATAATCAGTGCCACTGTCGAGGCTACGACTACCCGTGCATAGATAGCTTCAAGTCTTTTAATAAAACGCTGCGAGTTAGGAACTTCCGTTTCCGCCTCTTCTACCATTTTGATGATTTTAGCAAAAAGAGTGTTCTCTGCAGCTTTCGTTACTTCAATATAAAGGGGGCCTTCTCCATTCACAGTGCCTGCAAAAACTTCGCTACCGGCATATTTCTCCACAGGTACTGACTCTCCTGTAATGGAAGCCTGATCTACTGCCGATTCCCCCCGATATACCTTGCCGTCTGCCGGAATCAAATCTCCCGGGCGCACAAGCAGCAGATCTCCGATCACCAGCTGGTCGATATTGACCTCATTCATGCTTCCTTGTTCAATACGCATAGCCGTAGCCGGCTTGAGTGCCATCAGCGAGGAAATATCCTTTTTACTACGTTCCATCGTATAACTCTCTAAGGCTCCACTGAGTGCAAAAATGAAAATAAGCATAGCACCTTCATTCCAGTACCCAATGGAAGCTGCGCCTAGTGCTGCTGCAATCATTAATAGGTTCACATCGAGATCCCGTTCTTTGACGAGCGTTTCTACGCCTTCCTTCGCTTTGTTCCAGCCACCAATCGTATAAGAAATGACATAGAGTGCTATGGAAAGAATCTCTGACCATCCTCCAACGGACCAAGCAATGAGCATAAGCAGTCCGCTGCCCAGAGCAGCCTGCATTTCAGAATTGCTGAGCATGGCACGCGGATCGAATCGACGCTTTGGAGCGCCTGGCTTCTTCATGCTGCCAGAGATTGATTTCTGTTTAGGTAAATGTTTTGATGTTGCTTGCATAATAATCGCCGTCCTTTAAAGTTTTGTGTAGCGTTCCTTCTGTGACTCTTCTTCGCAACAAAACTTGCTTCGTAAGCATACGCTTTGTTTTGTGAAGCCTAGCTTCATTGATTCCTCTTCGCAACAAAACTTGCTTCGTGAGCATAGCTTTGTTTTGTGGAGTTTTACTTCTGCCAAGTGAGAATGAGAGCCATTATTAAGACCCCTAAAATGACACATGCTGCCCCGGCTTAGCCGGGACAGCATGATTGATAACTATAGATAGTGAGAATGATAATCATTGTTGCAATAGTACAACTATATTTCCTTAGTGCAACTTATATTTTAATCATACCACCAGGAATGAAAAAGTAAAGCCTATCTATTCAGCTAACCACCATAAATTTCAGAATTTGTGCAGCTGCCCGATTATTGACGAATTTTATATAAAAGTTCTGTTAGAACCTGTTCCTCGACTGGAGTGGAATAAGATCCATCCTCAAAGCGTTTCATTGAACCGATTCCTTCTTGGAATACAAACCTTATGCGTCCTTTACGTACTTTTTTATCTGTGTACATTTTATCGATTAGCATTCGGTCTGTAATGGTTACTGGGATTTCGGTTGGCAGACCTGCCTTCTGTAGCAAAGCAATTACCCGCTTTGCTTGGTCCGAAGTTACATATCCCAAGCGCTCTGCTAACTGCACCTGAATAACAAGACCTATCGCAATAGCTTCACCATGTAACAAATCATAACCACTTAAAGCCTCCAGTGCTCGACCTGCGGTATGCCCCAGATTAAGAACTTGACGCAGGTTACTCTCCAATTCATCTTTCTCTACCACACCATATTTGATCTCACAATTGTGAAGTGCAATCCGTTCGCAAACCTCTCGATCTAATACTAGTTCACCTTCCGTGGTGACTACTTTATCCATATTCCGCTCCAAAAACTCGAAAAATCCCGCATCGGCGATGCAGGCATGTTTGATCGTTTCAGCCAAGCCGCTACGGAACTCACGAATCGGAAGTGTTCTCCAAGTCGCTAAGTCGATGTACACCTTTTGGGGTTGATGAAATACACCGATTAGATTAGTAGCGACAGGTGTATTTACGCCTGTTTTTCCGCCAATGGATGCATCTGCTGCCGCTAATAAGGTAGTTGCATAGTTCAAACTCGGCACTCCCCGGCCAAATGTCCCTGCCAAAAAACCTGCCAAATCCGTTACCGCTCCGCCTCCAATCGCAATAATACAGCAATCTCGGCCATACGAACGACTTAATAGCTGATCCTCAAGCTGTGCCTTCGTTTCACGGGTTTTGGACTTTTCTCCGGCGGGGAAAGAGAAAAGCTCCGCATGAAAACCGTTCTGAATCAGCTGTTCCTGCAAGGCTTGTCCATATAGCGCTTCAACTTTGGAATCTGTAATAATCGCGTATTTGCTAACATTCTCTACGATTCCTCGTTTTAAGTCCTCTATTAATGAGTTAAATAAAGTTTCTCCGATCACAATATCGTAGGAATGGTCAACAACCTTCTTCAGGGCAACTCTAAAATTTGCGGACATGTGCAGCGCCTCTTTTCAGTAGGATGCTAATAGATTCGAGCGCTAATTCAATTATCCTTTTTATGTAAAATAAATGAGGGTGCTGAAAGTAAATGGGGCTGGGGCAAGACTATATGACCCTGACGACAGCCCCTCATGGATGAAAGTTCAGGGTCACGGGACGACCTTATTTGATTTGATATACACTTAACTTCATTTGATTACTATTGAATAATGTCTTCGGGGTCCGAAACTATGCTCAAAAAGAATAACAAAGAGCAGTGATTCTCTAATCACAAAGAGCAGTGTTCCTCCGAAAATGGGGAAATCACTGCTCTTTTATTATTATCGATTCTAAATGAAACGTATCGTTTCATTTAGAAGTGCAAGTGGCTTATGGGACAGCCACTGCGTTGCTTTGTTACGGCCTTCCACCGGCGGCAGTATCCAGTGTTTCCTGCTGCCTGGCGATCCAGATCAGACAGGCTGCTCTAAGCAGCGCCTCGGTCCGCTGACCGACGCTGCAAAAGATCCCACTGAGGCCGATCCGATACAGATCGGCCAAAGCCGCCGCCGCCGGATTCCCCGCGGCGAGAACTACCGCCGCCGGCTTCACGCTCCGCACGGCGGCAAGGATCTCCCCCGCCGCCAGGGCGAAGCCCTCTGCGGCGGCCCCTTCCGGCGCGAGCTCGCTTGCCGCGCCGTCGAGCACTAGGAAATCGGCGATGCGCACGATTTCCGCGGCGGCGGAGGGCTCCACATCGAGCGCGATCAGCGCCCCGATGCGGCACGCCGCCGCATAAGCGTGGCCGAGTGTCTGATCGGCCACGACCTCGATGAATTCGCGCTTTGCCGCGAATTCGGCGCCGCTTGCGGTGTAGGCGACCAGCAGGTCCAGGCGGCAATCGCCGCCTTGCCGCTGGCTCTCCGCCACCGCAGTAAAAAGCGCTTCGAGCTGCGCGTCCTGAAGCGCGGCGAGCTTTGCGGGCTGCGCCGCAAGCTCCTCTGGATGCAGTAAGGTGACTGCTGCCCATTCACCATCCGGTGATTCCAGCAACGCTGTGGCCGCTGCTTGCAATCGATAGTAGATCCGCTGCAGAATTCGATTAGCCTGCAGTTCATCTTCACTGGATAACCAGTTCTCATAAAGACAGAACAATTCAGGTTCGAGCAGCCATTCCTCACTTCGTATCAGACAAGGGCCGGCTTGAACGGATTTTTTTCCTTCCCGTACAGTAGGGCGTTCTTCTCGTCCTTCACGCAGTACTAAGAATGCCGACTGTTCCCCGGGCCGCTTAAAATAAGAACGGTTCAAAGGTTCTACGACATCCCTCTGCTCTACCCCGGTGATAAATTCTGCGGCGGCGGAGGCTACGGATCCGGCTTGGCTCATTTCCATCCCTACAGCCCGATCACCGGTCTTATACATGAACTTGAACGGGCGCTCTTCACTACTCCGAAAACCATCCTGCTGACGTTCACCCTTCATCTTCGCACCCACCCTTTATCTTTGGATTGCTGCCGGTACGCCAAGTTAATAAACATCATGCACCGACATCTTATTACCACACTTATAAATACGGGAACCTCCCATGAAATATGCAAGCGTTACCAAATGATGTGAATAATTTAGCCTTATTAAATCACAAAAAAAAGGCATCGCCGCATAACAGCAAATGCCTTCCTTGAACTTCATTGTTTTATTGTTGACTGGCGGCAATTGCCTGTTCCAGATCATAAATAATATCATCAATGGATTCCGTACCAATCGATAAACGAAGCAATTCCGGAGTTACTCCGGCTGTGGTTTGCTCTTCATCCGACAGCTGCGCATGTGTTGTACTTGCAGGATGGATAATCAATGATTTGGAATCACCGACATTCGCTAAATGCGAGAACAGCTTCACATTTTCAATCAGCTTGCGTCCCGCAGCACTTCCGCCTTTGATACCGAAGGTAAGGATCGCTCCTTGGCCTTTAGGTAAATACTTTTGCGCTAATTCGTGAGATGGATGAGTCAGAAGTCCGGAATAACTTACCCATTCTACGTCTGCGTGTGCCTCCAAATATTGCGCAACCTTTAGCGCATTCTGGCTGTGACGTTCCATCCGCAAATGCAGTGTTTCGAGACCTTGCAACAGCATCCAAGAGTTAAATGGTGAAATAGAAGCACCTAGATCGCGAAGCAATTGAACGCGGGCTTTAATAATATAAGCAATCGGTCCCACAGCTTCCGTATAAACAACACCATGATAGCTTGGGTCAGGCTCTGTAAGTCCTGGGAACTTACCGCTTGCCTTCCAATCGAACTTACCGCCGTCTACAATAATTCCGCCGATGGACGTACCATGTCCGCCGATGAATTTGGTTGCCGAATGGACAACGATGTCAGCTCCATGCTCAATCGGACGCAGTAAATATGGACTTGGGAACGTATTATCCACAATAAGAGGAATTCCATGTTCATGCGCGATCGCTGCAACGGCTTCAATATCTAGTACATTCCCCTGTGGGTTACCAATGGTTTCTGCATACAAAGCTTTGGTTTTATCATTAATCGCAGCACGGAAATTCTCTGGATTATCCGAATCGACAAAATGCACCTTAATGCCAAGCTTAGGCAACGTTGTAGAAAAAAGATTATAAGTTCCACCGTACAGGCTTGCCGCAGATACAATTTCATCCCCAGCGCCCGCAATATTTAGAATGGAAAAAGAAATAGCCGCTGCCCCGGAAGCTGTAGCAAGTGCACCTGCTCCACCTTCTAGTGCTGCCAGGCGCTGTTCAAATACATCCGTAGTCGGATTCATCAGCCGAGTGTAAATATTACCGAATTCCTTGAGTGCAAACAAATCCGCTGCATGATCAGCATCACGGAATCCATAAGATGTGGTCTGATAAAGCGGTACAGCACGTGCGAAAGTAGTTGGATCAATCTCCTGGCCTGCATGAACAGTCAAAGTTTCAAATGACAGCTTACGGTCTTCTGACATAGGTATTTCCTCCCTTTATAAATAAGAATAGAAATCTTTAACAAATAATTATTTTACCCATTCTCTCATAAACGACATCATTTGAAAAGAAAAAAATCTTATTATTCCGGTGCGAATTATTATATTTCAGTTTATTCGAAAGAAACCCTGTCCGATAAAAATCAGATAACGCTTTCAATATAAAACAATATAGCGGCGGACAAAGCTTGTCCACCTCATCTCACCGCTATCGATTTTCTTATCGCCTTTTAGTAATTGCTTTGACTAGTTTCACCCTTAGCAATCGCTACACCGCCGCTGGTACCAATACGGCTTGCACCTGCTTGTACCATTACATGTGCATCTTCTGCACTACGAACACCACCGGAAGCCTTCACACCCACATTAGGTCCAACCGTTGCACGCATCAGCGCGATATCTTCCTTCGTTGCTCCACCTGTAGAGAATCCTGTGGATGTTTTTACGAAGTCTGCTCCAGCTTCAACAGAAAGCTTGCAGGCACGAACCTTTTCTTCTTCCGTTAATAAACAGGTCTCGATAATGACCTTAGTCAGTGCTTTACCGCGAGCTGCGTCTACAACTGCTGCAATATCACGTTTAACCAGTTCATTGTTGCCATCTTTCAACGCTCCGATGTTGATGACCATATCCACTTCACCTGCACCATTAGCGATAGCATTGGTGGTCTCAAATGCTTTGGTCTCTGTTGTCGAGGATCCGAGCGGGAAGCCGATAACTGTACATACTTTAACCTCAGGCGTATCCTTCAACACTTCATGGGCAGTAGCTACCCAAGCTGGGTTTACGCAGACCGAAGCAAATTTATAAGCTTTTGCTTCCTCTGCCAATTTAACGATATCTTCTTTCCGTGCATCTGCTTTAAGCAGTGTATGATCAATGATCCGCGATAGTGTAATTTCGCTCATTTTTGTCATTCCTCCATGATTTGGATAGTGAATTTTTTTCATCTCTGTAATCATACCAATAGAACTCTGCTTTGCAAAGTCGACTGGGCACTCAGCCCCCACTCCAACCTCGGTTAACTCATATAAATATATTTGGAGCAGGTCATTATTTACTTAATTATCTTTTCAAGTTAATTTTATACCTTACGATGGGATTCAAGGCCGCTCAAAAAGCGCTGCACGAAGCCAATTTGCTAGGTGAGGATATGGATATGATCATGTTCGCTTCACAGACACCGGAATATACCTATCCTACCAACGCACTCCTGCTGCATCGTATGCTTCAAGGTAAACATCGGACCATTACGCAAGATTCCAATGCCAACTGTGCAGGAATGGTATCTGCCGTGGAGCAAACAAGTCGTTATATGCAGTCTAATCCTAGCATCTGGTACGCGCTCGTCGTGGGAAGCGACTACAGCTCGGTGAACTGCAATACGGATGATGAAATTACTTACCCTAACTTCGGGGATGCCGCAGCAGCTGTCATTCTGGAACGGAGTAGCGAGCAATCAGGCTTCATTGACTCCCTTTATTACACTGACTCTGAGGGCTCCGAGAACATTATGTTCCCAGCTTGCGGTCTATCCAATATTTATCACGAAGACATTACACCGGAGCAAATTCGGATACGCTGGACACCCTTTGACGGTACAGTATGTGTAGAGGCGGCGGTTGCAGACATGAAAGAGCTTCTTTCAAGGAACGGCCTGACTACAGATGATATATCTGCCTTCTGCCTTTCACAATTCTCCCTTAAAAATATCGAACTCATCCAAGATGGACTTGGACTTACCGATGAGAAATTCATCTATGTAGGTGACGAGTTCGGTTATACAGCTACAAGCAGTCCTTTTATCGCCTTTCAACGCGGAGTCGAAGACGGACGAATCAAACGTGGCGATTATGTATTCTTCTGGTCAGTTGGCGCTGGCTGGCAAATTCCTACGATGCTTTATCAATATTAATCGAGTAGGAGGGGGCGGCGAGCCCCCGACCTCTCACACCACCGTACGTACCGTTCGGTATACGGCGGTTCATGAAATATTCCGTAAGGAGTTGTATCTGTCCAATACACTCTTTAATCCATTGGAT
>NZ_LCZJ02000034.1:82786-145593 GCF_001012825.1 Paenibacillus etheri
ACTCTCTGCAAGGACTGCTTCGCTATCCTCACCTTCGGCTCTTTATCGTGACTAAAGCTAAACCCAAGAAATTTCCGTCTCCATGGGCGGTCCACCGCACTCTTCGCTTGGTTCACCTTTAGTTTTAGTCTTGTCTCAATGAATATAGTAATGGATGCCTTCACTCGCTCTCCTGCTCTTGGTGTTTTCACATAGATGTTACAGTCGTCCGCATAACGAACGAAGCGGTGTCCACGTTTCTCGAGTTCCTTGTCGAGCTCGTCCAAAACGATGTTAGATAACAACGGACTGAGTGGACCTCCTTGCGGTGTCCCTTCTGTTGTCGGTTTTACTAACCCGTTCTCCATCACTCCTGACTGAAGATATTTTCGAATCAGCAGGAGAACTTTCTTGTCCTTCACTTTAGCCGAAATCTTCATCATCAGTCGGTCATGGTTGACGCGATCAAAGAATTTCTCCAAGTCCAGGTCAACGACGTATCGATAGCCTTCTTTCATGAATTCTCTAGCTTTCCTTACCGCCTCATGTCCTCGCCTTCCCGGACGAAATCCATAACTGTGGTCAGAAAACTCTGGATCAAATAATGGGGTTAGTACCTGAGCGATTGCTTGTTGAATCATTCGGTCTGTCACGGTAGGTATTCCTAATAACCTAACGCCTCCGCCACCGGGTTTCGGGATTTCGACTCGGCGCACGGGGCTCGGTTCATAGGTTCCTTCTTCTATCGCTTGCCGCAAGGTTTGCCAGTTTTGTACGATGTGTTCTCGTAAGGATTTTACGGACATCCCATCTACGCCATGACTTCCTTTATTCGCTTCAACACGCTTTAAGGCTTGCAGAAGATTTTCCCGTGACAACAGTTGCTCCAACATTTTTTTTACCTCTCTTTACGTGATTTGTATCTTCCTCTTGTGCCAGAGATGAATTCTGCCCTGCCGAAGCTCCTCACGGGATTCACCGCTTCCTTCTTCAGTCAGGTCCTTTCGGATTTTTTTTTTTTCTGCTTTCATTACTCATCTTGAACGCCTGGATGTACAAATACCTACTTCATGTTCAGCCCTTCCGCAGCTGTTGCAACAGCTTGCGTACTATGGCGTCTGCTGACTTCTGTGCGTTCAGCCTGCTCTCACAAGCAGGGTTACGAAGTGGCTTCGCCTACCGCACAGATCTCCCCAGGTAAGGACGCTATCTTCCTCTCCATCTATCTGCTTCATTTACTCTCGTATGCCTTTGACAGTATGGACTTTGGTTTGTTATGCAACCTCATCCAGCCTACGTTAGCCTTGTATGAAGTTCGCGTTCCTCAGACCGGAGATTTGCCGCCGGCTTCCTTCAGATTCCACCTCGCGGTGGACACCCTTGCCTTAGGCTAATGGCTACTACTGCCTTCGCCATTCGGGACTTCAACCCTATAGATAGCGCCCATGCTGGGCGCACATAGTAAAAAGAGCCCTCCTTCTATTGAAGAAGAGCTCTTCTATATCTTCAAAAATCCAATCAGAATTTATTTAGTCAGGGATTGAATATCCACAAAAGGAGTGGCTCCTCCTGTTACAGACGGCAGCACGCCATTCCATTTTTCTAACGCTTTCTCTTGGACCTCTATTTGCTTCAGCTGCACCAGTTCAGGGGTAACCTCCTGCTTCTTAAGCCTTAAAGATTCGGCTTCGGCTTGAGCCTGTGCGATCTTTTGCTTCGCTTCGATTTCAATCCTCCGGAGATCATTTTCGGCCTTCAGCGCCTGCTGCTGGGCGACCTGTTTCGCTTCAATCGACTGGTTGAACGCTTCCGAGAATTTAAAGTTAACGATGTTAATATCGTTGACGATAAGGTCATATTTTGCCAGCCTGGCAGTTAAATGCTCACTAATCTCACTCGACACTACATCACGACGCGTAATCAAATCTTCTGCTGGATATTTTGCCGTCACTTCCTTGACGATTTCCTGAATGGCCGGATTGATAATTACATTATCAAAATTACCTCCGATATTGTTCATCAGATTAAAGGCGGAAGTCTTATTTACGGAATAATTCACCGCCACATGTGTGGACACAGGCTGAAGATCTTTTGAAGAAGCTGAAGTATCGGTCTCCGCCTTCGTTACCTGCGTATTGACCTGAATCACCGTCTGGATAAACGGAATTTTAAAATGAATACCGGGTGACAATGTATTGTCATTTAATTTGCCAAAGGTTTTGTATAAACCTACATGCCCATATTCTACAGATACAAAAGAGTTCGCGCCAATCAACAATACAATGAGGACTGCTGCAACACCGCTAACTATTTTTCCCGGACGCAGCTGTTTCAATTTCGGATTCATTTGCATATTCATCCAATACCCCTCCTAGATTATGGATAATCTTTTAAGCTTAACCGTCTATACGGAGGTTTGGGGTAAATGGTCGCAGGAAATATTTCAGCACAGCAACATTCCAGCGGTAAATGTAGGCACTCATCGGATTTCCATGTGCGGCTCCCCCTCAATAGATCCATCCTGATCAACATCCAGCTCCTTGGAATGTCCGGTATATATCTGGAGCAATCCCGAGGGATTACCGCTATAAATGGCATACAAAAAACCCGCATCAAATGCGGGTTTGAGAGGAAAGTTTCAAGAACCTAGCAGTTCACGCGCCAATAGTCGGTAAACCTCTAGCCGTTTCTCCTGTGAGTGTGGGATGCTGCATATCATTGCTTCCTGGAAGCCATATTGTGCTTGTTCTTCTTGCAAGCGGACAGCGATATCTTTAACCGCTCCAACCAAATGAATCTTACGCCCTTCCATGATTGCCATCCGGTCAATTTCCGATAACGATATGTTCTGAGCTTCTTCTGGTGTCAGCACCTGAGTAATCCTGCCCTTGCTCATCATCAAACGGAAAATATCCTGAGGTAATGCCTCATACTCGGCTTCTTCCTTCGTTTCTGCTGTGGTCACCATATAGGATACACTAATCTCAGGTTTGTCCATGAAGATAGAAGGCTGGTAGTTATTCCGATATTGATCCAAGATCTCATTACTCATCGCACCATTAAAAAATTGCGCAAAAGAGTATCCGACTCCCATCTGTGCTGCTTTTCGCGCACTGTTGCCGCTTGAGCCTAACAACCATACTTCAGGGAGCGCCACCTTCGTTGGAGCAGCGAGATTTTTGGCATATAGCTCATCTTCTGGAATCTGATCACTAAGTAGCTGCATGGTAATGCCAAGCTTGTCATACATATTATGCAGCATTAACTCGCGGCCTTCAGACAGAGCGTACATGGCGCTTGTATCGCCACCAGGAGCTCGTCCCACACCGAAATCAATTCTCCCCGGGGAAAAGGCACTTAACGTTTTAAATACTTCCGCCAGCTTAAGTGGAGAATAATGCATCATCATTACACCGCCGGTGCCGATTCGAATACGGTTGGTCTTGGCGGCTAAACGGGCTGCCGTTACTTCTGGAGCTGAGCTAGCAAATGTATTTCCGCCATGGTGCTCTGCCATCCACATTCTGCTATATCCCAGCTCATCTGCTAAAATAGCCAGTTCTTCTGCTTTATTCAGGGCACCTTCCACTGTGTTACCGCTTGTCACAGGTGCCTGATCCAATACGCTTAATCTCATGCGAATACATCCCTTCTTTGGTTAAATGACCATTTTATTGCTGACCCATTCCTCTAAGGCTGCAATCTTATCTTTAAAGCGTTCACCACGCATTTCCTCCGACAACGAAGCAATAGTCTCCCGCTTTAATACAGCTTTCCAGGAGGATTCAGCTTCTTCCATCAGATTCGTTAACAGGCAGCAGCTGTCTTCTTTTTCTAAATCCAACATGTCTACCAGAATACCATTGGATGAATACAGCGACTGCTGTCCCTCCACCGCGAGGTAAACGTCATATACACGAATATCTTCAGGTCTCTTCTTTAATTTAAAACCGCCTTTAATGCCAGGAACAGACGTGATGATGTCTGCGGTTACCAGCTTTCTTAGCAGTTTCTGAAAATAGGTTGCCGATGCTCCGAGCTGTTGGCTAATCGCTTCTCCAGACAGCACCGCCTTATCTGGCAGCATGTTGAGCAGAACCAGTGCATACACTGACTGTTCTACCCCTGTTTTCATATGCATGTACAGCACCTCGATTTAAGTAAATAGCTTGATCAAACTGGAGATTCCATTATCCGCGTATAAAGCGGATAAACAATATCCACTTTATATTTTATATCAGTTTGCACCGAAAGTAAAATCTTGCTCATCTTCTATTACAGTTAATATCTGCTATAAAAAAAAGATCACGCATATAGCGCAATCTTTTTTCAGGGTATCCGTTATTTTTCTTATATGTCCTACTGTAATGATAATCCCACCCGCTGAACCAGCTGTGAGCTCTGATCATTAAGTCCGGTAATGGTGACTTTTTTGCCATGCCCGGCGTATTTGCTCATCGTCTTCGCTATGGCATGGACTGCGGATTGGTCCCACACATGGGAGTGTGAAAAATCGATAATAATATGATCCGGATCGCTATCGTAGGCGAATTCATGAATGAAGTGGCTTGTCGTGCCGAAGAACAGCTGGCCGGAAACCGCATATGTTTTGGAAGAGGTTGCTTCCTGAACAGTTAGGCGGATCGAAGCTATTTTCCAAGCAAACGTTAAAGCACTTAGCAGAACCCCAAACAAAACCCCAATAGAAAGGTTGTCCGTAGCCACCACGGTGACCACCGTCACAATCATAACCAGCGCATCGCTTAGCGGAACACGGGGTAGAGATTTAAGCGAGCCCCATTCAAAGGTGCTGATACAGACCATTATCATTACACCAACGAGGGCGCCCATCGGGATCTGCTTCACCACATCGCCAAGTACGATAATTAGAAACAATAAAAAGATCCCTGACACAAACGTGGACAGACGCGTGCGCCCTCCTGACTTCATGTTAACCATCGACTGGCCAATCATTGCACAGCCTGCCATCCCTCCGAAAAAACCAGTGACTACATTGGCAAGCCCCTGTCCCTTCGCCTCTCTGTTCTTATCACTACCTGTGCCCGTAATATCGTCTATTAAGGTGGCTGTCATCAGTGATTCCAATAACCCAACTACGGCGAGAGATAGCGAATACGGTAAAATAATAAGAAAAGTATCCAGTGTCAACGGGATCTGCGGGAGATGGAACAGTGGCAATGTCGCTGTAATATTGCCCATATCGCCAACAGTTCTCACGTCTAGATGAAGAGTTATACTAAGGAATGAAACAATAACAATCGCTACAAGTGCTGAAGGTACGGCTTTGATAAACCGAGGAACCGTGTAGATAATAAGCAATGTCAGAGCTACCAGGCCATACATCACCCAGCCTTGTCCCTTAAAATGGGTAAGCTGCGCCATAAAAATAAGAATCGCCAGCGCGTTAACAAACCCCGTCATAACCGGCTGCGGCAAAAACGTGATAAATCGCCCCAGCTTCAACATGCCCATCAATATCTGAAACACACCAGCCAATACAGTTGCTGCGAACAGATACTCTATTCCGTGTTCTAGTACGAGACTCCCGACTAACAGAGCCATGGCCCCAGTAGCTGCCGAGATCATTCCGGGTCTGCCTCCGGCAAGTGCAGTTACAATAGCAATGCAAAAAGAGGCATATAAACCAACCATCGGGCTTACTCCCGCAAGGATCGAAAAAGCGATCGCTTCAGGAATCAGCGCAACGGCCACGGTCATCCCCGATAAAATATCGGTTCGAGTGTTAGAAAACCACCCATTATTTAAGGTAAGCTGCTTCAAAATCTAATTTCCTCCTGTGACTATTAAAATGTGTGGACCTTTTTTCAGAAAAGACCCGGGGCCGGTGCAACGCTAATGTTACTTATTGTACTCGCCCCACCTTCACCTTCACAAAAAGATTAATTAGACTTGTAAGCGCTTATTCACCTCATTTTCTAGCGAATCCTTAAAATATCTTTCAAATTCTATATTTCTAGATTACCGGTACAATCCGGAAGCTTTCACTTCATTAAAGAAGGTGTTAAATTCATCAATGTTCAGCTGCTGAGCGGCATCAGACAATGCGGTTGCAGGATCAGGATGAACTTCCACCATAATACCGTCAGCTCCAGCTGCGAGTGCGGCTTTCGCACATGGAATAAGAATGTCTTTGCGGCCTGTCGAGTGCGTTACATCAACCAATACTGGCAAATGGCATTCCTGTTTGAGAATTGGCACTGCTGAGATATCAAGCGTGTTGCGGGTCGCTTTTTCATAGGTACGAATTCCACGTTCAATCAACATGATCTGTGTATTACCACGAGACATGATGTATTCCGCTGCATGGATGAATTCATCGAGTGTGGCAGCCAATCCGCGTTTCAGTAGCACTGGCTTATTGACTTCTCCGACCGCTTTTAGCAGCTCGAAATTGTGCATGTTCCGTGCACCGATTTGAATAATATCTACATAATCTAAGGACTCTTCAATATGTCTTGGATCTACAATTTCACTGATGGTCAGCAGGCCATAATCATTTGCTGCTTCACGTAATATTCTTAGGCCGTCCATACCTAGACCTTGGAAGTCATAAGGGGAAGTCCGCGGCTTGAAAGCACCTCCACGCATAACACGTACGCCAGCTTTTTGCAGAGCTGCAGCTACGGTGCGGGTCTGTAGTTCGCTCTCCACGGAGCAAGGACCAGCTACCATCAGTGAAGAAGAACCGCCAACAGTCACATCTCCCGGCAAGACAATCACTGTATCTTCTTTGTGACTCTTACGTGCTACTAGTAAAGTCTTTTTATGTTCATCGGATTGTAAGTCCAGAGATGCTGAAAAAATTTGTTTGAAGAGGCTGCGGATAGTCCCGTTAGTGAAAGGTCCTTTGTTACTCGCTACGAGCTGATCTAGCATTTTCTTTTCACGTTCTGGATCGAATTTAGGCACACCTTGCTTTTCTTTAACTACTCCAATCTCCTGCACAATTTTAGCCCGCTCGGAGATCAGCTCCAGCAATTGCCCATTAATTTCATCCAGACGACCTCTAAGAACATCCAATTCCACGTTACTCATTACCCTTCCACTCCCTCTTCTTATTTATAATTTGAAACGCAAAAAGGCCCCCCGTCGCAAGGGACGAGGAGCCGTGGTACCACCCTTATTTAGAATTAACCCGAATACTAGCACAAAGGAATAGATTATCATGTTCCCCTGACTAAGAATTAATTCTGTCTTTCACCCGGTAACGCGGGGCGCGGGCCTCCCTACTCATACCTGTCACGACCTGTGACAAACTACTTCAGGGGCCGACTCGGAAGTGAACTTCGGCATTAATCGTCTCATGAGGGTGCTCTCAGTCTCCGGCACGCCTTCCCTGTTAAGATCCGCTATAATGCTTACTCTCTTCGTCATAGTCCTTATTTATGTCAGCGCGTCTTCTGCGCTGGTTTCTGCTATCTTAATCAAAAAATGTTTCCGATGCAAGATAATAATGGAACGCTGAGTAGCTTTAACGTATTAAAATAACATGAGCTAGAATTGTTCTTATAACAACTCGCTTGAATAGGCTTTGAAATATGAAATAACCCATATCCATACTATTCTAGTACCGCTTTAAAGGTTCCAACCCCTTTCTAGGTACGAAGTTGACAGTGATATTTTGATTGTTTACAATTAAATCATTGAAAATATTTCCTATTTTTATTCACTGGCAGCTTTAGCATTTACAATACATAACTGAAGGGATGTAGTAGCATGAGCATTTATCCATATACAGCACGCAGTATTCGTGGAAAAGAGATCGAACTAGAGGAATACAAAGGTAAAGTACTTTTGATTGTGAATACGGCAAGTAAGTGTGGCTTTACCCACCAATACTCCGACCTGCAGAAGCTCTATGAGCGATACGAAGATCGCGGCTTCCAAATTCTCGGTTTCCCTTCTAACCAATTTGGGGAGCAGGAGCCTGGCAGCAATGAAGAAGTAAATGTTTTTTGCCAAATCAACTACGGCGTTACGTTCCCTCTCTTTGAGAAGGTTGAAGTAAAGGGTGAAAATAAGCATCCACTCTTCACTCACCTTACAAAGCAGGCCGGATTTGAAGGCTTCGACATGAACCATTCTTCAGGAAAACTGCTCCAAAGCATGCTTGAGAGCAAAGATCCGGAAGCACTGAACAATGACGAAATCAAATGGAACTTTACTAAATTTCTAATTGATCGCGAAGGCAATGTAGTTACAAGATTCGAATCGACTGTGGATCCGCTGGATATTGAGCCAGCGATCGAAGCACTGCTATAGATTTTTTTAGATATATACCGAACTAATGATATTAGCTTAAAGCACAGTAGTCACTGCGGTGAATAATTGGACTTCCGGCCGCTGTTGTCCCCAGACTTCTTGATTGAAACCGCTCTTCGCGGTGGAAATCCCGGGACAAAGGCCTATATAGATTGAATTTCTATACAGCAATAAGCCGCCCAGACTCCAACTCTGGGCGGCTTTTTCATGTACGGTACTGCTCGGTAAATACTTCAAAATAAGGGGTCGTGTCTCTTTCAGCCATCGAGCCGTTAGCGCCCGGACCCCAGCCGATCTCAGCCCGCCAGCTCCCTAACAACCCCGTCTGGATTAACGCCTCCTCACTTACACCGATCAGCTGATCTGCCTGTGGCGCTACATAAAGTGCATCTACAGGGCAATAAGCTTCACACATAAAACAAGTCTGGCAATCTTCCTGACGCGCAAGAACCGGAATCTTCCCCTGCATTTCGAATACGTTTGTCGGACATACTTTCGTGCACAGTTTACAACCCACGCAGCGTTCCACGCTGATTAGTTCGATCATATCGCCTGCCCCTCCTTTAGTAGATTCAGTTCATGAGCATGGGGCACAGCCTCGGTACCGATGCTTATTTGCTCTATACCGGATACAATCAGCCGGTGGGTTTGACGCGGATCAAGCTCCGGATATTCCGCGAGCTTTTGCAGGCCGCGCGTCTCCTTCCGGGCAAGCGCGGCGGTGTACATCCATCTGCCAACCGCGAGCATCGCCGCGGCTTCACGCGCTTGCACGATGCCCTGTACGGTGGCGGAAACCCGCCCGTTCAAGAAGGGCATCAAAGCATTCAGCCGCTTCAAGGCTGAAGAAATACCCGGTTCGCTGCGGAAATAATTAATCTGCAGCGGTAAGATTTCACGCTGGATCGCCGCGACTAGCGGCTTCACCTCCAGCGTTTCCGAGGTGTCGGCGCCAGCCGCCAGCCCGTAGCGTCCCGCTGCGGTCAGGTTGCGGCTGTTCGCCTGCCCCCGGCAGGACCGCGCATGCTGCGCGGCTCCCTGGCCTGCCCAGCTTCCGCTGCATATAGCCCAGGAAGCGTTATAAGCCCCGCCGCCGGAGATAGCGCCGGTCACTTTCTCTCGAGATGCGGCATCTCCGGCCGCATAAAGTCCAGGCACGGTCGTCCGGCAGTCTGTGCCGCTCAACCGCAAACCTCCAGTGCCGCGCATCGTTCCCTCATAGCGCAGGGTGAGCGGGAATTTCTGCTTAAATGCATCAATCCCCGCCCGCTCCAGCGGCATAAAGAATATCGGATGCGCTTTTCGCAGAAAGTCCTGTTTCTCCGCTGTATCTGCCAGATCCAGCGAAGCATAAACCGGCCCCTTGAGCATCATTTCAGGGATGCTGCCAAAGGTCCGATCCCCTTTATGCAGCGGATGACCGTCCGCATCATAAAGTGTGGCCCAAGCCAGCATACGACCACGTGTTACGGTTCCGTCCGCAAAACTCGGCGCATATTGGCGGCTGAATTCCATGCCCGACAGATCGGCTCCCACTTCGGCGGACATCAGCAGCCCTTCGCCTGTCAGTACGTTGCAACCAAGACCTTTGCTGAGAAAGGCACAGCCTCCGGTTGCCATCACAACGGCATTAGCCTTCACTTCCCAAGACGCTCCTGTCAGACGGTTGATCCCGCGTGCCCCGCCAACCCCATGTTTATCATTAAGAAGCTCCAACGCTGGCGACTGATCGAGGATGGTGACCCCCGCTTTGCGGACAACTCTTCGCATAATCCGCATGTATTCTGGTCCATGCAGATGTGTGCGCATTGAGTTTCCAGCCTCATCTTTTGGAAAAGGATAGCCCCACTGCTCAACTAGAGCCAGATTCAGCTCTACCTGATCCAGAACTCGGTGAATCCAAGCATTCTCCGACAAATATCCACCGGATTTTAGTCTGGATTGAACCGCCTGCTCTCGCAATTCGGCAATCGGAGGAATAACGAGCAGCGTTGTACCGCCTGGAGCAGTGGCGCCGCTTGTGCCCAAGTAGCCCTTATCTGCCAGAACTACCTGAACACCTTGCGACGCTGCACTCCATGCCGCCCAAGCTCCTGCGGGACCTCCGCCAAGCACGAGCACATCCACTGTCATTTCCTTCTTAAGCTGCGACATATCTTTTCCTCCCAAGTATTTGCGCTTTCCAAGCATCATTATTTCAGCTGCCAATCACCAATATTGAAGTCTTTTTTCGCTAATTTTTCTTCGACAAGAAAGTTCTTGGTACCCTCCAGCAGCTTGGTTCCTTCGTCTGTGAATGCGGTATCCTTGATATCGCTGATTGGATTTACTTGCTTCGCCAACTCAGGTGTTGTATCTCCGATTTCGGCCAGAAATTGATAATATTCATCCTCGTGCTGCTTCAAATCCGCCAAGGCTTTCTCACGAGCTTCGTTCCACACCTTCGGAAAGTCTGGGAATTTCGCCAGATATTCCTCAGACACGACAGTTGCACTAGTGCCAAGCAGGTTCGGGTGCTTCGAGGCATCGTCTAAGTGAGTGTAGCCTTGGTCAATTAACTTCAGCGCAGGAACACCCAAGTTAGTCGTAGCATCTACATCTCCACGAGCCAAAGCTGCGGTAGCATCCGGAATGAGCATATGCACGAGTTTGTAGTCAGTTACATCTTCCTCCTGAAGTAATCCAACGACATAGCGGTGCATGAAGGAGCCTTTTTGAATGGCTATAGTCTTCCCTTGCAGATCTTTCACCGTCTTAGATCCATCCTTCTTACCGATTAAATAACCGATAGTGTTGGCTGAAGATTGTGAAATCAGACGTGTCTTGGCGCCAGAAGCATAAGCAATAATAGCAGGGGTATCCCCAAGGCTGCCGATATCCAGCCGACCACTAATTAAGGATTCTGTCTGATCTGGTCCGTTTGGAAAACCCGTAAGCTTCACTTCAGTAATGCCATGTTTCTTCAGCTCTTCTTGAATAATCCCCTTATAAAAGCCCCAGCCCTCCGCGCCACCTGGCATATTCAGCTTATTGGAGCCGATAAAGCCGAAGTTCAGTACCGCAGGAACGTTACTTGTTGCCTCGCCCCCAGATTTCTCTGTATTAGAGCCACCGGATGCAGATGCCCCATTGCCCCCAGCGTTATTTCCGCAAGCCTGAAGCACCAGCATGACCATCATAATCGTAGTTAAAAGCGCAAAGCGTATCCTTTTAGATCGTGTCCCTTGACTCTCTCTGTACGCTTGTTCCATTTGTTTCTCCCCCTCGGTTTATGTTATTTATCTAAATTTGCATCAAGATCAGAACCCTGCCCTCGACGCCAATTTGTACATAAAGTCATGACTTGCTACCGGCTGTCTGCCTTTGCCCCAGCCTACCTTTTCACGATAACCACCAAGTAGCCCCTGCGCTTTAAGCCCTGCCTCTGTCACCCCGATCACTTTCTCTGAATCTGGTGCAACGTAGAGAGCATCCACAGGACAATACAGCTCAGACATAAAACATGTCTGGCAATCGCTCTGCCGGGCAATAACAGGAATGCCATCCTCTACCCGTTCGAAGACATTAGTCGGGCAGACGGATACACATTGGTTGCACTCTACACATCTGGCAGCGCTGATCACCTCAATCACGATAGAACACCCTCCTTGGCCACGGCTTCTGTCTTTACCCATACCTGATCCAATCCACCGCTAATCAAGCGATGATGCTGACCCTGATCCGTTCCTTTAAAGTCCTCACGCTTATGCATGCCCCTCGTCTCCGTACGGGCAAGCGCAGAATTGTACATCCAGCGGGCGGTTGCAGTCATGGCTTCTGCTTCACGCGCTTTAACCCCTTCAGGTGTACGCTGAATCTCACGGCTGCGCTGTTCTTTCCACAGTTCATCCAGACGACCTAATGAAGAGGTCAGCCCTTTGTCCGTACGAAATAAATTAATGTCATACGGCTTCACTTCAGCCTGCACAGCAGATACAACCTCTGTCGTTTGAGCTGCCACTCCAGGCTTCACTTCTTGGTGAACCAGTGGGGAAGACGATAAGCCAACTGGATTACGGTGTATTGCATGTGCCCCAAGGCTCTGCGCATAGACAGCAGCCCCTTCTCCTGCAAAAGAGCCGGATGACATAGCCCAAGCCGCATTATGGCTGCCACCACCAGTAAATCCCCCGCAAATCAGCTCACGGGTAGCTGCATCTCCTGCCGCATAAAGTCCAGGAACACCTGTGCCACAGCTTTCGTCTATGATATGAATACCACCCGTCCCACGGACCGTTCCTTCAAGACGAAGCGTAACCGGAAAAGCATCCTTGAAAGGATCGATCCCTTGTCGATCAAAGGGGAGGAAAAAGTTCGTCTGCGCCACCCGCAGCAGCGGTCTTAAATCCTCGGGCGCTCCATCCAGCTTGGCGTACACCTGATTGCCTGCTAGTAGATTCCGAGCGATGACTGAACGCCCTTTCTTGGAACCTGCACCTTCCACAATACTCCCATCCTCATAATAAAAGCTGGCATAACTGTAGTACGCCGTCTTAGTCACCGATGAGAACGTAGGGCAAATCGCGTAGGCATTAGAGAACTCCATACCTGACAGATTCGCACCAGCCTCAGCAGCGAATAAATAGCCATCACCAGTAAGCACGTTGCAGCCAAGCGCCTTACTTAGGAAAGCACACCCACCAGTAGCAATCACAACAGCTCCTGCTTGAACCGTCCAGGTTTCCCCACTCTGTGTATGGACTCCAGCCGCTCCGGCTACGCCATGCTCATCCGCAAGGAGCTCCATGGCTGGGCTATGATCTAAAATTTTAACGCCCGCCTTTTTCACCAGCTTACGCATTAATTTCATATATTCCGGTCCCTGAAGACTCTTACGAAACTGATTACCCTGCTCATCTACAGGGAATGGATATCCTGAAACGCCAAGTTTGTTCATATTGGCATAGGTACGGTCTAGCACTCGGTCCATCCAGCGGGATTCAGCCAGCTGACCGCCCAATATATAACGGCTTGCCTTAGCTTCCTCCCGGAGCTTTTCATCCGGCTTGACATACCAGACCCCTGTTCCCGACGGCGCAGTTGCACCACTCGAACCGCAATAGCCTTTATCTGCGAGGATTACTTTGGCTCCCTTTGCTGAGGCTGTAAGGGCTGCCCATGTTCCTGCCGGTCCTCCACCTATAACGAGCACATCCGCCACCAAATTCAACGATCCTTTTTGTACCGATCCACTCATATGTTCAAGACCTCCTCAGTTTGTTTACCCTTCGTAACTGTCGCGCCAGAACAGGAACCTTCGTTCAATGATCCGGAATAAGGAATCTATCAGCTTACCAACAATAGCGAAAATAATAATCCCTACGAATACAATCTCTGTATTAGAGTTCTGCTTCGCCTCATTGATCAGGAATCCGATTCCGGACTGTGATCCAATGAGTTCAGCTACAACAAGACCAATCCATGCGACAGCCAATGACAGCCGTAAACCTAACAAAATCCCGGGTAATGCTGCCGGTAATATTAGCCTCCGCAGCTTCTGGTAAGGGCTAAAGCCTAACACCCGGGACACCTCAAACAGCTTATTGTCCACATTGCGGATGCCCATAAACGTATTAATATAGAGTGGAAAAAATGAACCTGTCAAAATGATCACTACTTTGGACATCTCCCCAAAACCGAACCACAAAATAATCAGTGGAGCTATAGCTAGATGTGGGACAAGCCGCAACACTTGTACGCTAGGATCGAGCACATATTCCACACTGCGAAACAAACCAGTCAGTACTCCGAATAGAAGGCCTAGAACACCTCCGATAAGAAACCCAATTCCCGCTCTCCCCATACTGACACCTAGATGATGTGTTAATTCACCAGTAATCAATAGGTCTGTAAAAGCTCTGGCGATCGACAATGGAGTCGGCAGAAACTGCGCAGAGATCAGTCCGGTACTTCCTGCCAGCTGCCAAAGGAAGATCGTCACCACTGGAATGATAGCGCCCGTTCCCCAATCCGACAGCAGGGATTTCCATGCTATAGCTGCTGCGGATTTCTTCGATTTCTTTATCGGTAACGGAGCAGCATCACTGCTATCTAGCGAATCTCTTACCCTTGTAGTGTTTTTAAAAATAGCTTCTACTCCATCGCTCATGGTCCATCCCCCTTTCGTTTCATGCGCGTATCCGTTTATCCACGATAGTTGTCCTGCCATCTCAGCAACCGCCGTTCAATGTAACGAACAATAGAATCACTCACCAATCCTGCAATGGCAAAAATAATAATTCCTACGAAGACCACAGGTGTATCCGCAAATTGACGCGCGTCCGACATCATATACCCAATGCCTGAAGTGGAAGCAATCAGCTCAGCCACTACCAGACCTAACCAAGAAAGCCCTAAGGAAAGGCGCACTCCGAGAATAATGTTCGGCAGCGCCGCTGGAAGTACTAACCTTACAACCTGCTTAATAGGGCTGAATCCAAGCACTCGAGAAACTTCAAACAGCTTATTATCCACGCCGCGAATGCCCATGAACGTATTAATATAAAGAGGGAAAAATGCTCCCTTAGCAATCAATAACACCTTCGACTCCTCACCGATCCCGAACCATAAGATGAACAACGGCACTACCGCCAAACTCGGTATCATGCGAATCATTTGCAGAGATGGATCTAGCAGCTTCTCAGATCTGCGGAACAGTCCAACGAGAATGCCTAACAGAAGACCAAGTCCGCCACCGAGCAGGAATCCGGAAAGGGCTCTGACCAAGCTGATCCTAAAGTTCGGCCATAAATCCCCTGAAGCGGCCAAGGTTACAAATGATTCCGCAATCGTATACGGTGTCGGGAACAGCATCTCTGAGATTTCTCCATAGTGTCCAAGGGTCTGCCACAGAATCAGCACAGTTCCCGGCAGCAGAAGGCCCAGTCCTAATGTTGTTACCTTTCCGGGGCGTCCGGAAGTTCTTACGGCCATAGCCTGATTTGTCATGCTCTGCCCCCACCTTTTTTAGCTTTTCAATCTCTTTAAATAACAAAAAGAGACCCTCGAATATTGAACAATTCCGGAGGTCTCCATTGATATGGTCGACATATTTATATTCCTGCCCCATCTATAAGTTCAAGCTCATCTACTTTTTCAAAATAATTCAATACCTTCAGGCGTAGCTCTTGAAAGGAAGACGTTGTTTTTTTTCGTGGATAAGGTAAATCAACCGGCACAATCTTACGTATTTTCCCGGGGCGCGGTTCTAGAATCACTACCCGATTGCCTAGGAATACAGCCTCATCAATATCATGCGTTACAAAAATCATGGTTGTTTTGTTAGCACGCCAAATGTCCAGCAGTACCGTCTGCATATGTGCTCTAGTGAAAGCATCCAGTGCACCAAACGGTTCATCCAGCAGCAGGATTTTGGGATTTCGTAGTAGTGCACGGGCTATCGCCACCCGTTGGGCCATCCCACCCGATAGCTCCCGGGGATAGGATTTCTCAAATCCATTTAACTTGACGAGATTAATCAACTCATCGACCTTACGTCTAATTTCCTTGTTGCCTAGCGGCAAATCGGAAGCGATATTCTTCTCTACGGTGAGCCAAGGAAAGAGACGATGCTCTTGAAAAATAAACCCCTTATCGATTCCGGGACCCCCGATCTCCGTCCCTCCTAAGGTAACGCTCCCCGTATAGCCATTGTCCAAACCGGCCACGATGCGCAGCAGCGTGCTTTTACCACAACCACTGGGACCGATCACTGTAATGAATTCCCCCTCTTGCACATGGAGATCAACATTATACAGTGCCTGAACATGCCCTCCGGTAGACTCAAAACGTTTATTTAGATTTGAAATAGATAGCAATGCTTCTTCCACCGTGACCCCTCCTTCTAGTTTGAGTCAAGTATAAACACCTTCGGCGTCCTTATATTCACAAAAAAAAACAGAAGTACTGCGCTTTTACATTCGCAATACCTCTGTAGGAACAGTCGGTAAATTTATTCAAAGTAAATCAATTGGAATTATAATATTTAAAATATCATCCATTTGAAAAGCTGTCAACAATAAAACTTATTTCAGACACACTTGTTCACATCAGATATCTTAAATATAAATATATGCTTGAGATCACAATGGACAGTAGCATTAAAGGGAAGCCCACCTTCAAGTACTTCATGAACGAAATCGGGTAGCCCTCTTTTCCAGCTAGACCAGCAACGATCAGATTGGCACTTGCACCTATCAATGTCCCGTTGCCACCCAAGCAAGCACCCAAGGCCAAACTCCACCAGAGGGGCTCCAAATTAGTGATCCCCATCTGCCCCATCTCCTGAATCAAAGGAATCATCGTTGCTACAAAAGGGATATTATCAAGAAACGCAGAAGCAATTGCACTGACCCATAAGATCATCATCGAGCTCATAAGCACATCCCCACCAGTTAAATCAATCGCTTTGGCAGCCAGCTCCGCGATGACACCTGTCTCGACGAGTCCTGATACCAAAACAAACAGTCCGATAAAAAAGAAGATCGTAATCCATTCCACGCTGTGAAAAGCTTTTTCCAGCATGTGTTCTCCTCCGGTTAATAAGAGCAGTAAAAAAGCCCCTGCTAAGGCAACCGTCGCTGACTCCAAATGTAACGCCTGATGTAAAAAGAAGCCCGTAATCGTAATTCCAAGTACAATCAAACATTTTCGCAGCAGCTTATGATCTGTAATCATTGCCTTCTCATCCATGTCCATGATGCTCTGCTGCAATTCCGGTGTAGATTTAATTTGCTTACTAAACATCAGTAGTAAAAGCGGGATATACGCTAACATAATGATGATAATCACGGGTGCCAGATTGTTGATAAAAGACATAAACGTTAGCTCTTTCACAGCACTGCCAATCATAATATTAGGCGGATCTCCGATCAATGTTGCCGTTCCGCCGACGTTTGATGCAATAATTTGTGACATCAAAAAAGGCAGCGGATTTATGCGCAGTTGCCTTGTAATACTGAAGGTAACGGGTACCATTAGCAGCACTGTTGTAACATTGTCCAAGAAAGCTGAAGCGAGTGCAGTAATAACAAACAAGGCAATCAGTATCCGTCTAGGCTTTCCTTTCGCTAACTTAGCTGATTTCACAGCCGCATATTTAAAGAGTCCTGTCTCAGCAGTAATCCCTACAATCATCATCATCCCTACAAGTAGTCCAAGAGTATTAAAATCAATATGATGCAGTGCCGTCTCCTGATCTACAATGCCCATCGCCACCATAACAATAGCGCCTAACATCGCTAAGATTGTACGGTGAATTTTCTCAGAAATAATCAGTCCATAAATCAGTAGAAAAATACCTATCGCCCAAATCGCTTGCTGTTCCATGATATCCCCCGGTCCTTCTCTTTAATTTCGTTAATGTATAACCTACTCATTATATAACCTATTTATCATAAAATAGATTTTTTTTTCGCACTGGGATTTTAGAGTCCAATTCAAAGAAAACGACCCCACCGAATATTCTTCGGCGAGCCGCTTAGGTGTTAAATATTATTTCATCTTTAGAGCCTGAGGCTCCTTGAAAGCAGTTAACTTTCCTTTGCTCTGCACAATGATCATACCGCTTTCCAGCAAGGTTGGTCCAAATACTCTATCCGATGTTTTGAGCTGCACAATCGGTTTTGCGGAAATCAAATCTATCGCGATTAATTTGCCGTCAGTCTGGGCTACATACATGCCATGTCCGAGCAGATCAAAGCGGGCAATTGGATTGCTGATTCCACTGTACTGGAACACAGATTTATTAGAGATTTTAACGCCATAGATGCTCTGTTCGTTGCTGAAGAGGATTCTTCCGTCGTAAGGCCCCGCCGCGTAGGACAGCTTAGCTCCAATAGACGCGAAGGAATAATTATCTCGTGTTACGGTAGCAGGATCAACATTGACTGGGTAGCCAAACACTCCTTTTTGTCCCCCAATATATATTCTATCCCCAATGATCCAGGCTCTACCTCCGCTAGTCATATATTCTTCATTTGGTGCCGGATTATTAGGGTCTATATTATTAGGGTTATACTCTACAGACTTTACAAGCTTACCTTTCTTCACATCCAGATGATCCAGTGTCGTCAGAGGAAGAAGATCTACTAAGGTTGCTTCCCGTTGTGAGATAAGCGTACTACTATCTGCTGCAATGGGAAGACTATGATTACCACTATTCCAAAGCTCCTTACCCGTTGTTCGATCAAACGCATGCAAGATGTTATACGTATAAGCTCCAGATACTGAGTTTTGAGCTAATACTAGATCCCCCTCAACCATGAACGGTTCAAACAGCTGCTCGCCAAAATCATCGCGCCACTGCAACTTGCCATCCTTCAGACTGTAGGCCTCGATATCACCATTGGCGGCAAATAGCTGATCTTTATCAATAACCAATTGGGTGGAACCTTTACTATTCGCTGATGAGCTCCATTTATTTTTACCAGTAGCTGCATTAACTGCATAGATTGTACCCGCTTCCGAAGTCACATAAGTCACACCGTCTTGATACAGAAGCGGCATCTTTAATTTAGAACCGTATTTCCACGCTACTTTACCGGTCTGAACGTTAATAGCTAACAGTTGGCCCTTTTGAAGTATAAAAGCCTTACCTGCGCCGACTGCAACGACTCCCTTATTACTCATGAGGTAATCCGTCGGTACATTTTCTAAAGCTGGTACATCCATTGTGGTTGACCACTCAACCTTTGCAGCAGGCAGGTTTGCATAATAATCATCAATATTCGAACCTATATACGAGGTGTGTGAATCAACCGCAGCAACTTGTACCGGATTTACCATAAGCAATACCCCTAAACCAATAACCGCAGTACGAAGATATGATTTCAACAATATTCCTCTCACCACCACACGCCTCCTGTTATTAATGCCTCCATTGGATAGATTCTCAAAATTAAATATAATACTATTGACGAGCATGTTGTAAAAACATGGATTATTATTCCTCATTTTGCCATTAGTAAAAGCAGAAATCAAAACATTTACTCATAAACTTACAATTTGTAAGTCATTGTGTTATAATAATCACATTCTTCCATAAACGAACAAGCTTTATCAAATATATAAATAACAAGGGGTTTGCGATCATGAGTAACGAGGTAAACACAGCACCAGCATCCGATTTTGAATTCGGTATCTACACCCTAGGAGACATAGTAGCTGATTGTCATACCGGTGATAAGATCAGCCCGAAACAACGGTTGGACGAAGTTATAGCTGCGGCCAAGTTGGCGGATGAGGCGGGGCTTGATGTGTTCGGTGTAGGTGAGCATCACCGACTTGATTTTGCGATATCTTCGGTTCCAGTCGTTCTGGCAGCCATCTCTCAGGTTACCCGTAGAATTAAGCTGACGAGCGCCACTACCGTATTAAGTACCATTGATCCCGTCCGTGTGTTCGAGGATTTCGCCACACTTGATTTATTGTCGAATGGCCGTGCAGAGATTAT
This sequence comes from Paenibacillus etheri, assembly GCF_001012825.1. Classification (GTDB taxonomy): domain Bacteria; phylum Bacillota; class Bacilli; order Paenibacillales; family Paenibacillaceae; genus Paenibacillus_AQ; species Paenibacillus_AQ etheri. Next base: position 102,561 of record NZ_LCZJ02000034.1, read on the forward strand.
TGCTGGACGTGGGGCTTTTGTGGAATCTTTTCCACTCTTCGGGTATGAACTTGAAGACTATCATCGACTATTCGCCGAGAATATCAATCTGCTTCTCGAGCTTAATAAGCATGAAATTATGAACTGGGAGGGTTCCTTCCGTTCATCCCTGAAGGATTCTGAGATTGCTCCACGCCCTCTTCAACAAAGCCTTCCGGTATGGATTGGCGTAGGAGGTTCTCCTGAAAGCGCGGAGAAAGCTGGCGTACTCGGAACTGGAATGGCCATCGCCATTCTTAGCGGTAGTCCAGAACCCTTCCAAGAGCTTGCCGCAACTTATCGACGCGCTGGAATTCAGGCTGGGCATGCACCTGAAGCTTTAAAGATTGCGATTACTAGCCATGGCTACATTGCCGAAACCTCACAGCAGGCGCTCGATGAATATTATCCTTACTACTATAGTTATCGTAATTCCATCAGCCCAAAACCTGGACAAGAATACAAAGTCTCTCATGACGACTTTGGGCAATATGTATCTCCTGATAACACAATGGCTGTGGGTAGCCCGCAGCAAATTATCGAAAAAATTCTCTATCAGCATGAGCTATTCGGCCATAGCCGCTTTATGACTCAGCTCGACATCGGCGGCCTTCCTTACGCCAAGGTAGCTAAGGCTATTGAACTATTGGCAACAGAGGTTGCCCCTGTCGTACGACGCGAGATTGCCAAGAAGAGCAACCGATAAAACTGAAGGCTGTCCCAGTAAGCAAAGCAGCGCTTCTCCCGTTCGTGGAGAAGCGCTGCTTTGTGTTTTGCTTCATTGTGACTTGCTGCAGCACGTTATGTAGAGCATCTTCACAAGGCTGCGTTGATCCCAATTTCGTGCTAAATATAGATATTCTCTCGATTTTCAGGGAGCTTTACCCTAATTACTCTAAAAAAAGAAGCTGCCCATAAGTAGATCACTACTTTTGAGACAGCCACTTATGCTTGTTACGCAAAGGATGGTTTATTATTGTCTACCTTCCCGCTAATAAGCTTCTTATATTCATCATCTCCGCCATCTAAAGAAGGCGCAGTATAAATTTGTGCTGAAGCTGGTTGTTGAGCGGAATGACTCGACCCTGTTTTGCTTGTGGTACTCTTATTATCTTCTGCACTCCTGCTTCCACCACTTGCAGAGCGGAGAACAGCACCCGATAAGTTGTTAATACCCTTTATTCGCTTCATGCTGAATCCTCCCCTACTAAATGATTGATGGTACGGAATAAATCCTGATTATTCCCAACTACCGCCTTAAGATTATCCGCAGATAATCCATCACTCCCTGAAAAGTGTACGGAAAGAACATACTTCTTACCTAGAGGATAGCATAGGATATATACCTCCGCAACTTCCGTGCGTTGAAAAAAAGTCCATTTGCTCGATAAAAATGCATCAACCACACTAGGCTGCTTCTCATTTCCTTTCGTTACAGTCAAAGAATAGGAGTGACCACGCCCGACATTCCCACCCACCTGAACAAGCTGTTCCTTCTCTTGAGCCTGCCAGATTGCAGCACCGATCACTCGACAATGCTTCGGAGGTAAAAAGGAATTGCGGATCGCCTCACTGAGTGCGTGATACTTCTCTCCATCCTCAGAGATAGCCACATTACTATTATATTGCCAAAAAAAATGAAGGATACTTTCTTTCCGCCTTAATTCCATCTTTAGCTGCTCTAAATCTTTCACCGGGTCACGGAATCTCCCAAGCCCCTGAACACTATCAATAATCTTACCACAGCTCACATCCACAGCAGCCGTAGGATTATCATGATGCATCTCATACTCTAAAGCTGTAATTCCCGACAGATCGGACAACAGATGATATTCTTCAACATTCTCTCCAGGGATTAAATCGCCGCGGGCTGTCACCTGATCCGGCACTAAGCAAAAGACGCGATTACGCCGTAATCTAGCCCAAAACAAACCCATTTCAAACCCTGTATTATCACGAGTAACATAATAAAATTTACCGCGTATTTTGGCAACATCATCTGGTGAGAACACAAATACGGCAAAATCGCTCTCATCCAAATTTCTCTCCAGTGCCTCCATCGTGTATTCATTCGCGCGAAAGGCATTGGCATACCAAGGATGTACTTCAGCATCCCTCTTCAGCTGCTCATGAATCGCTCTTGCATAACGTATGGATTCCCTGGAAGATCCAATGAATAGCTTTGGTTTATTCACGGCAGCACTCCTTCATCCTTCCCGATATGTAATAATTATACAAGTGTTTAGACCACCGGAATAGAGGCCAAGTTCTCAAAAATATCTAAAAACATTATTCTAAACCTCGTAAAGTGGGTAAAAAATTACGACTACTTTGAAAAAGCGAGGATACTATGAATAAAATGATAGGTGTCACATTGCTCACAGCTTGCCTTTTGGGTATAGCAGCGCCACAGTCTGCTGAAGCCAAAACATCAGCGGGGAGTTATACCGCTCAGGTATACGCGAACTCTTTAAATGTACGCAATGAGCCGGCGAAGAATGCAACTGTTGTAGGATCTATTAAGAACGGAGCAAGGGTAACTGTGACCGATGAGCAGCATGGGTGGCTAAAGGTTAAGACCGGGAACACTTCTGGTTGGGTAGCTGGCTATTACCTTAAAAAGGTGAACAATAGCGCTAAGCAAACTGGCGCTTCTGGATCATCTTTTTCTTCCAAAGCCAGCACTACTTCCTCCACCTCAACCAGCGCTTCGGGTAGCACCACTAAGGCTACAGTTACGGCAGATTCATTGCGCATCCGAAGCGGTCCAGGAACACAATATAAGGTACTCGGGTCTTTAAAGGCTAAGGATACCGTCGCTCTCCTCCTTCGTCAGAATGATTGGATACGAATTCGGACAGCTAGCGGTGAGATCGGTTGGGTCGCGGCACAATATATCCGAACTGGAGCCACGCCAAGCAGCACAAGCACTACAAGCACCGTTTCGCGCACTGGTAATTTACGAGGAAAATTAATCGTCGTAGATCCCGGTCATGGAGGCAGTGATCCGGGGATGCTCGGCACTACATATAACACCATGGAAAAGGATTTGAATCTGCATACCGCACTTTATCTCCGCGATGCCCTTTTAGCTAAAGGTGCACGGGTCGAGATGACACGTACCCGGGGGGATCAGAAACCTACACTTGCTAGGCGGGTTCAGATGAGTGAGGCTCTGCGTGCAGATGCTTTTGTAAGCATTCATTATAATTCCTCTCCGAAAAAAGTTTCCGGGACACTGACCTTCTTTTACTCCGAATCTGATGATCTTAAGCTGGCACGGGCAATTGAATCCCGGCTGGGACAAGGTATCGGTCTAAAGAGTAACGGGTTGTCCTTTGGCGATTATCACATCCTGAGGGAGAATCGAATTCCAGCTACCTTAGTTGAACTCGGATTCCTTACCAATCCTACAGATGAGTCTATGGTCCGCAAATCCTCTTATCAGAAAAAAGCTGCTAAAGCGATCGCCGATGGTGTAGCAGATTATTTTAAATAAAACAGGATCCGTCAAGAATAAAAGCCCGACCCAAGGTATCCTCCAAGTCTGACCTGAGGAGATCCGTGAGCCAGGCTTTTTAACTGCCTGCTTATACAAATATTTGATATACCAAAAATAAGTTTAACGATACAACGAGACCGGAGATGATCCACCCAAGAGCAGCTGTCATCTTACGATTCACTAACCCGCCCATAATCTGACGATTACTTGTAAACATAACCAGTGGTACCAGGGCAAATGCAATCCCAAAGGACAAGATCACCTGACTGATAACGAGCGCCTTCGTTGGATTTACACCAAAGCCAATGATAGCCAAAGGTGGAATAATCGTAATCGCACGGCGTAAGTACAGGTTAATTCTTTTGTTGATGAAGCCTTGCATCACCACATCACCAGCCATAGTTCCTACCGATGAGCTCGATAATCCCGCGATGAGTAATCCTAAGCCAAACGAGATCGCCGTTACCGGTCCAGCTAAATGGCTAAATTGCTGAAACGCAACATCCAAGTCCTCAACCACGAGACCATTTTTGAAAAACAATGCCGCGGAGACAATAACCATCGCCAGATTAACCGCGCCTGCAATAATCATCGCAATAATAATATCTATGAATTCCAATTTAAAGATCTGTTTCTTCTCCGCTTCATTCACCCCTACGATGCGGTTCTGAGTAAGTGATGAATGTAAATAAATCGCATGCGGCATCACTGTAGCGCCTAGAATTCCTGCGGCCAAAAGGATGCTGTCCACCCCTTCAAACTTAGGTGTGAACATGCCTACAGCAACCGCGCCCATATCCGGTTTAGCTACAATAACTTGAAAGGCGAATGCTAAAACGACGATAAGAATCATTGCAGCAATTCCGGCCTCAAGTGAGCGGTATCCCCGGCGCTGAAGCTCTAAGATAGCAAAAGAACCAACGGCAGTAATCATTGCTGCAGGCAGCATAGGGATATCAAACAATAGATAAAGTCCTAATGCTGCCCCGATAAACTCCGCCAGATCCGTAGCTATTATCACCAGTTCACTTTGAATCCATAAGAAGATCGATACACTCTTCGGGAAACGATCATGAGCAATCTCCGGCAGGTTCTTCCCGGTAGCAATACCAAGCTTGGCCGACAATGCCTGAATAAGAACAGCCATTAAGTTCGAGGCCACAATTACCCATAATAAGAGATAGCCGTATTTTGAACCCGCCGTAATGTTGGTCGCAAAATTACCCGGATCCAGATAAGCAACCGCAGCGATAAACGCTGGACCTAAAAATGGGAGTAATCTTTTAATTCCTTTGGTCTCCCCATTAAGAACGGCTTGCGCTGAAATGGAGTTCTTATGTTGTTTTATATGTGGTGTTTCTACTAAAGTTTGTTCTAGCATGTTAATTCCTCCTCTTGCCCGAAAAAGTTGTCTATATACACGAAAGTTTCCTCTGTGCAACTTATATTTAAAGTATATGCTCATTTCTGAAAAATGTAAATATGTTTCATGAGAAATTTTCATTTGCTTGCACACTACTGATCGACAAAAAAACCGGACGACATCAGGAATTACCCGATCTTCGCCCGGCTTAAGCCAATTACTTCTAATTTCTTATGTTGTGAGACTTTGAATATCCCTTCTCATTTGTTCATTCTGTATTTTCAGCTCATTCAATTCTTTCTGAAGCTCCTGATAGTCAGGTGACGCTTGCTTTCTCGACCCATGACCATGACCGTGTCCGTGTTTCCCACCCAGTCCGAACATCATAAATAACATCATTAAAGGGCAGATCAATGTGATTAACCAAGACCAATTCATAGCTTAACCTCCTAGAATTTCATTATGACCTCTTTATCATAAAGAAAAGTTATGGAGAAAGGATGTGCTGGCGATTACGAATTCTTCTTCCATGTATCCTTCAGCGGCACAATTCGGTTCAGTACCAGCTTATCTGCTGTGGTATATTTCTTATCCACACAGAAGAATCCATGCCGGATGAATTGAAATTTATGTTCTGGAAGCGCACTTTCCATGGAAGGCTCTAACAAACAATCCTTCAAAATTGTTAAGGAATCCGGATTAAGATACGCATCCCAGCGTTCATCGTCTTCTTTAGGACCGTCGTTATCTTTTAGCAATCGCTCATATAGATGAACTTCCGCCTTGATTGCGTGTTTTGCAGATACCCAGTGGATGGTCGCTTTAACCTTACGTTCATTAAACCCACTTCCACTCTTCGTTCTCGGATCATAGGTGCAGCGAAGCTCTATAACTTCTCCGGTTGCTTCGTCCTTGATCACTTCATTGCACTTAATGAAATAGGCGCCCTTTAACCTTACCTCATTCCCTATAGTCAGCCTGTGATAACCTTTGGGTGGCTCCTCCATGAAGTCCTCTTGTTCAATATACAGCGTCCGTGAAAAAGGAACTTCTCTTTCTCCCAGCGTCTTATCCTCACTATTATTCTCAATCGTCAGCCATTCGCTTTGATCCTCAGGATAGTTAGTAATAACCACCTTTAAAGGCTTGAGAACAGCCATCACGCTAGTTGCTTTCGCCTTCAAATCTTGTCTGAGCGCATGCTCTAACATGGCAATATCCACAATGGTGCTATTTCTGACAAATCCAATTTCCTTCACAAAATTCCGAATACTTTCAGGTGTGAAACCTCTTCTCCGCAGTCCGCGAAGCGTTGGAAGTCTTGGATCATCCCATCCATCCACATATTGTCCGGTAACCAGTTGTCTGATATACCGCTTACTAGTGACGACGCCAGTGATATTTACTCGTCCAAACTCCCTTTGCTTAGGAGCCTCAAGGGTATCTAGTTCATTCAACACCCACTCATACAGTGGTCGGTGATCCTTGAACTCAATTGAGCATAAGGAATGCGTAATGCCTTCGATAGCATCTTGTATCGGATGGGCAAAATCATACATCGGATAGATGCACCAATCGTTACCCATTCTATAATGCTCTGCATGGATGATTCTAAATATCACCGGATCACGCAAGTTAATATTAGGTGAGCTCATATCTATTTTAGCCCGCAATACTCTGGCTCCCGTCGGATAGGCTCCATTCCTCATCTCCGTGAATAACTTCAAATTCTCTTCCACAGAACGCTCCCGATAAGGGCTGTTCTTTCCCGGCTCCGTAAGCGTTCCTCTATAAGCTGACACCTCTTCAGGTGATAAATCACAGACATACGCTTTTCCTTTTCGGATTAATGTGACTGCGCTATTGTATATTTTTTCCGAATAGTCTGATCCATAAAAAATATGGTCCGGCGAGTAGCCCATCCATAGCATATCTTCGCGAATAGCATTTACATACTCCAGATCCTCTTTTAAAGGATTGGTGTCATCAAAGCGCAAATGGAACTTCCCGCCATACTTTTTCGCAGTCGTATAGTTCGTGTGAATAGCATACGCACTGCCAATATGCAGATACCCGTTAGGCTCCGGTGGGAATCTCGTGCAAATATCTCTACTGTAAGTCCCAGCTTCCAGCTCTTCTTGAATCAATCTGTCGATGTAACTCTCTGCTAATATTTCCGGTTCCTTGTTCATTGGTATTACCTCCTGTTTATAAGTGATATCCGCCTCTGTAAAATAAAAAGAACCTCACCTCCAAGACTTATGGTCTTGGGGACGAAATTCTCGCGGTACCACCCCAGGTTCATTAATACGTCGCCATATTAATCTCATCAAGTACGGCATCGCAGCTTGCGCAGTGCTTATACTCTAGCTCTATAACAGGAGCTCCCGTCATACCATCCCCGTCGATCGGTTCCGATATGCCGCTCAGAGGCTTGTTTCGATAAAATCCCCCTTACCCTATTCTCATCATCCAGGGCTCTCTGTGAAGGAATGATTCCATTTACTCTTCTCGTCATCGCGTTTGATTATTTTGTATAGAATAACAAATAGATGGTCCTGTGTAAATGGTGCTTATACTCCAGTCAGACGTATGCTCTATTCCTCGCTCAGAGCCGTTATCAGTTCCAGCACCACTTCATTATCCGGCTCTACAGCCAAAGCCCTACGCGCGTATTCTAGTGCAGCCCCTTCAGCTCCAAGCTCATAGTTACAAATCGCCATGCTATATAGCACCGATGCTAATGGTTCTTCCGCATTGGCATGCATAGACCGTTCTAAGTAGACTAATGCTTCCTCGAACTTATCCATTTCATACAGCAGTAACCCAGCATCCAGTGAAAGGTCATAGCTCTGTTCCATCGGATAATAACCTGTCCACATGAACTGTATACCTCGCTGAAGATCCAGCATTTCTTCGTCACTGGCACCCAGTAATAGCTCCGAAATCTGTTCAGCGCTATGGATAAACCATTCTGCATCGTACCCACCTAAGCGCCAAAAGGCCAAAATTTGCTGCAGCCCCATCGTATCCAATTGCTGATCCATCCATTCCTTCATACTGAAGAAATCATCCGGACCAAAACGCTCTATAAACCGCTTATAACCCAGCCGTGTGTTCGTGTAGCTCATCGGTGCTTCCAGCATAAGAATACATCCGATGTTCAAGTTTTTATAATGATGAGCAGTAAATAAGGAGTGAGCCCCTTTTTGCTCGAGCGTATGCTGAATCGCATGATAATTCGCCGTTAAGGAGAAGCTACCATGATGAATCAGCATAGGCGGCTCCGCAAATTCCCAATTCTCTATACGGTGATCTCCCTTATCCGCTGTAAGCAGCACGAATCCCTCTGTAGAGAGTCGCGCAAGCCGCTCCAGACAAGTGAGCCCCACCACCGGAAAGAGTATATGTGAATCCTCTAGCTTCTGCTGATAAAGCGCTATAACGTCATGATAGGGATAAGTCTCCGCTTCATAACTAGTCGCACGACGATAATGATACTGTGGGATGATTTTGCCGAGTACATCTGAGGGGTTGTCCAAATCTACATCCTCAGAATACTGAACCGATACCTCACATTCATATATTTTACCTTCATCCACATAAATCAATTCCTGCGGGATACTGTCAAAAAAATAATTCGCCACAAGCAGCAGCGGCTGCTGTAAATCACCTGGCTTGATACTGAGCTTAGCGTGTACTAAGTAAAGTTCAGTATCCTGTACAGCATCAAAACGTGCGAAATCCAGAATACCCTGCTCTACGAATGGAATTAAGCTTGGGTGCTGCTGCCAGCTGCTTATATTTTTAGCGGGTAAATCACTCATCACATAACGAAAAGGAGGAAGTGGAGTTCCTGCGTAATCTATGATTTCGCATAATTTCTTAAGGATATGGAACGCTAATCGACCCGCTCCCGCTCCCAATTCCAGTACAGTGACTGTTTCAGAGAGATGTCCTTGTCCAGCCCGGTCTTGCAGGAATCCAAAGACCATTTCCGCATATGCTGTCGCAATCATAGGATTACTCGTAATGTACTGCGGAACTTGATCATTATTCCAAGCCTTTAATCCTTGTTCTTCATAATAAGCCCGCTGCAATTCCCAAATGGGTGCTTCACTGAAGCGATAGTGCTGCCCTTCGTTACCTGTCATCTATTTCTTAACCTGCTCTCTGTATATCTTGTTAGAACACCTATAACTTATTCTGCTCTCAATGTACGTGATCTGAAAATGACGTATTCAGCCTCTGCAGGAATGGAAACGGAAAATGACAATAATCCCGCCTTAGAGGTTAACGAATCAGGTCCTTTTAACGTTTGGTAATAAGAATTCCCTTTGCTGTCCACACTCACCAGTTCCAGTTCCGCATTCCCTTTAGGGATGAAGAACCCGGAGGTATTTTGCACACCTAAGGTTAGTTTGTATTTTTTCCCAGATTGAGTCTGTGTTAGTGTGCACGGATATAACGGATATGGATGTGCTGTCGTTTCCACTGGGTACGGGGCAAGCGCTCGATCAGCCTCAGGCTTCGCCCATTCCTCCCCTTTTCTAGCGCCAATGCCAAGGGTTAATTTATTCACGTTATTGAACTGAGTTTCCCAGCGAAATTTCTTTAACCCCTCTAGAATAGGGGATGCTGGAACAAACAGGATTCCATCCTTGATCTCTGGGGCGATCCCTAATGAATCTTCTGTCTCCCCATTAAATTCTGCCTCTAGCTGCCCTGCTTTAATCTTCCCAACCGATCGATCCAGTAGCGAAACCGTAACACTATTCGTTAATGCGTCATAGAGCAAATCTGCACCAATCGCACTCGAGAACGCCCGAATCGGCACCATTAATTTACCTGATTTAAAATAAGGAGCGAGTTTACCTGGAAAAAGGACGTAATACCCTCCGTAAGACAGTGGCATTACCTGAGTCCCCAACTGAACAGCCGCCGACACCGATGTAGGTGTAACCGCAGAACCCGCGGCGAACATGATCACTAATAGACCTATGACATAAGCTCTTATTTTCCCTAATCGTTGTAAGGACTCCTTAATATGATTCATCTTAAACCTCTCTCCCTCTCTACTCCGTCTAGAACCTTAACCTATATAAGTAATAATCAATGATCCCTTTGCCCCTGTCAACTTGTTCCACCTTTGCTATTCATCATAAAAGACAGGATTCGCCAAGAAAGACAAATATCCCCCAGCCCATTCGAAGCGATGGCGCAGGGGGATTAGATAAAGGACCACGTGATATTATGCGGGATTTGGAGAATCCGGACATGTTTGTCCCTCCTGTGACCGATGCCGGTCTCGTCCCTAATTTAAAATTCTCTTTCTCCGATGCGCATATGCAGCTTAATCATGGTGGCTGGTCGAGAGAGGTGACGGTCAGAGACCTCCCCATCGCCACAACACTAGCTGGCGTAAACATGAGCCTAACCCCAGGTGGAGTACGTGAACTCCATTGGCACCAACAAGCAGAATGGTCCTATATGCTGTTAGGTCGAGCTAGAATTACTGCGGTGGATCAAAATGGTCGGAATTTCATAGCAGATGTGGGACCTAGTGACCTATGGTATTTCCCCCCGGGTATCCCCCACATACAAGGTCTTGAAGAAGGCTGTGAGTTTCTGCTTGTATTCGACGATGGAAGTTTCTCTGATCTGAACACCTTGTCGTAGTGAAATACCCTAAGCCAAGCAAAAACGCCTCCGACGTCCTTTAGGAACGTCGGAGGCGTTTTTGCGAGAAATATAAGGATACTTCACCTGATAACTATTCGCCAGACTCCGCAAATTGTTTGATTCTTTCCCCAATCTGGTCACGCACACGCTGGAACACTGCCCACTTCTCTTCATCGGTCCCTTGTGCTTTTGCCGGATCATCGAAGCCCCAGTGTTCCCGTTTGACCTTCGGAGGCGTCATTGGACATTTATCTGCAGCATCCCCGCATAAAGTAACGACTAGATCAGCATTATTCAGCAGATTAGAATCAATCATGTCCGAGGTCTGTCCGGTGATATCAATTTCTACTTCGCTCATGGCTTGTACAGCTTTTGGATTTAGACCATGGGCTTCGATTCCAGCGCTATACACGTTCCATTCTTCCCCTAAATATTGCTTCGCCCAGCCTTCAGCCATCTGACTCCGGCAAGAGTTTCCTGTGCATAAAAAATAAATGGTTTTCTTGTTCATCATGATCTTCCCCTTTTCAAATTAGGTAACCAATAACCACAAATAAAGACCTAGAAGCGTAATAAACAATGTCGGGATAGTCAATATAATCCCTGTCTTAAAATACGTTCCCCAGGATATCTTCACACCTTTAGCCGAAAGCACATGCAGCCACAGCAGTGTCGCTAGTGAACCAATCGGGGTGATTTTAGGCCCTAAATCCGAACCTATAACATTTGCATATATTAAAGCCTCTTTAATAATTCCGGTTGTATGCGTTGCATCAATTGCGAGTGCGTCAATCATTACAGTAGGCAGATTATTCATCAATGATGAGATCAATGCAGCTATAAAGCCCATACCCATGGTTGCGGCAAACAGGCCCTGATCAGCGATCACCCCAATCGCCTTAGCGAGTAAATCTGTTAGTCCCGCATTCCGAAGTCCGTATACTACGACGTACATTCCAATGGAGAAGAACACAATCGCCCAAGGTGCTCCTATAATCACTTCTTTCACCTTGACGTAAGGGCTTCTTCTAGCGAGGAGCAGGAACAGAATTGCAATGATTCCCGCAATCACTGATACTGGAATATTCAAAAATCCACTAATGAAATACCCTACTAAAAGAATAGCCAGTACAATCCATGACAGACGGAACAATTTCTTATCTTTGATAGCCTCTTCCGGATCTTTTAGCTGGGAGTCATTAAATTGCTTCGGAATACTTTTGCGAAAAAAGATATAGAGCACCACGATACTCGCCATCAAAGAGAATAGCGTAGGTACAATCATCCTACCTGCATACTCCATAAAGGTAATTCCAAAAAAGTCGGCCGATACGATATTCACCAGATTGCTGACCACAAGCGGCAATGAGGTAGTATCCGCTATAAAACCACTGGCGATAATGAACGGAAATACTTTCCTTTCATCAAAATTTAGCGCCCTTACCATCGCGAGCACGATAGGTGTAAGAATAAGAGCTGCTCCATCATTTGCAAAAAAGGCTGAAACCAACGCACCAAGAACGATAACATACACAAACATTCTTGTTCCGTTCCCCCGTGCCGCCCGCGCCATATGTAACGCAGCCCATTCAAAGAATCCAATACTGTCTAAAATCAAAGAAATTAAAATGATGGCAACAAACGCCAAAGTAGCATTCCACACCATCTGTGTTACTTCAAGCGCATCATTAAAGCTAACGACACCAACTAATAAAGCGATGATAGCCCCGCCGCAGGCTGACCATCCAATCGATAAATTTCGAGGCTGCCAGATTACAAAGATTAAAGTTACTATAAATATAAATATGGCTAGAATGGCCATTGCGCCATCCCCCCTGAACTATACAACCACATCTTTCTCAACACTCCTATAATCTACGAATATATCCTACATCACCATATAACTATATAGTTATATATAGTCTAAAAAAATCTACAACTACATTTTAGTCGCAGCAGGGTGCTTTAACTTCTTTGTTCAGAGCAGCCAATATGGATTCAGAATTAGGCATCTCCTGAAGAACAGCCTTAAGATGCGGTTTATCCTCGACATTTAACGAATAATGTACCCACTGTCCTCGTTTGCTTTCCCTTACGATCCCTTTACTCTTCAATTTCCGTAAATGCTGACTAATCGCCGGCTGGGATATATCAAAAATATCAACAAATTCACACACGCACCATTCCCGTTCCTTCAGAAGAGCAAGCATGGCCAGACGTGTCTTGTCTCCTAATAGCTTCAAGTCATCAGCAATATCCGTCAGTGACTGCATTCCTTCTTCTCCTCCTTCCCACCTTATATAAGCGAATACTTATATTGTAATGATCTAGCTATTGAGAAGCAAGAGTTTTATGTACCCGCAAATCTTTCAGACCATGGAAACAACAAAAATATAATTTCAAACAAAAAAACAAGCCATTGTAAACATCACTTTGGCTTGTTTAATATGTGGTTTAGGTTCTAGGGATTGTTACAATAAACTGGGTTCCTTCTCCGACCTTACTCTCCACTTCAATTTTACAATCATGTATCTTTAGAATCTTCATCACAATGGAAAGTCCAAGTCCATTCCCTTTAAGAGCGCTACTCCGCGCTTTTTCCACCATATAGAATCGATCAAAAATAAGCGGAAGTGCTTCCTCAGGTATACCTTTTCCAGAATCTTTAATATATACCTTTACAAATTGCGCGGACATCTCAATTTCAACATGAATGGTACCCTCTTGCCCGGTATATTTTATGGCATTATTTATTAAGTTCTGCCAGACCTGATCAAATAAATCTTTATCTACCGTCACTTCGCAAGGTAATAAATCCAATTCAATCATAATATCTTTTCGTGCCCACTGTGGTTCCGCCAATACGATTGTTCTTCTTAATTGTTCGTCTAATTGGAATGTAGTGAGATTGACCGGATGGTGCTCAGAATCGAGTGATGCCAATCGGAGCAGGTTATCACTAAGCCTAGATAGACGCAATGTTTCTTCATAGATAATATCCAGATGCTCCTTTTGCTCTTCTAATGGAATGACACCATCTTGCAGTGCTCTTGTAAATCCTCTAATCGAAGTAAGTGGCGATTGCATTTCATGGGAAACATTGCTGACAAAATCGTCACGAACAGAGTCCATTTTTTGCAGCTCACTAGCCATGCGATTAAAGCTCTCCATCAGTTCACCAAATTCATCTTTATTACGATAAGTCAGTCGGACAGATAAATTACCTGACGCCATTTCCTTAGCTGCAACCGTCAGCTTTTTGATCGGCTTCACAATGTACCCGGACATGAACAGGATAAGCAAGCTTCCGATGACTAGCACAGCTAATAGTGTAAATAAGAGCGTGATTCTCAACCCTTTTACAATCGATGAAAAATCAATTTTGATAATGAATACACCTTTCCCATCATCTATCTTGGGAATCCCTACGATAGCAAGTCCGCCCTTACCAGATAGAAAAACTGCATCCGTTGTGTTTGTATTGAATAAGGTAGACATTTTTTCCTTATCTAACGAAAAGACAGCGTCACTCGGCTCACTAACAATCGCCATATCTATACTAAATCTATTAAGGAGATCTCGAAACGCATTTACTTTTTCCGGGTCATCGATTAGATTTATCACCTTGGCTATATCTTCAGCAATACTAATGAACATATGGTTTGGGGTATTATTCTTCTCTGAAAGCTGCATAAAAAGAAAAAAGGATATAATTAAACTGGTTAAAACAATACCAATAAATGTAGCAACGATTCGAAGACGCAGACTTTTTCTCACCATCTAGACTAGCTCCAAACGATAACCAAGTCCTCTTACTGTAGAAATGACGAACTGAGGGATAGGCTCAAGACGTTCTCTTAAGCGTTTGATATGCACATCAACCGTCCGCTCATCACCTTCATAATCCATTCCCCATACATTTTCTATTAGCTGAGTACGTGTGAAGATTTGCCTTGGCGAACCCGCCAAAGCAAATAACAATTCACATTCCTTCTTTTTCAATTCAACCATTTGATCGGCATTAGCGACCGTTAAATTCCCTAGATCAATCGTTACTGCCCCTAATTGAATAACATTTGAAGGGGTCACATGATATCTCTTTAATAATGATTTCACACGCAGAACCAATTCTATGGGATCAAACGGTTTTACTAAATAATCGTCTGACCCGGCATTAAATCCTCTTACTTTATCCTTAGACTCTCCTTTGGCTGTAACCATTAGAATCGGCATATCGATATACGATCGAATATCTTCTGTTAGTTCAATCCCATCGACATGCGGCATCATTACATCCACAATTGCTAAATCAACTTTTGTATGAGCTAGAATGTCTAAAGCTACTTGACCATCTTCTGCTTCCACTACGGAAAATTGATCTTTTTCAAGATATAATCGTATTAATTTACGGATATGGGAATCATCATCAACTACTAGAATTGTGTTCATTCATCAATTATCCCTTCCAAAGTCGTATTTATTCGTATCGTAGAGATTCCATTGGATCGAGCTTAGCAGCCTTCGATGAAGGCATCAAACCAGCAATAATACTAATCCCTGTACTTACAACTAATCCGAATACGATATAAGATCCAGATAGGTTAATAAGCTTTACTCCAAATGCATTTTCCAGAAGTATATTTAACCCAAAGCTAATAACTGCTGCAAAGATTATCGCGAAAACACCACTAAATATTCCTAATAATGCAGATTCGGAAAAGAATATACGCTTGATATCTTTCTTTCTTGCGCCAATTGCCCGAAGGATCCCGATTTCCTTAGTCCGTTCCACTACACTAATGTAAAGCACAACCAATATCATAATCCCTGATACGATGAGTGAAATCCCTGCAATACCAGATAGAACGATCGTAGCCATATCCACATAAGTCGTGATACGCTCCATGATAGATGCCGTTTGGGAGCCCGAGAAGCCCGCATCAACCGCAGCTGCATTAATATCATTCACATATTTCATATCGGTCGCAAAAGCATTAACCTGAATCGGGCCAATGGTGATCCCTTTATTGGTATACATTTGCTCCAGTGTCTGTGTTGGAATATATCCTGTTGGTGCCATTTGCGCTCTTGGATCAGTGGCTTCATAAACACCAGAGACCGTAATTTCTTTTTCCAACGTGATCGGTTTATGATGAGCATCCATTTCATTAATATACAGATGAATAGACTTCCCCACCATGGCATTCGGTTGGTCATTTCCACTTAATTGACTCGCTATTTTCGTTGGTAATAACACTTCATTTTCTTTCGGTAAAGTCCCTGCTTTAATTGTCGCTTTATCAAACGTATCGTTTAAGGTGGTTAATTGTGTTAGACTACCCGTTTGTTCCCCAAAAACCATAGTAGATTTGCCTGAAATGGTTGTTATGGTCTCTACATGATCTACATTTGGAAAGTTACGAATCGTTTCCACATCGGCCTTTGTAAACGTGACGCCTGGTAGCATCATCGCTTCTGGACCTTTCATGTCCTTGGCTTCTGGATTTGGCTTAGTGATGTCCACAAGCAAAGGGTCCATACTTGAATTAATTTCATTATTAATATAGCTCGTGATCCCATTTCCTAAGGAAAGCATCAAGAGTACACTCAAAATACCTATCGATCCACCCAATGCTACCAATACATTACGTTTGGCGTTAAGCTTCATATTTTGAAGGGCCATTTTGAAAGAAGCCATTAAGCTGAGATTTCGGGCTGAACCATCTCCCCCATCGTAGATAGCCATGGAACGTTCCTTCAAATGAATATCGTCTTTGACCAATCCCTCTTCAAGCTTAACGATACGGCTACCGTAATCAGCTACTTTTTGCGAGTGGGTCACGGTAATGACCAAGATTCCTCTTTTCGCAATACTGTCCAACAAAACTAAGATTTGATCACCTGTATCTTTATCCAGCGCACCCGTAGGTTCATCTGCCAAAATAATGTCTGGATTATTCGATAATGCGCGTGCAATGGATACCCGTTGCTTCTGTCCACCGGACAGTTGATTCGGACGTTTTTTCAGATGATCCTTTAATCCCACTTCAGTCAAAATCTCTATAGCACGCTTATTACGTTCCTTCTCACTTGTATTCGTCATCTGCATCGCAACCGTAACATTCTCTAAGACTGATAGATGGGGAATCAGATTGAAGTTTTGAAATACGAAGCCGATATTGTTCTTGCGATAATCATCCATTTCCTTTTCGGTCATCTTGCTTAGGTTCTTCCCACGAACAAGGACATCGCCCTCATAATCGGAGTCCATTCCACCAATGATATTCATCAGTGTGGATTTACCGCAACCAGACTCACCGAGGATGGAGACAAATTCACCTGTCTCAAAGCTTAAATTCACATCATGGAGTACTGGAACCTTTTCCTTACCATACAAAGTATACGATTTTTTAACATTCTTAACCTCTAATATTTTCATTCCGATCTCTTCCTCTCCTGGGTCACGCTCTTTATCTCTTCCTTTGATGTTTCCTATCCTAACAAATTTATGTGAACTGATAATGAACTGGAGGACCTCCTGTGCGCATGCAAAAAAAGACAACCTTCAATAACTGAGGTTGTCTTCTCCTGCTCTTTAAGAAATTAGTGAGTCATATAATAAGCCATTCGCCCAACTTCTTTTCCTGCGTAATAAACGATATCAAAGATTAGCACTGCTAAGATAACTTTCGAGAGCAACGGATACTTTTTAAATAAAGGCTTAATACTCTTCTCTATGAACTCCATTCATGCTCCCCTTTCTTTAAGCTAGCGCTCTTTTTCGTATCAGCCTAATTTGACCTCTATGATTAATTTCATCTTCAAATACGTGAAACCACATGAAATAACGATTCGCAGGTTTGTTATACCAGAACGCTTCTTCTACATATAACCAGTCATCATCCACAGTCGCGAACAATGCATACGTTCTTTCTCTTACTTCATTTAAACGGTCTAAATAATAGTTAAGATCATTTCCTTTAATCATCACTCGACCTTCATCCCCTAAGTTCAGTGCCGGCCCCCATATCATTAACTCTTCTTCAGACAAATCTCTTCCCTCAAATGTCGCAACTTGATACGCATACTCTACTGCAGCGTAGTGTAATAATAATGCTCCAATAGAGTTACTCTCCGAATCCAATAAATAGTCTAGTTGATCTATAGTTAGATCCTTAACCGCCGCTAATGTTGTATGTCTTGCGTAGTTCATCATGGATAAAAGATGACTAATTTGTGGGGAGTAACCTGGGATATCAGTAATCAGATATATTTTGTCCATGTCGATCATAATGAGTTCTCTCCTTCATATCTTCGAAATTGTAAATTTAACAAGACTATCTATTAGCAAAAGTGCTCCGTTCTAACAAGTCCCAGCCGCTTTCCCTCCACGATAGCTTCGGATCTGGAATGTACACTCAGCTTCTCGAATATTCTCGTCAGACTATACTCCACAGTCCTTTGTGACATTAAAAGTTTGCTGGCTATGTCTTTGTTGCTTTTTCCACCGGCAACTTCTTGGAGTATTTCTTGTTCCTTTTGATTAATAGATACTTCTTCCATGCACTGATCATCATTGTTATTGGGTATCTTGATATCATTTCTGCGTAGCTGCTTGAGTAAAGAAACTGGAATGACAGCCTCATTTCTTAGTGCGCAGCGAATAGTATTTAATAACTGTTCTCTGGAAGCAGTCTTGGAGATAAATCCTGTGACCCCCGACTCCATCAACAGGTTATAATGCGCACTGATTTCATATCCGGTATAAATCACCACTTTAGATTCGGGATCACGCTGTACAGCTCTTTTGGTGAATTCAACTCCGCTAATGGTAGGCATATTAAGATCGCATAAGATCACATCAAATCCTTGCTGCTCCAGCATATCGAAAGCTTCCATCGCTGACAAAACAAAGGTTACCTCCATATCAGCATCCTGCTCAATCATATTCTTGGTTCCTTCTCCAACTGAAGGATGATCATCAACCAACAAGATACGTATCATCGTCATCGCCTCCTCTATTTTTCTCCCTTTACCCTTTTCCAAGTTAACCGTGAGTGAATGGTCCCCACAAAATGAATGATAAGAAATGCAAAATCGCAAAGTAACCCTGATATGAAAAAACAACGGAGTTTCACTCTCATTTGAATCCCCCGGAAGAACAAAATTATACATATTTGTAATTCAGATCATGTACCCTCTACCATTTTAAATGAATTTAATAGGAAATAATATACTTTCATGCATGATATTCCTTCATTCGTGAACGAAGATCCTGTGCTGATTCTGGGAGTAGCAGCATCCCAAGCGCCATTGCCCACACAATAATAATCCAATTCTAAAATGGCAATAAGGACATTTCACCGAAAACTACTGCCGTTAAAACCGCAAATCTTTTACGGTGGTGCGCCTTATCACCCCCTCGCTGGCATAAAATTCAAACTACCTTCTCATACTATGGGGAGAAGATGGAGGTGAATGTCATGCCAAAAAATAACGCCAGTCCCAAAGGTGAACCGGGCAAACATCAACCAAGTAAGAAAAATAACGCACAGAATAACAATAACTTTAATGAAGCGGCTCAGATGGTAAACATCGATAAAGCTGCCGATTATGTCCCCAGCTTAAACGGTGTATCCAAAACTGACGTCTAAACCGCACTGCTAAACAAAAAAACACTCCTCAGAATATTCTGAAGGAGTGTTTCATTTCAAGAGATTATATGCGATACGTTAAGCCTACTACACCGTTACTGTAAGTTTTTGAGTCCACAAGATGAAGAGGGACTTGATTCGTGATCTCATCAAAAAGACGCATTCCAGAGCCAACGACTACGGGACAAATATTAAGCCTAAGCTCATCTAACAATCCATTTTGTAATAAGGATCGAATTAATCTCGGACTGCCAGGGATCTGAATATTCTTTCCAGGCTGTTGCTTTAGCTTCACAATTTCTTCGAAGATCTTGCCCTTAATCAACGTCGCAGGTTGCCATTCGAGTGTATCCTCTATCATTGTATTCGAGACCAGATACTTGGTAGAATGGTTCAGGAATCTTGCCATGGGGAGGTCATCACTTTGATGCTGCCAGAACTGGGCTAACATCTTGTAAGTACGTGGTCCAAGCAGTACAGTATCCGCCTGCGCGACACCTGCAGCAATCGTCTCGTTCATTTCAGTGCTCCCCCACTTCTTAGGTGAGGCTTCAAGCGAGTCTACCACTCCATCCAGCGACATGAATAAACCTGCCACAATCTTTCTAGATGGATTTTCCGCATCTTGTTTATGATGATCTATGGGCACACTCATCGCTCCTTGTACCAGAAATGGAGACCTAAAAATACGATCTGCAATATGTAGCACTTGCTGTTTATTTCAAGTTTTCTAACTCGACGGTCACTTTTTCAATCAGATTCACGAAGGAAGCCAGCTCTTGAGAACCCTTCACCTGATCTCTGGAATACATGGAATTGTGTTCCGATTCTTTTTTCACCTTGGACAGTGTATAGTTGATATTGTTCAGCTTCTCATCAATCGTTCCTATTGAATCTTTAGAGCGACGAGCTAGCTTTCGTACTTCATTCGCGACGACTTCAAAGCCTCTTCCGTACTCCCCTGCTCTTGCCGCTTCAATGGCCGCGTTTAATCCCAAAAGATGCGTATGATCAGCCACTTCTCTAATCATTGTACCCACTTGATGAATAGACTCTACCTCTTTATCGAGATATAACACAGTTTGATGTGTTTTCTCTTGATAATCAGCATTCTTACCAGCTAATTCCTCTATGGATTCACTGCTATCTTTTAGTTGAACCATTAAAGATACTAGTTCTTGAACCGCAGAACTAACACCTGTAAGCAAGTGGTTTTGCTTTTCCAATAAATTTTCTATTTTTGCTTTTTCATCGACTTCGTAGGCTTCGAGAACCAACTGTGAATCCAGATTAAACATCTTGGTTAATGCATGAATGATGGGTTTCCACTCGATCGGCAATATCCGTTCAAAATAAGCTGTAGCGAGATCCAAATATAATATGTAAGTGCCCAAATACCAATTCGTTGTCAGACCAATACGCGAGTGAATTTTACCTATAAGCAGTCGTCTTTCAATAAATGCTTCATCAATCACACCCGATGCCATGGATAAAAAATACCACTGCTGCGTTTCCTTCAATCGATCAAGCGTACTGTGCTGTTCAATGATGTGGAGTAGCTCAGGTTCCTCTATCATCTGCTTATACAATTCATCTACAAGGGAGCTTACGATTTGCTTGAATTCTTTTTCCTTACTTTTCAATACATTTAAATCGGCCTCAGTAATCCCAATATAGCTAACTTGCTGTTGTCTCTCTGAACTAAGATTGATCATAATTTGGTCAACTTCCCTCTCATACTGTTTATATAATGATCATCGCATCTTCCATGCCATCCCCTATGGCATCTATTTATCTTGATAATAAAGGTATTATTTGTATAAATTTTAACACTTTATTTACTTAAATAGTTATTAATTTTACAAACTTTGCATTTTGTACATTATTCTAAGATCACACAAAAAAGAGGAGCTCCTGTAAAGGAAGCCCCTCTTAAAATTATACCCTTATCCTACACAGCAACAACTTGTTTCAGCAATTCTATCGTCATCCGGTCAATGAATTTCTTGAATTTCTCTTTCCCTTTGGCATTGGCCTTATAGTAGTTAATCAATGATAAAATCACTGGAATGAGTTGATCTTCAGTCAGCCCTGATCTAAGGGATTGTGCGATTGAAGTCTTAAGACCTTTAGGTTCTCCTCCAACAAAAACCTCATAGGTATTACGCATTTTGACAACGCTAATGTCTTTCAACAAAGGCTCGCTTGTTCCGAGTGCACAGCCCGCATAACCAATCTTCAGTGGCATAGGTGTTTCAATCCCTGCTATGGACTGATTTAACTTCTGTGCAACTGCCAGACCTGCTTCCTCAGCCCCTTTACAAAAATTACAAGCAATCAGGCTTTTCGTGACAAAACCCGTTGGATATACTTCTAACCCTATACGCTCAAGTTGCTCCACAATCACTTCACGTTGTTCAAGAGGCACCTCCAAATAAAGCTGTTTAAAAGAAGTCATTTCAATTTTTGCATTCATCCCTAGAATAGCTCCTATTGTAGTAAGCTGCTCAGGTGTAAACAGGCTTCCCCCAACTTGAATTGAAGGCGCAACTGCGATTTTCGTTATCTCTCCCATATCCTTATCTTCGTCTCCATTCCTTCAGTGATTTAGTTACGGATCTTCACACGTTGCAGACGAAGTGCATTAAGAACAACGGAAACCGAACTGAGAGCCATTGCCGCACCCGCTACCCATGGAGCTAAGAAACCAAGTGCTGCAATCGGAATGCCAAGTGAGTTGTAGCCAAGTGCCCAGAATAGATTTTGTTTAATATTAGTCATCGTTTTACGGCTCATGTAGATGGCGTCTGGAATACTGGATAGATCGCCGCGCATTAAAGTAACATCTGCAGCTTCCATAGCCACATCCGTACCGGTACCAATTGCCATTCCAATATTTGCCGTAGCAAGGGCTGGAGCATCGTTAATGCCATCGCCAACCATGGCTACTATCTTTCCTTGCGCTTGTAATTTTTTCACTTCCTCCGCTTTTCCTTCTGGAAGCACTTCAGCGCGTACATGATCAATGCCAACTTGGGCTGCAATCGCCTTTGCCGTACGTTCGTTATCTCCGGTAATCATGATGACCTGGATTCCCATTCCCTTCAAGCGACTGACAGCAGCCTGAGAGGTTTCTTTAATAGTATCCGCTACAGCTACCATACCCACGTACCCTTTATTTATAGCAACAAGCATTGCTGTTTTTCCTGATTCTTCTAAAGTGGACATGATGTTATAAGCATGACTTGCCTCTACACCGTATTTGTCCATGAGACGCCGAGTACCAATTAACAGCTCTTTGCCTTCCACGACAGCTTTGATCCCATAACCCGGTATAGCCTCAAAAGACTCTGTCCCTGGCAATTCAATATTTTTTTCCAAGATGCCTGCGACAATAGCTTCTGCAAGTGGATGTTCAGAATTTTTCTCGGCTGCACCCACCAGTCTAAGAAATTCTGTCTCATTACCTTCGACCAAAATATCGGTAAGCTCAGGTTTGCCCTTTGTCACTGTACCTGTTTTATCCAAGATGATCGTGTCAATTTTATGCGTTTGCTCTAAATGCTCTCCGCCTTTGAACAGGATTCCCAGTTCAGCTGCACGTCCGGAACCAGCCATAATGGAGGTTGGCGTAGCTAGACCCAAAGCACAAGGACAAGCGATAACCAGAATGGCGATTGCTTTTTCCAAGGCTCCTGCAAAATCACCCGGTGTTACGATGAAGTACCACACTAAGAATGCAATAACGGCAATCCCAACAACGATAGGAACAAAGATACCGGAGATGACGTCAGCAACCCGTTGAATAGGAGCCTTTGAACCCTGCGCTTCTTCTACCACTTTGATGATCTGCGCAAGAGCGGTTTCTTTACCTACTTTTGTTGCTTTGATTCGAAGCATACCGTTTTTATTAATCGTCGCTCCAATGACGGAATCTCCGGCTTTCTTTTCAACAGGGAGGCTTTCGCCTGTCAACATGGATTCATCTACCGACGAGATCCCTTCCAGAACTTCACCATCCACAGGTACTTTATTCCCTGGACGAACAAGTACTATATCACCGGTAATAACTTCCTCTACAGGAATGCTTAATTCTTCACCATCGCGGACAACTAAGGCTGTCTTGGCTTGCAGTCCCATCAAGGATTTAATAGCTTCCGAGGTCCGCCCTTTTGCCAAGGATTCGAACAATTTCCCCATTAGAACCAGGGTGATCAATACTGCACTCGTTTCATAATACATTTCTGGTCCATGATGTGCGCTCCCACCATCGACAGCCCAAACAATTGTTAAATACAGGCTGTAAAAAAAGGCCGCTGAGGTCCCAAGTGAAACTAGAACATCCATGTTCGCACTGCCGTTACGTAGTGCTTTATAAGCACCGATGTAAAATTGTTTACCAATATAAAATTGAACTGGTGTTGCCAAAATCAATTGGAACCATGGATTCATAAAAAGATCAGGCAGCCATATCCACGAAGTAAAGGAAAAGTGGCTCACCATCGCCCACAGTAGTGGAAACGATAGAATCGCGGAGATCAGAAGCTTACGTTTTTGCTTGGATAAATCTTGTTGTCGTTGTTCCGCTGGGTCACCTTGCTCTTGTTTGGGAACAGCCTTGTATCCAAGCTTCTCCACCCGCTTCTGCATATCAGATACAGAAACTTCAACGGGATTATATTCGACATGTGCTGTTTCCATCGCAAAGTTCACATTGGCCGTGCTTACGCCAGGCAGCTTGTTCAGAGTCTTCTCAATTTTCAGTGCACAAGCAGCGCATGTCATACCTACCAGTTGTAAATCTACAGCTTCTTTAGCTGTGCTGTATCCAAGCTTCTGAATACTTGCTTCCATCTTGCTTACGTCCACTATGTTCGGATCATAAGTCACTGTAGCCCTTTCCATTGCAAAGTTTACGTTGGCTTCTGTTACACCTTCTAGCTTGTTCAAGCCTTTTTCTATGCGGTTTGCACAAGCAGCACAAGTCATCCCCGTGATTTGTAATGAAGTTTGTGATTGTCCCGCCGCAGCAGTAGTCATTATATAAACACCTCTTCCACTTTTGTGATGATTTCTTATCATCTCTTCTTGATGTTAGTATACCCCCCCACCCTATATTATGTCAAGCGACAAGCTCTACTCAAATGCACCTAAAAAGGAGCCTTCTCAGTAACAGAAATCCTGTTTCTGAGAAAACTCCTTCATTTCATTGATCAGATTTGAAGAACTCTTCGCTATGTTAAGCGGCCATTTCACGGCAAATTTTCACACAGGCAAAACATGCTTCTGCACATTGCTGGCAATGATCATGGTCATGTTTGTTACATTCGTTGCCGCAGGCTTCACAAGCTTCAGCACAAGCCAAACATAAGGCTTTGGCATATTTACTGTTCATCGACAGGGCATGCGCAGTGAATCCGCATATTTCTGCACATTCACGATCCAGACGAATACACTCCTTCATCATGCCTACATGATCTTACTCCAAGCAAGATGAGTAACAGTGATTACAAGCAACCATACATTTCAAACACTCTTCAATACACGCTTTGTAGTTTTGATGTGACATTATAAAGCTCCTCTCAAGATGAAGTTTAGGATAGCCCCCTACTCTATATATACCCAATCGAGAGCTAACTTATCATGCTCAGAGAAATTGTCCGGAACTGAACATTAGACAAGCAGCTGTTTCTCAATTTCTTGACGATTGAATACAAATCCGAAGAATACCTGATTGTTAATGAAAATGGTAGGAACCAATCTTTTTCCAGTTCGATTAAACAGCGTATCTGCATGGTCAGGATGATCTGCAATATTAAATTCAGTAAATGGAATATGATGCTCACTTAAGAACTTTTTAAAATTTCTGCAATCCTCACAGGTCGGTGTTGTAAATACCTCTACATTCATATGAGTCGCCCTCCTTCAGTATAATTTCTAACAATATTAGTATACCCCCCTATACTATATTTGAATCTATATAAAAAAGGATTCCAACGAATCCTTTCTAATATCGATTATTTGATTAATTTATTGATGGTAATTAATAACTCATCTAACACTTCATTTTCACCATCTTGAATTCGTTCCACAACACAGCTCTTCATATGATGCTCTAACAAAAGCTTACCTACACCGTTCAAAGCGGATTGGACCGAAGAGATTTGGTGCAGCACATCATCACAATAGGTGTCCTTTTCAATTAATCCCTTTAGCCCTCTAACTTGCCCTTCAATTCTATTGAGCCGGCTAACCAGGTTTTTTTTTGTTTTCTCAGAGTGATGACTCTTTCGTTCACCCGTGCTACATGATTCGTGCTCGTGCGTATGATCTTCCATGCACCAATCACTCCTTTCCATATAGTTATATTATACTATAGCCCCCCTAATCTATTCAAAATATAAAATACCGTTTAGACTTTCATTACTTCATGGGATATCACCGATGTCTCAATTTGAATAGTAGTATGCTGGATTTTGAAGCGTTCCGCTATTAACTGAATAGCTTGCTGCAAAATACGTTGATCATCTTCCTGATCTTTAATTAAGAGATGGCAGCTTAGTGAATCAAGGCCCGAGGTAATTGTCCAAATATGAAGATCATGAACATTTATAACGCCCTCGATATTTTCTAGAACTGCTTTCACCTCAGATGGATTCACTGTAATCGGTGTGCCTTCCATAAGAACATGAACGGTATGTTTGATGATTCCCCAAGCGCCTCTAAGAATTAATAGAGCCACTAGCACACTTATAATCGGGTCGGCAATATACCAGCCAAAAATCATCATAACTAAACCTGCAACAATAGCTCCTACCGAGCCTAAGGCATCGCCTAGCACATGAAGATAAGCACTGCGAAGGTTAATGTTATTCTTTACATCCCCTTTTCTCATAAGAGACCAAGCACTAGCGACATTGGCTAAAAGTCCTATACATGCGATCAGCATCATAGAACCACTTGCAACCGTAGGCGGCTCGAAGAATCGTCCATAAGCTTCCACGATGATAAAACCAGCAACTACAAATAACGTGACCCCGTTCAATAGTGCCGCTAGAATTTCAAAGCGATGAAATCCATAAGTTTTATTGGGAGAGGCAGGTTTAGTTGCAAACCAGACTGCTACTAGGCTTAATGCTAAGGAGCTCGCGTCGTTCAGCATATGCCCACTGTCCGATAGTAGCGCTAAGCTGTTGGTAAGCAGTCCGCCAAAAAACTCCAAAAACATAATTCCTACCGTAATTATTAATGCAATCATAAGTCCCTTTTTGTTTCCGCTAGGATCAAAATGATGATGACCGTGAGGTCCATGGGAGTGATCATGTCCTGCATGGGAATGATTGTGATCACCGTGATCGTGATCGGAGTGTTGGTCGTGTACGTGCTCTGCCTGATGATTGTGATTATTCTTCTTGTTCTTCATGATTTGCCTCCTAATTGCCTTCAGCAAGATAGTATTTGTATGCGCGCGCAGTGGTATTCAAAAGCTCCAGATCATAATAACATATGAACAAGTGCTCATATGTTATTATGATCTGGATTTTTCTTCTTGTCAATAACGAACCTAAGAGTATAGCTTCAGCTAGAAGTATATAATTCTTCTGAATTTTAAAAACACAAAAAAACATCTCTATACAATTTCTGTATAAAGATGTTTTAGCTTATCTTTCACTTCTTAATCTTAAAGAGAGATTGCTGCTTCTAGAGCAACTTCCATCATGCTATTGAAAGAATTTTGTCTTTCTTCTGCCGTGGTTACCGCATGAGTGACTAATGAATCTGAAATGGTAAGAATACATGCCGCTTGTTTACCTAATACTTTCGCATTATGGAACAATGCATAGCTTTCCATTTCTACACATACACAGCCATGTTCATTGTAAAATTCATTGTGACCAGGCACGTTGTCTTCATGATAGAATACATCGCTGGAATGAATTCTCGCCGTCAAAAGTGGCTTGTTAATACGTTTAGCCGCTGCTTCAATGACTTCGTTCAATTCTTTACTTGGCAGCTGCACGTCTCCTTCTACACCGCTTTGGACATAGGCGTATGTAGATTCACTCCACGCACTATCTGCCAGCACCACGTCAAATAAATTCAATTTATCTGTGTAGGCACCTGCACTACCGATGCGAATGATGTTTTCCACACCATAATTTTTGTATAGTTCATAAGAATAAATACCGATACTTGGCATTCCCATTCCCGAACCCATTACTGACACTTCTTTACCTTTGTAAGTGCCTGTATATCCAAACATATTCCGTACCGTATTAAATTGGGTTGGGTTCTCCAAATAGGTTTCTGCGATATACTTCGCTCTTAACGGATCTCCTGGCATTAATACTGTTTTGGCGATTTCACCATTTTGTGCTGCATTGTGTGGCGTTGGCATGATTTATTCCTCCTAAGTTTATTACTCAACTACTATCTTACTATACCATCCATGAATTTAAATATACGTTTAAAATATTCTTTTGTTTCAGCAAAAAAGAAATGATCCTTCTGCTACAATTTATTCGCAAACTCGTTAAGCTTTTGGGACATTAAATTTATTTCCTCAATAAATGCAGAGGTATGCTGAACAGATGCTGCCTGCTCTTGTCCGATAGCCGCTATCTTCTCTATCGAAGTAGCCATTTGATTCGTAATCCCCTTAAACTGAGAAATCCTCATAAAATCCTCCAAAAAAGTTTACAAAACCCCTTTTTTCTCACACCATATAGCATACAAAAAAAGCCCCCACTTTATGAAAAGTGAGGGCTTTGGGTCTTTTGCTATTATTATCGATTAGTTACGGATCAGATAATCAAATGCACCTAAAGCTGCAGTTGCACCCGATCCCATCGAAATGATGATTTGCTTATAAGCACTATTAGTGCAATCGCCAGCAGCAAATACTCCTGGTACGTTGGTAGCGCCATGGCTATCTACAACGATCTCGCCAACGCGAGTACGTTCAACCATGTCACCTAACCAATCTGTGTTCGGAACCAGACCGATCTGTACAAATACACCTTGCAATTCGATATGGTGAGTTTCTTCTGTCGCACGATCGATATAAGAAATACCATCTACCTTATCCGTTCCGGTAATTTCTTTCGTTTGCACGTTCTTAAGCACAGTAACGTTAGGTAGGCTGTAGAGACGGTCTTGCAGTACAGCATCCGCTTTGAGCTCTGGAGCAAATTCCAGAACCGTTACGTGCTTCACTATACCCGCAAGGTCAATAGCTGCTTCAATCCCTGAATTACCGCCGCCGACAACGGCAACATCTTTGCCTGCAAACAAAGGACCATCACAGTGTGGGCAGTAGGCTACGCCTTTATTCTTGAATTCAGCTTCACCAGGCACACCCATATTGCGCCAACGAGCACCTGTCGACAGAATGACGGTCTTACTCTTTAGAACAGCACCGTTCTCGAGTTCAACTTCAATCAAATCATTCTTATCTAAACGTGTGGTACGCTGTAACTTCATCACATCAATGCCGTACTCTTTCACTTGCTCTTCGAGTTTAGCCACTAGCTGAGGACCTTCAATGTAATTTACACTAATGAAGTTCTCAATGCCAAGTGTGTCGTTGACCTGACCACCTAAGCGTTCAGCGACAATCCCTGTGCGAATCCCTTTACGTGCCGCGTAAATTGCTGCACTTGCACCTGCTGGGCCACCGCCAACAACAAGTACATCATATGGAGCTTTATTGTCAAACTCTGATGCGTCGACAGTACTACCCATTTTAGCTAGAATTTCTTCAACCGTCATACGACCACTTTCGAAGAATTCACCATTAAGGTAGACGCTTGGAACAGACATAATTTCTTTACGTTCTACCTCTTCTTTGAATACTCCGCCGTCAATCATCGTATGGGTAATTCCAGGATTGAAGATACTCATTAGGTTCAGTGCTTGTACAACATCAGGGCAATTATGACAGCTTAGGCTGACATAAGTTTCAAACTTATATTCGCCGCTAATGCTTTTGATCTGATCAATGACACTTTGTTCAACCTTAGGAGCTCTTCCGCTAACCTGCAACAGAGCCAACACTAATGAAGTAAACTCATGTCCTAGCGGAGTTCCAGCAAAGGTTACACCCGTATCTTCGCCCACACGATTTACACTAAAGCTTGGGGTTCTAGGTAGTTCGGTCTTCTCTACCATTATCCTAGCTGACATTTTGGCAATTTCATCAACCAGCGCTTCCATCTCTTGAGATGCTTCGTCAGAGCCTGCACTGATTTTCAGTACTACGTCGCCTTCCAAGAGTTCTAGGTATTGTGCTAGTTGAGCTTTAATTTCCTGATCTAATTTCATTTAGCTTTCGCTCCTTAAATCTTACCTACAAGATCGAGACTTGGTTTAAGAGTTTCTGCACCTTCGGACCATTTCGCTGGGCAAACTTCACCTGGATGATTGCGTACATATTGTGCTGCTTTGATTTTGTTAACAAGGGCACTAGCATCGCGGCCAATACCACCAGCGTTAATTTCAACGGTTTGGATAACACCGTCTGGATCAATGATGAATGTACCACGATCAGCAAGACCGTCAGCTTCGATCAGAACATCAAAGTTACGGGAAACTACATGAGATGGATCGCCGATCATAATGTATTTTACTTTGCCAATGGCTGCAGAGCTTTCATGCCATGCTTTATGTGTAAAGTGAGTATCTGTGGAAACCGAATATACTTCAACACCCAGTTGTTTCAGGGTTTCATATTGATTCTGCAGATCTTCAAGTTCAGTTGGGCATACGAATGTAAAGTCAGCTGGGTAGAAGCAAACTACACTCCATTTACCTTTAAAGTTTTCTTCTGATACATCGATGAATTTCCCATCTTGAAATGCGCTTGCTTTGAATGGTAGGACTTCTGTTCCGATAAGTGACATATTATTTAAATCTCCTTTAAGTTTTATTTTTGTGGATACAATATTCAAATCTGCAAACATCACAACTCTGAATACTATTTGTAATTATTATAATTAACCAAATTAAGGCCTGTCAAGTTATTTATAATAATTCTAATATGATAATCGTTGTCAGTCGCTAAATGTTCATAAATTATCATACTTATGAACTAGTATGGGTCAGTTTACACGTTTTATGTAGGGCAATTTCTACAATTCGAAGTCATCTGCTATTAGATTGATAATATTTAAGGATTCCCTCGCTACCTTTGGTTTAGAATATCTATTTCCATTATATGTGATTAGCGCTTTCCATAAAGCCCACCCTCTTGCTCTATTCCAAGTCTCTTCATCCATCTGTAATACATCTTTAAATACCTTTCTACTATCCTCATCAAAAAAGGTCCAAGCCATTGCCGCATCACAAGCAGGATCTCCTACACCCAATATTCCGAAATCAATGACTGCACACAGCTTTCCATCTTGAACTAGTAAATTCCCTGGCGCAATATCTCCATGAACCCAAACCGGCTTGGAATTCCATTTAGAATCTAATGCCAATTCCCAGATTTCTCTCAATAGATCTTCTTTAAAAATATCTTTATTATGCTCAATCGCATGTCTAGACTCTTCATCATATACAGCTAAAGATCCACCTCTATAGAAGTTATGTTCTCCTGCTAAAGGTCCCCCACTAGCATCAATAGATTGTAATTCTATTAAAAATGCTCCCAAATCTCTTGCAAACTGGTTAAGATCATTAATATTTTGGTACGTTAATGTCTCACCCTCTACCCACTTATTGATAGACCACGGCAATGGATATTCTTCGTTAGGCTTCCCTTTGGCTAATGGTATTTGAATAGGTAACGTGAGTTCTTTACTTAATATGGGCAACCATAGTTGCTCTTTCTCCACTTGTGGAGCATAAGCTGCTGCACTTGGTAACCTCACGCTCATATGCTCACCTAAATGAAACGTTCGATTATCATTCCCGCTGAATTTCACAGGTCTAATCTCTAAATCGGACCACTCGGGAAATTGTTCTTTTATTAATCTTGCAACTAATTCGACAGTAATCGTATTCATAAAATACCTCGCTAACATAAGTTTTACTAGCCATTTCCATAACAGACATCTAATATAATGTTATCTTTACTAGTGTCTGTATGCAAACTATGCAATTAGATCGGCCGCAAAAGGGACAAGCTAAGTAAGTAGAAAGCTTAATATTATTACGAGGAAGAAGGGTGTTCCTTAATGACAACTAGCAAAACGAATCCTAAAGTAGATGGATTTATAAGGAAAGTAAAACAGTGGCAAGAAGAATATGAGACTTTGAGAACTATCGTTCTTGACTGTGAGTTGACTGAAGATTTTAAGTGGATGCATCCTTGTTACACACTTGAGAGCAAGAACATAGTCTTAATCCATGGATTTAAAGAATATATTGCGCTGCTGTTTCATAAAGGTGTCTTATTAAAGGATACCCACGGGATTCTAATTCAACAAACGGAGAATGTACAAGCAGCACGCCAGATTCGGTTCACCAATATTCAAGAGATCATTGAAAAAGAAAGCATCATAAAAGACTATATTTATGAAGCCATCGAAGTTGAAAAAGCCGGTTTTGAAGTGGAATATAAAAAGAATACAGATTTCATCATTCCTGATGAATTTCAAAATAAACTCGATGAAATGCCCGCCTTAAAAACTGCTTTTGAAGCTTTGACGCCCGGGCGGCAAAGAGCATACCTTCATCATTTTAATGAGCCCAAGCAATCCAAAACTCGAGTATCTAGGGTTGAAAAATGGATGCCGCAAATTCTGGATGGAAAAGGATTAAATGATTAAGTTGTATAGGAAGAAGCAACCTTAGAACGGTGAACAATCCGAACTGAGGTTGCTTCTTCTTTTTTAACTAAGACAGACTTTTATTCTACTTCAGGTAGGTTCCTGTCACTCCGATTCCACCGCTACCGTTCAATACATACACTCTCGCGTTTCCTTTTCCGGAGCATACCAGAGTGATTGTGCCGTTAGTAACGTTTTTGGTATCGCCAGTCACCGCATCCACGTAAGTTCCGTTCGGAATTCCGGTAAATGTCGCATTTCCTGAGATCGTAACTAATGCAAAGCTATCGATCCCTTTGGAACTGTCGGTGTATCTTCTTTTAAATGCCAAATCACCTGATACATTTTCTGTAGAATATTGGCCTTTTTGCAAGGCTGGAACCGCTCTTCTGATTAAATTGAGTTGTCTGATATGTTTGGCCAAAGGATAGTTCAATGAATCGGCAAGTGTGCCAGTAGCATTTGTATATTTACCGTAATCTTGAACAGTAACACTACCCTCAATGTGATCACCGAAGTAAGCACGCCCTGTTGAGCTGAGCGGTGCATTAGGACCTACATCGATGACTGATCCTTTTTTGAATTCAACTTCAGAACCATAATAGATCGCAGGTATTCCTCGGAAGGTGAACATCAGAGCAAGATTCTCAGCCCATGTGTCTTGTGTCCCTGCAAATCGTTGATTCTCTGGTGCTTGGTCAGGTGCATAGTCATGAGAATCAATATAAGTTACATTCCAGGTGGCATCGTTATAGAATTGATCACCGCTCTTCATACTGAATGCTTCCTGTGCAGTCTTGAACGCCCAATGCATTGGAAAATCAATCACATCCATACCGGATTTCATCGAATAGTCAGGCGCGTGATAATTATTACCTATTAAAAAAGCATTGTTCGAGGTTGGCTGCCCTGCTGTAGTAGAGTTATCTGCCCACTCTTGTTCCACTGACAGCTTGTTGGAAGCGTAGTCATTTTGTCCATCACCTGGATAAGCTTTCGAGCTTTTCCATGTATAGAATGGAGTCGATATTGCCGGAATCCCACTGTTCCATACATCTCTGTACCGAGTAGCCACTTCACCAAAGACAAAGAAGTTTGAGCCCCCTCTTGTTTTCCAAGCAGGAACAAAGTATTTGTTAAAAATATACCGACTCACATGCTTCACAGTATCGACCCGGAAAGCATCAACACCCATATCAATATATTGATTATAGCTGTCAATCAGATACTGATTCACTATAGGATTTTCCGTATTTAAGTCCACGGCGTCTCCTGCAATCTGTCCTGTTTGTACGGTGTAAGATTCCCAGGAAAGACTTTTTTCGGTATGGTACATGTTATTGTTGGTTTCTGCATTTTTCATGATTGCGAGTCTGGCCTGATATTGCTGATCAGGGGTCATCGTATCATAGTTAGCTGGCAGTTTATCCGTAATTTTGAGCATGTTATTTACGGTGTCGGCTGCAGTTGGATCTTTTTTGAACATCGGTAACAGATTCTCTTCCCCAAAATTACCGGTATGATTCACAACAACATCCTGAATAACCTTTATCCCTTTAGCATGTGCCGCATTAATCAACTCCTGATAAGAGGCTCCCGCTGACTCATATCTTGGATCTACTTTGGAAAAGTTTATCGCATGGTAGCCATGATAATCATACCCGCTGGCATTCTGCACCACTGGCGTAATCCAAATGGCACTGAATCCGAGCGCTTTGATGTAGTCAAGCTTTTGAATCAGTCCCTTAAAGTCACCTCTCCAAGCTGGGTCTGAGTCCGGATTGCCTGCTTTGGCATCTTCCCATGAATGTACATTGTTACTCGGATCACCATCATAGAATCGTGAAGTAATCACGAAATAAATAGTGTCTTCCCGGAAATCGCCTTTATTTCCAATCGTGTAGACAAAACTCTGTTTCGTTTCATTTCCGGCACCGTCAACCACCAGGAACTTCAGTGTCGTCGTCTTATTAATAAGGATGGACGGTCCTGCCAGAGCAGTTAAAGCATTGCCCGAGATATAGAGATTTGAACTGGTAGTTGGTTCCGTACCATTATCAGTGTAATATGCGGTGGTCGTTGCCGCTTTGTTATCTTTTATATTAAAAGATACGGTAACCGCAGAACTTGAATTCCCAACTGGTAAATTCGCTGTTATCGTTGGGGCTTGCAGATCGAGATTTAGGTCAATGACATAAGCAAAAGTGCCTATACTGCCTGCTTGACCTAAGGAGTTAACACCAAAAGCTTTGATAGTCGTAGTAGAGACTACTTGGATTGGAGTCGTGTACAAGGTAGAAGATGTCGTAGGTGTCGACCCGTCTGTCGTATAGTAGATTTTATCGCTGCTATTAAGACTGGTAAGCTTCACGGACTGAGCAGAATCATATGTCTTAGGCGTAGGAGAGACTGAAATCACAGGGATCTTCGGAATTTCTGGATTAGCGTCATACCACACATTATCTGCGGAATACCAGCCCTCTTTTACACTCCGGGACAAGTCTGTGGTCTGTTTGCCGTTGCCATCATTAAAGATAAGGCTTGTGCCGGTGGCGTTGGCAATAGTATAGCTGTACCAGTCGTTTCCGTCCGATTTCATCAGAATTCCCGGCCAAGCTCCGCTTGTTGGAACCGTTGTCGGACTCAGATTCCAGTAATGAATTCGAACTGTTGAACTCCAGTTAGCTGGTTTCTTAAAATGAACCGTTAAGCCAGCCGAAGTTGGCGTTGGTGCAGGAGTAGGCGTCACTGTTGGTGTAGGCGTTACGGTTGGTGTTGGTGTCACTGTTGGTGTCGGCGTAGGAGTTGCGGTTGGTGCAGGAGTCACTGTTGGCGTTGGTGTAGGAGTAGCGGTTGGTGTAGGAGTTGCTGTTGGTGTTGCTGTTGGTGTTGGCGTAGCTGTGGCTGAAAGGGTCACATAGTCTATATTGATATTTCCAGTATCGTCCGAGTCATATTTGTAGGCGATCGTATTATTCCCTGCCTGTAAAGAGAGTGTTTCTGTTTGGTCACCCCATGCTTCCCAGTTTGCCAAGTTCGCTAAAGTGGTCTGCTTTATCTTTACTCCATTCACATAAATGGAAACTTGCCTGGCACTGCCAGTCGCATTGGCATAGCGAAGCGTGGCATTATAGGCGCCTGCAGCGGAAGATTGAACATTGAAGGTGGTAGTTGCTCCTGTGGTTGTGTATCCATCAACAAAACCGGTGCCGGTATATCCGGTGTGATTCGTATTTATTTTTGCGCCACCCGACAAGGCTGCGCTCTCAGCTTCGTATTTCCCAACGACCGGAATAACAACTGTCCAGTTCTTTCCTCCGTTGCTATCCCAGCTATCCGTTGGCGCCGTGATGTGATAACAATAAATGAGTGTTGCGCCCTCCTGAACATTGAGGTTGGCCGTAAACGTGGTCCCATTTTTTGACATGACAGTGTCCGTAGTATTCGTCCAGTTATTCGTGGTCCAATGTAGTGTTACAGCAGATGCTGTGGTGTTCGTATAGGAGACTGTATAATCAGTGTTGCTGGCTGAAGCCCCGCCGGATAAACCGAATAAACTAAAGATTAGCGAAAAAATGATCAACCAAGTAACAAACCGCCTAGATTGTTTTCGTACCAATTAAATAACCTCCTCATTAATTTTAAGTGTAAATTTTGTTGTGCAAACGTTTGCAAAAATGAGAAAAAGAAACAATCTGACTTATCCAATATCCTCCTTCTTAGAAAATATGGAAAAACCTCATTGTATGCGTTTACAAATAGAACTATTGAGAGATCCTCAGGTTACAGATAGCTCCATATCTAATGAATTTTCCCTGTTTATGATTATAGGCTCCAACCTTTTCCGGGTCAATGCATCTTTTAGGCTAAAACCATAAAAATTTAATGGTTTAAACACACAAAGTTCAATCGTTTTCATTCATCAGTTGTTCAGGCACATCAAAATCTTAGACTACCGATATTTATAGAATTTTTCCATCAACATATTATTTTGTATGTCCCTAAATTAAATCGTCGCTGATGAGGAAGCAGTTGCTTGGTCAGCTTTTACACAATCAATTGCCACAACGAACGCAATCATGATTGCCTCCATCTCCTCATCCAATATTTGTACCTTGTAGCTATCGCCCCAAGTAAACCATTCCTTGTTCACTTTACCTATGACTACACCATGCTGTAAGACCTGAAAATCCATGTCCCACCAGTTACCATGTACTTCAATGTCAGCCGCATCAATCGTATAACGTGCTTTAAAGAAAGAAAACTCCTTCTTAATCGTTAACACCTCTCGACCATTTACCTGAACAAAAAACTTCGGTAAAAAACTAAATACCTTCTTCGTGATAAGTGCGACTTCATCTCTTGTTGTATTCATAATGGAGAACGTCTTTGGTATTTGCATAAAACTGCCCTCTACATAATAGACATCCTGCTCCTGCTGATTCTTTACCGTAAATTTACCACTTAGACTGAATACCTTCTGCTTTATATAAAGTTGCTTCATTCCAATGCCTCCTTCGATTTAAGCATATTATTAAAGCGTAGATTTTATCATAGATATTAATAGTGATAGCCACCTAACCAAGAACAACCTTTCGTTAGCCTTCTCATTATTGAACTATCGTTCCCCATTAGTTGAACGAATGATTGTCATCATGTACTTTAGTCACCCATCCGTGTTTTCAATGGTTCTAAAACTTCCGTTTATGATACGGAAGACCCTCGCCTTCTTCGCAATACTGTTTAAGACTGTACAAAAAAATAGCCCAGTTATAATTACATACGCGATAAAATGCGGTCACTTCCTCCCAATTCATCTGACGAAAAATGATTGAAGTCTTCCCGTTTTTTTCCTCCATATCAAAAGAAATTGTCGTACCTATCCATTCTGGATCTGAATCAACACACTGCCACAAAATCTTTTTATCGGTAACAAGCTCATCAACTCGCATCTTTGTTAAGCCTTTGCCACCGAATCGGAACTCATTTAAGCAACCGATCTGATCATTGACTATTAGTTCATTTGTCCATATTTCTGAAAGTCCTTTTGCAGTGGTTAATGCTTCATATACCGTTGAAGCTGGAACATTCACGGTCTGTAAGTGCTCGATATTTGCCATATAGCTCATTCCCCTTTTTTATAAGGATTTTAATTTATGTAATTATTTGTATAAGAATATTATACCATGGTACGGTTGATGTGATTTCTTTCCGATTGCTCATTTTTGAAATAACGCATTAGGGAAGGTTGTTTAACTATGCTGCCCTTTAGTTGAACAAAGGATTACCTCTATGTAGCGCTCTCATTATTGAACTATAGTTCCTCGTTAGCCATCCATGCATCCTCTGCAATGCACCACAGAGCATGAAAGTTGACCCGTTCTTTCATGGTAGTTGAACGACATGTTCTAATTTGTGTTACGGTTCTCCGTATCGCTCTAACGGCGAACCGAATTACAAAAACATAACAAGTTCAAATAAATACACCTACAAAGAATCAATCCAAATTCTTTGTAGGTGTGCATCATAATGGGTTTCAGGTCTGGGCTAAATTTTTCGTTCCTCATACTCAAAGGGTTCTTCACAAGAGTAAATGTCATGGAAAAATCCCTTATACGGGATATCGTCCTCCAAACATTTTATGAGATACGACAATTCCTCGTCACACTCCAGTTCCTTACCGGTGTTCTGCATTACCTCAAAAGCATCTACAATACTTTCCATAATGCATACTTGAATAAATAAGGGCAGCCTATCCAACATTGAATCTTCGAGTTTGGTCTCGAATCTATATCCCGCGAGGACGGTTTCAAAATAATCATCCATAAACTTTCTGCGTTTACCAGCGTCTGGTTCAGATTGAGTCCAGCCCACTCCGTGAGTCCAGAGACTTGCCAGGTCATACATATACCAACCGAAACATGAATTATCGAAATCATATACGGTTATTTGCCCGGTATTAAAATCTATCGAATAATTCCCATCGTTATAATCAAAATGGATCATACCGAAAGTCTCCTGATTCATGTCCAATCCTTTTAAAGTATTGAGGATCTGTACCATTTTTTCCTTAGTCAGGGATAAGGAATCGGGAATCAGTTTATCGATATATTCAGCATTAAATTTATCAAAAAAACTATAACGGCGATGAGTAGGCGTATACCCTTTTGATATTTGGTGCAGTTTCCCCAGAACTTTACCGCAATTATAATAATATTCAGTAATCGGAGCTCCATCCCGGTACCGATAATGATTTTCCACAAGCATTTTGCCCTTGGCCTTTTCAAATAGGCAGACAAAAAAAGTGCGGTTATTGTGAGTAATTTCTTCCAGCAGGTTTCCCTTCTTGGAGCTGACTACATCCGCGACAGTTCCACCATGCTCGAATAAATACCTGATATACTCAACTTCTCCCAGAAAATCTTCCCGGCTTCTGTCAGGCAAAAAAGCGATTCTTAGTATCTTGGCGTTGGCGCCTTCTTTCTCACAGGTGTATACGACATTCCTCCCGCCCTCATGTGGCGGAATCTGCCGGATGACCCAGCCTTCTAATCCGAACAACTCTGATACTACTGTAAGTAAATAGGTATCTCCAATTGAAACAACTTCGTTGTAATTTATAACTATCTCTCCTTTTCGTACAACCATCTATTTATGAATACAAAAAGAGCATACCTCAATAGCGGCAAGCTCAATGGACTTTTTTGATCATTTTAAGCGTTGTTCACTCTGATGGGCGCAAACCATTCCATTTCACAATATTGTCCATCATATGCATCCGTGTCAATTTTTTCGAAGAAGAATTCGCTATCCAGAAGTTCGTATCTCCCGTTGTGCTCCTTGACAAGCCTATCGATGGCAGTATACAGCGCCTCTGCGCGTAATTCGCTAATTTCCTCGTAATGATGGTTCCCAATATAGCGAAAGCCGACACACATAGAAGCAGGGACTGTATCACCTGTAAAGCCGTCAGGAATATCGTTCAGACCCCTTACACGCATAGACGGTAGATAGTGCGTCCAACTAAGCGATGGATCAGGTTTCCTCGTTAGACCGTAAAAGATATTGGTTTCTACTGGATTAGGAACATTATGCCGATTGTCCCACCAAAACTGTTTGGCAACTTCGGGTGCTTTTGTCGGCGCTTCAGCAATCTCAATTTGATACATTCGCCCGATTAAATGAAAGGATGGAATCATGACCATTTCCGGCCCGTATACCAGATTCCCGCAAACATTATTCTTTGGAAACAGATGAAGAGGAGGTGTTACGTGAATGTTTCTCCTGGAATCTCTACATTCACCAGGCGTAAGCCCATATTCGCGTTTAAACGCACGTATGTAGGTTTGCTCATGTTCATAACCGCATTCAATGGCAATGTCGAGGACCCGCTTCTCAGTTTTCATCAAATCCTCTAAGCTGACGGCTAGCTTTCGAGAGCGGATATAGCTTTGTAGCGGCACGCCAAAAGCGAACTTGAAAAGTCGACGTAAATGAATAGTGGAGATCGGGAGATCGTTCAGATATTCTGTCTCTCTCGTACCAGAAACATTTTCTTCTATTCGGGATAGGAGCTCAAAAAGGATTTTGTATGGTTGTATAGCCGATGTCACTCTCCTTGTATGTTCTTGTTCCTAAAATTCTA
Organism: Paenibacillus etheri; assembly: GCF_001012825.1. Classification (GTDB taxonomy): domain Bacteria; phylum Bacillota; class Bacilli; order Paenibacillales; family Paenibacillaceae; genus Paenibacillus_AQ; species Paenibacillus_AQ etheri. The sequence continues at coordinate 142,198 of NZ_LCZJ02000034.1, forward strand.
AACCGAACATATTTGCTACTAGTGAAATCATACCACAAGGTGGAAATCATTGTCGCTCAATTGAAGGGCTAGAATTTCTTATAAATCATCGAATTTCCTGCTGTAACGGCAAGTTTTAGGGCCATCCCTTTGCGGGATGGCCCTTTCTTAGATCTCACTTTGTTCAACTATCGTGTCCCGTTACCTTAATGATGCATATGGTGAAAATCACGTTTTCTCTTTAATAATCATGGCTATGTTTAAGTTTAATGCTTATTTTGGACATAAAATTAACCGCTTTTTTAGAAAGCGGCTAATTAAGCTAATGTTGTTCCATGAAGTCATTACTTATTAAGCATATTGTATTCAATCCACTTATTTATTTCAGTTTCATTAAAATATATTTGATTACCAATGTGGATGAGTGGAATGAACCTATAAGTGTCGTATGATTGAACTCCCGCTTTTTGTTCAACTTGACTCTTAATAAGCAAGTCAAAATCATTTAATGAAATTCCCATGTATTGTGCTGCCTCGTCAGAAGTCATTAGTGCTTTCGTCTGAGTGGAAATAAGCGGTTGCTCCAAATGTTCATTGTCTATTCCATCTGTTATAATCCAAGCTGATAAAACTATGCATCCTCCGAGGATGAGAATTGAAATTGGCAACAAGATGTTTTCTTTTTTCACATTTTCCCTCCAAAATTCATTCTTTTCCTCCAATTTAATAACAGGAATTACAAAAACCACCTTTCCCCATATATGCCCGTTAGGTGAACGAAAGGCTACCGATTGTGCCGGCAGCCTCCCACTATTGTTAATTGAACAAACGTGTCCCGTTAGGTTAACCGCTTTTTGCTTACTATTGGGAACAACCCTAGATTTTATTTGAACAAGATTGAGGTATCACGAGAATCAAAAAAAGTACAAACGGACGTTGATGCTAACTAAATATTAGGACTCCAAATATAATAGTCAGTACCACAATAACTGTCAATGAGGCTACTTTTGCATAACGAATTGCCCCCTCAGATACTTCAGGTTCTTCTTTATACATCCATCGTTTCCCCCATAATAAACTATCCTCAGGACAAAAATAAGTCCATATTAATACTCCATACATAGGAATCATAAAAATAAAAAACAAAAAAATTCCAGCTATCTTTTCCACTACATCACGCTCCCTCTACCATACCCCAATAATGGATTGGACAATTCTTATGGCCTCCAATAAGTAGGATTTCGTCTTATTTAAATATACCATATATTGGAACCATCCTGCCCGTTCAATGAAAAAAGCAGGATACCGTAGCTCCTGCTCATCAATTTGTATTATTGAACTATCGTGTCTCGTTAGCGCAACGACTTACTCTGTTGAATTTCGTGTTCCTCAACATAAAGCGGCATCAGAGAAGGCGGATCGTACCTTATCGCGGCCTTTAAACGACAAAATGGTGCCGATAGCCATAGCCCCATAGCCGCAACGAAATAATGAGCCTAATCCGACAGTGCCCGCATGATGTTGGATTTCGCCTCTGCCGCAATCGCTTCATTCCCGTCATCGACCGCTTGCATTAAGATCAGTATGGGGATGTATACCGCGATCAGCCGCGCCAGCAGCTTCGTTTCCTCGTCCGCTCCTCCGTACGTTTCGAAAAACACGCCACGAGCGTAAGGTGGTAAAAAGCTATAAGCAACGCTCAAATCGCAAGCCGGATGGCCTATGCTCAGATCGCCCCAATCAATGATGCCGGAAACGATCCCGTTCTCATTCACAAGCATATTTTTGAAATGAAGATCGCCATGTAGCAGTGCATTCACCGCCTCGACACGGTCCTTTTGCAGCCTGCTAATATACGCTTCGATCACACCGGACTCCTCCGGCGACAAGTGTTCAACCACCTTCGATAGAAAGCCCTCCAATTTCACTTTGCGCGATGCTATGTCCGTCAAGTTTCGATGATCTTGCTGAACTCCGCACTTCAGCGCCGCCTGCACCGGAAACTCATGCAATCTCCGCAAAAATTTCGCCAGCGTCTCTGCCGATAAAGCCCGGCGTTCTTCCGTCAAACCGATTGGGAAATCCCCTGGCACGTAGGCATAGCCAAGAAATGGTGCCGGGTATTCGTCACTTGCTTCGCCATAAAACAACGGTTTCGGATAGGGGATGGTCATATATGCCTCCAGCTTCGGCAGCAGCTTCCCTTCCATACGAATCGAGCCAACTGCAATCGTTCTTCTTGGAAACCGGAACACGTACTCGTCACCGATGAGAAAAACCGTATTGTCCCAGCCCCAGCCCAATCGCTTCACTTGCTTCGATGACAGCTGAGGGAATTGTCTGCCGATCAGCGTCCGCGCCTGCTCTTCGTTAACCTCCCACTCCGCATCCCATACATTCGTTCCTCCCATGAATTGTCTGCCTCCTCGTTCCTTACGTTATTTAGATGTTTACATTCCCTGGAAGTTACGCATAACTGCCCGTTAGTTGAACAAATAAAAAACGACTGCCGAAGCAACCGCTATTCCACTATAGTATCCCGTTAGAATTCCTGTAGAATGAATAATTTGGCCTTTGTACAAAAAAGAGCACCTCTGTAACATGGGAGTTGGATACGGGTCTACAGCCCTTTTAACTCACCATCTAGGAGGTCGCTCTACTATGAAGTTTAAAGCTCAGGACAAGCAAAATCAACTCATTGAAAACATTTCCTCTTTGCATCTGGTTGTCGGTGTAGATATTGCCCAGGAGATGCATGTCGCTCGTGCAGTGAGCTATCGGGGAATTGCGTTGGGATCGCCTTTCGAGTTCGGCAACCATGCCGAGGGCTTTCGCCTGTTCGGACGCTGGATTCAAGATCTGCTCAAGTCTTACAAGCTGAGCAAAATCATTGTGGGTATGGAACCCACTGGACATTACTGGCTGTGCCTGGCTCGTTGGCTCTCAAACCAAGGAATTGAGGCTGTTCTCGTTAATCCACACCTCGTTAAAAAGAACAAAGAAAATCGCGACAATACCCCATCAAAAAGCGACCGCAAAGATGCGCTCGTTATCGCGGATATGGTCAAAAACGGCTACTATTCCCCCGTACGATTCAACCCGGAAGCCTACGAGGAACTGCGGATTCTTATGGCCAATCGGGACACGGTTACCAAACGCCTTAACAGTGCCGTTAACCAGATTCATCGCTGGGTAGATATTGTGTTCCCAGAACTTCGGCATGTCTTTAAAATTCTCACCTGCACTAGTAGCATTGCCACCTTAAGGCTGTTTCCTCTCCCGAAAGAAATTAGCCGGTTAACGACAGAGCAAGTCATTTCTGGCTGGAAGCAATATGTGAAGCGTCATGCGGGTTTGCGGCGGGCCGAGCAGCTTATTACACTAGCTAAACGCAGCGTTGGTGCTACAAAGGCGCTA
>NZ_LCZJ02000035.1 GCF_001012825.1 Paenibacillus etheri
ACCACCTCCTCTGTTTCCTTCTTATCTCACACTTAGCTAAACGTGAAATCCTGCGAATTCATGAGCCTGAGTGAGAAAACTAAATCATATTGAGGGAGCTTAATGAAGTATCTTTAGTCTAGTATTTTATTGTTCTAATCTACAACTTTATTTTCAGTCTAATACTTTATTTTTTTTGACATTAAGAACAAAACTTTATTGAAATGTAACGATATCGCTCATTCATTTCATCACCACTCTTCAATATCTACGCAATATCAATGCTCAATTTATAAAAAGAGGGCAACCTGAATTATTCTTTCAGGCTACCCTCTAGCTGTATTACCATTTTCAAATAGTGGTTCCACACATTTTTTTACTGAGTCCACTTACCAATCAATAATCAATATTTCACAACTATAATGTTAATTTCAAAACTTTAATGTTTACTTTATAACTTTAATGTCTATTTCACAACTATAATATCACCAGACATTTATCATTCTTCTATACTTTTATATCAACAACCTACTCCACAGTAACACTCTTCGCCAAGTTACGCGGTTTATCCACGTCATGACCCAGCGCAAGAGAAGCATAATAAGACAATAATTGCAGAGGTACTACAGACAACGCTGCTGTCAACATTGGCAATGTCTTAGGAATAACAAACACTTGATCCACTGATCTAAGCAGGTCAGTCAAATGCTCTTGGTGAGTGATCGCAAGCACGTCTGCGCCGCGAGCCTTCACTTCTTTGATGTTGCTGACGGTCTTCTCAAGCACAGCTTCCTGAGTTGCCAGGGCAATAACAGGAACACCTTCCTCGATCAGAGCCAGTGTACCGTGCTTCAATTCACCTGCAGCATAAGCTTCGGAGTGAATATAAGAGATTTCTTTCAGCTTCAAGGAACCTTCTTGAGCAACTGCGTAGTCTACGCCGCGGCCGATAAAGAACAGGTTCTTGTGCTCGGAAATTTGTTCTGCATAACCTTTGATCGCTTCTTTTTGAGCTAGGATCTCTTCCACTTGCTCTGGTAGAGCTTGCATAGCTGCTAGAATCTTAGCCACTTGGGCTTCGGTTTGTGTACCGCGAACTTCAGCCAAGTAAAGAGCAAACAATCCAAAAGCAACCAATTGTGAAGTGTAGGCTTTCGTCGAGGCAACAGCAATTTCTGGACCTGCCAAGGTTACTAACACATCATTCGCTTCACGAGCAATAGAACTGCCCACTACGTTTGTGATTGCCAGAACATGTGCACCGTTAGCTTGCGCTTCACGAAGAGCTGCCAAAGTATCTGCAGTCTCACCGGATTGGCTGACAACGATAACCAAAGTTTCCGGGGTCACGATTGGTGAACGGTAACGGTATTCCGAAGCAATATCATTCTCTACTGGAATACGAACCAATGATTCGATCATAGTACGTCCTACCACACCAGCGTTGTATGCCGTTCCACAAGCAACAACTTGGATGTTACGGATGTTCTTAATTTGTTCTTCTGTGATGTTCAACTCCGGCAAAATAACCTTGTTGCCTTCAGCATTAATACGACCACGCATAGTGTCGCGGTAAGCCTTAGGTTGCTCGTGGATTTCTTTCAACATGAAATGCTCGTAGCCGCCTTTTTCTGCGGTAACTGCATCCCAATCGACAGTAATCATTTCCCGAGAAATAAAGTTTCCTTCAATCGTCATCAGTTCGACAGCATCTCTTGTCAAGACTGCCATTTCGCCGTCGTTCAAAATATATACGTTACGGGTATATTCAAGCAGTGCAGGAATATCTGACCCGATAAAGTTTTCTCCTTCGCCAAGACCGATAATGAGCGGGCTTGCTTGACGCACAGCCACCAATTTGTCTGGTTCATATTCAGTCAGGACGCCTAATGCAAAAGCACCGCGCATGAAGGTAATCGCTTTTTGCACTGCTTTCACGATATCTCCGTCATATTCGCGAGCAATCAGGTGTGAAATAACTTCTGTATCTGTTTCGGAGACAAAGTGGCATCCGCCAGCGATCAGCTCTTCTTTCAGATCCAGATAGTTTTCGACAATACCGTTATGAACGACCGAGAACTTCATGCTGTTATCCGTATGTGGATGGGAATTCTCATCGGATGGTTTACCGTGAGTTGCCCAGCGTGTGTGTCCGATACCTGCGCTACCTGCCAGTGGGCTGCCTTCCAGCTTCGACTGCAGATTCGCCAACCGGCCTTGTGCTTTCACTACTTGCAGTCCTTCATGGGTGAATACAGCTATACCAGCGGAATCATATCCCCGATACTCCAGCTTCTTCAATCCTTCAACCAAGATCCCCTGCGAATTCTGATTACCAATATATCCTACAATACCACACATTATTATTTCCCCCGTCCGAGTTATCGTAATGTGGCGGCATAAGGAAAGAAACGTGCCGTGCGGCATGTTTTTGAGAAAAAGCAAATATTCTGTTGTATTTTTGGATCAACAAAATAAACTGTCACTTACATCTTATGTTCATGAAATGCACAGCCTTCTTCTCTGCCGTGGCAGAACTAACGTGTTTCTTTACGATGCGCGCACACATGAATTTTATATTTCTTATGCACCCATGAAAACGTTGTGTGAAAGGTCGCCCTTCCATTTTCCGTCTCCATTTACGGCTCTGGTGCATCACCGGGAGGTCCCCGCCGAACATTTCGAACACCTCCACCTCGTCAGCTTACGTCTGCCGTGATCCGTTCAAGCCTTGTCTACATAACCATGTAGCAGCTTTCCCTTCTCCCCCGCGCTCGACCAAGCTCTGGCGCTTGCTATTGCAAACCTCACAATCCCCGCTTTCCTTCTAGAATGACACTTAATCTATTATATGCACCTTACATTACTTTGGCAATGCTGCACCAACCTAAATTTCACAAATCCCTGTTCAGACGATCTATTCAAAAATAATAAACACCGCTGTAAGGAGTACGAATCGATCGTACTCTCTACACCGGATATATAGTTATGACAATGAATTATACCAATTCGCGTTGAACAACTTCTACAATTTGATTCACATAAAGATCTAGATCTGCCTTATCAGGCCCCTCTGCCATGACACGGATTAGAGACTCCGTACCCGACGGGCGTACAAGCACACGGCCATTGTCGCCTAACTTTCCTTCTACTTCAGAGATAGCTGCTTCGATAGCCTGGTTGTTAGGATAATTGGTCTTATCCTGTACACGAACATTGACCAGCAACTGCGGGTATTTCGTCATCATGCTCTTAACCTCGCTAAGCTGCTTACCTGAAGCTTTAAGCGTATCTACCAGCTGGATAGCCGTCAGAATACCGTCACCTGTTGTATTATAATCAAGGAAGATAACATGTCCAGACTGTTCTCCACCTAGATTAAAACCACCACGGCGCATTTCTTCCATCACATACCGGTCGCCTACAGCTGTTTTAGCAGTGTTGAGGGATAATTTCTCGGTAGCCTTGTAGAATCCGATATTACTCATAACCGTTGATACGATTGTGCTATCCTTCAACTTACCAGCACGATTCATTGCATCCCCACAAATACAGAGAATAAAGTCTCCGTCCACTTCATCGCCTTTATTGTCGATCGCAATCAATCGGTCAGCATCTCCGTCAAAAGCAAGTCCCAAATCCGCACCATGACGTAATACTTCCTCACGCAAAGTCTCTGGATGTGTTGAACCAAATCCAGCATTAATATTCAACCCATCAGGCTCAGCACCAATAGAAATAACCTCAGCGCCTAGCTCTCTGAACAATCTTGGTGCAAGTTCATACGCTGCGCCGTGAGCACAGTCGAGTACAACCTTAATTCCCTTGAAATCTTGAGAAATGGTTGTCTTCAAATACTCCAAATAGAGGTACTTGGCGTCATTATCAACCGTAACCATGCCCAAACCAGAGCCGATAGGACGAGGTAATTCATCTACTTCAGCATCCATTAGTTCTTCAATGCGCAGCTCAGTTTCATCCGTAAGCTTGAAACCATCTCCGCCAAAGAACTTAATGCCATTATCTTCAACCGGATTATGCGATGCCGAAATCATGACCCCTGCATCTGCCTTTAATAATCTCGTAATATAGGCAACAGCAGGTGTACTCACCACACCTATACGGATTACATCTGCCCCAATAGACAGCAAACCAGCAATAAGAGCCGATTCAAGCAATGGTCCGGAAATACGTGTATCCATCCCAATGACAACCTTTGGTTTATGCACGTTACCCGCCAGTACATATCCTCCACAGCGACCAATGCTATAAGCCATTTCTGCAGTTAATTCACGGTTTGCTACTCCCCGCACACCGTCAGTTCCAAAATACTTCCCCATTATTTTTCTCCTTTGAATACGCTACATTAGCTTAATGTTCTATCCTATGATTTGAATACTATTTTGGTGTACCTTTGGGACATATCCTAAAAGACGTATTTCAATAAAAGGTTATGTTCCCCCTGTACCTACAGGATTTTCGGAATTCGTACTTGTGTTAGTTGTGCCATTATTCTCTGGACTGCTATCCGTGGGGACAGGCGTCGCTGTAGCTCCAACTTCTCCGCTATGGGTAGGCCTCTCAGTGGCCTCCTCATCGCCTATAACAGGTTCAGAGCTTGGCTCAGGAGTAGTTACACTACCCGTGTCTGGATGAGGCGTAGGCACCGGCGTTGCAGGTGACAGCAACTGTACAGTTACCGTAAGAGGCACACTTGAATTAGCCAGTGCGATGAATTTAGGCAGTGATACCCGTAAAGAAACCTCGTGAGTCCCGGCAGTAAGGCCAGTCACATCAGCCACAACACCTATATCGTCTTTATTTAGTTGATTTAGCAAAGCAGGTGCACCTGTTAAGGTAAGGGCTATATCCTTGCTTGTTGGATTAACAATACTTCCTTCTAACTCATCACCGACACCCTGTAACTTGATGGGTACCGCTTCAACCGTACGCTCGGCAATTTCTGAGATCGTTAATGAAACGTTCACAGTTTCAGGCATTACTTTCTCAGTTCCTGCCGGAGGCTTCAGTTCTACCTTCAGCTGCTTCGTTCCTGCAGAATCTATAGCGCTAAGATCTACACTAGCTTCATAGGTAGATAATGTAGCTAATGCATTAGCTTGACCATATACCACGATTGATTCCAGCTCAGGTGTCACATTTGATAAAACGAGAGAACCCGGAAGTTGTCCGGTAAAGCCGATATCCAGCGGCAAGCTCTTAAAAGGCAAGGTAATTGGCAATTCCACCGAAACGGTAGCCGGCTCAATGACGGCATCCTTCACTTCTTTTCCTTCATTATCATAAGCATGCAGCTTCAATTTCTTCTCTTTAAAGGTTTCGTTCTCGCCATTTAGCTCAATGGTGCCTTGTACCTTCACCACTTTGCTCAACTGATTATCTGGCAGCGTAACCTCAACAGTATCCGTAGGCTGCAAGACAGGGGTACCTAATTGATACCCCGCTGCTTGTTCTCCCTTGGTTACCAATGTTATGGGAAAAGACTTTGTATTTCGCAGCTCTACATGTACGTTGACCTCTTTAGGAGTCATTCTAACAAGAGTTACACCTCTAGGTAATGAATAAGAAAGTGGCAACGTATTATCTCCAGGCTCAACCTTACTTAGATCAAGGGTCACTTTATAGTCGTCCGAGAACTGAAAAGAGATATCAGAGTTTTTCCCCTTAACCTCCATACTGACACTATCTACATCCTTGTATTCCAGTACAAATTTATCTTTATCTAGACCGATCTCTTCGATCTTCACATTCTCAATAATTTTCGATTTAGTATCGACCGTGGTCTGTCCAACAGGTGCAGTGTCGATACGAACCATAGTAAACAGTATGATCCCAAATGCAAGGGCTAGAATCTTATTGAAATTGTTATTGCTCATCCACTTATCCATGATTTTTGTCCCCCTTCCGTTTCCAGAAAGTTGAACCTTTCTCCTTCAGCGATGAACTTACACTCAGCTCTTGATGGAGCTTCGAAATCATTGATTCTTCTTTAATGTCTCTCACAATTTGACCATTGATGGCCAGAGAAATCTGTCCTGTCTCCTCTGAGACAATGACAGACACAGAGTCCGCAACCTCACTAATCCCGATAGCCGCACGATGTCTTGTCCCCAATTCCTTGCTAATAAAAGGGTTCTCGGACAAAGGTAAATAACAAGCAGCCGCGGCGATCTGGTTCCCCTGCATAATAAGGGCTCCGTCATGCAGAGGGGTGTTAGGTATAAAGATGTTAATCAGCAACTCAGAGCTGACTAGAGAACGCATGGCAATACCCGATTCCGTATATTCATTGAGGCCTGTCTCTCGCTCGAATACGATTAATGCCCCTATTTTTCTATGTGATAAATAATTTACGGCTTTAATCACTTCGCCAATTAATTTACTGAGCTCTTCATCACTTTCCCCAGCCCGTCCGAAAAATCTGCCTCGTCCAAGCTGCTCCAGTCCCCTTCGTAGTTCCGGCTGAAAAATAATAAAGACCGCCAGCACCCCGAATGTAAACATTTGATTCATTAGCCATTTGAGCGTATAGAGGTCTAGGATGGTACTCACAGCCCAGATCAAAACCAGGACCAGAATCCCCTTCAGCAGCTGAATCGCTCGAGTTCCGCGCACCATATTAAGCACTTTATAAATAATGTAGCTGACGATCAGTATATCAACTATATCTTTAATGGAATCTTTCCATGTTAAGTCTGTAAAATAACTCATTGCCTAAAACCCCCGTCATTTCATATTAGCTGGGTTTATGTAAAATGTCTGTTAGATCTATATCATATCTAGGTTATAACGTTCGGGCTCCAGTTGCAAGTTTAGTCTCCCACCCATTTTCTAAAATCCCTAAATTCAGGCAACAAAAAAGCGCCATCTTTCCGGAAAAAGAGGCGCAAAATAATATTCCAGCTCAAGGTAACCACTGTCGCTTTCTTTAACGGTAGGCAACTTCAGAGAACATGTTCGTCACTTTATACCAGAGCCAACTTACCGCTTGGTCTATGCTTTTAACTTGCCCAGAAATATGAGCCGTTGAAGCTTGATACAGAGAACCGTCAATGACTGTTACGTTGCCGTTCACTTCCCCATATACCTGTGCTTTACCATTCTCTATGGTAAGGTCACCGGTAATAATCTTGCCGGAAGGTACGATTACAGTATCCCCTTTGATAACCACTTGATCCAGATCTGCACCTCTCACTACAAGTTGTCTATCTGGACTCCAAAAAGTTACGGAGCTCATCAGCATTACGACAAGAAACAAAGATGCCGCTGTAAGTGCAGGGTGTCTCTTGATCCAGGTAACAAAAGCTTTTTCTTTCTTGGTCTTTGGCAATGAACTCATTATCCGGCTCACAAGATCATCTGAGGCAACAGGATTCTGATGCATTAGGGAGAACATCAACATATCTGTCTGTTCTAATTCTTTAAACTTTGCACGGCAATCTGGACAGGATAGAAGATGCTCCTTCAACTCCCTCTGCTGCTGATCGGGCAAGTCGTCATCCAAGTAGTCGTGCATCATAGAGACGGCCAGTTTGCATTCCATAGGAGCCAATCCTTTCATGAGTGCTATTTAATTATCCTTAGACAAAGGGTCAGGACACATAAGACTTGCTTAACTTACATACGTTGCTCTCCAGAAGATGTTTCATAAAAAAAATCTATTTTTACATTTTCGGGGCTAATTTTTTACGTAAAAACTCACGACCTCGGTGTACACGTGTCTTAATCGTAGTTACAGGCATGTCGAGCACATCACTTATTTCCTGAAGCGACAAATCCTGCAGGTATCTAAGAATCATTACAGACCTGTATTTCACAGGCAGACTGTCAATAGCCTCGTAGATTAGCCCCTGCGTCTCAGAGAGCAGTAATTCGGTCTCAGGTGTCACATTATCACTTGGAATCAACGAATAGCCGTCAAGGCCCTCCTGATCGTTCATATCTGCATCGAGCGAATAGGTTGGTTTCCGTTTGCGTAATCTATCAATACAGAGGTTCGTTCCAATCCGATAAATCCAGGTAGAGAACTTCTGTTTATCATCATACCGATCCAAGTTTCTATACACACGCAAAAAAGTCTCCTGAACAATATCCTCCGCCTCATGGCGATTGTTCAGCATCCGGTACGCCAGATGATATATTTTGTCTTTATATAGTTCCACAAGCTCGGCAAATGCCCTTTGGTCGCCTTTTAAGGCGAGCTTTGTCAATCTGCCTTCCAAATTCTCCACCTGTTAACTCCCCCAGACTTGCCGCCCTTGGTATTTATTTTCAAATATCCACGGTACAAGCAATTAAATCGTAATTCAAGTTTGTGTAAAAATCAAGGATTGTATTGTAACCTTCTCTGTAAACTGAGTTAAAAATTGGACAACTTGGTGTAGATGATTAAGTGCAACTCCGAGAAATCTTTGGACTTCCGGTCGCTGTTATTGTCAGATTTCCTGATTTGAAACCGCTGTTCGCGGTAGAAATCTGCCAACAAAGGCGATCGCTAACGCTCCTACAGTTCCAAACATTCTCTACGCTGCTCCATCACCTGAATAAAAAGTGCCACACTATTTACCTCCGCTTACATCTCGGTTACTTGGGTAGGGACTGAAAGATCAATATTGGGCATAGCACCACAATATTTATTTTTCAGGACAAAAGAATCACTTCGCAGCACAATAATTAGTCTATGAGCGTAGTAGCTCGTATTAGGCACAAAATCACCCCGTCGGTGGAATAGACTTCTGTTAGTTTAAATTTGTCGCATACGGAGCAGACATTGTTGTATTTTCCGCAGGGTTTTCGGTGATTTGGCGAGTAAGAACTCCAGTGTAGGTTGAGGATTTCACTTTGATGGAACGAGCTATAGGGAAAACCTCCCTATAAATTAGGTCACAGCTGTTTTATGACCAAGTTATACGGAATTCTGGACCTCTGTCAAGAAAGTAGACACCATTAAACTGCCTTTCTCTTATTAAATTGCGCAGCAAACCGTACCGGCGAAAGATAGCCTAGCGC
>NZ_LCZJ02000036.1 GCF_001012825.1 Paenibacillus etheri
AGCGATATGCTCATTTTGAAACATCTGACGAGAAAATTAATTCTCACGATGAAATTTCAAAAGCGTAAAATACGCTGTGAAACTCATCAGTTTTGGATCTCACTTTCGTGATTTCCCACTCACTCGTTGTTCAGTTTTCAAAGATCAATGTCTCTCATTTCATCGTCGTTGTTTGTCAGCGGCGACCTTTATAATATATCACAGTGTTTCGTTGTTTGGCAAGTCTTTTTTTTGAAAAAGTTATTTTCAATTTTTCTTGCCTTCCGCTTTCCTTTTACACAAGCAAAAGGAGCGCGAGATATAATTTATCACGAGCACTCCTTTTTAGTCAAGCTATTTTATTAAAAAATCTTAAATTCATATAAGACTCTTGCATTTACCGCCTATCCTTAGTGTTTATACTGAGAAGAACGTCCACCCCACGCATACTTGGAAAGCTCTTTCTGAGGAGCAAAACGAGCATACATACGAAATACAGTCTTATATCTATTGGCGATGGCATGTCTGATATTTTGGTCCAAGCGCTGATCGCTCAAATCTAACAGCATCTCATCAAGTTCTTTCCGCAAAACATAATCCAGTTCCTTGCATTCTTTTTCGTTAAACAACATTCCCAACATATGCTTGGCCTCCTTCATGAAGTTGCAAGTAACACATTCACTTAAACCAAAAACCCCTTGTACATAATTAGTTAGTCCATCTCATGGAGAAAGCTGCCTGAAGGTCCTCTTACACTAGATTAACCGGAGTCCTCTTTTTATAACCATAATTATTAAAAATTCCCTTTATGGTTTCGTCACGATTATATACTTCTGACCTTTAGGCAATCCTTGGATGAATAGCTTTAATGTTATGCTCCATTCTCGGAAGTTTTATGATAATAGAGAAAAAGTTATTGTGCTTTCAATGATGGCTGCAATAAATAACAGGATTACAGTCCAAATAGATGCTGTAAGTGTTTGACGCATAAACGAAGACCAATCAACACCTCTGTTCACTTTTTTAGTGGATGAGCTAAATATACTTGCAAGTACCTTCCCGCCGAACTGCAGTCCAAATGCACAAGCAATAATGATCGCTGGAATCTCTATAATCCCATGTGGCAGCAGTCCTTTTACTATTAGTTCGAACAAATCCTGTCCTTGCAGTGCTGATAAATGAATCAGGTAACCGATAACCGCTCCGTTAATAAATAAGAATATGGCTGGCAGTATACCGAACAACGCCCCTAAAAATATGATAAGAACACCCTTGATGCTGTTATTCAAAAATATAAATACAAAGAAGCTCCATTGCGGATTTGAAGAATCTCTAAGGTTGCCACTGATTTCACTGAGCCCCTCTAATTGCTGAACCAATAGCTTTTCCAGACTGCTAGTAGCTACCCACCCTATAACCGCTCCTACTGCGAAGAGCAGACAAGATAGCAATAAAGCCTTCCGGATCGTTTTTAGATCTTTAACAAACGTGAAGAACGACAACATAAATACCCTCCTGAAATTGTGATCTCTGTTTCTTAGGTCATAACCGTGCGGTACGAGCATACATTTAGAACAAACAAGCATTTCGCATGGGAGAGGAGCGCTGTCATTATGAATTCTTTTTATGTATTCAGCGGCAAAAAGATTAAACGATTCATCTATATCTTCGCCGCTGTGCTTCTTGCTGCTGGAGTTGTCTATGTCGAGAGGGGAAACATAACCGTTTTTTCTGAATCCGGACCTTCCGCGATCTACAGTGTACCAACAGAGAAGAAGCTGATTGCCCTGACCTTCGATATTAGCTGGGGGGAGAAAAGACCCGAACCGATTTTGAAGGTACTCGAAGACAAGAAAGTGGACAAAGCCACCTTCTTCCTATCGTCACCATGGAGTAAGACTCATCCAGACATTGTAACCAACATCAAGAATGCAGGTTTTGAAATTGGAAGTCATGGTCATAAACACGTCAATTACAGCACATTAAGCAACGAAGAAATTCGCACACAGATCTCAACGGCTCACACCGTTCTTACCGAATTAACCGGCACTGAACCCAATTTGATTCGTATGCCTAATGGAGATTTTGATAAAAGAGTCCTTCAGGTTGCCAACGATCTCGGTTACAAGGTCATTCAATGGGATACAGACTCCCTAGACTGGAAGAACATTGGCGTAGACAATATCGTGAAGCGTGTAACAACAAAAGCGCATCCAGGTGATATCGTCCTTCTACATGCCAGTGATTCCTGCAAACAAACACATGAAGCACTTCCACTCATTATCGACGAGCTCCGCAGACAAGGTTATGAATTCGTTACCGTCTCTGAGCTGATTAGTCAAAGCAACACCGAAGGTAAAGAAGTCCGCGACTCAGCTTCACTTAGTAATGCCTTAGAGGACGCGGCTGGACTGTAAAGTACTTTTCAATCTCTGGTGCCGTAATGATATTGATCTGCCCAAAGGATTAATGACGTGGAGAAATGAGTTCCGATATGTCGGGTGTGGGGGTATTCAGCTTCGGATAGCTCAGATCCAGACTCTCCAGTGTCTTTACTACGATGGATAAGGTCAAATAGTTGCGGTACCATTGATGATTAGCGGGTATCCAGTACCATGGTGCTTTATCTATGCTAGTTTCCTTAAAAACATCTTCATATGCTCCTTGGTAATCATCCCAATACTCCCGCTCCTGGAGATCACTTGCATCAAATTTCCAGTGTTTTTTAGGATCTTCAAGCCGTTCCTTGATTTTCTTTAACTGCTTCTCTTTAGAAATGTGCAGAAAAAGCTTGATAATTGTCGTCCCCTCTTCCACCAGCATTTCCTCGAACTGCCGTATGTAACGAAAGCGCCGCTTTAAGTCGTCCTTTTTCAACCCTCCATGTACCCGTGGTACCAATACATCTTCATATTGTGAACGATTAAATGCTGAGATATAGCCCTTAGGGGGTGTCTTCTGATGTACCCTCCATAAAAAATCGTGAGCCTCTTCCTCAAGAGATGGTTTCTTGAAGCTGGTAACAATGAATCCTTGTGGATTGATGCCTGAAAAAATATGCTTAACCGTTCCATCCTTACCGCTGGAATCCATTCCTTGCAGAATAACAAGCAGCGAATGCTTTTTCTGAGCAAACAAAATATCTTGTAGCTCTGCCAAACGTGCTTTAAGCTCTTCTGTTTTGGCTTCTACTTCTTTTTTTGATTTAAAAACACCTGTATCGTCCGGATCCAGCTTGTTAAGCCGGATTTCTTTTGTGTCTTTTATCATATAGCGCTTGATGTCCATATATTCCCCTCCTAAAAGTTTTGTGAGCGGTGCTACACCTGTATTACTACGTACAAAACTCGCATCGGAAGCATACACTTAGTTTTGTGAGCGTATCGTTCTTTAAGATTAACCTTCACAATCTGATTTTAATCGTTTAGATACAGCCAGAGCAGAAAACCCCGTCTTCTGAAATCAGAGCACGGGGTTCATTGTTTAGTGCCTTCCCCATTCATTATCCGGCAGCCGGCCTC
Organism: Paenibacillus etheri; assembly: GCF_001012825.1. Classification (GTDB taxonomy): domain Bacteria; phylum Bacillota; class Bacilli; order Paenibacillales; family Paenibacillaceae; genus Paenibacillus_AQ; species Paenibacillus_AQ etheri. Next base: position 3,501 of record NZ_LCZJ02000036.1, read on the forward strand.
AGAATACGGTGAAGCATCAAAATTTGGAATGCATTACAAGCGATAAGCGGAACAACAATAAATACCGTCGCACTATCAACACCTATACGGAGCACGCCGATAACTTCCACAATTGAAATAGCTGTCATAAAAAAGAGGGTTGGAATCAAAGCTGAGATGTTTGTACTTTTCACCTTGAAATAAGACACAATAATAGCTGCTAGCAAAATAACGATTCCTAATATTAGATCAGACATAACATTTCTTTCCCCGCCAACGACGGTACGCAAAAAAATCAGTTCAAGCAATGCGAGCACAGAAAGCACTAGTTGTATGTATTTCCAAACCTTTTGTGGAAAAACGCCGTTACCCATATAATTCAAAATCAAATAGGCAAAAAAACCAAGTTGCGAATAAACGCTTACAAGCATACCGTAGCCAAGCAGAATCAGCGGGTATAAAAAGAAATCCCCGACACTTTTGAAATCAATCTTACCGTTTACGAATTGCAGTGCCAGACCAGCGATTACAGCCCCACCCGCTCCTATAAGGAGGGTAGTCCAAAATAAATGAAACCATTTTTTTATACTCAGCTAATTCACCTCCTCTTGTCAGATTTATTTTACCAAGGATACCGACAAAACACCATTACACCTACAACATAAATGTGCTCTAATGCGGCATAATACATCTGGAGAATCCTATAAAGGAGGGCAGCGCCAATGAAATGGAGATTTATCGGTTCTGTGGGTTTGGCATTGGGCTTTGTTATGGCTTTAACGGCTTGCGGAGGTGAACAAAGCAGTTCTTCTTCCGGACAAGGCAGTTATAAAGAAATGAAGACCATGGTTATAGATATATTGAAAAGTGAAGACGGGAAAAAAGCGGTTGAGGAATCATTATCAAGTTCCAGCTCTAGCGGCACCAGTGGAATGAGCATGAAGATGATGCCTCTTCAAACAACAGAGGAAATCAAGACTGCTGTTAAAGATACGCTCACTGCACCGGAATATCAGAAGGAAATTGAGAAAATAATGAAGGACCCCAAGTTTGCGGGCGATTTTGCTAAAGCCATTCAATCGCAAAGCAAGGAGCTACACCTTCAGCTAATTAAAGATCCCACTTACCAGAAATCAGTCGAAGAAATTATGAAATCTCCAGAAATGATGACGATGTTTCTAAATCTCACCAAAACACCTGATTACCGAAAACAATCCATGAAGACCATGCAGGAATCCATGCAAACCCCATTATTCCGTATGGAAGTATTGAATTTACTTAAAAAAGTCGTACAAGAAGAGCTTGAACCAAAGGAGAAAAAAGAAAAAGGTAGCGAAGGTGGCGACAAACAAGAAAGCGGCGGAGGTGGCGGCGGTAGCGGCGCTGATTCAAGTTCTTAAAAAAGAGGCCTTATCCCACTAATAAAGTGTGGGACGGCCTCTTTTTCATGCATAATAGTTAGTACTCAAGCTCATATTTGGCAATAAGTTTATCAGCGATTTCTGCAAACAATTGTCCTGTTGGTGTTTCTTCTTTGTATACAGAAGGTGAAAAATCGGGTTCAGAAATATGGTTGTCCGGTGCACCCAGCGGCACTTGAGCAAGCAGCTCCGTATGAAGCGTCTCGGCAAGTCTTGCTCCTCCGCCTCTACCAAAGATATAATCTCTCTTCCCACAGTCAGTGCACTCATAATAAGCCATATTCTCAATGACTCCAATAATCTCATGATCTGTCTGTAGAGCCATAGAGCCCGCTCTAGCCGCCACAAACGCCGCGGTAGCATGAGGTGTCGTTACTATGATCTCTTTGCTGTGAGGCAGCATCTGATGCACGTCAAGCGCCACATCCCCTGTACCTGGAGGAAGATCAAGCAGCATATAATCAAGTTCACCCCAACCAACATCATTGAAGAACTGGCGAAGCATTTTACCCAGCATAGGTCCACGCCAAATAACCGGACTATTCTCACGGATAAAGAAGCCCATAGACATGACCTTCACTCCGAATCGTTCCACAGGAATAATCGTTCCCTCTTCAACAACCGGTCCTTCTTCGATCCCCATCATATCAGGAATGCTGAAACCATAAATATCGGCATCGATAAGACCTACTTTTTTTCCTTTTCTTGCAAGGGCTACGGCCAAATTCACCGTTACAGTTGATTTACCGACTCCACCTTTGCCGCTGGCCACGGCGATAAAGTTCACACCGGAGCTCTCGCTAATTAATTCATGGTCATCAAGACCTGCAGCATGTCCTTTAAGTTTCCCTGGCTCATCAACTTCCTCAGTGCTCTCTCCGCGAAGGATAGCACGTTCATAATCGGTTGCATCACGAAGCCGGATATGAACATTAGACGCGCCGCCCGCTTCAAGCAATTCACGAACCCGTTGTTCTAGATCCATGCGACTTTGCTCTTCAGGACTCAGACATACGATAGATAAAGAAATACGATCTTCTTTAATCATGATGTCACGAATCAGCTGTAGTTCCACAAGGCTTTTTCCAGTTTCAGAGTCTGTTAATGGCTGCAGTATTTCCTGAATTTGTTCCTTAGTCAGCATGGAAAGCACCTCTGTTTCCTTTCCGGTTGAGAAATTCTCCGGAGTTTTTGTCTATTATAGCATTACCTGTCTCCCCATGAGTAGTCCTGACTACTCAGAGGCGTACCGAAGGATGCCACGATAAATGCTAGTCGCTACCTTGCGCTGATAGACATCATTTCCGAGTAGAGCTGATTCCTGGGGGTGTGATAAGAAACCTACTTCTACAAGGACCGCTGGTATTTTTAATGCTTTTAGCAGATATACTGTATTCACTGTCTTCGCCACACGATCGGTATTCTCCAGTGTAGTCTTCAGCTCATTCTGCACGAACTCCGCAATGGCTTTATTATCCTTATGATTGGGATAGTAAAAGGTCTGTGCTCCACTCCAACGATTCGAAGGGACGCTGTTCATGTGAACGCTTATAAAAAGGTCTGCGCCTTTCTCTTCGATGCTTCTTACTCGTTGTTTAAGATCTTCTGTCTTGCGCTTAGAATAGCCCTTAGTGCCTTCCAAAGCCAAATCATAATCACCCTCACGAGTCATTACTACAATAGCCCCTGCTTGCTGTAGATAATCACGCAAATAAAGCGATACGGCGAGATTAATATCTTTCTCAATTAACCCTTCCCGGCTAACCGCTCCGCCATCAGCTCCACCATGCCCCGCATCGAGAGCAATAACTTTTCCTGATAAGGGCAGACTCCAATAATTTAGTGTTTTAGCGGTAGGCATGTCATACGCTATAATTCCGATCATTATAGCCAGCAGTGTCGCACCAAGCATACTTTTTTTGATACTGCTCCATGAAATCCAGACCGAGACTTTATTCTGCTTTCGGCCAGACATAACAAAGACCCCCTCGTCCCGATAGATAATACTCATCTATATGGGACAAGAAGGTCAAATAGTACTAGCTGTTAATGATTAAGCTGTAACTTCTTGAGTCATACCTTCAATCAGAATCTGCGCAACCTCAGGCCGCGTAAATTCTGGCGGAGGGCATTGGCCATCACGGAGCAAAGCCCGGACCTTTGTACCCGACAACGTCATGTGATCATCACTAGGATGAGGGCAAGTTTTACTTGAAGCCATATTTCCGCATTTTTTACAGAAGAAGCTATGTTCAAAAAATAATGGAATAATATCAAGCTCCTCAGCACTAAAATTCGAGAAAATTTCCTGTGCCTCGTAAGTGCCGTAGTAATCACCTACGCCAGCATGGTCACGTCCGACGATGAAATGGGTACAGCCGTAATTTTTGCGAACCATGGCATGGAAAATCGCTTCTCTAGGACCCGCATAACGCATTGCAGCCGGAAAAACACCAAGAAAGGTACGATCGTCAGGATAGTAGTTCTCCAAAAGTGCCAGATAGCTCTTCATCCGCACATTTGCCGGTACATCATCCGACTTTGTCTCACCAACAAGTGGATTTAGGAATAGAGCGTCTACAACCTCCATAGCGCACTTTTGAATGTATTCGTGAGCTCGGTGGACCGGATTGCGTGTTTGGAAGCCTACAACCGTTCTCCAACCCTTTCCAGCAAATATCTTCCGCGTATCCGCAGGATCAAAATAAAATTCACCAAACTTCTCTGGCTGTGGGCGGTTTAAGACTGTAATCGGTCCTCCAACATAGGTTGCTGGACGGGCCAAAAGCTTACTTACACCTGGATGTTCAAGGTCTGTTGTTTTGAAGACATTTTGTGCTTCAACCTTTTGATCAACCGTATAAATACTCTCAATATCCAATAAACCGTAAATCTCACCATCGTCTTCACCGATTAGAGAAACTTTATCCCCAATTGATAAACCGGCAACCATGTCATCTTCTACAGCCAGCGTTATTGGAATGCTCCACACTGTGCCATCTGCTAAACGCATGCTTTTTACTACTGAATGATAGTCTTGCTCATTTAAGAAGCCCGTTAGTGGCGAAAATGCACCTACAGCTATAAGATCCAAATCGGATAAGGTCCAGGTATTCAAGGCAATCGCCTTGCTGTCACGTGCAAGATTTAGCAATTCTTCTCGTTCAGTACCCACTACTACACGGTTAACCAAAGCTCCGCCATGCGGACGTATTGAAGTCATCTTAGTCTCTCCTTCTATGTTCCCACAGGGATATGTCTTATTTGTGCAATCCGCACTCTGTCTTCTCTGATCCAGACCAACGTCCAGCACGCGGATCTTCACCTGGCATAACCTGACGTGTACATTGTTCACAGCCGATACTTGGATAGTTACGGTCATGTAGAGGATTATAGATTACGTCATTTTCACGAATATAGTTCCATACATCTTCTGTCGTCCAATCCGCAATAGGATTAAACTTCACTAAACCAAATTTATAATCATACTCAACTTTCTTAGCATTCGCACGGGTAGGCGCTTGGTCACGACGAATTCCAGTAATCCAAGCTTCATATTGCGATAATATACGAGTCAATGGTTCAACTTTACGAATGCCACAGCATTGGTTAGGGTCAACTGTCCATAACGCATCACCGTATTGAAGTGCTTGCTCCTGCGTTGTGAGTTGCGGAGATACACGTACAAACTCTAATCCATATTTGTCTGCCATCAAATCTCTGGTTTCGTAGGTTTCCTTAAAATGATAATCTGTATCGAGATAAAAGACGTCGGTCGACGGACTAACTCTGTGAAGCATATCAACTAGCACTACATCTTCTGCACCAAAGCTGCAGGCAAAAGTAATGTTAGGGAATGTTTCTACGGCCCAACGGATTATTTCCTCGGGTGTAGCAGTTTCTAATTCTTCGGCCTTAACTTTAATTAAATCCTCTTTCTCGAGCAGGTTCATTAAGGTATTCCTCCATCCAAAATGTTAATCGTATGAATAAATGAGGTAAAAGAAGTAATAAAACCAACTATTTCTATATGAAATAGTATATAACTTTTACTGAGGAAGTCAATCAATTTCATCCCTCAGAATTAGTAAATGAATGCAAAAATAGCCCATTTCTTATTCGAAAGGGGCTACTGAAAAAAAATCAACCCTCGACCATAAAGGCCAAGGGTTGATTTTTTGAATAATATTAACGTTTCGAGAACTGAGGCGCACGACGTGCAGCTTTCAAACCGTATTTCTTACGTTCCTTCATACGTGGGTCACGAGTCAGGAAGCCGGCTTTCTTCAGCGCACCGCGATATTCAGGGTCAACTTTAAGCAATGCACGGGAGATACCGTGACGAATTGCTCCAGCTTGACCGGAAATGCCGCCACCATGTGCAAGAACGATTACATCGTAGTTGCCCAGTGTTTCAGTCAGGTTCAAAGGTTGTTTTACGATCATTTTCAGTGTTTCCACACCGAAATATTCGTCCATCTCACGTTTGTTAATGACAATGCGTCCTTCACCCGGTACAAGGCGAACACGTGCTACCGAATGTTTACGACGACCTGTCCCATAGTATTGTACTTGTGCCATGAAACTGTCCTCCTCTATTCTTATCCGCGAAGTTCGTAAACTTCAGGTTTTTGTGCTGCATGTGGATGCTCAGCGCCTGCATATACTTTCAATCTCAGCTTCATGTGGTCCCCTTGACGAGTCTTAGGAATCATACCATGAACAGCGAATTCAATTACGCGTTCTGGTTTAGTATTCAGCAAAGTTTCAGCATTAGTAACTTTCAAGCCACCTGGGTGCATCGAGTGACGGTAGTATTTCTTGTTTTGCATTTTCTTACCGGTCAAGTGAATCTTCTCAGCGTTGATTACGATAACGAAATCTCCTGTATCAACGTGTGGAGTGAATTGCGGTTTGTGTTTGCCACGGATCAAAGCAGCGGCTTCGCTGGCCAAACGACCGAGTGTTTTGCCTTCGGCATCAATAATGTGCCAATTGCGTTCAACTTCGTTCGGCTTCGCCATATAGGTGGTACGCATGAATGTTTCCTCCTTGTTCTCGTACGAAAATCTTCTGTTTCGTATATCTTGTTTCTCATTGAATTACAATTATGTGAGTTAAGCAAAGCATTTTTTTGGCATTTCCTTGATCGGGGCTGTGGGATAGCCATCAAGAAAACACAACTTTTATATTACAGTATAAACATAACAAGTGCAAGTGATTTTTAAACATTCAGCCTATTATTTAGGAAGAAATTTATACAAGTATAAACGCCTTTAACGTCCCAATAAGGACGGTTATCGTTTATGCGAGAAATATAAGAATAATGTATTACGTGAAACTTATACATTCTTATATTTGAAAAAAAGATTCACTTTCAGACTCGTCATATTCTACACTCCACAAAGCCAACCCCTTGGCCATAGCTGTCGGACCAGCAGCAGAACGATCACATGCTGCCAATATCTCAGCAACATGATCAGCATCTATTTTACCTTCCCCCACATGGATCAAAGTCCCCATAATAATGCGAACCATATGCTGAAGAAATCCACTACCCGTTATATAAGTTTGGATCACTCCCTGATCTAAAGTAGAGGGTCGGCACATGCTGCGGTCTACTTCCATATGAGCTTCAAAGATCGTTCGTACATGAGATGTCTTAGTAGACCGACGTGAAGCAAACGAAGTGAAGTCATGTGTCCCTAAAATATGCGTTAAGCCTTGCTGCATCGCAGGAACGTCCAACCTCACCGGATGATGAAGCTGCCAGCGCCGCTGAAACGGATCTGGAAACCTGTTGCCGTTAATCGTGTATCGGTAAGTTTTACGCTTAGCTCCTCTACGAGAGTGAAACGTCAGCGGTACTTCCCTAGCCTCAGTAACCACGATATCTTGTGGCAGCCGGGCATTAAGCGCCAGACACCAACGTTCAAGCGGGATTCGAGAGGAGGTCGTAAAGTTAAAGGGCTGACCATAGGCGTGTACTCCGGCATCTGTGCGACCAGAAGCAGTAATCTTAAGCTCCTCACCCGTCAGATGAAGTATCGCTTGCTCCAGCCGATCCTGAATCGTATTGCCCTGAGGCTGGGTCTGAAAGCCATCATAATTTGTTCCGTCATAATTGACCTTCATCAATAGATTACGCATTCCGTTCTCCTTTTTAAACCGTTCAGCAGAAACGTCGATCGAAGCACTGTCTGATCTTATTCAAGAGGAAGAAATGGCTTTGCCGTCCCTAGAAGGACGGCATCCATTAACACTTCACTCCATTACTTCAAAAAAAAGAGCCCCTGCGGGAGCTCCTTCAATTGAACCAAGGTGATTCCCACGGTTATTGGTACAGCAGAGTCTTGCGCCTCTGCAGCACAATAACGCTGATATTTCCCCCATCTTTACTCCAAAGAGGGCCAGATGAAAGGGAATCATCGGAAATCAATACTTGTGATACTACGCGCGATCTACTAATTCAAGATAGACCATAGGCGCAGCGTCGCCACGGCGAGGTCCGAGTTTCAGGATACGAGTGTATCCACCTGGACGCTCTGTGTAACGAGGAGCAATGTCAGAGAACAATTTTTGAATTGCATCTTGTTCACCATCAACAGTCTCGCGGCGAACAAATGCAGCTACTTGACGACGAGCATGAAGATCACCTTTTTTAGCTTTAGTGATCAACTTTTCAGCGATAGAACGAACCTCTTTCGCTTTAGCTTCCGTTGTTTGGATGCGCTCGTATAAAAACAGATCCGTTACCATGTCGCGAAATAACGCTTTACGCGCACTGGAATCACGGCCCAATTTTTGGTATGCCATTGTGTTTTCCCTCCTTTACTAAAGCAATCTGTAGCTATTCTTCTGTACGGAGACCCAAACCAAGTTCCTCAAGCTTTTCCTGAACTTCTTCCAAAGATTTGCGACCAAGGTTACGCACCTTCATCATATCTTCTTCAGTCTTCGTGGTAAGCTCTTGTACGGTATTAATACCAGCACGTTTGAGGCAGTTGTAGGAACGAACAGAAAGATCAAGCTCTTCGATTGTCATCTCAAGTACTTTTTCTTTTTTGTCTTCTTCTTTTTCAACCATAATTTCGGCGTCTTTCGCTTCGTCCGTAAGACCTACGAACAGAACGAGGTGCTCGTTCAAAATTTTGGCTCCGAGGCTTACAGCCTCTTCCGGTCTAATACTGCCATCTGTCCAAATTTCAAGCGTCAATTTGTCGTAGTTAGTCACTTGACCAACACGTGTATTGTCTATGCCGTAGTTAACGCGTGAAATAGGAGTGTAGATGGAGTCAACCGGGATAACGCCAATTGGCTGATCGTCGCGTTTGTTCCGGTCCGCTTGGACGTAGCCGCGACCACGGCCTGCAAAAATACGCATGTGAAGTCTCGCACCAGGTCCCAGCGTTGCAATGTGAAGATCCGGGTTGAGGATCTCAACATCGCTGTCCGCACGGATATCACCTGCGGTAACGATGCCTTCCCCTTCGGCATCAATCTCAAACACTTTTTCCTCGTCTGAATGAATCTTCAGGGACAAGGCTTTAAGGTTCAGAATGATCTCCGTCACATCTTCCATTACGCCTGGAACGGTCGAGAACTCATGCAGAACGCCGTCAATTTGGACCGAAGTCACTGCGGCTCCTGGAAGCGAAGAAAGCAATATCCGGCGAAGTGAATTCCCCAGAGTCGTGCCATACCCACGTTCCAACGGTTCAACTACGAATTTCCCATAGGTACCTTCATCATTAGCTTCTACGGTCTCAATCTTCGGCTTTTCGATTTCTATCACGAGTTTACCCCTCCTTCAACGTCGCTCCTATATGAAACTGTCACCCCATCAGGTGCATCATGTAGTATGCCTAAACACCTATTATTAGCAGATGTGTCAGAATTATACCACATTCACAATACTGATTTCACTATACGCGACGACGTTTCGGCGGACGGCATCCATTGTGAGGAACCGGAGTTACGTCTTTAATAAGGTTAACTTCAAGCCCTGCAGCTTGAAGGGAACGGATGGCTGCTTCGCGGCCCGCGCCCGGTCCTTTAACCATAACCTCAACCGACTTCATGCCGTGCTCCATAGCTGCTTTAGCTGCTGATTCAGCTGCCATTTGCGCTGCGAATGGAGTCGACTTACGGGAACCTTTAAATCCTTGGCCGCCGGAGCTTGCCCAGGAAATTGCATTTCCGTGAGGATCTGTGATGGTAACGATGGTGTTATTGAACGTGGAACGAATATGTGCCACGCCGGATTCGATATTTTTACGGTCGCGACGTTTAGTACGTACGACTTTTTTCGGTTTAGCCATTGTCTCTTATCCCCCCTTATTATTTCTTCTTGTTTGCTACCGTACGACGCGGGCCTTTCCGGGTACGGGCATTGGTTTTAGTACGTTGACCGCGAACAGGCAATCCACGACGGTGACGAACACCGCGGTAACAGCCGATCTCAGTAAGACGTTTAATATTTAAGGAAATTTCACGACGCAGGTCACCTTCAACCTTAACCGTTTTGTCGATCGTTTCACGCAGTTTGCTGACTTCATCTTCCGTCAAATCACGGACACGTGTATTAGCGCTAATGCCTGTTTCATTAAGAATTTTCTGAGAAGTCGTTTTACCGATTCCGAAAATATAAGTCAAGGCGATCTCAACGCGTTTGTCACGTGGCAAATCCACTCCAGCTATACGAGCCATTTTACGCTACACCCCCTTCTTAACCTTGTTTTTGTTTGTGTTTCGGATTTTCGCAAATCACCATAACAGTCCCTTTGCGGCGGATTACTTTACATTTCTCGCAAATGGGCTTTACAGAAGGTCTTACCTTCATGTTAATTACCTCCTCAAAGTTTTGCGAAGCAAAACTTTTTTCGTAGTTCCCATCTATTTACGGTAAGTTATACGACCTTTTGATAAATCATAAGGCGATAACTGCACGACCACTTTGTCTCCGGTCAAAATACGGATAAAGTGCATCCGCAATTTACCGGATACATGGGCAAGTATTTGATGACCGTTCTCAAGCTCAACCTTAAACGTTGCATTTGGCAACGGTTCAAGGACAGTACCTTCTACTTCAATGACATCTTCCTTAGCCACAGTTAGTCTCCTTTCTCATCAGCACTTATTCCGGTGGGTCCAGCATACTTCATGACTGCGTAACGCAGCTTTCCGTTTGTTACCCGGCCAGTTTCTTCCAAACTGTTCACAACCTCACTGCTGATGAAGGGTATGAGCTCGAGATGAAGAATATTCTTCTTCTTTGGCCCATCAAACTTACGTTTGTCTCCATCTGCAATGTATACAAATCTGCTATCAACAACTGCGATAACAACGGCTGCCTCTCCGGCATCTTTGCCTTTGAGAATTCTCACTAATTGACCAACCTGCGGGCTGCTCACAGTATTCAAGTGGAGATCACCTACGCATTCAGTTTTGTGAAAATTTCCATGCCGTCCGGAGTAACTGCTACTGTATGCTCAAAGTGAGCACATAGTGAGCCATCCACCGTAACGACAGTCCAGTTATCTTCCAGCGTTCTGACATGTCTCTTTCCTACGTTTACCATCGGCTCAATCGCGAGTACCATACCCGGTTTCAGACGTGGTCCACGGTCCGCTATGCCATAATTCGGAATTTGCGGTTCTTCATGCAGTTTTGCCCCAATACCATGACCAACATACTCACGTACGACTGAGAAACCAGCCTCTTCGATGTATTGCTGAATAGCATGGGAGATTGTAAACAAGCGCACATCCGGCTTAACTAACGCCAGTCCCGCGTACAAGGAGCCTTCCGTAACGTCCAGCAAACGCTGAGCCTCTTCGGAAATGCTGCCCACACCGTAGGTCCAGGCGGAATCACCGTGATAACCGCGGTACTCTGCACCGATATCCAGCGTTACTATATCGCCTTCAATCAGTTTGCGTTTACCTGGAAATCCATGCACTAATTGTTCGTTGACTGAAGCGCAAATGCTGGCAGGAAAACCGTTGTAGCCTTTGAAAGACGGCACAGCACCTTGACTGCGAATGTATTGATCGGCGATTCTGTCAAGATCCCCCGTTGTAATGCCGGGCTCAATGGCCTCAGCAATAAGACGGTGACTCTCGGCAACAATTCGACCAGCTTCCCTCATAAAGGCAAGTTCCTGTTCGGATTTACAAATGATCATTACATTAACCTCGCAATAAAGATACGATTTCAGAAGAAACGACATTGATTTCGTTTTCCCCATTTACCTGACGCAAAAGACCTTTATTATCATAAAACGCAAGCAGCGGCGCTGTCTTATTATCATATTCATCCAGACGCTTGCCTACACTTTCTTCGTTGTCATCCGGACGTTGATACAATTCACCGCCATCAATGTCGCAAATGCCATCTTGCTTCGGCGGGTTAAAGATTAAATGGTAGGATGCTCCGCAAACGCTGCAGATACGACGTCCTGTAAGACGCGCCATCAACAGTCCACGGTCAACATTCAAGTTGATAACATGATCCAAAGAAGTATTCAAACGGCTAAGAATTTCATCCAGCGCTTCCGCTTGCGAAAGAGTTCTTGGAAAACCATCCAATAGAAATCCTTTTTCGCAATCGGACTGCTGCAGCCGTTCTTCAACTATACCAATGGTCACATCATCTGGTACAAGCAAACCTTGATCAATAAAGGATTTGGCCTTCAATCCTACTGGAGTTTCCTGTTTGATTGCCAAACGGAAAGCATCTCCTGTCGAAATATGTGGAATACCAAATTCTTTAATGATTTCTGCCGCTTGTGTTCCCTTGCCTGCCCCAGGAGGGCCCATGAATAATATGTTCACGATTTCTCTCTCCCCCCAAAAGTTCGCCACCAAGCAAGAAACAGCACAATAGGTGCCGGGAAGAAAGAGATCTCAAGCTTCGCCGGAACCTATCACCTATTTATTGATGAAGCCTTTGTAATGGCGTTTAATCAATTGGCTCTCGATCTGCTTCATAGTATCCAATGCCACACCGATAACAATTAGCAGTGCAGTACCACCAATTTGAACTTCTTTGGGCAATCCGGATAAAGCACCGAAGAATACCGGCATTACAGAAATCACAGCTAGGAACAATGCACCAGACATGGTCAAGCGAGACATTACTCTAGTCAGATATTTCTCTGTGGCTTTACCAGGACGGATACCTGGAATGTACCCACCATTCTTCTTCATGTTATCAGCCATCTGTTGAGGATTCATTTGCACGAACGTATAGAAGAACGTGAAACCAATAATCATCACTACATACAGAAGCATACCAAGGGGTGCATCCATTGCTAAATACTTAGCAATCCATTTCGCCCAATCATGCGTTGACCAAAAACTGGAGAGAACAACTGGGAACTGAAGCAATGATACGGCGAAGATTACCGGAATAACACCAGCCGCATTAATCTTGAGCGGAATATGCGTATTCTGTCCACCGTACATCTTGTTGCCGACTACGCGTTTAGCGTATTGAACAGGAATCTTCCGAATACCTTGCTGTACGAAGATAACTGCTGTAATAATCGCTACAATCACAATCAGCACAATAACGACTTTAAGAATATTCAGGAACACTTGATCCGGCTGAATAAAGCTTGAGTTAGCCGTACTCGTGATATATCCCGGGATGGCGGCGACGATTCCCGCAAAAATCAGGATCGAAATCCCGTTCCCGATTCCCTTTTCGGTAATCTGTTCACCAAGCCACATCAAGAAAGAAGTACCAGCCGTCAAGATAATGGCAACCAGTAAGTAGTCAGCAAATGTCGCATTCGGCATCATTTGAGTTCCATAAATCCGGTTAAACCCTATCGACGTAGCAAAACCTTGGATCAGGGCCAAAATCACAGTACCATAACGAGTGATCTGCGCCAGTTGTTTTTTACCGTGCTCCCCTTGTTTAGCCCATTCAGCAAACTTAGGAACAACATCCATCGACAGCAATTGCACGATGATGGATGCTGTAATGTACGGATAAATACTGATCGCAAATATCGAGAAGTTTTTGAGCGCTCCGCCCGAGAAGGTGTTCAAAAGTCCCATCAAAGCGTCACCGCTCTGATTTGCTGTTTCCAGTACATCTTTGTTCACACCAGGAACCGGTACAAACGAACCGATACGGTAGATAATCAGAATGAACAAGGTAAACAGGATCTTTTTGCGCAAATCTTCAACATGCCAGATATTCTTAAGCGTCTTGAACATTAGATCACCTCGGTTTTACCGCCGGCAGCCTCGATTTTCTCTACCGCAGATTGAGAGAACTTATTTGCTTGTACAGTCAATTTAACGGTTAACTCACCATTGCCGAGAATCTTAATGCCGCTTTTGGAATTCTTGACAACACCAGTCTCAAGTAACAACTGCGGAGTCACTTCAGTTCCTTCTGCAAAGCTGTTCAGATCTTCCAGGTTCACAATCGCATACTCTTTACGGGTAGGATTAGTGAAACCACGTTTAGGCAGACGACGATAGAGCGGATTTTGTCCACCCTCGAAGCCCGGACGAACACCACCGCCAGAACGTGAGTTTTGACCTTTGTGACCGCGACCGGAAGTTTTACCATTTCCGCTACTTGGTCCACGACCAACGCGATTGCGTTCTTTTCGGGAACCAGGAGCCGGAGCAAGTTCATGTAACTTCATCGTTTGCACCTCCTTATGTTTGTTAATTTATGCGAGGCGATTAGCCTTCAATTTCAGTTACAGATAGCAAGTGACTCACTTTATTGATCATTCCGCGAATTGCAGGACTGTCATTGTGAACCACTGTCGTGTTGAGTTTACGCAGGCCGAGCGTCTTAACAGTAACACGTTGTGTTTCTGGACGTCCGATTACACTACGTACGAGGGTAATTTGCAATTTTGCCATTGACGTTCCCCTCCTTAACCGCGCAATTCTTCGACAGATTTGCCGCGAAGTTTCGCGACCTCTTCAATGCGTTTCAGACGGGAAAGTCCCTCCAAAGTTGCATTGACCATATTCATGGAATTCGAAGAACCCAGTGATTTTGTCAAAATGTCGCCAACGCCTGCCAATTCCAATACTGCACGAACTGGACCGCCAGCGATAACGCCAGTACCCTCTGATGCTGGTTTCAGCAACACGCGTCCTGCGCCGAAGTGGCCAGTAACGAGATGGGGAATCGAAGTTCCTACGATTGGAATGTGAATCAGGTTTTTCTTGGCGTCTTCAATGCCTTTACGGATGGCATCCGGAACTTCGCCGGCTTTACCGATACCAGCACCGACGTAGCCATTGCCATCGCCCACAACAACGAGTGCACTAAAGCTGAAACGGCGTCCGCCTTTTACAACTTTTGCTACACGGTTAATGTGTACAACTCTTTCTGTCAGTTCTAAACTGTTCGGATCTACACGCAAGTCGTTAACCTCCTTTTAAGAATTATTCTAGAATTCAAGACCAGCTTCACGAGCTGCGTCAGCCAAAGCTTGAATCCGTCCATGGTACAAGTAACCTCCGCGGTCGAATACGACCACTGCATAGCCTTTTTCTTTAGCACGCTCAGCGACCAATTGGCCAACTTTCGCTGCAGCTTCAACGCTGCCGCCATTACCGATGTTAGCGCTCAGTTCTTTATCAAGTGTAGAAGCGGATACGATAGTAACCCCTTTAACATCGTCGATCAGTTGAGCGTAGATGTGTTTCGAAGAACGGAATACGTTCAAACGTGGACGCTCAGTAGTTCCCTGGATCTTCTTACGAACACGCAGGTGTCTTTTGAGACGAGCCTTGTTTTTATCTTCTTTTGTAATCATGACTTCCCTTTCACTCCCTTCAGTTTGCCGTAAACAGCTTCACTTTAAGATGCACGGGGTATCTTACAATTAAGTTTAAACTGGTTATTTCTTCTTACCAGCTTTACCTTCTTTGCGGATGATACGCTCGCCTTCATATTTGATACCTTTACCTTTATACGGTTCTGGCTCACGAACGGAACGAATTTTAGCAGCATATGCACCAACGCGTTCTTTATCGATACCTTTAACGATGATCTTCGTGTTCGCAGGAACTTCGAACTCGATACCTGCTTCCGGTGTAATTTCAACCGGGTGAGAGTAACCAACGTTCAGAACGATTTTATCTCCGGATTTGCTTGCACGATATCCGACCCCAACCAATTCCAGAGATTTCGAGAAACCTTCAGTCACGCCTGCTACCATGTTGTTGACAACGGAGCGGGTTGTGCCGTGAAGTGAACGATGCAATTTGTTATCCGATGGACGAACAACGGTAATTTCGTTATTTTCAACTGTAACCTTCATGTCTTTATGAAGCTCACGAGTCAAAGAACCTTTTGGACCTTTTACTGTAATAACGGTGTTGTCCAAAGTGACATCTACACCGCTAGGTACTGCGATTGGTTTACGACCAATACGAGACATGTGTTGCACCTCCTTATCTTGTGACGTTTATTACCAAATGTAGCAGACAACTTCTCCGCCAGATTTTGATTGACGAGCTTCTTTGTCGGTCATAACTCCCTTAGATGTGGAGATAATCGCGATTCCTAGACCACCGAGTACACGAGGCACTTCATTGCTCTTCGTGTATACGCGAAGGCCTGGTTTACTGATTCTTTTCAAACCAGAAATAACACGCTCTTGGTTAGGGCCGTATTTCAAGAAGATACGGATAATCCCTTGTTTGCTATCTTCAACGAATTCCGCATCGCGGATGAAACCTTCACGCTTCAAAATGTCAGCGATTTGTTTCTTCATAGTAGAAGCAGGCATTTCTACCGTTTCGTGACGCACAATGTTAGCGTTACGAATACGAGTAAGCATATCTGCAATAGGATCAGACATAGTCATGTGTGTAAACCTCCTTCCCGTTTATAAACTTCTTACCAACTTGCTTTTTTCACGCCAGGGATCTGGCCTTTATAAGCTAATTCACGGAAACAAATTCTGCAAATTTTGAACTTTTGCAGTACCGAATGTGGACGACCACAACGTTCGCAACGTGTATATGCACGTACTTTAAACTTAGGCGTACGTTGTTGTTTAACTTTCATTGAAGTTTTTGCCACTTAGCCTGACACCTCCTAAACATTTTCGGAGAAAATGGATTAACCGACTTTATTTTGCGAAAGGCATTCCCAGCTGACCCAGCAGCTCACGGGATTCCTCATCCGTCTTAGCAGTCGTTACAATAACGATGTCCATACCGCGGACTTTATCCACTTTGTCATATTCGATCTCGGGGAAGATCAATTGTTCTTTAAGACCAAGTGTGTAGTTACCACGGCCGTCAAAGGCTTTAGTGGAAACACCACGGAAGTCACGTACGCGTGGAAGCGTTACGTTGAACAATTTGTCCAAGAAGTAATACATACGCTCGCCGCGCAGTGTTACTTTAACCCCAATCGGCATATTTTCGCGTAGTTTGAAACCAGCGATGGATTTTTTAGCTTTAGTGATAACTGGTTTTTGACCAGCGATCAACTGCATGTCATTAACTGCAGAATCAAGTACTTTGGAGTTTTGAACAGCGTCACCCACACCCATGTTGATGACAACCTTCTCGATCTTAGGCACTTGCATAACAGTTGTATAGTTAAACTTCTGCATCAAAGCAGGTGTTATTTCGTTGAGATAACGTTCTTTCATTCTTGCTGCCATGAAGATTTAACCTCCTTTCTTAAGGGCTAGATTAGTCGATAATCTCTCCGGATCTTTTTGCAATCCGAACTTTTTTACCATTGTCCAATACTTTGTAACCGATACGTGTTACTTTGCCGGTCTTCGGATCGATGTGCATTACGTTGGACACATGAATCGAAGCTTCCTGCTCAATAATTCCACCCTGTGGATTCAGCTGGTTCGGCTTTTGGTGTTTTTTCACCATATTGACGCCTTCTACCAGAACGCGGTTTTCACGAGGATAAGCAGCGATGACACGGCCTTTTTTGCCTTTGTCTTTACCACTAATCACAAGCACCACATCATCTTTCTTCACGTGCAGTTTATTGTTATGGGATTCCAGAACTTTTTTCACTCTAGGCATTTATTACACCTCCTATAACTAACCTTCAACTTATTGGTGCTCGTGTTTATTAGATTACTTCCGGTGCCAAGGAAACGATCTTCATGTAGTCTTTATCGCGAAGTTCGCGAGCAACTGGTCCAAAGATACGTGTTCCACGAGGGCTTCTGTCGTCTTTAACAACAACAGCTGCATTTTCGTCGAATGCGATGTAAGATCCATCTTTACGACGAACGGAACGTTTCGTACGAACAACTACCGCTCTAACAACATCACCTTTTTTGACAACGCCGCCTGGTGTTGCTTGTTTAACGGAACAAACGATCAAATCACCGATTGCTGCTGTACGGCGTCCAGTACCACCCAGTACGCGGATACACATCAGTTCCTTCGCACCAGAGTTATCAGCCACATGCAAACGTGTAAATGGTTGAATCATTATAATTTCCTCCTTCCGGAAAAACTCTTTTGATTATCTTAGATGATAACCGCTTTTTCAACCACTTCAACTAGTCTCCAACGTTTGTCCTTGGACAACGGACGAGTTTCCATGACTTTTACGGTATCGCCAATTTTCGCAACGTTTTCCTCATCATGTGCTTTGAATTTCTTCGTAGACTTGATGCGTTTGTGGTACAAGTTATGCTTCTTATAGGTTTCAACAGCGACTACGATGGTTTTATCCATTTTATCACTGACCACTTTACCGATTAGCACTTTACGTGCATTACGTTCTTCGCTCATTAGTTAGCCTCCTTCCTGAATACGGATCTGAGATCCGTCTCACTTAACTAATCCCAAGCACTCTTTGATGGATTACGGTTTTAGCACGAGCTATTTCCTTACGCACGTCACGAATCCGAGTCGGGTTGTCCAGTTGGCCAGTTGCCAATTGGAAACGGAGATTAAAAAGTTCCTCTTTGAATCCAGCGATCTTTTGTTCAATCTCAGCAGTGGTTAAGTTGCGAAGTTCATTAGCTTTCATTTGCTTCACCACCCAATTCTTCACGTTTCACAAACTTAGTCTTAACAGGCAGCTTGTGAGCGGCAAGACGCATCGCTTCACGAGCGATTTCTTCCGAAACGCCTCCGAGTTCGAACATAATCTTGCCCGGTTTAACTACGGCTACCCATTTCTCAACATTACCTTTACCACTACCCATACGAACCTCGAGAGGCTTTTGAGTAATAGGCTTATCTGGGAAAATCTTGATCCAAACTTGACCGCCACGTTTAATATAACGTGTCATTGCGATACGAGCAGCTTCGATCTGACGGTTAGTGATCCAAGATGGTTCCATTGCAACCAGGCCAAATTCGCCAAAGTTCAATTCAGTACCACCCTTTGCCATACCCTTCATGTGTCCGCGTTGTTGCTTGCGGTGTTTTACGCGTTTTGGTACCAACATGATTAGTTGCCTCCTTCCTGAGCAGCTTGTTTCTTAGCTGGGGGAAGAACTTCTCCACGGTAGATCCATACTTTTACGCCGATAAGACCGTAAGTTGTATGTGCTTCAGCCGTTCCGTAATCGATATCGGCACGAAGCGTATGAAGTGGAACTGTTCCTTCGCTATAACCTTCTGAACGAGCAATCTCAGCTCCGCCAAGACGTCCGCCTACTTGAGTTTTAATCCCTTTTGCGCCAGAACGCATAGTTCTTTGAATCGCTTGTTTGAGTGCACGACGGAACGATACACGACGTTCCAATTGTTGAGCAATGCTCTCAGCTACAAGAATTGCATCCAATTCAGGGTGCTTGATTTCATTGATGTTGATGTGTACTTTTTTGCCACCAGCGATTGCTGTAACTGCGCTGCGAAGTACTTCTACTTCTGCTCCGCCCTTACCAATAACCATACCTGGTTTAGCAGTATGAATTGTAACGTTCACGCGGTTAGCCGCTCTTTCGATCTCGATATGGGAAACAGCGGAATCCTTCAATTTACCTTTAAGGTATTCCCGGATTTTGACGTCTTCCATCAGAAGAGTACCGAAATCTTTTCCTGCATACCATTTAGATTCCCAATCGCGAATGATCCCGATCCGGAGTCCGATTGGATTTACCTTTTGACCCACGTGTTATCCCTCCTTATTTCTCAGATACCACCAGTGTAATGTGGCTCGTGCGTTTATTGATCCGACTTGCGCGACCCATGGCGCGCGGACGGAAACGTTTCATAGTAGGTCCTTGGTTAACGAAAACCTCGCTAACGAACAAACTGTTCACGTCCAAAGAATAGTTATGCTCAGCATTCGCAATTGCCGAATTAAGCAACTTCTCAACGACCGGAGAAGCGGATTTCGGAGTGTGGCGAAGAATAGCAATTGCTTCCCCCACTTGCTTACCACGAATCAAGTCAACAACCAGTTTCGCTTTACGAGCGGAAATCCGCACCGATCTTGCATGTGCTTTTGCTTCCATTGTTTAACCTCCTTTCAAACAGAGACCTTATTATTATCTTCTTGTTTTCTTATCGTCACCCGCGTGGCCTTTGTAAGTACGTGTTGGCGCGAACTCGCCCAACTTGTGACCTACCATATCTTCTGTTACGTATACAGGCACGTGTTTACGGCCGTCATATACACCAAACGTATGTCCGATAAACTGAGGGAAAATGGTTGAGCGACGGGACCAAGTTTTAACTACAACCTTTTTTTCAGCCTCGTTCAGTTCCTCAACTTTTTTAAGCAGGTAGCCATCGATAAACGGCCCCTTCTTTAAACTGCGACCCATGTGTGAATCCTCCCTTCATCCGGTTCTTCAAACCGCGAATCGACGCTTCGCGCTTTATTAACTTGCCAGAAGCGTCTTATTTCGTGCGGCGGCGAACGATATATTTATCAGATGCCTTGTTTTTCTTACGCGTTTTGTAACCAAGGGTTGGTTTACCCCATGGAGACATAGGCGATTTACGTCCGATTGGAGCGCGGCCTTCACCACCACCGTGTGGGTGATCGTTCGGGTTCATTACTACACCGCGTACTTCAGGGCGACGGCCCAGCCAGCGACTACGTCCAGCTTTACCGATTTTGATCAATTCATGATCTTCGTTACCTACGGAACCGATAGTTGCACGGCATACGCTAAGGATCTTGCGAACCTCACCGGATGACAAACGAACGGAACAGTACTTCTCTTCTTTACCAAGCAATTGAGCTTCTGTACCAGCAGCACGAACCAATTGTCCGCCTTTACCTGGTTTCAACTCGATGTTGTGGATAACTGTACCCACTGGGATGTTCTCCAGTGCAAGACTGTTACCAATTTTGATGTCGGCTGTTGGGCCAGACTCTACTTTATCCCCAACTTTAAGGCCTTTAGGAGCGATGATATAACGTTTCTCTCCATCAGCATAGTGGATCAAAGCAATATTAGAAGTACGGTTCGGGTCATACTCGATTGTAGCAACGCTACCTGGTATGCCGTCTTTAGTCCGCTTGAAGTCGATAATACGGTATTTACGTTTGTGTCCGCCGCCATGGTGACGAACCGTAATTTTACCTTGGTTGTTGCGTCCCGCATGTTTGAACAGCGGAGAAAGCAACGATTTCTCTGGCTGGTTTGTTGTGATTTCTTCAAACGTAGACACAGACATGTGGCGTCTTGCCGGAGAGGTCGGTTTGTACTTTTTGATTGGCACTATAGTTTCCTCCTTACTTTAAGAGTATTATTCTACCGCTTCAAAAAATTCAAGCGGTTTGCTGTCCGGGCTAAGCTTAACGATGGCTTTTTTCCACTCTGGAGTATAACCAGAATATTTACCATAACGTTTCAGTTTGCCAGGTACGCGCATTGTGTTCACATTCGTTACTTTTACTTTGAAAATAGCCTCGACAGCTTTTTTGATTTCGGTTTTGTTAGCACGGATATCCACTTCAAAAGCGTATTTCATTTCGCTCATGTAGTCGGAAGTACGTTCCGTAATCACCGGACGTTTGATAATATCACGAGGATCTTTCATTACGCGAACACCTCCTCTACCTTCAGAACTGCTTCTTTAGTGATGATCAGTTTGTCGTACGTCAGTACGTCAAGAACATTAATGCCGTCAGCCGCTACGAATTTCACCCCAGGGATGTTACGAGCGGAAAGTGCTACGTTATCATCATAGCTAGTAGCTACGATCAAAGCTTTGCGTTCCACTTTCAGGTTGTTCAAGATTGCTGCGAATTCTTTCGTCTTCGGAGCATTCATTGTCAAGCTATCCAATACGATAATGTCATTCTCGAGTACTTTCGAGGACAAAGCGGATTTGATCGCCAAACGACGAACCTTCTTAGGCAATTTCCAGGAATAGCTACGTGGTGTTGGTCCGAAGACAACGCCGCCGCCTTTCCATTGTGGAGAACGAATGGATCCTTGACGAGCGCGACCTGTACCTTTTTGTTTCCAAGGCTTACGTCCACCGCCACGAACTTCAGAACGTCCTTTTACTTTGTGTGTACCACGACGAAGGGAAGCTCTTTGCATAAGCGCAGCTTCGTGTAGAACGTGCTCATTCGGTTCAATACCGAATACTGTATCGCTCAGTTCTACTTCACCAACTTCGTTGCCACTAATATTAAAAAGTGTTACTTTTGGCATTTCATGTTCCTCCTTTCTTAGGTAATTATTTCTTAACGGTTTGTTTAACTTTCACGAAGCTGTTTTTAGGACCTGGGATAGCGCCTTTAACCAGCAATACGTTACGCTCAACGTCAACCTTGATGATTTCAAGCTTTTGAACCGTGATAGTCGTGTGACCCATATGTCCTGGAAGGCGTTTGCCCTTAGGAACACGGTTAGCTTGGATAGAACCCATGGAACCCGGTCTTCTGTGGTAACGCGATCCGTGTGCCATTGGTCCGCGGCTTTGTCCCCAACGTTTGATGTTACCTTGGAAACCTTTACCTTTAGATGTACCAGTTACGTCAACAAATTCGCCCTCAGCAAAGATATCAGCCTTCAGCTCTTGTCCAACCTCGAGAGACCCGAGATCAACACCGCGAATTTCGCGAACGTAGCGCTTAGGTGTTGCATTTGCCTTTTTGGCGTGACCCTGTTCAGGCTTATTGGAGCGACTTTCTTTTTTATCAGAAAAGCCCAATTGCACTGCTTCATATCCGTCGATATTCAGGTCTTTCTTTTGCAGTACTACACAAGGTCCTGCTTCGATAACAGTAACCGGAATTACGTTACCTTCTGGAGTAAACACTTGAGTCATACCGAGTTTTTTTCCTAAGATACCTTTCAATGTTGACACCTCTTTTCTTTTCCTAAGTTACTAATAATAGAATTACAATTTGATTTCGATATCTACACCGGACGGTAGATCCAAGCGCATCAAGGCGTCTACAGTTTGTGGTGTTGGGTTCACAATATCGATCAAACGTTTGTGAGTCCGTTGTTCAAACTGTTCACGGGAATCCTTGTACTTGTGTACCGCACGGAGAATAGTAATGATTTGCTTCTCAGTTGGCAACGGAATCGGTCCAGATACACCAGCACCCGAACGTTTTGCAGTTTCAACGATTTTCTCTGCAGATTGATCAAGAATTCTGTGGTCGTATGCTTTCAAGCGAATACGAATTTTTTGCTTTGCCATTTTAGTCCCTCCTTCTATCGCCCAATTTATTATCGGACATACTCCGTGAAAATTTTCTGACGTCGACCTCATGGCAAAGGGGCCGGGTGTGTCAGTAACCTCTCACATCATCGCAACGTCTCAGAACAACATTTATTATTATATATAATAGGCGGCAGTATTGCAAGCTAAAATAACAAAACAACGCATATTTTTTTCATGCGCTGTTTTATTACTATTATATAGGTTAAAGATTCTCAGTGGCAGATTTAAAAAACTCAGCTGACTCCGCTGTCTGTGCTGTTGCTGACCCAATTCCCTCTATAGTCTGAATCAATGTTCTTATTTCTTCTTCTACTATAACAATCTCCTGTGTACTACTTCTCATCGTCTCTACAATATCGAAAAACAAGAGACTGGTCTCTACGGATTGATGCTTTCCACTTTTGGTTAACTCTTGTACTTTACGTATCTCATTAACGACCTGTTGTGTGAGACTTCCCGATTTATTAGTTAGCTCTACGATCTGAATTACAGTATTCTTCGTATCCTCTGCCAAACGACTAACCTCTTGGGCAACTACACTGAGCCCTCTACCATGCTCTCCGGCTCTAGCAGCTTCTATCGTTGCATTAAGAGATAGAATTTTAGTTTGATCAGCAATTTCTTTAACTGAGTTTACTATTTTTTGAATTTGTTTAGAGGAATTACTTAATTCATGAACTGAGTGTTCCATCTCGCTAGTACTTTGATAGATGAGATTAATCTGTCCTGTTAAGCTATCCAAATGCTCATGTCCATCTGCAGCCAAACCCTGCGACTCTACAGCGGATGTAGCAGTAAGTTGGAATGTTCTACTCACTTCATTGCTACTGGCTACTAGCTGCTTCACAGCAGCATTTGTATCGATGCTAAAATCTATTCATTCACTGCTGAATTCAGCAATTTTCTGCTTTAATTCATTTTTAACCAATAAGTATTGCCGTTCCTTCTCTTTGACGTTCTCTTTCTCGTATTCTTCTAAAACAAGTTGTTGCTCAAGATTAAGCAATTTAGTCACAGTCTGAACTATTTGTAGGCGTGCATTATCATCATGTGTTTCTTTATAGATAACTTGTATAAATACGTTCTGAAGATTTTGAAAAGAGGATAAGTACCATTTAGGCTCTAGTCCAACTCTTTTATGAATATTAGCAATCTTCAAACGTTTAGCTATGTATTCCTCATCAACTTTGCCATCAAAAATTTCAATGATATGCTCACGAAGTGTTGTTTTTAACCTTTCGATACTACTATGCTCCAATATAATAGCTTCAAGTTTATCCACACCTAATACCGAATTATAAATTTGATCAGTTATATAGTCTATATTCTGCTCAACGCTAGGCTTCACCCTACGTAATAAGTTCAAATCTGATTCAGATAGATCAATCATTCTCATTTGCTCATTGAGTTCATCATGTCCTTCCAGCTTGTGAAAAGACTCCTCAGCAGATTTGCTCTGATGCTTGAGATCTAAGGAATGAGAGGCAGGAGAATCCACATTATTATTAAATGTCGAAATATGAGTAATTGTTTCAGAACACAAAAAGCCCCGGATTCTCCGCAAGAAGAATCCGGGGCACTATGATTCAGAGTCTACCCGCAGATAGAAACGAATTTATTTTTGGATGGAAGCTACGCTACCTGCTCCAACTGTACGTCCACCTTCGCGAATGGAGAATTTAGTACCTTCTTCAATAGCGATTGGGGAGATCAAGGAAACAGTTACAGTGATGTTGTCACCAGGCATAACCATTTCAGTACCTTCTGGCAAGTTGATGATGCCAGTTACGTCAGTTGTACGGAAGTAGAACTGTGGACGGTAACCAGTGAAGAATGGTTTGTGACGTCCGCCTTCTTCTTTAGTCAAAACGTAGATTTGAGCAGTGAACTCAGTGTGTGGTTTAACAGAGTTCGGCTTAGCCAATACTTGACCACGCTCGATCATGTTACGGTCTACACCACGAAGCAAAGCTCCGATGTTGTCGCCCGCTTGAGCGGAATCTAGCAATTTACGGAACATTTCTACGCCCGTAACTACGGATTTCTTAGTATCTTCGTGAATACCAACGATTTCGATTTCTTCTCCGACTTTAACTGTTCCGCGTTCTACGCGACCAGTTGCCACAGTACCGCGACCAGTGATGGAGAATACATCTTCGACAGGCATCAAGAAAGGTTTGTCAGTTTGACGCTCAGGAAGTGGAATATACTCATCGATTGTTTCAAACATTTCGATGATTTTTTTAGCATAGTCGCCATCAGGGTTTTGCAGAGCTTCACGAGCAGAACCACGGATGATTGGAGTATCGTCGCCTGGGAAGTCATACTCGCTCAGCAAGTCACGAACTTCCATTTCAACCAATTCCAACAACTCTTCGTCTTCAACCATGTCGCATTTGTTCAAGAAGACAACGATGTAAGGAACGCCTACTTGACGGGACAACAGGATGTGCTCGCGAGTTTGTGGCATAGGGCCATCAGCTGCGGATACAACCAGGATAGCTCCGTCCATTTGCGCTGCGCCAGTGATCATGTTTTTAACATAGTCGGCGTGACCAGGGCAGTCTACGTGAGCGTAGTGACGGTTAGGAGTTTCATATTCAACGTGGGAAGTAGAGATTGTGATACCACGTTCGCGCTCTTCAGGAGCTTTGTCGATTTGATCGAATGCGATAGCTGCGCCACCGTAAGTTTTGGACAATACAGTAGTGATTGCAGCAGTCAGAGTCGTTTTACCATGGTCGACGTGACCAATAGTACCGATGTTAACGTGCGGTTTGTTACGTTCAAACTTTGCCTTTGCCATTTGAACAGTTCCTCCTTAATGTGGGGTTCCTTATATTTGAGCCGCCCGTATATATGTTTATCTTAGATGACTGAGTGGTTATACCCGGACGGCAAGTTAAAACTAGTAATTATTCTCCGCCTTTGTTCTTAGCAGCGATCTCTTCCGCAATGGATTTAGGAACTTCTTCATAGTGAGAAAGCTCCATTGAGAATACGCCACGTCCTTGAGTACCAGAACGAAGAGTTGTAGAGTATCCGAACATTTCGGAAAGAGGCACCTTAGCACGGATAATTTGCGCTCCACCACGGGAATCCATACCTTCGATACGGCCACGGCGGGAGTTCAGCATACCCATTACATCACCCATATATTCCTCAGGAACAGTTACTTCTACTTTCATGATTGGCTCAAGCAGGACAGGTTTACACTTGTCTTTAGCTGCTTTGAGTGCCATCGAACCGGCAATTTTAAATGCCATTTCGTTGGAGTCAACATCATGATAAGAACCATCAACGATGGTAGCTTTAACGTCTACAAGCGGGAAGCCTGCAAGTACGCCGTTTTTCATTTGTTCTTCGATACCCGCAAGTGCAGGAGCGATGTACTCTCTAGGAACCGAGCCACCCACAACTTTACTTTCGAATTTGCTACCAGTACCTGGCTCGAGGGGTTCAAATTCAACCCATACGTGACCGTATTGACCACGACCACCAGATTGGCGTACAAATTTACCTTCGACGCGAGCAGGTGCCTTGAACGTTTCGCGGTAAGCAACCTGTGGTTTACCCACATTGGTTTCTACTTTGAACTCACGACGCATACGGTCGATGATGATGTCCAAGTGAAGTTCACCCATACCAGCCAGGATAGTTTGGCCAGTTTCTTCATCAGTATGAGCACGAAGAGTTGGATCCTCTTCAGTCAACTTTCCGAGAGCAACGCCCAATTTATCTTGGTCAGCTTTTGTTTTTGGCTCTACAGCGATTTCGATAACTGGATCAGGGAAGTTCATTGATTCCAGAATTACTGGATGCTTCTCATCACACAGTGTATCACCTGTACTGGTGTCTTTCAAACCAACTGCTGCAGCGATGTCGCCAGAATACACGATGGAAATCTCTTGACGGCTGTTAGCATGCATTTGAAGGATACGGCCAATACGTTCACGCTTATTCTTAGTAGCATTAACTACGTATGATCCGGACTCTAGAACACCAGAGTACACACGGAAGAACGTAAGTTTACCTACATAAGGGTCAGTCATGATTTTAAATGCCAATGCTGCAAACGGTTCTTCATCCGAAGAATGACGAATTGCTTCAGTTCCATCCTCAAGATGTCCAGTGATAGCTGGAACGTCAAGTGGAGATGGCAAGTAATCAACAACTGCATCCAGCATAAGCTGAATACCTTTGTTACGGTAGGAGGATCCAACAATTACAGGGAACAATTTAACTTCAACTACGCCTTTGCGCAGTGCAGCTTTAATTTCCGGAACTGTAATTTCTTCGCCTTCCAGGTATTTCATCGTCAGATCTTCATCAAGTTCAGCAACTTTCTCGATCAACTCGAGACGCAGCTCCTCAACTTTGGCCAAATATTCTTCCGGAATATCCGTTACTTCGATGTTTTGGCCTAGATCATCTCTGAACATGTGTGCTTTTTGCTCAACAAGGTCGATAATACCAGTGAAATCACTTTCCGCACCAATTGGCAATTGAATAGCAACTGCATTGGCTTGAAGGCGATCACGCATAGTTTCGATTACGTTAAGGAAATCCGCACCGATAATGTCCATTTTGTTCACATATGCAATACGTGGAACGTTATAACGGTCAGCCTGTCTCCATACGGTTTCAGACTGAGGCTCAACGCCCTCTTTTGCACTAAATACACCTACTGCCCCATCCAATACACGCAGGGAACGTTCAACTTCAACAGTGAAGTCAACGTGTCCTGGGGTATCAATGATATTGATGCGGTGACCTTTCCACGCAGCAGTTGTAGCAGCGGACGTAATCGTGATTCCGCGCTCTTGTTCTTGCTCCATCCAGTCCATTGTAGCAGCACCCTCGTGAACTTCACCGATTTTGTGCGTACGGCCTGTATAGAAAAGAATCCGCTCTGTGGTAGTTGTTTTACCAGCATCAATATGCGCCATGATCCCGATATTACGTGTATTTTTTAAGGAGAACTCTCTAGCCATGAAATGGATCTCCCTTCAAAATATAAGTTATTTGAATGACCTTTATCCTACCAACGGTAGTGAGCGAACGCTTTGTTTGCTTCAGCCATTTTGTGTGTATCTTCGCGTTTCTTAACAGAAGCGCCTGTGTTGTTGGAAGCATCGATGATCTCAGCCGCCAAACGCTCTTCCATCGTCTTCTCACCGCGGTTGCGAGAGTAGTTTACGAGCCAACGTAATCCCAGAGCAGTACGTCTCTCTGGTTTAACCTCGATAGGTACTTGATAGTTAGCACCACCGACACGACGAGCTTTGACTTCCAAAACCGGCATGATGTTCTTGATGGCAGCTTCGAAAACTTCCATCGGATCTTTACCCGTACGTTCTTCAATCAACTTGAATGAATTGTACAGAATGCTTTGAGCGACACCTCTTTTACCACCCAGCATAATGCGGTTAATCAAACGAGTAACCAACTTGCTATTATACAACGGATCTGGCAATACGTCTCTCTTAGTAACTGGACCTTTGCGTGGCATGGATATCCCCCTTTCTTAAATGTTTATTATTCTAGTACTTTTTCTTATTTCTTAGCTTTAGGACGTTTAGCACCGTACTTAGAACGAGCTTGCATCCGGTTAGCTACACCTGCTGTATCCAATGCACCACGAACGATATGGTAACGAACCCCTGCAAGGTCCTTTACTTTACCTCCGCGAAGTAATACAACACTGTGCTCTTGTAAGTTATGTCCGATACCCGGGATATAAGCTGTTACCTCGAGACGGTTCGTCAAACGAACACGGGCATATTTACGAAGCGCTGAGTTTGGTTTACGTGGAGTCATTGTACCAACACGAGTGCACACACCGCGTTTTTGCGGAGCGCTCAAATTTGTAGCCTCACGCTTGAGGGCGTTATACCCTTTTTGAAGAGCGGGAGATTTAGATTTTTCGATTTTGGCTTGACGGCCTTTACGAACCAATTGGTTAATTGTTGGCATGTTGTTGCCACCCCCTTCCTGAAATGATAGCCGATTTAAGAACTCTAAGCCCACAGACCCAGGCGGTTCATAAAAAGACAAATGAAAAGTTCTTGCCTCTGGAGTTCACCCCAGTACAAAAACATTTCCGTAGCTATTGTTTTAAGACGGCTGCCATCGCAGCGCCAACTTCTATTCCGCAGGCCTTGCCCAAATTTAGCATCGTATCCACATATGTGATCTTAACACCTTGTTTGTTACAAAGCATAACTATCCTGGAAGTAAGCCTTTGATCTCCGTCCTCTGCCACATAGACTTCTGCGGCTTGGCCCAACTCTACCGCCTTGACGGTTTGTTTGGTACCGATCTTGACCTGAGCATCCTGTAGTCCTCTATCATCAGTCATAATCATTACCTCCAATGAACAAGGATAACATGGCTACTCACGCACCTTAGACATTTTAGCATTATCAATAGATGGTGTCAAGAAATTCAACAATAATTTTATAAATATTATACACAGCAGATATTCGCGCCACACCTATAAATAGGTATGACACGAGTAAACTACCATGGTTGCTAATTTATTCAGCAGGAACCGGCTCTAAAGAATCAAGCGCGCTTTCTGCATTTGGATCACTTAACTTAACATTACGGTAACGATTCATACCAGTACCTGCAGGAATCAACTTACCGATAATAACATTTTCTTTGAGTCCAAGCAACTTATCTACTTTGCCTTTGATAGCAGCGTCTGTTAAGACACGAGTAGTTTCTTGGAAAGATGCAGCTGACAAGAAGGAATCTGTCTCAAGAGACGCCTTGGTAATACCGAGCAATACTGGTTTAGCAACTGCAGGCTCTTTACCAGACAAGATAGCTTCCTTGTTAGCACCTTCATATTCATGAATATCCGCAAACGCACCCGGTAACAGACTTGTGTCTCCTGCGTCAATGATACGGATCTTCCGAAGCATTTGTTTGATCATAACTTCAATGTGCTTATCATTGATCTCAACGCCCTGGTTACGATATACACGCTGAACTTCTTGCAGAATGTAGTTTTGTACCCCACGGATCCCTTTGATTCGCAGCATTTCTTTAGGGTCAATTGAACCGTCTGTCAACTCATCGCCAGCTTCGATCTCTTGGCCTTCACTGACACGTAGACGTGAGCCATAAGTAATGGAATAAGTCTTGGATTCTGCTTCACCTTGAACCTCGATTTCGCGACGGTCCTTAGTTTCACGGATTTCCTTGATTACGCCATCGATCTCACTGATCGTAGCTTGACCTTTAGGGTTACGAGCTTCAAACAACTCCTGAATACGCGGCAAACCTTGCGTGATGTCATCACCGGCAACACCCCCGGTATGGAACGTACGCATTGTAAGCTGGGTTCCTGGTTCACCGATGGATTGTGCCGCAATAATACCAACTGCTTCACCAATCTCAACGTGTTTACCAGTTGCCAAGTTACGTCCGTAACATTTCTTACAAACTCCATGACGGGCACGGCAGCTCAGTACAGAACGAATTTGCAGCTTAGTTACGCCAGCTTCCACGATCGCCTCCGCTTTATCGGAGTCAATCAAATCATTGCGGTGAACAATGATTTCGCCTGTTTCTGGATGACGAACCGTCTCGAAGCAGTAACGACCTTCAATACGGTCATACAGATCCTCAATAACCTCTTTACCATCCTGAATACGACTAACTGTAAATCCTTTATCGGTTCCGCAATCTTCCTCACGGACGATAACGTCCTGAGCTACGTCAACAAGACGACGAGTCAAGTAACCAGAGTCAGCAGTACGAAGTGCGGTATCGGCAAGACCTTTACGTGCTCCGTGAGTGGAGATAAAGTACTCCAAGACCGTAAGGCCTTCACGGAAGTTCGCTTTAATTGGCAATTCGAAAATCCGACCCGAAGGTGTGGCCATCAGACCACGCATACCACCCAGCTGAGTAATCTGCGATTTGTTACCCCGCGCTTTGGAGTCAACCATGAGCATGATAGAGTTGAAACGGTCCATCGATTTAAGCAAGATGTTCGTTAGATCATCCTTCGTTTTCGACCAGATCTCAATAACACGGTCGTACCGTTCATCATTGGTGATCAGACCACGGCGATATTGGTTTGCTACCACATCAACCTTAGCTTCGGACTCTTTCAAGATCGTAACTTTTTCCTCAGGTACGATAACATCCGACACGGCAACTGTAACACCAGAACGTGTGGAGTAAGTAAAGCCGAGTTGCTTAATTTTATCCAAAATCATAGAGGTTTTGGTTGTATGATAAGTTTCAAAACAACGAGCGATAATCAGACCCAGATACTCTTTACCTACAGCGCTGGCTTCAGGAGCGGATTCAATCAGCTCGCGAATGTCTGCGCCTTTTTCGTAGATGAAGTATTTCTCTGGCGTGCCTTGCAGCAAGTTAGTCTTGGTCGCCTCATTGATATAAGGGAAACTACTTGGGTAAATTTCATTAAAGATAATCTTCCCGACCGTAGTGATCAACATTGCACCTTGTTGTTTTTCCGTAAAGCTAGTTTTGCCAAGTGCTTTAACTGGAATAGCAACACGAGCATGAAGTCCCGCAGTTCCGCGTTGGTAAGCTGATACAGCTTCGTTAACGGTACGCAGAATCATACCTGTACCCTTTTCTTCCTTGTTGTCCATGGTTAAGTAGAAAGTACCAAGAACCATATCCTGGGAAGGTGTTACAACTGGTTTTCCGTCTTTAGGGTTCAAGATATTACCGGATGCAAGCATAAGAATACGCGCTTCCGCTTGAGCTTCTGCTGACAGAGGAACGTGCACCGCCATTTGGTCACCGTCAAAGTCGGCGTTATAAGCCGTACATACGAGTGGGTGAAGACGAATAGCATGACCTTCCACCAAAATCGGTTCAAACGCTTGAATACCGAGACGGTGAAGTGTTGGTGCGCGGTTTAGAAGTACTGGGTGCTCTCTGATTACTTCTTCAAGTACATCCCATACTTCAGGACTTACACGCTCAACTTTACGTTTTGCGCTCTTTATGTTGTGGGCTAGGCCCTTGTTAACCAATTCTTTCATGACAAAAGGCTTGAACAATTCTAGCGCCATTTTCTTAGGAAGTCCGCACTGATACATCTTGAGGTACGGTCCTACAACGATAACGGAACGTCCAGAGTAGTCAACCCGTTTACCGAGCAAGTTCTGGCGGAAACGTCCTTGTTTACCTTTCAGCATATGGCTGAGCGATTTAAGCGGACGGTTACCAGGACCAGTTACCGGACGTCCTCTACGGCCGTTATCGATGAGAGCATCGACAGCTTCCTGTAGCATCCGTTTTTCGTTCTGCACGATAATGTCAGGAGCACCGAGGTCAAGCAGTCTTTTCAGACGGTTGTTCCGGTTAATAACACGACGATAAAGATCGTTCAAATCAGACGTAGCAAAACGGCCACCATCCAATTGAACCATCGGACGAAGCTCCGGAGGAATAACCGGAAGAACATCCATGATCATCCAATCAGGTTTGTTGCCTGAGTTACGGAATGCTTCAATGACTTCCAGACGTTTGATCGCCCGGTTACGACGTTGGCCTTGAGCCGTACGCAGTTCTTCTTTGAGGAATTCCAGCTCTTTTTCGATGTCGATGTCTTGAAGAAGCTTCTTAACAGCTTCAGCACCCATACCGGCTTGGAATCCGTAACCGTACTTTTCACGGTAGCTACGATATTCTTTCTCGGACAGAAGTTGTTTCTTTTCCAGTGGTGTTTCACCTGGATCAGTTACAACGTAAGAAGCGAAGTAGATAATCTCTTCAAGAGATCTTGGAGACATATCTAGTGCCAAGCCCATACGGCTTGGGATACCTTTGAAGTACCAGATATGAGATACCGGAGCAGCCAATTCAATGTGACCCATACGTTCACGACGAACTTTAGCACGAGTAACTTCAACGCCACAACGGTCGCAGACTACGCCCTTATAACGGACACGTTTGTATTTACCGCAATGACATTCCCAGTCTTTTTGCGGTCCAAAGATACGCTCGCAGAAAAGACCCTCTTTTTCCGGTTTCAATGTACGATAGTTAATGGTTTCCGGTTTTTTAACTTCTCCGCGGGACCATGAACGAATCTTCTCCGGAGAAGCGAGTCCGATTTTCATAAATTCAAAATTGTTAACGTCCAACAAGGAGCAACCCTCCTTAACCTAATCCTGATTTAGTACCGCTTTGCCCTCCTCTGACTGTTACATCAAAAGTGGGCGCGGTCCTTTATAAAATGGAACTTTAAAGCTCCAACGTGATTATTCTACTCCGACTTCTGCGCCTTCTAAATTGAGGCTCAGCTTGTCGCCTGACGTCTCGTCCTCATCATCCAATTCTCTCATTTCAATTTCCTGCTCGTCACCGCTAAGAATCTTAACATCCATACCCAGTGACTGCAGTTCTTTGATCAATACCTTGAACGACTCAGGAACACCTGGTTCCGGTACATTTTCACCTTTGACAATGGATTCGTACGTCTTCACGCGACCAACCACGTCATCGGATTTCACGGTCAAAATTTCTTGCAATGTATATGCAGCACCGTAAGCTTCAAGCGCCCACACTTCCATCTCCCCGAAACGCTGTCCACCAAACTGAGCTTTACCACCCAGTGGCTGTTGCGTAACCAGTGAGTAAGGACCTGTTGAACGGGCGTGAATCTTATCATCAACCATGTGCGCCAGTTTGATCATATGCATGACGCCGACAGTAACTTCACGTTCGAAGCGTTCGCCTGTCCGGCCATCGTACAATATAGTCTTACCATTACGTTGCATACCTGATTCTTCCATCGTATCAAACACGTCATACTCACGCGCTCCGTCAAATACCGGCGTTGCAATGTGAATACCCAGACGCAATGCGGCCATACCAATATGGACCTCGAGCACCTGTCCTATGTTCATACGAGAAGGAACGCCTAGAGGGTTAAGAACAACCTGTACTGGCGTACCGTCCGGAAGGAACGGCATATCTTCTTCTGGCAGGATACGAGCAACGACACCCTTGTTACCGTGACGTCCGGCCATTTTGTCACCTTCAGAGATCTTACGCTTCTGAGCGATGTAGACACGAACCAATTGATTTACGCCAGGAGGCAGTTCATCACCATTCTCACGCGTAAATACTTTAACGTCCACGATAATACCATCACTACCATGAGGAACGCGTAAAGAGGTATCCCGTACTTCACGAGCCTTCTCACCAAAGATAGCGTGTAGGAGACGCTCTTCTGCAGTCAATTCAGTCACACCCTTCGGAGTAACCTTACCAACCAGAATGTCACCAGCACTGATTTCCGCACCGATGCGGATGATTCCACGCTCATCAAGATTGCGCAGAGCTTCTTCGCCCACGTTCGGAATATCACGTGTGATTTCTTCAGGTCCTAGTTTAGTGTCACGAGCTTCGGATTCGTATTCCTCGATATGAATCGAAGTGTATACATCTTCCTTAACCAGCTTCTCACTTAACAGGATCGCATCCTCGTAGTTGTAACCTTCCCAAGTCATGAACGCAACGACTACGTTGCGGCCAAGAGCAAGTTCGCCCATTTCCGTGGAAGGACCGTCTGCCAGGATATCACCCTTCTTAACAATGTCCCCTCTTTTAGCTAAAGGACGTTGGTTAATACAGGTACCTTGGTTAGAACGCATAAATTTGTGTAATTTATATTTAACGATATCACCTTTAACTTCTTTGCCTTCGACAGTCTCAACCCGGCGCAGCCAAATTTCATTAGCTGAAGAACGTTCGATAATACCGTCATACTTAGAAACAACACATACGCCAGAATCCTTAGCGGATTTATGTTCCATCCCTGTTCCGACCAGCGGAGCTTTTGGAATTAGAAGCGGAACAGCTTGACGCTGCATGTTAGATCCCATCAGAGCGCGGTTGGAGTCATCGTTCTCAAGGAACGGAATGAGCGCCGTAGCGACGGATACGACCTGTTTAGGTGAAACGTCCATGTAATCCACACGATTACTTGGCATCGTTGTGATATTGTCTGAGTCTTTATTGTAACGAACGATTACCATATCTTCCTTAAAGGAGCCATCTTCATCGATCAATACGTTAGCCTGAGCAACTACATAATTATCTTCCTCATCAGCAGTCAGATAATCGATTTGTTCAGTTACCTTCCCCGTCTTCGGATCTACCCAACGATACGGAGCTTCAATAAATCCATATTCGTTGATACGAGCAAAGGTGGACAAGGAGTTGATCAATCCAATGTTCGGACCTTCCGGTGTTTCAATTGGACACATCCGGCCGTAGTGACTGTGATGGACGTCACGAACTTCAAAGCCCGCGCGTTCACGTGTCAAACCACCGGGTCCGAGTGCAGACAGACGACGTTTATGCGTAAGTTCCGCAAGCGGGTTCGTCTGGTCCATAAACTGAGACAACTGGGAGCTACCGAAGAACTCTTTAATGGACGCGATAACCGGACGAATATTGATCAGAGCTTGAGGCGTAATTGCATTAGCATCCTGAATCGACATTCTTTCACGCACAACGCGTTCCATACGAGAAAGACCGATACGGAACTGATTCTGCAGAAGTTCACCTACAGAACGCAGACGACGGTTACCCAAATGGTCAATATCATCGGTATTACCAATTCCGTGAAGCAAATTAATAAAGTAGCTGATCGAGGATATAATATCAGCTTGAGTAATGTGCTTAACAGACTTATCGATGTTACCGTTAGCGATCAGCTTAATTACCCGACCTTCTTCAATTGGCGAGAATACGTCAATCGTTTGAAGCGGGATATCTTCGCTGTCCATAACTCCGCCAGTAACACGGTAGTTTTTAAAGGCAACATTCTTTTCGAAATATGGAATCAATTCATCAAGCAGTCTGCGATCGACCATTTGACCGGACTCTGCCAGGATTTCTCCTGTAGCTTCGTCAACCAAAGGCTGAGCAAGACGTTGATTGAAAAGACGGTTCTTAATGTGTAGCTTTTTATTGATTTTGTAACGGCCTACATTAGCTAGGTCGTAGCGTTTTGGATCAAAGAAACGCGCGACCAGCAAACTCTTGGCATTGTCTAGTGTCGGCGGTTCGCCCGGACGCAAACGCTCGTAAATTTCAATAAGCGCCTTCTCCGTGGAGTCCGTGTTGTCTTTATCCAGCGTATTGCGAATATATTCATCATTGCCAAGCAATTCCAGAATTTCGGCATCACTACCGAAACCGAGAGCACGCAAAAGTACGGTAACAGGAATTTTACGAGTCCGATCGATACGAACATACATAATATCCTTAGCGTCGGTCTCAAGTTCCAACCAGGCTCCGCGGTTCGGGATTACTGTGGCGGTGTAGGTTTTTTTGCCGTTCTTATCCACTTTTGTGCTGAAATAGACGCTTGGAGAGCGAACCAACTGGCTGACAATAACCCGTTCCGCACCGTTAATAATGAAAGTGCCGGTCTCCGTCATCAGCGGGAAATCTCCCATGAACACTTCCTGCTCTTTGACCTCACCGGTCTCCTTATTAATGAGCCGCACCTTTACACGCAGAGGAGCCGCATACGTCACGTCCCGCTCTTTAGCGTCGTCAACCGTATATTTTGGTTCACCCAGGCTGTAATCAATGAACTCTAGTACCAAATTACCTGTGAAATCCTGGATCGGCGAGATGTCCTGAAACATTTCCCGCAATCCTTCCTCCAAAAACCAATCATACGATTTTTGTTGGATCTCGATCAGGTTCGGGACCTCGAGTACCTCGTTAATTCTCGCATAGCTCCGCCGAGTGCGTCGACCATACTGAACAAGATGTCCTGCCAACTTTACTCACCCCTCATGTCTACTCACTTAAAAATTGATTGCGAACCCTTGTTTGGAACCGTATAATGGAACCATACTACAAGGATTCAGTCATAAATAAAAGAAAAGCCCTTATCGAAATCTTCGAAAAAAGAGCGCACTTATCCATGACCAAAATACTCCTTATCCAGTAGATTTGCCCAAAACGTACATATTATACGTCACCAAGCAACAGTTTATGCGCTATTATCTATTACCGCGTAACACTCGCTACGCCAGAGCATAGAGAACCAATTCGCACAAAACTTGCCGTACGGCTTGCGCTAGCCGGCGACAATATATCGCTTGACATTTTCAGCAAACTAAAGACATGGAGCCTATCTTAATACTGACATTTTATAATAATACCACTATCACTATCACATGTCAATAACCTATTGAATTTTATTTCTGAGCTTTAATAATGCGATAACCTTTATCTTTCCCCACTTCTTCCACTTCCGAGAACAAGCTTTCAAGTTTAGCTACCGCTGACGGAGCACCCTGCTTCTTCTGAATTACAATCCACAGAAAGCCACCCTCATTCAAATGATCATAAGCTTCTTCAAAAACCTGATGTACTACAGCTTTTCCCGCACGTATCGGAGGATTGGTGAGAATCACATCGAACTTTTGCTGTTCATTCAATGCGCCGAGCACATCGCTTTCCATTACCGTAACATTCCGGATTCCATTGTGCTGAGCATTCTCACGCGCAAGTTCTACCGCACGACTATTAATATCAATCATCAATACTTGCCCTTTGGGGGCTAGGTATGCTGCACTTATGCCTATCGGTCCATATCCGCAACCCACATCAAGTACTGCCGAACCGTCCGGAATAATCATAGCTTCAATGAGAACTCGGCTACCGTAATCGATATCTCCTTTAGAAAACACACCCGCATCGCTTGTAAAACGAAAGCTTTTGCCTCTTAGAACGGTGTCGATGGTACGTCTGTCATGACGCACTTCCGGTTGCTGCGAATAATAATGTTGCGACATCTCTATCCTCCCTTTCCTTTATGTTAATAGTTGTATTTACACAACCCTACTAACTCTATTTATAAAATAAACCCCTTGAACAAGTTCAAGGGGTTTTCAGTATAGAAGGAATTACTTCACTTCTACAGCTGCGCCTGCTTCTTCCAATTTTGCTTTAGTAGCTTCGGCTTCATCTTTGCTTACTTTTTCTTTGATTGCTTTTGGTGCGTTGTCTACAAGGTCTTTAGCTTCTTTCAAGCCAAGGCCTGTGATTTCGCGAACGATTTTGATAACGTTGATTTTGGAAGCGCCAGCGCCTGTCAAAATTACGTCAAATTCGGATTGCTCTTCAGCTACTGCTGCTACCGCACCGCCAGCTGCTACTGGAGCTGCTGCTGTTACGCCGAATTCTTCTTCAATTGCTTTAACCAGGTCGTTCAGTTCCAATACGCTCATGCCTTTAATTGCTTCCAAGATTGCTTCTTTACTCATGATTGAACCTCCATTTATAATTTAAATTTGTTTGTGGTAATGTGATTTATGCTGCAAGAGTCAAAGGCTTACGCGCTTTGTTCTTCTTTTTCAGCAACAGCTTTAACTGCAAGCGCGAAGTTGCGCATTGGAGCTTGAAGTACGCTAAGCAGCATGGACAGCAAACCATCGCGGGATGGAAGCTCAGCCAGTGCTTTCAATTGGTCCGCGTCGATGACACGTCCTTCTACTACGCCGCCTTTCAATTTCAAAGCGTCGTTTTTCTTGGCGAAATCGTTCAAAATTTTAGCTGGAGCTACTGCATCAGTTGTGCTGAATGCGATAGCTGTTGGACCAGTCAAAACTTCATCCAACTCACTCAACTCAGCCGCAGCAGTTGCGCGACGCAGCAATGTGTTCTTCAGGACTTGAAACTCAACGCCAGCTTCACGAAGTTGCTTACGCAGTTCAGTCACTTGGGAAACGTTCAATCCACGATAGTCCGCTACAACAGTCGAAAGACTGTTTTGCAGTTTCGCAGTAACAACGTCAACCGCATCCTGTTTTGCTTGAATTACTTTTGCATTTGCCAATGTATACACCTCCTGAAAATTTATGTGTCGGCGTTCTTTCCAAGGAAAGCATCACCGCTCCTACGCAGGCATTAGAAAAGCCTCCGCAGAATCACGAAGGCTTGATAAAACGAAAGTTATACGAGCGAGCTCGTTACTTCTTGTTTCTATCACAACACCTCGGTAGGGAATTAAGCACTAAGGCACCTACTGTCTACGGTAAGCATATTCAAGGTTAAGATACATACCTTAAGTTTCACAACTGTTATAGATTATCAAAATTGACTCAAAGAGTCAACCTTTATTTATCTGAAGACGGTTGTGTTCACACGAGCGCTAGGTCCCATTGTGGAAGAAATCGAGATGCCTTTAAGGTATACACCTTTAGCAGCAGCCGGTTTCGCACGGTTCAAAGCGTCGATAAGAGCTTTAAGGTTATCGTTCAATTGTGCAGCATCAAAGGACACTTTGCCGATTGGCGCGTGAATTTGACCCGCTTTGTCAAGACGATATTCGATTTTACCGGCTTTGATTTCTTGCACAGCCTTGGAAACATCGAATGTAACTGTGCCAGCTTTAGGGTTAGGCATAAGACCTTTACCACCAAGCAGACGACCCAGTTTACCGACTTCACTCATCATATCAGGTGTAGCTACGCAGACATCAAATTCAAACCAGCCTTGTTGAATTTTGTTGATCATGTCTTGATCACCAACAAAATCCGCGCCAGCAGCTTCTGCCTCTTTCGCTTTTTCACCTTTTGCAAATACAAGCACGCGTTGTGTTTTACCAGTGCCGTGAGGCAGGACAACAACACCACGAACTGCTTGGTCTTGTTTACGCGGGTCTACACCCAAACGAACTGCTGCTTCAACGGTTTCGTCGAACTTTGCAGTCGCTGCCTTTTTCACAAGCTCTACAGCTTCTGAAGGCTCGTAAGTTGCTTCGCTGTTGATCAGCTTAGCAGCTTCTTGGTATTTCTTACCATGTTTAGCCATGAAATGTTCCTCCTTTGTGGTGTTAGCGGAAATTCCTCCCACATACTTGCGGGTCACGAATGACCGATTCTTCGAAAACTACTAGTCTTCGATTGTGATACCCATACTGCGAGCAGTACCTTCAACCATACGCATTGCAGCTTCTACAGTTGCAGCGTTAAGGTCGGGCATTTTTGTTTCAGCAATTTCACGAACCGCTGCGCGGCCGATTTTTGCTACTTTTTTCTTGTTTGGTTCGCCGGATCCTTTTTCTACTTTAGCAGCGATGCGAAGCAGAACAGCAGCCGGAGGAGTTTTAGTGATGAACGTAAAGGAACGGTCTTCAAATACTGTAATTTCAACCGGAATGATCAAGCCAGCCTGGTCGGCAGTACGAGCATTAAATTCCTTACAGAATGCCATGATGTTGACACCTGCTTGACCTAACGCCGGACCTACTGGAGGCGCTGGATTCGCTTTCCCTGCAGGAATCTGCAGTTTCACCATTTTAATAACTTTTTTAGCCATGAGTGACACCTCCTTGCAAAAATAGTGGTCTTCGAACGCCATTAGCGCTCTCCCACAAGAAACCCTTAGCTTATGTTATATTTTCTCCACTTGAGTGAAATCCAACTCTAGCGGGGTTTCCCGTCCAAACATGTTCACATGCACTTTGATCTTGCTCTTGTCAGCCAAAATTTCTTCCACGGATCCCACAAAATTCGCAAACGGACCAACCATAATACGTACGGATTCCTTGATTTCGAAATCAATCTTCGCTTTAGGTTCAACCATGCCCATATGCTTCAGAATTTGTTCTACCTCTTCCGGAAGCAAAGCTGTTGGTTTAGACCCTGAGCCTGTCGAACCAACAAATCCAGTAACGCCCGGAGTATTGCGGACAACATACCAGGAATCATCAGTCTGAACCATTTCCACCAAAACATAACCCGGGTAAACTTTACGCATAACGGTTTTTTTCTTACCGTCTTTGTTTACGATTTCTTCTTCCATAGGAACAAGAACGCGGAATATTTTGTCTTCCATGCCCATGGACTCAACGCGCTTTTCCAAATTGGCTTTGACCTTATTCTCATACCCAGAATAGGTATGAACGACATACCATCTTTTTTCCATATCAAGCCACCTGGGACCTCTCTAAATAATCGCTTCAATCACAGCGGAAATACCGATGTCCAGAACCCAGAAGTAAATAGCGACAACCACAATTGTACCGAGAACGATCAATGTATAGTTGGTCAATTCTTTACGACTTGGCCAGCGAACTTTTTTGAGTTCACTCCAGCTCTCAGTGAAAAAGGAAAACATAGACTTGAAACTACGTTTCATGCCGACTACACCTCCACAGACTATCTGGTTTCGCGATGAGGAGTTTGCGAGTTACAATACTTGCAAAATTTCTTCATCTCCATGCGGTCGGGGTGATTTCGCTTGTTTTTGGTAGTCGCATAGTTTCTTTGTTTGCAACTTGTACAAGCCAAAGTGATAATTACCCGCATGATGTGCACCTCCCGAGACGTCCTTCTAACTATTCAATTAGAAGACGTAAATATTGATCCTAAAAAAAGCCGCGAATTTAGGCCTACCTAAAACACTTTAGCATAATGTCAAGGTCTGTGTCAACGAAAGAATTCCGTACTGCACTGGGTAATTTCGGGTGTTATAGTCATATGGCCGTACCCTGTCCTTGGGTCTATCTCTTCCTCACACTTCGCTGTCTTCCTTATCATTATGGGGTATTCCGACTGTGTATAAACCTACCCTCAACGGCAACAACTAAAATCGACGCAAATAGAAATTTATGGCATTAGCTCCTAATTCTATCCGGGCAATTTAATGAGACTAAAAAAAAGAACTCGATGTACGAGCTCTCTTGTGTTCATTATATCATTAATTGTCACGCACTTCTAGATATCTTTCTAATTTCCGCTTTACTCGTTGTAAAGCGTTGTCAATTGACTTTACATGCCGCTTTAGATCTTCAGCAATTTCCTGATAAGATCGTCCGTCTAAGTACAACATGAGAACTTTACGCTCTAGGTCGCTTAAAATCTCCGCCATCTTATCTTCAAGTCCGATGAATTCTTCTTGATTAATAATTAACTCTTCTGGATCGAGAACCTGAGTTCCACAAATGACATCCATAAGCGTCCGGTCAGAATCTTCATCATAAATGGGCTTGTCCAAAGAAACATAAGAATTGAGCGGAATATGCTTCTGACGAGTGGCCGTCTTAATAGCGGTTATAATCTGACGTGTAATGCAGAGCTCAGCAAAAGCCTTGAA
The DNA here is from genome assembly GCF_001012825.1 of Paenibacillus etheri. Lineage (GTDB taxonomy): Bacteria > Bacillota > Bacilli > Paenibacillales > Paenibacillaceae > Paenibacillus_AQ > Paenibacillus_AQ etheri. The sequence continues at coordinate 45,685 of NZ_LCZJ02000036.1, forward strand.
TGAAGAGAGCTTGTCACCTTTAAAGTCACGAATAGCCTTATATAGACCAATCATTCCTTCTTGAACAATATCTTCACGATCTGCCCCGATCAAGAAATAAGAGCGGGCCTTAGCACGTACAAAATTACGGTATTTATTAATTAAGTGTTCCAATGCGCCACTGTCGCCACCACGGAAAGCCTCGACAATATCTTCATCACTTATGAAATCATACTCAGATAGCATTATTTCCTTGAGGTCGACACTCACCAAGAATCCCCCCGGCTGCAACGCAAGACACATCGTTACTTCTCGAAATATAGGATCAGTATATATTATGTTACCTTACACCGTCAACCGGATTTGTCCAAAAACAATCTAGAATAGCATAAAATGGAATAAAAATATTACCAAAATCTTCCCAGTTGTCACTGCCTACGCCAATTTTCCAGTTTACTTCGCACATCAGGAGGCAGTTTGTCTCCCAAAGAATGACGTGTAGAACTGATATTTCCCGGTTCGATAGCCTTTTTTACTTGTTTCTGATTCTCTACAATTTCCAGATGCAATTCTCTTGCAGAAATCCGCAGTGCACCTTGGGCAAAAATAATATGCTGCTCCACAAAGTCACTCGTTGCAACATAGATCTGCCGACGTCGGTTGCTAAATTCTCCAACCAATCGTTCGATGCACTCATCTGCGGTTTCTTTTTCCTTGGTGAAAAACACCTGGACCTTGCCCTGGACAAATGACCTTCCCAATCCTGGAACGCGGTATGCATCAAACACAGCAATAACTCGTCGTCCTGAGTAAGCCTGGTAATCAGCCAGTAAATCCATCAAGCGGTCGCGTGCTTCCTGCATACCAATCTGGGACAGTGCCGCAAGTTCCGGCCAGCCACCGATCATATTATATCCGTCCACAAGCAGCACATCGCGCCAGTCGGCCATAGTTATCCCTGCTGTTGCCGAAGGCGTACCACTTCATACATAATGACTCCTGCGGCGACAGAGGCATTTAATGAATTGATCTTCCCGGCCATCGGAAGCTTGAGTAATACATCACATTTTTCACGAATCAGGCGTCCCATCCCTTTATTCTCATTACCGATTACAACAGCTACCGGTCCTGTGAAAATATTGGATCCAAACAGATTCTGATCTGTGTCCACATCCGTACCTACTACCCAGACTCCCTGCTCTTTCAGACGATCAATGGTCTGACCCAGGTTAGTGACCCGTGCAACCGGAACATATTCCACGGCACCCGCGGATGTTTTGGACACAGTAGCAGTAATCTGAGCCGAACGGCGTTTAGGTACGATTACCCCATGCACTCCAGTACAATCTGCTGTCCGCAGAATGGATCCCAGGTTATGTGGATCTTCGATCTCATCCAGCAAAATCAGGAATGCGGGCTCTCCTTTGGCTTCAGCTGCAGCCAGCAAATCATCTACCTCGACATAGGCAAAAGGTGCCGCTTGAGCAACTACCCCCTGATGTTGCACTCCAGGAGCAAGTTGATCCAGCTTACGCTTGTCCACATGTTGAATGACAATCCCCGCTTTACGTGCTTCAGCAACGATTGGTGCGGTCAGATGCTTCTGAGCCGTTTCTGCAATCCATATTTTATTTAATGTACGACCCGCGCGAAGCGCCTCAAGCACGGAATGCTTCCCAGCCAATATTTCCTCTTCTGTCTTCAAATCTTCTTCCATGTTCACTTCTCCTATTCTCTATTTCGCAAAAGCCTTATCACGGCTGTTTCAACATAAACTGTATGCCACTGTTCACAATTTCTTGTATTCTCTCCTGTTGACCTGTGTAGTATAAGTAACCTATCAGGCACTCAAAGGCAGTAGCATGACGGTATTCAAGAACATCTGCGTTCTTAGGAATACTTCCCGATTTAGCATTTCTCCCCTGACGGGCGACATCTTTTTCCTCTTCTGTGAGACTTGGCTCCAAAAATCCAAGAATTGCACTCTGCGCCTTAGCGGATACAAGTCCTGTAGCAGAGCGATGCAAATGGTTTGGGCGCAAATTCGGAAGAGATACTAAATACTGACGAACTGACACTTCGTAAATAGCATCTCCTACATAGGCAAGCACAATTGGCGAGAGGAGTCGCGCAGGTTTGGAAGGTTCATAAGGAAGCCACCCGTTCTGAAACTTGCGTTCCTCGCTCATTTACGCCGCCACCGCATTCCTTGGGGAGTATCCTCAAGCAATATGCCTAAGCGACCTAATTCATCACGGATCTCATCGGACCGGCTCCAGTTCTTATTCTTACGCGCTTCAACCCGCTCTGCGATCAATCGTTCAACTTCTTCACCCGCAATCTCTTCTTCAAGCTCAGGTGTCAAACGCAGTACAGCATTCATTTCCCCAAAAGCTTGCAATAGTGCAGCAAAATCAGCTGGGGCTGCCTCATTATTCGCAAGGGTATGGTTAGCAAGACTCACCCAATCAAACATAGCGGTGATCGCATCAGGAGTATTAAAGTCATCCTGCATTCTAGCATGAAAATTGGCCACAATTGCAGATAGCTTATCATTAATCTCTGAGCTGACCTCACCCTGAGCACCCTCAGCAGCAAGTTCAAGACGATGTTTAACGTTACTTTCTGCAAGCGAGATACGTTCTACGCTCTTTTCGGCTGAAGTCATGGAATCCACCGAGAAGTTCAACGGATTACGATAATGGGTTGATAGCATGAAATAACGAATGGTTCCAGCTTTAAATTGCCCACGGATATCTTTTACAAGCCAACCGTTACCCAATGATTTCGACATTTTTTCATCACCGATGTTGATAAATCCATTGTGCATCCAGTAATTAGAGAGTGGCTTACCCGTCAGAGCTTCTGTCTGTGCGCATTCGCATTCATGATGCGGGAACTGTAAATCTTGTCCACCCCCGTGGATGTCGATCGTATCCCCCAAGAACTCTCTTGCCATGGCCGAGCATTCAATATGCCAGCCCGGGCGTCCATTCCCCCATGGGCTCTGCCAATACACTTCACCAGGTTTCGCTGCTTTCCACAACACAAAATCTTCAGGCTTCTCTTTACGTGAGTCTACCTCCACGCGAATACCAAACTGCAATTCATCTAGATTCTGACGGGACAGCTTACCATAGTCTTCAAATTTGGAAGTACGGTAGTATACATCGCCACCACTCTCGTAGGCATACCCTTTTTCCTCAAGCTCTTTAATGAATTCAATGATCAGCTCCATGCTTTCTGTTACCCGCGGATTCAATGTTGCCGGTTTTACTCCAAGCCCTTCAAGATCCTCACGATAAGCATTAATGAAAATCTCAGCAACCTCTGCTACTGAAGTGTTCATTTCTTCTGCTTTACGTATTAGTTTATCATCTACATCCGTGAAGTTCGTAACATACCGTACCTCATTGCCGAGTTGCTCCAAATAATTCCGGACCATATCAAAAACAATAATAGGTCTAGCATTTCCGATATGCATATATCCATAAACGGTTGGACCACATACGTACATTTTCACTTTGCCCGACTCCTGGGGTACAAACTGCTCCTTGCTGCGTGTCATTGTGTTGTAAATTTGTAAAGCCATCCTATTCCAACCCTTTCTGTGTCCCGATTCCTTAAGTACCGGATATGCTTAAATTTCGTAATCACCAATATACTGCTGAGTTTCAGCCAGTCGCTGTGCAGTCTTTTGCTTATCTTCTCCTCCAAGCTTCTCTCTGATCTCTTCGATTTCTTTCTGCAAAAAGCGAAGTGAATCCACAAGCGGGTCTGGCATCTGGGTATGATCCAAGCGATCGGATACACGTTCACCATTACGTTTTACTACACGGCCCGGATTTCCTACCACCGTACTGTTATTCGGCACTTCACGCAACACAACTGCATTAGAACCTATATTTGAATTGTCGCCGATACGAAACGATCCTAATACCTTCGCTCCAGAACCAATAACTACATTGTTGCCAACTGTGGGATGACGCTTACCTTTTTCTTTCCCTGTTCCTCCGAGTGTAACCCCTTGATAGATAATAACATCATCACCGATTTCACAGGTTTCTCCAATAACAATCCCCATACCATGGTCGATAAATAACCTATTTCCGATGACGGCTCCGGGATGGATCTCAACACCGGTCATAAATCTACTAAACTGTGAGACTATACGGGCCATTGTATACCAGCGGCGTTTGAAAAAAGAATGGGCAATCCGGTGCCCCCAAATGGCGTGCAACCCTGCATATGTGAAGACAACCTCGAACCAGCTGCGGGCAGCGGGATCGTTATCAAATACCGCCCGAATGTCCGACTTAATATGCTTAAACATCACGGTTCCTCTCTTCTTGACTCCCCCATCTCCTGTTTACAGGTACACAAGGAAGGTATTGTCTCCAATCCATCATTCTTATCATACATATGCTGTGGGTGTTTGCTTGGTTTGTTATATTAAAAAAGATACCTTGAAACAAAAAAAGCCCCTGCAGCATAAAGCTGCAGAGACGTTTAACCGCGGTTCCACTCTGCTTGAACGAATCAAACAGGCTGCGTTGTTACCATCGGCAGAGTTCGTTCGTTCCACTTGGCATCATTAACGGCGATGTACCCGGCGCGATCTAACGAGCCTTAAGGATCGTTCAACCGTGCAGCTCACAGGCGCATGTTCTGCCCCGGACAAATGAATAACTCCCAGCCCGAAAGGGTATACCTTTCTCGGTTATTCTCTCTGGCAATTGCCTTAATGGACGTACTTCTCCTGATCACAGCTATTATCATATGGTTCTATCTTAGCGTAAAAGTTAAGGGACTGACAAGAGGCTTAATGATAAGTAATACTACCCTAAGCTCCTTTAATTTGTGATTTCAAACGTTCGATGACACGGTTTTGGCCGAGTAAAGCAATCGTTATATTAAGATCACGTCCGTGCGTTTGTCCGGTCAAAGCTACACGTATCGGCATAAAGAGTGCTTTACCTTTGTTCCCTGTTTCCTTCTGCACTTCCTTGATCAGAACAGCCATATTGCTAGCACTAAAATCCTGACAAGCTTCAACCTTAGCCAGGAAAGCAGACAAAACTTCAGGCACTTGGCTTTCAGCCAGAACCTGCGCCGCTTCCGTTTCTAACTCCAGATGACTGCGGAAGAATAATTCCGATAGCTCCACGATGTCAGATGCAGATGTCATCTGCTCTTGATACAGCGCTACAAGGCTTTCCGCCCAAATTTGCTGTTCTTCAGTGAGTTCGGCCGGTATTCTTCCTGCCTTTTGCAGATGTGGAATAGCTAGTGCAGAGATCTGTTTAGGATCAGCATGCTTAATATAATGATTATTCAGATGCGCCAGCTTGTTTTTATCGAATACAGCCGGGCTTTTGGACAAACGGTCCGCATCAAAAATAGAAATGAGTTCTTCTTTACTGAAGATCTCTTCTTCTCCCTCTGGCGACCAGCCCAGCAGAGAAATGAAGTTAACCAAAGCCTCAGGCAAATAACCCAATTCGTCATACTGTTCGATAAACTGAATAACGGATTCATCCCGTTTGCTGAGCTTCTTGTGGTTGTCGCCAACAATAAGTGTCATGTGACCAAATAAAGGCGGTTCCCAACCGAGTGCTTCAAAGATCATAAGTTGACGCGGAGTGTTGGAAATATGATCTTCTCCACGCAATACATGGGTAATAGCCATCAGATGATCATCAACAGCTACTGCAAAGTTGTAAGTAGGAATTCCATCCTTCTTCACAATAACAAAGTCACCCATTTCCTTCGTGTCAAAAGAAATGTTGCCCTTTACGATATCATCGAATGCATACGTACGATCTGCTGGTACACGGAAACGAATACTAGCTACTCGTCCTTCAGCTTCAAAAGCAAGGCGCTGCTCTTCCGTCAAATCACGGTGTTTGCCAGAATAACGAGGGGTTTCTCCGCGAGCGGTCTGTTCTTCACGTTCCGCTTCCAGTTCTTCCTCTGTGCAATAGCAACGGTAAGCCAAACCTCTATCCAGCAAGTCCTGCCAATATACACGATAAAGATCCAGACGTTCAGTCTGGCGGTAAGGTCCGTACTCTCCGCCGACATCAACACTCTCATCCCAATCCATGCCTAGCCATTTCAAATACTTAAGCTGGCTCTCTTCGCCACCTGCGACATTGCGCTTCACGTCTGTATCTTCAATTCTGATAATGAATTTACCGCCTTTATTACGGGCGAACAGATAGTTAAACAGCGCCGTTCTGGCGTTACCTATATGTAAATGTCCCGTAGGGCTCGGTGCGTAACGCACCCGGACTTGATCCGTCATTATATTCCCTCCGCTTCATATGGTTAAACTACAATTTACTACTTAGACCATCTCAAGATGATATCACATCTTGGAGTAGACAGACAATAGATTGTGCGGCAATTCCTTCGCCACGACCGGCAAAACCAAGCTGCTCAGTAGTGGTAGCTTTAACATTCACCTTGGACGGGTCCGCGTGAAGCGCACGAGCGATGATCTCCGTCATCTGAGGAATATAGGGTGCCATTTTTGGTTTTTGTGCAATAATCGTTGAATCGATATTTCCAAGCTTATAACCACGCTCGCTAGCAAGCGCCCACACTTGTTCTAATAATTTCAAGCTATCCGCGTCCTTAAACGCTGGATCTGTGTCCGGAAAATGTCTGCCAATATCACCAAGTCCAAGTGCGCCTAGAATGGCGTCACTTACTGCATGCAGCAGCACATCTGCATCGGAATGCCCCAGTAATCCTTTTTCATAAGGAATCGTAACTCCTCCAATAATACAAGGTCTTCCCTCTACCAGTTGATGTACATCAAATCCTTGTCCTACAGCGATCATGATTGTCCCTCTCCCCTGTTACTTTCTGTGAATTCTGCAAAATCCAAATCGTCAGGCGTCGTAATCTTAATATTTCTGTAGCTTCCCTCTACCACAGAAACCGGAATGCCGGCACGTTCCGCTAAGCTGGAATCATCGGTACCTAGGAATCCATCCCGCTCCGCCGCTGCGTAGGCATCCAGCAATTCAGAAAGACGAAAAGTCTGCGGGGTTTGAATCGCCCACAGACTTCGCCGATCCGGCGTAGAAAGTACTTTGCCTTCGTTATCTACCTGTTTGATCGTATCTTTGACTGGCACAGCAAGAACTGAAGCACCAATCTGCTTCGCTCGCTCGTAGCATGCCTCAATTTCATTCGGCTGTACAAACGGGCGAACACCATCATGCACCATTACCCATTGTGTCGTAAGTTTCAACAATCCTTTATGTACGGAATGCTGACGCTCAGATCCACCAGGTACTATAGCCTTAACCTTGTCCAGCTTATAGAGCTGTATCCATTCCCGGCAGCGCTCAATATCTTCCTTACCGGTTACGAGCACGATTTCAGAAATCAATTCGTGCTGCTGAAATACTTCCAGCGTATGAACGATAATTGGTTTACCCTGCAGTAACAGATATTGCTTGTTCTCTACAGTCCCCATTCGCGTTCCTCTGCCTGCCGCCACAATGACGACGCCTACACTGTTTGACATTACTCAGGCTCCTGTCTTTCACGTATATTCCCATCATAACGTGTTTGGCGGGCATTTCCAACCCATAGGACATTTGCCGTACACTTTATCTACGCTTATTGTGCTTTTTCCAAGAGCTTTGGCTTTGCAAATATCATCCGTCCAGCCGAAGTTTGCAGCACACTCGTGACGAGAACCTCCATCGTAGTCCCGATATATTCCCGTCCGCCTTCCACAACGATCATTGTTCCATCGTCTAAATAGGCTACGCCTTGTCCATGCTCTTTGCCATCCTTAATGACCTGAACTACGATTTCCTCACCAGGCAACACTACTGGCTTCACGGCATTCGCAAGATCATTAATGTTCAGGACAGAGACTCCTTGCAATTCGCATACTTTATTCAAATTGAAGTCATTGGTAACTACTTTACCTCGCAGTACCTTCGCTAACTTCACCAGCTTACTATCCACCTCAGAGATTTCTTCAAAATCCCCCTCATAGATTAACACCTTCACATCGAGCTCTTTTTGGATTTTATTGAGAATATCAAGTCCCCGCCGTCCGCGATTCCGTTTCAGTAGATCGGAAGAATCTGCGATATGCTGGAGCTCCTCAAGTACGAATTCCGGTATAACAATCGTTCCCTCAATAAATCCAGTTTTGCAAATGTCGGCGATCCGACCATCAATAATCACGCTTGTATCGAGGATTTTATGCTCTTCCAGCCCACGACCTTCTGGTTCAGCCGCTTGTCCCCAGCGTCCAGTTGTCCAAAGTGCAGCTAGCTCTTCTTTTTTCTCCAAACCGATCCTCAGCCCCATATATCCAAAAGCTAACGTAACGGGTACCTGCAGCAACTGCCCAGCTTTTCCAAGCCAAATCATAGCAGGATATAACAGAAGAGATAGCAAAAGCCCCCCAGTAAGCCCAGCTGCACCTGCAGCCAATTCATTCATTGGTATACGCGAACAGTACAGAACCGCCTCCTGCAGTTTTGAACCTCCCCATTCCGCGCATAAAGACCCCGCAAACAAAAAAATAATGGCACCCAGCACCGTAAATAAAATGCTTCCCTCTACAGGTAAACTTTCACTCAGCTTTTCCATTCCCTTGGGGAATCCTCTTTCAAGCGCATGGTATAGCGAAAAACCAGACCAAGCTCCACATATTAAAGCAAAAGACAATATCACTTTTTTCCACATAACCTAACGCACCTCCTTTTTATTCATCCTTGAATGATCTATACCTCACCAGTATGTTCCAATTTTCAAGACGATAAACTTAGGGTAGCGCTGGAATTACAAAAAGGCTTTGCCATCCCCTAAGGACGACAAAACCTTTAACTTAATTGTATCGATTAAACCTTACTTCAAGAGACTGCTTTAACCGTTCTTCGAATGATACACTTTATCTTCTGAACGTCTTCTACGACGGTGACGGCGTCTGGCTGTCAATCGATCAATGTTTTGTTTAAAACCATATAACGCGTAAATCCCAAGTAAGACGAAGATTAGCTTAGCAATTTGTTCTGGGAACACAACGGCAACTGCCACAGCAACAATAATAACTACTGGCGCTCCAACAACCACTTTTTTAGGTAATCCAACCTTCTTAAAATTAGGATATTTAACAGTGCTGACCATCAAATATGATAAGAGCAATGTAGCCACGATCATAAACGGAGCAGAAACATCTTTATTAAAAAGAGCTAATGTGGCAAGTACACCACCAGCAGCAGGAATTGGCAGTCCGATGAAATAACCAGGAACCCCTGGGTGAACATTAAAACGAGCAAGGCGCAAGGCACCAAACACCGGGAAAATTGCAGTTACTGTCCAAGCTAATGCAGAATTTAAATCATGCAGGCTTGAGACGTACATAATAACAGCCGGTGCTACTCCAAAAGAAACGACATCTGACAAAGAGTCCAGTTCCTTACCAAATTCACTCTCACATTTAAGTGCACGAGCAACCCGGCCATCCAATCCGTCTAACAGCATAGCAATAATAACCATGATAGCGGCCATGCTAACTTTACCGTCAAACGCCATCATGATACCAAACATTCCGAGCATCAAGTTACCTATCGTAAATAGACTCGGAATTGATTTTTGTATCATTTCTTCACCTCAATTTTCTCACATTGGCCTTCAACAGCTCCAATATTACGTGATTGTATGTTATTTACATTTGTCTGTCAATAAGAACTTGCTTCTGTAAACGTTTGAGCCCATCCTGAATATTACGAGCCCGCACCTCCCCAATTCCGTCCACTTCATCTAGTTCAGCTATGCTTGCAGACATCAAATTAGGCAGCATTTCAAACCGCTCAACCAGATTATGAATGATCACATTTGGAAGCCGTGGAATCTTGTTAAGCAGACGATATCCACGTGGTGTAACCACTTCCTCGGAAGAAATTGCCGTAGAAGAATAGCCCAGCAATCGAGCAATATGGTTGTCATCCATTAGATCATCATCACTAATACGTTTGAGGCCGGCAATAATTTCACGAATTTTATCTTCTTGTTCTTCCTTAGCATAGTCTCTGTATAGAAGCCATGCTTCTTCCTCTGTATTTCCAACCAGTTCTTCCATCTGCATGCTGATTAAGCGTCCTTCGTTGCCCAGTTCATTTATATATCGTTTGATCTCCATTTTTATGCGTAGAACCATCTCTACCCGCTGAATCACTCCAACCACTTCGGCGACAGTGACGATTCCCTCATATTCCGAAGCAGACAAATTCGTCAGTCCTTGTGTAAGAACTGCTTTATACTTTTCGAGGGTTTGAATCGCTTGATTAGCCTTAGCCAAAATAGCTCCGATTTCTTTTAATGCATATCGAATGGAGCCTTGATAGAGGGTAATGATATTGCGGCGCTGTGAAATGGAAACCACCAGTTTACCTGTTTGCTTCGCTACACGCTCGGCGGTCCGGTGACGAATACCTGTCTCGATGGAAGAGATGGACGAATCCGGAATCAGCTGTGTATTTGCATATAAAATGCGTTTTAAATCCTCACTAAGAATAATGGCACCGTCCATTTTGGCGAGCTCATATAAATAATTGGGCGAAAAATCGCAGTTAATGGAGAAACCTCCATCCACTACCTCCATCACCTCAGGACTATACCCAACGACGATTAGTGCTCCCGTCTTAGCGCGTAGCACATTCTCCAGACCTTCCCGAAAAGGTGTTCCTGGTGCCGCCAGTCTGAGCAGATCATTCATATTCTCTAATTGGTTATATTCTTTCATAATCTCTGTGCCCCCTAATCTAACGCGACCGATAGTGCATCTGCTACGGTACTGACGCCAATAATCTGGATATCTTGCGGGTGCTTCCAGCCCTTCAAACTTTTCTCTGGCATGATCACCCGCCGGAAGCCTAGCTTCGCGGCCTCCTTCACACGCATTTCCGCGCGCGAAACACCTCTTACTTCACCTGTAAGTCCTACTTCACCGAAGAAAACATCGTAAGGTTTTGTTGAAATATCACGAAAGCTGGAAGCGATACTAATAGCTACTGCTAAATCAATCGCCGGTTCATCCAGCTTTACTCCTCCAGCAACATTAAGGTAAGCATCCTGATTCTGCAGGAACATGCCCATTCGCTTCTCCAGTACAGCGATAATGAGTGCCATCCGCTGGTGATCCATACCTGTGCACATCCGGCGCGGGGAAGGGAAATGAGTAGCAGCGACAAGAGCCTGAAGCTCAACAAGCACCGGTCTAGTCCCTTCCATACTGGCCACGACTGTAGAACCGGCTACGCCGAGTGGACGTTCCGACAAGAAGAGCTCAGATGGATTTTCTACTTCAGTTAGCCCCACTTCACCCATTTCGAAAATGCCGATTTCATTCGTTGAACCGAAGCGGTTCTTTACAGCCCGCAGAAGTCTATACGTATGATGCCGCTCTCCCTCAAAATACAGCACACAATCCACCATATGTTCAAGCATACGTGGGCCTGCAATAGCTCCTTCCTTGGTGACATGCCCAACGAGAACTGTTGCAATTCCCCGAATCTTAGCGATACGCATAAATCTTGTCGTACATTCCCGAACCTGGGTCACACTGCCTGGCGCACTGGTTACTTCTGGCATAAATACAGTCTGAATCGAATCGATAACAAGAAATTGCGGCTGAATTTGTTCAATCGCTTCTTCTATGCTTTCCATATTCGTCTCACATAGTACATATAGCTCAGCTGACAACGCACCGAGGCGATCCGCACGTAGCTTAGTTTGCCTTACCGATTCTTCGCCCGAAATGTACAGCACTCGCAATCCCTGAGTAGTAAGAGCATGCGATGTCTGTAATAAGAGCGTAGATTTACCGATTCCTGGGTCTCCCCCTACTAGTACCAGCGATCCTGGTACGATCCCCCCACCGAGAACACGGTTAAGCTCACCTATACCTGTCAGTATGCGCGGTTCCTTGTCACTTTCTATACTTATGATCGATTGTGCCTTTTCTTTACTATGAAAAATAGGGGCATTCATTCCCTGTGTTTTGACTACGCTTTCCGTTTCCTCCACCATGGAGTTCCAAGCTTGGCACCCGGGGCATTTTCCGAACCATTTTGGCGATTCGTATCCACAATCGGTGCAAAAAAATTTAGTTTTTGGTTTAGCCATTTGTTCTCCTTACGGTCCGAACTTTTAAATTGCGGATATTTTCTTCTAATGAAAGTTTACCATTTCTGCCCCTTTAACGAAAGGTCATTCGGAATTTGTACTAAATGTATATTTTTAAGTGATAAATTTATATTAAAAAAGCTTCCGCCCCTCTATAAACTGAGGAGCGGAAGCTTCATTTATTCCGTTTTTTTATTCGGATTCTACTTCTTTTTCAAGCAATGGCGCTACAGGAGCATCCACTTTCTTCACTACAAGTTCTCCGCCAACTTCATCAATGTTGAGTGAATCACCCTTTTGGATATTTCCTCTCAACAATTCCTCGGAAAGACGGTCTTCAATATGCTTCTGAATCGCACGACGCAATGGACGTGCACCGAAGGCTGGGTCGTAACCTTCCTTAGCCAGGAAAGCCTTCGCTGCATCCGTGAGTACGAAATCAACATCATATTCACGTAGCCGCTTGCGCAGTTCATCAGACATCAACGTAACAATTTCAGCAATATGCTTCTCATCGAGGGAATGGAAGACGATGATTTCGTCAATCCGGTTCAAGAACTCTGGACGGAAGCTCTTCTTAAGCTCTTCCATAACCTTGCCCTTCATATTACCGTATTCTGCTCCGGCATCTTGCACCGCTGTGAATCCAAGTGTCGAATTCTTCTTGATCGCCTGTGCGCCTACGTTAGAAGTCAGAATAATTAATGTATTACGGAAATCGACTACCCGTCCTTTAGAGTCAGTCAAACGACCATCTTCAAGAACTTGCAGCAAGATGTTAAATACTTCTGGGTGCGCTTTTTCAATTTCATCAAGCAGCACTACAGAATAAGGTTTACGGCGTACCTTCTCGGTTAATTGGCCACCTTCTTCATAGCCAACATATCCAGGAGGGGCTCCGACTAAGCGGGACGTGGAGTGCTTCTCCATGTATTCCGACATATCAATACGGATGACCGCATTCTCATCGCCGAACATGGCTTCAGCCAATGCACGAGCCAACTCAGTTTTACCTACACCTGTAGGACCGAGGAAGATAAAGGAACCCATTGGACGTTTTGGATCTTTAAGACCCGCACGCGCACGGCGTAGTGCCCGGCTAACTGCCTTAACAGCTTCGTCCTGACCAATTACTCGTTCATGCAGTAAAGCCTCCATGTTAAGCAGACGGTCAGTCTCCTCTTCCTTCAGCTTGCTTACAGGTATACCCGTCCAGCTAGCAACAACCTGTGCGATATCTTCAGGTGTAACCTCCGAATCCGTGCGGCCCTGTTTTTCTTTCCATTGGTTCTTAGTCGTATCAAGTTCTTCACGGATTTTTTGCTCTGTATCACGCAAGGCTGCCGCTTTTTCAAACTCTTGACTCTGCACGGCGGAATCTTTCTCCTTGCGGATATCATCCAAACGCATTTCAAGTTCCTTCAGATTTGGCGGGATGGTGTAAGAGTGAAGCCTTACTTTGGATCCTGCTTCATCGATGAGGTCAATCGCTTTATCTGGCAGGAAACGATCCGGAATATAACGATCGGACAGCTTCACGGCTTCCACAATAGCTTCATCCGTAATCTTCACACGGTGATGCGCTTCATAACGATCGCGAAGTCCGAACAGAATTTGGACAGCTTCCTCTGGAGAAGGCTGATCCACTGTAATGGGTTGGAAACGACGCTCCAAAGCTGCATCTTTTTCAATATATTTACGATATTCATCAAGCGTGGTCGCACCGATGCACTGAAGTTCTCCGCGGGCTAAAGCCGGCTTAAGAATGTTGGATGCATCAATGGCACCTTCTGCGCCACCAGCACCAATCAGCGTATGAAGCTCATCGATAAAGAGTACGATATTACCTGCTTGACGAATCTCATCCATAATTTTCTTGAGGCGGTCTTCAAACTCACCGCGATATTTTGTTCCAGCCACTACCGAGCCCATGTCGAGCGTCATGACGCGTTTGTCGCGAAGTGTTTCTGGAATTTCATTATTGATAATCTTTTGTGCAAGTCCTTCCGCGATAGCTGTCTTACCAACACCAGGTTCACCGATCAGTACCGGGTTATTTTTAGTCCGGCGACTCAGTACCTGAATAACACGTTCAATTTCCTTGCTACGGCCGATAACTGGGTCTAGATTGCCCTCCTTAGCATAGGCGGTCAAATCCCGCGCAAGACCATCTAGGGTCGGTGTGCTGACGTTAGCCGGAGTCCCACTATGACTAGAGGCAGCCTCACTGCTTCCCAGGAGCTGAAGTACTTGTTGACGAGCTTTATTCAAGCTGATGCCGAGGTTATTAAGCACACGAGCCGCGACACCTTCTCCTTCACGGATAAGTCCAAGCAGAATATGCTCAGTGCCAACATACGTATGACCCAGTTTGCGGGCTTCGTCCATCGACAGCTCAATCACTTTTTTAGCGCGAGGAGTATAAGCAATGTTCGTAGGCTGTTCTTGACCTCTGCCAATTAGTGTCTCCACTTCGTCCTGGATTTTTTCAAGACCTAGCCCTAAAGCAATTAATGCCTTAGCAGCAATGCCGTCTCCTTCACGAATAAGTCCGAGCAAAATATGTTCTGTGCCAATATTGTTGTGTCCTAAACGAACAGCTTCTTCCTGCGCCAGCGCTAGCACTTTTTGTGCGCGTTCCGTAAATCTTCCAAACATCATATCTCCTGCACCTCCATGAATAGTAAATATCTATATTAATGTTGTGTTCCCAGTGTCTCTCGGAGCAGTTTTGCCCGATACATATCTCGTTCAGTGGCGTTCAACTCATCACCGAACATCTTTTGCAGAAATCCTGGCTGTGTCTTAACGTTAAGTTCATTAAGCACTGAAATCGAAAGACCTTCCAGAATGCCAAGGTCAACCCCAAGTCTCACATCAGACAGTCGTTGTGCAGATTCTTTAAGCTCCATAAGAGCTGCATAACATAAAATCCCATAAGAACGCTTCACTCGGTCTGTTATTCTCAGTGCGGAATCAACAAGCAGCCGTTCACGGGCATTTCGCTCATGCTCTATAATCTGCGTAACTACACTGTGAAGGTTCTCTATAATTTCACTTTCCGTTTGACCAAGGGTGATCTGATTTGAAATTTGAAAGATGTTCCCTACTGCTTCGCTGCCCTCACCGTAAATTCCTCTTACAGTCAATCCTACTTGGTTCACTGCAGACAATATACGATTGATCTGATGAGTCATTACAAGCGCTGGTAGATGCAGCATTACCGAGGCACGAAGCCCTGTACCCACATTAGTGGGACAACTAGTCAAATATCCTCTTTTATCATCAAAAGCGTAATTGACAGCTGCCTCAAATATATCATCGATCGCCGTCGCACGTTCCCAAGCTTCTCTAACCTGAAGACCAGGAAACAGACATTGGATTCGCAGATGGTCTTCTTCGTTAATCATGATGCTGACCGACTCATCTTCATTTAATAAGACAGCCGCACTGCGCGAATCATTAGCCAAGTTAGGACTGATTAGATGCTTCTCAACCAGTACCTTTTTGTCCAGTTCATTCACTTCATCAAGCTTTAGGAGTTGAAAAGATCCGAAATCTGCAGCTGCTTCCTCATGAAACACAGGAGCCAGCAGCTCTAATACTTCTTCCGATTGCTCTAATGAAGCCAGCATCGGGAACGGAAGATGCTCTAGATTACGGGCAATACGCATACGACTGCTAATTACAATCTCGGAGTGACTACCTCCAGAGCGCATCCAATCACTAAGCGCTTGTTCAGTAAATCGGAGACTTGACATGTCATATCCCCCCTATATATCAAAGACTTTACTCTTGTGTTATTTCTTTTTCAAGTTTACGAATCTGATCTCGCAGCTCCGCTGCTTTCTCGAATTCTTCTTGTATAATACTTTGCTGTAATTCCTGCTTGAGCTCATCAATTTGGCGTTTGAATACAATCTGAGCTCCTGCACGTTTCGGTATCTTACCTACATGTGAAGTACTGCCATGCACTCGTTTAAAAAGCGGGTCCAGCGCGCTGTTAAAATACTTATAACAGGAACTACAGCCAAAACGACCTAATTTGCTGAACTGAGAGTACGTCATCCCACAATTCTCACATTGCAAACTCTGCGTAGTCTTCGTTGCAGCCGACTTCTCCTTGCCGGCACCTTCAAGATCAAGCAGACCTGACAGCAGACTGTGGATGGAGAATCCCCCAGCCGTTCCGGGAATGAGTTCACCCTTCTCCCGTGCACAGCTCTCGCAGATATGAAACTCGGTCTTCTCTCCATTCACGATCTTAGTGAAGTGGAGTGTTGCCGGCTTGACGCCACATTCCTGGCATTGCATAAGCGAAAGCCCCTCCCTTATGGTTGACAATTATTTGCCTAACAAAGAGATTAACATCGCCTTCATAATCTTGGCACGAATCTCATCCCGGTATGGAATCTTAACCGTTAGGCATTCCCGAGAAACAGCAGCGCGCATAAGACACGCTTCACGCTTACTTAGAAAACCAGCTTCCTCCAGCTGATAAATCAGACCTTCAGCAGCGTTCTGATCAATCCCGCCACCTATAGTATGGTTTAAATGGGCATGCAGTGCCACGTTTGGTGGTAATTCAAAACGTTGAATACGAATATATCCCCCGCCACCCCGCTTACTTTCCACCACATAACCTTTTTCCAGAGTAAAGCGTGTACTGATGACATAATTGATCTGTGACGGTACGCATGAGAACTGGTCCGCCAGGTCATTTCGCTGGATTTCCACCGTACCTTCGGGACTTTCATGCAAAATATTCTTCAGATATTGTTCGATAATATCAGAGATATTGCGCATCACTCATCCTCCAGTGCTTATCTTTATAATACCGATTGCAACTTGCATTCATAATGACAATGGTCTTTAATTGAACTTAAACATTTGTGGATAATCCCACGCGTTCAGAGGATCGGATCGATGTCATTAAGTTTCGTTGACTTTGACTTTCTTTGACTTTTTAATATTATAACATATTCTGTGCTAATTCCAAGTGGATTCTCTTATTTTTCACTTTTTTCAGCGAATGTATTCGGAAATAAAGAACTCTCCCAACTTCTTTCGAAGGGGAGAGCCCGAAATTTTGTCAAGTATAAACGCCTTCGGGGTCCTTATTAGGACGATAAAGCGTTTAAGCGAGAAATATAAGGATAATGTATAGCGTGAAACTTATACTTTCTTATATTTTTAAAAATAATCAAATAATGCAGTTTGTGCTTGCGGAAGGATTTCTTCAAACCATTCCAGTGCAGTTGAATGACCTGAGATGTGTCCATAACGAGCTAACTCTGCCGGACGTTTATATCCAAGCATCAAGGTCGTCAATGTACCTATATCACAGCTTAAGTCTGCTTCTGCCCGGTCCCCTTCCACTCGTGTTAAAGTAGCCGATCCCTCATTAGAGATGTTCCATTCCCACAATCCATCGTTCCAGGTTGCATATTTATCATCGATATATATAAGTTGCTTCTTTTGAGTACTGTTTCCTCTGAAGGCGTAAGTTTCAATGAATGACTTGGCATTAACAATTCGCCCCATAAAATAAGGATAATTCTCTTGTTCTATACGGGGATCTGGCAGCAAGAAGGGTAACATATCGTCCGAAGGCACTAGCTTTAAGGATGCACCGGTCACCATCGAATCATGGTTCGCAAGAAATGTCCACAGCCCTTGCCGAGCTTGTTCGTTCAAAAAAACAAATTCATTAATCATCAGTTCTCTGTTCTCTACCTTATACAGCACGTATCCCTCTGGTTCACCATTCGTGGAGTAAAACACTGCACTCTTTCCTTCGTCATCTAAAACAGAGTTCTCCCACCAGTCCAGACCACGCTTGAGTGTCCCGTTATATTTGACAGCGAATCGATTGTATAAGCTATCCAATACTTCAATATTTTTTATGTCCCGTTTAACTTTACCTTCAACTTCAACCTTTTTGGGAAACTTCGCTACTGGAATGGAGTATTTCTTATATTCACAATAAACTTCCCAACCAAATTTGCGATAAAAGGGAATCAGGAACGGATGCAGAAAAGAGAGCGTTTGACCCGCCTCATTCATCGTATGCAGCGCATGAGACAGAAGATTTGCCACATGCCCTTGTCTGCGGTTCTCTGGCCATGTCGCTACTCCTGCTATACCACCCATAGGTACCACTCTGCCCTGTATGTACACTTGGAAAGGAATAATCGTTAATTTAGCTTCCAATGTTTCGCCCTCAAAAGCACCCCATACCTGTTCAGCCTTGAATCTTTCCTTAGCATTTGCCCTTTTTTCACTAGGAAGCTTGTACTGGAAAGCATATTCTGACAAGTTCATGCTTGCATCGAATTCTTCTGAACGTAACTGTCTTATTACCACAAACTCACCTCATCCTTTATAAAATTACTTTTAGGATAAGTATAACAAGAGCGTCTATTATGCGCTAATCTATTGCATTATTTATGACATTTTTTTTAGTTATCCACAGCTCTATACAGTTTTAAAAATAGTCTTGAAATCTTGTCACATCCAAGTTAAAATAGTTATCCACTTATCAATCCCTCTATCCACATAATTCCGGCTATATCCACAGCAACCCGTGTATTACTTAGGTTTTCTGTTGACAGATTCATATAAATATGTATTTAATCCACACTATTTAGGGATTATTTCTCTTTCGATCGTCTATCCACATGTGTGTAACTTTTCTGCAAATCCAAAAGTTTATCCACAAGTTTTCCACAGACTATAATAGACGCAAAAAAGCCACTGTCGATTACTCAACAGTGGTCTAATTGTGCTTGGCAACGTCCTACTCTCCCAGGACCCTTCGGTCCAAGTACCATCGGCGCTGGAGGGCTTAACGGTCGTGTTCGGGATGGGTACGCGTGGAA
>NZ_LCZJ02000037.1:0-17513 GCF_001012825.1 Paenibacillus etheri
TCGACTTGCATGTATTAGGCACGCCGCCAGCGTTCGTCCTGAGCCAGGATCAAACTCTCCAATTAGTATTGAAAAGAGCGATATGCTCATTTTGAAACTGACGATTCATTAAATGAATCTTTTTTAAAAATTAACGCGTTCCATTTGTTCAGTTTTCAAAGAACTTGCTCCTAGCATTTCGACATTCAATGTCTCTTGCACAGGAATTTGATTATATCATATTGTCGCATTTCTTGTCAACTTATTTCTTCATCGTTTGTGTTTCATTTGTTCGATGCGTCATAAGCACAAGAGATAATATACCATGCTGTTCATATATTTGCAAGCTTTTTTTGAAATAAAAATAATCTACGAATAAATACTTTCAAACTAGCACAAACCAACACAAATTGATTCCAATAATCCTTGATTTATGGCTAAATAGAATTTATTGCAATCCCATATATTAACTTCTAATAATAAGTACAGAGAGGAGCCTAAATGAAAAACAATTCATCTACTGCTGCGACCCAAACAAACACCAAGGACAAGGAGCAGCGTAATCTGCAGCAAGCAACAATCTATAAAATTTTGCTGGCAGTCAGCTTTGTTCATTTATTTAACGATTCTATTCAGGCAGTCATCCCTGCAATCTTCCCTATTCTCAAAGATAACTTAATGCTCTCCTTTGCTCAGATCGGGTGGATCTCCTTTGCCCTAAACATGACGTCCTCCGTTATCCAGCCAGTCATCGGGTATGCGGCTGATCGTAAGCCTCGTCCTATATTGTTACCGCTGGGTATGTGCAGCACATTTCTAGGCGTACTTTTATTGGCTTATGCCAACAACTATATCCTTGTATTGTTCTCCGTCATGCTAATCGGCTTCGGATCTGCTACCTTTCATCCGGAAGGTATGCGTGTTGCTCATATGGCTGCTGGCCAGCGGAAAGGTCTTTCGCAATCTATTTTTCAAGTCGGCGGCAATGCCGGACAATCTTTAGGACCAATGCTCACGAAATGGATATTCATTCCCTTTGGGCAGATCGGGGCTCTTGGTTTCACTATCGTTGCGGCTGCCGGAATTGCCGTCCAGACCTATGTCGCTCGCTGGTATCGGGAGATGCTGGATGCAGGATATACGTTTCATAAGAAGTCAACAGCTCGTGCAATCGATCCTGCCCGCCGCAAAAGTATTCGAACGGCAACAATCATCCTTGTGTTCCTAGTCTTTGTAAGATCTTGGTACGGCGCTTCTATCGGCAGTTACTACGCATTCTATTTAATGGACAAATACCAAATGACGCTTGATAAGGCCCAAATCTATATTTTTATGTATCTGGCAGCTGGTGCTGTCGGTACATTCTTCGGAGGCCCACTAGCTGACCGCTTCGGACGGCGTAATCTCATCCTTCTTTCTATGGTCGGAACAGTGCCCTTTGCGCTGGCTCTACCCTTTGTGAACCAAATGTGGGCAGCTATACTCCTGCTGATTGGTGGTTTCATCCTTTTGTCCAGCTTCTCCGTTACTGTAATCTATGCTCAGATGCTTTATCCAGGCAATATCGGAACAGTTTCAGGGTTAATCACTGGTCTTGCTTTTGGGCTCGGCGGAATTGGTTCCTTGGTCCTCGGCAATCTGATTGACAGCATAGGTATTTCAAAAGTGTTTATAGCTTGTGGCTTCCTTCCTCTTCTTGGTTTCCTTGCCCTCCTGCTCCCTCGAGATGAGAAGCTTGAAGAATGGGCCGCTCAATAAAATTCAATAACACCAATAAACATCAATAACCACTTAACACCTTACTCATTACTGTAGAAAATAGAGCGGCAGCCTTCCCGCTGCCCTCTGTCATATAATTATCCTTATTTGTACGATCAAACCCCATCCACACTGCAGCTGTCCATTCCGAAGTATAACCAACAAACCATAGATCCCGATTAGCTTTCTTGCTCACACCTGGCAGGTCCAATTGGGTCGTTCCGGTTTTCCCCGCTACGGGTCTGTTCATTTGTGCTTTTTTTCCTGTTCCTTCATTAACCACATTACGAAGCATACTTGTCATTGCGTCTGCAGTTCGCTGCGATATTACCTGTCGTGATTCAGAGGGATGTGTGTACACGACTTTTCCCTTGGAATCCATTATCGTGCGAACCATATGAGCCTCATTGAATTTACCGCCATTAGCAAAGACGCTGTAGGCTTGTGTCATTTTAAGTGGAGATACACCGTTATGAAGCCCTCCCAAAGCTATCGATAAATGATTGTCCTCCTCCGTCAGTACAATTCCTAATTTGGCTGCAAATTGCCGCGCGGAAGAGATTCCAACCTGCTTCAAAAGCCAAACGGCTGGTGCATTTATGGATTTTTGTAGCGCTGTGTTCATAGTGATCTTACCTTGGTACACTCCATTCAAATTCTCAGGTACATAGGTTCCATAAGCGTATTTGCGATCAGACAGTATGCTATCCGGGCTATACTTCCCGCTCTCTAGTGCGGGTCCATAGTCAATGATCGGCTTGAAGCTGGAGCCTGGCTGCCGCGCATCAATTGTAGCTCTGTTCAGACTCCCCTCATTTTGTTCACGCCCACCAATCAGTGCAACTACTTCACCTGTACGATGATCCATTATGGTCATAGCTGCTTCCACCTGCTGATCTTTTCCGTCGGGCGGAAAAAAAGAATCCTTAAGAAAGGCCTGCTCAAGCGCCTGCTGTGCTTTAATGTTCAACCCTGTAACAATAGTGTATCCGCCCGTTCGAAGTTCCTCCACAGACTTCCCGGTGATCTGAGCCGCTTCCTTAAGCGTAGCATCCACATAATGCACGCCAATGAGTTCTACTTTGTTCGCAGCGGGAGGCTGATACTTTTTATCTCTGGCCTCAATCATTTGTTCTTTAGTGATCAGTCCTTGATCTAACATAATCTGCAGAACGAGATTCCTTCTTGTATTGGATAATGTACTATTGTCTATCGGATTATAAATAGACGGTCCTTTAGGGATTCCCGCCAAGGTGGCGATTTGCCATATTTCTAGTTTTTTTAAATCAGTTACGCCGAAGTAACGCTCCGCAGCTGCTTTTACGCCGTATTGCCCTCGTCCCATATAAATCTGATTGAGGTAAAGCCCCAGAATTTCATGTTTTGATAGCTGCCGCTCTAATGCAAGAGCAATGGATGCTTCGTTTAGCTTGCGTATTACATTCTTGTTCCTGTTCAAATATAGATTGCGAGCAAGCTGCTGAGTGATGCTACTTCCACCCTCGGAGAGATCCATATCCACAATATTATTTAAAAAAGCGCGAGAAATCCCTTTGTAATCTATTCCCTGATGGCTATAAAAACGACGGTCCTCCACTGCTAAAAACGTATTTATCAGTAATGCAGACATCTCCTCCAGCTCCGCTCTATGTCTATACCCAGAGCCCGGTAAAGGGATCATCCGTAATGTCGTCCCATCCGAGGTCTTAATGATGCTCGACTCCGGTAGCTGAAGTTTATCCTCTTGCTGTTTAACCACTTGCCCGCCGTATTGAAATACGTAAAGCAAACCCACGAGCGCTATTATTATTCCGATGACACTCCCATCAAATAATAAATACCCCAGACGGAGTATCCGGGTACGCATGATCCCACTGCCATCCTTATCTGAATGGGCTGCACGTTGTTTTTTTTCGATAACGGCACTCATGATTCTATAATCAGGTTCTCTAGAAACCGCTCCATACTACGGGCTTCAACATTCGCCGCTTCGAGAAGATGTGCTTGAACGTCTGCCCCATCATCTGTATTGTCAGCCTCTTCTACCTCACGGAGAGTACGGAGAATTGCCCGAGTTCTTATCAATAAAGCTACAGCTGGTGTGTCCTGTATCGTTTCTGTTGCTACGCCTCTACTCGGAACTTCAATTCTTTGCATGCGATTCAGGTTAGCGGCGATTTGACCCAATTCTCCTCCAGAGAGGACCTTGATTTCTTTTGTTGCTCCCTTGTCTGCCAACTCTGAGGTCCCAACCAATATCGTATGCAAATCATCGGCAATTTTCTGTGAACGGAGAATAAACAGCCCACTGAAGATTAGAACAAATAAAGCAATTGCACAGGGAATTTTTCCAATATGATTAATAACCCAGTGAATAAGCCGAACAAAAAAGACGCCTGATTGCCCCGAATAATGAGAATATAGCAAAGCAATAGCCCGCTGGACAGCAAAAAGAAAGGCAGCACTCAAAAGAGCACTCCCTATAAAAATATAAAGATAATGGATGCGAACCGTCCGAAGTTTGTGCATAGTCATTCCCTCCTTGTGCTCACAAGGATATCTTCCAAATCTTAAGAACCCGCCAAGAGTTTTCTTAAGAATCTATGAAGAATGGGAAATAGGTAATGAAATCCGTTCGAAGTGGGGAGCTTTCTACATAAATAACACCATTGTGGCGTTCGATGATACTTTTTGAAATGGCAAGACCTAGGCCTGAACCGCCTGTATGCTGTGAACGAGACTTCTCTGCCCGATAGAATCGTTCAAAAATAAACGGAATATCACTCTCCGCAATCATCTCACCAAAATTGCTAATGCGGACAACTGCTTCATTTCCCTTTTTACTGAAACCAATCTCCACTTTTCCACCGCTTCTACCGTAACGGATTGCGTTCGTAATCAAATTTTCATAAGCACGAACTAATTCTTTAGGGGAAGCCTCTATCCATAACTCACCAGCTTGGTCATCGATCTCATAGGTCATTTCAGCCTTTGTTAGTTCGGGAACTGACTCCTCCGCTAACTGCCGTATAAATGCTTTTAAATCTAATCGCACCAGTACCAGAGGGTATTCCCCACTATTCACGCGTGTATATTCAAAAAGATCGTCGATCAGTTTACGCAGAACAAGGGATTTGTTGTAGGCTATGCTCACGTAATATCGTATTTCTACTTCTTCCTGGCATCGATCTTGTTCGATATATTCCAGAAAACCGAGGACAGAGGTAAGGGGGGTTCGTAAATCGTGGGAGACCCCCGTGATCAAGTCATTTTTTGCATTCACAGCTTTACGTTCCTCTTCCACGGAGTGCTGCAGACGTTCAGCCATTTCATTAATATTCTCAGCCAGCACTCCCAGCTCGTCCGTGGTTCTGACTTCAATTCGGTGCGACATCCCGGAGCTTGTGATTTCCCGAATCCCTTTGGTGATCTCCTCCAGATACAGTACTACTTTACGAGTATAGATAAAAAAGAACAGCAGAAAGCTGATAATACCAGCTGCGGTCAGCAGTGGCATAGAGCCAATATGATTAATGATCCAGCGTAAGATACGTGAATAGGGAGCCGACTCTGACGTCGGATTCAGATAGATCATGAAATTAACGAGCTGGTAGCCTGCAAACAGCAGTAATCCACCGGAAAGCACACTAAGCAAAAAGGCGTATATAAACTTCCAACGAATCGTAGTTATATATTTGGAATTCAAGAAGCCTCACCTAATCCTTTCAGGAAGGTCCGTCTAATTTATAGCCAACTCCCCAGACGGTTTGGATATAACAGGGGCGCTTCGAATCCACTTCGATTTTGTCGCGGAGGTTACGAATATGTACCATAACAGTATTACCCCCATCTAAAAATGGTTCGTTCCACACCTTATCGTATATCTGCTCTAAGCTGAGCACTTGACCTTGGTGTCTTGCCAAAAGCTCTAAAATAGAAAATTCCCGCGGGGTCAGCTTAATCTTCTGCTGGTCTATATGTACCTCATGCTTAGACGTATCTATAGTTAAATCTTCAAAACTCAGTTTGCTGTCACTCCCCAAGCTATTACTATCTTTATTGAATGCGTGATAACGACGCAGCTGTGACTTGACTCTTGCCACAATCTCCAGAGGATTAAACGGCTTGCCCACGTAGTCGTCCGCTCCGATGCTGAGTCCTGAGATTTTGTCCATATCCGTATTTTTGGCAGAAAGGATGATAATCGGCATCTTCCGCTCTTCACGGATCTTCATACATGCTACTAGCCCATCCATCTTAGGCATCATGACATCAAGAATAATCAGGTCGACTTCTTCCTTCTGGAGACACGCCAGCGCTTCCATCCCATCATAAGCTTTAAGCAGGCGATAGCCCTCATTACAGAGGTATATCGATAACAGCTCTACAATTTCCTTCTCATCATCTACTAATAATATCGTCTCTCTCTTCACGGAAGGGGTTTCCTTTCAAATATAGTAATAATATCTATAGCTTCTATATTAGCAGATCAGTCGCACGATTTTCCTCGAAAATAGAAACATGTTCTTAAAATCGAATGACAATAAGTAGGTTACGCAAAAAAAAGGGTACCCGCTCCTCTCGTACTTAAACGAAATGGAACTGATACCCTTTTAGAATTCAGTAAAAATATGCTTACATCCCCAGCAGTCGAATCAGCTCATCTTCATCTTCAATGACTTGAATGCCTAGCTGCTGCGCCTTAGCCAGTTTGCTGCCTGCCTTCTCGCCGGCAATAACCAAATCCGTCTTTTTGGATACACTTCCAGATACCTTGGCTCCGAGTGCTTCCAGACGTTCAGCCGCCTCGTCACGTGTAAGCTTTTGTAATGAACCGGTCAACACTACCGTTTTTCCACTAAAGAACGAATCTGTACTAACAGGACGTGGTGCTTCAGGAGCCTTTGCTTCAACCCCAAGCGCGCGCAACCGAGCAACATTCGCCACGACTACAGGATCTGCGAAGAAGTTAACAATGCTCTCGGCGACAATCCCGCCAATGTCTGGCAACTCAGCAAGTTCATCCGCTTTAGCCTGCATTACAGCATCCAGATCGCGGAAATGATCTGCCAGCATCTTGGTTGTTGCTTTACCTGTATTAGGGATTCCTAACGCAAAGAGGAATGAGGCGAGATCGCGCCCTTTGCTATCTTCTAACGCTTGCAGCAAATTCTGTGCTTTTCTCTCTCCAAAACGGTTCAGCTGTACAAGCTGCTCAAAGGACAACTCATACAGATCTGCAGAGTCATGAACATTAAGCTCGTCGTAGAGCTGACCTGCCGTCTTCTCACTAAACGTCTCAATATCCATCGCATCACGCGAAGCGAAATGAGTGATCCGACTAATAATTTGCGGTCTACAGTTCAGCTTATTATTACAGAAAAGATGCGCACCGCGCATTTCTAGCGGAAATCCGCAAGCCGGGCAATCCTCAGGGAAAATAATTTCTCCTCCGTCATTCTCTTCTGTAACCTTGCCGAGAATTTCCGGGATAACATCATTAGAACGCCGGATAAACACTCGTGAGCCTAAGGCGAATTTCAAGTTTTTGCGCTCAATATCGCCCACATTATTCAAGGTACAATTCTGTACGGTAACTCCAGCAAGCTCTACGGCTTCAACACGAGCCAGCGGAGTGACTTTACCTGTACGTCCTACATTCCAGCTAACAGACTCAAGCACGGTCGTTGTTTCTTCAGCCTCAAATTTATAAGCCACTGCCCAGCGGGGGAACTTGTCAGTGTAACCAAGAACTTCACGAATACGGAAATCCGTCACCTTGATCACGGCTCCATCAATGAGGTAATCAAGACTTGAACGACTCTCCTCGATTCCGGCAAGCTGCTCAGTCACATCATCGAAATCATTACAGTAAGTCAGATAAGGATTTACTTTGAATTTGTTATTCCGCAGAAAATCCATCATCTCCTGATGATCGGCGAACTCTACACCTTCTCCAAAACCTACATTATAGAAATAAGCATTCAAACGACGTTCTGCAGTAGTCTTCGGATTTAGATTGCGCAGCGCACCTGCCGCCGCATTACGCGCATTCTTCAGCGGCTCTGCAGCCCGTGTATTATAATCAGCTAGCACAGACAGATTCATAATCCCTTCACCTTGTACCTCAATAACACCGTCCTTAAAAGGAATCGTTAAAGGAACAGACTTGATGGTCTTCACCTGTGCAAGTATTCCTTCACCAACTACACCATTACCACGCGTCGATGCCTGTTTAAGAACGCCATTTCGATAGGTTAGATTCAGCGTTAAGCCATCGAACTTCAGCTCTACTGCATAACAAGGAGCAGGAAGAGGGTTGTCTGGATTCTTAAGATTGTACTCATTCACTAAGCGAAGTACCCGAGCATTCCAGCTCCGCAGCTGTTCAATATTCTGTGCTTTATCGAGACTCCAAAGCGGTGCCAGATGCCGATGCGGCGTGAAGCCCTTAAGCAGCTCTCCACCTACACGTTGTGTAGGTGAATCCGGTAGTACAAAGCCACTCTCAGCCTCCAGTGCTACAAGCTTGTCGTATAAAACATCGTATTCCTTATCGCTGACTAGCGGAGCATCCAGCGTATAATAGTGGTAATTATAATTATTTAACTCCGCAACAAGCTCTTCCATCACATGCATAGCATCCATGCAGGTACATCCCTCCGTCAATAAGTTTCCTAATGGTTAGCGTGATCTAAATATCCGTTCGTTAATCGTTTCCTACTATTATTCCACCTTGGTAATCGGTGCAAACCCTGCAAGCAGTCGTTTTACACCTACTGGTGCCGGAAAAGCAATCTGCAGCTCCGTGTCATTTCCGGTGCCCTTCACGGCCACAACGGTGCCAGTGCCCCATTTGCCGTGGGAAACCTTGTCGCCCGCTTTGTATTCGCCAGCTGCTGCAGCGCCTGATCCAGTAGCACGCTGAGCGCCTCCGGAGGTTACGGTCACGCTGCTCTTGCTTGTCGCTGCTGACGCTGTGCTTCCGCTGCCAATCGGCACCGCACCAGCGGCTCCACTTCGGCCGCCGAAGTTCCCACGACTGCCGCCACTGAAGCCGCGTCCGCCGTAAGCACCGCCTACCTCCGAGCCTCCGCGTTGGAAGCGGTCCTGCGTCTTAGCGGTATCTTCCTTCAAATCCTCCGGAATCTCTTCAATGAAGCGGGACGGCTGATTCGCCGTCGTCCGCCCAAAGAGCGTACGCATCCGCGCGCAAGAGAGAAACAACTGTTTCTCGGCCCGGGTGATCCCTACATACGCAAGCCGGCGTTCCTCTTCGAGCTCATCGTTGTCTTGGAAGGCTCGGCTGTGCGGGAACACGCCTTCTTCCATCCCAACAATAAATACCGTTGGGAACTCCAGACCTTTGGCGCTGTGCATCGTCATCAGGACTACAGCGTCACTACGGTCCTCTTCATCATCATTCACACTATCAATATCTGCGATAAGTGCAAGATCTGTGAGGAAGGAGACGAGCGACTTGTCCTCGTTATTCTTTTCAAACTCCATCGTCACGGACAGGAACTCATCGATGTTCTCTAAGCGTGAGCGTGATTCGAGTGTGTTTTCATTTTGCAGCTCCAAACGGTACTGCGACATCTCCAGTATTTTTTCCGTCAGTTCGGTTACGGACAAGAACTCCACCATACGGTGCAGAGCTTCAATCATATCGTAGAACTCTACTAGCATATTCCTCGTCCGCCCAGCAAAGCCCAAATCATCAACAGTTTGCAGTACGCGGAAAATAGAAACACCACGTTCACCAGCCGCAGCTGCCAGCTTACCAACCGTTGTATCCCCTAATCCCCGCTTAGGTACATTAATAATACGCGTCAGGCTGATATCATCATCTGGGTTAGACAACAGGCGTAAATACGCGAGCAGATCCTTTATTTCTTTACGATCATAGAACTTAATCCCGCCTACGATTTGATACGGAATATCAGATTTAATTAGAATTTCCTCGATTACCCGTGACTGGGCATTCGTACGATACAGTATCGCATGATTCTGGTAGGCTTGACCCTGTTTCACATTTTTGCTGATTTCTCCGGTTACAAAGTAACCTTCATCATGCTCGGAGTCCGCCCGGTACACTTTAATCTTTGCACCTTCCTCGGAATCGGTCCACAGCTTCTTCGGCTTACGTCCACTATTGAGTGCGATCACACCATTGGCTGCATTCAGGATATTAGCTGTTGAACGGTAGTTCTGCTCTAGAAGAATGGTTTTCGCTTCTGGATAGTCCTCTTCAAAATTAAGAATGTTCGTAATATCCGCTCCGCGCCAGCGATAAATGGACTGGTCACTATCCCCTACCACACAAATCCGGTGGTGGCTGTCAGCTAACATGCGGCATAACATGTACTGCGCTCTGTTCGTATCCTGATACTCATCCACGTGGATGTATTTGAATTTCTTTTGGTAGAAATCAAGTACCTCTGGAACTTCCTTAAACAGTTCGATCGTCTTCATAATCAAATCATCAAAATCAAGCGAGTTATTGCTTCTTAGACGCCTTTGATACATCTTATATACCTTTGCAACTAAGCCTTCAAAATAATCGCCAACCTTCTGCTCATACTGTGCCGGAGTGATCAGTTCATTCTTGGATGCGCTAATGATGGCCTGCACAGCTTTTGGTTCGAATTTCTTCGTATCAATATTCAGTTCCTTCATACAGTTACGTATTACGGATAGCTGATCTGTAGAGTCCAGAATGGAGAAGTTGGAGGTAAAACCAATCCGCTCGATATCCTTCCGCAAAATTCGAACACACATAGAGTGAAAGGTAGATACCCAAATATCTCTTCCCTCAGGTCCGACAAGCTTAGATACACGTTCCTGCATTTCCCGCGCGGCTTTATTCGTAAACGTAATCGCCAAAATCGCCCAAGGTGGCGCCTTTCGATTGGCAATCAGCCAGGCAATTCTATGAGTCAACACTCTCGTCTTCCCACTGCCCGCACCAGCCATAATCAAAAGTGGTCCTTCAGTAGTTTCGACAGCCTGTCTTTGTGGAGGATTCAGTCGACTTACTGCATCTTGTATGCTAATAAGTTGCATGTGTAACATGCTCCTTTCTAAATATAAAATTCGAAACTTAAGCGCTCAAAACCAAAATTATATACGTTGAACTTGAGATTTTTCTATTAAGGTAAGTGCGTGACTGCGGGGAATGTTTGGACTTCCGGCCGCTGTTGTCACCAGATTTCTTTGATTATATACCGAGTTTCACGGTTGAAATCCGGTGACAAAGGCGGTCGCTATCGCTCCTACAGTTCCAAACTTCCCCTCCGTCACTTTTCCCTTTTAGAATTTTTTAAAGTTCAACTTATATAGCGGTTGACCGTTCATGTACAAGCCGCTACGGATCGGAGGGTTCTTACGACCACTGGCGTTTCTCCAGAATCCCGGAGGGCCCTACGCTCTGTCCGCACTCAAGTCAACCTCTAATTTTTAGATTGAACCATCTTAAGTAGTCCTAAAACTAACCACTAAGCATAAACGGCCTTTGGCGTCTTTATAAGGAAGGTAAGTGTTTAAGCGAAAAATATAAGGATAATGTATAACTTGAAACTTATACTTTCTTATATTTTAATCTAATTGCTCTTGTACTGTCTTTTTCACAGCCGCAACTGTTAGCAGTGCCTGCTGTACATCACTATAAATAATATTGCCGACCACTACTGTATCACAAAGAGCTGCTGCCTGCTCGGCTTCCACCTCACAAGTAATGCCCCCACCATAAAAAAGTTGGGCTTGCTCCACCATTTCGCGCACTGTCCGCACGGTCTCCATATCCCCGAACCTACCACTGTATTCAAGATAAACAATCGGCAGTGACATCAGCCTGTCCGCAACCTGGGCATAAGCAGCCGCTTCTTCAGCATCGATGGCCGTCTCAGCCCCTGTAATCCGTGCAACGGAAGAGTCACTATTCAGCACAATATAACCTTCCGTTAGGAGAGAATCCCATGGAATCATAAATCCATAGCGTTCAATAGCTCGGCGATGATGGCCTACAATCCATGCTGGATCAGGTGTATTAAGTACCATAGGGATCATATAAAGATCAAATCCGGGCACAGCAGCTTCAAGTTCGGATACCTCTAGTGCACAGGGTAACTCAAACCCTCTTACTCTTGATAAGAGATCCACTGTATTCTCATAGGTTACTCCTGTAGAGCCCCCTATCAGTATGGCATCCGTGCCAGATAAGCAAACGGCCTCCAAATCCTCATCCGAAATCATCCGGTCTGGATCCAGCTTAAACACATGCCGCCAAGGTTTAATCATTTGCTGCACAGATTTCATGAGAATCATCCTTAATAGTCATTTAGGCAAGACAAAGACACTCCTGCCGCCGCAAAAGATATAGATCTAGTCTATGCCAGCACAGCAGGTGTGTCAATTTAAAGCGAACAAAAATGCGAACATTTTTTCGTATTTAAGTTTGGGGGCACCACGCAAAGTACCTGAATACGCATCTAGGGAAAGCACCACTTTGTGGGGACATATTAATGCTAATAAGTAGTCTAAGACTTCACCGTAAACCTGTTATGTTAATCAAATCCTGTTCGGGCACAAAATCAGTATAGAAACCATCCACGCCCATACGGGACAGCTCCCGAATTTCCTCATCTTCATTTACTGGATGAACATACACACGAGCTCCAGCCTTCTTCAGCTTTTTAACAAAGCTCTTGGTCGCTCGGCTAACTGGCATGGTAATATCCACACCTGTTTTTTTAACAAACTCAATAACTTGTTCATCTGTATCCTTGGACTGGTACAGGGTGTAAAGCACTTCCGGAAAAGAATACATCTTATTGATCTCATCAAGCATCGTCTGATTGTAGATCTGTGGAACAATCCGGTTCAACAATGTTGGATCCCGACGCATCGCCGCTTCGCTCAGCAATGTAAATTGCTTCTCTATAAGTTCCGGTTGGATTTCTTTGGTATCCGTAACGATATAAGCATCGGGATAATTCTGCAATAGATCAAGCACCTTCTCAATATCAAGCGGAGAGTATATATTCAGGATGGGGCTGTCCATAAATTCCTCGTAATCTAGTACAACACCCTGTTTATTAGCAGGGAGAACCTCCAACTGCCCTAAAAGCTTGCTCATATTGCTTGTCCATTCATGCCGAGCAACCAACTGATCATCCTTCGATAACAAAAAATCAACTTCAAATACGCGAGTTCCCCGTTCATAGTTAGCGACAAACGCCTCCCATGCATTGGTATACGTATAGCCGTTAATTCCCCCCATGGCATGTGCAACGACCTTGTGCGCTTCAAAGCCGCTCGCAGGCTGCTCTTCCTCTTTATTCAAGGTTATTACAAGAATCATTATTAGTGCGACAATCATTACAACAGTTGCAATAATCTTTTTCTTTTTCATAGTTGAGAGTTTCCTTTGCAAAGTTTAGATTAGAAAATTAATACCCCGCTCTGCCAGTGGCAAAACGGGGTATTATTTAAATTTTACAAATCTAAATAAGTGCAAGTCTCAATATGCGTTTTTGTTGACGAAGCCGTTGCGAATCGTTTTGAAAATAATTCGAATGTCGAACAGTAAAGACCAGTTCTCGATGTAGAAAATATCGTGTTTGATCCGCTCCTCGATGGAAGTGTCCCCGCGGAGTCCGTTACTCTGAGCCCAACCTGTAATTCCAGGGCGTACATGGTGCTTAACCATATACTTTGGAATTTCATCACGGAACTGTTCCACATAAAATGGTCGTTCTGGTCGAGGTCCCACCACACTCATATGTCCCAGCAACACATTAAAAAATTGCGGAAGCTCATCTAGACTTGTCTTACGGATAAAGGTCCCAAATCTGGTTCTACGAGGATCTTCCCGCGTACTCCAGCCTGTATCCTCTTCACCATCCTGCTGCATCTTCATGGAGCGGAACTTATACATCATAAAATTACGCCGATTAAGTCCCACACGTTCCTGCCGGAATATAATCGGTCCCGGAGAGGTCAGTCGGACACCAAGCGCCACGATAAGCATTACAGGAGAGATCATAATAATTGCAAACAAAGAGAACACAATATCAAACAATCGTTTTGCCATCTTATTACCCGTCATATCTAGTGGAATATCACGAACATTAATCATTGGCATGCCTGCAAAGTTATCAAAGTAAGGGCGGGCTGGTAAGTAGTCGAAAAAGTCAGGGATAATCAATGTACGTACACCTGCTTTTTCACAGGCCGCAATAATTGAAGGATACTTCGAATGCGCATCAAGTGGCAGCGCAAGTATAACCTCATCCACAGGCAGCATCTCTAGCATCCCAGACAACTGATCAACCGTTCCTAGAATCGGTTTATATCGTTGTTCCTCAATTCCATCCCATGTATGATAGTCATCCAGGAAACCAATCGCTTCGTACCCGAGCTCAGGGTATTGCTCTAGATTATTATAGAATCTTTTGCCTAGCGTACCTGCACCGATGATAAGTACGAACTGTCGGTTAAAGCCTTTTTCGCGAAAAGATTTAAGCATCTTCTTCAGCACATAACGGTATAGCATAATAGAAAGAACGTTAAATCCCATATAAATAGCAAGGTAAGAACGAGAAATATCAATTTCTTTCACGAAGAACATCAGACCGAGCAGAATGAAAATGCTCATGATATGCACTTGAAAAATCTTAATAAATTCATCGACAAAACGTTTCTTACGCTTAGGCAAATACAGTGACAGCAATATACCGATTAGCACTGCTATTCCGCCATAAATCACACTCCAGTAAGCGTACGACTCTACAGGCAACGGATTTTCAAACTCCATCCATCCACTTTTAAACTTAAGCCACCAAGCCGCTAAAAAAGAGATCTGGATGACAATAAAGTCAGCAACCATATAGAGCTGTGTCAAAAATTTCTGATTACGCCGAATCATAAATTCACCTCAGTATTCTTTTCGTTACGTACAACTGTTTCATTAGCGGAGTTAAGGCTCTGAGCAGGTGATGGGACCGTTTTAGGGGAAGTTAATGCATTCCGCAAAAGCGAAAGTGCGAACTTCACACCTACGCCGGCATATACTGTTCCATTTATCATACTGTTGTACTTCTTACTATAATGCTTACGATGAAATAAAATCATTGCTCGGTGGAATTCATAGACGATCTTAAACGGTCTACGTCTGGCGCTGCCGCCTTTAAGATGTACGATAGAGGTCTTCGGATAATAATAAATCCCCCAGCCAGCCTCTTTAATACGATAACACCAATCTAAATCCTCACCGTACATAAAGAACTCTTCATCTAATCCACCAACCTGGTCTATCGTCTTTCGCCGCAGTAGCATAAACGCACCAACCAAACAATCTATCGGGTAATCAAGATCTGGATCCAGATAACCTAACTGGTAACCATTAAACCTTGGACGATCCGGAAATAGCTTACTAAATCCAAAAGCATAATAGAAGGAAGCTGACGGTGTAGGAAACCCCCGCTTGCAAGCTTTATCTAGCGAGCCATCCGGTAAAATAATCTTGCACCCTGACGCTCCTACATCAGGCCGACTGTCCATAAAGGAGATCATCGTCTCTAGCGTATCCTTACGTACCACCGTATCTGAATTGAGCAGCAGCACATACCGTCCGGATGAAGCTTCCATCCCCTGATTATTAGCACGGGCAAAACCGACATTGTCGTTATTTGCGACCAACATTACACCTGGAAACTCTCTACTAATCTTCTCTACCGAATCATCATGGGAATTGTTGTCTATTAAAATAATCTCATAGGAATAGTTCGTTTCTGATTCATACACCGACCTGAGACAATCCATCGTCAGGCGAATTGTGTTGTAATTAACAATAAGTATACTTACATCTACATTCACTGCGTAACGCTCCTGACAAATATAGTAATCTACCGACAATAATTATAACATAAAACCTCCCTGAGAGGAGGTGACGTTTCAGGGAGGTTTTTCCATATTTAGTTTAGTTTTTTAGTTTCTTTCTCTCTTTTATCGTGGCTTGTATATACTCTCGCTTCTTTTTTAGCGCAGGGAGCTGAGTGAAAAAGGACTTCCACGCTGTAATTAACTGTGGCTCTCTCAGAAGCATATAACCATGAGCTGCAATTTCATAGGGGAGAGAAATGAAGATTGTCTTCAGCATAGTTCGAGTCGGTTCATTCTTGTAGATCATTTTGTAGCGGTTAATGTAAGATATTCGTCGGATGAACAACGGCTTAGTGTTACGACCAGACGTTTTCCAGCCACGTTCGTGATACCCGATCGCCTCAGCATCATAATATCCCTGCCAGCCGAATAACTCCGCCCTCCAAGCCACATCCACATCTTCCTTATAGGCAAAAAAGTCTGCATCAAAAAACTCGCCATCAACACTTATGTCGTTGATCATTCGCCGAGAATATATCGCAGCCGCTCCAGATACACCGAATACAAGACCAGATTGTGTCCATTGGTCAGCTGGCTCACCCGCACCGCGATCAAATGCACGGCGTGCTCTGTTCATTCGGAGACCTGTGCTGTCTACCAGCCCATGATCCGCCTTCAGCAAAAGCTTGCCTGTGGCGCTGCCGATTAACGGATTCTCCTCCATCCGTTTGATCAGTCTGGATAAATAGTCTGGAGCCAGCGTCAAATCCGGATTAAGGACTAGTATGTAATCTGTTTCCGTAGCAGCAATAGCCTTGTTGTGGGCTGGGGCGAAGCCAATGTTTTTTTGATTTTGGATGAGTATTAGGTTAGTGGGTATTTCCTCATTCTTTGGTATATTTGGCGGATCAATATCCTCAAGTGAATGAGTTGGAGAAGTTTTAGGGATTGTGTTGTGGAAAGTTTTCACTCTCTCAGCACAACCATCAGAAGATGCATTGTCTACAACGACAATTTTCTCAATAGGATAATCCTGTGCCATTACTGCCTCTAAGCAATCTATGATGTCATCCGCACTATTGTAGGTAACGATATGTACACTAACTGTTTTGTTATTCATGGGTATCCTCGACTTTGTATATTTCGTGTTAATTGCCTACTTCTTTCTTATTATAGCTTATTAAAAAAACTCCCGCATCGCGTATGAACTGTGACCCGTAAGATGGAAACTTTGAAAAAAGTGACCCCTTACGGGTCATTTTGTGTTTTAATCGAAATAACGGAGGAAGCCTTCATGAATAACAAAACAAGAGAAAGCTCAAGGATATTCAACGAAAATGAGATCAAACAACTAGAGAACAATCCAAATGTAGAGAACGTGACGGAAAAGAGTATTACCTATTCACCAACGTTTAAGTTGGCTGCGGTTAAGGCCTATAAGGAAGGCCAAGCCCCAATGGAGATCTTCCTTAGCGCGGGATTTAACGTAGATATTATCGGTCGCAAGAAGCCTAAGCATTGCCTAACCCGTTGGCGTAATACGTACAATGCTATGGGAGAGGTTGGACTATTAGAGGAACAACGAGGAAAAGGATCCCCGGGCAGACGACCGGCAGGGGAACTTTCTACCGAGGAAAAGTTAAAACGTGCAGAAGTACGAATCAAACTTCTGGAGATGGAGAACGACTTCTTAAAAAAGCTGGAGGCGCTCGAAAAGCAGAAGATGCAGAGGAAACATTGACCCCCTCCGAGCGCTACGAAATTATTAACCAAACGATACGTAAGCACGGTCTGCAGCGAATGACGCGTTATTTGTGTAAGCTAGCTAGTGTGAGCTTAAGCGGATATTACCGTTGGCAAGCCGCTGAGGAAGCCAGACAGTTGCGAGAGGA
>NZ_LCZJ02000037.1:17636-617694 GCF_001012825.1 Paenibacillus etheri
CCGGCAAGCAAATCCCTATCGCAAGATGGCAAAAGCCACACAAGAGCACCAAACGTGTCCCAACCTACTCAAGCGCCAGTTTGACCAAGGAGAGCCTGAGAAAGTGCTGCTGACAGATATTACCTATATGCATTATGGTAATGGACAATGTGCTTATTTATCCGTGGTGAAAGACGGGGCTACGAGACAAATTCTAGCTCACTACCTCTCTTCTTCATTGGCCATGCCAATTGTAGAACGAACACTGGAGAAACTACTTGATCGACTGGATGGCAATATTCATCCAGAAGCCCTTTTACATTCGGATCAAGGAATGCACTATACTCACCCTAGATTCCGCCTTCTCGTACGCAAAGCTGGTTTACACAGTCCATGTCACGGAAAGGGAACTGCTGGGATAAGGCCGCCATGGAGAGCTTTTTTGGCCATCTGAAGGATGATTTGGAGTACAAGACATGTATGACTCTCTTGGAATTACGAACAAAGGTTGATGACTATATCGCCTACTATAACTCCGAGCGATATCAATGGGCATTAAAAAAGATGACTCCCGATGAATTCGAGGCCGCTGAAAAACCTGTATTATTAAAAGTTACAAGAGCGCCTCAAATTATGAATTCAGGAGTCACCTATTAATTGCTTCTTAAAGGTCTTCTTTTTTCAACTTTCCACAAATACGGTCACAGTTCAGTATGCGAATTGGGAGTTTTGATTAGTAAGCTATTCTTTTAACTCAAGGAGGAAATCTCTCAAGCCTTCACGCCAAGGGCGAATGTCCTGAAAACCATTCGTACGTATCGACAAATGCTCCATCACCGAATTCCGAGGACGCGGTGCAGGTCTTGGGAACTGTTCCGTAGCACAAGGTTCAAGCTTTGCGGTGAATTTCAAACCCAAAATATCCTCAGCCTCTGCAAAGATCGCCTGTGTAAATTCAAACCAAGTACATGAGTCGCTATTTGACGCATGGTATACACCATACTTCTCAGTTTGGATAAGCTCGAGCAAGAAACGAGCTAAATCAACTGTATAGGTAGGCGAACCCTTTTGGTCATCGACTACTTGAAGCATTGGCTTTTCTTGACCAAGCTTTAGCATTGTTTTGACAAAGTTATTCCCGTATTTACCATACACCCATGATGTGCGTACGATGAAATACTTAGAGGAGAGGGATTGAACGAGCACCTCACCCGCTCGTTTTGATTTACCATATATACTCTTAGGATCTGTATTATCATACTCGTGGTAAGGCTGTACGCCCAAACCATCGAATACATAATCCGTGCTGATGTATACCAGCTTAGCTCCAGCTTTTTCAGAAGCTAGCGTTACGTTTCGACTGCCCGTTGCATTAATTAAATAAGCTGCATCGATGTCACTTTCTGCCGCATCAACTGCCGTATGCGCAGCACAATGAATAACAGCATCCGGTCCATACTCACCAATAACCTGGATACACTGATCCAGATCGGTGATATCCATCTCCTGACGGTCGCAGCCCATCACTTGGTGACCTTGTTGCTGGAGTAGTAAAACTACGTCCTGACCCAATTGTCCGGCCGCGCCTGTAACAAGTACCTTCAGTTGCCCCATTATAGAGATTCTCCCAAACGATCGCCATACTGTAATTCAGCGTACTTTTGATATTCCCCTGATTGAATACGGGTCCACCACTCGCGGTTATTGAGATACCATTGGATGGTTTCTTTAATACCTGTTTCAAACGTATGTTTCGGCTTCCAACCCAGTTCGTTCATAATCTTGGTAGGATCAATTCCATAGCGGCGATCATGACCCGGACGGTCTTGAACATAGGTAATTAGAGAATCCGGCTTACCTAATTCCTGCAGTACCGTATTTACAATATGCACATTCGTACGCTCGTTATTGCCACCGATATTGTATACCTCACCATTCACGCCTTCATGAATAACTAAATCAATCGCGCTGCAGTGATCCTCAACATACAACCAGTCTCGGATATTCATTCCATCGCCATAAACAGGCAGTGCTTGATCCGCAAGTGCGCGGGAGATCATGAGTGGAATAAGCTTTTCAGGGAATTGATACGGGCCATAGTTGTTCGAGCAGCGGGTAATGTTCACTGGCAATCCGAACGTCTCATGGTATGCACGTACAAGTAGATCTCCGCCAGCTTTACTAGCAGAATAAGGACTGTTAGGAGTCAATGGAGTTTCTTCGGTAAACAACCCGGTTGCTCCAAGTGATCCGTATACTTCATCCGTAGAAATCTGAACGAATTTAGTAACACTGTATTTTTTCGCCGCATCCAAAAGCACTTGTGTTCCAAGTACATTCGTCTTCACAAACACTTCCGGCTCCAAAATACTCCGATCCACATGCGATTCAGCTGCAAAATTCACCACTACGTCAATACCTTGGCTCATCAAGGAATCGATAGCCTGAACATCAGTAATGTCAGCCTTATTAAAAGTATAGTTAGGGTGATTTTCGATTGACTTCAAATTCTCCAGATTACCTGCGTACGTCAACGCATCTACGTTAACGATTTGATAATCAGGATGTTGTTGCAGCATGTATAATACAAAGTTGCTGCCGATAAAGCCGGCTCCGCCGGTGATGAGAAGTTTCATGTGGTTACCACCTTTTTAGATTTGTTTAATAATTTGTATGATTATTCTAACACGCAGAAAGGATTAATTATTAATTCATTGTAAAAGTATTTAAAAAATAATAAACTCTACACCCCAACACACGTGTCACCCATTCATGATATGTCGATTACTATTTCAAGAGAATATTTATTATATATAGACCGAAATTTTGAATTACATGCGTACACCAAAGACGATCAATGACCTCCATAGGATTGGCGTTGACACGTTTTTACGCGGATGTGAAGAATTTTTTAGTAAAACACATTGTGGACAATATCACTTTTTAGCCATTTCCATAGCCCTTCAACTAAGTTGAGCTCCATAGAATACTTCGGCAGGAGCACAAACTGTAGCCGAGTATCTTTTGCAAATAGGCTTGCTCTTTTGTGGCATGTTGAATTCGGCTATTATCTAGGAGCATCACAATTCCCCCTCAGGATAGGCCCGTTGGACTGCATCAAGAAATAGGAGGAGTACCGGGGCGTCATATCCTTCGCCATTACGGTAAAGGACTTGCCCAGTCTCGTAGTTTAGGATCCAAACAGTTTGGCTCCGTTATGGCAGTCATAGTCGGTACTTTCGCTGCCGGCCTACCGAAACTAGATGTACTTCAGGGATTGGTACGCCTGAATCAATATTTGAGCTTTTAGCATTAATGATATATATAAGATAATTTCAGAAATGATTGTAGTTCTGTATTTATTTCTTCATATTATTTATTTATGATGTTCGATATCGATTTGCAACATATAGTTATATATATTGAACTCAAAAATAAAATATAAAAATCATCTTCATGAGGTGAAAAATAGTAAAGAAGCAAATACGGGGATTGAAATGAATTACGAAAACGAGATTGAACAACTGACAATGGTAACGAAAGACACAGAAAACGCCAACATGTACGAAAGAGATTTAGCAGTCCGTTTACATTTAAAAGGTCAGAAGTTAATCTAAATTGCAGATATTTTTGAAAGTTCTTCTCATACATTTAGTGGGTACTCAAATGATTATTGCAAGCACGTACTTTCAGTCCTAAAATTTGGCCAATATCCCGAAGACATTCAAAACGTTCCGACGACCAAAAAGAACGACTCAAGGTAACGATTGCTAAGAAAGGACCTGTGGGAATCTTGGATTCGAACTCAGACACACCTAGACCTTGAAAATCTTATTTACATCATCTACTCTCATGTCACTGCCTTCACATAACTGATCAATCATTATCCTCTTGAAACGATTAACTACTGCTGTTTCGAGTATGAAGTTCTCAAGTTCAATCTATGTTCCATTCGATACCGATGGACAAACGCAGCAGTAAACGATCGACACAATTACACTAACCCCTTCCATAGCCAGCATCAATCCACCCGTTCATAAAAAGGCATTCCTATTGAATGTAACAGCCATCGAATGTCGGGTAGATAATCACCTATTGAATCGCCTCTTAGCCACAATCCTAACCCTCAGAATGATTTTCAAGCAAAAGCCCAGTAACGATTTAAAGTGAAATTAGAGATAGGTACAACAATAATAACGATAACCTGAGCCCAAATATACCAAACTCCCAACAAGTTAACTAACAGGAACATAATTAAAAGGTTAATGCCAAGACCAGATAATGATACAATTACGTATTTGTAAAAAAAAGATTTCTTTTTCTCCAACTGAAATGTCCATTTTAAATTAATATAATACGAAACAATTAGTGATAAAATAAAACCTGCTGATGAACCTATTAGAGGTTGAAACCCTTCCTTTTCAACCAAAAATATCAATACAGAGGTATGCAGTATTGTTCCAATAGCACCAACCAATGCATATTTAATAAATTGTCTCATGATTTCTATCTTTGCAATCCTCACAGAATCACTCCATTTTTCTTTCGTTTTCAAATTGTTTTAATTCATTTTTCAAGAGCCCTACTTCTTGGGAAAGTTGGCGTATTTTTATGGAGTTCTTAGATATTTCAGATGTCAAATTATAAAGTATCATTAAGCAAGTAATTATTCCGAATAGAAACAGTGTATTCACAGGAGTTTCAATTGAAAGCAATTTCGAAACGAAAAGAACAATATTAGGAAATATGGCGATGAGTATATTAATAATTGTCATAACAATCCAGAGAATTGTGTACTTTAACTCTATTTTATAAGCTTTGATTCTTACTATAAAAGAAACAAATATTAAACTACTAAGTATAATTAGGATGAGTTGCAAATTAAATGGAATCATATGTCATCTCCTAGTAATTCTAAGCTCTCTACTAATTCCTTTTTTCTAAATCGATCAATAAGAATTGCTAATGATACTTTTATAACATAATAGATTGACCTCATTAAGTTTATAGAAGATGAGCCAAATTGTCTTTCTGACATAATCACCGGCACTTCAAGTATTCTATAATTTTGTCTCAATAGAGCAACTATAGATTCTGGTTCAGGATAATCTGTTGGATAATAATTAGCAAAGTAATTCATAACCTTCAAGTTACACGCTCTAAACCCCGAGGTTGGATCAGTTATTTTCATTCCTGTAAGTAATCTAATCAGCGAACTAAAGTATTTAATTCCGATTCTCCTCACGACACTTGATTGAAACCCTTCTTTCTCAATATATCTTGATCCAATTATCATATCGGCTTCTCCATTTAAAACAGGAGTTATTATCTGCAGTAGATAATTTGGATCGTGTTGACCATCCCCATCTACCTGAACAGCAACATCATATCCATTTCTAACACCGTACGTGTATCCTGTTTGCACAGCACCACCAATACCTAGATTACATGGTAGATCAATAAAATTAACTTTTAGTTCTCTTAGAATTTTCAGAGTATTATCAGTAGACTTATCATTAATAACAATGACATCAACATTAAGTTTATTTAATTCAAACACTAACTTCCTTATATTACCTTCTTCATTGAAAGCGGGAATTATCACTAACACTTTCATTTCTATCTTTCACCTCACGATATTTTCTTAAGTACCGACAACCATTCCAATATTAGTAATATGAATTGCGCCTACTAAAAGACATAAGGTCCATGCAAATTTTCTCTACGTAGGTCTTGCCAGCGCATCGGTTTGGGACCTGGTCGTCATCCTTCTACGACGCACGATAATTGAGTTTTGGCCGCCCCCCTATTAAAGGGTATATGACGGCCTACACACACTCGAAGAAACGCATCAGGAACAATGAGTTCAAAACTTCCCCGCTGGAATCCCCTCACGAATCCTTTATGGATGATCTATCGCACTTAGTTTGATATCCCATCGTTTAATAATATCTCAGTTATAATTGACGCGATAAATTGACCATGGATCTACACTGTCTTTATATAATAAGGTTACATCACCTTTATCAATAATGCTTTGAGGAATAGGAAACATTGTGAATATATATTTAATATTTAAGTCCCTAGCAGTTTCAATTGGAATATAAACGATACGATTAGTACCATTTACCTTTTGACTCCTTTCATGATCTAAAAGTGAAAATTCTAAATCGCCATCAGTTAAGCGCATATCAATATGAGCAAATTGATTCCAAAGATTGATATATTCATGTTTTTTATCAATTATGCTCATCATTTCCCAATCCGGATAGTAATATGTTCCAGTTGTCCTTGCAACTCCTTGTGCCGTTACAAGGTTCGATATAGTGGGACTACCACTAACCATCCATCGGCCAGCATCCGCTGAATTGATTCTTCGTATTTGCTCCATGGTAGTCTTCTCAAACATAGAATCAGTTCCTTTGGTAATAGGATTCACCAAAATTGTAGAACAAACTGAAAGAAGTAAATACAAAACAATAAAAGATTGTACAGAGTTATAATTACCCTTCATTAACAAAAATCCCATATAAGAGAGTAAGGCGACTACAAAAATCATCAATATAGTACCGATAGAAAATGACTTAAAATAACTAAATATATTTATACTATTTGTCATTATGCAAAGTGTTAGAAAGCATATGACACTTGATATAATAAGTGGAACTCTCCCTGAAAATAAATTTCCCCGTTTGTCCTCTA
Source organism: Paenibacillus etheri (assembly GCF_001012825.1). Classification (GTDB taxonomy): domain Bacteria; phylum Bacillota; class Bacilli; order Paenibacillales; family Paenibacillaceae; genus Paenibacillus_AQ; species Paenibacillus_AQ etheri. Next base: position 24,318 of record NZ_LCZJ02000037.1, read on the forward strand.
AATGAGCAAGTAGACATACAATTAATAAAGTAAAACTGTAGCCATAAGCATATGTGATCCTAACAGGATAAGTAAAACTTAATAAAGTTATCTTGTTGAAGAATGGAACTTCCGGAATCCACGAGATGAGCATTAAAAATAAAGAAACACTCAATAATAGGGAAATTAATAAAGGCTTGTTTTTATGCTTAAATATTAGGGTTGCAGCAACCACAACAACAAATGGAGTAAAAGTGAAAAATTGGCTGATCTCACTTGCATTCAAAAAATCTGGTTGTTTGATACTTGCAGTAAAAATATTCACAAACTGATATAATTCATAGTCCCAAGGAAGCTTAATCCATGGTCTATCAGAACCAGGGTATACCGTATCCATAATAACATGCAAAGCAGGTGATGAATTTGTATAAAAATGATATAAAACCAGTGCGATTGGTATAAGTATTACTGCATATTGTAGTAATCGAGAAAAGGCGAACGGTTTGTTCTTTTTATTCTCAATTAATACATATATGAAAAGCATTAAAAACACATAGCCCAATGGAACCTGGGTTGCAGGGTACATAGTCAATATATAAACTAAAACAAATAAGGCTATTCCAGATAGACTGATAAACTTACTATATAACTTATGAGAATTTAAGTACTTATTAAATAAAACTATTGCAAATTGCCCACTCATAATCATAAGCATTAGTGATTGTGATAGCCACCATTGAACCGGCGGAGCAAATGTAACAATAATTGCGGTAATGATTCCAAATCGATGTTTTTTTGTGAGAAAAACTCCCATTTCATATGATGCCATGAATAATAGAATTAACCGTAATGTCCAATAAAAAGAAAATGCATAATCATTAGGCATTACTAAAAATCCCCAAAGATCAGGTCGAGCGATTACAGTTATATCTTTAACTGGCGCAAATGCAGAAACGACCATGTCGTTACCAGCAAAGCTCAAATTTTTATTGAAGTACTGTAATGTAGGATTTGCATTTGTCTGGGCAAAGTAATAGGGTTTCTCTGTAGCCCATTCATCGCCTCTAATTCCTTGGGGAATGCCTAGCAATGTGCTTTCTTGATAGCTTGGAGTATTTCCTTGTAGCATTCCATCATAAAACCCTAATGACGATCCGGTGAATTTTCCTAGTACCATAAGAATTAGCAAGATAAATGCCAAAACATATCGATACTTATGTGCTTTAGATTTTCCTAAACTAACTATTAATCCTATAATAAAAATAAATGATGAAAAGAAGTATATTCGATCAAATGAGAAAACATAAGAACTTAGAAAATAATGATGAACAGTGTCAAACTTAAAGAACTCTGATACTTTTGCGATACTTCGTAAAATAACAACATCCAATATAACCGCTGATATGACCGAGATACATATAATTATAATTAAATTAAATGCATTTTTAAAAAAAATATTTTTGATTACAAACTTCTCTTTAATTGTTTTATAGTAAATCAGTAATTTTGGTAAATTACGAAATAGCCAAAGCAATTTATTAATAAACAATATGATTAAGGCTATACAAGCTATAAAAAGCTCTTTGATTACGAATGAATTTTTGAACTTTATTGGTAAATTTGAATATGTGTCTGTAGAGTATATATGACCATCAGGACCAGAAGTAGCGATGTTAACGGTTCCGTCTTCAATAGAATATTGAGAAATATCGTTTTTAAATCTAAATTTATCCAAAAACACTTTTTCACTAATAACATATTCATATAGAGGGGATTTTTGAATAGACAAAGAATATATCTTAAAATTTCCTGATTTATCACCAAAATCAATTCGCAGCTTATTAGAATTAACTAGATCTAATGGGAATTTTATATTTTGCAGCTTGCTACTTTTTACAAAATACTCTTGAGACATATGAGAATCATCAAAGGGATAATTTTCTGTGTGACTATTATCATAAAAAAAACTAATCTTGGAATCATGTTCACTGTAAATAGATAAATTTACTGATTGTCTAAAGGATGTGAATATAGCAACATTCATTAGCACTATTAGTATAATAAACAAAATAACTTTTTTGTGCGTTTTAGTTATATATTTCATAAATTCTCCTGTGTTATATATTGTTTGCGTTTTTGATAACGCGCTTTAATGTAGCAAGAGTAATTTCAAAAAACTATCATGCGCCATGGTTCACATTTCAGAATGAAAATGTTGTTTGTTACCCTGTCCATATACGTAAAAAGGCACACTATACCAACACAACCCACGTAAATATATCTGTGATTAATACATGGAATAAGGAGTTAACCTCGGGTTTTATAATTGTTACGTTACGCCGAAGAAACTCCTTATAATATGCATTCAGCTACTTTGAAGATCTAATATCATTTAGCAATTTTCCGAATCAACTTTTTCAAGAAAGCACCAAAGCCTTCTGAACGTATAATACTTATTGCTTTCGATGATAATGATTTGTATTTTTTAAAATTAACATTTAAATTCAATTTACTATTAAAAAAATCATTACTCATTTCAAACGGATTTTCAATACTAAACATCAAATCATAGTCTTTGCGATAATCCATTCTTACCAAATCATTTATTTTTTCACCTGACTTATAATATGCATAAGTCCATTTTGTTTTAGAGATATTATCAGAATTATTTAAATTGTGATAATATGCATATTTATCATACAAATCTTTGAAGGGGTGAGGCCCTTTAGGAAGCCAATCATTCATGCATTTTTCAGCAGAACTACCAAATCCTGAGTAGTGTATAAATCTTAGGGGGTCCCCTTTTACATAATATTGTCCACTTTGTTCAGTCATATCACAATTCAATAGTGACCACGGCGCAAAATCATATCCATGATGTTTAAATATTTCCACATCAAAAAAACACGGTGCCAAATCAATCCACTTTTGATCAGTAAAAATTCCTCTCGCAATGTCATCATAGCAAAATAAGTATAATCTCTCTGCCCACCAGTTTATGAAGCTTTGGGCCTCTTCACTTCTGTTTACAGCAAGAAATCCTAAGTTATAAACACCATGAGACGTGCTAGAGAGTTCCATATCAATATTACCTGGCTGAAGCAAATGCGGACAAAGTACTATTGGTCGAGTTATCAATAGCTGCTTAAGTTCAATAAAATCTGAATACACATATATATCTGGATCTAAATAAATAAATTGATTCTCATCCTCGTAGTTAGCATAAAGATACTTGAAAAATTGGCCTTTTACAGCTGTAGAAGCTTCAACAATAGTATGTTTAAATATAAATCGATTGAAATTTCCTTCCCAAGCATCCTTCGATAGTACGATATCATCAAAATACTCGTAATTGAATTCAGGAAGCATCTCTTGTTCAGTTAGACATATGATAAACTTACAATTTGGTATATTATCCTTTACTGACTTTGCCAATGTACGGGCTTTATGCAAATAATTCGCACAAATAGAAGTGAATATGATCATCGTTTACCTCTTCATGATATATTTTTTTATTATTAACTTTAATAATGGTATGCTTTTTAATTTATCTAATATAGCTATGCCCTCTTGAAGAGCTCGATTAAGAAATATTTGCTCTATCAAAGCATCCCTTAGTATAACTGCGTACTCATTAGTATACTGTTCATAAAGTTTAGGATGTTGGTTATAAATTGAACGATAGGTCTGCTTAACAATTTCCGCGTTAGACATAAACTCTGTGGTCCGCGATTTAGGTTTAATTCGGTAGTTAAACAGTACCTCTGGGATTTGATAGATTTCTTTGTCTAGTTCTATAATGGAAAGCCAAAAATCATAATCTTCCATACCATGATACATGGTGGTTTTAAAACCCCCAACTTTTTCCCAATCTTCTTTGTAAAAGAGCGATGTTACAAACACAACATTATCAAGCAGCATTGCATCTAGTGAGTAGTTTGGAAGACTCCATCTCCCAGTTCTATCACCAAATAAATCAGCATAGCAGTAAACCACACCAATTTTCTTATTTGATTCTATAATTTTGACAGCTTTCTCGATGTAGGTTGGTTCGATGATATCATCAGCATCAACTGGCATTATATATTTACCAGTAGCATGAGCTATACCTGCATTTCTTGCAGCTGCTGGTCTGGTATTATCAGTTCTCAACAAAATAATATCAGTATTATTGAACTTATTCAGTGTAATAATTGTATTAGGGTCCGTCGAACCATCATCAATTATTATAAGTTCAATATTGTTATAAGTTTGAGAACGTACTGAATTTATTGCCTGTTCAATATATTCACCGTCGTTATAACAAGGCATAATTACACTGACTTTACTCAAATTATTCCCCCCTAGTAATCTCACCGAAAAACAATATTTTAACTATGGATTTTATTCTATGATGTTTCAAGTGTGAGTGTATTTCAATTAACTTATTACTTTTTATATTCAACTCCTCTTGAGTATTAGCTAACTTATTTTGGTTAATTTCTAACGTTTTTTGTACACTTTCTAAACTCTTTTGCGTCTCAATCAAATCATTTTGAGAATTGGTTAATGAATCAACTGTCACATTAAGTTGTGTTGAAACTTCCTCCAACTTTTCTTCTAGTATTTTTTTATTTATCTTAGAGATTTCCTTGTGATTCACTAGTTCATTTATTTTTTGATTATTTACATACATTTTTTTCTCTTGAAGTTGATAGCCAATAGTCCAATCAAGTATTTCGCATGTGAAATTGATCTTAATATATGTTGCATTAGTAAAATCACCTTGCAAAAGAAACTGAGGATCATATGTTGTGAATTCATACTCAGAATTATTAAGAACTCGCTCAGCATTGATAGCAGTAATCTCTTTTATAGATCCATCTGTTTCTATACTCTGTATATATATTAATGCGGGATTTCCTTCTAGTGGGTCCCAGCGTAGTGCTTCCGCATTATTTATAGATTTATCTTTGAACGTAACTGAAAATCCAGTATCAGTAGACGTAGTTACACAGCGTTCGAAATCATGATCAGTAAACCCGGCACCATGATCATAAAATAGCGTACTTTCAATAGAATGATCTTTTAAGTAACGAGTTGAAACAGCATTAAGATCGACGGGTATCTCATCATTCGCAAAAATATAAAGATCTTGAATTTTCACGAAGTTTTTAATAAAATTTTCTTCCCATGAAAAAAAACATTGCTCGGTGGCACGAGTAATATTTAGAGTATCGTATATGAAGTTATCAACAATTGATCTATCAATGATATCTTTATGGTTATCTTTAAACTGCTTTAAAGTCCTCCAAAGAGTAAACTCAAGAGGAATCTGAAATGGCATATGCCATTCATAATCAATAACCTTATATAAATCTCCCTCTAAAAAGATATTTCCTGATATTAAGTCGAGATTAGAGTTTGAAGACCAGTGTAACTTTTGTTCAGGTTTTTCCCTACTAAATATTTCCACAAAATCATTATTGTTTGTAAAATCACTTGGATGAATGCCTTCATACAGCGCATTTCGCAACTTTACTATCTCATGAATAAAATCTCCAGTGTTAGTATCGGTACATTTAGAAACCAATCTATCCTCTAAAGTTTCAATAGTATAAAATAACATACTAATTCCATCCACTTCTTTATAGCAGGTTGCATTCTTAATTTGATTAGAATCGTACGAATAGTCACTATAATGCAACATTCGCTTCAGGTGATCCTGACTTTTTGCATTAAGGCCTTTTTTATAGACTTTATTGTTGTTTAAATCAAAGTAGGTGAATATTCTGAACTCTTCAGATCTATTAGCACTAATCTTTACATAGTCTATTTGAGTAGGTATTTGTTGTGTCGCGGATATTTCCACTAAAAAAGAATTCGCGAAGATATCCATAGAATTAGAATCCATTAAAGTTTTGTGTAGATTATTTTCATCAAAAAGTTTCACCCTTGGCATATCAAGCGGAAAATGAGAACTAGAAGGCACAATTCCATTTATAGTCGTATCCGTAAATATTTCCGTTGGGAACTTATAATCAGGGTACGGATAAAAGAATTTAATTGCACTAAGATTCGTCTCATTTAGTAAATTTGTCAATTCGCCTTTTGTAAAAGTTCGAACACGTTCATTATTATTGTAGTTATTTATTCCAGAAAAAAACTCTCCAGTATGGTCTTCTCTAAAGCCTGAAATATATTTTAGACCAATGCGATTTTCTATAGAAAGCAGCATCTTTCCGGATGAACTTAAGTGTTGCTTAGCCTTTTTAAGGAATTGATTATATGGTTGATTGCCTGTAAACATATATGCTGCATATTCAAGAACACCGTTTATTATAATGTAATCAAACTTCCAGTCAGGAGGTAGACTCTGAAAATCGCAAACCACTATTTCTAGATTTTCAATATTTTGATGACGGTAGTAATTTATTTCTGCTCTTGTTTTCGTTAACTCAACAGCTACAACCCTACTTGCTTTTTCACAAAGGAGTCCAGTTATAGCACCACATCCAGCACCAATTTCTAAGATAGTACATCCTTTTTCAAAAGAGTACCAATTTAAAATATTTTGTCGGAGGTGAGATAGATGGTAAATTATAGCCCATTCTTTCGAATTATACCAATCAAAATCCTTATTTTTCACCTTCCTAAGTAATTCTAATTCAATCGACCCATCTGAATATACCTCGTCCATACTAGGATTATAATAATCAAAGTTAAGTTTAGTCATGTTACTCCTTTCTGTAGCACAGCTACATCACTATCATGAATATCCTCTTCTATGGATCGACGTATCATCAGCGGCACCTATATTATAGTGAACCTGAATGTCATATATTTCATCCTCAACTAATTTGAAAGATCTTATTGAAGAGTATGAATCTATTTCAGTGACATAGACTCTATCTTCAATTTGAGAAAAATTATAAGGGACCCCTTTCATTTGTAATTTATCATAAAGGTCCTCATAATTAACGCCTAGTAGATTTAAATCTTTTGTTCTAACTAATTTTGGGGCGATGTTCCCAGATCCGTCTTGATACACACTTATATAGTAATATGAATCAATTTTAATCAAGTCATTCATTCCCTGAAGTTCGAAAGGGACTGGGTATTTATTTATTAGATTAAATGACATATCTTCTGTATTAGCAACAAGAATCTCCCCTGGACCGGAAACAAAATAAAGTTTACTTTCGATGAGAGATATTGATCTGACATAAGAATTTTTCAAGTAATCCAATCGTACTACATTATCTATTTCTACCTCACCATTATTGTTTTTTAATACAAACAATTGTTGTGATGATGCAGATATACCGTAAAAAAGTTCTTTATCTTTATCATAAATAATCTTATTAGGCTGGTATCCAATATTTCTTATTGTTTGTGAAAACTCATATGTTTGCAATTTTTTCTTGTACACTTGTACAGCATTATTACCTGTATCATCTAAAATCAGCAGTTCACCGTCACTAGCAATGGAGTGAGGGGTGTGCACGTTATCACAAAGTATAGTCCAACTACTAATACTATCTGATATATTGGGGTTATAGATTACCCTATGATGCCAACAATCTACAATGAAATATTGATTATCTATCTTTGTTATCTGAGTAGGCGAATATAAGTTTTCGGTATAACTATTATTAGATACACTTGACGAGGGAGCATCTGTTTGTTCACTTAAATACGCTTTACAAACTTCAATGGAATTACCAATCATTCTTATACTGCCTTTTTCTAACCAAATGACACGTGAACACATTTGGCGGATTTGTTCTATACTATGAGAGACCATGATGACCGTAGTACCACCACTCATTAGTTCGAACATTCTTTTCGCGCTCTTTTTTTGAAACTTTGCATCTCCAACAGATAATATCTCATCAACGATTAGAATATCTGGATCCACAAGAGTAGCAATTGAAAAAGCAAGTCTCATTATCATACCTGATGAAAAATTTCTAATTGGCACATCTAAAAAATCATTAAGTTCTGAAAAATCGACAATTTCACTAAACTTCTCAGTCAAGTATTGCTTTGAGTACCCAAGTATTGCGCCATTCAGAAAAATATTTTCTCTTGCAGTTAAGTCCATATCAAACCCAGCTCCAAGTTCTAGCATGGGAGCTATATTACCACTAACTTTCACATTACCTTTAGTTGGTGTTAAAATGCCTGATATAATTTTCAAAAGTGTACTTTTACCCGCTCCATTATTGCCTATAATACCTATGACTTCGCCTTTTTGAATTGAAAAAGACACATCACTTAGTGCATGGAAATGCTTATATGTTAATTTGTTTGATACTCTCTTAATGACATATTCTTTCAAACTAAGAATACGATCGTTAGCTAGTCGAAAGTTCATAGAAACATTTTTTATATCGATCACTTTAGTTCTCCTTATAAATATAGAATAAATTTTTCTTGAGTTTTATTGAATACAAGTACTCCTAAAACGAATGATACCAACGCAAATAATAAACAGAATACCCAGGCCTTAAGATCAGGAATCCCCCCAGATAGAATAATAAATCTTATAAATCTTATAAAATGATACATAGGGTTAAATTTAAGAATATATAACATGTATTTTGGAAGTATACTCTCAGGATAAAAAATTGGAGTTAGATATGTCCAAATAGTAATTATAATACTATAAAGGAATTGCGTATCTCGAAAGAAAACCATAATCGAAGACAGCATGAAAGATATTCCACAGATAAAGAGAAATAGACATGCGATAGCAAAGAGCATAGCAATATGCGAATATGTTATACTCATTCCCGTTGCAATTATTACTAGGTACAGTGCTAATAACGAAAAAAGAAAATTAACACCTGATGATAACACCCGAGAAAATGGATAAATGAATTTCGGTACGTATACTTTGTTAATCAATGATGCATTTTGGATTATGCATGTCATAGATTGAGAGGTCGCTTCTGTCATGTAATTAAATATTACAATACCACTAAGCAAATACACAGAGTAGTTAGGTATATCGAACCGGAATAACGTCGAAAACACCAGGTACTGTACCACCATAATTAAAAGCGGATTTAATAAACTCCACAAAATGCCTAAAATAGATCTCCTGTATCTAGTCTTGAAATCTCTTTGAACTAACTGCGCAAGAAGAAAATTATATTTACTCAATAAATGTATTGCTTTTATTTTCATGTTTCATTCCATCCCTAAATAATAGAATCAGCCAAAAAAGCCGTTTTTACCATCAGCAATATAATATTACTGACAGTTTAAAAGTACATTATTGCTAAAAAGTATACCGTGTTAAGTGTCGGCATTTTTTCGATTTAATATTTATGAAGTGATTATTAGCAAATACAACCGAAAAACTACTATTGAACACCTGAATTTGCATCCTTTCTGAAATTTTATATTATATTGACAATCCAATAATCTGAGGTTAACTAACCCAAGTATAGAGTCAATCATTTCAAAGTGTTAATATATTGTCGTTAATTATAAGAAAAGGGGACATCAACGTGTCGAAACCAGTATACGGTAAAAAAGCTGCCCAGTCGAGGAAGTTTGAAAATTTCCCCAGTTCCGTCAGGGTTTGAGTTTGGATTTTATTATGTCACTAATCTGGAGCCCGTTCCAGGTCGGTTTATTTAATGGACGCAGGTGGACTATGAGAAACCCAACTATCTCACCACCTTGTTCAGCGGCATCATGCTGCTGGTGTGTATGGGCTTGTACTACAATAAAATAAAGCTGGAGGAAAAACGCGACCTACTGCCCGTCTTTTCCTTGCTGCTAACTGTTACCTACGCGCTGCCACTCTTTAACGCGGCGTCACACTAAATGGCGTAAATCTGCTGTTTGTGCAATGTGCGTGTACCGCAGTATTCATTATAGCGTTATATCTCATGAAGCAAAAGCAACTAAATTTTGTCACTCAGAAAGCTGCACTTCCGATCGTATATGTCATTGTCGGCTTAGGAGTACTGAATTGGATTGGTAGCTGGAAATTTGCCGGTGGTCTGGTTGGCTGGTTTTCTAATACCGTTGTTAAAGGAAAATATTCGGATCCTATTATGCCAGACTCAAATGTTTGACTTCTATTTTCTAATATGCCAATACACGCCTTTGCCGCGCAAATCGTATACGCGCCCACCTTCTTCATTTTTCGTCGGATCTCCAGCATCAAACAAAATGCCATCCCCACGTTTCAAAGGGGCACGAATGTGGCAAACTACGCCATCACGCACAATTCGCTCTACTGTGCCCAGGTATACACCCCGGCTTTTTGGGATACTGCCGTCCACGAGCTCTTTGTTATTCGTCCTTTACAAGAAACCATGCGTAAATCCGCGCGAGAAACTCTGCTGCAGCTCACGTATCACTTCCTTCGAAGGCGCCGCCCATTGACCCTCCAGATAGCGATCGATGACTTTACGATATTCGCTAACCCCATTGGCTACATATTCCGGACTCTTGAGTCGGCCTTCGATCTTAAAAGAGGTCACGCCTGCTTCAATTAACTCCGACATCAGATCAATCGCCGCCAGAGCCTTCGGACAGAGTAGACAAGTAATATCGCCCATCGGCTTCACTTCACCGTCCACCATCAGGACATACGGCAAACGGTAGGCCTGCGCACATTCCCAGCGATTCGCAGAACGGCCGCCCCACATTTCCGAAGTCAGACACTGCCCAGAATATACAAAGTGCACCGTGTACAAACACTTCCATCGGCATACGAGCCTGTTCGCCAATCATGCGAATCTGCTTCAGATTGTCCTCACGCCCAAGCACCATGCGCTCTATGTCGAACGGTTTGGTAAACTCAAATGCTTCCGGCGAAGGAATTGTCATCTGAGTAGATCCATGGATTGTCAAGTCAATCGAAATCTTATGAATCATGCGCATCAAACCCAAATCCCACACGATAACCGCATCCACACCAGCGTCGATCAGTTCTTTGGCATCGGGAAGCTCTTTTTCAAACACCGATATATTAAAGGTCAGAAAACCTTTCACACATAGCTATGCAGGAACGCCATAATCTCCGGCAACTCGTCCATGCAGAAATTGTTTGCTCTCGCCTGGGCATTAAATTTTTCTACGCAAAAAAAAAAAAAAAGATCTCATTCGCCCCATTGGCCACCGCCGTACGCTTACAATCTCAGTCGCCTGCCGGTGCCAGCAGTTCTACATCCACCCTGCGTATTCCTTGTTTGTTTATTTATATCCTCCTAAACCGCTGGATGGCGGATCGTTGTCATTTGCTCAACTGATTAACTTTATCAAATATCACAGTATCCACCTGTCAATTAGCATATTCCACTTAATCACTTTCTTCCTTTTGAAGCTTGATATTATGTATAACTTCTTGTTTAATAGACAAATCAAGAATTTCCGGCGTACAATAAGAATGGAATGTCCAAGATACTAAAAAGATCTCATATTTTACAATTTTTATATATACTAAGGAGAGTCGATACGAGTCATGAAAGGTATTATTCTCGCTGGAGGAAGCGGTACGCGCCTCTATCCGCTTACAATGGTAACCAGTAAACAACTGTTGCCGATTTATGATAAGCCAATGATCTATTATCCTCTATCCACATTAATGCTAGCAGGCATTAAAGACATACTAATCATCTCAACCCCTGAGGATACGCCACGTTTTCAAAATCTGCTCGGCGATGGATCACAATTTGGTATTTCTCTACAATACATTGTACAACCTAGCCCTGATGGATTGGCTCAAGCCTTTATTTTGGGCGAAGAATTCATTGGTGACGACTCCGTTGCCATGGTCTTGGGCGATAACATTTATTATGGAAATGGAATGACCAAGCTTTTGAAGCAAGCCGCTACTAAGGAACATGGTGCAACAGTATTCGGATATCATGTGCAAGATCCAGAGCGTTTTGGCGTTGTTGAGTTTGATGGAAACGGCAAAGTGCTGAGTGTGGAAGAAAAGCCGGAACATCCTAAATCGAACTATGCCATTACTGGCTTGTATTTTTACGATAACCGGGTAGTTTCGCTGGCTAAGGAAGTAACGCCTTCCAGTCGAGGAGAGCTTGAGATTACCTCAATTAATGAAGCTTACTTGAAAATAGGCGAGCTTGATGTCGCATTACTGGGACGTGGCTTCACCTGGCTTGATACCGGAACTCATCAGAGTCTGGTCGACGCGACCAATTTTGTCCGTACGATTGAGGATCATCAAGGAATTAAGATTTCCGCTCCGGAAGAAATCGCATATATTAACGGATGGATTACGAAGGAGCATCTGCTAGAGTGCGGGCAAAAACTGAGTAAAACTGGTTACGGTCAATACCTGATCAAAGTAGCCATCGGTAAAATTCAATATTAAAGAACGGAGAGTGAACCATGAAATTCACACCAACAGAACTAGAAGGAGTGCTTATTATAGAACCCGCTGTCTTTGGGGACCATCGAGGTTGGTTTATGGAAACCTTCAGTGAAGCCAAGTTTCAGGAACAAGGACTACAACTGCAATTTGTGCAGGACAATCATTCCTTTTCTGCCACCAATGGCACACTACGTGGACTTCATTACCAAGTTAATCCCAAAGCGCAAACTAAACTTGTCCGTTGTACTAAGGGGGCGATTTTTGATGTAGCGGTGGATATTCGACGCGGGAGCCCGTCATATGGAAAATGGTTCGGCATTGAGCTTACCGCTGATAACAAGAAACAATTGCTTATTCCCAAGGGCTTTGCTCATGGATTTATGACTCTCACAGATAACGTGGAAGTTCAGTACAAATGCGATGAGCTGTACGCACCGGAATGCGATGGCGGTATCCTATGGAATGATCCTGAGATTGGCATCAAATGGCCAATTCATATTCAACCAGTGCTTTCTGCAAAGGATGAAGGTGCCCCACTGTTCAAAAATTCTTCGCATAATTTTGTATACTAATTTTTGGAGTGCGTTCTGGCTACATAGCTGTAGTCTGGGGCGCTTTTTTTAATAGAGCCCCCATATAGTATCTAGATAAAGTTATTCATTTACATATAGTTATTAACATCATAGAATCTTAATACAGTAGCTCAATGATTAGCCGATATGCTAAAATATTGTCGTACCTACAGGAAAAGGAGATTATAACGTGTCGAAACCAGTATACGGTAAAAACGCCGCTCAGTCGAGAAATGTTGAAAAGACAGCAAGTCCGATCTGGGCATTGGTTGTTGCTTTTATTTTATTTTTATGTTGGGCCCCATTTCAAGTGGGATTATTTAACGGACAACAGTTAGACTTCGAGAAGCCTATATATGTGTCAGCACTGGTAAGTGGACTTTTGCTGCTAGTCTGCCTTGGCTTATACTACAAAAAGTTCAAACTAGATGAACAGAGGGACTTAGTAGCTTCAGCTTCAATATTACTGCCTCTGACTTATGCTCTATCATTGTTTGTCTCAGTTTCGCATTATATGGCGATGAATATGCTGTTTATTCAGAGCATGTATATTGCAGTCTTCATTATAGCCTTTTATCTCATGAAGCAAAAGCAAGTAAATGTTGTCATTCAAAATGCTATATTAGCGATTGCATATTTCATAGTAGGTTTTGGACTCTTAAATTGGCTAGGTAGCAGTAAATTAGCTGGCGCTCTTGTGGGCTGGTTCTCAAACACTGTACGGAACGATATTTATTTAGATGCAGTTATGACTGACTCTAATGGACTTCGTCTGACTTCGATCTTTCAGTATGCGAATACATACGCTGCATTCTTAATGGCCTTTCTCTTTGTAGCAATATTCGCGCTTATTCGCTCTAAAAAATGGTATGGAACCTTGACTCATGGCTTTATGTTAGTGCCCATCATTGTGTCGATCTTGTTAACCTTATCTCGCGGTGGCTTAGTCTTGCTACCTGTAGTATTCATACTTCTGCTTCTATTCCTAAAACCTGCACAGCAAATCCTTTGGATTCTGCTTCTAGGAGTTGCTGGAATTGTATCTTTGCTCATTACGACACCCGTAACTAATCTAGGAATAGAGTTAAACGCAAATTTCACTTCTTCTTCCGCTTTAAAAGGCTGGGCATATCTATTAGGAGCTTCACTAGTTGTAGCTGGCCTATCTTGGGTCATTCAGCGTTTTGTCGCTCCATGGTTGTATGCAAAACTAGAGAGTTGGTCGTCACGTAAAATGACAGGTCTTTGGATCCCACTCGGATCTGTTGCTCTAGTAGCTATTGTAGCTTTCTTACTTATCGGTACGAGTGCAAAAAGTATCTTGCCTGATAATATGGAGACTCGTCTTGAGAACATCAACTTCCAGCAACATAGTGTTCTTGAGCGGATTACTTTTTATAAAGATGCGATGAAGGTAGTTAAGGATTATCCGATTCTTGGTGCTGGTGGTGGTGGATGGTCCTCATTATATGAGCACTATCAGAACAACCCTTATACCAGCCGCCAAGTGCATAACTTCTTTTTACAATACTTGATTGAGGTTGGGATCCTTGGTTTCATCGTATTTATGGGATTCATTTTGTATATTTTCTATAAATACATTCGTGGGTATGTGAAACGGGATAAAAATGATTTTGAGAATGGTTTCTTTTATCTAATTATTGCTCTATCCATTCTTGTTCACAGTCTACTAGATTTCAATATGAGTTATGCCTTTATGGGAATACTCGTCTTCCTTGGACTGGCGGGCATGGCAGTTGTCATGGATAGTAAACAGCTACGTAAGAGTTGGAATAAAACTGGTTTGCGGCTTGGATATTTCGCAGTGCTCACATTAGGTACTGTATTCCTATTATTCCTTTCGATCAGCTATATTGGCTCTAGTAATGCTGCTCTAAAGGGTAAGAATCTGATTAGAGTAAGTACTTCATACGAAGAAATTAAAGCGCCGTTGGTTGAAGCTTTAAAAACCCGTCCTAATCATCCTGAATCCGCCATCTCCTTATCTGCTTTGGATATGACGGTATTCAATCAAACGCAAGATGAGCAATTTCTTGAAGAGGCTCATAATGTATTAACTCGAGCACTAAAAGATGAGCCTTACAACAAATATCTTTTAGCTCAAATGGTGAGCTACTATGATTTAAAGGGGCAAAGTGATCTTGCATACAATGTTTACCTCGACAATGCTGATAAGTTCAATTGGGATATTAGTTGGTATGATACTCTCATCAGCCGTTCCTTTGCATTAGGTCAGCAATCCCTTAACCAAAAGGATGAGACAAAGAAACAAGAGTATTTCAATGAAGCTCAAGAAGCATACAATCACGTTCTTGCTGGAATAGAACATCTGAAGACTCTTCCACCAGAACAACTGCAAGGGCGTCCTTTCTCAGTAACGCCAACTATCGCTTTAAACGTTGGTAAAATGCAACTTTTATCCGGACAAGAGGATGCAGCCAAGACAACTCTGAAACTTAATTCGGATCCTAATTACACGGATATAATGAATAACGAAACTCCGTGGGATATAAATTGGTACAGTTCACTAATCAGCCGTTCATTTGATTTGGGGCAGGCAGCTTACGCACAACAAGATAATGCAGATAGAATAGAAAACATGAAAGCGGGCTTTGTCGTTGGGATTTTGGCCTATAATCAGGTACTTGCGGATAATGATCCTTCGAAAACATTTACTCCGGATGTGACACTGAAGATAGCAAAAATGCAATATATGTCTGGACAGATTCAAAAAGCAATCTCCATCTTGAAACCGGCCTTAAGCCAAGATCTCGCAGATGCAACCAATCGTGAGATTTCTCGTTGGTACCTTGCTGCACTAACGAAAACTGGTGGCGAGGATCAGGCGATATACGATTCGCTGATCGCAGCTGATCCTGCGGAAGCAGCACAAGTTGAGGCCATTACAAATTCACAATTTTAAAAAAAGAAAGAAACCATAAAAGCGCGCCACTGTAATTGATATGCTCCCATCATAGTAGACAGTAGAAAAAACAAAAACTTCTACTGCTACAATGATGGGAGTTTTTCTAATGTCTAAAAGAAGTCCAGCATCTTTAGAAGTAAAATTACATGTCGTACGGCTGTGCCTTGAGCACAAGTCAAATCCAAACTATGAGGCAAAACAACGAGGTCTTAGTTCGCACACGGTTAGAGAATGGATTAGGAAATATAAAGCAGATGGTTTGGACGGGTTGAAGGAATCGAGAACATGGAAAACATACTCAAAGGAATTGAAACTAGCTGCTGTTAACGAAGTGTTGTCTGGCCGTTGCTCCGTTGAAGAGGTGACAAACAAGCATCATATTTCAAGCAGAAGTGTTTTGACAAAATGGATTACCAAGTATACTAATGAGATAGAATTGAAACCTACACATACAGGAAAAGGACTATCTCATATGAACAAAGGACGTAAAACAACTTTCGAAGAACGCATTGAAATTGCACAATATACCATGGCTAATGGATTGGATTATCAGAAAGCGATTGAAAAGTACGGAGTATCTTATCAGCAAGTTTACGCATGGGTTCGGAAATATCAAGTTGGCCGCGAGGAGGCTCTTCAGGACAATCGAGGTCGTAAAAAGCCTGTAGAAGAACTAGATGAGCATGGCCGCCTTAAGCTACGGATTAAAGAGCTAGAAGCGCGAAATGAATATCTAGAGATGGAGAATGACTTCGCAAAAAAGTTGGCGGAGATCAAGCGACGAAATACACGCTAACCCTTGTTCGGCAAGTAAACTTGTATCAAGCGATTCAAGAACTGAACAAAGAAAAAGGTCACGCAATTACGAAGTTGTGTGCGTTAGCTGGGGTTGCTCGATCTGCCTATTACAAGTGGTTAAACTGGAAACCCTCTAGTATGGAACTTGAAATTTATGCGTTAGCCAAAGAAGTAAAGCTGCGTTATGACAAGCGAAAAGGGATACTTGGGTATCGCCAAATGCGCACGCAATTAAACCGAAAGCTCAAAAAGAAGTACAACAAAAAGCGTTATTACCGAATTATGTGTGCTCTTGGGCTTAAAGCGGTCATTCGCAGAAAACGAGCAAGTTATGTGAAAGCTGCGGAGATTCATGTAGCTGAAAATGTAATGAATCTTAACTTTGATGCCAATTCTCCTAATTTAAAATGGTGTACAGATGTGACAGAACTGAAGTATGGGAATGGGCGCAAAGCTTATTTGAGCGCCATTATTGATGTATATGATAATTCCATTGTCTCATGGGTATTAAGCCATTCCAACAACAATAAACTCGTGATGGATACGCTGAAAAGGGCTTACGCGAAGAATCCTGGCGTATCCCCTCTTTTACAAAGCGACAGAGGCTTCCAGTACACGTCTCATGAGTACAACCGACTTCATGTAAAATACGGATTTAAGAAAAGCATGTCTCGTGTGAGCCGATGTTTGGACAACCAACCTATTGAGCGTTTTTGGGGTACATACAAGTCAGAAAGCTATTATCTTACAAAGTATGACACCTATGATGATGTCCTCACAGAGGTTAGCAAATATATTCACTACTACAATAATTACCGCTACACAGATTGTTTGGATGGCTTGTCACCTAACGAATACCGACGAGCTGCATAACGAAGATACCTCAGCTCTGGCAATACGAACTGAGGTATCTAAACTAACTATTTTTGTTTTTTACACTGTCCACTTGACAGGGAGCACTTCAAATTACAGTGGCGCGCCTTTTTTCGATATATGAGATTTACTTATAGTCCGACCTTAGCTGCTTCGCTCTCGACAAGCTCTTTCATATAACGAAGCAAGTCATCTTTAAGCTCCTCGTGTTGAAGTGCATAATGAATGGTAGTCTGGATAAAGCCCATTTTCTCACCCACATCATGACGTTTACCTTCAAAGTCATAGGCAATAATTCGTTCAACCTCGCTTAGACGTGCTATCGCATCTGTAAGTTGGATCTCTCCACCTACACCCACCTGCTGTTCTCCAAGCATATCGAAGATACGTGGAGTTAAAATATATCGTCCCAGAATAGCTAAGTTCGAAGGAGCCTCTTCTCTCATCGGCTTCTCTACTAGACGATTTGCCTTGTAGACACGTTCCGCCAAAGGCGAACCATCTACCACACCATACCGTGATACTTCCTCCCACGGAACAGGCTGAACACCCACGATAGAAGATTTATACTCGTCATATATGTCAATCATCTGTTTGAGGCACGGTTTGTCCGCTTCAACAATATCATCGCCGAGTAGGACAGCAAACGGTTCGTTTCCTATGAATTTACGTGCACACCAAATCGCATGTCCGAGACCTCTTGGCTCTTTTTGGCGGATATAATGGATATCAGCCATTTCAGAAGATTTGCGAACGGATTCAAGCAGCTCCCACTTCTGCTTCTCAGCCAAGTTAAATTCCAGTTCAAATGAGTTATCAAAGTGGTCTTCAATCGCACGTTTGCCTTTCCCCGTTACAATAATAATATCCTCGATCCCGGAAGCGACTGCTTCTTCAACAATATATTGGATCGTTGGTTTATCTACAATCGGTAGCATTTCTTTAGGCATTGCTTTAGTTGCAGGTAAAAAACGAGTGCCGAGACCTGCGGCGGGAATAATCGCTTTACGGATCTTCATCACATTAACTCCTTCTATCATATACTCTTTTCAATTACATATCTGTAAGTACCCTAAAATGGCATATTTCTTTCAATTATAGCAGTTACAGCACATTTATGTCAGAGTGTTTGTTATATTTGTATATCTATTCCAATGAAATAAGAGGGCAGGAATTATAATCAATTATTGCTATTTTAAATACTTTGCTGCCCCCATAATATACTACTATTTAGTATATGCAAATTAGGATGAGGACGAGATCAATTCTGAAAAAAGGGCTAAGCAATACCAGCATCTACCTGGTAGTTACTTAGCCCTTTTTCTTCAACTCTTAACTCTTATTACTTCGCGTTCACCAATTGCCCACGCGTTACGCCAAGTTGGTTTGTAGCCTTCAAGCTCTTCCATACCTGCGTGCCAGAGATCTCGCCACGAAGTGCGCGGCTGTATAGGCTAATTACCTCAGCCACTTGCTCTGGTGTCTCTTCAAGGAACTCCACGCGGTACGAGGATACGCCTAGATCACGGAAATTGTTCAAATACTCCGCACCGGACTGCTCAACGGCGTTATAGACAGTATTACGGCAGCCCTCATCCACACGAACCGGATGTGACATTCCAATGCGGTCTTGCAGGGAAGCACGGTGCTCTTCACAAGGACGGCCACAGTTCGTAAAGTCTGTGCCTTCACTCATGAAGGTACAGTATACACAGTGCTCTGTGTGGAACATCGGCAAATGCTGATGAATAACGATCTCCATACGAGAAGTATCACTGTGTTCAAGCAGGTCGACCATCTGTTGAATGTTCAAGTCATAGGATGGTGTAACAACGTCACAGCCTGCCTCAAGGAATAGATCCACTGCCTTATGGTTAGCGATATTCAGTGAGAAATCGCCGATTAGGCGAGGATGCACAGCATCAGGCTGCTCTTGGCGGCGGCGCAGATAATAATACAGCGCGCCGGTATTGCGTACTAACACGGCATCAGGCTGCAGACGCAGGATATTGGCGTGGTAGCCGTTCTCGCCCGGCATATGAATGCGCGGCGTGGCCAGCGCGATGCTGGCCCCTGTAGCCCGTACCGCATCTACCGCTGCCGGGAACTGCTTGATAAACTCGAAGTCGGCGTAGATGTTTCTCACGCCGGCCTCGAGCGCAGCCTGCACCTGCGGCAGGCTGCGGCACAGCGCGGTGAGCTCCGCTTCACCAGCGCGTTGCGAAGCGACGTCCCTGCGGGTAGCGTCGCCGTAGACCTCGATCGCCCGTTTCACATAAACGGGCGGTTTCGGGCGCTCGCCCGCAAGCAGCTCCACCGCTTGGCGGCGGATGCTGTTCAGCTCGCGCATAGGGACGATCACGTCGCCTTGCAGGTGCGACTCTAGCGCGTCAAGCTGGAACACGGTCCCGCCCAGGCGGCCGAATTGTTCTTCCAGCAGCGCAGTATCCATCGGACGCTTTTGCGCTGTTTCCAGCGCGAGCTCCGAGTCCACACGGACGGTAACGTTCTTCTGAACGTCCGTCCACCAAGTGGTCAGCTTCTCGCCGACGCAGCCCTGCACTCGCACCTGTACCGGGAATACCCGGTACGGCTTCTCGGTTTCAAAAGTCTGACGCAGCGCTTTGTCTAGCGCAGGGTCATTCGTCTTCCAAATGCGGTCACCGACATTTAGACGGCGAAGATCCACATCATTACGACCGGCTACGATGTCGATGATCCAGCCTTCTCCGGCTTCGCCTTCCAGCTTCACACCTTTACGACGAAGATCGTATACGCGTCCACCTTCTTCTTTTTTCGTCGGATCGCCTGCATCAAACACGATTCCGTCTCCCCGCTTAAGCGGTGCATGAATACGGCAGACTACGCCATCACGAAGAATTTGTTCAACTGTTCCGAGATATACACCACGGCTTTTCGGGAAAGTGCCATCTACGAGCTTTTTATTGTTAGTTCCATCTAAGAAACCATGCGTAAATCCACGGGAGAAGCTTTGTTGTAGCTCGCGGACTTCTTCCTTCGATGGTTTGGACAGATCGCCATCAAAATACCGATCAATTGCCTGACGGTACTTACTAACTACATTCGCAACGTATTCCGGGCTCTTGAGGCGCCCTTCGATTTTGAAAGAAGTTACGCCCGCCTCGATCAGCTCAGGCATAAGATCAATGGCAGCCAAATCCTTAGGGGAGAGCAAGTAAGTCACATCACCCATTGGTTTAACTTCTCCATCCACCATCAGATCATAAGGCAGGCGGCAAGCTTGAGCACATTCTCCGCGGTTGGCGGAACGTCCGCCCCACATTTCCGAAGTCAGACATTGACCCGAATAAGAGACACATAAAGCTCCGTGCACGAATACTTCCATCGGCAGACGGGCTTGTTCCCCAATCGTCTTAATTTGCTTCAGATTGTTCTCACGACCCAGTACCACACGTTCCAAACTGAAAGGCTTAGTGAACTCGACCGCCTCCGGAGAAGTAATCGTCATTTGTGTCGATCCATGAATCGGGAAATCCGGTGAGATTTCACGGATCATTTTGACCAAACCTAAATCCTGTACAATCACCGCGTCCACGCCAGCATCTACACAAGCATCAATCAGTTCTTTTGCATCGGACAATTCATTTTCAAAAACCAGTATATTAAAGGTCAGGAAGCCCTTCACACCATAGCTATGCAAAAACGCCATAATTTCCGTCAGCTCGTCCATGCGAAAGTTGTTCGCTCTCGCCCGTGCATTAAACTTCTCTACGCCAAAAAAGATAGCATCCGCTCCGTTCGCTACCGCCGCACGCATGCAGTCCCAGTCACCTGCAGGTGCCAATAGCTCCACGTCTTCTCTGCGTATTTGTTGCTCTTTCATTTATATCCTCCCAAACCGCCATGTGGCGGGTCATTTCTAGTTGATTAACTTGATAATTGTATCAAATATCACATCTCAGCGCCATGTGTTTACCAACATTTATATAAAGAAAGAACGCCCCACGCCAATTTGGCAACAAGGACGTTCTCGTCTGTTTGAATTACACTCTACTATTAGTTACTCATGAACTCCTCACAACTCTAAACTAATCACTCCCTGTAAACCGAAACGATTGCAGCGTTTTATCCAGCAGAGCTTGCTGTTCTGCAGTAGCATTGGCATCATACAGCATAACAGTAATCGTGTAGACCACCTCATTTTTGCCAAAAACAACTTGCTTGCTGCGGAGAGGAACACCATTCTTGATTTGATGCACAGTAATGATCGTGGCAGGAACACCTGCAAAGGTAGACTCCACTATACTTTCAATGCGAGGACCTTTAGGATCATTATTTTTATTCTGATAAGAATCTTTGAGCATATTCACCGCATAATCGACTGAGCCCTCAGGTTTCGAGTTGATCTGGAAACGTCCTCCGATGAACCGATACTCTACCAGCTGTGTCTCGAATACATCTTGATTGGGTGTCCATAAACGTGGTATGTCGATGGCATAGCCGTATCTTTTGGATACTTTGGTTATCGATTTATTCTTGATTGTCTTATAGTCATCGCTAGCGAGTCGCCCGAAGTTCTCCTTCAACAGATCATAATCAATATCAATAGAGGATATAATGGCTTTAAATTTGGTCTTATCGTCTTCTTGCCCAGGAGGTGTCACATATTCAAAATAGTAACGGTACCCATTCTTGAGCACCAGTGCCTGATATTCTGTCGTCCACCCGTTGCCGAAATTCAACTGTGTCTCACTTATTTGTGCAGGTACACCGGAAATCTCAGACTTCATGCTATCCTTAAAAACATGAGCATCCGCTACAAAATTCTCTTGCGTTTTTGTCTTCAGCTCTTCAGCCCAGCTTTCTAGTGTAGAACCAGCAGGTGCCGATGTAATGGCCACACTCAAATGACTTCCCTCTTTACTTTCATAATAGAAATACTGGTCATCCTTAGTCCAATCGGCAGGAACCTGTAGTGAGATGCCATAGTCCTCATTATAGGCTTCACTCAAGCCATTCTTTACGGTAGAGAGATCACGGATTTTGTTATCCTTAGTGTCAAAAGAGGGTCGAAAAGAGCTCAGTAACCCCGCATATTTGGCTAAATCTTTATAATTAGTGGCTTTTTCATCCGTCAAATAAATCTCGTAAAGCCTACCTTCAGCATAGATCAGCCTGTTTTCCCAGAGTGCTCCGTTAGAATCTTTACTGACCAATCGTGCATAGGGTACAGAGGCTTTCGGGAACGACTCCCGGTCTAATATCAGCTCACCGCCTAACTCGACTTCCCGGACTAGTTGCTCCAGAAGCCCATCTGCATCCACCGAAACCGCTTGATCAATTGCATGGATCTCCAAATAATAAAGATTGTCGGCACTTGAAAAGGTAGCCACACTCTCATCTCCACCGCTATTTCCAGCAATCAGTCCAGACGGATAATTTAGTGTCCATTGAAAATAGCTGTTCCCCATTTGCGTCTTACCCACATCGCTATCAATACCAGTATCCACTGGTACATCTCCTTCATTCTGTGCAGGAACCAGGGTAATGATTAGCTCACTGCCGTTCCCTCGGGAGAGGGTTGCACCTAGTACACTCGCCACAAACCGCAGCGGCACCATCAGCACACCTGAAACCATCCGAGGCGCGGAGCTGAGTTTAACTTTAGTCTCATCCTTCCAGGCGCTAGTACTACCAATTGTCATTAACCCTGTATGAGAGCCGTACGTTACTTTCACTACATCATTTCCTTCTAAGGAAACCTTGCTGCCAAATGTCTTTTTAAAAACTCCAAGTGGAACCATAACCGTTCCGTTCTCTATAAAAGGTCGCTCAATAGCCACCTTCTTCCCATTTACCGTAGCTGAGGTACTGCCAACTTTAAGACTGAGCTGCAGCTTGTCTGCTTCTGAAGCCAATGCTGTTTGTATGGGTAATAAAGAAAATAGCAATAATAAGGCCAGCATCGCACACATTCCTTGTTTTAAAACTTTATGGCTCATTTACCGTTCCCCTCTCGGTTTCCTGATCACTCTTCCGTATGCTCGTTCCCATCTGTTCCCGAATCCTCTTCACTTAACAGGGGATCACCCTGAGTAAGCAGAAGCTTGCGGATGACGATATCCCCATCACTTTGCATAACCAGTCGTACCGTCGTACCCGGAGAATAGCTTTTGAGCAATTCATTAATATCAACTAGTGAGACCACACGGTGGCCGTCAATGCTGTACAAAACATCATCTTCGGCAACACCCGCCTTGAGTGCCTCAGAAGAAACCACCTTGGTTACGCTCAGTGGATCAAGCGTTGGCAATCCTACAATCGTAGACCAACTCGGCTCTAACTCCAGCCCAAGGCTCGGGTGTTTTACTTCACCGTACTTAAAAAGCTGGTTCATAATATACTGCACGGTATTCGCCGGGATAGAGAAGCCCATATTCTCTACACCCACCGCTGAGTATTTCAGACTGTTTATTCCCAGCACCTCACCCTTCATATTCACTAGCGGCCCCCCGCTATTTCCGGGATTAATCGCTGTATCACTTTGGATCAGGCGGTAAGCCGCAGCTACTTCACGGTTAAGGCCACTAATAACCCCTACAGTCGCTGAATTCCTTAGAGAAAAGTTAATCGGTGTTCCGATGGCGATCACCTTCTCACCAACAGCTGTTTTTCCGGTTGATGAAATAAACTTTGCAGGTTTAAGGGCGGTTGCATTGATTTTGATCAACGCCAGATCACTAACTTCATCAAGATACGTTTCTTTAATGCTGTAGGTTTTGGAGTCCGACGTCACTACCAAGGCATTTTGCAGATCTTTGATGACATGTGCATTGGTTACGATCCATCCGTTCGATTTCACAATAATGCCTGAGCCATGCGTCAGATTGTACCGATCATCCGGTCCGCTATTCCCGCCACTATCGTCTTTGCCGATAATGCCCACTACGGAGGGGGTGATACTTTTAATAATCCCTGGGACAGGGTCTTCAGCTGCTGTAGAATTTTTGATTTTGTTTTTCTGGGTTGTCGTCGCCGCGCTAACCGTCTTAGTCGTACTACCAAACGCATAAACCGACTCACTCCATACTCCGGACAGCAACACACCACATAGCAGCAGGCCCAATCCTTTCTTCACCAGCTTCTCCCCAATCCTCATCAACCTTCACCAGACCCTCTCTCTGCACATGGATAAATTTTACATTATATAATTTGAAAAAAGACACCTTCAATGCGCCCACGGCGTTAAAGGAGTCTTTTGGTGCAAAGCTGTTCAATTTAGTTCTTTCGTTAACTTAACCAATGCATCACCATGGCATAGTCAGAGATTATAAAAACCAACAAACTAACCGCTCCGAAACCAATGGCGAACTTGTTCTTCTGTGGAGCTCTCAGTAACCGAATAACTCCGACCAAAATTAGGATGGTGAATAAAATCATAAAAACATCAAAGGTATGAAATTTAGACGGTCCTTGCGCGGCAACTTCTGCAAGTAGCATTACCTTACCTCCTCAAAAATGTTGTCAAGCAAGATCCAGTATTCCCCATATCCTCTTCTATGTTATCGCTACCATTTGGGCGATGCAATAGGTTTTGTAGAAAAATTATGTATTTGTCGCAAAAAATTTATTTTATACCTGCAAAATTGAATGAATTGATGATATTGTTCATTGACGTTTGGTGATATTCATTGAAAATAAAGTGTCGGTTATGGATTAGAGCCTCCTCAAGTTAACCGAGTATCGGTTTGGTTTGACTTGAGTTTTTAGGGATGCTTTCCCCAATCTAGTAACTGAAGCTTTTGATAAAGCTAAATGTATATTACATTTAGTTATTTATTTTTCAAGGAACCAACCATCGAGCCTACTGTTATTCTATTACCCATTAAGTACACTTACAGCAACAGCATGCTCCTCATTCAATCTTACGACGGACATGCCCTACATATGCCTATCCCGTCTATTATTTGGTGTTCTTTTTATAGAAGTCATATAACGTTTACTAGAAACTCACATCAGATCGGATAATCGCTCTAATTTACCGGTGAATACCAGCAATTGTACCGATTAATTGTTTTCCCAAAATAATAATTTCGAACAACAAACAATAAGGCCACGGCGAAATGCCGTGACCTTTATTCTTTGGTAGTTATACAATCCAGCTATTTATAGCTTAGATGGTTTCAGCCGTCTCAAGCATAAGCGCTTCGGTACGCTCCGTATCACGGATCAGAACTGGCTTCAGATACTTACCTGTGTAAGACTCCGTAACAGTAATGATCTTCTCTGGTGTTCCTGTTGCCAGTACGGTTCCGCCGCCACTGCCGCCTTCTGGTCCCATATCGATGATATAATCGGCAGTCTTAATAACGTCCAGATTATGCTCAATGACAAGAACCGATTCTCCGGAATCCACCAAGCGGTGCAATACTTCCAGTAGACGACCAATGTCATCCACATGCAGACCTGTTGTAGGCTCATCCAAAATATATAGTGTCTTACCGGTACTACGACGGTATAGCTCAGAAGCCAACTTCACGCGCTGCGCTTCACCACCGGATAATGTTGTGCCTGGCTGACCAATCTTAATATAGCCAAGACCCACATCCATCAGCGTTTGCATTTTACGATGAATACGCGGGATATTCACGAAGAACTCTGTAGCATCCTCTACAGTCATCTCCAGCACGTCGGAAATGTTTTTTCCTTTATATTTCACTTCTAGTGTTTCCCGGTTATAACGTTTACCTTTACATACCTCGCAAGGAACGTATACGTCAGGCAAGAAGTGCATCTCAATCTTGATAATTCCGTCCCCACGGCAGGCTTCGCAGCGTCCGCCTTTTACGTTAAAGCTGAACCGTCCCTTTTGGAACCCACGTACCTTAGCTTCATTTGTCTTGGAGAAGAGATCACGAATGTCGTCAAATACACCAGTATAGGTTGCTGGGTTAGAGCGTGGTGTACGCCCAATTGGCGATTGATCAATTTCAATAACCTTATCGAGATTTTCCAAGCCGCGAATTTCTTTGTGCTGACCCGGACGAACCTTCACAGCCTTATTCAACTGCCGTGCCAAGCTCTTGTACAGAATTTCGTTAATAAGTGAAGATTTACCGGAGCCCGACACACCGGTCACCGCCGTAAACACACCCAATGGAATCTTCACATTCACATTTTTCAGGTTATTCTCTTTAGCGCCACGGATTTCTATCCAACGATCATCGGTAGCACGACGCTTAGCGGTTACCGGAATAAACTTACGACCGCTCAAATATTCACCGGTTAAAGAATTCGGATCTTTCATAATCTCTTCCGGCGTTCCTTGCGCCATAACTTGTCCACCATGAATACCCGCACCCGGACCAATATCAATAATATAATCGGCTGCCATCATTGTGTCTTCGTCATGCTCTACAACAATCAACGTATTCCCTAAGTCACGCATATGCGCAAGCGTGGAGATCAGGCGATCATTATCCCGTTGATGCAGACCAATACTTGGCTCATCCAGAATGTAGAGTACCCCCATCAAGCTCGAACCGATTTGAGTAGCCAAACGGATACGCTGCGCTTCCCCACCAGACAGTGAGCCTGCTGCACGGCTAAGTGTCAAATAATCCAGTCCCACATTCACCAGGAACCCAAGTCGACTGCAAATCTCTTTAAGAATGAGATTCGCAATAGCTGTCTCTTTTTCACTTAACTTTATTTCTTCAAACCAATGCTGACAGTCACCAATCGAGAGATCGGTAATATCCGAAATATTGCGTTCGTTGATCGTCACCGCCAAAATTTCTTTCTTCAGACGTTTGCCTTTACATACATGACAAGGCTTAGCACTCATAAATCCTTCGATAAATTCACGAATACCATCAGATGCGGTCTCCCGGTAACGCCGCTCCAGGTTGGGAATAATCCCTTCAAAAGCAACCATCGCATCTTTCTTTTGTCCGAAATCATTCTCATATTTGAAGCGAACCTTCTCACTACCTGTACCATGCAGTAGTTTATTCATATGATCAGGTGTTAAACTGCTCACTGGAACGTTCTGTGGAATATTAAAGTGCTCACACACGGACTTCAGAAATTGCGGATAGTAATTAGAGGTACTTCCAGTCCAAGCTAAAAAAGCACCCTCTTCAATGGATTTCTCAGCATCAGGAATAAGCAGGTCTGGATCGACCACCATTTTCATACCAAGTCCGTCGCACTCTGTACAGGCTCCAAACGGACTGTTGAATGAGAACATACGTGGTGCCAACTCTTCAATACTAAAACCACAAATCGGACAAGCAAAGTTAGAGCTGAACAGCAGCTCTTCCTGACCGATGATATCCACAAGGATTTTACCGCCCGAAAGCTTAAGCGCTGTCTCCAATGAATCCGTCAGCCGTGTCTCCATATCATCTTTAACGACAATCCGGTCCACAACAACTTCTATGGTGTGTTTTTTATTCTTCTCAAGTTCAATATCCTCAGACAGATCTCTTAGCTCACCGTCCACACGCACACGTACGAACCCTTGCTTAGAAATGTCTGTGAAAAGTCCTTTGTGTTCCCCTTTACGCCCTGAAATGATAGGCGCCAGGATCTGCAAACGAGTCTTCTCTGGATACTGCATAATCCGGTCTACCATCTGTTCTACAGTCTGGGAGGTAATCTCAATTCCATGCTCTGGACAATGTGGGTGACCGATCCGTGCAAAAAGCAACCGCAGATAGTCATAGATTTCTGTTACCGTACCTACCGTGGAACGCGGGTTGCGGCTTGTTGTCTTCTGATCAATAGATATCGCCGGGGACAATCCGTCTATGGAATCTACATCCGGTTTCTCCATTTGACCCAAGAACTGACGTGCATAAGCAGACAAAGATTCAACATAACGCCGCTGACCTTCAGCATAAATCGTATCAAATGCGAGCGACGATTTACCTGAGCCGCTTAGTCCCGTCAGCACGACGAAACGGTCACGTGGAATCGTCACATCGATGTTTTTGAGATTGTGCGCCCTCGCGCCTTTAATTACAATATTTTCGTTCGCCAACGGAACCTCTCCTTAATGAATCAAATATCAAAACTTTAACGATTTCAGAGCTTTATTAAAAGCGTTTTCGATCCCTCCCAAACCCTCCCTTCCAAGGGAGGGCCCCAAGGGTTGCACCCTCTGGACACCCGCATTTTTTGGCGAAGGAGGTTGGTGGGACGGAACTTAGTGACTACGGCGTTCGGATCGCTTATCCCTACGGGACCGCTTGGACGTTAGGCGCACACTAGCTAAGAGCGGAAATTGTGAGATTACCGCAACTGCTATAGCGTTGTGGAGCGCTGTCCCTATGGGATGCGCGTAAGTGCCAAAAGCATTGTGGAACGCTGTCCCTACGGGATACGCGTAAGTGCCAAAAGCATTATAGAGCACTGTCCCTACGGGATGCGCGTCCATCTATTTATTCAAAAAGAACGGCCTGGGACAGCACCGTTCAATTACATATTTAAAATATCGGTGATGCGTTTATAGTTTGTTACTCGGCCCGAAGCTCCAACAATGCGTCACGCAGCTCTGCCGCACGTTCGAATTGCAGGTTCTTTGCTGCGTCCTTCATCTCGGCTTCCAGACGCTGCATCAGGCTTTGTTTCTCCTTCTTATTCATCTTGCCACCAACACCCGTGAGGTAATCGGCTTTGGACTCGGCAACCTTCGTTGCCTCGATGATGTCACGCACCTTTTTATTAATGGTGGTTGGGGTAATGCCGTGTTTCTCATTATGGGCGATCTGGTGGGCGCGACGACGCGACGTTTCGCTCATCGCCTTCTCCATCGAATCAGTGATCCGATCACCGTACATGATTACACGACCCTCGGAGTTACGGGCCGCACGACCAATCGTCTGAATCAGCGAACGTTCGGAACGAAGGAAGCCTTCTTTATCCGCATCGAGAATAGCGACCAGCGATACTTCCGGTAAGTCGAGACCTTCTCTTAATAGGTTAATCCCCACCAGAACATGGAAAGTTCCGAGACGAAGATCCCGTAAGATCGCCATCCGTTCCAGCGTTTTGATGTCAGAGTGCATATAACGAACCTTAATCCCGATTTCCTTAAAGTAATCCGTCAGGTCCTCCGACATCTTCTTCGTCAACGTTGTGACGAGTACACGTTCATCTCGTTCAACCCGATCACGAATTTCGCTAATCAGATCATCGATTTGTCCTTCTGTAGGACGAACCTCAATGATAGGATCAAGCAGCCCTGTAGGCCGAATAATCTGCTGCACCATCGTATCACAATGTTCCATTTCATAAGGTCCAGGTGTCGCTGATACATATACGATCTGGTCCACCTTTTCTTCGAATTCCTCGAATTGAAGCGGGCGGTTATCGAGTGCAGACGGCAAGCGGAAACCATGCTCTACCAGCACCGTTTTACGCGCCCGGTCACCGTTATACATCGCCCGAATCTGCGGAAGTGTTACATGGGATTCATCAATAACGATTAGCATATCATCTGGAAAATAATCCATTAATGTATACGGGGTTGCTCCTGGCTCACGAAAGGTAAGGGGTCCGGAATAATTCTCAATCCCTGAACAGAAGCCTACTTCCTTCATCATTTCAATATCATAACGTGTCCGTTGTTCCAACCGTTGAGCTTCCAGAAGCTTACCCGCGTCACGAAGCACAGTCAGGCGATCTTCCAGTTCCTTTTCGATGTTAACGATTGCCACACGCATCGTCTCTTCCTTAGTAACAAAGTGAGACGCCGGAAAAATAGCGATATGATCGCGTTCCCCGATCAGTTCACCCGTAAGTACATCAATCTGAGTGATTCGTTCAATCTCATCGCCGAACAGTTCAACCCGAATAGCATGTTCTCCCTGGGAAGCCGGGAAGATCTCAACCACATCACCACGTACACGAAACGTTCCACGTACAAAATTGATATCATTACGCTGGTACTGAATATCCACTAGCCTGCTCAAAATCTCATTTCGGGGCTTCTCCATCCCTACACGCAATGACAATAGCAAGCTTCCATATTCCTTCGGTGAACCGAGGCCGTAAATGCAAGACACACTTGCTACAATAATAACGTCACGCCTTTCGAATAAGGAGCTCGTCGCGGAGTGGCGCAGTTTATCAATCTCTTCGTTAATACTGGAGTCTTTCTCGATATAAGTATCTGAGGAGGG
The DNA here is from genome assembly GCF_001012825.1 of Paenibacillus etheri. Classification (GTDB taxonomy): domain Bacteria; phylum Bacillota; class Bacilli; order Paenibacillales; family Paenibacillaceae; genus Paenibacillus_AQ; species Paenibacillus_AQ etheri. Next base: position 55,008 of record NZ_LCZJ02000037.1, read on the forward strand.
AATATACGCCTCTGGCTGGAAATAGTCGTAGTAGCTGACGAAATAGTCTACCGAGTTATGCGGGAAGAACTCCTTAAACTCACTCGCTAGTTGAGCCGCCAAGGTCTTGTTGTGCGCAATAACAAGGGTCGGTCGATTTAACTTCGAAATAACTTGTGCGATGGTAAATGTCTTGCCTGTACCCGTCGCTCCCAGCAGCGTCTGGTGCTTCTTACCCTGCCGGATGCCTTGTAGCAGCTCCTCAATGGCACGAGGCTGATCGCCCTGGGGTGTATACTCGGACTCCAATTCAAAAGTCTTTGTACTGACGACAATATCACTCATTTGCCCGTCTCCCCTCTATCGTCTAAACTAGATTAATATATTATAATTGTTGTCTGAATGTTCTCTCTCCATACGATAGCAAGCTAAAACGCCTTTGGCGTCTCTAAAAGACGTTGAGCGTTTGTGCGAGAATTATAAGGATTAATTAAGTATAACGTGAAACTTATACCTTCTTATAATTAAAAAATATGGAAGATAAGAATATGTGTTCCCGTTCATTATACAGTGTTGACTAGATCGTTGCAAACCATAATACATAGAAATGTTAGGAGCTTGAAGCATGGATATTACCTCAATAATCGGCCTATTGGCTGGACTGGCTGCGTTAATCGGCGGCTATCTGTGGGAAGGCGGAAGCCTCTCAGGACTGCTGCAGCTTAATGCAGCTTTGATTGTGTTCGGGGGTACATTTGCCGCCGTTATGATCAGCTTCCCGGCATCTAAGCTGCGCTTAATTCCAACAGCACTACACATGGCTTTCGGCAGCAACCCTGATCGTGATGTAGAAAAAGCAGAAGAACTCATTTCAATGGCAACCTTGGCCCGTCGGGGCGGCGTTCTAATGTTAGAAAAACAAGCTGAAGAACATTCGGATCCTTTTACACGTGAAGGTCTACTTCTTATTGTCGACGGCACTGACCCTGAGCAGGTAAGACAGATTCTTGAATTAGAAATGGACGCTAAAGAATTGAAGCATGAGAGCTATGCTAAGATCTTTGAAGCCGCAGGTGGATATGCACCAACGATGGGAATTATCGGGACGGTGATGGGTCTCATTCGTGTGCTCGGCAACCTTACAGATCCGTCAAATCTGGGCACATCTATCGCAGTTGCATTTACCGCAACACTGTACGGTGTCGCCATCGCTAATTTAATCTTTTTACCCATCGCTTCCAAAATCAAATCCCGCAGTCAAAGCCAGCTACATAGTATGGAAATGCTGCTCGTCGGCATTCTTTCGTTGCAGAACGGGGATCATCCCTTGCTGGTACGTAAAAAACTGAACTCATTTATCTCGGACTCGGACACGAATGACCGTGCAGAAACTAGAGGTCTTCTATGAGACAAAGAGACCGGCGAAAGCGGCGTGCAGAGACTCGGGAAAGCCGCGACCGCTGGATGATTACTTATGCTGATCTAATTACACTTTTACTTATATTTTTTGTTATATTGTATGCGATGAGCAGCCTGGATACTGACAAATATAATATTGTGACAGGCTCATTATCCGAGACCTTCAAGTCTGGAAACACTGTCCTTGAGGGTGGGAACGGCATTTTAGATGCTGAGAAGACAGCTGAGAGCAAACCGGAAAGTACAGTTAATAACTCAAATCCAGCAGTGGAACCAAGTCCTAATACAGACGATAAAACCGGTAATGAAGCACCTTCGGCACGTGAGCTGGCTTTTCGAGAACAAGAGGCAAAACTTGCTGAATTAATGGGTGTAATCACCAACTATGTGGAGGAAAATAATCTCGGAGAACAAATTTTTATTGCCGATAAGCCGCAGGGGATTGAAATCACACTCAGTGATCGTTTTCTATTCGATATAGGTAAGGCAGACCTGAAGTCTCCAGCCTTCCCTGCACTTCAGCAGTTATCTGGCTTATTCAGCGATATCGGTGCAAAGATCAGCATTGAAGGACATACCGATAATACGCCAGTATCTTCGGCCTCTCACTATAACGACAACTGGGAGCTGTCTGGTGCTCGTGCGCTGTCTGTACTGCGCTTTTTCTTAGATCATGAAGGGTTGAACCCCGACAATTTTCAATATGCAGGTTATGCTGATACCCAGCCCACCGCGGAAAACACATCAGCAGCAGGTAAGCAAAAGAACCGCCGTGTAGAGATCATTGTGCTGCGGCAGCTTCAAGAGGGTGTATAAAAAAAATGTTTTACTCAGAGCTAGGTACATTAGCTAGGCCTGTGCGGGAGCGAATCTGCTTATCAACATACCAAAGTGGGCTCGCCACTATTAATTACGGAAATACTTCCTGATTATCTGCCTTTTCTCTTGTTCAGGCGCAGAATTAGGGAATTCCTCCCTGTTTATTACCCTATTTAGTCAGAAATAGCGCTTTTCACTGAATTTTTAGGGAGGAATTCCCTAAAACCCTTTGTGTCACGCTATATTCGTCTAAAATAAGGGAGGTTTTCCCTAATACCACAATCAGTAGATTCGCTTTTAAATAAAATCCCATAATTCCGAACAGTCCCAGGATTTAACGCAAAAATCACCACCACTATCTATATAAAAACACCAAACAGCAAGTCCCCAAAAACAGAAACTTGCTGCTATAAATATCACATGCGATGAAATTAATATACATCGAAAAATCCCAATTACTCTCCTACCAATGCACGATATCCGGCTGTATCCAGCAGACCTTCTACAGCTTCAGCATACTCTCCGTCCACTTCAATTTCAAAAATCCAACCCTCACCATAAGGCTTATCGTTGATCAGCTCCGGACTGGCTTCTAATCCGTCATTAATCTTGGTAACCTTCCCAGAGACGGGTGAATACAGTTCCGATACGGTCTTAACGGATTCGATACTGCCTACGCTGTCACCAGCTGAAATGGCCGAGCCTACTTCTGGAAATTCCACAAATACGATATCGCCTAACAAATGCTGAGCATGATCCGTAATCCCAACACGTACTATGCGTCCTTCCACTTGCTGTGCCCACTCATGCTCTTCGCTGTAAAGAAGGTTATCTAAAACTTCACTCATTTCAAGCCGCCTCATTTCCAAATTGGAATTATAAATTTAGTTATAGCCTAAGTGATCCCAGAGCATAATGTCAATATTACTAACAGTAAAATAAATTTGTCGTTTTTTTGACTTTTTCTTGTTGACAGCGCCCTCCTATACCCGTTTAATGGAGACATACAAGAAGAAACGACGTTGTCGTCTTTTTATAGACGATAACCGTTTCTCGAAGAAATATAAGGATAATGTATAATGTGAAACATATACTTTCTTATATTTTAAATAAATACAGTTGCGGATGATGGCATAGGGAGAGACTGTCTCACTTGAAGACGGCGCCGAAGGAGTAAGCCCTAATAGGGGTGAATCTCTCAGGCAAAAGGACCTTTGTCGGACGTACCTCTGGAGAGCATCAGACGCGAGGCTGAGTGCGTCAGGTCACCAACGGGGAAACTTGCAGGTTAGTTACGCAGGGTAACTCTCAGGTACAAAGGACAGAGCAGAAAGCGATTAGTGCATTTATGCATGGTTGCTTCTGCCTGTCCTTTTTTGTATGTAATTAGACTAGGGGAGTGATGACATGGATGCTTTGAAAAGAACGCCTTTTTATGATCTCTATTCCGCTTATCCGGAGTCCAGATGCATTGATTTTGGCGGCTGGGAGCTGCCAGTACAGTTTACAGGTATCGTGAAGGAGCATGAAGCCGTTCGCCAGCAAGCTGGACTGTTCGATGTATCGCATATGGGTGAATTCATGGTGATCGGGAGCGGTGCTGAAGCCTTTTTACAAAAAATGACGACCAACGATGTCAGCCGCCTCACCGATGGTGCGGCACAATATACGCTGCTCTGTTATCCAAACGGCGGTGTCGTTGACGATTTACTCGTGTATCGACTAAGCGAAGGCCGTTATATGCTCGTCGTTAATGCCTCCAACATCGATAAGGACTTCCAGTGGCTGCAAGAGCATCTGACCTTTGAATTCGGTGAAGTCACACTCACTAATGTCTCTGACGAGACGCTTTTGCTCGCCTTGCAAGGTCCGCTGGCAGAGACCATACTCGCGGAAGTTACTGATGCTCCGATCTCGGCGCTCAAGCCTTTCCACTTCATCGAACGCGCAGCCGTCTGCGGTGTAGAAGTACTGATCTCCCGTACAGGTTATACCGGTGAAGATGGCTTCGAGATCTACGCTCCGCTGAATGGGGCAACAACGTTATGGAACGGCCTACTCGCAGCTGGCACTCCTCACGGATTAACACCTGCTGGACTGGGCGCACGGGATACGCTCCGTTTCGAGGCAAAATTGCCACTGTACGGTCAGGAGCTGTCGGCTGACATCACACCTCTTGAAGCAGGGGTTCAGTTTTTCGTAAAGCTGGACAAAGCAGATTTCATCGGACGCGATGCATTGATACAGCAAAAAGAAGCCGGTCTTCCCCACCGTCTTGTCGGTCTAGAAATGATTGATCGAGGCATTCCGCGTTCCCATTACCTGGTCTATGCGGACGGCATCAAAATCGGAGAGGTCACAACAGGAACCCAATCTCCAACGCTGAAACGCAACCTGGGGTTAGCTTTGCTTGATACAGCTTACAGTGAAATAGGCACAGAGGTTTTCGTAGAGATACGTGGCAAACAGCTTAAAGCTGTCGTGATTAAGGCCCCTTTTTACAAGTATAAACGCCTTTAGCGTCCATATAAGGACGGTGAGCTTTTAAGCGAGAAATAGAAGGATAAAGTATAGCGTGAACATTGTACTTTCTTATATTTTAAAAAAAGCCAAGGAGTGAAACCTTAATGAAGCACCGTTATCTGCCCATGACAGCACAGGACCGCGTAGAGATGATGGAAGCCGTCGGGATTCAGTCCATAGATGAGCTGTTCTCCGATATTCCTGAAGCAGTCCGATATCAAGGAACTATGCCCATGTCTGAACCACTCGACGAATACGCCTTGCTGCGCCACATGAAAGGTTTGGCTGACCGAAATGCCGACTTTGATTCTCACGCCAGCTTCCTCGGCGCCGGATTATACGATCATCACATCCCTGTAGTCATCAACCATGTCATTTCCCGTTCTGAATTCTACACTGCCTATACCCCTTATCAACCAGAGATCAGCCAAGGCGAACTGCAAGCGATCTTCGAATTCCAGTCTTACATTTGCGAACTAACAGGTATGAAAGTAGCTAATGCCAGCATGTATGATGGCGCAACCGCATTATCAGAAGCAGCAGTCCTCGCAGCAGGTGCTACCAAACGTAAAAAATTAATTGTCTCCCGCACCGTTCACCCTGAAGCGCGCCAAGTGTTACGCACATCGGCTAATGCTTGGGGTCTTGAGGTAGTGGAGATTGACTATAAAGACGGTGTTACCGATCAGGCTAAGCTTGCTGAGGCCATTGATGGTGATACTGCCGCAGTACTGATGCAATCGCCTAATTTCTTTGGCAACATCGAAGATCTTAGCTCCGTTGAGCCGCTGATCCATGCTGTTAAAGGATTGTTCGTCGTCAGTGCAAATCCGATCGCTCTTGGCGTACTAGAAACACCGGGTAAGCTTGGAGCCGATATTGTAGTCGGTGATGCTCAGCCACTCGGTATTCCAGCTTCTCTCGGCGGTCCAACTTGTGGATTCTTCGCCGTAGCAGAGCACTTAATGCGCCGCATGCCAGGTCGTATCGTTGGTCAAACTGTTGACCGTAACGGAAAACGCGGCTTCGTTCTAACACTCCAAGCTCGTGAGCAGCATATCCGTCGTGAAAAAGCGACATCGAATATTTGCTCCAATCAGGCGCTGCTCGCACTCTGCGCATCCGTATACTTGTCCGTTATGGGCAAAGAAGGCATGCGTGAAGTGGGCGAGCTAAATATTCGTAAAAGCCATTACGCTGCTAATAAACTTAGCGAACTAACAGGTGCTGAGCTTGCCTTCTCCTCCCCATTCTTTAACGAATTTGTCGTCAAGCTTCCTAAAGGTAGCAGCGTGACCGCTATTAATTCGAAGCTACTGAAGGAGGGTTATCTCGGCGGTTATGATCTAGGCCGTGATTATCCTGAACTTGCTGGACATATGCTGGTAGCCGTTACGGAAAAAAGAAGCAAAAACGAAATCGACCAATTCGCTAGCGCACTGGAGGGCTGTTTATGAAACCGGAACAAAGTCTAATCTTTGAATTAAGTCGTCCCGGCCGCTCGGCCTATTCTTTGCCACAATGCGATGTGCCGCAGGAAGAAACCTTGGAATCCCTGATTCCATCAGGGTTGCTCCGTAGCGAACCCGTCGTGCTTCCAGAAGTTTCGGAAGTGGATGTCATTCGCCACTATACTTCCTTGTCACGCCGCAACTTTGGTGTAGATAACGGCTTCTATCCACTCGGTTCATGTACGATGAAATACAATCCGAAGATTAACGAAGATGTTGCCCGCATCGTAGGTCTAGCTAAGATCCACCCTTACCAACCGGAAGAAAGTATTCAAGGCGCACTAGAATTAATGTATACCTTGCAAAATGACTTATCCGCACTAACAGGTATGGACGCTGTATCCTTGCAGCCTGCCGCAGGTGCGCATGGTGAATGGACCGGTCTCATGATGATCCGCGCCTACCATGAAAGCCGCGGCGAGACCCGCACGAAGGTTATCGTGCCGGATTCCTCGCACGGCACCAATCCTGCTAGTGCTTCAGCAGCAGGACTTGAAACGATCACGATCCCTTCCACAGATAAAGGGATGGTCGATCTTGATGCGCTAAGATCGGCCGTCGGTAGCGATACAGCCGCGCTGATGCTGACTAACCCAAGCACACTCGGCTTGTTCGAGACCCAAATCGTCGAGATTGCTGAGATCGTGCATGAAGCAGGCGGCTTACTCTATTACGATGGAGCCAACTCCAATGCCATTATGGGCATTACCCGCCCAGGCGACATGGGCTTTGACGTTGTGCATTTGAACTTGCATAAGACAATGAGCACCCCGCACGGCGGCGGTGGCCCTGGAGCCGGACCTGTCGGCGTAAAATCCATCCTGATTCCGTTTCTACCACAACCAACTGTGGTGAAAAACGAAGATAACAGCTTCTCACTCGACTTCGGCGGACCTGAATCCATTGGACGTGTGAAAGCTTTTTACGGCAACTTTGGTATTCTGGTTCGTGCCTACGCCTATATCCGTACCTACGGTCCGGACGGACTTCGCGAGGTATCAGAAAATGCTGTGCTGAATGCTAACTATATGATGCATCGTCTAGCACCATATTTCGAAATTCCGTATCCGGGCGTATGTAAGCATGAATTCGTAATGTCAGGCAAAAACCTTAAGCAATATGGCGTGCGCACCTTGGACGTTGCTAAACGATTACTCGACTTCGGCTACCATCCGCCAACCGTGTACTTCCCTCTGACTGTTGAGGAATGCATGATGATCGAACCGACGGAAACTGAAAGTAAAGAAACACTCGACGGCTTCATCGATACGATGATTCAGATCGTGAAAGAAGCGCAAGAGACACCTGAGGTCGTAATCAACGCACCACATACCACAGAGATCAGCCGATTAGATGAGACACAAGCCGCGCGTAAGCCGGTATTGAATTGTTCTTGCGGTTAATAGATAATGAGAAATATTAAAAAAAGCAGGCCACGATATCGGTTATCGTCGGCCTGCTTTTCGCACTGTCCAATTACACGAAAAGTTCTCATCCTCTAAATCATCAGGCCCTCCCTAGCATCATTAAGATGACTGGGGAGGGCCTGTTTCAGTTGTTTATCACTATAACTTCTCGATATTATGCACCGTGCGTTGGAGTTTCTATTTTCACTGCGCCTTTACGCTCCTTAGCTGATTTACGGAAGTAGAACAACTCGTAAATCGCAGGTACTACAACCAGCGTAAGCAGTGTTGCAGCAGTTAATCCCCCGATGACCACAATCGCCAAGCTTTGCGAGACGATGCTGCCCATCTCTGCATGGCCGAACAGCAGTGGAGTCATTGCGCAAATGGTAGCAATCGCCGTCATCAGAATCGGGCGCATCCGTGTTCCGGCCGCTTCCAGAATGGCTTCGCGAATACTCATATGCCCTTCGTTGTGCTTAATGCGGTCGATAAGCACAATTGCATTCGTGACGACGATACCGATTAGCATCAGCGCTCCGAAAAGGGCAGTGAAGTCAGGCGTTACACCGGATACGATCAGTCCAACAATCGCCCCAATCGCAGCCAGAGGCAAGGAGAACATGATTGCCAGCGGAGCACGAAGGGTTTTGAAGGTGAGGACCATGATCAGATACACCAACCCGATGGAGATTAGCGCCGTCATACCAAGGTCAGCGAAATCCTCTGACTGATCAACCGAGGCTCCGCCTGCAAATAGAGTCACACCCTTTGGAAGGGTAAGGCTATCGGTTTCCTTTTTAATACTCGCTCCGATTTCAGACACTTTCTTCGGATCCACTTCCGCTGTAATTCTCGCATATGGCTTCCCATCTTTATGGAACAACAGTGCTGGTTCATTCCGAACCTCATAGGTTGCGAGTTGGGACAACGGCTTTGGACCTTCAGCAGTCATGAGCGTCATTGCCTTTAAATCTTGCTCCGACTTCGGCTCAGCCATAGGATCTAACACTACTCCAGCAGGAGTACCGTCCAGTTCGATTTGCCCCATAGGGATCGGATTCAGCATAGCCGACAATTGCATAGTAATTTCTTGTGCATTCGTCAGTGTCGGATCTACCTTAAACGAAAAGACAGGTTTGGTATCCTCCATATTACTACTGACCTTCTGAATACCCTCCACAGTCTTCAACTTATTCGTAACTTCTGCCGCAACAGCAGTAATATCTGTAAGATTATCACCGACGATATCAATATACTCGCTGGTAGAGCTTGAACCCATCATACTCATTTGATTGGCAACCAGTGTTGCCCCTGCATAGGAATCCTTCACATCACGGACATGATCGATGAACGCCTCAGCATCCGCACCTTTTTTCATAACAACGGTATAATCGACCAAGGTCTCCGAGCTGACAGAGCCCCACTGGGCCGCATCCGCACTGTTCCCTGATTGCATGATCACCGTTTCTGCTTCTGGCTGTTTCATCAAATCTTGCTCTAACTGCTTTCCTTTCTCCAAAATCTCTTTAACAGGAACATCCTTCGGATAATTCAACTGAACAGAGACATAACTGGCATCTGAAGCATCAAGCGCGCCTTTTGGCATAGTCACATAAGCAGCGATGGAGCCAACCAGAAGGAGAAGACCTAGCGATAAAGTAATCCATTTGCGGCGCAGATTCCAATCGAGGAATCGAGTGAACCATTTAGACGGCTCGTGTTCTTCCATTGAAGTTCTTCTCAGCAGCCATGAGCTTAACAGCGGGACCACCGTCAAAGCTACAACGAGTGAAGTAAGCAATGAATATGTGACCGTTAATGCAAACGGAAGTAGGAACGCCTGTAAACTACCACGCAGAAGACCCATCGGCAGAAATACCGCTACCGTTGCAATCGTAGATGAAGTAATTGCTCTAGCCACTTCCCCAGTTGCGCTTATAATCATTTCACGGGAGAAGGGTTCTTTTTGCAGCCTGCGGTAAATGTTCTCGATCACTACGATACTATCATCAACCAAGCGACCGACCGCAACGGCCACGCCACCGAGCGTAATAATATTCAGACTTATGCCGGATATATCGAGCAGATATAAGGTAACTGCTAGTGAAAGCGGGATAGAAACCGCCGTAATCAGGGTTGCCCGCAAGTTACGTAAGAACAACAGAATCACGATCGTAGCAAACAACGCGCCGAGCAATACTTCACGCATCATACTGTTCACCGAGGTAACCACCATATCTGATGTGCTGAATACGACCGCTGCTTCTGCATTTGGAATGGTTTTGTTAATATGTGCTACGGTATCCTGAATATGATCTCCGACACTTACTGCATTCGCATTAGCTTCTTTGGTTACTATTGCGAAAAGAACATCTTTCCCATTCGAGCGGCTAACGCTTTCTTGATCTTCCTTCAATTCGACAGCAGCAATATCCTGTAGCTTAACACCCGCGGAAACAGGGAGCTTCTTCAGCGTATCAATACTATCTATCGTAGAAACCACATTAACGTTACCTGTCTGACCACCAATCGTCTGCTCTCCAAGAGATGCTGATACATTACGTCCTTGAAGTAACCCTAATACTTGAGGTGTTGTAATTCCCTTCTCAGCCATTAATTTTGGATCTAGCTTCACTCGCACTTGCGGAGTTACTTTCCCATATAAGGCGACGTTGGCTACACCTTCTGCTTGTTGCATCTCTGGAATGATCGTTTCTTCTGCAAGCTTAAGGTTTTCTTTAGTCAGACCTTCCTCAAACGAAAGAGTAACCTGCGACACAGGAATCATAGAAGTATTCAGTTGAAGTACAAAAGGAGCCATCACCCCTTCAGGGAACTGCAACGAATCCACAACCTTTTGCACCTCTCCAGCTGCATCCTTCATATTTGTTTTTGAGTCATAAAAAATATTCACCTGTGCGTATCCGTCTCCAGAAGTGGACAGTATTTCTTTCTTCCCCTTTACAAAAGCAGCGCCAGCCTCAATCGGCTTCGTAACTTTCGTCTCCATCGCACGGGCATCCTGACCCGGACCAAGCACCGTTACAGTCACTTGAGGATTATCTGCCTCTGGCATAAATTCCATTGGTAGTGAAGTGTAGCTCATCCCTCCCACTACAAGAGCCATTACAACTAAAAGCCCCACTGCAGCCTTGTTACCGAACGACCATTTGGTTAACCACTTCATTTTCGTTTCCCCTTCCACCCCATATATTTCTGGTACTCCTCTTATGACTGCCCCATTATGTATGTATTATTTTCCATCCCGAGATTTAGTTTAGACATTTTTGTTCGAAGTCAAAACAGCCCTACGGCTGGTTTTATACTCAGTCTTAAGACGGGGAGCTTTCTCCTTCCGAAGGATAGGGAATTAGAACAAACAAAAAAAGGGCGCCCCATAAGCCATGTAAATGGCTTCGGAACACCCTGTTGTTTTGCTTTATTTTTCTCCCGCGCGCACTGGATCACGGAACATAAATTTCAATAGTGGCGGTGTTACAAGCGTAGTTACAATGACAACAATAATTACAGAAGTAAAATACTGCTGCTGCAACAATCCGCTTTGCAGACCTGTTGCCGCGATGATCAACGCAACCTCACCCCGCGAAATCATCCCTGAACCAATAATAAGCGACGAATGGTTATTAAAACCTGTAAGACGTGCACCCAGACCGCCACCAAACAACTTGGTCAGTATGGCAATCACCGTCAGCAAGAGGACGAACCCAATCTGACTTCCAACCCCTTCAAAGGAAACACTGAGTCCGATACTTACAAAAAAGACCGGAACAAAGATTGAATACGCTATAGGCTCAAGCTTAGATTCCACAGTGTGCTTAAAGGAGGTTTGTGAAATAGCAATCCCCGCTGCAAAAGCACCGATGATGCCTGCCATCCCCATAATTTCCGCAAAATACGCGAACGCAAAGCAAACCAGTAGCGCCGCTGCGATAACAGCCTCTGTCACCTTTAGCGGAGCCATCCATTTCATAACCCGAGGCACAACGAACCAACCCACAACAAACGCTACAGCGAAGAACAACACCTTTTTCGTAATCAAAAGACCAATAGACACTGATTCTCCTGTGCCGAAAAAGCTCATTAATACAGCGAGCAAAATAACAACCAGAATATCATCAACTACAGCGGCTCCCAGAATAGTAGAACCTTCACGTGTGTTTAGCTTATTCATATCCTTTAGCACCTGCACCGATATACTGACCGATGTCGCACTAAGAATAACCCCCATAAACATGGCGTTATGATAAGCAAAACCAAACATTTCTCCGATTGCAAATCCACCTAGAAAAGGTAAAATAATACCTCCGACAGCTACTGCGAAAGCTGATTTCCAATTCTTGCGCAGTTGATCCAGATCCGTCTCAAGACCTGCTATAAACATTAACAATAGAACACCGATCTCCGAAAAATAATGGATAAACTCTCCATTCTGAATCCAACCCAGTACCGCAGGACCCAATATAATACCCACAATTAGCTTACCCAGTACCGACGGTTGTCCCAGTCGTACAGATAAATCACCAGCTAGCTTGGTGAATAGAATAATCAGCATAAGATATAGAACAAACTCCATGTTTCATCCACTCCCTTGTTGTATATAAGAACTGCCAACTAGGGACTTCTCCAAGCCAAAAAAAGACAAAGAGGAGCCCTTGTTGACAGGCTCCTCCAAAAAACAAAAAAATATTCAATTTAGCATTATTAATTATATTATACCCGTAATATTAAAGCCTGTAAATAAGATGCGCTAATAATATACACTATGCAAATTTTAGTCAATTAGGTATCATCTTCACTATTTTAGATAGAACACTTCACGTAAAGGCACCATCGGCACCTCATCATTGAAATCAAATGACCCTTCAACCATCTTTGAAGTAATGGCATTCCATCGGTTGCAGGCGTCACTTTTAGCAATGTAATCGAAAGCCGCTTCCGTATCCTCACATTCAAAACAATAAAAAAACTGATTGCCATTCTGAAAGATAGAATAGTTAGAAATACCGGCCTTACTGTGCTCCTCCAAAACTTCTGACCAAGGATTTAAATGCATCGCTACATACTCTTCCAGACATTCTTCCTTCACCCGCCATGTCCAAGCCAATTTATTGCTGCTCATCTGTTCATCCTCCTAGAAATGTCCTCTATAGTACATAATAAGAATCAAATACATTTGATACCTATAATTGTACCTAAAGGTAACAGCCCAAGCTATGCATATCTAACATTCCGTCCCAGTATTCCTAGGCATTAATCCCCGCTTCGCTTGGGCGGAGAATGGCAGAACCAATCGCCAGCAGCACAGCAGCCATAAGACCTAAGATGGCAAAAGGTAACCATAACTCATTCCAGCCCCCACCGGTTGCAGCAATGTCGACCGCTTGGATAGCCCATTTTTGCGGTACAAAGTTAGCCGCCTTCTGCATATAGTCCGGCATAATGGATAAAGGCCAGAAGCAGCCTCCAAGCATACAAGTCGGTGTGATAATAAGGGAATTTAGCATACCCGCATTGTTAGGATTACGGATTAACCCTGCCACTGTACTCGCGATCCCCATAGACACCAGCATAAATGCCGCAAGAACAAGGAAATATAGATAGATTGGAACTTCGTAATCATAGTGCAGCACCCAGCGACCTAAAGCGAGCACTACGACAATCTGAATCATTCCTACCAGGAAGCTACCCAAAAAATTACCAATAGCAATCTCGTAAGAACGAACCGGAGCACTGAACATTCGCATCATGGTCCGGCCTTTCCGATCATCCATAATCAGAGACACAGAGCTCGTGACCAGACTCATAAGAAACATGAGCGTTAAGCCCGTAACGACTCCCAGTCCCTCCCGAGGATACAGATTATAATCAGTTCGAATGCTGCCTACACTGTGCTGTTCTGCTTTTTGCATGACAGTAGTGAACTGCGTGTCAGTGTCGCTAGCTCCTGTATTAGCTGCTCCTATGATCGCGGCGGTATTCTGCATTTCATCAGCAATTGCGCTAGCTTTTAATTTAATCATAACGGAAGTTTCATTCGTCTTCAGCTCATACACACTGATTTGTGGTTCTTCCCCGGCAAGTAATGCCGAAGTGAAGCCCGCTGGAATCAGAATCCCCGCTTCTCCATTCTGATCGACAACGCCTTCTCTTAAAGCAGTCTCATCAGTCTTTTCTACAAATTTATATTCTCCGGAATTCTTTAATTCAGTAAGTAAGTGCTTACCAGCAGCACCGTTATCCATATTGGAATATAGCACAACAGTTGGGTTCTCCCCCATCGTTCCCGTAACGGAAACAATACCTGCGAGTACAATACAAGGAAGCAGAATATAGATGAGCACACCCTTCCTAGTACCAATGCTTCGTATCACCATGTTCCAGGCAATCGTTAAGATTTTATCCATGATAACCCACCTTCCGGTACGAAATTGCCGCTGCACTGAACAACACCAGGCAAATCAGTGATAAAACTCCCAAATTCGGCATGATTTGCGATACATCCGCATGCAGCATCATTTTCAAAATAGCCTGCATTGCCCAATGATTAATCGTAAACGCCCCTATAGAGTTCACCCACGATTCAGGAAGCGGTGCCATCCCTCCGCTAATGAAGGTCATACTTACTGTGAGTAGTGTAACGACACTCCTTGCGCTTGCTCCCGTCTTGCTGAACATAGAAATAACGATAGATAATGTCATCGAAGCTATAATCATCAGCAGGCAAAATAGGAGTAACAAGCCCGGCCGATTTCCCCAATTTACGCCGAAGAGTACATTCGTTAAAATAATAATCGCTGCACACTGCACTATACTTACAACACCTACGCCAAGCATTTTACCAATGAATAGCTCAGATCCTTTAACGGGCATTGCGTTTATCCGGAAGAGGGTATGATTTTCTTTTTCATTAAAAAGAGAAGTACATACCGTTAAGCCGCTATATAGCAGAAACATCAGCATCATAGACACCGCATAAAACTGGGAAGATGTATAGGTATACCCACCCTCGCTCAGTTCTCCAAGCTTTACGGTAGGCTGATCACTGGTAGAACTAGGTGCCATAACATTCAGAGCTTCTGGACCCAGTGTCATCGCCACAGACTGCTTATAATTAAGACTCCTTAGAAAATTATCGAATACCGTTCCTGCCACTCTGTTGTCTGTACTTTTTTGGCCTAGTATAAACTCCAGCTGTGCGGCTTCACCGCTCTGTACCTTACTATCAAAGCCTGGAGGAACAACAACCGCATAACCATATTTTCCTGTTCGCAGACCGCTTTCTGCCGCCTCTCGACTTTCTACCATAATTGGAGCAATGATATCCTTAAGCTCAGTTGATTTCAAAAAGCTGTCCATCATCGCCGAGCTCTCATAGCCCTCGCCAGAAGGATTAACAACCGCCACTCGTACAACATCAATAGTAGAAGAGCCTTTGTCACCAACGACACCAGATAGCGAAGCACCTAATAGAAAGATCAATAATAGGGGCAGCAAAAACATATTTAATATCATTGAGCGTGAGCTAAATAATCTGCGCAGCTCATAGATCATAATCGTCCAAGTGTTCATCAGAATAATCCCCCCTCTTAATCTCGTAAGGTCCGTCCGGTCAGGTTTAGAAATAACGTCTCCAGATCAGGTTCTTCAATATTTAGCGAGCCGATAATCCCCTTATGCTTGGCAAAAATAAAAAGGATATCTTGTAATTCCCCTTGCGAAGAGGGCAGATACAGCTCGACTACATCGTCCTTTGCTTCTACGCGTCTAATTCTAGGGTGAAGGGTCACTTCTTGGACAAGCTCTGGTGTAATATTAGCAGCTTTAATGACGATTTTTTCTTCCTTGGCGACCCTTTCCCGCAATTCTTTTTCCGTACCGCAAGCAATGATATGCCCTTTATCCATAATGGCTACCCGATCACAAATGGCCGCAACCTCCTCCATATAGTGACTGGTATAAATAATCGTTGAACCGAGTCGATTGAGCTCCTTAACCGATTCAAGAATATGATTACGAGATTGCGGATCAATCCCCACCGTAGGTTCATCCATAATAATCAACTTTGGACGATGCATGATGGCGCAGGCAATATTCAGACGTCTTTTCATCCCTCCGGAGAACGTTGAGGGTTTCTCTTTGGCACGATCGCTAAGGCCTGTGAATGCAAGAGCCTCTTCTACCCTTTCCTTCAAGAGCTTGCCGCGTAAACCATACAATCTTCCGAAAAAGGTAACGTTATCCGCCGCTGTCATCGTGTCATATAAAGCTAGCTCCTGTGGAACCAAACCAATTCTTTTCTTCACCTCAAGCGATTTCGAGGACACAGGCAGACCGTCGATAAGAATGTCTCCCCCGTCAATCTTAAGCAAGCCGCAGATCATACTGATCGTTGTACTTTTACCCGCTCCGTTCGGGCCTAGCAACCCAAAGATTTCTCCTTCTTCTATCGTCAAATTCACATGATCCACTGTTAATTTACCCTCATACCGTTTCACCACATCGGTCAATGCAGCGATTGCCATATGATCATCTCTCCTGTCTTTTACGCTTCTCTATTTCCAATTTTAGCTTAAAGTAAATACTCAGGGAGGTACGAAAAGTCATCTTTTGAAGGTGACTTAAGTCATCTCCTGAAGAAGTAGGCGAATATGCTAAGATTAGAAGAAACTCTATAAAGGATGTCTTAGGCGTGACTAGAGAGCTAACCCTATTGCGATACCTACTCATCATAATTCCTGCTTGTATTAGCATTTACATCTACCCATATGCCGATTATGGGATCTTCACGTTGCATATTCTGATGCTTCTATTCCTTGTAGTCATGGTGACAAAGCTGCCCCGTTCCTTTCATGCCTTGATAAGCATTGTGGAAATACTGTTCACCGCCTGGTTATGTTACCAGTACGGCAGCATAATGTTTTTCCCGGCGATTTCAGCATTACTTTGTTATTCTAGACTTCAGCCCCAAGCAGTGCCTCTCGTGTT
The DNA here is from genome assembly GCF_001012825.1 of Paenibacillus etheri. Lineage (GTDB taxonomy): Bacteria > Bacillota > Bacilli > Paenibacillales > Paenibacillaceae > Paenibacillus_AQ > Paenibacillus_AQ etheri. The sequence goes on from NZ_LCZJ02000037.1 coordinate 71,674, forward strand.
TACGGTTGTGCATCTGATTACCTTGAACATAGCACTCTGGGATTCACCAAAGCTTATAATCACTTTCATCAATATTACTTTTCTGCTCATTGCCTATCTCAACGAATTGCTTCAGAGAGCTGGTCGAGGCCGTGAGAACACCCTCCATCTATACGATGAGCTGCGAAAAAAACATTTCGAGCTGGATGAAGCCCGCAACCGACTGCTGGAGTTTAACGCCCAAATAGAAGATGCAGCCCAGTCCAAAGAACGGGTGCGCATCTCTCGCCAGCTCCATGATGATATCGGCCACCGCCTCATTCGTATTAAAATGATGATGGAGGCCGCACTGCTCACCTTACCCACCTCCCCCGAGAGCGGGATACAGATGATGAAGCTCATTCGAGATCAGCTGTCGGCCAGCATGGACGATATGCGCTCTGCAGTGAAGCGTATCAACTATACGCCACAATTAGAGGGAGCTTATGCGTTAGACCGTCTGCTCGAAGAGATCGGCCGCGATACGGGAATAGAGACCTTATACCAAGTGTTTGGGATACCTTACCCGCTATATCCTAGTATTCAGGTGATCTTGTATAAGAACGCCCGGGAGGCCATAACCAATGCCCTTCGTCACGGAAAAGCAACTACGATTTCGATTAAAGTCGACTTCAGTGATACGGGAGTTACGATGGAGGTCAGCAACAACGGGACACTTCCCGAAGGCAGTAAGCTAACCAAACTGCCGGAAAGTGGAGGGATCGGGATGAAAGGAATGTTCGAACGAACACATCTGATCGGAGGAACCTTGGAACTGCGGCAGGAGCCTCAATTCACAGTTGTTACACGGTTGCCCATTTATAAACAGGGAGAGATTGTTTAGGGAATGTAGCACTTGAGGGAAAGAAGAAATCTATATTAGGAAGAAGGAGCCCCGCCAATGATAAAAGTGATGATTGTAGATGACGATCCTTTTATTCGTCAAAGTCTACAAGTACTGATAGGGATGGACCCCGACATTGAAGTGATCGGAGCAGCGAGTGATGGAAACGAAGCCTTGAGTTTGCTCCAAGCAGGGGAAATGGCCGATCTAATTCTGATGGATATTCGGATGCCGGGCTGTGGTGGTGTTGAAGGGACAGCGAAAATTAAGAAGGAATTTCCTCAGGTCTCGATACTGATGCTGACTACCTTCGATGACGATGAGTATATCATTGAAGCGCTGCGCAATGGAGCCAGTGGATATTTGCTCAAAAACATACCACCAGACCGTATCATACAAGGCATCAAAACGGTCAATGAAGGTAATATGTTAATCCACCCTGATATCGCGCGCAAACTGGCAACCTTTCTACAGCCCGCAGCCCGCCCTGAATCTTCACAGGCACAACCGTTGGAATCTTTCGGACTCACCAAAATGGAACTAGCCGTTGTCGCCTCTATCGCTGAGGGGCATTCCAACAAAGAAATCGCCGGACAGCTGTTCCTAAGTGAGGGTACGGTCAAAAATTACATAACGGATATCCTAAGTAAATTAGAACTGCGAGATCGTACGCAGATTGCTATTTTTTATTTAAAGGGTGGGCGGGGGTAGAAGTTCTACAAAAAAGCCCGGACTCTATTTCCAGAGTCCGGGCTTGACTTTAGTTATCCTTCCGCCGATTCCTTTTTGGCTTCCGCGGCTTTGTTCCGTTTGAGACGACCGTTTGGAAGATTCCGGCTGCGAGTACCTGTCTTCATCGCGATGATGCTGAAAATACTAGAAGGCTTCGCCTCCGCAGTAACTGCTCCATCTGTCTCCGGTACCAGAATGATGCCGAGCTGATGATGGTCCCCGTCGTAGATCGGGCTCTGAAGGTATTTGCTCTCCCCTTCGCGGTTCTGCACCTCCAGCTTGCAGAACGCTGGATTCATGCGCAGCGCCTCATGTAGCTGCGCGGCATCGGTCAACAGAACCCCGTTGACCTTCAGTAAAATCTCGCCGGGCAGGATGCCCAGCTCCTGCCCGGGACTGCCCGGCAGCACGGCCAGCACTTTGCGGCCGCGCGTTGGATGCACGAAGATGGGGCTGATGCTGCGCTCTTCCAGAGCGCTGTACCAGCTTAACCCTTCGTGCAGCACCATCGCTGCGAGCGCCGCGAGCAGGGTCAGCGGGCTCCACCAAGCGGCAAGCAGGCTTAAGCCGAGCAGGACGATGCTGTACATCAGCAGCCGTCCTGAAGTGCGGGCCGCCTTGCGCCCGGGCAGCATGCCCTGCGTCATCTCGCTGAAGCCGATGATGACGGGCAAAGAGACAATGCCAAGCCCGCCGCCCAATAGCGGCTGCCATGGCAGATCCGTTCCTGCGCCCGAAGGGATTAGCAGGAACAGCGGCAGCGGCCAGAAAGCCTGCAGCTGATAGCCGCCGACAACCATGCCGCGCTTGCCCTTCAAGAAAAGGGGCGTCGCAAGCTTCGCACCTTGCCGGCGGGCCAGCAGCGCCTCCGCCATGTGCAGTAGCGCAGCTAGCACTAGCAAAGCGGGAATATCCATCTCCCGTATGGCTGTTGTAATATTCCCTACCGTTCCGCTATGTAAGGCATTCGGAAAGAAAGACAGTACAAATTGAATCACGCCTAGCAGACCTATAGAATAAGCGAAGCACAAATACCGTACACGTAATAGCGATAACAGTATACTAACTACCCAAATGCAGGCTACAGCTGTACCTGATAAGGATACCCCTAACAATATGGCTGCAATAGAAACCACTAGTCCCATTACCAGCCCGCTCCACACCGTTCGCCACGTTTCTTGACCCCAGCTATGTAACTTCACATGAATCAGCTTGCGTTCTAATGCCACCTGCCGACGGTAATACAATGCAATAAATATAATAGCAATATAGTAATATGGCTGGATCAATAAGTGTAAGAACGCAGTGCCCAAGCTTCCTAACAGTTCCTGAATCACATTCAAACTGTTCGTCACACTCCTTCCTTATCTACAAAAAAACTTTCATGAACCCTTGATCGATTCTTATATTTAGAAAAAAAGAAGGCTGAATTCAGCCTTCTTACTTTTTCGACGTCGCCGCCTTAATTTCCTTCTGAATTTCAGCAATTCCTCTATTCCGTTGGTTATCGTTGGCAGGGTCCTGAATCACTTTGATCAGTGCCACCTCCAACGCTTCCGCGGTCTTGCTATCAATCATACCTGTGACTTGAAGCTTCGCTTCACTCTGGAACTTCTTCACTGCGTTCTTAGTGCCAGCATCGAAATAGCCATCTTTACGACCAGGCTTGTAGCCTAAGCCATCCAGCATCGTCTGTGCACTCTTCACATCACCGTTGTTCATGTTATATTGAAGCTTCACGCTCTTGTTAATCGGAGCCACTGAGAAGTAATCCGGCTGTGCTACCGGGATATCCGGTTTAATTCCCTTGCTGTGGATCCATGTGCCGTCCGGTGTAAGCCACTTAGCAATGGTAACCTTCAGTAAGCTGCCGTCTCCAAGCTGTTTGTCAAAGCTCGTCTGCACCGTGCCTTTACCAAATGAATTATCGCCAATTAGCTTAGCTCCCGCTGACTGCTGTAGGGCACCCGCCAATATTTCCGAGGCGCTTGCGCTACCTTTGTTCATCAGCACTACTACTGGATAAGCCTTGCTCGATCCTTTGGAGGTACTAACTTCGCGTTTTTTATCTTTGTACTCTATTTGAACAATGTTTTTGCCCGCTGGGACGAACTCTTCAGCCATTTCAATAACAATCGGGAGAACACCGCCTGGATCATTGCGGACGTCAATGACTAAACCCTTCATCCCTTGCTTCTCTAGCTTCCCAATCTCTTCTTTGAATCGTTCTGCGGTATTTAGGGAGAACTGAGTGACCTCGATTACCCCTACTCCGTCTTTTTCCATGGTTGAGTAGACCGTCTCAAGCTTTACATCATCCCGAGTAAGACCGAACTCCAGAGGCTCTACAGAGCCGGAACGTTGTATTTTCAAAGTAGCCTTACTACCCTTAGGTCCGCGTATCTTCGCAACAGCGGCATTTAGATCCATGCCTTCCAGCGATTCTCCGTTAACGGACAGAATGATATCTTTGGCCTGAATTCCTGCTTTTTCAGCAGGTGAACCCTTGATTGGGGAGACCACGACTACCTTGCCGTTATCCGAAGAGACTTCTGCACCGATACCTGAAAAGGAACCCTCAATGCTCTCTTCAAATTTCTCAGCTGTTTCTTTACCCATATAGTTGGAATAGGGATCGCCTAGCGCTTCCATCATACCGTTGACAGCACCGTCTATCAGCTTCTCCCGATCTACCTTCTCGTAGTAATTACTCTCAATCAAACTGAGCGCAGTCCCAAGCTTCTGGGATTCCTTCTGCTGTAGACCTGCAACCTGCAACGCAGAGGCCAATCCTTGTCCTGCAGCTTGTCCAAAGACATGAGTATAACCCGTCACGCCCAAGGTTACTAAACTACCGCATAGCAGGGCGGCGATAATCATAAACGCCGCGGTGCTTTTTTTTAACATGATGTTCCCACCGTCCCTTCTTGTCCATCTTGTAAACAACATCCTAAGTCCGTCCTGAAAGGTACGGTATCTCTTCCAGTATATGCCGTACAATCAAATAATATGAGTTATAAGTTCGTTAAAAATTAGAGATAAGGCATAGGATTTACAATCTTACCGTCAATCCGTACTTCGAAGTGAAGGTGAGGACCCGTTGAATTACCTGTGGAACCAGATTCAGCAACCACATCTCCGCGATTGACTTTATCCCCGGCACTAACTCTAAGACCGCCTTTACGTATATGGCCGTAGAGCGTCCAAACTCCGCCTCCATGATCAATAATTACACAATATCCATAGCCACTCCACCATTCAGCCAAGATAACCGTTCCGGAATCCGCCGCATGAATATTTGTTCCTTGTGGAACTGCAAAATCGACACCGGTGTGTACTTTCCCCTTCTCACCCGTGATTGGATGCGTTCGTGGCCCATATGGGGATGAGATTCTTGCGGATCCTACAGGAAGTAGAAACGGCCCATCTCCACCTGAGTATCCCGTTTCACTAGAGCTTGAGCTAGACCTACTGCTTCCATTACTAGCTGCAGCTGCAGCCTTCTTGGCAGCCGCAGCAGCTCTACGAGCCGCTTCCGCCTTAGCCGCTGCTGCTCTGCGAGCGGCTTCTTCAGCCCTAATCTTATCCTTTTGCGTTTCCAGCGCAGAGCGTTCGCTTGCCAGTTTGACCAGCTTCTCATTCTGCTCCTCACTCAAATCATCACTTTCTTGAATCTGCTTATCGTAGAATGCGATAAGCTCCTGCTTCTCGGCTTCTTTCTCCTTCAGCAGACTTCTCTGTTGCTCCAAAGAAGTGTACAGCTGCTTGGCTTGAGCATATTGTCCTTCAAGCTCCTGTTTCTTCTCTATAACCGTCTGCTTGTCCAGCTTATGTTGCACTAGCAGCTCCTGATCCTGATCCACGATCATCTTAAGTGAATCGGCGCGATCCAGAAAATCAGCGAAGCTTGTCGATGAGAGCAAGACATCCAAGTAAGAAACCGCTCCATCAGTATACATTAACCGAACACGGGACCCTAAGACTTCCTCTCTGGAGGCGACCCGTGCTTCTGCTTTATCCAGCTCCGTTGCCGTAACATTCAAAGATTGTTCTGTATCGGAAATTTTGGTAGAGATTTCGGTCATTTTACCCTTAACCTGATCCACTTGCTGTAAGACATATTGCAGATTGAGATTCGTTTTATTCTTATAATGCTGTGCTTCCTGCGTTTGGGACGCCGCTTTCTCCTGCTGCGCCTTAGCTTCCTGCACCTCTTTTTGCAGCTGCTTTAGCTGCTTATCGATTTCAGTAACACTTGTTTTTTTGGCATATCCATCAGAGGGCTGGAATATAGTGACAGCTAGTAACATTACGGCTAGTCCGGCAGCAATCTTCTTCAACTTGCACTCCCCATCCTTCACTTTTTATATTAAACTTTCAAGAACCTACGGATAGAAACCGTACTTCCCCAGACGCCGATCAGCACGCCTAGTCCAACTAGTACACCGACGACCAGCATCCAAATATTAGCGAACGGAATTAGCTGCAATTGGAGCATAGGATCTCCCTGTACGGTCGATTCCAAAGTGCTGTAACCCAAATACAAGACAACGGAGGTAATGAGCGATCCGATCAATCCGATCAGTGCTCCTTCTATAAAGAAAGGCCAGCGAATAAAATAATTTGTCGCGCCTACGAGCTTCATAATGCCAATCTCTTTACGACGGGCGAGAATCGTTACTCGAATGGTGTTGGAGATGAGGAACATCGACATAAGTGCCAACCCCGCTACAAAGATAAAACCAATGTTGCGAACAGCGCGGGTTATTTTGAACAAGGTTTCTATCGAGCCCTTGCCATACTTCACTTTGTAAATAGGCTGCTCGGTATGTGTTTTGTTGAGCGCTTCAATCTTCTCAGCCACAAAGGCTACCGTAGTAGGTTCAACAACTTCTACCTTAAGCGTATCTGGGAGAGGGTTATTGTCTTCATCGAACCCTTCCAGAAGCTCAGCTGCGTCCTCACCCATGTCTGCACGGAGATCTTTAAGTCCTTGGTCCTTGGAGATGAACGTAATCTTGCTGACCTCCGGCATATTACCAATTTCAGTCTGCAAAGTCTCACGCATCTTCTGATCTACATTTAGTGCCAAATGCACATTAATCTGTACCTGACTGTCTGCCTCATCCGCTACAACATTCACATTAAGAACAAGAAGAATAAATACACCTAGGACAAAAAGAGAGACAACTATGGAAGTGATGGAAGCAATCGACATCCAGCCATTACGGAATACGCTTTTGAAGCCTTCCCGCATGTGTCGCAAGAAGGTTTTAAAACTCATAGCCATATTCCCCTCTCGCCTGGTCTCTCACAATGTTTCCGTTCTCTATCGCAAGCACCCGCTTGCGCATTTTGTTCACGATATCTCTATTATGGGTAGCCATTACAATCGTTGTTCCACGAAAATTAATTTCGTCCAGCAGCTGCATAATGCCCCATGAAGTCTCAGGGTCCAAGTTTCCCGTAGGCTCGTCCGCAATAATAACAGATGGGTTATTAACAATAGCCCGGGCAATTGCAATACGCTGCTGCTCTCCACCTGAGAGCTGTGAGGGTTCACGATTCGCTTTATTTTTGAGTCCGACCAGATCGAGGACTTCATTCACACGTTTCTTGATAACCTTCTTCGGTGCTTCAATAACTTCCATGGCAAAAGCGACATTCTCATAAGCCGTCATTCTTGGCAATAACCGAAAATCTTGAAATACAACGCCGATATTACGGCGAACATAAGGGATTTTACGTTGTTTAAGCTTCCCTATGTTAAAGCCTCCTACAGATATTTGACCTTTAGTTGGCACTTCTTCTCTATAAATCAATTTCATAAAAGTAGATTTACCCGCGCCGGATGGACCGACAATATACACAAATTCATTGCGGTCAATTTTTACTGAAACTCCTTGCAGTGCGTGAGTTCCGTTAGGGTACGTCTTCCATACATCTTGCATTTCAATCATTTTCTCACTTCCCAATTATGACATTTTCCACTTGTGTGAATCGACAGGGTCCAGCTTAAGTTTCCATAAACTTCAATATTTCCGCAATGTATCTATTGTAACAAATCTGTAACCGATTGAGTACCCCGTAACTGCCCCACTATTCGAAAGTTTTGTAATGTCTGTACATATAAATATAAAAAGCACCTACAGTGCCGCTAAACAGATGCCATCCAGGGAGGAGATTATTCATGAAAAAGATCCATCTTGCCCTCATAGTAGTCATTGCACTCATTCTTATCGGCTCATTAATCTATGGAGGACTTCAACTATATGGTCATAAAAGTACGCTTCCAAAAGGTACAACCCTTGCCGGATGGGAGGTGGGCGGACTGAACATCTCAAAAGTTCGTTCCGAGTTGGAGATAAAACTCCATGCCCTTGAATCCGTCCCCCTTGTGCTGCAGGTCGAAGGCAATTCTGAGCTTACTCTTAACCTTAAAAAGGCCGGAATGACTTATGAAGCCGCTGCTTTTGAGCAAGCTCTACAAGATCTTACGGAAGGGCGGCTATGGGATCGTGTAAAAGCCCGCTACAGCTTCCCCCAGAATTGGAGTGTTGAAGCCCATCTGGAGATTGCACAATTACAGACCATCCTAAGTCCCGCTTGGGAGAGAGAATCCTTCGGAGATCCTGTGGATGCTACGCGGCGAATTACCGGGGATGATCGTGTAGTGTATACGTCCGAGAAGACTTCCCTTGAGGTAGACTGGACAGGAATGGTGACCTCACTATGGGCCGCTGCCCCCACTCGTTTTAGTCGTCTAATCACGCTGCAAGAGAAGGGGATCACTTTGGAGGTTCCATTAACCATATTACAACCGGACATCACTCTAAATGCTTTAAAGGAGCAAGGCATTGAGCGGAAAATCATGCAATTCAGTACCTCTCTCGGCGCAAGTGGACCTGGGCGAATCTACAACGTTGAATCAGCGGCCAAAGCTGTGAACGGAACCGTGCTCCCACCTGGCGCCGTTTTTGACTATGGCAAAGCTATTGAAAAAGCAAAAGTAGAATACGGCTTCCGCGAAGCGCCAGTCATTGTGAACGGTAAGCTACAAGCCGGCGTCGGCGGCGGAATCTGCCAAGTTTCCAGTACGCTGTACAACGCCGCTCTGCGCACCGGACTGGAGATTGTGGAGCGCCGCAACCACTCCTTGCCTGTCAACTATCTACCCAAAGGCCAGGATGCGACGTTCGCTGAAGGCTATATCAACTTCCGTTTTCGCAATACGACTGGCAAATATCTAGTCATTAAAGCGGCTGTGCAAGGCCGATCACTAACGATTAAGTTCTTCGGTACCTTTCCGCAAAATGTCACTTATAAGGTCCATTCACAAATCGTAGAGGTACTGCCTCCAGTCGACAAGTACGTAAACGACTCTTCCCTCCCTCGTGGAGGCTCACGCGTTATACAAAATGGGAAAACCGGATATGTTGTTGAGACCTACAGCACCCGGTTTGTTGACGGTAAGTCGACTGAAGTGAAGAAATTATCCCGCGATGTGTATTACGCACAGAAAAGATTAATCGCTATCAATCGTGGCGCCGTAAGTAAATCTGTAATTCCAGAAGCACCTAGAAAGCAATTGGTAGAGGACGGCGTTCGAAGTGAATAGATTACCTACAACATAAACGGTCAGACCTCGTGAGGTTCTGACCGTTTATGTTTGTGGATCTATTTTACCTGTAGATTACCTTTCCTGCCTTTAAAATTTACGATTCGGGGGTACATTAGAAATAGACCTATAATCAGAAAGGATGAACACCATGACAACAGCTCTTGTAAATGATCTATCTAGTATTGTCCGCAGTGCACCTGCTATTTTTGCCTCACGTACTTGCAGAGAAGCCCTTCGCGTAATGTTCCAGCATCCAGAATCTAAATGCATCGTCGTCTGTAATGCTACGAATGAACCGCTTGGATTGTTAATGAGCGAACGTTTCTTTTTAAAAGCCACCGGAAGATCTGGGGTAGATCTGTTCTACAGAGAACCTGCCATGAAGCTTATGAACAAAACTCCACTCATCTATGATATCTCCACTCCACTTGAATCCGTATTAGCTAATGCTATAAGCCGCCCAGATCCTATGAAGAATGATTGTGTCATTATTACCCGTAAAGGTAAATTCGCAGGTGTAGTTTATATCTCTGACCTGAAGCGCAGTTAGTTGTAGCCCCTGCCATCATCTTTCCTCTAATACCTTCCCCTTTCCTCAGAAAAGAATATCCGGTGACGTGTCGATTCTCCAGTATCCCTCCACTTTCTTCAGCTTCACATACACCGACTCACTGCTTTCCTGCGCATCTGGATAAGGAACGGTCAGTTCGAATTCAGCGGTTGTCGCAGTTTTGGAGAGCATGCGGGCGGTGGCTTTTTCATACATCAATAGATTGCCCACATCTGCATTAACCTGCGACATTCTTCCGTTATACTCCAAAAACTGAGTCTGCACATAATATGCCGCTGCATTGTGAGTGTAGGCTTTTTTTATGTAATTCATCAGCTTCGTCTTTGTGCCAATGTCACTGGAAAGATAACGGTACGCCTGCGCTTTATACGTGAAGGTTTCTATCGGGAAGATGTTTCCGCCTCGATTACTATAGAAATAAAGAGCTCTTGCATGGACTACCAGCGGAATGATACTTTTCACCGTCAAATTATTGATGGTAGCAGGGCCCTCTTTCCCAGGCGCAGACACAGCCACCTTCTTGATCTCGGCACTCCCTGCTGACGGCGAAGCCGCCATAACTCCCCCTCCTGCTGAAATCAGGCCTATGGAAAGGGCCAACGAACCAATCATCCACTTTTTGTTCATTCGGAAATCCTCCTTTGTTATCCAAGCTAAAACGCCTTCGGCGTCCTTAACGGACGGTAAGCGTTTATGCGAGAAATATAAAGATAATGTAACGCGTGAAACTTATACTTTTTATATTTTAAAAAATACAGGCGATAGCCACTGTTCCAGCTTATGCACCCCGCAAGCTAAAATACCCAATAAACTGAGGGATGAAAACACATTTATTTATTTTAGTAACGAAAAAACTCCACCCTCCTGATTTACAGGAAAAGTGGAGTCGTATAATGGTGTTATTGCAATGGTTAGAGATCTAATTCGATGATGGAGTAACAACCTCATAATAAGCTGTGAAGGCTACGTTAGCAGTCAAGATACTTTCAGGACTGTTCGCAGAACGCTCTTCATAGGATTGTTGAAAATTAAACGAATCTACATTCACGATACGCGCCAGCATTTGTAGCTCATCCATCCACTGCCGTATGCTTGTATAGGTGCCCTCTACTACAGCAGTCATTTTGATCTGTTTGACCATCGGGAACAGCACTTTAGCCGAACCAGTCATCTGCTGAATCGGATTAGCTTCATCCAAAATAAAGCTGACATCCTTTAAACGTGCCTGTGAGGACATCCCAACCGCTCGTAAATCCTCAATCAATCCTTCGCTATCATCGCCTTTCGGGAGTGCTGCCAGAAGTTCCTGTTGTTCAGAATCTAAAGAAGTAGCGCTGCTTTTTAGTTCATTAATTTTAGTTTGGAGAATCTCTGCTTCTTTTTCCAGCTGGCTGATCTCGGCGTTCTGTGCGGATATTTCCTTATTCGTCGGTTGAACACCCAGCATATAAAAGGCAAACAGCATCAAGAACAGAATCAATACACCCAGTACGATTGGAGAGCGATACTTATTGAACTGTTCCATTGCTGTTCACCTCCTCTTGGCTTGCATCCGTTCCATTTGTCTGTTGATTATTTGCTAATAAGTTTACTTTATAAATGGCTGTATACATATTTAAGGAAGTGGCTGCATTCGTTGGCCCCGCACTCTGATCCACAGTTCCTTCGGTCAGCTTCGAAATAGAAGCATCCACTGTAAAGGACATCTGACGCAGTTGTCTTAAATAGTTAGAGGCTTCTACCATAGTAGGTACATTAACAGTCAGGTCAATCGATGTCCGGTAGGTGTAGTTAATGTCACGGAGCAGAGAACCCGGTGGTAACCCTTCGACTAATTCATTTAGAATAGGAACAGCAATTACTTTATTGTTCTGAATCTCTGCGATTGCCGTCTTCCGATCTAACTGCCCAGGTCCGCTGTTCTTAAGTTTCCCAAGCTCTACCTGTAGCATTAAACTGCGATCCTGCAAGCCTTGCAGCTCCTCTTTACCATTAGAGATTTGACCCTTATTAGCCGAAAAATAAATACCCGTCCCAATCGTTCCCACCAGCCAGATCGCCACAAGACCCATGGTCACATAGGGGAATAATAACGTCTCCCGATCTTCTCTTGGCAGTAGGTCAATCGTGTCCACGCTGATGATGCTTTTTAGAGCTGTCCCCGCTGCTACTCGGTAATCATTTAACTCAAGATCAGATACAGTATCTTTACCCATCTGGTCTAGGCTTATCGGTGTAATGTCGAGTTCTGCCAGCGACTGCTGAAGCTCTAGATCTAGCTGTTTACGAATGGATGGGACACCTGTTATAACTAAGTTTTTGATACGAGTCGAGCCATCGTGCAAGCTATATTGGTAGAAGCTGAGCATCCTCGAGATTTCCGCAGTGATCTCCACCATTTGTTCCGGTGATAATTGCTCTTCCACAGCAACTGCTGTTTCTGCCAAAACTTCGCTGTCTACCATAAATTCCAATGCCGCAACATTTCGACCTTTATGCAGATCAAGCAAGTTAATCGTACGAATGAACACCGGATTCCCGTTTCTGAACATATAAACGTCCATGACGGATGGCTCTAGATTAATCAACATCGTTTCCGCAAAGCTTTCCCCATGTCCGGTTGCTATACTTCGCGCCAAAGCGGTTGCCGAAATTTCAACACTGCTTATTCGCAGACCCGCACGCACCAGAATTTCTACATAATCCTGTATTGATTTCCGCGGAGCGGCAAAAACGAGTAAATGGCTATGCTCCTCATCTACCTCGAGCGTCACATAGTCATAAACAGGATTTTCAAATGGCAAATGCAGCCCCGTCTCCACTTCGAGCTTTACGAGCTGTTCAACCTGCTTATCGTTGGTACTTGGGATACTCATTTTGCGGATAATGATCTGCGAAGGTGGAATCGACAAGGAAACCTTGCTGCCCCTTAACCCTTCCTTCCTCACCCACTGCCTGACCCGGTCATAAAGCGCCTCGCTATCCGCCACCTGATTCTCTATGATCATGCCTGGAAGGAGCGGGAGATACCGTTTTTTGCGGACTTCCCATGACTGTTTATTCTTAAAACTAATATAGCGAATTCCGGTAGCTTCAATTGAAAGTCCGGCCACTTTAGGGCCTAATCCAAGCATATGTCGATGTCCTCCTATCCGATGAGCGAGAGATACGCGCCGATTATGTGTGAACCATATCCGTAACTAATTAAAGCACCTATTGCTAACCACGGACCAAAGGGAACCGGTTGTTTGCGTTTGATGATTCCGAGCAGCATTAGCAGTCCTCCGACCACGCTCCCAAGCAGACAAGCCATCAGAAATACCAAAATCACATTCGGAAATCCGATGACCAAGCCCAGCAGCGCAAATAACTTCACATCCCCGGCACCCATCCCTCCTAACAGAACAAAGGGGATAAGAACCCCTCCCCCAAGCACAGCTCCCAGCAAGTGATGCCATAACGGCCCCTCTGGAAAGAGCAATACAAGAATGAGCAGTATCGGCAAAAAGAATAGCAATACCTTGTTCGGAATCAGCATGTACTTCAAATCGGCAATCGTCACAATAACCGCCAGACTCACCAGAATGAATCCGAGAATCCCCTTCCCCGTCAGACCAAATTGCATGTACACCCATAGAAAAAGCAAACCCGTCGCCGCTTCTCCTAGTGGATATAAAGGCGACACCCTTGTGCCGCAGTAACGACACTTGCCTCCTGACAGCAGGTAGCTTATCACCGGAAACAAATCACGCGCCTTCAGCCGCGTATTGCAGTTCGGGCAATGGGACGGTGGATTAAGCAAAGATTCCTTAGCTGGCACACGCAGTGCCACTACGTTATAGAAGGAGCCTAGAGTTAGGCCCAGTAAGGTGATGTAACTTGCGATGAACATCGTCATTTATGTCCTCTGTTGGCTTTCTGGATTTTAAAAAAGGAATCGGGAAGTCCGATTCCTTGGGAAAAAGCTGATTATTTATCACTGGATTTCAATACTTTAGACGCTTCGAAATTATAAGTCTGGGGATTTGCACCAGTAGTACCTGTATTTATGACTACAGCATCAGTACCTGTTAATTTCCCATCAGTAAACTTAACCTCTCCGCCTGTTATCTTTGCCTTGGTACTTGGTAAATACAACTCAGCATCTAAGTAACCTTTTGTTTGCAATTCTGTAATAAGTATTTTATCAACAGTAGCGTTATTAGCAGTACTCGTATCAGAATCAAAAACTCCCTCTTTTTCAGAACTTACATATAATCTTGAAGCATCATATATTTGACGAGCTGTTGCGGTATCAGCTGTTTTCCCTGTTTTTGTAATTAAATTTGATATCATAGGAAATGCAATAACCGCAATAATCCCCAAAATAACGATAACCGCCAACAACTCGATCAGCGTAAACCCCTTTTGGCTTTCTTCTTTGCTCAATCTTCTTTTAATCGCTTGTGCTAACATTTGATTTCCCCCTCTAAGTGGTGTGTGATGGTACAGCTTATATCTTTTATTTCCGTGAATCCCGCTACAATGCTCGTCCTTCCTTGTCTAGCGCTAGCAAAAGATCTGTTACCCTGCCCCGCTCCCTCGGGCGTCACCCCTCTCAATATCTTCAAGGAACCGCAGAGTTCACATATTACCGTACAGACTGAACATCGGCAGCATAATAGCAGCCACAATCACACCTACAACACCTGCTAGAAAAGCAATCAGCAATGGTTCTAACAGTGACTTCAGACGATCAACGGTATTTTCTACGTCCATCTCATAGAAATCAGCAACCTTAGACAACATCGTGTCGAGTGCCCCTGTCTCTTCACCAATCGCAATCATCTGCGTAACTAACGGTGGGAAAACCCATGCCTTTTTCAACGGTTCAGATAGTGGATTTCCTTGTCGCAGCGAATCACCTGCACTTCGGATAAATCCCCCTATGACCTTATTTCCTGCTACCTCTTCTACAATCATCAAGGATTGCAGGATCGGAACTGAGCTGGCATAAAGAGATGAAAAAGTACGCGTAAACTGAGCAATCGAGCCTTTTTGATTCAGCTTGCCGAACACCGGAATCTTCAGCTTGGCATAATCGAGTGCGTAGGCACCCTTTTCTGTACGTTTTGTAATCTGAAAAGCTATCACTAGGAGAAGAACTCCGAGGATCCAGAAATACCATTGACCTTGAATGCTTTTGCTAAGCGCCAATACCATCTTCGTAATCGCCGGAAGCTCTGCATTCATCGATTCAAACATCGTTACAAACTGTGGAACTATCGCCCAGAGGAGGTATATAACCGCTCCAATCGCCATAATCCCGACCGTAATCGGGTAAGTGAGCGCAGATTTAATTTTCTCCGTCGTGGAATGCTGCTTCTCAAAAAACATCGCCAGTCGGTCGAGCGTCCCCTCAATATCACCGGATTCTTCACCGGCGCGGATCATGCTGACGAATAGCTGCGGGAAGATTTTTTTATGATCCTGAACAGCTTGTGAGAACGAGATCCCCCGCATCAGGCTTGAATTCACTTCCACAAGTGCTTTACGGAGCGGTTTGCTCTCAGTCTGCTCAGCCAAAATACGCGTTGCATCTACAATCGACACTCCAGCACGCATAAGCGTGGCAAACTGCCTACAATAAATGATGAAATGAAGTGACTTAACTGGATTACCGATATAAATGTCCATCGATAGAATCGTTGTTTTGCGTTCGATCAGCGAGAATACTATAAGGCCACGCTTTCGTAGTTCCTCCATGGCCGTAGGCTTATCTGTTGCGGTTAGCTTTCCTTTAATGGACTTGCCTGTGGTTGTCTTTACTTGATATTCAAAAAGAGGCATCAGCTGCTCACCTCCGCCATAAACGACTTAGCTGCTGCTGGTTCAATGAACCCCTGGGATAAATAGTCGCGGATACTCATGTCCAACGTATGCATGCCTTGCGAGCGTCCGGTTTGCATCACATTTTTAATCTGATGTGTCTTTTCAGTACGAATGAGGTTGGCTACTGCAGGTGTATTCACTAAGATCTCTGTTGCACATATCCGCCCACGTCCCCCTGCCCTTGGAAACAACCGCTGACTGACAACTGCCAGTAATACTGAGGCAAGCTGTGAACGAATCTGTCCCTGCTGATGACCAGGAAAAGCGTCAATAATTCGATCAATTGTCTGTGGTGCGTCTGTTGTATGTAAGGTTGCCATCACAAGATGACCTGTCTCTGCGGCAGTAACTGCTGCTGTAATGGTCTCCAAATCCCGCATCTCTCCAACGAGAATAACATCTGGATCCTGACGTAACGCGGCACGTAGTCCGCTCGCAAAGCTAGCTGTGTCGTTGCCCACTTCACGTTGATCCACTAGACAGGTTCCATGACCATGAAGAAATTCTATAGGATCTTCGAGTGTCACAATATGCTTGCTTTCGGTCTTGTTAATGTAATTCAGCATAGCTGCTAACGTAGAGGATTTACCGCTGCCCGTAGGGCCTGTAACTAGAATCAAACCTTGTGGTTTGAGTGACAAAGTGGATAAAATCGGAGGCATCGATAGCTGTTCTAGACTCGGAATCTCTGCTGGAATTGCCCGGGCAGCAATACTAATCTCACCCCGCTGACGATAAACATTCACCCGAAATCTTGCACCGCCATCCAGCGGATAAGAGAAATCCACCTCGCCTGCATTCCGAAACACTTCGCTTCTTTCACTGCCAAGCAGCGTTTCTGCCATTTCTGCAGCTTCATCAGCTGTTACTGGTGCACCCTCAAGTGGGTGAAGCGTTCCATCCATACGTATCACCGGAGGCGAGCCTACAGAGATATGTAAGTCGGAAGCTTTGGAGGAGTAAGCCGTCTGCAAAAGCTGTCTAATATCCCGCGTATACGTTGGCATCGGCTGCTCCCCCTAGATTAAAATGCAATACACCTAATAGACCCTAATGTGAGACCGTCTCGCGCATAACTTCTTGTAACGTCGTAATTCCCTGACTAACTTTGAGTAAGCCATCATCCATCAGTTGAACAAGTCCACGCGCTTTACCTGCGACACGGAGTTCTTCTACTGAAGCAGTGTTCGTAATAAGCTGCCGCAAATGATCGTCAATACTGAGTACCTCATGAATCGCTATTCGGCCACGATAGCCAGAACTGCTACAGCTACCACAACCTCGACCACGATGCAGTTCATCCGCTGGCAACCCTAAGCTACGTAGCATAATCGCTTCTTGCTCAGATGGTTTGTAGGCTTCTTTGCAGTCGGTACAGATTTTACGAACGAGCCGCTGCGCTACAACACCAATCAGTGAAGAGGCAATTAAATAAGGCTCTACCCCCATATCTCGCAATCGAGAGACAGAGCTAATGGCATCGTTTGTATGTAAAGTAGACAACACTAGATGACCCGTTAATGAGGCGCGAACCGCAATTTCAGCAGTTTCCGCATCCCGTATCTCACCGACCATTACAATATTCGGATCTTGTCGGAGAATCGAACGTAGTCCCGCCGCAAAGGTTAACCCAATAGCCGAGTTTACGTGTACCTGGTTTACACCCTCAAGCTGGTATTCCACCGGATCTTCCACCGTGATAATATTTGCACTTTCTACATTGAGTTGATTCAGCGCTGAATATAAAGTCGTTGTTTTTCCGCTACCTGTAGGTCCAGTGATTAGTAGAATTCCATAAGGACGCGCGATCATTTCCTTAAAAGCTTCCGCATTCCCCTCACTGAATCCCAAAGCATCTACAGATTTAACCCCAGTACTCAAATCTAGCAACCGCAGTACAATCTTCTCTCCGTGCATCGTCGGCAATGAGGACACACGAATATCTACCATTTTGTAATCGAACTGCATCTTGATTCGGCCGTCTTGTGGCAAACGTCGTTCTGCGATATTCAGTCGGGCCATTATTTTCAGACGAGCGGTGATAAAGCCCTGCATCTGCTTAGGAATAATCCGCTCTGTCCGTAAGGTTCCATCAATGCGGTAGCGGATCGTTAGATTATTCTCACCTGGATCCATATGTATATCAGATGCCCGTAGAGCAACAGCCTGCTGAATCATCTGATTGACCAAACGAACAATTGGAGAATCCTCGTCTGTAATCTCCGTTTCTTCTATTTCTTCTTGTGTCGGGAGCTCTACTAGCATTTGATTCATAGAATCACGCATCCCATAATGACGAGCAATCGCCCGCTGCAGCTCATCTCTGGTAGAAATAGCAGGTTCGATCCGGAACCCTGTACTCATTCGCAAATCTTCTATCGCAAAATAATCCAGCGGATCGGCCATCGCAACCATCAGCTTACCGCCTTCTTTTAAGAAGGGAAGTACTTGATAACGCTTAGCCATACTTTCAGGAATAATCTGCGTAATCGCAGGATCAATCTGGTATTTAAATAAACTGACATGCGGAATGCCGAGCTGGAATTCAAGTACTTCAATCAGCTGCTGCTCCGTGATATAGCCTTGAGAGATTAGCAGATCGCCAAGCTTACGCTTGCTCTTACGCTGTTCCGCAAGTGCTTCAAGCAGCTGTTCCTGCGAAATAATATTATTTTCTACCAGCAAATCTCCAAGTCTCTTTTTCACGATGGCCATGTCCGTTCAGCTCCATATGCCGTTATTGGTTATACCTTTATGCCGACCTTAATAATGGATAATACGGGGAATAAACAGAAGGTAAATTACCATTTTTATTTCTGCAAAATACGAAAAATATTTTTTCCATAATTACGGATCCATCAAATTTGTCAAACTAGCGTATTTTTCAATAGACTTGGGACTTTAGTAATAAATTTATAGGTATATTTCAATAGATTTATGTTGTCTATCAATGCTTAATGTCCTAGAATGTATATAACATAGATTGGATAATTTTACAATGAAATCAGCTGAAAAAGCTGTCGTAAACTAGCATATATGACCTCTAATGCGACCATATCTGTCAATAGTTAACAATCAGGGAGAGATGACCATGAAATTTGCCAGCAACAAAAGGATCTATCTTATTACAGTGTCCATTCTGCTTCTCCTTCTGCTTGTTCTACCACTCAAAGATCACTTCATGAATGTCGAAGCCAGTTCAAATGATTACCAAATTCGGATGCTGGAGGTTACGGAGAGTGGGGTTAGTGAGCTTACGTCTCTAAAAACGGGAATATCTAACCTGACGATTGATACGATGAGTATGAAGCGCTTTGTGGCGCTGCGGGATGATCTGGACGGGAGATATGATGCGGTTTATATCGGGAAGGGGAATTACAATCCTGCACAGGTGAGTGATCAGAGACCAGCCTCAGAGGAGAATAGAGCTAGGGCACTAGACACCAAAAGCATGAAGAACGATATCACTCAGCTGAAGGCAGATCAAATAACGAAGGAATTTATCAACAAGGGGTTATATGTTTTCTTTCATAGTCAGCCCTTTAAAGACAAAGATAAAAAACCTCAAGATAAGCGAGGTATACTGTACAGCTCTTTTAATAGTTACCGTCTTTCCACCACCGCACCAAAGGTTAAGTTTGTAGATGATACCGAACTCGCAAATATCTTTGATGATTTAAAAAAACAGAACTCTACATACATAAACGACTTAAAAAAACGCCCCCGTCTTCAAATTACGAACAAAATACCTGACTATGACCCTAATGTAGCTAATAGTAAAATCTATGTTCCTGGGGAGAAGCTTTCTTTTAATTTCAATGTTACCAACGCACCTAGAATATTAAGCTCTCCGCTCTCAGTCAAACTATATATCGGTCTTGATAAGTCCATCAAAATGGGAGAAAAACAGGTCGTTGCTGAAACAGAGCTTAATACATCCAGTGGAACTATCGAATACACTTTGCCAAAAACGTACTCCGGATTACTCTACTGGAAGCTAGAAATCAATGATTATCATAATTCGCAATTAAAGGATTTTGACAGCGGCGTAATTCGTTATCGCGGAGAGAAGACCATCGTAAATATTCTTCAGGTTATGCCTGACACTCTATCGGAAAGCAGCCTCCTGAACACTAGTAATATGGATCCTCTGTTTTTGAATACAACTGATTATCAACTTCATATAGCGGTCAAAACTATGACTCAATTTAACACATATGTGAATGAAAAATATGCTGCAACACAAAGCTACGGATTAAACGGCACCTATGACATGCTCATCTTTGGTTTTGTCGACGAATACTATAAGAAATCCAACTTAAACACTAATGCAACCAACGCGATTACACAATTCACTGGTACCTTCAAGCAAAGCGCCTTGTTCACTCACGATACCATCATTAATTTAGATGCAAATAAAAAGAACTGGATCAATAATTTCATGGGGATTACCGGTCAGATGAATCCTGAGACCAACTTAGGCCATAATGCCATCAATCTTTCCACCAAGGTTAAGCCGGTGAATGATGGACTTTTAATGCAATATCCCTTTTATCTGAGCAAGAGGGACGCCAACAACAAGCAGGTCGATATCATTCAACCACAAATTGCACCGACACATAACCAGTACTTTACGCTTAATCTGGGAGATCCTGAGGTGGTCTCCTGGTATAACATTGAGAGTATGCCTGAAGGCACCTCAATTAAACCAAATGGAGAATATAATAAATACCAGCGCGACACCGAAGATAGCTGGAATCAATATTACACCTATTCGAAGGGAAACATTACCTACTCAGGCACAGGTCACTTTTTTGGAGTTAGTGATATCCCGAGCTCTCTCAGTAGATTCCCTGTCTGGGAACAACAATTGTTCGTTAATACCATGTATCGTGCTTTTATTGGTGCCAATCATGCTCCAGAGATCACGGTGCATACACCAACTAATGGCTCATCGGTTCCTTCTTATCAAAACACAATACTAGTCGACTATACTGTAACTGACTTGGACTTTAATGATCGTGATCTGACAACTGAAATTCGCTTTAAAAATGGGAGCACGTATTTTACCGACATTGAAATGAGTAGAACGAGCATTAAATCAGGGCAAAGTATATATAGAACGGTTAAAAATCCGCTTCCAAATGGGGGCGAACTCGACATCGAAATTAACGCATGGGACCAAAACGGAGCTCTCTCAAGTAAAACCATCAGAGTAAATGTCCTGCCGTCGAACACCAATTTGAGTGTAACACGCTCTCTCTCTCAGAATGTTGTGAATGGTAAAGTAGAAAAGGGTGAACCGGTCACCCTTAGTTATTCCATTACACCAAAACCTGTACCTTTTGAAAACGTCAGCACCGCCAATCAGGCCTACAACACACAACTGATATCGGATATTGTATTCACCGAGAACCTTCCACCTAACCTAGAGATTTCAGGAGAACTACCTGTCGATACGATTGTCACGGGGAATGTGACTAGCGGATATAGATTGACACGGAATCTAAGTAACATAACTTATTCATTAAAGACGGAGAATGGCAAACAGATCTATAAACCTGACTCTGAGCAACCCATAACGTTCCAAATTACGGTTACTCCGACTCAGTCCCAGACTTATACTTTAAATGATTCCAAGCTAACTTATGTCGATATTCATGCAACATTGCCGCCGCTGGGAATCATTAATGAATACAACGCATTTATCCTTCAGACAACCTCACTTCGTGGAGGAACTATCATGGGGCCAATAGCATCGGGGGGCACAGTCAACTTCAACAACGCTGGTATTGATGTAAATGGACGATACAAAGGCAGTGTCCCATACGGTATTGTCACGGGTGGAGATGTTAATCTTCCTGAAGGTACAGTTTACGGAAACGTATTGTATGCTGGAAAAGTTCTGAATCTAAAAAATGGTTCTATTCAAGATGGTAAGCCAATACAAGGAACTCTTTTAGATTTCAGTAAGTATGGAGATTATTTCCGTGGACTCTCAGATGCCATTGCTAAGTTGCCTGCCAACGGTTCGGCGATTCCAGATGGATACGGATCAATCACCTTATCAGGTAACTCATCCATTAACATCTTTGATATTAAAGTCGCCGACCTTAGCAAATTTACGAGTTCAAGACTTAATGTTCCAGCAGGATCAACGGTAATTGTTAATGTGAAAGATGATAAAGATACTGAGCAGTTCTTACATTTCCCACTCGGAGATGACGGAAGCCGTGTGCTATTCAACTTTCCTAAGTCTACTTCTGAAAGTTTTGCAAAGCTTAGGATATCTCAAGCCAACGTATACGGAACCATTCTAGCACCACGGTCTGCCATAACATTCGATGGAGGACAGGTGTATGGAACAATCATTGGAGCTTCAATGACTATGAGTTCAGCGACTTTATTCCATTATCCTTTTACTGGTAACCTACCAGCGGAAATCTATCCGCTACCTGTCCCAGCGCCGACAGATCCTCCATCAGCTAATTTAGCGCGTACTACGATTTCGTTTGAGACCTTAACCTTTACAGCCGAATATAAAATTAAGGCTCTACAATTAGAAAGCAGAACCATCTATGTCGGAGAAGGAATGCGTTTAATTCCAACAGTCGTGCCATCAGATATCCCTGATCAGGCGTTTTTGTGGGCAACTACCGATACTAATTATGTACAGTTGGATTCAAGCAGTGGTTACATCACAGGTCTCGCCAAAGGCACAGCGACAGTCCATGTAGCTGCACTAGATGGTAGCGGCAAACAGGCTACAGCAACCATAACGGTAGCTGAGCGAACTCCACGATCCTTAACGATTGATGGAGATGAGACTGGTGAAGTTAACGATTCTATTCCTTTAAGTGCTATCTATGTGCAAGACAATCTAAATAATCAGGGACCAGAGGCCAATATAACCTATACCTGGTCCGTCATCAATGTCACCTCTGGAGCAAGCACTGCTGTAATTAATACCAATCCAGACTACCCAGGTGATGACACCAAAAAGGTATTCAGTGCTACACAGTCAGGAGAATACCTAGTAAGCCTTACTGTAAATTCTAGTAATCCGGTGCCAATTACCCAAAAGAAAACCATAGTAATCACTAACCCGCTAAAGTCACTGTCGATTGAAGGTCCAACAACTGTAATGGTAGGGGGGCAAATTAATCTAAAATCAATTAAAGGACCTCAAGATGCGGATGCTGCGCAACTGAGCTGGAAATTTGTCCAACCCGATGATGCCGATACATTTGCTAGTCTCGCACCTTCAGAAGATGGATCCACCGTTAAATTGAATGCAGGTGCCAAGGCTCAAGAAGGACTTCAGATTGAGGTTTCGTCCAATGACATAATAAGTTCAAAACACATCGTTAACATCGTTGATTTAACTGGATTAAGATTCCGGGATCAGTCCATTACTTTAGAGGTAGGCAAGACCTTCCCGCTAACTTCAATCTTATGGCCGTTCCCAACCTCCATATCGTTAGATCAAATCATAAATAACCTAAGTTGGGAAAGTAAGGCCCCAGGAATTGCTAGCGTCGATAATGGAGATGATGCAAAAATCAGAGGAACCGTTACAGGTGTCAAAAAAGGCTCAACCATCATTACAGTGACCTATGATTCTGGAATTGCTGGTAAAACACCAGTAACAGCTAAGATCACAGTCAAGGTAACGGACTCTTCCCCAAATGGGGATCGATACTAAATTCTTATATTTAACAAGTATCACACATGAAAATAGGGTATCCCTAAGCCATCGCTTAGGGATACCCTATTTTCACTAATCTTAATGACTTACAAGCTCCAGAGGTCCTACGGTTACATTGATCTGCTGCACACGAGGTAGACTAGACTGCTGGTGGGTGAAAATCTCCTGATTATAATCGATGCGAAATCGGTGACCCAAAGTATAACGATTCTCATCCTGATTTTCGAAATCAAAACCTAATGCCGGATCTAACGGTTCTTTTACTTTGCCAAGCACTGCATTGACTGTAAGATTGCCTTTTGCGAAAAAACCCCCATTTAACCAAAAGATTGAACCTACACCGTATAGATCAGCATCATTATCCGTGTAAAAAAAAGCTTTCATTTGCGCTGTTTCATTCCTAAATGCATCAATTCGGTTAATGAGCACATTACCTTTAGAGATAAGAACTAGTTCCTTATCGCCTAATCCTCGAATTACTGCATCCTCTACAGTCGTTTGTCCCAGAACAAACATAGTGGAATTGAATTGCACTTGGCCTTTAATAATGACGTTACCTGTAACCAGAATGTTCGCTTGGATCTCCAAAAAGTTAGTGTTCTCTGAACTATAGTTATTTATCTCCAGATCACCATTTACAATGAGCCATTTGGGCTTGTTAGGCAAAGTACCGGCTTTAGCATCATCACTAAACGTTAATTGCTGGTAATCAATTCCGTCAATTAATAGATTGCCATTATAGATTGCCGATTCTTCCCGAGCTTTTAATAATTTATTCTGATGTTCTTTTACTTTTTCTAAGTATTCGCTATATTCTAGTTTGTATATATCTTTTTGTTCTTCTGTTGGATTGTTTGGAAGTACTGGTTCAGCGATGGGTGGATTAGCATCGGGTAGATTAGTTAATCTTGAGGATAAATAATCACCTAATCGTTTCTGTTCAAAAGCTTGCTTAATTTCAGACTTCGACCCGGCCCTACCTGTCGCTTCCTCCACTTTATCAAAAAAGGACTCCTCCACATTGATCTGAATGAATTTTTTTTGTGGTTTGATGAACACCTGTTCTTTATTAACACCTAGAATATTAGGAAGGATAATGGATGCATTATTTTTATTTACTACTGCATCTACAACACCATTCCCAGAATATTTAATACTTTCAAGTGATTGCACATGTACTTCAGGAGGAGGTTCCGTAGAAGTTGCACCGGTTACACCCTTCAATAATTCCACTCTGGGATATTGGGTCTTTATTTCAGGGGGAGCCAATCCTTTGTATGTATATAATGCGGTATCCCTGACGTTCAATTCTTGACCTGCATATATATTTCCGTGGAGTATTGGCGCTCCGTTTAGTGTCAAGGTTGCCTCCGAACCAAATGCATACTTCAAGAAGTCGGGGTATGTATCAATGACTATTTTCTGCCTCAACTCTCTTTGAACGCCATTGACTGCAGCTTCGGCGGAAATATTGATATAATATTTATATTTTTCCACACTTTGTTCCTCGTACGTAATACTTTTGATCTTGCCAATAGCTCCAGTTAGCTTTGTACTTACACCATTACTGACTCCAACAATTTTGTTCGTGACCTCTTCGACAATATCCTTAATCTCATCTTCCATATGATCAGGATCGATATCCTTTCGTCCATCCAGCTTCGTCTGTATATAAGCGACCGCTTCATCCAGCCCCTTCTGCGCAAGGTGTAAACTTTGCACATCGTTCTCTCTGGTTTCCGTTCGTTGTGCCCCGCCCATCGTTGCCCCAAGCACAGCTAGTCCGAGTATAGTAAGTAGAAGAGCAACAAACATAACTAGTACTAGGGCTGATCCTCTTTCGTTATTCCTCATCCCTCCTACTCCTCCTAGAATCCGAATTTGCTTTTCAGCTCCAATGGGTAATCCCTTCCGTTGTAGCTCTGAACTAGCGATAAATCTATCGATATCAGACCACTATCACAAGGAATGCTATTCTGACAATCTAGAGTAATGGCAGAACCTTGTGCTAACCTAGATGTAATCTTAGTTCTTGTGTCCGCTGAAGGGTCTATCACATCGGGTGGAGCTATCGTAAGAATGCCATTAGCAATACGAATCCGAGATTTGGTGCCGTCCTGGCGCTCTAACGTAATGAAGCTATCAATAATCTGGGTCTTATCAGCATTTTGGATCAACGTTGGGGTAACCTTATCAGGCGCAAAGGTATACAACTCTGTAATTATTGTGGACATTAACAAATCCCCTTCATCCCGCAAAGAATTTTCAATCGATATTTTATGATAGCTGCGTAAGCCTAACATCGTTATCCCTGAAATAATTCCTGCGGCAACTGTAAACAACGATAGGGCTACAATTAGCTCCACTAAAGTAAATCCACCCTCCCTGCGGAGAAGGTTAACGAATTTTTTCATCGGTAATGTATCCCTCCACAACAGGTTCACTTTGGGGTCCTCCGGAAGAATCCGCTCTGCTGACTTTGACCAACACTGGCAACAAATATGCTGCCATCTTCTGTTTCTCCGGATCACTAGAGTTTAAGCTTTGATTATGTAGATCACGCTGATATTCAATTTCTATTTGATAGTTTACCCCATTGATAGCAGGGTTTAAGACTTGGCTTAAGGTTTCTGTATCTTGTACAAGCACTATGTAATCATCGCATTTCGGAGATTCCGCTGTATCCTGTTTGCATTTCGATGCCTCTATCGCATCGTTGCCCTTCGTAATGAAATAATCCTTCATCTTCTCAAAATCCTGCTTCTCCACATAAAACAGCGCGTTCCGCGCCAGATTGACCATAATCGTTTTGTTTTGATTCGATTTAGAGTAACTCATGGCGTTTGTAAAGTAAGACGTAAGTACCAGTGAAAATATCGATAAGATCACAATAGCGGCCAGCACCTCGATCAATGTAAATCCTTTTTCCTGCTTTAGGCCTGATTTCATCCTACTTTTTGCCTCCCGCCTATGAGAATGCTTTCATATTTGCACGCTTTTTCCTTAATTTTCTACTTCCATTATATTCTCTCATATCCAGCTACAGCAATCCTCAAAGCCCTAATAATTCAGATATTTCTACAATATCTCTCACTTTTACTCTATGCTATCATTTGGAAAGAGAGGGGATGGATAAAATGGCTTTAATAGAGTGCAAATTTTATTCGGAAGTGCTAGGATTGAATACCTCAATGACTGTAATTTTGCCACAAAAAACAACCACACAAATCGGGATGAGCAACGTAACTAGAGGCGAACTTCACCCTACGCTGTATTTGCTGCACGGTTTGTCAGACGATGATTCGATCTGGCTTCGCCGGACTTCCATAGAACGGTATGTAGCTGAGATGGGAATAGCTGTAGTAATGCCGAATGTGCATCGCAGTTTCTACACGGATATGGCGGTTGGCGGCCGTTATTGGACCTTTATTAGTGAAGAGTTGCCGATGCTTGCGCGCTCGTTCTTCCCGCTGTCAGATAAACGTGAGGATAACTTTGTAGCAGGGTTGTCGATGGGTGGTTACGGGGCAATTAAGCTGGGACTAGGTAAACCGGAATCTTTTGCAGCAGCAGCAAGTTTGTCGGGAGCACTTGATATGGCGCATCGTTTTTTAAATGAGGAAGATCCTACCGTCAAAAGCAAAGAATATGAGATGATCTTCGGAACAGAAGATATCGCCGGAACGCCCGAAGACCTTCTATGGCTGCTTGAGGAAGTGAACCGCTCCACGGGACCGAAACCAGCGCTGTATCAATGCTGTGGCACAGAAGATTTCCTGTACACAGATAACTTGAAATTCCGCGATGCATGCCGAGCAACCTCCCTTGATTTCACCTACGATGAAGGTCCTGGCAACCATGAATGGGGCTATTGGGATGCCAAAATCCGCGATATATTGGCTTGGCTGCCGTTGAGTAATAACTAGCTTCTTCTTATAGACAACAAAAAGGTGCAGCCATAAGCTACACCTTAATATCTGTTCTATGCAGATCGCCCTCTTCGGAGGGTTCTTTTAAAATAAAAGGATAAAGTATACGTTTCACACTACTTTATCCTTTTATTTCTCGCTTAATTGCTTACCGTCCTTATAAGGACGCCGAAGGCATTTATGCTTGTTTGGTGATTTTTTTAAATAATCCTGTCTGTTCCGTAATCCCTTTTTCAGCAGCAAATCTCTCAATACTGGATGCACCAAAGAATCCATCTATACCTTCTGTCCGTTCAATTACATACGCCGCATCCTCTGGCTCAGCAATCGGTCCACCGTGGCAAATCACCATAATATCGGGATTTACTGCTTTCCCCGCTTTAATAATCGCTTCAATTCTTTCTACACAATCGTCCAATGTAAGAGCTGTCTTAGCTCCAATTGTACCTTTGGTAGTCAAGCCCATATGTGCCACCAAAATATCTGCGCCTGCTTCTGCCATAGCTTTAGCTTGCTCAGGATCAAATACGTAAGGAGTGGTGAGCATATCCAATTCATGCGCTGCTCTAATCATATCTACTTCTAAACCATATCCCATCCCTGTCTCTTCCAGGTTCTGTCTGAATACACCATCGATCAAACCAACGGTTGGGAAGTTTTGCACACCACTGAAACCTTGTTCCTTAAGTTGTTTCAAATAAACCTCCATCACTCTAAAAGGGTCCGTTCCACATACGCCTGCTAATACGGGAGTATTTTTCACAACAGGTAATACCTCAGAGCCCATTTCGACTACGATTTGGTTGGCATCACCATAAGATAATAACCCCGCGAGTGATCCACGACCTGCCATTCTGTATCTTCCTGAATTATAAACAATCAGCATATCCGCTCCGCCAGCTTCACTGCTTTTTGCAGTAATCCCTGTACCAGCCCCAACACCTAAAAGAATCTTTCCATTTGCCACTTCTTCTCTAAACTTCGCCATGATTTCTGTTCTTGTATTTTTGTTCATGTGTAACGCCTCCATCATTATTTAAATGTTCTGTGTTAGTGTTATTGCTCATGAGATCTATTAGCTTCTGCGCTGCTGCTTCTGCAAACTCTACATCATTAATGGCACAATCCATTTCGATAACCTCGACAACATTTCTGTTCACACCATTTCTCAAGGTATCAAATAACATTTGATCTTCCTCTACGCCATAAAAAGCTTCCCCTGCAACATCAATGCCGGATATCCCTTTAAGAGGCAACATTAATACCGTTTTCTCTTTGGCCATATTTAATTTCTCGACAAGCTTTTTGCCGATAGCTTCATTTTCTTCTACCGTTGTTCTCATCAAAGTAACTGTAGGGTTATGCTTATAGAACTTATGTCCAGCAAATTTCTCGGGTACCGTATCATAAGGGCCAAAGTTGCACATATCAAGCGCGCCTACCGATACAACCTGTGGAATATGATGTTTTCCAGCAGCTTCTAACCGGTGAGGTCCAGCATTTAGCACGCCACCAATAATTTCGTCCGCCCATTCTGTTGTGGTCAGATCCAATACGCCTTCAATAAAACCAGCCTCGATTAGCGCTTCCATGGACTGCCCACCTACACCTGTTGCATGGAATACAAGCACTTCATATCCTCTAGCTTCAAGATAATTACGGGCCGCTGTCACACAGGGGGTTGTTACCCCAAACATTGTTGTAGCTACTAATGGTTTTTTCTCTATCACTTGTTTATTCTCAAATTTAAGCATACCGGCGATGGCGAAGGCTGCATTGGTAAAAATCTTTGTTGAAATGGAGTTCAGTCCTGCAACATCTACTACAGATGGCATCATGACAATATCACTAGTGCCTACATATGGAGCAGTATTCCCTGAAGCTACGGTCGAAACCATCACTTTAGGTACACCAATAGGCAATGCCCGCATACCAGGGGTTACAAGTGAAGTCCCTCCAGTGCCCCCAAAGGAGATAATCCCATCAAATTTGCCTTGTTTATATAATTCAGGTACTAATTTTTCCATACCTTTGGCTAATAATTCTGTTGCTAGTGCTCTATCCTTCTTGGCAACGAGCTCATCTATACTTACACCCGCAGCTGCTGCTACTTCTCTGTTGGAGATATCCGGTGTAAAAGTGGGCTCAAATACACCCGTATGAATCGTAAACGTACCTAGCTCCAAGCTTTCCAGCAAATTTTTAATGTAGAGATATTCTTCACCCTTGGTGTCAAAAGTTCCGGCAATGGCAATCGTCTTCATTTCTTCAACCTCCCCTTCAGATATCTGCAACAAAAAAGCATGATCAACTTATGAGTTAATCATACTTCTTTGATTTATGGATGAAAACGCTTTTATGTCTTATGTTTTTGTGTTTATGTTAGATTTATATTGTTTAGGAGAATACCCTTTATACTTCTTAAACATTTTGCTAAACTGCGCATAATCCTGGTATCCAACTAATGGCGCTAGCTCAGATAACTGGATATGGTCTCTATGTAATATTTCCGCTGCCTTATCCATCCGAAATTGCACGAGATACGTTTGGAAGCTGCAGCCTACTTTTTTGGTAAACAAGCTACTTAAGTAACTTCGGGATACATGGGCCACCTTAGCTAAATCTGCAAACAAAATCTCATTCATATAATTTTGAGCTACGTATACTTTTACAAATTCAACATAATCATAGTGCTTGGTGATACCGTCTAACATTTTGACCATAAAATCATCTTCATCCAGCGTCCCCGACACTTTAAAGGCTTTGGTTATATTCGTAATCGACTTCTCCGATGGAATTCTTTCAAAAGCAGAGCCCCCGATATACCCCATCAAGTTTTGATTATTACTGTACATATACTGCACATCAATTGGCGTTTTCACAGGACCCCCATAAACCAATTTAATTAAATCAGGCTTTAGCGCATTGCATGTATTAAAAATCTTGTCCGCCTTAGCCTTGGCAGCTTCCAGAGAGAATACCTTTTTGGCTCCTAATAATCCCCCTTCGGTTAAGCCTAAATGTACACAAATAATATCCGCTCCAGCCTCGATCATCTGAACTGCTTGGGTTTCATCAAATACGAAGGCTATGGTAAACAAACCTTTTTCATGGGCAATTCTTATAGCTTCTACTTCAAGTAGATAACCATTCCCTTCTTCTTCAAGCGCTTCACCAAATTGACCATCTATTAATCCAACCGTGGGGTAATTATTGATCCCGGAAAATCCCTTATTCTTTATCTCACTAATGTAGGTTTCCATATCTTTTGTCGGATCAGTTGCATTGAGTCCAAAAATAATAGGAATATCCCTTACCAAAGGTATGATCTCTCTAGATGCAAAGTCCATTACCATATCATTACTATTGCAAAATGGCAAAATCCCAGCGAGAGAGCTCCTCCCCATCTGCCGGAATTTACCCGAGTTTAACATCAGAAGAAAGTCTGCTCCACCCTGCTTCGCATACTTTGCCGTTATTCCCGCACCTGTGGCTACTCCAATAATATGATTGCCCACATTTAATTCCGATCTAAGCTCATTTAGGATTTGCTCTCTGTTCATACTTACGAACCCTCCTATCCCTAATCTAAGGATAACCGTAAAGAACACTGCGAATCCAGTTGTGTGTAATTAGAGCCGCCCATTTAGATAAAAAAAACAGTAGCTCTAAACCTGATATTGCCCCTGTTTTTGATGAATAAAGTCTCTCAGGCCCGCAACTCGCTCAAAAAGGCTTAAATGTTCAAATAGATCCATCTGAGTCTGCTTACAGTTTAGTAAGTGGTTTGTACCGTTACTTTTCCCTCTGAACACCAAAATGCTTAGTGGTCTTGCGCATTTTTGTTGGTCGTTGTATTTTGTGCAACAGAACTTCTTAAAATCGTGCTGAGTTGTAGTTCTGTTGTAGTTTGTACAATCAATCTATGAAAAATGACCATTTATAGCACATTTCTGGTAATTTGATTGCACAAAGTGCATTAGACGATTTTTTATGGAGCGAAAAGGGCGTTTTCCATTGTACAAACTGCAATGTATCGTAATGTTCCGGCTCCAGATCCGTAGTTTCCTCATCATCAAACGCCACCCGTAATTGAACGTACAAGCCAGATTCATCTACCTTTTTTTCATCGGAGTTATCCACTTATTATTGTAATGTTTAACTTCCTATACAATAAAAAAATCCCGCCTGCCACCTATTAAGGTTTGAGGCGAGATTTGATATTTATACGGCTTACAATATAGCGTCGCCGTGTTTTACAACCCATTCATTAGCTTCGTGTAGTGCCTGCTCCGCGCGTTCAATCGCAGCCTTCACCTGAACAGTAGCTGTGCCACCATAAACGTTACGAGCGTTAACTACAGCTTCCGGTTGAAGAACAGCATAGATATTCTCGTCAAACAGCGGTGAGAATTGCTTGAACTCTTCCAGTGTCAGATCTAACAGGAACTTGCCTTCGTTGATGCAATAGAGCACTGTTTTTCCGATTACTTCATGTGCTTGGCGGAAAGGAAGACCTTTGCCTACCAAGAAGTCGGCGATGTCAGTAGCATTCGAGAAATCCGTGTTTACGGCTTCACGCATACGTCCCTTGTTCACCTTCATGGTGGAGATCATCGGCGCGAACAATTGCAGTGCACCAGTCAGCGTAGTAACGGTATCGAACATGCCTTCTTTGTCTTCCTGCATATCCTTGTTGTACGCCAGTGGCAGTGATTTGAGCACCGTCAGCAAGCCAATCAGGTTGCCGTATACGCGGCCTGTTTTGCCCCGTACCAGTTCGGGTACATCCGGGTTCTTCTTCTGCGGCATAATGCTGCTACCTGTGCAGAAAGCATCATCCAGCTCCACGAAACTAAACTCTGTGCTGCTCCACAGTACCAATTCCTCACTGAGTCTGGACAGATGTGTCATCACAAGCGCTGCATTTGCCAGGAACTCAACGATGAAATCACGATCGCTGACAGCATCTAGACTGTTCTCGTACACACTATCAAAGCCCAATTGCTCCGCTACAAAATGGCGGTCAATCGGGAAGGTCGTTCCCGCAAGCGCTCCTGCTCCGAGTGGCAACACATTGATCCGCTTGTAGCTGTCCGTCAAACGCTCCGCATCGCGGCGGAACATGGAGACATAAGCCAACAAGTGGTGAGCAAACAGGATCGGCTGTGCCCGCTGCAAATGCGTATAGCCAGGGATGATGGTCTCCACGTTGTCTTTTGCTTGTTCGATCAAAGCTTCCTGCAATTCATGCAGCAAGCTAACTAGCTCAACTACACGGCCCCGTAAGTAAAGGTGCATGTCCGTTGCCACTTGATCGTTACGACTACGTCCTGTGTGCAGTTTACCACCGACTGGGCCAATTTCCTCGATCAGATGTTTTTCAATATTCATATGGATGTCTTCATCCGCTACGGAGAAAACAACCTCTCCAGCGTTAACCTTATCCAATACTTTGTTCAGACCTTGCTTAATCGTCTCCACATCTTCTTGTGGAAGAATTCCGCATTTGCCCAGCATTGTGACATGCGCCAGACTGCCTTGCACATCTTCTTTGGCCAAAGCCTTATCAAATCCAATGGAAGCTGTATATTCCTCCACCAGCTTGTTTGTTCCTTTAGTAAACCGTCCGCCCCAAAGCTTGCTCACTTGTAGTTTCCTCCTCTTGGACGCCAGAGGGCCGCTCCTATCCTGACGGGAGGAACGGCCTTCGGGGTTGCCCGTTTAAGTTTATGTTATCGTTCTATTTCGAAGCTCCATTTACACCTGTAGAAACTTTAAGGCGCAATGCGTTCAAGTGGATAAAACCAGTTGCATCCCCTTGATCATAAGCTTGTGTAGGATCAGCTTCCATCGTTGCAATTTCGGGATTGTACAGGCTAACCGGGCTCTTCACTCCAGCGCCGATGATGTTGCCTTTGTACAGTTTAAGACGAACAGTCCCCGTTACATTTTGCTGGCTCTGTGTTACAAGAGCTTGCAGTGCAATACGCTCTGGTGCGAACCAGAAACCGTTATACACCAAAGTACTGTAACGAGTGATCAGGCTGTCGCGCAGGTTCATCACTTCACGGTCCATTGTGATGGACTCCATTTTGCGATGAGCGACGAACAGGATTGTTCCACCTGGAGTCTCATACACACCACGGCTCTTCATGCCGACAAAACGGTTCTCAACCATATCCACCCGTCCGATACCGTGTTTACCGCCTAGCTCATTCAGTTTCTCCATCACTTGAAGTGGTGATAAGGACTCACCATTAAGGGCTACGCAGTCTCCCTTAACAAAATCGAGTTCCAAATATTCCGCTTCATCCGGAGCATCCTCAGGAGCGTTGCTCAGCAGGAACATTCCTTTGTTCTCTGGTGCACTTGGATCGAACCAAGGATCTTCCAATACGCCGCTCTCATAGCTGATGTGCAGCAGGTTACGGTCCATCGAATACGGCTTCGCCGCAGATGCTTGTACCGGAATATCATTAGCTTCAGCATAAGCGATCATTTCCGCACGACCTGGGAATTGATTGCGGAACTCTTCTAAACGCCAAGGTGCGATCACCTTAATGTTTGGTGCCAGAGCAGCTACGCCTAGCTCGAAACGCACTTGGTCATTCCCTTTACCTGTTGCGCCGTGCGCGATCGCCGTTGCGCCTTCAGCGATGGCGATATCCACCATGCGCTTAGCGATCAGCGGACGAGCAATACTAGTTCCAAGCAAATATTGGCCTTCGTAAAGCGCGCCGGATTGGAACATTGGGTAGATGAAATCGCTAGCGAATTCATCGCGAAGGTCGTCGATGTATACTTTCGATGCGCCGGTTGCTAGTGCTTTTTCCTCCAAACCGTCGAGCTCTTCCTTTTGGCCGATATCGGCAGTGAAGGCAATGATCTCAGCGTCATAAGTTTCTTTAAGCCATTTCAAAATAACGGATGTATCTAGTCCGCCGGAATAGGCGAGTACAATTTTTTCTTTAGCCATGGTGTCGCAACTTCCTTTCGTGTGGGGGGTATAAGATTCGCTAAAATGCGCTTATAGAACTCCGGTGATAAGGCGCAACTACGTGAAATGTTTGGACTTCCGGTCGCTGTTATAATCAGATTTCTATGATTGTAGTCTACCTTCGCAGATGAAATCTGATTATAAAGGCGAACGCTAACGCTCCTACAGTTCCAAACTTTCACTTCGTTGCTCGGCACCGGAATTCCAACGCTACTTATTAAGTTCATCTTATATAGTATTTTATATAATCTTAGACCAATATAGTTCCAATCCTAATTTTCTATGATTCCTTATCCCATTAGGGCAGCCATTAAAGCTTTTTGCGCATGCAGACGGTTCTCCGCCTGATCAAAGATGACCGAGTTAGGGCCGTCAATCACGCTTGTACTGACCTCTTCTTCACGGTGAGCTGGCAGGCAGTGCAGGAAGAGATAATTGTTCTTCGCGCCTTTTACAAGCTCATCATTGACCTGATAGTCCTTGAATGCCGCTTCACGCGCCTTTTGCTCCTCTTCGAAGCCCATGCTAGCCCAAACATCGGTGTAGATGACGTCGGCGTTTTGCACAGCTTCTTGTGGGCTGTAAGTGACCACAATCTTCGCTCCGGTTTCTTTAGCGATCTCACGGGCTTCTGCTACAACCGCTGCATCCGGCTCATAACCCTCCGGTCCAGCGATAGATACGTCCACGCCAAGCTTAGCCCCGCCAATCATTAAGGAATGAGCCATATTGTTGCCATCGCCGATGTAAGCCAGCTTCAGACCTTTAAGCTTCCCTTTGTGCTCATAAATGGTCTGGTAATCCGCCAGCACTTGGCAAGGATGCGCCAGGTCGCTCAGACCGTTGATTACTGGAATAGAAGCATAACGAGCTAGGTCCTCTACTTTGTCATGGCCGAAGGTACGGATCATAATTCCGTCGAGGTAACGAGACATTACTTGTGCTGTATCTCCAACCGTTTCACCGCGTCCAAGCTGGATATCATTTTTACTCAAGAAAAGGGCATGCCCTCCCAGCTGATACATTCCAACTTCAAATGACACGCGCGTACGCGTAGAGGATTTTTCAAAAATAAGACCAATCGTCTTCCCCTTCAGCGGCTGGAATTCTTCGCCATTCTTCTGCTTCTTCTTCAGCTCAATCGCCGAATCAATCAGATACGTGATTTCTTCCGGGCTGTAATCGTTCAGCTCCAGTAAATCACGGCCTTTCAGTTGCTTCGCAATGGTGTGCTTGTTACTCTGTACGCCCTGACTCATGAGCTTACCTCCCCGTTTGCTTGTTTAGCATAAGTATGAATGAGTTCGGAGACGATGTCTACCGCTTGGTCGATCTCCTCTTTACTTACATATAGATTAGGCAGCAGGCGAAGGACATTAGGACCGGCTGTCACGAACAACAGGCCTTTCTTTTGTCCAGCCAAAACAATATCGCCCGCTGGTGATTGACATTCAATCCCGATCAGCAGTCCTTTACCACGGATATCCTTCACAAATGAACAGTCCGCCAGCTTCTCTTTCAAGAGACCTGTCAGATACTTACCCATTTCTTCGGCACGCTGTGGAAGCTCATCCTCCAGCATCGTCTCAATCGTCGCTGCCATAACCGCTGTTGCGAGCGGTGTTCCCCCGAAGGTGGACGCATGGCTGCCCGGTGAGAAAGCATCACGCAAATATCCTTTGCCAAGCATTAAGCCTGCTGGAAACCCACTAGCAATTCCCTTTGCCAAAGTGAAAATATCTGGTTCAATTCCATAATGCTGATGCGCGAACAGCTTGCCTGTACGCCCCATACCTGTCTGTACCTCATCTACAATCAGAAGCAATCCGTGTTTCTTGCACAGTGCCACTACAGCGTTCAAGAACTCAGGCTCTACCTCAAGCACGCCACCCTCTGCAAGCACCATCTCCAGCATAATAGCAGCGGTATGACCCCCGATAGCAGCTTCTAACGCTGGCAGATCATGCAAGGGTACCGTCTTAAAGCCTGCTGGAAGTGGCAGGAAGCCTTCTTTTACCTTTTGCTGACCTGTAGCTGTCAGTGTGGCTAGTGTACGTCCATGGAAGGATTGTTCAAACGTAATAACCTCATAACGATCCACACCTTTAATCTTCTGGTGGTAACGACGAGCCAGCTTAATAGCAGCCTCATTCGCCTCTGCCCCACTATTGCAG
Organism: Paenibacillus etheri; assembly: GCF_001012825.1. Lineage (GTDB taxonomy): Bacteria > Bacillota > Bacilli > Paenibacillales > Paenibacillaceae > Paenibacillus_AQ > Paenibacillus_AQ etheri. Next base: position 108,142 of record NZ_LCZJ02000037.1, read on the forward strand.
AAAAACACTTGATCAGCGCAGCTATTCTCTGTCAAAAGGTTTGCAACTCTGTCCTGTCCAGGAATATGGAACAGGTTCGAGACATGCCAGAGCGTATCAATCTGATCCTTCAGCTTCGCACCGACTTTTTCAGGAGCATGACCTAGACTGGTCACAGCTAATCCACTTGTGAAATCAAGATACTTATTGCCCTTATCATCCCATACCCAGGTGCCCTTGCCTTTAACTAAGCTGATATCATATCTGGCGTAGGAAGGGAATACCGCGCTTAGCTTGCCTGCTGCAACATCCGGTGTACCTGATCCTGCGGTATCGGTCTGTTGTGCGCCTGCTTGCGAATCCAACTCCGCTTGTGTAAGCTTGCTCATTCTAAGTCACTCTCCCATCGGCTGCTCCTGTGTACCAGGCTGCGCCTCTAATTTATATTCATCTATGACTCTACGAACGAATAATACGTGTGCCTATAGCTTCACCTTGCAGGACTCTACTAAGTACCCGCGGTTCTTTTCCATCCACAATGATAACCTCTGAAACGCTGCCTTGAATGCAGTCGATAGCTGCCCGTACTTTTGGGATCATGCCGCCGTAGATTTCTCCACTTTCAATTAAAGCTTCGATTTCCTGTACGGTAACGGATGGAAGTACAATCTTTTGACCCTCCACCGTACTCATGATGCCAGGTACATCTGTGACTACAATCATTTGGGGAGACTTTACATAAGAAGCGACTGCCCCTGCTGCTGTATCTGCATTAATATTGTAGCGCTGACCTGCAGCATCTACACCGATCGGTGCAATGACAGGAATATATCCCATACCAATAATCCCTGTTACGATATCAGCCTTCACTTCCGTTACTTCTCCTACCAAACCTACTTCAGCGCTATTAGCTACGGGTCTCGCAGTAATCATATTCCCATCGATCCCAGACAGCCCCAGAGCTAGACCCCCACTCCCTTGAATCCGCCTTACAATCGCCTTGTTAATACTCCCTGCCAAAGTCATCTCTACGACATCTAGTACTGCCTCGGTGGTTACTCGCAGACCATTCACGAAGCTGCTTTCAATACCCAGTTTTGCTAGATTCTCTGAAATAGCTGGCCCTCCGCCATGAACAATTACAGGCTGAACGCCTTCTTGCTGCAAATCTCGTAAATCTTCGAAAAAAGAATCAGGAAGAGCAGCCAGCGTACTGCCGCCGCATTTCATCACAAACAATCCACTACCATCTAATGCATCTATAAGTTCAAGCTCGCTATTTAGCGTCATATGATCGGTATCCTTCCCTTGTGAGCTTAAGCACGCCACAAATTAGGTACGATATGCAGCGTTAATACGCACATAATCGTAAGTTAGGTCACAGCCCCAGGCTGTAGCTTTTCCGGTTCCATCATGCAGATCTACAGTGATCAGCACAGTTTCACTTTTTTGCAAATAAGCCAAAGCCTTCTCTTCATCAAAAACAACTGGCTTCGAGTGCAGTAGCACCTCAATATCACCTAAAGAAATGTTTACGCGCTCCGGCGATACCGGAACACCCGCGCGTCCAACCGCAGCAATAATCCGTCCCCAGTTCGCATCTGCTCCAAAAATAGCAGATTTCACTAGACTAGAACCCACCACTGTCTTGGCAATCGCTGCAGCAGCTTCGTCATGAACAGCACCATTCACTTGAACCTCGATAAGGTGAGTCGCACCTTCTCCATCACGAGCAATCGCTTTGGCAAGCCTCTGGCAGACATACGTAAATCCAGCAGCAAAAGCGTCCCAATCCGGATGCAATCGGGTGAGCTTCTCATTACCTGCAAGCCCACTAGCCATCGAGACTAGCATATCATTCGTGCTTGTATCTCCATCCACTGTAATCATATTAAAAGTAACGTTCGTAGCAGAACGAAGCAGACTGTGTAAATCCTCCGCTGAAATATCAGCATCCGTAGTCATAAAGCCGAGCATGGTAGCCATGTTAGGATGAATCATTCCGGAGCCCTTTGCGGCTCCAGCTATGGTAACTTCTACGCCACCGACGAGTACCTTCACGGCAATTTCTTTTTTGACCAAATCCGTGGTAAGGATGGCCTGACAGAATTCTTCCGCTCCAGCAGCCCCACCGTCCAGCTTCTCTGGCAGTGCAGCAATCCCGCTCCGTACGCAGTCCATCTTCAGCAGCTCGCCGATCACACCAGTCGAAGCTACAGCAACATCATTAAGCTCTACGCCCAAATGCTGAGCCGCAGCAGCGCGCATCTCATAAGCATCGGCTTCGCCTTGTTCACCTGTGCAGGCATTGGCATTCCCGCTGTTCACGATTATCGCCTGCAACGTTCCATTCGCAAGACTTTCCCGCGTCACCTTCAGTGGAGCCGCCTGAAAAATATTCGTCGTATAGACGGCCGCCGCCGTAGCTGGAACCTCACAAAGAATCACTCCGAGATCGTTACGGTCTGTTTTTTTCAATCCACAGTGCAGTCCTCCGGACTTAAATCCTTTAGGCGATGTAATGCTTCCACCTTCCAAGGCAGTAAATAATTCAATCTCGCTCATGTTATTTGTACCGCTGATCCTTATGGATACACAGGTGTGTAACCGAGGCCAAGGGTTTCCTCCCATCCCATCATCAAATTAAGGTTCTGTATTGCCTGACCTGCCGCACCTTTTACAACGTTATCTATGACGGAGACAATGGTCACCCGCCCTGTACGAGCATCTGTCGCAAATCCGATATCACAATAATTAGAGCCGCTAACTTCTTTTGTCGCTGGAATCACACCTACATCGCGCACCCTCACATAGGGTCTGCCCGCATAATATTCACGATATAAATCCACAAAATCCTGCTCCGTATGATTGCCCGTCATTCCTGCATACATCGTACTCATTATTCCTCGATTCATTGGCACGAGATGTGTGGTGAACGTTACGGTTACCTTTTCTCCAGCAATCTCCGTGAGCGTCTGCTCGATTTCTGGTATATGTTGATGTTTATTTATTTTATAAGCTTTAAAGTTCTCATTTATCTCTGCATAATGCACCATCAAGCTCGTTCCGCGTCCTGCTCCGGTAACCCCTGATTTCGCATCAATAATAATACTGTCGTGCTTAATCCAGCCTGCCTGAATTGCAGGAATTAGTCCAAGAAGTGTAGCCGTAGGATAACAGCCTGGATTAGATATAAAATCAACCCCAGCCGCACGCTCTCCAAACACCTCGCAAAGTCCGTATACAGCCTGCTCTAGATATTCATCAGCCGGAGCCGGATGTTTATACCAGTGCTCATACTCTGCGCCGTCCTTCAAGCGGAAGTCACCGGATAGATCTACTACCTTAAGTCCAGCTTCCAGCAGCTGCGGCACCAGCTTTGCACTTACACCAGACGGCGTAGCCGTAAAAACCACATCCGCCCGATCAGCCATCTGCGCCGGATCAACGCCATCCAGCTTTCGGTCAATAATGCCTGTCAAATGAGGAAACCCTTCCTCTATCGCATCCCCTGCACTAGATGAGGAAATTACCGAAGTAATCTCTACTTTAGGATGACTTTGTAGTAGCCGAATCAGCTCTACGCCTCCATAACCCGTTGATCCAACAATCGCCGCCCTCAGCTTACCTTCCACTGTCATCCCCACTTCCTGCTTATCATGAATATTATATTAAATATAATGCATGCCGTCTTAGAAATATGTATTATTATACATCCACATTAATATAAATACAACACATTGTGTGAACTTTATTATCCCTAAATATAACCCTATTTACAAAAAAAGAGAAGCGTCGCCTCCACCTTAGGGGAGATTACGCTTCTCTTTTAAACCCTTCGCCTAACACTTCATGTGCTTCGGTTATAATAACAAATGCACTTGTATCTACGGATTGGACAATCGCCTTCAGTCTCGAAACTTCATTCTGACCTACCACTACCATCAGAACAGTACGTGCATCGCCCGTATACCCGCCATGTGCATCCAGCTTTGTCAGACCACGATCCAGATCATTTAATATCGCCGCAGATATTTCATCTGTCTTGTCCGAGATAATATAAGCAACCTTCGTATAACGGAAGCCTACCTCTATCGCGTTAATGGCCTTACCTGTCACAAACAATCCGATCAGCGCATACAGCGCCTGCTCCATACCAAGTATAAACGCGGCCAGTACAATAACCGTCCCGTCCAACAATACTACGGAAACCGAGAAGCTGAGACCAGATATCTTTTGAATGATCTGCGCCAAAATCGTAAGTCCACCTGTCGAGCCCCGTCCGCGGAACACAACGCCAAGTCCCACCCCGACACAGATACCGCCATAAATGGAGGCTAAAAGTGGATTAGTTGTAGGCGTAGGTAAATCTTTTGTCAACAAGATAAATAGCGGCAGTACAAAGCTCCCGAGCAACGAGCGAACGCCGTATTGTTTACCCAGGAAGATTACTCCGAGCACAAACAGCGGAATATTAAGTGCCCATTGCGTAAATGCCGGTTCAGCCCCAAACCAAGCTTCAGCCAATACAGAAAGACCCGATACACCACCAGAAGCTATATGATTAGGCAGAAAGAAAAGATTAAAACCCAGTGCCGTGATTAGCGAACCGATCAGAATAAGCGTGGTGTCCACCACATGACGTACAGGCCCATTCAGAGGAATCAGCGGGGGTTTATTACGAGAATTGATTTTTTGCATTTCATGGCGCTCCTTAAAGTGTCATCTTGCTCTACGTAAGAAGAACCGGCTATTCCATCCATATCAAAGAATGGTATCCGTTCCCCCTAAAATATAGAGATAAAGTATGGAGTAACCTTATACTTTCCTATATTCCCGAAAAAATCCCTTAATCCGCCTCAACCTTGATCTGGCTACGCAAGTACCCATCAATGAATGCGTCCAGGTCTCCGTCCATTACTGCACCCACATTACCTGTTTCCACGGAAGTACGATGATCCTTGACCATATTATACGGATGGAATACATAGGAACGAATCTGACTGCCCCAAGCGATATCGGATTGCTCGCCGCGAATCTCATCTAAATGCTGTTGCTGTTCTTGCAGCTTACGCTCATAGAGCTTGGAACGCAGCATCTTCATAGCTTGTTCACGGTTTTTGATCTGTGAACGTTCGTTCTGACAGGTTACCACCACACCCGACGGCAAGTGAGTAATCCGTACCGCAGAGTCCGTGGTATTGATATGCTGTCCACCCGCGCCGCTCGCCCGATACGTATCAATTTTCAGATCCTCCGTACGGATCTCAACTTCTACATCATCCGTAATTTCCGGAACGACATCACAGGACACAAAAGAGGTATGGCGTCTACCCGAAGAGTCAAACGGAGAAATCCGTACTAGTCGATGGACACCCTTCTCAGCTTTCAAATATCCGTAGGCGTTAAAGCCTTTAATAAGTAGTGTGACACTCTTAATTCCCGCTTCATCACCCGGTAAGTAGTCCAGCACCTCAACCTTGAATCCTCGTTTTTCAGCCCAACGGGTGTACATACGCAGCAGCATTTGTCCCCAGTCTTGGGACTCCGTTCCGCCTGCACCCGGATGAAGCTCAAGAATAGCATTTAACTTGTCATACGGTTGGTTAAGCAGCAATTGCAGCTCGAAATCGTCCACTTTGCTGCCTAGGCTGCGAATCGTCTCCCCAATTTCAGTTGCTAGATCTTCATCGCCCTCTTCATCCGCAAGCTCTGCCATCATCGCAGCATCATCGTATTCCTGTTGAAGCTTCTCGTATTGATCTACGGAAGATTTCACAGCGTTCATCTCGGCAATTACGCTTTGCGCTTGCTCACTATTATCCCAGAATCCTGGAGCGGCCATTTTCTCTTCAAAGTTAGAGATCATCTCTTGCTTAAGATCTAAGTCAAAGAGACCCCCTAAGGTCAGTTAGTTTCTTGCCTATTTCACGTAGATCTTGCTTTACATTTGGTTCTATCATAGGTCACTTCACCTTTCAAAATAGGTTGTTACGGTCTTTGCTCTATTGGACAGTTAGTAAATGAGTGAATGATTAGCCATTCCGAGAAGGATTGGACTTCCGATCGCTGTTGTTTCCAGATTCCTTGAATTTATAACCGCATCGCGGTTGGAATCCGGAAACAAAGGCGAACACTACGTTTCTCCAGTTCCAAACCTTCTCTCCATTCCACATTCACTCGAATACTAAATATCCAAAAAAGCGACTGGGCCGTAAACGGGGGATACCCCCGGGCCCAGCCGCTCTTTATGGTTAGTATACCCATGTAGATCAGGGTTAAAGACTTACACCTTCAACCCCTGAATATGAGCGTTACTAAACGTTTGTCTTATGCGTTTTGACCGTGGCAATTCTTGTACTTCTTGCCGCTTCCGCAAGGGCAAAGATCGTTACGGCCAGTCACAGCCTCAACATGAACCGGACGTTTCTCAACAGGTTCACTGTTTGTAGAAATCTTGTCTTCATCAATAACGGATTGACGTTCCTGATTCGCCTCGATGTGAGCCTTCATAATATAAGTAGCTACTTCTTCTTGAATCGTAGCAGTCATAGTATTAAACATCTCAAAGCCTTCGAATTGATACTCACGAAGTGGATCCGTACCACCGTAAGCACGCAAGTGAATCCCTTGACGCAATTGATCCATTGCATCAATATGATCCATCCATTTGCTATCTACGGAACGAAGAACGATTACCTTCTCGAATTCACGAACAAGTTCTGCACCCAGACGTTCTTCACGTGCAGCATATTTCTCAAGCACACGTGCGAAAATGAACTCAATGATCTCCTCTGCTTCCTTACCCCATAGAATATCACGGGTCAAAGCACCTTCTTCAAGCAGCTTGCTGTTTACGTAATCAGCAACTTCTTGCAGTTCCCAGTTCTCAGGAATATCATCGCTACAGTGTGCGAGAACGATACGCTCAATTACTGGTTTGATCATTTCAAGCACGATATCTTTAATATTATCGGACTCCAGAATCTCACGGCGTTGTTTATAAATAATTTCACGCTGTTGATTCATCACGTCATCATATTGCAATACGACTTTACGGATATCAAAGTTATTACCTTCAACACGTTTCTGAGCAGATTCTACAGCACGCGTGATCATGCGGCTCTCAATCGGCTGATCTTCCTCGAATCCGAGACGATCCATCATAGTCAGAACGTTGTCAGCACCAAAACGCTTCATGAGCTCATCGCCAAGCGACAAGTAGAACTGTGTAGAACCAGGGTCACCTTGACGACCCGCACGACCGCGCAGCTGGTTATCAATCCGGCGCGATTCATGACGCTCTGTACCAATGATATGCAGACCTCCAAGATCTGTCACACCTTCACCCAGAACGATGTCCGTACCACGTCCAGCCATGTTGGTAGCAATCGTAACTGTACCTGGCTGACCTGCATGGGTAATGATTTCTGCTTCCGCAGCGTGATGCTTCGCGTTAAGCACTTGGTGTCTAACACCTTTGCGCTTCAGCATTTCAGACACGAGCTCTGAATTCTCGATCGACACTGTACCAACCAGCACAGGCTGGTTCTTTTTGTGACGCTCTACAATTTCTTCCACAACAGCCTTGAACTTACCGTTCTCACTCTTGTAGACAACATCCGGCATATCATCACGCTTGTTCGGCTTATTGGTAGGAACTTGAAGAACTTCAAGACCATAAATCTTCTTGAACTCCTCTTCCTCAGTCTTCGCTGTACCTGTCATACCACCGAGTTTACGATACATACGGAAGTAGTTCTGGAATGTGATCGTTGCAAGCGTCATACTCTCATTCTGTACTTCGATTTCTTCCTTCGCTTCAATTGCTTGGTGCAGCCCATCGCTATAGCGACGACCTGACATTAGACGTCCTGTAAATTCATCAACAATAACGACCTCACCCTCGTTTACAACGTAATCTACGTCACGACGCATAATTACATTTGCTTTTAGGGCTTGGACGATATGGTGATTCAAAGTTACATGACTGTGATCATACAAGTTCTCAATACCAAAAGCGCGCTCAGCAGTAGCCACACCTTTTTCAGTCAAGGCTACAGACTTCACTTTAATATCAACCGTATAGTCTTCTTCAGCCTTAAGCTTTTTCACGAAACGGTCTGCTGAAAAATACAATTCTGTAGACTTTTCAGCTTGTCCGGAAATAATAAGAGGTGTACGTGCTTCATCAATAAGAATAGAGTCCACTTCATCAATAATACAGAAATACAGAGGGCGCTGAACCATTTGCTCTTTATAAAGCACCATGTTGTCACGCAAATAATCAAAACCAAATTCGTTGTTTGTGCCATACGTAATATCGCAGGCATAAGCAGCTTGTTTATCAGCATGGTCCATACCGCTCAGGTTAACCCCAACCGTCATGCCCAGGAAGTTATAGATTTGTGCCATTTGTGCGCTGTCGCGCTGAGCCAAATAGTCATTGACCGTTACTACGTGTACGCCTTTACCTAGCAAAGCATTCAAATACACTGGCAATGTACCTACTAGTGTCTTACCTTCACCAGTCTTCATCTCGGAGATTCGGCCTTCATGCAGAGCCATACCACCAATCAACTGCACATCAAAATGCCGCATACCAAGTGTCCGCTTGGAAGCTTCACGTACGGTTGCAAATGCCTCAGGAAGAATTTCTTCCAAAGTTTCGCCTTTTTCAATACGGGCACGGAATTCTGCTGTCTTTGCTTGTAGCTGTTCATCAGATAGCTTTACAAATTCCGGTTCCAATCCATTAATTACATCGACTGTCTTCATGAGACGTTTAACGTCACGATCGTTGGTGTCTCCGAATATTTTCTTTACAAGTCCTAGCATGGTTAACCCCTTTCATGCAACACAGATGGTGGAACCGAGCCCATCCTCACAAAATTGAAAGGGCCATTTATAAATTCGATTCCGCTGCTTCATAAATTGTAACAGTTTGTAAGAGATGCCGCAATACAAGGTGTATCAGCCACATTTTTCAAATATAGTCGCTTATACGCACAAGAGCCCTATTCGCTGCAAGCGAATAGGGGCTCGGTTTAAAATTCTTAGGTTCTGACTAACTCTCGAGGCCCTTTATACTTAGAGCATAACTGGCATCATTGTATCTTAGCCCTGTTCAATCAGTCCATATTTACCATCATCACGTTTGTAAACTACGCTTACTTCCGAGGTGTCGATATTGGAAAATACAAAGAAATTATGTCCTACCATGTTCATTTGAAGAATCGCTTCTTCTACATCCATCGGTTTCATCGTAAAGCGTTTGTTCCGCACAACTTCTAAATCATCATAATCTTGTTCTTCTACAGCAACAGCGGTACTAGCTCCATCCACAAACAGCGTCTTGAGTCCCTCTTGACGGAACTTACGGTTGATCTTCGTTTTGTGTTTGCGAATTTGACGTTCCAGCTTGTCCACAACGGCATCTATGGAAGCATACATGTCATCGCTGCGGTCTTCGGCACGAAGCGTCACGCCAGCAAGCGGAATGGTTACTTCCACCGTATGAAGGCCGCGAACTACGCCAAGCGTCACAGACCCTTCAGAGGTAGGGGGTGCTTCGAAATACTTCTCAAGTTTGCTGAGCTTCTTATCAACATATTCTCTCAAAGCGTCGGTCACGTCAATTTGTTGACCTCGAATGGTGAATTGCATGGCCACTCCTCCTTTAGTTACACCTTCATTATACCAAATTGTTAAGGCTAAGTAAAAAGTAATTCCTTACAGCCCTTACAATTAGATAACAAATATTGACGTAGTGTTCACAAATAAAACAAGTCCGGTAAGAGCAACTATTCGCCTCACCGGACCAAGAGTAAACCTGTCGTTATTATAGTACGAATTCCATTCTTATATTCCCAAACTGAGACAGTATAAGATTAAGTTACTTAGTATGAATTTGGATGATTTCTACAGGTGACAATTGTGTACCTGATCCTGTAATAACGTATACCTTATAGGCGGTATTAGCCTTCAATCCAGTCAAAGTATGCGTATGTTTTACACCAGGAGCGAACGTAAGCGTGCCCGTCCATGGAGTAGTCAATGCTGTACCCGCACTATTCTGACCTAAAGAAATTTGTGCTGCGCTAGGTGCTTTTTCATTAACAGGCAATACTACATATCTTACTGGGGTTGGAGTGTCACCTGTCACACCATATTTAACATATACATCTGCTGTAACAGTACCTGCTTGTCCTGGTTCAAAAAGCGTAATCGAGTTTGCAGTTGCCTGAGCAGTAGTTAATCGAACGGTTGTTACAGTAGACAGATTGCCAGAAGCATCCGCTACTACGATATATGTTGCATATTCTGTCCCAGGATTCAATCCGTAAACAGAGAGTGTAACCGTTGTGTTGGCTACAGTTGCAACACTACCACGAATTTCGCCTGCAGTTCCGTTACTGATTTGTCCTTTTTCCACCTGCAATGCACTCGGTGCACTTACGTTAGCAGTATAAGGAGCTACAACGTAGTACACTGAGCCCGTTACGGAAGATGTCAGGTATACATCGGCTGTTACCGAACCAACATTACCATAGGTTGCCCCACTTACGGTTGGTGTTGTGACATTTCCGCCACCACCGTTACCTCCGCCAGAACCTCCACCAGTACTACCACCTGGAGTAGCTGTTGGCGTTGGGGTAGCTGTCGGTGTCGGAGTAGCCGTTGGCGTTGGGGTAGGAATTACTCCACCACCTGTGCCGCTACCCGGATAATAGATGACTGAGGTATTGATGATACCTACAGCCTCTGCACGTGTTAACGATCTCTTAGGACCGAAGGTTCCATCCGGATAACCGTTAATAATCTTCTTATCTGCTGCAGCGGCTACTGCACCTTTTGCCCATGCTGCAATTTGTGCATTGTCTTTAAATTTGCTAGTAGTGGTATTAGTGCTCAATTTAAGTAATTTCGCAGCCATTACAGCCGCCTCTTGTCTTGTGAGCGGACTATTAGGACGGAACGTATTGTCCTCGTATCCTCCGATATAACCAGCTTCCACGGCTTTAGCCACTTCACTGTAGTTCCAGTTTGTGCTTTTCATATCTTTAAAGCTTACAGTTGCTTTTTCTTTAAAACCGAACAGGCGATTTACCAGAGTCACATACTCTCCACGTGTAATTGCCTTGTTTGGTTTAACTGTACCGTCTGGGTATCCTCCAAGGTATCCACTATCTAACCATTCCTGTAGCTGAGCTTGGGCCCAGTGACCTTGAATATCCTTAGGTACGGAGGCAGCGGATACGCTGCCAAGAGATCCTAATAACATACTAACTCCTAAAACTCCGGTCATAAGACCGCGCAACTTCTTTTTCATCCTGCTAATCATCCTCCTAAAAGTTTTGATAGCATAGGCTATATGAATCTCTCATGGAAGTATTGGCCTAAGCTAACATAGTGTGCGTCGAGGTAAGATAAACAGCTCAACGTATACCTATTACCCACATTTCTAAGAGTTCTAACATTTTCCATAATATAAATTTACAAAGTCTGTTATTTTCTTTCTTTTAACTGCCTTGAAAGAGGCTTATGAACGCACAAAATATCCCCACAAAGTGGAGCTTTACTTCGATCCATACTCAGGTACTTTGCGGGGGCCCCAAACACACAAAAACCAGCTAATACTTGTCAAGGATTTTGTATTGGTGATTTGCACGCTTCTTGGTATACTATTTTTAAGTATGACAAAAAACCTTCATTGGCGTGAAGGTTTTGGAAAATTATGGTGTTACGGTTGAAAGGGCTGCTTTTTACTGAGGATGGCGTATATGTGATGGAGTAGCTTGTTGGCGCAGGCGATCACGACCACCTTGTAGGGCTTGCCCTCTTTTCTTTTTTTATCGTAGTACTCCCGTATCTTTGGATTTGTACTTCCTCGAATACCGCACTGTACGGCTAAATATAACGCCCGACGTAGTCTCTTGGAGCCGCGTTTTGTAATTCTGGAACTGGTCGCTGTGAATTTACCGGAACTGAATATTCCGGGGTCCAATCCTGCAAAAGCCACCAGTGGTTTAGCACCTTCAAACTGCCGGACATCTCCGATTTCTGCGACAATTGCTGCTGCCAGCTTATCTCCGATTCCCGGTATACTCTTTACCAGTTCAACCTCCGGAAGAGCTGTTACCAGTTCATCCATTTGCTTCTCCAGTTCGCTCAATTGTTTTGTAAGACCAAGTCCACCATACTGCGCAAAACGGAGGTTTGAGCACGACTCTTTGGCTGCTCCTTCCAGTAGGACAACACTTCCCTAAGATATTCCGTTTTAGCTTCTGCCCACTTCTTAGAATGGGATGTCCCTACGTTTTTTTGAATAACTCCCTGAAGATCCTCGACCTGACCTTCCAAACAGCTGGCTAGCACGCGTAAAGATGTCACTGAGAATAGATTGTGAAATACCTTCTCATATCCTGGGAAAACTTGATCCAACAACGCTCTCATATTTAACTTCGCTTGCACAAACATCCCAGTTACAAACTCATGCTGCCTCGTCACATGCTGAAGCTCCGTATATCCCTCCTCCCAAGTCCGGTGCGGATGAACATCTCCCCGGTAATACATCTCAGCTAAATGCCAGGCATCTGCCGCATCCGTCTTTACCTTACGTAGCTGGGTGTTTTTCGCTCGTTTAGCCTGTAAAGGGTTGACGATGAAATAGTTCCAACCGCTGCGTTCCAGATAGGCAACAAGTCCACGATGATAGTGCCCCGTCGCTTCCATAACAACGACTGGCGAATGCGCTGTTTGTGTCTGCAGTTCTGTCAATATCTCCCCCAATAGCTCATACCCGTTTGTCTCATGTAAGATACTTGTTGCCCTTCTCCAAGGCTCGTTCCGCTTTAAAAAGGCTTGCACCACACTACATCCTTTTGCTACATCCACGCCTACAACGGGTTCCATAACAACCTCCTGATTCGTTATTTACCGGCAATCCTACGATAGCTCCAAACCCATAGCTTCGCTTGTGATACGGGGTCTATTGCCCCTACCAGCTCAAACATGGTCATTGGAGGTAGTAGGAGAACAGTTTTTGTGACGGGGTGATTCCCCCAAAAAGAAGCTCGTTCTCCCGGCTACCGCCATCTTAAGGCACCTATAAAAATAGGCCAACCAGAAGTTTCTGGCTGACCTAATAATACGAAAAAAGGACCTCGGGAGAATTCCCAAGATCCTTGCTAGCGCTGTCTAAATTGCTAACCATCTACTTATATGTAGGTCGGCTTAGCCGTATGATTATAATTTGATTACGTTAGCTGCTTGTGGTCCGCGTGCGCCTTCAACGATATCGAACTCTACGGATTGGCCTTCATCCAAAGTCTTGAAACCATCAGTTTGAATCGCGGAAAAGTGTACAAATACGTCGCCACCGTCTGCAGTCTCGATAAAACCATAACCTTTTTCTGCGTTAAACCATTTTACTTTACCTTCCATTGATTAAACATTCCCTTCGTCATCAGATGAACGTGAGTCTTGCTCACAAATCGACTATACCACCGTGACTTCTTCATTGTCAATTGGAAAAGTAAATGTTTACATGCAATAATTTACCACGTAAAATAGGACATTTAATTTTCCATAATTAAGAAATAGATTGGTGTGACGATCAAAAAAAGAGTAGACGGTATTTAATACCCGTCTACTCCTATAGTGAAACACTGAAATATATTATTTTCTGCGATCCATTAGAAAACTATCCGGAGTGTAAGCAGCCTCGTAGGCGCTGCGCTGTACCTTGGCCTGATTACGCTTCTGCAGCCAGTCTTGCGCTTCCGAACGAAGAGCGTTCATTCTGTCTAAAATCACATTATCGTATTCCAAAATTCGATTAATTTCTTGTTTTTGTGCGGGCGTCGACTTACAAATTTCGGCTTGTTCTGCAATAGAATCGACAAGCTCCTGACGATCCTCGACAAAAAGCTCCAACTCCTCATAGGTAGTCTCACCGAGTCTATCTGTAATGCCTAAGGTTAGTTCCTTCAGCCTCTGAATTAACTCATCCATGAGCACTTTCAGCCTGTCCTTGGCCTGCCACGATTTTGGATGCTTGTAGCCAAGTTTCCCGAAGTTCTGTAAGATAGCCGATAGCCTCTTCCGCTTTTTCTGGGCTCTTGCGGATGTTGGCTTCCACTAACAAGAAATTTGTATATTCATAAAGTGAATAAAGATTATTAGATATCTCATAGGAGTAGTCCAATGTACTCATTAATTCACTAATAATAGTTTGGGCTTTGCCAAAATTAAGACTGGTCTTCTCATAGTCTTGTTTGCTAAGACCATCCATCGCAGTTCTAACGAAACGAATGGCTCCATCGTAAAGCATGACTACCAACTGTGCAGGCGTTGAGGTTTTGACAGAAGATTGGCGATACTTGTCATAAGGAGATGTTATCAATAATGTCACCCTCTATTTTATAATTATCTTAGCTGGATGTGGAGAAAAGACTGTTAGACTGTGACTGCAACTTGTTCATTGCCGTTTCCATGGCTGAGAACTGCTTGTAGTAACGTGTTTCGGCATTGTTTAACATAGTCAGCATTGAAGTTATCTGTGTGTTGTAGAGCTTCATCTTCTTGCCCATTACACTTTCTTCTTTGAAGGTACTGGTAAGGTCCATAGAGAATCTATTTGTGCCAGCTCGCTCCGAAATCTTATCAATAGCAGCCGATACTTTATCAGCCATTTTATCCAATATTCCTTCTTTAGGGGCACTGGTTGGCCCCTGCAATAAATCCATAGCTAGCTGCGGATTAGCACTGATTGCATTCTTCAACTTAGCCTCATCTGCTATTACAAGCTTGCCTTTCTCCATATAATTTCCAGTTGTAATTCCAAGTGTACTGAGTGGCCCCAGCTTCTCAGTGATAATACCGCGCATTTCGGACAATACAGACTTAATTATATCATCATTCTTAAGTAGACCACTCTTAGCTTTTTCTGTCCAAGTCTTAATATCATCATCTTTCAATGCAGTCTTTTGTTCATCTGTCAAAGGTCTAAAATCGCGATATTTAGCTTCATCGATTTTCGCATTCAAAGATACGATCAAGCTGTTGTAATCCTCAATAAACCCTTTGATGGACTCCACAGCTTTATCAGGATCTGTCTGTGTCTTGATAAAAACCGGAATATCAGCAGAAGCTGCATCTTTTTTTGTCAACTCTTGCAACGTCAACTGTACACCATTAATGGTAAAAGTATTACTGTTAACGTTATCAATTGCTACATCGTTGATGGATACTTTAGCATTTACCCCATCTATGGTCTTTTTAATGGAATTATCATCTGCAGGATTTGACTGCCTCCCATTAAAAAGCTTCATAAATCCATAAGAATCTCCACCGAGATTAACGTCCCCCCCAGAATCGCCAACAAGCTTCAAGGTTCCATCTGTAGTAAAGCTTGCGCTTACTTGGGCACCCGCACCATTAATTGTATTCATAATGGTAGTAATAGAATCGGAGCCTTTAACTACTAACTCCTTGCCATTGATAGTAAACTTTATGTCTTTCACATCAGCATCAACTAGGGAGGTACCGTCTCTTTTATTTATTAGCTCAGTTACTGTAGTTGCAGTAGTAACGCCCGTAAGTTTATTGGTTTCCACCACATTAAGATTGCTCTTCGAGAACAGACCCAGCAATGTATTACTGCTTGCAGGCGTCCCCATTGTTACAATACCATCTTTACCGCTGGTCTTGGAGGCAATTGTCAGCTTGCCTGTAACTTCATCATAGCTCGCAATAGCATTGGCTTTGGAGGAGGCGTTAATCGTTGCCACCAGTGTTGAGATTGAGGTCAGACCGTTAAAGATGGACTTTCCATCCTTATCTTTGAACGTTTCACCGTTAATGCTGATATCAAAACCTTTTTTCAAATATTCGGTTTGTTCAGCTGAAGACATACTTGAGAGATTAACACCATCCAAGGACGCTAACGAGGTAGTAACCGGTTTCCCTTGTCCCAATCCGGGAGTTTCGTACGTCGTTCTTGTTGCCAGTTGGGTAACACTGACCTTCATATCCACTCCGGTTGCTGTAGCCAAAGCTTCAGCTTTAACAGCTGTTGTATTTCCGGTAACCACTGCCTTTTGAGCGTTGAGCGCAGCATTCCCTCCGTACTTAGTAATTAATTTATTTGTCCGGAAATCGTACAGCTTGCTGTTCAACTCCCGGTATCCTTCCCTTTGCCATTGCAGGAGCTGCTTGTCTTGATTAAGTTTGTCCAGCGGCACCCTCTTGGCGGCCATCATGCTCTTAACCATGCTATCGATATCCATCCCTGAAAATCCATTTACACGTGTAACCAAAACAACACCTCCTATACTAAATTTTCTCGTCTACAAGTATTCCGGCAATTTCCATCATCTTAGCTACAAGATCCAGAGTCTTCTCTGGGGGGACTTCGCGAATTAGCTCACCAGTGTCCTTATTAAGCACTTTGACCATAATATCATGTGTTTTCTCATGGATGCTAATCTCAAGAGTGGTCTGAGGTCCTTGGAGGGATTTCACAGCTCTTTCAATGGTTCGGATCAACTGCTCCTCCGCAACAGATACATTCACGCCCTGGTTTTCCTTCAGACTCATATCCCTTGTATTACGAATACCTGCCACTTTACTTGAATTTACTGCTTGTTCAGAACTGACCGTTATTGCTTCCGGTTTACTCTGGACACTTGTTGTCGAACTCGCTGAAAGAGAGAACTGTACATTCATAACCCCGACCTCCACCAACACTCATTTTATAATCTATATATCGGTTAGTTTCAGGGATAATTTAGGATTCGGGACAAAGTCAAGAGAAAAAGCTCTAAGTTATTAATATAACTAGAGCATCAAAGAAAATGGACTAGGATGATCGATTCTACTACATCGTTGACTTTAAATGAGCATTCTATTAAATGAACTCTGTCACTCGTTTGTTATTAATCATAGAAAATGCCTTTATAATCACCATTAGCCTTGTCATAATCTGCCGCCTGTCCTATATCAAGCCAGTATTCTCTTAATGGAAAAGCAGATACCTCTTTATTCATCGTAATCAGCTTCTTAAACAAGTCCGGCATATCATAGAATTCACCCTCGGGAACATATTGCAATATCTCAGGATTCAACACATAAATACCGGCATTTACAAAGCTCTTATGATTTGGTTTTTCTACAATAGAGAGCAGGCGATGTTGCTCCGTTTCTATTACTCCATAAGGAATCTGATACTCATATTCTCTCACACACATAGTGGCCATCGAAGAAGATTCCTTATGAAAGTCCAACAACTGCTCGTAATTAATTTTGGTCAGGAGATCCGAATTCATTACAAAAAAAGGGAGATCCGGCTGATGTGACAGTAAAGAGAGAGCGCCTGCTGTACCTAACCGTTTGCCTTCTTCAATATACTGAATATGAACACCAAAATGCGTACCATCTTGAAAATAGTTTTCAATAACTTCCTTTTTATAATTAACTGAAAGCATAAAGTTCGTAAATCCGAAGCTTTTAAAACTCTCAATAATTGTCTCTAATATAGGTTTGCCTCCAACCTTCAGCATCGGTTTAGGAATATCATCAGTAAGAGGACGTAGTCGAGTTCCCATGCCTCCAGCCATTAAAATAACAATGTTGTCTTTTTGAAGGAACTTAAGAATATCTTCCGCAAACAAAATATTTTCGACTTGCTTCTTTCCATTAACGATAGGAAGCTGCTTCAGCTTCTTTTCTTTTATTAGTTCCTTATAGTAAGAAATCCGCTTCCCATGTCTCTCAAACACTGGATTATTATTCATCACCTGCTCGATAGCAGTGTCTAGCGGATACCCGCGTAAAATTCCTCGCCGAATATCTCCATCCGTCACCGTTCCGAGCAAGCGGTTTTCTTCATCAATAACCACTGCAAACTGTAATGATGATTTATCAATAATTTCCATAACCCTTAATATAGTAGTCTCTGGAGCTATCAATATTTCTCTCCATTTTCCCATCTACGTCGCCCCTTGGAAAAGATGATGTTATTATTTGAGCAATTCGCCTTCTTCAAAGTCCTTCACAGCCGCTGTCTCCAGCATACTCCAATACTCAAACGGAGAAATCCCTCCACCTGGTCGTTTAACTGCAATATTATCCGCCGTTAGTTGTTCTCCTTGCTTAATTTCCTTATGGGCAACAATACTCTTACGGGCAATACTAATATTTTTCATTTCAGACTCAGCAGGGATTTTGATGCCGTTACCTCTCGCTGCCTCTACTTGGCGGATGCTTTGAACCAATAACTGTAACTCTTCGGGAGAAAGCGATGCTTTATGATCAGGCCCTTCGGCTTGTTTATCATGTGTGAAATGCTTCTCAATAATTGATGCACCCAAAGCTACAGCAGCAATCGTGACAGCTAAACCTTCCGTATGATCAGAGTAGCCAGTTGATAGTCCAAATGCCCTCTGTATTGTCTCGATAGCCAGCAAATTAACATCCTCGACAGGCGCTGGATACTCCGTAGTACAGTGCAACAATCTAACCTTAGACTGCAATTGACGCTGTCCCTCTGGAGATAAATATGCCGACCGGAAAGCACTAGCAGAGGGTAGTTCATTTTTCGAAAGAAGACCAAAAGCAATTACACCAAGTGCCTGCTCTACTTCGCTTAATGTAGCCATACCCGTTGATAAGATGATATCAGACTGTTTGCGGGCAATATGATAGAGCAATGGGGCATTTGTAATTTCACCGGAGGGTATTTTAATAGTGATCAGCTTCAACTCATCAATCAAAAAATCCGCACTCTCTATGTCAAATGGAGTCGACAGAAATTCAATGCCACAGTCATCACAATAGAGTTTCAACTCCGCAAATTGATTAAACGAGAGTTCCAGCTTCTTCACCATCTCGAATTGCGACTCCGCTGCACCAGTTGCCTGAATTTGATATTCCGCTTTTGATGCACGTGTACTGATCATGAGTTCCGTTTTAAAGGTCTGAAATTTCACAGCATCAGCCTTGCTCTTCACTGCTATATCGACTAAATGCTTGGCCATCTGCAAATCGCCATTATGATTAACACCAGCTTCAGCAATTATATACGTCGCACTCATCACTCTACCTCCGGAAGTGTAAAAAAAGTTTTTTGTAATATATTTTGTAGATCAATAGTTTTAAGAAGGTGTGTAATTTCGGCAGATGTCGTTGCCCCATCATACTGAAGTACGGTTTGGCTTAAGATATCTTGAAATGACGTAGATATCGCTTGATGAATTGAGTTGATGATATCCCCTTTCTCAGGGATACAATCTATGATCGAATCGGCTCTGAGTCGCCCCTTCTGTCTGTCCCCGATATTAACCGTAGGCTTTGAAAACACAGGTGCTTCAATAATTCCGCTTGAAGAGTTGCCAACCACTGCTGAGCAATATTTCATAGTGCTTAGGTATTTTAACTGCCCCAGTGAGAAAACAGCTCTAACGCGTTCCGGATACATTGCCGCATATTCATCTATTCTTTGATTTATAATTCTTCCTTCAGTATCAGCGTTAGCTTTGGTGAAAACTATCTTGTACTCCGGAAAATGATCCAATGCAGACAGCAGCTCTTCAACTTGTTTCTCTGCTGTTCGCACTTCAAGAGTAACCGGATGAAAGGTGATCAGAAATAGCTTGTCTAAAGGGAATCCATAGAATTCTGCAAGCTCAGCTTCTGTCAATAATGGCATTTTTCGGATCCCTTCAACCCCAAGACTTCCTACTTGAAACACCCGTTCAGGCTGTTCCCCAAGCTGAATGACTCGTCGAGCATACTCTTCCGTGGAAGTAAAATGAATATGACTCATCTTCGTGATAGCATGACGAATAGAATCATCAACGGCTCCCTCCGTTAACTCGCCACCAGAAATATGCGCAACAGGAATTCGCATAACGAGGGCTGTCTGAGCAGCGCTCAATATTTCGAAGCGATCGCCAAGCAGAACCAAAATATCCGGCTGTAGTCGCTGAAATGCATCTGCAAGACCCAATACCGCAACTCCCATAGATTTGGCAACCGAGGAAGGCGTGTCCGCTGATAAGAGCATCTCAATTTTCTCATTTATTACGAAGCCATCTGTCTCGATTTGCTGGTAGGTTAATCCGAACTCCGGGGATAGATGCATTCCTGTTGCAATGATCTGCAGTTCAAAAGTAGGGTCTGACTGAATTTCTTGCATCAGGTAGTACAACAAACCATATTCTGCTCGGGTTCCGGTTACTACACATACTTTTCGCTTAGACATTTGAATCCCCTTTCAGTGGAGTAGAAGGGATATTAATGATTTGCCGTTTCAATTGATGTGTAACTGACAAGTCAGCTTTGGGGCAATCTGCATACGGTGCTAATTCATCTAACGGTGTCCAAATTGGACGTGCCATCACACCTGTAGCATGTAGTTGCTTTAAAACTTCATCACGATCATGAAGTTGCTCATCCAACAGCAAAGTCTGCAACCAATAGTTACTTGAGTTATACGGAGCCTCTATGAATAAATCCACACCTTCAACTTTGTGGAATAAACTGCGGTACTTCTCTGTCAAGGCACGTTTAGAAGATAAAAATTCAGGAAGCTTCTCTAACTGAGCACAACCAAGCGCAGCATTGATGTTAGGCATCCGATAGTTAAAACCTGCTTCATCATGCTGGTATTCCCAACGGTGTGGAATCTTTGCTGTGGTAGTAATATGTTTAGCGTAATCCGCAAGCTGTACATCATCCGTTACGATCGCTCCGCCACCGCCAGTAGTAATGATCTTGTTGCCATTGAAGCTAAGTGCACCCACTAGGCCAAATCCACCAGTATGCTTACCTTTGTAGTGAGAGCCTAGTGACTCGGCAGCGTCTTCAACCATAACTAGACCGTACTCCTGACAAACATCAAGCAATGCATCCAGTTCTACTGGATGACCGAACGTGTGCATCGGCACAACAGCACGAATGATCCTTCCTGTCTGTTTGTTCACCAGACATCCGTCTCGCTGTTCGCCAATCCTTCTGATGTGCTCAGCAAGTTTCACCGGATCTATACCCAGTGTATTTGTAGACACGTCCACAAAGTGTGGAACAGCTTGCAAATAAGTGATTGCATTGGCTGTGGCAACAAAGGTCAGAGCAGGCATAAATACTTCATCATTAGCTCGCACCCCTGCGATCTTCAGCGCAATATGCAGTGCAGCTGTACCGTTAACGACGGCTACAGCGCGGCGCACTCCTACATAATCTGCAAGTCTCTGTTCAAATTGATCGACATACTTACCGACCGATGATACCCAACCACTCTGAATACAATCTGTTACATATTCCAGTTCCAGCGCATCAAACGTTGGTTCATGTAATGGAATAACCGTTTGATCACGATAAATCCCTTTGACGTTTTGGGCAATATCTTGCCATACTGTGCTCATATGTTATACACCGATTCCTTATACTGAGATAGATTTCCCTTATCTCCAAACCAATCGGCAGTTTCTTTCAATCCTTGTCTCAATCCGTCAATACCACCATATGATGGCTCCCAGTCTAGCAGTTGTTTAGCTTTTTGATTATCTGCCCAGAGCCGTTCCACTTCACTTTTCTCCGGTCGTAGCCGTGCCTCATCCGTTTCAATCTCCACCTTTTTCCCCATCACTTCCGCTATCAGGGCAACCGTATCCCCAATAGAAATCTCATAATTACTACCTATATTAATCACTTCTCCAATTGCCTTGTCACTGTTCAAAATTGAGATAAAACCGTTAACCGTATCCTGAATGTAATTGAAGTCTCTAGTTGGGCTCACTGCCCCCAACTTAATCCTTTCTCTGCCTGCCGCTAACTGTGAAATAATGGTCGGAATGACTGCACGTGCAGACTGTCGCGGACCGTACGTATTGAACGGTCGAATAATCGCTACCGGCGTATCGAATGAGCGATAGAATGAGAGTGCCATCTGATCAGCGCCAATCTTGGAAGCCGAATATGGAGATTGCCCCTGCAGCGGATGAAGCTCATCTATCGGCACATATTGTGCCGTTCCATAAACTTCACTTGTAGACGTATGAACAACTTTTGAAACTCCTAGCTCACGGGCCGCTTGCAGCACATTCAAGGTTCCCTTGATATTTGTATCAATATAAGTATCCGGAGAATGGTAAGAGTAGGGAATCGCAATTAGCGAGGCTAGATGAAGTACCCTATCGCAATCTTTCATGGCTGTCCTTACTCCATACGGATCGCGTATATCTCCAGCAAATACTTCGAACTCCCCTTGGAACGGCGAATGATTCAACCAGCCCCAAGAGTTAAAGGAATTGTAGTAAACGAAAGCCTTCACTTCATATCCCTGTTCGACCAGTTTTTCCGTTACATGCGATCCAATAAATCCATCCGCACCTGTAACCAATACTTTTCCATGTTTCTTCATTCTTCACACCCCGGTATTTGAGACTTCTGCTCTGAACTCCATAATATAGTATCTATCTCAACTAAAATTTATCCTTCTCATTACTCAAGCGAACTTCCCGGCAAGGATTACCATAAGCAATTACATCTTTTTCTATGTCAGCGACAACTACACTGCCTATACCTATAGTTACACCAGAACCTATAGTCAGTTGCTGTCTAATGACACTATGTGCTCCAATATGGGTATTTTCTCCTATCTGAACACCTCCACTTAATACTGTTCCAGGAGCAACATGAGCAAAGGCTCCAATAATACAATCATGTTCAATGATAGCCCCTGAATTTATAATTACTCCAGTATTTATGACGCAACCTGCATTTATAATTGCACCCTTCCCAATAAAAACTCCAGTTCCAATCTGAGCATCAGAGCTCACAATGGCTGAGGAGTCGATGATAGCAGGTATCCTGAAGCCAACCGCAGTTATACGATTTAAAAGCCTAATTCTATTAGTTGGGTTTCCAATACTTCCAAGAGTTACAAAGGCGTTGCCATACCCCTTTTTGAACAGTCTTTCGAGATCATCATCACAACCAACAACAGAGATTCCCAAAAGGTTTCTCCCCACATTTTCTTGTACGTCGATTATTCCGATATCTGAGTATATTTCTAGTCTAAGTAGGCTGTCGAGAACCGATTTACAATGTCCCCCACCACCAATCAAAAGGATCCGTTCATTCATGCTTTTCCAACTTTCAGCTTTTGTATTAAGCTTATAAAGCCTCCGCCGTTGCTTCTAAAATAGAAACGATTTCAGTTAAAGCATACACACTGATATCCAGAAATCCAAGATTTATTTCTCTCGCCAGCATTACATTCGCAGGGATAATCACACGTTCAATATCATACAAATTCCAAACGGAGTTAATCATCGCTGGCTGCAAGCAGTGTCGCAAAAGCCAATTATCCAGAATTATTTTAAAATAATTTTCGGTCCTATCTATCTTTTTCAGCGCTTCTTTCAATTCCTTATCTGTAGAATGCTCACTAATTTTCAGACGTTTGACTTGCTTGCGCTGATATTCAAATTGTAGTTTAACATCCAAGAAATGCTTATATTGTTCCCTAATCACAAGCTTAATTTGCTGTTGTTCTAAGGGATATAGTGCTATCTTTTTTAGTATTTCAGGGATAGGTGTAATAATTTTTTTACAATATTGTTTACCAACTTCTTCTAAGCTCAACTGCTTCGAAAAAGCGATTTTCGCTCCGCCCTCAGTTGCATTTATCACGTTCAACTGCTTATTTGCAATCTCCATCTCAAACCAGGTACGAAAGGCATTCCAAATTTCAGTCGTTTCAACAGCCCCTCCGTAATATCCCTCTGTTTCAAGAGTTTCAATTTTAGCATACATGCTGCTAGTTAGTTCTTTATCATCATAAATTGTGCCTCCGGCATGTGTCTCCTTTGGAGAATTACCATATGCCAAATCTTGCCCTATCAATATAATTGGGGATGCCCCAATGTGCTCTGCTACCCCGAACGCCACATGAGCACAAGACAAACCGATACTAATTGAATAATCATCTTGCAGTCCCAAAATTTCCTTAAGCCAAGTAAATTCCCCCACATTTCCCCGCATAGGGATGACTACCTCTCCTGGAAATTCCTCGAATACCTCTGGATAGAGGACAAGTGGTCCTACAAGGGTTGAATCAACGGGATATGTCTTTCCTTCATAGAAATAAGTATAAGTTTCAATTCCCCGCTCAATTGAACATATAAAATCAGGAACGATTCCTTCATCACAAAGCCGCTGTGCTATTGTATCTACTGCGATAATAACAGCTTTATCTTTCAACTGCTGTAATTGGTTAATGTTTTTGTTCAAAGATGGACCAGCAGATACCACGATAGCAGGTACGTTAGGCATCGTATTTTTCAGTAAAGAAACATCTTTAGATCGCGGTAAATGTTTCAGATTTTTCATGTGGTGCCTGAAACCAATTAAGCTGTCCTCTACAGAGTTTCCATACATAAGTGTTTTATATTGAACAACCTCTTTAATGATTTTTACAATCGCTATACTGGAGGTGATGTCGGATTCTCTATAATAATAGGTAAAATAAAATTTAATTGTTTTGAGATAAAATATCGCATCTGTCAAAAGAAACTGATCTAATAAAAGCGATAACTGACTTATTTTATCAGCAAAAAGAACGACCCCAGATGAATTAATAAATGAAAGATCCTTATGTTGTAAAGCATAATTGAACAAAGTAGTGTTTGGTTCGATAATAACGAGCAAGGACTCGTCACTCTTCATTTGAATAAGATGTCTGATTTCTTCTACAGAATAAATCCCGATAACAAAAATAAGCTCCCGCTTCAGCGGATTAGGTTGATTTGTATAATCAAAGATACTCTTCAAATGGATAGTCTGCCCTTGTGAAATCAGCACTTCATTCCCAGAATCATCTACACCGATCATAGCCTGGGCTAATTCGTTTGCGTCCGGTGTTCCAATCCTGTGGTTGGGATTACTGGACAAGATGTCTATATTACGGCTTAACAGATCCATATTTCTACTCCCTTGCAAAGGTTTCATATTTTCTAGAGAGAAGTTACCGAACTAGTATAGCAAGAAAGCCCCACAAAGTGGGGCTTTCTTGCGCTATAGTAAGCAAATTCTCAATAACCATAAGCTTTACTGAAATTATCTCAGCAGTTGCAGTACGCCTTGTGGTTGTTGATTCGCTTGAGCCAACATCGCTTGTGCAGCTTGAGCAAGGATGTTGTTCTTAGTTTGGGACATCATTTCTTTGGCCATGTCAACGTCACGGATACGGGATTCAGCAGCTGTCAAGTTCTCAGAAGCTGTTCCCAAGTTATTAATAGTGTGTTCTAGACGGTTTTGCACAGCACCCAGTTTAGCACGTTCGCTCGATACCAGGGAAGTAGCTTTGTCAAGAACAGCAATTGCTTTGGAAGCATCTTCACGGGTAGCAATATTCAAGGCAGCTTCTGATTTAATATCGTTGGAACCGTTAGTAACGGCGTTATCTTTTGTGAAACCAGCCTGTCCAGCATTTCCAGTGATGCCAAGTGCTGCTGCACGAACATCATTGATATTCAGGGACATGGATTGACCTGTGTTCGCACCAATTTGGAACTTCGTGGAGAAGCCTACACCTTGTGCTCCAGCACCTACAACTTGTTGAACATTTCCAATTGCTGCAGTACTAGCAATTCCGAGTCCAGCTGCTGGACCAGCACCTAATTTGATATCTTTTCCTGTTTCCGAGAGGAACTGGATTTTGTTATCCTTCGACAAGGAGGCAGTAATTTTACTGTCCATTCCAGCTGATTGCAGAGCTGCATTGAGATCTTTAACCAGGCTATCCATAGCAGCTTTAGCTACGTTAGGATCAGAGTTCAAAGTGTCATAGGTCTTTGCAGTGGTGCCCGAGTTAAGATTAACTGTAACTTCGCTCTCAGATCCAACTGTGAATTTCAACGTTGCCCCTACTGCAAGGGTAACGTCAGCAGCAGTAAGGGAAGTAGCACCCTGGAGTCCAGCACGTTCTACGGTTGATGGATCCCCCTTAGTGGTTGCAGCTATTTGAGCTGCGCTAAGACCTAACTTTCCAGCATCAGTCCCGCCGAATTTCAATCCACTTGAAGTGCCTGTTGATTTAGCAGTAAATTCAAGGTTAGCACCGTTCACTTTAATATCTACCAGATCAGACAATTTAACGCCACCAGAAGTAGTTGCCTCCAACGCAGTCTTTAAAGCGTTCGCAGAAGCAGCACCAGAAGCTGTAGAAGCAATCGTTATCTTCGAAAGATCAAATGTTGTGTTGTCAACAGTGATGGTTGCTCCAGCAGTAAGTGTTATAGCAGCCGATGTGATTGCGTTAGCCGCTGCTACTTTCGCACTTGTAGCTTGAGTCAGCTTACCACTTTCACCGGTGGCAATACCACCGTTCAGCAGCTTCTGAGTATTGAACTCAGTTGTGTTACCGATACGGTTGATTTCAGAAGTCAATTGATTCATTTCGTCTTGCAGTGCTTGACGGTCGGAATCAGTGTTCGTTCCATTCGCCGATTGGTTCGCAATTTCGCGTTGACGTTGCAGAATAGAGTGAGTTTCGTTCAGCGCGCCTTCAGCTGTTTGAATCAAAGAGATACCGTCTTGAGCATTACGGGAAGCTTGATCCAAACCACGGATTTGGCCACGCATTTTTTCGGAGATTGCCAGACCAGCAGCGTCATCACCAGCACGGTTGATGCGAAGACCAGAAGACAGTTTCTCAATATTTTTACTAGTGTTAGCTGTGTTGATAGACAATTGGCGGTGAGTGTTCAACGCCGGAATATTGTGGTTAATAATCATTTGATATTTCCTCCCTGAAATTAAGTTAGTTCCACATCCATGTGGTAAACGCCGAACCATTAAGGTCGGCCGCCCTGCCGGTTCAGCGTCTAAATTATATATCGTCAGAGAACGTCGGGTTGTTTATAGTTTGCTGAACTTTTTTTTATGATATCAGGAAAGTAGTTTAACTTTTGTAGAACTAAACTCGTAAGATACCCCTTGCTAATCTTTCTACTTCGCATATGTTATACCGATAGTTAAACTATTTAGAATAACCTTCCCTTTTCCGATAAATATAAATATCGCAACTTATCACTTTATTGTGATCGCGTAGAATTGGGGGCATAGACTTTGGAGACACTGACTTTTAGAATCAAACCGCATGCAGATATAGAATTAGGTTTTGTCAGAGAAGAACTGGACTATTATGTAACGTTACCATCTGAAGGTGTAAGTGAAGTAACGGGTCTGATATTAACTATTCCAGGGTTTGGCGGTCTTGCTAATTCTACTTATCAATTAGAAAAATTAAATCCTTACCTTGCTGAGAAGTATAATTGTATTGTAGTCTCCTTAAACTATTTTGGTATTTATCGGGGACAAGAAACAAAAATGGATGACCAATTTTTTATTAATATGAAGGATATTTACGGAGTACCAGATACTTACTGGAGCGACATTTCATCTGATAATGATTTCTATGTGAAGGTAGGAACAATATTAGAAAGTAAAGGCCTTTCCCAGCTAGATCCCCGGTGTCAAGCTTTAAAGATCACTGGGCGAAACGAGTATCAGTCTTTTGGTTTCTTGCCTGCTCTAGATTGCCTTACTGTGCTTGGAGATGTGCTTAAAAGCTACCCTGTATTAAATAAGAGTAAAATTATCGCTTTCGGCTCATCATATGGCGGTTATATTGCTATGCTTTGTGGTAAATTCGCGCCTAATATGTTCTCGGTCGTTATTGATAACTCCGGTTTTTCACGGACCCAAATGAAACATGTAGCAGGTAGAGAAATATTAGAACAAGATTATGTTGTTACTCTTAATTATAATAATAAAATGTATACACTTCCGTATGCATACAACAATCCTTGGACTATTTTGGACGAAACATCTCCTTACTATTTTGGTGATTCCCACAAACAGATTCGGAATTTGTTAACCAGAGAACATAGGGTCGCTTCGAGTACGCGTTATTATATCTTCCATTGCGAAGAAGATCAGATTGCCTCAGTAGAAGATAAAGATAAAGTGGCAGCACTTTTATCAAATTACAATTCCACCTACTATAAACGAGTCGAAAAAAATGATCTTGATGGTGTGCTTTTTAAAAAATACACTCATGCTATGGATACCTCTTTGCGCAAACTCTTTGACCACGTTGCCGAACAGGACAAGGATTACGGACTAATGAAAGAACAGAGTGCAAATGAGTTTTTAAATAATGAATTAATTTCATTGAATTGCGGTAGCAAAAATTATGTTTTTAATTTCAAAGAGGATTTTACCATGAATGTAACTATTACAGAAAATATTAAGACCGATTATAATTTAATAAGTTCATTTCAGTTGATGAGTGATTTATTGGATATTTGCGATTCAATGGATGAAGGATTTGACTTTATCATTACTAGGATATCTGACAAAAACTATAATGAGGCTGCTGTAGTTATGCAAGATATACTAGATGCCCACATGACAATAGATTCACAAATAAATACTTTTTCCAGATTTCTAAGTGAAAATAATCTGCATGCTGTTGATATACAGTTCAAGAACAGCCTTCAAGAAGCTGTTCATCATTTCAATAATGAAACTTGGGACATATTAGAAAATCAGATATTGCAGCGAGTTATGCCCCATTTCCTGTTATGGAAGAATGAACTTCGTAACATTTTCACTCCCTATATAAACCATTAAATTGATTCTAGTTCAGTGAAAACAACTTATTCATAGAATGAAATTCAAAAAAGCCGAGCATTTCTCAATGCTCGGCTTCCTCCATCTTCACATGTATAAATTTTGATATTTATATCTTTTTTACAATTGCACAAATATTCCTTCTAACTATATCCATTTCCTCATGTGACCTAAACAAATATTCCGCAATGACCTCCATAAGTTCAAAATCATTTTCATTATCTATATCCAATACTGCTGTATCCATCATTCTTATCACATCACATTTGCCTTCAAATATTCCTTTGCCGATTTCGAGAAATGACGGTGAGTAAGCATATAAAGAGGCATTCATATCAAATATCTCAGGTGCCTCCTGCCGGGCATTAAAGGACGATCCAATTACTCTTACATATCCCTCAGCTGATGATTTGACCATATTAAAATAAGGATTACGTCTAGAATCAGTAACTGAAAAAACTACATCAGCTGCACACTCAACCTTTTTCTCTATTAACGATTGCAGATCATTGACTGTTCTTAAAGGGGAGGTGATGTCCAGATCAACTACCATATCGTAGTTTTGTTTGTTTCTCTCCTGCATTATTTCAAGACTATTCTGTATTACAGCTATTTTGGGTGTATAGTCTTGTCCCAGAGAAGGGTCTCTATCGATAAAGTCTATTTCCAATTTTAAATTCTTACTGATTAGATTCATTAAGTCTTTACTGTCCGTATTCACAACGATATCACAATCGATGTGAGCATTCTGTTTCATGAATAAGTCAATAACCGATACTGTATAAAAAACTAAAGGGTAGCCTAAAAAGTCTTTAAGGTTTTTGTTCTTAATTCCTTTAGACCCCGCTCTTCCGCAAATTGTAAATAAAATTTTCATCACAAGCTCCCCTCCTTGGCAATTTTCAAAGTCGCAATCGCAGTTCCTATATCATTCGGATTGCTGGTCTTTCCTTCTAATACATCAAAAAAAATGGAGATTTCCTTGAGTTGATAATCATTTCTGGACTCTGCAAAAGAAATTGTTTCATTCCGCTTCAAATAAGTGATCCTGCTGTTAGCTATATCTGCAATGATGGTATCTTCATATGTAAATAGCTGAAGTTCTCTAATAGTCTGGATTCCAAAATAGTCCAAATGCACTTCCGCCATCATATTTTTGTACTTAGCAATATATACTGACAAATCATCACTATCTATTTCGAGATGCGAAACCTTCCCTCTGAAGTTTTCTACTTTGTCGGGATGTCCAAACAAATATACTATATAGTCCCACTCGTGTATAAGATCAATGGAAACACCCCCGCCTTCGTCCATATGAGCACTATATGTATTTCTGTAATCTACTCCAGCTCTCCAATGGGGCAAATAGCTGGAACAAATCGCTCTGACACTGTACACCTTACTTAAATCAATCTCATGCTTAACATACTGTATAACATCGGTATATCTTAGCGGACAAGCAACGTAATAGATCCCTTTAGAATCAAGCATCAGCTCCTGAACAGATGCAGTAGGATCACTAAAAACCGGTTTTTCGATGAACATATGTTTAGTTTTGGAAACATAACTTTTCACCGTATCAAAATGTAAATGAGTGGGGTTAGTTACAAAGATCACATCATAATCATTAGGTACTTTAGAATAATCTGTATACACCTCAGTGATGATGGCTCTAATATCTTCGCTTATCTCCTCATTGGCATCTCTTCTAATCAAATCGATAGAATAAGAAATCTCTCTCTCTTCAAGAACTTTTACAATATTAAACAAATGTCTTTTTCCAATAGATCCAAGGCCAATTATCGCAATCTTGTAAATAATCCCCATACTAAGCCTCAATCTCGTCAATTATATTTAAGATTGCCTTGTCCTTAGAAAAGCTGTACAAAGGCTCTTCTCCCTTTTCAATAACTGCAAAGAAAGATACAATCTCATCAAAATACGCATTTTCAACCACGAATTTACTATATTGCTTCAGTTGATCCACCGTTTCATATAATTGAATCTTTTTTTCTTCTTTATGGTCAAAGTCATAAACCTTGATTCCTTCGGCAGAACCATCCCACTGCAAAAAAAGCTCCTCGCCAAAAAGTTCAAAGTTTCTTACCGCTTTTCTTGAAACCACGTCCACTGCAAGCATCCCTTTATGCCCATTAGCATGTTCAATCATCACCATGTAATTATCGTCATAATCAATATCTAACGAGCTGATCTTATTCTTCATGACATGGACCTTATTAATGGCTCCAAAGACATCTGTCAGCCATGGAAGCTCAATAGCAAAAATCTCCCTGCAGCCATTTGAACGTTTGTCTCCTACAAAATAATCTTTGTAGTTCTCCCACGGATGCCAATCTGGTAAATATTGACCAATATGGTAAGTGTAATTCAGGAGGCAATCGCTTCCTTTGACTAACTGTTTAATCTTTCTCACCTCTTGCCGGTACAGAAACGTAGATGATAAGAATAAAACCCGTTTATTTTCTTTAGCAAGCATTGTATTTTCATCATAACCGTCTGTGACCAAGTTCAATTCCGTGAAGACATGTAATCCCTTTCCAAGACAAAGCCTGATTATTTCACTATGAGACAGCGGCGAAGTACATACAAAAGCACACTCAATTGACTTACTTAAAAGCAGCTCATCAACATTTGCAAATGTCTCAATGCTATATTCTTTTTCACTGGTTTGCCTGCGTTCCACGCTGGAATCAATTCCAAAAATTTGATACTGATCATTGTATTTTTTGATTAATCGAATTCTTCTTTTTCCCATCGAACCTAGTCCAATAACTACAATATTCACAATACAACACCTCACAATAGTAGTTAGCTCTAATTAGTAACAAGATAAATCTATACTAGTTCTCATGATAAAGCATCTCTTTGTACATAAACAGATATCTGGTAAGACTCAAGCTTGACTTGAAAGCACTATACGTTATGTACCCATAAGGTTTAATTTCCATAACAAAAGCCATGCAGTGATTAAACTACTGCCATGGCTCATTCTCTGTGCCCGGTTAAATGAGCACTCTTTAGTTATATACTATATTATTCATTCTAACTGCGTGCATTATTTTCGCGATCCTCGCAGACGCTCGATCAGTGCATTGAGATCAGACTGCACAGGTGCAACTGATTCACGGTTAGTCTCCTGGATTGACAGATATACTTCTTTGCGAAAAATATCAACATGCTTGGGCGCAGATATTCCAATTTTCACGGTATCGCCTTCTACTGACAAGACCGTCAGCTCAATCTGATCCTGAATGATAATGGACTCACCTTTTTTACGGGACAATACGAGCAATTCATCCACCATCCTTTCCGTCAATTACCGGCTGCTCCTGAAACAAACTATGCTTCGTATGATAGGGGGCCTTATGCAATACCACTTGTTTACCTTTAAGTTCCTCCGGGTTGAGAACAATAGGAGCAAGGAGATTAATCGTAGACTGCTCAACATTTTCTTTCAAAGTAATAATACAACGGACATCCACATCCGATCTAATTTCTAGCTCCTCAGCCTCAGCATCCGGCAGTTCAAATTCATACGTTGGATAAAAAGCAAACGGATCACCCAACAGAAAGGATAGACCTTTGCTTTTTACTGACTGTAAATACCAGAAAGGCGTCTCCGTCATCATAATCAATACAAAATCAGTTTCTTCATCAAAGCCAGGGATTCCTTTAGGAAAATGATATAATTGCTCCTTATCTACTTCCAGTTTGCCCCAAGATAGTGTTTCTATAATCAAGTTGTTCACTCCTCAAAAGTTTCGCTGTGCAAAACTAGTTTCTAACGAAATCCTATTACATTATATATAGCACAAAAGCTATAGAGGCGCTTTCTGGCACATCTATAGCTTAAGAAGCTACAATTGAACATTCAATTCTGGTGGAATAAACTGAATCGAAGCGTATTGTTGCATATAAATATTTAACTTTCCACGAGTATATTCAATTTCCGGATTACGCCGCTCCACCTGAATATCCACTTTCGCAGCTCGAAAATCGATTTGTGGGGCTCTCGTTTCGATATGAATATCTACATTGTCATATGATGCTGGACCGCGAATCTCAGGAAACGAGTTGGGCTGGGTATCCGTGCCATATACTTCTGCAATTGTATTACCAGGTCTAAAAAACTGAGCCATACGATTCCCTTGCTCGACCTTTCTAGCAATGCCCTGAAGATACAACTGCTGAATTCCAGAATATATCCGTCTATTCATATCAAGCATCTTTCCACCGTTATAGGCTTCCCATGCTCGAGATTGATCTACAGTAAGCTCGGGCCGGGTGGATTGAACCGTTAGTTCCCCTGGAGTGGTCGTAACATTGACCTCAGCCTTTGGTTGGGTTATTGAATATGTGCCCGGATTGGCATCAATCCCAATCACAGCAGGTGTCTGACGGATTTGCAATATCGGCTGAAGCAACGATAACCACCTCCGTTATCTAATAAAATCCACGAGAGTTGTAGATATAATCTTTGCACCCACAGACAAGGAGGCATTATAGATATTCTCTTGAATCTTCGAATTCATAATCAAACCTTCATAGTCGGCATCTTCCGTTTTGGCTTGAAGATCTGTTAAGTTTATATTTAAATCACTAAGCCGATCCTGCATCAATTCAACGCGGTTAGTCTTTGCTCCTATCTCGGAACGTGCAGACAAAATAGTCTCCATACGCGTATCGATTATATCAAGTTGCCTCGATATTTCTTTAAGATTACCAGACTTTAATCCAGCAGAAAGATTATTTATGATTGCAAACAGATTGTCAGTATCCCCAGTATTACCGAATACGTCATTACCAGTCGTGCTGATTGGCATACGCACGTCCTCACCAACAATAAATTGAATCTGCCCGGCATCTGTAGTAATCGACTTAGATACATCGTATGTACCATCTGCACCTTTAGCGAAATCATAAGGTTTCGTGTTATATTGCTCACCATTAAAAATATATTTACCGTTCAACGTACTGTTAGCAATATCCACAAGCTGTTCCTTCAACTGCATGACTTCTTCATTGATACTGTCTAGTGCGGATTGCGGATTACTACCTGTCGAAGCCTTTACTGTCAGTTCACGAATCTTCTGAACAACATCCCCAGCTTGACCAAGGACGGTATCATTATAATCTAGCCATGAAAGAGCGCTATCTACGTTCTTAGTATATTGTTCATTAGATGAAAGTTCCGCACGATATCGCAGGGAATACGTAATCCCTACCGGATCATCGGAAGGCTTGTTGATTTTGCGACCACTTGAAAGCTGTAGCTGTGTGTCGTTCATTGTACGGGCATTACGGTTTAGGTTAAGCAGAAGCTGTGAATTCATCATGTTAGAGGTTACTCTCAACATACGCTATATCTCCTTTTATCTGCCGACTGTGCCGGTGGAATTAATCAATTTGTCGAGCAGTTCATCAAAAGTAGTCATAAAACGCGCAGCGGCACTATAAGCATGCTGGAATACGAGCATATTCGACATTTCTTCATCCAGTGATACTCCGCTGACAGATTGGCGACGGGAGTTAACCTGCTCTACCAGATAATCTGAGTTATCTGTCTGACGCGCAGCCTCCTGTGATTGGATACCCAACTGGCCAACCATAGAGCCTAAAAGCCCACCCACAGTATTGCTAACTTTACCGTCCGGCGTAGTGAATTTACTATCCTTCAGGTTTGTCAGCAAGAGTGCCAAGGTGTTATTTCCTTTAACGACCTGCGTATTCCCAGCTGCATCTACAGTAGTGCGCAACGAGGTTGCGAATAAACCTACATCCTCAGCAATTTCTGGATTCAACTTGATCGTTCCAGCGTCACCAGAGGTTACAAAGAAATCACGACCGGAGCTTCCATCCATCGCATAACCTAACTTGTGAAGCCCGTTCAAGCCTTTGACAATGGTCTTAGCGTCCTCATACATCGTTGCTCCCTTAGGCATTGCCTGACCAGCTGCCAAAGTAACTACGGTACCATCCGTTTGTGTAATCTTTACATCATTAGTCAACACTGTACCTTCAGGAAGATTGGAACCTGCCGGTATTGTAATTTCAACGTCACCAGTAGCAATCGTACTAGCCATATCGTTGAGTTGTTTCTTGTAGTCGGTAACATAAGTATTTTTGGAGAAAATCATTCCGTAAGCTTCGCCGCCCTTCAAAGTGCCGGCGGCATAAGCATTATTAAGAAATGCACTATCTACGGTTGCAGTAATTTCTCCGCCCTCTACCAGTGGCTGTCCACCCAGAGAAACGTTATAACCAGCTTCCGTCTCCACAACGGTAATATTAGCAATCTTGGATAGCTTGTCCGCCATCAGATCGCGTTGATCGCGTAAATCATTTGCCTGATCGCCCATACCTTCGATCTTATAGATCGATTTATTCAAGTCCGCGATAGCGGTCAGGTAACCCTGAGCCTCTTTTGCTTTAACCTCAATATTAGTAGTTAGATCCCGATCAAGATTATCTAATTGCGTGCTCATATAATTCATGGCATCCGTCAAAGACTGTGCAGTTTGCACTACAATCTTACGAGCAGTAGGATCCTCAGGGTTTTTACTAAGGTCAGACCATGATTTCCAGAAGTTATCTAGAACTGTACGGATACCTGTATCCGATGGTTCATTAACAATCGCTTCTAGTTTAGAGAGGGTATCTGCTTGAAGTTTCCAGTTTCCAAATGCAGAATTCTCACCACGGTACTGATCATCCAAAAACATTTCCCGAATCCGATCGATAGATGAGAATTCCACCCCTGTACCCATTTGGCCAGGAACGGTAGATTTATTAAATCCGTATGCTTCAATAGGCAAAGCGGCCTTCATATTAACACGTTGACGAGTATATCCCTCGGTATTCGCATTTGCGATATTGTGTCCAGTCGTATTAAGAGCTGCGGTCTGAGTAAAAAGGCTGCGTCTCGCGGTCTCTATCGAGTGAAATGTGGATGTCATGCTTCTTACTCCTCCTTATGTTCTGCTCCAGCAGAACACTTCATCAGTACAATTCTAGCCTCGTGCATCAAAAATCCCTGACCGATTTACGCTATTGCCCTTATCGGACGGACGATGATATGTGATATCCTGATTTGGTCTTCCGACCAGCAAATCCAAAGAATAATCTATAAAAGTAAGCGACTGCTCTATCAGCTTCTGATTAAGCTCATTTGCTTCTTTCAAGCGGTGCAAAGTGCCAGAAAGCTTCTGCTGAATATGCAGCAGTCGTGCCTTGTCTTCAGGGTCAAATATAAGTCTGGACAGCTCAGTTAGGTTCAGGTTCAGGTTGGAACGAATACCCACACCTTGCAGAACGGTATATGCTGCCGCGATTCGCTGTTCCTCGAGCTGTCCAATCAGTTTCATTAATTTGGACTCACGGTTCAGGATGTCGATTAATGCATCCACCTTATTGTCCATAATCGTCTGTTTTTTCTCAGCGGCCAGCTCCAGCATTTGATTATGCACTTCGTCCAGCCGCTCTAATAATTCTATTAATGTCGTCAATGCCATGGATGGTTTCACCTAATTCTCGGAGGATTGCTTAAAGTAAGGGGCGAGTTTCTCTGCTAGCTTAGCTGCATCTACTTGATAGGTACCTGCGGAGACCTGTTGCTTCAAACTGTCGATCTTAAGTGCACGTTCAGCATCATTAACAGAATTCTGTGCTTGCAAGAGCTGAATTGCTTCATCAGAGATCGAAACCTCATCCTTGCGTGAACTTTTCTTCATTTGTTCCTGCCTTTGCGCATCCGCGCTGCGTTGATACGGATTCATCGCGTTAATTCGTCCGGTCTCGTTAATTTTCATAACTTCACCTTCCTTCTAATATAAAAAAGCCGATAATCTTTACTAAGTTTATCGGCGTAGACTGAAACATTCTTTATAGCTGCAAACGTTTTTTTGCAGATTTTATAGGTCACGCAGCTTATCAATGGCACGATATGCACCATCAGATGTCTTTTTGGTAGTATCCTCAGCAGCACTTTCCTTAGCGGCATTGGAAAGATCCTTCCTTAGCCGACTACGACAGCTATCACACATATGCCCATCACGAATCAGTGTTCCACACACCTCGCAGGGATACATCATATTAGGAGCATTTGCTATAGATATCCGGCCCTCTCGAATAAAGCGGGTGATCTCCTTAATCGAAATTCCCGTAGCATCGGACAGCTCTTGAATGTTGGTTCCTTTGTTCTCCCGCAAATAATCGACGCAGATCTCATATTCATGCTCCAGCTCTTTGATGCAAGGCTGGCACAAACCCATAAGATTCTTAACAAACAACCGGCCGCACCTTGGACAATTGTCTAGATTCATAACAAGCAGCCGCTCCTCTCCGCACATTCTGTACAATGCATAATATCCTTATGCTCCTAGATTACATGATTGCAGGGAATTCGTCTATGGGACAGAAGAAACGCTATTAAGCGCATGGATTTACTCAAAAAATGAATGGGCTGTTCACAATCATGCATTTCGTTCCCTTAAGAACGTGCCCAAGTTAAGCTATATACCTCTACCCTATAACCATAATCTGATCCCATTTGTTGTACTATATCAGCGCACGCACGAATGGTACTGCCCGTCGTATAAATATCATCAACAATAATAATCCGAACAGGACGATTTAGAGGTACCTTCCTTTTCATCCAATCTGCAAATTGTGCTGTTACTGCCGGATTCTCTGCAAAAGCGTGTTTCATATCCGCTATTCGTTCTGCCCGACTTTTAAAGCTCTGTTTTCCCGTATGGTGTGTGCGGATCAGTAGCGGAAGCTGTGGAATCTTCCTACGTTTAGACAGCACATCAGCCAATCTTTCCGCTTGATTAAACCCCCGCTCCCTAAGTCGGGAATCACTGACAGGCACTGGCACTAACAAGTCAGCAGACCAAGAACTGTGTATGATGAGTGTTTTTTGGGATAAAAGAGCGCTCCGTTTCTCTTCTTTCAGGGCTATATAGGCTCTATCCAGCATCAGGCCAAGTAAAAGCCCATATCGTTCATTTCCGCGATATTTATACTGACCCAACCATTCTCGCATAACGCTAGTGTAAGCTACTGCACTCCGGTTGCAAATAATCGGTGAAGGTTCACTACTACGGGTACAGTCAGGACAGCCCACATGCCGACCACATTTCAGGCAACGAGGGGAACTTATCCAAGGAATGGCTTCTACGCAAATCCTGCAAACTCCAGGTAATGGTGAGGATCCAGGGTTACGCTTTCCGCAAGTTAAGCATGGAGTTATAGAGGGGGACAAGAGTGCCTGAGCTTTGGTTAACCATGAGAACAGGGAGCTCATCTCGGTGTCTCTTTGCTAATATATCCTTTACGGCGAGCGATCATATTCATAGTTCGGATCTGCGAGATCGCTCCACGCTGGGATCTGGTCCACTGGGGAGAAGCAAATACCACATGTCCACCAGGATCATCTTTGGATCTCCCAGCACGCCCCGCCATCTGAACCAAGGAGGCTTCGTCAAAAAGATCACTGTCTGCATCCAAAATAAATACATCGCTACGAGGCACTGTAACTCCTCGTTCCAGAATCGTAGTCGTTACTAATAGGGAGATAGCACGATTCCTAAAAGCAGTTACCTTCTCCGCCCGGAAGGGATCTTTGGAAGAAGTCCCCTCGATAACTACACCGGGAAAGCTCCGACGAAGCAGAACCAGTAATCCTTCAATATGTGCAATACGAGAAACAAAACAAAAGATTTGCGCCACTCGCTCGAGCGACTTACGAAGCGTATGTATGAGAGATCTAGGTAAATTCCCACGCTTTAGGCATGTTTGAACAGATGTCATGGTCAGATGCTGCGGCACAGGCAAGGGATGACCATGGAAGCGGACAGGTACTCTGGCATGTGGAAGTCTGCCTGACCGGACCAACCGCTGCATTTCTTGTGGTGGAGTGGCTGATAAGTAGATAAAAGAGCCATCTACCTTGCAGGCTTGTTCTGCGGCATAAGCCAGCAATGGATCATTGTGGTAGGGAAATGCGTCCAGCTCGTCAATAATCACGAGATCAAAGCCGCGATGGAAGCGCAGCAGCTGATGGGTGGTCGCGAGCGTTAAGCGACCACTCACCCAGCGTTCTGCGCTGCCGCCGTAAAGTACGGCGAGAATCTCCGCCGGGAAAGCCTTAGCGAGCCGCGGAGCGAGCTCGAGTACGACGTCGCGTCGCGGCGTCGCTACGAGCGCCCGCCCACCGGCGGCGAGCACAGCCTCTAGGAGCGGGAAGATCATCTCCGTCTTCCCGGCTCCCGTCACTGCCCAGAGCAGGAACCGCTCTGGGCACTTTTTGGCGGAGCACTCGCGCCGCTCCGCCAGAAAACCCAGCGCAGCGCCAGCGGCTCCCGCCTGCGCTGGGCTTAACCCCCACCGGCCTGCGGCCGCGGTGGGGTCAAGAGCGGCCGTGCACCGCACGGCCGGAAGCGCTGCGCTGCGCAGCAGCAGCGCGCAAGCCCGGCTGCGCCCGAGTGCGAGGCAGGCCTCGCAATAGGCGCAGCCCATAAGGCCGCACGCGGCGCATGCCGTGCGGCCGGTCGGGGCGCTGCCGCAGCGCAGGCAGCGCGAAACCGCGCGGCGTGCGACAGCGCCGCGCCACCATACGTGCGGCAGCCTAGCCGCCGCACGCGCCAGAGTGCCAGCACCCGCAGGGAGCTGGCGGGCCCTTGCCCCATGCGCAGCCGGGGCATCACAACCTACGGCGGCTGTCAACTCCAGCCGCCCCTGCAAATGCGCCAGTTGTGCCGCCTGGCGCCAACGACCCATCAGCTCTGGCAATCCCTCTGCCAGCAGCGCTTCTATTTCCGGCTGCAGTAAAGAGCGGCCGGCCACCGCATGTACGAATTGTTCTACCTCCGATTCAAGCAAAGCATAATCGAGATCATTCCCTCTGCAATCATTATTCTTTCTAGACTGTTCTATAAATCCCCCACTTTGTTCAGGAAGCCGCCATAGCGATCCCCCATCACTAAACCACTCTTTCTCGCCTATTCCTCCTGCTTCCCTCTCCTCCTTCAACTCAGGCTCGAGGACACTGCTTACGTATTGACCCCACTCCTTAGTCCCCCAGTTCCTCATTCCATCTCTTTGTTTAAAATGATCCCGCAACTTCACCGCCCAACCCAGCGGCAGCGCAGGAGATATTAAGACCAGCTTGTCCACCGTTACTAAGCCTCTACCTTGACTCTCCAGTCCAGCGCCAGACCACCACCATCTATCTACTGTAAGATCTAAAGAAATCCAAACACGCCAGATCCCTCTACATTCCAAGACATACACAGCCGTCCGCATAAAATCTGCCTCCTTAAGTCTCACCATTAATCGTTCTTGCCCATACCACTTTCCCTGCCTCAAACGCAAAAAAGCACACTCCTCCATTTCTTGGAGAGTGTGCTTCACCCGTTACTCACATATTTACTTAAAATCTGTCGCGCTTTGATTCGCATCCCCTACTTCCTGCCATCCCCATAAAAGGCAACGAAACAGACTGCCCTGACAACCGCAAGTCTACCACAATCCCTTGTTGCTGTAACCCTTCTTCACTCACCTGAAAAGTGTACATTGATGTTGCAAGATCGATAGAGCAGCCACTAGCAGCCATCCTGGAAACAATTCCAAGGGTTCCATCGCTCGAGTCATCATCCATGAACGTTACTCGAAATCGTTTTCCGGTTAAAAAAGCTTGAAATGTCAGCGCCCGAATGTACCATTCCACAACAGATGCATGATTGCGGGTAATGAAAATATAATGAATCCATTTCACGGACTGCGGTGTCTTCCGCACCTTCTGCCGATTATGCAGTATATGAATAATCACTGCAGCGGATACATAAACAGCCGCAATCCATATCAACTGGGCTACCATGGAGATGCACCTCCTCTGTATACCAACACTATATGCCGGCTTTAAAAGGTCGGTGACTGCCCAGAGTTCCTATCAAGCATAAACGCCTTCGTCGTCCTTGTAAGGACGGTAAGCGTTTAAGCGAGAAATATAAGACATAAAGTATGGTGTGAAACTTATACTTTCTTATATTTTAAAGGAACAAGCTGTGCTCTCCTTGATTTCATTCCTATATGTAACGTAAATCTGTAGACATTTTTATAAAGTTACCCAACCATATTTGATCGAATTGATTACGGCTTGCGTACGATCATCAACTTCCATTTTTTGCAAAATACTACTTACATGGTTTTTAACTGTTTTTTCACTAATAAACAAATACTCACCGATCATTTTGTTACTTTTACCTTCCGCCATTAGCCGTAGTACTTCCGCTTCACGACGTGTTAGAGGATTGTTGTCACCAGCTACAAATTTAACACCGGCTTCCTTCACTACTGTATCTGCAGCTACTCCAGTCTCATTAAGGTAAGTCATGCGCCGCAACTGATTGATTAGCTTTCCGGTAACTTTTGGATGGATAAAAGCGTGGCCCTCACAAACCGAACGGATCGCATTAATAAGGGATTCGGCCTCCATATCCTTCAATAAATAACCATTAGCGCCCTTACGAAGGGTTTCAAACACATAGCTCTCATCATCATGTATTGATAAAATAATAACCTTAACCTCCGGGAACATCTCCCGCAGTTTTTGAGTGGCCTCCACGCCATTCTCAATAGGCATATTAATATCCATCAGTACGATGTCTGGTTTAGTTCCGTTACAGAACTCTAATACCTGGATACCGTCACCACATTCACCGATGACTTCGATATCCTCCTCCATATTCAAAATGCGTTTCAGCCCTTCACGAAAAAGCTGATGATCATCCGCCAAAAGAACTTTAATGGGCGTTTTAGTAGAGTTTAAGTTCTCCATCACATTACTCCTTCCCTTTCTCCACGTTCGTCGGAATGTGGATCACGATTGTTGTCCCCTGATTCTCGGCTGATATGATTTCCATTCTGCCTTCAAGCAGCTCTACACGTTCCCGCATACCTACTAGCCCGAAGCTTTCACGATTGCCCTGCGGATTCTTTAATTTCTGCACATTAAAACCTAATCCATTATCCTTAATCACAATCTTAATTAACTGCGCTTGGTAAGTAATCTCTACCAATACGAAACTCGGGTAGGCATGTTTAGCTGCATTAGATAAAGCTTCCTGGACCAATCGGTACACCGCTGCCTCCATGGCTGAAGATAGTCGATGTTCCTGACCTCTGGTTTCCAAGGTCGTCCTCAGCTTCGTCTTCTCCTCAAAATCATG
Source organism: Paenibacillus etheri (assembly GCF_001012825.1). Lineage (GTDB taxonomy): Bacteria > Bacillota > Bacilli > Paenibacillales > Paenibacillaceae > Paenibacillus_AQ > Paenibacillus_AQ etheri. The sequence goes on from NZ_LCZJ02000037.1 coordinate 150,081, forward strand.
CACATATTTCCGCAAAGTCGGAATTAATCCCAAATCATCGAGAGCCATCGGTCGTAAATTAAAGATGACCTTACGCATTTCTTCCAGGCTGTATCGAACCTGTCCTTTCAAATCTATTACTTCGTCCTGCACCAACCCAAATTCCTGCTTTACCAGCATTCTTTCTACAATTTCCGTCCTAAGGACTAGATTCGCCAGCATTTGAGCAGGACCATCATGAATTTCCCGGGCAATTCTCTTCCGTTCTTCCTCTTGAGCCAGGATTATCTTGAGTCCTATCATCTGTCTGTTCTTCGCAGATTCGACAATTCTCGTCACTTGACCTAGTTCTCCCGACAAATATTCGAGCACTACGCTCATTTGCGAACCAATTGACTCTGCACGCTCTACAGAATTTTCGACACTGCGCACTCGCATTTGTAATTCATCACGTCTTGATCGAAGATAGACCTCTCTCTCACGCGTCATCATGAGTTCGAGCTGTAGCTCCGTAGCCTTCTCATAGGCAATACGGATATCCTTCTCTGAGTAGCGGACAAAGTCCCGGCTGACCTCTGTCAGCCGGATTCTGGAGCGGTGATACTGTAGCTCCAGCTTGTCTACTTTTTTCAATGTCTCATCCGTTTCGTCCATGACCCGCTGCAGTTCTTTGTTGAGTGCAGCAAGTTCATCACGTGCAACCTGCAATATTTCAAAAATCTGATACTTGCTGCTCTCCATCACGTCGATGGTATTTTTAATAACGCGATCAATCGCATCGGCTTGAAATTCCACGGATGCTTGCCCCTTTTCTATCGAATCGTTTTAAAGGTTTTCCTTTATATTAACATATCACGATTCGATAGTTACGGTCTTCGTTTTCTGTTCCCATTTTACAGTTAATCCTAGCTGTTCAGAAACTAGTCTTAACGGTACTAAAGTCCTACCTTGTAAAATGATTGGTGCTACTTCAGCACTCTGACGTTTACCGTTCAGCAGATATTCTTTTTTATTTACGGTAAGATCCAATGCCTTGGCTCCGCGTAATACCATGATCTTCTTATTCACCTGATCCCAAGTAGCGCTGCCTCCAAAAGCATCAAGGACATACCGAATTGGCACATACGTACTGCCGTCTTTTACAATTGGAGCTACATCAATAGCTTTCTTTGTTCCGTTTACGGTCATTGCTTTCGAGCCAATGCTCATGGAAGCCGTCCCTTTTGGTAAGCCTGCATCACTAGAAAGCGAAGGCATTGTAAACTTGATATTATCAACGGCAACTGTACCCGTCTTCGCACGTTCATCTTGGCCTTCCTCTACGTTGACTACATAGAGTCTCTTCAGCGTTGCTGGGAATTTAATGCCTGAGCCTGACAAGTCAATGTTAATGTTCTTCCAACCATTCCAATCGATGATCTTCGCAAGATCTACATAGGCTGTGGCTCCACTGTTGTCTACAAATTCAGCGCGTAGCCAATTCAAGCTCATATCGCCCATCACATCAACCGACATCGAAGTTGCAAGCGCTGGAACTGTTTTTCCGCTTGTACCATTAAGCTGAGCATAAGCATACATTTTCCCGCTTCCAGCTGTCATATCATAACTGAGTGACAGCACCTTGGAGCCTACTCTTTCAGCCGTTCCATCCACTATTGTTGCAGTACCCTGTACCGCTGGAACATTGGTAGTAAAGTCGATTGGATAGCTTACCTTCTCGAAATCTTCCCATGTTGTAGCTGCTGCTGTTGATAATACAACCACTGCACTAAATCCATCATAACGAGCAATAGCATAACCTGTAGTAACCCCTGCATCCACAGCGCTTACAGTAAGCTTGCCATCTTTCACGGCTCCCTTAAAGCCTACAAACTCCCACTTCAGTGCTGAATCCGGAACATTGATAGTTGTTCCACTCTTCGTTGCCGCCGTAACAGGGACAGACACAGTAGTTCCGGCTGTCAGTGGCGCTGTAGCTGTACCTACGCTCATACTGGATAGATCTTCTCCACCCAGAACTGTAACGGTTGTAGAGGCGCTTGCGGCACCGCTTTTAGCCGTTAAGGTAACGGTACCTGGCTTCACTGCCGTTACTTCACCTGCACTTACAGTTGCGCTTCCTCCGCTTGATACCCAAGTAGGATTACCTGCAGCTACATCAATAGGGTTATAGTAAGTGTCATAACCTTTTAAAGAATAAGTTGCCTTTTGACCAACCAGCAGTGCGGAACTTCCGCTAATTTTGATCCCTTTCACTTCACCCTGCGGTGCGTTAGTGTAGACACCAAGCCCGTTAACGATGCTGCGTTGCTCTGTGCCATACTCTGTATTAAAAGTGAGTGTAGTAGAGGTTTCACCGAGGGGCCGGTCTACCATCGTTGTAGAGCCGCCTCCATCGAGATTAAGACCTTTCCAGACTCCAATATTCGTCATAAATGATTGCAATTCGGTTAGAGACATCCCTGAACTATTGCCATTTTTCTCAGTAGCTATGATATATACATAACGTCCGTCTTGAGAATATCCTAAAGCCGTGCGTGCACGATAGCCTCCAATGCTGTTAGTAGAACGAGAGAACGTTGCTGCTTTTCCGTTATTTACTAGAATCGTATGTCCGCCGATCATTGTTTGCAGATTCGCAGGATCTAGAGATTGCTGTGTAGTCTTAGACTTCAGGGAATACACACTTGTTACAGGTTGTCCTACCATCAAATGGGCAGTAACATACCGTCCGGCTAAGCCATGTGCCCGCAAAATATAAGCTCCCTTTGGAACCGCCATAGGGAGTGCAGCATTTTCTGAAATTTGAGTAACTACACCATTCTCAACAAGTACCTCTGTTGGAGTGGTAGAGCTATTTTTAGGGCGGTCGAGTGCAGTCCATACATCTGTGTAGATATACATAGCATTAGCATGACTATAAGTCGAACTTCCGCCTTCAGGGCTATAAGCACCTTTATTGATACCAGAGATCTCAAACTGCGCGCCATCTGGCGCGGTTACCATCCCCTCAAAGCTGTACTCGTCAATAATAGGTTTGCGATCTTTTGTCACTGCAAAGGCATACATTCCATCCAATTGTGAAGGGGTAGACACCAGTGCTCCACCTGATACTTGTCCACCGATCGGAGCACCCTCTCCACCTGTATTAAAATAATCGCCATTTACTGCGGCCACGGCTCCAGTTTCCTTGGCCATCCCGCCAGTACTTTGCCGCGTAGTCAGGTTTCCACCTTTACCAGTCATTACATCTAAAGAAACATATGGATTGTTAAGATCTACTCGGATAACATCCGCAAGCCCAGAAGCACTCGCCCCAGAACGTGTAGTAGTATATTTATATTTCATCATAATGGCGCCCGAAGTAATCACTTCTTCTCCCAGCTTACTTACTTTAAAAGGAGCTGTAGCTGCAGCTGCGATTGGTGCAGCCCCCTGACCAAACAGCATCATACCTTCACTGCCGATTACCGGCATAATCCATAACACACCAGCCAATGAAGCAGCAATCCATTTTTTAGTGGAAGATAATCTTATTCCCCGTACAACCTCGCTACTCTTCTTCTCCATGAAAACTTTATTCATTTCAACGTAACTCTCCCATCTCTTTTGTACTCTATCAGTCCATATCAATGTCTGGAAACTGGTTCCTATTTTTCTAGTACTCTTTTAATAGACTGAAAATAAGCCAAAAAGTTGCGAAATTGAGAGATTTCAAGCTTTATAGAGTCGAAATTGTCATAATTAGACGACAAAAAAGCCCGGCATAATTGCCGGACTTTACCATTTGTTTCGTTGTTGATAAGAGTTGTTTACAAGTAATCGGTCTGTTTCAGCATCCGCTGCAGCATCACGGCAGCTTGTGCACGAGTGGCATTTCCCTGGGGTTGAAATTGACTTGTTGTCATACCCAAGATAATCCCTGATTGCACTGCCTTTGCGACGAACTCCGCACTTTGATTCTGAATTTTCGATTTATCCTTGAATCTTGCAAGTGTGGAAGCAGAGGTACCGCTTAGCGTAATAGGATGTTTGGTATATTCCATCGCACGGATCATCATAATCGCCATCTGCTCACGTGTTATATTGTCATTTGGACGGAAGGTACCATCCGTATTCCCTGTAATAATTCCAGCCTTAGCCGCTGCACCAATATAGTCTCCCGTTTGTGTGAAAGGCTGCACATCCCGGAAGCGTTGTGCTGTCTCACGATCTCCAAGCAAACCCAGACCCCGACTAAGCATAACAGCAAACTCAGAGCGGCTAATTTTTTTCTCCGGATTAAACGCATTGCCGTAGCTGCTATCGATAATACTCTTAGCGCCAAGCTCAGCTACAATCGCATTACTCCAGTGCTTACTCATATCCGTGAAAGTCCGGAGGGACAAGAAGGTCCCTAGCACCTGATTACCGGCGGTACGAGCACGAATAATCGTATAGCTGCCTACCGTACTGATTTTTGTGGGTAGATAAGCTGCATCGTCATAAGAAGGATCTAATCTGACTACAGATGTCTGCGCACTATTTAACGAAGAAGTAGTACGTACGGTGTATTCTCCTGGTACAGCCAGTGCCTTGGAATTCGAATTACTACCGCCAACGATCGCCGTCACACGTACATCCATGAGACTAGTAACAGTTCGCATACCCAACGTTTGCAGCTTTTGCTCAAAAGGTGTAAATGTGCCTGCTGGAACTTTATCCAAGCGAAGCACGAGCGAAATATTTTTACTGTCCGAGTTCAGGCTGCTCGCAAGCCCGTTCATATCCATATCATTGAGCCCTACGCTAAATAGGTTATCTCCATGACGAATCATAAACTTAGTATTTTTATTACGATTTACCGCATCGAGCAATGGTTTTAGCGGAACGGATACAAAAGCTGCTTGCTCGGTGGAAGGAACCTCAAAGGCTAATATATCATTGTTCATCTTATTCAGATATTCATAACTTGCAGCTATTCGATCTGCGTTTATAATATATCTTTTTACAGATTGATTGTATAAAGAGCGGTCATCCACAATTTGCGAGGAATCACTCTTTAGTATTGCATACTCTTTACCAAATTCACTCGTTGCTAGTGTTCCCAGATAGGATGGACGACTTCCAGATCCAGTAGTCACGCCGGTTAGATTCTGAACTGATAATGCTGAGAATGAGGATAGTATATTCCCACTCAAATCCTTAATCATACCGTTACCTGACATATAGGATAAGTCGACAGTTTGCCCGGTTTTTACAGCAGAGGATAATGTTATTTTTAGAATATTGCCTGAGATATAGTAGGATTGCACTCCCCAGCTGCTACCATCTGCTCTAACTCCGAACTGATTGGTGTAGAGGGAACCGGATGCCTGCATATTCTTTGCAAAAGTAACTGTTAGCTCGTCACCTGAAACGGTCGCAGAATTAATCTCCGGGATAGTAGTGCCACTATTTTCCGAGATAGATACAGGCTGCAGGTTAATATACGCCGCACGGTTTCCATTCAGATCGCTTAACCCGACAGAACCTGGCACATAAGATAAGCTCACATTCTGATTAACTTTCAGCGCAGTTTGAAGAGTTAACGTAACCTGATCGCCACTGACCGATACATTAGTTACATAATTAGGCGTGCTGCCCACTAAAACAGAGAATTGGCTATTCAGCGGGAGATTGGTTGTAGACAAGCCTTCATTATAATTCAGAATGATTTTAGTGCCGCCTCCGGTTGCACTTTGAAACACTGGCGCAATCGTATCGTTATTGTTACGGATATTGAAATCAGTAAAGTCCGCAATATTTTGTCCATAAGAATTTAGCAAAGGATACGAACCTGCATAGTAGGACACCCGAACGTTCTGTCCATTTGATGCTTCACTGCTCAATGTTAAATATACTGTATTGCCGCTGGAACTGATCGAGTTGACCCCAAGTGAGCTTCCATCTGCAGTCACTGAGAACTGGTTATGAGCGGAATAAGAAACCGGTTTTAATGTGTCGTTAAAGTTTAATACTACGGATCTTCCCGTGATTCTCCCGTCTTTAGGTGTCGGCATGGAGGATTCGATGGAGTTCGTGATCTGTTTAGAGCTAAAAGTGCTCGCTGCATTTCCGCTTGGATCCTGAATCGTCCGCAGTCCGCCATTATAGCTGACCTTTACAATCTGCCCAACAGCTACTCCTGTACTCAGCACCAGATAAGCACTGTCTCCCTGAATATAGACGCTTTCAATCGCTCGATTCTCATCATTCACAGTAACTCCAAAGCTTGAGGTCAATAGCGCTATCGATGAATTGAGAGACTCATTATATTTCAGGCGAATGGTTCGATTATTCTCAAGCTGGGCAGAAGTGAGCTGGGGAGCTGTTTTGTCCAAAGACAAGGTCTTGAAGCTCCATGAATTTTTACCACTTAACCCGTCATATAGAACGTTGGCATCACTTGCATCTACAAAAGCCCCTTTAGCGATGTCAATGTAATACGTTGAATCACTATCTAACGCTACGGAAGGTGTGATGATATATTCTTTAGCTGTAGTGGTACTCCGAGTAACGTTAACAGGCACCTGAGATCCTCCATTTTTATATAGAGCCACACCATTGGCCACTGCACTGTTGTAATTCACATCCCGATTAAACACGATCGAAAAGGATCTGTTGTTAGCAATAGATTCACTTCGATCAGATGGATTCAAAGCACTTACGCCAAGTCCAGTCAAAGATACTGTTGTAAAGGTCCAAGTGTACGCGCCCGAGGCAGGAAATACATTTCCATCTTGATCATAAAAAGCACCTTGGGGAATCGTAACCGTATATTGCGTGCCGTTTAGCAGCGGTGAGGTTGTGGATGCTGGATTCAATGTTATAGTTCTGCTGCTTCCTCCAGTAACGGCTGGGGAGTTCACATTAAGCCATCTTGTTCTAGCATCGTTAGCTGCCCCTGGGGACACCGTAATTACACCTGATGCAGGCATCATAGGACGGTCAAAAGTGAGCTGTAGTGCTCCTGTGGTAGATATACCACCTGCACCGTTAGCCGGTGATGGAGTCATCGGAATTTCAGCTACACCTTTCGTAGAGAAACTCCATACATTCCCGCTAGAAATACCAGCAAACGTTCGATTATCGGCATCCTTAAAAGCGTAGGCATCAATAAGAACATAATAATTTCCTCCGGCTGCCAAAGCCTTATCCAATGATAATTTAACTGTAGTAGAGTTTGCATCAATTTGAACGTTAACTCTAGTGTCATCATCTTTGATTTTGAACTCTTGCACTGTTGTATTATCTGCTGAGGACAGGATTTGGATAGAACCTCCACCTTTTAGCAGCTGTTTATTTAGTGTCAGACTAAGTTCCTTTAAACTCCCGGCATCCACTCTTGCATTACTAGCTGGTGTAAAGTTACCTGCGGTAATAGCCGTGTTACTCTCAGGAGCGGTGGTAAATGCCCATGAAGTAAGTCCAGATTCATTACCCTCATTATCTTTGAACAATCCTTTGGGAATTGTCACCGTGTATGCTTTATTCGGAGTGAATTGTTGGTTTGGCCCTAATTTAAGCTCGTAATCTTTTGAACTACCAATTAAACCATAACTACCAATAGGAATCGTCACAAAAGGCGTACTATCACCCTGACCCGTGATTGTTATTTGTCCAGCCTGTGGGTTTACTTGACGATCAAAGCTTAGTTTAAGAGATGATCCTATATTTACATAGGTTGCTCCAGGTGCTGGTGACACGCTTATACCAAACTCTGCTGCAGCATGTACTGCCGATATTCCGAATCCGATAGAAGGATACCCTGCTCCAAGTACCAGTTCTCCCGCTAGAATAATTGCCGTCCATATTGAAATTTTCCTTTTCATGCCGTGATAGACTCCTCTCAAACCATACTAACGTCTTTATGTATATTCTTATATTTCGGTTAAAGGGCTTACAAAGTTTAGTAGTCTACTTCTCTATGATTAGAATCAATCCTAATTCTGCCCATTACATAAAAATAGCCCGCAGAGCTGACACTAAGTGCCAACTTGCGGGCTTAACGTATTATAAGAGCATATAATTAACTACAATCCTGCCTGACCTCTGAGTAATTCCGCTTTATCTACGCGTTCCCATGGAAGATCTACATCAGTACGCCCGAAATGCCCGTATGCTGCAGTCTGTCTATAGATTGGTTTACGCAAATCAAGCATGGAGATGATACCCGCAGGGCGAAGATCAAAGTTGTTGCTGATCAGTTGAACCATCTTTTCCTCACTGATTTTACCTGTTCCGTATGTATCCACATTAATCGAGACAGGAGTAGCCACACCAATGGCATAAGCAAGCTGGATCTCACATTTATCAGCTAGACCTGCAGCTACAAGATTCTTCGCCACATAACGAGCTGCATAAGCCGCAGAACGGTCCACTTTAGTTGGATCCTTACCAGAGAATGCGCCGCCGCCATGACGAGCATATCCGCCATACGTATCAACGATAATCTTCCGACCAGTCAGACCGGCATCCCCTTGAGGGCCACCAATCACAAATCGTCCTGTTGGGTTAATAAAATACTTAGTTTCAGCATCGAGCAGTTCCGCAGGAACAACTGGCATAATTACATGCTCTTTAATATCTGCCTGAATTTGTTCAAGAGAAATTTCTTCCGCATGCTGTGTAGATACTACGATAGCATCCACGCGTACAGGCTTCTCATCTTGATATTCGATCGTAACTTGTGTCTTCCCGTCAGGACGCAGATATTCTAAAGTTCCGTTCTTACGAACTTCAGATAAGCGACGAGCAATACGGTGAGATAAAGCGATCGGTAACGGCATCAGTTCTGGTGTCTCATTCGTAGCAAAACCGAACATTAAGCCTTGATCACCCGCTCCAATATTTGCTGTTTCTTCAGCTAATTGTGCTGGATCACGGTGCTCTAGAGCAGAGTTTACACCTTGAGCAATATCAGCTGACTGTTCATTAAGTGAGCTCAAAACTGCACAAGTATTATAGTCGAAACCATATTTTGCACGTGTATAGCCAATTTCTTTAATGGTATTGCGTACGATGGCAGGAATATCTACATACTCAGATTTGGTACTGATTTCCCCGATCACCAAAACAAGACCAGTTGCTACTGCTACTTCGCAGGCTACACGTGCATTTGGATCATTAGCTAAAAATGCATCCAATACCGCATCGGAAATCTGGTCACAGATTTTATCCGGATGCCCTTCCGTCACGGACTCAGAAGTAAACAAATGACGCCCTTTAATAGACAAGTATAACAACCTCCCTTATGGTTAGTCTGACACTGTATAAGGAGTTCCTTAATAATCACAGGCCAAATTAATAAAAAACTATAAAACAAAGAAACTCAGGGGCCTGTTCTTTTTATGAAGGATGATTGCAGTATTTCATGTTTATATTCACTAAACTCTTCAAAAAAATGAACCTTTCCCATATGGAAAAGGTCTAAGGCTTTCCTCAAAAGTCATATTATCTTATTTGGGAGGTGGTGTCAATTACTCCGAAGCCCCTCCATCACAGTATAAATATTGATTCCACAGTATTAAAAAGAAATATCAGATAGGATTAATAAGAATTCTTTCACCCCTGATATTATTAAAGAAGAGACTGTTCGGCTTGCTTAATGAGTCTCTTCGTGATTTCTCCGCCAACAGAGCCATTATCTCTTGAGCTAAGATGTCCAAGATACTGGCGACGGCCAGAACCACTACCTCCGATTGCTCCTAATTCAGAAGCAAACTCTGTGTCTGCTCCGCCTCCATAATGCGCCCCATATAAACCAAATTCAGCTGCAATCTCATATTGCATTTGCTTCAGCATTGCCCGACTTTCCGGTACCACTGTACGATTGTTACGTGCCATGTTACAGCACCTCCTGTGAATTTGTAAGATTACAGGAATATTGTGCGTCCAACAGCTACTCTTCAATCGCGCCAATGATTTGTAACTTTGGAAAACTGTTTGAAGGTATGATTAAGTACTTTTACGGGCATTATGAATATATATAATTACAAATTATTTTAGTGTATATCCGCCACGAACCATGACAACAAGGCCAAGGGTTTGTCCTGTTTGCACAGTAATACCACGACCATCACGAGGGAAAGATAATAAATGGTTAGTAGGCGCAGCTACTCCATTAGCAAGATCTTTACCATCCGTTAAATCAGCCACACCATTTGCATCCTGAGAGTAGATAACCGCTTTACCCGCACGAACAATAAATTCAGCGCCTGCGGAAGCAATTAAGGTTTGACCTGGTTTCACATCGACAATTACGGATTCATTACTGCTAGTAGCTGGACTTGTTGTAGCTGTTGGAGCCGAGGTCGGACTCGGAGTAGCTGTCGCTACTGGAGCTGTGCCTGTACCACCTGTAAGTGCTTTTTGAATTTGCTGATCTACATAGCTTTTGGTAACCACTGGATCATCCGTTGTTCCTGGCTGTGAACCAACGCCTGCACCTTCTGCAGTAACATTCAGTAGTGATCCGGCCCATACACCACCAGCCAACAACACAGCAGCCGTTGTCACTTTCCATATCGATTTCAATGAAATTCCTCCTCTTATTGGGGGTAAATGCCTATAAAAAAAGAATAGCCTCCGAAGAGGCTATTCTGTGCTTCGGTAATCCAAAAGCAATGATTATTTACCAGTAACTACTGTTCCAGTTGTAATCAAGTTTCCGGAGGTATCCGTGATGTTTGCACCAGCAACAACCTTAACTTCGATGGAGTTCACATCGTTAGCATTGAGGTTTTGCTTACCAGTAGTTCCATCCAATTTGTTGAATGTTACATAGAACTTACCAGCGTCAGATCCAGCACCAGGATCGATACTGCTAGGTTTAACATTGGAACCACTTGCAGTTTGGCTAACACCGTTAATTGAGAATTCGAAATCAGCTAGGTTAACTGTAGAAACCTTAACATCTTCACTGAATCCAATAACCAATACAGTGTTGTCACCAGAGGAAACAGCTGCAGTTGTCAATGTTGGTTTCACGCGGTCTGTAAGTTCGGATTTCTTCTCAACAGGAAGAATTCCGTTTCCAGCTTTATCCGCAATACCGAACACTTGGAAAGTGTGGGCTTCTGTTTTGGTAATTGTGCTACCAGGGATGTAGATTCTTACAGTTGCTTCTTTAGGAGCAGCTGCATCATTATCTTTACCAATTGAAGTAATTACTGGATAAGACCCAAGTGGCAATGCTTTGCTATTCAAAGTGTAGCTGTTAACATCAGTTAGAGTAGCTACATTCAGACCACTTGCACCAGTACCAGGATCTTTAACAACTACATCATAGTACACATCAGCAGTTACAGTACCAGCCGCATCTTTGTCATGCGGAGTAATGCTAACTACTTCTGGTCTTGTAGTATCACTAGTATTTGCAGCTTCAATAGTCAGAGCAACTGTTGTGGATGCGAAAGGATTAGTTGAGAACGAATCATCTGTAACCAAACCTTGTGGCAGGCGCACAGTATAATCAGCACCAGACAATGCAACATTGTAAGTCAATGTTTTCTTATCAGAAGACAAGGAACCATCTTTAACTTTGAGTGCTGTTCCAGCTTGTTGACCTGTTTTGTTGTTGATGATAAGAATTTCTTTGTTATTAGTTGCAGTTTTATCAAGAATTACTTCTTCATTAAACTTAATTACCAAACCTTTGTTGGAATAAGTAGCAGAAGTTACACCAGGAGCACTAGTATCCTTAGTGAAAGTAATTGCTTGAGTCGCAGCAGTACTCAAAGTGTTACCAAGAGTATCACGTACAGATTGACCAAATACGATGGATCCAGTGAATGTGCCAGATGTAGGCAAAGCACTCAATGGGGATCTCAATTTGATCGTGTCACTATCGGAAGAAGTACTTACAAAGAACACACCTTTGCTTTCTCCGTTAGCATCAAGCAAACGAACATTACCAACCAAGGAATCTCTGTTTACTTTTTTGTCGAATTTAACTTCAACATAACGGTCGCCGACAGGAGTCACACTCTTAATTGCAGGAGCTGCTACATCGGAAACTACAGTAACACTAGTTTTGATTGGGTTAGGGTTCGCAACATTACCAGCGAAGTCAGAAACGTTAGTCAGAGATACATCATAAGTAGTACCACTGTTCAGGTTTCCAGTAGTCAACACAAATGTGTCATAAGTATCTCTTTGTACAGTTGCAGCTGCACCGTTAACATAAGCGATGATACCCGCTGGTTTAACTGGCTCACTAAATTTAACATAGACTTTGTTAGTAGTTGCTTTAGCAACAGCATTTACAGTAGCTACTGTAGGAGCTGTAGTATCAGCTACAGAAAGAATGCTAGTGAACGCTGGAATTGCTTCAGCACTAGTTGTTTTCACTTTATTAGCTACAACAACAGTGTATTGACCTTTCAAATACTCAAGACCTGGGAAAGTAATAGTAGCTTGGGTATTGTCAGTATTAAAAGATACTTCTGAACCTGCTGCAGTTACAGTTGGAGCACCGCTCAATGCAGTTACTTGAACCACGCCGTTGATCAATTTACCATCTTCAGCAACAGTATCTGCGTCAACAGCACGGTTGAATTTAACAACCAATTGTTTCGAGTTTGGTGCTTCTACAGAAACAACTTTAGGAGCTTGCAAAGTTACTTTAGTAGTGTAGTCGTGATCCTTGTGTTTAAAGTTGATTGTAGTTTCAACGCCTGCTACAAGAGCAGTAGTCAATTCAACAGTTGTAGTAGTTTTGTCAGAGAAAGTAACAACTACTTTAGTTGGGCTTACTGCTTCAGCAGAAGCTACAGTAGGAGCTGCTTCCAATTGATCAACTGCATAAGCTGTTTCAACTACCAAAGAACGGCTAGCGTTAGCTTTGAAGTTAGTGTCTTTAGCAATCAGACCAGCATTGATTACCGCTTGAGCATAACCTTTAGCCCATGCAGATGCAGTGTTGTCAGTTGTTGCTGGTGTTTCAAGTTTCAAAGCGCGGAACAATACAGCCGCTACTTCTTCAACAGTTACTTTACCGTTGTAGTCGAAGATACCTTTAACAGTATCTTTACCTTGCATCAAGTTAGCTGCAGTAACAGCTTCGATGTAAGGAACTGCCCAGTTCTTAGCATTGTAACCTTTGTCTTTGTAAGACAATTTGTTAGTTACTTCAGTAAGATCGAACAATTTAGTAACGATCTTCGCGAATTCAGCGCGAGTAAGATCTTTTTCAAGGTGAGCTTGACCATCTGGGTACCCATTGAGAATACCTTTCGCTGCCAAAGCATCAAATTTCTGTTGCGGAGTTGTTGCTGCGTCACCAAACGCTACAGAGGCAAACATCGAGAATGCCATTGCTGTAGATAATGCTACGGATAAAATTTTCTTCATAACCTTTTTTTCTCCTCCTTGGACGTTCATAAACTGAGATTTTTCTTTAGTTGAGTAGCTCGTGTCACTCATTAGCCGTTGCACCCCCTTTCCAGAGTTGAGCAAATTAAGTATAAATAATGTCTGTGACGGGTATCACAGAAACTGGTAAACAATGATCAGGACATGACAATACTAGATTCCTAATTATACCTAAGTATTATACAATGTGCCTCAAGTCACGTAAAGCTAATTTTTCCATTTAGCTAAATTCGCTTTACCACCGGTTAATTTCAACTGCCTGTGTAAATGACTCTACACCTTAAACGCAGAAGATTTGGAAAAGTTGCGGTTTCTCAAAAAAATTCTTTTTTTGTTTCCCCGTACAATCCCAATAGAAGATACATATGTATGTTCTACTAACTATTGTTAATCATGGGTTGCCACGGAAAATAGTATACCATAGTCGTTTTCTAAACGTCATTATGCAATATTTACTAAGTATCATTAACATTAGTGCCATTTATTTAAACATTCCTACAAATTTTGAGTATGCAGGAGAGGATCTCCCTGATTTCTCAAATCACCGTAGGACGATTATATGAGGTTCCCCTTCTGAGATTCGACCCTTAGTTCTAAAGCTGTAACCTAGAAACTTTTCCTTCTAGGTTCGATCTAACACGCTCTTTCTTTATTAGCCTTCTGTTTCATTCTTGCATCGATGATTCTTAAGCTAATGGCTAATACTTACCTTCACCATGCGGAGCTCCCCATACAGATAACATCCATGCAGAACGCAGCAAAAAAGCGCCGTTGTCGGCGCTTGCTTCTATTACAGTAGGGTCTAACGAATCTTCATAGATAACTGGATCAATTCCTGACGCTTTTCAGGACTTGAGTTTACATTGTCATACATTGCATCAATAGCTGCGCGATTCTCGCGGTAGCTCTTCTCATGCTTAATTGTAGTATGAGACCATTCGATCAGAGCGTTCTCAGCAACGACAAGCTCATTGTAAGAATCATGGAATCCTGTAGCCTGCACAAGCTCCTCCATAACCTCCTGTGTAATCTCCTGTAGTGCCCGCTTAGCCGCAATTTCCTTCTCCAACACTTTTGCTCTATTCTCAAACATATTCTTGGCTTTCATGTAATCTAACTGTGCTTTTGCTAAAATCGGTTTCATGTTTGGCTTTCACCTTTCAGAAAATAATATTTTCTACGTTATTGTATCGTAAATCGGTGCAGATTACAAAGATGTCTAGATGGTAATTTAAGCTGCATAAATCCACGTGCTCTTCAAAACTTTGCTTTTTCTTTTTTTTATTATACCCAAATGGTAATCAGATATAAAGTATACCGAATATATAGTGGCTGATAAATGAACAAACAGAGGGCGACTAAACAGCCCTCTGTAATAAAATCATACAATATGAAGCTTTCCCTCTAGCTCAGGTTTTTAGGGAATATTGTAGTACTCTTTTTCAATAGCTCAACAGCAATTTTTCCAGCTTCAGCTCTGGTCATGTTGGACTTAGGATTAAAGTTATATGAAGGTTTCTTCTGTCCTGGTGTGTTCACTTCAGTTCCATTCATGATTTTTGCTTTCGATACTGCTTGGACAGCCGACAATGCATAGGATTCTATCTTACCGGAATCCATGAATGACTTGGCGACATTGTCTTTTAATTTCTGATCATTCACTGCCAGCTTCAGTTTAAGTGCTCTGGCGATCATTACAGCTGCTTGTTCCCTGGTAATCGGCTGATCTGGTCCGAACACACCATCAGAGAGTCCTGTAACGATACCTGCTCTTGCCGCTGTCTCAATATGGGCATAGTCCCAAGTAATTGAGCTTGCTCCGGGTACAAGATCCGCATATGTCTTTTTATCATCATAATTAAGCGGAAGATTCAATCCTTTAACAAGAAGTGTTGCGAACTCCCCTCTTGTCGTCTGATCATCTGTTCCGAATTGCTCAAACCGAAGATTATTCATAATTCCTTTAGAGTACAAAGCATTCAAAATATTTCTGGCCCAAGCATGATTCGTAACATCGTTGTATCCTCGGCTCATCTTCATAACGGTATAGTATCCAAATTCATCAAACGGAACGGTGATTGTGTGTTTATTGGTATCTACAGTACCTCCAATATTTTCCCATTCCCGTTTATCATTATATTTGAATACAGTAACTTGGGTACCTGCCTCCACTACTACATTAGAGTCAAACGAAAGGGTCAGCGTACCGCGTTTGGATGGTGTAATTCTGCGTTCAGCGGGAATCTGGGGATCACCAAACAAACCATCTACAGAATATGGAGCTAATCCGTTTGTAGCAGGAATGTATCCTGCAGTTGAGACTGCGCCCAACTCCCCTAACCCACCACTAATCCAGTACATTTCCGAAATGCGTCCAAAGTTATTCGTCTCATAATCGGAGCTAAAACGAAGTGTAAACTCATCAGGAATCTTCCATGTAGGAATACCGCTATCCTCAAACGTCTCAGGGAAACCAATAACATTTCCATAATCATTACGGCGTTCTACTACACCTGTCTTCGGCTCTGCAATCCCAAAACGCAGCTTCGTGTCAGGATAATATTTCGTGAGGCTCCGTCTATCTGTACTTTGCATTACCGTTCCTTTAGGGAAGTTTAATTCTAATGCCTTGTTAAATACGCTGTATTTATCCGCTACCTTAGGTGCCATGTACTGCGAATCGACACCTACAGTCCCCGTATAGAATACTGAAATGGTATCTGTAGTGGTTGCGCCTCCGCGAACAATTGAAATCTTAATTGGATTGGCTTTATCTTGTTTTAAACCCACATAATCTAATACAAATCTATTAGCCCCTAAGTCAGTACGTCTAACCGCGCGTTCCTTATCTACAATAACATCTGTAGCTCCTTCAGCCTCAATATCGAAGTGAATGAAGTTTTTGTTCACAACATATTGAGTACCTACAGAAGGCTGAGGTGAAAGAAGGCGATACGCACTTACTTCTCTAACAATCTCTAGCTTTCGACTAGTCTTAGCTCCTGTGCTATTAATCAGTTCAAGTGTGTATATATACGTTCCCGGTGCATCATTAGTGAGATCTTGGATTCGCATAATAAAGTCTTTTTGATTTCCTGCAAAGCTATAAGTGTATGTTGCGCTACCTGGAGGAAAAATAGGAGTCTCAGGCATTTGTGAATTTGTAGGAATATCAATAGAAACAATATTTTTAGTACCCAAATTCAAATTGAGCTTAACCGCTCCGCTTCCTCGAAGAACTAAATCATACGTCTTCAAACTTGTTGTATAAATATTATCTTTATAAATGAAATCTGGTGTTAAATTAAAAAGCTTAGCAAGTCGTGGATCGGTTGATGGAAAATCTCGCTCTGGAAAGTCCGGTCTTCCTGTACCAACAGCAGGTTGGAACTTACTGATCGTTGACACGTTCTCATCTATAATATATATACGTAATTCCTTGCGCACTTCTCTTGTCTGTCCCTTGTCATCAATACCTGTTGCAGTAAAGATGATTTTGTTCTCTCCATATACCAACGGACCCGCTGTAGCGTTAACCGCTAGTTCAACTTCAAAATCACCTGTTTGTTTGTCCACCCAAGGATCGGTGCTTGTTTTAACTTTTAGTCCATTAACATACATTTCAGCTACAAAGAATTTACTGTTTAGATTTTGGAAATCAATATACTGCCCTTTAACCTTGAGTGTCTTGCTTGCATCTGAATTAATAGTATAAGTATCTCCATCAGTGAGGTTAGCGACATAGATGTAGTTCTTTGATGCAAAGGAAATATTAACATCTTTAGTCGCAGTAGAACCCTTAAAATTAAAGCGGACCGTCTGATTACCATTTTGAAAATCCTTTATTCTGTAAATATATTCAGTATCTGATATTGTCTTAACCAACTCAGGAGCTAGGTTCTTAGTGGATAAAGGTAAATAGCTGGCAAGTAACGTAGTATCATTAGGTTTGCTATTAGTTTTGACCCGAATATAGAACTCACTGGAGTTCACCTTTGCTCCATTTAGCGATACACCTGGTGGAATAGTAGCATTAGGATCTGAGAAATCAGATCCTTCTAAAAGTCTCATATCAGTGATAACCGTTTTTCCCTGCATGTATTGAAAATCCACGGAACGATTTATTGTTTTAGTCCCATAAGCAACCGAAAGAGCGTGAATTTGATTTGCTAAAATATTAGCTGCATTGTCTTTCTGCATAGTCAGTGGAATGCTGAATGTCACTAGACGATATGAAGGCGAATCTTTCTTCGGAGAAGGGACCAAAATTTCAGATCCAATAATTAATTCCAATTTACCACTAGAATCAATAGTCATCCCACTTCCATAAGAAGGAGTCACCACCGCATTATCAAGCTTTACAACTGCAGAACCAGCAAATGGAATCCCGGCATTGTCCGGAACCATCATCTGAACAAATACATTGGCGGTGTCCGCCTTCTCCGTAAATATCGGCTCATCTTTGCCAAGCAGATCCTGTCCATATTTAGACGAATCCACTAAGTATAATTTAACAATGGGATTCTTCTCATCAAAATAAAATATCGTATATTGAAAGGACAGTGTATCAGAGCCGTTCATTACGACTAGCTTCAGCTCATTCACACCTGGTTTAAGTTGCATTCGCTGTGAGAAGAAGGTTCCGTCCTGCAATAGAGAGGTAGCTGATGCACCCTCACCATTAATGGAAACAGTAACCTTTGTTGCATTTTGCGCTTTACCTTCCAAAGTGATTTCTGAGTTTGCTACTACAAGCTGCGCACCTTCGTTCAGGTCAAGCTTGTCAGAACCGCCTAATACTTGAAGCTTCTCAACATAAGGTACCTTATCAAAAAGAACATAAAAAGCCTCAGAACGATCATTACTACCCTGCGACCCGGTCAACGTAATTCGGTTAATCCCCGGATACAGCGTCAAATTTGCCGTAAACCGGTTTTCCGGGCTATCAACATCCAACTGAACAACACCTGGCATCACATGTGTAGGGTCTTCAACCCACTTTCCAGCTTGCTGATCCCAGCTCAAAAGTTGTACATTTGCTCCCAGTGTAGAGCTGGTTACCTTTGTATAGGTTCCTGAAACCTTCAAGCTCGCATCGGTTACTTGCAATACATTAGTTCTGGAGATTTGAGTGGTTGTAGTTGTTGACGGTAATAGTGTCAGATCAACTGTATTTCGTAAAACTTTATTATCAGGTGTAAAATAACTGGTGGGCTTATCTGCCGCTTCTGCGGTATTCATAAGTCCAGCGGGGACTAAAGTTACTACCAAAGCAAACAGTAGCGACCATATAAATGTCTTTCTCATGCGCTGCATGTCATTAATCTCTCCCTTTTGTTGACGTTAATTATTTTATCGGTACATAAGATGATAATTTGAAGGAATACTGCTTAATAAATTTATAGAAAAAACATTTTTTAGCTAATTTTAAGAACGTAAAAAGCCCATCCTGTGACTGGATAGGCTTTTACGTAATGAGAACTAGTTGTTTCTATTATATTATATAAGTTCAACTTACAGTTTAGATCCGCGTTCCTGACTAACTTTCATCCGCATTCTTAAAAAGAAATTAATTACTGGACGCTTAGTCTTACCAATCAAACCAGTAATTTCAGCACCGATCTGCAGGAAGAATAACATGATGCAGATGACTACGAACGTAACCCAGTTCGCTTCATAAAGAGCTGCGGATGATTGAATAACAGCTAGAATACCGAAAAATGCAGCAATACCATAAATAATAAGTACGGTCTGGCGGTGGCTAAAGCCAAGCTCGCGTAGACAGTGATGCAAGTGACCTTTATCTGGTGCGAAGATTGGTTTCTTCTGCAGCTTACGGCGCACGATCGCAAAGAACGTGTCCGACAATGGTACACCGATAATAAGCAAAGGTGTAATAAACGAAACCACTGCAATCTGTTTAAATCCTAGCAAAGCAAGTAATGCCAAGCAAAAGCCTAAGAACAGCGAACCCGTATCACCCATGAAAATCTTAGCAGGATGGAAGTTAAAGAACAGGAATCCAATGATGCTACCTAGAAGCAACAGACACAGCATTGCCACCATGGTGTTTCCCATCACGAAAGCCATTGCCGCAATCGTAGCAATTGCAATTCCTGATACACCAGCCGCAAGCCCGTCCAGCCCGTCGATCAGATTAACGGCATTGGTAACACCGACAATCCAGAAAATCGTAAGCGGGATAGCAATCCAGCTCTCCAGTGAGGAATACGTATTGTTAAATGGAATATTCACAAAGTCTACAGTAATACCAAAGCCGAAAACAACGATACAGGCTGCGATAATTTGGCCCAGTAGCTTCACTTTTGCTGATAATTCGAATCGGTCATCAAGTGCCCCGATAAGTACAATCAGTCCGCCACCACACAGCAGCGCTTTGATGAAGTTGACCTCCCGCGGAGTGAACTCGTATGGAATAATCGGCAATACGGCAAGCAGGCCTAACACAAACGCTAGAAAAATAGCTAATCCGCCAAGGCGGGGCATAATTTTCGTGTGCACTTTACGAGCATTCGGCACATCTGTTGCACCAATCTTGATGGCGAATTTCTTCACCAAAGGTGTGAGGCCAAGTGCGAGTCCCATGCATACGATAAATCCAGCGATGTATATGATTAACATTTGATCAGTCGACCCCCATTTCTCTACCGCATTGAATTATACGCTGTTACAAAAACAAATTCCAATCCTTTATTTAGGCTATTTATCTCATTTTCTAGGTGAATATCGGCATTTTACTAGACTTTTGTTACTTTATCTTTCTCACGCACCACTTTTAATGCGAATTTCGGCAGTGCAAGCATTCGTTTGTAACGTGTAGGTTCTTTTAGGAGACGGTACAACCATTCTATTCTCATTTTTTGGAAGGCTATTGGCGCTCTTTTGCTCTTCCCAGAGATCACGTCAAAGCTGCCGCCGACCCCCATCATGATCGGAACGCCCAGTTTGGACTTATATTTAGCAATCCAAGGTTCCTGACTATCCGCACCTCTGGCAACAAATAATAAGTCAGGATTAGCCTTAACAATTCCAGCAACAATTTCTTCATCTGCATCCGGACCAAAATAACCGTCGTGATATCCTGCAATGATAACACCCGGATATTGCAATTGTAACCTTTCAGCGGTTTCTCGAATCACTTCAGGCGTAGAACCTAGGAGATATACCTTCCAACTATATCTTTCACCCTGTCGCATCAATTCATGTAACAGATCATAACCTGCTACCCGTTCTGATACAGGCTCATTACAATAATTAGCAGCCCATACAACGCCTGTCCCATCAGGGACAACCAATTCAGCCGATTTCATAATATCCATATAAGCTGGATCTTCCAGTGCAGCCATAACCATAATTGGATTAGCTGTAATCACTTGATGCGGGATACGGGTATGAACAGCCTCCGTCAAATAGGCAACCGTTGCTGCCATATCAACTTTCGAGACTCTAATTCCAAAAATAGGAACTGTAGGTACCGCGCTTTCTGCTTTCACTTTAGATCATCCTTTATGGTGAAAATATTCTATAATTTGCCGAGCTGGTGCTCCTGCTTCTTGAATCAACTTGGAAATAACATCTTCCCTTGCTGTTCTCCATTCCTGCCCTGTGTTCAAAAGATGAACAATCTCGGCAGCAACATGTTCAGCATCAAGTGTGTTTGTTGCTCCAACAGGATGGCACTGAATTCTGTCTAGAAAATGATCGATCTTCGGATCATAAGAAATACCAATCAGTGGAACACGTCTTCCAGCCGCGTAGATCAAGCTATGAAGTCGCATACCGATCAGAACATCGCATTGTCCCACTTCCCGTAACATCTGCTGTGGATGAATAGCTTCCTCACAAATACTGACCTGTCCACCATGTTCGGTTATACTTCCCTTCAGCATATCCATCACATAACGTGAAGCCTCATTATCCGAAGGGGTGTGAAAAGGGAGAAATCGCAAATGTAACGGAATCTTACGGTTGGCCTTAATCAAGCCTTGTGCAAGAGTCTCCAGTTCTCTGCGGTCTTGCTCCCAATAACGTACCGATATCCCGATTACCGGAAGTGAATTAGATAATTCTGAAGATTGTGTAGATGCATCCGTGTCCTCTGGCAATGACAAGCCCATAACCGGATCGGGAACAACTTCTACGTTCTTCTGTTCTAGTCCCATAGATAAAAGAAGCTCGCGGGATTGTTCATCCCGCACAGATATATAGGTACATTTACGAAACACGGATTTGATTAAAGGGTGAAAAAGTTTACGATTCACAGGTCCGATACCTTGAGCATAGATAAAGGTTGGTCTACCCATCCACTGCGCAAGCTTGATAATACCTAAATAGTAAGGAATACTCTTGCTACCTGTTACATCCTGCAGCAAGCTTCCCCCACCGCTGATCAGACCAGCGCTCTCATAAATAGCTTGACGTACCTCAACAAGCTTCATCCGGTGCACGGATTTCACTCCGTATGTGGCGCTAGTCCACTCAGGATCAATAGATAACACGATAGGCTCAATGGATATACCCAAAGCTCGAGACTGTTTCTGCAGTGCAATTAGAATGGACTGCAGCACCGCCTCATCTCCACTGTTACGGAAACCATAATAACCTGAGATAACTATCTTTTTAGGAGTGGCGACCATCGTTTCCAACACCCTTCTGCAATCTGCCATACGATTACGGCAATTACACCAATAATCAGCCCAAGTCCAAGACCGAGCAATCCACGAACCAGCGAGATCAGAACAGGTGAATGAATATGTGCAAAGGTATCCACCATGGAGAGCTGGCCAATTACGGCAATAATCATGATAAACGCTGCACTCCGGTATCTAAAGGCTAGGAATGCACCCAGAATTAAGAGTGGATGAGCTAACAAAAACTCTTTATTACGTGGCCGGACACCGACCGTATTCTCCAGGAATGTTCGGAAGGCCATTTCTAAAGGTGTTACATTGCCACTATTTCCGGTTCGGCTCAAATAATACATGCCCACTACTCCAAGAACTGCAGCGGCAATAACCCAAGCCAGAGTAATAGGTGTCCGAAGCAGCTTGCCTGTCTTGTTGAAAACAAACTCCCCACGATATAAAAGTACATATAGTGCCACAAGACCGATAGGTGCCATATGAAGCAGACTAACACCACGGAACTGGTCCAGCACTAGACTATAGGTTATGTTGTTGAGCAGTGCGATCACAAATGGCACGGCGCTCAAAGAGATTAATGAAGTCTTCAGATAAAGCACCAGACTATGCGTGAACCGACGTTGCGGGCTCATAGCCTTATAGGTAAGGTTATTGCTCCGTAGAGGAGGTCCCATTTCATTGACCTTACGAATGGCAAGTACAACCGCAAGGGTTGGTGCACTTATCGCAGCCGCTAGCGCCAGTGCCTGCTCAAACAGCTCTGGTTTCAAGACCAAGAGGCCTACACTTCCCAGTAATCCTAGCACCCATGCTGGGATCGTAAGCCATGGAATAAAGTAAGAAATCAGCAGCGCTACTAAAGAGACTGCGCCAACTACCGCAACTAGCTTGAAGTAACGCTGATAAGACGAATCTACAACCTCAAAAGCCGTAGCTTGTCCTAACTTAAACCCATTGTCTTTGATCTGCTCAACGGCACCACCAGGATCACTCAGACTCGTGACAAGGTTGTCTAGCGTATCCGTAATCTGTGCCTTAGCTGTATTCCGTGAAGGAATCGTATTTAAATAAATCATGCGGATATTGCGATCCTTTGTTGCCAGCGCGAAACGATCCGAAATCACTTTTGGATCTAGGGCAGAATCCCCTTCGCTAAGAGAATATAATCGTGTTACGTTATAGTCCAGCAAATAAGCAAGCTTGTTAAAGCCCTTCTGCTGTTTCTTAATATTTTCAATCGCTGCAATTCCGATTCCACGTTCCTTAAGGAGATTTGCAAAGTCAGTGATACTAGCCGTATCGGCATCATCATTAAACCCTTTAACAGACTCTCCCTCGAATAGGATTCGTTTAACACCCAATTCTTCATAACGATCCAACAGCTTCTCCACTGTCGCTTTATTATAAGTCAAAGAATCCACAAGACGCGGTACAATGGTGAACCCTTTGTCATGCAGCATCTCCAGTGTAAATGGATCTGGCTGAAGTGGCTTCAGTGTAGCATCTTCTATTGGAGTCTCAATAATAAGACCTTGCTGTCCGCGGAAACTCCATTCCTTTGAAGTAATCTCAAGATTACCGAATGCCTCTTTAATAACAGGCGCCAGGGCCTGATAGTAATCAGGATTAGTAAAAAGTACATAAGTATAGTTCTCATTCACCGGAATGATTGTATCCGTAAGATTAGCGATATCAGCCGCACCCCACATCATTAGACGACGCGCCTTACGGTAATCTTCCAGCGTGCTCTCGTAAATCGCCATGCTCTGAACACCAGCATCTTTTAAGCGATCTAACTGTTCGGAAATATAATCCTGCGGATTCGCTCGATAGCTAGCCACTTCAACTAAATCACGATAATCAAATACAAATTCCACTGTCTTGGAAGACTTCTCCGTCTGCAGACGGTCATAGACAACAGGCAAGGCAGCTAAAACGCCAACCACTACTATGATCCACAGCCACTTTCGGGAAGAAATATTCCAACGTTGCCATTTTTGCTGCACCAAAAGTACCTCCTCTTTCACTTTAAAACTCTTTTTACAAAAGTAGAAACGGATCGTCATCTTTTAGAGACGGTACCCGTTTCTACGCAAGCTTAAACGCCTTCGGCGTCCTTCCAAGGACGATAAGCGTTTATGCGAGAAATATAAGATATAAAGTATGGCGTGAAACTTATACTTTCTTATATTTTCAAAAATATAATTTCACAATATAGAACGCGATCTATATTCTTATTTTATTGTTCCCCGTCCACGCGGGCCATAACCTGCTTGGATAGTGTAGCTACTTTGTCCTCAGCATTCTGCAAGGATTCACCCACAACCGCAAAATAAACTTTAATCTTTGGTTCGGTACCGGAAGGACGCAGGCAGAACCATGAACCGTCAGCCAGCAAATATTTTAATACATTTTCCTTCGGCAGACCATTCAAGCCTAGCGAATAATCAAGCACCTCTGTAACGGCAGATCCAGCAATTTCTTGTGGTGCATTCGTACGCCAATCATTCATGATGCCTTGAATTTGCGCAACGCCATCCTTGCCCTTCAATGTACGGGACTCCAGACTTTCCAAGAAGTATCCGAACTGCTCATACAATGCCTGAAGAACATCATATAATGTTTTGCCTTGAGCTTTGTAATAAGCACCTGCTTCAGCGATCAACATAGCCGCAAGAACGGCGTCCTTATCACGAGCATAGTTACCTGCAAGATAACCATAGCTTTCTTCATAACCGAAAAGATATGTGTAATCTCCGGATTGTTCGAATTGGGTCATTTTTTCCCCAATATATTTGAAGCCCGTTAGCGTATTAAATACAGTTGCACCATAATGAGAGGCTACAGCAGCCCCCATCTCGCTCGTCACGATAGTCTTCACAACTGCACCATTGCTAGGCAACTTACCTTGTTCCTGTAAACGGCTCAAATAATAATGAATCATCAGAGCTCCAGATTGATTGCCCGATAAAACAACAAATTTACCTTCATTGTCACGAACCACTGCCCCCATACGGTCTGCATCGGGATCTGTGCCGATTAAGAGGTCTGCATTCAACTCTTCGCCCAGCTTCATAGCCAGTATGAAGGCTTCACGTTCCTCCGGGTTCGGCGATTTCACAGTGGAAAATTCGGAATCTGGTTGCTCTTGCTCAGGTACAACATGCACCTGTGTGAAACCGATTTTCTCAAGCACACGACGAACTGGCAGGTTACCTGTACCATGTAGCGGCGTGTATACGATTTTGAAGTCCTTTCCAAGCGTAGAGGCGATCTCTTCACTTGCAAGACTAACCGCAGCGACAGTATCGGTAAACGCTTCGTCATCCTTCTCACCCAACCAGTGCAGCAAACCTTGACGCTCCGCTTCTTCTTGGGAAATCCGTTTCACACCATCAAAAGTGTCAACCCCTAATATGTAAGAAATGACCTTTTCGGCTTCGTCAGGGACAAGCTGCCCACCTTCAGAATTATAAACCTTATACCCGTTATATTCAGGCGGATTATGACTTGCAGTAATAACAATACCGCCCGTTGCCTTCAAATGCCGCACACTGAACGACAATTGGGGTGTTGAACGCAGAGAAGTGAATAAATGAGCCTCAATGCCATTAGCAGCCAATACAAGAGCAGCCTCAAGTGTGAATTCAGGCGAGAAACGACGGGAGTCATGAGCGATAACAACAGAAGGTCTTCCCTCTCCAGTATGCGTCTCCAGAATATATTTAGCGAAACCTTGTGTAGCTCTACCTACCGTATAACGATTGATACGATTACTACCTGCACCAATTACACCGCGTAGACCACCTGTACCGAATTCTAGATCTCTATAAAATCGTTCCTCGAGCTCCTGTGGCTCGTTCTCCAGCGCGCGCAGCTCCGCCTTCGTAGACTCATCAACAGAGGCGTTCTCCAGCCAGCGAGATAAGGTTTCTGCCGCTTTTGGGCTTAATTGAGTCATTTAGAATCTCTCCTTCTCCATGTATAATATATATTTTGAAAATTAATATTAGCTCAGAGCAAACATAATTTCCCCAGAGGCAACAACTTTTCCCTCGACCGATGCTGTAGCTTGTCCTTTTCCAATACTGCCTTTAAGGCGAGTAATCTCCACTTCAAGAGTGAGTGTATCTCCCGGAACGACTTGACCACGGAAACGGAATCCATCGAGCCCAGCTAAAAAGCCAATTCGGCCGCGATTTGCTTCTACCCCCAGAATAGCAACCGCACCAACTTGTGCAAGAGCTTCTGTAATCAGTACACCCGGCATTACCGGATAACCTGGAAAATGACCTGCGAAGAAAGGTTCATTGATCGTTACATTTTTGATGCCTACAGCTCGTTTACCCATTTCAATCTCGGTGATTTTGTCCACCAGCAGAAATGGAGGCCGATGGGGGATAATTTCTTGAATTTGGTTGATATCCAGCATTATGACAAAACTCCTTTCGGATGTTACTTCATTTATTCTTCGCCGAACTGCATAAATTTAGGCAGGTTCGGTAAAAACTATATTTATCCTTCACCACCTGCAGAAGTGGAGGTTAAGATAAGGGGCTTTCTCCAACGGATGCGATAGCATGGCGGAGAGGGCCCTTTTTGCTGCCCGTAGCCCCCCACCATTATACATTTATCCGTATAAAAAAGAAAACTCCCTTATGCAACAAGGGAGTCATTATCCTCTTTAATTATGGAGCAAAAACCAAATCATATACATGTTTCCATGTGCTCCATTGTAGAACATCGCTAAACTCTTTCTTGCCAAGGACGACGTAACCAACGGCCAGCCCGCCTCCAAGTGCAGCTATGAGAAGCAAGGGAATAAGAACCCACTGGATGAGTGTCCATTTTGAAACTCCTTGCTGCTTCGTCTCTTTCTTATCTTTTTTCTTATCTTTTTTCTTATCTTTTTTCTTGTCTTCTGGCTTATCTTCCGATTTCACCTTTTTCTGACGTTCCATTCCTTCACCTCTACCCGCGCATGTTATTGGCCAGACCTAGCATCTGATCACTGGAAGAAAGCGCCCGAGCTGCGAGTTGATACGTACGTTGAATCTGCATCATTTCTGTCATTTCTGTGGTCATGTCGACATTCGACTGCTCCAGCCACCCTGAGCGCACTCCAACTCCAGATGCCTCACCTGCCGCTTTAAAAGCCTGCGGAGCTGTAACTCCATCAGCAAGCACATAGAAATTTCCGTCCACTGCCTTTAAAGCATTCTGTGTCTTAGGTTCTACAATCATTATAGTCCCTGCTACCTGAACAGGTCCATTCTCTGTCTGTTTCGTTAATACACGACCAGATTCATCGATAGCTGCATTCACGCCCACAGGGACCGTTAAAGGATTACCTGCTGTATTCAGTACCGGATTCCCCGTATTATCTACAAGGACCATCTTCTTTGCATCGGTGGTGTCCGGCGTAAAGTGAAAGTCACCTTGTCTTGTATAAGCTGTAGTTCCATTGACCTGAACGCCAAACAGCCCATTACCCTGAAGCGCCAAATCGGTTGGATTACCTGTTTCTTTAAGAGGGCCTTCTTCCCAATTGGTCGTAATCGAAGGCACATAAGTCCCAAAACCGATATTAAAACCCAGAGGTGTAGCGCGGCCCGGCTGGTCATAGTCATCCGATTGCTGCTGTACACGAGTCAGTACATCCTCAAAGGAGCCTTTCTTGCTCTTATAGCCATTTGTATCCATATTGGCTAGATTATCCGCTATAATATCAAGCCGCTGCTGAAGGCTGGACATGGAGACTGCTGCACTAATCGTTGAGTTGTTCATAGATCAAACCTCCTATAAGCTTTACCTGTAAAACCCACTTCATAAGCAGCGCTTATACCCTGCCGACTTCAGTTACAGCCTTCTGCAAGCTGCTATCATAGTATTGGACGATCTTTTGATTCGCTTCATACGCCCGGTATGCAGCATTCAAATCTACAGTAACCTGAGTAGGGTCAACATTGGAGCCCTCTAAATATCCTTGACGCACCTGTAAGTTATCAGTTGCAGCGGAGTAACGAATATCCGCCGCCGCTATATCATCTGCGTGAAACACACCTTTACCATCACGCACCAGCTCCTGCGGCTTTGTAACTACACTCACACCAATCTTGGTCCCTGTCGGAAGTCCTGTTTCTGGATTTAGTACATTACCCTGCCCGTCCACTTTAAGGGTGTCCTGATTTCCTGTCAAGACAAGAGGCTTGCCAGTGGAATCAAGAACCTTAAAGCCTCCACTGCTCAACACTTCTCCCGTAGCCGCATTTACTGTGAAGCTTCCATTTCGGGTAAATAAGCTGTTGCCCTCAGCATCCTGAACGGTAAAGAAAGCCTGTGGACGGAAAATAACCTCACCATCAGCACTCACATATTTCCCCGAACCATCAAAAGCTATATTCTGACCCGTCACAGGGTCGGCGACTTGCAAATCCGTAGATAAAGCAAAATCCATAGACTTGCCGCTCTCCCTTAAATCACCCTGCAAATATTGGGATATCGACTGTTCTGCAAAAACCCCCGTGTTAAGGCGCCCCACCGGTGTGGTATTGCCATTAATCATAGCCGAGATCAAGACATCCGGAAAAGCATGATTAACACTATCAACCTGCTTATATCCCGTTGTATTTAAGTTAGCGATGTTCTGTGTTGCCGTATCGTGTCTACGTTGCTGCGTAACCATACCTGCAGCGGCCGTATATAAACCTCTTATCATGAAGGTAGTCTCCTTCCGAATCTAATGCTACCTTTTATATCGGCTGCTTAGAACTTTTTCTTTACGACCTTGTCCAAATTGTCCAGCATAATTCCTGTTCCCTTTACCACACAGTGCATAGGGTCTTCCGCTACCCAAACAGGTACATGTAATTCCTCTGAGAGTAGCTCGTCCAATCCGTTAAGCAAAGCACCTCCACCAGTAAGAACAACACCCCTGTCAATGATGTCCGCAGACAGTTCTGGTGGTGTACGCTCCAGTACCGATTTTGCCGCAGCCACAATGGAGGAAACCGGATCCCACAATGCTTCTTTTACCTCTCCCGCCGTAATAGTGAGCGTCTGGGGAAGTCCGCTTACCATATCCCGGCCACGAATATCCATTTCGGATTTCATCAAACCAGGCCGAACCGTACCAATAGTAACCTTAATATCCTCTGCTGTCCGTTCACCGATCAACAATTTATACTTTTGTTTAATATATCTTAAAATGGCCTCATCGAACTTGTCTCCAGCGACTTTAATCGAAGAAGCGGTAACGACGTCGCCCATTGAAAGTACGGCTACATCCGTCGTTCCGCCACCGATATCGACGACCATGTTTCCACTTGGCTGATAAATATCCATTCCCGCACCAATCGCAGCGGCCTTTGGCTCTTCTTCCATAAATACTTCCTTAGCCCCGCTACGTTCTGCCGCTTCCCGAATGGACTTTTGTTCCACAGATGTAATATTTGTAGGGGCGCATATCAGAATGCGAGGCCGTGAATACCAGGTGCGACCGCCAACACGGTCGATAAAATACTTCAGCATCATTTCCGTGACTTCAAAATCTGCAATGACTCCATCCCGTAAAGGACGGATAGTTGTTATATTTCCGGGTGTACGTCCAACCATGCGACGTGCCTGTTCTCCCACCGCAAGGACTCTCTTCGTATCACTTTCAAGTGTGACCACGGAAGGTTCATCCAGAACAACTCCCCTTCCCTTAACATGTATGAGCACATTGGCCGTGCCGAGGTCGATTCCGATATCCTTGCTAAACATAATGAAAGAGCCCCCAAAGTGTTATTTTAATTGAAAAAACAGCAGTTAGTACTAAATTTAAAAGTAACATACTTTAGGGGAACTACACAATGTTTTAAAGCTGAATTTTTCCTTAAATTTCCGAAAATCTCATGGCTTTGATGCTACAGCAACCTCACGTTTTTTCCCCGTCGTTTTTTTATATTTAATTTTTGTGGCTTCTCCCCCCCGAAGATGTCGGATGGATTTGTGATATTCAAGAATGTGCTTCACCTGATCAGCCAGATCAGGGTTGATCTCTGGCAGACGCTCCGTCAAGTCTTTGTGCACCGTGCTCTTTGAAACGCCAAATTCCTTGGCTATGGTCCGGACCGTATGCCTGGTTTCCACGATGCAGCGTCCGATTTTGATCGTACGTTCCTTGATGTAATCGTGCACGCTCCCGCCTCCCAACTGTGGATAGTTTGGTACATTATATGAGGGGCGGGCTTATATATTCGCGCTTTCAAGACATGACAAGCCTGGGAGGGCTCATTTTATTTAATGGACAACCCAAGAAGCCTTGTTATTAGCAAGACGGAACGTCGTTAGTTCTTTAAAGAAAATAAGGTTCTTTATAAGCATGCTGCTTACGAAGAGCCTTATTTACACACGAGCATACATGTCTTCAGCGTCCTTATAAGGACGGTAAGCGTTTATGCAAGAGATATAATTCATAAAGTATGGTCTGAAACTTATACTTTCTTATACTTAAAAAAACAGGGGGCGTTAGCCCCCTGCTGTAGATATTTTTATCGCCCTGGCAGTAACTCTGATGGATTAACTACTTTGCCATCCTTATACACTTCAAAGTGTACATGATTGCCAAGGTCCTTCTCGATTTCACTGCGACCTGCGGTTGCAAGAGTATCTCCTTGCTTCACTACATCGCCTTGTTTAACTTTCGTTTCGCCAAGACTTTGGTACACGGTCTTCATGTTACCTTGATGGGTAATCTCAATGACCTTACCTAGCACTGCAACATCATCCACTCTAGTCACTTCACCGCTAAGCGCTGCTTTGACATCGAACGTATTGTTGTCTTCACGGGCAAGATCGATACCGACATTAGGAATAAATTTGTCGTTATACTGCACCATTGCGGCAACGTGATTGTCCTCTGTACCATTCTCGTCATAATACGGTTTGACCACTTCTACTTCACCTGGGTTGGCAACCGGCCAAACCAAGCTTTCCGCTGAAGCAAGAACTTCAAGGGCATCTGGATTACTGTTTGCAGTACCAGCTTCGTTAGTCGAAGCTCCTACTTGCTGTGATGTGGCGGCGGTGTCCTGGCCCAGCGGCTTTTGGCCGGCATCCTGATAGACCCACACCAAGGTTAGTATAATTGCCGCTGCCGCCGTGTAGACTGCTGGGAACACCCAACGTTTAGATAACATCTTGCTCCATGAAGAAGGTTTAGCACCTAAATCTCCCTGCGATTTTTTGAGAGATTCATCATGGTTTGTTTTGTTTTTGTCTTGTTCATTCATATGGTTATCACCTCAGTAACCAGTGTTACCGGGCTTCTCTCTTTTATACGTATCTTCCAATTTATTTTTTCAGAAGAGTTGAGATTTGCGTAAATGAGATACCACTGTAATAGTGTTTGAGAATTTGAGTAGCCGTTCCGCCTTCCTTCGCCATCCCATTCGCCCCCCACTGGCTCATTCCCACACCATGCCCATTTCCGAAGGTAGTTATATAGATTTTATTCCCTTTTCGCCCCCAACTGAATTGGCTGGAACGTAACCCTAGCTTCTCTCGCACTTCTCTTCCAGTAAAAATAGTACCTCCAATAGAGATTTTCTTAACCCGATGTCCAGTGGTGAGAGATAACACTTCTACCGGCAATTCAGAGGAAGTAGATATCTTCTTTGTCGTGACAGAAGAGGTAGTTTCTCTTGAAGCAGGGATTACTCTGTCGTTTAGCCCAAGTCTAGTAAGTATTTCCGAGATGGTGAATGTAGAGGTCACCGCATAGTTTGGGGTAATCTCTTTCTCCCAAGGACTAGTTACACTGCGCAGATAGGGGATCGCTGCATTCCAGTATTCTTCCGAGTTCTCGGTATATCCTCCACTGGAGGCGAAAAAGGAGGCCGTGATCGGCTGCCCTTTATAGGTCATAATGACACCGCGCGTCTCAAGGACCGCGCGCTGAAGCTTGGCCAGGTCGGCGCTTCTTCCGCCGAGCTTCCACTTCCGTTCCAGCGTGTCTTTAGATATGTAAGCCTGATGGCTTACCGTATCTGTTACATCCGCCCCCGGAACGGGGACACCGCTTCTGTCGCCAGCCAGCAGGCGGCGAAGGATAAAGGTGCGGGCCGCTACGGCCTGCGCTTTGAGCGCTTCAAGCTCAAAGCTGGCCGGCATCTCGGCCGCAAGCACGCCGCTGACGTATTCCTCCAGCGGCAACGTCTCTATTTGTCCGCTACGCGACAAATAGACGGAGACCTTTGGCTGCGGCGCTTCCTGCGCAGCCGCCTCCGGCTTCGCAGGTGCGGCCGGTAAGGCCGTGACCGTCGGCAAGGCCGGAGGCGCCGGTTGTCCCCGGTGCAACGGGACAACCGTCAGTGGAATCAGCAGCGCCGCCAGGATAGGCGCTGCGAGCCAGGCGACTGGACCGAGGCGCCTGAGCCGGGGAGCAAGGGGACGCGAGTGCCAGCGCGTTGACTTGTTACGTCGCAAGTAGGGGAAATCTTTCATCTCTATGGCTCCTTCCGTGAGTCACTGTTGATTCTTATAGATATGAATTTACAGCAACTACTAGAACAATATTTGAGAGAAAGAGAGTGGCTTTCTCGTATCTATCACTATGCCCCGCGTTAAAGAATTGCATAAGAAAAAATCCCCATTAGATGAGGATTCGGATATACTTTCTTCTCACTAAAAAAAGAACAGGCCGCATCACTGCAGCCTGTTCTCACCTAATGACTGATATTATACCCAAGTTGCTTGAACCTGAAAGCGAGGTTTAACCTCTTCGCTTTTATTCGATTCGCTCTTGGCGACTTCTGGTTTAAGAGTTTCGTCCTTCACCGTTTGCGCGGCTGTGTCTTCCATGGAGATACGCCAAATTTCCGCACCTAGTCCAGACAGCTTCTCAGCCAAATGTACATATCCACGGTCGATATGATGAGTTCCGCTTACCTCAGTAGTTCCTTCAGCAACAAGACCTGCCAAAATAAGCGCAGCTCCCGCACGTAGATCCGTAGCACAAACTTTGGCTCCGACCAATTGCGCATTACCTGTAACGATCGCTGAACGACCTTCGATCTTAATCTCAGCATTCATGTTGTGGAATTCATCCACATGCATGAATCGGTTCTCGAATACAGTTTCCGTAACGACACTAGTTCCTTCAGAACGCAGCAATAATGCCATCATTTGTGACTGCATATCCGTTGGAAAGCCTGGATACGGCAAAGTCTTCAAATCAACAGCTTTAAGAGGTTTGTCACTAATGACACGAACCCCATTCTCATCAGGAATAATGGTCACACCCATCTCTTCCATCTTTGCAATAACAGGACCCAAGTGATCAGCGATTGCGCCTTCCACATATACATCGCCACCTGTAATTGCTGCAGCCGCCATATACGTACCTGCTTCAATACGGTCAGGTATCACATGATGTTTAACGCCATGCAGACGTTCAACGCCTTCAATACGGATAATACCTGTTCCCGCACCGCGTACGATTCCACCCATACCGTTCAAATAATTAGCCAGGTCGACAATTTCAGGCTCCTTAGCCGCATTCTCAATCACGGTCACACCTTCCGCGAGTGCCGCTGCCATCATTATATTTTCGGTCGCACCCACGCTAGCTACATCCAAATATACTTTGGCTCCGCGCAGGCGACCGTTACTTTTCGCTTCAATGTAGCCCTGGCCGAGACTAATCTCCGCACCAAGCGCTTCAAATCCTTTCAAATGCTGATCAATCGGTCGTGTGCCAATGGCGCAGCCGCCAGGCAAAGAAATTCTTGTATGACCAAGCCGTGATAACAGAGGGCCCATGACTAAAAAAGATGCCCGCATTTTCCGTACCCATTCATAAGGTGCTTCACAGGAAGTGATGTTTGTAGCATCCACCTGGATAATATCGTTTTGATATGTAACGCCTGCACCCAGAGATTCCAACATTTTTGAAATCGTCATTACATCATCAAGCGGAGGTGCGTCCACAATTACGCTTACTCCTTCTTCTGCCAATAGAGAGGCGGCTATGATCGGTAATACGGAATTTTTTGCGCCGCTAACTTTCACGCTCCCGGTCAATCTGTTGCCACCGCGGACGATAAATTTGCTCATTTTCGGTTTCCCTCCGCGTCCATTATTTCTTAAATTATTTTTTAGATTAAAAGTAATTGCAAAAAATATTCGCATACTCCATCAATACGCCCATTCAGCCGGGCATGTTCCTTAAAGTTCAGTGTTGACATAATAAAACCTTATTATTCGACACTTTTTGACCACTGCGACCTATGACACTTATAACCAAACTACATATTCCTAAAACATATAGCGGATCATCCCACTCCAGCTAAGGTAATCCAGAAAGAATCCTGCAACTAAACGTCCAAGTACAATGGCCAGAAGCAAGTGCAGCAGCCTTCCTTGAGGACTCTTGGGATATCTTATGACCAGATCCAGCTTAAGGTTCTGCAATGCCCACCAAGATAATACAACACTGAGCAAAGAAACAATCATTGAGATCATGCTGCTGGTTCCAGCGGCACTAGACCATCCATTGGACAATATATCCCCCATGCTAACCCTCCGTGTTCGTATTACTCGGAAATCGACTCTTATATCATACTTGCGCAGGGCAAAAGAATCCAGTACTTTTACAAATTTTTAAACAATTCAACGCCAATATCCAAAAAAATGAAGAAATCTTAACCTTAAATACATAGTTTACTATAATAAAAAAAGCAGTCAAGCTTAGAGCTTGACCGCTAATATCCTACTGTTGTCCTTTTCCTGTGGACACTTTAATCCGTGTAACAGCGCGTTGCAGCGCCAACTCCGCACGGCGGTGATCGATATCATCTTGTTTGCTACGAGTCTGGAGACGGCGTTGAGCCCGTTCTCTAGCGGCTTCGGCGCGCTCAACATCAATATCTGTTGGCAGCTCGGCACTTTCGGCCAGCACTGTTACTTTGTCCTTATGCACTTCAACGAACCCGCCATGAACGGCGATGGAGATCGTAACACCGTCCGATTTGACGGATAACGGAGCAACCTGAAGTGGAGTCACAAGCGGAATGTGTCCAGGCAAAATACCCAACTCGCCTTCGACTCCTCGTACTGTCAAGCTATTCACTTGCTTAGAATAGACGAGATGCTCCGGCGTGACAATTTCCAACAAAAAGGTATTCACTTCCATTCCTCCTCAAAGCTTTACGAAGTAAAGCTCACATCGAAAGCATATACTTAGCTTTACAAAATAAAGCTCGCTTCGAAAGCATTCACTAAGCTCAGTGTTACATCGATTTCGCTTTTTCAACCGCTTCTTCGATTGTACCTACAAAAAGGAACGCTGCTTCTGGAAGATCATCATGCTTACCATCCAGGATTTCCTTAAAGCTACGTACAGTTTCTTTGATTGGCACGTATTTACCCTTGAAGCCAGTAAACTGTTCAGCCACGTGGAAAGGCTGCGACAGGAACCGCTCAACTTTACGAGCACGGGCTACGATAACCTTATCATCCTCACTCAATTCATCCATACCCAAGATGGCAATGATGTCTTGAAGCTCGGTATAACGTTGTAGCAACTGTTTAACACCTTGTGCCACATTGTAGTGCTCTTCACCAACAATTTCTGGAGCTAGCAGACGCGAGCTGGAAGCTAGTGGATCAACCGCTGGGAAAATCCCCTTCTCGGAAATCTTACGCTCAAGGTTGGTTGTTGCATCCAAGTGAGCAAATGCCGTAGCCGGAGCAGGGTCAGTGTAGTCATCCGCTGGTACGTAAATTGCTTGAATGGAAGTAACGGAGCCTTTTTTGGTAGAAGTGATACGCTCTTGCAACTGACCCATTTCAGTAGCCAGTGTTGGTTGATAACCTACCGCGGACGGCATACGTCCGAGAAGAGCGGATACTTCGGAACCCGCTTGGGTAAAGCGGAATATATTATCGATAAAGAGCAGCGTATCGCGACCTTCTACATCACGGAAATATTCCGCCATAGTAAGACCGGTCAAAGCTACGCGTAGACGCGCGCCTGGGGGCTCATTCATTTGTCCGAATACCATTGCTGTTTTCTTAATAACGCCTGAGTCCGTCATTTCGTGATAAAGGTCATTACCTTCACGAGTACGTTCACCCACACCCGCAAATACGGAGATACCACCGTGTTCTTGGGCAATGTTATTAATCAATTCTTGAATCGTTACCGTTTTACCTACACCGGCACCGCCGAACAGACCAACTTTACCGCCCTTAGCATAAGGTGCAAGCAAGTCGATAACTTTAATACCCGTTTCCAAAATTTCGGCTTGTGTCGACAATTCATCAAATGTCGGAGCCAAACGGTGAATCGGGTTCTTTATTTCAGCAAGAACTTCACCAGCGTTATCAATTGGATTTCCAAGTACGTTAAATACCCGGCCTAATGTCGCTTCCCCTACTGGAACCGAAATAGGACCACCTTGGTCAATAGCATCCAGTCCACGAACCAGACCATCTGTAGAAGACATCGCGATACAACGTACCAAATTGTCTCCCAAGTGGTTGGAAACCTCAAGTGTTAGGTTAATCTGGCGACCATTGTCCAAGACGGTTTCAATTTTGATAGCGTTGAAAATCTCGGGCAACTGGCCGCGTTCAAATTCAATATCGACAACCGGACCCATAATGCTTACAACGCGTCCTTTGTTCATCTTCATTTCCCTCCTCGAAAGCTATTACATCAAGAAGAAACGACGTTGTCGTCATATAAAGATGACAACCGTTTCCCGTAGAAATATAAGCATTTTGTATAGTGTAAAACCTATACTTTCTTATATTTTAAGAAGAACTGCAGTGCCGTTCTTAAGGAGCAATACTCCAGAAGTGGGCGATACTATGTATCGCTCATACGGCACTGTTTCTCGTAAAATACAAGGCAAGTCAAGCACGCCGCTTAACTGTTCTTGTATTTTTAAGACTGAGCGTTCGCTCCGGCCACGATCTCGGTAATTTCCTGCGTAATTGCCGCCTGACGGGCACGGTTGTACGTAAGGGTAAGTTCTCCGATCATTTTCGACGCGTTCTTTGTTGCACTGCCCATCGCTGTCATTTTCGCACCCAGCTCACTGGCCTTGCCATCCAGAATTGCGCTATAAATCAAAGTTTCGGCGTATTTCGGAAGTAGTACTTCGAGCACGCCTTCAGGTGAAGGTTCATATTCGTAATTCGCAGTCGCTTCATGATGATCATGATTTCCTACGCCCTCCATAGGCAACAGTCGATCAACGGTTGGGATCTGGGTAATCGCATTGACGAATTGATTGTAACAAACGTACAACTCATCATACGTACCATCTACAAACTGTTGTACTGCCGAATTAGCGATAGACTTGATGTCAGCAAACTTCGGCGCATCCGATAGCTCAGTAACTTCCTGTACAATCGGATATTCACGGCGGCGTAAGAAGTCACGGCCTTTACGACCGATAACGAACAAGGCGTACTCATCTTTGGATTTATGGCGCTCCGCGATAAGCATCGTCACCTTACGTAAAATATTAGCATTGTATCCTCCCGCAAGTCCTCTATCAGAGGTCACGATAAGATAACCAGTTTTTTTCACAGGGCGACTGACCAGCATGGGATGCTGAACGCCTTCTGTACCGGCAGCAATGCTCGATACAACCTCTTTCAGCTTCTCAGCATAAGGACGGGCGGCAATCGCCTTTTCCTGAGCTTTTCTCAGCTTGGAGGCGGCTACCATTTCCATCGCTTTTGTGATCTGTCTTGTGTTTTGAACACTCTTAATTTGACGTTTAATATCACGCATGCTTCTTGCCATGATTTCACCACCTTAAAGCTTTAACGGAGTTAAAGCTAACTTCGTAAGCATCATCTTAGCTTTAACGGAGTTAAAGCTAACTTCTGTAAGCATCTTCTTGGCTTTGACGAATTCAAAGCCAACTTTATAAGTAATAGCCTGAGCTTCGGCTGAGCCAAAGCCCACTTAGTAAGATCCATTTACGCACGATCTATATTAGCTAGTAGCAAAGCCTCTTTTAAATTTATCAATTGCTGCTTTAAGAGCGGCTTCGTTATCTGCTGTCAAATCCTTGGTATCTCTGATGGATTGAGCAACTTCAGTAGCACTGCTATCCATGTAAGCAAGGAATTCCTTTTCAAAACGTTTTACGTCTTTAACAGGAATATCATCCAAATATCCTTTTACAGCAGTGTACAAGCTAAGCACTTGATGCTCAACAGACAACGGCTGATTTACACCTTGTTTCAGAACTTCCATCATACGTGCTCCGCGATTTAGACGAGCAAGCGTAGATTTATCAAGATCTGAGCCGAACTGTGAGAAAGCTTGAAGTTCACGATATTGAGCAAGATCCAAACGGAGCGAGCCAGCTACCTTCTTCATCGCTTTAATCTGAGCGGAGCCCCCTACACGGGAAACGGAGATACCGACGTTGATCGCAGGACGTTGACCAGAGTAGAACAGATCGGATTCAAGGAATATTTGACCATCTGTAATCGAGATTACGTTCGTAGGAATGTAAGCCGATACGTCAGATGCTTGTGTTTCGATGAACGGAAGCGCGGTTAATGAACCACCACCAAGCTCATCACTAAGCTTAGCCGCACGTTCCAAAAGACGGGAGTGCAAGTAGAACACGTCACCAGGGAACGCTTCACGACCCGGTGGACGACGAAGCAGCAAGGACAATTCGCGATAAGCCGAAGCTTGTTTTGAAAGGTCATCATAAATGATCAGTACGTGTTCGCCCTTGTACATAAAGTACTCGCCCATTGCGCAACCT
This sequence comes from Paenibacillus etheri, assembly GCF_001012825.1. Lineage (GTDB taxonomy): Bacteria > Bacillota > Bacilli > Paenibacillales > Paenibacillaceae > Paenibacillus_AQ > Paenibacillus_AQ etheri. The sequence continues at coordinate 188,908 of NZ_LCZJ02000037.1, forward strand.
GCGTATGGAGCAATATACAATAGCGGGGATGGCTCTGAAGCCGAAGCAGTTACAACGATTGTATATTCCAACGCGCCATGACGGCGGAGAGTTTCTACAACCTGTGCTACTGTTGATTGTTTTTGTCCAATGGCAACATAAATACATTTCATTCCGTTGCCTTTTTGGTTGATAATCGCATCGATTGCGATTGCAGTCTTACCTGTTTGACGGTCACCAATGATAAGTTCGCGTTGTCCACGACCAATTGGTACCATCGCATCAATCGCTTTAAGACCAGTTTGCATTGGTTCATGAACCGATTTACGGTCGATAACACCAGGAGCGTTATTCTCAACCGGACGGAACTCCGTTGTTTGAATTGGGCCTTTACCGTCAAGCGGCATACCGAGTGCGTTAACAACACGACCCAGAAGAGCCTCTCCAACTGGAACTTGCATGATTTGTCCAGTACGTTTTACTTGATCGCCTTCACGAATTTCCTTGTACTCACCTAGAATAACAACACCTACGTTGCTTTCTTCCAGATTGAGCGCCATGCCCACTACACCGTTGGAGAACTCTAGCAACTCGCCTGCCATTGCGTTTTCCAGACCGTAGACACGAGCGATACCGTCTCCGACTTGAATGACGGTGCCCACTTCGGCAACTTCGATATCGGCTTTATATTGCTCAATTTGACTTTTGATCAAAGTGCTGATCTCTTCAGGTCTGATGCCCAATATCCTCACCCCTATCTTCTATGCTTATCATTAAAGGATTTCTCGAGACGTTCCAATTTGCTAGACAGACTGCCGTCATATAGCGTATCGCCGATATAAACTTTCAGTCCCCCCAGCAGGCTTGGATCCACCACATTCGTAACCCGAATTTTACGGTTTACGAGCTGGCCGAATTCTGCAGCTACAGCCGCTTGTTCTTCTTCACTTAAAGAATAAACGGAGTATACCTTAGCATCACCAATGCCAAGAGCGTCTCCTTCAATCTTGATATACGTATCCAGCAGTTCGGCAAAAATATCGGTTCTGCCTCGCTCTACTAACAGTTCTACAATGTTCATCACGATAGGAGAGAGCTTATCTTGAAGTGCTGTGCGCAGCACTTTCAGCTTGTCGGACTCCGAGATACGTGGTGCAAGAATAAACCGCTGTACCTCTTGGTCTGAATGTAATACTTCGACCACTGCCTTGAGCTGTTCTTCTACTTCAAGGGTAATCCCCTTCTCTACCGCTGCACTGTACAATGCTTTAGCGTAGCGCTTGGCAACTACCGTATCGCGGCTCATGATCGGCCTCCTACCTCATTGAGGTATTGGTTCACAAGCTGCTCCTGCTCACTGCTAGCACTAACTTCTTTCTTAAGAAGTTTAGAAGCAATACGAACAGATGCCGTTCCAATTTCGCTGCGCAACTCTTCCACTGCTTTATTCTTCTCGTTCTCGATATCGCGCACGGCCTCTTCTTTGACGCGTGCAGCTTCAACTTTAGCTTGCGCCAAAGCTTGTTCTACCTGTTGATTACTAGTAATTTGCGATTGTTGAATAATCTGTTGAGCTTCCTGGCGTGCACTGTTCAGCGCCTGCTTCTGCTCTTCCACATACGCGACCGCTTGCTCTCTAGTCTTCGCAGCTTCATCCATTTGCTGCATTACCAGCTCACGGCGTTTCTCCATAACTGCGAACAGTTTGCTGAACGCATACTTACTGAGCAAGAAATATAGAATCCCAAAGGCTACAATTGAAAATAAGATGTTTGTCCAAACAATTTCCACTGAGGTCACTCCCTTCCCTTACCGCGTCATGCGGACGTATACAAAAGTAAGGCGCGGATGGCATCGGCCGTCCCCGCCAAACCGTAAATACGGTTTATTAAGATGAAAACATGATCAGGAATGCGATAACTGTTGCTGCCAACGGAATAACTTCGACGATACCTACACCGATAAACATTGTTGTTTGAAGCGCGTTACGAGCTTCTGGTTGACGAGCGATGGACTCAACTGTTCTACTAACGATCATACCATTACCAAGACCTGCACCAAGTGCACCCAAACCAACCGCTATTGCTGCTGCTAAATATTCCATTTGTAAATATCCTCCTTTAATTTTGGTTCATATTGTGTTTAATGATATAAGATATCTCCCGCGAAAGAAAATCAGACGATTGCCGTTCTCTTCGCAGCAGTTCATTAATGTGCTTCTTCTTCGTGAATCGTCATCTGTGCGATATAAACCATCGTCAGAATCGTAAAGATAAACGCCTGTAGTGCCCCGACGAAAATACTGAAGCCTTGCCATACAGCCAGAAAAGGAATACTGAGAATCCCCAGTTTCAAAATGACTGTAATCAGTACTTCTCCGGCAAAAATGTTAGCAAATAGACGAATAGCCAGAGCTACTGGTTTTGCCAGGTTCTCGATAATGTTCAGTGGCAAAAAGATTGGAAACGGCTCAATATAGTGTTTGAAATAATGCTTGCCATTGAGCTTAATGCCCAGGAAGTTCATCAGTATAAACACAATAATTGCCAATCCTGCAGTGATATTAATGTCAGCAGTCGGCGACTTGTACCATAAGATCTCAACATGATCACCATGCGCCAAGTTCCTGGTTGCTTCAATCACATGGCCAAACACGGTTACAGGTCCATGTGCTTCAGTTACAACTGAGAAAGGCAATCCAAGAAGGTTGGAAACAAAGATAAACAGAATCAACGTTAGCCCCAAAGATATGTAAGGTTTTCCTTTCTTCAGGTCCATGGCACTGCTTACGACACCTTCTACAAATTCTACAACCCATTCCATAAAATTCTGAAGCTTAGATGGATTCTCAACCGAAAGCTTACGAACCGACAGCATCACCAGTACAAATACTACTGTACAGCTGATCAGAAGCATCAATACGGCAGATATATCTATCGGTATTCCCCCGACAAAGATTTTCGGCATCTCATGCATAGTATCATCCCCCTTTCTCTTTAATCTGGTTAAAGTTTGTTCTTCACACTCAGATATATCCCCGCAGGAATGGCGAGGAGCTGAGGAATGAATACGCCCGTAATAGTTGCTACCAGGGAGAAATGCTCAATCTTGACCGCGAACATGGTGACCAAAATTGCGAAGCTAATCCGTGTAACAAAACCGAGGCTGAAGGCATTCCCTTCGTTGCTCGCAATCGACTGCGTTACCCGTCGAACCTTGACGGCTAGATAACGAAAGTTTACCAATCCCGCCACCAGACCCAGAGTCATGCCCAGCGTAAACTCCCTGGTCTCATGATGAAGCGCCCAGCCCATTAAGAGTCCTGCCATAAGGACGAGCGTAACTCTGGTGACGGTATTGATCATGGGAGTCATATTATCCATTCTGCTCCCCCAAAAATTTTTTAATTAACAGGACGACGTTCACAATTCCCAGAAACATTCCGGTTATAGTGCCAATAGCGAGCCAATATTTCGGGCCCTCCATCAGGTCTTTCAGCCACCTTGCCGCAAAAAAACCAATAATAATGTAAGCGGCGAGTATAGTGCCTGCACTTCCAATGATAAGCGCGGTCTGTAACAAGCTGTCCCTGCTATTTTGTTCTTTCATTGGCTACAATCCCAACTAATTTTACTGAATTTCTGGAGTCTTTGTCAATTCATTGAACATTGCCTAAAAACCCTTGAAAACATGAAAATAATCACAGCAAAATGTTCCAAAACCATATAAACCGTACAGTTTAACTGTATGTTGATTTTAATCAGATCAGATATCACTTTAAATGAAATTATTTATTTTTTGTGAACATTCTGTGAAACTCTTCAGGACGCTCCTTATTCACACCAAAATGGTGCAAAATCGCATTGACAATTCGTTGAGAGGCTTTGCCATCTCCGTACGGGTTGGCGGCCCGACTCATCGACTGATAGAGCTCATTATCAGTCAAAAGAGCATGTGTCCGTTCATACACCTTCTCCTCGTCCGTGCCCACAAGTTCTAGCGTTCCAGCGTCTATCCCTTCAGGACGCTCCGTTGTATCACGAAGCACAAGTACAGGTACTCCGTATGAAGGAGCTTCCTCTTGTAAACCGCCAGAATCGGTTAATATCAAGTGGGTATGCGGATAAAAATTATGCAAATCCACGACATCCAGCGGATCAATCAGCATAATTCTTGGATGTCCACCCAAAATTTCATGTGCTGGTTCCTTAACTGCAGGACTTGGATGCACAGGATAAACAATGGCTACATCTTCGAATTCATCAGCGATTCTTTTGACAGCCCGGAAGATATTAAGATGCGGTTCACCTTGCGATTCTCTACGGTGAGCAGTCATCAAAATAAGTTTTTTTCCTGAAGCAAAATCCAAAACAGGATGCCGATAATCAGGCTGTACGGTATATTGAAACACATCGGTTACAGTGTTGCCTGTGATATAAATACTTGATTCTTTTTTGTTCTCATGTCTCAGATTACTAGCTGACCAATCCGTTGGAGCGAAATGCAGGTCCGCTAATACACCTGTAAGTTGACGGTTCATTTCTTCAGGATAAGGAGACAATTTGTTCCATGTCCGAAGTCCTGCTTCTACGTGCCCAACCTGAATTTGCTGCAGGAAAGAGGCGTAACTTGCAAGGAACGTCGTTAATGTGTCCCCGTGCACCAGAACGAGATCAGGTTTAACCTCTCTCAACACAGGTTCCAAGCCTTCAAGTACACGAATAGTAATCTCATTAAGCGTCTGACGGTCCTTCATCACGTCCAGATCGTAATCAGGTGTGATGTTGAACACTTCCAACACTTGATCGAGTAACTCCCTGTGCTGTGCGGTTACACATACGATTGACTCGATATGCTCAGGATGCTTCTTCAGTTCAAGAACTAAAGGAGCCATCTTGATCGCCTCGGGGCGCACTCCGAAAATAGTCATCACTTTAATTTTGGACATAACCCCTACCCTCTCATCAAAAAAATCAAAAGCTTCGTATTACCTATTACGGATTACTATTTACTTAGTTCCGTACAAACGGTCTCCAGCATCACCAAGTCCTGGGACGATATATCCATGTTCATTCAAATGAGAATCAAGCGCAGCTACGTAAATATCTACATCCGGATGAGCTTCTTGAACTGCAGCAACACCTTCCGGAGCCGCAATCAGGTTCATCATTTTAATTTGTGTACATCCACGCTTCTTCAGCGAGGTAATAGCAGCAATCGCGGATCCTCCTGTAGCTAGCATCGGATCAATTACGATCAGCTCACGTTCCTGTACATCTGTAGGAAGCTTGATGTAATACTCAACCGGTTGCAGCGTGTCCGGATCACGGAACAAGCCAACATGTCCTACTTTAGCAGCAGGTAGAAGCTTCAGAACGCCCTCAAGCATCCCTAGGCCGGCACGAAGAATAGGGATAAGCCCAAGCATTCTTCCCGAAATCACTTTACTTTCCGTTTCAGTGACCGGTGTTTGTACTGTAATGGTCTCTAGAGGAATGTCACGTGTAATCTCATAAGCCATCAATGTGGCAACTTCGTCAACATGCTCTCTGAAATCTTTCGTGTTTGTTCTTACGTCGCGAATAAATGTTAGTTTGTGTTGAATTAAAGGATGATCGCAAATCACCAATTTTCCCATTAACTTTCCCTCCGGTAATTGTAAGTCGTGTCTATAACCCTAGAAAGCACTTTTGCTTCTCTATGGCTAAATCCTGTCTATTATAGCATTCCCAACGCCGCATTTCACCTAGAAAGGAACTTGAATCCACACTGAACCTCTTCCCTTCTATTTCCTTCGCTTAGAAAGGTAAGGATTGGAAATTCAAATGGTTTTCCAGCAATAAAACCTAGATTAGGATGTGCAAGTTTACATATTTCATACTATTCACATTTTTTTCACTATTTTTTATGAAAGTTCCATGAACTTTCATGATTGATTTCATTAATTTCCATCAATTCACTTATGTAATATTGTGAACAATAAACAACAAAAAACCTCCACCAAATCCTAAAACCGGACTTGGTGGAGGTAAGTTTATTAATGAATGCGAATAAGAACTAGTATTTCAGTTCTGGATAAAGTGGATACTGGTCCGTCAAATCAGCAACTTGACGAGCTGCCTCAGCCAATTTCGCTTCATCCTTCGGATTCTTCAGAACATTAGCTATAATGCGGCCAATAACCACCATTGCTTGCTCGTCCATACCACGGGAAGTGACTGCAGGCGTACCAATACGAATACCACTTGTTACGAAAGGACTTGTAGGATCGAATGGAATTGCGTTTTTATTCACAGTGATTCCAATGGAATCTAGTACTTTTTCCGCATCTTTTCCGGTAATGTTCAGGTTACGCGTATCAAGCAACATTAAGTGGTTATCTGTACCACCGGACACAACGTTAACCCCTTCGCTGATCAGTGTTTCTGCGAGAACATTTGCATTCTTCACAACATTCTCAGCATGAGTCTTAAAGGATGGCTGCAAAGCTTCGCCGAATGCAACTGCTTTTGACGCAATTACATGCATCAACGGTCCGCCTTGGGAACCAGGGAATACGGCTTTGTCGATAGCAGCAGCCCATGGCTGTCTGCACATAATCATACCTCCGCGAGGACCGCGTAAAGTCTTATGTGTAGTAGTTGTTACGAAATGGGCATGAGGAACTGGGCTCGGATGAAGGCCAGCTGCGACAAGACCTGCAATATGGGCCATATCTACCATAAATAACGCACCAACATCATTGGCAATAGCACCAAGTTTTTCGAAATCAATAATACGTGGGTACGCACTTGCACCAGCAACAATCAACTTAGGACGGTGCTTGAAAGCTGCTTTGCGTACTTCGTCATAATCAATTAGGAAAGTATCTTCTTGCACACCATAAGCAACAAAGTTATAAAGCAATCCGGAAGCATTCACTGGACTACCGTGCGTTAAATGTCCACCATGCGCCAAGTTCATGCCAAGAACAGTATCGCCCGGGTTAAGCGCAGCCAGATATACAGCCATATTCGCTTGAGCTCCAGAGTGAGGCTGTACGTTGACATGTTCCGCACCGAACAATTCTTTTGCACGATCACGAGCCAGATTCTCAACGATATCTACATCTTCACAGCCACCATAATACCGTTTACCTGGGTAACCTTCTGCATATTTGTTCGTAAGCACCGAGCCCATGGCTTCCATTACGGCTTCGCTAACGATATTCTCTGAGGCAATAAGCTCAATGTTGGCACGCTGACGTTTCAGTTCCAGTTCCATTGCTTCTAGTACTGCCGGGTCACTCTTACGTAATTGTTCCATGTTCTTATTTCCTCCCTAGTGTGTGTAGATTGTTGTATTTAAATAGAAACGATTTGCCCTCCACGAAAAGGCTTTAGGTCTACGTTTCTGCAAAAACATAAAACTAAGTTCATCAATCACAAACCTGTGAGCCACTCTGTTCTGGAGCACGGTAAACCGCACGCTCGCCTCCAATAAGCGGAGGTCTGGTCCATGCCGCATTCACTCTAGCTGCTCCAATGTACCGTAAGGTCGGCCGAAAAGGAACCGCCACGCGGCGCAAATGCATACCTATAAGAGTCTCACCAATGTCTAAACCAGCATGCGCTTCGATCGTTTCCGCCAGAACAGGATCTTTCATAGAGCGATAGGCAGCCGCAGCCATCGAACCGCCAGCACCTGGTATGGGTACTGCAGAGACTTCATTTAACCCAAGAGACTCTAGCAAGGAGCGTTCCATTACAAGCGCACGATTCAGATGCTCGCAGCACTGATACACGAGATGAAACCCTTTTTCCGCTGCGACCAAACGAACCGCTTCAAGCAGTTGCTGTGCAACTTCAAGCGCACCACCGGTTCCAATACGGACACCCGCCACCTCACTTGTGCTTACTCCAATGACAACAATTTTACCAGAACCAAGGTTACCAGCTTCCGCCAACTCCCTTAACACAGTGACAGTGGCTTCAGTTAAAGATAACTCCACAACTTTGTCCATCACCCTACCTCCTCAGGCTTCAAACAAGCTTCATTTAAACAAAAAAGAGCAGTCCGCAGGTAGCTGCGGATTTGCTCTTTTGCCCAGGCGACCGGCCGTTTATTCCGATGCTCCATCGTGGTTTGATCCACATTTGTCGCCAGTTACATCGGAACCGATTAGTTGTACTTTCATCTTAAAGCAAAGCGGACTGAAAATCAACCATTTACAAATGGCGTAAGGATTCCAGTTTATCTAATAAACTAAACAACGCATTGCGAATCTCAGCAGCAGTAAGCTCATAATCTTCACGAGTGCCCCCGAATGGGTCAGAAATATCAAAGCTTGGAATACGCTGGCGGATTTCAATCATTCGCTGCAGATCCGTTGCGTTGGGTTCACCACCTAGAGCTATGCTTAACTCAGCATCAGCATAAAGGCTGTCCAATTCCTTAATATCCTTAGTCACGGCTTCTTCGTTATGCACATATTCCTTCAATGTATATGTTTTCGTTAACGCATCCGGAAAATACTGTAGCAAATGCTGCTTATGTCCACTGGTCAAGGTCAGCACAAGATCGGCCCACGCGACGGATTGCCCCGTTAATTGCGACGACTCCAAATGTTCATGAATGCCTTCTTCCTGCAAAATAGCTGCAGCATGTCTCGATATAGAAGTACCAGAAATGGCAGATACACCTGCAGACCGCACTTCCAGCTCGATTTCACGTTCCTTCGCGAGCTTTCGTAAAAGCCCCTCAGCCATAGGACTACGGCATGTATTACCGGTGCAGACGAATAAAATATGCAGCATGCTTTTGCACCCCCATGAAAATAAAATATTGTAATGCCGTTATTGTATCAAAAGATGAATAGCAAGCCAAACCCCAATAATATAGCCCCGCCCAGCGCTTCCCCATATTCCCCGAGTCCACGACTGACATGCCGCCCAAGAAGTAGGCCAATAATCGACATCAGACCTCCACAGGCACCAAAAGCTAATATGGTCAGAAGCACACCATTCACGAACATCCCTAAGGATACCCCAACGGAAAAAGAATCCACACTAACACTTAGCGAAAGAAGCAGCATTCCCCATAAGGTTCGATGATTCATAGCTCGCGTACTTACCACTTCCGGACGAAAGGAGTTATACACCATATGTCCACCTAACAGCACAAGTAGTCCTCCGGCAGCATAAGTCGTTACTTGACCTAGCAAATGTCCGACATAACTTCCTGTTAATAAACCTAGAAGAGGCATCAGCATATGAAAAAAAGCAATGAGCACACTCATTTGCAGAACATGCAACAGACGGATACCCTTCATCCCGATGCCTACACCAAGTGAAAAAGCATCCATCCCTAAGGCAATCGCCATTATAGCAATAGTAACCGTCTGCCCCCAACCGGCATATACATCTCCTATGCCCATGCTTAACCCCCCAAGTCCGAAATATCTTGTACAACAACGATATGCGGACAAGGGTGTAATCATGACTTCATAGGCGATTTCAGATTCGAATAACCAGCGCTATAGCTGGATTTAAAAGGCGCCGTGGCTATCCGGCGTCAATGACGGAACCACCGGCGGCCTTCATAAGCCGGTTCATAATGGCAGCACCGAGGCCCGTATACGGACAAGCCTCGGCCAAGATGTAAGTCGCCCCCGCTTCATCGAAGCGCCGCAGCGCGGCATATAGGGAGCGCGCTCCTTCTTCCGGCGAGGATAACGAGCCGAGGGAAAGGACACAGGCGGCAGGATCGGCGGGATAGAGGGGCTTATGCTCCTCGAAGAGGAGTAAGCCCGTCACTTCGCCGCTTAATTGAGCCGCCTGAAGCAGACTCGCGGCTTCTTCCGCAACACGTTGCGTAGAAGATCCGCGCACTACGCCGAGCCAGCCGCGCGGCGCGTAGTGTGTGTACTTCATGCCCGGCGCGCGTGGTGCCGAGATGTCGGAAACAGCTTCTGTACTGTGACCTTCCCCCGGTGCAGGGACTACTGGAGCTTCCGCTGCTGCCGAAGCTCCAAATTCTTTAACCACAGCCGGCTCAGCAACAACTACTTCTGCTCCCACTACAGCAGCCAACTGCTCTGAAGTAATTCCGCCGGGACGCAGCACGGCAACTTTTCCATTAGACTGAACCTGCACCACAGTTGATTCCAGTCCAACTCCGGCAGCGCCGCCATCAAGAACGCCACCAATGTATCCGGCCAAATCTTCCATCACATGCGAAGCTAAGGTCGGGCTCGGACGACCCGAACGGTTAGCGCTGGGTGCCGCAACGGGACAGCCCGCTGCACTGATCAGCGCCAAAGCTACCGGATGATCAGGCATACGCACGCCTACTGTGTCCAGCCCTGCCGTCACACAAGGTGACAAAACACCCTCACGAACAGGAAGCACGACTGTCAGCGGTCCAGGCCAATAGGCTTCCATTAATGCCGCAGCCGTAGGATGCACTTCTGTAACCAGCTCGTCCAAAGCACGCGGATCGGCAATATGCACGATTAGGGGATTGTCAGACGGTCGCCCTTTTGCCGCAAAAACAGCCTCAACCGCCGCTGTATTCCTTGCATCTGCTCCAAGTCCATAGACCGTTTCGGTTGGAAAAGCGACCGTTCCGCCTTCACGAAGCATAGTTGCCGCCTCCACGATGGCTAACTTATTCTCTTCACTTGGCTGAAGTACATCGGAATCCGGAGCTGCAGCTCCCAGTAAATCCAGTTCCCAATATACAGTCTCATTCCTATTTCCACTCCGCCGCTGAACGGCGAATAAAGGGGCGTTTGGTTCATTCATTCTCATCACAGGCTTTCTTAAGGATATATATTGAATACTAGCTGTTATTCATTCCTTCTAATCTTACCAAAAAGCGGCTCCAATGAAGGAGCCGCAGTCGATCTGCTTATGAAATAGTAACATATCTAGGTTCAAAACTATAGACCATTTCCGCAAAACCAAAGGTTCAGCTTCAGCATTACGACCACAATCCACTAATCCAGTTCCAAAGGTTTTGCAGCAGTTCCCAAATGAAGAACCGCACCTCTGGCTCTGCCGAATCCGCTGCCGCAACATCCCCTGCCGAAGAATCCGCTTGTACAGCTGTTCCTACTGCTGGTTGTGCCTTAACTCCAGGATCTGCACTTGCAGCTGAAACGGTCTTCGGCCCTTTGTTAGCAGCAGGTGCTGCCGCATCTCCAGAGCCTGCATCAATAAAGCACAGCGGCGGAAACAGTACACACCACCAATTTTGCCCCTTGCCCTCACCCAGCGTTACCCGTACAGCCTCGTACTCCCCAGCCGGATACACTGTACCACCGTATAATTTGGTCGGAAAAGGTACCACACCAAGCTCCACTTTATAGGTGTATTGGATGCCGCGTTTCTCAAGCTCCGATCCAACCAGTGCATTAAGCTCTGGTAGATGGGTTCTAATTAAAGCGCGTGCCTGCTCTAAGCTTTGCGGGGCCTCAAGTGCAGTTACCCACTGGTTCATTTGCTCCACGATCGTATCACGTATCTGCCGCTTCACTAGCTGATCTTGTGTTCCGTCCGAATTCGCCAGAATACGCAGCCGGATAGAATCCTGTGGAATCATTACTTCGGCTACTGCTGCATCGGTTTTTTGACCTTCCCAGGCCATGATAACGATCATAAAAAAACAAATTAAAATGGCAGTATACTTAAAAGTTACACGTAAGGAATCTCTTTTATCCATATGATTATCGTTCATTTGTTGCAGCCCCTCTCCTCTTAACTCTCATGCTAGTAGTATGTCCAGAGATGAGAGACTGCAAACCTATGAATCTATTAAATCTATAACTTCACAGCAAGTGCCTTAGGCAGCTGCAAATCATCCTCAACATCCCGCCCATAAAGATGCACACTCATTACAATCCCCATGCAGGCCATATTAATTAAAAGAGACGTGCCTCCATAACTAATGAACGGAAGTGTAATTCCCGTTAGCGGCATTAGGCCGATAAAAGCTCCAATATTCTCTAAGATTTGATATAGCAGCATAGCCGTAATTCCAATAATTAAAAACGGACCACTACGCTCCCTACTCTCTAGAGCAATCAGTATCATCCGATGGAGAAGAATAAAAAAGAGCAACAACAGCAGCGCTGAACCTACGAACCCAAACTCCTCCGCAACCTGTACGAATATGGCATCCGAATAGGTATATGGCACACGGTTACTCTGCACAGAGCTTCCTTGCGTGTACCCCTCGCCGCTCATCCCTCCAGAGGCAATAGCCACTTTAGCATTTTTCGTGTGATAGCTTGCATCATCTGACGCCAAATCAGGTACGAGCCAAGGATCAAACCGATCCACTAAATGCTTCCTGCCAAGGGTCTCCTCAAAAAAATATACCGCTTCATCATGATAGTGAATATAGCTCAGAATACCTGCAAGACCCAATCCGCCAACTATTAGTAAGCCGATGAGTGCATGTGAAATCTTAATATTCCCGATCCACAGAAGACCAATCAATATAACAATGTAACTTAGCGCATTCCCCAGATCATTCTGTACAATCACTATAGCAAAAGGGAGTAATGTAAGAAGCGCCAGCGGGACGACTCCCTTCCAGAAGGTTAGCGTGGCGCCTTGTTTACGGACCAGTATGGACGCAAGTAAAAGAATCAATATCAACTTAAAAAGCTCCGCAGGTTGAAAGCTAAGTCCAGCTATCTCTAGCCCTAATTGCGCACCGTTCTTTACCTTACCAAAAAAACTTACCGACACTAGCAGACCAATACCCAAGATATAAATATAAAGAGCATATTTAACAAATATCCTATAGTCCACGAAGGTAAGCACAAAAAACGCTACAAACCCTACAATGTAGTATTTGAGCATTTGTAGATGGAAACCATCTAGTTTCTGAACTAATCTACCATTAGTCACGCTGTATATCGAAAGAATACTAATGACCATCAGCATAACTAGAACAATAAGAATCACGCTATCGATCTTCTTGAGCTTTTCAAGCATACGTAAACCCCTTACTCTATTAAGGTTCCAACCACCCTCACCCGAGGAAAGTCGCTCCTTTCTATTGTAGAGCATTTAAGATCACAATTCCAAATTTATGTAATGCATCCGAATTAAGAGATTCATCTCCCAGATCAGAGGATGGACATTCTTTTGAAAACAAAAACCGCCAGTTCCCATCCTTAAAAGATGGGGCTCTGACGGTTTTTTAGTGATTAAGTAATTATACCTGTTTGGTAGCTGCATAAGGAGTAGGCTTAGGCAAATCTTCCTCTACATCCTGACCATGCAAACGTACACTCATTACTAGACCAATGCTGGCCATGTTAATAAGCAGAGATGTACCCCCGAAGCTGATGAAAGGCAACGTGATACCTGTCAAAGGCATCAAGCCAATAAACGCGCCGATATTCTCAAAAATCTGATACAGCATCATCGCTACAATGCCGACGATCAGAAATGGACCCGCTCGATCCCTGGATTCCAGCGCAATCAGAATCATTCGGTGAATCAGGATAAAATACAGCAGCAGCACGAACGCAGAACCTACAAATCCAAATTCCTCGGCAATCTGCACAAAGATAGAGTCTGAATACGTATAAGGCACTCGATCCGTCTGAACAGAGCTACCGTTCATATAGCCTTCTCCACTCATCCCACCTGAGGCAATCGCAAGCTTAGCGTTTTTGGTATGATAAAGAGCTTTCGCTGTCGCTTTGTCCGGAACTAGCCAAGGATCAAAACGTTCAATCCAGTGCGACCGGCCAATATCGTTAAGGAACGTTTTAATTTCATCATGATAATGGATATAACTCATAATTCCGGCAATCGCAGAGCTTGCAATAATCACCAGGCCGATTAATGCGTGAGTGTACTTAATATTGCCAATCCACAACAGACCCGCAAGAATCACAATATAAGACAAGGCATTCCCAAGGTCATTCTGTGTAAGGACAATAAGAAACGGAAATAAGGTCAAGAGGCCCAGCGGCACAACATCCCGCCAAAACAAAAGCTTATTCTTATTTTTACGGACGAGCATCGCTGCCAGAAATAAAATCAATATTAGTTTAAATAGCTCAGCAGGCTGAAGGCTCAGTCCTCCAGGGAGGGACAACCAGCCTTGGGCATTATTTTTGGTCTCGCCCAAAAAGCTGACGAGGACCAAGATACCTATCCCAAACAAATAAATATATAGTGCGTACTTCACTAAAATTCTGTAATCCAAAAAGGTCATTCCAATAAAAGCAATAAAGCCAATTGCATAATACATCATCATACGGATATGATGTCCGTCCAGCTTTTCTCTTCCATGAGTCACACTATATATGGCGAAGATGCTGACAATCATGAGTAATAACAGAACGACTACGATAGCACCATCAATTTTTTTAATCTTCTGAAGCACGTTCTGCCTCCCTACTCTATATCTGGGCTTTCTTTTACGGTTCACTAAGAAGTCCGGTTACATTCTATTGTAAAGGAAGTCGGATTGAAAATACAATTTCACTCCCCCGAACAACAGGAGTCCCCTGCACAGCATGCAGTATTATCGCGCTATACCTAGCACATGACGTGGAATTCCAGCCAGGTCATTCACGGTGATGATCTCTTCCCAATGGCCCGCCGCCTCTAGTAGCGCAGCTACTTGCTCGGCTTGTCCCATGCCGAGTTCAAAGCCGATCAGGCGCGGCGGTGCCGGGAGCAGCGTCAGCTGCTCAATCATGCGGCGGTACGGGTCCAGCCCGTCCGCTCCGCCATCCAGCGCAGTGCGCGGCTCATGATCGCGCACCTCACGCTGTAACCCGGCGATATCCTCGCCGGGAATGTAAGGCGGGTTGGAGACGAGGATATCCGTCTCCATTCCCGCAAACGGCTCGAGCAGATCGCCGAGCCGAAAGTCCACGGCTGTGCCATTGCGCAACGCGTTGCGCTCGGCCACAGCCAAGGCCGCCGGCGAAATATCGCCGGCGTAGACCCGCCACGCCGGCGCTTCCGCCGCCAGCGTGACGGAGATCGCTCCGCTGCCGGCGCCGATGTCGACGGCGGTCAGCGGCCGTGCGACGCGTACGTTCTCTGCGCCGCACGCATGTTCCTGCCCCGCTGCTAGCGAAGCAGCGTCTTCTTCCTGCGCCGCTTCACTCGGCGCAACCGTGCCGTCCGGCCAGAGCTCCGCACCGTACCGCAAAATCGCCTCGACCAGAAGCTCCGTCTCTGGCCGCGGGATCAGCACATCAGGCGTCACTTCAAAAGGACGCCCGTAGAACTCTTGCTCACCGATGATATACTGCACCGGTTCGCCCATGCTCCGGCGGGTAACGCCCGCCTCCCATGCTTCCTTGACCGCAGCTGGAAAAGAATCCGCCAGCGCCATATAATACGCCGCTCCGGACAAGCCAAGCACATGCTCCAGCAGTAATTGCGCACTGCGCTGCGGTTCATTACAACCGCTCTGGCTCAAAAAAGAAGAAGCCTCCGCAAAGGCTTCCCGGATGCTTTTCACTTCCGACATGACAAATACGCCATCGTTCAAAGCATTATTATCCATTGTCCATACTATCCATCAAATCAGCTTGTTCAGCAATTGAAAGAGCCGAAATAATTTCAGTGATTTCTCCGTTCATAACCTGCTCCAAACGGTGCAGCGTCAAGCCAATGCGATGGTCTGTAACCCGGCTCTGCGGGAAGTTATACGTCCGGATACGTTCACTACGATCACCCGTACCTACTTTACTCTTCCGTTCACCAGCATACTTTGCTTCTTCTTCCTGCCGCTTCAAATCGGAGATACGGGCACGAAGCACTTGAAGCGCTTTTTCCTTATTGGAGTTCTGTGACTTACCGTCCTGACAAGTAGCAACGATGCCCGTAGGTACATGGGTTACACGTACTGCAGACTTGGTCGTATTTACAGACTGTCCGCCTGCACCACTTGAACAGAAGGTATCCACACGAATATCTTTATCATGAATTTCAATCTCAAATGCTTCAGCTTCCGGCATCACCGATACTGTAGAAGTAGAGGTATGAATACGTCCACCAGATTCAGTCGCTGGGATACGTTGTACGCGATGCGCACCACTCTCGTATTTCAGCTTACTGTATGCACCGCGGCCGTTAATAAGGAAGATTACCTCTTTAAATCCACCAAGGTCACTCGCGTTAACATCCATTAGCTCCACGCGCCAGCCTTGTGAATCCGCAAACCGGGTGTACATCCGATAAAGATCGGAAGCGAACAATGCTGCTTCATCTCCGCCCGCTGCACCACGAATTTCGACGATTACGTTCTTATCATCATTCGGGTCTTTAGGCAGTAGCAATACACGGATTTGCTCTTCCAGCTCTACCTGACGTTTGGAAAGGTCGTCAATTTCCATCTTGACCATTTCCTTCATCTCATCATCAAGCTTTTCGCCTTGCATCTGCTTAGCAGCTTCAAGCTCTTCCATTACATTCTTATATTCAGTATACGCCTCAAAAGCAGGCTGTAGGTCTGATTGTTCTTTGGAATAATCCCTCAGTTTCTTACTGTCGTTTGCAACATCCGGATCACAAAGCAGTTCACTGAGCTTCTCATAGCGGTCCGCCAGGGATTGCAATCGGTCCAACAAGGGAATTCACCTCTCCTAGTTCAATTTCAAATTCGCAAATAAAGCGATTAAAACATATGTCATAAAAATAGATATACGACTTTATATTATACCAAAGATATTGTGAAATGGCTACAGTTCTGTACGCGTAAATACCTTAATAAATGACTTATATTTTAAAAAGGACCATCCCAGCAGTAGATACCCTCTACCGACTGAGATGACCCTCTTATCATTAGTACGCTTCAGTCCTCTTAAACGTTGAAACGGAAATGCATAACGTCGCCGTCTTGCACCAAATATTCCTTACCTTCAAGACGCAATTGACCACGTTCTTTCGCACCATTCATCGAACCAGCAGCCAAAAGATCTGCGTAAGCCACTACCTCAGCACGGATAAATCCACGTTCAAAATCCGTGTGAATTACACCCGCAGCGCCGGGTGCTTTAGTTCCCTTACGAATGGTCCACGCACGAACTTCCTGAACGCCTGCCGTGAAATACGTATACAAGCCTAGCAGCTTGTAAGCCGCTTTGATCAAACGGTTCAGACCAGATTCTTCTAGCCCAAGTTCTTCTAGGAACATCGCTTTATCTTCGCCCTCAAGCTCGGCAATTTCAGCTTCTACTTTAGCACTGATCGGAACCACTTCAGCACCTTCAGTTGCTGCAAATTCACGAACCTGCTGCACATAAGGATTATTCTCAGCACTTGCTACTTCTTCTTCACTTACATTCGCTGCATACAGCACTGGCTTCAATGTTAACAAATGAAGATCACGGATAATAACCTTCTCGTCATCGGACAATTCTATACTACGTGCAGGTTTATCTTCGTAGAGCACTTCTTTGACGCGTTCAAGCAGTTCAACTTCTTGAGCGTATTTCTTGTCGCCGCCTTTGATGTTCTTACGGGAACGCTCAATCCGCTTCTCAATGCTTTCAATGTCAGCAAGAATCAGCTCCAAATTAATGGTCTGAATGTCGCTGATCGGATTTACTTTTCCATCCACGTGGGTAACGTTCTCATCTTCAAAGCAGCGAACCACATGGACGATAGCATCCACTTCACGAATATGAGCTAGGAACTTATTGCCTAGACCCTCACCTTTACTTGCGCCGCGCACAAGACCAGCGATATCAACAAATTCAAAAGCAGTAGGTACGGTCTTGTTAGGCTGTACCAGCTCAGTCAGTTTATCAAGACGTTCGTCCGGAACTTCAACGACACCAACGTTAGGGTCAATCGTGCAAAAAGGGTAGTTTGCGGATTCTGCTCCCGCTTGCGTTATCGCATTAAACAATGTGGATTTTCCTACGTTAGGAAGACCGACGATTCCAGCTTTCAAAGCCATTTATATGACAACTCCTATTTTCAGCTAAATTGATCATCCGAATAAGTAATACGATCTAAACCATTATATATTAGAACATATTCTCCAGCAACACCGGATGTCATGCAGTTGTGTCAATCCAGCCTTATCCAACCGCGCCCATTTCAATGGGATCTGGCAAGTTCCAATACCTTTTGCACCGCCGGCTGATCGAGTAAGGGCTTAGAAATATCTGGATCAACCTCCACATCAGGAACTGTCTTCACTTCCTCATTGCAGCTTCCGTCAGAATTAAGACCCATCTGGAGGGAAAACCTAAATACATACCCACTATTCGGCAATGCAGCTATAAGCGGATCTATCCCTAGACCGTCACCACCAGTTCTTCCACCAACAACCGTAGCAAACCCGGTACCTTTGGCGAATGACGGCGAATCCTTCGGCGGATGAATATACAGAACTATCTACCAGCAAATAGATTTCCCCCTTGAATCCAACAGAATGATAAGGGGTTACGATATCAACATTTTTGTTATAGTTTTTAAACATTGTTGTTGCTTCTCGCGGTATTTTGGACAACCGCTCATCTTTTATGTTGGCAATAGGTTGTAACCCTTCTGTTAGCCGGCGTGACTGCATAAAGGTCTCGGCATATTCACCGCCCCTATAAAGATAATATGTATTATAAGTAATAGGTTTATTAATCAGTTGAGGAACCATATTAATACGCCAGTAAGTGCTGTTCCCTCCGCCATTTCCACGGATGTCTAGAATTAGTGTTTTATAATCTTTTACTTCTATTAAAAAATCACGAATCTCAGAACTGTCCATCTTCATAAGACTGCCATCAAAGCTTCGCGTACCTAGATACGCTATTTGATCAGGCTCTATAATGACCTTCCAATAAAAAAAGACCTCTTTCGAGGTCTCCACGGATAGCATTACAGATCTTTAGACATCGTAATGTCGGTTACGGTATATCCCATTTTTTTGTAGAGCTCAAATGCGCGATTGTTCTGACCGAAGACATGTAACCCAATTCTGGTGACTTTCATCTCACGGGCTTCTTCATCGAGTGCGATCATAGCCTGCTTGCCATAACCTTTGCTCTGATACGGTTCAAAAATGTAGAAGTCATAAATGAAAGCCTCTCGACCACCCCGACCTTCACTTACATTAAACCAAATATATCCCACCTGGATATCACTACTTATCTCTACTATAGAATATAGATAAGCGCCATCCGTGTTCAACCCTTTGGGCAGAGACTGTGTTATGGCTTCCTCTGATAGCTTCATCGCGATTTCAGGATCCCAAGCGCCAGCTTTAATCTTATCTTCAGCGTAATCACGAGTAGCTTGACCTAAGAAAAATTGAAAAGCAGATTCATCCATATGGACCAGTTTAATCATCATCTTTATTCACTTCCTCGCTTCTATATTTATCACATACTTTATTTACGTATTAAACGGCAAGTCCCACGTAAAGTTGCTAAATCGGGAGCACCGATGCCGAACATCGCTATCTTAAGCTCCAGCTCTACCTGAGCCAGTGCAGATTCGAGCGCCTCTTCAGAATCTACTGCCGGCCCTAACAGATTGCGTCCAAAGCCTGCTAAATCAGCACCGAGGGCCAATGCTTTTGCCGCATCCACACCATGCTTCAGGCCGCCGCTGCCAATCAAAGCACCCTTCGGGGAGACTGCACGTACCTCTGCAATGCAGTCAGCGGTTGGAGTGCCCCAGTCCGCGAAAGCCTCAGCCGCTGCGCGCCGTATAGGGTCTCTACTCCGAAACTTCTCCACCTGACTCCAAGAGGTTCCTCCTGCACCCGCCACATCTACAAAAGCTACCCCTGCATTATAAAGACATGCTGCTGTATCTCCGTCAATGCCCCAGCCGACTTCTTTTACACCTACAGGAACCTCAAGTGCACGGCATACTTTCTCTATCTGTGATAGCAAGGACGCAAAACCAGTATTCCCTTCTGGTTGGAAGACCTCTTGAAGACCATTGAGATGCAGTACAAGAAAATCCGCACCAGCAATATCCACAGCTCGGCGACATTCCTCCACTCCGAAGCCATAAGACAGCTGTACGGCGCCAATATTAGCAATAATCGGAATATCAGGCGCTTTGTCCCGTACATAAAAGGTTTCGGTTAGCTCAGAACGCTCCACCGCCGCCCGCACAGAACCAACACCCAGCGCCCATCCACGACGCTGCGCTGCTTCTGCCAGCCGAGCATTAATAGCTCCGGTAGCTGCACTGCCGCCTGTCATCGAGCTGATCAGCAGCGGTGTACGCAGCTCACGTTCCAGGAACGTAGTCTGCAATGATATATCATCGAAATTCAGCTCTGGAAGAGCATTATGCCGAAATCGATAATGTTCAAACCCCGTAGTTACACCGACGCCACCGACTTCTTCATTTAAACAAAGGCGTACATGTTCTATTTTGCGTTCACCTGTTCTTGATGCAGGCAATAAAGACTTTTTGTCTGAAACCTCTACAATTGGTAGGCCATTGCCATGATCCGCGCCAGACTGCCTACTCGCATCATATGGTACGGCCTCTTCTGGCGTATGATTCATGCTCCGTTCCTCCTATTCCTAAACTGCACTTATTATAACATATCCCTACAGGTCAATTTACAATATGAGGTTAGCGAATTACCCAGGCTGCTCTTTATCGCCAAACAAACCGGCAGCTCCACCATTCTTGGTGGTTCTACCAATTTCACCATACGCAATCTAGATGACTACAATCTGGAGAATGATCTGTGGATTTCTATGAAGCGAGATCAGCCGCTGTTCACAGACATGGAAGCCTACTTTAATCGGCTATGGATTAACGAGCTGCAGACCAACCTGGGCTTTACTACTTTTTAAACAAAAACCACCGCAGAGAAGGCAGCACCCTCCGCGGTGGTTTAATCTGTAATGAAGTTATAGCAGTGGAGACATTAATCTGGCGGCAGATTCCAGTATACGTACCACCATGCGTTTATTCATAAAGGTCTCATGCACAATCTGAGTGGTGGACAATAAATCCCGTTCAAAATCAGCAACGATGCGTGTAACACTCTCTGTCTGAAGCAGCAATGCGTTTACCTCAAAGTTAAGATGGAAGCTCCGCATGTCCATGTTTGCTGTACCAATAGTCGCTATTTCACCATCCA
Source organism: Paenibacillus etheri (assembly GCF_001012825.1). Taxonomy (GTDB): domain Bacteria; phylum Bacillota; class Bacilli; order Paenibacillales; family Paenibacillaceae; genus Paenibacillus_AQ; species Paenibacillus_AQ etheri. Next base: position 209,980 of record NZ_LCZJ02000037.1, read on the forward strand.
CGATTAACAGCTTAGAGTGTATAAAGCCCTTCTCGTATTCATAAATCTTCACTCCAGCCTCCAGCAATGCCGGGAAATAGGAGTGCGAAGCCAGAAACGGAATCCATTTATCCGGTTTAGCAGGGAATAACAAACGAACATCTAGACCAGATATAGCCGCTACACGTATCGCAGTCAGAATATCCTCATCCGGAATGAAATACGGGCTGGCAATCCATACTGATTTCTCAGCTGAGGTAATCATAGAGAAGAATATATTTTTGAGTGCACGGCGTTCATTGTCCGGTCCACTCGCAATAATCTGTACTGCTCCGTCCCCTGTCATAAAGTGTAGTTGTGGTGTGAGATAATCCTGCTCCAGTATTTTTTCACCTGTAGTATGCATCCAATCTTGTAAGAAGATGATTTGCATCGTCCGCACCGCTTCGCCTCTAACCAACATATGAGTATCACGCCAGAATCCATAAGTTTTGCTGCGACTTAGATATTCATCGCCCACATTGAGTCCACCCATGAACCCGACATCACCGTCGATGACGACGATTTTTCGGTGATTCCGGTAATTGACCCGGCTAGAGAAAAAGGAGGTGGAATTACCGTACGAAGCCACCTGTACTCCAGCATCAACCATCTCTTTCAAAAAGGCTCTAGAAAGCTGAAAACTACCTACAGCATCATACATAAATCGGACCGACACTCCCGCACGTGCCTTTGCGATCAGAATCTGTTGAATACGCGTTCCAATGTGATCTGCACGGAAGATGTAATACTCCATATGTATATGGTGCTTCGCTTGTCGCAGCTCTAGCAGTAATGTCCCAAACGTCTCTTCACCATTGGTGAGGATACGTGTCTCTGAAGCAAAGGAAATAGGAGTACGTGCTAAAGTCTTAGATAATAACAGTAGTTTTTGGCGCGAGGGGTCAAAAACCGACCAATCTTGATGCGTACGCAAAGCGTCATTCTCAATCCGCTCATAAGCCATAAGATCTCGTTGTGCTTTTTTATCATATTTACGACGTTTAAATACATTCTGTCCAAATAGAAAATAAAAGACCAGACCGAGCACAGGGATCAACGCAAGCAAAAGAATCCAAGACATCGTAGTTGAAGGATTACGGTTCTCCATAAAAATAGCCAAGCTAATCGAAATGACGGTCAGTGTAGAGAAAATACTAATAATCGTTCCAGCAGTACTCCCAAAAATACCAAAGCCAAAATAATAAAATGCTATGAAAGCCCCAATAATAATTATAGATTGAAGTCCTCTTCTCATATTGTACCTACCTTCTTTTTCATACAAGCAACACCAAAATGACACATTTATATATTACATGAAGAACCTATTTCTTCCTAGACAATTACTGTGTAAAAATCTATTTACAACAAAACTGTAACCCTTCTGTTCTGAAATTTGTAATGGCAGGATGGATCGAATATAATTATTTTGACCAATTAGTCAATTATAGAACTCAGTAGTCAGAAAGGAGGATATCCCCCCAATGAGTGATAAAACTATGGACAAACAGGAACAGATTATTAAGATTGCCATGCAGTTATTCGCTGTGAAAGGCTCTTCTTCCACGTCCATGCAAGAGATCGCCGAATTATGCGGAATTTCTAAGGGAAGCTTGTATCTAGTATTCAAATCTAAAGAAGAACTGGAACGCAGTATTTTCCTCTATTGTTACCGAATGATTCGTGATCCCTTATTACGTGAAGAACAAGAAACCCAAAGAACACCACGTGAGAAGCTTAGGAATCAAATAGAAATTCTGCTGAGCCATGTATACGAATTACGTGAGTTCTTACAGCGTCAAATTCAGGAAGTGGCCGGAAAAGGATTTGATACTGAAGTGCCGGAATGGCTGCGTAGAAACAATGCTTCCTTCTTACGCTGGTTTCAGGTGAAGATGGAGACCCTTTATGGAAAAGAGATCGTTCCCTATACCGGAGATTTATGTATTGTAGGTCATGGGCTAATCAAATCATATATTGCGGTTATTTTTCGTCAGGATACCCATTTGTCCCTTGCCGTTATGGCTGATCATCTAATGAATCTATTGGATATTATTGTATCTGGTCTTCTTACAAGTAAGCAGGCTCCACTTATCAACTCTACGATTCTGGCAAGCTGGATGGAGGAGAATGAGGAGAGCAAGCGCAAGAATCCACTACAGATCATTAAGGACATGAAGACTGTGGTCAGTAAATTAGATAGCATAGAACCCGAGGAGTCAGCCGATTTGCTGGAATCACTCAACATTCTAGAAGGCGAAGTGCTCTTACCACACCCACGCAAAGCAATCATACAGGGGATGTTGTCCAACCTCCAATCCTGCTCAGAGCTCACTAAACCATTGGAAGATTTGAGGAAGCTGGTTTCCTCTTTCTCAAATCATTCATGCGTATTTCGTTAATTGCTCTATAAAGAGTTCGTGAGAGAGAAGAACATGGATAGCGAGTATTATTAATTTTCAAAATGGCGTCCTATTTCGTAAAGAAAAGGCCCGAGAGGAGCAGAAACAAAACTTATGAAAAGCTTAATTAATTTCTCGCTCAGGAACAAATTTGCCATTTGGCTTCTGACGATAATCATTGTATTTGCCGGTTTGTATAGCGGACTGACAATGAAGCAAGAAACCTTACCTAATATTAGTATACCCTATCTTAGCGTAACAACCATTTATCCAGGGGCTGCACCAGAAGGTGTTGTAAATGATGTCAGCAAACCCTTGGAGCAAAAGCTACGCAATGTAGATGGTGTGAAAACGATCACCTCCACTTCTCTGGAGAATGCCTCCAGTATCCAAATCGAGTTCGATTATGGTACGAATCTGGATAATGCGACAGCAGCAGTTCGCGAGTCGTTAAATGAAGTCTCACTGCCAGACAATGTGCAGAAGCCTTCCATTTCCCGCTTTAGCCTTAGCTCAATGCCTGTCGTCTCCCTTAGTTTATCAAATGGGGATTCAGAGGATCTTGAGGAACTAACCCGTATTGCCGAGAATGATATTCGTCCTGCCCTTGAGGATGTTGAGGGTGTTGCTTCTATACAAATCTCTGGACAATATGTCAAAGAAGTTTCGCTTAAGTTCAATCAAGACAAGCTGGGCCAATACGGACTGACCGAAGATACGGTTAAAGGTATCATTCAGGGCTCTTCCCTCCGTGTTCCGCTTGGACTGTTCGACATGGACAAAGCTCAAAAGGCAGTTGTCGTGGATGGCAACATCACCACCGTTGAGGATCTTAAAAATGTGACCATTCCAGTAATGCCAACTGGTGCTACGGGCACTGCCGGGGCCGGGGCTCCTGGTGCAGGCTCGGCTGGTGCTGCTGGAGCAGGCGCTGCTGGCGGAGCTGCAAATATGGGACTACCAACCGTGAAGCTGGGAGAGCTTGCCACAATTGAGGTTGTTGGGAATTCTGAATCTATCTCCCGTACGAATGGTAAAGAATCGATCGGTATCCAGATTGTCAAAGCCAACGATGCCAATACTGTTGATGTCGTAAATGGCGTTAAGGACAAAACTGAAGAATTAAAAGCACAATATAAAGGGATTGACCTTACAGTTCTGCTTGACCAAGGTAAGCCGATTGAGGACTCCGTAAATACAATGTTGTCCAAAGCGGTATTTGGTGCACTTTTCGCAGTAATTATCATTTTGGTCTTCCTGCGGAATATCCGTTCGACGATTATTTCTATCATCTCTATTCCATTATCATTGCTGATCGCAGTGTTATGTCTGCGTCAAATGGATATCACGCTTAATATGATGACCCTTGGTGCGATGACTGTTGCCATCGGACGGGTAGTCGATGACTCGATTGTAGTCATAGAGAACATATACCGGCGGCTCTCCTTATCCGGCGAGAAACTAAAAGGCCGGGAATTAATAAGTGCAGCCACACGTGAAATGTTCGTACCGATCATGTCCTCTACGATTGTAACCATCGCGGTGTTCTTGCCGCTTGCCTTGGTTAGCGGTATGGTTGGCGAGCTGTTCTTGCCTTTCGCTTTAACCATGGTCTTCGCCCTGCTCGCTTCATTGGTAGTTGCGATCACCCTAGTTCCTGCAATGGCTCACTCGCTGTTCAGGAATGGATTAAAGGGTAAGAAAAATCACAGTGAGAAACCAGACAGAATGTCTGCCGGTTACCAAAACATTCTGAACTGGTGTCTTTCCCATAAACTCGTTACGTTCGGAGTAGCGGTTCTACTCCTTGCGGGCAGCTTGTTCCTGATCAAGCCTATCGGCGTTAGCTTTATGCCTTCCCAAGAGGATAAAACGGTTATGCTAACCTACTCACCCAAGGCTGGACAAAGAACTGAAGAAGTTCAAGAACAAGGGCTGAAAGCTGAGAAATATATTTTAGCGCAGCAGCATGTGGATAAAATGCAATATTCCATCGGTGGCGGCGGCCCTATGGGTATGGGCGGATCCAGCAACTCCGGACTATTTTTCATCGTTTATGATAGTAATACTCCTGATTTCGAAAACGTAAAAGAGAAGTTGATTGAAGGCTTAGCCGCAGAAGTTCCAGATGGTGTGTGGGGCGATATGTCCGCCATGATGAGCGGAGGTATGGGTGGAAGCACGTTAACCGTGAATGTATTCGGAGACGAACTAGATCAAATTAAGCCGGTAGCGGATGAGATCGCCAAGATCGTACAGGCTGACACTACTAATTTCAAAGATGGAGAAACAAGTCTCAAAGAAGCTTACGATCAATATACGATTGTAGCGGATCAAGAAAAGCTTAGCTCCCTTGGACTTACAGCGGGACAAATTGCAATGAAGCTTGCTCCTGCAGGCACACGTCCAGTACTCACAGAAGTGGAAATGGACGGCAAGAACTACAAAGTCTATATCGAAACAGATAAAGAAACGTATAAGAGTATTAAAGAAATGGAAGAGGCTACATTGACTTCTCCACTAGGCATCTCCGTGCCAATCGGGCAAGTCGCTAAAATTGAAAACGGCTCTTCCCCTGACTCGATTACTCGGATGGACGGCAAAATGAAGGTAGATGTCACTGCCGAGATTATTTCAAGTGACGTCAACAGTGCTTCAAACCTCGTGAAGGAAAAAGTAGATGCTATGGAATTACCTGATGGCGTAACGGTTAGCTTCGGTGGTGTAACCGAGCAGATCAATGATACGTTTGGTCAATTAGGTATTGCTATGGCCGCGGCTATTGCCATCGTATACTTCGTGCTCGTGGTTACATTTGGCGGTGGGTTAGCTCCATTTGCTATCCTGTTCTCACTTCCTTTCACCATTATCGGGGTACTCGTAGCCCTTCTGATCGCTGGGGAAACCTTAAACGTCTCCTCCCTCATGGGTGCGCTGATGTTGATTGGTATCGTAGTCACGAATGCGATTGTCCTAATCGACCGCGTTATTCATAAGGAAAAAGAAGGAATGACCACACGTCAAGCCTTGCTCGAAGCAGGCGGCACACGTTTACGTCCAATCCTGATGACTGCACTTGCAACGATTGGTGCATTGCTGCCACTGGTTACAGGACTTGAAAACAGTGCAGGAATCATCTCCAAAGGACTAGGCGTTACCGTTATTGGCGGCTTGATCAGCTCCACACTGCTGACACTTGTAGTAGTACCAGTCGTGTATGAGTTCCTGATGAAATTCCGTAGTAAAAAGGTAATTGACTAGAACACTTGATGCGAATCAAGTAAATATACTAAATCAAGAAGCTGTCTCAAAAGTAGTGAATGCTACTTATGGGGCAGCTTCTTTTTACTTGGACCTCCATTTAAATCACCAGTTACACTTCTTCAGCACGAAAAACCCGGCCTATTTTATAGGCCGGGCTCTTTATTATATAGTGCTTCTTATACCATTGCTGTTGCACTGCTCTCCAGCGAAGCTCTCCAGGAACGCAGCATTTGCAGATCAAGGGGTAGAAACTCTGCGAGCATATGGGAAAGTCCCAAATACAACGTACTATTCGTTGCTGCATTTAATTTCTCACAGAACTGTGGAGTCCATTGCAGTAAATGATCCTCCAAAAAGGCTACCTGAATATCAAGTAGTTCCATAGCACTTCTAATTGAGAAGCTGTTGTACAACATACGCTCATGCATCACTGCCATAAACTCCAGTTCAATAGCAATATGATCATCAGCTTCACCATTACATTTGTTAAATACAATTCCCGCTGAAGTATATACTTCAGCAAGCACGTTGCAGAAATCTTCAGCACGACCCAGAATAGCAGCTTCACGTAATTTAAAAGAGCTTACTGTCTGCTCGTGCATAAGCCGTTTATACTCTTGGGTCTCTTTCTCACATATATATGGTAGCTTATTCGGTTCCTGACTCAAATAGCGCTTCAGTTCCCGGCCACCTTCCGTCATCTCTGCAGCAACACTCATCTTACGATTGCGGCTCCACTGAGCCACAAGCGAGAGTGATGGTTTTCTACCCAAAAAATCCACTAAAAGCTGATATATTAATCCCCGACTTTCCAACCAATGGCTAAATGCCTCCGGCACGGCGAGCGATGGAACAGTTTGCATAGTCATTTTGCAAATCCTCCTCAATGGGTTTCCCGGTCACACACCGTCAGTTGATCGACGTGCATTTTTCCGGTATCCTTTCTGTTTTCGCAAAAGTGAACGTAAAAGTAATCCGCACCTAGATTATATCGGATATTTAAAACGCTTTCCGTGAGCATTCTATGACTAATCACATCATTTGTCGTACTTTTGTCACATTTTCACAACGCTATTTCGGCTTTATCATTCTATTTAGTTTGTCCATTATTATGCAAAAAAATCACAACCCGTCTTCTTCAAATAGAGGGTGTTTAACCCGTCCAACAGTTTGCTCATTGACGTACCCGCGAGCGATCTTTAAAATTCTAAACAAGTATAAACACCTTCGCCTCTTAAGAAGGAAAGCATTCAAAACACCAACAAATGAAGGGAGCAACGCTATGGAGCCGCTGACGGACCCTTTTGGACGTTTACATGATTACATCCGCATTTCGGTTACCGACCGCTGCAACCTGCGTTGCATTTATTGTATGCCAGCGGAAGGGATGGAATTCCAGCCGCAGGACGAGATTCTGAGCTATGAGGAAATCACCGCAATTGTGGAATCGCTAGCACCCCTTGGATTGCGCAAGGTACGGCTAACTGGTGGAGAACCACTTGTACGCAAAGACCTAGAGAAGCTAGTGACTATGATATCCGCCATACCGGGAATTGAAGATATTTCACTGACTACGAACGGATTAATGCTTCCAGCTAAAGCAGCGCTACTAAAAGAAGCTGGGCTGTCACGAGTGAACATTAGTCTGGACTCTTTACGGCAAGATCGCTTCTCTATGATTACACGTGGAGGTGAGGTCTCCAAGGTACTAAAGGGGATCGAGGCCGCACAAGCTGCTGGGCTGGATCCGATCAAGCTTAATGTTGTGTTGATGAGAGGGATTAATGATGACGAGATCAAAGACTTCATCTCCCTTACGTTGAACAGTCCACTAAATGTACGTTTTATAGAATATATGCCTATCGGAAGCGCTACTGATTCTTGGCGCCAATCTTATCTGCCGCTGGAAACCGTTATAGAAGCTTGTACTGCGGCCGGTTGGGAAACCGAGGAAGCAGAGATGCCATCTGGAAACGGCCCTTCCCAGAATCGGCGGGTTATTGGAGCACAAGGAACGTTCGGATTAATCCATCCCGTAAGCGATCACTTTTGCGATAACTGCAATCGTCTAAGACTAACTGCAGATGGCCATATCAAAGCTTGTCTGTATTGGGAAGATGAGTACAATGTCCGTCCCCTAATAAGTGATCCCGCAGCAGTGCAAGCCTTATTCCGCAAAGCTCTGGGTAACAAGCCACATAACCACGAAATGGCATTAGCCTTAGAGAAAAAAGCACAAAGCCACACGCCGACGGCCCGGCGCATGTCTCAAATCGGAGGCTAGACTGTCTCATTAAAAACGCCGCTTTTCCCCAAGCCATCTGGGGAAAGCGGCGTTTCATTTAGAGATTAAAGGATAGTCTTCGCCATCCACTATTATAGATATAGAGCCTCAAGCAGCTTGTAAAGCGTCGCTGCTGCCTCCGCTCTTGTAGCATTGTTCTCAGGTCGGAACGTATTATCCTCGAATCCACCCAAAATACCCGCTTCAACACCCGCTTTTACAGATGCCTGTGCCCATTGCGGAATGGAGGCAAGATCCGCGAAGTTCCCCTCTTTATCCGTTTGCTTGTAGGCATTAGCCTTCAAAGCATTGGCGAGCATAACTGACATTTCAGCACGGGTAATCTTCTCCGAAGGCTCGAAGAACATTTTACCGTTCACATCATATCCACGAAGGATTCCGGCATCTACCGCCGCTGCTACATCACCTGCAGCCCAAGCTGGAATCGCACTTTGATCCGCGAATTTCACTGTGCTACCTGTAGTTTGCAAACCAAGCGCCCGTACAATCATAGAAGCGAACTGTGCCCGGGTAACATCCTCATTCGGACGGAAGGTATGATCCTCGTACCCTTTCATGACGCCCATTCCGATTAGACGGTCTGTAAACGCCGTGGACCAATGATTATTCAAATCGGTAATCGATGGGGCCTGATAAGTAAACACAGCATATTTGGCAAGCTGATTTACGCTTGCAGTTATAGTCCCACCCGTTTGACTCTGACCACCAACATAAATCCACTTTTTAAGCTGTTCGTTGTAATAGTAGATAGCTGCCTTATGCCCCGATGTAATCTTGGTTACATCGTAATTGAGGGACAGTTCCACAGGCTTATTGAGCATGCCTGCCTTGTCACTAGTAAGCTCTACTGTTGCACTCACTGCCTGAAGACCGCCCATTGCTGGCGTCTCACCAGTGGTAACAACCGAAAAGGCAATTTCACTGTCACTAGACAACGCTCCAGCCGGAATCGTAAAGCTGCCCACGTCTTTAAGTGTGCCCGTTCCTCCCTGCTGTGCTTTAACATCCAATTCCACCTGCGGAGATGTAGACGGCTGCTCTGTAGGAGATGTCGTCGCGGTAGGGACTGGAGTTGTAACTGGTCCGCTGCCCCCTCCGTTATTATTGCCCCCTTCACTGCTAGTGTCCGTGGTTACAACTACGGTGCGTACAACCTCAGCTGCCGCATTACCAGCCAAATCTGTGGCATTGTACTTCAATGTATAGGCTCCTGGAGTCTGAACATCCACTGTTCCTGTCACCAGGATAGAGCCTGCAATCCCAACCTTGTCAGTAACGTCTGCGCCCGGGTCCTTGAAGTCCCCCCCTTGGGTCAGACTAAGCTGGGTATCCCCCTTCAGGGTAATCACAGGTGCTGTACGATCAATATTCACAGCAATCGGCAATGTGGTCTTATTTTCTAAAGAATCCGTTGCCTTAAATTGCAGTTGATGTTGGCCTTCTTCCGAAATCTCAACCACTTTCCCACTTTCATAGGGTAGGAAATTTCCGTTTACATCAGTCGCTAATTGAATGGATACTTCCGAGCCAGGAATATACACGCTAGCATACACGCTTACAGAAACACTCTGATTCGTCCAGTCATCGCTTAGATAAGCTTGCCCGCTCTCAGTCTTTAATGTGCTGTGAAGCACCAATGGGTTGATACTATCATCTCCGCTAAGCGTTACTTCAAAGGTCTTCGTGTCCGTAGCCAATCCCCGCTGAATCGTAGCTGTTAATGTCAGCTTCGTATCCATCTTAGGTTGGAAGGTGATTTTACCTTCATTCGACATCAGAACCGGATTGGAGCTTTTCCACACAATACTTGTCCCGTGTTTGCCTTCGGTAGGCAACGTTAGATCAGAAGTTACTGCGCTTGTGTCTCCTAGATCTAATGCAGTCATAGTATCGTTAACAGCCTGCTGATCACTGTACGACTCTACATCTACAAAAATCGGATTGGAATAAAACCACATATCACTATAATTACGAGTATTGATCTCTTCGAAACGAGTTAAGTTATCGACGGTATTATTTTTCGGATCAATCTGCGGTTCCCCGTTAACTGTTTCTCCAGCAACATCAGTTCCAAGGTTAGTCCCTCTTAACCGGAAATAACGATCCTTGTCCGCTGCCCCTACCTTATACTTAATGACATTGTAGCCTTCCGCATCTGTAGTCCATTCCTCGCTTGTGAAACGTTTCAGTACTTTTGTTGTATCGTTAGTTGCTTTGGTGTACTCAGGTGAACCTGAATCAACCTTGCCATTGACTTCACCCGAGATCAAATCTACATGGTCCACCTTAACTGCGTCGCCATTATTATTTTGCTGTGGACTTTTGAAACGGATCGTAAGCTCTAGGTCGTCCCCTTGTTTTACGTCCAGTTCGCCGCCCATTTCTTCCTCTTGTCCATCTCCAGACACGTTAAACTCTAACTCGTTGATGAGATCTCCAAAAACAGAGAAGGATTTCCCTGACCGCATGCCGTCTACGACAGCGTTAATATCGGAGCCATCCACCCAGGTGTAGTTCTTGGAATACTCGCCAGGCCAGTAACCGCTGGAGAATTGATCATTTTTTGTTTTGAAATGAAAGTCTGAATTAGCAAAATTCCAAAATCTACGACCCTCGCCAAGCAGTGCATCCCACATTCCTCCAAGCTGCGCAACCTTGACGTCTGTACCTCCGTAAGTCTCAGGCGTCTCTCCTCGGTCGCTCGCCATCTGATTGCCCAGCATACCTTCAAAGCCGAAGACAAGATTCGGATCGATATTGTTAAAGTCACGGATATCCTCTATTCTAAGCTCCGAGCTCGTACCATTTTTTCTGGAGGGGTGATTGATCAGTACATAGCTATCTGGATAATAATTACTTAGCCATTTCATAGCTGTGCGAGTATCTTCTCTTGTAGAAAAAGCTCTAGTATCCGCCGCGCTCCACTCAGCCACATCTGCCGGATCGAACATACTTACATCCCGATTAGTAAATAAATATTCAAATTGATTAATAGCTTTCAAAGCTTCTGCGGAGCCTGGATGATCTGTAACAATCCCAACCGCGGCATGATCATATTGGGGCATATCCCACTCAAAGCCGGAAAAAATGATTTTCCCAGCATATTTGCCTTCTGCCTGTAACTTCTTAATTTTCTCATTCTGATAATCCACAATACCTTGAGACATCGGAATGGAGCCGCCAGGAAGATTCACCCCTTCGTCATCCCGGTCAGAAACCCGAAGGTGATCAGCCAGTGCCATCCAGTCAAAACCATTTTGTTCAAATGCAGCATTGAGCACACTTTTCAATGACTCCTGAGCATCGTTCGATTCAAACGTATGTGCATGGTATTCACCTGTCATCCATTTCCCGGAATGTTCAGAAGCTGTAGCCGTGATATCAGGCGCCGATTCACCTGAAGCACTATAAACCGTCTGTAATGAAAAGTTGGGTGCTAACAATAATACGGCCAGCGAACTAGTTAGAAAAACGCGAACTTTGCTCTTCTTCAAAATGATTAATCCTCCGATGTTTTTTGGATTTTCGTAGATTCTATATTTAGAATAGTAGAAAATTGTAAAGACATGTCGGATTTTGTTGCATGTTTATGTAAATATTCTTATTTACATAAACACTGCCCATTTATTTCTTTTGCATTGGCAAGCTCACTACAAAAGCCGTTCCTTCACCCGGTCGGCTGGCTACGGTTACTTTACCTTTATGCAGCTCAACGATCTTCTTAACCAGTGATAGGCCCAGGCCACTACCTCCCCCGCTCGCTGTTCTAGCTTTGTCTGCTTTATAGAATCGATCAAAGATACGAGGTAAGTCTTCTTCAGAGATCCCAATCCCACTATCTTGAATTTCCACCTCTACCCGCTCATCTACCATTCGAAGCTTGATATGAATACATCCATTCTGGGGAGTGAATTTCATGCTGTTATGAAGAAGATTGGTCCAGACCTGGGTCATTAAATCTTTTACCGCAGTTACATTCACTTCTTCCAATTCAGCCTCTACCTCTATATTTTTCTCCAGCCACTGTGGCTCAGAAGCCAGAATCGTATCTCTAAGCTGCTTATCCAGACGATAAACCTGATTTTCAAACGGAAAATTGCCCGATTCAAGCGCTGAAAGCTTCAATAAATTATCACTGAGTCCAGATACGCGGGTGCTCTCAGCCACAATAATATTAATATAGTGCCTCCTACTCTCCTTGCTTAAGGTTTCGTCCTGCAATGCAAGCGCAAACCCTCGAATGGAGGTTAGAGGGGATTGAATTTCATGCGATACATTGGAGATAAAATCCTGACGCATGGTCTCCATCTGACTCAGTTCGCTAGCCATTACGTTGATGCTCTCTACAATCTCACCAAAATCACCGTAGTCCTTAGTATTATCCAATACCACATTGAAATCACCCTTAGCAATCCGCCCTAAGCCTTCGATAATCGATTTATAAAAAACACGTTCCCAGCCCCGGAATAACTTGGAGAATACCAAGGCCATCAAAAATAAGATCACAATTCCGACCATCACACTGATAAACTGGAACAAATACTCCGAAGAAGGGCGTCCAACCCTGCTATATATCCAGTTCATCAAGAAATAGGCTGCACTCCAGCTAATCCCAACGCCACCGAAGTAAATTAGTGTCATCCCAATCCGCTTAAGAAGCTCCTTAAACCGGTTCATGCCTCTGCCTCCAGCCGATAGCCTAGTCCGCGGATGGTACGAATAACAAACCCATATTTATCAGGAGCGAACCGTTCGCGCAAACGGTTGATATGCACATCGAGCGTCCGCTCATTCCCTTCAAAATCATAACCCCATATCTCTTCGATCAGCCTGTCTCTAGTCAACGTCTGCCCCGGATAGCTGCCCAGCTTAAACAACAGCTCAAATTCCTTAAGCGGCAAGGTGACTTCCCCATACTCTGAGGATACCTCGTAGGTTTTACGATTCATTCGCAGCCGGCCAATACCCACACTTTGAGCAGCAGAAATTTGGTAACGTTTGAGCAGCGCCTTTACTCGCGCAATAAGCACCACTGGCTCAAAGGGTTTGACGAGATAGTCATCACTTCCCAGCTCAAAGCCCTTCACAATTTGTGAGGTCTCACCCTTAGCCGTCAGCATCATTATCGGAAAATCATAGGTTTGGCGCATCTTCCGGCACAGCTCCCAGCCATCCAAATTGGGCATCATCACATCAATAATGGCTAAGTCTATGTTATTGCTCTCCAGAATCTGAAGTGCATCCAGTCCATCGGAAGCCCCATAGATCTCATCCATCCCCTCAGCTCTCAGAAATACTTCTACCAATTCGCGGATGTGCGGATCGTCGTCCGCTACTAGTATTTTTGTCATGTATCACTGGAGCCTCCTCTTTATTGTCTTGAATCTCAAGGTTATTCATCTGCAGCTGCTGGGTGGCAAATTCACGATACAGCTCATGGTTTTCCAGCAGTTCTTCATGTCTTCCCATCCCGGTAATCTGGCCCTTTTCCATAAAAATAATTTGTTCTGCATTTACAACCGTAGACAAACGGTGAGCAATTACAATCGTAGTTCGACCCTTCATCAAATTGGACAGTGCCTTCTGCACCACGGCTTCCGATTGGCTATCCAGACTGGAAGTGGCTTCATCAAGCATAAGAATCTTCGGATTCCGCAGCAGTGCTCTAGCAATGGCAATCCGTTGCCGTTGTCCACCAGACAGCTTCACGCCTCTTTCACCGACATCCGTATTATATCCTTCAGGAAGTGCATCAATAAAGCCATCTGCATAAGCCATTGCTGCTGCTGCGTGCATCTCCTCCCTGCTAACGTCCCGATCCAATCCGTAGGTTAAATTCTCAGCAATCGTACCGGCCAACAGTGGGCTTTCCTGCGAGACATACCCTATAAGCTTCCGCCACGAACGCAGTGAGAATGTAGATACTGGCTTGTCACCCAGCTTAATCAGACCTGACTGAGGCTCGTAAAAACGTTCTAGCAACGAGAACAACGTGGTCTTACCACCCCCACTCGGTCCGACTATAGCCGTCACCTGACCCGGAAGCATACGGAAGCTTACATCGTTCAACACCTTCTCACCATTTTTATATCCAAAACTTAATCCCTCTACCGAGATCGGACCTTCTGCGCCATTTGCCTCTTCCTGTCCCTCATACACTTCTTCTTCTGCGGCCAGAGTTTCAATAATACGCTCCGAAGCACCCTTAGCCTTCTGAATCTGTGTGAAGAATGTAGTCAATTGAGTAAGTGGCATAATTATCTGAATAAGATAAAGAATAAAAGCAACTAGTTCCCCAGCCGTCAAGACGCCGGAAGATACCTGCATCCCACCATAACCAATAATGACGACAAGTAACATCATAAAAACAAAAGAGACGAGTGGACTGATCATCGCGCTAATCTTGCCTTCACGAATACCAAAGGAAAGCAGATTCATAATTCCGGTCTTGCCTGCTTCGTACTCTTTCTTCTCTGCACCTGAGGATTTCACCAAACGGATCTCAGACAATACACCACTAAGTGTAGCGGTAAAAGAAGCTGTCTCGTCTTGCATCCCCTTGGAGATTTTGTACATCTGTCGTCCAAGAGGGACTAGAATCAACGCAGACAGTGGAAGAACAGTAAATAGAACAAGCGTCATTTTCCAGTTGAGAAATAATAACACTGAAATGGAGCCCACAATGGAGATTACTCCAGTAAATAGACTGGCTAGATGCTCAGAAATCAGTGTTTTGATGATCCCTGTATCATTCGTCATGCGGCTGACGCTTTCTCCCGTTCGGTTGTCATTATAATAAGCCACCGGCAGAACTAGAAATTTACGCCACAGTCGGTCCCTCAGACCTGCAACCATCTTCTGACCCACATAATTGAGCAGATAGATGGAGATCCCTCCCGCGATGGTCTGCGCGATAAATGCGGCTGCTATACCCGCTATTTGCAGCTTGCTAACGGAGGCCAGTGAGAAGCCATCCACCAAATTCTTAGTGAACATCGGGATGACCAGACTGACCAATGTCGATATCATGCTTAGCGCAATGGCTATAGCCAATAAACCGTATGAAGGTTTGGTTTCTCTTAGTAGTGTTATGAACGGCTTCAGCGCCATCTTTCGCTTAGATTCGGATTTCTTCATGACAATAACTCCCCTTTTCTTAAAAGCTCTATGATTACGAGAAAAACATAGTAATAACTTTCTCGCCTTATACCCATCCTATCTGCAGATTGTAAACTGAAGTTAAACGCGCCGATCAGACAGTAGTGCCTTGTGACTTCCCATTCTGCGGAAATTAGTACCGACCAAAATAATGACCGTTTCACTTAGCGTTTGTACCACCTACGCCCGCGCTCACGCATTTTTTGTCGCTTATCGTCTCAAACATAAATAAAACCCAAAAAAATGTAAAAAAGTAAAAAAGGGTGTTTGTATCCCTTTTCAACACGTGTTACAGTGATAGAAGGGCCTACTATTGGCCACTCTACTCCATGCAAGATATTTAGTGAGAAAGGAGTGAACCATTTGCGAAAAGGCGTTATTCCATCTTCTATCACGTCTTTAAAATGGTTCAATTTTTTTGTATATGGAACCATGGTCCTCTTCACCAGCTTCTTTCAACTATACCTGCTGGATGTAGGGATGACCAAATTAGAGATTGGCGCCATATTCTCTGTTGGAGCTTTAGTATCCATAATTGCGAATCCATTCTGGGCGTTCTGGACAAATCGTTCTCAGAATATACGCCGTATCATTTTGGTTATGTTAATCGGAATGTTAGTGTTATCCCAATCCATGTTTCGAGCAAATACATATGAGACGATCTACAATTCCATTATTTTATTTTATTTCTTCCAAGGACCGCTATTTGCTCAGAGCAACACGATGATTCTCAGCTATATTGACGGAACGCATCATCGTTTCCGTTCGTTCCGGCTTTGGGGTTCATTGGGGTGGGCGATAATTGCAATTATCGCTGGTTTTATCCTTGATTGGGCGAATGTATCTATCTTGTCCTATCTGTTTACAGCGTTACTATTTGCATCCATATTATCCATTCTTGTAATGCCTAAACTTAACCATACCATCGTGATGGCTCCGATGTCGTTTAAGGGCCTAAGCAAGGTGATTTTCAATCCCTTTTTCTTATGTTTTTTGTTATTTGGTATTCTGGTTTCCATACCGAACACAATGAACACCACATTCATATCCTTGTATATTACGGATCTGGGCGGTTCTAAAAAAATGATTGGTTTAGCCGTATTCCTCTCTTCCATATTGGAGGTAGGCGTATTTGTTCTCTGTGACCGACTACTGAAACGTAAAATCTCTGTTCTACTCGGTTGGCTTGCATTGGTCAGCGGTTTGTTTGTTCTGCGCTGGTGGTTTATGGCTGATGCGACTACTGCCCTTCAAGTAGCGCTCATTCAGATTCTACACTGCATAACATTCGGCGGCTTCTTCTATGTAGGTACCCAATTGACAATGCTCCTGATTCCACGACCTTACCGGTCTTCCGGACAAGCACTCTACACGCTAAGCTGGAGCGGTATAGCGGGTATCTTTGGAGGTCTTCTCGGAGGTTGGATGTATCAGAATCTGGGCGCACAAAGCATGTATCAGGCAGGTGTCTTCTTGACGCTGTTTGGAACAGTCGGTTTTGGCTTTATGTGGCTCTTTGTTAGCCGTGGAGGCTATCGTCCCCCAACAGAGGAAGAGGAAGAGCTATCCGATATCGAAATTTTATAGACTAGGCTATAAAAAAGAGGCTCAGGCGCCCCCTTTGGGACGCTTGAGCCTCTTTCATTATAATAAGCTTGATCGAGTTAAGTGTTAGCCTTGCTTAGGAGGCTGAAATGAACTCTTCAGTGAAACGATAAGATTGAAGACGAGATGCCCAGGCGCCGAATATTTGCTATCCACATTGAAATAGCCGTGACGGAAGAACTGGAATTTATCTTGAGCCACGCTATCCTTAAGTGCAGGTTCTACAAACCCTTGTAAGATTTCAATGGACTTAGGATTAAGCTGATCTAAGAAGCTAGGCTCCGATTTCTCTACCGAGGAATCCAAACCTTCAACTTCCACAGCCTCATCCGCTTCTTCAGCAGAAATCAGAGGCTCGTATAAACGGAATTCCGCAGGAACCGCTTGGCTAGCTTCAACCCAGTGCAAAGTACCTTTTACCTTGCGTCCTGTAAATCCGCTGCCACTCTTCGTTTCTGGATCATAAGTACAATGCAGCTCCACTACCTCGCCATTCTCATCCTTAATCACTTCATTACATTTGATGAAGTAAGCATGCTTCAGACGAACTTCATTACCAGGAAACAACCGGAAATATTTGTTCGGCGGATTCTCCATAAAGTCATCAC
This sequence comes from Paenibacillus etheri, assembly GCF_001012825.1. Classification (GTDB taxonomy): domain Bacteria; phylum Bacillota; class Bacilli; order Paenibacillales; family Paenibacillaceae; genus Paenibacillus_AQ; species Paenibacillus_AQ etheri. Next base: position 227,340 of record NZ_LCZJ02000037.1, read on the forward strand.
GTTCCACATAAATCTCACGCGAAAACGGAATTTGGCGTACGCCCATTTCCTCATTCTCTGTATTATTCTCCGCTTCAAGCCATTCTGTTTGACCTTCTGGATAATTGGTGATAACAACCTTAAGTGGTCGTAACACAGCCATTGTACGCGGTACAGTTAGCTTAAGATCCTCACGGATAAAGTGTTCCAGCATTTGCAGGTCCACCAGACCCTGACTCTTCGAGATACCCGCTTCATACACGAATTTACGAATCGCTTCCGGCGTATATCCTCTACGGCGTAGACCAGAAATCGTAGGCATCCGCGGATCATCCCAACCATCCACATGCCCTTCGTCTACAAGCAGCTTCAGCTTACGCTTACTAGTCATCGTTTGAGCCAAATTCAGACGACCAAATTCATATTGATGAGGGACAGCTGGCATCTCACATTCAGCTACAACCCAATCGTAAAATGGGCGTTGATCTTCGAATTCAAGCGAACAAAGGGAGTGAGTGACCCCTTCAATAGCATCTTCTAGCGGATGAGCGAATGTGTACATTGGATAGATACACCATTTATCACCTGTGTTATGGTGATGTGCATGTGTAATACGATAAATGACTGGATCACGCAGATTAATGTTCGGGGAACTCATATCAATCTTGGCGCGAAGGACCTTCTCACCGTCCTTGAATTCACCTGCACGCATACGCCGGAACAGATCCAAATTCTCTTCGATACTACGATCGCGATGTGGACTGTTCTTCCCTGGCTCTGTCAACGTTCCCCGCAATTGGCGAATTTCATCCGCACTGAGGTCATCGACATAGGCTTTGCCCTTTGTAATTAATAATTCAGCACGTTTGTACATTTCCTCAAAATAATCAGATGCAAAACGTAACTCTTCCCATTCATAACCGAGCCACTTTACATCTTCCTGAATCGAGTTCACATACTCCATATCCTCTTTGGCCGGATTCGTGTCGTCAAATCTTAGGTTGGTCTTGCCACCGAACTCGTCCGCCAGTGTAAAGTTAATCCAGATCGCCTTGGCATGTCCGATATGTAAATAACCGTTCGGCTCCGGCGGAAAGCGTGTGACAACTTCCTTTACTTTACCTGTACGGAGGTCTTCGGTAATAACATTTTTAATAAAATTGGAGGGGGTAGTACGGTTCTCCACAGCTATCAACCTTTCATTCTGTAGTGTTACACTACTTCTTGTATAAACATGTTTCCTACTAATATACCCGTTAACTCTAGATTGTTCAATAAAAGGGGGCACAAGGCAAGGATCATTTTTTAGCGTCTTTAGACCTTTTGACTTCTCTGCGGGCGATAGAGTAGCATGATAATCATAAGAAATAATCCATAATCATACATAAGGCCTTGTGCCGAAAAGGAGGCAACCACTTGTTTAATTATGTCATCGATGAAGAGCTAATGTTAAAGCCCCTCATGCCTGAGCATGCTAAGCACATATTCGCGTTAGTGGAGCGCTCGCGGGAACGACTTAGGCAATGGCTTCCTTGGGTGGATGCCGTTACGGAACAGGATCACAGCCTTAATTTCATCAAAAATGCTATAAAACAAGGCACCGAAAATGGCGCCTTCACCGCCGGACTCTGGGTACGTGGCGAGTTAGCTGGTGTCATTGGGTATCACCAGATTGACTGGCATAACCGATCTGTTGGGATCGGATACTGGCTTGGTGAAGGATATGAAGGCAAAGGTTATATGACCAGTGCCTGTCGGGTTCTAGTGGATTATGCACTACTGGAGATGGAGCTGCAACGTGTAGAAATTCGCTGTGCGACCGGAAATGTTTCCAGCCGGGCGATCCCAGAACGGCTGGGTTTTATCCTTGAGGGTGTGATTAGACAAGCAGAGAAACTGCCTGATGGCTACGTGAATCACGCAGTATACGGTTTATTACGTAGTGAATGGCAACTACTCGGCTAAGCTACATAAGTAAAGTAAACACACAAACCGAAATAAACCTGGCAGTCATATGCCTCCAGGTTTATTTGGCTTGTAGATAGAGTCTAACTCTCCGGCAGAGCCAGCTGTTTACGAAACTTGTTCCGAACTACGGCAGAAAGAGTATCTAGCTCAGCAAGCTCTGCCAATGCAGCTTCCTCTTGCAGGCCTACCTGCATTAAATGCAGAACATGCGCTACGGACGCACCTCCAGCTCCATTTTCTTTTTTGATAATGATATCTCCGGTGGAAATCTTTCCTTCACGAAGCACACGCAAGTAAAATCCGCTATATCTAGTGTCCAGCACTTGTGCTGGAAGATCTGCCGGGCCGTGTTTTTGTGATATTTTGAAGCAAGGATAACGTGGCTGGCTGACCTGCAGCACAGTGGTGCCTATTTCATACACATCACCTATGCACACATCAGTCTCCAATAAGCCGGCAGTTGTTATATTTTCTCCGAAGGCAGAGTATTCCAGCTTCTTCCCAAGCTGCTTCTCCCAGTACGAATAATGCTCGATGGGGTAGGCACAAACTGCCTTATCAGGGCCCCCGTGATGTTTCAGATCCGCCTGACCATCTCCGACAAAACCATGGGTATGTAGCTGAACCGATCCTTCTACAGGCATTTTATAAATTCCAGTCTCCAGAGGTTTCCCCCGATAATCCACTGTTACCGGACGCCCCACATTAAGCGAGATGATCTCCACTTCCTTTTCCTCCTGTCAGCATGCAGCTCATAAATATTTCATCCACATAACGTCCCCCAAGATAAAACTCCTCCCGCAGACGTCCCTCTTCCACAAATCCGCATTTACGATAAAAAGAAAGCGCTGATTCATTACAGGATAATACGCGTAGACGAAGCTTGCGAATGGCATTGTCTGCGGCATGTTCCTTAATGGTCTCTATGAGCTGCCGGCCAATACCTAAACGTTGATAATCCGGATGAACAGCAATATTGACCTCGCACACATGCCTGTTACTCTCCATTCGACTAGGACAGCCAAACCCAACATATCCGCATAACTTGTCATCCTTTAGCGCTACAAGCTGCGATCCCGGGGGAGCATTCAGCAGATAATCCTCCTGGGAACGCCACATTAATGGCCCCGGGCTAGTGTCCTCCGTCCAGATCATATGGTCCAGATGAATCAGTTCCCGTACGTCTTTAATCTCCGAGAACCTTATTATAAGCCTATCCCTGTTGCTTAGTTTCATAAAGATGTACACCCCTTGCCTTGCACCTCTATAGAATTCACAGCAGATCATTTGAATCCACTATGCTCAACTATCCTATTGACCGCTCCAGTGAATTTCCTCGGCGGTTGATATACGCATGAACGATAAAGAATCCTACGGACAGCAGTGCCATCGCACATGCCAACCATGCGGTAGGCGCTAAGCCTCCACTATCGTATAACCTACCCATTAAGTATGGCCCAATCACCCTGCCGACTGCCCCCATGCCTCCACTTAGCCCTAAATAGAAGGGAGCACTGCGACCAGCATGATCCGAAATAAAGGAAGGCATGGCCGGAGATATCAGCATTTCCCCAAGCGTAGCGAGTACCATTCCAAGCACTAGACCTGAATAAGTCGGCATCCATAAAAGAACAGCATACCCACCCAAATAAAATAGCGCACTTACTGTCATTTGCGCCGTTGAGGTAGAGGCAAACCAGCGTTTAATTACTGTTACGAGCGGCTGAGCCGCAAAGATGAGAATACCGTTCAGCGTCCAGAGAAAACCATAAGTCTTCTTAGGCCAGCCCTCTGAAATAATGAACGGAGATACCCCTGTATTCCAGATAGAGTTCCCTAACAGTAGGAACATCGAGGCAATACCCATATAAAGATAAATTCGTGTATGCCCCATTAGCTTCCAGGTGGATTGTTTGTCAGGACCTGCCTTCTGGTGTTCTGCGACCTCCTGTGAAGAATCTCCTCCGACTTTCTGGAGATATACAAAAAAGAATACCGCAAATACCGCTGAGGTTACGCCGTTCATCACAAAGCTGAGCATATAAGAAATATCGGCCAAAAAACCACTTAACGCCGTACCCAGTGCTACACCAATATTATTGGCGACATAAATAACATTAAACAGCTCTCCGCGCTGCTTCGTAAAACGAAAGCCGATAAACGCCTGAATCGCAGGTAATGACAGTGAATTAAAGAGCCCTACCAGTCCCATCGCGACCATAAATAACGTCCAATTGTTACTTGCTGCCGGCAAAGTGAACAGTGCAAGTGCATTCATGCCCAGCGCTCCAACAATCAGCCGGTTAACGCCTACCTTATGATAGAGTGAGCCCCCGAGTAGTTGACCCACGATCCCTCCAACTGATTGAATAAGAATCACTAATCCAGCATCCGACATGCTGCGTCCAAGCTCATCAAAAACATACATTGTAACCAGTGGCCACATCAGTGCACTACCCGTTGCGTTAATTAAGCTGGCAATTAAAAATATCTTAACTTCTTTAGGATAATTCTGTAAAAACTTCATAAGTAGTGTACATCCCCTGTAATATATGTGTCATTATTCCATCCAGTATTATCCCAAAACAGGGTTCAGAGCAAGCAGACGCATTGACGTGCTATCGTGATAAAGTCACTGTATACTTTATCTCTTATTTAAGTCTAACTTCTACCGTAGCTGAGAAAAAAGATAGCACCGTTCCCATGTCACTGAGCGAACATACCGCTGGAAATACCCCGTCTTCCTTAAGGTTCAGGTCCGCGCTCCTCCATGTTCTACTATCTATTTATATTTTATAGTTGCTGTTGTCGTCCGTAAAGCAAACAAAACAAAACGATGTGATTCGTTCTTGCAAAGTAGGGGTAATAGAGCCTAGAAACACTCCCCCTTCTAAAATTCGCCGTGCATCCGAATTCGTTCCCCCGAGCTCGGATACATCACGGCGAATTTTATTTGTCTATACAGCAAAAAGCACCCCTCGACTATTCAAAGGAGCGCTCTATAAGATAGGTTTAGGCGTGTTTCTTTACACCGCCACCGGCCATGCTGTCCACGGATTGAATAGATGCAGGCACTTTACGCAGGTAAGCCATCCAATAAGCTGCCGCAACAAAGATCGCACCGCCCGTCAAGTTCCCTAGCCATACCGGAACAAAATTATTGAAGTACTCTCCCCATGAAAAATATCCTTCGAAAATAGCAGCCGGAATTAAGAACATGTTAGCTACAACGTGCTGGAAGCCGATAGCTACAAAAGCCATCGTCGGGAACCAGATGCCGAGAATTTTACCGCTGAAATTATCTGCTCCATAGGAGAGCCATACCGCCAAAGCTACGAGCCAGTTACAACCGATACCGGAAACAAATGCCGGCAAGAAGCCTGCTTCAAGCTTATGTCCTGCCATCTCCACTAATTTTTCCAAATACACACCGTCAGAGGTTAAACCAACCACATGACCGAAAAAGTAAGCTACAAACAAAGCTCCCGCTAGATTGCTCAAGGTAATCAATACGAGATTCTTAACAACTTCCCAGAAAGATATCTTCTTCGCCATAAAAGCAAGCGGCACAGCCATCATATTGCCTGTCAGTAGTTCTCCCCCTGCAAGCAGTACTAGAATCAATCCAACAGGGAAGACTGCTGCCCCAATAAAGTTAGCGATAGAACCCCATTCATGCGGTGCGCCAGCAATGACGCGAATATCCAGTAAAAATCCGAGCGCGATAAACGCTCCTCCCAGAAAGCCCAGAATTAGTACGGTGCTTAAAGGATTATGCGCCTTTTTTATGCCGTTCTCGACCGTGACTGCGGCAATCTGCTGCGGTTTACTATAAGCCATGATTCCTATCCCCTTCATCTATTTACTTAAAATTTGTTCCTTTACGACCATTGTAGCGTGTCATAAAATACATTAACGTGATAATTATCACTTAATGAAAAACTAAGTGAAACTTTTCACTGACATGTCAAATTTAACGAAGCGCATACCTAATTACAATTGTAAGAATAGGCTCCATATTATTTTAAAGGTAGATAGTACCAGCTTCAATCACAAAAAAACCGAAACCATGTATGGCTCCGGTTCACTCAATTGTTCATATGAATTACATTAAACGGTTACTGCCTCTTTACTTGGCACAGATGTCGGTAGCGCTTCAAGGCCTACTGTGTTCAGGAAATTCCAAGGCTTGTTGTAATGAGGTTGGAAGAAGAAATCGATAAAGGCAAGCTGATCGATTGTCATTTTGTTTTGAATACATACAGATACCGTGTTGATCGATTGCGTGAGATCCGTCTTAGACATGATTTGCGCTCCGAGAATGCGGCGTGTGGCACGTTCAAATACAACTTTTAATTGAACTTGCTCGAAGGTTGGCATAAATTCTGGACGGTAGTTGTCAATAATCATGGTAGTCTCTACGTCCATTCCTTCAGCCTTAGCCCCTTCTTCAGTAAGACCGGTAGCAGCGATATTATCTTCATAAATCTTAATGCCCGAAGTTCCTTGAGTACCCATATAAGGAATCGATTCTGTCACTAAGTTACGTGCGACCAAGGTGCCCATCCGCACGGCATTGGTTGCCAGTGGAATATAAGCGTGCTTCCCTGTAGGGTTGTAATGAATCGCGCAGCTGTCACCAGCAGCATACACATCTGGGCAACTAGTCTGCATATAATCATTGACAAGAATTGCGCCATTAGGCAGCATATCCACTTGACCTTTTAACAATTCAGTATTCGGACGGAAGCCGATGCAGAGAATAACAAGATCCGTCTCATGTTCCCCTTCGCTTGTGATCACCTTGGTAACTTTACCACCTTCGCCAGCAAAAGAACTAACCTTCTCATTCAGTGCTAATTTAATTCCATGATCCTTAAAGGATTGTTCGATCGGTGCAGTGAACTCTGGGTCCAAGTATTTATTTAGTATGCGATCTTCACCATCAATCAGCGTAACTTGCTTTCCATTCATTTGGAAGGCTTCCACTAATTCAACGCCGATATATCCAGCGCCTACGACCGTGATTTTATTCGCTTGTTTAGCTTTTTCTATAATGGTGTTGGAATGATCATAGTTCTTACAAAGCAAGACACCTTCCAGCTCAAGTCCTTCGAGCTTCGGCACAATCGGCCATGATCCAGTTGTCATAATCAGCTTATCGTAGGTATCGCCAAACTCTTGTCCGGTTGCCAAATTACGAACACGCAGCGTTTTGGACTTCGTATCCACTGCGGTCACTTCATGACGCATATTCGTCTTAACGCCAAGATCTGCAAGCTTCTCTGGGGAAGAATAGAACAACCCGTGTGGGTCTTTGACCACTCCACCTACATATAAAGCAATACCACAGGATAAGAAAGAAATATTATCATTACGCTCATACACCGTAATCTCGGCTTCCGGGTAAAGCTTAGCAGTATTTACAATTGCGGCAGTTCCGGCATGGGTACATCCAATGACAGCTACTTTCATTATTTTCTTCCTCCTTCAAATGGACAACCTGGTTATATATTCGAATTGCTTGACTGACCAAATTAGATATCTGATCACCGATGAGTTAATTGTGATTTATTTCACTTTATTAACTGATAATATTGTGATATTTATCACATTACAAGTCTTTTCGCCTATATTCTCAGATTGTTCACAATTTTAAGCGTTTTCCGTCACTGCTGCCGATTGCGACCTCGTTAGCTTTGCCATGCGCGTAAGACATTATGTTTCTGCTCCCTCAGGATATACTTTCTTATAACGAGCAAAAAAGGCTTCCCCCTAATCCAACAGGGAAAAGCCTGATTATAAACCGAATTTACACCAAACCGTGAATCACGCCATCCTCATCCATCCATAGTGCCTCAGCAGCTGGTTTAGCCGGTAGACCTGGCATCGTAACGATATTGCCCGTAATCACTACAGCAAACCCTGCACCGAGCGAAAGGGTGATATCACGTATACCTACCGTGAACCCTTTAGGAGCGCCAAGCAATCTAGGCTGATCTGAGAAGGAATAAGGCGTCTTCGCCATACATACTTGAAGATTATTTAACCCAAGGCGCTCAATCACTGCTAGGCTGCGTTTGGCCGCAGGGGAAAAGTTAACCTCCGCACCACGGTAAACTTCGCGCACAATCTTGGTGATTTTGGAAGAGATATCGAGTTCATTCTCATACAAAGGTGCAAAACGCTCAGTGTCGCTATGATCCAGAAGCTTCTTTAGTTCCGAAGCCAACTCTTGTCCGCCCGCACTACCTTCTGCCCATACCTTGGATATTGCCGCAGGAACGTTCAATCGGCGACAAGCCTCCACAACATCATTAATCTCTTCTGGGCTGTCGCCTTCAAAATGATTAATGGCAACAAGAACAGGTACCCCAAATTTGCCGAGATTTTCTACATGACGCTCCAAATTAGACAATCCAGAGTTCAGCGCCGACCGGTTCTCAATTTGGAGCTCATTCTTAGGTACACCACCGTTATATTTCAAGGATTTCACCGTCACGACAAGCACTGCCGCCGAAGGGGCTAGACCGGCTTGTCGGCATTTGATATCCATGAATTTCTCAGCACCAAGATCCGCTCCAAAGCCTGCTTCCGTAACAACAACATCTCCCAGCTTGAGTGCATAACGAGTACCGATAACACTGCTGCAGCCATGGGCGATATTTGCAAATGGACCACCGTGTACAATAACAGGTGTGCCCTCCAAGGTCTGCACCAGATTAGGCTTAACCGCTTCCTTCAACAGCGCCGCCATCGCTTCAACTGCCCCTATTTGTTCGGCCGTTACAGGCTGCCCCTCTTGGTCATATCCAATCAAAATGCGGTTTATACGCTTTTTGAGATCACTCAGATTATCGCATAGACATAACACAGCCATAATCTCAGAAGCTGTCGTAATCTGAAATCCACTTTCCCGTACGGCTCCATTTCCATCTCCGAGCCCTGTCACGATATTCCGCAGACTGCGATCGTTCATATCCATCACGCGTTTCCAAACGATACGCTGTGGATCAAGTCCCAGCTCATTGCCTTGGAAGATATGATTGTCAATCATCGCCGACAATAGATTATGCGCAGAAGTTACTGCATGAATATCACCCGTAAAGTGCAAATTAATCTCATCTGCTGGAACGATCTGCGACTTGCCACCACCCGTGGCGCCGCCCTTCATGCCCAAGCATGGTCCGAGGGATGGTTCGCGTAAGGCCGCCACGGTTTTTACCCCTGCTGCGTTCAGTGCCTGTGCCAGCCCAATGGTTGTTAAGGTTTTCCCTTCGCCAGCAGGGGTCGGATTCACCGCAGTGACCAATACCAGCTTGCCATCTGGCTTGTTCTTCATGTCCTCCCATAAGGACGGTGAAAGTTTACTTTTATATTTTCCGTATAGTTCCAGATGCTCTTCGTCAATTCCCGCTTGTGCTGCGACCTCTGTAATTAACTTCATGCTTGTATAGAACCCTCCTGCCGTTATTATCCTGCTGTATTCCACGCTTTATGCATATCTTGCATGGGCATTACATTCTCTTCAAAGGATACATGGTCTCTGTAAAGCGTCAAGTATAATTTATCACAACAAATTTCCAAGTAGCTATTTCATATTCCTATGTAAAAAAAGAAAATCCCGTCGAAGCTCGGTCAAAAGACCGAGGTCGAAAGGATACTTGTAAAATAACAATTTATCAGACCCTAAATGGTCTACAGTAAGGACTCAATCTGTGCAATCATCGTTTCTGGCGATTCCTTTGGCTCAACACGAGCCACTACATTGCCACTACGATCAATAAGGAACTTCGTGAAATTCCAGCTTATATCGCTGCTGTCTCCAGTACCCGGTTGCTGCTCTTTTAAATAATTGAAAAGGGGACTGGCATCCGGTCCATTGACATCCACTTTGGCAAATACGGGAAAGGTAACACCATAATTAATCTGACAGAATTCTTCTGCCTCTTCACTTGTACCCGGCTCCTGACCCGCAAATTGGTTGCAGGGGAATCCTAATACTACAAGTCCCTGATCCCTATACTGCTCGTATAGCTTCTGGAGATCCCCATACTGCGGGGTAAGTCCACATTTGCTGGCCGTATTGGCAATCAGCAGCACCTTACCTTCATACTCCGTAAACGGTACTTCTTTACCCGAAGGCGTAACGCCGGAAAAATTGTAGATCGACATCCTTATTCCCCTTCCTTCCATGTACTTAGAATACACTACGTATCTTACCCGAATTGTAATAGAATGCAACTTATCGACACTTTCTGTAAATACTGAAAAAGAAAAAAACAGCCCTATGTATTTCTTAGGACTGCCCTCTATCACTCTGTTATTTGGATACTGGTACGACATCATAATATTCTTCCAGCGTAATCCCTTCATCCGCAATATAAGTAGCTATATCCTTGCCCACATAACGGATATGCCAAGGCTCATACTTATATCCTGTAATGTCCTGCTTTCCTTCTGGAAAGCGGATGATATAACCATATTCCGTTGCATGCTGCGCTAGCCACTCCGCTTCCTTTGTTCCACCGAAACAGCTCTCCGCAGCACATTTTCCGTCACTTCCTGAGACATCGATAGCAAGCCCTGTCTGATGCTCGCTATAGCCAGGCACGGCACTGTAAGTACGAGCCAGTTCTTCTCCGTCTTTCTTAACATAACGATTGAACAGCCTCGTTTGGGTTTCCTTAGAACGGTAGGCCGAAACGCCAGCCAAGTAAATCCCGTCTTCCTCTGCGCCTGCGAACAGTTCCTCTAATGCTTCGGCAGCTTCCTTACGCATCATACGCTTCTCGATTTTCTCTTTAAATGTAAACCGTACTTCCGGGTAGACTAGATCCGTTGGCTTATAGTTCTCCGGCAGTCCATACTCCTTATTCACCATCACAGCTATGCTGTCAGGCTCTTTAAAAGAATCATCAGTGCTATTTCCCTTTTCGTTACTATCCGGTTCGGACGGATCAGAGGGATCCGTTGTATTAGATGGATTAGCTACCACTGGGTCTGTTATGCCCTCTTCGGTGCTATTACCATCTTCACCAGGCTTAGCTTGAAGATCATCCTGCACATTTATATTGGAACCATTACTGTCCGAAGCAGAAGGAGAAGGCGTCGTATACTTCCCAATCCCCCACCCAACAGCAATAACGACAATTAACAAGATCAAAATTTTTAATTTTTTAGACATCTGCAAGTTCTTCCTCCTCGAAGTCGAAACACTCTATTTATCTATTAGACAAGCTTTCCTTCAAAAATGTTACACTAAGAACCTTCTTAAGACAAATATCGCTCCAATTCTGTCCAAAAAATAAAGATTACCATAGGTAGTTAGCTTGTCCGCTAACTTCCCTATGGTAACAAGTTTTAGTTATAAAATTACACTCACATTATCTGGATGTGCCTCTGCCGCCGCTTTTAAAGCCACCGGAGCTGCCACGTCCACCACGTGAGGAACCCGCGTTTCCGCTGTTGCGTCCCCCTTTACCAGCGCCACCCTTGGCACCGCTGTATCCGCCTTTGCTACCTTTACCACCTTTGCCGCCGCCTCTAGACGGGCCTGTACCGTAGCCACTGCCTAAGCCGCCTCGTGGTGTGCCGCCAACGTAGGCACCGCCGTCTGCGCCTCTGGCTACGTTCTCGCTGTAGCCAGTGCTTGGGCCGCCCTTTCGGTTCGCAACGCGCGAACCGGCGCTAGGCGCTGCTGCGTTGCCGCTAGCTGGCGCATCGCCTCTGGAGGCGAAGGCGCCATAGCCGCCGCCTACTCGCACTACGCCGGCAGCCTTGCCGCCGCCCTTAGGTGCGGCAGCGTCAAAGCCACTGCCGCCACGCTTTCCAGCCGCCGCATCGGAACGACCACCGCGGCGTCCTTCTGCAGGCTTGCCCCAGCCGCCTGCTTCCTTATCCTTACCGCGGCCGCGGCCACCTTGCCGCGCTCCGCCTTCACCGCGTGGAGCTCCGCCGCGGCCAGAGCCGCCGGTCTTCGGTCCGCGGCCCGTGCGTGCTGCCTCAGCGCCGCCGCTTTGGCGACCGCCGTGGCGTCCGCCGCCTTGTACTGCGACGAATTCGCCAACGCCGAATTCATCTTTGTCGTAACGGCGACGATCCAGGCGCTGCGAAATGCCGTGCTCAATCAAGTCTAGACCATCTTGCTCACGCGGAGAAGTGAACGTAATCGCAAGCCCTTTGCCTCCGGCACGGCCTGTCCGGCCGATCCGGTGAATATAGCTATCCACATCAAGAGGCATATCGTAGTTAAAGATATGGGTAATACCTTCGACATCCAGGCCCCGAGCCGCTACATCTGTAGCTACAAGAAGCTGCAGCTTCGCATCACGGAATCTTTTCATCACACCTTCACGCTTACCTTGAGACAAATCGCCGTGTAGCTCATCACAATCATAACCTGCTGCTTGAAGAGCTTCGTTCAGCTTGGACACCCGACGTTTGGTCCGGCAGAAAATAATAGCCAAGTAAGGACGATCCCGTTCAATCAATGCTTTGAGTGCCTCTTCTTTATTACGATCCGAGACTTCCACGACTTGCTGTTTGATATTATCCAGTGGAATCGGAGAACCACTCTTAATAATGATATCCAGTGGCTCTTTCATGTAATTAGCAGCGAGACGTTTAATCGGATCCGGCATCGTCGCAGAGAACAACATCGTTTGACGACGATAAGGAACAGCCGTAATAATAGTCTCTACATCCTCCAAGAATCCCATATGCAGCATTTGATCGGCTTCGTCCAGAACGAGCATCTTAACGCCACTAAGGTCGAGTGTCTCCCGGCGCATATGATCTAGCAGTCTGCCCGGTGTACCGATAATAAGATGTCTTCCACCTTCCAGCTTACGAAGCTGCTTCTCTACATCCTGACCACCGTAAACGGCCAAGATTTTGATATCTGTATGACGCGCCAACTTGCGTGCCTCTTCCGTAATCTGCAAAGCCAGTTCACGTGTCGGAGCCATAATCAGCGCCTGCGGATAAGCTCGCTCCGTGTGGATCTTGTCCATAATTGGCAGCAAGAAGGCTAATGTTTTTCCTGTACCTGTCTTCGCTCTTGCAATTACATCTAGACCCTGCACCAATGGCGGTATTGCTTCCTGTTGCACTGGTGTAGGCTTAACGATGCCTTGACCTTGAAGCAATGTACACAGTAATTCTGAAACCCCTAATTCTTTAAATCCCGGCAAATTCTCCACCTCACTATTTTCTGAGTTAAATTTGATTACATCTCTTACTTAACTTCCGTCTTCCAAAGCCCTGTTCAGGCAGCCCCTATCAACTTTCCCTTTGGGGGCGTATGCTTCCGATTCAGCTATATTCAAACAAAAGCGGAAGAACCCCGTCACCGGCATTCTTCCGTCCCATGTATCCCTTGACCCGTTAAAAGAGTGCGGTCAAAGTTCGGTTTCTGGGCAGCAGCGATCCACCGGACGTTTAGACGGCACTCCATTTGCGTTCCATTCCACTTTATACAATAGAAGTAAAGTTAAGCTTAGAAAGTTATCCTTTATATTGTACTTGATAGAACGGCATTTGTGTGAAACTGTAGAATAATAATTATTCTTTCCAGTAGTTGTAGATTAGAACCTTCCCGATTTAAAAATCGCAAAGATCAACCATAAGAACATCAGAAGCGCTACTACGCCGCCAATCTCCACTGTAGGGAAATTCCATAACACTGAAGGCTGACCGCGCATCGCAGTGCCAATAATGAGTCCAACCATGATAAGACTGAACGCAAGCATCACAATACTAAATGCTAAGCGGTTCCCAACCCGGTCCAGCTTTCGCTCCAAATGCTCGAGCTCAGGTGCCACAATCTCTACCTTTAGCTTTCCCTTACTAATTAGCGCTGACAACTGTTTAGCTTGCCCAGGAAGCTCCAATAGACTCTCCGTTAAATCAGCTATGCCTCCGAGGAACTTGCGCTGCAATCGGGGACCACTAAATCGCTGCTTGACTAACTCCCGTCCAAAAGGCTCTGCCATCTCGAGAATGCTAATCGTTGGATCCAAGTTGCTAATGACACCCTCAAGCGTCAGCATCGTCTTGCCGAGCATCGTTAGATCCGGGGGAAGGACTAATCGATGCCTGCGAGCAATGCCAAACAGATCGTTTAGCGCTTTACCTATACTCATCTTACTGAACGGAACATCATAATACTCATCGCGAAGTCGATCCATATCATTATGCAACGCCGCTCGATCAGCATCCTCAGGAATGACTCCAAGACGCAAGATTGCCCGGACCATAGCATCCGTATTCTTGCGCATCAGTGCGATGACAAGCGCAGACAGCTGCTCTTTCATCTCTTCGTTCAGTCGCCCCATCATGCCAAAATCAATCAAAGCCAGCTTTCCATCAGCCATCCGTATAACATTTCCTGGATGAGGATCCGCATGAAAAAAGCCATGAATGAAGATTTGTCTTAACATCATTTCCACGAGCTGCTGAGCGATCACCTTAAGCTTAACTCCGTTACTCAGTAGCTCATCGCGACGACTCAGCGTAATCCCAACCACATATTCCATCGTCAGCACCCGCGTTGATGTGAAATCCCAATAGATATCCGGGATATACACTCCGTCATAATCCATCTGCTGAGCAATCTTCTCTGCATTACGCCCTTCTTGGCTATAATCCAGCTCGCCAAGCAGCGATTTCGAGAATTCCTCTACCATACGGGACAACTGATATTGCCTTGCCCAGCCTAACCGCTTCTCAGCAAGGGCGCTTAGATCTTTGAGAATTTCCAAATCCCTGCTCATCGTTCGCAGAATGCCAGGGCGCTGAACTTTAACAGCTACGACCTGCCCGCTGTGAAGGACAGCTCTATGCACTTGACCGATCGATGCAGCCGCAAGAGGAGTATCCTCAAAGGAATTGAAGATTTCATCCATTCGTTGATCCAGTTCATGCTCCACAATCGTGCGCACGCGCTCCGCAGGGAACGGGGGCACATTATCCTGTAGTTTTACCAATTCTTGAATAATAGATTCAGGCAGCAGATCTGAACGGGTACTGGCGAGCTGTCCAAGCTTAATAAAGGTTGGACCCAAATCCTCCAATACCAGCCGAATTCGCTCCCCGAGCGTAAGACTTGTATGTGCTTCTTGCGTTACAAGACGGCGTGGAAGGGATAATAAATGATAGAGCCCCAGCTCCTCCACCATATAGCCAAAACCATGGTGCATAAGCGCCATGGCAATGGACCGGTATCGTCCGGCATGTCTAATGCGTACTGCCATTTAGTCCATACGCGTTTCCGCCGATGTTCCTTCTAGATGGGAAATCCCTTCCAGCTCGGCCAATCGACGCTCCAATACAGCAACTCGGCTTTCCAGCTCGTCAATATCACTTTGTACAGGAACCTTCATTTCCTTCAACACGCGTTGTACCTGTTCTTGTACTACAGACTTGAGCATACCTCGCTCTTCCTCACCGCGTTCAATCAGCCGATCAACGAGGGCCTTAGACTCCGAAGGAGCAAGCTCCCCACGTTTCACTAGTTCTTCAACAACCTTTTCTACTTTTTCCTTACTGACAATGGTGAGGCCCACTCCTAAAGAGATCGCTTTTTTAAACAAATCACTCATAGTACTTTCCTCCCAAAGATTCCGTTTCATTACAAACGGAGTTTATGATTAAAGTATACCCCACTGTGTAGATATTTCAAAAAAACACAACATTCCTTAGTTAGTGATCGGAATACGAGCAGCCCAAGTAGCCGCCTGCAGGATCAATTTCCGTAGTGCTGGGTGACGAAAGGATGGTTCATGATGACCAGGCATTAGGAATACTACTCGTCCTAAACCATAGCTGTGACACCATGCAGCTGGCAACCATCCATCCTCTGTTTCATACTGAAGCAGAATGGTCCGCTCCATGAACGGGTCAAATTCAAAATGATAAGGCTCTTCATCTAGTTGGAAGTCTTCAACGCCCTCAGTAATGTCATGCTCTAGCACCTTGAAATTCATCGGCTCGTAAGCAGAGTGACCTTTAAAGCGGCCACCGATCAGCTGAGCTAGTTCGTTACGCTTCGTCAATGAAGCACCAGTATGAAGAACAATCAGTCCTCCACCACCGCTCACATAGCTGAGTAGGCCAGCAGTTTGCTGAGGAGATACAGTTTCGTTCCACAATTCGTTGTAGGCAATGCATAAGTCATAACTTGCCAAATGCTCAATGCGCATCATTTTTTTATTCTCCGAACACTGAACGGTTAATAAATCATTTAAGATCTCGCTAATTTGTTGGTCCACTCCTTGAAGTGGATGGAAACGGGGATGGGTATAATCACCAAGTAAGAGACATTTTCTTTTGTCCATGGGGATCCTCCTCCTTATTCATTGTTATTATTCGTCACATGTTGCCTATATTCTAAGGAAAACTGCTGCGAATGTCCATGCAGATGGCAGGTTTACTACTCTTAAGTCATCATCTGCCGGGCAAAAAAGCACCCCCACCCAGTGAATCTGGCGGGAATGCTTCTGTGTGGTATCGTCAATCTTGTAAGGTTGCCGCGCACAGATCTAGCGGTTCGCCGCCACATATTTCCCCAGTTCTACAATCATGCTTCCCATCCGCTCATGCTCGGGCATGATGATACGCTGTACGCCCTCTTCCTTAAGAGCCTCAGAGGTAATACGCCCTACAGAAACAGCAAGCACTTTATCATCGAAAGACTTCAACATCTCCTCCAGCTTGCCCTGTTCCCGAGCAAATTGAGAGAGGAAACGAAATTGTGGAGCACTCGTAAAAGCCACGGCATCAATCTTGCCTTCTGTAATTTCTATGAGCAGTCTTTCAAGCTCACCCGGTTCTGGTGGAGTATGACGATACGGCAGCACTTGGCGTGTATTCGCCCCTGCCTCCTGCAGCCATGTGAGCATACGAGGAGCTGGATCACCGTGCAGCTGCAGAACAACTTCCTTGCCCTGCAAATCCAGGGATTGAAGGCCACGAATCAGTCCAATCGTACTTCCGTCGTCGTCGCAAACCTCTGGCGTAAGCCCTCTTTTCTTCAAAGCATTCACTGTCTTATAACCCCGTGCGGCAATAATAGAACCAGAAAGTACTTCTAAGAAACGATCAGCGATATTCAGGCGTTCAGCCGTTTCGAAGAGAGCATCCAGTCCCATGCCTGTGGTAAGGATCACCAAGTAAGGAGGATGGCTGATCCATGAATTCAATCCTTCCTCCAATGCCTTATCATCAAGAAATACAGTACCTTGGGCAGGTCGGCATAACGCCGTCCCCCCCATATTTTGGACCAGCTTGGCCATTTCTTCCGATTTACGCGGACCCGCCAAGGCGACCGTGAACCCTTTCAATTGCTCTGCCATGTACTATTATCTCTCCTCTCTCCGTTGCCTAACCCAACATTATTGTTTATCAGTATACTTGCAAAGGGCTGCAAAAGGGAAGATAAAAGCATCGTTCTCCTATCTGAAATATATATTAATGCTAGGAAGAGTGTATTTTAAAGCTACTCACAAGCTTTTGCAGTTCCTCCGCAAGACGGCTAAGGTCGGTAGACGAAGATGCCATTTCTTCAACAGAAGCGAGTTGCTCTTGCGCTGCCGTTGCGATGGTCTCTGTACTTACAGCCGCTTCTTCGGTGATTCCGCGAATCTCTCCAATAGCCTTCTCCATATGATCTGATTCCACCATTAAGGTCTGTACAGCCCCGCCCATTGCCTCAATCTTCTCTGCGGCACTCTTGACCGCTCTACGGATACGGGAGAAGGAACGTCCGGAAGTATCCACGGCCTCAATCCCTTCTGTTACGCGCTGCTTTGTATCTTCCATCGTATGGGTCACCAGCGTCATCTCACTATTAATGGCGGTGATCTGCTCTGCAATCAGATGCGCTGATCTCTCTGATTCCTCTGCCAGCTTACGCACTTCAGCGGCAACAACGGCAAATCCACGGCCATGTTCTCCAGCTCTGGCCGCCTCAATAGAAGCATTTAGAGCTAACAAATTAGTCTGACGGGCAATCCCTGTGATGACGCCGACAATGCCTTCAATTTGACCCGTTCTTTCGTTCAGCTTGTCGATTACACTGCCAAGCTCTCCCACCGTTTCATGGATACCATTGATCTTATCCACCACGCTGATGACCGAATCATTTCCTTCTGAAGCAGAGAGCGAAGTTTTGTCCATCATCGCAGACACCTGCTCCATATATACAGAAATATGATCCACTTCGCTTGTCGTCGCCGCTGTACTTTCCATTCCTTTTCGCACACCGATAACCTGCCGTTCTGTCCCTGCCGCTACCTCTTGAATCGCTATCGTCATCTGCTCGATCGTTTGGGCATTCTGCTCAGCACTGGCGGTTAACTCTTCGGCTGAAGAGGAGACATTGCCCGTCATCTCCTGTACGCCAACGATCATCTCCCGCAAGCTGAGCACCATTAATTGAAAGTTCTCAGCAAGCATACCAATTTCATCTCTGCGGAAAGCCCCAATATTCTCGGACAAATCACCTTTCGCTAACACTGCAGTTGCTTTCCGAAGCCGGAGAAGCGGCCGCAAAATGGATTGAATATTAAAATAGATCACGATCAATGCGAACAGCACGGAAACTACGATAACAAGCATCGCTGTATTACGGATATCGCTCGTTGCCGAAGTCACTTCATCTATGCTTATCGTACCTCCGACTCTCCAGCCCGTAAGCTCGTTCACCATAAACGTCATCTTATTGTGCGTATCCTTGTAGACATAATCAAAAGAACCCTGTTCGTCCTCGAACATTCTCTTTACAAAATCATCGGATGATTCCTGTCCAATAGCCTTTGTTGGATGTACAAGATATTTCTTGCTGTTATCAAGGATAATAATATATCCTTCCTTGCCAACCTTCGTCGAGGTCAAATCTCCTAATGCGGATAAGTTGAGATTCAAGGTTACTACCCCGTCTCCGCTCTTCAAGACCGTTGATATCGCAATCGCCGTTTCCTGATTTACGGTTTGAAAGGCAGGAGAAATCACGGCACCTTTCCCGTGTTTCAAAGAATTAATATAGGCACTTTCCTGTCTGGGATCGTAGCCTTCAGGCAGCTTGGCTTCCGAAGCATGGATAGATTCTCCTCTGCTTGTACTAACATAAATGTCTAGCACATCCGGATGTAGCACAGCATATTCCTTTAATCTGTCCTTCATAGAAGCAACCTTCTTCCCAGTTGCCTCACTGTTGGTCCCCTCAGCGGTAAACTCAGTGGAAAAATAAGAAACAGCATCTATTTTGGATTGAATATTCGAGTTGATGATTTCATTAACTGCCACAACACTTTCGGTAGCATTGCTCACCAGTTGATCTTCCACTTCATGGCTGGCAGATTGATAGGTTCGCCAGCCTATTATGATACTGGGCAACAGCAGAACTAATAGGTATGTAAGAATTAACTTGGTTCGAATACTCATACCTGCTTTTTTGTTCATAAATGTCATCACACTCTCTCTCTTCGAGTCTTAAACAAGGACATATTTACCAGACTTAATATATAATTATATATCCTCCTTTGGAACCGATTTTCCTCCTATCTTTCTTCATTTTTCTCATCATTCTTATGAATTGTCATATAAACGCAACAAAAAGACCGCTTTAAAGAGAGCGGTCTACTCAAATTAGCCTATTTCCTTATCATTACCGCAGCAAAAGGCTCCGGTTCTCTTTTCCTAGTTCATACTTTTATTCTTGCAGTTCGGGCATACGCCTCCGAATACTACATGGGCATGACCAATCGTATATCCAGTATCCTTGGCCACTGTGTTCATCCAGTCTCGTGGAACTTGGTTCATCACCTCGTCAACCGCTCCACAAACCTCGCAAATGATATGCTGATGATCATCCATGCGGGCATCATATCTGCTGGCAGCCTCACCAAGCTTAAGCTCACGAATCATTTTTTTATCTGAAAGATAACGTAGGGAGTTGTATACAGTACCGTATGCTAAGCTATGACCTTGTTCTACTAGCCGATTCATTACTTCCGCAGCAGTGGGATGGTCATGTGAATTAAGGACGATATCGTAAACGGCTTGACGTTGGGAAGTCAAATTCAGGCTTTTCATTGCTATCATCCTCTAACTTGTTTTTAGATCAAGTATAAATCGTGAATGTAGGAACGTCAATCCCACTTTTATCCACTCATTACTTTCTCAGTTATTGAATCAATCCAGAATATTTAATATTTACTTCAGCTTTGACTTGAAAATCAAGCCCAGCATAAAGTCCCTCCCACACTTCCATTTCGGTATCATTATTAAAGTGCCTTGCTCCATAGTGTAGACCCCATCCAAAAGGATCCAGACCACTAGCTTGAATTTTAGTCAACAACGCTAAAACATCCGCTTCCAGTTCCTTTCCCCCAGCAACTGCAATTTTCTCCAGCATGCTATGAGTCACCAGATCCGGGCTGCTACTTTCTTCGAGGATACCTTTTATCTTAATATGATAACGAATAGTAGCTTTCCCATGCTCTGGTGTCAGGATTTTATAGTGCGAGGATGATCTCTCTGTGTAGTACTGATACATAACTCCCTCTGAATGGGCTGGCAAATTGGTTCGTAAGTTCGGGCGCGACAGCAGATTATATATCCGGGTTTCGTTAGGCGTAAGAACCATTTTGATTTTTTCATTATTGAGCAGAGCAATTTTATTAATTAAAAACTCCTTTTCCCCTTTGGCTTCGATAATCGGCAGAATCGGATCAATCCCCTTCTCGTAAATATTTCTCATCAGCTGAAAGGAATATACACTAGAAATAAATGGAGACTCCGTGCCTTGTCCACTCATAGCCAGTATAAGAGAATTCGATGGGATCCGCTCCGATTCGGGTCTTACCTGTAGAACCTGAAGTGCTTCCGGACGCCCTATTGCAAAATTAAGAATAAGCTGCATATCTCTACGTCGCACAGCCCAATCCATAACATGTAGAATATCTTTACGCGCAACCGCCTCCCCCAAAACAATTGATTTACAATGGGAGTAATCAAGCTCCTTTTCCACTCTGGATTTCATTCTACGGAGCGCTTCCGAAATGTTCGGAGACTCCTCAGTCAATATTTGCACCTTCTCATCAATCTTGGTAACATCCCCTTGAGGGATGGCAAGCTTCAAGCTAATCTTAAAACCCCCTTCTTCTGCACCTTGGTCAACGCCAATCGCCAGCACGAAAATCCGCAAATCAATCTCCTTGAAGTCACAGCCAGAAAGAAGAAGGAGTAAGGTAATCCCAATCCCACCAAGTACTCTTCTCACAGACTCCCCCTCCTAACTTTGCGATAACAATAAAACAGCAAAGCGATGATGAACATCTCACCAAACCAGCGAATTTGCAGAAACCAGGCACCAAACATATTAAGTTCATATTGATCCAGCCCCATTAAGGACAGAACCATCGCGCTAAACAACCCTAGAATGCTCCACTCTTTCCATCGCTCTGCTTTTGGGGACTGTTTTTTCACAGATGAAATGGCACCTTTCAAAAGCTCTAAACCTCCATGCCAAAGAACGATTACACTCACCAGAGATAAACTCAAATAGGCAAAATAAAAGATAAACAGCATCCGTTCAATAATAAAGTTTTCCATACGGATACTGTCTGCCGTCGAGAACCATGTATACACATGTCTATCAATAGCAACGGTTCCGAAATAACCGATGGGAACTAAAAAAGTCAAGAGCAATACGGACAGTCCCTCCACCCCTAAAATCCAGACATGCTTAAGCTTCAGCCCATGAAATACCCGATTAAATATGGCCAGGTTTAAGTACCCACTAAAAGAAAAGGTAGCCGCCGAAAGGCTCATTAGATCCGGCTTATGCCAGAAGTATGTTGTGACCTGCAGAACAGAATCCCAATTGAAGTCCGGATTGGCCAACGCTTTTACGAGACCATAAATAATTAACGGTAAGGTTACGCTGAGAATGATTTCAAGCCCATACAAGATGGATAGAGAATCAAAGCGACAGCAGATGCAGACCAAGACTAAAAAACTGATCACAACGGTATAAGGACTCGAATCTGGACTGATAAACCGCAGCGTGATATCTACAAAAGAAAGTAGCGTAACCCCACCAGCCACACACCATAAGCCAGCAAAGAGGAGTAGTAAGGTTTTGGCTAACTTCTTAGGAAGCAAAGAGTAAAATATTTCCGGAAACCCCTTTCCGGGGAACTTAGCAATCAATACAGTAAAGATATAAACAAACAAAGTGCCAAAGATCGTTCCGATTAGTACGGACATCAAAGCACCTGCAAAACGTCTGTCTATTAGTTCCCTAGGAACATAATTAATGATGTTGATCAAGCTGTTCATCAGAAAAAGACAGTAGAAATAACGGCTTTTGGCCATCAATGTTCCCCGCCCTTCTTCTTACCAAGATTATCAAGAAAAAACAATCTGAAATAGGGTTGTCCGAAACTCCGTTGATTGCATAGATACATAGCGAAGCCCACTACACAGACCACTACCCCTACCAATCCTAAAAAAGCTGCGGCAAAAAGGAAAATGTATTTCAGTACGCGTATCGACAAGCTCATCATATTCAGCGGAATCAGAAAATTGGATATTGCAACGGCCGAAACCAATATAATCATGATATTCCCTACAAGCCCGGCCGCCGTAGCTGCTTGACCCAAGATTAGACCTCCAACCGTCGTGGCCGTAGGACCAATCGCCTTGGGAAGCCGTAAACTCGCCTCGGTCAGAAATTCCATCATCATAAGCATTAAGAGTACTTCCACAAAAGATGGATAAGGCACGGTCGCACGACTACCTGAAATGAGCAGTGCAACCTGCACACGAATAATCTCTGGGTTATACGCGGTAAGTGTTACATAGATTGCAGGCAACCACAACGTCATGCACACACCGATAATCCGCAGTAGCTTTAAGAAACGGCCCACGATAGGAAGTTGGATTTTATCATCCATGGATGTGAAGAAATCATTAAATATGGAAGGCAAAACTATCGCATAACCCGTAGTATCCAGCATTATCGCTACTTTTCCCTCAGACAAATTGAAAACCACTCTATCTGGTCTTTCGGTCACAATGGACTTGGGTAATATTCTCAGACTGTCACTGCTTAGAAATTTCTCAAGTTCTCCCATAGCCTGCAAAATATCAACCTTTAGTGTATTCATCTTCTCCCTTAATTCTGCTAAAACATTAGGATCAACACGACTAATGTCGTATAGAATCGCCACCTTTGTTTTTGAGACATCGCCGATGACCATGGTTTCCATTTTTAGATTAGTGGATTGATAGCGCCGACGAATCATGTTCAGGTTAATCGCTATATCCTCCGTCAGTGCATCTGACGGCCCCTGAGAAATGCTTTCTGCAGATGTTTCATTAACACCACTAATCTCCCTATTCATAGCATCAAAGAAACAGAACGTATCATTTAAACCCAGAAGAATATAACCGCTGAGCAAAAGCTCGATCGCTTTTTCCCTCGTAGTCTCCTCTTCGGTGCCTGGATACGTCAGAATGTAGTTATGGTACGCGTTAATATTCTCCATTTCATAGAACGGAGTAATCACATTACGACTGAGAATCTGTCCGTCTGCAACGCTTTTGATATAAAGCAGGTCAATCTGCCCAAAAGGTGCAACAAGCGTCCTATCGATTAAATCGGCGAAACCGTTCAACTGATCCTTGATCCATTCCAGAGAAACATTGTGCTTATCCTGTTGAACTGACATGGATCATCCCTCCTATTTATCCTGTGCTTCCCGGATGCCACCTTATTTTGGCACTATTTCTCTGAATTCATGCACTGAACATATGAATACGGAGTTTCTTTTAACGGAACTGTGGTAATAAATGAAATGAGGATTGTACAGATGGAGGGATAATAAAATGGATCCACAACGTAAAATAACGCAAGGTCTCCCGCAATTTCCAGAATCACTATGGAGAGACACTACAGATTTACCGACTTTCCCAAAGCTTACTGAAGATATTTCTACAGATGTCGCAGTGGTGGGCGGTGGTATTACAGGAATTACAACAGCCTATCTCTTAAGTAAAGCCGGATACAAAGTCACGATCTTGGAGGCAGGAGAAATTCTTAGTGGCACTACGGGTTTTACCAGTGCAAAAATCTCAGCACAGCACGGGTTAATCTATCATCATTTGATCAAGCATTTTGGTGAAGAGAATGCCCGCCTCTATTATCAATCGAACAATGGGGCTTTGGATTGGATCTTAGACACGGCTGAAGAACTCGAAGTGTCTTGTGGCATGAAACGAGAGGCGGCCTATCTATACGCAGATGCTGAAGATCATAAAACGCTTAAACAACTGGAACAAGAGTTTAAAGCCTATGAACAATTGGGCCTGGCCGGTGAATGGCTCGATAACGTTTCTATCCCTCTGATGGCGAGTGGTGCCATTAAATTACCAGGACAAGCCCGCTTTCACCCACTGCAATATCTGAAGGTCTTGTTGAAGGTTATAGTGGAAAACGGTGGCGTAATCTATGAGCATACGATGATGGCAGACAAGGTGGAGAAGAACGATAAGCTTACGCTTTTTACGGAAAAGAACGACTATCGGATCACCTGCAGTTACGCCGTTTCAGCTTCTCATTTCCCCTTCTACGATGGAGGTGCGTTATATTTCTCGCGACTGCATGCTGAACGTTCCTACTGTCTGGCGATCCAGCCCGAAACGGATTTTGAAGGCGGAATGTATTTAAGTGTCAGCGAACCAACCCGTTCTCTGCGTGCTGTGGAGTGGGAAGGCCGGAATCTAGTTATCGTCGGGGGCGAGAATCATAAGACAGGCCAAGGCATCTGCACGATAGGTCATTATGAGAATCTGGAGCTGTTCGCAGGTCACTTGCTTGGCATCAAATCAATCCCTTACCGCTGGTCAGCACAAGATTTAATTACGCTGGATAGGGTACCTTACATTGGCAAGATTTCGGACAATGAAGAGATTTATATTGCAACTGGATACAGAAAATGGGGCATGACAAGCGGTACCTTGGCCGCTCAAATCATCTCGGACCAGATTCAGCGTAAAGATAATCCTTATACAGAACTGTACGATCCATCCCGCTTCAAAGCTGGCGCCAGCATAAAAAGCTTCATCGTTCAAAACGCCAATGTGGCCAAAGAGCTAGTAGCGGGCAAAGTTGAAATCGTCCACAAAAAGACTGGTGATTTGAAGGCAGACGAAGGGGCTGTTGTCTTCCATGACGGCAAACGAGTCGGCGCCTACAAAGATCCAGAAGGTAAGCTTCATCTTGTAGACAGAACCTGTACTCACATGGGCTGTGAATGCGAATGGAACGATGGCGAACGTTCTTGGGATTGCCCTTGCCACGGCTCCCGATACTCCTTCGATGGAGAAGTATTAGAGGGACCCGCATCGGTGCCGCTAACGAAGCTGTACGAATAAATCCGTTTCGTTTGTGAAATAAATGATGGATTCATGGAAAATCGGTACATTCACGAAAAATCACATCCCTTTACATGGAAGTTTTCAAATCATTTTCCTTTGGGCGATTGTAAATGCCCTATAGCATTCAGGTATAATAGGACATGAATGAAGCGTTAGCTTCAAAAATGTTTAAGGGAGCGTGACGTTAGAGATGGATTTGAGAGGAAAGAGTGTTGTGATTACTGGTGCAGGCAAAGGGATCGGTAAAGCTTTGGCCATGTCACTAGCTAAGGAAGGTGCTAATTTGGGCCTGATCTCCAGAACTTCAGGTGATCTCGAAGCGTTGAAATCAGCCTTAACGGAGGTTTACGACGTTAAAGTCAGCATCGCGGTTGCGGATATTGCTGTACGTGAAGAAGCTGAGCGTGCGGTTGCTTACCTACAAAATGAGTTAGGAACATTTGACGCATTAATTAACAATGCCGGAATTGCAAAATTCGGCACTTTAGTAGAAATGGACCCTGCCGATTGGGAAAGTCATATCCAAGTCAATCTTTACGGCACCTATTATGTAACTCGCGCTGCACTGCCAGCTATGATTGAGAAAAATGGTGGAAATATCATCAATATCTCTTCTACTGCAGGAGAACGCGGCTTCGCGACAGGCTCAGCTTACTGCGCATCCAAGTTCGCACTGATGGGCATGACCGAAGCCCTCGCTCAAGAGGTGCGTAAGCACAACATCCGCGTCGTAGCCTTGACTCCAAGCACTGTAAACACTGGACTTGCTTCCAACGCTGGACTTAAGATCGGTGATGAAGACCGCATGATGCAACCTGAGGATGTAGCTGAATTGGCGTTAACAGCCTTGAAGCTACCGGATCGTGTCTTCCTAAAAACAGCAGGACTCTGGACCACTAATCCGCAATAAAAGGAAGCTGGTGGTTATACGTCAAGCTCGGATTGCACTTTGTGCAATAGAAATGCGACTAGACATGGAGGAAGCAGCCTGGATTGATCGTTGCATTTTGTGCAACAGAATATCTCTGGGAGCGGCAAAAGCATGGTTTGATTGCACTTTATGCAATCAAACTGGAGGAAAACCCTACTTTAGGCGATTTAGCCTCGATTCAATTGTACAAAGTGCAACAGAATAGCTTGTATGGACTAGTTTCTGGCTATTCTGTTGCATATTTTGCAATCAAACCCCACTTTCAGTACAAGAGTAGGCTACTGGAGTTTAGGTACTTATTTAATCGTTGGTACTAATAATTATGTTGATTGCTTGTTGTTAAGCTAGATACTTATAGTTTCTATAGGTGCTTACAGTTACGCCAGGTTCTTGTAGTTACTTGGCGTTCGAATAGACAATAGTTGCATTTTGTACATCTATTCAGCGCAACTAAAAACAGGCAATTCTCGACCTTTCGCAAAATTCATCTAATTTAGTTGCAGAAGATACACTTATCGCTTCGTTCCTAACGAACCAGAATTTTTAAGTGTATAAAGTGCAATTATATTCAACCTAATGTTTATGTATGGATATCACACTACTGAACGGAGGTTTATCTGACATGCTGGTTGTTACAAACACGATTAAGGTTAAAGAAGGTCATGGTGAGGCCATTGCTCAACGGTTCGGAGGGAATAACGGTGTACAGGATATGCCAGGATTCGTCCGCATGGAGGTTTGGCAAGGAAGTGCTAAAGAAGGTGTTGAAGAATTAAAGATCTGTACCATGTGGGAGAATGAGGAGGCATTTAAAGGCTGGACCTCCAGTGAATCCTTCCGTCAATCACACCGTGGTGCTGGTGGCAATGAAGCCATTCTTGGTGCTTCGATCGACAAATATAAGCTTATGATCAGCCGAACTCCCGGTACCAGCAATTAAGTATAGAGATTGGCCGGCTAGTCCCGTTAGCTATTTGCATAACTAACGTCTATGAGATATAGGCCGAATCTTACACTGAACAAAAAGAACGGCTAGCACGATAATAACAACAGGGATGTTCTGAGCCAATGTGGCTTGGAACATCCCTGTTTGTTTTGACAGTGTATCGCTTATTGCTCACTACTACTAGGCAGAGCTTGCTCCACCTCTTGATGTTTCCCCGGCCAGAATGCCCACCGACCAAAAAGCGTCGTAATAGCGGGCACAAGGAACGGACGAACTACAAAAGTATCAAGTAGAACACCTAGCGCGGTGATAATACCAAATTGCACAAGCACCTGAATCGGCAAGCTAGCTAATACAGCAAAAGTACCTGCCAATATGAGGCCCGCAGAGGTAATTACTGAGCTGGTCTCATTTACGCCTTCTGCGATCGCCTGCTTAAGCGGCATGGTCTTACGATTTTTCCAAATATTAGAGATCATGAAGATGTTGTAATCTTCTCCAAGTGCCACCAGGAATACAAAGGAATAGAGCGGAATAGCTCCCTGAATGGCATCTGCCCCCATTACATAGTGAATGATAATCCAGCCTAAGCCAAGAGCAGAGAAGAAGGAGAGAATGACTGTTCCTACCAGATAGATGGTTGCCACTATAGAACGCAGATATATCAACAACAGCAAAGTGATCAATACGATGACAACAGGGATAATCAGATCGGTGTCACGATCTCCAATCTTTTTGGTGTCATACTGAGTCGCTGTCTGACCGCTTACCCACACTTGATCTGCAGGATTCTCAACCCCTACATCAATCAGCGCTTGCTCTGCCGTTGCTAGAAGGGCTGGAATATGTCCCATCGCTTCAAGTGAATAAGGATTGTTCTTAAATTCGATATCATAACCCAGAATATCCTTATTCACAGCGCCCTGTTGCGGATCGGAAACCGTGTCCACATACGTGAGTCCTCCGAGAATGACTTTAAGATCCTCTCCACTCGCTTGCCCCTTAGTATCAATAATCAGCTTAGCAGGAGCTAGTTCTCCCGGAGAAAACTGTGTACCGATGAGGTCGAACCCTTCGCGGGACTCCATATTTTTAGGGAAAGAGGATAGGATATCATACGTAAACTTGATTCCACTGGAGAATGAAGCCAGAATCCCCAATCCGATGACGGTCACGCCTACGATAGCCCAAGGACGTGTTACTACTAAGCCGCCAATTCCTTTTTTACGGGAAACTTTGGGTTCAGGAATAGGTTTGCCTTTAGCCTTAGCCCGCTCTACCTCCATTTGTGGCGTGCGCGGAATGAATGGGAAGAATGAGGTCCGTCCGAAGATCGCCAGCAGTGCTGGTACGAGGGTTAGACTGGCAATTCCCATGATGAAGATAGAAACACTAAATGGAACGGCAAAACGATGATAAGCTCCATACTTAGCCAGCAATAACGCAAACAGTGCAAGCACGACGGTGAAGCCACTCATAGCAATTGCGCCTGAAGATTCGGTAATGGAGCGAAGAAGTGCACGACTCTTGCTCTCCTCTACCTTCAACAACTGCCGGAATCGTGAGATCAGGAACAGACAATAGTCCGTACCAGCTCCGAATAATAAAACAGTCATAATCGAGATCGCCTGTGAATCCACTGTGATCCAGCCTTCTTGTGCCATTTTTCCAAGAATTGGGCTAGTTACACCATAAGCGAACCCAACAGCAATAAGTGGAATAAACGCCAATATAGGCGAACGATAGATCACCAATAAGAACACCAGCACAAGCATAACCGTAGCAATTAACAAGGAAACGTCTGCGTTCTTGAACAGCCCTGTAGCATCTATGGAGATGCCCACTGGACCCGTAACCCGTAAACTCAGGTCTTTTCCATCTACCTTAGCAGCAGAGGGGTCTGCACCCGTCTCCGTGTTTATAATCTCCTTCATTTCTGTCACAGCTTCGCCGAGCTGATCACTATCTGCCGTTTTATCAAAAAGTACCGGAGTTACCAGCGTACTAAGATCCTGAGATAACGAGGCTTGTAGTGCCTGTGGCGGCAGTTGTCCCAATGGGGGAACAAAATTCTGATGGGGCAAGGGTTGCTGCTCCAACCTCTTGTACACAGCAGTGATATGTACTAAATCATCTTGTGAAAGCCCACCTTCTCTATGCCATACGAGCAGCGCAGGCACTCCACTTCCACTAGGGAATTCTTGCTCTGCAATAGCTGCTGCCTGTACCGATTGTGAATCATCAGGGAGGTTAGGCGCATTATTAGCAACCTGAGAATTCACTGCAGGCCATAACAGGGTAAGTGCACCTACAAGCACTATCCATATGAGAAGAGTAATCCACTTCGTCTTTTTTCCTGCCACCCATTTTCCGTAGCCTGACATTCCCTTCATCCTCTCCTTTACCTTGCAGCCTTAAAAATGAGCCGCGGGTCATTTTTTATTCTATCATATATATGCTTTAATTTTTAATCAAACTTTTTTTATTTTCCAGAAAAATCAAAACACTTCATCCCATATAAAATACCCCTCTCTTCACATAAAAAATCAGCAGCATGTGAAAAGAGGGGGTTATGGTTTGCTATACTTTTTCTTTCACTTCATTTAGCCTGCGTCCAAATCTCCTTCGGAGAACTGACTGTTATAAAGATCCGCATAGAAGCCGCCTTGTACCAGCAGTTCCTCGTGGTTGCCCTTCTCGATTACACTACCTTGATTCATAACAAGGATAAGGTCGGCATCTCGAATCGTCGAAAGACGGTGAGCAATTACGAAGCTGGTTCTATTCTGCATCAATGCCTTCATTGCTTTTTGAATCAACAATTCTGTCCGTGTATCGACACTGCTTGTTGCTTCATCAAGAATGAGGATCGATGGATCGGCCAGAATCGCACGAGCAATCGTAATCAGCTGCTTCTGTCCTTGTGAAATATTAGAAGCTTCTTCATTTAACACCGTATTATAGCCAAGCGGAAGGGTGCGGATAAAGTGATCGGCATGAGCAGCCTTAGCAGCACGTACCACATCAGCTTCTGAGGCACCCTCACGTCCGTAAGCAATGTTATCACGGATCGTACCATTGAACAGCCAGGTATCCTGAAGCACCATACCAAATTTGCTGCGCAGGTCACTCCGTCTCATGTTGGTAATATTAACGCCATCAATGATAATTTCCCCATCATTAAGCTCGTAGAAGCGCATCAACAGGTTAATCAGAGTGGTTTTACCAGCTCCAGTAGGACCGACAATCGCTATAGTCTGACCTGGACTAACCTCAATGTTCATGTCCTCAATCAGAATCGCATCTTCTTTATATCCGAATTTCACATGACGGAACTCAACGGAACCTTCCTGAGTACCTTCATCAAGCTTCGCAAGCGTAGTATTAACTTCCTTAACTTCCTCTTCTTCATCCAGAAGTTCAAATACCCGTTCTGCGGAAGCAATAGTGGATTGAATAATATTAGCAATATTAGCTGTTTGTGCAATCGGCTGGGTGAACTGACGAGAATACTGAATAAAGGCTTGAATATCCCCGACATCAATCATTTTCTTAGTAACAAAGATCCCGCCGACTACACAGATCATTACATAACCCAAGTTACCAATAAACATCATGAGTGGCATAATCATACCGGACATGAATTGTGCACGCCAGCCAGAATCATAAAGCTTATCGTTAATATCATCGAAATCCTTAAGGGATTGCGGTTCACGACCGAATGCTTTAATAATCCGGTGACCTGTATACATTTCTTCTACATGACCATTCAACTGACCGAGCGATTTCTGCTGTCCGACAAAATAAGTCTGAGAACGCTTGGAAATAGCCATAATTACAACGAAGCTAAGTGGCAACGTAATAATTGTAATCAAAGTCAGCCACGGGCTGATGGTAAGCATCATTACAATGACACCGATAATAGTGACGATAGAAGTAATCAATTGAGTTAAGCTCTGTTGCAGTGTAGTACTGATGTTATCCACATCATTCGTAGCACGGCTTAGAATTTCCCCATGTGTACGGGAATCAAAATATTTCAAAGGCAATCGTTCCAGCTTGCTGTTAATTTGCTCACGCATGTCGTAAACGACCTTTTGAGCTACACCAGCCATTACATACTGCTGAATATAGCTAAACAGAGCACTAAGTAAATACAGACCCGCAAGTATGATCAGGATATCATTAATGTATCCAAAATCAATGGAGGCTCCCTCTACACCCATTAATTTACCGTAAGCACCTTCGAACAGTTTAGTTGTTGCTTTACCCATAACCTTAGGACTGAAAATACTGAATACAGTACTGGCAATAGCCATAACAAGAACGATAATTAATTGAACCATACGAGGTCTTAAATACTTAATCAGACGACGAAGTGTACCTTTAAAGTCTTTGGCCTTCTCTGCAGGCAACCGCATGCCAGGACCGCCACCAGGTCCTGGACCTTTATGGGCACGCGGAGCAGCAGATTTGTTGTTTTGTTCGCTCATGCTATTTCCTCCTCTGACAGCTGCGAGGATACGATCTCGCGGTACACATCACTGCTCGCGAGCAGTTCACGGTGAGTGCCCATTCCGGCGATTTCACCCTCATCAATAACAATAATCCGATCGGCATCCATAACGGTACTAACCCGTTGAGCTACGATAAGAACTGTGGATTCCGTAGTTTCATCTTTGAGTGCCGCGCGAAGCTTAGCATCTGTTTTGAAATCTAGTGCTGAGAAGCTATCGTCGAACAGATAAACTTGAGGTTTTCTTACAAGCGCACGTGCAATGGACAACCGCTGTTTCTGACCACCGGAGACATTACTACCGCCTTGAGCAATTTCCGAATCAAACCCCTCTTTCATTGCTGACACGAAATCGTAGGCTTGAGCTACCTTGGTTGCATGAATAATTTCTTCATCGGTAGCATCCTCTTTACCATAGCGAATGTTTTCGTTAATCGTACCTGAGAACAATACTGCTTTTTGAGGGATGTAACCAATCTTGCTCCGTAGCTCTTCTTGTGTCATCTCACGTACATCTACTCCGTTCACACGTACAGCACCTTCGTTAACATCATAGAATCTTGGAATCAAGCTAAGCAGCGTAGATTTACCTGAACCTGTACCACCGATAATGGCAGTAACTTCACCTGGACGAGCAATGAAGCTAATATTCGAAAGTGCAGGTTGTTCCGCGCCAGGATAAGAAAAGGAAACATTATCAAATTCAACAAAACCACGCATATGATCCCGGCCATCTTTTTTAGTAGCTTGAGCCGTTGTTTGCAATTCACTCTCTGAAGGATCTGTGAACTCCGGCCGCATATCGAGCACTTCATTGATACGCAAGGCAGAAGCTGACGCACGAGGAATCAGTACGAACATCATCGATACCATAATCAGGGAGAACATGATTTGCATCGCATATTGAATAAATGCCATCAGTGAGCCAACTTGTAAATCGCCATCGCCAATCCGTATTCCACCAAAGTAAAGAATTGCGATCATGGAAAAGTTCATAACAATCATCATAAGCGGCATCAAACCGGCCATGATTTTATTTACTTTGATCGCTGTGTCTGTCAGATCACGGTTAGCCTCGGAGAAGCGTTTATTCTCATGATCAATTCGGTTAAATGAACGGATAACACGGATACCCGTTAAATGTTCACGTAACACCAGATTTAATTTATCGAGCTTGATCTGAATAGCTTTAAAAAGTGGCAGACCCTTCATTCCAATTAAGAAGATAGCTCCTACAAGTACAGGAATAACGACTACAAAAATCAAGGATAATTTAGCATCTTCAGATACTGCCATGATGATACCACCAATCATCATCATCGGTGCACCGATCATCATACGCAGCATCATAGTAAGTACAGTCTGTACCTGCGTAATATCATTCGTTGTACGCGTGATTAAGGATGCAGTACCGAGCTTATCGAACTCATGTAGCGTAAAATTCTCTACATGGTTAAACACACGAGCACGGGTAAGTTTACCGAACCCCGCTGCCACTTTTGCCGATAAATAACTCGCAATGACTGAACATAAAGCCCCGCCCCCTGCGACTAAGAGCATGAAGCTACCTATTTTCCAAATATAAGTACGATCTCCCTGAACAATTCCTTTGTCGACGATGTCAGACATCAGCGTAGGGAGGTATAAGTCGCCCATGGACTGTAAGAACACAAGAATTAATACAGCACCAATAGCTACTCGAAATGGCTTCAGTTGTTTAAATAATTTAATCATGCTTCTCATCTCCGTTCATTTGTAGCCTATCCCAATTAGGTGGCGGATTATCCTCAACGAATGCATGTACTTTCAGCAATAGTTTCGTGAGCTGCTTAGTCTCTTTTTCACCTAAGTACTGTACGAGCTCATCAAGCATTGCATCTCTGTATTGCTCTGCTCTTCGTGTGAGTTTTTTTCCGCTCTCCGTCAATTTCACACGTACGACTCTTCGGTCCGAAGAATCTGCGTGTCTTTCCACCATCTGCTTCGCCTCAAGACTATTAATCAACTGCGTAATAGTTGGAGGTGTGAATCCGAGAAGTCGGCTGATTTCAGATATCTTCAGACCCTCATCATCTGAATGATTCCATTTTTCAATGCATATCATTAAAGTCATCTCACTCGGCTTATGGCCTTCAACTCCCTTTTGCCATTGGCCTTTATGCAGCCGTTTCATCGCCGCAAAAAGCTCGTGTGCGACTGAATTTTCAATATTTTCTGTATTTCCTCCGTTTATCCCAATTTCTTTCACCTCTAATTTAGTTAGGTCAACTAATTATTAAATACTATATTATTTAGGCTACCTAATTATATTTTCGGCGAAACGCTTTGTCAAATGTTGAATACGCTATCAATTATTACGAAAAAGAAAACTCCCAAGCACAATGGCAAGGGAGTCCAATTTCGTATATGTATTACTCTGTATTGTAAGAATACTAAATAGATCGTTTCAATCTTACCAATTAGCTCCGTGCTCGTTAGTCGTGATACCTCCATGGCTTCCAGAGCCTACAGGTCCGATAATGATGAAGCTAAACAATGCTAACACACTTACCATCATCAATAGTGATTTTTTCATGCTGTCTCACCTCCTTTATCAAATTTCTATATTTGTTTTGCTGATCAGTAGTAGCATAATCCCTATTTGTCTCAAATAAGGTTACGCAATTAATGAAATCTTTTCCA
Source organism: Paenibacillus etheri (assembly GCF_001012825.1). Classification (GTDB taxonomy): domain Bacteria; phylum Bacillota; class Bacilli; order Paenibacillales; family Paenibacillaceae; genus Paenibacillus_AQ; species Paenibacillus_AQ etheri. The sequence continues at coordinate 261,810 of NZ_LCZJ02000037.1, forward strand.
TTGTTCTGCTTAATGGCTAACTCCAAACACTGAATAATATAATCTACGCCTGTATTGTACTGTTTACGGGTTATAAGATACATCGCGACTTGATAGTTTAAACGATATACACGATCCACATTATTTGGCTCCTGAAACTCCTCAAATCGCAACATCTCACGCGAGAAACGCGAAAGCACACTGTCGGCTGAAAATCCATGGCGGTTCGCTGCATCCATAATAGTAATAAGACCTACCAAAATTTCACCAGGATGATCAGCCAAAAAAGCTGTATATTCAGGTAAAACAGCTACATTTCCCGCTAACATCTCCAGCGTAAAGCTATTGGCCGTTGCAAACATCCGGAAATGTTCTACAGCTTCACGGCCTTCCTCATCCATCATTTCAAACCAGCTTAGATCAGCGTAGCCTGCAGTATACTTTTTTGCTGCTTCATATTTACCTTGCTTGGTCAGAGCAGTCGCTTTAAGCAAATATCCATGACCATAATAGACGATGAGCGGACGCTCCGTACGAAGATCTTCCGCTCTTCTACCTACACTCTTCCGAAGTTGATCTCGATATACGGCATTTGCCAAGGTTCTCAGTTCATCAGCAAATTTTTCCATATCTACCCATCTACGCAGACCGTAGCATAATTGTGATAGCATAAGCAGACCATCCAATTCCATATTCTCAGGAAGACGGCCTCTAAATGGTCCAAAAGTGATTACCGCACGTAATTTCTCATCTGTATCAACGATCGATTGCATCGATCTAAATATACGAAAATGACTGATCGCCAATCTCTCAGAGTAGCTATCGGACTCATTCTCAGTCACGGTTTTATAAAAATATATGGATTCATCTACTTTACCTTTATTAAACAATTTATCAGCGATCGAATAAACGATATCTAGCGATTTCGGATATTCCAATAATCTGTTTAATGTATCATCAATGCATTGCTGTTTGCCTAGTTCAGCGCAACGTATTAAAAAAGGCTCCACCCTGCGGCGTGAGACCTTCTCCTCATTGAAGCATTCATCAACGTACAGTGGATACAACCAACCATCAGGAAAACCAAAGGCTTTAATGATGGCATCTATTTGTCCCAAGGACATAGGCTTCGGTGGATTCCCATGCAGAATTGCACTGAGACTTCCTCGATTCAGGCCACAAATTTTTGAAAAAGAGGCGAGATTATGGCCGGAGCGGGACAAATTCTTCTCAATTTCTGAGCGTATAGTTGTTAACTTTCCCTCCACTCGGCACCCCCAAAGTTCGACTTGAAAAGATTCTATTAATTGACATTATAGGTTAAAGTTATGGATTGTACAACAAATAGATTGTACGACAAAAAGAGGAGCGTATTTCTCTCCTCTTTATCGGTTGGAACTTCATAATGAGTTAATTCTATGGATGTTTCGTAGTTTAAATTATTGTAATGGCAGCTTTTGAGATTCAGCCGTAGGCTGCTGCACCTGACTTGCGACTACGCAAATTCTCCATCATTTTATGTTGTGCCAGCAAAATATAACTGTCCAATCGCTCACTTAGCTCTAAGACCGTACGGTCACTAAGACTCCGTTGCTCCGCGACTTCCAGCAATTCGCATCTAAGGCTCTCTATAGTCACAAACAGCTCATCTTCTCTGTAGTCTCTTCTATAAACATTCTCGGAAGAACCTTGATATAGTGTCACAACTCTCTCCTTCTCTCTATCAACTTCTCCTCCTATCATAATCCATGATACCAAAAAACATATTTTCAAAAAAAAGAAAAATTTGCAGAACATCTACAAAAAATAAAACAGCTGTTTATTTAAATGTTTCATAGGCTAGTAGGAAAGCTCATTTGTGTACTATTCTCTCAGTAGTCCTTTTGCAAAAGAAATCCATTCACGTGCTGCAAAAGATAAATAACGGTCTCTACGCCATGCCATAGCGATCTGCCAGGGAATTACCGGATCTGTCAAAGGAATGACTACCAATCGTGAGCGATCCATGTCGCGGCAAATGGTTTCGGGCAATAATGCGATTCCCATTCCCGCGGCTACCATCTTGCTGATTAAGTCCCATTGTGAACTCTCATATATCACTTTCGGCTGAAATCCAGCCTTCACACATTCCGTAATAATCCGATCATGCAGTGTGAAATCCTCCCGGAACAACACGAACTCCTCTTCAGCCAGCTCACTTAGCGGAACAAGCTCTGCCTCGGCCAGCCGATGTCCTATAGGCAAAATAAGATTCAGCTTCTCTTCAACGAAGGTGAAACAATGAAGTTTGGCTGTATCTACAGGCAACACGACCATTCCAATGTCCAGCAGTCCCGTTTCTACATCTTCCTCCACTTTTTTGGCCCCATCCTCATGCAGACGAATCGTAACCTGCGGATAACGTTTATGAAATTGACCAATCACCGATGGAAAAAAGCTCGCTCCTACCATTGGAGGCAGGCCGATGCGGATGTGGCCTTGCTCCAGATTTCGTAAGCTATCTAGCTCGGATGACAAGCTGGCGAAAGACTCCACGATATTTTGCGCTTTGGTGAACAGAATTTCCCCTGCGTCTGTAAGTCTTACACTCTTCCCTTCACGATAGAACAAGTCTGCCTCCAGCTCGACCTCCATATTCCGAATCATCTTACTGATCGTGGGCTGTGTTATATATAATGATTCGGCAGCTCTGGTAAAACTTTTCATTCGTGCCGCTTGAACGAAATATTCTAATTGTCGGATATCCATTTTTGTGCCCCCAATCCATAGACAAAAGGAATGTCATTTATTCGATCTATTCATTTTACCTATGAAAACAATCGATGTAAACTTTCATTATTATGAAAGGAGCGAAGCCTTATGAAAAAGATTGTTATAGGCTTGCTGCAGGTAGCGGGACTTATGTTATTCTCTTTACTTATCAATGCTGTGACCCCATTATTGCATATCCCCATTCCCGGAAGCATACTCGGAATGATTATATTGTTTCTCCTGCTTGAGTTCGGTGTCATTCGTCTGAATTGGGTAGAGGTTGGCGCTTCTTGGCTACTCGCCGAACTCCTACTGTTCTTCATTCCATCTGCTATAGGTGTAATGAAATACGCTAACATTCTGGAAACGGATGGATTACGCATTCTTGCCGTTGTCGTCTTAGGCACATTTGTTGTGATGGTCAGTTCCGGATTACTTACCAGTAGAATTTATAAAGCGAAGGAGCGAAAAGGATCATGTTAAACGCTCTGTTATTCTTTGGCCTCACGGTAGCGGTGTATTTACTCGCGAAACGTATCTATGCTTCGACCGGCAAAGTCTACACCTCTCCATTAATCATCACACCAGTAATTATGATCCTCTTTCTGCTCATAACGGGCATTACTTATGACTCATACAATGCGGGAGGAAAATGGCTGACGGATTTGCTGCAACCGGCAACCATGGCCTTTGCCATCCCTTTGCATAAGAACTTCAAGGTACTCAAAAAGCACGCCGCCGAAATTGCGGCAGGCGTGCTGTCAGGGACGATCGTTGCGGTGATCTCTTCCATTCTGCTCGCCAAATGGCTGCATGTTAGCGGCGATCTGGCAGCCAGTCTGGTACCACGTTCGGTAACTACACCGATCGCTATGAGTATCTCGCAAAGTATCGGCGGTGTACCGAGTATTACGGCAGTCTTCGTCATTATTACCGGGATACTCGGTACAATGATGGGCCCTACTGTACTTCGCATCTTCCGCATTGAGAATGAAATTGCGCGCGGTGTATCGCTGGGAACCGCTGCACATGGTACAGGAACGTCCAAAGCCTTCGAGCTTAGTTCACTGACCGGAACCATCTCCAGTATTGCGATGATTCTGTCCGCGCTGTTATCTATAGGTGTGGCGCCAGCTTTGCTCGCGATATTCCTCCACTAGGCTAACCCAGCTTGGGCCAAGGGCATGTCTCTTTAGTACATCTAAAGTAGCATGTCCTTTTTCTATGAATCGAACCTTAGAACTTAACAGGCAATCCGCTTTGCGCTGAATCGTAGGCCGCACAGGTGACTTTGAGGGTCTTGTATCCATCCTCATAGTCGCATAAAATGCGTGAGCGGTCCCCCGTCCGTACAGCATGTATGAAGGCTTCACTTTCTACTAAATATGGGTTTCCTGTATTCTCAAATTCGGTACTATTGCCGCTTCGCACTTCCAAGAGACGATCCGGGTTCCAGTCCAATAGTCCCCGATCATTATAGAAGCTAAGACCTACACTTCCCACCTCATCAGGTAAAACGCATGTATTTGAAATATTAGCAATAATTCCATTTTCAAGCTTCAGGGATACGGTGCCTACATCTGCCACGCTCACACCTTCATGCTGCTCATGCATAATCCGGTTTCCGAACATGCCGTAGACTTCCTTCACTTCTCCGGCTAGATAGCGCACCAAATCGACGATATGTGTAGTCTGCTCTGTGAATTGTCCTCCGGATTGCTTCTGATCACGCCACCAAGCTACGCCTGGCATGCCGCCCATCCATTGCCCCATAATCATACCAACCTTGTCACCACGCAATGTTTCTTTCAGACGTTTAGTGTTCTCCTGATAGCGGAAATGATATCCTACCGAAGTTAGTAAATTATGTTCCTTAATATCCTGAAGTAGGCTTGCGGGAATTTCAGTAGTCATACTAAGCGGTTTTTCTATAAAAAAGGGAATATCTCTCTTGATTAATGATCGTTCGATCGCACCATGAGATTGTGGAGGCACACAAATATAAACAGCATCAAGCTCTTCCGCATCCAGCATCTCCGTAATATCACCATATCCAGCAGCACCGTATGGACGTGCCATATTCTCGCCTTTGGCCTTACTGCTTCCGCAGACCGCCTGCAAACGGACATCCTCCATCTCTGCCAGCAAATCAGCATGTACCTTAGAGAACCAACCTGTACCCACAATACCCACTTTTAATGCCATTCTTTTTCCTCCTGCCGATTGATTATGTATACCTTTTCATAGATTATACCCTCTTATGAGCGGATAAGTTAATCTCTCCATTCTTCGGGAAGCAAATGCATATAAGGGCTCTGCAAAAATCGATCATCCGCGAGCACAATAATACCCGTATCTGTCTCGCTACGAATCAACCTGCCTCCGGCTTGCAATACCTTGCACATTCCGGGGTAGACATAAGCATAATCAAAACCATTTTTACCTCTGGCATTGAAATACTGACGCAGTAGATTACGCTCAAGACCTAGCTGTGGCAGACCCACTCCGACAACCATTACCCCATTGAGACGATCTCCTGGCAGATCTACACCTTCCGAAAAAATCCCTCCGAGTACAGCAAATCCTAACAGCGTCTCGTCATTGTCTGGACTAAATGAAGCTAAAAAGCTTTCTCTAGCCTGCTCACTCATGCCCGTATCCTGCATCAAAGTCCGTATTTCGGGGTAATTCTCGGTAAAGGCCTGATATACATTTTGCAAATAGACGTACGAAGGAAAAAACACCAGATAATTGCCCTTCTTTGAGACCATTTGACTCAATGCCCGAGACAACGGGATTAGGGAAGCTTCCCGGTCATGATAACGTGTGGAGACAGGCAGTATGGTTACCTCCCACTGCTCCTTCTGAAAAGGAGAGGAGACGGTTAAACTATAATCTTCTTCCACCGCACCAATCATATCCCGATAGTACGATAATGGGGAAAGCGTAGCAGAGAACAGAATCTGACTTCGAAAGCTCTTAGACATTTGCCGGAGCAAATGCGAAGGATCCAAATTGAATAGCTTGATATACACATCACCGCGCCGAACCTCAGCATAGGTTATGTAGCGTTCATCATAGGTCTTAAAGGTGCGAAGCATCCCTTGAACTGCAAAATAGGTATCCAGGAGAACATTTTCTCCTTCTTCATTCAGAGGAACAATGCTGGCGCTTGGATGAATAAGCTCCTGTTCCGCTTCCAAAGAAAAATTCTCAAGCAAGGCTGGCAGCTCCTCCGGGAATGAAGCCCATTGTCCTTGCCCCTCATCATTACAAATTTTACGAAGGGAGATAAAAAAAGCATTTACCGATTTAGCTGCAGCACTCAAACTTTGGTTTACTCCCTTGTACTGACGCTGGGTCTCCAGAAAAGGGGCCTTCAGCAAAGAGGCGGAGAACATCTCCCGTCCTCGGTCTACCAGATTATGCGCTTCATCTATTAGAAGCACCGTTTCTCTCTTTCTTTCCTCCGTTAGCCGTTTCAGGCTGATCCGGGGATCATATATATAATTGTAATCGCAAATCACCGCATCACAGGCATAGGCTGCATCCAGCGAGAACTCAAACGGGCACACTTTATGTTTGTGAGCATACAGTGCTAGGGTGTCTCTGCTCATCAGCGTCTCATGCTCTAACAAATCCATTACAGCATCGTTAATCCGATCATAATAGCCATCCGCATAAGGACAGGAATCCTTACCGCAAATCCCTTCATCTCGAAAACAGGTTTTCTCTTTAGCGGTAAGTGTGATGACATGCAGCTGAAGTCCCTGCGTCAGCAGCAGCGAGATAGCTTCCTGCGCGGCAAAACGGGTAACCGTCTTAGCCGTTAAATAGAACAATCCTTTAGCTTGTCCTTCGCCCATGGCTTTAAGGACCGGGAACAGCGTCGACATTGTTTTTCCGATGCCGGTGGGCGCCTGAGCGAACAGACTGACCTTTTCCACGATGGATTTGTACACGGCTCCGGCAAAATGCCGTTGTCCTTTTCGATAAGAAGGAAATGGAAAGCTCAACTCGCGAAGGCTCTGCTCTTTCTTAGCATCATGACGAACCATCATCTCGGCATATGGAGCATATTTGGCCACTGTGTCATTAGCGAATGAGGTCAGTTCTTCTAAAGACAACGTTCGGTACAAGCTTTTTTGCTCATCAGTAGCCCGGTGGACATAGGTAAGCTTTACCTGAATAGTGGAAAGCTCCTGCTCCAGCGACACCATATATGCGTACATCAGCCCTTGTGCCCAATGAACCTCATGTCCTTCTTCCAGCATATCCAGCAGTCCGGAGGTTGATTTGATTTCTTCGACGGTAAGGCTCCCATCCTCCGAGACAAGCAATCCATCACAACGCCCATCTATTATATAAAGTAAGCTACCATAAGGGATCACTGTTTTCAGATAAACCTCTTTGCGGTCACCTTCCTTATATTGTTTTTGAATTTTCTGATGAATGCGTGTTCCTTCAACCATAGAGGAAGTACCATGAAACCCAGGTTCAATACTACCGCTGCGAAAAACGTACTCGACGAGAGTTCTAACAGACAGGGTTACAGTATGATCCAACTATTCTCACCTCCCTTAATTAGCCATATATCCTTTTTGTTCCCAATGTCTGTTTTGGTCCTTTAATCGCTGTATAACCCCATGGGATAGCATAAAAATCATCTTTCACCCATGTGTATTTAACTTTACGCACTCCACAAAGCTTATACTTACGCTTTCGGTTTTTGACTTTCTTCTGCTAGCCCTGCATAATAAATTTTAATACTATGGAGTCATTTTGTCTTGGCGCTGTTTCGTCCTGTTTGAGAAATGGCCTTTTATCATGTAGAAAGAGGGGGAAGCTGTGTCATCCTTTAATATTAAACGTTGGATCATTAAACCTTTTGTGTTTTTCACAATACTTTTTATCCTAAAAGCATTTCTGGCTTGGGGCGTCATTTTTGATGATGTGCTGCCTTGGAAATCATTACTGACAGAAATCCCTTTTGCCTGGGCGCTCTTCTGTATTATTGAGCGGTTCGCCTCCAAACGAAAGCTTGGATATTACATGACCGTCAATTTGTTAGTAACAGCCATCTTTTTCGCAGCCATTATGTATTTCAAATATTATGGAGTTATTGTAACTTACCATGCCGCAGAGCAAGTGAATCAAGTCACAGCCGTCAGCAACAGCGTATTCTCACTAATGGATCCTTACTACCTGTTAATCTTTACAGATATTATTGTCCTAGGAGGCTATTTCTTCTTTAATAAGAAGGGCCGTGTCTATAAAAAAGAGAATATCAACCGCCGTAACGGAAAAATAAAATATAGTGTTCTATTCGCAGTCTCACTAGGTCTATGCTTGTTCAACATTTTGCCTAATAAGGCTAGTATGAATGAAATTAAGAAAGCTCAGGAGATGGGTATTCTTAATTATGAAGCCTATACGATCTTTGCGAAAGAAGAACCAGAGCTTGTGCAACCAGGTGACATTACGCAAGAGGCCATCAACAAGGTGAAGGGGATTAATACTGCAGCTAGTTCTCCACTTCACGGCACGGCTAAAGGCAAGAATCTTATTATCATTCAATTGGAATCCTTCCAGAACTTTTTACTCGGTCTTAAGCTAGACGGGCAAGAGGTTACACCTAATCTGAACAAAATCATGAAGGATAGTCTTTACTTCCCTAATTTCTATCAAATGGTCGGTCAAGGGAATACGTCAGATGCAGAGTTCGTTGTGAATACTTCAGCTTACATCCCTCCACGTGGAGCTGCAACGATGTCCTATGTGGATAAGGTTCTACCAAGTCTGCCACGTTTACTTAAAGACAATGGTTATCAGACCGCAACATTCCACACGAATGTCGTAGAGTTCTGGAACCGTGGTGAGTTGTATGAATCACTGGGCTTTGATCATTATTATGATCGCAAGTTTTTCGGTGAAGATGATGTTTTCTTTTTCGGCGCTTCTGATGATACGCTCTATAGTAAGACAGCCGATAAGCTAAAAGACATGAGCAACGAGGGTCAACCTTTCTACGCTCAGGTTATTTCGATGTCAGCGCATCATCCATTCACGGTCCCTGAGGAAAAATACCGCATGAAGCTGCCAGAGCGTTACGAAGGTACTTTTGTGGGTGACTATATCCGTTCCCAGAACTATGCAGATGATGCCTTCGGACATTTTGTAGAAGAGCTTAAAGCGAATGGCGTATGGGATAACAGCGTGATCATGATTTATGGAGATCATATGGGACTACCAATTTATTCTCTCGATCATGATGATAAGCAATTAATGACTGAAATTTATGGTCATGAATATACCTATGCGGATATGTTAAACATTCCTTTGCTCATTCGTGCAGGAGACAGCACAGCACCACAGACCTTAGAGCAAGTCGGTGGCGAAGTGGATATCATGCCAACTGCTGCGGGTCTTCTTGGAATTTCATTAGAGAATAACCTAGTTTTCGGTCAAGATCTACTCAGTCAGACTTATAATTTGCTGCCAGAGCGATATTATTTACCTTCTGGTTCTTTCATTTCCAGCTCAGGACTACTTATTCCGGGAAACAGCTTTGAAGATAATACACAATATCCTGTTTATAATGGAAAAGCACCGGCTGCCACTGAGGATGAATACAACCGAGCATTGAGACTCCTACAGCTTTCCCACAGCTACATTACGCAGCTGCCAGACAAACCAATTGAACCATAAGCCATTCGTAAGATAAGTATTTCAAAGAAGGCCACCTTCTCTCCGGAGAAGGTGGCCTTCTTTCTGTATCCATATGTTAAAGCTAGAGATTTACCGTTCCTGTTCCTCGATCATACGGTAGTACTCTGCAAACTTTTGCAGCTCTTCCGGCTTTAGTATGGATAAATGCTCAGCAAGCAGCTGTTTTGAACGGAAATGTCCTTCTTCAAGTATTTGCTGACCTTGCTCGGTGATGGTGACTACAACCGCTCTCCGATCCGCCCCATCCGTCTCACGCTTAATAAAACCCAGCGCTTCCAGACGATCGAGCATCACGGTAATAGCACTGGATTTGACCTCCATACACTCCGCCAGCTGTACCACCCGCGACTTCTTCTCTTTCGCTACTATATTTAACAGACCCATCTGAGGTACAGTAAGTCCGAGTTCTTTATGCAAAGTCCTTTGAGACATGATCTTACGCTGTACTCTCCACATGGATAACCCAAGACGCTCTATTAACGGATCTAAATGATGCGGCATCCTTGTTTCAACTCCCAATCCGTTTTTTAATAACTCAAGCGTACCACTAGAACTGGTTAGGATTCAATGTTTTTGTCTACTAAACATTTCATAATCACGTTTATTTCCATAATTCTTCCACCAATTTACAATATCCGACACAAAAATACTATATTCTATGTAAGGTTATAAGCTTAACGATAGGCTATAATCGTAGCAGTGAGAGCGATTGTCACCGAAAACATAATTTGTCAAGGTTGGTGCAAAGAATGAAATTGGCAACTAAATTAACTTGGATGATGTTCAGCGTATTACTTCTTGTTGGATCATCCATTGGGTTCTTCGGATACCGTACTGCATACAAGCAAGTAGACGAAGCAGCAGGTATCGAATTGGTAGGATGCGCCAATATTACAACCGGGCTGATTGACCCATCAGACATTACCGCATTAATTGCAGGAGATCAAAGCAAACTGGAGGCTGTCGAGGACCGGATCGGTTGGATTGTGGCACATAAGGCTATTTTTAAAGAGGCATTCATTTTGTCTTTAGATGGAAAAGTTCTTGCCGCAGATTCAAGCTTTAAAGCAAGAGGTTATAAAGCAGGCGATACTTTTTATTTCTCAGATGAAGAGAAGGAAAAGATCACTACATCTAAGCATTCCGCCTACTCCAAGGTTTATACATACGAAGGCACATCACTCAAGACGGGCTACGGCCCCATCTATCAGGATCATGATCCGTCCAAGCCTATAGTCGCTCTAATGGCTATTAACTTCGATGGACCATTAATTCAAGAACGGACCCGGGACATCATTGTTCAGCCCTTTATTATTGGGGCTTCCATTCTAGTTATTGCTATTGTAGCAGCATATCTGTTAATCCGCAGAATGGTAAGTCCTTTAACGAAGCTATCCAGAGGCGTAAATCTTGTTGCACAGGGCGATCTCACTCATGATCCTATTTCATTCAACAGCAAGGATGAGATTGGTACTTTAGCCCGTAATTTCAATGACATGACGCAGAGCCTACGTATGCTCATTACCGAGGTCAATGAAACCTCTATGCAGGTGGCGTCTTCATCCGAAGAGCTCTCTGCCAGTGCACAAGAAACTAACCGTGCTGGTGAGTACAGTGTCAACGTTTCGATTGAACTTGCCGATGGAGCTAGTACACAACTGCAAAATCTGGAGGGTGGATATAAGTCTGTACAAGACTTGTCACACTTCATTACAGAGATTGCAGGAAATGCAGATAACGCGATGAATAATGCTACCAGTAACGCTGAAAAGGCGCGAACAGGTCGAGAAGCAATGGATTCTACGACACAGCAGATGAGCATCGTCAGTGACAGTATTACTGATTTAGCTGTCATTATCGAAACCTTGGGTGGCTACTCCAAGGAAATCGAGAATATCGTGGGCACGATTGCGAGCATCGCAGAAGAAACCAATCTGCTGTCGTTGAATGCAGCCATTGAAGCGGCAAGAGCCGGAGAAGAGGGAAGAGGCTTTGCGGTAGTTGCCCAATCCGTACGCAAGCTTGCCGAGCGTTCCGCCCACTCCGCTGCTCAAATCGGTCAACTCGTAAGCATCATCGTAAATCAGATGGACCAAGCAGGAGAAACCATGAAACGCTCTACGGAAGAGATGGACCAAGGCCGGGAATTGATCGTAACGGCAGGGCAATCCTTCTCCGAGATTGAGATGTCTGTCTCTGGGATGGCTTCACAAAGCCAGCAGATTTCCGGGACAGTCCGCGAACTAGCATTCATCTCCGATGGTCTCGTTGCTACTCTTCAGAATATCGTAGACGTCGCTAATCAGACAGCAAGCGGTGCGGAAACTTTATCCGCCTCCTCACAAGAGCAGCTTGCAGCCATGGAAGAAGTGGAATCAGCTGCAGGTTTCCTGTCCTCGCTAGCTGAGAAGCTACAGATTTTAATTGAACGTTTCAAAGTATAATCATTCTTATTCATGTAAGTTCTTAAACTTAAAGGGGCTAGCGACCAAGCAGAGAAATTCTGCGTGGTGCTAGCCCCTTTTCTATGTATTGAGATCATGATGCTGCCGTATTCGCTATAAACCACTCACCGAGCTCATGTACAGGCATCGGCCGACCGTAATAATAACCTTGCATGACTCTACAACCCAGTGATTTCAGCAATTCGATCTGCTCTGGTGTCTCCACACCTTCCGCCACGACTTCCATATTAAGATGGGTCGCAATCGCAATAATATTGCTGATAATAGCTTTCTTAGAGTGCATCTTGCTGTTACGAATAAATACTTGGTCAATCTTGAGTGTGTTCACCGGGATCTCATCCAAATTACCAAGGGAGGAGAAGCCTGTCCCAAAGTCATCCAGCGATACTCTTACCCCAAGCATCCGAAGTCTGGACAGCTGCGCAACCGTCTCCTTCATGTTATGCATCGCAATGGACTCTGTAATCTCCAGTTCGAGGAAGTGTGGCTCTAATTCTGAACATGTGAGTGCTTCCGCTACAACATCGTATAGACTCCCATCTTCAAACATTCGTGCCGACATATTAATAGAGACTGGTACGCTAGCTATCTCTTCCTTATGCCAGAACCTGTTCTGACTACACACATCATGTAGCATCCAATAGGTGATTGGAACAATCAGTCCTGTCTCTTCTGCAATCGGAATGAATTCCGCAGGCGAAATGATCCCATGCTCTGGGTGTCTCCAGCGCAGCAATGCTTCAAGACCTACCGTAACATTCATATAAGAATCCCATTTAGGCTGATACACAACCATAAACTCAGAACGTGCCAACGCTTTACGAAGATCCTTCTCCAGCGACATCCGCCGCAACTGATGGCGATTTGCTTCTAGGTCGAACACACTGCATTTGTTCTTACCCGAATCCTTAGAAGTATAAAGAGCTGTATCCGCAGCCTTCATTAGCGCTGAGCGATCAGTCCCATGCAAAGGAGTCATACTGATACCAACGCTTGCAGTAACATATAGCTCGTTGCCCTGAATAGGATAGAATTTCTTAAGTTCATGCATAATATGCCCGGCCTCTTCCTGCGCACCCTCCAGCGTACAATCTGGAAGAGCAATCAGGAATTCGTCACCTCCTAAACGGAAGATCTCCCCTTTGTCTCCTACAGAACGAATTAATCTTACAGCAACCTCCTGCAGTAACATATCACCTATATCATGTCCAAGCGTATCATTAATCGACTTAAAGCGATCTAGATCTACAATAAAAACAGCACCAGATCTACTTCCGAAAAATTCATCTTTAAAATAGCGTTCAAGTCCATGCCGATTCGGCAGCTCTGTTAGTGGATCTTGGTAAGCCATTCGTTCAAGCACATGGCGATCCAGAAATACGGCGCCAGCAGAAACTGCGAGCATAAGTAGCGCTACCAGCGAAACTCCAATTAACAGTACAATATCAGTCTCCGCAATAAAAGGTTTGCTTACGAGTAAGTTGTTATATTCGAAATGACTAGCCCTTACACTTGTATAATGTAATCCGGCAACTGAAATTCCAATAAACAATGCCGAGTATAGCTTCCACCTTTGAAACCCTGCGCATTCTTTAAACTTGTGAAACATCAATAATCCGATATAAGACGAAACCAAAAGAAGGGTTACAGCAACGGCTTGAATCCATGAATCATAATGAATCTTAGCCGCAATCTTCATAGCAGACATCCCGCCTGGAACATAATTGACCTCAGCCGGAAAGCGACTCGCCATTATCCCAACATAATGTATTGCCCAAATACCGCAGCCTAGAACACAAGCCCCCGAGATTAACCAAAGACGTCGGATTTTGCCGGTAGAACGCGAAACTTGCGAGATCAGATTCAATGCGGAATAAGTAACTGTCGCCGCTAGCACAAATGATAGTAAAACAATCCAAACATTAAAGTGGATGCCCATTTTATCCATTAGTTAACCTCTTCACCGGTTTTGGATCCCGTAATCGCTCAGCGTATTTCTCAAGTAAAAAATCATTACACGAATATCAGATATATGGAAGAGTGCGTAAAGATTATAGGTTATCCATAAAAAGAAACTTTAGATGTATTCTACTCTGTATTCAGAAGATTGTCTAAGTAAATACTGGGATTTATACCCTTTTTTATTACGCGAAAAATGTCCATATTTGACACAATCACTCAACCTGGAAAACTTGAACCATGACCTGCTGACGATACGCTTTTTGGAAAGGTAATTCGCCATATCCATAGATTCAAAACCACTAGAGCCAACAGGTAGATGTAAACTCCACCCGTAAATAAAGTGAAGACGTAATGTATACCTGCCATCCCCATCAATAAGAATAACAACCCAAAGGAGTTTGCGGTGTAATCCTTCTGTTTAGCTGCCTCATAACGTTCTGAGAAAGGTAGTACCGGAGGATAAGAACGGAAGCAAATGACCGCATAGATCAGCATTGCAAACAGTACCACTACTAGGTCAGGCACAATCCGCAGCCCAAATAACCAAAGATATACTATCGCTTCTATAGCGAATAAAGGTAATAGCAGGCGAACTATCGCTGCCTTAAGCATTCCACGATAGATGGGTGCGGTGTTCGGCAGAGGAATCAGCTTATAAATCCAAGACCCTTTATAACTCCCAGAGTACCTTAGCATTAGCACAACCGTCTGAAGTAGCGTCGCTCCGAAATAAATCATTAGATAGGTGCTTGAACCCTTGATAGACGATACATTACCGTCCCAAAGGATCCCAAATATAAAAATGAACGGGAAAACAATGGAATAGCCAATGGCCGGATATACCTTTAACTTGAAGTCACGCTCATTCTTCATCATCGACCAGCTAAAACGAAAGAACATGCCCTCTACCGGGTTCTTACAAGTTATTTTCGATAACCAGTCCACCATTCGGGCGTTACTTTTGCCAACGTTCCCTTGCTCTGAAAGCTTCTGTAAACTCTTTTCGAATAGAGGCGTCAGCTTAATATAAGCCACAATCAGCAGCAGCGGAATTACTAAAGCTAGCACTGAAAGCACCACGAAGTTTGTATCTCCCGCCCCGCCAATCAACATCTCAAATGGAGCTGCAAACCAAATCGGAGAAATCAAATACTGCCACCATGCCGGGTTAAAAGAGAGACTCATTTCAGCAATATCGAAAAGTCTAATAACGAGCTGATACCCTACTGTAATCCCTATAGTCAAAATGATCTGTACATAATTTATAATATCCTTGAGCTTCTCACCGTCAAAAAACTTCATAATCATTAAATAAAGCAGTGCCGTAATTACTAGGATAAAGCAATCCATCAAGATGATCTCCACAGCATATAGCAGAAAAAAAAGAACTCCCTGTTTGAACAGGCAAAAAATCAGCGAAGGTCCGGTTAATGTCAGCGTCACTGAAAACAAATAAATGAGAATGTGGATGCTCTTGGCCATGTTCAAGGTACGGCGGTTCACTGGCTTTGAAGCCAGTATGTTTTTGTCCCGAAGATCAAGCATCACGGAAGAGAAATCAGAGATCAGTGTGGTCGTAATCATAAACATCACTACACCAAATACTAGGCTCATTTGTAGCATATAGTTGCCCGTTAACATCATAAGAGGAATTAACATGACTCCAAAAAGCAAATAAATCCACTGTACGCGGAGCGGCGAGCCCTCTTTCATCTCCTCCTTTTTCTGCATTCCAGCAAGCACTGTCGGTGTTCTTCTTCCGTCCATCGTCAGTTTGACCTGCAGAATACTCCGCATCACGTCATAATCAACTCCGATTCGGCTAAACCCACCTCGCAGCTTATCCAGAAGCTTCAGCACATAGAAATCAGTCATGAGAGGGTACCTCTTGCATGACCGCAACAAATTCCCCAGCGATATCACGGTATTTATCAAATCCAGTTAATTGATTAAAAATATCCTCAAGCGACCCTTCGCGGCCCTTCTCTTGAAGCTCCGCAAAGCTCCCATCCGCCACGATATCTCCACCATCGATCAAAACAATCCGGCTACTGATCTTCTCAACCACATCCATGATATGTGAAGAATAGAAAATGGTCTTGCCCCGTGCCGCCAAAGATGCAAAAATCTCCTTTACCACCATTACGCTATTAGCATCCAGACCGCTCAGCGGTTCATCCAGGAATAGAATATCGGGATCATGAAGCATGCTAGAGATCAGCAGCACCTTTTGTTTCATCCCTTTAGAGAAGGTTGCGATCCTCGAATCATAGGCTTTCTCAAGACCTAGCAAGTCCATTAACTTTCCAGCTTTATAGTCCACATCACTACGCTTCATGCCATACAACTCGCCTACAAAGGTTAGATACTCTCTTGCGGTGAGGCTATCATATAATTCAGCTACCTCCGGCACGTAACCTATTCTTTTCTTGTAAGAAACATCTCCATCAGCAATATCCCTACCGAAAATCTCTACTTTGCCGTTATAACCTTCTACCAGACCGAGCATAATCTTAACGGTTGTACTCTTGCCTGCCCCGTTAGGGCCGATATAGCCAATAATTTGTCCTTTGTATACCTTAAGGTCAATACCCCTTAGCACCATTCGGTCAGTGTAGTTCATCCATAAACCAGAAATCGCAATGACTGGATCATCAGCAAGGCCCATATCCTAATCCCCTCTCTAGCGACTAATTGACGATGTTAAAAATTACTAATTCATAAAATTACAATTATTGTATCATTCAACTGAATCCCACTCCATAATTTAACTCACTTATCTTATATCTATGAATTCTAATACCATCTTCATCACAAAAGGGAGAACCCTTGGTTCTCCCTGAGCTTGTAGGGATCATCCCTCGCAAGTTATTCCGCTTGATCTACTTGATCATATGAAGCTCTGGCCTGTTCAACCAATTCATAATTTTTACTCGTCCACTGATTTAACGCTCTCATAGGTTCAAGTAAAGATACCCCTAGAGGCGTTAGAGAATACTCTACGATGGGTGGAACGGATGGTGTAATCTCACGCTTTACCAACCCATCTCGTTCCAGTTGCCGCAAAGTTTGAGTTAGCATTTTTTTAGAGACACCCTCGATTCGTCTTCTGATATCACTGTAACGAATGATTCCATCCTCCATGGCATAGATGACCAAAGCTGTCCATTTATTAGAGATAATATCAAGGACCTTACTGTACCCGCAAATCGATAACGAGATATCAGGCTCTACAGCATTCGTCGAAAATGGATGGTTCATATGAAGTCCTCCTATGCACTTTTGGGTTCCCTGGACACTATAAAGTGCCTCCTTACTTAAGGATAATTTATGGATTATTGTATGTCTATGCACTTCAAAAAGGAGAGATTGCGCATGAAAGTATACGAAATTCAAAGTGAATTTGGCCTAGATCAACTGAAGGTAGCCGAACGTCCAATTCCTAATCCTGGTTCTGGCGAAGTTCGTATAAAAATGCGGGCAGTTTCCCTTAACGCTAGGGATTTAGGTGTAATTGATGGCTTTTATAACCCGATTTTGAACGCTCCATTAATTCCGGTATCAGACGGTGTTGGTGAAGTTGTCGCCTTAGGTGAGTATACGTCCAGATTCAAGATTGGTGATCGGGTAAGCGGTATTTTTACTCAAAGCTGGATTTCGGGAGAACCTACACAAGAAAATTGGATGAGCTCGCTAGGAAGTCCGCTTGATGGGCTGCTTGCAGAATATGTTGTGCTTCCCGAGGAGGGATTGGTTCGTGTGCCAGATCTATTGACAGATGAAGAAGCGGCAACACTTCCTTGTGCAGGTGTTACAGCATGGCATGCTATTGTTGAAGAAGGTACGGTGAAAGCTGGAGAGACTGTAGTGATTCAAGGAACCGGTGGAGTTTCACTATTCGCGCTTCAATTTGCCAAGCTTCACGGCGCACGGGTGATCATCACATCAAGCAGCGATGAGAAGCTTAAGCGGGCCAAAGGATTGGGAGCGGATTTTGGTGTCAATTATTTAAACACCCCCGAATGGGATAAGGCTGTTCTTGAGCTGACAGGAGGACGCGGAGCAGACCATATTGTTGATCTCGGTGGATCTTCCACATTAAATAAGTCAATCGGGGCGCTGCGGGTGGGTGGTAGAATCAGTCTGGTAGGCGGTCTGTCGGGATTCCAAGTGGAAGGCTTTGAAATCATCCCTGCCATTCTGAGAAAAGCGCGCCTTCAAGCCATCAATGTTGGGAGCCGGGACATGTTTGAGACGATGAACCGTGCGGTCGAACAAAATGGACTTCGCCCGATCATTGACTCTGTGTATCCATTTGAACATTCTATTGAAGCATTGCAATACTTGGCTAAGGGTTCAACCTTCGGAAAAATATGCATTACATTTTAACATTAGAACCCCCCTGTTTGAGTACAGGGGGGTTAGATATAATTCAGCTACTACCTAATTATCTCGACAGCAGATTATAAATGACCTGTGCCGCTTGCGCTCTTGTAGTGACGTCTTTAGGACTCAACTTGCTATTCGATCCGGTCACTACACCTCTTTCCACCAGCGCCTGAAGAGCTTCCTGTGCATAGCCAGCAATCTCCCCTGCATCACTAAAATCAGAAAGAGCTACATTCTTCTTCTTCTCGGATGGCAATTCACCCAGCGCTACAAGCGAACGGTACAAGAGTGTAAATAGCTCCTGTCTAGTGATCTGAACCTCTGGTTGGAATTGATTATCCCCTGAACCTGTAGCTACCCCAAGACGCTTAGCAGTCGCGAGATAGTTCGTGTAATACGTATTGCCCGCATCCGTAAAATTATCAGTTGCGGTAGCATCCGGTGTGATGCCATAAGCATTCAAGAGCAAGACTATGAATTGACCTCTTGATATTGCGGCATCTGGACTGTAATGTTCTGCATCCGTACCGGATGTAATGCTACGTGCTGCAAGATAACCTACTGCACTGCTATACCATGAGGTGTCCGAAACATCCGCAAAGATCACCTTGTTATATCCAATAATATATTGGGAGAAATGCGTGGTAACAAAATCCACAGTTCCCTTGGCAGCGTTATAATTCCCGCGTACATTCTCCAAGCTTCCGGAGGTATTGATATGGTATACGATGACCGCATCTTTCTGTTCCCCCGCTTGCAGTCTATACGGCACACTGATATGGACACTGCCCCCACCAAAGGTGGAAATGGTACTCTGGCCAGCTTTTACCGACAAATCATAAACGGGTCTGTCGCCGAGAACAGCCTTACCTTCTGCCGTTAACGAAACCTTAGCGATGGTTATGACAATATCCGTTGCATCCGAAGCTGCATTGATACTTACCAAAGATTTGGCATCGAGCGTAATCGTACCTACATTCTCATAATAAATTGTAATCCTGGCCTTTGTACCAGAGACCAACTCGTTAATTATGCTTCTCGATAGGGTAAGTTCGGCTGTTTTGGTTTCAGAAGTAGCTGCAACTTTAATCTCCAGTACAGCTTTCTTCCCATCTGCTTCTGCCTTTTTTGCAAGATTCACAAGCTCGGTAGCAACTTCTTTTGTGATTGTTGCTGTGGTTACTCCTGTGGTTTTATCCGTTTTGGTTACTGCTGTTGATGATAAATTCACAGTGTCTCCGGTTGTTGTTGTAGCAACCAGTTGAGGGCTTGCTGTTGGTGTGGTCGTGCTCGGCGCAGGATTACTGCTGCCGCCCGGTCCACTTGTTCCTGGGTCTGAAATAGATACATAAGCAGGGACAACGATAGCGGTTACTGGACTTGCTTTATAACCTTCTTTCGCTGCATATCGCACTTGATACGTACCTGGTATTAGTCCTGTAATCTCTTTATCTGGTGCATACACATAATTAGTCACACTGGACAGCTTATATTCTAAGGTTGTCGTGGTTCCCGTAATTTTCCCATCATTGTTCGCTGTAGAGGTAGGGGCTACACCCTGCAACCCGGATGGCGCTGCTTGCTCTGCAGTGAATGCTGGAACGATCACTTCTGCTGCTCTGCCCGCATTAAATCCCTCTTTAGCTGCGTATCTTACTTGATACACCCCCGGTAACAGTCCAACGATCTCTTCATCTGTTGCATAGACATAATCGGTAACCGTTGATAGCCTATATTCCAAAGCTTTCGTAGTCCCTGTGATTTTACCGTCATTATTGGCTGCAGTAGTCGGCGCTACGCCCACTAGCCCTACAGGAGCTGCTTGCTCGCCATAGGCCGGAACTTCAACAGTAGCATCTTTACCTGCGCTGTATCCTTCTTTCGCCGCATATCGCACATTATAAAAGCCCGGAGTAAGACCTGTGATGGCTACGCCTGTTACCGGCTTATAATCAGCTTCTCCAACACCCTTATACTCCTGCCCTTCAGCTGAGCCCGTAATTTGCCCATCATCGTTAGCTTCAGAAGTTGGAGCTACGCCTAATAGACCTGTTGGAGCTGCTTGTTGATGGATATAAGCAGGCACCTCCACACTTACGTCTTCGCCAGCATTATAAGGAATGATCGTTGCGCCCGCTGCGGACGTTGGCCCTTGATATCCTGATGTAGCCGCATATCTTACCTTATAGACACCAGGCTCAAGCCCTGTAATCGCTGATCCTGATACTGGCGTATATGCCTCATCCCCAGCAAGCTTATACTCCAAGGCTGAACTTGTGCCCAAGATCTGCCCATCCTTACTGTCTGCTGTAGTAGGCGCTACACCTGTAAGTCCAGCAGGTACAGCTTCCAGTTTAGCGAATAGCTTATCCAGAGCTGTTGTAGTGTTAGTGTATCTAGCTCCGACAGGGTAATTCGCCTGCACGTAATCCGGTTGGATGTTCGTCCAGCTGTACATAAGCTCAATATGCCCTAGAATAGGTGCATTATTGCCGCCTGCATCTTTGTTGTCCTTGTTGTACGTGAACAGATATGGAACCTGAAGTCTGTCTCCAATCACGGTGTCTCCAAGCTCATTCACATAACTAATCACAGATGGTTTGGCTGCTGTATTGTTCTCGGTCTTGATATTAGTCAGATAAGTACGGACCAGATCAACATACAACTTCGCATATGGGTGATTGGTTGTTCTAATCTGAAGCTCATTATTATTGTGCGGATTGGCATTTCCCTTGGTGCCGCTGTTGTTGCTTGGTTCAGCAACCGTCACCCCAGAGTCGAGCTTCGTATCGAAGAGGTAGACCTTAGCGATATTATGTTTTTTGGCATACTCGTTAATATATTTAATAACCGCTTGCGTGTTGGGGCACCATGAGCCACCTAACAAAATCGCATAGTTGCCATCACTCGCCAAAATTTGCTTCAGCTGATGATAGGTCACATGTTCATACACGAGCGTACCGTCCGATTCGTTGAAGATCGTAGGTTTGCCCTCATTTTCGCCTTCGTAGTTCTTGTTAAATGCCGCCTTGATATAAGCAGATTCATCGATCGTGCTATACCCAGAAGCGGCACTAAGTACCTCTCTTACTGATGCTTTATACGCATTAACCTTCGCAGCATCAAGTGTTCCGTTCGTCAGGAACTCATTCCACGAGTAGCTTTTATCCAGATAGGATACAACAGGAGCGATATTTCCTTGTGCATCCTTGTGATCCTTGTTGTATACCAATAGGAATGAAGATTTGATCTTATTAGCCGTTACGATTTCCCCGTTTTTATTGGTATAGCTGACATTGCGTTCTGGAACATCTTTGGAGGACAGATTTAAATTCTTCAAATATTTATTTACCAGGTCAACGTATTTGTAAGCAAATTTATTATTGCTGTCTGCAATCTGGAGCGTATCACCGTCCAGCTTAGTATCAAAGTTATAAATCGTAGAGATGCCATACTCCTTAGCTACCTCATTGATAAAGCCGATATCGGCCTGTGTATTCTCGCTCCAAGCACCGCCGACCAGGACAGCGTAAGTGCCTTCACTCTCAAAAAGATGAACGATATCCTCATAGGTTGCCGTTTTAAATACATGGTTAGGATCATTCAGACGGTCATATACATGATTGAAATAATCAAAGTGGCTCACACCTTTGGATGATGAAGAGGTTAGCGCTTCTGCGCTATCCGTTTCAGCATAAGCTCTGCCTGCCTGAAGAGGCAGGACAAGTAGGGAAGCTGCTAGAAGCAGCGTTACAATTTTTTTGAATCGCAATGGTTTTATCATTATGTGCACCTCGCCTTAAATAGGTTTATGTGATGGGTGGCTGAAGGGAATCCTGAATGAGCCTGCCGCTCATCAAGGACAAACCTCTTCCTCAGCGGCGGGTGCGGGTGCCTGAACACTTTCTGCTGGAGCAGTTGCTGGTGCGCTGATCGTGGAGGATGCAGGTGCAGAAGACGCTGTCTTCGGTTGGGCAAACTCAACTACCGGAGCGGCTGTCGCTTTAACCACCTCAGTTGTAGAGAAGGTAATGGATTTCGATTTCGAAGGTGCTTCCGTTGCCGTTACCACAGGAGCCGAAGTGGCCTTAGGCTGAGCAGATACGACAGGAGCAGATGCCGGTTGAGCTGCTTTGGCAGTTATGATTGCTTTGGGAGCCGTCGTAGGTGCAGCCGTTGAAACCGGTGTAGCTGTTTGAGTTTGCGTTTTGACAGTCGCAGCTACCGTGGTTGTAGTTGTAGCTGCCTTAGCGGTCTCCGCGGCTGGAGCTGCAGTCGCCTTAAGCTGATCTTCACCCACTGCTGGAGCGGCTGAAGCAACGTTCTTCGTCGTTGAATGAACCGTGGCATCTGGAGCAGCGGTCGCTTCTGCGGAGACATTCTTCACTGCTGGAGCTGAAGATTCCGGTTGAATCGTTTCTGTAACGGGAGCCGAAGTGGCTTCTGCCTGAACAACGACTACGGCTGCAGAAGTAGCTACAGGTGCAGCTGCTGCAGAAACGGATACTGCTGTATTACTCCTTGCTTCAATGGATGCTGCCTCTGCTGTCTTTTTATTGGCGGATACTGCGGCATACGTCAGGGCGGAGAAGACGACAGTTGCAGCAACCAAAGATATCGTAAGTTTTTTCATAATGTGTACCATCCTTTTCAAATAAAATAAGACCCGGGCACGGCACGTATTACGTACCTGTTGAATCTCTGGCTGTCCAGTAGATCCATGCCACTTCACTACATTTTTGTACCTTACCCCCATTACCTCTCCCTTCTCTAAAATAAAAAAGAGACTCAACGAGACGCCTAACTAAGCGTCTTTCGTTGAATCTCCGGCTGTCCAGTCGATTCTAATTGTCTAACAATTAAGTTCCATATTATTCATGCTGAGGTCCCTTGTCAATCGAATTTTATTTTTCACATGGTTTTTATCGGAATTGATTATTTTTAACATATTATTACATTGACTTTACTATAAATTGTATATAGATTGTTCTCAATAGGATTAATCACATTAAAAAACTAGGTTTAAGGGGGTATTGGTAGTGAACATAGATAACAACTTGTTATCCGCCATTGAAACGAACTGGTATGGATTTGTTGCTTCCATATTTGTTTTTGCAATTTTGTTTCTACTGGCACGTAAACGAATTGGATTTGGTACCCGGGTACTCATCGGACTTGGCATCGGACTTATTGCCGGAATATTCTTTCAATACTTCGATTTAGAGACCAAAGCCATTAGCACGTTCGGCAGTATTTATGTCAGCTTGATTCGCATGCTCGTCATCCCTTTAGTATTCGTACTCGTATTGAACAGCATTTCTTCCTTAACTAATCTGGAATATCTGCGCAAAATAGGGATCAAAACTTTCGCTTGGTTCCTCGGCACGACGGGGATCGCTTCTATTATTGGCCTCTCGGTTGCGTTGCTGTTCAATCCTGGTCAAGGGATACAGCAGGACGTACCTGCAGATTTCGCCGCCCGGGAAATCCCGACCTTCTCACAGGTTATTCTGGACCTTGTTCCATCTAACCCTGTGAATGAAGCTGCTACAGGTAAGGTTGTACCTCTACTCATTTTCGCTATCTTCCTAGCTGTAGCTATAATCAAGATTGGCTCTAAGAAACCAGAAGCCGTGAAACCTGTACGTGATCTTATTGAATCACTGACACTGGTGCTGCATCAGGTCGTGAAATTCATTATTCGCCTGACGCCTTACGGTGTATTTGCGCTGATTGCGGGAATTACCGCGCGTTATGGCTGGGAAACGTTGCAGGAGCTGGGCAGCGTAATCATTACCTCATATGTCGCAATGATTATACATTTTGTTCTTATCTTTGGTGGATTAGTTCTATTGGTAGCGAAGGTGAATCCAATTCGTTTCCTCCGCAAAATCTATCCAACCATTACCGTCGCCTTCACGACCAGAAGTAGCTATGCAACACTTCCTGTCAATCTCGAAGTCATTACGAAACGCCTTCATGTCTCCCCGCGGATCGCGAGCTTTATTGCGCCGTTAGGAGCATCGGTCAACTTTAATGCGTGCGGCGGAATTTGGCCGGCGATTGTGGCTGTGTTTACCGCGCAAGTATTCGGGATTGATCTCAACTGGACCGACTACATTACGCTGGTCTTAGTAAGTATTATTTCTTCTATTGGTGTAGCTGGCGTACCTGGACCCGCAGTAATCTCCACTACGGTAGTCTTAACCGCTCTTGGTCTGCCACTTGAAGGAATCGCTATCGTTGCGGGTGTAGAAGCGCTCATCGATATGGGTCGTACCGCTGTAAATGCAACAGGGACAGCTGTAACCGCTCTGTTGGTGGCTAATTCCGAAGGTGAATTTGACCGCGAAGCCTTTAATAGCGATGATGACGAAGATGATATTCTCTTGAGCACAGTTTAAAAGCTGATCACGCAAGCAAAAACGCCTTCGGCGTCCCTAAAGGACGGTAAGCGTTTATGCGAGAAATATAGGGATAATGTATAACGTGAAACTTATACTTTCTTATAATTTAAAAAACCTCCGGCATCTGCTTATAGCAGAAAGCCGGAGGTTTTTTTGCGTACATCAATATTAAATCCTGCTATTACAGCATGCTAATTCTTTGCCGTTGTTTAGCTGAAGCAAGGCAGGTTTCAACCAGCCGCATACTTAGCACCGGATCCTCCGGTGCAATGAGTCTCTTTCCTGTAAACACAGCGGCTGCAAAATCATCCACCTGCCGAATGTAAGGATTAGCTCCTGTGGCATCGACCCGTCTCACCTCATCGCCGGTGTACACAAAGAATTCCGCATCCTCGTCTCTAGCGTTGAAAGGCATAGGCACCTCAATTCGTCCCTCAGTCCCAAGAATCTCCAAGAGCTGGCGGTTATATGCCCACATTCCGCAATCAAAGATCAAGCTTAAACCATTTGGAAACTCTACCAGCCCTGAAGCCATCATATCTACATTATCATGTTCAGGGGAGAACTTCGCATGCACGGTCACAGCTTCCGGCTCCGTCCCAAACAACAGTCGTGCCGCGCTTAACGGATAACAGCCAACATCATAAAGCGAGCCGCCACCCCAAGCCGATTTAAAACGAATATTTGAAGTGTCCGTAGCATCATTGTAAGTAAACGTGCCTCGAATCGAGCGTAATTCTCCGATTTCGCCGCTAGCGATAATGTCCTGAAGCTCAGCAATCCGTGGATGATGCCGATACATATACGCTTCTGCTAAGTGAACGCCTGCATCGTTGCATGCTTTCACCATCTCTGCAGCCTCTGCACTGTTCAGTGCGATCGGTTTCTCACATAATACATGTTTACCTGCTTCTGCCGCTCGGATCACCCATTCACGATGGAGATGATTAGGGAGCGGAACATACACCGCATCAATTTCTTTATCCGCAAGTAACTCTTCGTAACCGCCATATGCTTTCTCTATTCCGAATTCTGCGGCTACAGCGCTGCTTTTTTCCAAGCCACGACTCGCTATCGCTGCAATCACTCCCGAATCTGAATTCATGATAGCTGGCATCACTGAACCCGTCGCAATCTGCGCACAGCCTATGATTCCCCACCGAAGTTTTTGTACCATAATGGCACACCTCTTCCCTTGGATTAGTTACTATACTTTAAGACACCTTATCATAGAATGAAACTCATCACTAATAGAAAAGTACAGTCAGCGAGCAAAAAAGCAGCACCCAAAGGAGATTCGACTCCGATAGATACTGCTTTTTACTCCAGTGGAAAAATTAAATGATCATATTTAACAGCACAGCCCCACCAAGCACAGCAATACGCGCCGCGTTCATCAACACGAAATTTTTAACGGCAAGAATAAAGGTACTCGCCTTCTCCTGCTTCTGTGTGAACAAATCAATATTTCGGTGCAGCGGGATCAGTGTAAGTAGAATCAACAGAACCAGAATAGGGTTAATCCCCAAGATCAGCAGCACTACAAGATCCAGATAAGAGACGTAGTAGAGATATTTAAACAACACCAGTGCATTGCGCCGGCCAATGTACACCGGAAGCGTGTACCTGCGATTCTCCACATCCTCATCAATATCACAAATATTATTAGCGAGCATAATCCCTGCGATCCCCAGAATGGCGGGAACAGAGAACCAGAACAGGTACAGCACTTCCACGATGTTGATATTCAAGCTGACCCAGCCGTTCTGAAGCAGCAGGGAAACCACATGCTCATCCGTATGGATATAGGCAGAGATAAAAATAATAACAAAGCCCATAAACAAACCGGAGAACAGCTCACCTAACGGCATCCGCGAGATGGGAATCGGCCCGAACGAATAAAGGATACCGATCAAGAACGACAGTCCACCCAGCAAAAAGACAAGCAAACCCGTCTGAGTGACAAGCGCAATCCCGCCCCCAGCTGCCAGCGCCAGCAAAATAACAATCGTTGCCACGACGGTGCGCTCTTTTAGCTTAAAATGAACAATCGCATTATGTGTCTCATAGCCGTAGCCGTGGGTTTTGGAAGCTTTTTTGAAATCGTAATAGTTGTTAATCGCCGTCGTTGCCATATCAAAGCTAAGCAGGGAAACGAACATCAAACCAAAACGCAACACATAAAAATCCTCAAACCGATATAAAGCATACAGCGTTCCCATTAGAAAGGGGATCATACTGGCTACTTTTGTCGGCAGCTCCACAAATCTTAGAAAGCTTTTAATATTCACACCATACACCCTTATTTATCAATTGAGCCTGCAAGGTATTACTGTTCAGTCGTTGTAATCTTCACTGGGGACCATTCTGCAATAACCGTTTGTCCATGCACAGACACACTGCCTTCAGGACTCAGATCCTTCTCCGTCATAATTCCGAGCGCCACTGTAAAGTTGTTGAATTTAATCGGAATATTTCTCTCACGACGTACTTCTTTACCATTTAAATAGAATACAGCCTCATCATTGCCACGGTGGTACGTAATGCGGTAGGTATTAAATTCACGTGGTTTGAAATCCGTATCTTCTTTAAAAATGCAGAAATATTTCGTCCCTTTGCTCTCTGGTACCTGTACCCCCGGGAACGGCAAAATACCATATACACTAGCATATTTATCATTTCCCGCAAAAAAGTCTAGCGCCGCACCTGTTGTAAAATCAAGCAAGTTCAGTGATACATATCCGTCGTACAAATCACCAGGTGCTGTTCCTTGTGTACGGCTACGAATTTGCAGCTCGAAGCTAATCTCTCCGGCCTCAGGAATTACCACTGGCTCCGCGGAGTAATACATATGCTTAGCATTGTCTAGTATTTGTACTTGATGGTTCTCACGAGATAATTTCGCACGTACATACAGCGTATCATTTCGAACGATAACTACCGCTTCCGGTTCACGATAAGCCCAAAAGGATCCATCAGGCAGTGTAAATCCACCTGTCTTCCAGACCTTTCCTTCTTCTAAAATGGAGTGGAAATCTCCAAGCACCATTTGATTGCCTTTAACGTTTTGTTCTTCCTTCAGCAGTTCCTTGTCCTTCTTTTCCATGAAAGCTCACTCCTTCTGTATGGTAATTATTAGTACAAGCAAAAACGCCTTCAGCGTCCCTAATGGACGGTAAGCGTTTATGCGAGAAATATAAGGATAATGTATAGCGTGAAACCTATATATTCTTATATTTTTAGAATAATCCTTGAATTAGTAAGGTTGCTGCCATCACTACTCCGCAACGAACGGAGGCTTTTTGTGAAGCACCCATGAGCGGGATATAGGCTGGTGAAGCATTATGCGGCTTCAGTCCACGATAAATACGAATCGGCCAGAAGGCTGTAACCAAGGCCAATAGTGCATAAACTGGAAGTACGCCCATCAGCACACAGATCACCACAGAAGCATAACCGGTGAAGAGAAGCACACGCGAGAAGACAAGCGCCTTCTGTTCACCCCACACTACAACAAGCGTAAGTTTCCCAGCCTGCTCGTCTGCTTTCCAATGTAAGAAATGATGATTAAACAACAGCAATGTAGTCAAGAATCCAACCGGCAATGAAAGAATGACAGGCTTCATGCTAAAATGACCGGTTTGTACGAAAAAGGAACCTAACACAGGCATAATCCCAAAAGCTATAAAAATAGCCATCTCACTGTAACCTTTGCCGCGATAGCCATACCGCAGGGGTGGGGCCACATAGAAATAAGCGATTAAAGCACCTACAAGTACAAACCAGAGGATATTCCAGCCGCTATATATACTTAGGATTCCACCACAGATGAGGGCAATCGCCAACATACTCCAGGTCATTGTTGCATAAAAAGACTCCGAGAGGATTCCACCTGTCAGTAGCCCGGAGTTTGTGCTGATTTCACCAGCGGAATTCTTCGCCTCTGTATCTGTTCCATTGCGATAATCCCACAGATCATTCACCATATTGGAGAACAGATGCGCTGAAATCGCTCCTATTAAGGTTAGAATAAATAAGACCGGATGAAATGACCTTTCCCATACATATGCCCCAACTGTACCTAAAACAATCGGGATGAGCATAACAGAAAAACTCCAAAACCGGGTCGCCTTCGTAAATAATGTCCATTTGTTCACTTCAAGCTTACCGCCTTTACATTATGACTTGATAATAATTATCACTGACTATTATACATCAATTTTCAACAGATTGTGAAGATTATCACTGCATATAATGTCTAATCTTGACATAATACCTCGGTTTGTTTGGCTAAAAGGTTTCTTCATTGAAGATAAGAATGTAAATAACCTCTTATTGGACAAAAGGCCACCCTTTTACAACAAAAAATGAGCGCTGTTTTATAGGCAAGCACATACCGATATGATATGATAGGCAAGCCTATGAACAGCGCTCGTTGAGTGCTGTTTTTAAGAGCGTAAAACTATATATAATAATGGAGGCTTTTACTGTCATGTCAGCGCAATCCCCTAACACCCAATCTGTCAAAATCGTCACCGCAGACCCTAGCGCCATCGGGCTATTCGGACTGGCTATTGTCACATTGGTCGCTTCTTCCCAGAAGCTTGAACTTACAACAGGACTTAGCTACGTCATTCCTTGGGCTATTTTCCTGGGAGCATTCGCTCAACTATTTGCCGCA
Organism: Paenibacillus etheri; assembly: GCF_001012825.1. Lineage (GTDB taxonomy): Bacteria > Bacillota > Bacilli > Paenibacillales > Paenibacillaceae > Paenibacillus_AQ > Paenibacillus_AQ etheri. The sequence goes on from NZ_LCZJ02000037.1 coordinate 291,173, forward strand.
ATTCAAGATGCTAAGCACAACAACACCTTTGGTATGACCGCATTTGGCGCCTACGCTTTCTTTTGGTTCGGGATGGCCAGCAGCTGGCTGATCAAGCTCGGCGTATTCGGCCCAACGCTTGCAGAGGCTGTAGATCCTAAGCAGCTCGGATTTGTATTTCTGGGTTACTTGATCTTTACAATCTTTATGACCATTGGCGCGGTTGAGGCTAATAGAGTTTTGCTTATCATTTTTGTATTGATAGATTTCCTCTTTATTGGACTAACCTTCGATTCCTTTGGTATCGCTCCAGAATTCTTCCATAAGCTTGCTGCTTGTGCTGAACTTGGGATTGGTATCGTGTCCTTATACGGATGTGGCGCTTCTGTACTAAACGCTCACTTCGGACGCACTTTCTTACCGATCGGAGCTCCGCTAGGTATCTTCAAGAAATAATTGTTCACCTTTTTTGAATCCTAACTTTTGCAAGCCGAAAGGATGCCTGAGACCATGCATGTCCTATCCTCTTCTGAATTAGCCGTAACCGCTATATTTGCGCTTATTCTCGCAGTTATTGCCTATTTGATCATTCGGAATATCCCAAAGATGACTGGAGATATTGCGGCTTTTCGCAAAAGAACACTGGTCTGGACCCAGGTTTCGCTTGTACTAACGGTACTTCAGCTGAACTTCAAAGCAGGCGACTGGCGATTTTCTATCGTTCTTGGACTCATCGTATTATTTACCGGAAGTATTTGGCTTTCTGCCCGTTACCATGACATCCGCAGCACCTTAGATCCAGAATCTAAAGATTCTGAAGTACAGTAGTAGAGGCTAGGCAACATAATAAAGGTGATGAAGCTCCCGCAAGGGGGCTTTTTTTATAAATTTCAGAAGCTCCTTTCGCATACTTCTCCCCTCCATAACCATACTAATGACATTCCAAGCTAAAACGCCTTCGGCGTCCTCTTAAGGACGCTAAGCGTTTATGCGAGAATTATAAGGATAACGTATATCGTGAAACTTATACTTTCTTATAAATCAAAACAAGTAACGGGAGGATTATCAGGTGAGCAAAAAAATAAATCTGCTAATGTTCAGCGGAGAATACGACAAAGCCATGGCGGGATTGATCTTAGCGAATGCCGCGAGAGATATTGATGTAGAGGTTACGATGTTTTTCTCTTTCTGGGGTTTGTTTCTGGTGCGTGATCCGGAGAAGATGACGCTAGAGGATAAGAGTATTTATGAGAAGCTGATGGATGTCATTACGCCAAAGGGTCCTGGGCAGCTGCCACTCTCCCATTTGAATTTTAGCGGGCTGGGCCGGATGATGCTAGAGGAGATGATGGAGGAGCAAGGCGCGCCGAAGCTGATTCATTTTCTTAAAGGAGCTCGTAAAAAAAACATCAAGTTCTATGCCTGTAAGCTCTCCGTCGAAATCATGGGCTTTAAAACAGAAGAACTGCTGCCAGAGGTCGAGATTATCGATGCTGCGGCGTATTTAAGAGATGCTTTGGAGAGTGATGTTCAGCTGTTCATTTAGCGGTTGAAATTAATTAATATAAGAAAAGTGAAAAAGTCACGATTAATCTAACATAAAGCGACATGGGGAATTTCCCATGCCGCTTCGGATTTCAATTGTAAGGATATATATTATACCGTGATGATTGTCTTGCCCATTGGAATCTTGAAGCGCTTCTCCATTACTTTGATATGAATCAGCTCTTGTGCATCCACGATTAATTGCGTCTTCAAATGGTTCACTTCCACGGTAATCGTCGCTTGACGGTAACGCATCGTGAAGGTGTATCCCTTCCATTGCTTCGGCAATGTCGGGTTCAATGCCAAATGATCATCCTTGATCCGCACACCCGAGAAGCCATAGACGATCGACATCCATGTACCACCCATGTTCGCCATATGCAATCCGTCTTTCGTGTTGCCATGAGTGTTATCCAAATCCATTCGTGCCGTTTCAATGAAATAATCGTACGCCTTGTCCGAGTAACCTAACTTCGAAGCCATGATGCTATAGATCGCGCAGGATAAGGACGAATCATGAGTTGTCAGCTTCTCGTAATAATCGTAGGAGTTCCGCAAGACATCGGTTGAAATGCCATCCTCGAGCAAGAAATGCGCCAGCACCGTATCAGCCTGCTTCAACACCTGATGACGATAGATGTGTAGCGGGTGATAGTGAAGCAACAGTGGGTGTTTTTCTTCCGGTGTGTTCTCGAAATCCCACACCTTCTTCGCTAAGAAAGAATCATCTTGTGCATGAATGTTCAACTTCTCATCGAAAGGCAGATACATCTTCGCAGCCGCTTCTTCAAATGCTGTAATCTCATCTGTTGTTAAGCCAATGCGACTACACAAAGCTTCCCATGCCGCAGGATGAGTTTCTGCCAGCTGCTTATACCACGATGCAGCCCACTCTAGATTATATTTTGCAAGTACATTCGTGTAATAGTTATTGTTTACGATGGCCGTATACTCATCCGGACCTGTTACATCATCAATCTTGAATAGACCTTCATGATAATGACCTAGCTCCATCCAAGTTCTTGCAGTTTCAAATACGACTTCCGCACCGAATTCCGCAATGAAATCTTTATCGCCTGTCGCGAGATAATATTGAATATACGTATAAGCAATATCACCATTAATATGATACTGTGCCGTACCGGCTGGGAAGTACCCCGAGCACTCTTCCCCTGTAATGGTACGCCATGCGTAAGCGGCCCCCTTCTTGTGGCCTAGCTCTAGCGCACGCTTCTTCGCTTCGCCTAGAATCGTATAACGGTAACGAAGCAACTGCTTCGCCAGCTCTGGCTGACAGAGGATGAAGAACGGCAGGATATAGATTTCGGTATCCCAGAAATAATGTCCCTCGTAGCCCTCACCGCTTAAGCCTTTGGCTGCGATGTTACTGTATTTATCTTTGCCCACAGATTGCAGCAACTGATATACGTTATATCGAAGACCTTGCTCAAGTACCTCATCACCTTGGATCTCGATATTTGCAATTTCCCAAAAATGTTGTAAATATACTTCTTGTGCCATGTAAGCCGCTTGAATCCCTTGCGTTAATACCAAAGCCATCAACTCACGTCCGTGAGCAGCTGGATCTTCGTGTCGACGTGTATCTGTAAATACGTTGAATTTTGTGAATTGAACAATATCTTTACCGGCTGGGAACGCATACCGCACCATTACACTTTTCTCACCCTTGATCAGTTCACCGTTCACCGCAGGCGTTGTCTGATGAACTGTTGTTGCCGCCACTTGTAGCTTCGACGTATTTGTCTCAAGCACGATTTGTAAGGAGGTCTCGTCGAACACCTCGATATTCTTCATATCCAATAGCTTGGCATGACCCGATGCAACACGAGGGTCCTTCGAATTCGTATAGTTACTCACATCGCCATTCACGCCAGAGGTAATCGTCACTTCATCCTGACAATTGATACGAGTTACCTCAATATCTATCGTGAACAATTCGAGTGTTGTCAATGACGCCATGCGTGTGAATGAAATTTCGGCCTCTTTACCTTGTGGTGAAATCCAGTGCACGTGCCGTACGTACTTACCTTCGCGCATATCGAGATAACGCCGCCCAGATACGACCGTTCCTGTGAAAAGACTGAACTTCTCCTCCCCAATATGAATGGTCACATCCTGTACATCCATCACATTCACAAGCTTTTGTTGTGTATCGGGAAAGCCATACGCGCTCTCCCCATATAGAATCGGTGTAATATCATAAAATGCATTTATATATGTTCCACGAACCGTTGGCTCGTCACCTTCATAACCTTCTTCAAAATTACCTCGAACACCTACATAACCATTAGCCACATTAAAAATACTCTCACTAACGCCGAGGTCTTGCATATCCCGATGATTCTCAATAATCCAGTCCGACTTCATATGAAGGTCCCCTCATCCAATTTTATTTCACTGCACCTGCCATAACGCCTTTAATAATGTATTTCTGTGCGAACAGATAAAAGATAATAACCGGAATGATCGATACGACAAGTCCTGCCATTGCAAGGTTCCACTGAATTGTAAATTCTCCGAAGAAGAAGAAGGTTGACAATGGAATGGTACGAAGCGCTGGGCTTGTTAAGGTCAAGGATGGAAGTAAATAGTCATTCCAAATCCACAATAGATTTAAGATTCCTACAGTCATCGTAATTGGCGTAAGCATTGGGAATACAACCTTCCAGAATGTCTGCCACGTATTACAGCCCTCTATCATCGCCGCTTCTTCAAGAGCAATCGGTACCCCTTTAATAAAACCATGATAGAGGAAGACCGACATACTTAGCCCAAATCCGATATACATGAAAATTAGGCCATAATGTGTATTAATCATAGAGAAATGAAGGGATGGAATATCCCATTTGTTCAAATATTGCATTAACGGGATCATCACCGATTGGAACGGGATGAGCATTGTACCTACAAATAAGAGGAGAATTCCATTCGACAACTTATTCTTCAGGCGAACAAGCATCCAGGATGTCATCGATGAGAAGATAATAATAAGACCGATACTAATGATAGAGACTAAGAGCGAGTTTTTAAATGCTGACAAAAAGTTCATCTTGTCCATTGCCGCAGCATAGTACTCGAAAGAAAAAGATTCCGGTAGGCCGAACGTATCTGTGAATATCTCGCTACGTCCTTTGAACGAATTCACAAGCATAATATAGATAGGTAGCAGCATGAGAAGTCCACTAACCCAAGCGATAACTTCAAGCAATATAGAAGATGATCTATTGCGACGTTTCATTATTGTTCAACCTCCCTTTTCTTCGAGATAACGACCTGCGTAACCGTCACAACTAAGATGACGAGGAAGAAGATAATCGCCTTGGCTTGCGCGAGCGAATATTGATTCATACTAAACGCGGTTTTAAAGATATTCATTGCAACAAGCTCGGTTGTACCGTAAGGACCACCGTTCGTTAGCGAGATATTGGTATCATATTGTTTGAATGCATTCGACAGAGTCAAGAACAAGCTGATCGTGAAGGCTGGCATAATCAATGGGAACATAATTTTGCGGAATCGCATCCATCCGCCTGCGCCATCCATATCAGCTGCCTCCAATACCTCATCCGAAACACCTTGAATAGCTGCGATGTAGATGATCATGACGTAGCCGGCCATTTGCCATGTTCCTACGAAGACCAGCGCCCAGAAGGAAGCAGTCGGATCATCCAACCAATTAAAGAAGATTGAGCTATTACCAAGCACTTCTCCAACCTGTACGAAGAATTTCGTGAATACGAACTTCCAGATAAAACCTAGGATCAAACCACCGATCAAGTTCGGCAGGAAATAGATTGAGCGTAAGAGATTACGCGACTTTATTTTGGAAGTCACAAGCATCGCCAATGAAAGTCCTATAACGTTAACGAGAATAATCATGCATACTGCATATTTAAATGTCAGGCCGAATGATGTAAGAAAATCTGAATCTTGAAACACCTGCACATAGTTTTGGAAGCCTACAAATTTAGAACCCGCGAATTGAAACCCATCCCAATCTGTAAAAGAATAAACAATCCCCATGACGAATGGAATGATGACTACATTTATAAAGATGAATAATGATGGAACAATAAAAGCTGCCGCTATTAAATTTCTCTTTACACTTTTCTTCAATGGTTTCACCTCTTATCCATTTCTACAAAACAGGAAGAGGCCGCTTAACGAATATTCGAGAAGCAGCCTCCATAGCCATACGATTATTTTTTAACCGCAGTCATCCAAACATTCTGAAGTGCTTCTAACAAGCCCTCGCCCGTTAATTTTCCTGCATAGTATTTTTCCACTTGGTTCGCAAACTCTTGATCTGCTCCCGCTGGGAATTGATCGAATACCCATTTCACTGTCTTGCCTTCACTTGCATAACGGTTCACTTCTTGGGATAACGGATCCATTTTGCTAGTATCAAAACCGGAGTACACAGGGATAAAGTTAAACTCATCCGTTACATAGTGCTGACCCGCTGGATCTGTTAGCAACCAATCCAAGAACGCCTTCGCACCCGCTTGTTGATCTTCCGATGCATGCTTGTTCACGCGGAAGAAGTTACTGTTACCTACCGCAATACCTTGATTACCTTCGAACGGTACTGGCAAGAAACCATATTCAAATTTCACATCATAATCGTTCAAGAGACCTTGTGCCCAGTTTCCTTGGTGAATCATCGCATATTGGCCTGCCGCGAAGCCTGCAACTTGTTCATCATACGTATCTTTACTCAAGTTCGTATGGTCTTTGATCTTGTCCAGATCAGCAACGTACTCTTTCAATTCAGGAATATCTTGAAGCTTCAATTCGCCAGCATTAATCTTAGCAATCGTACCCGATGTATCTTTCATTAATGCAAATGGCCAGTTAAATGGATGCATGAAACGGAAGTAAGACTCTTGTGCATACGCTATTGCCTTCTTCACGCCTTTCACTTGCTCCAACTTGGTACTTGCTGCAACAAGGTCATCCCATGTCTTAATATCGTCCGCATTCACGCCTGCTTCCTTGAACATATCCTTATTGTAGATAAGTCCGAAGCCTTCAAGCGCAACTGGCAAGCCATATAATTTACCATCACTACGCGCTGCTGTATCTTGTCCTTCAACAATTTTGCTAGCTGCTTTCATATCATCCAAGGGTGCCATATATGGAAGGTATTTTTGAAACTCTGAGCCAGATGCTGTTGTGAAAATTGTTGGTGCTTTTTCTGGGGCGGAGCTGAATTGTGTCTGCAACACCGTCATCAGGTTGTCACCCGCTGCTCCTAATGGTTGTACTTCATATTTATCTTGAGTTTTATTGAATTCTTTCGCTGCATCCTCTAGTGCACCTTGGATTTCTACTTTATTCTGAATGATTGTAATAACCGCTTTTTTACCAGTTCCTTTAGACGTTGTGTCTGCGCTATTTGCCTTGTTTGCTCCATCATCACTTTTTGCTCCACAAGCGACTAACGTGGATAACATAGCTACAGATAATACTGCTGCCCCTACTTTTTTCTTCATCTGCAATACCCCTCTTCTGAAGATTTCATAATTTTTATTGGTATTTCTAAAATTGAAAGCCTTTACAAAACTGATATTACACGATAATATAATATTTAATTACAAATTCTTAACATTAGTTTCGATTTATAAATACGGATTATATTGTAAAATCCTCTCTTAAACTGGTAGCCTAAAGGAGATTATCCATGCTAGACATTACTGCCGTCCTCGAACGCAATATGGCGAAGAATCGCTATCAGAACTATATGCACCCTTCCTATGAGCACGAAAAGAAGCTCGTCTATGCAATCCAACGCATTGATCGTGAAGGTGCCATTAAAATATTGAATGAAATCAACCTGCTGGAACGAGCCAACCTGTCACCGAAGCCTTTGCAGTCATTGAAATATTCTCTAGTCGCTAGCTGCACCATTTTTACGCGTGCGATCATTGAGGCGGGAGTCGATTCCGAGTCCGCGTTCATTCTCAGTGACCATTACATCAACTTAATTGATGAGAGCGACTCGATCGTGAAGACCGTTGAGATTGAATACCTCATGCTAAATAGCTTTATTAGTGTCATCTCAACCCATCGTTCGTATTCGTATGGACCCATCATTAATAAGACGATCGCCTATATTAAAAAGCACATTGAAGAGAAGCCTACGCTAGAGCGAGTTGCGGAAATCGTGCAGTTGCATCCGAATTACCTCGCAACGCTATTCAAACAAGAAACAGGGAGCACTGTCCTCAACTTCATCCATAAAGAAAGAATTGATGCGATCAAGAACTTCCTGATCCATACAAATATGGCGCTTCAGGATATTAGTGATATCTTCGGCTTCGCTTCCTCTGCCTACTTCTCTACCTACTGCAAGACGCATCTAGGCATGACCGCAAGGGAGTATCGAAAAGATCACATGAAATGACAAGCAAAAAACGCCTTCGGCGTCCTTAAAGGACGGAAAGCGTTTATGCGAGAAATATAAGGATAAAGTATAGCGTGAAACTTATACTTCCGTATATTTTTAAAAAAAGGCGAATTCTCATTCATAGCTGAATGGAATCTCGCCTTTTGGTCCCCCTAATGATTACTTTGCATAACTATCTCTTCGGTGGTTGCGGTGTAATCAGGAAGTTAACCGGCAAATTACTACCAGACGCTGCAGTGAACAATATCTCAACAGAGCCCCCTTCATCACCTGTACGATAAACCACACTATTCAAGTTTGCATTTGTAATACTGCCGGTACTTGGCATTTGAACAATTTGACCATTCACCATAACAGGTCCCATATAATTACCACCACGCGGGTTAAAGGTAATTAATGAATTTGGAGCAACATGTTCAAATTTGATTTTGTATAGTACTCCGAAGTTGCCTGCATTGGATGCCTCAGTTCCTGACATAGGGTCGGTGCCCATCAAATTCAAATCACTTGAATTATCACCGATGAGAAGTCTCGCAGGTGTTCTTCCTACTTCATCCGTAACAGTCATGATACGTGTAGAATCAGCATAAGTCCCTCGGTTATGCACGCCATCACGATCCAGTATTGGAAGCGTAGGAAGTGTGGTTAACGGATCTTTATTCGCATCAATCATCATAACATTGTATTCAATAGGATAATCACTATGTAAGTCCGCTTGGAGTGAAACGATTTCGCTCGGTTTTATTGCAATATTATTCAGATCAGACAGGATAGAGACGCTTTCACCAGGTTGCAGGACCGTTTTCTTGTAATCTTTTTTCGTTTGCATGGATTCCCAGTAACGTTGCACTGAGAGTTTACCCGTAGCTTCCGGAAAGGGATGTGGGCCTCCAACGCCTAAATATTCTGTTGTGATCGTCGTAGGGTATAGATTGTTGTTCTTAGCTATCACATATACCTTCATTTTAGTATTCATATTATTCTTGTGGTGAATCAAAAAGCGGGTTCCACCGAACGATGTTTCACGATAAGTAATCCCTTCCATATTTACGGTTTCTGGACTGTTAGCGCGAATAAGATTATAAGGCTCAGAAGTGAGCGTATAAGCTACCTTCTGCCAGTTTGGAACATTAGATCCGTCAATATCAAATACACTACCCGGAGAAGCGAACAATCTATAGAAATCTCCCTTACTGTACAAGACTTCATCCGTAATATTAATGACTTTTTCAAAAGTGCTGATTGCGCCATGTGAATCTTTTACTTGAATAGAAACTGTTGCAGGACCAGGTGTGAAGAAAGCTTCCGCTTTATTCGTCCAGGTCGTTGTTTTAAGTGTATCTCCGTCTGGGTCGGTGCTCATATCCGTATAAGTGATCATCTCACCCATTTTGTAGGAATCCTTATCGGTCGTAAAATTTGCTACCGGCGGTGTATTCGGTTTTAGAATCGTGATCGTCGTGGAGTAAGGATCACTCCATTGTCCATTAGCATCCCTAACAGAGTAGGATACTACATATTGCCCAGGTGTATCATAGATATCCTGCTTCCCTTCCCACTTCTCTTCAACTATGGCTGAACCAATCGGTGAAGAGCTAGAAGTCAGGAAATTCACTGGATCACCAGCATAAATTATAGCCGGTACTGTAAAAGAAGCTTTAGGCTTCAAATTTAGCGAAAGAATGACTCGTTTTTGCACATTATCCACGGTATACGGAATGCCCAGCGCCCCAGTAATGGACGTCAATGGAATCATAAAGGTTCCTTTGAATTGATAAGCTGGACCCTTCATTGTCACATTCTTACCATTTACGGAATAAATCTTACTGTCTGTCTTGAACCGCATAACGTCGCTGCCTTTAGTAACAATGGTCTCTTTCGTCTTATAATCGTAAATGTATTTCACACCTACACGTTCAACCATAGCTCTAATCGAAACGTAGGAAACGCCATTCTTCACTGCCATTGGCTGATTAGCCAAATATTCAATGCCATTCTGATACATTTTGTTACTATTCATCATAAGTACAAGCTGATTGCTAGCCCCTGCACTAACTATATCTGTTGTAATCGGTGGTGTGGTGGTCGCAGGTATAAGTGTAAGACTTGGACTCGGTGTGGGGGATGGTAACGTTGTTAAAGTAGAATCGGTTGTTACCCCTGTAATTGGCGTTACTGTCGCTGTTGGTGTTGCTGTTGGCGTTGGTGTTGCTGTTGCCCCTTCTGCTACCGGACGTGTCAATGATGGCAATGGATCAGTAGCTTCTGGAATTACTTCCGCAACAGATGTAGTAGCTACTCTTACTCCACTGGTGTTACTGGAGGTAACATTTCCAGCTTCAGCAACAACGGGCACTGCCGCAGCAGTCTGAGATACGGCCAATAGTACAACTAATGTTAGTTTTTTTAAATGCATGATTTGACTCCTCTGCTCCATTTGTAAATATAAGTGGCCCCTATCTTTACCTTCCTCTTATATTCCTAGTAAAAACGCTCTCACCCCTAACGAGACAATGCTTTTACTTCATGGTACATTCATTATTTCAAATCGTATTATTTGACGCAGTAGATCTCAAAAAGTTTCATTATAAGTAAATAAAAAACAATGTTGTATATTAATTACACCATTCACCTCTATCTCCTTTATTTGTTATTCATATAAACTCCACCTAGGCTTTAACCCAATTCTCCAAGCAAGCATATACTGATGCCATAGAAACTACTGGCACGCCGAAAATAAACCATGACCTTACCACTATCGGCGTACGGGCTGGAGGGAAATCCGTGCTAAACATCATCCACGCCTCTTCTGCAGAGACGCCCGATTCACTACAAAACCATTTTGAGATTTTTCGTGAGCACACCATTGGGATACGGTATCAGATCACCACGCCCTACGGTAAACAGCCACTGCTGTATGCCGATTGGACAGCAAGCGGACGCTTATATGAACCGATCGAACGGAAGCTGCAGGAAGCCTTCGGTCCATATGTTAGCAATCCGCATACCGACTCCAACACCACTGGATTAACCATGACACTCGCTTATAATGAAGCGCGACAAATTATTAAAAAGCATGTAAATGCTGGCCCTCAGGACATCCTGCTCTTCTGCGGAAATGGAACAACGGGAGCCGTAAACAAGCTGCAGCGTATCATGGGCTTAAGACTCCCTGAGTGGATTCAGGACCATAGCTCCCATTCGATGGAGGAACGTCCTGTGATCTTCACCAGCCATATGGAGCATCATTCCAATATCCTTCCCTGGCAAGAGGGGATTGGTGATGTTGTGACTGTTCCTCCCGGAGAAAACGGAAATATAGATCTTCAGCAGCTTGAAGCCCAGTTGAAATTGTATCAGCATCGCCGCTGGAAAATCGGTTCATTTACGGCTTGCTCCAATGTGACCGGAATTCAGACTCCCTACCAGAAGCTTGCCGCGATTATGCACCGTCACGGAGGCCTATGTTTTGTAGATTTTGCCGCCAGCGCTCCTTATGAGCCTATCGATATGCATCCTGTCTCACCGCTGGAGAAGCTGGATGCAATCTTTTTTTCTCCGCATAAATTTCTGGGTGGACCGGGCACGAATGGCGTTCTAATTTTTGATGAGGCTCTAAGTAATGGACGTATTCCTGACGAACCGGGTGGAGGTACAGTGGCTTGGGTCAATCCTTGGGGAGGACGCCGCTACACCAACGAAATAGAGATGCGGGAAGACGGGGGAACGCCGGGGTTTCTGCAAGCTTTTCGGACAGCACTTTGCGTGAAGCTGAAGGAACAGATGAATGGAAACGGTCAATATATGGTGATTAGAGAGCACGAGCTATGCCAGCAATTAATGAACGGGCTCCGTAGCATACCCGAATGCTCGCTGCTAGCTGGACATCATACAGAACGTCATGGCATTGTCTCTTTTACACTACGTGATATTCATTATAATCTTGCAGTTCAACTACTGAATGATCGCTTTGGTATACAAGCCCGGGGTGGTTGCTCTTGTGCAGGTCCTTATGGGCATTACTTACTCGAATTAGGGTGGACGCAATCTGCTCAGATCGCTGAGGCAATTACTGTAGGAGACCAGTCGCTTAGACCGGGTTGGATCCGCATCTCTCTACACCCCATTATGACGAATCAGGAGGTAGAGAGAATTGTATCCGCTGTACGAAATATCGTGCTCCATTTCCAACAATGGAAACAGGACTATTTTTATGATGCTTCTACGAACAGTTGGACCCATATCTACAATGAGGATCCCACTGAGGCGAAGGTCAAAGCGCTTTTTTCGGTGTAGTTTCCAGCTTATTGTGTAGTGTCCTTCACCATGTCCAGATCGGCAGCACTAGCGTTGGAGATAACTTGTTCTACATTTTTACAACCTGGAATTACACTGGTTACTGCGGGATGCTGAAGGCACCACGCCAAAGCCCACTGCGCCATATCGAGTCCAGAAGGGACTTCGTTGGCAGCAATTTCAGCTACAGCGCGCAGCTGTTTTTGCCTTACATCCTCTTTATGGTTAGCACGCACATCACCCTGACCAAATACCGCATCCGGCTTGTACTTGCCGCTTAAATAACCACTCGCTAACGGAACACGCGCCAACACACCTAACTTATGCTCGATGCAGAGCGGAAGAATTTCTTCCTCAGGTTGACGATCCAGCCGATTATATACTACTTGTATGGCCTCTGCTTGCACATCCGCTGCTGCAGAGGTCTGATGTACACCTGAGCCTGATGCACTTATCGAGACGCCTAAATGACGGATTTTTCCTGCCTGCTTTTGTCTGTCGAGCATACTCCACAGCTTGTCATTATCGAATTGCTCATCGGTTCCGGAATGGAATTGATAAAGGTCAATATACTCGGTCTGAAGCGCACGCAGGGAATCATCCAACTGCTTCAATACATCCTCAGCACGCCATAGCTGTTCCCGCTGCAAATGTCCCTGAAAATGATGTCCGAATTTCGTAGCCACAATCCAGTCCTCACGTTTCCGGCGAGCCAGATAACCCCCGATGAACTTCTCTGACAAGTGATCTCCATAACATTCTGCCGTATCAATCAGGTTAATACCGAGCTCTCCAGCCTTATCTAGCATGGCATCGACTTCAACTTGAGTGAAATCCTTGCCCCACTCTCCACCGAACTGCCAAGTACCTAAGCCGATCACCGATACATTCATCCCTGTACTGCCAAGTTTACGATATTTCATCATCATTTCCTCCTTTGATCTATCAAAATAGTTCATTCACAGTACTACGCGGCCTTCTTTCCATCTTCCACCGTTCTAGCGAACCGCGCCTCGATGGCTTTAACTCCCCATAGTGACAATCCAATAAAAACCAAGACATAGATAATCTCCCACGGCTGGCGGATAAATCGTTCCAGATCATTTCCAATATAGGAAACTGCGAATACCATGATCGCTTTACCCACAGTGAGCGCAAGAAGATACGATCGAAACCTCATCCCCGCAAGACCAGCAGCCATATTAATTACAACGAAGGGCCCTACAGGGAATATACTAAGCAGAAATACATAACTGAATCCGCTTTGCCGCACCCATGTCATACTTTTGGCTACCTTTGGCCGTTCTGCCCATTTTCGCAGATACCGATGCGAAGCTACTTTGCGAATAATCCAAAATGTGGTCACACAGCCCGCAACCAAGCCGATCCAAGAATACAAAAAACCTAACCATAAACCATATACAGCCCCGTTTAATCCGACGATCGCAATAGTTGGTAGTGGTGGTATAAATGATTTCAAAAACGTTAACGCAATGCCCGGAAAGGGCCCAAACGAACGATATTGTTCAAGCAGATGCCGCAGATTATCCTCTGTCAGCCAAGACATAATATCAAGAAAGTACATAACCAGCTGATCCCCTCATCCGATTGGAATTCTTAACACCTGGTCTCAATTATACACGAAGTTACGAGCATTCCTACAGCTCTTCCAATATAAAGAAAGCAAGCTAGAACTCCATGGATGACAGTGAGTAAATCGTCAGTTACCATAGATAGAAAATACATATGAGACAGGGGCGCATGGTTATGATTATCCATTCAGAAGCCTTGAATCTGCAACGTACCACTGTGCAGGATTTAGCGTTCGTTCTAGCCATTGAACAAAGTGAACTAAACCGCATCTATATTGGTCAATGGAGTAAAGAGGAACACACTACAGCCCTCCAAGATCCAGATATCCCACATCTTACAATCTGGGAGAGTATAGGGAAAAGAGTCGGCTATATCATCGTAACAGGACTTCAAGAAACTCATCTTGCCGTTTGTATTAAAAGAATCGTCATCCATTCCAAGGGGTTCGGGTATGGCAAGCTGTCGCTTCGTCTCGTAACCGACTGGATCTTTCGCCATACTGAAACGCATCGCCTATGGTTAGATGTTAGAGAACACAACCATAAGGCACGCCATGTCTACGAAAGCTGTGGCTTCACACCGGAAGGCACTCTGCGTGATTGCATAAAAGTAGGGGAACGCTTTGAATCTCTGCATATCATGTCCATATTACGGCATGAGTATATGGAGCGTACAGAGCGCCAGTAGAAGCTGTCATTCAGAAACATTAATAGTTCAAATTAGGATTCAAAAAATTATATAGGGAAATTATCCCTATATTTCTGTCGTTTAAGCTTAAAAACCACAATATAGGGAATTCCTCCCTTTAATTGAGCGGATTTGTTCAAAATCGGCGATATCTCGGTGATTTATAGGGAGGTTTTCCCTATACTATCTATTCCGAGGCTGTAATCGGTTAATTATAGGGAGGTTTTCCCTATAATCACCCTCACTCAGCTTCTCACAACACATCCATCTCATTCCACAACAAAAGCCAAGCACCAAGCCCCGATCCAGGAGCTTACTACTCAGCTTTCAATGCCCTCACCTTAAACCTCTCCACTGTAACAACTGGCCTGCTCACCTGCGGCCCTTAGCCCCGCAACCACAAGGGTAGTCACATACTTACGGGCATCCGCTATCAGCAATAATAACTCCATCGAGCTTTTAGCCGGTTCCCCTCTAACAAACTTTATTCGAGCCCCGTCCAAGTCCTCTTGGATACTGGCAATCGTATATCCTTTAAAGAGCAGCCCGTCGATCTCTTGCTGTTCTTTGGCATATTCCGTAAAAACAGACACTAGACTACCTTAGAAGGAAGAGGAGCCTCCGCTGCAAAACGCTTGCTATCACCTTTTGCCTTTCATTCCAGGTCAGAGGGGCTGCCCGGTGTCCACTAGAACCATATCAATCGCGCCGTCTGCCGGACAGACAATAGAACAGAGATTATAGCCTACACAATCTTCCTCGCGGACCTGTAGAATAGCTTTCCCATCTGCATTAGTTAACATTTCAATACATCGATGAGAAGCATCTTCATAGGCAATACTGGACTCTCACAAGACAATTAGTAAAATAGCTCCCGCTAAATTGCGTCATTTTGTCTATGGGGGCATTTTTTCAAATTTTAAATTGAGGTGATTTTTAAATATTTGTAGATATGTGGTAATATTTATCCATATCTTTCCTTGGTAGGAGACAATAGACCCATGGGATCTGTAATTTCGAATTATATTGTTATTGTGTCTATATCAGGTGTTCTGAGCGTTTTACTAGCCCTTTTCGCCTATTATAAAAAAACTGATTTCTTAGGAATTAGAGCCTTTGTTATAAGCTCCTGCACTTCCGCAGTTTATACCTTCGGCTTCGCACTAGAACTGTCGGGGGAAACACTTGAGGAAATGAATTTTTGGATTAAGGTCGAGTATCTGGGGATGCCTTTTATAGCGCCGGCGAGCCTTATTATGGTGATGCATTTCGTGGGGCTTGAGAGTCTAATTAAAAAAGGCATGCGAGCAGCGCTGTACATAATACCGTTCATCACAACGCTGATGGTATGGACCAATGATTACCATCACCTCTTCTATAAATCCATTTATTTGCGGGACAATACACCCTCCCCGCTCGTTGATGTAGTGATGGGGCCTTGGTATATCGTTCATGGCAGCTTTACCTTTGGCTGTTTACTGGCAGCTATCTGCTTTATGTTGTGGCAATGGAATCGTATGAAACGGGTATACCGCAGACAAATCGTTACCATTCTAATTGGACTAAGCCTTCCAACGTTAGGCTCTTTTTTATATTTGATGGGACTGACTCCCTACGGTATGGATCCCGTTCCGATCATTATGAGTATCACTTCCACCCTATATATCTGGGCTATCCTATCAAGAGGCATGTTAACAGCTGCGCCTATTGCTCGTGAGAATTTGTTCGAAAGCATGCGAGACGGGGTGCTTGTCACCGATCGCTCGGACATGCTCGTCGACTACAATCGCGCAGCCGCGGATATGATAGAAGGACTTAATTCCTCGGCGATTGGCAAACCGCTGGCGCAACTGTTTCTTAATGCAGGCAAAGATGCCTTGTCCTATGTTATGGATGCAGAGCCGCTGCTACGCGAAGAACGGGAAGTTGCTTGGAACAAGGGAGACGATATTTGTTACTATCAAATTCGATCCTCTCCCGTACAGAAACAAGAGGGATACTTAGCGGGTCAAATGATCATGCTGATTGACGTGACTGAACGAATACTGCTTCAAGATAAGCTACGTCAATTGGCTACGATGGACAGTCTGACTGGGATTTATAACCGTACCTATTTTTTGGAGCTGAGCCGGGGGCTTCTTGTTCAGGCCGCGAGTGACCGGAGTTCATTATCAATTATTCTGTTGGATGTAGACTTCTTCAAAAGTATTAATGATCGATTCGGACATCAATATGGAGATCAAGCCCTTCAGCACATTGTTCAGGTCTGCAGTAGACACCTTCGGGAGGGAGATCTCTTTGGCCGTTACGGTGGCGAGGAATTTGTAATCTGTCTACCAGATACATCACTAAAGCAAGCCGCACAACTCTGCGAAACTATCCGTGCAGACATTGAACAAAGTGTCTTGTATACGCTCATCGGGTCCATTAACGTGACAGCCAGCTTCGGAGTAGTAGAAGCCCTAAGTCCTGAAGCCACTCTAGAAGAGCTGCTGTCAGAGGCTGACCATGCTCTGTACAGTTCCAAACGAAACGGACGCAATGCTGTCCACCTCTCCCAGAGGTCAGAAATCACACTTTTCATGCCTATATAAATAGCATCTTTGTCCCTCCCAGCGCATTCACCGCCGGCCTTATTTTTCATAGTCTGTTTTTAAGTTTAATAAGAGTTATCTGAAAATCTAATCAGAGTATAGAAAAAATTCGCTTTATGGACATGGAGGCGCTAGAAATAATGAGGAACCATACAATGATGCAATTTTTTGAATGGCATGTTGCTGCGGACGGCAAACACTGGGATCGTCTAAAAGAAACAGCTCCCGCACTAAAGACCGTAGGCATTGATTCTGTTTGGGTACCTCCTGTGACAAAGGCCGTCTCCGCCGACGATACAGGCTATGGGGTGTATGACCTATACGATCTGGGCGAATATGACCAAAAAGGCACGGTACGCACCAAATATGGCACCAAACAAGCACTGATTGACGCAATTTCCGAATGTCAAAAAAACGGCATCGCCGTGTACGTTGATTTGGTCATGAATCATAAAGCAGGGGCGGATGAAAAGGAAGTCTTCCAGGTTATCGAGGTCGACCGCAATGACCGGATGAAAGAAATCTCAAAGCCTTTCGAGATTGAGGGCTGGACTAAATTCACCTTCCCCGGCCGTGGGGATGAACACTCTTCCTTTAAATGGAATCACAATCATTTTAACGGCACTGACTTTGACGCCAAATCGGGGCGAACAGGCGTATTCCGTATCGCAGGCGAGAATAAAACATGGAACCAGAATGTTGACGACGAGTTCGGCAACTACGATTTTCTAATGTTCGCAAATATTGATTACAGTCATCCAGAAGTCAAAAAAGAAATGATCCAATGGGGAAAATGGCTCGTGGACACGCTCCACTGCAGCGGCTTTCGTTTAGATGCCATCAAGCATATCAACCATGAGTTTGTGAAAGAATTCGCGGTAGAAATGTTTAATAAATGTGAGAAGGATTTCTATATCGTGGGTGAGTTCTGGAATTCGGATTTAGAATCCTGCCGACAATTTCTAAATACCGTCGATTATAAAATCGACCTCTTCGATGTCTCCCTTCACTACAAGCTGCATTCAGCTTCCTTGGGGGGCAGAAACTTTGATTTAACCAAAATTCTAGATGACACACTGGTGCAGACTCATCCCACCAATGCCGTAACATTCGTGGACAATCATGATTCTCAGCCTCATGAGGCTCTGGAATCGTGGGTCGATGATTGGTTTAAGCAAAGTGCTTATGCGCTTATCCTGCTGCGACGCGATGGTTATCCGGTTCTGTTTTATGGCGATTATTATGGAATTGAGGGACCTACACCCGTTGCAGGCAAAAAAGCGGCGATTGATCCGCTACTATACACCCGCTATCACAAGGCTTATGGTGAACAGAAGGATTATTTCGATCATCCCAACACGATTGGCTGGATACGCCTAGGCGTGAAAGACATCGAACGCTCCGGCTGCGCGGTTGTGATCAGTAACGGTGAGAACGGTCAGAAAAGAATGTTCGTAGGGGAACAACGCGCCGGAGAAGCATGGATAGATTTCACTCATAATCACAATGCGACTATAACGATTGAAAAAGATGGATGGGCGACGTTCCCGGTCAGCGGTGGCAGCGTATCTGTCTGGGCCCTGCCTGATGAAAAAGCCGACGAAAAATAAAGGTTGTGTTACTCAAAATAGATGAGGCTGCTCTCGAAAGTAGTGAATGCTGCTTACGGGACAGCTTCATCTATTTTTATGGAATAGTCCAAGTAAAGATCTCACTTAACCATTAAACCTTTTCAGATTGGGTAATGATGGCAGACGATGATGAGGATATGCATGCGGGAATGTGCGGCGGACGTTTTTGCGGTGGGCAGAGTGGGTTTAACACTAATTAGGGAAAAGCTCCCTAAAAATATTCGATATTCGCTTATAATCAACGAAATTAGGGAATTCCTCCCTGAAAATTAGGGTAATGCCTTGATTTCCCACCAAATCAGATGAATTTTAGGGATATTTTCCCTAATTATAAATCTAATGACCAGTAATCTTAGAATTTCAAGGAGAAATTCCCTAATTGTTGTATTGATGTTTCACTCAAACCATCATTTGAAACTCCAATTAACCTTCAACGCAAAAAAGGGTCGTACCCAAGTAGCTAAAACTACTTTGAGACGGCACCCTCTTCTTTAGTTAGGCCAATGTACATAGAGACTTCACGCTTGTCTCCCTCTATTCCTCCGCCTTTGGATGGCGGGATACTAACCTTACCAGATCCAGCGTCAGGATCGGCAACGCTATGGAAGCCGGATAAGCCAAGTAACGCGGTTCCCACTCGGGGCTGAACTTTTCTTTATATCGGCGAAGTCCGACAAAGCCGTACCAATGCCCCCCTCTTTTAAATACGAGATGAGCTAGTTTCTCCTCTTTCAAAGCCCCAACATTCTCACCCACACTGGACAGTGGAGCATTACCTAGATTAAATCGATGATATCCCTTAGATTTCGCCCATTCCAGCAAACGGACAAATAAATAATCCATCGTCCCGTTCGGCACATTCTTACGATGGCGCATCAAATCAATCGATAGGGTCAGGCCCTGATCATACCCATGTGCAATAGAAGCAAATGCCAGTATCATCCCTTTGGCATTCCGCAGCAGTACAACGGGAGCCAGCTGTAGATAGGCCTCGTTAAACCAGCCCAGTGAATATCCTTTTTCGGTGCGTCCATTCAACCATTCGTCTGACACGAATCGCAGCTCTCGTAGCAAATCTTCAGCGTGCGGCGCTTCTACAACTTCGAATGCATATCCTTCCCGTTCAAATCGGTTGCATACGCTTCGCAAATCACTGTTCCTCTTGCCAGTAAGCGTAAAGGTATCGAGCGTTACCAACGCCTCTTCCCCCAGCTTAAAAAAATGATATCCCTGCTCATGATAGATCGTTAAGAAATCAGATGTAGCCTGATAAAAAACAACTACTAGACCGTATTTATCCGCAGCTTGCCTAAATTCACTGATCGCCTCATTGATAAGACTTCTATCCCCCAATGGATCGCCAAGAACTACAAGCTTATCTCTAACCCTAGCGAAAGCAAGCAGCACCTTGCCGTCTTGCGCCCAGAAGAAGCTTTTGTCACCCAAAAACAACATGTGAGTTAAGGCATTGCCTTGAGCTTCACCTAGAAAACGTTGCAGCCTTGCCATATCAAAATTTCCGAATAGCTCCTCCGGCTTACGGTGAGGTCTAAGGGTGATCAGCAAAGTAAGAATGATCCAGGAGAAAGCCAGCCCCCCAACGGCTGTAAAAGCAACATCACTATGCCGCTGTAACCATTCTGGCTGCACACCAGGGGGTAAATGCTTCAGAAATCCACGATGAACATTGCTGCCCAATAGATAGTAACTTAGGGCAATTACTGAAGTAAGCGCAAGCCACCAAATCGTACTCTGTCTATTGACGGGAGCACTGATCCGGTAGAACCGAGATCTGGAGATCCACAGAATGAGTGCAACGAGGAGCAGAAACAGCGCCTCTTCATAATCAAAGCCTTTAGCCACCGCAAATACAGACCCAGAAAATAATAGAATGCTGGTCCAAATGTACGCGCTACGAACCCGTAATGGAATGCCTCGCGACAACAAAATGAGCATAAAACCAATAAGAACAGATAAATGATGTGAGAGCTGCATGATCGGGAATGACAATATTTCCTCTGTAATCTTCAGTCGGTACAACAATCCGGGCGTAGCTGTTGATAGTAAGAGAATAAGCCCGCTAGCCAATACAAGTTTGCCTAGAGCCCACACACCAAGATCGCTCAGAAAGGTATACTGACCCGGCCACCCCCAGATTTTCTGCCATATGTTAAGAGAGGGTTCGAACCCTGGAGCTGAACGATCTTGACCCTTTTTTCCCTGCAGACCAAACTCCAGTGCAGCCAGCACCAATCCGATCAACCATGGAATGAGATAATAGAACAATCAAAAAACGACAAGCACTGCCATGGCCTGATCACTTTTGAATCCAAGCTGCGTAAGACCCAGCAATGCGATAAGGTCAAAAGCACCGATACCACCAGGCGCCATGCTCAAGATGCCCGCAATAGCAGCTATTGTAAAGATGCCGAATATGACTGGAAAATGCACTTCGTGCAAGAGATGACTACTGATTGTCCAAAAGGTTACGCCCGCAAAACTCCATTCCAGAAAGGAAGCACCCACAGAAGCAACTACTGTAAGCCATGGTGTTCTGCCTTTTCCCCGATTAATCCATTTCGCATAAAGCGCCGAGCGCTGTACAAACACAAAAAACGGCAAATAAAGTGCCATACCCCATACAGCAAATATTAACCAATGATGCTCTTCCAGCAATGCCGTTGCCGGGAGTAAACCAAAGATATTTGCCCACGAAAGTAAAGATAACCCGGTAATCATAAGCGGTGATAGAAAAACGATTGCCGGCGTTAGGACGGAAGTTGGCACTCCGCTTTTTTTGTACATCAACGTCCTTAAACCTACTCCGGCCAGACCCGCAAAACCAATTAAATTATTAAACGTATTAGCAATCCAGGCATAACGGAAGGTCTCCCACAGTCCTACTTTTAAACGGAAATGTGCCCGAATCAAATAATCGTAGGTACTCATTACAGCTACTGAGAGAAGTGCAAATCCGATCATTTGCAAAATAGCAGACGTAGGTACTTTCCTTAACTCACGCATAATAAGTCCTAAATGGACCTGCCTCAGCTCATGCTGACCCTCCCAATACACCAGCGCTATGATAGCTACTGGAAAGAGAGCTCTCACCGCCCGTATCCGATAAATGGATAAAAACAGCCTTACAATTTTGAATCTTTCTAATGTCTGTTGTTTTGATTGCATGAGGCCACCTACCTTTACCGCCGACACACGTTGTGCTAGACAATTTTTACAACCATTTCATTATAACAATTATTGGAATTAAAAACCCATGATAATCAACACCTACTACATTAGACTGCCTGCACAGCCCTAATCCCTGCAACAGTTAAAAAATGTTAAGAAATTCTATTCAGCTAAAGAACACCAAAACTGTAGTTTACACATGAATTTGCACAACAAAAAGGACATCTCTCACGGCAAAGGATGCCCTCTCTGTTATGTAGCACGGCTCTAATCAGCGTTTATACTCGAATATCAAGTCTACCTTTGCTATCCGTTGTTGCGGTAGCATCTCTTGCGGACTCGCTGCAGCAAGCGCATTGTTCGCAGGTTTGGCAGATGCCTCTACACCACTGGCTGCGGAGGAAGCACTGCTCTGAGACTTCTGCGAGATTTGTGCCTCGATGGTCTTGATCTGTTGCTCAATTTGCTTCGTCTTCGTTTCTTTAGTCTTTTCCTCGTCTAACAAGCAGCAGATAAGATAGAACCGAGAGAATCCCGGTACTTGCTATCACAATCGCCATCGGAAGTGCTGACTCAACTCCCCCAAGACCCACAAGTGGCGCTACACAGCTACCTAGCAGCAGGGGGATTAATCCGATTAACGCCGAGGCACTGCCTGCAGCTTCACCTTGATCTTGCATCGCCAGTGAGAAGCTGGTCGCTCCGACAATCCCTACACTGGAGACAACCGCAAATAGACAGATTAGAATAGGGAACAGTCCTCCTCCTACTAGAATCGTTAGCAGTAGCAAGATCCCCCCCATCGTACAGAGCAATAGTCCACTAAGCAGCAGCTTAGTCTCACTTACCTTTCCAGCAAGTCTACCAGCAATTTGGCCCGTAATAATAATCCCGATCCCATTCACTGCAAAGATCAGACTATATACCTGCGGGGTAACCGCAAAAATATTTTGCAATACAAAAGAAGAACCTGAGATATAAGCGAACATAGATGCCGTAACAAAACCTTGAGACAAGGCATAACCCATAAACTTACGGTTGCCAAGCAATACCTGGAAGGTAAGCAGCGTACCCTTCAGTCCACTCTTAGAGCGTCGCTCCTTCGGCAATGTCTCCGGCAAGCGCAATAATATGGTTAGGCAAAATATAATTCCGGCAGCAAATAATACGAGGAATATCCCCTGCCATGTAGTTACTCTTAAGAGTTGGCCCCCAATTACCGGAGCTAATATCGGTCCGAGACCATTCACAATCATCAATAGTGAGAAGAACTTTGTGAGTTCAGAGCCACTATATAAATCACGAACAGAAGCTCTAGAGACAACCACACCCACTGAACCAGCAAGACCTTGAATAAACCGCAAACCGATCAGCAGTCCAATCGAAGGACTAAAGGCACATAACACTGAGGAAACGGCATAGATGAACATACCTATAAGCAGTGGACGACGACGGCCATATACATCACTCAGCGGTCCAGCGACTAACTGACCAGAAGCAAGTCCCAGCAAAAAGAAGGTCAAACTAAGCTGCACTAAAGCAGCCGTCGTACCGAAATCCGCGACAAGCGTAGGCAGTGCCGGCAAATACATATCAATTGACAGCGGGCCGATCGTTGTAATGGAACCAAGAATCACGGCGAGCTGCAATCTCTGCTTCCGTGAGGGTCCGTCTGCGGCAAGCTTATTACCATTTTGAATTCCAATCATGATCTTACTTCAACCTTTCTAAAGCAACCCTTGGGCCTTTTTTTGTATTCTTCATACTAACGTAAAGGAAGTGAATTGATCAATCCTTTTATGGAGAGTTATAGGTGCCTGTATAACAAGAATAACCGCCATTCGGCGGTTATTCTGATTGTTTTATGCATTTGTGGATGTGCTGCGCATCTGCAACCAATCTCTAGCTGCTTCAGCCTCAGCGACACTCAGACGATGACCTTGGTTGCCCCAGTGTGTTGTAACCTCTGCGCCTGCCTTCTGTAAAATAATCTCCAAATCCTCAGTCTCCGAAGAAGCAATGAGTGGATCATTCGTGCCCGCTCCAATGAAGATAGATACTCCTTCCAGCGAGGGAAGCGTAATATTCCTAAGCGGTACCATTGGATGCAGTAGAATTGCAGCGCGGAAAACATCCTTATAATGGAACAGCAGGCTACCCGCAATGTTCGCACCGTTAGAGTAACCCACGGCTACCAGATTGTCGGCATCAAATCCGTATTGCGCTGCGGCTTCATCTAGAAACTGCTTGATCTCGTGGGTACGGAAGATTAGATCAGCTTCATCGAACACCCCTTCAGCTAACCGTCGGAAGAACCGCGGCATACCATTCTCCAGCACATTCCCTCTGATGCCCAGCACCGATGAATCAGGAGATAACAATCCGGCAAGCGGCAGCAAGTCCTGCTCATTGCCTCCAGTACCGTGAAATAATACAAGCGTGGGCTTTGTTACATCTTTACCTTTTTGAAATACATGAATCATCCCTGCTTCACCTCAATTTCTCTTATTTGAAGAGGACTTAAATTTTCTTCGATAGTCGCACGATGCGGTTCATACCAAGAGGGCAGCATCAATTTCTCGCCCAGAGCATCCGGTGCCTCATCCCGAGCAAAGCCTGGAGGGTCTGTAGCAATCTCGAAGAGGATTCCCCCTCTTTCACGGAAATAGATCGCATTAAAGTATTGGCGGTCTTGAACCGGTGTCGGATGGTGTCCATGACTCTGCACATGAAGCCCCCATTCCAGCTGCTCAGCGTCATCTTGTGCACGCCAAGCGATATGGTGAACCGTACCTGTACCTCCTGCACCTAGCGGAATTGGTGTTGTCTTTAGATCAATAATATTACCCAAATCGCCAGTGGTTCTATAACGACTATATCCGTCTCCATCTGCGATATGCTCCATTCCCATCGTATGGACAAGCGTCTCTGCCGTTTGCAGCGGATTGTTACTGTAGAGCACAGCGCCACCGAACCCTTTGATCGCATGCCCCGTTGGAACCCCTCCGAAAGACCACTTACTAAGCGGTCCTTCCTCACGTTCCACGAGTTCAATGCGCAAACCGTCATAATCAGCGAAGGATAGATAGGTTTCCGAGATTCTATTACTAAGGGTGACCGAAATTTGATATGCAGCAAGACGTTGTTGCCAGAATACCAGAGAACCGACAGGTATTGCATAAGTGGTTACACCAACCTGACCAGCGCCGATTCTGCCTTTACGCCCAACGGGAGATGGGAAGAATGTAATGATCGTTCCTGGTGCACCCTGTTCATTCCCAAAATATAAATGATAAACTTCCGGAGCGTCAAAGTTAATCGTCTTCTTTACAAGCCGTAGTCCTAGAATACCGGCGTAAAAGTCAACGTTGCGCTGAGCATCTCCAACAAAAGCGGTAATATGATGGATTCCTGCAGTTTGAAGTGTCATAATGATAAACCCCCTTCTTAGTTAAAAATCAATGCATCCAGAGAAATCGAGCCCGGACCCGTAAGTGCTATACCTGCTGCAACCACCAGTACCGTAAGCGGAAACTCAATCCCGTTCGAAGTAGACCAGAAGCCATTCGCCGCATGCACCTTAACGATGGCACCCAGCATGGTGGCTACAATCAATACCGCTGCAACAGGCGTCAGAAGTCCTGCCGCGAACATAAATCCACCTATCAGTTCCATAAGTCCTGCCAATACCGCCATCGTAACGCCAGGTTTAATACCGATGGACTCCATCCAGCCGCCTGTGCCCTTCGGGCCATACCCGCCAAACCATCCAAATAGCTTTTGTGCACCATGTCCTATGAACGCAATCCCGATCACTAATCTCATCAATAATATTCCTGCACTTATCATTTCTATCCACTCCAATTTCCTTTGATTTAATTATCTTAACATTAAGATATATGATAAAAATTTTTGTCTTACAGCGGTAAGAAGCAGCGAGCTGCTTCCGACCTTACAGAAGCGCCCTACATAACGATCTTCCAGCGCTCCTATACACCTTTGCCTAGCTTCTTCAGTAATTCGATAGCCTGGCCCTTCTCATCCTTATCCAGTCCTCGCATCAAATCATGAATCGAAGCCACATGACGTGGGAAAATCTTATCGAACAGCTCACGCCCTGCATCCGTAATCTCCGCATAGGTAACGCGTCTGTCCTCGCTACATGGCACACGTTTCAGCAAGCCTTTCTTCTCTAGCTTGTCGATATTATAGGTGATGCTTCCACTCGTAACGAGAATCTTCTCCCCGATCTGTTGCAGTGGAATACGGGTCCGGTGATACAGCACCTCAAGTACCATGAACTCGGCAGATGCCAGCCCATAACTCTTCATATCCTTCACAGCTTGATCCATCAAGCTTCTGTAAGCCTTAGATAATACAACAAATAACTTTAAAGAAGATGCTTGATCCATCTCCGTAGTGTTCTCTGCATTACGTACATTCTCTTCGGTACTACTCATCATTTCCACCTCCGGTTGGACAGCCTTGTTGTTCAATAGAATGTAAATGTCTTTACGTTAAATATCTTTAAGTTAAGATAACTATACTTCTTCACATTATCTTTGTCAACCTCCCCGTTCAAAAAAGATTACCTAAAAGGCCCAACGAACTGTTTATGTTTTTCTGCAACCTTTTAAGAGCGTGATGAAAATCACTCTAAGTTTGACCTGACCCCTAAAACGGCGTATTCTTGTCTTTACGAATGACTATTTAGGAAGCGATTTCACAACCCTTAAAGGAGGCAACCTGATGGTGGAGCAACAAGCTGCGCGGCGCGTGCTGATCATAACAGCCGTAGCCGCAGAGCGGGACGCGGTCCTGCGCGGCCTACAAGGCAGCGACAGGTTCCATGTGATTGCTGCCGGCGCAGGTACGGCAGCAGCAGCGGCGGGAACCGCCGCGGCACTCGCAGCCGGATCTTACGGCTGCGTAATCAGCGCCGGGATCGGCGGCGGGTTCCCCGGGGTGGCACCTTTAGGCTCGCTGGTCGTTGCCAGCGAGATGATTGCCGCCGACCTCGGGGCCGAGACGCCGGAGGGCTTCCGCAGCGCTGCCGAGCTCGGCTTCGGCAGCGTGTCCGTGCCGGCTGACCGCGGCACGGTACAGGCGGTTTCGGCCGCGCTGACAGCGGCCGGACTGACCGTAAGCACGGGGACCGTGCTTACGGTCTCGACGGCGACCGGCACCGCGGAGACGGCCGCCGCCCTGATCGCGCGGCATCCCGGTGCCGTCGCGGAGGCGATGGAAGGCCACGGAGTTGCCGTGGCCGCTGAGGCGCTGGGGCTCCCGGTACTGGAGCTCCGCGCCATTTCGAACCCGGTCGGTCCCCGCGACCGGGCTGCTTGGAAGATCGGCGATGCAATGGAAGCATTAACGGCGGCAGCCGCTATACTACTGGAGGTGCTGTAATGACAACTGAGCTTAATATCGCTTTTTCACCTTGCCCTAACGATACCTTTGTATTCCATGCCTGGGCACACGGGCTTGTCCCGAATGCACCACAACTAAACGTAACCTATGCCGACATCGATATTACCAACACACTCGCTACTAACGGAGAAGGGCCTGAAGTCCTTAAAATCTCCTATGCCGCTCTACCTTGGGTTCTTGAGCGTTACAAACTACTGCCATGTGGCGGTGCACTGGGTCGTGGCTGCGGTCCACTGCTTCTTACGGCAAGTGGCCCGACTGCAATCAAACGTCCCGAGAAGCTTGCTGGACGCCGGATTGCGGTGCCAAGCGAGCGTTCTACAGCTTATTTACTCTTCAGATTATGGGCAGCGCAGCATATAACAGGAGGCATTGGCGAAATCGTTGTCATGCCTTTCGATGAGATCATGCCCGCCGTGCGCGATGGACATATCGATGCCGGACTGGTGATTCACGAAGCCCGCTTTACTTACGCATCTTATGGTCTTAACATGCTAACTGACCTTGGCAGCTGGTGGGAGAGCGACACCGGATTGCCGATTCCACTCGGCGCGATCATTGCTCGCCGAGATCTGGATGCCGACGCCATTACTGGCTGGATTCGTAGCTCTCTTCAATATGCGTGGGATCATCCTACTGATTCTAGAGACTATGTGCTTAGCCACGCTCAAGAGCTGGCTCCAGAAGTAGCTAAATCTCACATTGATCTCTATGTGAACGACTTTTCGATGAATCTAGGTGATGACGGCTACGCCGCTATATCTGCACTTCTGAACCGTGCTGCGACAGAAGGAATTGTACCTGCCATCGACCCTGCATTACTTCGGTAGCATTCACTTGACGTTATAGCGCATTTTAATACTAGACATAGCCCTAAATCCCCGATTACACCCATAAGGTGTCCTCCGGGGATTTTGTTTAAAATATAAGAAAGTATAAGTTTCACACCATACTTTATGTCTTATATTTCTCGCTCAAACGCTTGCCGTCCTTATAAGGACGCCGAAGGCATTTATGCTTGTTCTAAGTAGCATTCCCTGCGATTGTCTGCGATCCATTATTTGGCATAGCTAAGCGATGCCTATACAATAGACCTATAAATACCTTCTATGAAGGAGGATCACATGATACCTGAAAACAATAGCAAGCAAAATATCGATCGATTTCTCGGCTTTCAAGAGGATTATGACCGCTACCGTCCCGAAGCTCCTGCCATGATCATCAAGCTGCTGACCGATTACTTGGGCAGCATGCCTTCAGTCGTCGCAGATATAGGCTGCGGTACGGGTTTATCTACTTTTCTGTGGAAGGATGTCGCGGGCAACATCATCGGCATTGAACCGAATCCCGATATGCTGGGAAAAGCAGTCGATAAATTAAGCCAAATAGAAAATCCCCAATCCATCACTTTTGTACAAGGCTATTCTAACCAGCTTCCACTTGCAGCGGACAGCGTAGACATTGTGACATGCTCACAGTCATTCCACTGGATGGATCCTGAAACTACACTTCGAGAAATCTCCCGGGTCTTAAGAACAGGTGGCGTCTTCGCTGCCTACGATTGCGACTGGCCTCTCCCCCTTCAACAGAAGGTAGAAGAACGTTACAACCAACTGATCTCCAAATCAGAGGAACTGCTCGCCTTGCTCTTACCTGATGCTGAGAGAGCACATAAATGGGACAAAGAAGGGCATTTGTTACGGATTCAGGCTAGTGGGGCTTTCTCTTTTGCAAGAGAGATTGTATTTCATAATCTTGAATCCTGCAATGCGCAGCGCTATGTAGGACTCGCTCTAAGCCAAGGCGGAGTTCGAACCGTGCTGAAGCAGGACGCTGCCTTGCTCGATCAGGACATTGCAGATTTCTCAGCTGCGGTTGAACAACATTTTCAAGGACGCACCCTAGAGGTTATGGTCAGCTACCGGATGAGAATCGGCATCAAATAATCTCCGCCCTTAAGCGTAAAGAACGCCCCGATTTCCTTATAGGAGGAAAGTCGGAGCGTTTTCTTATTTTATTTAATTTCTCCCATGAATATCCTTAGGTTCTCAACGATTTCCTTGGATCTGGAATGGTGTAAATAGTGTCCACCCTCGAATGTCATCACTTTTCCATGCACAGAGTCTTTAACTTGCCCTTCATGCAGAGGAATCCAATCTTTCACGCCTGTATTATTCGCTTGTATAAAGAATATAATGGGAAGATTCTTGTCGAACTTTAATCCTCTGGCTGCGACAAAGTTAGGATATATATGTTCCATTTCATTTAAGGTAGTGGAATTATTCATATTTTTGAGCGATATCAATTTCATTTGTTTTTTGGTTTCATCATCAAATGGCAGTCCATCATAAGGGTCACCACTTAATTGCAATCCCAATCTAAGAATACCTGAATCTTTGAGCAGCTTTAATTTTTTTATTGGGAATTTAACATCCATACCGCCTTGCTCCGGAACACTACTGTCAACACCCACAAATGCACTCACTTCGTTTGGATATTTCTTCGCATATTCTAGTCCGTAAATACCCGCAATCGAGTGACCCATTAGAATGTATTGATCAATGTTAAGATTCTGTACGGCTTCATGAACTTCATTTACGATATTCTCTGTGGTCCGCTCTTTTTTAGTTTCATCGCTGAGTCCATACCCAAATGGTTCAACCGCCACTACTTTGTAATAGGGTGATAATTCATCGATCAACGGTTTAAAATCAAGCGCTGGCGCACCTGTTCCAAAGCCCGGTAAAAGCACGATGGTCTGTTCACCTTCTCCTTGGATCAAAACATTCATACTTTTTCCGTCAACAGGAACTAACTGACCATATTGATGTATTTTTTCCTGATCTGATTTGTTGCTAATCACATTAACTGTATAAACAACGGCTAGAAAAAGCACGATCAAAATCACAATTGCTCCTACTATTTTCAGCAACAGGTTACGTACTTTATGTTTTTTCTTTTCATTCCCCGTCTTTATTACCTCTGTTTGTGTCACTCTCATCTGCTCCTGTCCTAATCTATTTATTAAGTCGCCTTAACGTTTCGCTAATGAGATCTTAACCAACGAAGATGTACTCCTCATGACAACAATATGAATTACATATGAACAGGCAAAAAAATACTACGGCAGCGCAAGCAAGAAATCTTACCTGTGCTGCCGTAGCATGAACAATGAGGTACGCGTTCAATCTCTCGCAAGGATACCCCTTGAGATCTAATTACTCTGTCGGCGCTATAATTGGCAAGGTAACGATGATGGTCGTTCCTTGGCCAGGTTCGCTTTCCACCTGAATGTCGCCTTGATGTAGCGAAACGATCTGTTTGACGATCGCCAGTCCCATACCGCTACCGCCATACTTACGACTGTGGGAACGATCAGCCTTAAAGAATCGTTCAAATATACGCTCTTGGTCCTCGGGAGAAATGCCAATGCCAGTGTCGGATATTCGGACGGTCACGTTGTTCATATCTTGTTTGATACTGATGTTAATCACGCTATCATCCTTGGAGAACTTAATACTATTTCCAAGGAGATTCGTCCACACCTGACTTAGCAGATCATGGTCAGCCCATATAATTACCGGTTTCAAATCAAGCTCAAAACTGATGTTGCGTGCCGACCATTGGGGCTGTATCGCCACGATTACTCGTCTGATCTGTTCATCAAGACTGAACGTGATAAGCCGCAGTTGTTGGGATTGCGATTCAAGCAGGCTCAGCTTTAACAGACTATCACTCATCTTGGACATCCGCTCCGCTTCAGCAATAATAATGTCGAGATAACGATTCCGCTCATCCTCTGTGAGGGCTACTTTCTTAAGTGCAATTGCATAACCAGATATAGAGGTGAGTGGAGACTGAACCTCATGTGACACATTCGTTACGAACTCCCTGCGCATTTGCTCAAGCTGTTGCAGATCATGCATCATTTCCTCGAAACTATTAGCCAAGGTACCTAGCTCACCCGTCTGCTTAATATTCAATTCGACGTTGAAATCCCCAGTTGCTATTCGCCTGGTTGCCTTTGTCAGCCTTTTGATCGGTCTCACAAGGAACATGGAAGCGACCAGTATCAACAGGCTTCCCGTTATTAACGAATACGCCAAAAAGTTAAATAGCAGATTCCTCGTAGAAGACATAGTAGGAGGTTCAAGCGGCTCCACAAACATCGCCTTCCTTCCCATTTCGGTTTTTAAAGGCATTCCTAAGAGGTTGGAAGAAATAACATTCGGTTTAACTTGAACAGCTTCCCCAGCCAATACTTTCTTTAGTTGCTCCATAGTCACGGTAGCAGGGCTCTCTCCATTAAGCGCTCCATAAGACTGGAACTGACCATCCTCATCGTAAATTCGAATATAATAGGAATCGAGCTGTTTCATTCCACTTACGAATGAATCCGCTTCACGTAACGGTAAAATTTCGTATATCCGGGCGATGTCCTGACCAAAGCGAAGCAAGGGAATCCGCATGTTTTCATTTAATTTATCTTGAAATACCCAGGTTGTCACAAATAAAGCAATCAATGTGCCTCCGATCACGGAGACCAGAAAGGTCAGAACAACACGTGTATATAAGGATTTGATCATTCGTAAACCTCAAGCCGATAGCCAAGCCCCCGCACCGTCTCGATTCGAAAATCAGGTGTAGACGCAAACCGTTCACGTAGCCGCTTAATATGTACGTCTATCGTTCGATCATCTCCAGCGTAATCAATTCCCCAGATCTGATCGATTAACTGCTCACGCGTATAGACTTGTCCGGGCGTACCAGCGAGCTTATACAGTAATTCGAACTCCTTGAGCGGCAACGTGAATGACTCCGTCCCTCTCATCACCTTATAGGTCTGCCGATCAAGGGTGACGTTGCCGAACTGGATCGTCTGGGTGGAACCAATCTTGTATCGCTTCAATAAGGATCTAACACGAACCGTCAACTCCAGCGGATCGAATGGCTTCGTCAAATAATCGTCTGTCCCCAGTTCGAAGCCCTTCACCTTCTCCCAAGTTTCACCTCTCGCAGTTAGCATAAGTAAGGGAAGATCCAGATTAGCTTTTCGAAGCTCCTTACATAACGTCCAACCATCCATAATCGGCATCATGATATCGAGTACAACAAGATCAACCTGCTTTGAGGCGTAAACGGCTAACGCTTCTTTGCCGTCTGCAGCTTCGGCTGTGTCAAATCCGTCGTTACGTAGAAATAAACAGACGAGTTCGCGAATGTTCGCGTCGTCGTCAGCAACTAGTATAGTAGGCATTCGTATCCTCTTTTCCTGTTATCCTTCCTAGCCATTATACTACAATATACTTCCAGCCAAGAAGGAACGCCTTCGGCATCCTTAGAAGATTTACTTTCTTATATTTCAAAAAAGAGCGTCTAACACGGTAATCCGCATGTAGACGCTCTTGGAGTCGTTTGACTTCACCTTCAAACGACTTACTTCTTATTCATCTTAAACTTCAGGAAGAGCTCATTGTAATGAGCAAGCATCCGTTTCCCAAGGTTATCATACACCTCAAGCCGATCCGTAATCTCGGCAGGCGGGTAGAACCGGGTATCCTCGGAAGTTTCCTTCGGAAGTAGCTCCAGTGCAGGAATGTTAGGTGTGGAATAACCTACGTATTCTGCATTCTTAGCCGCTACATCTGGACGAAGCATGAAGTTAATGAACTTATGCGCCCCATCCACATTATCCGCAGTTCGTGGAATGACCATGTTATCAAACCACTTGTTCGAGCCTTCCTCAGGCACTACATAATCCAGTTTATCATTCTCATCCATGATCTCAGAAGCATCACCGGACCATACAATCCCGACCGCAGCCTCTTCATTGGCAAGCAGCATCTTGATCTCATCTCCCACAATCGCCTTAACGTTAGGAGACAGCTTATTTAGCTTGGTCAGCGCTTCTTGCAGGTGAGCTTCATCCCGGTCATTAACGGAATAATGTAGGCTGTTCAAAGCCATACCCATCACTTCGCGTGCTCCATCCACCAAGAAAATGTTATTCTTCAGCCTGCTGTCCCAGAGGGAATCCCAGCTGGTGAAGTCCATCCCTTTGGTCATTTCCGGGTTGAAGATAATCCCGACGGTTCCCCAGAAGTAAGGCACGGAATACTTGTTGCCAGGATCGAACGAAAGGTCCATAAACCGCGAATCAATATTCTTTAGATTCGGAACCTTACTATGATCCAGCGGTATGAGCAGATTTTCTTCTTTCATCTTGGCAATGGCGTAATCCGAAGGAATTACGACATCAAATGTAGTTCCACCCTGCTCCACTTTAGTTAGCATGGCTTCATTAGAGTCAAAGGTTTGGTAAATAACCGTTAATCCGGTCTCTTTTTCAAATTCCTTCAACAAATCAGGATCGACATAGTCGCCCCAGTTATAGATAGTCAGCGTATTTCCTCCGGAATAGCCCTCTCTCGAGTTCATCCAGGAGCCCAAGTACATTAGCGCGAATGCCGTGATCATGATCGCCAGAAAAGCATTTACCAGCTGTTTCATCTAGGCACCCCCGCTTCCGCTACTGGCTCCGCCACAGCTTCCGAGGTATTCTGACGGTTCTTCTTAAGGGTCAGGAAGTAATAACCGACAACGAGCAGTATCGTGAACAGGAAGATCAGTGTCGATAGCGCATTAATGGATAACGACACCCCTTGCCGAGCTCTGGAATAAATCTCAACCGATAGCGTCGAATAACCATTACCCGTTACGAAGAACGTAACTGCAAAGTCATCCAGTGAATACGTAAGCGCCATGAAGAATCCACTAAATATCCCCGGTTTGATAATCGGCAGAATAACCTTAGTCAGAACATCCTTGCGGCTTGCACCGAGGTCACGTGCTGCATCCGTCAGTGAAGGACTCATATCCTGTAAATGCGGCAGAATCATCAACACGGCAATCGGTACACTGAACGCGACATGCGAAAGCAGGACGGACACGAAGCCAAGCTTGATGCCTGCAATGGTGAACAGAATCAGGAACGATGCACCGATAATGACATCCGGACTAACGATCAACACGTTGTTTAGAGATAACAAGGTGTTTTTAGCACGGCGGTTCTGCACACTCTTAATGGCCAGTGCACCAATAATAGCGATAAGAATGGCGATAGCCGAGGACAGAAGCGCGATTACAAGCGTGTTGATCATAATGATAATCAGCCGCGTATCCTGAAGGACCTCACGGTAGTAATCCAGCGTAAAGCCCTCGAACTTGTGCATCGTTCCCCCACTGTTGAACGAATAGTACATCAAATAGAAGATTGGCGCATACAGAACAGCGAACACCAGAACTAGGTACAGATTGGAGAACCCGTTTTTATTTCTCATTCCGCACCCCTTTCCGCGATCCGCCGGTAATAATCATGAACAGCGCCATAATAGCAATCAGAAACACTGCAACCGTGGAGCCCATACCCCAGTCCTGTGTGACCAGAAAATGCTGCTCAATCGCAGTACCGAGCGTAATGACCCTGTTGCCCGCAATCAGACGAGTAATCATAAACAGGGACAGCGCTGGTATGAATACCGCCATACAACCGGCACGTACGCCCGAAATGGTCAATGGAAAAATAACACGCCGGAACGTCGTCCAGCCCGAAGCACCCAGATCACGTGCCGCATCCAGCAAGGATAGATTAAGATCCTCCAAAGCGCTGTAGATCGGCAAGATCATGAATGGGATAAAGATATACACTGATACAAATACAAAGCTGAAGCCCGTAAATAAAATTTGCTGTTCCCCGATTCCAAGCAGATCAAAGAAATTGTTGATCGGTCCGAACGTGCCGAATATGCCAATAAAAGCGTAAGTTTTCAGCAGCAAATTAATCCATGTCGGTAAAATAATCAGCAATAACCATAGCTGCTTATGCTTCGTTCTCGTCAACAGATAAGCCGCCGGATAGGCGACCAGCAAAGAGAATGCTGTAATCAAAAACGCATACCAGAATGAGGTTAGCGTCATTTTTAAGTACACAGGTGTAAAGAAGTTCACGTAGTTATCTAGCGTAAGATGCCCATCCAGATCAAATAGAGAATAATAGATGACAAGCAGCACTGGTGCGATTACAAACAAGGCGATCCATAGGTAATAAGGGATGAGATAATACGATCTGCCCTTATTCTTCATGACTCTCCACCTCGCCGTAAGCCTCCAGACGTTTGTCGAACTCTTCCTCCGTTTCACCAAAACGCATAACATGAATCGCTTCCGGATCAAAATAAAGGCCAATTTCACTACCTACAGTCGCCTTACGTGTAGAATGCACAAGCCATTCATGTCCGGATTCATCATAACAACTGATTTCATAGTGGACACCCCTGAACAACTGGGAATCCACTCGCACACGTAGCTTACCCTGTTCCAGTGTTGAAATTTCCAAATCCTCGGGACGTATAACAATCTCCACAGATTCGTTTGGTTTAAGACCGGCATCGAAACATTCAAAGCGGCGACCGTTAAACTCCACCAGATAGTCTTCAATCATAACACCCGGAACAATGTTGGACTCGCCAATAAAATCAGCCACGAAACGGTTAATTGGCTCATCATAAATATCGTTAGGTGTACCGCTTTGTTCGATTTTGCCTTTGTTCATGACAAAAATCCAGTCGGACATCGCGAGTGCCTCTTCCTGGTCATGTGTAACAAAAATAAAGGTAATGCCAAGCCGTTGCTGCATTTCACGCAGTATATACTGCATCTCTGTACGCAGCTTCAGATCGAGCGCAGATAGCGGCTCGTCCAGCAATAGAACCTGCGGCTCATTCACAATCGCACGAGCAATGGCCACGCGCTGCCGTTGACCACCAGACATTTCGTTAATGGCACGCTGCTCGTAACCTACAAGGTTAACGAAACTTAGCGCTTCCTGCACCTTCTTCGTGATGACGTCTTTCTTAAGCTTCTTAATGCGCAGTCCGAAAGCCACATTCTCGAATACGTTCAGGTGTGGAAATAATGCGTAATCCTGAAAGACCGTATTGACCTGCCGCTCATTGGCTGGAATGTGGTTAATCACTTTACCGTTTAAATAGATAGAACCGCTTGTTGGCTCTGCGAACCCAGCGATCAATCGTAGAATAGTCGTTTTACCACAGCCTGATGGACCAAGCAGTGTATAGAATTTGCCGCGCTCTATCTCGAAGCTAACTCCTTTTAACACCGGATCTTCGTCGTCATATTGCTTGGTAACCTCTTCAAATGAAATAATGGTGCCTTCCTGAATAGCTATAGCTAACAACCTCCCTGCCTAAAGTATCACAATACTATTTTACCCGCATCTCGCGGAGAACAATCGAATGGGCATGCTCAGCGCTAATAAGCGACAATTCCTCCTCTCATTCGACACTCCAATAGATATAGCATATTAGATTGTACCATTATATGCGATAGCTTACATGGATAAGGAATGCGTAAACTTAACAACTTTGTAAAATATCCAATCCTCCAAGCCTTTTTTAAGGTGTTATAATGAAAACGAACTGAAAGACCAGATAGTTTTTTCATTTTTTTCCGAAAGAAGATGAATGATAATGAACGAGGGGTTACAAGACCGCCTTGAAAAATATGGTTTCTCACTTTACATGATAAGAATTACGCTGGCTGCTTCACTTTCATGGGTCGCCGTACACAGCATATATGGTAGCCAATATTTATACTTCGCACCCCTTGCGGCTATCCTCATCACCCAAGCCAGCGTTAAAGCATCGCTTGAAAAAGGAATCTACCGCCTGATCGGTATTATTCTTGGCGGGATCGTTAGCCTAGTTGTTGGCCAGTTTTTTGATGTAGGTGGACTTTCTATTCTGCTCATTCTACTCATCGGGATTGGTATCGCTACTGCCTGTAAGATGAACATTCAAGCTGTCTCACAGGTGGGGGTTACTTCCGTTCTAGCTCTTACTTTTTACCAGAATGACTACGTGCTTTGGAGAATAGGGGAAACATTTATTGGTGTGCTGATCGCCCTGGCCATCAATATGATTATCGTGCCGCCGAACAGGTTCGTCAAGGTAAAAGCATTGGCATTCGAAGGAAGTCTTCTGCTTGCGGATGCATTAAAAGATCTCGTAGGCGTAAGACGCGATTCTCCGAAAGACAATTTGCTGGAGGAAGCAGGTAAACTCCTGTCGAATAGCAGCCGGGAACAGAAGGAAATGTTCTATACCCTCACACATTATCAGTGCCGTGGTGAACTGAAGGGGCTCATACAGGCTACCTCACATCTAAAAAGCATTCATTCCTACGTCAAAGAAATCGCCGACGATATTCGTCTTCTACCAGCGCATCACGCCTCTTCGGACTGGATGAAGGATGTGCTGGATTCAACCGCAGATTGCATTGCTCTTTATGGAACCAGAACCTTATCAGACGCAGAGTGCCAACGTTCTCTTGCCGATTGTATAGAGCGTGCTCGTGACCTGCAATTGGCTAGTTTCTCTGAACTGCAAGGGAATTGTTCGCTATCAAGCATTCGTGATCTCGGTGCGGTCTTCAGTCACCTAAACCGGGTGTTGGAGGAAGTAGAACGTGCTAAATCTGCTACTTATGTTGTAGCCACTCGACCCTCAACGGCTGAAGCCGCACGCGCTTTACGTTTTATTAAAAAGGGACTCTCCCAGAAGCTATAAGCTTCGGGAGTGTCCCTTTTGTTCAAATATAAGAAAGTATAAGTTTCACACTATACTTTATCCTTATATTTCATCAATATGCCCTCTTGCAACCCTGATTACTACTTATACTTTCTTATATTTGAACTAAACCGACTGCTTCGCGGCACGCCCTATCCGCACATTCACCAGAACGATGCTACTAACAATAAGCAGTAGACCAATTACAAGATTCAAAGTAATCTGCTCATTTAAAAAGACTACGCTAGTACCTATCGAGATCAGTGGGATCAAAAAAGTGAATGATCCGACCTTCCCTGCCTCTCCCTCGTTAATCAGCTTGAAATAAATCAGCCATCCTAGCGCGATCACAAAGACTGCAATAAACATTGTATCTGCTATAAACGTTCCACTCCAGGTGATATCGGACCACTTCTCTGTAGCAGATCCCGAAAGTAGCAAAATGATACCACCGATCGTTATTTGCATAGCGGTCATCCATAGCATATCCACGCGCACAGCATTTCGTTTCATATATACCGTTCCTAATGCCCAGCTCAAAGCACTGGCTAAAGCAAGCACAATCCCCCAGATAGAGATACTTCCGTTAAGGCCTCCAATACTGAGGGAGCCTACTCCGATGAACCCTAGCAACAGACCTGCCATTTTGAGACCGTACATGCTCTCTCCTAACCACAACCATGAAAAAATGCCTAGCAATACCGGCTGCAGAAATACAATGGATGAGAACAATCCTGCGGGTACATACTGCAAGCCAATCGTCTGAAATCCATAATAAAACACGATACTTAATATAGCCGAGGTCAGATAGACCGGCCAGAGCTGCTTGAAGCGGAGCTCCTTCACCTTAGGAAGTGCAATTAGAATCAGAATCAATCCGCCGATGACGGTTCGGATACCTGCAAATAATAAGGGCGGAGCGTAGTCTAAGGCGATTTTGGATATAGGCCAATTAATGCCCCATACAATCACCAAAAATATAAGAAGGATGATGCTTTTCTTCTGCTGATTCATGTATTCACTCCTTGGTGTAGATTCATCACAAATGATACAATAATTAAGAATATAAATGAAATGAATAATACTCATAAGGGGCATATCATATTTGTTATGAACAATACTCAAATTCGTTTGTTCGTCAAAATCGCGGAAAGCGGTAGCTTTACCAAGGCTGGTGTAGAACTGAATATGACCCAGCCTGCTGTCAGTCGAGCGATCTCGTCTCTAGAAGCCGAACTGGATGTTAAGCTATTACTTCGGGATCGGCGTAATGGCCTTATGCTTACTGACATTGGTAAGCGTATCCTTGTTATTTTTCGTGAAATTCTAATGGGCTTTGATAAGGTCAATCAGGAGATTTTTGCGGAGAGGGGACTTGAGAAAGGAAACATTCGGATTGGGGCTTTCCCTGTGGCTTCTGCCTATTTTTTGCCGAAGATTATTAGCTCTATCGCCGAACGATATCCCAATATCACGATCAGCCTGCAAGAAGGCTCTATCGCCGAAGTCAGAGAGTGGCTGGAATCCAAAGAAATTGATGTTGGCTTATTGCTCGCTCCCTGCGAGGCGTTCGAGACTATCCCATTATATAGAGAAAAGTTATACGCCGTAATTAGAGATGACCATCCCTTGCGTATGCGGTCTGTCATAGGTGTGAAAGAATTAGCGGGTGAGCCTATGCTGATCTGTAAAGCAGGATATGAACCACCTATAGTGGATTTATTCCGCAGAAGCAGTAGCCATTTGAATGTAAAATATGTGGTGAATAACTATGCAACAGCTCTTAATATGGTTCAAGAGGGACTGGCTGTTGGTGTGATGTCTGAGTTGTCTTTGTTATCTTTGCCGCCTAATGTAGTTACCCGCGAACTGCAGCCCGACGCCTACAGAGATATACATATCGCGGTTAGCTCGATTACGGATACTTCCATTGCTGTGAAAATGTTCATTGAGACAGCTCTGGATCTCTTTACTAAGCCCAAAAAATCGGATGATGAGGAGTGCTGAGAATGAACTTTAAAAGACTTGGAAATAGCGGATTACAAGTATCCGCTTTGGGACTGGGGACGAACGCTTTTGGCAAAAGGGCGGATCAAGAAACCTCCATTCAGATTGTACATGCTGCGCTGGATCATGGCATTAACTTTATCGATACCGCTAATATTTACGCTGGCTCCGAATCCGAGCGTATTATCGGTCTGGCCTTGGAGGGGAGAAGACCTGAGGCTGTTCTCGCCACTAAAGCAGGCTTAGTTAAGAATGACGGACCTAACGGAAGCGGATCCTCTCGTCGCCATTTGATGCAGGAATTAGAAGATAGTCTTCGCCGCCTAAAAACGGACTATGTCGATCTATACCAGATTCACACTTTCGATCCCTATACGCCACTTGAAGAGACGTTACGGACCTTGGACGATATGGTATCTTCGGGAAAAGTGCGCTATATCGGGGCTTCTAACTATACAGCATGGCAATTAATGAAGGCGATTGGAATTAGCGAGGCACGGAGCTTCGCCAAGTATATTTCGATTCAGTGTAGCTATTCCTTAGCGGACCGGACCCCGGAGAATGAGCTTCTCTCCCTTTGTCTTGATCAAGGTGTAGGGATCATTCCTTATTTTCCACTGGCGGGCGGAATTCTCACAGGGAAATATAATTCAAGCGGCTCCGCACCTTCAGGGTCCAGAGCAGATACCGATCCTAATTTCAAAAGATTCCTTGATCAGGACCGGATCGAACTGGGGAATACAGTGGGGCTGATCGCTGAAGAACTGGGAACCTCTTCTACTGCACTTTCCTTAGCTTGGCTCATGAATCGGCCTGCCGTCTCGACGGTTATTGTTGGAGCTACTCGTGTGGAGCAACTGGAACAGAATTTGCATAGTACCTCCATACAACTTAGTGAGGAAACTGTGAGTAGGCTGGATGAAGTAAGTAATTCCTTTCGCTTCGGTGAGCCCTTCGCCTTTTATCGGCTCCCGTAATCGGACCTATTACAATAAAGGAGGGAAGTATGATGACACCACATTCAACGGCTAGCATCCAAGCGATACTTGAAGAGCATAAGGACTTTTTTTATCGCGGCACAACTAAAGAGGTTACTTTTCGTCTGAATCAGCTGCAAAAACTTAAAGACAGTATTAAACGATACGAGAGTCGTATTATTACTGCCTTATATCAAGATTTAGGAAAAAGTGAGTTCGAGGCTTATGCCACAGAAATCGGCTTCACCTTGGACAGCCTCGGTTACATGATGAAGCATCTTAAACGTTGGGCGAAGCCTGTAAAGGTTAGATCACCACTACATTTATTTCCTGCAAAAAGTTATATCTTAAGCGAGCCCTACGGAACCGCACTCATTATAGGCCCATTTAATTATCCATTTCAGTTGCTGATCGAGCCGCTGATCGGTGCCATTGCCGCCGGCAACTGCGTTGTCCTCAAGCCATCGGAGAGCACACCCGCCGTCACGGCTGTTATAGAGCAGCTTATTCAGGAAACCTTCGAGCCACAGTATATCCGTGTAATTCAGGGGGAGAAAGAGACAACGAACCTACTGATCCATGCCAAGTTTGATTATATTTTCTTTACAGGCAGTGTTCCTGTCGGCAAAATTGTTATGGAAGCCGCTGCGAAGAATCTAGTGCCTGTAACCTTGGAGCTTGGCGGGAAGAGTCCGGTCATTGTCGACAAATCAGCCGATCTTGATATTGCAGCGAAGCGAATCATATGGGGCAAATTATTAAATGCCGGTCAAACCTGTATTGCGCCTGATTATTTGCTCGTGCAAAAGGACATTGCTAATGAATTGATCGCCAAAATGAAACATCAGATCACTGAATTCTACGGTCAGAATGCGCAGCCGAATACAGATTATGGCCGGATCGTAAATGAGCGCCAGCTGCAAAGACTTGCAACCCTCATTGAACGGGATCGGGAAAAGGTGGTTATTGGCGGAACCGTTATTTCAAAAGAACGTTATATTGAACCTACACTAATCTATCCTGCGGCTTGGTCTGACGCTTCTATGGAAGATGAGATCTTCGGTCCGATTCTACCTATTCTGGAATATCAAGAATTGGATGAAGCTATCCGGAGTATTAACGAGCACCCGAAACCACTTGCGCTATACCTGTTCACAGAGGATAAACATGTTGAACAAGAGGTGCTTTCCCGAGTCTCATTCGGAGGTGGCTGCATCAATGATACGATCTCGCATGTGGCGAACGCTAGCTTGCCGTTTGGCGGGGTAGGTAACTCTGGAATCGGCGGTTATCACGGGAAGCACAGCTTTGAAGTCTTTTCCCACCGCAAAAGCATCGTCAAGAGAGGCACAAGAATCGATCTCGGGATTGTATACCCACCCTATGGTAATAAGATCAAGCTGGTGCGGAAAGTATTGAAATAGACAAAGCAGCAAGCCTCCCTTGACCGGGAGGCTTGCTGCTTATCAGGAGAACGACTCTTCACTACTTGAACAGCTGTACCAATTCCTCTACATGTAACTCCGCGGTAGAAGGAAACCATAGCTCAGCACTATCTCTCAAGGATACACTTCCAGCTCCAATGGATCTCATACCAGCGGCTTTAATAGCAGCTATGCCACCCTCTGTATCCTCGATACCTACGCAGCAGTCAGGTGATATACCCAGCATATCAGTAACCTGTAAATAAATTTCCGGATCTGGCTTGCCCCTACGAATGTTTTTGGGGTCAGCAATAGCCTGGAACAAGCGACCAATCTTCAAACAATCAAGAATCAACATCGCATTTTCATTGACTGAAGCAAGTCCAACAGGGATCCTCATTTTTTTCAAATCGGTCAGTAGACTATGGATACCCGGATGCAAATCATTCGGTGTCATTTGTTGAATCAGCTGTTTATACTTTTCGTTCTTTTTGTTGCAGAGCATTCCTTTTACCGGTTGAGGTAAGTTCAGGCCGCTTCCCTCCAGTAGGATCTCTAAACATTCCATTCGACTATGACCCTTCAGACGTTTATGCTTCTCTCTATCAAAAGAAATCGCAAGCTCATCGGCTAAAGCTTTCCAAGCTAGATAATGATACTCTCCAGAATCAGTAATAATCCCGTCCAGCTCGAAAATAACAGCCTTAAGCTGCTTCACATTTGAAAGGGACACCGGCTTCTTTGCAGATAGCTGCACAAGGCTCCCTTTATGTAGAATCTCAATCACTTCACCTGTCAGTAGTGTATAGATCACTACCTTATCATCAACATAAATATCCACTAATTGCCCACCGCTTGTTATTTTAAACCGATAGCTGTCCCATTGTGCTGGCAAAGTTGGATTAAAGGATAGCATACCACCACATAAGCGCATACCACCAAACCCATTTACAATCGACAGCCAAGATCCTGCCATAGCAGCAGTATGCAGCCCGTCCTTCACGTTACGGTTAATATCATCTAAGTCCATCCGTACCGTGCGGTCAAAATAGGCGTATGCCCCCGTTAAGTCACCAATCTCAGCAGAAATAATACTGTGAATGCACGGTGACAAAGAAGAATCATGTGTCGTCAGCGGCTCATAGTAATTGTAATTGCGGATCTTGTCCGCCAAGCTGAACTGATCACCCAGCAGAAACATAGCCATTACCAGATCTGCCTGTTTGAGCACCTGATGTCGGTAAATCACCAGCGGATGGTAATGGAGCAGTAGCGGGTATTTATCCGCTGGCGTATGTTCAAAGTCCCACTTCTTCTTAGTCAGAAACGTATCATCCTGAGCATAGATGCCAAGCCCCTCATCAAAAGGGATATACATCTTTTCCGCGGCGGCCAGCCAATCACCAGGCTCTTCCTCAGTCAGACCCATCTTGTGCTTCAGGTGTTCAAATTCCTCCGGATACTGCTTGCCTAACAGTCTGGTTATCTCATATGCGTAATAGAGTTGATCCCGCACCATAAGATTAGTGTATGCATTATTGTTAACGATAGCTGTATACTCATCGGGACCCGTTACTGCATCAATACAGAACGCACCCTCCCTAGCCGGATTAAAATGACCCAGATCTACCCAAAAACGGGAGGTTTCGAATATCATTTCCGCCCCCTTCAGGACCAGAAACTCATAATCGCCAGTAGCCCGCACATACTGTTTAATGGCATAGGCAATATCCGCGTTAATATGCATTTGTGCCGTTCCTGCCGGAAAATAGGAGGAGTTCTCAGCCCCATCTATGGTGCGCCAAGGATATAGTGCTCCTTTCTGAGACATCACCGCTGCTCGTTCCCGTGCCTTATCTAACGTGGCATAACGAAACTCGAGCAGCTTCCGGCTAATCTCCGGCTGTGTAAACGTAAAGAAGGGGATCATATACATCTCGGTATCCCAGAAATAGTGACCTTCATATCCTTCACCTGTCAGGCCCTTGGCCCCGATGTTCGTAACCCCGTCACGTCCTACGGATTGCAGCAATTGAAAAGCATTAAAACGGATACCCTGTTGAAGCGCAAGATCTCCCTGAATCTCCACATCGGTATGTGCCCAAAATTGATCCAAAAAAGCCCGTTGTTCATGAACTAGAGCTTCGAATCCACAATTCTCCGCCAAGTGTTGCACTTCTAAGCACCTGCTTAACAGCTCGTCTTCTATGTAATCCTTAGAGGTATGATACGAAATGTACTTAGTTAGGGAGATTCTTTCCCCCATCGCCACTGGAACAACCCATTGCATGGATAATCGCTGACCTTCTAGCTGCACAAGCCTTTCATACCCAGAGCTACAATTCAGACTATGGCTTACTCCCGTTAATAGACCAAACTGGGTATGCCGCGTCCTCTGCTTCATCCACAAAAAGGACTGCTCGAGCTCATGACCGGTTTCCACTAGTAGCAAACTGGGTTCCTTACTCCCCGAACCCAGCCGGGGGTCATCCGTGACCCCCGGCCTTTGAATCTCACCATCGATCGATGAAGTAAACGTTAGGGTCCCCTCAAAATTCAATGCCTTA
Organism: Paenibacillus etheri; assembly: GCF_001012825.1. Taxonomy (GTDB): domain Bacteria; phylum Bacillota; class Bacilli; order Paenibacillales; family Paenibacillaceae; genus Paenibacillus_AQ; species Paenibacillus_AQ etheri. The sequence continues at coordinate 336,168 of NZ_LCZJ02000037.1, forward strand.
ACCTCGTAATCGATAGCCGCCAAATGTTTATGCTGCAAGGACACTATCCGCCGGATGTTCAACTGAATCCTGTGTCCGGCAGGAGATTCCCATTCTACCCTCCGATGCAAGATCCCATTTCGCATATCCAGCTGCCTTTCATAACGATGCAATTGCCCACTGCTTAACTGAAAGGTATGACCCTCAATGCTAAGCTCAATAATCTTGGCATCCGTCACATTCAGCATAGCTTGATTGCGGGAAGGATACCCATAAGCTCCCTCTGGGTACACAATAGGCTCGGAATCAAAAAATCCGTTCAAATAGTTTCCTGTTACAGATGAGCCTGAGCGGCCATGGTAACCTTCCTCGAAATTACCGCGCATGCCAATGTATCCATTACCAAGAGCAAATACGCTTTCGCTTCTTTGATTGTTCTCTTCATCATAATTTTCCTCATCTAGACTCCACTCCCGGTAAGGATATACTGCAGCCGGATGTACGTATGGTTTCATCTTCATCTCTCTAAGTTCCCCCTGACATAGGTTTATTTTGCTTCTAAATAGGCTGAACAAAAGAATATTACAAAAAGCGATAAGGATCGGAGCGGAATAAAATCAAGAAATCTGCAAACAACAGCGGCCGGAAGTCCAATAATTCACCGCAGTGACTACTGAGCTTTAATTTAATATCATTAGTTCGGTCTATATATATGCCGAAATCAACCTTTGACCGACCCACCCATAAGCCCTCTGACGAAATACTTTTGCAGCAGGAAAAAAATAGCGAGCGGCATCAGCATAGAGATAAATGCAGCTGAGGTGAGTAAATGCCAGTCGTTGCCTCGTGAGCCTACTAAGTCGGCAATTTTCATCGACATGACCTGAACAGACGGCTGATTGCCGATAAAAATCAGCGAGACTAAATAATCATTCCACACCCATAGGAATTGAAAGATCCCAATAGAAGCCAGTGCTGGCACAGATAACGGTAGAATCAGCCTACTGAAAATAGTGAAATGGCTCGCCCCATCCATAAAGGCCGACTCAAACAAATCCTTAGGGAGCTGACTGATAAAGTTATACATAAAGTAGGTAACTAGCGGTAAACCAAAGGCCGTATGCGCCAGCCAAATACCCAAGTAGCTTCCGTTTAGTCCAAGAGCCGTATAATCTTTAAGCACTGGAATAAGTGCCACTTGTATTGGAATAACAAGCATAGCGATAATAATGACAAAGAGTGTCCGGCGGCCAGGAAAACGCAGCCAAGCAAAAGCATAAGCGGCAAAAGAAGCAATTAACACCGGAATAACCGTCGCCGGAACAGCAATCGTCAGTGTATTCCAGAAGGCTTGCGACAATCCGGTACCCTTTTGCACCGTTTCACTGCCGTCGGCTTGCTTGAGCTTATATTCCTTGCCCGAGAGCACGTTATTGTAGTTGTCCAATGTGAGATCCGGTGTCACTTTCCAGCCTTGTTCCTGTTGATTTATGGTACGTGCTCTACGGTTCTCCCACATTAAACGACTGCCATCGGCCTTCACGCCCGCCTTCAGCTGATCATCGGTATAGGTTTTGCCGTTCACCTCGATCGGCTCCCGCAGATCCACATCCTTCGATAGCTGAAGGGTCTCTCCAGCCTTCCACTCCTGATGGGGAAAAGCTTTCCACCATCCAGTCTGCAGAATGTCGGCAGCCGGACGGAAGGAAGAAATGAACAGCCCAAGGGTTGGAAGCAGCCAAATGAAACAAATCACACCCAGCACGATATTAACAATCGTCTTGCTACCTTTTCTCTTCTTTTTCCCGGACATTAGAATCCCCCTTGCTTACGGAACTGACGTAGATTGATTAGGATCACAGGCAACACTGCGATCAGCAGAACAATAGCCAGCGTGGAGCCGTAACCGAAATTCCGGTACATAAAGAATTGGCGGTAAAACTGTGTAGCCACTACCTCTGTATCGTATTGACCTCCTGTCATCACCATGACGACGTCAAATATTTTCAACGTAAAGACGATAATGGTCGTTGTCACAGTTAGAATGGTTGCTGAAATGTAGGGGATCATGATTCCAAAGAAAATCTTCACCTCATTAGCACCATCCACTCGCGCAGCTTCCAAAATGTCGTCAGGAACTCCCTTGATGGCTGCCGAGAATATCACCATCGCAAATCCGGTCTGCATCCAAATCAGAATGATGATGAGAAAAAAATTATTCCACGGCTGAAGCATACTCGTCCATGCCTGTGGTTCTCCCCCAAAATAAGTAACGATGGCGTTCAATAGACCAATTTGTTCATCGCCGGGTTGATAGTAATATACAAACTTCCAAATAACGCCTGCGGCTACAAAAGAAATAGCCATTGGCATAAAAATGATCGATTTGGCTAGCTTCTCATAGCTGCTTCTGTCGGCAAGAATTGCAATCAAGAGTCCAAAAGCTACACATGCCAGTGTACCAACGAACACCCAAAGTAAATTGTTACGCAGTGCCGTTGCCATCAGGTGGTCGCTAAAGATCGCTGCATAGTTACTGAGACCCACAAACTTCTCTGAAGAAGCATTAAAAAAGCTTAAATACAGCGTCCGTAGCGCAGGCAGCACCAGTAGCCACCCCAATATAATCACTGCCGGACCTATAAAAATATAGGGCAATACCTTACGGCGTACGTAATCAGGATATTGCTCAACTGCCCAGGTAAGTGTGTAATAGATCAGATAAACACCCAGAACCCCCCATAGAACAGCCAGAACCGCCGTCAGTAGCGGGTTTAACGTCGAATCCCGAAAGAATAAAAAGATCGAGCCATTAACAACAACATTGGCTATTAATACTATAAGAGACAGCAATACCGCCCTAAGGCTGACCGTTTGCTTGGCTTTTGATCGTGGTTTCATTTGTGGCTGTAGTTGTGATTGTCCACCCATATTAGCTCCAGCTCCTCCTATACTCGCGCTTTGGAAAACAAAAAGAGGGGCAGAGAACCTTCAAATCTCGCTGCCCCAACTTTTAACTGTGTGCTTTCAATATTAGGTTAGTTATTCCAGCCAGACTGGATTTGCTCCAACGCCTGATCCAGCGTCGCTGTACCACTCACGTAGTCGGTCATCCCTTTCCAGAAGGTACCTGCACCCACTTTGCCCGGCATCAGGTCAGAGCCATCAAAGCGCAGCGTGGAAGCATCCTGAACCAGCTTCGCCATCCGGCGGTCGGATTCTGAAGTATACCAATCAAGGGAGGCATCATTCATTGGAGCAATTACGCCGCCAGACTGTACCCAGCTCTTAATGGACTCACCTGTAGTGAAGAATTCCATAACCGCACGTACTTCAGGACGATCGTTGAACATAGCGTAAATATCGCCAGCAACTAGCACTGGTTTGCCATATTGAGGATCAATAGGCGGCAAGTAGAACCAATCATAATCCACATCAACCTTTGCCGTTTCAGGGAAGAAGCTTGTAATAAAGTTGCCGAGCATATTAAACCATGCTTTAGGAGGATTATTGAACATTGGCGCTGGGGCATCCCCGAACGATGTCGTCACAATGGATTTAGCACCACCGTAGACATAGTCCTTGTTGAGCCAGATTTTAGACATGACTTCTACTGCATTCTTAACTTCTGGTGAGGTAAATGGCAGCTCACCTTTTACCCATTTATCGTAGTTCTCCGGTGTAGTTGTGCGCAGCATAATATTTTCTACCCAGTCAGTTGCCGGCCAGCCTGTTGCAGCACCACTCTCGATGCCAATAGCCCAAGCAGGATCACCGTCTTTCGCAATTTGTTCCGTCAGAGTCATCATCTCATCCCATGTCTCAGGAACCTTGTAGCCTGCTTCATCAAATTGCTTCTTTGGATACCAGACCAAACTCTTTACGTTACTGCGGTTCCAAATCCCCGCCATAATCTTGCCGTCTTTCCCGTCCATATTAGACATATCGAGCCAGCTCTTGTTGTAATTAGCCGTCAATTTAGCTTGATCCAGCACGCTAGTCAAATCAATAACCTTGCCAGTCTTAGCAATCGAGGCTAGCAGTCCCGGCTGCGGGAAGTCAGCGATATCCGGAGCATTTCCACCGTCTACTCGAATGTTTATCGTAGCTTCGAACTCTTTTGAGCCCTCATATTGAATATCAATTCCTGTCTTCTCTTCAAATTCTTTAATACTATTCTCAAATTTCACTTGGTCAGCATCTACGAAGGGACCGAACATCGTTACTTTAGTTCCTTTATAGTCGCCTTTCATGGCTAGCTCTAGCGGAGATCCCGAAGGCTCGGTGCTAGGAGCAGTTGTAGCTTTCTCAGTGTTATCTGCTGTCGGGCTGGTAGTTGCCGCAGGTGGATCTGTAGGCGCTGCATTGTTATTATTGCCTCCGCCGCATGCGCTCAGCATCATAGAGAAGGATAAACACAGTACTAAAGCCAATGACTTTTTACGTCCTGAAGTTTTCTTCATCTTTTGTACATCCCCTTTAATGGTTTTAGAGATTGCTTCTGACTCAATCATCCGGTACCCTGGCATGTATCAGCAGCTTGTAGCAGATCACCTCCTTGCAAAGCTTTTCAGAATCTAAGGATCTATACTATAAAGAATCGAATCGCATATTCCAATTAATTGCAGCGCTTACATTTGTTATAATATCATATAAAGTAAGCGTTTCCAATTCGTATTTGAAATGTTTTGGTAAAAATTATTTTTATTGTCTAAGCAAATATCCAAATGTTGCTTAAGACGAGCATGGAATTTTGAAAAGCTTTTCAGAGGGTGGTACAAAAGTGGACTACTCCTATTTTTCCCGTGTAGATTCCCGCACAATCAGCTTATGCTCCATCTTCTCATTCAATACCTGCACTTCACCTGTTGTAAGTAATTCATGCAACTTCTCGGCCGCACGATACCCTAACTCGTAAATCGGTTGTGCAATCGTGGTTAGCTTCGGGATGAACATACTCGACATTCTCAGATTATCAAACCCAATCACAGACACCTGACCCGGAACCAGAATATTACGATCCTTTAGATAGGAAATTGTCCCCATCGCGAATTCATCAGCAACACAGAAAACAGCAGTTAGCTCGGGGTAATCCGTAAATAGTTCATGTGCAGCTTGATAAGCATGTTCAAACCGGTGACTAGCGTATTTGCTCTTCACAATATTCTGCTGTAACCCTGATTCTGTTAGTGCCCTTACAAATCCCTCATAACGTGGTGGTCCTGATACAGAATTATCATGGTTAAAACCAATCATGCCAATATCTTTATGACCTAAATCAATCAGGAATTTTACAGCATCATAGGCAGCCGCTTCATCATCCACCTCCACACTTGGAATATGAAACTCATCGGAATGCGAAGACACTAGCACAAATGGAATTCTACAACCGACCAATTTATCATGATATTCAGGGTAAAGGACATCACTGGCGAATACGATTCCATCCACCTGTTTCTCATGGAAGTTATCAATATAGGACAGTAGTCGTTCTTTGTCACGGTCCGTATTGCAGATCATTAAACTGTACCCAAGCTTGATGCATGCATCCTGCATTCCCCGAATTACCCCAGCGAAATACAGGTTCTCAATATCCGGAATAAGCAGGCCCAGTGTAAAGGACTTCTTGTAAATTAGACCACGTGCAAATGAATTAGGTTGATACCGCAATCGTTCTACAGCCTCCATCACTCGATTCCGTTTGCTCTCCACTACCGAATTCGGTGCATTCATAACACGTGATACTGTGCTAATCGACACTTCGGCCATTCTGGCAACATCTCTTATGGTTGGCTTCATAATGATAACTTCCTTTTTTAGGGAACTTTTCGATGTGATTATAGCAAGCCCGATTGGAAATAACAATAGAATTTTAAAAGCGCTTACATTTTTTTAAAAAAATCATCTTGTCCTTCTCTATCTTCACTCTGAAGGCAGGCAGCTTACTTAAAGTGTGTATATAGTTTTATTACATGGTATACTAGCCGAGTAGCGATATCTATAGCTGCAAATACTGCTCTAGGGTATAGAGCATTTATTATAGGAGGGATAACATTGAAACAACCTCGTGACATTCGATTCTCCGTACTGGACTTAGCTTCTATTGTGGAAGGCGGGACCGCGGCAGACTCTTTTCATAACTCTCTAGATTTAGCCCGGCATGCTGAGAAGTGGGGCTACCATCGGTATTGGTTCGCTGAACATCATAATATGATCGGAGTTGCCAGCTCTGCTACCTCACTCTTAATCGGTCATATTGCTGGCGGCACCCAAAGTATACGTGTTGGCTCTGGTGGTATTATGCTATCCAACCACGCACCACTTGTTATTGCCGAACAGTTCGGGACACTCGAATCACTATATCCGGGACGGATCGATCTTGGACTGGGCAGAGCACCCGGATCTGATCAACCAGCTTCCCGTGCGCTGCGTCGTGGTCTCGGAAGCGATGGCAGTGAATTCCCTGAGCAGCTAAGTGAGTTAAGAGCTTACTTCGACCCTGCGGGAGCAGGATCACGCCCAGCTGGAGTACGCGCAGTTCCTGGGGAAGGCTTAAATGTTCCCATCTGGCTCTTAGGCTCCAGTGGCTTTAGTGCTGAGCTAGCAGCCAAGCTAGGTTTGCCTTTTGCCTTTGCCAGCCATTTTGCACCTGAGTATTTATTTCAGGCGCTGCACATATACCACAGTAATTTTCGTCCATCAGAAGTGCTAGATAAACCTTATGTTATGATCGGACTCGGGGTTACAGCAGCCGATACCGTAGATGAGGCAAGAAAGCTAGCTACCTCGCAGCAGCAGCAGTTCCTCAATATCATCCGCGGGCGTACAGGCAAGCTACAACCGCCCGTTGAAAGTATGGATGGGCTATGGACGACACAAGAAAAAGTAATCATGCTCGATAAGCAGCGTTATTCTTTCTCTGGCGATAAAGCAGCGATTAAAGAACGGCTTCAAGACATTCTGAAAGAGACACAAGCAGATGAATTGATTATCTCTGCAGGGATTTATGATCATGAGGCTCGTCTTCGTTCCTATGAAATTGTAGCTGAGGCTATGAAAGAGCTGTAAGATTGCAATCTTAACGGCAAGACGTTATCTGACTAGGGAATTCTCCCGTTCAGATATGCGTCTTGCCTTTTTTGATTTATTTTCGAAACCGTTCTTAATAAAACACTACAAAGATATAAAAAATCATAAAAATAAAGAGATATATAGAGATACCAACAGATAAATAGAGTATTTACTTATTATATAACCGAATATGATCAAATTAGTTCTAATATATCATTTTTCTTTGGATATCATTTTGATTATACTTTATATATTCGCTATAACGAACGATTTGTATTTTAGCTACGCCCTCTTCCTTCGTTCTTTTGAAAAGATTCTGCACACAATCATATGAGTAGTACCTTTCGAAACTACTCATTTCGACAATGTAGGATGGAATAATCGTTTAAAACGAAGGATTTTGCCGGAAGCCCGCAGATTTTGTTTTTTAACAGCTACAATGGGCTCAGGAGAAAGGAGCAAAGAAAATGAAGAAGAAACACCACTCGGTCTTCATAGCTGCTTACGTTCTGATTATTCTGGTAGGAGTAATATGGCACGCTGGAGGGGTAAGCGCTCAGGATACCATTAAACTTACTGTGAATTCTCATACCACGAGCACAGCCACCATGAACAATATGAAGCCCGGTGACGAAATGAGCTCAGAGTATACCATTATTAATGATGGTACAGAAGGCTTTGATTACTTTGTAGACTTTAAATTCATCTCTGGAGACGTAGAGTTGTACAATATTCTCCAAATGACACTCGAAAAAGAGGGAGTCATCATCTATTCGGGAGCGATGAGCGAGGCTGCCGGCAGAGTAACCATCGGTTCACTTGCTGGAGGAGAGAAGAGTGTAATTCAAATGGCTGTAACCTTCCCATGGGAAGCTGGCAACGAATATCAAGGGAAGGCCACGACCGTAGCTTTTGAATTCTCCGCTTCCGGAGAACCAGGTCCATCCGCCGAGCCTACTTCAACGCCAACGGCGACAGCTACAACCGAACCGACTACAACACCTACTGAAACACCATCAGCTACACCTGAAGCTTCACCGACACCTACAGTTGCACCAACCACAACACCTACAGATTCACCACCAACTACAACTTCACCTACAGCTGTCGTAACACCAGGTCAATCGGCGCCACCAACAGCTACAACAACACCATCGCCTACATCTACACCGCCTGCAGTGGATGAAATAAGCGTTACTGAAGAACCGATCCCAATGGGCGGAAGCAGTAATGAGCCAACAGCATCACCAGGTGCAGGTAGTCAAACCACCAGTGCAACACCTCAGCCAAGCGATGAAGTAGCCTTACCTGACGGCGACATTCCTTTGGGAGCACCAGAGGCAGGCAACAAGCTTCCAAATACCGCTGAGCCTTGGTATAACTTAATTCTTGTCAGCTTAGCTATTGCGGTACTCAGCGTGATCGTTATGCGCAGATTGAAATCGAAGAAATAATAACATCTAGTAACATAAGTCTGGAGGCGAGAGTATGAAGAAGCGTAATGGTGTCTTGCTAGCCGTGAAGCTAATCTTCATACTCTCTTTAGTTGTGCTGATTTATTCGATCGTTCAAGTCGTCAAAGCACCCATCGAGGCCAAACAGGCCCTAAATGATTGGGCAAAAAAGAGGGAGGATGCGATCGCCCACCCCCTTCCAAACGAAGAGAACCCTCTTCCCAAGGGAATGGTCAGTTCTCCAACAGAACACCCCATTTCTCCTCCATCCTATACAGAGGGTGAGGTGATTGGAGAAATCCGCTTCCCTACCTTAAATAAGAAGGTGGCTATTCTGGAGGGTACGGAAAGCCCTGAGTTAAAAAAAGGAGCTGGACACTATATAGGTAGCGCAGCTATCGGTAACGTAGGTAATAGTGTGCTTGCTGGACACCGTGATACCGTATTCCGCAATCTAGGAGAACTTGTTTCAGGGGATCTGATCGAACTGGAAAGTACGGACGGTACGTTCATCTATGAGGTAACAGGCAGCACGATTGTAGACGGGAATGAACGCGGTGCTATAAAATCAAGCGATAAAGCCATTCTTACTTTGATCACCTGTTATCCTTTTTCATACGTGGGGTCAGCACCGGACCGGTATTTACTCTCTGCGAAGCTAGTGAAGCAAGAAACATCGCCTCATTAAAGCTAATCTTAATTCTTAATCTTCCTTTTCAGGGATGAGACCGGATATGGAAAGTGATACTATATAGATACAACAGTAATGAGGAGATGACCCATAGTGAAAAAAGAGGTTATAGAACGGTTTATTTCGTATGCCCAAATGGATACCCAATCGAACGAGGATAATGAGACTTGTCCATCCACTCCGGGACAAATGGTGCTGGCTCACAAGCTGGTCGAAGAGCTTAAGGAAATCGGCATGGATGAAGTGCAGGTGGACGAGTATGGGTATGTCATGGCTACGCTCCCAGCCAATACAGAGAAGGATATTCCAACCATTGGTTTTTTGGCGCATCTCGATACAGCAACTGATTTCACCGGAACGAATGTAAAGCCGCAGATCGTAGAGAACTACGATGGCAAGGATATTCTTTTGAACAAAGAGTTGAATGTTGTATTGTCTACAACGAGTTTCCCAGAGCTGGCAGATTATAAAGGCCATACATTAATTACAACTGATGGCACCACCCTGCTTGGTGCAGACAATAAAGCCGGTATTGCCGAGATTATGACAGCTATGAATTACCTTCTTCAGCACCCTGAAATCAAGCATGGTAAGATTAGAGTCGCCTTCACACCGGACGAAGAAATCGGCCGCGGACCTCATAAATTTGACGTAGCTGCTTTTAACGCTTCTTATGCATACACTGTGGATGGTGGCCCTCTCGGCGAACTAGAGTATGAAAGCTTTAATGCCGCATCTGCCAAAATCTCTGTTTACGGCGTCAACGTACACCCTGGTACTGCAAAAGGGAAAATGATTCATTCCGCTAAAATCGCCATGGCTCTACACCTTAGACTCCCTTCTGAGGAAGCCCCAGAATTTACGGACGGTTATGAAGGCTTTTACCACCTAAGCTCCATAGAAGGCACCCCGGAGTTCAGTAAGCTCCAATATATTATCCGTGACTTCGACCGTGAGAAATTCGAGGCACGTAAAGCCTTTCTCTCTGCCATCGTAGATGAATTCAAGAGCATCCACGGTGAAGAGAACATCGTACTTGAAATGAAAGACCAATATTACAATATGGGCGAAAAAATCGAACCCGTGCGTCATATCGTCGATATTGCCCATGAGGCGATGGAGAATCTTAACATCACACCGATCATCCGCCCAATTCGCGGGGGTACAGATGGCTCACAGCTGTCCTACATGGGTTTACCTACACCTAATATTTTCACCGGGGGCGAAAATTTCCACGGCAAATTCGAATACGCCTCTGCGGACAACATGGAAAAAGCAGTGCACGTCATCGTAGAGATCGCCAAGCTGTTCGAACAAAAAGCCTAAATCGTAATCCACCCACTCCATAATGAACACAAAAAATCCCTGTAGAAGTCTATCCAGACCTCTCAGGGATTATTAATGTTCATAGACTATTCGACTAGCATCTTTCTTCCGGCGGCGTGTCTTTCCAGATCACGTTTTCTCCGTAACTTTTACCCCAATCATACATCAATCGAAGGACGGGAAGCAGACTCTGTCCATATGAAGTCAGGGAATACTCAACTTTTGGAGGAACCTCGGCATACACTTTCCGAAGAACCAACTGATCCTCTTCAAGCTCGCGAAGCTGATTGGTCAACATCTTTTGCGTGATATGAGGAATTAACTTCTTCAGCTCGCTGAACCGCTTCGTTCCTTCAAGCCCAAGATGCCATAGGATAATCAGCTTCCACTTGCCTCCAATCACCGCAAGCGTCAATTCCTTCTCGCAGTTAATTTCCTTCAAGTTGATGCGGTCTTTAATCTCGGTTGCCATACCTAAAGCACCTCCTCTCTCCTGTTATCATACTAACACAAAAACGAATATCCTCCTTATAGGAAGGCATTCGTTTCTGTACGTTCACTCTAAATTAGCATGCTTGCCAAACATCTGCTTTGTCGTCTGCCCTGTCTTCTCCATCATCCGTAGAATCACCGCATCGTAAAAGACCAACATCGTCTGCTCGAATAAAGAAGCCATCGGCTGAATCGTGCTGTAGCCTCCGCCGGCCTGATCTTTTGTAGACCCCGGCAGCTTCACTACATAGCTCGCTAAACGTCCGACGGTCGAGTCCGGCGCAATCGTAACGGCAATAACCTCTGCACCTACTCCTTTGGCCTTCTCTGCCATAGAGATCAGCCCCTTTGTCTCTCCTGAACCGGAACCGAGCACAAGCACATCACCAGGTTCAATACCCGGGGTTACCGTTTCTCCCACGACGTATGCTTCTTTACCGACATGCATGAGTCGCATTGCAAAAGCTCGTCCCATTAGTCCTGATCTGCCAGCCCCAGCCACAAATACCTTATTGGACTGAAGAAGAAGTTCAGCCATTCGTTCAGCCTCTTGATGATCAAGCTGAGAAATGGAGCGCTGAAGCTCCTCTATAATTTGCTGCGCATATTTCATTGTGTTCATTGTAACAACCTTAAGCCTGACTAACTAGACGTTTCATTTCTGCTGCGGCAGCCTTTTGATTAGCTTCACCTGTGATGCCTCCGCCAACGATGACAAGATCAGGATTCGCGGCGATCACTTCTGGAAGCGTGCTTAGCTTGATTCCCCCAGCGATAGCGGTTTTAGCCTGCTTAACCACACTCTTAATCGCATTCAAATCTGCAAAAGAATTTTTCCCTTCCGCTTGATGGTCATATCCAGAGTGTACGCAGACATAGTCTACGCCAAGTGCGTCTACTTCAGCCGCTCTCGCTTTGATATCCTTCACATTGATCAGATCAACTAGAATCTCTTTATTGGTTTTCTTAGCTTCCTCCACTGCACCTCTGATAGTAGAATCATCAGAAACACCAAGTACAGTAACGATATCCGCGCCCGCTTCCACGGCCTTCATCACTTCATATCCACCTGCGTCCATGATTTTCAAATCCGCCAATACAGTCAAAGCAGGAAAAGCCTCTTTGATTGCTTTCACTGCATGCAAACCTTCATTTATAACGATAGGGGTTCCAATTTCAACGATATCTATAAATTCGGCAACTTTCGAGACAACCTCTTTCGCTCCCGCAATGTCCACTAAATCCAATGCTAATTGTAATTTCATATTTATTTGCACTCCTCATTAATATATTCTAGTAAGTCATGTACAAATTGTAGATCCTTACATCCCTTAGGGGAAGTAGGCACTTTATTGTGATGTAGTTACCTGGAGGATACTAATGCGCCATTACTGGCTTCATCTTTGCAGCAATCCATATTGCCTTGTCATATTTTTGTAAAAGTACTGCATTTTCATGAAAGCTGTGCTAATATTACAGTTTGTTTATGGAATAACAGGAAATCAATCATAATGTAAGAAGGTGTACAATGAAGCACAAGAATCACCAAGAATTTAACCTTGTAAAACTAACTTGGCCGATATTCCTGGAACTGTTCCTATTTATGCTCATGGGCAGTGTGGATACTTTTATGATTAGCTCCGTGTCGGACGATGCCGTATCGGGTGTTGGCGCAGCGAATCAGATCATTGCGATAGCCATTTTAGTCCTCAGTGTAATTGGTAACGGCGCTGCTATTGTGGTCTCCCAATATCTCGGTTCCAAAAAACCACTGGAAGCCGCTCAAGTGACCGGCAATGCCATTACCCTAAACCTGTTAGTAGGCATTCTCTTAAGTACGTTTTTGCTGATATTCGGAGGGACTCTACTGACTGCCCTGAATGTAAAAGGGGATATTCTCGTTTACGCTAAATCCTATATACATATTGTCGGGGGCGGTATTTTTCTCCAAGCATTAATCAATGCTCTGGCGACCACAATCCGTACGCACGGTTTCACTAAACAGACGATGGTCGTATCCTTGCTGATGAACATCATTCACGTGGTGGGTAACTACTTACTCATCTATGGTCATTTTGGACTTCCAGCGTTGGGTGTCGAAGGTGCAGCTATCTCAACGGTTGTCAGTCGTTTTATCTGCCTTATTATTTTCTTCTTACTGCTCTACAGAGTGATGGAGGTACGGGTGAAGTTAACCTACTACATTCATCTTTCCAAAAAATATGTGCAGCAAATTCTCAAAATCGGCATCCCGTCCGCGTTTGAATCGATTATTTATCAATCTTGTCAGCTCGTATTCACGCTGTATATTACCTATCTGGGCGCCGAGGCAATGGCCACTCGTCAATACGCGCTCAACATTTCCAATTATATTTATTTATTCAGTGTAGCTGTCTCCATGGGAACCTCCATAATCGTAGGACATCTGGTGGGAGCTAGGCGCCCCGAGGAGGCCTATAAGCGTGTATTCTCCAGTGTGAAGTGGGCACTTCTGGTCACAGTAATAATAGATGCTCTGGTGATTTTCTTCCGGGTACCGCTACTCGGCCTCTTCACAGACAACGAGAACATTATTCTGATGGGGGCTCAGGTTATACTGCTTAGTTTCTTCCTAGAGACCGGGCGCACAACCAATTTGGTCATTATTAACTCACTACGTGCCTCAGGCGATGCGAAGTTTCCAGTATATATGGGACTGATCTCCATGGTCTGTATGAGCTTACCCCTTGGCTATTTCCTGGTATTCCAGCTTAATCTAGGATTAGCCGGTGTGTGGATTGCCACTGCGGCTGATGAGTGGACAAGAGCTGTCATTATGTATTTCCGCTGGAAGAGTCGGGCTTGGCAGAAACATGGACTTATTCAGCACGATGATGTAGAACACGTTACGCCTTCCACTACCCCTGCAGCTGTAAATTAACGAATTATTTAGGTGGTTCTCTAAGGTCATACCAGATCTTAAGGGTCCACCTTTTTTATTGCTTCACGATTACATAAATTTTAGAATGAATGAAGCATTCTACGTTACAATAGATAGAACCTTATCATAAACCCAAAGGGGAGAACCTCATGCCGGAAGAAACCGGAATCCACGAGTTATTGACGCTCAAGACAATTGCGGAGACCCTAAACAGTTCCAATGAGCTCAAACCGATGATCCTGACAGGCAGTAATCGAAAAGAAGCGACCAGCACAAAGCTGGCAGAGTATGCCGCAAATTTTATTAATCAGCAAGGCGAACAAGTCACCCTGTTCGATCTCCACAAACGCCCACTCCCCTTTTATTCACCAGATGAGTCCTACGCAGAGCATGAGCATTTAAACACCCTCCATCAAGAGATGCTAAACGCTAATGCAATCATCCTGATTACCCCGGAATACCACGGCTCCATGAGCGGCGTGATGAAGAATGCTCTGGACCATCTAGGCCAGACACATTTCAACGGCAAAGTAGTATTGTCCGCCAGTTCTGCAGGCGGAGCTGTAGGTGTAAGCTCACTGCTTCAATTACAGGCGGGTGTACGCAATCTACATGGGATTAATAAACCCGACTGGATTTCCATCGGCGGATGCAGCGTAAGCGGTTCGAGGTTGGATACGACGGGTACGAGGGCGGTCAAGAAATTGAAGATCGCATTCGCCTAGTCTTAGAATCCTTCCTAAATTTAGCCCGCAAAATCAATAGCCCGATGGGTGCCTAATTCATGGAAGAACCTGGTAGTTATTGATAAAATTCAGGCTAAGCCTGCACGGGGAGACGAGAATATGATAAAAGGACTATACGAAGCACATTTACCAGTAAGCAATCTTGAGGTATCTATCGAATTTTATGAGAATTTGGGGTTAAAAATGGCTTGGCGGGATGAGGAAACTGCATTCTTCTGGATGGAGGAAGGTCGGAGTTGGATCGCCATTTGGGAAGGAAAGGAAGCGGAAACGCCATACCACCCATCTTTACGGCATATTGCCTTCCGCGTAACTTATGAGGACCTGAAGCAATCACTGCAATGGCTGGAATCCATTGGGGTAGACGCTGTTCCGTTCCGTAATCGAACTTCCATTGAGCCTTTTATCCGAGCTTATCAAGGGAATGCTTCTGTGTACTTCAACGACCCGGACGGCAACAGCCTGGAATTGATGTGCCATGTAGAGGTTCCTGAACATTTGAAGCATATCTCAGAGAATATCACCTTAACCGAGTGGGAGAAATTGCTTGAACAGAAATAAAATACTCCAACAAAAAAACAGCTGCCCACCATCAAGGGTCCAGCTGTTTGAGTATGTTAGCTGCTTCTATTTAACCATCTTTAGCATGGTTTTAGTAAAGGCTGTTACTTAATCGTGATGCCTTTCTTCATAGCCTTCATATCTGAATTCGTGTTCACAAGCATTGGTAGTATCTTCATACTTCTCGTCATGGGAGAGTTACATTGCCAGCAGGTAGGTACATACTGAAATGCAAAATTATCGCGCATCCAACCAGTGCAACCTTCCTTGGTACAAGACCAAATGGCTGTGTCTTCCTGCGGAAGATCCTCCAGTGCTTTTTTACGAAAATACATAAGTACCCCTCCTTGGATCGAATCGAGACAATTTCGCCACCCTATTAGGGGCAGATTCATAAGATGAAAAATAAAAAAGCTGCCCTCAACTTGTGTTAAGGGCAGCCTAATTTTCGAATTACAGTTTTACAACGTTTTCGGCTTGTGGTCCACGAGCGCCTTGAGTTACGTTGAACTCAACGCGTTGGCCTTCGTCCAAAGATTTAAATCCGTCGCCTGTGATTGCGGAGAAGTGTACGAATACGTCGCTTCCACCTTCAACCTCGATAAAACCAAATCCTTTGTCTGCGTTAAACCATTTCACTGTACCTGTTTGCATAATATTACCTCCAATATTTTATTTAACACATGTCCTTTTATTCCTACGTAGTGTACGAACAAATAAAAATTCACACATTGGAAAAGGACTCATACGCACAAATGATAACCTTTTACAATATGTGAATTAAGGGTTAAATTTATGATTAATTTCATTGTACCACACTAAATCAGTGAATGCAATGTAAATGCCTATTTTTTTTCATTCCGGCTCTATATCTCTTGAACAAAAGGCTTTAGAGCCGGAAATATGCAAGGGTTAATCGATGTATCCTGCCAGCCCTTTATCCATTAAGTAATCCATCTCTGCATCAAGAATCGTCTCTACTGTGATTTCATCCAGCTTCACATCGCGCTGGGCAACAACATAGTCCACCAGATCATCATTGTCGATGTCTACCTCGCCTTTGGCATTGGCCTTGGCGTTATTGATAAAGGTCTGTTCATGCTTCAATACTAACCGAATTAATTTAGGATCTACTTTGGTTTTGGCAGATAATACGGTTACTAATTCCTGCTCGTTTAATTTGTCACTCATTTTTTAAATTTCATCTCCCTACAATTATTACACATTCATTGTAGCATATTTCGCGCTTTAACGCGTCATTACACGAAGTATACCGCGGATTCTTCACACTTTTCTTATTATCTCAGGCTCTACAACGTTCCACTTCAAGTAAGTTATTTAATAAAAACAGTTGTGAGGAACATTGACTTGTGCCAAAATATAAAAAAAGTGTTGGACCAAATTGAATACTAGAAAAGGCGGTTGAATTCATGAGCTCAGTATCTACCCAGCAATTAGACACAAACAGCAACAAGGCACATCGTTATATCGAAGACGTGTACGCACAGGTTGTTGCACGCAATCCTTTTGAGCCCGAATTCCATCAGGCTGTAAAGGAAATCCTCGAATCTTTACTTCCGATCCTCGCTGCTGAACCTAAGTATCAGGAAAATGCCATTCTGGAAAGATTGGTCGAACCAGAACGTTTAATTATGTTCCGTGTACCTTGGACAGACGATCAAGGCAAGGTCAGAGTTAACCGTGGATATCGTGTACAGTTCAGCAGTGCCATTGGACCTTACAAAGGTGGACTTCGTTTTCACCCATCCGTTAATGCTAGTATTATCAAATTCCTCGGCTTCGAGCAAATCTTCAAAAATGCTCTTACCGGCCAACACATCGGCGGAGGCAAAGGTGGCTCCGACTTTGATCCTAAAGGAAAATCCGAAGGCGAAATCATGCGGTTTGCTCAAAGCTTCATGACTGAATTGCAGAATTACATCGGTCCTGACCAAGACGTTCCTGCAGGAGATATCGGTGTAGGTGGTCGTGAGATTGGCTACATGTACGGACAATACAAGCGGATCCGTGGAGGATACCCGGCTGGAGTATTGACTGGTAAAGGTATCGGTTACGGCGGAAGTCAGGCTCGGACAGAGGCTACTGGTTACGGTACAGTGTATTTCGTAAACGAGATGCTGAAAGCAAAAGGCCTTTCCTTTGAAGGAAGCCGCGTTGTTGTTTCCGGTTCTGGTAACGTAGCGATCTATGCGATTGAAAAAGCTGTACAGCTAGGTGCAACTGTCGTAGCTTGTAGTGACTCCGCTGGATATATCTATGACGAAAACGGCATTAACCTCGAAACTGTCCGCCGCCTGAAAGAAGTCGAAAGAAAACGGATTAGTGAATATGTGAATGAACACCCTAACGCTGTGTATACCGAAGATTCCACGCAAATTTGGACCATACCTTGTGATATCGCCCTTCCGAGTGCTACTCAGAATGAGATTGATGAAGCCATGGCATTAAAACTGATTGAGAATGGTGTTAAAGCAGTAGGCGAAGGTGCCAATATGCCATCTACCCTTGAAGCTATTCACCAGTTCCAACAAGCTGGCGTGCTATTCGCACCTGCCAAAGCTGCTAATGCTGGCGGCGTAGCTGTATCTGCGCTTGAAATGGCACAAAACAGCATGCGTTTGTCCTGGAGCTTTGAAGAAGTTGATACGAAGCTGCATGAGATCATGGTTTCCATCTATCAGCAGTCTGTAGATGCATCCGAGCAATATGGACAGTCCGGCAACCTCGTTGCAGGAGCGAACATCGCTGGATTCAAAAAAGTAGCCGATGCTATGTTGGCTGAAGGCGTAATCTAATCAAACAAACGGCGTTGTAATCCTAAACGTCCGACATGTAAAGTCCCCGTAACCGGTGAGTATGAAGCCGGGTACGGGGACTTTTTTTGTACAACTACGAGTTCCAACCTGGGATTTTCCGTAAACCACCATCCCATATAGAATGCGTACTCTTCACAACCATATTGGACGGCGAAGAAGCGGTGTGAATGTAGCAGGAATCTATCCCTACCTTCAAAGCACCCTCAATATCCGTACGAGGATCATTTCCAATCATAATAGCTGAGCTCAAATCCGCTCCATATCTGTCGACTAAATAACGATAAAATAGAGGATCAGGCTTGCTCACCCCTGCTTCCGAAGAGATCGCAATTCCATCAAATAGATGTATGATTCCGAGCATAGTTAATTCTGCTTCAATAAAGGTTTTCTGCCCATTGGAGAGCAGGAATACTTTTTTGCCACGTTCTCTTAATGTTTGTAGGATTTCAGCCACACCGTCATAAAGAGAGATATGGGTCATCGATAACGTCCGCAGCCACCTCACAGTTTCAAATAGCCAGGCTTGATCCGGTTCTCCGCCCAATTGGCGGGCCACAGACCGAAATACTTCCTCCATTACGAAATCTGGATACTCACAGCTCCGTGCGGCTTCACTTAGTTGAAGATCCCGCTCCCGCAAAAACCGTTCTTGCAGTTCCCCCCCTGATATAGAGAGTCCCTGATATCCGAAATGGAGAGCCAACCGTTCCCATACCTCAGATCGCTCCTCATCTGTCTCAATATCAATCAGTGTACCGTACAGATCGAAAATATAAGTCTGATACATCCCCGTCTTCCTTCCCATGATTCACATTGTAATTTACCCCTTAGTCACATTCTCCCTCGCTGCCTGCCCCTCCTCCATTTTGTTTGATACCTTTTGATAGAGATAGGAAATCCCGAGCAAGCAAATCCCAAAGCTGGCATACGCGATGATTTTGCTTCCGGTATTCAGTAGTCCCAGATCGTATAACAGCAGCTTACCTGTTGCTAATAACGTCAATCCAAGGCCAAAGCGTCGGATGTACACATATCTTTTGCGGAAGCCGTACATGATGAACAGAACTGCTATCAACAGATAAACGAGACTAAATATTAATCCCGCATCGCTCAATTGCAGCTGTACCCCCAGAAAAGCGGTAATGATTCCGAGTAGATATACTCCCATGAAGACAGGATAAATCTCCATACTTTTATACTCACGTTTAAGCAAGGTAATCAGCAGATCACGTCCGCTAAACCAAACGAAGATATTGAAGATGATAAGTACACTCAGCGCGATATAATCAGCACCAGTATTACGTGAAATGTCATTCTGCAGGCTTGGCAAACCTACTGTTATCACCAAACAAATAACGTATCCGATCCCAAAAAGAAATCTCACAAAATACTTAACAATCGTGTCATACAGCACCTTCACCTTTGGCAATACATAGGCTAGAACAATAGTTAACAGAGCGGACAGCAGCAAATTATAAAAGGTTCTATGTGAGAAATCCTCCGGTACAGCCAGACGATACAATCTCCTCGATTCATACAACCCATAGATCCAGAAATTCAATAATGCCGCGTATTTAAACCACAGGGCTAAGGTGATTTCGTAAGGCTCACTGCGCTGCAGGGCATCCTTGCGGTTATGCTGAACAGCATACAACAGCGCAACAATCAGCATACCTGCTGTGATGAAGACATATTTTAGCGGAAAATAAGCGTCAGCAGAATTCAACCATTCATTGGCTATATCTAGCTGCATCGGTACATTTAAACCGAAGAACACCACAAGGCACAGCGTCAAAATACCCCAGCCCGCCCTTTCCATCCCCTTAAACCGATTCAGATTACCAAACAAGGTAAGCACGACGCCTTCAATCAACCAGCCAATGGACCACCATGCCGCTCCGAATTGGAAGGGAATCATCAGAATGCCGAAGGTCAGTGAAGTAGCATAGAACAGCAGCATGCTTTCTTTTTCCTGTGGCATCAGCTTCTCAATTCCTCGTCCAAGCCCCAGATACAGCAGACAGAAGACCAGCGCGAGCGCACCATTGTAATCCTTCAGCCCTGCATCCAGGAATAGAAGATACAAGGTGAGGCAGCTAATAAACGTGTTACATCCTAATAGAGAGAAATCCCACCAAGACAGCTTGGAGCGATACTTGAACGGGTACCATAATGTAATGCCCAAATACATGGCAAAAGTCAGCACCGCATAAATCATATTAACTCCGTTGCTATCTGATAACGCTATTAATATCAGCATGGAGGGTGTATTAAATAAGTAGCTGATATAATTGACAACATTCCAACGTTTGCGGAAAGAGATCAATAGAATGAATAAATTCAGTAGAAACAAGTACCCCATCGCCACATAAACCGCGTTACCCGATAGACCGAATGCCCCCAGATAAGAGTATAATGGCAAATACCCTCCGATTAAGCCCAAAGCACAAATACTTCGTGATTCATACCTTAGAGATAGGAGTACTGCAGTCAAAGTGACGAGTACAGATAAGGACAGCCCTACATAAATACTGATAATATCCAGTAAAAAATAGCTATAGAAAATAGAGCCGTACAGCACTGAAATTCCGCCGCCAAGCAGCCCTAAAGCGAACGTCCCTTTTCCTTTGCGATATAGCCACTCCCCGCCCCCTAACATCAGTAATCCCAGTAGAAAAAAGGCGCCTCCCTTCATATAACCTGTGAACCAGTTGGAATAGGAATACCTGAATGCCGCCCCCACGGCCAAGATTAGCAGCAAGATTCCAAGCTTGTTAATCCAGCCTAGTCCAATCTTCATTTCGATCTGATTTTGTTTTCTTCGACGCTCCAATACTTCTTCGCTGATCTCCTCCGAGGCAAAATCATGTAATCCGTTATTCATTCTGGCGTTCAAAACAATTTCGGATTCCCTCAGTCTTTGTCGCTGCGCTAGTACACGCTCATTTAACTCGGCCGACAACGCTCCAAGTTGACTGGATAACTCCACTTTATCCTCACCGAGCTGCCTCGCGGCTGTTTGGTACAGCTGCTGAATATGACGCTTCGTCTCCATCTCAAAAGCCGTCAGCCGGTCCGTATGGGCAAGGCTTTTAGAGGCAAAATAAGTCTGCAGCTTCTGTCTCGACAGGCTAAGAATGCCAAGCTTCTCATTTAAGATCTGTTCCGTTAGCGTAACTTTTAGCTCAGTATTCTCTTCTTGAAGCTTCCCTACCTGAGTCTTCAACTCAACTAAAGCAAGCTTATGTTTCTCATATCGCTTCTTCAAGTGTTCATTCTCGTTGACCAGATCGTGACTTTCATATTCCGAAATCAGAGCTTCATATTCCTTAATAAGCCCGTCCTGCTGGACCTTCATGAATCTAAGTCGATCTTTGAATGACTCCATAGCGCCTCCTAATGTGAGCGATTGTTAATATTTACATTTTACTACAAACGGAGGGGTCTCTTACTCTTTTTTATGCAAAAAAAACTGCAACATATTGGAGGGATGTCCCGTCTAGATAATAACAACGCTAACAAATGAACTTAAAAAGGAGCTCACAACTATGAACAACATTTTAAAAACAAGTACAGTTCTTTTAACTTTGTCCCTAGCACTTTCAACAGGAGCAGCCTATGCCGCACCAACAACAACTTCGGCAAAAAATGATGCTGCTCAAACCTCTGTTAATGCTAATCAAAAGACGTTTGCGATTGAAATCAACGGTTCCGCTCTGAAAGAAACAGGCTTCCAAACTACAAATGGAAAAGAGCCTATGGTGCCACTTCGTACGGTTACTGAAGCACTTGGCTTCGAATTAACTTGGAATGGACAAACTAAATCCGTTGATCTTATCAATGGTGCTGTGTTCACTACAGTGAAAGCCGGAGAAGATCGGTATAGCATTAATAAAATGAACACTACGCTTGGAACTGCACCACAATTGGTTGACTCCATTTTGTATGTTCCAGCTTCCTTTGTAAGTGAAATCATCCACCACAACATGACAGTGAAGGGAGATTCCATCGTGATCACTGATGCTAATCAGCAAGAGCACATGACTAAGACTGGCGTGATTACAGCTGTCAATAATGAGGGGAAATACCAATCCGTTCAGATCCAGGGTGTAGGCACAGATGGCATCGTACTGAATGTAGGTGAAGATACTACTATCGAAATGGCAGACGGTACTAAGCTTGCTCTGAAGGATCTTCAGATCGGTATGACCGTAAAAGCTGAGCATTCCATGATCATGACTATGAGTCTGCCGCCGCAAACCCCAACATACAAGATCACTGTTCTAGATGAGCAGAAGCAAAATGATCTTCTGGGCACTGCAGGCACCATTGAGGAAGTTCAAAAAGATGACGAAGGAAACATAAGCATCACCGTTAAAGGCAGCGGCCTGAGTGAACAGTCACAACAAGAAGTAGTGCTTCGCATTAGTAAAGATACTGTGCTAATGAACAGTGACGGCAAAACTGTAAACAGCAGCGAGCTTGTAAAAGGTGCAAAAGTTATAGGATTCTATGGCCCTATGCTGACTAAGAGCCTGCCGCCAATCGGCACAGCTGCTAAAGTCGTAGTAGATTCCGTTCAACAATAAGAGCATATAAAAAAGTCCAGTTCTCGGTACGGGAACTGGACTTTTGTTTGATTATTTTTAACAAATACAGGTCTTCTTCTTCACACCAAGCTTTCCAGCCTGCTCCACCTTGGCAATATAATCTTCAGCCAGCGGTACTTTACATGCCGTTTGTCCCATATGTACTTGGACCTTTCCAATGCTTGCAGCAATCTTCGTTGCCTCATTATACAGTTCAGTTACGCTGCTGCCAGCAATAATCACAAACATATTCATCGTGTAACGAACTCGATTCCGTTCCTGATGAATGGTAGATTGTATATGCTGTAGTAGCTCTCTGATCTCAGCGATGTCTAGCAGATCATCCGGCGTAACTGAAATGTAATTTCCATAAGTACTCCAGCCACAAGTCGCCACCATTTCATCCGAGGAACCAATCCACTGTCTCGCAAGCTCCAATGCGAATAGACTTTCTGCTGCGACAGACGCTACCGTATATTCCGCTAATCCAGAGCAGTAAGCTGCCACTACCCAGCTTTGAAGTTCTTCCTTCGTAAGACTCTTAGGGTCAACCGTAAGTCCTGCCAAATACATCGCATCATAATTACCTGTCTGATACAAGGCACGAGCTAAACTCTGGTCTTTCTTGATATTCTTAACTAGCCCCTTCATGTCCCCTATCCTTACTCCGAATAAAGGCTCCCTAGCACCATGTCGTACGAAGGTACGCTTCGTCTGCTCTGTACCCATCTCCTCAAGCTTACTCATCACTTCATTTAAGGTCAGATTCATTAGGACACTCCTTTATATTAAATGCTTTAAGAGCAAGCTCTGTCTTCTGGATGCTCTATCCCTTCATCGCTTCTCTTAAGATGGGTTCACGACCCAGCGTCACTCTATTCTTACCCGAATTCTTGGAACGATATAACGCTTCATCCGCTTCCCGATATAAATCTTCGAAAGTCACCTCTCTGCGCTCTGTAAAGGAAATTCCGATGCTTGCGGTAAGCTGAATGCTATTGTGTTGGTTCAAAATTATTTTGGTACACCTGAAGTATTTTATTCGAGAAATCAACTAATGCCTGATCTCCTGCTAGATGACCATAGGTATCATTGATTAACTTAAAATCATCAATATCCTTGAATCCACGGCATGCCATATTTCTCCTATTTTTCAAGTTTCTCCTATCATTATAGCCTAATCATTTCTACAAATAATCAACAAATAACAGTACATCTGTACATCTTACGATTTGAACTTCACTCGATGGGAGAACATATACTTTCTGGCTAAGTCTTTAAACACTGTTTTATCTTGTTCCGACTGAAAGTACCGCTTAGGGATAATCAGCGCTCTATTAGAAGACACAAAAAACACAAACAAGCTCATCGTTTCACCAATTTTATGTATCTCTTCCCATTCCACTTGCCCGGAACCTGCCTCGGATACGTACTTTATGCCCTCATCTGATATGGAATAGCTCTGAGGCTGCTGAGCTAAGTTGTCTGTGGCGAAGGCTTTTTTAGATTTTTTGGTCAAACTTGATTTGGTCATATACCATAAAACAGCGGCAAGGATCAAAGCAGTCCCAGCAAGGATTGAGATGCTTTTAGTACTATAATCCTTAGTAATTAACAGTAAAATCACAAAATAAGCAACCACACTGAAAGAGTTAAGTATGATTCGGCTATTCAAGCTGAACCATAGGTTAAACTCCTGAACGTCCTCACTCTTAAGGACCGTATCTACTTTTATTTCATTCTCCATAACTGATCGCTCCCCTGACACTATCGAAATTTATCAATTCTATTTCATTTTAACATGCCTGAACACAAAAAAGGGACATCCCTGAAGCGATTGCTTCTAAATGGGTTGTCCCTTTTTAAACCGTATGAATGCTTATTTCTTTTGTGCAAGACGTTGTTTGAACTTGTCAACACGGCCGCCTTGTTCTGTATCTCTTTGTTTACCAGTGTAAAATGGGTGGGATGCGGAACTTGCGTCCACGCGGATAACAGGATAAGTGTTACCATCTTCCCATTCCATTGTTTCATTGGATGATTTTGTAGATGCACTCAAGAATTTGAAGCCTACGCTTGCATCCATGAAAATAACCTTGTTGTACTTTGGATGTATGCCTTCTCTCATTCTGATCGTCCTCCTTCTGAACAAATTAGTGGAGCCTTTATGGTAAATTAACCAAATGATCTGTAGGTTTATAAATAGTATAACCTAATAAACGTAGGAAAATTCGTAAATCTTACGATTTAGACCACCACTCCATCATACGTGAAATCGACATGTAAAGTCAACTACTATCCGATATTCCTTATATTGCCTTACATTCGACCTGCCTATACATCGTACTCCAGCTGTTTTTTGGCCTGAACAATAAAATCTAATGGGTTCTCAATAGTGCTAGATTGATATTCTACAGCACCGATTTTGAGGCCGAGGCTGACTTTATACTTTTTGATAAATTCAGTGTCATTAAGCTCTTGAAGCTTCAGCTTAATCCGCTCGATTACGATTTTCGCTCCATCACTATCGGTGAACAGCAGCAAGCCCCAAGTTGCGTCATCTTTGTCCAGCAAATACAGTGCATCATTAGTACGAATGCTGGCCTGACTGAGCTGAGACACGTCGTGAATAGCCTCAGCCAGCTTATCTTCGGGAATGATACGTCTAATCTCATTCCAGTATTTCACTTTCACTACAAGCAGTGTGAGTGGAATCTGATATCGAGTCGAAATACCTGTAAACAAGGCGGCATCCTTCTGAAAAGAAATACTGTTACGCAGATCCGTGTTCTCGTCGATGATAGCCATATTGGCATTCTTTTTCTCCAAACGCTGATTTTCTGCCTGCAGCTCTCGGTTGCTTAATGTAAATATCCATAACACCACCGTTAACAATGGGGTCATAATTAGCCAGAAGTACGTATTCAGTCCAATCGTTTCTCCGAGAGATATCGTCTGATACATCGTATAGAAGCCGTAAGCAAAGATAAACACCAGGTTCAAGACCAACCCTGCAGTCACCGTTGTAAAATACGTAACGATCGCCAGAATAAAAGCCACATTTAAAATGATAATATTCTGGATATAATCATCTGGTGCCCCTGAAATGAAGACAATGCAAATATAAAGAAGCACCAGGAACGATAAGAGAGCGATATCTGAAACTAAACTGCTGCGATTACGTCTCACGCTTATCACCACGTTTCATCATGTGTTTACGAAGCAGCAGGATCAACGATAGAATCACCAATGTCAGCACTAGCACAATTACAATAATGAAGCTCAGTATGTCTGTCCGTTCCGCTATTTTTTTAACCACTGAATCCTCTGCTGCTCCAGTAATGATCTTGAAACGGTGCGCGTTGACATTACCGTCTTTATCAACGATTACCCCATCGCCAAACACCTTCCATTTATCCCGCTCTGTAGCAATCAACTTCGACGCTAAGTAGTACTCTTCAGAGGCAACTCCCGTAACAGCAAGCAACCCCCGCCCCGCCTCAAATGGGGATTCAATCAGCTGCAATGTTCCGATTTGAGCTCCATAATGCTCTTCAATACTCATCTTCTCGTTGGAACGAATCGCTGTTCCGCTCCCGTTATATTGGAAATAGAGCTTATCATTATGATCACGGATAATCTTATTATTCTTATACGCACCTATCGCGATGATATTATTATTCTTCAAGTGATCAGTACTAACGCTATCCGTGTAGAACTGAATGTTCCCTGTATTACCGCTTGCGTATTTACCCAGCAAATTAAACACATTAGATAAACTCAAATATGCATAATCATCCATTTCTTCTGGCAGAACAACCGCAACTTGATTGTAAATCCCGTCACGTATGAACGGATACGGATAGTTATTAAACAAGAGCTCCGTACGATCCTTAGTATTAAGACGCATTACCGAATCCTTGCTGATATAAGCCCACGGCGTTTGATCCTTATCCAGGGTACATCCGGCACCCCTCAGCTCCAAATCAAACGCTACAGTTACCGTGAAATTACCGGATATATTCAAGCTTTGAGGAACTGGAAGATCCAGCTTATCGCCATTCGCCAACTCTTTGGTTAGCTTCTTGCTGCCAATGGGTGTGTTGTTGATACTAACGGTGACTAATGAACGGTCGAAATCTAAATTCTGTGCATAACGGAAATCCAATCTGACTCTGCCTGAATCTGCAATCGAGCGGTTAGAGGGCAGTGAAACAAAGTATGTCTGCTCCTGATGACGTGCCCCAGTGAGTTTATCACCCGTTTCTGTAAACGTAATATTGGAGCTAATCGAAAGGGGGGGTGCAGACACCTCAGTAGCATCATCTATCACCTTTAAATCACTGCTGGTTTGCCCCATTAACTCTGCATTCGCTAAAAAACGGCCTGCTTTAATCAGCAAGTTCGCATCTTTTGAGGTTACGACAAGTAGGGGCTGAGTATCCTTATTCACTAGCTGCAGCAATGCATGTGTACTTAAATCTTCAGAGGTGCTTAGTTGAGCCTTTAGCCCACTTGGTACTCTATCATACATAGCTACCAGTACAACGGCAGCTTTATTCTTTACCGTCTCTGGTCGATAGGGAAGCATTGGAATCGTTCTATCATCCAATGAATTCCCCTTCACAAGCCCGGAGAGCGCATAAGTAGCCGACTCCATTTCTGGCGCAGTACTTTTATCCGGCACGGTCAGAATACTATGATTCTTCGTTAAGGTATCAATGCCAGAGAAGCGATCGCTAAAGTCACTAATCCCTCCAGTCAAGGGCTTTGGCGTGTACATTACGTTAATGCTGGATGTATTAAATAAACGAAGCCAATGATCATAATCATAATCGACAGTACAAGACAGCTCATCTGTATTGCTCGACTGTAAATAGCCCTGAATGCCAAGCGTATTGGTTCCCTTTTTCAAAAGCTCCTTGGGTGCTTGAAGGACCAGCTGTTGTTCACCATTGTCCTTTAGAGAAGGTCTAAACGTATAGAATGGGCTACCATTTAACGTTAAGGTAACGCTAGAAATCTGCTCCTCGGTAATTTGTGAAATTTGAAAGTGCAGCTTAATTCTGAGCTCATCTACATTCCAATAATCCATGACCTCAAAATACTGTTGCTTAGCACTCGAACCCTTTAACGCAGTATCAGTCCCTGTGAAAGAGGTTGTGTAGGTTAATCTAGTATCCTGAAGCGGAGCCTCGGCGGCTGCAACATTCAATTGAATTAGAAAAAGAGAGAGGCAGGTTAACAGTATAACCATTTGTTTTTTCATCATCATGTTCTGTTTCTCCTGTGATCACATATTTCTCATATTACTTCTTTGTTCGTTATTAATAGCGTTCAGTCTTATACCACTTTGCTTCTCTTTTGAAGATGAGATCTTTGGCGTAAAGATATAATCCGTAAGCCGCGACAACCATCCACAGCTGACAATAAGAGACGTACATCAACATTACGATCCATAAATTGGACAAGCTCATCTCGCCCTTCTCTGTCGTTAATGTTATGAAAGTACCTACAACGAACAGAATGATGGCGAGCAGCCAGAGAAAATTGCTAAGCCCAGCAATGGTAGTATGTACATAGCCCAATGCATGTAGAATGAGCAGCACATCCGAGGTGATTAACGACATCAGCAATAAGAAGTAAATGGCTAGAAAATAAAGAATATCGAATCGGACTTTTGCGGCGGATTTATCGAAGAGCAGTGGGATATTTTTGACAATGACATAAATGTTGCCCTTAGCCCAGCGTGTTCGCTGCTTGAACCAGACTTTTAAGGTCTGTGGCTCCTGCTCCCATGTGACGGACTTCGGCTGGAATTTGATCCGATAACCCATCATATAAATTCTGAAGCTGATTTCTGTATCTTCGGCTATCGCTTTAACATCCCAGCCGCCGATACTTTCTACAATAGACCTGCGCATAATAAAATTAGTGCCGGGAATGGTGCATAATTTGAACAGCTTCCAGCGTCCAGCTTGCGCCATCCATTGAAAGGATAACGTCTCAATATTAATAAACCGGGTAAGTAGGCTCGCATTACGGTTACGGGTTCTAAACTTACCGATGACTGCGCCTAGGCTAGAATCATTCATGATCTCAGCGACCAGATAACGTAAAGCCGTTTTTTCCGGAGTGTTGTCTGCATCATAAATCGCAATTAACTGCCCTTTGCAATGGGTGAAGCCTATATTCAGCGCATTCGATTTCCCTTTGCCACCCGTAATCGCATCTGTATTAATGACGATCAGCTGGCGCCCCGGATTTCGGTTCTGGATACCTGCCAGAAGTTCAGCACTGTTATCAGAAGAATTATCATTAATCACAATAATCTCATATCGATCTTCCGGATAATCAAGTGCCAGCAGAGACTCCACCGTCTTACAGATTACTACCCCCTCATTATGAGCAGGAACCATAATTGAAACCAACGGATATTCGCCCTCTATCTCTGGTATCTCCTCATTTTCAGATTTAATGTAATATAAATAGCCTGCGATAATGAGGGTCACATTCACCAGCAGCAGAGACCAGATACAGATCACCGCAATTACCATCAGTATGTCTGAAATCGTCATAGGATCCTCCAAATCACGATTAGTTGTCTCACTTCAAATACTTTTTTCTATACAAACGGTATCCGATGATCATCAATCCGCCAAATAGCAGCAGAGAGATCATTATCGCAACTATAAAGAACTGATTCTGTATATTAAAAAGCGTTGTAAAGCTCTTCTCCTGCTCTTCTGTATATCGATAATCGCTATTCACTGTTTCTGGCGTATAGTTCAGACTCAGGGGTTGCCCATTCATAGAAATCACCCCTTCTGATGAAGTGATCGTATTGACGTCTGTAACAACCTGATGCCTTTCTTGTTTATAATCCGCAAAAGAAACCCAGTATTGTTCCAACGTCTTCAGCATTTCCTCAAGCTCTTCCATATCCTTAGGCATATCCACAGTGATTACCGTATCCATCGGCAGTTCTGGCAGCACATTATTGGATGTATGCAGATCCTGCAAAAAATCAATCGGCACGCTATATAAAGAGGATGGAAAGGCCTTGGAGGTATCGCTTCTCTCCATATAATCAACATTTTCATCTGGATACAATATCACAGAATCGAAAAAGCCCATCCCCGCCTCCGAGTATTCCTTGTCATACGTCCAGTGCATTTGTGCCCCGATTCCAAGCGGCCCAATCTTGTTTTGCACCAGCAGATTAATGAACTCGTTCATCTTCGCCTGAAGTGAATGATCCATATTACTAGTACTCGTCGAATGCATCGCAATAGGAGCATTGACCACAATGCTGCCATTATTCGATTGCACTCTTTTGATGGCTACCAAATAACGCTGCATTGCTGGATAATCGGTATTGCTGAACACTGGCCGCACACTTGCGAGAAAAGGAATCCCCACTTGATACAACCGCTCCGCAGTCTCTGTCAGCAGTCCCAGATCAGAGAAGGGATAGATCTCTTTGATCGCAAGATACACTTTGGGCGCTGCCGTGATATGAAGCCAGTCCTTCAGAACATACCCCATCGCTAGTGCACTGACATTCCCTTGTTCAAAATACGGAACATAAGCAGCATCCTCTTTACTCACAGCATAAGGTGCTTGCAGGCTATCATCCTGGAAGATCAGCTTTCCAAGGGACTGGGTTCCCTGACTTCCGGCTATATAGAGCATATCCTGTGCCTGAAGTGAAATTCCCGAGAACTGTCCGATCTGGAGATCTGGATTTGCGTCATACATGACATCCGTGGTTAACTGTAGTTTCTTTTTCAGCGAGGCTGGAGGGCTGTATCCGATATGTAAATACTGTCCCTGATAATGCTCCCAATCCTCTACATAAAATTTATTAGTAATCAAAATATCCGCTGCGTTACGGACCATAATCACTTTAGAGTAATGATTCAGCATCCCTTGTTCATATTGATCCAGACTTCTAAGTGTGACCTTAATAGAATAGGCCGCCAGTAGTCGCTGAAGTTCAATCACGTTGCCTTCCTTCGTTGTCCCCTTAGCGAGGCTGTCGTAGAGCAGTAGAACCTGCTGTGGTGAAGCTGCAGATTGAACAGGTTTGACGGGAACCAGAAGGGTTGTTAAAGTCAACGTCAGCAGCAATATACCGTTTAAGATTCCTCTGATGTTCAAATACTCACATCCTTTTGAGGCTTTGGATAAGGGCTAGAAGGTGTACTCTTATTAATCTGCTTCACCTGATTACTGTTTTTAGAAACTCTACGCCCAATCACACTGGATAGAGTCAGAAAAGTTACCAAATCAAAGGATAATGTAAATAAGAACTCATGCTTGGAAATGTCGGCATCACCTGCACCGATAATCGATACAAAAATACCTGAAAGACCAATGCCAATCGAAGCGACAATCAATACCATTCGCTGCATACCTCTGAAATTACGGGATTTGATCGCTTTTACAAAGGAAGGCATATAGAGTCCGATGACAAGCACCATCCATAGGAAGATGAACCCAAATGTTCGTGGTGCCAGCGTTAGTTTCAATTGGCTGTATCCGGTGAAAAAGTGACTCTGTGCTCGAAACTCCTTACCAACGGAATGCTCGAAGTTCCCCATAGCCGCCGGTTTGATTGAGAATGCACTTTGAGCTGCTACATTAAGAATCGAATTAAGCTGGTCCGGATTCGTTAAATAATATTTAAGGATGGATACAAATCCATACCGACTGTAGAAATTCTCTTCGAGTAGTGGTGAATTTACGTCTATGGTCACGTACTTTTCATAATGTATGCTGTTCTTCAGAATGGCGTATTGCTCGTCCATACCTAACGCTTTTAAAGCAGCCTCTGGATCAGGTGCTTCCTTCAGCACCCCTCGGGTCATGGCATGGAACTGGTTTATGTTTACGAACTCATTTGAGATATTCAAATACGTGAATACACCTGCGAACAGCATCAGAGCAAGAGACGCCATTGTCAGGATCCGAAATATCTTGTCTCTACGAATCCAAAGCAGTGAACATGCCAGAACAGCAATGATCATACCCACTGGCGCATTCTGCTGCTTAGAAGTAGTCAGGATCAGCGTACTAATTACGAATAAGGCCAGCATCGCGTAGTCATTGAATCTTTTTCGATATAACATCAACCATGAAGCGAACATGAAGATCATCGTGATCATCACAACGCTTTCGCCGTAAAAGGAGTTAAAATAAGCCGTATAACCGGTATCTCCGAATATAAAAATAGCAATACCTGCGATGATGAATCCCTGTTTTCGGGACATCTTCCATGTAATAGCCTCTATTAATAAGTAAATTGCGATTACATATAGAACCGTATAAATCGCAGCTTGAAAGCGGATGTCGAATACCTCACTACTGAAGAACAACTTATTAAGACCTATGGCCAGCTTGATAAATAATGACTGAGAGGAAAACAACATTGCGCCATTCTCATTAAAATATTGAAAGATTCCATACTGCTTCACAAAATAACCAAAGTACTGACTATCATAATCCGGCTGATTGAAATAGAGTCCATTACTATAAATGCTACGAAAAAAGTCACCGTTATCCGCCATTCCGACATACGGGGCTGTGAACAGCGCGATGACGGTAATAAGCAGCACTCCAAATGCACCAAGAAATGCAGGAGAAACCGATAAATTAGCAAGTGTTATCTCCTGCCTTAGAGGTGTTTTCACCGTGTTGTCCATCATGCAGGCTCACCTTCAATACATTAAGTTTAAGTTAATAGACATAGGCCAGTAATGCCATCAGGTTGTCAAAAGAATAGGCTTGGCCGCTAGCCACATCGCCGAATCCTCCATACAGTGGGCTACCCACATCTGTTACTCTGAACTCGTTCATTCTTTCAATGCTTTTATGATAGAGAGATTCATCTCCAATTTCTGAGCCGATCATAGCCGTAATGGCGTAAATAGCTGTGGACCGGATGTCGTTCAGCGGCTTACCTTCTCGCGAATATTGACCATATAACGTTCCAGCTTCGACCTGCTGTTTGATAAAATCAACGCTGGTGGATTTCTGCTGATCTACCTCTGCTAAGGCTAGAATGGATAAAAGCGACTCTACTGTATTGATATTTTCCGAGCTATATTTTCCAGTCTCATAATTAAACCGTGTCTCATAAAACGGAAATTCATCCGATAAGTATCCATTCTCCAATATTCGGTTCATATTATCCGTCAACTTCTTACTAAATTGGCTAGGAATCGACAATTTTTGCAAAGTGCCCAAATTAATATAACACAAAGTGACGAATGTGTTTGTTGAAGAATATTCCATGTCGTAGAAATCATAAAGATTTCCATCTTTCACATTATAGTCATAAAATCTTTCGCCATATTTATCCGCTTCAGCTGTATAGCCTTTATCACCAAACTTTTCCCCAGCCTCATAAAGAGCTCGAATCATACGTAAATCATCAACGGCAGCATTCAAGGGATATAACTTCTGCTGTTTAGGGCTGTAGCGGTAGCTGAAACCACTGTTCATATCAAAGATTTGATTAGCCAAATTCCATTGTTCCGCAAATCGCTCTTGTTGACCGCTACGCACAGCTGCCAGCATCCGGAGAGATGCCGATTCACTGAGAACCTCGTGTCCACTTGCCGCTTCCGCCGACTGATCTGTTTCTATAAAATTAGTATATACACCGTACTCACCTGTGAGCTTCGAGGTAATGAACTGCTCTAAGTCAATTACTTCCTGCGTCTGGGCTACCGTAGAATCATGATTTGAATCTTCGCGAACGGGTAACTTCGTAGGAGTAGTGACGGATGTAGTCGGTGTTGATGTCGCTGTTGATGTCGCTGTTGGAGCTGGCGTATTTTCACAAGCGGTTAGACCTGTGATACCTACTAGAATCGACAGTGCAGCAGCGATAATTTTCCTCAAATGATCACTTCCTTTAGCATTGCGTTATGCTACCTAGTATTATCTATAACGGTAATATACAACATATACTTAAACCCAAATGTAACATTTTGTATCTTTTTGTCGAAAAAAAGAGCTCTCCTTACGCCTCTTTGGTCGCTTCCATCCTCAATACGAATTGCTTCATGTGAGAACGTCGCTTCCTGCACATCACCGAAACCCCAGTGGCGCTTTTATCCTCCCCATTATAGTTCTTAGGACATAATATACCATAATAAGGAAGTGATCTGAACAAAATCTGAACATAAAACAATTTTAACAGTGAAATAAGTCACGTTTTATCAAAAAAGGCGGATTCCCGCGAAGCCTCAGCTTCCGAAAATCCGCCTAATCCAGCTACTTCTGACCTAACCCTTAATCCTACGATACGTTTCTTCATCGGAAACAACATACAATCTAGCATCCTTAGGAATAGCCTGATCCAGCTTTCGATTGATACTAAGATCGCTACGATCCGACAACAAGGTCGCACCTTGCAGAAGCAAATTCTGAAACGCATCCCCATAAGTCTTCCACGTAGCACTCACTGGAATCTCATAAATATCATCACCATATTTACGGCTCAACAGCTGCGTTATCACCTCAGAGTTGCCCTCTTGCAGCGCAGAGCGAACAGCCAGTCTGGAGATGGCATCATGCGAAAGAACGAACTCGTTTACCTGAACATGCCTGAAATTCTGTATATTCTTCTCTTGCATTATTTCTACAGTCGTATGTACTTGTGGTGCAATGCGCTCAATGCTAGAGGCAATTAATAAAGATTTGCCGTCGATCAGCGATGCTTCATCAATCCGTGTGTCCCCGAACACAATGGCCGCTCTTGCTTCATGGATGTTAGCCTTAACTAGAATCTCATCATTGGAGGCATCGCCACTAATAAAGTGGACTTGATCCATATGCTCCAGAGGATGACTTCCTGTCTCATCAATGATGACAATGTGGCATTTCGGCGAATAGCATAGAATCTCATCTACGGCAGCTTGTGCTTTCTTACTCCAATTAATTAGAATCACATGATCCTTTCCCCGAAAGCTCAACGTTCCCGCTCCTCTCCTTCTCTGCACCTCCGCAATGGAGTCAATGACCTTACCAATAACCAAGCTGAGGAGGCCGATACCAAAGATATATAGAAACATGGTAAACAGCTTTCCAACTACGGTCTCTGCAAAATAATCCCCATACCCCACTGTCGCCATCGTTGTCATAACCCAATAGAATGCATTAAACCAACTGTGAAACGTACCCGGCTCAATCAGGTAAGCAATCGACGCACTAAGAACTATAAAGATCAGAATAATTAACCCTATAGTCCGTTTACGCAACCGCATCATCTTGGTGGAAATTCTCAGAAACAGATGCATCTGCCCACCCCTTCTTCACATCAAGCTAAAAGTAAAACTTATACTTTCTTGTATTTCAATAAGGCTGCCACTCGACGGATGGATCGGGGCAACCTTTGTCTCAACCCTATTTCAAGTTCAAACTAAACAATCAAACTGCTAATCGCAAATGCTGTCCCAATAAACACCAAGCAAAGCATAGTGCCTACTGCCACATTTCCCTTCTCCAGATGCTCTGAAATCTTAAAGGTTGGGGTTGCCAATTCAAAGATCCAATAAGCCGCAATCAAGCACACATAACCTACCGCAAACCAAATGATCATGTGCAGAATGGAGGTATTCGTATATGCCGCTACACCAATAATAATAGCCGTTGCCAGAAACTTGCCGCCTAAAGCCAAGGCTACAGCCACATTGCCTTTCTTCAGCTCCTCCATATCTTTAAACGGAGTCATCAAACCAAAGATCACCATGCCTAACAATTGCAAAAGAATAATCACAAACACACTCACTACCAAATTAACCACAATCGTCACTTCGCCCACCCCCGAAATTTCGCATAAGCCGAATCATAGTCGGCAAAATCATGTACTTCCTCAAGGACTACGGAAGCAGTTTTCTGTTTCTCTAGCGCTGTATAGCGTTCATCATCAATCGGCTGCTTAATCCGATTACCTGAAGGGAGCTCAAGCACCGCAAAGTTTCTTGTTTTATCCTTATACTTAGTCTTGTATACTCCTACAATATCAACATCAGTGGTTACCGATACTTTAAGATTGGTAAGATCCTCTGCTGCCGTTTTTTCATCTGCATAAGACTTAATCGTGCTCCATGAAGACAGGCGAACTTCGTTCTTCTTATCCGCATCCGTGATTAGCTCGGCGTCCATGAACTGAAGTGTCCAGATTTTATCGCCAGTAGCATAATTCCCATCATTCGGGAGCAGTTCATTATCCGGCAAAACCGTCATGTCACTCCCAATTAAATCCCCTACGGTACTCTCTACCACCCGGTAGTCCCACGGAACCCGTGCTACACTATCTGAAGTTTCAGCTGTTCCTGAATCAAATACACTGCCCTGATTACTGGAACATGCGCTAAGCAACAGTACCGTCAGAAGCATCATACATAAGGCTCCAATTCGGGCTTTCTTGCTCTTATCCAATTATCTCACTCCCAACGCAATAAAATGACTGGCATTGCCTGTAATCAATCCACCTGCTCGGCCGAGCATGCCACAAGGCTTCCCGTTAATCACGAACATGCCTGTCAGTAGATGAAATTCACCCTCTGAAGTCGTTATCCGTGCTAAATCGGCTCTTTTTTGATACACGGTGGGGAAGAGCTGACTACTGTCATAACCGTCTTCGTCTTCAAGCTCTAACGCACCACTATCATCAAACATGCGCACCGAGCCCCCTTCACGACCAA
Source organism: Paenibacillus etheri (assembly GCF_001012825.1). Taxonomy (GTDB): domain Bacteria; phylum Bacillota; class Bacilli; order Paenibacillales; family Paenibacillaceae; genus Paenibacillus_AQ; species Paenibacillus_AQ etheri. Next base: position 372,555 of record NZ_LCZJ02000037.1, read on the forward strand.
AAACAGATTTGGACACAAAGTTCCCAGAGAATACTGGCTTATTATAAGTAGGCAAAATATAGCGCAAGATTGTCTCTCGCTCTTCCTTATCGAAAAGCAGGCCCAGCTCATACATTCCCCACACCGCTGCAACCAGCCCCTTGGACTGGAGCAATATACTGTGAGGACCATTATAGAGCTGAAGATTCCCTTGCTCTACCGCATAAGCGAGGGCATCGCCGCCTTCATCCACAGCCATCCACTCTTTAGGATATAGGGCGAACATCCGCTCGATCACACGGTCCCCCCCATCCTTGAGAATTCCATTGTCGACCCACAGATCAAGGCAATCCACACACTGGATATCGAGACCACTATGCTTCACTAATGCTTCAATCGTACCTGAATCTTCAAGATGAGATCCATAAGCGACACAAGCTGCGGTATCCGGACGTTCTATCTGCCAAGCTGCCGCAACTTGTTCCTTCATCCCTTGATTTGGACTGTACACACCAGCTTGATCACAAATCCAAGGCGTAGCTATCGAAGCTTCCACATAACCTGTCGGGGTATCCGCATTCAATTCGAGCAGCTTAATCGTCCCATCATGGGCTATGGCAAAGTCAAATCTGGCATACCGACTAATGAATCCTTCTTGTGGCATAGGACACCCATCAAGCATCTCCCAAAGTACAGGGGGAATTCCTAGCAGTTCATACAAATCGTGCTTTAGATGTACATAGCGAACCGCTTTATCGAGGATGGCCCAGAGTTTTGATGAGGCTTCTTCAAGCTCCTTATAAGTGTCCCTGCGCATTACAGCAATTGCATCCAACCAGTACTCTTCCTCTTCAAGATCCGCCCAAGTGAACCCAAGCTCATACAACGCTTTGACCCGCGGACCTCTTTCAAGCTCAGACTGATCTAGAATTTCAAATACACTCTGCTGCTCACTCATCCGCCAAAACCACTCTTGCTTGAGCCCGATCTCGAAGAGGACTTCGAACCTGAGCCAGATTTAGAGTTCTTCGAAGAGTTTAATCCGCTGGAATTGCCACCGATTCCATTCTTTGAGGAAGAACCTCTTCTCGTAATGGAACCTGTGGAGGAAGTCGATGTTTTGGGCTTTACAACAGAACCCGGGACCTTCTTATTCTGGAACTTCTCACTGCTATAGGTAGGCGGTTTATAAGTTGTTCTCGTGCCTCCATAATAAGTTGGACGGTCCTTAGACCAACCTCTGGAAGAGTAATTGCCACCACTGTTAAACAACATGTGATACAGCAGCAAGTCATCCCAGCCAAAACCTGAATGATATCCACCGTAGTTATTCACTACCGTCGTTCCATTATTGGTTACAACACCTTGGCCTTCCTGTTCTACCTCTTGTGCACCTTCCGGATATGGAATATTCCAATCCACATTTTTGTCAAAATAGGCTTTAACCTCTTCGGTAGACCATGACACTAGCTGTGGTTCATCTCCAGAAGTATTTGCGCTAGCCCCTGCGCCGCCGGGAATAAACATAGCGTTCGCTAACAAAGCTATGCCTAGCGAAGTAGATAATACTCGAATGGGCTTACCATCAGAGGTGAATAATTTGGATACAGCTAATTCCTTATCCTTTTCATCTTTAGACATCGTAAGGTTCTCCTTCCCTTATCTCAATCATTCGTTGTGCATTGGAACAAGTAAAAGCTCCAGCTTGCCTTCATCTACATTCAGCCGTCCTTCAACCGTTTCATATTCAACACTGCCAACCACAATATAATTGACATGTTCTAGCGCTGCGATCATGTTCATGCTCCATGTTCGTTCCTCAATGACTCGCAGCCCGCCTTCCGGCATTTTTTCAAATAAGATTACATACATCCCATTGTCCATTATTACCATTCCTTCCTTAGTTCTGCTATAGCATCTGATACGTCTTTATTACCTTTTCGTTTCAGTTTTAGGCGTGCGTAGACTGCCCAACCTTACTCTTGGCGTTAGAACGTCTATATAAGAGCAGAATTCCTAACGAGCACAAGCTAACGAGGAGCAAAACGCCGTATACATGCTGATATGCTTTTGCAGGGGAGATATCACGCTGAGCATGTAGTAAAAGCCCGCAGACTGCAACAGATACAGAACCTCCGAAGAATTGAACCAGTTGTAAAAGCCCCATGCCAGAACCAATCCAAGTCCTTGGAAGAACTATAGAAGCTTCATTGTTTAAAGATGACATCGTAGCTGAGAAGGCGGGAGAGAAAAATAGATAACCAAGCAGTAGCACGACAGGTGATGCCGAAAGATTCAGAGCAAACACAGCCATAACGGCTGCAAGTATACAATGTCCAATCAATAAGAAGCGTATATTACCGTACCGATCAATAAAACGTCCCACGAAACGGGTCAGAAATGCAGATAATAGCGCTCCCGGTGCGATATATAAACCAATCATCAGCGCTGATTTATCGAACAGATTAGCGAGCGCAAGCGGCATCAGGAACAAGTTCCCTAAGTTCAACACCAGAATACAAAAGCCTACGGCAACCAGTTTCAGGTAACCCGGCATGGTAAGCAGCTGCGGATTAATGAATGTTTCCTTGGCCTTCTTTAGATGTAAGGCATGCACGATAATAGACACTGCACCCACCGCTAGCCATACAAGCGACTGGGTAGTTACGGCTACCAGCAGACTTGCCGCATTTACAACGGTCAGCGCCGCTCCCAAGATGTCAAAGCTTGCAGGCTGTGGCTGCTCCTTAGGCAATAACCGCAGCAGTACCGGCAGCACAATAAGCACAAGGCAAGTAATGCCGAACAATCCATTCCAGCCAAAGTACTGGCTGATGACGCCTCCGACAATAGGACCCAAACCAAAGGCCATTGCACTACCCGCCGAGATCATCGCAATAGCAGCGCCGCGTCTTTCAATCGGAATATACCGACTGGCGAGTACAAGCCCCAATCCAGCCATAGATCCAGCACCCGCAGATTGCACGATTCTCGTGATCAATAGCATATTAAAGTCATGTGCGAACCATCCAAACACTGATGCTGTCCCAAGTGTAATTAAGCCAATAGTCAAGAGCTTGCGAATCGGCACCAAGTCGGATAACCGGCTATAAATAACCGTTGATAGTGCATAGCCAATCGAATAACTGGAAATTACCCATGAGCCTAGGTCAGCAGAAATTTGGAGATCCTGAATAATGGTTGGAAGCGATACATTAAACATCGTTGTGTTCATCACTACAATAAAGAGGCACATCGTCCATAATGGCATAACTATTTTATCATTCATTCTTACTTTCTGATTCATTCCTACTCCATCCCTGCCTTAATTTATCTATACATGCTCAACTAATTTTATGCCTATAAAAAGAGGTTGGCAATTAGAATAGGGGATTACTTGCGCCACATCATTCCACATACCGATTCGATTATGATCTCCATTCTCCGCAATATATACTTGTAGTGTTTCAATCAGACCTGTCTTGTGCTAATGATAAGATCTTAGGGGAATTGAAAAAATATAAACGTTTGTGTTTGATTTAGCATGAAGTTAACAAGGATTCACATAGAGACATTCTAAATAGGAGGTAGTAGCATGAGGGGTTTGACAAAAGAAATTGCGATGGAAATTGTTCGACGTACGATGCATGTGATTGGGTACAACGTCAATGTTATGGACAAGCGAGGACGAATTATTGGATCTGGAGATGGTAAGCGGTTAGGGCAATCACATGAGGGTGCAGTACTCGCAATCGAGCGTCGTGGCAGATTCGAGATTGATCAGGAGAGCGCCGCTAGATTGCAGGGGGTATTGCCTGGGACGAACCTTGTTATTGAGTTTGAGAATGAGATTGTTGGTGTTATTGGGATTACAGGTGATCCCAAGGAAGTGACTAAGTATGGTGAATTGGTGAAGATGACGGCGGAGATGTATCTTGCGCATATGAAGCTGTTAGAGCAGGCACAATGGGACAAACGAATGAAGGAGAATTTCCTGCTCGCGGTGATGAATGGCGATGCGGGGAACGTGAAGACACTGCGACATCAAGCACAGCAGATTCATTTTCAGGTGGATAAGCCTCATATCGCATGTATCATTGAATTAATTGATCGTAATGAAGAGGAGCTAATGGCAACAATGAAGCGGGTAACTGATGTATTAGAAGGACGCCCGGCTGTTCAATTGATTACCATTCGTAAGGCCAGGCAAGTTGTTCTGATCAAGGAGCATCTCCACGAGCGGAAGCCACATACGGATATATGTGAAGGAATTCACCAGATAAGACGTTGGTTAGATGTAAAGGAGATTTCTCCGCTACGTATCGCGGTAGGCAAACCTTTTACAGGGATTCAAGGGATGATGAAGTCCATTCAATCCGCAGAAGATACGATGCGTGCAGGCTATGCAATATATCCGGATGAGCCGGTTTATTATGCAACGGATCTGCTACTGGAGACGATGGTCGTTCCAAGTGTTCATCATTGGATGTCGGAGGAGTTGCTGCAGCTATGGGCCCATTTTATGGAGGAGGATCGTAGTGGTGAGCTTCAGCAGACATTAGATCTATTTTACTTCGAAAATGGGGAGCAACAGCATATCGCTGAACGACTGCGTATTCATCGGAATACGTTACGCTACCGACTCCAGCGTATAACCGAGCTCACAGGGAAAGATCCAAGAAATTATCAGGAGCTGTTCCTACTCATGAGTGCGCGTTGGTTATATTTGTTGGAGCATTCTGCTATGTCTTGTGATGAATAAGAAGATATATGTGCATATGCACAAAAAAAGACATCAATCGATGCGAAATGTTTATTTCTCTGCCTAATGAAACGCTTACAAAAAATCGCTAAAGTATAGGTATGAGCTCAAACCACATATCGATATATACAACTCTGTTTAAAACTGGGGAGGAATAACTCATGACAGTGAGTGTAAGCGTTTTAGGTGCTTTAGCTGCTTTGGTTGTGGCAATCGTTCTAATATTGAAAAAAGTACCGCCAGCCTACGGCATGATGATTGGTGCATTAGTAGGTGGTTTAATCGGCGGCGTGAGTATGGTGGATACCATTACGCTGATGATGGATGGTGCTAAAGGGATGATTCCTGCCGTGCTTCGCATCTTGGCAGCAGGTGTGTTAGCAGGTGTATTGATTGAATCAGGCGCGGCGAAAAAGATTGCTGAGACGTTGGTTCAAAAGGCCGGCGAGACACGGGCATTACTCGCATTAGCATTAGCAACAATGGTTCTTACAGCGGTCGGCGTATTCGTGGATGTAGCTGTTATTACTGTAGCACCCATTGCATTAGCTATTGCACAACGTGCGAATCTATCGAAATTGGCAATCCTGATCGCTATGATCGGCGGCGGTAAAGCCGGTAACATCATGTCACCAAACCCGAATGCGATTGCCGCATCAGATGCATTTCACATTCCATTAACTTCGTTGATGGCAGCAGGTATAATCCCAGCCGTGTTCGGGATTATCGTAACGTACTTCATCGCAAAGCGTTTAAATAATAAAGGCAGTAAAGTAGAAGCTTCTGAGGTAACGAATAATCCGAATGAGCAGCTTCCAAGCTTCTTTACAGCCTTTCTAGCTCCACTTGTAGCCATTATCTTGTTATCCCTTCGTCCAATTGCAGGCATCGTAGTCGATCCAGTTATCGCGCTTCCAGTAGGAGGTATCGCAGGCGCCATTGCAATGGGAAGATTTAAGAAGTTAAATGAGTTCGCTGTATTTGGTCTTGGTAAAATGACGGGTGTAGCCGTCATGTTAATCGGGACAGGTACACTAGCTGGTATCATTGCAAATTCGCAATTAAAGGATGTTATTATCGACGGCCTTACTGCATCTGGTCTACCGGCATACTTGCTTGCTCCAATCAGTGGTGCGTTAATGTCTCTTGCAACAGCATCGACAACAGCAGGCACAGCCGTAGCAAGCTCTGTGTTCGGCTCCACCATCATGGGACTTGGCGTAGCTTCGCTAGGAGCAGGGGCAATGATTCACTCTGGTGCGACTGTATTAGACCACATGCCTCACGGTAGCTTCTTCCACGCAACAGGTGGCAGTGTGAACATGCAGATGAAAGAACGTCTGAAATTGATTCCTTATGAAACCGCAGTTGGTCTAACACTAGCGATCGTTTCGACATTAGTATTCGGTGTATTCCAATGGTTCGTATAACAACTGTCGAAGCATGAACAACACAAAAGGAAGTGAAGAGCATGAAGTTTGTATTGGCGCCAGATTCATTTAAAGAAAGTATGACAGCAATGGAAGCCTGTGAGGCCATAGAACGAGGACTTCGTTCCTCTTTTCCCGATGCAGAATATATTAAAGTTCCGATGGCAGATGGCGGCGAAGGTACGGTTCAGTCACTCGTCGATGCGACAGGCGGACGAATTGTACATTGTGACGTAACAGGGCCTCTCGGTCACCCTGTGAATGCATTTTATGGCATTATGGGAGATGGAAAGACCGCGATTATTGAGATGGCAGCTGCTTCTGGTCTTGGGCTTGTGCCGAAGGAAGAGCGTAATCCTTTGATCACCACGACAAAGGGTACAGGAGAGCTTATCGTTCATGCGCTGAATGCAGGCGTACGTTCCATTATTATGGGTCTTGGTGGCAGTGCGACCAACGATGGCGGTGTAGGCATGGCGCAAGCGCTTGGATTCCGCTTCCTGCGAGAAGATGGAACGGAGATTGGATATGGTGGAGGATCACTAAGTGAATTGACCCGTATTGATAGTGCTCATGTAGATCCAAGACTTCAGGGTCTCCAAGTGGTAGCCGCATGTGATGTGGACAATCCGTTAACTGGTGAGCGCGGAGCATCCGCCATCTTCGGCCCGCAAAAGGGTGCAACACCCGACATGGTGAAGCAATTGGATGCAAATCTTGCCCGTTTCGTAAACATCATTGAGCGCGATCTCGGCAAAGAAGTGAATGATACGGCAGGTGCAGGTGCAGCAGGTGGACTAGGTGCTGGCGTGATGGCCTTCCTGGGAGCCAAGTTGAAGCGAGGCGTAAACATCGTCGTCGATGCCATGAATCTTGCGGATAAAGTGAAAGATGCGGATTATGTCATCACAGGCGAAGGGGGTATGGATAGCCAAACCGTCTATGGCAAAACACCGATTGGTGTTGCCAAAGTAGCACAAGCCGCTGGTGTACCTGTTATTGCCTTAGCAGGTTCCCTCGGTAATGGTGTAGAAGCCGTATACGAGCATGGTATCGATATGTTCTTCTCCATCGTACCTGGGGTATGTACGCTAGATACAGCGCTCACCAATGCTTCCTTCAACATGGAGCGTACTGCGCGTAATGTAGGTACATTAATCAAACATAGTAAACGTTAACCGCAAGCATAAACGCCCTCGGCATCGCGTGGAGCTTTTAAATTATTATATTTTAAAAAGGCTATTTTAAATCTTAATGTTGATTTTCAACCTAAAGAAAACCGCCCTGCGTTGGGGGCGGTTTATTAAACTAACGTTTCCCGTTAGCCATTCATGCATCCTCTGCAATGCACCACAGAGCATGAAAGTTGACCCGTTCTTTCATGGTAGGTTAATGCACCTTTAGAAGAAGTATTGCTTCATGCTTATAATTCTCGAGATCATTTTCTTCATTCAACCAAGCAACTTCCTCCGGTCTTAGCTGATAAAAACGAGCAACAGCTTCTTTACCATCAGGTTCACAAGTAACTACAATATTAAATTCTTCCCCTGCGAAGTTACGACGGAGTGTCTTTTCCCATACGTCAATTAATTCTAATGCTATAGAGACGTTCTCCAAGTGCAAGTGGTTTATCGATGTCTCGCACTCTGTACGGTCTGAGTAAGTTGTTTTATCGAAACTACTCGGTAAATCTCTTGCAAAACAACTAATTAAAATACAGCCATCCCATTCAACAAAATGGGCGTATTCATCGTTATTACTAGTCCCTAAAGGTTTGGTTTTAAGCAATAGTGTAGACATCGCTTCATTAGTTATCATGGTAACCTCCAAGGTAATTGAATGAATAAATGTATTGAACAAACGTATCCCGTTAGCTCAACAAGACTTATTTATTTGAGATTTAATAAATAAGATCATCTCTAATTCGGATCCCATGTAATTCGCAAAAATCTCTATATTTTTTAAGGACGGTATAAATATCGTCTTGACCAACAATTTGATCGTTCTCATCAAAATACTGAAGAGAGCCCCCTAATATGAAAAGAGTTACTACTTCTTCATCTTTTGTAATCAGGGTATGAATATCGCCTGGTGGTTCATATATAAAGGTACCTGGTTCAGCCACCCATTCGCGCCCTTCATATCTCCATTTACCTTGAATATTGTAACCAATTACGGATCCCCCAGTGTGTCGGTGTCTTCCCAAAACCTGATTGCTCTTAATTTTAAATAAATAAATCCATGTTCCGGTGTTTAGATCAAAACGTAAAGGCTTGAAATAACAAGATTGATTCTCAGTGAACGGAACCCAAGGCACTTCTTCAATGTTAACTATCCGTTCTGGCAACTGAAATTTTTCAGCGAGTTTTATTACTGATTCTTCAATAAGATAATTCAAAGAGAGCACCCTCATTCAATGTAGTTAATTTATAGTTAGTATTCGAAATCCGACCCAATTTCACCTTTATTTTCAACAAGCAAGCACCACGCTAAACTGCCCGTTAGCCATTCATGCATCCTCTGCAATGCACCACAGAGCATGAAAGTTGACCCGTTCTTTCATGGTAGTTCAATGAAAAAAGCAGGATACCTTAGCTCCTGCTCATCAATTTGTATTATTCAACTATCGTTCTCCGTTAGCTCAATGATTTTTTCAAGTCAATTCTTGAATAAGTTTTTTCATAAGTAGTCCCGTCATCATTGTAGAAAATAGCAGTTTTTATATATGGTTCAGAAATAGCTTCGTACCCGTGTTTTGTAATGAGTTTTATCATCTTTGGATTTTCTATTGGATCGACACTAACAATTAAATCAGAAAAGCCAAGACTTCTTGCAATTTCCTCGCGATATTTTATTAAATCCGTACCGACGCCTTTGCCACGATAAATTTCCTTTACATAAAGGTCACTTAATTTTGGTAATAAACTCCCCTTTAATTTTAGAACACCAAAACCTAGAATTGTGTTATCTTTTTCGGCTACTGCCAAATATACTTCCTTATTTTCATGTTGTTTCAAATACTTAATGAAAAAGTCCTTATTATTTCTGATATTACACAAGCCATTAATATCTTCTTCAGTCGCCGCTCTTGTACTGTATTCCATTTCCCACCTCCTACATCGGTTTTTATTATTAACGTAATCTGCCTGTTAGCTCAATGAGCAAAAACAACAATGACGTATAACAAGCCTAAAAAAAAGGATCTGACTCATGCCATGAAGCTGAGTCAGATCCTTTTATTCATTTTTTTGCAGGTAATCTAGACTACTTAGGAGACTTGAGATTCCTTAGCGAGAACAGGTACGGTGTTATCCTGGGCCTGCACATCATCCTTTGTCTTGGAGAGGAGAATGTTCAGTACAATCGCTGTAAGTGAGCCGGATACGATACCGTTCTGTAGCAGCATCCGCGCAAATTCAGGCAGCTCTGCGAACATTGCAGGAAGTGTCGCTGAACCTAAGCCCACAGCGATACTGCAAGCAGCAATCAGTAGATTACCATCCTTACGGAGATCTACATCGGATAGAATGGATATTCCGGAAACGGCAACCGATCCGAACATGACAATCATGGCTCCACCAAGTACGGCATTCGGTACAATCGTCGTCAAGGCTGCCAGCTTAGGCAGGAGTCCTAGTACAATCATGATCCCGCCAGCGGCAAAAATAACATTACGGGTCTTAATGCGAGACAGCGAAATCAAACCCACATTTTGAGAAAAAGCAGTGTATGGGAAGGCATTAAAAATTCCGCCCAGCATAATTGCTACTCCCTCGGAACGCAGTCCGTTTACGATCTGCTTCTGTTCAACTTTCTGATCAATTACTTTACCTACTGCAAAATAAACCCCAGTAGACTCCACCATACTAACAATGTTAACGATGATCATAGTGAAGATTGCAGTAAGACTGAATTCAGGCCATCCGAAGTAAAACGGCTGTGCAATGCTTACCCAAGAAGCGTCACCTACAGTAGAAAAGTTAACGATACCCATTCCATAAGCAATTGCAGTACCTACCACTAAGCCTACCAAAACAGATATGGAACGTAGAAATCCTGTCGCGAAACGGTTAACCGCTAAAATGACAAGTAGTGTAATCAGTGCAAGCAGCAAATTGCGGGGTTGTCCAAAATCAGCGCTGCCTTCTCCGCCAGCAACATTATTCATAGCTACTGGAATAAGAGATAGCCCGATAATAGTCACGACAGAACCCGTTACAATGGTCGGGAAGAACTTCAACAGCTTCCCATAAAGCGGGGCTGCAAGTACAACGAACAAACCGGAAATAATGATCGCACCGTATGCAGTTGCCAGGTTATGTGTCGAGGCAATCGCGATAATTGGACCAACCGCTGTAAAAGTACATCCAAGAATAACCGGGAGCCTGCTACCAAAATACTTGGTACCCATAATTTGCAGCAGTGTAGCCAATCCGCAAGTGAACAAATCGGCTGCGATGAGATAGGCCATTTGAGTCCCGTTCAGCTTCAAGGCGCCTCCAACAATCAGCGGTACAATTACTGCTCCTGCATACATGGCTAGTACATGCTGAAGACCTAACGTAAATACCTTTTGCTTGCTTAACATCCCGCACTCTCCTTGATTTTCTCTAATGAGCTTTCATTATCAATGAAGTGAATTTCACCTGGTGACATAGATGCAATACGGGCCAAGGCATGGACTTCTATGCCTCTGTTCTCCAGAAGGCTCCGACCTTCCTGGAAGCTCTTTTCAATGACACAACCGACGCCGAGGAGCTCCGCTCCCGCCTCTTTCACGATATCAACCAATCCCACAAGCGCAGCACCAGTAGCGAGGAAATCGTCCACAATAAGCACTTTGTCATTCGGTCCAAGATATTTCTGGGAGACACTAACCAGATAATCCTCTTGGCGCGTAAAGGAATGTACAGGCGCTGAGTAGACAGCCTCTGAGAGCGTTACTGCTTTCTTTTTCTTCGCGTAAATAAACGGTACACCTAATGCAATCGCAGTAGCCATGGCGAACTGAATCCCACTAGCTTCAATAGTAATCACTTTCGTGATCGGTTGATGACCGAACAACTTTTTGAACTCTTGACCGATTTGCAGCGCTAGCTCCGTATCGACCTGATGATTCAGAAATGAATCTACCTTCAGTACTGTATCTGATAAAATAAGACCCTCTTGTCTAATGCGCTCTTGAAGTACTTTCATCGTGAACTGATCTCTCCTTCTTCATTAAAAAAACAAAAAAAGGACAAATCCCTTGAGTCGTTTCTCTCAAGTGAATCTGTCCTTCTGGGCTTTTATCCCTTAGTGGTGTAACACTACATAGTGTCCGCATCGCTCGGTCCAGACCTTTCCTCCAAAGAAGGAAGCGGAACCCTAGATGCGCTATTTCACTCATAGTCGGACAATTACGATGGTTATCCGGTAGAAACTTATGGGCCATATCCCCAAGATTATATGAGTTTATAAATGTTCGGTATGAATACCTTGTATATCTTACACGCTCTATCTGGTGCTTACAAGCAAAATTTTTAGTATTTTGCATACCATTTTCAGGTTATTTTCACGAAATTCAATTGTTTACATTTAGTAGTGGTTACTCCAAGATCTTCTGAGCCGTTTCTTCGGTCGTTACAAGCACATTCATATATCCGCCATTTAGGGCTCCCAAGATCCCCGAGGCCTTCTCCTGCGATTCCGCTACACCAATAGAGTACCTCGCTCGCTTGATCTGCTCCAGCTCAATGGTCAGCGTTCGGTCTGAGATTCCCGTATGTACGGAAACTCCATTACCATCATAGAAACGTGAGCAAATATCACCAGCTACTTTCCCGTCCTCCAGCTCATCAATCACAGCATCGCCATAAAATCCCCGCCATGCCTCTTCACCTTTGATTTCGGGTGATCCGATCCCGAATACAGCAATATCCAGCTGATCCCATGCCTTGGCAATGGTCTGGTAATATTGCGAACGCATCAGCTGGTCTCTGGTTTCCTTTTGCTCCGTAATAGCTGGAACATCAATCATATGCCACTGTACAAAAAGCTACGGCAAATCGTGGATGATGGTAAAATCGGACGCCTTAAAATGGTTCAAGTCTCCTTCGGTAGCCATAAAGAATATGATGTGAACAACCGTTTCTTCAGCAAAGATCTGGCGGGAGGGGCACTGCTGGATATAGGGACGTATGCCTTATCCTTCACAAGATTCTTCCTGTCCAAACAGCCGCATGAAATTCTAACGACGGTGAAACGTTTTGAGACAGGTGTCGATGAACAATCCGGAATCATTCTGAACAACGATGCGGATGAAATGCGGTCATCTCCCTAACCATGCGCTCCAAAATGCCTAAACGCGGCGTCGTTGCTGGAGAACTTGGCTTTATTACCGTAGACAATTTCCCTCGGGCCTCTACAGCTACAATTCAATATTTAGATGGCACCCTAGAAACGATCGAAGCCGGCGATACTTCCAAAGCGCTGCAATACGAAATCGAGGATATGCAACGCTATATCGAGGAAAAAGGCAACCGGGAAACCCTTAATCTCTCCTTAGATGTTATGGACATTATGAGTAATGTTAGGGAACAATGGGGAATCAAATACAGCTTCGAATAACTACTCAAGCACTTTGGCTATCCTTTTAGGCAAATGATGATTTTTTGAGGTAACGCGCCCGTATTCATCACTTATTCTCCTCACTCGCATTAATGTTAAAGAAACCAACACACGGGAGGGTGAACACGGGTAGCCAACCGAGGACGAGATCGGATCGTTGTCATTATCCAAAAGGGAAAACGACGGATTATCACCAAGACACCGTTACATGGGGTAGATAGACTAGTATTTGTCATTAATAATCAGTACACGAATGAACCCAATACTACGCAAATTGCCAGCGGAGGAGGAACGTTCAGCACTGGTGGAACTAACTCCGCGATTGAAAGTCCAGGAACTAGACAGCAGCAGGCTGTTGACGGGGGAACCGGTGGGCATGCCACGAACAAAGGACCAGCGAAACGGCGTCACCTCAAACAGCGGCCCCGTTAAACATACTGTGGTCCATATAATAAGTATGGAAAAGCGTTGGCAATCCCTTGAAGTCAGGGTCCAACGCTTTTTTTGTAGCGGATAATACTCTAGAAATGGCTGACAATATCCATAGGGGATAATTTATAGGTACTTTTTAGTACCTATAGCACTTTAAAGTACGTACTATACTTAAATGACTCACACCTTCATAATTGCACTTACCGGCCGGTGATTAACAAAGTGTAGGAGTGAAAGACATGTTGCTAAATCAAAAAAGAAGTACCCTGGCCCTCTTGGCTTTAGCCATAAGCGCCTTTGCGATCGGAACCACCGAGTTTATCAGTGTAGGGCTGCTGCCTTTAATCGCTGATGACCTGCATATACCGCTGACCACAGCTGGATTAACTGTTACTTTATACGCTTTAGGGGTAACCTTTGGCGCTCCTATCTTAACGTCGCTGACCACCGCGATATCGCGCAAAACATTATTGCTTATCATTATGATTGTGTTTATTATCGGCAATAGCCTTGCCGCGGCTGCGGACAGTATTACAATTCTGCTAATAGCTAGAGTAATATCCGCCCTTTCACATGGACTGTTCATGTCGATTGCTTCGACCCTTGCCGCCGACCTCGTACCTGAGAATCGTAAAGCCAGTGCTATTGCGATCATGTTCACAGGATTAACCGTAGCTACTGTTACCGGTGTTCCACTGGGTACCTTTCTAGGGCAACAGTTAGGCTGGCGAGCTGCATTCATCGCCATTATTGCCATCGGGCTTATAGCGCTCATCGGTAATCTGATCTTGGTCCCTACCACAGGGCTGCGCAAAGGAACACGAACACCTCTTCGAGAACAAGTCAAACTCGTGACGAACGGACGGCTACTGCTCGCGTTCGCAATCACCGCTTTAGGTTATGGAGGTACCTTTGTAGTCTTTACTTATTTATCTCCACTTCTTCATGAAATCAGCGGTTTCAAAGAGAGTACCGTTGCCATCATCCTTCTTGTTTATGGCATAGCGATCGCCATCGGCAACGTCATTGGAGGCAAAGTAGCCAACCGTAACCCTATGAATGCCCTGTTCTACATGTTTGCTGTACAAGCTGTTGTACTGTTTGTCTTAACCTTTACCGCTCCCTTTAAAGTGGCTGCACTACTCACGATTTTCTTTATGGGTCTGTTAGCCTTCATGAACGTACCCGGCCTGCAAGTACACGTAGTTACACTTGCAGATCGATATGCTCCGAGTGCGCGAGATGTAGCATCTGCGCTGAATATTGCTGCTTTTAACGCTGGTATTGCCATCGGGGCCTATCTTGGCGGTATCGTCACGGATCATATGGGACTGATTCATACCACTTGGGTGGGTGCTATAATGGTTCTATCCGCTGTATTCCTAACCGCTTGGAGTCGTGCGCTGGAGAAGAAAGATGAGACTCTTCTCCAGTCTGAGGCTGCTTAATCAGCCTAGCATTAACATACCAATCAAACTTTTAAATATCTCAGGAGGTAATTTTATTATGGCTCAACATCTACAGAATACAACTGCATTACACAACGGGGTAAACATGCCGTGGCTTGGACTTGGTGTATTTCAAGTCGAAGAAGGCTCTGAGCTGATCCAAGCGGTCAAATCTGCTATTGCACACGGCTACCGCAGCATCGACACAGCAGCGATTTATCAAAATGAGACTGGCGTAGGTCAAGCGATCAAAGAAGCTTTGCAGGACAATAACCTCTCCAGAGAAGAGCTCTTCGTAACTTCAAAGGTCTGGACTGCAGATATGGGCTACGAAGAAACCATTGCCGCCTACGAGACTAGCCTAGCTAAGCTTGGGCTTGAATACCTTGATCTATATCTTATCCACTGGCCTGTAAAAGGAAAATATAAAGAGACTTGGAGAGCACTAGAAGCCTTGTATAAAGAGGGACGTGTAAAAGCGATTGGGGTCAGCAATTTCCAGATCCATCATCTTGAAGATGTGATGAAGGATGCGGAAATTAAGCCGATGGTAAACCAAGTGGAGCTCCACCCTTATTTGAGTCAGCAAGAGCTGCTTAGCTTCTGCAAGGAACAAGGAATCCAATTGGAGGCCTGGTCTCCATTAATGCAAGGGCAATTGTTGGATCAGCCTGTACTGAAACAAATTGCAGCTAAACACGGTAAATCCGTAGCTCAAGTGATTATCCGTTGGGACCTGCAACGTGGAATTATTACCATTCCAAAGTCCACTAAAGAGCACCGGATCATCGAAAACGTAGATGTGTTTGATTTTCAGTTAACAGAAGAGGATATGAATCTAATCAACGCCCTGAACCAAGATCAACGGGTAGGTCCTGACCCTGATAATTTCGATTTCTAAGGGATCAACCACTAGGTTAAGTAACAGTAAAGAAGACCCTATCTTTCAGAAATGAAAGAGGGTCCTTTTTGTCTTTACGCACCTTGCACCAGCACAATAAGGATCGGCAACACGAGAAACGAAGCAAGCGTCGTCCATAAAATACATTTGGATACCAGCTCTGGAGAGGCGTTGAATCGCTCCGCTAATACCACCGCGTTGACGGCAACTGGCATGGAGGCCAGAATCAGCAGCACAGAGAATAAGATGCCATCAATATGCAGAATAGATAATCCGAGGTATGCCACTAGTGGAGCTAAGATTAATCGTATGATCATCCCTGTCCAAAAAACAGACTGGCCCTTGCGTTCGGATGGCATGGCTCTTACCTTGACCATCTGTGCGCCCAGAATCGCCAGTACGACTGGTGAATAACCTCCGGCAACCATGGAGACCCCTGTAGCAACCTCAGATGGTAAATGCAGCTCAAATATTCTAAGAAAAAGTGCTAGTATAGCTGCATAGATGGCAGGGAGAGAGAACACGGACTTCACAGCATTTTTCACCGAGAACTGCGACCTAGCCGCAAAATATACGCCCACTGTATTCACGATAATCATCTGTCCAATCACATACACAGAAGCCTTATCGAGCCCAAGCTGTCCGAAAGCCAGCAACACTAAGGGAAGTCCATAATTCACACTATTCGTAAACGTCGAGACCAGAATCAATCCAGATATTTCAGAGGGGCCGAGCTTCAATAACTTCCCGATGATATTTGCAATCGCCCATAAAAAGCACAGATTTAGCAGCGAAAAAGCGAGCGTCTTATAAATATCATCCATAGAAATCTCGGCCGTAGCCAGTGTATTAAGAATAATAGCCGGCGTTAAAAAGTATAAATAGAGTGTCAATAACGGCTTGGTATCCAGATTCTTAAACCTTCCAAGCAGTGCACCGACGATCACCGGAATGGATAATGGCACGATGACTTGATACAACGTTGATAACACGCTATGGATCATGAACAGTACTCCTCTGCTCTAAGTTACTCTAAACTATAAGCGCAACAGAGCAAGACGTCTAAGATATGAAATCAATATACACAATAGCTATTACCTATAATTCAAAAAAGATCCCATCCCCTTATTAATCACAGGGCTGGAATCTTTTTAATAATACTCGATTACATCATTTTGATTTCAAGCAATTCATATTTGATGATACCCATTGGTGCATTTACACTAACGATATCCCCGACTTTTTTACCCAGCAATTCCTTGCCGAGCGGACTTTCATAGGAAATCTTGTTGTTTAGGACATCTGCTTCAGCAGCCCCTACAATTCTATATTCAATCTTCTCGGAGTATTCGATATCGTTCAGGGTAACGATACAACCCATACTAACCTTCGACAGATCCATCTGACTCTCATCTACGATCTTGGCTTTGGTCAGCATTTTCTCCAAAATCATAATACGAGTCTCCATGAACGATTGGTCGTCCTTGGCCGAATGGTACTCGCTATTTTCCTTCAAGTCTCCATAGCTGATCGCCAATTTGAGCCGTGCTGCCAATTCCTTGCGCCCCGGGCCCTTCAATTCCTTCAGTTCTTCCTCTAATTGTGCCAATCCTTCTTTGGTCAAGAACACTTCTTCATTAGACATGTATACAACTCCTATTTTGGATGCTTTATAATATTTTAACCTATATTTCACATTCATGCGACAAGCATAAACGCTTTCGGCGTCCTTGTAAGGACGGCAAGCGTTTATGCGAGAAATATAAAAATTAAAGTATAGGTGCAAAACCTATACTTTCTTATATTTAAATAAAAATCCCTGCCACAATTGAACATTGGGCAAGGATGTCAATGCTGCATCATTATTCTGGCAAATGCTCTTTACAGAAAAGGAGTAATGCTGCTTCCTCGTCCTCTTCCATATCAAAATCAAGCAACTGGCCTGTTGTTGTCTCCTGTAGATCATAACTCACGATGCTAACCTGATCTTCATCCACTTTAATAATCGCTCTAGCGGAAACTCCATTCTCTACATAGAGCTCATCATCTTCTGGAACATCCAGTTGAACTACGAATTCATACCGTTTACCGGTTAGTATACCAAAAGGATCTTTAACATTCTCCACGTTGTAGCTTGTAAATGTCAACATTGCTCAATCAACCTCTTTTCCTAATACCTGCCACGTCATTGTATCACAAAAAGCTGCATGAAGGGGTCAACCCGTCCCTCAGGCCATAGCTTTCGACTTCTTGATCTGTTTGCTTCGCAATTGTCCGCAGGCAGCATCAATATCTACACCATGCTCCAGACGAGTGCTTACACTCACGCCCTGCTTCTTCAAGGTGTCAAAAAAGGCTCGCACGGTCTCCCGCTCACTTCTTTGATATTGACTGTGCTCATCGACTGGATTATAAGGAATCAAGTTCACATTGACGAGCTGGCGCCGATCGCCGATTAGCTCGGTCAGCTCAAGCGCATGCTCCTTGCCGTCATTTACATCCTTCATCAGAATGTATTCTAACGTAATTCTGCGATTTGTTTTTTCCAAATAATAATCTATGGACTCCATTAGCTTCTCAATTGGAATGGCCTTGTTAATCTTCATAATCTTCGTCCGTAGCTCATTATTAGGCGCGTGGAGCGATACTGCCAAGTTCACCTGTGTATTCGCATCGGCAAATTCAACGATTTTGTTAGCAAGCCCACTCGTCGATACAGTAATGCCTCTTCCTGCGATGGCTAGTCCCTTATGGTCCTTAATAATCGATAAGAAATCGAGCAGGTTCTTGAAGTTGTCGAACGGTTCACCAATTCCCATGACTACAACGTGACTTACCTTTTGTTCAAGGTTTGCTGCATCTAAATGCTGTTGGACCTTCATAATCTGCTCTACAATTTCACCGCTGGAAAGATCGCGACTCTTCGCTAACAGTCCACTAGCGCAAAAGCTACAGCCGATATTACATCCAACCTGAGTAGTGACACATACGGACAAACCGTATTTCTGTCTCATGAGCACTGTCTCGATCAGGTTGCCATCCTTCAAACGGAACAGGAACTTGATCGTCCCATCCGCAGACTCCTGCTTCACATGTTCTTCCAACGTATGGATCACATAGTGCTGCTCCAATAAATCTACACAATCTTTATTTACATCGAGCATTTCTGAGAATTCTGTAATCCGCTTCCGATAAAGCCAATCCCAGACCTGCGTAGCTCGAAATTTTTTATGTCCACGTTCTAACAGCCATGCCGCCAGTTGATCAAAAGTTAATCCATAAATGGATTCCATATTCATTCGTTACCTCTTTTCAAAACGTTAAAGTTCAGTCCATCACTACTCATTGTCTCAAATTTTTTTTATTTAAACAAGGGGAGTTGTAGCGCAGCGTCGAAGTTTACACCATTAGAAGTCCGTTCTATGAAATTACATCTGAGGAGAGATCGAATTAAATGAGCTCAACAGCAATAAAAATCATCGGTTTTGCCCTTCTAGCTGCCGTTCTAATCTTTGGCAGCTTTTTACTGTATATTACCATTACCGATTATAAGCCGAAGGAGACTACTCCGCTAAAGGTAAACCATAATCAGGAACAAATGATGAAGCAGGGAGAATCTTTTTCAATAACCACCTTTAATATTGGCTATGCTGGGCTGGATAAGGATCAGGATTTCTTTATGGATGGAGGTACCAAATCACGTTCAAGCAGCGAGGGACAAACGAAGGTAAATCTTGAGGCAATAGCTTCTCTAATGGCCACTTCAGGCTCGGAGCTATTCATGTTGCAGGAGGTGGACGTCGATTCTTCCCGTAGCAACCATATAGATGAGGTCTCCTTCTTATCGAATACCTTCTCTGATTACAGCAATGTATTCGCGACGAACTACAAGGTACCTTGGGTGCCGATTCCTGTTCTTGATCCGATGGGCTCGGTGAATAGCGGTTTATTAACCTTATCTAAATTCGGCAGCACAAGTAACGTTAGATATGATCTTCCGGGAAAAGAAAGCTGGCCTCGTCAACTGTTTGAACTTGACCGCGCCTTTATGGAGAGCAGATTCCCCGTCGATAACGGGAAAGAACTGATCATGATCAATCTTCATTTATCAGCCTTTGACCAAGGCGGGACGATTCGTAAGCAGCAATTAGAATATCTTTTGACTTATATTCAGAGAGAAAATGATAAAGGCAATTACCTCATCTTAGGCGGAGACTGGAATCATTCTTTACCGGGCACAACTCCAGAAGCCTTCAAGACCACCCAAGCTTGGCCGGAATGGCTACAGAAGTTCCCTGAAGATTTCAAACCGGAGGGCTTTCAGTGGGCTGTCGATGCTAAAGTGCCGTCCGTCCGGACACTTGATGTAGCTTATTCAGAAGGTGTAAATTTCCGCGCTGTCATTGATGGCTTCCTAGTCTCACCGAATATCACAATAAGTGGCGTACAGGGTCATGACCTATCTTTTGAACACAGCGACCACAACCCTGTAACAGCTACTCTTATTCTAAAATAGGACCTAATCATGGATCATTGATGTTACTTAAATATGACGAATTTCATGTTTTTCCCTTGTAGATATTGAATGATAGCAGGTAATGCCTCTACGGTAATCTTCTTTTCGTGAAAAAGATATACGCCACCGGACGGATCAGTATGATGAACAAATTGAATGACGTCTTCTGGGGTCTTGCGTCTCCAATCCTCAGAATCACGATTCCATAACAATACCTTCATCTGCTGTTCTGTCACTTTGGCTGCTAACTTATCATTAATCGCACCATATGGCGGCCGAAAAACAGTAATCGGCGATTGCGTGATTTGCTCCAATACCTGGTTAGCCTTCGCCAAATTATTCTGATTCTCCTTAACCCCATTGTCGGTCATCTTGCTATGATCCCACGAATGACTTCCAATCGTCATCTGATGCTCATTCGCATACTTAACCGCTTCCACATTACGAGCGACCTTATTCCCAACAAATAAAAAGGTGGCTGCCACCTCATGTTCTACTAGAATATCTACGATTTCTTTCGTATACTTCGACGGGCCATCATCAAATGACAAAGCCACGTAACCCTTCGGCAGACTATATTTGTATTTATCCCCGGTTAGTTTATACTCCTCATACCGCTTTGTCTGTTCTTGAGGAGGCTCTGATGGTTCTGGTGCAGGCTTAGAAGGCTCTGGCGTAGGCTCAGACTCATCTTGCTGGATAGGGGCCGTTTCTATTTTACCAATGGGAGGGATAAACGGTAGAGAGACAATTTGATCGATCTCCTCAGCGCTGGCGCCTAGTGAGGGACCTTCCAATCCTTCTGCACGGTCCATATCTTGACCACCCATTCGAAGAGACAACAATACAACAATTAAACAAGCGAACATGATACTCTGCAGTGCAAGTCTTCCAATCGGTCTTTTGCTCTTCCTTTTTCTTAGTTTACGTGCTGGATGTATAGAGGGTGGCGTAGTTTCAACAGCAATCTCTTCCTGTACATGGGGATCGTCCTCTTGCTTTAATTGAAGAAGCTGAGACACATAATATTCAGAGCAGGCAAAATACATGGTTTCGCTGAAGGTTTGGTTCATAATAATCAGTGTACTGTAATAACTATTACGAAAAGGATCCCACTTCGGATACAAAGACAATCTCATTCTTTCCCCGAAATAGGGAGCCAGCGCGTTAAGTTGTTCATATGTAAATTCATCTATGGTTAGCATGCGTCTGGCATACCCGATATCACGGGTTAAACCTATCTCAATCTGATAACCGGCCTGTTCATGCTCAAGCGACAGCAACTCAATCATTAGAACAGTACTCGGTTCATTCATTGCCATAAATCTTATGTATCTCCGTTTTCATCATTTCGTCCCGCAAGCGTGCTTCCATTCCCAAAAGGGACGGTCATGCGATTGGTAAAATCGCTGATCATACCGGAGAGATATGCTTTTTCTTGGCGGATCGTATCGTATTTCTGTCTTAAATGCGCGTTCTCAGTTTCAATCCGTCCGAGCTTCTCTTCCAGATCGTTCATCTTCTTGAGCTTCTCTGCATGAGCCTCGTTATGCTTTTGGATCAGATTCACATACTTCTGATGCTCCAGATCGATCGCACTCTTTAATTCTTCAATCTCTGCAGTGAGGGTAGTCTGAAGCTCCCGATAATCCTCCAGCACTTGATCGACTTTCAGATTCTTCTCAATCAATTTATGCTCGAGCTCTCGAACGTTCTTCTCTCTTTCCTCAATCACTTTATTGAGGTTCTTCATGTCCCGGTTCAAACGCTCAACATGGCTGCTGGAATGAGTCAACCGATCCTGAAGTTCATTAATATTCGTCTCCGCATGCTGTCTGGCCTGAATGATCTGCTCCACGGAGAAGATCAAATCGAGTGATTTTTTATCAAGCGGCGCTTTCCCCGTAGTAACCACTCCTGCTAAAGTCTCGCCAGCGGTCTGGTCCTCTACTTCCTCGCCCTGCTCTTCTGATAATTGCACCTTTTGAACCATACCCGGTTGGGACTGCTTATCCACTGGATCTTTCTTTTTAAAAAAGGGAGAAATCATTGATCTTATCACCTCAATTATAAAAAAATGTCAAAAAATGTCGAGTGCCCACGAGTCTATTATAGTTTACTTGTCTTGTCTGTAAGTGAGCCTTTATATCTAACTTTTTGAATTGGATCAAAAGACCTAAATTCTTGCCCGTAACATAAAAAAAGCACCCTTGCGGGTGCTCTGGTTTCAATTGAATTTATCAGGGAATTGTTTAACAATACCCTCGGTTAGTAGATCTCCAAACATAATCATATGCTCCAGACCTTTATCGAAAGCGACGATTTCAGCATCCCAATCCTTTTTAACCCTAGCTGTCACATCATCCGTAATCAGCTCCAAATGTTCATGAAACATCTCTTTCAATTGTTCATACGAGTATTTGGGATTCTGTGCGCTAAGGAACTTAGCAATGTCATCAGCGTTGTCATACCACTCTTTATTGTATTTTTCCAAATCTGTCTGATTGTTAGAAAGCACAGCCGCAACCACTTTTCCGGCAATAAGGATATGCTCCCGTAATAATTGAGCTAGCTTATCTCCTACTGCCTCACCGTAATAAGGCTTATAAACATTCCCTATCTCCTGCTGATTCTGTAGCAGCCTAGCCAGTACCTTCTCTTTGTCCTCGGAATTAGCAAAGGCGCTAACTATGTAGTTTTTCGTCCATATCACATGATCGCTCCATAGTTTTCTGAAGGTATCTTTAAGCTCTATCACGGAGGGCGTTAAGCATTGCTTGTGTGAACTCTTTTTCTCTTTGGATGCAGCATCGGCAGTTACGGGCATTACACTCACAACAAGAAACATAAACAACAAAGTTAGCTTGACAATCAAAAACTTAGGCTTCAATATGACCGATCTCCTTTTAAGCATCTATTAAACATCTTGTATAGTGTGTACCGATGCTTTTATTTCATTCATGGGCATTTTTCAAGATACAAAAAAAGCACCGTCATTAGACGGCGCCCCTTCCATAAGTTTATCTAAACATCACTTTATCTACATTGTATTTAGACTTCAATTCATTAATGATATATGTTTCATAAATTTCTCTGTGAACAGGACTTTCGATTAAACATACATCAATTCTGGTGACCTCGTCCCGATGCAGCTTGATATCAGATACGGTATCTTCAAAATGTTTTTTGATTCTTGGTCTTAGCTTTCTCGCTTTACCTACAAACAACAGCTCATCTTGGTCATTATAGAACATAAAGATACCGCCGTAATCTCTTGGGATCAGGTGAAAATCAGTGAATCCGTAAATATTGCTTAACTGCGGGTTGATTTGTTTAGTAATACTAACATCCACATTGGGAATGGTTATGTTGATCATTTTAGCTCACGTCCTCTTTCTATATAGGAGTAAATAGTATCATAAGTTAGCCTTTTATTCTATCTTTCACAATAAACCTTGCTCTTTATTCTGCCTTGATCTGACAACTCATTAGAGCATGAACTGTCTCTGTTAGCCCTTGCTTGTGATTTTCCTCATGAGGGTATTATAAATATTAAGGTAGTGTAGTATTGTGTTAACTTCATGCAAAGAGCAATTAGCATCTAGGGGGATTTGATTCATGTCAGCAACAGACAGGCAAAAAATTGTAGATAGTGTCCCACAAACCGGATTTTTTGGACATCCAAAGGGACTATTTACACTCTTCTTTACTGAATTTTGGGAACGTTTTTCCTATTATGGCATGAGAGCGATCCTTGTTTACTACATGTATTATGAAGTAAGCAAAGGCGGGCTCGGATTTCCAGAGGATATGGCCCTTTCGATTATGTCTATCTATGGATCACTCGTATATATGTCTGGAATTATAGGTGGATGGCTTGCGGATCGGATTTTCGGAACTTCTAAGGCTGTCTTTTACGGTGGCGTTCTCATTATGTTCGGGCATATTTTACTGGCGATACCGGGAAATGCCACACTTTTCTTTGCTTCAATGATTATGATCGTGCTTGGAACCGGACTTCTTAAGCCCAATGTATCAAGTATTGTAGGCGAAATATATAGCGAACAAGATAACCGCCGCGACGCTGCTTTCAGCATTTTTTATATGGGTATTAACCTCGGCGGATTCCTCTCTCCACTAATTGTAGGCGCTGTAGGTATGAATAATTTCCATCTAGGCTTCTCGATTGCCGCAATCGGAATGTTTATCGGACTAGTTGTTTACGTAGTGACTCGCACCAAAAATCTAGGTCTGGCGGGTACGATTGTACACAACCCGATTCCAGCCGAACAAAAGAAAAAAATATTTACTTGGATTGGTATTGGAGTAGTGGTGCTAGCTGTATTAGTTACGGTCGGCATTCTTACTGGAGCACTTACCTTTGAGACATTCATTAAGATCGTAGGGGTTTTAGGACTACTTATTCCTACAATGTACTTTATTGTGATGTACCGCAGTCCCAAGACAACAGCTGTAGAGCGATCACGGATTCTCGCGTACATCCCTTTATTTATCGCTTCGATTATGTTCTGGGCGATTCAGGAACAAACTTCAACAGTTCTAGCAAGCTTTGCTGATAAGCGCACCCAGTTGGATTTTGCAGGCATGCATATTTCTCCTGCTTGGTTCCAGTCGCTTAACCCGCTGTTCATCATCGCCCTTGCACCTGCATTTGCATGGATTTGGTTAAAGCTCGGTAACCGTCAACCATCGATTCCTCAAAAGTTCTCACTTGGTTTATTGTTTGCCGGTCTGTCCTTCCTAGTAATCCTGGTACCGGCTTACTTCGGTGGAGCCAATTCACTGGTGAATCCATTATGGCTGGTTCTCAGCTACTTTATCGTCGTAATTGGGGAACTATGCTTGTCACCTGTTGGCCTCTCGGCAACGACCAAACTGGCACCAGCTGCTTTTACTGCTCAGATGATGAGTATGTGGTTCTTGTCCAATGCTGCTGCGCAAGCTATTAACGCTCAGATTGTGAAGTTCTATACCCCGGATACCGAAATGCTATACTTCGGAGTCATCGGTGGAGTTGCCATTGTTCTCGCCGTAATTCTATTCTTGTTCTCTTCTAAGATTCAGAATTTCATGAAGGGTATACGTTAAACATATAAGGCTGCCGGGAATACACCGGCAGCCTTTTTTGAGTCCATATTCTAAGCTAGGTCTACACCAGAAACATAGCAACAATCGTTGTAACTATCAGCCCAATCAGTACCGGTTTAACGTTGCGTCTAGCGAGCTCAAATGGACTTACACCGCAAATGGCAGCGGCTGGAATCAATGCCCAAGGGATTAGCGTCCCCCCGCCAACCCAAATGGCAGAAACCTGACCGAGTGCAGTTAAAGTAGCCGCGTCGGAATGTGTGGCCACCGCGAATAATTTTCCGATGGACCCCGCAAGTGAGATTCCCGAGAACCCTGAGCCATCAAGGCCTGTAATGGCCCCTGTTATGGTGGCGGTCACAGCACCTACAGCACCATTTAGAGGTACATTATGCGCTAGAGCAACCCCTAGATCATTTACAATCCCCTGAGATGCAGCAGGTAAGACTTTGCCAAACAACTCAGCAAAAGCCGAATCCCCCAGATAGAAGAATGCTGCAATCGGAATCACTGGACCGAATACTTTGAAGCCAAACGTAAGTCCATCAATTAAGTATGAGGTGACTTGCTCCAGTCCTTTATTACGATGTGCGAGCAATGTTACTACAACCAAGATGAATACAGCAGTCCCACCAACTAAGGCCGTTGCGTCTCCACCCTGTAAATCCAGCAGAAACATGCCTGCTACATCAGCTAGAAACAGGATTGGGATAATAATCGCCAGCCATTTCTTCAGTGTGGGAGCAATCACCGCTTGACCTTCTACCGCATCACTCTCTGCAGCTAGCGCATTCCCGGCATTTTTCCCGGATATCAGTCCGTCACGCCAAGTACCATTCTTCTGATCTCGTCGCATCATCCAATAAGCTGTTACCGTAGTGACTACACCCATCACTATAACAAGCGGAATACTTGCTTCCATAACACTGCTTACCGGAAGTCCTGCCGCATCTGCCGTCAATTTAGGTGCACCTTGTATAATATAATCACTCGACAGCGCAATCCCATGACCGAATAGATTCATCGCAATCGCTGCTCCAAGTGCAGGCAACCCTACGCGAATAGCAACGGGCAGCAGCACAACCCCTATCAGGGCCACTGCTGGCGAAGGCCAGAAGAACCACGATGTCACCATCATAATCAAGCCAATGCCCCAAAATGCCATAAACGGCGTACGTAAAAAACGTGTAAGCGGGGCAACCATCGTCTCGTTTATTCCGGTACTTGTCAATACTCTGCTCATGGCTACAATGATCGAAATAATCATAATCGTACCCATTAGCTCCTTAGTTGCATATACAAAAGAGTTGAATACGCCTGTGACCGAACCACTAACCGTTTCTGTCGCGAGCCAGCCTAATACAAAGATACCTGCAATACAGATCATTGTTGTATCCCGCCGCTTAATCAGAAGTGCCATAATGAACACGATAAATGCCAAATATACATAATGGAGCGCTGTTAATTGGATGCCCATCTCTGAACCACACCCTTCTCCTGCTTACAAGTGCTATATGTTATGCAGGGGTGTAGGCTAATGTTCGATAGAGATGGGCTCTTAAATATTTATGATTTAAATGGAAAGAGACGCTTTCGCTAATGTATCCATCACCTCGTCGCTTATAAATGGTGCGATAGACACGAGGGCTTTTATCCCTTCTTGTTCAAAAGCTCTTCTAGCGCACTCATCTAGTACCTCGTCACTTATAAACGGAGCGATAGATAATAATGCATTAATGCCTTCTCGTTCGAAGATACTTCTTGCACACTCATCCAGCATCTCATCGCTTATAAACGGAGCAATAGACAACAGCGCATTAATTCCTTCTCGCTCAAAGGCAACTTTTGCGCACTCATCCAGTACTTCTTCACTGATAAATGGAGCGATGGATAGCAGATCTTGTATCGATACTGGATGCTTCACATGTTCAAATACCCCGTCCACATGTTCCGTAAGAAGAATGGGCGCAACCTCGGAAATTTCGGCTACTGAAAGCTTATTTTGATTTAAAAATTGTTCTGTCGTATTTTCGAGTACGTTTACTACTATCTGTGTCGATTTGCTCTTTTCAAGGATTGCATCAATGCTCACATTAAAGATTTCGGCCAGCTGGGGAAGCTTAGAAACATCCGGCATAGACTCTCCTCGTTCCCAATTACTAACTGCCTGATAACTAATGCCTAGTTGATCGGCAAGGCCCATCTGAGTCATCCCTGTCTGCTTTCTTAAATCAACGATATTCTTACCTACCTTTAACATATCGAACACTGAAATCTCCTCCTCGTTTATGATGATTTCAGTGTATCTATTACTATTAATTTTGTATATCAAGCGTTGCTTGAGTGCTTAACGAGACACCTAGAACGCAAAAAAACGCCCCACGCGTAGATAAAATCCACGCATGAGACGGCTTTCTTAGTGTTGCCGATTTAGAAATTTATTATTTAGCCACAACTCCACCATCAACTGGCAGCTCAACACCTGTAATGTAAGAAGCTTCGTCGGAAGCCAAGAACAATACAGCTTCAGCTACTTCAGAAGCACGTCCTACACGTGGCAATGCAGTCTGGGACATAAAGAAGCTATGCATTCTTTCGTCATTTACAAATTCAGCACTCATTGGGGTTTCGATAAATCCTGGGTGAACAGAGTTCACGCGAATGTTATCTTTACCAAAGTCTACAGCTGCCGCTTTACTCAGCATACGAACTGCACCTTTAGAAGCTGTATAAGCGCCAGCACCGCTGCTGCCAGTCAAACCTGCGATGGAGGAGATATTGACGATAGAACCGCCTTTATTGTTCTTCATTTGAGGAACAACATGTTTCATACCAAGGAATACGCTGCTTACGTTAATGTTCATGACTTTGTTCCATTGATCAACAGTGGATTCAAGCAATTGAACCGGGAACGAGATCCCTGCGTTGTTTACCAGGATGTCGATTTTTCCAAACTTGCTAATTACATCTTCTACAACCTTGATCCAGTCTTTTTCAGAAGCTACATTATGTGCATAAGCTGCTGCTTGTCCACCGTTTGCTTCAATTTCCTTCACAACCGCTTGTACTGCAGCCTCGTTAATATCGGTCGCTACAACGGTGGCACCTTCTTTGGACAACAAAAGGGCCTCTTCGCGACCCATGCCACTGCCTGCACCTGTAATAATTGCTACTTTATTAGTTAGACGATTCATAATTAATTCTCCTCTATAATCGTATTGTGATATAATAATTTGATTGATGATAGTCACACTATCATTGTGATATTTATCATATCATTTTTACGAAATAACTACAACCTCTCCTTGCTTAATCCAATAAACGGTGGATATAATACTAATAATTAAAGAACCTAATTAAAAAACGGAAGGGTCTATCCCTCATGAATCCAAAAACAAGATACGAAAAAGAAAGATCCGACGGTAAACAGCAGCGATTATGTACGATTCTTGAATCCGCAGAACAAATATTCTCGCAAAAAGGAATCGAAAAGTCGACGATGCAAGATGTCGCAACTGAAGCGAATATCGGGATTGCGACGCTCTTTCGATATTTTCCTAGAAAAGAAAAGCTTATCGTGGCCGTCGCCACCCGAATGCTCGAGCCGATGCTCGATTATTTTAAGTACGTAGCTGACTTACCACGTACCTGTCTTGAAAAGATCGAGATGTTATTTAATTTCTTTATTCAGGATCAAAATCATCTAAGCATTATCTTTATGGTCAATTTTGAGAGCTACGCTTCTCACTTAAATGAGCCTGTTGAGGATGTTCTGGATTTCAATGCATTAAACCGCAAGATTTGGCACGAGTATTCCAGGATCATTCAAAATGGGGTAGAAGACGGTTCTATTCGTGCCGA
Source organism: Paenibacillus etheri (assembly GCF_001012825.1). Taxonomy (GTDB): domain Bacteria; phylum Bacillota; class Bacilli; order Paenibacillales; family Paenibacillaceae; genus Paenibacillus_AQ; species Paenibacillus_AQ etheri. Next base: position 401,602 of record NZ_LCZJ02000037.1, read on the forward strand.
TCTCCCTGTGAAAGAAACCTTAATCACGCTGATGAACAGCTTTGCTCTCTTTTCCAGAAAGCTAACGATGAAAAAGAACATCCTCCTCCTGGAATCGGATTTAGACTCCGACAAGCAGCTTGAGCTTCTTAAACAAATCTTTCTGGATCATTTAAAAGCCTAAAAAGCGCCAGTTTCCTTATGAGGGGAACTTGGCGCTTTTTTGATAATAAATTCGATTGCTAGTGAAAAGGGCAGGCGGCCGCAGGTGAACGTTGATAAAGGAACCGCGGGCTGTAATCATATTCTTTCAACTTAGCGTCATGCCAAATGGGTGTAGCCGACGGAGACATAGGGGGAATCAACCATGACCAGCGCCCCGAAACCTCACGTCCATGCCCCTGCTCCTGCTCTTGAAATCTCACAAATTGATCGGCTGATGTATGGTGATCAACGATACTGACCCCAGCCTGCTTAAAGGAATGTAACACTGCACGGTTCAACTCAAGAAGCGCCCGATCCTTCCAAAGCGTTGTGTTACTGGATCGGTCCAGTCCCATCAGATCAGCTATAGCTGGCAAAGCATTATACCGTCCAACATCCCCAAAATTACGCGAGCCAATCTCAGTCTCCATATACCAGCCATTAAAAGGAGCCGCGGGGTATAGAATCCCGCCAATTTCCAACTGCATATCCGAAATGATCGGCACCGAATACCAGCGGAGCCGAAGCTCAGCAAAGGTTTCAATTTCAGGGTGGGTTAACGGAACCTCCTGGATGAGGTGTTGGGGAATTGGGAATACATGGGGATGCCCATTGCCAATACTGATCACTAGCGGCAATACATCATAATTGCCCCTTGTTCCCTGCCAGCCTAGTTGTTGGCACACTTTCGTAAATTCATCCGATGCCGGATCGCCAGCGCGTTCATGTTCAGCATCACCAGGATATCCCGCGTAACGAATCAATTGATGATTCCAAATCCGGATTCTCCGATCAGGATCTTCTCCGCTGCGAAAGACCGTGATAAGGGGACGAATACGTCCTCCATTATTCGCCTTTTCCAGATGGCGCAATAAAGCTTCAGCAATATCCTCCTCAGTCTCTGCCAAACGTTCATCTATCAGCTCAATGGACTGCCAAAAAAGGCGGCCAATGCAGCGACTATTATTTCGCCAAGCCATTCTTGCCCCATGAGCCAGCTCTTCCGTTGTATGTATGTAACTCCCGGATTGATTAATTTCTTGTCGTACGGCTTGGATGCGATGATCCATTTCAGCTTCGTTCTTATCAAGTTCAGCGTAACATTGTCGAATAAAAGCCTCCGCCTGCCGGGTTAACTCTTCTATGTTCTTACCATTCATATCGTTTATCTCCCATCCAAGCTCTTACCAGAACCTTCAATCCAGTATACCATCCTCAATCCTAAGCTACATCCTTAAGCGAACAGTGCATGAGAACAACCCGTGAAGCATAGTCGCTTCACGGGTTGTAGCAGGAACATCTAGCGTTCTGAACGTTTCCCTTGCGTCTTCAATGCAGCAAGCCTGCTCTTATCCTCGGCCAGCAGTTCTTCAGCCAACTCCACACCTTGGGGGCCTAACCAGGCCTGAGCTTGCTTTACCGCCTGTTCGGTATGCACCAAACGGTTCTCAGCCTGTGCCAAAGTCTGTTCTGTTGGATGACTAAGCGCCTGAGTGACAGAGAAATGAAGCTTACCTAAAGCATTTTTGGCTTGAGTTACATTGTCGTTCGCTTGCAGACTGGAATCGGGTTGTTTCATAAATGAAATTCGCTCCCTTCTGAAATGCGCCTGTTCTCTTCTAGCATGGTTTAGGATAAGTAACTTTATGCATTGCACGTTACACGCTACTGGATGATGGATTGCATGAAAGTAGTCATTTCTTTACTGGCCTTATTCAAGCGTTCAATTACCTCGCTGAATTCGGTAACCAGTTCTGCTTGTGCGTGTGAAGAAGCGGAGATCGCTTCAATTTCTTGCTCCATTTGTTTAATGGACTTTTGAACATCACTGAGTGATTTTTCAATATTATGGGTTGCTTCTTTAGTATTTACGGACAGTTTGCGTACTTCCTTAGCCACAACGCCAAAGCCCGCCCCCTGATCTCCTACACGCGCAGCTTCGATGGCCGCATTTAGTCCTAGGAGGTTCGTCTGCTCAGAAATCTCACGAATGAAGCTAGTAACCTTATTCACTTCTTGAGACTCCGTTACTGCTCTGCGTGTATTATCTAATATTTGCTGAGAGGTGGCCGATAATTCTTCAGATTGTGCAGCTACGCTCTGAACCATATCCATTAGGTGATTGCTTATCCCATTAATCTCGTCTGTAAATACCTCAAGCTTATTCTCGTTCTCCAGTGTGTAGGCAATTGCGAACACGCCTACTACCTCGTTGTCTGTTCCATATATAGGTACACATGTTGAAATCACAGGAGATCCATAAATTTCTGCAGGAATCCGGTTAAAGCTAACCTCACCTTTCAATCCATTTGAAAGCGTTAGGTCTTCAGGTGGAATAGGACTTCCTTTGGCCAGTCCAAAATCAATGGCATTACTCGGAGTATAATACTGGAAGATTTCCCTGTCCGTAATACCGATCATAATATCTTGCGAGTGAAGCTTTTTGAAGTAAGGTGCTGCGAGGACTAAGGCATCGATAATACTCATCTGTTCATCTCCCATTAAGTAAATGTATATGTAAGTTTATCGACACAATGGGTGACATAGTGAATATTGTCATATTAAAGTAACAATCCTACCGTAGGATGGATTCATGAATACTAAACCTATTAGCAGACGTCAATTTCTGAAGAAAAGTGCTCAAGTGTCGCTGGGGCTGCTTGGAACCGCTGGTGCAACCGGCATTTATTCACATTGGGTTGAGCCCTACTGGCTTGAAGTTAAATATATAGATATAAAGCTTCCTCTACTCCCTCCAACATTCGATAGATTTCGTATCGTTCATTTCAGTGATTTACACTTAGGCGTATATACGAAGTCCGAAGCCTTAATAGAGTTAGTACAGCAAATTCAACATGCAGGTCCAGATCTGATTTGCTTTACTGGGGATTTGCTAGATCATTCTGTCGATTATATTTCTGAGGCTGTAGACTTATGTTCACAGTTGCGGGCGCCCTTTGGACAATATGCTGTGTTAGGTAACCATGATGCTTTTGGTACTAGGAAAGCTGTAACGAAAGGATTAGCGCAATCTGGTTTCCACGTACTTCATAATGAACATATTGTCTTAAAAAAAGATGCGGAGGCGCTTTATCTAGCTGGAGTAGATGATCCGTGGGTCGGCAAAGCTGATATTCATCAGGCGCTACGCCATATCCCCGATAAGGCATGTACCCTACTCCTTGCTCATGAACCGGATTTTGCTGATGAATATAGTCATCTTCCTATAGATCTGCAGTTGTCCGGCCATAGTCATGGAGGACAAGTCCGACTCCCACTTGTTGGCGCTCTGTATACCCCGCCTTACGGCAGTAAATATTCAAGCGGATTATACCAGCTCCCAGATAGTCGACTCCAGGTCTACACCACACATGGGATTGGAGTGACTCGTATGCCTATACGTTTTAATTGTCGCCCCGAGGTTACCGTAATTACTTTGAGAACCACTTATTGATTCATAAAATTTCATAATGGTTAAGGAGAATAAACCTGAAAGTTAAAAAATCGTTAGAAACTTTGCGCTTTTCCACACTTAATACAACAAGACTGTAACCCCAGATGTAACCAAAACTATTAGAGGCTTATGTATAATCGTAAGAGTGATAGAGGAACACAACACATATCGAACTACATACAAGCCCATTATTGGGAAGGAGATAATAAATCATGAACAAAACTATGAAATGGACGTCTGCTATATTAGCAGCTGGAGTATTACTTGGAGGTACTGGATTCATCGGAGGAAATTCTGTTCAAGCTGCAACGACCGGTACGAAAACGGTCAAAGAAGCCGTTCAGCAGCCTTCTGTGGCGCTTAAATATAAAGGCCAAGTCTTAACACAGCAAGGGAAAATCGTAGACGGAAATACTATGATCCCTTTAACCGTATTACGTGACGCCTTCGGTCTTGCCATTCATTATAATTCAACCACAAAGACTTACAGTGTAGGAAGTGACTCGGTAAAGCTTAATATGGAGGTCTCTGACTATGGCGTCAGTACCGATTTGAACGGATATTACATTTATAGCATGACCGGAAATCATGAAGTGAAGATGATCAATAACAGCTTATATGTTCCATTCAAACTGTTAAATGATTATTTAGGTGTTCAAGGCGTATATAACCCAGCCCAGAAATCACTTGAGCTTAGCAAGAAGGTGATGAATGACATCAAGATCACCTCTGTTAACTTAGACAAGAGCAATAAGAATGCTAATATTAAGGTACAATATCCAAAGATCAGCGGTCTGACGGATGAAGTGCAGAACACGATTAATGCTACCTTCAAAAAAGAGGCTGAACTATTCGCATCAGAAAGCGAAAAAGAGGCTAGCCGTAGAGATGGTACTATAGAAAATAAATATGACTACTCTCAATCTTATATTGTCACCTTTAACCGTGAAGGCGTACTTAGTGTTGTAGTCGATCAATATGGTTACAGCGGTGGAGCACACGGCGGTACCATGCGCGAGGGGCATACCTTCTCGCTGAAGGATGGTAAGAAAATAGAACTTAAAGACCTGCTAAAGGCAGAACCAAACTACAAACAAAAACTAGATAAAATGTTGAAGGCAAGCACCAAAGATATTGCTTTTCCGGAGTCAACTGGTGGACTAACAGATAAACCAGCCTTCTACGTCAGCGAAAGCGGCTTAGCCATCTTCTATCAACAATATGAAATCGCACCTTATGCAGCTGGAATTCCTACCTACACCTTTAATTTCAGTTCAATACTGCCTAAAGGCACCGATCCATTTGCTTCTTTCAAATAAATCACTACTAATGCAAAGCAAAAAGCGCTCAGTCAATCAGCTGAGCGCTTTTTGTTATCTATATTATTCTTCTAAACTGCCAGCTGGTCCAAAAAATTCAAAATGAATTCTCTCGTCCGGTACCTGCCATTCCTTGAGGGCCTTATATATGGTCTTCATAAAAGGGGTCGGTCCACAGAAATAGTATTCAGAGTTCACATCTGCTATTTCTTGAAGCCAAGAAAGATCAATATAACCAGATTTATCGCACTTGTCTCCTTCAACTGGAGATTCGTAACATACATAGGACCGTAGAGCAGGATGAGATTTCACTAAATCCGCCACCCTATCTTTCATAGCATGCAAACTTCCATTGATGGCTGCATGAATATAGGTAACCTCGCGTACTGGCTGTGCAGCAATTATTGTCTCCAGCATACTTACCATTGGGGTTAACCCCACACCCCCACTGATTAGGACCACCGGAGTGTCACTACTCTGATTCAGTACGAAATCGCCCGCAGGAGAGCCCACTTCTAATATAGAGCCTACTTGGACGAAATCATGCAGATAAGTGGATACGACGCCCGCAGGTTTATCTATCCCTTCGCTTTCCCGTTTAACAGTGATACGGTAATACGCCTGTCCCGGAGCACTGGACAAACTGTAGTGGCGAATATGGGTATATTCCTCTCCCCCTGGCTGAACACGAACCGTGATGTACTGACCCGGAGAATAAGAGGAGATGGACCCTCCGTCCTCAGGAGACAGGTAAAAGGAAGTAATAACCTCACTTTCTCTAACCTTCCGAGTGACGACAAAGTTTCTGAATCCACTCCAGCCCCCCGGAGCTTCGGCAGCTTCACGATACTTTTCTGCTTCCACACCAATAAAAGCATCTGCGATCACACCATAGGCCTTGGCCCATGCACCTATAATTTCCGGTGTTGCCGCATCGCCAAGCACTTGCCCAATCGCAGCTAACAAGGTCTCACCCACGATCGGATAATGCTCAGGCAATACACCCAGTGCTCGATGCTTCTCTGCAATCTGCTTTACTACCGGTAAGATATTCCCTAGTTGCTCAATATTCATAGCTGCTGCAAGAACTGCATTAGCAAGCGCTGTTTGCTGTCTGCCTTGCCGCTGATTGGCATGATTAAATATATTCAATAGCTCTGGATGTTTTTCAAATAACATGCCATAAAAGGTCGTAGTAATGGTTGTTCCATGAACCTGCAATACAGGAACTGTTGATTTTATAATAGCAATCGTTTGTTGATCTAACATATGAACAGCCCTCTCTCCTACAATAAGATAATTCCTCTATAAAAAGCATATAGAAGCTGCAAATGAGCAAGTGTGCGCTGAATCACTTTAGAATTTAATAAAATGTGAACAAATATAAAACGCAATGATATCCATCACATTCAGATAACTAATTTTAAAAAAAGCTGCCCAAGTAGCTCAATGGCTATCGGACAGCTCTTTAATTCTTATTTTGCCAGCTTCACAAAGCCTTCTCCGAACACATCTCTTACATCGTGAATGGTGATAAAAGCCTCTTTATCAATCGACCTTACGATTTTCTTAAGCATGGTTACTTCCTGTTTGCTAATAACAATATAGAGCAGCTCTTTGGGTTCTTTCGTATAATACCCTCGGCCATAAATGACTGTGACCCCTCTATCCATGATTCCATTCACTTGTTCAGCAATTTTGTCCTGTTCCTTGGATACAATCGTAACGGCCTTCTTAGGATTCACTCCCTCAATAATGAAGTCCATCACCTTGGTCGCTATATAGAGCATCACAATCGTAAACATCAGACTTTGAACACCAATGATGAAATATGAAGCAAATACCACAACTAAATCGACTAGGAGAAGAGCGTAGCTAACGTTCCAATCCAAAAATTTATGCAGGATTCTGGCGATAATGGTTGACCCTGCGGTCGTCCCACCCACGCGTATAATCATTCCGATACCCACACCAGACAAGATGCCTCCAAATATTGCATTGATGATCAACTCATCGCTGGCGATATGCCAATTCTTCGTAAGAATCAAGAATAACGAGTTAAAAAACACCGCAATAATCGTGTATACCGTCGTCGTTTTGTCCAAAAATTTATAACCCACAATCAATAACAAAGCATTAAGAATTAAGCTAACAATACCTGGTGACCACTGATACAAGTAGTATGTAATCATAGTCAGTCCCGTTACCCCGCCTTCACCGAACTCGTTCGGAATAACAAACAAGTTAACGGCCAAGGAGAACAGCAATGCTCCTACAATGATGGAAACAATATCCGAGATACGCTTTTTCATACCATGCCCCTTCTATCCTCTGTCTATATCTACCATCCACAAATACTAACACCGCTTCGATATAGTTGTAAACAATCCAGAAGAAACCAGCAGACTATACATGGCGTAACCGAATACCCCACCGCAAGTGTTTAAGATCAGATCATCCACGTCAAAGGTGCCGATATACAATACTAATTGTGTAACTTCAAAGCTCAGACTCAGTGCAAAAGAGAGTATGAAGACCTTTTGGAATAACCTTACTTTTTGCGGCAACAGCATAGGAACAAAGGCTCCAAACGGAATAAATGCCAGAAGATTGCCCACTAAATTAAGTGATGAAAAAGGATCTGAAAGTGACAGATGCTTTATCTCTTGCGAGATCTCTTTAAAGGGTACATAGTTGCCCTGTCGTTTAAAAATTCTTTCGGGATGCTCGAGCATACGTTCCGCTTGTTCCCAAAGTGATTGCAAGCTAAAAGGTGCGCCTTTAAATACAATAATTCGGATCAAGAAATACATATAGACGATGAATACAGCTGCCAGCAATAATTTCATAATAGAGTTGCTCTTAGGCTCTGTACTCATCGAAATGTAGTGACAATTACGCCATCCATATTATCGCCCGACATTTTATATTGCCCTTCCTTTGGAATCTTAATACTTGTATATCCTGATACTGGATAATAGCTTACTGTATATGTTTTACCGTCTACAACCGTTGAAATTTCACTATTCTCCTTCAAAAGATCTAAATATTGTTCCAGCACGATCCCCTTCTCATGAATGATCGCACTGTGCGGCAAGCCGACATAACGGAAATGCCAAGGTTCATATTTAATCCCCGTAATCTCAGTTTTGTCTTTCGGATAGCGTAGAATAAAGCCGTATTTCCAAGAATTCTTTTCCAGCCATTTGCCTTCAGGTGCTTTGCTCATTTCCGATTGAGAAGATCCGATGTCCAAAGATAATCCTAAATTATGTTCGCTATATTGTGCCGGCAGAGCATAGTCTGAACCTTTTTCCTCATATAATCGCTCTTGCTCCTCAAAGTCCCTGTACCCACTGCTAATTAAAAAATGATTCACGCCATCCTTCTCAGCAGCCTTGATCATCTTATTGAATTTATGTGCTACACTTTCAGATAACCGAATAGAGGTATCTAGTAGTCCATAGCCCTGAACGAGATCCTTCTGATCAGATAAGGTCACAATATCAGTCTTCACACTGTCCTCATGTACCGGATATTGTTTGTTCACCAGCAATAAATCCCCTTGATATACCTGATCTTGCGTAACCACATTTAAACTATCGCTATCTCTAATCGATCCCTTCTGGATCTTATCATTCTTATCAGCTAGATTACCCGTTTCTGGCAAATAACGAGCTGCTGCGTAACCAAGAAATAACACAACGATCACCAAAAAGCCCCACTTTTTCATCCGTAATGTCCTCCTATTTCCTTAAGGCGTTTTTATGCTTGATAGGAATAGAATAACGAAGACACTTTAAAGAAAAAGCAGGACAATTATAAAGTTTTTCTTAAATAGCTCAGTGACCTTACCCAGTAAAGGTGTATCCTACGCCCCAGATCGTCTTAATAAATTTGTTCTTATTGATGTCTTCACCGAGCTTTTTGCGCAAGGTACGGATATGCACCATAACCGTGTTGCCACTCTCATAATAAGCTTCGCCCCACACCTGTTGGAAAATACTCTCTGCGCTAAATACCTGCTTGGGATGACTAGCCAATAAATGCAAAATATCAAACTCTTTCGGAGTTAAGTCTATCCTCTCACCGTAAAGAGTAACGGTATGCTCATCTGGCGTAATCGTCAGCCCGCCTACTTCAAGGACCGACTTAAGAATGGCTGCGGGCTGACTGAATTGTATAGAGCGCCGAAGTTGAGAATTAACGCGGGCGACTAACTCCATTGGATTGAACGGTTTGGTCATATAATCATCTGCGCCCATGACAAGTCCCGTAATCTTATCGAGATCAGAAGTCTTCGCACTTAAAAAAATAATCGGCAGATGATACTGCTCCCGAATGTGACGGGTTACCTCATAGCCATCCAGACCTGGCATCATAATATCCAGAATTGCCAAATCTACCGTTTGAGACTCAATGGCTTGTACCGCTGCCCGCCCATCGGATACTTTAATGATATGATACCCCTCTTTTTGCAAATGTAAGGCCACCAAATCCGCAATCTCTGCCTCATCATCCGCAATTAAAATCGTAATGCGCTTCATCTATATTTCACCCCTGTAGGTTTGTGCTGTATGATCTTCATCCATTATACCCTAAACTTAAAAACCACCCTATGAACAAGGTGGCTTCTCGATTACATTTGTGATTAATAATATACGGAAATACCATCACTTAGAAGATGATGTCTTAATTAGCTTTCGGCCTTTACCAAAAGGAATGCACAGCGGTGTTCCGAAGATCGGATCAGCGGTTACTTGGCATTCCATACCAAATACATCGTGAATCAATTGCTCGTTAACGATGTTCTCAGGCTCACCTTGCGCATAGATCCGTCCTTCTTTAACCGCAACGATGTGATGTGCATATCTACAAGCCAGATTAATATCATGAAGCACCATTACAATGGTGCGATTCTCCTGCTCATTAAGATCAAATAAAAGATCCAGAATATCGACCTGATGGGTCATATCAAGATAAGTCGTAGGCTCATCCAGTAGAATCGTCGAGGTATTCTGAGCGAGTGTCATTGCAATCCAAGCTCGTTGTCTTTGTCCTCCCGAGAGGGAGTCTATTGAACGACCTGATAGCTCATTCATATGAGTCACTTCAAGGGCTTTCTTCACCATAATCTCATCTTCACGAGACCATTGCTGAAGGAAGCTTTGATACGGATAACGGCCTTGCTTAACAAGCTGTTGGACAGTCAAGCCTTCAGGTGCAATGGGTCCTTGCGGCAGGATAGCGAGGCGTCGCGCAACCTCCTTAGCTGGAAGCTTGGCAATATCACTGCCATCTAGGATAATACTGCCTTCTTGAGGCTTCAATAAACGGACAAGAGAACGCAGTAAGGTTGACTTACCACAGCCGTTGCTTCCGATGAATACAGTGATTTTCCCTTTAGGAATAAGCACATCTAGATTAGAGAACACTGGCTTTTTTCCATAGGATAACGTAAGATTGTTCGCTTGGATAACGGACATGTGAGTCACTCCCTTTATGAACTGCGATGACGGTACAATAAGTAGATGAAGAAAGGCGCTCCAATAGCAGCGGTGAATACGCCTGCCGGGATATCCAGAGGGATAAACGCAATTCTGGCGACAAGATCAGATAGCAGTAAGACAAGTGAGCCGATAAGAGCTGAGACTGGAATAACGCCGCCATAGGCAGGCCCAACTAGCTTTCGAGCAATATGCGGAGCCATCAGACCAATAAAATTGATTGCACCACCAATAGCAACCGCTACCCCTGCAAGGGCAACGCTGATCACAAGCAGAATCGTTCTTTTGACTTGGACCGAACTGCCAACACTCGTAGCTACCTCATCCCCTAGCTCTTGCACATTTAGGTGCCTAGCATAAATCAATGCAGCAGGAATCAGAATAACCATCCATGGCAGCATCGTTAGTACATCTCGGTCCCAAGATACACCATATATACTTCCCGTCATGAAAGTGAATGCTTTGACCGCTACAGCTGTCGGCGTAAACGATGATGAGAGAATCAACATATATATAACTGCTGTAATCGCCGTAGACATTCCGATCCCAATCAGCACCAGCCGAAGTGGAGTAATCCCCCGTCGATATGCGAATAGATAGATCAGGAGTGCTGCCGCAAAAGCCCCGGCAATCGAACTAATAGGCATGAAACGGATACTTACGTGAGAGAAATAAAGAATGAAAATCACGGTACCAAGCGATGCACCACCCGAAATCCCTATAATATCAGGTGAAGTAAGTGGATTGCGAACAATCCCCTGCAGCAATGCTCCAGAAATTGACAGTGCCGCGCCGACCATAACCGCAACGACAACACGAGGCATTCTTAAGGAGAAAATGATCATCGCATCGGCTGGATCGCCTACACCGAAAAGCGTTCGAATAACGGCAATCGGACTAATAAAAGTACTTCCAAGCCCTACACAAATGATCATCGTAATTACATTAGCGGCTAGCAGCAATAAAATCATGATTAACGTTCTACGACTAATTTGAAAGGAGTGATTACGACCTCTAAGGGTCATCCATTTATCCATATTAGGCATCCCCTCTTCTGGCAATATATACGAAGAAAGGAACCCCGAGAATAGCAGTCATAACGCCGACAGGTATTTCCTTCGGAAATGCAATGTACCGTGATCCAATATCTGCGCCAAGCAGTAAAATACCACCGAGTATAGCGCAGTAGGGAATAACCCAACGATAATCCAGACCTACCAAGTAACGTGTAATATGTGGAATTACAATACCTATAAAAGCAATAGGACCTGCAATCGATACAGAACCCCCTGCAAGCAAGACAATGATAACCCCAACTGCTAGCTTAATGAATATCGTCTTCTGTCCGAGCCCTGTAGCAACATCTTCTCCCAGCGTAAGCAGGTTCATATGTCTAGCAATCACGAAGGCACCTAACAGCGCTAAACCCATATAAGGTGCAGCGGTAGTGAATATTCCCATATCCCGCCCCGCAACAGAACCTACGAACCAATATAAGACCTGATCGAAGGTCTGCCCACCGGTTAATAAGCAGCCAAGAGATAAAGAGGAGAAAAAAGCAGTCATCGCAGCACCCGCAAGTGTAACCTTAAGGGGAGTCAATCCATCGCTTCCGATAGAGCCGAGGATGTATACAATAGCGGCTGTAACTGCCGCGCCTATGAAAGCTAGTGTTGCAAAGGTGGTTAGACCACTGGCTCCGAAAAAAGCAGAGCCCGCAACAATGAAGAAGGCTGCTCCGGCATTAATACCGAAGAGACTCGGTGAAGCTAGAGGGTTACGTGTGATGCCTTGCATCAAGGCGCCTGCAACAGCGAGACTCGCTCCAGCTATCGCAGCTATGAAAGCACGCGGTACTCTGGCAGTCTGTATAATCAAATGCTCTTGTGAACCATTGTAATCCGTGTAGGACTGGACAATCGTATGCCAACTAATATTGGTCACGCCAAAAGCGATACTGCATACCATCCCGGCAACTAATAACACCAGACCTATCAATAATCCAACAATCTTCTGCGAGCGCGTGGTAAGTAGAGTGCTCATAGTTTCCTCTTTCCTATTATCCGATGATTAATATGCATGTAAACCATTCAAGTTACTAAGATATTTTAGGTCATGAGGTAAAGGCTGTCAATGAATCTGATAATCATTCTCATAAAATCGTTGACTTTAAGATTTTAAGTTGTTATAGTTTTTCCAGCATCAGTGAGAATCATTTTCATATATATAGGGGGTTAATAGATGTTTTCCGTTATAAAAAAACAAAGATTTACTTTAACTGTATCCGCTGCTTTACTCGCCTTGACTGTCATTGTATCAGGTTGTGGTCAAGCAGGATCCAATAATAGTAATGCAGCAAGTCCAGCTGAATCTAATGCAGCAAATTCGGGAGCAGAACATAAAGTAACCCACTCTATGGGAGAAACTACAATTACAGGAACACCAAAGCGTGTAGTCGTACTAACAAATGAAGGAACAGAAGCTTTGTTGGCCCTTGGCGTGAAACCAGTAGGAGCTGTTAAATCGTGGACAGGAGATCCATGGTATGAACACATCGCAGCTGATATGGAAGGTGTAACTGTCGTTGGTGAAGAAAGCCAGCCAAACCTAGAACTCATTGCCAGTCTTAAGCCTGATCTAATCATCGGAAATAAATTGCGTCAGGAAAAAGTATACGACCAGCTAAAAGCCATTGCACCAACCGTATTCTCCGAAACGCTTCGTGGCGCATGGCAAACAAACTTCTTGCTCTATGCTGATGCTTTAGGCAAAACAACCGAAGGCGAGAAATTAATAGCCGACTATGATAACCGAACTGCAGATTTCAAAGCAAAAGCAGGCGATAAGCTGAATCAGAAAGTATCTGTCGTTCGTTTCATGGCAGGAAAGACACGCATTTATCTCGATGATACCTTCACAGGGATCGCCTTCTCCAAGCTAGGGATCACTCGTCCTGACAATCAGAAGTATACCGATACATTCGTTGAAGAAATTACTAAAGAGCGTCTTCCAGAAGTAGATGCAGACATGTTGTTCTACTTCACTTACGACACTGGTGACGGCAAAGGGACCGAGATGGAGCAAGAAATGCTGAAGGATCCACTCTGGCAAAGTCTTAATGTTGTTAAGAACAATAAAGCCATCAGAGTAAGCGATGCAATCTGGAATACATCTGGCGGCGTCATCGCAGCTAACCTTATGCTTGATGAGCTTTACAAGATTTATGATATAAAATAAACAGCACGAAAAGAGATGGTACTGGAAATTTCCTGTACCATCTCTTTTTTATGGTTAAAAATAACCAACAAACTTCCTCTACTACAGCAATATATCTAAATTAAAGAGGGGTATTATTTATTTCTATTATAGCTCTCAAGCAGGGCCTCTAATGAAATGCCATTAACTGTGAAGCCTGAAAGATTACAATCTCTTATATCTACATTCGAAAGATCACACGCTACAAAGGATGTGCCGTTCAGCTGGCATCGTTCAAACTTATTGCCTTTGCCATACAAGTGAATATCATGGAAATAAGCTTCCCCTAATTCACTATTGCTAACCTCGATTTCCCACAGTCCCACTTCATTAAATTTAACAAGATGCATATTAATATCATTAAAAGAAGTACTGCTCATATTAATATTGTCAAACTTGGTACCCGCCATATTTACATTAGAAAAGTTCGTCTTAGGCATATCAATATCATCAAATTCACTTTCGCCCATGGCCACACGACGAAAGTTGGTTTCAGGCATTCTTTCATCCTGAAAGACTCTTTTCTTAAATTCATCCTGTAATTTGTTATCACTTAGATTGTTATTCACTGTACTCAACATCTCCCTTTTTAAGATCGTTCTTGATCTGCGGAGTCTACTCTCGACAGCTTCAATAGATAGATCAAGGAAATCAGCGATTTCCCTAACCTTGTAGTTGTCGATATAGAATAGAATGGTGACTATACGGTTAGCTTCTGATAAGGTGTTTAATGCCTTCCACACATCTTGCTGGAGTTCCTTTCGGAGGAGCTTGAATGCATCCATATCACCAATACACACCTTATTTACCAGTTCTGCATCCGTACAGATCACTCTTCTCCTCCTTCAAATCAAACTCATAACATAGACGGAAAAGGAGTTCAAAAACCGTCTATATGCCTGCAAATAATCTTTTTAATAAAGAGAGGTCGATTAGGATTCTGTACTACTGACTTGCCGATACAGCTCTCGACTCTTATAACCAGCCCTTAAAATCATCTTCATTTCCTCTTTACGCTTAGCTCTTGTTACCTCTTGTTTGGCACTATAGACATATCGAGCCCAGTCTTTGCGGTACCCCTGGGTAAGTGATTGATAGATTGCAAGAAGCTCCGGTGTATCTTTCAGATCTTCTTCCACATTTGGAATGAAAGAAATATAATTATCCACAGATTGACTTGGTGTATTGGAAAGCTGACCTTTACCCTTAGCGTCCTCTTTTAACCCCACAACTGTAAAGACATCGTCTAATCCAACCATGCGTGCAAATTTAATATCGCTTGCCCCAACGTAGCCATTCTCATCACTGCCCAAACCCTCTAGTAAGTCGTCACGATGAATAAAGGTCGAATACACTTTGTTTCCCTTTTTAGGATACGCCACAAAGAGATAGCCATTCTTATGAAGATGCTGATGTTCTATCACACGGTTCACCAGTTCTTGTAAGGACGACATATCTAGTACAAAGGCAAATATAAGATCATACACCCCATTTAGCGAAGTATCATAATCCGTCAATTCCGCTAAATAATCGGAGCCTTCTGGTTTATTCAATATCGCTACTTGGTTGTATTTTTGTAAGTTCAGCTTTTCTACGATTGTTTTAGTCACTATGCTTCATCCCCCAAATGTATTCGGATGCTTCTTCATCGTGATCATTATAGCCTAATCGCTATCTAATCTAAAACATTCTGCGCGCCGTCACAAAACGCTTCTTCCACTTCTCACTCAGGGCTTCATAATGGACGCCTTGCTCCTTAGAATACGTATGCAATATCTGATTATTTCCCGCATACATGGCAACATGACCAATGTCGAGACCACGCGCACTAAAGAACAGCAGATCCCCTTTACGCAATTCGCTGATCGCAACTTCCTTCCCTTCTTTGGCTTGATTATAAGAGGCGCGTGGCAGATCCACTGACAACACATTCTCAAATAAATGCCCTACGAAAGAAGAACAGTCAAAGGTAGACGTCTGGTTCGTTGCTGCACCAA
Source organism: Paenibacillus etheri (assembly GCF_001012825.1). Taxonomy (GTDB): domain Bacteria; phylum Bacillota; class Bacilli; order Paenibacillales; family Paenibacillaceae; genus Paenibacillus_AQ; species Paenibacillus_AQ etheri. Next base: position 417,317 of record NZ_LCZJ02000037.1, read on the forward strand.
ATTCATAAGGGGTTCCCAGATACTTCTCTCCGTAAGCAAGCAACGCGCTTCCCTGCTTCTCAGCGAGCGACTCACTAGTATAATCGCTATATTTGGGTTTAGCAGATATGTATCCCGTCTTGTTATCTTGCGTTCGCACTTCTAACCAGAAGGCATCCACTTCCCTAACGACATGTACTTTTTCGCCTACAGACAACATTTGCTGCACACCTGATTGATCCGATGAATTTGGCGAACTGCGCAGGTTAACTCCATAACGAATCGTCGTATCGTAATTCATCGCTGAATAGATGCGGACGGTCCGAGTGCTAGCATCCCACTTCACGGTGCTACCTAGAGACTCGCTGACAAAACGCAGCGGCATCATCGTATTACCACCGACAACCTGACCCGGGACGGTTACGCTTAAGGCTTGTCCATTTTTGTTCGCGGTTAAATCTCCTATTTGATAGGTCAGTACCAGATTTCCCTTAGTGGCCTTAACTGTTTTGGTATCGTTGTTCCATGAGATCTTTGCTCCCTGTTCTTCAAACAGCTTGCGCATGGGAACAAGCGTTGTACCGTTTATGAGCAAGGGCTGAACCTCTAATTGAAGCTGCCGATCATCCAGAAAAACACCGGTAACCTGATTCTGAGACGTTACCGCCGCATGGGCTGGAGCTGTATAGAGTATAGATGTAAGTAGTACAAGTAGTGTGGCTTTCTTATGCATCCTCATGATGTCATCACCTCGTTAATTGATACGTTCATATATTATTACTAAAATTAGGGTAATTAGTTTTGTTACAATTATTGGGTTAGCGTCTAACTACAGCCTAAACCATGTAAAAAAGAGGACTGTGTTCACCTTTCGGTGCCACAGCCCTCTTTTTAATCCACTTCAAAAATAGAATCAATGATGATCGGAAGATTATCTCTTACAGAAACAGCGCCCAATACCGAACGAGCATGACTGCCCTTGTCCCCGAACACCTCCAGCATTAAATCAGAACAGCCATTGAGCACTTTATGATGCTCTTCGAATAAGGGATCTGCATTCACAAATCCTTGAATTTTGACCACTCTTTTCACATTATCCAAGGAGCCTAAAGCTGACTCAAGGACGGCAAGAATCTCAATCCCTGTCTGACGTGCAAAATGGTAGCCTTCTTCGGTGGTGAACTCTTGTCCCAGCTTTCCTTTGGGATGCCCGGCGGGTCCTTTTCCCGATACAAAACATAATCCATTAACAATGACGTAGTTAGCATACTTTGCCGCCGGTTCACTAGCACTAGGCAAGACAATGCCTAATGCCTCAAGCCTGTTCGCTATGATTCGATCTGTCACCTCAGTCTTCTCCTCCAATCACTATAACTTCAATAAATTGGTAAGATCATACCGATTATTCTAGATGGGGTCAATACTATTTTGCTTCAACCTCTGCTTCCCATCTCGCGATCTCAGCTCGAACAATTGGCGCTACTTCAGTACCTAATAACTCAATGGCTCTCATTACATCCTTATGAGGCATCGTACCTAGCGGTACATGCAGCATAAAGCGTGTAATCCCTACGTGTTTGCGTAGGTGAATAATCTTCTCAGCAACAGTATCTGGATCTCCTACATACAAGGCACCTTCAAATCTACGAGCCGCATCATAGCTCGCCCGACTGTAATGACCCCAGCCACGCTCCCGCCCAATCACGTTCATGCTGGCCTGTGTGGAAGGAAAGAACATATCGGCCGCAAGCTGATTATCCTCTGCAATAAAGCCGTGTGAGTGTGAGGCAACTGGAAGCTTCGACACATCATGTCCTGCTTGGACCGCCGCTTTCTTATAGAGCTTCACCAGTGGAGCAAACTGCAGCGGACTGCCTCCGATAATCGCGAGCACAAGCGGTAGCCCGAGCAGGCCTGCACGAATCACAGATTCCGTATTGCCTCCACTGCCAATCCATACGGGCAAAGGGTTCTGAACAGGGCGCGGATAAATCCCCAGATTATTAATGGCAGGACGGTGATTTCCACTCCAGGATACTTTTTCAGAAGCCGTTATTTTTAATAACAGGTCAAGCTTCTCATCGAATAACTCATCGTAGTCATTTAAATCATATCCAAAGAGCGGAAAGGATTCGATGAAAGAACCCCGGCCTGCCATGATTTCTGCCCGTCCATTTGAGATTCCATCGAGTGTTGCAAAATCCTGAAATACACGTACTGGATCAGCAGAGGACAGTACGGTTACCGCACTGGTCAGCCGAATTCGTGTCGTCTGTGAGGCAGCCGCAGCCAGCAAAACTGCCGGAGAAGATGCAGCATAATCCTTTCGATGATGCTCCCCCACACCGAATACATCTAAGCCCACCTTATCTGCAAGAACAATCTCCTCTACTACCTCGCGCAATCGCTGCGCATGACTTATTAACTCACCCGTTTGAACATCTGGTGTTGTTTCTACGAACGTACTGATCCCTATTTCCACTTACGATTCCCCCTTAACTATAATTTTCTCCTATAGGTGTTTGTTTGATTATAACACAAGTTACGTTCAAGCATAGCTAGGCAATAATGCCTAGCTCCACCTTGACCAAAGACTCATTCTTAAAATTTGCAGAACATCTCTGACAAATAGAGGATTTTGATGAAATATGTTGAAATGATCTAAAACAAGTAGCTCTAATGCCTGATATAGGAGGGACATATGCTTCAAAGAAACAAACACAAAAATTCCATATCAAAACAAACCTTCAATCCTGTTCGGGGTTCCTTAAAAATCGCCGTAATATATTTTATTGTTGGGTGCTTATGGATCCCTTTAACAGATAAGGCCGTTTCCACTTTTACGCGAGATCCGGAGTGGATAAGACTTATTAATATATTTAAAGGCTGGTTCTTTATTCTCATAACAGCTTTGCTTATCTTTGCACTAATTCTAGGTACTCTCAAACGGATTAAAAGGATCGAAAAGAAACTGGATCTTGCCTATAGGGATAGGGTAAGCGCCCACGAAAATCTCGAAGCCGCCTATGAGGAAATCACAGCTACGGAAGAAGAACTCAGACAGCAATATGATCAGCTCATTGAGAATCAAGAGAAGCTAGCCTTGAATGAAGAAAGGATGCATTACCTGGCGTACCATGATCTATTAACCGGCTTGCCCAACAAATTAGCTTTTTATGAGAACGGGCCTCACATTTTGGAACTGAATAATATGGCAGCCTTAATGTTTATCGACATTGATTATTTCAAATATGTAAATGATACGATGGGCCATGAATTTGGTGACCGGCTAATTGTTAAGGTTAGTGAGAGATTAGTGTCCCTGGTTGGGAGTAGTGGGGAAGTGTATCGTTTCGCCGGGGATGAATTCATCGTTCTTTTATATTCTATTGAGAACAGTCAGTGCATAACTACCGTAGCCTCCCACATTATTGCCGGTTTTAAAGATGCGATTGAGATGGATGACAGTCTGCTGCATGTTAGCCTAAGCATCGGAATCAGTACTCACCCCGAACATGGAAATAATATTATGGAACTGCTTAAATGCGCAGACATCGCTATGTATAAAGCCAAAGACGCCGGCAAGGGCCAAATTATCGTCTTTGATCAACCGCTCAATGATACCTTTACGGAGCGAATGAACATTGAGAAGCAGTTATATAATGCTTTAGAGAATGATGAGCTGGAAGTATTCTATCAACCCCAGATTGATCTGACTCAGAACAGGGTAACGGGACTAGAGGCTCTTATGCGCTGGAACAACCCTAAACTAGGAAAGGTCCCTCCGGATAAGTTTATCAAGATAGCAGAAGATTCCCATCTCATCATTCCTCTCGGAGCGTGGGTGCTCAGAACAGCCTGTGCCTTTTTGAAAAGTCTTCATGAGCAAGGATTATCACATCTGACGATGTCTGTTAATATTTCAATGCTGCAGCTACTGCAAAGCGACTTCAATGAGTTAGTTCTAGACACCTTGCAAGCCTCTGGGCTAGACCCTGAATACTTAGAGCTAGAGATCACAGAGAGTGTTCTGGTTGAATCCTACGAATATGTGAGCAGTAAACTGACTGAACTCAGAGCTCACAACATCAAAATTGCATTGGACGACTTTGGAACCGGTTATTCCTCCTTAAGTTATCTTACTCATATGCCGATCTCGACATTGAAAATAGACAAGTCCTTCATTGATTCCATTCGAACAGGGACACATCAGGCCGTTCTCGTTGAACAAATTATTATGATTGGTAAACGCATGAATATGTGTGTTATTGCAGAAGGTGTGGAGCGTACTGTACAACTTGATTACCTACAAGAGCAAGGCTGCGATAAAATCCAAGGTTACTTGTTCAGTAAGCCACAGGCCGCACAGAGTGTAAAAGAACTGCTAACCGAGTGGGAGAAGGTTTCGAGTTTAAACGAATAAAGATGAACCTATTTTTATATATAAGAAGGTGTTGCCGAATTGAATGCCATGACATGGATTGACTTATCATTATTCTTCGTTCTGTTCGTTCTATTCATCTACATATTTATTTCCGTATCAATCACTAACTTACATAAGGTGTACTTGACTTTTCATTTCACTATGATGTTATGGCCCTTCTGTCAATTCGCTCTCAAAACTACAGCTGATCCCGATGTTCAATTGTTTTATGTGAAGCTCGCTTTTATTGATTCGATACTGTTAACGATTGGATGGCTTCTTTTTACGATATTTCTCACTGGGAAATCACATCTCCTCCGAAAAAAGAAAACGCTGATCCTATACATTGTCGCAGCATTCATCTTAATAGGAGTGATCGTCAATCCAAAGCAAAGCTTTGTACTCCCTATGCATGGGGGATATGTTGAAAGATCTTATGGTCCGCTTTTTTGGCTGTTTATTCTCTTCTTGATCACCACAATTATTATCTCTCTGTATATCATCTATTCAGCGCTTATATCGAACGCCACACAGCGGATCAAAAAACAGGTTACTCATGTACTCAAAGGTGTGCTAGTGCTGACTGTATTTGTACTACTAGATGTCTTTCTTAATGTCGTGCTATTTAAATCTCAGCCGGTGATTCCAGGAATGACCTCTCTAGGGATATTGATCTCTGCCATCTTTTTCGTCATTGCCATCCATCGTGATAAAATATTTGATCTCGTAACTATCGCCCATCAGGATATCATTGATACACTCACACTAGGAATTCTTGTACTGGATGACAATGAAACTGTGGTAGAAATCAATCGATCACTTTCGCCAAAAATCAATCTACAGATCGGTGATCGCTTCGACTTATCCACGCTCACACCCATGGAAGAGACCGCCAACGCTTTCCGTTTGTTCCAACATACATATCTTATACAGCCCATGGAGAGAACCGAAGTCGAAGTATTCTACACCACGCTGAGCGCATACATCAACATTACAGCGGCGCCAATTGTCGTAGGAGAAATCATGGTTGGACGAATTCTCACTTTTCAGGATAGAAGCGAGCTGCATCGCCTCATGGCTGAGACTAATCAGCAGAACGAGGTCCTGCAAGAGCGTAATCTGGCATTAATTGAAATCCAGAATGAGCTTTCTCAAACCAACCTAAAACTCAAGCAGATGGCCATAACCGACAGCTTAACAGGTTGTTATAACCGTCATTACTTAACACAGCACTTAGAGCATGAGATCATAGAAAATATGATATTGAAGCAGCCTTTTGCCATCATTCTGCTGGATATCGATTTTTTCAAAACGGTGAATGACAATTACGGTCATTTAGTCGGCGATGTCGTAATTTGTAGAACGGTAGAGGTCATTAAGCAATCCCTGAGGGAGACGGATATTCTTGCCCGTTATGGGGGAGAAGAGTTTATCGTCTATTTACCAAACACGAGCCATACACAAGCTAACCGCTGGGCAGAGCATATCAAATTCATGATAGAGGCCAATAAAGTACATGTGGATGAGGTTGCTCATTCTGTATCGGTCACTGTAAGCATGGGGCTACTGTCCATTAATAATTTTGCAGAGCAGTATACAGAAAGCCCGACAAATCAACTAAATGATTTATTCGAATCTGTGGACAAAGCCTTATATCAAGCCAAAAATGCAGGACGAAACCAGATTGTTGAGATCATAAGATAATGCGCCTTCGAAATATTAGCTCAAGTATAAACGCCTTCGGCGTCCTTATAAGGACGGTAAGCGTTTAAGCGGAAATATAAGACATGAAGTATAGGTGCAAAACTACCTTCTTATATTTCAAAAAAAAGAATCAGCCCTACTTCTATCGAAGGTAAGCTGATTCTTTCTTTTTATATCTTTTTAACAAATTCGGATTTTAATTTCATAGCTCCAAACCCATCAATTTTGCAATCAATATCATGATCTCCGTCCACTAAACGGATGTTTTTAACTTTGGTGCCTATCTTCAGAACGGATGAGCTTCCTTTTACCTTAAGGTCTTTAATTACAGTTACTGAGTCGCCGTCGTTTAACACATTGCCATTGGCATCTTTGATAACCTTTTGATCTTCACTATTCTCAGACTCTGACTCTAATGTCCACTCATGTGCACATTCCGGGCAAATTAATAGACTTCCATCTTCATAAGTGTACTCAGAATTACATTTCGGGCAGTTCGGTAAATTAGACATTGTTTTATTTTCTCCAATCGTAGTTCAAATTCTAGTATCTTGCGGCTGGACTTTAAAAGTATATTTCATATTCAGTAAGGATTCCACTATATCCAAACAATGATTTTGTTCCACACTTCCTATTTTCCACTTATAAAATAAACTACTAAATATTATCTTGTATATATTTTCACAATTGACTATGATAATAATGTCAAATTTTCATGTAAATACATAGGAGAGTGAGTAATGATTAGTCAAAGAAGTGTCGCATTTTCCATTATATTGTCATTAATTACATGCGGAATATATGGAATATTTTGGTTTATCGTTCTGACAAATGACGTAGGAAAGCTGAGTGGAGACTACACATTCACAGGAGGGAAGCATTTCCTTCTAACATTGATTACTTGCGGGATATGGAGCCTGGTTTGGGCCTACCAGATCGGTAAACATGTTGCAGAAGCTCAAAGACAACGCGGCTATCTCGTATCTGATAATTCAGCTCTGTACGTGATCCTCACAATCTTTAGTTTTGGTATTGTCACATACGCTTTGGTGCAATCTGATGTTAATAAATTGGTATAATTTTAAGAGGACACACCCTAAACTATCTTGGAGTGTGTCCTTAAGTCTCCTTGGCTTACTGTATTTCACTGTATGGATGCCCTTAACCAATATGGGTATACCTTGTCTATTTCATGAATGGACTGGACTTTATTGTCCGGGATGTGGAATCACAAGAGTTATTCTATCCTTGCTAAAGTTCGACTTCGTTCAGGCGTTTAGATTTAACCCGTTGCTATTTATTCTAGCACCTCTGTATATACTGTACTTGATTACTGAAAAGAAGCGTATTCAACCACTTAGCCGTGAAATTATGGCTGTGATGTTGATCTTGACTGTTACATTTGGAGTACTGAGGAATTTCCCAATGTTTGATTACTTGGCCCCAACAGTAATTCGTTAGCAACAACTATGGTTGCATAATAGCTTGAATTCGCACAATCGCCTGGGCCCGGTCAACCACCTCTAATTTGCTATAAAGATTGCTAATATAGTTACGCGCCGTCCCCTCCGCAATATGTAGTGTATCAGCGATTTCGCGGTTGTTCAGTCCCCGGATAATGAGCTGCGCCAGCTCCTCTTCCCGTTCTGTCAGACTCACACGATCTACATTGGATCTTTGCCAATGTTCGTACTCCTCCGTCAATCTATTCATCCTCGTCGCTAATTTAGCTGCTACCGGGGCTGGCAGGATAAATTGTCCTGATATCGTATCACGGATCGAGCCAATCATTTTGTCTGCATCCATATCTTTCAGCATATAACCGCTTGCTCCGAATGCCATTCCCTCAACAATATAATCGGTCTCTATAAAAGTGGTCAAAATCAGAATGAAAATCTCCGGACGAATCTTCTTGATTCGTTTTAGTGCACTAATCCCATTCATAATCGGCATTTGAACATCAAGCAGTACCAGATCGGGCTGGAATGCTTCCACCATCTCGCAAGCCTCTTCTCCGTTTTTGGCGGCGCCGACCACCTCCATATCATCCTCCAGATCGAGAATGGTTCGAAGTCCTTCACGCGTCAACAATTGATCATCGGCAATTACAATCTTTATCTTACTCATTTTCTATTCTCAACCCTTCGCATTGGCAGATCAATTTCCAGTAGACAGCCCTCATTCATTTCTGAATCGATGGATAGGCTGCCTCCCAGTTGCTCAACCCGTTCTTTCATCGTCCTAAGTCCAAAACCCATCACTATATGACTATCTCCTAACCCACGATCTTTGAGCCTAAACTGCAAATTCGCTCCGACAGACTCCAGACTAAAATGGAACTCCGTACTCTTCCCGTGTCGGATTCCATTCGTTAGGCCCTCCTGCAAAGCATGATAGATGGCCTTTTTATAGGCTGTTGACATGGCCTCCGGCAGATCATAAATAATGGCATGGACGACAACGCCTGCATTACGCTCTGTATCACGAATCAGTTGCTTCAACATGACCGCGAGATCCGAATACTTGTCCTCCTTCAGCATGTGGACAGAGCCGCGGATTTCATTCAAGCTATGCCGAACAAGATCCTGTGCCTCAACCAATCGCTGAACGCCACTATCAATATCTTTCTTCTGGAGCAGGCGCTTCCCAGCCTCAATTTGAAGAATCGTCGAAGTGAGTGTATGCCCAACAATGTCATGAATCTCCTGAGCGATGCGATTTCGTTCCTCATAGACCGTAGCTTCAGCCAAAGCCGCAGATGTCTCACGCATCGAACGTTCCAGGCTACGGGTTCTTTCTGTGACTTGATCCTCTAGATTTTTCTTAAGATATTGAATTCCCGAATACAGCTTGGCATTGGCAATAGAGATGGCGCATTGAGAGCCAAGCAGCTTGAGCACATCAAGCCTACTCGGTGTAAATACACCTGGTGATAGGTTATTCTCCAAATAGAGCAAGCAAACCAACTTATTCTGATTCATAATAGGAAGACAAAGAACCGATTTCAGTCTATGACTCCTAACGTAAGCGTTACGCGCAAATATTCCCTCACTGAGCGCATCATGTAATACAACCTGCTCCTGTGTTCTTGCCGCATAAGCTATAATCGCTGCCGGAACAAGATCTGACTCTTCCCCAAGAGGAACAGATTCGATATGCAAGGCTTCCGATGTCCCGTAAGCCTCAACCATCCATTTGCCATCATGATCAAAAATAACTGCCCCATATTCGGCCCCAGCATTGTGGAGCATAATCCGCATCAGCGTAGCCAATAATCGACTCATCTCCATCTCGCCCGATAAAGCTTGTGCAGACATCACCACAGAAAGGGAATCGACTCGATCGAGCCCGGGCTCCCGTTTAATGTGCAGCAAATGGCTGTGCTGCTGCTCAAGGTCAGCCGCTTTAGCCTTTGCGCCCCATTGCAGATAAGCCTCGTAGGCCTCAGTCATATAGATTCTTGCTAGATGCAATTTACCATGGCGAAGCCCATATTTGCCGTAGCACTCGGCCGCCATCGCTAAATCGTGAATATGGCCGTTGATACGAGCAGTCTCAATAGACTGCTCATACAATGCTTCAGCTTGTCGTGGATCTCGCGATAGCCGAGTCAGCTCAGCCTTCATCAACAGATATTTATGCTCATAATTTACCGGACAACGCGTAGCAAGCTTTTTCATTTTCTTCAGGCAACTACGCATTTTTGCCCGATATATACGTTGCTCTTCAGCGTTATATTCTTCATACAACTGAGCCCAGACTAAACATTCATACATAATCTGCATGGCACTGTCTAAGCCATCTTCACGTGATTTTATAATGGCAGCTGATTTCGCTAATGCCTCACTGGCTTCGCGGTACTCCCCAAAAACATATCCTATTAAATATTGGTATATCCAGACCATTTCTTGTATAAAATCAAAGCTATCTCCATGAACCGACTGTGCAAAATCAGGTTCGCTGATCTCAGCGATGTTAAATGGATCATCTACAGAGCGATAACCTGTCAATCGAACTAGAGTAGCCACAGCTATGATAGCCTGTTTACAATGAAGACTGTTGTTATGGCGCAGCAAATCTCCGGAATGAGTAATTAACCGATCATAGATATCGCCTAACGGATGACCAAATTGCAAAAGGGAGGCACAGTTGATTAGCACACTCTGATTACCCTTCCATAAGTCACCTGATTCCAGTCCCACTTTACCTGCTTTCTCGGTAAACGTACTTAGCATAGCCGGATCATAATGCCGCCAGCTATCGTAGCATATTGCGAACGCGGCTAAGGTTGTCATATGCATTTTCGGATAGGGTTCCGATAAGCTGTAAGCCAGCATAGCCCATTTAAATGTTTCTTCATCGTTACGGAAGTAATAGTATTGAAACATTGCATAGCCTATAAATCCAATGGAAGCCTCCGGAGTCATCCCATAATCGAGCGTTAATTCAATCATGGTGAAGGAACTAGCCAGCCACCCTTCGCGATTGACATAGAAGCAGGCATTGCTCGAATGATCTAAAGTGGACATTGCGATTCTACGTGCTTCATCGGTCATTGGAGGTAAAAGATTAAGCGATTCGAGTGAGACCTTCTGTAATCTGTGCCGCAATCGTAACCATTGAAGTGTCAACTGAACATAACCAGGATCAAATTGATGCTTCACTTTCAGTAACGATAATGTATGCTGACCTAATGAGATAACCTCTTCGTGGTTATCGTTACTTGCTTCCAACTGCACCTTCATCGCATAGATGTAAGCCTTATCCATATTTGTCGTAGCTTTATCAATTAACAGATGGAACAATTCATTAGCCGTGTCAAAATGGGAACATAAGTATTCGAGCTCCGCCCTCTCCCGAAATACCCGGAAGGTTAGCCCATATTGCCCCTCCCAGCTCTGCTCCTCTAGTAACGCTGTTGCCTGAAGCATATATTGTAAGGCTGTCTCATGTGCGGTTGTTTCCTTCGCTTTTATCCCTGCCTGTAAGTTCAGCTCTACCAGTTGAAGCCTCTGTTCAGGGCGATCTATCCATGTAAGCACCTGATTGAAATGATGGACAGCTTCAAATAGAATTGTTCCTTCACTAAGAGGGCTGCGGGCTAGCAATAGCATGCCAATCCTCCAATGCAGCTCAGAACGCTCCTCTTCGGAAATAAGAGCATACGCCGCCTGATGAATGCGGTTGTGCTGGAACTTATAATGCAAATAATCCTCCCCGCTAACGGGCTGTAGTAAGCGCCCCTGCACAGCAACTGCCAACGCTTCGATCAATGCCTCAATCGGAACTTCAGTAATTTCAGCAAGTGTACACAAATCAAATAAGCTGCCTATGAACGCGGCTCTGCTCAGTGCATATACCGTCTGATCGGGAAATTGCTGTAATTTACTTGAAAGATATGCTGCTGCATTATCGGGAACATTCAATTCAGTAATGCGCTGAAGGTCCCATTTCCAGCTTCGAAGATTCTCGTCAAATTCCACTCGCTGATCATCAATCAAATCCTGAAGGAATTGCTTAATAAATAATGGATTCCCATCTGTCTTATGCAGAAGTACCTGCGCCAGCTCGTCCAAATCAGCGGCCTCGTAACGCATAACATCCAGTAGCAGTTGTTTTAAATCGGTTAGTTCAAGCGCTTGTAGAGAAATTCTACTCATCACTACGTTGCGGTCTATCAAATGCTTTTCCAGCCTACTGAGTGGGTGCAGCCTCGTAATTTCCCGATCACGATAGGAAAGAACGATCAGCAGATGACTCGTGGCCGTGTCCTCTATAAGCGAAGTGAGATATTGAAGCGATGTTTCATCCGCCCATTGCAGATTGTCCAATATCAAGATCAAAGGATGATCCTCATGAGGAAAGAGTTGAATAAATCGGCTCATGATTAATTGAAATCGATGCTGAGCTTCCAGCGGCGGCAACGGAGGTACGGAAGGTTGGGGGCCAATCAAGAGCTCAAGCTTAGGGACAAGTTCAATCAGCAATTGCCCGTAAGTATCCACTGCTTGTAAAATACGCAGCTTCCAAACCTCCACCTGCAGCTTCGTTTCCATCAACAGTTGACTGACCAATTCTTCTATAACTTGATGCCAGATGCCATAAGGGAGTGAGGTATGTAGAGACTCGAATTTGCCTCTGGCGAAAAAGCCATCCGAAGAAATCGAATTTCTAAGCGTTTCTTTTAGAAAGGTTGTTTTGCCGATACCACTCTCGCCACTAAGCCAGACCGTCTTTACAGCACCTTGTGATGCTCGTTTCAGCGCTTCTCGTAAGCTAAGTTTCTCAAAATGTCTTCCGTAGAATCTTTCCGGTACCATCCAGCGTTCCGGAATATCCCAGCCTCCTAACAGGAAGGGCTCAATGTACCCGTATTGTTGTAGGTGGGATAGACATTCCTCAAGATCTGACTTGATTCCAAAGGCGCTGGCATATCTCGCATCAGGCATTTTCTCCATGCATTTTCCAACAATGTCAGAGACAGATAGAGGGATAGTGGGGAACCTGCGATGTAAAGGCTCAGGTGTATCTGCAAGATGACGATATACAATATCAACCACATCATGAAGCTCAAAGGGGCGGCTGCCTGAGAGACATTCATACATAATGACTCCAAGCGAATAAAAGTCAGAACGATAGTCCGGGTTCAACCCAGTTCGACCCGTTTGTTCTGGAGATATATAAGGAAGTAAGGCATCCGGACGCCCGCTTAATGGTGACAATGGACTGATCCCATTTTCAGTGGAGCACATTCGTATATCAATAAATTTCACTTCAAATGTAATAGGATTGACGATTAGATGAGCGGGGGTTAGTTCATTTAGTGTTATTTTTTCACGATGAATTTGCATAAGGCAATCAGCAACAGCGATGGCGATCCGAAGCAGCACGGGAAGCTCCAGTGAATCAGGTGTACGCAGTATCTGATCCAGCGTACTCCCCTCTATATCTTTTAGGAGAAGGACTGGCCGATCCGGCGTGATTTCAAGACTATACGCCTCGATTGCTCCACGACCGCTAAGTCGCTTAAGCATGTCATACTCATAACGAAAAGCATCGACCATAGAAGACCCTGGGTACTCGCCTGTAGTTGTCTTGGCGATGACCCTAAGGCCATCTTCTTGACGTCGGAGTCTGTACAGCCTGATATCTGAGGTAGTCTCTATCAGATCTAAAGTTTGGTATCCTGACAACTCAAACATGAACAGCACTCCCTAGTTACAATTAGGTAGACAGAATACGCAATATCGCAAAGTAGTTATACTCATTATATCATCTGATCTCACCGTGCTACTCTATGTTATATCGAACCCTATCATTAGTATAACCTTTATATTTCTACTCATAAGACATTTCATATTTCGTTAACCCTATCGCGTTTGCGTACAGTGCCGCCTGTGTCCGATCATTAACCTGCAGCTTTGCTAAAATCTGGCTGACATGCTTCTTGACCGTAAATCCACTGATAAAAAGACGTGTAGCAATCGTTCTGTTGCAAGCACCTTGTCCAAGCTCAATCAGTACTTCCTTCTCTTTCGGTGTCAATTCATCCGTCGGACTGCTGCCGCTAATACGCATCTTTTCTTCCATTAGACCAGGATCATAATACTTTCTCCCTTTGTATACCAATTGGATAGCAAAGAGCAATTCCTCCGGCAAGGCCTCTTTCAGGACATATCCATCCACCAGTACTTCTTCAGCTCTCAAAAAATCCTCTCTGCTCGCAGAGGAAGTCAACAGAATGAACTTACTGACAATACCGCGAGCACGTGCTGTCTGAATGACATCCAAGCCCGATTCATCAACAAGCTTAAGATCAATGAGAACAATATCTGGCTTTGTCGCTTCGATCACATCAAATGCTTCCTGACCATTCGTAGCTTCACCAGCGAATTGCACACCTGGCTGCATTGAAATGACAGATGCCAGCCCTCTTCTAACTAAAGGGTGATCATCTACAATAACGATTTTCATAGAAACACCTCCCTCTAAACCTCATGTGTAATTGATTGAATGGGCTGGAAGAGTTGGACCATCTGATTCATTATAATTAAAAGACCTATCCGGTTATAGTGAGCGTTGTCATCACTTCTGTCATATTACAAAATGGATAATTTTATAAAATAAGTATGTAAAAGGAGTTTAACTACCCAAACCAAATAAAGGTCACGCGTTACGAAAGCCCAATAAAAAACAGGCGAATCATGGTTGTATACACCACAATTGCCTGTTCTTTTTTGCCTATGGGATTTAATTGTTATCAATAAAAGAAAAAGATCGACCTTTAGGACTGGAGGTCTACTTAATTCCCCGCACCAAACAAACGCCGGAACCAATTCCACACATCGCCCGTGATAGGAATTAACCCGAAACCATGCTCTCCAACTGCGATTATACCATATGCCCATTGTCCAATAGCTACCACACCCGCAGCGATACGGCCTATGGCTACCGCCCCAAACGCCGTATCACCTATGGCGACAGCTCCCAAGGCTTTTTCGGCTATCGCGATCGCTCCTACAGCCACTCCTGCAATGGCAATCGCCCCAGCTGCGAAGCCAAGCCAGCTAAGTGCTATCGCTCCAAGGGCTAACCACATTCCTAGTGATATTGCACCCACAGATAGAACCCCTACGCTTATCGCACCTATGGAAATCAAACCAACAGCTATATCTCCAATGGCAATTAATCCAACAGCTGTCTTCACTTGTGGCCTACTTCCGTGACCATACCCCTGACCTGAGTATCGACCCAAATTGCTGCGAATACTTACCACCGGAAATGATGGAGACGGCCATTGATAATCAATTTCTCGTCCGTCTAGTCCTCTAGAATCTGCCCAGCGTGAGATATATTTATGCCATTTCATGTCTATCCGTCCCCCTTCTCAATTACCTAAATTGTACAGCCCTGGGGTTTACCTGTAATCAGACTCTGACCTGAATTCATCTCATCCTCTAGACGGAGATATACTCGTCTCAATCGAAATCCGTATACTCCAGTAAATAAGCCGGGTCTAACACGGTTATCTGTTGATGTTGAATCTCAATAATCCTTTGCTCTTGCAGATCTTTAAGCACAAGGGTAGCCGTCTCCCTGAGCGTTCCGATCATATCCGCGAACTGCTGATGGGTCAGTCGGAGATCAATCCTCATCTCGCCTTGCTCCTCTATCCCGAATCTTTGGGATAGTCTTCTTAGTGTAAAAATCGCACGCGCTCTCGCATCATGAAATTTCATTTCGTGTAATAACCGATTCGATAAAAATAAACGATCCATTTGCAGCAGCATCAATTGTTCCTTAATCAATGGATAATCGGCAAGCATCTGCTCAAAGGGCTCACGTTTAATCTCAAATAATACTGTATCGTTCATAGCTACCGCAGATAACACTCTTACATTAGAGGGATGAATCACTTCCAGATCACCAAAGAAATCCCCTTTTCCAAAAAGATCTACGGTATGCTCTTTCCCCTTCGTAGTAGCGTACACCCTAATAATTCCCGAATAGATAACATAGGCATGATCCCCCGGATCTGATTCTGCAAACACCAGGGTGCCTTTGGAATAGGCCCTATAAGTGAACAGTCTTGAGACCGCCTCGATCGCCTTCGAGGGTAAACCCTGAAAGAAACGGATACCGGTCCAAAAAGAAGCTTCCATCTCATTATTCCTTTCTAAAACACACCATAGTTTTGTATGCCAACATACAGATAATAAATCATCATCCTGTTATATTCTATCGTAACGATGCCAAAACCAATAACAAAGGAGATCCTTCCATGAGATATAATTTTGACGGAAAAGGACTTACAGAAACGCCAGAGGTCGTGTTTGAGAGCAATCCTCTACTAGAACTGAGCATGTACAACAACCATATTAAAGAGATTCCCGATCAACTCTTCCTTCATGATGAATTAGAGGTACTAAATTATGCGGGTAATGACATCGAGCGGTTATCCGAGAATATCGGTCGTTTAGTTCACTTAAGAATGCTTGATTTAGGGCATAATCGACTCAAGGTATTGCCGGAAAGTATAGGAGGACTAGGGGGGTTGGATTCTTTTCTATACCTAAGTAATAATCAGTTCGAACAGCTGCCAGAGCAGCTTTGTAATCTCCAGAAACTTAAGTATCTGAACGTAACAGATAATCATCTCAAGCAATTGCCTACTCATATAGGTGAAATGAGCAGTCTAATTGAATTGCGGCTATATTACAATCAGCTAGAAAGTCTGCCAGATTCAATCACACAAATAAAAGGGCTAAGAGAGATCCATCTATATGGTAATCAACTGGTCTTGTTACCCGAGCATTTGGGTGCTATTGAAGAACTTCGGATACTTGATTTAAATGATAATCGAATCACTGAACTACCTTCATCCATCGGTAAACTAAGCAAGTTAAGAAGACTGAACCTTCGAAAAAATAAACTGAATAAGCTTCCTGAGGAAATAGGTCAATTAAGCAGCCTTTTTGAGCTCGACCTAAGAGATAATAACCTACAAGAAATTCCGAACTCCCTGCTACAACTAGAACGATTAGAGAAACTGGATCTCAGATGGAATCACAGCTTGAGAAGAACAGACACTTTAGAGCAATTAGAGCAAAGAGGATGTATCGTTTATAAATAACAAAAAAGCCCCTGTTAAAGAAGCTTTTCATTCAAATCTATGCTATGCGTGACTCGGTTTCTCCCCTGTTCTTTAGAGGCATAGAGCGCTTGATCAGCTTTTTGCAGTAGGGTGGTTTCTGAATCGGTTGGAATAAATGTAGCTACACCAATGCAAGAATTTTGACCGATTTTACCGCACGAATGCTTCCCCAGCGCATAAGCAAGGGGGGTATGGCCTAGGACTCGCGATTGCCAAATCCATCGTTGAACTGCATAAAGGAAAAATTTACGCTAAAAGCACGGTCGGCGAATCTACAACATTCTACGTTCATCTTTCATAGCTAAAAGTAAAAAGAAGACTCAAACCCTGTTACACTAGGTTTGAGTCTTTTTAATATACTGATAATTTTCTATACTTCGCCCCAATAGACCTCTGTCTCATATTCAAAAAATACTTTATCATCCTGTTTATTTCGTTCAAATAGGCTCCGCAGCTCTGTCATCATGTTCTCGTAACGTGGATCTCCGGGGGCCGGAATGTAGGAAGATGATCTCGCCCGCCCGCTTAATCCTTCGAAATCAAACACCTGCTGATTGCTAAAGTGCGCTACTTGCATCTGTCCTGTCTTAAAAAAGGAACTAAGGATCTCAGGGGTAATGTTCTTATGATTAACTTGAGTGTAGTCCGTGCCGAAGGTTTGCACCAGCTGCTCATATTCCTCCAGAAATGGGGTACCGTAAGTACGCCGAGAATTCCATATTAGAACCACCTTTCCGCCCGGTTTAAGAATCCGTTTGAATTCCAATTGCGCTGCGTCCCTATCAAACCAGTGAAACGCTTGGGCACACACGATAAAGTCTATGGAATGGTCCGAAAGTTCTGTCTTTTCGGCAGACCCTGGCGATACGCGGAAATGATTATCCTTTGCGAACTTCTCTTCCGCAGCTGTACGCATTTCCGGATTTGGTTCAACGGCAGTCACGCGACTCCCGCGCTCCAGAAGCAATGCTGAGAATATTCCCGTTCCTGCGCCAATATCAGCAATATCACAATTCGGTTTTAGCCCAATCGTATGGTACAAATAATCAATGGCTTCTTTAGAATAACTGGGCCGATATTTCACATACGAATCTACCCGATTTGAGAACCGTTCTTTGTTATTCATCTAAATACTCTCCCTTAGCTTTTAGGTTCGTACTCACTTAATTTGCCTTGATAGATCAGCTTCAGCCGATCGCTTTGCCGAAAATCATCCGGCGTTACGAGCGCAGGCAGCTTTTTCCATAGCTTAATGCCGGACCTCTCCAGAATTTCCGCTACAAATTGTGAGCAGAAGTAGGAGTTGCTGAATTCGACAGGTTCCTTTAGTGCGATACCAATCACGCCGAGAATATTATAAAGATACTTTTGACGACTTCGGATAAAGACTTTGAGTACCCGCTCCATTTTCTCCACTTCACGGGCTGTTACTTGAAGTTCGTAAAGAACACATGTTGTATTGGGGTACTTACTGAACGTGCCTGTCTTAATATCCTCCTTCACGAATCCTCCATTCAGAGGGTTGCTTGGGTGCTTTCTGCCAAAGCTATATAACTCTGAGAGCTCCCGATTAAAGGAGATCGAGGCATGATTATAGGGTGCTCTCGTGTAGCCTTGAATAAGCTTCGTAAAGAGCGTTCCGGTATTCGTAAGCAAGATAAAGACCGATGGATCATCTGCCATTTACAATTTTCCCCTTATCAAGATTGGACGTTTCCTTCATAATAACATATGAACCCATTAATGGAATCTACTCTACGACAAGTTGGTGATTAGCTATCGACCGCTCTCTATTAACGATAATCCTGATTTTTGCAGCCTTATCGGCCATTCACTTGATGTATGTAGTTATAGGCAGATTACAACCAAGTAAAGACTATACAGGTATCGGCTTCCGCATCAAAACCTGGTGGGGAATGCTCTTCATCTTTTGTTTAACTACTCTTTTTAATCCAGTCGTCTCACTACTGTCACTTATGGTGCTAACCTTCTTTGCGCTCAAGGAATATTTCTCCATGATAAAATCGCGAAAATCCGACCGCAGACTATTTCTGTGGGCGTACTTATCCATTCCTCTACAGTTCTACTGGATTTATATCGAGTGGTACGGGATGTTTATTGTCTTTATCCCTGTCTATGTATTCTTACTCCTACCGCTACCTAGGCTCATTAATAAAGGGACAGTTGGCTTCCTGCGTAGTGTTAGTTCAACCCAGTGGGGATTAATGCTGATGGTATTTGGACTTAGTCACTTAGCCTATTTTCAATTTGCTACACCGGAGTATGGAGCGGGGCTTGTATTATTCCTAGTAGTGCTGACACAGCTGAATGATGTAGTCCACTATCTGGCATCCCTTTATCTAGGTAAGCGCAAAGTGGTTCCAACCGCTAACCCGTATTTGACCTGGGAGGGCTTTGCTTGTGCGTTTGTCGTAACAACCGGAGTCTCCTATCTGATCTATCCCTACCTGACGCCGCTCAACCCGATCTTCGGTTTCCTGTCAGGCATGCTGATCAGTTTGAGCGGCTTCTTGGGTAGTTTAACGGTTTCCGTGCTGAAGCGAGATTTGCTCATCGGTGATGGGGATAAATTCGTAGCTTTAAAAGAAAGCTATTTAAGCCGTGTCGATAGCTTGACCTATACCTCGCCGGTCTTTTTCCATGTCATCCGTTATTTCTTCGACTTCATGTAGATTAGTTTTCTACGACGATTTTGGTCGCTTGGCCGATAGGCGGCATGCTCTTGGTCAACATTGGACCGTAGAACGCATACAATTTATCACCTTTTTTTAGCTCACTTGCGGCAATTTTCTGATTGTCTTTCGTGCCGAGAATTGGCGTAGTGTCTGTAATATTCAGAACAATCGTCTCGAAGGATGTCTCACTGAGTTTATCGCCTTTGATCACAACGCGAGTGATGCCGTTATCCAAAGGAGTAACCTCTTCGATCACACCAGCCGTTCCCAAAGTCTGCTGATCGGGGGGAGCTTGTTCTTTCACAACAATTTTGATCGCGCTCGTCAATGGCGGCATGCTCATAGCCATGACCATGCTGTGCTCGACCTCGATGGACATGCCCAGCTGCAGGTCAGCGAACGTTAATTTCTTATTATCAGCTGATACGATTTCCGTTTCATCGGAAATGCCCAGGCGAACGCCATGACCATAGCCGTTGAGGCCGATTTCAGCATTTTTTTCGCCCTTATAGATACTAGTGATTGATCCTTGCTTGATCGTGTCTGAAGCGGTCTCTCCATTGCCTTGTTCCTTGGAATTAATCGAAATCGTTCCAGTTGGGCCTGCGATAATTTCAAGCTTCATCACTTTTTCGAAGAAAGATAGTGGAACGTAGGTTTTACCGTTTTTTAGCTCTGGTACAGCACCCAGCGAAAGGAGTGTTGTGCCATTACGGTAGGCATCTTTTGCAATTTGAAAGGACATCGACTGGCTATCTTTCACAAGACCTAGCGATTGAAGGCTCTGAGTCCATGTTAACTTATATCCAAGCGCTTCAGCTGCTGTACGGATAGGAATCATAACCTCCTTGCTTGAACCTACATATAGCGGAGCATCGACTGGGGAGAAGCCGTTACCATTAATGACCAGCACATATTTTAGACCGCCAAAAGAATCCTGCGGCACTGAGGAATGGGTCGCTGGTTTGACTGGAGCTGGCTGGATTGGGGCAGCAGAGATGACGTTCGATGCTATGAGCGTACCAGCCAGGACAGCTCCGATTACTTTGAATGTTTTCATAGTGAATTATACCTCCTGAGATGAATGAAATTATGCTACTCTATCATTCTTAACGTGAGGTTCTGGAAAAATGTTGCGATAAGTTTGATCACTCAGCCGTTCCATAAATGATCTTGGAGCGTCTTTGTCATGTCCTCTTGATGGCTGGCAAACTGCTTAAATCTATGTCCGTTCGCTCCAGAAGGATGAGGAAATCCCCATAAGCAGCGCTGATCATCGAGCTTACCCTCAGATACCAAAAGCCGGAGCATTCCCTCCACAGTTTTCCCTAGAGGAATAATTAAAGCTTGGCTCAGGATGCCCAGCTCCTGCTCTAACGACAATAGAGCACATTCTCTAAGGGACGGATCTGAAAGCAGCTTAGGATGTGCTCCGCTATAATTTTTCTTCTCTATGAACACGGGAAAACGTAATAAAGAGGTGGTATGCAGGTTCGTTTGCTGCTCCTGAAACAATTCGCTATTCTCATTTGTGTAAAACCGGGCGTTAGCCCAATAATAATCAACTTTGCAGATGGATTGATGTATTCATTGTGCGGTGCATAGTACATTTCAAGCTTGCCGCTTCGTTTCATTAGAAGCGTATCCACCTGCAGATCGTCTTTCGATAGCGTGGTCCCCTTCGGAAGTGAGAGTATCGCTGTTTTATACTGTTGTAAATGGTTAGAGATGAGCATGTCATCCACCTCTCAGGTCCCTATAACGATCCACTCACGAGACGCCCTTCGAACCATACCGCTTGACGGTCCGCTCTTCTTGCTACTGCTTCGGCCGAGCAGCTGGCATGCAGTAACACAAAGCTTGCAGTGTCTCCTACTTTTGGCCATACCTGTTCACCCTTTAGATTAAGAGGCGTTATCCCCCCTGTTATGAATCTAAGGGATTGCGATAAGGACCGTTCATCACTACACCCATATAACTCTGCGTACCGTCCCGTCTTCTCCAATTGATCTCCATTTCCAAAAGGAGACCAGTGATCCGTAAGGCTGTCTGTTGCCAGTTTCACTTGTACACCTTGGCTGTGCAGCATCGGCAGTGGCATCATCATTCTTCCAATAGGTACTGTGGATGCAATACCCATACCAAGTGATGCCATCCGTACAGCCATTTCTTCTGCTTCCTGCTGCGGAGCACCTGCGAACCAGAATGCGTGACTAACGGTCACCTTGCCCTGTAAGCCGGCTTCTTCTGTGAGATCAGCCAAACGCGACAGCGTCTGCTTTCCTGCTTCTTTTCCATCATGTAAGTGAAGATCAATACCAGCATTATTCATTACTGCTAGCTCGACCATGGTCTGAAGTGACTTCTCGATATCTCCATCCACTGAGTATGGATCGACACCACCTACATAGGTTGCCCCCGCTGCCAGGGATTGCTTTACTAATTCAACAGAATTGGAGCGAAGCAGACCATGCTGCGGAAAGGCTACAATTTCAGATGATATCTTGCCGGAGAAGGTATCCAAGGCTTGCAGGGTTGCTTCTAAACGCTTCAGACCGCTGACAGGCTCAATATTACAATGACTACGCACATGTGTGGCACCAAACCGCTGTATAAGCGTCAAGATGCTCTCCGCTTGTTGTCTCGCCATGGGCAGCAGCTTAGGCAATAATACCTTCTCTTCCTCAATCCGTTCAAAGACACTGGACGCAGGCTTTACTGCCTTCCATGGTCCAGCAAAATATGTTTTATCTAAATGGATATGCGCCTCCTCAAAAGAAGGAAGCATCAATAACCCTTTGCAGTCATATTTAGGTAGATGACTCTGAAGCTCCACGTCCGCTCCAACCACTTCTGAAATCTTATCCCCGTCAATTCGGATATGACAAACCTTCGTATCCGTACCAACCACTTGTCCATCCTCAATACCATAACCCTGTTCTAAACTTATATTGGTTAACCAGTAAGAAGCATTTAACATGCTACCCATCCTTTTCTCAACAATTTAATATAGGTGCGAACCACATTCTAAATGTACTGTTATGGTACCATAGCCCTCACCATATAAAAAATGATTGAATAATTTCCAAGAATGAGATTATATCGTAAACATCCCGACTTCTAACTTTAAAAATACAGATAACTCGCTGAGTTCTCTAAGTTTGGTCGTCATCTCATCGATAGTCGCAAGCTGCTCCTCCGTGGAAGCCGCTACTTCCTGTGAGGACGATGCCGACTGATCAATGAGCTGTGAAGATTGTACCAGAGCCTTCAATGATTGCTGTGTCATTGTAGACAACTCACCAAATATGCCTTGAATTCGCAACGTGCTTTGGGTCGTTAGATCAACCTTCTGAACGATTTCCTCCAGGGATTGTTGCCCCTGTAACACTAAACCATTCTGTTGATTGACCACTTGTTGACTCGATTCCATCGTTTTGACCGCTGCATTTGTATCCGCTTGAATCGCGCCAACAAGCTCGGCAATCTGCTCGGCCGCTCTTTCGGAGCCTTCAGCAAGTTTACGGATCTCTCCTGCAACTACAGCAAAACCTTTCCCTTGTTCTCCTGCGCGGGCCGCTTCAATGGCTGCATTAAGCGCGAGTAGATTCGTCTGACTGGCTAATTCAGAGATCACGGTAATAATCTCACCGATTTGGCTGGATCGGTTGTTCAGCTGTGCAATAGTCTCTGTTGAGCGCTCAATGGAACTAACCATAGTTTCCAAGTGATCTACAGATGCCTGGTTTGCACGCTGGCCAGTTTGCACCGCTTTTATTAAATGATTGGAATCGTGAACTGTCTTTACCGTTTCCTGCATAATTTCCTCAGAGATTTCCCCTGTCCGTTCCATCATCGTGAGTACTTGCCGCACATGCTCTGCTTGCTCCGTCGAACTCACAGCCATATCCGTAATAATCGTTGTAATTTGCTTGGATGTCTCATTTGTCTGCTCTGCTGAAACTTGAAGTATCCCTGCATTTTCATTCAGATGATTGGCCTGTGAAGTGACATTCCCTACGATGGCCCGAATGTTATCCAGAAACTGATTCATGGAATACGCCAACATCCCAATCTCATCATTTCGCTTCATGTCCAGCTTCTTGGTCAGATCGCCTCCGTGTTCCACAAGCTCCATTACATGCTCATTGATTCTGCGAAGCGGTCGTACAATAAGGCGGGTTAAGATAATGAAGAGCAAGACAATAAAAATAATCAGAGCGATAACAAAACCGCTTATAATTAAATATTGGTTGTCCATCATAGGCTCCAAAATCTGTTTTACAGGCATCACCAGCACTAAGTTATAATCTGTATCACCGATTCTTGTAAAGGCATAGACATTCTTCGAGTCCTCCGTACCACTAGTTCCCGTAGATTGTGTTATGACCTGACCGACCTTTTGCAGCTGTATGTCCGGTTCATCAGATATAACTTTACCTATAACGTGCTTAGGGTTCTGACTTGCTACGTATCTTCCAGCTTTATCTATGACAAAATAATAACCTGCACCCTCCTCCTTCATTCCAGCCAAGCTCTTCTCGAAATCATTCGAGAATTGACTATTTAGTTTAGTAGAAGTAAGCTCCACCTTATAGTTAAGCTTTAGTTCAACTTCATGACTGACAATTTCATTAAACTTAGAAAATGTGTACACACATAGACCTGCAAAAATCAACACCATGTATACTACAGAAACGGTCATAACGATGGTTCGAACGGTTTTCTTTTTCAATGTCTGAATTCCCTTCCAATCTAGTGACATCATGTCATCCATAGCTACAGATTAATCTGACCGTGATGTTTGACTCTGGACCTAGCTTCTCCAATGCGACTAACTTCCTTGTTCAGTAGCTCATCCACTCGCTGGCTCTTCAGCCCCCTTCTAGGAATCTCCTTTAAGACCTCTTCCAGTCCGGTGATCATGTTCAGCGGTGCTTCTCGATCTGCCCCCGGTGTATCACCATTGTCGTGCAGAACGATGATAGAACCGGGTTTTATCTTTTTCAATAAGTCATGCTTTATTTGGGCTGCGCTAACAGACGCCTTCCAGTCTCCCACCATTACAGACCACAACACTACCCGATAAGAACGTCTAAGAAAGACAAGATCGCCTAAATTAAGGAGCCCCCATGGTGGGCGATACAAGATAGGCCGCTCTCCTGTAATCCGCTCGACAATATCAGCTGTTCGATCTACTTGCTTCCGTCTATTCGTCCATGGGGAGTAAATCCAGTTGGGTGTATGCGTATAATTATGAATCCCAATCTGATGTCCTTCCCGGTGCATTCGCTGGATTAAATCCGGGTATTGCTCAGCCCTCTTGCCTAATACGAAGAAGGTCGCTTTAACGTCATGTTCATTTAATAAGTCCAGTAATTCTGGGGTATAGCATGGATCGGGTCCGTCATCGAAAGTAAAAGAAATTCCCTTCGCAGCATCTCCTCTGGAGACAACACCCCATCCCCATATTCGAGTAATCACAAAAGGAACGATCATATAAAGAATAATCACATCTATAGCTAAAATAGTGAGCGTCCACATCAGGAAACCGCCTCTTTCCTTCGGGGAGCAAACCTTGCTTTCAAAGACTGCTTACTAAGCACGAGCATCTTAGGTGACAACTTCTCCGTGCTGTCCTCAACGCGATGTTTCCCCTCCGGATGCAGCACCCGAAGTAAGAACCGAAGATAGATTCCGAACCATCGCCGCTGCCATTTGGACTTGATAGGATGCTGCTCAAACCCTATTCCATGAATGATCCCGCGGTGAAGTAGCGTAATCCCCGTTAGCGCCTGCACTTTGCTTAGTTCTGGATTGCTATCTAGTTCACGACTAATCTCCTTCATGGCCTCGCGAAGCATACGTGCAGTTCGAATTCCGGCCCGATCAGCGCCAAGGGTACGTGTTAGCTGTACAACCTGGCGATTATCCAGATGAAGCTCACCCACCCAATCTCCGGGAAGAATCTGATGCCCATCTTTGCAGACTATACTTTCACCGTGATACTTTAACACGACCAATTTACATATCCCGTATCTCCACACGGACTGACTGCGGAATTTGGTGACAATAGCAAATAGGTTCTCCCACATCATCCAAAGAGATTGCGAGAATAATTTTATAAATGAAACTGAGGCAACCATTAATCTTCCTTCTTTCGTGTAAAAGTTTATCTTCTAGCAAAATCTTTCACTAAACGCCGCGTATACCTGCCGATCATCTTTACTAAACCGTTGCCAAGATAAGCACCTATCCATAGAAATACCGCGCCTAACAGCATGAACAGAAGTGAGGTGTTGAGTGTTTTATTTTCAATCCCGAATAACGATATAGAAGAGATATCGATGAAATACAAGATAGGTGCGAACAAGAGAATAATAGGGGCCAAGTAAAAAAGAGTTGCACAGATGAGGCTGAGCATTCCAATTCCAAGTTGCAGCATCAACCCTATAATCGCTCTCCAATTATGTTCATTCAGAAACTCTGCCTTAACCTTTTCCCACAAGCTACCTTCTTCTTGAGATCGGGTTGGGAGCGTGCGAACGGAGATATCCGTATAGACTTTCGTCCGAATTCGCTCATGCTGTAAAAAAGTCTCGGTAGAACGTAAAACATAATAAAGGATTGGAATCCCTACTAAGGTAAAGGACATCGCAACCCCAAAGGTGATGCCTACCAAATAAAAGCAAAAGTAAAATAGCCCTGTGGCAAAAGTAATTAATAAGAAACAGAAATTCCTCACATGTTTCCGGATCATTTGATTCATTTTCTTTTCTCCCTCTCTGCAATAAAAATTTGTTCATCTATGCAGCTCCTATGTTAATACTCCTGGTGTAAATTCGACCAGTGCCATAATGTCATATGACATTTATTCCATTCAAGCATAACCGCCTTCGGCTTCCTTATAAGGACGGTAAGCGATTAAGCGAGAAATATAAGACATAAAGTATGGTGCGAAACTTATACTTTCTTATATTATTAAAAAAACACCATATCGCCCACTCCCGCAAGGGAATATGGACAATAAGGTGCTCGTCAATTTCAGATGATTCGGTTATGGTTATTCCGAAGTGCCAAAGGCTTTCTCTACAGCCTCTTCGCGGTTCCGCACACCCAGCTTAGCATAGATGGTAGAAGCGTAATTTCTCACCGTTCCATCGGACAAATACAATTTGGCAGCAATGGACTTATAACGCATGCCCTTTGACAGACATTCTAGAATCTCCAGCTCACGCGGCGTCAGCCCATATTCATTACTCTGCTCAGTCGGCGCTTCAGAAGCTGGATGCATCTCATAATGATCAATTAATACATTCGTAATATCTGGTGTGATCATCTTTACCCCCCGATGTACAAGACGTATTCCTTCGAATAGTTCTTGCGGCTCGGTAGACTTTAATAAGTAGCCATCTGCCCCGTTTTGCAGTGCTTCGACTGCCATATCTGTCTCTTGAAAAGTGGTCAGGATCAATACTCGTACCCCTGGCCATTTTTGCTTAATAAGCTTGGTTGCTTCCGCACCGTCCATACCTGGCATATTTAAGTCCATCAGCACCACATGAGGTTGATCTTGCTCGCAGAAGCTTATTGCTTGTTCACCATTCTCTGCTAACCCTAGGATCTCAAAATCGGGTTCCTGCTCTAAAATAATTCGCAGACTATCCCGGATATAAGGCTGATCATCTACAAGTAGTAAGCGAACCGGTTCCTCCTGTATCTCTTCAAGCCTTGGTAAACTGCAGGTCACTAAGGTCCCTTCCCCTGGCTTGGAGTAAACATACACTTGACCTTGTAAGTTGGAAGCTCGTTCCTTCATCGCATTCACACCAAATCCTGCCTTTAAGTCTTCAGTGCCTAATCCATTATCCTGCACATCCAGTCGGATCAACTTCTCTTCGTAATGCAGGCTGATGACAATTTCACTGGCTCGACCATGACGTACAGCGTTGGTTATTGACTCTTGCAGACATCTGTATAATGTCATTTGAGCCTGCTTGGATACTGTATATGCCTCTCCGAATGTTCTTAGGCGAATCTTAACCTTCGAGAAGGTCTGGAAATCATCCACTAATTTCTGCAGGGACTGCATAAGCGTCAACGAATCCTGCGAAGAGCCCACATGATGCAAATATCGACGGACATCATCTAGGCCATTACGAGTTAGTTTTAACAAGGCATCTATCTTGTGCGCCCCATCCGAAGTGTTCACCTCAGAACGTAAAGTTTCTAGCCCCATAATAATTGAAGTATATGAGTGACCCACCGTATCGTGAAGATCTTTGGACAACCGATCTCTTTCTTTCAGAAGTGTCATACGCTCGACTTGTGAGATATACTGCTCCAAGACCGCATTCTGATCCTTAATAATTCCGCTCTGCTTGTGATTCACCACCAGTAAATGAAAAGCAAAACCAAGCGTATACACCAAACCAATATTTAGGATCATCGATACAGCATCCAGTTGTTGTGACAATCTAGATAACATAATTGGAATCAAAATAACCGTGATTGGAGCTGACCAACGATAGGACTTCTGTGCACTATTGCTGGCAATCATAAAAGCGATAGGCAGAAAAGTTACATACGATTCAGGGAACAGAGCAGCCAAATATAAACATATACCACCCGAAAGGAGGATCTCCGCAATCAGATAATACTTGTAATGCAACTGCAAACAAAACCAAGGCACTGAAAAAGAGAGCACGCCCCAAACAAACGCGATCCAGAAAGGAATCGTAAAATCCTCCGAGAGATAACTCATGGTGATCATAAAAGAAGTAGAAAAACCAATCCGAAACAGGAGGACGAGCCAATCGTACCAGAACCACTGTTTGACCAGATTAAACAAGACATTTCCCCCTATAAATTCTGCTGACTAGACCCTTATTATAATGTAATTCCCTAAAGCCTTACTAGTTACAAAAGGTCATGAGATGGGATGACATTAATGCAAAAAGGATGCCATCCCTTTAGGGGCAGCATCCCTTGATCAATCCTCTATCGATTTCTGGAATTAAAACTTAATTCGTGCAAATCCATTATTCGTCATTATATATCCCACTTCGTTACCTACATAGATGAAATTAAAATCATCCTTCAGCTTAAAAGTATAATCCACTGCGAGCGTTTTAGGATTTAAAACATATGTGGCGGAGCCCGGAAAGCCAAGCTCAATATTGCCATCCTGAAATCGGCTCAACGAAACAAAAAATTCTGTCTCATCTTGAAGAGGCACCGACTTAACCAATCCTTTGACATTATATAGGGATAGCTTACCATTGGCGTAAACCCCATAAACCTCACCAAGTGAGGAGACGACACCGTTACCTGCAATATCTCTTCCCCATAGTAATTTACCTTTAGGGTTAAATCCGAATAACCGATTCCCTGTCTTTGGTATATTGGCACGGACTAACACTGTTCCATCAGAAAGTACATTATTGTAAGATACTTCAGTGTACGATTCAACTGGCAATTGATATGTAAACACTGAATTTAACGAAGAATCAAGCGCCTGAATTCGCGACCCTTTCCCACCTCCGTAATTCGTTTGAATTAGGACACGATTTCCTTGCGCCAATACCGTTCCTTTATAAGAGACATTTTTTATTTTAGTTCCATTTTTATTAATTAAAATTAGTGACCCCGCGTAATTTCCATTGTCATCAAAGTTACCTTGGGATGCAAAGACTAGACTCCCATTATCAAGTCTATATAAGTATCCCTCTGTCTGAGACAAATTCACTTTCCATTTCCGTTTTCCATCAGGTCCCACCGCATAGATCTGAGTTGCGTCAGGTGAAAGATTATCTGTAAAGGTTATGTATACCGTTCCATCTGGCGCCACTAAATAATCTTTCGATTCACGAAACATCGCTGTGCCAGGGTCTGCAAAATTTACTGACCACTTTAGCTTCCCTGTCTGTGTATCATAGGATTTCAACGTATCAACCAACCATACCTTAGTTTGGGTAGCATGCTCTTCCTTAGTGTGGAGATACACTGTATTTAATGATGGAACCTCCACGGGACCCCCTTCTATGCTTTCTAATGCTCCCACAACATTCAGCTGATTCCATTGATAATCAGGTAATTTCGTTACTGCTCCAGCAGCTTCTACAGCAGTAGAAGCTAATGTACTTGCGGTAATCAGGAAGAGAGTAAGCAAGCCTGTAAATATTCCTTTTTTCAAAAATTATCAACCTTTCTTTCCATATATAGTATGTATCTTGTTACTTTACTCCCTTTTTTTAGGGACAACAAGATCAGATTAAACATCTTTTTATATGAAAGCCCTCATTGTATGATAGTACATATTATTTAGCCAGATATTACAGATAAAGGAGTGGGGTATAAGATGAGTGAGGAGAACAGCCTACAGCACGTAATCGATTCATTAAACGAATGGGTGATTAAATTACCGCAGGAATTCATCCTTATGTCAGAAGCAGAAGTGTCAGAGCGCCCCCAGCCTCATAAATGGTCACGAAAAGAAATAGTAGGCTACATCTAGTTCATTATATGAATCATAAGCCGTACACCAAATCGTCGTATAATTAAGCCCAATTTACTCCATAATGTACTAGAGTTTTGACTTCTTGTTCGGAATGCTGTACATTACAAAGTGGACGAACAATCCACAAAGCAAAATACTATAATGTTCGCATTTAGAGGTGTATATAATGAAAAAAGTATTCGATTATGAAGATATTCAGTTAATTCCTGCAAAATGTATCGTAAATAGCCGTTCCGAGTGTGATACAACAGTCACCTTAGGTGGTCATACTTTTAGATTACCTGTGGTACCCGCAAATATGCAAACCATCATAGATGAGAAGATCGCCAGCTTCTTAGCTGAAAATGGCTACTTCTACATTATGCATCGTTTTGAACCGGAGAAGCGTACGTCTTTCATCAAGGACATGCACTCCCGCGGATTAATCGCATCCATTAGTGTCGGAGTCAAAGAAGAAGAATACGATTTCGTTGAACAATTAGCTAACGAACAATTGATTCCGGAATTCATTACGATCGATATAGCACATGGTCATTCCGAGGCTGTCATTCGAATGATCAAGCATATTAAACAGTACCTACCTGCTAGTTTCGTTATTGCTGGAAACGTGGGAACGCCTGAAGGCGTTAGAGAATTAGAGAACGCTGGGGCCGACGCTACTAAAGTAGGGATCGGACCAGGGAAAGTATGTATCACGAAGATTAAGACTGGATTCGGTACAGGGGGCTGGCAATTGGCTGCACTGCGCTTGTGTGCCAAGGCTGCAAGTAAGCCTATCATTGCTGACGGAGGCATTCGTACGCACGGTGATATCGCCAAATCCATTAGATTTGGTGCTTCCATGGTCATGATTGGTTCCCTGTTTGCAGGGCATGAAGAATCTCCTGGTGATACCATCGAGATCGATGGAAAGCTGTATAAAGAGTACTTTGGCTCCGCTTCTGAATACCAAAAAGGTGAAAAGAAGAATGTTGAGGGCAAAAAAATAGTTGTAGAACACAAAGGCGCTTTAGCAGAAACGTTGAGAGAGATGGAGCAAGATCTTCAGTCCTCGATTTCTTATGCTGGAGGCAATAAATTAGAAGCCATTCGTAAAGTAGATTATGTTATCGTTAAGAATTCCATTTTTAATGGTGACAAGGTCTATTAACAAGCATAAACGCCTTCGGCGTCCTTATAAGGACGGCAAGCGTTTAAGCGAGAAATATAAGACATAAAGTATCGTGTGAAACTTATACTTTCTTATATTTTCAAAAAGAGGTGAGTAAGACGACTTAGGTCGTTCTTGCTCACCTTTTCTTTAGGTTGTTATGATTTCCGCTATACCACTTTGGGGTAATCATCTAATAGGCTATTAGACTGAACAAGAGAGGATAATCCCTATGCGGCAAGCTATGATTATTATTAACCCCTCATCCGGTAAAGAAGAAGCTGGCGAATATGTCAGATATGCAGAAAGAGTTCTGGCTGATCAAGGCTACTTGGTTACGATCAAGGAGACGGCAAAAGAACTAGATGCAACCCGTTATTGTATCATTGCCTGCGAGGAGTGTTACGATCTAGTCGTCTCCATTGGCGGAGATGGCACGCTTCATGAGACCATTAATGGTCTTATGAATCAGAAACAACATCCAAAGTTAGGTGTAGTCCCTTTAGGAACGGTTAATGATTTTGCCCGCGCATTACAGATTCCGCTAAATCCCGAAATAGCCATTCAAACCCTTGCTTCCTCTAACGTAAAGACAGTAGACATTGGTTGCTTGAATGACCGCTTATTCGGTAACGTTGTTGCTGTAGGCTCAATCGCCGGATCATTATCCTCCGTATCAACCGAAGAGAAAACCAAGCTCGGCTCATTGGCATATCTAAAAGAAGGACTAAAACAACTTACAAGCACTTCCCCCCACCCTCTTGTCATTCATTATGACGAGAAGACATGGCAAGGCGAATCCCCGCTCTTCCTCGCCGTGTTAACCAACTCAGTCGGTGGATTCGAGAATCTGATACCTGATGCTGCGGTTGACGATGGTCTGCTTCATTGTTTTATTATTCAAGACCTCAATATACTCAATACCATTACAGCCAGTATATCTTTGCTACTTGGCAACCTTAAGGATCATAAAGACGTTGTCTATTTCACGGCCCAAAATGTAAGTGTAAGCTCTCCAGAAGCCGTAAGAACCAATGTGGATGGTGAAGAGGGCCCGATTTTACCGATTACGCTAAGTGTTCTCCCTCGTCATATCCAAGTCATTGTGCCGGAAGTGGACTAACAAATAAAAGCAGTCCGGAACTCAAATAGTTCCAGACTGCCATTAATCTAATCTATGGATGCCCCGTTCCATATCTCCTTCTAATCAAATAGCTAAGAAGCAAATTCTATTCCGCTACAATAAACTTTTTACTTAATAACCACATTCCGCCGCTGATCCCTAAGAAATAGATGGGCATTGTCAGTAATGAACCATTATGCAGAGCGCTCATTCCCCATGTCGCCAAGCTAACCAGCAAATAATACCCCAAGCTGAAGATCGCACCTGCTGTCCCCACAACATCCTGGAAATTAACAAGCGCAAGACTGAGACAATTAGGTAAGGCAATACCGGCCCCCATTAACATGACAAAAAGGGTTATTAGAATGCTTACCATCACTATCATATCCGGCAACGAGGCAAGACTTCCTGCAATTGTTAATAGCAAAGCTCCGCTGGTCATCACTAGACAGCCGATGTGAATTATTTTTTCCGGAGCATAGACAGTTAATAATCTTTTGGAGATCATCGCTCCAATAATCGATGCCAGGGCTACAATAATGCCTAAGAAACCATAGACTCCCGGCGAAATGTTAAAGTGTTCAATGAAGATAAAGGGTGCTTCAGCATAGTAACTAAATAAAACTCCATTGATGCCCCCAATTAGTAATCCAAACACCAGTACACGTGGCAACGCAAGCATTCTTTTAAATATAGGTAGAATGGCTACCTTTTTTCTCGCGGAAACATCAGTTGTTTCTGGCAGCTTCCAAAAAGCATACATAAATAACAACATACTTATCATTACTAATGTAAAGAAAACCGCTCGAAAACCAAAAGCTTGGTCCACAAATCCCCCAATAAGTGGCCCTACTGCTGGAGTAAATGCAATCACCGCCGAGATTTGGGCAAACATGGCATGCCGTTTATTCCCGGTGACACTCTCCCGAAGAATCGTTTGGGTAATAATTGAGCCTGTTGCTGCTCCAAACGCTTGAATGAAACGGCTGACTAACAGTAGATCAATGGATTCCGAGTAAAAACACATCAAGCTTCCAATACCATATACAATGAGCCCACCCAGCATGGCTGGTCTCCGTCCAATGAAATCAGAGAGCCAGCCCCAACAGAAAACACCTAGAGCAAATCCAATAAAATATATACTTAATGTTAATTGTACAGAACTATTGGAGACCCCAAGTGCTACGGCAATATCCGGCAACGATGGAGTGTAGATCGTCTCACTAATTTGCGGAAAAGCCACAAGAGCAATCATTAGTAATAAAGATGGTGCTGCGTATTTTTTCATATTAAATTCGCCCTCCTACAAGCTTATATCCTAGAACAACAAGAATATGAGCCTAGCTAGGGAAATGGGGGCATCATTATGGCAAGACGACTATAGATCATCATGGTTTGATATTACCTTTCATGGTTAATCTTTCTTTGTTATATAGGAGGGTTTCAATTATTCAACCAAGATATCATTATATACGGTAATAGAAAAGCTCTCAAACGAATCGCTTCGCATGAGAGCTTATTTATGTTACGAATTTTGTTCCGATAATCCATGTATAGTTACGCCAACAGCATTCGATTTCTTTTTGTCCTGAGAAGCATGTAGCTTTACCATCACAAATCTTGCAAATGGCTGTATCAATATACTTTCTGCGAACAGTGCAATCAGGAAATTTCTTGGCCAATTCGCTAAGAAGTGATTAAACGTTTGCGAATTCAAACCGTTTCCGATAATGTCTCCAATAAACGTCATACAAAGTGACATTCCTAATACAGTGAACAAGATGCGGAATAGAATTTTGGCGTTGAAGCTATCGGTGGGTAGTGTGAATTTAGCTGTCAGCTTTTCTGCAATACGACCAATAACAACAGGTTCAATAATCATGACAATTACCCAAATGATCGGAAACATCTTAAGAATCGTTAAGGCAACTTCACCATTAAATTCTCCAACCCCTAAAATGATATTTATTGAAGACATAAACAGTACAGTCAATGTACAGATGATTGCGCCGTATAATGCACCCTCTTTGCCGTTTCTCGGTAATCTTACTTCTTGATTCATGATGTTCATCCTTTCAATATTGTCGGTAATAGTTTGGAGATAGTCTTTAGGGGTGCTGTAGATTGTTGTGTCTGACACAGCATGATCGCACCCTCAATCGAGGTTGTCATCAATAAAGCAACATCAGAAGCTGCTTCATTCGAGAAGCCTTCAGTTACAAGCTTCGTGTAGTAAATAGTCTGAATGTTCTCATAAAGTGAGTTACATGCTTGGCGGACAGGCTCACTGACCGTAGCCATTTCACTGACAATACTGCTAAATGTATAGCCTGTAAGCTTGCCCTCGGTTTCCAAGTTGCGAATTAACTTATTAATCATGAATTGTGTGGCCTCTTGCGTAGAAGAATGCCTTTTGAAAATGTCCTCCATATCTATTGTTATTGCTTCCTTTAGGCTCTTTAGACAAGCAATTAATAGTTCTTCTTTTCCATTTGGAAAGTGATGATAGAGCGCTCCTTTGGTAACATCACAAGCTTTTAAAATTTCACTAACCCCTACACTCTTATAACCTTTTTGTTGAAAAAGGAGTGTCGCCTTCTCAATCATTAGTGATTTTGTATCCATAATTACGTATTCCTCCTTACATACCAACCGGTCTGTTTGCTATTATAACAATATAAGATCCGTTAATGTAAGTGTTTTTGCTTTATTTCAAAAAAATACATCAATGTTTTCATTTAACACAGCAAAAAAAGTCCCTACTAATGTTGTGCCGATGGAGGCAAAGTTGCCGTCTCATGTGGATTAATGTTATCATTCTGATGAAGTTATCTTACTTTAAATATGAAGGAGGAGTACCTGATGAAAAAGAGATCCCTAAAATATTTGTCTTTTGGTATTGGGTATTCTACTGCTGTTTTTTTCTAGAATTAATGATGGATAGGATAGGTCTGTCAAAAATTAAGAGAAACCAAGCAAAAATGCCTTGGGCGTCCCTATAAGGACGGTAAGCGTTTATGCGAGAAATATAAGGATAATTTATAGCGTAGAACATATAAACTCTTATATTTTAAAAAACAGCGGAGATATATAACCTAGCTATCGTTATGTATCTTCTATTTAAAGGAGACTTCTTATAAATGAACTTAAACAATAATGTGATTACAAGATATAATCCAGAAAATATTGCGAAACCCGTTGGTAACTATAGTCATGTAACAAAAATAAGTAGAAACGCTGAAATGTATGTATTTTCTGGTCAAATTGGAATCGATCAAAACAGTAATATTCCTACAGATTTTAATCAACAAGTAACAAATACGATGAGTAATATTGTGGAAGTCCTCTCTTCTCAAAAGTTGACTCCCGATAACGTAATCAAAATCAACATTTGGGCCACAGAAGAAATCGATTGGGATCATTTCTATGAAATTTGGAATAAAGTATTCGGTATGAAGCCTCCTTCAATGACCATTGCTTATGTTAAAGGATTAGGTTTACCTGAATTAAAAATTGAGTTAGATGTATGGGCTGCAGGTTAAACCCTAAAAAAGACTAATTTTATATCCTCTACGCACAATGAAAAACGAGCCTTAGAAGCGATTCTAAGGCTCGTTTTCTAATGTGACAGCAAAAGGAGCTCAGTTTCCTGAGCCCTTGAAATACAATCTTTATCGTTTTACATCTGAAGAATTGTCCCAACCATCAACGTTCTTGAGCCCCGGAATGCTGTCTTTATAGAAAACAGGATCCTTCCCTTCACGTTTCTGCCTTTTATAATCCTTCAAGGCGGCAAAGGCCACTTTGGATAATAGCAGGATGGCAATCAAATTCACGATAACCATGAAGCCCATAAATAAGTCGGCCAAATCCCATACCAATTGAACCTTTGCTACGGAACCAAAAATAATCATCGCCAAAACACTGTATCTATAGAATAGTAATACTTTTTTGTTGGAGTTCAAGAATTCTATATTGGTCTCACCATAATAATAATTTCCAATTAACGTGCTGAAAGCAAACAAGAAAATCATAATCGCTAGTGATCCGGATGCCCACGAACCAATATGCTCGCTTAATGCGGCTTGTGTCAGCTTGATTCCATCCAGCCCTGGCTGCTTATAGGCATCAGACAACAAGATAATGAACGCCGTACTCGAACAAATAAGTAACGTATCTGTGAGTACGCCTAGCGCTTGCATTAGCCCTTGCTTCACCGGATGACTCGTGGTTGCCGTTGCCGCAGCATTAGGTGCACTACCCATACCCGCTTCGTTAGAGAACAGGCCACGCTTCACACCCTGTAGAATCACTGCACCCAAAGAGCCACCAGCGACTTGTTCAAATCCGAAGGCACTTTTCACAATGAGTGCGAGAACTCCTGGGAGTTCTGTAATATTAATCAGCATAATAATAAGAGCAGCCCCGATGTAGATTCCTGCCATTACCACTACGATATATTCGGACATTCTTGCGATACGCTTAACACCGCCAAAGATAACCAGTGCAAAGGCAGCAGCCATTATAAGCCCAAGAATGGCCCGATTGGTGCCAAATGAATTCTCAAAGGCCACTGTGACCGTATTCGATTGGACCGCGTTAAATACAAGCCCGAAGGATAACGTGATCAGAACCGCGAATATCGCTCCCATCCAGCGCTGGTTCAGACCTTTCTCCATATAATAGGCAGGCCCACCGCGAAATCCGGTCTTATCCTTCACTTTATATACCTGCGCCAAAGTACTTTCTATAAATCCGGACGCAGATCCAATAATGGCGATCACCCACATCCAGAAGATAGCCCCTGGACCACCTATGGCAATAGCAATTGCGATTCCCGTTATATTACCTGTCCCTACCCTCGCCGCCATACTGATACAGAAGGCCTGGAAAG
This sequence comes from Paenibacillus etheri, assembly GCF_001012825.1. Taxonomy (GTDB): domain Bacteria; phylum Bacillota; class Bacilli; order Paenibacillales; family Paenibacillaceae; genus Paenibacillus_AQ; species Paenibacillus_AQ etheri. Next base: position 454,459 of record NZ_LCZJ02000037.1, read on the forward strand.
ATGAAATACTATCTTTTGACCTTTCATTGGATCCTTTAAGAACCCGAAACATTTCTTTGAACATACCAAACTGTACAAATTTCGATCTTACGGTGAAATAAAGTCCACAAGCAATAAGAAGGATCACCAGTATTTTCGACCATAAAAAATCATTTGTTACGCTAATCATACTATCTAAAAATTGTTGCATGTAATTCCGCCTCTCCATTCTGTCGATACCAAGTTGGTAAGCTTATAACACATAGTATTTTCAAATATAACAGTCATTATTTCAAATGCCAATAAAAATTGTAACTTTCATAACATCTCTTGTCAGTGGGTTTCGCATACTTTTCAGAATTATGGTAGAAAATACTATATCCAACTCTCCTGAAGCTACGCACATGATTACGTTTCTGTTCTCTCCTTGGGGAATTGAGGCCAACTATCGGCAAATGCAGAGGTCTGGAGTTAATACCTATAAATGGGTGAATGAAAAAGGTGAAGCCGTCTTAATCAAATACCATTGGGAGCCGCTGAAGATATACAAGCCAAAAACGTCAGCCATGCTACGCAAGACTTATATGAGGCTATTGCGAGTGGGGATTACCCCGAATGGGAACTTGTGGCGCCGAAATTGCTGAGCAATCCGGTAAACAAACAGATGGCTATTAGAAGTTAAAAGAAAGGTTAAGGGACCTGTTGTACGGGTTCTTTGACCTTTTTTTGATTTTGGGAGCTTCACTTTGCCATATTCACGTAACATACAAACACTATGATTATTTTGTAGCTAAGGTCATAGGAGGAACAAACCGTGCAGAACAAAACGATATTAATTACTGGAGGAACCGGATCTTGGGGACGACAACTCGTGAAACGGTTATTGGAAAGAGCGCCTAAAGAAATTCGAATATTTTCCCGTAATGAGTCTCTTCAAGTAGAACTACAACAGGAATATCATCATAACCCCAAACTAACGTTTATCATTGGTGATATTCGTGATAAGCATGAAATAATGCAGGCTTGCCATCAGGTAGATTATATCTATCATTTAGCGGCCTTAAAGCATGTCCCCATCTGTGAGCAACAACCGGACAGTGCGATGAAGACTAACGTACTCGGAACTCAGCATGTGATTCAAGCCGCTATTAAACATGGCGTTAAAAAAGTAGTCTATGTCTCCACCGATAAAGCAGCACATCCATCGAGCACCTACGGAATGACGAAATCACTCGGCGAAAAGCTAATGGTGCATGCCAATCTCAGACAAACCAAAACTCAGTTTGTATGTGTGAGAAGCGGCAACGTCCTCGGCTCAACGGGCAGTGTGATTCCTATTTTCAAACAAAGTATTGCGGATGGGGTAGACATTTCCCTTACAGATGCTAGAATGACTCGTTTTTTCTTAACCATAGATGATGCGATTACCCTACTCCTTAAAGCGACGGAAGAAAGCAAAGGCGGAGAAGTCTTTGTGACCAAGATGCCTGCTTGTAGCATTAAGGATCTTGCCCAAGTCTTAATTGACGACTTATCAACTAGCACGATCCAAATCAAGGAAACGGGGATACGTCCCGGTGAAAGCTTAAGTGAGGCCCTAATTTCGGAATTCGAGAGCGCCTCTTCTGTTCATCTGGATGATCACTATTATGTGATTCTCCCTCCTTTTCCTATAGAAGGTTTACAAGATGCTTATGCCTCATGCCCGCCTGTGGACTTCCAAAGCTATGATTCGAATCATGTGTTGATGAGTAAACCAGCGATAAAAGAAATGTTACAACAAGGTGGGTTCCTAGCATGAGTACTTCAATCATATTTACAGGTGGAGGCTCCGCAGGGCATGTATCCGGTAATCTTGTGTTGATTTCTAAATGTCTAGCCGAGGATTGGGACATCCATTATATAGGCTCCGAACAAGGGATTGAGCGCAAGCTTTTGTCTGACTATAAGGAGGAGGTGACCTACCATCCCATTCCCACAGGGAAATTAAGACGCTATTTTGATTGGAAGAATGTAACTGATGTATTCAGAATCATGAAGGGTATTTTTCAATCCTACCGACTCCTACGAAACATTAAGCCAAGTGTGATTTTTTCTAAAGGTGGATTTGTTTCTGTACCCGTCGTGATTGGAGCCAAACTCAACAAGGTGCCTATCATTATTTATGAACCAGACCTAAATCTTGGACTAGCTAATAAAATCTCACTTCCGTTTGCCACTCATCTATGTACAAATTTTCTGGATACTGTAACCCAATCCGCCTCCCTCAAAGCTGTTCATGTGGGACCGCTCTTGAAGGAGCAATTCAAATTCGCTGATAAACAACGTGGTTTAGCCTTTTGCGGATTTACCTCTGTTAAGCCTGTTCTTCTTATTATGGGAGGAAGCCAAGGGGCACACAGCATTAACCAAATGGTGAACAATGTACTCGCTGAGTTGATAGATAAATTTCAAGTGGTTCATATTTGCGGGGAGGGAAAAGTTGATTATCACCTCTCTATGTCAGGCTACAAATCGTATGAATTCATTACAAGCTGCGAGTTGCCACATTTATTAGCTATGGCCGATGTTGTCGTATCCCGTGCAGGCTCAAACTCAATGATGGAGCTTCTTTCGATGCAAAAGCCAATGTTATTAATTCCGCATACGAATGGGGGAAGCCGCTCTGGTCAACTTGCCCAAGCACAATATTTCCAACAAATTGGATTTGCTGAAATGTTACTTGAAAAAGAGATGACTCCTCAAAGCTTTGTTCGTTCGATTATGCAGCTATACGAGAACCGCTCTACTTACAAAGATAAAATGAAACCCTATGAGAACGGCAGAGGCGCCCATAAGGTAATGGATTTAATCAAACAAGTAAGTGGCAAAGACTTAACAATGATTAAGATAGGTAAGGTTTAGATGGGCATGAAGCTAGCGAATTGGTTACTTCTCTGCTTTATCGCTGTCGTCTGTATTCTGGTTTATTTTGGACAAAGGATCCTATAATAAACATCTCTAAATTGTACCGAACATTTTTGGAACGGGTATAATTAAAGCATCTATAATCTTAGGGGGAATAACTCATGGAGAAACATCCGGCGCTAGAAATGTATGACTACAATGTATGGGCTAATCAAACGATCATGAATCGCTTAAAGGAATTGCCTAAAGACATTTATCATAAGGATATCCAGAGTGGGTTTTCTTCGGTAGCAAAGGTTGTGACGCATATTTATGTCGTGGAGAACATTTGGTTTGACTTGATTTCTGGGCGAACTAGGAATGAAGCTAAAGCATCAGCTGCCCAATTAGAGCCCTTATTAGCTATAAAAGATATTGAAGAAATGGATGCCCTCTATCGTGAGCTATCCAGCAATAATAAAATGGTGCTGGCTAGTCAAATAGATCAGGACCCCACCGTTGTGTTAGATCATCCAACTATGGGATCGCTTGAGACATCCATTTCCGGGGCTATCTTTCACGTCGTAAACCATGGTAGCTATCACCGTGGCAATATCGGGACAATGCTGCGACAAATGGACCATACCTCAGTGCTGCAGGATTATGTTGCCTACCTTTATAACGAGTCCAAATAATTATCGAGCCATTTCTTTGAGGTGTTAATTAGCCACAGATTTAAAATATTGGTAGACCTGACTTAGCTTTTTGTCATGTTTGCCTTTGGGACTCTCCATATTTCCAAACTCGAAAAACTTCACTTTTTTGATACCGCAATATTGAAACAATGCTTTTCTCATCAGCACTTTATGGGAATTGTTTAACCAATATAAAGGATAAAGGGTTGGCCCCTTCATGCTGGAAATACAAACCACGGACTTCCCTTTCAGCAGCCCCTCTGGGATTAGCCCGCCCTTTTCTCTATAAGCGAAATTAGAGGCAAACATTTGGTCAATATAACCGAGCAGCATGGCTGGAGGCCGGCCCCACCAGATCGGATACACAAACACAATTTTATCGGCCTGACGAATCTGCTCACGATACTTCTCTAGCTTGGGATCGATATGCATGTCTCTTCTACGTTTATTTTCGTTAAAAACCAGTACCGGATCAAATTGCTCTTCATATAGATCAAGAACTTCGATCTTCGTGATCTTTTGATTTTCATTACTTCCTTGAATGACTTTATTGAAAAAAGCATAACTTAGACTTTTATGATTCGGATGTGTATAGATGACTAAAACGTTCATTGCTCCACCTCTTTAATTATCATTTGATAACAAAATCGTATCACAACCTTTATTTAGTTGTCAAATGATAATTGTATTATGATAATTGTATTATGATAATTATTTTGTTAAAGTTTAAACTAAGAGGTGATCGTTATGGACAAAGAAGCGTTTTTTCATAAATTAGTGACCTTTACGACGGCAGTCCATGAAGTAACATTCGACTTAACCAAAGATGTTAGACCGGAAGGTATTACGCCCGTTCAATATAGTATTCTGGAGTATATTGCGGTCAGCCAGCCTGTTACTCTCAGTCAAATTAGCGATTGTAAGAATATCTCTATGCCGAATACGAGCCGTGAGCTCAAGAAATTAACAGAAAAGAATCTTTGCGAAAAGCTGGATGTCGCAGAAGATCGGCGTAAGCAAATGATTCGGTTGTCTGACGCTGGACAAGCGATGATGAACAAAGCTTTTGAGCAGATCGGTGAACGTTTCCTGGACCGGATCAAAGATTCTTCTACTGAAGAACTCGAAGAAATTAACCGAGCGCTGGATGTGCTTCAGTCTAAGGTGTTTAATAGCGGCAAGTGAGTGGTTTAAAAGACAACAGAGCAGCGATTCTCCATTATTGGAGAATCGCTGCTCTGTTGTCAGGGTCGTTAATTTGCTGATTCAAAACAGATTATCGGCTAGCTAAAGCCTAAGCGGCTTACTAACATATATGTTCTTTTCATCCGATACCGCTTCTACGTGCGGTAGCGTTTTTGATTTTATAGCTCCTTGCACCTAATGAATTGCAAAATGATGATTCACAATTACGAGAAAATCGTAATTTCTTTATGCTTGTATGAGCAAGCCACGCGAAAAGACTATGCGCTCTGGCTTGGTTTCTTGCGTATGCTCGTAAGTTCAAAAGCCTCTTTAGGAATACCTAGTTCTTGAGCCTTCTTCTTTTTAACCACCATAGCTTGTTGTAAGCTAGTCGCTTGGAATTCAATTGTGGTGCCAAGCGGATCTTCAAATGCATAGTACTTTTTTTTATTGGACATTAACTTAGCGCCTCCTTATCTTTTTTTCGAATGATTTTGCCTGACCATGTTGTCTAAAAAAACTCCTTTGACAAGAGGTAGAAAACCGCAAAGGCCACATGTATATTATCTCGGTGTTTACCCAATTCTCGGGCCGCTGGAGCAGCATCCTCTTGCAATGACGGATGCCGTATGTAACTGGCATCGGGACTGTGAAGAGGTCACCGGCGAGCGTTAAGTAATCAAGACCAGGGATACCGCCGGAAATGGTGGAGCCAAGTCGCCTCTTTTGCCTGATCAATGGTGTTCGAGTTGGCGAAAGTTGTCTTTCTGACGATTAAAGCTCCTTTCAAAATAAGTTCGGCAGATATGAAAAATCCCCCTAATAGTGTGCGTCTCATCCTAGAAAACTATGCGCGAAGGCCGACCTCATAAATGAACACCGAACTTTACAACAAGAATGGACGATAGTAGTTCTATCATCCAAGGTTCTGGGGAACGACCCCGCACCATCGACACTATCAAATACAATTAATCTACCTGGATATTCTTCTACAGGAATCGGACAAAGTGCAGGAAACATCAAATGGCCCCCTCTAACCCAAATAGAAAGGCACTCCTATTAAGGAATGCCTCGGTAATCATATTCTTAGCCAGCGAAATCCACTATTTCACCAATCCGCCAATAAAGGTCTCAAAATTGTCAGCCAAGCGTGTGATCTTATATTTGTTATCACGATCTACATGAATAACCTCAGGCTCGCCATCATTTCCAAACTCGCGGTAATCCAGCATGATTACTTCATTCTCAGAAGGACAATCACAAATCACTACACCAACCTCTGGATAACGTCCATTTTCAATCACAGTCCGGCTGCCTGAAGCTCCACACAGCGACTTATTCTTATCTCGTCCAATTCCAAGGATACCTGAAATCGTAATAAATTCTCCTGTTTCCGGAATTGGGTGCTGATTATTATGAGGAACTCCTCCATTATGTAACTTCATCATTTCAACGTAGTATTTTGGCAACTTAAAGACCAGCTCTTCTTCCACTGAAGCAATTAATGCATCTGTAGGCGGTTCAGAGATATATTCTGAGAACGCATACTCGCTGTCATCCCAAAAATTGGTGGAGTCGATCGCTACTACAGGCTTCTTTGCGGGTTTGTTCATAGGCTTTTTCGCAACTTTCTTAGCCAATTTGCGTTTGATCCAACCCAAAAACTCCAAAGTGTCCTCATCATCAGGCTCTAGCTCGTCAGCAATTGTAAATGCTTTTAAAGCTTCGTCATAGCGCTTCAGATAATAATAGGAAACTCCGATACGGTAATGCCAGAGCGGGTCACCTTTACCCTCTTCTTCAATGCTCAAATACTGCTCTAAGGCCTCTTCATATTGCCCGAGATTATTAAGCGCTCTGCCCAAATGACTAGTTAGAACATAATCTCTTTCCTCTTCAGGAATTTCCGTTATTGCATCTACGATTTCTTGAAATTCGTCCTCTTCATGCCACGTATCCAATTTTTCCAATAGCTCATCACTCATCATTAATACCTCCTAGTAACGATCACTCAAAATACCTATTAGAAATTATACCATTTATAGCCTACGCCCAGCCAATAACGCATCAAAGGCGAATTTTAGTTAAAAAAACAGACCACATAGCTCTTCTGCGGTCTGTTACGTATACAAAAATTCATGAGCACCCCTTATTGCTTGTTTTCAATCCTCTGCATAAACTCTTCAACGGCGCTATAGCCAAGCTGCTTCAGATACCAGTTGTTGGCGGCAGCTTCGATTAGGCCAGCTACGTCACGGCCGGGCTGAAGCTGGATTTCAATATGCGGAATTTGAACCCCAAGATAGTCTGTGAACTTCGGTTCAAGTTCGAGCTCATTATTTAAGGAATTCTCTCGCCAAGGAGACAACTCGATGTCGAGTACAATTCGCGTCTCATCCTGAAAGGCTCTACGCCCGTACTGGCGTACAACGTTGATCAGACCTATACTGCGCAGCGCTAGGAACTCGCGGGTCGTCTCGTTATGTGTGCCGAGAAGCGTTGCCGGTCCCAGCTTCTTAAGCACCACGATATCATCGGCCACAAACCGATGGCCTCTTCTAATAAGCGTATGCGCGGTTTCGCTTTTTCCAATCCCTGACTTGCCCCTGAGGAGGACACCTATACCAGACACGTTTACACATACCCCATGAATTGAAAGCTCTGGCGCCAGCGCCTTCACCAGATAGGTGTCAATCTTTGCGATGATCTCTGTCGTCGTCTCCTGCGTCCGAAGCAGCGGGATGCCCTCTTCTTCGCAGAATAGAGTTAAATAAGGAATCTCCTGCTGACCTGTCGTCACAATAAAGCATGGTGGATGGTACTTGACGATATTACCAATATGTAACTTGCGCTCTTCAACGCTTAGGGTTAACAGATAATTGATTTCTTTGCAGCCCAATACTTGCACCCGCTTCGTTGGGAAAAAATCAAAGTAACCCACGAACTCCAGTCCAGGTCTATGCACCTTTGAACGAGTGATTTCACGATCCATGCAGCTAGCACCCGCAAGCACTTCCAGCTTAAACGTTTCCGTAAGGCTTTGAACGGTAGTCGATTTCAAGGTTGTTCTCCTCCTGTGGCTGCGTATCTTGAATACGCAATACGGTTAACGGAATATATTCAACGACAAATGGGATGATTCCTGCATAAGGGCTAATAAGCTCACAAGCCTTGTATCTTATTTACACCAAACATTCGCAATTTTCAGTCTAGTCTCTGCAATATCCACAATTTGCTGAGTGCGGTATGCGAGATGTGTAGGGCTCAGGATTCACTCGTCATGAATGGTACAAGAAAATAAACAAAAGGCGTTCAATCATCGTTAACTGATTGATTGCCTCTCGATTAGAACGTTCTATTTACTCGTTGATGTAAGTGTTGACTCGATTTTGAATCAGCTTGCTGACGTCTTCAGCCGATTTCTGACTACTCATATATGAATCAAACTCTTCAATTGCAATTGAAACGACCTTATGATCACTAGATAAATTCCTACTTGCTCCATCTAGAAGCTGATGTAATTCTTGGATTTTTCTTTCTACAGTCTCAGCATCAAATTTCTGTTCTAGAAGAGGTAGCGTTCCCGCTACTGCCTGCTGCTTAGCATCATTAAGCTGTTTCTCCACAACTCCCTTATGCAGCGGAAAGCCCTGTACCACTGGTGAAGATTGCATATCTTCGGAAAGCATGAACTTAATAAAGTTCCAAGCTTCATCTTGAACCTTGGACTTGCTGTTAATGCCTAAAGTAAAGTATGACTTAAATGGAGTTCCGTTATATTTTCCATTGACTGTTGGATTTTGATATAGTTTAAGCTTTGGATCAAGGACTTGAGAAAGGCCTGACATTGGATCGAAAAGGTTAGCTTTGCTGAACAAAGTTTTCGAATAATCGTACGAAAACTCCTCTTTAAGTACGCCTTCATCATACATCGATTTGATTTGCTTCATCATGTCTCGAAACAGATCGGAATCAAAATTAGCTTGACCTTGATCAATGAGCTTATCATAATTCGCTTCTATATACTCCGCTAACATTTGAATCGGAAATAGATTAACAAATGCTACATAATCTTCACCAACTTGTTCCTTAAGCTTCTTAGAAATTTCTTTAAATCCATCCCATGTCCAGGTCTTATCATCGATTTTAATATCAGCTTGTTCTAACAACTCTGTATTCCCAGTAAGCGCGTCGATGACAAATGAGAATGGCATTGCATACAATCCGTCCCCATCCTGGGAGTTCTTAAAGATATTTTGATAGTACTGATTTCGATCAAAATCTGAGTCCTGATCCATCAGATCATAGAAATTAGTCAGCATGTTCTTGGCGACATATTTGTCCTGCGGCAGATCGTTCATTACGATGATGTCTGCCCCTTTGCCGGACATCATCTGTGTGCTAACCGTTTGTATATATTTCTCAACATCGCTCTTTGAGAATGATTCGCTCGATGTCATTTCCTCCGTTTGAGATCTGGCTAGATACTCTTTGATTTCAATTTGTATATCTGGGCGAATTTTTTTATATTGCTTAACCGCCTCATCTATATAAGGAGTTACCGCCATGGTCGCAATCTCAATCTTATTGCCATTCTGGCCTGATTGTTCATTAGATGATCCTTCTGTACCCGACCCCACGCTGCTGCTAGAGCATCCTGAAAATACGACTATCATTGCTAATAAGGGCAAAACCCATCTTCTTTTCAAATTCATTCATTCCCTTCAATATACTCGGATTCGATTGCCTTCCTGAAGTGGTTCACTTGATTCAATAATGATCTCATCATCAGGACTTAAGCCGCTCACAGCTACAACCTCGTCCTCGGTTGAATCACCCGTTACAATATAAGCCTTGCGTGCATTAAACGTATTGCCGAGTGAGCTTTTCTTCTCCTCAATTACAAAGACATAGCTTCCTGTTATATCTTTATGAACCCATTTCTTTGGTAACACATAACCTTTTTCATTTGACTCCTTCTTTATATCTAGACTGACTTGTTCGCCGCCTTGAAGATCATCATCAGAGACGGAAACGACAACCTGATAATTGGATACTTCGGATGAATCTTCACTGTTCACTTTAGATGCAGCTTTAATCTCTTGAATTACACCGTTAACCAGTGTATTGTCTTTCTGCAATCGAACAGAAACCTTAGATCCAATCTCGAATAATGCCGTATTCTCCGAATCGACAGCAAATGAAAATTCGAAGCCCTTACCACTATCCATTAAGGTCAGGATTGTCCCCCCTTGTGAAGCATTCATACTATCCTCTGCTGTAATTTTTGTGACTTTTCCATCAAAAGGGGCCGTCCGTGTCTGTTTATCCGCTTTATCTTTACGCAGCTTATTCAACTTTCTTTGCGCCATTGCAAGCTCCATATTATCGAGTTCAAGAGCTCGCTCAGCCTTGGCAATCACTTGCTCATCACTATCTATCAAAGCATTAAGCATATCCTCCTCCAGAATCCCCCGATTTAGCTGTTGTTTCTTTAGCGCTGTTTCCTCTTGATAGATCTGCTCATCCAGATCAGAGCTATCAAATGTAACGAGCTTTTGCCCCTTCTTAACCTCATCATTCTCTTTTACATGAACCTTCACAATTTTTGAGCCAGCCTCATACAATAAATCCACCTGCTTTCGAGGTGTTAAGACTCCACTCCCTTTAACCTGATGAACTAATGATTTCGAGGTAAGTTTCTCCGTAACTACTTTGGGCAGCGTCATCGTTTCGAGTGTGCTGCTAAAGAAAGTCAAACCAGCCAATATCGCAAAGAACAATACAAACAAAGCAGCCGTTAATCGTTGACGCTTAGATATGCTTGTCATCTCATTTCCCCTATCCTTTAATTCCAGAAAGCTCTATGCCCTCAATAAAATACCGTTCCGCCAAAAGAAACAAGAGAATCATAGGCGTCATATACAAAACTGCAGCCGCAAAGGATACCCCAAGCGCATCTTCCTGCAGGCGGGATAGAAATATGGACAAGGGCTGCAAATTAGCGTCCTGCAGAAAGATTAATGGCTGCTCCACCATATTCCAGTAATCTGCAAACAGCAGAACAACAAGCGCTGCCATCCCGGGTTTCACCATAGGCAGGACAATCCTGATAAAGGATCGAAAATAGCCCGCCCCATCCATTTGGGCTGCTTCCATATATGCTGTTGGAATTTGAAGCATAAATTGTCTGAGTAGGAACACACCAAACGCCGCAAATATCCCTGGTAAAATAACGGAGCTTGGACTATTAATCAGCCCTAGTCGATCGGACATGATATAGTTCGGCACAAGTGTGACCTGAAACGGCATGAGCATCGTGATCAAATACACAATAAATAAAGGCTCTCTGCCAGGAAATCGCAGCTTGGCAAATGCAAATGCCGCTAATGTTGCCACCACAACCTGGCCTATAATGATTGGAAACACCATAAATACAGAGTTCCAGAACATACGAAGAAATTGCGAGGTTGAAATAAGCACCTTATAAAATTGCTCCAGCGAAACCCAATCTGGAACCAGCTTCAAATTCACAAAGTCATTCATCTGTGTATTACCTAACATGCCGTAGTTCAGTATAATTTCCTTCTCCGTCATCAAGGAGCTTACCATTGTGAGTACAACTGGAAATAGCATTACCAGCGCGATTACGGCTAAGAAAATAGTAAGTAGCAGTGTTCCTATCTGTCTCTTGTTCATCTACACCCCTCCCTTTACTCCATAAATGAACGGAACTTATGTTCAACTCGGAAGAGCATCAACACAATGACTAAAATGCAGAGCACCATTAAAAAAGCTGCAGCCGACAGCTTCTGAATATCGAGCGATAGGAACATATTGTTCATATAGTGCTGAAGCATGTAGATGCTGTCATGTGGATAGTCACCTGCAACTAAATAGATTTCCCGAAATACCTTGAATGAGTTCAGAATCGACATCAGCATCACTAAAAATCCTGTCGGTATTAAATAAATCAAGGTGATCTGGAGCTTGCGAGCCCAGTTTGCGCCTTCCAGGTTTGCTATCTCATAGTATTGATCAGGAATATTTTGCAACCCAGCCAAGAACAGAACCACATTATAGCCAATGTTTTTCCATACATAGATAAAAATAATGACACCTTGCGCCCACTCTGATTTCATCCAATCGATTCGCTCAATTCCAACCCACTCCAATACATGATTGAAAAAACCATTCCAATCGAATAGGATCTGCCATACGAGCACAATTGACGCTACTGGAACAACCAGTGGTAGCACATAAGAAGTACGCAGCCAATTTCGAAAGAAGACTCGTTTGTTAAGCAGCATAGCAAGAGAAAGTGACAATAGAATAAGGATCGGAACGCCAATAATAGTGAACCAGAATGTATTCCCCGCGGCCTTTTGAAAGGACGAACTGGCGAATAAGCTCTGGTAATTGGCAAGCGATAACCCTGCCTCACCACTTGGATTCTCAAATGAAAATACAACACTTTGACCAAACGGAATCAAATAAAATAGCGCAAACCCGATCAAACTCGGAGCAAGAAAGCAGAACGCCACAAGAATCTCCTTGCGAGCCAAATATGAAATTCTCACAGCCTCTCCCTCCTTTCGAGCTTGTTCCATACAAGCAGAATGAAACATATTTACCGTACAAATAACTATTCTATAGATCAGCTTCGGTATTAATTTGGAGTAATTGTGGAAAAAGTATGGAAAAGCCCGCTTGAAAGAGCAACTTTGTTAGAATAATAGATGAATTGGTTAGGAGGTCTGTTGATGAAGAGCTATCAAATCGCAATCGTTGAAGATGATTGTCATATAAGAGATATCGTTGAGAACTATTTACAGAAGGAAGGCTATAGCACTATATCGTTAGGTTCAGCAGAAGAAGCGCTTATGTTATGGAACACAGAGCGCCCGGATATGTGGATTCTAGACATCATGCTTCCAGGTATGAATGGCTATGAATTCTGCAAACAAATTCGCAAGGAAGCCGAAGTTCCTATTATTATGATCTCTGCCCGTGATGAGGAAGTAGATAAGATACTTGGACTTGAGCTTGGAAGCGATGATTATTTAACTAAGCCTTTCAGCCCACGTGAGCTGGTCGCACGAGTAAATCGTTTATTCCATCGGCTTAACTCCCTTACTGAGAAATCAGAACAGAATATAGTCTTTTCGAAATCAAACGACCTCATCATCGATGAGCTTCGTCTAGTATTAGATAGTCGTCTCGTTTACTGGAAGTCTAAAGAAATCGAAATGACGGTGAAGGAATTTTCCTTGCTTCATACCTTAGCAGCGCAGCCGAATCGTGCTTTTTCTCGCAATGAGTTGTTAACTTTAGTGTGGGGGGGTGACTATTTCGGTAGCGATCGGGCAATTGACGATTTAGTCAAAAGACTTCGTCGTAAAATGGAAGACCTGCCTCTTGAAACCGTTTGGGGCTATGGTTATCGAATGCGAGTGGATGGAGTGAAGACATAACATGAAACTAATTTATAAGCTTCATTTATCATTTGGAATATTACTGGTGTGCGTACTCATGCTTACAGCTACATTCGTTTATCCTCTACTAATGGATACGTTAATCAATAATCAAAGAGAAGAACTAAGATCGCAAGGCAGTGCAATGATGGAGTTGGTCAATTCGTTACCTGTTCAAGACCTAACACCTTCTCAATCAGCAGCAGCTATTGTACAGCCGGCTCAAGAGATTAATAGATCAGTAGATGCGTTACTCATAGAGCCGAATCGTAATATATTATTTAGTACAATGACTGAAGCGCAGACACAGACATGGCTACCGCTCATTGAACAGTACTCAAGTCACAATCAGCAGGGTTTATGGGAAAATGGACAGGAGAAATATATTGTTGAGACCTTAACTTCTAATCCACAGAATCTTGGTCCAGTTAGTGCTGTAACCCCAGCCACCCTTGTCTTGTCTACACCGCTAAGTAAAGTGAAATCATATCAATCAGAGCTTTTTACAAGAATGATGTTCATTATGGTGATTGGGGGCATTATTGCCTTTGGCCTAAGTTTATTTATTACCAAACGTCTCGTTACTCCTCTTGAGAAATTAAAGCTTGAGCTCAAAAAGGTTGAAAAACGCCATTTTGATGAGGTACAGCTCATTCAAACTGGCGGGGAAATTGGTGAGGTAGCCCAAAGTGTCCATCATCTCGCAGGAGAACTTAAGCAATACCATCATGCTCAAAGACAATTTTTCCAGAATGCTTCTCATGAACTTAAGACCCCACTAATGACGATTCAAGGTTATGCAGAGGGAATCCGAGATGGTATTTTCACCGGGGATCGTGCTGACAATGGTCTTGATGTCATCTCAAGCGAATGTGAACGACTTAAGGGAATTGTTACAGAGATGATCTTGTTAGCCAAGCTTGAAAGTGAAGATGGTATTTTTGATCAAGAAGAAGTATCCGTGGAACAATTAATCGATAAAACCGTCGATCGAATACGTCCATTAGCTATAAATGAGGAAGTTGATATCAGGGTAAAGTACGAAGTGGATAAGCAGAGCAAACTTCATATTGTTGGAGATTCGGAAAAACTCTTACAAGCGGTACTAAATATTATGAGCAATGCGATCAGGCATGCATCACATGCCGTGTATATAGAAATTTCAGAGCAGGATGGACAAGTGCAGATCGATGTCATTGATGATGGTGAAGGTATTCCTGATCATTTACTGCCTCAGCTATTTCAGCGTTTTATTAAAGGTAAGAATGGAGAAACGGGACTTGGGCTCGCCATTTCACGTGCAATTGTTGAACGTTGTAATGGTGCTATATCCGCTCATAACGGAGAGCATGGCGGAGCTATATTTCGAATGAATTTTCCTTCAAAATAAATGTCGATCTGATACCTAAAGACTGTCATCGAATCGAATACGAATTCTCTCTATGATGCCGCCATGCAGCTCCATACTTTGCATGACTATTTTGGCAAAGAGCCATACTAACTCTCACAGACTATGACTATCCCGAAGGAGAATACTGATGAGTGAACAACAATGGCTAATTCCAGCAACCAAGGGATTGGGCTTCAAGTTGGACAAAGGGCAGATCGTCCGGGTAACCGATGTAGAGGGAGAGCAGGTAGCTGATTTCGCTGCTTATAATGCCTCTCACCCCAATGAACGGATTGACCCGGGTGTAACAATAGATGCTCTAGGCAAAATGAATGTACTCCCGGGGGACATCCTCTATTCCAACCAATACAGACCACTGCTTACGGTTATTAAGGATACTGTCGGGCGCCATGATTTCATTAATTCTGCCTGCCGTCCCGAGATGTATGAGGTGCTGTATAACAAAAAGGATCACGCCAGCTGCTATAATAACCTAAATGAGGTACTGGTGGAGTTTGGATTGCCCGCTCCCGATCAGCATTATACTTTTAACCTCTTCATGAATACTGTCATTGATCCCTCTGGAAAAGTCAGCGTGGAGCGGCCGCTCTCAAAAGCCGGTGATTATGTTGAGTTGCGGGCCGAAATGGACCTCATCATTGCTATATCGGCATGCCCATGCTCCGAAAGCGTCTGCAATGGGTACCACTGCACACCGATTGCTGTGGAGATCCTTTAGAGCTAGTATCAGACTTCCCCCGATATAGACTACCGTTAAACAATCACCGCAAAGTGACTAGCGCACAGACAAGAGCATTCATAGGCATTCACCTATCCCCCTCCCTTCGCATAGGATGTTTTGATCTTAACGAGGAGGGTGTCTTTGGATGGCCCGTATGAACACAAGGGTTTGGCTGGATGAACATATGTTTGAACTGCCGGACTGGCAACAGGATGCTTTTCGCCAATTTACATCTATGATTGCAGATCCCGAAGGCAAATATCCCTGTATTCCTGGACGGCAGGGGTTTCTGTCCAATAATTTACGTTTTGGATTCGTAGCTGATCCACGAAGCGAAAGGGCAGCGATAGAAGTCGCTCATTTGCTTCGCCAATATGGGGAATGCTCACGGGGTACCGGCAAATATGCGTCTCTTGTTCTATTTTTTGAAACTCCGAAAGATTTGGTCGAAGGTTTTTCCATTGAGGAATATGAGAATTTGTTCTGGTCCCTTCTGGGCCGCGTCAGCGCCGTAGATACGGTACCCTGGCCGGATGAAATTTCTACTGATCCCTCCCATCCTTCGTGGGAGTTCTGCTTTGATGGGCATCTGTATTTTGCGTTCTGCGCAACACCGGCACATGAGCTGCGGAGAAGCCGCCATAGCCCTTATTTTTTCATTGCCTTTCAGCCGCGTTGGGTATTCGAGAATATTAACGAATCTACCGTATTTGGCCGAAATATGAAAAAGCAAATCCGCAAGAAGCTCGCTGATTATGATAGTATTCCCGCACATCCCTCCCTTCAATGGTATGGGCAGGAGGACAGTCTGGAATGGAGACAATATTTTCTGCGAGATGATGAAAGTGCGCCGTCTAAATGTCCATATACTTATATGAAGAACAAGTTCAAAGCTTTAGGGATCAAGTTCCACTCCTAAAAGCTTATAATTCTGGTATTGGCTTAGAAAGCAAAAAAAACCCGACATCTGTCCATTAATGAACGAAGCCGGGTAATTTACAATTTAGAGATCCGTAATGCCCTAGTTGTTTGCGGGCATCTGAGGAGATCCGGCAGCGGGAACATAGGCATCCAGCATCTGCTGTACTACTGAATCCTGAAGCTGCGGAACCTGATAATAGGCATGCTTATTCTGATAAAGAAATAACTCATAGCCCATTTCAATAAAATGTTGCACCTGTGAAGCCAACACCCGGCGCAGCGCTGGATTTGTCACTTCAGGTGACGACATGGCCAGCAAAGAGGCATGGGATTTGATCAGACCCAGCATATACCCGCTGACGCCCGCATCTTTCACATCTGTCAGTGACAAGTTAGGCTTCTTAGGCTGAGCAGGTTGGAGCCCGTAAACCGGCTGTGTGATATTTGGGATAAGATAGGTAGCCGTTTCCTGGCTAGGCTTTTGCCCTGTCTTAAAGCATTGGCACGTCAAGTTGTACTGATCCAGCATGAAATTGTACTGTCGATCCAAGATAGACAGTAGCTCTTGATCCTGAATAAAGGTTCTGAATATCATGAACTGGTCCAGCAGATTAATCTGACAGGACAGCACCTCATGCACATCGAACATTTCATGGGCGCCGTGACCTAGCCGCTGTCCACCCATCGTTATACTTTCTGATTGTAGTTGCTGCTGCAAATTATATTCTCCTTTGTTGTTCTTAGATGAGTACCCTCTATAATATGCAGTACAAGATAACGAATTATGCATACAGTAACACTAGTATACTTCTTTACCCTTGAATGTCCCTTCTGGCGTCTTGCTCGGCAAGAATCTCTTTGTCCTCCGCGTTATCTCTCGTCACTTTCTGAACGCCAACAGCGCTGTATGAAATCAACAGAATAACAGCTATATAATACCCCTTTACATTCAATTGAAACGGAGCATTATAAAGGCCAATAAAGAACATTGCATATCCAATCACCAAACCCGCAAAAGCCATAATTGTGAAAGCCGCTGAATTTCTCATCCTGTGTTTCGGATTTTCTAGCTTCATTTCTTTATCCTCCGAGTTGTCTCTAACGACCTTTTGCACAACGATACAGGTAATCGTAATTAACACCATACATAGCAAATAATACCCTTTTACGTTCAATTCCCAATCGTCGTTGTACACCCCCAAGCAGAATAGAAAAAGACCTGCAGCCAATGCAAAATACGATACCCCCGTGAAAGCAGCCGTGTTACGTTTACGATACCTCTGATTCATCCGACGATTCCTCTCCCAATACAGAATTGAATGGCGTTTATATCCTTCTTCACTATACCGTGGAACATCGGTAAAACTCTACCATTAATTAGGCTGCTTCAGGAAAATTACGTACTTTTTAACGATACGCACATGAGATAAGACAAACACAAAGAAGACGGTTCCAGTCCCATACATTTAGGACTAAAGCCGCCTCCCACGATTCCTGCAACATTATGTTAGAAAAATGCTATTCCCTCTCCTGGTTCACCAATTGCTGCTGTGCTAGACGAATCATTTCGCGAACCATCGATCCACCAATTTTACCGCCAATCTGACCCACCGATTCTGTGCTCAAATGTCCATTCTCACCGTGTTCCAATGGGATACCAAGTTCTTTTGCGACTTCGTATTTCACATCATCAGGCCGTTCCGGATCTACATCATAACCCTCGCGCCGCATTACCTCGGCTTTAAACATTTGCATTCCGCGATTGACTCCCGGCACTGCATATTTCCTGTTTCTTCTGGACATCCCTTATCCCCTCCTAAACATGTTTTAAGTAACATGCCCGGAAAGCGGAACCTCCACCCCTGTTGATTTGCTCCGATTATTTCCAAGAGGGCGCTGAAAGGCCAACTGCTGTCAGGGGCTTGCCCTCTGTTTCTTATGCATAAATTTTGCTTGAAGGTGACGTTACGTCACCTGCTATACTAACTGAGAACAACACGCTGGAGCAATCGATTGGATGTGAGGAAAGGATGTACAAAGAGAACTATTTAACGACAGGGCAGCTTGCAAAGACGAACGGCTGGATGAACTTCCGTTAATTTGATAACAAGCCTTTGTTCCTGTCTGATGATGCACTCTTGATTTTAGTCAATGCTCGCCATACTACTCCTAATTACAATGAAAATAAAAAGTCCTTTAGGAGGCTATCTTATGGCTATCTCAGAAAAAGACCTATCGAATCAGCGAAAATCCGCTTTAACTGCTGGAATATCACTTATCATCATGACCCTTGTCTCATTCTTTTCGTATGGCTTTGTCCATGGGAATCTTGTTGTGCAGGGCGATGCCAGCGTCACATTCAATAATATTGTATCCTCAAACAACCTTTTCAAAGGTGAAATCTTGGGTTGGATTATCATTATGATTACTGACATCCTGGTCGCCTGGGCATTCTATGTGTATCTAGAACCGATTAACCAAAAGCTTTCCTTATTCGGCGCATGGCTCCGTCTAACCTATTCTGCTATATTGGGAATTTCTATACTAAACTTGATATTTGTGCTGCTGCTCACGGGAAATACAAGCGACTTTTCATCATTAAAAAAAATTGAGCAGACTCAAGCATTTATGATGTTATTTCTGGATGCATTTCAATTGATTTGGTCTATGGGGTTAGTCATTTTTGGTGGGCATTTGTTAATTGTGGGTTGTGTGGCTTTAAAATCTGACGTCATTCCTAAAGTAATAAGCATCTTATTGCTGCTTGCTTCAATAGGCTACATGGTCATTCATCTATGCAAAATATTTCTCCCACAATACGAAGCGATCATTACAATATTAAATTATGTTTTTACTATTCCTATGATTGTAGGAGAACTAGGTTTTGGGATATGGCTGCTGCTTAGAGGAGGAAAGCTCCCCAAAAGTGTATGACTTTCTTTTTAGTTATCACCGGAATGAACACGCTTCTTAATTCTGCTCAATGACTCTGGTGTCATCCCCAGATAGCTGGCCAATTGATGCTGAGGTACCCGAGTGAGTAAGTGAGGTCTTTTTTGCAACAAGGCTTTGTAACGTTCTTCAGGATTGGAAGCGATAAATGAAGTTAATTCGTCCTGTACCTCACCTAAGTTTTCTTCTACCATTTTACGGATCATCGTTTCCAATTGCGAGTGTTTGTGAAGCATGTCTTGTTCCGCATTAAGTTCACCAACCACCAATATGCTATCTTCTAGACAGATTAAGGTGTACGCAGAGGGCTTACTTTCATGATGCCGATTAAAAATCGAAGCCGCTTGCTCTTCCGTGTGGAAATTAGATGTGACTTCTTTTCCCGATTCATCTATCGAGTACTGCCTAACACAACCTTTTAACACGAAAAAACATTTTGTGGGAACATCCCCTTGTCTAAGAAGCACTGTCCCCTTTTTAAATTCCTCTATAAGGATACCTTCAACAATATCCTGCTGTTCTTCTTCGTTAAGAGATGTGAATTTACTCATATACTTATACAATATGTTTTTCATATATCTCTCCAATCTTCCGAAGCTAACGGCCCGATTATGATGCGCTTGAAGCTTTTTAGGCTCCCGTGAGGGGGCCTCTTGCCTTATTATACTAGCTCATACAAAGACAAATCCAACCTCTCAACTCTTCATACGCCGCACAGCTGTGTCCGATAGCGACCTCATATTCGGACGATCCCAAAAACAGGGAGGACCAACAGCCATTTCATGACTGTTGGTCCTCCCCTATCCTGTGTCTTATTTATTCGCTAAGAAAGCATCGATTTGAGCCTGCAGCTCGGTTTGAATTTTATCAATACCAGCTGATTTCAGCTGCTTGTTCGGATCTGCAAGACCTTTGTCGATATCTTTAATTACGCCGTACTCCAGCGGAATGGCATAACGGAGCATCACGTTGCCCACATTGGCAATTTCTGTCTTCACTTTGCTATTGTCGAACACGAAGGTTTCAAGTGCATAGTGGTAGACGTTGGCTTCCCAGCCCTTGGCCAGATCGTTAGCTTCTTGCGGGAATGCTTCGTTATCGCGGTTGAGTGGCGAGTGGTATTATTCTTGGCAAAGCCCAAATAGCTAAACATCGCTTAGCGAAAACCCATAATCGTTTAAGTCTTGCGAATACCTTTTTCAAAATCATCACGGCGAATAAAGAGAATAAAAAAGCCGCTAAAGAACTGGCGAAGGTTCAAAATACCTATAAAGAGATTATTCAAGGAAAAGAAGACGATTTTCAAGGTTATATCGAGTTGTTCATTGTATCTGGGGAATCGAGAGGTCTTGGCGTGGGAAAAACGCTGATGCACCATTTGTCCAATTACATGAGAAGCATGGATGTAGATTCGATCTACGTGTATACAGATAACAGATGCAACTATGGATTTTATGAGAGTCAAAACTTTAAGCGGCTGAACGAAAAAGAAATCTTTCTGGACTCCGTCCAGAATAAGCTCCTTATTTTTCTATATGGTCATCATGTTACTAATGAGAAAAATTAATCCAGCGAATCCGAGTGCTCGAGACAGAGACTACTCGGCGAAGCTTGGAACGTTTTCTCAGAAGAGCTAGCAACGGGGGGGCCGTTGCGAAGGTGAAGGCTTCAGCACGTTTCACTGCCATCGTCTCCCAATTGCTGACTGACCGAAGCAATCACACCAATAGCGTTCAGCGGGAGCCTCTACCAGAAACCGTACAGAAGAGCAGCTGCAGTGACGGGGCTTTTGAACGGCACCCATCAAAACACATATGTCTGTGAACCTACAGATGATTGGGCTCAGCTTAACGAGTCTATCGGCGGAAAAAGGATATCTATCATGTCACTATTACGTTTCATTGGTAGATCGGTACTTCTTCGGCGTCATACTCGTATACTTTTTGAAAACTTTAATAAAATGAGGTTGATCATAAAAGGTCAACCTCATTCCGATGGATGAGATCGTGTCATTGGTCATATGAAGCAGTTTCTTGGCTTCTTCTACCCGCTGTTTCTGTATATAATTCATCATTGTCATACCTATCTGTTCTTTGAATATATTCATCAAGTAGCTGCTGTTCAGTCCAGTCAACTCTGCAAGCTTGTCGAATGTAATCTCTTGATATAAATGGTTGAAGATGTACTCGCAGCAAATTCTAATCGGTTTGGACATACTTTCTTTCCTTCTCTGTTCAACCCGTTCCGTAAAGTCTAATAACGCACGTATTAATGCGGCCTCAACCGCCTTGACATCATTCAGTTCTTCGATTTGTTGAATATGCAGATCACTGAGAGTAAAGGCCAGTTCTTCGTATATTCCTCCATCTACAGCAGCTCTCATAGCAACCGCAACAGCGCAAATGGCTAAATTTTTAATATTGCGGAGTTGGCTCCGTTTAGATAAGATCCCCACGCCCTCGTTAGGATAGGCAATCCACTCTTTCATTAATTCACTTGTATTGCCGGTTCGAATCAATTCTATTAACCGTTTATCTATTTTCGAACTATGATTAGACAACGATAATTCCCGTTTGGTTTGAATTTCAAGTTCTATATTCCTTTGAAACTTGGCGGGCAACACATATTGATAACTATATTTCAGCACATCCGTAATTTCCAAAGCCTCTTGATTGATCATCCAATGCGCAAGTACGCTGATATGAAGCAGACGAAGACGGTTTACGACCGGAAGGCTGTCCCAATGGGCTTTCCAGTGTGGCAGATCGAGATTGGACATTTGATTATCGTTCATAAGTCCATTGATATGCTCATCCGTAGGTACTTGCTGGATTGAAGGACCGATTACGACGAATCCATGCTGCTCTCCACTACGTTTAATAGGCACTATGATAAACTCCTCCCAGGAATTTGCAGATAGAATAACCGGGTTTTTCATCTCTTTCTCTATAAATGGACGGAATAACTCGTCAAATTCCATATAAAATGCCCTATGATGATCACTTCCCCAAATCGTTTCCACTGCATGTCCATCCTCGGTATAAAAGATCGGAAGTTGAATGGTTTCATATAGCAATTTACTTGAATAGGCTACATCGGGTTGATTGTGAACAATGACCACTATGGAATCCCCCTCACGTACAATTTTTCTAAGTATTATACCATAAAAGAAAGCGGCTTCATGAAATAATGTGAGTTGTACCGACATCTTACACCCAAGGAGGTTATTTCTAATGAAACGTGATATTCAAGCTCTAATTGCTGAGATGACATTGGAAGAAAAAGCTGGCATGTGCTCCGGTTTAGATTTTTGGCGGTTAAAAGGCGTTGAGCGCCTAGACATTCCTAGCATTATGGTCACCGACGGCCCGCACGGACTGCGCAAGCAACAGGAAGGCACCGACCATTTGGGTGTATTTGATAGCGTACCCGCTACTTGCTTCCCTTCAGCAGCCGGTATAGCCAGTTCGTGGGATCGGGAGCTGGTCGGTAAAATGGGCGTAGCACTGGGTGAAGAGTGCCAGGCGGAAAACGTTGCCGTCCTCCTTGGACCAGGCGCTAATATCAAACGCTCTCCGCTGTGCGGACGCAACTTCGAATATTTCTCGGAGGATCCTTTCCTTTCTTCGGAAATAGCGACCAGCCATATTCAAGGTGTGCAGAGTCAAGGAGTTGGTACATCTCTGAAGCATTTCGCGGTTAACAACCAGGAGCATCGTCGCATGGGCGTTGATGCCGTTGCCGATGAACGCACACTGCGGGAAATATATTTGGCGAGCTTCGAGGGTCCGGTGAAGAATGGCCAGCCGTGGACCGTCATGAGCGCTTACAACAAAGTTAACGGAACGTATGCTTCCGAGAACAAGTTCTTGCTTACTGATATTTTGAAGGAAGAATGGGGGCATGAAGGACTCGTCGTGACCGATTGGGGCGCTAACAATGACCGGGTAGATGGGCTTGCTGCTGGTCAAGAGCTGGAAATGCCTTCAAGCGGCGGAGCGAACGACCGTAAAATCGTAGAAGCTATTCAAAACGGCCAGTTGTCCGAAGAGACGCTTAATCGTGCCGTTGAACGGATTTTGCGTATCATTTTCATGAGCGTGGACAACAAAAAACCAAACGCGACTTACGATCGGGGCGATCATCATCGTCTGGCGCGCACCGTTGCCGGCGAAACAATGGTACTGCTGAAGAACGAAGAGAACCTGCTCCCGCTAGCAAAAGGTAAGAAATTGGCGGTCATCGGTCCATTCGCGCAAAAACCGAGATACCAAGGCGGTGGTAGCTCGCATATCAATCCGACCCAGATCGATGTACCTATGGATGAAATCAAAAAGCTTGCGGGTGATTCTGCCTCGGTTGTGTACGCGCAAGGCTTCCACTTGGACAGAGACGATCTGGACGCTGCTTTGATGGAGGAAGCGAAACAAGCAGCCGGAGAAGCGGATGCGGTCATCATTTTTGCGGGACTTCCCGACCGTTATGAATCCGAAGGCTTTGACCGCAAGCATCTGCATATGCCTTCGAACCAGAATCAGCTGATCGAAGCGATCGCCA
This sequence comes from Paenibacillus etheri, assembly GCF_001012825.1. Classification (GTDB taxonomy): domain Bacteria; phylum Bacillota; class Bacilli; order Paenibacillales; family Paenibacillaceae; genus Paenibacillus_AQ; species Paenibacillus_AQ etheri. The sequence goes on from NZ_LCZJ02000037.1 coordinate 478,240, forward strand.
CCGTGCAGAGCAACGTGATCGTCGTACTTATGAACGGTTCCCCAATCGATATGCCTTGGATCGGCCGAGTGAAATCGATCCTAGAAGCTTATTTGGGCGGTCAGGCGGCAGGGGGCGCGATCGCTGATTTATTGTTCGGCGAAGTGAATCCTAGCGGCAAGCTGACCGAGACATTCCCTATGAAACTGAGCGATAACCCATCGTTCCTGTTCTTCCCTGGCGAAGGCAATCGCGTTGAGTACCGCGAAGGCATTTTTGTCGGCTATCGTTATTATGATGCCAAAGAAGTAAAGCCGCTGTTCCCGTTCGGACACGGTCTGAGCTATACCACATTTGAATATTCGAATCTTGCCATCGATCATAAAACAATCAAAGATACGGAATCCGTTAACGTACAGGTAACGATACAAAATGCGGGATCCCGTGCCGGTAAAGAAATTGCTCAGCTCTATGTCCGCGATGTAGAAAGTAGGGTTATCCGCCCTGTCAAAGAATTGAAGGGCTTTGCTAAAGTAGAGCTTCAGCCTGGAGAGAAGAAGACCGTTATGATGACGCTGGATAAGCGCTCCTTCGCTTACTACAACGTAGATCTTAAGGATTGGCATGTGGAGTCCGGTGATTTTGAAATATTAATTGGACGCTCGTGTGAAGATATCGTTGTAAGCGATACGGTACATGTCGAGTCGACAGTCGCTTTGAAATCCATAGTCGACCTAAACACATTGATTATCGACTTGTTAAACGATCCGCAAAAAGCGCCTTTCGTGCAAGGATTGCTTCAGAAGATGCAAGAGGGCATGGGAACGATGTTGGAGGGTCTTGAAGACTCTGAAAGCCTGGGGGAAGGCTCGAGTGAAATGTTCGAAGGATTTATAAATTATTTGCCATTGCGCGGACTTTCGATGATGAGTCAGGGGATGTTCACGGAAGAAATGCTGAACGGGATTATTCAGCAATTGAATAATCCTTCATAAATGATGGGGGCAAACCTTCTGTCGTACAGGAGGACATTCCCCTTAAAAGAAGAGTCGTCTGATCCTGATTATTTACCCAACGAATCTAACCGTAATTATTATCGCCACGATTATCAGATCAATTGGTACTGTTCCGATGGCCGCCACAGGATTTTCCATGCTGGCAGACACCATCGAATATGGAGAGTGGAAAACAGGCATGCGTACAGAAGGGCTTGTTTATAGCGCCGGTAGCTTTGGATCGAAGGCTTGTAGCGTCAAGGAGCAGCACTTGTCGAGTGGTTTGATCATTCTCATACCATACAAGCTGGACAAAGAATATCCACAAATCATTGAGGATTTGAAAAATAGCAAGAAATGCTTAATCACTTCTTGATAACACCTTTCCTATATACAATTTTTCTAAGAATCATACTATAAAAGAAAATGATTGAATGGAATAATGTGTAATGTACATCTTTCACGATCACAAGGTGAATCGATGAGAAAACATGTTCAACATGTTGGTAACATTTAATAACAATATGAATCGGAGGTATGAGAAGATGCACAATGAAAACTCAATCGTAGTGGTTACCGGAGCAGGTAGCGGAATTGGACGCGCAAGTTGTATAAAGCTGGCACAGAACGGAGCGAAAATCGTTGCGGTCGACTTCAATCAAACAACCGGAGAAGAGACGCTATCACTAATACAAGAACATGGTGGCGAAGGCATCTTCGTGCAAGCCGACGTAGCGAAGAATGAAGACGTCGAGCGGTATGTTCTTCTCGCTGTCGAAACATACGGACGCATTGACGCATTTCTCAACAACGCCGGTGTTCTTCAAAAGTTTTCGATGCTGTCTGATATCACCGAAGGCGAGTATGACCGTATTATGAACGTCAACGTGAAGGGTGTTTTTCTCGGATTGAAGCATGTTCTCAAAGTTATGGAGAAACAAGGATTTGGCTCGATCATAAATACCGCCTCTACGGCAGGCATTCGCGCCGAGCATAGCCTAGCAGCATACTCCGCGAGCAAACATGCTGTGATAGGATTGACAAAGGCAGCGGCTTTGGAATATGTGAAAAAAGGTATACGCGTTAATGCGATTTGCCCAGGTGGCGTCGATACGACATTAACGCAATCCGTTCCTTTGATGATTCAGGAGACTGGCTACGTACCGGAGGAGATCCCGAACATGCGAATGAATCGGTATGCTGATCCCTCAGAATTAGCAGAGATGGTGGTCTTCTTGGCCTCCAACAAATCCAGCTATATGACAGGTTCAATCGTTGTCGTAGACGGTGGTTTGACGTTATAAACACGACTCATGTCGACAGGGTGTTTCAGAAACTAATGGAATACTCTCCGCTTTTGTAGTAACTCGGATTAAGGGGTGTCCCAAAAGTCATTGATGAAATGGCTAGGGACACCCCTGTTCTGTAGGAGGAAAATAGATGGTGTGAGCGGTCGTTCCGAGAACGGACCATTCCTTCAATCGCTGTGGTCTCCAAATTTCTGAATTGAAGCTGTGTAGCAATCACGAAAAAAAGGACTTCAACACCTCGCAATCCTTAGGGTCCGGTAATCGAAGCACATTCTCATTACTCAAACGCGACTGGGTTAATTATTAGTAATGTCCGCAGTTTTTCTGCAATGTCTATTAACCGCCAATAAAAATAAAACCCTCCGTTTCCCAGCACCCTTAGCAAGTGAGCTAACCCCAACAACGTCCCGCCTCCCACCCCGGATCCACCGATACTTTCGTGCTTGCTTTTGCCAACATGGTGAAGCGAAGTACCCGTACCAACATTGGTGATTACATATTCTTGCTGCTTTGGATCGAATTTATTAAGTAGATACTGTACTCCACGACACGTTGCCTCAAACTCAACAATACGTAAAGGTTTTCGTATCATGAATGATTCAAATAATGCTGCCTTTCCACCGGTAATACATATCTTTGCACCCTCAAGCTTATTAATCTTTTTAAGCGACGTCTTCTATTTGCGTAACAGGAAATTTACTAAAACTCAAAGAATCATTCTACATACTCACAACTTTGATTAACGTACCACCGACATCAATACCAATATTCATAATTGTTATGCACTCCTCTCAGCGAAAGCCAACAATATATTTTGACATACTGCATATCAGTTATTCAACTATACGGTTCACCGCGCTGTCTGTATTGACAATTACAGAAACAATACCATCCTCAGAAAGAACTCATCATTATTGTTAACAACAATAAGATACCTCTTGCACCTTGTCAAAGCTTAGCTTAAAAACTTCGAAGCGTACACGTCTTCCGTATTCCAGACATTGGGAATGTTTTAAATTCCCCCGTGGTGGCCTACGTGATTTGTACTTTCCTCTTGTGCCAGAGATGAAGTTCACTTCACCTATTCGAGATAGCGCTCATGCTGGACGCACACAAAAGAGAGGGACGACGCATAGAGCAACGTCCCTCTCTCCTAAAGCCTTCATACGGTTACTGCAACTTTCACGAATCTTTAGCCAGCGTCTACCGACAATACTTATCTCTCAAAGCCAGCGCATGTTTGACGGATTGCTCCACGCCTCTTGCTTGATCTTCAATCATTTGCTCCATTAGCTCTTGCGGCGGGTAATAATAATCTAGCGGCTTAATCACGGACAAGTCATAAGGTGGCTCCTCGACTTTAAATGCTCCTTCACCGACTTTGGACACTCCGCCAGCGCCCGGCTCTCTTTTGAAATGGATAGCGTATGGGAAACACATTTCTACGTTGATTCGAGTCAACGTAGATTTCTCCACAAAGATTTTGAACAGTTGATCCAAATCGATGTTGCCCGTTCCCGCAGGAACACCGCATACTCTATAGTCTTCTCCGTCATGAACGATGATATGGTCTTTAAAATGGGTGGTGAATGCGTACGGTGCCAACTTGGTCACAGCATCAACCGGATCCTCCCACGCCATCATGCCATTACCGAGATCGCAATGAGCGCCAACCCAAGGACTGTTCACTTCCTCAATGATTTGGATAACCTCATCCGCTAGCTCTTCCTCATGGTTTTCCACGGCAAGCTTAATTCTGTATTGTTGCAGCAAAGGAACAATTTTCTTAATGTTTGTAGGTGCTTCAGCCATCCGTGCAGCGTCGTATTCGCCCATACAAGTGTATGTCCGGATGACATCCGCTCCGATTTGATGAGCAACTTCAATCACTTGCGACAAGTGATCCGGGTCCGTACCATTCGTATCGATCTCAGCGAAGAATCCGTATTTCTGGATTTCAGCCTTCACTCTTTTCAGGTATTCAGGCTCGAACGATTCGAGTGTTCCCCATCCAGGCAGTCCCGGCCATTTCACGATATTGATCATAACCCCGTCTAGCCCGAGCTCTGCGGTCTTTTGAATAAATTTAAAAATATCCATTCTGCCTGTAATAAACTGCAAGTGATAGCTTTCTGTTTCCAAACCGATTTTCATATGTCTCTCCTCCATACATTCTGTTTTTTTATCATGATTAACTACTGAACTTGAGCTTGTTCTTGCGCTTTTTTCTTCTTAACGATTCTTACTAAGTAACTGCTGATGATTAAACCTAACACCGCAAACCCAATCATGGTCATAAACACATGTTTGTATCCATTAATCCCCGGTGTGCGATCCAGCATACTTCCATACAGCGTAAAAGCGAACATGGATGGAAGATAACCAATCATACAAGCAATGGATACCGCCGCACCGCTAATTTCGCGAGGGATGCCAACCTCTTCTATCGGAGCGAAGAACACGGCTCTTTGTGAGAAAATAATCGCGCCATAACCGAGTGTAAACACCATACCTACATAGATATTCATCGTTTCATGCGGAAGCAAGATAAAGATAATCATGCCGATAATAGCTAACCAAAAAGTTATTCTCAAATATTTGGACGGAGATTTGAAGGTTTTATCAGCAAGGAAACCGCCAATAGGTCCGCCGACCATCTTCAAGCAGTATTGGTTGATAATCCCGTACGCCCCGACCAGCGCAACAGGCATTCCGTAAATCTCTTTCAGGAACGGAATGAAATACGTTAATCCGATATAAATGGAGTATACGGAGAAGATCGTAAATGAGACTACCCATATTTCAGGCATTTTGAGGGCTTTTAGGGCTCCATCAAACGCCAGCTTGCTTCGATTGATTTTGTTACCATGCTCGTCTGTATCATTAATGACGTCGTCTTCAATAAGGAAGTACGAAATGATAGCGGTTACAATCGTCGTAATAGAGAAGAAAATGATGGCACCTTTTAAGCCCGCAGCATTTGCCCCCATCCATTGGAAAATACCAAGCGCAGTAAACGCTACAATCGTATCTACGATCCCTCTTCCTGCTTCCAGGAAGCCGAACATTCTGCCCTGCTCATTGCTGTCCCCGAGCAATCTTACCGTTTTGATCAGAACGGGCCAGAAAGCGAGTTCAGCAAACAAAGCGAAAAGCGCCCATAATATCAAAATTTCATAATATCCTGGAAACGTTGTCATGTAAAATCCGAGTAGCCCTACTCCACCCAAGGCGATTGGGAGCAGCTTTTTCTTGGAAAACCGATCTGTGATGTACATCGATGTGATGTAACCAAAGGTTTGAACAATGGCATAGACGGACATCGTGAGACCGATTTGCGTATGTGTCAGATGGAAATATTCCATCATCGGAATATAAAACGCGTCTTTTAAGTATGGTAATTTAAAAATAGTCCCCCCGCCCAGAATGAGTACGGCAAGCGTCAACCATTTTTTTGCCCCTACACTTTTCGAATTCATTTTCTACTCATTCCCTTCCCCAACTTATTATTCTTCAATAAAAGCTGTTACTTCAATTTCTACCAATGCATCCTTTGGCAGCCGTGCGACTTCAATGGTGCTTCGTGCTGGATAGTTGCCATCAAAATACGAAGAGTAAACTTCATTTACCTTTGCGAACGTATTCATATCTTTCAAAAAGATAATCGCCTTCACAACGTTCTTCAAATTGCTGTCAACAGCCTCTAAAATCGCTTTTACATTCTCGAGCGATTGTTTTGCTTGCTCTTCGACGGATTCAGGCATTTCACCAGTTTGAGGATTGATCGGAAGTTGGCCGGATACGAAAATAAGGTTTCCGATTTTGGTAGCCTGAGAATAAGGTCCGATGGCTCCTGGAGCATTCTGGGTTGAAATTGTTGTATGCATGTGATGTCCTCCTAAGTATGAAATATTATCATAATGATAATTTATTATTACGATGATTTTATTTTAATACATGTTTCTCATAATTACAATACTTTCTTGAGAAATTATTATTGAAATAATAATTCTTTATTGTTAGACTCGGAATATGAGAAACGGGAGGTTAAGGAGTGGTATAAATGGAAGATTTAGAAAGACTCACGAAGTATATCCCGATTGTTCACTTTATTGGTGAAATCTTGGGTAAGAATTGCGAGGTTGTGTTGCACGATGTGACGAAGCCGGATAACTCTATCGTTGAGATTGTTAATGGACATATTAGCGGCAGAAAAGTGAACGGCCCCATTACGGACCTTGCTTTAAAAATAATGAAGGACAAAAACTATAAAGACAAACATTTCATCTGCAATTACGAAAGCGTCGGCAAGAGTAAGAAGCCTTTTCGTTCATCGAGTTATTTTATAAAGGATGAACATAATGAAATTATCGGTATGATCTGCGTGAACGTCGACCTATCCGATCTTATATCGGCACGAAGTGTTATTGAAGATGCAATTATGCTTGCCAATTTCACAATCACGGCCAACAACAAACCTAATCATACGGAGCAGCAAAAATCGGCTTTGGATCTTAACGTACTGGAAAGCTTCGAGGACAACATCGAAGATCTCCTCTTATCATTGATTAAAGGAGTATTATCCGAGAGCGAAATCGCGCCTGAGCGAATGTCTCCTAAAGAGAAAATCGATGTTGTTAGAAAGCTTAACGAAAAAGGGGTATTTCTGCTCAAAGGTGGAGTAAGCGAGGTTGCCAAACATTTGGAAGCTTCCGAAGCGACGATCTACAGATACTTGAATAAAATTAAATAACGAAGCCATGTGGAAAAAGCCCGCGATTTTCGTATAAACATCGATCAATTGACCGGTTACCCAGCGGACCTTATTATTTGTTTGGTAATTTTAAAGAATATATTACACATCTAATGAGGGGCATAATGCTATGAAAGAACATGACGCAAAGTACTACATATCAAAACTTGGATTAGATCCACATCCAGAGGGTGGATATTTTAAAAGAACATTTGAATCGGAGGAACAAACATCAGATCAAGAATTAACAGTAGATTTCGAAGGGAAGAGAAAACTTTATACGAGTAATTTCGAATTTTGACCGTATTTCATCCAATATATTGACTAGAAAACCGCTTTAAAAAACGTGATTGTATAAGTTATAAACAACATGTTATCTACAATTTTGGGCATGACAAAGCCCCATCCGCGTGAGGACGGGGCTTTCATGATGGAGCCGAGAGGAGTATCGGCTGTTACTAAGTGTAAATAATGGTTACGGACCTTCCGTTGAAATGCTGTCAAACACGGCCTTCTAAGTCGAAGACAAGGCGATTAATCCAATTGTATGGCCAAGGTCTGTCCATTAGCAGTAAGCTGGATGAAGGAACAACTTTATCGTTGGCAATCCAGATACTGCGTTTAAGCTAAGTCTATTGCTTCAAGTGTCAAATTCATATTTTTTTGCTGGTATTCTATCGACATGTGGGTAATAAGTGCATTTACGATCATAAAACTTAGAGCTAATGATTGATAAGAGAACTCAAATAAGAAATCAACATTTAGATTCGAAAATAGCGTCGATGTATTCGTAATGAGCGCTACTTTAGCTCCGCTTTGTGAGGCTTCTTTCATCATTTGTTCTAAGGTGAATATTTCGTCATTTGTATAGTGAAAAAATATAGCAAAACTGTCCTCATCCAAAGATTGAATATCTTCTATTTGATACCTAGGGTCTAGGAATGCAGTAGACTTTTTGCCATCCATGAGTAAATCAATTTGCAGCAGCCATACAGATTGAGGAATACTATATCCATAGAAGCCAATTTTGGTCTTTGACAGTAGCATTTGAAGGAACATGTCGACTTGTGATGACTCAAGTTGATTCAGCAAACTATCAATAGATCGTGCAATAATATTTTTCCCACCAACCATTTTATTCTCTAGAGTCGAAACTTTATGCTTAGTAGAAAGCACATTGAGAACATAATGCTGTCTTAATCTAGATAATTCCAATCGTAATTCAGGATAACTGGAATAAAATAAATGTCGGCAAAATCTTGTAATGGTCGAAGGCGAACAATGTGATTTTTCAGCTATTTCAATGAGACTCATGTTACCAATCTGATCAAATTGATAGATGAAATTCTCAGCTACGCTAAAATATATATCATCATGATCATAGGTATTATAAAACTGCAATAATGCTAAGATGCTCTGCATTCCCTATTTCCCCCTCTAGGATCAATCGAAACAAATATCTCCCCCAAAGCTTATCTGTTCTGTTATAAAAAGAAAAGTCATCTTATCACATAAGATGACTTTTTCCTTTTAACTTAGTTTTTTTTGGCGTATTCTGCTGCATTTTCTCCAGCTAGTTTTCCTGATGTATAGGCGAAACCAAGCGTACCACCTTCTATTGTAATATAGGTATTTCCATACATCCCGCCTGCATCATTTCCAGCTACCCAAAGTCCAGGAATAGGTTTACTCTGGTCGTTCACAGCTTGAATATCCTCATTGATCTTCACGCCGCCAAGCGTCCCGAGACAACGCGCCGAAGTACTCAATGCATAGAATGGACCCTTCTCTACAGGATGAAGATATTCCTTATCTTTAAAGAAATCCTCATCAACGCCTTTTTTGCTAAATCCATTATAACGATTAACGGTAGCAGTAAGCGTCTTTTCATCTACACTAATTTTGCTTGCCAGCTCTGCAATCGTGTCTCCTTTTACAATAACCCCGGATTGAATTGCTTCTTCCATAATTGGCGTATAGTCAAAAGGAGTTACCGTCGACTTATAGTTGGTATCCGTATCAAACGGTTCATTAAACTCCATGAAGCCTTGTTTTTTACCTTTAAACGAGCTGTATAAGTCAGCATATTCAATAAGACCTTTGGTCTTTACCGTCTCAATCAATTGTTGGTCAAAGAGAGCCCAGTGCGAGGCATCTGGCTGTTCGTAGATGGCCGATGACCCATATGCAAAGTCAAACACAATGTCTTCATTAATATAGCGTTCGCCATTTTTATTCACCCATAAAAGCGGTAAGGCTGTCAAATCCCAAAGAACATACGGGTTTTCCATTTTTTTGCTCAACTCAGGATTCGGCATGTAATGGTACCACTGTGCTAAATCTGTACCCAACTCAGCGGCGCCAACATCCCAAGCCATTTTCAGTCCATCTCCTGTAGCAGAAGCGATCAAGCCTGTTCCTGCCTTTTCTCCGAAATGTTCTTTCATCATTTCAGCATTACCGCCGTATCCTCCAGTTGCAAGGATGACGGATTTAGCATGTATTTTTAATTCTCCACCATCCGCTTTTTTGGCAATAACGCCAGTAACGTTTCCTTTGTCATCCTTTATCAATTGTTCTGCAGGCGTCTCGAACATGATTTTTCCGCCCTTTGTTTCAATCTGATTCCGAAGCTTCTCTAAGGCTATGGAGCCACCCTCAACATATCCATGAATAGTAGCTGGAGTACCTACTAACGCTTTTTGACCACTTTGCCCGGGATCTGTAAGTACTAATTTTGCTCCATTTTTATTCATCCAATCGACAGTCTTCCCTGCGTTATCCATGATTGTACGAACCAATCTTGCATTCGCATGATAGTTACTTGTTTCCATGTACTTTTTAAATAACCATTCTTTATCGACTACTTTGTTCTGTTCTTTCTGCTGTGTGCTATCTACCGCAAACATCCCGCCAGCAAGCGTTCCTGCACCACTAGCCACTGCTGTCTTCTCGATCAGTAGCGTGTTAGCCCCTTGTTCGACAGATACTAATGTAGCCGCAGTACCCGCAGCCCCTGCTCCAACAACAACAACATCAACTGTTATTTCTTCTGCCTTACCCTCTTGCTTTGTAACGGCAACCGCTTTGAGTGCCACAGTATCTCCACCCGCTTGTTGTACAGCATCTGCAACTGCTTCAATAATTGCGTTACTAACAACTGATGCTCCAGTTACCGCATCCACAGCTAACGATTGATGGGCTACAATATCTGCCGGAATACGTTCAGCTGCTTTTTCATAAATCCCTGGTGTTTCACTATTTTCCTTCACTTCAACAGATGTGATTTGATCTTCCGAGAATACAACTTCAACCTTTACTGGCCCATTGTTACCTTTACCAACTCCTGTATAAGTGCCAGCTTTATAGCTAGTCTTTTCAGTTGATGGACTCTGTGAACTATCTGTGTTATCCGTACACCCTACAACAGAAAGTAATAAAGAAATACATAAAAACAACCTCAAAATCATTCTACATTTCTTCATTAAAATCGTAACCCTCCACTTTGTGAAATTTTGAACAATCTTACTTTAACACAAATTTCCACAGCTTAAGATGGCTACAGGAGACGTTTACTCGGCTGATTCAGACGAGTGAGTATCGGAGCGAAATGCTACTGAACTATTAAAGAAGCAATAGACTTTGATAATTGGCTAATTGAGAAAATACAAAAAGGGATTTAATGACAACTAATCTATTCGACGTAATTGTCTAGCATCTACATTTCAGTAGAAAAGTAGTTACAATAGATTTAAGAAAAGAAGAACGAGAAGAAATGGAATTTATAACTCATGAATAAAAAACTATGCCATGCAAGTATTAAATCAACAAATGTCTGCAGTTGTTGCATTGGAACGCTGGTATAAGAGTAACGACAAGATCGTAGCTTTTGCTTTTACGATGATGCCAATAGAAGCCGTCTCCAATTAAATCTTAACTTACAAAACGAGAAGCAATTATTAGAAATGTTGGAAGAAAGGTGTATGACCTAGCTAATTCTTCTACCATTGAAATTAAAAGTTCTGATTCCGTCAATACTCCGTCATTGAAATACCAACTTTCTCACGGAGAAGAATGTGATTTGATACTAGAAAGTGTATATATCAGCGATAAATACCCTGTTGTTTATAATAAATACTAATACCCATAGAATTTAGTCAAATTGGAAATCGCTGCACGGAAGGTTACAGAAAAAATCGCTGCAACAGATCCATATTTATGAGGAAAAGGGGATTACCTGTTGGCCGTAAGGTCTGAGGTAATCCCCTTTTCATGGATGAAGCGTACTTGTACTACTAGTCATTCATAGATAAATCCAGTGTGTTCCCTTTACTAATGAAGACTTTGTAATTAGCAATTTTGTCGTTCAGCATCTTCTCTGTCTCTGTTAAATGTCTGATTTGATCCTGAATTGAGCTTCTATGATCTTCCAGAAGATTCAAACGGGCTTGGCTTGTATGCTCGCCTTCTAAGTATAACTGGGCATATTCCCTGATTTGTGAGATGGGCATTTGGGTTTGCTTCAACCTCAGCACAAATCGCAGCCAAGCAAGATGAGTATCCTCATAGACCCTTTCTCCATTGGCATTGCGTACCGGTTTAACGATCCCTTCTTTTTCATAATATCTCAGTGTATATGTGGTTATGTCCAATAATTTGGATACCTCGCTAATCGTGTACATGCAATTCCTCTAATCTATTTTATTTTGAAAGTCACCCTGATTATAAAAAACATTTGCCTTACAGTAAACTCTAACCTATATAATCAAATCGCTGTAGGAGCAAATTACATTCTCAAAGAAAAAATAGGAGGAACTCACATGAAATACACTGTAATTACCGGCGCTAGTTCAGGAATAGGTTATGAAACTGCCCTAGCTTTTGCTTCTCGTGGAAAAAACTTAATCCTCGTTGCCCGCAGAAAGGAACAGCTGGAGCAATTAAAGTCTGAAATCGCTCGTAGTCATCCTGATGTAGAGGTTGTCATTCAAACGACTGACTTATCCGTTATCGAGAATGCTTATACATTTTATGAAAGCCTGCAAGGATACCCCATCGAAACCTGGATCAACAATGCCGGATTTGGAAATTTTGCTTCAGTGGCCGAGCAAGACTTAAATAAAATAACTACAATGCTACATCTGAACATAGAAGCGTTGACCATACTCTCCTCTCTATTTGTTCGAGACTACTCCACTATTGAAGGCACGCAATTAATTAACGTTTCATCTGGTGGCGGCTATACGATTGTGGGCAATGCTATAACGTACTGTGCGACCAAGTTTTATGTAAGTGCATTTACTGAAGGACTATCTCATGAGTTAAAGAGTCAAGGTGCACCTATGCAGGCTAAAGTGTTGGCACCAGCCGCAACAGAAACAGAATTCGCGAAGCGTGCTTTTGATGTTACGGATTTCGAATATCACGGCGCTGTGCGGAAATTCCATACCGCGAAGGAAATGGCTGGCTTCATGCTTGATCTGTATGACAGCAATCATGTGGTGGGACTTGTGAATGGCGTGACGTACGAGTTTGAGTTGAGAGATGCTGTATTTAATCATGTGGAGAGCACGCGATAGGCTTGTCTCGTAAGTTAAACGCCAATCGTTGGATTGATATGTCCCTCTGATCCAGCATTAATAAATAAGACACGCGCCATGCTTACCACTCCTCAGCTTTACTATTTTCTAAATGATACAGGAGTGGGGAGCAGTACACCCTATCATCTCTCGTTTCAAAAAACAGGTACTCAAAAGATCGATATGGCTTGGTAATCCCCTATTTTTCTCATATCTACGGTTTTCTGCGTGCTTTATTATGCAAATAGAAGGCTGCGGCGGCTGCGCTCAATGTTCCGCAGATCATATCCATCATCGTGTCACTCAAACTACCGTTTTGTGAGTTTAATCCGAATAGATGATCTACCATAAACTCATAAATCTCCCACATTCCAGCCATGGCAACAGCAAACAAGAAAGCGAACCCAATGATGATGTTGGATGGCAGGTCGCCCAGTCCTTTACGCTTAGCCATCTTGATCAAAATGAATTGTCCGACGAAAAATAGAATAACTCCAGACAGTAGATGCTCAATCTTGTCTAAATGAGGGATAACACCATACATTTTGAACAAATTGGCGAGCAACATCGTAATTGTGATAAAGATCAGCACCGAGAATCGTAGTGCGGGGGGCAGTTCGCTGTTGGTCCATGTAAGTAAGCCCCTAAAAAGTATCAGGACGACAATGATAAGGCCCGCTTGAAGGGTCCTACCATAATCTCCAATCAAGCCAAAATAAACAATCGATACTCCACAAATGAGGTAGAGGATCATTTCAAAAAAATAATTGAAGCTATAGTTTCTAGAAGTCTCTTTCATAGTAGTTCCTTTCTGACTAGACCCGTTTAATTAATTATCACCCATACAAAGTCACTCCATACGACAATTGGTTGCAACAATAAGACCCCCGGAGACATTCCCATAAAAGCGGGAATACACGGAGGTCTTAAGCGATCTAATCAGATCAGAAGTGACTTAGACTTCTACATCGCTTTCTCAGCCAAATCGTTAACTAAATTTCTCATCCACTTCCGGGAGTAAATCCGGGCGTAACCGAAGCCAAAACGGACAACCTCCTCAAGTGATATGACGAGATATACAAGGTAGACAGGCTGCTTCCAGACGTATGATAGCAACAGCCCGGAGGGGACACCTATCAGCCATGTCGCCGTCGATTCCATGCTGAATACGAACTTGCTGTCTCCCCCACTGTTTAGAATACCGCCTGCTATAATCATATTGGAAACTTTGGCCCAAAGAAATCCAGCGAATACGATAACGATATATATGCTCATCTGTTTAGCATCCTCGGAGATATTGAACGCGGAGACATACAGCCTCGAGCCTGCCGCAATGATAACCCCGACAATCAGAGAGATAATGATGCCAAGACGAATGAACTTTTTCGCATGATCGAGTGCGATATCCGTTTCGTTCGCGCCCAAACGGTTGCCAACCAATACCCCAGCTGCACTAGCCAGACCGGACAATAAGCCAATGCAAAGCCCTTGCAATGGGAAGGTAATGGTCATCGCCGTCATCTCCATCGTCCCCATGCGGCTATAGATGATCGCATATGCTGTTTCACCCAATACCCAGATCAATTCCGTCAGCAGCAACGGATACGTCGTTCCAAAAAACTTGCGGATGAGCGGTTTAGGAATGATGAACAAGTTCTTTAACCCAACAGCGCCCGGTAAACGATATCGGTACACGGCACCAATGATCAACAAACATTCTATTACCCTGGAAATAAGGGTAGCAATAGCCGCGCCCTTCAGACCAAGCGCAGGAGCACCGAAGTTCCCGTAAATAAGTACGTAATTCAGTATAATATTCAGAACAACAGCAATTAAGCTTACATACATCGGCCATTTGGCATGGCCCGTACTACGCAAAATCGCGGAATACATCATCGTCAGCATGACAGGTACAAAGCCGATCGACATGATTTGCAGAAAGATATACCCATTATCTATTACATTCGCATCTGTCGTGAACATGCTCAGAAAAAGCGGCGAATCGATGAAGACAGCCGCAGAAAATAAAAACGAAAACGCGAAGCCGACGATCAGTCCGAGGCCCAGCACCTGAGAGACACTTTTGGAATCTTTGTTCCCCCAAAACTGGGCTGCATAAATGGATACACCCGTCGATAAACCAGCCAAGACAACCGCGATGATCCCATATATTTTGGTGGACATCCCCACCGAGGCAATCGCCACATCTCCAAGCTGCCCTACCATTAACTGATCCGTCAAATTGAGCAATGCCATCAGTAAGCTTTGAAGCGTAACGGGTACAGCTATTTTATACACACTTTTGTAGAAGTTCTCTTTCTCTGACATGAATCATTCACAACCCCCATATTCTCGATTTTACCGCGTCCATAGCCATTGGCAGTCTATGACTTCGTGTGAGGTTATATCACTTTTTTGTAGCGCATGAGCGTATAATTATCTTTTGGCTGAATTTCTACAACCTTGAACTTTTTCGCAAAGCACAATTGCTGATACCCGTCTCCATCCACTAAAGTAATGTTCGTGGAACCGCCTATGATGATCGGAAGCTGCATCAATATAATTTCATCGACGATGTCCTGATCGAAGATATGCCAGTTCAAAAAGCCGCCGCCCTCGACCATCAAGCTGGTAATCCCGAAGTTGTCTTCCAACTGACGTTCAAGCTCCACGAAATCGACTTTATCCTCACCGCAGATGAGGCACTCCTTCCCTCTTTCCCGGATCTGCCTGATTTTATATTCATCCCGTCCTTTCTCGGTTGTGACAATAATCGTCCTCCCCTCATCCGAGAGCACATTGCTATCCAGCGGAATATCCAAGGTGGTTGTCGGAATGATCCGGATTGGATTTTTATTCTCCTCGTACCGATTAGTAAGAAAGGGATTGTCCGTCAGGATTGTATTTTTGCCAACCATAATGCCCTGCACATTCCCCCGGAATAAATGAATGAATTCCATATCCTCACTGGAAAACAAAGAAAAAAGCTCTTTACTCGAATTACCTGCTCCCATAGTTAGCTTACCGTCAATCGAAATTTGGCTGAATATCGTTGTTTTCATTTGTCTTCTCCCCGTCTCTCTTTAGCTTTTATATGCGCCCCAGGATGCTTGGATGGTCTGTTCTATTTTTTTCAATGCTTGTTCAGGATTGCTTAAGGGCAGCTCGGTCAGTCCCGTATTTAGCGCCTCCCATACATGGATCATGAAGGGGTAAGTCGGCATCGGCCGTGCGTGATCCAACAGCGATAAAATCATTTTTTTGTTAGGGGTAGCAGAGGCAGCTAGACGGTTCAGCACCTCTTCCTGAGCCGGAATCCGTTGCACACCCAGCGTCCACATGGTTTGGCACTCATCACTCAGCATAAAATGCGTGAACGACAAGATATCTTCCCGCTCCTCCGCCGTTAACGAATGATTCGGGTAAATCAGGCCGATAGAAGAAGACATGGATAGCGATTGCTGGCCTTCTATGACCGGAAGCTGGCAGACCGCAAGCCTGTTGTTCATCTGCTTGTCCAGATGGTTATAAATCCACTCACCACAAATAATGGCGCCAATCTTACCGTCAATAAACTGCTCTAGCAGTCCTGTGGAACCGTCGAGACTGACGAGCACGCCTTGATCCATCTTGTCATGGATGAACTCAAGTGCTCGCTTCATTTCAGGGGTTACGATATTCGGCTTTCCATGCTGAACAGGCCAACCACCGAAAGCTGTAAGAAACGGAATAAACCAATAACCCTGCTGTAAATCTGCTCCAATCGGTATGATGCCTTGAGCGGACAACCTCTCTGCTGCCTCTTCGAACACGTCCCATGTCGTCGGCGCACTGGCATAAATCTCCGGATTGTAATACACAACCAAATGATTACCCCGCAATACCGGGATACCATACTGAACACCATCCAGTTGCATCGTTGAAAGTGCCCCTTCAGTCAGTGCATCATCAAATAGCCAGCCCGGTACTTCAGAGTAAAGGCCATTCTCAACATAGGAGGACATATCCGCAGGAACCATCGCCAGATGCGGACCTTGATGAGTGTCCTTAATTTGATTAAGGCGCGCAGTCAACTCCGTAATGTTCATCACTTGGGGCGTAATTTGTACGCCGAAGCGCTCTGTATACAGCTTGCAAATTCCCTCCAACACCTCAATCGACGTATCTCCTGGACCGTCAAACTCATGCCATAACACGATTTCTT
The DNA here is from genome assembly GCF_001012825.1 of Paenibacillus etheri. GTDB lineage: Bacteria > Bacillota > Bacilli > Paenibacillales > Paenibacillaceae > Paenibacillus_AQ > Paenibacillus_AQ etheri. The sequence continues at coordinate 495,060 of NZ_LCZJ02000037.1, forward strand.
TGTTCTTCTTTTCCATCGCTGCCTCTCTCCCTTAACTAACTTGTCTATGATTGTTTACGAGCACTAAAGCTTGATTTGGTGCAAGTAGTAAGCTGTCTAACGTCTGACCTACACTGCTGCCTGTTAAAGAACTATCCAGTGCCACCAACATTGGGTTACGGCCAGGTACGGCAACCTTCAGGTCGACTTGGCAGGAAGTATCCGCACTCAAGTTAAAGCAGCACAGAAGTGTCCGCTCCCCGTGCATATACCCGTACAGAACTGTTCCTTCCGGAGATTGAGCCACGAAAAAGTTTTCTGGCTTCACTAGCTGTGGCCAATCTTTCTTGAATTCACTTAGCTCCGTCAGCAGCGGCAGCATCGGTGCCGGATTAGTCCAATTAATTTGCATGACATTAAAAAAAGCGCGGGAAATCTCCTCACCGTTCGTGTTGTCGCCAAGACCACAGTTAAGGGGCTGTTCCTCATTCATTTCATAACCCGTCGTCACGTAAGGAATTGCGTTCGGAAGAAATTGATTAAATACCGCGATCATCCGAGCAACCTCGACACCGCCACGGCTCGTGATCCGAGGCGTATCTGCTGTTTCTGCACAGGCGAACACATGAAGATTTAACTCAGGCAGCTCCTCTAAGAATGAAACCAGGTTCTCCTTCGTAATCTGAGTCATGACGTTCCATCCGCTGCCAAGCATAATGTTATAACCGGTGCTCGCTGCCTTCTTGTGGTTGCGGTTAAACAAGTCTTCACTGATCAAGATCGCATTCGGATTCATCTCTTTAATCGTGTCAAAGATTCGAGTCAACAACGGAATAGGTAGCACATGTCCGATGTCGATGCGAAAGCCGTCAATCCCATACTTTTCGAGATTAAACCGTACGGCCTCCTCCAGAACATCCCACAGCTCCAGATTGGGTTCCTCTCCCGGGTAGTCATTGCATTTAATCGTATCAAAAAGAACATATGGTGCCTGATCCGAACTTATAAGATGTCTCACTTGGGGAGAGAAATCCTTGTAAAGACGCAAGAACGTAATGTCTGTCCAAATCGGCTGCACATCGTTAATCCAATCCGAATGCGCCGGGGCAGTCGTTATCCCCATTTCTTGCTCCACCAAAGTTAATAGTTCATCTCCAGTTTTAGCAGCTCTTTCTTTTAACTGCTGCCAAAGGATTGGATGAAGTTCATTGGGTGGCGGCGAGAACTTCCGCAGAAATGCTGCGGTCTCCTGGCTGTGGTAGACCGCCTCCAGTTTGTCAGGTGTACACTCCTCAAAAAATCCAAGCTCGGGAATCGATGGCGGTGCAAAGCCTTCTAATTCCTGCATTTTGATCCAATACACCCATTCAGGATGTTCGGTAATAAATGCACTGTTTTTCGCCGTTACACGGGGAATGAAATCAACAACAGTCTTAATATCAAGCAAATGACAAGCTTCTACCAAAGCGCTGAGCTCATCGTGGATCGTAAACTCCTCCATACCATCCAGCAGGCTATCGTGTAGGTTCTGATCCAAGTGGAATAACGATTGCACAGCGTAAGGTGACCCGATATCTCCCTTCAGATTTAACTTGCTGTACTGGTTTACTGGAAGCATGTACAGAATATTGATGCCCATTTTCTTTAGCAGCGGCAGAAGAATAAGGAATCTTAAAAAAGTACCAGACTCGATTGTTCCATCATGGTTGTAATCCCAAGCCGTCGAATAACGAATTAACGAAGAATAGATCGCGCTGTCGTCTAAATTCGTGCGTTCCTTGAGCATATACCTCCACGAAAGCTTGTCTAAATACTTCAAATGCTCTGTCATAAAATCATACGGATGTACACAAATTTCACCGTCTCTTTCGTAGAGAACACGCTCAAATTCGCACTCATTCCACACAGCAGGTATCCAAATTGGCGCTACGTCTTTATCTTTGTGTGTAGACAAGTAATCCTGAACTAGTCTGAATTTGCTTTCTTTGCTCATTAACAGATCCACCTCTCGTTGATTGCAGTTCTACGTTTAGGGAACAAAAACCGTCTTTACGGTATCACTCCCAACCACCTTCAAAGAGTTCAATTCATAGCCGATCAACTCGTTTATTGCTGCTTCGTGCTGATTGAGCTTAACTTTTCTGGTCACCAGTTTCTCCAGTTCAGGTGTCTCAGCGGCAAACCGCAAAGCTTCCTCGAACATGTAGCGGTATTCGCCTGCTGCGATAATTTTGATGGCATGCTGTACGAATTTGGTAGGGGAAAAGGTGTACCGATACTTCGCATTAATACCGAAAGGAACGATGCGCCCTCCACGTTCAATCCATTCCTCCGCCACTTCGAGCTGAGTGCCCACCGTATCGATAATCACATCAAACTTATGTCCCGCGCAGATTTCGTCTACGGTAGCTTGATTTAATTGGGAAGGTGTAAGAGCAAAATCTGAGATTTCTCTGGCAAAAGCCAGCCGATAGGGATTAATTTCAGTGGCTACTGTAAGCGCAGCTTTTGATTTACTCACCATTTGACTTAACAGTCCCATTGGGCCCGATCCAAGAATGAGCACCTTATCGTCTGCTGTGACATTAGCTTCTTTGAAGTTGTGCAGCACACAGGCAAGTGGCTCAATTAACACCCCCGTCTCCCAGCTCATATGATCAGGTAGAAGGTGTGCAAACGTTTGTGCAGTAGAGTAAAAAAAAGTGAACGTCCCATTTCGATTCAAACCAGCAATAGGCATCCCATTTCCATCGGAGCCCGTACATAGGTGCGGCTGTTCTTTCAAGCAAAAATAACATTCATTGCAGCTTTGATTCGGATCGATAACTACTCGGTCCCCCACCTTAACACGGTCAACATTACTGCCAATTTCGATTACAGTCCCCACAGCCTCATGACCGCGAATAACCTCTGGCACTCCTTCCTCTTTACCGGTTACGACCGCTAGATCTGTTCCACAAATACCTGTCATCTCAATCTGGATCTTAACTTCATCTGGGGCTACAATCTGCGGTTCTTCCCGTTCGCAGAGCTCCAGCTTATGATTAGATGTCCATACCAGCGCTTCCATACGCATTCTCCCTTTCACTTTTGTGTTATCCATATTCGACCAGAATATATCATACCTTCCATGTAAAAGTAAGGTGAATATTGTCGTAAAATGTTAAAGATTACATTTTTCATATAACCATCACATATATAAGAGCTTTAAATAATATAAAAACCTCCCCCTCGAACGCTTCGCTCAAGGTTAAGCCATCTTTACTTGAAGATATAATAAAACGGCCTAAATCCAATTAAATTAGGACCAGGACCGTTTAATCGCGTTAATTGCTTTGTATTTCAATAATATGCTCTTATTGAATCATTGAGCCGTCTCTTCATTTCATTGCGCACATGCTCAGGTTCAATGCATTGGCATTTATCCCCGAAGCTCATTAGGATTCCGTAACCATAATCATCTTCAATAAAATCAAAATAAGCATAGAATTGACCATTGCCGAGGGGAGTAATGTTCTCTTCTCCGCAATAATCCAACAACCTGTCTAGGATGGAATGATCTAGCTGCAATTTTATTTTTTGCATTTTCCTGGACATGGTATCTGTAAACTCTGAAAAAGCCGGAGGAATTTCACGCATAACAAAACGATCTTCCGTTCTCTCCAGTTCAGATATACGGGATAGCTTGAATACCCGGAATTGCTGCCGATTTAAACAATACCCCTGCACGTACCAATGATTTTCTTTCAATAACAGACGATGAGGTTCAAGGGTCCGCATGACCTTGTCTCCTTTAGCGCTTTGATACATAAAAGACAGTATGCTGCAATGCTCCAAGGTTGTTCGAATCACTTCAACTTTGGTCTGCAGATCATTGCTGCCCAGCCAAGCGGATAAGTCAAAAGAGATTTGGTTGGCTTTAAGCGTAATTTCATGCTGTTTATCCTCCGGGATAAAGCTTTTTACTTTGGCCAGGGGAGCAGTGGTTTCCTCACCTGATAATGTATTGGATATAAAGCCAAGCCCCATCAGTAGAGCGGTTATGTCCTTGACGGTAAAAAAACCTTTTTCTATCTTATACTCATTCATGATCCCGATGCCCCCTCCTACACCGGATCTGGTCACAATCGGAATACCTGCTTGATTAATGGTTTCAATATCACGATAAATCGTTCTAAGTGAAACTTCGAATAGCCCGGCTAGCTCTTTTCCACCCATCTTCTCTCGTTGCAAGAGCAGCATAATGATAGCAATCATTCGTTCCAGCTTCATAATCATCCCCCTGAAATTTATATACTATGACTGACATAAAAGCTGTCAGCGATACATTGCTATACTAACTTTATCAAATATTAAGGAGGAACTATAATTGGATTACAAGAACGAATTTTACCACACATTGGACAAGACCAATGAAATTGCTCTAGCAACAGCGGTAGCAGGCGTACCCAATGTTAGGATTGTCAACTTCTGCTATGATGCCAGCAAGCCAGGAATCCTTTATTTTGCGACAGACAGGGAGAATCAGAAGGTGACGGAGTTTGCTCTAAATAACAATGTTGCCTTCACAACCGTCCCCTCTAACTTGTCTTCCGTACCGCATGCGCGCTCCAATCATGCAGTTGTACATAAGAGCCGGTACACCATAGATGAGGTCAAGGACCTATTTATCCAAAAAATTCCGGGATATGATGAGACGCTCTCAGCTATTGGCGACACATTGGATGTTTTTGAAATTCACATTAAGGATGTTTTTGTCATCGTGGATTATGAGACTGCCGGACTGGTTTCTTTTGAGGTATAACACTGCCGAAAATGCAGCATCCATAAGAATTGTAAGAAACATTACAATTCGCTGCAGAAGGAAAAATCAATGGTCGAATCGTCCTTGACATGACGAAGTAACCCGAAAGAAAACATGCTCGAAAAGTCTTTCTTTTTGGCTGACGCTAGTGCTTGTAACCATTGTTCAGGTATACAACTAAGAGGTGGTGCGCGGATTTATCTATAATCATCGTGGAGGAGACACGCCATGAACTGATATCACGCTTCAGCACACCCCTCGGCTGCTCCACACAAAAAAGGGGCTGTCCCTCGGCCACTTTCATGGCTTTTGAGACAACCCCTATCATTAATCATTATTGACTAATCGAACCTGTTGGATATAACGTCGTACCACCAATCGAAACTTTGATATTGCTGGATAATGGAACGTTCGTTTCATCAATCACGGTTCTCCACCACTCCCACGCAAGACCTGTACACTCTTTGGCGGAAATTTTGATGTTCTTGACATTAGGAGGAAGTGGAATCTCTGTCGAGAAATGCGCTGTTTTATCTCGACCACTTCCTTCCCATGTTTTATGTGTAATGATTTCTTGTCCATTTGCATCAAATGAAAATTCATCCCAAGATACGTCAAACTGAGCTACGTATGCACCACTGTGATCAAGCGTTATTTTACCCTTAGTATATTCTGTCGTTTTAGTCTCTATATATTCCGTATTGTTGTGAACAGCCGCAAGGGAATTGTCTTTCAAGAAGACACTAGTATATGAAATGGGGTATGCTGGATTTTTACTGCTAAATTGTGCATTATCCTTAATTACATTTTGGATGACACTAAAGTCTTTCGTGACGATTTGGTTATGTGTTTGTGCATCGCCGCCTAATACAACAGCTGTAAATGAGCTTTCATCATAAATATCTTTGTACTGTCCACTACCACTAGCTTGTATGTTAGGATTATTGAGCATTGCTTTAAATGCAGTCTGTACATCACTGCTCTTCGAGGTTGTCTCCAATTTGACGTAAATAGTTCTGCCATAAGCTACGTTGGATACCATCAGTGGCGGAGCCTCATTACTTACCCCTTTACGGACTAATTCAGCAAACGTCACACTGCTATCAAAAAGGTCCGATGGATTGTTAGGAATAGCCGCACTTACGGTATAAAAGATTTGCTTATAAGCAGCCACCATCACTTTTTTCTCGCCGCTTGCTACTGCGTTAAAGTCGATTCCGAGCGTATTGTTAAGGTATTGTGCATTCACATTAAGTGCACTAGCAATTTGATTTTTGCTGTACACCATCGATTCTGCATACTGTAATCTTGCAGGCAGCGTATGTGTGTCTGAATATTTGTCAACCCAAGTCGACACGAGCTGATCAACGGCACCAGAAACACTGCTGAAATTTGGATTTTGAACCGCAATTGTATTTTCACTCTTCAACCCAGGTAGATCAATACTAATATCTAATGGTTGTCTCGCGGCCATAACCAGACTAGGCTGATTATTCGCAAAATCCTCATTTGCAAGCTGTATTACACCTGGATACGTGCGATTCGTGATCGAATCAATAATGGAAATATCTACGGGTGAGGTTGCGAGTGATTTTTTATCCCGTTCAACCACGATAAATTTTCCATTGGACTGGGTACCTTCTTTGGGAACAAAACTACTAATTCGATCACCATTTATGGCCAAAACTTCATGACGATTATAATTTAGGCCTGCGATTCCAGCATCAATGTCATTAGGTACGTTTGCTTCAGCGAATGAAATACTGGACAAAGTAAATAGGCTTAAACTTAATAATAAACTTCCTAACCATTTCGCCCCTTTAAAACGTTTTTGAGTTTTCATACATTTCTCCTCCTTCTTGTAAAACGATAGGACTTTCCTACTGTATATATCGGTTTTTTGTAGAAAATATGTTGTATTTGTCGGAATATCACTAGTCCTGAATTAAATTTCACTCATGTCGCAGCCTTCACACAACTAACGATACAAAAGTACCTCAGCCGTTTTACGGCTTTTGGGACAGCCTCTTTTATCTATGCTCATAATGATGGACGCTGTACGGAGCAACGGTTTGCTGCTTGAATTCACCGTTACAATCTCTGGGAATATTAAGCAACAGGTTACCAAATTCCGTATGACGTTTAATCGGCTGATTCAGACGAGTGAGTATCGGAGCGAAATGCTACTGAACTATTAAAGAAGCAATAGATTTTGATAATTGGCTAATTGAGAAAATACAAAATAGGGATTTAAATTCCCTCCGTCCTTTTGGTTGAATTTTTAACAGTACTTCAAAGGAAAGTAGACATTATCCCATTAATTTATCAATATGATGATTTAATGACACCTAATCTATTCGACGTAATTGTCTAGCATCTACATTTCCCTAGAAAAGTAAGTTACAATAGATTCAAGAAAAGAAGAACGAGAAGAAATGGAATTTATAACTCATGAATAAAAAACTGTAGGGGTATAAGACAATGATCAATAAACTTCATGAACTCAATAAACAAAAAAAACCACTATCCGTCATTGTGTATGACCAATTGTATAAATTAATCATGGAAGGAATATTTCCTCCCGACAGCCAGCTTCCAACAGAACCCGAATTGGCCAAAAAATTAGGTGTAAGCAGAATGACATTGAGACATGCTTTGGCACTTTTGAAGGAAGATGGATTGGTTAAAAATATCCAGGGAAAAGGAAATTTCATTACCAAATTTCATCAGAATGAAAGTATGGATGGATTGGAGAAGTTGGGGAATCCTCTATATAAATGCTATACGGGAAACATAGATGATATCGAACTTATTTTCCGAATTGACCTATCAACCGACTATGCCATACAAGTATTAAATCGAGAAATGACTGCAGTTGTTGCGTTGGAACGCTGGTATAAAAGTAACGATAAGATCGTAGCTTTTGCTTTTACGATGATGCCAATCGAAGCCGTTTCTCAATTAAATCTTGACTTACAAAACGAAAAGGAAGTACTGGACATGTTGGAGGAGAAGGTATATGAACTAGCTAATTCCTCCACCATTGAAATTAAACGTTCTAATTCCGTCAATACTCCGTCATTAAAATACCAACTTTCCTACGGAGAGGAATGTGATTTAATTTTAGAAAGTGTATATATCAGCGATAAGTACCCTGTTGTTTATAATAAATACTATATACCCATACAATTTAGTCAAATTAGGATTAAAACATCTAAATAACCGAATGAAGGGCATGCGCTGCCCATCATCTCTTAAAGCAAGCCACAATGGACCGAAAACGTCAAATGGCAAGCCTTCAATAAACCGGAGGCTTGCCATTTTTTTAATTTTAGAAGCATTAGAATGAAGACGAGACTGACTCATTCGTAAGAAAACCAACTTTCAGGAGAACCCCTTTCTGTAACAAAAAAGACAAATTTTAAAAGGTTGTCAGTGAGATAAAGGTGTGGTAATATTCTCTTTGTTAAAGAATATACAAGTTGTTAGACAACTATACAATGTTGTATGATCCAAAAAGTTATCATGAATGACTATGAAATCGCAATCAAAGAGTAATTATTTTGGGGTATTCATGGAAGCGCTACCTTATTCAACATCATTAGAAGCAAACAACAAAGGAGAAGAATACACCTATGTCTACTACAACTGCAGATGTATGCATGAAGAAACCGCAGGAATATAATTTTAAGAAAGCAGTACCTATTACCTTGCTATTATTTCTACTATGCTTGATCATTGATAATTCATTTAAGATTATTTCTGTTGATATGGCAAAAGATTTTAACATTTCAGCGACAACCGTCAGCTGGCAAGCAACCCTAGCTGGCCTTGTGATTGGGATTGGGGCGGTTGTTTACGCAGCTTTGGCGGATTCCATTAGTTTCAGAAAACTTTTTACCGCTGGTATCATTTTAATATGTGTCGGTTCAGTCATGGGATATGTTTTCCAACATTCGTTTTTACTCGTTGTTATCTCACGATTGATCCAAACGGCAGGTTTAGCATCAGCTGAAACATTATATGTTATATTTGTAACCAAACATTTACCTGCAAATGAACAAAAGAAATTTTTGGGATTAAGTACAAGCAGTTTTGCTCTTTCACAGCTTATTGGTGCATTAACTGGAGGCTATATTTCTACGTATTTCCATTGGACAATGCTGTTTTTAGTTTCTTTAGTAACACTTTTCACCCTTCCATTTATTTTAAAATATCTCCCTAAGGAAGAAGCGAAAAACAGTCATGTTGATGTATTAGGATTATTTCTAGTGGGAACCATTTCAGCATCCCTACTACTGTATATCACCGATTTCAATTGGATGTACCTTCTCTTGTTTATTGTTGCAATTACATTATTCCTTACTTATATCAGTAAGAACTCCAAAGCGTTTATTGGAATATCATTCTTTAAAAATAAACAGTTTATCTCATTGCTTGGCGTTGCTTTTGTAATTTACTCTGTGCAGTTAGCATATATTTTCTTATTTCCATTCTTACTTGAAAAGATTTATGGTCTGAAGCTAGATACCATTTCACTATTATTGATTCCAGGCTATATAGGAGCCACTCTAGTCGGGGCTCTTTCTGGAAAATTTGCGAAGTTCTTAGGAAGCAAGCAATGTATTACAATCGCGATGTCTTGTATAGTGGTAAGCTTATTATTAGGCGCATTCTTTATACAAACTTCGGTTGTTGTATTCGTGATCTCCATGGTGTTATTCTCTAGCTCATTTGCATTCATGTATGCACCAATACTTGATTCTTGTATTCGTACGATTGAAAAAGAAAAAACAGGTACAGCCGTCGGATTTTTCAATTTAACACTGAATGTCGCGATGTCAATCGGAATTGCCTATACAGCAGCTATGATGGACCATTCCGCCATGCGAAGAAGCTTCTTAGGAATTACGAGCAATTCGGATGCTTCGATGTTTAGTAATATCCTATTCGTTCTCGTATTCATTACCCTTTTCAGTTTATCTCTGTACTGGGTATTCGTAGGACGAAAAACGACGAAATAAATTACGTTGTTAGTTCATAATTGGAACCCTAAAACCAAAAGTTTAGGGTTCTTTTTTAAATTAAAATTCCTTTCCTTGTCCTCTTCTTTTGTAGCGCAGGTCCTCCTCTCAACTGGTCAACGACAAAATCATGGATTTAAAAGAACTCGCACATTCCTGCACAGAAAAAAAAGTCTCCATCTAGATACCGTATCATTCTATATTCAAAACAAGGCGTTCCATTGTGGATGGCGCAGATAACCTGATGGATCTTCTTTAATTCTAATCCCGATTGAACTCTCACCTTGAACCTAACCGGTTACATACCTTCTTTTATACATCAAGGTAATTTGACCCGCTATGTATTCTGGGCTATATTGGCTGCCATCCTTAATCCACCACATAATAATCCCGAGTAGTGATGCTGCAATAATATCAACGGAGACTACTTCTTTAGCGGGATCTAAGTTTCTCGCGGTTCTCCGTTTTTCGATAGTATTCCTTAACAGATTGGTCAAATGGTTTTTGAAGCCTTTGTGCTCAACCAATACAGCAAAAACTTTCCGATATTCATAAAAATAATTTAAAAATGTAACCAACTGCTCCAATTCGTTGTTGCTCTTCATTTGTAATAGCGGTTCAACCTTCATGGACAGGTCATCAAAGATTTCATGTACGATCTGGCGCAATAAATCGTTAATATCCTCATAATGCAAATAAAACGTTGCACGATTCAGTTCGGCACGGTTGGCGATTTTTTGGACGGTTAATTGAGAAATCTCCACATTGTCGGCCAATAATGAAAAAACAGCGTTCTTGAGCATCTTTTTTGAGCGGATGGCTCGTGGGTCAACTCTTTTATGTTCAGTCATTTCATCCCTCTATTATCGTTTATATGGCACTTCATCAACTAATTTACCCAATCTGTCGATTAGTCGACATTTTCAATAAAATTGCAAATAGGAATACTGTTTAAATGCTGATATGATTTATTTTATTGACACTCTGTCTAAAAAGCAATGAAGAGAGGACTGCACAGTGCAAGAAGACACTAAGAAAATAAATAAAGGGATCTTACTAACCATCCTAATCTTTGGTTGTTTCTTATCTACACTCAATCAGACACTTTTAAATGTGGCCTTAAGTAATCTAATGGATGTATTTGATGTCACGGCAACAACCGTACAATGGATTTCAACAGGATTTATGCTGATCAACGGGATATTGATTCCGATTACGGCCTACTTAATGAAACGCTTTACAACACGGCAATTATTTATAAGTGCCATGTCATTTTTGTTAGTTGGTTCGATCATTTGCGCAGCAGCACCGAGCTTTAGTCTACTCTTAATCGGTCGGATGATCCAAGCTGCTGGTGCTGGCATTATAATGCCGCTCATGATGAGCGTGGTGCTTGCGATCTTCCCCGTTGAGAAACGTGGCAGTGCTATAGGACTGCTTGGATTGGCAATGATATTTGCTCCTGCTATTGGACCGACGCTCGCGGGATTCGTTGTCGAATATCACTCTTGGCGCTGGTTATTTATCGGCCTCATCCCACTTGTCATCCTTGTTATAGCGTTGGCGTTCAAATATTTAGTGAATGTATCCGAGACGTCTAAGTCGAAGCTTGATGTGGTAAGTGTTCTTTTATCAACGGTCGGATTTGGCTTAATATTGTACGGCTTCAGTAGTGCAGGCAGTAAAGGCTGGGACGATGTAATAGTGATCCTTACCTTAGGGATTGGGATCGCTGTAACGGCCGTATTCTGTCTTCGACAAATCAAGTCTGATGACCCACTGCTAAACCTGTCTGTCTTCAAAAATAAAGTCTTTACGATAACGTCTCTTATTAACGTATTAATTACCATGATGATGTACGCAGATATGATTCTATTGCCTATTTATCTGCAGAATGGCCGTGGTTTTACAGCATTTGATGCAGGTTTACTCTTATTGCCGGGGGCGCTCGTAAATGCGTTCATGTCACCCGTCACCGGTAAATTATATGACCGTTTCGGTGCTAAGCCGCTGTTCATGATTGGTTTACTCTTTATTATTCCATCTATGTGGGCGGTAACCGATCTATCTGAATCTACAACGTATATGTACCTAATGATTCGTACCATTGGTCTGCGAATTGGATTAAGCTTTATTACTATGCCACTCAATACGGCTGGACTAAATGCACTGCCCAAACAACTCGGCACGCATGGTACAGCAGTGAACAATACCGTTCGCCAAATTGCCGGAGCCATCGGTACTGCTGTAGTAATTACGATCTATACTGTGCAGGCAACAAGTCATGCGGCCACAGTGATGCAGGGCAATCCCTCTACTACTCCTGAGGTCCTTAAATCCCTTGCATCGATTTTAGGAGCTAGTGACGCCTATTACTTTATGATGATTTTATCCGTCGCCGCGTTTGTTATAACATTATTTATGCCGATGAAAAGCAAGATCACAATTGAAAAGAAAGCAAACCTAGTTAGCAAGGAATAACCTCATAAAGTGGAACGTCAAAAGGACAGCGATCAGCTGTCCTTTTACGTTATCCTCTTAGCTATTCTCAGCTCTCCAGCTTACTCTTTTTTATATTTTTCTTTCAGTATGCTGGAGCCTATTCCTCCGCCAACCATTAAAATCAAAGAACCAAAGTTCCAAAAGAAAGACCCGCCACTCAATGAAATCTCTAGCGCCGTTACTTTGTTCAGAAAGAGGACACAGAGTTTAATCACTAACAGCATAATGCCTGCTATTACGAAGACATCAAATAGAAACTTTAATTTCGGGTGAGCCAATTTCCTGCTTTCTTTTATCACCTTTTTGGTCAACTCCTCATCACTCCTTAGTAACTCATCGATAGTTACCCCAAAAAGATCGCTTATTTTAATAATGATTTCAATGCTTGGGTAGTTTTGACCATTCTCCCATTTCGAAACCGACTGTCGGCTTACAAACAGCTTCTCGGCCAGTTCTTCTTGTGACCAATCTTTTTTATTTCTTTCCGTTTTTAACTTCTCCCCAAAAATCATGGCAGCAACGACCTTTCTACAATTCATAAGCCTATATTGGATTAATCGCATGCAGAAGTAAAGAAAGCTTTAGTTGCAGCCCCGCAACCCTAAGTTGCGATCAACACTAGACTTACCCCCACTTGATGTTAGCCTAATTCAAGCTTGATTACTTTTCCCCCTTTTGCTTCTAATCGAATACAAGATGAATAATAAAATAAACCATAATGGAGTACATAATAGAGCCGGGCGTGTCTCTCCAGCGAATAGCATGATGATCAGAATCCCAGCGAACAAGGTTAAGACAACATAATTAATAGCCGGCGTGAACGGTGCTTTGAATTTGGACTTCGCCTGTAAGTCTGGCCGGGTTTTCTTATACTTAATATGGCAGATGAGCACAATGCCCCACACCCATATAAAACAAATGGCGCTAATCGTTGTTACGATTCCAAAAGCCTGCGCCGGAATAAGTTTACTTAAAAGAGCCCCTACAGATATGACAATTGTAGAAATGAATAACGAGTTGCCTGGTACATGGTTTTTATTTAGTTTACCCAAATGAGGTGACGCCTGGTCGTTTCTACTCAAATTATAGAGAATTCGGCTTGTCGAGAACATCCCACTATTACAAGCGGAAGCGGCTGAAGTTAATACGACAAAATTAATAATCCCTGCGGCAATTGGAATCCCTACTAAAGTAAAGGTTTTTACAAAAGGACTCTCTGCCGGACTTAGCTCCGTCCAAGGGTTAATGCATAGCAAGACGAAAAGCGCACCAACATAGAAGAATAGAATCCGTAAAGGAATTTTATTAATCGCCGACGGGATATTTTTCTCCGGATCCGCTGTTTCCGCTGCCGACACCCCCACCAATTCCACACCGACATAAGCAAATACAACCATTTGAAAAGAAAATAAGAAGCCTGATATGCCGTTCGGAAAAAATCCCCCATGCTCCCATAGGTTTCGTACCGTCACCGATCCTGCATCCGTCTTAAAGCCTATGATCAGTAAAATGACTCCAAGGCCTATTAAGGCGAGAATCGTGATTACTTTTATTAAAGCAAACCAAAATTCGAGTTCGCCAAAGCTCTTTACAGTTAATAGATTAAGTCCTAATAACACGACCAGACAGGCGATGGCAGGAACCCACTGCGGGATATCAAACCAATACTGTACATATACGCCAACAGCGATGACATCAGCCATAGCCGTCATGATCCAGCAAAACCAATAAGTCCAACCGGTAATGAATGCGACCCGTGATCCAAGGTAGTCTTCAGCAATATCCGTAAACGATTGATAGCCCGCCTTAGATAATAGGAGTTCTCCCAGTGCTCTCATCACAAAAAACACAGCAATACCCACGATTAAATACGTGATCATGATGGATGGGCCTGCCTTCTCTATCGCCTTGCCTGATCCCAAGAATAATCCTGTACCGATGGTGCCGCCAATAGCGATAAGTTGAACATGCCGATTGGCCAGCTCTCTCTTTAATTCTGGTTGTGCCATACCTAGTTCCCCCTTGTGAGTACAATAAATTGGAATAAAAAAGAGAGATTGGATGTCATCCAATCTCCCAGATCGTAAGAATATCAAATAATATTTGCCCTACTGATGGCGATCAGCATGACAAATACATATTCAGTACTCTTCTGTCCTTTTGCCTGAGATTGTGAACCCTTCGGCGCCGCGGAATTTCCGCAGTCTCTCCAGAAGCTGCTCCTGCTAAAGTGTAATCCTTAGCCATCATAGCTCGTGAATTATGAAGTTGATAAAGCGGTAACGCAGTAAAGCTGTTCTGATATTCTAACATATTACTTGCGATGTGAGTGTTAATCAGTGATAAAAGTCTCTTTGTATTTTATGGGAAGGGCTTCTCATACCTTCTTCCTCCACAAGAATTTAAAGTAAGCTTCATGAACATACTACTTTCTGAAAAGCAAAAAACTAAAGGAGTATGCTGATGAAAGCCGCTGTAGTAAAGAAATTCAAAGAAAAGTTAGAGATACAAGAAGTACCTAAACCAAAACCCGGACACAAAGAAATCCTTGTCCACATTCAGGCATGCGGAGTGTGTCATACTGATTTGCATGCTGCTCATGGCGATTGGCCTGTCAAACCAAAGCTCCCTCTTATTCCCGGACATGAAGGCGTTGGGATTATTGAAGAAATAGGTGAAGGAGTTACTCACTTAAAGGTAGGAGACCGAGTAGGAATTCCGTGGCTGTACTCAGCCTGCGGTCATTGTGAGTATTGTCTTACAGGAAGAGAGACTCTTTGTCTGGATCAGCAAAATTCTGGATATTCCGTAGATGGCGGATATGCAGAATATTGTGTGGCAGCTGCCGATTATGTAGTGAAAGTTCCTGATAATCTAAGCTTCATTGAAGCCGCACCTTTATTTTGCGCTGGCGTTACGACCTATAAAGCTTTGAAAGTATCGGGTGTAAAGCCAGGTGAGTGGGTAGCCATTTTCGGCGTCGGAGGCTTGGGTCATCTTGGGGTACAATATGCAAAAGTGATGGGAATGAACGTAGTGGCCATCGACACGTCGGATGAAAAGATGGAGCTTGCCAAACAACTTGGCGCAGACAAAACTGTAAATGCATTAAAAGAAGATGCCGCAGACTGGATTCAAAAAGAAATCGGCGGAGTGCATGGTGTCGTTTGTACAGCAGTTGCGAAAAAAGCATTCGACCAAGCCTACCGTGCCATTCGTCGCGGCGGTACCTGCGTCATGGTTGGGCTGCCTCCTGAATCCATGGATGTTCCCATCTTTGATACGGTATTAAATGGTACAAAGGTAGTCGGTTCGATTGTCGGCACTCGCAAAGATTTGCAAGAAACATTACAATTCGCTGCGGAAGGAAAAATCAAAACCATTATTGAGACACGTAAATTAGAAGAGATTAATGAGATCTACGATCTTATGTTAGACGGCAAAATCAATGGTCGAATCGTCCTTGACATGACGAAATGATCAAGAGCTTTACCGCTTGATTTCGTCTAAACACGGTAATCGATTAACTATGCAATGTATGCTAACATAATATTTATTACAAGCCACAAAATTTGAGGTGATCGGAATGTTAGAACGTTCCATGGAGAATGTAATGGAATCCGTGAAAGGAAGGAGTGATGTGTAAAGTAAATATGAAAAAAGGATGATGACAATGAATAAATACCAAACTATAAATAGCGATGGATTTGAACTGAACTATAGTGTAAAAGGAACTGGGAAACCTATTTTGGTGATAGGCAGCAGTGTTTATTATCCTCAACTATTCTCAGAAGATTTATATGATACATTCCAGTTTATTTTCCTTGATCATAGAGGATTTTTGAAGCCGCCCCGAGCTCTGCAACCTGAAGATTATAGATTGGACAAAGTATTAGATGATATAGAGACGGCAAGGCAGGATCTTAACTTAACAAATTTCATCTTATTAGGGCATTCAGGACATGCTTTCATGGCTTTGGAATATGCTAAAAAATATCCCTACCATGTCCAAAAAGTTGCCTTATTGAATTCAGCACCTACAAATAGCGAGGAAAGACAGCGTCAAAGTTTTGCATTTTTTAATGAGACAGCAAGTCCGGAGAGAAAAAGACAGTTCGAGATGGATATTGCTTTGTTAGAAAGTGACATTCAGAAAGATCCTGAACGACGATTCGTTCACATGTGTATTCGGATGGGAGCCCAAAGCTTTTATGACTATACATTTAACGCAGCATACATGTGGGAAGATGTATATACGAATATGCCAATTATCGATCATCTGTGGGGAGAAGCATTCGCAGAATTGAATCTTATACAATCACTCGCTAACTTCAACAAACCAGTATTTATCGGTTTAGGCAGGTATGACTATTTGGTAGCGCCTGTTTCACTTTGGAATTTTGTTGATGAAACCTATAAGCACGTCAAAAAAGTGATCTTTGAGCATAGTGGTCACAATCCGATGTTTGAAGAACCTCAAACCTTTGACAAAGAGCTAAGCAAGTGGATTCTTGAGGGCAATTGAGGCTTTCCTTTGTATAACGAAAAACACTAAGTTAATTCTTAGTGTTTTTTTATTGAAGGCGCCCTACCGGACGCCCAATGATTTATACATATTTACCTATTTGTAACTGGATATTCGATATTTCATAACCTACTATTTTCTATTTCTTGAGATTGCTTAGGCTCCTCCTCGTTGCTAAACCCTAAAGACAACGTGCACGGTCCTCGTCCTTACGAACCGACATGCCCAATCGCCGTCACAAAGAGGAAGAGAAATATAGCCATTGATGTGTTAATTACTTCGAAAAGCATAAGCGGCTTAGACATTTTAGTCGGTGATTTTGGAAAAATACCAGCTAAGTCGATAATGTACACGATAAAGTATAAAACAGCGATGATTTGTGTCATGAATATGGCATGTGGATGTGATATCAACAAGAGATAGCACACGATAAACGACGTAATTCCAAGCAAGATAAGAAACAGATTAAACCCCCAAAATACACCTCCTTTTAATTTTGAGAAATCTCTATTCTCAATCGGCCCTCCCGGAACCAATATCGCCAATAATGTTACATTTAAAAACACTAGTAAACTTGCCATGATCATAATATCCTGCATCGTTATCTCTTCCTCTCATTTGTTAGTGTCTCAAGATTAACAGGAAGGAAAAAACATGTATTGTAAAAAATCAGCATCTATGATCAGGTGTTCATCACTTCTGACCATGCCATACATAACGAAGGGTTAATTCATGTGGCAGTTTCTCTAGCTCTTTGACGGTTTTGCCTGCAAATTTTTTGGATGTTTTGATGAGGTGAGACTGATCGTAGTAACGATGCTGCATATTCTTCCTCAATCCTTCATCCTCAACATGTTTTCTGAACTTCACAATATCTCCATAGGCCTTTGGGGTCAGTCCGATCTGTTTTTTGAAGAAACGCTCCAACGTACTTACTGAAATACTAAAAAATTTTGCCATACTTACAATGTTCAAGTTTTCATATTCTCGTTCTACATAAGTAAGCATTTTCTCTATGCGGCCAGTATCCTTCTTATTCAACACCATTTTATGCAGCAAATAATGATTGATTGCTGTGATATGTTGCTCCACATCTTTAAATCTCATCATCATTCGGTACAGTTCATCTAGATCAGGGTCCACATCGATGGCTTGTACGATTCGCTCTGCCAATTCGAGGCTGGGCACATGAAACAATTGTATAAACCCTAATGGAGTTAATGAAATCCCGATTTGATACAGCTGTTGTCCATATCGAACATATTTCGCGCTTTTCATTTGACCAATCACAACCGTATTGGGGATCACCATTTCCTGATCTTCTCCCACCAGTCTATAAGCAGACCCATAATTGAAAATGATATTGATATACCCCAGCGGCATAATAATATCTTCTCTATTGTCATCAGCGAGAAAGTCGAAGTCTACGACCCAAATATAGTCCACTATCTTATGTAAGGCATTTATAGGTTCAAAGATTCGAATCATCGTATGCATCTCCTTCTAAAAGACTGGTGAATTTCTTTTGTCCACGTTTCCACTAATACCTTTAGCACCTTAAACATCAGGTTCCATCTGTGCTCACTTCGCTGTCGAGTCTTTCTTCCAATCGCCGTTGGCCCCGAACTTCTCAATTATATCCCCTATATTGATATGTCTCGATAAACCCCGCCATTTATTTTCTAGTTTATTGTAGAAAAGAAGAGGGGCTGCGCATCCCCTCTTCCTACTAAAATCAATATGCCAATTCGCTTTAGGTTCAATTGTTCAACAAATATCGAGAGTGACAAGCCCCAATTAATGAAATCGCTTGCAAAATTAAATATTTAGAATATAATACTTGTATACAAGTATACTAGATTAATTAAGAGGTGAATTTATGACCGAATCAAATGGATTTCTATATCCCTCCAAATGGCTTTCAAAAGCCTCTGCTGGTGATCGTGTATCCTGCGAGCTTAGAATGCGTATTATTTCCGGCGAGATTGAAAGCGGCACCATATTATCGGAAAATAAATTAGCTGCAGATTTTGCTGTAAGCCGCTCACCGATCCGTGAAGCGTTAAAAATACTAGCATCCGAAAATATCATCCGTTTAGAAAGAATGGGTGCCGTTGTTATTGGTTTATCAGAAAAAGAAATAGAAGAGATTTATGATGTCCGTTTACTCATAGAATCGTTTGTATTTGAACGGATTGTAAAGATAGACACTAATGAATTAATAAAGGAACTTAGTAAAATACTAGAAATGATGAAGGTCGCAATCAAATATAGTGATGCTGATGAATTTTCATATCAAGATGTCTTGTTCCATGAAACGATTATTCGTGCAGTTAATCATTCATACATCCTGATGATCTGGAATAATTTAAAACCCGTTATGGAAAGCTTCATTCTTTTGTCGATGCGTAAGCGTTTCAAAGAAAAATATGAAGACTTTACACGGATTATAAAAAATCATGAGCTTTATATTGAAGCGATCCAAACAAAAGATAGAGACCTCATGAGTAAGTCCTTACATGACAATTTTGATGATGTTCAAGGAAAAGTAGAAGACCTATGGATATCGCAACGAATGCTCTCGAAAGGAGTAGTGCAGCAAAATGACTAACTATATGTTAGGTATAGATATCGGAACCACAAGTACGAAAGCAGTTTTATTTAGTGAAAAAGGCGAAGTCATCCAACAAGAAAATATGGGGTACCCGCTTTATACACCGGATATGTCGACAGCTGAACAAGACCCAGAAGAGATTTTCCAGGCAGTCCTACAAGCCATTTCGAATATAATGAAACATCATTCACACAAAAAGCTATCGTTTGTTTCATTTAGCAGTGCCATGCATAGTGTCATTGCTATGGATGAAAATGACCAGCCGCTGACGCCTTGTATCACTTGGGCAGATAACCGAAGTGAAGCATGGGCACATAAAATAAAAGATGAGTTGAATGGCCATGAAGTCTATAAACGCACGGGAACACCGATTCATCCCATGTCACCATTAACTAAAATAGCTTGGATTGTGAATGACCTTCCCGAAATCGCTTCCAAGGTTAAAATATATATAGGAATTAAAGAATATATTTTCAAAAAGTTCTTTGGTCACTATGTTGTTGATCATTCCCTGGCTTCAGCCATGGGCATGATGAATCTCAAAACACTAGATTGGGATGAAGAAGCATTACAAATTGCTGGTATAACACCTGCTCAATTATCTGAACTCGTTCCAACAACCAAAATATTTACCAACTGTGATTCAGATTTGGCAAAACAGATGGGTATCGATCCACAAACATCATTTGTCATTGGTGCCAGTGACGGAGTCCTTTCTAATCTAGGTGTAAATGCGATAAGAAAAGGCGAAATTGCCGTCACAATTGGGACAAGCGGTGCCATTCGAACCATTATTGACAAGCCGCAAACAGACGAAAAGGGAAGAATATTCTGTTATGCCTTAACGGAAAAGCACTGGGTCATTGGCGGGCCGGTAAACAATGGTGGGATGGTCCTTCGCTGGATCCGTGATGAACTTGCCTCATCAGAAGTAGAAACAGCAAAAAGACTAGGAATTGATCCTTATGATGTATTAACTAAGATTGCTGAACGTGTAAGACCAGGATCAGATGGATTGTTATTCCATCCATACCTCGCTGGTGAACGTGCGCCATTATGGAATCCAGACGTACGTGGCTCATTCTTCGGTTTAACGATGTCACATAAGAAGGAACATATGATTCGCGCAGCCCTAGAAGGAGTCATTTACAATTTATACACCGTATTCTTAGCATTAACCGAATGCATGGACGGTCCTGTGACCCGAATTCAAGCTACCGGAGGCTTCGCAAGATCAGATGTTTGGCGGCAAATGATGTCCGATATATTCGATTCTGAAGTAATCGTTCCAGAAAGCTACGAAAGTTCTTGTCTAGGTGCTTGTATTTTAGGCTTATATGCCACCGGAAAGATCGAATCATTTGAAGTCGTTTCTGAAATGGTTGGCAGTACCTACAAACACACACCAAACGAAGAAGCAACGAAAGAATATAGGAAATTACTGCCGATCTTCATTAACATATCTAGAGTATTAGAAGATGATTATACACGGATTGCCAATTATCAAAGAAGCTTAATCAAACACTAACAAGATAAATATCAGGGGGAAATTACGATGCCATTAGTTATTGTAACAATTGGAATTTTAGCATTATTAGTTTTAATAATGGGTTTCAAATTAAACACCTTTGTTTCATTAATCATTGTATCGTTCGGTGTCGCTTTAGCACTTGGAATGCCCTTGAATGAAATTGTCAAAACCATCGAAGCCGGATTAGGCGGAACACTTGGTCACTTAGCGTTAATCTTTGGTCTTGGAGCGATGTTAGGTAAGTTGATCGCTGATTCAGGTGGCGCTCAAAGAATTGCCATGACTCTCGTTCATAAATTTGGTGAAAAAAATATTCAATGGGCGGTCGTAGCTGCTTCATTCATTATCGGTGTGGCGTTATTTTTCGAAGTAGGATTAGTGTTATTAATTCCAATTGTATTCGCCATTTCAAGACAATTGAAGGTTTCTATTCTTTATCTCGGTATTCCGATGGCTGCAGCTTTATCCGTAACACACGGGTTCTTACCTCCTCACCCAGGACCTACAGTTATTGCAGGTGAGTATGGCGCGGACATTGGTGAGGTTTTACTTTACGGTTTCATTATTGCAATTCCAACAGTTATTTTGGCTGGACCTATATTTACTAAGCTTGCCAAAAAACTCGTACCTGCATCATTTACGAAAACGGGTAATATTGCCTCTTTAGGTGAACAAAAAGAATTTAAATTAGAAGATACTCCTGGATTTGGTATCAGTGTATTTACTGCAATGCTTCCTGTTATTTTAATGTCTATTGCAACGATTATTACTTTACTTCAAAAAACAATCGGATTTGAAGATAATGGTTTACTAGCCGCTATCCGTTTTATTGGTGATGCATCAACTTCCATGTTAATTTCCTTACTGGTTGCTGTCTATACTATGGGATTAGCAAGAAAAATTCCAATCAAAACTGTAATGCAATCTTGTTCAACTGCTATTACTCATATTGGGATGATGCTCTTAATCATTGGGGGCGGCGGAGCCTTCAAACAAGTATTGATTAATGGCGGCGTGGGTGACTATGTAGCCGAACTATTCCAAGGAACTTCATTATCACCCATCTTGCTTGCCTGGATCATCGCTGCAATCTTACGTATTTCCTTAGGTTCTGCTACTGTTGCATCTTTAACAACTGCTGGTTTAGTTATTCCGATGTTAGGACAATCTGACGTAAATCTTGCTTTAGTCGTGCTTGCAACGGGAGCGGGTAGTTTAATAGCTTCCCATGTTAACGATGCTGGTTTCTGGATGTTCAAAGAGTATTTTGGTCTAAGCATGAAAGAAACATTTGCAACATGGACATTGCTTGAGACAATCGTTTCTGTAGCTGGATTAGGATTTATTCTATTACTAAGTTTATTCGTATAACAACAATATTTGTGGGCAGTAACCCCCCACTTATTCTCTTAGAATCTCCTGAGTCAATAAGTGAGGGTTTTTTCTACCTATTAATTAGAAGGAGCAGGAAAAAATGTTCAATACAATTGGTGTCATTGGGTTAGGGGTAATGGGCAGTAATATCGCTTTAAACATGGCTAGTAAAGGTGAGCAAGTGGGTGTTTATAATTACACGAGGGACTTAACCGATAATCTTGTTGCCACAACGGAAGGTCAATTAATCCATCCCTACTACAAAATTCAAGACTTTGTTCACTCCTTAGAAACGCCAAGAAAAATCTTCCTTATGGTCACAGCGGGCAAACCGATCGATTCGGTGATCAGTGCATTAGTACCTTTTCTTGAAGCAGGCGATGTGATCATGGACGGTGGTAACTCCCATTACGAAGATACTGAACGTAGATATGATGAATTGAAGTCTAAAGGAATCGGTTATTTAGGAATCGGTATTTCCGGAGGCGAAGTTGGAGCTTTAAAAGGACCTTCGATCATGCCTGGTGGAGATAAAGCCGTATATGAAAAAGTAGCTCCTATTCTAACAAAAATAGCAGCCCAAGTGGACGACGACCCTTGCTGTGTTTATATTGGTCCGAAAGGTTCCGGTCACTTTGTGAAAATGGTCCATAACGGAATCGAGTATGCAGATATGCAATTAATTGCAGAAGCCTATACATTTTTAAGAAAAAGGTTAGGTTTATCTGTTAACGAAATTGCTGACATCTTTGAAACATGGAATCAAGGTGAACTGAACAGTTATTTAATCCAAATCACCGCAGAGATTTTACGGAAAAAGGATGAAATAACAGGCTTACCGCTGATCGATGTGATTCTTGATAAAACAGGGCAAAAAGGCACAGGTAAATGGACGAGCATTCAAGCAATAGATACCGGGATCCCATCATCCATTATTACAGAGTCATTGTTTGCCCGTTACATCTCCTCTTTAAAAGAGGAACGGGTTTATGCAGACATTATCCTATCCGGCCCAGAGATGGATCAGCGGAGTTTAGATAAAGATTTGTGGATTGAGTACGTTAGACAAGCATTATATATGGGCAAAATTTGTGCCTACGCACAAGGATTCACACAATATAAAATGACTTCTGAACTTTACGGATGGGATTTACCTTTAAAGGATATTGCCCTCATTTTCCGTGGTGGATGTATCATTCGTGCAGAATTCTTAAACGTCATAAGCGAAACCTATCAAGCACAGCCAAATCTCGCTAATCTATTAATCGCCCCCTATTTTGCTGAAAAGGTTAAAGAATATCAAATAGGATTGCGAAAAGTTGCCTGTGAGGGTATTAATTCTGGTATTTCGTTTCCATGTTTAAGTGCTTCACTTACTTATTACGATAGTTACCGGACAGGCATTTCAAATGCTAACCTTTTGCAAGCACAACGGGATTATTTTGGAGCCCATACTTATGAACGAAGTGATTTAACAGGATTCTTTCACACAAACTGGTAGTGATCGATAGTGTTAGTAAAAGGTTCATTATCTCTTTATGATACCCGTACTATTTCGTAAATCAGCTTCCCTTATTTTCGACATAACTCTTCTTGGGAATCAGTAGATGTCTTCATCCGGGTTCTACAGGGCAGTACTTTCCTCGAAGAGTTTGGAATCAAATGAGGCATCCTCCTGATTCATTTAGTGTACCTTCAAAAAGACTAGCTAGTAACATTTACAATTTTCAACATAAAGCAAACACTCCGTTAACATTGCTGGGTTAAAGTAGAGTCAACAAGCAATTGAATATCTGATAGCAATGGGCTTAATTGCAGAGAATGCCCGTGATTCCCCTTCTCCATTCTTGATGGAACCATAAGGGGAGTCACGGGCTTTGTTGCGTTTATTTCAGCTTAAAGGAGGCATAAGATGAGACGAATACCATGGCAACCCTATTTGTATTTATCCCCCGTGTTAGTGCTTTACGCGATATTTTTTGTTTTCCCGTTTTTTTTCTCCCTCTATATCAGCTTTATGGAGTGGGATCTGCTGCTGGATAAGAAACAGTTTGTCGGCTTGAGCAACTATAATGAGGTGCTTGGTAAGCCGTTGTTCTGGAAGGTGATCGGCAATACGCTGCTGTACATGGCGTTAACGGTGCCGCTGTCCGCAGCGCTCGGATTGGTATACGCGCTGGCTATTGAGCGGGCGGGCAAGCTGAGGTCCTTGTACCGGGTATTATTTTTTGTTCCGGTGGTTGTCAGCGTCTCGGTGGCGGGTCTAGTGTTCTCGCTCATGTTCTCGCCTCAGAACGGGTTGATCAACGAATGGCTTGGCCTATTCGGAATCGGTGAGAAGGCATGGCTTCAGGACACGCAGCTGGCAATATACGCGCTGGCTATTGTAGGGGTGTGGATGTCCTTTGGCTACAACGTCATCTTGTACATTTCCGGCTTGAAGCAATTGGATAACGAGGTGAAGGAAGCGGCGGCGATTGATGGAGCTAGCGGCTGGCAGTCCTTCCGCCATATGACGTTCCCGATGCTTATGCCGGTGCATATGTTCGTCTGGACGATCACACTACTTCATTCCTTGCAGGTGTTCGCCACAGTTCAAATTATGACGCTCGGGGGTCCCAACAATTCGACGAACGTCTGGGCTTTCTTCATATGGCAGGAGGCGTTCCAATTTTTTAACACGGGTACGGCCAGCGCGGCGGCGACGATCTTGTTTGTCATTGTGCTGGGATTGACCGTTATTCAGGTGCGCTGGATGCAGAAGCGCACACAATGGGTATAGGGGGGATTGACAACTTGAAGTTACGAAATCATCTGTTGTTGAATGTATTTCTGCTGTTATCCGTACTGGTGGTGCTGGTGCCGTTCATCTGGATGCTGACGGTATCCTTGTCCCCAAGCTCCGATCCTTTCCGGCGCGTGGCGTTTCTCATTCCGACAAGCTTTAGTCTTGAGGGTTACCTGCAAGTGTTCCAGCAGGCGCCGTTAGCCCACTGGTTTATGAACAGCGTGCTGTTGACGAGCGTATTGACGGCGGGTCAGTTGATGCTCGGCGTATTGGCCGCGTACGCCTTCGCCAGATACCGATTCAGAGGACGCGAAACCTTATTTTTCTTCGTCTTGTGCACGATGATGATTCCCCCGCAGGCTATTATGCTGCCGGTATATTTGGTCGTCAACTCATTTGATTGGGTCAATTCATATAAGGGGGTGATCATACCTCATATCGCAAGCGCGTACGCGATTTTTGTACTCCGCCAATTCTTTATGGCTATTCCACGAGAACTCGAGGAGGCTTCGAGAGTGGACGGCTGCCATTCCGTCCAAACCTTGTATCACATTTATTTAAGGGCCTCGGTGCCTACCTTGTTTGGTGTTGGACTCATTCAATTTGTTAACAACTGGAATGATTATTATTGGCCTTTTCTCATTTTGAACGATGAAATGAAAATGACGCTGACGGTGGCTATCGTCCAATTCCGTAACGACAGCTATATCGAATGGGTGCCGACGATGGCGGCTGCCACTTTGTCTGTGCTGCCTGTTATCGGAATATACGTACTGGCGCAGCGCTACTTTACAGAAAGTTCATTGCAAAGCGGGATTAAATAAGAACTTCAGGAGGAATAGAAATGAAAAAACGTATCGGCTTGAATGTAATGATGGTAGTAGCGTTAATGTGGATTTTGGTTGGCTGCGGACAAGGGAACGCCGATTCTGGGAACAATGCTGCGCCTTCGGCTTCGCCGGCAGGAACAGAAGCCTCTTCTAATAAAGAGGACAAGACGGAGAAAGCGGTAGAGATCAAATTTATGCATGTATTTGGTGGAACGCAGGGCGAGGCGATTAAAGAAATGGTGGATCGTTATAACGCTTCCCAGAACAAGGTCATTGTAAAGGCCGAGCAGACGCAGGGCTTCTATGACGGACTGCTGGAGAAGCTTCAAACGCTGGCGGTGTCCAAGCAGCTTCCAGAGGTCGCGATTGGCAGCTACGCAAACGGGGAGTTTATGTCCACCCGGATGCCAATCCGCCCGATGCATACCTTTATTAACAAGGAAGGGTATTCGACCGAAGACTACACGGCTCAAATGCTTAAGCTAGGACAAGACGCAGATGGCAAACAGCAGTCTCTGCCGTTTCTCGTCAGTACGCCTTTGATTTATGTCAACCTGGATCACTTTGAGAAAGCGGGCATTCCGGTTGTGGAGCAGCCTGAAAGCTGGGAGCAAGTACGCGGCTGGGCGAAGCAGCTTGCGGCGGTAGCGCCAGACCGCGGCGGAGTCTACTTCCAGATGGACTTTGATACATGGATGTTCCAGACACTTCTTGAAAGCAAAGGCGGAAGCTACGCATCCGTTAAGGATAAGGATGTTCAGTTCAATGACGAGACCGGCAAAGAAGTTCTTCGTTACTGGCTGGATATGATGCAAAAGGATAAGTCGATTCCAATGATGAACGGCACGCAAGCGGCGGAAGCTTTCCAAAGCGGCGACCTATCCATGCTGGTAGCTACTACGGGCAATTTAGCGAATTTGTCGAAGAACTCTTCCTTCAAACTGGGCATTATGCTGCTTCCAACTTGGGAGGGTGAACAAACGCCTCGCCGCTTGCCTGCTGGCGGAGCGGGACTGTATGTGTTCCAAGGCAGCGAAGAGAAGGAAGCCGCGGCATGGGACTTCGTGAAGTACGCGACTTCGCCGGAAAGCTCGTCTCTGCTGGCGCAGAAGATGGGGTATATGACCGTGCGCAATAGCGCTCGCGAAGAGCTGATGGCCGATTACTTGAAGGAAAACCCGAAGGCGGCCGCTACTTATAAGCAAGCGCAAGATATTGTGCCATGGTTCAACTGGCCGGGCGATGCGGGCACACGCGCGACGCGGACCTTGCTTGATCATATTCAGGGCTCTTTCTCCGGCGACATGACTGGCGATGAAGCGCTCGATAAGGCCGCCGCCGAAATCAAAAAGGTACTGGGGTGGTAACAGGTGAAGCGTTCAGCTGCGATTGGTTGGGCGCTGCCTCTTCTAACAGGCTTGTCGATGCTGGTTACTGGAATGATGGAGTCCATGAAAGGTTTTTTGCCGGACTTCTTTCTGAACGAATACCAGTTTGACGCGCAAACTAGCGGGCTAATCTTTGCGTTTAGCTCCGCTGGATTGCTGGGGGCCAATGTGCTTGCCGGCCGTGTAACGGCATTGTGGGGATGGCAGAGAGCCTTTAGTATACATCAAGTGATCTTTGCAGCAGGCATGGCCCTATTGGCACTGCTGTCCGCTTCTTCTGCAGCAGCATGGTGCGGACTGTTCCTTATGACGGGTTATGCCAACGGAATCGTCGGTATGGTGTGCAACGTAGCGCTGCCGCTCGCTTCACCGGAGCGAGCGGGACAATTGCTGGGACGGCTACATTTTATGATGGGCTGCGGCTTTATGATTGGACCGCTTGCGCTTGAGTTGACCGTAAGCGGGAAGTCCACTGCGCAGGCTGCTGTGACTTGGCCGCTGATCCTGTTCGCTTTTGCCGTATTCGGCGCGCTGCTCGCCTTTGCCGGGAGTAGGCTTGCCTGGCCAAGCGTGGGGAGCAAGCCCGGGAGGAACGAGCTCGCGGGGAAGACTAAGGGCGAGGCTCCGCCTGTGCAACGGATTAATAGCGGTTCCGTTCTGCCGCTTGCCTGCTTCGGACTTCTGTACTTTTGTTATGTTGGAGCGGAGGTTGGCCTTACGGTGTGGTATCGCCCCTTGCTCCTCCAACAATATGGCTTAGAGCCCTCCCTTGCAACGCTGCTGTACTCGGTCGCGTTTGCCGGCTTAACGGCGCTGCGGCTTGGTGTCAGCCGCAGCGTGAAGCGATGGGGCTACAGCGGCGTTCTCATCCGATGTGCGACGCTTGCTATCCTGTGCCTGATATGGGGAAGCTTTGTCCCGGGCGTGCTTGGCGCTTTCGGATACGCGGTGTTTTTAATAGCGATTGCGATGATTTTTCCTACCATGACTGCGCTGGCTGTTCATTATTGGGGAGAGCTTGCAGCTTCGCGCATGGGCTTGTTTTTTGCTTGCGGCTTCGCGGGAGGAGCTTGCTCCACCTGGCTTATTGGTGCGCTGCAGCAGTCCGCCTCGTTCAGCCACGCCATTATGGTGGTAACGGGTTTGTTTCTTTTATTTACAGCGGCATTGTTCGGGGTGCTGCGTATTCAATCTATCGATAGGAGAGTGGCCAATGAAATTACATCATCTGTTTAGCCCTTTTACGGTTATTGCGGCGGTCAAGACAGAGCTGGATATGGCGAGAGCCGAGCGCATGGGCGTGAGTAATGTGTTTCTGGTTCGATCATCGTTGAGCGAATTAAAGGTGTACAGCAAGCAAGCGGAAAAAAGCGGCATGCGCTTATTCGTCTATTTCGATATGATCCGCGGATTGTCACAGGATAAGGAAGCCGTTCAATTTCTGCTGAATGAGGTCGCCGTCTGTGGAATTGTGAGCAACAAGGCTCATGTGGTCAAAGAAGCGAAGAGACTCGGCGTATTCGGCATATTAACGATGTTCCTACTCGATAGCTATTCACTTGAGCTAAGCGACAAGGTGATTAACGGTTTGCAGCCGGACGCCATTAACATCGCTCCAGGCAACTTGCCGAAGAACGTCCGCGAGCTGTCCGAGCAATACGATGTGCCCATTATCGCGAGCGGACTCATTACGTTGCCTGAGGAAGTCGGGAAGCTATATGAAGCTGGCGCTTGTGCGGTGTCGACCAGCCAATCAGAGCTCTGGTCGATTGAATGGAAGATGCTGGAGCAGGAACACCATGCCCCATAACGATGATACCATTACATTGCTGTACACCAGCGATATGCATGGGCATTGGACGCGCGCTGACGGTCAGTCGGACGGGTCGCTCGCTTGCGCCGCCCAATATGCCGCGAACATTAGGAATTCACATAAGCATGTATGGATGATCGACAATGGCGACTTGCTGCAAGGCACGCCGCTTGCGAGTCATGTCGCTCAGAATGAAGGAGAATGCGGAGCGGAGATGGTTGGTAATCTGCTTCGGGCAAGCGGAGTGGATATGGCGGTGCCCGGCAATCATGATTTTGACTACGGCATTCCTTATTTGAAGGGTGTCATCGCGTCATCCTCCTGCGTGTGGTTGGCCGCCAATGTTCGCCATCGTTCGGGGAAAAGGCTGGCGGAGTCTTGTCATATCGCGGAATTCGGAGCTAGGCGGATCGCTTTCATCGGCGTTACGACGCGGGTTCCGGCATGGCAATACCCGGATCGGCTGGAGGGCTGGGAGTGGCATGACGAAGTATTGACGGTCAAGGCAATCGTAGATCATATTCGTTCCAACGTTGATGCTATCGTTGTATGCTATCACGGCGGAGTGGAGCGGGAAGGCGCGCCGGATCAAGAGAATGCCGCGCTTCGCATGGCGCGCGAAGTGGAAGGAATCGATGTGCTGCTGACGGGCCATCAGCATGACCGCTTTGTTCGGCGGGAGGGGAAGACGCTGATGCTGCAGCCTGGCTCACACGGTACCGACATAGGGGAAGTTACACTTACATTTTTGACTGGGGAAGATTCGAAAGAGATGGTGTCGGAAGGACGGATTACGGATATAACCGGGCAAGAGGAGTCTGCGGAGGTAGTGGCAGAAGTGCTAAAGGTCCGCGACAGAGCAGAAGCGGGGCTTGGCAAGGTGTTATGTCTGTGCGATTCGCGCTTCCAGCTCCATGATTGGCACGACTTGACGTGCAGCGAGCATCCCATTGTGGAGTGGATGCACCGGGTGCAGTTGAAGGAGAGCCGCGCGCAGCTGTCTGCTGTAGCCTATGCGGGCGAGAAGCAGTTGAAGCTTTCATCGGGACAATTGACGCGAGGGGACATCCAGCGGATATTTCCGTATATGGATTCTCTCAGCGTGTTTGAAATAAAGGGCGCGGAGCTGCTCTCTGCTCTGGAAGTCAGCGCCTCCTGGTATGATGACAAATCGCAGGAGCCGCACGCCGATTGGCTTAAGCCACAGCTTCTGCTGTACCAGTTCATCATGTTTGAAGGCGTTCGGTACACGATCGATTTGTCGCGGCCCATTGGATCGCGTCTTCGTGCATGTCACTATCAGGGACAAGCGGTATGGCATGCCGATTCCTTTACGATTGTGATGACCGACTACTTGGCCGGGCAGGCTTCCCGGTATCCCATGCTTCGTAGAATGAAGAGGCTGTACGGGATTGAGGAGCCGCTTGCTCGGCTGTTGGAGAGTAACGCCGGCTCACAGTGCATGCTGCGGATCGATTATACGTCAAACTGGGAGATTATAGGGGGGAATGTGGATGTCGATTCACTTAACGAGGAAGAAGCCCAAGGCGGCGGCCTTTGATATGGATGGGACGCTGCTGCGTTCAGACGGAACCTTGTCGGCGCGCACCGAGCTAGCGCTTCGAGCATACAGCGCTAGCGGCGGCATCATCATCATAGCGACTGGAAGACCACCGCGGCTGGTGCTCCCGTTATTTCCGCAATTGGCGGTAGCGGACTATTTCATCTATAACAATGGAGCAGTTGTGGTCAATACCGGGGGTGACTGGCGTGTAGAGCGGCCCATCTCTAACGATACAGCGTATCGGTTCCATCGGCATGTACTGAACCATCATGCGGATGGCATTTGTATATGGGAGGTGGCCGACCGCTGGCATGCCAACCGTCCGCTCTACGAGGAGGAAAAAGCATATTTCCTAGGGCCCGCTGATCAATTGGACCCCATTATTTTATCGGAACAGTCCATTCGGGAGCTGCAGCCGTCCAAGATGCTTCTGCCTCGCGTTTATGATATGGATAATTTGTCCGAAACCTTCCAAAACGAGCTGAATGTATACAGGCTGTCCAGCGCACCTTGTGTGGAGATGGCTCCAAGAACGATCAGCAAGGCGTCCGGCGTTGAAGGAATCGCGCTTAGGCATGGATTATCCAGCGGGGAGATCGGATCGTTCGGCGATGACTATAACGACATGGCGATGTTCCGATATTGCGGTCATTCGGTTGCTATGCACAACGCCATTCCTGAGCTGGCTTCCATTGCGACGGATACTACGGCGAGCAACGACGAGGATGGCGTCGCGATGAAGCTGGAACAGTGGCTGCAGGATAGCGAAGGGTAAGCAAGATAAGTTCAGTTTAAGTTGATCCTGCGGTACGGTCCAATATAGGTAAATGTTACGTCTCATGATGATATAACGACGGTTAACGAAAAAACGAAGGCAAATGAAAAGATGCGCGAAGCCCTTGCGTGCGCTCGAAGCGGGGCAAATTCGTCACGGTACAATATGACCCCGCCATGGACCAAACAAAGGGGTCGGTTAAAGGAGACGCTTCAATAAAGACCGCCTCCATCTTCCTTGTCGCTATTGTTTCCATCTTTATTTTCTATGCCAATACGATCTTTATTAAACGCCGTAGCAAAGAAATTGGGCTATTCCAATTAATAGGGATGATTTGGGATTGTTCATATGCACAAACGAAGACGGCCGAAGTCACCTATTCGGTGTTACCGCCGCCTTCGTTATTTTCATTAATCAGAGACGTGGCAGGGTACACCAGTCCATCCACATCAACCTTTACTGCTCCACTGTTTTGAAATAGCGATTGATCTTGTTCAATTTCTCCTTATGTTCCCCCTTTGGACTCTCCATATTACCAAACTCAAAGAACTTCACCTTTTTGATCCCTAACAAAATTAAGCAGTGCTTTGCCCCTTAAGAAGTCCCTCTGGTAACATTTTGCCCGTTTCCTTGTACGCAACACCGAAAAAAAAACATCTGATCTATATATCCCATCAGCATAGCCGGTGGACGTCCCCACCAAATCGGATATACAAAGACAATTATATCAGCCCAAATCAGCTGTTCCCTGTTCCTAGCAAAGTCCGGGTCACTATGCATATCTCTTCTACGTTTCTGTTTATAAAACACTAGGATCGGATTAAAGCCCACGTCATATAAATCCTGTACCTTAAGTATTCTCCTGGCTATCGCGAATGACTTCCTCTAAAATGCATAACTTGAATTTAGTTTTAAAAAGATAATTGTATTATGATAATCATTTTGCTATCGTTTCATATAGAGGTGATTTTATGGACAAGAATTTCACGGCTACTTCATCAAGTAACCAGTGAGATAACCAAAGATACGAAATCCGAAGCGATACACCTCTTCAACATTAAAATCCTTGAATACATTGCAGTCAGTCAACCTGTAACCACCAGTGAAATCAGAGTGAACGTATGCTGATGTCCATGCCCAACACGAGCCGTGAACTGAGAAAATTAAGCGAGAAGCAACTATGTGAGAAGATTAATACTTTATACTTATTTTGTAGATATTTTATGTTTTCTTATAATCAGACATGAGGTGAACGATTGTGATAAAAATCCCAAAGAATAAATCTTTAAAAACATCATTAATTCTAATGCTGTTTATGTTAATCACATCTTTGATCACCGTAAGTTTATTTACTTTGTATTTGAATGCCTCTAACTCTATTAAGCAAACGCTAACCGTGACCGGAATAGACAACGCTGAAAGAATAGCTTCTGCAATTGATCCCGATGTCTATCAATCTTTTCTTGATCATCCCGAGGTGAATGACTCATACAAGCAGATTCAGATTCAATTAAATGACTTTAGGGAAAAAATAGGAGCTCGTTACGTATATACATTGGCACTGAATGATGACACCATTCAAGTTATGATAGAGGGAGCACCTAGTATTGCAGAAGCCAGTCCCATTGGAGAAGAAGAGAGTATTAGCCATGAAATTGTGTCCCCAGTACTACTAGGTAAGACTAGCAGTACTAAAATTGTAGAAGATCCGAAATATGGTGAGATGATGTCGGTCTTTGCACCCATTAAAGATGACGATGGGCAGGTTATGGGAATTCTTGCGATTGATATAGACGCTAATGCTGTCAAATCCGTTACGAGGGATGTTATTTCACAATCTTTTCCAATCATTATAAGTATTTTTATCTTGCTTAATATTATTATTCTCATCATCGTCTATTATTTTCTGGGAAGGAAACTTAATCCCCTTACTAATTTGACGAAAGTATCCAATGCTGTCGCTATGGGTGATCTTGTAGTGGCTAAGACATTAATTCAAAATAATAGAATTAATTCGTCAGATGAGATAGGCCAACTCTACAAGTCATTTACTGGAATGACTGTATCTTTAAGCGATATGATAATAAAGATACATGAAGTATCTTCAACGTTAAATCAACAAAGTACAAATTTAAATATCATTTCTGATGAAGTAAATGAGGGAACAAGCCAGGTATCTATAACAATGGATGAAATGGCATCTGGTGCAGAATCACAAGCCAACTTAGCATCTAACCTTTCAGAAGATATCAATGAGCTTACGGA
Organism: Paenibacillus etheri; assembly: GCF_001012825.1. GTDB lineage: Bacteria > Bacillota > Bacilli > Paenibacillales > Paenibacillaceae > Paenibacillus_AQ > Paenibacillus_AQ etheri. The sequence continues at coordinate 528,836 of NZ_LCZJ02000037.1, forward strand.
TATTATTATGGCTACAAATAAACAAGGCCACGAGATCAAACAGTCTACGGATGTAGTCTTAAATAATACCCAAATGGGAATTCAATTATTGAACTCCTTTATCGTGAAGATGGAAGAAATACATAGCATTGTCTCCCAATCAGTAATCGAAGTGCAAACTTTAGAATCCCAAAATAGCGAAGTGGAGACACTTGTTACATTGATACGTAGTATTTCCGAACAAACCAACTTACTAGCCTTAAATGCCGCAATAGAAGCAGCAAGAGCAGGTGAACACGGAAGAGGGTTTGCCGTTGTTGCGAGTGAAGTCAGAAAACTATCAGAACAAGTGTCTGACTCAGTAAATGGGATAACTAGTATTGTGAGTAATATTCATAACAGTTCGGATAATATGGTAAAAGTCCTTAACGTAGGCTTAGAGTTAGTTGATGAAGGACGAGTTAATATACTTAAGACAGAAGATGCCTTCCAAGATATATCGCAGGTTATATCCAATATGTATGAGTTAGTTAACTCCATGGCAACACATTTAGTACTAATGTCCAATAAAGAAGGCCAGTTTAAAGTTTCATTCGAGGAAGTCGCTACTATATCTGAAGAAAATGCTGCGGGGATAGAGGAAGTATCGGCATCGGCACAGCAGATTAGCGCCTCCTCTGATGTAATGAAGCACTTAGTCTCTGATTTATCTGATGCTTCGCAAAAACTAAAAGAGATGATTAGTACGTATAAAGTTTAAGAAAACTCTATGAAGATTGATCGCATAAATATAGCCGCACAGCTTATAGGATTCTCATCCAAAGTTGTGCGGCTACTGTTTTGTATTTTTGAATTAGCTTTTATAACAGGATTTCTATTCATTCGTCACAAAGTTCCTTTAATCTTTCTACCAATCTCCCTCTCAAATTGATGAGCCACTCAGGTTCATTATCCCATTAATTTGGAATATCATCGCTCATGGAAAAGACCATCCTAGTGGATGGCCTTTTATCTCAGCACAATCTAGCTCTTATCCCATCTTTCTACAGATGAAATTTGCTAACCATTTCTTTCAACTCTTCTGCCACGGAAGAGAGTGAGGTAGCAGATGAAGCAATCTCCTCCATTGCAGCCAACTGCTGCTCACTAGCTCCAGAAATTTCTTCTGCTCCAGCTGCTGTCTTCACGGAAGCTTCCTTAATCAGGATTGAAGTACTTAACAATTGTTCAGTACTAGCAGACATTTGTTGAGAGGCTGCGGACACTTCCTGTATTTGTCCATTCAAATCTTGGATAGAATATTTAATTCTATCAAATGACTGCTCGGCCGTATGCACAACTTCCATCCCAGTCATAACTTCCTTTGTCCCCAGATCAATCGAGACCACCGCTTGATTCGTCTCATCTTGAATCGTATCAATCAGTTTAATAACTTTGGCTGCGGAATGAGATGATTGCTCGGCCAGCTTCCTCACTTCATCTGCAACGACGGCAAATCCTCGGCCATGTTCCCCTGCTCTAGCAGCCTCAATCGCCGCATTTAAGGCAAGTAGATTCGTTTGTTGAGCAATGTTTGTAATGTCCCCTGCAATTTCACCAATCTCCTCTGAACGAACCCCTAATACTTGTATCACTTCGGAAACATGAGTGATCGTATTATGAATTCTGTCCATCTGTTGAACAGCAGTTTCCAGGGATACGCTTCCTTGTTCTGCTAACTCAGACGTATGAGCAGCAGTAGATGCTACATTCTGAGCATTGTTCGATACTTGCAGGACTCCCACAGAGAATTGCTCAATGGATTGTTCACTCTCCAGAACACTTTTAACCTGCGTTTCTGCACTTATAGCTACTTCCTGTACAGATTCAGCGATATGCTCGGCTGCCTGACTCGTTTGCTTCGCACCGGCCTTCAACTCTTCCGAGGATGAAGCTAAGTGGTCTACCGTTTGATGAACCCCCATAATTAGAGTGGAAAGTGAATCTATCATCAGATTAAATCGAATACCTAGTTGCCCAAACTCATCTTTATTCTTAATGATGACCCGCTCAGACAGATTACCTGTACTGATCTTTTCTGTGACTCCCATCAAAGCTTGAAGCGGCTTCATAATGGAAGCAATTATAAATATGATCAGAGCTGCTCCTAACAATAAGGAAATCACGACGACCAGTAGTGTTGTGTTAAAGATAGGTTGGACTTCTTGTTCTATTTCTGAGTACATCATTGTACCCGCTAGCTTCCAACCTGTTAGTTTACTTGTTTCAAAAATGGTTCGCTTCCCCTCCCCATTCTCTGTATATTCAAACTGACCTGTCTCCTGCTTAAATAAAGGATCATAAACACTACCTTTTGCTTCTACACCATTACTTAATTGCGGATGAACAATAATTTTACCCGTCTTGTCTACGATATAAGCAAATCCTTGTTCGCCAATTGTATATTTCCCAGTCACTTCACGAAGCTTCTCAAGGCTAAGATCCATTCCAATAACACCCGATCCATCAGCTAATGCCGCTGCGATAGTAACGACAACCTCTTTCGAACTGGCATCTTCATAAGGATTCGTAAAGACAACTTGGCCTTTACTAGCCATTGCTTGTTGATACCAATCTCGTTTTCTCGGGTCGAATCCTTCAGGCAATTGACTAGCTGGAGTCGCGATATACCTGCCCGTTTTCGATCCAAAATAGGTGAACAAAACATCTGTTTGAAGATTTTGATATTGCTCAAGCTGGAGTTGTACTAGCTCCAGTTGGCTTGGTGTCTCCTCCCGTGCTTCCAGGCTTTTCGCGAGATACGTTATATGATGAATTTTAGGACTAACCAGCTGATCAATCGTATTATTTAGAAAATGAACCGTGTCCTCCGCGCTACTAAGGATTTCATGTTCCACTTGCCCTTTGGCACTCTGATATGAAAGTACGCCAATGAATATACTTGGTACTAGTAGAACCATAGCAAACGAACCAATTAACTTTGCCCTTAACGTTCCTTTGAGCCCTCTCAACCACTTAAACATAAATTTCCTTCTCCATTCTCATTTAAATTTGCCAAAAAAAGACGGTATATCTTTCACAAAGCGGCATAGGTATCCCTGAACACAGTCGCATTCCCATTGCTGCAAATGATACAGCAGCGGAAGAATCGTTATGTATTGAAGCGAGGTATTGCATTCCAAAATCGTCTAAGCAATCCTAATCCTCTGGTGGGCTAATCGCTGTAAAGTATGTATTCATCCTGCATATTTCAATTCTTTCTTAATTCTGTTTAACCTCACTATCTTTAATGACATTTTTCACCCTTCATGCGTTAAACACCTATGTGATATATTATAGATAGAAGACATTAAAAGAGTTGATGAGTAACTTTCAGAAAAGTATGAATTTTTACATAAACAAACGCAAAAAAGCATCATCACATAGGATGATGCTTTTTCCTCACTCTTCTATCCTTTGGAGACAAATTTATATCCTATGCCCCAAACCGTTTTAATATATTTCGGTTCTTTAGGATTAATCTCGACTTTTTTGCGCAAATTAGCAATATGAACGTCCATTGCTCTCTCTGTAACAAACGAATCAAACCCCCGTAATTCATTGAGTAACTCTTCTCTACTAAAGACCTTTTCTTCATTAGTAATAAACAATCGCATAATCTCAAATTCAGAAAAGGTTGTTTCAACAAAGAAACTATTCACGTAGATCGCTCTTTTCTCGACATCAAGCATAATCGCTTCGCCATTACAACTTAGCGTCGTTGCAATCTCATCCTTGACCTCTGATGTAGACTGATAAAAATGAGTTCGTCTAATCATCGCACCGATTTTCGCTGTTAATTCTCTCATACTAAATGGTTTGCAAATGTAATCATCTGCACCTGCCAATAAAGCATCCACTCGTTCGGATACTTCTGTTTTCATTGAATCGACCAAGATAGGTACGGTTGAAAAACTGCGTAATTCATTACATAATTCAATTCCGCTTGTATCTGGTAACATCATATCCAAGAGGATAACATCGGGTGAGAACTCTTTAGCCAAATCAATCCCTTTGCGGCCGTTGTCAGCCGTCTGTACATCAAACCCCTCTTCAGACAAATACATCGCTAACATTTCACCCATAATCTGATCGTCTTCTATTATTAATATTTTGTACATAACATCCCTCACTTTTCCCAGAGAAACAATATTAATAACCGATTTACTAGAAAATATTTCTTAATACTCTCCTAGAATTCTCCTCACATTTTGTCGAATAATCAGATATTTATACTTTATTATAAGCATTTATTCAGGGAAATGTTAGGGATTTTGTCTGCTAATCTTAAATTTTATGTACTAGAGCTAACACATCATTTAATTGTTGCCGAAGCTCCTTCATATATTCTTGATACCTTTTCAAATCTATTGAGTTGTTAAGCTTTTCTTCAAACTGTTTAGAAGCTAAAAAAAGTCTTTCCGCTGAAAGATTCCCCGCAACTCCGCTTAGTGTATGAATCATCCGTTTAGCAGTAGAGTAATCCCCCGTTCGTATCGTTTCTTGAAGTTGATCAACAAAACTTACATATTCCCACGCAAACGTTTTAAGCATATGGTGATAAATTGGTATTTTCCCTTCCAGTCGCTCCATAGCTTTGGGAATATCTAGGTAGGGTAGTGGGACATATTCGCTTAGCATATCTTTCAGTACTTTAGGATCAATTGGCTTAGTAAGCACACCTTTCATCCCTACGCGATAGCAATTGTTGTGCTCCTCTTTGACGACGCTTGCTGTCATCGCCACGATGGGTAGGCTTTTATACCGTTTATCCTGGCGAACATGCAAAGCCGCCTCACAACCATCCATCTCTGGCATATGAACGTCCATTAAGATGAGATCCCATCTTGTTCCATCCAGATTTTTCAATACTTCATGCCCATTCCTAGCAATCGTGACCGAAAATCCATGGTCTTGTAACAATTCCACTGCTACTTGTTGATTAATCTCATGATCCTCTGCTAAGAGTATCTTTCCTTTATAACCGCTGATAAGAAAATCATCCTTGTGCACAAGCTGGTTAGTTACAAAATACGACTCTTTTTTTTGCTCAAAAGCCGCTTGAAGAGACCTAAATAAATCAATTCGATTGATCGGTTTTATCAAGACCGCATTAGGCTGTACTGCCTTTTCAATCCTCGCTAATTCATCCCTTCCGTATTCTGTCGTCATTGCAATAGTTATACTATTGCTCCCCCGTATAAGTGCTGCCAGACGACTTAAGGTCTCTACTCCATACATATCCTCCGCTTCCATATCGAGAAAGATAAAGCTATATGTAATTTCTCCCGCTTGCTGCTCCAAGTGATGGATTGCCTCCTGCCAACCAGTCAAGCATGTCGGAGATAAGTCCAAGGATTTCACTATAGTAGCTAGATTATTCCGCATCCTCTCATGATCCTCTACGATCAAGACTGGCAGATCCCCATATCCTTGATTCAGATAGAGGTTATTCCCTCTCTGATTTGATGATATTTCAAAAGGTAGAGTAAATGAAAAAACACTTCCCTTGCCTAATTCACTAGAAGCATCTAATCTACCACCCATCATCTTAATCAGATTTTGTGAGATCACCAGCCCAAGCCCTGTTCCCCCATACCTTCTACTCGTTGAATCATCTGCTTGTGTAAAGGGTTCAAATAGAGTGAGTATCTGTTCTGCCGTCAATCCGACCCCTGTATCTTCAACAACAAAACGTAGGAACATCTCATGCTGTAGCTGATATTCCACCGTTATGCTTAGAGAAACAAATCCACGTTCCGTAAATTTGATCGCGTTGCTGCACAAATTCAGCAATACTTGCTCAAGACGATGCGGGTCCCCAATCAATTCCATGGGTATTTCAGATTCAGTCTCGATAATAATTTCCAACTGCTTTGTCCCCAAATAAATTCCTAACATATCAGATAGCCGTCGTACAATCTCCTCGGGATAAAAGGCCACTTTCTCTATATCCAGCTTCCCTGCTTCTATCTTGGAAAAGTCCAGAATTCCATTAATTAATCGCAATAATACATGGGACGAAGTATAAATTTTCCCTTGATAGTCTTGTTGCTTAACCGTCATTTTTGTTTTTTGCATTAACTCTGACAAGCCGATAATCCCATTCATTGGAGTCCGAATCTCATGGCTCATCCTGGCAAGAAAATGTGTCTTTGCCTTGTTAGCCTCTTCAGCTTCTTCTTTTGCTTGTACCAGCTCCGCCTGTATCCGTCTTTGCCCATTCAACATGTAATTTAGTAATAAATACAGCAAACTTACAACAATACATACAGAAATCACATTTATGATAAGGGATAGTCTTTGAGCATTATTTAATTGTTTTAACGCTTCACTAGTAGGCAGTGCAGTTGCAACCGACCAACCAGAGTAAGCTACAGGGGCGTATCCTATGTATTCTTTGTGATCGTTAACAGTAGCAATTTGTAACCCTTTCTCGCCAGCAATCATCTCTCCGCCTATATTGTCCAGACCACCTGGTTGTTCCGAAAGTTTGTCCTTACCAACCAGCTCTTGTCTGGGGTGATACATAATTGTGCCATTCTTTGAAAGTAAAATGGTATACCCGGTTTGACCGATTGGGTAAGCTTCCATGATACTCGGAATGTCATCCAACAATAGATCAACAGCTATAAAGCCAAGTACGACTTCGTTTTCTACGATTTTCAGAATAGCACTAGTGACAAGCCTTCCCGTTATATAATCTATGTACGGCTCTGTAAAGGTGACCTCTTCTGAACTCAGATCATCTTTAAACCATGGACGTTCCTGAGTGTTCCAGTCCGACGTTGCTACTGCACCTTCACTTCCAATTAAAGAGTTTGCTGTTTTGCTCACAACCCATACAAATTCCACATTGTTATCCAACGCCTTAATTGCATCCAATTCTGAGGACACATCTTTATAATTAGTGTTGGTACGTACGTCACTTCTTGATGGTGCCGTTTTCAAATACTTAATGATCGTACGGTTCGTACTCATTTGCCGAACCATAGCTCCTTTTTGCATAAAAAAAGCATTCATCTGATCTGCCAGAGCTTTACTTTGTAATGTTAGCTTGCTCTCAATTTCATCCTTTATTATCTTGTTTGTTTGTGACAATACAATGTTTCCCGTTAGGACAAAGGCTATAACAATCGTAATTAACATCAAATAAGTCAACTTTTTCGCATAATTTTCTTCAAAAATTTTCATGATTTACCCCTTTATTTGTGCATGCTTCAAAGTGTAAGAATACTATGATGTGCCAAGGAGCACTACTCTTTATTACTAAAGGTCTATCTCATTTACGGATAGACTCCTTTTTGCGCTGGAATGAACTCCACTTTGATCTCTGCCGGTTACAAATGTACCTTATTCATCTTATCTCGCTCCTTGATCAAATAATGATAAGGCGAGAATAACTCCTGACGAATAGCCAACGGAATAGGTCGGGGAACCTTTTGTTAGGCTGCAGGGGTGAGATGAAAAACCTTGTTGGATGATCGTGTAAACGCACTAGTGATTTCAAATCATAGTCTCTGCAAATCCTACACCCTCTCATTTATAGAATATCTGTTAGTTCATCCAGGGTATGGACTGTATAGTCCGGAGCCTGCTCCTGGTTCCAAGGTTGCTGTTTTCTATTGATCCAGCAGGCCTGAATCCCCGCTCTCTGTGCACCCAGAATATCCGAAGGGGTATCACCAATATGGAGAATTTGCCCAGGTTCTACTCCGTACATCTTGATAATCTCCTGAAACATCAGATTGTTGTGGTCGTTCTTGTATGATTTATAGGATTCCGAAGCAAAGAGACGAATCCTATACTCCCCGTAAAATGGCGGCAGCATATCTTCGTCCGTATCGCTTACAATACAAACCTCATATTTAGCAGTAATATATTCAATAAAATCCAGGGTCTCCTTGTAAAATTCCGCTTGTGTATGTTCATGCACCAATATACTTACTGCAGCGGAACTATCATACGTCATATTTAACTCGGCAAAAACCCGTTCAAAACATTCTCTGTAAATTTCTTTCGTCAGTACAAATGTCTGTTCAGTTCGGATACGTGACGCAATATCAAAATAATGAGCAAGCAGCATAGACTGGTGCTTCTGTGCAGTCACTATATTATATGGATCCCCCAGAATCTCCTCCCACATTTTTAATGTCCGGTTATCCAAATTGACCAAGGTTTGAAACATATCCAGACTGATGACTTTAAAATTATTCATTACGGCTCACCTCTTTCAAACTGTCATTTAGAAGCTCAAAAGGTTCCATCTGCCCGCTAATTCCGGATAATGCTCCATCAATTAACTCATATGCCAATACCGCTTCTTCTTTTTCCCCCCTACTACTCCCACATGCGGAACAAAACCAATCTCTTGATAGAAATCCGTATGTCCGCATACAAATACTGTTGGGGGGATCCCGTTCTCCCGAATGATCAACTTGCTGAACATCAAGTAACCAGCCAGCTCATGATTGGCGTATGCGATAAAAGCCAATTCCGGTATGTAAAAGGGGGGGCTTCGAATATGCTCAATCACCCATGACTTATTGAAATTCAATACTCTTCCACTATTTGGAATCCATATCAACACTTCGTCTACTTTGCACATTCGTTCCTCCAGTCTTCCCCGAAGTGTATTGGTAACGCATTCGAAAACATCGTTCCAAGCAAACCGATCCTAGTTCTCACTCATGACCCGTTGTTCCATTTCATAGATAAAGGTAAGCTGGCAGCCGATGGTATCTACAAAGGAATACATTCAGGAAACCATGGCACATTCTTCATCTCCAAATGGATTGGCAGGTGTAAATGCTCGATTCCTTATTCGCAGTGAAGTTACTCTGCATGAAACTCTATTGATTGATTGATTAAAATTTATTACGCTAAGAGGGAACGATAGTTCAACAAAACACTGGCAGGCTAGGACTATGTCCTCTATTTGTTCTTCACCGCTTTGACCAAGCTCTCGATAAACCGGATGGGAAGAGTGGTATCCTGGGGATTCCCGGTGGTAGCCGAGTTCACGACGATCACTAGATCTAGGTCGGGTACGATGGTCAGATATTGGCCGGCATAACCCATACCGAAAACTACCTTGTGCCCGCTGTACTGATCCATCCACCAATGGTGGCCATATTCGCCGAAGAACACATTTCCCTCCGAATGCCGAGAGGTCGATTCTCGGATCCATGCTTCCGAGACGATGCGCTTGCCATCCCACACGCCACGGTTAAGCACCAGTTGGCCAATCTTGGCCAGATCCCTTGGCTTCATCTTTAGGCCGAAGCCCCCTGAATTCGAATCGTCCGGTGAACGGGGCCACTTCACGCTATCAATGCCGAGAGGACCCAACAGATGCTCCTTGGCAAAATCGAGTTCGGATTGCCCCGTCGTTTTCCTGAGAATCGCCGCCAGTAATTGGGAACCACCTGTGTTGTAGTTCCATACTTCACCTGGCCTGGAATCCATCGATTGGCTGAGTACAAATTGGTTCCAGTCCTTGGTCTCCGTCATAGGCCGGAGCATATAATTCCACTCAGTCCATTCCGGAAAATGCAAGCCACTTGTCATGCTGAGCAAGTGCTCTAATGTAATGGATCTCTTATCGGGTGAATCGAACAACTCCTTATATTCGGGAAAAAAAGGCTCTATCGGCTCATTTATTCCTTTCAGATAACCTTTGTCGATAGCTATCCCGATTAAGAGCGATGTCACGCTCTTGGTGATCGAGTTTACAGCCAGCTTGGAATCCGACATGCCGTCCTTGTAATACTCGGAGACGATTGTGCCGTCCTTAACAACAAGCATGGAGAGAACTGGTGATTTCTTGGCATATTGCATCACTTCTTCGACTTCTTTGGGATCCATCTCAACCTGCTCAGGAGTGCCGATTGGCCACTCCCCGTTGGGCAAGTTGATTACCTTGGAGTTGCTGGGGGACGACACAGGGGCTAAGGACTTTTCGGAAGAGCAAGCGGACGTGGTAAGGATCAGGCTAGCTGCCCCTGCCAACATGGCCAGCTTGGCATAACGGAATATTTCGGTCATACATGAACACACCCTTTAAGGTTATTCTTCTATCTCCCCTTATGGTAGTGTAATGGGCGCGGATCGTCTTCCAATTTCTTGCTACCCGATTAACAATTCTTGCTATAATAGAGATAGGATTGAATCAATAATGGAAATAAGGGAGGGCGGTGAAACGGATGGTGGCAGCCAAAGCCTTGGAATTGGAATACCGGTACCGGGTCAACCATGTCGTCAACTACATGGAAGAGCATCTTACGGATCCATTAACCCTTAAAGAAGTGTCGGAAGTGGGCGCCTTCTCCCCCTTTCACTTCCATCGGGTGTTCAAAGCGGTGATGGGCGAGAACGTGCACGGGTTTATCCAGCGGATCCGCGTCGAGAAGGCAATCAAGCTACTGTTGTTCCACCCGAACCGGAGCATAACTGATATCGCCTTGGATTGTGGTCTGCAAACCCCGGCCCACTTTTGCAGAGTGTTCCGCGAACATACCGGGCTGAGCGCTTCCGAATGCCGGGACAGGTTTCCTCTCCAGACGATTGCGGAACGGTTCAGGGCCCGACTCACCTTTGAAAAGTCCACCGAACTGTCCCGCAAGCTAGCGGAACTCCCGATCGAGATTCGGAACCTTGCTCCAATGAATGCGATCTACGCCCGGTATAGGGGAACCATCAATGAAGGAAAAATCAATCCGGACATTACAGGGCTCTTTGAGCGGGTAGCCTCGTGGTTGGACGCGAGAGAAGCACTGAAAAAAGGAAGCTTGACGGTCGGACTCATCCTCGACGACCCTTTCATCACGCCGGACGGCAGACACAGGTATGACGCTTGCATTACAACGGAGCAACGGATGACACCGACTGGCGATCTGGGCATCCGGACGATTCCTGGAGGCAAGTACGCCATTGTGCGGATGACAGACAGACCGGATATGGCGAAAGATCTGCTGCACCTGGTCTCCATCGAGCGGCTTCCCCTAAGCCCGTATATATGGGACGTTTCACGTCCGGCCCTGGAGATTTACTTCCCCAACTCCCTTCACCATCCGGAGGGACAGTGCGAAATGGAATTCGGCATCCCGATCAAACTAGATGAAGCCGGCTTCTGAAGTATCAGACACATCTTTTTTCTTAAATCTATCAATTTATCAATATCATCGATATTTGCTTTACGATATTTGACATCTCATCACTCCTGAATAAATTGTCTCACATCATTTTACATAGATTTTTATTTGAACTTTCTCGTTAGCTGAACGCCCTCTCGTTCCACTGCCAGCAAGGACATCACGTCAAACTGTTCGTCCTATTTGTGGTACGGTTCACCGCGCTGTCTGTAACGGCAAGTATCTTTTATATAATGAAGACCGCCATAATGGCGGCCTAAAATTAAATTACGACTTTCTTCTAACCGGGATCCATACTTCGCAAATCGATTCGGTGTGATCATCATTTGCCCAATAGTACTTCTCCATACATGGTCCTTCAACTTGTTCAAAATCCGAGGATGGGAACCACTCCGAATAAATTGGTTTCCAGACGTTTAGGATTTCTAACCCGATCTCCATGTCGTCTGGAATCGATTCTCGACTATCGAACACCGCGTAGCTTTGATTAGGAATCTGAAGGATGTTCAACCCATCCGGTACTCCTCTTCCTTCTGGCAACTCGACACCCGTCATATAGCTCTTAGTACCATCCTCGCTGAAATCAAAGTAATATCCGTTTAACAGAGAACCTACAGGCCTGCCAACAGTCTCGTTAATCCGGTCATGTGTGCCATTCTTCCAAATTACCTCCACGAAAGCCGGTATCTCCGTGAAAGGGTCCTTCTTGATGATGACGACCTTGCCGATTGCTGTTGAAGCCTTTTCCTCGACAATGCGATAGTTCATTTCTGTTTCTCCTTTAATCTGAATTTGAAAGGAGATTCGAGGGAACGCTTTGAGCTTCACATTCTTTTTCTTTGCCGCAAGTGGTGTTACGCCATGTATCCGTTGAAATGCTTTGGCAAATGCTTCAGGACTCTCGTAACCATATTTCAGCGCAATATCAATGACCTTACTATCCGATCCTGCCAGATCTTCCGCCGCAAGCGTGAGCCTTCGGTTACGCATATATTCGGTCACCGTAAAGCCCGTCAAGGCATGGAATATCCGCTGAAAATGGTACTTCGAAGTCATTGCGGACCTTGCGATATCGTCGATCTCAATATTCGATTGCAAATTCTCTTCTACGTAATCAATCGCCTGCCGAAGCAACCGAAGCGTTTCCACTCGCTCTCATCTCCTTTCATTATTCAGTCTAGAAGAACGGCTGAAGGGATTCCTGTTCGAAAGTGCTTCGTTTTATCTGAAAAACTTACCGCTACTTGTGATACGGTTCACCGTAACATCTATAGAGCGAAATCTGGATCTGGCATTCAGAATAAAGAGAATTATCACATCATCGTAAGAGGATGATAACAATCAACATAATAAATAGGCAATTTAATAGGATCCAGTTGTTTAAGGAGAAAGGCTATGAGCGGTACCGTTCAAGAAATCGCGGCGAATCTCAGCTCCAACTACTGGATCAGAGCTCGGAGAGGTATCGCGAGATCGAAGATCCTAAAACAAAAATTAGCACTCTGCTCGGTGGATTGCTCAAGCGATACAGCGAGGAGGGTGATCTGATGAAGCCGGTCGGCTCGTCGATGTAGTGGGCGAATGTGGATTTCATCAGGCACAGGCAAACCAATAATACCAAGTGCCAAACAGAAGAAAATGGAGATGTACCCGTGTTCTATAATGATGTCCTGTAATAAGGCGATGATGATCACGCTCCGTCTCTAATGGTTCTAGGCAAAGAAATGGTTATTCGACCGTTTTTGAGAATCTTAATTCTTTTGTGGTCATAAATCCTAGTGCCTAAATATCATATGACACTTTGAGGTGTCTTGGCATGATGGATGACGAAATGAAACTTGTTGATATGACAAGTCCTTTGCCATACTCGGTTTAGCCGTTATGAGGCAAATACATTTCGAGGAGAGACCATTTATGAACAAAAAGACTCGCACCGTCGCGGCTCTACTATTATCCGCTATGGCAACGACCACAATTATCCCACCTAGCAGCCAGGCAGCTGCCGCAACAATGTCCACAACTAATGCACCTGTAAATTCTAGCTTGGAGGGGCCCCGCGATGCCAAGGAAGTAGAAGCATTTGCAAATAGCATTTTTAAGGACCTGATGAAGAAGCATAACATAGTCGGTACTAATTTCTCGCTCGTAGCCGATGGGAAAGTGTTAGTAAGCAAAGGTTACGGTTATGCCGACAAAGAAAAGAAGATTCCCGTTGATAAAGACACCGTTTTCCAGATCGGCTCTGTTACCAAGCAATTCACGGCCTTGGCTGCTATGCAGATGGTCGATAAGGTGAAAATCGATTTACATGGCGACATTCAAAAGTACTTAGGAGGATTGAAGATTCCGAATAAAACGGAGAAAAAGCTGACCATGTATGATCTGCTTACCTATTCAACCGGATTTGAAAATGACGATATCGCTTCGTATTATTCAACGGAATATGTTAATAAAGAATATCTAATAAAGGATTTTCTCAAATCACATATGTCAACGGTTGTGAGGCCTCCGGGAGAAGCTTACGTTTATGACAATTTTGGGTTTTTGCTAGCGGGGTATGCGGTAGAGAACGCCTCGGGAATGCCCTATTCGAAGTATATGGAGAAAAACATTTTCAACCCGTTAGGCATGACCTCAACGAGTGTGCGGATTACGCCTGAACTACTAGGCAGAATGTCTGCTCACTATGGACCGAAGGGTGAGAAGATCCCTATGGATGGAACTATGCCTACAGAAAAACCTGAAGGTGGTATGATCTCAACAGCAGATGACATGGCGAAGTATCTCTTAATGCATCTGAACAAAGGAAAGTATGATGGCAAAGAAATTCTGAGCCAAAAAAGCATAGAGCAAATGCACACATACCAGTATTTTGCTGATAAAACGATTCCTATTACAACAATCGGGTTCGAAGGCTACTTCCCTGAGATGATGAATGGTCAACATGTGATTCTAAAAGGAGGGAATGTTACAGGGCAATCATCCCTGATTGTTATTCTGCCTGAGAAAAATGTAGCCTTTTATATGACCAACAATGATGACAACCCCATGTTTAGCATTGACGTGTATCAAGCGCTTATGAATCACTATTATCCAAAAAAGAAAGAGGTTTCAAAGCCAACCTATTCGGCACTCAGTGAGCAGCAAGCCAAAGCGTATGTCGGATTATATGAAAACATTCGTATGAATAGTTTTAGATATAAGGTTTCTTATTCGAACGGGCACTTAGTTTCGGAATCACCTTCAGGTAAGCATACGCTGAAAATGATCAGCCCTTCATTGTTCGAAGATGAATCAGGTAATAAAGTGACGTTTAACAAAACCGCAGCTGGCAAAATTGCATATATGTATGTTACGACTCTACCAGAGGCAGCTTCAATGACAGAGAAAGTTAACGTTGATTCACCATTCTCTGATGTACCTGCGAATAGTCAGTATAAACCATATATTAACAATCTCAACGCTTTAAAAGTCATGACCGGGAAGTCTTCCCATATCTTTGATCCAAAAGGAACGATGACTCAAGCTGAATTCTCAGAAGTGCTACTTCGCGCCCATGGGTGGGATAAACAGCCTTTCATGCTTGAACCCAATAAGAAGCAGATGGTAGCCGGACTGCCTAATTTTCAGCCTAATTCTCCGATCACTAGACAAATGGCAGCGGTAATGATCCAAAACCTGAGACAGGTAGAGCCTAGCACGAAGGTTAAACTGAGTGGAAAAACGGATGCTTGGGCAGTAGAAGCCATCAAAGTGCTTGTATCCCAAGGGATCATGGACCCGGATACGAAGATTAAATCTGATGGCTCCGTGAACTTCCGTTCAAAAGAACTTTTGAAACGTCAAGAAGCTAGTGCCTTATTGGATCAAGCATTTAATTACTATACTTTACCCATCAGTCACTAATTGATCCGATTCAAGAACCCTAGCCAAATTAAAGGGCTTATACAGTAAGAAACAAGCGGCTGCCTATGCTGCTGCTTGTTTTTAGTTATTGCCGTGTCCAATGGCATTCTATACCGAGCGATAAAGATTATTCCAGGAGCCCGGCCTCTAGTGCTTTTTGCACCGCATCTTCCCGGTTGTGAACTCCCAACTTCCTGTAGGCCGATGATGCATAGTTTCTAACCGTACCATCGGATAAATACAATTTGGAGGCAATCGTTTTATATCGTAGACCTTTCGACACGAACCTCAGTACCTCAATCTCCCGTAGCGTTAAGTCATAGGCGGCTCCTATTATCTCGGGTCAATTCTCTTACAATGCAACGGGTGAATTTGTCGGGGTCGGCGATATCGAGAGCCAAACCCGTCAGACATTGGATAATCTAGATCGCGTACTAGCAGAATTCGGTATCACCAAAGCCAACTTAGCGTATGCCGAGGTATACCTAACCAATGCGCAAGAGCATGGAGAAACAGTTATCGAGCTATTCAAGGAGTACCTGGGAGATCAACACCGACCCGCTGGCAGCCTTATCGGCGTCACTTACCTGGCCTTCCCCGAGCAATGGATCGAGATCAGAGCAGTAGCCTATGTAGATTAATTAAAAGTATACACTGTAAAACATAGTTCAGGTGATTCACAGTAAAGGTCCTGTCGAGGTACATCATCATTTTGTAGCACGAAAATCCCACAGACGCCTGTTTTACACATCGTTCTGACCGGAGCGTGGTCTACCCCGCTCCTATGATTGACATGCTGAAAATACAGGCTCCTGCGAGTTTTTCTTCAAAAAACTTGCCCCTACTTGTGATATGGTTCAGCTTAACGGGGCTATCGGCAAATGCGAAAGGAGTAGCTGCGGCATGTTCCTTCGTTGATGTTCTTATGAATTCTTATTTCATTTTATGAGAACTAAATCCATTAATTCATTGCGAGACACAGGGAATCCCATAAGTTTTTCTCCATCATTCTCACTTCATTCAGTAATCGCGCGCTGCATCGAACCAGCGTTGAGCCATCTCTTCTGTTATAGGCTGGCCGATCAGGTGGTCAGACTGGCTTAGTTGCCATACTGCTTCACCAAGGTCTTCTCGTTCAGTGGTTTCGATGCCTTTGAGAGTATTGAAGCGCAAGATGAAGGCGGTAACGGCTGCCTCGGCATCGGCAAAACTGCGGGCCTGGGCCAAGGTTGCCTCTGCAACGTTGTAAGCTTCGTTAGCCAGCTTGGCCAGACGTTTAGGCCAAGACGAGAATGGACGGCCGAACTCGCTCGTCCACCACTCAGGCTTTCGCAATTGGCTCACTGAAGCATGGCTGGTCCACGGACGGGTGTTGGCGCGTGTTTTCATTTGCTGCTTTAGGCGTTTGCCCACGATCTCTTCCACGTTGTAGGCGATAAATCTATCAAGCAACGGCCACGCGTTCAAGGGCGGAAAGTCACCCAGATCAGGCATGAAGCGCAGCTCCAGATTCGTTAACCGGGCATGACGGGCCAACAAGTCCACGTCGCAGAAGTTCCCCGACAAACTCAGTGAGTCAAGGTTTGGGAAGCGGTTCAGACACTCCAGCGAGATGGGCTGTCCCAGCGGTGCGTTTCGGAGCGTCAGGCACGTCACCTGGTGCAGCTCACCCAGGTCGGGCAGCAAGAAAGGAACATCATTCTTGCGTCGGCTGGTGCGTGGCGCAAGTGTCAGAGAATATGGCATATCGCCAGTGGCCGAGAAGCGTGATAGATCGCCGGCCACACTCAGGCGGAAATATTCAAAGATCTTCCGCTTCGGAAGCTTCAGGCGCAAACACCCCCCGGACTGGTCCAGCTCGATATGCAAGCCATGCAAATTAGACTGGCTGGCGTCCGCCATCGTGTCTGCAGACAGGATCGGAACCCACGCCATCTCTTCAATGGGGCGTTTCTGTGCCCAGTCGAAGAAGCCTACTTCATTGCCTGTGTAGTGTAGAAATCGCGGCCAGGGCGAGCCCGCTGGCGTGGCAAAGGCATCAAATACGGTCCAATCGATGTGCGCATCAGGTGCGACGTGAAGGTCTGCCTTCTTCCCCAAATGCGACGGTCCAATGGAGAGGCTGCCCACGCCGGGCTCAATGACAAGAGTGTGACTGCGAGGACCTGTCAGGTCGATGGGATAACGACCAACTTCTTTTATGGAACCAGCAGGTGGACGAGCTGGGTTATCATTTGGCATTTCTATCATCCTTTCTTCTAAATGCCTGCGTACTGCTTTATGTGTCCCCACATCTCGGCACTTTGGATCTTACTAGAGGGTGTCGGAATCATACGCTACCACACAGAAGAGGTATCATCCCTATGTTAGAACATCAATTTGACCTGAATCAACTGCCAATTGAACTAAAGTTCGCGTTTCAAAAACTAAACTCGGAGAAGATCATTTAGATATGGAAGTCTCTTTAGTTGTTATGGGGATGTTCGAGCTTTTTCAGCATTGAATTCGAAGCTTAAAATATATATTTTTCTATTGAATATTGTTATGATTTGATCGTAAACAAGATTGGTTTCATATCATTAGAGGGGGAGGAATGATTCACCATCGATCAGATCTTAATTGTAGATGATGAGCCTGAAATCCGGCAGTTAATCCGAATGCATTTAGAACAATCAGAATTATCAGTGATAGAAGCTTGTTCAGGACGACAAGCTATTCAATGCTTACAGGAACAGGCCATAGAACTAATGATACTGGACCTTATGATGGATGATGGCAACGGGTTTGAGGTGCTGCACTATTTACGTGAAGCAAATGCTGGGCCATTAGTTATTGCCCTTAGTGCAAGGCGAGAAGTGCAAGACAAAATCTTGACGCTCGGATTAGGTGCAGATGATTATGTCACTAAGCCCTTTAGCCCGGTGGAATTAGTTGCTCGCGTGCAAGCACAGTTAAGAAGACATCGCCCTCAATCTTCTTATCCTGCTAAGGTTCTGCGTTTAAATAAATTAATACTGGATATCGACAATTATGTTTTGCGAAATGATGGGAAGTCATTTACTGTAACCCCAGTAGAATGCAGACTTTTAGCATTGTTCATGCAAAATCCAGACCGTGTTTTAACCAAAAGAGAAATTTACAAGCAGGTGTGGAATCATGAAAACTTTGATGATAACAATTTAAGTGTTTTTATAAGCAAACTGCGAAACATTCTTGAACCTACGGTGGGCTCCCCTCATTACCTTTATAGCATACGTGGAATCGGCTATAAGTTCTCAGGAGATGGACAATGAAAAATCGAACAAAGCTTTGGCTGCTTATGCTCATTAGTGCAATCATCAGTATTCTTTTGTTTATTCCACTTAGCCTTGTTATTGGGAATATAGGAAATCAGGGTTATGATCTAAATAGCCTGAACACCATTTCGCAAGAAATCCTCGATACGATTGAAGAGCATCGAGCGTTTCATGCCGCAGACATAACGCCAATACTAGATGATGCTCATAGAAACCATCCTGATATTCGTTTTGAATGGATTGCAGCAGATGGATCGACGATTTATGATACCTTCGGTGAAAAGAAAAACTATGATTTTCAGCAGCTTGCAGATCGTATGCTTTATATGCCCCAGAACCTATGGGGGGTCGATGAGCCGATTACGCTTACTTTTTCTATTAGCCAAGAGGATCAACCCTATTATCTACTAATGGGTTTGTCCAGTGACGCCATGAAAGAAGGCCAAATTTATTTTTACATGCGTACCTTTAAAGTCATGTCGATTTTTATGTTACCGTTAATTGTTGCTTTCTTAATTCCCTATCTATTATCTCTATGGTTTCTCTCCTCCATGAACAGACGCATCAATAAGCTCAATAATGCTATAGGACGGCTTAACCTCCAAAGTGAAATCACTGTACTAGAAGACACGAAAAAAGATGAAATCAGCCAACTCACTGCGCATTATAACGCTATGGCTCGCCGTATCCAAAATCAAGCCGAACAAATCAAGCAATTTGACAACAGACGCAAGCTGCTGCTGTCTAATCTTTCCCATGATCTACGCACCCCACTAACGATGATTTTAGGCTACGCAGAAACGATTCGCGCTGGATTGTATAAGGATGAGAAGGAGCTGCAAGCCAGTGCCAAAGTTTTGCTGCAGCGCTCTCGTTATATGGATAAGCTATTGGATCAATTATTAGATATTACTCAGCAGTATGATGACAATTTAGAGTTCTATGTTGCAATGGATAATCTATCTGAAATATTGCGAAAAATTGCTGCAGACTACCTGATGTTTGTAGAGGGGCAAAATTTCACTGTTGAAGTAAATATCCCAGACAAAGATATCGAAGCTCGGATTGATTCATCCCTAATCGAACGTGCACTGCGAAACCTGCTCGACAATGCGATCCGTTACGGATCAGAGGGTCATTATCTTGAGATCGGGCTTTCGGAAAAAGATGATGCTATATTCATGACGGTTATCGATAAGGGTCGAGGTATTCCTTTACAGGATCAAGAACATGTTTTTGAACGGTTCTACCGTGTCGATAGCAACAGAAAGGGCGAAGGACTTGGCATTGGACTATCCATTGTTAAAGAAATCATTGCCGTCCATGGTGGATCAATTACTTTGACGAGTGTCCCTTATGAAAAGACAATGTTCGAAATCCAGCTGCCAAATCATCAGCGTGAACAATAGCGCTGCTTTACCACTATTGGCGATACGCTTCACCGAATCACGCTTAAGGCGAAAATAAAGGACACCCGATTGGGTGCCCTCGATAAACGATTTTGTACGCTAGTTTTGCCTAGAATCAAATATACCAGCGAATTCAATATTCTACTCAGGGAATTGGAATGTAAGTTACTACATTCGAGCGGATATCATCGCTTAGCACTTGATCGTAAGCCACAATAACCACATATAATCCGGTATTTGGAGTAAATGTTCCTTGAATACTAAACGTTCCGTTTACGGAATCATGCACTCCAACCCCACCCTGATGAACAATATAATCAGCAGAAGGCGGGTTCACACCTGCAAATTGATCCGTTGTTAAGTAGTAGAAATGATACTCACTTCCACTGTAATTCGGCGAGACTGTCATCGAATTGTTGTTCACGACAGGTGTACCTACGCTCGTAAACGTGTCGATGATCGAATCCGTTCGATAGAAGGTGAACCCCTCGACTGCACTATCCAATATTCCCTTAGACCCGACTACGTATAGGCGATAGGTCTTGTTGGATTGCAAGTTCTCAGAGATGCTGATATAGGATCCGTGTAAGTCCATGTCGACAGTTCCATACTGAAGCGCTGGGTTTCCTGTTACATCTTGACCCGATTTGACCTGGGCAACGCTTGGGGAATCAGAAGGATTGAACTCCGTAAGTATGTAATATAGGGTGTCAGATACTTCTGAATTCACACTTGCATTAATCGTATCACTATTGATTCCCATGCTTCTACTTGTACCTGATGCGTTAAAAATAATTGTAGGAACGAGCTGCTCTTCAGCTAACGTCTGGAAAGGTACAGAAGAGATCTTAGATGTCTTATCATTAGCAAGCTCATAAGCATACAACACATAGGAGGTACTCGCTGCTAATCCACTCAAGTCCAAGTTCCCCTTCGTTCCTTCCAATTTGACCGAACCATACGCGATAGCATTCGTTCCTAATTTAATCCCGTCCAAACTGGGAGCTGCGGAATCGGCAGGCAGCACGGAGTAATACACAGTTCCGGTAACAGATCCTGTTACCAGATAAGAAGCCGTCGTTTGCGTGATTATTCCGTTCACATCATCGATTGTCAGCGTCACATCGGGCACTGGGGTTGGCGTAGGTGTTGATGGCGATGGCGATGGTGTATACGTGACTACTGGCGGTGTCACCGCTGGAACCGTTACTTTAACCGGTAATGGTTTATTTTTCTCATTGTTCACCTCGTTACCGAATATTGTCTTCAAGCCGTCTACTACGATAACCGGTGTCTTAGAGGTATCCAGTTTAAAACCTTCATGGAGCTTTATTATGATCGTCTTCTTGTCTTCGGATAACACAAAGCTAACTAACTTTGGATCAAGCGGGACACCGTTAATCGTAATCTTGGACAGATCAATGGAGTTTAAATCGATCGCTGCCGTCAGCAACAACTCAAGTTTATTCCCCACCACAAAGTTTGCCCCCAATACTTCAAGAGGTTTAGCAGCTTCGAACTGTTTAGCGCTTTCAAAGGACCCCCGTAGCAAGTAACCCACGACTCGCCTGTGCTGTACCGCCAAATGTACCGTTTGGAGAGTTACCAAACAACTTTTGCTCAAGAGCTAACTGGACATAACCTTTCGCCCAATCGGAAACGGTATTATCGTCAACACCTGGAGCCGACTGTGCTTGCGCGTTCTGACCTAAACCTCGAACGAGAAATGTAGCTAATTGCTCTTTAGTCACCGTATCTGCAGGGTTAAATGTTCCGCCGCCTACGCCGTCCGTTATTCCAGCTGCCTTCACCGCTTCAATATAAGGTAGTGCGAAGCCGTTTGCTGGATCATCTGACTTTACATCAGTGAAAGAAGACTTCTTGAGATCTTGATTAACGTTAAGACCAAAAATAAGTGCTGCTACCTTCGCAAATTGAGCGCGATTCATCTCGTCTTTTAGACCGAAAGTACCTTCAGAAACTCCATCGAAAATACCCGCTTGAATCATCGCATCGAACTTTGCCTTCGTAGCCGCGTCCAAATCCTTTAAATCGCTGAAATCTGCCGAAGTCTTCGCCTCACTCACACCGCCGCCAAGCGATACTGCGGAAGTCAAACCGATTGCCAGCACCGTAAACCAAGTTAATAATTTCTTGCTCATGTTCAAACTCAACCTACCTTCCCAAATTAGAATACCCCATGCTCTGTTCCCTCTTATGCTTCAATTCGTAAAACCTTATCAATTACTATTTTAAATGAGAACTCAGCGCCGAATCTTAATGAAATCTTAATGAATTATCAAAATCCCCCAAAATAGGGTGCCTACGCGAACCCAGATTTTAAAATAAAAAAGAGCTTCGTCACTACTCACGAGGCTCCTCTTTATAATCTATGATAATAACAATTAAGAATATTGGCTGTTATAGTTTCCTCTCCATATTTTCTCTTGAAATTTTCCTCAAAGACTAACGGTAGTTCGCTTATGGCGTTCTGGACATGCCTGCCTGTTTATCTGAATTCGTCGCCGGGGACTTTTTAAGAAATAAACTCAAAACCAAGGCGACTAGCGAAAAGCAAAGGGTAATCCAGAAGGTATGACCAAATGCGCGCCCCAAATGCTCTATGGTGTGCTGCACAGGTAAATTCCGGATCTGCCGGGTGAGGTAAGCGGTCGTTATCGTGATTCCAAATGATGACATGATTTGTTGCGCGGAGGCCGTAATCGGCGTTACGCGACTGACAAGCTCCTTGGGCGCCGACTTGAGAACATGGGTGTTAATCTGCATCATTGTCAATCCTTGGCCGAGTCCTACAAATGCAAAGCTGCACATGACATAGACCGAGCTAGTGTCTGCGGTAATTCGAGTCAATGCGAACAAGGCGCAGGCTAACGACGTTATCCCAACAATAGCAACCGGACGTATGCCAAATTTGTCAAACAACTTGCCACCCACGTTAATTCCTATGGTCGATAAGATCGCTTGGGGAATAACGTACAGTCCAGCCTCCAGCGGAGAAAGTCCCTTGGCTTGTTGCAAATAGAGCGTGAACAGCAGCAAGCTTCCGAAGAGGGCAATCTGGTTGGTCCAGCCCAAGATAATACCGTGCGTAAACGCCGGGGAACGAAATGTCCGCAGTTCGAGCAGCGGCTGCTTCTGCCGGAGTTCATGCCAAATAAAGATCAGTAAAACAACAGCCCCAACAACAAGGGAGGCAAGCGCCCACACGTTTAACAAGCCCTCAGCTCCCGCCTGATGAACACCGAATACAAGTGAGGCAAAGGCGATCGGGGCAAGAAACGCGCCCAGAACATCCAATTTCATCTCATGCACCGGATTGGAGGACGGAAGGTATTTTAAGGCCATCAACAATGCAATCATTCCAACCGGAATATTAATAAGAAAAATCCAGTGCCAATTGATGTATTCGATCAACGAACCCGATAGCACAGGACCAAGAATCGGAGCCAACAACATCGGGATTCCGAGAATCCCCATAATGGAGCCTCGTTTGTCGGGCGGTGAAATCCGGAAGACTGTGGCAATTCCGATTGGAGCAACCATGCCGCCTCCCAGCCCCTGAATGATCCGGAATATAATCAACTGCTCCGGCGTCTGGGCGAACGAACAAAGTACGGATGCCAGCACAAACAGAACGACACTCGAGATAAACACCCGCTTGGCCGAGAAACGGTCCGAGAACCAACCCGCCAACGGAATGACGGCCGACATGGCCAACGTATACGCGGTAATCACCCATTGAACAGTGCCAAGATTGGTGTCGAACGACTGAACCAGCTTAGGTACAGCCACGTTCATGACTGTACTATCCAGGATAACCAGGAACATGCCAGCAGCGACAGTCAATAATATTGGTAAAATCTTTCGCAATGAAAATTCAGCTTGTGCGTTCTGGAATTGTGCCATCATGATTTCAGACCTTCGCCATTTTTTGAATACCGCGCTGCCATACTTCACGGATCGATAACGTATCCGAAATATGGGTCGTCGGGTCGCCGTCAACCAACACCAAGTCAGCTCTTGCCCCTTCCACAATACGTCCGCGGTCATCCAGGTCGAAGCGGCGAGCCGTCTTCGAAGTTGCTGACTGAAGGGCTTCTACAGGTGTCAATCCCGCTTCCACCAATAGCTGCATCTCGTGGTGTACGCTAACTCCATGGGCAAGCCCGCCTAGCGTTGGAACCGGGACAGAGACATCTGTACCCACAAGAATGTCTACACCTGCGTGGTGAAGGTCCATCACGTTCCGATAGTTGTCTTCCATACTGCCTTGCGGGTAGGTATTGAAGCTGGCATTCAGAGTATCGATCCATTCCGGACTAAGCTTGGAACTCACACGTGGATCTCGCGCCATTTCCGATGCGGGTTTACCGATAATCGAGGAGTTCAAGACGAGACATGGCGTAACAAAGGCGCCAGCCTCCGCAATCATTCTCACCAGATCCGGAGTCGTTTCAGGGCGGTCGATGAATATGTGAGCGAGTCCCTCGACTCCGACTTCTATTGCTTGCCGGGAGGATTCCGCAGTCAATACATGGGCAATCGCAATCTTGTGATGACGATGCGCTTCCTCTACAGCCGCTCTCAGAATGTCCTGGCTTAAGACAGGCAGTCCAGGCGCTGCTAATACTGTCCCTTCTTCGATCATAATCTTGATATAGTCGGCTCCGTCTCTAACTTGTTCACCCACGAATGCTATAGCTTCGTCCCGGGTCGATACTGCAGGAGCCTCCCCATGATCATGTGCATGAGCGGCCAGCAGGGCATTTCGATCTTCCTCGCTCATCTTCTCCTCCAACTCCTTCAGTACAAAATCCGGAATTTCCCCATCCCCAGGCATGAGTTCATCAGGATGCCCACCGGGAGGTGTGACCCCCATCCCTGCAGATCGTACGTCGGCAATATCCTCGATCCCTTTCAATTGTGACTCGCGGCCATTTTTCGTGAACCCACCCATCATTTCCAGTTCCGTCGTAACTCCGAATTGTAGAGCGTCCCGCAGGCCATCTACGGAAGTATGAACGTGCGCATCGATCAGACCAGGAAGCAAGGTCCCTCCTTCAGCATCGATAATGATCGCATCTTCCGGTATTTCACCACCCACCGATATGATCTTTTCACCTTCGATCAGGACCGTTTCGGCTTCAATCACTTTCTCGCCGTCAAAAATTCTTGCATTGGTAATTGCAGTAATCATTGCGTTTCCCTCCAGTTATGAATATGAATTTAATCTTTATAGTTTGAACTATAATAGTTAGAGTTCTAATTGTCAATGTATAATCTGATAGAATACTAATATTATGCATTTGACAGTTAGACGAAAGGACATTATGATTTTCTTATAGTTAGAATTCTAAGTATAGAAAGGGAACTGTATGCAATATGACAGAACATGATTCGCTTACCCCCTATTCAGATTTGATCCGATCCATTGGAATGAAGATTAGAAGCTTGGCGAACACTCGATTGTCGGAACTGGGACTAAACGCTCAGCAGGGGCAAATGATGGGCTACATTTTTGAACATCAAGACAAAGGGGTGATACAGAAGGATTTAGCCGAACATTTCGACCGGAAGGGAGCCACCATCACCAGTATGCTTCAAGGGCTGGAGAAAAAGGGATACATTAAGCGGGTGATTCCGGAAGATAATGAGCGGCAGAAAAAAATATACTTATTGAAAAAAGGGAGCGACCTCGTTGAAGAATTCAATACAATATTCATGGAAGTCGAAAAGAGTATTATCCAAGGCCTTACCGAAGCAGAAAGTGATTCCTTCAAGAAATTACTAATTAAGGTAAAGGCAACCATGTAAAATCCCGCAATTTATGCAGGCTGGATGGAACAGCCGGGAAGAGTTCTAAAACATTCTATCTGCTTATTGCTAAGCATCGCACTGACAATCATCAGGAAGTCCGACCGACCAATCTCAAAATGGCCTCACGAAAGGAATCGCCAAGGGGGTCCCCCCTCGTGAGGCAAGCTGTTCTAATATTTCTCTAGTCTGTTCCTCCCGGCATGAAATATAACGGGTATTTCGCCCTACTTATGATACGGTTCCCCCCGATTTATCTTCACCGCGCGATAAATCTGCTCCACCAGCACCAGGCGCATGAGCTGATGGGGCAGCGTCATGCGCCCGAAGCTCATGCGCTGCTGCGCACGGCGCATAACCTCGTCGGAGAGCCCGTGGCTCCCTCCGATGACGAACACGACATGGCTCGTCCCGTAGGTGCCGAGCCGGTCAATTTCTGCGGCAAGCTCTTCCGAGCTCCACAGCTTGCCGTCAATCGCGAGCGCAATGACATGCGCCTCGCTCTTTATGTGCGCGAGGATGCGTTCCCCCTCGCGCGCCTTAACAATACCGACCTCTGCTTCGCTTAGAGAGTCGGGTGCTTTTTCATCTGCCACCTCAATCACCTGAAATTTCAGGTACGGTGTCAGCCGTTTAGCATACTCCGCGATGCCATTAATCAAGTACTTTTCCTTCAATTTTCCTACGCCAATAATTTGAATAAGCATAAGTGCCTCCTGTTATAGTCCTCTATTGAAATAGCAAAAGGACGCGCACTGGGCGTCCCTTGTAGTTTTAATAAGTACCTTCCTAATCTTTCGCATTCCTTAAATGTCCTATTCTTCAGACAATCCATCCCCTACTTACTCTCCTCCCGCTCCTCCATCGCAAAATCCGGCTTTTCGCCAGCTTCATAAGCACTCAATATAGAATCCAGCAAACCTGGGAAACGTGCGTTAAGATCCTCCGTCCGCAGCGACAGTATACGCTGTGTTCCTTGCACCCGCGTAAACACAACCCCTGACTCGCGTAGCGTACGGGCATGGTGAGACATAGTGGATTTGGCGATCGGAACGTTGAAGCCGTTGCAAGCCTGTTCTCCATTTCTATGAATATCCGATACGATATGGAGGCGAATCGGATCGCTGAGCGCATACAATACGGAAGCAAGCTGAATGTCCTTGCGGTCCGGATGAAATAGTATTTTCATGGATGATTATCCCCTTTGTCCTACTTTTAATGCGAAAAAAATTACCTAATTGCATTTTATATCAACGCATGCTATATTTCAATTGTTCGTAAGTAATCGAACTATTAAACAATAATAAAAGGAGTGCTTCGCACATGACTTCTGTAAATAACCTTTCCACGAATGCGGATCATGAAGCCTCCGCTCCGGAAGCGACTCTTCCACGGGAAGGCCTGCTGACTCTGCTGTTCAGTATCGCTGTGGTTCTCGTCATCATGAATACAGCCATGTTCAATCTGGCACTGCCTGATGTAACCGAAGCCTTCGGCATTACAGCTTCATCCGCTTCTTGGATTGTTACCGGGTATTCCATTATGTTTTCGATTGCCTCAATCACGTACAGCCGGCTCTCTGATTTTCTGCCGATCCGCCGCCTGCTGGTGATAGGCCTGTTGACGCTAGGCTTTGCAGCTGTGGCCGGCTTCTTCAGCACCAACTTTATCTTTCTGCTTATCGTGCGCATTCTACAGGCGTCGGGCGCGGGCGCAGTAATGTCCTTATCTCTTGTTCTGTTTACCCGCTATGTCCCACAAGCCCGTCGCGGCAAAGCGATGGCGACGATTATGTCAGCCGTTTCACTCGGCCTAGGCCTTGGTCCGGTGGCGGGCGGAGCCATCGTCGAATATCTCGGCTGGATCTGGTTGTTCGCTGTAACGGCAGCTATTTTGCTTCTCGTGCCGCTGTTCCTCATCCTGTTGCCTAAAGAGGTACCCACCCGCGGCTCCTTCGATGTGCTCGGTGGGCTGCTCTTGGGCGTCGGCACTACCGGACTGCTGCTGTTCCTGACTAGTGGGCTGTGGATGGCCTTGGTGGATGGCCTTGTTGCCATTGCTTTATTTGTTGGACGCATCCGCAGCACGCCCGACCCATTTGTAATGCCCGCGCTTTTCCGTAACCGCTCATATCTCGTGCTGGCGGCGATCGGAATCGCCTCCTATCTGTGCAGCTTCGCCACCTTGTTCCTGCTGCCGCAGATTTTGACTCATCGCTTTGGCTTCAGTGCAAGTCATGCCGGGCTTGTGATCTTTCCGGGATCGCTGCTCGCCATTTTCGTTTCCCGTTCCGTCGGACGAATCATCGACCGTTATGGCAATGCGGGGATATTGCGCTTCGCTCCACTGCTTGTGCTGACTGCTACCGTCCTATTCGCTTTTTTTGCTGGACGATCCTGGATTGCCGTTATGCTTATCTATATGATCATGAGTCTTGCCTTCACTACATTGTCTAGTAGTGTATCCAATGAAATCTCGCGGATTCTGCCTTCCTCGCAAATCGGCTCTGGAATGGGGTTGTTCCAGCTGCTGCAATTCTTTAGCGGGGCCTTCAGCGTTGCTATGGCTGCAAGCACACTGGAATGGAAGCGTGGGCTGCCGCTCTGGGCAGCCTACTCGAACATCTACTGGGGACTCTCTATTGCTGCAATGCTTGCCATCATCTCAGCTATTATCTACCGCCGGAACAACCGAGGTAGCTCACTGACCAGCATGGCGGACGCAGCAGATGCATAAGATTAATGAGCCCCCGATATATTATTCCATGCAAAAACACCCTGCTGCCCATTTCCGGGACTGCAAGGTGTTTTTTTATAGGTCTTAACGGTCCTTTAGACCACCAAATATTCAGCGTTCTTCTCACATTGGGTGCACTTTGCCGGCGGGTCCCAGTCAGAGAATTCCGTTTCCTTCAAATCCACTACATCTGGTGCATCTTCATACTCGTCCACAAATAAATCAATAGCTAATTCTACATGTTCTTTACATACTACATACATTCAACCAAGCATCCCTTTCTGTGCCGCTACGGCCTAATACTCCTTCTATTGTTCTACCATACTTCCCACGAAAAAGGAACTCCTATCTGTCCATTCCAGCGATCTATTCATCCATTGTTTATATTCTTGCCTTACATCAAAAAAAGATTCCTCCCACCCCGAAGGGCAAAAGGAATCTCTTCACTCATCTCTCTCTATTTTCTATAAATATTATCTCCAAACTCTCCATCCTACCCTAGAAACTCCACCGGACGATCCAGCTCATATAATCTGCGGTAACGCGGTTCTTTTTTCATCAGCTCCGCATGGGTTCCACGCATTTCTACCGAGCCATTTTCCATAAAAATCACTTCATCCATCTGCTCCGCACCGACCAAATGATGCGTTACCCAAATTAGTGACTTACCCTTCATGGCTTCGAACATTGTCTTCAAAAGATCACGTTCCGTCCGCGGATCTAACCCTACAGTCGGTTCGTCGAGTATGACAACAGGTGTATTTTGCAGCAAAATACGAGCTAACGCTATCCGCTGACGCTCTCCACCGGAGAAACGTTGCCCCGCTTCACGGACAAAGGTATCATAGCCATCTGGCAACGAGGAGATCAACGTATCCATTTTGGCTAAGGCGCCAGCTTCTTTAATGGCTTGTTCGGAAGCCTTCGGATCACCCATACGAATATTGTTGGCTACCGTAGTGTCGAATAAGTGTGGGCTCTGATTTAACACCGCTATAATAGAAGGAATATGCTCGCCATAGGCATCTGCAGCGATACCATTAATCGTAGCCGAGCCGTCAGAAGGCTCAATAACACCTTGAATAGCCTTTAATAACGTCGATTTACCCGCACCACTTCGGCCGATAATCGCAATCTTTTTACCTTGTGGAATATCGAGGCTGAGATCGCGAACCGACCAGTTAGCTTCTGACCCATAGTGGTAACCTACATTTTCGAGCTTGATGTGAGCACTCTGCATGGCCTGAGGTAGAGCATCGACTACAGATATAGATGCTTTTTCAGACACGATATTCTGCTTAGTTCCGTCTACACCAGACAAACGCTCCAGCGAGTTACGGTACTGCGGGATTTTCTCCACCGCTTCAGACACTGGCAGAAAGGCATCTGCTACAGGAAAAACAACCAATACGAATGCCGCAATCAATGTACCCGCAATAGCACCATCTGCAAACTCTCCAGCGGCCCAATATAGCATAGAAAGCACGCCAATCCCAATTACCGTTTGCCCAATGAACGTACGAAGACGTGCCCAGCTGCGCAGCGCTGCATCGGTCTTGGCTACTTTTCTCTCATCTGCTTCATAAGTGTCTACGAACTGGCTTTGTCGTCCACTAATGACCCAGTCACCCATACCAAGTACGGCGTCAGTCAGCTTTTGATAGAGACGATTACGCTCTACTTTCACTTCACGTTGGCGCTTCTGTGTGAACAATAGAGATAAGAACGGCAACACCACTACTAACACCAATATATACAGAGCCATCAATAGCGCAAAAGCGATATCAAAAGTGCCCAGTGCAATCACAGCTGCTCCATAAATCAACAAAGCAATGATGCTTGGAAAAACGGTGCGCAGATATACATTTTGCAAATATTCAATGTCATCCGCAAGCATCCCGAGAATATCCCCCGTGCGGAAGCGGGACGATAGGAACAAGGCTTGAGGCTCCAAAATATTGTACAAACGCACACGCATCTTAGATAGAATTCGCAAAATCGTGTCATGCCCAACTAAACGTTCTACATAATGAATGACAGCCCGACTCGTTCCGAACGTACGCACACCTACAATCGGTACATAAATCATTAGAATATTTTCGACGGGTGTAGACGCTTTTGAGATCAGAAATCCTGAAGTATACATTAATGATGAGGCTGTAAAAATCGTCAACGCCCCAAGCACAATAATTAGTACAAAACGCCAAAAATACGAAGATACATACGGAGCAAACCATCCTTCACGTTTCAATGGATTCCCTCCAATTGCGACCCAATCAACTCATAATACGCACCCTTGCGGGCAAGCAACTCCTGATGGGTACCGATTTCTGCCACTTTTCCTTGTTTCATTACTACAATAATGTCCATATCGAGCATCCAGTGCAGGCGATGTGTAGCCAGAAAGACCAGCTTTCCTTCAAAAAGAGGCACCATCGTCTCCTTCAGCTCATATTCCGTCTCAATATCCAGATGTGCCGTTGGCTCATCTAACAACATAATCGGACGACTGCTGAGTAAAGCTCGAGCCAGCGCAACCCTCTGCTCCTGCCCACCACTGAACGAACGACCGCCGCCGCCGATCATCTCATCTAGGCCATTCGGAAGAGTTGCCACTAGCTCCGATAATCCAGTAGCTTTCACGGCTGCAGCCACAGCTTCCATAGAAGCCTCAGGGTAATAGAAGCGAATATTATCTGCTAACGTACCGCTAAAAATATAAGGGCGCTGCGGGATATACGAAGTCTGTTTACGCCAAGCCTCATCCGTTAATGCACTAACCGTTGTACCGTTAATTGTGATATTCCCCGAAGTAGGGTGTAAGAAACCACCCAATATATCGACTAGTGTAGATTTACCGGCTCCACTCTCTCCGATAATCCCAATTTTGCTGGCCCCTTTAAATTGCAGGTTCACCGCTTCCAGCGAAGAAAGACCGGCTTCCTCATATTTCACACTAACATCATTTAATGTAAGTACACTTTTTTCATGCCAAGTGAATATCTCTTCTGCTGTTTTCGATGCTGATTCCACCGCTTGATTACCATTAGAACCTACTACTTCAGCTTTCACTTCATCCTGATCTATAATGCTCTTCATTGCCTCAGCAGCTTCCTTCCCATCGAGAGTAGCATGGAAATCTGAACCCACCAATCTAACAGGCAAGAAATATTCCGGTGCCAAGATCAAAATGGTTAAGCCTGTAACCAGTGTCATCTGATCGTTGACCAGACGCAGGCCGAGACTTACCGCTACGGAAGCAACTGATAACATCGTAAAGAAGTCCAGCGCAAACGAAGACAAAAAGGCCACTCGCAGTGTACGCATCGTCGCCGAGCGATACCGATCGCTGACGGTGGCAATACTCGTGCTATGACTACGACTGCGGCCCAGAAATTTCAGCGTTTCTAGCCCACGGAGGGAGTCTACGAAATGATTAGATAAGGTGCGATAAGATTTCAGCTGACGGTCCATCTGCTTGCGAGCCGTCATCCCGATCAAGATCATAAAAACAATAATAATCGGCATGGTGATCGTTAGAATTATCCCACTCGCGGTATCCATCTTGTAGATATAAATAAGCACCAAAATCGGTGTAATTGACATCCCTACCATTCTAGGGATAATCGCTTCTAAATATGTGCGGAACTTTGTAACGCCTTCCAACACTAGTGTGACAAGATCCCCGGTTCCACGCCCGCCCACCATTCTGGGTCCAAGCTGGAAGAGCTTATCCATCATTTCCCTCCGCATGTTGCTGCCCGTTGCTTCCGCAAAGCGGTAAGAGATACGGCTCATCAGCATGGCGCAAGCATGGCGCACTAGAAATGCAAGAAGGAACAATAGCGAAGTAGCCCATTGTTCCTTCAGAGGTTCTCCCGCAAATAGCGCAGAGATGACTTCTGCCAGCCATTTGGCCAGCAGAAGTATGGACATGCTTTGCACCAGGGTAAGGAGGCCAACGATCAGAAATACCGGCTTAACTCCTTTATACCCAAGCAAATTTTTATCCATTAGTATTCAAGATGCTCCTTCTCGTGAACGCGTTTATGAAAGACAAAGTAACTCCAAATTTGATATCCCAATACGAATGGAAGGATGGTCAGTGCCACAATCGTCATTACCTTTAAAGAGTAATGTCCCGAAGCCGCATTGGTAATTGTCAAATTAAAGGCTTGATCGATTGAACTAATCATAACACGTGGGAACAATCCTACAAAGATAGAAGTTACGGACAATGCTATTACCGCTCCTGTCATTCCAAAAGCGTAGCCATCCTTCTTCTTCGTCATGAAAAAACCCGATAATATGAACGCGATAATTCCCAACGCTACTATAATCATAAGAACTAAACCACGTTGTTCGAAAATATCAGTCATATAATAAGTCATTACCACGAAAGCAAGCAATAGAGCCCCAAGTGGCAAAAGCAATCTTTGCGCCATTTTTCGAGCGCGAGCCTGTAGATCACCCACTGTACGCAGGGTAGTGAACATTAGTCCATGCACCAAACAAAGAAGAACAACAGTCACACCAGCTACTACGGTATACACATTTACGATATCTGTAAAACCTGCGTACATTTGCATATCCCCATCAATCGGCAAACCTTTGATGAAGCTGGCGAACACCACAGCAAGGAGGAAAGGTGGGAGGAAGCTGCCGAAAAAGATACAAACATCCCAAGTTTTTTTCCAAGCTACGGAATCCCGTTTACCTCTAAATTCAAAAGCAACACCACGTGCAATCAAAGCTAATAAAGCAAAGACAAAGGGAATGTAAAATCCGCTAAATAACGTTGCATACCACTCAGGGAAAGCCGCAAACATTGCACCCGCGGCAGTAATTAGCCATACCTCATTTCCATCCCAGAAGGGTCCGATCGAGTTAATCAGAATCCGGCGCTCAGTATCATTCTTAGCGAGTATTTGTGTTTCCATCCCTACGCCGAAATCAAAACCCTCCAGGAAGAAGAACCCTATAAACAGAACTGCAATGAGCACAAACCACAATTCATTAAGAGAAATCATTGGGCGCCCTCCTCGTTATATGGATCATGCGAATCCCCGTGATCGTTATCCATCGCATAAGGACCTTTTTTAATGACTTTCATAAACAAACCAATCAGTACTAATCCAAGAATTGCGTAAATCGTTGTAAAAGAAATAACAGAGAATAGAACCTGACCACTCGTAATATTAGGCGACACACTGTCTTCCGTTGTCATCAGTCCGAATACCGTCCATGGCTGACGCCCGAATTCGGTCATGACCCAGCCCGCTGTATTTGCGATTGGAGGAAGCAGTATTCCCCATAACATAAACCGCATAAACCAAGTGTTTGGACGGTCCATCTTCTTACGCCACATTAAATACATTGCGTACATACCCATTACGATCATTAACGTTCCTGCTAGAACCATGATCCGGAAACTCCAGAATGTCGTACGTACTGGCGGGATATAGTCACCAGGGCCATAGCTTTGCTCGTACTCAGCTTGCAGCTCAAGCATACCTTTAACTTCACCGGAAAATTTACTGTATGAAAGGAAGCTCAGCATATAAGGAATTTGAAATTCCCCAGTACTTTCTTGCTTCTCAGGATCAATGTTTGCCCATACGGTCCAAGGTGCCGGGTCACCACTCTTACCCCACAGTCCTTCGGAAGCCGCCATCTTCATAGGTTGAGTCTCAACCAAATACTGTGCTTGCGCATGGCCTGCCACGGCTACACCAATAGAAGAAATGATACCTACGATCGCTGCAATTTGAAAAGATTTCTTAAAGAAAGATACATCTTGTTTCTTCAATATCTTATACGCACTAATACCTGTTACGAGGAAGGCACCTGTTGCATAAGCAGCAAGAACCGTGTGCGGGAATTCAACCAGCAATTGTCCGTTCGTAATGAGCGCGAAGAAATCATTCATTTCTGCACGTCCATTATTTATCGCAAATCCCACAGGATGCTGCATAAAGGAGTTCGCTGCTAGAATCCAGAAAGCGGATAACATCGTACCGAATGCTACCAGCCAGATGGACATCAAGTGCACTCTCTTAGACACTTTGTCCCAGCCAAATATCCAAATTCCAATAAAAGTAGACTCCAGAAAAAAGGCTGCCAATGCTTCAACTGCAAGCGGAGCCCCGAAGACATCACCCACAAAACGTGAATAATCAGACCAGTTCATCCCGAACTGAAATTCCTGCAAAATCCCTGTAACTACCCCTACTGCAAAGTTGATGAGAAACAGCTTTCCCCAAAACTGCGCCATTCTTTTGTACTCTTCATTTCCTTTTCTAACGTACATTGTCTCCATGATCGCAATCAAGAGCGCTAGTCCGATTGATACCGGTACAAAGAAATAGTGGAATATTGTCGTCGACGCAAATTGTATACGCGACAGCATTACTGTATCCATATTTTTCCCTTCCTTCTCCCCTTTTCGTTAATTATATTGTGTCAAATATTTAAACGCCTTTTTGTGATAAATGTCACACAAATGGGTGCTTTTAACGGTAAAATTCAAATGATTTGTGACAAAAATCACAATTTACCTTAAAAAAAGCAAAAAAAATAAGACGGTTTGACCGTCTTGAGGTTGTTCACTGCTCTATAACAATCTTGACTCATAAAGGCATTGGTTAGGTAATGGAAATACCCTTCTTCAGCGATTTGAGATCGCCATTCGAATTAAGCAATTGTGGTAGCATCTTCGTGCTGCGAACCATTGGAGAGTCACATAGACGGCAAGAAGGCGCATGTTCAAATGCGAAATTATCCCTCATCCATCCGTTGCATCCATCATTGGTACACGCCCAAATCGCGGTATTTTCTTCCGGTATTTCTTCCAAAGGTTTCTTCCGGTAGTTCATTGCCGTTCCTCCCATCCTGTAAGTCAATAGTGACTAACTAGATATAAAAAGACCGTCCCAACTTTCACAAGCTGGGACGGTTTCTTCTATTATTACAGTTTTACAACGTTTTCGGCTTGTGGTCCACGGTTGCCTTGAACAACGTTGAATTCAACGCGTTGGCCTTCGTCCAAAGTTTTGAAGCCGTCGCCAGTGATTGCGCTGAAGTGAACGAATACGTCGCTTCCGCCTTCAACTTCGATAAATCCGAATCCTTTTTCTGCGTTGAACCATTTAACTGTACCTGTTTGCATGTGTGTTACCTCCACAAATTTAAATTAATATGTTCTTTTTATCTTCAAACAAAGAAAAAATTCACACATTGAAAAAGGTTGTATTACCAAATATAACAGCCCTTTTCAATGCGAAAATTAGGGACTAAATGTATGATTGATATCATATTACCACACCTGATTAGCAAAGGCAAGCAAGCATCCGTATATATCCGGTTCTACCCTAATAAGTATTACCTTCCAATGTAAGGGTTGCCAGTCCGCCCAAAATTCATTAAATCAGCTTATAATTGCCATATTTATCAAAACTTTAGAAGAAACAGATCCCCGATAGCGATACAAAGTATCGCTATTTCAGGAAGGTCTACCTTCACATCTGAAGGGGTAGTCCGTCTACTTGTCATTACTGCTATATCATTATATGCCGACTTCCAGCATATTATTCCTCTGGTTTTTCAAGAAGTTTAACCGTCGTCTGATTTACTTTACCATTTCGGTAATAAGTAATCTTCAGGTCCTCACCAATCTTCGTCTGATTATATAAATATTTGCGAAGGGAAAGCGTGGATGTAATAGGTTCATCATTAAATTTCGTAATTACATCATTGAACTGCAATCCGGCTTCCATTGCAGGCCCAACAGCATCCAGAACGACTACCCCATCCTTAACATTGTTCGGTAGGTTCAGTTCCTTGCGTTGGTCCTCTGCGAGAGGAATGTAAGGGTTGTTTAAATCTACGGAATATACACCTAAGTAGGAACGAGCAATACGGCCTTTTTCAACCAGCTCATTAGCAGTATCAATCACATAATTAGCTGGAATAGCAAATCCCAGACCCTCTACACCTGCATCGGAGATTTTCATCGTGTTAATACCGATGACTTTACCCTCCAGATCAACAAGCGCACCGCCGCTATTGCCTTCATTAATCGCCGCATCGGTCTGAATAACCTCTTGCTCCCAATCATATACCCCGTCCTGATTCAAGGATACGGGAACCTTACGTTCAGTATAGCTGACAATCCCCGAAGTCAATGTGTCTCCAAGTCCTAACGGGTTACCGATGGCAATGACCGTTTCACCTAGGCGAAGCTTGGAGGAATCCCCGAGCTGTGCAATCGTATTGATGCCCTTGGCGTCAATAGAAAGAACTGCGATGTCACTCACTTTATCCGTTCCAACAAGTGTAGCTTTACGTGTCTCACCATCCACAGTTACAACCTCAAGATTGCCGGAGTCTTCGATGACATGGTTATTAGTAATGATAAATGCTTTATTATCTACTTTTTTATAAATCACTCCAGAGCCTAGTGCTGACTCATCCAGAATGTTCAATTCTTTATTATCTTCCTTATGATTGATTATACTTACTACTGCAGGACGCACCGTAGCAGCAGCTTGAATGATACGGTCAAACGGATCACTGCTTGGGGCAACCTCCCCAGTTGTTACTACTGACTTTGGGGCAGCTTCGTGACTCATTTGTCCAGTAAGCACACTGAACAAAAACACTGCCACCACAGCACTAATTAAGGAGCAGACGGCGGATATTTGCCAAGTGGATAAGCCCTTACGCGATCTTCGCACAGAATGCTTGCGGTTAGCAAATGATCCCTTTGATGCTTCATCCCCTCTGGACCGTGATACTTTAGTTGAATAGAAATCGTCATCAAACAATCCCACCGTAAATCTCCCCCTTCTATTGCCAACCGTTCACAGTATCTAAAACCTGAACCTCTAGCAATCACGTTCCAAGCATAAACCTCTGCATTCTTTAGACTCCAACAGTCACTAAAAAGTTTCACTTTATCCATTAACCCCACAATAGTTTCAGTTAATCGAAAGAATATTAGAATCTTTCAATATATCTTCTCTACTAGGAATATTTTGTAACTTAAAAGACTACAATAATAGAAACGTTCCATAAATTTAGGGTTTGCTTATCACGTCTATAATTGTATCACAGGCAACCCTCAATTCGTGATTTTCCTGAGGTAAAAAGCCTGCGAATTTTTTACAACTCTAGTTCTATTTTCACTACATAAGGAGGTAAAATTATGAGTTCTTTTTCCACAAGTATGGATCTGGTCGAATTTATCGGTAAGCTTGGTGATTTGAAGGATGAACACTACCATATGACCCTTGCCTTCAGTGCTATGATCGAATTAATGATCGATAAAGGCCTGATCTCTCGCCAAGAATTAGAACGAAAAACTGCCGAGCTTGATCAGCTTATGACAACTGGCTCAACTTATCCCATGGCGTAGGTTGATCATAATACGTATCGCAAAGCTTAAACTCACTATCTTTGAAGAAACAGCCCCGATCCTCCATTGCGCAACGTACCGACATTTTAGCCAGATCCATCATATTATGATCCCGGCTTAAATGCGCTAAATAGGTACGCTTGGTCCGTCCTGTGAGTATTTCACTAAGTGCTGCTCCGGCAGCTTCATTAGAAAGGTGACCCATATCACCAAGTATGCGTCGTTTCGTATTCCACGGGTAACGTCCCATCCTCAGCATTTCAATATCATGATTCGCTTCCAGTACCAATACGTCCGCATCTGAAATCGCATCTCTTACCTTGTCGCTAACATACCCCAGGTCTGTAGCTACACACAGCTTTTCTTTTCCATCATAAAAGTTGTAACCCACCGGTTCCGCCGCATCATGAGAAATCGCAAACGATTCTACTCGCAGACTGCCAAAATCCCTATGCTGTCCCGACTCCATAATGATTCGGTTGTAGTCCGGTATTTTTCCAATGCCTTTCTCAATAGCTCCCCAGGTATTAGTGTTCGCATAAATCGGAAGATCGTATTTACGGGCCATTGCCCCGAGTCCCTTGATATGATCGGAATGTTCGTGTGTGACTAGGATCCCGTCTATATCATTACCCGTTAGCTCGCGCATGGCCAACAGCTCATCGATCCGCTTGGCACTTAAACCCGCGTCAATCAAAAGTGTTGTCTCCCCGTTCCGTACCACCGTTACATTTCCGGTAGAACCACTGGACAGTACTGTAAATGAAATCCCCATTTTCCTTACTCCTTCTAATCTGTTGTCTTCGGACTGATGATATCCGCACTTATAGCATCTACATAATAGGCATTGCCGTTCTCCAGCATGAACCGCCACATCGGCGACGCTACCTGACTTTCGGAGTTGAACAGCTCACCGTAATACCCCAACTCAATCTCCTTCACTACGGAGTCTGCCGGAAAATATTTTTCAATCAAACTGCTAAGCGCTTGCGATGCCGGCAGTACCTTCTGTTCCTTATCGCTACTGCTTGCCCCTATTTCAATCTTCGGCGAGCGGAAAGCTACAATCTTCTGATCACTATTAATCAACTCTAATCTAACTCGGAATAGCGACCACTGATTCTGAACTAGCGGGTGAAGAACGAACTTTCCAACTTCACTTTCTTGAGAATCGAAGCGATAATTTGCAATGTCCGGAATTTGACTCTCCAGCGCCTTGCTAAGGTCGGTGAATGAAGAGTAGATCAGCTTACTGTCTATAGGAACATCTAATTTAATGGGTGGTTCATTCTGCTCTTCAGCAGAATATCGATAAGTTATATTAGGAAGCTGCGGGGTAGAAGCCGGAATGGGACACAACACACGAATCCCTTTCTGCTCCATGACCGCCTGGGTTTCTTCGGACAGGGAAGTGAAATCGAGATTGGCACTAACCTGATCGCGCAAATCAATCCACAGCTGATAACATAGCAGCAGATTTAGACCTAAAAAGGCGCAAATTAGTACATTTTTGGCTCTTCCCCAATCCATACCCTTACCTCCTAAATGTTATATGAACGACTTGTACATTAATTTAATGTAAGAACGCTGCCGTCAATAAGCGTAACCTTCCAGACTGGAAGCAGTTGCAGCTTCTCTTCTTTCACTACAGGTACATACGCAGGCGTCAAATCCTTCACTGCCGAAGTTTTGCTGACCACAGACAATTGATTCTCTAGCTCCACGCCTCCAGATAGCTCTACGATTTTCTTCTCTGCTTTACTCTCATCAATATAGATTAACGAGCGTTCATAAGAGGATACGGTACCTTGCTGCAATTCCAGATTAATTACACCATACTGCAGCTGCGAATTACTCATGATCGGATAGGAGCCATACGGATAGGAGCCATAATATTGTTGAAAAGAGACCTTTCTCTCCTGTCTCCCTTCCTCGGTAGCTTCAAGACGATAGGTTCCGTTCCATCCACCATATTCGTTCACAAATTCTACAGCTTCAAGCGCATCCTTGGCAGGTGTACTATCTCCGGCTGGAAGTGCGGCAGGATCGCTATAGCTCATCCAATTCCGTTCCTTATCGACCTGAAGACTCCGTTTGCTATCCGTATAAATCTCCGAGCCATTTTTCTCGCGAATATATCTAGTGCTTCCAACATCGAAGAAAAGATTGTTCTGCATTTGTTCTATGGTATACATGCCTGAAGGCATCTCAACCTG
This sequence comes from Paenibacillus etheri, assembly GCF_001012825.1. Lineage (GTDB taxonomy): Bacteria > Bacillota > Bacilli > Paenibacillales > Paenibacillaceae > Paenibacillus_AQ > Paenibacillus_AQ etheri. The sequence goes on from NZ_LCZJ02000037.1 coordinate 568,820, forward strand.
AACCAGAGAAATCTTGCTGTCAGGCACATAATAATCACCGTCTACTGACTTGTAAGGCGTCCAGTTCTTGCCGAAATCCACATGCTGCTGCACATCTTGCACGGTTAAATCCGCTTTTGCCGCTTCATATATAATGTCGCCTCTCGTACTGAAGAAAATGGCATGCGCTTTGGAGTCATTCTTAATGTTATAGATCCAAATACGATCGATGCTTTCTCCTTCAAATAGGGAATCAGGTGACAGCTGCATAACCCGCTGCAGTAACGTTACCGGAATGCCGGATCCGAACGAAAGCTCAATCCCCGGATTCTCATTGCGAATCTTATCCCAGTCATAATCCTGTACCGAGTGCCGCTGGAAGCTTTCAAATCCACGCCCTTTTAACCGATTCATAATCAAGCTATAGAACGTTGAGTCTGGATAAAAAAGCGTATGCTTGTTATCACCCATATGGATGATCATTTTGTCAGGGTACAACAGGTTCTCAACCTTTTCTTTCGTTCCCATATTGTCTGTCTTCACATATAGATTCTCGGAGAGTACCGCAGAGTCTGCACCAGGCAAGCGATAAATCAAATAATAACTCTCAACAAGGCTTCCCAGCACGAGCAAGGCTAGAATCCATGACTTCAATCTCTCCTTCATGCCTCACTCCCCCTTTGCTCATTCAGAGGTAGTGTAAAGGTTACCTTAGAGCCTTCATTTAGCTCGGATTGCAGGGAAATCGAACCTCCATGTGCTTTCACAATTTCCCGGGCAATGGAAAGACCAAGTCCGGTGCCTCCCATATTCCGTGAACGCGCCTTATCCACCCGATAAAAGCGCTCGAAGATCCGCTCGATATCTTTCTTTGGAATACCAATCCCGGAGTCACGTACAGAAATGGAGAGCATTCCATCCTCATTCTTCAAGGCTTCCAATTCAATCGTACCGCCTTCTGGCGTATATTTTAGCGCATTCGAAACTAAATTCCCTAGCACTTGATCGATTTGATCCCGATCCAGCCATGCTGTGCTGACATCCCTACGGACCCTTGTACTAATATCGATACGCTTCTGCCGAATCTGAAAAGAAAAACGGTCTGCTACATCCTCCAGCATCTCAGTAATATCCGTCTGCTGAATTCTGAGAAGTGCCTCTTTGGAATCCAGGCGTGAAAGATGTAGTAGATCCGTAACCAGACGAATCATACGCTCGGTTTCGTTACGAATAACCCCAACGAATCGAACCGCTAACTGCGGATCCTCAAGTGCCCCATCATCGAGTGCCTCCACATAGCTCTTAATCGTTGTAAGTGGTGTTCTTAGCTCATGCGAAACGTTCGCGACGAACTCTCGGCGTGATTCCTCCAGGTTCTCTTGCTCCGTGACATCCTGCAGCACAGCAATGGTACCAGCAATCCCACCTTCACGGCGATGAATCGGAGTAAACGTCACTCTCACGATATTAGAATCTCCTCCACCCATATGTGTCAGATGAAGCATTGCGGATTGAGCATTTCCTTTAGCCAAAGAACCACTCTGCTCATAGTCAAGACCTAGCAATTTATCCAGTGGAGCACCTTCCGGCAAGGGACCTTCTGTTCCCAGCATAAGTGCTGCCCGAAGGTTCATAAGAATGACTACACCATTCTCATCCGTGGCTACCACACCATCACTCATATTCGTCAGAATGGAGGTGAGCTTCTCCTTCTCTTCTTCATTCTGCGAGAGCGCCTCACGCAATCTGCCGGTCATATAATTGAATGCCTGACTGAGTTGTCCAATCTCATCGTTGCCGAGTACGGGCATTTTTCGATTGAACCGACCCTCAGCAACAGCTGTTGCATGCCTAGTCATTTCTTTAATCGGCTGCGTAATGGTGTGTGCAAGAATAACACATAGGACAACTGTCAGTCCCAAGGCTAACAGCAAACCAGAGATGAATACACTGTTGATCCTGCCCATGGTCGCATATAAATCTTTCATGTCAGCAGCAATATAGATTGCCCCAACTACTTTGTCACCGGAGAGCACCGGCTTGGCAACAACTTTTTTACGCACATTATCATCAGCAATAATATATTCTTCATTATCGCTGATCCCCTGCAAGGCACGATTCACTACGGTCTGAGTGTTGCGCTGTCCCACATAGTCATTCTGCGAGGGCACGGAAGTGGTGATGATTTTGCCGCTGGCATCAAGCACTTGAATCTCGGCCCCATTAATGTAAAGATTATTGACCATGCCACGCAGACTTTCTACAGCCGTTTCCTCGTCTGCCGTTCCAGCCTCACTGCCAAATTTATCAGCAGTCAGGATGGACAGCATCTCAGCACGTGCTTTAAGATCCTTCGTGAAATTATCCGTTAACGAGTTCTTCATCGAGCTGACAAAATAGACTCCGATCAACTGCATAGCTATCAGAATCAGCAGCACATAAATAATAATAAGCTTGGCCTGAATTGTCCGGAAAAAGGACCACCACTTCATCACAGTCCTCCGCTTTTAGGGCTATGCATTAAATAGCCGAGTCCGCGCCGAGTATAAATATATTCCGGCTTGCTGGGATTCTCCTCAATTTTCTCTCTTAGACGACGGATCGTCACATCTACGGTCCGCACATCACCGAAATACTCGAATCCCCACACAGCCTGCAGTAAATGCTCCCGGGTCATCACCTTACCCGCATGTTTGATCATATAGTAGAGCAATTCATATTCACGATGCGTCAAATCAAGCGGTTCCCCGCCTTTATATACCAAATACATATCTGTATCAATAAACAGATCAAAATGATAAATGCCCTGCTTGTTCTCTGCAGGCTCATTCGTCACTCCCGTTGGTGACGGTTTGTGCTGTCTCCGCATTTGGGCTTTAACTCTGGCGAGCAGCTCACGTGTACTAAAAGGTTTAGTCACATAGTCATCCGCACCAAGCTCTAGTCCAAGCACCTTATCAATCTCTCCGTCTTTGGCAGTAAGCATAATAATAGGAATGTCCAAGTGCGCAGAACGAACCTCACGACAAACATCCATCCCGTCCTTACCAGGCAGCATAAGATCAAGCAGCATAAGATCAGGCTTTCTGGACAATGCCAGTTCCACTGCACTGTTACCATCAAAAGCACAAATAACCTCGTAGCCTTCTTTTTCTAGATTAAACTTCAATATATCAGCAATAGGCTGTTCATCGTCTACTACCAGAATCGTTCCCATCTGCATGTCTCAGCTTCACCTTCCTATCCCTACTTAAAGATCATTCCTTTATTTTAACATACCTGTCTTACCGTCACATCCTACGAAATAAGGAATCGGTTTCCCCAGCAAAAACAAACAGCTATATCGTCATTCCTATATCAAAAAAAATAAAAACCGCTCGAGTTTAATCGAGCAGTTGAGGTTAACGTATGAATTATTGCAAATACTTCATTGGATTTACTGCAGTGCCATTCTTCCGAATCTCAAAATGCAGATGTGTTCCCGTTGAACGTCCAGTGTTGCCCATTACGCCAATCTTGGCGCCTTGTTCTAAGCGCTGTCCCGTAGAGACTGAGATACTATTTAAGTGACCGTAATAAGTATCGTATCCGTTACGGTGATCCACGATAACCACATTTCCATATCCACTCTTCACACCTGCAAAAATTACAGTTCCGGCATCAGAGGCTTTAATGGTCCGGTTGCCAGATACCATATCTATCCCCTTGTGGGCACGGCTCCAGCGCTCACCGAAACTACTAGTAAGGGTGGCTCCGCTTACTGGCCAACTGAACATGCCTGTTCCTTCACCAACTACCTTCGTCCCCCGGTAAACCACTTCAGGAAGTGAAGATTTTATAACGGTCTGACCCAACCACTCTTCTTGTACGACCATTCCATTTTTCTTCGTTAAACGATACTGCATTTCTTTAAGACCCGTTTGTCCTGGACGAACGACCTTACTTTTGCCTGCCGGTAACTGGTCGCTTTTACGTATAATCACTTCAGGCTCAGTAACCACTTGCTCTGACACCTGCTCCAGAGTAACAACAGTAACATCTGGCTGTGGTACCTTCAGCTTCAAGGTATCTCCAATCTTCAACGTTAGCTCTTTCACATCGGGGTTGTTACTATAAATCTCTTTTTGTGTAATTTCAAACCGTTTAGCAATCCCCGAGATCGTATCGCCCTCTTGAACGGTATAGAGAAGTGGCGCTTCCTTACCCTCGGTAAGTGTCTTGACCGCTTCCTCCACACCCAACACTTTATTAGGATCAGTCTTCACAGGAACAATAGAGACCTGTTCACTGATCTTGACTGACTCCACTTGTTTGGCCGGTTTTGCTTTCGCAGCACTTGAACTTGAGGCCGCTGTTCTTGTGAGCTTACTAGCAGTTGCTACTTCAGTTTGCGGAACATAATGATTCTTTACCCCTTCAAGTACCGCATTTGCGGTCTCTTGATCCTTAACAATGCCAACGGCCTTGCCATCTACCATTAATTGTACACCCACGGCGTAGGCCTTGAGCATACCATCCAATTTATTAAGCGTTACTTCACTATCAACTTCCGGCTTGTACGTTTTCTCCTGTTTAATTGTAATGCCTTCTGTCTGAAGCACCATCGTTCTATCAGGATACTTGTCCTGATATTCCTGTTGCTTCTTATCGTACAGCTGATTAAGCTGAGCTTGATCGTTAAGCTTCCCGATCTCCTTACCCTTCACCAACACTTGATAGTAGGTTTCAGTATTAGCTGCTACATACTTTTTCTCTGCACCAATCAACACAGTGGTTAGAAGGACTAGTCCAACAGCTCCCATAATCCAAGAGCGCCGAAATCTACGAGTACCTTTTTCTTGATGAAAGTGCATGGAGTCGTGATCGAAATTGTGGCTCTGCTGAACATCTGCTCCGAATTCTGCTGTGTCACTATCCTGCAGTTTCCCCATCCGGCGCATGAACTTAAATCCCTTCATCAAACTCTCCCTTTCAGTCCGCCCTGTCATCAGAGACGAGCGGCCAAGCTAGTTATACGATCTCGAGTATATAGATTACGACCATGAATATTTCTATTTATCCTAGTTCTAAATTCCTGCTTCTAATGGACCCTCCAAAAGGTTACAATTGGTTACAAAAATTTAACCCTTTGATATCCTTGTCTAATGTACCACAGCTGAGCGGAAAATTTCAACTTTGTACATATAAAAAAACCCACGAAATACGCGGGTTTTTTGCGCAAATATGCAATTTTATCCTTTTTCTTGTGTCTATAAATTGACAATTTCTATTGTTACTGTACAGTTGCTGTAGTTGGTGTAAGCATTTTCATTATACTCTCGTATTCATCGGGATCAACATATTTGGCAATGACTTGTTGCAGCTCCTTAACCTCATCCTCCGTTAGGCCATCCTCCATCGCCGTGGAGATTTTCTGCATCTCGTTCTGCGGTAGTTTAGACATCAAGATATTGAATATATTTACCTTCTCCGCCGAAGGAAGATTATCTTTTAAGTCACCTATTGCCTCAGGTGTCATTACCAATTTCCGGTCCTCTGAATTTCCACTCTGGCTTTCGTTAGTAGAAGACTCGTTTGAGGCTTGGCCCATAACCGGTAAAGCATCCTCGGGTGCTTTCTCCTCCACCGGCTCTCCTTTATCTTTTGCAGGTGTATCCTTACTGTTATCTTTATCCTTGTTTACCGTACTGCCTGTTGTCGTCGCTTCTTTATTCGCTTTATTGGAGTCTGATTGGCTATCCATGCCAATAATACTCTTGACCATCCCACCTAAACCTGGGCCTGGACTATCCACTTTAATATCGAAGCTCGCCAGCACCGACTGAATATAAGCATTTACAACTACGCCCGTTGTTAGAATTGAAAGTGTACTTGCGAGTACTACAATTAGACATACTCCTAGTACACGCTTTACAATCTTCATCTTCGTCTCTCCTCTCACCTATGTTCAAGTATTTCCATGTTTTTCTATACCCCCCAGTATTGACTAGAACCGGCTTCGGGAAACATAGGCATAAAAGTAAACATAAAAAAGAGACCTCTCGCGAGGCCTCCTATAAATAACTATGTTGTTTAGATATAAATTGGCGTTACTTGATTCGTCTGCTCACGGTTACGGCCTACTGAGAAGATGGCGATCGGAATCCCTGTAAGCTCAGATACACGCTCAACATATCTGCGTGTATTTGCTGGGAGATCGTCCAATGTCTTTGCAGAAGTGATATCTTCGCTCCAACCTGGAAGCTCCTCATATACCGCTTCACACTCTGCTAGCATCTTAAGGCTAGCTGGGTAATGCGTGATTACTTCACCACGGTATTTGTAGCCTGTGCAGATCTTCACAGTCTCAAGTCCGCTCAGTACATCCAGCGAGTTAAGAGATAAGCCTGTGATTCCACTTACACGACGAGCGTGACTTACAACAACACTGTCGAACCAACCTACACGGCGAGCACGTCCTGTAACTGTGCCATATTCATGACCTGTTTCACGGATGTAATCACCAGTTGCATCATTCAGTTCTGTAGGGAACGGGCCATCTCCAACACGAGTAGTGTAGGCTTTAGCAACCCCGATAACCTGTTTAATCTTGGAAGGTCCAACACCAGAACCTATGCATACGCCACCTGCAGATGGATTAGAAGAAGTTACAAATGGATAAGTACCTTGATCGATATCAAGCATTACCCCTTGTGCACCTTCAAACAATACTTTGCGGTCTGCATCAATGGCTTCATTAAGAATGACCGACGTGTCAGTTACATAATTACGTAGCACTTCCGCATATTCCAGGTACTGAGTCAGAATCTCTTCAACGTCAAGAGCTTCCGCGCCATATACTTGAGTAATCACTTGGTTCTTCTCTTCCATCAAGTGACGAAGTCTTAATTCGAATTCCTCAGCGTCCATCAGGTCAGCAATGCGGATACCGTTACGTGCAGCCTTATCCATGTAACATGGACCGATACCTTTGCGTGTTGTACCAATCTTGTTCGGACCCTTACGGTCTTCTTCCAGAGCATCTAGTACCATGTGATAAGGCATAATAACATGAGCCCTGTCGCTGATCACTAAGTTCTTAGTGTCAAAACCATTCTCATGAATATAATTAATTTCTTGGATCAAGGCAGCCGGGTTAATAACCATCCCGTTACCAATTACACAAGTCTTTTCTTTATAAAATACACCAGAAGGGATCAAGCTGAGCTTAAACTTCTCACCGTCAATCAGAATCGTGTGACCGGCATTATTGCCCCCTTGATAACGGGCGACCACATCTGCACTTTCCGCTAGAAAGTCAGTGATTTTCCCTTTACCTTCGTCTCCCCATTGTGTTCCCACGACGACTACCGTTGACATGTTCATTCCTCCGTAGGTGCTAGCCAGCACCATTAATTTTCATAATATGGGCCCTGTACGTCATTCTTATGTACGTAGCCCTCCGGACTCCAAGCGGATTTACCCACTAAAGGACAATACTCAGTGTAACAGCCGTTTTTTTCAAAGTCAAATAAAACGAACGATTACACGAGGAAATGTGCAATCGTTCGGATATCATACAGGACAGGTTAACCAGCAAATGGTTCTGCATGTGCTCGCTCGTAGTTAACGAACTTGTTAAAGTTTTTGAGAAAGACAAGCTCTACTGTCCCTACGGGACCATTACGCTGTTTGGCTATAATAATTTCAATAATATTCTTCTTTTCGGTGTCCTGATTATAATAGTCATCACGATACAGGAACGCAACAATGTCGGCATCCTGCTCGATAGAACCGGATTCACGCAAGTCACTCATCATCGGTCGTTTGTCCTGACGTTGTTCCACACCCCGGCTAAGCTGCGACAAGGCGATAACCGGCACGTCCAATTCACGGGCAATCTGCTTCAGTGTACGGGATATATCCGATACTTCCTGCTGACGGTTCTCCCCGCCTTTACCGCGGCCCTGAATGAGCTGCAAGTAGTCAATGACGATCATCCCCAGGCCCTTTTCCTTCTTGAGCCTGCGGCATTTCGCACGAATATCCGTTACCGTAATCCCTGCTGTATCATCGATATAAATCTCCGCCTCCGATAGGGACTGAATGCCCATAGTCAGCTTCGACCAATCATCATCACTCTTGAAGTCACCGGTACGCATAGTATTCGCATCCAGATTAGCTTCGGCACAAATCATCCGCTGTACTAGCTGCGGCGCAGACATTTCCAGACTAAATATGGCAACAGTCTCTTTTGCACGCACTGCCACATTCTGAGCAATATTTAGCGCGAATGCTGTCTTACCTACAGAAGGACGGGCTGCAACAATGATCAAATCATTGCGCTGGAATCCATTAGTCATATGGTCTAAATCGACAAATCCCGTTGGAATACCTGACATGCCGCCCTTATCCTTATTCTGATGAAGTAGTTCAACCTTATCGAATACTTCCATCAAAACATCGCGGATTGCGATAAATCCACTACCGCTGCGCCGGTTAGAGATTTCAAGAATTCGCCGTTCTGCATCACTGAGCATATCGGCTACATCTTCGCCACCCGTATAACCCTCGCTCACGATCTGCGTCGCTGTACGAATCAAACGCCGCAGCATAGCCTTTTCTTCAATAATCTGCGCGTAGTATTCTACGTTAGCTGCAGTAGGCACAGCATGTGCAAGCTTAGCTAAGTAGCTGACACCACCAATATCTTCAAGCTCTCCCTTGTCCTGCAGTCTAGAGGTAAGCGTAACAAGATCAATCGGCTGGCTCTCTTCTCCGAGCTGCACCATCGCCTCAAAAATCATTTGATGCGCTTTATCGTAGAAGTCTTCGGTATTCACCCGCTCCATTGCAGTAATGAGCGCTTCATCCTGCAACAGAACAGCACCAATTACCGCTTGCTCCGCCTCAAGATTCTGCGGGGGAACCCGATCGAAAAAGAGATCTCCACCCATGTTACTCCTCCGTTACCTGAACCTTAAGGGTAGCCTTTACTTCAGTGTGTAGTTTTATACTTACTTGAAACACTCCCAAATGGCGAATCGGTTCTCCTAGCTCAATCTTGCGCTTATCGATGGAAATGCTTTGAGTGGAAGCTAGCGTCTCAGCAATTTGTTTGCTCGTGATTGCGCCGAATAGACGGCCGCCTTCACCTGCTTTTGCTTTCATAGTAAGGGTAAGCTCATCTATCTTCTTGCCCAGTTGCTGAGCTTCTTCTTTTTCGTTATCTTTACGGCGTTGTTCAGCAGCTGCTTGATTCTCAAGCGTCTTCACATTGCCTTCCGTTGCCGGACGAACTAATCCTCGTGGTAATAGGAAGTTCGAAGCATAACCTTCGGATACCTCTTTAACCTGACCTTTTTTACCTTGACCCTTAACATCTTTTATGAAAATGACCTTCATTCGAATAAACCCTCTTTCGATTCGATTTCAGCCAGCACCTGCAGCAGTCTGGCTTCTGCTTCTTTACATGTTCCTTCTAGCTGTACCGCGGCGTTCGATAGATGCCCACCGCCACCCATTTTTTCCATCACGACCTGAACATTCATACGCCCAAGTGATCGGGCACTAATACTTATCAGGCCGTCTGGTCGCTCGCTAATGACAAATGAAGCGACTACATTCGTCATCCCAAGTAATGTATCCGCAGTCTGAGCGATAAGTAGCTGTGGAATCTTCATACCTGGTGCCGTAACGACCAATGCGATTTGATCATAAATCATACGCGCATGTTTGATAATTTCGGCTTTTGAAATATACTCCTGTAAATCCTCCTTCAACATACGCTGAATAAGAACGGTATCCGCACCATTTCGGCGCAGAAACCCTGCAGCTTCAAATGTACGTGAGCCTGTATGCAGTGCAAAGTGCTTCGTATCTACAGTAATTCCTGCTAAAAGCATTGTAGCATCCAATGGACTAATCTTTACCTTCTCATGGATATATTGAAGCAACTCTGTCACCAGCTCACAGGTTGATGAAGCATAAGGCTCTAAATAAACAAGTACAGCATCGTTGATGAACTCTTCACCTCTACGGTGATGATCCACCACCACAATTCTACTCGCATATTGCACAAGCCGCGGTTCCATTGTCATAGACGCCTTATGGGTGTCCACAACAATAAGCAGTGTATGCTCCGTCATCACTTGTAAAGACTGCTCCGTTGTGATGAATGACTTAAACAATTCATCATCTTTCCGAATCTGCTCCATCATGTTCGTTATGGAAGGATTAGGAGTCTCCATCACAATGCTAGCCTCTACATTATACATCTGTGCGGCTCTCAAAAGGCCAATCGCAGCACCAACAGCATCGATATCTGGTGTCCGGTGGCCGAGGATCAGCACACGGTCACTCTCCTGCATCAAATCACGCAGCGCATGCGCAATGACTCGTGCCCGCACTCGTGTACGCTTCTCCGCGGCATTACTCTTTCCACCGTAGAAAGACAACCTCTGGCCTGCTTTTACAGCTGCCTGATCTCCGCCTCGGCCGAGCGCCATATCCAAACTGGATTGTGCTAGAGCGCCTAGCTCACTTGCAGAGTCCGCTCCAAATGCCATACCAATACTTAGTGTCATTGGCACTTTAAGATCGGCCGTCATTTCCCTAATCTCATCGAGAATAACGAATCGACTTTCTTCCAGTGCTTGCAGACTACGATGATTAAGTAGCATTAGATAACGCTCAGACGACAGGCGACGCAGGTAAACATCAAACTGTTTACTCCATTCGGTGATCTCACTCGCTACCTTAGCGATCAGAGAAGTACGCTGTTGATCATCCATTCCTTGAGCAGATTCATCTAGATTATCCATCATCACTATGCCGATCGCCAGCTTCTCATCCTCATAACGTTCACGTAGAACCACAAGCTCAGTGATGTCATACATGTAAAGAATACGTTCACTTGGAATAATAACGGCTTGATAATATCGTTCATCCACAGTGAGCTCAAGGCGAGTGTCGTGCAATACGCCTTCTTTGTGAACATCCCGTTTTCCCGATACATTTGTCGTAAAAAAAGACTGCATATCCGGCAGCAATTCCTGTAGCGGTTCCCCAACTAAAGACTTGCGCGCAAAAACATCACCAGCGTAGCGGTTATTCCATTCTACTGTTCGATCTTCGCTAAACAGAATGATTCCGAGGGGCAGCATACTAACTGCTTCTCCCTCCACTCGCTTAATACGAAAAGTTAATCCATTAATATATTCCACCAGATTACGGCGGAACGAAATCTCCGTCTTCAGCATATAGAAGCATAATGTACCTGCCAGAAACAGGCTAACGACCCCAAGAGCCCAGTTATAAATACTAACAATTATAATAAGGGCCAACAGTAGCATGAACGCCCATACGGTATGATATCCGTGCCAGCGTCTTTGCAGAAATTTAGGCATGAACTCTCACCCTATCGTTTCGATTTCGTCACATACTCCCGCAGTGGGAAAGCAAGGTCAATAATCCCGATAATGCGTAGCGGCGGCAGCAAAATGACCGGTATTGCTAGCAGAATGGCAACCATCTTGTTCCATTTGCGTTCATGCGCCAGGAAGAAGAAAAATCCAATCGCCTGAATCATAAAGCCAATTCGTAGCAACGGTAGCAGATTGGCAGAAATCATAAGGATGTAATTATTCTCTGATCCTGAGAAGAAGAGCTGAAGAACCACACCAATCAAGTAATACCAAATAAATGATCTCGAAAGTCTCCACTCACGAGCAGGCTTCATCTTAGGCACTGCGTAATTCATACTGTTCAGAATCGGACGAACAATAGAATGCGTAATAACAGCTATCACGAAAGAGCTTACGATTAGAGTCATTGGGATCATTTGAACCGTCATATGACTTAGCTTGTTTACATCCTCAGTCGTAAATCCAAGATCAGTAAACAGTGGATTAGCGGTACCAAGATCAGACAGAGGCGAGTTTACCATCTGCAGTACATCGTTCACATAGCTAGACAGATCGAAATTAAATAACGCCGTACCGAGTAATAAGAGTAACAGGAACTCTCCAAGAATTGTAACCGTACCTGCAATCACGGTAGATATTGCTGAGGCATGTCTTTTATACCAACGTCCCATAACCAGAGCAGGTATTAAGAAATACGCCGCGATTAGCACATAAATAGGTGTAATCAGACCAACAATCAGCAACACCGGCAATACGTGTAGAACGAATTGTTTGGTGTTCAGCGTAGTGAATAACACTACTGCCGGAACAATCATAAATAGGGTAGTGATGATGAGCAGTGGAGTCATTAAGCTAAGCAGCAAAAGTAAGTATGCTACGCTCCAAGCCACAGATGACCAGCGAAATTTCAACAGTATTCACCTCTTACGCATATGTTCTTCTAAAGCAGATATATCCTGATACCATTCTTCCAGTTGATGCCCTTCCTGCTTATGCTTTTTGAGCTTCTCGAGTAGCAAGTCATCTAATTGACGATAGGGAATCCCTAGTCTGCGGCCCAAAATATAAGAGCTCATAATCAAACTAGCGAGGCTGTCGCCCACACGGGTAGTACTGCCTTCCCATAACGCTTTAAATAACCGTGAAACTTGGTCAATCACTTCTGTTTTTAACCATTCAATTACCTTGGCGCGTTTAGCGACATCCAGATCCTTCGGCACATTGGACACGTCTCTCTACCTCCGGCAAAAAGCTTTATTCTCCATTATAGCATAAAAAATTCCGTGTCACACAAGGGCGCCCCGCGTACCTTAAGTATGCTTCATCCAGGGATGAACTAGTACTTCTTACATTTTAAAAAAAGACCTGCTTTCCGTTATCGCCGGAAATACAGGCCTTGTTCCGATTGCTTCTATTCCCGCGAATAAATTGGGCTATAATGACTCCTGTGATTGTTTTGATACAAATTTCTCGCAATATTCTATGACTTGACTCCGGCGAACGATGCCAATAAACCGGTTCATATCATCGACTACAGGAACAAAGTTCTGTACCTTAGCCAAATTAATCAGATCTTCCATATCCGCATCAATCGAGACAGGTCTGTTATTCATCCTCAACGGCAAATCTTTAAGTAAGAATTTTGAAGCGTTCTCGAAAGTAACCTTGCCCTCGGATTCCTTCATGTACCAGAGCAGATCACCCTCTGTAACCGTACCAGCATATTCTCCATTTCGGTTCAGAATAGGGACAGCAGTATAACGGTGATACTCCATCCTCTCCAACGTTTGGCGTAGCGTTGAATCGATCGTTACGCAAGCGACTTCCTGTTTCGGAAGTAAAAAAAATGCAATATTCATCTCTTGATCCTCCTCAAAGAGTTCCGAAGGAATTACGGTTCTTTAACTTCCTTTTACTGCCATGCAAAATTATTAATACGTGGCAGCTTAATAATAGTTCCAATACATTATAGCATGAAGACAGTAAGCAGCAGCCATAAGAATGTGAATGGCTGCTGCAATTAATTATATGAGTTTGAATTCCACTTTAGAATTATTGCGTAACTGCTGTTGATTTAGGCTCCAGTGCATTACTTGCTTTTCCAGGCTCAATTAGTTGATCTACAGGTGTTCCTGCACTCATCCAGTTGTCAATCATCGCCTTAGCTTCGCTCAGATCTTCTTCATCAACGATATCGTAATAAACACCATCCATACGTTTACCTTCACCCATAACTGTGAAGCTTGAGATATCCATGCCTTTTCCGCCCATGAATTTCTTGGCCAGACTAATGATCATTGAAGGCTCTATATCGGTCTTGAAATTATCTCCCATGATATCCAGCAACTTCGGAATATTACCAATTTGGCTGATCGATAACATTTTATTAGCTACAACATCAATAAAAACTTGTTGACGCTTGGTGCGGTTAAAGTCACTATCCTCACGATAACGTGTATAGTTCAGCGCTTCTTGCCCGTTATAAAGCGACTTTCCAGCTTCAATTGTAAACTTTTCATGATCCTTACCTTTGTTCACAATGTCTTTCTTAATCGGCAGCGGAACGCCTCCAATAGCATCTACCGCATCCTTGAGTCCTTGGAAATTAATTGTGGCATAATATTGGATATCATGACCGAGCAGCGCTTCTAGGGAATCCTTGGCCATCTGTTGCCCCCCGAAAGCATAGGCATGTGTAATCTTATCCTTTTTATTATCCTTATGACCTATTATTTCCGTATACGTATCACGCGGAATAGAAATAAGCAGGATCTTATAGTCCTCTGGGCGAACAACAGCGTACATCATGGTATCTGAACGTGCCGTTTCATTATCGCGTTGATCGGTACCTAAGAGCATAATTGAGAACGGATCGCTCGTGTACACAACCGGTTCTGGCTTAACCTTGTTATCATCCTTAAGGGGTTGGTAAGATTCTTCCTTTAGCTTAGTTTCAACCCGATCAGATAAAAAGAGGTCGAAAGCTAATACAGCCAGGGAATTACGAAACAGGAATCCTCCCGCTATAATAACAACAAGAACAATGAGGGCGATATATCTTTTCTTTATTTTTTTCATCTTTGATTCCTTCTTTATTGTAGAATAATTGCTTGCCATATATATAATGCTTCCTGAATCTTTATCAGGCAGTCATGACTTTATTTCTCACGGCGATCGGCTGTCCCTTATTCCAATATTCTATTGTCCCCCCTTTCAGGAAATTCAGGTCATTCAAAATTATAGAAAAAAAGTTTTGGCGGTTCTAAGATAATGTGGACTAAAACAATATTTCTATTGTAATCACTAAACGGATAAAAAGAAACCACAAATAACGACATGAATAGGGAAAAAGCACCAAACCAAGTAATAAATACTGGTATGGCGCTCCAACTTTAGTTCCTAGTTCTGAGCGGTTTCATCATATGTTTAACCCGATCTCCGGATTGTAAACTGCGGAAAAATCCGTAATCAAATAATTTGGCTGCTCCTTCAAATCGGCTCTCATAAGTTTTTGCCCCCATAACCACTGCAATAAGCCTATGCCCATCCCGCTGAGCCGAGCCTGCAATGCAGTATCCTGCACGATTATTGTGTCCAGTCTTTAAACCATCTGTACCCTCATAAGCGTAAATGCCACCCATAGCCGGCAGCATGAAATTGCTGTTACTTACATATAGCCCCTTATTCTTCAAATGCATTTGTGTACGGCTAGAAATATTAAGAATATCCGGATGATGATAGATTAGTGCGGCAGCCAATTTGGCGGTATCCCGAGCTGTCATCATAGTCTCCCCGCTAATATGCATATTCGGAGCAGTGAAACCAAGATCCTTACCTGATAGTCCCGTTGCGTTAGTAAATATTGTATTGGAAGATAAACCTAGATTACGTGCCTTGTCGTTCATCATTAGCACAAAAGAGTCTTCTGAACCAGCCATATACTCTGCCAATGCAACAGTAGCATCGTTGGCAGAGTATATGGCGATTCCTTCAAATAGTTCTCTTATTGAATAGAATTCTCCCCGCTTCAATGAGAGACTAGTACCGCCCATTTTACTTGCATAGGCACTTATTGGTACTCTATCCTCCCATCTAATCATTCCGGAGGAGATTTGATCCAGCACAATCATTTCTGTCATTAATTTAGACACACTAGCCGGTGGCATGGGTTGATCGCCGTTTATATCCACCCAGATGTCTCCAGTATCCATATCTAGAAGCACTGCTGATTCCGCATCAATATTCGGTTTAAAACCAAGCCCAGTTGGCCTCCACACGACAATCAAGACAACGACTAAAACAACTGCAATTGTCCCCACTACTATCCGTTTCTTCATCGTTGTCATCCTCCATACTATATATGACGAATGAAACTACAATTTGATTTCACTTTTCACAAAAAATTATTATTTTATTTTTCGTCCTCTTCCTTAATCCACCATTTATAAGGGTCGATAATCGTACTTATAGAATTCACACGAACGCCTTGAAGGCGCTTATTTACTGGAACAATGGCTTTACGTTCAGCAAAGAAGATCATAGGTACCTCTTCATTGACCAGCTTCTGCCACTCATAATATATTTCTTTACGATAATCCATATCGTACGCCTTCATACTTACGCCTTCACGAATCAGCTCTTCATTCCGCTCTGAAGACCAACGTGGATAATTCCATAGATCATTTTCTCTCCATAGACCTGTTGGATCGGGATCACTCGCTAGCCCCCATACTCCGTAAAATAGTTCGATAGACGGATCGTCGGCTTCCACTGCATCGTAGAAGGTGTGGAATTCCTTTAATGCTCCACCGTTTAGCTGTACATCGAGTCCAACATCACGCCAATTCCTTAAAATAGCATTCGTACGTAGCTCTGCTGTTTGGCTGCCTAGCATAGAATCAAAATGGATCATCAGCTTCTGGCCCTTTGCGTCTTCCCGTAATCCATCACCGTCTAGATCTAAGAACCCAGCATCATCCAGCAGTTCCTTAGCCTTAGCGGGATTATATTGATAATCATTAATCTCAGTATCAGGGATCTTCGCCCAGCTTGTACTAGATATTGGTGTCTCAACAGGCTCAGCTAGTCCGTGGGAATATGCTTTAATGATCCCTTCACGATCTAGCGCATAGTACATAGCTTGGCGTAATCTTTTATCTTCAAATTTAGGGTTATCCATTACGATTGTCTCGGTTTTCGTATCCCAATGCCCGAATTTAAAACCTATATATTCATAGCCTAGCTCAGCAGTTTGCAGAATGTTTATATTCTCCAGTTTATTTAGCTTATCATAAGCATCCCGAGGGGCTGACTCTATATCAATTTCTCCTTTTTGAAAGCGTTCAGTCACTTCCTTATCATCAAATGCCTTATACACTACGCCATCCAATAGCGCCTTGCCCTTATAGTATTGATCAAAACGTTTCATTTCTACCCTCTCGCCAGGCTGAATATGTTCAACCACAAAAGGGCCAATCCCAATAGGAGATTTTCGCATTTGGTCACTCTCGGGCATATCTTTAACAGCGACTCCAGTATAGTATTTTTTATTCATCGGATAAGGCCACAGACTATCGATAGTGTTTACCTGTGCAGCAGTTACAGTTATTTTCAAAGTATAGGGGTCTATAACCTTCAAGCCGGATATAGCCTTCGCTTCTCCATTATGATAGGCTTCTGCACCCTGAATCATCTCAACACTATAATAATGCGCACCCGTATAATCTGGACTAGCGATAGTTTCAATCGCAAATTTCCAATCTTCCACCGTTAATTCATCACCGTTATGCCAGCGGATTCCCGGTTTGATTTTAAAGGTAAATATTTTATGATCATCAGATTCCTGCCAAGATGCGATATTAGGAACCGTCACTAGTTCATCATTTATATTAAACATCGGCTCAGTAATAAACTCCAGCACATGAAAATCATCTTCACCTTCATAAAAAGCAGGCTCAAACAAGCCTGTAAACGGTGAGGAGAATCCGTAGGTAACTACTCCACCAGCCTGTGGCTTATCCTCTGCCGAATTATGTCGCAAAGATAATGAATGACTGCTGGAAGTTGCTCTACTACATGCTGACAATAAGGTCGCCATCACGAGCAGCGTTAACAACAACCTGCATATTTTCTTATTATTCATGTGTTTCTTCCCTTCTCTAGTTGAACATATATCTACATTTAAGGTATGGAATATAAATATTTTTACTGTAACAAAGTTTTATGGCGGTTACAATAACTTCTAAGCCCTAGGCCTTTACTCCTGCTTGAAATTCACATATTTCGTTATATATATAAAAAAAGACCTGCCTCTTGGACAGATCTTCATTGAATTTATTCTTCATCTCTATGCGTAATCCTCAAACCCTCTACATGTTTCCGCTGCATCAATTTGCGCTTTTTACGAGTATCCTTACTCTCAAAGATAATATCAAAGTCATATTCCTCTGGGTATAGCTCATCTTTTGAAAGGTAAGGCTTCAACCGCTTATGGTTTATTTTCATTTTTTGCTTCTGGATCATCACTCCAACCATTCCTAAAGGATCTCTCTTCTCATATACGATCCCTGTCCGGCCGAGTGAAGTTACCACAACTGCATCCCCGACTTCAAATTGGACCAGCTTCTCCTTGCTGCGGACGGATTGTGTAGCCTCTTCTTCTACGTTCTCATGTTCCTCTACTGTAAGAGCAGCATTTCCTTGCTCTCCATCTTTGCTGAAAAGACTTCCCCATGCCTCTCCGCTGCCTTTCTGTAGCCTTTGTTGCTGCGCCTCTACGATTTCCCATGATCTCTTAATAACGTTATCCTGTATCCCCAGCTTTTTAGCGATCTGCAGAGCGTAACTTTCCCCCGCTTCTCCAATCGTCAATCGATACAACGGCTGTAGCGATTCTTTATCGAATTCCATGCGTGCGTTTTGAAAGCCAGTCGTTGCGGCTGCAAAGGCTTTTAGCTCATTAAAATGTGTGGTAACAATAATATTCGCCCCTTTACGGCTCAGCTCTTCCAGAATCGCGATAGAGAGCGCAATACCTTCCCCTGGATCCGTACCAGCCGCCAGCTCGTCAATGAGCAGCAGCACCCCTTTAGATGCATCTCTCAGCATTCCCTCAATACTCTTCATTTGCGCGGAGAACGTACTAAGTGATTGTGCCAGACTTTGTCCGTCGCCGATTACACTGATCACATCCGTAAAAATAGTAAATTCGCTACCCTCCTCGACCGGAATCAACATCCCTGATTGAGCCATGATCGTCAGCAGCCCCAGTGTCTTGAGAACCACCGTTTTGCCACCTGTATTTGGGCCTGTAATGATGAGAGATTTATAACCCTTACCAACCTCCAGGTTGATCGGGATCATCCCCTTCAGCATGGGATGCCTGCCTCCGTTCATCTTTAGATAACCTTTCGCATTCAGAGCAACAGCAGATGCCCCCAGCGTTCGTGCATATTTGGCTTTGGCAAAAATAAAATCATAAGTGCCTGTAACCTCAATATTAAGGTTTAGAGCATTCTGTTCCTGTTCTACCAAGCTAGTCAGCATGCTGAGGATAACAGCTTCTTCTCGCGCCTCTTCTCCTAATAGCAAATCAAGCTCAATCTGGAGGGCAGCGATCTCATCTGGTTCGATAAATACCGTCTGTCCACTTGTGGATTGGTCAAGGACTGATCCTTTTATTTGCTTATGATATTCCCGTTTTACGGGGATAACGTAACGCCCACCTCGCTGACTATAAATATTCTCCTGCAAAATCGATTGATGGCGTGACATAATCCCTTCAATTTTTTTATGAAGACGTTCTTTAGCCACTACGATCCGTTTACGAATTCGCTCAAGCCCCTTACTCGCTCCATCATCAATCGCACCAAAACGGATACAGCGGTCAATAGCTTCCCTCACATGATTTAATTCCATCAATGAAGAAGCATACGCAGCAATTCGTGGAGCGCTTTGTTCTTTAGAGGCCATATATTTGCGTAATTGACTACAGCTCTTAAGAAATGTAGCAACTGCAGTGAAATCTTGCTCACTGTACAAATATCCAGTTCCCATTAAAGACATAATCCACTCAATGCCCTCTAATGAAGGAATGGGTACACTCGATCCTCGTTCCAGCAGTTCTTTAGCTTCAGAAGTTTCCTCCATTGCTCTTTGAATTGTCGGCAAATAAGTCATTGGCATAAGCTCTTCTACAGCTTTTTTTCCCACATAAGATACTGCGTGGCGCCCAAGCTCGGTTTTAATGATTTCGTATTCCAGTGTGTTTAGACTTTGTAAATTCACAGCAAATCCTCCTTCAAATCTCTATTAGTTTGGACCTAATTCTCCCTAACGCAAAGAAGGGCAAAGAATGCCACTATGGCAGTCCTTGCCCTTCTTTTTATACTGATGCCTCCTATCGTTCTAAGGCCCCCCGCAATACAACAGGTGCCAAAAAACAAAAAAACCGTGCAATAAGAGCACGGTTAATTACAAAGAGAACAACAGCCGTAAAGAGGCCATTTGACGCTTCGTGTGTTCTTAACTAAATCATCCACCCGTAAGGAACAACAGACTGCTGCGTAAAACGAACTCAAATAGAGCACGTAATCGCCTCATGACGAGCCTGCTAAAGCCTTCCTAATCAAGTGTTATGAAATTGCTAGTTAAGAACGGTCACCAACATCAAAATTTCCCCTTTAGTTATAGGATAGCTGTAATTTAACACATAACCAATCGAACGTCAAACGGTTCAACGCCCAAATGACGCGATTTCATGCTCATCCATCTATCTGTACTCCATTTTCTATGCACAAAAAAAGCAGCCGGTTTCCCGACTGCTTTTATAAAACGTCCTATTCCGTTGTGTAAGGAAGCAACGCGATTTGACGCGAGCGTTTTACAGCAATGGTAAGAGCGCGTTGGTATTTTGCACTTGTACCTGTTACACGGCGTGGCAAAATCTTTCCACGTTCGCTGATGAACTTCTTAAGAAGTTCGGTATCTTTATAATCAATGTGAGTAATCTTGTTCACAGTGAAAAAGCAAACTTTTTTACGCTTGTTGCGTCCACCACGACGTGCCGGTCTTTTGTCGTTGTCGGCGCCTTCTCTTGGTTTAAAAGCCATATTCTTTTCAGTCCTTCCTAATTAAAATGGCAAATCATCATCCGATATATCAATCGGTTTACCATCGCCCGAAAAAGGATCTTGAGTATTGTTGTTACGCGAGAAATTATTGTTGTTATTTCCGCGTCCAGCGTTACCACCGCCACCATATGCTGGCTCTTCAGGCATACTACTTGCACCACTTGAAGTATTTCCACCTTCACGGCTCTGTGAAGATTCCAGGAAACGAACATTATCAGCAATAACTTCAGTTACGTATACACGTTTGCCTTCGTTATTCTCATAATTCCGCACTTGGATGCGTCCTTCCACTGCTGTCAGACGACCTTTGCGCAAGTAATTGGCACAGGTTTCTGCTAGCTGTCTCCAGGTTACAACCGGGATGAAGTCTGCCTCACGTTCACCGTTCTGGCCCGTAAAGTTACGATCTACGGCTAGCGTAAATTGCGTTACGGCAACACCAGCGGGAGTATAACGAAGTTCCGGGTCACGGGTCAACCGTCCGATCAAAATGATACGGTTCAACAATTCTGGTCCCCTCCTTTAGAGCGATTCATTACAAAGCTTGTCAAGATCTTAAGCAACGTCGTTCGTAATGAGATAACGAATAACTTCGTCAGAAATCTTCATAAGACGTTCTAATTCAGTAACTACTGCAGGTTCTGCATTGAAGTTAACCAAAACATAAACGCCATCACGGAATTTCTTGATCTCATACGCAAGACGGCGTTTACCTTGCACTTCGTGCTTTGTAATTTCCCCGCCATTGGAGATGATGCCTTGGAATTTATCGACTGCTGCTTGAACGGCTTCTTGTTCAATGTCAGGACGAATAATGTACATCACTTCATATTTGCGCATAATTTTCACCTCCTTATGGTCTGAGGCCCCTAATCACGTCAGGAGCAAGGAACGAGCACAAACATAGACTCGCACCTGATTAATATACCAAAATGAGCAGCAGAGTGCAAGCAATATTAATACAAGACAACTCCTCCTCCTCTTTTTACATGAAAAAATCACTACCTGCGCACAATAATTACGAATTCATCTACACTAAAAAAGGAGGAATAATGATGGGTGAGAAGACGGAATATGAAGAAGGCGACAAAGCCCCCAATCCAGGCATGTACACAGAGGTAGGCGAAGCGCGAAGCTTCCATACTGAGATTTCAAATCCACAGCACATCAAAATGGAAAAAGGGGACACCTTCCCTGAAACCACCAACAAAAATCGAAAGTGGAAAAAGGTTGAAAAAGCACGGGTACATTAATTTAAGCATATTTTAAAAATAAATGTGTATAAAAAAATCGACATTACACATACTATACTCAGGCAGTACAAAAGAGAGGTGTGGTTCCGTTGGCCGTCGTAGACGAACACAATCACAGGAGATCTGATTCAGCATCTATTGTAAGCTGGGAAGAGTAGTGGGTAATTGCCTTAAAAAAGCATTAGCCTCAGCAACGCCTAAATCACTTTAGTCGCTATAACCAGAGAAATTCCAACATCATTGATGTACTGCCTCCTGAAGAAGGACCCGAAAGGGCCCTTCTTTTTGCGTTATATATTATCTGTTTATCGGTTATTGTAAATACAAAAAAACCTCCGTTACAGGAACGAAGGATTCATTAAATGTTATATTATGCTGAAGTGGCGGAGAGGGTGGGATTCGAACCCACGCACGCTGTGACACGCCTAACTGATTTCGAGTCAGCCCCCTTGGGCCTCTTGGGTACCTCTCCGCAGCAAAAATAATTGTATCATGCAGACATGCCATTTGCAAGCTTAATTATTGTCTGTTTTTCCCTCCACAGAGCGCAGTACCTTCTTCATATTCTTCTCGAATTTAGCACGGGGAATCAGAACACTATGCTGACAGCCTGTACATTTAATTCGGATGTCCATCCCCATGCGAATAATTTCCATTTCATTCGATCCACAAGGATGCTGCTTCTTCATCTGCACTATATCCCCAAGCTGAAAAACTTTTCGTTCCACTATTCTTCCCCCTCTTCTCCTTCTTGTGTAGCTGCGATTTGCCGTCTTGATCCAGTGTTTGCCGACTCTGTCACTTCCAGTGCATGTTCTGTTTTCGCAAGATCTATTTCGGCTTTTGCCTCTGCTTCTGCTTTCTTACGTGCTTCCTCTTCAGCTTGAGCCTGTTCCAGCATGCTCTGTTTCTCTAATGCCTGTTTTATGTCGTTTTGAATTTGTCTTTCCGCTGCCTCTCTTGCATTAGGAGCACAGCTGGCTGCTATACGAATCACATATTCCGAGGTACTCATGGACTGTATACCGAGCACATTAGGGTAAGCAAGCACATTGGAGTTACGCTCTTCTATGTCTTTTAGCGCCTCTCCAATTAATCCTAACGTGGCTTCCAAGCTTCGCTCCATTTTCACAGGAACATCAACTACAGCCAATGCATTGTAAAGAGAATAATTAGTCACATTTGTAATTAAGCCATTTGGGATAATAAATACCTCGCCGGTAGTGCTAAGTAGTCTTGTTGTTCGCAATCCGATTAATTCCACAGTCCCTTTATAAGTGCCCGTCTGAATTACATCACCTACCGCAAATTGATCCTCTAAAATAATAAAGAACCCTGTAATAACATCCTTCACCAGACTTTGTGCTCCAAAACCTACTGCTAAACCAAGCACACCCGCTCCGGCCAACAAAGGTGCCAAATCGAAGTGGAACTCTGAAAGAACGAGCATGATCATCACAAAATTACAGATAACCGTGACTACATTTTTCATCAATTCCCCTACCGTTGTAAACCTTCGTGTGTTAGACAGAATTCTGCCTCCGGTTTTACGCTCAAGCGAACGATCAATAATATTAGAAACAATTTTAATAATAACCCTAGTTAAGAGAAAAATAATAAGAATTCGCAATCCTGAGAATAAGACATTGGCCCACATATCTGCATTGGTAAACCAATTCCACACCTTATCTTTAAACCGCAAAGCATTTTTCACCGCATCATCGGGAGTAGTCGCCTCCAATATCCACCTATTCATATCGTGTATTCCTCCCTACCTCTCAAATCAGTATGTAGCTCTCGTTGTGCTTTCCGTAAATACCGCGTATTTCGATATTCTGCTCAGTTACAATCTTCTGCACCTCTCCCAGCGCACTTTGATAAAACTGAATCGATATCGCGCACCCTGCCGTGATCTCTTTCGGGGTTGGAAATATATCAATTTCAATTTCTGCATACTCAAGTAGCATTTCAGCACGAAGCGCCTGCTGGGTAGAGTCAAACGCGATCAACATCTCTTCCTGCATATACGTTACGCCTCCCATAGGATTATCGTCCTATCTCTTGCCGCTGTAGTATAAAACCCCTCTTCTATCCATATACTAGATACCATCAAATAGAATCAGCTTCAGAAAGGAAGATGGTATGAATTTTTCATCCAAAGCTACATCAGCGCAAGAAACGTCTTGTTTAAAAATATCACATACAGATCCGGATATCTATTCTGCGATTACCCACCGACTACTTTTTCACTTTGCACGCACACGCCCGGAGACCCAGATTGTCGTCATTTGTGTGGGTACGGATCGATCCACTGGAGACTCTCTTGGTCCTCTTGTTGGCACTGCATTGTCACGTTTTCATAGTCCTCTGTTTCATTTATATGGAACGCTTGAAGAGCCTGTTCATGCCGTTAACCTTGAAGAAACTCTATCTCTAATCAACGAAAGATATAGTAGCCCCTTTATCATCGGTATAGACGCTTGTTTAGGTCATTCTACTAGTGTGGGCTGCATTCAAGTTGTTGAAGGTCCTTTAAGACCAGGTGCTGGCGTAAATAAACAATTGCCGCCGGTAGGCGATATCCATTTGACGGGAATCGTTAATGTCGGCGGCTTTATGGAGTATTTTGTATTGCAGAACACGCGATTAAGTTTAGTTATGCGACTATCTGATATTATAGCTACGAGTCTATATTCTGCCTTAAAGCAATGGAATCTTCATGCTAGGTCCGCTGCAACGCGAGAGTAACAACTTCTTTTTCTTCAGGTGATAGGATATACTGTGATTCGCCATTCTGCATAGGTTTTGAGTAAATGTAAGAATTCTCACGATTATGAAGACTAGTTAATACAATGCCACTGCTGTTGTCATCCAGTATAGCAACTGAGAAGCTCAAATCATTGCCACGTTCACCAAAGGCATTATAACGCTTCAGCGCAATATTGGACTTCATGACACGCATTTTAGTTTGAGTAGCTTCCAATACCGCTTTTTGCTCACGTTGTTCTTCTTCCAGCATGTCGCTTTGGTTCTTAAGATCAATCAGAAGGCCTTCCAGATCCTCCACACCGCTCCCAGCCATCATGGCCTCATATTTACGCCGCATAGTACGCAACTTAGCCCCCTGGGCGATCACAGTGATAACCAGCACCAACATAATTACTGTAAAAGCAAACACAAACCAATGCAACTGTTCACTAATTAATTGATTCAATTCAGACATGAATGGACCATCCTTTTTATTCATCTGCTGCGGGCATTGCCATATAACTCATCCATAGCAGCCAGCATTCTGCTTATATTATGCTCTGTCGTATCTACGCCTACACTCGCCCGAACAGCACCACTCTCTAGCGTGTCAACAGCCTTATGTGCCAGAGGGGTACAATGCATACCTGCTCTGACCGCTATTTTATAATCACGATCAAGACGATGAGCAATATTCGCCGATTCTTCTCCATCCACTACAAACGATACAATGCCGGTTCTCAGAGCCCCTAGTGAGGGTCCTAATATTCTAATGCCAGGGATGTTGAACAACCCCTCCATCAGTCTTTGAGTTAATACCCACTCTCTCTCATGAATAACCTTTGTCCCTAAAGATTGTACCTTTTGAACACCTGCTAGTAAACCGGCAATCCCTACCGTATTTTGCGTTCCCGCTTCATACCGATCTGGACGAACAGAGGGTTGATCACTGTTTTCAGATTGACTCCCCGTCCCTCCATACATTAAGGGTTCAAGATCCAATTCAGGTGATATATAGAGTCCACCGGTCCCTTGTGGTCCAAGTAGTCCCTTATGCCCCGGAAAAGCCAACAAGTCGATATTCATTTTTTTAACATCAATATCAATTGAGCCTGCGCTTTGAGCAGCATCCACCAGAAATACAGCACCTTGCGATTTAACGATATCACCAATATCACCAATAGGCAGTATACTTCCAAGTAAATTGGAACTGTGATTACAGATCACCATTTTAGTATTCGGTTGAAAGGTATTTTCGAGTTCTTGTAAATCCAATTGCCCTTCATGATCCACTTTTAGATAATCAACTTTTATCCCTAGTGTCTTACGCAAGTATTCAAGCGGCCGCCGCACAGAATTGTGTTCTGTCATCGTTGAAATCACATGATCTCCTGCTTTAAGCGTCCCTCTGATCGCCATATTCAAACTCATCGTAGTATTATGGGTAAAAGCTATATCTTGCGCATTAGATACACCGAACAATCCAGCCAGCACACTCCGCGTTCTTACTAACACTCGACCGCTTCCCATCGCAAGCGAGTAATTACCTCTGCCAGCATTTGCTCCTGACTGAAGAGCACTCATCATCGCAGCCGCTACCTCTGGTGGCTTAGGCCACGAGGTAGCAGCATGATCTAGATATACGAAGTCTTCCATAACCTCGCCCCTCGTCTAATACTCTTTTTAAAATCAAATCACTCAAAAAAACATACCCCTAATTATCCGATTAAGGATATCTCAGGATATGTTCTTGGCATAGATACCCATTTAGTTACCCAATAATTCCAACAATCTTTCTAAATCCTGAGCACTGTAGTAATTCAGTTCAATCTTTCCTTTTTCCTTACCCTGTTTTATTTTCACCGTTGTTTTAAAACGTTCACGTAATACTTCCTCTACATTATCAATATAAGGGTCACGCTTAACAGCTTTAACTTTAACTCCGTTTGCAGGTTTTCGATCCAAGTTCTTCACTGTTTCTTCTAGCTCTCTTACACTCCACTGTTGTTCCACGCATTGTTGAGCTAGCTGTTTAATCACTTCCGGATCCTTCAAAGCAACAATTGCACGTGCATGTCCCATTGACATTGTTCCACGTGAAACATATTCTTTTACTTCTTCAGGTAAAGAAAGCAATCTTAGGAAGTTGGCGATGTGCGATCTGGACTTACCTACCTTAAGCGACAGTTCTTCCTGTGTGAGTGAAAACTGATCCATCAAGCCTTGATAGGCCACTGCGATTTCCATTGCATTTAAGTTTTCCCGTTGCAAGTTCTCAATTAAGGCGATCTCCATGACCTGTTGATCACTAAGATTCCTAACGACCGCTGGAATTGTAGCTTTGCCACAATATTGCGAAGCCCGGAATCTGCGTTCGCCGGCAATGATCTCATATCCCTTCAATACGCTACGGACAATGATTGGCTGAATCACACCATGTTGTCTGATAGATTCTGCTAGTTCTTGGATCGCCTCTTCATTAAAATCTTTGCGTGGTTGATATGGATTAGCCCGCAGTTGAGCCAAAGGGATCTCAACTACCTTGTCATCTTCATTAATAGACAAAGATGGGATCAGCGCATCCAGACCTTTTCCTAAACGTTTACTCATAAGAAATCACTTCCTTTGCCAACTCTAAATACACTTCCGCTCCTTTAGAGCGAGGATCATAAGTAATAATGGATTGCCCATGTGACGGCGCTTCACTTAACCGGACATTCCGAGGAATAATGGTTCTATATACCTTTTCTTGAAAATACTTCTTAACCTCTTCTATCACTTGAATCCCCAGATTAGTCCGGGCATCAAGCATAGTCAATAATACTCCCTCTATCTTCAGATGCGGGTTGAGATTTTTTTGCACCAGACGAACGGTGTTTAAAAGCTGACTCAAACCCTCAAGTGCATAATACTCACACTGAATCGGGATGATTACTGAATCTGCTGCAGTAAGAGAGTTGATTGTTAAAATACCAAGTGAAGGAGGACAATCGATGATAATATAATCATAATTGTTCTTAACCGCATTCAGTGCCTTCTTTAGCTTTAGCTCTCTGGAAATCGTAGATACCAGCTCGATCTCCGCGCCCGCTAATTGAATGGTCGCCGGAATGATATGCAGTCCTTCATTTTGAGTTTCCAGTATGGTTTCTAGAGGATTTACCTCATTTATAAGAATGTCATATATACAATTCGCCACGTCCGCCTTGTTGACGCCAACGCCGCTAGTAGTGTTACCTTGAGGATCGATATCAACTAGAAGCACTCTTTTTCCTAATGTAGCCATACCGGCACCTAGGTTCACGGAGGTTGTTGTTTTACCGACACCGCCTTTTTGATTTGCTATGGCAATAATCTTGGACACTTATTTCACCTCGAATAGTTAGGAAGAATCTTCTCATAGATCGCAAGTACAAATGTTCCTGACGCTGATGTAGCGTCACACTTTATGAAGAATATAGACAACTATTATATACTGGAACTTTAAATCACAGGCTTGACCAACACATCCCGGTTCTAGCCACACCAAAGGCGGCCAATCACCTAAAGGCCGCCTTCAGCTTTTGAAACAATTTATCTTTTGGGGATTTGGATTACAATCTCGTAATGGTCACCGCGGTCATTTTCTGACGTTTTGATTTCCATCCCTGAGCCTGTCACCATATCAATAGATTGACGAATTGTATTAAGAGCTAGACGAACATCCTTGGTATAGGAGACCCGTTTCGATTTTTTAGTTTGTGAGACTTGTTTGTAGAAAGCAATACGAGCTTCTGTTTGTTTAACATTTAATCCTTTTGCAATGATCTCTGCCAATACTTTCAGTTGCATTTCCACACTATCAAGTGATAATAATGAACGTGCATGTCTCTCGGAAATGTGACGCTCCATTAATGCCATCTTAACCTCTTCAGGCAAATTGAGTAAGCGAATTTTATTAGCTATGGTAGACTGACTTTTACCTAATCGTTGTGCTAAGCTTTCCTGCGTCAATTGATGAAGATCAATTAACTTCTGATAAGCTACAGCTTCTTCAATAGAGGTCAAGCCTTCACGCTGTAAGTTCTCTATAAGCGCAATTGATGCGGCCTGTGAATCATTGAATTCACGAACAATGGCTGGAATCGTCTCTAAACCAAGCTTTTTAACCGCACGCCAGCGTCTTTCGCCTGCGATGATCTCATATACAGAATCGCGCATACGTACAACTATGGGCTGAATGACCCCATGAGTTTTAATCGTCTGGCACAACTCATCGATCTTGTCGTCATCGAATATCGTCCGTGGTTGGTAAGGACTGCTAATGACCTCATGAACTGGTATTTGTTTAATTTCTTCTCCGCTGCTCCGCTCGTTAAATCCAAATAGCTTGGTAAATTGTTCTTTCATTCCGTTCATAACCACCTAATTTCGTTATAGTACGATCTTCTTGACCTTCTTCTCGGAAAGCGTATCGTACAGCAATAAAAAACATTCTGATATTATGAAATCGCCTGCAACTATCAGGCATCATAATCTCTCCTTCTTTCGAACAAGAGTACAGAGAAGGAGTTATATACAAAATTAAAAGTCTACTATGCTATTCTATCACTTTTCTCTACATAATCATATTCTCCGTAAAGACCTATTTTTCCTGCATTTTCATAGTTATAGGCACTCAATAAACATATCAATTTAGTTTATCTTTTAATTAATGTTCATTTGGTCTTTTTTTCGCTATTTTCCACAAAAAAAGGTCATCCTCCATTAACATAGAGGATGACCTTAAATACATTTGCGAATCAAGTAATGTTTCACGTGAAACATTACTTGATTAGTGGTGTTTTGGCAGGAATTCCCGCTTTTCGTGGGTACTTAGTAGGGCTAGCACCTGTCTTACGAATAATGACAATATGTCGGGCTGACTCTTCCACAGGCAAGCTGAATGACTCTACTTTGTCGAGTTGAGCACGAAGCTCTTTTAAGCTGTACTTTGCCTCGCTTAATTCTTCAGAAGGATCGCTTCCCTTCATAGCAGCGAAAACTCCATCCTTACGTGTAAAAGGAAGACAGAATTCATTCAACAAGGATAATCTTGCCACTGCACGTGCAGTCACCAAATCATAGGCATCACGATGCTTGAATTGCCGAGCAATATCCTCTGCACGACCATGGATCAATTGCACATCAGTTAATTTCAACGTGGTACAGACATGCTGCAGAAAAGAGATCCTTTTACTCAATGAATCAATGATCGTCAGCTTCAAATGTGGAAAACAAATTTTAAGCGGAATTCCTGGGAACCCGGCTCCCGAACCGATATCTGCCAAATTGTTTATCTCATTGATATTAAGGAAAAAAGCTAGAGAGATCGAATCATAAAAATGCTTCGTGTAAACCTGCTCACGCTCTGTTATTCCAGTAAGATTCATTTTTTCATTCCAGGATACGAGTTCTTTATAGTAGAGATCGAATTGCTCTAATTGTTCTGCTGTAAGTGTAATACCTCGTTCCTGTAAAAGCTGTGTGAATTGAATTTCTGTATTATCCATAGATTATCCTTTCGCCGCGGTTACCCGGTTGTAATGCTCCAGATATACGAGAAGAATGGAAATATCGGCAGGTGTGACTCCCGCAATCCGAGAAGCCTGCCCGATAGAGATCGGACGGATCTTAGTCAGCTTCTGCCGCGCTTCCATCGCTAATCCATGGATTTCATTATAATTAATGTCATCTGGAATTTTCTTCTTCTCCATCTTTTGCAGGCGCTCCACATGCTGAAGCTGTTTTTCGATATATCCGGCATATTTAATTTGGATTTCCACTTGCTCCTTCATTTCTGCATCCAGTATCTCCGGTGATGGCGAGACTTGATCTACGAAGCTATATACAAGCTCTGGACGACGCATAAGCACAAGTAAATTGCTACCATCTACAATAGGTGCCGATTCATATTCCGCTAGTACATGGTTTACATCAACAGGTTTAACCTTTGTCTCTTGCAGACGAACAATTTCACGCTCCACCCGTTCTTTCTTATCCGTGAAGTTATCGAACCGTTCCTGTGTGATCAAACCAATGTCGTAACCAATAGGTGTAAGTCTTAGATCTGCATTGTCATGGCGAAGCAACAAACGATATTCTGCACGTGAAGTAAGCAGACGGTAAGGTTCATTAGTACCCTTAGTTACTAGATCATCAATGAGTACACCAATGTATCCCTGTGAACGATCTAAAATTACGGGTTCTTTGTCTTGCACCTTGCGCGCTGCATTAATTCCAGCCATTACACCTTGACCTGCCGCTTCCTCATAACCGGAAGTACCATTGATTTGTCCAGCAGTGAACAGACCTGGTAGACGTTTAGTTTCAAGAGATGGCCATAGCTGTGTAGGAACCATTGCATCATATTCAATAGCATAGCCGTTACGCATCATCTCTACCTTTTCCATACCAGGGATGGAACGAAGAATGGCTAGCTGTACATCCTCAGGAAGACTAGTGGACAGACCTTGTACATAGTATTCCGATGTATTTTTTCCTTCTGGCTCTAAAAAGATCTGATGCTTAGATTTATCACTAAATCTTACAACTTTATCTTCAATAGATGGGCAATAACGCGGACCTGTTCCCTCAATAATACCAGTAAACATCGGCGCACGATGAAGGTTGTCATTAATAATCTGATGAGTAACCTCAGAGGTATAAGTTAACCAACAAGGAAGCTGTTCGTTATCGGATGATTTTGTCTCAAACGAAAAGAATTTAGGTTCATCATCCCCTGGTTGAATTTCTGTCTTAGAGAAATCAATCGTATCACGATGAACACGTGGTGGTGTACCTGTTTTAAAACGCACCAATTCAAAACCAAGCTCCCGCAGATTCTCAGATAGCTTCACTGATGGCTGCTGATTGTTAGGTCCACTCTCATATGTCAGTTCACCCATGATCACTTTACCACGAAGGTAAGTACCTGTGGTCAGGATAACTGTCTTACTATGGTATTCCGTTCCTGTCTTCGTAACTACACCCGCACAACGTCCATCCTCAACGATTAAACGCTCAACCATCCCTTGACGAAGTGTCAAATTAGGCGTTTTCTCCATTGTTTCCTTCATTGTATGTTGGTAAAGAAATTTATCAGCTTGTGCACGTAAAGCATGTACAGCTGGCCCCTTACCTGTATTCAGCATACGAAGTTGAATGAAAGTCTTATCTATATTGCGGCCCATTTCTCCGCCAAGCGCATCAATTTCACGCACTACATGTCCTTTAGCAGGTCCGCCTATGGACGGATTGCAGGGCATGAATGCAACCATATCCAGGTTAATTGTGATCATCAACGTGCTGCAGCCCATCCGTGCTGACGCTAGAGCTGCCTCACAACCGGCATGACCGGCGCCAATGACGATTACGTCATAGCTACCTCCATCATAACTCATGTCCTGTTTCCCCCTAATTGTTATATTAAAAATGTAAAACCTATTTTCCTAAACAAAATTGTGAGAATATTTGGTCTAATAACGAGTCCGCTGCTGTATCGCCAATAATCTCGCCGAGCTGTTCCCATGCGAGCCGTACATCGATTTGAATCATATCAATCGGAATATACTGTTCCGCGGCATCGTATGCATCCTGTAGCGAATTATAGGCTTTTTTAAGCAGTGCAATATGCCTCACATTACTCACATATGTCAAGTCACCCGATTCCAGCTTTCCACCAAAAAAGAGTGTCGAAATGGCATCTTCAAGTTTGTCTAGACCTTCCTCTTCCAAAACGGACATCGGTACGATGTTGGACTGCTCAAAGAACGAGAGCAACTTATCCTTATCCAGTTTGGACGGTAAGTCCATTTTATTCATGATCACCAGGCATTGTCTACCGTGGATTTGTTCCATTAATACCAATTCATCTTCATGCAGCTCTTCATTAGCGTTAAGTACAAGTAGAATCAAATCCGCATCGCTAACTGCAGCCTTGGAGCGTTCCACCCCAATCTTCTCAACTACATCGATCGTTTCACGAATTCCCGCCGTATCAAGTAGCTTAAGTGGAATGTTGTTTATCGTTATATATTCTTCGATGACATCTCGTGTAGTTCCCGGAATATCTGTTACAATCGCTTTGTTATCACGTGCTAAGGCATTCAATAATGAAGATTTACCAACATTAGGACGCCCGACTATAGCTGTCGTTATCCCCTCACGAAGTATTTTTCCTTCATTAGAAGTCTTGAGTAGTTTTGTGATTCCTTCCATCACTTCACTGCTTTTATCTTTAATAAATTCAGCAGTCATGGATTCTACATCATGTTCTGGATAATCTATATTCACTTCGATATGCGCCAGCATCTCAATAAGTGTATGGCGTAAAGCATGAATTCGATCCGATAAGGATCCACTGACCTGCTTTAAAGCCACAGAAAAAGCGCGATCCGACTTCGAGCGAATGAGATCAATAACCGCCTCAGCCTGTGATAAATCTATACGTCCGCCCAAGAAAGCACGCTTGGTGAACTCACCCGGCTCGGCTAACCTTATCTCCTGCTGAAGAAGTAAATCCATCACCCTTCTTACAGAAATTACACCACCATGAGCACTGATCTCTACTACATCCTCGGTCGTAAAAGATCGTGGGCCCTTCATTACGGTTACTAGTACTTCTTCCATCTTCTCTCCGTTATCCGGACTAACGATATGCCCATAATGAACGGTATGCGATTCCGCTTCAGTTAACGGAACTCGGCTACGAAACAAAGGCGCCACCTGGGAAATAGCCTGCGGGCCACTTACCCGAATAATAGCAATTCCTCCCTCGCCTAATGCCGTCGATACGGCAGCAATGGTGTCACTAAGCATGCTGTTTTTCACCCCAAAACCTATATTTTTTTGATCAGAAACGGTCTTATATTGTTAAAAAAGCAATGACCCCTTACATTGGTCAAGGAGTCATTGCATCATATAGTCTTTACTTCAAAGTTATAACGACGCGGCGATTTGGCTCTTCGCCCTTACTAAGGGTATTCACTTGCCGATGATCCTGTAATCTGGAGTGAATAATTTTCCGCTCCTGAGGTGACATCGGCTCCAGTACTACCTCTTTACGAGTCCGAATGACACGACCAGCTAAACGATCAGCCAGCTCTTCGAGAGTTTTTTTACGCCGCTCACGGAAGTTCTCCGCATCTAGCACAAGCCGTATAAAACTGTCGGAGTAACGATTAGCTACGATATTAGCCAAATACTGCAGAGCATCGAGAGTTTGTCCTCTTCTACCAATCAACAGTCCCAAATCTGGACCTGATATCTGCAGAATCGTGGATTCCTTGGTGTGGACGATTTCGACTTCCACTTCGAGCCCCATGCTCTTAGCGACATCCACAATGAAATGAACGGCTTCTTGGTAAGCTTCCTCCACCGGTTGTCCGGAATCTTGGCGTGGCACACCGCCGTTAGCCTCCTGTTTGCTCTCTCTTGTTGACTGCTGAGGCAGTGACGGAGCACTCGCCGCTGATGCCGGTGCGGCTTCGGCTATCAAGGTTAACTCAACCTTGGCACCTTTCGCACCGATCAATCCCAGGAATCCTCTTGATGGCTGCTCAAGTACGTTGACCGTTACCCGGTCCTTTTGAACTCCAAGCTGGGTTAGTCCCCGTTCTACAGCTTCTTCAATGGTTTTCCCTGTTGCGACGACTTTGCTCATTTTGACTTTTTGGCTCCCTTCGATGCTTTACTGCCGCCTTTACTCTTCTCAGCAGTTGAGTCATCTGTACTTTTCACAGCACTTGCGATTGCCAATTTGTGTTTATCATTGTTGCGATATAAGAAATAGTTTTGAACAATAGTGTAAATGTTACTGTATACCCAGTACAGCGGCAATGCTGCTGGGAAGTTATAGGACATAACGAAAATCAGAACTGGATAAATCATCATCATGAACTGCATTGGCCCTTGTTGTTGCATCGGGTTCATTTTAGTCATCATTCTAGTTTGTATAAATGTTGTTAATGCTGCAAGGACCGGTAAGATAAACAGATGGTCCGGCTTACCTAGCTCCAGCCACAAGAAGGAGTGCTCCCGTAGATGTGGATTATAGTAAATCGAGTTGTAGAGAGCGATAAAGATAGGCATTTGTACGATCAGCGGTAAACAACCCGCCATTGGATTAACCTTATTCTCTTGGAACAAACGCATCGTTTCTTGCTGTACCTTTTCAGGTGTGTCTTTATATTTTTTCTGGATCTTTTGGAGTTCCGGTTGAATGGCTTGCATTGCTCGCGAGCTCTTCACCTGTTTAATCGTAAGCGGAAGAATCAGCGTGCGGACAATAATAACCATCACAAGTACGGCTAAACCATATTCTCCGTTAAACCAATCAGCAAACTTGTCCAAGGCAATGGCGAAATAATACACTACATTACTTTGCCAGAAGCCTCCATTCTTTAAATCCTCCGTAGTGTGCGTAACAGCAGTTGACGGAGCGCATCCCGACAGAACAGCTAACGACAACACCATCACTGTGATGAGGAGAAACCATTTTCCCCGTCTAGTCTTCATTAGAGACACTTCAAAACCCCTCTCTTGAACATTCCATTCCACCGTAAATCATACCATAATTATGAATACAAATAAACAAGCCTCTTATGCGTCCTTTATTTGCGGGAAGCCTTTAGTAGCTTGGCTTTACGCAGTACATGCAGCACGCTTTTTTCGAGCTCAGCGTATTCCATGGAAAGCGCTCCTTTTCTTACGATAAACACCATATCGAGTCCGCCTGCAATTTCAGGTTCATGATGACGAACGATTTCCTTCACCAATCTTCTCATACGGTTACGGACAACCGCGTTTCCAACCTTTTTACTGACCGATACCCCAACTCTAAATCGTTCTACCTCTTTTTTGCTAAACCAATACACTACAAATTGATGATTCGCAAATGACTTCCCATGGCGATATACACGGCTGAAGTCGGCACGGTTTCTTAATCGTAACTTTTTGTGCACGGGAATCTCCTTCATAAAAATCCGGTTAAAAGTGTCCTTCCGAATTTTTTTCTTCTAATAGTATAGTCATTTGGATGTCGCCATAAACGACTGCGATTACAATGCTGAAATTCCCCTTCTATTATTATAGAAAGAAAAATCTTCTCAACTTCTCACAAAATAATTCTGTATATACGATAAATAGCCCCGCAAAGTGTAGCTAGCGCATTAAGCGAGATCCTAGTCGTTTGCAGAGCAAAAAATAATAGAAAGCAGTAAAAAAAGACCACCGGAGTGGTCCCTTAGTGGCCTAACTTACGCACTCAAAACTTTTCTGCCTTTCAAGCGGCGAGCTGCCAGCACTTTACGGCCGTTTTTCGTGCTCATTCTTTTACGGAAACCGTGAACCTTCTTGCGTTTGCTCACATTCGGTCTAAACGTCGGTCTCATAATTGCACCTCCCTTACAGGAACTTAATTACTGTCATATAAGCAGAAACGGACTAAGCCGTCCTTATAGTAGGGACAGTATCTACATGAATCATCAATTAATTATCAAGACATATCCTTACAGAAAACACCTTTATATATTTAAACATATTTTATGCGCAAAAGTCAACCTACTGCTGGCTCCAGACCCTCCCTCTAATTCAAGCTGTTTATCCACAACTTTCATTATAAAAAAAGTAATCCACAAGATATGACAGTTATCCACCTGTGATCAAAAAATAAAGTCGACTACTCACAGATGAGCACAACCTGTGTATAAAATTATCGAAGCATTGGCGCAAAGTGTCGAACCGTAAACAAATTATCAACAATATGTAGTGGTGTTCCTAATAATTGTACACAAGTGATTGAATTTGTGGATAAAATAGCCCTGCTCATTGAAAAATAAGGGGCGTTTTGCTATGATGGTATTACTTTTGAATGTGAATAGATTTGTTTGTTCTCTTAATTATCAACAAGCTGTGGATAAAGTTGTGAACAAATCAAATTTATCCATATTTTTTTGTCTCTTCATATTGCCTACTGGGGATAAATATCAGCACCAACCTATTTTCTTCGACATTTCCACTTCATGGCTGATGCCACATTTGGAAGATTTAAAGGAGTGACAGTCTGTGGACAGCCATACTTCCGAATTATGGCAGCAAATTTTATCGATTATTCAAACCAAATTAAGCAAGCCGAGCTTTGATACCTGGTTTAAGGCTACTAAAGCGATAACCTTCAACTCCCAGGTTCTCATTATCTCGGCACCTACAACGTTTGCAGTAGAATGGCTGGAAAGTCGCTACACCAAACTAGTAGGAGCAACGGTCTACGAAGTTACAGGGAAACAAGTGGATGTAAAATTTGTGATTGAAGAAAGCAAGCCGCCTGAGCTTGTAGTTCAACAATCCGCTCCCACTCCCGTAGTATCACGAGAAGAAGCGCAAACGCATCTGCTCAATCCCAAGTACACTTTTGACACTTTTGTAATCGGCTCCGGCAACCGTTTTGCGCATGCAGCCTCACTGGCAGTAGCCGAAGCGCCGGCCAAAGCATACAATCCCTTGTTTTTATATGGTGGTGTAGGTCTGGGCAAAACCCATTTAATGCATGCCATTGGGCACTATGTTCTGGAACATAACCCGAATAACAAGGTTATTTACATCTC
The DNA here is from genome assembly GCF_001012825.1 of Paenibacillus etheri. Taxonomy (GTDB): domain Bacteria; phylum Bacillota; class Bacilli; order Paenibacillales; family Paenibacillaceae; genus Paenibacillus_AQ; species Paenibacillus_AQ etheri. The sequence goes on from NZ_LCZJ02000037.1 coordinate 605,959, forward strand.
ATCAGAGAAATTCACGAATGAATTCATCAATTCAATCCGTGATAACCGCGGTGAAAGCTTCCGCAATAAGTATCGTAACGTTGACATTTTGCTTATTGACGATATTCAATTCCTCGCCGGAAAAGAGTCCACGCAGGAGGAGTTTTTTCATACGTTCAATGCGCTCCACGAAGAACGCAAGCAAATTATCATCTCCAGCGACCGACCGCCAAAGGAAATTCCCACACTGGAAGAACGGCTACGTTCCCGGTTCGAGTGGGGCTTGATTACGGATATTCAACCACCCGATCTAGAAACCCGAATTGCGATTTTGCGCAAAAAGGCGAAGGCAGAGAACCTTGATATCCCTAATGAGGCCATGATGTATATTGCTAACCAAATTGATACCAATATTCGTGAGCTGGAGGGTGCTTTAATCCGGGTTGTTGCTTACTCTTCGTTAACCAACCAGGATGTAACCACTCATTTGGCAGCTGAAGCACTCAAGGATATCATTCCTTCCAGCCGGCCTAAGATGATTACCATCGCTGATATTCAGCAAAAAGTCGGTGAATACTACAATTTGCGCCTTGAAGACTTCAAAGCACGAAAACGTACTAAAGCCGTAGCGTTTCCACGTCAAATCGCAATGTATCTCTCCCGTGAACTAACGGATTATTCGCTCCCTAAGATTGGTGAGGCATTCGGAGGACGTGACCATACGACCGTAATTCATGCACATGATAAAATTACACAGTCATTAAAGGTCGATCAGGAGTTGTACAAAGTGGTAAATAATCTTGCGGAGAAAATTAAAAATCCTTCCTAAGAGGAACAAAGAGCCTATACACAATCTATACACATGTGGGTAGGCTTAATTTTATGCTATTTGATAGGGTTATCCACATATTAGACGCCCCTACTACTAATACTATTAAATAACTATAATAATTCATCATGTAAAGACGCGTAATAAAGAGAAGCAAATACAACGAAATTCCCAATTTTTCAGCTAGGAGTGAAATCATGAAAATAAGCATTCTTAAAAATGAACTCAACGAATCCATTCAACACGTATCCAAAGCGATCTCCAGTAGAACTACCATCCCTATTCTGACCGGTATTAAGCTGGAAGTAAGCCATCAAGGCGTCACATTAACTGCAAGCGACACGGATATTTCCATTCAGTCGTTTATTCCAGCAGAGAATGACAGCCATACCATCGTGAAGATAGATCAGCCAGGAAGTGTTGTTCTTCCCGCTAAATTTTTCGTCGAGATTATTAAGAAGCTGCCCTCCAAAGAGATTCACATGGAAGTTAAAGAAGGATTCCAAACGTATATTTCTTCTGGATCCACTGAGATTCAGATCGTAGGTTTAGACCCTGAAGAATTCCCAGTGCTACCGAGTATTGAGGAGAACGATACCATCTCCCTGCCAGGTGATTTGCTGAAAAATATGATTAAACAAACGGCGTTTTCTATTTCTACCCAAGAGACAACTCCGATTTTAACAGGTATACTATGGAATCTGGCTGATAATGAGTTTAAGTTTACAGCGACAGACCGTCACCGCTTAGCTACAAGAGCAGCAAGACTAGAAGGTACGGAGAATGTCCAATTTGCAAATATCGTAATCGCCGGTAAAACCCTTAATGAGCTAAGCAAAATTATTCCTGATCAAAATATGCTCGTGGATATTGTGGTTGCGGACAATCAAGTTCTCTTTAAAATCGACAAGGTGCTGTTCTATTCACGGATCCTCGATGGAATTTATCCGGATACTTCTAGAATTATTCCAACAACCTACAAAACAGAACTAACTTTGGATACAAAAAAATTAAGCGAATCGATTGATCGCGCTTATTTGCTGTCCCGTGAAGAAAAAACTAATATTGTCCGCATGCAGACGCTTGAACAAGGCGGTGTTGAAATTTCTTCAAGCTCTTCTGAGCTTGGTAAAGTTCGTGAGGAACTTGAAGTCATTGATTTCAAAGGTGAACCGCTCAAAATATCTTTCAACTCCAAATATATGCTCGATGTCCTAAAAGTTATTGAGAGTGAGCAGCTTGTCATAGCATTTACAGGAATGATGAGTCCGATCATTTTGAAGCCACTCGATCAAACCAATAGCTTGTATATTATTTTGCCTTACCGTACAACAAATTAATGCCAACATTCATGAACATGTGGATAAGTGGCTGAAAGGATAAAAACCATGAAAAAAATACTTATCCACAGTGGATATATTAAGCTGGATCAATTCCTGAAACTTTCTGATTGTGTATCCACAGGTGGAATGGCAAAAGCTTTGCTGCAAGAAGGACATGTACTTGTTAACGGAGAAATAGAGGAACGGCGCGGAAGAAAACTTTATCCGGGTGATCAAATTGAAGTGCAGGATAACGGCACATTTCAGGTTGAAGGCGGAGGAGTCAAAGAGGAGTAGGCTAGGGGAGGAACCATTTCGTGTTTGTTAAAAATATCGGTCTGCAGCATTATCGGAATTACGGGCTGCTGCGTCTGGAGAGCTTGGGCGATGTGAATCTGATTCTGGGTCAGAACGCCCAAGGCAAAACAAACCTCATGGAGGCATTGTTCGTCCTGGCGATGACCAAAAGCCACCGCACCTCGAAGGATCGCGAACTTATCTCGTTTGATGCCCCTGGAGACGCTGCTCAGATCATTGCTGAGGTAGAACGTAAGTACGGCGATCTCAAGCTAGAGCTCACCCTATCTGCCAAAGGTAAAAAAGCTAAGATTAACGGTTTAGAACAACGACGTCTTAGTGAGTTTGTGGGATCACTCAATGTGGTCATGTTTGCACCGGAAGATTTAGAGATAGTCAAAGGCACACCTGGCATCAGACGGCGTTTTCTCGATATGGAGATTGGCCAAGTCCAGCCCAGTTATCTATTTCACCTCCAGCAGTATCAAAAAGTTCTCTTACAAAGGGGCAATTTGCTGAAGCAGTTATGGGGGAAAGAGGCAGCGGGAAAAGACCTTTTGGAAATCTGGGATGCTCAACTTGTGGAGCACGGTGTTAAAATCGTAAAAAAAAGGAAACAATTCATAAAGAAGCTGCAAATATGGGCTGAAAGCATACACCGGGGGATTACGAACGGCGGAGAAGAATTGAAATTGCTCTATGTCCCCTCTTTCGGCGATCGGGATGAGGAAGATGAAGCTGTCTTATTAGACAATTTTATGTTAAAGTTATCACAAACGAGAGAACAAGAAATCAGGCGCGGCATGACGCTGACGGGTCCCCATCGGGATGACCTGTCCTTTTTTATCAACGGAAGGGAGGCTCAGGTCTACGGTTCTCAGGGACAGCAGCGTACAACGGCTTTATCGCTCAAGCTGGCGGAAATCGAGCTGATCCATGAAGAAATCGGAGAATATCCTGTGCTGCTTCTTGATGATGTTTTATCCGAGCTTGATCCTTACCGACAGACCCAGCTTATTGAAACCTTTCAAAGCAAGGTACAGACATTCATTACCGCTACCGGGATTGAGGGTCTGAATGCCGATAAATTAAAGGGCGCCAGCCTATATCATGTTCATGATGGAAAAGTGGAGTTATAAAGAGCGGAGGAAGATCATGTATATTCATTTGGGCGGGGAGAAGATTATTCGCTCTTCGGAGTTAATTGCAATATTTGATATTTCGATTGAGAAATCTTCCAAGGTGTCTAAGCAATTCGTCATTCACTCTGAGCAGGACAAGAAGCTTGAGCGGATTGGTGAAGAGGAAGCAAAATCTATTGTCGTAACTAAAAATATCGTGTATTACTCCCCCATTTCCTCCTCCACTCTCAAAAAAAGAGCCAAAATTTTGCTCGAAATATAACTTGCGTTTAGTAACAAAGAGATAATCTGAAAGAAGTAGGTGAAGGCATGTCAATGAATCAACCGACATATGATGAGAGCCAGATTCAGGTACTGGAAGGGCTAGAAGCTGTCCGGAAACGTCCGGGCATGTATATTGGTTCCACTAGTTCTAAAGGTCTCCATCACTTGGTGTGGGAGGTCGTAGATAATAGTATCGATGAAGCCCTAGCAGGTTATTGTGACCGGATTGAAGTGATTATTCATGAGGATAACGGAATTACTGTTATCGATAATGGACGTGGCATACCTGTAGGTGAAAACGAAAAACTTAAAAAGTCGACGCTTGAAGTTGTAATGACAGTACTGCATGCAGGCGGTAAATTCGGCGGCGGCGGATATAAGGTATCAGGCGGCTTACACGGTGTGGGTATCTCCGTAGTCAATGCCTTGTCTGAGAAGGTTGTTGTTAATGTTAAGCGTGATGGGCATATTTATCAGCAGGAATACAGACGTGGAGCACCGCAGTATGAGATCAAAGTGGTTGGAGATACGGACGAGACAGGTACGACTACAACTTTTCATCCGGACCCTGAAATCTTTACTGAAACCACGGTCTTTGAATATGCGACACTGCTTACTCGTATTCGGGAGCTAGCTTTTCTTAACAAAGGAATTGAGCTTTCACTGCATGATGAGCGGACCGATGTCACCAACGTGTTCAAATATGAGGGTGGTATCGTTGAATATGTGAAATATTTGAATGAGAAAAAAGAAGCGCTGCACGAGGAACCAATCTACGTGGAAGGCTCACGAGATATGATCCAGGTTGAAGTAGCTCTCCAATATAATGATTCGTATACAGAGAACATCTACTCTTTTGCGAATAATATTAATACCCATGAGGGCGGAACACATGAATCCGGCTTTAAAAGTGCTCTAACACGTATCATCAACGATTATGCCCGTAAAGCGGGTGTGCTGAAGGATGGTAATTCAAACCTGACTGGTGACGACGTGCGTGAAGGATTGACAGCGATTATTTCTGTCAAAATTCCAGAGCCTCAGTTCGAAGGTCAAACGAAGACTAAGCTCGGAAACAGTGAAGTCCGCGGAATAGTAGAATCATTGTTCGGAGAGAAATTGCAGGAATTCCTGGAAGAGAATCCGGCAGTATCACGCCGTGTCCTTGAAAAGTCGCTTTCAGCTTCACGTGCACGAGAAGCTGCTCGAAAGGCTCGTGAGTTAACCCGTCGTAAGAGTGCGCTTGAAGTCAGTGCACTACCTGGTAAACTTGCGGACTGTTCATCCAAGGATGCGTCTATCAGTGAACTGTATATTGTCGAAGGTGACTCTGCGGGTGGATCGGCCAAGCAGGGCCGGGATCGTCACTTCCAAGCGATTCTACCGCTGCGCGGTAAGATTCTAAACGTAGAAAAGGCTCGCTTAGACCGTATTCTATCTAACGCCGAGATCCGGGCTATCATTACTGCTCTTGGTACAGGGATCAGTGATGATTTTGACCTGTCGAAGGCTCGGTACCATAAAGTCGTTATTATGACGGATGCCGACGTCGATGGAGCTCATATTAGAACTCTGTTGTTAACATTCTTCTACCGTTACATGCGGAAGCTAGTAGATGCAGGTTATATCTATATCGCACAACCGCCATTGTTCAAGATAGAACGCAACAAAGTGATCCGTTATGCAGGTAGCGAGAAGGAACGCGATGAGATTATCGCCTCCTTTGGAGAGAATGTTAAGGTCAATGTCCAGCGCTACAAAGGTTTGGGTGAAATGAACGCTACCCAGCTGTGGGACACGACGATGGATCCTGAGGCTCGTATGATGCTGCAAGTAACGATTGAAGATGCGATGCTGGCTGATAGTATCTTTGATACGCTGATGGGCGATAATGTTGAACCAAGACGTGACTTTATCCATGAGCATGCAAAGAGTGTCAGATACCTTGATGTATAAGAATAACATTCAAGCATAAACGCCTTCGGCGTCCTTATAAGGACGATAAGCGTTTAAGCGAGGAAATATAAGACATAAAGTATGGTGTGAAACTTATACTTTCTTATATTTTAATAACCTCCGGCTTCTGTTCCTAACGGAATGAGAATGCTGGAGGTTTTTTGGTTTCATAGCTGTTTTTTTAGGCTTTGGTGTATTGTCTGTTACGAGTAGAGTATGGGGATTTTCTAGCTTTTACACGTCCGTATGCTACAGCATAGCGGTGTATTTTACGATAGATAGATTTATCAGGAAATAGCTTAAATACAACAATGGATGGAAGCGTGTTGACCTCAAGTAGCCACATATCCATTTGCTGATCCATTGCAATATCCAGACCGATTTCTTTAATCCCTGGATAGGTGGCTTCCAATTGGCCAGCAATTTGTACGCCTAAAGTTCTTAATTGATTAATGGTGGAGAGCGTTTCAGAAGGGTTCATATGATTTTTTAATAACGTATTTACTGACAGAATACTGCCTCCACTATGATAATTGGTGACGATTTTCTGAGGGGCAGCTACTCTTCCGAGCATTCCTGTTGTTTCCCATGCACCTGATGGACTCTTTTGGGCAAGAACTCGAAGGTCGAAGGGACGATCTTTATAACGCAGGAGATCAATTCCTTTTTGGATCAGGTAGGTACGGTTCTGAATTCGTTTCTGTAAGGCCTCATGCAGCTCTTCGGGGGAGAAGAAAACTTCTGCCGTCTTTGCATACCTTAAAATATATAGGATCTGTGCTTCTTGCTGTTCTATCTCATTGTTATCGGTGGTACCATTCATTTCAGACTTCTGCTGGCTAGGGCTCAAAATCACTGTACGCTGCTCGGCTCTCATTACACCAATGCCAAAGCTTCCGCGGTCAGGTTTAATATAAACCATTGTATATAACGCAAGCATTTCTTTAAGAACACCTAAATCGTATTTACGAGTATCCGGCACATATAGAGATAGAGATTGATTTTGAAGGATGACTTTTGTTTTTGCCCATTTGCTTGGGACACGTTGAATCTTCATTATCTTCCTCCTTAACAATTTTGTGCAGCATTTGGTCTTTTGAATTCCTTTGTACAAAACTTGCTTTGAAAGCATAATTTTTGACGGCTTAAAATCAGGACAAGCTACCTAAACAATGGTATAATATAAGGATATGGGGTTTGCCTTATGAAACGATACTAGGATAATAAAACCGTGTTTCTTGTCTTTACAGTCTATGTACTAAAGACATTTGCGGAAAGGGCGAATACCCTAATCAGCGCAAAAGAAATCAATATTAGAAGATAAAAGGCTATCATGTTTAATTGTGCTACTTTTGTGAAAGTAATATAATTAAGGGTAGCGGTTTTTTAACTGAAGGAGGTCCAGCAACTCATGGCTGAACAAAATAACCCACAAGTCAAAGATCGGGACATTGGCGTGGAAATGCGTGAATCCTTTATGGATTACGCAATGAGCATCATTGTTAGTCGGGCTTTGCCAGATGTGCGGGACGGACTCAAGCCGGTTCACCGACGCATTTTGTTTGCGATGTCGGAACTTGGAATGTCTGCGGATAAGCCTCATAAGAAATCGGCAAGAATCGTCGGTGAGGTTATCGGTAAGTACCACCCTCACGGTGACTCGGCTGTCTATGAAACAATGGTACGGATGGCTCAGGATTTCTCTATGCGCTATATGCTTGTGGACGGTCACGGGAACTTTGGTTCGATTGATGGTGATATGGCTGCAGCGATGCGTTATACAGAAGCCCGTCTTTCCAAGATTGCAGGCGAAATGCTTCGAGATTTGAACAAAGAAACAGTTGATTTCGCACCCAACTATGATGGTGAAGAGAATGAGCCAGTTGTATTACCAGCTCGTTATCCGAACCTGCTCGTTAATGGGGTATCTGGTATAGCTGTAGGTATGGCTACTAATATTCCACCGCATAACCTGGGTGAAGTTATCGATGGTGTGCAGGCGATGATTAAGAATCCTGATATCACTCCTATGGAATTGATGGAGTATATTCAAGGTCCTGATTTCCCAACGGCTGGATATATTCTGGGTCGTGAGGGCATTCGTCAGGCTTATCGTACGGGGCGCGGTTCAGTGACCATGCGTGCGAAGGCAACGATTGAAGAGAATAACGGTAAGGCTCGCATCATTGTACATGAGCTGCCGTATCAGGTGAATAAGGCAAGACTGGTTGAGAAAATCGCAGAATTAGTACGTGAGAAACGGATCGAAGGTATAACGGATCTTCGAGATGAATCTGACCGTAACGGTATGCGTGTAGTTGTTGAGATGAGACGTGATGTGAATCCAAATGTTGTGTTGAACAATCTATATAAACATACTTCTATGCAATCTACATTTGGAATCAACATGCTTGCCATCGTAAACAACGAACCGAAAATTCTTAATCTGCGTGATGTGCTCTATCATTATTTGCAGCACCAGATTGAAGTTATTCGTCGTCGTACAATATTTGATCTTAAAAAAGCCGAAGCACGCGCTCATATTTTAGAAGGTCTGCGTATTGCGCTGGATCATCTGGATGAAGTTATTGCGTTAATTCGCGCTTCTCGGACAACGGATATAGCCCGTGAGGGATTAATGAGTACCTTTAGCCTCAGTGTAGAGCAGGCTCAAGCGATCCTCGACATGCGGATGCAGCGTCTGACCGGTCTGGAACGGGAAAAGATCGAGAATGAATATAACGAATTGTTAGCTAAAATTGCAGAGTACCGTGAAATTTTGGCGAATGAGCATCTTGTACTGGAAATCATCAGCAACGAGCTGCAGGATATTCGTGATAGATATTCTGATGAACGCCGGACAGAGATTACCGTTGGTGAAGAAAGTATCCTGGATGAAGACCTTATTCCGCGTGAAGAGGTTGTTATTACTATTACACATACGGGATACATCAAACGTCTACCTGTCAGCACCTACCGCAGTCAGAAGCGTGGAGGGCGCGGAGTCATGGGGATGGACACCAAGGACCAGGACTTTGTGGAGCATCTCTTCGTGAGTAACTCTCATAACTATCTGATGTTCTTTACCGATAAGGGTAAGGTGTATCGGATTAAAGCTTATGAGATCCCAGAGCTGGGACGTACTGCACGTGGGACACCAATCATCAACCTGATTCAAATAGAACAAGGTGAGAAGATTAGTGCTGTAATCCAAGTGGAAGAGAGCGATAGTGACAAGTACTTGTTCTTTGCTACCCGCGAAGGTATCGTGAAGAAGACGCCACTTGAGGATTACAATAACATCCGCAAAGGCGGACTTATCGCTATTAACCTTCGTGAAGAGGATTCTCTAATTGAGGTTAAACTGACAGATGGACAGCAAAATCTTATTATCGGTACAGCTCGCGGAATGTCGATTACGTTCTCAGAGAATGATGTTCGTTCTATGGGTCGTAGCGCGACAGGTGTGAAGGGCATTACGCTTGACAGTAATGACCATGTCATCGGTATGGACTGTGTCGATAAGGAGCTTGAGGTTCTGATTGTTACTAGCAAGGGTTATGGTAAACGGACACCAGCCGGTGACTATCGTTCCCAGACTCGTGGCGGTAAAGGAATCAAGACCATTAATCTCACTGAGAAGAATGGTCCTGTAGTTGGTCTAAAAGTTGTTAAGAACGACGAAGACTTAATGATCATTACTACAAGCGGCACCTTGATTCGTACCAGCATGGATGGAATCTCTACTATGGGTCGTTATGCGCAAGGGGTTAAGCTAATTAACATCCGCGAGGATGATGCAGTGGCTACCCTGTGTAGAGCGGATAAGAATGAAGAGGACGAAATGTCTGAAGATATGGAAGGCCTCGAAGAGCAAGTAACAGTAGATGAATCTGGCGATATTGATCAGCCGGAGGAGACAATCGTTGAGGATGAAGAGAATAACTTAGAGTAGGTTATATTCAATAAAGAGCAAGGGCTTCTATTACAGAGACCCTTGCTCTTTTTGCTGTGATTAATTAATAGTTAGTTATTTAATGAAATGTAATGAGAATTTTTATAAGAATAGTTTTCATTACACTAGTCGCTACCTTTTATCCGTACTATAATTAGCCGATAGAGTATAAATCAGTATATAAAGTACTATTTTCTCAGAAATTATCTGTCATATTAGATTTCGGTAATCCTGAGCTTATTGTTATAGAAATTAAGGGGCTGAGTATATGCCAAATGTATTAGTAGGAGAAGTTAAAGCGGGCTCAAAGATAATCAAAGATGTAATTACACCTTTGGGTGGAATTTTGTTCACCAAGGGAAAAATACTACTCCCCCGTGATCTAGAAATTTTAGAAGCCTTTTTGGTTGGGCAAGTGGAGATCGAAGGCGTTCAAGGAGAGCCCAATTCTGATGCCGTCAATAAAACCGCCAAGCAGACATCACTTAAAGCTGGAGCCATAATAAATGAATCGATGCTGATTAAGAGCAATTCTCCATTACATGATGAATATGAAAAAATGATCGTACTTATTAGGACCAGCTATCGTTCGGTAACGGCAGCCTCTCTTCCTATTTTTGAATTGCGAAGTCAGTTAGAGGTACTAATTAGTCATCTGAAAGATTATCATGTCTTGAAGTTCTCTCCACGTACGCTAAAAGACGAGGATTATAACTATCACAATGCCGTGCTGTCTGCGTTAACATCATATAAGATCGCTCAGTGGTGTGGGTATCCACAGAAGGATTGGATGCAGATCGCTTTTGCTGGATTACTACATGACATAGGAAACGCAAAAGTAGATAGTTCTCTTTTACATAAGCCGGAGTCGCTTAATAGTGCTGAAATAGAAGAGGTTCGCAGACATACTACATATGGCTATCAATTATTACGTAATGTAACAGCGATTAATGAAGGGGTAAGACTGACGGCATTGCAGCATCATGAGAAGGTTGATGGGTCTGGTTATCCACTTAAGCTAGAAGGTAGCCAGATTCATTTTTACGCAAAAGTAGTCGCGGTAGCAGATATATTCCATGCTATGACTTTGGAAAGAGCCTATAGAAAGGCACAGTCCCCTTATTTAGTGTTAGAGCAGATTATGACAGAAAGCTTCGGTAAGCTCGACCCAGTCGTTGTACAGACCTTTATACAGAAGAGCACCGATTTGTTTAATGGAACCAGAATACGTCTTAGCGATGGTCGTCACGGGGAAATTATATTCACTGATCGTGCCAATCCTACACGTCCTATGATTAAAGTAGAGGGTGCGATTGTTAACCTAATGGTGGAGCGGGATCTGTATATTCAGGAGATTATTGCTTAGAGAAGTAGGTATTGAGAGACTGAAGAACTGAGGTTGTGCTACCAAGTATATACGAGTATATCTAGCTAATTGATAGCACAGTCTCTTATTTTTAGATTATATTAAAAAAAAGTGTTGCAATGAAACTCTATACATGATATATTCTAAGTCCGGCCAAGAAATACACATGCCGAGCTCGAAAAAGAAGTTAAAAAAGAGCTTGACATTAAATAGCCGAACATGATATAGTATAAGAGTTGCTGCTGAGACATTAAACGGTGCCAACGAGAACTTGATCTTTGAAAACTGAACAACGAGTGAGTGGGAAATCACGAGAGTGAAATCCAAAATAGATGAGTTTCACAGCGTATTTTACGCTTTTGAAATTTCATCGTGAGAATTAATTTTCTCGTCAGATGTTTCAAAATGAGCATATCGCTCTTTTCAATACTAATTGGAGAGTTTGATCCTGGCTCAGGACGAACGCTGGCGGCGTGCCTAATACATGCAAGTCGAGCGGAGTCACTTTGAAAGCTTGCTTTCAAAGTGACTTAGCGGCGGACGGGTGAGTAACACGTAGGCAACCTGCCCCTTAGACTGGGATAACTACCGGAAACGGTAGCTAATACCGGATAATTTCTTTCTTC
>NZ_LCZJ02000038.1 GCF_001012825.1 Paenibacillus etheri
CTCGAGCGGCGATCCCAACGCAATTCCCCGATAGCTCACTGCACGAGCGACATGCATCTCCTGGGCAATATCTACACCGACAACCAGATGCAAAGAGGAAATGTTTTCAATGAGTTGATTTTGCTTGTCCTGAGCTTTAAACTTCATAGTAGAGCGACCTCCTAGATGGTGAGATTAAAAGGGCTGTAGACCCGTTCCAACTCCCATGTTACAGAGGTGCTCTTTTTTGTACAAAGGCCAAATTATTCATTCTACAGGAATTCTAACGGGCA
>NZ_LCZJ02000039.1 GCF_001012825.1 Paenibacillus etheri
TTAAAAGGGCTGTAGACCCGTTCCAACTCCCATGTTACAGAGGTGCTCTTTTTTGTACAAAGGCCAAATTATTCATTCTACAGGAATTCTAACGGGCAGTTTAGTTTAAGGAAAAAATCTATTGATACATAGGAATGAATTTGATGGATTGGACGAATGTGAGCGGCTAATGCCTCTCTGAATACCATTACAGAAATGATCAGTAAAGGCTGATTAACCTCGTACCAAGTATAGCTACAGACAATCGTAAGGATGTAAATTGAGTGCCATTCCAAGTCATTAGGTTTTCGACATACCCTAATGTATCGGAGTTAGAAGTACCAATAATACGTTGAATAGCAAGTAAATCATAACCCATACTTTTTTCGTTTGTAACTATGGGATATAATGCACCTAAAGCAAGAACCTCACCTTTGATTGGTTGCTTAAGTTTACCATTTTCGTTGTAATATTGTGATAAGTAGTCATAGCCTTTATTACTAATGTCTATTGTAAACAACACGTCAAGATGAGGACTTCCTACGCTCACTTTGTAAAAATCTTCATAATTTACATTGAACTTATACTCTTTATTATATTTTTCAACATCAAACATTTCATGTAGAATGTTATTCTTGAAGGAATAAATATAAAAAATACCATATCCGCCGCTTCCTCCAGAATCAATACTTACTAAAATGTCCTGTACATTATCCTTAGAAAAATCCCCAAGGAATAGCCTAGCACTATATCCCGCATTGTTTTGAAGATTTACCGTTGTACTTTGATTAGAATGTCCATCTTGAATAATAAGCGTAATATTATCTGCAAAGATTCCATTGGATTTATTTCCATATAAATACACGTTATCAATTATTCCGTCCCCATTTACATCGCCTTGTTTCATATCAAGCAAAGATATTTTTCTTAAATGAGTATAGTTACCATACGAATGCTTTTGAATTTGTTTGTACAAATTAAACATCCCCTTATCATAAGTCGAATACCCTATGCCTACAAATATGTAGGTTAATGACTATATGATTGTGTAGATGCCCATGTAGGAAATGAAAATTCATTATTGAGCAGCGTAGTTTATTAAACTCCCTCAATATGATTTATTTTTCTCACTCAGGCTCATGAATTCGCAGGATTTCACCTATAGCTAAGTGTGAGATAAGAAGGAAACAGAGGAGGCGGTGGATTGGAACAACTGTAAGGGCATGCAAGAATAAGGTGAGAGTATATCACCCAATTTGTTCCATATCCTGCACGTCTCCATGTCGCCCCTAGCGATTTTCACTCCCATGTCTCAACGGGTCTATGCCCTTTCATTCCTTCGTCACATCTAACTAAGGGGTGGAGGTCGGTTTTTCTAACGGAACGGGTCCGAGCCCTTTTGTTTAATGCCTCCCGATACTCCGTGCTACTTATCCATCCTGCGAATGCATCAACTGGTAAAAACAACTCGCTTAAGCGGCCTGCGGAAATACTCTAACTGAACTGTAAGCTTCGTTACTTTTGGCCAGGCCAACAAGCATTCGGGCCACTTTACCACATAATTTCATAATAGATTTCATTTTCTTGAGCTTTTTTACGTCTACATT
>NZ_LCZJ02000040.1 GCF_001012825.1 Paenibacillus etheri
GAGGCTGGGGATTTAAGCGGCTTTGTTCATGGCAACGCTTTGCTGCGTCATGCTGGTCTCAACCTTGCGGAAGCAAGCTCGGGCAAATGGACCGGACAGATGAAGATTAGTAAACGCGGACGATCTCGCCTCCGACGTTTCATCTTCATGATGACCCTGAGCTTAACCGCGAATAATCCGGAATTCAAGGCGATGCATGCGTACAATGTTCAGGTAAAAAAGATGAAGAAAATGAGGTCACTAATGAAACTGTGTGGTAAACTAGCTCGCATTCTCGTGGGGATGGCTCGCAGCAGTGAAGCCTACAATCCACATAAAACGATGCCACTTCAGCTAGCAGCTTAAGCGATTTCTCACCGTTTCGTCGTACGAATTTTGGCTTATTCACGGGATTTCAAAAGAAAGCACAGAGTACCGGATATATTGAACCAAAGGGCACCGACCCGTAACGTTAGCATGACCGGCCTCCACCC
>NZ_LCZJ02000041.1 GCF_001012825.1 Paenibacillus etheri
TTATCATCATCTGGATCTAGACTGTCCGGAATGCCATCGCCGTCTGTATCCAGTTCACCACCGTTACCTGGCTTTGTCGGATCCAATGGGAATGGATCTTCCTTATCTTTGATTCCGTCACCGTCTGTATCTGGATGCTTCGGATCTGTTCCGTTAATGAGTTCCTGTTCATCGCTCAGGCCATCATTATCATCATCTGGATCTAGACTGTCCGGAATACCATCACCGTCTGTATCCA
>NZ_LCZJ02000042.1 GCF_001012825.1 Paenibacillus etheri
TGATTCTCCTTGTGTGAATGGTGTGTGGTAACTTCATTCTACACGAATCCCCATGGGCTTTCTCTGTTTAGCTGTCGCACTTCATATTACAATCCGTCTTATATAAATATGTAGTCAGTTGCGTTATATACTTCCTAAGATCTTTGAAGAAAAAAGTATTAGACTTAATAAGGGGGTGTATTAAACCATGAAAAACATAGGTATGATTAAAAAGAAGAGAAGTGTTCAGGGATTCTTCTTATTATTAATTATATTTATTATTTATTATTTTTTTATAACATCAAGTAATGTGTCGATTGTTACTATCGATAAGAAAATGATAGAGCATAATAAGAATTATATAGAAGTGAAATTTGAAGGTGGAATGACAAAAGATATTAAAGTACCAAAAATCGTATGGCCTTTAATTCAAGAAAATAAAACGTATTTGTTAAAATATAGATACAATTTGATTCGAGAGCCTTTTCTAGTAAAAATTCAAGAGGTCTGATTATTACAATGTGTGAATGATTTTTTAAAAAATATCGTAACTATTCAGGTCTAAATGAAAAATCGTCACGAACTAACCAAATAATATCGTTATAAATGAAGGAACAATATCTTGGTCGTTTTTCACATTTGCTTAATTATTTCACCGTATATTTCATATGTATCTTCCCTATCTATCTATTTATTGAAATTCCTTTTCGATCAGTCTTTCCGCGAGGAGATGGATTTAAGGATTCGCAGCAACGAAGCGAAAGCCAATATTGAAGGCGCGTATCAGACGATGGGCAGCGTGGCCTCAGTTACAGCTCATATCGAAGAGTTGACGGAGAGACTGGGGTCAAATATGAAATACGCTCGTCAAGGAATGACAACCATGGTTGATTCCTTGAGCATCGCAGATGCTGTGATGAAGGATTTACAGATGCAGAGCGGGGACATGTTAGCTAAGTTTACTACCCTGAGTAATCATATTGCGATGGTAGAAGAGATCAATACGCTTATTAACGGAATTGTGGATGAGACCTCACTGCTAGCGCTTAATGCTTCCATTGAAGCGGCACGGGCCGGGGAACAGGGCCGCGGATTTGCGGTAGTGGCCAGCCGGATTCGGCAGCTGGCCGATCAAAGCAAGAGCTCGGTAGACCGTTCCTCTGGCATCTTGCTCGACATTAATAACGGAGTACAGCAGGTGCTGGAATCCGTTACGAAAGAGCAAGCCTCAGTGGAACGTGGGGTGAACGAGGTCGGCACTGTGAAGCTTCGACTCGATGATATTGCGTCGAGAGTCGATGAGGTAGGCAGCGCCGTAACGGAAACCATCGATGCTGCCGCGAAGCAGGGCAAGCTGATTGTAGAAGTGACGACGGAGCTGAGTGGGGCGGTGGCTATCGTGAATGAGACGATCGCCAATGTGGATCTTACGCTGGAGCAGGTGACACGGCAGCGGAGTCAGATCGGGCAGCTGAACGAAGTAAGCGCCAATCTGCTAGCCGAGTCGCAATCGTTGCAGCAGTCGGTTACCAGCATTGCGGGTCGAGAAGAAATCGAGATGAGCCAATATGCAGCCCGGCTTCAGGAAATGCAGAGTCTCTTGGAGACAATTTCAGCTAAGGAAGAGCTATACGCCCCAGATACTGAAGTTCATCAAGGTGTTTTGACTTCTTACAATAAAAAAATTCCGGATGTACAAGCCATTTGGTCCAATCGGACGGATGGGACCTTTATCTATTCCGAGCCAGCGGCTGGCCTCTTGAATGCCAAGCGACGTGATTGGTGGAATGGTGCCATAAATGAAGGTGAATATGTCTCGAAGCCTTATGTTTCAGCAATCACTAAGCGTTCGTGTATTACATTGTCCAAAGCGATCAAGAATCGTCAGGGAGATGTTGTAGGTGTAGTTGGTATTGATTTGGCGGTGTAATAAAACAAAGACAGCAAGCTCCCTTATATACCGGGGCTTGCTGTTTGTTGTTTTAAGTAGGGACAATCTGCAGCTGCTTCCAAGTAGTCTGCCACTTTTTCTTAATAACTCGTTGTTCATAAATAGGAAGTAAGTTCGGATTCTCTGTGAAATGCGGGGTAGGTCGTAAGAGTACATTGATTACGTCTGAAATTCCGTGTGGAGCGACTAGGATGATTTTTCCCGATCGATCTAGGGAGAGTCCAAGCGCTGTAGCTGTTTCCGGAAACTTGGCGATCGCATCTACAGATGATGTATAGGGTGCAAGGTTGTTGACTGTATGCATTCTTGCTTCATTTTTAACAGACCAGGGGACATTGGGGTTTAGGTCTCTTAGTTTCGCCTCCCATTGCTTCTCCACTTCCTCTTGAAGATTGCTGTTGTCATAATAAATAACATCAACGTCTGGCAAAGGTGTCCGTTCTTCGAAGCCATGTAGGGTGTCCCAGATTTTTGCACGTACAAAGCCAGCGCAAACCCACCAATCGGGTAGCTCAAGGGATCTAGCATTTTCTAATATATCCATCATCCAGGGATCATTTTGTACAAGCTGAATAATATCTACCTCATGTTCTATCTTCTGCAACCCGCTCACCTCCGCATAGTCGTGTTTCCAATCTGTTCATATCATACAACAAGAGTTTCGATAGAGGTATAAAAGGACAGGCTGAATGGACAGAGGCATGAACTATCTTTATAATAAATCGACATCTAGTCCTTTGGAGGCGGAGACCATGCAATATACATTTACGATATTACTGCAATTATTCGAAAGAGCTGCGCTATTGCTGATGTGTCTGTTTGTGCTGACGCGTCTGCCGCGTTTTAAAGAGATTTTTCAAAAAGGAACCTACGCCCCGCAGGAGCTTGCCATAGCGACGATGATCTTCAGTTTATTTGCCATCTTTGGTACCTACAGTGGGATTAATGTGGAAGGTTCGCTTGTGAATGTGCGAATCATCGCCATCGTATCCGGTGGGATTCTGTTCGGGCCATGGGTAGGGCTTATAACAGGCATCATCTCAGGGGTTCACCGTTTTCTGATTGATATCGGAGGGGTAACCTCTCTTCCTTGTCTGATTACGAGTATTACCGCAGGTATTGTGTCAGGGATAATATACCGCCGTACTTCTGGTGAACGTCGCTGGATGGCCGGTATTTTGGCCGGGATGGCCTGTGAAGCCCTGACGATGCTGCTCATTCTGGTGATGGCTGAGCCGTCGTCGCTGGGTGTGGATATCGTGTCCAAAATTGCTTTTCCGATGATTATGAGCCAGATTAGTGTCGGTCTGATTGTCATGCTAGTGCAGAGTGTGGAAGGTGAAAAGGAACGGATTGCGGCGAAGCAGTCCAAGCTGGCACTGGATATTGCTAATAAGACCTTGCCTTATTTTCGTAATATTAATCCCGAGTCGCTTCGCACCATCTGCCAAATTATCAAAGAAGATATCGGCGCAGATGCGGTAGCTATTACGGATACTAGACTCATTCTCGCTTACGTTGGTGTTGGAGAAGAGGATTATACTACGACCAATGAAATTATTACTGAAGAAACTAAAGTGACGTTGTCCAGTGGTGAAATCACCATCCGTAACGACGATAGTGATTATGTGAATCCGGAGATTAAATCGCTGATTATTATTCCATTGAAGGAAAAAGGCGAAGTGACGGGAGCGCTCAAAATCTATTACACCAGGGCCCACAAAATCACTTACTCTCTCCAAGCTATGGCCGTGGGACTGTCGCAAATGATCTCTACGCTAATGGAAGTATCGCGGGTTGAGGGCATTAAAGAAATGGCGAACAAAGCGGAGCTAAAGGCGCTGCAGACAAGCATTAACCCACACTTCCTGTTCAATGCACTGAATGCGATTGCGTCCTCGATTCGGATTAACCCGGATAAGGCGCGCGAGCTAATTGTAAATCTGTCCGGTTATATGAGATATAATCTGGAGCTGACGGATGAATTCATTGATATTAAGCGCGAGCTGCAGCAGGTTCAGCAATACGTAGAGATTGAAAAAGCACGCTTCGGAAGCCGGCTTAATGTCCTCTATGATATTGATGAGGTTCAGGTTCGGATTCCGAGTCTGATCATTCAGCCGCTTGTAGAGAATGCGATCATACATGGCATACTGAAGGTTAGAGGAACGGGAACAGTAACGATCTCTGTAAAAGATCTAGGTGATATTGTACGAGTTGGCATTCGGGATACTGGAGCTGGCATCAGCGAGGAAACGATAGAGAAGGTCTATACTGGTGATATGCCGGAGAATAAGATCGGACTGTTTAATGTACACCAACGCGTGAAGCTAATCTATGGGACTGGACTTACGATACAGAGGTTGGATAAAGGGACAGATATCTTTTTTGATGTCAAAAAGGAGGGCCTATGAGAGCAATCATCGTGGAAGATGAAGAGCTGGCAAGACAGGAGCTGGCTTATTTAATAGAGACACACAGCGGGATCGACATTGCCGCACAATTTGAAGACGGGCTGGATGCACTCAAATTTTTACAGGTTGAGACGGTAGATGTGATTTTTCTGGACATTAATATTCCCTCGATCGACGGAGTGCTGTTGGCTCAGAATATTAGCAGATTCTCGGTGAAACCATATATAGTGTTTATTACTGCTTATAAGGAGCATGCTGCTGAAGCCTTTGAGATTGAAGCGTTCGACTATATTCTGAAGCCTTACAGTGAGGTGCGAATTAAGGCTATGCTGCACAAGCTGGAAGGAGCATTCGCCGCCCGTGGGCGACAAGGAGAAGAAGAGCGTAATCCAGTCAGTGATAAGGTGAACCTGTGGAAAAATGAAAAGATTATCGTAGTGAATGCCGACGATATTTATTACGCCTCCGCACAGGAGAAAAGTACGAGCGTAATGACTAAAGGTGAGGAATATAGTATGGCACTCAGCATCAGCGATTTTTATAATCGACTGCCTGAGGATCGTTTTTTTCGCTGCCATCGTTCCTATATCGTTAACCTATCCAAGATCAAGGAAATCATCCCTTGGTTCAACAATACGTACTTACTGCGCCTGCATGATTTGGAGTTTGAGGTGCCGGTAAGTCGTAGCAAAGTAAAGGAATTCAGGCAGATCATGCGCCTATAAATGCAGTTCATTCTTCATTTTCGTCATCTCATGCCAGATTTCTCTCAACATCCGCTGGTTTAGCTACAATAAAGAGGCAATAGAAGCTCTTGTAGCAGATCACGAGAGAGAAAGAAGGAATAGACCATGACTTCGACGATGGACAACAAAAACGCCAAACGGTGGCTTATCGTATTAGGAACAGTAATTATGCAGATGGGTCTAGGTACCATTTATACATGGAGTTTGTTCAATGCACATCTGGTAACAAAATTCGGATGGGAGCTTAACTCTGTTTCGATTACGTTTTCGATCACGAGCTTTGCACTCGCTTTTGCGACTTTGTTCGCAGGGAAATTGCAGGATCGTTTTGGTCTTCGCCGGTTAACTACCGCCGCAGGGATTGTGCTTGGTCTAGGATTGATTCTTAGCTCTCAGGCGAATTCGCTTCTAATGTTCTATGTATTGGCTGGTGTAATCGTTGGTTTTGCAGACGGAACAGCTTATATCACTTCATTATCTAACTTAATTAAATGGTTTCCGAATAATAAAGGCTTAATCTCCGGTGTGTCTGTGGGTGCTTACGGAACGGGGAGCTTGATTTTTAAATATATCAATGGCAGCTTGATTGACTCAGTGGGTGTATCGAATACGTTTATGTATTGGGGCATGATTGTTATGGTCATGATTGTGATTGGCGCTCTGCTTGTAAGAGAAGCTCCGGTACAAGCGGCATCACTGGGTGCCACATCAACTTCAACTACAGCTAAACCTAAAGACTACACCGTAAAAGAAATGCTGCGTACGAAAGAAGCTTATCTGTTGTTCATCATTTTCTTCACCGCTTGTATGTGTGGCCTGTATTTGATCGGTATTGTAAAAGATATCGGCGTGCAGCTGGCTGGACTGGATGTGCAGACGGCAGCTAATGCGGTAGCGATGATTGCGATTTTTAATACAGCAGGACGTTTGATTCTGGGAGCCCTGTCTGACAAAATGAGCCGTTTGAAGCTGGTAGGCGCTTCGCTTGCTGTAACGGCAGCCGCTATGTTGACCCTTAGCTATGCGACGCTGAATTTCGGATTATTTTTCACTTGTGTAGCGGCTATTGCATTCTGCTTCGGGGGTAATATTACAGTGTTCCCGGCTATTGTCAGTGACTTCTTCGGACTGAAGAACCACAGTAAGAACTATGGAATCGTGTATCAAGGTTTCGGTATTGGTGCCCTTTCCGGTTCGTTCATCGCCGTCTTCCTGGGCGGGTTTAAACCTACTTTTGTGATCTTTGGTCTCTTGTGCCTGCTGGCTTGCCTCATCGCGATTTCGCTAAAACTGCCGGTGGAGAAAGCTGAAGAGAAGAAGGCCCTGCGCCTCAAAGCTACAGAGCGGACGGCTTAAAGGTAAAAGACAACTATATCAAAAAACTTTCATGAGCCATTAGCTCACATCCCAGAATGAAAATGTTATTCGCCCGTTGCCATCTATGTCTTAATCCAGCTATTTCTGTCTATTCTA
>NZ_LCZJ02000043.1:0-47506 GCF_001012825.1 Paenibacillus etheri
GGTGGAAGTGCAGTAATGCATGGAGCTGACCAATACTAATCGGTCGAGGGCTTATCCTATATTTAAAACGCAAATTCAATTCGGATTCAGTTTTCAGGGAGTCAAATTCCTGTTTGGATTGCTGTGGTACTGATATCGTTTGGAGAGATACCCAAGTGGCTATAAGGGGACCCTCTGCTAAGGGGTTAGACTGCGTAAGCGGTGCGTGGGTTCGAATCCCACTCTCTCCGCCATTTTCAATCCATAGCATTACTAATTATTGTGGCGGTGTAGCTCAGCTGGCTAGAGCGTACGGTTCATACCCGTGAGGTCGGGGGTTCGATCCCCTTCGCCGCTACCATAATACCTGGAGGCTTAGCTCAGCTGGGAGAGCATCTGCCTTACAAGCAGAGGGTCGGGGGTTCGATCCCCTCAGCCTCCACCATTATTACTTTTTTAGAATTACTTTTTACACCGTGCCGGTGTAGCTCAACTGGTAGAGCAACTGACTTGTAATCAGTAGGTTGGGGGTTCAAGTCCTCTCGCCGGCACCATTATTATTAATGCGGAACCGTGGTGTAGTTGGCCTAACATGCCTGCCTGTCACGCAGGAGATCGCGAGTTCGAATCTCGTCGGTTCCGCCATTTTTTTCCACAAGACTAGGGTGGGAAGTTTAAACTACCACTTTATTTTTATGTCAATTTAATATGGCTCGATAGCTCAGTCGGTAGAGCAGAGGACTGAAAATCCTCGTGTCGGCGGTTCGAATCCGTCTCGAGCCACTTTTCCCTGGGGGATTAGCGAAGTGGCCAAACGCATCAGACTGTAAATCTGCTCACGTACGTGTTCGGTGGTTCGAATCCATCATCCCCCACCATTTATGAGCCATTAGCTCAGTTGGTAGAGCACCTGACTTTTAATCAGGGTGTCGAAGGTTCGAGTCCTTCATGGCTCATCCCAAACAGAAAGTCATCACCTTATGGTGGTGGCTTTTTTTGTGTTTTATGGTTGTATTATAGTAGCGCGCTACTGTAGCGATTAACATAATATAAGAGAATATGCTAAAATAGGCGAAAAGAGCAAAAGTGGTGGAGCATGGTGACTATGGATAGTGAGACATTGCGGAAAAAATTAGAGCAGCTCACCGGAAAGAGAACCGGAATCAAGCAGTTAGGGAGGCAGCATTCAGCTTCTCTTTTTAGCATGGGATTAGAAGGACAAGATCAGCTGGTAATCCATGAAGGTCATCTCTGGGCACCTTTATATGAGAGTGACGGACGTATAACCGCTGTTTGGGTAGAAATGGAGGGACTCACCTCTCTGGAAGTACAGCTGGTCAACTATGCAGTTCGAAATTTTGCTATTGCACTTAAAGCTACAGGGCTTAGAGAAGAAGGTGAAGTGGAGGCACGGCAGCTTGGTGCCTGGTTGAACACGGAGCTAGAGCAAGAGAAGAATGACACTGAAATTCCCGATGAGATCACCCTAAAGGGGCGTCTGTTCGGCGACATGGTTCCATTCCTTCTTAGTAGTGAGATTGCACATAGCCCGCAGATCTCTTATCGTTCACTGATGAAATTGCTGCGTAGCTATTTTGAGAACGAAATCTTGCTTATTCCCCTACAAGAGAAGGAATGGTTGATTTTAGCTCGTAAAGAATTACTTACGGGCGGGGATGATAAGGATGATGAAGAAGAGAGTGTAGATGATCTTCTAGCACAGACTAGTATGGGCTTACATGAGTTGATAGCTAGTGAATGGGTAGGTGTATTCCATTTAGCGGTGGCTCCGGCTATTGTCCCTGTTAAGGGATTGACTGGATCTGTGGCTTTGCTCAGGGAGACGATTGTACTCGGTCGTATCTTTCAAGTAGGAGAGTATATTCATTTGCCTTGGGAACTACATTTGGAGCGTTTGGTTAATAGCATTCCTGTTGTGCGCCGTAAACAGTTGCTTGGACAGATTGGTGACTATTCCTCTGTACTATCAGATAAAGAGATGCTGCTGACTTTGGAAACCTTTTTTGAGATGGACTGTAATGTAAGTGAAACAGCCAAGAAGTTGTATATCCACCGAAATACGCTGCTATACCGTCTGGACAAGATAAAACAAGAGACTGGAGCAGATGTACGAAGCTTTGGGGACGCTGCTATTGTGAAGCTTACTATGCTTTTGTATAAAGTGACGAAAAGGAAATAGGTTTTTTGTGAACCTTACAAATAGCCATAGTGTCCCGACTGGGGTAATATAAATGTACAAGGAAACAGAATTTATATTTTAAATAATTAATAATTAACTCGAGGGGGAAATACAATGGCAGGCGTACGTTTAGAGCATATTTTCAAAAAATACCCGGGTTCAGATAAAGCAACAGTAATCGATATCAATCTTGATATTAAAGATAAGGAATTTCTAGTATTGGTTGGACCTTCCGGTTGCGGTAAATCCACAACTTTGCGTATGATCGCTGGTTTGGAAGAAATCTCCGAAGGTAAAATGTACATTGGCGATCGTGTAGTTAATGACGTTGCTCCTAAAGACCGAGATATCGCGATGGTATTCCAATCCTACGCCCTGTATCCGCATATGAGCGTATACCAAAACATGGCTTTCGGTTTGAAACTTCGTAAAGTGAAGAAGGATGAAATCGACAAGAAAGTTCGCGAAGCTGCTAGAATTCTCGATATCGAGCATTTGCTAGATCGTAAACCAAAAGCACTCTCTGGTGGTCAACGCCAACGTGTCGCTTTGGGACGCGCTATCGTACGTGATCCACAAGTCTTCTTGATGGATGAGCCTCTTTCCAACTTGGATGCTAAACTTCGTGGTCAAATGCGTGCTGAAATCACTAAACTGGTTAAGCGCCTTGAAACTACTTGTATCTACGTAACGCATGACCAAACAGAAGCTATGACAATGGGTGATCGCATCGTAGTTATGTATGATGGTATCATTCAACAAGCAGCTTCCCCTGAAGAGTTGTACAATGAACCTACAAACTTGTTCGTAGCTGGATTTATCGGATCCCCTACAATGAACTTTATCAATGGTACTTTGTCTGAAGTGAGCGGTTCTATCCGTTTCCGTGCTGAGAACCTTGATGTTGAAGTACCAGGCGGAAAAGCACAAATTATCCGCAACAAAGGTTACATCGGTAAAGAAGTAATCATGGGCGTTCGTCCAGAAGATATCCATGAAGAGCCAGTATTCTTGGAAGCTTCCCCGAACACAATCTTTACTTCATTGGTTGATGTTACTGAAAACCTTGGTCATGAAATGCTCCTTTACTTGAGCGGCCTTGGTAAATCTACTGTAATCGCTCGTGTAGATGGACGTTCCACTACTCGCGAAGGCAGCAAGCCAAAATTGGCTATCGATATGAACAAAATTCACTTCTTTGATAAAGAATCCGAAGCTAACATTTTGTTGGGATAAGATTGTAAAGATCTTTTCTCTCTTGATAAAGCCACCCGAAAGGGTGGCTTTATTGTTTAGATGGACCTTGTCTGGTTAGGCGCTAAGATTGCATTCATAAGCGTTATCAATTAAGATAGCAGGAGAATTACCTCCGGAATGTAAAGAGATCGCTGCCAACCGGACGCAGTAAGCGGACAAATACCGCAGGTGACGAAAGGACGAAATTAAATGGCTAAGAAAGTAAAAGTATCTGAATTGGTACAGCATTTTCAATTAGAGGTTATTTCCGGCCAGGAAGGTCTAAAGAGACCCATTACGGTCGATGACCTGAATCGCCCTGGACTAGAGATTGCTGGTTATTTTGAATATTATCCAGAAGAACGTGTTCAATTGCTAGGCAAAACAGAACTCGCTTTTTTCTCCATGCTGCCCGAAGCTGAGCGGAAAAGTCGACTTCGTGGAATTTGTAATGACAACACACCTTGTATTGTAATTACACGTGATTTGGATGTGCCTCAGGAGTTAATTGATATAAGTAATGAGAAGGCTCTTCCTGTGCTTCGTAGCTCCATGGCCACGACTATTTTTTCCAGTCGTTTGACCAGCTTCTTAGAAGGAAAATTAGCCCCTACGGCGACGATTCATGGCGTACTTTGTGATGTATATGGTGTAGGTATGCTAATTACGGGCAGTAGTGGGATTGGTAAAAGTGAAACAGCCCTTGAACTTGTAAAACGCGGACATCGATTGATTGCTGATGATGCAGTGGAAATCCGTCAGACTTCAGATAACCAGCTGCATGGTACAGCACCTGAGTTAATCCGTCATTTACTGGAGATCCGTGGAGTAGGTATCATTAATGTAATGACACTTTTTGGTGCGGGTGCCATTCGTAATCATAAACGGATTACACTTGTTGTTAGATTGGAAGCTTGGCAGCAAGACAAGCAGTATGACCGACTTGGGCTCGATGAGGAAACGACACGGATTATAGATACAGATGTTCCACTTGTAACGATTCCTGTACGCCCAGGACGTAACCTTGCAGTTATCATTGAGGTTGCAGCGATGAACTATCGCCTGAAGCAAATGGGCTTTAATGCAGCCCTGCAGTTCACGAATAAGTTAACTGCGACCATATCTGAAGATATGGATGATCTCGATTAGGAGTGTGAGAGAATGTTCCCATTAGCATTAGATCCTATTTTCTTCTCCATTGGATCACTGCAAGTACACTGGTACGGATTAATACTAGGTTTCGGTGCACTCGCGGGGTTATTTCTTGCGATCCGCGAGGGCAAAAGGTTCGGTATCCCACAAGAGTTCTTTATGGATATGCTACTGCTAGGTGTGCCCTCGGCCATTATTGGGGCACGGATTTATTTTGTAGCGTTTAAATGGGACGATTATAAGGATAATTTAATAGATATCTTTAAGATCTGGAACGGTGGCATTGCTATCTACGGTGCGTTAATTGGAGCCATTATTTGTGGGATTATTTATTTCCGCTATAAAGGCTACCCATTCTGGCGTATCGTTGATATTTGTGCACCAGGACTACTAGCGGGCCAAATGATTGGACGCTGGGGAAACTTTGTCAACCAAGAGGCATACGGCAGCGTGGTTGAAGAGTCTTTTTTACGGGATAAACTGCATTTACCTGATTTCATTGTGAACCAAATGTACATAGGTGATGCTTTTCATCATCCGACCTTCCTGTATGAATCTCTTTGGAGCTTACTGGGCATCGCGCTACTAATGGTCCTCCGCCGCCAAAAATTTGTGCGTGCTGGTGAGATCTTCATGTCTTACTTTATATGGTATTCGATTGGTCGTTTCTTCATCGAAGCCGTACGTACGGATAGCTTAGCGTTTAATGGAAGTTCAGGTGTGGCATCCTTTATAAACGGATTGTGGAAGCCGATGGAATGGTTAGGTTTTGAACAAGGATACTTAGACCCGAGTTATGGAAATATCCGTATTTCTCAGTTACTTTCTCTACTGATCATCGTCGCAGCTGTACTTCTTATCATTATTCGTAGGGTCACCGGAGAGCCTAAAGCACATTATTCTGATCCTATCGTATGTACTAAACCGATCAAAGCAGATACTGTAGTGCCAGAAAGCGCAGTAAATACACCGCAGAAAGCTCGTCACGGGGCACAACCTGAGCAAGGACAGCCGGCGGATGGAGATAAGAAGGAGCAGTAAAGCTTATGATAGAATGCGTTCTTTTTGATCTAGATGGAACGATTGTCGATACAAATGAGCTAATTATTAGTTCATTTATGTACGCGCTGAAGGACAATGGTTTTGCTCCACTGACCAGAGAAGAGATTATTCCCCATATGGGAACTACCCTTCAGCAACAGATAAGAGTCTTCTCTGGACTTGAGGATGCAAGTGGTGCGCTAGAGAAGTCTTACCGGTCTTATAATAATGAGCATCATGATGAGTTAGTACGTCCCTTTCCTCAGGTGAATGAGACGATGGAAGAGCTCTTACGTCGTGGGATTAAAATGGGAATTGTAACTACCAAAATTCGTCCTACAACGATTAAATCGCTCGAGATGTTTGATTTGCTTAAGTACATGGATACGATTGTGACGGTGAACGATGTTACTGAACCAAAGCCACATCCAGAACCTGTTCTTACAGCTGTCAATAGCCTTGGCGTTGATCCACGTAAAACTCTAATGGTGGGTGACAGTACGGTTGATATTCAATCGGCTAAGGCTGCCGGTGTATATGCTGCTGGAGTAGCATGGTCATTAAAGGGCGAAGACACTCTCCGCAAGTATGATCCCGACTATATCATCCATAACATGAAGGATATTATAGAAATTGTGGAGCGAGGAACGAGTGAATCGTGAGAAACGTAACCCGATATCCTGTAGAAGGTCATAACTCACTTTGGTACATTTACCGCACGGTCAGTCCATGGAAGGGTGTCCGTAACTTTATTTTTATTCAAATTGCCCGTTATTGCCCGATTCTACCGCTAAAGAACTGGATCTATCGTCGGATTCTCGGGATGAAGGTAGGTAAGCATACTTCCTTCGCTCTGATGGCGATGGTGGATGTGTTTTTTCCGGAAAAAATAACGGTGGGTGAGAACTCTATTATCGGTTATAACACGACGATTCTGGCGCATGAGTATCTAATCAAGGAATATCGCCTGGGTGAAGTAGTGATTGGTGAAAATGTATTGATCGGCGCGAATACAACGATTCTTCCCGGTGTAACCATCGGTGATTGGGCAGTTGTTGCCGCAGGATCAGTAGTACACAAGAACGTGGCGGCTGGCTCTTTTGTAGGAGGTAATCCACTGCGGGAGCTACGCCCAGCCTCATCGGAAGATTCTTCGGAACAAGTGTAAAAGATTCTTCGTAAACCCTGCAGTTTCATATTGCGTTTTTTTAGCGCAGGATCTGCAGGGTTTCTTGCGTCTTTGGAGAAGCTTCTTAAGGAAACTTTAAGTTCTTCTTAAACGGATGCAAGTTATATAATTAGCTTTAGTGATCATGTAAATCCCACGCTAGGCATTCAGCGTCAAATATCAGAATGTAAATTCAGCAGGTGCAGACTTCCTGGTATGTTCAGTTTCCAAATTCCGCTTAGCGTCTCTATGAACTACCATCATAGTAGAGAAGAGGAATATAATATGAATACTGTGAGACAGGAAAGGCTACCCCAGCTGGATATTTTTAGAGCTTTAGCTATATTAGGAGTGCTGCATGTGCATTCTTCATCTTTTGCTGCTGCAGAGCAGGCACTGCATTCTCCTTATTATTACTGGCTGAACTGGATTAACATTTTCTTTAAATTCGGCACGCCCTCATTTATTTTCCTTAGCAGCTTCGTATTGTTTTATAATTATTATGGTCTTCCTGTGACACGCAGCGTGATCATTAATTTCTATCGTCGTCGATTAAAGTATATCTTACTGCCGTATTTGCTAGCTTCTATGGGCTATTATGCACTAACCCTATATGTGAACGGACGATTGACGCAGAACCTTGGTGACAACCTGTTAAGCTTTTCTAGAGCGTTATTCTCGGGCTCTGCATATGCGCATTTGTATTTTGTGTTTATTAGTATTCAGTTTTATTTGCTTTTTCCAGTGCTACTTAAGTTACTACAGAGTTCCCGCTTCTTAGTTAAATGGGCGATACCGCTCGGTTTGGCTCTTCAGTGGGGTTTTATTTTTTGGAATAAATACGAACTGCATATTGTTGAAAAAGGGAGCTTGGCGATCTCCTACCTGGCTTATTATATGATGGGTGCTTATATTGCCATTCACTTTGAGAAGGTGAAGCTGTGGCTGTTAAAGCCATGGAGAGAGCTGCCTGCCAAGCAAAAAGGATGGACTGCCCTATTAGTGAGCTTGTGGTTAATTGCAGCCTTTATCCATGTGCAACTATGGTATGTGGCCCGCCATTTTGGGGTGTGGACGGATTCGCTCTGGTACGAGCTGTTATGGAATGTCCATACAATATTGTCAGCGTTGGTACTGCTGTATGCTACATTTTTGATTTATTGTAAGGCCCCTCGTGTGATCGTTGCTTTTTTGACTCGTTTAGGTGAGCTGTCATTTGCGATTTATTTGATACATCCGCTATTGCTGGCGATATATCGCAGATTCCGATATCATATTCCACTAGAGTCGCTAACTTATGTTTTCTTCATCTATGGAGGACTTGTGTTTGCACTGGGAGGAAGCTGGTCCATGGTGCAGTTTGCTTTTCGCCGAATTCCTAAGTCATGGATCTTCTTGGGGAGTGTTCCACGGTCTCTACAGTCTAGTCTGAAGGTGAAGTCAGTACATGCCTCTGATGAGATGAGGAAGGTTAATATTTGATTAAGGCATCATTTTGATGCGAGCTTAACAGGAGGAAAGATCATGAGACAAAAAGAAAGAATTCCGCAGCTGGATATTTTTCGGGCGATTGCTATTTTCGCAGTGCTAGCTATTCATGCTACCTCGCGAACGCTGGCGGAGACACTAGATACAAACATGTTTCATCCGTTCTTATTTATTAATAAATTCAGCCAGTTCGCCGTACCTTCATTCATATTTTTGAGTGGGTTCGTGCTGTTCTATAACTATATTGATCGTCCACTGGGCGGAAAGACGCTGGGGAAGTTCTACAGTAGAAGGCTGCTGTATATTATTGTGCCGTATGTACTATTTTCGCTGCTGTATTTCGCATTAAAAATGACGGCGGGACATACATGGAGCTTACCTCCAGGGGAGATGGCTTCTAAGCTTTGGAAGTATTTATGGACAGGAACGGCATATACGCATTTGTATTATGTTATTATCATTATTCAGTTTTACGTATTATTTCCGCTCATTCTGTGGTGCTTGCAAAAGGTTCGTCGTCTGGGGGCTTGGGCACCGTTAATCGGGCTGCTGCTACAGTGGGGGTTCGTATTACTGAATAAATACATGACTAATAACGGGTATTGGCAGTTGTCTAAGGGTAGTCTGGCGATCACTTACTTCTCTTATTTCCTACTAGGAGCTGGGATTGCAGTATATTACTCTTCTCTGAAGAAATGGCTGGTGCCTTCACGTGAGGGCTGGCGCGCCGGTAAAGGTCCGGTATGGATTACATTGTGGTTGTTATGGATTGTAGCAGGGGTCGTTCATGTTGAGCTATGGTTTAACAACTATACGAAGAAAACGGTCATCAATAGTTTATGGTATGAGGGATTCTCTAACCTTCATGCGCTGCTCTCTTGTGTGGTGCTGCTGCAAGTTTCCTTCTTATTGTACGGAGCGGGTCGAAGCTTGCTCACAAGGCTCTTGCTATCTGCCGGGGCATGCTCGTTCGGAATCTATTTACTACATCCGTTACTGCTCTTTTTCTATAGAAAATTACCGTTTCACGGAGGATCGCTTGCTTATACCGCAGCGATTGCCGGAGGCTGGCTCTTTGCGTTGTTAGGTTCATGGCTGGTAGTGGCTTTTACCTTCCGATATATTAAATCGGCTTGGGTCATCTTTGGGTCGAGTCCACAGAAAGCGAAAACGAATTCGAAAAGCGCGTAACTTAGTTACGGCGCTAATGGTAATAAAGAAAGCGTCGGTTTACCACCATAGGGTGGATTAACCGGCGCTTTTTGATTTCTTATGCTTATTCTCCAGCTTGCAGCTGAAATTCTGCAATTGCTTGATACTGGCTTTCGAGACTACGGTAGACAGAAATATAGATCGGTAGTAGCTGCTTGTATACCTTGGTATGTTCATGTATCGGAGTATGCTTATGGGTTGAACCAATCATGTCAAATACCACATCAAAGGAATTTACGCGACCTGTTGCATAAAGGCCAAGTACAACCGCCCCGAGGCAGGAGCTCTCGATACTCTCCGGAATGACAACCTCCTGATCAAAAATATCGGCCATCATCTGCCGCCATAATGAGGAGTGGGCGAAGCCGCCTGTGGCTAGGATTTTTTCAGGACGTCCGATTTGCTCTTCCATCGCGAGCAGGACCGTATACATATTAAAGATCACGCCTTCTAAGACCGACCGAATCATATGCTCCTTATGGTGGTTCATAGTAAGGCCAAAGAAGGAGCCCCGAGCATCCGGATTCCATAGCGGTGCTCGCTCCCCGGTCAAGTAGGGATGGAATAAAAGTCCGCCGCTTCCCGCAGGAACCTGCTCTGCAATGCGAGTTAGAACCTCGTAAGGATCAATACCTAGTCGTTTGGCGGTTTCAACTTCAGAGGCCGCGAACTCGTCACGTACCCAGCGGAACAGCATGCCCCCATTATTGACGGGTCCCCCAATTACCCAATGTTTTGGGGTTAGGTTATAACAGAAGATCCGACCTTTGGGATCGGTGAGTGGGTGATCCACTACAGTGCGAATCGCTCCACTCGTACCAATCGTAGCGGCCACTACACCGGGTTCAATTGCACCTACGCCGAGGTTGGACAGGACGCCGTCGCTGGCGCCAATAACAAATGGGGTTGTAGGGAGCAGCAGAAGCTCCTCCGCCAGACCAGGGAGCAGCCCTTGCATGATCTGTGTGGTGGGAACAAGCCTCGAGAGTTGATCCGCTGTAATATGAGCAATCTCCAAGGCTTCTTTATCCCATTCTAGATTCTCCAGATTGAGCATGCCTGTGGAAGAGGCAATGGAATGATCGATGACGTATTCGCCAAACAGTCTTGCGAATATGTATTCTTTTATGGAAATGAATTTATAGGTTTGGTGGAACATGTCGGGCTGCTCTTCACGAAGCCACATTAGCTTGGTGATCGGAGACATTGGGTGTATAGGTGTTCCTGAACGTAGATACAATTCATGACCGTTCAGCTCATCCTTCAAACGAAGTGCACACCCGGCACTGCGATTATCAGCCCATGTGATGCAGGCAGTTAGTGCCTTGCCCAGTTTATCAACTGCAATGACACTGTGCATGGCTGAACTGAAGGAGACGAATAGGATTGCATCCGCAGATACACCGCTTTGCCGTATAACATCAGAGATTGTATGGAAGACTGCACTCAGGATTTGCTCGGGGTCCTGCTCCGCTATTGAGGGTGAGGGCTGATGTAAAGGATATCCTACGTTTGCTTGTGCAGCTATGGCTCCTTTTTCCTCGAAGAGAACTGCTTTGGTACTTGTAGTTCCAATATCAACGCCAATCATATAGGATTTAGTCACGCATTAGCCCTTCTTTCTAGTTGTAAGTAGATTTTTAGAACACTAATTACAGAATTATGAAGTACAATCATATTAGCTCATTATAGTATTGGATAAACGTAGAGGCAAAATAAGAGGGATTTCCAAGTATTCGTTCGAAGTACATAAGTATTTATTTTAGAATGCAGATTTTCCTTGTGAGCAATTCAATCTAGATGGACAAACTTAAGCATACAAGCATTTGAAATGAAGTTATAGCTTTATTCCGTTTGATTGACGAAAAAGCGGTGAACATGATACGATATTGAAAATACTTTAATTTGCTACCACTTTACCATAGTAAAGTAACCATAAACAATATCTAATGATAACTGACGAGGTGAACAATGAAGATGTCCAAACCAAAGGGATTTGAGAAGCCGTCTGGCGTTCGGGACTATCTGCCCCGGGCCGTGACGAAATTGCGCAAAATTGAGAACGATGTACTGCATTGCATGAGTCGCTGGGGTTATCAGCAAATGATGACTCCGACGCTAGAATATTACGATACGGTTGGCGTGGCTAGCTCTACGTCTGACCAAAAGCTTTATAAATTGCTTAACAATCGTGGTCAGGCGCTAGTGCTTCGTTCTGAAATGACAGCTCCAGTCGCCCGTGTGGTTGCATCTCTTTTGAAGGATGAGCCATTGCCATTGCGGTTGTCCTATCACGCTAATGTTTTCCGTGCCATCGAGGAAGAGGCAGGGCGGGAAGCGGAGTTCTTCCAGACAGGGGTTGAGCTGGTTGGTGATGATTCACCTGAGGCCGATGCAGAAGTAGTGGCGCTTGCGATTTCATCGCTGCAGGCTGCGGGTGTGAAGTCTTTTAAAATCGCTATGGGGCATGTAGGCTTTTTGAATGGTTTATTTCAAGAGGCACTTCCGGAATTACCGGAGGTTCAGGAGGAGTTGAAGAGTCATTTGCTGGGTCGCGACTATGTCTCTTTCCGAGAGACCCTACGGCGGCTGGATCTGACGGAAGCTCAGAAGAATGAACTGGATGGACTGTTGCGTCTACGTGGCGGCAAGGAGATTTGTGGACAGGCGCTGGAGCTTAGCGATCATCCGCTTGCCCGCCATTCGATAGATCATTTGTGCAAGGTATGGGAGGTACTGGTCTCTTACAGCGTATCCCAGCATGTGTTGATCGATCTGACGATGATTGGGGACTTTTCCTATTATACAGGCATGACTTTTGAAGGCTATGCAGCGGAATTAGGGTTTCCGGTATGTAGTGGAGGCAGATATGATAATCTCCTTCAGCAGTTTGGGCGTCCGATCCCTTCCACAGGTTTTTCCTTAAAAACGAATCGTA
This sequence comes from Paenibacillus etheri, assembly GCF_001012825.1. GTDB lineage: Bacteria > Bacillota > Bacilli > Paenibacillales > Paenibacillaceae > Paenibacillus_AQ > Paenibacillus_AQ etheri. The sequence goes on from NZ_LCZJ02000043.1 coordinate 12,415, forward strand.
TTCTCGATGGAGTGGCCGGAGCAAACGAAGAGGAAGAGCTACCTATCTTGATCCAATATGATGCTACTCGCAGAAAAGAAGGTCTGGAAGAGGCAACACGTTTGCGGTCAGAAGGCCACGCGGTAGTGACTAGGCTGGCAGCAGGTCCAGAAGAGCTTGAAACGGTGAAGCGTCTAGATACGGACACGGTCGAAGCAGAGGGTGTGCGGTACGGCGAAATCTATACCTTCGTATCTTTTGTAAGTGAGCATGGCTGAGATATCGCTAGTACAAAAAGCGGTTAAGATAAATTTTGTTTGTATGGAGATGGAAAAGGAGGCAACTTAACGATGGCACAGATTTTGAAGGTCGCTATGCCAAAAGGTCGGATTTACGAAAAGGCTGCTGAGCTGTTCCGCCAGGCAGGTCTCCCGATTCCACCGGACGGTGAGGCATCCCGCAAGCTTGTTATTCCACTGCCTGAGGCAGGGATGGAGTTTATATTAGCGAAACCAGTAGATGTACCTACATATGTAGAATATGGTGTGGCCGATATTGGAATCGTGGGCAAGGACGTATTGCTGGAAGAAGATCGTGATGTATATGAGCTGCTTGATCTTGGCATCGCTCGATGCCGGATGTCGATCATTGGATTACCTAACTGGCAGCCGGGAATTCAGCAGCGTGTGGCGACGAAATATCCGAATGTAGCATCAAAGTATTTCCGGGAGCAGGGACAGCAGGTCGAGGTCGTGAAGCTGAATGGTTCAATTGAGCTTGCGCCGTTGATTGGGCTCGCTGATCGTATCGTGGATATGGTAGAAACCGGGCAAACGCTGCGGGATAATGGATTAATAGAAATGAAGAGCATATTCGAAATTACGAGCCGTCTTGTGGCGAATCGTGTAAGCTATCGGATGAAAAATGAAGAAATACAGCAGCTGTGTGATCGACTGCAGACGGTTATAGGGGAACCTAATTTGCGGTAGGTGACAGATGTTAAGGGGTAAAGGGAGGAACCAGCGATGAAGGTTGTATCGAGCAAGGATTTTAAGCTAGAGCGAGAAGTGGAGTATGGAACACCAGAGCAAAATCAGGCGGTAAAGGAAATTGTGGCCGCGATTAAAAAAGAAGGAGACACGGCGCTTCTTCGCTACACGGAGCAATTTGATCGGGTCACGCTTACACCGAACCAGCTGCGGGTAACTCCGGAAGAGCTTCAGGCAGCATATGGTCGGGTAGAAGAATCTTTCGTATCCGCTATTCAAGCAGCCGCAGCCAATATCCGGGCCTTTCATGCTAGACAGAAACGGAATTCGTGGATGGATCTTCAGCCCGATGGCACGATTCTGGGACAGATTATTCGTCCATTGAAGCGGGTAGGGGTGTATGTTCCTGGTGGCAAGGCAGCTTATCCTTCCTCGGTGCTGATGAACGTGATCCCTGCGCAGATCGCAGGCGTGCCGGAGATCGTTATGGTAACCCCGCCATCCACCGGTGGCAAAGAAGGGATTGATCCTTACATCCTGGTTGCTGCCGCAGAAGCAGGTGTGAATGAAATCTACCGTGTGGGCGGTGCGCAGGCGGTAGCTGCTTTGGCTTTTGGTACGGAGAGCATAGCGCCGGTAGATAAAATATGTGGGCCCGGCAACATATACGTTGCCCTGGCTAAACGCGAGGTATATGGCGCCGTAGATATCGACAGTATCGCGGGTCCAAGCGAAATTGTCGTGCTGGCAGATGAGACCGCTGAGCCGGCCTATGTCGCAGCGGATCTGCTCTCGCAGGCCGAGCATGACGAGATGGCCTCGGCGATTCTGGTCACGCCATCGCAGAGCCTGGCGGATAGCGTGGCAGCCGAAGTGGAGCGTCAGCTACAAGAGCTGCCGCGACAGGCGATCGCCCGTTCATCCGTAGAGAATTACGGCGCGATCATTGTTGTGGAATCTATGGAGGAGGGAATCTCCGTAGTGAATCGTTTGGCACCAGAGCATCTAGAGATTGTTGTCGAGGATCCAATGGGCCTTGTGGGCAGCATCGAGAATGCTGGAGCGATCTTCCTAGGAGCGTATAGCTCGGAGCCTGTGGGCGACTATTTTGCCGGACCGAATCATATTATCCCGACCAATGGTACAGCACGGTTCTCGTCGCCAGTGGATGTCGATGATTTTATAAAGAAATCAAGTCTGATCTATTACAGTAAAGAAGCCCTCCTGCGGGATGGGAAGACCATTATAGAGCTGGCGCGTCGCGAAGGGCTAGAAGGCCACGCACGAGCCATTGAGATTCGACTCAAGAACGAAGGGAAAGGTGGAGATGGATATGGAGAACAATAACGAACAGACCTTACGCCAAGCAGGATTAAGCCGTAAAACAAATGAGACGGATATCAAGCTGTCTCTTAACGTAGATGGAAGTGGAGTTTCCGAGCTGGAGACGGATGTTCCTTTTTTGAATCATATGCTGGACCTGTTTACGAAGCACGGCCAGTTTGACCTGTCTGTACAGGCGCGTGGAGATATCGAAATTGATGATCACCACACGGTTGAAGATATTGGGATCTGCCTAGGTCAAGCGCTGCATGAAGCACTTGGTGATAAAAAGGGAATCAAACGTTATGCGAGTGTTTTTGTACCGATGGATGAGGCGTTGGCGCAAGTTGTGATCGATATCAGCAATCGCCCGCACTTTGAATATCGCGCAACCTATCCTTCACAGCAGGTGGGCAGCTTTTCGACGGAGCTGGTTCAGGAGTTCTTATGGAAGTTCGCGCTGGAGGCTCGGATTACGCTGCATGTGATCGTACACTACGGTTCTAACACACATCACATGATTGAGGCTGTATTCAAGGCGCTCGGACGGGCGCTCGATGAAGCGACACTGATTGATCCACGTGTGAAGGGTGTGCCTTCTACGAAGGGAGTGCTGTAGCATGACTGTTGCAATCGTCGATTATGGCATGGGCAACCTGCACAGTGTGAGCAAGGCGGTAGAACGTCTCGGTTATGAGTGTGTGGTGACGGGTGAAGCCGAGCGAATTCTCGCTGCTGATAGTGTTATTTTGCCTGGTGTCGGTGCATTTGGCGATGCGATGGAGCAGCTGCGAGAGAGTGGTTTGGATCTTGTGGTCAAACAGGTAGCTGCCGGAAAGCAGCCGCTGCTAGGCATTTGTCTCGGCATGCAGCTATTGTTTAGTAGCAGTGAAGAGCATGGCAGCCATGAGGGACTTAATATTCTCTCAGGTTCCGTAATGCGGTTCGCTCCTAGAGAGGGCTATAAGGTGCCACATATGGGTTGGAATAAGCTGAGCTTCACACAACCTAAAAGTCAGCTGTTTGATGGTCTTGATGAGGGGCATGTGTATTTCGTCCACTCTTATCATGCGCATGTAGCAAAAGAGAGTGATCTGCTGGCTGTCACCGATTATGGTTACCCAGTTACGGCTATTGTAGGGCAAGATAATGTATTCGGTATGCAGTTCCATCCGGAGAAGAGCGGAGAGCTGGGAATCAAGCTGCTGGGCAATTTTTTGAAATATAAGGATAAAGTATAAGTTTCACAATACACTTTATCCTTATATCTCTCGCTTAAACGCTTACCGTCCTTATAAGGACGACGAAGGCGTTTATACTTGAAGCTTAAGGGAGAGCGGGCATAAGCTGCGCTATAAATATAATGTAACGAAAGTGGGGAGCGCCAAATGTCTTCTTTTATTGTATATCCGGCGATTGATATCCGGGATGGAAAATGTGTCAGGCTACAACAGGGGGATTACAGTCAGGAAACGATATACAATGATAGTCCACTGGAGGTGGCAAAATCATGGGAAGAGCAAGGCGGAAAGTTCATTCATTTGGTGGACTTAGATGGTGCAAAAGCGGGTCATCCTGTGAATGATGCGATTATCGGCGCTATTGCTGCTAATGCTAATGTGCCGGTTCAGGTGGGCGGTGGCCTTCGTAATCTTGCGGACGTGGAAAAATTGCTCGGACTTGGCGTTAGCCGCGTTATTATCGGTACTGCCGCGATTAACGATCATGCCTTTACCGAAGCAGTATTGGCTAAATACGGTGATAAAGTAGCTATCGGAATTGATGCGCGCAACGGGTTTGTTGCAACACATGGCTGGCTGAATACCTCTGAGGTACGTGCTGAGGATCTGGCTAAGGAACTGGCTGCAAAAGGAGCTGAGACGTTCATATACACCGACATCTCCCGCGACGGGATGATGCAGGGGCCGAACGTGGAGGGAATTGTGTCCATGGCGAAGGTCAGCGGCAAAACGGTGATCGCCTCCGGCGGAGTTACCAGTCTTGATGATCTGCTACGTCTGAACGTGCATAGCGGCAGCGGTGTGGGCGGAGCTATTGTTGGCAAGGCGTTGTACACGGGCAATATTGATCTTTCTGAAGCCTTGCAGGCGCTCGGGCAGAAGTAGTGCTGGATGTGTGCGTTAGTTGACGAACCTGACTAATTAACTGGTTCTAACTCTGTGAAAAGTCTCATTTGTGGTTATGGTTGTATTTTGTGCAATAGAACGCTGATTAAAGAGGCTGAATACTTATTTGATTGCACTTTGTACAATTGAAATAGTGAAAAGCCATCTTTTTCGTGAATTCCTGGGGAATCCATTGCACGAAATACAATAGACGGCATTATTAGATTGTTTGAGGTTGATTCCATTGCACAGAGTGCAATGGAACGTTGAACTATGCTGTGGTACGGACATTACCCTCAGATGAATGATATAAGTGTACTTCATACAACTATTGTTCCAATTAAGAGCATGTTTGCTAATTTAATTGTATTTCGTGCAGCTATAAATGAGAGTTGCTCAAAACCAGTGGAGGCCCCACCACGAACGGGTGACAAGCGAGAAACCGTAAAAATCATTGTGAGCTAATTAAATATCGAATTACTTTTTTTGGTAATTAACTCCTACACTTTAAGGGCCCTTTAATTTTTTACTTCATTCCAAATAATTAAATGTAAAATTATTACTTTTTAAGTTTTTCGATTTCATGTAAGGTTCTATGCATGTCTAGTGCATGTTGTGCAACTAAATGAGCCAATTATTTCATGAGCGCGAGCCCACAGGCCGCCTATATGGATGTGATCTTTCAGATGTTGCAAGTCCGTCGTTCTGCTAGGAGCAAGAATCGTGGAAACATAGTGATTATAGAGTGAGTTTGGGGTCGCCCTTGACTAAGGGGGATCGAAATGCTTTAGGGGGATCGAAACGCTTTTTAATGAAAGGAGGAATATTTAATGTTAGCAAAACGTATCATCCCCTGTCTTGACGTTAAGGACGGACGGGTAGTCAAAGGCGTTAACTTTGTGAATCTGCGTGATGCTGGAGATCCGGTAGAGCTAGCAGCGCTGTATGACCGTGAGGGTGCAGATGAGCTTGTGTTTCTCGATATATCGGCTTCTGTAGAAGGTCGTGCGACCATGATTGAGGTTGTGCGGCAGACCGCAGGTGAAATCGCCATTCCTTTTACAGTGGGTGGAGGGATCTCTACGCCTGACGATATGAAAAGAATTCTTCGTGCAGGTGCAGACAAAATCGGTATTAATACAGCAGCTATCACTAATCCACAGTTAATTCTGGAGGGTGCCCGCCGTTTTGGCTCTCAATGTATTGTGGTAGCGATAGATGCTAAATATAACGAGGCTTTTGGCGAATGGGAAGTGTACACCCATGGTGGGCGCAAGCCCACTGGCATCCGAGCTCTAACTTGGGCTAAGGAAGCTGAGAAGCTGGGTGCAGGCGAGATTCTGCTCACTAGTATGGATGCAGATGGCACTAAGGATGGCTTCGATTTGAAGCTGACCTCAGCAGTAAGTGACTTGCTTAGTATTCCTGTGATTGCTTCTGGCGGTGCTGGGAAGAAGGAGCATTTTTACGATGTATTTACGGAAGGGAAAGCCGATGCGGGACTGGCGGCGACCATTTTTCACTATAAAGAGATTGCTATTAACAACTTAAAGGCAGACTTGAAGCAAAAAGGGGTAGAAATCCGATGAGCGAAACTCAAAATAATACAACAATAAGCCAAGAGGAAGCGCTGGCCGGCATTCGTTGGAATGAAGCAGGTTTGGTGCCTACCGTTGTGCAGGATGCTAACACACTGGAAGTTTTGATGGTTGCGTATATGAATTCGGAATCATTACAGCTCTCCCTGGAAAGTGGCCAGACCTGGTTCTGGAGCCGCTCACGCAGTGAGCTTTGGCACAAAGGTGGAACCTCAGGCAACACACAAGCGATTACCTCCATATCCTATGATTGCGATAGTGATACGCTGCTCGTGAAGGTTGTCCCTGAAGGGCCAGCTTGCCATACTGGAGCAACATCGTGCTTTTTCCGCGAGATTCCTTTGAATAACCAAACCACGGAAGCTCAGAAATCTGTGGCTACTAGCCTAACGGATGGCGAGCGTTTTGCTGTTCTTGGTGAGCTGGAGCGCGTGATTGCTGAGCGGGAGGTAGAGCGTCCGGAAGGCGCGTATACAACGTATTTGTTCGATAAAGGTGTCGATAAGATTCTTAAGAAGGTAGGCGAAGAAGCCTCCGAAACGATTATTGCCGCCAAAAATAAAGACAATGCCGAGCTGCGTCTTGAAGTTAGTGATCTGATTTACCACTTACTAGTACTGCTACAGGAGCGCAAGCTTCCGCTTGATGAGATCATGGAAGAATTGAGTACCCGCCACGAGCGCCCACGCCGGGACCAGTACTAGGGAGGGGGACTGACGGATGCATATCGATTACCACACGCATCATGAGCGCTGCGGTCATGCCGTGGGCAAGCTTGAGGAGTATGTGCAGCGTGGGATAGCGCTTGGACTTCAGCAGTTAGGTTTATCGGACCACTTACCGCTCATCCATGTCGATCCCGCCAACTATTACCCTGAAATGGCTATGCCTATGGCTGATCTGCCTCGTTATGTGGAGGAATGCCTGACGCTGAAGGAGCGCTATCGTGGAGTCATAGATCTGCGGGTGGGGCTGGAAGCGGATTATATTGAAGGCTACGAGGATCAAATTCGTGAGATTTTATCTCCTTACCCATGGGATTATCTGATAGGCTCTGTGCATTTTCTTGGGGAGTGGGATATCACAGATTATCGACAGGTTGATGGCTGGGAAGGCAAGGATGAACTAGAGGTATACCGCCTTTATTATGATGCTGTAAAGAAGTCGGCGTTATCAGGATTATATGATATTATAGGACATATGGATGTTATTAAACGGTTCGGCTATGGTCCTCAGACACCAGAAGGTAAAGCAGAGGTGAGAACGCTAGAGCTGGAAACCTTAAAGGTTATAGCGGATAGCGGAATTGCTATGGAGCTGAATGCTTCAGGACTTACCAAGCCATGTGCTGAGATGTTCCCGGCGGAACATCTGCTACAGGAGGCTTTTAAGCTTGGTATACCGCTTACGCTCGGCTCGGATGCACATGACCCTGCCAAGCTTGGTGACGGCTTGCAAGAGGCACGTAGCATGCTTTGGCACACAGGCTTCCGTGAGCTGGCTGTATTTGAGGGACGCCGTCGTACCACTGTTCCGTTCAAACTATAATTTATAATCCGCAGGAGGGTATTATGCATCATCAACAATTACGTATTTTTTCCGGTTCGTCGAATCCAAACCTGGCGGCAGATATTGCAGAGCGACTTGGTGTTGAATTGGGGCAGATTAAACTGACCCGTTTCATGAGCGGCGAGATTTACGTGCATTACGAAGAGAGCATCCGGAACTGCGACGTATTTTTGGTGCAATCCCTATCCCATCCCATTAATGAGATGTTCGTGGAACTGCTCGTGATGATAGATGCTGCTAAACGGGCATCGGCACGTACAGTTAACATTATTGTACCGTATTATGGATACGCTCGACAGGAACGTAAGTCTGCACCTCGTGAACCGATCTCGGCTAAGATGGTAGCTGATGTACTTACGACCGCGGGCGCAACCCGTGTGATTACTATCGATTTGCATGCAGCGGCAATTCAAGGCTTTTTCAACATTCCGGTTGATCATCTGACTGCACTCGATTTAATCAGCAGCCATTTGAAGGCCAAGGCTATGTCTGATTTGGTCATTGTCTCACCGGATGCCGGACGTGCGTCTATGGCTGAGAAGCTGGCGAATAAGCTGGATTCACCTTTTGCCATTATGATTAAGAAGCGTCCAGCCCATAATGAATCGGTAATCACTCATGTCATTGGTGATGTCGAGGGACGTACACCGATTATTATCGAAGATCTGATTGATACAGGAACTACCATAGTGAATGTGGTAGAGGGTCTGAAAGAGAGAGGTGCGAAGGACAGTATCGTCTGTGCTACGCACGGATTGTTCTCAGGACCTGCGCTACAGCGGCTTGACCATCCCTCTGTTCAGGAAGTGGTCATTACGGATTCTATCGCGCTTCCAGATGATCATTCAAGTCGGTTTACGGTCTTATCGGTTGCACCGATGCTTGCACAAGCTACACGTATTATTCTTGAGGGCGGTTCGATCGATAAGCTTTTCAGAGACGCGGGAATTTAATTCCCCGTCTTTTTTATTTTTACGTGAAAAAGTTGCTGTTTATGGAGTGGTAGAGTCTTTCTCAACTTGAGAATCTCGCAGTCACATGTGGTATACTGTGTGAAGATAGCCGCACCCATAAAGGGAACGGAATAGCGATTAAGTTTGGAGCTCCGGTATACCCCATTGGGCGCCGCCCTCCTATTTTTTCGTTAATATAAAGGAAGCTTCTTATAAGGGGGTGCCTTGCTTCCATGATGGAGAGAACTTCAGAGTATGAGGAGAATGGTAATGTTATTCCTGTCACTCTGAATGCCAATTTTTTCTTTGAAAGAGCCGTTCGGTCCTTGGATCGCTTTCAATATGATAAGGCATTAAAGAATTTTCGCAAAGCTGTAGAGTACGAACCGGAGAACCCGGTAAATCATTGCAACGTAGCAGGCGTATTATCAGAGATGGGGAATTATGAGGCGTCTAACGACATTTTGACCCATGTGCTGGAGAATATTGATCCTGGAATGACGGAATGTTATTTCTATATGGCTAACAACTTTGCCAATATGGAAAGCTATGAGGAGGCAGAACGCTCACTCGTTACTTATCTCGAAGAAGATGTGAACGGTGAGTTTCTGGCCGAATCGGAAGAATTGATGGAACTTCTGCAATATGAGCTGGATCGTCCTGCTCCGCTTATCCGGATTAGAAGCCGGGAAGGGGTAATAGAGCATGAGCGGGCTCGAGCGCTGTTGGAAGAAGGCAAGTTTACACAAGCTGTTACTTTGCTTGAAGAGATTGTGAGCAATACGCCAGACTTCTTGGCGGCGCATAACAACCTAGCCCTTGCGTATTTTTATATGGGTCGTTTTACCAAAGCCAAAGAATGTATTATGCGGGTGCTTGAACAGGACTCTGGGAATTTGCACGCACTTTGTAACTTGGCAATCTTTCTGCAGTATGAAGGTGACCGCGAGCAACTGGCTGGATTATTACGTCTGCTAGAGACGACAATTCCTTTTCACCAGGAGCATTTGTTCAAAATGGCCACAACCATGGGAATTCTGGGACGGCATAGAACCGCCTATGGTCATTTTCGGCGCCTGCTAAAGGATGAAGAAGTCGGCGGTGACGCCAGTCTGTACCATTATTGTGCGGCAGCAGCTAGCAATAGTGGTCTGTACACAGAAGCTCAGCGTTGTTGGCAAAAAGCCGCTAAGCTGGATCCGGAATCGGCTGTGCCGAGATTTTTTCTGGCCCAACTGCAGCAAGCGCAGGGAGAAGGCAAGGCGTTGTCTCCAATCAGCTACAACTATCAGCTCCCATTTCAAGAGCAGCTGAAGCTGTGGAAAGACAATAAAGGAAGCTTTGCCGAAGAGGTGCGGAACAATCCGTTGCTTCGATCCTCCTTCTTCTGGGCGCTTCGCTACGGCGATGCCAATACGAAGCTTCAGGTTACGGAAGCTCTGCGGTGGATCGAAGATGAAGAAATGTCTGAGATTCTGCAAGGACTTCTGAAGCAACAGCCTTTGCAGGAAGAAAAGCTTCAAGAAGCTGCACTTCTCAGTCTGCAACGATTGATTGGTAGTGTTCCGGAGGAAAATGTACTTCAGGAAGCCAAAGAAACTTCAACTGCGCGTCTGAAGGGATTGCCCGAATGGAGAGAAGATTGGCAAAAAGTCATTGACCAGACAGTAAGTATGATGGACCGGAGATTTGATGCCGTCCAGAAAAAAGATGCTGAATTACTCTGGAAGCAATTCGTGAGTAGCATATATCCAGATGTTCCTTTTATCCGTCAAACGGAGGGCTGGTGTGCTGCCTTAGAATATCTGATCGCAAAGATGCATAACCTTCCAGTCACCTACCGTGAGGTAGCCCAGCGCTATGACGTTTCCGTGTCGATGGTCAGTCGTTATGCTCGGCGTATCGATGATGAATGCAGTCTTCAGGGAAGTGTGAGCGACAGTCTTCCCCCGTTTACCGAAAATATCTAAATTGTTGATACAGTATTTCGTAGAAACGGAGCCTTCTTTCTAATGAGGGTCCCGTTTTCTTCAAAATAAAAGAAATTTAAGTTTTACACCTTTACTTTATGTCTAAACCCTATTGTGAGGAGGCCACTGTTATGTACAAAACGATTGTAATCGGAACAGGCCCGGCCGGGCTTACTGCTGCTATTTATTTGGCACGTGCCAACCTTAACCCACTTGTAATTGAAGGTATGCAGCCAGGTGGACAACTGACAACGACAACGGAAGTGGAGAACTTCCCAGGTTTTCCTGAAGGGATTCTCGGACCGGATTTAATGGACAACATGCGTAAGCAGGCTGAACGTTTCGGCGCTGAATTCAAGAATGGTTGGGTGGATTCAGTGGATTTTTCACAGCGTCCATTCAAAGTGACAGTAGATGGATTGGGTGTATTAGAGGCAGAGTCGGTGATTATCTCTACCGGTGCTTCTGCCAGATATTTAGGAATACCAGGTGAGCAGGAGAATGTGGGCCGTGGGGTCAGCACTTGTGCTACTTGTGATGGCTTCTTTTTCCGGAACAAGAAGATTATCGTGGTCGGTGGTGGAGACTCCGCGATGGAGGAAGCCAGCTTCTTAACAAGGTTTGCTTCCAGTGTAACCGTGGTTCATCGTCGGGATGAGCTCAGAGCTTCGAAGATTATGCAGGATCGCGCACGTGACAATAGTAAGGTAGCATGGGCACTTAATCGTACACCGCTTGAGGTTACAACCAGCGAGTCTGGAGTTAAAGGGCTGACGGTTCGCAACAATGAGACGGGGCTTGAAGAACTCATTGAAGCGGACGGAGTGTTTGTCGCTATCGGCCATACGCCGAATACCGGATTCATGGGAGGTCAGATTACGACGGATACCAATGGTTATATCGTGGTTAATCCAGGTACTACTGAAACGAACATTCCGGGAGTATTCGCTTGTGGCGACGTACAGGATACCCGTTACCGTCAAGCGATTTCTGCAGCAGGGACTGGCTGCATGGCAGCAATGGATGCAGAGAAATACCTTGAAGGCTCAATGGTGCATGACTGGAGCGAAACATTAGATAGTTAATTTTGCGAGAAATCGTAGTCCAATGACAAATAAGCAGGCAATCCTTTCTCTAAAGATTGCCTGCTTATTTGTTAATAAACGCTAAGCTTCACAGAGTTTGTGAAACTTTACACATAAACAGTTCGTAAAACATTCCATGAAATCAAGGGAGTGATGAGGATGGATACTATGGATTGGATCAAACAAAGTAAAAGTTTTAATAAGGCTGCGGATTACTACGATGTGTTTAGACCGAGTTATCCATCGGAGGTAATTGATTGTGTTGAAGCTAATACCTCTCTCCACGCAGCTTCAAAAATACTAGAAATCGGAGCGGGTAGCGGAAAAGCTACGGAATTATTTTTGAATCGGGGATATGAACTCTTGTGTGTAGAACCAGGGCCGCAATTGGCCGAAATTGGCGTGCAGAAGCATAAACATAACAAGGTGCAGTATGTGGTCACTCGATTTGAAGATTGGGAAGAGCCCCGAAAAGGGAATGATTTGGTGTTCTCTGCTCAAGCCTTTCACTGGGTTCCACAACCTGAGGGATATAAGAAATGTGCTGAAGTGCTTCAGCCAAACGGGCATTTGGCTCTTTTTTGGAATTTCTATTTATGCGGAGAGAGTAAGTTGGATAAAGAGATTGCTGAGCTTTGCAAACAATATCATGCCTTTACCATTTCCAGCAAAGAAGAGATAGATGAGAGAATAAATAGGACTTCAGCTGAGATTTCGAATAGCGGATATTTTGAGGCGCCATCCACTTATCAATTTCCGTGGTCCCATCAAGAGGATGTCGATAGTTTCATTGGCTTCTTAAACACTACGAGTTCTTTTCTGGTTCTTTCGGAATCAGAGCAAAACAAATTTATTGCTGAGTTAAAGCTGCTTTTTTCCACCAATGGTGGGGTTGTGTCCAGATATTATATATGTTGTTTATTTATTACCTCTCGGAAGTTAAAATAACTGTAACAATGTCCTTAGAAAAAGACTTGCGCATTTTAAAAATACGATTACAATAAACATAATGTTAACGTGAACATTTTTCTGTCGAACTGTATCATATTTATTGATAATAAGTTTAAAATTGATTTTGAGAAATTAGCTGTTAAACCAAATATTCACGTTAAACAAATGTAACTCCCATTATGATCATAAAGGAGAGCAGCAAACCTCATGAGCAGAAAATTCATGGATGAGAACTTCTTATTGTCCAGTGAGACAGCGATTCATCTGTTTCATAGCTATGCGAAAGACATGCCGATTATCGATTATCATTGCCACCTCAGTCCTCAAGAGATCTACGAGAACAAGACATTCAACAATATTACCGAAGCTTGGCTGTATGGCGACCATTACAAATGGAGAGTGATGCGGGCAAATGGTGTAGAAGAGAAGTTCATTACCGGTGATGCTAGTGATTATGAAAAGTTCTTGGCATGGTCTAGAACCGTTCCTAAGATTATCGGGAATCCGCTATATCATTGGACACATCTGGAGTTGCAGCGTTTCTTTGGAGTATATGATTTGCTGAATGAGGCTAATGCACCGAAGATTTGGGATGAAGTGAACAGACAGCTGCAAGGTGAAGGGTATGGAGCAAGAGATCTAATTGTTAAATCGAAGGTCACTGTTGTATGCACCACAGATGACCCTGTAGATACTCTGGAATATCATGAAAAAATCAGTAGCCTGAGTGGATTTAATGTCAGTGTAGTTCCGGGGTTTCGTCCAGATAAAGCCCTTGAGATTAATCGTCCTACCTTCCAGCCATGGGTAGCTCAGCTAAGCGAAGTTTCGGGAATGGCTGTTGAGAATTACGGACAGTTTCTTGCAGCATTGGAGAGCAGAATGAGATTCTTCCATGCCAGAGCCGGCCGTGTATCTGACCATGCTTTGGATGCGGTGATGTTTGAGCCAACTACCTTGGAGGAAGCTACAGCTATATTCGCTAAAGCACTTTATGAAGGTACTGTAAGCGAGAGTGAAGAGAAGAAATATAAAGGGTTCACACTTGTGTTCCTTGGTAAATTATACAGCGAGCTGGATTGGGCCATGCAATTCCATATCCATGCGCTACGCAATAATAACAGCGTAATGTTCGGCCGACTCGGTCCTGACACCGGCTATGATTCCATTAATGATGGCGTGATTGCTAAGCCGTTGGCAGGTCTGTTAGATGCGCTGGATCGTGAGAACGCGCTTCCTAAGACGATTTTATACTCCCTGAATCCAAATGATAATCATGTCATTGCTGGTTTAATGGGCTGCTTTCAAGGAGGCGGTATTCCAGGGAAAATTCAATTCGGAACGGCATGGTGGTTCAACGATAATAAGGATGGCATGCTGGAACAGATGAAGACGCTTGCTAATCTAGGTGTACTTAGTCAATTTGTCGGAATGTTAACAGATTCCAGAAGCTTTTTATCGTATACCAGACATGAGTATTTTAGAAGAATTCTATGTGATCTTGTAGGTTCTTGGGTAGAGGCTGGAGAAGCTCCGGATGATATGGAACTGCTGGGCGGCATGATTGAGAATATCTGTTACAATAACGCTGATCATTATTTCAATTTCTCGAAACAGGCATTGGTGACTAGGTAATCGTTATGATATCCTTACATGGAAGAGCCAAACCCGTTTAATAAGGAAGGTTGACCCATGGCACCTACAATCAAGGATATCGCCAAACTGGCGAATGTTTCACATACAACTGTATCGAGAGCACTTAACAACAGTCCCCTAATTAAAGAAGTCACACGTAAAAAAATTGCCGAGATCGCTGCGCAAGTAGGCTATGTTCCGAATTACAATGCCAAAAGCCTAGTGATGCAGAGATCGTATACTATTGGTCTGTTCTTCACGAGTATTGCCAAGGGGACATCGTCGGGTTTCTTCTCTGACACGATCCGTGGTGTGAATAGCGTCATAGATGTGGAGTATAATCTGTTCATTCGAGGGATCGATGATTATGCGGAGTATTCTTCTATTCATCGCAAGCGTTTTGATGGAATTATTCTAATGAGTCAAAGCGAAGCAGATAATAAATTCATTTACCATGTAGTACAGCAAGGCATTCCAATCGTTGTGCTGAACCGACAAATTGATGACCGTTCCATTATCAACATCATCTCGAATGACCGGGAAGGCGCTTATAATGCAGGCAAACATCTAATTGAAGCCGGGCATCAAGACATTGCGATTATTGAAGGTGTCGAGGGCTTTAAATCGACGCAGGAACGCAGAGATGGCTTTATAAAAGCATTGATTGAATATAATATTCCTGCACGTAATGACTACATGATCAGTGGTAATTATGATATGCAAAGTGGATACGAGGCTATGGTCCAGTTGTTGGATTTAGAAAAACCGCCGACGGCAGTATTTTGTTCCAATGACGATATGGCGATCGGGGCTATGAAAACGGTGTTCGAGCGAGGGTTGCAGGTACCGAATGATGTTTCTATTGTTGGTTTTGATGATAGTGGATTTTCGCTCTTTGCTAATCCTTCGCTTACCACAGTTAAACGTCCCATTGAGAAGATCAGCGAGCAAGGAGCCCGCAAGCTTTTAAGCTTAATCAAAGAACCTATAGAGAATGACGTGCTAATCTCGATCGACACGGAGTTTATTGCGAGAGAATCGGTTAGGAAGTTGCAGAAATAGAGGCTGCGTATAGTAGCTTAATCCTTTACAATCGTAAAGGGTTTTACCGTAAAATTTTAACGTGTGCATAAATTTATAATAATTTTAATATAAATATTGTTTTGTAAGGTTTATTTAATTAGTTTATCGTGTGCATTTATTATAAGGAGGCGTTAACTTGAACAGATTAAATAACGATAGTTGGAAAGCTTACAAGCAATATCCTGAGAAGGTTCTGCAATTTGGTGAAGGTAATTTCATGCGCGCTTTTGTAGATTGGCAGATTCATACCATGAATCAAAAAACGGATTTCAATGGTGGAGTGGTTGTTGTACAACCGCTGGGCAACGGACTTGCAGAAATGCTAAATGCGCAGGATGGGTTATATACGCTTTATCTCCAAGGAATCAAAGATGGAGCGGCGGTAAAAGAACATGAGGTCATCAACTGTATTACAAGAACGCTTAATCCTTTTACCCAGCATGAGGAGTATATGAAGCTTGCCGAGAATCCAGAGCTGCGATTTATTGTGTCTAATACTACTGAAGCGGGAATTGCTTTCGAAGCCGGCGACAAGTTAACCGATACTCCGCAAAGTAGTTTCCCGGGCAAGCTGACGGCCTTATTGTATAAACGTTTTGAATTTTTTAATGGGAATGCTTCTAAAGGTTTTATCATCATTCCGTGTGAGCTGATTGACCGAAATGGTGATGAGCTCAAGAAGGTTATTTTGAAATATGCTGAGCTGTGGAATCTTGGAGGAGGTTTTGTAAACTGGTTGAATGAAGCTAATACCTTCTGCTGCAGTCTGGTGGACCGCATTGTTCCCGGTTATCCAAGAGACACTATCGCTGAGATTACAGAAGAACTGGGCTATGAGGATAAGCTGGTTGTTGTCGGTGAGCAATTCCATCTTTGGGTGATTGAAGGACCACAGTGGATTAAAGAGGAATTTCCGGCTGAACTAGCAGGTCTTAATGTGCTAGTGGTGGATGATATGACCCCTTATCGGACTCGTAAAGTGAGAATTCTAAACGGAGCTCATACCGCGATGACACCAGTAGCGTATTTGTATGGGATTGATACGGTTGCCGAGGCCATTGAGCACGAAGAGGTTGGGGCGTTCGTAAAGTCCTTAATATACGATGAGATCATTCCCACGCTGGATCTGCCGGCAGAGGAATTGAATTCTTTTGCAGACGCGGTATTAGAAAGATTCCTGAACCCTTATGTGCAGCATTACTTGATGAGCATCTCCCTTAATTCTATATCGAAGTTTAAGACAAGAGGTCTGCCTTCTTTACTGCAATATGTAGAGGTCAAAGGCCGTTTGCCCGAGAAGCTTGCCTTCTCATTGAGCGCATTAATTGCATTCTATAAAGGACGTAGAGGGGAAGAAGAGATTCAACTGGCGGATGATGCGGATATTTTGGAAGGGTTCGCTTCCCTTTGGGGAGGATGGGATGGCACAGACACTGGGCTACGCGCACTGACCGCTCAGGTACTAGCAGCAACAAATCATTGGGGCTGTGATCTGAATGAAGTTAAGGGACTTCCCGACAAGGTGGCAGAAGGGCTAATTGCAATTGAGGGAATAGGTATGAAGCAAGCGCTGCAAACGTTCGTGAAGAGACCTGCGCACAATTGATACACAGGAGGTGGGTACCCGATATGATCAAGACCATGAAAGAGGTACTACAGATCAATGATGCTGATAATGTAGCGGTTGCACTGAAAGACTATAAATCAGGCGACACCATCGTAATTGGTTCAAAAGAGATTAAAATTACAGAAGATATCGCCAGAGGCCATAAAATTGCACTAACCAGCATTAGTGAAGGCGAGAATGTGTTGAAATATGGTTATCCGATCGGTCATGCCAAAGCGCCTATCACGCCGGGGGAATGGGTGCATACCCATAATACGAAGACCAACTTAACAGGGGTAGAGGAATATACTTTTGAGCAGAAGCTGACGCCGAATCCTTTTGCAGCAGAGAATTTGACCTTTAAGGGGTATCGCCGCTTAGATGGATCTGTAGGTATCCGCAATGAGCTGTGGATTGTTCCTACAGTTGGTTGTGTAAATGGAGTGGCGGAGCAGATCATTAATATTTTCAAGGCAGAGGTTGGGGATATCGCCCCTTTCGATAACGTGCTTGTGCTTAAGCATAACTATGGCTGCTCCCAGCTGGGTGATGATCATGACAATACTCGTACGATTCTAACAAATGCGGTTAAACACCCGAATGCTGGCGGAGTGCTTGTGCTCGGGCTGGGGTGCGAGAACAACAATCTGCATATTTTTAAAGACATGCTTGGCAGCTATGATGAGGATCGTGTGCGTTTCCTTGTCTCTCAAGAGGTTGGGAATGAGATAGAAGAAGGCGTGAAGCTGCTGAAGGAAATCTACAATAATGTACAAGGTGACCATAGGGAAGAAGTATCGCTCTCTGAGCTGAAGATCGGTCTGAAATGTGGAGGCTCCGACGGTTTATCCGGTATTACTGCGAATCCTCTCCTAGGACGTCTGTCTGATTATATGGCTGCCCAAGGTGGTACAACTGTATTGACTGAAGTACCTGAAATGTTCGGTGCCGAAAAAATTCTGATGGAACGTGCAGCGGACGAAGTTATTTTCCACAAAATTGTCGACCTGATCAACGACTTCAAGCAGTATTTCATGGACTATAAACAGCCGGTATATGAAAATCCATCCCCAGGCAATAAAGCTGGAGGGATTACTACGCTTGAGGATAAATCTCTAGGCTGTACTCAGAAATCCGGCAACTCCACGGTTATGGACGTACTCAAGTACGGCGAGCTTATCACCAACAAGGGCTTAAATCTCCTTAACGCACCTGGTAATGATCTTGTGGCCTCCTCTGCACTGGCTGCTGCTGGTTGTCAATTAGTGATCTTTACAACCGGACGGGGAACGCCATTTGGTACCTTTGTGCCTACGATGAAGGTATCGACGAATACGCCTTTGTATGAAGGTAAACGTCACTGGATTGACTTTAATGCGGGTGTGCTGGTCGAAGACGGTTCTCCAGATGAGGTCCTGCGCGATTTCATTAATTACATTATCAGCGTGGCTAGCGGGGAATGGGTATTTAATGAGAAGAATAACTTCCGTGAAATTTCCATATTCAAAACAGGAGTAACGCTATAATAAATAATTTATTTCAAATCAGGCTGTCCCTTATGCTTTTTAAGCGTAGGGGGCAGTTTTTTTTATTTCACACTAATACGTAATCCGTTGTTAAAAAGAACAACAATCGCTTTCTTTTCATTTAGTGATTGCAATCACTATCGCCTCATATGGCCTGTGCTAATCTGTTATTGAGAATAGTTCTCACAAAAAGGAGAAGAGTTACATGGAAAAAGTGCTGCGAATGGATGAGTCCATATTCGATATGGTATCACGGCATCCGGAGGTCATCGAGATTATGGTAGAGCTGGGCTTTAAGGATATCGCTAAGCCTGGCATGCTGCAGACGGCTGGGCGTTTCATGACCCTATCCAAAGGAATCAAGTTGAAGAAAATGGATCTCGACACCGTGAAGTTAGCATTTGAACGACATGGCTTCGAGATTATGAAATAAAGGAATCTATAACCAAACTTCATTAAGGAGAGATCAATAATGAGTGAACTGATAAATAATCGTGAGGTTGATGTACCGGAGCAGACTCGTCGCCAAGCCATGCTCAAGGAGATTATTAAAGAACTGCATGCAGGCAAAAGTGTTGAAGAGGTTAAGGCACGCTTCGAGGAAGCTGTAGGCGATGTTACCGTAGCGGAAATATCTGCTATGGAGCATTCATTAATGACTGAAGAAGGTATTCCGGTCTCAGAGGTACAACGACTTTGTTCGGTCCATACAGCAATTTTTAAAGGTTCTATTGAGCAAATTCACCGTTCGTCTAAGCCTGAGGAGCAGCCAGGGCATCCAGTGCACACCTTCAAGCTAGAAAACCGTGAGATTGAAAGACTTGTTAACTTCCGTTTAGATTTACACGCAACCAAATTTCAGAAGAATGACAGCGAAGAACTCATCTTCAAGCTGTTGGAGGATCTAAGCTTGCTGCTAGATCTTGATAAACACTACAGTCGTAAAGAGAATCTTCTATTTCCTTACCTCGAAAAGTATGGGATTTATGGGCCAACCAAGGTTATGTGGGGAGTGGATGATAATATCCGCCGTATGATTAAAGAGGCAAAAGCGGCACTCAACAATTACAGCGGAAACGCAGCAGAAATAGGTGTTCAGCTTGAGGAGATCATTAAGGAAGTTAATGAGATGATCTTTAAAGAAGAGAACATTTTACTACCTATGTCGCTGGACAAATTGACGGAAGACGAATGGGTCAAAATCGCTCGTGAGAGTGATGAGATCGGATTCTGCCTAACGGCGCCGGAGCAGGAGTGGATACCCGAGCGCGCCGCAGAGCCGGAAGGTGCAGTGCTGGGAAACGAAGAGGGAGCAGCTCCGCAAGAAGGGTTCATACGTTTTGAGACAGGGCTGTTGTCACTGCATCAGCTAGAGACCGTGCTCAATCACCTGCCGGTAGATTTGACATTCATTGATGAGAATGATGTCGTTCGATATTTTTCACACGGGAAAGAACGTATCTTTGCTCGGACAAAGGCGGTTATCGGTCGTACGGTACAGAACTGTCATCCTCCGCAAAGTGTGCATGTGGTAGAGAAGCTTTTGGAAGATTTTAAGGCAGGTCTTAAGGATGCTGAAGACTTCTGGATTGCCATCAAGGATAAATTCATCTATATCCGTTATTTCGCTGTCCGCGACGAGACTGGCCGGTATATGGGTACGCTGGAGTTTACGCAAAATATCGCTCCAATCCGTGCACTAGAAGGACAAAAGCGTATTTTATCAGAATGAATGCGGGTTTTGGGTTATTTTCCAAATAATAATATAGGTAGAGGACTCTCTTACTTAGCGTAAGAGGGTCTTTTTAGAATATAATAGAGTATACTCTTAAAATAAGGAATTCCCGGGTGTGTTGTCTTTCCTTGACCACAGAGGGGGCTTCTATTATAGTTGGTACTTAGGATTAACTATTTTAGTATAAAAAAAGGTGGCTTGTTACATGTCTGAGAATATCTACGTTGGCGTGGATTTGGGTGGAACTGCAATTAAGGTTGGGATCTGCAATGCTGAGGGAACTCTACTGCATACTTATGAGGGACCTACAGGAACTGCAGAAGGTGTCGATACTGTTATCGATAATATCGAGAAGTATGTACGCCAAATTGTGGAGGATTCCCCGTACTCATGGGATCAGCTTGCAGGTGTAGGAGCGGGCGTAGCCGGGTTCACAAATATTCGTGAAGGAATCATTATCCTTGCGCCCAACATAGGATTTAAAGATGTGCCGATTCGCTCCATTTTGGAAGATCGCTGGAACAAGCCTGTCAAAATAGACAATGATGCGAACGTGGCTGCCCTGGGTGAAGCTTGGAGTGGTGCAGGACGCGGGATTGAAAACTGTGTCTGCTATACGCTTGGAACAGGTGTGGGTGGCGGAATCATTATTAATGGAAAAATTTATCAAGGTTTTGCAGGCCTAGCCGGTGAGCTTGGTCATATCACAGTAGTGCCGGATCTGGAAGCTATTCAATGTGGTTGCGGTAATATGGGATGTCTGGAAACCGTTTCCTCCGCTACAGGAATTATTCGTATGGCTAATGATGCAGTAGCACGTGGTGATCGTACTTCCCTCTCTATGGTAGAGAAAATTGCTGCGAAGGAAGTCTTTGATGCGGCTAAGGCTGGCGATGAAGTAGCGATTCGCATAGTAAACCGTGCAGCATACTATCTGGGTAAATCTATGGCTTCTGTTGCGGCCGTGCTTAACCCTGAGGTCTTCATCGTTGGTGGTGGTGTGTCTAAGGCTGGAGATATTCTATTTGATGAAGTTCGTCGTGTGTTTGCTAAGTTGGCACCGGCTCCACTTCAGACTGGAGTTACGATTATCCCAGCAGAGCTTGGCAATGATGCAGGTATTGTTGGTGCTGCAGGCCTTTTGCTTCGTTCTTAAAAGATAGGGAGTATTCATATACTAATTTAGGGAGGGGACGCTTTAATGACCGAATTGGACAATTCTCCAACGGCTGGAGCCACCCTGATCATTATTACCGGAATGTCAGGTGCGGGTAAGACAATTGCTGTACAGAGTCTGGAAGACCTAGGGTTCTTCTGTGTCGATAATTTACCGCCGGTGCTGATCCCTAAGTTTGCAGAATTGATTGAGCAGTCGAAGGGTAAGATCGCCAAGGTAGCTCTTGTAATTGACCTGCGCGGTAGGGAATTCTTCACTGCTTTGTCCGAGTCTCTAGCCTATATCAAAGATGAGTCAACTATTGGCTGTGAAATCTTGTTCTTGGATGCTACGGATTCGGTACTTGTGCAGCGTTACAAGGAAAGCCGGCGTCATCATCCTCTAGCACCTAAGGGACTTCCGCTTGATGGTATCAAGCTAGAACGTAAAATGCTTGAGGAGTTAAAGAATTCAGCTACATTATGTCTGGATACTAGCAGTATGAAACCAGTGCAGCTCAAAGAGAAGATTGTATCGCGGTTCTCGCATTTAGGAAAAAGCACACTCTCCGTCAATATTACATCGTTCGGATTTAAGTATGGCATTCCTATTGATGCAGACCTCGTCTTCGATGTTCGCTTTTTGCCTAACCCACATTATGTGGATCACCTGCGGCCAAAAACGGGTCAGGATAGCGATGTCTATGATTATGTAATGAAGTGGCCTGAAACACAGGTGTTCCTGACCAAACTGCTCGATATGCTTCATTTTTTAATTCCACAATATCGTAGGGAAGGTAAATCCCAGATTATTATCGGCATTGGCTGTACAGGCGGGAAACACCGTTCTGTAGCCATTTCTGAATATTTGGGAAAAATGCTGGGCGTCAGCGAAACGGAATCCGTAGCCGTGAGTCATCGGGATTCCGAGCGTGATCGGCACTAATGAGAGAAGGGGTCCATAGTGGCTGAAGAACAAAGACAGCGTCCACGTATCGTCGTTATGGGCGGTGGGACGGGGCTATCTGTTATGCTTCGTGGCTTAAAAGAAAAGCCGCTAGATATTACAGCTATAGTTACCGTAGCAGATGATGGAGGAAGCTCGGGCATTTTGCGCAGTGAACTGCAAATGCCTCCTCCTGGGGACATCCGCAACGTATTAACAGCTATGGCTGATGTAGAGCCGCTCATGGCGGATATTATGAGATATCGTTTCAACACGGGCGAAGGCTTGGCGGGTCATAGTCTTGGTAATCTAATCCTTGCTGCGCTAACAGATATATCTGGCGATTTTGTCACAGCTGTTCGCGAGCTTAGCCGACTATTCGCTGTTCGCGGACGGGTATTGCCCGCTGCGGGGGATGCCGTTGTGTTGCGTGCAGAAATGTCGGATGGCACGATTATCACGGGTGAATCTAAGATACCGGAAGCCGGCGGGATCATCAAACGGGTGTCTTTGGAGCCTGCGGACGTAGAACCGTTGCCTGAAGCACTTGAAGCGATTCGAAATGCTGATGCGATTCTTTTGGGTCCAGGGAGTCTCTATACGAGCATTCTTCCGAATCTACTTGTTCCTAAGCTGGCAGAAGCAGTTGTATCTTCTGATGCAATCAAAATCTTTGTCTGCAATGTAATGACTCAGCCTGGTGAAACGGACAATTATACCGTAAATGATCATCTGCAAGCCGTTTATGATCATATTGGAATTCATTTATTTGATTATATTATTGTTAATGACGGTGAAATTCCAGAGCAGGTTCAGACGAAGTACGCGGAGAAGGGTGCACGTCCGGTACAACTCGACAAGGATGTACTAGAGGGCAGCAGTTATAAAGTCATAGCGGATAAGCTAGTGTTATTCCGAACTTATTTAAGACATGATACAGATAAGCTTAGTCATCATATCTATCAGCTTGTGCAAGATTGGATAAACAGAAACCCTAGGGTATAACATAAAATATAAGAAAGTATAAGTTTTACACCTATACTTTCTTATATTTCTCGCTTAAACGCTTACCGTCCTCAAAAGGACGCCGAAGGCGTTTATGCTTGTATATATGAATGACGTACTTATTTCAGAAAGAGGTGAGACCCTTGTCTTTTGCGGCCCTTACCAAAAAAGAGCTGACGATGGTGGAGAGTGAGCCTTGTTGTGAGAAGGCGGAAATGTCAGCGCTTATCCGTATGAATGGATCTGTGCAGCTTTCAAGCAAAAAGGTTATTCTCGACATTTCGACGGAGAACGCCGCGATTGCAAGGCGGGTATATTCTTTACTTAAGAAATATTACCAGGTCCATATTGAGCTACTCGTGCGTAAAAAAATGCGTTTGAAGAAAAATAACGTTTATATCGTTAGAATCCCTAGTCGCGTACAGGAAATCTTAAATGATCTCAGAATTGTATCCGAAGGATTTATTTTTACCGACGGTATTGATAAAGAGATTGTTGGGAATAACTGCTGTAAGCGTGCTTATTTGCGTGGTGCTTTTTTGGCCGGCGGATCGGTTAATAATCCGGAGGGTTCCTCTTACCATTTGGAGATTTCCTCAATGTATGAGGAACATTGTAAGGCGCTAGTCGATCTAGCTGGTGAATTTCACCTAAACGCACGCTGCATTGAACGTAAAAAAGGGTTCATTCTATACATTAAAGAAGGCGAGAAGATTATCGAATTCTTAAGTCTGATCGGGGCGCATCAAGCGTTGTTCAAATTTGAGGATGTAAGAATTATGCGTGATATGCGTAATTCCGTGAATCGGATCGTGAATTGCGAGACCGCGAATCTCAATAAAACGATAAGTGCCGCGGTGCGGCAGATTGAGAATATCAAACTGCTGCAGCGAGAAGTGGGGCTGGAGAGCTTGCCGGATAAACTGCGAGAAGTTGCAGAAATTCGAATGGCACATCCGGATATCAACCTTAAAGAGGTTGGTGAAATGCTGAAAGGTACGGTTAGTAAGTCCGGAGTAAATCATCGGCTTCGTAAGATTGATGAACTGGCGGACAAGGTTCGAGGCGGCTAGTCACTTTTTTTCTAGTGTGGTTTACGTTATAATGATATAATAATATAAAATTAATGTGAAATTTTTGGGGAGAACTCAATTAGGGGGTAAGCGTTTCATGACAAAGCACCCGGTAGTTGTTCGGTTGAAGACAGGGCTACACGCTCGACCGGCAGCATTGTTTGTGCAAGAAGCTAACAAGTTTTCGTCGGAGATTTTCGTGGAAAAAGACGATAAAAAAGTAAACGCCAAAAGTATTATGGGTATTATGAGCCTAGCGATCAGTTCCGGCACGGAGATCTATATCAGCGCGGATGGTGCAGACGCGGATCAAGCTGTAAACGCTTTGACGAGTCTCGTTAGCAAAGAAGAGCTTGAGAACCAATAATCTTTTGAAATGACTTTTTATCGCGTGACCAAAAGCCCTTCGGGGCTTTTTTTAATACCAAAAAATAGTTTTTCAGTGTGCAACATTTACCAGAAAGACTCGTCTAGAGGATAATAACAAATCACAAAAGATGAAAGGGGCTGGCAAATATGAAAGGTTTGGTAAAGAAGATTGGTTCAGTGTTGATCGTAGGGAGTTTGTTAATTGGAGGGATTAGCATGAGCGGTGTCTTCCAAGGTCCTGCAAAGGCTTACGCAGATGATGTGCAGAAAAATGTCGTTAGTGTAGTAGGTAAAGGTGAATTGTCCATCAAGCCGGATATTGTATACTTGTCCATCGGTGTGGATACTACGGCTACAACCGCGCAAGAAGCGCAAAAAACAAATGCTGCTAAAATTCAAAAGATCACTACACTACTGAAAGGGACTTGGAAAATCGCAGATAAGGATATTCAAAGTACCCAATTTTATGTGCAACCCAACTATAGCTATAGCGAAAAAGAAGGACAGCAAGTGAAAGGATACAACGCGAATCATACACTGTTAGTGTCTTATAGAGATCTGACTAAGGTTGGTGAATTGCTGGACGCTGCATCTGCAGCAGGGGCAAATAATATCGGAAATGCACGTTTTTCCGTGGAAGATACTTCTGCCTTTGAAGCTCAGGTGATTGAAAAGGCGATGGCGAACGCAGATGTTAAAGCAGGAGCTATTGCTAAGGCAGCTAAACGTAGCTTGGGTCAAGTAATCACGGTCAGCCAAAATGATGGCAATGTCACTCCGGTTTATTTTGAACAGAATCTAAAAATGGATATGGCTGCAGCAGATGCTGGTGCAAGCACATCCGTTCAACCAGGAGTAGTTAAAGTTACAACACAGCTAAGCGTAATGTATGAATTGAAATAGTAGCAGAACAAGATGATTGCAGAGAGGAGAGGGGATCTTCCACTAGTAATAGTGGGGGACGCCTCTTTTTTTTTGTGAAAAACTCTAAGATTAGGTTTAATAAATTGGAAAGGGGTGGGAAAATAATATGATGAATATTTCGAAAAGAATAGTACGCAAATGGGGTATAGGCTTGATGTACACAGCTTATGCTGCAGGGTTCCCGGAATATACCTTTAGTTTCAAAGAACTGTTGCCGGAAGGCGGTAGCCCATTTGCTGCTGTAAAATAAATTGAGAAGTCGTAACCGCTGGTGACAGCACTGGACATCTCCCCCTTACCAGAATCACCTCGAATTCATATGCTAAATGGAGGAACTAGTTTATGAACGGGGGAGAGCTATGAGCTATCAATACACTGCAATTGGCGATTCCTTGACGACTGGATTTGGCGCTCTGCCAGGTAACGGTTTTGTACCGGTGTACCGTAGAATGGCGGAAGGGAGACTGCGTTCTAATGTAGCCTCTACAAATTTGGGCGTGAATGGATTGACTACTTCTGAATTGGAACATCGGCTACGGGGGAGTTCAATGACTCGCGAAGCCATTCGGGCGGCCGACATTATCACTCTATCCATTGGTGGCAATGATTTAATCCATGCTGCGAAGGCTGCAGCTAGACAACCTGAAAATCTATCTAAAGAGCTGCGAAGATCACTGCAAGAATGCAAACAGAATTTCGCTGCAATTATGAGTATTCTATTCCAGTTGAAGGCTGGAACGCGCAGACCTTATATCATTCGGATTGTGGGACTGTATAATCCTTATCCTCAGGTAGTGGGTGCAACAGAGTGGGTGCGTCAGTTTAACCGCTATGCCTCTCAGTACAGTAGCAGAGTATGTGGATTTGCTTCTATTTATAATGAGTTTGCTGGAAACGAGAGAGGGCTTTTATCGATTGACCACTTACATCCAAATGGTAGAGGCTACCGTGTGATTGCTGAGAAACTCGATGCGCTTGGGTATGGCGGTTTGAATTAATTGAGATTCGTATGAAGCAGTGGTCTGAAAAGTAAAGAGGCAGTACGCTAACCATCAAGTGGATAGGGTACTGCCTCTTTATGTTGTTGTTCTATAGCTTACACACCGCTAGGCAGTGTCTTCTCGATGACTTTATCAACGATACCGTAAGTTGCCGCGTCTGCAGCAGTCATGAAGTAATCACGATCTGTATCCTTCTCAATACGTTCTAGCGGTTGACCCGTACGTTCTGCAAGAATACGATTCAACTTATCACGCAATTTCAGGATACGGCGGGCACGGATTTCGATATCCGTTGCTTGACCTTGAGCACCACCCAGAGGTTGGTGAATCATGATCTCACTGTTAGGCAACGCGAAGCGTTTGCCTTTAGCGCCAGCGTTAAGTAGGAAAGCTCCCATGGAAGCAGCCATACCCACACAGATGGTGGAAACGTCCGGTTTAATGTACTGCATTGTATCAAAAATAGCCATACCTGCAGTAATGGAACCGCCGGGGCTATTCACATAAAGGTGAATGTCCTTCTCCGGGTCTTCGGCAGCCAAGAACAGCATTTGTGCGATGATAGAATTGGCTACCACGTCATTAACCTCCGTTCCAAGGAAAATGATGCGGTCCTTCAGCAGGCGGGAATAGATGTCATAAGCGCGCTCACCGCGGTTGCTCTGTTCTACTACCATAGGAATATAACTCACGTGGAAAACCTCCTTGATATTGGTTCTTCAAATGTATTCATTTTTACTCTTGCCGTATTACCCACATGATAAACAAATTCAAACAAAAAGTCAAAGAAAGTCAAACTTATATTCAAAAAAAAGAGCCGACACGCGGCTCTTTGGTTAAGTAGTAGTATAGGCACTACTAAATTATGTACGAAAGTGAAATTAATGGCGCGCCCGCCAAGAATCGAACTTGGATCTCAGGCTTCGGAGGCCTACGTCATATCCATTGGACCACGGGCGCAACAAAAATGATTATACTACAATTTCTGTGCAATTGCAATGAATTAATAATACTGTACACGGGTTCTATCCCTTGTCTTCAAGGTGGACAAGCGTACATTGTCTTTCACTCAGTGATAGAATCTGGATTGTTAATGACAGGTTTTAGGAGCTGTACCTCTTTCCCGATCTTATAAATGTATAAGAAGACAAGCGCTTGAGAATTCTACTCTCGGAAGACTTGCACTTCGAGCAAAATTTGGTTAGAATATGAGTGGGACTTAAAAAGTTTACCCGGGACATTTTGAGACCATGAACAAGGGAATAGAGGAAGACGAAGTTGCAGGAGTGAAAGTATGCGTAATTTATTAGATATCCAAAAGCAGCTTCTGCCTGATCTCATGGAAACCCTTAAGAGACGGTACACGATTCTCCATCAGATCATGCTGTCCGATATAATTGGACGCAGAACGCTTGCCGCTTCACTTGATATGACTGAGCGGGTGCTGCGTGCCGAGACGGATCTTCTGAAATCGCAAGGGCTCATTGAGATCGAGAGCGTTGGTATGCGCATTAGCGCTGCCGGGCGTAGACTGCTTGATTTACTAGAGCCGGTCGTTAAGAGCCTGTTTGGTCTGGATGATCTGGAAGAGAAAATTCGGGCAACGTATGGTCTGGATAAAGTTATTGTGGTGCCGGGTGATTGTGAATCATCGCCGTTCACCAAACGTGAGCTTGGCCGAGCAGGTGCAAAAGCGCTGCTCAGTGTACTTCGTACAGATGATATTGTTGCTGTCACAGGTGGATCAACGCTTGCCGATATGGCTGATCAACTGACACCGCCGTTATCCCTTTCCTATAAGAACGCTTGGTTTGTTCCGGCGCGTGGTGGATTAGGAGAGAGTATGGAGATTCAAGCCAACACGATTGCTTCAACAATGGCAAAGCGGGTTGGAGCGAATTATCGGTTGCTGCATGTCCCTGATTTGCTTAGTGGCGATGCTTACCAGTCATTAGCACTTGACTCTAATATTGGGGAGATTGTACAAACCATTCGCAGTTCGCGTATTATTGTACATGGGATTGGGGATGCCATTGAAATGACTCGCCGCCGCAAGCTGGATGAGACTACAGTCTCAGAGATCCAGGGTGAGGGAGCAGTGGCCGAATCCTTTGGCTATTATTTTAACGAAGACGGTAAGGTTGTCCATACCATGCTTACGATGGGACTACGTCTAGAAGATATTGTTCGGACGGAGACAGTCATCGGTATTGCTGGAGGCAAACCAAAGGCCAAAGCCATTCATGCCATGCTGCGTTTCGGGCAGGAGAATATACTCGTCACGGACGAGGCTGCTGCTGTGGAAATAGGCAAGGGAATTGACAATCAGTTACAGATATCCTCGTAACTCACCAGAACATATATCTTGCATTATACTTAACATTGTTGTCATGACAGGCTTCACGGTCTGTTTTGAATAAATAAAACGAATTCTAGGAGGAACTATTCAATGAGTGTTAAAGTTGGAATTAACGGGTTTGGTCGTATTGGACGTCTTGCTTTCCGCCGTATTCAAAATGTAGAAGGTATCGAAGTGGTAGCAATCAACGATTTGACTGACGCTAAGATGCTTGCTCATTTGCTTAAATATGATACAACTCAAGGTCGCTTTGATGGAGAAGTAGAAGTACATGACGGATTCTTCAAAGTAAACGGTAAAGATGTTAAGGTTCTTGCTAACCGCAACCCTGAAGAATTGCCATGGGGCGACCTTGGTGTTGACATCGTTCTTGAGTGCACAGGTTTCTTCACAACTAAAGAAGCTGCTGAAAAACACTTGAAAGGTGGAGCTAAGAAAGTAGTTATCTCCGCTCCAGCTACTGGCGACATGAAAACTGTCGTTTACAACGTTAATGATGACATTCTTGATGGTACTGAGACTGTTATTTCCGGCGCATCTTGCACAACGAACTGCCTAGCTCCAATGGCAAAAGTATTGAACGACAAGTACACTATTGTTGAAGGCTTGATGACTACAATTCACGCTTACACTGGCGACCAAAATACTTTGGATGCTCCACACGCTAAAGGTGACTTCAGACGTGCTCGTGCAGCAGCAGCTAACATCGTTCCTAACACTACTGGTGCAGCAAAAGCAATCGGTCTAGTTATTCCTGAATTAAAAGGTAAATTGGACGGAGCAGCTCAACGTGTTCCTGTAGCAACAGGTTCTTTGACTGAGCTAGTGACAGTTCTTGAGAAAACTGTAACTGTTGAAGAAATCAACGCAGCAATGAAAGCAGCAGCGAATGATTCTTTCGGATACACTGAAGATGAAATCGTATCTTCTGACATCGTAGGCATCACTTACGGTTCCCTGTTCGATGCTACTCAAACTAAAGTAATGACAGTTGGCGACAAACAATTGGTTAAGACAGTTTCTTGGTATGACAACGAAATGTCTTACACTGCACAATTGATCCGTACTTTGGAAAAATTCGCTAAAATCGCTAAGTAATTGATTTGATATAAGCAACATCAATAGAGCGGAAACAGGAGTTAATTGTTTCCGCTCTTTCTAAAATTATTAGACTTGTTTCCTGCTAGAGACAATTTTGGGTGTGGAGGAATTAATCATGAACAAAAAGAGCGTCCGTGATGTAGAAGTAAAGGGTAAACGCGTATTTGTACGCGTGGATTTTAACGTACCTGTAGAAGACGGTAAGATTACTGATGATACTCGTATTCGCGAAACCCTTCCAACCATTAAATATTTGATCGAGAACGGTGCGAAGATCATTCTTGCCAGTCACATGGGTCGTCCTAAAGGCCAATTCGTAGATTCCATGCGTTTGACTACTGCTGCTGAACGTTTGTCCGAGCTTCTCGGCAAATCAGTAGCTAAAGCTGACGAAGCTGTTGGCGAAGCTGTAAAAGCAAAAATTGCTGAGCTAGGCGAAGGCGACGTACTTGTACTTGAGAATGTTCGTTTCTACCCAGGCGAAGAAAAGAACGATCCTGAATTGGCTAAACAATTCGCTGAACTAGCTGATTTGTTCGTCAATGATGCGTTTGGTGCGGCTCACCGTGCACATGCTTCGACAGAAGGTATCGCTCATTTCCTACCGGCTGTATCCGGTCTTTTGATGGAGAAAGAATTGTCCGTTCTGGGTAAAGCTCTTTCTAACCCTGAGCGTCCTTTCACTGCAATCATCGGTGGTTCGAAAGTTAAAGACAAGATTGATGTTATTGATAACTTGCTGTCTTTGGCTGATAACGTACTGATCGGCGGTGGATTGTCTTATACATTCACCAAAGCTCAAGGCTTCGAAATTGGTAAATCACTTGTAGACAACGACAAACTTGATGTTGCTCTTGGATTTATTGAGAAAGCTAAAGCACTTGGCAAAAACTTCATGCTTCCAGTAGACGTTGTTGTTGCTGATAAATTTGGTGCAGATGCTAACACTAAGATTGTTGATTACAATGAAATCCCAGAAGGCTGGGAAGGACTTGATATCGGACCTAAGACTCGTGAACTTTATGCCGATATTATCAAAAACTCCAAGCTGGTTGTCTGGAATGGACCTATGGGCGTGTTTGAAATCGATAAATTCGCTGAAGGTACACTTGAAGTAGCAAAAGCTTGTGCAACAACTGAAGGTTACACTGTTATTGGTGGCGGAGATTCCGCAGCAGCAGCAGAGAAATTCCATCTGGCTGACCAAATGGATCACATCTCCACTGGTGGTGGTGCATCCCTTGAGTTCATGGAAGGCAAGGCGCTTCCTGGCGTAGAAGCACTGAACGACAAGTAAGACGTATAGAAGGAGGCAACTTAATTCATGAGAACACCAATTATTGCGGGTAACTGGAAGATGTTCAAAACAGTTCCTGAAGCAGAAAGCTTTATCGCTGATATCAAAGGCAAAGCAGAAGTAGAAGGCGTTGAGACTGTAATCTGCGCTCCATTTACTAACCTGCCTGCACTTGTAGCAGCTGCAAAAGGTACAGACATCAAGATTGGCGCACAGAACCTACACTTTGAAGATAACGGTGCTTACACAGGAGAAATCAGTGGTGTAATGCTTAGCGATCTCGGCGTAGACTATGTAATCATTGGTCACTCAGAACGTCGTGCTTATTTTGGCGAAACAGATGAAATCGTGAATAAGAAAATGCACGCTGCATTCCGTCACGGTATCACTCCAATCGTATGTGTTGGCGAAAAGCTCGAAGAGCGTGAAGCTGATCAAACTAAAGCAGTATGTAAAGTACAAACTGAAGCTGCATTCCAAGGACTTAGTGCCGAGCAAGCAGCAAAAGTTGTCATTGCATACGAACCTATCTGGGCTATTGGCACAGGTAAATCTTCCACTTCCCAAGATGCTAACGAAGTTATTGCTTACATCCGCAGTCTTGTAAAAGATCTGTATGATGCAGCAACAGCTGAAGCTGTTCGTATTCAATACGGCGGCAGCGTGAAGCCTGAGAATGTAACTGAGTACATGGGCCAAAGCGACATCGATGGTGCGCTTGTTGGCGGTGCCAGCTTGCAACCTGCTTCCTTCGTTCAATTGGTTGAGGGGGCGAAGTAAGATGTCAGCTCCAAAACCTGTAGCTTTGATCATCATGGATGGTTTCGGTTTGCGTGGAACAACAGAAGGCAACGCCGTTGCTCAAGCTAACAAACCTAACTATGACCGTTACTTGAAACAATATCCTAATACTACCCTTACTGCTTGTGGTGAAGCTGTTGGTCTTCCAGAAGGCCAAATGGGCAACTCTGAAGTAGGGCACTTAAATATTGGTGCAGGACGGATTGTATACCAGGATTTGACTCGTATCGATAAATCGATCCGTGAGGGCGAATTCTACGATAATGAAACACTGGTAGCCGCAGTTAGAAATGCTAAGAACACAGGTAAAAAGCTTCATCTTTACGCTCTTGTATCCGACGGAGGGGTACATAGCCATATTAATCACCTGTTTGCTATGCTTGACCTGGCTAAGAAAGAAGATATGCACGAAGTGTATATCCATGCTTTCATGGATGGTCGGGACGTACCTCCAGATAGTGGTAAGAAGTTTGTTCAAGATCTGGTTGCTAAGATTGAAGAAGTTGGAGTAGGTACAATTGCAACGGTATCCGGACGTTATTATGCAATGGACCGTGACAAACGTTGGGATCGTGTAGAAAAAGCCTATCGCGCAATGGTTTATGGCGAAGGCCCGAAATACACGGATGCTCTGCAAGCTATCACTGCATCTTATTCAAATTCCGTGTTCGATGAATTCGTTGAACCTAGCGTGATTGTAGACAGTGAAGGCAAGCCGGTGACGCAGGTTCAAAGCGGTGATTCCGTCGTGTTCCTCAACTTCCGTCCTGACCGCGCTATTCAATTGTCACAAGTGTTCACGAATCAAGATTTCCGCGGTTTCGACCGGGGGCCTTTGTTCCCACAAGACTTGCACTTCGTATGCCTGACTACTTTCAGCGAAACGGTACAAGGTTATGTAGCCTATTCACCGAAGAACCTGGATAACACATTGGGTGAAGTACTTGTTCAACAAAACAAGAAGCAACTGCGCATCGCGGAAACTGAGAAATATCCGCACGTAACGTTCTTCTTCAGTGGTGGACGTGATGAGGAACTTCCAGGAGAAACTCGTATCTTGATCAACTCTCCTAAAGTAGCAACTTATGATCTTCAACCTGAGATGAGTGCTTACGAAGTGGCTGCAGCCTGCGTAGCAGAAATCGAAGCGGAAAGACAGGATGCTATTATCCTTAACTTTGCAAACCCTGATATGGTTGGACACTCCGGTATGCTGGAGCCAACAATTAAGGCTGTAGAGGTAACTGATGAGTGCGTTGGTAAAGTAGTGGACGCAGTGGTTGCCAAAGGCGGCGTTGCGATCATTATCGCCGATCACGGTAATGCAGACATGGTGTTTGATGAGAACGGTCGTCCGTTCACAGCTCATACCACTAACCCGGTTCCGTTCATCCTCACAGATGAAAATGTTGTATTGCGCGATCGCGGTATCCTTGCTGATGTAGCACCAACTATTCTAGATCTGATGGGACTTCCGCAACCTGCGGAAATGACCGGACAATCCATGATCGCTAGTCGCAAATAGGGAAACAATACCTAAGATTAAGCTTCAACAATCAAAACCAAAATATTGTTTAAAGGAGATTAACTAAAATGACTATTATTTCTGATGTTTATGCTCGCGAAGTCCTTGACTCCCGTGGTAACCCTACTGTAGAGGTTGACGTTTATCTTGAATCCGGTGCTAAAGGCCGCGCTATCGTTCCTTCCGGCGCTTCCACTGGTGCTCATGAAGCTGTTGAGCTTCGTGATGGTGACAAATCCCGTTACATGGGTAAAGGTGTTCTGAAAGCTGTTGAGAACGTAAATGAAATCATCGCTCCAGAAGTTATTGGTATGGACGCTCTTGACCAAGTGGGCATCGACAAATTGATGATCACTTTGGACGGAACTCATAACAAAGGTAAATTGGGCGCTAACGCAATCCTAGCTGTATCCATGGCCGTAGCTCGCGCAGCTGCAGCAGCTTTGGATATTCCTTTGTACGTATACCTGGGCGGATTCAACGCTAAAACTCTTCCAGTACCAATGATGAACATCATCAATGGTGGTGAGCATGCGGACAACAACATCGACGTTCAAGAGTTCATGGTTCTTCCTGTAGGAGCTCCAAGCTTCAAAGAAGCTCTTCGTGTAGGTGCAGAAATCTTCCACAACTTGAAATCCGTATTGAGTTCTAAAGGTTTGAACACAGCTGTAGGTGACGAAGGTGGTTTCGCACCGAACCTTGGTTCGAATGAAGAAGCAATCACTACAATTATCGAAGCTATCGAAAAAGCTGGTTACAAACCAGGCGTTGACGTATTCTTGGGTATGGACGTTGCTTCCACTGAGTTCTACAAAGATGGTAAATACACACTTGCTGGCGAAGGTAAATCTTACACTTCCGCTGAGTATGTTGATCTTCTTGCTTCATGGGTTGAGAAATATCCAATCATTACAATCGAAGACGGTATGTCCGAAGACGACTGGGATGGTTGGAAATTGCTTACTGAAAAATTGGGAGACAAAGTTCAATTGGTTGGTGACGACTTGTTCGTTACAAACACTGAGCGTCTTGCAACAGGTATCGAAAAAGGTATCGGTAACTCCATCTTGGTTAAAGTTAACCAAATTGGTACATTGACTGAAACTTTCGATGCTATCGAAATGGCTAAACGTGCTGGTTACACAGCAGTTATCTCTCACCGTTCCGGTGAATCCGAAGATAGCACAATCGCTGACATCGCTGTTGCGACTAACGCTGGTCAAATCAAAACAGGTGCTCCTTCCCGTACAGACCGTGTTGCTAAATACAACCAATTGCTTCGCATCGAAGACGAGTTGGGTGAATTGGCTCAATACAACGGCCTGAAATCTTTCTACAACCTTAAAAGATAATCTGCTTTTATAGCAGAGTACGAAGACCCGCCATTATGGCGGGGCTTTTTTTT
>NZ_LCZJ02000043.1:47555-174832 GCF_001012825.1 Paenibacillus etheri
ACTGGCACTGCTATGATAAAATAAGAATACTGTTTATGTATCGTGATAACCTCAATTACCATAGATAGTGATGCTTAGGCGTAGGAGGTGGAAGTGAATGGATATCTTTTTGAAAGTTATGCTCCTGATTTTTTCCGTCGGTCTTATTGCGGTCGTTCTTCTGCAAAAGGGGAAAAGCGCGGGTCTTTCCGGTGCCATCTCCGGCGGTGCTGAGCATCTCTTTGGTAAAACAAAAGCTCGTGGTATGGAACTCGTACTACAACGTGTAACGGTTGGACTTGCTGCAGGATTCTTCATTATGGCGATTCTAGCTGCTGTTTTCATTGACTAAAGTACCTACAGTAAGCCCTCGCTCTGTTCTGAATGGAATAGAGCGAAGGCTTTTTTGTTATAATAAAAGGAGATAAAGCACCTGTAGGTGCTTTTCTTTGCATAGTAGAAAGAATAAGATTCGGTACGTTAGAGCCGTAATAAACTCGTTTTCTTCACTTTTGAATGAAATTTCGTACTGTGTTTACCTTTGGATAACAGTAACAGGGATGCGCAGGATTGATTTCGTGTATACTAGGGTATGAAGTAGGTAAAGGTAAATTTTACTTGGCACTATTACAGAGCAGGACAAGACATACATATTTGCCAGCGGCTTGGAGCCGCGGAGGGCTGGGGTGACGAACATGATAACACAAGAAATATTACTCGATTTCATGCGGGAAACTGCATATAAACCAATGACCTATGAAGAGCTGGTAAGCCATTTTGCTCTAGAAGATAGCACAGGGTTTAAAAAGTTCGAGGAACTACTAATTGAATTAGAGCAGGACGGAAGAATTGTACTAACTCGGAATGCACGTTATGGCGTGCCGGAACGGATGGATTTACTGAGAGGCCGGTTACAGGCTCATGCGAAAGGCTTCGCTTTTCTTATCCCGGATGATCGTGATCATCCTGACGTATATATCCATGCGAATGATCTTAAGGGAGCTATGAATGGAGATATCGTCCTAATCCGTATTACCTCTAAAAGTCCGTCCGGCGGACGTATGGAAGGTGAAGTAGAACGTATTGTAAAACGTGGCGTGTTACAGACAGTAGGCGTATTTCAAAACATGGAGACCTATGGCTTTGTGCTGCCTGATGATAAACGGATTAATCGTGATATCTTTATTCCGAAGCAATCCTTCATGGGGGCGGTAGACGGTCAAAAGGTCGTTGTACGTATCGTGAATTATCCAGAAGGACGATCAGCGGCAGAAGGCGAAATTATTGAGATCCTGGGTCATAAGGATGATCCAGGAGTTGATATTCTATCTATCATCCGTAAGCATCAGCTGCCAGAGGCATTTCCCGCTGAAGTGATGAACGAAGCGGACAACGCTCCGGATTCAATCACAGAAGAGGAAATTGCTGAGCAGGGACGACGCGACTTGCGCGGACTAAACATTGTCACGATTGATGGCGAAGATGCTAAGGACCTGGATGATGCGGTTAATGTTCAGCGGCTGGAGAACGGACATTACAAGCTAGGCGTGCATATTGCGGATGTAGGGTATTATGTGCGTGAGAGCTCTGAGCTCGATAAAGAGGCCTATGATCGGGGCTGTAGTGTGTACTTAGTGGATCGGGTTATCCCGATGCTTCCTCACCGTTTGTCTAACGGAATTTGTAGTTTGAATCCGCAGGTAGACCGCTTAACGATGTCCTGTGAGATGGAATTTAACGAACAAATGAAGGTCGTGAAGCACGATGTCTTTACAAGTGTGATTCGCACCAAGGAAAGAATGACTTATTCCAATGTTCGCAAAATTTTGGAGGATGAAGATCCCGAATTGCTGGAGCGCTATAGTCCCCTAATTGATGATTTCCGTCTCATGAAAGAATTAGCGATGAAGCTGCGTGATGCACGGATGCGGCGGGGTGCGGTTGATTTTGACTTTGAAGAGAGCAAAATCATCGTGGATGAGAACGGCAAGGCTGTAGATATTGTAAAGCGTGAGCGTTCTGTAGCCGAGCAGATTATCGAGGAATTTATGCTCGCGGCAAATGAAACGGTGGCTGAGCATTTCCATTGGTTGAAGGTCCCGTTCCTTTACCGGATTCACGAAGATCCGGACCCTGAGAAGCTGCAGAATTTTATGGCTTTTGCGGCCAATTTCGGATATCACGTGAAGGGCCGTGGCAATTCGGTTCATCCGCGTGCTCTGCAGGATCTGTTGGAGCAAATCCAAGGGACTAAAGAGCAGACCGTTATTAGCACAATGATGCTGCGCTCCATGAAGCAGGCGAAATACGATGCAGAGAGCACAGGCCATTTCGGACTTGCAGCAGAATACTATTCCCACTTCACTTCTCCGATTCGCCGTTACCCCGATCTGGTCATTCACCGCGTAATGCGTGAAGTGATTGAGAACGGGGGGGCGCTGAGTCAGAAACGACATGATTATTTGGCCGGCCGGATGCCTGACATTGCTCAGCAGTCCTCGGAACGTGAACGTGTAGCGGTAGAAGCAGAACGCGATACGGAGCAGCTGAAGAAAGCTGAATACATGCAGGATAAAGTAGGCGAGGAATTCGAGGCTATGGTCAGCAGTGTGACCAGCTTCGGAATGTTCATAGAGCTGGATAATACTGTCGAAGGCCTTATCCGTCTCAGTGCAATGAGCGACGATTATTATCACTTTGACGAGGCCCATATGGCGCTCATTGGCGAGCGCACATCACGGGTGTTCCGTATTGGCGACGAGGTAAAGATTCGAGTCGCCAAGGTAAATATGGATGACCACACGATCGATTTCGAGTTGGTCGATATGAAACCACGCGCGCCAGGCGAGCATCGCGGCGGTGGTTTTGGAGGCGGCCGCGGTGGCAAAGGCGGCCGTCCAGGTGGCGGCGGCTTCAAGGCGCCAGCCGGGGGTAAAGGCGGCGCGGGCAGCAAGGGCCGCGGCGGTAAAGGCAAGCCCGGCGCTGCTGTAGGCGCGGGCAAGGGCAAGCCGGGCGCTGGTGTGCGCGCCGGTGAAGGGCCGCGCGAAGCGGCCGGTGTTGGCGCACCGGGCGGACGCGGAAAGCGGAAGCGCGGGCGTAATGCCGGCGAGGACGCGAGCCGGGTAGTTACGACGCCGGGCGGAAGCACCGGCGCAGAGCGCGGGGGTGAAGCCGGCGGCAACGCAGGCGCGCCACGTGAGCGCAGCGGCGGGCGAGGCCGCGGCGGTGACAACGGCGGTGCCGGTGGTGGACGCGGCATCAGCTTCGGCTTTGGCTCCGGCAAAGGCGGATACGGCGTTCCTGCGTCCGAGTCTTCCGGCGGCGAAGTTCGCGGTCTGGACGGCAGCACGAAGTTCCGCAGCCGTGAGGACCGCGGCGGTAACTTTGGTGGTGGAGAAGGCCGTGGCGGCGCTCCAACAGGTAAAGGTCGCCGGAAAAAGAAGAACAAAAGCGGTGTTTTCATCGGTCAATCCGTGACACCGGGCAACATTCAGACGTCGGAACAAGCCACTTCTAAACGTAGTGACACTACAGGTAGCGCTCCAGACGGAGCTCCTCGTAAGAGAAAGAAGAAATAAATAACGTTTTTGGGCTACGTTTCGTAGCTCTATGATACAAGATTAAGCACCGCCCCTTTTGATGGGGGCGGTGCTTTTTTAATTTTTTTTTCATCTCAAGTGTGAAATTCTTCTGACCGAGACTATAGGCTATCACAAGTTTGTTTAGTACTAGTCAGAAGCTTTGTGACAGCGCAGTTTTGTCAATATGATATATGAATTGGAGCAAAGTGACCAATATTATCACGATGCTTATTTTAATTGCACTTTGTACATCTAAATCTGACCAGTA
The DNA here is from genome assembly GCF_001012825.1 of Paenibacillus etheri. Classification (GTDB taxonomy): domain Bacteria; phylum Bacillota; class Bacilli; order Paenibacillales; family Paenibacillaceae; genus Paenibacillus_AQ; species Paenibacillus_AQ etheri. The sequence goes on from NZ_LCZJ02000043.1 coordinate 51,384, forward strand.
TCTTCAAAACGGCATGATTTCAAGTTTTTAACTGCAGAAAGTACAATTAAACAACCTTCGAGCGTCTAAATAAGCTGAATAGATGTAATAAGTACATTTATATAGTTTTATCGTTAGCGTCGGGGGGATAGAGAACGAATTGAATTGGTTAAGAGGCGATTGTGTTTATGGGCAATATCGCAACACAAACGTCCATTTCGTAAACAAATGTAATTAAAGTTAACTATTGGGTAATCTTACTGACAAACAGTTGTCAAAATGGATGAGATAGGATTACCTGATCCTTCCTTGCGTACAATCGATTCCATTTGTTACAATATAGATCAGACGTTCGATGACTATGTCGGTTAAGATTAGAGAGACATGGTTCCTTTAACTTATGAATATGATTCAAGGAGTGATTCTCATGGGTAAAAAAGCAGACGGGAAAGTACTTGCCCAGAACAAAAAAGCTTCCCATGATTATTTTATCGAGGATACTTATGAAGCTGGCTTGGTGCTGACAGGCACAGAGATCAAGTCGCTGCGTAATGGCCGCGCTAATATTGGAGATGCTTTTGCTACGATCCGTAACGGTGAGATTCAGATTCACAACATGCATATCAGCCCTTTTGAACAAGGTAATCGTGCTAACCCTACTGACCCGACTCGCACACGTAAATTGCTAATGCATAAGGAGCAAATTCATAAACTGCTGGGCTTGTCCAAGCGGGATGGATTTACGATTGTGCCACTTAAGGTTTACGTGCGAAATGGCTATGCGAAGCTATTGATTGGTCTTGGTAAAGGTAAGAAGGAGTACGATAAACGTGACTCTGCTGCTAAGCGTGATGCTCAGCGTGATATCCAGCGTGTATTGCGTGAGAAGCAAAAGATCGCCAGATAATCTAGGTGTAGTAGACGATTCAAATGAGTTCCAGTTTCCACCTTCAATTCCTTTAACCCACGTGTTAAAGTATTGATAAATGTGCTATACTGAGTAAGTAAGATTATTGCTTCGTTACAGACTTCTTGAAGAAGAAGCTGTGGATTGGATCTCTCTTGCTTGGAAGATCCGCTTGATCCGAAGCGCCCTTTTTAATGAGGGGCCGTTCTTGGATTCGACGGGGGTAGTTCGAGCATGAGTAGCGAGTAGTGGGGACGCGTCCGCTTCATCAACGCTAAAGCCTATTAAACGGCAAACAACAAAACAACTACGCTTTCGCAGCCTAAGAAACTGCGCGCGTGCTTCTACCCTGCATCGCCCATGTGACAGGGATAGGGGCTAACAAGTAGTGGGATACGCCGTCTGGTCTCCGCCTGGGGTCAACGGAAGAAGATAATCAGGCTGACCCAACGTATAGCCGGTTACGGGGCGATACTCGGGTGACATCAAAACTGTGACTACACTCGTAGAAGCTTATGTGCCGTTATCTTCGGACAGGGGTTCGACTCCCCTCGGCTCCATATGGAGTAAAAGTAAAAGACACCCCTAAAGGTGTCTTTTTTACTTTTAAATATTTTTTAAAAAATGGTTAGTCAGCTTGTTATCATAATAGATTAACCTGCTACTATTTGTATTCTCATTATCTTGAATTTTGCCGCATGAAAATCGCTGGATGTAGGTGAAAAGAAGGGGGAGAGATTTCCTGTTCATTTAAGTGTTATGCTATTGGTAATCATTGAATGTAATAGGAATGGATCCAATTAAAATCACTGCATTCTTATCACTATATTTCTGAAACCATAATACTTCAAAGGTTAAGGAATTTACATGCAGTTTAGTGAACTCGCTCTTAGGAAAACTCAGGCCCAATTTAAATGTGGCTAAAGTATCACTAACACTGACTTGTTCAAAATCAATAGTCTTACGTAGAGAAATTAAATCATCAGGAAGAATTATATCAACATCTTGCTCCGCACTTTTCTCTTTGTAATTAAATTGAGCAGAATAAGTGATTTTGCCTAATTTATTTTGGAAATTTCCTGAATCAAGGAACTTAAGTTTGTTTTCGGGTATATTTTCTTGTGATATATACTTTTGTAAAATGTATTGACCCGTATTAATTATAACAGTTCTTCCATTATCAAGAGTTAGTTGTGCTTTATTAAAAGAAGGTATAAATTCATTCAAAGTAAAGTAAAGTTTGTTATCAAGAATGTTAGGAGAATTAACAGTAGTTTTATTGGTGACCTGCTCATTATCTTGAATAAGAGAAATTTCTTTAATATTCATATTGTCTACAGAATATGGTAGGAAAAGAGTGATTTTTTTATTAGCCGTTGTGGGGCTCTCCACAAACAGAAGATAATTTGATTCATTAAGTGTATATGATTGAATCTTTTTAAGAATAGTATCTTCAACTTGATCTTTTTTTGTAATATTTTTCTGCGAAGTGCAAGACACAGCTATAAATACAATTAGAACTAGAGACATTATAGTAAGTAAACGTTTCAATAGCGCACACATCCTTGTTTAATATTAAAAGAGAAGCCACTTTACTTAAAGTGGCCACCACTCTGTTCATTCTATTTAGTGAGGAATAGGATTACACCAGAACCAAAACTCAGAGCCTCCATTTAAATCAATGCTCGAAGAACGGAATGTTTCGATGATCCATGCAGTATCGTAATATACATAATTACGCTTAATGGTTTTTACAGCACTTTTTAAAGAGTAAACATGATATCCTTCAGTAGTAAACTCTTGAGTGAATGTTTTGGAAAAAGTCTGTCCTACAGCTAAACTCATGGATGCCTTTGCAACAGCAGAAAACCAATATTCAAGGCTGCCAGTTAATGTTGTGGTTAATGAAGAGCTTGTTTGAAGGGTGATTTTAATTTTACTATCAGAATCATTGTTGTAAGTATCCATATTTTGTCCTGAATAATATGTCTCTGATCCTTCCATAATCGAGGTGTTTGTAGGTGTAGCTAATAATGAAATGCGATTACTAACAGAGGGCTCAGAAGTCTGTTCTAGATCTTCTTGTGAGGCGTAGGGGGCGTAGAGGATACCATCAATGTATAACCTGCCATCTTCATCATATGTTTCAACAGGTGCTCTAAAGTGTCCGGTAACCTCAGTGTCTTCTGATGCTGCAAAAGCAGATGTAGAGATTGCACTTGATAATAACAATGCTCCCAGCAAGATTTTGGCTGTTTTTTTCATAATAACAACTTCGTTATCAATATTTGGTCGGCCAACCCGTTACCAAATATATCATATATACCAAAAAATACATCTATTTTTTTATTTGGATTATATTAAATATTTTAGGCGTTTTTGAGGGTTTCTCAATACGAAAGCGTTCAGTCTTCACTGATACTCCATATGAGCCGAGGGAGGACTTGAAGTCCAAAATCACATGTATCCAGTTTTACATCCTTTAAAAATTTTCCATTCAACTAATACTATCCATTCTTTGAAACAATCTATTAAAAATACTGATTAAAATTACCTTTAGGGTGTTTTTTCGTTTTAGGTTAGTTTTTGGAGTTGAAGAAATGCGTGACGACTAACATTTTTAACTATTAGGTCTTGAAGAATGAGCAGGAAAACCATAAGAATTTAAAGGCAAACCTATCAAACGCAAGGTATGACTAGTTTGAACCTGAATCGTTCTCCTAGACAACCAAAAAACTTACGGAGGAACAACGTCGTCAGTGAGCCTCGATGCTCGAACAGCAACAGCCCGCAAATTTGAAGCCCGGTACACCTAGACTCTTTCGTCGCCGAGTGGATCAAACGGTAATTTGGTGTCATTATGAGCGTTCCAGGATCAGTGCACGGATAAACTAACCTATACGCTTACCAATACCAACGAAGAGGCTCAAGCATTTTTAAAAAAGCAAACCCTCACAGCTCAAGAAGCAGGTGGAGGCTTAAAAGATCGATCATTTGCTCTTTGAAGACGAATCCATGATTCACTCTTATTAAGCAAATCATCTCTCTAGCTTTGTAAGGCTTATGATCACGCATGAAAGTTATAGATTAGTTGTTTAAGAAAGCATGGATTCTATACACTGTAACTACACTAGTAGAAGCTTATGTGCCGTTATCTTCGGACAGGGATTCGACTCCCCTCGGCTCAATACCCTTCCATTGCAAAAAGCATCGATCCACTAGATCGGTGCTTTTTGTATGTGGATAGCAGATTGATTCTGCGACCAGCGTGAAGGTACTTTCTACGTGAGGAACACGTTTATTTCAATTATTCATGTACAATTTACGAAGTAACTTGGCCGCGGATTTCTCCATTTGGATTTTGTATGGTGTGTACATTGACATAAGCATTGCCTCTTTCAAATTCACGGACTAGATCGCGGATCGTCTTTCCATCTAGAGGGCCGATTAAATCATTACGAGTCAGAGTCCCGCGAATAACTCCTCGTCTTACAGAAATTCCAAATTTCGACGGGCCGAATAGAAAGGCGACTATAGGACCGTTTTCATTTCTTCGTCCAAGATGAATATGGGCTTGGGTTACTCGGTTTATATTTCGGATGACAAGTCTAAAAAATAATTTATCACCAGCACGGTTAAGCTGAATAATAGTATTTCCAGTAGAAATTGTCCTTACAGGTGGTACTTCGTTTCTTCCTTTCAAGAAAGCCCTAAACGTTTTGATATTCCTCACCCCTCTTCGTTGATACGGTTATTCTATTCCGTATGGAAGGAGAGGATTGTTCAACCGTCTAGGGTTTGATTAATTTTTTGTAAATGAATAGGGCGATACTCGGGTGACATCAAAACTGTGACTACACTCGTAGAAGCTTATGTGCCGTTATCTTCGGACAGGGGTTCGACTCCCCTCGGCTCCATCGAAAACCCCGCTCCCAGAGCGGGGTTTTTACGTCTATAGATAGAAAATGTAGTCCAAATGTAGTCCGGACTATTTTGGCTACCCTATTGCTAGGGGGATCAGTAGTCCATTGTCCTCGGAAGCTGAAGCACAGAAACTGCTAAATCAATTCGAATATAACCAGCAGCGCAATTTATTGGTACAGACTATAAAGATGACGCTCTCTGAATTTCTGGAGCATTGGATGGAAAAATACGTTAAATATACTGTGAAGAGACAACCACTTAAGGATATAAGAATATTATCGAGCCTCCAGCTTGGCCTGCTTCTCTTCGAGCGTAAGCTCCCGTTTAAGAGGTCTTCCTGATGCTGGGCTTCTTGTATCCTGCAAACCTAAGATTCCGTTTTCCTAGTAGCTCGCACGCTATCTCTTTCCTGAGGATTCAACTCTTTGGATTCCAATGATGGTTACGTCAAAACCACATTCTTCAAATAATTCTCTCGGCAGCTTGCCCATGTTATTCTCTGAGATAAACAATTGCTTAAACGCATCCGTATACGTAATTGCCTTTGAAGACATGTTCCTCACATAAGGATTGTTAGTTAACTGCTTGATTTCTTTATCTGTGAACATTTTCTTGCTATAAACAAAAATACCCTACCGAGAGACTTTTTAAAAGTGTCTACTCGATAGGGTACAGTTTAATGCAGTGGAGCTGAGCTGTTTCTATTCAATTGCAGCTGCAGCCTGCATGATGAAAGGGAGAGAAAGGGCATTTGCAGATGCTGTAATCCAGTTATGGTCTTAAATTCGGTGTATGTACAGGAACTGTTCTTGCTTTCGTAGCTTGCTCAAAGGAATAAGCTAGGTTAAGCAGCGTTTGCTCGCTGTATGCTGTTCCCAAGAATGAGATGCCCACCGGTACGCCTGCTTTTACCGTTCCCGCAGGTACGGTTACTTCAGGGAAACCTGTAGCAGATGCTACGTAGCTCGCTGCATAAGTATCATACGCATTGCAGACATAAGTAGGGTCTTCTTTGTCAAAGCGGTTGGAAGCAGGGCAGGCCATCGTAGGGAAGACGATTGCGTCCAGGTTGTTTTTCTTCATAATCATTTCAATTTCTTTACGGGTCTCCGGCATTTCTTTCTTAACGATTTTCTTGTACTCGTTGGAATATAGAGTATCTGCTTTAGCCAATGCTGTCTTCAAGCCTTCTAAACGAGCAGGGTTAACAGGTGTTGCCGAGTTCAATACTTCAGGAGATTCACTAATATCGATTACTTCTCGCAGCGTTTTAGGTCCACCGGCAGGAAGCGAGCGCAAATATTTTTCAAACTGTATTTTGAATTCCGCATCCCCGACCGGTCCAAGAACTGGAGTCCAGAGGTACTTGGTTTGTTTGGAGAATGTGACAGGCACTACTTCCGTTCCCATGCTTTTCATTTTAGCAATCGCTTGATTCGTAATTGCATCTACTTCATCATTGCCGCCGAAGAAGTCAGTCGCCACACCGATACGCGCCTGCTTCAGCGAAGAAGCGTTCAGTGCTTTGGCGTAGTCTTGAACATAGCGGTTCGCGGATTTTGTCGCATAATCTGCTTTGTCTGTTCCAGCCATCGTAGTAAGCACTAAGCTAGCGTCTTCGACACTACGTGCCAAAGGACCAGTTACATCCAAAGAAAGGGAAGAAGGGACAACGCCGCTGCGACTAGTCAATCCCATAGTTGGTCTGATACCTACTAGCCCGGTAACATTGGCTGGACCTCTGACGGAACCGGAAGTATCCGTTCCAAGTCCGAATACTGCAAAGTTAGCCGCTACCGCTGCTGCACTACCGCTGCTGGAACCGGAAGCATCACGGTTCAGATTGTAAGGATTAATTGTCAAACCGCCCATGGAGCTATAGCCCAGTCTGCCATAGGAAGCGGCGAGCTCGGACATGTTTGTTTTAGCAATTACAATGGCTCCGGCATCGATAAGCTTCTGTACGGTGAATGAATTCTTAGTAGGGTTTTCATTCTTCAGAGCTACAGCCCCAGCTGTGGTCGGCATGCCAACCACATCATAGTTATCCTTTACGACAAAAGGAATGCCGTGAAGCTTGCTTCTTGGTCCTTTCGATTTTCGCTCGGTATCGAGTACCTTTGCTGTTTCAAGAGCTTGGTTGTTAACCGTAATAATAGAATTTATAACAGGGCCTTGTTTATCAAAGGCTTCAATACGTTTCAGATAGTATTCCACAAGCTCTTCCGATGTAATTTGCTTTGTGTCCAGAGCTTTTGTGACTTCATCGATGCTTTTCTCAAACGGATCAAACGTACTTTTTGCTATTTCGGCATTTGCATGATTCCATGGCAAAATCGAGAAAACTAGCAAAATAGCTAGTAAAGCTTTGAAGTTTATATATTTTTTTCTCAAGTGTCTTGCCTCCTGATGTCTTTTTTTTAATTAGTTCTTAATGCTCATTTTCTCTCCCTGTAACAGTTATCGTCATTTCTTCTGAATAAATGAATGGAATTCGACAATATATAACAAAAGCCATCCTTTTACCGATAGTTATGTATAGACAAAATTCATGTTTACATAACAAGATGGAGGAGAAACAACTTGAGAAAGAAACTACAGTGGAATCTAAAGCTTCAACTATTGGTTACGATGGTGGTCCTGGTATTGCTGTCAACATTATCAATGGGACTCGGGATCAACCGGCAAGTTAAGGAGGATATGACGGAGGATTTCTATGATGCAACTCGAAAGGAAATCGAACAAGTTAGCGGTGCTATAGACTTGTACTTTACTACCGTGAATGAATCGGTTGAATACTTTGCAAAGAGCTCACTCGTCAAGAAGATTGACAGTTCCATCACCTCTTATGTGGATGTAGTAGGAGCAGATGGAACTCTTCAGATGACTCCAGCTAAAAATGGAGGTATAGAAGCTAAGATTTATAACTTTTTCTTGGAATATTCTAAGACACATCTAAATGTGCCTTATATCTATTTGGGAACAAAGGATGGCGGATACATACAATGGCCGGATGGTACTTCCACCGATAAATTTGAACCGAGATCAAGAGCCTGGTACACCCAGGCGGTTGAGAATCCCGACAAAATTGTACGCTCGGGTGCTTACGCTGCCTTTACTACAGGTACACCGATCGTCAGCTCTTCGGTTACCATTAAGGATGACACAGGTAACATCGTTGGTGTCCAAGGTGTAGATGTAAGTTTGGACTTTCTGACCGATACCATCAATAACATGAAGATCGGTAAAGCCGGCTATGTCATCTTGGCAGACCAAACCGGTACGATCCTCGCAAATCCTAAGAACCCGGAAATCAACTTTACAAATCTAAAGGCTCTGGGTATAGCCGAATTTGCTGACATTGACAAACTGGCAGGTAAAAATTTGGACATCACCTTGAATAAGGAGAACTACAATGCTAGTGTCTACGTATCACCGGAGAATGGTTGGAAATATATTGCAATCATGGACGAGAGTGAAGTGGCGGAATCAGTCAATGCGATCCAAAACATTATTTTCCTCATCATGGTTGTTATCGCTGTTATCGCTATCGGAGTAGCTTTGTATTTAGCTGGCGCGATTACGAAGCCGTTAAATGCGGCTGTTCAGTATTTGCAGCAAATCGGCAGTGGTGACTTGGCGGTCGATATTCCGCAATCTATGCTGAACAAGCGAAGTGAAGTAGGCACCATGGTACGGGCTATTGATGCGATGAAGCAGGATATGCAGAACATGATCGGCGGCATTTCTACTTCGGGGAAAATTGTTTCTCAATCGGCGGATAAACTTACAGACAGCATGGATCAGACACAAAATGCTTCCTCACTCATTACCGAGTCCATCATTCAACTTGCTTCCGCTTCTAGTGATGAAGCTAACAATGTTATGGAGGGCTCTGAAAAAGTTGAACAGCTCGGCGGAGCGATCGATCAAGTTACTGCATCCGCTCAGGATATCCTGGATCTTGCTCGTCGTACAGCGGAATTGAACCAACGCGGTATCGTCATTGTACAGGAGTTAGTAGGGAAATTTAACAGCACACAACGAGCTTCTGAGGAAACAGCACAAGCTATTCATCATGTGAGTGGTAGTACTAGTGAAATCAGCGGCATACTCGGTACGATTCTTGAAATCTCCGGTCAGACAAATTTGCTGGCTCTAAATGCGTCCATCGAGGCTTCAAGAGCAGGTGAACATGGGCGGGGATTCTCTGTGGTAGCTGCCGAGATCCGCAAGCTCGCGGAGCAATCAGCTTCTGCTGCGAATAATATCAGTCACATTATTTCAACTGTAAAAAACCAGGTGGGAGCGGCTGTTCAGGCCATGGGCACATCCCGCGAACTATTTATAGACCAGGAAACGGCGGTTCGAGAAACCGAATCCATCTTTAACGATATTATGGTGTCCGTGAACAGCCAAATGGAAATGACAAACCAGGTTGACGGCCAGGTCCAGTTGATGGTTGAAAAACGCCATGAACTCACAGACATTTTCACCAGTATCTCAGCGATTACGGAAGAGAATGCTGCCATTACCCAAGAGGTGTCCGCGGCAGCAGAGGAACAGCTGGCTACGATTGATGACATAGCAGGTTATCTGACTCAGCTGCAGGGACTTTCTAAGGATCTGGAGGACAATATTAAGAAATTCAACATCCATAACCAATGATGTACTCCCCTCATGGGAGAGAAACTCTTTAGAACAAAACAAACCAGCCAGCCAGAGGAAGAGACTTCCTCTGGCTGTTTTTTCTAATTCCCTATTATTACATTCATAACTAGCTCAATACCATAACCAAGAATCTTTTAAGGAAAAGAGCAGTGGACACAGATGATCATCTGTGTCCACTGCTCTTTTTTCTTCTGTAATCAGCTTGGCCACTGTCGTGATAAAGTTGGATTACTTAATAATCTATCAAGGTTGTACAATTATGAGGAGGAGCCATGGCTATACAAAACCACTATCCTCCACCGCATGATGTTGAGATTATTTCATGAGGTGACTTAGGCATCATGTGGTTCACCGTGCTGTCTGTAACAGCATGTTCTAAAGTCATCCGTATCGGGCGGCTTTAACTAGATTTTTATCACATACGAGCAATTCATTTTATACTTTAAACTTCGTAACGAGAGCTTCCAAGCTTTGAGAATCTTTGCTAAGCAAGTCAGTAAGTGAAGCAACCTCCTGAACTAAGGAGTTTTGCTTGGCAGTCATAGTGTTCACAGCTTTAACTCCTGTAAGCGATTCTTCAGCTACAGTTGCCATTTCGGAAACAGATGCTGCAATTTCTTCTGAGCCTGCCGCCATTTGTTCGCTGATAGCAGAAACCTCATGAACTTGCAAAGCAACTCTCTGAGTGGATTTCAAAATGTTTTCAAATGATTCGATTGCTTCTTCCATCTTCTTTTGGCCTGTCAATACTTCTCCCGTCACTTGCTGCATCGCACGTTCAGTTTCTTGAGAGTCTTTCACAAGATCTTGAAGCAATTCGAATATTTGTCCTGTTGAAGTAAAGGAATGCTCTGCCAGCTTTCGGATTTCGCTGGCCACTACCGAAAAGCCTCTTCCATGTTCGCCTGCTCTTGCCGCTTCAATTGAAGCATTTAACGCAAGCAAATTCGTTTGACTCGATATTTCTGTGATGGTGCTAACAATTTTTTCAATATGAGAAGAGCGTTCTTTCAAATTAGATACGATTTCTACAGTAGAACTTACAGAATCGCTAATTTGGGCCATCTGCTTGCTAACTTGCTGTATAAAGTTCACACCGCTTGCTGCCTCTTTCTCCGTCTCCGTTGCGGCATCAGCAAGATCCTCTGCGGATTCGGCGACACGCTGCACACCTGTAGACATTTCATTGATTGCATGTGAAGCATCAAGTGTGCTTTGCACTGATGTTGCCGCCCCTCGCTCAATACTGGCTCCCTGTCTCGTAATTTCCTCTGTTGCACTTGCAGTTTCTTTCGTATTTTCAACCAGTTTACTCGACGAACTCAATACACTACGGGAGGTATCGCGGACATCTTTAATAATGGATTGCAGAGTCTCCAACATAGCATTTAAGGATTTTGAGATTTCTCCGATTTCATCCCTGCCGGAGTAATCCAGTCTTCCGGTAAGATCACCCCCGTTTTTCGCAATTTCGGCGATTTTTTCATTGACTAACTTAAGCGGTTTTAACTTAACAAAAATAATAATAAGTATTGCAAGTAATGCTGCAAATGTAATTATAAGTAAAAGAACAGTTGCCGTAAGCATCAAGCTTGCTTTTTGCTTTGCAGCGTTTGCTTCATTTTCCGCTCTAGTATTCATCTTTTGTTGAAACTGCTGCAGCGGCTTCATGATGATCTTTTTGTTTGCATCGTAATTGCTGTCAAACATGAGTTCCCGGGCTTTGGTAAAATCTTTGCCTTCCACAGCTTTCATTGCCGCACTTTCTGTTTTGACAAGAGTATCCGAATTTTGTTTTGACTGTGATATAAGATCCAGCTCTTCTTTGGGCGCACCCAATTCAGTTAATTTCTCCACTACATGATCTCTCGTTTTGGTCTCGTTTACTTCCTTCCAATAGTTGTCATAATGGACTTTATTTCCGAACTGCACGAAAGCTCTTGCTTCGTTAGTCAAATAGTCCGAAGAGTTGGCTAAATCGATACCTAATTGCTTGAATTCTACTTGCCTTTTTACAGCGACGCGTTCCTGCGCTACGCTCTTTTGAAGGTTATACATACTAATTCCGTTCAGGACCGTCAGAAAAATAAAAAATCCACTCATCGTTTTAAGCCAGGTAGAAATTTTCATATTAGCCCACTCCTTCATTATGAAAAAAGACCTTATTTCATTTTATCGGTTGACTTTATTCGACAAAAGATAGGTCTTTATACCTGTTTGAAATGATGTAATAAATAGTAAATGCAAATGTCTAAAACGAGCTTGTTGATCTTATTTTAATGATGCAGGTACCGGATAAGTAAAATCCACATAAAATTATGAAAAGTTACAAAAAAGGATAAATATGGTCATTACTATCTCTACTAAGGATAAGTGTCGTTCCTTTGGAAATGATGAGGAGCCTTATCGTAATAATCTTGAGCTATGGGAAAATGAAAAGTTAATTAAGAGTAAACAGTATGTATGTAGACCGAATGTAGACAAGGATTTATGGGGAACTAAATGTTTCATTATTGTAGACATGTTGTCTACATCAAAAATTATATCATTCACTTTGAGTTAATAATTAGTGGCATATTTTCCGAAACTACATCTATAAGAGCTCGAACTGTTATAAGATTATGGCATTAAGCATCCAAAAACAGTCGGAGGAATTACTATCATGAGTTTTACTATTGATTATGTTAAAAACAAAAACAGAATTATTGTAACATCGGACGGTATGGAAGTTGAGGATGCCCTTGCGTATGCGGAACAATTTCCGAAAGTACTGAAGAAAACTAAGCGAGGGTTTACAGGTATGACTGTAATTACTGGTGGCCTGGTATTTAAGCAAGAAGTGTTGGCAATTCTTGCTCCAACTGGTGAAGATGCTGTGAAAGCTGGGAGCTCTACAAAACACAAATGGGTGTATGTTGCGCCTACCGCGTTCTACAAAACGCAAATGCATCGTATGTTTAAAGATATTGCAAACTTGTACGAATCGATAGAAGAAGCTGAAGCGTATCTTGATTCTGCAGGCAATTAGCAACTTCTAAAAATTAAAAGGATCCAGCCATCGGCTGTAGCGGCAAAGGTACTTTCTGCGTATTGAAGAAGCACTGTACGAAGCTCGATATATTCAGGAATTCAGGATTAACTTATATAATTGCATCACTATACTAAGGAGTATTCCTATTATCAGACTGACTCATTAAATGCTGGTTAGAATGCTTCTAGGGTGACTTCAAAACTGTGACTACACTCGTAGAAGCTTATGCCGTTATTTTCGGACAGGGGTTCGACTCCCCTCGGCTCCATATGGAGTATCAGTGAAAGACACCTTGAAGGGTGTCTTTGTTCATGTTTTCAGAGTATGATCTGGACTATGCTTGGCGGTTTAAAAAAATGAGTATCTTGATAGTCCAGTATCTTTCGTATATGGAATTAAAGATTGCAGTGTAGAAGGCATGCTCCTCCTGTAATCAAAGATGATAAGCTCTGGGAATACTACTCATTCAGTCTTAGAGTTTGTGAAGACCAAAAAAATTTAAGGCTCTATTTATGGATAAAAAAGGCAAAGATAATATGGGATGAGTTAATAAGGAGATATAAATGAAAACCAGTATACTTATGCTATAATTTAATAAAGTGTTTCTGTGCTTTTAGAAAAATTGGATAAAGGATGCATTGACCAACCATGTATGAGAATCAGACTTCTATGCACCACAAGCTGTTTATTATCGGCGCAGGTGCTGCCGGACTAATGGCCGCCGTTACTGTGCGTGATATGGGTATCGATACTGCCATTCTGGAGAGTAACGACCGGATTGGAAAGAAGATATTAATGACAGGTGATGGCCGCTGCAACATTACGAATGAATCCACTGCAACGGGTACGGATGAAGCAATCGCTTTATCGCGTAAGTATCACAGTAATCAGGCCGGATTTCCACTTGCGGTATTGCAGCAATTTGGCATCCGTCAAACCATAGATTTTTTCTCCTTCCTCGGGCTTCCGCTTACAAGATTGAAGGAGGGCTTGATGTATCCAATGTCGCTGCAGGCAGCAGCGGTGCTGGATATTTTCCAGCTTGCGCTGGAGGATCGGAATGTTCCGGTATACCTCAATAACAAAGTGTTGGATGTTACTGTTTCGAAGAATCATCCGCGCTTCAAGATAAAATGCCAAACGGAGACAGAGGAGGAGGTTGTTTATACTAGCGACTATCTACTTCTATCTGCGGGTGGTCTTGCCGGTCCAAATGCGGGAAAAGAACCTCCTGGGTATACACTTGCCGAACGTCTGGGACACACCCTGATTGAGCCTTTGCCGGCCATTGTGCAATTGAAGCTGCAATATCCGAATATGAGGGCACTGACAACTATCAAATCTCAGGGACAAGCTCATATCATTGTGAACGGTAAAGTCATCTGCAGTGAACAGGGTGAAATTGCCTTCACGGATTATGGTATTACCGGCCCGCCAATTCTTCAGCTAAGCAGGAAGGCTGCGTATCATCTTGCAAGAGGAGAACAGGTAACATTGTCGGTTGATCTGATGCCGGGCCGCACGGAGGAAGAGTTGGTTGAGTTTTTAGAAAGGCTCTGGGAGACCTTTGGACACCGGACTGTGGCGGATTGCCTTGTTGGCATCTTCAATAAGAAGCTTGTTTCTGTCCTACTAAAAGAGACTGGCTTAGATCAACAGCCAGAGCTGCTTTGCCAGGATCTATCGATGAAAACCAAGGGGAAATTTTATCGAATCTTGAAGCGTTGGGAATTTAAAGTGACGGATACCAATGGCTTTACGAATGCGCAAGTGACAGCCGGCGGCATTGATACGTCGGAACTCATCGAAGGAACGCTGGAATCCAAGCTGGTGCCTGGGCTGTATTTGGCTGGCGAAGTGATGGATGTGGACGGAGATTTCGGCGGCTATAACCTGCAATGGGCCTGGAGTTCCGGATATGTGGCCGCCATGGCGCTAGCTAAGTCAATTCAATAAATTTATTAGGAAAAGGGATGCATCAATTAACATGTATAAGGATCAGACTTCTAAGCACCACGAGCTGTTCATTATCGGTGGGGGTGCTGCAGGTCTAATGGCTGCAGTTACAGCGAGGGATCAAGGTATTGATACAGCAATTATTGAAAGCAATGACCGGCTTGGGAAGAAAATAATAACGACGGGTAACGGGCGTTGCAACATTACGAACCAATCCACCGCCACCGGTACGGATGAAGCGGCCGCTTTATCACGCAAGTATCACAGTAATCAGGAAGGATTCCCAATACATGTATTGCGGCAATTCGGTGTCCGCCAAACGATCGAATTTTTCTCCTCGCTCGGGCTTCCTTTTGTAAGCTTGGAGAATGGCCGGATGTATCCGATGTCGCTGCAGGCGGCTTCGGTGCCGGGTGTATTTAAGCTGGCGCTGGAGGATCGGAATGTTCCCGTATATTATAAACATAAAGTGTTGGATGTTACCGTTTCGGCGGGACATCCGCGGTTCGCGATAACCTGCCAGACGGAGACAGAGGAACAGGTTGTGTATACCAGCGACTATCTTTTTCTATGTGCAGGCGGCCTTACCGCTCCCAAAACGGGAACGGACGGCTCCGGTTATACGCTTGTCCAACGTCTGGGGCACACCCTGATCAACCCGGTGCCAGGCATTGTACAATTGAAGCTGGATTATCCGTATTTGAAGGAACTATCGGGCATCAAATTTGAGGGAGAGGCCCATGTTATCGTAAACAATGAAGTCATCCGCACTGAGTCTGGTGAGATTCTTTTTACGGACTATGGTATCTCGGGCCCGCCCATACTTCAGCTCAGCAGAAAGGCTGCGTATAATCTCGGAATAGGAGAATCGGTGACATTGTCGGTTGATTTAATGCCGGAGCGCACGGAGGAAGAGTTAATTGATTTTCTGGAGATCCACTGGGGGATCTTCGGACACCGGACGGTTGCCGATTCTTTTGTGGGCATCGTCAGCAAGAAACTGATTCCAGTTCTGCTGAAGGAGGCTGGAATTGATCAACAGCTGCATCTGCTTTGTCAGGATCTATCGTGGAAAACCAAGAAAATATTCTATCGAATCTTGAAACGTTGGGAATTTAAAGTGACCGATACCAATAGCTTCACGAATGCACAAACAACAGCCGGTGGCATCGATACGACGGAGCTAATCGAAGGAACGTTAGAATCTAAGTTAGTCCCTGGGCTGTATTTGGCAGGTGAAGTGATGGATGTCGATGGAGATTGCGGCGGCTATAACCTGCAATGGGCCTGGAGCTCCGGCTATGCCGCAGCGATGGCACTTGCTAAACGACGTGTTAGCGCCACGTAAAAGGATAGATGGTTGCTGACTCTTGGCATGTTGCGGTGGAATACTTGCATGCATTGAACACAGGGCGGCTAATGGATTTACCGTGACACGCCTCGGTTCCATATAGAGTAAATAAAAGACACCTTGTGAGGTGTCTTTTTTCAATTAATTCTTATTCCAATATTCCCAGACTGCTCCCCCTGTTGCATTCGCTGAAAGGCTTGAAATGTGTCTTGTAAAGGATACACACTATCAATGATAGGGCGTATCGAGTGGAGTTCCATAAATTGAAGCATCGCAATAAACTCTTCACTGCTTCCCATTGAGGTGCCGATGATACTGATTTGGGGGTAAAATATAGATCGTACTGCTATTTCCATTCGATCTCCTGAGCTTGCTCCAAACGTAACGATACGGCCATTTGGCTTAATGATATCAAAGTACTGTTGGAACGTCGCTGGTCCGATACTATCCAGGATGAGATCCACTGTTGCTACGTTCATACTTTCCTTCCAATCACTATGACTGTCAAAAGCATGATCTGCTCCATGTGCAAGAGCAGCTTGTCTTTTTGTCTCACGTCGTGATGTGACACTGACTTGTGCACCCGCTGCTGAAGCCATAAGCATGGCATACGTCGCCACACCGCCACCAATACCTGGAATAAGGATATGTTCACCTTGCTGTAAGCGGCCTCTCGTGAACAAAGCCCGATAGGCGGTCAAGGCAGACAAGGGCAACACGCCCGCTTCTTCCCAAGACAAATAGGCTGGCTTGCGGACGGCATTTTGCGCAGGGATGATGATAGACTCGGCAAATGTACCATCTGAAGGGCCGCCCACTATGGCCGGAGCGTTCGGGACATCGTGGGTAATTTCCCATCCGATACACGGATTAATGATTACATCGGTACCTACTGTAAGGGATGTTATGCCTTCACCTACCGCTTCAATTATACCCGCGCCATCAGAACCCATAATCAGGGGAGCATCCTCATTTGTTCGATCCGCCATGAGAAATAAGTCTCGATGATTTAACCCTGCCGTTTTCAGTCTTACTTTTACTTCGCCGAAGCCCGGCTGTTTGTCAACAACGTCTTCATATGTCAGGCTCTTCAAGCCGTTCATCCCAGCATGTACGATTGCTTTCATCCTAATTCCTCCAGTAATTCGTATTTCGATGTATCTATTTGAATTGTACAGAGTGGGAATCATACAGTAAAATGAACAAAACCGAATGTGAGTATCATAAATGATCATACCAAGCAGGTGACTTAGAAATGGAAAGCGGAGATTTAAGAATATTTCAGGCTGTGGCTCGAGAGGGGAGCATAACCAAGGCTGCGCAAATGTTGAGCTACGTACAGTCTAATGTGACAACTCGAATTCAGTATCTTGAGGCTCAGTTGAAAACACCCCTTTTTCGGAGATCCAATCGAGGAATGACGCTAACTTTGGCTGGTGAGAATTTACTGGGATATACGGATAAAATACTGACTCTGATGGACGAGGCTGTGAAAACTACACAATACTCGGACCATCCTGCAGGGCCGCTTCGGATAGGCTCCATTGAAGCGACAGCAGTCATTCATCTGACGCCTCTATTGGCCGAGTATCAATCACGATATCCGGATGTTAATTTATCGCTCACTACGGGTGTGACACATGCGCTCTTACAAAAGGTGTTGGATTACGAGCTTGATGGAGCGTTCGTCTATGGTCCTGTTGATGATGCAGATATAGAACATATCGCGGCTTTTGAAGAGGAGTTGGTGTTGATCTCTGAGCCGGGACAAAATGAAATGTATGAGTTACTCATGAAGCCGATGTTGTTCTTTGACGTTGGATGTACGCATCGGGCAAAAGCAGAGAGTTTTCTTAGAGGCACTGGCCTGACCACATATCAGATTATGGAATTTGGCACATTAGCAGTTATTCTGGATGGCGTTTCCTCTGGACTTGGTGTGTCTATGCTGCCACAGTCAGCGATTGCCAAGGCGGAGGAGCAGGGCATAATCACTTCCCACCGCTTGCCTGAAGAGTACCGAGATTTGCAGGTATGGTTTGTGTATAGACATGACTCGATTTACTCAAGCGCGTTGACAAGGTTAATACAATTAGTTGAAACAAGGCAATAATAGTTAACCGCAACGATCGAAGCGTCGTATGTTAGTGCTAGACCATTTCATCAAACAATCTAAGTAACACGCAGCAGGAGGAAATGATGAATTTTATAAAAGATCAACTAGCAGGATACGGTGTAAGCGAACAAATGACAGGTTATCTTTCGAATATAATCATGGTCTTATTTATAGCACTACTCTCTGTACTGGCCAATTTAATAGCCAAAAAAATCGTACTGAAGATAATTATTCATGTCATTAGTAAGGACCGGTATTCGTGGGATAATATCGTTTTGGAGAAAAAAGTGTTTCACAAGCTGTCGCATCTGGCGCCAGCCTTCATCATCTATTATTCTGCGTCTATCTTTCCGCTATATCAGGCTTTTATTGAAAAATCCGCCCTAACTTATATGATCATCGTAACAATCACCGTGTTTAATGCACTACTTAATGCCATCGATGCTATTTATCGCTCGTTTGAGGTCTCCAAGATTAGACCGATCAAGGGATACATTCAGGTTGCAAAGATTATTCTATTTATCATTGGTGTTATTGTAGTGATCTCTAATCTCATTGGTCAGAATCCACTGATTATTCTTAGTGGGTTAGGTGCATTATCAGCTGTTTTTATGCTAATTTTTAAAGATTCTATATTGGGCTTGGTGGCAGGTATTCAATTATCATCTAATGATATGGTGCGTGTAGGTGACTGGATCGAAATGCCTAAATATAATGCGGATGGTGATGTAATTGACATTACATTGAATACGGTAAAGGTTATGAATTTCGATAAAACAATCACCATGATTCCTAGTTACGCCCTCATTTCAGACTCGTTCAAAAATTGGAGGGGCATGCAAGTATCTGGCGGCAGAAGGATTAAACGAAGCGTCCATATCGATACCAGCAGCATATGCTTTTGTACAAAAGAAATGGTGGAGGAATTCCAGAAGATTCACTACCTTACCGATTTTATAATGACAAGATTAAATGAAATTCATGTCTATAATATCGAACATCAAATCAATACGGAGAGTAAAGTAAACGGAAGACATCTTACGAATGTGGGTGTATTCAGAGAATATATCCATGAATATCTGAGGAATCATCCTAAAATTCATAAGGATATGACGCTGATCGTCAGGCAGTTAGCACCGGGAGATAACGGTCTACCACTGGAAATTTATGCTTTCAGTAATGATATTAACTGGGGAGTATATGAATCGGTTCAAGCGGATATCTTCGACCATATTTTTGCGGTTATGCCGACATTTGGACTTCGTGCTTTCCAAAATCCAACCGGCCATGATATCGCTCGCTTAAAAGAAAGCAAAGAGTATTCGTCAGAATACTGAAGATAAGGTAAGAGGTCATTGAAACGATTTGCAGGAGAAGACATTTCTAAATATCAGTAAAAAAGCGACCATCGTGGTCGCTTTTTTACGTTTTTTTCATTTTGGAAAGAATCATAAAACGTGCACTTTATTGAGGTTTGGCATAGCTGAAGACTTTAATGAAAGTTCCCAGATTCATTTTCTGAGAATTTGCCATCGCTGTTATGCAGAGCTTGTTTGCGGCGATCATTACGGGCTTGCTGCTGCTGTTGGGCCTCCAGGCTGTTTACAGGTGTGGCTTCCAGTTCTTTTACTGTGTTGATTAGATTCTTGTCTGGTTGATTTTTGCTCAATTGAAAGCTCCTCCCTTGAATATCTACTGGTTGTGAATTTTATTATGTGCTGGCTACTGCCTGGCTATTCGTGTTGTATTTTCACAAGAGCCTAGGATACATTGCTGAGATTACGGGTGTATCAATGTTTTGTCCTATAATCATTAACTCAGAATACTGTTAGTGACTGCAACTTTTTAAACCTTGCCCCTCAAACCGCGCCCGGAAAACCCGCGCAATACAAGGGGGGTTTGCACCCCTATTGGTTTCATTGGTGTTTCACCACCTTTACCGCTACTCACCGAGCTGGTCTTGTTTCCGCTAAAGATACCCATTAGCAACATCAAAATCCCTTAAATATGTACAGCAAAAAACCTTGAATTAACAAGGTTCTTTAGTAGGTATTTTCATATCGTTAAACTCAACCGTTGAACATTCGCAATAGTGTAACGATGTCTTTCACAGAATCAGTTGCCTGTTCTTTCAGTTTTGCCCTTCATTCAATGGAGGAAGGTGATTGAATTTGCAGCACCGTACAATTTGTAGCCGAGCATAGCTATCGTTCGAATTCTAGCTAACGATGATCCCTATTTCCAACGCTTTCTGGATGGCTTCTTCCTTGTTGCGTACTCCTAGCTTAATAAAGGCTGAGGAGGCGTAGTTTCTGACCGTGCCGACCGACAAATACACCTTGGACGCTATCGTCTTGTACCCGAGCCCTTTGGCAACAAGCTGCAATAGTTCTATTTCCCTGTAAGTCAGGTCATAGTCGTTGACGGCTTTCAGTTGCGTTGATTCGACGCTCTTATCGAGCTTCTCGAATATTTTATGGGACATTCCCTTTTCGATTAATGTGCCTCCTCTGTGAATAAGCCGGATGGTATCTGCCAGCTCTAACGGTTCAGTTGATTTTAGCAGGAAGCCGTCCGCACCGCTGCGCAGTAAGTCCAATGCTTGCTCCGCATCCTGGAAAGTCGTGAAAATCAATACGCGTATATGCGGCCATTGTTGCTTGATCATTTTGGTTGTCTCGGCTCCATTCATGCGTGGCATATCCAAATCCATTAGCACTACGTGGGGCTGGAGGCGTCCGCACAGGTTGACGGCTTGTTCGCCATCCTCTGCCGAGCCGACTACGTTCAAGTCTTGGTACTTGTCGAGCAGCATCTGCAGACTTTCCCGAATAAAAGGTTGGTCGTCGACGATCAACAGCTGAATAAGGCCGTTCTCCATTTCCGCTTTTCGCGGCAACGTACAGGTGACAAGCGTACCTTCCCCTGGTTTTGTATAGACGAACACTTGACCTTGCAAATTCATGGCCCGCTCCTTCATCGCGTTCATGCCGAAGCCCTCCTGCCATTCTTCCATCCCTCTTCCGTTGTCATGCACCTCCAATCTTGTATCTTGGTGCCCAAATTGCAAAGAAACGGTGATATCCGTCGCCTGACCGTGACGAACCGCATTCGTAAGCGACTCCTGCAAGCAGCGAATGAACGCCATTTTCGCTTGTCGGGACAGTCGGGACTCCTCTCCGAACGCACGAAAGCTTACCTCGACCCGGGCATGCTCCTGAAATTCAACTCCAAGCTTTTGCAGAGCTTGGATCAAGGAAAGCGACTGTTGTGGAGACTCCATTTGATGCAAGTAGCCCCTCACTTCCTCTATACTTTTACGGCCCAACTCAAGCAAGGAATCCAGCCTCTGTATACCCTTTTCAGTAGCAAGCTCGGAGCGGAACGCTTCCATTCCCATGATGATGGAAGTATATGCATGACCGACAGTATCGTGAAGCTCTCTCGACAGCCTGTTTCGCTCTTCTGCCAGCGTAATACGCTCGATTTGGGACATATATTGCTCAAGCACCGCGTTTTGCTTGCGGATCGTTTCATTTTGCCGATGATTGACGGTCAATAAATGAAAAGCGAATCCCATCACATAAGCAAGTCCGTAGTAGATTACCATGAGCCAATAGCTGTAATTTGGCGAAACAACATAAAAAATTTCGGGTATTACCAAGACCGTTGCTGGTGCCGTCCAATGATAGGACAGACGAGCGCTATTCGCTGCGATCAGAAAGACTGATACAAGAAATGAAGGGAAAGCTTCTGGAAACAACGAGGTTAAATGTACGCATAGCCCGCCAAAGAGCAGTATCTCTGTGAATAAATAATATTTGTAGTTGAGCAGCAAGCAAACCCAGGGAATGGAGAAAGCAGCAATCTCCCAAAAAATAACGATCCATAAAGGCAGCGCTAGACCTTCCTGAAACCTGATCGTCGTGAGAATGAGCGAAACGCTAGTAATAAGGCGGAGCCCAAGCATAATCCAATCGTACCAAAACCATTTTTTGACCATTTCCAACAATTCTTTCAACCCCTAAGCAGCTATCTGTTATTATGAACCAAACCTTTGTGCAGTGTATAATTGGCTGTTTACGCTCCGTCACCTGCATAAAGGTCGGAAAAAAAGCTATCGGTCTAGCTGTTGAATCATGGTTCGCGTATAACCTCCGAATGTTTTCGCCAACCGGTCACCCAACTTGACGCTTATTGCGGCAAGCACCGCTCCCAGAACCATGATAAGGAGTGATTTCTCAAAAGTATCTACTTGCATGAAAAGGATATTCATATCGATGTATCGATACAAAATTGGTGCCAATAGGAATGCAAGCGGTGTTAAATAGAGAACGGCTACGCTGACGAGACTGACGAGTCCGATCCCCAACTTCTGCATTAACCAAAAGACGGCGAGCCAATTGCGACGATCCGTAAGTTCTAATTTGGCATGAACCCAAATCGATGCATCCGTTGTTATTTTTTTGTTGTAAGGTGCTGTCGTAATATCTGTATAAATTTTCGTCTGCGTGCGTTCGAATTGGATGAAGGTTGTCGTAGTTCGCAATACTCGAGTAAATAGTGGAATGCCGATTACTATAAATGAAAGACTTAAACTGAACGACAGAGCTACCATATAAAAGCAAAAGTAAAACAAACCTGTAATGAAAGTTAATAATAAAAAACAACCATTTTGGATGAAACCTGATTTCATAAGGTTCATCGCTCCTCTCCGTGTAATAGCGGTATTGTATGGTTTGGCTTCTTCCGTCAACCGCACCAGTGTAAAAATGTTATGTGACATTCAGAATATATCCAACCTGCTCAACTTCAGCAAAAAAAGTAAACGCCATAGACGGAAACACTTTTCTGAAGTTGTTAATGCGATTTGATTACGGGTTTATAGGTGAATCAGCTCCTCTTTAAAAAATAGGTTGGTGTGGTTGCCTACTGCTCAATACTAACCGCACAGCTGTCACTCCATAAAGTGACAACATGTCATCATTTGCTTTGTGATATGTTGGCGCTGATCGATTCGTTAGCGAGCATTACATCACATGAAAATCGTGAAGAGTTGTAACTAGCTTAAATGATAATGAGTGAGTGACAATTGGACTACTGAAGGTGACCCAATATGCTTGTATGCAGATAGAGTCGTACTTCAAAAAAATCCATGAGGTGAATACAATGAACAAAAGAAGAAAAATGAATTACGGTGGAGTTGCCGTAATGTTAAGTGCAGCAATTCTAACTGCAGGTTGCAGTACGAGACCAGCTGAAAAGTCGGATCAATTAGGAACAACCCAAGCAGTTGAGACAGCTCAACTATCTCAAAATAATATTGCAAAATCACTTGAATTGCAGGCGAAGCAACTGAAGACGGTAGATCCAAAACAACCATTGGATGATTTAAAACCGTTAAAAGACATGATAGGGAATGCAAATTATGTTGGTTTAGGAGAGGCTACTCACGGAAGCTCGGAGATTTTTATGATGAAGCATCGACTCGTGAAGTATTTGGTCACTGAGCTGGGATTCACCAATTTTGGGATTGAAGAGGATTGGGGCAACGGTTTAAAGCTGAACGAGTATATCCAAACGGGAAAAGGCGACCCTAGGGAGTTTTTGAAGCTGTTGTACCCAACTGATGAGATCGTCGCTATGGTAGAATGGATGCGGGAATACAACTCTGATCCTGTAAATAAAAAGAAAATTCAATTCATCGGACTCGACTTAAAAATGCTGGATCAAAGTGTCTTCGATAAAGTGATCAACTATGTAAAGGAGCATCATCCTGATTTGCTGCCCGAAGTCGAGCAAAGCTACAAAGAGTTGTCATCGGTGGCAGGTAATCTACAGGAATATATGAAGCTGACTACTGAAGTGAGAGAAAAGCATATGGCTAATGCGCAAAAAGTAGTCAAACTACTTGAAGACAAAACGAAGTCGAATAATGAGACTGATTCACACGAGCTAGCTTGGGTGAAAGGGACGACTAAGGTGATAGAGAATTTTTCGAAGATGGTGATTCCGGCTGACTATCCGAGCATGGTGAAGCTGCATGATCAGTATCTAGCCGAGCATGCTGTTTGGGCTCAAGAAAAATTTGGCGGCAAAACGATAGTTTGGGGGCACAATATTCACATAGCTAAAGGTGTTATCACTGAGAAGATGTATCCTAAAGTCGCCGGGGAGTTTCTGAAAGAACGTGTAGGTAATCAATATGTAGCAATTGGCTCCACCACCACGGAAGGCAAATTTACAGGATTTATATCATTCAGTGAAAATAAGATTGGAGCGGATACCATTCAGAAGAACGAGAACAGCTCCAATCATATGTTTGGACAAGTTCATTACGATCAGTTCCTGTTAGATCTCCGCAAATTGAATGGAGCCGCGCAGCAATGGGTAAAAGAAAAGCAGCCATTCTTTGATGGCGGTGCACAGATCATTCCTAACGTACCGCAATATGATGATGATGTTTCCCTTCAAGAGCAATTCGACATTATGGTTCATATCCAAAAAACGACCCCTTCGCATATCAAGTAATATGAAATAAAAAAGCGAATGTATGGGTGCATAATAATGATATTTTTTATGGATCAGCAGGGGGCGATGCGGACCAAGCCAAAGGTGACGGATCTACGGACCTCAAAAAAGGATCAACGTACTTCACCATCTCGTACAACCACTACTTTGATTCCGGAAAGGCTGCTCTAGTCGGACTAAGTGAGTCTGCTGAATTCTTTGTTACCTTCCACCATAACTGGTTCGATCATTCGGACTCCCGTCATCCGCGGATCAGAGTGGCCTCTGTTCATGTCTATATTAACTTCTATGATGGAGTCTCGAAATATGGTGTCGCCGTTACAACCGGAGCTTCGGCTTTTGTGGAATTAGGAATACTAGAGACCCAATGCTTAGTTCTTTACAGGACCGTGCTGCATAAACTTTTCAGGCAGCAGTTCTACATGTCTTGGATTCAAAAAATAGAAATTACAGAGTTTGATTGTTTGCGAGACGAAGGAATTCAAGCTCCATTCCTAGAGGAACGGAGCTTTTTTTCGTGTTCATTTAGAAGCAGGGATTGCAAGCTCAAACCAGTGTAGACCCAAAATCTTCCGTTCCACTGAAACCCCGCAACCGAGGACAAACAACCAGCAATTGCTCCCGGGCTGACAGCAAAGGGCGAAACGGCAGATTGCTGAGGAATGAGTTCCGGGGGAGGTGAGCTGGGTGCCGTGAGTCCCGGTTGCCCTGGTAATCCCGGGAATCCTAAGGGGCTTGGAGGTGGTGAAAATGACATGCGACTCACTTAACTTCTTCACATAGATCGGAGACTGCTTTGTTTTTGGTTAGTTGTAATAAAAGGTCATAGAATTGTTTTCTTTGCTCTAACGAAAGGTTCTCCAGCATGTTGGCAGCGACTGTATCTTGGAAAGCAAGAACTTCCTCAATAGTGGATTGTGCAAGCTCCGTAAGCTGGATCAGTGTAGCTCGTCGGTCGGTTGGATCAGGAATTCGAACGAGGAGCTTATCCTGCTCAAGTGCATCAACAAAATCAGTAACGGTGCGTGCTTTGATCCCTAACTTAACAGCTAACTCATTCATACGGATATTGCCTGTTTCGGCAACGACTGAAAGCAGACGTAACCTGGGACCGGAGAGATGATAAGGTGTATTAAGTGCTAATAAATGGGATTGAAATTCTGTTTTAATGTAGTTAGTTGATCTCATTAATATGTGGATGACGTCTATCGCCTTGGGGTGATCTGTGTTCATGGATGTAGTACCTCCTTGACTTTATTGTCAATTTTTTATTCTCAAATTCATGGCAACGGTGATTATGTGTGCACTCTTAATGAGTATACTCTTATAAGGTGTATCCAGCTATACTTCCATGTAAATGATATAACTTGACAGGTAAGAAAATAATGAGTATCCTCAGTAATATACAATACTGAGGATGCTCATTATTTATCATTTTACTTATATTTCATTATGAATTTAATCAGAAAAGAGGTTTAGATTATGACGGATACATTATCACAAAATGCAGATAAGCTGCTAAAAATACTTGTAGTTACCTTAATATTCTCGGTTATGAACGGTACGATGTTCAATGTAGCTCTTCCTGAGATTGGTAAAGAGTTTAATCTCGTTCCTTCGCAAGTTAGTTGGATTATGACCAGTTATATGGTGGTTTACGCGGTAGGTTCCATCGTCATGGGGAAATTGGCGGATAAATATCGGTTGAAGGATTTGTTAACGTATGGACTGCTTATATTCGCTCTCGGTTCATTAATAGGTCTGCTTGCTAGTGAGTTTTGGATTATTATTTTGGGCCGTGTAATTCAAGCTGCCGGTGCTTCCGTTCTTCCTGCAACAGCAATGATCATTCCGATCCGGTATTTTGCTCCCGAGAAGAGGGGGAGAGCACTTGGGACTTCTGCGGTTGGGTTAGCGCTGGGTAATGCTTTGGGGCCGGTCGCTGCAGGCCTAATCACCAGCTTTGGAAGCTGGAGACTCATGTTCGTCCTTTCCTTGCTTCCGCTACTGACGCTTCCTTTCTTTCGGAAGTATTTAGATAATGTGAGAGGGAATGCAGGAAGTATTGATGTCCTTGGTGGTGGGTTACTAGCTGCAGCAGTCGCAATCTTCTTGCTTGCCATCACACAGATGCAAGTTTGGTTGTTCCTCGGGGGACTTGTCTTACTAGCCTTATTTATCATTCGGATTCGGAAAGCTGTGGAGCCCTTTATTAAACCCGTTTTGTTCCGCAACAAAACTTATTCGATCGGGTTGTTGCTTGCTTTTACGACGACAGCTATGAGCTTTAGCATGACATTCATGACACCACAATTTCTAGCGGCAGTGAATGGCTTGTCCCCTTCGACCATTGGATTCGTGTTAGTGCCAGCTGCTATTGCTTCAGCTATCATGGGACGCAAGGGAGGCAGGTTGGCTGATGATCGCGGCAATTTCGCACTTGTGTTCGTCGCTTCCGTATTGTTATTTCTAGCTTTCTCCCTACTCTCTACTTTTATTGGATTATCAGCATATTTCATTGCCATCATTTTAATATTAGGGAACGTGGGTCAGACTTTCATGCAAATCTCGATGTCCAATACGATTTCGCGGACGCTGCCAAAGGAGGAAACAGGAGTGGGTATGGGATTACTCTCTATGATCAATTTTATCTCTGGCGCGATGGCCATGAGTGTGGTCGGGAAAATGCTCGACAAGGGCACTGCCGCTGTGCAGATCAATCCGTTGAATACTAATGGTGCTGCCCATGTGTATAGTAATATTTTTCTCGTCATGTCCCTAGTGATTATTGCGGTAGTTGTGATTTACCGTTATCAGTTTGGCACGGGTGCTCCCGGGTCAATGAATAATAAGAAAAAAATGGAGGTTTAATATGAGTAAGGAGTAAGAAACCGTGGAGGTTATAATAGATACAAAGAAGAACCGATGCTTATTAACCTACAGTACAATAGACCCCGTATCTTACGATGGGTGGGGTCTATTTTTTTTGGCGTAAGGCTGGATGGGAAAACTGTGGAGTCGGTATTATTGAAAGGTGATTTAAATGTTAAAGCTTATGGTTGGTTCATTCTAGCAGGAGCTATGCTATCTACGTATCAACAAAAAATGCGATATAAGCAAACACTGGGCTGATTTTCTGAGTCTTTTGATGTTCTGAAGTTAATCAAGCAAATAAAACCATTTTATGGTATGTTTTCTGCGATGGATGTTATAACTTGGGAGCTGCATAAGGATGGTAGGGAATACGACTGACAAAGAACGGACGATATTTGATCATGCTGGAAATACGATTAAGACAGAAGATCGAGAGATTCGAATTCTTGCCAAGTATGAGGAGCCGCTGGTAGTCTTGCTAGGAAATGTGCTCAGCGATGAGGAATGCAATGAGTTAATTGCATATTCTAGGGAGCGATTGCAACGTTCAAGGATAGGCGAAGACCATGCGGTTAATCCAATTAGAACGAGCAGTGGTGTGTTCTGTGAGGAGAATGAGACGGTTACAAGAATCGAGAAACGATTCTCTCAAATTATGAATATTCCTATCGAGCATGGTGATGGCTTGCAAGTTCTGCTGTATATCCCTGGCCAAGAGTATCTACCCCATCATGATTTCTTCACACAAACGAGTCGAGCAAGTAGCAATAATCGAATTAGTACGCTCGTGATGTATTTGAATGATGTGGAGGAAGGTGGAGAAACAGCTTTCCCAATGCTTAATTTATCAGTGAGTCCAAACAAAGGTATGGCGGTCTACTTCGAATATTTTTACGATAATCATGAATTGAACGAGTCTACCTTGCATGCAGGTACGCCAGTGATCAAAGGCGAAAAGTGGGTTGCAACGATGTGGATGAGAAGACAAGTCCTTCGCTCATCATAGAGGTAAGAACATGTACTAAGTTCCACATGGAGTATCAGTAAAGACACCTTAAAAGGTGTCTTTTTTCGTTTAACTGCAATGTCTACT
The DNA here is from genome assembly GCF_001012825.1 of Paenibacillus etheri. Classification (GTDB taxonomy): domain Bacteria; phylum Bacillota; class Bacilli; order Paenibacillales; family Paenibacillaceae; genus Paenibacillus_AQ; species Paenibacillus_AQ etheri. The sequence continues at coordinate 79,817 of NZ_LCZJ02000043.1, forward strand.
CCACTAAAACACCATTAATGAACGTCATAGTTTTATCTTTGAATTCAAGGATAAACTTGTTTGGGTAATCAAGATCGGCATGAATCTCAGTCCCCAACATAACTTTCTTTCCTACATTATCAAAGGGATTGTGAATCAAGCCTCTAGGGGTATACCTAGTTTCAGAACCGATCACATTATTATTTTCATCACGGATAAATTTAGTTTTCCCTGAGAATACCAAGTCCTTGCCGTTTTCCAAAGTCAGATGAACCTCCAGACGAGTCTTTGTCTTCTGATAATCGATGCTCACATCTTTAGAGGATACAGGGAAACCAATCACAAAAAGTCCAATAAGAGCTGCAGCCAGTATGATCACCGTTAAAATGGAAAAGACGAGAGTCTTTATATTTTTTGTTTTCACCTTTTTAAAATAATTAAGTTTGTTAACCTCTTCTTCATCAACAATAGGCACGTTTAAATTTGCTGTTGTGGTCATTTCATTATATGACTGAAGGCAGCTTTCGCAGGTTTGCAGATGTTTTTCAATCTCTTCGTTGCTATGTAAAGAGGTTAGCTTTTCGATATAGGAGGGCAATAAATCCTGAATGATCTCGCATTTCATGAAGATCTTCCTTTCATCAATTTTTGTTTTCCACGGTAAAAGGTAACTCTTGCCCAGGTCTCGTCCCTTCCAAGAATTTCGCCAATTTCCCGAAAACTGAATTCCCCGGTCAAACGCAGATACAATACTTCCTTGGTATTTGGATCAAGTAAATGAAGCTGTTTAAATAACTCCATTTTGTCTTGAGCTAAAATAAATTGGGATTCTGTTGAATTTGCGTTAGAAAAAGGAGGGTCTTCTAATTCACAAGTCTTCCTTTTGTTCTGCTTGTCCAGTTCCTGATACCACACATGCTTAGCAATCTGACAAAGCCATACGTATACTTTGCAGGTTCCATCATATTTGTGTATGGACTTTACAGCTCTATAAAAGGTTTCTTGGGTGATTTCTTCTGCCAGTAAATGATTATGACAAAAACTAAATACGAATTTATATACTTGGGTTGAATATTCCCTGTATAATTCCTCGTTGTCCTGCATCCGTTCACCTCCTCATGTTATATATCCGTAAAATGCTACAAACGTTACAGCCTTTTTTAATTTTTGAAATTAAAATATTTATGAATTAAGTAGATGACTATAGTTGGGACTCTTGCAGCGGATCGATCTATTCACGATTACTTTATATTCTAATCTAGTGGGCTTTAATGTATCGATTCCGTTTCCCTTTTCACTGCTTTTATAGCTACGATTATGGGATTAATATTACTGTACAAACCTATTATAGGTGTAGAAATATTAGGGGCTTTGTTTTTAGTTGGAGTTATGCTAAATACGTATCAACGAGAAATGCGATATAAGCAAACGATGGGCTGATTTTTTATTTGCAGGAATCTACTGGCTAGATTTGAAAAAAGCTCTAGTATAACAATGAAAATCAGGAAGGTTTTCCCTTCATTTTGTCGAAAACAACCTCAAGAGCTAAAGATTTGAATACCTAGATGGAATTAGAAGATGCAACGGTTCTAAACATTAGCGGGGGAAGAGATAACTTATGAATGTCTTGATAGATAAAACACTTGCCAGTTTAGGCAAGTCGCTGGCAATCCTTATGAAGAATAAAATAGCGCAGTCCAAATTTGGTCGTGATCTGAAGGAAAAGTGGTTCGAAGATAATTACCATACTAAAACAGTAGAAATATTCACGGCAGCTGTTAACGATGCTAGATATACCTATAACCTTCCTGATGAACTATTTGGTGATTTAATATCTGATAGCGATAATCGGGACGAAGTATTTCGTTGGATCCTTGAAGGTGTCCGACCTGGACATTTTGATAAAAGAAAGCTTAATGTGGAAGTGTACATGGAGGGTAATCAAAGATATCAGGACCTCATCTATCCCTTTTTTGAAACGATACTTAATCGTTTAGAGCATTATAAAGAGACGTATTGGAGTCCGGAGTTTCTGGAGATTCTGAATCAAATTGAGGAACTGAAGACGGTAAATCATATAGGTTTTCAGTCGTTAACGGATATGCAAACTATGATGGCAGTCAAACAGGATAGAATGTATGAATTGATTCAAGATAACTCAGAAAGCACGTATAAATACAAGTATACTCAGGAGTGGTTCGGAGATCGGGTCAGGGAAAATATGAGGAATATTGGGCAAAGATATTCTGAGGATTTAAACCTGGAGCTGAAGGCATCAGAGATCATCGACGCGATGGAATGGAACGAGAAATTCAGATCTAGCATTGTGGAGAAGTGCAACAGTATATCGGCCAGTATTATGTTTAGGTGTTCTGATGAATCCATTGTTGAAAGCTTGAAGCGAATTGAAGAAGTAAAGAAAGAAATTGCATTATCTAAGAATCTTGATGAATGTTTACAAGAACTAGAGAATATCATTTCGCTGTTAAAAAAGCATCTCGACACTAATCCGCATACATTTGGTGCAGGGCTTTTGAGAAAAGAGGTCAGTGACTTCTACACCTCGTATATAGACAGTAACCTTTTCCAAATCGCACGAAATCCTTTTGTACTAATATCCGGAGAGGCTGGCGTTGGTAAATCACACTTCATGGCTGATCAAGTATCTAAGAGACTTTCTGCTGATAAATTAAGCATTTTTTTGTTAGGCCAGTTATTCCATTCTGAGGATACGATCCTGTCACAGATTAGGAAGCAATTAGATATTGCTAGTGATGAAACAATGGAAGATGTATTTAAAGCATTCAATGATTATGGAGCAGAGAAGAATGAGAGGGTCATCATTTTTATCGACGCGCTTAACGAGGGGAGAGGCAAGCGTTATTGGCTGAACTCAATTGGGGGCTTTATCGAAGGGTTAAGGAAATATAGCAACATTGCTTTAGTTATGAGTATAAGGGATACCTATGAAAGTCAAATCATACCCGAAGGATTTTATGAGATTAATAATGTGATTAAGGTTGAGTTTGAGGGCTTTGATAATACGGATCAAGCCATTCTTAAGTTTTTCAATTATTATAAAATACCTATGAATTTAAATGATTATTTAAAATATGAATTTAGAAATCCCTTATTCTTGAAAGTGTACTGTATGTCATATGACAGGAATGCTGCTACAGGCACAGAAAGTATTGAAGGGATCTTCAATAACTATTTCAAAAAGATTAATCAAAATTTACAAGCAAGGATCGAAAATTATCCTAAGCATGGAAATTTGGTTGTCGAAGCTTTAGGCTATTTCATTGACTCTAAGCTTAAGCATAAAGGCGACCAGGTCTATTTCTTTTATGAAGTTGCTGCCAGGGATATTAATCAGGCTATGGTATACCATGGATTAGGTGTAAACTTCTTTGACGAGTTAATCAATGAGAAGATTATTGCAGTCAACAGTATAACTTATCACGGCGAAGAAAAAGAAATAGTCTACATCGCATTTGAATTATTTGAAGAATTTATCACTGCCAAGAAGATCGTTGAAGTAAATAAAGTGGCCACATATACTAGCTCAAATGATTTAGAAAGTTTCTTCTCACATCAAAATCCATACTTTCATTTGTTGTCCGATAAGTTCTCGAATCGAGGCGTATTTCAGTCATTAGCTGTGCAAATTCCAGATGCGGTAGACATTAAATATACGGAACAATTTGAAATGTTCAATTGGCCAAAGCATATATTGAAGTACAGGGAGATTGATTTTGTAACAGTCTTCTATAATAGTCTTACTTGGAGAAAACCTGAGAGAATAAACGGTATAACACATTCATTTATATTAAATAAAACTTTATGCATGAGCTATACGGAGCCTAACAGAATGTACGATTTCTGGGATGTCGTCCTTAAATTTACCGTCGTCAAAAATCATTTCTATAATGCAGATTATTTATATAAGCAATTAATTGTGCTTAAACTTGATGAATTTAACGCTTTTTGGACAGTTTACGTCAGTAAGTTTTTTGATGAGAATGAAAGCTTTAAGAGGATTATGAGTTGGGCCAGTAAGGATCATATAAATCATTCTCAGCTAGATGATGAGTCGATACGATTGTTAGGAATGAATATTACATGGTTTACGGCAAGTACATGTTCTCGTGTAAGGGATGTATCGATAAAAGTAATGGTAGCACTCTTTACTGACCGAATTGATATTCTGTTAGAAATCATCAAGAAGTTTAGAAGAGTAGAAGATGCTTATGTGTTAGAAGCACTTTTTTGTGCTGCCTATGGAAGTGTGCTGAGTACGCGCTGTATGGATCATGTTAAAATTCTGGCTGAATATATTTATGAGGAGTTTTTTGATGGAAAAGAAGTAATTCCTCATGCTATGATTCGAAATTATATGACTGGAATTCTAGGGTTTGCTTTGTATAAGGGACTTTGTGACCATATTCATGTCGATGAGATAAAACCACCTTTTAAGAACCGGTACAGTTACTATGAAGTGACGCAGGACGAAATTAATGCGCTTAGAAAAAAGCCGTCAGATGCCGCTATTGATAGCCTAGATCCACATTATTCTTATCGTAGCCGGGAAGATCTAGATGTAGAGGGAGCTTTTAGCTATCAAAAAAAAATTATAGTTAACTTGGAATCCAGTTATAATAACGTTCCTATTCAACAAAGGGGAAAAATTGATTTTGAACTAACGGAAATCATTGATCAAATATTACCGCAGTACAGGGAGAATTTTGTTCGAATGGTTATCAAGGAAATTTTCAGAATGGGATATAATTTTGTGAAATTTGGAGAGTTTGACTATGACACTAATCATAGTGACAATAACAGCTTAGGACAGAAGTATGAATGGATAGCCCTAAATAAGATTCTCGCCATTTATTTGGATAGCAAGCAATATATTCGCGGAAGATTTTCCAATGATTCGATTGTAAAATTTGAGGGCGTCTGGCAGTTGTTATTTTTTAGAAAAATAGACCCAAGTATAGACTACTTCAGCCCTTTTGACACGCGGAATTATAAGTATAATAAAGATATAGTACTTGAGGAACTATTGAACAATTTCAGTAGATACGCCGAGAAGAAATTAAATCAGATGGAATGGATTTCAGTGAATAGTATTAGATATCATTACAATAATAATTTTTATAGATGTTCTCCCCTACTATTGAATACCAGCGAATTAGAAGCATTTAAATGTTATATACAAGATCTTGATAGGCTGAATGAGAGAGGCTTAGAAGATTTATATGCCAAGGAAATATACTGGTCGGAAGCATATAAGAGCCTACTTAAAGAAAAAATTGATATGGAAGACCATGAATTTAGTCAAAATAAAGTGACTGATATTTATTGTTGGGATATTAATGATGGTGCTATGGACAACTATATTGAGTTTAGTATTTTATCTCCGTTGATGTTTACAGAACTGAAGCTTTCGATCGGTAGCAGTGTCTTTGAACTGCTCGATGAACATGATGAAATTGCAAGCCTACAGTTATATGAGCAAAATTATGAGGACATACTCTTAATTAGGAGAGATTTATTAGTTAGATGGTTAATCCGTTCAGATAAAGTGATCGTGTGGCCATTCTTAAATGGTGAGGATACTAAAATAATCATTTTTGACGGTTTAAAGTTCCATAATGCTTAGATATTACATAAGAATTAACACGTATTCTGTTGTCAAGCAAAAATAAAGGGCTAACCTAAAGGGACATATCAATTGTCGCCTTTTGGGTCAGCCCCTTTTTACGTTCTATTTTCCACTAGGCAATAATTTATTCAATAAGATCGCAGCCAATGAAGCCGCTAGGATAGGTGAGCCCAATAAATATTGCACAAATGAAGGTAAGGAATGTAGGTAGTCGCCAGGAATGAGTACCAAAGCTAACGTGATAATCATAGGTATTGCGATAATATACATTTCTTTTTCGCCAATCGTTACGTTTTTCATCACCTGCACACCATTAATTGCAATGATCCCGCAGACGATAGCGAAGACGCCGCCGATTACAGCGGAAGGAATCGAAGAGATCAGAGCAGCTAATTTACCAGAACAACCGAAGAGGACAAACCATCCTCCTACAGCGAGGAAAACTCGACGGCTGGCAACACCTGTGATGGAAATAATACCAGCATTCGTTGAATAGCCTGTAACAGGTGTTGATCCGAGTGCAGAAGCAATAAGACAGCCAATCCCTTCACCGATAACCCCTTTGTTAATATGTTCGTCTGTTAAAGGCTTATTGATTACGTTGCTGACAGCAAACCAGGTACCTGTTGTTTCAGCTAGCAGTACGAGATAAATAATGACCATGGTGATAATAGCCGAAAAGTTGAACGAGAATCCGAAATCTACAAAAGCGATGCGCGGCATGCTAAACCAGTTCGCTTTGCTGATCGCTGAGAAATCTAACACACCCATCACATTAGCAGAAATACATCCAACTACTAACGCCATCATGACGGAAATAATTCGGAAGATAGACCCTTTGTTACGGAACATAGAACCGAGAATCACGAATAAAAGGAGTGTACCTGCTGAAATAAGGGCTAACAAAACGTTCTGATTGATTGAAGCACCTGAAGCTCCATAGATATTGTCTCTTATAGCAACAGGTAATAAAGAAAGTCCAACGATGAATATGATCGTACCACCTACAATGGGTGGGATAAAGTTCTTAACGATTTTATTGAAAATCCCAACATAGCCCAAAATAATAACTAGAATCGCACCGATTAAGCTGGCACCTAACACGGAACTCCAACCCAGCTCCCCGCCGCCACTAGCGGCATAAATACTGACGATTGCACCAAGTGGAACGTAAGAAGGACCTTGAGCGATCGGAAGCTTCATACAGAAATAAGTCTGTACAATCGTTGCAAGTCCAGCAGCAATAAAGGTAGATTGAATCAACGCGCTTGACTGATTCGGTTGTAAGCCGATTAACATTGCAATCAGGAAAGGAACCACATAAACGTCCATTGCCAATACATGTTGAAAGCCTAGGATGATGGATTTACCGAAGGAGACTTTTTCATCGGGTAGCACGGTTAATAGTTGTGACTTTAATGGCGCTTGATCTTGTACGTTTGCTTGTGTTTCCACTCAGATGCCCACCTTATATTTTCTAGTTTTATCGATCCTTAACGTGAATGAACCTTTTCACCCTGTACCCAGACTTCACGGATATTCTCAGGTCGAGCTAAATACATCATTTTTTGAAATATGTCGTGTAAATCTTCATTCCCATCAAAAATAGGCAATCTAGCCGATGGTAATTTCGTATCAATAATTTGAACATCCCATGTATAGCCTTCTAGTATTCGACCGATAGGTAAGCTTAAACTTTTACCACCGCCAGCAGTAGCAAGATAGAAAGCTTCATCAATCTTAATCCGTGATCCTAGTAATCCACGCTCTTGTGCAGGAAGGGAAGGATTAACGCCATCCTCTAGCATTCTTGAAGACATTACAGCCTGTCTTATGTTATCGAAGAGACTAGGTGAAAAACCTCCGGAAATATCAGACCCTAAACCAATCTCTACTCCTTTGGAGTGGAAATGAGCGATAGGGATGACACTATTGGCAAAATAAGCGTTTGATATCGGACAATGCGCAATAGCCGTTCCTGTCTCTGCAAATAACTCTACATCGTCTTCTTCTAAAAAATTACAATGTGCCATGACAGATTTATCACGGAGCAGACCGAAATCATGCAAGGCAAAAGCATCGTTCTTCTGGAATCGTTCTTGTACATAACCATGTGCCCAATCACTTTCACTACAGTGCGATTGAATATGAGTATCATATTTGGCGGCTAAGTCTCCTAAACCTTGCAAAGCCTCATTTGTACAGCTAGGAATGAACCTAGGTGTCACTACTGGATAAACGCCCTGCTTAGTAGATTTGGCTAGTTCTTTTACCGCAAGTATAAATTCTTCCGTATCTTTAAGTGAGGTGTAGGTGTCAGTGTCGCGATAGTATTCTGGATTTCCTTGAGGATCGTCCATTACCACTTTTCCAACGAGTCCGCGTTGCCCTTTATCCGCACATATTTGGGCTAATAGTAAACTGGCTTCTTTATGCACCGTTGCAAAATAAAGGGCTGTAGTGGTTCCGTTCGCGAGTAAAGTATCAACCATATCATCGTAGACCTTTTTGGAAAAATCCAGGTCCGAAAATTTAGACTCCAGTGGGAAGGTGTACGTATTTAACCAATCATAGAGTGGAATATCTAATGCAGTTCCAGATTGAGCCCACTGCGGGGCGTGAACATGCAAGTCGATAAAGCCAGGCAAAAAATACTGACCTTCAGCTAATCGATGAAAGTTGTCTTGGTCTTGATAAGTATCTAGTAAAGGTTGATAGTCGGGCTCTTCTGGAGAAACGATCTTTTCTATCATTCCATCTGTATTAATGCAGTAGAGGTGGTCTTTTAAAATTTGAATTTCCTTTGGTGATTTGCTTGAAAATGAAGTGCCTAGGAATATTTGCATATATTCAGTCATGATTTCCGCCTTAATGTTCGTCTTTTGATGTTCGTTTGTTATTATAATCCGTAAAAAATGATAAGTCTATACCTAAAGTCGAACGAAGACGAATATTGGGGCTGGCTTATGCTCTAATTAGATCAAAATCTATGAATTTACATACGCTCTTCGGCAATCCCATTCGGAGAGACTTCGAGGATAATATCCTATTTCGCTTGTTATCATCACGTGAAATGTATGCGGTTACTTACTTATGCTATAATACTTATAGATTAATTAGGTTAAGCGCCAAGAAAAATAGGTTAGGAGTGTTACTGAAATGAAAAGATATAATATTATGCGCCCAATTATGCTAATTGTTGTCGCGTTGCTTACGAGAAGCTTAGTTACTAACCTGTGTATTTTGTTTGGTATGCAGGCTGAAGTAGCGAGTAGTATAGGTACGCTTGGCATGGTCATCGCCGGTTTAGTGATGTATAATCGCATGAACATTCGCCGTCGAAAATAACGAATAAATTTCTGGAATCCGATCCATACGGTTGAAGTTATGCCCTAATTCCATTATAGATATCGGTGACTAAGGTAAGACTGGGGAATTTTTCTCGGTCTTATTTTTTTTGTTTTGTACAAAATAGAAAGCATAACCTTATCAAAAATTTCTAATGATATTTAAATACGGCAAACTAAATGCAAAAAAATAAAATTTTGGGAGTGGGAAAATGGTGTTATCCATGGAATGTGATTACTCATCAAAAGTTTATTTAGAAAAACTCAATGCCTATTGGCGTGCGACCAACTATGTTTCCGTAGGTCAACTGTATTTGAAAGATAACCCGTTGTTAAAGGAGCCGATCAAGGATGTAGATTTAAAGATTAAGCCCATCGGACATTGGGGCACTATTCCTGGACAAAACTTTATTTATGCCCATTTGAACCGTGTAATTACTAAATATGATTTGAACATGTTCTATATTGAAGGTCCTGGTCACGGTGGTCAGGTTATGGTTTCCAATTCCTATCTGGATGGTAGTTACACGGAAATTTATCCTGAAATTACGCAAGATACCACAGGTATGAAGAAATTGTTCAAACAATTCTCATTCCCAGGTGGGATTGCTTCACATGCCGCTCCTGAAACACCTGGCTCTATTCATGAGGGCGGCGAATTAGGTTATTCTCTTTCTCATGGTGTCGGTGCCATACTGGATAATCCCGATTTGATATCGGCTGTTGTGATTGGCGATGGCGAGGCTGAAACTGGACCACTAGCTACTTCATGGTTCTCCAACAGATTCATCAACCCAGTTACCGATGGTGCGGTCCTGCCGATCTTGCACATGAACGGATTCAAAATCAGTAACCCAACGATCTTATCTCGTCAATCGAAAGAAGAAATTACCGCCTACTTTAAAGGTATGGGGTGGCAACCATTCTTTATTGAAGGTGAAGATCCTGATCTAATGCATCCAGAAATGGCCAAGGTGCTCGATACTATCGTCGAAAGAATTGAAGAGATTCAAAAAAATGCGCGTGAGAACAATGATCTTACTCGTCCGGTCTGGCCAATGCTGGTCTTCCGCTCTCCTAAGGGTTGGACGGGTCCAGAGCAATGGGAAGGTATACCCATTAAAAATTCGTTCCGTGCCCATCAGGTGCCAATTCCGGTTGACCAAAAAAACATGAAATACGCGCCAGCTTTGCTGGAGTGGCTGAACAGCTATAGACCGGAAGAGTTATTCGACGACAATGGCCGTTTGAAAGCTGAAATTGCCGAGATCCTGCCTTCAGGAGACCGCCGTATGGCAATGAATCCTGTAACTAACGCCGGCAACCTGATTAAAGACCTGCATTTGCCAGATTACCGCAACTTTGCGCTTGATAATTCCGTACCAGGTCAAGTTTTTGCACAAGATATGTCCGTTCTGGGTAAATACCTGAAAGAAGTTATTTCTCTTAACGAAGGAAATCGCAATTTCAGAATTTTCGGACCGGATGAAACAATGTCTAATCGTCTGAGGTCTATCTTTGAAGTAACCAAACGGCAATGGCTGGATCAAATTAAGGAACCAAATGATGAATTCCTCTCATCTTATGGCCGTGTTATCGATTCTCAATTGTCCGAGCATCAGGCAGAAGGTTTTCTTGAAGGGTATGTGTTGACTGGCCGTCATGGTTTCTTTGCAAGTTATGAAGCTTTCTTGCGTGTAGTGGATTCTATGATTACTCAACATTTCAAATGGCTGCGTAAGGCAACGGATCAAAGCTGGCGTGCAGATATCCCATCCTTAAATGTGGTGGCAACTTCAACCGTTTTCCAACAAGACCACAATGGTTACTCTCACCAAGATCCAGGTATTTTAGGTCACTTAGCTGACAAGAAGTCTGAATTTATCCGTGAGTATTTACCTGCGGATGCGAACTCCTTGCTGGCTGTCTTTGATACTGTCTTAAACGACCGTCAAAAAATAAACCTAATCGTTACGTCAAAACAACCGCGACTGCAGTGGTTTAGTGCTGACGAAGCACAAGAATTGGTTGGAAAAGGCCTGAAGATTATTGATTGGGCTAGCACTGATCAAGGTGGAGAGCCGGATGTTGTCATTGCTTCTGCAGGTACAGAACCAACAATCGAAAGCTTGGCAGCAATCTCCATCCTGCATGAGAAACTGCCTGAGCTTAGGATTAGATATATCAACGTGGTGGATTTATTAAAACTTAGAAGTCGAAAACAGGATCCTCGTGGCTTATCTGACGAAGAGTTTGATCAGTTTTTTACAAAAGACAAACCTGTTATCTTCGCTTTCCACGGTTATGAAGGTCTGATAAGAGACTTTTTCTTTGAGCGTCATAACCATAATCTGCATGTACATGGATACCGTGAGAATGGGGACATTACAACTCCATTCGATATGCGTGTATTGAATCAGATGGATCGCTTTAACCTGACGAAGGAGACTATTCTCGTCTTGCCTGATGCGGATGAGCATAAGACCATCTTGGATGAAATGGATGCGATCCTTAAGAAACATCATCAATACATTCGTGAAGAGGGAAATGATTTACCAGAAATAGAGAACTGGGTGTGGAAGCCACTGAAATAAAAGCATGGTGTAACCGATGTAGTGAAGTAAAAGACATCTTAGGGTGTCTTTTACTTTTCATACTAATTTTTACCTTTGACAGAATGAATGCGATTTCATATTATATATGTAACCGGTTACCTAGGTCTCGATAATCATAAAATCTATATACTTGTCGCATCATAAAGAGGAATTATATTTTTTTTAGAATATGTAACCGGTTCCACACACCTCAAGAGGTCTCATCCGTCATTATTTCTCCAAACAAGCACGAAGCAGAAATGCTTATGAAGTCCCCTGGTTTTCGCGAAGAGTACAAAGAAAATCTAATTGTCACAAACGGAAAAGATGGAATTATTTATCGCGAAAATGGAGAAAATAGTTTTTATCAAAGCACGCCAGAGGTTCAAGCAGTAGATACCATGGGTACAGGGTCGGTGCTAAAGGAGGATGCCTTAACAATTCATGAGCTGAGGGTATACAAGGGGGCGATTCTTGAATGCTAAGAAAAGAAGCAAACGCATTAACACCACAGATGTATGCTGAGCTTCGCCGAAAAGTAGATTTTCAAGAATATTCATTAGAAGATGTCGCAAAGGCCTTAGAAAAGACGCTATTTTCAGTTGTTATATTCGATGATCATAAACCAATTGGTATTGGTCGAATTGTCGGTGACGATAGAATTGTGTTTTTCATTAAGGATGTAGTAGTTGATCCTGAATACCAGAAGCAATCCATTGGATATACTATTATGCATTCCTTAATGAATTACATTCAGGAAAAAGCGTGCGAGAACGCATATATAGGTTTAATGGCTACGCCGAATACAGAGAAATTCTACGAGAAATTCGGATTTATTCAACGTCCTAATCAGGATTTTGGCCACGGAATGGTTAAATTTGTAGATAAATCATATAAAATTGATAACCCGATGGAGGATAAATAATATGTTAAAAAGACCAATTATTATTGATACAGATCCTGGGATTGATGACGCAGTAGCTATAGCTATTGCTTTGTATAGTGAAGAACTTGATGTCAAGCTAATCACAACTGTAGCAGGGAATGTAGGCGTAGACAAAGTAACAAACAATGCATTAAAGCTGCTGAAATATTTTAAAAAGGAAGTTCCCGTTGCCATGGGTGCGGCTGCCCCGCTGATTAGAACACCTCAAGATGCGAGTAATGTGCATGGTGTTAGCGGAATGGAAGGTTTTGATTTTGAAGAGCCTACAAATGATCTCCTGCTTGAAGAGAATGCAGTTAATGCCATGTATAAGGTGATTAAAGATAGTGCAACCCCGATTACGCTTGTTCCGATTGGGCCGCTTACGAATATTGCATTATTGTTGAAAATTTATCCCGAAGTAAAAAATAATATTCAAGATATCGTTCTAATGGGGGGATCAGCCTCTAGAGGAAATATGGGCGTAATGTCTGAATTTAATATTCATGTGGATCCAGAAGCTGCAAAAATTGTCTTTGATAGTGGACTTCCAATTGTTATGGCAGGTTTAGACGTTGGCTGGAAAGCGCTTGTATTACCAGAAGACTCTGCTCAATTAGAAAACATGAACGATGTCGGAAAAATGATTCATAGCCTCTTTAAGCGGTACCGGGGCGGCAGTATGAAGACAGGATTGAAAATGTATGATAGCTGTGCTATTGCCTATTTGTTAAAACCAGAAATGTTTGAAACGATTGATACTCACGTGGATATTGAACTGAACGGCAGTATGACAGCAGGAACAACAATCGTTGATTTGAAAGGATATTTAGGTAAACCTAATAATGCTAAAGTATGTCTTGATATCGATCAGCAATTATTTCGAGAATGGTTATTAGATAGCTTGAGAAAGTGCAACTAACGAACTAATACCAACTAAATGGGGGACAGCGCGATGGACATAATCATGTATGGCTCAGCGATTCTGGCGATTGTTATTATTGTATATATGTTAATAAAGCAGATGGATATTAAGATTACACTATTCTTCATTGGTATTGTTCTAATGTTCATTGGAATAGTAATGGGTAATGGAATTAGTGCTAAAGGGTTTGAATCTTCGGGTGCTGTATGGTTAGATCCATTGGTAGCCATAGCAGACCAGTTTAAATCTTCACTCACTTCTGCTGGTTTTATCATTCTTATTCTTGGTGGATATACAGCATACATGTCCTATATTAATGCGAATGATGTGACCGTCAATGTATTAACGAAACCACTGGGTAAAGTTAAATCGGTGTATGTTCTTGTGCCAGTGGTCTTTTTGCTTGGTAATTTGTTGTCTCTTGTTATACCAAGTGCCTCAAACCTGGCTATAATCTTACTTGCAACATTATTCCCTGTCTTGAAAAAAGCTGGAATGACAACGTTATCGGCAGCTGCGATTATTGCTACATCTGCGACCATCGTACCAACGCCAATGGGCGGGGATAACGTGGCAATTGCAACTGAATTAGCACAATATGCTGAGTATGCAGGTTTGACCGTAACAGATTATGTATTCCGTTACCACGCGTTAGTCTCCATCCCTACATTATTAGTAATGGCTGTTGTACATTATTTCTGGCAAAAACGTATGGATAAAAAGATGGGCGTCGACACAGAACACGCAGAAGTTGAACTAAAGGATGTTAAGCTAGTGGAAGGTGGAAAGCTGTTTACAACGGTTTACGCTTTGTTGCCAGTGCTTCCTATCCTGTTCTTGATCGTAGTATTTATACTTCAATCTGCATCTAGTATGACTATTAATATAAGCGTTGAGGTAGTTGCCTTATTATCTTTCGCTATTGCGATTGTTTGTGAATTAATCCGTAAAAGGAATGCAAAGCAAGTGTTAGATGGTACAGAGCATTTCTTTAAAGGCATGGGCAGCGCGGTTCCAATTGTTGTTCTGCTGGTTGCGGCTTCTGTATTCGTTACTGGATTGAAATCAATTGGACTTATTGAATCCTTGGAAACAGCGATGACTGGTATTCACGGTTCCAGCCTTGGATTTATTCTTCCACTCATTCTCGTTGCCTTGACTGCTCTAATCGTTATTTTGAGCGGTAGCGGTACGGCGCTCTTCTATTCGATGATTCCTTTATTGGTTCCTCTTGCTAACGCTGCGGGTATTAACCCGATTGCAGTTACAGTGCCAATGGGTCTTGCAGGTAACCTGTTTAGAGCAGTTTCTCCAGTCGCGGCCGTTGTTCTTATTGTTGCTGGCTCCGTTAAGAAGAATCCGATTGAGATTGTAAAACGCACATCTGTGCCAATGCTTGTGGGTGTAGTCTTTATGTTCATCCTGTCCATGATCGTATTTTTATAACTAGGATATCCGGCGTAGCATAGCTGCTGTTCTGGCTCCATTAAGTATTCAGAAGGGGATGTTCCATAGCCAATTTTCATGGCTATTAGGACATCCCCTTTCGCTATTTCTTAGACTTTTTATCCCTACACTCCCAGAGATTGTGGTAATATATTACAATTAGACGATTACCATATTGGAGGTATGTGAGTGAAGCATAAATGGATGAATTCGCCGTACACCTTTGCTTTAGGGATGTTTGCGATGATGGTTCCCAGTCAGGCTTTTAGTTCTTTTTACTTTTATTTTTATGTGGAGAAATTGGGCTTGGGCATTGGACTTGCTACACTGGCCAGAACAATCTTTCTGATCTGGGATGCGGTGAATAATCCGCTGTTTGGATACTGGTCAGACCGCACAAATACCCGCTATGGTCGGCGTAGACCCTGGGTGTTCGGCTCGATTCCGTTATTTATGCTGGCGTTTGTGCTGGTGTTCTCTCCTCCTGGCGGTTTATCCGAGAATGGACTCTTCACTTGGTTTCTAGTGACGCTTATTTTCTATGAGGCTGTGGCTACGGTCTTGTGGGTGAACTATGGTGCACTGCTTCCGGAGCTCTTCCGTGGAGATCGTATTCGGGCAAAAGCCTCTGCGATTCAGCAAGGGTATCAAGTGGTTGCTCTGTTAATTGGTACGGCTTTAACGCCTATCCTTTTTGCAGCGGTTAACTTCTCTAATATGGCTATTGTGTATGCCTGTGTCTTCGGCGTGTTTATGTTCTTATGTATGATGAATGTCCAAGAGAAGAAAGAGACTACTAAGACCGAACCTTTGAAGCTCATTCCGGCTTTTCGGGAGACGATTCGGAATAGGAAGTTCTGGGTGTTTAATATTTCGAACTCTTTTGCCCAAACGGTTAACGGACTTGTAAGCTCGATGATTCCTTTTTATGCAAAATATGTACTACATATCTCAGAAGCACAGGTGTCTATTATGCTCGCAGCTGTCTTTGTCTCGGTCATTCCGCTAGTGTTTGTGTGGTACTGGATCATTCGTAAGATGGATGGGGTCAAGGCATGGCGGCTATCGCTTATCCTATATGCTTTATCAGTCATTCCGCTATGGTTTGGTTATGATCTCGTAAGTGGTGTGGCCGCTGGCATTGTTGTCGGTTTCGGATTAGCAGGATTTCTAGTAACTCCAGCTATCGTAGGTGGCAAAATTATCGATGAGGATGCGGAGAAGACCGGTCTGAGAAGAGAAGGTATCTATACTGCGGTAAGCGGATTTATCACTCGTTCAAGCGGATTAATCTCGGCGTTGGCCTTTTTTATAGTAGGAATGATCTTTGGTTATAAGGGTGGTGATGACCCAGGGTCTGATCCAGAAGCAACGTTCCGGTATTTAATAAGTGTAGTACCGTTATGTCTACTAGCCATATCTGTTATCATATCTTTTACTATTAAATTTACATTTACGGGGCAATTGAGAGGTGAGGCTGACTATGATCAGAAAATTAATCATCAATTGTGATGATTTTGGGCAAAGCCCTGCCATGAATCAGGCGATTATGCATCTATTAGAAGAGGGAAAAGTATCTTCAGCGACGATAATGGCAGTGGCCCCTGGATTCGAGGAGGCTGCTGCATGGTGCAGCCGTAGGCAGCAACGTAATGTGGGCCTTCATCTGACGATGACTAGTGAGTTTGAGGCTTTACGCTGGAGCAGTCTGACTGGGGATTCTTCTCTACACGACGAGAGCGGGCATCAGTATAAGACGGTAAAAGAGTTCGAGCAAGGGGCACACACGAAAGCTGTATTGAAGGAGATTGTTGCACAGTACGAACGAGTGAGACAAGCTGGAATAACGATTAGTCATGTGGACAATCACATGGGAAGTTTATATGGCATGGAAACGGGACGCAGCTTGCTTCCGCAGACGTTGTGGAGAATTTCGCGCTGGGGATTGCCGTCACGATTTTTTCGATACATCCATCCAGAAGATCCTCTTCTGGGATCGCTGAAAAATATTGAACGTCCAGTTGCACTTGGATCCGGGCTGGCCGATACACTTGGAGTCCCGATTCCTGATTACTTGTTGTCGCATCCTTTTGGTGTGGAGGAGGGTGAGACGTACAATCGTTTCAAACAATCCATTATTGCTAAGCTGTATTCGCTACCTAATGGTGTTAGTGAAACCTATATTCATCCCGGAATCGACGATCCATGGATGCTTGCAAATATACCACATTGGGAGAAGCGAGTCTGGGAATATCGCCTACCCTTTGATGATGATTTTACCTATGCGATTCGTGATGCTAGTGTTGAATTGACGGATTATCGCTATGTACAAAAGCATTTAAAGCGCCCACGGGTAAAATCTGCGGGGAGACTTTTGAAGCGCTTGATAAGTTCATGAGAGAAAATAAAAGACACCTTGTGGGGTGTCTTTTGACTATCCCATTAAACCCTTCAGTCCATTCAAGAATGGGGAAATAGATTTAATCATATTGTAGCCCATTTTCACAACCGGCATGGTTCTTTGGATCATCCCTACGAAGCCCATAATTCTGCCAAATCCTGAAGCGCCTGAACTTGCAGCCTCGGTAGCCCCCGCAGCTCCACCTCCCATTCCGAAGAGTGAGCCGAATAACGGCATGAGTCCTGATACTTTCGCTTTCCGGGAGCGGGAAGAAGAGTGTTTTTTCGATTTTTTGTTTTTATTTTTACGTGGTTTGGAAAGGGTCAATCCATCCTTATCGAGGCCAGTTATCCATCCTACATACGTACGTCCATCATGAAGCGTAACGCACACAGGTCTACCCTTGAGCTGTTCAGCTCGCTTGCGAATTTTTGCTTTGTTTGACATTTGTGGATCACCTCATTGGTCTATTTAATTCTATATTACTCAGATATTCCGGTGTTGCTTGTGCGGGTTCATCATTAATATGAAAAGAAAGTCCAAAAAATTGATGAGGAGAGCTTCTACATAAATATCCATCTCACAGGTTTCTTCTCATAGTCAAAGCAACAGATGCTGATAGATCGAATGAATGACGCTACAGTCCTAGGTATCTCTCGTGATCGCCTTTATAATAGATGTTCTTCCGCTTATAAAATCCGAATACCAATTAATATGGGGGTGGAAGGATGTTATCTGCATGGATTGGGAGTATTACTTTTGCGGGAGCAGCGATTCTTTACATATTACTGTCTTTAGGATTACCTTATGGTGAATTTGCAATGGGTGGGAAACATAGAATCATGCCCTCACAGATGAGAGTTGCGTGTGCGATCTCAGTTGTCATACAGCTGATTGCAATTTTGTACTTACTGCAGGCAGGACATGTGATTTCTATTGGATTACCGTTTGATAGAGGTGTATGTTACTTTTTTTCAGTCTATTTAATTCTCAATACCGTAATGAATATATTATCGAAGAGTAAAAAAGAAAGACTTGTGATGACACCTTTGTCTTTAATCACGGCAATTTGCTTTGGGTTTACTGCCATCATGAGTGGATCTTGAGAGAGTTATCATCAGATAAAGATTCGACGCGTTTAGACTTTATGTATGCGCTTTCTTGGGACGCATCTGTATATGATGTGTTTTTTTGTATGTCTAGAGACTCTTGATCTAATAAAAATACAATGTGACCTAGGTCTTTCTTCACACGTAAATATATTTGACACAGCTTTATATTAATTTTACAATTCTATACTTTTTCGTCATGTCTGTGTGATATAATATCACAGAAAATATGTAAAAATGATAGGGGGAATAAATCTTTATGGGATGGAAGACACGATGGAACAAGCCTCTCGCTTCTGTATTAGCAACTGCAGTGCTTTCAGCACAGGTGCTAGGCGGGGTCGTTTTGGGTACGGTTTGGAGTCCGGATAAAGTAGCTGCTGCACCTGCTTCTGGAGCGAAGGTGGAGCTCCGTTTGATGAGCACAACGGATGTGCACACTAATGTGTATGGTTGGGATTATTTTAAGGGTGCACCATCTGTAACCGTCGGTCTTGATCGCACGGCAAGTCTGGTGAAACAAGCGAGAGCTGAAGAACCCGACAACCTCCTGCTTGATAATGGTGACTTGATTCAAGGAACTCCGCTGGGTACGTACGTGGCGAAGAAATCGGAACTGAAAGATCCGAATGAGATTCATCCGATGATTGCGGCTATGAATGTTATGGAATATGATGCTGCGACTTTTGGCAATCATGAATTCAATTATGGTTTGCAATTTTTAGATCGTACTATAAATGGTAGCGATGAGAATTCAATTACTGGTGCAAATTTCGATTATGTGAATGCGAACATATATAAAACAGATGGCACGAATGCCTTTGAACCTTTTGTTATCATACCTAAAACAATAGAAGACAGTAATGGTCAGAAACAAACGATTCAAGTCGGCCTGATCGGCCTGGTTACTCCACAGATCATGGAGTGGGACAAGGTTAATCTGGAGGGCAAAGTCAGAGTTGAAGATATTGCCGCAACGGCTGCGAAGTTTGTTCCAGAAATGAAAGCTGAAGGAGCAGATGTTATTGTCGCTATGGCTCATACTGGCTTTGATATTAATGCTGTTATAGGTGATGGTTCCGAGAATGACATTAATGCGCTAAGTAAGGTTCCGGGTATTGATGCGATCACATTCTCACATACCCATAAAGTATTCCCAACGGGAAATGACAGCACACTGGATGCTTTGTTCAAAGATCCGGATACTAAAAAGCCTTATAATAACGATAAGGCTGTGATCGATAATGTGAATGGTCACATTAATGGTACGCCTGCTGTACAAGCTGGCTACGGCGGTGCTTATTTAGGTCTAATTGATCTGGATATTGTATACGGTGATAAAGGCTGGGAAGTAGATAAGAAAAGCTCAAAAGCTTTAACTCGTTCTATCTATAAGACAGAGAATAAAGTGAATTATCCAACGGTCGAACCTGATCCAGCTGTAGATGATGCTGCTGCGGCAGCGCATAACGCTACTATTGCTTATACTGAACAGAAGCTGGGTGTTACAACGGCTCCAATGAACAGTTATTTTGCAATGGTTCAGGATGATCCTACGGTTCAGCTCGTAACGTATGCACAGAAGTGGTATGTTCAGAAGTATATTGATGTCAATGTTCCTCAATATAAGGACCTGCCGATTCTGAGTGTCGGCGCTCCATTTAAAGCAGGACGTAACGGCCCAGAAGAATACACTAGTATTGATGAAGGCAACTTGACTATCCGTAGCGCAAGCGACCTCTATCTATACGACAACACGCTCAAAGCGATCAAAGTTAAGGGTTCTGTTGTAAAAGAATGGCTGGAGATGAGCGCGGGTGCATTTAACCGCATCAAACTTGGAATCTCGACTCCACAGCCTCTGTTGAACCCGAAATTCCAAGTCTTTAACTTTGATGTAATCGATGGGATTCAATATAAAATTGATGTGACGAAAAACGCGAAGTACACTCCGGAAGGCGCGATTAATGATGCTTCATCGAGTCGTGTAACGGACGTGACTTACAATGATCAGCCTTTAGATCTTGATCAGGATTTCATTGTTGTCACTAACAATTATCGTGCAAGCGGTGGTGGTAACTTCCCGGGTGTTAAAGGCTCAGAATTGATAGTGGACTCTCAAGATGAGAATCGTCAGGTCTTGATGGACTATATCAGTGAAGCTGGAACGATTGATCCTACTGCTGATGGCAATTGGTCCTTGGCACCTATTAAGGGTAGTGTGAAAGTAACGTTCACTACAACGCCTAAAGCAGCAAGTGTACTTCCAACGAACATATACGATATGGGTCAGCAAAATGATAAAGGCTTTGGAATTTTCGAACTGGATCTAAGTGTGAAAACTCCTGCGCCAACTGCAGATGTTGAAGTTCACCTTATTGGAATCAATGACTTCCATGGTCAACTAGACACAGTTTCTACAGTGAGCAATAAGTCTGTAGGCACAGCAGCTTACCTCGCCACTTACTTGAAACAGGCTCGTGCAAAGTACGAGAACTCCTTGCTCTTCCATAACGGTGACTCCGTAGGAGCATCGGCACCTGTATCCTCGCTTGAGCGCGATGAGCCGACTCATGCTTGGATGAATATGATGAAATTTGATGTAGGTTCCTTGGGTAACCATGAGTTCGACCAAGGTGTTGATGCGCTAATGACACAGCTTTATGGTGGTGCTGATCCAAAGGATAAAAAAATTATCCATGCTGGTTCTGATTTTGATTATGTGAATGCTAATGCGGTGTATGCCAAAAACGGCGAACCGATTATCAATCCTTATGTAATCAAAGAAGTGGGTGGCGTCAAAATTGGATTTATAGGTCTTGTAACCAAATCTACACCAAGCAAAGTTGCACCTTCCGGTACAGTTGGTGTACATTTCCTCACTCCTGAAGAGGAAGTAGCGGCTGTTGAGAAATATGCGAAGGAACTCCAATCTAAGGACGTAGAGACGATCATCGTGCTTGCGCATGATCCAGCCTCTACTAAGGATGGCGTAACTACAGGTGAAGCTGCTGATCTGGCCAAAGCGCTTCCTGCGGATTCCCCGGTTGACGTTATCGTTGCTGGTGATAACCATGCGCTGGCAAACGGAACGGTAAACGGAAAGTTGATTGTACAAGCATACTCTTACGGCATGGCATTTGAAGATATTAAGTTGATCATTGATCCTAAAACAGGTGATGTGAAGAGTAAAACTGCTGTAGTAACCTCCACCTTCCATGACGGTGTAACACCAGATCCGGAAAGTGTGGCACTGGTTAATGCTTACCTTGAGAAGCATCCTGAGCTTACCCAACCAGTAGGTACAACTGACGGAAATATTACTCGTACGGATGCTTACACTAAAGAGGCTGCGCTTGGCAACCTGATTGCTGACGCTATGCGCACTGCTGATTTCGGCGATGGTGCAAAGGCTGCTGATTTTGCCTTTATGAATCCAGGTGGTATTCGTGCGGATCTTCCAAAGGGCCCTGTAACCTTCGGAGACCTTGCCAAAGTTCAGCCATTCGGCAATACGCTTGTGAAGCTGACACTGACAGGAGACCAGATCAAAACGTTGCTGCAACAGCAATGGAATGTGAAAGCTGACGGAAAGGCAGATATCAAAACGCTGCAAATTTCTGGACTGAAATATACAGCGAATATGTATCTTCCGGTAGCAGATCGCGTTGCCAATCTTACTTTGACTAACGGAACACCAATTAATCCTACGCAGAAATATACAGCAGTAGTGAATAACTTTATGGCTGCGGGTGGAGATAACTACAAAGTTCTGACTCAAGCGAGTGATTCACTGGCTGGTCCTATTGATTTGGATGTATTCTACGATTACATTGTGAAGACGTTTGATCGCAAAGAGATCAAGGCGGTCATTGAAGGTCGTATTACAAACAAAGAGAAGGCGGATGATACGGGATCAGGCAGTGGCGATGGAAGTTCTAACGTTGTAACTCCAACACCTACTCCAACCGTGAAACCAACAGCAACACCAGCTCCAACTACTACCCCAGCAGCAAGCTTCAAAGATCTGGGTAAGGTAGCTTGGGCGCAAGAAGCTATTCAAGCATTGGCTGCTAAGGGCATTATAAAAGGATTGGATGCAAATACTTTTGCGCCAACTAAAACAGTGACTAGAGCAGAGTTTATTACAATGCTGGTACGCGCACTGAATCTGACGGGTTCGGCAACAAACAGTTCATTCAGCGATGTTAAACAAGGAGTTTGGTACACGGATTCTATCGCTGCTGCGGTGAAGGCCGGACTTGTACAAGGCTCTGGAAATGGTAAATTTGAACCGGGTCGTGAAGTGACTCGTGAAGAGATGGCCATTATGATTGCTAATGCATTGAAAGATAAACTACAGCCGATTGATAAGAATGCAGCGCTGGGCAAGTTTGCAGACAAGTCCAGTATTGCTCCTTACGCACAGGACGCTATAGCACAACTGACCCAATTGGGAATTGTTAACGGTGTTGAGGGTGGTAAATTTGCACCTAAGGGCATAGCTAACCGCGCTCAAGCGGCAGTCATTATCTACCGTATGCTTGAACAAGCTTCATAATTTGATGATTCTGTAGAATAAGTGCATTGATGTCCTGGTGAGAGGGCATCGATGCACTTTTTGTTCAATTTGTTGTTGATCTTTCCGTGAAATCATGGTAACTTAAATTCTGCACTGCATGGTTCTTTTATATTTTGTGCGGTCGTGGCGGAATTGGCAGACGCGCACGGTTCAGGTCCGTGTGGGTTAATCCCCGTGGAGGTTCGAGTCCTCTCGACCGCATACCTAAGTGCATATAAATTAGCTGTACTTTTGAAGCGCTCTTCAACCTGAAGAGCCTTTTTCTATTTGTCGGGATATTTTAAATTTGGATAACTCTAATGTAAAAGAAGTGAAGCAAAGATGGAACCTAATGTAAATGTCAATACGAAGCGAAGTGTGCCATTTCTTGAAAAATATTTTTCAGGAGAATCGTTAGATTATCGCCATATGATTGCTTTATTTATCCCTATTCTGGTAGATCAGGCCTTTATAGTGGGGCTAAATCTAGTGAATACGGCCATGATCAGTTCGTCCGGTGTGGCAGCTATCAGTGCGGTGAACATGATTGATTCCCTTAATCTTTTTCTCATTAGTGTATTTATCGCAGTATCAACAGGTGGTACGGTTGTCGTAGCGCAGTATAAAGGA
Organism: Paenibacillus etheri; assembly: GCF_001012825.1. GTDB lineage: Bacteria > Bacillota > Bacilli > Paenibacillales > Paenibacillaceae > Paenibacillus_AQ > Paenibacillus_AQ etheri. The sequence goes on from NZ_LCZJ02000043.1 coordinate 103,402, forward strand.
AGCGGCAATAGTCTTATGGTATCAAAAGCTACCGCAGGGGCCACTTCGTCGGTTTCCCTTATGGCGCCAGAGGTGATGCACAACGCCCGAACCTATTTGATTGGGAGCTGTATCTCCTATCTTGGTATAGCAGTTGTGGAGGCAGTGTGTGGTGCTCTTCGGGGAATCGGAAGGACGAGAGCCTCGCTTGCGCTATCGCTAATTATGCAAGTTCCACCGTACATTTCCTTAGATCGTTCAATCACGGCTACTTTCCATTTTCGATTAGCTAGTTCTGTGGCGAGGGTCTTTCCACCTTTACCGAAACCAATAATAATGGCGTCGAATTTGTCCATTGTAATACCTCCGGGTCATACAGGATGTGTTAAATTATTCGGTAAATAGCATGTTACTTTATTATTACCCTAAATCCGAAGGCCATTAAACGAATGATAAAGAGATTTGAAGACAAAAAAGAGATCTCCTATAAAGGAAATCTCTTGATGCATGTGCATTATTGACCCAAATATCTATTTTACCAAACTTCTCAGCCACCTGCTGTGTCATGCCTACCAGTTTATCGTGCTCCATTAGATTGGCTTGAATGAAGATCGACTCGGGTTGCTATGAGACTGTCTAGGTAGAGAGAGTGTAGGGAATCCCATGGTGATCACTGCACCGCCATCCTTACGGTTCCCCGCTGTAATCAGACCTCCGGAGCGCTCGACGATCGCACGGGATATGGCTAGTCCTAGTCCGGATTCGCCATCTTTTCCTTTTACAAATCGGTGGAACAGGTAGGGAAGTAGGTCTTCTGAAATGCCAGGACCATCATCGCTAACCGCTAGCATGACACGCCCGTTTTTGACTGTAGCATGAATATAGATATGCTGTTTTGCATAACGAGTTGCATTGGAAACTACATTAAGCAGTGCCTGTAACAGCTTATCTCTGTCGGCACGGATCGTAAGTGGTTCGCCATCGTCGTAGGACACACGTAGAGTTAGCCCTTTTTTTATCAAAAGAGGGTTCATCCGTTCAATCGTTTCTACGACTAAGTCGTCCAGAGAAATCTCGCTAGTTCTAAATATATCTTCCTCACTATCAAGCTTCGCAAGCAGGGTCATTTCTGTAACAAGCTTTTTCAGACGACTACTCTCACTCATAATAATATCCAGACCTTTATCGATGCCTTCCCCTTCGAAAATGCCATCCTTAATCCCTTCAGCATAACCAGAGATAGACATTAGTGGGGTCTTTAATTCGTGTGAGGCATTCTGAAAAAATTGCTTCTGTACGTGATTAAATCGATTCAATTCACCAGCCATGTCATATACCGATTGAGCAACGGCGCCAATCTCTCCACCAGCTTTGATCAGTTTAACCTCTGAGAAGTGGCGTTCCTTTACCTTTTTCAGCTCTTGCTGCAGCTTCATTAGAGGTTGGATTAGCTTTTTCGTGATAAACAGGCCGAATAGGAGCATAAATGCGCCTGCTGCACCGAAAACGATTAGTAGTCTTTTGAATAGAGCTTGTTCAATGCTTGTTACTGCGCTCATAGGTGTAAGCAGCGTTAGCGTCCCTGCTGGCGTAGCCTTCACTTCTGTTATATATCTTGCATCTGTTCCATTCCAAATATTCTGGAGGTCAGAGGTTTGACCAGCGACAAACTGCGTATTGGAATTTACCGCGATTGAACTCATATTTGATGAGGTGGACAGTACTTTTCCAGTCTCATCACTAAGAATGGCCTCAACGCTTGCAATACCTACAGAAGAAGGCATGATCGCGGGCAGCGCATGGAGCTCAGTTTCGATATTTCCCGTGTATGCGGTACCCTGAATCATAGTGGCTGACATGGCGGAACTAATGGTTCGTAATTCCGCCTTTTGTGTTCCGACAAAATGATTGAGTAGCACAAAGTGGATCACAACAGCAGTAATTGACAGGAGTAGTACTAAGGCGATACTAAAGGCTAAATTAATCTGATGTGCTAGCTTCATCGATCTCCACTCCCTCCTCAATACGCATACGATAGCCATGTCCCCATACGGCTTCAATCGGCAGAAGATCTAGCTTTTTTCGCATCCGTTTAATTAAATGGTCCACGGCACGGTCGCTCCCGAAATAGTCATCTCCCCACACATGGGTTAACAGCTCATCTCTTGTAAATGCGCGGTTGGGAGAAGCTGCGAATACTTTTAGAAGGGTGAATTCTTTACTGGTGAGTTCAATTTCCTTCCCATGCCAGAACACACGTCTTTCTTCCAGTAATAACTGTAAGTGGCTGATTTCAATATGCGTCAGTGTGTGGGGGTTGCTACTTGAGGGCTCCACTGGATTACTCATTTTATACCACCGTTGTAGCTGGCGTTTAATGCGAGCTACTAGCTCCCGAGGGCTGAATGGCTTGACTAGATAATCATCACTGCCAAGCTCTAAGCCTAATATTTTATCCACTTCATTATCTCTTGCAGAGATCATAATAATCGGTACCTCGGCTTCATTGCGAATGCGCCGACAGAACTCGTACCCGTCCATGCCGGGCAACATTACGTCGAGCACCCACATATCCGGCGGGCTTGTCTGCCATAAGGTCCATGCTTCCTCAGCGCTGCCAAGGCCGATTGTGCGGTAGTTTTCTTTTTGTAAATAAGCCTCTACAAGATTACGTATATGTTGATCATCGTCTACTACGGCAATGAGATAGTTGGTATTCATTTCGTTACCTCCAGATTATTCTTCTGTAATTATATCAATCCGCAGGTGGGTATAGGGGTCTGCCATCGTTTTTCCACAAATTAACCAATGTTATGCCACACCCATTTTGTAAGCTTGGACTTGTAAGATCATTCAAATCGACGAGGAGTGTTGTATTTATGAATCAACAGATGATATTTAAAAAGTTAGCATTGTCCGCCCTGCTAGTGTCCGCATTGTCCGCACCGACTGCAGTGAACGCAGCTAGTGGAGCTAACGATCAAAGTGCGAAAACAACAGTAGCAGCCGTGGTTACTCCAGCAAATAGTGGATCACTTTCTGCAAGCTTAATAAGCTTTGATTGGGTAGATCCCCTGGAACTGGCTAAAACATACGCACCTAATACCCTAGAAGACTGGAAGAAGACCTTGGATCAATATTATAAGGCTGCTGGATTTAGTATTACCGCAGTTTCCGAGCTTGTACCTTCTGAGCAGGTGGAGGGAGTTCAATTATCGAAAGAAATTATATCAGCTGAAGCTCTGCCCGTGAGTTACATTGAAGCGGGTCGCAGCGTTGATATCCAATTACCTGAAGCTCAGAAGATGGAGGGTTTTGCCCCTACTTCAATTAAAGGTGTAGCTGCAATTCCTACTGTAGAAGCGACTGAAGCTACGATTTCAATTCAAGAACTTAGTGAGGCGGATAAAGCCTTCTTCAAAGCCCAAGAGGATCTGAATAGTGCGGCTAAAACCAAAGATTCCACTGTGATTAAGGAAGCTTTAACTAAGCTGTTGGATCAATATAAAGAGAAGATTAAGGCGTTAGAAACGTCGAAGTAACAGTGATAATCGCAGCTTGATATAGAATAGAGAGATTGAAAAGGTAAAAGCAAAAAGGCACCCCACGGGGTGTCTTTTTGCTACGTAAATGTATCTAGTCCAATCCAATCTCGCCCTTTACTTGAAGCTTTTCCTTCTTGCGCCAATTTACTCCGATCACCCCGGCGACGATCATCACCGTGCCGGTCCAATGGTACCATTCCAGCTGTTCATTCAACAGGAGTACACCGCCAAGAATAGAGACAACCGTCGAAAGACTACCGAAGATGCTCACGCGTGAAGCCTCCATCCGTGATAAAGCGTAGTTGGAGAGGAAGGAAGTCACGAGGGATGACAGTACGCCGAGATAGATCATGGAGAATATGAATTTAGGCTCCTGAAAAGGTGTGAAATATTGATTCAAGGTTCCTGCCGAACCATGCTTAATGATCGATAGTCCATTGAAAAATATAAATCCGAATAATGTAATCATATATGTGAGTTCCTTGGGACTCCAGGTACGTGTTAACTTCCGCGCCGCGACATTATAACCGGCAAGGGATAGCGCTGAGATTAGGATGAGTAAGACGCCCCACAGACTAGAGGAAGAAATACTCACACCCGGAATGGCAAAGATAAGAATGATACCTGCAACCGAGATTAAGGTGGAGATCTTCTGGAAGCCGCTCGTAGTTTCCTTCAAGAACATCGCTGCCAAAATGATGGTGAAGATGGGCATAGTCGCCTGAATGATGCCCGCTACAGCAGATGTTGTATGCAGAAGTCCAAAGGCTTGAAGTGTAAAGTACAACGATGGGTATAGTAGAGCAAGTGGGATTACCACTGCTGCCTTGGACATTCCGAACTTCACCCGCCCCCACCCTGGAAAAGTAAATAATGAAGCGGCAAGGAAAGATAACGTGAAGCGGTGAGCTAATGTATCGAATGGGTCCGAGACGGATAAAGCCATTTTTACAAATATAAAAGAAAACCCGACAATAACAGCATTCAAGACAGCAGCTACTATCGCTTTTTGTGTAGAAGATGTATTCATCAATAAGACCTCCAAAGTGTTGCGCGCATTTAGGACCGGTCCTGTTATGCTCCTTATTCTAAGGCTAGAACAGCTGTGCTACAATGTAATTATTGTTCATCTGTACTGGTACAAAATAGACTCGGAGGTAGGTGAAGGGGATATATAAGTATTCGGAGTTAATCAACGATCTGGAATTACAAATCGCTGAAGATACATATCGTGAGGGCGACAAGTTACCTTCTATTCGAGAGCTAGCGCTACGTTATGATTGCAATAAGAGCACGGTTATTCGTGCACTCCAAGACCTTCAGGATAAACACTTAATCTACGCTGCTTCAAAGAGTGGATATTATGTTATGAAGCGCAGTGGGGAGCGAAAAGAGGAGGGGGCGCACTGGATTGATTTTACGGCATCTGCACCGGACCCGGATATTTTTCCGTATCTGGATTTTCAACATTGTATTAATAAAGCGATTGATATGTACCGTAAGGATTTGTTTATCTATGGAACACCGCAGGGGCTGCCGTCTCTAATCCGTGAAATGCAGCGACAACTGGCCTCTTATCAAGTATTTGCGGATCCGAAGCAGATTTTTATCACCTCTGGTGTGCAGCAGGCGCTTGGACTTCTAACTCGAATCCCCTTTCCGAATGGCAGGGAGCGTGTGCTAATTGAACAGCCGAGTTACCCACTGTTTATGGAATATTTGAAGACTTACGACATCGAGACAGAGGGGATACAGCGTTCGGATAATGGGGTGGATTTGAATGAATTAGAGCAGTTATTTAAAACGGGGGAGTTCAAGTTCTTCTATACCGTTCCACGGTTTCACAACCCGCTAGGTGTTTCCTATACCCGCAATCAGAAGAAGGCGATCGCCCAGCTTGCAGCAAAATACGATGTGTATATCGTAGAGGATGACTATATGGCAGATCTGGAGCAGGATGCGAAGCAAGATCCGATTTATGCCTATGACAATACTTCACACGTTATCTATTTAAAAAGCTTCTCCAAGATTATATTCCCGGGTCTGCGCGTAGGTGTGGCTGTACTTCCTGAGGTGCTCTGTGAGTCCTTTAACCGATTCAAAAGACTGATGGATATAGATAGCTCTATGCTGTCCCAAGCTGCCTTGGAGTTGTATTTGAAAAGTGGAATGTTCGAGCGTCACCGAAAAAAGATGCGTTCCTGCTACGGAAAAAGATCTATGCTCCTCCATGATTCGATCGAGAGGGAGGTAAACGCAGTGAGTGAACAGCATTATTCCTATCATCCTGCTAGCCAGCTAGGCGTGCATACGTATCTGAAATTGGCGGATAACATTAGAACAGACCAGATGATCAAACGACTGCAAAAAAAATCCATTCGAGTGGAGATGGCGGATAGCGGTTACCTTCCCTATTTTGCGAAAAAAGAGAGAATTCTAAAGCTCAATGTATCCAGTGTAAAAGAGCTTGATATTCCCTCTGGCATTGAACAAGTCATTCGAGAAATACGCTGAATTAGCAGGAATAGAAGTGGTATCCTTTAATATTCCTCTATACCATTACTCATTGCTTCCGCTAATATAATAGGACATGGATGACAGAGCTACAATGCAAAAAAGCGATCCGCTGATGATGACGGATCGCTTTTTTTACCACAAGACGCACTATCTATTCAGTAGGTATGAATTATACCGACTTATTGATCTTCTAGAATCTCTGACTGCCAGCCTAACTGTCTGCACATCTCGCTCATTTTACGAATATTCAGCCTAGCCTCGATCCGGGTTAAGCCCAGTCTGATCGAAGTATCCGCAGCCCAGCGAAGTAAGTACACCAAGGTATCAGCCTGCGCTTCTTTAGCTGCATAATCTAGTAATACAAGGGTATTGTCCACGACACCGGCGCGTACATATCCCCAATAGCTGCCATCAAATTGCCGTATGGTAAACAACTCACGGTCTTCTGTAACCCCAACCTCTTCTAATGGACTCTCCAGATGCTCCAGCCACTCCTTTTCAGAAGTGAAATGCAGTGTATATTGCGGAATGTTCCACTCAGTAGTCTGGGTCGCGAGATCGGCAAGCTGCTTACTATTTTCTAAAGATACCCATTTTTCCACGGGATGATCTAACTCGGTTGGAACGTCCACGACTATTTTCCAAGGTCTGTAGTTTATTTCTACGCCAATGGACCCTAGGATCTCAGGTATGCCGACGCTTTCCAAGCCTCTTTGCTTGGCGATCCGAATAAGTGCTCTCAAAGCATCCGGTGAACCCTTTGCAACATCATTACTATGCATGACCACAATGGCTCCATTTTCAAGCGTAGGTTCTACTCTGGCAACGATCTCTTCTGCAGAAATACCTGACCAATCTCCGCAATCAACGCCTTCAATATCTAGATAATCGCCCCATTCTGTCAGCCAATCGAGATTTTCTTCCCGGTAGGAGCAGTATGGAAAACGCATGAAATTGGGAGAAGGAAGACCCGTTGCGTCCTGATAGGCCAGCTCAGTCAGCTTCAACTGCTCTAAGAATACCGCTTTTGGTACTTGGGCCATTCGCCGATGATGATACGTATGCGGAGCAAGCACATGACCCCGGGACAGGATCGATCTCGCCTTCTCTGGATACCGATCCATCCATTCCCCAGTGAAGAAAAAGGTGCCGACAGCACCTTCCTCCTCCAAAACATCCAGCCATAATTCAACGGGAAGTTGGGAAGGCCCATCATCAAATGTAAACGCGCAGATTGCTTGGTTCACATCGCCTTTCCAAACCGCTTTAGCTGACATATTTGACGCCTCATTTCTATGGTTATTTAGTAAAAAAGTTCGGCAAGAACTCTTTATTGGCTTCCAGCATTTCATCCAGCATACGAACCGCCACATCTACAGATGGAACGAGTGGGTGATGTACCATTGCCTGAAGGGCAAGCGCGCGATCACCGGTTACAGCGGCATCAATGGCTAGCTGCTCGTAAGTTTTGACAGCATGAATAAGTCCTTTAGCCATCGGTGGAATCTTAGTCAGTGGTAGAGGTAGTGGTCCATTCTTGGTGACAACACAGTTAACTTCAATACTTGCATCATCTGGCAAGAAATTCAGTATGCCACGATTAGCAACATTCAAGGTCTGGATGTCGTTTGATCCGTTATGGAGCGATCTCATGAGATTAACGGCTGCTTCTGAATAGAAAGCACCACCGCGTTGTTCTAGCTGTTTTGGCTTCTCGCTTAACTCAAGATTCGCGTATAGCTCAAATAGCTCTTCTTCTACGCGTTTCACGACTTCCGCACGGTTGATACCTTGCTTAAACGATTCCATCTGCTCTTCGAGCATGGCATCTGTCATATAGAAATATTTCAAGTAGTAGGAAGGCACGGCGCGAAGCGATTGTATGAATTCTGGATTCCACTCTCTAGCTGGCACGTTCTTGGCACTATAGCCATCTGTGAGCATGTCATCCAGCTTATCTTCGCCTTCAACGTCAATTCGAGTAATCCAGTGTAAGTGATTAAGACCAACAAATTCGGCATAAACACGATCGGCTGCTACGTTATATTTGGCGGATACTTGCTTGATCAAGCCGATAGGTGCATTACAGAGACCGATACTCTTTACTTTGGAGTATTTCAGAACAGCCTCAGTGACCATCCCAGCAGGATTGGTGAAATTGAGCAGCCATGCGTTAGGAGCCAGCTCTTCAATATCACGGCACACATCCAGAATGACAGGGATCGTACGCAGTGCTTTCATCATTCCGCCAGGGCCCGTCGTTTCTTGACCAATAACACCATATTTAAGAGGAATCGATTCATCACGTGCGCGGGCATCAAGCATGCCGACACGCATTTGAGTGCTGACGAAGTCTGCGCCTTCGATAGCTTTACGGCGATCTGTAGTGAGGTGAACTTCAATAGGAAGTCCGGATTTCTCAACCATACGTTTAGCGAGATTGCCTACGATATTCAGCTTGCGAAGTCCAGGCTCAATGTCTACAAGCCATAGTTCACGAACAGGAAGCTCCTTGTAATGAAGAATAAATCCCTCTACCAATTCGGGTGTATACGAAGAACCCCCACCGATAACTGCGATCTTTAATCCTTGATTAGTTGCCAAGATCAATCACTCCTGCCTTTTTTGTTTGTTGGATCGATTCATAATCTTGAAATTGCCGCATGTTCTCATACGCTTCACTACTAAGGGTCAAACCGCCTTGATCCATCGCGGACCAGACAGCACCTACTACAGGCTCTGTGGCGAGAGTCACGACAGTTGCTTGTGGGGCTGCAGCTTGTACAGCCTTCACAATAGGTCCGCGAATCCAGCCGCGATCCCCACGGGTTAGCAGACTTCCCGCCAGAACCACATCGAAGGTATCCTGCTCCATCCCAAGCTTGTGGATGACCGCAGCAGCGGACTTCCCTAACTCAACGCCTTGCCGATTTAGAATCCCTAAGGCTACAGCATCTCCTTCAGCTGCTGCTTCGAAGAGCAAACGAGCAGCGTGCACAGGCACCCGTTTCCAGTGATCGAGGAAATCATTAAACATATCTGAAACTTCCTTATAACCTAGCAAGTTGAGTAGAAGTCCGGTCAAGAGGGTTGGTTGTTCCCGTCCATCCCAAGCTCTTATGACAGAGCGAAAGACTTCAATGTTGAGTGCACCGCCCCCGCCGAAATCACCATACATGTAGTCAAAACCACCACACTGATAGTGCTCTCCCTGCTGGTTCCTTCCTGCTGTGTTGGTGCCAGTTCCACAGATTAGTGCGACTCCATAAGGGCGAGTCGTTCCTGCTCGCAGTCCGATCATGGTGTCACAATTAATGGTGTAATTGGTGAAACCAATCTCGCGAATCATTGGATGTAGAATGGCATAATCGGCCTCACGATCAGCACCGGCAAGCCCAAGATAGGTATGTTGGATGTCCTCCAATCGGAGTCCAGCCTCATCTAGCGCTCCGAATGTGGCCTCTCGAATGCTGTTGGCTGCCTCAAGGGCGCCTGTCTGGTGGTTGCCGTTACCGCTCCTGCCCTTACCGAGAACATTGCCATGTTCATCGCTTAGTAGAGCATAGGTTTTGGTGCCTCCACCATCGATCCCCAAGTAGTAAGTCAATGGTTGTCACTCCTTGTTTATATTATTTAATTCCTTGGAATTAGTAGATTCCCGTAAAATTAACTCTGGGTCAATCTTTACTCCAGCTCCGCGCTTCATCTTTCCAGAGATACGCTTTAAGAGCATATCGGCAGCTGCTAACCCAATTTTGTCCGAAGGCTGACGGATCGTTGTTAAATATGGATGGAGCTGTGAAGCAATATAATGATCATCATAGCCAATCACAGCTACTTGTTCGGGTACTCGAATGCCCGCTTCCATTAAAGCGTTGATGACTCCAAGGGCGATATTGTCATCGCCAGCGAATACTGCAGTAGGTAACTGTCCTTCGTTCAGCCAACGTTTGCAGGTTTCGTATCCCATTCCAATATCGAAATCGCCATGTATAATCTCAAATGGAGTAAGACCTTTTTCCTCAAGCGCTTGTAGGAATCCGGCACGCCGCTCCCGCGTACTACGGAACATCTCCTGTCCACACAGATGAGCAATTGACGTATGGCCGAGCGCTAACAGATGACTGGTAGCCATATAGCCACCTTTGAAGTTGTCGATCGTGATAGAGTAGGTGTCATTCTCGGGCTTTTGGTTATCAATCAGCACATAAGGGATACCCCGCCGTTTTAATTCCACAATATAATTATCCTCTTCCATCGGAGAGAGTAGAAACAAACCGTCTACACGATCCTCTTGGATTAAATAATGGCTGTCATCCGATTCGATGCCTGTTGAGATGGAGATGGCCAAAAAATAACCATGCATTGCTAAGACTTCATTCAGCTCTTTGACCACTGCGTCAAAAAAGGAATCCTGCAGGGTCGTGACAATAATTCCGATAATTCCCGTCTTACCGCTTGCCAGACTGCGTGCAGCTGCATTGGGGCGGTAATCCAGCTCTTTAATGGCCTCCAGCACCTTCTGACGATTTTTTTCGCGTACAGATTCGGCTCCATTTAAGACCCGGGATACAGTTACGACGGATAGTCCCGATTTTTTAGCTACATCAAAAATACTCACTTTCATCTCTAGTTCTCCTCGCGGCAGATTTTCCGATCCTGCTTTCTACCTTCAGTATACAGGGTTGGCAGACTGTCCGCTAAACGTATGATTTCAAACAGGCATACCGTCCCTAAAGGGACGGCATACCTGCCAAACATTAACGATGAATGATCTCTGTAACTTTTTTCTGAATCGTCGTCATCACTTCTTCCACAGTCTTATGTCCAGTTTCTACAGGCTGCAATTCATTAATGAACATGTCATTAATTTGCGAGTAGTTGGTAATCAAATGGTTGTATGATTCGAAGCCATAGTTCACAGCACCCTCGTAGACATTCTTGATATCTTGCGGATCGATACCGTCAAAATGTTTATAGTAGGCTTCCGCAGCTTCTGTATTGATCGGTGGGTTACCGCCGCTCAGGTCAATGGATTTCTCTTGCACTTCGGTTGTAATCAGGTATTTAATCCATTGGAGAGCTTCCTTTGGATGCTTGGAGTCTTTCAAGATTAGCAGCGGGTCAACATACAGAGTACTCCGTACCTTGTCATTTCCACCCCACGGTACAGCAGCAACGCCGATCTTGAATGGGAAGTCATTAGCGCCTGCGAGGTTCCATGAGCCTCCGATGGACATACCGATTTTACCTGCAACAAAGGGATCGCCGTTCTGACCGGCTACGCTTTTACTCCATTCGGTGGATGGAGATACTTTATCTTTGAAGACGAGATCGAACAGCTTGTTGTATGCGGCGATTACCTCTGGGGAGTCAAAATAGGTCTCGGATGGCACACCGCCATTGGTCCATGTATCCTCTGAATAAGGCTCAGCTCCAAAGTATAACGGCCGCATATCCCGTTCAGACCAGGTAAAGTCTACGCCGTATTGTGTCTTGGCAATATCATCGGATACCAGTGTCATCTTTTTGGCATTCTCTACCATTTTGTCAAAGGTCCAACTTTTATCTTCATAGTCGCTTGTTGGGTAAGGCAGGCTGGCAGCGTCAAACATGTCTTTGTTATAAAGCATCAAGGTGACATACATATTAACTGGGATGCCATAGGTATGGTCTTTAACCTTGTAGATGTTCATCAAATTCTCTGGGATGTTGTAATCCTCTGCCTTGAAACCATCCTCTTTCATAAGGTCGGTCATATCGAGTAGCATACCCTTGTTATAGTATTCTGCGAAGCCGCCATACCCCCAGTGACTTGTCACATCGGGCGATTTACCTCCAGCAATTAGTGTTTGCAGCTTGCTATCGAACTGTTCATAAGGTGCTTTTTCCACTTTGACTTTAATATTAGGATGTTGTTTCTCGAAATCAGGGATTAACTTTTCAACAAATGTGCGGTCTTCTGAATCAATCGTGTAATGGGTAATCGTTACCGTTTCCGCTTTGCCTCCGGCATTAGTAGAGCTGCCATTTTCCTCCGATAGCGTGTTACCTGCTGATTTACCTCCGCTGCAGCCTGATAATGCCAGAACAACGAGCATGGTTGTTGCGAGTAAACACGCAATGGTTTTCCTGTTCTTGTTCATAAGCTAAACCCTCCCTGATTTGAACTATATTTGGCCGCCTAGTGGCGGATTATTACTTGATTCCCGTAAGTACAATACCTTCAACAAATTGCTTCTGAGCTACAGCAAATAGCGTAACGATAGGAACCATAGCAAGTACGGACGCAACCATTAGCAGATGCCAAGGCGGAATGCGAAACCGTGAAGAGGTAAGGGAGGACATACCGACTGGAAGTGTGAACTTATCAGATGAGCTTAAGTAAAGCACCGGCGTCAGTAAATCGTTCCAGTTGTAGATGAAGGCAAAGATGGCCACAGTTGCAAGTGCAGGTTTGGAGAGTGGCAGAGCTATGGTAGCCCACATCCGTATTTCACCACAGCCATCAATGCGTCCGGCATCAAACAGCTCTTCTGGCAATGTGGAGAAGAATTGACGCAGTAGGAAAATATTATAGGCTGAGCCGAAGAAAGCAGGCACGATCAAGGGTAAAAAGGTATCGATCCAGTTCATATGCGAAAAGAGTACAAATTGCGGAATCATAATGGCCGGATAAGGCAACATCATGGTGCTCAGCAGCAGGATGAACCACATCTGATTACCTGTACCTCTGAATCTGGCGAATCCATAGGCAACCAGCGCCGAAGAAATCAAGGTTCCCACAACGCTAAAGCCGGCGATAATCAGACTGTTTTTATAAAGCGTACCGAACTGCAGGGTATCAAATATTTCTGTGTAATTGCTCCACTGCCAGCTTTCTGGAAAAAAGGTGGGTGGGAACTTCAGCATCTCACGTTTAGACTTAAGTGAAGTGGAGACCATGAAGAACAAAGGAAGCAGCATCAGAAATGTTGTGACTACTAAAGTAATAAAGCTGAAAATCTTAAGAGGCTCCGCTTTCCGGCGGCGTCTTGTTCCTTTAGTCTGGGGGCTTAGCGCTCTGACTGTACTCATTTGCGTCCGCCTCCTTCGTAGTGAACATAACGGTTAGACAATTTCATAATTAGTGCGGTACACAGCATAACTACGATGAGGAGCACCCATGCCAAGGCTGAGGAATAACCGGCACGATATTCTTTGAAAGCACTGGTGTAGAGATTATAGACATAGAACCAGGTAGAGTAATTCGGACCTCCTTGAGTCATGACAAAAGCTTGGGTAAAGACTTGGAAGGAATCGATCAGTCCCATAATTAGTTGAAAGAGCAGCACGGGAGAGATCATCGGTAAGGTAATGTTCAAGAAAATTCTGAAGCGTCCAGCACCGTCAAGGTTCGCGGCTTCGATCAAGCTAGCCGGTACGCCTTGCAGACCTGCGAGGAATAAAATCATTCCTGAGCCTGCTGTCCAGAAGGTCATGATGATCAAGGCATACAGTGCAGTGTCTGGGTTCATCAGCCAAGCCGGTCCATGAATACCGAACCAGGAAAGGATGTAGTTGAAGAGCCCGATCTGCGGGTTGAAGATCCAGTACCATAGGAGGGACATGGCCACGCCGGATACCATGCTTGGAAAATACATGGCTGTTCGGAAAAAGCCGCGCAGAGGAATGGTCTGGTGAAGCAATAGCGCAAATCCAAGACCGAGTGCAAGCTGGATAGGTACACCGATGAAGGTATATCTCAGCGTGACAACCACCGATTTCCAAAACAGGTCATTATGAAACATCTCTGTGTAGTTAGCGAGCCCGATAAACTTAGGCGGGTGTATGATGTCATAATCAGTAAAGCTGAAGTAAAGCGATGATAAGATAGGATAAAGGGCGAATACCAGGAAGCCGATAATCCAAGGAGAAATGAACAAATACATGAAGAACGTCTGCCGCCTGTTCTCGCGATTGATCATGACACACCAACCTCTCGTTTTAAAAGTATAAGCGCTTTAACTTTTAATTATGATAATACTATTAAATAACAATAATAATAGGAATATCGATATAAAAGTTTAACCGCTTTAACTTTTTTGAGTCGCTTAATAAACTTATCATAGTGGATGATCACTAAATAATCAACACTTATTTTTAATTATAAGAGCGCTATCAGTCATTAAACATAACATAAATCCTATTAATTTTGTGAGAAAAGTCCATGAATAAGATTTATAAGGTCTTCGTGTAAGTGATTATGACATGTAATTATTATTTTCGATTGAAATTTCTCATGCTATGATTAGGCTTGGTACTATTTTTTAGAATCGAGGAGACTGAGTGACCACAAGACCGTACTTGAAAATGATACAGCATTCCGTTAAATCTTTAGGCATTACCTTTGAGGAAATCACACCAAACTTTGTGTATAGAGCGACAGATGGTGCCAAATCGTTTGTGATGGTAGACGCTGAAATAGGTCTGAATAGCAGTGCCTCTACGATCATTGCGATGAGTAAATCTCTAACTTATGACGTTTTGCACAAAGGTAATATACCGGCTGTAGAACATGCATATTTAGCGCATCCTGACGCTAGATTTAATCATTCCAACCCTTACGAATTAGCTGAACGTTCTTTTTATAAGTTCAATGAGCAGGTAGTTGTGAAGCAGGATAACGGAGCACAGGGGAATCATGTGTACAAAATTAATGAGGTAGCCGATCTGCACGAAAAGCTGAATTTATTATTTTCTTTACAGCTTAATGGGGCGATAGGTCCTTATTATGAAGCGGAGATTGAGTATAGAATCGTAACCTTTAATCATCAGGCGCGTGTATTCCTTGGCAAAAAGAGAGTTCATTCCTGGAAGCATAATTTGATTAACGGGGCTGTTGCTATTGAGGTTAGCGATCAGACCAAACGAGCGGCGCTAGCGGAGCTTGCTTCCGAGACCTCTAAAGCAATGGGCCTTGATTTCTGCTCCGTGGATATCTTGGAGACAAATCAAGGCCTCATGGTGATCGAAGTTAATCATAAGGTTATGTTGGATGAGTATTGTAAGCAGAATCCAAGCGAAGTGCCAGCTCTAGCTGACCTTTATAGGAAAGTTATCCTCCAGCGCTTTGAGAAGCTATAAGCCGATATCGAGCAGCGATTGCCCGAATAATCTTTTCGCATTTCCGATAAAGGTTTGCGTGCCGACAATTACAATAATGTCGGAGGATGAGCGTGCTTTAATATGATGTGTAAGGGCATCCTTCAAATAGGGAAACTCGTAACTTTTTTCGATGAAACGTTTGGCAACATGGAGTGCATCTGTAGGAAAAGAAAGATGGCTGATATCTGGTCTTGTGACGATTAATTGATCCGAGACTGTACTCATCACTTCGATAACCCCTGGATAATCTTTATCTTTAGGGACACCGATAATTGAAGTTACAGCTCGGCTGCGGTCAGGATTCACCAGTTGAATAAGTTCAGCCAAATAGCGTGCCGATTCTTTATGAATCGCTCCGTCGATTATCGTTAATGGATCATGGCAGATCACTTCACAGCGACCCGGCCATTGCAGTTTTGCAAAACAATGGAGAACGAGTTCCTTATCCAGAGGACCGCCTGTAATATCCTCACATAGTGCGACTGCAGTGGCTGCATTTAGAGCTTGAAATTGTCCCAATAACGGAATCGTTAAGGACGGGTAAACCGCTTGATTTGTCTGAACATCAAAAGTAGTTCCAACGGGTGTTATAGTAATAGAATCAGCCCAGAACTGCTCCTCATAATACTCTACAGAATTTGAAGTAAGGTTCGCTTTTATAGTCGCAAGTACGCTCGATTTCTGTTTGCTGATATAGACGTTAGTGGCCTTGTTTTTGACGATGCCCAGTTTATGTAGTGTAATGCTGTTCAGGTCAGGTCCCAAATTAGCTACATGTTCTTCCATAATCGGAGTAATGACAGCCCAATCATTCTTCAGGACATTCGTGTCATCAAACCTTCCGCCTCTTCCGCATTCAATCACATTGAAATCGGTATGATTCTCCTTGAAGTACAACGTCGCAATCGCCAAACCTACCCCAACAGGACCTTGGTACTCATCAGCGGCAAGCTGATCTTCAATCGTTTGAAATCCCTCGCGAACTACATTTCCTAATCGTACAAAATCGTCTGTGGATATGGCTCGCCCATCAATCCGTATTCTTTCGTTGAAATCCACCAGATGAGGAGAGGTGAATAAGCCCACTTTATAGCCTAGGTGACTTAACAAAGAGGAGATAAATCTAGAGGTGGAGCCTTTACCTTTACTGCCTGTGACTAGTATGTATTGTTGACCTCGATCCGGACTTCCGATTAGATCCAGCAATGCTCTGGTTAATTTCGGTCTTCTAACTTGTTCATCCATAGTTTCTGTGATGCTGTTAATGGCTCTTAGATAAGAGCTGTAGATCATATCTTCTACCTGGGATTGTGAAGTGAATTCCACGATGATCGCTCCATTTAGTTAATTTTTGCTCGTTCTTCAGATAGCGTCGTATAAATAATTATCGGAAGTAGTACAAGAGAAAGAGCAACTGTCTGAGCGATGCTCCAGTTCAAATCCTTATACAGCTGTACTACTGTAAACAATAGAGCGATTACGGGCAAAACCAGCTTATTTAAGTGTTTTAAGAATAGGGAGTTCATGCTTCTCTTTACGGTAACTGATGTGCCGATACTGGGGATTTCTAGTTCGTTCCGTGACAAAGCCGTGATCCCGATAAATAAGTGGCTGTCGATAAATTTAAGCTGCTCATTCTCCTCATTTAGCTTGATCAGCTGGGCAATATGCTCAGTGTCTATATCTAAGATGGGGACGGATATTTCTTTATTATTATAGGTGATGATCATTTTATCGGTCTCTTCCATGCCCAGCAGCTTTCTAACATTTGGGTGAATTCGGCATAGATTTTGGTGCTCATCAAAAGGGTAGGGATGTCCTACTCTTAGCGTAAGCTCTCTTTTGCCAATAAAAAAGTTTCCTAATGCGGTTAAGGGCCGTTTGATTCCCAAATGTATAAGTTTATGTATGCCTGACGCAGACTGCGGACTTGTTCTTGCACGGGTAATGATTAGTTCATCATTCTCAGTGGCATGAGTCTCAAGTAACAACATGATATATCTGTTGAAATATAGCGTATTCGGCTTGGCTGTGTCATCCTCTTTTAACGTTAAGTTTACCCGAAAGCCGTTCTTAGGATTAATCAGCTCTACATGGTTTGAATATTTACGGACGAGCGTTGGACAGGCTTTGACAAAAGGTTTGGCAATCTCGTCTACTTTAGGAATTCCCCGAAGGATTGTGTTGTACTCAGGTTTAGTGATGGTTAATCCTGTTAGGGGGCAGTCTCCTAGCTTGTCCTTTGCTCTTTTAGATAATTGAATACTACCTCTTGGGATATCGCTTTTAGATAAAAGCAAACCGTTAACCTGAGCGCCATTCTCTGCTTTAAGCTCGATAAAGATATGTTGGACTAAGCCTAATTCGACCAGCTCATCGGGGTTCATCGTGATTTCTTCCCGGGCGGTATAGCTTTGTTTCTCCAATAGGGTGAAGGTCTGCTCGATATTTATGTTAGGCACCTCCCAATCGATTGATGATTTGTTCGAGGGAATGAATGGTTTTTTGGAATAAATCAAATGATTTCGGGTTACGATAATTTCGATTAATTTCAATCTGAATTCCTTGAACTAACAATTCTTTGGCGGAATACGAAGTGATCGTTCCGGGATGAGATGCAGAAAATGTATGGTCTTGATGAACATTGGTAATACCATTATTGAAAAAAATACGTACGACTTCATTTATATTATTTTCTTGTATGGATGTTCCGTGTAATGTACCTAAATCAATATCGAATTCTCTATCCTTAGCAGCACCATGCAGATCTATAACAAAGTTAATTTGATGATCTTTGACAATTGTTCCAAGCGCAGCTTTATATTCTCCACCAAGGATGTAATTGGGGTCTTCTTTGGAGAAGCTATTGGAATAGATACAGTGACAATTTGTGAGCTTTTGTAACATCAGCGCAAGAGAACCTGTATACATGTCTGCAGGTTTTACAGCATGTTCTCTATAGTGGTTAATGGCATGCGGAGCAGATACAAGTACAGGAAGAGTACCTTCTACAATGGAGTAAGAAGGCTTTACCCCGATATCGCCAAAATAATTATTATTAGAGAATTGTAACTCATACTTTTCGATCAGAGATAAGATATGCAATCACCTATTCATAGTTATTTTTAAAAATATAAGAAATTATAATTTTCACCCTATAGCTTATATTTTATATTTCTCGCTTAAACGCTCACCGTCCTTAATAGGACGCATGAGGCGTTTATACTTGTCTATTATAACGTTTGAAGATTTGTAATGGCGAGTTTCTGCAATAAAATGGTTATTGAAATGTTCAAAATGGTGTGCTAATATTTCAATTGAAAACGTTACCGATAAGGATACCGAAAAAATAAAGGTGAATACTTAAGCGAAATGAAAACGCTGACATATTCTCGGTAGGTAATTTCGGAGACGTCTTTAAGCGAAGTAATTTAATAACAAAGTACGAGGGGGAAGAAAAATGAAGAACATTAAAAAATATCTAGGGCTCATGTTGGTAATGTCTATGGTAGTAGTCTTGGCAGCAGGGTGCGGGAATAAAGAGAACAATACAGCATCCAATGATGGAAACGCTTCATCTGGAAAAAAAGGATCGGTTTACTTTTTAAACTTCAAGCCTGAAATTGCAGAAATATATGAAAAAATCGCTAAGGATTACGAAGCAGAGACAGGCGTTAAAGTAAAAGTCGTCACAGCTGCTGCAGGTACTTACGAAACCAAATTGAAATCCGAGATTTCTAAGTCCGAAGCACCTACGATCTTCCAAATCAACGGACCTGTTGGTTTTCAATCCTGGAAAGATTATACCTTGGATTTGAAGGATACTAAGCTGTACAGCTATCTGTCCGACAAAAGCTTGGCTGTAACGGAAGGTGAAGGTGTATATGGTATTCCTTACGTAGTTGAAGGCTACGGTATCATCTACAACGAAGCAATCATGAAGAAATATTTTGCCTTGGCTGATAAAGCTGTATCCATCTCTTCCACAACTGAAATCAATAACTTCGAGACTTTGAAAGCAGTAGTAGAAGATATGACTGCTAAAAAAGATCAACTAGGTATTAAAGGAGTATTCGCTTCCACTTCCCTCGCTGCCGGTGAGCAATGGAGATGGCAGACTCACTTAGCTAACTTGCCGCTGTACTATGAATTCAAAGACAATACTGAGTTTGATAACACCGTACTTGCGGGTTTAGCTTCTAAAGAAGTTGAATTCAAATATAACGATAAGTTCAAAAACATCTTCGATCTTTACATCAAGAACTCTGTGACTAAAGAAGCGCTTCTAGGCAGTAAATCTGTAGCTGATTCCATGGCTGAGTTCGCACTGGGTAATGCAGCGATGGTTCAAAACGGTAACTGGGCTTGGTCACAAATCAATGATGTAGATGGTAACGTAGTTAAAGCTGAAGACATCAAATTCTTGCCTATCTACACAGGTATGGAAGGCGAAGAAAAACAAGGTCTGGCTGTAGGTACAGAAAACTATTTCGCAATCAACAGCAAAGCATCTGCTGAGAACCAACAAGCTTCTATCGCTTTCTTGGAATGGTTGTTCTCCAGTGAAAAAGGTAAAGCTTATGTAACGAACGACTTAGGTTTCATTGCTCCATTCAACACGTTTGAAGAAAGCGAAAAACCAGCAGATCCACTGGCTAAAGAAGTATCCGCTTGGATGGAAAAAGATCTGACTTCCGTAGCTTGGACATTTGCGGCATTCCCAAGTGAAGAGTTCAAAAATGTCTTTGGTGATGCGCTCTTGCAATACGCTCAGGGAAACAAAACTTGGGATGAAGTTGTAACCATCTTCAAAGACACTTGGAAGGCTGAAAAGGCAAAATAATAAATGCATGGAAAGATGATTGAATAACTCTCAGTTGTCATATAGATACAAGCTTAGTGCCGCTGGGCTCCTTCAAGGACTTCAGTGGCACTAAGCAACAATTCGAGTGAATTTATCTGTTTCATCATTTTCCATACTGAGATAGGAGAAGACTCCATGGAAAAATCGATAAGAAAATATTTTGCTCTTTTTGCATTACCGACCATAATAGCCTTTGGGATCGCTTTTGTTGTACCGTTTCTTCTGGGAATATATTTGTCTTTTACAGAGTTTACTACAGTTAATGATGCAACATGGATAGGGTTTGGCAATTACGCTAAAGCTTTTTCCAATCAAGAATTTTTAAATGCACTGGGCTTTACGGTTAAATTTACAGTTCTATCGGTGCTTACGATTAATGTGTTCGCATTCATTCTGGCGATGTTGTTAACAAGAAAGCTAAAAGGGACTAACGTATTTAGAACGATCTTTTTCATGCCTAACTTGATAGGCGGTATCGTATTAGGGTACATCTGGCAGTTAATCTTCAATGGAATTTTGTATAAATTTGGAGTTACTTTGACCTCTGATGCAACTTATGGATTTTGGGGATTAATCATCCTTATGAATTGGCAATTGATAGGGTACATGATGATTATCTATGTTGCAGGTATTCAAAATGTTCCTAAGGATATAGTAGAAGCCGCAAGAATTGATGGAGCTTCACGTTCTAAGATTTTACGTAATGTGACGATTCCACTAGTAATGCCGTCCATTACCATTTGTTTATTCCTAACCTTATCGAATTCATTCAAATTGTTTGACCAAAACTTAGCGTTGACCGCGGGAGCTCCTTCCAAGCAGACCTCGATGCTAGCACTGGATATCTACAATACATTCTACGGAAAAACAGGATGGGAAGGTGTCGGTCAAGCGAAGGCCGTCGTATTCTTTGCACTGGTAGCCTTAATCGCCTTAGTACAACTTGTCATTACTAGAAGAAAGGAGGTTGAGAACTAATGCAACAGACTAGAGCAAAAGACTATTCTATCTTCACTATTTTGTTGGTCTTGGCCATTGCGTTCTTATCTCCGATCTTTATTGTTCTGATGAACTCCTTTAAAGGTAAGTTCTACATTAGTGATACACCTTTCTTATTCCCTAATGGGACTACTTTTGTTGGTTTGAAGAACTATACTAGTGGTATAGCGAAGATTGATTTCTTCAGTGCTTTCGGAATGTCCTTGTTTATCACCGTATGTTCGGTTGCTGTAATCGTATTATTCACTTCCATGACTGCATGGTATATTACTCGGGTGAAGTCCAAATTCACGAACTTGATGTATTACGCATTTGTGTTTTCTATGATCGTACCGTTCCAGATGGTTATGTTCACAATGACTAAAACTGCCAATGTACTGCATCTCGACAATCCGATTGGGATTATCCTGATCTATCTGGGATTTGGTTCAGGGCTATCGGTATTTATGTTTAGTGGATTTGTGAAGTCTATCCCACTTGAGGTTGAAGAGGCGGTTATGATTGATGGATGTAATCCACCGCAGGCGTTCTTTAAAGTTGTATTGCCTATCCTTAAGCCTATAGCTGTAACCGTAGCGATCCTTAATGTTATGTGGGTAT
Source organism: Paenibacillus etheri (assembly GCF_001012825.1). Classification (GTDB taxonomy): domain Bacteria; phylum Bacillota; class Bacilli; order Paenibacillales; family Paenibacillaceae; genus Paenibacillus_AQ; species Paenibacillus_AQ etheri. The sequence continues at coordinate 125,053 of NZ_LCZJ02000043.1, forward strand.
GGAACGACTTCCTGTTGCCTGACCTGCTGATCGGTACTGAATACAAAACCATTCCTATTGCGATACAGTATCTAAAAGGTGGATACGGATCTATTGATATGGGAGCTATGATGGCCATGCTGGTCCTAGCTATTGTACCCATCATCATTTTCTATCTGACCTGCCAAAAATACATTATCGAAGGTGTCGTTGCAGGAGCCGTTAAGGGTTAAATAGAATATGTATGTAGAAGCGAGTAGGGTGTCTTTCTTGGTGAGATTATCTCATCAAGAATCCCCTGCTTTCTTATTTAACGTGTAAAGGAAAGGTAGAAATGGAGAGATTGACTATCATAGATATCGCCAAATTATGTGGGGTTGGCGTGACTACAGTATCTAGAGCCATAAATAATCATCCGGATATTAATGAAGAAACGAAAGCGATGGTTATGAAAGTCATCAAAGAGAACCATTATGTACCGAATAACAGTGCCAGGAATTTAAAACGATCCGATTCGAAAACGATTGCAGTATTGATTAAAGGGATTTCTAACCCCTTTTTTAGCCCGATGATTAAAGTGTTTGAAAAAGAGATCCAGCGAAAGAAGTACTCCTTCATCCTACAGCGAGTTGATGAGAATCAAGATGAGATTGAGGTAGCGATTGAGTTGGAGAAAGAAAAGCGTTTGAAGGGAATTGTGTTCCTGGGGGGATTATTCTCACACTCTCAAGAAAAATTACAACAATTAACGGTTCCATTTGTCCTCAGCACGATCGGAATGACGGAAGAGATTGATCTAAGTGACTATTCTTCTGTATCTGTGGATGACTTTAATGAAAGCCTTAAGATCGTCGATTATTTATGTGATTTGGGACATCAAAAAATAGCAGTCATTACTGCGTCTGAAGATGATGTGAGCATCGGTAAACTGAGATATGAAGGGTATAAAAAGGCTCTTTCTGATCATGGAATAGCTTATAATGAACGGCTAGTACGGCGAATGAAAGAGGATATTGATAGCTATAGTATGGAAAACGGATATGCGGTTACAAAAGAACTGCTGGAGTCAGGGGAAGAGTTTACTGCTATTTTTACCTTATCAGATAGTATGGCTATCGGAGCTTGTAAAGCAATATTTGAAGCGGGCAAGCGGGTTCCAGAAGATTACTCAGTGGCTGGTTATGACGGCCTGGATATTTCCTTCTATTATAATCCTTCCATCACTACCATCAAACAGCCAGTAGTTGAAATTGCGGAAGCGACGATTAAGATTCTTTTTGATCTTATTAATAAGAAGGTAAATCATGCGCATCAGATTTTCCCTGCAGAATTAATCGTTAGAGAATCTACGAGGTCTATATTGTAGTTTTAAAAGGTTTATATGTTTAAGTTTATTTACGAATTGGGGTGGGGAGATAGAACCGCAAGAGATTAAACTTAATGATATCGGCAGCATTACACGGTTTCTCACCGCATTCGGTGACCCTACTCGGATTCGGATTGTTTCGTTGTTAGGCAATAAAGGTCGCCTGAACGTTGGGGAAAGTGCAGGAGAATTCGAAATAAGCAGACCAGCGATTTCGCACCACCTTAAAATCCTACGGGATGCTCGCATTGTTGACTATAAGAAAAGGGGGCAGGAGGTGTATTACTGGTTAGCTCGTGAAAGGGTTACAACGAATTTTAGGACGCTTGCTGATTTGGCGTCGTCGTTTCACTATGGGGACTAAGCCAGCTCAAGGTATTGGCTTAGTTCTATTTAATTTCGAGATTTCAAGTCTTTTCGCAGTGCACTTCGAAACATCCCCACACTTAACAATACAAAGGGTAGAAATAACCCGAAGGTTATAATATAGTATACCCAATAATTATCAAACACCGCGTTGTAATAGGAGTAATTCGGGGCAATAAGAGGTGTTAAAGGAAAGAGACTCCAGAATGAAATCCTGAATAGCTTTAAACGTAAAAAAGCTGTCGAGAGAATCTCGACAGCTAAGATAAACAGGATTAATTAAGTACTCTAAGACGTCCAATCGTTATATAGGTGCTTCTCAGTTAGTATGGACAATAACTGGATACCAACCTCATTATGCCCACCTTCGGGGATGATCAAATCGGCGTATTTTTTGGATGGTTCAATAAAAGCTTCATGCATCGGTTTAACCGTGCTCAAATATTGGTGATGGATCGACTGAATGCTCCGACCGCGTTCCTCGATATCCCGGAGTACCCGGCGGAGGATACGTACATCAGGGTCAGCATCAACAAAAACTTTGATGTCAAGCATATCGCGGAGGTTCTCATCGGATAGAACATGGAGTCCCTCGATGATTACAATATTGTTTGGTTTTAGCTCTACTGTCTCCGTCGTGGAGCGGGCATGTACTGTGAAGTCATACACCGGAGCATATGCAGTCTTGTCCTCTCGCAGACATTTAAGATGCTCAATTAGCAGCTCATTGTCGAAAGCGAAAGGATGATCGTAATTGATGGATTCACGTTCAGCGAAGCTGAGGTGTGAATGATCTTTATAGTAGTTATCTTGAGATATGAAAGTTACCTTTCCCGTTCCAAGACGGTCAATGACGGAGCGGGCTACGGTTGTTTTTCCGGAGCCGGTGCCGCCGGCGATACCAATAATGAGCATGTGATTCAATAACCCTCCCTAAGATTGCCGTTGCAATTCCAATATTGTAGCACAGCGCTCATGTTTTTTCACCTTAGATCAGGTAAAATTAAGATGGGATTTTTTGAAATTCGTCGATATTAGGGACAAGGCAAACACGGAAGGGGTAATTCTACCAATGAACGGAAAAAAATCAGTGCAAGAAGCCTTTAATGAAACGACTTATCGAATCGTAGGACATGGGAATAGAGATGTTCAAGTCTTGAAGGAAGCCTTTGAGGCTGTAGAGAACAATACAGCATCTGATATTTATGGAACTGGAAAGGTTATTGAGGCATTCCAGTCGGAGATGGCGAAGCTTCTGGGAAAAGAAACAGCAGTCTTCTTTCCGAGTGGAACGATGGCACAGCAAATCGCTTTAAGAATATGGTGTGATGAAAAAGGACTCAAGACAGTCGCCTATCACCCCTTATGTCATTTGGAGATCCATGAGCAGGATGGGTTGAAGGAATTGCATCATATCGAGCCTGTCCTACTTGCGGATAAGGATCGACTAATCACTTTGGATGATGTATTACAAATGAAGGAGGATATTGCTTGTCTGCTGCTTGAATTGCCGCAGCGTGAGATTGGCGGACAGTTACCAGAGTATAAAGAGCTTGAAGCGATTTCTGCACATTGCCGTGCTCACGGAATTAAGCTGCATTTGGATGGGGCAAGACTGCTTGAGACGCTTCCCTATTATGGAAAGACAGCTGCTGAGATTTGCGCGCTCTTCGATAGTGTCTATATCTCACTGTATAAAGGAATCGGAGGAATTGCTGGCGCGATTCTTGCAGGCAGTGAGGATTTCACGAAGCCATCGAAGATATGGAAACGCCGGCATGGTGGCGACCTAATCAGTCTGTATCCATACATTATTTCCTCTGATTACTACTTCCGGCAAAGAGTAAATAAGATGCAGCAGTATTATGAAGGGGCTAAGGAGCTTGCCGCTTTAGTTAATCAATGTCACGCCGTGACTACGTTACCTAATGAACCAGTCTCTAACATGTTTCATATGCATTTTCAAATGTCTAGAGAGAGAATAGAACCGATTCTGTCTTCTGTATATGAGGCAACAGGAATCGGTTTAAGCGCAGCAATAAGACCAACGGGAGAACATACTTCTTATTGTGAGATCAGTATTGGTGACAAGTACGCCGACATCCCTAAAGAAGAGGTGAAGGGTTTCATACTGCTGCTTGATAAGCTAATGCGTGAATCATCTTCCGAGCAGCGTTCGAAGTAAAGAAATCCGTAATAATTGTTTTTTAATAAGCTTCGTACGGAATTCATTTCTTAATTGATTGTAGATCGGCGGGCAATGGTTAAGGGCCCAATGATACATGAATTTAAAGTCTGTAGCGTCTTTCGCAGAATTTAATAAATAGTATGAAATCGTATCATAAGCATTATGGTTAAACCATTCTGTCATTTCCTGCTCGCTATATCCATATTTCTGAACGGCCATATTCTTAATCAACAGCTTTTCCTCCAGATTCTCAATTAAGAATCCCTGGCTCAGATTAAAGGTGATGTTGTTCCCGTGTAATCTGTACACACCTGCAAGGGTATCTATGAAGCCAGCATCACCGACCAACAAGGAGCGCAGATAAATAGAAGCATCGTTAACCATGTTCATATGCAGGATATCCATAGCCATTAAAGCCTCACGCTTAAAGACAGTTGTTAAGGTGGAGGACGGCTTCGGGTATCCTTTTTTCTCGAAATTCATGAAATAATCTTGCTTCTTAATAATCCTACTTAGCTGCAGGCTACTAATCTTCAGTTGCTTGGCCTTTGAAAATTCAAGAAACACATTAGCGGCCACAAATGATACTTCGGGATGAAGATTGTGAAATTGTACAGCTTTACTTAAATAATTCATGTCAATCAGATAGTCATCATCATCGAGAAAAAGAACATAGACACCATCACCATGAGCGGCAAAAGCTTTACGGCGATTATTTCCAGGACCGCTATTCTTTTCGTTCCGCATGTAGATTACTTGCGTCTCGTCTCCGAAGTTCTGATGCATCAACTCTGCCGTACCATCTGTAGAACAATCGTCGATCACTATGATCTCTTTATAGGGATAGTCTTGCTTTAAGACACTTTGGATCGCTTGATATAGGAATGCTTTTCTATTGTAAGTAGTGATAATGACACTGACCTTGGGATACGCGGTTAAGGAATCGATGGCTGGGTATGAAGTGTTCGTATCTGCAGACTGGTTTTTGAATGTAACTAATCCATGAATCAATCCGTCGATCTCATCGTTCACGATGCTGAATTGCTCTGACAAATAGAACCTTAATGCATCCTCCGAAGCTCTCCCTGTGAGATAAGCATGAATCACCTCAGATAAGGTCTCTAGATAGGGTTTAATTTGTACGTTCGGTTCTTTATCTATAATCAGGCGGCATCTTTGGAATAGTTCTTTATCATCCATTTGAAGGGCAGATGAATGGTTCATTTCATCATTAAGGTCATTTAGAAAGACGTAACAGGCTTGCTGTAAAACCTCACTATGATCCATTTCAATTCCTCCTGATACTAATGTGTTATTTGGATAAACTACTTACCTTAGGTTTAGCTGCCATTTTACTTTTGAGTTTATATCGATATTTTTTGAGATGCCCCCATGTATATAGGAAGACTTCCCGTTCCATCAAAGAGGCGATCAGGAAATATACAGGTAAGATCACAAGCCCTAGAAGTACGCCCCAGATCATAAGCCCCAAATAGGAGTGGATGGGGATGTCGATTGCGGTGGTGATTAGAATAATGCCAACAAAAACCACTGCATTCGTGAGCCATCTTCTAATGGTGATCCAAGGACTGCGGTTCAACAGATGTCTGCTGGCATAGACCACAATATCTATGGATCGGTATAAAAGAGCGGCTATCGTTCCCATCAATACACCGTAAATCCCCATGAAGATAACGAAGACTATAGATGCCACCAGATTAATAGCGGATTCTAAAATGGAACGGTTCTGTGTATTCTTGAAATGCCCGGCGATGGTAATCACATTATTAGAAGAAGCTCTGGCATTAGTTAATAATTTGATAACTACGAACAGGATCGGCAGCCACATATCGATATAATTCACATCGTTTACCCCAGCGGTATACAATTTCATAAAAGGTAGAATTAGAATGTAAGCCACCGTTAGAATTGAGAAAATGAGCCCCATAAAATAAACTTCGTAAGCATCATAAAATTTAATAAATGCTTCTTTACTCTCATGATAGCTTTGCCCGAGGGCAGCCTTCACACTTCCGTTTACGGTCTGGACGATGTTATCTACAATCGTAAAAATCATGTTGTACATGACATAAATGCTAACGATTTTTAGATTCGTAAAGATGGTTAATATAAGCACGTCGGTATTTCTAAACACCAAGTAGGAGATCTCATGGACTAACACGGAATTTTTTTGACCAATGGCTTCATAGTCCGGTTTGAGGTTTAAATTGATCCATTTGTAATGCTTGTTGATATAAATATAGAAGACGACGATTTGAAGTATGGTCAATATGAAATAGGAAGCTTGCACAGCAATGATATTTACGCCTTGAAGTAATAACAGAATCCGAATTACATTGTTCAGAATATTTGCCATGGTGACAATAGAAGTCTCTATATAGCTTTTGCCCTCGGCAGCGAGCAGAACCTTGAATTTCCCTTGAAAATAATAATTGACCGCACCGCCCATTCCTGTAAGCAAAATAATGACCATAATCGATAACTTATCGATTTCAGACGAGATCACTAGCGGGTAGACGATGGCGAGTAGCAGTACGGCGAAGAAATAATAAATGCCTGTTTTTTTATAATAGCTGGAGGTGGCGGCCAGAATAGAGTTGATATGGTTCTTATTATCCGAAGCTACCGGCTTATAAAGTGCTTGAATAGAGGCTGCCCCAACACCGGCTTCCAGCAGGGCCAAATAACTAATGATCTGTACAATTGAAGCGATTAAACCATTGGCTTCAGAGCCATAGTTGACCATAATCAGTCTGGGGATAAAAAAACCGAGGATGATCGTGATGAGCTGGCTCCCGAGTCCAAAGGATAAGTTAAGAATGCTCCGCTTGGCTCTCATAACGTATCCTCCTTTCGTAAAGCGATAAATACGTATCCAGATGCTCGAAATGTCTTTCGGCATGTTTGGCTTGCGGCGTGACATCCATGTAGTGGGTAGTCATACTTTCAAAAACCTGCGCAGGCTGGAGATGCTCCAGTGTAGTGAAATCGGTAAATAACCCTTTGAACTGAGCATCTTCCATTACATTGATCATTTTTTTGCTGTAAGCTACAGGAAACACTGGTTTACCCAACACCCAGCCTAGGATCATCGCATGGAATCTTGAAGCTACAATAAAGCTGGAGTTGGCTAGAACGGACAAGACCTCTTCAATATTCGTTTTATATAAATGCACTTGGATAACGTCCTCATAGGAGGAGCCCATAAGATTCTGGATTTCTTCAATCGCCAGCTGATCGCCTTCGTGTTCGCAAAATGACATAAAATGAACAGCATAGCCTTTTTCAATGAAATAAATTGCGAGTTCTTTCATTTTTTCATAATAGAGGTTGTCAAAACCGTTCAGATCTTTAGCAGAAGGTTTAATGACGGATATGACGATGTAATCCTCGGGTTCGGTTTGAAGATTTGGCGGGTCAAGCTGAAAAATAATATCTGGCGCTAAACGGACATTATCCAGATCCTCGAATAAATCATAAGAGTGCTGTTCTCTGAAGCAGATATCTGTATAGTCTTTAAAAATCCGCCTGTGTTCCTCATAATATTCTTTATCTGTATAAGGGCCGAAATTAGAGCCTAATAAATAGTAGGGCTTATTCTTATTCCGGATGGCTTCTGCGTTCTTGAAATGCTCTTTCCAGTGATCTGCCTGCATAAAGATCGAGCCGCCGATATGAACAACACCGTCGGAGCGGTCTGCCATATATTTTTGCGCCAAATTATGTATCTTTAACCTTCTGCAAATAAAGGCAATGCCTCTAAAAAAAATAGAATCGGAAGGATACACTTTGAGGTTCTTGATCTCTTTGAAGATTCGCTTGTATAGGCTTGGAGCGCAGATTCTGAATTCGGTATCCGGATATCTTTCACATAGCACCTTAATGAATAAATCATCGCCCAAATTGAATTCGGTATAGGCATAGATCAGCATCTTTTTCATAGTCTAGATTCCTTTCGCTTGAACCTGGATAAGCCTCTCTCCACAGAAATGAATCTGTGATATAGAAGCGGGGAGATTAAGAATGCTCGGATATAAAGGGCTAATCTTCGGTCATTCCCTCTATAACGTCTTATGAGTTCATACATTTCTTGGTTTAGTTCCGGATAGGTATGATCGATGTCGCGAAGTAACTTCTGAATACTTACGCCTTCTGTCCCATTTAGACAAGTCTTTAGGTTGAAAAAATAATTCTCGATCAACTCGCGATTTCTTATATAAGGAGATATCATATCCAGCTGCTCAAAGGGATGGGCCTCGAAATAGGCATCAACCCGTTTGAATACGGCTACGACATCAAATTTTTTCACATTATAGCTATTGGAAATCGACGTATTTCTTTGTAAATAAAACGATAATATATCCGGTAATGTGATGACTCTAGCGGCTCTGGATAAGGCTTTGTAGATAAATTCCTGATCTTCTCCATTCACACAGCGTTCCGTATATTGGAGTCCATGAAGGAGTAATATCTCCCGTTTATACGCTATGCTCCCTGTCCATATTCGTAAGCTTTTGTTCACGAAAATATGAGTCAGCGCTTCACTGCCTGTGATGTCGCTATATGCAGAGGCGTAGCTCAAAGTAGTGACTCCATCCTCTGTGACATGGCTATATCCCCAGCAAATAACCTCGGGGTCAGATGGTTGAGTATAGGTATGAATGGTTCGTACTAAGTCTGTAGAGATATAATCATCACCATCCAGAAACAGCACATATTTCCCTGTAGCTTCTGTTAAGCCTCTATTTCTAGCCGCACTAACCCCCTGATTTTCTGTTCGAATGACTTTGCAGGAAAGGGTGGGGTGAAGTGCGAGAATATTTGCTATCACGTTGTAGGTGTTATCCGTAGATCCGTCGTCCACGATAATGACCTCGAAATGCGGTTCACTTTGGGTAAGGAGTGAATCAAACATAGGGGTTATATAATGTTCAATATTGTATACAGGGACCACAATGCTTAGATTCATGTGCTGCTCCTTTCCTTGATAGAACTGGATAAATAGCTATCTTTAGCTTACCCTTCGTATCAAAAGATTGTATATACTACTTTAGTTTACTTATTGCTACCTCTATTTCGTTGTAACATCACGCGAATAATAATTATTACAGTATGTAAAATGACAATCATATCGATTGGTTTAACATATATAGAAAGCCAATTAAATCATGAACGCTCGAAGCGGAGGGGAACACCTTTGAAGAAGCACTGGAGAAGAGTGGGTGCAAGGGAGAAGCGAGCAATCGTATTACCGAAGCCGCTGCTTATTTGGAGCTTCATATTGAACAAGGTCCCGTACTAGAACAAGAAGATCTGTCGATTGGTCTGGTGGACTGTGTAGTCGGCATGGTTTGTTATGAGATTGAAGTGACCGGTCAATCGGATCACGCAGGCACCACACCTATGGCAATGCGCAAGGATGCCTTGTCATTGCCACGGATTTGATCCGGAGCTTAGAAGCAAGCTTTGTGCGCTCGACTCCGAGCTGGTGTATACCATGGGCAGAATGAATGTACTTCCTAATATTCATACCGTCATTCCTAATAAAGTGATCTTCACAATTGAGGCTAGACATAAAGATATGGTGATAGTCCGTGAGGTGAAGCCATTATCCATGGTTTGCCGGAGAGGCTACTGGACTGTGAAGTGAGTAAGACCAAGCTTTGGGGCAGAGAGACCATATGGTTTGACCGTGGTGTATGTGATTTAGTGGAGCAAGCGACACAAGCCTTAGGTTATTCTAATCGAAAGATCGCAAGTGGCGCAGGGCATGATGCTCAGTTCGTAGCGAGCTTTCTGCCATCCGCGATGGTGTTTGTACCTAGTGTGAATGGCAAAAGCCATTGTGAAGAGGAGCTTACCTCCTATGAGGACTGTGAAAAAGGGGTAAATGTATTTCTTAGAAACGGTGATGTTATTGTTGTCAAAATAATACGCGTCACTTAATGTGACATTATGTAATGGCAGTAGTGCTTTAATTTCCTACAAAATCGTCAAAAAGACACTTTAAGCAGTGTCTTTTTTTATGAGATAATGAAGAGGGTTGTGTTGGGTACCAAATGAACCCAAAGTTATTGGGCGATCTGAGTCGAATCCTTTGTGTAAAAACACAATGATGATAGATAATATTTTAATTTTTTACCAAAATGGGAATACTAAACGTATGTTATCATTCTTTACATAAGGGATCTACATTAGACGGGAGAGATGAATGATGATTATCGGAGTACCTAAAGAAATAAAAAATAATGAGAATCGTGTAGCCATAACACCTGCGGGTGTAGTTAGCCTTATTAAAGAAGGACATCAAGTGTTAGTGGAAGCTGGCGCTGGTGTGGGAAGCGGATTTGCGAACGAAGAGTATGCTTCTGCCGGAGCAGGACTGATTCAGGATGCAGCCACGGTCTGGAACTCTGCCGAAATGGTGATGAAAGTGAAAGAACCGCTGGAAAGCGAGTACCCCTATTTCCGTCCAGGCCTTATCTTGTTCACGTATTTGCACCTTGCACCTGAGCCTTCTCTAGCCGCTGCACTTAAGGACAATGGTGTCTTTGCCATCGGATATGAGACGGTTGTTCATGAACGTACCTTGCCGTTATTAACACCGATGAGTGAGGTAGCAGGCCGGATGTCTGTTCAGTTGGGTGCTCAGTTCTTGCAAAAAAACTATGGCGGACAAGGGATTCTTCTCTCCGGTGTACCCGGGGTTAGTCGTGGCAAAGTTAGTATTATCGGCGGTGGAGTAGTAGGTACCAATGCTGCAAAAATGGCTATCGGTTTGGGTGCCGATGTTACGATTGTTGACCTCAGTGCAGAAAGATTACGTCAATTGGATGATATTTTTGGGACACAGATCAATACGCTGATCTCTAACCCTTACAATATTGCCAAAGTGGTAGCTGAGGCAGATCTGTTGGTAGGCGCGGTGCTAATTCCGGGTGCGAAAGCACCGAAGCTGGTTACAGAGGAGATGGTCAAGACTATGAAGCCGGGATCGGTGATTGTCGATGTGGCCATTGACCAAGGTGGTATCGTAGAGACGATTGACAGAGTGACAACACATGATAATCCTGTGTTTATCAAGCACGGCGTACTGCATTATTCTGTTGCTAATATGCCGGGTGCTGTTGCCAAAACTTCGACGATTGCTTTAACCAATGTCACCGTTCCATACGCCCTGCAAATTGCTAATAAAGGCGTGATCAAGGCGATTCAAGATAATGCCGGTCTAAGAAGCGGCGTAAATGTCGCCAATGGAAAAATCACCTGCCAAGCCGTGGCTGAAGCACTTGGTGAGAAACATTTTACGGTAGAACAAGCCATGGAGCAGACATTCACGATGAGCTAAATAGATGCGTTCCAAATGAGTGATAATATTTGGGAACCAACAAACAGCAAACTCCCGCTATGGGAGTTTGCTGTTTGTCGTTTCTGGGCGGAATACTTTCGACTCAGTTCGGTGTTAAAGGCTGTAGGACTGTGTTATGAAGATGGTTGGATCGGGTGGATGTTTGTTGGTGTGTTGCTAAAAGTAGCTAAGTTGTTTGTGGTGTGGTTAGGTACATTGGATGTTGCCAGCGCGACGCTAAAGGTGGATAGACACTACGTAGAAGTCGGTTTATATTCGGTCAAAACTAGCTAGTATTGACTATATGGAGCTTGATTTGGCTAGTTACAGTTTGATTTAGTTGAATTTTGGTTTTTGCTACGGAGCGAGGTTTGTTGGAGATGATTTTTAGGGAAATCCCCCCTGAAAATTACGACAAAATAGCTTAAAACACTATTTTCAGGGAATTTCTCCCTAAAAATACGAAGAAAATGTCCAATAATGACCAAATCGGATGAATTATAGGGAGTTTTTCCCTAATTAGTAGTAAACCAAGCCTTAACCACAGAATTTTAGGGAGGAATTCAACTAAAAACTATAAGGGCACTCTCTCAAGTAGCGGTTTATGTGTTGTCGCGCCACTCCGTCACCTCGCTCCCCGTAACCCGCATCAACGCAACCTGCAACTCCGTCCCGTGCAACTTGATAACCTCGTAACTCCTCCACCCGGCGATCTCAAGGTCCCGCCATCTCACCGCCCATCACATTATCCTATAGTCAGCTGAGAGCACGCATACTATAATAAAATCACTCTAAGTACAAGAATCGGCTATTTTTCAGATAGGGGTGGGGCTAGTGACGGATAAGGATCCATTGTTTGATCGTTTCTTCGATAGTATGGAATCGTTGGCGGATGCGATTAGCGAATCTCTTCAGTCCCAAGTTACGATTGAGGACAGCAATCACCATGTGATCGGATACAGCTCCCATCAATTTGAGAGTGATTCTGCGAGAATTTCAACCATTATCGGAAAGCGCGTACCTAACGCTGTCATTATTGGCTTGCGTAAGAAGGGGATTATGCAGCAGCTTGAGAGCGCTACACGTCCGATTCGGATTCCTACGGTCATGGAGGTTGGTCTTGGACCCCGACTCGCTATTTGCATCAAACATCAGAAGGAAATTCTCGGATACATCTGGATAGTGGATGCAGGCAATCTAGTTGAAGGACACGCAGAGAATATTGTAGAGAAAGCGGCGGCCATCGTTGGTCGTTATTTATTGAAGCAGCGGGGTTGGAAGACGAAGCAGGAGAAAACGCAGGAGGATTTTTTCTGGAAGCTGCTCACCTCCCATTATGACAATGAAGCGAATATAAAGCAGGATGCGGAAGTTTGGTCGATTCTTTTGCCGGACAAATATTATATTAGCGTGTTTGAGAGTGACAAGGTCATTAATGATCACTTCGTACTTCGATTTCGGCAAATAATGGCCTCCTATCCGGGGCTGCAATTATTGTTTCTGACTGCTGAGCACAATCGGTTGATTATATTGTTTTCATTCAGCTTTCGCATGGAAGGGACAGGTGATCTGTCTTCGTTCATGCACAAAATTATTGAGGATATGCGTAAGAGTGAGAGCTGTATGCTGGCTGCTGGCTGTAGCCTCGATTACACTGAATATATGTCGGCAGCCATTGCGTACTGGGAAGCGGGGTCCATTCTGGAGATCAAGAAGCTGCTGCCTTTTCATGGCAGAGAGTTACTATTATACGAGGATATTGGATTTTGGGCTTATATTCCGGCTATTATGGAGCAAAAACGTAGCCGAACCCGTAAAAGTCCTTTGCTGTATCCGCTTAAAGAGCATGATCGCGAGCATAAAAGTGATTTTCTAAAAACGATTGCCGTTTATTTATCACTCAGTGGAAACTTGAAGGAATCCGCCGCTTTTTTACATATTCATACCAACACATTGCTGTACAGATTAAATCGCATAGCAGAGATTACGGGGAAAAGCTTAAAGGATACGGGATACCGCACTTCTATATATTTGGATATTTTGACGGAAGAGACAAGGCAGCTTAATCAGTGGTTTGTTGAGTCACCGGAATAAAATGAATTAAGCACCAACTGGGCAGCGAACACGTACAATAACCTATATTTAGAACCTATAACATTGGAGGGACTAAGCATGGTGAAGGAAGTTCGTTCACCCGATGCCCTTGACTTTGAACGGAAAATGAGAGAAAGCATCGTGGATTCGGCTGAAGCATTAAATAACAGTGGAGCTGATTTTGCAACATTTGATGAGTCCCGCGGCAATCCGCAGTTTTGGACGCGTACAGATATTGGAGGACTACAGCTAAACGCTGGTGTGGCGCCTTCAGTGGGAGTTAAAGACATTTTTCGGAACGGACATTTATATGCCTTCGAATGCGCGACAGCCATGGTCATTGTTTTGTACAGGGCGACAATTGAAGCTATAGGTGAAGAAGCTTTTAATAGGTACTTTAAGGATTTGTTCTTATGGGACTGGAACTACGACGAGAATCTACGCTTAACTACGAACTATAATAAGGATCGAATGCTGCGGGGAGATATTGTGTATTTCAGAAATCCAGATCATGCGCCCAGCAAGCCAGAATGGCAGGGTGAGAATGCTGTTAAGCTTGAAGAAGACCTGTTCTATGGCCATGGCATCGGGATAACTACTGCAGAAATCATCATAGACTCTCTTAATGGGGAAAGAGTGCCCGGAAGTAATATCTCAGCTTTTCTTACGAATGAATCCATTCATCCTGATTTTAACTATTTACAGAGATTATCTTCAGGTTCTGTCTTACCCGGAGAGGAAAATAGAGGCTCTGAGTGTACTGTTTTTTCAAGAATAGGGGTTCGAAGCTACATTTATAAGATCTAGCAGCTAAGAGAGTACCAAGAAGAATAATCTGCCTAAAAAAAGGGCTGTCTCATAAATAGATGTTCTACAAAAGAAACAGCCAACAGCCCCGATTATTCTTCAGTTGTCCATAACACGAACGAGGTGGTGTTCTGGAATCGCTTCACCATCCGCTTGTCCGTCATACGTAGTTTCAGTAAAGACACCATCCAGGGTGTCTTTTTTTCGTGGATTCAATAGTTCTAGTTCGTAATCATGCCTTTGAAGCTTGAGTAGCTGTAATGCCGCCTCTTTGTGACTCTAGCATCTAACGTCATAAATATGCTAGCTATCTATGCGCCAAGTAAGAAATTTTTGCGCATACAATTTAAATCTTTAATAGTAGCAAAGGTTTAATTTTACATTGAACTGTTATAGTACTCATTGATCAATACTTTACTAACAGGGGGAAGGATAAGCGCTATGAATACATTACGCAAGACAATAGTGATTGCATCAGTGATAACGTTGCTAGGAGGAGGGTTTAATACAGGCTTTAGTCAAAATAATTATGTCTACGCAGCAGATGATGCTACGCCATCCTTCGTGGTTGAAGATTTTGAAGATGGAATCAATGATGTGAAATTTAATCCTAAACGTATGTATAATGCTACGCTGCATTTGGAAGATAACAAGAAGCTTGTAAGAAATGGACAATATTCGGCTAGAATTGATTACGATATGATCGGCATAGTAGATAACCCCTCTCAAATTGAAGTCGGGTATAAAACGGGGAATATCCCGGTAACAGGTTACCCTACTAAAGTAGGCATGTGGGTTTATGCAAACAATGAAGGACATTTGCTGACGACAAAATTTAGAGATATAGGCGGATCTTCTTTCCAGGCAGAATTTTATGATGTAAATCAAGTGGGTATCAACTGGTCCGGCTGGAAATATATCGAGGCAGATATTCCGCAGGGTAAACCGGGTCCGATTGTTCTCGAATTGTTTTTCCAATTGAAACAATCGAATATGAGCAAGAAAAACAAGGGCTCTATTTGGGTAGATGATATTACCTTTATCTATGATGAAGTTGATGAGGATAAGGACGTTCCTGCCATTAAACCTATAGCCCCTGTTGAAAATGAAGTCTTAAACACTCCACTTGATGAAGTGACGGTTGAGCTGACCGATAACGGATCAGGCCTGGATTTGAGTACCTTATCTGTTCAATTAGATGGTACGGATATTACGGATGAAGTGCACTATTCTCCAGATACAAATGTATTAACTTATCCAGGAGAATATGTAGATGGCGGTTATCATGAGCTTGTTATTGAAGTGAAGGACAAGAATGGTAACCCGGCAGCCCAAAAAATCACCTTCACAATAAATGCAGGAGAGCGTTTGTTCATGGCTGCAGACGAAGAAGCAGTAAGTAATGAAATCTATCCTGTTCATATTAATATCAAAGATTACTTGAAAGCAGAACAGGCAAAATTCACCTTAAATTATGATGCAAGCACCCTTCAAGTTGAAAACATTACTCAGGCGGCTGGAGTTTCCCTAACCTCAGATATTGATAATGAGCACGGCATGGTTCAAGTAGCACTTGATAACGTAATATCAGCTGCTCAAAATGTCGTTACTGTTAACTTCAGAGTGAGCTCTCATGCCGTGCTAGAGCGTGGTGAAGCGTACAAAACCATAACAATGAGTAATGCGAGTCTTACTACGGGCGGTGTTCAGACGAGTACACCATTAGCTACGCCTATTCATTATACAATCGGTTTCCCCTATCAGCTGAAAATGACGGGAGTTGGTTTGGGCACAACTTCTACCTTTACAGTGTTAGACCATGGAGGCAAGCCGTATGAAGGTGCGGATATTGTTTTCACCGGATTATTAAAGCAAAGCTCAATAGTGACAGTAAACACTGTAACATCTAATGTATATGAGGATGATGATACATCTTCTAATGTAATCATGGTTGCAAAAGCTGGTGAACGTTACTATGCTTCAGCAGCAGCTGACGATGGGTTATACGAGGTTATTCTGGTAGACGGACAAACAACAGGTTATATCTCGGAAGCTGATGTTAGTAGTCAGTTATTGAGCGGCAGTCTTGGTAAAACAGATGCTAAAGGACAGTTAACGACAGACATCACTACATTGGCGCTTGGAACCTATCAGGTTCAAGCTGTCATCGGTGTTCAGAACAGTAAGGTTGTCAATTATGAAGTGGTGGAGCAGTATGGTACCAATGAACCGCAATATATTCAAACTTATGTCGCAGAGGATATGTCTTCACAACTGAGTGCTGCCTGGCAAACAAAACCAGATCAAACCTCTACTTATATTCAATACATTGAAGCTGGTGAATGGGGGGCAGGAGCAAGCCCAGACATTAATGAAGTAAGGCAACAGCAAGCCGAGAGTGAGCTGCAGGTGCTTAGTATGAAGGAAAATGGAACGAAAGGCGAAATCCGGTTTCATAATGCCCTGGTTAAGGGCTTGAAAGCAGATACCACTTACAAATATCGTGTAGGCTATGAGGACAAATGGTCGGGGTGGCATGAATATTCTACTGTCGATCAGGATAAAACAACACCGACCTCATTCTTGTTTATTACGGATTCCCATACGAATCAATTACCAGGATTACAAATCTATCAAGAGCTAATGACTAACGCTTTGACACAATATCCATCGACGCAGTTTATTATGCATGGTGGAGATATGGTTGATGTAGGCGGCGCATTCGAAGAATGGCAAAAGTTCTGGCTAGCATCTTCTGTTTATGCAACAAAACTCCCGACTGCACTAACACTGGGCAACCATGATGTGAAGAGTGAAGGGAAAGATGTGTTCACCAAAGGTGCGAATTTCCCAGAAAACGGACCAGAATCCCAACTGCAATATGCTTACTCTTATGAGGTCGATGATACTCATTTTGTCATATTGAACTCAGAAGGCACAGAGGAACAGATGATTGATCAAGCAGCATGGTTAAAAGACGATTTGGATCAGAATGATAAAAAATGGACTGTCGTTATGTTCCACCGTCCAGCTTATCATACAGAAAATGGTCGAGAATCCCTTGTTGAGTATACCCAAACCTATTTTGCACCCATATTAGAAAAGAAAAAAGTCGATTTGGTTCTGGTTGGTCATGATCATGTATATGCGCGCACCTATCCAATGATGGATGGAAAGCCAAATAAAGCTACCAATGAGGGTACAGTATACCTTGATGGTGGTGCTTCAGGCTGGAAATTCTATGATGGCACCCAATATAATTATTTGAATTATATTTTTGATGAAGACGTTCCTGTATACTCCGCTATTAAAATTACTGAGGATGCGATTCATGTGGAGGCACGTACAAGTGCGGGTACATTAATCGATGAGTTTTCTGTCAAGAAAACAACGGAAACTGAGACACCAACGCCAACACCGACACCAACACCGACACCGACACCGACACCGACACCAACACCAGCATCGACACCAAATTCTACAGCAACGTCACCAACATCAACGCCAACGCCACCAACACCAACACTGAAGCCAACAGTAGCGCCAACACCGCCAACATCGACATCGAAGCCAACAGCGTCGAAGCCGGTATTCAACGACAAGGTAAATGTAGATGCAGTTAAAGCTATCGTGGAAAAAGAGAAATCTGCTCCCGCTATAAACTTTACGGATGTTCCGGCATCTTCGTGGAGTGCCTCTGTAGTGGAGCGTGCAGCGAAGATGGGGATTGTAACGGGTTATAGTGATGGTTCTTACCATCCGAATCAAAAGGTAACTCGCGCCGAGTTCGCCACAATGGTAGCAAAAGCTTTTGGTCTATCGAATTCAAGCGGTTCATCCTTCTCTGACACGCAAGGACATTGGGCTTCAGAATCGATTGCAACATTACAAGCTAAAGGCGTAATCACGGGTTATAGTGATGGTTCTTTCCATCCTAATCAAGAAATTTCCCGCGCTGAAATCGTGGCAATGCTTGCTCGTCTGACAAACTATGTTCCTAGCACATCCAATCTATTTCTGGATGTAGCTACGAACTGGGCTTCTGAACAAATCAATGCTTTTGCAACTGCTGGCATAGTAACTGGTAAAGGCAACGAATTGTTCAAACCGAATGATGCTGCATCCCGTGCGGAGTCGGTTGCGATGATCATTCGCTTGTTGGATAAATTGCTTGCACAATAAGTGAAATCTTTCGGATAGTTAACCGGATTCACCTCCACCAATAAGTAGAAGAAGGGGCTGTCCCTGAGTCATTTATGACTTATGGGACAGCCCCTTTGCTGTGTCTAATAGCCTAAAGTTCAATAAAATCTTTGCGGAATTTCTCGAAATCAGATTTTCTGCATTCCAGCGCAAGCCGTGTGCCTGTTTCTTCATAGCTAGTGGATTGAATATGGGCATGCTCGTTAAAATAGGAGACCACATTTCCACGATCAAATGGAATCAGAATTTCACACTGTACATAATCCGTAAACACATGACTGCGGATCAGGTCCGTAAGTTCAGACATTCCGCTATTTTGTTTCGCGGAGAGATAGACGTTGTCACCTTCAATGTGAGGGTAAGGCAAGTCAGTTAGGTCTGCTTTGTTATAGGCATAAATCGTCGGAATTTGGTCCGCGCCGAGTGCTTTTAACGTCTCATCGGTGACGGTCATATGCTGCTGATGCTGCGGATCGGAAATATCGACTACGTGAATCAATAAGTCAGCTTCGGTTACCTCTTCGAGTGTGGAGCGGAATGCTTTGACCAGGTGATGGGGAAGCTGGCTGACGAATCCGACGGTATCCGTTAATAAAAAGGTTTTGTGATCAGGTAGCTCAATGCTCCGAACGGACGTCTCCAGCGTAGCAAATAACATATCTTTGGTGAACACTTGCTTATTAGAGCCTGGATGGTACGTCTCCACCATCACATTCATTAAGCTGGATTTGCCGGTATTCGTATAGCCGACGATACAGACAACAGGAACCTCATTCTTATGCCGCTGCTTCCGCTGAATTTGGCGTCTTGCCACTTGCTGTTGAAGCTCAACCTGTAACGCTGAAATCCGTTCTTCAATTCTTCTGCGATCCAGCTCCAGCTTCGTTTCACCAGCGCCTCTGTTCTTCAGCCCAGCACCACCGCCTTGTCTGCCGAGTGATTCTCGAAGCCCTGTCAATCGGGGCAGCATATATTGCAGTCTGGCTACTTCTACTTGCAACTGTGCTTCTTTGGTCTTCGCTCTTTCTGCGAAAATATTCAGAATCAGAATCGTCCGGTCAATGACCTGACGATCCAGAGAGGACTCCAAATTGCGAATCTGTGAAGGGGACAGCTCATCGTTAAAAATGACAATGTTAGCATCATGCGCTTCTAAAAGCGCTGATAACTCTTGGATTTTACCTGTACCGATATAATGGGAAGGGTTGATCCGGCTTGCCTTTTGACTGAGTTCTCCTACAACCTCTAGGTCACAGGCGACTGCCAGATTGCTCAGTTCTTCCATTGAATAAGCGAAGTTTGTTTCGTTCTGAAGCTGGACACCGACCATAATTGCTTTTTCTCGTAGTTGTTCCATATATATTTATTCATCCTCCAGTAGTAAATAGTAAACGCAAAAAAACACAGGCCATCTGCCTGTGCTTACGGTTCGTTAGAGGACATCAGAACAAATGTGTAAGGAGAAATCTCCGTTACGACATAGGGTCTTCCATAGATATATCGAAGTAAACAACGGCTCGGTCGTAGGGGGGATAACTATAATCCCTTACGAGTAGCGGTTAGTTTAAATTATAAGAAAGTATAAGTTTCACGATATACTTTATCCTTATAATTCTCGCATAAACGCTACCGTCCTTATAAGGACGCCGAAGGCGTTTTAGCTTGTTGGCTTCTATGGAGTTAAATGGGTAGACCTATCCTGAGTCCTCTGCACAAGGGCAGAGCTTTAGCGCTATTTAATTAGTCGCGCAAAGTTCTAACTCGGATAAAGTCTATCACACGTAACCCTCCGTTCATAAAAAGTTAAGTCGAGTTTACCACATCCTTTATTTGGTGGCAAATCTGTATTTATACGCTGTATAGCATTTCTCTATTTTATATCATCCAAGAATTCTAAAAAATGAATGCATATCATACATATATAATTTGATATGAATAGGAGGTGTGAAGACATTGCCTGTCCTCTCCACGAACACCATTATTAATTTACCCGTCGATGGTACTCGGCCAATAGATCAAGTGGTGATCAAAGTGGTCAACAATGGATCAGCTGGCGCGACTTGTTATGTAACGGGCTTATCCAATAGTGCAAGTCCTCAGACAGTCTTTATTGAAGAATTATTTGAACTGCAATATCGGGAAACGTTAAGCAAGACCTACGCTATGGTAGAGGATGTATTCCAATTTAATTTTGTATATTCACAGGAGCAATTAAAGATTCAGGTTTTTCTTGTGGATGTGAACGGTGTCTGGACGGCTGTTAATCTGGAATTGTTTCAAGTAAGCCGTATAACCTCAGAAATACGTGATAACGTATCAGTTGCATCGACTGACTTTGCATCGATCAGCTTTATGAGGAGTCCTGCATTTACAATTCCGCAAGGTCTTGCGGCTGAGATCAGACCGGCTGCTTTAGATATTCTATCCAAAAGACCGGTGCGTTATATGGTCGTCGCAGGTGGGACGCTGGATGGGACATTCGAGAATTTCCCTACGCCAACTACGGATATTCCTGTCACGGATACGGCACTGCTAGTGAATTACACTTGCACTACAGTCACTGGTGGAAGGGTGATTATGCAAGGTACAGGATCAGGGATCTCTGGTGCGTATGCGAATCTGGCCGTTAATTTGCTTAACGAGCGACTTTCTTATGAGCTTCAGCATGAGCCGGTTACTTTGGTGGTTAACTCACTTTCAGGTGATGATGATCTTGCAGTCACCTTTAAGATGTCCGAGCAATGGTGAGCACACTACAATCTAGTTCTGAAGAAAAAATTCGGGATTAAAAAAAGGAGCATTCGCGTAGATACGAATGTTCCTTTTTTGATGGTCTTTGCAAGCGGTAGGGTTATTCTGTTAAGCCTCGCCGTAATGTAAATAGGTCTTTCAGAGCCTCAGTAGACAGCTCGGTAATCCAGCCTTCGGAGCTGGAGATGACATTATCGCTTAGCTGCTGCTTACTCTCCAGCATCTCGTCTATCTTTTCTTCGAGCGTCCCGAGGGCGATGAATTTATGCACCTGTACATCACGTGTCTGGCCCATCCGATAAGCGCGGTCCGTCGCCTGATTCTCAACGGCTGGATTCCACCAGCGATCAAAGTGGAATACGTGGTTGGCTGCGGTTAGATTCAGACCGACACCTCCAGCTTTGAGTGAAAGGATGAACACATTCGGCTGATCAGACGGTGGTGCATCTGGATGTCTGGACCCTTCGTCCGCGGAAGGTGCGGGCGTCTGGAATCGCTCAATCATTCGGTCACGCGCCTGTTTAGAGGTGCTTCCGTTCAAATAAAGGACAGGCTCCCCAAGCTCCTGCTGTAGAACAGCCTGAAGCATTTTTCCCATCCCGACATATTGCGTAAAGATGAGACAGCGCTCATCCTCTGCACGCAGCTCCTTCACCATATCCAGCAGTCTTTCAAGTTTAGAGGAACGGTTAATGAGTAGACTGGTATCCAGTTTATTGTCCGAATCGGTCTCAGGGAGGGCCTCCTTGGTCACAAGCATCGGGTGATCACATAGCTGCTTAAGCCCGGTTAAAGCCCCAAGAATGGCACCCTTACGCTCAATACCCTCTAACTTCTGCATACGTTCCAACAGTCCGTTTACGGTCTGGTCGTAGAGCGCAGCTTGTTCAGCTGTCAGATGAACATAGGTTTTCATCTCGTTTTTATCGGGAAGATCGAGCTGTATGTTAGGATCCTTCTTCTTACGGCGTAGCATGAACGGCTTCACAAGATTCTGAAGGTCCGCTGTACGCTTCTCGTCGCGTTCCTTCTCAATAGCATTACTGAATCGGTCGTTAAAGGCTTTGGCGCTGCCCAGATAACCTGGGGTTATAAAATCATAAATGGACCACAGCTCAGATAGTCTGTTCTCTATAGGTGTTCCTGTTAGCGCAATCCGGTGTAAAGCCGGGAAACTGCGCACAGCTACCGACTGCTTCGTTTGAGCATTCTTGATGTTCTGTGCTTCATCAAGACAAATCGCCGCCCAAGTGAATTCCTTCAGCAATTCCTGATCAAGCGCCGCAGTTGCATAAGAGGTTAGTACCACGTCAGCTTGCGAAGCAGCACCATAGAAGAAACCAGCGTCCAGACGGCGACTACCGTAGTGAAGCATCACATTCAAGGAAGGCGCGAAGCGCTGTAATTCCTTCTGCCAGTTGCCCAGCACGGAGGTAGGGCAGATGATCAGAGCAGGCCAACCCGGAGGATCGGTCTGGCGACGGGATGAGCTAGGATTGGTATTTTCTTTAATGTGAAGTAAATATGCGATGAGTTGGACGGTCTTACCGAGCCCCATATCATCGGCTAGACAAGCCCCCAAACCGAATTGACGCAGGAAAGTCAGCCAAGCATATCCTTCATGCTGATAGGTGCGCAGCTCTGCCTGGAGTCCTGCGGGCACCGGAGGCTTCGGCCACTGTGAGCGCTGGCCGAGCTGACCAATGAGGCTGATCAAATGTTCGTTTAGCTCTACCTCGAGCCGGAGGCGCGCAGCATCCTCTTGAAGCTGCTCCTCTGTAGCCTCAGCATCAGCTTCCTCACTCGCTTGCAGCAAATGAAGCTGAAGCACATCTTGGAAAGACAAGCCTTGCGACTTGTCCATTCCGGCCATGGCTCTTTGAATTTGCGCCAACAGCGCGGGATCGAGCGAGACCCATTTGCCCTTGAAGCGGACGAGCCGTTCTCCTCTTGCGACCAGCTCGGCAAATTCAGCCTCGGTGAGGTCGACGTCGCCGATGGAGATTCGCCAATCGAAATTGATGATCGAATCGAGGCCGAACAGCGACTCGCCGCCGCTGCGTTTGTCCTCGCCGGAGCTGATCTTGGCGCGCAGGCGCGGTTTTTTACGACTGGCGGCTTCCCACCATGCCGGCAGCAGCACTTGCCAGCCTGCTTCCAGCAGCCGCTGGCTCTCGGCCGTCAAGAACCGCCAAGCGATGGCATCGCTGAGCGGTTCGGCGAGCACGTCGCCGCCCGCCGCGAAGCGCTCGGGCGGCAGACTGCCGCGGAGGCGCTCCAGCCATCCCGCGGCGCGTTCGTGCACGTGGGCCGACCATGCTGTCGGCCATAAGCCGTGCGGCTCGCCGTCATCGGCGAGCCTGATGGGTACAAGCGCGGATTCATCGCGCTTGTCCTGAAGGATCAGCTGCAGCCGCCAAGGGGATTCATCCCCCTCCGGCTCCAGCAGCTGAAGTGCTGGCCGGAAAGGCGCGGTATCCGCCTTCCAGCCAATGGCGATAAGCCATGCAGCGGTATCCATGCCCGCTGCAAGGGCCCCGCTTCTATCGAATAGAAGCGGGAAATCGCTCCGGAGGTCGCCTGCCTCGGCCTCCGTGCTGTAATACCTCTGCGATGCGGCGGCGGAGAACGCCGCGCGTAATCCCCTGCTAAATTCGCTGCCGCCATTTAGCGCCTCAAGGGCACCCTTGGCAGTGTCATTCTCCACTGCCACCTGTGCAATAGCGCCCTCATCCCAGGTCCATTGCAACTTCCCGGCGCGATAAGCGGTGATATCGGGAATATACTGTTTGTTCTCCAGACATATAGCCAAAAGTGGCGCGAGTTCAGTGAGATGAGCCGCATCGCCCTCCCAGTTCCATTCGATATGCGCCAGCAGCTTCTGCTCTGCAAAGAAAGGGATGACCTGCTCTGCAGGTAGAATCACTAGCTCCACACCTTCGCCAGCTGGTTGAACCGTTAACTCCGTTCCATAAAAAGACGCCTCATGCCAGGCGAATAACCGCTGCTTAAGCTGCAGACCGGGCACGAGATCTTCTCTTTCATTCATTCCATATATTAAAGCGTCGCCATACTGGCTTAATGCAAGCCGGATGGTCAGCGTGCGCAAATGCATGTTCATGGTATTAGCTTTCCTTTCCGAAGCTCCTCTTGTAGCGCGCGGAGCCTGCTATGCCTAGTGGTGAAGGCTTCCAGGAACGCTTCCCACCGTTCTTCTTGTTTCATTTTTTTGTACAGCTTGGATAATCGCTTCAATAGTTTCACAGCCGCCTTGTAGCTATGCCTATTCTTATCCAGCACAAATCTTTCGACGGCCTGATGGTAGAAGGGCAGTAGAACTTCGGGTGCGTTTTTCTCCATAGGCTGGAGGTCTGTAACACGAAATTCAGAAGGTAGTTTACCGATGGACAGTTGATAATCCATCCATGTCTGCCATTTTTCATAAGTGATTAACTTCTCTTCGTATACTTCACCAGAGATAGGTAACATAGTGGCTAATGTATTCCACATCTGCGGCTCCGCTTCAGGAAGGTGGCGCACGGCTTCTTCCCAGCTGTTCGAATAGCTATTCAGATTATAGAGTCTGCTGCTCAGCAGTGGGCCGATCTGAACAAGCCAACCCACCAAGCGTGACCATTCACCTGCATCCAGAAGCGGGGAGGTGAAGCTCATAAGCTCATCGGGATGGAGACCTGGGCGCTCGGCAGCCTTATTCAGCAATTCCCAAGCCTTTTGGTCATCCTTGAGATAAAAATACATGCGGCTCTGGGCTAACAGCCAAGCATGTCGTGACAGGGAAGCGCCTAATTCACCTTCTGCCTGCTGAAGCTGTTTGATTTCATCCAGATAAAGCTTGGTTCCACCAGTATTCGGATAAATCCAGTTTCTCCATAGCAGGTCATAGCACAGTGAAAAAGACGGCTGGTCCCGCAAGCGATCGCGCGACTCCGTCAACATCTCGCGCCGTAAGTATGAGAGTGTCTCGACGATATGCGGCCACAGATCGTATTCTTGCTCTTGCTCGGGAGACAGCGGGAGTGTGCTTTTTAACAGACGTGTGATTACTTCCTGTAGTTCTGAGACCGCTACTTGCGTGTAATAGCCAAGTGATGAGGTAAAGGCGACCTGACCGGGCAGATTGGCAGAAGGCTTAGCCAGCTTTTCTAGAAGGAAAAGATGGGCATGCAGAGTGAATAACTTGTCCATCTCCGGTGATAACTTAGGCTTAAATTTAGTAATTGAAGATAATGCACGATCCACATATTCAGGGTTCCGAGTGGTATGCGCTAAAGGCGTGATGCAGAATGCAAAATACTCGCGCCACTCTGTGATGCCTCCGTCAGCGATCCGGCTGGCATGTTCTTTTAGCTGCTGCTGGTGCTTTCCATCGGCTCCGACAGGGGGACTACTTGATGTTTTTGGGAGAAAAGATGCGGCCTTGGCATTAGCTAGAACTTGTACAGACCTATTCTGTTGTTCAGCATAACTAAGCAGCACGGCGGCCATATGCTTGCAATGACCTGAAACAGGGCAGTTACAATGACACCGAGTGAAGCTGTCCAGATCAATAGTAACGCGGTAATCCTCTCTACCTTCAACAAGAGCATTTATCTTAGATGGCTCCGTCATGGAGAACGAACGAATACGGCTTTGTTTATAATATTGGAACCCTCGTTTGAGGGTGAGGTCATCGAAATAATAGGCGACATTCTGGATGAGCTTACTCCACTGCGTATCATCCATAGTATAGGTTGGTTGCATACAATTGGTCTCCCGTAAGAAAAATGGTCGTTATTTGACTTTCATTATATCATTTCTTTTTGA
The DNA here is from genome assembly GCF_001012825.1 of Paenibacillus etheri. Classification (GTDB taxonomy): domain Bacteria; phylum Bacillota; class Bacilli; order Paenibacillales; family Paenibacillaceae; genus Paenibacillus_AQ; species Paenibacillus_AQ etheri. The sequence goes on from NZ_LCZJ02000043.1 coordinate 151,000, forward strand.
GTAGGATGTTTTGGTGTTGTAATGATTGTGAAGTTGCTGGCTTGTATGGAACGTAAGACCTAAACATATAATAATCGTACTGTATTTTGAAATATAAGATCGTATACGTTACAGCTATACATTATCCTTCTAATTTCCGGAGAAATGATCATCGTCCCTGAGAGGACGACGAAGGCGTTTTTTCTTAGATGGAGGTAACAGTGGATTTTATGTAAATCAAACAAAGGTCAAAAAAGGTCAAATCATTAAAAATATTTAAATTTGTAGCATTAAATCAGCTGATTTGCCTGAATTCGGCCGGAAATTGGCTTAGATCGATTTTGTTATTCCTTTGGAAGGGGACTATAATAAGGTCATAGGTCAAATAAAGTCAAAGTCAATGAGAGGAGAATGGATAATGTTTGATTTGGTTCCTTTTGGTAAACGTAGAGATGATGCTTTTGGTATGCTGACTAAGTCTTTGTATGATGTTTTTAATGATGATTTTTTTGCACCGATCAAGAGCTCTACGATGTCCTTTAGAACGGATATTCGCGAGAGTGAGCAGGCTTACCTGATTGAAGCTGAACTTCCTGGCTTTAAAAAAGAAGAAATCGACATTGATTATGCCAGCCCTTACTTGACGATTAAAGCGGTGCGGAAGGAAGAGAATGCGGAGGAGAACAAAGATCATCAAATTGTACGTAGAGAACGTCGATATGGTGAATATGTTCGCAGATTCTATGTTCAGGACATTGCAGAGGAAGAGATTCGCGCGTCGTTGAAAGACGGATTACTGAAGCTGGAAGTTCCGAAGCGGCAAAAACGGCAAGGGAAACGCATCGAGATTCAAGACGGAGATTCTGGCAGTTCGCAGTCTGAATAAGTATAGTTTAGGCGGAATTAGTTTCCGCTCAGCATCTTAGTGCTAGGTAGCGAGCTCTTAATATAGAGTTATGAATAAAAGGCGCATTGTAGTGGAGGATTCCGGCTATGGTGCGTCTTTTCTCGGAATGGAATGATGAGTTGTATTTGATAAAGCAATGAAAGGAGGAATCCAAGTGGCTAACAAAAGCTATTATGATGCTTTGGGCGTGAGCAAAACAGCAACTAAACAGGAAATTAAAAAGGCTTATCAAAAGCTGGCTAAGAAGTGGCATCCCGATGTGAACAAGGCCCCTGAGGCAGAGGCGAATTTCAAAGAAGCGGCTGAAGCCTATGAAGTACTGGGCAACGAAGAGAAACGGAAGCTTTACGATGAGGAGCTGCATTATGGGGCTCAGCGTGGTAGAGCTGGTGGAAGTACGGCGAGCGGGGCCTCTTCATGGGATTCAAACTTCGGTGGTAGCTGGAGCGGTGGGACTTATTCTGCAGGAGGTTCTGGCATTTCGGAGGAAGATTTGTTCGGAATGTTTTTTGGGAATCGGGGATCGGCGGATCGAGCTGGCTTTGATTTCTTTTCTAGTAGTGGTAGTGGGCGTTCGAACAGCAATCCATGGGGTGAGGCGCGCAGTACAACGCAGGCGCAGCTGGATATTACGTTGGAGCAGGCTTATAAGGGAGCAACAGTAAGAGTACAGATCGGTGATAAAACTGTGGATGTTCACGTTCCGGCGAGATCTAGTGAAGGCACGATTTTAAAAATCGCAGGGACCGCTCAGAGTGGTATAGCTCCAGGTGGCGATGTACTGCTGGCACTTCATATTCTTCCTCATGATATATACGAGCTTCGAGATGGCGACTTACGCGGCGTGGTTGAAGTTGCTCCATGGCAAGCGTTATTGGGTGTAGAGGTGAAGGTTCCATTACCGGGTGGCGGTGCAGTGAAGTTGAAGATTCCAGCAGGAATTCAGAGTGGCAAAACGCTGCGCATCCCCGATAAGGGGTTGAAGCGTGAAAATGGTGCGAATGGAGATATTTTATTTGGTATAGAGATTGTTGTCCCTGAGCCAACCACTGAAGCGGAGAAGGATTTGTACCGTAAACTGGCTGAATCCAGCCGTTTTGAGGCCAGAGCTAAACACCAAAGCGCAAGTGCGCAGCGCCGTAAGGCTAAAGTGGGTAATTAATGAGGTAGAGGTAGAGGTAGAGATAAAGGTAAAGATAAAGATAAATTCGTGTATTCGAGGTCAACTCTGGCTGGTGAATAGGGGAAATGGAATGCTAGTTGTAGAAAAGTAACTTGATTAGAAACTAACTATAGAAGAGACTTATGCTGAAACGAGTAGTGTAGGCACGTCGGGTAAAAGAAAGGCAAAAATGCCTCGGATTGCGTGGATTTTGGCTCGATGAGCGAAAAGAAAGGCAAAGATGCCTCGGATTGCATAGATTTTGGCTCGATGAGCGAAAAGAAAGGCAAAAATGCCACGGATTGCACTGAATGTGGCTCGATGAGCGAAAAGAAAGGCAAAAATGCCTCGGATTGCACTGAATGTGGCTCGATGAGCGAAAAGAAAGGCAAAAATACCTCGGATTGTGCTGAATGTGGCTTGATGAGCGAAAAGAGGGGTAAAAATACCCTAGAAAGCGCCGAATTCGGCTCGATGAGTGAAAAGAGGGGTAAAAATACCCCAGAATCGCAGAATTCGGCTCATAACCCGAAATTAACGGTATTAATCCCGCAGATTACGCCAAATGTGGCCCATCCGCCCCAAATCAGCGGTATTAATCCCGCTAAATTAATCTACACCGGCCAAAACGGCCGATCCTATATATCATTCCTAATAGAAAGGTGAGAGAGCTATGGATTTCAATAAACTTACTCGAAAACTGCAGGAAGCAGTGGCTGCGGCGCAGTCGCTTGCATCGGGCAGCGGACATCAGGAGATCGATAATCTCCATCTGTTAAAAGCGTTACTCCAGCAGCAAGAAGGCTTGCTGCCAAGATTGCTGCAAAAGATAAATGTCCCAGTAGCTGAGATGCTGCGCAGAACGGATGAACTGCTTGGGCGGAAGCCGAGTATAAGCGGATCAGGAGCAAGTACGGTACGGCGTTATGCCTCGCAATCGCTGATCCATCTGTTGGAACAGGCGGAGAAAGAAGCGGCGAAGATGCAAGATGAGTTTGTTTCGGTAGAGCATGCCGTACTGGCCATGGTGTCGGATTCGAGCAGGGACAATCGTGAGCTGCGTGATCTTTTTGTTAGTCGTGGACTAACACGCGAGAAGCTGATGTCTATACTTGCTGAGATTCGTGGGCATCAGCGTGTAACGAGTCGGGAGCCAGAGGCTACTTATGAGGTGCTGGAGAAATACGGACGTGATCTTGTGGCAGAGGTTCGCGCGGGCAAGATCGACCCAGTCATCGGACGTGACGCAGAGATACGCCGCGTGATCCGAATTCTGTCCCGCAAAACGAAGAACAACCCTGTGCTTATTGGTGAGCCAGGTGTGGGTAAAACAGCGATTGTGGAAGGCTTGGCTCACCGGATTGTACGCAAAGACGTACCGGAGGGGCTGAAGGACAAGACGATTTTCTCGCTGGATATGAGTTCTCTTGTAGCAGGCGCGAAGTTCCGTGGTGAATTTGAAGAACGTCTGCAGGCGGTACTGCGGGAAGTACGTGAAAGTAACGGCCGCATTATTCTTTTTATTGATGAGCTGCACACGATTGTAGGCGCAGGTAAAACCGAAGGCTCGATGGACGCGGGTAACATGCTGAAGCCGATGCTGGCCAGGGGCGAACTGCACTGTATCGGTGCCACAACGCTCGATGAATACCGCAAGTATATAGAGAAGGACCCTGCGCTGGAGCGCCGTTTCCAACAGGTGCTGGTCAGCGAACCGGATGTAGAGGATACGATCTCCATCCTACGCGGTCTGAAGGAACGGTTCGAAGTCCATCACGGGGTCAAAATCCATGACAGCGCCCTCGTCGCTGCAGGCGTTCTGTCTAACCGCTACATTACGGATCGTTTTTTGCCGGATAAAGCGATCGACTTAGTGGATGAAGCTTGTGCCATGATCCGTACGGAGATAGACTCCATGCCGGGTGAGATGGATGAAGTGACCCGCCGTTTGATGCAAATGGAGATTGAAGAAGCAGCGCTCAAAAAAGAAACAGACGACGCCAGCAAACGCCGTCTGGAAATCTTACAACGTGAACTCGCCGACCTCAAAGAGAAGCAGCTTGGGATGACGGCGCGTTGGGAGAAGGAAAAGTCAGCGATTCAAGGCATTCGCGACCTCAAAAAACGTCTGGAACAAGCACGCAAGGATCTGGTCGATGCTCAGGAGGAATACGATCTTAATAAATCGGCCGAATTGAGCTATGGCATCATTCCTGATCTGGAGCGTCAATTGAAAGCGGCGGAAGAAGCGGCACAGCAGGATCAAGATACAAGATTATTGCGTGAAGCTGTAACCGAGGAGGAAATCGCAGATATTGTGTCGCGTTGGACGGGCGTTCCAGTTAGCAGACTGATTGAAGGCGAACGGGATAAGCTGCTGCGTCTGGAAGAAACGCTGCATGAACGGGTTGTGGGCCAAGATGAAGCTGTCAGCTTGGTGGCCGATGCGGTGCTTCGGGCAAGAGCTGGGATCAAAGATCCGAATCGGCCGATTGGTTCCTTTTTGTTCCTCGGTCCGACTGGAGTAGGGAAGACCGAGCTGGCTAAATCGCTCGCGGTCTCTCTCTTTGATCGCGAAGATGGCATGATCCGTATTGATATGTCGGAGTATATGGAGAAGCATAGTGTTTCCCGCTTAATCGGTGCGCCTCCGGGATATGTCGGGTATGAGGAAGGTGGACAGCTCACAGAAGCCGTGCGGCGTCAGCCTTATACAGTAGTGCTGCTCGATGAAGTGGAGAAGGCGCATCCCGATGTATTTAATATTCTGCTGCAGCTGCTTGATGATGGAAGGCTGACCGATTCTCAGGGCCGGATGGTTGACTTCAAGAACACGATCATTATCATGACCTCAAATATCGGTTCACCACATCTGATTCAAGGCACTGATGAGAAAGGTCAGCTTACGGAGACTGCCAAGGACAGTGTAATGAAGGAACTAAGCGGTCATTTCCGTCCAGAGTTCCTAAACCGGGTTGACGATATTGTGATGTTCAAGCCGTTGACCCTGGGTGAGATCGAGAAAATCGTGGACAAACTGGTGGACGGATTACGTTTACGCCTTGCTGAACGGGAGATTGGTCTTGAGTTAACTGAAGCTGCGGTACGTTTTATCGCTAAGGAAGGTTTTGACCCAGTGTATGGGGCGAGACCGCTGAAACGCTTTATCCAGCGTAGTCTGGAGACCCGTGTGGCACGTGCGATCATTGCTGGTGAAGCCGCAGAGGGTTCAGTGATTCAGGTAGACGAATCCGGCGGCGGCCTGACAATGAGTATTATGAAACCAGATGTTGATGAATCACAGCGTAATGAATAAGAAGAAGTTAGCAAAACAGCTCGTACAATGAAAAAAAGGCGTCCACAAAGCCGTTAAGGTTTTGCGGACGCCTTTTTTTGCTGTACCCTCACTCCACCCAAGGTATTAAATGAGGATGTTCATCCAGGATGGACAGGTATTGCTCCTTCCAGCCGTATTGGCCATCGGGATCAAGGAGCATGTAACGTAGATATTTTTCTAAACGGAATTCTGCCTTCGACCAACCTAAGTGTTTGAGTCGCAAGTTGCTTAGCTGGTGGGGAAGCTCGAAGACATTCTCCGGGAATCGCCCACAGTGCTGTGGGGATTCATTCCATACATAGTTGAAGTCTTCTTTATAACGAAGCAAAAAAGGACGGTAATTCAAATGAGAGCGCCAGTAAATATCTTCTCTGTAATGGGTGGCGTTCCATAAATCGTAGAGACGGAAACAGAATAGATCGACCTCGTCAGCGTACAGCAAGGGTTCGATATTTGCCGCAAAGCTCGTTTCAAAGATTTCGTCTGCATCCAGACTCAGAATCCACTCGGGCTTCGTCTTCAGAACCTCTTCCCACTGCTGCTTTCGCAGCTCGATTTCATTGCTGAATTTGGATATGGTATTGTGCACGAGATGAACGGGAATGCCTTCAAGCGCCTCCAGGCAGATAGCTGCTGAATTATCGGTGCTGCCATCGTCAATAATGACGGCCTCGTCGATGTATTTGCGATGCTCCTCCAGAACCTGTCGCAGAAAGCGCCCACTTTCATTTTTCACAACCATGGTGAGGGTTAGCTTGGGCCGCTTTCTGGCTAGGGGGACTATTTCTTTGGGACTTTCATTGTCTGGATTGTCCGGTGTGGATGTCGGCTCTGTCGATACAGGTACTTCCTCCGTAGATGAACCGCTCTCAGTATTAGTGGCTTCAGCTGTGGCCTCCGTAGTTTCTTTGATGAAATCCTCAACTTTACTCAGATCACTGTCCCTATATAAGTGTAGCGCCGGATAATGGGTATCGACGAACAGAGGGATGCCAAGGGCTGCGGCACGAATGCAGAAATGACGGTCTTCTCCCCAGTATGAAATGTTGCGAATTTGATTATAGCTAACCCCAGCTTTTATCGCATGCTGACTAATCAATGTACAAGCCCCGAGTCCGCCCACCTCATAGATTCCGGGAATCCGCATCTTAGCGATGAATTCATGAAATCTGCGATTAATCTCCTCTGGTTGCAGTTTTTCACCGGGCAGTAGCTCCCACTGATTGTATTCGTCGTGCATCCATACCTGCGGCTGAAACATAGTCCCTGGCTGCCACTGCGTCCAGAACACCTCTGAAATAATATCCTTATTCGTACCTATTAGATGTCTGAGGGTATCGGGATGGAGAAGGAGATCAGAGTCGATCAGGAACAAATAGTCATAATTCAGGGTCTGGGCCCGGTTGATCATGAGATTCTTAAAATTGGCTACTTTCCAGACCAAGTTGGTATTCCAAAAGTGGGTAGTATCATTGCGAATATACGCATCGTGAAAGCCGGAGCTCTGAAGATAAATATGATCACCCATACTTTTGAATTCCTGGAGCAGCCGACTTGATTCCTCATCATCATTATCATCAACCAAATGGAAATCCAGCTCGATATTGGCTACGTTCAGACGAAGCAGGGAATTCAGGAATTCTTTTAAAACCATAGGCTTCTGGTGAATTGGACTGCCGATCAATACGCGAATCTTGTTTTCCGTCATTGCCGCCTCCTTGGGGAACGCCCCTCTTTCCTTGGATGATCCTTATGTTCTCAATATATTTACAGGAGAGCGGCAATAATCCTTATTTTTCAAAGTTCTGTAACTTAAATGAGTGTTAGATATATTAATTCGTAACGATCTGCTGTACAATAACCGAATAATTAGATACAGATGACAAAATGAACAGCAAAGGATGAGCGCTATGGATAAATCATCGATCGATTCCCTCAATATTACATTAATGTGAAATGCTATCCATTGTAATTCCTAGTATTCCGATATACAATATAAAAAACACAAGCAACGCAGAACATAGAATACGGGGGAGAAACTTATGCGAAAAGGATTATCTGGAGTTATTACTTTGATTTTGTTAACATTTTTGATTAGTGCGTGCTCCGGAGGGAACACCGCCACTTCTACAAATACAAATCAGACGCCTGCTACTAATGATGGAACGACAGCAAGCACTGAGCCTAAAGATGGAGGCAACTTGATTATTGGAGTCGCTGCTGATCCTGTTATTCTAAATCCGAACTATGCGGGTGACCGTGTCAGTCTTACGATTGACCAAGCGCTCTATGCTCCACTGTTCCAAGTAAATGAGGGTAAGAAGACCTTCTACTTGGCAGACAGCCTGACACTGTCAGAAGATAACCTGACTTATACTTTGAAGCTTAAAGATGGTCTTACATGGCATGACGGAGAAAAGCTTACTGCTGACGATGTCGTGTTCACGATTGATAGCATCCTCGATGAGAAGCAAAACAGCATGTTGAGAGCAAACTTATTCATCGGTGATAAACCCGTTAAGGCCGTTAAGGTGGATGATCTGACCGTAGAGTTCAAGCTTCCGCAGGTCAGCCCAGCTTTTGAAGCTACACTAGTGCAAGTATTTCCGATTCCAAAGCATATTTTTGAGAATGAGACGGATCTAGAGAAAAGCACCAAGAATGCTAATCCTGTTGGATCTGGACCATTTAAATTTAAAGAATATAAAGCGGGCGAATATGTTACACTCGAGAGATTTGATAACTACTTCGGCGGCAAGCCACATCTTGATTCTGTAACGTACCGGATTGCTAAAGATACGAATGCTGCGAATCTCGCACTTCAGAGTGGTGAGATCAACATTAAGTATCTAGATCCACAGGATGTTGGAACGATTGAAGCTTCGAACAATTTCGAGATCCTTCCTTATAGTGAAGGCCGATTGTCCTACCTGTTGTTTAATGCGAACAGCGATAGAGGCGCTCTTGCTAAAAAAGAAGTTCGTCAAGCCTTGTCTCTAGCACTAAGCCGTGATGAAATCATTCAGGCTGCTTATACCTCTAGCGAGTATGCTGACCCGGCGAAGTCATTCTTGACTCCGGATGCATTGTTCTATACTAATGACGTACCTTCTTTCGATAATGATGTGGAAAAAGCAAAAGAGCTTCTGCAATCGGCAGGGGTTAGCGATCTGAAATTGAGATTGATTGTATCGAGCGGTAATAAAGCTCAGGAAGCCATTTCACTATACGTGCAGCAAAAGCTAAAGGCCATTGGCGCTGAAGTTGAACTGCAAAATATGGATGCCTCGGCATATGGTCAGAAGTTCAGTGATATGAATTCAACAGACTTTGAACTTGCGATTGCAGGTTATATTATGGGTTACGATCCTGATGCTTACAGAATTTTGTATACTTCTACTGCTGACTCTAACTACTCGCATTATAATAATGGTGAGGTTGATAAGTTGTTCAATGAAGGTGCAGGAGAAGCAGATGTGACTAAACGTGGTGAGATCTATAAGAAGATCCAAGAAATCATTGCTGACGATGCACCGATTTATCCAATCGCTAATACTAAGACTATTGTAGCTGTCTCCAAGAACTACGGCGGTCTAGAAGAAGCAGTCTTGAAGCCTGTCGTTATTTTTGAAGATTTATCGAAAATCTACCTTAAATAAAAACGGGAAAAAGTAAGCTGGGTTATCCAGCTTACTTTTTTACCGATACAGAACTGGGAGAATAAACGTATGAGACAACTTATCGTCCGAAGATTACTGCAAACCCTGCCGATGTTGTTTTTTGTTTCGGTTGTGTGCTTTGCGATGATTAAGCTGGCTCCGGGGGATCCGGTATTATCCTTCGTTACGCCGAATATGCACGCGGATGATATTGAGCGCATCCGGCATAACCTTGGGCTGGATAAGCCAGCCTACATTCAATATTTAATCTGGATTAAAGAAATACTGCAGGGGAATTTCGGTTATTCCTTAGTGAATCATCAGCCAGTATTGGATCAAATTCTAGAACGCCTGCCTGCAACCGCAGGTTTGATGGGTTCTGCAATCGGTCTTGCTGTGTTACTGGCGATTCCACTCGGTCTTATTGCTGGAGCAAACCGGAACCGCTGGGTGGATAAGCTGATTAATTTCTTATCCTATGTCGGAATATCCGTGCCTTTGTTTTGGCTTGCCATCTTACTGATGTACTTATTCGCGATTAAGCTGCACCTGCTCCCTATTATGGGGATGCGAACGATTGGTGTGGAATCGGCGTTTGATGTATTCAAGCATGGTATCCTGCCTTGCACCGTGCTTGCTTTTGGATTCCTGGCTGGTTATGTGCGATACATTCGCTCTAGTACCATTGGACAGCTAAAAGAAGAGTATGTGCAGATTCAATATGCTTTTGGATCTAACAAGACAACGATTCTCTTCCGTCATGTAATGAAGCATGTATTGCTTCCTGTAATTACATTGCTCGGGATGTCTATGGGTGATCTGGTGGCAGGTGCAATTGTTACAGAAACAGTATTTTCATGGCCAGGGATTGGCTCTTTGGGGATGACTGCAGTTAAAGGGATGGATTACCCCGTAATTATGGGAATTACTCTGTTCTCCTCTTTAATGCTGATCATCGGCAATCTGGTCGCGGATATTCTATATAGCTTCGTGGACCCACGAATTAAATTAACGAGGTGACCTCATGAATCGCAGTAAATGGAAAAGTGTTGGAGATGAGCTATTTACGAATAAATTGGGCGTCCTTGCCCTCATTACTTTAATCATCTTCACACTGGGCTCTATATTTGCTTTTGTATCTGGACATGATCCGAATGCGATGGATGTTCTGGCACGTCTGAAATCTCCAGGAGCCGATCACTGGTTCGGAACGGATGACTATGGCCGGGATTATTTTGCCCGCGCATTGTATGGTGGTCGGGTGTCCTTGCTAGTTGGCTTTGCTTCAATGATCATTGCTACAGGCATAGGTGTGACGGTGGGCGTAATCAGTGGATTCTTTGGCGGATGGGTTGATAATCTTCTCATGCGGATGCTTGATGTAGTGCTGTCTATTCCTTCTTTCTTAGTTCTGCTGCTGCTTAGCGTATTTCTGAAGCCGAGTGTTGGGAATATCATCATTATTATTGCACTATTAATGTGGATGAATATCGCCCGTGTCATTCGGGCAGAGACGATGACGATCAAAGAACGGGAATATGTACTCTATGCAAAAGCCTCTGGACAGAGCAATTTCGGAATTATTTGGCGTCATATTCTTCCGGGGTTAGTGCCTGTTGTCATTGTGGGTGCGACGAATAATATCGCTTCGGCGATTATGATGGAGTCCTCCCTAAGTTTCCTCGGGTTTGGGGTACAACCTCCAAATGCCACCTGGGGTAGTATGCTTAACAATGCGCAGGGATATATCGCGCAAGCGCCATATCTGGCTTTATTCCCTGGATTACTGATACTATTAACGGTACTGAGCTTTAATGTTTTGGGTGATATTTTGCGGGTAGGCTTTGAACCGAAGCTGATCCGAAGATAGGAGTGTGAAGACATCATGACGGAACGGCTATTGTCTGTCGAGGATTTGAAGGTTTCGTTCCATACAAGGGACGGAGAGAATCAAGCAGTTCGCGGCGTTAGCTTTCATATAGATGCTGGTGAGACGGTAGGAATCGTCGGAGAATCTGGTAGTGGGAAGAGTGTGACTGCCAAGGCGATTATGTCGTTAATTACACCTCCGGGTAAAATTATCGGTGGAAATATTAATTTTCGTGGTGAGAATTTATCGAACCTTTCGGAAAAAGAGTGGAGAAAGCTGCGCGGTAACCGCATAGCAATGGTGTTTCAGGACCCCATGACCTCTCTTAATCCTGTAAAAAAAATCGGCCAGCAGCTTACGGAAGTCATCCGTCGCCATCGGGGTTTAAATAAGCAAGAAGCGCTTAAAGAGGCGGCAAGCATCCTGCGTCAGGTAGGTATTAATAATCCTGAACAGCGGCTGCAGCAATATCCGCATGAATTCAGCGGCGGGATGCGCCAGCGGGTCATGATCGCCATGGCTCTTTCTTGTAAGCCAGAGCTATTGATTGCAGACGAGCCGACAACTGCGCTCGATGTAACAATACAGGCGCAAATTCTCGATCTTTTTAAAGAGTTGAAAAATAATACCAGTACAGCTGTAGCGCTTATTACCCATGACTTGGGTGTGGTCGCTCAGGTATGTACACGGGTTATCGTAATGTATGGTGGACTTGTGATGGAGGAAGGCACGGTGGAGGATATCTTTTATCGCCCGCAGCATCCTTACACGAAAGGTCTGCTTCGGTCGATTCCGAAGCGTGACGGCAAGTCGCGGGAACGCCTTATTCCTATCGAAGGTACACCTCCGGATTTGCTGAATCCTCCTTCGGGCTGTCCATTTATGGAACGTTGCCCTAATGCTTTTGCCCGTTGCAGCGAACGTCCTCCGGTCATCGAATTATCGCCTGGTCATCGTTCGATGTGCTGGCTGGCAGACGGTGTGCAGGAGACTCCAGCCGTAGCTGGTGTTGAAGGGAGCGGTTCTGTTGAGTGATAATAAGATTCTAGTGGACGTAAATAATCTCAAAAAACATTTCTCCAAAGGCAAAGATATATGGGGACGCGATACATCGGTGCTTAAGGCAGTAGATGGCGTAAGCTTTCAGATTCGTCAGGGGGAGACCTTTGGACTGGTCGGAGAGTCGGGAAGCGGCAAGTCCACGGTTGGACGCTGCTTGCTGCGATTGTATGACTATACAGATGGTGAAGTATCTTTTGACGGGCAGCCGCTGAGCAAGCTTGGAGAGAAGCAGCTTAAGCCTTTTCGCAGACGGATTCAATCGATCTTTCAAGATCCCTATTCTTCTCTTAATCCAAGCCTGAATGTACTTGATCTGATCAGTGAGCCTATGAAAATCCACGGCATCCACGAAGGAGACGAGCGTATAGAGGCTGTTGCGGCACTGCTGGATAAGGTGGGTTTAAAAAGAGAGCATCTTTATCGCTTTCCTCATGAATTCAGTGGTGGGCAACGCCAACGGATTTCGATCGCTCGAGCATTATCCGTGAAACCTGAATTCGTAGTGTGTGATGAACCGATCTCAGCGCTGGATGTATCTGTTCAGGCTCAGGTAGTGAATATGCTGGAGGATTTGCAGTCGGAATTTGGGTTGACCTACCTTTTTGTTGCGCACGATCTGTCGATGGTACGGCATATTTCAGACCGGATTGGCGTGATGTATGGCGGTCGTCTCGTAGAGGTAGCCGAAAGTGACGAACTATACGAGAACCCTATTCATCCTTATACGAAGGCGCTGCTGTCTTCGATTTTGGAGACGGACCCTAAGCGGGCTAATCAGAGAATTATTTTAGATGGATATTCGGCAGAGTACGGCAGGGCGGAGACTTCTACATTGCAGGAAGTGAGTCCGGGTCATTATGTTGCATATGATTTCATGGAATAGGTAGAATCTATATACAGGTATGGGAGGAATCAGGATGTCAGAGAATTTGAACCGGGTAAAGTTATCCCAGTGGGATGCTTTACTGGTAGAATCACTTCGCGCTTTGGGCTGGTCCAATGAGGATATTCTTCGTAAAGTGGCGGAGGGCGATTTGCCCGTTGACGAGAGTGAATACGAATTTGATTATAAGCAGTTGACCACTTTGCAAGCGGAGCAGCCAGAACTGTTCGAGCAAGCGGTGAAGACAGGCTATCAAATTAAGTACAACACGATTCGTGGCATTCGTAGCTGGATATGGGTTGCTCTTGGTAAAGAGGCGGAGCTGGAGCTGGAAGAGGGTAAAGAAGCCATAGAAATGGTATTGACGACAGCCGAGAAGAACCGGCTGGAATCTGTGCTGTCTTTCGGCTGGCAGATTCACGGCGGAGCCGGTGTGGAAGACGAAGCTGGCGCTAACGCAAGCTACCGGATCGAACCGATTCAACGATAGTCTCTCCGAGCACTATATGGGTGTATGGGGCTTGATCCTGAAAGAACGCCCTTATCCTTTCTTCATGGAAAGGATAAGGGCGTTCTTGATTAGTTCACTTCAGGCCGGCCACGCCGGAAGCTGATTTCTGCTTTACCTGTGTGTAGCTGCCACATATGCCAGAATACAAACGGAACAATCATAATAAAGTTGATGATTCCCCAATAGTTCATGACATCTGCATTGTACCACGACGAAGCATCCATTAGTGTCGGGAACAGGTTAACGAAGCAGGCGCGTAGAAGTAGATGTGCCGCTAATGTATAGACCCGCGCAATGATGTAGAGTTCTGGGCGGCGTTTGATGATGGGATAGAGCTCGGCCGCGAGAAGAATGCATAGCGAGCTTGCAAAGAACTTCGGACTCTCGGCATAGACGAAGGCTGCGTTCCAAGTTGTATAGAGGAAGTTCCAGCCGATTGTCGTATATGCAATGAGATCGCCGTGTGATTCTGTAGAGATCTTCCAGTATTTTGGCGCAAAAGGGATGGTTATACATAATAGGAGGCCGGTAAGCGCATTGAACGTATTCCCCATCGTAAAGTCTTTAATGGTCGCTTCCATGATATTAAGGAATAGAACGCCATATACGAACCACAATACCCAATCCTTCTGCAACCCATTCCAGAACGGTCCTTTTCGTTTCTCGTAGTTAGCAATACGAATGAATCCAACAAATATCGTAGGAAGAATTACACTTAAAATCTTGGCCCAGCGAAACCAGCCTTCGACACCGCCCATAAGCCATAAGGGGAAGGTTAGTAAAGAAGCAATCCAGAACCAGTGGGCAAACTTATAATGTTTGCGCATGATACTGACAACAATAAGAAGTAGAACTATGTAGCCGATCATACTAACGCCGTACTGCCATGCAGGAATATCCATGATAAACCTCCTTTTTTTGTGAAAGCGTAATCAAATTGTGTCAATACTAAGCTTCAGCCCTACGAAGCTTGGTTAATTCAAAAACATAACAACTGTTCGGTTTTATTATATTAGGAAGCCGTTTGTCTTGTCTGTGTTAATTAGCACACACAAAACAAATTAGATTCAGTACTCTTTTCATATAAAAAAATTCGCAACAAGCGATTCAGTTGGGCGGGGAGTTTATGTCTGAGGATAAAAAATTACATATTATTGAGGCGACGAATCGTGTTATCTATCGCATGGGTATTGCGGGTACGACAATGCGGAGAATTGCCGATGAAGCAGGGCTTAGCACGGGGGCGTTGTATCATCATTACAAAAGTAAAGAAGAGATTCTTTATGATGCGATGGATCGCAGTCTATCCGTATCTACGAGAATTGCCGAGGAGGTACAGCAAGGGAAGTATAGCCGCGGGGAAGTTATTAAGCGGATCAGTGAGAATGTGAAAGACCGTTTTAACAAAATAGATGACAATCGAATGCAGTTCTATCTTGCCCAGGAAGCGATACTCGGGAACGAGGAAATCTCTAATCAATTGAAAGTTAAGTATAAGAAATGGATTGGTCATACTGAGGAGCTGTTGCAACGCTTGTACGAAAAACAACCCGGGAAATACAATAAAGCCATTGCCTCATTGCTGATTGGAGCTATTGACGGGATCGTTATGCAGACGCTGCTGGGTGTGGCGAATACGGATGAAATTGAAGATATTTGCGAGGTATACCACAAGCTTCTTGTAGAAGGCATTCCGAAGCTGCTAGAAGCATGGGATGAGTAACGCAGAGCGTGGTGGTGTGGCTAATACTTCTGCGCTTAATTTACAGAATAAAACTCCCCGCAGCTTGCTGCGGGGAGTTTTATTATACGTTTACTGCTGTATAAGCTACCTCATATTGTGCAGCTTCAATCCAGGTTCCCGTTCTAAAATCTCTGCCCCGGACAAGCACTTTATCGCTATACACTTCCACATAGAAGCCTTGGCTACCCGTCTTATGCTTGTCTTCGTTTGTCCAAAGGTAGGCGACGGAAGCAGCATTAAACATCGTGGCGATCTCTCCATGACCAGGGAACATAGTGTTCTCGACCTCTAGCTCCCAATGGGTGTGTCCAGTGAATAACAAGGTCTGGGGGTATCTTGAAAGAATCTCTTTTAATTCCTTATCTTGCGTGACGCCGTACCAATCTTGTGATTCTAGCGATCCAGCTACGGTATCTTTAAGCGGTTGATGCAGGAAAAGAAAAACAGGCTGATTTGGTGAAGATTGCTCCCCAAGCTTATGCTCCAGCCAATCAAGCTGTTCTGAGGAAAGGTCACAGAATAGGGGCAATCCTTGTTCTGTACCCAGAAAAATAAAATGATAGCCGTTGATCCAGTGATCATGATAGGATCCAGACATTCCAGTCTGTGACGTATACATCCCTAAGCGAGACTCCCAATTTCCAAGGCCCACATCATGATTGCCTAAGGTAAAGATAATTTCGGGCAGGTCGGTTTTATACTGATTGAGGATACGGAGCATTTCTTCGTATTCAGCAGGGAACCCGTGGTCTGTGACATCGCCGATATGCATAATCCCGCTGCTGCCTTCCCCATGCGCTGCTATATCACGAAGTGCCAGCTCGAAGTTAAGATTGTACTCATGATCTCGTTCAGCGGTGACATGGGTATCCGTGATGATCTGAAAGGTGATAACTGGTTTATCTTCAGGTGATGTGTTCGTACTCATGTTTGGGCATCCTCCTTCATCTATGAACCTATCAAATACTGTTTCTGTTCGCTAATGCGTCTTGCCGCTAATGTTTAGCCCTATGATTCCGGTAATGATAACGGCTATCCATAGTAGTGAGGATAGGGTTAGCTTTTCTTCAAAAAACAGGGCTCCTATGAAGGAAATCAGGATGATTCCCGCTCCTGACCATATTGCATAAGCTACGCCTACCTTAATAGAGGTGAGGGCATAATTCAGGGAGGTGAAGCTGGCTCCATAGAACAGAAACATGAGCACGGAAGGCCAGAGCTGAGTGAACCCCTGAGATATTTTCATCGAGATGGTCCCTGAGAGCTCGAACACAATAGCCAGCGTTAGAAACATCCATGCCCATATTCCGTCTATTTTCACTGGGAAGTAACCTCGATTCTGAGCTCAGCATAAGATTGTACAATGAGATCTGCATCCGGGAGAATATGCATCGAAGCAATAGTGTCTTCATTCTCAGCTATTCCTATAGCTACCTGTACACCCGCTGCTTTAGCCATTCGCATATCTCCATTAGTGTCGCCGATAACCGCTGTATGCGCGGGTTCTACGGCCAACCTTTCGCAGGCAAGCTGCACCATGTCGGGGAATGGTTTACCCTGATCCACAAGGTCTGTTCCAATTACCTCGGAGAAATAATGCCGTATGCCGAGCCATTGGAGATGTTTCTCTGCAGCATCTGTTTCATCTGCGGTCACCACAGCGAGAGGGATGCCCGCACTCACACACTCATTAAGAAAACGATGAAGTCCCGGCAGCGAATGAACGGGGCGCTTCTCTTCCAACATGACATCCGCTTCCAGACGGCACTGATGAACAAGCTCCATGGACTCCGCCCACGATAAACCTTGCAGATAACCCTGCCATGACAGGATGGCATAGAGATCATTCATAGTCCCCATAGCCAGGGGTCCGTTGCGATCATAATTGGTAATGCTTCCTTGGGCATTGTGTATAGTTCCCAATAATGCAGGGAGCTGTTCTTCTGGAATCTGTAGTCCTCTTTGCTTCATATCCTTCGTAAATCTCTCTAACAAACATTCGCCCCAGCTGCCCCAGAGGGATACGAACTGAAGCAGCGTACCATCCTTATCGAATAGAATAGCTGCTACAGCATATCTGCCTTGTGGCGTGATGAGCTCAGACATGAAGTCCACCGCCCTTTATTTTAATTTATCAAGCGCTGCTTGTGCCGTTTCTTGTGCTTCCTTAAGTGCTTGTGCTGCTGGGATATTCTCAATTTGTACCTGATCTGCGGCGATTGTCAACGCATCGTTAATTTTGCCCCCAGTTGGGTCTTGGAAAGGTGCAGAACCATGAGAAGCTTGCATCAATGGAACCTTAATCTGTGGATTGCTTTCGCTGAATGACACAAACGCCGGGTCTTGCAATGCGGATTGGCGCACCGAAATATATCCAGTATTAATCGACCAGAAGGCTGTGTTCTCAGCATTTGTGAAGTAGGTTAGCCATTTCATAGCCGCTTCTTTCTCACTGTCGCTAGCTTTAGATAGAATGCCGGCCATCAGTGCCTGGGCTACGGGTTTGCCTTCGCCAATCCCTGCCCAGCCTGGCTGCTCCATAGCCGAAACAATGCTGAAGTCTAAGTCGCCCTGATCCCCACTGGATCCCGTGTAGCCTGCGGATTGACCTTTCATTACATCGTCGATCGTCTTGTACCAATACTCCCAGCCTTGGCCGCCGGAATGAATTCGCATGATCTTATCCTCGTGAATCCACTTGCGGAATAAATCCCAGGTTTCGATCCACTCTTTAGAGTCGATCATAACTTGTTTGCCATCCTCACTAAGGATAGTGCCTCCTTTGCTGAGCACGGCATCAATCATGTTCCCTGAACCCCACATAGGCTCCCAACCGAAGAAGGTGGTTTTGCCGCCGTCTTTCACTGTCATTTTCGCAGCTGCGGCAGCTAGATCTTCCCAAGTCTTTAGTGTGCTCGCATCAATTCCATTCTTCTCAAAAGTATCCTTGCGATAGTACATAACCTGCGTTGTTCCATACATCGGCAGGAAGTATTGCTTGCCATCAACCTGGCCTTGATTCAGAAAGGTTTGGACAAAATCCTCCTTATTAAAATCTGGCTGCAGTGCCATAAGCTCGTCTATCGGAGCGAAATATCCTTTACGGGCCCAATCTACATTGGAGGAGAGAGCAGCAGCAGGCACTTTTCCTGTAGCGATAGCTGCTTGCAGCTTCTGTTCGGTTTCAGTGTAGTCTGCCTGTGCGATACCTTTGACGATGACCTCTTGCTGAGAGGCGTTAAATTTCTGAATCAGTGCTTCCATATTCTCACCAAGCTTGCCGCCGAGACCATACCAGAATTCAATGGTTACCGGTGCATTTTGTGTGGGCGCAGCATCTGCGGAGGGAGAGGTAGAAGCTCCATCCGCCGCTGTAACATTGCCTGTACTCGCATTTCCTCCGCAAGCTGTTAACATTGTAAATCCCGCAACCAAAGATAGGGTGGTCAGTCTCTTCAATACGTTCATCATCATTCTCCTCTTATTAAAATAGAATGGTTAGCTTATCCTTTGCTGGAACCAGCAGTCATGTTGACGCTTTGCATGATCGTTTTCTGAGCTATTAGAAAGACTAGCAGCAACGGGGCGATGGTGAATGCGCTAGCGGCCATGATCAGCGGCCATTTCAATCCGTAAGCACCTCCTTGAGTGAAGAAACTACGCAGACCGGCCGAGACCAGCTGTAGATTAGGGTCTTTGGTGATGAGCATCGGCCAGAAATAGTTATTGTACTGATCAATGAAGGTGATCAGGGCTAGCACAGCAAAAGAAGAACGTGTGATAGGGACAAGAATGGTCCAGAGAATCCGCATATGTGAGGAACCATCCACTTCTCCAGCCTCCACCAGCTCATGGGGAACCTGAAGGAATGCTTGCCGAATTAGAAAAATGGAAAAGACACTTACACAGTTAGATAGAATCAATCCGGCATATGAATCCAGTAGATGAAGCTGGGACATTACCAGATATCCGGGAAGATAAACGGCGGTGGCAGGTACCATATAGCCGAAAAGAATAACGCCTGAGAACAGCCCTCTGAAGCGGAATTTCATATGCGTAAGCGCATAAGCCATCATGCCGGAATTTATCACTTGTAAAATAACAATCGCCACGGCGACAAATACGCTATTGCCCATATATCTGAAGAAAGGGGCTTCGTGCCAGGCGGCTGAAAAGTTACTCCACAGCGGCTCTTTAGGCCAGATCGTGGGCGGAGACTGCCAGATTTCATCATTGGTTTTTAAGGCACTGGTGACCATCCAGTAGAAGGGGAAGGCCATGATCAGTGCGATAGCTGCAAAAAATAGATGGCGGGTAAGTTTACCCACTCGTACGATCGTTGCATTCATCAGTCGTTCTCCTTTACAGCGGTTGTTATTGATAATGGGTTGTCCGTTCACTAACCTCTAGCGAGACTACGGATAGCAGCATACATATAAGTACCAGAATCATTGCGACACTAGAGGCTTCTCCAATCTGAAAAGCTTCGAAGGCAGACTGATAATACATATAGAGCAGGGTACGTGTTGATCCTGACGGTCCACCTTGTGTAAGCACGTTGATCTGGTCGTAAGCTTGTAACGCACCGATGATCTGTACGATGAACAGAAACAGTGTCGTTGGAGAGATTAGCGGTAAAGTAATCCGGCTGAATTTTTGAACAGCATTTGCTCCATCCAGTTCAGCGGCTTCCAGCAGATCCGTAGAGACATTGCGTAGTGCCACCAAGTAAAAAATCATCGCCCAGCCTACCGATTTCCATATCGTCACGAGCAGAACGCCGAGCAGTGCCCATTTAGGATCTTGAAGCCAGCCGATTTTTTCAAGACCTAATAGATCAAGTACAGTATTGGCAAGGCCGATTTCAGGTTCATAGATCCAGGACCAGACAATGGATACCGCCACGGTCGGCGTGACCCAAGGGGAGAAAAGAAGTATCTGATAGAGAGTGGAGCCTTTCAGCTTCCCATTCATCAGGAGTGCTAGTCCAAGTCCGATCAGAATAACGGGCAGTACACTTCCCGCACAGAATAACAAGGTTACTCTTAGCGCTTTATAGAAGGTGGGATTGCTGAACAGATCCAGATAGTTGGTTAGTCCGACAAAGGTTTTCTCGGGGCTCATGAAGTCCCATTCGGTAAAGCTGAGATAAAATACATAAAGTAATGGCGCGAGCCAAAATACAATGAATGGAATCATTGCCGGCAAGGTGAAGAGCACCGGTTTCAACTCCCCTATAAATCTTGAGCGTTTCATTATTCTGTCGATACCCCATTCCATCTTCTGTTTTTTGCGGTATAATTCTGAGGAAAACTCTTCCGTTCAAAAAAAATTGTACACTCATCGGGCAGCTGTGTGGTCAAGTGGGCGTAAAGATCGATGCGAGATTATGTAAAAATTTAAGAGATTAGCAAAAGTAGTTGCTATTTTGTGTAAAATAGAAGGGTAGATTCTAGTGGAATGAAGGTGCAGCTATGAAACAGGTAGCCTTTGGTGAAGAGAATAAAGATTTATCTCCACGTGAGCAGCTGCTGCGTCCGATGATCGATGCGATTGCTCAGACGATGGACTTATATGGCGCCAATTACTCATTCGGGCAGCTGTATGGAATTATGTTCTTTGAAGACCGGCCGATGACGCTTGAAGAGATGAAGAATGTGATGAATATGAGCAAGAGTAATATGAGCTATGGCGTCCGTTCTTTGATGGCTTCCAAGATGGTGACTAAGCTGGAGGAGAAGCGGGAGCGAAAGGATCTGTATGCAGTGGAAACAGATTTCTTTCAGACCTTTAAGAACTTTTTTGGGATGAAGCTGCAGCGGGAGATTGATGTCATGAGACAAGCCTTGGATGTTGTTATTCCTGAGCTGGAGGGATTGGTTCAAGCCGTGGATACGCCTGAGGAAGAGCGGCACTTCTGCCTGAAGGATCTGGAGAAACTGGAGCATGCCGTTCAATATTATAATTGGCTGCAGCAGTTTGTGGACGAGCTTGGGGAAGAGAATTACTTCGCAGATAAGAGTAGGTTCTAGACCGTCTACAATTACACATAGATGTACATAATTATATATAGATCTCCATGTGAGGGAGGTGTTCCTTAAGCCATTTCAGGCTTAGGGATCGCCTCCTATTTTTATTATAAGAAACAAAAAAGAAGAAAATGTAACCAAAAGTAGGTGGAACTGTCACCAAATATGTAGTTACATAGTGAATAAAAGATCTTTTTAAGGAGATTCAGAGCTTGCATACGAAAAAATATATGATACTTTTAGTCATCGTTCTGCTAATAAGTCTTGCTGTTATTTTCAACAATCGACGCGAGTCTTCTGCAGTTACTATAAATGTGAATGGTCAAATCATTAAGACAGTAGCCACATATCGAGGCTCGCCTGATGAGCTAATGATTCCCAAGGCTGCTGCAGAACAGGCCCTTAATATGCATATCGGCTGGCAGAAGCAGGGGCCATTTCCGAAAGGAATTTACTATAGAGACCATGTAGTTGTGCTGATGTACCATCATCTTTCAGAGAAGCCAATGCCGCAGTTTCCTTGGATCTTATCCGCCGATCGGTTTGATGATCAAATGAACCTGCTGAAGCAGGAAGGGTTTCATGTGATTACGATGGAACAATATCGAGAATTTATGCTGAATGGTGGCACGGTTCCAGACAATGCGGTGCTGCTGACTTTTGATGATGGATATGAGAGTTTTTATGAGTTGGCCTTTCCGATCCTGAAAAAATATGGCTATACGGCAGTTAATTTTGTTATCGTCTCTACGATTGATCACCCAGATCCGAATAGTGTGCCGAAACTCAACTGGGAGCAGATGCGGGAAATGAAGCGTGATGGGATGGGATTCTATAGTCACACGTACGATTTACACCATTATGGTATCGTGGATGCTGAGGGTGGGGAGCGGCCAGCCGTCAGTGCTTTGTTATATATTGACGATGAGAACAGAAACGAAATGAATACGGAATACTACAGCAGGGTTACTCGTGATTTGGCCAAGGCGGAGCAAAGGCTGAAGGAAGAGCTGGGGAATACCGATTCAGCGATTGCCTTTCCTTATGGATCATACAATGACCGATTGCTATCCGCATGTGATTCCCTCGGAATTTCGCTAACATTTAAAATCGAGGATGGGATAAATGCGAGAATGGACCGTAACGCCTCCCGAATCAACGGGGGAAGTCAGATTCTATCCGCAATCCAAACCCTTGAGCAGATCAAACATATAGAATCGCCCATGGAATTAACCCTGAATAACCAAAGAGTAGCTCTAATAGGAAGTGCGCCCGAAATGAGGGAAGGGACCTTGATGGTTCCGTTTATACAATTATGCAAAGATCTACATATTGATCTCAACTATGATCAGAAGAGTCGAATCGTTAAGTTAACGCACACAACGGGTGGCACGTAGAAGGCTAAGGAAATGTATGGAATGGATATCATCTTTCCTTATATTCATTAGGAGATTACAAAAAGTGAGAAATTTCGCCAATTTGGGCGAATCACTAGTTGCTATAAGTGAATTCCTTACTGTAGACTATAAATAGAGTACTAATTGGTAGGCGAATGGAGAGAACAGATGGAAGTATTTAAGCGTTATTACGCGAATTTAACGGTCCGGCGTTTTTTTATTTTGGGGCTGGTTGCCCTGCTGCTATTCAGTATTAGAGATATGCTCAATTTAGTACTGTTAACATTTCTGATTGCTTATGTAATGAACAGCTTTCAAGTGCTGCTCACGAAGCGGATCAATAAATATGTTGCGGTCAACAGTAAGGTCATTATTATTATTTTGTATTTAGCACTAATTGCTCTGATAGTAGTCACCTTAGTGAATTATTTACCGAAGGTCTTCACTCAGATTAAGCAGCTAACAAATTTTCTGACCAGTTTAACCCCTGCAAATATCCCGCAGAACGAAATTGCACAGTATTTATTTGCCCAGCTTAAGGATTTGAACTACCAGTCTTACGTGAAAGATGGTCTTGAATACGTCCTTAAAATAAGTAATTGGGGCACTAGCTTCGTATTATCCACCATTCTGAGCTTTGTCTTTATTCTTGAGAAGAACAGAATTGTCAACTTTACTGCCCGTCTTAAAGAGAGCAAAATTTCCTGGTTCTATGTTGAGCTTGAGTATTTCGGTAGAAAGTTCATCTCATCCTTTGGTAAAGTGATCGAAGCGCAAATTTTGATCGCGCTGTTTAATACATGTTTTACGGTGATTGGACTTTGGATATTAGGTTTTCCGTATCTATTCGCCTTATCGATTATGATCTTCCTGCTTAGTTTGATTCCAGTGGTAGGCTTTGTGATCTCTTTAATACCACTTTGTATTATTGGTTACAACATTGGTGGCATAGCAATGACGATATATGTATTGGTTATGATAGCCATACTACATTTTGTCGAAGGGTACTTCTTAAATCCAAAACTGATGTCATCCAAAATGAATCTACCTATGTTCTACACCTTTATCGTACTTCTCTTCTCTGAGCACTATATGGGTGTATGGGGTCTAATTCTTGGTATTCCAATTTTTGTATTCTTCCTGGATATACTGGAGATCAATAGAGATAACAAGATAGAGACTTAGGAATTCAGTTAAATAGCGTTGAATATACGAAGAGGGTGATCTGATAGCCATTCAATGGCTATCAGATCACCCTCTTCATTTAAATATAAGAATTTATAATCTCTACGC
>NZ_LCZJ02000044.1 GCF_001012825.1 Paenibacillus etheri
CTCGTCGTCGGAATCGACATCGCACAGCTAACTCACGTCGCTCGTGCGGTGAATTTCCGCGGGATCGTCGTTGGCAATCCACTATCTTTCTCAAATGACGAAGAAGGGTTTCAGATCCTTCTTCGCTGGATCCAATCGTTGCAATCAACCCATAACCTAGACTCTGCAATCATCGGTATGGAACCAACGGGGCATTATTGGATAAGCGTCTCCAAATGGCTATCTGAGAAGCAGTTTGAAGTTGTTCTTGTTAATCCTCATCTCGTGAAAAAGAACAAGGAAAACCGCGACAATACGCCATCGAAGAGCGACAAAAAGGATGCTCTCGTCATCGCAGACATGGTGAAGAACGGCTATTACTCATTCATTCGCAACACACCTGAAGCCTTTGAAGAGCTTCGTGTCTTTCTCTCCAACCGAGACTCCGTCGTAACGAGACTCGTCAGTGCAAAGAACCAGATTCATCGTTGGGTTGACGTCGTGTTCCCCGAGCTGAGACAAGTATTTAAGAATCTGATGTGCAAAGGCTCATTGGCGACACTACGTCTTTTCCCGACGCCTGATGAACTGAGTAAGTTAACGCCTCAAGACGTGGTAAGGGGCTGGAAATCCATTATGCAACGGCAACCTGGGGACATGAAGGCTCAAGCCCTAATCGCTCTTGCTAGCCATTCTGTTGGCTCTAAGCAGGCAACGCATGCGTACAAGCTCCATTTAATGCAGCTTCTTGCAGAATATGATCTCGCTTGTGAGCAACTGCGAGTCGTGGAGGCAGAGATTATAGCAGTTTTAGACCGTATACCTTTTGCTAAGTCGATGCTTGCTGTAAAAGGGATTAATGCAATCTCACTAGCTGGTATTCTTGGAGAGGCTGGGGATTTAAGCGGCTTTGTTCATGGCAACGCTTTGCTGCGTCATGCTGGTCTCAACCTTGCGGAAGCAAGCTCGGGCAAATGGACCGGACA
>NZ_LCZJ02000045.1 GCF_001012825.1 Paenibacillus etheri
GTAATGCATGGAGCTGACCAATACTAATCGGTCGAGGGCTTATCCTATATTTAAAACGCAAATTCAATTCGGATTCAGTTTTCAGGCGATTAAGCCTGAGCATTTACGCTGTAAATGCCCGTTTGGTGGCGATAGCGGAGGGGTTCCACGCGTACCCATCCCGAACACGACCGTTAAGCCCTCCAGCGCCGATGGTACTTGGACCGAAGGGTCCTGGG
>NZ_LCZJ02000046.1 GCF_001012825.1 Paenibacillus etheri
TAGCGGATTACGGTGGTACAGTAATTTCAAACTGTTGTCCTTCGACTACGCCTTTCGGCCTCGCCTTAGGTCCCGACTTACCCTGAGCGGACGAGCCTTCCTCAGGAAACCTTGGGCTTTCGGCGGATCAGATTCTCACTGATCTTTTCGTTACTCATACCGGCATTCTCACTTGTATGCTGTCCAGCGCTCCTTACGGTACACCTTCAACCCACATACAACGCTCCCCTACCCCAGATACATACGTATCTAGCCATAGCTTCGGTGGTGTGTTTAGCCCCGTTACATTTTCGGCGCAGAGTCACTCGACCAGTGAGCTATTACGCACTCTTTCAATGGTGGCTGCTTCTAAGCCAACATCCTGGTTGTCTGTGCAACTCCACATCCTTTCCCACTTAACACACACTTGGGGACCTTAGCTGATGGTCTGGGCTGTTTCCCTTTTGACAATGGATCTTAGCACTCACTGTCTGACTCCCGGCAATAAGTATATGGCATTCGGAGTTTGACTGATCTTGGTAACCCTTGCGGGCCCCGCAACCAATCAGTGCTCTACCTCCACTACTCTTATACCGAGGCTAGCCCTAAAGCTATTTCGGGGAGAACCAGCTATCTCCGAGTTCGATTGGAATTTCTCCGCTACCCCCACCTCATCCCCGCATTTTTCAACATGCGTGGGTTCGGGCCTCCAGTGCGTGTTACCGCACCTTCACCCTGGACAGGGGTAGATCACACGGTTTCGGGTCTACGTCCACATACTAAATCGCCCTATTCAGACTCGCTTTCGCTGCGGCTCCGTCTTCTCGACTTAACCTTGCATGTTAAACGTAACTCGCCGGTTCATTCTACAAAAGGCACGCCATCACCCAT
>NZ_LCZJ02000047.1 GCF_001012825.1 Paenibacillus etheri
CGAAACATTGGAGCGAAGGTTAAGCTAATAAGAGCACACGGAGGATGCCTAGGCGCCAGGAGCCGACGAAGGACGTGGCGAACAACGAAACTGCCTCGGGGAGCTGTAAGCAAGCTTTGATCCGGGGGTGTCCGAATGGGGAAACCCAGCTGTGGTAATTCGCAGTTACTCATCTCTGAACACATAGGAGATGTAGAGGCAGACCAGGGGAACTGAAACATCTAAGTACCCTGAGGAAGAGAAAACAATAGTGATTCCGTCAGTAGCGGCGAGCGAACGCGGAACAGCCTAAACCTAAGAGCTTGCTCTTAGGGGTTGTGGGACGTCTCACATGGAGTTACAAAGGAATATGGTAGGCGAAGAGGTCTGGAAAGGCCCGCGATAGAGGTAAAAGCCCTGTAGCCTAAACTGTGTTCTCTCCGAGACGGATCCCGAGTAGTGCGGGGCACGTGAAACCCCGTATGAATCCAGCAGGACCATCTGCTAAGGCTAAATACTACCTGGCGACCGATAGTGAAACAGTACCGTGAGGGAAAGGTGAAAAGCACCCCGGAAGGGGAGTGAAATAGAACCTGAAACCGTGTGCTTACAAAAAGTCAGAGCCCTATCTATGGGTGATGGCGTGCCTTTTGTAGAATGAACCGGCGAGTTACGTTTAACATGCAAGGTTAAGTCGAGAAG
>NZ_LCZJ02000048.1 GCF_001012825.1 Paenibacillus etheri
AGGCTCGTCCGCTCAGGGTAAGTCGGGACCTAAGGCGAGGCCGAAAGGCGTAGTCGAAGGACAACAGTTTGAAATTACTGTACCACCGTAATCCGCTACGAGCGATGGGGTGACGCAGGAGGGTAGTGACGCGGACTGATGGATATGTCCGTCTAAGCAGTGAGGCTGATGTGTAGGCAAATCCGCACATCATTAAGGCTGGGCTGTGATGGGGAGCGAAAATTACAGTAGCGAAGGTCATGATCTCACACTGCCAAGAAAAGCCTCTAGCCAGGAGAAGGTGCCCGTAC
>NZ_LCZJ02000049.1 GCF_001012825.1 Paenibacillus etheri
CACGGCAATCCCCACCTAAAATCCATCCTTGCCGAGTCCGCGTGGGCCGCATCCCGAACGAAAAAAACATATTTAGCCTCAAAATACTGGAAGTTAGCTGCCCGTCGAGGAAAGAAAAAAGCGTTGATTGCAACAGCACACAAGATGCTCACCATGATTTATCACATGCTCCTTCGACAGCAGCCTTATGTAGAACTTGGCGTAGATTACTTAGATCATTTGAATCAACACGTCAGAGCACGGCGATTAGTCAAACAATTGGCATCTTTGGGCTACAATGTGCAGCTTGACTCGCCGCCGG
>NZ_LCZJ02000050.1 GCF_001012825.1 Paenibacillus etheri
CGTTAAGAGATTAAGATAATGAAGATATCTAAGGAGGTGTTCACATGGGTGAACAGCGGCAACGGTATGACGAAGAATTTAAGAGAAACACTGTTAAATATTTGCAAGAGCAGACAAAGTCGGTGGAGGATATCTCGTTAGAGTTGAACATTCCAGCAAAGACTTTGCATGGGTGGAAGGCTAAATATCGCGACTTCAAAAATGAACCTATTGTTACCTTGGAACGATTCCGAGAGATGGAACAGCTGCTTAGAGAAAAAGAACATGAGATTCAGATGAAAGATAAAAGGATTGCAGACGTTGAGGAAGAACTCACAATCGTAAAAAAAGCAGTGCACATCTTCAGCAAACCAAGGAACTAAGATTCCAGTTTATTGAGGATCATCGCTCCGAGTTCAACTTGGAGAAGATGTGCAAGGTTATGGAAGTTTCTCGGAGCGGCTACTATAAGTGGAAAACCTCTATGCCAAGCAAGCAAGAGTTGCGCAAGCGTGAGTTAATGGGGCGAATTACGTATCACTATCACGATAACAATCGACGCTATGGTGCCCCTAAGATCACAAAAAAATTGCGCCATGAGGGCTACAAGGTCACCGAGAGAACCGTTGGCTTGTATATGAAG
>NZ_LCZJ02000051.1 GCF_001012825.1 Paenibacillus etheri
ATAAAGAAACGCAGCTTAACATCGTCAAAGAAGCGTTGGCTGGTATTAAGGTGGGGGTATTGGCTCGCATGTATGACATCCATCCTGAAACCATTCGTAGTTGGATAAGAGATCATCGTGACTTCATCCCTGCTGAAGAGATTCCGTTTGCTGACGAGCACCTCCAGGAGCTGCAACGGCTGCAAGAGGTCGAACAGCGGTATGAAAAGGCGGTTAAGGTGCTCGGGGAGAAGGAACTCGAGCTTGAAATCTTACGAGAACTGCTAAAAAAGCAAGCCCCCGCTTATCTGAAAAACTCGAAGTAGCAGAACCATTTATTAAGCGGGGAGAACCAGTAGCAGTGGTTCTGCGCATCCTAGGCATTTCGGAATCCACCTATTATGACCGCAAAAAAAGAGCGAATGTTGCACCATCTGAACGCCCTACAAGAGGCCGACGTGGCCGTCCAGTGCCCGGATACTCTTATACGTATGAGGGCGAACGCATATGCGACGAACGGATAAATCAATGGCTTCTTGAACTGATTGAAGGTGAAGAGTATGTTTACGGCTACAAACTTCTCGCAAAATGTATTCAGGACAAATACAACGTGAAACTAAATAAAAAGAAGTCTTACCGGTTATGTGACGAGCTAGGCATTCTTCAAAAACCACGCCAGCGAGTCCAGTCACATCCGCGTAGACTGCCGAGAAACCGCATCGTTACAGGCTCTAATCAACTGTGGCAAATGGATATTAAATACGGATACGTCAGTGGGCTGGAGCGTTTCTTTTATGTGCTCAGCATCATTGATGTGTTTGATCGCGTTGTTGTTAAGCAGTACAGAGGGCCCGCTTGTGAAGCTAAGCACGCCGCTCAGACGCTTTGTTACGCCCTTCAGAATCGGATAACAACAGGTGAAGAGATGCCTACAATTCGTACGGATAACGGCCCTCAATTCACCAGTAAACTATTTG
Organism: Paenibacillus etheri; assembly: GCF_001012825.1. Taxonomy (GTDB): domain Bacteria; phylum Bacillota; class Bacilli; order Paenibacillales; family Paenibacillaceae; genus Paenibacillus_AQ; species Paenibacillus_AQ etheri. The sequence goes on from NZ_LCZJ02000051.1 coordinate 957, forward strand.
GAGATATGTGCGAGAGTCTAGATATTATCCATGAGCGCATACCTCCAAGGACACCAAATATGAATGCCTACATTGAGTCTTTCCATAGTTTGATGGAACGCGATCTGTTCCGTATAAGGGACTTTAGGACATTTGAAGAGGCCTATGAATCGCTTGACCAGTACATGGATTTCTACAATAACCGAAAAATGCACGGTAGTTTAAAATCGAAACCTCCTGCCGTATTTT
>NZ_LCZJ02000052.1 GCF_001012825.1 Paenibacillus etheri
GTAGCCGTATCGGAAGGTGCGGCTGGATCACCTCCTTTCTATGGAGAATCGTTTCCTGCAATGGAAACATTCAAATCGGAAGTTTAACTTCCACAATCATTTAACGCGTATCCATTTGTTCGGTTTTGATGGAATTTGCGGGGCCATAGCTCAGCTGGGAGAGCGCCTGCCTTGCAAGCAGGAGGTCAGCGGTTCGATCCCGCTTGGCTCCACCAACAAACTTCATCTATTTGTTATGTCTAGAATATTTTTTTCTTGATCCTTGAAAACTGGATACCGAAACGAATTTGCGTTTTAGAACATCTTTTAGCTATAACTTGTGTAAACAAGTACGTTAGTTATTAGCTGGAAG
>NZ_LCZJ02000053.1 GCF_001012825.1 Paenibacillus etheri
TTGATCCTTGAAAACTGGATACCGAAACGAATTTGCGTTTTAGAACATCTTTTAGCTATAACTTGTGTAAACAAGTACGTTAGTTATTAGCTGGAAGCGAAGATTTTCGATTGTGCAAACAAGCGAAACATTGGAGCGAAGGTTAAGCTAATAAGAGCACACGGAGGATGCCTAGGCGCCAGGAGCCGACGAAGGACGTGGCGAACAACGAAACTGCCTCG
>NZ_LCZJ02000054.1:0-68540 GCF_001012825.1 Paenibacillus etheri
ATTTGAAGAGGCCTATGAATCGCTTGACCAGTACATGGATTTCTACAATAACCGAAAAATGCACGGTAGTTTAAAATCGAAACCTCCTGCCGTATTTTTTTCCACAATCAGTCTGTCCTCTCCACTGTTTAAGGGGGAATAGCTCCACACTTTGCTTGCCAATGGATCTTGCCAGACTCGGCGAATCGTCAGAGATAAGTAGTAGCCCCTACATAATTTAACTAATAAGCATCATATATGCTCTCGCTCTTGTTTATGGGTGGAATGATCCTGATTCACCTTGATTCCCATCCATTTCATCAATCGGTAGAAGGCAAACTCCAAGTTGCGTTTGAACCTGATATACTTACTGCTACTCTCCCTTACACCAAGTTCATATTCCTCCAAGTAGCACACCACAAATTCACGAATAAAACGCATATGATCCAACAGATCTATATCAATCGAGATAACGCAATCCGCCAGTTCTTTAGCGTGCATCAGACTATCCAGTAGGGCATTTTTATAACCTACTTTCGGATCTAACTTAAGCTCAACCACGCTAGGATTCCGTTCTTGATGTTGGTTAATCATTTCCCAGATGTGATCCAAGCTGCTGTCATTAATGAAGAGCAGAAAGCTTTTGTCCGAGACACATTTCTCCCTGATCAATTCAGTTAGTACATTCATAAGCTGACTAATCTTCTCTTCAATTTCAGGCTTCTCATTATAACAAGACAAGACGATGCACAATGTCGGTCTGTTTTTCAGCATAGAACTAACCACCTTAATCTATATAACTTTCCAAAATCCACTTCTTAGCAAGAAACAAGTCTCCATTCCGCAGATAATTTAATGGGCAAGTATTACTTTGGCGAATTCAACGAGTTGTTCTTTCGTAGCAGCAGATCCGGAGAGACTATAGTTCATGAAACCTCCCTCACTCCTCTCAACCCAGTTCAGAGTATGATCGTCATAATAGGTATCCGTGCCCCACACATCTGTAATCAGGTCCTTTGAGGGTTTTGTGATAAAAAACTTGGACTTCTCAACCCCCCTAAGAAAATTCACTTGGTAGGCGATTTCGTCCTTGCCCTTCTTGTAGTTCATCGTAACGGATTGGATTCCACTACCAGCCTTCCGCAAACCATAGGCGTATTCCTTTCCAGTCTCCGTTTCAACAAAAGTTTGAAGGTTATCCTCAGGACTTTGCGGTTGATAGTCCATGTATATATAACCAGCCTCGAATTCGTAACCGTCAGGTACTTGAACGAAAAGGCGACTATTAGCTAACGGCCCTTGAACAGCATCAATAAATGCGTTATGGTCGCGGTATTTAATGGGAGAAGTCGTCCACAAGATCTGGTCAGTTGTCTGCTTTGTGATTTCTTCTTTACTACCGAAATAAACGACGGCTGACTCGCCCGGTGCTATTTGCTTCTTTACCTGCTCCAATATTTTGGTTTGCCAATCGGGAATCTTCGAGTTAGTGCTTCTGACTTCCATGACAGGATTACCAGCTTTATCCCGTAAATTAAACCACTCGTTGGCTACATAAGAAAAGCCACTCAAAAGACCAATCACGCAAATGGCGATGGCCAGCCTCTTCATAGTGATGACGAGCGTTTTGCGAGGATTAGTCGGTATACTTTCCAGCTGTTTAATCTGCATCATGACAGTGTCAGAAAAATCTTGTTCCGGGAGATTCGTCATATTCATCAAATCTTTGATTTTGTGAATCATGTCCGCTTGCTGAGAAAGGTCATTAGGTTTCATTAGCTGTTCCCTCCAATTGTTGAGACCAGAGCGGTCTCAGTCTTTTTTTTATCCGCTCATATTTTTTGCGTGCGGTGGCTGGTTTGCAGTCCATAATTTGACCAATCTCCTCATAACTACGCTCATCAATCACCCGCATCAGAACCAAGTTCCTGTCTTCAGATGAAAGTCGGCCAAGCATCTCCCCGACGAGATCATTGTAATCAGATTCATTAGAGGTAGTGACCTGTTGTTGCCAACGGTATATATTCAATATCTTGTACCAGGCGTTTCGCTTTTTCAGTAAATTAATACAGTGATTATAGGAGATCTTGAATAACCAAGCCGAGAAAGAAATGCTCTCCTTATAGCTGTCTATATTCTGATAACACTTGATAAAAATATCTTGAACCGCGTCCTCTGCTTCCTGTCTATCGCCCAGCATATGATAGCAATACACGTGGATCTGACGTTGATATTGTTTGACCAATAGTCGAAACGGCTCCTGTTGACCGTTTTTAATCTGCTGGATGATCCATTCAATTTCCGCATTTGATATTGCTACGGTTACATGATCTGATTTCATAAGTACTCCTTTCGTATTAGGGTGGCTCTTTCACACGTTATAACAAAACGAACAGTTGTTTTGTGACAGGTAATCTATTTTTTTATCGGATGATTCCGAATCTCGTGTAGAAACGATGCATCTATGTATGTCTATTAATTAATTTAATCGCAACAAAAAAGGGCTGTCTAAAAATTGACCGGCCTCTCACTTATTTGTTTATTAGCAGTTTTATATTTAGATATGATATTGACTTTTAAGCCATTAGTACTCCAACTTATCTATCAATCCTTTTTATATTAGATATCACAAACATTAATTTCACTTATATCACTTAAAAAGGTATAGTAATATAGGGATTATAACCATTACTTATATATAGAGTATACCCTTACAAGAGGAGAGATCATATTGGAAAGAGTAGTTGGAACAGTGGTACGTGGACTCCGCGGGCCCATCATTAACAATGGGGATAACATTGAAGAAATCGTAGTTCAAACCGTATTGAATGCTGCAAAAGTCGAAGGTTTCTCGATCGAGGATCGTGACATTGTAACCGTAACTGAATCCATTGTGGCTCGGGCACAAGGTAACTATGCGACAATTGATAATATTGCTGCTGATGTTAAAGCAAAATTCGGCGAGGAAACCGTGGGTGTTATTTTCCCAATCCTTAGCCGTAACCGATTTGCTAACTGCTTGCGTGGTATTGCCAAAGGGGCAACAAAAGTAGTCTTAATGCTAAGCTATCCAGCTGATGAGGTGGGCAACCATCTTGTAGACATCGACGAACTTGATGCAAAAGGGATCAATCCATGGACGGATGTATTAACAGAAGCTCAGTTCCGTGAACATTTCGGCTATATTAAGCACCCATTCACAGGTGTTGACTATATTGAATATTATAAAGGTTTGATTGAAGCTGAAGGTGTGGCTTGTGAAGTCATCTTCTCCAACAACCCAAAAACCATTTTAAACTATACAAAAAATGTATTAACTTGCGATATTCACACTCGCTTCAGAACCAAACGCATTCTCACAAACAATGGTGCTGAAAAAGTATTTGGCTTGGATGATATTCTTACACAATCCATCGATGGCAGCGGCTTTAACGAAGCCTATGGTCTGCTAGGATCAAATAAAGCAACAGAAGAAAGTGTAAAACTATTTCCAAATAACTGCCAACCTATAGTGGATGGTATCCAAGCAAAAATCAAAGAAATTACAGGTAAAACTGTAGAAGTTATGGTTTATGGCGATGGAGCATTCAAAGATCCAGTCGGAAAAATATGGGAGCTTGCAGATCCAGTTGTCTCCCCTGCTTACACTGCAGGCCTTGATGGAACGCCAAATGAAGTGAAATTGAAATATTTGGCCGATAACAACTTCTCTCATCTTCGTGGTGAAGAGCTGAAACAAGCCATTTCTAAATATATTCAGAATAAAAATGATGATCTCGTTGGTGCGATGGAAGCACAAGGGACTACTCCTCGTAGATTAACGGACCTCATTGGATCATTATCTGATTTGACTTCTGGTAGTGGAGACAAAGGAACACCAATGATTTATATTCAAGGTTACTTCGATAACTATACAAAATAAGAATAGTACAAACAAAGGGAGTCTCTAAACGAGGCTCTCTTTTTTACTTTCTGGGTTATAATTAAACAAACAGCGGCATGCGGAGGATACTTATGAACATAAGAAGGATTAAATATTTTATCGATCTCGTGGAATGCAGAAATTTTACGGAAACAGCTAAAAAGAACTATGTATCGCAGACCACCATTAGCCAACAAATTGCCGTGCTTGAAGAGGAATTCAATATTCAATTGATTGACAGAAAGCAGATCCCTATCGAGCCAACCAAAGCCGGATGGCTTTTCTATGGCGAAGCTCTCATCCTCTGGAAGCAATATAACCATATGAAGATGAGCATGGAAAACTTTCAAAAGTATAATACGCAATCCCTGAGTATCGAATATGCGGCGATGACGGATATCCAAAGTTTATTGAAATTGATTCCCTCGTTTCAGGAGCATCATCCGAATATTAAGCTGGAACTGAATAAAGTATTACTAAAAGATATTGCAGAATATTTGCTAAAAGGGATTTACGACGTGGCTATTGCCTTTGACTCCGAGTTCCAGGGAAAAGAGGACATTGTAACCTATCCCTTATATAAGGGACGTTATTGTGCGGCTGTGAGCCATCACCATCCCCTTTTCCATCATGAAACGATCACTAAAGAGGAGTTATATGAACACCCACTTGTCATGCTGAATCCAACGGTTATTGGAAGCTCTTATCATCTGATGATCCAGCATGCAATTGAAGACGGCTATCAGCCGAACATCCTTCGAACCGCAGACGATGTGGAGACAGAATTGTTCTATATCATAACGGAGAATTTAATCGGCTTTTTCCCGGATAACTATCAGCTCGCCTATCTTCAAGATAAAGTCCGGCTAATCCCCTTAGATGATTCACACCATACCTTTGCAATCGAAGCAGGTTATCTCAAAAATAATACAAACCCAGCCTTGCCCTCCTTCCTGCAACAAATCCAAATTGGATTTAGCAATCGGTCATAAGTTTTATGTGTTAGACTATGTTCTTTTTTTCACATACTATAAGGGTATAATTCATTTCAACAAGGAGTGACAACGATCATGGGTAAATTATTGTTGACTGGTGTCGATGGAAATCTAGGGAAACAAGCTGCGGAATATTTGTTGGAGCTGGTAGATAAAGACCAAATCATTTTTTGCGCCTACGATCCAGCATGTTTGAAAGAATATGCGGAACAAGGGATTGAAACACATGTGACCAACTTTAATAACAAGGACGGCCTTGCCGAAGCTTTTGCTCATGCCGATAAACTTGCTCTAATCTCCATGCCTTTTGTTGGGGAGAAACGCCAAAATGCACAAAAAAATGTGGTCGATGCTGCCAAAGAAGCTGGAGTCAAACAGATCATTTATACTTCTCTGGTAAATGCAGCCGATGAGAGCAATCCAAGCGTAGAAAAAATCGACCATGTGTATACCGAACGTTATATTCAAAGCGTTGGGCTAGATTATATCTTCCTTCGGAATTCCCAATACGCGGAAGCCATGATTACCAATTACTTCACGTATGTGAAGGGTGACGGGGTATTAACGAACAATCAAGGTGATGGTAAAATGGCTTATATCTCGCGGAAGGATTGCGCAAAAGCCGTTGCGTATGCCCTAGCCTCTAATAATTATCAGGAAGCGATTCTAAATATCAACGGGCTTGAATTGATGACAATTACCGACTTCATTAAGATTGGTAATGAAGTAACGGCTAATCATATTACCTACAAAGAAAACACGGATGAAGAGAATTATGCTGTATTCGAAGCAATGGGCGTGCCTAGAACTACCGATGGTGCATTTAAAGAAGGCTCCGAAGCACCCTTTTCTTCAGAAGGTATGGTTACTTTCGGACAAGCTATTCGTGAAGGAAAAATGGATGTTTATACGGACGACTTCAAACAACTAACTGGTCAAGACCCTCTGACCGTGAAATATATGTTTGAACATGCCGATGAATTCCAGGTTGGCGAAAGACACTCTAAAGATAATTAAAAGCTGACACCTTACTTCTTAGGCTAAATCACCCCCGTTTAATAAACGGGGGTGATTTCTTTTATACTGAGAGTGGCACAAAAACAACCCGTTTTCCGAGGTCAGTAGGAGCACTCCAAGCTTCCTCTACTTACTGAACACACACAATTTTCTGCCATTGCAACCACAATCGTGGACAACTCAGCAAGTGCCGTGTGTTAATAATTCCTAATTAATTCTCTGACTCTCTGCTCCGTAAAGCTCAATCATATGCTTGCCCTGGAGATAATCAGGGAAATCCTCCCTAATTACTCTCAATCTTCTCGCATAAAGGGCGGTAGCCAAGTATATCGGTATACTCGCTGTAGAATAAAACACACCTTTAACCGTACGGATAAACATCCGAATGGCTAAAGGTGCATTATCTTTATCTCTGTCTACTTTTTAATTAGAGTTAGTTCCAAATCTCCTCAGCAATCTCTTTAATATAAGCAAGCTTGCGCCATTGCTGCTCCTCTGTCAGATGGTTGCCTTCTTCCGTGGAAGCAAAGCCGCATTGCGGGCTTAGGCAAATCCGGTTTAGATCGACATATTGCTTCGCTTCCTCAATACGCTTCAGAATATCTTCCTTGCTTTCAAGTTCACCAAACTTGGATGAGAACAGGCCAAGTACGACCTGCTGATTGTCTTTCAGGAAACGCAATGGCTTGAAATCGCCTGCACGGTCGGTATCAAATTCCAGATAATAACCCGAGTAGTTATTAATGTTCAGGAGCGTTTCCGCGATAGGCTCGTAACCTCCACCCACTCCAGCATAAGTAGAAACATAATTGCCTCGGCATACATGGGTCGTTACAACGAGATCTTCCGGCAGACCGGTCACAACTTCCTCGTTCAATTTTGCAAGTTCGCTCGCATATTCAGCTACGTTCACGCCAATCTGATTCATAAACGCTATAAACTGTTCGTCGCAAAGCGCTCCCCACGTACAATCGTCGATTTGAATGCTGCGGCAGCCCGCTGCATAGAAGGCAAGAATCGATGCTTTGTATGCTTTAGCAATATCCGAAATTAGCTCTTCACGATTCGGGTATAATTCAATCGTACTTTCCTTATTTTCTGCCCGATCCAGCTCGAACAGGAATTGCGCAGCTGCAGGAATCGATTGACGTGCAACAACATCCTCACCTGCAACGCCTTTTAAAAATTCATAATGTGATACAAAAGGATGGCTGCTGTAGCTTATTTTCCCGGTCAATCGGGCTGTTTCAGGTCTCGACTCCGCGCCGTTAAATTGGTAGCCTTGATCAATAATGGTCCGCTCTACACCGTCAAAGCCCCAGAAGAAGTCGAGATGCCACCAAGAGCGGCGGAACTCGCCGTCAGTTACAGCTTGAAGACCAACCTCTTTTTGTTTTTGCACGAGCTTCACGATCTCGTCGTTCTCTAATTCCTTCAACTGCTCGGCGGTAATTTCACCGTTTTTAAATTTTAATCTAGCTTCTTTTAACGCCTGAGGGCGCAGGAAACTTCCAACAATATCATATCGAAATGGAGTAACGGTTCGCTTTTTAGGTTCGGTTTGAGTGCTCATATATTAATCTCCTCGTAAAAAATTATTAAAATTAATATAGCATATCCGACTGCCTATACCGGTACACCAATGATCTATGACAGGTTATAAGTATTAGCTATACCTAATAGATAAATGATTGTATACGCTAGTATTGCCCCAGAAGCCCTTTCTTCATGGCTATTTTCTCGCAGCGATCAAACACAACGAGCCCTAGAATCAAATATACCAGCGAATTTAATATTAATATGCCATAGTCTGATAAAGGCAACTCCGTTAACGTAAGATTCTCTAGCATCACTGTTCTTACCATATTCACCCCTTTGACGAATGGAGCGAAAGCTAGAAATGGTGCTACAGTTATCGGAACAAATACAAGTCCCATCAAAACGAATTGAAAAATCTGTAAAAAGGCTTGGATTTGCTTCACGATAATAGCTAATCCAGCGATCATAAAGCTAACACCTACCATACTAATCATAGTAACTACAATAATCGGGATAGTTGTCATGGGGTTAAGACTCAGCCACTGTCCGGAGGTTAGCATCGCACCAAAGAGTAAAAGGATCATAATAACAGACTGTAAGCCCAATTGACTGATGATCCGTGTAAGCATGATTTTCCACACACCCATAGGAGACATATATAACTGTTCTAACGTTCCACGCGTCGCTTCTGTGATTACCGAATATCCAATAAAGTTCATCGTCATCATCGTCAAGCTCCAAAAGACTACACTTACAATTGAATATTGAACATTCGTATCAAAACTAGCCGGATCTCCTATGAACATAATCCCAAAGAATGCAGCCAGAAATATAATATAAAAAGTGGCTACTAACGCGATTGTGTTCGGTAGATAACGTTTCATCTCAATATATTCCTTACGAAAATTAGCATTGAACAAATGGAGCCATTTCACGGGTCTTCCCTCCCTTCACAATCTGAATAAACACTTGTTCAAAATCAATGGTTATACGATCAATACTTTCCACCATCGTTCCTTCCTCTTTCAGAAGGTCGAACAACTCGTAAATATCCTGACCATGCTCTAAATTCACTTCCACGATTGTTTCATGAGAGCTTGCTTTATAAGTACTTAAAGGGAATATACTCAACAGTTTTTTCTCCTGTCCAGGGCTTAATTGCTCACCTAATTTAATGGAATATGCCCTTGTTTCAAATAACTTAAGTAAATTCTCCACCCTGTCATCAATCACAACTTCACCTTTGTTAATGATAATGGCACGGTCACACAGCTCCTGAACGACGGGCATATCATGTGAGCTAATAATGATCGTACGTTTCTCTTCCCTCACTATCGTTTTTAGAATATTTCGTAATTCATAACTAACCTCAACATCCAAACCGAGCGTTGGCTCATCCAGCAAGATGACATCCGTATTCGCTAATAACGCCACAGCGATTGCCAGCTTTTGCTGCATCCCCCGAGATAATCCATTAACCAGCTCGTTCTCCTTTTCTTTAAGATTGAATTGCTCTAATAATTTATCTGCTTGATCGGCAATTTGCTTCCGAGAGTACCCCCGGTTACCTGCAAAATACTCTAAATTTTCCCGTACCGTGAGACGCCAATATAAATTCCGGTTCCCCTCTAATACAGCACTAATATGCTCTAGCGCTTTAAGTCTCTTCTTGCAAATATCTAAGCCATTAATGAATATAGAACCCCCATCCGATTCTAACAAACCACAGAGCATCTTTATCGTTGATGTTTTACCAGCACCGTTGGGACCTAGTAAACCGAGAACCTCTCCACGATTTACATGAAAAGAAACATCACGAACGGCATGTATTTTCTCTTTCGTCTTTCTTTTCTCGTAGATCTTGCTAATCCCCCGTACTTCTATAATTTTCTCCACCTTATAACCATCCTCTCCCGTACGATTTAAAAGAGTGATTCCATTGTTAAATTTATTTTATTTTAGGATCTAAATTTAGATAACTGGCTCCAGATGGATACTTTCTCCGTCTGAGGAATGAGATTTGTATAGACGACAACTATGATAAGTCTATGCATATGAGGATTGGCAGAAAATTAATTCCGTCAATGGCTATGACCCGTTCGCTGGGATTAAACATGTCGCGCATTATCTAAAGCGGACTCAAGCTTTAAGTACCTCAAAGGACCTGCTAGACCGATTGATTCAGGTAACGCCTTTGCAGCGTTTGGGTCAAGCCATCGATATTGCCCAAGCGGCGCTGTTTCTGACAACTGATGAATCTTCGTACATTACAGGTTCGGAAATAGTCATCGATGGAGGATACTCAGCTCAATAACAATAATGCCAGCCCTCAAGTTGAATGAGGGCTGGCATTTTTTCATTACAAGGCCATTAGAATATCCATATGAGTAAGAATATAACTGCAATTATTGCCACCACGATCAACAGATTGGTTACCTCGCTCCAACCTCCTTAGCTCAATTCATTTGAGAATAAAAATAAGGTAAGTGCTCCTTTGATAGAGCTTTTTCGATTAATTCTTGATCGTATCCATATTTTTGCAATGCAGTAATAATCGCTTGTGTCCTGTCTGATCGTTGTCTTCTTAAATTAGACTCTAGCTGTATTTCTAGAGGAACCGTAGGAATAGTGTACCGTCCGATTGTCACATTCTTAAAATATTTCCAAATGAATCGCCCGCCTTCCCATATTCCATCACCATCCATAGAATCAGGAATTCCCGCTGAATTGGAGATATGAACGACTTCCACTTTAAACCCATCGATGATCCAACTCCCCTTTGTCCATGAAAAGCCCGAAGAAAAGGTCTGAGTGTATGTCGGTTCTTCTAAAGAGGATAACCAGTTTTCCCCATGAGGGAATTCACATTTATCCAGCAGGGAATATTCCTTCAGAAGTTCTGCAAATTGTGCAATCCCTTCTTTATTTTTTGTATAAATATCAACGTCTCCCGGAGTCATTTCACAGCCCTGTAAAACCGAACCCACCGAGCCAACCAAGATCCATTCTAAATTCGAATTCACTTCCGATGAAAAATAAAGCTCACATACCTTTGACAAAGCTGTTTCCCAGCTATTCATAATTTCACCCCAAATTGACTAGTAAGTTCGATTACATGAAACCTTAATAACCTCAGATGCGTTAAAGAACTATACAAATTCACAGGAGGTTTTTAAAATGAGATACAGTGCTGCAGGCGCACGAATAACCTGTCCTTGTTGTCAAAACGATACCTTTGCTCTGGATTATAAACTACTTAACACAAGCGGAGCATCATTTCTAGGTTTTGACTGGGCGAATAAAAACGCTGCTATACTTATTTGTAAGAGATGCACCCATATTTCATGGTTTATAGAAGAACCAACATCAGATAACTAAACATTACCAGATTCTTCTACATCCTCATTATAAAATATTTCTATAGACCATGCGTCCTTGAGCTGGATGCAATTGTTCTTTTGTATCCAGTTAAATACCTCTAGATAACGATCCGAAATATTCTACAACCACTTCACGAAATTCCAAAGCAGCCTGAGAAATATACCGACTCTTGTGCCATATTAAAGCTATTTCCCTTACCAATTCGTGATTCTCTATTTGAAGATATTTGATGTCTTCCCGTGAATTTCTTGCAGTACTTGGTATGAAGGCAAGACCAATCTCAGCTTCCACAAGTGTGATCAACCTTGCAGGTTCATCCCCCTCATAAACATATTTAGGTGTAAATCCAACCGATTGGCACACAGAGTCTATTAAATCCCGAGTTCCATAACCACTCTTAACCCCTACGAACCATTCATCTCTAAGCTCTATCAAAGATACACTGCTTCGGTCTGCCAAACGGTGCCCCTTAGGAACAGCGACAAGGATTGGGTCGATAAACACGATTTGGCACTCGATGTCATCCCCTTCTATAGGAGGTGAGGACAAGCAAAAGTCCACCTCTCCTCTATCCAAAAGTGTAACCATTTCCTTCGTAGTCAGCATCTGCACATGAAATTGAATATCAGGTCGCTTTTTCCGAAACTCACGAAGGATATTGGGCAATGTACTGGCGGTGGTCACCGCTAATTCGAGCGTGTTATGTTCAGGGTGAGATAAATCACTAAGCTCCTGTTTTCCCTGTTCCAATTCAAACAAAGCTCTTTCTGCACGACGAAGGAATCTGCTTCCGAATTCATTCAGACGTAGGTTCCTACCTACTCGATCGAATAAAGGGACCCCTAGATCCTCCTCCAAACGCTGGATTGTTTTGCTAAGTGATGATTGAGTAACGTGTAGATTTCGTGCAGCTTCGGTCACATGTTCCAACCGGGCTACCGCGAGAAAATATTGCAGCTGAAGAAGTTCCATTTCGCACCCCATTCATTCCTTTAAGTCAATGAGAATATAACATAAAATGCGTTGGAATGAATAATTAAAATCAAGTACGATGACATTAATACGCTTTAGGGGGACCCAAAATGAGTGTTCGTAATTGGTGGTTAATGATTTCAGTGGGTCTAGGGATATTATTGAATCCATTAAATTCGTCAATGGTTTCTGTTGCTATTCCAAGATTGCAAAATGTATTCCAACTTAACTATTCAGGTGTTTCCTGGATTATTTTTTCTTTCTACATTGCTAGTAGCATCGCTCAACCCGTCATGGGAAAGGCCAGCGATTTATTTGGTCGTAAGAAGATATTTCTTACCGGGCTTGTAGTAGCCTTCCTTGCCTCATTATTTGCTCCATTCGCACCAAGCTTCGCGTGGCTCATCGTGTTCCGCATTGTGCAAGCCATTGGAACAAGCATGATGGTTGCCGTAGGGATGGCCATAGTACGGATTCATGTTACGGAAAAACAAGCGACAGCACTGTCTGTTTTGTCTATCTTCCTATCCGGTGCGGCAGCCATTGGACCCTTTATTGGCGGGGTTATCATACACTGGTGGGGCTGGCCAGCTATCTTTTTCGTGAATATTCCATTTGTGATACTGAGCTTTCTATTGTCTTGGAGAAATATTCCCAAAGATGACCCGTCATTAGCCGTCGCACAGGGCATGTCCCTTCGTAAATGGTTGCATTGGATGGATGGATCAGGGATCCTGCTCTTCACAGCGGGTCTGGTTGCCTTGCTCGTAGGATTACTCTCAGCAAAATCATCTGGGCACATCGCTTTAGGAAATGTCATGGTTTCATTGATAGGACTCGCTCTGCTGGGAGTATTCGTACGACATGAGTTAAAAGCGACCTCACCCTTTATTCCTTTACGTACATTCGCCAAATATCCTGCGATGACTTGGGTTAATGTGGAGTTTATGCTCGTTAACGTACTTTACTACTCACTATTTTTCGGGATTCCGTCCTACTTACAAATGGTTCGCCATGTCAGTGAGTTCCAAACAGGGATACTAATGCTAACCTTAGGCCTCTGCTCTCTGGTTACTTCTCCAATAGCAGGACGATGGATCGATAAATCCGGACCAGGACCGGCATTGCTATTGTCTGCAATTTTAATGACTTTGGGATCGGTATGGCTCGTGACATTAAATCAAACTTCACCGGTTATCAGCGTATGTCTGGCTTTGGCTGCCTTCGGGATTAGTAACGGGTTGAATAACGTAGGTATGCAAGCAGCTTTGTTCCAAAGTTCACCAAAAGAAATCATCGGTGTAGCATCCGGATTATTTAATACATCAAGGTATTTGGGAACCATCCTCTCATCGTTGTTAATAGGGATCGTAATGAGAGGTAAGTTCAGCTTTGAGGGATTTCAAGTACTTGGGATTATTCTCACGATCATTGCATTATCTTTGGTATTCATGAGTCGGCGGCGCCGGAAGTCAGGAGATTTGCAGGAGCGGTTAAATTAATGCGAAAACAACCTTTTAATAAAGAAAGTCCCTATGACTAATCGTGGAGGCCACTGAAAAAGTCCCAATACTAATTTCCCTGAAGACTATAATCCAATGTGTCAGTTGTAACTACGGGGAATATTTGGACTTCCGGCCGCTGTTGTCGTAAGAATTTCTTGAATTGTACCGCTGTTCGCGGATGAAATCCGGAGACAAAGGCGGTCGCTATCGCTCCTACAGTTCCAAATTTCCCCTTCGCTACGCTCCTCTAATGTTTTTTAAATTTAAATTATACGGGCGTCTTTTAGAGGGCTATGAAAACTCCATTTCAGGACACCCTTCCTCGATCTTTTCGAGGAAGGGTGTCCTGTTTTGCTGTATAATTATTGTATTAATTCTAGGTGGTGACTCGGATGATTTCAAACCACCAACAATCCCTTAACCTCAGTCCATTTATGGCGATTTACGATATCGTCGTAGCCAGTTTTTGCCCACTAAAAAAAGCGATGCCTCCTGGCGAAATAGCCAGTAGTCATCGCTTGTTGTACGCTTACTATGATTTAGCACTACCTCTCGTGCACAATAACCCCTTTACCAACACGCAGTTTCGAATACTCTTCCATGATTTCCGGTATATCTTTCAACGAAAATCGATGGCTAATCAACGGCTCAATCTGAACGATCCCCTTCTCAATTAACGCAATCGATTCCTCATGGGTATACGGATTAATGAAAGAGCCCATGATTTTCAACTCTTTTGTAAAAATTTCAAATGGTGAGACTTGAATCAACGTGTCTGGGGAAGCAACACCGAACATCAATACTTGTCCACCCTTGCGTGAAGCCTTTACCGCCAGCTCCATGGAATCCGCCCGGCCTACACATTCGATAACAATATCAAATTGATGATGGAGAGCTTCCATCACGCCTGCTGCAGTAGGAGACACCGCTTCATCCGCACCTAATTCGACTAATCGGTCATGCTTGAACACTTCCGGCTCACTAACAATAATCCCTTTAACACCTGCAGCTTTGACGAGCTGTAAGAACAATTGACCAATAAAGCCACCGCCGATAATCAGAACTTGGTGTGTCGGATGAATATCCAGCTTCTTATAACCATGAAGCACACAACCTAGAGGTTCAATCATTGCTCCTTCAATCCAGCTCATTTCATCAGGCAATAAGTAACAGTTCGTCACTGGAACAACGCAATACTCGCCCATGCCACCATCACGAGTCACTCCAACAGCCTGCAAATTATCACACAAATGCACTTTTCCATTCCGGCAGAAATAACAGTTTCCACAATAGATATTCGGATCCACCGATACACGGTCTCCCACCTGCAGGGCTGTAACCTCATCACCTACAGCAACTACTTCGCCTGCGAGCTCATGTCCTAATACAATCGGAGCTGTCACCTCCGCAGACCCAGGGAATCCATGATAAATATGCTGATCTGTACCGCATATCCCACAGCATTTCACACGAAGTTTAACTTCTTTGGAGCCAACAGCCGGAGTTTCCCGGTCCATATATACAATGTGCCTAGTTCCTTGAAATACAGCCGCGTTCATATTAGCTCATCTCCTTAATTCCAGCTTCTGTAGGCTTGCATCATTCATCGCCGTTACACGTAAGGACTCCCACGGCAGTGCCCCGGCATCAACATGCTGCACACGAACAGTCTTCTCTACACCCGGGATCAGATCAAAGAAATTATCATCCATGATTACCCAAGGAGCATCCAGTTCGATCATCACCATCCGAGCAACACGATCAGAGATCAAACGGATATGTCCTTTCGCTTCATCCACGGAGATCTGAATATGTACAGGTTCATAATCCATATCTTTATAGTCTCTTAAATAGAGTACATAATCTTCTGTTACCCGTTTCTTCGAACGAAGTACGACCACAACCTCGCCAGCGCTATGTTGTTGCAGTACCTCAGCTTCAGTTAACTTGGCAAAATTAACTTTACTGTTCACTTCAACGGTAACATCGAATGCACGCTGATATACAATTGAACCATCCATTCGATAGATCGTTAATTCCGCCTCATCCTGATATGCCTCGCGTCGATCGTTGACTGCCCATAGCAGCAGCGGCCCATTCGGATCATGATCCACACATAAGAGTATCGGTGCAAAGAATTTACGCGCATAGTGGTAGCTAGCCTTTGGCAAGCCATAGTAATCGATGACAGACCAGCTTGTTCCCGGCCAGCAATCATTAAACTGCCAGAATAAAGCCCCACTCGTATCCGGCTTATTACGACGGTAATGCTCAATGCCATACCTTAAACCCTCTGCCTGAGTTAGCATCGAGAATTGAATATATTCATAAATATCCTTCGGAACTCCTGTATAACCTTCCATAAGCATAATGCCCTTTGGATAATGAACATCTTTATTCCGGTACTTCATTTCATCGCTATCCCAATAGAACTGATTGTCCGGCATGTTCTTTGCTAAGGTATAACGATTGGAAGCAGCGTGCAGCCCGAATTCACTGGCGAATTTCGTGAAGTCTGACTTGAATCTTTTGAACGATATCCCTTCAACACTATAATCCTGTGTCTGCGGTTCACCAAACTGACGAGGCTCATTATTCCCATGCCAAACTTGCCAGTTATGGGTATCACCCACATCACGAGAATTGTGATCATTACCACCAAAAGGCGAGCTAGGCCAAAACGTTCGCGTGGGATCAAGTTGCTCCAATACCATGGGCATGAGCTCATGATATATTTTTTCTCCATAGAAAGGATGTGTGATTTCACCGCTAGAGGACAGCGCCTCATACAACCAATCATTTTCGTTATTCCCACACCATAGGGCAAGGCTCGTACGACTGCGAAGACGTTTTACGACCTGCTCAATTTCACGGTGAACATTATTCATGAAATTACGATTATAATCCGGATACAATGCACAAGCGAACATAAAGTCCTGCCAGATTAAAATCCCTAACCGGTCACATTCATCAAAGAAAATATCCCGCTCATAAATGCCTCCACCCCAAGCACGCATCATATTCATATTGGCATCCTTGGCCATCTGAAGCAGATGTGTATAGCGGCTATCCGGCACGCTCGCAATAAAGCTATCAACTGGAATCCAATTTGCACCTTTAGCAAAAACTTTTACGCCGTTTAATACAAAAGTGAAAGCATGGCGCCCTTCTTCATCAAGCTGCATCAATTCGATCTTTCGAATCCCAAATGACTGCTCATAGGTATCTATTTGCTCCCCATCGGCAAATAACATAACGCGTAAATGATATAAGAAAGGCGTTCCTAAATCATGGGTCCACCATAACTTTGGATCCGTCACCTGCAAGGTAACAGAATGATGAAGTGTGCGTGCTGTAATCGCTCCATCAACTGTAATGCCTCCAACCCTGTCCAAAGAAACATTTGCTTCTGCAACACTCTCTGCCCCTTCTAAGAGTTCCACACGCGCCGTATACGAACACCCGCGATCAAAAGCATGTGCACATAAATCCACATCAACGACACCTACTTGATCCTGGATCGAAGTTGTTCGAGCAAACACATGATCTAAATGTGCATGACGGCGTTTGATCAAATGCACCTCTTTCCATATGCCAGCACAGACCAGACGTGGACCCCAATCCCAGCCAAAATGACTCTGCGCTTTACGTGTCCAAATCCGTTTTTTGCTAAAGCCCGACCAATAATATTGAATTTTATCGCCTGCGTGCACATGAACAGGATCAAATTTTACAGCAAGCGTATTCTTCCCTTTATTTAATTCACGGGTAACATCAAAAGAATGGCTGATGAACATATTATCTGTTGATCCAAGCTCCACACCATTGAGAAATACGGTTGCATAGGTATCTAACCCTTCGAACAATAACTCTACTTTCTCACCAGGTTTAGGATCAGAATCGTATGAAAAGACCGTACGATACCACCATACCCTTTCTTCCACCCAACGGCATTTCTGATCTTGATGGCCAAAAAAAGGATCCTCAATGATACCTTTCTCCCGAAGCGTCGTATGAATATCACCAGGCACTGTGGTTGTCATCCAGAAATAATCAATGAATTCTGGGGATGCAACTTCAAGATCACGTGCTTCCCCGACATGAAAATCACGAAGTTTCCAATTCTCAGTTAATTTGATGTTCATTCTCTTCGTCATCTCTCCCAAATTAAAACGCCAAAACCACTTCGGTTTTGACGTTTTATTGTTATACGTATACCAAGCTATCTAAAATTTCTTGTACACTAAGTTCTGCGCAAGCCATTGATGTATCCGCGACTCCGTAATACATTTTGACAACATCGCCTTCCACAAGTGCCCCGCAAGAGAATACAACATCACCGAAGAATCCATTCTTCTCATAATCTGCTTCAGGCTCCATGATAGGAGCATTGGAACGCGCAATCACCTTCGAGGGATCATCTAAATCCAATAGGACTGCCCCCATGCAATAACGATGTTCCAGCGTCGCCCCATGGTACAGCTCCAACCAACCTTTTTCGGTCTTGAACGGGACCGCACCGCCGCCGATCCGTCCACTATCCCACATACCGTCACGCAAACCGATCAGATGCTTATGATTGCCCCAATATAATAAATTGTCCGATTCAGCGATCCATATTTCCGGATTTCCCGTGCTTTTCGTCGTTGGACGGTGCAATGCATAATATTTGCCGTTAATTTTCTCCGGGAAAATCAATACGTCTTTATTATCAGGCCCAAAGATCATGCCATGATGAGTTACATTCACGAAATCTTTAGTTGATACCAGCGATTCTCCAACACCTACAGGAGAGACTGCCGAGAAATAAATATAGTAGGTATCCCCAATTTGAGTTACGCGGGGATCTTCCACCCCGAAGGTCTCCAGTGAATTAGAAGGGTACACAAATGGCTTCTCATCTACCGAAAAATGATGTCCATCTTTACTACGGGCAATTCGGATGTAAGATAATGAAGTCAAGTACTGGAATGTAGCACTAGCGGATTTATTCTTGATCACACGCGGATCAGTGAAGTCGAAACGCTCATCATCTGTATTCAGATCCATGATTTCCAATTCATTGGTCTCTGGATTATAAATCGGAGCTTTCACAATCTTTGGATCCTTGCTGATCGGACGTTCCGCTACACGAAGAAACATTAATATTTCACCATTATAGCTGGCGATACCAGCATTAAATGCACCAATTACTTCAAAGTCATCGTGATACGGCTTGACGTCCGCTGGTGTAATTAGTGGATTTTGTTCGTAACGATAGATTTTCATGTTGTAATAACTCCCTTAACCAAATGGATTTCATATTTACAAAACTTCAAATTGAGCAAATGGATCAGGGATTACTGCACATTGTGCTTCCGCATCGCTGATTCCTGCATATATGTGAGCTGTACCGTCTTGATGGCGTACAAGCCCACCGCTAAATACGACATCCGCCAAATCAGGCCGTTTGGTAGCACCTGGTAAGAACTGATTACGTACAGCAATTAATTGAATATCCGAGTATTCACCCGTCGCCGGATCGATAGCGAATACCATCGGGTAATAGTGACGATCGCCCGCATCATCAAAAGATGCGATATGCCCAAGAACACCGAGAAGTCCGTTCTTCAGCAAGTGTGCTTCATTCGCACCGCCCCACTCTTCATCAACAAACTGTCCTTCCAATAACGGTGTTTCTTCGATCAATGGAATGGATAACGCCTCCAACGATGCAATGCGGGTAAAGCCGATTTTACCGCGTCCTCCTTTATCTCCTTGAGGGCGGGTCAGTACTCCGATGCTATCTTTCAGGTCAACTAGGCGCAGATCTTTCATGCCATCTGGACCTTTAAAGAATAATGCTAAGCTCGCGATGTTCTTCCCGCGGTAGAATACTGTACGCCACATTAAGGCATCAGCTTTTACTGGGTGTGGATAAATTTGAACGCCTCCAACAATCAATTCTCCATTGATTTTCGTAAAAAACGGATCTTGAAGTTCAAAGATAGGTGCACCTTCACGGGGAACCCACTGTCCATCACGTTCGACAAAAAAAACGACATTGGAATGCTCACTATCACGGGATTCAACCCGACCAGCAATCACCCACTCACCTTCATCTTGGAAGGGTGCTGTAATGTTGTAGACATCTTTGTGCTCTACACCTGTGAATTTTATTTTTTGTGTATTGGTTACGGATACGTCTTTCATCGCGTATTCCGTGAGCAGTTGTTCACATGTCTTCACAGCATTCTTGTACAGTTTCATAATAAGAAAATTCCTCTCTATTCAAATAATAGCGGCGCACGCATCCATATTGCGGCTTCATTCGGCAACAGCGTTATAAGGTCTGTACCGCTCACTGTTTCTCGGCGGCTTGATAATACACAAGTTGCTTCCCCATCCAGCAAT
This sequence comes from Paenibacillus etheri, assembly GCF_001012825.1. Classification (GTDB taxonomy): domain Bacteria; phylum Bacillota; class Bacilli; order Paenibacillales; family Paenibacillaceae; genus Paenibacillus_AQ; species Paenibacillus_AQ etheri. The sequence goes on from NZ_LCZJ02000054.1 coordinate 19,704, forward strand.
TCACTAGGATCAATCTGTACACTCTGCGAATCATAATTCAAGGCTACGAGTGCTCTAGTATTGAGTTTTTTCAATGTTCTTACATATAAAATAAGATTGCCTCTGCGTTCTAGCACGTCATAATCCCCGAACTGAAACACATCCTGTGTATTACGCAAGTGGAGAAGTTGTCTATAATAATGAAGCAATGAATTCGGTTGATTCCATTCGGACTCCACGTTCAATTGTTCATAATTCGTGCCCATGCCAATCCATGGTGTTCCTGACGTAAACCCACCATGTGGACTTGCGTTCCATTGCATTGGGGAGCGAGACGCATCTCTTCCCTTCGCATTCGCAATTTCCAGAGCTTCCGCCCAGGTAGCCCCCCGCTGTAGTGCGATTTCATATGCGTTCAATCCTTGAATATCCCGCATATCTTCCAGCTTATGGGCTACGAAATTCCGCATCCCAATCTCTTCACCGAAATATAGGAAAGGTACCCCTTTTGCGGTCAAGACCAACGTTGCCATAAGGCGGGCCCGTTCTTCCTCAATCTCCGCGTCCCCTTCACCAAATCGCGAAATTACGCGATCCATATCATGACTGCCGAAGAATAAAGTAGGAATTTGATCTGCACGGTGCACCTTCTCCATCGTCTTAAGCTCGGCGAACAAATTCTCTGGACTAAATACCTTCTGGCTTCCCAGATTGAAATTAAAGACCACATCAAACTTACCCGTTCCGCTGTAACGCCTCAGCATATCCATATCTTCAGAGCCGACCTCACCCACCATGAACATTCCGCTATGCGCATGAACAAACCTACTAATTTCCTCGATGGCATCCATAATTCCATCTTGATTCTGATCATGTACATGCTTCTGCTCACCCGTTACTTCATCCATCGGGTTATCCGGGAATTGATTGGACACCGATAAGAAGTTGATAACATCTAACCGGAACCCGCTTACGCCTTTACCCAGCCAATAGACCATAATATCCTTCATCGCTTCTTTTACTTCCGGATTTGCCCAGTTCAAATCAACCTGTTCTTTCGCAAACCCATGATAGTAATACTGTTCCGTAGCAGCATCCCATTCCCACGCGGTTCCACCAAAAGATGATTCCCAGTTATTTGGAACTCCGCCGTTCACAGCGTCCTTCCAAATGTACCAATCCCGCTTCGGATTTGTCTTTGAGGATCGGGATTCCTTGAACCACGCATGCTCTGAAGACGTATGATTCAGGACAAGATCGGCGATCACTCTGATCCCACGGTTCTTCGCTTCCTGAATAAACCGTTCGAAATCTTCCATCGTTCCAAAGTCTGGATCAATCTGGCAATAATCCGCAATGTCATACCCGTTATCTACTTTTGGAGACTTATAGAATGGTGTTAGCCAAATACCCCCGATGCCAAGATCCCGCAAATAATCCAGTTTGGAAGTAAGACCGTCGAAATCACCAATCCCATCCCCGTTACTATCACAGAAGCTTGGCATATACACTTCATAGAATACCGCCCTTTTCCACCACGGCTTTTCCAATCGTTAACCCCTCCTGTGCTGACCTATTTCAAGTTAAATTGCATGCCTTCCTGGAATTTCTTGCCGAAAATAATGAACAAAATAATGATTGGCAAGGTGAGCATCACTGCACCGGCATACATCGGACCCGGATACGCTTGATACGGACCGAACATCTGAGATAATAAGACGTTCAATGTTAACATGCCGTCACTTCGGACAACGATCATATCCCATAGGAGCTCTGTCCAACGTTCCATTAGCAGGAATAGAAATACAACGGTCGTAATGGACTTCGACATCGGCATCATAATCTTATACAAGATTTTGAAATCGGATGCCCCATCCAGCTTGGCAGCTTCAATGAAGGCGTCGGGTACTGCCTTAAAGAAGTTGGTATACATGAAGATCCCCCATAAACTCATCGCCTTGGGAATAATGAGCGCCCAATACGTATCGAACAGTCCTACTTTTTGAATAATCAAAAAGTTAGGGATGATCAGAATGATTGCCGGGAAGAACATATGAAACAACACAAAGTTGTTAATAGAGTCTCTCCCGCGGAATTTCAGCTTCGCCAACGCATAAGCGACCATAATCGCGAACATCATCATTAAGGCCGTAGATACCAATGAAACGAACACACTGTTAAAGAAGGCGTGGATCCATGGTCTTGTAATCCCGGTCTCACCACCTGTAAAGAGCCATTGATACGAGCGCAGCGTAAATTTCGTCGGTATCAGCTTCCGATCTACCTGTGACCAATCTGCAAGTGAGTTCAATACCATATATAAATAGGGGAATACCATAATCACGAGCAGTACGATCGCAATCAGATAGCGGATCGACAGCCGGAGCTTGATGTTTGAATTAGACCCAACCATTGCGCTTACCCCACATTTCCAGAATTTTTCGGATCACGAAGATAGATATAAATGTCGCAACCGCAGCCATAATCGCGATAGCTGATGCGTAACCTGCCTGCAGGTTCTTAAATGCTTGACTGTATATTTCCATTTGCCATGTATTCGTAGCATAGTTTGGTCCGCCGCCTGTTAATTGGTAGACCTCAGTAAAGATACCGAATGTTGCACCAAAGGATAAAATTAAAGTTGTATAAATCGCAGGGTAAAGCAAAGGCAACGTAATTTTCCAGAACCTTTGGCTGTCCTTCACGCCATCAATCGCCGCTGCTTCATATACTTCCTGATCAATGCTCTCTAAACCTGAAGTAAGAATTAACGCATAGTAACCTGTGAATTTCCAAGCCATAATCATCGCAACGACGAATAATGCCGAGAAAGATCCGCCGAGCCAGTCAATATCTAGACCTAACCGTTCCCTTAGAAACGTCTGAACAGGACTTGTATGTGACAAAAAACCTTTAACAATAAGGGATGCAACAACCCCTGAGGATAGGTAAGGCAAGAAGAATCCAATAAGAAATACGGTTTTTAATTTAGGTAAGCCTTTTACAATTACTGCTACAAAAAGCGACATGGCTGTGACAATCGGTACAAATACGATCATAAATTTGTACGTTACCCAAAAGGCCGATCTTACCCCTGGTGTGCCTAATGCTTTGGTAAAGTTCTTGAATCCTACAAAATCATAAGTTGGTGAAATCAAGTCCCAGTTTGTAAAAGACAAATATAGAGACCAGATAAGCGGCCCTAAAAAAAATACAGTCGAAAAAATAAGGTAAGGGCTGGCAAAAAGCCAGCCTAACCGATTATTATTTTTTTCAATCATTATTGAAGTTCCCCTTCAATCGCCTTCTTCATATTGTCCCAACCCGTTTTTGGATCAATCTCACCACGAACGACTTTGTTAAAGGCCTCTTGACCAATAAAGGTTTGCAATTCGTTGAATTTCGGATTGTCCATGGATGGAACAGCATTCGGGATTGCTTTTGCATACTCTAGCAATACAGGCGTTTTTTCAAATACAGGTTTAAATACTTCATTCGTACCTACATCATCACGTGCTGGAGGCAAGTTTGTTTCTTGGAAAAAGGCAACATCGTTCTTGTCATCCGAGTAGACCCACTTGATGAATTCAATTGCAGCAGCTTGTTGCTCAGGGCTTGCCGATGCATAGATAACAATTCCTTTAGCATCTGCAAATGTTTTTGCATTCGCTGGATCCATACCGTCCGGAACAGGAGGCAATGTTACCTCAAAGTTCTTCTTGTACTGAAGCTCTGGATATTTCTCAGCCCATGTGCTAAAAGTCCAAGGACCGATATCTGTAAACACGCCCACGCCATTTTCGAAAGGTTCTGTTACATTCTGAGACAACAGTCCTTTTTCCTTACGAAGATTGTCAACGAAAGAAAGAACGTCTACACCCGCTTTTTCGTCGCCTACAAAGTTGCTACCTTCAATGAATTTGTTACCGTCTGAAGCTGCATTGTACAGCATGAAGAAGTCGAACCATCTTTTCCAAGATGTAGGGTCAGCTAAGTCAGGTTTCGCCCAAAGATATTTATCTGGGTATTTTGCTTTTAATTTTTTCGTTGCCTCAATTACTTCGCTGTATGTTCTCGGAACTTCGTTCACTCCAGCTTCTTTCAAAATATCCGTTCTCCATCCAAACAACATCGCATTCGAGTAGATTGGGAGAACATATTGATGACCATCCGCAAATTCCCAAGGCTCAATTGTTTTGGTCATATTACGTTTTGTCACAATATCATTGAAGCCAGCTATCGTATCCAATGGAACTAACGCTTTACTGTTTGCAAGTTGCGCTGCAAAACCACGGCTAATATTCTCAGTCATCGTAGGAGCGCTTCCACCCGCGATTGCAGCTTGGATACTTGCCTCAGAAGTAGGGGACTCCTTGATCGCACTTACATTAATTTTCACCTTAGGATTAACAGTCTCATACTCTTTGGCAATCTTTTGCCAATATGCTTGTTGAGTCGGGTTAGGCGCTGCCCAGAACTCAATAGTTGTTACTCCATCTGCTGAAGTGCCAGAATTATTACTCTTCGAACCACAACCAGCAAGAATTGTGAATACTAGCGTAAGTGAAATTAGTACTGCAAGCTTTTTCTTCATAAAATAAAACCTCCCTAAAGTATAGATGCTCTTTCGTACAGAATTCAGTAATTCAATAATCAACTTTTGTAACGTTACAAAATTCGTTAAATCAATGTATTGTAAGCGTTATAATTGCTATTATTATAGTTTTAAGCGAAATTGTCAACCTGTTCTTCGATTTTTTATATATTAGACACAATTACACAAGATACATATTAACTTTACAAAATATTTTTGTAATGTTATAATAATTTAGAATTGTAATGTAGTTTTGCAGCATAATCTTTAGTATTATGAGAGACAGTATGGAAGAATATTCATTACATTTCTTATTAGAAAGGACGTATCTTCGCATGAAGGTGAAGGTAACTATGCAAGATATCGCCGATCGATTAAATATATCGAAGAACTCTGTTTCTCAGGCTCTATCTGGTAAAGATGGTGTCAGTGAAGAAACGAGGCAATTAATTATCGATGCAGCGAATGAGATGGGTTACATCTATTCGCGAGGGCGTAAAAGCACTGAAGAAGAAGTAGGAACCTTTGCTATTTTGGCATCGGAATTTGCATTTTCCAAACGCAACTTTTTTGGAGAAATTTATTTGAGTATTGAGAAGGAAGCAGCGAAGCGAAATAAGCGTATGGTTATTCAATCTATTGATAAGCATTCTTCTGAGAATTTAATCCTGCCTCCTATATTATTGGATCAATCCGTAGAAGGAATCTTGATTCTATCCCATATTACGAACCCTTATATTCAGGCAGTGACCAATACAGGGATTCCCACCGTGTTAATTGATCATCATCATCCTGATCTTAGGGCCGACAGTATTCTCACTAATAATCGCTATGCCGCTTATACAGCGGTGCAGCATCTAATTGAATTGGGACATACCCGTATTGGGTTTATCGGCAACATACAATTCTCTCCAAGCTATTACGAGCGTCTGGAAGGTTATCGCCTGGCCTTATACCAGGCTGGAATTGAATACAACCCACTATGGGTATTAGATCGTGTAATAGAAGAAATGGATGATGTATTCAACGCTGTACAAGCGTTGGATAATCAGCCTACGGCTTGGTTCTGTGTCAATGACGGATTTGGGTTTTTGATCAATTCCGTTGCATACAAGCTTGGGTATCATATCCCCCAAGATGTATCCATTGTCAGCTTCGATAATGGACAATTGTCACGAATAACAACACCGTTGACTACAACGATGGATGTAGATTTGTCTTACTTTGGAAGTAAAGCTGTGGAACAGCTTTTCTGGCGCATTGATCATCCTGAAGAGCCTTTTGTTGAAATCCTCCTTCCTACCCATCTGATCATTCGGGAATCCACACAACATCCAAATGCATAAAATACAGATAAACTTGCTTCCATACACCTATCTAGATAAATTCACCCATAACACAAAAACCTCACCCAATGATGGGTGAGGTTTTTGTGTAGATGTTTTGGAAGAGCGGGTGGTAGAAACTCCTACTACCAATATCCTCTTATTCCGGTCTGCATGCGGATCAGCGCTTCTAGATAATAATAGTCTCCCCAAATCATATGACCATCAGGCACGCGTTCACCTCTAACATGATAGGAACCATGCTTTAGAAGTCCCTCCGCCTCCGGATTTCCAGACGTCGCATAATGATCCACTAAGGATTTCATGCTACGGAGTAAGGCTGCTTCATAAATAGCGCGATCCGGGTCATCTGCATCCAGAAGATCCAGCAGTTCCAAAAGACCAGAAGCCGCAATGGCTGAAGCTGAGCTGTCGCGAGGGGTACCCGCTTCCAACGGCACATCGAAATCCCAATAAGCCACACTGTCCTCCGGAAGATGGTTAATGAAATAATGGGCCAAACTTTTGGAGGTGTTAAGAAAATCTTCATCCCGTGTATAACGATAAGCTAGAGCAAATCCGTATATTCCCCACGCCTGACCACGTGTCCAGGTCGATCCATCCTCATAGCCTTGATGTGTTCCTCCACGAATTGCACTTCCAGTAGCCGGATCAAAGTAAAAAGTATGGTAAGAGGACGCATCCCCACGCACAAGAAACTTACGGCTTTTCATCGCATGCTGAAGAGCTATATCATAATAGCGATTGTCCCCCGTTTCCTCTGTAGCCCAGAACAGCAGTGGCAAATTCATCAAACAGTCAATAATGATACGTCCCGCATTCTCAGGATCACTCTCTAAACCCCAGGCCTGAAGAATCCCAGCTGGTTCACGCCAGCGCTTGCATAGCGTATCCGCAGCCTGCAGACCGACAGCTCGCGCCTCTTCACTGCCTGTTATTTTCCACTCTGCTACCGCAGTTAGTGAGTACAAGAAACCAATATCATGATGGTCCAGGGCGATATGATGATCCAGACGATGCTTGAAGTCTCCTAACCAAGAAGCTGCCGCCTCCTTATAGAATGAATCTTTGCTATATTCATAAGAAAGCCACATCATGCCAACGTAGAATCCCTCTATCCAATCGTCATTATCTCCCCATTCGTATTGTTGCCCCTCTGCGATATGAGGCAGTTGGCCCGGATGGCCTACGATATTACTCCCGATCTTGCGAATAGCATCCTCAATTGCCGTTGTCCACATCTTTATCTCTCCTTTCCGATAAATCAACCGTATGAAGTACTGCATGGTTACGAGGATCGTAGATAACAATCCTTCCGTCCGACTGCTGCTGAATAATTGGTGGTGAAGCCAGACTCTCCTGGTTCTCTGGGGTATTCGTTGCTCCGAAGACAGCAGATATCAATACGTGATCTCCCGGTTCCATTCTGGAACACAAGCTCGGAAGAAACGTCCGCGGTTTCAGCAGATTAGTATTCGGTTCGGGTTGCACGCATTCCCCCCGGTCAAAACCGCTTAGCATATGTATGGCACTGATTCCCCAGGGCAATTGTACCGAGACAGCAGTGTTAGATACATGAATGGTTTCCCGATCACTGCGCGAGAATCCAGCAGACTGGCCAATGGCAAATCCACCCTCCGCTACGTCGAGATGCCGGGTGCTGTGAATGCTGTGAATACGGACATGCCATAGACCTGCTGGAATAATCCATGTCCGCACATGTACATCGTTCCATGGATGCCAGCGGGAATATGCATAACTCTCTCCAATTTCCCAAGTCTCGCAGAATCTGCGTACGCGGTAATGTTCATCGCATTCACACAGTGCTAGTGTAGAATCGTAGGCGCCTTGAACTAACCCGTAACCCGCCTTCGGCACACTGAAACCGAATAACGTAGAGTATGCAAACTTCGAATATTTAGCCGCGCTATGTGCCATATCAAAGTTAGCCATCTGACCTGAGGTATAGGCAATAGCATGCTTATTTCCTTCCGGACGACAGACCAGCATACGCGCCTCTTGGAGCCGCAGTTGATCTTTCAATACAGGTAGTGGTTCTTCTTCCGCTTGCCAAAAAGGATGATCATCCGGCAAGGCAAGAATAAGCATAGCTTTAAAGGCCCAATACGGTGATCCGGGGGCGTTGTAGTTCTCTGTCATTACCAGATTCGGGTAAGCATATCCGATGCTTAGTAGTCCATCTATTCCCATAATAGGCTTCTCAAACCACCAACGAAAATGACGCATTATAATTCCTTTGAGAACGCCATATGAAAAAGGAAGGACCTCGGCATACACCAGTGCACTCCAGAAGGAGACCTGCGCAAAACGATAGGTCAGACTACGTCCAAAAGGAATGGCACTTCCGTCCTCAGCAAACCAATAAATAAAATCTTTAGCAAATTCCGCAGATCTTTCCCGGTAAACTGCAGCCCTCTGAGGATCATCATCCGCCATCAATTTAGCATATATCAGCGTATAATAATGCATAGCAAAAGCAATATAATAATCTCTCTGATCGGTCAGCCCGTCAGAATACCAGCCATCACTCAAGTAGTAGGTATCAATCTTCTCCAAATAATCATTCATTATTGCTTGATCATAGGGCAATCCGATTTTCTTAAAGCCCACATTCACAAGAACCGTGAACATCAGCCAGTTATTCGGGTTCGAACGATCCACATGATTGATCTGGTTCAACCAGTTATATACCTGCATTTTCTGATCATCACTCAGTGGCTCCCATATCTTATGCGGTGCAAGAGCAAGCCCCAGTCCCAGCACTGCCTGTTCCACCATACGCTGGTCTTTGGTCGAGAATTCACCCCAGTATTCTTCATGTTCAGGGTCAGTCCCATTAATGATCCCCTCGAGGAACATGGGCCAAAGTGCACTTTCCCCTCCCCCGCTGGCATGGGGAACAAGCCCCCATAACGGACGGGCGAAGGCCTCCATAAGCGCGGTAGCTTCATTGTATATTGATCCTGTAGCTCCCATATCGATTCCTGCACATCCAGAAGTAAATCGACTCTCCAGCGGAGTATATAGTTCATTTAAGAACATTTGTAATTCATTTTTAGTACCCTTCAGTTCCACAGTAATGGTTCCTCCAATCCACACTCAATGCCAAGCCGCATATTCACTGGGTCTCATGCCCATTTCCCGTTTAAACAGCTTGATAAAATAACTTTTGTTGGCATATCCCAGATACTCGGAGATCTCTTCCACAGTCTTTCCAGACTGATTAAGCAGCTCTTTTGCCTTCTGAAGCTTTAGCATATTTACATATTCAATGAAATTCTGGTTTGTTTCCCGTTTGAAGAGGCGACTGAAATAACTGGCATTCAAGTTCAGGCGTCCAGCCATGTCCTCCAGCGTTATTTTCTCCGTTACATGACTGATCACGAACTGCTGGGCTTTGATAACCTCGCTCCGTTTGGACTTGATTGAGAATATACTTATTTTCCGCGCTAATTCTTCCAAGTACTGAACTAGCCAATCTTCCAAATGCTCGAGGGTTTCAATGTCACCCACCACGCTAAACAGCTTTTCTTCGGCCATTGGCAATGGAGACTGCAGCAGCTGTTTTGTCTTCATTTGCAAATCCATCAGCAAACGGAGCACACATTCCTTGACTTCATTTGGATGGAATTTTTGCGATGCCACCCATTCTCTCCATTCCTTTACATGAACGCGAAGCTCTGTTTCCCTGTTTAGGGCAATATCATCATTAATAACAGCGTACACACTTCCATATTCGGCATAAATATCATCCCTCGAAAAGCTGATCTCTTCAAAACGGTGGATGCCTGCCGCTGGAAAATAAAACCGATGGATCTTCTCCTTTAGCATCCGCTGCAGAGTTCCGCGAATTTCCTCAGGACTGCGCGCCTCAGCGCCAAATATACAGGAAACAGACAGCTTGAGATATTTCTGTACCGCAGAGGCTGCATTTTGTATGGAATGATAGATCGCTTGGTGGTCTCTGGAAGACTGGTCGCTGCAGAAGAGAATAACAATCTCCTTATGGCTGTTTCTCGAAATAAATAAACTGTGATCAGCCTCAAGCACTTCCTGCATAATATTCTCGACGGCAAAAGAAATCGTATATTCACTCATAAGGCGCACCCGCGAGGCTTCCTCTGGACGGTCAATCACTATAAGCATTGGAATGTAGGTCTTGGCATGAATCATAATTCCGTTTGACCGGGCTTGCTCGATCCAAGCCGCCTTGTCCCAAGATTGGTACAACGTATCTTTTAGAAACTTTTCTTTTAGCGCAGCACGGTTCTGTGATTGCTTTTGCTTATATACCAGCATCTCGGTATGCTGCTGCCTGTTCAGACCTACTTCCTTCACAAGTGTTCTAAGTGCATGCTCCAGCTGCTCGATATCCAGTGATTCTTTTAAAATATATTCTCCTACGTTTAATTTCAGCGCCTGCTGAGCGTATTTGAATTCGTTGTGGCAGGACAGAATAATCGCACGGATTCCGGGCTTCATTGCTCTGAATTTCTCAAGCATTTCCAGTCCGTTCATCTTGGGCATGCCAATATCGGTAATGATCAGATCCGGTGGATTCTGCTGTGCTTTTTCCCAAGCCTCGAGTCCGCTATAATAACATCCGGCGAGTTCAATACCGAGCTCGCTCCAAGGTACAGCCTGCGACAAATAACGGATAACCGGATAGTCATCATCCACCAAAATTGCCGTCAGCATTCACCACACCCACCTTTCCATCATTCAGTGGAAACTCCAGACAAATTTCCGTGCCCACATCAGATTCGCTCTGAATATTCAGCTTGAAAGAAGCGCCATAAATCATACTGAGACGTTGGGCCACATTGCGTAAGCCTATGCCGGAGAACCCTTTTCTGTCCTCTTCTGCAATTTGCTCGCTGCTGTATGCGGTTTCACGAAGTCTTTTTAAATTCTCCTGTGTCATGCCGATCCCATTGTCCTTAATGGTGATAGCCAGCGTTCCCGTAGTTGCAATAATACGAGCTCCAATAAAGATCTCGCCACCAAACTGCTCGAATCCATGGATGATGGCGTTCTCGATCATAGGCTGAATCATAAACCGAGGCACCAGCGCTTCACCAGATCCGTCTGCTAAATTCATTTCCAGCCTAACCTGATTGGCATGACGAAAATTCATCAAAGTCACATAATGAGATATCGTATCTGTCTCCTCACGAAGCGGGATAAACTCATTGTCTCTGTTAAAGGTCATACGGAGCAAAGACGACAACGAACCGATCAGCTCGGCGTTCTCCTTGTCTCCTTGCATCAGAATATTTAACCGGATCGAATTCAACAGATTAAACATAAAGTGCGGATTGATCTGCGCCTGCAGCATTTCTAGTTCGGCTTTTCTTTTTCCTGTTTGCTCATAGGTAATTTGTTCAATCATGGACTCGATTCGATCTAGCATTTGGTCGATGGTACGGGCCAGCTGTGCCGCCTCATTATTCCCACGGATTAGCGAACGTTCATCCAATTGACCACGACCTATTCGCTTTACAAAAGCACTCAATTTTACGATAGGTTGAGTTAGCTTAGAGATTAGAACGGTTAAGAGCACGGAAAACAAGCTAAAGAAAAGAATCTGTACAGCTAAGCTGATAAATAAAATCTGTTTATTCTTTGACAATGCCGCCTTCATAGGGATAATGCTCACCATTTGCCATTTGTTGCTGCTCAGTTCCTGGTCTACATACAAAAATTTCTCCCCACTGATCTCGACAGTATCAAGCTCACCATCCTTTTTCCACCACGTCATTGTTTCACCAATTCGGGCCTTATCAGCATGCGAGACTACAGTTCCCTTGTCGTCTAAAAGCATCATCTCTTTACCATTATCATTGTTCAGATAAGGGCGGAGTTTGCGCTCATTAATGTTGATAATCATATATCCGATCGTGCTGCTGGAGGTCGATTGTATAGGTCTCGCAATCGTTACCCAATTGGCTGAGGCCTTATCAGAATAATTGTAGTAAGTGTCGCGCTCCGCTCTCCAGAAAGTCGAAATGGGCTGAGTTTGTTTCAGTAGCGACATCCAATGCTCGCTGTAAAAGGTTTTCGGATTAAAGTCGCTATAAGGATAACTGGTATAAATAAATCCATTCTTTCCGATCAGCGTCACTTTCAAATACTCAGAAAGAACGAACATATCATCCAGCATCCGCGACATACGGTTATACTGGATGATCTCCTTCGCTGAATGGAGCGTCTCTGGATCAGCAGACATCATCTGCCTGATTTCACTGTTCTGAAGCACGAAATTGGACTGCTCCAGCGTTTGTTCAAAAACGGCATTCATATTGGCACTGGACGCATTAAGAGATTCTCTTGCGCTGCCAACGGCCTTCTCCAGAATCAGATCCTTGGTTAAATAATCTGTAACCATGTAAATACACACAAGCGGGATCAGTACGCAAATCATTGAAGACCAGACAAGTTTCATTCGAAGTGATTGATGCTTTCTAAACACGGATGACAGGCCCCATATCTGTTTTAAATTTGGAGCAGGAGGCAGAAATGCTATCCTGCCCCCACATTATAAGCCCCCTTTAGGAAGCGTACAATCAGTCTCCGCCTATTTTCCGCTGTTGTTCTGAACCACTTCCGATATTTTCTTATCGATATTGGTAACGGTGACATCCAGATCCTGTTGGCCAAGGAGATACATCTCCGCTTCTGGAATAACGTTGTTCTTAGCTTCATCCGCATATTTAGCCGGAACTTGCGTCGCACCAGGTGTCGAGTTCTCCATCGTATATTTCAGGGAATCGACATCAATCATAGATGAATCCTTAGAACCATTCACAATCGTATCCACCAATTTGTTCGTATCCGATTTCGCCCAGCCAGAGAAGACACGTCCGCCGATTTCCAGTCCTTCTGAGGTATACCAGCGCACAAAGGTGTAAGCAGCTTCCTTATTCTTAGATTTAGCAGCTATCCCCATATAGGTTGGCTGAACAGGTGAGTAATGTTTGCTCTCACTATCCAATCGAGGGATTGGAGCAAACGCTGTAACGAAAGTTGCCGGAATGGCCTCCGTACCGCCCGATTCCGCAACCATCCAGTCTCCCATTGGAAGCATCGCTGCTAAACCATTAAAATACTGATTCCGGTAGGCAAGTTTCTGCGAAATAATATCCTCATAAGGAGTGGCACTCTTATCTTCGTACATCATTTTCTTCATCATCTGCAAATTAGCCTTAAACTGCGGGTCCAGCGCATTGGAGGTTCCGTCAGCTTTCAGAAATGTATTATTCTCAGGTTTACTCATTAGCTGGAGCTGGAAATAATCCGGCCAATTATGCAGATATGCACCAAAACGCTTCGTCGCACCTTCACCCTTGGTCAATTTTTTCGCATACTCTTCGAAATCCGCCCAGGTCCAGTCGGTCGGAACCGGCAAACCCGCCTCATCTAACATTTCTTTGTTAAGGAGCACGAACCAGCGCTGCATGGAAGACGGTAGCGCATAGATTTTACCATTGACCGAAGTGTCCACCAGGTATTCATCTGTGAGCTTATATCCTTCTTTCTCAATATATTCGTCCATCGGTGCTAACAAACCGATATCTGCACGCTGCGAATAGTTGGTATAAGGAAGTTCTACAATGTCCAGCGGATCACTTGCAGCCGCCATCAAATCGAGCTTCTGCATGGAGGCTACAGAATCACCTTTTTCATTCAACAAATCTACTTCCACATGAATATCAGGATGCGTCTTCTCAAACTCTGCAATAATCGTACTCCACTTCGCTTTAGCTTCCGTCTGCCAGGTACTCAGCTTCAGTGTAACCTTCTCTGCTGCAGGCTCCTTACTTCCACCAGCATCAGGCGCATTTGTCGCTCCTGCATTATTTGTTTTCGCATTTCCACCGCAAGCGGCCAATGACAACGCCATCGATGAGATAACAAGCACGGATAATAATTTCTTTTTCATATAGACCCTCCTATAAATGTGTTGGGTATACCTCGCTTTACAGCCAGTACTATGTAACTGCTTACATGAACATCCTAACATGCAGGATAGATAAGGAAAGTTCTCATATTCTACCGAAGAGAAACTATTTTGACTTTTATTATCCTTTCACGCCTCCGAGAGCAATCCCCTCAATAACCTGCTTCTGGCCGAGAGCAAAGATAATCAGCAGCGGCAGAATTGCAGATACCGCACCAGCCATCATGAGGGAATAGACATCCCCGTATTGGTCCCCAAACAACCGAATACCTAACTGAATAGTAAACAGCTCTTTAGATTTCAAAAAAATGAGTGGATACTGATAGTCGTTCCAGGTCCAGATAAACCGCAAAATAGCATAAGTAGCTACAGCGGGACGGATCAGCGGAAATGCAATTTGTAGAAAAGAACGAAAATGACCTGCTCCATCCATCCGCGCCGATTCAAGATACTCGTTGTTTACCCCCATAAAAAATTGCTTGAGCATAAACGCACCGATAATACTAAAGCTGTTAATTAAGATCAATCCTATATGCGTATCAATCAGATTCAGCCAGTTAAACAGTAGAAACTGTGGAACCAGCGAAGCCTGCGGAGGAACCATGTAAAGTGCCAATACAACTACAAACATCGCATCTCTACCCGGAAAACGCAGCTTGGAGAACCCATAAGCAGCCAGTGCACATATCAGCACATTAATTATAGTCGTAGCCAGCGTAATATAAATGGAATTTCCGTAATACCGAGCGAAATCACCTGACCAAACCTGTTTATAATTCTCAATGAGGTTCCACTGCTGCGGCAGCCATTGTATTGGAAAATTAAACACATCTTTCTCTAGTTTAAAGGAAGTGGACAACATCCATAGAAACGGTAAAAGAAATGCGATACCTAGCAGTCCCATTGCGATTGTCCAGAAGGTTCTGGATAGAAGCTCTTTTCTCACTGTAATTTCTCCTTTCTGCCTTTAATAATTGACCCATTTTTTTTGCGCTAACATCTGCAGGGCTGTTATGATCAGGCAGATGAGGAACAGGACAAGTGCCATGCTTGAGGCATAACCCGTCTTCAATTGATTGAAGGCAGTGTCATATAGCTCATATACGATAACGGTCGTGGAGTTGGCCGGTCCACCCTGTGTCAGCACCTGGATCAGATCGAAAATTTTAAATGAACCAATGACCCCTGTAACCAGCAGGAAAAAGGTAGTTGGCGAAATGCAAGGAACCGTGATATTGCGGAATTTCCGCCAGCTATTGGCCCCATCAATATCAGCTGCTTCGTAAAGATCCTTCGGAATACTCTGTAACCCAGCGATAAAAATAATAATGTTGTAACCGAGCTGAATCCAAATCTGGATTAACATCAGCGATGGCAAAGCATAATGGATATCAGCTAGCCATTTGGGCGGATTACTCCATCCCAGTGACATCAAGAATTGATTGACGGGTCCTAACGAAGGATGAAACATAACCTGCCAAACCATAGCGATGGCGACTACGCTGGAGATGTAAGGAAGGAAATAAATCACTTTAAACAAGTCCTTCAGGAACACCTGTTTATCAATCAAGATCGCTAACAGCAAAGCAACGATAATGGTAACCGGCACCGTGATAATAAAGAGCAGATTATTCAGCAAGCTTTTCATAAAAGCATCATCATGAAACAGCCTTATGAAATTATCCATGCCTGCGAACCGGATCCCCCCTAAACCAGCCACAAAGTTCCAGTCCGTGAAGCTTAACAACAGTGAGCCCAGCACCGGGATCAACGTCAAGATGATCAGCCCCAACATCAGTGGAGCGACGAATAAATACCCAGCGATTGCTTCGCGCGTATCCATTTTAAGATGAAATTTTCGTATCATAGTTCTCCTCCTTTACTTATCCATAATTGTAGAAAAAGTAAGCATTAATCATAAGAACTATAATTGTTCATTTTGGAACTAATTTTACCGATCCTTAAGTTGCGAATTCTTGGGATAACGCAAAAAAGCGCGAGCCAAGCTCCCGCCATCCACTACATTTCTATTTTTCCACGTATAATACAGATCGTTTTACACGGACGCAACCTCTACAACATCTTTTCCATCCCCACCAGTGTCCATGATTAACCCTACGAACGTTTATAGACTTGAATTAACTTTTTGCAGTAAAGACTTTAAGGCTGCAGTTTCTTCTGGACTGAGTGCTTTTGTAATGCTTGCTTCAACCTCAGAGAAAATTTCATTGAACTCCTCGACCAAAAGAGCACCCTTTTCCAAAACAAAAATACTCTTCTGCCGTTCATCGTTCTCAGGAGTGACACGCTTGATATAGCCTTTCTTCTCTAACCCCTGAAGCATGCTGGTGATGCTCGCCCCTTTTCTATTAAAAACCTCCGCCAAATCCTTCTGAATAACACCTTTTTCTTGATTCTCAAAAATATAGCCGATCATACGTCCTTGCTGTGAATTCAGACCTAGCTCATTTAGCCTGGCATCGGCAGTACCTTTTATCTTCATCCCGATCTCACGAATCAAATTAGAAAAGATTAGTTAGAACTCTAAGTAATACCATTAACATAATAGTTAGAAACCTAACTGTAAATGTTCTAACTAAATGAGTTCAATTTAATATTTTTCCACTAAGGTAAGTTCGTGACTACGGTGAATGTTTGGACTTCCGGCCGCTGTTGTCCCCAGACTTCTTGATTGTATACCGTTCTACTTTAGAATGTTTTTTAGTTCAACTTATAAAAAACTCCTTTTCAGCACTTGTCGAGTAGACAAGTACTGAAAAGGAGCTAGTAGAGGAACTTACTTCACAAGTTCCTCTAAACTTCCGAATAATGCTTTTGTCGATTTCAACTTGGACGCATTACCAACCACTGTGAAATAATTTTGTTCCGTCACAGCCTTAAGTAAATCGGTGTACTGTCTGATGTCTTCCGGTGTTGTCGATAAGATTTCATCCCGTTCTTTCTGCAGTTCGGCCTCCGTCACCTGCTCAAAATAATGCCGGTCCGCCCGCCGTCCCTGAGCACTGGGACTAAGTGGCTGGTCCAACATGGACAAGGTGCCGATAATCGCTTTGGTCATCTCATCGGGATCTGCTCCATACCCCTCAACAAATCGATAAGCCTGATCATAAACCTCCAGCGTCTCCTGCAAATTCGGATCACGGTAGGAAGTGAACATCATCATCCCATCTCTGCGCAGAACCAGGTTCCCGCCATAAGCACCGCCCTTCACACGCACGGCATTCCACAGATAGGTGAGGCTCAAGATTTTTTTGAGCACCTGCATTTTGCCGGAATACGTGAATCCTAGCTTAGTGAAGTCGTATCCCTTGACCACATATTGCACCTGACTGGAAGACATAAATCCTTCATTGTCCGCATGTTCCTGCGCTGTAATCTTAGGCATACTCACCACTGGCCGATCCTGGATATCCAGCTTCGCAACATTATTAGCGAATTCCTCATATAAATCAGGTGTTCCAGTCACGCTGATGATCAGATTGTTTTTATTGAACAAATCCCCACAGATGTCCTTCAATGTGTCTGCCACCTGAGCTCCCTGCTGATCGAACGTCTCGGCAAGCTCGCGGATAAAGCGGTAATAAGTAACGCCGCCCTGTTGTTCCTGATACGCTCCCATATCCGAGAAATAAGACATCAGGCGGCTGGCCGCAATCTCATTCCCTCTTTGATTCAGAATCGATTCCATCTGCGAGGCTTCCCGGCGGACGATTTCCTGCAGCTTGGTCAAATTGTCGAGCGCACTTGTATAAAGTATCTCTCGCAGCAGATCCAGTGATTCAGCAATATGCCCCTCTATCACCTTCACCAGCGCAGAGAATTTAGGCTGATAACTCGCCCCCGTAGCTTTTGCAGCGCCAAAGAGCTCATTCCTGAAATATATGCCTCCGGTTTTGATCCCGATTTCACTGGTGAGCTCTTCAATGCTGTAGGAGGCAGTCTCCATTTGGCCCAACACCTCTGCAAGCAGTACTAAATAAGGAATTCGCTCAGGAGCTACAACACTCGTATCCCAATAAAGCTTGCAGTAGGCAATCTTATGGGTAGCTACCTCATGGTGGATCACCTTTATGCCCTCATGGAAATGTTCATAGGTCGGCACCTGTGGTTCTGCACTACGGTTAATGTCCTGAAGGGACAGACTCGGTAGCTTCTGTAAATCTTCGGCTGCATCCCGACGGCTCTGCCGTGCCAGAAGATGCTGTGTACTCTGAACAAGCTGCTCCAACTGATCGGGTTGCAGTGACGCTTTGTATTCACTCAATTGATGCTGAGTGGATGCTTCCTTTTCAGCTGCGATCGTCTTGGACGGGTTCAGCACCACCACACTGCAATGATCACTGTTCAGCAAATAGTCCTCAATCAGCTTCTCAAAATAACGGTCTGCAAGCTTTTCCCGAATGGCCGTGAGCACCTCTTCATAGCGCATGTGAGTAGTCGGCTGACCGTCATAGAGCCAGGACTTCATCACTTCGATATTGTAAGTAAGACCCTTCGGATACTGGTTAAAGTCCGCTTCCCGCAGTTCAAATTCCTTGCTGTTGACCGCTGCCAGCACCAGCTTCTCATCTAGTCCGTCCTGGGCTAGACGCTTTAATGTAGTCTTCACCAGCTCCACGAAAGCATCTTTGGAGGAGGCATTGGAATGAGTCAGCGTAATACCAAGCAGCGGCTGGATCATACTGTCGGAATAAAAAGCAAACGCGTCTTTGCCCAGTCCGCTTTCGAGCAGGGCTTGCTTGAGTGGAGCTGCGTTGCTGTCCATCAGCATGCTTTTTAAAATATCAAAAGCCAGGTTCAGTTCCCGATCTGTAGAGGTTCCAATCACATAATTCAGACTCAAATAAGTTTTGTCTGTGGCTGCTTCTGCTTCCAGAATCGGATAATCCGCTACCAGCTCCGTCATTCCAATGGGCTGTTGAAGGGGAATGGACGTATCGAAGCTGTTTCGTTCATAAGACTTAAGATATTCTTGGTCTATAAATTGCAGCTTTTCTTCAATATTAACGTCACCGTAGAGATAAAAATAACTGTTGGACGGATGATAATAATTGCTGTGCGCCTTATGAAACTGCTCATAGGTAAGCGCAGGAATCTCCTGTGGATCTCCACCTGAAGAATGACGATAGATCGTGTCCGGATACAATGACTTTTTGATTCGGTCCATCAATACCGTAGTTGGCGAGGAATAAGAACCCTTCATCTCGTTGTAAACCACGCCTTTATAGATAAGCTCATCTTCTGGATGCTGAAGCTCGTAATGCCAGCCCTCTTGCTCAAAAATTTCTTGTTGCTTATAAATATTCGGCTGAAAGACACTATCCAAATAAACCTCCACCAAATTGGAAAAGTCCTGATCATTCCGGCTCGCCACTGGATACATTGTCTTATCCCCAAACGTAAATGCGTTCAGGAACGTCTGCATTGAGCCTTTCAGTAATTCTACAAAAGGTTCCTTGACCGGATATTTCTCTGAACCGCATAATACGGAATGCTCCAAAATATGAAAGACCCCCGTGCTATCCTCAGGTGGGGTCCTGAAGCTTACGCTGAATACCTTGTTGTCATCCTGATTCTGCACGAACAGCAGCCTGGCGCCGCTCTTCAGATGTTCCAGCGTGAATACGTTGGATTCGTTCTCCCGGATAAATTCCTCATTAACGACCTGAAATCCATAATAAGTGTTCCCTGTGATCAAACGGCTCATAGATTTCCCTCCTCTGTTTAGGGATATGATAACTCTACATGAGCTTATCATATCCCTGGGCGATTATTCCATCAGTAGAAGGTTTCCGGGATTAATTTCCGGTTCACATAAAACAAGACCACGCCAGTACAATCACTGACAAAGCCTTGTTTTATTTCAAGTGATCTTTTAATATTGCTCCGAGTTCAGCTGTGTATTTAGTCAACCTTAAGCTTATCTCTGTACGCATAACATCTCGAGTTAATCCAAAGCGTTCCTGATATCCTCGGCAAAAGATTTTGTAATACACCAGGAATTCCTCCTGTTCATCTGCCAGCACCCTGATATTCCGCTGTTTCAGCTCTTTTTGCAGCTGATAAGTATCCTGCATGATCCGGCGTTGAATGGCTTGACCAGCCATCAAATAGGCGCGTTTAAGAATGTTGCTGGAGGGCTCGATCTCTTTCAGGCTCTTGCTAACCATGGTATCTATGTAAGGAAGCAAAATGAGATCACGAACCATCGTACGTTCCTCCATAGTTATCATTTTATCTGGGTGCTCACGCTGTTGTTCCTCGTACTGCTCAACATGCTCGGTCATGATCATTTTTGTTTTCCAGCGTTCATTACCCTCAAGTTTACTCATTTAAAGTGACCTCCAATCTGTTCAGCTCTTTCTAGGGCAACACCGGATTCAAGCATAGATGAAGCTCTAATTAGAGCTTTACTGCCATAACGAGCTTTTATTTGATCGATTGCACGTTCTTTGTTGTAAGCCCGAATCCTGTCATCAAAGAGTGTAAGTTGGATGACACTATCATCTGATAGGTTAGACAAGGAAATCGCTAATCGACCTATGGGAAGGCCCGACCAGTTGTCTGCAAATAATTTTTGTGCTGCAGCAGCTACTTCGTGCGTTAGTGATGTTGGTTCGGGCAATGTCATCTGACGCTCGTAAGCGTTTGAACGCTCTCCGTCCGTCTCCAAAACTGAAATAGACACTACCGATCCCATATAACCATACCGCCGGGCTCGCTGGCATACTTCAATAACGAGCTCAAGCAGCACAACCTCAATATCCGTATGCCGGGTGTATAAATTCCAGCGTAAAGCCTTGCCATGTCCCACTGATTTAATCTGATGACGCATTCCTGTGACCACTGGACTAGGATCTAGCCCGCGCGCAGTTTGCCAATAATATTCCGCTTGAATATCACTTTGCTTGCCCATGGTAGTTCGCATTCGTTGCTTAAACTCTGGCAGTTCCATTCGCGCAATGTCTCCAATTGTGGATATGCCCATACGCCAAAAATTCTTGGTCATTCTAGCCGCTACCATAAACATATCCTGCACGGGAAGTTTCCAAAGGGTGGTCTCTAGTTGGTCAAAAGAAAGCTCATATACCCCATCCTTCATCTTTTTGGCGTAGTTATCTGTCGCCATCTTTGCCATAACCTTCGTAGATCCAATACCTACCCGTGTCCAGACTCCCGTCGACAGTAAAACATGGTGCTGAATTTTATGAATCATATCCTGCAGCGAGCCTCCGAAATACGCAAGCGATCCTGTGACATCCAGAAACTGCTCATCGATACTGTAGGGTTCTACCAGATCGGTATATGTTCGGTAAATCTCTGATATCAAGAGTGATACTTTAATGTAAGTCCCCATACGTGGCCTTATTACGATTAGCTCTGGGCATTTCGCTAAAGCTTCCCCTACACGCGAAGCCGTTGTTACCCCCTTTGCTTTTGCAAGCGGGCAGGCCGCCAACACAATACCGTTCATTCTTGCCGGATCTCCTACTGCAACAGGCTTATCTCGATATTCAGGGTGGGCAGCTTTCTCCACAGAGGCGTAAAATGCCTGACAGTCAGACAGTAGAATGACGCGATTCTTAGGCATGCCGTTGTTCCTGCACGGGTTGCCATGAAAGAATATTTACTGCCAAGAACATGCGAGGCGTTCCTGTAGTTAGACAGCTTGCTCGTATGCGGCCGTCACGGATACTGTGTATTTCAATTTTCCGCTGGCTAATATTTCTCGCTTTATCCTGATATATAATTTCAATTATTTGGCCGATGCTGATTTGCATGCGATCGCCTCCATAAAAATAAGAACACTTGTTTGTATTATATGCGTAATCAGGAATTTTAAGCAACAAAAAAGGTGAGGTAATTTCCCCCACCACACCTGGATCTATTTTTCTAGAGCTGAGAATAATCTAACTCAAACCGAACGAGATCACAGTTCAATTGAGTGCATCCATGTGCTATAAAAAATGCGTATCCAGCATTGCGTATTCAACAGAGATTGAATAGAAAACAAAAAAGGTTTACACTTTGATAGAGTAAATAACAGTAGTAAATTATTGATCTATACTCAAAAGTCTTTCTAGAAAGGAAGCTGCTAATGTTCCGTTCCTCCTACACCTTTCGCTCGGAAGAAGAAGCTTCCATGCTTCTGTTTGATTCTATCGGCTGGGAGCAGCTCGATTCACCTGCCTATTCATTCAACGGCCAGAACCGGACGGAGAGAAGTTGTGTTATTTTTCAGTACACCTTATCAGGAGAAGGTAGAATTGAAATAGATGGGGTTGTTCATCGGCTAACGAAGGGCAAAGCTTTTCTAGTGACTGTTCCCAGTATACACAGGTACTATTATCCGGAAGAAGGCACCGAGCCTTGGGAAGTTTTATGGCTCAATCTACGGGGTCCTTTAGCGATTTCACTTTGGAACCAACTTACTGCTCATTGCGGCCCAATTATAGAGCTCCCCCAAGAATCGGTTTCGATCGATTTATTGTGGAATACCTTCAAGGACATACAGGTTCATGAAGAACGAGATTTGCATCTTTTAACAGGAAAAGTCTTTCAGTGGATCTTGTCCATGGAGAAATATCTCAAGAAACCAAATTCGCTTACTACCTTTATAAAAAATGACAAACTTCACGCCGCTATTCAATTTATGAAGGAGGATCTGCATAATAATAATCTAAGCTTAGACGATGTCGCCGCTCATGTTGGTGTTTCCAAACATCATCTTTGCAGACTGTTTCAAAAAAACATCAATCTTTCACCCTTTGAGTATTTAAAAAGACGGCGGATCGAATTGGCAGCTTCTAAACTTAAAACCACAGATTTGAGCATTAACCAGATCGCGACGGAAACCGGATTTGACAATGCCAGCTATTTCGGGAAAGTTTTCCGATCCTATTTTGGGGTCAATCCTTCGACGTACCGCGAACAGGATCTAGCGTTCCTAACCAAACATGTGTTTTTCGAAAACTAATTCATATAAAAAGAGGAGCAAGCCGGTGGCTTCCTCCTCTTTTTATTAAACCTCTTTAAGTACACAGAGTAAGCTTTTAAAATCGCCCTTAAGCTGTGGAAGGGAGAGTCCGAAGTGCATCAGCTCATCCCCTCTGTATACTTCACCGTTAAGCTCAAGTTTGTAGTTCTTAGCTGGGTCGAGTCCTTTCAACCGCAATCTGCGGAGAGGTGCATTAGGCTCGGCCAGAACTCTGAAGTACGTGGCAAAGGCTTCTTTTTTATCATCGGAGACAAACATCCACGCAGTCTGATTACCCTCAAATGGACTAAGCAGTCGATAGAAATCACCGAACTGAATCAGCATTCTCAGTTCCTTGTACTCTGAAACCTGCTTCCGGATATCTTCGCGCTCAGCCTCAGAGAGCTTGGTCATATCTAGCTCGTAACCGAAGCTACCAGACATCGCGACATGGCCACGTGTTTCCAAAGGTGTGATACGGTGCACCTGATGGTTAGGAACAGCCGATACGTGAGCACACATAGAACTTGAAGGATACACAATACTTGTTCCATATTGAATCTTCAATCTTTCAACGGCATCGGTATCATCGCTAGTCCAGGTCTGTGGCATATAATACAGCATTCCTGGATCAAATCGTCCACCACCGCCAGAGCAGCTCTCGAATAGAATATGCGGGAAACGGGTGACGATACGTTCCAGTACATCATAAAGTCCAAGAATATAACGGTGAGCCGTTTCACGTTGACGTTCCGCTGGAAGAAGAGCAGATCCGATCTCCGTCATGTTCCGGTTCATATCCCATTTCACATAAGTAATCGGAGCCGATGACAACACGGAGCTAACCGAATCGACAATATAATCACATACATCCTTACGGGATAAATCCAGAACAAGCTGCTGGCGAGCCAACGTTCTTTTATGACCTGGTACATGAAGACACCAATCCGGATGCTCACGATAAAGATCGCTTTCTGGTGATACCATTTCCGGTTCGAACCATAATCCGAATTCCATGCCCATTGCCGTAATGTCTTCTCCAAGTTTTCCGAGACCTTCTGGAAGCTTGCGGCGATCCTCTACCCAATCTCCAAGTGAGCTATCATCATTGTCTCGTTTCCCAAACCAGCCGTCATCTAAGACAAACAGTTCAAGGCCAAGATCCTTGCCTGCTTGAGCAATTTCTTTGATTTTATCTGCGTTGAAATTAAAATAGGTCGCTTCCCAGTTGTTGATGAGAATAGGGCGTTTACGATCGCGGAATTCGCCTCTGCATAACCGGGTCCGATACAGACGGTGATAAGTTCTTGATAATCCACCAAGTCCTTGACTCGATCTTACCAGTACAGCTTCAGGGGCCTGGAAGGATTCTCCCGGTTCAAGCAACCATTGAAAATTAAACGGTTGAATGCCGATACCCACTCTGGAAATTCCGTATTGATCCACTTCCGCTTGCGCAAGAAAGCTTCCGCTGTACACAAGACTGAACCCGTATACTTCACCGTGATCCTCTGTTGCATCTTTTGAAAGTAAGGCCATAAAAGGATTCTGCTGGGAGCTACTAGCGCCGCGTTTACTATCAATTCGGTGGATACCAGGCACGAGTGGTCTTTTATGGATATGACGTTCTCTCGTCCAAGTACCAGATAATTGCAGCATGTCATAATCAGAATCATGGAAGTCAACATTCGCGCTCAATACACGTTTCAGCACTACATTATCTTTACCCTGATTCTCAATTCTCACGGAACGAGTGATCACATCCTGATTATTAAACACAGTGTAGCTCAATACAGCAACCAGTCCGGATTTGTCATCCTGAAGTAAGAGTTCCAATGTCTCTGCTTCTTCTTCACTTTCAACATAGGTGGAAGGCAGTCCCTTTAATTCAGGCTTTCCTTTATTGATCTTATAGCTCTTATAAAGGAAATCCGTAACGGTCGTACCATCTACCAAATGAACCTCAAGCGCTGGTTCCCGGAAATCACCATTTCCATAAGACGGAAATTCACTTGGAATAGTGTCGAGGGAGATTCTCTTATCCTCCATCGTGTAGGTCGGGCTAAAGGAGCAACGTTCCACCAAATTCAGCGGCTGCGCTATTCCTTCTAATTTAGGACCCCAATAGACATGCGCTGGAAGCTCACCTCTAACGACTTCAATAACATAGCTGGATTGCTCAGACTGTAAATGAAACACCTTGCGGCTGTCATCATAATAAATACTCATAATATCCTCCTCCTCTTCTTATCAGATCTTGTTGTAACGTAATTGGCTTGATTTTTCTCGTTGTTTGAAGTCTATTTTAAAGTTAATTGGAAGGGGATACAATCTTAATATCTATACCTTGAGTAGTAAAATATTGATCCATAAAATCTTCCTACTTAAATATCAAATACGGAACGTACAGTAAGAGATAGGTACATTTCGGTATTTTACGTACAAATAACCCAAAAACAGAGGAGCAAATAAACAGCTTAACAGACATATTTCCTGCGATTCGAAGGAACTTAGTAAAAACACTGTACCCTGGTTATATTTGGACAATCATAAAACAAACACTTGTTTCCTTGTTCCAGTGATGAAAATCACTTACTATATTGGTAAAATAAAGAATAATTTAAAGATACAAACGTCGCAGTAATAACCGATGAATGATATGCTGAAGAAAGGAAGATCGCATTGAAGTTGGATTTGAATGGATTAAATGCCGATTCCTTAACGTGTATGCTTAAGGCATCTTTTTCATTGGAAAATTGGGATGCTATGATTGAAATTGCAGACAAGCTGATCACACAGATTGCAATTATATATGAGACAAGCAGTGACACAATGAGAGAACAAAACCTGAAGCGGAGTGTTCCTTATTATTTTGGATTTAGCTTATGTTCAAAAGGAATCGCACTGCAAAAGCTCGGTAACTATTCTGAAGCTAGAAGGTGTATCTTAGAATATTCTAAATTAGGCTGGATCAAAGGGTTAGATGAAGAAGGTCATCATGAAGTCAACTATTACCGTAATATCGCAAAAGCCAATGCCTACGTGCTAGATCTTCTGGAAGGCAAGACTGGAATCCTAGAGGAGTATGTTGAATTCATTAGAAACAGTGCTGAGGAAGAGTTACTACCGGGACTAATTACTATCTTGGAATCCTCGATAAAATATAACTTTTCCGTAGATTGGATTCTGAGAGAATTCGAAATAAACGCTAACGACATAGGAGCACGAGGAACTCAAGAGAGTATAAGATATTTTGTGGATTACAAATTCTTACTGGCGATGTACCACTACAAACAGGAGAATATGTGTGAGGCAATAAACACAATTCTGGAAACCTTTCAAATAAGTATTACGCTGAAAGATGATACAGGCTTTAAGAAAGCAGCGGCATTATTTGAGATCCTTAGAGACTATGCTAATCAATCACAGCTCCAAGTGCATCACAACATAATGAAAACTATAATAGAGAGGGAGTTTACTAATGAAAAAGAAAATGTTCTTGCTGACAGTCGTAGTCTTGATTAGTTCCAGCTTAATGATTACCTCTGCTAGTGCTTCTGCTGTCGATTCGGGTTCCACAATTTACACCGTTAACAATCACGGAATGGGTCATTGATTGAAATTTTATAAGTGGATTATACAAAGGAGCGATCATCCGGTTATTGGATAATCGCTCCTTTGTTTGTAAATACACAAGATAGTTTAGCTAAAAACAACAAAAAGTAATCGTTTCACATTATACATAATCCTATGTACGCTATCATTTTTCATATACAATAATGATACATATCAATCAACCATTAGAGGTGTACTTTAACGATGAACAGACCTATTCGTTTTGGAATAATCGGAAGCGGCTGGCGGGCGGAAATATACCTTAAGTTGGCTCACCTGCTTCCGCAGCAATTTCAGGTAAGCGGTGTATTGATCCGCAACCCTGCTAAATACCAGCCACTGATCGACAAATGGAACCTGACCGTATACAACTCGATGGAACGTCTTGCGGCAGAGAGCGATTTTGTGGTCCTGGCGGTGTCCAAGAGCGCTGCCGCCTCACTGCTGTTGGAGCTTACAGCGCTGCAAATACCTGTGTTGGCCGAAACACCCACCGCCTCCACGCCGGCTGAATATGAACTACTTCGGTCCAGTGCCCTTGATTTTCCTCTGATTCAAGTAGCCGAGCAATATCCGCTGCTGCCTCACCATCAGGCAAGAACCGCCTATATTCAAACCGGACATTTGGGCGAGGTAGGTCATGTACAAGTCTCTGTTGCGCATGGTTATCATGGAATTAGCCTGATCCGTAAATGGCTCTCGATCACTGACACCGCATGTGAAATCACAGCTCGCCGGCTGGAGGTTCCAATCATGGACTTCTCTTATAGGGGGAGGGAGGCCGAAGATGACCTGAAGACAGAGCAGCAGGATATCGCGATTATGGTGTTTCCCTCCGGCAAAAGTGCAGTGCTTGACTTCACCCGCTCCCAATATTTCTCGCCCCTCCGTACCAACCGGGTACTCATCCGCGGATCACATGGGGAAATTCGCGATAATGAGATTATCCGCCGCCTGGGAACCGAAGAGACCGAGTATATGAACATTAATCGGATTCAAGGCGGACAGGAAGGCAGTCTGGAAAGTCTCTCCTTGCATGAATTGCGTGCAGGACAGCTTAGTCTATTTAAGAACCCGTTTCATCCCTCTCCCCTTTCTGATGAAGAGATTGGGATAGGACAAGCCTTATTGAATATGTCCAGCTTCCTGCACACGGGAACTTCAGCATACTCATTAGCGGATGCCTTAACAGACATCAGATTGTCATTCGCGGTCGATGAAGCCACCGCCCTTGGAAGTACTATAACTTTGCAAGATGAGATCAGGTCTGCCAAATAAAAACAAACACATGGGAAATTCCCCTGCTGATATACAAAAAAAGCTTAACAGAAGGGACTTGAGCGCTGAAGCAGTCATGACCGAAAACCGCGACTCTCCAGTAATGGAAGAATCGCGGTTTTCCTATTTAATAATCCTTGCCAGTGAACAGCGATGTTCTCACTTTAACCAGTCAATAGACTCCCACTCCATTTTATCTGCGCCGACTTCGTTCAGTTTTGCAATACAATCATCGTAGATTTCATCTGAATCAGTTGTTTGGCGAGAATCACTTCCGGAGTCCGTTAGTGGACAATATCCTGCATCCCCTGATAAATGACCGTAGTCTCTATCCTTAGGGACCGGCATGTGTACAGTGTGCCCCACTCTTTAATTGGAAACTTAAAAAACAAAAAACCTTGATTTCTCAAGGTTTTCACTGTATGCCGAGGACGGGGGTCGAACCCGTACGGTAGTCACTTACCGCAGGATTTAATAAATAGGAAGTTAATTTTTTTGTCAATAAGAATTGACTTTCGTTCTAGTTGTAACTAGAATAGTTACAACTGGTAGTGACCGTGCCTGTTAAAGATAAAAAAGCACTGCATATTTAAGCACGTGGTGCTTCCTACTCTGAAGGTCCAGCTAAAGAACTAGAAATGGAGCATCGCCATCTTTTGGTAATTATGAATTTTTTTGGCGTCCCTTCTTTTGAAGCAATCGATGTTGAAGGGCATAATAGGGCGCCTGAAAAAGCACAATAGATTAAAGAAGATGCAATTCTACGCGCTAAAAAGTTAGCTGAGAATTTCTAAGTAACAGCGAGATTGGTTAATAATAAAAAAATAAAGGTAGGCGTTTTTAATGGAGACAAAACAAGACACTCTTATATATGTATGGGATGCATATTGTGGATGGTGCTATGGATTTTCAGAAAGTATTAGAGATTTTTACAAAAATCACCCTGAAATTCCGTTAACTGTTTTATCCGGAGGATTATTTTTAGATAATCTGCCAATAAAAAAATTCTCATATATATCAGAAGGTAATAAAAGAATTAATCAACTTACTGGTGTAGAATTTGGTCCTTCATATCAGGCTTTGTTGTCAGAAGGTACTTTTACAATGAATTCAAAAGATGCTGCAATTGGCTTTTCAGCTTTACGTTCATTAGCACCGAACCGTTTGTTAGAATTTACTTCTGCCATGCAAAAAGCGTTTTATTATAATGGAAAAAGTCTGAGTGACCCTGAAACATATCGTAAGATAGCTATTGATCATCATTTGGATCCTGAACAAGTACTAGAGCGACTAAAATCTCAAGAAACTATAATAGATGTTCAAAATGATTTCAACACGGTTCAACAACTTGGTATAAATAGCTATCCCTCTTTACTTCTACACAAGGATAACCAATTAATTCCTATTGGTGGCGGAGTAATGACGTCGGATAAAATTGAAGCACGTTTTAAAGATTGTTATCAAGGATTTTAATTAAAAGTATAAAACATTTATCATTCCACAGAATATATCGGCTGAGAGGGAAAAATAAAATGTAATAATTTAAATAACTTCACCAATAAGGAGATAAAATTCTATGTTTAAAACAATCGAAATGAATCAAAATGATGTGAAATTGACGATATTTAGTTCTGAAGAAAATAGTTTTATGGTGACTGCAACCTTAGTTGAAAAAGCAGGACATGCATTCTTAATAAATGCGAAATTCACTCAATCCGATTCGAAAGAAATTGTTGATTACCTAAATAAAAATAACTTATATTTAGATAAAATTTATATTATTCATGGAGATCCGGACTACTACTTTGGGTTAGAAAGTATTAAAGCAGCGTATCCAGAAGCCATTGCGTATGCCACAGAATCTACTGTTGAACATATTATTCATTCTGTCTTAGGTAAATTAAAAGTCTGGAAAGATGCACTTGGAGAAAACGCACCAAGCAATGTTGTATTGCCTCAAGTATTTGCAGAAAAAACTATTGACTTTCAAGGTTTAACATTTGAACTTGTAGGTTTAGATAATTACAGAACTAGCTTATTTAACAGAGAATTGAAATTATTGATTGGTGGCATTGATATATTTAACGAAATACATGTTTTCATAGCAGATACTAGCTCAAAAGAAGCAATGGAAGCTTGGATTGAGAACTTGAAAGTGTTACAAGGGTTAAATGCTAACATAATCGTACCAAGCCATGGTTCAATTGAAAAATCCTTAGATAATCAAGCACTTATTGCAACTATCAATTATCTAAAAACTGCAATTAAAGCTTCTGAAGAAAGTAAAACTTCTACGGATTTTGTTGCAAAGCTTGAAGCAGAATATCCAGGCTATGCAAATAAAGGCGTATTAGAATTAAGTGCAAAAGTTGTAACGAAAGAAATTCCTTGGGGGTAATGTTATGAATATATACCAAAAATTATTACATGAAACGTATGTATTAACCGGTGAAGGAAAATTGGATGCCTTCAAAATGTATTTAAGTGATAATGTATCTTGGACAGAAGCTGCTGGATTTCCTTATGCGGGTACTTATGTAGGTCCTAATGAAGTAGTGAAAAACGTACATGAACGCCTTGGAACCGAATGGGATGGCTATTCTGCAAAAGATGAAATCTATGCGTTTAATAATCACACTGTTATCGTCTACGGGAAATATAGTGGGACGTATAAAGCAACAGGAAAATCATTTATAGCAGACTTTTGCCATCTATATGAATTTGATGAGAATGATAAGGTTAAAAAATTTATTCAAATCGTAGACAGCGCAACTGTCAATAATGCATTAAGTTCAAATTAGTTGTTTGTAACTTAACTTGTATACGAGGTAGCGTCAGGATAACCGTATTTTCCTGACGCTACCCCATCGCTATCAAGCTAAGGTTTTACACTACCCATAAAGCAAAAAAGACGTTATCCTTTCTGTAGAATTATAGGAAAGGATGGCGTTTCTTTGGCATATAGGGCAACGATTTGATCTTCGATGCCTGTTAAATCTAAAGTAGAGTTGAACAAGTAATTTATCGGATTCTTAACTAGGAGCTCTCCTGTCATACCTTCTAGAAAATCTAAAAGATTAATGACTATATCATTTATGTTAGTGTTTTGTTCAGAAGAGACTAAGTTATTGATGATATCTGTTTCCTACAGTCAATCTATTCATTGTCTTTAATTTTTTTGATAGATACTTCGTTTTTTTCTATTATCACTTCATAGACACCACAGTAACAACTACGCTTTTTAAATCCAACGGACTGTTATTAGTAATCATCAGATTATACTCTTCATCCTTAGCTGTTGGTGTATCGCTTAAAGTATCTGAGTTGTTTTTTTCACAACCGGATAATAAGACTATAAACAACATAAAAATAGTTAGCCATC
Source organism: Paenibacillus etheri (assembly GCF_001012825.1). Lineage (GTDB taxonomy): Bacteria > Bacillota > Bacilli > Paenibacillales > Paenibacillaceae > Paenibacillus_AQ > Paenibacillus_AQ etheri. The sequence goes on from NZ_LCZJ02000054.1 coordinate 50,877, forward strand.
TCTTCTTTGTCAATTCAGTCGCCTCTCATTCTGATTATCTAATGCGTTGGCAAGAAATTAAAAAAACATATTGGTTCAAATGGCGCTAAACATCTGAAATCATAGAGATTTGGAAGGAGCGACTTTCAGAGGAGGAGTTCGACGAGTTGGAAGCGTTATTAGACTTATATGCTCAAACTCATGGCATGGAGTTAACATCTATTTTCAAATATGGATTTCGCTTGGGGGCGGGCATCATGGTCGAGGTCTTAACCGGGGAAGAGGAACTTGCTAGTAAGTTGGGTACCTTTCATGACAAAACTCCATAATTAAAGGAGTAAATCCTGTGCGCTTAATAATTGTTCTAAATACAATTCCCTTTTGAAACTAATTCAAAAAACAAAAAACCTTGATTTCTCAAGGTTTTCACTGTGATGCCGAGGACGGGGGTCGAACCCGTACGGTACTCACGTACCGCAGGATTTTAAGTCCTGTGCGTCTGCCTGTTCCGCCAAAGCGTTGATAACACTGGATTTTTCGGTGCTTAAAGCTTCGACACCTAACCCTTTATTACTTACTCTTATGAAACACCCAACGATAATAATACTCCCACTCTGGTTTTCTTTCCTCGGGAATATTATCAATTAATTGAATCATAAAATTCTGCTAAGCTTATACTTCTTCTTACCGTATCTTAAAAGTATCCTTAAAATTTCAATTTTTCAGTCGCAACTAAATCTCCGCCACGAACAATCTTCCAGCCATATTCCTTCATATACTTAATTGTTGTACTATTTTCAATAACTTTTGCCTCATCCATATTGCAATTAAGTATTTGAATAGTTTCTATTATGCTTTCGGGTGGGTGGAGTTTTGTCCAAGCAGCACCTTTACCCCAAAAATGATCAATAAACTTGTTATTGAGATATGGAGTTTGTCCAACATATTATTTGTTATTTGTAAGCCTTAAGACATAAACCCACCTATCCATGCGTACATTCTCATTAGTCATTTCACCCCTCCATACGACAAAGAAAACCGCTTAAAATTCACATTTTATTCTGAGTGCCCTCGCTTTCTTATAACCTTGTTGCCACCTTCTTTACGAAAAGATCAACTTTCATTTCTTCAACATCAATAAAATCAGAAAGATTGACATTGTAACTTATTGAAATTTCATCCAACAGTTTTTTCAAATCTTGGCTTCCAGCATGTACTCCCAAGAGTACATCACTTCGTACTTGTCTGTTAAAAATAATCAGAAAAAATTGTAAAATTTCTTTATATAATTGCTCCATTATCTTGATGTTCTACATCCTAAATACACCGGATTTAAATGCTGCGACCATATTCTTTTTCTTAGTCCGCCGCTACCTGTTGCCTTTCCTATATAAATTAATTCTTTATTGATTTTTGTGAACCAAGCATATGCTTCTTCCATTGTTGCTAGTGCTGCCTTTTCATCTTTTGTTAAGCATATAGCCATTGAAAAAAACCTCCTTCTACTTCATCTGATTTAGTCAGATACAGCAAAGGAGGTTTATATGCTTCTACGCAAATTCTGTATTTCTAAGGTTTTCACTATGTATGCCGAGGACGGGGCACGTACCGCATATTACGAGCAATTGTTTCAAACATCAGCGACCATCGCCCGGTTTCTTCCCCTGCTCTTGGCCAAGTATAACGCCTGATCCGCCTTCTCCAGCAGCCCCTCCCGCTCCAATGCATGAATAGGATAATGGGCGATTCCCTGGGAGATCGTAACCTGTGTCGGGATTGGACCCCTGCTTTGTTCCAGTGCCCGCCGGACTCTTTCAGCTACGGTGAAGGCTTCCTCAGGTCTAGTGTGGGCCATCAAGATGATGAACTCTTCGCCGCCGTAGCGGTGGCAAACATCGTCTGGGCGAAACGAGGTAACTATAACTTTGGCTACATGTTTCAGCACTTCGTCGCCGACGAGATGGCCGTAGGTGTCGTTCACGAGTTTAAATTTGTCTACATCCAGCACAATGAGCGAAAACGGTTGCCCTGAGGCAATCCACTGGCTCATCGTATACTCTAACGATCTCCGGTTCTTTAAACCGGTCAGAGCATCCGTCGCGGCCTCTTGGGTCAGTTGATCCGTCTGCTTCTGAATATCCGTCACGGCAAGCAACACAGCCTTGGTCAGCAGATCTGCCTCTCGGCTCCATTGTGGCTTCGCTTCCGGCAATACAATCTTCTCCTTGCCCATCCTGCTCACCAGATTTGCCAGGTAGACAAAAGGCCGGGCCAACTTGCACGCTACGAGAATAACGCCCATCAGGAGTATAATGAACGGAAACAACGAATACCCGAGAATTGTCCGAAGGTGGCCCATCAGTTGATAATGGATGACACTAAGCGGCGAAACGACTACAATTCCCCATCCGTTGGCAGGAACGCTGGAGTATCCGGCAAGCATTTCAACGCTACGGGTGTTGCGCACTTGCTGTTCCCCGCTTTCCCCTTTCATAAGTTTCTGCACAACCTTGTTACTGCTGACATCCTCCCCAATGAGCTGCTTATCCGGGTGGTACAACAGATGCCCGCTTGAATCCACAATATAATAATAAGAGCCAGAATCGTCCACGTTGTTGTCGCCAAAAATCATAGACAAAATATTGTTCTCCTGCAGATAAAATGTGCCGCTCAAAATACCGCGATATGTACCATTGTTGCTGAAAATTGGCTGACTCATAAACACGATTAGTCTCTTGGTGGTCGAGGTCATGTAGGGGGAAGATATGTAAGGTTTTTTGATCGCCAGAGCTTCCAAACCGGCCTTAGAAGTAATACGGTCGCCTACCGGCCCCAAACTAGCCGGTACTACGTTGCGGAGCAGCCCGTCGGCATCGACCACGGCGATAGAATTGAAGTAATTGCTACTATTGCGCATTAGTTCCAAATAATCATCCACTTGCTCCGGCGTTGAGGCATCGTCATCGGAGAGTGTGGCAGCGCTGTATTCCAAACTGCTGCGCATGGACTGAAATAAGGAATCCATTGTCTTAGTCATTCGGTCAGCGTTGTAGTAATTCAGATGGAGTGTAGTCTCCATCAATGATTGTTTTTTGGACTCGTAAGAGCCGATCAGAAGAATGCTTGAGGTTAGTAGAACCACCAGCGTAACCAAGCCCGTAAGCAGCGATGTGAGACTGAGCTTTTTACTTTGACGCGGCTCGGCCCTTCTCAGTGTAAGCAAACTATAACCCTCCTTGGTTCTTGAAAACTAGCTTAATCAATAATACAACAAATTAAGATGCTATTCGACAATAATCAATGAACTCCAATCTCTCACACACTATACGTAACGTTCGATATACGGTGGTTCATGAAATATTCCATATAAAAAACTCTTCTCCAGAACTTGTGAATTGACAAGCACTGAAAAAGATTGTTTTTATACGTGAACATTGAAGACCTTAAAGAGTTTGGCTCTCAAATTATTGAAGAGATTTACAATGCTCCAAAGTTTGACTCAATATAAATATGAGTAAATACCGCACCGTGACAGGGCTAAACGTTTCAGACTCCAATGAGTCATATAGTTCTGCCCCTCTTTCCACGCAAATCCCAGAAGCATCCGTTCATGCAAGACGTTCCATTTGCAAATTGCCTAGTGCATTAAATGCACATTGTCTCCGACTCGCAGAATCACTTCGAGAAATAGTTTTTTTCCATATTGGAATCCTTCATTGTGCTTAATGTGAATTTAGAGACTCTAAGTTGTGTGATAATTCATCAGGTAGTGGCTCTTTCATTAGTTTGTTAAGTATTTCATTCCTTGCTCCGTTGTTCTTCAAAAATGAGAATAGCAGGTTTGCCTTATCCGTACGATTCATTAGAGCATAGGCAACAAACCATACTTCAGGAGCAGAAACTTGAACACCATTCCAACTCGAAATCGGAACTGTTGGCATTTTACAAAGCCCTTTAGTAGAATGAATCGAGAAGTTTCCTAATATTTCAACCTGAGGGTTTCTTTTGTGAATTAATAGTTTATACTCACTTCCGAAAGGATAATCACCACTTTTTAGTTCCTCAACTTTGAAGTTTCGTAGAGCATCCATGACAGTTTCTTTAGGTGCGTCAGTCATAATATCCCAATCATGAGCGGAATTGAATAGACCTAAACTTAGTAATAAACCGCTCCCACCCAAGGAATAGTTAATGCCGAATTGCTCTAATTTTTCTGTTACGATAACCAAATTGTTAATATCTGAATTCATTATTCGAGAACCTTCCTTTAGTTATTTTTTCATTTATCATACCATATATTGGAAGTTTGGGAGATGCCCACTACTTGTTCAATCCTTTGGCAATAAGCCTTGATAACCATGCGAACATTTTGCATTTAAATTCAAGCGCTGTGTTCACATCATCTATGCGAAAGTTAGCGTTATTCCTTGGCTCTAATATTATTTCGTTGTTGCGATTATGAATGATTTAGGAAATATGCGTAGGGCTTGATTGATGATTTTGCTCAATGCTGCCTGTTCCGTTAATTGATAGCTTACTAGGGAAGTATAGAAAAACGAGGGGAAAATACGTGACGACTAACTGTAGACTTGGGGCTTAATAATGACGGCAGCCGAAACTCGACAGATTCAAACTATAAAAAAACAAAAAAACCTTGATTTCTCAAGGTTTTCACTGTGATGCCGAGGACGGGGGTCGAACCCGTAAGGTACTCACGTACCGCAGGATTTTAAGTCTTGAAGTAGTCCTCTTAGCCCCTTTTCTACACCACGGGAAGCTCTAATACAAATCCTTTAACCATGCGGGTTAAGGGCTTTTTTTGTGTTCTATACTCTCTGCGTTCGGGAATTTGTATGTGCAGCCATGTTAGCAAAAATGTTAGCAAACAGATTTGAGTAGGAGCTTCTTACGCATCAGCCCCTTATTACGTCCACTCATTCTTACTTAGGAGGTCTATCCATTTGAATACGCTTAGAACGCAATCCTACAAGCATTTGCTGGCTTCTATCCTCAGAGAAAAGCCCTACACAGTTATGTTATAAATGAGCTGTATCATAGCTTCACCAATCCGGTCTCATTTGTCAATGTAACGGAGTAGGAGATAATGAGCGTAAAGTGCATTGGTTCATCCAGAGCAAAACAAATTATTTCTACCGTACAGCTTGTATTGTACAAGGGTTTGCGGCACCCTTGACCGAATCAAGCGTAATCTGCTCATCAATTATAGTTTTCTATTTTTTGTTTAATTTTGTATGTTCAAAATTAATTATATCATTCTTTAAATACAATCTCTGTGTACTTTATAAATTTTCGATTTGTTATCCCAACTACGGTTTAATACTTACTTTTGTTGCATACCACTTTCCAGATTTTAATATTAGTGTTACGTTGACAGGTTCTCTAAATGCAAGATCATCATTTTTATATTCTTGAGTTACAAATGCTTTTGATACTACAAAGAAATGCAACGGAAATACAAAACCAATATGATGAGAGCTTTTACTATATTTAAAGCTATCCGCTGTCATCCCACGTTCGACTGGATTAATATTTTCAAATGCTGAACTATTCATGTACTTCATATCGGCGTTCCGCTTCATGGCTTCTTCTAGAATAATTTTGGTATCATGTGCAATCCATGCACCAAAGGAGATATATGCAATAACAAATAAAAGAATAAATGAAAGGAGTAACTTTCTTTTATTTCTCATTAGTAATTTCTCCCTCAGTCAAACAGAATTTATAAAATCTCTAGATTGTACCATTGTCAACGTCTTTTTTCTAAAAAATATGTGTGAAATATGGAATAACATTACCCGGTGTGTTAATGATATAGAAATCCCATGTTACATTTTTTCGATTGGTTGTATGATATGAAACCAGTGGTGTAGAAGGTGTGTCTCGGTTCGTGATTACCGCTGTATGATTCATGGTATAGTCAGAACCTTTATCATAAGAAATTATATCGCCCTCGTATAAATGTTCTGGTCCCGGCTTCCCATAGCCATGAATTGTATCTGTACTTCTAATCGAAAGTCCAGTATTGCGAATTATTATTAATAGCATAAGTTAGTGCATATGCTTTTGCTTGTGTTCTATTAAATGCATATGGTAGCAGTAGGTGAAACTATAGACGATGGTGTGGAATCTAAATGATTTGAAGATTCTTCACGCGTTGTATTTATACCTACTTTCTCTGTATATGATTGCTCCTGTACATCTGTGCAGTTTCATTTATTTTAGTTGAGTACTTTTCAAGGTTGTTAATTGCTTTTTTCACCAGTAGAAGGACGGCACAATCGCATCAAAGCGTATCAGCGCCGCCAAATTTATATAAAACTATTCTCATGCAAATCCCGAAAAATTTCCTCAAGAAGATTTTTTTCCATGATTTGATGAAAATCTATATTTATGAATTTATTTTCAAACTCTTCGAAATTCAAAATAGCTAAGCTGTCAGAATAAATCTTCAAAAATTTCACAACTCCGTGCTCCACGTTAAAAAAAGCCTGAATATTGCCTGAAGGTGTACTTCTTTCTACAATAACATTGTATTTGGGGCTCTCTCCGTAAATCCATTTGTTATCAAAATATTTTTCCATGAGTAAAGGTGTATATGTCATTTTACTATATCTCACCGGAGCAGCAACGTTGCCGTAAACGTTCATGAAGCTTTTTATTAACGCTTCCGTCAAGCTGGCAACAGATATAGCATTATTCAGCTCCTTCAGATTGATGACTCTACTTTTTACAGAGCTTATTCCTTTTGCTTCCAGCTTTAATTTTGACGGCTTTAATATTCTCTCCAACTGCTCCAGGTTGACCTCCACCATTAATGTTCCATGATGAAATCCGTTTCCTTCTTCTGTGTAAAAAGCATGCCCAGAAAACTTTTTCCCCTGATAAACTATATCGTTCCTACCAGATAACGCTACCTCTAATCCAAAGCTCTCAACGGCACCTTTAATGACCTCTAATTGCTTTTCGAGGTTTTCCTGTTCCTTTTTGAAAATAAAGGTGAAGTTCAGATTCCCCAAGTCGTGATATACGGCGCCCCCGCCCGAAATCCTTCTGGCCAGACTCACTTCATTACTCTTTAATTGTTCGATGTCGCATTCGGTGTATGGGTTTTGATTTCTGCCGATCACTACAGTCTTTTCATTTTGCCATAGATATAACGTAACTTCGTCGTGACAGGCGTTTCTCAACAGCTCCTCTTCCAAGGCCAAATTAAAATAGGGATCATTCTCTTGGGAAAGGACAATTTTATTCATCGAAGTGGAGTGCTCCTATGCTAAAACCTAAAACAGCCTCGTGAATGGCTTCTCCCGTAGTGGGATGAGCAAATATAGTGTGTATTATTTCTTCCTCAGTGATATTGCTGTTCATCATTATTGTGAGTGTGCTTATTAGTGCAGAAGCTTCGGGCCCAATAATGGAAGCACCCACTATTTTGCCACTGGACAAATCTTTAATTAATTTAATGAAGCCCTTTTCCTCTCTCATTGTTAACGCCTTTCCGTTAGCCTGAAAAGGAAACTTGCTAATCGATATGTCCATATTTTTAAGCACAGCCTGCTCTTCTGTTAAACCTACAGATGCAATTTCTGGCGATGTAAATATTACATTGGGCACCATACCATAGTCTACATGAGAAGGCGTCCCTAAAATATGGTCCACAACTGCTATTCCTTCATGAGAGGCTACATGCGCCAACTGAATACGATTCGTTACATCCCCGATAGCATATATATGTTCTGCAGACGTTTGAAGGTGTTCATTAACAGATATGCCTTTGCCTTTTTCATTTAAAGCAATACCTGCCTTCTCTATATCCAAATCATCCATATTTGGCGTTCTGCCAATAGCAACCAGGACTTTTTCGCTGGTGATAAATTTTTCAGAATTGTCCATTTCAAATATAACAATAGCCTTGCCACTCTGGTCTTTTTCAATTTTTGTAACCTTAGCCCCAGTGTAGACTCCAATCCCTCTGTCCATAGCTATTTCTTTTATTTCTGCTGAGACTTCCGCATCCACCATGGTCAAAAGCCTATCACAAAACTCAATGACATTTACCTGAATTCCAAAATTGGAATAGATGAAGGCAAACTCCATGCCTATTACACCACCGCCAATAATGGTGATAGAACTTATATTCTCCTTATGTTTAAGGGCCGATGTACTGTTTAGAACAAATTCATGATCTATCCCCGGTAAATTAATATTGGCAATTTTTGAACCTGTTGCGATAATGGTGTCCGTCGCTTCTATGGTATACTCATCTTTGCCATTCTTGACAAGAACCTGTTTGTCATTTACAAAGGATGCGCTGCCTCTGATAATTCTCACATTATTTTTTGAAAGCAAGTAATCTATCCCTGAAACCAATGTATTCTTGATCTCATCCTTCTTATCAATTACTTTAGCCATATCAAGCTGAACATCTTTGACCGTAATACCAAAATCTTCAGCCTTCATTATATTATGAAAGACCTCCGAGGATTTAATCAAAGCCTTGGTCGGAATACAGCCTACATTAAGGCAGGTTCCACCCATAGACAATTTTTCTACAATAACCGTTTTAATTCCACGTTTAGCAGCATAGATAGCCGACACATAACCCCCTGGCCCCGCCCCAATAATTAACAGGTCTGCTTGCAACTGCTCCTTCTTACCGTAAATCATTCCTCCAAAATAATCCAGCTTAGGTTTTTCTTTTCCTTCATTTTCAGCAGTAACTTTAAATAAACCCTGGTCTAACTCAATTTCTTGTCCTTCTTCAACCAGAATCTCATTTATAACGCATTTATATTTTGAATTAAAAGGGGAATTGCCCTTTTTACTCTCCAATTGCAATAAGGTCTGGCCCACTGAAACTGATTCTCCGACAGAAATGTTGATCTTTCCCACTCTTGATTTTTTTTCATGCCCAGTAAGCTGTTCAAGTTTTATATCCACATGAATTCCCCCTAGTCTGCTGTGTAGTTGTATTCACATTTACCGTATCCATTAATTTGGCAACCTCCGCCAATTGCGCAGAGATTGCCAATGAAATGAAATCCTTACTTGAAATCTTGTTCAAATTCATCAATAGAATCTTTAAGCAAGGTGACTGAATACGCCATGCTGGGTCCACCGCCGAAGGCAACAGCAACCATAGCAGATTCAAGGATTTGCTCCCTGGTCGCTCCTGCTTCCAAGGCTTTATAAACGTGAAACACTATGCAGTACTCGCAACGATTATACGCGCCAATCGCTACACTGATCAGTTCTTTGGTTTTGGTGTCTAAGGCACCATCAGCATAATTGGTTCCCAGCAAATTCATAAATGCATTTACGCTGTCCCCATTAGTCTCAGCTAGAGTAGCTAACCCGCTTGTAAAATCATGAAGCATTTGTCTTACATCCTTCTTCAATTGAATCCCCATCCTTTTCATGTGAAATATTTCACTTCTGCCTTCATAATAATACTTTACACCGCAATGGTTGCTATGTAAAGTATTTACGTAAAAAAAACCCTCCTCATAATAATATCGAATGATTTAGTGGGTTTTTGACAAATTATGAACCATCTTATCTAATACTGTCGTAAAAATATGCAGTTCTTCCTGAGATATGCCATTTGTTGCATCATCATGAAAATTTTGACCTATTGGAAGCAACTCAGCTCTTAGAGCTTCGCCCTCTTGCGTTAGATTAATTCTGATTATTCTTCTATCTTGAGAATCTCTGACTCTTGAGCATAATTTTTCTCTTTCCATGCGGTCAAGAAGCCTGGCTATAGAAGATTCATTAACATTCATCTTTTGGGATAGTTCTTTTTGGGATATTCCATCCTTTTCCCCGATAAAAAAAAGGGCCGTCCATTTCACTTTCGTAATTCCAATGTCTTTAAGTCTCCTGTTGAATTCGTCTACTATTTTTTTTGAAGCAGTATTCGTTATGAAACCAATACAATCATTCAAATTAAACATATAATTTTCCTTCCAAAATGGATTGAGGTTCTAAAATGGAATTATACCATAGGCTATCTGATATATGGCCATAATCGCCAATGCTTGTCAAACCCCAGGAGAAGCAGGAGACTTATCTTTATGTTTCGCCAATTCACGAAATACATTCTTCAAAGTATCATAATAAAAAAAAACCTTGATTTCTCAAGGTTTTCACTGTGATGCCGAGGACGGGGGTCGAACCCGTACGGTACTCACGTACCGCAGGATTTTAAGTCCTGTGCGTCTGCCTGTTCCGCCAAAGTATTGATAACACTGGGTTTTTCAGTGATTGTCTTTTCTAGCTACACAGAACTCATTACATTTTAATCGCTCTAATTTTTGATGATTCTGTGTATCGATAAAAGATACACTATAATCACTAATTTGTAAATAATTCATTATATAAAGCTCAGAGTTGCCGGATACCTTGGAAATATATTCCAAATTAGTGCTACTAAACAAAAATATGTTTCAAAATCATACCAAAATAAATGTTTCACTCATTTTAATTTCAGTAAGCTTATGCATCGCTCTTTATAACACTCCCGACACAATCAAGATTTAAATATACAAAACTTTATCTCAATCTCGCTTAGCTGGTATAAAATGTACAAAGCCAATCATTTACTTTCTAACTATCTAGCTTAAATTTCTTATTACCCACTGTTAAATATCCTTTGATTCTAAACACCCATAATTCCAAAACCTGATTGCGATCAGTAACATTTTACATAAATTAATCATCTAGGTAATTACAAGTTCTCTAATTTCTATTAATTTCAAAGATCCATATAGTGTTTTTAAGCTATTCATTGAAATATCTATTAAAGGTTCATACATAAATGAATTGAGATGAATATTCTCAGGAGTCATTAAGCTAACTTGTTCTAGTAATGCTAGTTCACCCAAATCAGATGTTCCTAATGATTTATACAACGAAAGCAGATTACCAGTTTGATTTGATTCAATTTTTTCAATTTCATCAGTATTTCCATGCTCATTCTTTATTCTTTGCATCATTAAATCTTCCGCTAATAATCTTATTCCCATTGAAATTGCCACTTTATCTTCAAGAATAATATCAATAGTTTCAGTCTTCTCATATATTTCTTCACATACATCCATTACCAGATTATATACACTTTTCGTCTCTCGATGTTTAGAAATTACTTTTTCTTTTGCCCAAACTTCATTTATCACATCTTCAAGTTCTTTTATTGTAATTTCTTTTGTTTTCTTTGAGTCTCCAAATTCAACTAAATGTAATAATTTAGTCAAAAACAAATAATTATCTGATTCTTCTGAATCTACATATTCAACGATATTTCTTATGAATGGAATAGATGCTATAAGAATCGTATCATTCTTATGCAACTGATCTTTCCAAGTGTTGAAAATATTTTTTAAATATTTACCTTTTATTAACTCAATACCATCTGTTTTTTTCATAACCATTAAAGAATGATTTCTATCTAATATCCTTGAACTAACTGTTCGATAAAAATCAAAATTGTGAGTCAATATCAAAAAATTAAACAACCCATGTTCTACATTTTCTTTTAGATATTCAATTATTGCGTATTTATTTTTGTAATCGAATGATTCCGCAATATCGTCCGCAATAACTAATACATTTTTCCCAGCTAGTTTTAACGCTTCAATTTCAAAAATAATATTCATTAAGTATAAGGCTCTTCTTTCTCCGCCACTTAATAAAGTATTAAGCTTACCTTTTTCAATCACTTTTGTTTCACCACCCTCATGATATTCAAATACTAAGGCTGGTAATGAATTTCTTAGAACAACTTCTTCTTGATTTTTTATATGTACACGAAAAGGAACATAAAATCTATTCGTAAATATATCTACAACTTTCCTCCAATTTTCGTTTTCTTTTGCTGCTATTTGCGATATTTCTTTTATTTGTATAGCTGCTTTTTCATATTCACAAACAAGAATTTCAAATTGTTCAAGATTGAGTTTTAATATAGTTATCCATGCTCTCATTTTGAATTGATCATAGTCAACTAAATAGCTTATTAAACTTTGGTCATTTTCTATGACGTGTCTGAACCTTCTTAAATGTTCGTTAGCATCTAATTTTTTATCAATCTGCTCAAATTTCTTTACTAATTTTGGGTCTTTCAATATCTCTGTTTTCTCTTTTTGAATTATATCTATTAATTCTTCGTATGATTTTATTGTCTCCCCATTTCTTAATAAAAGATGATGTTCAGCACTAAAAAAACCATTTACCTTCAAGCTATCATTAATTTTATTTGCATTATAATGACTAAACTTTCCCTTTTTATAAAAAGTAGTTTTCTCCATCAACTCATTATAATCAGCATCATATTGTTTAAGTAATTCTACATTATTTGCATCTTTCAAAAATTTTTCTGTCTTTTCATTGAATAGTATGGAATAGTTTACTTTTTCAAAATCAATTTCCACTTCTTCCGTTTCATCCAAATATGTATCTTTAATATATTTAAATAATTTTAACACATCCGTATCGTTTCCATTGAATGCTCCTATAATCTCATCCTCAATATTAAATTTAGGTTCAAAATACTGTTTTAACATTGTAATGAAACTCTCATTTTTTTCATTAATCTCACTCACTACATTCAGATACTTTCTTTGAATATCTTTATTTACCAGTAAATTAGAAACATGTTCAGAATTATAGTTTTCATTATATGATTCAATTACAAATACTTCCTCAGGAAGAATGTCATCTCCCGAACTTTTTTTAACTTCACAAAGCGACTTTCTTTCAAAAATTTCCTCAACAGGACTCTTCCCTGCTTTAATCTGCTTAAATGTTTTAGTGAATGAAGTTTTCATAGTACCGTTCGATGCATAAAGTACATATCCATTTTTTTTATTAAAATCAAATGTAGTCGAAAGCGATTTAATACCGTAGCAGTTTTTCATTACAACAGTTAACTTATCCAAGACTCCCCCTACTTTCATTGTGTAATTAAAGAATCAAAAAAACGTTTTAAAACACTAGTGTGACTATAGGACTATATGAATCTAACAGGATATAGTTAAATGGTAGCATATTATGTATAATATTGTAACTATAAGTGGTATCTCCCACAAAAAAAGACAGCCATATCGACTGTCAATTTATATTTATTTATCCAAACCTAGCCACTACATTCAGTCCTTGCACATTAGCGCCGCTAAAATCCCAATTACCAATCGGATGACTACTTCCACTAGAACTAGAGAACCTTAGATGATCCCTACCTTTATGTTTGAATATCACACTGTCAATATCATTATAAATTGTAAAGTAATTGTTGCCATAATAATAAAGCTGTATACTCGTCACATTCTTGTACTCCTATTCATGCCAGATCAAAACTAATACCTTTACATTCATCTGTTTTCTGTAACCTAGCGCAGTAGAACAGTACCTTGCTATTTTTGTGAAATATGTTACTTCCTTGATAAAAAATACCCGCTCCCCCATACAAAAAAAACATTCATAATGAGTGGCTAGTCCTTAATTATGTTGTCTACTGATTTTTGCCTATCATCTTCACTTGGCATACTACAACCTTAGAATCATATCCACTGACTATGACCACAAAGGTTCTGGATCACACTAATCAAGCCCTGTAATGAAGCTGTGATGAGTCTGATGGGTATCGTGTCCATGCTTCTCCATTAGATGCTGAACGCTTCTGATTCTAATACGCCCTTGTCTCAGTGGTAGTGTATGCTCTTTATCCCTTTACCTGAACGAACTATCATCGAGCCTTTGCGGTCGCTTACATCAACATCTGAGCGGTCGAGAGCCACCAATTCTGATACTCTTATACCTGTCAAAAGCAAAGTCATGAGAATTGCATAGTCTCTTTTATTACCTGTACGGTCAATATCTCTTATCAACTTTTTACGTTCATACATTCTTGTTGTGTTGATAATGCTGGGAAGAGGATATAGTATTAGATTGTGTGAAAAGCCCATCAACTTTCCAATAACATACACAAATGTTACTTCAATTGTACTAACACATAAGGAGCGTGGTATCTATAAAGACCTTTGCGACCCATATAATAATAAGTCCACAGGATGCAACTTACATAAGAAATTTAGAACATAATGACGATTTTCATTTTGATTTCAGAGATGACCCTAGTTTTTCCAACTGGGAGACTGAATCAGGAGATTCTATATCAAATCAAATAGAACTCAGCCATGAACAAATAGCAATTTACCAGAGTAAATATACAATAGCAAAAGAACTTCTTATTATCGCTAAAAGTATAGAGATTGCTGAAAATGTTATGAACTTGGTGGAAGGAGGCATGATTCTCGGATACCCTTCTTTACTAAATAATTCAACGCCTCAATTTTGCTATGAGGTAACTGATGACAAAATCATCACTAGTTCTTACCTAAAACAATCAGCAAATGAACGTGGACTTTTCGGCTGTCTAATCGCACTTTTTTCTTGGAAACACGAGGAACTGATATATAGTATTGAAAAATTTCGTTTCAGTATCTCGCTAGATTATTTCACTCCGCACTCATCACACCCGCGTTACGGAATGATGTTTAGCAATTCACCTAGTAATTATAGAAGTCACGTGACGGCTGGCTATGCACTATTTGCTGCATATTCAATTATTGAAGAACTTGGATTAGAAATTAGATCAAGCTCAAAGAAACAAAGATTTCTTGAAAATCAATGGAATCCTATCGTTAAAGAGGACATTGTCAAAAGATTAGAGAAAGTTGGAGTAACCGATGAGGATACTATTTACTGGTTACAAAGAGGAGAATCTACAGAATTTCAAATAGATATTAAACCTAAATTCGGGGTCGACAGTGAGTATAACATTTATGATGGTGTAAGAGATCTTAAATTAAAAATTTATGAAGCTTTACATTATGCAAGTTATATTCGAAATTTTTACATAGCACATAAATTTAGCAAAATAACAAAATATATATCTCCATATGACGTAAATAACACACAATCTTTAGCTCGGTTTTTATTACTAAATAGATTTGGTTTATGGAAGATGAATTTAGATGAGATAAAGGAGAAATTAGGAAGATAAGCCCCAGAAAGAAGGCTCTGAATACCAATGATAAAACAATGATTCATTCCTTATTTGAAGTGGGATCTTTATTGTATAGAAATAGATACTAAACAAGTGCTTCTATATACTTACCAGACAATATCTTTATGTAGTTCTTTTTCAGCAAATAGTTTATAAAAGTCTTTCGCTCGTTCCTTTGCCTTCTTCCTAATACAGCGTATAAAATTAAACTGCTGTAGAAGCTATGAGAAAGCTTAATATGAAGGCTAATACATTCTATCGTCGAGGGATATTTCAACTGGTCACCGAATACTTAACTCAGGTTTTAGAACGAAAAAAGGATAAGGGTAAATTCATGTACCAAATGATTATGTTTAGGGGATATTCGTAGCTGATGCTCATTTATCAACAATAATTCAAGTTCCCAGAGCAAAACAAAACCAAATTATCAATTTGATATAACTTGGTCGCTTTTTGATCTATCCTATATAATTGTCCATCTAAAATTGCTGATGTTGCTGAATCCAACCTATAAAAATATTATGATTGGTCTGTATAATAGTTGCGTTACTCATTACATCGCTCCTATTCATATTTCGTCCAAAACGCTTTTGTCATTACATAAAGAAAGCCTACGAGCAATAGTGGCTCATAGGCATGTTCTTGTTTAAATCTCATCATCATACATTGCTTCAATGCTTTCTAATCTGTCTTTTTGGCTCATTAGATGAAATGGTATAACTCGATCCTTATGATATTTCCGTGTTACTAACTGATCTATTAATTCATTTTTAGATAACAAATTCAAGATTTTAGTTTGGTCAACCAATTTACTCTCGATCTTCCACATCAATTTTTCAATTACTTTGAGTCGCTCATCTGTATAAGACACAATTGAAAGTACATTGTCAGTCAACACATTGACACTCTCGTTAAGTTGATTAAGTCGCTCCTGAATCATCTGTGCTTCGTGCATTATTTCACCTCTCTTGGAATCTGCTCAGGAAATAGTTCATCAAAGACTTTGGCGAGTTTTAATATAGAATCTGATGTGGGAGTATTAAAATACATTTCATTACACTGTGTACATTTGGCTCCCCTGAAAGTGGAGTCAATAAACAATGCTCCTCCAAGTTTTAGTTCAATACTCATATCAGTATTTGGAACCTCATTGCAACCGCACATAAGACAATCAGTTAAATTAATCTCTCCTTCTCCGTAATCTGGTTTTAACTTCCTCTTCAAATTTAGTGCTTTCCGTTCTTCTAAATCTTTCTCACCATATGCCATGATCCATAATTCATCAAGAGTCTTGCCTTCAAGAGATTCGGGAACTACGTTTTTCTCATTGACTACAAACGAAATCTCATAATCAACTCTTGTTATGCTTGTCAACGCTGTTTTCAGCAATGACGAATACTCACTCTCCATTTTTTTCTTTTTCTGATTGGTATTAGTCCCGAAAACGATGCTTACATCACTTGAAAAATCTTCTATACTAAAGCCTGTAAAATAATTATAGAAATCCGGAATAGCCAGTTGGTTTCGTATAACATTTAGAAGCTTCGTATGAAGGGTCTTCATATACTCAATTTTCAAAGCTTCATCGTCTTCTCGGGACTTCTGCCATAACTGTGGAAGAATAGTCTCGAACTTCGCATTTATTTGCCTAGTATTTTCTTCCTTGTTATCACTCATACCCCGCTCCTCCATTCTCAATTGAACATTGATTTCATTTAGAAAGTAAATTTGGTTTTCACTTCCCCCATTAGGATGCAGATTGGTGGTGGTAATCTCCTACTTACAATCATTTCAATATCCAAAGGACTAAGTTTAAACCATTCATTCTTATACTTTTTGGGTTTGAAATGATTTTTTAGCATACTATCAAGCATTTTCGCATAATCGCTTTGGATTGTGGCAAGCATTTTGATCGGCGATGCTGTATCCGAATTGATCTGGTTATACCTAATTCTCGGACACCCAGACTGACCTATCTTCACCACTTTATGCGACTCATCCAAAATTAAATATATTTCTGATGGTACCTTCTCATAAAGCTTCGAAGCCACATTATTTTGAACTTCTTTAGATAAATGATATCTGTAATCAACATCTGGATATTCAAATAAATATTTGTCTACAACTTCTAAAATCAAGCTTTCGCTTTCGCTTTTGTATTTTCTGCCTTTGTTTTGTCCGTTGAGATAATACCATCTTATTGATGGCAACCATTGCTTGTGGAGTTTTTGTTGGGGCATTTTCTGATTCGTAAATACAAATCTGATTTTCGCTACTTCAACCCATTCAGTTTTTTTAGACGCTATTTTCACGAAAAAAATTGGTGCTTCTCCGAGAAGAACATTATCTCGTGCAACATATAATTCAATCCGATAAATCTTGCCTTCTACAGTAAGTTGATGAAAATCTGCAGTTAGATACTCACAAATATTCAAGGAAATCCTCCATTCAATAATTTTCTAATCCATCCATTAGTTTGACATCTGACTTATGATGATCACCTATAGGCACTCCCCCCCCTTTAAGTTATCAATGCCAAAGAAAGTACAGCATCAATTTTTCAAAATAAAAAAGCAGAGTAGCTTAGTAGCCACTCT
>NZ_LCZJ02000054.1:68556-84350 GCF_001012825.1 Paenibacillus etheri
TATATATATATATATATTGGTATGATACCATGATCCGCTTATCTTTACAATTCATTTGTTAGTTACTATACTTATGAAATCTAAATAAAGTACTATTTAAAATAAAATTCAAAATACCTGACGCGGACTACGCTTCGCTTTAGTCCTTGTCGCGATTCGAACGCTTCGCTTATCAAATCGCAATATCGTTGCTTCGAGTGATTGTTACATACTAAAACTATCTATTTATATAAGTGGGGAAATAAAATGTTACTTTTAAGACGTTGCACAACGAAATTGTGAGATGGAAAAAAAAGTATTTTTTCTCCCCCAATGTTTTTTACACAAGAAAAAGAATTATCTATACTTCTATCTATTCTTTTTCTTTAAGGAAATCATTTTGAAACCCTTATAAACACTGGCTTTTTACTAAGTGCTTAGGCACTCTGATTGCCTATTATAAGTGCCAGTCATTTGGTGACTGGTTAACGATCGCTTTCATTGGAGCTTCTTCAAAATTCTCACTAGTTAAATATCTTTTTAATAACCCACGCATTCTACTGCTAGGTATATAGATACTTATTGGCTTGTTTTCACGAATTCGACTTCTCCAAATCCATTGTATTAGTTCTGATAGCGCCCAAGCGTCTGTATCCACTGTAATACCCATTTTATTAAAGAAACCCACTTCTATCGGTCTCATATACCTGTTTGCTAAATACGCAAGATTGTATTTCTCTATATGTTTATTAGTCGCTCTTGACGTAACTGAAATATAAGAATCTGCATATGACTTTGGGGCAACAAGTTTCTTGATTTTTTCTTTACCGCCACCCTTATACGTTGTCCAAAGCGCATTGTCGTTATTTGCCTTTTTCTTATTTGTGAGATAATTGTAAGCATTGTTCCTCAATCTATCACAATCTTTTTTATTCTTAGCATTTCCGAACCAACTATACGACAAGGCACTGTTTTTATCTCCTATATCGTTTAAGTTACCTTCATATATTTCTATATTATCAGCCAATAAGGTCTTATTTAATTTTGTTCTATTTTCATATGGTACAAGCTCATACACTCCACTAGAGAATACGACTGATAAGTATTTATATTGTAATTGGTATAAATCAAAATAATATCTTTGAAGTTGACCCTTAAAGAGATATGTTAGTATATAAACTTCTTGAAACAAGCTGAAAATTTCTACAGGAAAAGACCATATTAAGGCAGATTTTTGATAATGTAGTAAAGAATTAGAAAGAGCCATCCTTTTTATATCATTAAATCTACTATCATGATTTATCTGTTCATGCCACTGAATGTATTCGATCCCATTCTCTCTCTTGTCATAACTAATAGCACCAGCCTTCTCTAATAGCTCCAAGTCATTTTTCTTCAATTCTACTTGTTTAATTACATTCAAAACCTCGTCAAGTATGAGAATATATTTATTACTTACAAGTAGTTCTCTTGTCTGCTCATCTGCTCTCATAAACAGATTGTGTGTAGTACAAATATCTTTTCCCTCACCAAGTAATCTGTGTAAATCATCTAGTTTAGTGTCGCCACCTTTATCATGTGGTGCATAGAAAGTTCTAGTTGTTACTAATTCTTTTACTCTAGTAACCTCATTAAGAAATGGGGTCACATATATGAATCTGTACTCTTCCAGAGGAACAGAGTTCATGTACTGAATAGCCCAAGAAGTCTTACCATACCCACAAGGGGCATCGATAACATTTACTGTTGTCATTCTACATCTCTCCTTTAGCGAACTGTTTCAAATTAGTTTTCAGGCTATCTGAGATCACATATGACTCATTGTGTAGCCATCTGGATAAATGCTCTCTCGATACTCCTACACTATTAGCTATGAAAGTGATTGGCGTTCCAAACCTTTTCTGTAAACTAAACAGTGCCTCGCGTAATTGTTTATCATTCATTCTCATCATCTCTCCTTCGTGAATTAATGAACCTGTGATGTAATCAACAAAAATAAACCCTCCGAGTATCTCTCGGAGGGTGGTTCACTTCATATAGTGATAAGTAGGAAGTTAGTTCTACTAATTTGGCAGAATGTACGCATTTAGAATATTTTCAAAGTGTTTAAAAGTCTTTTAATGCCTTTTAAATTCTTTTAAAGTTCCACACCCGAAACCAATAAACTAATAGTCGCATCTTTAAAAGTGTTTAAACAGCCTTTAAACTCTTTAAAAGCTTTTAAAGGTGGTTTGAAATACTCTTTAAGACACCTACCAGAGCCATCAGATAAGAACCTCAGACGATCCTTCTGATAATGACAATGACAATTAAGAGCAGCCAGTACCTCTCGTATCGTGAAAATTCAAATAAGGGTTTCTGCGGGTATGTGTATAGCCGATTAACTCTCACCTAAACGTTTTTCCAACTCAAAACCACCCCCGTCCCTGAATAAATAGAACTGACATCCCCCCTATATAGTTATGGAGTACTATCTTAAAATCACACGCT
The DNA here is from genome assembly GCF_001012825.1 of Paenibacillus etheri. Taxonomy (GTDB): domain Bacteria; phylum Bacillota; class Bacilli; order Paenibacillales; family Paenibacillaceae; genus Paenibacillus_AQ; species Paenibacillus_AQ etheri. The sequence goes on from NZ_LCZJ02000054.1 coordinate 71,026, forward strand.
AGAGTAAAATTTCAGGGCTAAATATAGCAATAATGTGAATTTGGTCTGGTATGAGGTATTCAAAATCGAGAAAAAAATGATAGAGAGGAGAGGAATCTGACGATTCATCCTCTCCTTTCTAGATTATTATTCTGTCTTTACATATCACAACTTCTTTAGTCTTTTCTTTTCAGGTATCAATTTATGAATTGGACTAGCTAAACCATGCTCTTTTTTTAAATCATTGTTAGTCAATGCTACGTAACGTTTAGTCATCGTGAGGTCTGAATGACCAAGTGTCTTCTGTAATATAAGAGCGTTAGCACCATTTCGAATATACTCTAAAGCGAAAGTATGTCTAAGATCGTATGGACGTATATGCACTCCCAGCTCTTTGCTGTAGCGTTCCAGTCTGTCTCCCCATGTATGACGATTGAGAGCTTTACCTTCAAGCGTACAGAAGATTGGAGCATTTACGTTCCATGCGTCAGGTCTAACATGTATCAGTTGTTGGATGGCTTTGATGGTTGGTATTGAGATAGGTAGCGTTCTAGAGACTCTTGTTTTTGCTTTTTCAGAGGTAATATAGATTTCTTGCGAGTGAGCGTTAAAGTCTGGAATCGTGAGCGCCAATGCTTCTTTGGGTCTGATACCAGTATCCAAGGTCAAGAGGATCAGAGCGAAATCCCGCAATCCAACAAAAGTATCTTTATTGGGAATCGTCAGCAACTTCATTAATATGTCCTGATCTATATTAACAACTCGCCCTTCATCCTTACGTTTTTTGAGGGATTTAACAGGATTAGTGTCGATCAGCTCTTGTTCTACACACCAATTCAGAAAAGTCCGCAAGTAGACCAGACGATTGTTATAGGTGCATGGCTTGATGTTTTCTTGCCCTAGATATTCAAACAGGTTGATTTTAAGATAATCCAATGTCTCAAATGAGTTGCTGTACCTCTTAAAGAAAAGCCGTACATGTTGATCATAATCCTTCCGAGTTTGTTCGCTGACTCCCTGTGCTTTCTTCCAGAACAAAAATTGTGTCAACGCTTCTGTCCAAACCACTGCTTTGTTGTTCTTAATTTGGGTAATTCTAACCATAATAAAAACTCCCTCCCAGAACTTGTGATTAGACAAGCACTGAAAAGGAGTATTATCGTCGTGGTTCTGTGCGTTGGAATATGATTCCTAGACACACAGAACCTTTAGCTTTTGACGGAAGCTTTTTTCAAGGGTTAAAGTCGTAAACCCTTATAAATCAAGGATGCCGAGGACGGGGGTCGAACCCGTACGGTACTCACGTACCGCAGGATTTTAAGTCCTGTGCGTCTGCCTGTTCCGCCACCCCGGCATATTATGTGTTGAAGCTTCATACGATGTTTACGTATAACGCGACAAGAAATATAATATCATGAATTTCGATAACACGCAATCCCTTTTTGAAAAATTATTTATCACACACAAATATAAACGTCTTTGGCGTCCTTATATGGACGGTACTCGTTTATGCGAGAAATACAAGACATAAAGTATGGTGTGAAACTTATACTTTCTTATATTTTTAAAAATAACCCGTACCAGCGTATGCCGACACGGGTTATTAGACATGTCGATTATCTGCGTTCGTCGCTTCGGCTTCTCATTCCGACGAGGCCCAAGAGTCCTAACAATCCGAGCCAGCCCCAGTTAGATCCTCTGTTGGTAGTCCCATTCGTAGTTGTGCTGGTTGCTCGATACTTACCGTCCGTTGTAGTGTTAGATAGTGGAGATACTGTATTCCTATTGTAGTTATCCCGTGTGTTGTTACCGTCATTGTAGTTATTGGTGTTGTAAGTGTTAGGTCTGTAATTTTCCCCTGTGCGGATCTTATCTCTCATAATGCTCTCATTCTGATTCATCGTTCCCGTGGTGCCGTTCATTAGATTGCCATCCGTATTCATCATCCGAGTGTTATTCACAGTACCATCCATGCCTGTATTCGCGTTTGGGATACCGCCTAAAGCGGCTGACCCGATGGCATTAGATGCATAGCTAGCTCCCATTATACTCATTGATAGTACAGTACCGCATGCAAGGCTTGTTATCAGCTTGTTCACAGTGTTATGCCTCCCTTTATGGTTAGTTATCACTGATAATTTCCCCTTGGATGGCACAGTCTATACATGAATAGATCTACTCTTTTACTACATTCACCGTCTTACTCGCCGCATCATACGTAACCTTTGCTCCAAGCGCCTCAGCCACAGCCCGCACGGGTACGTATGTTACGCCGGCATCAAGAACGCCTTCAGTAAGTTTGTTGCCATTTAAGGTTATCGTTACTTTAACATCTTTATTCACCTCTTCATCCTCCCCGGTAATCCTTTTTAAAGCTTCATTGACCTGATCCGTCGTAGGACGTTTACCTGCCCGAAGTTGATTTGTAGTTAAGCCGAAGGTCATTTGCAGATGGGAATTATCTTTAAAAGACGTCCAGTCTCCTCCCCATTCAAGCCCCAACTGTTTCCCCACCTGTACAACCTCTTGCCAGTCCGCTATTTTATCCTTATCACCATCACGATTCATATCCCAGGAAAGACTTTTTCCATCCGGCAGCAAAAGCGCAAAGTCAAACGCAAGGCCATAATTGTGATAGCTGGTTCCTCCTTTGGCATTGGTAACTATAGGTCCCGGTTTACTTCTCCCTTGCGCATACAAGGCATTTTGTTCGGCAATTGACCGCAATCCCTGAGTAATAACGATCGGCACTCCTTTGGCATAGCTTTGCTGAATCAAAGCCTTCGCCCCTGCTGCCAAAACAGGATGAAGCCCGACAAGCCTCGCCGCCGATTTATCCTTCACTTGATCTAAAGTCAGCATAGAATCACCCCTTAGTATAATCAATGATCCCGCTTCCCCATTCGCTTGTACTAATACCCCTGCTTGCCTCCGCATACAAGCATAAACGTCTTCGGCGTCCATATATGGAAGGACGATAAGCGTTTAAGCGAGAAATATAAGTCATAAAGGATAGGTGCATAACTTATACTTTCTTATATTTTTAAAAAAGACCCCGGTATCCCCGAGATCTAACCTGAAAAGTACCCATTCACGGCTTCTCCACCTTGGATCAATTCCACAAAAAAAGGGCAAAATATTCGCGAAAGGTGGGAACACATATGGACATTCATAGCGATAGCTATAAAGTTGCTGCACTGAGCGAGCAGGATGAAGCACTCGAAATTATTCGGAATGCCGAAGCTTCTATTGCACATCTGACCGGCAACCCAACCGTGACCCTAATTGCTTATGAAAAAAGTGAAGGCAGCGGTTCTCAGCATTAGACGATGTAAACCTCAACGAGGTCATCTACATTGATCCACTTCCATTCCTCCGCCCACTGCAGCTTAAACTCACGCGAGTGGGTGTGAATGGAAGTCACAAAACCACTGATTGTCGTATTCTCAAAGGGATCAAACAGCACAACAGTCACGCGGACGTGACTCCGTAACGATAAAGCTAGTGTACATTCGATCTCCTCTAGCTTCTGCTCATCCAAAATGGGCTTGATGCGGCGTAGCGTCTCCCGTTCATCCCTAATAATTCTTACCTTGTGCTCCGGTAGCATCATGCGACTGCTTTCCCACAATCCGTTTTTCTCCAGCTTTTTGCCCATGGTAACCCCTCCCTAATTTCTATACTATTCCTATATGTACGAACATATGTTTGTATTATATCCACACCTTCGCTGAATAATCAATAATCAGGAAAAAGATACCTCTTTTAAATCCTCCTCTTTATCTAAAAGTTGTATAATAGTGTATATCTATATATCAAAAAGACGCTGACAGTTGAACTGTACAGCGTCTAAATTCCGATCTATTCTTGAGCTTTCTCTGATTCAGCGGTGGACTGCCCATCAGCATCGATGAGTCCTGTTGCTTCTCTTGCTTCATTAAGCTTGGAAATGCCGTATAGCATTGCGACGTCAGCGTTCTGATTCAATTCCTCGAACTTCTCAGCAGTGACCTCTGCGGAATCAGCACCTTGAGAGGCTTGTTCTTTTAGAGAATAAGCACTTTTAAAAGCGATTTTGGACTCATCAAGCAGCTTACGAATGTCTTCGGGCAAGCTAGAGGAAATCTTAACCTTCTCTGCCTGATTGGATAGGTCTGCTGCGGTCTTCTGGAATTCGTTAATCTTCTTCTCTAGCTGCCTGTCCGAAAGTTCTCCTGCTGAATAAGCAGCAATAGCTTCGTTGAACTCCGCTAAAGATGATTTTCCTAATTCATCAAGTTTTGACATTTCATTGTAGAAGTTTTGTACAGTTTCCTGCACTTCTTCTTCCGAGGCAGGTGCAGATGAAGTTGAATTATTATTGCTGCAGGCGCTAAGTATGACAGTCAGCATTAGCGTTCCTATTAGTAACACTTTTTTCATTATTTATCCCTCCACTTAACAGAATAATGTCGGTTTGTGTAAAGCGCAAATGAAATTTATGTAAAATGACTATTATGTTATAATTATTTCAATTGTAATCAGGGAAGGAGAGTATTTATGCCTTATTGCACAACCTGCGGATCAGAATATAAGCAGGGCGCTAAATTTTGTGGAGAATGCGGATCTAGCATTGACGGCACCGCTCCAGTGACCGGACGCCGTCCATCAGCAAATCAAAATGCTACTCAAGAAGTCGTTCTCTGGAAAGGCAACCAGCCAGTATCTCTGATCGCCTCAAGGGAATCGTACGCCTAAACACGACTACGTACACCATTACAAGCCAGCGCATTATGGTAAAGACCGGACTTATCGGTAAAAATGTCGAAGAGATCGAATTACTGCGTGTACGCGATTTATCCGTAGCACAATCTATCATGGACCGGATGCTTGGCATCGGTACATTAACTGTATTTTCTGATGATGCCTCAGCGCCTCAGCTTCTTTTTCGAAAAATCCATAACGCCCAAACCGTCAAAGATGTTCTGCGCAAAGCCGTTCGTGACGAGAAGATCGCCAACAACATTAGCTACCGCGAACAAATCTAAGACGGTTTTCACGTTAAAAAAAGCCCCGAAATCCGGGGCTTTTTTTGCTTATATTCCAACGCTCGAATCCGTTCAGATATCGTCTTATGGAAGATAGAACGCTCCTGCTGGAATAACCCCCTTTGGCTGGCTAGGACTTTCCCACTGCAATACAATTCGCGCGTCACCCTCATTCTCATAATACTCCACCTTTACTTCATGCAGCTTGCCGGCAATCAGATTCACACTACCCTTCCGCTCCTGTCCGCTCTGATTCACCCAACTGTCAATAATCAGCCCTCCATCAATCCACACTCGCACCCCGTCATCAGAGGAAGAGTAAATGGTATAGGTCTCACTATAGGCTGCAGTCAGTTTTCCACTCCACCGTACAGAGAAAGCGTCGGCGCGAATGGCTGGGTCGGGCGATCCCTGTTTCCACGAAAATTGGATGTTGGCATCGGTTCGTGTCAGCGCAGGAGCACCACTAAGGGTCATATTATTGTAATATTGCCCCCATAGTCCACTTCGCAGCACACAATCCCCCTTAGCAGCCACAATTGCCGCCTCAGCAGCATACTCCTCCCGCGTGTATACAAAACCGTCGTTCATAAAAGCTCTAATCACCGCATCGGTGTTTTTCTCATAAAGAAGCTTGCCCCAGGTCATCTGATAAGACCATTTAGGCTGTGATTTAGACAGTAGTGCAGGGGACGGAAGCTCACCATTTTCTCCAATCGCAATCAGCTTCCCACGGCCAAGATCCCATAGACTATCATAGTGACTTCCCTTAAAATCCCCATCATAGATGTCTAGTGCCAGCACATCTACTTTGTCGCCGCTCGGATAGTATTCCGCAGGGTCATCACACCACTGATTTTTTGCATTCGGACTCCATACCCACAATAAATTATGCAGCTTATGATAGCTGGTAAAGCGGTCAAACATAAGGTTCCACAGTCCCACGTAGTTGATCTTCTTCCCCCACCAGAACCATCCACCATTCATTTCATGATACGGCCGCCAGAGTACAGGAACGCCTGCGTCACTAAGCTTTTTCAAAGACAGGGCTATCTTATCCAGATCAACGATCAGTGCGTTGTACTGAGTGGTACCAGGGGTTATATATTTGTCAAAATCAGCGTTGCTTATGCTTGTAGTTACATTAGTCCAAGCAGGCGCTGTCCCTGGCAGCTGAGCGTGATAACTAATCGTTACGATTCCACCGGAATTATACCAGCGAATAGCGCTGTTAACGACCCAATCCCGCTGATTCTCTATAAGCACCGCCGTCTGATTATTAATTGCGCCCAGCTCATACCCGTGAAGGGCGGCGTATTGTCCGCTAGTATTTTTCAGCTTGCCATTGAACTCATCCGCGCTCTCCAAATAATCATGCTGTCCGCTAATTAATCCTTTTCCTTGCAGATAATAAAGGGTATTCAATAATTTCTGAGCAGACGGTACCGTTTCCGAATCCGCCGAAGCCATTTGTAATTTACGATATGCTATTTGCCACTGAACATCGCTCACATACCTCGATGCCGAATCAACCATATTTCGAAGGTTGCGCTGTTCCATCCACTCTCACATCCTTTTAATCTTTTTAAGTTATAGTATGGGGGTAATAGTGACATGAACTCAGCGAATGGACATGAAGTTGTAAATTAATTTAGGACAGTGTAAGGAACTGATAAATAAATTCACGGCTCAACAAAAAAAGGAGCCCGGCGGCTCCTGACTCTCTCTTAAAATTACCTCGTATATCTCAGCGGTAGTAATTCGCTAATATCATATTTGGCTAACCGGCCATCCTCGGATACAATAACCTTGCAGTCCTTCCCGTAGTCAGCAATTAACTCACGGCACATACCACAGGGAGATACTACTTTAATCTCTCTTTCCTCACTATCCGGATCAGAATGCCTTACCGCAACTATCGTATCAAATTCCTTGTAACCTTCGGATATCGCTTTTCCAATCACCATCGCTTCTGCACAGACTGTAATTCGCCCCATGCTAGCTTCTACATGTACCGCTGTAAAAATCTCACCCGTCTTAGTACGTAGCGCCGCCCCTACATGGTGTCTTTCCCATTCGTAACGTCTAGTAATAATATCTTCAGCAGAGGCTATAAGTGTCTGATCCTCAATCGTAATCAAATACTCCATATCCAATTCCGTCCTCCTCTTATTTTTCCTAAGTATATTAAATCGCACTGCCTTATGATATAAGCTATACTATTTTAAGTTCCAAAAAAGGAGGAGCAGATTTGAAAATACAGAAATTACTCACCAGTCTCATCATTGTTGTGTTACTTGCTTTGGGCGGTTACTGGTATGAACAGAACGGAGACCCGGCAGCCCCCACGTCTACATCCGATTCAGAAGTTGTTCAGTTGATCTTCCCATCAGATCGTTATCCTGAGACCGCCAAGCACATTCAGGACGCGATTGCCAAAGGGGAATCCGCCACTTGCACTATTAACCGTGAACAGGCTGAAGAGAACCGTAAAGAATCCTTAAAAGGGATCCCAACCAAAAAAGGCTACGACCGCGATGAATGGCCCATGGCCATGTGTGATGAAGGCGGCGAAGGGGCCAACATTGAATACATAACGCCAAAAGATAACCGAGGCGCAGGAAGCTGGGTTGGCAATCAGCTAGAAGAGTATGCGAATGGAACCCGCGTAGAATTTATGTTCAAATAATAACTCCGGCTGATAAATGAGGCCTATGCTTCAAAAGAATAGCCCCATCCGGCGTACGCCGGATGGGGCTACAATGTGCATCAGCTAGCTTAGAATAAGCAAGCTTTAGTGATGATAACCAGCAAGATGAAGAGTACCAGAATAGCTCCTGTTGAAGTAAAAGGACTACACACCGGACCTACATTTGCTGGGCTTACTACAGGACCTACGTTACAACCACAATGTTCCATTCCCATAATTAATTCCTCCTAATGATTAATGACTACAGCACAAGATATGTAAAAAGGAGATAAGCCGTTTGGGCGAACTGGCAAACAAATGCTATTCACCTAATGAATTAGGTAGGCACTGTCGATAAACAGGATATACACGAAGGAGGTGCAATATGGATATAGCCGCATTATCAATGGCAATGAGCCAGGCATCCTTAGCTCAAAATGTGGGGATACAGGTCATGAGTATTGCCAAAAATCAGGCTGAAACCCAGAGTCAAATGATGGTGGAAATGCTGGGTAAAAGCGTTGCTCCGAATTTAGGAAAAACACTTGATATTAGTGTTTAATTGCTTTATGCTAAGGACACACGAGAACACTCGTTCTTATGTGTCCTTATGTTTTTTACTTTACATAGCCTTCGGGCTTTTCTTTTGCTCATTTATGCGAACATACGATCCTATAACTGATTCTGAATGAGGTGAATGATATGAATAACATGAAATCCTATTATCAAATGACTGCGCTGGAGAAGTGGACAGAAGATTTATACAAGCGTCTGAACCTTAATCAGCCTTCGCAAATTTCGATTGCTTATATTGCAGAGCGACTTAATATTTGGGTTCATTATTTGGATGTAAGAAGCAAGAGCATCGAAGCATCAGCGGGGATGTATAGCATGTTTATCGACAACCGTCTTCCAGCCAGTCTTCAACGGCTAGAGTTTCTCCATGAGCTCTGTCACCTGCTCCGCCATGGTACTAATCAAATATTGATGCCAGAACATTTTACGCGGGCACAAGAGGATGAATCCGAGCGTTTTATTCTTTATGCAGCTATGCCCTACTCCATGATCTCCCGCATGACATTGCCTGAACAACGGGAAGAAGCCATCACCTACCTTGCAGCAGAATTCCAAGTCCCAAGCGAGCTGGCTTTACAGCGGATTGATCAAATTCAAAGACGTGTTTTTCAGGGGCAATTATTGGCCGTGATGGGAAGAAACGAAGAGCGATTAACACATATTCAATAATAACTGCGGAGATAATAAGGGAAGTCGCAATGAAGACCAATATGGTGGAATTTCTCGCAAGGGGGAACGATATGGAAGCCATTAAATTAATTGAATTATTGATGACTCATCCAGATTATAACGTAGATGCAGTACACCCCGAAATTCCGGATTTTGTTGGGATTGAGTCGATTGAAGTGGATCATGAAACGGGGACCTTCTCCATTTTATTGCAAGAACCCAAAGACTAAAGAACATGTGCAAGTTCATAATAAAAAGGCAGCAAGTATAGTATACCCCGGCAATTCTTTGCCTACGCGGGTTAACCTATCATTAAAATCGCTGCCTTTTTTTGTAATAGTAAGCCTGTTATGCGGATACAAACTGAATCACACCAATAAGAGTTAGAATGAGGAATATGCCCACAATCCCCCAAATAATAAACCATAAGATTCTCAGACCTGGTAGCTTCGGATTAGCATGATTCTCCAATGCCTTAATTCGCCGCTCCAACTCCTGTATTCTCTCTTCTTGCTGCGTCATCTTCTTTCCTCCCTTCTAATGTGTAGATCACAAGATACAATAGAAATGACATACCAGTCACAATATATTATCTTATAATATATACATTTTATCTAAATGGAGGGAATTAATGAAGAAAAGAACAAAAATAATTCTTGTTATTCTCATTATTGTATATGGAGCCGCTTCCTTAGCGCTTCACTCCTTCCGAAATCAAATGAACAATGAGGTTATTCATTATTTGGTAGATACGAGAGACTATAAGAATGCAGATCTTTATAAAATCTATACCCAGATTGGTAAGGCCCCCGTCGTAAGTACAACGGTGATTTTTGCTGATGAACCTAACGCAAGATACTTTTATCGAAAAGAAAAGAAACGGATTTATCAATATAGCATGGCATCTGTAAAAGGTACTGATCCTAACTATACATTTAAACATATTGAGGAGAGTCTCCTATAAAGAGAGAACTTCTACTACTATAAAAAACGCGATTGTCTCAGCAGCCTTAATCATGGCTGCTGGGGCAATCGCGCTTTTTTTAGATTCTAACCCTTAATCTAGACGCTAACAAATTTTCTCAGGAACATAATGTGACCAAATGCCGTCCTAAATGGTGTTATAGGTAAAGGGGGCATAGAATCATGCAGCGATCCATGACCCGGCCGGGAAATCATGTGATAAAGAGTTACGAAATCTACGCGGATATGCTGTTCCGGATTGCCTTGGTCCATTTAGGCAGCCGCCAAGATGCCGAAGAAGCCACTCAGGATACCTTCATCAAGCTAATAGAAAAAGCGCCAAGGTTCAAAGACGCTGAACATCAGAAGGCATGGTTGATCCGGGTGATTACCAATCACTGTAAAACACTACTGGGTAGAGGCTGGCGTAAGCGCGAGGTTAAGCTGGAAAGTGCTGAGCCAATTGTGGCAGACACCCCCGAGGATTTGGCTCTACTGCAGTTAGTTATGGCGATGCCCATGAAGTATAAAACCGTAATCCATCTTTATTATTACGAGGACTATCCCATCCAGGAAATCAGTAAGATTCTGCAGATTAGTCAGTCTGCCGTGAAGATGAGACTTCAGCGGGGACGGCAACTGTTAAAACTGGAGCTGGAAGGAGTGGAATCACAATGAAAGAAGATCAGTTTCGAACATTATACAAGAAAGCGGTGGATTCTATGAAACCAGGTGAAGAGATGAAAAAAGAATTGATCGACAAACTGGAGCAACAGCAGGAGCGGAAACGTCCACGCAAGACGGTTTATATCGCGGCAAGTATCGTCCTCGCCGCCGGGATCGGCTTGGCCGCTCCTAATATATGGAAGCAGTTAAACGGCCAGAGTACTCAGGGGCAAGTTGCCCAGGTAACTCCAGGCACAAGTGAAACGGGTAATCCTGGCACAAATGCGCCTGGAAGCATTGTCATTCCCAAGCTAGAACTGCCGGATACCAAGTCTGGCGGTATGGCAGATATGCTCGCTCTAGTCGTATATAAAGATAACATTTATACACAGTCTGCGACTCGAATCAACGCAGCCGATGCTGCCGCTCTGCGCGGTGACAAGCTGGGACGTACTACAGGTGGCATCGATGAATGGAGCGGTAAAGACAAGTATATTGAGTTAGCCTCCAACATCGGTGAGACGGATATCTATTCCGTGAAGGGATATGATTCCGATTTCCTGATTATGTCCTATTCGGAAATCAACGGCGAGGTATTCGCCGAACTGTATGAGCATACGAACGGTATCACCGTAAACAGCGGCGCCGATCTATTTGGCAAGCTAAATCTTGAAGGTCGAATTACTTCTGCACAATGGGAAAGCTTTGATAGTTGGAACAACGGGCAGCAGCAGTACTCACCGCTCGCTGGTGGCGAGACGCTTAACGGCTTCCTGTCGGCACTCCAAGCAGCTAAACCGCTGGCAGCAGAGCCGCTGATCGAGCAAGGTATCTACGACAGCGAAGACCGCAAGGTTCTCTATCTCCAGCTGGAAGACAACGCCCGAGTAGAACTGACGCTGTTTGGTCAAGGGCTTGTACGTTACGGTCAGGCACCGGTATTTTTCGAAGTCGAATCCGGGGCATTCCAGCAGCTGTGGGATAGTATGAAACTATAGGAATGCTGGTCGAAAACCGAGAGTACAGCGATTGCGACAACGATTGGGACCACTTTTCGGACGCTATACCCATTAGAGAAGTCTAGCTGGATACAAAATCGGGCGCTGCTTCAAAACCATTTCATGGCTTTGCGACAGCGCCCTTTTTGTGTTGGCAGTATGGTTTGCATTGCAATGCCAGAATATCTGATTCTAAATAAAAATCCATATATCGCCAAAAGTTTTTGTGTAGTAGAATGATTTTGTCGATTAATATATATGTTTAAGAAGGAGTCTACTCTTGGAATTGTAAATTTGCAAACTGGTTTTTTAAAAACAATCACAATAGACAAAAACACTATAGAGGATTATGAGATAATGGACGAAACTCATTCCAAAAGTGCTGTGAGTGCTGTGGGAAGAGGATTAGTGGGAGGATTTCTACTCGGACCGGTTGGTTTGCTCGCTGGCCTTTCAGCTAAGAGCAAAGGAGTTCATATTTGCAGTTCAGTTCAAGGATGGAAAGAAGAGTTTAATAGAGATAGACGAAAAAATTTACAAAGCTTTTTTGAAGAGTTGTTTTTAGAGAAAGTACATAGTGTAAAAGAGCCGTTGTAGGTTAATCCTATAATGGTTCTTTACATGTTCAATATTGCTATGATAACGGGACTCAAAAAAGGAACGCCCACCATGGACGCTCCTTGAATTTCTTATTCGTCTACAACATTCCAGCTAATTACGCATTTACACTTTCTGATTTACGATCCTGTCTTGCGTGTAATGTTTTCATCGCAAACCTTGCTATCGGCTGCACCACCAACAGTTCAATCCAAGAAAAAGTATGTATTTCTGTATTGAAAATCTTCATTGTTCATCAGTATAATAGCTCCTTGTTCTCCGAACTATCTATTTCTTCGCAACCCATCGTTTTTCAACTTTGAAGTCCTTCTTAATTACTTTATTATCCCATGACTGCAGTATAATCCTGGGCTCTGACTCAAGGATATCCTTTGCTTTATCAATCTGCCCTGACTTGAATAAGTTTATAATTTCTATAAGGTCACTTCTACTATGTAATCTTACAGCGTTATAACTAGCAAGCTCTTCACACGCTGAGGTATATTGATTTGAGGATATTACCATGGACTTTTTTGCCCTGTAATATCTCATGGAACTATAGATCTCTTGAACAGCTCCTAACCCTACTGGATAAGAATAACACTTTGCCTGAACGACATTTCGAACCCCCTCCCCGTCTGTAAACACTAAGTCAGATCCAAAATCTCTGCCTCCTCTCGTTTTATATGCATCACTATAACCCATGGCCAAAAATAAACGATACAGATATTCTACAAAGCCAGTTCCGTCTTCCATTCGGTCTATGTCCTGGATCGTAATCTTAAGTGGATCAATTACTATACTTTGGGGAGGGTAACTCTTCTTTCTTGATAAAACTTTGAATACAAAAACAGCAGTAACGATAACAAGAATAACCAATAAAATTATCATTTTTGTCAACCAGCAACCCCCATTAATATAAGAACCTCGCCAATGCCGGCGAGGTTCTTCCAAATTGCAATGCCATTACTTCCAAACCCTATAACCTTAATATAAATTATTTGGAACATTATGTATATATCACTGGTAAGAAAAAGTCCTAGACTGCCGTTGGTTTATTGAACTCCCTCAGTACGATTCAGTTTTCTCATGAATGCTCGCTTATTCGCAGGATTTCACCCCTGTCAGATTTACCGAAGGATTGTTAGAGCAACCCGGTTG
>NZ_LCZJ02000055.1 GCF_001012825.1 Paenibacillus etheri
CCTAACCACTCCCCTTAACCTTCCAGCACCGGGCAGGCGTCAGCCCGTATACTTCGCCTTGCGGCTTCGCACAGACCTGTGTTTTTGCTAAACAGTCGCTTGGGCCTTTTCACTGCGGCCCCCTCGTGCTATTCACACTACCGGGGCACCCCTTCTCCCGAAGTTACGGGGTCATTTTGCCGAGTTCCTTAACGAGAGTTCTTCCGCGCGCCTTAGAATTCTCTTCTCGCCTACCTGTGTCGGTTTGCGGTACGGGCACCTTCTCCTGGCTAGAGGCTTTTCTTGGCAGTGTGAGATCATGACCTTCGCTACTATAATTTTCGCTCCCCATCACAGCC
>NZ_LCZJ02000056.1 GCF_001012825.1 Paenibacillus etheri
ACGATTCTCCATAGAAAGGAGGTGATCCAGCCGCACCTTCCGATACGGCTACCTTGTTACGACTTCACCCCAATCATCTACCCCACCTTCGGCGGCTGGCTCCCTTGCGGGTTACCCCACCGACTTCGGGTGTTGTAAACTCTCGTGGTGTGACGGGCGGTGTGTACAAGACCCGGGAACGTATTCACCGCGGCATGCTGATCCGCGATTACTAGCAATTCCGACTTCATGCAGGCGAGTTGCAGCCTGCAATCCGAACTGAGACCGGCTTTGATGGGATTGGCTTCACCTCGCGGCTTCGCTTCCCGTTGTACCGGCCATTGTAGTACGTGTGTAGCCCAGGTCATAAGGGGCATGATGATTTGACGTCATCCCCACCTTCCTCCGGTTTGTCACCGGCAGTCACTCTAGAGTGCCCAACATTACTTGCTGGCAACTAAAGTTAAGGGTTGCGCTCGTTGCGGGACTTAACCCAACATCTCACGACACGAGCTGACGACAACCATGCACCACCTGTCTCCTCTGTCCCGAAGGCCGC
>NZ_LCZJ02000057.1 GCF_001012825.1 Paenibacillus etheri
TCAAAGGAATTGACGGGGACCCGCACAAGCAGTGGAGTATGTGGTTTAATTCGAAGCAACGCGAAGAACCTTACCAGGTCTTGACATCCCTCTGAATCTGCTAGAGATAGCAGCGGCCTTCGGGACAGAGGAGACAGGTGGTGCATGGTTGTCGTCAGCTCGTGTCGTGAGATGTTGGGTTAAGTCCCGCAACGAGCGCAACCCTTAACT
>NZ_LCZJ02000058.1 GCF_001012825.1 Paenibacillus etheri
GCGTGCAGTATATGGAAGGATATGGGGTTTTATCATCCCCCTCTATTTCCTCACGCCTTCATGTTGTCCTGGTCCTCAACCGGGTTGCTCTAACAATCTTTCGGTAAATCTGACAGGGGTGAAATCCTGCGAATAAGCGAGCATTCGTGAGAAAACTGAATCGTACTGAGGGAGTTCAATACCCAAAGGGCAGGTTACTGACAAATTATCGTGAATGTTAAAATAGTGAAAATAGGATGCGGAGGAGATAAGTTTGACTCAGGATTTTTATTGTGATGAGGTATTAAGTGGTCGTACTTCTGTGCAAAAGGTATTCGAGACTGATAACGTGCTTGCATATCATCACACTCGCCCTTTTTATCCAGTTCATATTGTTACGATTCCGAAGAAACATATCTCGTCTCTTCTTACACTCGAACAAAGCGATAACGAACTATTAATTGAGTTGATGGACGTTGTAAAAAAGGTGGCAACGCAGGTACAGTCTGAGTATGGTGCATGTAGGGTATTAACTAATTTGGGGAAATACCAAGACTCAAAACATCTTCATTTTCATCTGTTTTATGGAGAACCATTACACAACGATGATTAAGTTAACGAGGAACGTTAGCTCAACACAATATAACGGCACCTGGATAGATAACCAGTTGCCGTTTTTATTGAAGTAAAGGACAGATTAGTACAACTTCTTAACCATTGGGTATGTACGTTACAATGGGTCAAATGAGGAGGGATAAACATGGATTCATTACGTTATCCGATAGGACAATTCATTGCAATAGAGAACCCCACTGAAGAACAACGAGAACAATTCTTCGAATCGATAGCTGAAATTCCCAATAAACTTCGGCAAGCAATTGACGGTTTGGAGGTTGGACAATTAAGCAATTCTTACCGAACTGGGGGATGGTCGTTGCAACAGATTGTTCATCATTTAGCCGATGCTGAAATGAACGCGTATATTCGGTTCAAACGAGGTTTAACCGAGGAGCAACCACTTGCAGGAACATTTCGTGAGGACTTGTGGGCAGAATTAAATGACTATGAGGATACCCCAGTTGAGACATCTATCTTACTTTTGGAAGCACTCCATATCAGGTTTTTGAAATTATTAGTCAAATTGAAACCATCGGACTTTGCACGGTCAGTTACGAGTCCAACTCACGGTACTATGACTTTAGAGATTGCTATTCAAAGATTTTCATTGCATGCTCAGCACCATATTGCTCAAATAAACTCCTTGAGGAATACTATGGGATGGTAAGCAATCTTATGGCTTACGCTAACGAGACACGATAGTTGAACATAAAGGGTTTCACATATTAGTCATGACTATATGTGAAACCCTTTATTATATCTGACTTTCTTAAATTTAGGTCTTGATAAACTGAGGAAATAAAGTACTAGACTGTCGAGGGCATTAAGCTAAAGGGCAGGATGTATAAATAAGTATAATCATTCTCTACCAAATAAAGCATTGGCATTATGGTAAAATAAACCTATTACTTAAGGGGATTTAAGCGTTTGATGCCGAATATTTGGGGAGGCTAAAATGATTAATGATCAGAATATAGGGAGTTTGTTACATGAAATGCTAGCAGATTTCGTAGAAAATGAACAGTTTCCAGGCTTAGCAGTCGGAATAGTGAGGGACAACCAGATTTTATTTACTGGTGAATATGGAACAGCAAATTTATCGACAGGTGATCCCCTTATCAGGAGTACTTTATTTCACCAAGCCTCAGTTTCTAAAACCTTCGTTGCTACTGCCATTATGCAATTAGTTGAGCGTGGCAAAGTGGATCTAGATTCACCGATCACCCATTATCTACCGTATTTTAAGATGGAGGACGAGCGATTTCGCAATCTTTCAATAAGGCAGCTTATGAACCATACCTCGGGGATGCCGGATGAAGAAGATTACGCATGGGACCGTCCTGAATATGATGAGCAAAGTCTTGAAAGATATGTAAAAGGTGTTTATCGTCACAAGTTACTGAGCGAGCCTGGCGTTAACTTTGCCTATAGTAATATCGGATATGAAATTTTGGGAGACATGATCGCAAAAGTTAGCGGAATGAGCTTCGAGGAATATATGAAAAATAACATTCTTGAACCAATTGGAATGCGGTCCAGTTCGTTTCTGAAACTGGAAATTGAAACTCATCTAGCCGCACCTCATGTTTTGGGTACTTCCAATGGTTATGGTGGCTATGTTAGTGATGTCTTTCCGTACAACAGGGCACATGGCCCCAGTTCCACCTTATATACTAATGCTGAAGATATGTGCCAATATCTGCTGATGCATCAAAACCGCGGAACTGCAGGAAATGGCTATCAATTATTACAATCCGGCAGCTATGATGAAATGTGGAAGCCACATGCAACAACTAGTTACGGTCAAGAAAATGCACAGATTGGATTAGGCTGGTTTCTGGGAGAATATAAGGGTTTGCGTATCATCTCGCATTCAGGATGGGATACCGGTTTTTTGAGCAATCTGTTCCTTCTTCCCGATGAAAACATTGCGATTTCTATTATGACCAATTGCGACTATGTTTGGCTGGGGAGCGCCTTCTATCCAATTCTTGATCTATTGCTTGGTTCGAACATTCCCCACATCAAGCGATCTATTGCTCAAAAAGTTGCAGCTTTAGCTGTATCTAATGGAGTAGATAATGCGATGGAAGAATATCACCGCATCATGAGGAAGGAACAAGATAAACACTATTTAATGGAATTTGAATTTATACGAATCACCGAAGCATTAACGTGGGGTGGGCATAAGGAAGACGCCGTCCGCATTCTGAATTGTGCCTCTGCAATATTTCCTGATAGTATCTCAATTTATAGTAGGTTACAGGAATTTCAGGAAATGTTGTAGTTAGTTAACAACAAAAGCTCAAATCCATTTGGTGTTCGGATCGTTCAACTACCATGAAAGAACGGGTCAACTTTCATGCTCTGTGGTGCATTGCAGAGGATGCATGGATGGCTAGCGGGAAACGTTAGCATTCCTGTAGAGCGTTAATTACGAGCTTTGCAAAAAGAAAAGCGCCTCGGTACGATGGGAGTACGCAACGGGTCATAGCCCTTAAAATCCCATC
>NZ_LCZJ02000059.1 GCF_001012825.1 Paenibacillus etheri
AGCCTTAACGATGTGCGGATTTGCCTACACATCAGCCTCACTGCTTAGACGGACATATCCATCAGTCCGCGTCACTACCCTCCTGCGTCACCCCATCGCTCATAGCGGATTACGGTGGTACAGTAATTTCAAACTGTTGTCCTTCGACTACGCCTTTCGGCCTCGCCTTAGGTCCCGACTTACCCTGAGCGGACGAGCCT
>NZ_LCZJ02000060.1 GCF_001012825.1 Paenibacillus etheri
TCGCCTTGGTGGGCCGTTACCCCACCAACTAGCTAATGCGCCGCAGGCCCATCCCTCAGTGACAGATTGCTCCGTCTTTCATTCTTTCTTCAGGAGAAAAGAGAAATTATCCGGTATTAGCTACCGTTTCCGGTAGTTATCCCAGTCTAAGGGGCAGGTTGCCTACGTGTTACTCACCCGTCCGCCGCTAAGTTACTTTGAAAGCAAGCTTTCAAAGTAACTCCGCTCGACTTGCATGTATTAGGCACGCCGCCAGCGTTCGTCCTGAGCCAGGATCAAACTCTCCAATTAGTATTGAAAAGAGCGATATGCTCATTTTGAAACATCTGACGAGAAAATTAATTCTCACGATGAAATTTCAAAAGCGTAAAATACGCTGTGAAACTCATCTACTTTGGATTTCACTTTCGTGATTTCCTACTCACTCGTTGTTCAGTTTTCAAAGATCAAGTTCTCGTTGGCGCCGTTTAATGTCTCAGCAGCAACTCTTATACTATATCATGTTCGGCTATTTAATGTCAAGCTCTTTTTTAACTTCTTTTTCGAGCTCGGCATGTGTATTTCTTGGCCGGACTTAGAATATATCATGTATAGAGATTCATTGCAACACTTTTTTTATAAAAGTTTCAAAACATAAATCATGAATTAACAAATATATTCCGTCTGTCTTTCTATATTGCTGCCTTATATAACATTTGATATTCAGCTGTAATCTAAAAAGAAAAACAACTGCAAAGGATATCAGTTGTTTTAGAAGACAAGCTTAATCGAATCTAGATTAATTCCGCTTCCTTCGCTCCAGTAATTACGGAAACGATACTGTTTCGAAGTGCCTCTGCATTATGCGCCTGGTATGGATCGACATTGAAAACTACAGCATCTGCAATAAACCCTTCTGCAATTTGACCCAGCTCATTGCCGTTCCCGAGAATTTCAGCAGCGGTTATAGTAGCAGACTGCCACGCTTCTCTCCGAGTTAAGCCATAATCAATTAACGTATCCAGCTCTTGAAGATTATAACCATGCAGTGCAGGTGTGGCATAGTCTGTGCCAAAGCCAATGCGAACACCTTCTCTTTTTGCATATTTAATGGCCTTGGAGTGCGATTCGGCAGCGCGGGCAGCTCGGTCGCAAATGATCGGGTTCAACGCCAGCACGCCTTTAGGATCTGCAGCAATACGATAGATGGATGTAGTAGGTACAAAAGCTACCCCCGAATTAGCAAGTTTTCCTGCCTGATCCTCTGTTAAAAACATCCCGTGCTCTATAGATTCCACGCCGGCCTGAATGGACCAGTCTATCGTCACACCTCCCCAGGTATGAACCAGCACCTTCTTATCATGGGCATGTGCATTACGAACAATAAACGCGAACTCTTCTTCAGAAAAAATCGGATCAATGACTTTCTCGGTAGGTGCTCCAAGACCGCCTGTGGCCATGATTTTTATCCAGCCCGCTCCTGTATCAAAGATTTCCGCCATCCGTTGGTCCAAATGTTTCAGGCCACGGGCATCCGCTGCTCCAAGCATGTCACTGCTGGTATGCACTCTTAAAGGCTGCTGATACTGCTGAACAAGATGCTTCACTGTGCTTGGCAGAATACCGCCTGCATCCCGTACAGTCGTTACACCTGTCCTAAGAGTGGCCTCAAACGCTTGCGCCTGCATGGCTTCGACCTGCTGGGAGTCGCGCTTCAATTGGTCCGCATGGTCAAAGTCTGTCCAAGCTAGATGCGTATGAAGATCAATAATTCCAGGACTTATCCATAGATCTGTGCCGGTAAGAGTAGAATCATTTTGTTGCGGCTCCGCTTCAGTAACAGATAAAAAATAGCCATTCTTGATCAAAACATCAAAACGTTTACCTTCGATGCCTGCTATATAAATAGCCTTGAATGTATGCAGCTCTGGATGCTTATGGATCATCTTCATTCCCCCCAAGCCAGCCGAACAGCTTGTGTTGCCTGATCAGGGTCTTCTTTCAACAACTCAGCAAGCGTTGAGATGGCTTCCTCCACACTTTGCCGAGCAGCATTTGTTCCAAAATGATTGATCCGCAGAAGATGACCAAACAATTCCCCGTCTCCTGGAGCCACAATGCCTATAGGCTGTTCGATCTGCAATTCTTGCTTTCCAGTAATCCGAATCGTTGTAGTCAGTGTAGAATAATGTTTGTTGTCCTTTTGCCAAGGCTCAAGCCCCAAGGTCTGGATACCAGCTACTGTAGCAGCTGCAGCCCGTTCATGACGCTTAATCACTTGCTCCAATCCCTCTTCCTCAATTCGTGTTAAGGCCAGGATCAGAGCTCTAGCCTCTAATGTTGGAATATTTGGAGCAACCCGTAGTGGCGCTGCGCCATCCAGCCAAGGTTTGAGATCCAGCAAGGACAGAATGGAGTTACGCGGAGCATTTTTATTAGACTCAAGAAATTTCCAGCCACGTGGTGAAATACTGACGGCGCTAACACCGTTAGGTCCAGCCAAAGCTTTTTGCGCGCCTATCACAGCAAAATCAACTCCCCATTCATCAACCAGCAGTGCCTCTCCCCCGACCGCAGAAACCGAGTCCGTCACAGTAATAAGATTGGACTCCTTTGCTATCTTAAATATTTCTTTAGCTGGATTAGATCCACCCGTAACTACTTCAGCCTGAACAAAGGAAAGGGCACAAGGGCTAAACTCTTTAATTGCGGAAGCAACTTGGTCGCCAGTGACCACTTCATCAAACGAAACCTTTACTTCAACAACCGTTGCTCCTCCCCGCTCAAGCCATTTTCCAAATAAGCTTCCATAGGGACCTGTTACTATATTTACAATGGTTCGACCAGGCGCGGCTATTCCGGCAGCCACTGCCTCGATTCCCAGAATTGCCTCAGCTGGGATGATAACTGGAGGATGCTCAGTAAATAAAATTTTGGAAATTAAATGTGTAAGCTTATTGTACTCAGCCATTGAAAGTGGCGCATATACATTATGTTCTGGGCTCATAAGAAACCTCCTGATGTACTTGATTTTGGCATTTTGGGAACCGCCGACAACAGCTCGTAACTGTATTCATGTTTAGGCCGGATGAAGAATTGGTCCTTCGGACTCTGCTCCACAAGCTTTCCTTGCCGCATGACCGCTACCGTATCGCTAATTGCATTAATTACTCCTAGATCATGGGAAATGAAAAGCATGGTAAGATTAAGCTCAGCTTTAAGCGTATTGAACAGTTCGAGCACACTAAGCTGTACAGATACATCTAACGCACTTGTAGGTTCATCCGCGATCAGTATGTTTGGCTCAACGCTTAATGCACGAGCGATCGCTATCCGTTGCCGCTGACCACCAGAAAATTCGTGCGGAAATTTATCTAAAGCCTTTTGCTCCAAATGAACCTGGTTCAAAAGCTCTTTACATCTTTGCTCAACGCCCGTACGTCCCACAATTTTATGAAACAATAAGGGCTCGGAAAGAATTTGCCTAATCGAATGCTTTGGATTCAGCGATGCATCAGGATTTTGGAATATCATCTGGATTATTTTACGCTGCTCACGGCTTCTTTTCTTTTTTAACTCTTGGGTACCTAACAGGATCTTTCCCTCATGCGGGGCAATCAGTCCAGCAATTACTCGCGCCAGCGTAGATTTCCCTGAGCCGGATTCTCCAACAAGTCCAAGAGTGGTGTGCTGCTCAAGATTCAGATGGATACAATCGAGTGCAGTAAATCCGCCATAGTGAACAGTTAAATCTTTTATTTGCAAGGCTAATTCCATGAGTCTCTACTCCCTTCAAGCTCTGGCAAAGGAAGCACCGAATCAATCAGCATCTGTGTGTAAGGGTCGGATGGATTTTGCAAAATATCAAGGGTAGCGCCATGCTCAACAATCTGCCCTTGTTTCATTACACATAGACGTGAGCACAAGTTGGCTGCAATTGCGAGATTATGCGTTACAAAAACCATGGCAAAACTGAGCTCATGCTGGAGGTTCGTGATCGTTTCAATAATTTGTCGTTGAACCGTGACATCCAGCGCCGTTGTCGGCTCATCACATAGAAGAATACCTGGCTTGCACGCCAGTGCCAAAGCGATGACTACCCGTTGACACTGACCGCCTGACAGCTGACTCGGATACCGGTCCTTTTTCTTCAAAGAATCGGGGAGACCAAGCCTTTCGAGCAGCTCCAGCGCAATCATTCGCGAAGCCTTTCGGCTTACCCTCTGTCTGTAATACACGACTTCAACCAGCTGATTAACAACCGTACAGAGCGGATCAAGCGCACCTCTTGGGTCTTGAAACACCATCGCACTGCTTACGTCACTCTTAATAGTGCCACCTATCTGTTCAACGCCGTTTGGAAGTAGTCCCAGAATTGCACGCAGCGTAAGCGATTTTCCTGAACCCGATTCCCCTACTAATCCCAGACTCTCCCCTTTGCCCAGCGAAAAGCTAACATTGTTGACTAATCTCTCATTTGACTTTGCTGCCAGCGATAGTGCGTCTATTTCTAAAATGGGTTGTATAGACATCATTTTTTCCTCCATATGTCTGCCAAACCATCACCTAGGAGCGACAAAGCTATTCCGGTATACACCACTGCAAATCCTGGGACAGCTGAGAGCCACCAAGCTGTAGTGATGAAGGGCTGTCCATCAGAGATCATTGTCCCCCAGTCTGGAGTTGGCGGTGTAATACCGATCCCAAGATACCCCAGTGTAACAATGGCAACAAGCAATCCAATCATATCTGTCATAAGGACGACCACGGCTTGCGGAAGTACATTGGGCAACAGATGACGTAAAATAATTCTTACTCCGGGTAGCCCTAAGGTTTGAGCGGATGCCACCCATTCCTGATTGCGAAAAGATGCACTAAGACCTCTCACGACACGGGCAAAGACAATCCAACCAACAAGGATAAAAGTAATATAAATGCCTCGTTCTCCTGCTCCGCTAGCAAAAGCAACGATAATGACGATTAGATAAAAAGGAAAAGCGATCAACGTATCTGACAGCAGCGTAATAACTGTATCAATCCATTTACCGTAATATCCTGCTAGCATTCCTAGGAACACACCTATGCAAAAGGGAATGATTTCTGCCAAGACCATGATTTTTAAATCAGTCCTCGCTGCATAAATCAATCTAGTAAACAGATCACGTCCCAGCTGATCGGTTCCTAGCCAGTGTTCAGCCGACGGAGGCTGCAGAAAGGCACTCAAATTTTGCTCGGAGGGATCATAGGGACTTATATACGGTATGAACACAGTCAAGAGAATAAGAGCTGCAAACATAATCATTCCCACTAGCAGTGAAGGGGTATTCCATATTCGCTTTAAGCCGCTAGTCATCTTGCCAGCCTCATACAATCGTGGTTCTAGTCTTATTGTTTTCATTGTTTTCCCTTCGTTCTGGGATCAAGCCACCAAGAAATGATTTCAATCAAGAGACTGATGATCACAACAGCTAGCGCACAGTAGAGTGCTATTCCTTGAATAACTGGAAAATCCCGTTTTGAAATTGAAGTGAACAACAAGCTGCCAATCCCCTTTATTCCAAACACCTGTTCAACAACCAATGTGCCGCCGATTAGATAAGAAATATTCACACCCATCAGCATCAATGTTGGAAGAGCCGAATTGCGCAGCACATGTTTAAATATAATAACCCTGCTTGGTATTCCGGCAGCCTTAAGTGTGACTACAAAATCCGATTCTAACACTTCAAGCATCTGTGCTCTTAACGAACGGACCAATGTAGGAATCTGTGAGAAAGCAACGGTGATTGCCGGAAGTGCAAGACTATGCAAGGTTCCAATCCAGCCTTCACTTACTCCTCCAACGGGAAACCAGCCAAGCCGGACACTAAAGAGCAAAATTAAAAGTAAGCCAACCCAGAAGATTGGCATACCCAAAGTTATTGTAGGAAAAATACGTATTAAATGATCCAGCAGTTTATCCTTATGCGTAGCTGCTACTGTAGCAAGCAGAAGTGATACGAAAATCGCCAACGCACACGCCATTACTATGAGCAACAAAGTAACAGGGGCCCGCTGCATAATCAACTCTCTTGTTGATGTACCCATAACAATGGAATTTCCAGTATCTCCCTGAGTAAATAGCGTCTTCAGAAATCTCATGAACTGCTCCCATAAAGGGAGGTCCAGCCCAAGAGTATGATGCATAATCTTAAGCGCCTCAGGGGTACTGTATTCTCCCAATATCATTTTAGCTGGATCTCCAGGCACAATTCGGATGATGAAAAAGACTGCTATCATTACGCAGCAAATCACTGCCAACGCTTTTATAAGTGATATCACAAGCCAGTTGTAAGAGCCCTTGCTTCCTCTAGGTTGATTTAACACCTGCTTAGGATTCGTCATTGGCTGATGCGGACATCTTCGAAACGGGCGCTACCGTTAGGTAGAACAACAAGGCCATCGACTGAAGAACGAATACCTTTCAAAACATCTGGATAATAAAGCGGAATATACGGCACTTCATCAGCAAGTGTCTGCAGCAGCTTAGTATAGATTTGCGCACGAGCATCGCCATCCGCTGTTTTTTGGCCCTCATATAGCAGCTTCGTTACTTCATTATTCGTATAATGCGTCCAGTATGATTTGCTGAAGCCTTCCGGATCAGTTTGAAAAGCAATGATCGAGTTCGCCTCTGGGGAATCCGCTTGCCCGCTATTCAGCATTGCGGCAAAATCATAAGCAAAGAATCGTTCACGGAAAGTGGCAAGCTCAATCGATTCAATCTCAATCTTAATCCCGATCGTTTGACCCGCCGCCTGAATAATTTGTGCCTCTTGCGCTCTTGTACTGTTACCGGAGGCTACAAGTAATTTGGTCGTGAAACCATCAGGGAAGGCAGATTTAGAAAGCTCTTCCTTAGCTGCTTCGACATTGAAGTTCAGAGACTTGATTGTATCATTGGAGTTATAAGGAATCGTTGTTGGCAGCAATGAGTTTGCTGTTTGCGCATATCCAAAGGTTAGCGCTTTGGTCAAACCTTCACGATCAAGCGCCAGAGCCAGTGCGCGGCGAACATGCACATCCGAGAAATGTTCATCCAGCGTATTAAAGAACAATTGCTCTGTCACCCAACTGCCGTTAGTAATTACTTTAGTGTCGGTTCCATCTTTGATCTCATTGGCATTTTGCAGCGCTAAAGATTCAATGGCATTAACTTCTCCAGCCTTCAGCTGGTTAATCGCCTGGCTATCGTCCTCAATCAACTTATAAACAAGCTTATCAATATATGGTTTACCTTCTTGCCAGTAGAATTTGTTCTTAGTGAAGGTCAGATCACCCGCAGTGTCCCATGTTTCAACGACAAAAGGTCCCGTTCCGATGGGTTTCTTGAAGAACTCTTCTTCGGAAACTCCAGCAAAATTGTTAGGAAGGATACCATTTGAGAAATTAGAGAGCTCTGAGATAAATGGTGTATAAGGTTCTTTAAGTGTAATAACAAGCATTTTGTTATCCTGCGCTTTGATGGTGTCGACCTTTGCGGATATTGCCAGCGGACCGCCAACCTTCAAGTGCCGCTCAAGGGAGAATACAGCATCTTCTGCAGTCACATCCGTACCGTTCGAAAACTTCAAACCATCGCGAAGTTCAAAAGTATACGTCAAGCCATCCTCACTGATACTATGAGACTTCGCAAGCCAATCTACAATTTCTCCCTTGCTGTCAAAAGCAACTAATGATTCAAATACTTTGTCGATAGCAAAAGCATTGTTAGATGTAATCTGATTATGCAAATCCAGTGAGGTTACAGATGCAGGCCGCCCATAAATGAAAGTTCCTCCTACTGCAGGTTCTGCCGTTTGAGGACTCGAAGTTGCTGCACTCGCGTTTTTTGGAGCTTCCTTATTAGAATCAGCCGTATTAGTAGATCCAGAGCAGCCTGCAATTACCATCAATAGCAACATTGATATTGCTCCAAACAGAATTGGCTTCTTAAAAGACAAATTAAAATATGACATAATTCGTTCCCCCTATAATCCTTATATGTTTAGTATGAATTGTATTATGGGTTAAACCCTGTAGTCTGTCAAACAAAATTTAAATCATAACAACCCGTTAAGTAAATAAACACAACAAAAAGACCACTGTCGATGACTCAACAGTGGTCTTGCGTGCTTGGCAACGTCCTACTCTCCCAGGACCCTTCGGTCCAAGTACCATCGGCGCTGGAGGGCTTAACGGTCGTGTTCGGGATGGGTACGCGTGGAACCCCTCCGCTATCGCCACCAAACATGATTTTTCGAAGCTTCCGCTTCTCGAAATCGCTGCGAGAAAATATCAGCCCTCAGAAAGGACATGCAGCTTATTGGTTACAGACTTAATCGCCTGAAAACTGAATCCGAATTGAATTTGCGTTTTAAATATAGGATAAGCCCTCGACCGATTAGTATTGGTCAGCTCCATGCATTACTGCA
>NZ_LCZJ02000061.1 GCF_001012825.1 Paenibacillus etheri
TTCGTGCGGGTCAGAATTTACCTGACAAGGAATTTCGCTACCTTAGGACCGTTATAGTTACGGCCGCCGTTTACTGGGGCTTCGGTTCATAGCTTCGGGTTACCCCTAACCACTCCCCTTAACCTTCCAGCACCGGGCAGGCGTCAGCCCGTATACTTCGCCTTGCGGCTTCGCACAGACCTGTGTTTTTGCTAAACAGTCG
>NZ_LCZJ02000062.1 GCF_001012825.1 Paenibacillus etheri
GACACGGTTACCAAACGCCTTAACAGTGCCGTTAACCAGATTCATCGCTGGGTAGATATTGTGTTCCCAGAACTTCGGCATGTCTTCAAAATTCTCACTTGCACTAGTAGCATTGCCACCTTAAGGCTGTTTCCTCTCCCGAAAGAAATTAGCCGGTTAACGACAGAGCAAGTCATTGCTGGCTGGAAGCAATATGTGAAGCGTCATGCGGGTTTGCGGCGGGCCGAGCAGCTTATTACACTAGCTAAACGCAG
>NZ_LCZJ02000063.1 GCF_001012825.1 Paenibacillus etheri
GGAGAATCACACCATGGGTTACACTCATCTTAGCATAACGGAGCGAAGCAAACTAGAAGTACTATACGGATTGGGATGGTCTAGTCGAGCGATTGGGGTAGAACTTGGACGTCATCACTACGTCATTGCCAGAGAACGGAAGCGAGGAAGCAAGGGAAATACCTATCGTGCTGAGACCGCTCAGATCGCGTATAGCGAACGTCGAGAAGGGAGTAAGT
>NZ_LCZJ02000064.1 GCF_001012825.1 Paenibacillus etheri
CTGGCTGGAAGCAATATGTGAAGCGTCATGCGGGTTTGCGGCGGGCCGAGCAGCTTATTACACTAGCTAAACGCAGCGTTGGTGCTACAAAGGCGCTACACGCCTACAAGTTGCACTTGGGTCAACTACTCGAAGAATACGATTTGGCACAGCGCCAGCTTGAGCAGATTGAACACGAAGTACATCTCGTATTGGAGCGCATTCCCTATGCCCAAAAATTGCTTACCATTCGAGGTGTAAATGTAACCAGTCTAGCCGGCGTGTTAGGAGAAACCGGTGATCTTAGTGGTTACGCA
>NZ_LCZJ02000065.1:0-100363 GCF_001012825.1 Paenibacillus etheri
ATTTGAAGAGGCCTATGAATCGCTTGACCAGTACATGGATTTCTACAATAACCGAAAAATGCACGGTAGTTTAAAATCGAAACCTCCTGCCGTATTTTCAGTGTGGGTTAAAACACTAGAGGATTCTTCCGCATTTCATAGAGCGATGTAATTGCTCGAAAGAACGAGCAATTCTACGTCTGCAGTATTTTTGGTGGACAGGACTCCGGATTAAGGGGGCCTAGCCGCTATTGCAGGTTTTCACTATTCCAGCGAGAGGTATACAGAGAAAAGCATGCAGGGAAAAGTATGGATGAATAAGAGGGCTAACTAGACATTAATACTACATCGTATAAGGATTTTGGCAAATCATCTGAATAAGGTTTGACGCAGAGGCGGATAACGGTTCATTTTTTCGCGTACAGATCGCAATGCTGTTCTTCAGATGTATGCCTTCCACATAAACACGACATAATTCTCCACGTTCTACATATTCACGTACAACGAGTGAAGAGACGAAGTTGGCGCCATATCCGGCGATAACGGCTTGAATCGCTTCATGAAGTCCGTTGAATTGCAAGGAGATCGTGGGAGCAGGCGTATTGTATGTGCGGCATAATGATAATAATCTCTCTCTCGTCGAGCTGCCTTCCTCACGCATGACAAAAGGCTCCTTCATCATTTCGGATAAAGAAATCTGCTGGTTCGCATAGGGGTGATGGGGTGCGACCACAAACCATAACTCATCCTGAAATAACTCTTCTGTCCGGATCGTATCTGGATAGGCCTCGGCAATCCCTCCGTAAATCGCCATATCCACGTCTACATTTAACAGCTGCTTCAGGGCATCGCTTGAATTGGTGGTGGTAATCACCATTTCAACTTGCTCATATTGTTGCTTGAACTTTGCGATCCAGGTAGGGATAAGGAAGTGAGCAGGCAAATATGTCGCGGCTAGACGAATACTTCCATTCGTACCGTTAACGTAATCCTGGGCGAATTGTTCGATCTGCTGTTCGACGGCGAACAGTCTTTTGGCGAGTAAGGCAAGCTCTTCACCCGCATCTGTTAAAGCAATTCCTCTACCTTGAGGCTTAAATAGGGCGAAGGATAGTTCCTTTTCGAATTTCTTGATCTGAGCCGTAATCGCAGGCTGACTGATATTTAAAGTTTCTGAGGCACGTGTCACACTTCCTGTTGATGCGATTACATGGAATAAGCGCAAGGCGTGAAGATTCATGGTTAAACCCCTTTTATTCAATTGATACATTAAATATATAGTTTAGATTTAAAGATATATTATATTTATGATTATAACTGATTTACAATACAGGTATAAAGTAAAAGTAAAAGTAAAAGTTGAAGTTGAACTTGAAGTTGAAGTTGAAGTTGAAGTTGAACTTGTATTTTGGACTTAAATCTTTAGTTAGGGAAAGGGAGTAACGAAGAGGAGGTTTGGAACTGTAGGAGCGTAAGCGACCGCCTTTGTCCCCGGATTTCAACCGCGAATAGTGGTTTAATTAAAGAAATCTGGGGACAACAGCGGCCGGAAGTCCAAACACTCCTCGTAGTTACGACCGATCCCTAATTACTGGGGTTTAATATTTAAAACCAAAGGAGAAGTGATAAATATGAATCAAACGACTACATGGGATAAAGTTGATCAGTACATTACAGAGCGTCTAATTCCGCAGGACTCCGTGCTGGAGGAAGTGTTGTTCGCCAATCAACAGGCAGGGCTGCCGCCTTTTGATGTTTCACCT
Organism: Paenibacillus etheri; assembly: GCF_001012825.1. Classification (GTDB taxonomy): domain Bacteria; phylum Bacillota; class Bacilli; order Paenibacillales; family Paenibacillaceae; genus Paenibacillus_AQ; species Paenibacillus_AQ etheri. The sequence continues at coordinate 1,743 of NZ_LCZJ02000065.1, forward strand.
AGTCAGGGTAAGTTCCTTAGCCTATTGGTTCAAATGAAAGGTGCACGCCGAATTCTGGAGATTGGTACATTGGGTGGGTACAGTACGATTTGGATGGCAAGAGCGCTCCCGTCTGACGGACATATCGTTACCTTGGAGCTGGATCCATCGCATGCTCAGGTGGCTGGGGCTAATTTCTCGCTTGCTCAAGTAGATGATCTGATAGAACTTCGTATAGGCGATGCTTTGGGGCAGTTGTCTCAGATGGAACAAGAGGGTGTGGAACCCTTTGACTTTATATTCATTGACGCGGATAAACCGAATAACCCTAACTATTTACAATGGGCACTTAAATTCTCCCGGGCTGGTACAGTGATTATAGGCGATAATGTGATTCGTGAAGGTGAGGTTATTAACAAGAATAGCAAAGATCCTCGTGTAGTAGGCGTACGGGAATTTTATGATCTGTTGGCTGAAGAGCCTAGGATTTCGGCTACGGCCATTCAGACGGTGGGAAGTAAAGGGTATGATGGATTCGTATTGGGGATTGTGAATAGCTGATTTATGTATTGCAATATCCAACAATTGTAATATAATCTATTGAAAATCCAATAGTGAGAGGTACTTTCAATGCAACCTACATTTGAAACCCAAAGGCTAATTCTAAGACCGTTTCAATCCACAGATGCAAGTAACGTTCAAGCGCTTGCTGGGGATATAGAAGTAGCTAGAACAACGCTGTCTATACCTCATCCCTATCCTGATGGAGCGGCTGAATCTTGGATTGGTGCTTGTAGGAAGAGGGCAGACGATGGTGAAGGATTCCCTTTTGCTTTAATTAGTAAAGAGAGCAATACCTTAATAGGTTGTATGAGTCTAAATATAGACAAATCGCATGTAAGAGGTGAACTTGCTTATTGGGTAGGCAGGCCTTTTTGGGGAAATGGTTATGCGACGGAAGCGGCAAAGCAATTGATCGATTTCGGATTCGAAGACCTGCTATTAAATAAAATATGGGCAGCGGCAATGACTAGAAATCCTGCTTCCTCCAATGTTATGAAAAAAGCTGGAATGAGATTTGAAGGGGAATTTAAACGGCATATTTTAAAATGGGATAAGTTCGAGGATCTAGTCTTTTACGGATTAACTAGAATTGAATATGAAGATAGGTGCTCCTAAGCCATAATGGCTTTTGGAACACCCTCTTTGTTTTAGAGCGACTCTTTAATTACCTTTTTATAATAGAAGACGGACAGCACTGCAAAGACAGAATACAAAGCCGTGTATAAGAGCATTACCAGAATCATTGGTGTCATAAGCTCTGTACCGAAGAAGAACCAGCCCGATTTAACGGCAAAGTAGCTATGAAGCAGACCTATGACTAATGGAATCCCGAAATTGAACAATTGCTTCATCTGAATCCCTCTTAGCAGATCACCTTGCGTGAAACCAAGCTTTCTTAGGATCGTGTAGCTGGGTTTTTCGTTCTCGCTCTCATCCATTTGTTTAAAGTAAAGAATACATCCAGAAGTAATCAGGAACGTTAACCCCAGAAAGGCAACGATAAACATGATGAGGCCCATATTTTGCTTTTGATTATTTTTCGTTTCCAGTTGAGAGTCGGTTATGCTGCCCTTTTTAAAGTTCATATTCTGAAAAAGATCATTAGCCTGTTCAACGCTTGCCCGTTCCTTCATATCGATTCCGATATTAAGAGAGGATTTTTTTTGAAGGGCTGGATCTAGATTGTTCTGTAAGCGTTCGAAGACCGTTTCGTCTACGATAGCTACGGGTAAGCCGCCACCAGTGAAATACCCTAAAATAGGTGCGTCCTTATTTATAGTTGTATATGTCTGCGGAATAACCTCATGCGTTCCCTTAAACTCAATGGGGCCTTCGTCTTTCAACGAAATCAGATTATCGAGTGCACTGCTTGTCTTTGTAAAATAGGTCTCATCCGGTGATACATCGATGCCTTCAAGTTCATTTTCGCTAATGACTGGAAGGGGCATAATCTTAGAGACTATACCGGAGCTCTTTGGAGTCTCACCGAGGACCTTCTCCATATTTACATCTACCAGAATGACTTCTGTCTTTTTTTCTGTAAACACTAAATTGTCCGCAACTAACGCCTCTTTAAATCGTTCGGCATCATCGATATCCGTAAGAACAAAATCTGATGGAACATAGAGCTTCGCATTTTTCTCAGCAGAGTAGAATGAGATGTAGCTCAAGGATAATAGACCTAGCGCGAGTGCCGATACCGTTGTAATGACGGTCAGTAATATGGCGTTTGATTTCATTCGGAACATAATGGAGGAGAGAGACAACACCTCTTTAATATTCAGATACCCGTTTTTCTTTTTACGAATGAGATGAAAGATAAAGCTTACCGAACCTTTATAAAAAAGATAAGTCCCAATGATAACTGAAGCCAGAATAGTGATCATGGCTATAGATAGTTGAGTCATTGATGTTAAGTCTCCGCTAAATAATCGAGATGAAATCGAATAGCCGAGCAGAATCAATCCAATCCCAGCGATCCCTATAATCATTTCAAAGATGGACAGCTTTTTCACGTTGCCTTCTGTGGTCGAGGTCACCCGGAATAAGGATAGAATGCTTTGTCTTTTAATAAAGCCATAATTCATCAGCATGATTAAGAGATAGATTACAAAGAATACGATCAGCGTTTGAACTAGGGCTGGGGTAGAAAAACGAAGGGATGCTATCGCATCGATCCCCATTATTTTAAAAAGAATCATTAGAATTAATCTTGAAACAGAAAAGCCTACGGCTATCCCAAGAATTAAAGAACCGAAATATAGGATAAAGTTCTCCGCCGAAAGAATCCGAAATATTTTATTTTTGGTCATCCCAATTAACTGGAACAAGCCAATTTCTTTCCCCCGACGTTTGATGAAGATGGTGTTAGCATATAACAGGAAAATGGATACAATCGCGACCAGTAAGACCGAGGCAGCCTTGATTGCTGCGCCACCTTTGATCGAGCCTTCTACCGCATCCATCGAGGGATCGTATTGCAATGTAACAAAGGCGAAATATAAGGCCACGCTAAAGACGAGAGCAAACACATACAGGTAGTAATTTCTGATGTTTTTTCGCAGATTTCGAAGCATCAGTACATTAATGCTCATTCTGCACACCACCTAATACACCTTGTGTTTTTATGATGTCGTTGAAGAAGACTTGTCTGGATTCTTCCCCTTTATTCAATTGCGTATAGATCGTACCATCCTTTATAAAAATAACTCTACTGCAATAGCTAGCTGCCACTGGATCATGTGTGACCATAACGATCGTTGCTGTTCGTCTTTGATTTAGTTCACTTAGCTTGTTTAACAAATCAGAAGCAGATTTAGAATCCAAGGCTCCAGTAGGCTCGTCAGCAAAAATAATGCTTGGATCATGAATGAAGGCCCGAGCTGCAGAGGTACGTTGTTTTTGGCCCCCAGAGATTTCATTCGGGTACTTATTCTTTAACTCTAAAATCCCCAGTTCCCTCGCGACGTGTTCAAATTTCTCATTGGCGATTTTCTTTGGGGTGTTGGTAATGGACAGTGGTAACAGGATGTTCTCCTTCACCGTCAGCGTGTCCAAGAGATTGTATTCTTGAAAAATAAATCCTAAATGATTCTTCCGAAATTCAGCTAGTTGCTTTTCTTTCATATTAGAAATTTCAGTACCCTCGATGGTAATTGATCCGTTGCTGATCTGGTCAATGGACGAGAGAACGTTAAGCAGTGTGGTCTTTCCTGAACCGGAAGAGCCCATGATCCCAACAAATTCGCCTTCTTCTATAGAAATATCCAATCCACTCAACACGGATTGTTTGTTTAATTTATTTCCGTAGCTTTTATGAATTTTAGTGGCTTCAAGAATTGCCATAATGATTCACTCCCTTTTTATACTCGTTCTTTTTGTATAGCTTTATTATAAAAGGCTTTGCCGTTCTTATCCTTCGATTGCCCGAACAAAATAAAAAAGCATGTGACATTGTTGTCACACGCTTGAGAGCTTCACGAATTCATTTTTGAGTGGAAAGGTTAAAGTGAACGTTGTCCCTGACCCGAGTCTCGACTCAACTCCGATGACGATTAACAAGGATTGCGCCGCTTTTTTAGCTAAATATAATCCCATGCCTGTGGCGGTATTGTCGCGATGTACCGTTGTGGAAGTAAATCCTCTTTCAAATATGCGAGTAAGATCCTTGGGATCTATTCCGCGTCCACCATCCTTCACCTCAAGAACGATATACTCAGCTTGCTGATAGCTATTCACTGTAATATCTGAAGCTTCACTATATTTTACGGCGTTGGTTAGGAGTTGTCGGAGGATAAAAGCCAGCCATTTGGCATCACTAAGCACTTCAGCTACTTCCAAGTTCAGTTCAAAGCCAATTCCCTTCTGAATACACCAGGATTGCAACGTCTTAATCTCCCCGAAAATAAGCGTCTCTAAATCGATTTGTTCTATATACAAATCATTCTCGATAAAGGGAATTCGCCTCTGATGGAGCTGTTGATCCAGTAGAAGATGAATTCGCAGCCATTCATAGGTCAGATTTTTCTTCATTACATCATCTTCTATACGCTCAATCATTAGATGCATCGCTGTCAAAGGGGTCTTCACCTCATGAATCCATGATAATAGCTCATCCTTCTCCTGTTCTAACGTCATTAGATTGTGCGAGGCAGCCTGTTTTAAACATTTAGCTTGATTGATAATGCTCTCTTCAATAATTTGCTCAAACGGGCTTTCGGGGGTGGCGATACTCGTTACATCCAGATCATCATCTCGCTCAGCCAAGCTTTTATAGAACCTGGTTTCTCTGGGATAGCGAAGGATTAAGAACATCACGGAAAAAAGCATCGACAAGGAGACCAGATAGAGAACTGAAGAGAATGGGATTGATGAATCCATGTAGGTGACAAAGAGTATAAATAGATTGGTAAAGAGAACTAGGCTGATCCAGCTACTTCTTTCCAAAAGATACTTTTTAATCATAGTGCTTCCTCTTCGGTGGCCATATACCCTTGTCCCACTTTCGTTTCTATGAAAACCCCTAATTCAAGCTCATCCAGCTTCTTTCGAAGCCGATTTACGTTGACGGTAAGGGTGTTGTCACTTATAAATCGTTTATCATCCCACAAGCTATTGATTAATTCCTCGCGGGTTACGATTTTATTTTTTTTCTCAATAAGCAATTTCAATATAAAAATCTCGTTTTTCGTAAGTTCAATCGACCCCATGTCATTGGTCAATAGATTTCTCTCATAATCCACGGTTGCTCCACACCATGTCTTGAGCTCGATGTTATCCGTGTTGTAATTGTAGACGCGTCGAAGAATCGCTTGTACTTTGGCAATGAGTACATCGAAATGGAAGGGCTTTTGGATATAATCATCGGCTCCAAGCTGCATCGACATCACCATATCCGTAGGATGATCACGGGACGATAAGAAGATGATCGGAAGGTTGGAGTGGGAGCGAATCATTCGGCACCAATGAAATCCATCGAATTTAGGTAATTGGATGTCGATGATGACTAAATCCGGTTTGATTTCTATAAATTCCTGCGTGACATTGCTGAAATTTTGAATGCCATACACATCATAAGACCACTGCGTTAGTCGCTCTTTGATCTCGTTAAACAGCGTCGTGTCATCTTCGATTAATAATAGCTTGAACAAATGCTTCACCACACTTTTAGTTAGTTAGTGTTTATAGCATTTTAGATAATACATCCTGATAATGCTTAAACTCTTTGGCTTCATTTAGATTAGGGCATGTCTTTAAGGATAGCAGAGCGCTTTCGATTAAGAAATGTCTCGGTTCCTTGTTGTTCATGATTTCTTCCTGGATAAAGTACAACAGCTTTAGATAGTTGGTGAGGTTCGCATCACCTGGTGCAAAGGATCTCTCTATAACTTTCTTCAAGCTTATGGTCGCAAAGGATAAATCATTATTGAAAAAATCAGTGTATTCCGATGCGGGCAATAACTTGTCCACGTGATCTGGTGAGATGAGTTGAATGCCCATTTCACTTACTTCTTCAACAATGGTTTGGATAAGAGTAGTGCAATAATCAATGATTTGCTTAGAGGTGATGACTTCATTCATCGCACTGTTGATTTGTAGCATATTTTGCAGAATCCCGTTAAAAATGATGGCTCCATCCAGTAAATAGGGTTTCTTATCCGCAGGGAAAATATGAAGGAAACGTTCATATACCCAGGTTAGCAGGCTGAACTTCGTTTTTTTGATAAATGTAATTAAGTCTGGATCATTCGAGACCAGTGCATCTTCAACGAGCTGTAACAATTTATTTTTCTTATTAATTTTCATGACCAGCTGAATCTGTTCAGCAAATATCTTAATGTCAGAGGGATCTTGACCAATGAGCAGCGAATTTCGTCCTTCTTCAAGTCGATCGTGAATAGACGTAAATACAGCCTTAAAGAGATCCCCTTTAGAAGGGAAATAGTTATAAAAAGATCCTTTGGAGATCCGACTATGATTCAGAATATCCTGAATGGATGTGGCATGGTAGCCTTTTTCAATAAATAATTCATGTGCTTTATGAACCACTTGCTCTTTTCGTTTATTTATCATCTGAGGTGCCCCTTTAAGCTGGACTCTTTGTTCCAATATAGACTAGCTTATATATCCACTTATTACAATTTCAATTTTAAATAAATTTTGTCTTGCCAAGCGGGAAATAAGGGAGTATTATATTTTACACTGGATTGTAACCAGAGTTCAATTTTGAACCGTTAGTATGATTATAGAATGGAGGATTCCAAAAATGAAAGCAAAAGAAAGTAAAGCGTCCTACGGGATATTGGCAATCCTCATGATTGGTGCATTTGTTGCTTTACTGAGTAATACCCTACTCAATATAGCTTTACCATCGATTATGAAGGATTTTGATGTCAGTGCCTCAACGGTACAGTGGCTATCAACGGGTTATATGCTGGTGAACGGGATCATGATTCCTTCAACAGCTTTTTTGATTCAAAAGTATACCGCGAGACGGTTGTTCTTAATCGCCATTGGATTATTTGCGATAGGAACCTTTATCGGCGGATTCGCACCAAGCTTCTCTGTGTTGTTGATCGCCAGAATGGTTCAGGCTTCAGGGGCTGCGATCATGATGCCATTATTAATGAACGTATTGTTCACTACCTTTCCACCTGAGAAACGTGGTTCAGCTATGGGGATGTTCGGGTTGGTTATGATTTTTGCACCGGCTATCGGACCTACATTATCTGGCTGGATTATTCAGCACTATGAATGGCCTGTTCTATTCTTTATGATTGCCCCAATCGCCGTATTGGTGTTCATTCTGGCCTTCTTCAAATTGCATGATCCTAAAAAAGATGTGGCTATTAAGATCGATTTCTTATCTGTAGTTCTATCAGCAATTGGTTTCGGGGGTCTGCTATACGGCTTCAGTTCCGCTGGGAATAAAGGATGGGATGATCCAATGGTCTACTCCGCTCTTATTATCGGGGCGATTGGATTAGTAATATTCATTATGCGCCAAATGAAAATGAAGGAGCCTATGCTTAACTTCAGAGTGTACAAATATCCGATGTTCGCTTTATCCTCAGCGATTTCGATTACACTGAATATGGCAATGTTCTCAGCGATGATGCTTATGCCGATTTACCTGCAAAACATTAGAGGGATCTCACCACTGGATTCTGGACTTCTAATGCTGCCTGGTGCGTTAATTATGGGCGTTATGTCACCAATCACAGGTAAATTGTTCGATAAATTCGGCGGTAAAGTATTAGCACTAATCGGTCTAGCGATCGTAGTGATTAGTACGTATTTCTTTAGTGATTTGACTGAAACGACTAAATATTCGACACTTATGATCCTATATTCTGTGAGAATGTTCGGGATCTCTATGGTGATGATGCCAGTTATGACCAATGGTTTGAACTCGATTCCAGCCAAATATACGCCGCACGGTACAGCCATGAACAGTACGATTCAGCAGGTTTCAGGGGCGATTGGTGGGGCATTGCTCGTAACCATTATGTCCAACAGTACTACTTCGCACGTGAAGGATATGGTCGCTGATGCTGTAAGTAAATTAACGACTAAGCCCTCGGCAGACCAATTGCTTGGAATACAAAATCAAGTCATTGCGAAAGCTACCATTGAAGGGATTAACGATGCATTCTTAGTATCCGTAGGTGTAGCGATTATTGCATTTATTCTAGCCTTCTTTATTAAAAGAGGCGTACAGCCTAAGGAAACGGCAGAAGAGAAAGTGACTGCAAAGAAACTAGCAGCTAAGCAAGTTACAACGCATTAGTTCTACGAGATTTGTTATATAGGAAGGCGCCCACCTAATGGTGGGCGTCATTTTTAAATATAAGATCTGATACATCCTGAATGACTGTGATGGAATCATTTCCTCCAACATAAACTCTATTGGTGACTGGGTTTAGCACAGTACTGCCTGACACTAAGGGGAATCTTACGAGCCTTTTAAACGTGGTGGCGTTATAAACGGACATGTGGTTCTTATCGAAATTACCAACAAACAAATGATTTGTATTCGGATTAATGGTTATGTTGGAGGAGGTAGGCAGAACCTTTGTAGTGATGATTTTGTTGTTACTTCCATTGATGACGAATAGCTTTCCTTTACCTTCAACTTGTGCACTTGAGACATAGATACGGTTTGTCAGCGGATTGATAACGACCTCACTTTGCAGACGCCCTAGCTGTACATTTTGCAGCAATTTATTGTTGCGGCCGTTGATTACCGAGAGAAACCGACTTAAGTTATTAGCGACATAAATGCGGCCTGTGATTACATTAAGTGCGGGTGGTATCACAGGGTTATTACCGACTTTTATGGTGGCAATGATAGCCTGTGTATTTCCATTAATGACGGAGACGGAATTTTTTATTGTATTGGTCACATATATACGATTTGTAAGCTCATTAATAACGATTCTGGAAGGGCGACCGCCGACTTCAATCTTCGTTTTGATCTGGTTTGTTTTCCCATCGATGACGAATATAATTCCTGCTATGCTAGTTACATAAATCAAATTTTTTCGAACATTTACTCCGATATTATCAGGCATGCGGCCCACTTTCACAGTCTTTATCACCTGGTTTGTCCGCCCGTTAATAACAGAAACCGTATCGTCACGAAAATTTGTTACATAGATTCGGTTAGTTTGGGGGTTAATTCCAAGCTGTGTTGGCAGTCTTCCAACATTGATGCGTGCGATAATTCGATTCGTTATGCCATCGAGTACCCCGATAGTTCCAGCCTCAGTGTCTGGGTTAACAAAGTATACCCTATTTGTGCTGACATTTACTTCGATATTTCCGATCGGTCCGGCAGAGCGGACTGTAGCAATCACTTTTGGCTGCGCCATGCTTATACCCCTTTTCAAGTAAATAGATACTTCATTATATTTAGGCTTAGGCAAAAGGGTACTACATATATCGTTGCAAGATGTATCTTCGGAGTGTAGAATGATATTCCCAAATCCACATTTTGGATTAAATGTAAGCGCTATGTTTTTAAGGGAATTGAGATCGATTGGAGGCTGGAGGATAAGATGATGAAATCAGTGTTGTCGGATATTTTACTAACACCGGATAAGTTGCTACTTCATCGCGAATTACTAGAGGAGATTGGAAAGTACATTACGCAAGAGATCCTAAATCATCCGTTATTGCAAGAAGATAGTCAGAGGATAAGCATTATCCTTGATGGATCGACCGCACTCGGGGTGGTAGATGGGCAGTCGGATGTGGATGTAATCATTATTTGTGAGGATGAATCTTATAACAGTATTAATCATCGGTTCGAGGAAGCGGGGCTGATTCCGGAGCACAGTAGTTTCTTTATGGATTTAAGGCTTCCGAGTGGGAAAACAGGGCATTATACACTCCAAAAAAGTTCTGAAATCAAAGAAGCTTTAATGAGCGGGGATATGGAGTGGCTGTGGAATGCATCAGTGTCCTATATTTACTACGATCAGCTGGATCTGAAGTCACTTTTTCATGCCTATGTTCCACTCCAACCTGAAGTGCTAATGAAATTTCGTAAGCATTCATACATACAGCTAAGAAGCTATGCGAGAAGTCTAGATAATCCTGTAGTTCGTGGCGACGCCTTTCCTATCTTGTTCTTAGCGGTTTCCCTTTATAAAGAAGCTTTACGCTGTGCAATCACTATTGAAGGTTATCCGTATCCCTATGACAAATGGCTTGTTCCCGTAGCGCAGCAAACGGTCGTAGGTCGAAAGATTTTGGAGTGTGCAGGCAATTTTTGGAGTTATCTTAGAGATGATGAGTCCTTTGCTCCCATGTACCAGGAGGACAATAATTTTGTCAAAATGGAAAAACAATTTCGAAAGATACTTTTGGAGGAATTCCGCCTGCGGGGGATCGATGAACCTTGGTTAATAGAGTGGTGGAAGTTTATGGAGGAGTGAACGGGGTAATGATGCGACTATCCTTATGGATTAAGGTAAGGTATACTGGAGTGAACTTTTTAGTAAGAGGTGATTAAATGGCTGGGACAGTCTCAATATTAGGCGTTCCTTTTTCAAAACTAACACTTGATGAGACGACGCTTCATCTAACAGAACATATTCAATCTGGGGAATCCAAGCTATTTCATTTGATTACGGCCAACCCGGAAATTACGATAACAAGTCAATCGGACGAGCTGCTTCGAACCATACTCCATGAAGCCGATTTGATCACTCCGGACGGGATTGGCATTGTAATGGCATCGAGAAGAAAAGGCGACCCTATAGCTGAACGAGTAACGGGGTATGAACTACTTCTTGAGCTGCTCGCGCAAGGAAATAAGCTGGGCTGGAGTTTTTATTTCTTGGGCACGGATGAGCATACCAGCTGTAAAGCGGTCGAAAAGATTACAGAGCTATATCCGAAGGTGAAAATTGCCGGAAGACATAATGGTTTTCTTACTAAAGAAGAGGAACCGGCCATTGTGGCAGAGATTCAACACGCACAGCCAGATTTCCTGATCGTTGCGATGGGGGCTCCGTACTCTGATAAATGGGTTTATAAGCATAAACAGGCGCTTTCTCAGGTTAAGGTTGTTTTTGGCGTGGGGGGTAGCTTGGATGTTATAGCGGGAAAAGTGACTCCAGCCCCTGCGATATGGAAGAAACTCAATTTGGAGTGGCTGCATCGACTCATATTCGCACCTGTGGCCAAAGGACAAAAGTCGCGCTGGCGCAGACAAGCAGTTCTTCCTAAATTCGTGTATCGAGCTATGATTAGGAAATAAGGTACACCAGTAAATATAGTCTTTTGCTATTTCTGCAATGTGTAGAAATAGTGAAAGACTTTTTTGTGTGATTGCTTACTCTTACAGATCATCTGTCTAAGTATGTAAGTGAGAATAGTGGCTGGAACAATTCCAATATATTACTGATTGCTTTTTTAAGAATGTTGTAATAAAATCTTATCAAGATAATAAATTATTATCATAAAATTCAAACGTAAGACGAAAGGAGTGAAATGCTCACATGATAGAAGATCGCAGCTGCCTAGAGTCCTATTTTCCAATCGCTTCTTTTATTGCTTCAATTATAGGTTCAAAATGTGAGGTTGTTATTCATGATATAAGCAATCCAGAGCGTTCAATTATATTTATTGAGAACGGATACATTAGTGGGCGTAAAGTGGGCGATAGCTCAACAGATCTCGTGCTTAAGCTGTTGAAAGATGAGTCCTACCGTGAGCAACCGTTTATTGCTAACTATAAAGCGCGTGGTTCGCAAGGTCAGGTATTTCGCTCCGCTACTTATTATATTAAAAACAGCAGCAGTGAATTGGTCGGTATGATGTGTATTAACATTGATGTCACTCATATGGAGGTTGCAGCTGAGTGGATACAAAACGTTTTGCAAGGAGGATCAACACTTCCACCAGTACCGTTAATGCCACAACAAGAGGTTGTAGAGAAGCAGACGGAAGAGTATTTACAAGGAAACGTAGATGACCTGCTCCAGCATATGATTGATTCGGTACTCGGTAAAATTAATGTTCCGGCAGAGCGTTTGTCCTCGCAAGAGAAAATTGAGCTTGTGAAAGTACTTAACGAGCAAGGTGTGTTTCTACTTAAAGGTGGAGTTTCTCAAGTAGCGAAGTCCTTGATGATATCTGAGCCAACAGTTTATCGTTATTTGCAAAAAATTAAGTAAGAATAAACAGAACTCTCAAGAGAGGAAGTGGGCTAGATGACAATAGACTTTGATAAGGTTGTTAGCCGATATGGGACCAATTGCGCGAAATGGGATGGTATGGCGCAAGTTTTGGGCAGAGAAATGATAGCGCTTTCCGTTGCGGATATGGATCTTCAAGCCCCTCCACAGGTGATAGATCGAGTAACGGAGATGGCGAAGCATGGCATATATGGATATACAGATCCTTTTCCACCTTATTATGAGGCAGTTCAGGGATGGATTAAAAAAGCTTACGCTTGGGAGGTTCCGCAAGAATGGATCGTGTTTTGCCCTCGTATTGTGCAAGCGGTTTCTCTAATCATTCAGAACTTCACTCAACCAGGTGATCAAGTGTTAATCCATACTCCAGCCTATCAGCCGGTTGCCAAATCGGTAGAGCTAAATAACCGCGTATTAGTGGAAAGTCCACTTTGTGAAGTGAACGGGCATTATGAGATTGATTTTGCTGATATGGAGCTGCGTATGCAAGCCGGGGTTAAAATTGTACTGCTCATCTCACCGCATAATCCGGTTGGACGGGTATGGACACGAGCTGAACTGGAACGAATCGTTAGCTTGTGTACCAAGTATGATGCTTATATTGTATCGGATGATATTCATGCCGATTTTATCCATGAAGGCCATGAGCATACGATAATCGGGAAGATATCGACCGAGGCTGAGCAGCGATCTTTTATCTGCACCTCCCCAGGGAAGACCTTTAATCTTGCAAGCCTTGAAATTGCTAACATCGTAATTCCGAATGATAAGCTCCGGGAGAAATTCAGACATTGCTTGCAGCAAGCAGGCTGTCATAACCCAACCTTTTTTGCAGTACCTGCATTAGAAGTGGCTTATACGGAATGCGATGAATGGCTGGAAGAATTACGAGAGTATATCACAGCCAATATCGCTTGGGTGATAGCTTATATAGCTGAATATATGCCTGAGCTACGCATAATCGAGTCAGAAGGAACCTATCTATTATGGGTGGATTGTAGGGCAATTAGCACCAACGAAGCAGAGTTAAAGCAGTGGATTGAGTCGGATGCGAAGGTTAGCGTGAGCTTTGGAACAGGTTTTGGGGCATCAGGAGAAGGCTTTATTCGCTTAAATATTGCAACGCCACTGCCCATGTTACAAGAAGCCTTTCACCGGCTGTACCGTACCTATCCATTAAAAAATTTATAATAAAAAACTCTTTATCAATGACCTTGAAAGACCTCGTTAGTAGCCTTTCTCAGATCCGTATCAAGGGGGAAAATAATCATGTCCAAATCAGAAACACCAAGAGTCAAGAAACAGCCGACGATGTTCTTAGCGCTATTGCCGATTATTACGATGATTGTGCTACTTAGTTTAGGGTATGTGTTGTTTGAATTACCACCAGAACCACTTATTATTACCTCAGCGGTTGTTGCTGGTATTATCGCGATTATTCTTGGTTATAGCTATAACGACATATTAGAATCTATCGCTGGTAAGATCGCGAAAACGATGCCTGCCATTCTTATTCTGATCATGGTTGGTTTTATGATTGGGGCATGGATGGTTGGTGGAACGATCCCGATGATGATTTACTATGGATTGAAAATTATTAGTCCACAATTTCTGCTTATTACCGCATTTATTGCGACAGCTGTCGTTTCGCTTTGTACGGGCACATCTTGGGGGTCAGCGGGAACGATCGGGGTTGCTTTTATGGGCGTTGGTGCGGGTATGGATGCAAACCTAGCAGCAGTGGCTGGTGCTGTAGTTGCAGGTGCTTATTTTGGTGATAAATTGTCACCGCTTTCAGACACAACCAATATTGCGGCGTTAGCAACAGGTGTCAATCTATATGAGCATATTGGACATTTATTGTATACCACGATTCCTTCCTTTATTGTCGCAAGCGTTGTTTTTATTATCACAGGTCTAAACACAGATGCTGCAGGTGCTATTGTTCCGGAGAAGGTTGGAACAATCATGGGATCGTTGAATACAATTTATGACTTTAATCTGTTGCTTATCGTACCTGTATTAATCATCTTGTATGGTTCAATTACGAAGAAGCCGACAATACCGGTCATGCTTATCTCTTCTATGTTCGCTATGGCCAACGCACTTGTATTCCAGGGATTTACTTTGAATGATGTCGTATCTTCTGTTGTTAATGGATTTAATATTTCTATGGTTCAAGTAGCTGGGTTTGATTCTGCCAACGTTATTGAAGATGTACCTCGTCTCCTAAATCGTGGCGGAATGAACTCCATGATGGGTACACTTCTCATTTGCTTCTGTGCAATCACATTCGCTGGAACCATATCTCTGACGAAGTCCTTGGAATTGATTGTTAATAAGCTTTTGAAGTTCGTCCATTCCACAGGTTCAATGATCGTAGCAACCATTGTTACAGGTCTTACGATGATCGGAGTTACAAGTAATGGTCAGGTATCCATCTTAATGCCAGGTGAAATGCTGCGTGAAGCATACATCCGTCGGGGCTTGCATCCGAAGAACTTGGGACGTACCATCGAGGATTCAGCGGCGATTACCGAGCCTATTCTGCCTTGGACAGCAGCAGGTGCTTACATGGCGGGTACGCTGGGTGTTGCAACGTTAGATTATTTACCTTGGGCTGTTCTCTGTTGGACAGGAATAATCTTTGCGACGATATGGGGCTTCACGGGATTCGGTATCGCGAAGTTAACGCCAGAGCAACAGGCAGAAATGCTAAAGGAATATGACGGTAACACTAATGAACAAGCTGGATAAAGGAGTCTTTTAAAATGACAAATATGCATAAAGAAACTGTAATAACAACGGATGCACCAGGTGCAATTGGACCTTATTCTCAAGCTGTAAAGCTTGGAGACGTCCTATATACTTCAGGACAACTCGGACTAGACCCGGTTAATGGAACTTTTCCTGCTACGGTTGAGGGACAGACGGAACGGTCGTTGCTGAATGTCAAAGCCATACTGGAAGCGGCGGGTACAAGTATGGACCAGGTAATAAAGACGACCGTTTTCCTAAAGGATATGAATGATTTTCTTAAGGTGAATGAGATTTATGGAAGGTTTTTTGCTCAGCCATTCCCTGCTCGCAGCGCTGTTGAAGTAGCACGTCTGCCTAAGGATGGGCTCGTAGAAATTGAAGTTATAGCTTATATACCATAAGTAAGGCGCAGACAGTCCGTACTACCCAAATTGGTGTTTCAAACGTTGATTAGAAAATAAGGTAGGAGGCCGCCCTGGATAGGGCGGTTTTATTTGAGTAGTAAGCTGAGGAGCCATTGAAATTGAAAGTTTTAATGAAAATATTCATGAAAATGTAACAGTAATCATAACTAATTACAGGAAACACTTCACAAAATACCAACTTTGCGTTATTATAAATGTGAAAACATTCACAAGGGGGCGTTATAAAGATGAAGAAGACAACAAGTACTGCTCTCATTCTCATTCTCTCTGTCATGCTCGTGATCGCAGGATGCGGTAACAGTAATAGCAACAGCAACAGCGCAGGTAATGGTAATGGCAACAAGAGCAAGGTAAATGAGACGGCTAAAAATGATAAAACTGAAGCCGTATCAGGCGCATCAGAGGTTAGCTACACACCACTGGATCAATTAAAAGATAGTTACGATATCATCATTGTTGGTGCGGGTGGTGCGGGAATGTCCGCTGCATTGGAAGCCAAGGCTAAAGGCTTGAACCCAGTTATTTTTGAAAAAATGCCAGTTGCAGGCGGGAATACAAGTAAATCCTCGTCAGGGATGAACGCTTCCCAAACTAAATTTCAAAAAGAACAAAGCATTGAAGATAGCAATGATAAGTTTTATGAAGAGACACTAAAGGGCGGCCATGACACGAACGATAAAGAGATGCTCCGTTTCTTCGTCGACAATTCCGCAAGTGCTATCGATTGGTTGGATTCGATTGGAATCAAACTGAACAATATTACGATTACAGGCGGCATGAGCGAAAAACGTACTCATCGTCCAGAAGACGGCTCTGCGGTAGGCCAATACCTTGTCAAAGGATTGGTTAGAAATTTACAAGAAAAAGAAATTCCATTGTTTGTGAATGCAGATGTGAAGGAAATTACCCAAAAAGACGGTAAGGTTGACGGAGTGAAGGTACTCTTAAACCAAGCCGATGAAAAAACCATCACAGCGAAGGCAGTTATTGTAACAACTGGTGGTTTTGGATCCAACATGGATATGATATCTAAAGTTAGACCTGATTTGGAAGGCTACGTTACAACTAACCAGATCGGCAGTACTGGCGATGGCATCAAGATGATTGAGGCACTTGGCGGAACAACCGTTGATATGGATCAAATTCAGGTTCACCCAACAGTTCAACAAGAAAAATCTTATCTGATTGGGGAAGCTGTTCGCGGCGAAGGATCTATACTCGTGAACAGTGAAGGCACACGGTTCGTAAACGAATTGACTACACGTGATAAAGTTACCGAAGCGATCAATGCACTTCCTGAAAAAGCGGCAACGCTTGTCTTTGATTCCGGCGTCAAATCACGCGTTAAAGCGATTGAACAATATGACAAAATGGGCTTCGTGATCCAGGCGGATACTATTGAGGCATTGGCGAAAGAAATCGGCGTTCCAGCAGATAAGCTGAAAGCGACACTCGATACTTGGAACAGCGCAGTAAAGAACAAGAACGATGCTGAATTTGGCAGAACGACAGGGATGGACAACGACTTGTCCACCGGTCCGTATTACGCTATTAAGATCGCCCCAGGGATTCATTACACCATGGGCGGCGTGAAGATTAATACGAACACAGAAGTATTAAATAAAGACGGTGCTGCTATTACTGGACTGTTTGCAGCAGGTGAAGTTACAGGCGGATTGCACGGGCAAAACCGGATCGGCGGTAACTCTGTAGCGGAAATCATTATTTTCGGACGTCAAGCAGGGATTAAATCTGCAGAGTTCGTACAAGCACAATAAGATATAAACAGCATACTTTGGTTACAACAAAAGAACCGCTTGGGCTAATAGAAGCCCGAGCGGTTCTTTGTTTGATCTCTATTTAGAAGGCTGTTTTCCGTTCTTAGCTTGTTCCTCCCGCATCCATTGTGACAGCTGGCGTTTGAGTTTAAGAAATTCCGGGGAATCTGTAATCTCATCACGGCGCGGTCGTGGAAACGGCACATCTACAGTATGCAGGATGGAGCCGGGTCGGCCCGAGAACACATAAATACGATTCGAGAGCAGCAACGCTTCTTCGATGTTGTGGGTGATGAACAGCACGGAGCGGCGATTCTCCTCCCACAGTTCGAGCAGCCAGCGCTGCATTTCACTGCGAGTTAGAGCATCCAGTGCGCTGAAAGGTTCATCGAGCAGCATCAACTCCTGCGGAGCAAGCAATGCTCTGAGAAAAGCAGCACGCTGCTGCATCCCACCAGACAGCATATGCGGATAAGCATGCTCGAATCCACTCAAGCCAACCTTGGCGAGCCAATGTCTCGCTTCCTCCCGAGCGCCATCCCGTAATGTGCCTTTGATTTCACCCGCGAGCAGTACATTGTCTTCAATCGTCCGCCAAGGAAAAAGGGCAGGCTGCTGAGGCATATAACTGATCTCACCGCGTTGTCCCGTAACGATCTTGCCATTCATGAGGATCGTTCCCGCATCTGGCTTCACAAGGCCGCCGATCATATGGAATAAGGTGCTTTTTCCACAGCCGGAAGGACCAACGATGGATACGAACTCTTGCTGCTCTACCTTAAGTGAGACGTTGTTCAGCACGTTCGTTTCACGGCGACGATGGGTGAAGGACTTGGAAATGCCGCTTACTTCAAGAGCAGGTGGTGCAGTGTGAGCTTCAGGAGAGCTTATGACTTCTGTTGTTCTTTGCTCTATTTGCGTCGCTTGAGACATACAGGCATCTTCCTTTCTATGAGTTACGGCGCGGTTTCCAGCGGACTAACCATTTTTCCAACAATGCGATAATAGCAAAAAGCACAAGACTTAAAAGTACAATGATAACAATAGCGACAAACATCCGATCCGTACGGTAAGCAGATTTCTGAAGGAGCATATAATAGCCAATCCCTTTATCCGCGCCAATCCATTCTGCAACCACGGCTCCCATAACCGCATAAGTAGCAGATATTTTCACACCGGAGAATAGTGCAGGGATAGAAGAGGGCAGCTCCAGCTTGGTGAAGATTTGCCACTTGCTTGCGCCCGCCATTTTCATATAATTCATCATGACCTGATCACTTTGGGCTAGACCGCCCATTGCAGCGACAGCTACCGGGAAGAAGCACACCAGCGTAATCAGCACGATTTTAGGTAAAAGACCGAAGCCGAACCAGATAATAAGCAGCGGTCCGAGCGCGATGGAGGGAACATTTTGACTCAGAATTATGAGTGGATAAAAAGCCCGTTTAGCCCAAGGTAAAAGATGCAAAAGTAAAGCAACAATTAGACCTACACCTGTACCAATGGGAAAACCGATTAACGTGAGTCGAAGCGTAGCCATCGTATGAGCCCAGAGACCTGAGGCATTACTGGTGGATTCGCGAGCAATGTCAGCAGGACTCGGTAGAATCCAGGATTCGATATGGAATAGGGAAACGGATAGCTGCCATACGGTTAAAAAGAAGACGACCGCCACAAGGGGCGGCCATATTAGCTTCCAGGTCGATCTCACGGCCGATATTTCTCCGTCAGTTTGTCCATGCTGATTCCGTTAGGGTTATGAGCGATTTTGATCTGGGAGATCACGCTTGGACTGCCTGCTTCGATCAGCGCCTCCTGCATTTGACGCACAACCTCCAGCAGCTCGCTAAGCTCACCTTCCATAGTGGTTTCCAGCGGATTCACCTGATGTTTAACGCCGGATTTTTGAATAACCTCAATCGCTTTATCTACGTATGGGATGGAATCCTCATTGTTTGGAGTCTTTGGAATTACTTGAATGCTGAGCAGTGTGTTTGCCACAATAATCAATCCTCTCATTTTATAAGGTAAGTTCAAATAGCCGACTTTGATAACGAAGGGTTTCAGGAAGTAGACTCGGCATCGAATCTTGAACGAACTTGGGAAGTGCGGTACTCACGTAGCACATCACTACGCTCCGTTCCTCCTTCCTCAAGTAGCGTTCAACCTTCTCGGTTCTGAAAGCTGACTTTTTGAACTCTCATTGTAATAGGTAAGTTCAAAAAGCCAACTTTGATAACGAAGGGTTTTCAGGAAGCAGACTCGGCATCGAATCTTGAACGAACTTGGGAAGTGCGGTACTCACGTAGCACATCACTACGCTCCGTTCCTCCTTCCTCAAGTAGCGTTCAACCTTCTCGGTTCTGAAAGCTGACTTTTTGAACTCTCATTGTAATAGGTAAGTTCAAAAAGCCAACTTTGATAACGAAGTGTTTCATGAAAGTAGACTCGGCATCGAATCTTGAACGGACTTGGGAAGTGCGGTCTACTCCGCCGGTAAAAAGTCATTCGTGAATGCACTAGCTGCATCCAGCGGTTTGTCCAGCAACTTCAGACCATGCATCCAGTCGCCGTAATTCTGCCAGACCTCGGTTTTTTGCTCGCCCCAGCGGGGGGCGTCGTCCTTGTATTTCGGGCTAAGCCATTTCTGGCTAGCTAGGACAAGCTCGGCGTCTAGGTCAGGCACAGCCTTGGATAATGTAGCAGCAGCCTCTTCCGGATGATCAATCGCATACTGATAACCTTTCGATGTAGCTTTCAGGAAAGCCTTCACCAAATCCGGATGATCCGTAATTTGCTTCTCACTAGTTGTCAGCACAGGCGTGTAATAATCAAGCTGGGGCGCATAATCCTTCAAGTAGAGCATATTTAGAGGCTCACCACGCAGCTCGGCTTCAATACCAGTCCATGCGTAGAAGATCCAAGCGAAATCAATGTCGCGTTTTACGGCTGTGAAATAATCTGCTTCCCCAATGCTGACGAACTTAACCTTCTTCACATCGCCACCTTCTGGGTCCATGATCGCTTTCATGGCTGCTTCTTCAGCGGGAGAGCCCCAACCGCCGTAGGTTTTTCCCTCAAAATCTTTTGGCGATTTAATATTGCGGTCCACTGGAGCGGCGAATCCCGAGGTATTATGCTGAATAATGGCTGCAATCGAGACAAGGGGGACGCCTTGTAGACGAGCTAGAGTCAATCCTTCCTGAGCACTGATCCCAAAGGCAGCTTCGCCAGAGGTAACCATGGTGTCAGAACCGGCGGCGCCTGGTTGGACGATTTCTACATCTAGGCCTTCCTCAGCGTAATAACCAAGATCTTTGGCTACGTATAGACCGGTATGATTCGTATTCGGTGTCCAGTCGAGTGCAACCTTAACTTTGGTAAGCTCTTTCGGAGCATCCGTTCCAGCCGCTGTATTGGATTCCGCAGCAGTCCCTTTGTTTCCGGCTGTATTCCCATTGTTGCCGCCGCATCCGGCAATCGCAAGAATGAGCATACAGGTGAAGCTCAGCATAAGTGCTTTTTTGACTTGCATGTCTTCTTCTCTCCTTTAAGGTTGCCAGATCCCGTCATCCAACATGAACCATAAAGTGTAGTATGTACATTTCTTCTACATCTTTTGTGATCTACACAAAAAAAAGCGCCCCGAGTGATCGGGACGCTGGCTTGGCGCAAGGTTAGTAAAGGTCACAGGGACCAAAACCAATTGGCGATTCCTACGCTGGCATTATCCAGATCAGGTATAAGGGTCAGTATCTTGTGGGATACAATCTCAGCCGGCCAATTCCAGCACCCCTGGTTCTATGAAGTTAACGGGTATTTCCACGTTCAATATAAGTAAGTATAAGTGTTGTACCTATACTTTATATCTTATATTTCTCGCATATGGTGTATTATAGACGGCTGTTCTCGGAATGTCTAGTAGTATGCTCCTGAATTTTTCAAATCTATCTATCCGATTTTATTAATCCAGATCTTTATGTTTCTTGCGATGACGTCGCTTAAGCTCAGTAACCAGAGCACCTAACGTAAGGACAACACTAATCGTTATCCCGCTCATAATCACGAAGAGAGCAAGAAACTCAAAGGGGGAATAGCTGACCATTTTACTCCATTGAATCTTTCCATCCAGATCGTCAATGACTTGATTCATGCCATAAATCCCACTTACCACCGTAAATACAGTAAGGATCATCAGCAGATTATCCCGGCGCTTCGACTGGAACTTATCTTGATACTGAAACAGGTCAGTCAAGGTTTCCTTCACTTCCTCGAACAGAGCGTCATTCCCGTATACTTTACGCAGCTGAAGAAAAATCTCCCGTCCTTGCGACTGTGAAATCAGCTCCAAGAAATAGAATTTTGCCGAGAATTTATTAATCGAGTAGATTAAATTATCGATCTCATCATAATCGTGGTTTATGCGTAGTCGGGAATGCATATTTGCCAGCTTTAGGAGAACGATTTTGTGGAAAATATTGAGGAGAAATCCGTAATAATATTGTCCGTACATCTGGTTGGCCAGGCTAACGGCGATTTTCGGTTCATCTCTAGTCAGGCAGCAAAAGGTCTGCTCATTCATCATATAATACGTGTTTGGACCCCATCGATTATAGGAATGCTCATGACAATAGTTCGCAATATACGCTGGATCGCTGGCACTGGCATAGGGCTTCCCGTTCAGATCAATTCCATCAAGCTGAGAGGCGCGATAGCGTATATTTACACTAATCTCGTCAGAATCTTCTTCATTCTGAAAGCCGTAAAAGGCTTGCACCTGCATTCTTTCATCTACGAAAAAGGGGAGGGTCTCGAAATAAGCCCCATTGATATCCGAGTGATCCAGAAAAGGCTCCAATCCATCCACCAGATTTCGGAAGACAAAATCCTCTACCATTTCATAGGTCTGTTCCCCGCAATGGATATAGGTGTAGTCATCCTGTACGAAGGTGTTCTCAAGTGTTCGGAAGCGGTCCGCGAATTCCAGTGCAATACTAAAGGGGATCGCGTCCCCCTCAAGCTGGACACGTATCGTCACAAATCCAAGCTGAAAAGGACATATGAATATATCCGTTGAGAGAATTTTAAAAAAGATAGACTGCTGCGGAATCTCCAGAATACAGTCCAGATTATTTACTCTGGAAAAGCGTCGGAAAGAGTCTATATCCTTCTTGCGTGGAAAAAGGATGTGAGCAGCAAACGGTAAATAGGTGCGCTCCATCCGTTCATGAGAAACACAGAAGCCTTCTCCGTAATAGGCATCTTCCAGCTCTTTATTATCCAGGAAAAAACGTGTGAAGCCATCATCCTGCAATTGTTGGATAAGCTTCTTAGAATCGCCCTTTTTTATTGAAAAGGGAAAAATAAACTGCATAAGCGCAGTATGTAATAATGGCTCAGTCGAAAGCTTATTCATTCATCTTCCATCCTTGTGCTCAGAATATGCTTACAGATCACATTACCCTAAAAGGATTAGGTTGATACCCTTCTAACATTCTAAATACTGGAACTCTTTCCTTGCACCGCTTGCCTGGATTGAAATCTCCATGCGGCAATGCTGAGCAGGAATAAGAAGGCGGCAAAGGCGGCGAGTAACCCGGCAGTCTGTGCCACTTTTAAATGGTCCATAGACCAGCCCATAAATAGGGGCAGTAAGGCACCGCCAACCCCACCGGAAGCGATCATTATGCTAGGTGTGGATTCTTCCGTTCCAGGCAGCATCTTGCTGGAGAAGACTAAAGCAATGGAGAAAATACCAGACATAAATAGTCCAAGCAGCAGAATTACGATGAATGCTGCCATTCTATTCTCAGTGAAAGGAAAGAGCGTCAACAGTAGTAAAGTCAGTAAACAGCTGCTGAGAATGTACACACGATAAGAGATTTTTTCCGCAATTACTCCCGCAAACAATCTCCCCGTAGACATCGCCAGCCAAAAGAAAGTGACTGTCAATGCCGCAGCAGACTCTGTCATCCCTAGCTTGGCAATAAAGATAGCTGGCATAAAGTTGACCAAACTCATCTCAGTGCCTACATAAAGAAAGAAAAAAATGATAAAGATACAGAGTAGAATCCATTGCTTCCCCTTATATGGCAATCGTGTGTTAGAGAGCAAGGTCTGTGAAGATTCTAAGACTTTTCGAGGGGTTCGCTCGTCCAGTATGCGTTGCAGATTTCCAAAATGACCTCTTCCCCAGAGAATGAGGGATATTAATGAGAAGACAGCGACAATTAGAAATGCCAATCTCCACGCTCCGGTAGCGATGAGCGGACTAGCGATAAGAGGCATCACGAGGGCACCTATTCCAAAAAGAACCTCAAGTCGGCTCATGGCTATAGCAGTTCCTTTGGTTACGGCTCCGATAATGATGGTACCTATGACGGCTTCGATCATACCAAAACCAAAGCCTGCCGCAACAGCGATAACATACATCCAGCCCCAAGGGGGGAGAAATGAATAAGCAATTTCTGCAGTAAATAGTAGTCCTGTTGCGATGAGGATGCCTCCTCGTTTACCGAAACGGCGATTTAGCAGTGGAGAGACAAGCACACCAGCCAGGAACCCGGCGAATTGGCTAAAGATTAGTTCACCACCTGCACTATAATTTTGGTCATAATGCTTTAGCAGAACGGGCAGAATAGATCCCAGCACTACATGTGCCAGTCCAATGACAAAGTAGGAAAGACAACCGAACCCAATCAGTTTTTTCATGGAGTAAGCTCCTTATCTAAGAAGTATCTATGGAAAGCGTTCGGATTCAATCTGAACCGGAAGGGTACATTATAATAAGCACCATTGCTATGATAAATCCAAACGGTGAGCTTGGATATATAAACTTTTGTTTACATGCTTGAAGGGAGAGATTTGCGTAATGGATAACAAACAACTAGAGCAATTGATTATTAAGGCTTTGGACGATAACAAGTTCGGTTCCTTTGGAACGATCGAAGAAGGTAACAAGCCGAAAGTTCGTTATATGGCGATATTTCATGAGGGATTGAAGATCTATTTAGCTACGAATCGCAAGACGCATAAGGTGGAAGAGTTATCTGATAATCCGAATGCATTTTTGTTACTTGGATATGAGTCAGGCGGAAGCAAAGATGTGCTGGAGATTGAAGCCACCGTTGCCGTTTCTAAGGATGAAGGGCTGCGCAAAAAGGTATGGAATAAAGAGCTGGAGCCATGGTTTACAGGACCTGATGACCCTAATTATGTGATTCTTGAGCTTAGTCCAACGCGTATTGAGTATGTTGGCAGCAATAAAGAGCATGGAGTTTGGAATCCATAAGTTTAAGCAAGATCAGCTAACCAAATAAAGTCAGGTCATAATATTTAATGAGTCTGACAGCCATCCTATCTCTCGCGAGCGTAGGATGGCTTTTTGTCGTCCATAAGTTCCTGAGTGAACTTCAGAAAACATGTTATAATGACTTCAACTTTTTACGTAATTTCTCAGGGGAGGACTTGAAATACATGACCGTTACTCTGTTATATATTGAAGATGATCATGAAATCGGCAGCGTTGTGTCTGCGGATTTAAGTGAGCGTGGTTATAGTGTACGCTGGCTGCGGAGCGGGGAGGGAGCGACGGAAGAAGCTGCGCCTTGTCAATTGGCTATTCTGGATGTAATGCTTCCGGGGCTGGATGGCTTTACTGTTGGACAACGATTGAAGCGGGCGTACCCTAAGCTTCCGATCTTGATGCTCTCCGCGCGAACCTCCATTGATGATAAGCTGCAGGGACTTGAGTTTGCGGATGATTATTTGACAAAGCCTTTTCATCCAGATGAATTGGCAGCTCGAATTGAAGTGCTGCTCAGGCGGAATGGGGCATCTGTTCAAGATTCGCTCGCGCTTAAGCACCTAGTTGTATATGAAGGGGATAACCGAGTAATAAATGCTCAGACTCAGGAAGAAGTCATGCTTACGGGGAAGCAATTTCAGATTTTTTCTTATTTGCTGCGTCATCTCGGCCAGATTATGACGAAAGAGCAGATTTATGAAGCCGTCTGGGGAGAAACTTATCTCGAAGGGGATAAAACTTTGATGGTACATATACGATATTTGCGCGAAAAGTTAGAACTTGATCCGGGCCATCCGGAAATTATAGAAACTGTCCGGGGGATCGGATATCGGGTAAGAGCATGAGGATGTTAGGACGCATTCGCAAGCAGCGTAGCTCCTCTTTGCTATCGGGATATTTGCTTATTATCGTTTCGGCATTGCTTTTTATCCCTGTGATTCTTCCGTTATCTTTTGTTCTCTACAATATGGTTAATGAAGTGACTAAAGGGGCTCCACCTGTAGACACCTCTCTGTATTCGGGCGTTGCAGCGCTGGAGACCATGTGGCATAAAGAGGCGCTTCAATTGGAAGATGGTTCTTCGGAAGCCATAAATGAGCGGCTATATGAACTGAGCCGGAAATACACTGAGGCTACTATGTTTTGGGTAGATGGGCAGGGAAAGACCCAGTTGATTCTTACACCTGATGATGGCAATCCGAATCATGGCAGCGAAGTTCCGGAGCAGTGGACTGCGGCTGAGGCTATTTCGTTTATGAAAGAAAGTACGAAGCTTGATCCTTTAGCCATCGTCGCCTTCATGGGAGACAAAGTGGAAGCAAACAAAGGGTTTATGGTGATGCAAATTCCAAATAAGCTGCTAAACAAAGGGGCTTATGGGGGAGTGGGAGCTTGGGCTTTATATTACTTTGTGCTCTTTGCTCTTTTTGGAGGATTCGCTCTGGTTTCTTTGCTATTTTTCAGAAAAATACGCAAACGGCTACTACAGCTACAAACTGCGATGACGATTACGGGACCGGATCGAATGCCTAAATCTATTATGACGGGCAAGCTGGATGAGATCGGCCGTCTGGAGGAAGCCTTCAATACGATGGTTGCCAAGCTGGATGAAAGCCGACGTAGGGAAATAGAAGAGGAGGAACTGCGCAAACGCCTAGTATCGAACCTATCTCATGATTTGCGTACACCGCTAACAGTTATCCGGAGTCACATTCATGTAATGACTAAGGAGAGCTTAACCCCACAAGGACAACAGTCCTTACAACTAATGGATAAGCGTATAGCGGATCTTAGCGTCTTGATCGAAAATCTTTTATCCTACAATCTTCTCAACAGCGGAAGAATCACCCTGAAGCGGGAGCGTAAAGATGTCTTGCGCTTGTTGCGGGAAAGCGCCGCAGCTTGGTACCCCGTATGGGAAAAAGAGAACTTCGAGATCGATATTGATTTGGAGGCTGAGCCTTTATTCTGGATGTTGGACGAGGTGTGGTTCCGCCGTATTCTTGATAATCTATTTCAGAATATTGTACGTCATGCCAGCAGTGGTCTTTATGTAGGTATTTCTACCGAGTTCCATAATGGGCAACGTGTCATTAGGATTACGGATCACGGTAGAGGCATCCAGAGTCCATCCGATTACAAAGGGGCAGGATTAGGGCTGTCCATCGTGGATCTGTTGATGAAGCATATGGAGCTAGAGTGGGATATGGAGAGTACAGGAGATGGCACCTCCATTATAATCTTCAATCCACAGGATGAAATTTAAACAAAACTTAAACTTCATACCGCCTTGTTCTTAACCTTGGGACGTTATGCTAATTACCGAGGTGAGGAACATGAAAGAAACAGTGATTGAAACGAAGGATTTATTAAAAAAATACCGTGAACGGGCTGCGGTGGAAAATTTAAATTTGAACATCCGCAAGGGAGAAATCTATGGCTTTCTAGGTCCAAACGGGGCAGGGAAAACAACAACAATTCGTATGCTGCTTGGACTGATCACTCCCACATCAGGAAGGATTGAAGTATTCGGCCAGGATCTTCGCAAGCATAAGCTGCAAATTTTACGGAAGGTAGGGTCGCTTGTCGAATCCCCGTCCTATTACGGGCACTTAAGCGCTGTGGATAATCTTGAAGCCATCCGGCGTATCCTGGGTGCTCCGAAGTCACGAATTGCTGAGGTGCTTGATATTGTTTCCTTAACTGGGGAAGAGAAACGTCCGGTTAAAGGATTCTCCCTCGGGATGAAGCAGAGACTAGGTATTGCTGCTGCTTTGCTTGGGGAACCGGAGCTGCTTATTTTGGATGAGCCGACGAACGGGCTTGACCCGTCAGGGATCCAAGAAATTCGCGGGCTGATTAAACGATTGCCGCAGGAGCAAGGGATTACTGTCGTAGTATCCAGTCACCTGCTTAGTGAAATTGAGCAAATGGCGGATACTGTAGGCATCATTCGCCAAGGGCGAATGGTGTACCAAGACAGCATAACGAATCTGCAGCGTCAGGCCGGTGGAGAAATGCGCCTAGCAGTCTCGGACCCGGAGGCCGCGCTGCGTCTTGCTGAAGAACGGGGATACGCAGGGGTACTTCAAGACCAAAAGCTGGTCTTTTCCCGAATGATTGATGCAAGAGTAGCCTTGCTAGTCAAAGCCTTGGTAGAGAATGGGCATGCCATCTATCGTGTAGAGGAGCGAAGACAATCACTTGAGGACTTCTTCCTGCAGGTTGTAGGAGGAGAGGAATCATGATGTGGCGGGCACTGTCGGCGGATTGGCTCAAAATCCGTGGCAAGGGACTCTGGTTTCTAGTTTTTCTTGGGCCGATTGGACTTGTAGCCATGCAGGGCCTGAACTTCGGCCTTCGATATGATTATCTTCGCGAGCAGTATAGTGCGGATTTATGGGGCGGACTTCTGGACAATGTGGCCTCATTTGTGCCTATTGCTCTTTTTCTCGGAGGGACCTTAGTATGCTCGTTGATAGCGAATGTTGAACATCAGATGAGCTCCTGGAAGCAGCTCTTGGCATTGCCTATCTCTCGTACTTCAGTGTTTATGGCTAAGCTGGTGCTCTGTCTGCTGCTTGTCGCGGTTTCTTGCTTGCTACTCTCGGTAGGTACAGTTACTTTAGGGCTTGTTTTGGGCTTCAAGGTCGAACTGATTCCGTATTTGGATGTGTTACGAATTGGTTTTATGTCTTATATTGCGGCGTTGCCGGTCATCGCTTTGCAGCTATGGCTTTCCTTGGCTAATCGTAATCAAACATTGCCGGTCGCTCTGGGGATTACCTTATCTCTGGTATCTATCTTCTCCATGGTACTTTCAGAATGGGTTCCTTTAACATGGCCATATATGGCTTGGGAATCTTCGCATCGTCTCTTATTTAGCGGCGCAGGGTTGCTGCTGGGGCTGCTGATTCTTTTGCCGGGTGCACTGCACTTCGCACGAAAGGATGTGGATTAAGATGAATTCATTTTGGAGAGTGCTATCCGCAGAACGATTAAAAATGTCTAAATCATATGTCTGGCTTTTAGTTATAGGCAGTCCGATTTTAGCATTACTTCCCGGGGCATTGGCAGATAATCAAGGGGAGAAAATGACTTGGGAACTGCTGTTGAATGTGATGTCGATGATGCATGCCCTGCTGTTTCTTCCTGTGCTCTCGGGTATTTTTGCCGCACTGATCTGTCGCTATGAGCATCATGACGGGGGCTGGAAGATGTTGCTGTCTTTGCCCGTGACCCGGTTATCGGTGTATCTCTCAAAATATGTGATGATTATCGGATTGCTGGCTGCGGTTCAAGTAACGTTCCTGGTGATGGTACTAGGGATGGGCTTATTCCGAGATGTTCCAGGATCAATTCCTTGGTCGCTGCTACTAAGTTCGGTATTTGGCGGCTTTGTTGCCTGTTTGCCACTCGCTGCATTGCAGTTAGCGATCTCTCAAGGCTGGAGCAGTTTTGGTGCCCCACTGGCGCTTAATGTGAGTCTGACGATTCCCAATATGCTGATCGCCAATTCTTCAACCTACGGTCCCTATTATCCTTGGGTACAACCGATGTTGGCCATGATGCCGTATGGTGATGACACATTTGGAGCTTTTAATTTACCGTTTGAAACGCTGATGATAGTTGTGGGTGGTAGCTTTATTGTGTTTTTTACGGCAGGACTATTCTCCTTTTATCGTAAAGCGGTCTGATATGCAGTGAAGCTTATAAACGCCTTCTCAATGGACATCCAGAGCTGGGTTTCATATAATTGAAGAAAACAATCAGCGAAGCTGACTAGCTGGTGGAGGAGGCGATAGCATGGAGCCAACGGCATTAGAGGATTGCGATAACACATGCAAGGGTTCGGAGCTTGAACCGGAATCCATTGCATTGATTCTGCCTGACCGAGAAATAACGGATAAAATGGCAGAGATGTTCAAAGCGTTGGGTGATCCAACACGAGTGCGGCTCATTTACGCTTTGTCCCAGAAAGAATTATGTGTACACGATTTGTCTGTGATCCTTGATATGGGCCAATCTGCGATATCCCATCAGCTCCGTTATTTACGGAATTTACGAATTGTGAAGCGTCGTAAAGAAGGGAAGACGGTATTCTATTCGCTCAACGATGCGCATGTAGAGCAGATCTTTCTGCAGACACATGAGCATGTCCGTCACGAATAGCTGGGTATTAAGTGGTTTTTTTACGTAAAAAAGAGGGAATTCCAACAGCCGTTTCAGGCGTTTGGGATTCCCTTTTCTTATTAACTTATTAACTTATTAACTAGATTGATTTAGGTTGCCCGATAGGGTTGGTTTTCTAAAAGATAAAGCCAGCCAGACACATTGAACAGCGAGCACCAGGAGAATGAGTAGATCAATTCCTACATATTCGCTTGTATTATCGTTACCAACAAACTGAATCAGATTATGTACAAAATGAAACAATATCAGCGGAACAATATTATTATTTTTCAGCATCAATAAGGCTAACACAAAACCGATCAGAAGAGCATATACGAGCTGTAGAAGGATTTGTGTTATGTCAGTACCAGATAAGGCATTAAGTAGGTGGGTAATAGAGAAGAGAATGCTTGAAGTAATTACAGCTGTTTTAGCACCCTTAGTGAGCAAGACCTTGAAAATCAATCCGCGGTAGATACTTTCTTCCACAAAGGCAACAAGCAGGGTGAAGAAGATAAAGAACATTACCTCAGACGCACTGATCTCACGAAAACCCTTAAAGGAAATGGTGATCAGGATGACCACTAGAGGTGCATAATAGATCCAATTCCCGGAGGATATGGTGTTCAGAGGACGGAAGCCAAGATCACTCCATTTGCTCTTAAGCGTAAAGTAGATGATCAGTACAAGCGCGATTGGAATAAAGGAGAGCAGTACAGGTGCGGTATACGAAAGCTCTTTAATCGTAGCGTATGTCCCGGCGGCAGATACAGCTAAAAGTAACAACACCTCAATAATAACAACGGTCCAAACAGGGTGTTTCTGTGAAAAAGAAGACGTCTTGGCTAGCTTTGACATGGTCTATATTCACCCTTCCCTTTTTTGTAATTCAATTGCCAATCCATCTCGCGGACGATCATACATGATTTACCATATTTTCACGAAAAGGTCAATTGATTTAACTTTTAAGGGATCGGAGAAAAATGGTGTACATCGCGTATTGACCTTCAAAAATAAAGGGAATATAATAGCAATAAGAAAACATATGAACAAGTGCTCATATATGGTTTTTATTTGAGGAGATGTGCCGTATGGATACGATGCAAGGGAAAGTAAAACGTCAATGGGAATTAGAAGGTTTGGATTGCGCCAATTGCGCCAGGAAAATTGAAGATAAAGTGCAGAAGATCGAGGGCGTATCGTCTTGCTCCGTTAATTTTGTTACGAAGACAATGACGATGGAAACCGCCGCTGGTTATGAAGAATCGGCGATTGTAGAAGCAAAGAAAACGGTGAAGGCACTTGAACCCCATGTAAATGTGAAGGAAAAAACTCAGGGCAGTCGCAAGCTGTACAATAACAGTGGTCACGAGCATGAGCACAAACATGGCGATGAACACGATCATCAGGCTGCAGACGGACATAAGCATGATGATGCTGATGGTCACAGCCATGGTCACAGTCACGAGCATGGGGAGGGAGATACCCGTAAGATTCTACTGCGGCTAGGTGGCGGTGGGATACTTGCGCTTGCCGGAATATTTTTACCGGTAGAGGGAGTAGTAGAGCTGTTGATTTTCTTAGCTGCTTATCTCATCGTGGGAAGTGAGGTCGTCTGGCAGGCGGTTAAGAACATTATCCGGGGCCAGGTGTTCGATGAGAATTTCTTGATGGCTCTTGCAACCATCGGCGCTTTTGCGATTGGTGAGTATCCAGAGGGTGTAGCGGTTATGCTTTTTTACCAAATTGGAGAGTTGTTCCAAGGTCTGGCAGTAAACCGCTCACGCCGATCTATCACGGCACTTATGGATATCCGTCCCGAATTTGCTTATCTTAAGCTTGGAAATGATCTGAAACGAGTCTCCCCTGAGGAAGTAGCTATCGGTGATTTGATTGTTGTGAAACCGGGTGAGAAGGTACCTTTGGACGGAACGATCCTCGAGGGTAGCGCCATGATGGATACATCAGCACTTACCGGGGAATCTGTACCGCGTTCGGCTGGACCGGGAAGCACCGTATTAAGTGGGTTTATTAATCGGAACGGTGTTATTACGATGCAAGTCACTCAGACCTTTGGAGAATCAGCTGTATCCAAAATTCTGGAACTAGTGCAGAATGCTTCGAGCAACAAGGCAAAAACGGAGAACTTTATTACTAAATTTGCACGGGCTTACACACCTATAGTAGTGATCACAGCAGTACTGCTGGCAGTCGTTCCTCCGCTAGTGATTAGCGGGGCAACCTTTTCAGATTGGATTTACCGGGCGCTTGTCTTTCTAGTTATCTCCTGCCCATGTGCGCTTGTAGTCTCGATTCCACTCGGTTTCTTCGGAGGGATTGGTGCAGCTTCACGCAGTGGGATTCTAATTAAAGGAAGTAACTATCTTGAAGCATTAAATGATGTGAAAGTAGTTGTATTTGATAAGACCGGAACGTTGACCAAGGGGCAATTTAAGGTTACTGGAATTTATCCGTCGGGTGGCAAGTCTAAGGATGAGTTGCTGAGGATAGCCGCTTATGCGGAGAGCCATTCGAATCATCCGATTGCCGAATCGATTCGAACGGCTTATGGAGAGCAGATTTCTAAGGAAGCGATCTCCAATTACAACGAAATCTCTGGTCATGGGATTGAGGTTTCGATTGAAGGTAAGACCGTACTTGCAGGTAACGCGCGTCTGATGGAGCGAGAGGGTATAGCTTATGAGGTACCAGAGCAGAGCGGTACAGTAGTTCACATCGCTGTGGATCATCAGTATGGAGGTCATCTGGTGATTGCTGATGAAGTGAAGGAGGACTCACTGCAGGCCATTCAGACGCTCAAAAAACTTGGCATCCGCAAGACGGTGATGCTCACTGGCGATGCTTCTTCCGTAGCTGAAGCTGTTGGGAAGCAGTTAGGTGTTGATGAGGTTCACGCTGAGCTTTTGCCACAGCATAAGGTGGAGGCCATCGAGAAGCTGGATCGTGAAAAGTCTCATCGCGAGAAAATTATTTTTGTCGGAGACGGAATTAATGATACCCCAGTGCTAGCTAGAGCAGATGTTGGAATCGCAATGGGTGGACTGGGCTCGGATGCTGCAATTGAAGCGGCAGATATCGTAATTATGACCGATGAACCCTCGAAGATTGCTGTAGCGATTGGCATTTCGAAGCGTACACGAATGATTGTATGGCAAAATATTATCTTTGCTCTAGGCGTTAAAGCTATATTTCTTATCCTCGGCGCATTTGGGATTGCCACGATGTGGGAAGCTGTATTCTCAGACGTTGGGGTAACCGTGTTGGCTGTGCTGAACAGTATTCGAGCATTAAAGGTTAAAGATCAAGGATAAAAAAAATCGCTCTTTGGGGTATTGGTGTTACTTACCGATCCCAAAGGGCGATTTGTTTCGTTTGCAGGAGATTAAATGTTGTCTTCCAAGTGTAGGCTCTCAATGCCTAAGCGTACAATGCTGCAGGAGGCGTTGAATTTCTCCGCTTCTTCGGTGTTTAAATTAAGCTCCAGCAGTTCTTGAATGCCAGTGTTGCCAATAATGGCGGGCACGCCAGTACATACAGCACTCTGCCCGTACTCTCCGTCCAGAATTGCGGATACAGCAATGATCTTGTGCTCATCATTCAGGATGGATCGAGTAATGTAGGCCAGAGCACTACCAATACCGAAATGTGTAGAGCCTTTTTTGGTGAATATCTCCCAGCCTGCATCTTTGGTCTTGCGGGAAATATCCTCCAGATCCAGATGTTGGAACCGCTCGCGATGCTGCTCCATAATTTGCAGGATAGGCTTGCCGCCAATGGTCACATGCGACCAAGCTACAAATTGGGATTCACCATGCTCTCCGAGCGCGTAGCCGTTAACACTGCGTGGATCTATGGAGAAAACATCGGACAGCAGTGTCTTTAAACGTGAGGAGTCAATGGAGGTTCCCGTACCAATAATTCTGTGGCGGGGCAGCCCTGATATTTTCCATACCATATAAGTGACAATATCGACCGGATTAGCGGCGACTACGAATATTCCATCGAATCCGCCAGCCATAATGTTGGTGATAATTTCTCTAGTAATGACCGCAGAGGCTTCCAGGACGTCAAGTCTTGTCTGCCCTGCCGTTGGATTAGCGCCTGCTGTCAAGATAACTACATCCATTCCTGCGCAGTCGCTATGGGTTCCGGCATACACCTTGGTGCGTGTGCTTGTGAAATCCATGCAGTGCGAGAGATCAAGTGCTTGTGCCAAAGCTCTGTCATAGGTGCGGTCGATCATCATGATCTCGTCGCAAATTGCTTGATTGACCATGGAGTAGGCGCAGCTGGAACCGACCATCCCGGCACCGACGATGGCGACTTTTCTCGATTTACTTTTCAATTGCCTTGACCTCACTCTCTATCGTTAGGTATGCATATATTTTAACGTATCCCTCCGCAAGTTACCTAACATCGGACACAGAAAAATGATTTTTTTACTTCAAGGTATCTAATAAGTAAGAAGCCATCTCAATCGTATGGATTGAGATGGCTTCTTAGCAAACAATGTATACTTATGACTGTATGAATTGTGCCTCCGAGGAAGTCATTGCCTTATAACGTTTGTACATAAAGAATCTCCAATGAAGAATCATACCAAAGGCCAAGATGAAGAATAGACCACCGGACTGTGGGATTGTAACATAGCTATTAATAAATTCATGGAGTAAGGTTCGAACAAGGAGAAGCCCCAGCAGAATGAAAGCAAAGCTCTTAGAGCGCTGAGCATAGATTTGTCCATCTCGTTGTTCGAAGTTGGTACTACGTATTAGAGGATACGCGAAGATGAACCAGCCGACTAGAAAGGCGAGGGCCGCCCACCATAAAGGGAACCTAACATCAGGTACAACGAACATGGCAAAGCCGGTCGACATCCCGAGAGGTGGAATCCATATTTTTCGAATGGTAACTGGACGTGCACTAGCTTTTAGACGAATAAAAATAACCATCAGCGCCATGAACAAAGCCCCTAAAGTGGAGCCAATATGTAGAAGTGAGGGGTTTATGCTACCCATGATTCACGACCTCTCTATGATTAAAGTCTCTGGAGTC
Source organism: Paenibacillus etheri (assembly GCF_001012825.1). Classification (GTDB taxonomy): domain Bacteria; phylum Bacillota; class Bacilli; order Paenibacillales; family Paenibacillaceae; genus Paenibacillus_AQ; species Paenibacillus_AQ etheri. The sequence continues at coordinate 36,511 of NZ_LCZJ02000065.1, forward strand.
TTCATTATAACAGAAAAATGATGGCAGAACATTGAAGTATAGGCGCTGTATTGAGGCAGTACCCTCTGTGAAAATCAGTACACACTAGTTTAAGTAGAAAGGACCCAAAAACACCAAATAGCAGGTCAAGGCTAAGCCGCCTTGACCTGCTATTTCTTACTTATTAATAAGTAGCCCAATGATTAGTAGTTCAACTTTAGCTTATGAACGGCTGCGTCCGCTTGTTGAGCGAAGAATAAGGCTGACGATAAAGATCAGAACAACGGCCCCGATCAAAGAAGGGAAGAAATAGAAATCACTTACTTTAGGTCCCCAACTTCCCAGAAGCACGCCACCGAGCCATGAACCGATAATACCTGCGATAATGTTACCAATAACCCCGCCTGGAATATCTCTGCCCATAATCAGACCTGCTAACCAACCAATGATCCCACCAACAATTAACATCCATAAAAAACTCATGTTACTTCAACTCCTTCGTTTTGTTGTTTTCGATGTCTACTATTAACCTTGCCAATCATGTTTAAACCACTTGTAAAAACTTACATCTACAAGGTAAGTTCAAAAAGCCAACTTTGATAACGAAGTAGTTGAGGAAGCGGACTCGGCATCGAATCTTGAACGAACTTGGGAAGTCCGGTACTCACGTAGCACAACACTACGCTCCGTTCCTCCTTCCTCAAGTAACGTCCAACCTTCTTGGTTCTGAAAGCCGACTTTTTGAACTCTTATTGTAATTCGGATAGTTAGGAAATGACCTTGAAATTGAACTGGATAATGTATTACAACTATAAACATGCTATAGTGAAAAAATATTATGAAATACTGAGTAGGTTGCTATCAGTAAAGGGTAATTAAGAAGTAAATACAATTTATACAAACAAAGGAGTCGCTACTATGGAACGGCCTAATGAGGTATTGTTTTATGTGGGAACGTATAACCCTGAGGGTGAGGAAGCTATTCTATTATGCTCGCTTAGTCCTTCATCAGGGGAAATGAAGATTCTTGAGGGTACTAAGGGAATTGAGAATCCATCGTTTTTAGCAGTAAACAGCACAGGCAGCGTACTCTATGCGGTTAGTGAGAAGGATGAGGGCGAGGTCTATGCTTTTGCGATTAATCCTGTTACTAAAGCGCTGAGTCCACTTGGAAGTCGTTCTACGGAAGGCGGCGCTCCTTGTTATGTTTCGATCAGTCCTAAGCAAGATTACATATTCGTCTCTAATTATTCCGGCGGCAATGCCAATGTATTTCCTGTAAATGAGGATGGTTCGCTTCAAGTCATGTCTGACCAAGTGAAGCATGTAGGTTCAGGGGTTCGTGAAGATCGTCAGGAAGCTCCGCATCCGCACTCCGTCATTCCGGACGGTAGCGGCAAGCATATACTGGTTTGTGATTTGGGACTGGATCATGTTCTGATCTATCGCCATGAAGAAGGTAAGCTGTCTAAGCATCGGGAGATTAATCTTCCACCTGGTTCAGGCCCCCGCCATCTGGCGGTACACCCTTCAGGACAATGGATTTACCTGGCGAATGAACTAAACTGTACAGTAACGGTATTTGCTAATGATGAGCAGAATGGAAACCTCAGCATTTTACAGCATGTTAGCACGCTTCCAGAGCAATATAATGCGGGTAGTGACGATACAGCTTCTGATATTCATGTATCACCTTGTGGTAAATTCTTGTATGTCTCGAACCGGGGACAAGACAGTATCGCCTTGTTCCATATTGAGGGTTCAACAGGTCATCTTGAAGCGGTAGATTGGCAGGTTACAGGCGGACGTACTCCACGTAATTTCGCCATTATTGGTGGCAAGCTGCTCGCTGCGAATCAAAATAGCGACATTATTACTTCGTTCTCCATCGACAGTGACAGTGGCAGATTAATTCCTACAGGAAATGAGCTGAAGATAAAGACACCAGTCTGTATTCAAGCCTTGTAGGCTGGAATAGGTTATTGTATGTTTCAATATTAGGGGCTATTCCCCGTAATCCAACCCAATAAAAGGCCTTCCAATCAGCTGTACATTGCTGAGGGGAAGGCCTTAAATGTTATAATGGCAAGTTACCTTAAAACGTATTTCGGATTCCTAGATCGTAGAAGCCGATGTCATCTAGCATGATTTTATCTTCCTCGGCTTCAAGGTAGAAGGTGATTTCCGTCAGGTTCTCAGGCTCTAGCTCGGGTTCTTCCTCTTGAAACTGTTCGAAAGGCATCTCATAGGTTTGAAAAACAGCCTCGGATAGATCACCGTACTTCCCATCATTAATCCGTTCCTCAAGCCACGGAAATAACGTGAACTGAGTTTGCGGTAGTGGAAGAATATCCATTACCTCACTTAGCGGTAAGCGTGCTGAGGTATCATTTTTGTCAGTTAACTCAACCTCTACATTGGGAGGTAGCGGAATACTTAGTTCATCTTTGATGTCGCCATTGAGGTTTGCTAAGGAGAACGTTAGACCATCTGCGTCTGAAAGGGCCATTTCAGTAACAACACTGTCTTTAAGCTTAATGTTGTAATAGGCTTTCTCGTCCTTTTTGGCTGTGCGTTCAAGAACGACACCATAAGTGGCTTTGCTCTTCGATTCACGATCCTTCGCAAGCTCTTCCGACCAGGATAATCCGGATGCTTCTGCTGTTCCGAGATTAACGGTATTCTTGTTGCGGTCCTCGTCAAATGTGGCTACTGGCCGATATCCACCATCCTGGAATCGATTGTAGTAAGTGGTCTCCGGTAGCCATTTCAGTCCGCTGCGGTAATCACGGAACAAGCTCTGGTATTCGTCTTTCCCATGTAAAGTGGTCTCCAGAAAAGCTGACACATACACTTTAGCAATTTGCCGCTGCTTATCTGCTTCCATAATTTGCGCTCGATTTAAAAAGAGGCCAGCAGGTAAAGTCTGATCATACGCACCCCAATCGCTGTTGAATTGACTGTGATTGGCATCCGCAATATAAAGCGAGCTTTTGAAAGCAGAGGAGCCCTGGGAATAGGATGTACGTATATACTGCCGATCACCATAGAAATCATGTACGTCTCCATCGCGAGCCCCTTGCAGAGTTAAATAGTTAACATCCTTAAGACGGGCTTGCTGATCGTCTATCGTTTTGTCCGTAGGGGCAAGGGCTACCACAGAGGCAATATTAAAACGATCTACTGCCTTCATAACGGAATCATTTTTGAACCAACGATCGGCATCCGCAGCCATAGCAACAGCTTGTCCTCCGCGGCTATGGCCGAGCAGGGCGGTATTTGTGAAATCTATTTTTTGATAAAAAGGATTGCCCGGTTCATCCGAGAAATCTGCAAGCTGTTCCAGATGTTTCAGTATGATCCAGGTTCGTACTTTGAAATCATTGTCCGGAATACCGGACCAAGCAGAATAGTTGAGGAAATTCTCATCCAAGGAAACCGCGATAAACCCTCGGCTAGCCAAGAGTTCACCGAGATAAGAATACCCTCCGTCAGAGTAATCTTCCATCATATGATTTCCGTGCACCATCAGCACTACCGGATAGGGACCATCGCCCTCCGGCACCCATACTCGGCCGTTAAGTGGAAGTGCACTATAATCGAATCCCCAGAATAAAGTGCGCAGTTTTGACCAATTCTTAATATAACCAGTAGCATCTACTGTAGAAGAGATCACATTTGTATCCTTACCGTATTCCGTACGATGCAGATCCTTACCGCTGGCATAGGTGAAGGTCTGGTAAGCTTGATTGCCAGGTTGTGCTGGATTTGCGGCAGCCAGTGCAATCACATCTGAATCACTGATATCAATGGGTTCCAAAGTAGGTAGTTCCTGCACTCCGTTAGCTAGAGCAAGTTGTGAAAAGGTTACCGTAAGGGTAAGCAGAAGTCCCAGTGTTACTCTTTTGCTGCGCAGCAGACCTATGGCTAATCCACCTAAAGCACCTAGTAGTGACAGAAGGACAGCAATGAGAGCCGCAGCTTCAATCTCAAAATCTGCGTAATATAAGATTAGTAGAATAGCTCCGAAATCGCTCAATACACAGCCTGCGAATAGTCGTGGGATGCGTAATCCGGTCAATGCAATTAGTACGGCGATGATATTGCTGACAATGGCCAGCAGAATGGTACTCGTGCCGGCAGCAAGTGCAATATCTGTTGGCACCCCTAATCCAGTGGGTATACCTAATACGGCAGTGGTGAAAGCCAAAAAGCAAACGATCCAAAGACCAGCAATCGCTGTCCTCCAGACCGTCGTATCATAATGGTAAGTTCCCCTAATCCTTCGCCTAATTTCTTGAGTCATTCTCCTATGAAGCCGTGGTCTTACCGGCGCAGGAACGTACTCTAAGTCCATACCCATGATTCTCACTCCCGACATTAAGCGGTAATTTCTCTAGACCATAAGCTGTAGCAATAATATTACTTTATAGCATCAATAACAAGTGGATCTTCCAGGAACCCACACCATTGCCTGTATAGCGTGGGACTTGAAAGATTCCTTTGTCATTGGTTGGAAAAAAAGGTTTGACACGGTTAAAGGGTTTCAGTATTATATCCATATAAACCAACTAAGTAGATAGGAATAATTGAATAAAGTTCTTACCGTACAGACGGAGGAACGCCTGCATTAGGCTCGCAGACACGTGTCATAGGACCGGTTTGACCTGCCATACGTGGGCTTTCCTCCGTCTTTTTGTTACCGCCAGGCTTAAACGCCTCGGCGTCCTAATAAGGACGGTAAGACTTTCTTATATTTTAAGAAAGACAATGATGGCAAGAAAAAACATGGGGGAGTGGAAATGATGAAGAGAACAATGAATAAAGGACTTCTTGTAGGATTTACCTTGTTACTGACAGCAGGACTTACTGCTGCTTGCGGCGGCAATAACAATAGCGGCAATAGTGCTAGTTCGGCAACGGACACACCAGCAACAACCAACACAGCGGAGGCCACGGATGCTGCTGAAGCTACAAAAGCGCCATCTAAAGATCCGGTAGAACTACTCAATGTGTCCTACGATCCTACTCGTGAGCTATATGAGAATTATAATAAGGCTTTTGCAGCTTACTGGGAGAAAGAAACGGGACAAAAGGTCACGATTAAGCAATCTCACGGTGGATCAGGTAAACAAAGCCGTGCTGTGCTTGATGGTCTGGAAGCGGATGTAGTTACGCTGGCCCTTGGTTATGATATTGATGCCTTGCAGGAAAAGGGTCTTATTAATGAAGGCTGGCAAAGTAAATTTGATCATAACAGTTCACCTTATACCTCGACAATCGTGTTCTTAGTACGCAAAGGGAATCCAAAAGGAATTAAAGATTGGCCGGATCTGCTCAAAGAGGGCGTAGAAGTGATTACACCGAATCCGAAAACATCAGGTGGCGCACGTTGGAACTACTTGGCGGCGTGGGGTTACGCGCTAGACCACAATAATAACGACGAAGTTAAGGCTGAAGAATTTGTAAAAGAGCTGTTTAAACATGTTCCGGTGCTGGATACGGGTGCACGCGGTTCAACGACCACTTTTGTAGAGCGTGGAATTGGTGATGTGCTGATTGCTTGGGAGAATGAAGCTTATCTTTCTGTAGAAGAGCTCGGTCCGGACAAATTCGATATCGTAAATCCATCCGAGAGCATTCTGGCTGAACCGCCGGTAGCGATAGTAGATAAGGTTGTGGATAAAAGAAATACGCGTGAGGTATCCGAGGCTTACTTGAAGTATCTCTATACGGAGGAAGGACAAAAAATCGCGGCTGAGAACTACTACCGTCCAACGCTCGATAGCGTGAAAGAACAATATAAAGATAAGTTCCCGGATATTAAATTATTTACATTGGCTGACAAATTCGGAAGCTGGAAAGAAACGCAAGAGAAGCATTTCAACGATGGTGGGATCTTCGACAAGATCTATGTGCCGGGTGCTAAATAACAGATTAATAAAACTGGATTTATACTTTGCTTTAAGAGATTTGTCCCTAGTAAGGGGCTGACCGGCTAACCTGCCGAAGGCGAGAAAGGATGAATAGGGGATGAATGTCACCGCAACTACTACAGCTGCATCGGCGACAACACGGCGAAAGATACTACCCGGTTTTGGGATAACGATGGGGTATAGCGTATTATACCTGAGTCTCGTGGTACTCTTGCCACTTTCAGCGCTATTGTTCAATTCAACGGGGCTGAGCTGGGCGAAATTCTGGGATGTAGCTACCGATCCGCGTGTATTGGCTTCGTATCGTGTCAGTCTATCTACGGCAGCGGCTGCTGCTTTTGTGGATGCTATTCTAGGTCTCTTGCTGGCGTGGGTACTAGTGCGTTACGAATTTCCGGGCAAAAGAATATTTGATGCGCTGATCGATCTTCCCTTTGCCTTACCGACAGCTGTAGCTGGTGTTTCCTTGACGGCTCTTTATGCCACAAATGGCTGGGTCGGGTCGTGGCTTGAGCCGCTTGGATTAAAGGTGGCATTTACTCCGCTTGGCATTACCCTTGCCTTAATGTTCATTGGTATCCCGTTCGTCGTTCGAACGATACAACCGGTGCTGGAGGATTTGGACCGAGATATGGAGGAAGCCTCGGCAACCCTCGGCGCAGGCCGCTGGAGAACCTTTCGTTCAGTAGTACTGCCTGAGCTGTTCCCTTCGCTGTTAACAGGCTTTGCTTTGGCATTTGCCCGTGGTATTGGCGAATTCGGCTCCGTCGTGTTCATCTCTGGTAATATGCCGATGAGAACGGAGATTGCTCCTTTACTTATAATGTCCAAATTGGAACAGTATGATTACGCTGGTGCTACTGCCGTCGCGTTACTTCTGCTCCTGATTTCTTTCTTAATGCTGTTAGTCATTAATACGCTTCAGCGTTGGGTGCGTAAGACTTCTCGGTAGGTCTTTAGGTTTTGACTCTCTGTATTGCAAGTATTTAATTTGGAAGTTTTGTTTTACTGAGCGATTCTTAGCGATGCTATACCCTAACAGGTAAATGACGACTTTATTTTACGAAGCATACTTGCTTCCGTAAAATGCGGAATCCTCAGGGAAATTGAGGAGTCGCAGAGTAAATTTGCTTTGCAGATAGAGGAGCGATAGCGATCTTAGATTTTGAAACCAGATGGCTGGTAAGAAAGGAGCGGAGAGGAATTTTGGAACTGTAGAAGCGCTAGCGTTCGCCTTTATCCTCGGATTTCTACCGCGAGGAGCGGTTCAAATCAGGAAATCTGAGGATAACAGCGATCGGAAGTCCAATATTCCTTGGAGTGACTCATTACCAGTAATCGTGTTTAAGAATTCAAGAGATAGCAGAAGCTTGGAAAACTGCGGAATTCAATCGAAGACACATCATATCTACGGAATTTCTGTATTTGAAAAAAGCTAATCATGTCTTCGTAAAGCCCTTTAAAGGAGGAATAACTTTTGGCAGGCACAGTCCCACTCCAAGCCCCCCGGCTACAGAAGAATACGTCCTCGCCAGCAACAACGGAAACCAAGGTTGTAAAATGGGCGTTGATTGCAGCAGCTGGACTAGTCCTTTTTTGGCTAATTGCTCTGCCTTTGATTGTCGTGCTGACAGAGGCGCTGAAAAAAGGCTGGGACGTATATATAGCTGCTCTGACCGATCCGGATGCCCGTTCCGCACTGCGGCTGACACTGCTTGTAGCAGCGATCACTGTGCCGCTGAACACCTTCTTTGGTGTAGCGGCTGCGTGGGCAGTAACGAAGTTTCGTTTCCGCGGCAAAGGGTTTCTCATTACCTTGATTGATCTACCCTTTGCAGTTTCGCCTGTTATCGGAGGTCTGATCTTTGTGCTCGTCTTCGGCGCCAATGGCTGGTTTGGTCCTTGGCTGAGCGCCCATGATATCAAGATCGTATTTGCGCTTCCAGGCATCGTACTTGCGACACTGTTTGTTACGTTTCCCTTTGTGGCGCGTGAGTTGATTCCACTGATGGAGGATCAAGGGACACAGGAGGAAGAGGCGGCGATTACCCTCGGAGCACACGGGTGGCAAATTTTTTTCAGAGTCACGCTTCCTAATATTAAATGGGGTTTATTATACGGTATTATCTTGTGTAATGCGCGGGCTATGGGCGAGTTCGGTGCAGTCTCAGTGGTGTCCGGGCATGTACGTGGGGAGACAAATACACTGCCGCTGCACGTTGAGATTTTGTACAATGAATATCAATTTTCAGCGTCTTTTGCAGTAGCTTCACTTCTCCTGTTGTTGGCTTTGGTGACGATGATTATTAAAAGCTGGTTATCACGAAAAAATGCCCATTGACAGTACTTTTGGTTCCGTGCTAAGTTAATTCATAGTATACTGGTTGGTAATTACGGAATTATGGAAATAAGGCGGATATAATCCTTTGGATGGGGAAAGGGAGGCTAGAGAATGGCTAAACCGCTGAAAGTGGATGATTTATGGCTTACGCGGATTGCAGGACTTCTGGATGATATAGAATTTGGCTCCTTGCACATTGTAGTGCATGAAGGTCAGATCGTTCAGATGGAGCGTACGGAACGCAAACGTTTTGAGAATAGCAGTGGCAACGTAAGTGGGCGTTACATTGGTGAAGGCGGAAACCGGCGAGCCGATTCCCAATCGGCAGGACGTTGATACAATCTCGGGCAATCATAAAGGTATATATCATATTTGAGGATAACGCTAATACCCCACTCCTGGACAGGGGTGGGGTATTTTTTCTGACGTTTCACTTGCTCCTATTAATAACGAGGTGCCTGACGAGAAGAGGAAATTCCTTCAAACAGCAGTACGAGCGCGGTGACGCCATGCATGACCCAACCTACGATAGGGATAAACGCTAAAATCGAGGTGATAATGCCTAGAACGTTTCCAACAATGGGTTTCCGCTCTCTTTGCAGGATTACAATAGCTACAGCGTGGAGCAAAAAGGCAATGGCAAGAGGGACCCAGCCATTCGCTATAATAAAGAGACCGCCAATGACAGGCAGAGCCAGAAAAGCTTCATAAGCGAACGTTCCCCATTTAAACAGCTTTGCTACAGGAGACATTTTGTTTCACCAACCTTTTTAGAATATGGTTATAAATACTATTCCACACAGTGAGTAATAGAATTCAAGAATATAATACTTTCCACTACGGTGGATGTGTGTGCTTTAAACCATATGAATAGCATAGTGAATATTGGTAATAGACGGCTTTTTCATATTCATATATAGTGTGAGTTAGATAATTCCAAAAGAGTGTAAGAATATACGATCACCCAATGAGGATAAAAAAACGTTCCTATTAGGTGATTTTTAGTTCATAAGGAATCGCCAAGGGGAGATCACAATGCTTAGGAAGTCCTTTTTCACAAAACTGCTTATCGCTTATCTCATTATTGTATTCGCTTACACGATGATTGCGGTCTGCCTTTCTTTTTTTAAAGACGGTCAAAGAGTGCGATCGGAATTGAGTCAAAACCAGCAGAATTTTCTCATGCAATCGCGCGACAAAATTGATACGAAACTCGGCGTTTCTTTCAATTTAATTGCGCAATTGAGACGTAATGATCATGTTGTTAAATTCGCGGAAAAAAAACGTGATTACTATGAGATCACACAAACCTCTTATGCACTGCAAAATTATATAGACGCATTCTCTGAATTCGGATATAGCATCGATTTAATGAAGACTAACGACGATCTGGTCATTACGCCGCAAATTTCGTCGGATAGAAGACGCTATATGGAAGATATGGGAATGACTGGTGAAGATTTAGCGCAATTAGGCACAGACAGCACGAGTCCAACCATAACGTTATCGAGCAGTCGGAATATAACTTCGACGAATGGTGAAAGCGCATCCATAATAATCGTTAATCCGGAACGGGTAGGAATAGGGAATTCATTATTTTTTGTGGTCTCCTTCTTTGAACAATTGCTGCTACCGCCCCTATCACCTGAGTCGCAAGAAGCTTTTGCCATTATCGAGAATGGTCGATACGTTACGCTCAAATCAAGCTTTGACGATAAACGGGGCAAGCAGTTACTTGCCTATCCACTGGCACAACTTGATGAACAGGCAACCGGGGATTATGCGAAGCTATCCAATGATGAATTTGATTTCCATTTGATCCGCTCGAAAACAATGCCGCAATGGTCGTATCTGTATGTTACACAGAACTACTCGTGGGTAGACTCCTTTTCACCTAATTTAAAAGGGGCTGTACTTTTATTAGTCATTCTTATCTTTGTGGGACTTGCGTTCTCTTATACAGTTTCCAGGCGTATGTACCGGCCTGTTGGTCATCTCGTCGGATTGTTCAAAAGCTACGGTGAGCCTGCGGGAGCAGACGAGTTCGCTTTCTTGAACGAGACAGCGACAAGTATAAGTAAAGCTAATGAACAGATGAAATCCGCGCTCAATGAACACAGGCTTTCGATGAGAGACAAGTTTCTGCGGGATTTGCTACATGGACTTGTTCCACCTGACAAGGTGGATAACCTGCTAAATACACATCAACTGCAAAGCCTCTCTACCAACTTAAGCGTTTGCGTGATTTCATTCTCGAACGCTAAGGAATTGGAGGAGCAATATTCTAAAGATGTGATTCTTACGATAAAATCAAAGACTTCCTTGATTATTCATGAACAGTTGAAAGTCCATTTCCCTTGCGAGCTGCTTGATCACGATTTCACCAAATTCGTCTTCATAATCTGTGAATCCGATACGGAATCGATTCAGAAAAAGCTCATGAAAGCGATGGCTCAAATCGAGGACGCACATGCATACGGATTGACTGCAGCTGTAGGCCGGCCCGTAGCCTCTGCTGGCGAAATTGACCGTTCCTTTATTCAGGCGCTTGATATCCTAAAGCGGAGATCGGCAGTGGATAAGACTTCAGTCATTACTTATAAACAACTCAGTCAAGTTCAGATGGTTAGCTATTATTATCCTATCGATACGGAACGAGAGCTTATAAGTTATGTGATCCGCGGCAAGAGGGAAAATGCATTAAATACGCTAAACCGTCTTCTATCGGAAAATCTGGAGCAAAGGCAGTTAACACGGCAGCAGCTCGACCAGTTCAGCTTGCTTGTTTTGGCTACACTGAGTCGAATTATCCAGCAGTTGAATATGTCTTTCGAAGAGTTCGTTCAGGCTCACAAGGAATCTCTGGACATCGTGCAGCATGGCGAATCGAAGGAGCTGATGGTTTCGGCCATCACGACCTTGTTTAGCGTCATGATCGATACGATAGATCAGCAGAATGAAATGATGGATAATAGCACGGTCAAACGTATGATCGAATATATTCATGACAACTACAACAGGGATTTATCGCTTAGCATGATAGCGGAGGAGTTTAACTTCTCTCCCGGTTATGTCAGCATCGCGTTCAAAAATCATTCCGGAGAAAACTTTAAAGATTACTTGAATTTTTATCGTGTGCAGCAAGCTAAAGAAATTATGCGCCAGCAGAAAGACATCAAGATTGGCGATTTGGCGCTGATGGTCGGCTGCAACAATGCGAATACGTTTATTCGCATGTTCCGCAAGTATGAAGGATTAGCTCCTGGCCAGTATGCGAAGAAGCTTAACGAGAAGCAATAGGGCTTCAAGGCTTCATATAATGAAAATTGTTGATTCAACAATAGCCGCCTAGCCTAAGTGCTAGGCGGCTATTGTATGTTCGATGGCCGTTTCTCTATAACGAGAAATTGTTGATACATGAAAAAATGCACATTATAGACCATGACATAAAGAGTTGATGCTAGATGAAATAATGGCGATAGACAGCGCTTACATTCGTTCCTATAGTTTAAATTGCAACGCTGACCTTTCAAATGGGAGCGCTCCTGAAGGGCTCAGCTAAACATCGTTGCGAGAGGAGAAGAGGGTGCTGCTTAACTTTAAAGAAATAAAAACCAACCTGGTCAGGGACCGTTATCTTTATCTGCTCCTGATACCGTTTCTGGCTTGGTATATCATCTTTGCGTATAAGCCGATGTATGGTCTGCAAATCGCCTTTAAGGATTTCAGTGTATATAAAGGAATTGAAGCGAGTCCCTGGGTGGGGTTTGAACACTTCGAGAGCTTTTTTAAAAGTCCATATTTCTGGCGGCTATTAAAAAACACTGTATTGCTCAGTTTGTATCAATTGCTGTTCGCGTTTCCTGTGCCGATTATCCTCGCTTTGTTATTTAACGAATTGAAGAACGGGGTTTTCAAATCAACGGTGCAGACCTTTACGTATTTGCCCCATTTTATTTCAGTCGTTGTCGTAGCTGGGATTGTTACCAACTTTTTGGCTCCTAGTAACGGTATTATCAATATCCTGATTGAGATGATGGGTGGCGAAAAGCAGTACTTTCTGACCAATCCCGATTATTTCCGAACGATTTTTATCGGGTCCATGGATATTTGGAAGGAAGCGGGGTTTGGTACCATCATCTATATAGCCGCTTTGTCCGGCGTCAATCCGGCCTTGTACGAAGCGGCGGTTATCGATGGAGCTAACAAATGGAAGCAAATGTGGCATATTACACTTCCCGCCATCATTCCAACGATCGCAATTATGCTTGTCATGAAGGTGGGTTCCATGCTGGAAGTTGGCTATGAGGCAATCATCCTTCTGTATCAGCCAGCCACCTATGAGGCAGCCGACGTTATTAACACCTACGTGTACCGGTCCGGTCTGCAGGATGCACGTTACGACCTGGCGACAGCGGTGGGGCTGTTCAATGCCGTCGTTGGATTTATTCTCGTCGTATTTGCCAATAAGATGAGCAAGAAGTTAACGGATACTGGATTATGGTAGGTGATGGAAGATGAAAAAAACCAGAGGCGAAAAGCTGTTTTATATCTTTAACTGTGTATTTCTTGGAAGTATTGCTTTGCTTGCATTGTACCCTTTTGTGTATGTCTTATCCGCATCCATCAGCTCCTCCGACGCGGTCGTTACTGGCAAAGTGATCTTGTTGCCGAAAGATATTAACTTTGACTCCTATGCAAAGGTATTATCGGAAAAGGGGATTTGGATTGCCTACTTAAACACGTTCTATTACACCATATTCGGCGTAATGGCCAACTTGATTCTCACCATTTGCGGTGCGTATGCCTTGTCTAAGAAACGGATTGTGGGGCGAACGGCCATCAGCTTCTTTATCGCGCTGACGATGTGGTTCCAACCGGGTATGATTCCGATGTATCTTAATTTCCGAGATTTGAACATGCTCGATAGCAGGTTCACAATTGTTATCGGATTCGCGATTACGACCTTCTATGTGTTCCTCATGAGAACGTTCTTCCAGGGCATTCCGGAGGAACTCGAGGAAGCGGCGAAGGTTGACGGAGCAAATGATCTGACGATCTTATGGAAGGTGTATCTGCCGCTGTCCAAAGCCGCCCTTGTGACGATCGGATTATTCTATGCGGTGCACCGCTGGAATGGATACTTCTGGACGATGATCCTACTGAGCGACGAGAGCAAGGTGCCGCTACAAGTCCTGCTAAAGAAGCTGATCGTTGAGATGAATGTGAATGATGAGATGGGCAATATGGCGTTATATTCAAAGGAAACGATCATCTATGCGACTATCATCATTTCCATTATTCCGATTGTTGCAGCCTATCCCTTCATTCAGAAATATTTCGTCAAAGGGACCATGATCGGCTCCGTCAAAGGCTAGTGGCTGTTTCCAACTTTTTATTATGAAAGCAAGAAACCAATATTGGGAGGTCATGAATGTGGGTAACAAAAAATGGATGAAATCATCTGCAATAATCATGATGACAGTCGGTATGCTGCTGGCAGGCTGTAGTAATAATAACGCTCCGCAAAATAGTGGAAGCCCGGCTAATGATTCAAAAGGGTCGGATACACAACCGCTATCCGGGCACCAGATCGTTAAAGATCCGCTTGAACTGAAGATCCACATGCACTACACAGATACGTTTATATACGATGATAACTGGCCTATCTTCAAAGAGGCGGAAGCGATGACCAATATTAAGCTGAAGGGAACCGCATCTAAGGCCTCGACGAATAGTAAAGAACTGTTCAATACAATGATGGCTTCAGGGAAAATTCCGGATCTGGTTCATCATCAAATTAAAGAGCAGTACGACAGCCTTGGGATTGAAGGGGCCTTTCTCGAGCTAGATGGATTGATCGAAGAACATGCACCGAACATTAAAAAGTTCTTGTCCGAACATCCAGATGCAGCCAAATTTATGAAAGCTTATAACGGCAAGACGTATTTCCTAAACTTTACGCCAGATGGACCGGCTGCCAAGGGCTGGTTTGTACGCCAGGATTGGCTGGATAAGTTGGGACTTGAGCAGCCGAAAACGGTAGATGAGCTGCATGCACTATTAAAAGCATTCAAAGAAAAAGATCCGAACGGTAACGGAGTAAACGATGAAATTCCATACTTTAGCCGAACGAAGCTGGATGGAATTTACGATTTGTTGATCCAGTGGGGCGTGCGGGGCGGGGCCGATGCGGCTAAACGCGGATTTTACGCGGACAACGGTGTCGTCAAGTACGGCATGTATGAGCCGGGCTATAAGACGGCAATCGAGAATATTGCGAAGTGGTACAAGGAAGGCCTAATCGATAAAGAAATCTTCACCCGCGGAGCGAAAGCGCGTGACATTTTGCTCGGAGACAATATAGGTGGCATAACGCACGACTGGTTCGCCAGCACGGCTAACTTCAATGACATTCTTGCGACTAAGATTCCTGGCTTCTCCTTTGGTCCGATGACGCCTCCAGCGAATACTGAGGGCAAAGTCGTCGAAGAGAGCTCCCGTAAGCAGACGCATGCGAGCGGGTGGGGAATCTCGGCGGCAACTAAGCATCCCGTCGAAGCGATCAAATATATGGATTTCTGGTTCTCAGAGGAGGGCCGGAGACTGATGAACTTTGGCATCGAAGGAAAACACTACGATCTCGTGGACGGCAAGCCGAAGTTTAAAAAATCCATATTGGAAAATAAAGAAAAGACAGTGATTCAACAGCTTCAGGAAGAGGGAGGACAAATTGAGCTCGCCTTCCATCAAGACTATGCTTACGAAGAACAATGGACAAACGCGACTGCATTGAAAGGCATCAAGGAATACATTGACAATGGCTTTATTATGGAGGCTTATCCGCCGATTTCGTATACGGATGAGGAACGGACCAAATTTGAAGAGTTAAATGCTGGCGTACTGACTTATGTTGAGGAAAAGCTGCAGAGATGGGTGCTAGGTGTGGAACCGGTCAACGATGAGACATTCAGTAAGTATATCAAGGAATTGGAAGATTTAGGTATTAAGGATTTGCTTGCGTTAGAGCAAGTCGCATACGACCGTTACATGAAATAGTTGGAATCGCTCCTTCCGGAGTCTAGATGATTTCGGAGGGAGCATTCATAATCGAAAATAACCTAACGGAGATGGATAAATGAATCTGCAATCATTGCTGAAAGAGCAGATGACTACGACGGAGCTATTAGCTAACTTGCGTTCGCGGCTTGAGCCGATGGATGAGAAGGCCGCCTATATCGCAGCCCATATGCCTGATCATGTGCGCGAGACGATCGCGAATGCTGAATTCGCTTATCAAGGAATGATCATGCTTCCTGGTACAGGGGGAGTCAGGGAGTTTGTCGGGAATCCGCCCAGCTGGATGGAACGCAGACATAATGACAATGAATATTTATGGCAGCTGAATCGCATGAATCATTGGCAGGATTTGCTGGAAGCCTACTCGCTCACCAAGGACGCGAAGTACGGGCTCAAGGTCATCGACGAAATGCTGGACTGGATCGAGACGGTCACTATTCCTGAGGATTTGCTCGATAAGCCGATTGACTATTTTACGGAATGCCATCCACTGAGGGTCTTGGAGATTGGTATCCGGGGCTACAAAATTTGGCCGCTTGTATTGGAGCATCTAGGCCGCTCGGAGCTGTTTACGGAGGCAGTATTAGAGCAGTATTTAACGGTCATTTACAAGCAAGTAAAAGCTTTGCGCAACGTGTCGCCTCAGCTGTGGCCTAAAGCGGATCATAACCATTATTTAATGGAATGTCTGGGCCTTTTGACGACCGCCCTTTACTTTCCCGAGCTGAAAGAAGCTGAGGAATGGAAGGCTTTTGCGATCAATGGCATCGAAAAGTGTAGCATGGTGCAACTGACGGAGGATGGCGGTCAAATCGAGGGCTGCCCATCGTATCATAATGGCTGCATGTTCTGGTTCGGGCTGGCTGTGGTTCTGGCTAACCGGTTCCATTTTCAGTTCTCTCCAGCGTACATGGAACGGCTCAGAAAAAATTTGGATTACTCGATCTATTCGTTAAGACCAACCGGGAAATGTGTACCTGTCGGTGATTCCTATGCGAATCCGCTTGCGGTAATGTCCGGTGTCTATGGGTATTTTGCGTTGGATGATGTTTCCTGGCTAGGGCTTGCGACGAATTTGATCGATGTGTCTGAGGTGGTACGGGAAGCAAGCAAGCATGTATGGAGGGCACTCGATGTCCGCCAATTCGTGGAAGAGCTGCATTCTCTGCAGGACAGACAGTTTGTATTGGATAAGCCGTTGACATTCTGGAATCGTACCTTGCATCAAGCGATTATCCGCAGCGGGTGGGATTCAAAGGCTCTTAGTTTCTTGTTTACATGTAAAAGTCCGATTCAGAATGCCCATGCTCATATCGATTTAATGAGCTTTGATTTTACGGCGCTCGGAAAAGACATGATTTGCGATCCTGGTTTTTTTTGTTACCGGGATGATGAAGACCGTAGGCAGTTTAAGAGCTCAAATTATCACTCTACGCTGCTGATCGATGAGCGAAACCATTTCGAGTATATAAACGCCTTTAAATTCGGGCCGCAAAAGCCAGGTGGAATCTACAATGTGGAGGATAGGGGCTTCTATCGGCTCGCCAGCGCCTGCCATACCAACTACGATCCGGTTGTCCATCACCGGCATATTTCGCTAGTTGATAACCGGTTCGTGCTTATTGCAGATCGGGTAGAAGGGTTGAATGACCATAGCGTTCAGCGCTATTTCCATCTGGATTTTGTCGAGGTGAAGGAGAACCCGGGTGGTGTGATAGCCTCTAGCGATATTGCGAATTTGGCGATAGCGACAAGCCATCCGGGGGAATTGGATCTCCTGCAAGGAAGGCTGTCCGATGAGACAGATCTCTCAAGACCTTCAACAAGGGTACGCTTTCAGGGTAGGTACAGCGGCACTATTACTTTCTTGACGGTGCTAATTCCTTTCCAAGGGGGGCAGCAGCCTGCCGTTGAGATTATTGAAGATGAGGAAGGTGTATTTGGTCTCGAGCTTGGAGAGCAGTACTTGGTTTCGATAAGTGAAAGAGATATGCACATAAGCAAACGGGCTTGAAAAGGGGGGGACCCTTAGAAAGTTGAAAATAGGAGTGAACAGATTGTTGAACCTGCAGAATGACGATCGAATTTGGGTAGATGATGTCATTGCCAAACTAACGGCCAAAATGGGCGTAGTATGTGAAAGATCAAGAAACAAAATTCCATATACGACAAGAAATGGAACGCACGACAATCAGATCGAAAAAGATATCAACTGGTGGACGAATGGATTCTGGGGCGGTATGATGTGGCTCATGTACCATGAAACCGGTGCTCAGAAGTACAAGGAAATCGCCAATTATACGGAAGATGCTTTAGATGCCTGTCTCCATCAATTCTACGGTCTGCATCATGATGTCGGATTTATGTGGTTGCCTACGAGCGTGGCTAATTATAAAGTTACCGGAAATCCGGAATCACGTAAGAGGGCGATGCATGCTGCCAACTTGCTTGCCGGACGATTCAATCTGGCAGGCGGATTTATCCGCGCTTGGAACGATGATACGACCAGCGAAGATACGAGAGGGTGGGCGATCGTGGACTGCATGATGAATCTCCCGCTTCTCTATTGGGCAAGCGAAGAGACCAAAGATCCGCGATATGCGCAAATCGCAATGAAGCATGCGGACACCGCACTTGATGCTTTTATCAGGCCGGATGGTTCTGTGAACCATATCGTGGAGTTCGATCCGTTCCATGGAGACGTGGTCCGAACTTACGGCGGCCAAGGCTACGAGGATGGCTCGTCCTGGACACGTGGGCAGACCTGGGCTTTGTACGGCTTTATGATCAGTTATACACATACGGGGAAGCCGGAGTATTTGCAAGCTGCCAAACGGGTAGCACATTATTTTATGGCTAATATTCCGGATAACGGGATTATCCCGATCGATTTCCGGCAGCCGAAGGAGCCCGCTTACGAAGACTCTACGGCAGCGGCGATCGCGGCTTGCGGACTGATCGAGATCGCCCAAGCTGTTGGTGAGTACGAAAAGGATGTCTACCTGAACGCCGCGCTGAAGCTACTGAAAACGGTAGACGCTTCTCGTTGCGACTGGACGACCGGTTCCGATCATCTGTTGATGGGCGGTTCAGCAGCGTATCATCATCAAGACATTCATGTTTCAATCATTTATGGCGACTATTATTTCATGGAAGCTGTTTTTAAGTTAAAAGGGAACGACTTGTTCTTGTGGTAATTGAGAAGGAATAAGACTTCATAATCATGAGAATCGTTGATTATCAAAATCCGCCTAGCCTATGTGCTAGGCGGATTTTTTAATATCGACAGACGTTCCTCTATTCCGAGAAACTGTTGTATGTTCACAATAGAAAGAGTGGTATGCATTTCCTGAACTACGGTGAGTCTTGCCTGTGCACCATAGAGTCGTATATAGTTGGAACAGCAATGTTGAACGGTGCTAAGCTTAGTTTATGGTAAGAAGCTAGGAGGAGAGCAGTATGGGGACGACAGGGAAGCTGGATATACGTCAGGAATGTCCTTCAGTGGAACAGTATTTAGCATTGAGAAAAGAAGCTGGACTGAGTGAAATGAGCGTGGAAGGGGCTGAGATAGGGCTACCCCGTTCTGTTTTCGCGGTAACCTTGTATGAGGAGAATACCTTAATCGGGATGGGAAGGGTGATTGGCGATGGGGGATGCTTTTTTCAGGTCACGGATATCGCGGTTAGGCCTTCACATCAAGGACGCGGTTTAGGAAAATTGATCATGCGTGAAATCAGGGAGTTCCTTCATACTGTACCGGACAAGGCTTATGTAAGTCTGATTGCAGATGGGGAAGCCTCGAAATTATATGCACAATATGGCTTTGAATTGGTCATGCCACGTTCTCAGGGAATGTTTTTGCGCCCTTAATGCGAGTACATGCTACTTAGTAGAGAGTGCCCCTTGTATTGGTTAAGGGGTTTTTCGTTTGGAAGTTAACTTATGGGGAACTGATTTCAAATGGACCTCATGGGATAAATAATGTTTAAAGGTTGTAAGGGAAAAGCTATTGAGACGAGTATTAAAAATATAAATAAGCAGGAAGGTCGTACGCTGGCCTTGCCTGGACAAAGTGAGGAGAATACAGATGGATGTTGTAGTATTGGGTGCTTCAGGAACGATTGGAAAGGCGATTGTACAGGAGGCTTTAAAAAGAAAACATGAGGTAACAGCTGCGGTGCGTAACCCAGAAACGTTCACCCTTGAACATGAACGACTGCACATTACGACAGTAGATGTTCTAAATTCTGCGTCAGTTGCAGCTGCGGTCCGAGGACATGAAGAGGTAATCAGTGCATACGGTCCTGCACTCGGTCAAGCGAAGGATTTGGTAACCGCAGCTAAGGCGATTGTTGAGGGGATGCAAGAAGCTGGGCTCAATCGACTGCTGGTTGTTGGTGGTGCAGGCAGTTTGAAGACTGAAACTGGAGAGCTGTTGATGGATACGGGAAATTTCCCTGCTGAGATTAAGCCACTGGCAGAGGCCCATGCGCAGGCTTATGAAATCTACAAAAACACAGAACTGGACTATACGTATGCCAGTCCTGCTGCAGTAGTTCAATCAGGTAGACGTACAGGTCAATTCCGCATTGGACTCGATCGTCTCATTTTTGATGAGGATGGCGAAAGCATGATTAGTGTGGAGGATTTGGCTGTAGCTATGGTGGATGAGCTGGAAGAAGGGAATTTTAGCCGGACCAGATTTACTGTCGCTTATTGATATTTGGCTAGTTGTGGATGGTGAACATAGCGGAAGGGGGCTGAATCATGTATCTTGTAACTGCTGAGCAAATGCGGTGGCTGGACGGAGAAACGATCCAGCGGCTGGGGATTCCAGCTATTGCGCTGATGGAGAATGCGGGAAGAGTGATCGCAGAGGAGATCGTTGCGCTGTGCCGGCGGAGAGGTGAAGAGGGCGGCAGGAATGCAGCCGATGGGGAAGACGCCGGGCTGAAGGATGCCGCGCTGGCTGGCGCGGCATTTCAGGTCAGCGCAGATCATGCGCTGACCCTCGACAATGCCGCCGCCGAGCGATGGCTCATCCTCGTCGGCAAAGGCAACAACGGCGGCGATGGCCTCGCCGCCGCACGGTATCTTCGCGAGACTGGCATCGCCGTCACGCTCGTCTATGCGGTGCCGCCGGAGTCGCTCTCCGGCGAGGCCGCCCTGCAGCGCGATGCGGCTGCAGCTATGGGCCTTCCTGCCGTGGTATACGGCAGGGACCGGCTGGACCTTGCCGAGTGCAGCGGCATCTTGGATGCGCTGCTCGGCACCGGCGCCGCGGGAGCCCCGCGCGGCGCCTATGCGGAGCTGATTGCCGCAGCGAATAGCAGCGGCAAAGTGATTGTGTCCGCGGACATCCCGAGTGGTCTGAACGCGGACACGGGGGAGACGCATGAGCCTTGCATTCATGCGTCGGTGACGGTTTGCCTCGCGTTTCTCAAGCGGGGCCTTCTGCAATACCCCGGCTCAAGTGCTGCGGGGCATGTGAAGGTCCGAGCCATTGGCATTCCGACTTCGCTGGCTCCTGAAAGCGGTGTGCAGGTATACCTGCTGACACCGGAAGTGCTGCATGCCCATCTGGGCGTAGATCTGGCCCGCCGGCGTTCGCCTGAAGGGCATAAGGGTACTTATGGGCATGTCCTTCTTGCCGCCGGCACCTTAAGAATGAGCGGTGCCGGACTGCTCTCTGCCCGTGCTGCGCTCCGGGCAGGCTGCGGATTAGTGACATGGGCGCTTCCTCAGAAGCTGCTGCCCGCTATCATCGGTTCTGCCCCTGAACTAATGCTGGCCGATGTTGGCGGCAATGAAGATGGAACCTGGCACGCAGGGAGCGTTTCAGAGCTACTGAAGCTAAGTAAAGAACGGGATGTTCTTGCCGTTGGTCCGGGTCTGGGTCGATTCGAGTCCGATACAGAATGGCTTCGCCATCTCTGGGAAGGAGTGGATTGTCCTCTGGTAATCGATGCGGATGCTTTGAACATATTAGCTGAGACTGATTACAAAGACTGGGCAAGTAGACGCCATCCTGTGATTCTTACGCCTCATCCAGGTGAGATGGCTCGGCTTGCCGGTGTAACAACAGCTGAGGTTAAACGGGACCGCATCGGTCTGGCTATGGGCTATGCGAAAGACCATGGGATCACAATCGTATTAAAAGGAGCACATACGGTTATAGCAACGCCTGAAGGGCAAGCTTATGTAAACACCACAGGCCATCCCGGCATGGGCACTGGTGGAGCCGGTGATGTGCTAACGGGCATGATTTCCAGCCTGCTGGCTCAGGGAATGAATGAGACGCAGGCAGCAGCTTTTGGTGTTTATCTACACGGATTAGCAGGGGAGAGAGCCGCCCGTCAGCGGAATAATCCAGCGGCTATCATTGCCGGTGATATCATAGAAGCACTCTGAGTGCAGCTTATAACAGTAGTAAGCAGAGCAGCGGTAGAAATAGTGCAAACACAGGCAGTAACAGAGGGGAACGCTCCACACCCAGTTGCGTTATTCGTAGCAGTAACAGTCCCAAAATTCCTGCCAGACCCCATAGCAGTAGCTCTGCACCTTGTTCTGCTGCTAGCCATAGACCTGCACCGAAACCTGCGGCTACGTATACAACAAGGGAAACGATGTGGGATGTGGAACGCAGGAGGCGCAGCAGAACATCGGCTACTAGTGCGGCTGGCAGTCCATAAGCGTAAATCGCATAAGGGATCGAAAGAGGCCAACCCTCAGGTACGCCGTTATGTTGTGGAAACCCAAGCATAAGTAAGGAAATAAGGACGTACGTTAGCCCTGCGCAGGCTAATTTTGTTAAGGCATACAAGCCACTTGTTAAACGGACAGAAGGAATATCATAATCAGGCATCTTATTCATAGGTATACATTCCTCTCATGGTGTATTGTGTATCAGCTGGTGACCATATCTCCACCGTTGACATGAATACATGTCCCGGTAACATATGAAGAATCAGGGCCCGCTAAAAAGAGATATGCTCCTGCTAGCTCATAAGGCTGTGCGGCTCGTTTAAAGGGCGTATCTGTACCAAAGATACTAACTTCCTCTGCAGAGTAGCTTGAGGGAATCAGTGGAGTCCACACTGGACCGGGAGCTACACTGTTGACGCGGACGCCAGCGTCTACGAGCGCTAAGGATAAAGAGCGGGTAAAGGAGACCACCGCCCCTTTGGTGGAGGAATAATCTATGAGCTCTTTATTTCCTTGATAGGCAGTAATGGAAGCGGTATTAATGATAGATGCACCTTTTTTAAGATGTGGGAGTGCGGCCTGAGTGAGATAAAAGAATGGGAAGATATTCGTCTGGAACGTCTGGTACAATTGCTCTTCTGTGATATCCAAAATACTTTTTTGTGGATATTGGACTCCGTGATTGTTGACCAGAATGTCAAGCTTACCGAAGGTGCGGATCGTATGCTCCACAGCCTTGAAGCAGTTCTCCTTATAGCGTAAATCAACTTCAATCCTTAAACAGCGTTGCCCTAATTCTTCGATCCGCTTTTGAGTGACTTCCGCATCTGAAGCTTCGTATAAATAAGCTATAGCAATATCTGCACCTTCTTTTGCAAAAGCAATGGCTGCCGCTTTACCAATTCCGCTGTCGCCTCCGGTGATGAGGGCAACCTTTCCCTTCAGCTTTCCACTGCCGGTAATTTCCGGATTTTCACTGATCGGACGAGGATTCATCAGACTCTCCAGACCTGGCTGGCGATCTTGATGCTGTGGTGGAAAAGCAATAGGCTGCTCTTTACATACTGTTTGTTTCCCGTAATCAGGGTAGATGGGATTCATTTTTTTGAAATTAACCTCCTTGCTTTCTATCTTCCGTATATTTCTATGCATGCGCCCAGAAAAGCGTGCGCTGTCTTCGAGACATACCTATACGCAAAACCACTCAGAGGGAGGATCTGAAAATGAATGATTGGCGAAATGTCGATTATTTGCGTCATGGAGCCGTGGTTCAGAAAGAGGTCTATAACCTTCTTACAGAGCTGGATATTATGAATTTGCTAACGGACTATAATCCTTTGTTGGTTGGGACAATACCGCTTGGAATTCAAGTTGAGGGCAGTGATTTGGATATCATTTGTGAGGTTCATGATCCTGTAAAGTTTAAGGCGCTAGTTGTTCGATATTTTGGAGCCATGGAGGGGTTTGTTAGCGAATCGCGGGTGATTCAAGGCATCCCTCGAACGAAAGTTAACTTTATGGCAAAGGGCTGGCTTATAGAACTGTTTGGACAGCCGAGGCAAACGGAGCTCCAGAATGGTTATTTGCATATGATCGTTGAAGCTGAAATTTTAGCTCAAATGGATGATGGTTTTCGCGAACGGATCATTCTTTTAAAAATAAATGGATGGAAGACAGAGCCTGCCTTTGCAAAAGCTCTGGGATTAGAGGGTGATCCTTACGAAGCGATGCTGGAGCTGGAAAAGCTTCCTTGGAGCGCTCTTCATGCTTTATGCCATTCTGTACAAGCGAGGGAACAAGTATGATCTATAAGGGCATGGTTGTGGATGGTTCTGGGAAGGGATGGGTTGGCAGTATAGAGGTGGAATTATGCTGTACTCCCAGGATATCTTGTGATATTCAGGACATGAAATAGAAATACTAGCCTTTGAATACGCAATGTTAGACATTTGTATATCACAGCAAATGTCACGGTGAACTCCGACTGCTAGTGCAGTATACTATATAGGAGTATGATAATTGCCTATTCTTGCAGGCAGGAGGTCTTTTATGCGGTTTAAGGATGTATTTTCAATTATTGGTCCGGCAATGGTCGGTCCATCAAGCTCACATACCGCTGGGGCGGCCCGGATCGGGAGGGCCGCAAGGCAGGTGTTAGGCGAAGTACCACGTGTAGCCGAGGTAACGTTTTTCGGTTCTTTTGCAGCAACTTATCAGGGACATGGTACAGATCGAGCGATTGTTGGAGGGTTACTCGATTTCACTACCGACGATCATCGGCTTCCAGATTCCCTGGAACTGGCGGTTGAAGCTGGGATGGAGGTTTCTTTTAAGCAGGGAACAGGCCTGTTTCCGCATCCGAACACAGTTAAACTGCACCTTATCGGACAAGAAACAGGAAGCGAACTGACACTAACAGGTACATCTATTGGAGGCGGGAATATCGAGATTGTCGATATCGACGGTTTTGGGGTGAAGCTTACTGGGATCTATCCGACGGTTCTGATTAACCATATGGATTATTTGGGTGTTCTGGCGAGTGTTACGGATGTGATGCGTAATGGACAGTTTAATATAGGACATATGTCTTTGGATCGTAAAAATCGCAGTGGTGCGGCCTTAACGGTGCTGGAGCTGGATGAAGCCGCTACGCCGGAGCTTATTAGAGCGCTTAAAGTGCTCACTGCTGTGAAATCCGTGAAGTTGGTTAATTTAAACGAAGGTAAGCAAGATGAGAAGGGGAAGGAAAGCTTAACATGAATTTTCAAACACTTAGCGAGCTGGCTGTATTGTGTGAGGAACGTGGTCTCACGATTGGAGCACTTATGCTCGAAGAGCAAAGCGCGGAATCTGGACGTTCCAGTGATCATGAATTTTCGACGATGCGTGAATATTATGGCGTGATGAAAGAGGCTGTTCATCGCGGGATGAATGAAGATACAACTTCGCGCAGCGGCCTTACAGGCATGGATGCCCAGCGTGTAGGAGCATATAACGCGGCTGATGAGCCGTGCCTAGGTGGACCCGCAGGTCAAGCTATGGCTTACGCGCTGGCCGTATCCGAAGTGAATGCTTCTATGGGGCGGATCATCGCAACCCCTACTGCTGGTTCATGCGGGATTATTCCGGGTGTATTTCTCAGCTGTCAGGAAAGGTTTGGCTGGGATGATGACTACATGGTATCCGGATTGTTTGCGGCCGGGGCCATCGGTTATGTCATCGCCAATAATTCGTTTGTATCTGGCGCGGAAGGTGGCTGCCAAGCAGAGGTAGGTTCTGCTATTGGGATGGCAGCAGGCGCTTTAACCGAGCTACGCGGCGGGACGCCTGCACAAGCAGTGCATGCTGTCGGGTTAGCACTTAAGAACACCTTAGGTCTGATTTGTGATCCGGTTGGAGGACTTGTAGAGATTCCTTGTATTGTTAGAAACGGATTCGGTGCAGTTACAGCACTTGCCGCCGCAGATATGGCATTGGCTGGTGTTCGTAGTGTGATTCCTTCTGATGAAGTCATCAAGGTCATGCTTGAGGTGGGCTCAGCTATGCCAGAGAAACACCGTGAGACTGCAGGAGGCGGATTAGCACAGACACCTACCGGTCGTAAAATCATGCAGGATTTACGCAAAAAGAAGTAATCTATACGCCTTGAATCACAATTTGAATATTAGAGCATTTTGAAACGTTCCAGCTGATCCCATTGACCTTCTTGCCTAAGGATTTCTGCCTGCCTAGGTCCAATGAGGTCGAAGTGGGGAAACGATGAACGATTATGAATATATTGGGCAGGCAATCCATTCTTCTCGCACCAATGTTTCAGAGTGGTAAGATCACTACAGCCCACCTTGGTGACGGTAGTGATGCTAGGAAAACGAGGATCCAGCCAATAATGAGTCAAGAAGGCGATCTCTCCTGCGGAGACCGCTTTTTTCCAACGGGTTAATTCTTCTCTGTTGATGCCGAAGGCCATAACGTCTCATCCTTATCTATTGTTGTTGACAACATTATAACCCATGAAAGGGGATTACATGATGAATGGACAAGTAAGAGCGGATATTCGCCCTGGGCTTGAAGTAGATATTGTGCTTAAGCAGGATCAGCCTACAGGTAAGCTAACACACGGTACGGTGAAAGATATTCTCACGAATTCGCCTAGGCATCCGCATGGTATTAAGGTTCGTTTGACTAGCGGACAGGTAGGTCGAGTTAAGAATATTACAGGGAACTAAATAGACTTTAATTCTCCATATTAAAAAGCGACCCTAATCTCAAGGCAGCTGTTCACGGGAACAGTACAACCTGACGAGATTAGGGTGTTTTGGTTTGGGTGCTACATTCGGCCCATAAAATCCTCAACAGATCGATCGGCTTTGGTCTGATTACATAACGTGCAAGCGCAGACGCAATTATCTGGAGTGGTATGGCCACCTTTTGCACGAGGTAGTAAATGATCAATAGTGTCCCCAAAAGCGCCGCAGAAGTAACAGATATAGTTGTCTCTGGCTAGTATATAAGCGCGAAAATCCTTATTGCTATACAATCGCTTTATGGTTCGGCGGTTCACAACGATAGCCGCGTGTTCCCTGACTAGGGTAATCGCAAGTGGTAGATCGATCTCCTGATGCCAACGATGTCCCTTATCGCTATGGCCGCGCATTAGAATCATCCCTTTGGCGGAAGGATTCAGTTGGGTTGGATCTTCAGGATTTAGCTTTGTTCCTTGGGAGTGTGGATGTTTTTTTCGCTGCTCCAAACCTCGTACGCGGCGATTCGGATTGGATTGTTCTTTCGCTGTGGGCTTTATATTTAGTGTTTCTCGTTGTTTTCGACATTCACGGCAGGCACCACGGCGTGACTGCCCCTTGGAACGTTTGCCTGTACGTTTGCGAAATTCAGAGAGCGGCTTCTGCTTGTGGCAATAAGCACACTGTTTGGTAGATGGCAGGTCGGTATCGTTCATAGGTATGTTAGGTGCAGCGCTTGTGTACGCATGTCCTGTCTCCTTGTTTTTTAAATATAAGAAACTAGAAGTTTCACACCTAGTATAACGTAAAGTGCAGTCGTTCACATCGTACCTGAAAAAAGTGAAAATACAGGTATGTTTGTGATATGCATCTCGGTGATTAATCGGAAAAACTTGTAAAATGTTAAATAAATAGGGTTGCTCTAATTCTTATATGGAAATGGGGTAGTGGAATGGAATTAAAGAAGGGAAGGCCGGGTACAGTAATATGGCTTTATATTCTTCATATTTTTTTGGGGGTTGGAGCGTTAGCAGGAGGCGGGGCAATGGTCATAGATCCTAGTGGTGACCTGATACACATACCAACATCTATGCTGGAAAGATCGCCATTCTCAGATTTTTTAATTCCGGGTATTTTGCTGCTGATCGTATTCGGTATCCTGCCCCTGATTGTTGTTTATGGTCTGATCAAGAGACCTCAGTGGCACTTGGTAGAACTATTAAATCCTTTTAAGAAATTACATAGCTTCTGGGCTTTGTCTCTTTATATTGGGTTTGGGCAAATCATTTGGATAACGGTGCAGACGTACATGCTAAATAGTGTTGCAACTATACATCTGATCTATATGAGCCTAGGATTGTTGATTCAGGCCGTTACACTGCTCCCCTCTGTACAAAGTTACTTTTCGCTGGACGGCGGTACGGAAAGACGTTAAAATTGCAGTGAACAAAAGGCATTTCATTTGTCAGGGCAAGGAGCGAGCCGAATTGACAACGATATACGATATTGCCAAAAGAACCGGTTACTCTCCAACAACGGTATCTAAGGCGTTTAATAATTATTCCGATGTGCGGGAGAAGACTCGCCAGGAAATATTCCGGGTTGCCCAAGAAATGGGATATTTGCCGAAT
The DNA here is from genome assembly GCF_001012825.1 of Paenibacillus etheri. Taxonomy (GTDB): domain Bacteria; phylum Bacillota; class Bacilli; order Paenibacillales; family Paenibacillaceae; genus Paenibacillus_AQ; species Paenibacillus_AQ etheri. The sequence goes on from NZ_LCZJ02000065.1 coordinate 64,427, forward strand.
TCACATGCACGTACACTGACCACTAAGAAATCGTGGACCATTGGTGTGTTGTTCGTAGAGAATACGGGATTTGGTATTCGCCATCCTTTTTTTAGCGCTGTGATCGAGAGCTTTAAGAAGGTTGCTGTGGAAAAGGGTTATGCCCTCATGTTTATCTCTAAAGATGTCGGTGGTAAGCAAAGTGGATATTTAGAGAATTGCAGGATTCGTGGCGTAGACGGCGTTGTTGTCTTCTTGTCCGATTATGAGGATCCGTATTTCCGTGAACTGCTCGAGAGTGATATTCCTACGGTTATTGTGGATTTTGAGACTTCTGAGACACATACGGTATGCTCGGATAATACAGCTGGAGCACAGCTGGCGGTGGAGTATCTAGCCTCTTTGGGGCATCGCAAGATTGCCCATATATCCGGAGGAATGAACACATTTCCAGGTAAAATGCGTGAGCTGGGTTACAAGACCGCTATGAAGCAGCGAGGGTTTAAAGTGCCCAAATCCTATGTTGTAAACGGAGCCTTTTATTCTCGAGAAAGCGGTTATAAGGCGATGCTGGAGCTTCTTAAGCTCCCTGAACGTCCAACCGCTGTCTTTGCTTCGGGTGACTTACTAGCCTTAGGAGCTATTATGGCTGTTAAAGATAGTGGACTTTCCGTACCAATGGATATTTCAGTTATGGGCTACGATGACATCGATCTAGCTGAGTATGTTTCACCTGCATTGACAACGGTACGTCAGGATACGGAACTTCTTGGAAGCCGGGCTGCGGACATTCTTTTAGCGTCAATTGAAGGTAAAGCGTTAGATAAGGAAGCAATTTTAGTTCCCGTGGAAGTGGTTGAACGGGAGTCCTGTGCATCTCCGGTTAGTGCAAATTAGTCGGTAGTAAGATTAGGATAAATCTTGACGAACTAAAAAGAGTCCTGCTAAAGTAAAAGACAATATAGCTTTTAATTGTTCCTAATGAGATAGTGGTAGTTGACACATCTTGTTTAGATGGAGCTATAATGGACTGATTGTTAAAAATGTTCTTTCAATTGATTTCGAAAGATCATTTTTTTTCGAAACAATCGAAACCGGTTTCGATTGTTTCTGTGGCTCATTGCTCCGAGTCTACAACATCGGAAGATGATCCAGTAAAGACTAGTACTTTGGTAAGAAAACAATTCAGAGGAGATGGATGAAATGGCAAAAGTTCAAACTGTGGTAACTGCAAAAGATACAGGGGAACGCTTAACTCCGAAAGATGCAATTGTTTTTAGCGCAAGAGTAGGATCTGGATCTGCCGATGTGGAGCTTAAGCCAGAACAGGAGTATCAAAAGATGATTGGATTTGGCGGCGCTTTCACCGAAGCTGCTGCTTATACGTTATCACGTCTGAGCTCCGAGAAACGGGCAGAGGTTATTCATCGCTATTTCCATCCTGTAGAGGGATTAGGCTATAGCATGGGGCGTGTGCATATTCACAGCTGTGATTTTGCCCTTGGAAATTATACGTATGTTGCTGATCATGATACAGAGTTAGCTACTTTTGATATCTCACATGATCATAAGTGGGTACTTCCGCTGATAAAAGACGCCATGGAAGTAAGAGGCAGTGCATTCACGATGCTGGCTTCTCCTTGGAGCCCTCCGGCATGGATGAAAACAAATGGAGAAATGAATAACGGTGGATCACTGAAGCCGGAATATGCAGAAGTTTGGGCACGCTACTATACGAAATTCATTGAAGCTTATGGGAAAGAGGGAGTGCCGATTTGGGCGGTTTCCGTGCAGAATGAGCCGGCTGCCGTTCAGGTCTGGGATTCATGTATTTATAGTGCGGAAGAGGAACGGGATTTTGTTAAAAACCATCTTGGGCCGGTGATGCATCAGACCGGCCATTCAGATGTGAACATTGTAATCTGGGATCATAACCGCGATATTATGGTCGAGCGTGCTTCGGCAGTATTATCTGATCCTGACGCAGCAAAGTATGTGTGGGGTACGGGTATTCACTGGTACGGAGGCGAGGAGTTCGAGAAGGTAGAAAAGGTACATGATTTATTTCCAGACAAGCATCTTTTATTTACAGAGGGCTGCCAAGAGGGTGGCGTTAAGCTGGGGGAATGGTTTACTGGTGAAAGGTATGGCAGAAATATGATTGGAGATCTCAATGCGTGGACTGAAGGATACCTGGACTGGAACCTGGTACTGGATGAGACAGGAGGCCCCAACCATGTAGGCAATCTCTGCGATGCGCCGATTATTGCAGATACGACAACGGATGAAGTGCACTATAACAGCTCCTATTATTACATTGGGCATTTCAGTAAATACATTGCACCAGGTGCGGTACGGATCGGATTTACATCTGAAGCGGAAGGTATCCTAACCACAGCATTCCGTAATCCTGATGGCAGCATTGCTGTTGTGCTGATGAATGAAAGTGAAGAAGTGCACAGTGTAACGCTAGGTCTAGGAGAAGAGATTGCGAGCTGCGAGCTAGCGCCTCATTCCATCGTGACGCATTTGATTTCATAAATAATCTACAACTTAGGAGGACAAAAGTATGAGCAATTATTATTTCGAATCAGATACATTTGTAATGGAGCAATTTGATGAAGGAAAGACTTTTTCCAGTTTCTTACCAGGTCTTGCCGGACTAAAGGGAATTCCGATGTGGACTTTTTATGTGAATCGGGGTCAGGCCATTTGCAGCTTCGGGGTACGCGATAAGAACTCGCCGATCATGGAATTCTCTCCGGCAAATATCTCTTATAAGAACGTAGGGACGACCGGTTTCAGAACCTTTATCAAAATTAAAGGCGAGCAAGAGATTTATGAACCGTTTCAATCTGCACGTCCAGATGCTGCTGCTAAGCGGATCATGACCATTTTGCCTAATGGGCTTACCATTGAAGAAAGCCATGCCGGGCATGGTCTGAAGACGACCGTACACTATTTTAATTTGCCTAATGACGATTATGCAGCATTGGTACGTCGGGTAGAGATTGAGAATATCGGCGGTAAAGAGATCGAGCTGGAGCTGATGGATGGTCTGCCTGAAATCTTGCCTTACGGCGTAGAAAACAGCGGCTACAAGGAAATAGGTAACCTGCTGCGCAGCTGGATGGATGTATACAACTTGGAGAATGGTATTCCATTTTATAAACTGCGTTCCAGTACCAATGATAGTGCGCAGGTTAGTGAAATTACGAATGGACATTTCTATCTGTCGTTCACTGGAGATGGAGAAAAAGTCTCGCCAATTGTCGATTTCGAGCTAGTCTTTGGTGGTAATACCTCTCTTACTTATCCAGACCGCTTTGCGGGATTAACCCTTGCAGAACTGGGTGAGCTTCCGCAATATCCGGTCAATAAGGTTCCGTGCGGTTTTAGCGGAGTGGCAAAACGTTTGGCGCCAGGTAGCCGTCTGATTCTGAACACTCTGGTTGGACATGTAAATGACATCGACAAAATCAATAAGAAGGCTGAACATTTGTGCAGCGATGAATATATCCTGTCTAAATCCCAAGAGGCCGCAGGTCTGACTGAAGAGTTGACAGAAGGCATTGCTACTCACACTTCATCGGCTGTGTTTGATGCGTATTGCCGTCAATCCTATCTCGATAACTTTCTGCGTGGAGGCTATCCTTTTGTCTTTGACAATGGCGGTGATGGCTTTGTAGTTCACTTATACTCGCGTAAGCATGGTGACTTGGAGCGTGACTACAATTTCTTCTCACTCGCCCCAGAATATTATTCACAGGGGAACGGAAACTTTCGCGATATGAATCAGAATCGTCGGAACGATGTATTTTTTAATCCGAAGGTGGGTAGCTTCAACATCAAAATGTTCTATAGCTTGATTCAGGCGGATGGTTACAACCCATTGAGCGTACAAGGAACAACCTTTGAAGTGAAAGCGGACAGTAAGGCGCAAGCTGCGGAATGGATCGGAGAAGCTGTGGCAGATCATCAAGCTGAGCTTGTAAGGCTGTGTAGCACTCGGTTCACACCAGGTAGCTTAGTAAACTATATTGCGGATCATAACGTTACCTTGAAGGTAAGCGAGCAAGAATTTCTGTCAGGCCTACTAGCCTTGTCACAACAAAACATTGAGGCTTCTTTTGGCGAAGGCTTCTGGTCAGATCACTGGACGTATAATATGGATCTGGTAGTAGGTTATTTGGATATCTTCCCTGACAAAAAGCAGGAGCTTTTATTTGGGGATAACACTTACGCGTTCTATGACAGCCCAGCATATGTGTTGCCACGAAGTGAGAAATATGTAATCAGTGAGGGAAAGGCTCGGCAATATGGTGCTCTCCTTGAAGATGAGGAGAAGCTGCATAAGCTGAAATGGAAAGCTGGAGATACCCATTGGCTGCGTACCGAAGGCGGCCACGGTGCCATTTACCACACTAATCTATTCGTGAAGATGTTGTCTCTTGCCTTGAATAAATTTGCTACACTTGACCCTTACGGTATGGGTGTAGAGATGGAAGGCAATAAGCCGGGCTGGAACGATGCTATGAATGGACTGCCAGGATTGTTCGGCTCTGGAATGAGTGAGACTTTTGAGCTGAAACGTACCGTAGTCTTTTTGTTAGATGCTCTGAACGGCAAAGAGAACATTCAAGGCGCTGTAGATCTGCCAGAAGAAATTGCACAGCTGCTTGAAAAGGTATATCACGCGGTAACGGCTGTTCTTTCGGGAGATTTGGAACAATTCAATTATTGGGACATTGTAGCTTCGGCGCGTGAGGCGTATAGAGCACGTATCCGTTTCGGTATTACTGGGGCTGAGTCTGAAGTAACCTTGGAATACATTCGTGAGGCCCTCTCCAAGTTCTTGGTCAAAATCGATGAGGGGATCAACAAGGCGGTAGAACTCGGTAACGGACTTACCCCAACCTACTTCCGCTTTGAGGCGAAGAAATTCCAGCAGGTAACCGATGCTGAAGGTCAACCGGTACTTAGCGGATACGGCCTGCCAAAAGCTGTGGTAGAGGAGTTTGAGGTATATGCATTGCCATACTTCCTTGAGGGACCTACTCGCTGGTTGAAGACGCTGAAAGATCCGGTGCAAGCCAAGGAAATCTACAATTTGATTAAGCAAACAGAGCTATATGATCCGACTACGTCTATGTATCAAACCTCGGTTAGTCTAGAGGGAGAGTCGCATGAGATCGGACGAATGAGAGCCTTTACGCCAGGCTGGCTAGAGCGTGAGTCCAACTTCCTGCATATGTCCTACAAATATCTGCTAGAGCTGTTGAAAGGCGGACTTCATGAGGAGTTCTACGGAGAACTGAAGACCTCGCTAGTTCCGTTCCTGGATCCGGCTGTCTATGGACGCAGTACGCTTGAGAATTCATCCTTTATCGCTACTGGAGGCAATCCTGATCCGGGCAATCACGGTAGAGGGTTCGTTGCAAGACTAAGTGGGTCGACAGCTGAATTCCTCAGTATGTGGAGAACGATGATGGCCGGAAGTCATATTTTCAGAGTAGAAGATGGACAGCTTACGTTATCTTTAAATCCGGTTCTACCAGGCTGGTTATTTGATGAACAAGGCAATCTTTCTTTCACATTCTTAGGTGGCACGGAAGTAACTTATTCGAACCCCCAACGCGAGAATACGTTTGGTGAGAAGAAGGCTGTTATTCAGAGCATGACGCTCGTCTATCGCGATGGAACGGTTACCGAAATTTCTGGAGCGCTCGTTCGAGGTAAAGAGGCAGAGGCTCTACGGCGTGGAGAGATCAAGCAAATTCGAGCAATAATGGCATAGAAAATAAGGGAGGGCCTAGGCCCTCCCTTATTTTTTTCTCCAAATATAAGAAAGCCCTTAAACGACGCCGAAGGCATTTTAGCTTGAACCCGAAAAATGGAACCTATAACCCGAAATTCAAAGCCTTACGGAGACAGGCAAAAGCAAATACAATGAATACATAGATATTGTAAGCGCTTCAGAAAAAGAAAAAGATATATAGCCTGGAGGTCCAAAGGATGGAGAACAAAAAAAGCGTGGAAGTAAGTCCAGCGATGAATCCGTTAATTCCTGGAAATTTCGAAACCGGTAAAGTAAATCGTACTCCGCTTTGGAAGAGGTTCGTTACCCAGCGACATTTGCAGACTATGGCACTGCTTGGTGTCATCTGGATGATTATTTTTAACTACATTCCGATGTATAGCATTATTATCGCCTTCAAGGAGTACAACATCGTCAAGCCAATCTCGGAAGCTCCTTGGGTCGGTCTCGCGAATTTCAAAGAGTTCCTGGCGGACGATAATTTTGTGTATGTTATGAAGAATACGTTAGGCATCAGCTTAATTAAACTGTTGATCTTTCCGCTGCCGATCATATTCGCCCTCTTTCTGAACGAAGTCCGATCCGTTCGCTTTAAGAAGAGTATTCAGACGATATCGTATTTGCCCCACTTCCTGTCTTGGGTCGTTCTTGGCGGGATTCTCGCCACTTGGCTGGCAGATGTGGGCATCATCAACAATATTTTGATGGCGCTGCATGTGATCGACCAGCCGATTTCGTTCCTGGCTGAACCGAAATATTTCTGGACCATTATTATTACCTCGGATTTATGGAAGGAGCTGGGTTGGTCAGCGATCATCTATCTGGCTGCCATTACCAGCATATCTCCCGAAATGTATGAAGCGGCCACCATCGACGGTGCCGGAAGATTCCAGAAAATGTGGTATGTAACCGTACCGACTATCAAAGGAACGATCAGCATCTTGTTTATTCTGGCGGTGAGCGGTGTACTGAACTCCAATTTTGACCAGATCATGGTACTTCGCAATTCGCTAAATGACAGCGCGAGTAATGTGATTGACTACTATGTTTACTATACCGGTCTGCTCTCGGCCCGCTTCTCGTATTCAGCCGCTATCGGAGTGTTCAAATCGGTTATCTCGCTCATTCTGCTGCTGATTGCCAACCAAGTATCTAAAAAACTCAACGACACCTCGTTGTTTTAGGCCAAGGGGGACCTGTACATGATTACACTGAATCGCAGAACAAAGGGAGAAGTCGTCTTTGATATAGTAAACAATATTGGAATGCTTTGTATTTGCTTCGTTACGCTGTATCCGATCTGGTACGTGCTAATTAATGCTTTTAATGACGGAAAAGATGCTATGCTAGGCGGGATTTACTGGATTCCGCGCAAGTTTTCATTGGAGAACTTTAGTGCCGTGTTCGATAGCCCGGGTATTATGAGGGCGATGTGGATTACGGTAGCCAAAACAATTCTCGGCGTAGGTCTACATGTATTCTTTACGGCGATGGTTGCTTATGCGGTTTCCCGGAGAGAACTGATTGGGGGCAGATTCTACATTCTGTTAGGTACGATAACCATGATCTTCGGAGCCGGACTTATTCCGACGTACCTACTCATCAAAGATCTTCATCTGCTGGAAAATTTCCTAGTCTATATTATTCCGGTCATGTTCAGCTTCTTCGATCTAATCATCTTCATGACGTTCTTCCGGGATATTCCTGATGGCCTGGAGGAAGCGGCGCGTATTGACGGAGCCAACGACTGGTCCATCTTCCTGCGGATTGTCCTGCCGGTCTCTTTACCCGTACTGGCTACTATTGCGCTGTTCCATGGCGTTTACCAATGGAATGATTATTTTACCGGAATGATTTATATGAACAATGAAAGCATGCAACCGATTCAAACATTCCTGTACCGGGTTGTCGCCCAATCCAGCTCCAATCTAATGATGACTGCCGTACAGGGAAGCGCCGTGACCAGGACGGTGACCTCGCAGTCCATCAAGCTGGCTACGATGGTTGTTACAACACTTCCGATCGTCTTTGCCTACCCGTTCCTGCAACGTTATTTCGTCAAAGGGATGATGATTGGTTCCATCAAGGGCTAAGTGCTGGTCGCACTTCACCCGAAATAATGGTGTCTCCTCCGGACCGCACCCGCAGTCTTGGAGTTATAAATTATAATTATTAATCAATCTCAGAAAAGGGGTAAACAAGCATGGACATGAAAAGAAAGCCAAAGAAAATGATGATGCTGCTTATGGCAACAATCATGGTTCTGTCCGTAGCGGGCTGTTCCGGTAACAATGGTAACGCCGCAAACAAAGGTAATGCTGCAAACAAGACTGAAGGTAACACAGCAGAGGCAACATCTACAACAGCGCCAGAAGCTACAGCACTATCCGCTGATGAGCCGGGTTGGAAATCCGACACATCACCAATTACATTTGACTGGTACCTGAACTTCGCCTGGTTCCCTAATAAATGGGGTGTGGATCCAACTTCCCAATATATCACTAAGAAAACCGGTGTGGACATTAACTTTATCGTTCCAGCCGGTAATGAAAATGAAAAGATGAACACGCTGATTGCTTCCGGTAAACTGCCGGACTTTATCACGCTGGGCTGGTATGAAGATGCTGTTAAGAAAATGATTGAAGGCAATCTCGTGCTTCCTCTGAACAAACTCGCCGAAGAATATGATCCTTACTTCTTCAAAGTATCCGACCCTGACAAACTGGGATGGTACACACAAGCTGACGGCAATGTATACGGTTACCCGAATGCTTCTTCCTCCCCTAAAGATTACGAGAAATATGGCGACACTTATGTATCCAACCAAACCTTCGTAGTCCGCAAAGATATTTATGAAGCGATTGGCAGTCCTGATATGCGCACACCGGAAGGATTCGTGGCAGCGCTGAAGGCCGCTAAAGAGAAATTCCCTGAAATCGATGGTCAACCGATGATTCCGCTCGGTCTACACGAATTTATCGCAACGGGTAACGATTCTTTGGAACAATACATTCAGAACTTCTTAGCTATTCCAAGAGAAAAAGACGGCAAGTTGTATAATCGTGAGACTGACCCTGAATATATCCGCTGGATGAAAACTTTGCGTCAAGCGAACCAAGACGGCTTGCTTTCTAAAGATATCTTTATTGACAAACGTCCTCAAATGGAAGAAAAAATCGCTCAAGGCCGTTACTTCGCGATGCTGTACCAACGTACTGACTTTGGAGCCCAACTGGGAACTCTGTACCAGAAAGACCCGAACAAAATTTATATCGCAGTTGACGGTCCGGCTAATACCAACCTGGATGCGCCTACTCTGAACGGCCCTGCTATTTCTGGCTGGACAGTAACGCTGATCTCCAAAGATGTTAAAGACAAAGCACGCGCCATTAAATTCCTAAGTTACCTGAACAGTGAAGAAGGCAATAAAGACCTCTATCTTGGCGAAAAAGGCGTCAGCTATGATACCATTGACGGCAAAGACCAATTTAAACCAGAAGTCTTTGATCTGATGAATAAAGACCGTGCGGCATTCGACAAGCAATATGGTTCTTCCTTTACGTTCTGGATGCTGATGAATACCAATATTACAACTCAATGGACACCTAAAGCTGTAGAGCCTTTCAAACAGCTGGAAGACTGGACTCGCGGAAAAACAATAAGTATCTCCGAGTTTGATCAAATCGATCCGTTGGCAAGCTCCCCTGAGGGCGTCATCTTATCTAAAATCAAAGATTTGCGCAGCAAAACGCTTCCGAAGCTTTTGATGGCTCCATCCGATGCTGAATTTGATTCCATCTGGACAGGTTACATCAAGAAGCAAGAGGATCTGGGTCTGGCTAAAGTGCAAGCCTTCCAGCAAACAAAATATGAAGAGAATAAGCTGAAACTCGCAAAAAAATAAAATAAACATGACCCAATCGCCCGCAAATGTGGGCGATTGGGTTATTTTCAATCTATAATATGGTTTAGATATTAAATAGGTTAAGCATTCACTATTCAGCGAGGTGGACAGAACAGAAGTGTATAGAGTGAACAGGCGTGAGCGAGCTAGAGCGTTATGGCATTCTTTTAGTTATTGGTGGGGAAGAAGATCTCTCCAGAGTCGTTTAATTGCAGCCTATGTTTTTATAATCTTAGGCCCGTGCTTGCTGGTATCGGTCTACTTCTATGAGTCTATTAATAATACCTATCTCAGAGATGCCGTCGAGAAAAACGATTATTTGCTGCAAATGGAAAAATTACATATCTATAATCAAATTGAGGCGATGGAACGTGCGGCACAGATGGCTTATTCTGATACCGATGTAGAAGAATTCCTTGCGAATGAATCTGAACCACAGCTAGTAGATTTGATTAATTTCAATACAAATGCCTATGTGAATATGACTCGTATTCAATTTAACAATCCGAATATTGCGCATTTACGGTTGTATTCGAGAAGCAATAAAGTGCATGAAATTTGGCCGATTATTTTTCGTGAAGAGCGAGTTTCTTCCAAGCCATGGTTTCAGAAAGCGCTTCAAATGAAGGGGCAGGAATACTGGTCTTTTCAGAAAAGTGATCCCGATCTGATGCAGAGATACTTGGGATCGCCGGAGGAGAGTCTGCCCAAGGTTTCGTTGTTGCGTGAGAAAAGTCGTCCAGCAGACAATTATATCGGCATGGTGCAGGTGGATATGATGCTGAGTCGTTTTACACCCAAGACGTATACAGATGTCCGGGATAATCAGACCCAAATGTTCCTTGTGGATAGTGAGCTGCAGCTTTTCACCAGACCGGACCATTCTTTTTTGCAGAATAATCTGAAGATGGCTGATATGATTGCAGAACGGTATAAGCATTTTAGGGAAACTGGGGAATGGGATAGTGAGTACTCGGAGAATGGTAAATCGTTTTTGTTGATTAACACTCCGTTAGAACGTATTGATGCTTATTTGTTAAATGTAGTGTCCATGGATGGAGTCATGAAGGATATCTCCCGAACACGCAACTTAATCATTGGCGCCAATATCGGGTTTATTACCTTGCTGACGCTGATTGCTTATGTGACAAATGCCTTTATTCTAAAAAATCTACGTAGATTGACCGAAACAATGAAAAGAGTGCGTAGAGGTGAAGCGTACACTGGAATTATGATTCGGGGTGGAGGGGAAGTTGGTGAGCTTGCCCATCATTTCTCCAAATTGATGAATACGATCAATACATTGGTGGCTCAAGCAGTGAGCAAGCAGGCATTGTCAAAAGAGGCTGAGCTACGTACGCTGCATAACCAGATTGACGCACATTTTTTGTATAATACGCTGGAAAATATTAAAATGCTGGCTGAAATTGAAAACCAACGAACGATCTCAGATGCATTAACCTCACTAGGGGGGATGATGCGTTATAATTTCAAATGGTCCGGAGAGTATGTGAAGCTGCGAGACGAAATTCGCCATATTGAGAATTACATTGAAGTGATGAATATTCGTTTTGAGTATCCGGTTAAGTTGGTGCTTCATATTGAACCCCGATATTTGGAGCTGGAGGTGCTTAAAATGTCACTGCAGCCTATTGTGGAGAATAGTGTTAAGCATGCTTGGTGTGATGAGAAGGAGAATCTACAGGACCCGAGCGTTCATATTCATATTTCAGAAGCTGAAGGTGATATTTTCATAGAGCTTCGTGATAATGGCATGGGGCTAACACCAGAGCGACTACATGCTTTAAACGAGGCTATTTATGCGAAAGATGAACGCTGTGAGAGCACTGCTGAACAGAAGGGGACTGACCGCCGAACAGGTGGCATTGGTCTGAGAAATGTACATCAGCGTTTGCAAATCTTTTATGGCGATGAATATGGGCTTGTAGTACAGAGCGAAGCAGGAAGTTGGACGATGGTACGTTTAACCTTGCCGAAAGTTCTTTTGACGGGAGAAAAACAACTATGAAGAAGCTACTGATCATTGATGATGAGAAGAATATTCGTTACGGCCTCAAGACAATGATAGAAAGAGAATTTCCGTCCATTTATACCATCACGATGGCGAGTAATGGCGCAGAGGGGTTTGATATCTATGAGACCGACGGTGCAGATATTATTATTACAGATATACGTATGCCAGTAATGGATGGAATTACGCTGTTGGAGCGGTTGTCTTCGGCGACAAGGGGCGAGAAAAGCCCGGCAGTGCTAATTTTAAGCGGGTATGACGATTTCGAATATGCCAAAAGCGCAATCCGTTATCGCGTGAAGGATTACTTACTTAAACCGATTCGTAGAGATGAATTATTCGAAATCTTAAAGTGTATAGATAAGGAGCAGGAGGAGCAGAATCTCAGTGCAAGACAGCAGGAGCAGGAAGCAGAACATTTTCGCCGAGAGCTGCGTTCTAGCCGTTTACGTGGGCTGCTTATGCAGCAGGAAGTTCAGTTGGAGCGAGAGCAGCAGGAGAGCCTAGATGACTTGGGAGTTCCTTTTACAGTAGGTGTTTTGAATTACTATTGTAATGACGGAACAAGAATGAAGCCGGGGGATGTTCAGGGGCTGGTAGAACGATTGATGGGACCACTTGAAAAATGTTTTTCGGAAATCACAACGGACTGGGACGGTAAATTAGTATTGCTCGGAACCAGAAAACAGGACTTTATAGAACTGTCCAGACAAGCTGAAGCCAAAGAAATAATGGGATTGTCGATTGGAATAAGTAGCGAAGGAACAAGTCTTGCAGACCTTCGTTCCTGTTATAAGGAAGCGTGCCGGGCATTACAGTATACTTTTGTATATCCGCAAGTGAACTTGTTGAATTACGCGGATGTGAGTCAAGAACGGTCTAATTCCCCCTTGCCGAAGGAGGAAATTCGCAAGCTGCTCAATATGCTTGGAACAGAACGCGAGAAGGAGATGAAGCATCTTCTGGCTGAGATTTTTCAGACCGAGCATTTGAAGGCGCTTGACCTGTCATATTTGGAGTCGGTGGGACAGAATATCAATGAATTGGTGCTGGATGAAGTATTTCGGGTGCATGGCGAAGCCTCGGTAGAGGTGCTGAAGCTATATCGCACAGTGGGCAATATGTACAATTATCGTCATTTCCATGATTATTATCGTGCGCTTGAGAATTTGCTCCTGAGTGTGAGTGATTATATTGTAGGGGTGCGCTCTGCTCATACGGAGCATGCTGACATGGAGGAAGCGCTGAATTATATTGAAACGAACTATGCTCGTCCACTAAATATGGCTATGGTTAGTAACCATGTTTCTTTGAATTATTCTTATTTTAGCGAAGCTTTCAAGGCATATACTGGTGAGAATTTTGTCATTTATTTAAAAAAGGTACGCATCCGCCATGCTAAAGAACTGCTAGCACAAGGCTGCAGCAAGCTTGCCGGAGTTTCGGAAAAAGTAGGTTTTGAGAACAGTAAGCAATTTGCCCGTGTATTCAAAGAGTTGGAAGGGATCTCTCCGGGGGATTATAGAGCCAAAATAGTGTCCAGAGATTTGTCGTAAACAGCAGGGTAAGTAGCTGCGGTATGAGTATCATTGCTGTACATGTAGCCTTGATGACCCTTAAGGGTGTTGTTAGAAGTGATCCTCCTATATAATGGCAGTAAGAAGCTTTGCTAGGATTAGCAGTAAGAGAGTATGGAGGAATGAAGGGTGGAAGAAATTCAAGGGGATTTGATTACGGTTCAGACGTTGGCAGAGGACTTTCGGCGACTGGGTGTACATGCGGGGATGACGATTCTACTGCATTCATCCTTCAAATCACTGGGCCAATGGGTGGCAGGCGGGCCGGTTGCCGTTATTTTGGCGCTTGAGGAGGTCCTTGGAGAAACAGGCACGCTTGTGATGCCGACTCATTCCAGTGATCTGACGGACCCTGCTGGCTGGAGTAACCCACCGGTGCCCGAATCTTGGTGGCAGAGTATCCGTGAGCAGATGCCGGCTTATGATCCAGACTTGACTCCACTGAGAGGGATGGGGATTATTCCAGATTGCTTCCGTAGACAAAAAGGGGTAAAGCGCAGCGATCACCCCATTCATTCATTTGCGGCTTGGGGCAAGCATAGGGATGAGATTATATATGGACACTCCCTCGAATACGGTTTGGGGGATGACTCTCCATTAGCTCGTATTTATGACCTGGGGGGGAGTATGCTGCTGCTAGGCGTAGGAAATCTAAATAATACTTCATTACATCTTGCTGAATGCCGGGCCTTCTATGAAGGAAAACAGGAGGTCATTGGCGGGGCACCTATGATGGTGGATGGTCATAGACAGTGGGTGGAATTCAAGGAGCTAGATTGGAACTCTGACGATTTTGTTGAACTTGCTGAGCAATTTGGGCAAGAGACAGGGCTCATTACGTATGCTCAGATCGCCTCAGCTACAGCCCAATTGATTCCACAGCGTGAAATCGTTGACTATGCGGTGAACTGGATGGAGCGAAACAGGAAGTAGGTATCTCTGGATTTGGGATTAGGAGGAGAAGCAACGGATGAGTACCACAACGATATATTTAACGCGTCATGGGCAGACAGAATGGAATGTGCAGAATCGTATGCAAGGTCATATGGATTCTGCGCTGACGACGCTTGGCGTGCAACAGGCGGAATGGTTGAGCCAGGGAATGAAGGCTATAAATCTTGATGTCATTTATGCAAGCTCCAGCCTAAGGGCGCTGCGTACAGCTGAGATTATACGCGGAGAGCGGGATGTTCCGCTGAAAGTTTCCGATGCATTCAAAGAAATTGGCATGGGCGTATGGGAAGGTAGAGATTCTGATGAGCTGGCAGCTCAGTATTCGGACCAGCATCGTTATTTCTGGAAGGACCCCGACCAGTTTAAAGTGGAGGGCAGCGAGACCTTCGAAGAGGTACAGACAAGAGCGCTAGAGAAGCTTCAGGAGATTCTCACTGCCCATCAGGGTGAGACAATTCTTATCGTAACGCATACGGTAGTGATCAAGCTCTTGATGGCTTCTTTCGAGAGCAGAGAGTTGCCTAAGCTATGGGATCTGCCTTACATTTATCCAACCTGCTTATCCAGAATTGATTTTACGGATGGCGTGCCGGAGATCCTGTTGCACGGGGATACAAGTCATTATGAAGAAAGTGAAGCTGGGATGGAATCGTAGAGTGTAATATAAAAAAGAGGCGGTTCCTCGAGTGCATTATGCACTTCTAGGAACCGCCTTTTTGTTTTCAGAGCTGGGGGCAGCCTGTATTAGTTGATGAACTGGAGGAATTTCAATGTCTTCTCCAGCATCGTAACGGCTTCAGCACGAGTTGCCAGCTTTTGTGGAGCAAAGGAACCGTCTGTCGCTCCCTGGATGATGCCCGCAGCAGCGATTTCTGCTACTGCTGCTTGGGACCAAGCAGGGATGCTTGCTGCATCAATGAATTTAGCTAGTGCTGTAGGATCGGCATTTAAGGTTTTGCCGGTGTACTTGATGGCTTTAGCTAATACAGAAGCCATTTCCTGACGAGTGATTGGGCTACCTGGCTTAAAGCTGCCATCGGTATAACCAGAAATCAATTCGGCTTCTGCGGCGGTACGAATAGCATCAGCATACCATGCATTTGGATTTACATCCTTAAATGTTGTCTCACCACTTACAGTCGCAAGTCCCAGAGAACGCGTAATTAATGCAGCGAACTCAGCCCGTGTGATCGACTGTGAAGGAGAGAACGTATTGTTGTTTGTTCCACTGACGATCAGTTTGGAAGCTAACAGATTAATGGACGACTTAGCCCAGTGTCCGTTAATATCTCCGAACGTTTTGGAATATTTAACAACGGTGTAATAGCTGTTGCTGTTCCGTTTAATCGTAACATCCGTTGTTCCATCAGCCTTAGGAGCAAATAGCGCAGGGACGAAGGAAATCTTCCCTGTAGCAGGATCGAAGACCACTGCCGTTGCGTTATTTGAATTTAAGGAAGCAGGTACATTGATCGTCCGGTTAACGTAAGTACTGCCAAAGTTGTTCAGCGGTACACGCTTAGTTCCGGCTTGCGCCGAAACACTGAATTCGATTACTGGAGCAGCTAAAGTAGCATTATTAAGTTGTGAAGCGATAGCTTTGTTTGTGCTACTTACTGTTCCCGAATCCGCTAGTAGAATGGATACCGTAATTGTAAAGTCGTTGGTACCTAATTGAGCAGCAAGTGCTGCACTGTTTATAATGCTGAGCGGTAAGGAATAAGAAGCAGCAGCAGTTGTAAAGGTAAGGATAGTATTAGGCTGTGCTGCTGCTTGTTTTACAAGCACACTGCCTGGAAGCACTACTTGAGCGCCGCCTGTAGTAGCTTTAACCGGAATGACCAGCTCGTGGCTACCAATTGCTAGCTCACTGAGTTGCTTGGTCAGATCAGCAGCATTAATCGTTGTTACTTGCGGTTTGGCAATTGGTGCAACAGTTGGTGCTGGTGTTGCAGTTGGAACTGTTGGTGATGTTGGTGATGTTGGTACTGGCGTCGGAGTTGTCTCCGGCAGTGGTTCGCCTTTCAGATCCACAATACGGCCCTCAACAGCGGAAGTTTTCGCAGTGACGGTTTTAACCTCATTAAGATACTTCGTAAATACATCAAAGTCCGGCAGATACAGCAGATTCACGCGACCTTCTTTATAGGCCTTCTCAAGGGAAGTATAGAAATCTCCACCTTTAGCTGTGAAAGCATTAGTAGCTACTACATAGGATGCATTCATATCTAGAGGAATGTATTTGTCCCCGTTCTTCACTTCAATGCGCAATACGCGTTCGTTCACAGGCTTCTTAGAGTCATAATAGAATTTCAACCCTGCAACATGTGGGAAACGTCCGTCTGCTGTTGGAGTTTTGGAAACCCCATTCTCCATCGCATCCTTAATTTCTTGTCCGGTTAAAGTGATCGTAACCAGATCGTTGTTGAATGGAAGTACTCCGAGTACTTCGCCTTGTGTAATTGGTCCTTCATTGATAGATTCGCGAATACCGCCACCGTTTTGCAGGGCGATTACCGCATTAGTGCCAGCTTTCTTGGCTGCATAAAGCATACCGTCGGCAATCAGGTTACCAAGGTTGGTTTCCTTTGTACGAACATCGTTGCGAACGCCATTCAGGATAACCTCTGAGTTACCCACTACCTCATTGGACAGCTCTTTGATGCCTGGCTTAAACTTGGTATCCAGAAGCTTTTTGGCTTCAGTATCCTCTGCGATAGCGTAGTTAGCGCCGTTCTTTGCATCGATGGAGACTAATTGATCTTTCCAATCTGTCAGTACACCATCTTTGTTAAATTTAACTTCAAGTTGACCAAGGAAGAGTCCTTTTTCACCGGTTTGTACAATTAGCTTCGGTGCATTTGGATCGCTCTTATCTACAACGGCTTGATCCAGTTGCGTGTGGCTGTGCCCACCGACAATAATATCAATGCCGTTAACAGCTTTGGCTAGTTTAAGATCTTCTTCATAGCCAAGGTGTGAGAGAACGATAATCTTGTTAACCTTCTCATTTTGCAGCATAGCGACCGTAGCTTCTGCCTTAGCAAAGGCATTCTCAAAAGTCACTTTACCTGGTGAAGCAATGTTGGCAGTATCTTCTGTCGTCAGACCGATGATACCAATCTGTTCGCCGTCTACTTCTTTGATCAGTGCAGGGTAGATGGTTGCTGCATTACCCGACCGACCAATTTCGTTGGTAAACATTTTGCTTAAGATGTCATCCGCAGAGAAATTGACATTGGATGAGACAAATGGAAACTCAGCTTTGCCGATGAATTTGGAAAGAGTTTCAGAATCTTTATCAAATTCATGGTTCCCGAAAGTCATAGCATCATATTTGACCATATTCATAAAGGCCATATCTGCTAGACCCAGATACTTGTTGAAGTAAAGCGTTCCAGAGAACACATCACCCGCATCGAGAAGAATAGGGTTTTCTGTAGTCGCCTTAGCTTCTTTGATTGCCGTTACACGGCGCAAGATGTTATTTGGCGAGCTTACAGTATCTAGTCCTGCATGTGTATCGTTGGTGTGTAGAACGGTTAATGGGAATTCTTCAACAGCATTAAAATCAAGCTGTGCCAAAACCGCATCATGATCGGATACCCGACCTTTCGATGGTGAGAAGTCGGCATTTAGGTGGACGACATCTACTTTGGAGGAAGCCCTTAGATTTTTACTGACAAGAATATGATCCAGTACTTGAGAGTTTCCGTCATAGGTGTACGTATACCGCTCATTTAAAGGCAGCTTATCGATCAAATTGGCTAGCTCTGTGCCTTTTAAGAGGGTTGCAGTTTTAGTGAACTGGAAATCATTCAAATCGCCAAGAGCTACGACGTTGGCTTCAGGATTTGCAGTCAGAACCTCTTTGACAAATCCGTTTACGATTGCCGCGATTTCATGACGTTTTGTTTCACTGGACAATACAGGTGGCTGAATGTTCCCGAAAGGACCATTATCGCCACTTTTTGAATTGAAATGGTTTGCGATTACAATTACGGTTTCTCCACCAAATACAAACTGTGCAGCAAGGGACTTCCGTGAACTTGAAAAAGCAAGATTTGTTGGATCAATTCGTCCAGGGTTATAGGTTAATTGTTTTGCCTCTGCATCGTAGCCGACAGATTGTGTAGCAGTACCCTTTTGCTTATTTACACTGTCTGCAAGCTGTACCCTTGCAGGGTTGTACAGGAATCCTACGCGAATGTTTCCGCCTGGTGCTCCGCCATCCTTATTATTCTCTGGAGCGATGTCTGTGTATTTGTATACAGGACCGCCAGCGGTTTCAATCGCTTTAATTAGTTCGTTTGCACTTGCTTCAGTGATTCCGTTATCGGTTTCACCATTGCTGTCCTGCATTTCGACAACGCCTATAATGTCAGGCTTTTTCATATTGTTGGCGATGGAGTCGGCTAGTTTCTGGATTTTTGTTGCTCCGACACCTGGATAGAAATTCTCAATGTTATACGATGCGATCAACAGCTTGCTCTCATTGACTTCAAGAGTAGTTGTTTCTTGCTTAAAGGTACTTGGAGTAATGGCCGGTAGCTTACCGTTCTCCGGAATGACTTTGAAGTTACCATTGTTGTATCCAATGACCCCTGTAACATCTCCAGCGAACTTATCTCCGGTGATGACTTCTTGACCCGGATTTCCATAAGCAATGATGAGACGCTGAGGATTAAATTGGCTGTACTCTTTGAGAACTAGTCCACCAGCTGGAGTGATGACATCAGCTGTATCGTTCTCTACTCTTGTAGGGATGTTATAGAGCATGGAACTTCCGCTACCACTTGTCCAATAAGGGCTAATAATCGTAGGGGTAGGAAGCTTAACAAGCATACCTTCTAACGATTCATAAAAATCAATGGCATCTTCATTTGGCTCAAAATTAGCCATGTCGTCATTGTCAATTATGGAAGACGGAATGACTCTCCCGCCTTTACCAAGCACGACAGGTGCCGGCACAGTATAACTAGATGAGGAGTCTGCTTTTAGTGAAGTCATAGTAATTTGAGTGGAGGTTAGATTGCTCGCATTTCCTTCGTTATACTCGGAAACGCCTCCACTAACATGCACTAAATTTCCAACTTCAGGTTTAAGGGATGCATCTGTGCTGTAAACGAAAATACCTTCCGATGTGTTCACATTATTGTCCGGCTGAGGGTCCTGCATGAAGAAACCTCTATAAGCGCCAGTTGCGAAAGTGTATCCATATTGGGTAACGATACCTTCTACATTAGTAACTTTCTGACCTGCATACTCAGAAGAATGAGATTCTCCTTGAATATCATGAATACGAGGGAGATCAGAAGCTTTATATGCAAAGGTATATACCTTACTTGTCTTGCCATCTGCTACGACAATTGCTTTGATGGTAAGATCTTTACTAACTGTAATTGGATCTGAATAAAGCTTGCTTGCTGCTGCTGTTGGTTCAGTTCCATCGGTCGTGTAGTAAATCTGTGCTCCAAGGGTAGGACTGGATAGAGTCACAGAGCTTCCTTTAATAATACGACCTGCACCAGGACTGGCCATAACGGAAAAGGTTTCTTCCACCAAAGCGTTTTCGTTAAGTGGAATGAATTGATAAGTCGTATTAAATTGCTCGATAACCCCAGTGATGCTGTCAAAGGTTTTGTCTTTTACCAATTTAGGAAGGGTAGAGAAGATGGTGAATTGCTTGTCACCTTGACTTGCTGTCACCGTGTTTCCATTTAGGCTGACTATGGTGACCTTGTTTAAAGTTACCAGCTGGGCTTCGTAGCTTTCGCCGTTCGCTGCAGACAAGTCGGTTGCTGTAATCAATTTTGGTGCAGGTACTCCAGTATCTGGAGCAACTACAGCGTATTGAAGTTCGTTTTGGAATTTTATTTCTTGCAGGTTGCTGTGGATATCCATCGTGCCACTAACTTCAACGCGATCTCCAACGTTTGCGAACTCTGGGAATCCGTAAAGTACGATCCCACCGGATTGATCCTGAATATACATTTTTGCTGCATTAATGTGCGTTACGATACCTTCTGTTGAAACATTCTGGCCTTTACTAGCAAGGCGTGCTGTTGCGACATCTGTTTTGGCCAGAATCTTGTAATCAAAAGTCGTTACAGGGCTGTCTGGCATATTATGTTCTGAAGCGTACGCTTTAATCGTAGTATTCTCAGTTAAGGTAATTGGCCCTGTGTAAGTCTGGAAATTAGTTGAACCCCCTGATCCATAAACAGCTGCATAGACGGATGCTCCAACCGTTGGAGAACTCAAAGATATCTTTGTGCCCACTGGCCAGGCGTTAACGGCTGGTGAAGCAACTACGGAGCTAGCTGTCTCCGGTGCTTTACCATAGCTGCTGTTGCGTGGACTTGGAGGCCCGGCAACGAAGTCTACGGAATTGTTGTCCGTATCTTGTCCGCGGCTGTCTACGGGAGCCCCGGGTGCAGCCTTGCGGATGGCGGAGGTTGTGCTTGACAAAGCTGGGGCTGCCTTTGTCTCGGCACCGGGGGCCGATCCATAGGCCACGGTATCTATTACTTGACTCGAATTGTCAAGCAGATCAACTTTACCTTCCTTACCTCCCAATCCCAAAGTGCCTATGCTATCTGGAGAAGGCAAGTCTTTGGTTCCGCCAGTACCTGCGGCCTGCTGAATCAGATAATAACCTTTTGCCCGGATGGTCCCATCGATGTAAGCGCTTGCGGAACTGTATTGCACCTTCCAGCCTGTCAGGTCCACATCTGCTTCTGTCGGATTGTACAGCTCAACGAAGTCATTCTTATACTCCGCTCCGTTGTTGCCTCCGCCGCCGTAAACCTGTGAGATCACGATCTTGCTGTTGTCCGGTGCTGCTACAGTAGTGTGAGCCGCCGGTATTACGCTACCGGAAACTACCAACAGTGCAAGCCCTGCCGTCAACCATTTTCGTATCCTGCGAGAGTTAACCATTTCTCTAAATCTACCCCTCTCAAAACAAATGTACAACCTCTTTTGATAGTATCATATGTAATGTTAGATGAAAGGTTGTCTTCCGCAAATATACACTATATTTGTGTAAAATTAAATCAACCTTAGGTAAATTATTTTTAATCTCACATAATAAATGGCGCAATTTTACTTAGATTCATATAATTAAGCAAATAAGATACTGTTTAAGGTAAAATGTCCGTATTATTGTAATTTGTATGTTAATTATATGTTAAGTCTAGTTGTCATATATGTGTCAGTTTTTTTTCTGAAAATTACAATGAAACTATCATTTTGAGACTGTTTATTTTCAAAGCGATAATTTGTGCAAAAAAAAGACAGCGGACTTCGCTGTCTTTAGTCAAAAAGAATGTACACTTTCATCCAATCTATACTTATAATTCTGGTAGAAACGGACGCCGTCCACCTACGGACGGCGCAGCCGGTTCTTGTTATAACTGTTGCTTCGGCAGCTCCAGTCTTTCCCAGCCATCCATATATTTGCGTAGCGCCTGAGGGATGTAGATAGAACCATCCTCTTGCTGGTGATTCTCCAGCAGCGGGATCAGAATTCTTGGCGTCGCCACTGCGGTGTTATTTAAGGTATGGCAGTATTGTAAGCGACCATCCGCATCTCGATAACGGATACCCGAACGACGAGCTTGGAAATCGAGTAGATTAGAAGCCGAATGAGTTTCTCCGAATGCGTCTCTGCTTGGCATCCATGTCTCGATGTCATACTGCTTATGCGTCTTCAGGGACATATCCCCTGTGCAGACGGCCATGACCCGATAGGGGAGCTCTAAGAGCTGGAGAATGTGCTCGGCATTTGCGAGGATCTCGTGTAGTATATGGTCTGACACACCTTCATCATTTCGGCATAAGACGACTTGTTCGATCTTCGAGAACTGATGAACGCGGTACAGACCTCGAACATCTCGTCCGGCGGATCCAACTTCACGGCGGAAGCAGGTCGACATTCCGGCCAGCCGCATGGGTGTGTCTAGCTCCACAATCTCGTCGCTGTAGAGCGAAACTAGCGACACTTCCGATGTGCCTACCAGCCAGCGATTGTCTCCGCTTAGCTCATACGTCTGATCCATCCCACCGGGAAAGAATCCCGTTCGCTCCAACGCTTCAGGGCGGACAATCACAGGAACATCCATGATGGTGAATCCTCGTGCAGTGAGTACATCTAGAGCCAGTCTCTGTACAGCGAGATGTAGCATCAGTCCAGCTCCCTTAAGCACATAGCTGCGGGGACCACCTGCTTTGACGCCACGGGGAATATCTATGATATCATGAAGCTCACCTAGCTCCACATGATCACGAGGTGTAAAACCGAATTCCGGTACCGCTCCGTTTAGCCGCAGTTCTACGTTGTCGTTATCATCGTGGCCGATGGGTGTATCCTGCGACACCGGGTTCGGTGCGAGTAGCATGAGCTCTCTACAGCGGCGTTCAGCCTCGTTCAGATCTGCTTCCAGCAGGTTCAGCTGATTATTGAGTTCCCGTACCTGTGCTTTGACGATCTCACCAGCAGGGCGGTCACCCTTACGTAGTAATTGTTCAACCTCTTTGGTTAGCCCATTACGCTCGGCTCTCATTTGTTCGGTTTCTTGTCGCAGGCTTCGGCGCTTCTCATCCCATTCCAGCAATTCATCCAGTGGGAAGTCGATTCTTTTCCATGTGGCAGTGTTTCTTACAAGTTCCTGATTATCCTTGACCCAGTTCATTTCCAGCATATCGCTCGCTCCTTTTTGTTTAAAAGATAAGAAAGTGTAAGTTTCACACTTCACTTTATCCTTCTATTTCTCGCACAACACTTACCGTCCTTATAAGGACGCCGAAGGTGTTTATGCTTGAAAAAACGCAAAAAACGCCCTCATCCATGGGACGAGGAGCGTCAGCTCGCGGTGCCACCCAGGTTGATCGAATCTCCTTAACAACGGGAAAGATTTCGACCCTCTTTGGTCTTCGCGGTAACGGGCGAAACCCGGTGAACTTAGGGAGTCATTATAGGCTCCGGTCGCAGACGCCTCACGGTTGGATGCCGATCATTGGCCTGATTCTTGGATTTAATATTGTTGCTTAGTATATCGCAAGAGTGGAATGAGTGCAAGCGTTTATGGTTTGACAATAATATCTAATCTGCGATAGGATTAGTATTAATTTAAAGTATTCCTGTCGGGATAAATATTTGCAGTGTGAGCTGCTTAAATGGGATGAAAGAGGTGGAGAAGTGGCTAAAATTGTTGTGATTAACGGAACGCCTTCCTTGGTATCGCGCATCAATGCAGTTATAGAGTATGCGGAGGCAAGCTTAACCAATCAGGGGTTTGAGGTTGAGCGTATTAACGTAGCAGAGCTACCAGCGGAGGATTTGATTCATACCAAGTTTGAGAGCGATTCTATCGTCAAAGCGAATGGCCTTGTAGCCGAGGCGGATGCGGTAATCGTGGTTAGCCCGGTTTATAAAGCCTCTTATACAGGCGTGCTGAAGACCTTCTTGGATCTAGTTCCACAAAAGGGGTTGGCCGGAAAAATCGTACTCCCGCTCTTCATGGGTGGCAGTCTTGCACATCTTCTCACGATTGATTATGCTTTGAAACCTGTGTTGTCTGTACTCGGTGCACGTTACATTCTTGGTGGAGTGTATGCCGTGGATTCTCAGGTGGTTCGTAATGATCACGGAGTGGTTGAGCTTGCTAAGGAGCTGAAGCTGCGTCTGAATGATGCATTAGCTGAGCTGGCAGAAGAAACTACACATCGAGTAGAGCGTAAGTCTTAAGACTAAGCAGCAGGCATTCGTTTCGGATGGATTCATACCAAATATATAAGCGTCTCTTTCATACCTGATACAGGGGGGAGGGACGCTTTTTGCTATAGCAAAGAGGCCACCTCACTGTAAAAGTAGAGAATGGCCTCTTTTTTTTAAAAAATGTTCCAGTCTTACAAATCGTCGAATCCGTTATCGTCGCCAACCTTACCGTAGTTACGGGACTTAGCTTCGAAGAAGTCGGTTTTGGTGGCATTCAGCGCATCATCGGAGAAAGGCTTGATCCAAGGCATGCAGTTAACGTCAACACCTTGGTAAGCTTTTTCCATACCCATCAAAGTCAGACGTTTGTTCGCTGTATATTTGATGTAGTCACTAAGCTCGTTAAGATCAATACCGCGGACGTTAGTAAGTGTGTAGTAAGCCCAGTTGGTTTCAAGTTCTACCGCGCGGTCGATCGTACGGTATACGTAGTCTATGTTCTCTTTAGTGTTCAACTCAGGGAAATCTACGAGCAACTGCTTAAATACTTCTGCGAAGAAATAGCAGTGCTGATTCTCGTCACGTTGGATATAGGAGATCATCTGGCTGGTTGCCATCATCTTCTGGTCACGGGCCAGATTGTAGAAGAAGGCAAAGGTGCTGTAGAAGAAAATCCCTTCCAAGATGAGATCCGCTACCAACGCGTGGAAAAAGGTTTGTTTCGATGGATTATCACGGAACTCTTGATAAATATCGGAGATAAACTGGTTGCGCTCCAGCAGAACCGGATCCTTCTTCCAATATTCAAAAATCTCTTTCTGTTCACTATCCGACACGATAGAGGACAGAACATAGGAGTAGGATTGGTTATGAACTACTTCTTGTTGCCCGATAATGGCAGAAATTGCTTCTAGTGAGGAGTCAGTAAAGTAACGCTTCACGTCGCCGACAAACATCGTCTGCATCGAATCTAGCACGGCGAGCAGGGAGATATTGATCTTAAATACGCGTTGCTCCTCTGCATCGAGCATAGGGAATTGTTGCGCATCTTTGGACATTGGGATTTCATCCGCGATCCAGTGATTAAGCAGCAGTACCTTGTACAGCTTGTACATATGTGGCATGCGAATATCGTTCCAGTTCAGAATACCTGAGCATTCACCGTCGATAATGCGTGTGGATTGGTTGGGTGCTTCAGTGTTGAAAATCTTTTGTAATTGCATTTATTTTCCCTCCATTTTTTTACGCGGGTAATCTTTCTTTGGTGTCTTGTTCATAGAAAGACGGTGATAAAGTAACGGAGTGGAAGTTTGGAGCTGTAGGAGCGACAGCGACCGCCTTTGTCATCGGATGTCATCCGCTAATAGCGGTAAAGATCAAGACATCTGATGACAACAGCGGCCGGAAGCCCAAACATTCCTCGCAGTTACGAAATTCATCATCGTTTTTCTATTCAGGGCACTAAGATAATTAGCTAGCGCAAGAATCACACTCTTCTATTGTCAAAGCACGACTACGCACATAATAAGTTGATTTCAATCCGCCCTTCCAGGCGTTCAGATGCAGCTCAAGGAACTCGGTAGCCTTGATGTCAGGACGAACATACAGGTTGAAGCTTTGGCCTTGATCGACGTGACGCTGACGAGCAGAAGCCATGCGGATCGACCAGTTTTGGTCAATCGTAAATGCAGTTTTATAGTACCAGATCGTCTTGTCGGACAGATCAGGTGCTGGGTTAGCGATCTTGTAAGTAGTTTTCTCTTCATAGGAAAGCAGTTCATACAAAGGATCAATGCTGGCTGTGGAGCCGGCAATAATCGATGTGGAGCCGTTCGGTGCAATCGCGAACATCCATGCGTTACGAACACCGTCTTTAGCCACTTCTTCTTGAAGCTCACGCCATTGTTCAGTCGTTACATATTTACCTTCTTGTTCACCGCTAACGTAGCCCCGTGAAGTAAAGTATGCACCCGTTTCCCAATCGGAACCGGCAAACTTCGGATAACGACCCTTTTCACGAGCAAGCTCCATGCTTGAACGTACCAACAGGTAGTTGATGTGTTCATACAAATGATTGTTATATTCTACGGCTTCATCGGATTCCCAACGAATGCCCTTAAGTGCCAATAGATGATGCAAGCCGAATGTGCCGAGACCCACTGCGCGGTACTGGCTGTTCGTGTATTGTGCTTGCAGAACTTCAATATTATTAATGTCGATTACGTTGTCCAGCATACGTACTTGGATAGGTACTAGTCTTTCCAGCACGCCAGCTGGAATCGCACGTGCCAAGTGAATTGAATTCAGGTTGCAGACTACGAAATCGCCAGGAATTTTGGAGATCACAATCCGGGTCTTGCCATCTTTGGTTACTAATTCTTCCTGTTCAATAACGGTAGCGGATTGATTCTGCATAATTTCCGTGCACAGGTTGGAAGAGAAGACCATACCTTGGTGACGGTTCGGGTTCGTCCGGTTAACCGTATCACGGTAGAACATATACGGAGTACCTGTTTCGAGCTGTGATTTCATAATCCGTTTCATGATGTCGATCGCAGGAACGGTAATCCGGGACAATTCCAGATTGGCTGTAGCTTCAGCATATTTTTCACGGAAAGTGCCTTTACCAAGCTCTTCATCGTAGAAGTCTTCCAGCCCAAGCGGACGACCATTCTCATCCGTCCAGCCCATAACCTTCTTCACTTCATGAGGGCAGAAGAGGTTCCAGTGGCTGCGTGATTCAACGGCTTCCATGAACAAGTCCGGCAGGGTTACACCATGGAATACGTCATGTGCACGCATACGCTCGTCACCATTATTTAGCTTAAGATCGAGGAAAGCGAGAATATCTTTATGGAATACATCAAGGTAGACAGCGACAGCGCCTTTACGTGTACCAAGCTGATCTACGCTGACTGCTGTATTGTTCAATTGGCGAATCCAAGGGATTACGCCGGAGCTAGTGTTCTTGTGGCCGCGGATATCCGAACCACGTGCCCGTACTTTACCAAGGTAGACGCCGATGCCGCCGCCCATTTTGCTAAGACGTGCTACGTCTGTATTGGAATCAAAGATGCCCTCAAGGGAATCATCTACCGTATCGATGAAGCAGCTGGAGAGCTGTCCAGCGACCTTTTTGCCAGCGTTGGACATTGTAGGTGTAGCGGCTGTCATGTAGATGTTGCTCATCGCCCAGTAAGCTTCTTTTACAAGCTCAAGACGTTTCTCAGCTGGCTCACGGTGCATGAGATACATGGCAATAATCATGTAGCGTTCTTGTGGAAGCTCCATTACACGACCGTCAAAATCATGCGCTAAATAGCGGTCAGATAGCGTGAGCAAACCAATGTAATCGAATAGAAGGTCGCGCGTATAATCGATACATCCGCCTAACTCGATGATTTGTTCTTTAGTGTAGTGAGACAGAAGTTCTTCACGGTAGATTCCTTTTTTTACGAGATCCGTAATTAGTGGGTACAACTCACCGTAAGGCTCTTCTGGATAAGCTTTATAGCGGCGATGAACGGCTGCTTTTTTATAAAGGGTAGTCAGAAGGGCACGGGCAGCTGCAAACTTCCAAGTAGGCTCTTCTTTTGTTACAAGCTCTAGAGCACTCATAGTGAAGGCGTTGCTGATTTCTTCTCCGCTTACGGAGTCACGGCGCAATTTGGAAATTACTCCTCGCAGCAAAGTTTCTTTATTTAGTTGATCAAGACCTTCCAAGATACGGTCGGCGTAGACGGAAAGGCGCTTTTCATCAAAAGCCAGTTGGCGATTGTCTGGTTTTACTACGAATTGTGGCATAGTTATTTCATCCCTTCTCATTTCGGGTTAATTTTGAATATCAAAAATTGATATATTATAGCGCAGTAGGCTGCCACAGAAAGACCTCCGAGCCGTTCATACTGGCCGGAATGTCGATTATGCGTTGGTTAGAGCTCCCTCGGTAAGGAAGTGTAGTATCTTTTAGTTCTTCTATAAATCGTCCATCTATTAACACCTGACACTGCGTAAGTAGATTCCACTCCGGCGAACCGGGAAGGGCGATTAGTTCCTCATACGTATAACCACTGTAAATCCAGATGTTAAAGCCTGGGAGCACGGCGCGAAGCTCATGAAGGAACCCCAGAACCTCTTCAGCCGAGAAAAATGGATCACCACCAGCCAGTGTTAAACCATCAAGCAGTGGATTAGCGGCAATTTCTGCAATGATTTCGTGTTGACGTTCCAGGGTGAAGACTTCACCGTACTTAAAGTTCCACGTCTCGGGATTAAAACATCCTGGGCAACGATGGCGGCAGCCGCTAAGGAAGAGGACGGCCCGCATGCCCTCTCCCTCGTTGATCGACTCCGGATAGTAACCACAAATATTCATAGATGCTTAACGCGATCCCGTACTTCGGCTTGTTTGGCGGCATTGAAGCGGGTCTGATAGTCGCCAGTTAAATAACCTGTAACTCTGCGCAAACGACGGATGTGCACGTCATTCTCATGTGCGTCGCAGGAAGGACAGTTTGTCCCAATTACACCTTCGTATCCGCAGCTGGAACAGCGGTCAATCGGATGGTTAATGCTGAAGTAGCTGACCTGTTGTTCTAGCGCATATTTAATGATTTTGGTAAAAGCGGATGGATTGCTGCGGGCATTGCCGTTTAATTCGACATAAGAAATAGCCCCGGCATTGCAGTGTTCATGGAAAGGAGCTTCCAAGCTGATCTTCTGAGCAGCACCTAGATCGTAGTATACAGGGATGTGGAAAGAGTTCGTATAATACTCACGGTCAGTTACACCCGGAATAGAACCCAGTACCTTGCGATCAATCTTGGTGAATTTGCCGGACAAGCCTTCTGCTGGTGTCGCGAACAAGGTAATGTTGAGATTCAGTTCCTCACTTTTAAGGTCGCAATACTCCCGCATGTGACGCACGATAGCTACAGCCTTGGCATGGACTTCCATATCCTCGCCATGGTGTTTGCCGTACATGGCTTTCATGCATTCCGCCATACCGATGAAGCCAAGCGACAGACTACCATGCTTCAGCAGTTCGCCTACAGAGTCTTCAGAAGCGAGATTTTCGCCGCCTTCCCAGACGCCTTCTCGCATCATGAAATCGGACGCTTTAGCTTTTTGTGCGGCTTGGATGTTGAAACGATGAAGAAGTCCTTCTAGCGCAATATCCATATAATGATTTAGATCTTCATAGAAGCCGGCTTCGTCTGCGACGGTACGTCGGCCGGTTACTGTGCCATGTGCCAGACCGAGCCGAACCAGATTCAGTGTATTAAAGGAAAGGTTGCCCTTCCCGGAGCAATGATTACGCCCAAAACGGTCACCGAGCACACGGGTGCGGCAGCCCATTGTAGCAAATTCCGTATCAGGATCACTTGGATCATAATACTGCAAGTTGAGCGGAGCGTCCAGATTAGCGAAGTTCGGATATAGTCTGCGTGCAGAACATTCCGCCGCTTTTAGGAACAACTCATAGTTAGGATCGCCTTGCTGTTGGTTGATTCCTTGCTTACATTTGAAGATTTGAATCGGGAACACGGGTGTTTCTCCGCTGCCAAGTCCGTTCATAGTTGCTGTTAGCAGGGAACTGATCACAAGCTGACCTTCTGGTGAAGTACAAGTACCATAATTGATGCTGGTAAACGGGATTTGCCCACCGGATCGGCTGGACATGGTATTCAGATTATGTACCATACTTTCCGACGCTTGCAGGGTTTCAATTTGGGTCTCTTTTAGTGCAAAATGGAACGCTTTCGGATATAACTCCGCCAGATCGGTTCGGCTCATCGTAATCTCGCCCAAAGATTCATCAGCTTGTCCTTCTTCAAAATAATCGAGACCCTTGCGGAATAGCTTAGCGAAGGATTTGGTTACATAAGGGGCTAGATCATAGTCGAGCTTATTGGCGGATACACCGCCATATTGCGCATTTTGCTGGGATTGAAAAATGATTGCTACCAGTGACATAGCTGTCATTATGGAGTTCGGAGGACGAACACTGCCGTTGCCGGTGTTGAAGCCTTCGCG
Organism: Paenibacillus etheri; assembly: GCF_001012825.1. Taxonomy (GTDB): domain Bacteria; phylum Bacillota; class Bacilli; order Paenibacillales; family Paenibacillaceae; genus Paenibacillus_AQ; species Paenibacillus_AQ etheri. The sequence goes on from NZ_LCZJ02000065.1 coordinate 94,448, forward strand.
GAGAAGTTTATCAAACGGGATAAAAATGCAGTTGGTCGTTCCGATTGCGTATTGATCCAGATCATGCACATAGACGACATTGTCATCAATGGCTTGCACTAGCTGCGGCGGCATCGTAAAGTTGCGGGCGTACCATTTTGAATATTCACTGCCGAACTTGCTCATTTTACCGGAGAAACTCTCCCCGTTCAAATTAGCATTCTCGCGCAGCAAGTCCAAATCCCGGCTGTCGATAATATCGCGTCCTAAATCAATGAGCTCTTCTAAAAGAACTTCTCGTGCATTTGTTGTACCGTTAAATTGTCTCTCCAACAACGTCATTGTATAGCTCTCCTCTCAGTCTATCGTCCTATCATTAAGAAGCCCGACCGCATAAGCGGCCGTATATTCATTGTGATCTCATAAAAAAAGCATCCCCTAGCGAGGATGGCTGAAAATGCCCGATGCGTTATGTAAATATCCACACAGATATTTGCAGTGGTCTCTAAGAAGATGACCGCATGCGGACACCGTTCCTGTTCCTCGCAGGCACTCATAGTTGGTGTCGTCGAAACAGGCAGGTCTCCTGGCTTCCGTAAGACCTCTCAGCACCTTCCCAAGGGGGTCTTACCCCTCAGTGGCTTTTGCCAGGAGATCTGTCCATCTTAAGCTCTAAAAGCTTATGAAGGGCATCCGGTTACAGTGGCGGGACCGCAGCGGATTTTCACCGTACTTCCCTATTAAGCTCTAATTCCGATAAAGGATCAAAGCGCCTGTCTCCACTATATTTTGTTGTCGTTAGATAAAAATAACCCAAGATGTTGTGTTTGTAAACAATTTTTTAGAAAACCCGCGCGGGGAGCGGGTTCTTCAAAAGTACTCCACAAATGATCCACAGGCTGTCCATAAGTAATCCACAATTGATCCACAGGCACATGTAAAATGATTCATAAATTGTCCGAAAAGATGCCACAAAGAGTCCATAAATGTAGTGCAGATGACCCTAGAATTCACGTAAGAAAAAATACCCGTGGCGAAAGTCATATTTCGGAGAACTTGGGGGAAAAGAAGAAGGGGCATAATTAGGCTGGCATCGTTTGTGGGAGAGCGGTAGAGTTTGTTACAATAGAAGGAGACACATACATTGAAATTTCGAGGAGGTATTCTCATGCCTATTGCTGAAGTTACAGTTATTCCAATTGGAACAGGCAGTACCAGTCTTAGCAGCTATGTTGCGGATATGCAGCGAGTGCTGAAGACAGTAGAAGGGATTACTTATGAGCTTACATCCATGGGTACAATCATTGAAGGGCCTCTTCAGCGTATTTTTGCAGCCGTCGAAGCGCTGCATGAGTCTCCTTTTACCGCAGGTGCAGAGCGTGTCTCTACCTCACTTAAAATAGATGACCGCCGCGATAAGCCCTCCACTAGCCGTGGAAAGCTGGAGTCTGTGGAGCGTAAACTACAGGTGGAATAGTAGTTCGGGACAGTGGGAAATAGGGAAAAAATAGGCTTGCGTTTCTGACTGAAAGTTGTATAATGTTTTTTGTTTGACAGAAAAATCAGTCTTAAGCTGGTGTAGCTCAGGGGTAGAGCAACGCACTCGTAATGCGTAGGCCGGGGGTTCAATTCCCTTCACCAGCATCTTAATAATTTAATCACAGCGCGACTTCCGAAGTTTTTTGGAAGTCGCTATTTTTTTGTTTTTTCTGATTTTTCTTCCCATTAGTTGTATATGGTGGTATTTGGTAACGAAGTTGCTAAACACAGGTCTTCGTAGAAACTTCGTTATACAACAACGTAAATTTTACAGTAAGTTAATTTTTCCTGTTTAAGTCTTTCCAAATAGGAGACCATAATTTTTAAAGAATATCGAAATGAAAAGAACCGAGTTAACTATGTTAATAAGTCGGCTGATAAAGAGCGATAATACTAGTTGCTGCCCAAAGTAATATTAGAATAGTACTTTGAAAACAAAGGGTGACACAGCTATCGTCTCACTAGATCAATCACTTAAGATTAGTTACGATTACCTCAATAAGATTGACCGATACAATCTTTTGGCGTAGGCACGCGAAATTTCATGACACTAAAAAAATCAATGGAAAATGGATGATTTATCGTGAATGGTACTTGGACCCTCTTGACGAAAATCCGAATAAAATTGCCGAAACTATTATGGTCGCAGGATATCAAAAAGGTTCCTTTTTTGGGCCTCAGCGCAGGGATATGTAGTTCTATACTTGTCCAATATTTTTTAATAGGGATACCTGGATTGGGTTATATTGGCGCAGCAGCAGGAATTATGTCCATGGAAAAATATCTTCAGCTTGGAACATCAGAGCTCTAGACATAAAAAAGGATGAATTTATCAAGATAATTCCTTTAGTGCTCATGGATATAGTTGCTATATTTAGCACAATGGGTTTAGTACATCAATTTACACGTTCTTTTCAAGGAACCTTGCCAGATATAACGAAGTTTCTAACGGGTGCATGTTTATTTTTTCTGATTTCAGGCGTTTATATATTTTTTCGGTGCACGTCATTTCCTACCGATTTGGAGACGAGATCGCCTGTAAACAATCAAAAGTGAAAATGTTCCGGTTTATTTTATGGAGTACTTTCCTTCAATCTGGACACTCTATATCATAATTGTGCAGAAAACCAACTTATGAATGATTTGACATGGAGTGTGACGATAAAATGACTTCTGCTAACATCAATGGATACTCGATGCACTATATCGACCGTGGAAAAGGAACAGCCATCCTCTTTATTCATCCACCGGTACTTACAAGCTTGAATTTCATATACCAAATCCAAGAGCTGTCGTCTCATTTTCGAACGATTGCTTTTGACATCAGAGGACACGGCAAGAGTCAGCCTTCCAAACTAGCGGTTACTTATCCTTTAATCGTTGAGGATATCAGACAGTTGATAGACCAGTTAAGCATCAAAAAAATATTCTTGTGCGGATATTCTACTGGGGGTTCGGTTGTGCTTGAGTTTCTCTTGACTCATCCCGATCGGGCGTATGGAGGTATCGTCATCGGCGGAATGTCGGAAGTGAACGAGACGCGCCTAAGAAACAAAATATCTTTGGCTGCTGCTTTCGCCAAAATCGGAGCAGTCGGCACGATCGCGTTTTCCAATGCCTGGACGCAAGCTAAAAATGTTTCTTTGTTCCGTAAGTTATTTAATGATGCGAAAAAAGGGAATGCCAGAAATGCCGAACAGTATTACCGGTACAGCTTGAAGTATAATTGTACCTCTCAACTCCGGGAAATTCATCTTCCCGTCCTGCTCGTTTATGGGGAAAAAGACAAGCACTTCCATCCTTACGCCAAAATGTTGCATCAACATTTGCCGATGAGTGAGCTGGTTTTCATTAAAAAAGTTGATCATCGGATTCCAACAAAAGCTCCCGGACCATTGAACGAACGGATCAAGCAGTTCGTAAGCCGCTTTAGCAATTGACCACCTTGTGGGAGCATCCGGATCTAGCCTAAGCGATGAATTGAAGTTTTTTAATGTAATTTTCATGTCAGCATCATCTTATTTTCAGGTTCGAGGTATATATTGAAGACACCAAACACCCCCCAGTGTTTTGTGGTATAAATCTCTCAGGTCTTGCCAACTCCTATGGTAAGGCCTATTTTTTTGTTCACTAATTGAATGGGGGAGGGGCGTAGCTTCTACGCAGCTTTACTTAATCTGATATTGCTCTTCATAGCTCTTAAAGGATGAAATATCCAGCCCGAGATATCTGCGCATATGAATGGCAGCTTGGGAAGCAACGATGTCGTTTAACAGCAGCATTCGTTCATGGTATCCACGACATATAAATCTGGCTTCTATCCCCGTGTTAAGTCTGTTCTGCTCATATACCTTGATTCCCCGTCTTCTCATCTCCGAACGAACATCTCTTAGATCTATTGTGGCAACTGCCGCGGCGGTTCCAAGAACCTCCAGATAGGGGGCGGGCGTTCGTAAATGTGTAGATAGAATAGCGGAGTCCCGTTCGAAAGCTGATAAAATCATCGGAAGCAATAAATAAGATTTCACCAGCATGTTGTCCCTGCTTTCTGCTCTATGCATGAATCTCATCACCTCTAATGGGAACGTATATTCGTATTCTACCCCGATATCCCAAAAATAATCAATGGTATTTCTAAACAGCAAGTCCGATGTGATTAAATTCACAACTAAATCAGAAAGAATAAAATATATTAAAATTGCAATAATAAAAATTAATGCTTCAGACTTATATAAAGGGTGAATTAGGATGAAAGAGGAAGGAAGTCTCTGCCGTGGAATGGTATTTGGTTTGATTCTAAGTATTCCATTATGGATATCGATATTAGGCTATATACAGTTACTTTAAAATTGAAGAAAAACCGTTGTGTGAAGCGCCTTTAGGCGCTTTTTTTTGTGGCTGCTAAACATGTTTAATTATCAAAAGGAATTGATTGACAATTGTGGGGATGGAACGCTAAACTATTATTAGTTCAAAAGTATTAAAAGTCATAGACTATTATTTAATAGGATGCTTTAAATGCTAGTTCTAATCTGCAAGGCAATACATATATTATCATGATAATAGCAAACCGCCCGAAAGGGTGGGACGCAAAGTCAAGGAGTCTAAAGTGTCTTAAAGGCGCTATGACCGTCCGACTGCCATGAGAAGGGATTTCTACTTCTTTTTTGGCGGTCTTTTTTTGTTGGTAGGTTCCTTAGAGTTTCTGGTAATTATTCTGATTAAATATAAATCATAGATTTAGGAGGTGTGCTTTTTGAAAAGAAGAATGAAACCGCTGCTTGCACTAGTATTAGCGGGGATATTGACGGTAGGTAGTGGGCTTTACTCTTTGGGAGCCGGGACTGTTAATGCTAGTTCTACTACACTCGGGATTGCAGGAAACTACAATGTGTTTGTCCTAGGGGATGTTACAACCTTCTCGGATACGGAGGGAAGGTTTGCTGCTGGAGGTAATGTTACTTTAACCAACTACAGCGTTGGTGATAGGCTAAGTGCTGCTGAGGTCTCCTTCACTGACACACTTGTTGTTGGAGGAAATCTTACTTTCAACAATGGCTCTGTTTACGGGAATATCGTGCACGGGGGAAGTTTTGCAGGTAATGTAACGATTAATAGCGGGGGAACAAGAACTTCGGGAAATCCGATTGACTTTGCGGCCGTAGGCCAGTCTTTGAAGGATAAATCAGCTGAACTTGCAGCAATACAAGCCAATGGAACAACAAAGTATGAATATGGCGGTCTTACATTGACAGGTACAGACCCTGTGGTCAATGTTTTTAATGTTTTAGGAGATAACGTCTCTACTAATCACGGATTCACAATTAATGTTCCTTCTGGATCTACTGCAATTATTAATATTGATGGTTCTAGCGTACAAATGAAAAATTTTGCATTCCTGCCTAATGGCGTATTGAACAGCAAGAAAATTTTGTTTAACTTTAGTCAAGCCACATATCTTGATATGGCAGGAATAAACGTAATGGGAAGTGTCCTTGCTCCCTACGCTGATGTTGATTTTATTAATGGTCAGATTAACGGAACATTGGTGGCGGCTTCGCTCACAGGTACTGGTGGTGGCGAATTTCACCACCATCCATACGATGGTGATGATCCAGGAACGACGCCAACACCGACGCCGACCGTGACGCCAACACCGACACCAACCGTGACGCCAACACCGACGACGACCGTGACGCCGACACCAACGCCGACCGTGGCGCCAACACCGACGCCGACCGTGACGCCAACACCGACGCCGACCGTGACGCCAACACCGACGCCGACCGTGACACCAACACCGACGCCGTGCGTGACACCGACACCAACGCCGATCGTGACATCAACACCAACGCCGATCGTGACACCAACACCAACGCCGATCGTGACACCGTCACC
>NZ_LCZJ02000065.1:100373-145662 GCF_001012825.1 Paenibacillus etheri
CGATCGTGACACCAACACCAACGCCGATCGTGACACCAACACCAACGCCGATCGTGACACCAACACCAACGCCGATCGTGACACCAACACCAACGCCGGTCGTGACACCAACACCAACGCCGATCGTGACACCAACACCAACGCCGGTCGTGACGCCAACACCAACGCCGACTCCGTCGCCGGAAGCAACGCCAACGCCGACTCCGTCGCCGGAAGCAACGCCAACACCGACACCGTCGTCGGAAGCAACGCCAACACCGACATCGTCATCGGAAGTAACGCCAACACCGACGCCAATACCGGAGACTCCGGTGTTCCCGACACCAACACCTTCATTTGTAATTGGCACTATCGTTGTTAATGATGATCCTGTGCCGCTGGGCCCTGTAGCTTCGCCGACTCCAGCACCAGTACCGACACCAACACCAACACCGTCGAGCAACACAGAGATACTTGTTGATGATGAAGAGATTCCATTAGGACCAGTACTGACAGTAACACCAACGCCGTCACCGGAAGATATTGCTGTAGTGGATGATACAATCCCGCTAGGTAATCCACCTGTGGATGAACTTCCAAAAACGGGAGAATCAAGTCCAATCCCTTATTATGAAGCTGGTCTAGGTTTTGCGCTTATCGGATTGCTAATGAGAAATAGATTCTCGAACAAGAAATAATAAACGGTGATTGTAGCGTGAACACAAGCTATGCCGTGAAGAGTAGAAGAGCCGCTTTCGGGACATATTCCGATGGCGGTTTTATTTTGTAATGATTGTTATATTTTGGCGCACTCTAAGTAGATGCTATACTGAATTACAACAGATATGAGGAAAGGACGGGGAAGATGAATTGGTATGGTTTTTCATTATCGCTGTCATTGTTATAGGAGCTCTGATCTATGCTGGCTTTTTCTTTTATGGAATTGCTATTAAACGAGCGCCTAAGGAATTCTTGAGTAATAATCGTGATTTGAAGGTTGATCCCCCGGTTGCCGGGGCTTCTTGGGGTGAAGGTAAGGATTGGATCTCCAGTCAGAACTTTGAAAATGTTGAGATTACATCTGGGAATGGACTACAACTTAGAGGATACTTGCTCCTTTCGGATCGTGCTGAAGGACGTACAGCGATTCTAGCCCACGGTTATTCTGGAAAAGGGAAGGATATGGGGGCTTACGCCAAAATTTATTACGAGAGAATGGGCTTTAATATCCTGATTCCTGATGCCAGGGGGCATGGGGAAAGTGCTGGGAATTATATTGGTTTTGGATGGCATGAACGTAAGGATTATTTGCAGTGGATTGAATATATGATTAAAAGCACTGGACCCAGTGCTCAAGTGGTGCTTCATGGGGTCTCTATGGGTGGTGCTACAGTGCTAATGACCTCGGGAGAAAATCTCCCACCGCAGGTCAAAGCAATTGTCTCAGACTGCGCTTACAGTTCAGTTAAAGCACAATTAGCCTACCAACTACGGCGTATGTATCGCTTGCCAAGCTTCCCTTTTATCCAAAGTGCGAGTCTGGTTACTCGTCTGAAGGCAGGGTATGGTTTTAGTGAGGCGTCTGCCTTGAAACAGGTGCGTAAAGCGAAGGTGCCGATTCTTTTTATTCATGGCGATGTGGATAACTTTGTACCGTATAGTATGATGAATGAATTGTATGAGGCATGTCAAAGTCCCAAAGAGAAGTTCGTAGTGCCACAAGCAGGGCATGGGTTAGCTTATGATATGGATAAGATGGGATATATAAACGCAGTCACAGCTTTTGTGAATCGGTATGTAAATTAGCTGCCCTGAACGTAGACAGCGCCCGATATCCGCTAGGTAGCGGTTATCGGGCGCCTATATTTTTCCACACATGGCATGTGTCCTTATGTAAGGTTCGTACAGCCATGCTTTTTCGTTATATTCATCCCCCGCCGTTCGTGAGTAACGGGTGTCTTAATTCCTTGTTATTTCCAGCAGCCGTGTGGCGAGAATAATCCTTCCAATACGACAAAAGCCCTACCTCTCTTTTGCCCTTGCGGCTCCATTGACCGCGCCAGTGTGAATCGGAATGCTATATTTCGAATTTAGTCTCATAAAAAGGAAAGTTTCTGCAAGAAAACATGAAGCCTCTGTGTCCAAAATGCCGAAGTGTAAATAGTCGGCCTGACATCTTCTTGATGGGGATATTCAATATATCGAAAAACAAATACGATATAAATATAACACAGTATTGTTTAAAAGGCAAATATAATAATGAATTCCAAGATAAGGGTGGTTTGATTTAGGAGGGGAACAAGTAGAGCAAGAGAAAGTGTTTGATTCAAATATAACGTGTGCGGGATTATTTGTGGATTAATTCGGAAAAGCTAGAAAGCCAGAGTAAATGGGACTGTGGGGCTTATTTTGCGTGCCTATTTTGTGAACTGTTCTCTAAAACTTACATTAAACACCAACATTGATTGAAGGATTGAGGGTAGACCGTTATAATTAATAAGTCTGGATTTTAATTAAAAAATAAGGGAGATTTTTATGAAACGCGCAGATGTGTGGTTGATTTCCATCGTGTTGATTGCTGCGCTCGCTTTTCTCGCACCGAGATGGTTTTCGGACAATGATGATAAAGGTGGGGCCGGTAAAAATCTCGTAGCCAATGTAACTGTGGACGGCGAGTTATTTAAAACGGTAGAGCTAACGAAAGAAGAACAAACCATTGAGGTCCGTACCGATCGCGGCTACAACATCTTGAAGGTGCATGATTACGGGATTGAAATGTACGATGCCGACTGCCCGGATCAAGTATGTCTAGGTTTTGGTTTTATTACCCTGCCCAAACAGACGATTGTCTGCCTACCGCATAGAGTATTAGTGGAAATCACAAGTGCGTCGGGGGAGGATGATATAGATGCCTATGTCCAGTAGTGAATCAGCAACAGCTTTGAAAAGAACGGTAATTATTGCGATTTTTGCCGCAGTAGCGGTAGTGCTTAGTCTAATAGAGGCACAGATTCCGTTGTCAGGAATGGGGCTGGTGCCAGGCGCTAAACTAGGATTAGCTAACATCATGATTTTGACCTGTATTTACTTTTTACGTGGACGGGACGCATTCCTGCTTGTCATCCTCAAAACACTGCTTACTGCATTTCTGCTAGGTACTTTTTCAAGCTTGCTGTTCAGCTTATTCGGTTCTCTGTTTAGCTTTGTTGTAATGTTCGTGTTAATGCTGATTAGTGGCAAAGGTAAGAGTATAAGCTTGATCGGCATTAGTATAGCTGGCGGAATTGCACATAATATCGGTCAGCTGCTGGCAGCTTCTATGGTATTCTCATCTCTTAGTATTTTTTATTATCTTCCCATGCTGCTGATCACTGGAGTAGTAACAGGAATTGCCGTGGGCTATGCAGTCCGTTATTTGGTGGCTTCATTGTCAAAAATATCGTTGTTTGAAGAGTTTTTGGACTGATTAGTCACATCAGCGGAAGGATGACTAACATGAACGAATCATATGAAGGTCAAGAATTAGAGGGAGAAGGACAAGCTATCATCTCTCTGGATGGGGTATCGTTTGGTTATGATCCTGAGCATCCGATTCTTCAAAATATAACGTTATCTATCTCCCAGGGACAATGGGTTAGCTTGGTTGGTCCCAATGGCTGCGGGAAGTCTACGCTAGTTAAGCTACTGAATGCTCTGCTGCCTAAGGGTGCTGGCGAGATTGTGGTTAGTGGTATGCAGCTGAGTGAGGAAACGATTGGAAGCATTCGGCAATGCATCGGTATGGTATTCCAAAATCCAGATAATCAGTTTATTGGAGCCACTGTAGAGGAAGATATCTTATTCGGCCTGGAAGGGCTTTGTTTGTCGTATGCAGAAATGGCTGAGCGGCTGCACTCTTATACGACGAGGCTGGGAATAAATCATCTGTTGTCCAAACATCCAGGTGAGCTGTCTGGAGGCCAGAAGCAGCGTGTCGCTATTGCTTCCATTCTTGCTATGGAACCAGGCATCGTCATTTTTGACGAGGCCTCTTCTATGTTGGATGAGGGGAGCAGAAATGAGCTTCTTGGCATTTTGCAGGATATGCGAGCGGAAGGAAAGTATACGATCCTTATGATTACGCATGATGCAGATGAGATTCTGGCATCGGATCGGGTACTTGCGCTGCATGGAGGTGGTTTGGCTGCTGATGTTACACCGGCGGAGCTGTTCCGGAACGAGGAGCTTCTGCAAAAATGCCATCTGTGCGAGCCGTATCCTTGGCGTCTTGCGCGCGAGCTGCAGAATCAGGGTATTCATGTGGATGTTCCCGCCAGTGAAAAGGAGTTTATAGACACGTTATGGCCATAGAATTACAGCAAGTAAGTTACTCCTATGCTGACCGAAGCCTATGGAAGCTGACGGCGCTCCGCGATATTAACCTCAGTGTTCCACTAGGCTCCATGGTTGGTATTGCTGGGGCGACAGGCTCTGGTAAATCGACGCTGCTGCAGTTGTTTAACGGGATATTGAAACCAACGGAGGGCACGGTAAAAGTACTCGATGTAACCATCCAGGCCGGTGAGAAATCGCCTAAGCTAATGCCACTGCGCCGTAGAGTCGGATTGGTATTTCAATTTCCGGAGCAGCAAATGTTCGAAGAGACCGTCGAAAAGGATCTCATCTTCGGCCCTCTTAACTTCGGCATGAGCCTCGAAGAGGCAAAGGCACGTGCAAGACAGGCGATGCTGGATATGGGTCTGGATTTGGCGCTGCTAGAGCGGAATCCTTTTAAATTGAGCGGTGGGCAAATGCGCAAGGCAGCTATTGCATCCGTGCTAGCTATGGACCCTGAGGTCATTGTTCTGGATGAACCTACGGCTACGCTTGATCCCATCAGCCGTGCAGAGCTAATCCGCTTGCTGGAACGATTATGTCGTGAGCAGGGCAGAACGATCATTGTTGTCACGCATCGGATGGATGAGCTATTGCCTTACGCGGACAACTGGCTTGTCCTTAAAGAGGGGAGTACGGCGTTTCAGGGCAGCGTGAAGGCGCTGGCAGATGACCCTTCGATTCTAGAACAATGTGGCTTGACGGTTCCACAGTCCCTTCGTTACTGGCGTGCAGTCGCTGATCGCTTTGATCTTACGGATGAAGCTCCCCGCTTGACGGCAGAGAGCTTAGCAGAGCTGATCGCTTCGCTGCCATCGGGATCAGGCAACTCCAGCGAGCAGCACGAAGGAAAGAGGGATGACTATGAATGAGAAGCTAATCATAGGGCGTAGTATTGAGACCGGTTCATGGGTGCACAAGCTGGATGCTCGTGCCAAAATCACCGGAATGCTATTATACGTAGCCGTTATCCTGCTCTCCCGTTCGTGGATGGCTATGGCGCTGCTGGCTATTTTCTCAATAGCTGTTATGGCTTCCACTCGGATTCCGCTTAAATACTTCCTGAAAGCAGCCAAGCCTTTACGTTATTTAATGCTATTTATCTTTATCGTACAGCTGCTGTCTGTGAAGACGGGTGAGGCGGTGCTAACTCTTGGTTCGTGGTCTATCTATGAGGGAGGGCTAAGATTAGGCGCATTCTCGGTCATCCGTATGTTTTTTCTGATCACTTTCACGGCGCTACTAACATTCACCACAACGCCAGGTAAGCTGAATCAAGGATTAGAGGGGATTTTGGCTCCTTTCAAAAAGTTTGGTTTGAAGCCCGACCGTATCACACTGATGATCAGCATTTCACTTCGTTTCATTCCTACGATTCTCGACGAGTCGCAGATTATCATGAAAGCGCAGGCCTCGCGGGGTGCTGATCTGAAAGAGCTACCTTTGAAGGAAAAGGGACGAATGTTAGTATCCTTGCTGGTTCCGATTATTGCTAGTGCGTTTAGGCGTGCACAGGATCTGGTATATTCCATGGAAGCCCGTGGCTTTCGTATGGATGCTCCGCGTAGCCAGTATCACCGCCTAAGGTGGGGCATATTCGATACTATTTTTATTACTATGTTTATTGTAATGGGGATTGCAGTAGCTTTGGTGTAAAGTACAACTTGTATGGAGAGTATCAACTTGGGAGGGAACTTGAATGGCACGTTATTTTAATGGTAGAGAGATTGAATTATTAGCACCCGCAGGAACGTTTGAGATTTTCAAGGAAGTGATCCAGGCACGATGTGATGCAGTTTATTTTGGTGGGCCTGTATTGAATATGAGAATGATGCGTAAAGGATATAATCTGTCTCATGAGGAGATCGTAGAGGCACTAGATATTGCTCACCGTCTAGACAAAAAAGTGTATATCACAGTGAATAACCTATTTAGTGAAGAAGATGTGGAAGAGGCTAAAGAATATCTGCGCTTCCTTGACGGTGCTCGTCCTGATGCATTGATTGTTCAGGATATGGCCGTGCTGGAGTTAATTCGCGAGATGGAGCTTGATCTTCCTATTCACTCTTCGGTCATGATGAATGTTCACAATCTGGAAATGATCTACGCATTGCGTGATCTGGGTGTAAGTCGTGTGGTTACATCGCGGGAAATGGATCTGCAGACAGCTAAGCTACTAGGTCAGCGGAGTGGGATGGAACTGGAGTATTTTATTCACGGGGATATGTGCTCGGTTCACGGTGCGAATTGTTACTTCAGCTCCCATGTATTCGGTATGAGCAGTAACCGGGGGAAATGTATGAAGCCTTGTCGCTGGGATTATCGGGTTAAAAAAGACGGGTATGTATATCCGGCTGAATACCCCCTAGCTGTAAAAGATATGTTCATGTATGAGCATCTTCCGGAATTGATTGAATCAGGGATTACCTCCTTCAAAATAGAGGGCCGCATGCGGGATAAGGATTTTATGGTGATGCTGGCGAATAGCTACGGCGAAGCCATTGACCGGTATATCGATGATCCGATTGGCTTTGATCGTACGGTAGATACGAAAGAGCTTTATAAAAACCGTAAACGTGACTTTTCGACGGCGTATGCATTCGGCAAACCAGGACTGACTAACATTAACCGCCGTTATGAAGGAACTGGTAAATTCTATAGCACTGGAAAAGTATTCAGTACACCAACTGCAGAGCGTGAGCTGTCTGAGAAACGAGTGGAGCAGTTACGGGAAAGATTGGCTGAGGTCGAGCAGCCGCAGAAGACAAAAGCTAAGTTAGCTGTACGTGTGAATAATATGGAACAGGCACGGATGGTCTTAGAGCTTGGTGTAGATAGCCTGTACTTGCCAGGGGATGTATTTGAACCAGATAAACCTTTTACAAAGCGTGACATCAAGGAACTGGGTGAGCTAAAGGGCGATAGCAAAATCTACTTGGGTTTACCACGTATGATGACCGAGCTACATTTTGACCAATATGATCAATTGCTTGGCGGAGAACGCTTGCCGATTGACGGTATTATCGTTACAAATTTGGGAGCCATTCGTCGTTACAACAATACAGGTTATCCGTTAATTGGGGACAGTAATTTAAATGTATACAATCATCTTTCAGCGCAATTATATGCTAACTTAGGTTTGACTCAGCTTTCAGTATCGCCAGAAATGACGCTAGAGCATTTTGCTACTTTTGCCTCTCGTTGTGAAACACCTTTGGAAGTTGTTGTTCATGGTACACCTGCACTAATGTATATGGAACATGATCTTTATGAGAATACTGAGTTAATGGAGCCTATTGCTGAAGAGGATAATCAATATGTACACAATAATGTATTGGTTCTAAAGACAGACCAAGGTGAGAATCCGGTATATCGTGATCAGCACGGCCGTTGCCATCTTTTATTCGCAAAAGAGCTCTGCTATTTACCTTTATTGAGTGAGATGAATGGACTAGGGATATCAAGCTTCCGTATTGAAGGAGCAACCTATAGCGTCGAACAGCTACGTGAAATTATTATTTCATATCAACAGGCAATTAACGGATCCGATAGGAAGGATGACATGCTGGGGGGCCTTAAGCCGATCTATGCTGGCTATACTTTGGGCTCGCTGCAGTTTAATTAATTGTATTTTAATGGGAAAATAGTTACCGCTGTGTGATAGGGTGGTGCACAGGACTCTATGAATAAGTTACTATTTTCACAAAAGGAGAGAGAACCCTTCATGGAACAACAAGACTTCATCGGAAGAGAAGCAGTAGCATCTAAACGTAAGCAATATTTCTATCCTTGTACACAGCATTTTTATCGTGATGCACCTCAGCTTGTTCGTGGTTCAATGCAGTTTGTTTATGATGAGGAGGGTAAGTCCTATACGGATTTCTTTGCGGGTGTATCTGTAGTCGCATGTGGTCACTGTAATCCGGCCATAACAGTACGCACGATTGAACAACTGCAGCAGTTGCAGCATACGACAACTATTTATTTAACTCAACCAAGCGTAGATTTGGCTGAACGTTTGGAAGAGGTTATGCCGGGTGGGCTACGCCGGACCTTCTTCGTTAACAGTGGCTCTGAGGCTAACGAGGGAGCTCTGCTGCTGGCTCGGATGTATACGGGACGTAAAGGGTTTATAGCGCTGGAGAGTGGCCTACATGGCCGTACCAATCTAACTATGAGTGTGACAGGCCTGCCTATGTGGCGTACTGATAAATACTTGGATCATGACGTTGAGTTTATTCCTCGCCCTTATCATCCGGATTTATCTCTGGAGGAAGCGGCATCGTTATCCCTGGAGTCACTAGAGCGGGTGCTCGAGGAGAAGGGGAATACTATCGCTGCGATGATCGTAGAACCGATCCAAGGCAACGGCGGAATGATTATGCCAACCCGAGCCTACTTCCGTGATGTAAAAGCATTGCTCGAGAGATACGGTGTACTCCTGATTGCTGATGAAATTCAAACTGGATTTGGACGTACTGGCAAAATGTTTGCTATGGAGCATTTTGATGTTGTACCCGATATAATTAGTATGGCCAAAGCACTCGGTAACGGAATTCCAGTAGCTGCCTTTGCTACAACTGATGAGATTGCCCTTGCCCTGAACCGCCCGTCAGCGTCCACGTTTGGGGGGAATCCGGTATCTGCTGCAACAGCGCTGGCTGTGCTTGACTATATTCGAGATGAACGGCTTCCTGAACGCTCGGTACAGCTCGGTGAACGATTGAAGGCAGGTCTGAAGGCTCTTCAAACCCGTTATCCTTCGTTAATTGTTGATGTACGGGGAACTGGCCTTATGCTGGGAGCGGAGCTAGCTGGTGCAGATGCTGAAGGTGCAGCGGCACTTACAGATCAAGTGCTGGAGGCGATGAAGGACCGGGGTTATCTAATCGGCAAAAATGGCATAGGACGCAATGTACTAGCCTTCCAGCCACCGATGATTATTACGGAAGAGGATATCGACGGGATGCTTAACGTCCTGAATGAAGTCCTTGCAGACCATAATGATTAATGGACTTAAACACAGTAGTGAAGAAAGAGGAATGCACGAATGGCGATTCTAAACATATGTAAAACTGCAGGTCTAAAATTTAAAATGTTCAGCGAATTGGTAATGTTCTCTCATACGCTTTTTTCGCTGCCATTTGCTATTATATCGATGGTATGGGCCGCAGGGGGCTGGCCATCGGGACATGTAATGATCTGGGGATTGATTGCATTGATAGGCGCCCGTAATGGCGCCAATGCATTCAACCGGCTGGCGGACCGTACGTTCGATAAACAGAATCCTCGTACGGCACATCGGCATCTGCCTCAACGCTTACTGGCAGAAAAAGAAGTTGTTGTCTTTGTTATTGTTAACTATGCCATTTTCATTGTGGCTTCAGGTATGCTTAATTTACTCTGCTTGATCTTGTCACCGGTGGCTATCGTATTGATATCAACCTATTCCTACACGAAGCGATTTACCTTTCTCAGCCATTTATATTTAGGGTTTGTTATTGCTTCTGCACCGATTGGTGCATGGTTTGCCGTAACTGGAAATATCGCATTTACACCGTTTGTTATCGGAACAGTTGTTATGCTATGGATTGCTGGCTTTGATATTATTTACGGCACGCAGGATATCGAATTTGATCGGCGGCATGGGCTATGGTCTATTCCAAGCTTCTTCGGACTGGAGAATGCCCTGCGTATTGCAAAAGGTCTACATTTCATCATGATTATGCTGCTATTGTTCCTATATTTATGGCGTGATCTCGGCTGGATGTATCTGGTGGGGATTGGTATTGCGACGCTGCTCCTGATGACCGAGCATAAGATTATAAAACCATCGAATCGTAAGCTGATGAAGGTGGCCTCTTATAATCTGAATCAGGTGATCAGCATAGTGATTTTGTTGTGTACGCTGATTGATTTTTTTTATGTTAGCTAGGAAGAGTTAGTTTGATGGTTAGGAGGTTAGGAAGCTGCACTGCGTGGAATGTTGGACTGTAGGGTCGCTGTTATTCTCGGATTTCTTTGATTTGAACCGGCTGTCTGCGGTAGAAATCCGAGAATAGCGTATGCTTTCGAAGTGAGCTTTCCTACGGAAAGCTTTCGGGCGAACACTTCGTTTCTACAGTTCCAAAATTCCACTCCATTCCGTCCTAACCATTGGCGCATTGCCTCCAAGCTAACAACAAAAGACAACAGCCTATCCAAAAGAGGGTAGGCAAAGGGATCGGAAAGCTGGTTACGCGGCTTTCCTTTTTTTGTTTTGCGAGTATCTGCGAGGGGGGCTAGAGCAGTGTAAGAGGGCTGAACTTATCCAAGGCAGACTTATAGGGAAAACCTCCCTATAATCCTGAGTTTATTGAACTTTAGGGTTTGTTATAGGGAAAATCTCCCTATAATTTGGCTGATTAGTCTATAAACGATACTAATTCAGATATTTAGAGGGAGTACAAATCCCTATAATCATGGATTTCAAGCGATTATTAGCTAATTATAGGGAGGTTTTCCCTATATGTTCGATGGAGTAAAGCTTGGAAGCGAAAGAGCTAAACATACTCACGTTCCGCTGCGCTACGGTCGGCTTGTTTAGCTAACCAAACAAAAAAACGGATACCTTCCCAAGTAAGTGGGTGGTATCCGTTTTTGATTGCTGCGATAGCATATGCCTAGCGGTCGCGACCAGCAAAATACTGCAGCAGTGTATCCAGATCGGCATGTGCCGGATAGGAGGAGAGCTGCTGAACAATAGCTGCGGCTTGATCCAGATAGCTCTGACTGACCTCTTCAGAGCGTGATAGGGCATTGCTGCTCTTAATAAGGGCGAGCACATGGGCCACCTCTGCATCAGAAGAGTCAGGGCCAATTGCACGGATTACAGGTGATAGCGCTGGATCCTGTAAAGCAAAAAGTACA
The DNA here is from genome assembly GCF_001012825.1 of Paenibacillus etheri. GTDB lineage: Bacteria > Bacillota > Bacilli > Paenibacillales > Paenibacillaceae > Paenibacillus_AQ > Paenibacillus_AQ etheri. The sequence continues at coordinate 111,636 of NZ_LCZJ02000065.1, forward strand.
GGCAAGGTTACCTGACCATGACGCAGGTCGCTACCGGCTGGTTTACCGAGTACCGCCTCAGACTGCGTGAAATCCAGCAGGTCATCTTGTATTTGAAACGACATCCCTAAGGCTTCACCAAAGGTATACAAGAGGTTGGCCACTTCCTCTGAGCTTTCAGTAGATAATGCACCAACACGTAAGCAGGTAGCCATAAGAAGAGCCGTTTTGTTTAAGGACTTCTCCAGATACTGCTCCATTGTAATGTCATAATCAAAAGCATGTTCCATCTGCTGATATTCACCCAGACATAGCTGTGCGGTAGCTACCGAGGATAAGTCATGGACGTACTTATTTTTGTCACCGGTATATTTACTTAGCAGTTCAATGACTCGTGCGGACATATAATTGCCGATATGCACAGCTGGCAATGTACCCGTCTTCATATGTAAGGCGGGGCCACCCCGCCGTAACTCAGAACCGTCAATGATATCATCATGAATTAATGAGGCAACATGAATAAATTCAGCGGCAGCAGCTAATTGGAGTGCTCTGCGGCCGGTATCTTTGAGGCCAAAACGGCTGCCAACAATGACCATGAGAGGGCGAAGACGTTTACCACCTGAATTTATAAGTTCAAGAACACTCTGCGCAAGCTGAGATTTCTTAGGAACATCTTTATCACGTGCTACAAGGTTTACGATTTCGCGATTGATTTCATTTATGTCTATATTTAAGGCTTCATGAAGCTTCATTTATGAAATCCCACCTGTCAAATGGCTTTACTAGTGCGACTGCGCTGTCTGCACTCTTGAATCAAGAACTGTTCGATTCCAGCCGCTGGATCTTGTTCCGCGAAGTCTCCATTTGACCGTCTAATCTGCATTTTTTTGATCGAAGGAGCCAGGTAAGCAACTAGGTCGAGCTCACGGCATTTCACCGCGAACTGCAGGTAAAAGCTGTACAAATAATCTCCATCCAAAATGTTGCGGGTAAGGTCGGGATGATGTGGGATACATTCCATATGGCGCTCTGCTGCCAAAGTGAGAATAGTGTAAATACCCAGCAAATTGACTTTGCGGTTGTATTCCAGATCATGGCGTTCCAGTACCGAGAGTAGCTGTTCACATGCTGCCGGAGAGGGCTGAAGCTGAATCCCGGCAATAGGTGACATTTCAGTATGCAACAACCGGAGGGTATCTTCTATGAGTTGTTTGTTCACAAGATTCTCTCCTTCTTGTCGGTTTTGCCGGAAAAAACCATACCCCTGATCATCCCTACAAAACCATTCATTAAAAAGAAATAAACCATTTCCTGATATTAGGAGGGTTATTTTCTTCTTGTAAATAAGGAGAGTAATGTGTCCTAGGGACACATTACTCTGAAGTACATCCATATTTAACTTTACTGACATGTAATCTACATATGGGCTTTATAATCAGTCGGTGTATAGATACCAGCGTCTGACGATCGGAACTCTCTTCCAATGTTTCTTAAGCCAAGGAAGTACATAGTAATCTAGGCCGAACGTGCTGCCAGATCCGCCGATGCAGGCGATACCCGCACCAACATACCATAACATTTCTGTAGAAGCCATTTTGGTCGACCAGATCATGACGGACATGGCTATCGTCGCTATAGAAGCAATAGCTGTGAACAGACCAACGATGAGCATAATACCGAACACGATTTCTGCACACACCATACCGATTTGGAACCATTTCGCGAGGAAAGTATAACTTCCGTCGTTGTTGTAGAACATCAAATCCATGAACCAGTTCGTAATATCATATACGAAGCCAGGAACTGGCAATGCTTCAACCGCTTCTTTTGCAGTGGAAACTGCTGAAGCTGCAGATTGTGCGTCTACTGTTGTTTTAACTGCATCCACCGCTACGCTGGCTGCTGATGAAGCATCCGTTGCAAAAGGAGCGGCTGGAATTAGGAATATCTTATTCGGATCTTCCCATATTTTCCGTAGCTTATCTATACCTTCATATAACCACATTCCACCAAGCAGCATGCGAAGCGGAACGAGCCAGAAGTTAGGTGAACGCTTGGAGAAGTGTCCGCCCAAGAAGCTCTTACGGTTCTCGACATGGAAGAACTCATGCATCATATAAGTCCATACTTTATTGAAACCGACAACCTGTGACAGGTAGAACATATTGATAAAGTGTTTGGATAACATTGCCATAAATCCAGTAAGCATAAAGAACTTGCCTGGCAGACCAACGTTTGCTACACCGTAGCGGCTACCAATGGATACCATGGTACCGTGGAAACCTGGTTTGTAAGCTTTTTTAGCTGTGTTCTGAATGTCAGCAGCAATGTTGCCAGCAACAATCGGAGCTGCTTGTTCAGCATTCTCAACCATTTGTGGTACAGGACGAGTTTCACCTTCAGGAATGAAGAAAATGTTGTCCCCTACTACATATACGTTCTTATGATCTACACTTTCAAGGTTCTCATTCGTAACAATTCGTTTGCGTCCTTGTTGTTGTACTTCAAGTCCACCCACGATTTCAGAACCTTCAACACCTGCAGTCCAAACGATGGTTTGTGAAGCTACGACGTTTTTCTCACCCAGGGCAACACTTCCTTCGCCTACTTCAGTGATCTTAGCGCCTGTAACAATTTCCACGTTCAGCTTGCGAAGGCGAGCTTCAGCTTTTTGAATCAGCTTATCTGGAAGGATAGGCAGAATCTTCGGAGCCATATCAGCCACAATTAATCTTACTTCGGATGGGTCGATATAGAACTCCTTACATAATTCCTCACGTTGCTCAGCCATTTCCCCAACAAGCTCGACACCTGTAAAACCGGCACCAATGATAACGAAAGTTAACATTGCACGACGTACAGTTGGATTTTTCTCCATAGCGGCTTTGGTATACATGTCGCGGATTTGACGTTTCAATACTACCGCATCATCGTAAGACCAGAAGGAGAAGGTATTCTCTTCTGCACCTGGAATGCCGAAGAAGGTTGGTTTGCTACCTGTACCGATTACAAGGTAATCGTACGCATAGGTAGTTTTATTGGATTTGAGTTTCTTACCCTTGAAATCAATATTGCTGATTTCGTCAAGAACAACATTCACTTTAAGGCCAGCAAAGATTTTCTTAAGATCGATCTTGATTGAATCCTCTGGAGCACGGTTCGCAGCAACCTCATGCAGCTCAGTCAATAGAGTGTGATATGGATTCCGGTCGATCAGTGTGATTTCAACATCTTTGTTTTTCTTAAATTTCTTTGCCAGTTTCTTAGCCGTGAGTACGCCGCCGTAGCCGCCGCCCAAAATGACTATTTTTTTCAAAAGAAATTCACCTCATTCGTCTGATTAACTGCAGAAGGCTATGCGAAATTATTTCGCGCCTTCGAGTGCTTTTTCAGCAAGTGTAAAATATTCACCAACATGAATACTCACGCCGGAAATTGCATCTGTTTTTCCTTCAGCTGTAAGTTCTGGAGCAGCGCCTTTTTCAAGGTAGTATTGCTCAACTTTAGCGATCTCTTCATGCCATTCAGCTTGAGCACCGCCAGCTTTCATACCGTATTTACCGTCAACGGAGAATTGTTTTTTGTCGTCGCCAGCAGCATTTACACCGCTGAATTTAACAGCCACGATATTGCCGTTAGCAACAGTCAAGTCAACTGTGGATTTCCAACCGGAGTCTTTATCCATTTCGCCTTCAGCACGGTAGCCTCCGTCTTTGTATTGGCCAGCTTCTACAGGGCCAGCGGCCAGAGCAGCTTCAGCAGCTTTTACAAAGTCAGTAACGTGTACAGATACTCCCGAGATAGCATCAGTTTTCCCCTCAGCGTCTAAAGTTATAGCTGCTGGATCTTGTTTCTCAATCAGGAATGCTTCAGCTTTAGCTGCTTGTTCGTGCCATTCAGAAGAAGCGCCGCCAGCTTTCATGCCATACTTACCATCTTCGGATACTTTTTTCTTCAGGTCGCCTGAATTATTAACGTTAAAAGCATTCCAATCAGCTTTAGTGATTTTTCCACCTTCTACAGTCAAGAGTGCATAAGTTTGCCAGCCAGTTTTAGCATCAGCTTCAACAGTAGCGTAGTAAGCTCCATCTTTGTACTTCGCTGCTTCAGTTCCTGTGTTGCCGGAATTAGCTGCTGCATTTGTTTCAGTTGGAGCGTTTGTAGCGGCCGGAGCCTTGTCTGTGTTGTTACCACAACCTGCAAGCAAACTACCTAGAATAAGGGCAGTCGACAAGATTACTGTTGTTTTTTTCATTTGTTATGACCTCCAAAAATATAGTTTAAAATATATATATTAAAATGTAAAACATTTTAATAGTAATGCGAAGTGATAAAAATCACTTTATAAATGATATTTGTCACTTTAATCTCAGGGTTAAGAGCCGAACTCCAACACTATCATGACTTATATCGGCATACAATAGAAAAAAATTTAATGATGTTGTTTTATCTCCGAGGGCATTCTAGCACATAGAGCAAATAACTCATGTGAAAAAAATCACTTAAAAAATTAAATGTTTAATTTATACATTGATTATATCAAATTTTAAAGGATTTGAATACCTTTTTTTAAACTACTATTTGACAAATTGTGACTTTCCATAGACTCGGTAAGATTCATGGCGAAAAGGACAGGGTAATGTAACGATAACACAGGTTAGAATTCTACCCTGCTTAATTCAGCTAAGGAGATGAGCATATAATGGATAACAATGTGTTTAAAGGAAAATGGAAACAGCTCAAAGGCGAGGCGAAAAAGCAATGGGGCAAGCTTACAGATGATGATCTTGATGTGATTGATGGTGAAAAGGATAAGTTGGTAGGTAAACTACAAGAACGTTATGGCCATTCGAAAGAAGATGCGGAAAAAGAGTATCAAAGCTGGGGACGTTCCTACCGCGATTAATTCAAATTAGCTTATACTCTAAGCATCCAAATATAAAGTGCATAGGAAGAGCGCAAATCGTATACGATTTGCGCTCTTCCTATGCAACAATTAAGTGGATGGAGGTTAAGCTATGGTATTATTGTGAGATGAAATCTTTACTTTATCTTGTGCAGTAGGAGCGTATCTATGGGGTATCTTAAAATATTTTTCGGCAATACCGCAATTCTTATAGCGGTGGCCTATTTGGCTAATCTGATCTATAAAAATACAATTTCAAATGCAACTGTAGGGATAAAGAAGGCGAGCTGGGTGATCCTAGCGATCTTTGCTGGTTGGATCAGTTCTCTTTTTGGTTATAATCTGGACGACCACGTGATCTTTGATTTGCGGTTTGTACCCCTAATCATCTCGACACTGGCGTATCCTAGACCCATCACACTGATATTGATCGGTATAGGGACGGGGCTTACAAGGTTAACTTTTGGAGTGACAGAGGCAGCGGTGGCAGGAACGCTAAATCTTTTTATTTTGGGAGTTATTTGCGCGGCGCTTAGCTACTGGGTCAGACGCTCAACCTTCAGTATTGTGAATCAAGGTTTGATCGTTATTCTAATCGTTAATCTAATGAATGCTATAAACATTATGGTATTAGGCGTTATCCCTGTGGAAGAGTACATAAGAGAGATTATGCCAATTACGTTCCCTGCGGGGCTAATTTTAAGTATTTTGTTCTCATTAATTATCCGTGATTTTCAACTCGGTCTTCTAAGGAATGAGCAGATCCAGCATGCTAACGAACAGTTGTCTGCTCAGACTGAAGAATTACATAAGAACAAGCTTGATCTTGAAGAGCGTGCTAATCAGTTAATGATGGCGTCTCAATTCAAATCGGAATTTCTAGCCAACATGTCACATGAGCTTAGAACTCCACTGAATAGCATCATTAATTTATCGCAATTAATTGAAGAGAATGATGATTCGCTTACGGAAGCAGAAATTAGAGAGTATGCAACCATTACTCATCGTTCGGGTGAAGAGTTATTGATGATCATCAGCGATATTCTGGATTTATCCAAGGTAGAGGCAGGCCGATTAGATATTATAAATGAAGAATTAAACGTTAGCGAGATTCCAGATTTGCTGGCTATGCAGTTCGCTGTAACGGCCAAGCAAAAAGGACTGGAATTTAACATCTCTATGGATGAGAATGTCCCTCCAATGATTCATTCCGATCCACATCGAGTGCAGCAGATTTTGCGTAATTTGCTCTCAAATGCTTTTAAATTTACAAAGACAGGTTACGTATCGCTGCATATCCACGCGCAGGAAGGTAGGGGAGGGGATGCTGTGCAACATTGGCTTGTATTTGATGTGGAGGATAGTGGCATAGGAATCGCACCGGAGAAGCATGCCATGATCTTTGAAGCCTTTCAACAGGCAGACAGAACTACTAACCGGAAATATGGTGGAACGGGACTAGGACTTTCTATTAGTAATGATTTGGCCAGATTGCTCGGCGGGTTCATTTCTATGGAGAGTGAGGAAGAGAAGGGAAGTCGATTTTCGCTTTATCTTCCTCTTGAAATGGATAGTGAGTAAAGCTCCAATATTATTTGGTGAATTGGCGTATTGACAGTAGATTGATGCGGAGTAGAATGAAGCCAATGCCGCATCAAAGGAGTGTTATCGCCTCTATGGACAACATGGAAAATAAGCATAAGGTTACGGTTTCAAAACGTGTTCGTAAACCTTCAGTGCATCGCAGAAATCTGCGTATAGCTACGCTGGAAGGTGTACCGTCAACTATTTTTCAGGTACTGCTGCAAGGGCAGTTCCTAACGGGATTCCTACTATATCTTGGAGCCTCCTCTAGTCAAATTGGATTTGTGCTAGCGCTTACTACATTAGTTAATGTGGCACAGATTGGTGTAGCTTTTCTGATTCAGAAGCTGCCAAGTCGCAAATGGGCCATGGTTACTTTTATCGGTCTGCATAGGATACTTTGGAGTTCTACGGGTCTAATCCCGTTTATTTTTCCTAAAGAATATTGGGTTATCGCATTTATTGCCTTGTACACTACTGCTTTTATTGCCAATACCGCTGGTGGTGTGCTGTGGAGCTCTGTGATTAGCGATCTAGTTCCAGCACGTGTACGTGGACGTTATTTTGGGATTCGCAACACGGTCCTGAATGCACTAGGAAGTTTGGTTATGTATGGCGGGGGTATTATTCTGGATCGTTATCCCGGCGGTCATGGTTTTCTGATTCTATATATTGTCGTTTGGATCTTCTCGATATCTAATGTCGTAGTGTTCTTTTTTTATCCGGACGTGCCGTTCGAGAAATCAGAAGAGCATAAATTTTTACCCATGTTTAAGAAACCGCTTAAAGATACATTGTTTATGAAGTCAACCTTATTTCTGGCTGCCTGGCTGTTGTTGCAGAACCTAACGGTTCCACTATATTCTTATGTCATGTTGCAGTTACTTCATATTAATTATGAAACGTTGTCACTATTAAATGTGTCCCAAACCGTCTTTATGATGGCTAGCTTCTACGTTTGGGGTAATTTAAATGCGAAATACAGCAATAAGCGACTATTGTTCTTTACTTTGCCGATTATTGCGTTGTCTTCATTGATGTGGGGACTCTTGTCTGTAATGCCGATGCTGCTAGTGTTATTTGCGGCCCATATTGTTTTTGGTGTTGGTGTAGGCGGTTTCAACCAGCTGGCGTTTAATTTTATTATTGGAGACACTCCGAAAAAAGAACGTCCGATGTATATGGCCACATATGCTGCGCTTACGGGTTTATCGTCTTTTTTTGGCCCGCTTATTGGCGGTCAGTTATATGAAAAAATTGCGCACTGGCCGCAATGGACTCAGGTATATGGAATGCAGCTAGTGGTAGGGACGCTGATGATTGCACTTGCGTTTCTGCTAGGTCGCCGTATTCTAAAGGACGAATAGAGGTGAAGGAGGTTATTCCTTGTTAAGGATAGCGATGGTATTAGGTGCCACCGGATTGGTAGGCAAAGCGGTTACGGAGGAAGTGTTAAATCGCGATGGCTGGGAAGAAGTGAGAGTGCTTGTACGGACACCGTTAGCTATAGAACATCCTAAGCTTAAACAAATCGTTATAGATTGGGAGAACCTAAGAAACTATTCAGAATTGTTCGAAGGGGTACATTCCATCTTCTGTTGTTTAGGGACTACGATAAAAAAGGCGGGTTCCCAAGAAAAGTTCGAACGAGTCGATCTACATTATCCGCTTGATGCTGCAGCTATAGGAAGAGAAAAGGGTGTTAACCAGTTTTTGGTTGTCTCTTCGTTAGGGGCAAATGCAAAGTCCCGTAATTTTTACAGTCGAACTAAGGGGAGAGCGGAAGAAGGTTTAACCGCTATTGGCTTTCCAGGTTTGCATATATTTCGCCCTTCCTTGCTACTGGGCCAACGTGAAGAATTCAGATTAGGGGAGAAAGTCGGAGCTAGATTGATGAAAGCGCTGGATTTCGTAATGGTGGGTAAGGCGGCTCAATATCGTGCCATACCTGGCACAACAGTAGCAAGAGCTATGGTTAACATTGCGTCTGCAAATACCCATGGATTACATATTTATACGAATGAAGTGATACATGTGATTGGGAAAAGCTAAACTTTCTGGGTCTTTAATAAATTTGCATTAAGATGAGAACAGGACTTACAATGAACAATAAATGATCAGCGCATAGTGGAGAGGGGTAGTAAGATGAGCAAAAAACAAGTAGCTACAACCAAAGCACCCGGAGCAATTGGTCCCTACAGTCAGGCAATAACCACGGGGAGCTGGGTATATACTTCAGGACAACTTGGCCTGAATCCGGAAACGGGAAATTTGATGGAGGGCGTACAAGAACAAGCGCGTCAAGCGCTTAATAATGTACAAGCCATTCTTGAAGAAGCTGGTGCAACGCTTGACCATGTAGTAAAGACAACTGTATTCCTAAAGGATATGAATGATTTCGCGGCCGTTAACGAGGTTTACAGCACCTTCTTTAAAGAACCTTATCCTGCCCGCAGTGCCATTGAGGTTGCGCGTCTGCCTAAAGACGGACTTGTTGAGATTGAAGCGGTAGCTAGGAAGAAATAAGGAGTAATCCTTTTGCACTTTTATTATTTTACAAAATGGCAGGCTAAGGTGGATAACCCTAGCCTGCCATTTTTTTAATTAGAATTAGTAACTTCTGTATCTTCTGTACCTACTACGGCGCGGTTTGAACAGTAACCAAATGCTGTAGAGCAACAAGAGTCCTGCTGTAACCAGTCCCATTAAATAGACATTGCTGGCCTCCTTTTGTTCCAAGGCAATCGCGATGAAAGCCCATACGAATACGAGTGGATAGATGCTATCTCGGTAAGGATAGCTGACCACAATCGCAAGCAGAGTCCCCACGCAGAGCATGATAACGGCCCAAGTGCTACCGCTAAGGCCCCAACCCTCCCAATGATTCTTCTCCAGAACAACGCTGACGTTCACGATAGTGGCCACAGAGATCCAGCCAAGGTATATACTGAAGGGCAACTTTACCAGCCAATTCTCACCTGAAGTAGGATTTGCGATCAGGCGTGTTTTTCGATAAATGACAATCAGTGTGATTAACATCAGCACCATAGCAACCAGAGAAAGCTCAATGTATAAATACTGCCAGAGGAAGAGCCAGCTCATATTAAAAATACAGCTCAGAACAAACCATATACCAATGGCTTGTATAGAATCACGAGTGCCTGTATTTGGTCGGAATTGATAAATGACGAAGCCGGCTAGGAGTAGATAAATCAGTGACCAGATGGAGAAAGCGTAACCAGCAGGGGTCAAGTAGGTATGATATTTGTCGGAAATTTCACCGGTGCTGTTTCCACCTAATGGCAAGGTCACTGAGAGTACATTGACAATGATCACACCTAGAAAGAACAGAAGATTCCACCACTTATAAGGATTATAACGTCTCAAAGAATTCACTCCCTAGCTTTTTAATAGGGTGATGCTTACTTAGAATATACCCGCTTTCGGCATAATTAAGACTATAAACAAGAAAAGAAGTGACTAGTGAGTCATAATGTTCATGGATAGCATGGTAGTGATGCAGGGTATTTTACGATGGTGGGTAGAACTTTTATTGAAAATATGCTGAAATGAATCAAATTCGTAGGTGTTTCTATGTACTTCAACTTTATTTGCATAAAAATCTACAGAAAATATGCAGAAACGTTTTTAAATCAGCGCTTTTTCGTATAAGATGAAGAGATGAAGATTCAAGAGCAGATAAGTTTTATCCTAGTTCTTTATCCTTATATTTATTACAGGAGCGTATCTCATCTCTAAAAGGATGGAGAAACTACTTCTACTTGTATAGCTTCAAATTGTATAGCTTCAAAATTTATTTCTCGCTAAAAAGGTTGCAGTTACCACCTGATGGTGGCGGACTGGTTCTTTTTTTGCTTGCTTAAAAGACAGGAGATCACCGATGACTAAGCATCTTTATGCAATATGGTTGGGGGATGTGTTATTTTGCTTCTCTGGCGAAACTTCGGAGCCGAAGGTTGACGCTTGGACCCGAGTGGTGAAGCGTATGGAGCTGCAGGGAGGAGTTCGCCCTTTTGCGGGAGCTGCTCTGCGGCTCGCAGAAGTGAAATATCCGGCTCCTCCTGTAGAGGGGAAGCCAGCACGCCGTGGATTGCCCGGAAGAACATTCGAAGGGCTCGCCTTAGTCCCAAGCGATGCATTTGAACTGCTTCTGGCATGGGATGAGACGTTATGCCGAGATCAGGGAGTAGAGCCTGGCGGCGAATTGCGCTATTGGGCGGCGGCAGCTCGCTTTGCGCTGGAACTGATGGGTACAGGAGGAGTTACACCAGGAGCCTTGCCCCCACGCCCGGTAGGTTCACGTCGTCGTGGTGGTGAACAGGCGGCAACGGTCTGCTGGTCTCCGGCTTTTCGAAAGCAGGAGGATAAGGAGATCTTTCTGCAGCTGGCGGCGTCCATGCCGGTACTGGCCTTAGGGACGCATATCGCTGAGGCGGGGGATTTATCTTCGAGGGAAGAGGCTGGCGCCTATGTGCTTTACTCCTTTATGCAGGCAGTAATGACTGCAGAGATTAAGAAAGTGATTGCGGGTATTGAAAGTGAACTTACCCCTTACAAGGCCAATTATCGCCGGGGTTACTCCCCTTTAACTGAGCTGTGGTGGAATAGTCTTCTTACGGGTAGCCGGGATATACCCGTCCAGGGAACTCAAGCAGAGGTGACAGATCTTCTGGCTACCGTGAATGAGACAGCTGGAAGTGATGTGCCACAATCAGAGCCTGTAGAAGCGCGGAGTGGACAGCTGGGTCTTGGGCTACGTCTGGAGCCACCTGAAGATAATGATGAAATCTGGCGTTTAACCTTCTGGGCAGAGAACAAGGAAGAAGGGGAATTCTGGATTCCGGCAAACTCCATCTGGCGCAGTAAGGAACGAGAGTTTACGTTATGGGGGAAACGCTATCGCAATATACAGCAGCAGCTTCTTATTGCGCTGGGGCGAGCAGCAAGAATCTCACCAGATATTCAGCGCGCTCTTGATAAGCCTGCACCTACGGGAGCGGATTTGGAACCAGAGCGTCTTTATTTCTTCTTGAAGGAGACGGTGCAGCAGCTGCGTGAGCGGGGAATAACCGTGCAGATGCCATCGCGCTGGAGCCGTGAGGGACGCCGCCGGATTGGCATGAAGATGAAAATGCAGCCGAACGTGAGTGGAATTGATAGTCCTGCACCTGTGGCTCTTGGGATGGAAGAGCTGATTTCATTCCGCATTGAAGCTTCACTTGGGGAGAATACAATCAGCGAAGAAGAACTGAACGCATTAGTGGAGGCTGGCGTACCCTTTGTACGTTTTCGCGGGGAATGGATTGAAGTAGACCCTAAAGAAATTCGCCAGGTTCTTAGATATATGAAACGCCATGAAAATGGGGAAATGACAGCAGCCGATTGGATGCGGCTAGAGGCTGAGGATGGCGAAGAGCGGCTCTGGAAAGGGATGTCGGTCACGGGGATGGAAACATCCGGACTATTGTCATCGCTGATGCGAGGTGACATATTGCGTAATCTTCCAGTCCGATCTGTGCCTGAAGGTCTGCATGGAACTCTAAGACCTTATCAGGAGCGCGGTTATCAGTGGCTTTCAGTCCTTAGTGGCCTGGGCTTTGGAGTATGTCTGGCCGATGACATGGGTCTCGGTAAGACGGTGCAGGTCATTACCTGCCTGTTGGATCGGGCATTAAGTGCTCCGCCTGAAGAGAAGCAGGAGCCCGTGCTGATTCTATGCCCAACATCCCTTCTGGGGAACTGGCAGCGGGAATTACAGCGCTTTGCGCCTTCGCTCAAAGTTCACATTCATCATGGTGGACGCCGTGTGCGGGGGGACAGCTTTTTAGAACTGGCTGCCAGTCATGATATTGTATTGACGACCTACCACTTAGCGGGTCGTGACAGCGAAGATTTAGCGAATGTTCACTGGTCCACTGTGGTGCTGGATGAAGCTCAGTATATTAAGAATCATCGGACGAAACAGGCGCAAAGTGTGATGAAGCTATCAGCGCCGCATCGCATAGCTATGACAGGGACTCCGGTAGAGAACAGGCTAGGCGAGCTATGGTCTATTTTTCACTTTTTAAACCCGGGCTATTTAGGAACCTACCATTCCTTCCGGCAACGTTATGTGTCTGGTGAGGGTGGAGAACGTCTGCGGGAATTACATCGCTTGGTATCCCCATTCTTGTTACGGCGCCTGAAAAGTGATCCGGATATCTCTAAAGATTTACCGGAGAAGCTGGAGCTGAAGTCTTATTGTCCGCTGACGGAAACACAGGCAGCCCTGTATCAGGGTGTCGTGGATGAAATGCTTGGTGTGATCGGAGAGAGTAGTGGGATGGCTCGCAGAGGACTCGTACTGTCTTCTCTGACGAAATTGAAGCAGATTTGCAATCATCCTCAGCTATTCCGCAAAGAAGAAGGCCGGGGTCCACGAAGTGAGCATTCCGGTAAAATGGAGGTCATGTTCGAGATTCTGGACAGCATTGCGGAGGTCGGAGAATCTGTGTTGATTTTTACTCAATATGTAGCGATGGGTGAGCTCTTGGTTAGCAAGCTGACTAAGCGTTATGGAACAGCGCCGCTGTTCTTGCACGGCGGAATTCCAAAGCGGGAACGCGACGAGATGGTTCATGATTTTCAAGAGGGGAAGGGCCCATCCTTCTTCGTACTTTCTCTTAAAGCGGGTGGCGTAGGGCTGAACCTTACAAGGGCTAATCACGTGATCCATTACGACCGTTGGTGGAATCCGGCAGTTGAGAATCAGGCGACAGACCGGGCATTTCGAATTGGTCAGGACAAAAATGTTCAAGTCCATAAGCTGATTTGCCAAGGCACGTTGGAAGAGCGCATTGATGAATTGATTGAGCGTAAGAAAAATCTTTCCGAGCAAGTTGTTGGCTCTGGCGAAACATGGTTGACTGAGATGTCTAATCATGAGCTGAAGGAGCTTATTGAACTGCAGGATCAGGACTGGATGTAAGGATAGATATGAGTGTTACGGAGGGATCAAACAATGAGTGAACGGTTAGAGATGCGGTTGGAAGTTGTGCCAGGATTAGTAAAAGCAGCATGGACGGTGCTACCTGGGAAAGTGACGGGAGGGTCACGGTCAAAGGGTGAATCGAATGCCGGCGCTCCTGCTCAGGAACAACAAGCAGATCGACCTCTCTCTCTGAAGGTTCCGGTATGGCATGCTTCTCGAAGAAAAGAAATATTGCGAAGTCTAGCACTAAGTCCAGGGGAAGTATTTGCTCTGCTGCAAGGGCGTTTGACAGGTGAGCTGGCTGAACTTGAGCTTCTACCTACAGATAGAGAGCTGGAGCAAGCCCTTGGTGAGGGAGTGGAGCATAAGGCGGAGACTCTGAGGCTTATTAAAGAACGTCTTGCTGAAGAGCCACTGCTGGCGCTTTCGCTGAGAGGATTTACTAAAGGTGAGCTCTTGGACGGAATTTTTGCCCTTTGGGCTGAAGGGGATATATCTGGCGACGAAGCTGAAACAGAGGAAGAAGAAGTTTCGGTTAGTGATCTTTTTACGGAATTGGCTCGGCTTGAACGTAAGGGACCAGCCATTACCTCTGGGGAATGGTTGGCAGAAGCGGCTGCTGAAGGTTCGCTACATCAGCCTGGCCCACAATTCCATGAGATCGCGGCTAGACCGTTTCCTTCGCCGGTAATAGTAGCTGAGGTTACAGAAGACTGGGAAACGTTGCTGCCGCAGACACCCAAAGCCATTGAGGGATTAACTTTGATTATGCAGCGTGTTGCTGAATCAGCTGCGCGTCGGGCGAAGAAGGGTCTGATTAAGCAGTAAGTGGAAATACGAAAGAGGCTGTCTCAAAAGTAGTAAGTTCTACTCTTGAAACAGCCTCTTTTTTTCCCTAATGCTACCCAGCGGAAGGGGATTCCCCTTCTGAAAGCTCTAGAATTTCGCGGCGAAGACGCAGCATTTTTTGATCTAGTTCATCAGCGGCGCGCGCGGCTTCTTTCAATTCCTCGGCAACATGCGAAGGAAGTTGTTTATCGAATTTATAATACAGAATATGTTCCATGCTTGCCCAGAAGTCCATAGCGAGGGTGCGCAGCTGTATCTCAGCCTTGACCCAGCGTGTTCCTTCCAGCAGGACGAGTGGGATCCCCACAATAAGGTGAAGGCTTTGATATCCATTTGGTTTAGGATGAGCTATATAATCTTTAATCTCAAGCACGCGGATATCTTCGCGTGTACTAAGATGATCTACTAAACGGTATATATCTTTAACGAAGGCACAAACAATCCGCATCCCGGCAATATCGTGAATGTATTGTTCCATGTTCTCCAGGCTGAAACCGTAGCCTTTGCGCTCCATCTTTTGAAGAATACTCTTTGGTTCTTTGATCCGGCATTTGACATGTTCGATGGGACTGAAGCCGTCGCGGGATTGCCATTCCGTCTTGATCACATCGATTTTATTCTGAAGATCATTTAACGCGTGGCGATAGAGTGCTGGCAAAGCTTCGAACTCGTTTACCAGTTTAGCGAAATCCTCGTTGCTGTTACCTTGCCACTGTTGCAGATCCTTTACGTGTACCTGTAGCTGACTAAGCGTAAGCTGTGTGCTCTCATGTTCTTCCACTGAAACTCTCCCGATTTCGTTATTTGTGATAATTCTATTTTAACCGATGTAGAACCCTTGACGCAAAATAACATTCAAAATCAGGAAAAATAATCCATAAGTGTAAGAGTGAAGTGGTATAAATCAATTAGTATGGATTTTATAGGAACATTCTCCTCTAAATCGCGTATTAAAGCACATTAATGAATCTACTCGATACATTTGGTATGATATAAACACGTATCGCTGGAGAGGGAGGAACTGTAATGAGTTTTATCAAAAAAATTAAAGATAGCGCGAGCCGGGTTACCGAAAAAGCCCAAAACTCAGTAGAGATTGGCAAGCTGAACGGACTTATTTCCGATGTTGAGCAAGAGATGGAAGTTGAATTTACGAAAATGGGCAGACTTTTTTATGAAGGATATCGTTCAAAGGATATGTCGGTAGCTGAAGGTAAAATGGTGGAGCTGTCCCGTAACTGTTCCAAGCTTCAGGAAAAGATCGAAGTCCTGCGGACACGAATTGCTGAGCTGAAAAATGAGCGGTTATGTTCATGTGGTCATATTGTGGCGCTTGATGCAAACTTTTGTCCGAAATGCGGAAGTAAGCTGGAACAGCTGTCCACTTCAAGAAAGGTGCCTTCTACACCGGTATTCGTTCAATCTGTGAATGATGATGATGAAGAGGATCAATATTATGGCGCAGATGAGCTTACGGCTGAAGAGAAGGAACTTGCAATGAAGCTGCATCCGCAGAGTGTGGTATATACAGAGGTTCAGCATCCGGATGATGAGCTGCCACTCGAAGAATATAAGGCGAGTGAACGAGATATTGAGCGGGAACGTAAACAAGCCGAGCAGCTCGAACGTGAAAGAAAAAGACAACTTGAACTGGATCGTCGCTTCGGTGAATGGCACAAGAATGAGCATCAAGAGGAATCTGCGGTCACTGAGGACAATGGTGTACGAGATATGATCCAGTGCCAAATCTGTCGGAATGAATTGCCCAAGGGCTCCTTATGGTGTCCGCGATGTGGGTCAGAGCAAATATAGTACGGATTTCAGTCAGCTTAGGGGGACAACAAGATGGAACAGCTGCTGCTGCACCTGAGGAATTTGGGCTTCACGGAGATGGAGTCCAAAATTATGGTAGAGCTTGCGACTAAAGGTCAGGCTTCTGGCTATGAGGTTGCCAAACAGCTCGGAGTTTCAAGATCGAATGTGTATGCGGCGCTACAACGCCTTACGCAGCAGGGATATGTACGATGTGGCGAAGGAGAACCTGCGCGGTACAGTGTTCTTAATCCAGAAGAGCTCGCGACTATGATTTCGGGACGGGTTCAGGCTTCGCTGGCCTATATGGAAAGTGAGATGCCTCGCGGTGGACCTGTTAGCCCTTCGTTTTATAATGTGGAAGGTGACCGCAATGTATTGGGCGCTCTTATTCGCCAACTTAATATGGCTGAGCAAGAGATCGTAGTGGATATGTGGCGTGAGGAAGCGTCACTTCTGCGGAGTGAACTTGAACAGGCGGAGTTGCGAGGCGTTAGACTCTTATGGGCGTTTGACGGTGGCAATGCTGCTCCTGCCGCCTATCCGGTATGGCCGCCTCTCGGAGGAGATTCTCAGCGAACAGATGGACGGAAGTTCTCATTCGTGATCGATCGGAGCTGGTGTATGCTCGGGATGCGTTATGAAGATGGATCAGCGCAAGCGGTTGTAACCGAGCACCCAGTGTTAGTAGATCTGCTATTAAATCATTTTTCGCAGGAAATGGTGCTGTTCGAGCTGGAGCAGGATATCGGCGCAGAATTAGAAGAGCGTTATGGTCAACGTTACAGCAAAATTCACAGCAAATATGTGATGTATGATCAAGACGATGATGAGGAAGAACAGGCGCAGTAGCTATTACAGGGAGGTGAAAAGCATGGAATGTATCGTACATTTTGAAGTGGTGCATGAGGATGGTCCTAAGAAATTGCGTGGACTGCTGTTTCTGGATAAGGGAGCAAGTCCCGGAGAAGCAGAGCTAGTTGAAATGTTCAAGGACATGAAATTTAATGTGAGATTAGAAGACCGTGAGAAGTTGATCTTTAAGCCGGTAAATCCGGGTGATTTCTTGGAGATTCGAATTACGGGTTATGATAACGGGCAAGAAAAAAGCAAAGAGGACCATAATTTAAAATCTATCGTAGGAAATTTATTGCCACAGAAACCGACAGGTCTATAAAGTGGGGAGAAAGGATTCATTGATGGGAGAAGGAGGAGCACAATGGAGCTGTTGAGACAAAAAGTGTTAAAAGAAGGTATTGTACTCGGGCAAGGCGTGCTCAAAGTGGATTCTTTTCTGAATCATCAGATGGACCCCTTTCTAATGCGTGAGGTTGGCCGTGAGTTTACCCGCCGTTTTTCCGGCGAAGAGATTACGAAGGTACTGACGATTGAGTCTTCGGGAATTGCTCCGGGGATTATGACGGCATTAGAGCTGGAGGTTCCGCTGATTTTTGCCCGTAAGCAGAAATCGTTGACGCTGACAGAGGATATTTATGTAGAAAAGGTTTACTCCTTCACGAAGAAAGAAACGAATGAAATTACTGTTTCCAAGAAGTTCATTGCTCCGGGTGAGCGGGTTCTGATTGTCGATGATTTCTTGGCGAATGGCGAAGCCGCCTTCGGACTTGCTCGCATTGTTGAGCAGGCAGGGGGTAGTGTAGTTGGGATTGGTATTGTGATCGAAAAAGCGTTCCAGCCGGGGAATCGGCTACTTCAGGAAGCGGGTTACCGTGTAGAATCACTCGTGCGGATCGCTTCACTGGAGGACGGAAGAATCTCTTTCGTGGAAGAAGAGGAAGGGCTGCTTAGCTAAGACTCTTTAGTGTAGATTCAGAATGAGTTAACATTAAAACAGCAAGAGACAGGTTTATTAGCCTGTCTCTTGCTGTTTTTTTTGTGATGCACGGGTATGGTTTACCCGTTGCCGCCGCATGCCGCTGCAGGATCGGCGTGGCGCTGCGCGCTAACCGCCGCCAGCGGCGAGAGCACCCGCAGCGCCCCTGGCTCGCAGCGCACGGCAAGCGGCCCTTTGCCGAAGCTCTCGCCATCGCCGATCGCCGGCCGGGCCTCTGCGAAGTTGACGGCGATGCTACGTCCACGCAGCATCGACACGAAGGGCAACGCTACATGCTTGCCCTTCAGTACCGTTGGGAACAGCCGCAGCAGTTGCCCGCGGCTGCACCCATGCACGACGCAGACGTCGAGCTGGCCGTCATCGGCCTTCGCCTGCGGGCAGATCAAGAGCCCGCCGCCGTAGCTGGGCAGGTTGCAGACCGAGACCAGCCATGCCTTCTCAAAGACATGCTCCGTGCCGTCGCAGGCAACGCTCACCCGGCATGGCTTAAACGTCATCAGCGTATGCAATATGCCGATGATATAAGCCAGTTGGCCTGCGCCAATGGCATTGCACAGCCGTTTGTAACGGCTGGCATTCACATTCTCGGCCACCTGAGCATCAAAGCCGTTGGCAACGGCTGTTAAAGTCAGCCCGTTTGCGCCTGAGAGCAAATCGGTTTCGATATACCGTTCGCTAAGTGCAGCTTCCAGCGCGGCTTCAGTCGAAAGCGGAATACCGAAGCCGCGTGCGGAGTCATTACCGGAGCCAGCAGGGATGATTGCCATGGGAATATCTTTGCCGCGAAGGGCACCCAAAATGCTGTGGAGCGTGCCATCGCCACCGATGACAATCGCGGCTTTCCAGTCCTCACGGTGTATAAGTGTATTTAGAACAAGGGCTTCTGCACCCTCTGCGCTATGCGTAAACAAGGTCATATATGGCAGCATCCGCTCTTTCATGAGCGCCTCTACAGTATGCCAGGTCCTCCCGCCTGCGCCCCCTCCGGAACGTGGGTTTATGATGAATAGATACATTTAAATTCCTCCAGCCTGTAGAATTCCGTTGATGCCCGTCTTTCCATTGTAAGGAGTGGATGGGTAAAAGGGAATACTTTTCAGCGATAAGAGGTGTTAGTTCAGCGGTGTTTATAGATGCCGAATCTGACTTTCTGCGATATCCCCAACCCAAGGAAGCTTATACCATCTGCTGCTTAAAGCCTGATAGATCATAAGTAGCCATATAGCAAAGCTGCAAAGAGAAAGGATTGCACTCAACAGGGAACCGAGAAAAGGGATAAATCCGGTTAGAACATGGAGAATCATCAGCACGCCGAACGTAAGCAATGATTGCAGAGCATGGAACAGCACGAAGCGGTTGCGTTTCTCCAGAGCGAGAAAGACCACGCCGCCAATAAAAGGGAAAAAATAGCACAGCGCGCCCGCAATATTATCGGGCAATCCGGTGGATGATTTGAATGGGGACAAAGGGCTCACTCTCCTTCTACTTGGAGAAGAAGGGGGTTGGTTCGCTATTCCTTCTTCCTTAAAAGCCTATGACTTGTCAGGAAAAAGTATGTTTAGCTCATTGTGGGTATAATATACTTTTCCAGCAGCTTGCGGGGGCTCTTCCAATTGTTTGTCTTACTCTCTGCTGTAAAGACCACAACCGCATCTAACTTGGGTAGGAGAAGGATTTGCTGTCCGCCATGACCGTGGGCAAGCTTGTAGGGTTGGCCGCTCATCGTACCCATCCAGAACTGATATCCGTAATCTCCAAAAGCCGGATATCCCGTAGTCTGTGCGGTCAGTGCTTCTTGCAGCCAATGCTTCGGAATGATCTGCTGGTTCGCAAATACACCGTTATTAAGCAGACAGATACCGAATTTAGCCATATCTCTTGAGTTCAAGTACAGACCAATATGTCCCATACTGTGTCCTTCGGGACTCTGTAACCAAGCGGTATGAGCTATTTGGAGGGGGCTAAATAAATGCTCAGCAGCATAGGTGAATGCATCGAGACCTGTAGATTCACTAAGGATCATCGAAATCAGATGGGAGTCGATACTGCGGTACTGAAATTGACCGATGTGCTCCGGGATAATGTTCATACTAAGGGCAAAGGATCCCCAGCGGCGACTGCGGTGTAGGTTCCGGACGAAAGGTTCACCTAGCTTCTTGCCCGTGATCCAGCTAAATCCGGAAGTCATGGTAAGCAGATGACGGAGAGTGATTTTTGATAAATGAGGGGAGTGCAGGTATGGAACATATTTACGAAGTATTTTGGAAACTGAGACATCGATATTATGGATATCTCCCCGATCGATAGCGATTCCGGTAATTGCGCTGATAAAGCTTTTAGTCGCAGATCGAAGATCATTTAATGTCCCGGCATGATAGTTGCCGTAATAACGTTCGAAGATGAGCTTGCCATGGCGAGCAATAAGCATACTATGCATCTTTGGATATTCTTTCTGAATAGCAATATGAGCTTGTTCAAGCCCCTCCAGGCGCGTTGCAGTTTCCTCGGGTAGCGCGGTAGTCATCGCGGGAACTACGTTATAAGATGAAGTCAGTAATGGTGTAGGTTGGCCCATAAAGATCTCCTTTTCTTGCTGTAGTAAGTGATGAGTGTGGCCTGCTGTAGTACATATTGTATTTTAACCCGACACGAGCAATATGACTTACGGAGATCACTATAAAAAATAAAATTTTTCCAATTAGCACATTTTACAAGGAAAGGTGGAAGTTGGACCGGAATATGATACAATATAACGATAAGGCCCGAAAGGGGTGATTCAGTAAGTGGCTCTTCGGGTAATAAAAGTGTCAAGGAGCTTTCGTTCAACAGGCGTCCTTACTCTCAGCCCAAATCACGACGAACCTGCTTCACCGGCGAACCAGTATCTCAAGGCTTTGAAGCTTTGAATTTTACGTTTTGGCGGATAATGCAAGCCACGTATGTGTAATGGTTACTTCACTTGCATTCGAGGTTACGGCGTACTTTTCATCATGCATTCTCTACAACGGAGCATTCATTTTCAATGTTTTGGGAGGGAACTGATCATGGCAAGTAAAGGTCATAACGAAGTCAAGGAAAGTTTACGGGAAATGACACGCATTTTCCGTCCCAAAGATCCCAAGAAATTCGTAAAGGAGTACGTCCGAAAATATCGGATTACCGGAGGCTATGAAGAAGAACTGACCATGGTCGTGGAGCACGAGCTGGTAAAGATGAATTCATCCGTCTCCTAGCTAACAGATACGAATGTCACTTACATTTGACATCATTTTGAGTAATAACATCCACGAGGATTCTTATAAACCGTGCCCGAGCAGCGTTTGTTGCAGGAATCGGTTTTTTTTGTATGTACATTTATGAATAAGAAATATTATCCCTCATAAAATAGTCAAATGAATTAATAGACACATTTCACAATGAATGCGCTTTAATGATCATTTTTTATTTGGTTGCGTTTTCAAAAAAAGCGCATAAATGCAGGTGGGACAAGGAATTATTATGTCGAAAATTACAATGTGAACTAGTTGTGAACGATTGACAAAACTTTCCCTTAAACTTATATTAATAGTGATTGTTATAATTGACAGAAAAAAACAGGAACCTACGAAATCGGGAAAAGCGGGGTAGATCAATGATGAAAACGTGGCAGGCTGTAAAGCGACTCCTTCCCATGACCGCTATGTTTGGTCTCTTTCTTGCCGGGTGCGGCCGTGAGGACTTGTCAGTGCTCAGACCACAGGGACCTCAGGCGGAACTGTCTTACGGATTAATGGAGCTGTCGATCAGTATTATGATCGTCGTGTTACTGATTGTCTTTACGATTGCAGCTTATGTACTGATCCGTTTCCGTCGAAAGCCGGGTCAGAATGAAATCCCTGAGCAGGTTGAGGGTAGCATCAAGCTTGAGATTCTCTGGACGGTCATTCCGCTTATCCTCGTAGTGGTACTGGCGGTTCCAACGGTGAAAGCAGTGTTCGCCGCAGGAGATGATCATGCCAATGACAAGGATGCGATTAAGGTTAAAGTAACCGGCCACCAATATTGGTGGGAGTTTGAGTATACCGATTACAAGGTGACTACAGCGCAGGATCTGATTATTCCAGTAGGCAAGGATATTGCCTTTGAACTGGAAACTAAAGACGTGCTGCACTCCTTCTGGGTCCCTTCCCTTTCCGGTAAAATCGACACCAATCCAGCCGGTACGATTAACCGCTTCAGCTTTAGTGCACCTAATGAAGGCGTTTACCGCGGAAAATGTGCGGAGTTATGCGGACCGTCTCATGGATTCATGGAATTCAAGGTGAAATCGGTTAGTGAACAAGATTTCCAGAAGTGGATAGATTCGATGAAAGCACCTGTAGCTGTGCTGCCGGAGGATCCTGCTTTAGCTGAGAAGTTCAAAGCGGCGTGCCTGACTTGCCACGCTGTAGGTGATCAAGGGATTAATAATGCGCCGAACTTGACCGGAATTGGTTCTCGGGAGTCGATTGCAGGGATCCTGCTCAATGATGACACGAGGGAAGATGGTGCGCCAATTGAGGAGAATCTCAAAACTTGGCTTCATGATCCACAATCCGTAAAACCGGGCAATCTGATGCCTAACCCCAAAGATCTAGGCCTAAGTGATGCGGAAATTGACGGCATTGCTGAGTATCTGGCCAACTATAAGCTGGACTAATGCCTTAGCCTAAAGGCGGGCGGAACTTTCGAAAAAGGGGGGACGAACTTTGGCTCAAGCAGCGCATACCTTGAATTCATCCAAGCCTCTGGGGCATGGCCACAGTGTGAAGCGCCATACAGGACTTATGGATTGGCTAACAACCGTCGATCATAAAAAAATCGCAATTTTGTACCTATGGGCCGGAGGATTATTTTTTGGGATCGGCGGAATTGAAGCACTTTTGATTCGCTGGCAGCTCATCAAACCAATGAATGACTTTTTGGATGCCCAAACGTTTAATGAACTTATTACCATGCACGGTACGACGATGATATTCCTCGGCGTCATGCCAATCATCTTCGCCTTAATGAATGCCGTCATACCACTACAGATCGGTGCACGTGACGTAGCCTTTCCTTTTCTAAATGCACTTGGCTTCTGGACCTTCCTGTTCGGCGGGATTCTATTGAATCTCAGCTGGGTAATGGGTGGCGCTCCTGATGCCGGATGGACCGCCTACACCCCACTATCTACGAGTACATACAGCACTACACACGGTGTAGACTTTTATACGATTGGTCTTCAAATTGCCGGATTAGGTACCCTCATCGGGGGGATTAACTTTCTAGCCACGATCATTACGATGCGCGCGCCGGGAATGACCTACATGCGGATGCCGATGTTTGCTTGGACTACATTTATTACTTCCGCAATTATTTTGTTTGCATTTCCAGCAGTTACAGTAGGTTTAGTACTGCTGACATTCGACCGGATTCTTGGAGCTAATTTCTTCGAGGTTGGGGCTGGGGGTAATCCGGTGCTCTGGCAACATATCTTCTGGATATTTGGTCATCCGGAAGTATATATCCTCATTCTGCCTGCCTTCGGAATTATATCGGAGGTCATCCCGACTTTTTCACGGAAGAGACTGTTCGGGTATAGCTCAATGGTGTTTGCTACCATCCTGATTGCCTTCCTGGGCTTCATGGTTTGGGCTCACCATATGTTCACTACTGGACTTGGGCCGGTAGCTAACGCGTTGTTCTCTGTATCGACGATGTTGATTGCGGTTCCGACTGGAATCAAGATTTTTAACTGGTTGTTCACGATGTGGGGCGGGCAAGTGCGTTTCACGACGCCAAACCTGTTCGCGGCAGGATTCATTCCTACCTTTACGATGGGTGGCGTCACTGGCGTCATGCTGGCTTCTGCGCCTGCTGACTTTCAGTTCCATGATACGTATTTTGTTGTAGCGCATTTTCACTACGTTATTGTGGGCGGCTTGGTGCTTGGCCTGTTTGCAGGTCTGCATTACTGGTGGCCGAAGATGTTTGGCCGGATGCTAAGTGAAAAGCTGGGCAAATGGACCTTCTGGACGTTTATCATCGGATTCCATTTGACATTCTTTGTACAGCATTTCCTTGGACTCATGGGGATGCAACGTCGGGTATTCACGTATCTGCCGAATCAGCAATTCGATTTGCTGAATTTAGTCAGTACAATCGGTGCTGGATTGATGAGTGTGGGTACGATTATATTCTTGATCAACATCTATCTAACTTCAAGAAAGCCAGCGGATGCAGCTAATGATCCATGGGAGGATGGACGTACACTAGAATGGACGATTCCTTCACCACCACCAGAATATAACTTCAAGCAAACCCCACTTATCCGTGGTATTGATGCATTCTGGAAAGAAAAGATGGCAGGAAATAAAGGCATGACTCCGGCAGAACCGGTCGGCTCGATCCATATGCCGTCTGCAACTATATTGCCGTTTACTATGTCTGTTGGGATTTTCATCGCTGGACTTGGCTTCATGTTTAGTCGGGATGACTTCGGCAACGCCTTTATGAGCTTTATGTTTAATTATTATATTGTTACAGCCATCGGTCTTATCATCACGTTTGGATCTATGCTGTTGCGTTCGCTGTATGATGATCATGGATGGCATATTGAACCTGAAGAGCTGGAAGGAAGTGAGCGGACATGACAACGGCACATGCAGAAGCTTCTAAGGAAGAATTTCCTCACGAGCCGGAAAAAGCTACGCTCGAAGGACGAAACAAGGTTCTTGCCTTTTGGTTGTTTCTAGGTGGGGAAGCAGTATTGTTCGGCACGTTGTTCGCTACTTTTCTCGCATTGCGTAATCAGACGAATGAGGGGCCATCGGCGAATGAACTGTTTCACCTGCCGCTTGTAGCTGCTGCAACATTCATTCTTTTGGTAAGCAGTCTGACGAGTGTGTTCGCTATCCAGGCGATGCATAGAAACCGTCCGGCTGTGCTTCGTAACTGGCTTTTGGTAACTGTAGTCTTAGGGCTTGGTTTCCTGATTCTGGAGATCTATGAGTTTACTCAATATGTGAGACACGAAGACTTCGGAATGACTACAAGTGCATTTAGTTCGGCATTCTATACATTAGTAGGGTTCCACGGTGCACACGTAGCTTTCGGGATTGCATGGATCTCCATCCTGATTGGGCAACTTATGCGAAAAGGATTAACCGTAGTTACTGCACCGAAAGTGTATGTGTCAGCCATGTACTGGCATTTTATTGATGTGGTATGGGTCTTCATCTTTACGGTTGTATACCTACTTGGAAAGGTGGGCTAGACACTATGACGACAGATCAGCATGTGCCGGAGAACGATGGGTATAAGCATCGTCATCGGCATGAAGGGCCACAGAGGCATATTGTTGTCTTTATACTGTCCATTGTCTTGACCTTAATTGCTTTCGCCGCTGTTGCGGCTGGAGGCGTGAATGCCACCTTTGCGGTTATTCTACTACTGGTGATGGCAGTCATTCAGGTCATTGTGCAGATGGGCTTCTGGATGCACCTGAAAGATAAAGGAAATCTAATACCGATTATTTTCATGCTGGGTGGTTTTTTTACCGCCGGTACCTGTATTGTTATGTCACTGTATTGGGTTTGGTGGAATTAACGGACTATAAAGAAAGAGGCGGGCTGCGATGCCCCCTCTTTTTGGTGTTTCAATAGATCCTTCGCTAGGAGGTTAGGGTTATGCTGGGATTACAATACTTTAGCTTTGCTGAATTATGGAGCCCGCTTTTTCTGGCGGTTATGCTGCTGCTGACGGCGGGTTATTTCGTTTGGATTGGTCCGATTGCTGGACGTTATGCCGATTCAGTTCCGGTTCCGTTCTGGCGAAGAGCACTATTTGTGTGCGGAATGCTTGCGCTATATCTGGCACAAGGCGGTCCTGTTAGTCTATTAGGACATATGATGTTTTCCTTCCACATGGTTAGTATGGCCTTGTCATACCTAGTGGCGGTGCCGCTGATTATGCTGGGGATTCCAGATTTTATCTGGCGCAAAATATTGAAAGTAAATCCATTTCGCCGGCTGTCTTTTTTAGCCCGACCGGTGGTAGCTGCTCTAATGTTTAATGGACTATTTTCCTTGTACCATATTCCTGTTATTCATGATTATGTGATGCTGCATTTTACCGTTCACCGAATCTACTATATTGTTTTATTCCTAACAGCTGCCTTAATGTGGTGGACATTGATAAATCCGCTACCGGAGCGCCGAATGGCGAGTGGACTGGGCAAGATTGGGTTTATTTTTCTAAACATGGTATTGCTGACACCAGCATGCGGACTAATTATTTTTGCAGATCAACCGCTCTATGCTACTTACAGTGATCCGGAGACTTGGGCACTTGCCATGGGCTATTGTATCTCGGGTGATCCTTCTGCCTTACTTCAGAATTTTGGGGGTCCTGCGTTCTTTGAATTGCTGTCACCAAAAGTGGATCAGCAGGTGGGAGGCATCGCGATGAAGTTCATTCAGGAATTTATTTTTGCCTCTATGCTTGCTTATGTGTTCTATCATTGGTATAAAAAAGAGAACGGACAAGAGGTCGATGAATTATCGACGCCATCCTCAGTACTCGAGGAGAGCACCTTGACCCGTGCATAACTGGTAGACTGCCAAGGGGGAGAATCATGGATATTTTCACACTGTTTCCAACCATTAGTACTTCATTCATCGCGCTCAGCGCGGTACTCGTAGCTATTGGCTGGTGGCTCATCATTAAGGGCAAACGCGAAGCGCACAAGAAGACGATGATTGCTGCCGCTATCGCTGCGATCCTGTTTTTTATTGTTTACGTGTCCAGAACGTTATTCGTGGGAAATACCTCATGGGGCGGTCCGGATGAACTGAAGACCATTTATCAAGTGTTTCTAATCTTCCATATCGTGCTGGCAACGGTAGCTGCGGTATTCGGACTTACTACGTTAACTCTTGGATTTAAGGCGAAGTACTCCAAACACCGTAAGTGGGGCAGAGTGACATCTATAATCTGGTTCATTACTGCGATTACCGGTGTTATGGTGTATGTGTTGCTTTATGTTCTGTATCCAGGTGGACACACCAAGCCGGTGTGGGAAGTTATTTTAGGTGCTTAAGTTAGCTGCGTGGATAGAGCATGTGAATTCGTGTGAGTAGCATATGAAAAGAGTATGTGAAAATGCAAATAACATGTGAATTGAATTTGTGAGAATAGTAATGAAATAAGTCTGTGCATCTGCAATTTCCTTAATAGGGATAGTGGATGACAGGCTTTATTTTTTTCTGGAGTTTGGGGACTGAAACTAGACTGTGGAATAAATATTTTAGGGTTCTAAGTGCGGCTTGAAGGGGGATAGTGCTGAAAAGAAAAATGGAGAGGGAAATACTCAAAAGTGGTCCATCCGCTTAAATTATAGGGAAAACCTCCCTGAAAAAGATAGGTTTTGAGCACGAAAAGGCGATAATTAGGGAATTTTTCCCTGTAATTGAACGGTTTTAGCCATAACGAAGGAGATTAGCCGGATTTATAGGGATAAATTCCCTATAATCATTGATTTCTAGCTAAATTCAATAAATTATAGGGAGATTTTCCCTATATATTGATTCTACCAACAGTTGGTCATACCGCAGCTTTTAGCCCAGAGCGTAAATCCGCCTCACACCCGCATCAGCGACAACACTCACCCAGAGCCAACACCCGTCCAGCAGCAACACACGCCCAGCAACTACACCCATAAGTGCCCAGCACCCACGCCCTACAATCTACTGCTCATTAGCGAAGCAACTATAAAAATCGCCTCACTCCGCAACCTTTGTACACATACAACCTCTCCACAAGCACTACTTAATCCTCTGATTAGTTAATCCCAATAATGATCAGCATCCCATGCGTGCAAAGTCTTCTCCAAAGGGCGGGAAGCGCATGCTTCTAATCCCCTTGAATATTTTCCGTTTACAGGATTGACAATGGTAAATTAAGGACATATACTGTGTATATAGATATATACAGTAAGCACAGAGATATGAACATCTGCTTCCGCAAGACGCTGAAGACATTGTAAAGCGAGGTTAGCATTAATGAGAACATTAAAAGATTCATGGTTTATGTTGCGCTCTGATTTTCGCGGAGACAAATTAAAGATATTAGGGACCCTCGTAATAACAGTTATTTTCATGAGTTATCTTGGTGGAATGACTAGCCTGGTAGCAAATGACGTACTAGGTGAGCAGGATCGGACGATGGTAGCGGATTTTTTACTCCTTTCGCTAATGCCATTAATCGGTTTCTCCTTCTCCCGTCGTTCTATGAAATATTGGAGTGAAGACTCATACACGAGAATGCTGGCTTACTTACGATCTTTACCGATTCCCATCACTGTGGTATTAACTCGAAGAAAGTTTCAGGCGATAGGCTCCTTTGCTCTAAATGGTTTGTTGTTTTTCGGTATTGTTTACTTGGTCGGTGAGAATTTCCGAAAGGAATTGACGTTACCCTCGTATATTGCATTTGCCATTACCTGGATCGGCGTAGGGCTCATTGTTACAGGACTATATATTTTCATTGAATATCTATTTAGCGGTAAAGCTTACCTAGCACTAACCGTGCTAATCGTAGTGGCATCTTGGGGAATATCATTCCTAGTTACACTTGGGGGAGGCAATTTGTTTTTATATAGTATCTCCTATTCCAAGGAGTGGGGGCTTTTATCTCCGATCATGTGGGGGTCACTTCTGCTGGGGACAATATCTGTGCAGTTATTCTCTAAATGGACTATCCATCGACTGAAGAGTCGCGATCTCGTATAAAAAATCGGAATGGCAAGGACTGCGCTCTAGCACGCTAGAGTGGAAGGCGAGGTGTAAATAATGTGGATACCGGTACAAATCAACGAAAATAGTGCAGAGCCCCTCTATCATCAAATAGAGACTCAGCTTAGATCATTAATCATTAGCGGAGTCATTACAGAAGGTACGCTGCTGCCCTCGATTCGTGAGTTCGCAGGAGATCTGAAATGCAGTGTAATTACCGTGCGGCGCGTATATCAGGATCTGGAGAACGAAGGTTTGCTGCGAACGAGACAAGGAACAGGTACCTTTGTATCCCATGTAGGTGACGGAGCAATGGAAGAATACAAACGGGAAACGGTTGGCAAAGCACTTGAAAGTGCAGTGGATATCGGCCGATCGGTACATTGCAGCAAGGATGAACTTGAACAGATTTTTATGGAGATTGTAGAACGTAAGTATAGAGAAAAGGATTGAGAGGGGGGCGCTTACTCATATGGTACAGATGGCTATAGAATTGCGGAATGTACTTAAACGGCGGCGAAACAAGACGATAGGACCGCTGACTATGAATCTGCCTAAAGGATATATTACAGCCCTGGTAGGTCAGAATGGATCTGGCAAAAGCACGCTACTGAATCTACTGATGCAGCTGACCAATCCAGAGGAAGGCGAGATATATTGGTTTGAGAACAGGTATGATAGCGGGTTGCCTCTGGAGCTGCGGCAGACCATTGCCTATGTTCCTGAGACGTCAATTACTGAGGAGAACCACTGGAATGCAGAAGAGGCAGCTCAATTTCGACAGCATTGGTATCCGAACTGGGATGAGTCGTATTTTCAGGATCTAATGGATCGCTTTGAGGTTCCATATCATATGAGGCTTTCTAAGATGTCTAAGGGTGAACGTCGGAAATTCGAAATTGCGGCAGCACTTGCGTCACACCCAAGTCTGTTGTTACTAGATGAGCCATCTTCTGGCCTTGATCCATTTGCCTGGAAGATTATGATCGAGACACTTCTTAAATATATGGATGAGAACAATGCTACGATCATCATCTCCACACACATTGTGGAAGAGTTGCGGCGGTTGGCAGATTATATCGTGCTTATGCATAGAGGCGAACTGCTGGGTATGGCGGAGAAAGACAGTTTATTCGGTACTTGGACCGAGGTGTGGGTACAGGTTACAGATGAAGAGGAGCTTGCTGAGTTATCAGCGGAATTACCGGGAGGTATAAACTTTACCATGGAAACACCGGGTGTAGCTTCTTTTATCATAGAACAATTTTCTAAGAACGAGAAACGCATTCAGGACTTGGGCGTAAAGGTTACCAAGAGTCGCAGTTTAGAACTGGACGAAATATTAGGTTTATGGACACAGGGACATCGTCCTATCCTGATTGATCACAAGAGAGGGGACTAGAGAAATGGAAGCCTTAAAGCTGGAAAGTGTAATGAAGCAATATGGAGAAAAGACCGCTGTAAACGGAATTAACCTAACGGTTAGCAAGGGGGAAATATACGGATTACTGGGGGCAAATGGTGCAGGAAAAACAACCACAATGCGCATGGTGCTTGGCCTAATTTACCCTGATGGTGGGAATATTTTGTATAATGGAAAGCCGTATAACAGCGAACTTCAGCAAATCATGGGCTATCTACCCGAAGAAAGAGGATTGTACCCGAAGGTAAAGGTAAGCGATCAAATTGTCTACTTGGCGCGTCTGCGCGGGATGTCAGCTAGTGATGCAGATAAGAGCCTTCGCTATTGGCTTGATCGGTTTGAGGTTCCGGACTATTACAATAAGAAGATTGAAGAGCTCTCCAAAGGGAATCAGCAGAAAATGGGCTTTATCGCCGCAGTCGTTCATAAGCCGCAAATTCTCATCCTAGATGAAGCCTTCAGTGGTTTGGACCCTGTTAACGTGGAACTACTGAAAGATACGGTAAAAGAATTGCGTGAGCAAGGAACGAGTATCTTATTCTCTACTCACCGGATGGAGCATGTTGAAGAGCTTTGCCGTAATATTACGATTTTGGATCGTTCCAATACCGTCGTGCAGGGCGATATTCGAACGATTAAGAATGGGTATCCTCGTGAACAAGTATTGTTGCGTACGGAGAACGAAGTGACCGGATTAGAATCGATTACAGGTGTAACAGCAGTGCAGCGACAGGAGCGAGGTTATCTGTTGTCTATCAGTGAGATCGGCGCAGCACAGCGTATATTACAGCAGGCGATGGCGCAGGGTGAAGTGGAGCATTTTGAAATTAAGGAACCAACGTTAAATCAAATCTTTATCAGAGCGGTGGGTGAATCTCATGAATAAGATGGGGACAATTATTGGCTTTACCTTTAAAAATAAAGTAAGAACGAAATCATTCATGATTACTACGTTAATTCTAGTGTTGTTGCTCAGTATTGGGATGAATCTCCCATACATCATCGATCAGTTTAAGGGCGATTCTGCAACAAGCACAGAGACTCAAATTGCTGTAATCGCTGAGGAAGGAAATCAGGCTGCAGAGTTGTTGAAGGCATATACTTCACCTGAAGGAATGCCGCAGGCAAAAGTTGTGCAATACACTTCTGCCGATGATGCTGAGCTAAAGAAAGCATTAAATGAAGAGACTGTAGAGGGGTATGTTACTTTTGCAGAACCTACTGGCGAAGGATTTCCACCCGTTACTTACCATAGTAAAGATGGTGAATTGAACGGCGATGTACAAATCTATCTCCAAAACACCCTTCAGCAGGCCAATACACAGTTCATCGTTGGCGACAAGCTGACGCAGGAGCAGATTGCTGCTATGTCAACACCGGTGCAGATAGCTACTCAGCAGCTCAATGCTGATGGAACTGCGGGAGATAAAGATGCGTCTCAGGAATCCACTCCGGCGATTAATTACGTCATTGTATACGCCATGCTTATGCTGTTCTTCATGTCTATCATGATGACCGGTAATATGATCGCAGCTGAGATTACTTCGGAGAAGAGCTCACGGATCATGGAGATTCTGATTACAAGTGCGTCGCCTTTAGCGCAAATGTTCGGTAAAGTTATCGGTGTCTTCTTGGTAGGATTATTACAAATTGGCGTCATTATCGCAGCGGTTGTCGTCAATCTTAAGCTTCCGCATAATGCAACGATTTTGAAAGATTTAGACCTAGATTTAGGCCAGCTTAATATTAACTTATTACTTTATGGGATTGTTCTTTATATACTAGGTTATTTCCTCTATGCCTTGATGTATGCAGCTGTAGGTTCGATTGTCAGCCGTACAGAGGATCTTGGCCAAGCAGTTATGCCAATTATGATGTTAGGCTTCGTAGCATTCTATGTTCCACTATTCAGTATGTCCAATGCGGATACTCTGCTGGTTAAGGTAGCGAGCTATGTACCGTTCACCTCTCCATTGACCATGTTGCTCCGAATTGGTGTAGGTGAAGTAGCGATCTGGCAAGTCATTGTGTCATTGGCCATCCTGCTTGTTACCACCTTTATCTTTGGATGGTTGGCTGCTAAGATCTATCGCACGGGCGTATTGATGTACGGTAAACGTCCTAGTATTAAAGAGATCAGAAAAGCGATGAAGGCTTATAAGATCTAAGATTTATCATAGAAACTACAACGAAAATCCAGAAGAACGTTAATTAATCAGGGGATTTGGGTGGTTGTTGCTTTAAATTTCAAGTATTCGGAAAGTGACTTTTCATAAGGTTGGAGATCCCAACACTTAATATAGATTAGCACTTTCCGAATCGGAAATTTGGGCGAATTATGAATAAACTTGGAGATAACATTAGGTTATTAAGAAGACGGATAGGGTTAACCCAAATTGGTTTTTCCAAGCAAATTGGCATCTCACAAGGTACTTTGAGCGATATTGAACAAGGTCAGCGATGCTGTACTTGGCTTCTTTCTCATCAATTATCGCCAGCCAAATCATCCAGTCAAACGGAAGCAATCTAATGGATTTCTCGCAAGGGATGCTAACGGGGATCGGAATTGCGGGGATGTTGCTGACTATCGTAACCATTGGAAGATATAATAAGCGGAGTCAATAGTACGAACTTATAACAGGTAAAATAAGCTCATC
Organism: Paenibacillus etheri; assembly: GCF_001012825.1. Classification (GTDB taxonomy): domain Bacteria; phylum Bacillota; class Bacilli; order Paenibacillales; family Paenibacillaceae; genus Paenibacillus_AQ; species Paenibacillus_AQ etheri. Next base: position 144,488 of record NZ_LCZJ02000065.1, read on the forward strand.
CGATGCTGGCTGGGCTTTTTTAGTACTTATTATCAAAAGTATTACTCGGTTGATCGTCATTGTGAGATAACTTGTTGTATCGACTATTATATCACAGTTGCAGTGGAAGAAAGTATTGATAACTGTATAAACATGTAAACTGTAGTTCGAGATTTCTGACTATGAGGAGTAGAAAAAGATCTCTAGTTCGCAGTCTTTGGCTTACGTTAACTTTGTGGATCAGTAATACATTAAGTTCCTGCCGTCATAACGGGCAGTTTAATGGGATTTCAAGGTCATTAAGGAAGGTAAATATCTAGTGATAACTAATATAGTAATAAACCTTGTATGAGATGGAGATGCACTATGTGCGCCGAGAAGTTCATCACGCTGCTGTCGGTGGTGATGTTTTCGTATAATCCTTTTTTACCATGTTAGTTCATACCAAGTGTTGTATTGTTATGTTATCAATAGGAGGAGAGTTGAACACTGTTTTGATAACGGAAAGCAATTAGTAAAAGAATAAACAAATGGTATCCAGCGGATGGCTACCTTTAAGAAAGGAAGTATCTGTGCAAATAGAATCGATTATTTATAGCAATAAGTTGTGGCAAATCGTTATTGAGTATGCGCAGGAATGTTCTTGGAGAGCAGGAACCACTTTAGCGAAACAAATGAAAGAGTGCCATTTTTCAGACTGGGAAAGAGTTTTTGTGGCACTTGATGGTGATCACATTGCTGGTTATTGCGCTTTAGCAAAAACTGACTGCATACCTGATATTCCCTATACACCTTATATAGGGTTTGTTTTTGTGGGAGAGCAGTACAGAGGCAATCGATTAAGCGAAAAGTTGATTTTATCTGCCTCGGCATACGCGAAAGGGACTGGGTTTTGATAAAGTATACCTTGTCAGTGACCATGTTAATTTGTACGAAAAATATGGCTTCGTGAAGATAGATGAGAAAGAAGCACCTTGGGGAGCAATGGAGACCATCTTTATGCAACTAACGTAACGTGCTGCCATCAGCAAAGGATGGCTCTAAACCTTGCCGTTACAGACAGCGTATCGAACTGTATCAGAAAGTAAACCAGGGCACTAAGCTATACCAGCTAATAGCTTGTCAACATTACCAGTAAAGTGATTTTAAATCATGTGGTATAGTTAAAATGAGCATGCCAAAAAAACCTTCAATTT
>NZ_LCZJ02000066.1 GCF_001012825.1 Paenibacillus etheri
CAAAAAACTTTCATGAGCCATTAGCTCACATCCCAGAATGAAAATGTTATTCGCCCGTTGCCATCTATGTCTTAATCCAGCTATTTCTGTCTATTCTATGAATAGAGGGACAGAAGAAACACGAGGTCTTTAATGGTGGTATAACCCCGTACAAAAAACCGTCTACGGCTGGTCATGAGTACAACCCATTGTCGCCATCTTCGGATGAGCACGTGTAAAAAAATCCTTACTTTCTCAGCAGCCTACTCTGTCCCTCCATACTTTTCGTTTGGAGGGTTATTTCTATGGAAGCTATTTTAGAACACTGCTGTGGACTCGACGTCCACCGGGATACGGTCGTGGCCTGCCTCTTAACTGGTAATCTCCAAGATCGTCCCCACAAAGAAATTCGCACCTTTTCAACCATGTCCAAGGGCTTACATGAACTTGCGGCCTGGCTTCATGCTGCTTCTTGCACCTACGTTGCCATGGAAAGCACTGGAGTTTATTGGAAACCCGTTTACCATGTTCTCGAAGAATCTTGTGAGATTAGATTAGCCAACGCTCAGCGTATCAAGAATGTTCCTGGGCGCAAAACAGATATCTCCGACGCGGAATGTATCGCCAAACTCCTTCGCTCCGGTCTTATCGAGGGTAGCTTTGTTCCGCCTCAAGACATTCGCGAACTTCGTGAACTCACACGTCACCGGAAGAAGCTCGTTCATCATATGACCGCAGAAAAAAATCGTATCCAGAAGGTTCTTGAATCTGCTGGCATCAAACTCGCTTCCGTGATCTCCGACGTTTTCGGTGTGACGGGGCGTGCCTTGTTGCGTCAACTTATGGACAACGGCAGACTGGATCAGGAATCCGTTCGTTCCCTCGTCAAAGGACAAATCAAAAATAAAGTTCCCCAACTCATGGATGCACTGCAAGGCAAACTTTCCTCACACCATCGCTTTCTTCTCGCACAGTCTTGGCAACACCTTACTCATCTGGAACATTCCATTCAGGCGTTCGATGAAACGATAGACTCTCATTTAGTACCCTATCGTGTCGAGATCGATATTCTTCGAACTCTTCCAGGCGTGGATGTCACCGCCGCTTCCGCGATTTTAGCTGAGGTTGGTGCGGACATGCTTCAGTTTCATTCCGAGCGCCATCTGGCTTCTTGGGCCGGTTTATCCCCAGG
>NZ_LCZJ02000067.1 GCF_001012825.1 Paenibacillus etheri
AGGGGTCTTACTAATTGGGAAATCTCATCTTGAGGGGGGCTTCACGCTTAGATGCTTTCAGCGCTTATCCCGTCCGTACGTAGCTACCCAGCCATGCTTCTGGCGAAACAACTGGTGCACCAGCGGTACGTCCATCCCGGTCCTCTCGTACTAAGGACAGCTCCTCTCAAATTTCCTGCGCCCACGACAGATAGGGACCGAACT
>NZ_LCZJ02000068.1 GCF_001012825.1 Paenibacillus etheri
TCGTGAGCAGACTTCCACCCCAGACATTTCCGGGGGCGGTGGTTGATGAGATCTAGGGCGTGGGCAAGCTCCTCATCTGAAACTTGTGCAAAATCATGGCCTTTGGGAAAGAACTCTCGAAGGAGTCCGTTGCCATTCTCGTTAGACCCTCGTTGCCAGGATGAGTAGGGATCAGCAAAGTAGACATCCAGTCCATGAAAGGTTTCCAGAGCGCTATAGCAGGCGAATTCCTTTCCTCGATCCACAGTAGCCGTTCGGAAAGTTTCTTGCGGATACTGGCTAGCCACAACACCAAAGGCGATCTCCATCGAATGAGCGGTACGGTCGGGCATCTTTAGGGCCAGATACATCCGTGTCTTGCGCTCGATAAAGGTCGCGGCACAAGCACGGCTTTTTCCTCGGCTGGAAACCACCGTATCTAGTTCCCAGTGCCCGAAGGAATCTCTCTTTCGTACTCCCTTTGGCCGTTGACTAATGGTTTTCCCCACGAGGAATCGACCACGTGTCTCCAGTGGTTTACGTCGTTTGCCCTTATGCCGTAGCACCTTTACTTCGCCTGCAACCAGACGACCTGCATATAGCCAACGGTAGATCGTCTTGAAGCATACGAAGGGTTGACCACTGGCTCTACGCTGTTCAGCAATCTGCTCGGGTGACCAGGTAAGTCGGAGTTTCTCATTGATCTCTCCGGCCAGTTCCGCGGTGAAACGACCTGGCGACTTACTCCCTTCTCGACGTTCGCTATACGCGATCTGAGCGGTCTCAGCACGATAGGTATTTCCC
>NZ_LCZJ02000069.1 GCF_001012825.1 Paenibacillus etheri
AGGACCCTTCGGTCCAAGTACCATCGGCGCTGGAGGGCTTAACGGTCGTGTTCGGGATGGGTACGCGTGGAACCCCTCCGCTATCGCCACCAAACATGCGTCTGTGAAACAGACGCTGCCGCGTGAAATTCGGTTCATCACCAGAAGTGAGAATGAATTTTTAAGCGTAATTCAGGCTTGATGCCTGAAAACTGAATCCGAATTGAATTTGCGTTTTAAGTATAGGATAAGCCCTCGACCGATTAGTATTGGTCAGCTCCATGCATTACTGCACTTCCACCTCCAACCTATCTACCTCGTCGTCTTCAAGGGGTCTTA
>NZ_LCZJ02000070.1 GCF_001012825.1 Paenibacillus etheri
GTGAGAATTTTGAAGACATGCCGAAGTTCTGGGAACACAATATCTACCCAGCGATGAATCTGGTTAACGGCACTGTTAAGGCGTTTGGTAACCGTGTCCCGATTGGCCATAAGAATCCGCAGTTCCTCGTAGGCTTCCGGGTTGAATCGTACGGGGGAATAGTAGCCGTTTTTGACCATATCCGCGATAACGAGCGCATCTTTGCGGTCGCTTTTTGATGGGGTATTGTCGCGATTTTCTTTGTTCTTTTTAACGAGGTGTGGATTAACGAGAACAGCCTCAATTCCTTGGTTTGAGAGCCAACGAGCCAGGCACAGCCAGTAATGTCCAGTGGGTTCCATACCCACAATGATTTCGCTCAGCTTGTAAGACTTGAGCAGATCTTGAATCCAGCGTCCGAACAGGCGAAAGCCCTCGTCATGGTTGCCGAACTCGAGCGGCGATCCCAACGCAATTCCCCGATAGCTCACTGCACGAGCGACATGCATCTCCTGGGCAATATCTACACCGACAACCAGATGCAAAGAGG
>NZ_LCZJ02000071.1 GCF_001012825.1 Paenibacillus etheri
AACAACAAGCATTAGTGTTACTGTAAATGCAGAGTCAGATTCAGAACAGGACAAGACTCTAGTGAGCATAACAGCACCAGAAGCGATAACTGGAGTAGTCTACGGAACAGACAAGACGGCAGAAGCCCTTGGGTTGCCTGAAACCGTAACATTGGTAACAAACTTTGGAGATGTGCCGGCTAACGTAACATGGGATGTAGAGAATTCAAGTTACGATCCTGCTGTGAAAAAAGAGCAGAAATTCGATGTAGATGGAAGAGTCGAATTACCAGCAGGTGTGGTAAATCCAGGTAGCGTTGAACTAACAACAAGCATTAGTGTTACTGTAAATGCAGAGTCAGATTCAGAACAGGACAAGACTCTAGTGAGCATAACAGCACCAGAAGCGATAACTGGAGTAG
>NZ_LCZJ02000072.1 GCF_001012825.1 Paenibacillus etheri
CAGCGAATGACGCGTTATTTGTGTAAGCTAGCTAGTGTGAGCTTAAGCGGATATTACCGTTGGCAAGCCGCTGAGGAAGCCAGACAGTTGCGAGAGGAGGCAGACGAACATGACGCTTTCCTTATCAAGAAACACTATGACGCTTTGAATGGTAAAGCTGGAGCATTGGTCGTGAAGATGTGGCTGGAACGGGAGAATGGTATCATCATGAATCATAAAAAGATTCGAAGATTAATGCGAAAATATAAGCTCGTTGCTACGAT
>NZ_LCZJ02000073.1 GCF_001012825.1 Paenibacillus etheri
CTCCCTCAATATGATTTAGTTTTCTCACTCAGGCTCATGAATTCGCAGGATTTCACGTTTAGCTAAGTGTGAGATAAGAAGGAAACAGAGGAGGTGGTGGCTTGGAACAACTGTAAGGGCATGCAAGAATAAGGGTGAGAGTATATCACCCAATTTGTTCCATATTCTGCACGTCTCCATGTCGCCCCTAGCGATTTTCACTCCCATGTCTCAACGGGTCTATGCCCTTTCATTCCTTCGTCACATCTAACTAAGGGGTGGAGGTCGGTTTTTCTAACGGAACGGGTCCGAGCCCTTTTGTTTAATGCCTCCCGATACTCCGTGCTACTTATCCATCCTGCGAATGCATCAACTGGTGAAAATAACGCGCTTAAGCGGCCAGCGGAAATACTTTAACTGAACTGTAGGCTTCGTTACTTTTGGCCAGGCCAACAAGCATTCGGGCCACTTTACCACATAATTTCATAATAGATTTCATTTTCTTGAGCTTTTTTACGTCTACATT
>NZ_LCZJ02000074.1 GCF_001012825.1 Paenibacillus etheri
ATGAGCATATCGCTCTTTTCAATACTAATTGGAGAGTTTGATCCTGGCTCAGGACGAACGCTGGCGGCGTGCCTAATACATGCAAGTCGAGCGGAGTTACTTTGAAAGCTTGCTTTCAAAGTAACTTAGCGGCGGACGGGTGAGTAACACGTAGGCAACCTGCCCCTTAGACTGGGATAACTACCGGAAACGGTAGCTAATACCGGATAATTTCTTTCT
>NZ_LCZJ02000076.1 GCF_001012825.1 Paenibacillus etheri
CAACCGGGTTGCTCTAACAATCCTTCGGTAAATCTGACAGGGGTGAAATCCTGCGAATAAGCGAGCATTCATGAGAAAACTGAATCGTACTGAGGGAGCTCAATAAGCACGAAGAAACGGCAGCTGATGAATTGGCTGTCTTTTTCTCAACTCCCTCAAGAACTTTGATATAATATGGGTATCTAGACTATAAGTATGAAAGGGGAGTACAACAATGAATAAAATTTTGCGCAGCAGCTCGGCGGAAGCTGAGATTAATACCCTTGGGGCGGAACTGATCAGCTTCAGAAAGCTGGATCCGGAAGCTGAATACATCTGGAGCGGTGACGCCACGTTTTGGACAGGCCGTTCTCCGGTGCTGTTTCCCATTATTGGTGCGGCCCGGAACGGAGAGATTAAGGTGGACTGCAAAGCCTATAAGATCGGCAATCACGGATTCGCCAGACGCAGCGAATTTACGCTGGTCCAAGAAAGCGACACCCACGCGGTTTACCGCCTCTCTTATGATGAGAAAACCCTGGCCAGTTATCCTTTTAAATTCAACCTATATATTACATATAAACTGAATGCAAGCACACTGGAACTTAGTTACCGGGTGGAAAATAGCGATGAACAGGATATCTTCTTCCAGCTCGGAACCCACCCGGCGTTCAATTGTCCGCTTGATGACAACGGTAGCCTGAACGATTACTATCTGGAGTTCGCTGAATCGGAAAACCTTGAAAGGTTGTTCTTGAATTCGGACGGCCTGCTGATCAGCGGCAAATCGGAGCCCGTTCTGAAACAAGAGACCATCTTGCCTTTATCCCATGAAATGTTCGCCGAAGGCGCATTGATTTTCCGAAATGTGAGCTCTCGGCAGATTTCGCTTAGAAGCAAGCACTCCGCCAAAAGCGTAGTTGTCAGCTATAAGGGTTTTCCCGACCTCGGCATCTGGCAGCCTTTGAACGCTCCCTTCATATGCATCGAGCCTTGGCAAGGAGTAGCGGATATGGACGTCTTCGAAGGTGAACTTCAAGCTAAAGAGGGAATAATCACCCTGGAGCCGGGGGCGAATTTCACAAGCTCCCTGACCATAGAAATCAACTGACGATCCGAAGGGATCAGCAGGGTTCTCAACTGGTTAAGTCCTGGTAAAATATTTTATAGGAGGGGGTAATGTAAATTCACAATAGGTTAAATCAGATTAGAATTGTGAACAAATCAAACTACAAAACAAAAAGTTTTTTCAATAGTATATGCAATTATTACCGGAGTTTTTTTTGGTTTAGTAGCAAAAATTATGGATAGTCCTGATTTCAACCCAATATTCACTAATATAGGTAATCGTCTTGGTATATGTTTTTTGTTGCGACACTTTTATCGGTTTTTATTCGCCCAAATTAGCGGCTGTAGCACCTGATTGTGCGTATATTATGTGGTATGCGCGTGGAAGCAATTTGTTATCTAATATTGTTTTAGCCCTTCCAATCACAGTATTGCTGTCAGAAGGGTTTGAATTACGTAACGCTTACTTACCCATTCATAGTAATTATCATTTAATGCCATTGCTTATGGGGATATATCTAATAATGATAGTTGTTGATAGTACCAGAAAATAAATGGGCAATTTTGATTCCACTAACAGAGAACGATAAAAGAGCAGCGAGTTAGACGAGCGTAGCCCCTAGGCTCCACCATAAAAAAACCGTGAAGATCTTCGTGGTCACACTTTTGGTCACAGTGCTTATTTTTTTCATGACGAAGAGACGAATACATAGAAAACCGCCCTGTTCGCAATGTTGCTGACAGGGCGGTTTTCTATGTCATAGAGGGCAGCTTGAACGTTAGTAGACAACCTGCGCTCAACAAACTATCTTGCACGTTTTTAAGATTACTCTGCTACAACTTGTTTGCCTGCAATCCGGCCGAATGTGAAGATATCAGCGATGGCATTACCGCCAAGACGGTTTGCACCATGAATGACCCCTGTTACTTCACCTGCAGCGAACAGCCCAGGGATGACTTCGCCTTTTTCATTCAATACGCGAGTCTTCTCGTCGATCACCAAGCCGCCCATTGTATGGTGAACGGATGGTACAGCTTTTTCGATGTAGTATGGACCTTTTTCAAGAGATTTCAATCCACCGCGATGTTTGAAATCAAGGTCTTTACCTGTTTTCGCATAATCATTTACTTTATTAATCGTTTCTTTCAAAGTGTTCACGTCAATTTTGAAGAAATTAGCCGCCTCTTCAATCGTATCGGCTTTAAAGAGCAAGCCTTGTTTAACGAGTTGATCGTATTCGTCTTGATGAACTTCGATCGTTTTACCGATATCCGCAATGCCTTGATTCCATAATTGATACGTATATCCGCCCGTTTGGGCAAGAATTGCTTTAGAAATAACGTCACGACGTTCTAATTCCTCAACGAAGCGCTTGCCTTCTTGGTTAATCAGGATCGCACCATCGAAGCGGGAGTCTGCAACCAGGGAAATAACACCGGTCTCAGGATTACAGATTGGATACGTTTGAATATTCTCCATGTTTGTCAGCTTGGCGCCAATCGTTTCTGCCATAACGATACCGTCACCTGTAGATCCTGGTGTATCGGTAGACATATATTTTTCGTCCATTTTAGGGTTATACTTTTTACGCATCTCTACATTGGATCCAAAACCACCGGTAGCGATGATGACGCCTTTGTTCGCATGGAATGTGATCTTGTCGCCAGTACCCGAAGTCGCAGTTACACCTGTTACTTTGCCGCTTTCGTCCTTCAGCAAGGTTTCGGCTTTCATATTCGTTTTGATCGTGATTCGATCAGCGTCTGTTTTGGCTTTTAACTTGGTAATCAATTCAACACCTGTATGACCTACAGGAATCAACGCACGTTTTCTGGAATGGCCTCCAAATTGGAACAGATGATCAGGTAAGAACTCTACCTTGATCTCATCGCGCAGCCATTCGGCAGATGTTAGAGCATTGTCGGCAAGAATACGAACCATCTTTGGATCCCCGAGGTTGTCTCCGCCTTTCATCGTATCATTATAGAACAAGTCAGCCGTGTCATCTGTGATGCCAAGAGCACGTTCAACCCAGTTGTCAGGCGCATTCATCTCACCACCGGAGATCAATGTGTTGCCGCCAACAGCTGGCATTTTCTCGAGCAGAACTACATTAGCTCCAGCGCTCTTCGCTTCGATAGCCGCACTAAAGCCAGCACCCCCGGCACCGATGACGACAACATCATAGGTTTGCTCGGCTTCTTCTTTGTCTTTGCTTCTACTGACTGCAGTGCCAGCGGCAAGGGTAAGTCCAGACTTCGTAATTGCATCTTGAATGGCTTCGAGATATCCTTTGCTTGTAACCGTAGATCCGCTAACGGCATCAACTTTTGCGCTGTTAGTTGCCATGACATCTTGCTTGAGCTGCGTATAAACAGGTTCTGCAAGTACTTCATTTTCCTTATGCTCTGTTACTTTAATGTCAGTGATCTTGTTATCTAATAAGGAAACTTGTACTTTAATATCGCCATGTTTACCTTGCCCAACTCCTTCAAAGACTTGAACTCCGTTTGCATCTGCAGCGGGTGCTGCATCTTTACCGCCGCAGGCAGCAAGCGTGAACATAAGACTGAGGACTAGCAGAATAGATAACAGCTTTTTCGTGTGAGTTCGCATAATATCTCCTTCATTCTGTTGTGAATTGGTTACATACACTAGGGAGAGAAAGATCTGCTAGGCAAATGCTTTATCTCTAGCCTAGACATGAATGGTGTTTCATGTGAAAATATGCACAAGACCTATTATAGATTTAGTACAGCATTATGTATTTGCACAGATTAGCGTTTTTTTGTCTTTTTCGGGCATGTAAGAAACGGATATTGTGAAAGGCTATGATTACAATGAAATCAATTCACTTAAAAATAACGTTAATCGCAGGAGGCTGCTTCTTGCTGCTGTTCGTTGCATTGCTTGTAACGATATATTTGGAGATGAACCATACGGTTCTCCCTTTGAATAAGAACTTAACGCAGCAAGTGGTTACTGCACGCAGCGACCAGATCGATTATTGGTTTAATCAGCGCATCGGTGAGATAGACATGCTTGCTTCTCTAGCTTCGGACCATCAGTGGACACGAGATGAATTGCTGCAAGAGATCGATAAGTTCGAGGCGAAGAAGCAAGTAGAGTACGAATCCATACGCGTGGTAGATATTGACGGGAATTCCTGGTCAGCAAGGGACAAGCCTTTTTCGATACTAAACCGACCCTACTATCGAAAACTGCTGAATTCAGATTCCAATTATGTGGTGAGCAATCCGATCGTATCCAAAGCGAATGCAGCCGAAATCGTCGTCATTCTCTATCGCGTGAATCCATCGGTGAATGATGAGGTAGCTTATATTGCCGCAGCCGTCTCCGTCAAGAAGATGAAGGAGATTGCTCAAGATGTAATGCTATATGACCAGTCAGGCCAGCTTATCGTCGATTGTAGAGAGCTGGGTGAAGGAGATAGAGCGGAGGATGCAGCAGATAAGAAGAACATGAGTGTATTTGAGGCTCCAATTCAAAATGTGGAAGGCTGGAAGCTCGTACTCGAAGTACCGAATTCAAGTCTATCGCTAGCGGTGATCAAAACCCAGCGGACTGCATTACTGGTAGGCGTTCTGATCGGTAGTGTGTTTTTCGTCTTGCTGATGCTGCTTGCTTCTTCCATTATTCGTCCAATTCAGTTGCTTCGCCAGGTAATGGAAACTGTACAGAACGGCAACCAAACCATACGAGCAGATGTTACGCGCTCGGATGAGATCGGTGATCTTGGGCGAAGCTTCAATGACATGCTTGTTCAATTGTACGCTGTGGAGCAGGACCGAAAGGAGATGGAACTCAGACTGATTCATGAGCAGATCAAGCCGCACTTTTTATACAACACATTGGATACGATCCAGTGGATGGCAATGGAACATGGAGCAGACAATGTGGTGGAGATGGTGGAAGCGCTTAGCGCGTATTTCCGATTAGGGCTTGGCACAGGCAGTCCCTACATTCCGCTTGATCAGGAGTTGTACCATGTCGAGAGTTATCTTCGTATTCAAGGCGTGCGATATGAGGAGATTCTGGACTACGAGCTTCGATATGATGAAAAGCTTGCTCAGTGCCAAGTCGTTCGCTTCATGCTGCAGCCGTTGGTGGAAAATGCGATTTATCACGGGATTAAGCCACTTGGGGATCAAAAGTGCAAAATTTCGATTACAGCATATAAACAGGTCGATTATTTGGTCATTAAGGTTGAAAATAATGGGGTTATGATTCCGGAAGAGAAGCTTGAACAGATGAATCAAGCCCTTCTTGATGATAAATATGATCGTTCTGCCACAGGCTTTGGGCTATACAGTGTAAACCATCGCATTCGACTAGCTTACGGGGCGCCCTATGGCCTTGCAGTGAAGAGCGAAGATGGTATTACCGTTATGGACATTCGAATACCTTTGGAAGGGGAGTGGAATGAAGATGTGGAAGATTGTCATCGTCGATGATGAAACGATCATTCGCAAAGGCTTGCGACAATACATTGAGGAGAGTCCGTATCTTTTTGAGGTTGCAGGAGAAGCGAAAAGTGCAAACGAAGCATTGAATATGGTGGAGGAAGCCCCACCACATGTATGTCTTGTGGACATCAACATGCCGAATATGAATGGACTCGATCTAATGAATATATTGCGTGAACGCTGCCCGTCGGTTCTGGTTGTCATCATCAGCGGCTACGATAACTTTGAATATGCGCGTCAAGCCGTGCAACTGCAGGCATTCGATTATGTATTAAAACCTGTGCCGAAGAGTGATCTGAACAAGCTGCTTCATCGAATCAATGAGCATCTTCAGGCAAAATATCCTTTGCATTCACATGAAAGCAGGGTGGATAAGGAGCGGGAGCTTCCCGGGTTTACAGGAGATGGAACAGTGCTTATCCAAAAAGTGACCGAGTATATTGATAGTCATTATCAGGATTCGGAGCTATCTATTGCTCGAGTAGCAGCGCTATTTCATATCAATCAAACCTATCTTAGCAAGCGTATGAAGCAAGAAATCGGTGCTTCATTCCTTGACTATGTCACCGAGCTTCGGATATCGAAGGCGAAGGAGATTCTGGATAACGTAATGCCGAATATCAAGATCGGGGATCTGGCCGTGAAGGTAGGGTATAAGAGCCAGTATTATTTTAGTCGTGTGTTCAAAAATAGAGTCGGCTCAAGCCCCTTAGAGTACAAGAAGCATCCGTTCGGTAGTGGATAGAAGGGCCATTCTCATCCTGTTGTATAAACTTGCCTTATAATAAGATTGAAGCCCTCTGCAGCACGCCACGGATGCTATGTTCGGAGCCGCCTTCTATCAATACGGTTGGACGGAAATCTATTTGCTGCTTGAAAAATTATACAACGGATAGATTACCACAAGGCAGCAAATCCTCTTGAGCTGTCAGTTGCTCCCGCACATGCCTAAGTTGCGTTTTAAGTACAGGAACACTCTTTTGCAGGATGATGCTTATTTGAGGTAAAGATAGCTTTAGGCCATACCACATCACTTTTACAAGCTGCTCCTCCCAAGGCAATGCCTTGGCAGACAGGAGAGACCGGCGTGCGTAATAATCGGCGCATTGTCGGATACAAGAGCGGTAAGCTTCGATAGAGAATAGCTGGCTGTCGAAGCTTTTTTGACGGAATATTTTATGAAGCTCTTTAAAAGTACGTATCGTAACTTTCTCGGCTTCTGCTGATTGTTGTAACAACATGGAACTGAGCGTATAGATATCATTCGTATACTTTTGAACACACTCTGCAAATATAATTCTGCGGGTTGATTCGGCAGGTAAGGGGTCAGGCATGATAAACACGATCCTTTCAAAATGAGTTATGGGATGAACCTATAATATAGAAAAGTAAGAAATGGATTTGTTGATAAGCTCGGTGGTATCAGGTTCTGGATAACTATGTTTTTGAAGCGCAACACTGGATATAGCCTTAGACGGTTTATAGTATAGCCGCCCTCCTCTGGAGTCTCTCCCGCCGGCGACAGCTCTGTACAGACGACCTTGCTCAATATGCCCTGCCAAGGATTTACCCTGCAGCTTGGCTTTTAAATCCTGTAATGCACCTTGAACTAGTTCAAACTGAGTCTGATCCCACTCTGAACCATGGGTATGCACTCGATCTATAGCTTCCTCAAGTCGACAATGGTAAATCATTCTGAGAAAAGAGCTCCATTTAATGAGGTCGAAGGTTTTGGTATTGGCAGAGATAAGACATGCCCCCCAGCTGCTACCTCCTTTACAGGTAAGCTTCAGGATGCCATAACGGCTGCCTGGATCGGCCTCCATTCCATAGTGAATAGGCTCAGGTGAATCAAAGACGAATACTTCTATGCGAGATAGTCTTCGCTGGTCCATGACAGATTTCTCCTCCTTAGGTTTCCAAAAGCTTAAGATCAACATGGTGAGCGACGTTAGCCTTCTCTATACAGGCGAGCATTTCAGCTTCATTCTCACAGACTGCGGCATGCTCCAGCCATAATCGAAATTTCTGTTTGCGTATAACGGATAAATGTAAGGGAAAGGTGTTGCGGGATCTCATTACGTACCAACCGACAGCAACATCTTTCCAAGGTTCCTTAAAAGCGGTGAGCCACGGAAAACGTTGGTGTGCAGACCAATCCTGCAGCTGCTGCTTTTCTCGGATATTTTTATATATTTCGTATATTATTCTTCGGTCCATACAGTGTTCACAGGTAGATGGGCTGCCGAAATGGCGCAGTGATTCAATCTGGTTCTGACCAAATGCGTAGCCGACAATCGTTCTGTGATGATTCTCTTCGAACCATAACGCTCCAAAGCAAACATAATTTAGACTTATCGGCTCAAGCAGCCCTTTCTGAGTTCCCCAATAATAGTGTTTCATTCCTTTCACCCCGTCCAGCATGCTATCACCCTATAGATTCAGGTAACGCAAAAACCGCAGCAAGAGGAGGACCTCTGCTGCGGTTTTGGAATACAGGTATACACACACCTGTACCAAAGCGTGGCGGATCAAGGGTCTCTCTCTTTACGCTTACGAGGTTAGCTGTCGGATTCGGACGGTGAGAGTCGCCCTACCTATGTGAGACTTGAACAGTCTCCTTCGGATTCACCCCAAGTAGGCCATGTGGCCTGATGGTTCCCCCGTTCCCTGCAAATGCAGGAACTCAGCGTTGAATGTATTTCGTGAAATAGATTCAACCCGAATCATACTCTTTTCAAGGTGTTTCTGTAAAAACAGAAAGTGTTCTTTTGAGCGCAATTTAAACCATATCCTGCCGACTACGACGAAAAAGAGAACCAAATAGGTATTTATTGCGAGTTATCGAGCCTCTTCCTCGCTTAATCTCGGCTTTTTGTTTTCTTACCTATTAGGGCGATTTTTGGAGATTTCTCAATTTGTGGTGAATAAAATCACATGGCATGCCCGCTTTTCGCTAATGGATCCAAACTCGAGTAAACAAGAGATATAGAGAGATTGGATATCAAGTAAGCGCTATCCAATGGGAAAATGGTTTTTAATTTGCATTATTTTGCCATCATTCAGGTTTTACAATTCTTCCTGCATAAGGGTATGATTACTCCTGTTTCAACAACAATCGAATATTTGATCCGCTTAATTTCCGTTAAGGAAAGCGGGGGAACCAACAATCGGCAGACGATGTGAGAGTCGGAAGCCGGTTATGGGGTGAATCCTGTAGAGGGTGCGAGTGAGCTCGCATCTATACAGGTAGGGCGACTCTCACCGCCCGAATCCGACAGCTAACCTCGTAAGCGTATGGAGAGAGGATGAGTGCAATGTGACCGCTAGCGAGCCACAGAGGAGAATCCTTTGTGGCTTTTTGCTGTGCTTTTTTAAGCAAAGCATTTATGGAGCCCTCACGAAGAGGTCGTTAAATTCATTATTAGCGGTAGCTTTTCTTACAAAGATTAGGGTGATCACTCTCTGATCTTACAAGTAAAGCATTTGAGGAGAATAAGAGATGACGGATCAGAATGAATACGTACTGGTATGTGCGCCAACGAAGGCTGGCGAACATTTCATTAAGCTATTGAAATTCAGAGGCATTAAGATGGCGGGGTTGACCAACAACTTAGCTGAGAAAGCCCTACTCGAAGAGATGGGGATTGAGCGAGTTATTTTAGTAGATACCCGCCATCAGAATACTTGGTTTCGCCCATCGTTCCCGGTAGGCCGGGTATATCTGTTCGAAAGCAGCTTTACGTTATGCTGCCGCTATATTCAGATGTGCCGCACCTGGACGACGCAGCCGATTTTTGTAATCACAAGTTCAATAAATCCTAGATTGGTCTATAAAAGACTTGGCGCGAGTTATGTAATCTATTCCCACAGTGGTGATGCTGATTTTCTGGTAGATAAATCACCTCATCAAGGATAAAAGAAGGAGTGCGGGAGATATGATGGATCTGTATATGGTGGCTTCGTTAGCTGTAATTTACGGGTTGTTTTATGGATTTATGCGCTGGTGCGCAGGTGTAGTTGAGGATACAGGGAGGGATAAGCTGTGATTCTAGTAATCGCTGTTACCCTACTGCTGTTTCTATATCTGGTTTACGCATTGATTCATCCGGAGAAATTTTAAGGAGGGGCATTCATGGGCATTTTGCAAATAGTTGCTGTAATCGTAATTCTTATCTTGCTGGTTAAGCCGATGGGCACGTATTTATATCATGTATTTTCTAATGAACCGAACCGTACGGATCGATGGTTTGGAGGCATGGAAAAAGGAGTTTATAAGCTGATCGGCCTGAAAAAACGGGACGGAATGTCCTGGAAGAAGTATGCGCTCAGCTTTGTGTTAACAAATATCGTATTGGTTACTTTCAGTTATATTGTTCTTAGATTGCAGCGGGGATTGCCGTTAAACCCGAATGGAATTACGGATATGGAACAGACGCTTTCATTCAATACAGTGATCAGCTTTATGACCAATACGAACCTGCAGCATTATAGCGGGGAGACAGGGCTTTCGTATTTTTCACAAATGGCTGTCATCACGATGATGATGTTCACATCTGCAGCGAGCGGATTTTCTGTTGCGGTTGCCTTTGTCAGAGGAATCACAGGACGGAAATCAGTCGGGAACTTCTTCGAGGATTTCGTCAAAGCACATATTCGTGTGTTCATTCCGCTAGCTTTGTTAGTTTCATTGGTGCTGGTAGGACTGCATGTGCCACAAACGCTCAAGCCATCACTTGAAGTCACTACACTAGAGGGCCAAACACAACAAATTGCTATCGGTCCAGTAGCTTCTTTGGAATCGATCAAACATCTGGGCACGAATGGTGGCGGCTTCTTCGGGGCCAATTCATCCCATCCTTTTGAGAACCCTAATCCACTAACGAACGTTCTGGAGATTCTCTCTATGTGGATGCTGCCAGCTTCGCTCCCTTATATGTACGGATTGTTTGCCAAGAACAAACGTCAGGGCTGGGTAATTTTTACCGCAATGATGACCTTGTTTGTTCTGCTATTAAGCCTAAACTTCTATGCTGAATCAAAGGGTAATCCGGCGATCAATGCACTAGGAATCGAATCTTCACAAGGTAGCATGGAAGGTAAAGAGGTACGCTTCGGCATACCGCAATCTTCCTTGTTTACTTCAGTAACAACCGCAGCTACGACAGGTAGTGTTAACAATATGCATGATACGCTGACACCGCTGGGAGGCATTACGCCTCTGGCACTGATGATGCTCAACAATGTCTTCGGTGGTAAAGGTGTCGGACTGATCAATATGCTGATGTATGCGATTCTGGGTGTCTTCCTGTGCGGTCTGATGGTCGGCAGGACACCGGAGTTCCTCGGACGGAAGATAGAGGCCAAGGAGATGAAGCTGATTGCCATTGCGATCCTTGTTCATCCGTTCATTATCCTTGTGCCAACCGCAGCTGCGTTCCTGACCGATTTGGGGCAAGGGGCGATTACGAACACTGGATTCCATGGACTCAGCCAAGTGTTATATGAATATGTCTCTTCTGCCGCGAACAATGGCTCAGGATTTGAAGGACTCGCGGACAACACAACCTTTTGGAATGTTACAACCGGGATTGTCATGCTGCTAGGTCGTTATGTCTCTATGATCGCAATGCTGGCAGTAGCAGGTTCTCTGCTTAAGAAGAAGCCGGTTCCTGAGACGATTGGCACATTCCGCACAGACAATGGACTGTTTACGGGGATTCTGATTGGTACCGTAGTGATTATCGGTGCGCTGACGTTCCTGCCGGTCATTGTACTCGGCCCCATTGCAGAATATCTAACCTTACGGTAGGAAGAGGGAGAATAAGATGAGTACTGTAAAAAGAAAAAAGCTGCTGACGGGACCCATACTCCTTAGCGCTGTAAAGGATAGTTTTATAAAGCTTAACCCAGTAACACTAATCAAAAATCCAGTCATGTTCGTGGTAGAGGTCGGTACGATCATTGTCCTCCTCATGGTGCTGGCTCCTGGATATTTTAATGCAGAGCAATCGATAGGCTTCAATATCACAGTGTTGTTCATTCTGCTATTTACAGTGCTGTTTGCGAACTTCGCTGAGGCACTGGCGGAAGGCCGGGGGAAAGCCCAAGCAGATTCGCTCAAGAAAACAAAACAAGATATCACAGCTAACAAACTGGTTGGAGGAGCGGTGAAGACAGTCTCTTCTTCCGAGCTACGTAAAGGAGATATCGTCATCGTCAGTCAGGGAGAACTCATCCCTGGTGACGGTGAGGTGATTGAAGGGCTGGCTTCCGTAGATGAATCAGCGATTACTGGTGAATCTGCCCCAGTAATCAAGGAAGCTGGCGGGGACTTTGGTTCCGTTACAGGCGGCACACGGGTCGTCAGTGATGAGATTAAAGTCAAAATTACAAGCGATCCTGGTGAGTCGTTTCTAGATCGAATGATCTCCCTTGTAGAAGGGGCGAAACGTCAGAAGACACCTAATGAAATTGCACTAAATACGCTCTTGATCAGTCTGACGCTAATTTTTCTGATAGTAGTAGTGACCTTGCGGCCGATTGCAACTTATCTAGGCGTTGATCTTGATATTCCTGTCATGATCGCCTTGTTGGTCTGTCTGATCCCGACAACAATTGGGGGACTGCTCTCCGCAATCGGAATAGCGGGTATGGACCGGGTGACCCAGTTTAATGTACTCGCGATGTCAGGGAAGGCCGTTGAGGCTGCCGGCGATATTAATACGATGATCTTAGATAAGACCGGTACGATTACCTTCGGAAACCGGATGGCGAGTGAATTTGTACCTGTCGGAAATGAATCCGAAGCTGAGCTTACGGCATGGGCGACCATTAGTTCTCTAAAGGATGAGACGCCTGAGGGTCGATCTGTTGTTGAGCTGGCCAAGAAGCTGGAACGCAGCTATGACGGCAAGCTTGCTGAAGGTGGGGAATTCGTAGAGTTTAAGGCGGAAACCCGGATGAGTGGTATTGATCTGCAAGATGGACGCTGTGTACGTAAAGGCGCAGTAGACTCCGTGAAGAAGTGGGTACAGTCGAAAGGCGGAGTCATTCCCGCGAATCTTGACAGTAATTCTGATGCTATCGCTCGGATGGGGGGAACCCCGTTAGCGGTTGCGGTAGATAATCGGATCTATGGACTTATTTACTTGAAGGATACCGTTAAGCCAGGCATGAAAGAGCGGTTTGATGAGCTGCGGAAAATGGGGATCAAGACCATCATGTGTACGGGTGACAATCCGCTGACCGCCGCTACGATTGCTCGCGAGGCGGGTGTAGATGATTTCATCGCTGAAAGTACACCTGAGGATAAAATAGCAGTTATTCGCCGCGAACAGAACGAGGGCAAACTGGTTGCCATGACAGGGGATGGTACAAATGATGCCCCGGCCCTTGCACAAGCTGATGTGGGCTTAGCCATGAACAGTGGTACTACAGCTGCTAAGGAAGCAGCAAATATGGTAGATTTGGACTCCGACCCTTCGAAGATTATTGAGGTCGTTGCGATTGGTAAACAGCTGCTGATGACGCGGGGCGCGTTGACAACTTTTAGTATTGCGAATGATATTGCAAAGTATTTCGCCATTATTCCGGCGATGTTCATGATTGCCATTCCGGAAATGGAAGCCCTGAATGTGATGGGACTGGGCTCGCCAAGCTCGGCTATAATATCCGCATTAATATTTAATGCAATTATTATTCCGCTGCTCATTCCGCTGGCTATGAAGGGTGTTTCGTATAAAGCTATGAGCTCTACGAAGCTGCTCGGACGAAATATTTTTATCTATGGGCTAGGTGGAGTGGTGGTTCCTTTTGCGGGCATCAAGCTCATTGATATGATCGTAAGTGTATGGATTTAAAGACGTGTTGACTAATTATTGGAAGGGTGAGAGCATCGTGAATAACGGAAACTCTATTGAGGACACTGAAGAGCAGTTGTCATCATCGAAAGGTGCTTATTTCTTTATTATTCTACGACTAAGTTTAGTATTTATTGTTCTCTGCGGAGTGATCTATCCTCTGACGACTACAGCGCTTGCCCAGGTTCTGATGCCGTCGCAAGCGAACGGTAGCTTGCTTAAGAATGATGCTGGAGTAGTTGTAGGCTCGGAGCTCATTGGTCAGAACTTTACGAATCCAGCTTTATTTCATGGTCGTGTGTCCAGTATTGAGTATAAAGCAGAAGCTTCGGGCTCCAATAACTACGCTCCATCCAATCCGGATATGCTTCAGCGGACCAAGGACTTCATTACGCAGTGGCAGCTCGATAACCCGGATGTGCCCGTGAACAAATTGCCCGTCGATTTGGTGACCAACTCGGGTTCGGGGCTTGATCCGCATATCACACCTGGTTCGGCTATCGTACAGATTCCTCGGATTAGCAATTTAACGGGTATTCCTGCCACACAGCTGGAAGAGCTCGTGAATAAGCATACCGAGGGTCGTGATTTGGGGCTGTTCGGTGAAGAACGGGTAAATGTGTTGAAGCTGAACATGGATCTTCTGAAACTATCGAACAAATAAATATTGCAAATGTCCCTGCCAGATCTCTAGAATCGGGCAGGGATATCTTGCTTTCTAGTGCATGATCGGGTTTATGAAGGAGTGGTCTTGATGGGAACATACCGGAGGAAGACGCCGGAGGAACTGCTGCTCTCGATCTATGAGCTGCATCGGGGACGTATGAAGATTTATATTGGTCCGGTCAGTGGGTCGGGCAAAACGTATCAGATGCTGCGTGAGGGCCAGGCGCTAAAAGCGCAGGGAATCGATGTCGTGATCTGTGCGGTTTCGACGAATCAGAGTCCAGAAACTAAGGATCAGCTGGGCGATTTGGAACGGATTCCAAGTATTCATTGGTTTCAGAAGGATATCGAGAAGAAGGATCTTGATGTGGAAGCTATTGTGGCACGTAATCCTGAAGTTGTGCTTACTGACGGCTTGGCGCACCAGAACCGCGAGGGTGCGGAGAGGTCTGGAAGACTGGACGATATCAAATATTTATTGAGCAATGGGATTAGTGTCATCACAACTGTAAACGTATACGAACTGGAAGGTGCTGCGGATCTGGCACGGAAATGGACCGGGATTGAGGTAGAGCATTCTCTTCCCGCTGAGGTGCTTGCCCTTGCCGATGATATCGTTCTAATTGATGTGACTCCAGAAAAGATACTTCAGCGCTTGTCCGAAGGACATTTAGGGAAGCGCCAGCAGAGATCGCTTTTTAACAAGGGTAATTTAAGCAAACTGCGGGAGCTGGCACTTCGGATGGTCGCTGAGGATGTTAATGATTCATTGGAGAAACACCGGGAAGAACAAGGGCTGCAGGGAGCTTCGGGGATCGCAGAGAAGGTGTTGGTGTCCGCACAGTATTATTGGAATGGCTCGATCCATATCCGGCGTGGACAGCAGATTGCCAAGCGGTTAAATGGCGATCTTTCAGTAGTGTCATTCTGGAAGCAGGGTCTCACCCTTTCTAAGGAAGCAGCTACCTTTAAGCGTTCCCTCTGGAAGCTGACCGAGAAGATTGATGCCTCTATGGAGGAGATCACCTTTCGCTCGAAGCGGGAGATCCCACGTCTGTTGGTAAAATACGCGATCGAACACAATATTACCCGAATCGTTATGGGACACTCCAAGCAGACCGCTTGGCAGGAATTATGGAAAGGCTCAATCGCTAATTCGTTACTGAAGCAAATCAGAGGTGTGGATGTGTTCTTCGTGGCGGATCGCGCAGATCGTGAAGGAGAACGTGTACTTCCAACCCGGCAGAGTCGTAATGAACGGAAAGCGGATGCCTATCACAGGTTAAGCAGTCAGGAAGTAAAGGATAAAATCGATGCGATTCGCGGAGGAACCTTTAAGGTATATATTGGGGCTGCTCCCGGTGTGGGCAAGACTTACAAGATGCTGCGTGAAGGAAATGATCTCTTGAAGAGAGGGATCGATGTCGTGATAGGACTCCTTGAAACGCATGGCCGCAAAGAAACTCTTGAACAAATCGGCGATTTGGAGATCCTTCCACGTCTACGTATGGAGTACCGCGGGACTGTCCTTGAGGAAATGGATACGGCAGCTATTATTAAGCGCAATCCTGAAGTCGTGCTAGTGGATGAACTCGCTCATACCAATATGCCAGGCAGCAAACATAAGAAGCGTTACATGGATGTTATGGAGCTGCTGGATGCGGGAATATCTGTGATCTCAACCGTGAACGTTCAGCATTTAGAAAGTCTGAATGATGCGGTAGAGCAAATTACAGGAGTTAGAGTAAGAGAGACTTTTCCAGACAGTATCCTGCAGCGAGCGAACGAGGTAGAGCTTATTGATGTATCCCCTAAGACGCTTCAAGAGCGGATGAAGGACGGAAAAATATATGCCATGGCCAAGGTGGACCAGGCGCTGGGAGCTTTTTTCAAAATCGGGAATTTGATCGCTCTTCGGGAGCTGGCGCTGCGGGAAATTGCTGATGATGTGGATGAGCGGTTAGAAGCTTGGGAGCGTGTCGGTTCGCTACGGGGGCCTTGGAGGCGTCAGGAAGTCATTTATGTATGTATCACCTTGGGGGATCATGCGGAGCGCTTAATTCGGCGTGGTTTTCGGATTGCATATCGTCTAAAAGCTTGCTGGTATGTTACGTATGTGCAGGAACTTAAACAGAATGGACCCGTTTATGATAAACGTATAAATGATTTAAAGGAATTGACGGAACGACTGGGTGGAACGTTTAAAATGATTCCTAACGTGCTCCCCGCCCGAGTGGCGTCCTTGCTGCTTGAAAGATCTCAAGCTTTGCAGAGCACTCAGATTATTATCGGTCAATCACAGCGCTCATGGCTGCGAAAAAGTCTTCGCGGCGATGTTACCAAGCAGATTCTGCGTTCTGCCAGAAACGTGGATGTGCTGGTCGTGGCAGATCTCATACGTGAGGAAGCATAGACAATGACTAATGAAAAAGGGTACCTTCAAGCCGGTTGGCTATGAGGATACCCTTTTTTGCAGCTATGAATTACATCATGTGCTGAATAATTTAATAGCTGAATTATTGGGCAGCTTCGATGAGTGCTTGCAGCGCAGGAAGATTAAATCCCTTGATCGCTTGATCCCCTGCTACGGTGACAGGAACGCCCATGAATCCAAGCTTCTCAACTTCCTCTTGATAGACTGTGCTGGTCATAACATCTCTTACTTCAAAAGGGACACCCTGCTCCGTAAGATAATTTTTAACCAAATTACAGTCACTGCACCCTGCGGTTGAATAGACAATCACTGGCTCACTCATTGGTTCACAGCCTCTTTAATAGCATCTCGTGTGATCTTCCAGTGGGAAGTGTTCCAACGAACCTCATTGTCCTCAAGCAGGAAGAGTTGTGGAGATTCATGTTTGATGCCAAAATCCTCAGCAATTTGATTAGAAACGGAACGATCCTCGATGACTAAGACCACTGCTGCAGCAGTATCCGCATCCTTCAGATAAACCTGAAACTCTTCATTAGCTTTAGCGCTAATCGGGCAGGTGGTGCTGTGTTTGAACAGCAGCTTCTTGCCAGGCTTAGCTACATATTGCTCAAGATCCTCCAGCGTATGGAGTTGTTGAATAGACATAGATATCACCCTCCTGGGATCGTTATTTTGCTAACAATTGTGTTGTTAACAACCTGTAATCATGATTGTAACATATATCAAAATTAAAACAAAAAGGATTCTGAAAGGCTTGCACAAGAGGTGCTATACCTGAATCCAGTCGCGTTGAAAAAAAGAGTATCGCATGCTAAGGTGAAAAGAAGCAACATGCCTAACCATATCGCTACGAGATAGGAGTGTTCAGAAGAATGAAGAGAGTTGCATGTGTAACTGGAGCTGACCAGGGGCTCGGACTGTCGCTTGTACGTTCGTTATTAGCCAAACAGTTCTCAGTATTTGCAGGACAGTTTTTGAAAGAATCAGAAGATTTGAAAGCGCTTAAAGAGCGATATCCTGAACAGTTGGAGCTTATTCCCCTAGATATCAGCAAT
Source organism: Paenibacillus etheri (assembly GCF_001012825.1). Lineage (GTDB taxonomy): Bacteria > Bacillota > Bacilli > Paenibacillales > Paenibacillaceae > Paenibacillus_AQ > Paenibacillus_AQ etheri. Next base: position 17,553 of record NZ_LCZJ02000076.1, read on the forward strand.
AAAGATAGTGTAAAGCAGGCTGCACGAGTAATATCCAGTAAAACTGGATATGTCGATATTATAATTAATAATGCAGGTATTATTCGTTCTGCTGATAATGCTACTGTGCTGGTGGAACTGGATGATGAAGGCATGGCAGAAATATATAATGTAAATACGCTTGGCGCGTTAAGAGTCAGCAATGCACTTATGGGACTGTTACTACAAAGTGAGGATAAATTAATCGTCAATATTTCATCGGAGGCAGGCAGTATTACCCGAAATAAGCGCATCAACATGTATGGCTATTGTATGTCGAAGGCAGCACTGAATATGCAGTCCTCCTTGATGCATAATCATCTGAAAACGCTTGGGGGTCAAGTGATGGTGTTCCATCCTGGCTGGCTGCAGACTTATATGCATGGGAAGAAGGATGAGCAAGCGGAAATGACTCCGGACCAGTCGGCAGAGCAGATTATCGATCTTGTTCTGAATTATAAAAAATATATGGGCGAGGAACCGGCCTATCTGGATACGGATGGCAGCCCTTGGTCGTGGTAGAACAGATATCTCAAAATAGGATAAGAAGAAGGGCGTTGATAACATGTCTACACTAAAAGCACTTGCACTTGGAAGCTACTCGGAGGTTAAATATCACCCATTTGCAGGTGTGGACCGGGAGATCGAGCAAATACTTGCAAATGACCTACAGGTTTTCTCTTCAGAGGATCATGGGTTGCTTAATAAAGAAACGTTGTCTGATTACAAGCTGGTAATCTCCTACACCGAATTTTCTGATGACAAAATCCCGGCAGAACAAAGCAGTGCTTTGCTCTCCTATGTGGCTGGCGGGGGCGGACTACTAGTGGTACATAACGGAATTTCCTTACAGCGCAATCAGGAGCTAGGTGCTATGCTGGGCGCACATTTCACTCATCATCCAGAATACACTTCGCTACAGATGTCTATACCCGCACGCGAGCACCCCATTATGCAGGGGATAGAAGAATTTGTGATCGAGGATGAGCCGTATTATTTTGAGAGGCATCCTTATTTCGAAACGACGGTGCTCGCTGAATATCCTCATGAGGGAGCTATGCGCCAAGCGGCTTGGTGTCACGAATTTGGTTTGGGCCGGGTTGTTTATTTAATGCCAGGGCATCATTTACCTTCATTCTCAGTAGAGCCATTCCGCGAAATGATTCGTAGAGGTGGGCTTTGGGCAGCAGGATTATTGTAGAATATAATCGGATATATTTGTTGTAAGATTATAAATGAGACCAACTGTGGGATAACTACGGTTGGATTTTTTTGTTGACTCTTACATTGATGTCAGGGTTTATACTGGTGTAGAACAATTCTCATGAACCCCGGGGAGAATGCTATGAAAATAGGTGAGCTTGCTAAACTGACGGGCGTAAGCGTCCGTTCACTTCGTTATTATGAGAGTCAGGGATTAATTTCGCCGATCCGTCAGGCCAACGGATATCGGGAGTACTCTCCGCTCGCTGTGGAGACGGTAGAAACGATAAAATTATATTTGAACCTGGGTCTGTCCACAGAGCAGATCGCGGGCTTTCTACATTGTGTCTTGAAGAACAAAGAAGCTTTCTGCGCAGAAGTGATGCCACTATACCGCAGTAAGCTTGAAGATATTGAACGTCAGCTTGTAGAACTGAATCAGATCAAACGCAATTTGGAAGAAAGAATGGCATCTATCTTGCAAGAGCAGAACGAGAGTAGTTTAGGTGCATGTAAACTGGAGAACTTGGAGTAGGTACTGCTGGTATTGAAAACTGTTAGGAGGAATGACAAATGGCTATTACAAATGCAGATAGCGCTGATTGGGTACGAGCAGAAATAAGCGGTGGTGGAACGGTATTGGTAGATTACGGTGCGCCATGGTGTCCCCCGTGCAAGGTGCTGCTGCCTCTTTTGGAAGATCTTCATCAGGAATATGGAGACGATGTCTCTATTGTGAAGGTGAATTGTGACGAATTGCCGGATCTGGCTGGGGAAGCTGGTGTTATGGGGATGCCTACAGTCATTGTATATAAAGATGGGCAGCCAATAGAAAAGTTGGTTGGCCTACGTCCTATAGCAGCCTACCAAGGGATATTGAATAAGGTTATTCAAGCGATTGGAATTTAGTTGTATTTGGATGCTATATTGATCTCAAGCCGTGGTGAGCCGTGAGTATGAAAGGCACAGCTTTAGAAGGAAGGAGTTTAGCCCGTATGGATTTTCAGGTCGCATATACCAACTATCACTCTCTGCTGCAAGCCATCGCTTACCGTATGACCGGCTCTATAGCAGATGCAGAGGACCTCGTTCAAGATGTATTCATCGAGTACAGCAAGCTACAAACTATAGATATCACCCATCCGAAAGCTTACTTAATCCGTATGACTACAAATCGTTGCATCAACTATATGCAATCCGCCCGTATAAGGAGAGAGCAATATGTCGGCACATGGCTGCCGGAGCCGCTCGTCAGCTTTACGAATGGAGGCGGCGATAATCCTGCCGACCTCTTCGATCACGATGAAAATGTATCCTACGCCCTGCTCGTCATGTTGGAACATTTGTCGGCTGTCGAGAGAGCCGTCTTCATCTTGCGCCAATCCTTCGCTTTCGAATATAGCGAAATTGCCGATGTATTAGGAAAAACAGAAGCCAACTGTCGAAAAATATTTAGCCGCGCTAATGATAAGCTGCATCAACAATCACCCGTTCTGCCAGGCAACACGGCTCAGGCAGCACCTCTTGCGACAGCATTCCTCGCAGCTGCACGAGGCGGCAGCGTCGATGCGCTTGTCAGCCTGCTGACCGAGGACGCGCTGCTTACGTCGGACGGCGGCGGTAAAGTTCGCGCAGCGATCTTCACCATTACGGGCAGAGATCGTGTTCAAGCTTTCATTGAAGGCGTAATTCCGAAGGGCTTCCTCGGAGATTCGCAAAGTATGGTGCTCCTTAACGGCCAGCTGGGCATCGTCATCTTTCGGGATGGCCGGCCGCATAAGGCGATCAGCTTCCAGCTTGATGCGGTAGGGGAGCGGATCGAGCATATTTATATCGTACTCAATCCCGATAAATTACAACGAATAGGGTAACCTGTCACAAAAGGAGCTTCTGCATTGTCTTAGTAGTGAAACAATCAAAAGATAACCGGTCTACAGCCGGAGAGGAGCTATCCACATGGAACAAAGAATGGATCTGGCCGGTGAAATTCCAGCCGCATACAAAGCGATGATGGGTCTTGAAGCGTTCGTACAATCGACAGGCATGGAGAAGTCGTTATTGGAGTTAATCAAAATCAGAGCGTCACAAATTAACGGCTGCGCCTTCTGCATCGATATGCATACGAAGGATGCTCGTAAGGCAGGCGTGTCGGAACAGCGCATCTACATGCTGAACGCATGGCGTGAAGCGCCGTTCTACAGCGACGAGGAACGCGCAGTGCTTGCGCTGACCGAATCGGTTACGCTCGTGACGCAAGGACATGTACCGGACGATGTCTATTCGGAAGCGGAGCGCCATTTCGATACTAAGCGACTTGGTGAGATCATCATGGCAATTGTTACAATCAATGCATGGAATCGCATCGCGATCACCACTCGCATGATGCCGCAATAAATTTTAATCACATCAGCCGAACGTCCAAGGCTTGGTATCCGACACTTCTTTAACAGAACCTTTGTCGAAGCCGAAGACCCCATATTGTGGGGTCTTTTTTGTATGCATGAATTATCCATCTTCGGTAAAAAATACGGTCACAGCTATAAAGGGGGTGTTAAGGGTGTGGAATGAGGTAATAGAGTTAATTCCAAGTTGGGGTGTGGTTTTCCAAGGGATTATGATCTTCTGTGTCCCTTTCTTCCTACTTCGTACCATAAGCTGGGCTAAAGCCAAAGAAGACAGGATAACGACTAGAGCGGAAAAAGCTACTGGCAGCAAAGGTGGAGGTGTTTCTAATGTAGGAGCATCTGGAAGAACAAGCATCTTAGAAGGACCAGAGGAGCAGTCTAGCTCGGAGATAGTAACTAAAGATAGGGGTACAAGAATAACTTATAGCGGTCATTTAAAGGAGGATTTGCAGAAATTCAAGGAGCTCAGCGCCGATATGCATGATGTGAATGTAAGGGAATTGCGAATCGGAAGCATAAAGACAAGGGCAGCGCTTTTGTACGTAAACGGGCTAACGGACAAAGATAAGATGGATCAGAATATATTGAAGCCGTTAATGAATGCATATCAGCCTTTTAAGAATATGGATACCATACCGGAAGCGAAGGATCTACAAGATATTCTCATTCATGAGATATTACTCATCTCGGAGATTGAGCTTACAGAAGATACAAACCTCTCCCTACAGAAGGTGTTATTTGGATCTGTAGTACTGCTTGTAGAGGGGATATCTGGGGCTCTTGTGCTTAGTAGTCCGAAGGGAAATACAAGAGGGATTCAGGAGCCAGAATCTGAAGCAGTCCTGCGAGGGTCACGAAGCGGATTTAACGAGACATTAAGCGATAACACAGCAATCTTGCGCAGACACGGGCAGAGTACAGAACTAGCGATGATTTCTTTTACCGTAGGAAAGAGAATGCAGAAGGAATTGATCCTAACTTATATCAAAGATGTTGCGAATGATGAACTTGTAGAAGAGGTCAAACGAAGAATTAAAACGATAGATATAGATGATGTTCAAGAATCTGGTTATGTCGAGCAACTAATTGAAGATAATAGCTATAGTCCTTTCCAGCAGATTCAGAATACAGAAAGACCGGACCGCGTAATGGCAGCACTTCTGGAAGGAAGAGTAGCTATCTTAATTGATGGTACTCCCTTCGCCTTGATTATGCCAGTTACCCTCGGGATGTTACTGCAATCGCCAGAGGATTATAACGATCGCTGGATGGTAGGATCGCTGATACGTCTTTTGCGTTTTTTCGCGGCTGCGATATCACTTTTTGCGCCAGCACTATATATTTCCTTCCTCTCGTTCCAGCCAGGATTGATTCCAACGAAGTTGGCTATTTCTATTATCAGCTCTAGGCAAGGGGTACCCTTCTCTGTATTAATTGAAGCATTGATTATGGAGATCTCGATTGAAATTTTAAGAGAGGCTGGCCTTCGCTTACCTAAACCTATCGGTCCAGCGATGGGGATTGTTGGCGGTCTGATCATCGGGCAAGCCGCAGTAGAAGCTGGAATTGTGAGTCCAATCCTAGTCATTGTAGTTTCAGTTACGGCTGTTTCTTCCTTCTCTATGCCAATGTATAGTGCAGGGATGACACTTCGAATGCTCCGGTTTGCAGCCATGTTTTTTGCAGCAATCTTTGGATTATACGGAGTTGTACTGTTTTTTCTTTTGCTTAGTAGTCATTTAATTAAGCTGAAGAGCTTTGGTGTTCCCTATCTTGGTCTGGCAGTCCCAAACAAGACAGTAAATTGGAAGGATTTTATATTCCGTATGCCTTTGCAATTTCTAACAGGTCGCCCAACGTTGTTGAAACCAAAGGACCCCTTGCGTAAAGGATGAGAAGTCTAGGTAAAGGAGAAGGAGGATGAGAACATGAGCACCGAGGTAAAGGACCGAGTTACGGCAATTCAAGCGACGATCATTCTAGCCAATTATACAATTGCGGCAGGGGTACTTACGCTTCCTCGGACCATTGTAGAGGCCAGCGGTAGTCCTGATGTATGGATAAGTATTTTTTTAGGGGGAGTAATTTCCTTTCTGTTAGGATTGATCATAGTCAAGCTTAGTCAACGTTTCCCAGGCCTAACGTTCTTTCAATATATCGGGAAGATCATCGGCAAGCCACTCGGAATAGTTCTCTCACTAGGAGTCATTGGGTATTTTCTCTGTATCGCCGGCCTTGAGATACGTTCGGTGCAGGAAGTGACCTCTTTTTTTCTACTGGAAGGAACACCTCCTTGGGCGATAGTGGCTGCTTTTATGTGGATTGCCTTCTATTTATGCAGAGGAGGAATTAATGCAATCACTAGCATGTGCAGACTTATTGTCCCGATTACCTGGACAGTGTTTCTGGGGGTTTGTCTGTTAAGTTTCCAAGTTTTCGACCTCAATAACCTGCTTCCCGTCCTTGGAAACGGATTGGAACCGGTGTGGAAAGGGATTAGGCCATCCATCCTGACCTTTACAGCTGGAGAAGCAATGCTGTTCGTTGTTGCTTTTATGGACAAGCCCCAAAAAGCAGTGAAGGTAATTATAGCTGGAACTTGTATATCGACAATATTTTATGTCCTGGCAGTTGTAGCGACTATAGGTGCCTTTTCTATAGATGGAGTGGTCACAAGAACTTGGCCGTTTCTCGATCTTGTAAGAAGTTTTGAGGTGAACTATCTCATTTTTGAAAGATTTGAATCGTTGTTATTGGTGATCTGGATTATGCAGATCTTTTGTACCTTTTGCATAGCAATTTATGCGGGGGCTTTAGGATTGTCTCAAGTCATTCATAAGAACTTTAAAAGCTGTTTGTTGGCTATGCTCCCCGTTGTATATATAATTTCTAGAATTCCTCCAAATGTAAATGCTCTGTTTGCATTAGGAACAGGTATCGGTGATTGTATGCTCATTCTATTCGGATTACTTCCATTGCCACTGTTAATCATCACATATTTCCGGAGGACTGTTTCATGAAAAAATGGAGGATGTGGATCGTACTCTCTGTTCTATGTTCTATCTTATCCGGCTGCTGGAGCAGCACACCTATTGAGGATTTAGACATGCAGATTGGTGTTGCTCTGGACAGTGCGGAAGAGTCAGGAGAGACGGGAGTTGCTAATCCAGAATATGGAAACCATACGAAGCCTGCGAAAATAATAAGTACTTATCAATTTACGATTCCGCAAGGGTCGGGAGGGGCCTTAATGAAGTCTGCTGGGAATTCAATTAAGAATTATTATAATATGAGTGAAACTAGCGATTCTATCTTTGAAGCAATACGGCAGCTTTCACTGCGTACTAGACGCACCCCGATTGGCCATCACCTTAAGGTTATTGTAATTAGTGAAGAACTGGCGAGATCCAATAACCTCACTAAACTCATAGATTTTTTTACTCGGGATAATGATATTCGTCCCAGTGTTATGTTATTTGTAACCAAGGGAAAGGCCAAAGATGTATTTGAAAATACACTGCCAGGTCAGGCTCCTTCATTTGTACTGGAAGGGATCTTCAATAACAGAGACCGGAATATGGGGATATGGGAGCCGGTAACTCTAGCTAAAGTAGTGGGCCCATTGGAGGGAAAGAGAAGCTTTCTATTACAAAATGTTATCCCTTATGAAAAGGAGATAAAATTAGCAGGGGCAGGCGTAATCAAAGGGTCAACGGGGAAGCTTGTGGGCTTCTTGGATGAGTCTGAGCTGGAGGGAATGGTATGGCTAACCGGAAAAGGAATAGGCGGAGTGCTGAAAACGTATGACCCAAATAACCATAACCTCATAACCTATGAAGTGAAATCCATGCATAGCAAGATCAAGGCCAATGTGAATAATGGTCAGATCTCTTTTAACGTAAAGGTAAAATCTACAGGTAGATATGCGGAGGTCTTTGCCAAGGAATCGAAAAAATTACACGATGGGATTGTAAAAAAGGATAAAGCTGTGCTGCAAAAGCATGTCGTAGAAATGATGCAAACCACTGTAAAGAAAATGCAGAAGGAACTGCATACCGAAGCTGCCGGTTTCGGCACCAGTCTACGTAATCAGCATCCAGCGGTATGGCGGAGCGTCAAGGATAACTGGGACGAAACCTTCAGCGAAATTCCGATAACCTATGAAGTAAATCTGAATATTGAAGAATACGGTGCATCAGATACATCGGCTGAATAGAGAGCGAATGTAATGGATTCAGAGCTACTTCTTCTGATATATGATAGGTATAACATCATTTTGGTGCAGCGCATCGAGTACTTCGGTTTTTAATTGTTCAGTAAAGGTAGTCCATGTTTTTTTGCCAACATTCAGCTCTTCTCGCCCAATAGCATTTAGTGTTTCCAGCCAAAGGCGTTTATCGTTAATCAGCCCGAGCTGATCTTGGATCTGTTTATATATTTCCTCATGGGCATGAAATTTCTGATTTAACGCAAAAGAGGCTGCACTAGCGGTATATCGCAGTTCCTTAGCAGCCATCCTCAGCTCATGCAGTGAGTCGAAGGCTGATTCTGATTCGGCATCTTGTCTACGAAATATAGCCTTGCAAGCTTTTTTCTTCTGCTCGTAAGCCACCTCAAGTTCGCGCATGACAACGTTGGCATCCTTTTTCGCTACCAGAGCCTCAAGCTGTTCACTTAGGAAAGCTTTCCACTTCTCATCCAGATCTTCATTGATTAGCTTAGGCAGCTCATCGGCCAGCTTCTTCCGATAAGTTTTGCGTTTGTCCTTTTGGTGGTCGATCACTGCCTTCAACAATTCTGCGGTCTTTGTATCACCGTTTTCCTTAGCCTGTTTGCGTTTAGTCTTGAACGATTCGATGAGAACGTCTGCATCTCTGACCTTGCCTAATCTCTTTTGGGCTTTCTCAAAAAGGGGGTAAAGCCCTAGAGTATGGCCTGGATCGAGAATAGATAGCAGTGTCAACAGTTTGCGGCAGTTCACTCTTGCAAGGTGAATCTCCTCGTCGTCGAATTTGCTAAGTGCATCATGGCAGTAATCCCAAAAATCAATATACAGCAGGTTAAGTGCTTCTTCCCATTGTCTTGTCTTAGTTAACTGTCGTTCCTTCATCACTTCCACTGTCATGCGGCATCACTCCTTAACGTTGTGTATAGCATGAACCTAAGGCTCCCCCCTATTCGAGCTGGGGCGTGTTCGTATACTATAAGGATAGCGTTATCATAACCTCATTTCAATTCTGATTTCGCACTAGCGAGGCAGATCGGTTACAATATCACGGATAATACGGGAAAGAGGGGAATCGGTGGATACTCGGGAGTACGATGCAATGATCAATGGATCTTTTGATAGAAATAAGGAAGTCATCGGACTTCCTGCAGAAATGGGACTCTTTCAGCATCTGATCTTAAAGGATAACAGTAAAGAGGTGGAAGCAGGGGGCTCTGGGGAGATGTTGATTCCGTTCGCCTTTGAAGAGACCCTATGTAGGGATGTCGGAGCGGGGCTTGTCCCTCCTAGTCTGCACCTATGGAGTCATTCCGGGGGGGTTGCGCTCGGCCTACGGGACAGCAAGCTTCCGTACGCGGCTCAAGCGATGGATAAGCTGGAGCAGCAAGGAATTCGTACAGCGGTAAGACATTCCGGTGGTGCTGCGGTGCCTCTGGATGATGGAATTGTTAATGTTTCGCTAGTACTCCCCAAAGGACGCAGAAAGCTGGACTTTCATGATGACTTTAGGCTACTGGCTTCTCTGATCACTGAGGCAGTTGCTATGAGTCATCCACAGGCTGCGGCTCAAATTGAGGCGGGTGAAATTGTTGGTTCTTACTGCCCGGGGGACTTCGATTTGGCGATCGGCGGGCGAAAATTTTGCGGCATTGCCCAGCGCAGACAAAATAATGCCTATTTCGTACATGCATTTGTAGTGGTTTCGGGTTCGGGACAGGAACGTGGTGAACTCATTCATAAATTCTATGAGCATGCCTCTGGAGGAGACTCGGTATTATCTTATCCGCAGGTTCGTCCAGAGACGATCGCTGGGCTTGGTGAACTAGGTGGACCCAATGCCACTGAAGTATTTGCCGAAGGGATTAGACAAGCATTAGCTCGCCGAGGAGTGTTGCTTAAATCCTCTGATAGGCTGCAGCAGGAGACAGGATATTTCTTGGACTACGAGGATCCGCGTGTGCTGGATGCTGCGCGAGTCCTGCATGAACGTTATTCCCAAGGATAAGGATATTGAGCATCGTTAAGAAGGACGTAACAGAAACATGGCAAGAGGCCAGCATCTGTTACGTCCTTTTTAATCATATAAGTCCGGACGTCTGTCTGCAAAAATCGGGATTTGTGCTCTGATTTCACGCACCTTATGTAAATCGGTATTCCCCGTTAGGATTTCTTCCCCTTCAGAAGCTTCACACAAAATTTCTCCCCACGGATCAATAATCATGGAATGCCCAGCAAAGGTATTGTTAGGATCGCTTCCTGCACGGTTGCAGGCTACTACATAACATTGGTTCTCGATGGCTCGGCTAATCAGTAGCGCACGCCAATGGGACAGCCTGGATAGCGGCCATTCTGCACTGATAAACAAGATTTCTGCGCCTTGCGCGGTATGGGTACGAACCCATTCTGGAAATCGGATATCATAACAGATTAGCCCCGCACATAATATGCCTTCCAACTGGAAGAGTCCTTTGGCATCTCCCGGCTGTAAATACAGATGTTCATCCATGAGCTGAAACAAATGCAGCTTACTGTATTCGCCTACGAGTTCTCCAGATCGATTAAAAACAAACATGCGATTAGTTACACCGGAGGCGTTCCTGCTAGCGACTGATCCAGCGACGATATTGATGTTGTATTGCTTAGCCAAGCTGGAGATGAATTCTTTGGTAAATTCTCCATCTGGGTCACCAATTTCTTCTAGTCGGGTTAGATCATAGCCAGTGGTCCAAAGCTCAGGAAGAATTATACAGTCGGGGGCTGCGTCAGCAGATTCTCTAATTTTATTTGCTACAGTAGCATAATTCATATCGGGATTGCCAAATGCTATGTCCAGCTGAATCAGGGAGATTCTCATAGGATTCCTCCTTTTTGTTCAAGAATATAGCACCTTAAGGTGCTAAGCAATGTTGATTTTAAAAAAATGATTTGATATATTAGTTGACGGGTCAATGATTATCAGTTAATATAATTTTATACAAAACAATTGCATACAATTAAATTTATAGAGGAGGTATATTTTGACGGAGCACTATCCTGAGGAAGACCGCATATTTGAACTGCTGCAGGCATTAAACAAGGGAATCTGTCCGAAATTCGAACGATGTGCTGGGATTAGTCCTACACGGCTTCGCCTCCTGCATGAACTATTCCAGGTAGACGAAGTCAGCCAAATTACTCTGCAAAAGGGCATGGATATAGATGCGGCCGCCGTCACTCGGCACTTGAAAGGGATGGAAGAGAGCGGTACGATCACTCGCCGCAATAACCCAGCAGATAACAGGGTTACATTGGTCTCATTAACGGATCAAGGGCGGGAAAGAATGATTCAATATAGCGAAGAGAAGAGGCGGTTTGTCGCTACTCTGCTTACTGGATTTAACGATCAGGAGCGAACAGTGCTTATAGATATGCTTAATCGTCTGCAATCTAATATCAATCTGTTGTAACTGTAACTACCTAAATTACACATTCAAAGGAGAAATACACATATGAACGCTACACAAACACAAACCAATGATTTTAAAGAAATTATTACGGGTCGCCGCTCTATCCGCAAATATGATCCAACCGTTAAGATCAGCAAAGAAGAGATGACACAGATTCTTACGGAAGCGACCCTTGCACCTTCTTCTGTAAACATGCAGCCTTGGCGGTTTCTTGTCATTGAAAGTGACGAAGCGAAAGCGACTTTAGCTCCACTTGCTCGCTTTAATGGCGTACAGGTTGAAACCTCTGCCGCTATGATTGCCATCTTCGGTGATTTGAATAATTTCGATTATGCTGAGGAGATTTATGGTACAGCTGTTGAACGTGGACTAATGCCTGCTGAAGTTAAAGAAAACCAATTGACTAGATTATCCGCTCACTTTGCTACCTTGCCACGTGAAGTTAACAAAGATACTGTGCTGATCGATGGTGCTCTTGTTGCGATGCAGTTGATGCTGGTTGCCCGTGCACATGGTTACGATACGAATCCAATTGGTGGTTATGAGAAAGATCAAATCGCAGAAGCGTTTGGCATGGAAAAAGATCGTTACGTTCCTGTAATGTTGCTTTCCATTGGTAAGGCTGTTGATGCAGGTTACCCATCTGTCCGTTTGCCTATCGATAAGATTGCTGAGTGGAAATAAATAAATTACACCTTAGGAGGAATATACAATGATCATTATCCATGCTGAGCTCAAAGTGAATCCGGAACGTCGCGAGCAGTTTTTGGAGGAGTCCAAAACACTGCTCACTGCTACTCACGCTGAGGAGGGAAATCTCTCTTACGAGCTGTATGAGAATGCAGGAGAAGCAAATTCATTTATTATGGTGGAGACATGGCGCGACGCTGAAGCCGTATCCAACCACAATACGAGCCCTCATTTTACCACGTTCTCAGCTAAAGCTGGTGAATTCTTGGCTGCGCCACTAGACGTAAAAGTATTTAGCGCAGAGCAAGTGAAATAAGTTATCTCGATTCTTAGGGAATCTTGTTTTATCCTAAACAGGGATGATCCATAGCCATAATGGCTGCGGGCATCCCTGTTTTTGTCTTCCCCGTTATATAAGGCCCATTGTCATGTATAATGATCGTTATAAATTATCAAGGTGGAGTAATCGCTATGAAAATCAAAATTACAAAGAGTGGTTTAAAAAAGGACGAGGTATTCTTTCTTACAGAATTCGGCGAGGGCCGGGGGATCTGGTGCAGTGCTCCTGTGAAGCCAGGGACAGAAACGGATGTAGAATTCGAGCTTTCGGAGCTGCTCATGAGATGGGTGGATATTCTACCTGTACCTGCTAGTGGGTTCAACATCAGGTTAGAGGGAGATAAGGTTGTTTTTACGGGTGTGCTGGAGAATATTGAAGAAGACGGAACAGGATATTTGCGATTAGGTGAAAGCTTAGTGATGTTCGAGTGTCTCGGTGAGCCTATGGCACTTGGTGTGTTTGTAGAAGTACAGGTCCGTGATGTAAGCATCTACCCCTTGAGTATTTGACGCTTATCAGGGACTAAGATAACATTAGATTTAGAAGTAAGCTATGAGGAGTAGAAGTCTATGAACACCGAAATTCAGCAATTTAAGACCGAATTCTTCAAGGCGCTGGCTCATCCGATGCGTATTCGTATACTGGAACTGCTCAGCGAAGGTGAGAAGAATGTAAATGAACTGCAGGCGATTCTAGGATCAGAGGGCTCTGCTGTATCCCAGCAGTTAGCCGTTTTACGCGCCAAGAATGTAGTAGCCAGTGTTAAAGAGGGTACTACTGTGATCTATTCGTTACGTGATCCTCTGATTAAAGATCTGCTAATCGTAGCTAAACAAATATTTGATAACCATCTGGTGAATACCATTTCATTGCTCGAAGGTATGCGCGGAGAATAAATGGAATAACATTATTTTGGCGTTGACAACAGTCGCGCCCTAGAGTAATGTTTTTCTTATATTCAAATAATCAGATATTTAAAGAAAAGAAGGTTTGATCATGACAGGGTGGGGCCGGTATAAAGGCTACAACATGAATGCATTTCGCAAGGATTTGATTTCGGGGACAATCGTCGGTGTTATTGCCATTCCTTTGGGGATGGCATTTGCTATTGCTTCTGGTGTTAAACCGGAGTATGGCATTTACACGACGATCGTTGCCGGCATATGTATTTCATTGTTCGGAGGTTCAAAATTTCAGATTGGCGGGCCGACAGGTGCTTTTATTCCTATCTTGTTTGCCATTGCGATGGAGTATGGCTATGAGAACCTGCTTATCGCCGGGATGATGGCAGGGGTAATACTAGTCCTCATGGGATTATTAAAGCTGGGTGTACTGATTAAGTTTATTCCGAGGCCGGTAACGATTGGTTTCACAGCGGGAATAGCAGTCATTATCTTCACCGGACAGATTGCTAATTTTCTTGGATTAAGGAATATAGAACGGCATGAGAGCTTTCTAGATAACATGAAAGAAATAGGGCTTCATCTATCGACGCTGAATGGTTACAGTATCCTGACCGCCGTGATTTGTCTTGCCGTGGTCATTCTAGCGATTCGATTCGCTCCGAAGGTGCCTGGATCATTGGTAGGTCTTCTGTGCGCGACTGTGATTGCCGCGTTATTCTTTAGCGGCCAAGTGACTACGATTGGCTCTGCTTACGGAGATATCCCTAATACCTTACCAAGCTTTCGATTTCCGAACATTACTTGGGAACGAATTACACTGCTAATTCGTCCGGCATTTATCATAGCGATGCTCGGTGCTATAGAGTCATTGTTATCCGCTGTTGTAGCGGATGGGATGACAGGTAGCCGCCATAATAGCAACCGTGAGCTGATTGGTCAGGGGGTCGCAAATATTGCCGCTCCATTGTTCGGAGGCATACCAGCGACAGGTGCAATTGCTAGAACAGCGACGAACATCAAGAGTGGTGCTGTTTCTCCAATCTCAGGGATCGTTCACGGGGTTGTAGTGTTTCTAATTCTCCTGTTGTTCGCACCCTATGCTTCCAGTATTCCTTTGGCTGCGATGGCACCTATCTTAATGGTGGTTGCCTGGAATATGAGTGAGCGCAAAGAATTTCTTCATTTGCTAAAGATCAAGACCGGCGATTCCTTGGTGTTATTCATCACTTTCTTGTTAACGATATTTGCAGATTTAACGCTGGCTGTAGAGGTGGGATTGATTCTTGCAGTCATTCTGTTTGTGAAACGAATGGGAGAGGTTCATTTGGTAGCCAAAGTACTGCCTGATCCGAATTCCGTTAAGGTTGAAGCACATATGGTTACGGAGAGTCATGATTGTCCGCAAATTGGAATTTACACGGTGGAGGGTCCGCTGTTTTTTGGCGCTGCTTATCGATTCGATGACACTATGCCAAGCTATGGCGGCTCGGATCAACCCAGAATTATATTAATGCGGATGGGAAAAGTACCATTCATGGATACCACCGGAGAATCCAATTTAGCAGAGCTGGTGAGGCATTTACAAGCCGTTGGAGGGAAACTAATGATCTCCGGCATTCAGCCACAGCCGCTTGAACTACTCAAGAGAACTGGCCTGTATAGCACCATAGGTGAGGCGCAGTTTTATAAGCACACTGGGGAAGCGATAAATGATGCGCTTAGCAGCATCGATTACAATAAGTGCATTGGATGTAGCCATGCCGCATTTAGGGAGTGTACAGCGTTCTCCTGTCTGGAAGAGGCGGGAAGCCTGCGCGGTGTGAAAGGGCGTAAGAAACCTGTAATTGCACCTGAACTAAATAGTGGTCTTTGAGTTAAATAGATAAGAGTCAGCCCGGACGTTTCTGCGTCCGGGCTTTTGTATTCAAATATAAGAAAGTATAAGTTTCACACTATACATTATCCTTATATTTCTCGCTTAAACGCTTATCATCCTAATAAGGATGATGAAGACGTTTATGCTTGAGATTGGACTTAAGAATGCCAAATTTGTACAATTGGGTATAAGTTAAATGTAAACTATATCGATAAGGAGAATATAAGCTCATGAAGGAATTGAATTATCCAAAGGTGTTTATGCTCTTGGCAGGTCTCTCTGTGGCGACATTGGCCGTATATCGTGTAGTGTCACTTCAGACGGATTCGTTTTATGCTTTCTTAATCTGGAATTTGTTCCTGGCTTGGATTCCGTTCTTGTTCTCTATGGCTGCTTATGAACTGGATAAAAGGAAGATAGGTGGCTTGCTGCTTGTTCCACTAGGCGTCGCTTGGCTGCTGTTCTTTCCGAACGCGCCTTATCTCATGACGGATCTGGTGCATCTAACGATAAGAAAAAGCAGATATATCGTGGATGGCACCATTCAGAATCGGTATTGGTATGATATGGTTACCCTCCTATTATTCACTTGGAGCGGCTGGTTGACCGGGTTCTTCTCTTTATACCAGTTCCAGACGGTTGTATATCGCAAAAGCAGCCTGCTGTTCTCTTGGGTATTCGTCCTCGCAGCATGTGTGCTTGGGGGGTATGGTGTACTGCTTGGCCGAGTCTACAGGCTGAATAGCTGGGACGTACTAACAGACCGGCATCAGTTGTATCAACTGGTTATGGATAGCTTGAATCGTCAGTCGGTATTTTTTAGCTTGTTTATTGCCTTTGTGTTGCTGGTTATCTACGCTACGATGTACTGTTTGCTAAATGGTCTTGGAACCGGTGCAAGAGGAAAGGGCTCCAAACACATACATGGTTAATCCGCACATTCCGGATCAAATTGGAATTGCTTAAGTTCTACCACACCTTTTTCATCAAAAATAATCCCTTCTTCCTGCAAATAAAGCTTCTGGAGGGAACTAGACTCATCTTCAGTTAAGGAGATCATTCCTTTGGAGTTGATGACCCGGTGCCAAGGAAGTTTATATTTTCTACTCATGGAGTGAAGGATACGCACAACCTGCCTCGCTCCTCTTGGGCTTCCCGCCGCACGGGCAATACCTCCATAGGTCATCACTTTACCTTCAGGTATGGACTGTATGATACGTATCACTTGTTCCGTAAATGGTGTCATAGGGGAGCTCCTATCTCTTATTTTTATCAAATTATACCAGATGGTCACTGCAATCATAAACATTCATTAATGCCGCCGCCGAAGCGGCTTTTTTCATTTTTAATGGAGGGAGTTTACTACTCTCCTTTACGAAGAAGTTGATCCCTTTTCAGTATAATTTTGGCGGATAGTATTTAGTGAGATGGGGGATAATTTCTAGGAAACCTATTGTGACAGGAGTGACTACTGTGGAGGAACAGACAGCAGGAGGTAACCGCAAAGATTCTCAACAAAATACGACGTCTGGGCAGACTCCGAGTACGTCACTAGATGAAATGATGAACCTGTTTCGACAAATATTCAAGGATGATGGAACACTTAGAATCAGAGTGCTAAATAATGAGGGTAGTGAAATTCTTCGCTTCGGGTTAGTTAACGTTGACGGGATGGTTGACAAGCATATGATTCAGGAGGGAGTTATTAAGCCATTGATGGCTTTTGACTTCACCAGAATGGAGTATGGCAACACAGCGGAGCTAATGGAGAAAATTAGGACGCAGGTCATTAATGTTACTGATGTGGTTACTTCTACAGATTTGAATGAAATGATTAGTGCGATTATAGCTGGCAAGACTTTATTGCTACTCGACGGTTATGCCGGTGTTCTCACTATTGGTGCACAAGGCTGGGATAAAAAGGCTATTACGGAGCCAGTGACCGAGAAAAGTGTTTATGGCCCGCGGGAAGGATTTACAGAATCGTTAATAGTAAACCTGACCCAAATCCGCCGAAGAGTACAAGATTCCGACTTGAAGTTTATTTTTAGCAAGATCGGATCCCGTTCTAACACACAGATATGTATTTGCTATATGGAAAGCCTGGCATCACCAAGTATTGTTAAAGAATTGCAGGATCGGCTTAGACAGGTTGATATAGATCTTGTTCTGGATACGGCCTATCTTTCGGAATTAATAAGAGACGAACCTTTTTCACCCTTTGAGATGACAGGAAGCACAGAACGCCCGGATTCCTTAGTCAGTAAAATGATGGAGGGTAGAGTGGCCTTACTTATAGAAGGTAGCCCGTATGCGATGACCGTACCCTATCTATTTGTGGAAAATTTTCAAGCAAGTTCTGATTATTACATTAACTATTATTTTGGTTCATTTAACCGAATGCTAAGAATGGTTGGAGCTTTTCTGTCTATTAGTATTCCCGCACTTTATGTGGCTTTGGTCACCTTCAGTCAGGAAATGATACCGACCCAGTTATTGCTCAGCATTGCTACTTCAAGAGTAGCAGTCCCCTTTCCGACAGTAGTAGAGGCAGTGTTCATGTTAACGATATTTGAAATCCTAAGAGAGGCAGGAGAACGGATTCCTACCTATATTGGACAGGCGATCAGCATTGTAGGGGCTCTTGTGTTGGGACAGGCGGCCGTAGAAGCAAGATTAGTGAGTGCCCCAATGATTATTGTCGTCGGCTTAACCGGAATCATGACGCTGCTCAATTCTAGATTGACAGGCCCGTTAATTATAGTAAGAGCACTTTTATTATGTGCAAGCTTTATGCTGGGCATTTATGGGTACTTTCTGGGAATGCTCGGGCTTGTTATTCATTTGATGAGTTTGCGCTCCTTTGGGGTATCATACATGCTTGGGATAGGCTCTATCCGTCCGCAGGATATTAAAGATACAGCGATCAGGGCACCGTGGTGGCATATGCATCTGCGTCCAGCGATGATCGGGGCACGAAACAGGAAGAGAAAAGGGTCCAATAAAATAGAGAGAAGGCCATGAACATGCTGAAAAAGGTAATCCTGGCCTTTATATCCCTGATCCTTCTTATAAGTGTAACTGGCTGTTGGAACTACTCTGAAGTGGATGATATATCGATTGTAGCCGGGGTGGGGATTGACAAGGGCGAATCTGAAGGGGAACTGTCGGTAACGGTAGAGATTGTGGATACGAAGGAAGGGATGAAATCAAGTCCAGCTGGATTTAAAATACTAACACTCTCTGGCAAGACGATTTTTGAGATTGCGCGAGGAATAATCTCCATAACAGGAAAAAAATTATTTTGGAGTCATTCCAAAGCGATTGTTCTCAGTGAAGAGGTAGCCCGGGAAGGAGTTATCAAAGTGATTGATTGGTATAACAGAGATACAGAGACACGATCGGATGTATACATATTCGTCTCTAAAGAGAAGACGGCTAAGGAAGTGATCAGTCTAAGCAGTGTAACGGAAAGTATTACAGCCTTTGCACTAGCACAACAGATGAGGTCTGAGAAGAATGTCAGTACGGCTCCCGTCGTGGAAATTTGGGATTTCATTGATAAGTTAGAGGCTTCTGGAGAATTTGCAATGGCTCCGCTTATCTATATTCATGAACAAAATAAGATAAAAAATGCTCGGGTAAGTGGGACCGCTATATTCAGTATGGATAAAATGGTTGGGACGATCAGCGGTGAAGAAACGAAGTATATGTTGTTTGCAAAAGATCAAATCCAGGGTGGGGTGTTAACTGTAAATGATAAGCAAGGAAAAACCGCCTTTTCTCTAGAGATTCTGTCTAATAAAACAAAAGTAAAGCCTGTATGGATCGATGGCAAATTACAAATGCAAATTAACACAGAAACGCAAGTCGGATTGGATGAGGTAATGACTCCGGAAGAATTCAATAATATTAATAGCAAGAATGTACTTGAGGAGCGGGCCGGAAAGGAATTACAGGAGCGGATCCTCTCCATTATCCATAGGGTACAGAAGGATTATCATGCTGATATTTTTGGATTTGGAGAGCTTATCCATGAGAGAATGCCGCAAACCTGGAAGAAAGTTAAGGAAAACTGGGGACAGGAATTCAGCGAATTGGACGTGGTTGTAAATTCCAAAGTGATAATTAAGAGCAGTGGGCAAACTTCAAGATCTATCCAGACTCATTAAAAATAGGTGATGAATTGGTTGCTATAGTTATTCTTGTCTATGCGGTTATCGTATTGTTCGATTCTTACGGATTGTTAAAGCAGGGGATAAAGCGGGACTTTTGGGTTTGTTCAGCCTTATGTCTAGTTTCATTTGGTATTGCTATTGCATTGTCCATGAAGTGGTCGATTCCCAGCCCTTCACCACTAATTGCAAATTGGATCAAGAAGCTATTTTAGGGAACAAGCTTAAAAGGAGAAAGTGTATGAATAAGGAGATCATTCCTGTAGGGCATATGATTAGCGTTACGGTTTTGTTTACTGTAGGAACTTCCATATTTATGGGCTTGCCAGGACAATCCGGTAACAGCAAGTGGATCGCTCTGCTTTTTGCCATGGTACTTGTAGTTCCTCTTATACTGATATACGCAAGACTTCATGTTCTTTTTCCGGGTAAGGATCTGTTTGATATGCTGATCGCTGTATATGGAAGAGTTCTCGGGCGAATGATCTCCTGTCTCTATATTTGGTATGCTTTTCATCTGGGGGCACTGGCTCTCAGGGTCTTTGGAGAATTCAGTAGATCGGTCGCCTTGACCGAAACACCGATGCTTGTTCCTATGCTATGTCTTGGGTTATTGTGCATTTGGGTGGTTAAGGCGGGGATTGAGGTGCTGGGAAGAAGCGCGAAACTTCTGCTTCTATTTACTATAGCTGTGAATTTGATTATTTTCACATTATCTATTTCCAAGCTAGAGTATCATCATTTACTCCCATTGTTTGACAAAGGCTTACAGTCGGTATTAAGTGATACTATGGGCACGTTTTCTGTTACATTTGCAGAGATTATAATAATACTGGGGGCATTTAGTACTATATCGAACAAAGCCGCAGGTAAGAAAATATTATTTGGTAGTGTACTGATTTCTGGGATGATTATTCTTTCGGCTACGCTACGTAATCTATTGATGCTCGGCCCTGAAGTAGTGTCCAGTCTGAATTTTCCCTCTTATGTGTCTGCGAGTCGTATTAATGTAGGTGATTTTCTGTCCCGAATTGAGGCTTCCACAGCTGTTGTATTTGTAATCACAACCTTCATAAAAGCGAGCTTATGTCTGTATGTAGCTAGCTGCGGAGTAGCTAAAGTATTCAAGTTAAAGAGTTATCGATCTGTTGTACTCCAAATGGGACTGTTAATGATTTATTTTGCGGATTTTGTGTACAAGGATATCATGGAGATGCAATATTTTTCCTACCATATTTATAAAATCTACGCCTTTCCATTTCAGGTGATTATTCCACTGGTATTGTGGATTTGCGCTGAGATTATGGTTAGTAGAAGTAAACATAAGCAGGTAGCATCACAGCAATAGACCTACTTTCAACCATTCCTGATCTCTAGTTAAGATTGGGAATTCTTTGATTTCAAAACTAAACATAAGTTAGCTATAATGATAGATACATAGAATGGTTGTTTTAGAAGAGAGGGAAACAGGTATGAACGTCAGCAATATCATTATGTCCTCTTATTGGGGTAGAGAGGTTAGACATAAATATATCACTCAAGGATCTAAGACACTGGCTGTTATTTTTCCAGGTAAAAATTATTCGGCTGAGCGCCCCCTGCTGGATTATGCGGCCAAAGCAGCACGGGAACATAATTGCGACGTCCTGCTACTTGAGTATGGCTATCAGAGTGCGCGAGTAGGATTTAAGCGTGATGAAATGATTATTCTCATTCAGGAATGTAAGGCGGCCATTGCTTCTCTTCCTGAATACAAAAAGATACTATTTATCAGCAAAAGCGTAGGTGCGGTCATAGCAGGGAGAATTGCAGAAGAGCTGGAGATACAGAAAAAGACTTCTCATCTATTTATAACACCATTACCTGAGGCAATCCCTCTGATTCAGCAGAGTAAAGGCAGTGTTATTTATGGCGGAGGCGATCCTTTATTTAGTGAACAGCATTCCGGTGAAATCAGTGAACTCCATCATTTAAAAGTGTATAGAATCGATGATGCTAATCATAGTCTTGAGGTAGGACAGGTCAACGAGTCACTGGCAATCCTGCTTGTTATTATTAATTTTTATCATGAGTTTTTCCGTGATGCTTTAAATACATAACCTTTGGAGGATGCTGATTATGATTTTGGAAGCTGCGATGCTGCAAGTGAAGCCTGGTTTGACTACTGAATTTGAAAAAAGTTTCAAGGAGGCATCAAGCTTAATTTCTTCGATCGAGGGCTACATGGGGCATGAACTACAACATTGTTTAGAGGATGATCATAAGTATCTGCTGCTTGTGAAGTGGAGAACGCTTGAGGACCACACCATAGGATTCAGAGAATCGAGCCAGTATCAGGAATGGAAAGCACTACTTCACCATTACTACGACCCATTTCCGGTAGTTGAACATTTCACCCGTATTAATCTGGACTAAATGGAGGAAGCCAAGTGAAGGCGAAGCTTGTTGGGAGAGGCAGAACAGCGGAGATTTGGGAGCATGAGGATCAGAAGATTCTTAAGTTGTACCTAGAGGATGTTTCAGAGCAGAACATTAGCCGAGAATATAACATCAGCCAGTTTGTACACTCACAGGGCGTTCGGACACCGCAGCCATTTGAACTCATTACTGAACAGACAAGACAAGGTATTGTATTTCAACAAATTAAAGGTTCCTCTCTGCTAAAGGTGATGGGTGAGAAGCCTTGGAAAGTTAGTATGTATGTCAGAATGATGGCTAGGCTTCACTACGATTTGCATAAGCTTGAAATTACTGAGGAGATCGGACAGCAGAAGGATATATTAAAGTGGAATATCATGGGCGCTCCTATGCTTAGTGAAGATGAGAAGTCTGCCATTCTGAGCTATCTGGAGAAGTTGCCACAAGGAAATCATTTATGTCATGGAGATTTTCATCCTGACAATGTACTTATGGACGATCAGCTCTGGGTAATCGACTGGATGACAGGAGTGGCAGGAGAACCAGCGGCCGATGCTGCGCGATCTGTAGTGATGTTCAGTATGGGAGCCATGCCCCCTGGAGCCTCTGCCTTATCGAGAATGATGATAGGTTTTATTAGAAAGAAATTAACTAAGGGATACATTCGGGAGTATCTCCGTTTATCAGGTCTCACCTATGAGGACGTAGACCGCTGGATTTTGCCAATCGCTGCCGCGCGTCTGGTGGAGGGACTTCCGCCACCGGAGAAGGAGCTTCTAGTAAAAGAAGTGCGTAAACGTCTGCAGACCTTAACCGTGGGAATAACTTGATCATGATAAGAAACGGAGTGTATTCCATGACTACCTATATTGCGCTGCTGCGTGGCATTAACGTCGGTGGCAACAAAATTATTAAAATGTTGGACCTGAAGGCGATGTTTCAGACTCTTGGGTTTGAAAATGTACGAACGTATATTCAGAGCGGAAATGTTGTGTTTGAGAGTGATGAAGGTTCGGAGAGTCTGCTTACTGGAGTCATTGAACGTAAGATTCATGAGGTTTTTGGATTCGAGGTCTCTGTTATTATCCGTACCTTAGCAGAAATGGAGAACGTGATCGCTAACGATCCCTTTCAGCTCTCCGAGCCAGAGGAATTCAAAAGATGGTATGTTTCTTTTCTACCAACAGAGCCTTCAGCGGAAGCGTTAGATAAGCTGCGTATTTATGAGGATGGACCGGATAAAATGCATTTTATCGGCAGAGAGATGTACGTGTTATATGATGTCAGTGTGAGCCAATCGCCACTTTTTAAGGTTCCTTTTGACAAAATATTGGGTATGTCTGTTACTGCACGCAACTGGAATACAGTGAATAAGCTCGTTACTATGGGCAGGATGGAATAGTTTATTTTAAAATATTTGCTTGGGTTGGGATTTGAACAGAAAGGCTCCACAGTTGTGGGGCTTTTTTTGCGTTCTGGCAGCCTTGTATATTCAGCAAACATTCAGCTTGGACTCATTGAGAGTTAAGGTACGGGTGAAATAATACACCTACAGAAAGTTTGAACCGGGGGCACAGAACTGCCGGATATAGACGATCAAAGGATAGGAGTGGATGGAGATGAGTTGGGTCAAAAAAATAAGCTCGGATCTTATACTGTGGCTCATTTTATTACTTGCCGCTTTTTTGTACGGTTATGGAGTTTGGAATGACCACTATGTGAATACATACTACACCACCGCGGTGGGAAGTATGCTGCAGAACTTTCATAATTTCTTCTTCGCTTCACTTGACTCTGCGGGTTCAGTAACGGTGGATAAACCACCGGTTACCTTTTGGATTCAGACGCTGAGCGCACTTATCTTCGGGCTGCATGGCTGGAGTGTGATTTTGCCTCAAGCCCTTGGGGGCGTCGGCTCTGTGCTACTCCTATACCTGCTAGTTAAGCCTACCTTTGGCAGAGCGTCAGCACGTATAGCGGCTCTGGTCATGGCGACTACTCCGGTAGCGGCGGCTGTCAGCCGGACGAATAATATTGATGCGCTGCTTGTATTCACCCTTCTGCTCGCGGCATGGTTTCTATTTAAAGGGACGAAGAGCAACAAGCTGGGCAGTCTTCTAACCGCATTTGCGTTAGTCGGTGTAGGGTTTAACGAGAAGATGCTGCAGGCATATATGGTTCTACCGGCGTTTTATTTCTTTTATATTTTGGTTGCCAAAGTGAACTGGAAGCGGAAAACGGGAGTATTGGCAGCCTCGACAGCAATATTGCTTGTAGTCTCCTTGTCCTGGGCAGTGATCGTGGATTCGATTCCCGCCAGCAAACGTCCTTATATCGGCAGTAGCGGTACTAATTCCGTGCTGAATCTGGCCTTTGGTTATAATGGTGTCGCACGTTTGACGGGCGATCGAGGGACAGGCGGAGGCGGAGGTGGAATGCCGGGAGCGAATGGTCAGATGCCGGCAATGAACGGTGATTTGCCAAACATGAATGGTGAGATGCCCGCTATGAATGGGGCAGGTGGCAACAATGGCACGGATGGTGAACGTGGATCATCTTCGGAGCGGCAAGGCACAAATTCGACGTCGAATAGCCAGATTGGTGATGATGATGGAGGTTCACCAGGTCAACCTCCTGGTGGAATAGTCAGCCAAGGCCGACAATTTGGTGGAGATAACGGCGGGCGAGGAAATCGCGGTGGAAGCGGAGGCGGAATGTTCAATACAGGAACAGCAGGACCACTGCGTCTGTTCCAATCAGAGCTGTCAGGACAGGCTAGCTGGCTGCTACCTTTCGTATTGCTAGGCTGTATTGGATTATTCGCCAATCTGCGGAGAAAAAACTTCACCCAAGCCCATAAGGAAGCTCTCTTCTGGTTAGCGTGGCTAGTGCCCGTTATGGGATTCTTCAGCATTGCAGGGTTCTTCCATCAATATTATCTGGTGATGATGGCTCCGCCAATTGCAGCGTTAGCCGGCGCAGGCTGGTCAAAGCTGTGGACGCTATATCGCAAGAACTCTGGTTGGCTGTCTTGGCTATTGCAAGCCGCAACACTGGTTACAGCAGGTTTCCAATGGTACATTGTTCATCCTTATGACGATACGATTGGAAGTGGCTGGTCCATTGGGATTCTAGCTGCAGGCATAGTGGTTTCACTGGCACTGGTAGTTCTTAAAGGCAAGAAGTCCTTTATTTATGCGACAGGTATTGCAGCCGTATTAGTAATGTTAATTGGGCCGCTCTACTGGGCAGCTACCCCCATTACTTATGGCTTGAACAGTCAAACCCCAGAGGCAGGCCCGAGCAGTAGTGAGGGTAGAGGGGGGATGGGCGGCAATTCAAGTAATTTTGGACGTAATAACGCCGCAAGTGCGAATGAGAGTCTGCTGTCCTATTTGGAGGAGAATAATACCGGGGAGCCTTATCTGTTCGCTGCATTGGATTATGGTACAGCAGCACCTTATATCGTTGACAAGGGGGCATCGGTTGTTATTTTGAACGGATTTTCTAACTCAGACACAGTTTATACCCCAGATACCCTAAAGGAGTTAGTAGAGAGTGGTAAGGTGAAATACTTTCTGATCAATAGCGGTGGTATGGGTGGCGGACGTGGGGGGAGCTCCGAGTTGACGACTTGGATCACGGAGAATGGTACAGAAATTCCAACAGCTGATTGGGCAGGAAACGATGCAGGAAACAGCGGGACGTTGTATAAAGTCACTGTAAACTAGGCGAATGTTAATCATATGAGGCGTGTTATGAGATGGATCTGGCACGCTTCATTATTCAAATTTAAGGAGGAGCTGCTCATGAGTACCAACGTGCGCTATTCCATTGTTATACCGATGTTTAACGAAGAGGCGGTTATTCAGGAGACCTATCGCCGGATCAAAAAAGTAATGGGTTTAACCCATGAAGTGTATGAACTGATCTTTGTGAATGACGGCAGTACAGACAATTGTGCCCAGATGATTGAGGAATATAGCTACTGGGATGAGAGTGTGAAGCTGATCGATTTGTCTCGTAACTTTGGACATCAGATCGCTATTACTGCCGGAATGGATTATGCCCTAGGGGATGCAGTCGTCATCATTGATGCCGATTTGCAAGATCCACCGGAACTGATTCTGGACATGATTGCGGAATGGAAGCAGGGGTATGAAGTTGTATATGCCAAAAGGATAAAGCGAAACGGAGAATCCCTGTTCAAAAAGTGGACGGCCAGCCTCTTTTATAGAGTGCTACGTTATTCAACCGATATTTCAATACCTGTGGATACGGGGGATTTTCGCCTCATCGATCGTAAAGTCTGTGAAGAGCTCAAGCGTCTACCTGAGAAGAATCGGTTCGTACGTGGTCTGGTCAGCTGGGTCGGATTTCGCCAAAAAGCCATTGAATATGAACGCGATGAACGTCTGGCTGGAGAGACAAAATATCCGCTGAAGCGCATGATCAAGCTCTCACTGGACGGAATTACTTCCTTCTCTTATAAGCCACTGAAACTGGCAGGATATCTGGGAGCACTATTGTCGGTTTCTGGGTTTCTGTACCTGATGTATGTACTTTATCTGGTGATTTTTACGGATTCAGTCGTTAAAGGCTGGGCATCGATGATTGGAATCACAGTGACCTTTAATGGCTTTGTACTCATTATGTTAGGAATTCTGGGTGAGTATGTCGGCCGGATTTATGATGAGACCAAGGGACGTCCGCTCTATATTGTTCAAGATTTCTATGAAGGTAAGAAACAGCAGGATGTTCGTGAGCAGCAAGTTCTACATCGTCAATAAATGCAAGGGAGGAATTCGTTGTAAAAAGAGTTCAGGAGTGCTAATGGTTGAAATAGCTGCACCAGCTGCACCAAGTGCAGTTATTTTTTGCGTTATAAAAAATCCGGAGAACAGATTCCTAAGAATCGTCTCCGGATCTATGTTTTCAGTCATTGATTAAGCCTTTAGCACATCATGATCCACGTAACGTGCACCATTTAACTCGCTAATTACATTAATCGCTACCTTCGCGCCATCACCTGCCGTAATAATGGCATGTACACTTACTCCGGCAACGGTACCTGCGGCCCAAATGCCTTCAACATTTGTTTTGCCTTCCGGAGTAACAGCGACGACTGTTTTGATTCTTGGCTCTGTGCCATCCTTAGTCTCCACGCCAGCTTTGGCGGCTAGATCCGTAAGGGCACCTGTTGCAAGAATAACATGTTTGGCTTCATAAATGATTCCGTCTTCGGTTTCAATGACGAATCCGTTGCCGCTGGAAGTGAGGTTGATCGCTTGTTCCGAAACTAGCTCAGCGCCAAATTTGACGGCTTGCTTATGTCCGGTTTCTACGAGATCAGGACCGCCTACTTCGGAAATTCCATAAAAGTTCTCGAACCATCCTCTGCGGGTCATGCCCTTATCATTGTCGATCAGCAGCGTTTTTTTGCCCGCCTTGGCGGCGAATAGGGCTGCGCTTGCACCGGCAGGACCGGCTCCAATTACGGCGATTTCGTACATGATTTGACCTCCTCAAAGTTTTGCGGAGCGATGCTCCTTAGAATGGACAACATAGCAAAACTACTTCGTAAGCATAGGCTTAAGTTTTGTGAAGCGATGCTCCTTAGAATGGACAACATAGCATAACTGGCTTCATAGACATAGGCTAAAGTCTATCATCTATTATAACGGTTGTTACTCTCTCTTGGCTAATCCTTCCTCACAAGGGAGGGTAACCCTAAAGGTTGTTCTCTCACCGAGGGTGCTGTTTACACTAATCTTGCCGTGATGTGCCTCGACGATAGACTTGGTAATAGAAAGGCCGAGTCCGGATCCACCGTATTTACGTGTGCGGGAGGAATCACTGCGGTAGAAGCGATCGAAGATATGTGGGATATGCTCTGCGGAGATCCCGCAGCCGTTGTCCCGCACCGTTAGAATTGCCTCATTTCCACTAGCATGTAAAGAGAGATGTATGGTGCCAGATTCTGCATCCGTATGCTGAACTGCATTGTGGAACAGATTTAGAATCACCTGCTTGATCTTATTGGGTTCATATTTACCATGGATGCCATACGAGATATCAAAAGTAACCTTGCGCTGATCCGCTAACAAGAGCAGATGCGGCTTCATTTCGGAAACCACCTCACCGAGCAGTAGATCCGTCATCCGCAATTGCGGGGCGCCATCCATCCGAGCGAGCAGCAGCAAATCTTCCACCAGCTTGTTGATCCGTTTCGATTCGCCATGCATGCTACGCAATGAGTTGTATAACTGTTCTTTGTTGTCCGCAGCACCTCGCAGTAAGACCTCCAGAAAACCGTGGATCGAGGTCAGCGGCGTTCGCAGCTCATGAGAAGCATCGGCAGCGAAGCGGCGCATTTGTTCCTTGGCTTCGCGTTCATTATGAAAGGATATTTCGAGACGCTCGAGCATACCATTGAATGAAAGAGCCAGCTTGTCGATTTCGGCCTGTCCTTGATTAATTGGAAACCGAATATCCAGATTACCGGCATTAATGATCTGGGCGGATTCTCCCATATTTGAAAGGGGGACCAGCGTCTTTCGAAGGGCAGGTAAGTATAGGGAAAAGCCAGCCAATAAAGCAATCACTGACAAACCTGCGTAGATCATCAATTGCTGTAAGATTACATCCGTAAGCGGTCCTGTATTCACACTCATTTGTAGCAGCAATCTAGTATTTCCAGGTCTATAGAGGTTCACGAATATGGCTAAATGTTCAGTGCCGTCTTCGGCCTCTATGAGTTTGTAGTTCCCTGTTGCTCTATCCGTGATATGAATGAGCAGATTATTGTATTGCTCGTTCGTTAATCTCGGCGCGGCTGAATCAGATAAAGTCATTTGCTGCAAGTCCCTGAAGGTACCATCCGAGCTATAAATGGCGAGGGTCGTATGGGCATCCAGCAGGAGTGGACGCCTATTCTCACCCGTTCGTAGACCTTCTGGAATTTTATTCTCGCCGTCTCTTTCCCCCGGCAGATTACCACTATGCTCGGTGTTTCCTTCATTCGGAGTTGTAGTGTCTTCGTCATAGGAATTGAAAAAGTTGAAAAACATCTCACGGGGAACAGAACGTATTTGCGCTTCCATAGACTTCGCTCTATTGCTATATATGATATCCCTCATGAGTATATATTGTAATACTCCGATTAGCAGCAGCAATCCTGATAGAATGAGCAGCGAAATGGCTAGAAGCTGCTTGCGCAGGGAGCGTGAAGCAGGCAGCTTACGAAACCATTTAGAGATGCGCGTGCTCATAGATCCACCCGGTAGCCTGCTCCCCGCAGGGTACGGATAATACGGTGCTCCTTATCCCCGAGCTTCTCGCGAAGCGAACGGATATAGACCTCAACGATATTTTCCTCACCGCCAAAATCATAGCCCCACACCTTATCAAGAATCATGGGCTTACTTAGTACAAGGCCGTGATTAATAACGAGATACTGCAGTAACTCGTATTCTGTGGGGGAGAGTTCAAGCACTTCTTCCTTGAAGCGAATTTCTTTTCGGCGGCTGTCCATTCGGAATGGGCCGCAGCGCACCTCACCTAGCAGACCTGGAAACTGATTACGTAGCCGCGCTTGAATTCGGGCAAGCAATTCGTCGAAGCTGAAGGGCTTAACCATATAATCGTCAGCGCCAATAGTGAGCCCCTTGACTCGATCGTCCACTTCATCCTTTGCAGTTAGCATAATGACGGCTATTTCCGTCTCTTCCGAGCGAAGGTAATGACATAACTCGAATCCATCCATGCCGGGCATCATGACATCCAGGATGGCTACATGTGGCTTGAACTCAGCAGCAACCGAGATGGCTGTGATTCCGTCGGGTGCGGTTCTGACTTCAAATCCTTCGTTAAGGAGACCCAGCTCCAGAAATTGTAGTATATGAGGCTCATCATCTACGAGCAGTAGTCGAACGCCTTGAGCAGCTTTCATCATAGGTACCTCCAAATCAGTGATAGATAGCTACATTATGACATATTCGGTTGAATGTTTGCTGAAGATCCGTCCCTTTGCTATACGCTTAAATAAGCCATTTGTTCTTTCATGATGATTCAAAGGGGTTCATTTAGTTATAAGTAATATTAATGTGTTTAATAACAAACAGGGTTAAAAATTCCGGATTTCCGAAAATGTGATAAAGGGTTTTGACGCCGGATATAGAACACTTTACAATAAGGATAATCTCCTGAT
Source organism: Paenibacillus etheri (assembly GCF_001012825.1). Classification (GTDB taxonomy): domain Bacteria; phylum Bacillota; class Bacilli; order Paenibacillales; family Paenibacillaceae; genus Paenibacillus_AQ; species Paenibacillus_AQ etheri. The sequence continues at coordinate 47,466 of NZ_LCZJ02000076.1, forward strand.
TTTGGAGGGAGTTCCCCATTTTAGTTAGATCTTTCGATTGTATTACATTTCCTTCCACGTTTTTTTCAACTTTGTCCAACTTCCTATCAAGGCTCATTTCTATTAAGTGTATTTCTTGTTAATTCACTTCTTTCTGGAACTTCTGTTCATTCAACCTGTGCTTGCTGAATTTCATATTACCCATAAGTCAAGGGAGGCTTTTCCATGAAGAAAAAGGAAATGGTAGCCATGCTATTGGCTGGAGGCCAAGGCAAAAGATTGAAAGGTTTAACCAAATCGCTTGCCAAGCCCGCTGTTTATTTTGGAGGGACCTATCGGATCATCGACTTCCCTTTAAGTAACTGCTCCAATTCAGGTATTGATACAGTGGGTGTGCTGACTCAATATGAGCCACTCATACTGCATTCTTACATCGGAGTAGGCAGTGATTGGGATTTGAACCGTAAGAACGGTGGTGTATTCGTATTGCCGCCACATGAACGCGAGAATGGAAGTAGCTGGTATCGGGGAACGGCCGATGCGATTTATCGGAATCTTAAGTTTGTGGATCAGTTTGATCCAGAGCATGTTCTTATTCTGTCCGGTGATCACATTTATAAAATGGATTATCACGCTATGCTTCAATACCACAAGGAAAGAAACGCCGATTGCACGATTTCTGTCATTGACGTTCCGCTGGAGGAAGCCAGCCGATTTGGAATTTTGAATACGGAGGACGATCTGAAAATTTACGAATTTGAGGAGAAGCCCCCTCAACCAAAAAGCACTTTAGCTTCTATGGGCGTGTATATTTTCAAATGGGAGATTCTCCGCAAGCATCTACTGGAGGACGGGGAGAATGTAGGTTCATCCCACGATTTCGGCAAGGATATCATTCCTTTAATGCTGGAGGACGGAAACTCCTTATTTGCGTACCCTTTTGAAGGATATTGGAGAGATGTAGGAACTATAACCAGTCTATGGGAAGCTAATATGGATTTGCTGAGCGATACCCCGCCACTTAATCTAAATGATCCCAGCTGGCGCATTTTTACACGTAATCCAAATCAACCTGCCCAATATGTCGCCCCTGGGGCGAAAGTGTCAGGCTGCATTATTAATGAAGGCTGCATTGTGCACGGAGAAGTGAATCACTCGGTCCTCTTTTATGGTGTAGAGGTGGGTGAGGGCAGTGTAATTACGGACTCTGTGATTATGCCTAAGGTCAAGATTGGCAAGAACGTACGCATTCATAAAGCGATTATTAGTGAGAATACGGTAATCGACGATTATATGGAAATAGGCATCGAACGGGAGAATGAGAATGAAATTCTGCTGATCGACAATAAAAGCAAGAAGCGAAAATCAGTTGTAGCCAAAACCATATAATCAAGCTAAAACGCCTTCGGCGTCCTTCTAGGGACGGTACGCGTTTATGCGAGATTTATAAGGATAAAGTATATCGTGAAACTTATACTTTCTTATAAATGATAAGAGGACGGTGGATTCCGATGAAGCAACTCATGGGTGTAATTAATCTGGATCATGAACTCGACAAACTAAATGAACTCACTTATTTCCGCTGTGGTGCAGCCGTACCTTTTGCCAGTCGTTATCGGTTGATTGATTTCGTGCTTTCTAATATGATGCGTGCAGACCTGGAGAGCGTTGGCCTGTTTGTCCGCCGTAAATACCGTTCGCTAATGGACCATTTAGGTGACGGGAAATCCTGGGATATGAACCGCAAGCATGGGGGGTTATTCATTTTGCCTCCAGACTGGAACGATCCAACGGATACTTCTCTCGGGGACTTACAGCATTATCATAACAATCTGGATCTTTTTAAACGGGGATCTGCTAAATATATCGTGTTTTCCGGCAGCCAGCATATCAATACGATCGATCTTCAGGATTTGTACAGCTATCATCTGGAGAAGGGTGCCGACGTTACAGTAGTGTATAAAAAGATTGAAGAACTACAGCCAGAGCATGATCTATGCCAGCGTATTGAAGTAGACGAAGAGAATAAGGTGACCAATATCCATCATGAGAAGGACCATCCTAATTTATACTTGGATATCTTCATTATGGAGAAGAAACTGTTCTTGGAGCAGGTGGAGCATTGCATTGCGCATGGAGAGAGTTATTTTTTCCGTGATGTGATTCAGAAGAACCGACACAAATTTAATATCGCCGCATACGAATATCATGGCTATCATGCCGTCATTAATTCATTAGAGAGTTATTATAAGAACAGTTTGGAACTGCTCCAGCAGGAGAATTACTTCAGTTTGTTCAAAGAAAGCCCGGTACAGACGAAGATTAAATATGAGGCTCCAACCCGATATTTGGAGAGTGCGAATGTCAGCAATTCTCTGGTGGCTAATGGCTGCATTATAGGTGGAACGGTGGAGAATAGCGTGATCTTTCGGGGGGTACAGATACGTAAGGGAGCGAAAATCATCAACTCAGTAATTATGCAAAAGTGCGTCATCGAAGAGAATGCGGTCATTGAGAATGTAATTATGGATAAAGACGTACATTTGAGTAAGAATCGAATTCTTGTTGGAGATAGTAAACGTCCATTCGTCATCGCCAAGAGCAGCAAGATCTAACGACTGGATTAGATGAATTGAGCAGTATAACCTATCTGATCTAATGGCACAGTCTGCTGCACTTCTAAAAAAAGCATTTGTCAGGAGGACCTACTGTTGTTTAACGATAAAGAATCTTTCAAACAGGTATTCCGTGAGACCCTCATCGGTAAATTAGGTAAACCACTTGAGGAGGCCTCGAATGCCGATGTCTATAAAATACTGGGTAACATGATTCGTGAGAACGCTGGAAAAAATTGGGCAGAGACCAACCAGAAGTATAAGGTCGATAAAGATAAGCAGGTTTACTATTTTTCAATGGAGTTCTTGATCGGCAGGCTTCTGGGGAACAATCTGCTGAATATGGGCGTGCTGGAAGTAGTGCGTGAGGGCTTAGCTGATCTTGGCTTCTGTTTGCAGGATATAGAGGAGGAGGAATCGGACGCTGGGTTAGGGAATGGAGGTCTCGGTCGTTTGGCCGCCTGCTTCCTGGACTCACTCGCTTCTCTGCAATATGCGGGACATGGCTGCGGCATACGGTATAAATATGGCCTGTTCGAGCAGAAGATCGTTGATGGGTATCAAGTGGAACTGCCTGATTACTGGCTGCAGAATGATAATGTATGGGAAGTGCGCCGCGAAGATAAGCAGGTAGAAGTTAGGTTCTGGGGGGCTATTGAGACCCGCGAAGAGAACGGACGACTCGTATTCGATCATACGCAATATGAGGCTGTTCGTGCAGTACCTTACGATGTCCCTATCATTGGTGCAGATCGCCGGCATGTGAATACACTGCGTAACTGGAGTGCAGAATCTATCACCCAGCCCTCTAGAACCTTTGGTTCTTTTGCCGGGACGGATTATCATAAGTTTCTGGAGTATAAGCGTTCTGTAGAATCCATTTCGGAGTTCCTATATCCAGATGACTCTCAATACGAAGGCAAGCTGCTTCGCCTGAAGCAGCAGTATTTCCTCTGTAGCGCGGGGCTGCAAAGTATTCTGCGGACCTACAACAAGCTTGCGCTACCTATAGAATTGCTGCCAGACAAGGTAGCTCTTCATATTAATGATACACATCCAACGTTGTTGATTCCTGAATTGATGAGGATTCTGATGGATGTACATGGTTTAGGATGGGATGAGGCATGGAGTATCACGACTCGTATGGTCTCTTATACCAATCACACCATTCTGAGCGAAGCGCTTGAGAAATGGCCTATTCAAATGGTTAGGGAGCTGCTGCCACGTATTTTTCTCATCATTGAAGAGATTAATGCCCGCTTCTGTGGCGAGCTCATGAGTCGTTATCCAGGTGATCAGAATCGAATTGAACAAATGGCAATTATTCATGAGGATCAGGTTCGGATGGCTCATCTGGCGATTGTAGCTAGCCATAGTGTCAATGGAGTGGCGGCGCTGCATACAGAAATATTAATGAAGCGCGAAATGCGACTTTTTAATGAAATGTATCCACACCGTTTCAATAATAAGACGAACGGAATTACTCATCGGCGATGGTTACTGCATGCCAATCCAGATCTGGCTAATTTGATCAATCAATCGATAGGGACCCGTTGGGTGAGCCATCCTCAAGAAATGATTGGCTTAATTAAATATTGTGAGGATGCTTCCTTCCAGGAACAAGTAGCCAGTATTAAGCGCCAGAATAAGCTTCGTCTTGCAGAGTACATCTACAGTAAGCATTCAGTACATGTCGATCCGGACTCTATCTTTGATGTACAGGTGAAACGTCTGCATGCCTACAAGCGTCAGTTGCTTAATATTTTGCATATCCTGCATTTGTACAATCAAATCAAAGATAATCCTTCGATGGATATGGTCCCACGCACGTTTATATTTGGAGCAAAGGCAGCGCCAAGTTATCATCTGGCGAAGCGGATTATCAAATTGATTAATACAGTTGCGGAGGTAGTCAATAAAGATCCGGATGTTAAAGGGAAGATTCGTATCTTTTTCCTTGAAAATTATTCGGTATCCCTAGCAGAAAAGATCATTCCTGCAGCGGACATCAGTGAGCAGATTTCTACAGCCAGCAAAGAAGCATCCGGTACCGGGAATATGAAGTTTATGATGAACGGTGCATTGACGGTAGGGACGATGGATGGCGCAAATGTGGAAATGCATGAAATGGTAGGAGACAACAATATGTTCCTGTTCGGACTTCGTGCTGAGCAGGTCATGGATTACTACCAGCATGGTGGTTACCATGCGCGTGATATTTACAACGGGGATAGTCGTGTGAAAGAAGTGCTGGATCAGTTAATCAAACCAGGACCTATATGTTGTCACGCTACGGAGTTTGAGAGCATTTTCCACTCTCTTCTGGATAATAATGATGAGTTTTTTGTGCTGAAGGATTTCGCTAGTTACGTTGAGACGCATGTCGAAATTGATCGGGCATATCGCAACCGGCAAGAATGGCTGAAGAAGTCCATTATTAATATTGGTCATTCCGGTAAATTCTCCAGTGATAACACAATTAGTCGCTATGCAGCTGAAATTTGGAACATTAGTCCAGTTCGATTGTAGAATCAACATAAATAGGCTGTCTTATAAGTAGGTAACCTCTACAAATAAGACAGCTTTTTTTATGATATAAAACGAAGGGATTTTTAGATAGCTTCCGATACTAAAGCTGCGAACCGCTCCAGAAATCGGCGTTCTTCATCATCAAAGCGATCCTTGAGCGGACTGTCGATATCAAGTACGCCAAGCAAGCGATCATCCTTTATTAAAGGAACAACAATCTCGCTGTTTGAGGCTGCATCACAGGCAATATGACCTGGGAATGCATGCACATCTCCTACTGCAAGTGTGCGCCGCTCTGCTGCTGCCGTTCCGCACACTCCGCGAGATAGCGGAATTCGAATGCATGCAGGGAGGCCTTGAAAAGGTCCAAGTACTAGCTCCTTGCCGTCAAATAAATAAAAACCAGCCCAATTCGTATCCGGCAGCGCGTGTTTAAGTAGTGCCGAAGCATTAGCCAGATTGGCTGTAGCACTTGGTTCGTCCTTCATCAATGCTTCGAGTTGGATTAGAACCGCTTCAAACTGCTCGCTGCGCGTTCCATCATATGGCATAGCTTGAAACATGAAGCATCACCTTCCTGTACTTTAAAGTCAATATGAAACCATAACTGTAACTAACAACATAGTACAGCTATGCCGGGTACGTCAAGACACAACATTCTTTTGTAATATCTTGGAATTAGTTATAATCTTCACTGAAACGCTGACCTTGTGATGATGTTTCCGATGAAGTGTCATAGGGTAATGCAAGAGTAAATACCGAAGGCTTTGTAGCCAGAAGGAGTGGGATATGCGCGCTGATGTACAGAACTTGTTCATAGGAATTCACATGCTTTATTCTGCCCATGATAAAGATGTGACGATCTCGGAGATGCTGCTCGGACTGGAAGACATGGGGTATCGTGTAGGAGAACGCGAAGTGAAACAGGAATTGGAAAAGCTGACGCTGGACAACTTTCTGACTGCACATAGTGAAGGGTACAGTATTACTGGCACGGGTATTGAAGAGTTTAAGGATATTCGAGCCAAACTTCAGGTGTTGTGTAGTGAAGTCGTGAATTGACGGAGTGGAATCATTAATAGGTTAGGTTATTAAAAAGCGTTTGGATCAAGTGGTGAGTGTGCCGCCTGATCCAGACGTTTTTTAAAATATAGGAAAGTATAAGTTTCAAGCTATACATTATCCTTATATTTCTCGCATAAACGCTAACCGTCCTTATGGGGACACCAAAGGCGTTTTTGCTTGCATGTAAGATGTTAAAGAAATTAGAACTTTTAGCTTAAGGATATACTCTTGATTGATGTATAATTGATAAGTTGAAGGGGGAGCGGCGAATTGTATTTATGCAATGGAGTGACACCTATACTGATCGGTAGAAGATTAAGATTATGTGCTATGACTACTGAACATGCTTCAGCGTTATTTCAGGTCTGGTCTCATCCGGAAGTTGCTCACTGGCTGGGTGCACCGGCATTATCCTCTATAGAAGAGACGAAGCAGCTTATCGATCTTCTATCACAGATGGCTCAGGAAGAGGAGAGTTTACGTTGGAGTATTATTGGACCCGGGGAGGAAGTCATAGGTAGCTGTGGATATAACCATTGGCAGCTTCAGGGAGCTTACCGTGGTGAGATAGGTTGTGATCTGTCACCTGCCTTTTGGGGGCATGGATATATGAAAGAAGCACTTGGGCTTGTATTTGATTTTGGCTTCAATATTATGGGCTTGAATCGGATAGAAGCGCTCTGTCATCCTGATAATATACGTGCGGAGAGGCTGGTTTATACGCTTGGATTTCAGAAGGAAGGCGTATTGCGTCAATATAAGCAGGTTGCTTCCGGCTTTCAGGATGCTACTCTCCATGCTCTACTGCGCGAGGAGTGGCAATCTACTTAATACATAAAGAGAGGGTTTGGAACATTGAAGTCAACAGGGGATTTAGAACGCAAACTAATATTAACAGGCGTATTACTGGCCACGTTTCTGGCCGCTATTGAAGGGACTGTAACGGGGCCAGCGGGGCCGGCGATTGTAGGCGACTTTCAGGGGATGCAGTGGCTGAGCTGGATATTTACTTCATATTTGCTGGCAATGGCTATTACAACACCTATTTTCGGCAAAATCAGTGATCTGTTTGGACGCAAGCCTGTATTCATGTGGGGAGCGGCTGTTTTTTTATTAGGCTCATTATTATGCGGCATATCGCAAAGTATGGAACAGCTGATCCTGTTTCGTGCGATACAGGGTATCGGTGCGGGTGCACTTATTCCAATGACCTTTACCATTATCGGTGATATTTACAGCATTGAAGAAAGAGCAAAGACACAAGGGTTGCTAAGTTCTGTATGGGGGATTTCCTCTTTGGTAGGACCACTGCTTGGTGGTTATGTGGTCGATTACTTAAGCTGGCGCTGGGTATTTGTGTTCAACCTACCATTTGGCGTGTTGGCAATGGTATTTATTGCGCGCTACCTGAAGGAGGAAAAGGTGCGTCGGAAGACACAAATCGATGTGGCAGGCGTTCTTCTGTTCGCAGCAGGCATGGGTGCTCTGCTCTTTGGACTCTCCACAGGAGGACAGAACCTGGCATGGACCTCTCCGTTACTACTCACAACACTGGGTGCGGCGGTTATCCTGCTAATCCTATTTCTGTTTGTGGAGCGCCGTGCGCCAGAGCCTATGCTTCCACTGAACCTATTCTCAAATCGTAACATCGCAGTATCAACGGGTGCTAACCTGCTGGTAAGCACATTAATTATTGGACTTTCTACGTATATCCCCTTATGGGTGCAGGGCGTATCTGGAAAAAGCGCTGCGATCTCAGGCTTGCTGCTTGCGCCAATGTCTGTAGGTTGGATGTTTGGGTCAATCGCAGGCGGACGGATGATTCTGCGAGCGGGTTCTCGCCGAACGGCGATGCTTGGATTGATGATGATTGCTGCCGGAGCTATTGGTCTGGTTTTCTTGACTGGAGAGTCTTCACAGCTAATCCTCTTATGCTTGATGCTGGTCTGCGGAGTAGGCTTCGGATACTCCTCTACGGTCTTCACGATTATCGCTCAGTCCTCGGTTGCCTATGATCAACGTGGTGCATCCACAGCGCTTAATGCATTTACAAGGTCACTAGGTCAGACCATTGGGGTGGCTATTTTCGGTTCTTGGCTGAACTTGAATATTGATCAGCTGTTGCGAAAACAACCGGATTCAAACGTTACAGGTGATGACATTAATAAGCTGCTAGGCTCGCATACAGGCACTAATCTGTCCGGTGAAGTATCAAACAGTTTACGTGGTGCACTTGAAGGGGGACTTCATTCACTATTTATCGTGATGGCAGGTTTTGCGGTCTTGTCACTAGTTATATCTTGGGGTTTGCGCAAAGGTGTACCTTCCGTAGAGGATGCTACGTCATCTTTGAAAAAGGCATAATCTATTCTCTAAAGCATAAAGAAGCCCGACCAGGCATTTGCCGGTCGGGCTTCTTCGTGCGATAACAGCTTGTCTAACACATATGAAGTAAAAAGCAGCCTAGACTCTAGTTCTACTTACGAGGAAGAGGGGAAAGCTTCTCAGCTTGCAGACCCATCTTCTTGAGCAGAGTGATCATTTGTTCCTTCTCTTCATCATTCAGTCCGCTGAAAGCAAGATGAAGACGCTCTGAGTATTTCGGATACATCTCATTCATGAGACGTTCGCCTTCCGCGGTCAACTCTGCGAAAATCACACGACGATCACTTGGACAAGGCTTGCGTTGCAAATAGCCGCGTTCTTCGAGCTTGTCGATAACGTAAGTCACGTTGCCGCTCTGTAGCAGCAGTTTGGCACCAATTTGTTGAATGGGCTGTGGTCCCTTATAGTACAACACTTCCATGACGGCAAAGGCAGTAGGGTTAAAACCTTCAATTTTGCTGCCGGTAACAGCATGCTCATTAATACTCTTGAATGATTTGGCAAATACCCGGTACAAATGTAATGTTAATTGTGTATCACGTTCATAAGATTGTATCATGCTTCTCCACCCTCTATCGTTAATCATGTGAACTCGTCGCACGTCTGTAATCATATTAATTAGTGCACGGTTTTCCTGTGCAATGAACTTTGAGATAACAATAGAATACGTGAAAGATCGAATGAAGAACATGTGATTTGTCACAATGAGCAACTTTTAATTATTAAAAATCAAACAATTTTTTGAAGATGTTGAAATTGAATGTTTTTTTACTTCAGTCTCTGAAAGGATAGCAATTTCATCCCCCGGTTCAAGTGTTATTTACGCCTCCAGACGGATGAATGACAATCTCCAATATTTTACTATTATTTCATTGAGAAATAGTAACGGGGAGTGAAGTAAGGATGGAGGAGCATCTCATTCATGATTTAAAAGAAAGCAAGCTAACCGCGAATAAGCCATTCATGCTGCTTATTGCGGCACAACTGGTATCGAATGTAGGAGACTGGTTGCATATACTAGCGCTACTGACGATGGTAGGTTTTAAATGGAATGCTACACCGTGGGAAATTACGGCTATATCTTTATGTATGGCAGTGCCTTTGCTCTTAGGAGGACCGTTTGCAGGTTATTTAAGTGATCGTTTTAACCGCAAGGTACTAATGATTGGTTCGGATATAGCCCGTGCAGCGGTTGTTATTTGCTTGGTATTTGCAGGCTCGTTGTGGCAGGTCTATGTGCTGCTACTGGCTAAGGGATGTATGGATGTGCTGTTCTCTCCGGCCAAAAGCGGAAAGATTAAGGAACTTGTTCCTGCGGCTCAGATGGATAAAGCAATGGCGCTTAGCTCATCGATAGAACAGATAACCAAAATTGTGGGTCCAGCACTTGGTGGATTGCTGGTTGCAGCCTTCGGCATATCTGTTTGTTACATGATTGATTCCGCTACGTTCGTTTTATCGGCGATTATTTTAATAGGATTACCGCGCTTAGCTGGAACAAAGAAGGAAGACGCGGAAGCAAGCACGGGGGAGACGGAGGTACGTAAATCCTTCCGCCAAGAAATGTCGGCGGGTCTGCATGTGATTGCAGGAATGCCTGTAGTACTGTGTGGCATTGTTACGTTGGTACTGGTGCTGCTAATGCTACAGATCGGTGACTCGCAGATTGTAACGTTATTCCGGGAGATCCCAGGTGTGAACGGAGATTTGCTGGGGTGGTGTGTAGCAGCCAGTGGTCTTGGAACCTTGCTATCTGCGCTGCTTGTAAGCCGAATAGGCAGTGGTAAGCATCCGCTTATTTTTATGGGATTAGGGGCTGTAATCATGGGCGTTGTCTTCTCGAGTGCAGGGATCGTAACTGCTCACGGTCAGGCCGGAATCTGGATGAACATTGCTTTGTTTGGGTCCTTCATGTTTGCTGGTGTGGGTGCAGGGCTAGCGTTTATCCCCTTCAATTCAATGCTCCAGCAACGGACACCTGCTGAATACACGGGTCGTGTATTTGGGACCATAGGCAGTCTGACAAGCGCAGCTGTTATTCTAGGACCTGTAGCCGGTGGAGCCTTAGTGACAGCCTCGGGTCCGGTGTCTGCCTTTATTCTATCTGGTTTGCTTACAGGATTGCTAGGACTAGGGCTGTTAATGCTGCGTGGCAAGATTGAGCGCAGGGATGAAGCGGCGATCAAGAAGCAGGAAGGAATAGCTGCGACGAATAACATGGACCTTGTTGGACAGACCTCCCTTTGATGGGAGGTTTCTTTTATTCGCTATTGCGCAGGGCTTAAGCTATTATTGTGAAAAAAGCAGCTTGATTATTTTCAGAAAAAATATATAGTACGATTAGATAAGTTGCGGTTGCCTCTGTTGATCATTTGAATATCATTCATATACGCAATAGGGAATGCAATTTATAATAGTATTTATTAGAAGTACTAGGAGATGGAGAGTATGGAAAAAGAAGAAACAATGGTGGATACCGAGAGCTATGACGACATTGTGCTCGATGTTGAGATCGATGAAGCTGGCTATGAAGCGGGAGATCCTTGCATATTCGATATTTCTTTTCAAGTGAAGCGAGGGCAACTGCTCGGACTGATCGGACCTAATGGTGCTGGAAAAAGTACAACCATTAAGACCCTGCTTGGTTTGCTGAAGAATACCAAGGCTAAGGTGTCTTTTAGTGGAGTTAATAAATCTTACGCTTATGTACCGGAGCAGCCTGTGTTTTATGAGGATTTGACGTTGTGGGAGCACTTAGATTTAGCTGCCGCTGCCTATGGATTGAAGTACGAACAGTTCGAAGAAACTGCAGAAAGACTGTTGAAGCAGTTTGGTATGGGCCATGTGCGCAATGATCTTCCAGCTGGATTCTCTAAGGGCATGAAACAAAAAATGATGCTAATGCTGGGCTTTTTGGTACAGCCGGACGTTTATATTGTGGACGAGCCGTTTATCGGTTTAGATCCTCGCGCTACTAAAGATTTCCTGCGGCTGCTGGAAGCGGAACGGAAGCGCGGAGCTGGTGTATTAATGTCCACGCATGTACTGGATACTGCAGAGAAGATATGCGATGATTTCGTACTAATCTCCGGGGGAAAGGTTGCCGCCTCGGGAACACTCGAAGATATACGTGATTATGCTGGACTGCCGGAGGCGTCGTTGTTTGATTGCTTCGACGAACTGACATGAGGAAGCAGGGACAGCGGGCGTTTGCTTTTTCTAACGCTAAACAACTATTCAGACGGCGGCTATTCTCTCATTGGCGTGAGCAATCCGCTATTATCCGTACGGCGGCTGATTGGACCGTTCTCTTATATATTCTTATTCCCGGGGGATTGCTCGGAGGGCGTTTGTATTATGGATTCTGGAATGAAGCCCTACCGGCTTGGAGTGTGAATTTGCCGTTTATGCTCATTCCTTCGTTATTGGTGCTCCTGATCTGCAATGGGGGATTGGTGCTATTATTGCAGGAAGGGGATCTATTATTTCTTAGACAACGGCAGCGATGGGTTAATACGATCGTCTTTCGCGGGTTGCTCTACAGCCTGATTGTAACCTCGCTGAAGTTCTGTGTAGCTTTTGCACTGTTACTGCCTTTTTTGATTCGGGGATTTGAAATGACGTCATCGGAGGTATGGGCGCTGTTCGCTCTGACCTTGGCGTGCAGTTGGTGTGTTAAGTTACTTGGACATCTTGTAAAAGTACAGAAGCAAGGTTGGCGTCGCTGGTTGTGGCTATTTCTGGCGATCTCCGTCCCGAACGCTATTTATTTCAGAGTAGCTAGCCTTTGGAATGATCGCCCGCTCATCATATCGCTGAGTGCGGTTCTATTTACAGTCGTTGCAATAATTGCTTTCCGGTGGCGCTTATTGATGCGGGGAACATTTATGAACGATGTGCGCGAGGACTATAAGCAACGAATGAAGATAGCGGCCATACTGCTCCGCCATGTTCTGGATAAACCTCGCCCGACTCGCCATAAGCCATGGATTTTCCGGAAGTCGCAGCCTTTGCTTAAATCAAAGACTGCCGAGAGCCGTTTCTCTGCGGCAGCGATTAAGGCACTCGTACGGAATCCGGCCCATTTGAAGCTTTACTTGGCTTTTACAGTCGTATCTGCCGTAGCGATCCTTATCATTCCATCAGGATTTAAATGGCTGGGATTTGTAGTATTAACATCGCTCATGTCTTTTTGGTTGTTTTCGTTCTGGTCTTTGTTTGTTGGTGATGATTACGTTGGGATACTTCCGTTTACGAAAGAACAAAAGGCTGAAGCGGGGATGCATGCGGTCCCTATTCTATTGCTTCCCTTTACAATGATTACCTCCGCATTAATCTGTCTCTCTTTATATGGATGGTGGGGGATCATCCTGTTCGTTCCGGTTGGATACATGGTTGGACTCTTTATTAGCAGAATATTTGGTACGTTCCGTTTAGGAAAAGAATGATAGATAGAACAACGGCGTTACTTGAGAGCTCCTCAAGTAACGCTGTTTTTAGTTGTATTTAATTAGCTCAGTCGAAGGTCAGCGGCATGTTTACCTGCCGTGTATCCAGTAGAGAAAGCGGCTGTTATATTGTAGCCACCGGTGTAGCCATGAATATCGAGTACTTCTCCGCAGAAAAATAGCCCTTGCATAAGCTTAGATTCCATTCTTTTGGGATCGATCTCCTTCAGATTTACTCCGCCACCCGTAACAAAGGCTTCGGACAGGGAGCGGGTACCGTGAACATAGACTGGCATCCTTTTCAAAATACCTGCTAGCGCATGCAATCCATTCTTGGATACATGATGGCCCGTTATATCTCCGTCTAGGTCTGCTTTAGTCAGCAAGAGGGGGATAAGACGTTCTGGCAACAGCCCCTTCAGCGAATTACGGATCGCTTTCTTCGGCTCCTGGTCCAGCCTGTCCTGCACCATAGCTTCCACTTCCCGTGCATTCAGATCAGGGAAGAGATCGATGGACATCTCCACCGTATCAGTGCCGGATTTCCGTTGGACTTGTCTCAGAAATTGGCTGCACCGCAGAGCAATCGGTCCCGATAATCCAAAATGGGTGAATATCATATCTCCACGGTGTGAGATAACCTTCTTACCTTTAGGATTACAAACAGTAAGTGCTACATCGCGTAGCGACAATCCTTGCAGCTCACCGGATTTAATCCACTCTTCCCGTGAAATAATCGGTACCTCTGTCGGAAATAGCTCAGTAATGGTGTGTCCTGCGGCTTCTGCCCATGGGTACCCATCTCCAGTAGAGCCGGTCTGAGGCACGGACTTTCCTCCGGTGGCGATGATTACGGCAGCACTGGAAATCGTCTTGCCCGAGCCCAGCTGAACGCCCTTAACAGATCCTTCTTCATATATTACATGTGAGACAGGACTGTCAGTCATAATCTGCACACCTAGAATCCGTACTTTGTTGATTAAGGCGGAGACGACGCTGGAGGCCTTATCGGATACGGGAAACATCCGTCCGTTGTCTTCTTCCTTTAATGCAATGCCTAAGCCTTCAAAAAAGGCAATAATGTCTTGATTATTAAAATGGTCGAAGGCGCTATACAAAAAACGCCCGTTTCCCGGGATATGGGAGATTAACTCATCTCTCTCCTTGACGTTCGTTACATTACAGCGTCCGCCACCAGATATCCCGAGCTTTCGTCCTAGCTTAGCTCCCTTGTCGATCAGTAGTACGGATGCCCCGTGTTCTGCTGCGGCCACGCTTGCCATTAATCCCGAAGGGCCGCCACCAATGACGATCACATCGTAGTTGCTCATGAAATTTTACTCCTTTACATGTTAAGACACGGATGTTGCTTCGTGTTTTTCTACCGGAATCATACCATTCTGACTCTCATGTAACCAGTCTTGTCCACCCGCTTGGTGATAATCGTTGTCAGGAGAGTGATCCTGTGCTTTAATCTAGACATGTAGGGGAATTTGTCCATTTTGGGGTGTGATTGTAATTATTGGCGCAATTAAGGATATATTATTGCAAATATCGGCAGCATGCTCCTTTCTTTTTCTGATTCAGTGGTGGGTGGACCGAGGGCTTTGGGCTCGAAAAAAAGGTAGTTTCCCGGATAATCAAACTTTTTTGGTTTTGGCGTGTACGTTCAGTCTTATTCTATGCTCTCTTCTTTCGACGACTTTATTCGGTATTGCTTATTTGAATTTAGGAATGCTCCCTGCTTATATCGGTATTTTATATGGGACTGTACGTTCAGGCATTCTGCTGTCCATCTTTTCGCTTGTCTGTAATATAATCATTGCAGAGCCAAGTGGAATAAGTAATATGATATTAAATTCTGGAATATTATTATATCCGTTGCTGTTTGGGTTAGCTAAGCCTTTTAAGAAAGGCACAGTGGTAGAGAAGATAGGTATGTTATGGATGGTTCTTTGTCCGAATATGTTGTTCATTGCACTTGTCCCTATTATAGGTGGGGAAAATATATATGAAGCCCATTCTAATGAGTCACTTTTGATTACTTTGTATCTATTTTGCACTATCGCGCTAGGTGGTATTTTTGTTTATTTTGTTGAAATGGTCTGGAGTAGCTGGCGGGCTAAAGTACATATGGAAAGTATAAGTGATAATTTTCAGTGGGAGTCTGAGAAGCTGCAGCAGATTACAAATGTAGTACCCCTCAGTATTATGTCCTTGGATGATCACGGAGTTGTGACTAATCTTAATGATTGTATGTTGGGAATGATAAGAACTCATTATCCCACTTTGAGAAGGGAAGATATTATTGATAAGCCGATTAGGGAATTTTTTAACGGATCAGCGGATGCTAACGCATATATGCGGGTTCGGGATAATATCCGCGCTAAACGACGTTCCCATGAACGAATGATTCATGACTCGCGGATTTATCAAATCTATTCAGCGCCGCTAGTGAATACGAACACAGAATCATCTGGTGGAGTGGTACTCATTGCACAGGATATTACTAATGAAGTAAAACTCCGTTCAGAGCTGGATCATGTGGAACGTTTGAGTTTAGTGGGGCAGATGGCAGCTGGAATTACCCATGAGATTCGTAATCCTATGGCAGTAGTTCGTGGATTCTTGCAGCTGATGAGAGAAAAAAGTACGGATGATTTGGATTCGTATTATCAGATCGTGTTAGAGGAGTTGGATCGGGCGAATAGCATTATTAATGATTTCTTATCGCTGGCGCAGAGCCGGGTTTCAGATAAGGAGAAGGTGCTATTACACCGTGTTATAGAAGAAGTTAGTCCGCTGTTGTGGGCTGATGCCAATCTTCGGGGTCAAAGTGTTGAACTAAAGCTTAACGCATCTATTCATGAGCTGGAATTAAACGTTCGGGAAATAAAGCAGCTCATCCTTAATTTAGGACGCAACGCCATGGAGGCTATGGGACCCAAGGGGGTTCTGACACTGGAAACACGCAATATTCAAGATAAAGTGGAGCTGATTGTAAGGGATAGAGGGATCGGCATGTCGGAAAGTCAACGAGAGAAGTTGTTTTCACCCTTTTTTACAACGAAAAGAGAGGGAACGGGTCTAGGGCTATCCTTATGTCTCAGTATTGTGGAGCGGCATAACGGTAAAATAAATGTAGATTCTGTAGAAGGTGAGGGTACAGTGTTTACCATCTCGTTCCCTTTAGTAAAGGAAGAATATAGCGGAGCCATACTTGCGGATTGAATCAGGTTACTGTAGCATCTCTTGCTTTCACAGAGTATGAATGTATAATAAAGTTAGTAAGTACTGCTGTAATGTTATCTGACAAAACAGTAATTAGTGAAGGAGAGTGCAGAGAAATGTCCATGTCTTTTAATCAATATATGAGAGATTCGATTCAGCCTATGCGTGATGATCTTACAAGCATTGGGTTTCAGGAGCTTATGACTCCAGAAGAGGTGGAAGCCACTCTTCCTACCGCAAAAGGTACGGCGCTTGTAGTCGTGAATTCGGTCTGTGGTTGTGCCGCTGGACAATGTCGTCCTGGTGTAGCTCAGGCATTGCAAAATGAGATCGCTCCGGATCACTTGTTCACAGTGTTTGCAGGTCAAGAGAAAGAAGCCACTGCTAAAGCACGTGAATATTTTGCTCCTTATCCGCCATCTTCACCTTCCATCGCCTTGATGAAGGATGGAGAGCTCGTTCATTTTATTGAACGTCATAGTGTTGAGAATCGTTCGGCTGCTGAAATTTCTGCTGAATTGAAAGAAGTCTTTGATCGTTTTTGTAAGTAAAAAAAGTTAGTCCATACAATCTCGCATCAGTCGGTAATTCGGCTGTTGCGGGATTTTTCAAAATATAAGAGCGATAATGGGAAAGAATATACTTAGAAGCATAGAGCTTCACTTGGTATGGATATTTTGAGGGATGGAACCATTTCTGATGGAACGGGGTGTGGTTTGTGAGTTTACAGGAAGAAATTATTGCTGATCTTGGTGTGAAGCCAACGATTGATGTAGAAGCAGAGGTACGTAAACGGGTTGATTTCTTAAAGTCCTACGTGTTGAAGGCAGGTGCCAAAGGATTATTGATCGCCATTAGCGGTGGAGTGGACAGCGCAGTAGCTGCGGGTCTATGTAAGCAGGCTACGGACGAGCTGTCGGCACAGGAAGGCACAGAGTATATTACGCTTGGCGTATACCAGCCATATGGTGTTCAAGAGGATATCCAGCATAGTTATGATGTTGCTAAAGCTTTTAACCTGACTCATACAGTGGAGACTAATATTGAGGAAGCTGTAAATGAAATTGCGCTTGAAGTGGAGCATAGCCTGAAGTCCTTGGGCCAACATCGTCATATGACCCATCAAGGCAAGGGTAATGTAAAAGCGAGAACACGTATGGTTATGCAATATGCGCTCTCTTTTGAGAACAATCTGATTGTAGTAGGAACGGATCATGCTTCTGAAGCCATTACGGGTTTCTACACCAAGTGGGGGGATGGCGCTGTAGATATTACACCTCTATCCACACTTAACAAACGTCAGGTTCGTCAATTAGCTGCCCATATTGGTGTGCCTGCAGATATTGTTACTAAAGCACCTACGGCAGGTTTATGGCCGGGGCAGACGGATGAAACCGAGCTGGGCATTACTTATGACGATAATAGCGATTATCTGGAAGGCAAACAGGTTAACTCTGAGGTAGCTGAGAAACTCGAGAATTATTACCGTAGAACGGCGCATAAGCGTAATGTCATTCCTGGAATTTAGAATAGGTTAGACTAAAAACCGCCACGGGTCTGCGTAGTAGCAGGACTCGGGGCGGTTTTTAACATATCAGAAAGTATATATTTGGGGTCCCCGCAAAGTACCTGAGTACTCGTCAAAGCAAAGTCTCACTTTGTAGGGGGATTTTGCGAGAGTGATAAACTATAAGAATACCTAATTGGCTAGCGTTTGATTGATAAAATCAGTGGTCGAAGCAATCGCGAGCTCTAATTGCGGGGTAGTTCCGGCAAATGGATGAACAGTTCCGAAGGTATGGTTACCCTCAGGAATGTGAACCCAGTTAATATCCGGTCGGAGTTCGGTGAGTTGCTCAGATCCTTGGCGGAGGTGTACTCCATCCTGATTACCTTGAATAAGGACAGCTGGGAAGGAAGCTGACTTCATGCGTTCAAGGATATTATAACGTTCTTTTTGGTTCTCCATATCTTCTAAAATTACAGCATCCAGCGGCATTTGTTGACCCGTACGTCCATTAAGGACATGGGTTCGTCCTGTTTCCTTCATCTCCTGCTTTTGTTCTTCCGTCAACAAATCGAGCTTCGTAACCCCGTTCCAGGAGATAACTCCGCTAACTTCATTGGGATGATCAAGCGTGTAAACCAGACAAATCCCCCCTCCGAGACTGTGGCCGAGAAGGAATAGGGGCAAGCTGCCAAATTTCGGGTGCTGGCTAAGATAGGACAGCAGAATTTCCATGTCCTTCAGCTCACGACGAAAGGTGTTGCGGGCGAATTTCTCAAGCTCAGTAAAATGCAGCAGATCCTCTCCGATTCCAGCATGAGAGAAATTGAAGGTGATCACTTCATGATCTTGGCTGAGAACAGTGGCTATGTAAGGAAACATCCCCCAATCTTTGAAACCCTTATAACCGTGTGCAATAACGATAAGGCTCTTGGGCACTCCTTGAGCAGGAAAGTGCGAGCAGCGGAGAACAGCATCATCACCGGCTGGTATTTCAAAATTACGATGCTTCATAGGGTAATCCCCTCTCTCTATATAAAAATGAAGTAAATCAGCAAGTCCATCACGAAGGCGCTGGATAGACTTCCAAAGCATTTTCTTTTAAGATAGCAGAAAGAATCTTATAGGACTATAATTTAAAATTGAAATGAATGACCTGTATAATGATCATACCATTATTGAAGTAGTATAGGATACACGTCCATAAGGAGCGTGAAATGTTGATTTACGGAATCGGACATGATGTGTTAGAAATCGAACGAATCTCAGAGGTTATGCGTAGGGGACAGGGGAAGAAATTTAACCAGCGCATCCTAACGGAGCAAGAGTATGCGCTTGCTGAGCAACGAGGTGGAAGGTTGGCTGAGTTCGTAGCGGGGCGCTTTGCTGCCAAGGAAGCCGTTGTGAAGGCTTTAGGCTGTGGCATCGGTAATGTAGTTGGTTTTCAGGATATTGAGATATTACCTGACCGTAAAGGTAAGCCAGAAGTAACCTTATCATGCGAAGCCTGGAGCAGATTAGATCTACCTGAAGGACAGAAGTATACCATTCATCTTACGATTACACATGGCCGTGATTTGGCTTCGGCTTTTGCGGTTTTGGAGGAGCTAGGTTCATGAATTGAACCGTGATTATAGAAGGGCAAGGAGAGTTACAATGAAACAACGAGAACAACAGGATTTGCAGGAACGAGAAGAAGGACAAGAGTTAAAAGAAGGACAAGATCTGCAAGATCAGGAGCTGCGAGAAGCCAAACAATATTTCAGTTATCATTTGCTGGAGTGGTATCAAGGGCAGAAACGAGATTTGCCATGGCGCAGGCACCGCAATCCTTATTATATTTGGATTTCTGAAATTATGCTGCAGCAGACAAGGGTAGATACGGTAATCCCTTATTTTAATCGTTTTATTGAACGATTTCCGACGGTGGAGTCACTTGCTGACGCCCCTGAAGAAGACGTGCTTAAGTGTTGGGAAGGTTTAGGATATTATTCCCGCGCACGTAATATACAGCATGCAGCCAAGCAGGTAAAAGAGCTTTATGGTGGACAGGTGCCGAATGACCGTGAGGCGGTGTTCAGCTTAAAGGGAGTGGGTCCTTACACAGCAGGGGCTATCCTCAGTATCGCGTTTAACAGGCCTGAACCCGCAGTGGACGGTAATGTGATGCGGGTGTTGTCCAGATACTTCCTCATCGAGGATGATATCGCTAAGGGACCCACCCGCGTGAAAATGGAGCGCCTGGCGGCTGAGCTGATCCCGGAGGGGGAAGCTGCCTCTTTTAATCAGGCGCTTATGGAGCTAGGGGCGCTCGTATGCACCCCGAAATCACCGAGCTGCTTAACCTGCCCGGTGATGGAGCATTGCGCTGCGCGCCTGGCGGGCTGCGAGACTTCGCTGCCCGTCAAGACCAAGGCCAAGCCGCCGCGCCCAGAGGAGCGGCTGGCGGCCTTAATCGAGGGCCGCGGTGCCCACGCGGGCCAAGTGCTCATCCGGCAGCGGCCACAAAGCGGGCTGTTAGCCCGCATGTGGGAGCTGCCGCACTGGCAGGCGCCGCCAGCGGAAGGCGGCGCCAAGAGCGCGCGGCTGCCGGAGGCCGCGGCGCTGGACCGGCTGCGCCGGTCACTGCGGCAGGCCGGGATCTCCGCCCGGCCTGAGGAGCACTGGATGGCTGCTGAGCATATCTTCAGCCATATTGTGTGGACCCTGCAGGTGTATCGCTGCAGGGAAGAGGACGCCCTTCCGCTGCCAATAGCGGCAGAAGGACGGGCAGCCTACACCGCGGATGCAGGCCTGTTCCCAGAGATGGACAGTAGCATGCCCGTAGAGAGATTTGAGGACGGTAACGCTAGTCCTGAGGATGGTGGTGCTGTGCGCTGGATTAGCCGTGAGGACATGGCTAATTATGCGTTCCCTAATGTCTTCTTAAAGCTGCTGAACCTATATTTTGATGAGCAGGAAGAGAATGCGAAGTCGGGGAAGTTAGAGAAGTAGGAAATTATCCGATGTAGCAGAAGAATGAGATGTAAGAGAAGTAGCAGATATATGGGAAGTGTCTGAAGTAAGTAAAGTATGCTGAAGTAGATGGAGTAAGAAATGTGTTGAATGCGTCGATTGTCCTTATTGAGTTGAATATGTAGACGTGTAAGATGTGTTAAATGCGTCGATTGCGCTAAGTGAGTTGAATGTATTAGATATTTTAGATGTATTAGATGTACTGATGGGTATGTGAAGAGAGAGTGGTGTTTACATCTAAATATGATCTCTTACTTTACTCCCGCAGCCAAGTTATAGGGAATTCCTCCTCATAATTTGGCAACGGGGGCCTTTTTTTGAGGTTTTGAGGGAAAAACTCCCTATAATTTGGGTGAATACCTGAATTATGCTCCAAAATGGATGATTTAGAGGGAGGTTTTCCCTAATTATTAGTATTTATAGAGTATATGAGCAGAATTAGAGGGAGTATTTCCCTAATCTGAGGCATAATGCATCTTTTATGCGACTTTTCAACAGCAGTACGATATAGGGGAGCCTCAGTTCACGATGGATCCGTATTCAAGTGGTATAAAAAGCGATGTCCGAGGGTAAAGATCTACTCTATTTGTTTCTAACGAACCTGTTTCTAACGAACCTATTTCTAACGAACCTGTTTCTAACGAACCTATTTCTAACGAACCTGTTTCTAACGAACCTGTTTTCTAACGAACCTGTTTTCTAACGAACCTGTTTCTAACGAACCTGTTTCTAACGAACCTGTTTCTAACGAACCTGTTTCTAACGAACCTTGTTCTAAACGAACCTTGTTCTAAACGAACCTTGTTCTAAACGAACCCAGTCCCGAACAAACTTGCTCTCTAAACTCATCCTCATCCAAACAAAAGAAGGTATCCCTTAGCCATTACGGCTTGGAGATACCTTCTTTATTTGTGCTTAGTTAAACGGCAAATCCACAGCCTTGAAGACTATGACTTTATCCGTAATTTAATTTCTTATTTCGCGCTTTCGTAACGTTTGCCAACTTCTTCCCAGTTTACTACGTTCCAGAACGCTTTGATGTAATCAGGGCGTTTGTTTTGGTAGTTCAGGTAGTAAGCATGCTCCCATACATCAAGTCCGAGGATTGGAGTAGCACCTTCGCTGATTGGGTTGTCTTGGTTAGGTGTGCTTGTTACTGCGAGTTTGCCATCTTTAACAACTAGCCAAGCCCAGCCACTGCCGAAACGAGTAGTTGCTGCTGCTGCGAAATCTTCTTTGAATTTTTCGAATCCACCCAGTTCGCTATCAATAGCTGCTGCAAGTGCACCAGTCGGTGTGCCGCCGCCATTTGGTCCGATAACTTCCCAGAACAGGGTGTGGTTAGCGTGTCCGCCACCATTGTTGCGAACAGCAGTACGGATAGCTTCTGGTACAGCGTTCAGATCTGTTAGAAGTTCTTCGATGCTTTTGCCTTGCAATTCAGGTGCCTTTTCCAAAGCTGCGTTCAGATTAGTCACATATGTGTTATGGTGTCTGTCATGGTGAATTTCCATCGTTAAAGCGTCGATGTGTGGTTCAAGTGCGTTGTTTGCATAAGGAAGTGCTGGTAATTGAAATGCCATGGAAAAATCCCTCCTGAGTATATTAGAATTTTGTATAGATAAAGAACTTCGGCGGTTTATCGTCAAAATTCTTTATTGTAGATATGTACTATAGGGTATCGCCCAATAGGATACTTTAATTAAACAGTATCTGGATCAATAATGCAACACTAAACAAACATAAATGTTTATAAAGTATGATTGGAATGTAAACAGGGTTATCAATTGTATTAAAAATGTAAAAAGAAAGAGCCTTCACCCCATAGACATAACTCTTAATAATTACCCTTATAATGAAACAATGAATCTCACCCAAAATGTAAACGCTTGATATTAAGCGCTTTCAAAAGAAAAATGATGATATCACGAGAAAAGTGTGCTTTAATAGATTTAAAAGCAGGTATTCCTCGGTATTTGATGCTTTTTTTTATTTTCTCAATGTTAAGGGAACCCCTTCTTTTTGTTAAATTCATAAGCCATAGACAAGGGAGATTTTAAAGAATGCACGTTCGTTCCTTTCAATTAAGCGACGTTAGCCCTGTGACTGATTTGCTGCAAACTGCATTATCGGAAGAGTGTTTCGAGAACACTATCGAGCCTTTCTCCAGGCAGCTTTCATGGGATTCAGATCTCATTGTAGTTGCAGAAGATGAAGAAGAAATTGTTGGAGCACTGATTGGTACGATTGAGAAAAACCACGGTTGTTATTTCCGGATTGCTGTACATCCTGATTATCGCCGCAGAGGAGTCGGTAGAAGTCTGGTATCGGCTATGGAATCCAGGTTTCAAGCTCGTAAGGTTAGTGGTATCTACGTAGCCGTCGATGAGCATAATTCTTTTGCCTTGCCATTGTATGAAGCTATGGGATATAGCGAGAATCAAATTTTCAAATCTGTCCGGAAGCTGAGCATTGTTGGGTAATTTTGATCACTTAACTGCGTAAGCGGAAACATTTTCTAAATAAAGAACTATAGTTGATGATATAGTCTGTTTCATTCATACTCAAGCGTATTTTCCAGAAGTCCATTGCTAATGGCTGGGAGATATGCTTTTTTATTGTTATAATATCTGCAAGTATAGACATCAATAATCAAGGATAAGAGGTGACATATTGAGTCAGGAGCCCCAAGTAGAGTCCATGCGTAATCGGAAGCAAAGACATAGAGCCTCCAGATCAAAAAAAGGTTTTGGAGGTCGTTTGGCCGCGGAATTGAAAGAGTGGTTGCTTACAGCGGTAGTTGTTTTTGCGGTGATGTCGGTTCTTAATGTTTTTGTGTTCAATATATCAACGGTCAAAGGTCAGTCTATGCAGCCAACGCTTGTGGAAGGTGAGAGGCTCTTTATTAATAAGCTTTCATTGATGTTTGTAAACCCTAAACACGGGGATGTCGTCATTCTTCATGATCCTAGTACGGGACCCAGTCGTAAGGACTTTCTAGTGAAACGAGTCATTGGCATACCTGGAGATATTATAGAAGTAAAGGACCACCAGTTATATGTGAATGGAAAAATAGTGAATGAGCCCTATATAGACACTGAGATTGAAGACCCGGATTTTGCGGCGTTGACTGTGGAGAGCGGAAGTTATTTTGTCATGGGTGATAACCGTCATGCTTCAGCAAGCAAAGACAGTCGTTATTTTGGCTCCATCCCACAGGATATGATTGTAGGCAGAGCGGATTATATTTGGTGGCCGCTGTCTAAACTAAAAGGATTATAAGAAAGTTATAGATCATAGGAAAAGGAGAAGGCGGAAATGAACGATACATTTCAGTCACCGTATGCACCCCCGCCTTCCAAGTGGGCAAAGCTTAAAGCGGAGATTCAGGAGGCTGCGACGTCACTCGGTATTGATGATATTGGGTTTACTACAGCAGAGCCTTTTTTATATTTAAAAAATATTTTGCAAGACCACCGAGACAAAGGATATGAATCTGGTTTCGAGGAACCGGATTTGGATAAAAGGACGATCCCCGCACTGAGCTCTGGGGACAAGCCCTTGTCTATTATTTCGATTGCTGTGGCTTATCCTTCCAAAATGGAGAACCCTCCGAAGTCTGAGCCAGGTGCGCGAAGAGGCATTCTCGCCAGAGCATCATGGGGTAGGGATTATCATCATGTGCTGCGAGAGGCATTAAGTAAGTTAGAGGACTTTATTCATGAGCGTGTACCGGAGGCTGTGCTTGAAAGTATGGTGGATACCGGTGTACTGGTCGATAGAGCGGTGGCGGAAAGAGCGGGAATTGGCTTCAGCGGCAAAAATTGTTCCATCATCTCACCCAAATGGGGGTCTTGGATTTATCTAGGGGAGATGGTTACGAATATTCCTTTTGCTCCGGATGAGCCCGTTGAGGAAGGTTGCGGGGACTGTACCAAGTGTATTGATGCCTGCCCAACCGGCGCACTGGTGGGTCCGGGTCAACTTAATGCCCAGGCTTGTATTTCTTTTCTGACGCAGACCAAAGGATTTCTGAGTGACGAGTACATGACCAAGATTGGCAACCGTCTATACGGCTGTGACACCTGCCAGATTGTATGTCCCAAGAATAGGGGGAAGAACTGGAATCATCGCCCTCAGATGCTACCTGATCCTGAGATTGTGAAGCCATTACTAATGCCGATCCTGGATCTTAGCAATCGTGAATTCAAAGAGAGATTCGGCAATAGTTCGGCTGCCTGGAGAGGCAAAAAGCCGATGCAACGAAATGCGATCATCGCCCTCGGCAATTTCAAGGAAGTAGAGGCTGTGCCAAAGCTAACAGAAATTGTTCTGAAGGAGCCGCGGCCTGAGATGCGAGGCACTGCTGCTTGGGCCCTGGGACGTATCGGTGGTGAGGAAGCTCTAGCTGCTGTTGAATCGGCTTTAGAGCGCGAAGAGCATGACACGGTTAGGGAAATGCTGAGCCGGGCACTGGATGTACTCCTTACTGCGAAGCAGGCACGAGAGGACAGCGATGTTAATGAAGGAAAAAGATCATAGACAGGTTGCATATTCCCAATTGCTGTCCAGTTCTCGAAATGCTATGATAGATTCGCGCGCCATATGGCGATGTAGACAATAGAGTGTAGAGGTGGGCTTTAGATGAATATCGCATTACCTATTATTGCATTGGTCGTAGGTCTCATCGGTGGATTTTTTATCGGTGTGTATTATCTGCGCAGACAAATGACAACTATGCAGAATGACCCTGAAATGCTGCAAAAGGTTGCAAAACAAATGGGTTATAACCTGAATGGGAAACAAATGCAACGTGCCCAACAGATGATGAAGAATCAGAACCAGACAGGCGCCCGCCCAGGAGCAGCTAAAGGAAATAAACGTAGAAGTAAGTAACCGGGTCCGGATAGAATTTATACGGGTGCGGAAGGGGGAGACATCATGGGGAACATCAATGAATACGTGAACGGTAAGGTATCAGAGAACCGTGAGCAAATCGAGTATCACGTTGAGAAAATATTAGAATTAATCGGTGAAGATACCGGCCGCGAGGGACTGCTTGAAACACCAGCACGTGTTACGCGGATGTACGAGGAGATATTCGGCGGTTATTCGATAGATCCCCGCGAGGCGCTCGGTGTTACTTTTGATGAGTCTCATGAAGAGCTAGTGATCGTGAAGGATATCGTCTATTACAGCCAATGTGAGCATCACATGGCTCCTTTTTTCGGTAAAGTGCATATTGGGTACATTCCGAGCGGACGTATTGCTGGGCTCAGCAAATTAGCTCGCCTAGTTGAAGCAGTGAGTCGGCGTTTGCAGGTTCAAGAGCGCATTACGACGCAAATTGCGGATATTATGACGGAGGTACTAAGCCCTCACGGCGTTATGGTCGTTGTGGAAGGCGAACATCTTTGTATGTGTGCACGTG
The DNA here is from genome assembly GCF_001012825.1 of Paenibacillus etheri. Classification (GTDB taxonomy): domain Bacteria; phylum Bacillota; class Bacilli; order Paenibacillales; family Paenibacillaceae; genus Paenibacillus_AQ; species Paenibacillus_AQ etheri. The sequence continues at coordinate 73,671 of NZ_LCZJ02000076.1, forward strand.
GAGTGAAGAAGCCAGGCAGCAAGACGGTAACCATGGCTACTAGAGGGGTCTTCCGGGAGGATGCCGCCGCTCGTGCGGAGTTTCTGAACTTGATTAAAGAATAGTATATAGAGGTGTTAATACCTCGCAATTAGAAGGACCCATCATTCACTTCTTGTGAACGATGGGTCCTTTTGGGTCAATAAATGAGAATAGAAGCTATGTTCTCTTCGAAGTGGAGTGAGATCAGAAAGGCTTCCAAGCCAGTTTACTAGCAGCAGCATAACGCTCTGACACATATGGCCAGTTGACGACCTTCCACCAGTCGTTAATATAATCCGCACGATTATTCTGATGTTTCAGATAGTAGGCGTGTTCCCATACATCCAAGGCCAAGAGCGGAACAACGTCCCATTGCGATAAATTCTGATGTTTTTCCGCGGTAAGAATTTCTAGTCTATGGCTGCGTGGACTCCAGACGAGAATGGCCCATCCGCCACCTTCTACTTTATTTGCAGCTTCGCTGAACTGTTTCTTGAAGCTGTCATAGCTTCCAAAGCTTTGTTCTATAGCTTCTAGTAAAGCACCTGTTGGGCGTCCGCCTCCTTGTGGAGACATCACGTTCCAAAAGATCGTGTGGAGATAGTGGCCTGCACCATTAAAGGCTAATTCTCTCTCCCAATGTTTAACGAGATCAAAGTCACCGTTCTTACGGGAATCAGCTAGCTTAACTTCAGCCTTGTTTAATCCATCTACATAACTTTGATGGTGCTTATCGTGATGAATTCTCATTGTCTTTTCGTCAATATAGGGTTCCAGTGCATTATAAGCATAGGGTAATGGAGGTAACGTATGGCCGCCAATGGGTACTGCGTCATTTCTATCGTGGATATTAGGAACAGTATCAGTAAAAGTAGAGAATCCATCATTCCGCGTGATATCGACTGTATCGATGCTTACGACATAATCCTCTTTATAATCGCGCATGATTTGTGATAGCTTTCCGGGCGAGCTAAGTGTCTGCAGTACGGCGAGGAAGTATTCTGATTCGCGAATAATATGCAGAATCACAGTAGTTGCAAGGGGGACAGCTTTGACCGCTGCGCTACTCTCCATGATGGCAAAGAGCTGCCGAACGAATTCTTGGGATTGATTACAGGAGATATGTAGCAATTTCTCCGTTTCCGCAGTGAGTTCTGCCTGAGGTGGAGGAGAAGAAGAAAGGGCAGCATTCAATAGCTCCTGTGCCGCCTGCTCAGTTGCACCAAAAACAACGGCCCATTCATCGAGGAGTTTTACATAAGGCTCCTCCAGTTTAGGCACGATCGCTTTGATGACTTCGGTATGCTCTTTCTCTTGTGTTTTCCAAAATACGATTTCTTCCAGAATACGCACTGGCAGCATCGGCCCGTATACATATAACATGCCAAGAAAACCTCCCGTGATATGTCTTCATCAGTCCATTATATGAACGGACTTAAAAGGTTATGAAGAACATAAACTTGGAGTGCCGCTTAGGGTTCTATCTATCTTGAGGATGAAAAAAGCCTCTTCCTAAGGTACACATCTTTCTGTCCCTGGAAGAGGCTGTTCGTTTGGTTATTAGCGCTTAGTTAATTACTTGCCATCGCTGGCTGATCACCCTTAGTACTTTTGGCCAGATGAACATTCCCTAAGAAAGCGGAGACCCGTCGCAAATACTCACGGGGATGCTCTCGGAACAATAGCTCATGATGGCTACCTTCAATGATCCAGGAATCAGAGAACAGATTGTTCTGGTTCGCTGCTAGTTCTTCGGCAATAGGATAAGGAGCCTTATCGTCTTTGGTTCCATGCATGAATAGGATAGGGAAAGGATAGTCTTTGGATTTGACCTTTGCATAAGGAATTTGATCTAGTCCTGTACCGTTCAGTACTGGGAACAGCATTTCCATGATCGCCAGAGAAGGCTGGCGCGGTAGATCGATATTCTGCTTAATATTATGATACAGCGTGTCTGGTTCTAACAAAAAGGTGCTGTCCAGAATCATCGCGTCGATATCCTCAGATACTAATCCCGCTTGCAGTGCTGTGCCAGCACCCATGGAGAAGCCCCAAACGACGAGCTCTTTAGCCCCGCGTTCTTTAGCGAAATCAATGGCGCCTAGAAGCTGTTGGGATTCTTTTTTGCCGCCGGTTGCAATATCCTTGTTACCTTGGGCAGCAAATCCGTAATCAAACATTACGACATTGAAATTCAGACTGTGTGCATAGTGAGCGAGATCGTACATAGGTACCCAGGACTCTTCGCGGTTGGCACCATAGCCATGACTGAACACGATAGTCTTAGTGGCGCCCTTGGCTGGAATATACCAGCCGTTCATCATGCGACTGCCATCCTTAGCGGGAAAGGTTACATCCTCGTAGGCGAGTCCTTTGGACATCATAGGATTGGAGTATAGTGGCGCGACCGTTGGATTGGATAGCACCCAAGCGATGTAGCCATGAAGCGAGACGAAACAAAATACTAAAAAGAAAAATATAGATAATAGCAATGCAACGATAATATGCTTAACACGGATCATCCGCAGCGATAGTCGTGATGAACTGCCCTGTTTAGGTAGTTTAGGACGACGGGAGACTGACGTGCCGGCACGGCTGGTTGTCAGATCCATAAGGTCCCCTCCTAAGTATGATGTGAGTACTAGTGCCTAGGATAATTTGTCGAAAATGATTCTAAAGCATTAGTAATATCTTAATATGTTTATCGTAAGTTTAAGCACTTACAAAGTCAATGAATTGGACACTTTTGTAATGTAACTGTAAAGTGCGGGCCAGACTTTTCCGGGTCAGTGAATATACTGGACTTTCCGTAGAGTTTTGCACTAAGATAGAGTTAATTATAATGTAACCGCGTTTCATTTGATGAAACACGAGGGGGGATTATTGTGGAGGACCGAAAGCTAACGGTACGCGCGGTAGAACGTGCGCTCGACATATTACTTTGTTTTACCCAGGACAGTGATTTAGGGTTGACGGAGATCGCATCGAAGATTGATTTACATAAGAGTACAGTCCACAGATTGCTGGCAACACTTGAGGAAAAGGGCTTTCTCATTCGCAATCCGGCGACAGAAAAATATAGGCTGGGTATACGAATTTGGGAGTTGTCTACGCATCTACCTGCTTTTGACGAGTCGGCAGCGGTATTACTACCATCTATGGAACGGCTGAGAGATCGACTCGGAGAGACGGTCAGTCTTTACTTACGGGATGGTATTGAACGTGTGCGTATTCAGGCGGTACAGAGCCAGCAGGCGATTCGTCGAGTCGCACAGATTGGTGCAAGGCTGCCATTATCTGTAGGTGCGTCGAGTAAAGTGTTGGCTGCGTATGCACCACCTGAGGTGTTGAGAGAACTGCTGGAAAGTTCGGAGTGGCCGGAATACGTTGAGAAGAACGTATACAAAGATCAGCTTAATGAGATCATCCGGCTGGGGTATGCCACCAGTTTCGAAGAGCGTGAGTCTGGTGCGGCTGCAGTGGCGGTACCTGTGACGGGTCGTAGTGGAAATGTGATCGCGGCATTATCGCTGTCAGGGCCGGTCAGCCGCCTCTCTAGGGATACGTTAGTGGAGTATGCTGCCATCTTGAAGGAAGCAGCAAGTGAAATGGGCATGATGATTCCATAGAAGAACAGTGTGATCATAAAGTGGGTTTTTCACTGAATGAAACAGACCTTTAAGAAGCAGAACAGCGATCTCTCCGTTACTGGAGGATCGCTGTTTTGTTTTTTGGGAAGGGGCATCACCAAAAAACGCCAGAACACCCGTAGCCCGCAGCATGGGGTCTGATAGCATCGAATTTATAATATCTGCTTCATACGCGCAAACATTAACGAATCAAATGTAGCTTAGAGTTTAGAACGACCGTGTGGGGGCAGGTACAAGAAAACAGGGGTGTCCTGGCAACCAATTCATGGCTGTAGGAACACCCCTTTAACAACTACACATAAGTACAAAAAAACTGCCTCACGGCCACTCATGACCGCGAGACAGTCCCTTGCTAAATCTATTCTACCGATACAGCCGAAGAATCCGTGGCATCCGCCAACATTTGACGAAGCACTGTTTGTAGAATACCGCCATTGCGATAGTAATCAATATCAACTGTGCTGTCGAGTCGTGCAGTAACAGGGAAGTCAAATTGAGTACCGTCTTCACGGGTAGCGGTAACAGTTAGATCTTGGCTTGGCGTCACCTGGTTATCGAGACCGGTAATGTTGAAGGTCTCACGTCCGGTCAGTCCCAAGCTGCTCCAGCCGTGGCCTTCCTGGAATTGCAGTGGAAGCACACCCATACCAACCAGATTGCTGCGGTGAATCCGCTCAAAGCTCTCAGCGATAACAGCTTTAACACCCAACAGAAGTGTGCCCTTGGCCGCCCAGTCACGTGAGCTTCCTGTGCCGTATTCTTTACCGGCGATCACGATGAGATTCTGTCCAGCGTCCTGATACAGCATGGAAGCGTCATAGATGGACATGACTTCATCGCTTGGCAGGAAGGTTGTAACTCCGCCTTCTGTACCTGGAGCTACTGCATTACGAATCCGAATATTAGCGAATGTACCACGCATCATGACTTCATGATTTCCGCGGCGGGAGCCGTAGGAGTTGAAGTCAGCACGTTCTACACCATGATCGCGTAAATATTCGCCGGCAGGACCAGAGGTAGAGATATTACCTGCAGGTGAGATATGGTCGGTTGTCACAGAATCAGCTAGAAGTGCTAAAACGCGTGCATCCTTGATATCTTTGATGTCTCCAAGACCGTCTGCGAGATGTTCGAAGAACGGCGGATTCTGGATATACGTGGAGTTGTCATCCCACTCATACAGCTCGCCTTGCGGAACAGGAATCGAATTCCAGCGCTCGTTAGCAGTGAATACATTTTCGTATTTACGACGGAACATCTCCGGACTAAGGGAGAGACCGATTGCTTCACGGATTTCAGCAGTCGTTGGCCAAATATCTTTCAGGAATACGGGCTCACCTTGTGGATCAAATCCGAGCGGTTCAGTCTGCAAATCAATATTCACAGTACCAGCCAGTGCGTAAGCGACTACGAGCGGTGGGGAAGCCAGGTAGTTTGCTTTAACCTGAGCATGTACACGACCTTCGAAGTTACGGTTACCGGAGATTACCGCGGCTACAGTCATATCGTTGTCAGTAATAGCTTGACTAACTTCTTCTGGCAACGGACCGGAGTTACCGATACAGGTAGCGCAGCCATAGCCAGCCAAGTAGAAGCCCAGTGCTTCGAGTGGCTTCAGCAGGTTTGCTTTTTCCAAATATTCAGTAACTACCAGTGAACCTGGAGTCAAGCTGCTCTTAACGTATGCTGGTTTGGTCAGACCACGTTCCACGGCTTTTTTCGCCAAAAGACCTGCACCAAGCATAACGCTAGGGTTGGAAGTATTCGTACAGCTTGTAATCGCTGCGATCACGACTGCACCTGTGCTGAGCTTGCTTGTGGTGCCGTTTTTATGTTCTATTTCTACAACTTGGGCGATTTTCTCATCGCTGAGACCGTAACCGCCTTTGTCTACAGGTGTACGGATAATACCTTCGAAATTTTCTTTCATATGCGTAAGTTCGATCCGGTCTTGCGGACGTTTTGGTCCGGCCAAGCTTGGAACGACTGAAGCCAGGTCAAGTTCAATTACATCGCTGAACTCTGGGTCTGGCGTATTCGAAGTGCGGAACATGCCTTGTGCTTTGTAATAAGATTCAACGAGCTCTACCAGATCATCCGGACGACCCGTGCTGCGAAGATAAGCAAGTGTCTCTTCATCTACAGGGAAGAAACCAATCGTTGCTCCGTATTCTGGCGCCATGTTGGCAACCGTTGCACGGTCAGCGAGACTGATGTTAGCAAGACCAGGACCATAGAATTCGACGAATTTGCCGACTACGCCTTTTTTACGCAACATTTCAGTGACTGTCAGTGCCAAATCCGTTGCTGTAGCTCCTTCGATAAGGCTGCCTGTAAGCTTGAAGCCCACTACATCCGGTGTAACAAAATAGAGCGGTTGTCCGAGCATACCTGCTTCAGCTTCAATACCGCCTACACCCCAGCCTACAACACCAAGTCCATTGATCATCGTAGTATGGGAGTCCGTTCCAACAAGGGAATCTGGATAAACGACAGTTTCACCATCGATAGTTTTAGTAGTGGCTACGGAAGCCAAGTACTCCAAATTAACCTGATGTACAATACCGGTAGCTGGAGGAACTGCACGGAAGTTATTGAAAGCTGTCTGTGCCCAGCGAAGGAAACGGTAGCGTTCCTCGTTGCGCTCAAACTCCACGTTCATATTATATTCCAAAGCGTCTGCTGTACCGAAAGCATCAACCATAACAGAGTGGTCAATTACAAGGTCAACGGGAACGAGCGGGTTGATCTGTTTAGGATCTCCTCCGGCTTTCTTTACTGTATCACGCATAGCTGCCAGATCTACGACTACCGGAACACCGGTAAAGTCCTGAAGTACGATACGAGCAGGGATAAACGGAATTTCTTTATTGCGATCAATGTCGCCTGACCAGTCAGCCAATTGCTTCACATGTTCTTCTGTAATCGCTCGTCCGTCAAACTGACGAACAGCCGCCTCAAGTAAAACTTTGATCGAGAAAGGAAGGGAAGAGATAGAGCCCAATCCTTGTTCCTCAAGGGAGTTAAGATCATAATACCGATAAGATTTGCCACCTGATTCCAGGGTGCGGGCCAACGAGAAATGATCCTTGCTTGGCATATGTGCGCCTCCTTGTTTCATCTATTGAAACCCAATTTCACATTGCATGTTATTTAATTATAACGGTTACAAAGAAGGGAGTAAAGTTTTTTTTCCTATATATAAAGCCCGAATAATGCATCACTGAAACCATTTAGAGTTACCCCCAAAACGAGAGCTATAAGCAAAGCATATGCCCTACCATGTAAATTGAAGCGATCTGTATAGCAGCCTGTTTCCTTTCATATACATAGAGCAGCAAGTATAAGGGAATGAAGGGGTGCGAGTATAATGGAACAACAGTGGAAGCAAAGTCTATATGTATATGTAGATCATGTGAATAAGGCCAGGGTGGAACCTAAGTCCTCATCGCAAACAGTTTCTGTGTCCGTTAAAGATCCGCGTTTTCTGGTGGAGCAAGGGGAACGTTCACGCCGGATTGCTGAATGGTATAACGCTCGTGGAATAACTCCGCTGCGAGGGGAAACAGGTGTAAAGACTTTACGGACCGTCCGGCAGACTCCGACTGAGGTGGTAGCAGAGGTTACGCTGCATAGTGCACTCTATTATGAAAAAGGCGGCGTTAACCACCGAGAGGATATGGTTGAGCTGGAGCGGTTGACCTTTGTGCGGGACGGAGGGGGCTGGGAAATCGCTGCTATAGAACGAACCATTCCCGAAAGAAATACGGTTCATAGAGCTGAGGTGGAGTTATCTGGAAGGTTGTCCAAATGGGGGGAAGCATTGCCTGCTCCGCTGCCGTCACAGCCCCTTCTAAACTGGAATATTCTTGGGGAGATTGCGGGCTCAAGAGAGATTCGCTACAACCGTGAAGTAGCGGTGGCTTATGCTGACCGTTGGTGGAAAGACGGGAATCCGGAGTTCGAAACATTTGAGGTAGATTGTACGAATTATGTCTCCCAATGCCTCTTTGCAGGGGGAGCGCCGATCAACTATACTGGTAAAAGAGAAACGGGTTGGTGGTACAAAGGCTACCAAGGCAAACAAGAATGGTGGAGTTATAGCTGGGCTGTATCAGACAGTCTGCAGCGCTATTTGAGCGTAGACCGGAGCAATGGCTTGCGTGCAGAAGTCATGGAGCGGCCGGAGCAATTGATGCTGGGCGATGTCATTCTATATGACTGGGATGGCAACGGGCAATATCAGCACAGCACGATCGTCACAGCCTTTGATGCTGGTGGCCTGCCGCTTGTGAATGCACGTACAGTTAGCAGTCGTCATCGCTTCTGGGACTATCGTGATTCCTACGCATGGACGGATCAAACGAAATACCGTTTTTTTCATATTAACGACTATTTATAGTACAGAAAGAGGTTATAAGGGTATGGCGAACGCAAAATTAACCGTAGGGCTGGTGTACGGGGGGAAATCCGGAGAACATGAGGTATCATTACAGACGGCTTTTGCCGTGATGAACTCATTTGATTACGATAAATATGAGATTATCCCTTTTTACATTTCAAAACAGGGTTTGTGGAAAGTCGGAGAGACGTTATCGGCACCTTACAGTGAGGTGGAGCAGCTCAAGCTTGTAGATGCAACTGAAGATATGGGTACTGCCCTGAATGTAGTATTTAGTGGACTATCCGGTGCGGAACAAACGGTGGATGTCATGTTCCCGCTGCTGCACGGTACGTATGGTGAGGACGGAACGATTCAAGGGTTGTTCGAAATGGCGAATATTCCTTATATCGGGGCCGGTGTTCTTGCCTCTTCAGCAGGTATGGATAAGGTTGTCATGAAGAAGCTATTCGCTGATGCAGGTCTGGATCAGTGTGAATATTGTTATTTTAACATCAGCGCTTGGAAAAGAAAAAGTCATGAGTTGATTGTGGGTGTAGAGGATAAACTGGGGTATCCAGTATTTGTTAAGCCTGCTAATCTGGGCTCAAGTGTAGGTATTTCTAAGGCAACTGATAAGGAGAGTCTTGTAAAAGCTATAGATTTTGCCTTCCGTTATGACACCAAAGTCATTATTGAGGAATTCGTGGATGCTCGTGAGGTAGAGGTCGGTGTGCTCGGAAATGATGAGCCAGAGGCCTCTGTTCCGGGTGAAATCGTTTCTTCTGGCGAATATTATGACTATGCAGCTAAATATACGGACGGCAAATCGCAAATGATGATTCCTGCGCCAGTAGATTCTGAAGTTGCCGATCGACTGCGGGAGTCCGCGATAACTGCTTTTCGAGCAATTGAGGGCAGCGGCATTACCCGGGCGGACTTCTTCCTGCGGAGATCGGATAGTAAAATTCTAATTAACGAAGTGAATACGATGCCTGGCTTCACTCCTTACAGTATGTATCCGCTATTGTGGCGTGAGACAGGTGTATCCTATAGAGCTCTGTTAGACCGTATGATTGAGTTAGCCTTAGAGCGCTATAATTTCAAACAAGGTCTTAAGTATGACAATGAGTAATTGAAGCTACTAGCGGGTTAATCCCGACTGGAAAGGGGCGAAGAAATATGGGTTTTCAAACTGAATTCAATTCCGTCTGTAAGTTCAAGAATGAACAAGAGCTGTACGAGTTGCTGGAGTATGGGCGTACCAAAATGGTGAAGCAGGGCTTTCGCGTGTATCCAACGGGTCAGAAGGTGATTGCCTACACACCTGAAAATGTAGCTGTAGCGATTGTCAAAATCTCTGCCTCGATTGCAGAGATTAATTTTCAAGGGCATGAGGTTACAGCGGTCGAAATGGAACTCGTGCGTAAATTGAATGAAGAAGAGTCCAAGGTGCAGACTCTACTAGCAGATGAAATGTTTTTTGGAGCGCAGGGATGATTGTCCGTTTTGGATATGTAGCGATGTCCACCGTTATCAAAGACTGCTCTCCATCCAAGACAATGACGATGGCCTCCTTCAAGAGGCTGGGTGACCGTGAAGCGGCACTTCGGCGTCTGGAGAACCTCGCTCGGATGAATCTGCACAATACGCTGCGATTAATGAAGCATAATGTGGCTTCGGACATCTTCGTGTACCGCCTCACTTCCAAGTTGATTCCTCTGGCGACGCATCCTGATTTACAGGACTGGAATCCGTTTGCTGCGCTCGCTGAGGAATTCGCGGAAGTTGGGCAATATGTGAAAAAGCATGGGATGCGGGTGTCCTTTCATCCCGATCACTTTACAGTGCTTAGTACACCCCGCCCTGAGGTGCTAGTAAGTTCCATACGGGATTTGCAGCACCACACGGACATGCTGAATGCCATGGGACTTCCTGCCATGGCGAAGAATAATATTCATATTGGCGGAGCCTATGGGGACAAGCCTGTAGCGGCGAAGCGTTTCGAGGAGCATTTTCGCGCGCTGCCGAAAGCGCTACAGGAACGTATTACGCTGGAGAATGATGATAAGACCTTCACAGCCCCAGAGACACTAGCAGTCTGCCAGAGTGTAGGTCTGCCGATGGTGTTGGATATTCACCATCAATGGGTGAATAATGAAGGTGAGCTCCCTTGGGAGCTGTGGCCTGACATTCAGCAGACCTGGCGGAGCGAGCTTGCACAGAAGGATGTTACATCGGGAGAGCTTTTCCCGCCTAAGATTCATGTATCGAGTCCGCGCGGTCCGTCTGATCCACGCAGTCATGCAGATGGCGTGGAGCCTGCGCCATTAGTAGCTTTTTTAAAGCGTATTACCGCAGATACCCCTGCTGTCGATGTTATGATTGAGGCAAAACTAAAAGATGGTGCGTTATTTGGATTGATGGAAGCAATGAAGGAGCTGGCTGATGCCGGTAACGGAATTTCTGTATTAAATGGGGCAAGTGTGAATATCGAACCTTAAACAATGAAAATAAGGCGATAGGTCCCGAATACGGGTCCTATCATGACTTGATATGTAACTTGAAATAGGGTACGTTGAATGAAACTTTATTACGATTAACATTCAAGGGATCATACTAGAATTGGGTATCCCTTATGGCGGAACTTTGAGAACGTTTTGGTGTATTGCACGGTATTGTGAATAGGATTGCTTTAAATTTTATGCCAATGGCGATTATGTTCAAGGAAGCGGAGTGAAAATATGAGTCCTTTAAAACCAGAGGGTAGTAAGAACGAACGCGAACCCTATGTAGTAACGAGCAAGGGACATACGGCGGTAGCCATTAATGCTGCTGCCAAAGCAGGAGAATGGATAAAGAGCAGACAGGGCCTGGTGAAGGAACTTAATACGAAGACATCGGCACAAGATCTGGTTACGGAAGTAGATAAAGGCGTTGAACAGATGATCCGCAGGTTGATTCTGACGCATTTTCCAGATCATGCGATCCTTGGTGAGGAAGGCATATCCCCGGGAGCAGCAGCAGCGACCGCTGCACTGGAAGAAGCTCGTGAGCATGAATATCTGTGGATTGTAGATCCTGTAGATGGTACGACTAATTTTGTACACGGATTTCCTTTTTACTGTGTCTCCATTGCTTTGTTGATTCGTGGAGAATTAACGGTTGGTGTAATTTACGATCCGATTCGTGATGAAATGTTCGTAGCTGAAAAAGGTAAGGGGGCCTACATGCATGGTGTTCCTACCGCAGTCTCTACGGAGAATGTTTTTGGAGACAGCTTGATTGCTATGGGCTTTCCGCCGGACCGTGAATTTGCGCAACCTGTGAATATGGCGGGACTGCAGAGCGTTCTTCCGCAGATTCGTGGTATTCGTGCTGGAGGCTCGGCTGCTCTTCATTTGGCTTATGTAGCAGCAGGTCGGGTAGATGGATACTGGGAAGTAGGCTTAAGCCCTTGGGATTGTGCAGCAGGAGTGCTGCTAGTCCTTGAATCAGGGGGCAGAATCACGGATACTCTTGGGCGTCCATACGATATTGGCACTCGTCATTTAGTAGCAAGTAATGGTCATATTCACGAATATTTGGTTTCGTCACTGAAGAATGCTGAAGCAACAGGATATCAGCTTTAGGGAGGGCGACGCATCATGAGCGAGAAAGATGATCTGGAACGCAAGCTAAGTGAAATGTTGGTAGATGGCGAGATGGAACAGGGTGACCGTATAGCTAAAGAAATCCGTGAAATCTCTCCAAAGTATGAAATCCGTATCCAGACCACAATGGATCCTATTGTGGAGGAGACGTTGCGGTATCGTAAGATTGGACATGAACTAGACGATCGTTATGATAAATATCTGGAGCGTGCGGGGAAGAATTTGAATTCGCAAAAGGATTCAGATAAAGATTAATACATTTGGTTCCAGCTGTGATAAGAATAGTGATTTTGCAGGGTGGCTTCCCGAATATGGGAGGCCGCTCTTTTGCGTTGCTATCAGGGATGGTAGAATGAGAATTAGTACATTTTGGGAGGGATACGATGCTAAGCAAGTGGAAAAGAATTTTAGCAGCTAGCACAAGCAGTGTGCTTATGTTGTCTGTGCTGATTGGCGTAGGTGCCGGATCGGTAAATGCGGCTGACACGTCTGCAACACAAAACGCAAGTCAGGATGTCTTTCGCATCGTAGCTCTTGGCGATTCGATTACTGCTGGATACGAGCCAGGAATGACGGATGTGAATACGAAGCCATACGGCTATGCGGAGCGACTGCTGGAGCAGGGTTGGTATCATGGCCGGAGCGAGCTTACCAATTATGGTATTCTAGGACTGACCACTGCTGGATTACGTAATTACTCAGGAGCCATCAAGGACGGCTCAGCGATTACCGCTGAAGGTATTCAGTCAGGTCTTCCAGATCCACGGATAGAGCAGTTCGTAAGGTTAACCCCGCAGATCGCATCAGAGTTAAAGGAAGCTGATTTGATTACGATTACAATTGGGGGAAATGATGTAAGCCGTCTTTTCTTACAGGTTAAGGAGCTGACGGATACAGATTTCGAATCTCAGCTGGAGCAGAAGTTAGCGGATTACAATACGAATGTGAAGGCAAGTCTTGAGAATATTCGTGTGATAAATCCACAAGCAACGATTATACTGGCTGACCAATATCAGCCTGCGCCTAAGATCGCTCTTGGTGCGATGTATACCAAATTGATGACCGCAGCAGCGAAATTTACAGATTCGGCAGATCGTGTGGCTGCAAGTATGAATCAAGAGGGTGCAAAGGTATTAGTAGCTCATGTAGCGGCAAAGTTTGCCGACTCAGAGGGATCACTCACACATATTATTGGAGCGGGTCAAGCGGATTTTCACCCTACGCAGCTCGGATACGAAACTATTGCAAAAGTATTTGCTGAATTACAATGGGGTGAGTACCGCATTCCTACTGTAGCGGCTATGGCTACGGACACTGTACCAATGTCTATTGTTGTGAAGGGGGTAGAGTTAAATACACCGAATAAGCCTATCCTTAAGAATGGTCAGAACTTCTTGGCGCTTAAAGATATTCTAAATGCCGTAGGCGCTAACGGAAAGTGGGATAATAAGACCTCCAGTGCGACTATTGAATACGGTGGACGGACTGTTGTAATCACGATTGGAAGCAAATTTATTAAGGTGAATGGACAGAATGTAGCCATTGATACCCCTGCTTTTCTGCAAAAGGTAGGCAAAGAAGATAAAACGTATCTTCCTCTTGCCGCATTGGCGACCGGACTTGGATTCGATGTTAATTATAGTAGCAAACTGCGAACGGCTTTCATAAATCCATAAATCTGCATACTATATCATAAGTACTTTAAATTAAGCCCGTAAGGCAAAGGTGGATGGAATATTGTCTAGTTCAAAATTTAGTGCCGAATATATCATTACTATGGATGATATTGTACGGGAAGGTCATCCTGTGCTTCGTACCGTCGCTGAGCCAGTAGAGCTTCCTTTACAGGAGGAGGATCGTGAGACTCTGCAATGTATGCTTCAGTTTTTGAAGAATAGTCAGGACCCGGAGATTTCCGAAGAATACAATTTACGCTCTGGCGTAGGTCTGTCGGCGAATCAAATCGGCCTTACGAAGCGTATGTTCGCGATGTATTCTACGGATGAGAGAGGGAGAATTGTAGAACATGCTTGGGTTAACCCTAAGATCATTAGTCACTCACTAACCATGGTTTACTTACCGGAGAGCGAGGGGTGTCTGTCGGTTGATCGACCGGTGCATGGATTTGTACCAAGGTACGAATCTGTGAAGGTGAAGGGATATGACCTTGAAGGTAAAGAAGTGGTCCTTAAATTTAAGGGCTACCAAGCTATCATCATTCAGCATGAGATTGATCATCTCGATGGGATCATGTTCTACGACCGAATCAATAAGGAGCATCCATTCAAGCTTCCTCAGGGAGTGGAAATTCGTAACTTGTACGAATAAAAGAACATCTCTGAATCATAAAGCGTGTGGTCTTGCAGCATAAAGCTGAGGGGCACATGCTTTTTTTCTATCTGCAGGATTGAATGATTTGCAATTATTTACAAATTAATCCACTGGAGGTACCATATAGCTAACGGGTAGAAATTAATTTTGGATCAGAAGGAGGTTATTAAATGGGTTGGAGTAGAATGCCAATAAGAGGCGCGGTCAACGAATACAATGATGACGTTAAGAAGATTGACGAGCAGATTTTATCGTTGATTCAGGAACGTAAAGCAATAACAGGCAAAAAAAGGTTTTCCCCCGAGAGTGAGCTCCTTGAGGAATGGTCAACTAGATTCGAGATGGACACTTCTCAGATTGTACAATATATACACAGTTTGAATGAGGCTGTGCCCAGACGGAATTATTGGGAAGAGCCAGGGTTACTGCTCGGCGTACTTCCAATTGTGAAGCGGACAGTCCTCGAAGATTGCGAGTATACACTTACACATGCTATGCAGTATGAATCGCTCAGTATAGTTACTTACGAAATACAGCCGCATGGAGGTCACGGAGGGGGCGCCCATACACAAATGCAGTTCTTGGTCTCGCCACCGCTGCCAGCGGATCTGGATACGGTTCAATTTGCCTTAATACCCGGCGTAGACCGAATGTTTGGACCTAGAATGACGGAGATTATTTTGGACAAGCAAATTGATTGCGAGTAGTGCCTATGCAAAAAACCTACCACCAGAAGCTTGATGGTAGGTTTTAGTATGTTTAGTGGCCGTAAATAACGTCTTATTTCTCAGCCGCCATAGCACGAAATGACGCTTCTGCTGCAATTAGCGTAGCTTCGATATCCGTAACGGTATGTGCTGTCGTTAGGAACCAAGCTTCATATTTTGAAGGGGCGAGGTTAATCCCTCGGTTCAACATGTGACGGAAGAAGCTGGCGAACATTTCGCCGTCGGTATCCTGTGCCTCATCGTAATTTGTAACTGGATGCTTACAGAAATGAGTAGAGAATGAACCACGGATGCGGTTGATCGTCAGTGGAATGCCATGACGGTCAGCAGATTCCTGTAGTCCGTCGACTAGACGGATCGCAAGCCGTTCCATCTCATCGTATACGCCTTCTGCGCTCAGCACTTCCAAACAGGCGATGCCTGCTGAAATGGAAGCGGGATTTCCCGCCATTGTTCCTGCTTGGTATGCCGGTCCTAGTGGGGCTACTTGTTCCATCACATGCTTACGTCCGCCGTACGCGCCGATTGGTAGGCCGCCACCAATGATTTTGCCGAGTGCTGTAAGGTCAGGAGTAATATCTTCATGATTATCCAGTCCTGCATAAGTCTGTGTGGAACCGTAGTGGAAGCGGAAGGCAGTAATGACTTCATCATAAATAACGAGTGAGCCGTTATCATGAGCCAGCTTGCAGAGCCCTTCGAGGAATCCTGGCTTTGGCATCACCATGCCGAAATTCCCGACGATCGGTTCAACCATTACAGCGGCGACATCTTCGCCCCATTTTTCCAGTGCCTCCTGCAGGCTTTCCAGATCATTAAAAGGTACAGTGATTACTTCCTGTGCAATACTGCTAGGAACGCCGGCACTATCTGGAATACCAAGCGTAGAGGGCCCGGATCCTGCTGCTACGAGCACCAGATCAGAGTGGCCGTGGTAACAGCCAGCGAATTTTACAATTTTACTGCGCTTTGTATAGGCACGGGCTACACGAATCGTTGTCATAACCGCTTCGGTTCCGGAATTGACGAAACGTACTTTATCCATGGATGGAATTGCCTCTTTTAGCATTTTAGCAAGCTTGATTTCGAGCTGGGTTGGGGTTCCGTAAAGAACACCATTCTCAGCTGCAGTGGTAATTGCCTTCGTTATATGTGGGTGAGCATGGCCGGTAATGATCGGTCCATAGGCTTGGAGGTAATCGATATATTCATTGCCATCTACATCCCAGAAGTGAGATCCACTGGCACGTTTCATAAATACAGGTGCTCCGCCTCCAACGGCTTTAAAAGAGCGGGAAGGGCTATTTACACCTCCAACAATATGTTGAAGGGCTTCGTGATAAAGTTGCTCAGATGTGGAACGATTCATAATGTGATCATCCTTTCGATTGTTGGTGCTCATGGCAACGGGCGAACAACGGTGTTTCCGCTGTCCGCCCGTATTATACCATTGCCTGTTGTGTCTACTTGTGAACGTTGCTTGTCAGATTCTTACTTGGTTCCGCTTGTATTACTATTTGAAGTAGTCTCTGGCAAAGTTGAAGGTGTAGGCGTTGGCTCAGGACCAATTAAGGTATCCTGCACAAATTCCCTCAACTTATTTTCACTGCGAATGCCGATAACCTGTGATCCGTCACTTGTAGTTTCCTCTTTGAGCAGATCCATCGGCGGAATTTGCTCACTACCGCCTATGGTACTATCGTACCCAACGGTTGCGAGCTTCCACATATCATTTACTGTCAGATTGGTTTCGATATAAGGCGTAACTTGTGACAGGATATTCGGTAGCTTGATTATGGATGTGGTCTGGATCAGTTTGTCAGCCACAACCTTGAGAAATGCACGCTGGCGCTCGGTCCGAGTGAAGTCGGAGGTAGCGTCATGTCGAAAACGTACATATTGCAGAGCTTTATTACCGTCGAGATGCTGATATCCTTTTTTTAGATCAATGTCATATTCGGGACCGTCAGCAATGGTCTTGTAAACCATGTCTTTCTCGACTTCATAATCTACACCACCAACGGCATCTACTAGCTTGATGAATCCTTGGAAGTCCGTGTAGACATAATATTGAATCGGGATGCCGAGCAGATCGCTTACAGTCTGCATCGCCGTGTTAGGTCCATAAATGATAGCTGAATTAATACGTTTTTCGCCGTGATCTGGAATCGGAACGTAAGTGTCTCTAAGAATTGAGAATACGCTGATTTTCTTCTTCACGGGATCAAGTGAGGCGACGAGCATTGTATCGGAACGAGGAATTTCCCCCTTCTTGACACCGCGGGCATCCACGCCCATTAGTAGTATATTAACAGGTTCTGTACCTTCCCACTTTGGAGGTTCTGGCGTGTCAACATCAACGGTCTCAGCATCCTTAAATGGTGAGTTCTCGGTGTTCGACATGCTGCCAAGCTCAGTGTAAATGGTTGTAAAGTAGTAAATGGCTCCACCGATAATAAGGAGGAGTATAATGGCCAGTGTCCAAAGCAGCGGTTTCTTTTTTGACTTACCAGTCTTTGCGTGCCTTTTCTTTCTAGGTGGCATTTAATCGTTCTTCCTTTCGCATTCACATTCTCTACATTATAATTTCTTTTGGGGATACGCGCAATTCATGCCCGATCCTCCAATATCAAGAAGGAGTGGATATAACTTGAACGTAGTAGCTATTGGACAAAAAGTACCGAATTTCACCCTTCCGTCCTCCAGCGGGCAAGAGGTTAGTTTAAGTAATTATCTTGGCCGTAAGGTCATTTTATATTTTTATCCTAAAAATATGACACCAGCCTGTACGCAGGAGGCCTGCGAGTTCCGTGACGCCCATGACCAGATTACTACGCTTGGTGCGGTTGTTCTAGGCATCAGTCCAGATCCCTTGGCATCGCATATGAGATTTACGGAGAAGAATAGTCTGCCCTTTCCACTGTTGTCTGATGAGGATCATAAGGTCAGTGAAATGTTCGGGGTATGGCAGCTTAAGAAGCTCTATGGTAAAGAATTTATGGGAATAGTACGTTCTACTTTTCAGATCGATGAGCAGGGAATCTTAATCGAAGAATGGCGGAAAGTACGAGTGAAAGGACATGTAGCATCTACCATAGCAGGGCTTTCCAAATCATAAAGTTTGTTAATAACTTTTTGTAAAAGTCTGTTACATTTTTAACAGCTTTCATAAGGTATTGTCATGATATAGTTTCCTCATAATTGCTTCAAATTTGGAGCAAGACGAGGTGGTGTAGTGATAATGCTGCGTATTGGCCTTGATATCGGATCAACTACTGCAAAATTGGTTGTTATAGAGCGTAATACTATTGTTTATCAGGACTATGTTAGACATTATAGCGATATAAAAAAAGCAGCCCTCTCTCTTCTATCTGACGTACAGATCAGATTTCCAGAGAGAGGAGCGACCCTTACTGTAAGCGGTTCCTCAGGTTTATCTTTATCTAAACTGGGAGGTGTACCGTTCGTTCAGGAGGTGATCGCCTGTACGAAGGCGATTGGCGAGTTGATTCCAGAATGCGATACGGCGATTGAGCTGGGTGGTGAAGATGCCAAGATCATCTATCTTCGAGGTGGCATTGAGCAGCGTATGAATACGGCTTGCGCGGGCGGAACGGGAGCATTCATCGATCAGATGGCATCGCTGCTACAGACCGACCCAGCGGGCTTAAATGAATTGGCGGAGAAGCATGAGCGAATCTATCCCATCGCTTCACGGTGCGGTGTATTCGCCAAAAGCGATGTGCAACCGCTACTGAACGAAGGGGCTCGCCGGGAAGATGTGGCGGCTTCAATCTTTCAGAGTATCGTTAATCAGACGATCAGTGGTCTCGCCTGCGGACGTCCGATTCGTGGACGGGTGGCTTTTCTTGGCGGTCCGCTAACCTTTCTGCCAGCCTTGCGTCAACGTTTTGCGGAGACGCTTGAACTTGTGGAGTCAGATATTCTTTTCCCCGAGCGGTCGCAGTATTTCGTAGCGATTGGATCAGCACTTTCTGAAGCGGATCCTACTGTTTTACCGCTTTCAGGTTGGATCACGCGAATAGCAGCCGTGGATTTTACAGCGGATCGGGCCACGGATGCTGAATTACCACCGCTGTTTGAGAACCCTGATGAGCTTGCTGCGTTCCGTCTTCGCCATGGTAAAGCTTCTGCTGCCAGATCAGACTTGGCAATGTATCGCGGCCCTTGCTATCTAGGGATCGATGCGGGTTCAACAACAACCAAACTCGTGTTGACCGGATCTGCTGACGAAATTCTACATACCTTTTATGGCAGCAACAAGGGGAACCCCTTGTATTCTGTCAGTGAGGCACTGAAGGAAATGTATCAGATTCTGCCTGAAGGCTGTTATATTGCAGGTTCTTATGTGACAGGTTACGGAGAGGGGTTAATCAAAGCCGCTTTATGGACAGACGGCGGTGAAGTGGAGACGGTTGCTCATTACAAAGCCGCTTCTAAGTTTATGCCGGAGGTAGATTTTATTCTGGATATCGGCGGACAGGACATGAAATGCATCAAGATCCGCGGCGGCGCTATCGACAGTCTGATGCTCAATGAAGCTTGTTCGGCAGGCTGCGGCTCTTTTCTGGAGAGCTTTGCTTCTGCGCTCGGGTTAGGTATCGAGGCGTTCGCTAAGTCAGCTCTGGAAGCGGCCAAACCGGTTAATTTAGGTTCGCGCTGCACGGTATTCATGAATTCTAAAGTGAAGCAGGTTCAGAAGGAAGGCGCGTCGCTGGCCGATCTTTCAGCAGGTCTTGCCTATTCCGTGATTAAGAATGCCCTGCAAAAAGTAATGAAAATTCGTAACCCTGAGGATCTAGGGCGAAATATTATTGTTCAGGGTGGCACCTTCTATAACGAAGCTGTATTGCGGGCCTTTGAGCGCCTAACGGGGAGAACTGTAGTCAGACCGGATATTGCTGGCGTTATGGGGGCGTATGGTTGTGCACTGATTGCTCGTGAGCAAGCGGGGACCGATGGGAAAAGTACACTGCTTGGCCCGGAGGAAATAGCCAACTTTAAGTACGAGGTATCATCAGGCCGCTGTGGCCGCTGTGGAAATAACTGTGCGCTAACAATCAGTCGCTTCCCGGATAAGAGCTTCTACGTTACAGGCAATCGCTGCGAGCGTGGTGCAGGAGGCAGGAAAGAGAAGAATGTACTGCCGAATTTGATGCAGTATAAGTATGAGCGCTTTTTCGACTATGAAGCATTACCGGAGGCAGATGCAGCACGGGGCACCGTCGGCATTCCGCGTACGATGAATATGTTCGAGAATTACCCGTTCTGGCATGCTTTTTTCACCAAGCTTGGCTATCGGGTAATTCTCTCTCCTAAATCAAGTAAGAAGCTCTACGAAAGTGGGATGGATACGATTCCTTCAGAATCGATCTGTTACCCTGCGAAGATGGCGCATGGACATGTACAGAGCTTGATTGGTAAAGGCGTTGATTTTATTTTTTATCCTGCGGTGGTGTATGAGAAGAAGGAAGATGAAGCTGCGGATAATCATTTCAACTGTCCGGTGGTCGCATCCTATCCTGAGGTCATTCGCAACAATATGGATGGGCTAAAGGAGAATGGAATCACGCTGGTCAGCCCATTTCTGACCTTCGACGATAGATCTGCGCTGACCAAGGGACTCGTGAAGACATTTACAGGGATTCCGAGAGAAGAGATAACGTTGGCTGTGCAGGCAGGACTTGCTGAAGCTGATCGTGCCAAAAGTGATGTGCGTACCAAAGGTGAAGAGACGCTTGCGTATCTTGCCAGCACTGGGAAGAAGGGAATACTTCTCTGTGGTCACCCTTATCATGCGGATCCTGAAATTAATCATGGCATTGCAGATATGATTACCGGGATGGGACTCGCCGTACTGACAGAAGATTCTGTCTGCCATCTGGACCGAAGTGAAGGGGATGTGTCGGTAGTTAATCAGTGGACCTATCATGCCCGAATGTACCGCGCAGCCCGCCTTGCCGCTGTCCGAACTGATCTGGAGCTTGTTCAATTGACTTCCTTCGGTTGTGGGATTGATGCGATTACATGTGATGCCGTACAAGACATTATGGAAAGGCATAACAAAGTATATACACTGATCAAAATCGATGAGATTAGCAACCTTGGTGCAGCACGCATTCGGTTGCGTTCATTGCTGGCAGCGATGCGCGAGCGTGAAAAAGGTAAGGTGCTGCCACAGAAGCCGTCTAAAGTACAGGCTAATGTAGCATTCACAAAGGAAATGAAAGAAACGTACACTATCCTTGCGCCGCAGATGTCGCCCATTCATTTTGAATTGTTCGAGCAGGTTTTCCGGGCTGCGGGATACCGTCTCAAGATACTTGAGACCACTGGACCTGAAGAGACGGAAGAAGGTCTTAGATACGTTAACAATGATGCATGTTATCCCGCAATTGTAACGATAGGGCAGATTCTGTCGGCACTGAAGAGTGGGGACTATGATCCGAATCGTACCGCTGTAATTATGTCACAGACGGGTGGAGGTTGCCGGGCGACGAACTATATTTCTTTGCTCCGCAAAGCCTTAAAGGATTCAGATCTCGAACAGATTCCTGTGATTTCGCTGAATGCTTCTGGAATGGAGAACCAGCCGGGCTTCCGTATCAGTCTTAAGCTGGCGAACCGACTGATAGCTGCGGCTTGCTATGGTGATCTTATGATGCGGTTGTTAAATCACTATAGGCCGTATGAGGTTGTACCAGGGAGTGCTGAACGCTTATTCCGCAAAGGGATGGAGCGTTGTAAGGTCAGCTTACTGACCTTCTCGTTCCGAGAATACAAACGTCTGATTCGTGAAATTGTAGCTGATTTCTGTAAGCTGCCCGTTACAGGCATTACTAAACCAAGAGTGGGCATTGTTGGAGAAATCCTGATTAAATTCCACCCGGATGCCAACAACCGCATCATCGAGATGATTGAGGCGGAGGGTGGAGAAGCGGTAATGCCAGACTTCTTAGACTTCATCTTTTACTGCGTGTATAATCCGATCTACAAAGCCGAGCAATTCGGCAAAAGCAAACGACTGGGATATATTAATCCGATGTTGATCTCCTATCTGGAGATTTACCGTAAGCCGATTAAGCTTGCGCTTGAGGACGCAGGACTGGCTAAAGGACGGGAAAATATTTATGGTCTTGCTGAGAAGGCAAGCCGACTGGTATCCGTAGGAAACCAGATGGGTGAGGGATGGTTCCTGACTGCAGAAATGATGGATCTGATGGATAATGGTGTGAATAATATTGCTTGTATTCAGCCGTTCGCCTGCTTGCCCAACCACATTACCGGGCGCGGAATGATTAAGGGCCTTAAGGAGTTATATCCAGGTGCAAATATCGTCGCCATTGATTATGATGCTGGAGTTAGTGTAGTTAACCAGGCGAATCGGATCAAGCTGATGATGTCGATTGCCAGCAGTCAGGAAGGGATTGCTGTATCTAATTTAGAACAATCAGTTAAACCGCTACAGCAGACCCTACTGGAAGGTTCATACAGTATGACCTGAGTTTTAAAAAATAAGGTAACCATATAGACGAACCGCCTATAAAAAGCGGACCAAGAATTCACTTGGTCCGCTTTTTTGTATATTTAACGTATCCTTATAGTCCATTGCGTTCTTTCTGCAAGTAAATGGGCGTCCACGAACCATAAAGGTTCCTTCGGACGCTCCTTTTTGTGCATCAGTGCGTTGAAGGAGCGCTGGTCACGCTCTCCATCGTTTCAGATGAGGCAGCTGTTCGGCGAGTAATTTACGGGCGACAGCCTCGTCCATTCCTTCTTGAACCAGGTAGCCTGTACAAATGTCAGACATTTCTTGTATCGTAATGTCAGGCTGTTTGAATGCTCCATCTTCGTAGCAGTATACACAATAATCCTCGATTTTTTGGCCTTCCTTGTCCGTTCCAAGCAAATCTTCCGTAGGCATAGGCATCCCACAACTTTGGCAAAATTTCGGCTGACCTTGCACTTGTCCTACATGCTCTTGTTCCATATACAGCACTCCTTTAAATGTACGCGAAGCTTATGAGCACTCGCTTTAAGTACATTATAGAACTATGAATCTGACGACATACCGTCAGGTTTAAAGTTAGGTTGTATACTTTTTGGCAACCCCAAGAGCCAACTCTTTGAGCTTATGACGAATATGTTCCGGCTCTAGCACTTCTAAAGACGTTCCGAAGCTGAGCAAGAAACCATAGAGCCATCCGTCCTCGGGATAATGGATGGACACGTTATATCCACCATGTCCGTCTGGCTGAAGCTCAGTGGAGTCAAAGCGATCTTCCGCAAGATGTCTGCCTTCAGCTGTGAAGTGCAGAAGGATTGGCGACACTACTGAGGCTGAAGTCACTCGCTGATAATCAGTGCTCCAGGGCAGCTCATGCATGTCCCTATCCTCTCTTATGAATTCCACGTTTTCTTTAACGAGTCCTTTCATACGATGCAGCTTGAATAATCTGAAGTCCTGGCGTTGCAGACAGTAGCCATACAAGTACCATGCTTGTCCTTTTAAGACTAAAGTATAGGGCTCGATAGAACGCTGACTGGATTGCCCGTCGGCATTGACATAATCAAAGGCCACCGTCCTGTTTTCTTCCAGCGCCTCTTTTAAAGTTGCAATCTTCTCTTCTAGGATAGGCTGAAGCCCCCAAGGAGAGAAATCGATGATAAGCTGGGTCGTTTTGCTTCGGAAAGCGGCGGTCTGTGAGGGCGGGATTACGCTACTGATCTTCTCCATGAGCAGAGTATGTTCAGTTCCGCCATAAGAGGAGACGCTTTGCAGCGCGGAGAAAATATCAGCCAGCTCGCGGTCGGTCAATACATTGCGGTCTAACCGGTAGCCTTCCATAAGGCCTATGCCACCACCCGATCCCTGATAGGTGACAATAGGAATTCCAGCGCCATTAATACTTTCAATATCACGGTAAATCGTACGCACGGACACTTCGAACATATCGGCGAGCTCTTTCGCCTGAATGAGACGCCGGTTCATTAGTAGAATGACGATAGAGAGCAATCGATCAATTTTCAAAAGATAGAGCCCTCCTTTCGGAAAATTTCGTTATGTAATGATGTACTACATCTTAGCAAATTCTTGAAAATAAAGCATTGTCATAAAATAATGATTCGACTAATATCTAATTAGATATTCATACAAATAGATAAAATGAGGTTTACAATGATGGGTAAATATACAGTACAGGAATTTCAAGCGGGATATCTGTGCGTAGGGGCTTTTTATACAGCGCTTGGGATCGGGCTTAGTCTCTTTTTTTGCCGGACGATATGTAACAAAAGGACTGCTGAGTGTTGCGATTGGTGGGCTCATGATCGAAGGATTACTGCTGATGGGCATCAGTATTAGCAATCATTTTGCGATCGCTTTTATGTTATATATTTTGTTATCTTTCGCCGGAGGGACGGGGAATGCTTGTCTGGGGGAGCAGGATTTTCTGGAATTGCTATACTGCTGGCAGGGTATGCGCTGATACGCAGTAAGAAGAGCGGTGAATTCACCGCTCCTTGGAAGTTTTTTTAATCTGAGCCTGAATCCGAGTGGCAGCTTTGCTAGGGAATAGGCGGGCACGGATGTTTTTGCGGTAACGGTAAATGATCACAAGAGCTGCTATTACTGCACCACCAGAGATAATCCAAAGCGCATATGACTCGAACAAATGGAAGATGCCCATCCACTGTGGACCAAACACCTTCCCAATGCTAAGAAACAGCACTACCCAAAATACCGCTCCACTATAAGCGTATAGGGCGAATTTACGGAAGGGAAGCGCGATAATACCAGCAAAATAGCCAGTAAAGTGACGTACCCCTGGAATAAAATAACCGATAAAAATAAGAAAGCTGCCGTATTTCTCAAACCATTTCTGTGTTTTCTCTAGCTTAGTAGGCGAGAATAGAAACCATTTTCCATATCGCTGGATAAAGGGCATACCGGCTTTTAATCCGACAAAGTAGGTGAGGGTCATCCCAACTGTGGTGCCTGCAAAAGCAACTACAATTAGCGTAAAAAAATCAAGCCTCCCGGTATAGGAAAGGAAACCGGCAAACGCCATAGTGGTCTCTCCGGGAAAGGGTAAGGCAATGAACTCGAGAAGTAATCCAAAGAATAATACGCTATATCCATATTTGGTGAACAATTCTTGTATAAAGCTCAGCATTTCCATATGATTGTCACTCTCCAAGAGGCAGTTGCCTTATTCTATTTTACAGCTTGTCTTCATACAATCTACCAAATGGCTTTTAAGCCAATAGAATGCTGGAGGTAGAGAAGATGAAGGGTAATAAATGCGCACACAGCCGCCGAAAGTTGATAAGCGGATTGCTCGTTATGGTTGTAGTATTCATCGTAATGCTCGGATGGAGTCTAGGGGGAAATTTGAATTCTTGGGAGCTCCGATCCTTGCAGCCCGCTAGCGCGGAGTCTGTATCTGTTAAGAATAAACTTACCGTAGCGGCGATGCAAGATTTTCCATCTGCTGTAGAACCATTCGCTTCTACATCTCTGGAAGTTTACTCCTCTTCAAGCGCGGCCCTTACTGTGCCTCAACTCCCTCAAGCTAATGGGGTAGAGAAAATATCCAAGGTTTCGACAACGAGTTCTGCAATTACAGCTGCAAAAAAATCTAAAAAAACAGTCTATATTACATTTGACGACGGACCCAGCGAAAACACCTTCAAAGTTCTTGAAATTTTACATCAGGAAGGTGTGAAGGCAACCTTTTTTGTCCTGGGTAATCAAGCTAAAAGCCATCCTGAGCTCATCGATACCATATGGGAACAAGGCCATGCTATTGGCAATCATACCTATAATCATAATTACCATGATTTATATAGTGGATTCAAGGAATTTTGGAATCAAATTAAACAGACAGAAGAAATTGTTCAGGGGATTACAGGGGTTCGTCCGCAGCTTATCCGCGCCCCAGGTGGAACCTATGATCATTTTGATCATACCTACTTTAATTTATTGAAGCAAGCAGGTTATAGGGTGATGGATTGGACGGTGGATAGCGGCGATTCTAAACGGAAAGGCGTGCCAGCCTCAGAAATTTTGAAGGAATCCACAATGGATATGAAGTCTTCCCAGGTTATTTTGCTGCTGCATGATGGAGGCGGTCATCAAGAGAGCGTCAAAGCGCTGCCGGACATTATTGCACGCTATAAGGCGGCTGGATATGACTTTGGCCTATTGGATGAAACGGTGGAACCTGTACAATTTAGAGTCTCTTCAAAAGCCACGAATTTGGAGCGGAAAAAGCCTTCAGATGCTTGGGTCACCTCGAATATCATACCGAATGCGGGGCTATTTGGGCCTGGAAAGCCACTGGTTCTGGAGGTTGGGAAGCTGGAGACGAAGCTGAATCCCGGGGAATATTCTGTGCGAAATGGACAGTATATGGTTCCGCTTCGTGCTGTAATTGAACGGCTTGGAGGGCGAGTTAGCTGGGATGTGAATAGTCGAAGTGGAGAAATAGATTGGAACGGAAAAGCGATCATTGCCGATGTAATGAACAAACAATTGGTTCTAAACCATCCTGATATAAGTCAGAAGATAATCGATGCGAGGGTAGAAATGATTGGTGGATCGATCTGGGTATCGCTACGAGAACTATTGGAGGCATCAGGTCATCCTCCGCTTAATATAAGCGTTACTGAAGTAGAGCGCCGAGTAAAAACATTCTGAAAAAGAGCTGAGGCTGTCTAGTAAAAAGAAAAAACAAATGTCTGGGCACCCTTTTTCATGGGAAGAATAGATAGTAATAAGTTCCTGAGCTGGGAACAAGTCTATGACCAAAGGATGGGTGTCCCATTGTCCTCTTCATCACTAATTGATCAACTGAAGAAAGATGCCGGAAGTGTCAAAAGCTTCTCTTATCCGCGTAGCCGAAGTGCTCTGATGGAATGGTTAAGGATGCTAACTGTGGCTGGAATTATAGGTGCTTTATATGCTTGGCGAGGGGGCCCGTCTTTGCTGTTTCTCCTGATTGTTGTTGGAGTGATTATGCTTGGTGGATTAATGCTTCAGCTCTCTGGTCCGCGGACGATTAAGCTAGTTCGTACAATTACTCCTGCAAGACCGATGGCTGGAAATACACTTCATGTGAAGGTACAGCTGAGCTTCTCTTCTCGGTTGCCTCTCCCTTGGATGACCATTGCCGATTATTGGGGCGATAGCCATCATCAAAAGCTGCTATTTCCTGGATTCAAACGTTCTTTTTCATACACATACACGATTGAAAATTTATCTCGCGGCAATCATCATCTGCTGGGCTGTAGAGTAACTTGGGGGGATTTTCCGGGTTGGTTCACAGGGAGATCTGAACCGGGTGGAGGACAGAGTTTTAAGGTGCTGCCAGCCCCTTTATACTTTGGTGGAGCTGTACCAGATAGCGGTTTTATGCCGGGAGACACCTTGTATTCTAGACGGGGAAGAAGCATCAGTGATGAGGCTTTGGAATCCAGGGATTATGAGCCAGGAGATCCACTTAGCCGAATTCATTGGAAGAATAGTGCACGAACGGGAGCGCTGCAGAGCAAAGTTCCAGAGAGGGAAAAGGCAAGAATGACCTGTATCGTGCTCTCTAATGACCCGCTCGGCTACGAGGTTCCTACAGATGCCCTTAAACCTCGTGGAAGCCGGGACGATTCGCCTCCAGCATTTGAGAAAGCGGTGTCGACAGCGATGGGGCTGATGCTTTCCGCTGAGCGTTCAGGTGCTTATGTTCAGTTGTTCAGCGGCGGTTGGCCAGAAGGTATGGCTAGACATGAAGGGCTGGGCAAAATCCCAGGGAGAGTGCTGGACATTCTTACTGGAATTTCCCTGGATGGCACTAGAAACCTGTCACTGCTGCTTGATGATGCTTCCCGAGGCTGGATTCCGGGGATGACAGTAGCCATTATTACGGGACGACTAGAAGAGGAATCTGCCAAGGTTATCGCCAAGTTCTTGATGCAAGGTGTAAAGGTGGAGCTTTATTACGCCTGGGACCAATCAGCACCGAAGCCAGGGGAGGCTAAGGTACTGGAGAATCGTCAGCCTGGGAGGGGAACTGTCGGAGACAGTTTGGCTCGTCTCGGAGCACGAATGTATTGTCTGGATGATGCATTACCAGCATTCAGATTCAGGGAGGTAGAGTTCCATGAATCATCCGGAAAACCAACGCTACGGTAAGGGAGCACCGGGTGATACAGAACTGGCTATGAATGGCTTTCAGTTCAATTTGGGGCAAATGGAGAACAGTCATGCCGGTAAGCAGAGAAAAGTGCCTCTGTACTATCGTTTGCTGTTCTCTTTGGCCATTATGGGGCTATTTATTGAATGGTTACTCCCTTTATATAGGTCTGTTTTATTAGATGATACCTCCAAGATGCTACAAGTTCTAATGGTATTGGCGGTAGTATTGCTGTTATGGGGAATATTTCAGATTCCGGGATGGCTGCTGCTAACTATCCAATGTACTATTATTATTTCAGCGTGGTTTTACTTATGCAGTGGAGGCGAAGGGGTAGGGTGGCTAGGGATTTATGCGGACGAAATCCCGAATGATCTCATCCGGCTTCTCTCTGGACATGTCTCTCAGTTAAGTGAGATCAGCAGGCTTTTGATATTGATTGTAGGCTGGGGGCTATTGGTATCCTCAGTACAGCAGCTTGCACTCTTCCGAGGGAGTACAGTGCTATTCACAGCAGTTACAATCATTTACTTGCTGGTCTTGGATATGGGCTTTGATGTCAATACCACAATGGATATTGTAATATCAATGGGTCTTATCTTTTGGATGCACGCGATGAGTGGTCTCCTGCGCCTTCGAGAACGTGAGGGGGTTACTACACTGCCTTATGCGCGTTGGGGAGGGCTGACTTTGGCGGTAGCCATTGTTGTGATGACAACAGCATGGTTCGGTGGGCAAATGTTGGGGGCAAGACCAACCAGCGAGCTTGCACTGCAATCGACATTTCAGAAGCTGCAGACTTGGGCTTCAGGGCATTTGCCAGAAGATAAGGCGTCTAATTCTTCAGGAACAACAGGGTATAGTTCGAATGACGGTGAACTCGGTGCCCCGTTATCCCGCAATACTGAACCTGTCTTTACGGCCATTACTAGCGAGCGTACTTACTGGCGAGGGGAGAGCATTGCTTATTATGATGGTCGCCGATGGATCAGGGGTGGGGAAGAGTTTATACGACTTAATCTGTCTAGCATTCCAAAGAATCTTTCATCGACGCTAAGCAGTGAAGCGAGGAAACGGACACTACAACAGCGGATACAATTTGCTACCCCTTCTTCTGGAGGAATTCCTTTATTCAATGCGGGAATAATAACGGATGTTGAGTCGGTCGGACTCTTGGGCGGTAGTAAACTGGGATATGTTCTGGCTAACATGGACAGAGAGAGTTTTCGGCTGCCTGATTCGATAGGCTCTGCACGAATCACAGAATATACAGTGGAGTCCGTACTTCCTGAGAGTGATCCAGTGTTGCTTCGTGGTTTAAGTAGTAGCGATCCGCAGGAAATTAAAGGCAAGTATTTGCAATTGCCAGATTTGTTACCCGTACGAGTGAGAAATTTGGCGGAGAAGCTTACAGCTTCTTCTGGTAACCGCTATGACTCCGTAACAGCCATTAAGGATTACTTACAACATGGATATCCCTATACGTTGAATACTACGGTTCCGCCAGCCGGATCTGATTTTGTGGATCACTTTTTATTTGAGACGAAACAGGGCTACTGTGTACATTTTGCAACAGCTATGACCGTACTGCTTCGCAGTGCAGGAATTCCTGCTCGTTATGTCCAAGGCTTTGGGCCAGGGACCTTGCAGGATGACACAATGCCGGCGAAGTATTTAGTCACTCAGGGCGATGCCCATGCTTGGGTGGAGGTCTATTTCGCCGGCGCT
This sequence comes from Paenibacillus etheri, assembly GCF_001012825.1. Lineage (GTDB taxonomy): Bacteria > Bacillota > Bacilli > Paenibacillales > Paenibacillaceae > Paenibacillus_AQ > Paenibacillus_AQ etheri. Next base: position 103,374 of record NZ_LCZJ02000076.1, read on the forward strand.
GGTTGGGTCCCATTTGACCCAACGCCTGGCCCCGCCCTTACCGCAGGCTTCGCTGCGCCGGCGCTGCCTGCGGCAGCCTCGCTCGCACCGCAAGCTTCGCGAAGCGCGGGCCTTCCCGCCCTGCCGCTGGCGGGCGGGGCCTCCGCAGCGCCGCTCGCTGCCGCGGCGCTGCTTCCCGCCGCCGCTTGGCGCTGGCGGCGTAGCCTGGCTCTGCTGCTGGCAGCGCGCAGCGCCAGCAGCATGAGCCGCGAGAGGCAGCTACGTGCTGCCTCTCTAGCTTGGCACGGGCTGGCGGAGCGGTATGGACCGCCGCCGCCCGGTGTTACTGGCAGGGAGTATGTGGACTCCCTGCAGATTTACGATGCCGGACTAAGCGAAGCCGTCCGGCAGTTCGTACGCCAGTGGGAGACCCTGGCGTACGCGCCTTCAGCTTTCGTCGCGGCCAATCCCGCGAACGAAATGTCTGCTAAGTCTGCAATTCCTGCAATATCTGCAGCGCCAGCATCTCCCGCAGAGATCAGTGAGTTTACTACTCGTGATGCGGCTATGTTTATACGTGGTTGCCTGATTATCACCTTCCGGTTAACTTAATCGGTCAGAACAGCTGTTGCCGCTATACAATTCCTTCCATGGAAAGGAATGTTCTTCATGAAGTTTAACTCTCTCCTATTATGAGAAGTGTGTTCTCCTTTCCTTGACGATGAGAATTAACCATGAGTATAATGAATCCAATAATCAAGGGAGGCTCGTAATGAATAAGCCAAATGAAATTATCGTCGTTCTCGATTTCGGGGGACAATACAACCAACTTATCGCGCGCAGAATTCGGGACCTGGGAGTATACAGCGAACTTATGCCGTACAATACGCCAGTAGACAAGATTAAAGCACTTGCTCCTAAAGGGATTGTCTTCTCTGGTGGTCCTAGCAGTGTATATGCTGAAGATGCTCCACATGTAGATCCAGCGATCTATGATTTAGGAGTACCGATCTTCGGTATTTGCTATGGTATGCAATTAATGGCTCACCAGCTTGACGGTAAAGTGGAACGCTCCGCTAAACGTGAATATGGTAAAGCTGACATTGACTTTGAAGAAGGTACTATACTAGTGGCTGGGCTTGAGGGCCGCCAGACAGTATGGATGAGCCATGGTGACCATGTGGTTGAACTTCCAACTGGATTCAAGCTGAATGCAGGAACTGAAAGTGCTCCTATCGCTGCAATGAGCAATGATGAGCGTAAGTTGTTCGCGGTTCAATTCCACCCAGAAGTGCGTCACTCTGTACGTGGTAATGAAATGATCTCGAACTTCTTGTATCAAATTTGTGGTTGCGACGGCAAATGGACGATGGAATCGTTTATTGATGAAGCCATTCAAGATATTCGTAACCAAGTTGGAGACAAAAAAGTGCTCTGCGCACTTAGCGGTGGCGTGGATTCTTCCGTAGTTGCAATGCTTATTCACCGTGCAATCGGTGATCAATTGACTTGTATGTTTATTGATCACGGTCTTCTTCGTAAAGGTGAAGCAGAAAGCGTAATGGAAACCTTCGTAGGTAAATTCGATATTCATGTCGTGAAAATCGATGCTCGGGAGCGTTTCATGAGCAAGCTTGCAGGTGTTGAAGATCCTGAACAAAAACGTAAAATCATCGGTAACGAGTTTATCTACTGCTTCGACGAAGAGTCAGCTAAGCTCGGAGATTTCGCATTCCTTGCACAAGGCACACTGTATACGGATATCGTTGAGAGCGGAACAGCTACGGCACAAACGATTAAATCTCACCACAATGTAGGCGGTCTGCCAGAAGATATGAAATTCAGCTTGATCGAGCCGCTAAACACCTTGTTTAAGGATGAGGTTCGTAAACTAGGTGAAGAACTGGGAATGCCACGTGCTATCGTTTGGCGTCAACCTTTCCCTGGTCCAGGTCTTGCTATCCGTGTCTTGGGTGAAGTAACAGAGGACAAGCTTACTATCGTTCGCGACTCTGACTACATTCTGCAAGAGGAAATTGCTAAAGCGGGATTAGACCGTGAAATTTGGCAATACTTCACTGCCCTGCCTAACATGAAGAGTGTTGGTGTTATGGGAGATGCTCGTACTTATTCCTACACAGTAGGTGTGCGCGCAGTAACTTCCATCGACGGCATGACGGCTGACTGGGCGCGTATCCCATGGGATGTGCTTGAGAAGATCTCCGTACGTATTGTCAACGAAGTTGAGAACGTAAACCGCGTAGTATATGACATTACTTCGAAACCACCAGCAACAATCGAGTGGGAATAGGTTCGGTGCAACTATAGATTTCAAAAAAACTCTCTTTTATTTGCGTTATCTAGCAAATAAAAGAGAGTTTTTTTATTTCTCAAGTAAAGGGTTGTGCTGGAGGCGCCATTCTTCACAAATCTTTCATGAATGTGTTTCATTGAAAGGGCTTGCATCCCTCGAAAAGTTATGATAAATTGTACTTGTCTAAAAAATAGACAAGACAAACAAGTACATTTTCTACTAAAGGAGCCAATCAAAATGATAACTACTAGCAAAGAGACACCTCATATTAAACCGAACGGAGTAGAGATCGCTGAATCGATTCTGTTACCTGGAGATCCTTTAAGAGCTAAGTTTATTGCAGAAACCTTTTTAGAAGATTATCAGTGCTTTAACGAGGTAAGAGGAATGTTAGGATATACCGGTACTTACAAAGGAAAGAAAATCTCTGTAATGGGTACGGGAATGGGTCCAGCGAGCATGGGGATTTATTCTTGGGAATTAATCAATGTATTTGGAGTTAAGAATTTAATCAGAATTGGTACCTGTGGTGCAATGCAAGAAAACATTGAGCTATACGATGTGATTTTTGGTATGGGAGCTGCAACGGATTCCAATTATGGTCATCAATATAATTTACCTGGACAATATCCGCTAACGGCTTCTTTTGAGCTTTTGGAGAAAGCTAAGAAAATAGCGGACGATAAAGGACAAAAGGTTCATATTGGTAATATTTTATCCAGTGAAATATTTTATAATGCGGATCAGGCATCTAATAAAAAGTGGCAAGATGTAGGGATTTTGGGCGTTGAAATGGAATCTGTAGCCCTCTATTGGAACGCTATCCAAGCACGTGTAAATGCGCTATGCATTCTAACAGTGAGTGATCATCTTATTACAGGAGCAAAGACCACTTCGGAGGAACGCCAAACTGCATTTACTAAAATGATGGAGATCGCATTAGAGTTAGCGTAAATGCCCTCCTTCTATGTGAAACTGATGTCAACGATATCATTCACCTTTATTCTGCCTTATTAATCGATAAGAAAGATTTACAATTCGGATTTTTACGTTTTGTAACAGAGGACCAGGCGGCATTGAATTACAGTAGTATCGTTATCGTTTTTGCAGCCATTGCAGGAATAGCTATTATTTAATTTGGGCTTTTATTGGGTCGGAAATCAAAGGGGCATAATCAAATTACTAGATAAAGGATGAGAGTAGGATGAAGAAATTTAAACGTGTACATTTGATTGTCATGGATTCAGTAGGCATTGGAGAAGGAAAAGATGCAGATCAATTCAACGATGTTGGATCTCATACCCTATTACACATTGCAGAACATATGAACGGATTAAATCTGCCCAACCTGGCCAAATTGGGTCTGTCCAATATTGAAGAAATCTTAGGTGTTCCGAAAGCTGAGAAACCACTTGCTTATTATACTAAATTACAGGAACAATCAGTCGGGAAAGATACAATGACAGGTCATTGGGAGATCATGGGTTTAAATATTGATCAACCCTTTAATGTGTACCCAAATGGATTCCCCGACGAATTAATTAAACAGATCGAGGATATAACTGGCCGAAAAGTAGTAGCGAATAAGCCTGCAAGTGGAACAGCTATTCTTGATGAATATGGCGAGCATCAAATGAAGACAGGGGATCTGATCGTGTATACCTCTGCTGACCCGGTTCTGCAAATTGCAGCTCATGAAGAAATCATCCCATTAGAAGAGCTATATGAGATTTGTGAAAAGGTTCGGGAAATCACCAAAGACCCTGCCTATTTAATTGGTCGTATTATTGCGAGACCTTATCTAGGCCAACCCGGGAAATTTACGAGAACCTCCAATCGTCATGACTATGCCTTAAAACCATTTCATAAAACCGTCATGAATAGCTTGCAAGACGGAGGTTATGATGTAATTGCCATTGGTAAAATCAATGATATTTTCGATGGTGAGGGAGTTACAGAATCCATTCGTACAAAAGACAATATGGATGGTATGGATAAGCTGCTTGATGTAATAAAGAAAGATTTTACTGGAATGAGCTTTTTGAATTTAGTTGATTTCGATGCTTTATACGGTCATCGTCGTGATCCAGAAGGTTATGGAAGGGCATTAGAGGCATTCGATAAGCGATTAGATGAAGTATTGGACTCCATCCGCGAAGATGATTTATTAATGATTACGGCTGACCATGGAAATGATCCAACCTTCCCTGGTACAGACCATACGCGTGAGTTTATTCCTGTTTTAGTCTATTCCAAGCAATTAAAGGACAGTGGCGCATTACCAGAAAATGATACCTTTGCTGATATTGGTGCGACTATAGCAGATAACTTTGATGTTGATATGCCAGACAACGGTGAGTCTTTCTTGCAATTTCTTAAATAATTGATATCACATAAAAACCTCCAAAATCTTTGTTGGAGGTTTTTACATTGTGATTGAAGCAGAGAATGACATTCCTTGTCGCTTGAAAAATGATGTGTCATAATGGGGAGAAAAGGACATCAGATGAATGAACACACATAAACTAGATAAATTGAAACGGCCGCTTTATATCAATGTATATGATGAGCTTCTTCTCCAGATTAACAAAGGAGAATACCTCGTAGGTAGTCAGCTTCCTTCAGAACCGGATTTAGCCAAAAAACTCGGGGTTAGTCGCGCAACTTTACGGCAAGCTTTAGTTCTTTTGCAAGATGATGGATTAGTAAGAAATGTTCGTGGTAAGGGGAACTTTGTACTTGAATCTTCTTATAAACAAGAGGACATACAATTAGAAAAACTGAGCAACCCCATGAATAAATGTCATATAAGCTCTTTTGATCAAGTAGATCTACATTATCGTCTAGACCCGCAAACGGAACATACCAAACAAGTATTAAAAAGGGATTCATCTACTGTCGTAGCTTTAGAGCGTTTGTATAGAACGGAAGGTGAGCTACACGCTTACGCTTTTACTTTTATGTCCATGCAAACGGTAGAAAGGTTATCCTTAGATCTTGATAATAAAGAGAGAATACTGGATTTTCTAGAGAACCAGGCTTATGTAGATGCTAACCATGGGAATATTGAAATAAAATACACGCATACCGTTAACTTAGCTGACCGGAAAGATAAATTAATGGGGCAGAACGAGTGTTTTTTACTACTAGAAACCCTATACGACATAGCAGAGCCAGATTATCCGTTAATGTATAATAAATTTTATATCCCACAGCAGTTCTCGAATATAAAATTAAATATAACTAAAAGCTAACGTTGTCTTTGATCGTACTTCGAAACCACCTGCGACGATTGGGTGGAAATAGAAAAAAAGTCGAAAGCCCTAGTAGTTTAGGGTTTTCGACTTTTTTTATTTCTATAAGCGCCAACTAACTACAAAATCTTAAATATAGGACTTTCACTAAAATCTAATTTAAAACCTGCGATAATAAAGACTCTAATGATTTTGCTTGGTAGGGTTCGTCCTTTTTCAAATTCAATTGCATATGACTTCGAGATGATGTTTGAATAAACTTCCTTTTGACTTAATCCCTTATTTGTCCGTATGTATCGAATAACCTCACCCTATGTCTGCAATTTGTTCGCCTGCCTCTATGCGTTTATTTTCCTAATGTTGTAACTGGAATGAATAGTTAATAAATCGAATCCGTTGGGAATTTTTTCGAAGGGAAGTCCTATATATAAGACCTTTATCGAAATGAGACATAATAGCAATTATGATGTAATTACTTTAGATGGATTAAGGAAAGCATAAGTTTTATATTTCCTTGGAAGGATTTGATTGATTATGAACAAAAGTGATTTTTTTAGATTTGAGCGTAAAAACGATGATTTCCCGTTCTACAGTGAATTACAATCTCCCAGTCTAAATTTAAAGAGTAGCCTTATTCTTCTAATTGCTGTTGCTGTTGGCTTCGCTCTTTTTCTTATTGGTTTTGGAGGTCCAGTCCAACCATTTATGAATGTGATTTTCCCATTAGCAGCAGTAATCTTTGTTGCACGGAGTCAATGGACATCTTTGTTCAGAAAATTAGTTGCTAAAGATATTCTTTTAATTCTTGGGACGTATATTGTGAATCTTATTGTGACACTTGCTGCTGGTAGCATTATTTCGAAATTGTTTGATGTGAGCGCTAATCCAGTGGGTGAAGGATTCAATGGTAATTTTGCCGATGCAATTCCCACATTCTTAAAAATGATCCCGATGCTGTTTGGTGAAGAATTAATAACAATCCTTCCATTCTTGGTCATTCTAGCATTTGGAGTGAAAAAGCTTAAACTGAGTAGAAAATCTGCGATAATCTTAGCATGGGTAGTAGCATCCATTATATTTGGCGCATACCATTTACCAACGTATAATTGGAACATTATCCAAGCCATTGTTGGTATTGGTATTGCACGAGTCGTGTTGCTTTATCCATACCTTAAGACTAAAAATATATGGACATCGTTTATAGTGCATGTGATGAATGACTGGACAATTTTTGGTCTGACCTTTTGGGCATCCACTCGTTAATTTAATCCTGTAAGATTTTTAAAGACAGACTTACTTCCAATCAACTGCAACTCCTTATAGAATAGGGGCTGCAGTTTTTTTGTGTTCATGAAAATGTGATAGACGCAATATAGCTGTTCTAGATAAATGTGATAAAATGGGAAAAATCTATCGTAGGGAGAAATTAGTATGGGATTTTCACTTCTCGGAACACTAATGGCATTAATCATCCTTGCCCCTAGTTTATTGATGATTAAGTTTCCACCTGAAAATGTTCCTGCTGATGTGCGAGATGCTGGACCAGTCTACACTATTTTGGAGAGATTGGGGCAATTGGGTTGTATAAGCGTACTTGTGATCTCAAAGAATAACTTTCAACAGGTGGAATTTGGCATTATAGCTGCCTTAATCGTTTTGTCTATCGTTGTTTATTATGGTCTATGGGTTCGATATATCGTAAAGGGGCGGCAATATAACTTATTATGGGACCCTTTAGGATTTATCCCAATTCCGATGGCAGTTCTTCCTGTATGCGCATTCGGATTGGCAGCGATTCTAGGGAAATCCATTTGGCTGAGTATCGCAGTCGTGTGTTTAGCGATAGGACATTCAACTAATTCTTGGCATAGTTATAAGTACACTAAAGATCAATAACTAGAATTATAGTGAAATATCCCATAAAAATAGTGAGCGGATAGTTAATAAGCTGCACAAATAGAAGGGGGTTGTGGGTGGATAAAAGAATGAAAATGTATTATTTACGAACAATGGAAAAAATAAAGTCGAAAATGTTCGCTTTTTGTCATTGACAACTCATATGATATCCACCTAAAATGATAAAGCACAACAACATAATTCTTTCGTATATTTCCGGGAATTGGCCTGGAAGTTTCTACGAGGTCACCGTAATGACCTGGCTACGATTAAGAAGAGCAGAGCAATCCGCATTGTCCTAGATTTAGGGCTATGGTCCTGGGTGCTACTCTTTTTTTCGAGCCGGTGTCTATCAGATACCGGCTTTTTGTTGCTGTCAGACACAACATACCTTAGGGGGAGAACAATTTGAATCGGTTTTTCAAGTTGAAAGAGAACGGCACTACAGTACGTACAGAGATCATGGCGGGCTTGACCACGTTCATGGCAATGGCTTACATCTTGTCGGTTAATCCGAGTACTTTAACAGCATTTGGCCGTATTGATATGGGCTGGTATTCTGTATTTCTGGCGACTGCGCTGGCAGCAGGTATTTTCACCATCGCAATGGGCGTGTTCATAAACTTTCCGGTGGCATTGGCACCTGGTATGGGACTTAATGCATATTTCGCTTCCGTAATTCTATCTTCCGCCACTTCAGAGCATCCATTCACTTGGCAAATGGGTCTGACAGCCGTATTTATTTCCGGTTTGATCTTTATCTTGCTGACTGTAACTCGAGTGCGGCAGATCTTGCTAACCGCAATTCCTGATAGTTTGAAGCATGCGATTACAGTAGGAATCGGGATGTTCATTACGATCCTTGGTCTTAAAAACAGTGGACTTATGACGATTGGTGTTGAAGCTGGTAAAGACATTCCTGCTAACACTTTCACAGATGTCCTTTCCTTTGAAACTATCATTCACATGGGTAGCCTAGAGAATTCCAATGTACAACTGGTAATTATCGGACTTCTTCTAATCTCCGTCCTGATGGTGCTGAATGTTAAAGGCGCAATTTTGTTCGGTATCTTGGGAACAACTGTCGCTGGTATGTTGATGGGCGTAGTTGATTTCAGCGCATTATCCAGTCCGGCAACGCCTTGGGTTCCTGACTTCACACAATTGAACTTCTTCCAATTTGACTGGGATGGTATCCTGCACACAGGTATTGTTTCAGCGATTGCAACTTTCACATTTGTAGAGTTGTTTGATACATTTGGTACGCTAGTAGGTACGGCTCAACGCGCAGGTATTATGGATAACCCTGAAGAAGGTAATAGACGTGTAGGTAATGCAATGTTTGTCGATGCAGTTGCTGTAGCAGGTGGTGCTGCACTGGGTACTTCGACTACTACTGCTTTTGTAGAAAGCGCGGCAGGTGTTGCTGAAGGTGGACGTACAGGTCTTACAGCTGTAACAACGGGCGTATGTTTCTTGCTTGCATTGTTCCTTGCTCCAGTGGTTGCTCTTATTCCTGGATCTGCCACAGCTGCAGCATTGATCGTCGTAGGTGTGCTGATGGCACAATCGATCCGTCAAATCGATTTTCAAGATATGGTTGTTGCGATTCCAGCGTTCCTAACGCTTGTTATCATGCCTTTCACTTATAATATTGCTAACGGTATTTCCTTTGGTATCGTAACTTATGTAATTCTTGCTTCTGTAGCTAACCTTGCGGGTAAGAAGAAATACGATATTCACTGGATGATGTGGGTACTTGCGATCCTAATTGTTCTCCGTTATGTATTCCTTGGTAGTGAGGGCTAACATATATATAGTATTTCTGAAATTCATCTCGGGCTCCTTCATTAATGAAGGGGCCGTTTTTTTATATATCCTTGCTAACCTAACGTCTGGAGTAGTCTTTGCTCATGCCTTTTCATCATTTAAGATATAGATTATATTGTTGAAGAGGTGATACATATTGGCTGGCAGATTAAATGGAGCATATTTATATATTAAAAAAAATCCATGGCCACTCTTGTTATTCTTGTTAGGAGCGGTAATTCGTATTCTTTACGTTGGTTCAATACCCCCAGGCTTAAATCAGGACGAGGCTTCTATAGGTTATGACGCTTATTCAATTCTTCATTATGGGATAGACCGGAATGGTGTTCATCTTCCGATCCATTTGATTGCTTGGGGAAGTGGGCAGAATGCCCTTTACGCATACTTATCAATGCCCTTTATATGGTTGTTTGGATTAACACCGATGTCTGTGAGGGCTGTCAGCCTAATTATGGGTCTACTGGGTATGATCGTATTCTATCTTATTTCCAGAGAGTTATTTACTTCCAGAACTGCTGGTATTGCAGCGATGTTCTTTATCGCTATTAATCCATGGCATATTATGATGTCTAGATGGGCGCTAGAGTCTAATTTATTTCCCACTTTGATCCTGCTCTCCGTTTATTTTTTATTAAAAACACTTAAAACCCCTAGGTGGTCCTATGCATTTACAATTCTATTAGCTCTCTCGCTTTATGCTTATGGAACGGCATACTTTTTTGTTCCGGTGTTTGCTTTAACTACTGCGATTCTTCTATTCTATATAAGAGTCTTGAAGCTTCGGACGATTCTATGGAACGGAATATTGTTTATAATTATAGCTCTGCCTATATTTCTATTTGTGATGATTAATCGCTTGAAGCTGCAGAGTATAGAAACTCCATTGTTCACGATTCCTAAATTGACTACACCGCGTATGGAGCAGGTCTCGTCCGTATTTAGCGGAGACTTATTTCATACCGCAGTAGGTCATTTTCAAGAATTTATTAAGCTTATGATTAGTGGGAATGATGGACTGCTATGGAATTCGATCTCGCCTTACGGATATGCTTATCCGATTGCGCTTCCTTTTGTTCTTATTGGACTTGTTGTAATGCTAAGGGCAATACCCAAACGTGACCATGAAGGACGGGGGCAGGCTATCATTCTGCTCTGGTTATTAATTTCAGTGCTGATGGCTTGCGTGACGAATGTGAATATTAACCGCATTAACGTTATTTTTTACCCAATCATTCTACTACTTGTTGCAGGATTTATGTGGGTAACGCAGAGAATTAAAGGGCTTGGGGTTGTTTCTATAGCAGGCTTCAGTTTGTGCTTCGTGTTATTTTGCAACGCCTATTTTAATGAGTTTCCAGACAGGGTCGGACCTGCCTTCTATAATTCTATCGGCGTGGCTATACAGTATGCATCGGAAGAGAGTGAAGGAAAGGTTTATATTACAGATAAGGTTAATATGCCCTATATTTATGCACTTTTTTATGAGAAAATCAATCCGAATGATTTCTTGGTAACGGTCAAGTATACTAATCCGGGAGCTGCCTTTCAGAAGGTATATACTTTTGGAAGATATGTGTTCGTGTTAGGGAGTCCAACGATAGTTCCAGGGGAGAATGCTGCATATATTTATTGGAACGGTGATACTATTCCTGCTCTGAGTGAGAACTACAAGATTAATAGATTTGCAAATTATACGGTAGTGATCACGGGCGGCGATTTATAAAGCGGCAAAGTATGGACTAAGATGAATATATGACGAGGTGAGGTTGGAACGATGATCAAGAGTACACGTACGGCCGTTATGACTGTATTGATGCTGTTATTGTTTTTGCTTCCTGTAACAAGCATTTATGCAGATGGGAATCTATTGCAGAACCCTGGTTTTGAGGAGGGGGGAGAGGATGCTCCTTCTAACTGGACTAAGGATATGTGGATTTCAGGAGACAACGCTGGTATACTTTCAATCCAATCGGACGAGGTTCACTCCGGTAGTAAAGCAGCAGTCATAGAGAATATTGAACCCAATCACTTGAAATGGGTGCAGACGATTAAGGCGACGCCAGACAGCTATTATAAAATCTCTGGATGGATCAAAGTAGTAAGTACCGCAGGCGAGGGAATGGGCGCCAATATACTTGCCGTTGGAGTAGGTGGGGGTTATCCTAGCGTAACCGATACGGCGGGGGAGTGGCAGTATCTTGAATACATGGGCCAGACAGGACCTAAGCAGAAAGAATTCGGCATAGGTGCAAGTTTGGGAGGCTATTCAAGCTTGATTCAAGGTAAGGCTTATTTTGATGACTTGTCTGTAGAAAAATTAGACGCCGCTCCCGAAGGGGCCAACGTCATTTCGCTGGATAGTGCGGCAGTTAGTCAGGATGCTGGTGATAAAAAAGCGGACACACCCCATAAAGTGTCTCCAACCAAGATGCTGCTGATCTCAGCGCTTTTCAGTGTATTTTTTGCAGTGCTTTATACCAAGGCATTCCGCAGTGAGAAGCTTATGAAGCAACCAGAGAATGTCTATTCCAAATGGCTAAGCATTGCCATCGGAATTGCTTTTATCCTAAGGGTCTGGATTGGTCTGACTGCTCAAGGCTATCAGAACGACATGAATACCTTTATAGCTTGGGGCCAGCGTATGGTTGATTTAGGTCCAGGTAAGTTTTATGAAGAAGGGTATTTTGCTGATTATCCGCCTGGTTATTTGTACATTTTGTACATGCTTAGTCTTATTCGCGGTGTATTTGGCTTTGCGCATGGTTCGGGCGGAGAGAATCTGCTGTTCAAACTACCAGCGATTATTTCTGATTTGGTACTGGGTTACTTCATATATCAAATGTCCCGCAAAAAACTCGGCTCAGGAATCGCTTTTGGCTTAACGCTATTATTTCTGTTTAATCCGGCGGTGCTTGTTAATTCAGCAGCTTGGGGACAAGCGGATTCGTTCTTTTTGATTTTCCTGTTGCTCAGTATTCATGGCGCTGCGAACAAAAAGTTTGTTCAATCCGCGATTTTGTTTGCATTAGCAACTTTAATTAAACCACAAGCGTTAATATTCACACCGGTATTGTTGTTTGCTTTCTATCATCACCGTGCTTGGAAGCAGCTTGGATTCGGAGCCTTGTATGGATTAGGAATATTCGGATTGCTCGCGGCACCATTTTTCTGGAATAACGGTGGTTTGGTTGGGCTAATTAATCTGTATAAGAGTACTTTATCTTCCTATCCTTATTCTTCTGTGAATGCATTTAATCTATATGCACTGACTGATCCGATGTGGTCATCCCTTGATCTAACTTGGTTAGGTATTACTTACCGTGTATGGGGCTTCATATTTATTTTAGTGGCAGTAGCCGTAGCAGCGTTTTATTCATTTAAAAGGGATCGCTTGGATTTATCGAAATCCTACTTTATCGGTATGGCGCTCATTGTAGTAGTCTTTGTGCTTGGAACCAAAATGCATGAACGCTATATGTTCCCTGCTGTTATTCTCTGTATGTTCACTTATATAGCAAGCCGGGATCGTAGGTTCTTATCCCTATTCCTTGGATTCAGTTTAACGCAGTATATCAATGTAGCTTATACGTTGACCCATCTAAATGCAGGTATAAATCCAGGTGCAGATGGAATCGTTTTGGTCACTTCTATAGCTAACCTGTCATTATTGCTATACATGCTCTACATCGGTTACGACGTGTATGTTCGTGGAGGAGTAAAGCCTCTTCCAGCACCCCCAACACCTGAAGAAAAATTTGATGAAGACCTTAAAATTATCGAGCAAATAAGACCGCACCAGAAGGGAGGGAGATTGAGCGATGAAGTTTAAGCGTATAGATTGGATATGTATACTTGCCATTACTGCCGTTTACGCAGCGATTGCTTTATATAACTTAGGTTCTACTAAATCTCCAGAGACCTTGTGGGAGCCAGCAGCTAGCGGTGAAAGCTTCTATGTAGATCTAGGACAGAGTAAACAATTGGAACGAGTGAATATCTTCGGTGGCGTAGGTACCGGTAAGTTTAAGCTCGAATTCAGTGGAACTCCTGATGTCTGGAGCAATCCCCTAGATGTAAATGAGGACGTTGGGAATGTATTTATCTGGAAAAGCCAACCTCTGAACGTCGCAGCAAGATACGTGAAGTTTACAGTCACATCGCCAGGGTTCACTTTAAATGAAATGGCCTTTTATGAGCAGGGAGGCGAAAGAGTAGCTCTTCCTATAGCCGGTGTTACACCGGATGCTAATGCAGTCGCTAAAAGAGGAGAGCCTGCCAATCTTTTTGACGAGCAGTCACTCATCCCAGAGTATTCTAACTTTATGAATAGTACTTATTTTGACGAGATTTACCATGCACGGACAGCTTATGAATATACACATGGGATCGTGCCTTATGAGAATACGCATCCACCGCTCGGAAAACTGTTAATCGCAGTAGGGATGGAACTGTTCGGAGTCAATCCATTCGGCTGGCGTATTATCGGAACATTGTTCGGGATAGCGATGCTGCCTCTCATTTATGTGATGGCACTGCGTCTATTTAAAAAGAGTAAATACGCAGCACTTGCCGCTGGATTGTTCGCACTAGATTTCATGCATTTCACACAAACAAGAATCTCTACGATCGATGTATACGGAGTATTCTTCATCATGCTGATGTTTTATTTCATGCAGCGGTATTACACTATGAATTTCTTCAAGCAGCCCTTAAGGAAAACCTTGATTCCTTTATTCTGGTCGGGGTTATTCTTCGGGATTGGTGTCGCCTCCAAGTGGATTGTTCTGTACGGAGGAGCTGGGCTGGCAATTATGCTAGCTATCTCGCTCTTCGAGCGTTACAGAGAATACCAAGCATCAGGACGGTTGCTCGCGGAAGGGAAGATCAAAGACAAGGAACTGCTAGGCACTTGTCGCGAAGCTGTAAATTCGTTCTGGAAGAATACAATCATTACTTTAGCTACTTGTGTTGGATTCTTCGTAATCATACCTGTCATTATTTATAGTTTATCTTTTGTTCCGGGTTTATCTGCATCCGCAGAGGGCTTTACTATTAAAGGCTTGATTGATTCCCAAAAGAACATGTACAACTATCACAGTCAGCTAGTAGCTACACATCCTTTTGCGTCTTCCTGGTGGCAATGGCCGTTTATGAAGAGACCTGTCTGGTTCTTCAGTGGCAGTGAGGGATTGCCGCAAGGTCAGGTCAGCAGTATAGTGACTATGGGGAATCCGCTTATCTGGTGGACGGGTATTTTTGCAATGCTGGCAACGCTGTGGATTACGCTGAAACGCAAAGATAAGAACCTCTATATGATCTGGATCGCCTTTTTCTCACAATATGTTCCGTGGATGCTTGTCCCAAGAGAAACCTTTATCTACCATTATTTTGCTATGGTGCCTTTTATGATTCTTGGTATTGTATATATAATGAAGTTGCTGGATAGTAAATATCCTGGGGCTCGTTATGTTAGTTATGTATATGTGGCTGTTGCTTTACTGCTCTTTATCGCATTCTACCCAGTCTTATCAGGGATGCAGGTCAGCGGAGATTATGTGAAGGATATGCTGCGTTGGTTCCCGTCTTGGGTTTTCTAAGATTTTGTTTGAAAATTATCTATAACAATAAGTTTATGCTTACAGCGTTATTATGAAGAATAGGAAGATGTAACGCTCCATAAAGCTTTTAGGAGGAATTAGGGTGAAAGCCAGATATAGTGTAATTGTACCCATGTTCAATGAGGAGCAAGTAATTAGCGTTACTTATGAACGTTTGAAAAAAGTAATGGACGAATGCGGCGATACTTATGAGCTAGTCTTCGTTAATGACGGAAGTCGTGATCGTTCGGTCCAGATGATTCGGGAGATCAGTGATCGGGATGAATGCGTCAAGCTAATTGATTTCTCGCGTAATTTCGGACATCAGGTAGCAATTACAGCTGGCATGGACTATGCCGAAGGTCAAGCGGTTGTTGTTATTGACGCGGACCTTCAAGATCCACCGGAGGTCATTTTGCAAATGATCGAGAAGTGGAAAGAGGGCTATGACGTTGTGTATGCGAAGCGGCTGAAGCGACGTGGAGAAACGATGTTCAAAAAGGTAACGGCTAAGATCTTTTATCGATTGCTCAGCAGCATGACAAGTGTGGATATTCCTACGGATACAGGCGACTTCCGTCTTATTGATCGTAAGGTATGTGATGTCTTGCGAGGACTCAAGGAAAAAAATCGGTATGTCAGAGGTTTGGTGAGCTGGGTCGGCTTCAAGCAGACGATGGTGGAATATGAGCGGGAAGAACGTTTTGCAGGAGAAACTAAGTATCCTCTTAAGAAAATGATTCGTTTTGCGCTCGATGGGATCACTTCCTTTTCGCATAAGCCACTTAAGATTGCTACATATGTCGGATTCTTTCTTTCCTTCTCTAGCTTTATCTATTTATTCTTCGTATTGTTTCAAAGAATCTTTTTCACCTCATGGACGGTTCCAGGTTGGGCTTCTATTGTCGGTGTCAATTTGCTCTTTAATGGTATCGTTCTGATGCTGCTGGGTGTAATCGGAGAGTATATTGGACGGATTTATGACGAGTCTAAGGATAGACCGCTATATATTGTAAGTGAGACTAAAGGATATCATAACGATGAACTAGTGGATCGCCGGAAGGATTACAAAGATGTCAGATAAGAACTTGCGGACTGCATTCATACAGTTTCTCAAATTTAATGCTGTAGGTCTGGTAAATACCCTTATTGATTTCGTGATTTTTACATTGCTGAACTCACTTGGGATGGTATACGCGTTGGCACAGGTGATTTCTTATAGTGCAGGGACAGCGAACAGCTTTATTTTGAATAAAAAAGTAACCTTCAAGGATCGCAATCGTGGCAATAAAGAGGGTTTTGATAAGGCGCAGTTGCTGAAGTTTATCGTACTGAATCTGGTAGTACTCGGAATATCGCTGTTGCTAATGCATCTGTTGACTGACAAACTAGGCATTCAAGTGTTGATCTCTAAGGTGCTAGTAACGTTTGTGACGGTGATCATTAACTTCTTCGGAAGTCGTAAATGGGTATTCTAAAGTTCAGTAGAACCAATCTACGGAGGTGAAAATCATGCGTAAATTCTCGTATGTGCTCATACTGGCTGGGATCCTTATCATGCTCTATCCAAAAGCTAACGAATGGTATAACGACTGGCAGCAGGATAAGCTATTAGAATCGGCTGAACTGAGCACCATTGAAAGTACTCCACCACCTGATCTGAAGAGCAGATATGCCGAGGTCACTCAGCTACTAGCGGAGGAATCAGCTCTAGATGCACAAGCACAGCCGCAAGAAACAGAAAAGCCGGAACCGGAAATTGAAGTGGGTGGCAAAGTCATCGCATTAATTGAGATCGGTAAGATCGATCTGAAGCTGCCTGTATTAGAAGGGGCTACTAAAGCGAATATGAAGCATGCCGCGGCCCATATGAAAGAAACAACTCCAATAGGAGAAATAGGGAACGCCGCAATAGCTGCACATAGAGCTAGAACTACGGGTAGATTGTTTAACAGATTGAATGAGGTTGTGATTGGGGATACGATTACGGTAAAGACTAGCGATCAGACTTATAATTACGAGGTTTATGATATTTCTGTTGTACTTCCTAGTGATGTGTCTGTTCTAGACGGGAATAACAAAGATAAAATTCTTACCCTAATTACGTGTGACCCACTAGTAGATCCTACACATCGTTTGATTGTTCATGCCAAGCTTTCCTAATCGTTGATGAGAAATAACAAGAGGACTCAAATACAGAGAAATAACTATAAAATAATAGCAAATCTAGCAATTTTGTTCTTGTTTACGAGGATAAATATGGTAGTATAAGACTATAAAAGCTAAACACGATAAACGGCAAACCTATCGAAAGGTAGGGACGCAAAGCTAAAGGGCCTTCCCGTAAGGATGGCAGCCAGCTACCGAATGAAGAGGCTTTTTTTGTTTTTATAAAATATATAAGAATCTTAGATTCATATTTCTACTTGGACTGATTCTGTTAATTTGTCTAGTGAAATTAGAACAGATAGAGCTTATACGATAACGGCAAACCTATCGAAAGGTAGGGACGCAAAGCTAAAGGGCCTTCCCGAAAGGATGGCAGCCAGCTACCGAAAGGGGTTTTATCCGTGAAAAAGGTTTATTTTATGATGGTGGCGCTGTTCGTACTGATTACTGCGGTTCCGGTAAGCACGGCTCAAGCCGCAAGTGTAGATGCGAGCTGGTTGATTACATCGAAAGTGGCTCAAGGTGTTATTGGGATTAACTACGATATTCCGAAAGATAAAAGAATCAAACTCATGATCACTAAAGACAACAGCAGCTATACATATAACTTATATGCTTCTGGACAAGCTGAGGACTTCCCTTTACAACAAGGTAATGGTACTTATAAGGTTTCTGTTCTTGAGAACACAACCGGCAATAAATACAAAGCGTTATATTCCGAAGTCGTAGACGTAACCATGAGTGACTCGAATTCCGTATATTTGGGCTCCGTACAGAATGTGAAATGGAGTTCTTCTGATAAAGCGATCCTTAAGGCAAAAGAGCTTACAAAAGGCAAAACAACAGATGAAGAGAAAGTTAAGGCAATCTATAACTATGTAGTTGCTAATGTACAATACGATTATTCTCTTGCTAATAACGTAACAACAGATTACATTCCGAACATTAACAACACTTTGAATACTAAAAAAGGAATCTGCTATGACTATGCTTCTCTTTTTGCCGCAATGCTGCGTAGTGTAGATGTGCCTGCTAAATTGGTGATGGGGAATACTAGCTATGTTGCGCAATACCATGCATGGAATGAAGTATTGATGGATGGGAAATGGGTTACTATTGATACCACGGTAGATGCATCGGCAGCGAAGAGTAAGAAGAATACGGATTTTATTAAGGCTTCAAGTAAGTATACTGCAGCAAAATACTATTAATTTGCATCGCTAGAATCATAACTCTATTAAATAAACAACCAGCTTAATAATTAAGCTGGTTGTTTATTTTTCTATTAGGGGTTGCTTTTCTATGAATAAATAGGTTATTATAGTTAAGCGTTGTTATACAGCGTACAGGCAATGTTTGAGAGAGTTATATAAACGGCTTTCGAAAAATAAAGCTTGCATTACTGAGAACAACATGATATAGTATAAGAGTTGCTGCTGAGACATTAAACGGCGCCAACGAGAACTTGATCTTTGAAAACTGAACAACGAGTGAGTAGGAAATCACGAGAGTGAAATCCAAAACTGATGAGTTTCACAGCGTATTTTACGCTTTTGAAATTTCATCGTGAGAATTAATTTTCTCGTCAGATGTTTCAAAATGAGCATATCGCT
>NZ_LCZJ02000077.1 GCF_001012825.1 Paenibacillus etheri
GTCGTCTTCAAGGGGTCTTACTAATTGGGAAATCTCATCTTGAGGGGGGCTTCACGCTTAGATGCTTTCAGCGCTTATCCCGTCCGTACGTAGCTACTCAGCCATGCTCCTGGCGGAACAACTGATGCACCAGCGGTACGTCCATCCCGGTCCTCTCGTACTAAGGACAGCTCCTCTCAAATTTCCTGCGCCCACGACAGATAGGGACCGAACTGTCTCACGA
>NZ_LCZJ02000078.1 GCF_001012825.1 Paenibacillus etheri
TATTGCCTTGTAAGATAGCGCAAGTTGAGGAGTTGCACACCTCTTTTCTTAAAGGGTTCAAACTCTTCCCTGTAGTACAACTCACCCAATAGGTAAGCGTCAGCAGCATCCGTCTTTACTTTACGAAGCTGAGACTTTCTAAGCCGATTGGAGATTAGCGGGTTAATGACAATGTAAATATAGTGATGTTCCTCTAGGAACTGAACAACAGGGCTTTGGTAATGTCCTGTTGCTTCTAGAATAAGCAAAGGACGTTGTTTGGATACCGATTCAATGTCCTTTAAAACTTGATGTAGATTTGCTAAGCCATCACGAGTGTGCTCGAAGTGGAATGTCCCTTTAAAGGGTTTTCCGCGCGCTAAAAAGGCTTGTCCATGGCTTTCTTCTTTTGAAATATCTAGACCGACAACTGGATTCATCTCATCTCTCCCTGTAAGTTTAAATTCACCGGCATCCCTACGGTTCTTCTTGTCGCTCCATAGCATCGCTTGTTATACGGGATCTTACGTCCCAACCAGCCTCAATCATGGTCATGACAAGTAGGGTGAACACTATAGCGCTCGGGATCAAGTCCCACGGGCAGGTACGTTCGACCAGGCTACCTTAATCCTCTATGCAAATGAAAAAAGGATCAACCAGAAAGAACTGGTTGATCTCATAATACGAACGGGCAG
>NZ_LCZJ02000079.1 GCF_001012825.1 Paenibacillus etheri
TCTACATTGTAGTGGTGCAGGGCTCTAACATCTGGATTGGTCATGACCATACACATCGTCATGAGATAGAGAAAACGCCTTAGACGCGGGCGGCCACGTTTGCTAAGCACCATTTTCCCGCGCCATTTCCCAGAGCTGGCCTCAGCCAAATTTAGACCCGCATGACGAAGCAAGGCATTTCCGTGTGCGTAACCACTAAGATCACCAGCTTCTCCTAACACACCGGCTAGACTGGTTACATTTACACCTCGAGCGGCGATCCCAACGCAATTCCCCGATAGCTCACTGCACGAGCGACATGCATCTCCTGGGCAATATCTACACCGACAACCAGATGCAAAGAGG
>NZ_LCZJ02000080.1 GCF_001012825.1 Paenibacillus etheri
TTCATGTTCAGCCCTTCCGCAGCTGTTGCAACAGCTTGCGTACTATGGCGTCTGCTGACTTCTGTGCGTTCAGCCTGCTCTCACAAGCAGGGTTACGAAGTGGCTTCGCCTACCGCACAGATCTCCCCAGGTAAGGACGCTATCTTCCTCTCCATCTATCTGCTTCATTTACTCTCGTATGCCTTTGACAGTATGGACTTTGGTTTGTTATGCAACCTCATCCAGCCTACGTTAGCCTTGTATGAAGTTCG
>NZ_LCZJ02000081.1 GCF_001012825.1 Paenibacillus etheri
GAAGGCGAGGACATGAGGCGGTAAGGAAAGCTAGAGAATTCATGAAAGAAGGCTATCGATACGTCGTTGACCTGGACTTGGAGAAATTCTTTGATCGCGTCAACCATGACCGACTGATGATGAAGATTTCGGCTAAAGTGAAGGACAAGAAAGTTCTCCTGCTGATTCGAAAATATCTTCAGTCAGGAGTGATGGAGAACGGGTTAGTAAAACCGACAACAGAAGGGACACCGCAAGGAGGTCCACTCAGTCCGTT
>NZ_LCZJ02000082.1 GCF_001012825.1 Paenibacillus etheri
AGTTAAGGGTTGCGCTCGTTGCGGGACTTAACCCAACATCTCACGACACGAGCTGACGACAACCATGCACCACCTGTCTCCTCTGTCCCGAAGGCCGCCACTATCTCTAGTGGATTCAGAGGGATGTCAAGACCTGGTAAGGTTCTTCGCGTTGCTTCGAATTAAACCACATACTCCACTGCTTGTGCGGGTCCCCGTCAATTCCTTTGA
>NZ_LCZJ02000083.1 GCF_001012825.1 Paenibacillus etheri
CGCCTCCGTTACTCTTTAGGAGGCGACCGCCCCAGTCAAACTGCCCGCCTGACACGGTCCCCGTACCCGGTAAGGGTACTAGGTTAGAACCTAGATACGATCAGGGTGGTATCCCAACGGCGCCTCCACCGAAGCTTGCGCTCCGATTTCTACGGCTCCCACCTATCCTGTACAGATCGTACCCAAATTCAATATCAAGCTGCAGTAAAGCTCCATGGGGTCTTTCCGTCTTGTCGCGGGTAACCTGCATCTTCACAGGTATTAAAATTTCACCGGATCTCTCGTTGAGACAGCGCCCAAGTCGTTACGCCATTCGTGCGGGTCAGAATTTACCTGACAAGGAATTTCGCTACCTTAGGACCGTTATAGTTACGGCCGCCGTTTACTGGGGCTTCGGTTCATAGCTTCGG
>NZ_LCZJ02000084.1 GCF_001012825.1 Paenibacillus etheri
TATTGCCTTGTAAGATAGCGCAAGTTGAGGAGTTGCACACCTCTTTTCTTAAAGGGTTCAAACTCTTCCCTGTAGTACAACTCACCCAATAGGTAAGCATCAGCAGCATCCGTCTTTACTTTGCGAAGGTTGGACTTCCTAAGCCGATTTGAGATTAGCGGATTAATGACAATGTAAAGATAGTGATGCTCCTCCAGAAACTGAACAACGGGGCTTTGGTAATGCCCAGTAGCTTCTAAAATAAGCATGGGACGTTGTCTAGACGAATGTTCTAGGTCCTGAACAACTTGAAGCAGTTTCTTAAGTCCTTCTTGAGTATGCTCGAATTTGAAAGTTCCTCTGTATGGTTTTCCACGCTCTATAAAGGCTTGTCCATGGCTTTCTTCTTTAGATATATCTAAACCGATAACTGGATGCATTCAATCTCTCCCTTTTTGTAGATTTACCGAGAGCCCTAATGATTTATTCTTGTCGCTCCATAGCATCGCTTGTTATACGGGATCTTAAGTCCCAACCAGCCTCAATCATGGTCATGACAAGTAGGGGTGAACATTATAGCGCTCGGGATCAAGTCCCACGGGCAGGTGCGTTCGACTCGGCTACCTTAATCCTCTAAGCAAATGAAAAAAGGTTCAACCAGAAAGATCTGGTTGAACCTATAATACGAACGGGCAGGTTAATTCTAATATATGGTATGATTTGTGTGTCAAAGAGAGGATGGATGATACAACTTGGCTAATATTAATGATATTGCAAAGCGGGCAGGAGTTTCTGTATCGACTGTATCAAGGGTGCTAAACAATAATCCGTATGTATCCGAGTCCAAAAGGGCGGCCGTACAGTCTGTGATTGATGAAATGGATTATACGCCTAACCGTCTTGCTGTCGATTTAATTCGTAAGGAAACAAGAAACATCGGTGTAATCATGCCCTACAATAATAATCAGGCTTTTGATCAAATGCTTCATGGCGTACTTAATCGATCGGTCGAGCTTGGATACACCGTGATGGTTCTTCCTACGAAATACAACCCAGAAACAGAACTTAACTACTTAAATATGCTCAAAAGTAAGCAACTCGATGCAGTAATTATTACCTCCCGCTCGAACCCTTGGGAGTTGCTTACCCCCTTCACTAAATATGGAACGATCGTTTCTTGTGAGTATACTGAACACCCTGAAATAGGCTGTGCTTACATGAATCGATACGCATCCTTCGTAGAGGCATTCACGCTTTTAAAGGATAAAGGTCATATCCGCGCCGCTTTTACAACGGCGAGAGGTGAAGAAAGCAATAGTACAAAACTGACGATAAAAGCGTATCAGCATGTTTTTGGAGATTTGCTACCCGAGTACCACGTCAGTAATTGTTATAATATTGATGATGGTGTTCGTGCAGCTCAACAATTGCTAACCACACATCTTCGGCCAACCGCTGTATATGCAAACGGGGATGAGGTTGCGGCGGGGATTTATCAATACACCAGGGGCGCACAGTTACTCGTGCCTGATGATCTTGCGATAATTGGCCAAGAAAATCAGCCTGTTGGTATCGGTCTAGGTCTAACAACTGTAGATCATCGATTGGTTCAGGTCGGTGAACACGCTTTTAATCTTGCCATACACAAGTCAACGGATAAGATAGAGATTCCATATCGAGTTATAGTGCGTCAATCCACTTAAAGGGTTGACTTGAAATGGATTTCATACTTTAACATACCCTTAGTGAGACCAATGCTACCTAAAGGAGAAGATGTTTATGTACGAAATCTTTATTTTTGA
The DNA here is from genome assembly GCF_001012825.1 of Paenibacillus etheri. Taxonomy (GTDB): domain Bacteria; phylum Bacillota; class Bacilli; order Paenibacillales; family Paenibacillaceae; genus Paenibacillus_AQ; species Paenibacillus_AQ etheri. The sequence continues at coordinate 1,782 of NZ_LCZJ02000084.1, forward strand.
TGTTGACGGAACGTTGATTGATACCGAAGAAGCCGTCATGGGTTCTTTGCAAAAAATGTTGAAAGTTCACTTTAATTTGAGTGTACCCCAACAAGATCTAAAGTTCGTGCTGGGGATCCCAGGAGCTGTATCTTTGCCTCGACTCGGGATAACTGACATTGAGCTTGGAAATCAACTTTGGAATAATTACATGGCGGATTTTAAAAAGACCATTCATGTGTTTGACGGTATCCAGCAGTTACTTTCCACCCTAAAGGAGCATTCAGTTACAACAGGAGTGGTAACTTCAAAGACTTATCAAGAATATCAAAATGACTTTGTCCCGTTTGGGCTAGCTGACGATTTGAATTATATCGTATGTGCAGATGACACGGAGCTTCATAAACCTCATCCAGATCCGCTGCAAAAATTCCTTCAGATCTCAGAGGCAATTGCGGAGTCATCCATCTATATTGGTGACACTATCTATGACTATGAATGTGCAAGAGACGCTGGTATAGATTTTGGACTAGCACTTTGGGGATGTAAGAACCCTGATAGTATTCCAGCTAAATATAAATTTGAGCACCCGAAGGATATACTTTCTCTTATAAAACCCCAGTAGTTAACTCAACTAACGGGACACGTTAGCATTCCTGTAGAGCGTTAATTACGAGCTTTGCAAAAAGAAAAGCGCCTCGGTACGATGGGAGTACGCAACGGGTCATAGCCCTTAAAATCCCATCATCCAGGAGGACGCTCTACTATGAAGTTTAAAGCCCAGGACAAACAAAATCAACTCATTGAAAAAATTACCCCTCAGCATCTCGTCGTCGGAATCGACATCGCACAGCTAACTCACGTCGCTCGTGCGGTGAATTTCCGCGGGATCGTCGTTGGCAATCCACTATCTTTCTCAAATGACGAAGAAGGGTTTCAGATCCTTCTTCGCTGGATCCAATCGTTGCAATCAACCCATAACCTAGACTCTGCAATCATCGGTATGGAACCAACGGGGCATTACTGGATAAGCGTCTCCAAATGGCTATCTGAGAAGCAGTTTGAAGTTGTTCTTGTTAATCCTCATCTCGTGAAAAAGAACAAGGAAAACCGCGACAATACGCCATCGAAGAGCGACAAAAAGGATGCTCTCGTCATCGCAGACATGGTGAAGAACGGCTATTACTCATTCATTCGCAACACACCTGAAGCCTTTGAAGAGCTTCGTGTCTTTCTCTCCAACCGAGACTCCGTCGTAACGAGACTCGTCAGTGCAAAGAACCAGATTCATCGTTGGGTTGATGTCGTGTTCCCCGAGCTGAGACAAGTATTTAAGAATCTGATGTGCAAAGGCTCATTGGCGACACTACGTCTTTTCACGACGCCTGATGAACTGAGTAAGTTAACGCCTCAAGACGTGGTAAGGGGCTGGAAATCCATTATGCAACGGCAACCTGGGGACATGAAGGCTCAAGCCCTAATCGCTCTTGCTAGCCATTCTGTTGGCTCTAAGCAGGCAACGCATGCGTACAAGCTCCATTTAATGCAGCTTCTTGCAGAATATGATCTCGCTTGTGAGCAACTGCGAGTCGTGGAGGCAGAGATTATAGCAGTTTTAGACCGTATACCTTTTGCTAAGTCGATGCTTGCTGTAAAAGGGATTAATGCAATCTCACTAGCGAGGCTGGGGATTTAAGCGGCTTTGTTCATGGCAACGCTTTGCTGCGTCATGCTGGTCTCAACCTTGCGGAAGCAAGCTCGGGCAAATGGACCGGACA
>NZ_LCZJ02000085.1 GCF_001012825.1 Paenibacillus etheri
CGGGTACGGGGACCGTGTCAGGCGGGCAGTTTGACTGGGGCGGTCGCCTCCTAAAGAGTAACGGAGGCGTTCCAAGGTTCCCTCAGAATGGTTGGAAATCATTCGAAGAGTGCAAAGGCATAAGGGAGCTTGACTGCGAGACCTACAAGTCGAGCAGGGACGAAAGTCGGACTTAGTGATCCGGTGGTACCGCATGGAAGGGCCATCGCTCAACGGATAAAAGCTACCCTGGGGATAACAGGCTTATCTCCCCCAAGAGTCCACATCGACGGGGAGGTTTGGCACCTCGATGTCGGCTCATCGCATCCTGGGGCTGAAGTAGGTCCCAAGGGTTGGGCTGTTCGCCCATTAAAGCGGTACGCGAGCTGGGTTCAGAACGTCGTGAGACAGTTCGGTCCCTATCTGTCGTGGGCGCAGGAAATTTGAGAGGAGCTGTCCTTAGTACGAGAGGACCGGGATGGACGTACCGCTGGTGCA
>NZ_LCZJ02000086.1 GCF_001012825.1 Paenibacillus etheri
CCACCTCCTCTGTTTCCTTCTTATCTCACACTTAGCTAAACGTGAAATCCTGCGAATTCATGAGCCTGAGTGAGAAAACTAAATCATATTGAGGGAGTTGAATAAAGGCAGCTGATCGCGTTGACTGACCGGCTGCCTTATCGTGTTTATTGAGCTATCGTTCTCCGTTAGTGATGCACGCATTGCAAGAACATCAATGAAGCACAGAGGATGAAAATTATTTCGTTCTTTCATGGTAGTTTAATGGAACATCATATTTCTTTTTCCAATTATCGGGTTACCTAGTTGTGGTCCATATAAAGCTATAGTTCCCGAGGGAGTTTAGTTTGGTAATCACTGGTAGTCTTCTTATTCCCCAAAACATTATTTAAACGCTACATCCCTAAAAGTGTCAGCTACCGCCTCCACAGTGCTGTTCCAGAGCTTCTCACCTAGTTCCTCTGTTGCTTGAGTTGGGTCACCAATAACACCTGTTTTAGAGTATTTAGAAAAATCCAGATTAGGGTCTGCCCAATCCGGCTCTTCACTGTAAGGGTTATAAATTTTGTCTTCCCTTACAGTTTCTTTTCTCTTAAACAATGCCAGCGAAGTGGTAAAACTATCAGCATGCCCTCCAGGTAAATTTGGGTCTCCATATTTGCACCAGACATCGTAAAACGGATAGTGCGGAATTTCAGCAACCGAAACCCCTTTAAAATCGTTATTAAACCTCTCTGCAACATTGTTTAAATGGTGACCTCCGCAACCTCGGAAAATCACAATTTTCCTAAATCCTTGCTGAGCAAGTGACTTTAATACAGAATAAATCAAACCTTCATATACATCCTGCGGAATATCTATAAAGCCATAACCGTAATTTCTGTGTTCTGGTGTTGGACCATACGGAATAGTGGGAACAACCAGATATTTCGCACCATATTTTTCGTTAGCTCTTACTGCAGCAGAAATTGATAATTCGGATGCAAGCCATGTATCAAAATCAACACTTGTATGTGGACCTTGTTGTTCAGTACATCCAGTAGGAAGAACTGCCATGTAACCTTCATCAATCTTTTCTTTTATTTCTAAATATGTAAGTTTTCCATACTCAAAAGTCATCTAAATTCCTCCAATTTAAGGGTTCTCCTTTAAAAACGCAGGGCACAATTACCAATTCGCTTAATATCTAGTATTCTCCTTCTTATTGAGCATAACTACCCGCATCACAGAATGTCGCACCCTATATGGGTAGCACTCTTGGGAGATTAGTCCTTTTTTTGTTGTTGCACCAGCGGAGCTTAAGTAGGGTAAGACGAAGAATTAATCACTCGGACTCCCAGTCAATAGGTCTATTTCATCAATATCTATATTTTCATTAGAAATCACAAATCCCCCTATTGTCTTTATGTTCACATTACTTCTAGTTAACCATGGGAAGTTTTATTATATAAGGTAAATATCAGGTATAACTAAACTATCCTGCCCGTTCGTATTATGAGATCAACCAGTTCTTTCTGGTTGATCCTTTTTTCATTTGCATAGAGGATTAAGGTAGCCTGGTCGAACGTACCTGCCCG
>NZ_LCZJ02000087.1 GCF_001012825.1 Paenibacillus etheri
TTCCACGCGTACCCATCCCGAACACGACCGTTAAGCCCTCCAGCGCCGATGGTACTTGGACCGAAGGGTCCTGGGAGAGTAGGACGTTGCCAAGCACACGAAGCCATTGTTGATTTATCAACAATGGCTTTTTTGTTCCCTTTATCGTTGAATTTAAATAATGTGGATAAGTTATGGTGAATTAACGAAATTATAAAAGTTACTAACATGTGGATGAAATAATAAAATATATTCAAAATTGAAAGTAGTCCCCAATTTATGTGGATAGAGCAGTGGTATATGTGGATACTTCAAGTAAATGCAAGGATATTTTGCATGGAAGGAGGATAAACAATGGACAACAGTAGCAATCTTGTGTGGATAGAAGATTTTTCTGTACATGCGAGCGACACGGATTATCGTTCGCAGGGTAAGTTATCCTTTATTCTGGATATCATGCAATGTGCGGCAGACTTCGCAGTGGGTAATTTGGGGATAAGTGTGGAAGAAATTCTGAACGCAGGAATGGGCTGGATGATGATTACGTTAGATCTTGATTTTAAGCGTATTCCCCGCCCGAATGATGTACTTAGCGTACATACCTGGAGTAAAGGCACTAGAGGGGCGCTGTGGCAACGGGATTATCGTATTTTCGATGCAGATCATATAGAGATCGCCACAGCACGATCCATATGGGCTTTAGTAGATATTGAGAAAAGAAAGATACTCAGACCGAACGCTCTTCCAGTTCAGGTTAAGCATTATAATGGCGATTCAGTAGGTGATATGCCTGTCAAGGTAACGATCCCTTCTGATATCACTATGGATGAAGCTTATCGGTATCAGGTAAGATATAGTGGGCTGGATAGCAATGGACATTTGAATAATGCCCGATACGGGGATTTATGTTGTGATGCGCTCAGTTTAGCGGAATGGGATAATGCAGAATTCAAACGCTTCCGGATCACTTATTTACAAGAAGCTAAGTTTGGGGATGAACTGACTATTTTACGTTCAGCTTTAACGGATGATGGTATATTTGTCCGTGGCCAGAATAGTGATATTGTATTTTTTGAAGCTTGTATTGAGTTGAAAGATGCAAATAAGTAAAAAGTTTATAAATATGGAATATTATTATAAAAGCGATTTCTCCGAACATCAATCGGGGCAGTCGCTTTTTTTATTGAAAAACAGATGATGTTTATAACATATTTGGAAAAAATTTTGAGCCTGTCACAATTAAAGGGATCACATTCGTTATATAGTTGTAGTCAATAACAAGGAGGTGATTCTTTGGAACGTCGCAGCCCCGGGGTCCAAGTGAATCAAACAATAATTAAAGAGGCTATTGATCAGGTTCTTGCGGGTAACCGCGAAGCCTATAGAACTATAATACAAACCTATGAAAGAAAGATTTATACGTATTGCTATTATATTTTGAGAAGTCATGAAGAAGCAGAGGATGCTGTGCAAGATATATTTGTAAAAGTGTATCAGGAACTCAGACGTTATGAGAAACGAGTCTCTTTTAGAGCATGGCTTTATAAAGTGGCCTATCATCATTGTCTGGATCAGGTTCGCAAACGCAAACGAAGAAACCGTCTCTTGTCGCTATATAAAGAGCAGCAGCCGAAAGCCTATTATAATCCTAACGATGAGGAGCCATTGCAGAAGTTATTTATGGATGATCTGACAGCTGAAGAGAGCAATCTTCTGATTCTTAAGGTGGTAGAGCAGTACAGTTTTGAAGAAATGGGTCAGATTATGGATTGTAATTCAGCTACTTTACGCAAAAAATTTGAACGTCTACGCAAAAAGTTAGTCCGGCAAAGAATGAATGAAGGAGGAAGCCCTCATGGAGAAATGGCAAGATCCAACTGAAAGTCAGAAGATGGAGCACATTCGTCAAACGTTCCAAAATCATGAAATGCCGGTAGAGAGTTTCAGCGATTCAATTATGAAGCGAATAGGAGACGAGGGAATGGAAAAACGAGCGTCAAGAAAAGGTGGGAATGATTTCCTGAAAAAATCATTGGTGGCTGCCGCGGCAGCAGCAGTGTTGGGTGCGGGAATAATCGGTAGCGGATTTATATCCCCCGTCATGGCTGAAACGTTGAAGCAGATTCCTGTTGTAGGAAGTATTTTTAAGGGTATTGACGATAAAGGTCTAAATGCTGCTGAAGAAAAAGGATTATCTACTGCGCCTAACCTAAGTGTCACCCATGATGGAGTGACTTTGAAGGTTACCGATGCCTATTATGACGGATCGCGGTTGGCTTTTGCGATTGAACGGGAAGGCATTGATAAGGATAAGATGATGGCAGAAATGTTTATTGAACCGATTGAATTCGATCCAGAGGTAAAAGAACAGCAGTATGCGAAAGTGACAATGAACCAGTCCGAAAAAGGGTTGTTGGGTTCAGCAGAAGTGAAATTGCCGAATGGAAAGAATCTGGAGAGCCAAATGTCGTCTTTTGGTGATGTTGAGGGGAAAAAGAATGCTATATTATACGATTATAGAAATCTAAATAATGTAGAGGCTTTGGGGAATGAATTTGAATTAAGCATCACTGTGCCGGTTACACAAATCGCAGAGCCTTTTGAAATCAAGGTACCGGTGAAAAAAGTAACGGAAGGAATTATCAAGCTTGATCTGAACCAAACAAAAGAGGCAGAAGAATTCAGTTATAGGATTACCAAGCTGGAATTAACTCCAGCAACAAGCAGATTACAGCTCAGAGAAGAAGGTAAAGCGCCAACTGTGAAAGAAAAGGATGGATACACAACCTCTGAAATGTTCTATGAAATTGTTGATGAACTAGGCAATGCATTTTCTTCGAGTGGGTCATTCAACTTGCCGGCTATAGTCTATCCTATGGTAGACAAAGATTTCAGTCCGTTCCCACAAACACCAAAAACAATTACAGTTAAGCCGTTTACTTACTCCATTGATGAGAGCCATAAAGCATTAAGAGATGAAGAAGGAATACAAGTTAAACATTATTATCCTGAGCTTGAACAAACGATTCAAGTGGAGCAAGAATAACTATTAATCCCATAACCAAAAAAAGTCCGTGTCTGCATAGCAGATACGGGCTTTTTGTTAAAAGATAAGAATTTATAAGCTAAACAACTATAATATCTTTATATTTCTAAGAGAAACGGTTGTCATTTATAAAAGACGACAACGTAGTCTCTTCTTGTGAAAATTCTAATGGAATATAGATTTCACTCACCGAGTTTTCGTTATCTGGTCCAAGGTAAAATTCACCATAATATTCCAATTCAAATGGAATGGATATCCTGTATTCTGTTTTCGGCAGCCAGATTCCGTAAATATATTTATACGTAGAAGGGATATCACAAGAGCGGCCCTTGTGGATGAATTTTAGATAACGTATGGGTGGCAATATATGCACGGGAAATTCCCGATTCTTGTCCGAATATATAGGGTTTAACTGGCAGGCACACATGATCGAAAATCCATTACTTTCATAGTCGTCTGGCCAGAAGCCAAGCTGATAATATTGTTCAGGTTGTATTCTATCAGATATAGAAGCTACCTTGTTGAAAAGCAAAGGCCAAGTATCAGAAATGACGGAGAAATCATGGTCTACTTTAACTACGGGTCCTTGAAGTACAATTTCCCCAAAATCAACGAGCTGGGGGGAGAGATTACTATTAGAAAGGACTTGAAGTAGATCCTGTTCATATAGTCTAGGGAGCAAAGGGAGTTTCGTTTCCGTAAGTCTTTTTCGGACAAGAGAGGGAGTCGTGTGTAGCATTCTTTTGAAGGCACGAGTAAAGGTCTCATAATTACTAAAGTTATAGTCTAATGAGATGTCCTGGAGTGAGCGTTCAGGCATTCGATGAATGTCCAAGGCTGCTTCAGTGATTTTGCGTCTGGCTATATAGTCGCCGGGTGCTATCCCAGTGACTGCTTGAAATAGACGGGTGAAATGATAAAGTGAGTATCCCATTTCTTTGGAGAGGACAGCTACAGGAAGAAACGTTATTAAGCGATCCTCAATGAGATCTAATGCTTGATTGATTAGTTGGCGATTGTTCAAGAGATGCCCTCCCATAACAGTTATTAGAAATGGTATCCAACATGATTACTTCAATTATTTGTTGTCCAGTCCCCCCAATTAGCAGCCCAACCCGGAACAGTCACTTCCATTACGCGATCTGTACTAGGAAAATAGGCTTTGATATCGAGAATTGGTGTTCCAGGATAGGTATCAAGCCCAGCCACCTCTACGATGCCAGAAGCTTCATCGACAGAGAGGATCGATGCTACACTAAGACCAATTGGATTAGGACGAATAGGAGAACGTGAAGCGAATACCCCAGTTATTGTCTCGTCATAAGGAGGCTTAATCTGTGTAGTCTGGCGGAAATGATCAGCTGCAAACTCGTGCAGCCACCAAAGCACTTGGCAATGACTAAATTGAGATAAACCTCTAAGCGCCGGGCTAAATTCCGGTTTGATTTCCAGTCGCAAATTACTTGGCATACCTGTAACCCAACCTATAGGTACTATATTATAGCTTTCTTGTTCGTTCATTGACTATGACTCCTTTCGGGTATCAGATATTATTTAGTGTATAACGGAGTCACCCGGTAAAGCCTGACGATATTTGCTAACATTCATTTAATGATATAATGAAATTTGATGTGGAAAGGGGAGCATTATGAAGACATTAGTATTGGCGGAGAAGCCGTCTGTTGCACGCGAGATCGCACGAGTCATGGGATGTAATAATAAACAGAAGAGTTATATTGAAGGTCCAAAATATGTGGTTACCTGGGCACTTGGTCATTTGGTCGGCCTGGCAGAGCCTGAGGATTATAATAAGAAGTTTGCAACTTGGGCCTTGGAGGATTTGCCGATTTTACCGGAGAAAGCTAAGCTTAAGGTGCTGCGGGAGACAAATCAGCAATACAAAGCCGTGCAGCATCTAATGAAGCGTCAGGACATCGAGGAGCTTATTGTTGCTACAGATGCTGCCCGTGAAGGGGAGCTGCTGGCTCGCTGGATTATGAATATGGCAGGGTGGAAAAAGCCATTCCGGCGGCTATGGATATCCTCGCAGACTGATAAGGCGATTAAAGAGGGATTCGCAAAGCTCCGCCCAGGTCGGGAATTTGATCGTCTGTATGAATCTGCACGTTGCCGAGCAGAGGCGGATTGGATGATTGGGCTGAATGTTACGCGGGCTTTGACTTGTAAGTTTGGTTCGCCGCTTTCCGCAGGACGGGTGCAAACGCCGACATTAGGGATGATCATGGATCGTGAACAGGAGATTACGAGTTTCCGTTCCGTTGATTTTGAGACGTTGACTGCAGATTTCGGAGATTTCCAAGCGGCTTGGCGGGCTAGTAATGGAGATGGGCGGATATTCGAAAAGGACAAGACGTCAAGCCTTAAGGATAAGCTTACTGGACGCAACGGACGTATTATAAAGGTACAAAAGAGTGAAAAGAGTGAGCCTCATCCACTCGCCTATGATCTGACTGAATTGCAGCGTGATGCGAACCGGAAGTTCGGCTTCTCCGCGAAGCAGACCTCCAGTGTACTTCAGCGGTTATATGAGCAGCACAAGCTTGTCACTTACCCGCGTACGGACAGTCGTTATTTAACTTCAGATATGACAGGCACACTCAAGGAAAGATTGGACAGTGTGGCTGTCGGCCCATATGCAGCTTTGGCACGTCCACTGCTTCGTAAACCGTTGCAGATTACGAAGCGGATCGTGGATGATAGTAAAGTAAGTGATCACCATGCCATTATTCCGACAGAGCAGACCGTATTGTTAAATGGTTTGAGTACTGAAGAACGTAAGCTGTATGATCTGATTGTGCGACGTTTTATCAGTTTGTTCTACCCACCAGCTCGTTATGATGTGGTAGCTGTCAACATCAACGTGGAAGGTGAGAGCTTCCATGTGAAAGGGACGACAGTAAAAGATGCTGGCTGGCGTGAAGCGTACGGCGGAGATATGAGTAACGATGACGACGAGGAATCATCGGATGAGCCAGCAGCTGGCAGTGTAAAGTTGCCTGAGCTGCGCGAAGGGGCAACTGTCACGATTGGCCGCTGTATTGTGCGTCCTGGACGAACACAGCCACCGAAGCGTTATAATGAAGCTTCGCTTTTGACGCAAATGGAGAAGCACGGACTGGGAACCCCGGCAACCCGCGCGGATATTATCGAGAAGCTGGTAAGCTCCGATACCATTGAACGCCAAGGGAATTTGCTGCATCCGACTGGAAAGGGTAAGCAGCTGATTGAGTTGGTATCTACTCAGCTACGGACACCGGATCTAACCGCGCGCTGGGAAGCTGAGCTGGAGAAAATAGCGCGTGGTCAAGGAAAACCGGAGCTCTTCTTACAAGGCATTCGCAGTATGGCACAGGAACTGGTGACAGGCGTCAAAACTAGTGGAGCAGAATACAAACCGCATAATGTCTCGAACAGTAATTGTCCGGAATGCGGTACAAGACTACTGGAGAAAAAGAGCAAACGTGGTAAGCTGCTTGTATGCCCTGCAGATAACTGTGGTTATACCCGCGCCGGAGAGAAAAGACTATCGAATCGCCGCTGCCCTCAGTGCCATAAGAAAATGGAGCTTAAAGAGGGTAAAGCAGGTATGTTCGTACAATGTCTGGGCTGTGGCATCACAGAAACCTTGGATAAAGACCACAAGCATGTTAATAAACGTGAACAGCAAAAGCTGGTGCAGCAATATAGTAAGCAAGAAAGCATTGGCTCTAACCTGGGGGAACTGCTGAAAGCAGCGCTTGAAGGGCAAAAGAAGGATAAGTAGAGAGGTAGGCCAACCCGTTGTTGCTACTAACTTCTGCTTAAATAATGAAGGCTGCTGAGTATCTCAGTAGCCTTTTTTCTGTCGGCGTAAGTTTTTGTGGTCTACAGATAGGCTTTGAATTAGAATGTTAAGCAAATACATAGAGCAGGTGATTGGGGTGGAGCTGAACAACAAGTGGATCAACTAAAAGCAGCAGATAGCCCACAGGGGCAAGGTGGTAGCAGGTTTTTCTTTCTCGTTATTGTATTTATGTTCTGGTTCTCTTCTTATATTTAGGTTCCGGTGCTTTCCCCTTATGTAGAGCATTTGGGAGCATCATATTTTATGGTGGACATGGTGCTTGGCGTATACGGGTTAATGCAGATTCTGTTCCGACTGCCGATTGGCATCGGTTCGGATTATTTGAATCGGCGGAGGCCGTTTATCTATTTGGGACTGATTGCGAGCGGGACCAGTTGCTTTCTTTTTATGTGGGGAGCACAGCCTGGTTGGGCATTGGCAGCACGTGCGGTATCCGGTATAGCGGCTTCGGCATGGGTTGTGTACACGGTAATGTTCGCAGGATATTTCCCGAAAGAGGAAGCTGGAAAAGCGATGGGCATGCTGCAATTCACTACGGTAATCGCCCAATTGACCAGTATGATGATCAGTGGCTATATGGTGGAGCATTGGGGCTGGAATACCCCGTTTCTGATGGGTGGAATTGTAGCGATTGCGGCGTTGTTGCTTGCTTTGCGATTGCCTGAACAAAAACAGGAGAAACGGAAAAGTGCAATCCAGCTCAAGGATCTAGCGGGTGTTATGAAGGAACCGCTCTTGGTAAGAGTTTCACTCCTGTCTGTATTGGCACACTGTGTGCTATTCATAACGATGTTCGGATATACTCCGAACCAAGCCCTGAACATCGGAGCAAGCAAAGAAAGCTTGGGCTGGCTGACGCTCGCTTTTATGATTCCGCATGCTGTCGCGACCCTCTATGGCTCACGGACATTTGGTAGGCTGCTAGGAGACAGGGGAACGCTTCTCATAGGCTTCACGGGAAGTGCATTGTTTACACTACTTATTCCTTCTATGCCGACGTTAGCGATGCTCTGTCTGACTCAGGTAGGAAACGGATTTATGCAGGGACTTATTTTTCCATTGTTGCTAGGCAAGTCGGTGTCAGAAGTAGATCCATATAAACGAGCAACAGCTATGGGATTCTATCAGGCTGTCTATGCGGTAGGTATGTCGGCGGGGCCGTTCGTGGCAGGCTGGATGAGTGCTCTGTATGGTTTGATCGGAGGGTTCTGGCTGGGTGGAATTGCGGCGGGGCTGGCTGCAGTGTTGTCATGGATATGGATGAAGGATGCGAAGCAGTGAAACGTTAGAGGCGGGTTGCGAAGTTATCAGCGCGTGTAAGGATGATTGGTTTTTTGTGAAAAAGAGGAATATAATAGAGATAGATAGGAAGCAAGGAGGAGAGCCCGGGAGAATGGTCAAGGTTATAATGTTGTGGTTTGTGGTAATTAATATTATCGGGTATGTAGTGATGTCCGAAGACAAGAACAAAGCCCGTAAACGGCGAGAACGTGTACCTGAGAAGACACTTTTTCTGCTGGCAGCTATGGGCGGGGCACTAGGCGTGCTGATTGCCATGTATCGTAAGCGCCACAAGACGCGACATATGTCCTTTAGGATCGGAATTCCGTTACTTCTGTTGCTGAATATCTTTTTGTACAGCTATTTTTTAAGGTGATAGTCTTAATGATTACAAACTAGAAAAAGAGGTGGCGTACATGTTATTCTCTAAAATTTTACTCGCCTATGATGGATCTAAGGCTTCTAATCAAGCATTGGAGCGCGCAATTGAACTCGCAAAAGTAACACCGGGCTCTACGATGCATGTCGTTCACGCATTTGAATTCCCAAGATTTTTTATCGGAGAAGCTCTAGCACCACTACCGGCTTCAGTAAATAAAGAATATTATGATTTAGCAGTGCAGACTACAGAAGAGGTGAAGGGACGCCTTGAGGCTGAAGGCTTGAATGCTGAGGTTGAGCTATTACAAGGATCTCCCGCTGAAGTGATTTTGAAATATGCTAAGGAACATGCTATAGATGTAATTGTTATCGGCAGCCGCGGACTTGGCGGAATACGTGAATTTGTCCTGGGAAGTGTGAGTCATAATGTAGTACAAAGCGCTCGCATTCCGGTGTTGGTAGTAAAATAATATAAAGTTGAAAGGGACGCTTATGGCGTTCCTTTTTTCAAATATAAGAAAGTATAAGTTTTACGCTTAATATAACATCTGTTGTTAGAGCTAAGAGTGTACGGAAAGAAGTCTTTATCATCAAAATAAGTGGCTATTGAGAATTTAAATACGCCTAAAAGCGAACATTTAGTAATCGGAATTTACCAATGTTCGTGTTTGAGTTGACATCCTGTGTAGGGGATTGTTAAACTGATGTCATGAGCAACTCGTATAAAACCGGGGATATGGCCCGGAAGTTTCTACCCGGGAACCGTAAATTACCGGACTACGAGGAAATAGGATGATAGAATGCAGCAATGCGGTCCGAGTAACGGAGTGATGCATTGTGCCGTTTTCCGCGCTTAATGCAGCCTAGTGATAGGCAAGCGGATTATTTTATTTTTTCCTAATTTCTTTATTAGTCCGATCCTCCCGCAGCAAAATGCGTCTGGTCATCGGGCTTTTTTTATTCTAATTCACAAGATAAAGATATCCATACTAGTGATCGGAAGGTAGGTCGAATCATGTCTGTGCAGGTAGCTGTTATCATGGGCAGTAAATCGGATTGGGATACGATGGAGCACGCTTGTACGGTGCTTGAAGAGCTGGGATTATCTTATGAGAAGAAGGTAGTATCTGCGCACCGGACGCCGGACTTAATGTTCAGCTATGCGGAGGAAGCAGCGGGCCGGGGCATTCGCGTCATTATTGCGGGAGCGGGTGGTGCCGCGCATTTGCCGGGTATGGTGGCAGCAAAGACGATCCTGCCTGTGATTGGAGTGCCAGTGCAGTCGAAGGCGCTTAATGGACTGGATTCGCTTCTCTCCATCGTGCAGATGCCAGGAGGCATTCCAGTGGCAACGGTAGCCATTGGTAAGGCAGGAGCCATTAATGCGGGCCTCCTGGCCGCACAGATTATCGGAGCGTTCGATCCAGAAGTGCAGCAGCGCGCGCAGCTGCGGCGGGATGCGATCCGCGATGAAGTCCTTGAAAGCAGCGACAGCTTATGAGACCGGAGGAGCTGAAGCTGCAGGAGGATGGCGGTGCTAACTCGCCAGCCGCTATGGATGCGTCCGGCACGGACACCGTCCGGACGCTACTGCCCGGCGCGACCGTCGGCGTGCTCGGCGGCGGGCAGCTCGGGCGGATGATGGCGCTGGCTGGCAGCGCCATGGGTTACCGCTTCGTGGCGCTGGACCCTGCGCCGGATGCGCCTAGCGGTCAAGTTACGCCGCAGATTACAGCGGCGTATAACGACCGGGACGCGGCGCGGGAGCTAGCCCGCCGCTCGGACGTCATCACGTACGAGTTCGAGAACGTCGATGCGGGAGTTGCCGCGCTGTTGACGGAGGAATCGTACGTGCCGCAGGGCAGCGCGCTGCTGTATACGACGCAGCATCGGCTGCGCGAAAAAGCCGCCATCGAGGAGGCAGGCGTACCCGTCGCCCCGTACCGGAAGGTGGATAGCCTTGCGGAGCTGAAAGTGGCGGCGGCTGAACTTGGACTTCCCTGTGTGCTGAAGACAGCCACAGGCGGTTATGACGGTAAGGGACAAGCCGTGATCCGTCAGGAAGAAGAGCTGGAAGAAGCCTTCCGGCAAGTAGCGCCAGGTGAGGTAATCCCGGAGCTGGTGCTTGAGAAATTTGTAGCTTTCAAGTGTGAAATATCCGTTGTTGTAGCACGCAGTGCATCTGGAGAGGTTAAGAGCTTCCCTCCCTCTGAGAATATTCATGTGAATAATATTTTGCATCTGTCGATTGTGCCTGCAAGAGTGTCAGAGGAGATTCAGCTTAGAGCATGCGAATTGGCAGAGACATTAATCGCTGGACTTGATGCGGTTGGGCTACTGGCGGTGGAAATGTTCGTCACAGAGGATGGACAATTGTTCGTCAATGAGCTGGCACCAAGGCCGCATAACTCCGGACACTACACCATGGATGCTTGCACGACTTCACAGTTCGAGCAGCATGTCCGGGCGATCTGTAATCTACCGCTGGGAGATACAACGCTTTTGACACCTGTAGTTATGGTAAATGTACTAGGCCAGCATTTGGATGGCGCCATTAAAGCGACCTGTACACAGGACGAAAAAGATAATAAGCTGGGTGTTGTACCTAAGCTTCATATATATGGCAAGACTGAGAGTAAGACCGGCCGCAAGATGGGCCATATCAATCTGCTCTGCAAGGATACCGGAGACGGCTTGTCCTGGGTGGAGCAATCTAAACTTTGGAGGAACTAAAGAATATGATCGAACGTTACAGCAGACCTGAGATGCGAGCTATTTGGACGGAGGAAAATAAATTCAAAGCGTGGCTGGAAGTTGAGATTTGCGCTTGTGAAGCATGGGCTGAGCTGGGAGTAATCCCGCACGAAGACGCAGATAAACTGCGTAAGGACGCTAAATTCGACATCGCACGCATTGATGAAATAGAACAAGAGACTCGTCATGACGTTATCGCATTTACACGTGCGGTTTCCGAGAGCCTTGGTGCAGAACGCAAATGGGTTCACTACGGTCTTACTTCTACTGACGTGGTAGATACGGCGCTAGGTTACTTGCTGCGTCAAGCAAATGAAATTCTTGAGAAGGATATCATCAACTTTATTGAGATCCTTAAAGATAAAGCTGTTGCTTACAAGGATACGCCGATGATGGGCCGTACGCATGGTGTTCATGCCGAGCCAACTACCTTCGGTCTGAAAATGGCACTATGGTACGAAGAAATGAAACGTAACCTGGAGCGTTTCCGCCATGCTGCGAATGGAGTGCAGTTCGGTAAAATCTCCGGTGCCGTTGGTACGTACGCTAACATCGATCCTTTTGTAGAAGAATTCGTTTGCCGCAAGCTTGGCACAAGCCCAGCTCCAATCTCTACACAAACTCTGCAGCGTGACCGTCACGCTGAATACATGGCTGCTCTTGCTTTGGTAGCGACTTCGTTAGACAAATTCGCTACTGAAATCCGCGCCCTGCAAAAGAGTGAGATTCGTGAAGTGGAAGAAGCTTTTGCCAAAGGTCAAAAGGGTTCATCCGCTATGCCTCACAAACGGAACCCCATTGGCTGCGAGAATATTTCCGGTCTGTCCCGCGTGATTCGCGGACATATGGTTACAGCTTACGAGAACGTGCCACTCTGGCATGAACGCGATATCTCGCACTCCTCTGTGGAACGTATCATCCTTCCGGATGCGACAATGCTGCTCAACTACATGCTGAACCGTTTCGGAAACATCGTGAAGAACCTGACTGTATTCCCAGAGAATATGAAGCGTAACATGAACCGTACCTTCGGCGTTCCTTTCTCCGGTCGGATCCTGACTAAACTGATCGACAAAGGCCTTAGCCGTGAGCAAGCGTACGATACCGTTCAACCGCGTGCTATGCAAGCATGGGAAGAGCAAAAACAATTCCGCGATATCGTGGAAGCTACACCTGAAATCACTAACGTTCTTACCCCGGAAGAAATTGAAGATGCATTTAACCCTTCTTGGCACCTTAAGCATGTGGACACCATCTTCCGCAAGCTAGAGCTTATCTAAAAAAAAGATAGGTTAGTGGTGAACTAAGGAGCGCAGCAATAAATAGGCGGAAGAGTTGTGGAAAGAGCTTAATTGTTCAGTAGAGCAGGATGGTATGAGGTTTGCAATATGGATTAAGGTTGAAGAAGGAACGAAGAGAATTTTTGGAACTGTAGAAGCGTAGCGTTCGCCTTTATCCTCGGATTTCTACCGCGAGAAGCGGTTCAAATCAAGAAATCTGAGGGTAACAGCGATCGGAAGTCCAAACATTTCTCGCAGTGGTCCCGTTTAACCAGATCTTTATTTCAGACTTCACAATTCCTCGGAAGAATAATTCGAGCTTGGAGCGACTTTTACGCAGATATAAATCAAGATCATTAGTTCAAGGGAGGAAAGGTCATGACATCGTCGGCCGTATCCACAGCCGTGGAACTCATCAATGCGCCGCTGCTCTATAAAGGAAAGGTTCGTGAGCTGTACGATTTAGGGGAGAATGTACTGATCGTCGTTACGGATCGGATATCTGCTTTTGACTATGTACTGGACCCAGCGGTACCTGAAAAGGGTAATGTGCTTAACCGTCTGAGTGCGTTCTGGTTCGGAAAGACCAAAGAGCGGATGGAGAATCATGTCGTTCATATCGATGTGGATCTGCTCGGAGACATCGTTAAGGACAAAGAGGCACTCAGAAACCGTGTTATGGTGGTACGCAAAGCGGAGCGCATTGACATCGAATGTGTTGTGCGTGGGTGCATCACTGGTGGGGGCTGGAGACAGTATCAAGAAACCGGCAAAGTGAATGGTATTGAGCTTCCTAAGGATTTGCGCAAAAATGCGCTGCTGGCACAGCCAATCTTTACCCCTGCGGCTAAAAACGATGTAGGTCATGATGAGGATATTCCTTTTGAAAAAATGCAGGAGTTAATCGGTGCTGATCTAGCACTTGAGCTGCGGGAGAAGAGCTTGCAGTTGTTCTCTTTTGCCAGAGAGTACTGTGCTGAGCGGGGAATCATTCTTGCAGATTGTAAATTCGAATTCGGCTTGCTGGATGGCAAGGTGATTCTAATTGATGAGATTTTTACGCCGGATGCTTCTCGTTTCTGGGCCAAGGACAAATATGCTCTTGATATCGAAATTGATAGCATGGATAAAGAGCCTGTTCGTACGTATCTATCTGAATCCTCCTGGGATAAAAATAGCAAACCTGATCCACTTCCGCTAGAAGTAGTTGAAGAAACTACGCGCCGTTATCTGGACATTTATCATCGTCTTACTGGCAAGTCTTTATAGCTCAACATTGTGTGTTTACTCATGGGAATAAATTAAGTATGTGTTTTTTAAGCTAGAGTTACTTTTAGTAGAGTTTCAGCTTTCAGAAAGTATATACACATAAAAATTTAGGAGGAACTACAAGCATATGTTAAAAGCGACGGTATATGTCACCATCAAGAAAAGCGTTCTCGATCCACAAGGTGTAGCGGTGCAAGGAGCACTTCATTCAGTAGGTTTTCAAGAAGTTGAAAGTTTGCGTATTGGGAAATATATGGAGCTGACTTTGGACACGGATAACCGTGCTGAAGCAGAAGTACGTCTCAAGGAAATGTGCGAAAAGCTACTTGCCAACACGGTGATCGAGGATTACCGCTACGAATTGGAGGACTAAACGACATGAAATTTGCTGTACTTGTCTTCCCAGGCTCTAACTGTGATATTGATTGCTACAAGGCGGTAGAGGACAGTCTCGGCGAACCAGTCGATTATGTGTGGCATACAGCGACAGATTTGTCGGCGTATGATTGCATTTTGGTTCCAGGCGGCTTCTCATATGGTGATTACCTGCGCTGCGGCGCGATTTCAAGATTTGCTCCTGTAATGGTTGAAGTTGCTAAAGCAGCAGAGCAAGGCAAATTCGTGCTAGGCATTTGCAATGGGTTCCAAATTCTTACTGAGGCTGGTTTGTTGCCAGGCGCGCTGCGTCGTAACATGTCCATGAAGTTCCGTTGTCATGATACAGTGCTTAAGGTTGTTAATAACGAAACCCCATTTACTATTGACTATGCTAAGGATGAAGAAATCATCATCCCGATCGCTCACGGTGAAGGTAACTATTACTGTGATGAAGAGACTTTAGCAGAACTGAAAGCTAACCATCAGATCGTGTTCACATACAGCGATAATCCAAACGGCTCTGTAGCTGATATTGCGGGTGTTAGTAATGTGCAGGGTAATGTAGTCGGCATGATGCCTCACCCTGAGCGTGCAGCTAACAGCTTACTCGGATCAGAAGATGGCAAACGGATGTTCACATCTATACTGAAGACTTGGAGGGATCGTCATGACGCAGCAAGTATCCGTTAAGGAACCGACCGCAGAACAGATCGCGGAGCAGAAAATTTACAGCCAATTCGGTGTGTCGGACAGCGAATATGAGCTCATCAAGTCTTTTATGGGACGCTTGCCGAACTATACTGAAATCGGCGTGTTCAGCGTAATGTGGTCCGAACACTGTGCATACAAGAACTCGAAGCCATTATTGAAACGTTTCCCAGTTACTGGACCACGTGTCCTAATGGGACCCGGAGAGGGCGCAGGGATTGTAGATATCGGAGACAACCAAGCGGTTGTATTCAAAATCGAAAGTCATAACCACCCGTCTGCGGTAGAACCTTTCCAAGGTGCGGCAACAGGCGTGGGCGGCATCATTCGTGATATTTTTTCCATGGGCTCAAGACCTATCGCACTGCTGAATTCCTTGCGTTTCGGCAAGTTGGAAAGCGATCGTGTGAAGTATTTGTTCGAGCATGTCGTGTCTGGCATTGCTGGTTATGGTAACTGTATCGGGATTCCAACCGTGGGCGGCGAAATCATGTTTGATGATAGCTATGACGGTAACCCACTTGTTAACGCAATGTGTGTCGGTCTAATTGATCATGATAAAATCCAGCGTGGTGTCGCTAAAGGGGTAGGGAACCCGGTCTTCTACGTAGGTCCTCCTACTGGACGTGATGGAATTCATGGGGCTACTTTTGCATCCGTGGAACTAAGTGAAGAGTCAGAAGCTAAACGTACAGCTGTACAAGTAGGCGATCCATTTATGGAGAAACTCGTAATGGAATCTTGCCTGGAATTGATCGATAGCGGCATCGTTATTGGGATTCAGGATATGGGTGCAGCTGGACTTACCTGCTCTAGTGCCGAGATGGCAAGTAAAGCGGGCAACGGTCTGGAGCTGTATCTTGATCAGGTGCCACAACGTGAAGATGGCATGACCCCTTATGAAATGATGCTTTCGGAATCGCAAGAACGGATGTTGTTCGTAGTAGAACCGAAGGATGAAGCTCAGGCGCAAGAGATTTTTGATCGCTGGGGTGTAATCTGCTGTAAGGTCGGTAAAGTTACGGATGATGGTCGCTTGAAGCTGTATCATCACGGTGAGGTTGTCGGTGATATGCCAGTAACAGCGCTTGTGGATGAGTGTCCAGTCTATAACAAACCATCTGAGGTTCCTGCTTATTATGTAGAAAATGAATCGGTAGATACGCTTCGTTACGCGGAAGTTACAGATCTAGGCGGCGCACTTCGTACTGTTCTTGGATCACCAACCGTAGCAAGCAAAGCTTGGGTATACAACCAATATGATTACATGGTTCGGACTAGTACGGCTGTTCGACCTGGATCTGATGCGGCTGTAGTTACCATTCATGGTACACGTAAAGGACTTGCGATGACCACGGACTGTAACGGGCGCTACGTTTATCTTGATCCTGAAGTGGGCGGACGGATTGCAGTCAGCGAAGCGGCTCGTAACATCGTTTGTTCGGGTGCTGAACCGCTTGCTATTACCGATAACCTAAACTTCGGAAACCCTGAGAAACCTGATGTGTTCTGGCAAATGGAACGTGCGGTTGATGGTATGGCTGAAGCTTGTCGTGTGCTGGATACTCCGGTTATCGGCGGGAATGTCAGTCTTTATAACGAAAATACTACGGGATCCATCTACCCAACGCCGGTTGTCGGCATGGTTGGTTTAGTAACGGATACGGATCATATTACGACTCAAGGCTTCAAACAAGAAGGAGATTCCATCCTTCTGCTTGGCGTAACAAAAGCTGAGCTTGGTGGTAGTGAATTTCAATATGCCGTTCATGGTGTAACGGAAGGTCGTCCTCCAGCTTTGGATTTGGCTACTGAGAAAAAACTGCTGAGCGCAGTGCTTAGCTCGATTCGCGGCGGTCTGGTGCGTTCGGCACATGACTTGTCCGAAGGCGGCCTTGCTGTAGCACTTGCAGAGAGCTGTATCAGCGGTGGCGTTGGTGCGAACGTTGAACTATCTGCTAATGGACTTAGATCCGATGTAGCATTGTTCAGCGAAAGCCAATCACGCATTGTGCTGACGGCAGCGCCTGAACGTGCGGAAGAGCTGAAAGCAGCGATTGCTGCCAGCGGCGTACCAGTGGAAATCATCGGAACTGTAGGTGGAGACAGACTGCGCGTAAATCTGGACGGTGCATCCGTATTAGATGAAGCTGTAGCAGAATTGAAATTCGTTTGGGAGGATGCTATTCCATGTCTTATGAAATAAAGACCGGGAAAGAGCAGGAGACTCCTATCCTGTGGACTGGTGACTTTTACAATGAAGGAACGGGCTCGGGAGATATTTTTGACACATTAAAAGAAGAATGCGGCGTTTTCGGGGTCTTCGGACACCCGGAAGCGGCGTCCATGTCTTATTACGGCTTGCACGCCTTACAGCACCGTGGGGAAGAAAGTGCGGGCATCTGCGTCGCAGATGGTCGTGATTTCAACTATCACCGCGGGATGGGGTTAGTAAAAGAAGTATTCGACAAGGACAAAATTGCCTCGCTGGTGGGAGACATGTCCATCGGGCATGTACGTTATTCCACCAGCGGAGACAGCCGCTTAACCAATGCACAGCCGCTCGTATTCAAATATCGTGACGGTGATTTGGCGATTGCTACGAACGGTAACATAGTAAATGAACCGTTGATTCGTAAACAGCTAGAGCAAAGCGGATCGATCTTCCAAACCACAAGTGATACAGAAGTGCTGGCGCATCTGATTGCGCGTTCGTCAAAGGATTTTGTTGAAGCGGCTAAGGATGCGCTAAAACAACTGGTTGGCGGGTTTGCTTTTCTGCTCATGACGAATGACAAATTAATTGTCGCTTCGGATTCCCATGGTTTGCGTCCGCTTGTAATGGGACGGATCGGCGATGCCTATATTTTTGCTTCCGAATCTTGCGCCTTAGAAGTAATCGGAGCTCAGCTGGTTCGCGATATCGAACCTGGCGAACTGCTCGTGCTCGATAAAAATGGCCTCTTAGAGGATCGTTTTACCGAGCCCAAACGTAAAGCGCTGTGCGCGATGGAGTATATTTACTTCTCTCGCCCAGACAGTGATATGAATGGCGCTAACCTGCACACCGCCCGTAAGCGGATGGGTAGCCGAATGGCATTAGAAGCTTTCGTAGATGCTGACCTCGTAACTGGTGTGCCGGATTCAAGTATCTCGGCAGCGATTGGATTTGCGGAGCAGACGGGCATTCCTTATGAGCTTGGGCTCATCAAGAACAAGTACACAGGCCGGACCTTCATCCAGCCGAGCCAAGAGCTGCGTGAGCAAGGTGTGAAAATGAAGCTGAGCGCCGTGCGCAGTGTGGTTGATGGCAAACGTGTTGTCATGATCGATGATTCCATCGTGCGTGGTACAACTTCACGGCGGATCGTCAATCTGCTTCGTGAAGCGGGAGCCGTTGAAGTACATGTGCGGATTACATCGCCGCCCTTCAAGAATCCTTGCTTCTACGGCATTGATACCCCAGACCGCCGCGATCTCATCGCGTCCTACAAGACCATTGCGGAAATGTGCGAAGAGATCAACGCCGATTCTTTGGCATTCTTGTCACCGGAAGGCTTAATCTCATCCATTGGTGGTCACAACAAAGATGATTACAAAGGCGGGTTATGCCTTTCCTGCTTCGATAATGATTACCCGACGCAGGTTGATTTTGGCGGGGCTGAGAAAGACGGCTGCTCGTGTTGACATCCCCCTAAGTCCCCCTTGCAAAGGGGGATTCCGAAGGGCTCTGCCCTCCGGCCACCCGAAAGCTCGGCGGTAGGAGTTGGGTTATAACTTGCTAAGAAGACTTGGGTACGAGTGCCCGCTTTGTCCCTGTGTGCTACGCATGGACGGGACACGCTTTACGGCGCTCCGCCCCCCGGCTGCATCCGCCGCCGGGACTGGCTCGCCAAGCTAGTCGCTAGTCTCGCTAAGGTGGCGCTCGGTTGCACCCTAAGCGCCAAGAGCAGCTCCCCGAGCTCGTCCCTGTTTGCTGCGCAAATGCGTTACGCGCTAGTCTCGCTAAAGGTGGCGCTCGGTTGCACCCTAAGCGCCAAGAGCAGCTCCCCGAGCTCGTCCCTGTTTGCTGCGCAAATGCGTTACGCGCTAGTCTCGCTAAAGGTGGCGCTCGGCTGCGCCCTAAGCGCCAAGAGCAGCTCCCCAAGCTCGTCCCTGTTTGCTGCGCAAATGCGGTACGCGCTTGTCTCGCTAAGGTGGCGCTCGGCTGCGCGCTAAGCGCCAAGAGCAGCTCCCCAAGCTCGTCCCTGTTTGCTGCGCAAATGCGTTACGCGCTTGTCTCGCTAGAAGAGGTGTATGGCGCAGCTCATGCACCGAGGTCTTGAGGTCCGTGTGCAAGGCGCGAACCGCGGCTTGCAGTAGGGTGAACCCGGTGGTTAGAGGGAGTTATGGAGAGGAAGTTTGGAACTGTAGAGGCGTAGCGTTCGCCTTTATGTTTGGATTTCTACCGCGAAGAGCGGTTTAAATCAGGAAATCCAAACATAACAGCGATCGGAAGTCCAAACATTCCTTGCAATAACTCTCCTACAACCACCTCAAATCCCGAATGCCCCCGCAAACGCGCTCTAAACTAATTAAAAGATGAGGTGTCCCAAGTGTCGGAAGCTTATAAAAACGCCGGAGTGGATATTGCGGCTGGTAACGAAGCGGTAGAACGCATGAAAAAGCACGTAAAACGTACTTACCGTCCAGAAGTAATGACGGATCTTGGTGGGTTCGGAGCGCTGTTTGGCCTCAATAAAGATAAATATGAAGAGCCAGTGCTCGTATCGGGAACCGATGGTGTAGGCACGAAGCTCAAAATCGCATTCGCGGCGGATCGCCATGACACGATTGGGATCGACGCTGTGGCTATGTGCGTGAACGACATTGTAGTACAAGGCGCAGAGCCGCTCTTTTTCCTCGACTATCTGGCTTGCGACAAAGTCGTGCCGGAGAAAATCGAAGCGATCGTAGCAGGAATCGCAGAGGGTTGTCATCAAGCAGGCTGTGCGCTGATTGGCGGTGAAACGGCTGAAATGCCGGGCATGTATTCAGCGGGCGAGTACGATATCGCTGGATTCACAGTGGGCGTAGCTGACAAAGCGAAGCTGGTAACAGGCGCTACCATCGCAGTGGGAGATACAGTGATTGGTCTGGCTTCCAGCGGCGTGCACAGTAACGGCTTCTCGCTGGTGCGTAAGCTTTTGCTTGAGGAAGATGGCTATGGCCTGAATGATGTGCTTCCGGAGCTTGGAGCTCCGCTTGTGGATGTACTTCTTGCACCAACAAAGATTTATGTAAAGCCTTTGCTGGCGCTGCTCGAGCAGCTTCCGGTAAAAGGAATGGCACATATTACGGGTGGCGGATTCATCGAGAACATCCCGCGCGTATTGCCTGACGGTGTAGATGTGGAGATTAATTACGGATCGTGGCCGATTCTGCCGATCTTCGGATTGATGCAGAACAAAGGAAACGTAAGCAACCGTGATATGTTTACTACTTTTAATATGGGAATTGGACTTGTTCTGGTGGTTAGTGCTGCTGATGGAGAACGTGCTCTTGAACTGCTCAAAGCAAGCGGAGAAGAGGCTTATATCATTGGTAAAGTAACAGAAGGGGAACGCAAAGTAACCTTTACTGGAGCTGAAGTGTGATGCAATTGAGTCGAATCGCTGTTTTTGCTTCTGGGCAAGGCAGTAATTTTGCTGCACTGATCGATGCACAGAGAGCGGGCTTGCTTGGTGAAGGCAATATTGAATTGCTTGTATCCGACAAGCCTGAGGCACCTGTAGCTAAGCGTGCGGAGGATGCGGGCATTCCCGCCCTCTTGCTGCGGCCAAAAGACTTCGCCAGCCGTGAACTCTACGAAGCAGAGATTGTAGCAGAGCTTCAGCAGCGGGAAATTGGGCTGGTTGTGCTGGCAGGATACATGCGTCTTATTACGCCAGTGCTTTTAACGCCGTATGCTGGACGAATTATTAACATTCATCCATCGCTGCTACCTGCTTTTGCGGGAAAAGATGCAATTGGACAAGCGTTGGATTATGGTGTGAAGCTGACGGGTGTTTCTGTGCATTTTGTCGATGGAGGTATGGATACCGGGCCTGTTATTGCTCAGCGCAGCGTAGTTGTGCAGGATAACGACACGGCGGATTCATTGGCAGAACGTATTCATAAGGTTGAGTATGAGCTGTATCCCGAAGTGGTTGGCGCTTTTGCCAGCGGGAAAGTGGAACTGAGTGGAAGAAAGACGATTATCCGCGAAAAGTAAGCTGCACCGCAGCCATTCGAAGTTTTGGATCGACATTTGGTGACAGACCGAGATGTTTCAGGGTATTTCTCGGGAAATATTGCATAAGCGGCGTTATGTGTCGCGTTGTGGGTTTTCTTCATATTAAATCGCATGTACAACCTGAAGGAGGACTATTAAAAGTGAGTATCAAAAGAGCGCTAGTCAGCGTATCGGATAAACAAGGTATCGTGGATTTTTGCCGCGAGTTGTCTGCATTAGGCGTAGAAATCATCTCTACAGGTGGAACAAGCACGCTTTTGGCTAAAGAAGGTGTTCCAGTCATCGGGATTTCCGATGTGACAGGATTCCCGGAAATCATGGACGGACGTGTCAAAACCTTGCACCCTGCTGTACACAGCGGATTGCTTGCGGTTCGTGATAACGAGGAGCACACGCGTCAAATGAAGGAGCTTGGTCTGGACTATATCGATCTGGTGGTAGTGAATCTGTATCCGTTCGCGGAAACGATCGCAAAACCTGACGTATCCTACGAGGTAGCCATCGAGAATATCGATATTGGCGGACCTACGATGCTGCGTTCTGCAGCGAAGAACCATGCTTTTGTAAGTGTAGTGGTGGATGCTAATGATTACGCTACTGTACTTGAAGAGGTTCGCGCAGGTGGAGATACAACGCTAAAAACACGCAAACGTCTTGCGGCAAAAGTGTTCCGTCATACGGCGGCTTACGATGCCTTGATTTCCGATTATTTGGCTAACGTTACTGGCGAGCCTCTACCAGAGCGCTACACCGTGACTTATGAGAAAATTCAGGATCTGCGTTATGGCGAGAATCCGCATCAAAAAGCGGCTTTCTATCGTAAGCCATTGGCAGCACTGGATACACTCACTGCGGCTGAGCAATTGCACGGCAAAGAGTTGTCATACAACAATATCAACGATGCTAACGCAGCGTTGCAAATCGTGAAAGAATTTGAAGAGCCTGCTGTCGTAGCGGTTAAACATATGAACCCTTGTGGTGTAGGTGTGGGTGAAAGTGTATACGAAGCTTATCAAAAAGCTTACAACGCGGATCCAACGTCCATCTTTGGTGGAATTGTAGCAGCAAACCGCATTATTGATGCAGATACAGCGAACCTGCTGAAAGATATTTTCCTCGAAATCGTATTGGCACCAGGCTTTACGGAAGAAGCTCTGGAAATCCTTACGAAGAAAAAGAATCTACGTTTGCTTAAAATCGGTAATCTTAGTACGGCTAGTGCGCGTAAGAGCAGCTTTGTAGTAACCTCCATTGATGGAGGAATGGTTGTACAGGAGAGCGACGTGCACTCTGTGAACCCAGATGATCTACAAGTCGTTACGGATCGTAAACCAACAGAAGAAGAATTGAAACAGCTATTGTTTGGATGGAAAGTAGTTAAGCATGTGAAATCTAATGCGATTGTGTTGGCTGCTGATGATATGACTGTTGGCGTAGGTGCAGGACAAATGAACCGTGTCGGCGCAGCTAAAATTGCCATTGAACAAGCTGGAGAGAAGTCCAAAGGATCAGTCCTTGCCTCTGACGCCTTCTTCCCAATGGGAGATACGCTTGAAATGGCAGCCAAAGCGGGCATTACTGCAGTTATTCAGCCAGGCGGCTCCATTAAAGACGAGGAATCGATCAAGGTCGCGAATGAGTATGGTATTGCTATGGTCTTCACAGGCGTCCGTCATTTCAAACACTAGAACGCTGGGAGGATCATATTCGGATGGATATTTTAGTGGTTGGCGGCGGCGGCCGGGAACATGCGATTATTTGGAGTCTATCCCAAAGCCCCAAGGCAGGTAAAATCTATTGCGCACCCGGCAACGCCGGGATTGCGCAGTTAGCCGAATGTGTGCCGATCGGAGTATTTGAGTTCGATCGCCTGACGGCTTTTGCAAAAGAGAAGGAAGTAGGTCTTGTTGTAATCGGACCAGATGATCCGCTCGCTGCTGGGATTGTGGACGCTTTTGAAGCGCAGGATATTCCTGTGTTTGGCCCACGTAAGAACGCGGCTGAGATCGAAGGCAGCAAAACCTTTATGAAGGATCTGCTGCATAAATATAATATTCCGACAGCAGCCTACGAGAAGTTCGACGAATATGAAGCTGCGCTAGCTTACTTGCGGGAACAGCCGCTTCCAATCGTAATCAAGGCAGATGGACTGGCCGCTGGAAAAGGCGTGACGGTTGCTTATTCATTGGAAGAAGCAGAGCAAGCGCTCGTTGATATTATGGTCACTAAGGTATTCGGTGAGGCGGGCGCTCAGGTTGTTATTGAGGAATTTCTAGCTGGACAGGAAATGTCGATTCTGGCTTTTGTCGATGGTGAGACGGTACGTCCTATGGCTGCTGCTCAGGATCATAAACCCGTGTTCGATGGGGATAAAGGTCCTAATACTGGCGGAATGGGTACTTATTCGCCTTTGCCACATATTGATGAGGCTATTATCCAAGAAGCAATCGAGACCATCATTAAGCCGACAGCAAAAGCCATGGTGGACGAAGGACGTCCATTCAGCGGTGTACTGTTCGCAGGCCTGATGATTTCTCCAGAGGGTACACCTAAGACGATTGAGTTTAATGCTCGTTTCGGTGATCCTGAGACACAGGTCGTGTTGCCTAGACTCAAGAGTGACTTGCTAGAAATCTTTCTGGCGGTCACTGAGGGTAGACTTGCAGATATCGAGATTGAATGGAGCGACGAAGCGGCTGTATGCGTAGTTCTCGCTTCGGGTGGATATCCAGGCCCATATCCAAAGGGTGTACCGATTGAAGGTCTTGAAGACAGCCAAGGAGGGCTGATCTTCCATGCCGGAACGGCACGTGGTGAAGACGGAAGCTGGCTAACGAATGGCGGTCGGGTACTAGGCGTGGTAGGCCTAGGTGCAACGATTGCTGAAGCGCGTTCTGCAGCTTACGCTACGGCTGAAGGAATTTCTTTTTCCGGGAAACAAAGCCGCAGCGACATCGCTATGAAGGCTTTGGTATAAGGATAAAGAACTGTATCTAGCATTTTTTGCGCTTAAAGTCCTAAAAAAGGACTGACAAGTGATAGAAGAAGTGCTATAATACTACACGTACGGGGGAAAATGTGCGGATATATACAGATAAGGGTCTTTCCGATCATGGGAAGGCCCTTTTAAATCGGAGTCCTTCAGACTCTGTGAAGTAACCTTATAAAGGATGCCTCGTGCCTGGAAATGATGATACTTATAGTGCATACTAGCGATACGCTTATGGCGAATGGCTACTCACAGATTTAAGGAGGAATTCGTTTTGAGTAAGATTGGAAGAAATGACTTGTGTCCTTGCGGAAGCGGGAAAAAATATAAGAAATGCTGTCTTGGTAAAGAGACTTCTGCAGTAGAATCGATCATGCGACTTGTAACCAAGGAAGAAGCGGCAGCTAGCGAGACTGTGGCTGAAAAACAGGAACCCGTAGCACAGCCTGAAGTAAAGCTTACGCTTGCTACGCTTAGAAAAAAAGTGTCACGTGATCTGAAATGGGAGCATCCTGCACATGAACAACTGGCGCTGCACCTCATTGAGAGCATGAGAGAAAGCTATGATAGAGAGCTTATTTGGGAAGCTCTAGTTCTGTGGAATGGTTATTCCCGTAAGACTAAGCCTGCTGTGAAGAAAATGGGCTCTTTCTGCGCGGCGATCGAATTTATTTTGTCTGAGGAATATGGCTTCTCCCTAACGCAAGTGAATCTTGCCACCAAACATGAGGTTACTACGCCTACTATCTCTAGAAAGGTTAAAGAGATGCTCAACTATATTGAGGAATATGGCATGGGTGGTGCGGAGGAAGAATTACTTCTGTTGAATGTCTCAGGGACTCCAAAGGATCAGGAGCGGGCACTATTACAAAAGGCGTTCGAAACCAATTCCTCCAAACGTCGGATTCAGTTAGCTGAAGCCGCGCTAGAGGTTTATCCGAACAGCCCAGATGCATATCTCATTTTAGCGGAGGAAGCAGAGAACGAAACAGATGCCCGTGCTTTTCTGAAAGCAGGGATGGAAGCTGGTGAACGCGAGCTTGGAGAAACCTTTTTCGCTAAGCACAAAGGATATTTCTGGGGCCTCCACGAGACGCGTCCATACATCCGTATCTGCAAAAGCTACGCTGACTCTTGCTGGTTCGGCGGAAATGCGGAAGAAGCCGCAAAGACGCTTGAGCATATTTTAACGCTAAACCCAGACGATAACACAGGTGCACGTTACCTTCTGACCGCGGCATACCTCTACAGCAATAAGCTGGATGAGACAGAACAAGTACTGGCGAAATTCGGGGATGATGCTGCTGCAACGGTAGCTTACGACCGTATGGTCTTAGAATATAAGAAGAATGGGGTTACTTCCCAACTTAAAATGCTGTACCGCGTAGCGCGGAATGTGAATAAGCATGTGCCGGATTATTTATTAGGGATCAAGAGATTGCCGCATAACC
Source organism: Paenibacillus etheri (assembly GCF_001012825.1). Lineage (GTDB taxonomy): Bacteria > Bacillota > Bacilli > Paenibacillales > Paenibacillaceae > Paenibacillus_AQ > Paenibacillus_AQ etheri. The sequence goes on from NZ_LCZJ02000087.1 coordinate 25,656, forward strand.
TTCCGGATTTTGTGGGAATGGGCGACGCTAACGAAGCTATCGAATATGTGATTGTACACTCGCGTTTGTGGACAAGTCTACCTGATCTGCTGAAGTGGATGCTGAAGCAACAGGATTAGTAGAATTCAGATCTTGGACGTACATGAACTTAAAGAGACTATGGGAGATTCCTGTAGTCTCTTTTTCAAATATAAAAAGAATAATTTTGCCTCTTTACTGTATTGCGTACAGCGGACAATGCTTGAAAAAATGTCTTTGGGAGAGTATGTTTACAAGAAGTAGAATGAATAGATGATAGTGAGGCGAGAGGGTTATGAGAGAAGAGGAAGACCGAATCGTAGGAATGGAAGATATCGTACGGGCTCATCACGTACTGCGGGAGGTCATCATTCGGACCCCACTACAGCGTGACGCCGTGCTATCAGCCAAGTATGATTGCGATGTATATTTGAAGCGCGAGGATTTGCAGATTGTCCGTTCTTTTAAAATCCGTGGAGCTTATAATATGATTCGTAGTCTATCTGCAGAAGATAGAGCTAAAGGCATTGTCTGCGCTAGTGCAGGAAATCATGCCCAAGGTGTAGCCTATTCCTGTAAGGCACTTGGAATCAAGGGTAAGGTCTATATGCCGAGCACTACACCTAACCAGAAGGTTAAACAAGTTCGACGGTTCGGCGGTGAGTTTGTTGAGGTCATTCTGAAGGGCGATACCTTTGATGATGCTTATGATGAAGCGCTTCAAGCTTGTATAGATCATGGAATGACGTTGATCCACCCGTTTGATGAGCCGAGAATTATTGCAGGCAATGGAACGATAGCGATGGAAGTGATGGAGAACCTGGACCATCCTGCGGACTTTATGTTCGTAACGATTGGCGGGGGCGGCCTGGCAGCAGGAATAGCCACTTATGTGAAGACGGTTAGTCCATCCACTAAGTTGATTGGCGTGGAACCGCTTGGTGCTGCTTCAATGACTGAAGCGATCAAGCTTGGAGAAGTGGTAACGCTAAAAGAAATTAACAAGTTCGTGGACGGAGCGGCTGTAAAACGCGTCGGCGGACTGACTTATGATATTTGTTCCCGGCATCTGGATGACATCGTGATGGTGCCTGAAGGCAAGGCTTGTACTACCATTCTGGAGCTGTATAACGAGAATGCTATAGTGGTTGAGCCAGCGGGTTCCTTACCTATCGCAGCACTTGATCAATACCGTGATCAAATCCGTGGCAAGACGGTCGTCTGTATCATCAGTGGTGGTAACAATGATATTGACCGTATGCAGGAGATCAAAGAGCGTTCACTGATCTACGAAGGCTTAAAGCACTATTTCATGGTGAACTTCCCACAACGGGCAGGTGCACTGCGTGAGTTCTTGGACGAAATCCTCGGTCCAGAGGATGATATTACCCGTTTCGAGTACATCAAGAAGCATGATAAAGAGAATGGTCCGGCGCTTGTAGGCATAGAGCTATTGTCCATTGAAGCTTATGAACCGCTTATCGAACGGATGCAGCAGAAGGGCGTCGATTATGTAGAGATCAATAAGGATTCTAATCTCTTTAACATCCTTATTTAATTTCCTTCACCACTTTAATCATTTCGTTAATGAACATAGAAAGGCCCGTCCCAGAATGAATGGGGACGGGCCTTTTGTATATCATACTAGAGAGGTAATTCTGTCTTACGGTATTGTTCGACTTCATCGGTTAATTTATAATCTTTGTCCTTCATCAATTTCATGAAGCCATCTAGTTTCTGCAGGAATGGGCTGTTGTCTTTATTCTTGGTGAGAATGCTAGAGTAGGCTTTCTGCGCCTCCAAGTCCATTTCAAGATTGTCATAATGGAAAAGGGGCGTGTTATTCTGGCCGTAAAACGTATTGTTAACATAGATAGAATATAAGGATTTCACGGCTGAAATTCGGTTCGATTTCGGATGATTTTGAATAAATTGCTCTTGTGACAGTGCTCGCGCAGCTACATCGGTCCAGCCAATGACCAGCCCGTTATCCTTGGAGGGGGGCAGATCAGACTCCGTGGCCATAATCGATATATACGCGCTGATATCGTTAGTGACATAAAGCTTATATTTGCGGTAAGCCTCATAATCGATCACCGGGAAAAAAGTGCCCTCCGCAGTCTCCAGTTTATATCCATTTTCGCTGGCACTTTTCAGTAGTGTGCGAAGAGTGAGATCTTCTGTGGCATCAGCAAGGGTCTTCATACTAGCTCCAGCCTTATAGATGGCGGTGAGCTTCCGCTGGACATTGCTGGTACTGAATTTGCTCTCCCACGCCGGAAGCGCCGCCTTGTGCAAATTCTCAAGCTTCAGTGTCATTATCGTTGCACGATACGAACCTACCGCATACATATTGGCATTCAAATATTTTATAGCTTCGGGCAACTTGTTAGAGGAAGACAATAGCGGCAAAGCAGCTTTATAGATAGCCTCCGCATGATTATTGTTAGCTGTCGAGGAATTTGCCTTAGCGCCTCCCATAGGAGGGCTGACAGCGCCTTCAGCTTGAATCGTTCCTATAGGTATAGCACCTAGTCCCAATGTTACTGCTAGAACAGAATAGAGAATATATTGCTTCTTATTCATGAAAGTTCCCCCTGTCTTTCGGATGCAATGCCGGTGAAGCATACTTTTATTTAAATATAAGAATTTATATGTTGTGCAACTATAATATCATTATATTTCTCGCTTAAACGCTTACCGTCCTTATAAGGACGCCGAAGGCGTTTATGCTTGTTTAAAAAATATAAATTTTAGTCCAATTGCCCCAACCAAGGAAACGATTAAGCTTACCCACGGGGATAATGTAATGACCGGAAACAATCGGTCGAGATACAAGCCAATGAATACGGCAACTACGGCGATTCCAATATAGATGCCAAGGCTCTTGATATCAAAAGGTTTGGCTTTAGGTGCATCACTCTCAGACAAGGAGGTCATCCATTTCATAATAAGCTCAATCAGGATAATAGAACCTGCCCCCACAGCGAAGAGTGTGAAGAGGCTAATCTGTCCGAACATCCCGGAAGATCCGTTAGTCCATTGCAAGAAGAGTCCACCTATAGCTAAGATCCCGAACAGACAGGTTAGAGCCGCGCAGGGAATCATTAAGTAATAGTTCCATTTGCTACGCGCCGGGCGTGTGGGAACGCTGTCTATAATCTCTTTAAAATAATCATCCGGATTCTCGCCAAACACTTGTTTAGCATTTTTCCCTTTCTTTTGTTCTTTCAGAAGCAGCTTGGCTGCATCTAGTAAAAGTTCTTCAGCGCGGAGAGCTTCTACCCGACTGGCCCGCATCGTTAGGATCATATCTTCAAAATAGGAGCGATTGAAAGGTGTCATCTGCTCGCGCAGGGCGTTATTTTCCTTAATCATATCTTTCACTTTCATAATATGGATGTAAACCTCCAGTAGTGTTAATCGGTATAGTCTTTAACCTAGAGTATACGTTTGCCTGACGGGTCTGCGCAAGGACAAGCATTTCTATCTTCCTATGCATAATCCTTTTATAAGAGTGAACACTGATAATGTTGTTGCTTGATCAATATAGCTATGGGAAAGGTTGGGAGCTTTATGGAACATGAGAATAAGAAGGAACAGGGAACAGTCATGGGCAACGGTTCTGAGCCTACGCCCAATCATTCAATGGGGGATTGGGGCGGCTCTGATGGATTCAGTATGTGGAATTCCACGGAAGAACCTGCAGCAGAGGGCCTGAGTAAGGATTGGGATGGCAGTCAAGAAACCCATGAGATGTTTAACGACAGCTATGATTGATTGACGACCATAGAAGCACATCTCGTGATTGAAAAACAGCCAGTCACCATTATTGTGGAGATTGGCTGTTTGACGTTCCGCTCTATACGCCGAATTTGCTCTTGCAAATTACTAGGATCTGTCCCGTTCCTGTTGACAATATGAACGAAATCTTTATAATAAGAATATAATTCACACTAAGTTAATCGGAATTGTAATAAATTAAAATAATTAATAAATATAGGAGGTTACGGCAATGGAACGGAATATTGTAATCCGGCATAACGGCGAAGAAGTGACAGCGAGCATCCATTATCCGAGTAAAGAGAAGGGAACTTCCATACGTTGCAAGGACAGATTGCCATTAGCTGTAATCTGCCATGGATTTGTGGGTAACCGGATTGGTGTTGATCGGATCTTTGTCAAGGCAGCTCGTGAGCTGGCGCAAGACGGGTATATGGTCATTCGATTTGACTATGTGGGCTGCGGCGAGAGCAGCGGTAATTACGGCGGTGAGGATATGGAGTCGATGATCGCTCAGACTAGAGCGGTGCTCGATTACGGAATTAGCTCTGCCGATGTGGATCCACAGCGTGTGACGCTGATTGGCCACAGTCTGGGTGGCGCGGTTGCGCTTCTGACAAGTATTCGTGATCGCCGCGTGAAGAATCTCGTGCTGTGGGCCTCCGTGGGTTACCCCTTTAATGATATTGTGAAGATCGTGGGGCGGGAGGCGTATGATCGATCGGTGAAGAATGGATCAGCGGATTATGTGGGGTACTCGTTCACACCGGTATATTTCAATTCCTTGGCGGCCTTCCAGCCTTTCCAAGAGGCTAGTAAATTTAGCGGTGATGTGCTTGTCATTCATGGTACGTCTGACGATGTCATCCCCGTGGATTATGCATTTCTTTATCAAAAATTATTCTGGACGCGTCCTGAGGGACGTTGCGATAAAGAAATCATTTTTCAAGGTGATCATACCTTTTCGTCTGGTCCAGCACAGCAGCAACTTCTTAAGCGGACAAGAGAGTGGATGAACGAGCAGGAGCATGTGCAGACAGAGTGGCAAAATTGGATGATATAGGTGATGGACTTTACTCGCAATAACTTGAAATTAGCGGTAAAATAAAGATGCACACCATATACTGGGTTATGGAGGTTGGCATCCTATGAAATTACCGTCATTTTTTATCGCGCACGGTTCTCCGCTCCTCGCACTGGAGGATAACGAGTATACCCGTTTTCTGGAGCGGCTTGGTCAAGAATTAGAAGCACCACGGGGTATAGTAGTATTCTCAGCGCACTGGGATAGCCCAGAACAGCTACTCACCATGGATGAGAAGCACGAGACTCAACATGACTTCTACGGATTCCCTGAAGAAATGTATAAGCTGACCTATCCAGCCCCGGGCGATCCAGCTCTAACCAAGCGGATTTCCGAGCTCTTTAAGGGTCACAATCTTTCACATCAGCCCGTTCTGGGGCGAGGACTCGATCACGGAGTCTGGGTAATACTGAAAAAAATGTTTCCGAAAGCCGATATTCCGGTAGTCGCTTTATCCGTCGATTCACTACGTTCTCCTAAGGAACAGTACAATATCGGGCGGATGTTAGCCCCTCTGCGTGACGAAGGCATACTGCTGATAGGAAGCGGTGGACTTGTTCACAATTTGCGGATGCTTAATGAAAGTGATCAGCCTGAAGAGTGGGCGCTTGAATTCGATGCGTGGATTGCCAAGGGTTTAGAATCTTGGGATCTACCTTCACTGTTTGCTTATGAGAAAAAAGCTCCGCATGTTCGAGATGCGGTTCCTTCTTACGGAAGAGAGCATTTCGCACCTCTCTTTTATGCGATGGGAACAGCGGATGGCAGCAGGAAGGCAGAGCGGATGTTTCAAGCGTATCAATATGGGACATTAAGCCTTAATTGCTGGAAGCTAGACTAAATGGATAAGATACACGCAGGGTGCAGCCGGAATCGGCTGTGCCCTTTTTTAATGCAAGCGGATCAAGACAAATGGGACTGGCTGTGATTAAATGGAAGAAACCAGTTAAGATACATAAAACGCTTAGGAGGAACTACAAGCTTATGAAAGTAAACTGCTCTTCTTCCCGTCTGTTATCTGCCATTGTACTAAGTACCCTATTGCTCTCCGCTTGCGGAACAGAGAGTGCAAATAATGTAATTGCCCCGACACAGCAACCTACGGCAGATCCCGCGCCTATTGAAACGATTCAACCATTGCCTACTACAGATCCATCGGCTGAGCTCGTTTCCGGACTAACAGGTCTTCCGGTTTCAGAAGACAGTCTCCCACGCCCCTTGGCCGTTATGATTAATAATGCTCCAGCGGCCCGTCCACAGTCGGGGGTGAGCGAAGCGGATATTTTATATGAGATCCTGGCTGAAGGTGGAATTACACGTTTGATTGGTATTTTTCAAAGCCATACCGGAGTGGTCAAAATCGGACCGATTCGCAGTATCCGCCCCTATTTGCTCGATATTGGCGAGAGCTACGGTGGTGTGACCGTACATGCTGGAGGGAGTCCGGCGGCTTATGCGATTTTGCAAAAAGAGAAAAAAGCAGATATGGACGAGATTGGTCGTGCCGGAGCCTATTTCTGGCGGGACAAAACACGTAAAGCCCCCCATAATCTCTACAGCAACGCAGCTAAGCTCCGGGAAGGTGCCGAGAAGCTCGGGTATGAGAAAAGTGTGAAGGTGCCAGGGTATCTTTTTAACAATCCAGATTACATACCGGCAAGCGGAAAGCAGGCCGCTGAATTTAGCGTAAACTTCTTACTTAAAAGCTATAATATTGACTATAAATACGATACTCAGCTCCAGACGTATCAGCGTTACGTAAATGGCAAACCACATTTGGATCTGAATAACAATAAGCCAGTGGAAGCTGCAAATGTGATGGTGATGGGTTCCGATCATAAAGTGCTTGATGATGTTGGAAGACTTCAGGTTGATGTGGAGCTTGGCGGAGAAGCGCTGCTCTTTCAGAGGGGACAGGTCACGAAGGGCAGATGGTCGCGTGAGCAAAGTGATGTGATTCGGTTTGTGAAGGATGGTAAAGAAGTGTTGATGTATCCAGGGATTACCCATATTTTGGTGGTCCCTAATGCGCCTTCATTTAGCAGTCATGTGGTATACGGCGGGGCAGATAGTGCAACCTAAGAAAGTCGGAATATCCAGTGATATACAGATTTGTGTTCGGAATTATGGGTAAGTGTGAATTGAGTGTAAAAAAGTTCATTTCTATAGCTTCTATACCTTCTACGGATATGTTAAGATAACAAGGGTTGTCATTCATTTTCATGCTTTTTACATATGGGTGACTCTGTACTCACGGTAATATTATGTAAAGGGGTTTAAAACAATGAAGTTGAGAAAAAAGGACATATTCTTTGAGACGCTGGAAAATATGGCGGATACCATTGTCCAAGCTGCAGATTATTTTGCTCAGAATATCACTGATCTCCAGAATAATGTCGATAGTTTCGCTGCAGAGATGAAGAAGTACGAATCCCAATGTGATACTTACACGCACACCGTAATTAAGGAATTGAACAAGACGTTCATTACACCACTTGAGCGTGACGACATTATGGACTTGATTACAAGCATGGATGATGTCATTGATGGCTTGGAGGCATCTGCCTCACGTTTCTATATGTACAACCTTCTTGACCCGGATGAATACATTGTACAATTCGCCGAAATCCTTCGTCAGTGTGCTTATGAAATCCAAAAAGCGGTTCATTTGCTTTCCCAGAAGAAGCTGCTGGCCATTCGTGAATATACGATCCGTCTGAATGACCTTGAGAATCAAGGGGACGAAGTCCTTCGTATTTGTACTAAAGCTCTATTTGAAACCGTTAAGGACCCGATTGAGCTGATTAAGCGCAAGGAATTATATGAGCGACTCGAGACCACTACAGATAAATGTGAAGATGTAGCCAACATGTTGGAATCGATCATCATGCGCAACTCATAAGGGGTACTAGAATATGGAAACATCGATATGGATTCTTGGAATTGTTATATTTCTCGCGCTTGCGTTTGACTTTATTAATGGTTTCCATGATACGGCCAACGCAATTGCTACCTCTGTCTCTACACGTGCGTTAAAACCTCGAACAGCTATTATTATGGCAGCACTGATGAACTTTGTCGGAGCTTTGATGTTTACAGGTGTAGCCAAGAAAATTGGTGGAAGTATCACAGATCCCACGTTGCTGGAGAATGGTCTGGATATCATAATAGCCACACTGATTGCTGCGATTATTTGGAATTTGATTACCTGGTGGCTCGGAATTCCGTCCTCCTCCTCTCATGCACTGATCGGCGCTTTGGCTGGTGCAGTATATGTGGGTGCAGGTTCGTCGCATATTAACTGGGGCGGATTTGTGGAAATTGTCGAGGGCTTGATCTTCTCGCCAATCATTGCATTTGTTATCGGTTATATCATCATGACAGTCCTGAAGTGGATTTTTGCAAAGCGTAGTCCACATACGGTCAATAAGGGCTTCCGCTCGATGCAGGTTGTGACGGCGGCATTACAGTCATTTACTCATGGTACGAATGATGCGCAGAAGGCGATGGGGATCATTACCTTTGCCCTCGTTACTTCAGGACGCCAAGAGTCTATGGACGTAATCCCTCTATGGGTTAAGATTGCTGCGGCTACGGCTATGGCACTCGGTACCTCCATTGGTGGCTGGAAGATTATCAAGACCATGGGTACGAAGATTTTCAAAATCGAGCCGATCAATGGCTTCGCGGCTGATATTTCAGCGGCTTCCGTTATTTTCTCAGCAACGCTGCTGCATTTGCCAGTCAGCTCGACGCATGCGATCACTTCAGCGATCCTGGGTGTTGGCTCCGCAAAACGCTTCTCTGCCGTGAAATGGGGAGTGGCTGGACGTATTGTAGTCACTTGGTTTATTACGATTCCAATCAGTGCGGTATTAGCCGGCCTGATTTTCAAAATCATTTTTTAAATCCCTTTAATAAAAAGATGTCAGTTAGCCTTTAGCTGCGGACATCTTTTTTTGTTGTTTGGGTGGTGGGGGGAAGGCGGTATAAATCCCGCAGAAATGATGGGATTTGGCGATTGGAGGGGAGAGAGAGGTATAAATCCCGCAGAAATGACGGAATTAGGCGATTGAGGAGGAAAGAACGGTATAAATGGACCTCTGTCAAGAAAGTAGACACCATTAAACTGCCTTTCTCTTATTAAATTGCGCAGCAAACCGTACCGGCGAAAGATAGCCTAGCGCGCTGTGG
>NZ_LCZJ02000088.1 GCF_001012825.1 Paenibacillus etheri
GCTCCAAGCACACTAGTGATTGTTCCCGCAGTAATCGTAGCACCGAGCACGCTAGTAATGGTGCCGTCAAGGATGTTAGTAATAGTACCTGCGGAGGACAAAGTACCCGCTGTGATCGTAGCGCCAAGCACGCTAGTAATGGTGCCGTTAAGGATGTTGGTAACTGTGCCCGCGGAAGACAAAGTACCCGCAGTGATTGTGGCACCGAGCACGCTAGTAATGGTGCCATCAAGGATGTTAGTAATAGTACCTGCGGAGGACAAAGTACCCGCAGTGATCGTAGCGCCAAGTACGCTAGTAATGGTGCCGTCAAGGATGTTAGTAATAGTACCAGCGGAGGATAAAGTACCCGCAGTGATTGTGGCACCGAGTACGCTAGTAATGGTGCCTTCAAGGATGTTAGTAATAGTACCAGCGGAGGATAAAGTACCCGCAGTGATCGTAGCGCCAAGCACGCTAGTAATGGTGCCGTTAAGGATGTTGGTAATAGTACCTGCGGAGGACAGAGTACCCGCAGTGATTGTAGCTCCGAGTACGCTGGAGATGGTGCCGTTAAGGATGTTGGTAACTGTGCCCGCGGAAGACAAAGTACCTGCTGTTATGGTCGCTCCAAGCACACTAGTGATTGTTCCCGCAGTAATCGTAGCACCGAGCACGCTAGTAATGGTGCCGTCAAGGATGTTAGTAATAGTACCTGCGGAGGA
>NZ_LCZJ02000089.1 GCF_001012825.1 Paenibacillus etheri
GCGACTTTTTTCGATTAGTGTTTGGAGTTGTTTCCCGTCACTTTTTTCTCCGGTTGTAACTACCGCAGCTGTAATAATACGCTCTTCATTCATTGCAAGATGTGTTTTGTAGCCAAAAAAAGAGGAGTCGGCTGTTTTGTGACCCACACGTGCATCTGGATCATTAGAAAATTGAAGGTGCTCCACGTGATCTTCTACGATTTCCTTTAAGTAGTTCAACTTTTCCTTTACCTTTG
>NZ_LCZJ02000090.1 GCF_001012825.1 Paenibacillus etheri
CATTCTTTGTCCCCGTACGTGCTCTACGAATTGCCATATGCCCAGCTTTACAAACGTACCTCCCTGCATCTTTATTAAACTCAAATTCATCTTCTTTTTTACGAGCACCTTGAGTAATCTGCGGATGTAATTTGGATACGAGTTGCAATTCGTTTTGTTTGGCATACTGAATATTTTCTTTCTCAGAATAGGCTGTGTCGCCAATAACTGTATTGATTTCCATGCCCGTT
>NZ_LCZJ02000091.1 GCF_001012825.1 Paenibacillus etheri
TAGCATTCCTGTAGAGCGTTAATTACGAGCTTTGCAAAAAGAAAAGCGCCTCGGTACGATGGGAGTACGCAACGGGTCATAGCCCTTAAAATCCCATCATCCAGGAGGACGCTCTACTATGAAGTTTAAAGCCCAGGACAAACAAAATCAACTCATTGAAAAAATTACCCCTCAGCATCTCGTCGTCGGAATCGACATCGCACAGCTAACTCACGTCGCTCGTGCGGTGAATTTCCGCGGGATCGTCGTTGGCAATCCACTATCTTTCTCAAATGA
>NZ_LCZJ02000092.1 GCF_001012825.1 Paenibacillus etheri
TTATATATGTTATATGGGCTTTTAGCTCAGTTGGTTAGAGCGCACCTCTGATAAGGGTGAGGTCGGTGGTTCGAGTCCACCAAGGCCCACCATATGACATTATAAAGTACGAGGCCTCCGAAAAGTAATCGGAATAAGCTTCGAAGCTAGACTTCACTTTTTGGAGTGAATTTTATGGGGCCATAGCTCAGCTGGGAGAGCGCCTGCCTTGCAAGCAGGAGGTCAGCGGTTCGATCCCGCTTGGCTCCACCATAATTTTT
>NZ_LCZJ02000093.1 GCF_001012825.1 Paenibacillus etheri
GGGGTCAATGTTTCCTCTGCATCTTCTGCTTTTCGAGCGCCTCCAGCTTTTTTAAGAAGTCGTTCTCCATCTCCAGAAGTTTGATTCGTACTTCTGCACGTTTTAACTTTTCCTCGGTAGAAAGTTCCCCTGCCGGTCGTCTGCCCGGGGATCCTTTTCCTCGTTGTTCCTCTAATAGTCCAACCTCTCCCATAGCATTGTACGTATTACGCCAACGGGTTAGGCAATGCTTAGGCTTCTTGCGACCGATAATATCTACGTTAAATCCCGCGCTAAGGAAGATCTCCATTGGGGCTTGGCCTTCCTTATAGGCCTTAACCGCAGCCAACTTAAACGTTGGTGAATAGGTAATACTCTTTTCCGTCACGTTCTCTACATTTGGATTGTTCTCTAGTTGTTTGATCTCATTTTCGTTGAATATCCTTGAGCTT
>NZ_LCZJ02000094.1 GCF_001012825.1 Paenibacillus etheri
CTTTGCACACTTGTGATAAGTGCTTGAAGGGCTTGATAGTCCTCATCCATCTCATTCTTCATGATGTTAATCTCTGCCGCTGAAGCTAAACCACCATGACCTGCGATGGCAGTAAGTTTCAGGTATCTGCTTGCGACCGGAGCAAATTCTGCGATTTTCTCAGTGCTGTCATCATCCCAGCTTCCGCCTGTAACTGGTGTGAA
>NZ_LCZJ02000095.1 GCF_001012825.1 Paenibacillus etheri
CTAGGCATCCTCCGTGTGCTCTTATTAGCTTAACCTTCGCTCCGATGTTTCGTTTGTTTGCACAATCGAAAATCTTCGCTTCCAGCTAATAACTAACGTACTTGTTTACACAAGTTATAGCTAAAAGATGTTCTAAAACGCAAATTCGTTTCGGTATCCAGTTTTCAAGGATCAAGTCTTACTTGAGAGCTTAAACTCTCAAAACTGAGCAACGAGTGAGTAACAGGCCTAAACCTGAGTTTGGAAGTTTAACTTCCGATTTGAATGTTTCCATTGCAGGA
>NZ_LCZJ02000096.1 GCF_001012825.1 Paenibacillus etheri
CGGGCAGGTACGTTCGACCAGGCTACCTTAATCCTCTATGCAAATGAAAAAAGGATCAACCAGAAAGAACTGGTTGATCTCATAATACGAACGGGCAGTTTAGTTGAGGTCGGATTGTAGAATTATGGTATAATATACTAATATTATTGGGGGGATACAGATGACTTTTGAGTATGGTAACCTTACATATTTAGAAATAAAAGCAATGATTGAAGAAGGTTACATGGCTGTTCTTCCTACTGGATGTACCGAACAACAAGGTCCACATACAAGTGTTGATTTCGACACATGGCTTGCATCTGAATTATCAATCTCTGCCGCAGAAAGAGCACACGAAAAATATGGTGCTAAATATCTGGTTGTTCCCACGTTACCGTTTGGTCCAACACCAGAACACAGAAATTACGGATATGGCTATATAGATATTCCGCAGGATTTATATGAAGGTTTGATTTATTCTGTACTTAAGTCACTTGCTCAGCAGGGATTCAAGAAAATTGTGATTTTCCGAGGTTGCGGGGGTCATCATTTAGACAATGTAGCAGAAAGGTTTAATAGCGATTTTAATGGGGTTTCAGTCGCTTATATTCCGCACTATCCATTTTACGATGTCTGGTGCAAATATGGAGACCCAAATTTACCTGGAGGACATGCCGATAGTTTTACTACGTCGCTAGCATTGTTTAAGCGGAAAGAATCTGTAAGGAACGACAAAATATACAACCCTTACAGTAATGAGCCAGATTGGGAAGACCCTAATCTTGATTTTTCTAAATACTCTAAAACGGGTGTTATTGGCGACCCAACTCAAGCGACAGAGGAATTAGGAGAGAAACTCTGGAATAGCACTGTGGATGCGGTAGCTGACATTTTTAAGGATATAGCGTTTAATTAGTGTCTCGTAAGGAATCAGTTTAGAGTAGGAAATGGCTGATTACCAACTAAACTATCGGGGAACTATAGTTCAACACTGAGAGGGGCTGTCGTTAGACAGCCTTTCGTTACGCTAACAGGCAGAATAGTTAAACACGCATTTAAATAAATTTATATTATTGTTATACTTCAAAGTAAATTAGGAGGAATATTAAATGAAAAGTACGTTGCTAATGAAAACGGAAGCACCTATTTCATTGAATTTTTTGGTTTATGTCCAAAATATATTCCTAAATCGAAATCGAAGTAGGAACGAAATGAAATTTCCTTACATTACGTCAAAGTTTGAGTTTCGAGAAGACTTTGATATGCGTTATAGAGAGTTGTGGAATGAAGTATCGAAACGAATTGCTGAACATTCGATAAACTTCCTGGAAGATGAGAAAAATATAATCTATCAAGGTTTATTTGCTCAAGATGATAATACATTAAATGAATATAACGAAATATATCGTTCTTTTATAGTGTGGTGGCGCAGCATTGCTGGGGGATTTTCACTAGAAAGGTCTGTTGATGAAATAGGACAACAAATTTATGCAGATCTAGCGGGTTTGCTTGTAGAAAAGGGAATTCAGCCTCAAAAGGAATTTATTATTAGCTATATTTATGATGAATGTTTGTTATTTGAATTAGAACCCTCTTCTTATTATGCAGTTGTTTCTATTAAAGATTGTTTTATGAATTACATAGGGTTAATCCAAAAATTACAGCAAAGTATTTTATTAAGCTCCCTCAATATGATTTAGTCTTCTCACTCAGGCTCATGAATTCGCAGGATTTCACGTTTAGCTAAGTGTGAGATAAGAAGGAAACAGAGGAGGTGGGGCTTGGAACAACTGTAAGGGCATGCAAGAATAAGGGTGAGAGTATATCACCCAATTTGTTCCATATTCTGCACGTCTCCATGTCGCCCCTAGCGATTTTCACTCCCATGTCTCAACGGGTCTATGCCCTTTCATTCCTTCGTCACATCTAACTAAGGGGTGGAGGTCGGTTTTTCTAACGGAACGGGTCCGAGCCCTTTTGTTTAATGCCTCCCGATACTCCGTGCTACTTATCCATCCTGCGAATGCATCAACTGGTGAAAATAACGCGCTTAAGCGGCCAGCGGAAATACTTTAACTGAACTGTAAGCTTCGTTACTTTTGGCCAGGCCAACAAGCATTCGGGCCACTTTACCACATAATTTCATAATAGATTTCATTTTCTTGAGCTTCTTTACGTCTACATTGTAGTGGTGCAGGGCTCTAACATCTGGATTGGTCATGACCATACACATCGTCATGAGATAGAGAAAACGCCTTAGACGCGGGCGGCCACGTTTGCTAAGCACCATTTTCCCGCGCCATTTCCCAGAGCTGGCCTCAGCCAAATTTAGACCCGCATGACGAAGCAAGGCATTTCCGTGTGCGTAACCACTAAGATCACCAGCTTCTCCTAACACACCGGCTAGACTGGTTACATTTACACCTCGAGCGGCGATCCCAACGCAATTCCCCGATAGCTCACTGCACGAGCGACATGCATCTCCTGGGCAATATCTACACCGACAACCAGATGCAAAGAGGAAATGTTTTCAATGAGTTGATTTTGCTTGTCCTGAGCTTTAAACTTCATAGTAGAGCGACCTCCTAGATGGTGAGATTAAAAGGGCTGTAGACCCGTTCCAACTCCCATGTTACAGAGGTGCTCTTTTTTGTACAAAGGCCAAATTATTCATTCTACAGGAATTCTAACGGAGAACGATAGCACAATAACAACAGGCTGCCGGCTTTATCGGAAGCCTATTAAAGTAACGGGCAGAATAATTCAACAATTCAATTCTTGAAAGGACTTTACCTTAACAGCCTAGAATAATCAACTTATGTATTTCTACCAAGTAAGGAGCTACTATAAATGCAGATTGTTGTAACTGGCGGAGCAATTATAAGAGATTGTATAGGAAGAATTTTATTGCAGCAAAGATCCGATTACGGAGACTGGGGATTACCAGGCGGAGGCATGAATCCAGGTGAGACTATCCAAGAGACAATGATCCGGGAAGTTATTGAGGAAACAGGATTAACTGTTACGGATTGTGAATTTTACGCTGTATATAGCGGTCCAAGGATGGAATACTCCTATCCTGATGGCAACAAGGTTGTTTTTGTTATGTTTCTTTTCAATGCCTGGACTGATTATAATCAGTATTTATCTGAGGATGGGGATGCGATAAGATATCAGGACGATCTATGCGAATCGTTGAAATTACAGTTTTGGGATATTAACGATATCTCACTGGATCAAATAAACAAAGTTCAACGACCAGTCTTTGAAGATATGCTAAAAGGGAATACAAATATACTTAGATCTTAATACACCAGTTCGCTGAACTAACGGGACACGATAGCATTCCTGTAGAGCGTTAATTACGAGCTTTGCAAAAAGAAAAGCGCCTCGGTACGATGGGAGTACGCAACGGGTCATAGCCCTTAAAATCCCATC
>NZ_LCZJ02000097.1 GCF_001012825.1 Paenibacillus etheri
TGGACCTCTGTCAAGAAAGTAGACACCATTAAACTGCCTTTCTCTTATTAAATTGCGCAGCAAACCGTACCGGCGAAAGATAGCCTAGCGCGCTGTGGATTCGTTTTCGATTGTAAAAAAACTCAAGATAGCTATAAATCTCGTCGTATGCTTGTTGTTTCGTTTTAAAGCGTGGGCTACAGTAAATAAGCTCCTTTTTCAGAATGCTGTGAAAGGATTCTATGCATGCATTGTCGTAGCAATTTCCTTTGCGACTCATGCTACTTTTCATCTTGTATGTTTTAAGTTGCTCTTGGTAATCCTCGGATGCATATTGGCTTCCACGGTCAGAATGGTGCAATAACCCCTTCTTGGGTTTCTTGGCTACGTAAGCATCTTGTAGGGCTCCTAGTACTAAGTCGGTTGTCATGCGGTCCTGAAGGCGCCAGCCTACAATCTCACGCGTACATAGGTCAAGCACACTTGCGAGATAAAGACGTCCCTCTCTACACGGAATGTAGGTAATGTCGGTAACCCAAACCTGGTTAGGCCTCTTTACTTTAAACTGCTGATTCAAAAGATTGGGTGCGATAGGCAAGTTATGGTTGGAATCCGTCGTTTGGATTTTGAATTTCTTGCAAACACAGGAACGCAGACCGAGCTCCTTCATATACAAGCCAACGGTTCTCTCGGTGACCTTGTAGCCCTCATGGCGCAATTTTTTTGTGATCTTAGGGGCACCATAGCGTCGATTGTTATCGT
>NZ_LCZJ02000098.1 GCF_001012825.1 Paenibacillus etheri
GTCATACCGTTGCCGCTGTTCACCCATGTGAACACCTCCTTAGATATCTTCATTATCTTAATCTCTTAACGAGGTGTCCACTTTTAATTCTAGCTTCAAAATCCCGCTAAGTTACGTCGAAGAAGCATAAAGAGGAGCACTTATACCCCAGAATTGGCTAAATAGCGTTGCGGAAGCTGAAAGAGGGGTATAAATACCCCAGAATTGGTGAAATAGCGTTGCGGAAGCTGAAAGAGGGGTATAAATACCCCAGAATTGGCTAAATAGCGTCGCGGAAGCATAAAGAGGGGTATAAATACCCCAGGATTGGTGAAATAGCGTCGAAAAAGCATAAAGAGGGGTATAAATACCCCAGAATTGGTGAAATGACGCCGAAGGAGCAAAAAGAGGGGTATAAATACCCCAGAAATGGCAAATTAGCGTCGTATAAGCATAAAGAGGGGTATAAATGCCCCAGAATTGGCGGAATAGCGTCGTAGAAGTAGAAAGAGGGGCATAAATCCCCCAGAATTGGTGAAATAGCGTCGTAGAAGTAGAAAGAGGGGCATAAATCCCCCAGAATTGGCGGAATAGCGTCGTAGAAGTAGAAAGAGGGGCATAAATCCCCCAGAATTGGTGAAATAGCGTCGAAAAAGCATAAAGAGGGGTATAAATACCCCAGAATTGGTGAAATGACGCCGAAGGAGCAAAAAGAGGGGGTATAAATACCCCAGAATTGGCGAAATGACGCCGAAGGAGCAAAAAGAGGGGTATAAATACCCTAGAAATGGCGAATTAGCGTCGTAGAAGTAGAAAGAGGGGCATAAATCCCCCAGAATTGGCTAAATAGCGTCGCGGAAGCAGAAAGAGGGGTATAAATACCCCAGGATTGGTGAAATAGCGTCGTATAAGCAAAAAGAAGGGTATAAGTGCCCAAGATTTGCAGAGTCTAGCTCGTACAACCGAGAGTAGTTGAAGCTTGGATAAGGTGCTTATGAGATTATGTCTGGACGTAGCTTTTTATGCATCTGTCGAATCTAGGCGGCGGGTTAGAATTTAAACTAACTAATCATTAATCAAATCACTTGATATGATTTGATTAAGTACGGTGACTTTTTTGTTATTTTTGGAAGACTCCTCGTCTTGCGGTACAATAGATGCATGGAAGAAGATGAATCGGAGGAACATTTATGATACGTACACTTGCGGTGACGCATACGGGTGAGGTGCTGACAGAGATACCTCTGCAAGATATCCGGCGGGAGGATTATGCATGGATATGGGCAGACTTTGCTACACCTACGGCAGAGGAGACGCTGTTGCTGGATCACTATTTTCATTTCCACCCTTTGGCGATAGAGGATTGTATGCATGTATTACAACGGCCGAAGCTGGATTATTATGAGGATGTGCAGTTTTTTGTGCTGCATGCGCTGAATGAGGAGACGCTGGATGCTGAAGAGATTGATCTTTTTTTGAGCGCAAATTACCTCGTATCCTATCATCATCAGGAAAAAACAGAGATGAATGAAGCTTGGGAACAGGTGAAGCGTGGAATACATAGTCGTAAAGGCTGGTCGGGTGGTCCGATGGCGGCTGCATATACAGTAATGGACAAGCTGGTAGATAAGTATTTTCCATGCCTCTACAGTTTAGAGGACGAGCTTGCGGATCTGGAGAGCAGCGGCAGTAGTGAGTCGGTGGAGGATTTGATGAGCCAAGTGTTTAATGTGCGCGGAAGGCTGCTCAAGATGCGGCGGACGATTGTCCCAATGCGTGATTTGATGTACCGGATCGTGAATTCGCAGCATGTCCAGAGTAACGGTGAGGAACGGATTTATTTTGGCGATATTTATGACCATTTATTAAAGTTGTCCGATATGATTGAGGCTGACCGAGAAATGACCGCGGATTTACGGGATAGCTACATTTCCCTCAATTCCAACCGGATGAACTCGATCATGAAAACACTAACAGTAATCACCACCGTATTCATGCCGCTGACGCTGATCGCCGGGATCTATGGAATGAACTTCGTGGTGATGCCTGAACTCGAATGGAAGTATGGGTATTTTGGCGTTCTGCTGTTTATGCTGGTGGTGGGTGTTAGCATGTTCAGATGGTTCCGGCGCAGTGGATGGTTTAAGTAAAAATAAAAAACGTCACCGCTATTTGCGGCGACGTTTTCCGGTAGAGGGAGTAGAGCGCCGGCGTGTGGTTGTAGTAGATTTGCGACGCCCAGAGGTGGAGCGTCTTTTTTTGCGTCGACTCGGGCTGTACAGTGCGGCATCCTCTTCGGCTGCCAGTGCGCCTGCTGCTCCTTTTCCTTTGCCGAAGCTACCCATGAAGAGCTTAACCATCGGAGCCATCTGCTGGAAGCCGGACATCACCTTCTGCACTTTACCCATGGAGTTTACGATCCCGTCAATACCGCCCATTCGGTCAATGATACCTTTGATTTGCTCCATGTTCCCACCAATTCCGCCACCGCCGCCTAAGCCGCTAAGCAGTCCGGCAAGCCCGCCGCTTGCCTTTGTTGTAGCTTCAGCAGCAGGAAGCGCTAGCGCAGTTTCGGTGGCAGCTTCTGCTCCTAAAGCGGGAAGGATTCCGCTCTCTGCTGGGAGGGATGAAGGCGCATAAGGACTGAGGCCGGGGTAGGCAGAGGCATTATAAGTATTGGTCAGTGAACGCTGGTTCCGGCGGGAATGATTATAGTAATGATCAGACATAATATCACATTCCTTTGTTAGTGGTTTGCTATACTGTATGTCATGGGCGAACATACGGTATAGACTAGTGCCCGGGTTACCCGTGATAGGAGCGGAAAAGGGCGAATGCCTATAATCGAGCTTGAGAAGTGAAAAAAGCGTGTACAAGCTTGATTTTCAGCGCTTTTGTAGTACTATAGTGTAGGTGCTATTTCTTATGTAGGAAGAAACAAACGTAGTATGGTTCATATTTAGTGTGCGCCACTGGTGGACGTTTGTCCATCATTTTCGCTCTTTACAGCGTGAAATCGTTAATGCTTGAAAAATGCGCTCCAGTGCAATATAGTAGAGCAAGAAAGACACATTAGGGGATGATAATCTTATGCAGCTGAAGAAGCTAAATGATAAAAGTATCGACCAATTATTTGAAGCTATTTTAACGTTAAAAAATATGGAAGAATGTTACGTGTTCTTTGATGATTTGTGTACTGTGAACGAGATTCAATCGCTGTCGCAGCGACTGGAAGTAGCGCGTATGCTCGGCAAAGGTTCCACTTACAACCAGATCGAAGCAGAGACGGGTGCAAGCACAGCTACGATATCCCGTGTAAAACGTTGCCTGAACTACGGCAATGACGGTTATAAATTAACGCTGGAACGTTTGGGACGCTAATTTATGGTACCGGGCGTACTTATTATCAGTCATGGCTCTCGCGACGAGGCTTGGGTATCGATCGTAGAGGAAGCCGTAAGCGGATTATCGCTAGGTGAAGAGATTCCTGTGGTGGTCTCTTTTTTAGAGCTGGTAGAGGGCCGTCTGATTCAAGATGGAATAAATGAGCTGGAACACGCAGGGGTCACAGATATTATTGTGATCCCATTGTTCGTTTCCTCGGGAAGCACACATGTCGATGAGATAGAATATGCACTAGGCGCCAAACCTGAGCCTGAACGTGAGACGGATTTAGCGCTGTTCTCAGTGAAGGCTAAAGTTCACTACGGTGATCCTATCGACGATGATCCAGACATCGCTGTAATGATCTGGGACAAGCTACGTGAGCTGTCTACGGAACCGAAGCGAGAGATGATTCTGCTTGTGGGTCATGGCAGTGTATATGATGGCTTCCGTCAGCGCTGGCAGCAAGGCATATCTTCGCTGGCGGAACGTGTACGTGAGGTAAGTGGCGTAGCGGCGGCCGACTATGGTCTGCTGAGTCCGGATAGTGTAAGAAGCAAGGTAGAGTATTGGCAGGAGCTGGGTCACGAGGTACTGGTGGCGCCGCTTTTTTTGAGTGAAGGCTATTTTACTAAGTATGTGGTTCCGAACAGACTTAAAGGGTTAACCTATAAGTATTCTGGTCAAACGCTTCTGCCCCATCCCCTTCTTCCGCATTGGATTGGGAGACAGGTAGAGACACTCCTCGAACAGATTCGAAATAAACGATAAAGCACCTACCCCTGAGCACACTTAATCATAAAAAAAGTGCCCACATCCGTGGATAATACAGGATTTGTTGCATACATATATAAATAGTTGTTTTTCTTTAACTTAGTGTCATTAATTGCTGTATAATGGAATATTTGCATGAAAGGGCCTTTAACATTGATTGTAGTGGTCCGAATTAGGTATAATCAATTAGGTTATTCTATTATAAAAACAGGTGGCGTTCCGGTAATGAAAACTGCGAGATTGATTTATAATCCCACTTCTGGACGGGAAGAAATGAAGAAGCGGCTCGCCGATATTTTGGACCGGCTGGATATTGGTGGCATTGAAGCCACCTGCCATGCAACAACCGGAGAAGGCGATGCTATGCTAGCTGCTGCAGATGCAGTAGAACGCGGTTATGATTTGATCATAGCAGCCGGTGGCGATGGCACTTTAAATGAGGTTATTAATGGTATGGCGGAGAAGCCTAATCTTCCCCCGCTCGGCGTTTTGCCGCTTGGTACTACTAATGATTTTGCACGTGCAATGGGGATCCCGAAGAACTGGGAAGATTCCTGTGATCTGATCATTCGCCAAGAGACACGTACGATTGATATCGGTAAGGCAAATGATCGTTATTTTATTAATATCGCAGGCGGCGGTAGCCTAACCGAACTGACATATGAAGTTCCTAGTAAGCTGAAGACCATGATAGGGCAGCTTGCATACTATTTAAAAGGTATTGAAAAAATGGTCAGTCTGTCACCTCAGGAACTAATCATTCGTGCCAAT
This sequence comes from Paenibacillus etheri, assembly GCF_001012825.1. Lineage (GTDB taxonomy): Bacteria > Bacillota > Bacilli > Paenibacillales > Paenibacillaceae > Paenibacillus_AQ > Paenibacillus_AQ etheri. The sequence goes on from NZ_LCZJ02000098.1 coordinate 4,909, forward strand.
GGGCAGGAAGTTATTCATGATGAGTTCATGCTATTCCTGATTGCAAATACGAATTCTGTTGGCGGCTTTGAAAAGCTTGCTCCTGGCGCTCGGATCGATGACGGTCTATTAGATGTTATAGCGGTTAAAAAATGCAACCTGGCAGAGTTTGTCCGTTTGGTCAGATTGGCTCTTCGTGGTGAGCATTTGAATGATAAGAAGGTTATTTATTTCCGTACGGATGCGATGGATGTAATCTCTCCAGGACATGTCCAGTTGAACTTGGACGGCGAACTGGGTGGAGAGCTGCCAGGGCGATTCCGGATTTTGCCACAGCATTTACGGATTTTTGCTGAGAATAACTGAGCTAAGAGCGATTGTAGATGATTGTGGGATATATAGTTAAGATAATGATTGAAGATATTGTGGGTTTATACAGCGATGATAATGAAAGAAGTGAACTATAAATAATGAGTAAACACCGCAGTGGACGCAGCACCAGCCGCCCAGTCGGCAAGGCGCCTGTCGCCGGACTGCCTGTGAATAAAAATGATGAGGTTATGCTCGATATCATCGGCATGACCCATGAGGGTGAAGGGGTAGGCCGCGTAGAAGGCTTTACCCTTTTTGTGCAGGGAGCTCTTCCCGGAGAGAAGGTCCGGGCAAAGGTGCTCAAGACGAAGAAGCAGTATGGCTACGCCAAGCTGCTGAATTTAGTAGAGGCGAGCAGCGCCCGCATCGCGGCGCCTTGCGAGATCTATGACCAATGCGGCGGCTGCCAGCTGCAGCATATGGAATACACTGCACAGCTGGCGTGGAAACGGCAGCTGGTGGTGGACAACCTGGAGCGGATTGGGAAGCTCCGGGTGAGTGGTGCTGGCGAAGACGCTGGAACGGAACAGACAGAGGGCATTCTCGTCCGCCCAACACTGGGCATGGACGAGCCTTGGCGCTATCGCAACAAGGCTCAGGTGCCAATTGGCGTAACGGAGGGTGGCCTTGTGGGTGGCTTTTACGCCCGGGGAAGCCACCGGATCATCGATATGGAAACATGCTTGATTCAGCATGAAGATAACGATGATGTTGTGCGCAAAGTGAAAGATATCGGACGTAAGTTTGGCATTACTGCTTACGACGAAGAATCCGGCAAAGGCTTACTGCGTCATGTCGTAGTAAAGAAAGCCTTCCGTACTGGTGAGATGATGGTTGTCCTTGTCACTAATGGCGAACGCATCCCGCATTTGGACGAATGGATCACTGAGATCCGCCGTGAAATCCCAGCTGTTACAAGCATCTGCCAGAATGTGAATACTAAGCAGACGAACGTTATCTTCGGTGATACAACACGTACCCTTTGGGGGAACGACGTTATTTACGATTATATCGGCGATGTGAAATTCGCGATTTCTGCCCGTTCTTTTTATCAGGTTAACCCGGCTCAAACCGAGGTTCTCTATGGTAAGACTGTGGAATATGCAGGACTTACGGGAAACGAGACTGTTATAGATGCTTATTGTGGCATCGGAACGATTTCATTGTTCCTTGCGCAGCATGCTAAACAGGTCTACGGTGTAGAGATCGTACGTGAAGCGATTGAGGATGCGCGGGCGAATGCCACTTTGAATAGTATGGATAACGTAGTGTTTGAGGTAGGTGCATCTGAGGATGTAATCCCTAACTGGAAAGAGCAGGGGATTACGGCGGATGTTATCGTGGTCGATCCTCCGCGTAAGGGCTGCGATCCGCGGTTGTTGGAGACGATTCTGGCGATGAAGCCGGAGCGTGTGGTGTATGTGTCATGTAATCCATCGACACTGGCAAGGGACTTGCGGGTGTTGGAGGATGGCGGGTATAAGACAGTGGAGGTGACTCCGGTGGATATGTTCCCGCATACGGTGCATGTGGAGTCGGTAGCGTGGATGACTCTAAAAAAATGATGTCATAAAGGAGCCAAACCGGCTCCTTTTCGACTTGTTATACGAGGATACACCTTTCTTCTCTTACTTATGACGGTATAAATTGTTATTCCCAATACGGAACACCTGTGAAGAGAAACGATTCATTGTTTACATAGGCATTTATTTCTCTACTGGCTAATTTACTGATATGGTTTGGTAACCACTCCTGTGAGTCGGGCAGACCCAGCCAGAAATTCATGGTTTCAAGCTGTGCTGCAACGAAAAAACCTTCCAATAGCTCAATATAGTTATCCGGTAATGAATGATACTTAGAATATGATTTCAGTAACTGTTCTCTGAATGAAGGGTGTATATATGAGAACGTCCAGCCCAGATCAACCAAATAGTAACCAAACCCGCAAGCGCCAAAATCGATGGGCCGCGCCTCGTTTTCATGAAACACAATATTACTTGGAATCAAATCGGCATGAATCATTCCCCAATTACCGGACGTTCTCTCAATAGAGTTCATCATTGTAATTACCTGCCCACCTGCAATCTGAAGAAGTTCGGTATCACTTGTATTAAGCAGACCTGCATTAGCCCACTCTCTAAGCTTGCCCAGTGATTGTAATATACGGGAACTATCAAAGACAGGACGTTCAAATAAACTTGGGATTTGCCAGTTAGAGGCTTGCCTATGTAATTTACCGGTCATTTCACCTATATATTTAGCGTCATCTATTGTAAGGATAAAAGGTTTCTGCTCACCTTCCACCCATTTCAACAAAGTGCAGCTTGTATTGTTTACGTTCGTAATCAATTCTCCGCAGGTATTCTTGTAAGGTGAAGGCAGGGTTAAATCTGTATCTAATGCTAAGGCGTGAAGCCAGACCATTTCGGAATGGATCACTTCCTGCTTACTCCAAAAACTTTCAAGAGCGTCACCCTTGGATATATGCAATCGGAGGCTATAACTTTTGTTATCCAGGTCAGTGATTTTGTAGATCGTATTTCCGCTTTGTGCAATGAAATCAATCGATTTACATGTTATTGAGTAGTTACTTAATGCTTCCTTTGCTATACTTAAGTTTTTATCCAATCGCAGATCTCTCCTCGTTATCATTGTATAAAATTACAATAACACATCTATTTTTTGGGAAAAATGTATTGGTTAATTATATTTGTTTTTGACTACTTCCTTTTTTGTAAAAAAGGTGAAAACAGCCACATCATGAGATCCAAGGCGAAAAATACGAATAGCTTCTCCTATTTTATTCTTTACCCCCCGTCCCTAAGCATAAAGAATAAGCCTGCTGGATGGCAGTGTCTTTGCCGTCCAGGGGGCTATTAGTGTTGGGAACTTTGTGACCGGTCTATTTATCTTACAGTACTCCTACTTCGACCTTTCCTTTTTTCGGATGTACATCGCCTTCGGCCGTAAGAACGCCTATATGTTTTTTGCGACTGTTGTACATCTCTACCTCTCCATGCAGGGAATCCTTATGATAAAACTTGTCACCATCCGTATAGATTCTCTCCTTCTTCCACTCTGTTTTTACTTTCATTGCACTTCTCTCCTTGAACTTGTCCCTGCGCCATGCTTCCGCAATTTGCGGAAACAAAAAAAGCCTCATATGTTAACCTCGAAGGTTCCATATGGGGCTGACTTTTTGCAGGATCATTAATAAATGAGAAAAATCCCTCACGGATAATAGGCATAGACCTACTTCGTAAGAGCTTTATTATGCAGATATGTGGTTGGCGAACGCTTCTAATTAATGGCCAGATATAATGGAAAGGCATATAATTGCCAAAATTTTTACAAATAGGTAGGACCTAAGGAGGTAAGCGCTATCTATATACCTATAAAAACGCGACGTAAAGGCCTTCATGTCAACAAGTGTATACCCAATGTCATTAATTATCTATTTGAAAGAAAGGCCACTTTTCATAATGTTACTATAAGGACATTGACATTTGTTATAAGCTTCTATGACGTGTCGGAATCTCGGAAGGAGGAAAGAGCATCGAGGTAAGCTGAAATGGAAGCACATACCATTTAGGAGATTGATGTTTCTTGACTCAAGAATCAGAAGGGAGTTAGTACGATATGAAGAGGAGTAGAAAATGGGTAGCTCTCGTCATGGTTGCGATCATGATCGTAACCATGATGCCGATCGCGCAAGCGGAAGAGGCGCTGCCGCCTACACAGACAAAGGACCAGACACCAGTGAACCCGCCGGGCGAAGCCGATCCGGTCGAGGTGACGAATCCATCAGACCTACCGGGAGCGGGTACGGAGGGTGTTATTGCGTCAGTGTATGGGGCAGTATATCACAATCTTGCAGCGGGCTTATCATATGAGTGGTCGCAAGAGCCGGAAGCTTCCTATCCGGATGAAGGCAACACACTTACGGATGGTATATATGGGGCAAGCAATAGATCCGACGTAGCATGGGTTGGACATCATTTGAGTAAGACACGCGAAGTTGTGTTTGATTTGGGGGCAAAGAAATCCATCACGGGTATTAAAGCCAATTTCCTCGAAGATTGGCCAACGAACAATGTACTCGTGCCACTCACGGTATCGATGTACGTCTCCGATGACAAGGTGAACTGGGGACTGCTCAAAGACAATGCCACGCAGAAGCTGTGGAATGACGGCAAATACACGGAGACCTATGTGTGGGACGGCAGCAAGGACGGCATTAAAGCGATCGGCCCAGATGCGAAAATCGCGTATGCTCGGTACGTCAAAGTGACGTTCTCCATGCATCCTTCGGCGATGACGCTCGTGGATGAGATTGAAATTATCGGTCAAGACGGGCAAGCAGCGGGAGCGGTAACCGTGCCGACGCAGGTGGCGAAGCTCCTGGCGCCTGGCGAAGCGACGGCGGGCATTCAGGATCTTGGACTGCTCTATAACGGACATTATGCGGATAAACCTGGAATAGGGAATTGGAAGAAGGACCGGATTATTCCGAATATCAGTTACGTGGATCAGGATAATAATCCGACGGCATGGCTCTTCGACGGCATCCTCTATCTCGGGACGAACTCTCCAGAAGGACGCAGTTTCGGGGCGGGTTCGGGTAATCCGTCCATTCTTGCAGACTGGAAATGGTATTTGGAAAAAACGTTTGCGGCAACTGGCGATATGCAGCAGTTGAATGAAGCGACAAAAGAAGTCGGTCAGAAGCTCGGCGAACCGAATCATAAGACAAAGGTTGTTCTGATGATTCCGTATCCGGATGAGGGTGTGGTCAATTTCGGAGATCTCGGTGACGGAAATCTCAACTTTACTGGCCACGATTCGCAAGCGCTTATAAATCGTGCGAAGGCAACGCAGTGGTATATCAATGAGGTGAAGTCGCTCTGGCCTGAGGGGAAATATCCGAATCTTGAACTGGTAGGCATGTACTGGCTGGAAGAACAAATCGGCATCGATGCAGCCGGTCCGGACTTGGTGAAAGCTGTAAGTGAGCAAGTGCATGCGGAGAATATGAAATTTTTCTGGATTCCGCATTCCTTGGCGTACAAGGCTTATATGTGGAAGGATGTCGGCTTCGATGCGGTAGCGCTCCAACCGAACTATTTCTTCGCGCCGATAGGTTATGATCGTTTGGAAGATGCTTCGAACATCGCGAAGCTTTATGGGATGACTAACGAGTTCGAGTTCGATGATCGGATGCTGACGGACGGTGTGTTCCGGGAGAGGTATATCGATTATTTGAACAGTGGTGTGGAAACCGGGTTAATGGAACATGGCTTCAACGCTTACTATCAAGGTAATAATGCCGTTTATGATAGCGCCGTGAGCACAGACCCGGCCAATCGGATCCTGTATGACTGGCTGCATCAATATGTCAAAGGAACTTATACAGTCAACAATGCGGCTCCGCCTGAAGTGGAAGTGCAGATGAACGGTGAGCCGTTTAAGGCAGGGGAAGTTCTAGCAGACTCCAAGAAAGTGAAATTTACATGGAACCTTAAAGATGTTGCCGATCCAAGTGTGATCAAAGTTTCTGCGATGTATGATGGAAAGCCTTACACGGTAGGGACGGAAATCACGTTAAAGAATATGCTTGGCAAGCATGTGTTGGATGTTACCGTCTCTTCGGGGAAATCGAAGAAAACATCGTTTACGTTCGAAGTGAAGACGGATGCCGCGACAATGATTGCGCTCGTGGACATTTACGTCAATGACAAAAAAATGAATAACAACGATGCAACGGCCCTTAAAGTTTACCTCGATGCGATGAAACAGGCGGAAGGCGTCAACCCAGCCGAATTCACGAAATCGCTGAAGAACTTCAATGCGAAGCTGGATCAACTGAAGCAGAACATTGCGGGCGATGCCTATACGATGTTGAAGGAAAGCGTCTATTACCTGGCAGGCAGTCTGGCTCAAGGCAAACCTGTTGAAGTATCGTCGATTGAAAATGGTGGTCCGAATTATATTCCATCCAACGCGGTGGACGGATTCCAAGCGACACGCTGGGCGAGTCACTATGATGATGCGAACTGGTTCCTAGTCGACCTGGGTCAGCCTACGGCGATGGATACAGTTCGCATCAGCTGGGAAGGTGCTCGCGCCGACACGTATAAGCTGCTCGTATCGGACGATAAGAAGATTTGGACCAATGTAATGCCGAATGACGGCATTATTAAAGCGCAGGATGGTAAAGAAACGGTTCAATTTAAGCCGGTTACGGCGAGATACATCAAATTCGAAGGCGTAAAGCGGGCGACATTCTACGGTTATTCCTTCTATGAGTTCGGTGTATATTCGCTTTATAGTCAGCCGGCATCTCTGGAACGCAATCTTGCGCTAGGGCTTCCTTATAGCTGGTCGCAGGAGCCTGAGGCAGCGTATCCGGATGATCAGAAGGAACTGACAGATGGTAAATACGCTAAGTTGGATATTAAAGATCCGGCGTGGGTCGGACATCTGCGGAAGAAAACTCGTGAAGTCGTGTTTGATCTAGGTGATAAGAAATCGATCTCGAAGATCAAAGCGCATTTCCTGGAAAGCTGGCCAACCAACAATGTGCTCGTGCCGCTGACCGTCTCGATGTATGTCTCCGATGACAAAGTGAATTGGGGATTGCTTAAGGACAGCGCGACACAAGAACTCTGGCGAGATGGAACGTACGATGAGACCTATAAATGGGATGGCAGTAAGGACGGTATCAAAGCCATCGGCCCAGATGCGAAGATCGCCCATGCTCGCTATGTGAAAGTGACATTCACAATGCATACGCGTGCAATGACCTTCGTGGATGAGATTGAAATCCTCGGTGAAGACGGCAAAGCTGCCGGAGCCGTAACTGTTCCAACGCAGACGCCGAAATTCTTGGCGGCAGGCGAAGCGACAGCGGATATCGAGCATCTTGGACTTTTGTATAACGGGCAATATGCGAATGACTTAGGCACCTGGACGAAAGAACGGATCATTCCGAACATTAGTTATGTCGATAAGGACGGCAAGATTAAGGATCGACTCTTCGACGGCGTCCTGTATCTTGGCATTAACTCTCCAAATCCAGGTCGTGATTTCGGCGGGCGGGCTTATCTGGAAGATTGGAAATGGTATCTGGATAAAACCTTTGCGGTAGGCGGCGATATGGATGCGTTAAACGCAGCGGCTAAGGAAGTATCCGATGCGCTGAACGAGTCTGGCGTGAAGGAAAAGGTTGTCCTCATGATTCCGGATCCAGGTGAATCGATCACTAATTTCGGAGCTATTGAACAAGGTGGAGAATCGCTGAACTTCAATGATTCCGTTGGCAAAGAGAAAGCCCTTGCGAACCGTGAAAAAGCAGTTCAATGGTGGCTGCAGCAAGTCAAATCGAGATGGGAAGCAAAAGGTTACGCTAACCTCGAGCTTGTAGGTATGTACTGGTTCGAAGAGCAAATCAGCACAAGCCAATCCGGACCGGATCTGATCCGTTCGGTGAGCAGCACCCTGCATGACATGCAAATTAGCGGCAAGGACCTGAAGTTCTTCTGGATTCCGCACTTCTTCGCTTATAAAGCGTTCATGTGGAAAGATGTCGGCTTCGATGCGGTGACGATCCAGCCGAACTACTTCTTCGAGCCGACGGATATCGAGCGCTTGGAGGATTCTGCGAATCTGGCGAAGCAGTATGGCATGTCCAATGAACTCGAGTTCGATGATCGGATGCTGACGGACGGCGTGTTCCGCGAGCGGTATATCGATTACTTGAACAGCGGTGCGAAGACAGGGCTTATGAAGGATGGCTTCAAATCGTATTACCAAGGCAACAATGCAGTCTATAACACCGCGGTAAGTAAAGATCCAGCGACGCGCGTTCTTTACGACTGGCTGTATCAATTTGTTAAAGGAACGTATCAGGTCAACGAGGCTCCGCCTTCCGAGGTAGACGTGCAGATGAACGGCAAGCCGTTCCAGAGCGAGATGAAACTGTCGGATTCAGAATCCGTATCCTTTACATGGAAGCTTAGAACGGATGATGGTCTGACGAAAGTGACGGCGACGTATGACGGCAAGCCTTATACAGCGGGTACCGTTATTCCGCTTGCAGGCAAGCTTGGCAAGCATGAGCTTAACGTTACCGTTACGGCGGGGCGTATGGTCACAAAGTCATATGTTATCGAAGCAACGACGAATGCATCTGGTATGAAAGCGTTAGTCGACCGCTTCGAAAAAGCGAAGCAATTTACGAATTCTGCAACGGTGCGTTCTTTGAACAACTATTTGGAAATGATGAAGCGCTATGAAGGGAAAGATGCAGCGCAAGTCACCAAGTATCTCAAAGGCTTTAACGCAAAGCTGGATGAATTCAAGAAGGCGGGTACGATAAAAGATGAGGCGTACAATACGCTGAAGGAAAGCGTCTATTACCTCATAGGCAATTTGGCGCAGAATAAAACGGTAGAAGCTTCGTCGACCGAAGGCAATAATGCGAATTATGCACCGGCTAAAGCCGTCGATGGATTCCCTGCTTCAAGATGGGCGAGCGAATACGTGGACAATACTTGGTTCCTGGTCGATCTCGGTGAAGTGAAGGAAATGGATACGGTTCGAATCGATTGGGAATATGCTCGTGCAGATAAATACAAACTTTTTGTGTCGAACGATAAGCAGAACTGGATCAATGTCATGCCAAATGACGGAATTATTACCGCGCATGATGGCAAAGAAACGATTCAGTTCAACCCGGTCAAGGCAAGATACATGAAGTTACAAGGCATAAAAAGAGCAACCGATTACGGATATTCCATCTACGAGTTTGGTGTCTATAACCTCTCGGGCGCTGTAGACGTGAAGGGCATTGAGGGCATACAAGTAAAGGTTGACGAGGAAGCGAAAAAAGTAACAATTGATGGGTTGCTGATGAATGGCGTCCTTACAAATGTGAAGTTGAAGGTGCTTGATTCGAAAGGCAAGGTTCATCTCGAAGATGAGACGAAGAGTACAGTCGCGGGAAGCTTCCAATTCACATTCAAACTTACGGGTAATTTAAAGGGAACCAATGAGGCGTATCTATCAACTGGCTATATGAGCGAGCCTGTAAAAGTGACCTTTGAATACTCAAAAGAAAACCCGGGTAAAGGTCACGATAAGTAATGGAGAAATAATCCATCCAAGCAGCAATACGACCCGCGCTGAAACTTCCTGTACCGGTTATCGAATTATCTGTCCGAGTAAGACTAATAACCGAAGTAAGAACGTTTGAGGCGTAACATAACAAGCCGATTAGGTGCCAGACCACGGGGTCTATACCTAATCGGCTTGTTTCTATGTACAGAGGTGATGACAAGACGGGATCTCTTCTTTCTTAAACGGGAGAATCATCTGTGGGAACGATCTTCAAGGCTGATGCGAACAAACTAACCAATGTTCCCGCATACGGTGCACGTGGAAGCAGCTTGTTCGTTGGTATATGAGGTTATATCAAGATATTATTCAGGTTTTAGTGGGATTGTATTATGTATTGTATAATAGAACGACTGCCTCAACAGGTATTTATAATATAGAACATAGGAGGATCCATGTCCTGGAGCAAATTGAAGCAACAACTGGAGAGTTTTCTCTGTCCTGCGTTATACGGCAGGGTTGAATATCGCGCAAGCAGTTATCGTTATTTACCTGATAAATCAGGGAATTGTTATATTTCGGTAGATAAAAAGAATGTACTCAATATGAATGATAGAACTAGCTCAATCAGATGGTATCAGACGGAGCAGGAGATTAAGAATGATTCAGATCTCCAAATTCCTGTTAACCAAGAAGAAATTGAAGCGGTTAGAAAAGATAGTAAGGGGACCATCCCGGAGGATCGGCTAATAGTAATTGCAAGAAGCAGAAAAATATCAGAAGTTGCAAAGGAGCTTTTGTCAGCACAGACATCATTAAGTAAATCAAATTTTATCGTTGTAGCTAATAAGTTTTTATCTACTTCTATAGAGGAAAGCATAGAGAGCAATGATATCTTATTGAATATTCTAGCTTTAGTGGACAGACGAGTTGGAAAAAAGCGGATTTTAAACATGAGCGAGAAGATGAAGTTAAAGCATCCAATTGTGCAATATTTTTATGAACTAAGGCGTAGTACATTATAAAAATAAATACATGATAATGAGAGGGATGTTCGCATATGGTGCATATGGAATATGAGTGTGTCGATCTACTGGTAAGCAAGGATACAGTGTGATGAATCCTTATATTTATTGGACTTTACGGTCACGTATGAGACAAAATCGTTATTGAAGAGATGGCATCGTTGCCGTCTCTTTTTTGTTTCTTTGGTCACTTTTTTTAGCATTGCCCTGACTCTGGTTTTGGTTCCTGCTGCCGCATCCTACGATCACAAGCATGAAAGACTGCACGGGAATTAGCGTTGATGCTACTTTATTTTCATGGTTAACCCCTTTCTGCTCTGCTAGGTGACGGGCATCATAGACGTACTTGCGTGAGGTTGCTACAATGTTCCATGGAAATCAAGTGAAACTAATCACAGGGAATTACAGAAGGAGTCATTTATCGTGAAAAGAATCGTAACACTGAGCACCCGCAAACTGATGGATACCGCAAAACACGGAGGATGCGGCGCATGCCAGACCTCTTGCCAGTCCGCTTGTAAAACTTCCTGCGGCGTTGCAAACCAGAAGTGTGAAAATGCAATGAACAGATAGGATTCGGAATTTTACCGCCCATTGCTCTGCTGATGGGCGGCTATTTTTAAGAAATGGACGCTACCTCTACAGGATGGCAAAGCCGTTTCTACTTGTGTGTAAAAGGAGCCTGATTAGCAAGTATGATTCATCAATATAAACTAAATGGTTACAACATCGTGCTCGATACCTACAGTGGATCGGTACATGTTGTTGATGACCTAGCATATGAAATTATAGCGGATTATGAGAAAACTTCTGCCGAAAAAATCGTGACAACGATGTTGGATAAATATAAAGATGATTCCAGCATTTCCGAGAGCGACATTCGAGAAACCATCGCGGATATCGAGGAGCTTAAAAATGATGGCCAGCTCTTTACAAAAGATGAGTATGAGAACCTCTCTCTCGATTTAAAAAAACGAAAAACTTATGTCAAGGCACTCTGCCTCAATGTTGCGCATACCTGTAATCTATCCTGCGACTATTGCTTCGCCAGCCAGGGGAAATACAACGGAGATAGGGCAATCATGAGCTATGAGGTTGGACAAAAAGCTATTGATTACCTGCTTGAAAATTCGGGCCATCATCGAAACCTGGACATCGACTTTTTCGGCGGGGAGCCGCTTTTGGCCTGGAAAGTGGTTAAACAGATCGTAGCTTATGCAAGAAGCAAAGAACAAGAATACAAAAAGAAGTTCCGCTTCACCTTCACGACGAACGGAATGCTGCTGAACGATGAGGTCACCGAGTTTTTAAATCAGGAAATGTACAATGTCGTATTAAGCCTGGATGGAAGACAAGAGGTTCATGACCAACTTCGCAAAACGGTTAACGGAAAAGGCAGCTACGAGCATATTGTTCCGAAATTCAAGGAATTCGTTCGTAAGCGCGGAGACCAAGAGTACTATGTAAGAGGAACCTACACCCGTAACAATGTCGATTTCACCAATGATATATTTCATATCGCTGACCTTGGTTTTGACAAGATCTCGATGGAACCGGTCATCTGTGATCCAAAGGAACCTTATGCACTTACCGAGGAGGATCTCCCGGAGATATACAACCAGTACGAAATTCTCGCCAAGGAAATGATCGGGCGTGGTGAGCAAGGCAAGGGATTTACCTTTTATCACTACATGCTTGACCTCTCGGAAGGACCTTGCATACAGAAAAGAATCACTGGCTGTGGTTCAGGAACCGAATATCTTGCTGTCACTCCGTGGGGAGAGCTTTTTCCTTGCCACCAGTTCGTTGGGGATGAAGAATACAGCATGGGAAACATCTGGGATGGTATCACAAAGCCTGGGTTGCAATGTCAATTTAAAGAGAGCAACTGCTACTCGAAGCCGGAATGCAAGGACTGCTGGGCGAAACTCTACTGCAGCGGCGGTTGTCCAGCGAATGCACTTCACGCGACAGGTTCTCTGGGCGGAACCTATGATTTCAGCTGTGACGTCTTCCGCAAAAGAGTCGAATGTTCCATGATGGTGAAGGTGGATGAGTCTATTAGAGCGATGGAAGGGCAATCTAGCTAGTTAACGTAACGGATGAATAAACTGTAACCGAGAAATAGACACTTTTAAATAAAGTGCTCTTTCTCGGTTTTTTTATTAACTCTAGCTTTCAGTCGGTGATGTAGGATGAGGAATTCAAGTCTAATCTGTTTTAGTGGACAGAGAGGGCTTTTTTTATGTGAAAATCCCGGATTTTTGCTTAAGTTAAAAATACATATGACAAAAGATACATTAAATTCGAAATTCAATAGTTTTATGTGTCTAAAAATAAACTTTTCTCTAAGAAATGTCGATATAATAGGATAGAAATCTGCTTTTCTGTATTAACTGCAATTACGGAAGCGTTAACAATGATATGAATAGTCATTCGACAAGGAGGAAAGCAATGTTAAAAAAGTTAGGCAAGATTGGATTGGCTTTTATATTAGTCATTGGGCTGCTGCCGATGATCTCACTCCGGGCATACGCTGCCACACCTTCATTCACCAAAACGGTGGACTTTCCCATTCAGCCTCCAGTTACAAACGCCTCGGGTAAGAATGTTTCTGATGTTGATGTTCTTCCTGACGGAAGTACCGCAGTAGTGTTGAACACCTTCGCTTATCAAGGTTATTCCTACGTTTATTCTTATTTTTTGAAGATTTTTGACAGCACGGGAGCTCCTAAAGCGGATGTTCCTCTAAGTAACTTAATGGATACCTATTACCAAATGACTGATGTGAATATGCTTGCGCTAAGTGACGGAAGGATTCTGATTACTTACCATAAAAGCGACAGTAGCCCTAATAATTTGCAATTGGGGGCCGCTAAAGAGAACACTCCCAATGCCTATTTCATGGTGCTAAACCAGTCCGGACAAAAGGTGGTCGGTCAGACACAGATTAATACATACTCTGCCGCCAGTACCCCGGCACTTACGCGCTTTGTCTCTATAACAGAGTTGTCTGACGGCAATATAGCCTTTTCCTGGCAACGAAACGACAATATTAGCACGGCTACGCGCGTGTTCACTGTTGAGGGCGACCCAGTTTCGGGAGAAACACTTCTGGTTTCCCATAATGCAAGCATGTCTTATGTATCCGCTGGAGACGGTGTATATATGGTTGCTTACAATTCGGGAGTAGGACCTCAGTCGGATAAAATTTATTTGAAAATATTCAGTAATAATGGAGATCTCATAAATACAATTGATAAAGGAATAAGAACGAATGAAAAACAGCTCTACTTGTCTACGTTGAACAACGGGAATTTCATGTTCAGCCAATATTATTATGTAACGGACTCATCAACGGTTTCTTTATATGATAAGAACGGTACGAGTAAGGGTGATTTTACAGTAAGCGGCTCTCTAGGCGAATCTTCGGCTGCTATTTATAGGAATGGTGCAAATCCGGGATTTGTAACCGTAAGTATGGACCCCACTTCTACAAACGCTATCAATGATGCGTACAACAACTTTAAAGAATGGTCGGGAACGCAGTATGCTTACCTGAATTATTATGACAATGACGGTAGTTTGGTCTTTACATCGGATCAGCCGGTGGATTCCGCTCCGGTGGCTATGCAGGGTTTCAATGAAGCAACTTGGATGTACGCTGTGGAATATTATCCAAGCTTCCGATTGTATCCCACCTTTGGCGACAAGCTTGTCTTGGTGACAACCGATAATACGGATGCTGATCATTATAGAATAACTGCCAAAATATTTGAGACAGGAGCTCCGGCACCGGCAGCCATCATTGACTATGCAGCTGAACAACTGACCGGACTGACGCCAAACAGCGCGTACTCGGTTAACAACGGTACGGCGGTAACGGCGACAGCAGATGGTAAGCTGGCTATAGACATCAGCTGGTTTGGAACGTCAGTGAGCATCGTGAAGAAAGGCGATGGCTCGACGACAACGGATAGCCCGGCACAAACGCTGATTATTCCATCCCGTCCAGGGGCGCCGACTGGTGTTACGGCGACGAATGAAACGGCGATAAGTGCTAAGGATGGTACATTGACTAACTTAACAACTGCGATGGAGTACAAGAAGGGTGTAGCGGGTACTTGGACGAATATTTCAGGTGCGACCGTAACGGGACTTGTTCCTGACATGTACTATGTCAGGACAAAAGCGACGGTGACGGCGTTTGCGTCAGAAGCAAAGAGCGTTACGGTGGCTACGTTCGTGGCAACACCGGAAGTAACACCGGCAGCCATCATTGATTATACGGCAGAGCAGTTAACTGGTCTGGCGCCAAACGGCGCGTATACGGTGAACGGTACGGCAGTAACAGCGACAACAGATGGCAAGCTGGCCATTAACAGTGGTTGGTTGGGAACGTCGCTGAGCATCGTGAAGAAAGGTAATGGCTCTACGACATTGGATAGCGCGGCGCAGACGCTAAGCATTCCGCCCCGTGCAGGAGCGCCGACTGGTGTGATAGCGACGGATGAAACGGAGATCAGTGCTAACAATGGTACATTGACGAACGTGACAACCGAGATGGAATTCAAGAAAGGTACAGCAGGTGTATGGACGAGTGTAGCAGGTGAAACCGTAACGGGACTTGATCCGGACACGTATTATGTGCGGACGAAAGCAACGACGACGGCATTTGCTTCAGAAGCGAAGAGCGTGACGGTGGCTACGTTTGTGCCAACGCCGGAAGCGGCACCGGTAGCCACCATTGATTATGTGGCAGAGCAGTTAACAGGCTTGACGCCAAGTGGCTCGTACACGGTAAACGGCACTTTGGTAACAGCGACAGTGGATGGCGAGCTAACTATTGATAGTAGTTGGTTGGGAACATCACTGAGCATTGTGAAGAAGGGCAACAGTTCTACGACTACGGATAGCACAGCGCAGACGCTAAGCATTCCGATCCGTCCAGGGGCGCCGATAGGTATAACGGCGACGGACGAAACAGCGATAAATGCTAATAATGGTACATTGACGAACGTGACAACCGAGATGGAATACAAGAAGGGTGTGGCGGGTGCGTGGAAGGATGTGCCGGGTGAAACCGTAACGGGACTAACTCCAGACACGTACCATGTGCGGACGAAAGCGACGGGGGCGGCATTTGCGTCAGCTTCAGTGCAAGTGGCGGTGGTTGCCTTTGTGGCAACACCGGAAGTGGCGCCGGCAGCCGTTATTGATTATTCGGCCGAACAACTGACAGGTCTCACGCCAAACGGCTCGTACACAGTAAACGGGGCTTCGGTCACAGCGACAGCTAATGGCAAGTTAGCTATTGGTAGCAGTTGGTTGGGAACGTCGCTGAGCCTTGTGAAGAAGGGAAATGGCACGACGACAACGGATAGTGCGGCGCAGACGCTAAGCATTCCGTCCCGTGCAGGGGTGCCGACTGGTGTAACGGCGACGGATGAAACGGCGATAAATGCCAACGATGGCACATTGACGAACGTAACAAACGCGTTGGAATACAAGAAGGGCACAGCAGGTGCATGGATAGATGTGTCGGGCACAACCGTAACAGGATTAACTCCAGACACGTATTATCTCCGGACGAAAGCGACTATGACGGCATTTGCGTCAGAAGCGAAGAGCGTGACGGTAGCTACGTTCGTGCCAACACCGGAAGCGACACCGACAGGCATCATTGATTATGCGGCAGAGCAGTTAACAGGCTTGACGCCAAGTGGCTCGTACACGGTAAATGGTACAGCGGTTACGGCGACAGCAGATGGTAAGCTGGCCATTAACAGTAGTTGGATAGGAACATCGCTGAGCATCGTGAAGAAGGGCAACAGTTCGACGACAACGGATAGCGCGGCGCAGACGCTGAGCATTCCCTCCCGTTCAGTGGCGCCGACTGGTGTGACAGCAACGGGTGAAACGGGGTTGAACACGAACGATGGTGCGCTCCTCAACGTTACTCCTGCGATGGAATACAAGAAAGGTACAGCAGGTGCATGGTCAGATGTACCTGGTACAAGCGTGACGGGACTAACTCCAGACACATATTATGTGCGGACGAAAGCAACAGCGACGGCATTTACCTCGGCTTCGGTGCAAGTGACGGTATCGGCATTCACGAAAACGCCAGAAGCGACGCCGGCGGCCGTCATCGACTATGCTACTGAACAGTTGGTGGGCCTGACGCCAAGTGGCACATACATGTTAAACGATACAGCGATTACGGTGCCAGTAGATGGCAAGCTGGAAATTGATAGCAGTTGGTTGGGCACGTCACTGAGCATCATTAAGATAGGCGACGGTTCAACAACTACGGACAGTGCGGTACAGACGTTAAGTATTCCATCTCGTGCAGCGGCTCCGGTAGGTGTGACTGTTACGGATGTAACGTACAATGGGGCTAATAATGGCACCATTCAGAATCTGACAGTTCACATGGAGTACAAAATAGGCAGCACTGGTCTTTGGACAGAAGTTACAGACACAATGATTACTGACCTTGCGCCAGACACGTATTATGTTCGGGAAAAGGCAACGGCAACAGCATTCGCTTCTATTGCTGCTCAGGTTAACGTTCATGACTCGAATGCGGTCATTCCGTACGCGCCTGAAGTCACGGCTGATGATCAGAACAATACGATCGTTGGTCTGGACACAAGTATGGAATTTTCAGTGGACGACGGACCTTACGTACGGTACGACGGAACTAACTTGCCAGACTTGAGTGGTGAGCACAACGTTAAGGTACGGGTGGTAGCTAGCGGGTCCGTTCCGGCGGGACCGGCAACTACGCTGATCTTTACAATTAATTTGCTTATCCCTGCGGGTGGCTTGAACGTGAGTGCCATCGATCCAAGTGGCTCGGCAAATAATGGCTATACGCAAATCACCGTTACGCCTACACTGGCTGAAGGACATAAGCTCTTTTATAAGAACTTTGGCGCTGGTAGCATCGTCGTACCCAATGTGGGAGATGTCCTGATTGGATACACGCTTGTAGGCAGTGAGGGATTGGTTCCTGCGGCCAATGGGGATACGATTGGGATTGCAGAGGTAGATGCTGACGGCAAGGTGGTTAAATACGGTAGTGCAACAGCAGCTGTGGCGGCTGATACCGTAACACCTGGTACTGATCCGGTCAGCCCAGGAACCGGAAGTAACTCGAATAGCGGAACAACCACCGGTAATGCGAACACAGTTGTTACCGATGTGATCGTCCTTGTTAACGGTAAGGAAGAGAATGCGGGCAAAGCAACAACAACGACCTCAGGAAACGTGAGAACAACTATTATCGTCGTTGACCCAGCTAAACTCCTAGCGAAGCTGGACGCGGAAGGTAATGGAGCGGTAGTTACCGTTCCGGTGACGTTGGATTCCAACATCATCGTCGCTGAGTTAAACGGTCAAATAATTAAGAACATGGAGAACGCATCGGCTACTCTAGTGTTTCAGACAAGTAAAGGTACTTATACTTTGGCAGCCGACGAAATCAACATCAGTGCGTTAGCTAAGAAACTTGGAAATGGCTTGAAGCTGGAAGATATCACACTGAAGATTACGATCAGTGAGACCTCGGCATCCATGAACCAGGTAGTGGCGGGTGCGGCAAGTAGAGGTGGCTTCACACTCGTTGCACCGTCACTAGATTTCGTTGTTACCGCTACTTACGGTACATCGACAGTGGAAGTGAGTCAGTTCAATGCTTACGTAGAGCGGATAGTGCCACTTCCAGGTGGTACTGATCCGAACCGGATTACGACTGGCGTCGTTGTGGAGCCAGATGGCACAGTGCGCCATGTACCGACCAGATTCGTTCAGAAGGACGGCAAATACTACGCAGTTATTAAGAGTGTGACGAACAGTTCGTATTCGGTGATCTGGCATCCGCTGACTTTTGCGGATGTGGAGAATCATTGGGCGAAGGACGCAGTGAACGATATGGGATCTCGTCTAGTGATTAATGGAGTGAACAAAACGACGTTTAACCCGAATGCAGATATCACCCGGGCAGAGTTCGCGGCGATCATTGTACGCGGTCTGGGACTGAAGCTTGGGGAAGGGAAGACAGCATTTGCGGATGTAGCGGCGAATAGTTGGTATGCAGGAGCGGTTGAAACGGCATATGAGTACGGTCTGATCACTGGTTTTGAGGACGGCACATTCCAGCCGAATGCTCCAATCACTCGCGAGCAAGCCATGAACATTATCGCTAAAGCGATGAAGTTAACCGGCCTTGCGGACCAGACTGGTACAGTGGATGCGACAAGCATACTCGCTGCCTTTACAGATGCCGGTAACATAGGTGTCTGGGCTAAGGATAGTCTGGCGCTTGCGGCCAAGGCTGGCTTAATTAGCGGTCGTGGCGACAATAAGCTGGAGGCAAAGGCTAATGTCACCCGCGCGGAAGTGGCAGTTCTGATTCAGCGGTTGTTGCAGAAGTCGGGGCTAATTGATTAAATTGAAATGAGTAACGGAAGAGCGAATTCGGTGTAGAGCTGAATTCGCTTTTTTTGTTTGGTTAGCTCATTTTCTGGGTTGTCATTATTTCTGAACTCACCGACAACACTAGAGCTTACAGGAGAATTTGTTATGCTTAATGGCGGGGAACAATCGGGTCAGTATGAAAAGCTAGTTTATATTCGTAATGAAATTATTAAGCAATTTGAAAAGATTATTTCATTTTCCGATAGATTGTCCGAAGGTAATTTTTATTTATACCATTGTGGAATATAGAGCTTTGCTTTCCATTGCATCCCATAGCGTCTTTATTTTTTCGCTTCTGGTTAGCTGACTGGAGGGCATGGCCATGAAGGTAAGGTATACCCAGTGCCGATAATCCGTTTCTTCCGCGTTCCACAGAGTACGTTATCTAATATTTTAAGCTCTGCTTATATAGAGGGAAAATATTGAAAAACGTCGAATATATAAATTCAGAAAAAAGGAGGATAATCATGTTATTTGTCAGAAAAAAACGAAATCAGGCGGTTCGCAGTCCTCGTATGCGCATCATACATTATACTGTCCTCTTCGTACTGCTATTCGGAGTTGTAAGTACAGGGTTATTTAGTGCAACGGGCAATATTGTCGCAGCAGATGCAGCCAGTGAGGGGACCGGGTACACCTCAGACCAACTAGAAGGTCTACAATTCCTCAACGAGGTGAGAACCCGAGCGGGTATTCCGCCTGTTCAACTGAATGCAGCGATTACTAAGGCGGCAATCTCACATGCTGAATTTTATAATGCCAATCAAGCAGATCTTCCAGGCCTGAATGCTCACTCCGAAATATCGGGAAATCCTGGCTATACTGGCCAGTCGGTAATGGCACGGATGAAGGCGGCGGGTTGGGTGTCGGGATCGCAGGGTTATGCAACGGGAGAGGTTATGCACTTCCAACAAAAAAGCAGTAAAGCAGCTATTCAAGGGTGGCTCGATACAGCCTATCACCGTGACATTATACTGGACCCCCGCTATACAGAGATTGGAATTGGCTTGGCTCAAGGAACTGCCGTCCTGGATGCCGGAGGTCCTGGAAAGACACAGCCTGTAGGTGGAGGCATCTCCGTGTACCCTTACGATCAGCAGACAGACGTACCTGTCGGGTTCTATGGAAATGAAATGCCGAATCCACTTAAACAATTTGATGTTGATTACTCGGGGTATATTATATCTGCGGCTACAGATAAGGATATGATCTCGCATAAAGCGGTGATTACCGATGAGAAAGGAACAGAGATTCCTTATCATGAAGAATTTAAAGGCGATGATACTCTTTTCATATATCCCAAGTCCATATTAAAGGGTAATCACAAGTACACCGTCTCTCTGGAATATCAAGCAGAAGGCGCTTTGGATACCCAGACGAAAGTATGGTCTTTCACCACTGGAAAGGGGCATGTACTAACACAACTGGTTCCAACTTATAAAGAAATCGTGATAAATGAAGGCGGGCAATTGCAGCTTCAAACGGAAGGCAAATATGATGATGGAACAACGGATGTGCTGTTAGGCGATGAGGTCAAGTATTCCAGTAACAAGATCAATGGTCTAAGCACATCTTCCACCGGAGCTATACTGGGTGTTAAAACAGGGGATTACACCATTACAGCATCTTCAGGTGCCCTATCTTCACAGTTCAAAGTGAAAGTATATCCAAAATTAAAATCAAAGGTCTACCCTGCTGTCGACCCAAGCAAGCTGACGGATATTACGGGGAACAAGGCATTACCAGCCATTGAATGGGCACTTAAAGCAGGCATCATGACTGAAGCGGGAAAAGGTCTCTTTAAACCCGATGCGACGGTAAGCGAAGCTGAATTCTGGACCATGCTCCTAAAAGCATATAAAGTTAATATTGAAGCTTACCAGCAAGCCAAAATAAAGCATTGGGCAGATGCGGCTTACCTTATAGCCAAGGAGCGTAATTTCCCGCTTAATGGTTTATCCAATCTGTCCGCAAGGGATAGTCAAATCACTCGGCTGAAGATCGCTGAGATTATAGCCGCAGCAGACGGGCTGAATTTCAAAAACTATGATGCTGTGAAGTTCGTGCTTGGGAAGGATTATGTGCGGGGCGTAACGGAGCTGTCATTGTCAGGCTATCAGGGGGATAAAGGGATTACCCGTGCAGAGGCTGCGCAGATCCTTCAGTATTTGCGGCCCAAGCTTACTGAATTGCGGGGACGGCCGATTAGTGCAACACCGAATTCAACGTTGCCAGAGCTACCGCCAAAGGTAGTGTACGTTAAGCCCGATACGTTCAATGATCGATCGTTCTTTTCGGAATTCCGCGAAGATTATACGCTTACGGTTGAAGGAAAGTTCACCCAATTCGCTGGTCAAACTCTCAAGGTGCGTGTGCAAACAGGGGGGAAGAGTCCTAAACAGATAGAAGACTTGAGTGTAACCTTAGACAGTGAAGGAAGGTTCAAAGTGGAGTCTGGTCCCTACGAACAAGCTTCTCTGAATTTATATTTGGCAACTCCCGGCGTTAGTTACTGTTTAAATGTACAGTATAACACCATGAATGAGAACCAATATACTAGTACAGCATCAGATTTTAAATAGTTAATTTATGGTAGATGCGATATAGTCGAGAGAAAAAGAGGTATCGACTATTATGAAGCAGCAAGAATTTAGGGGTTGCTTGACCGCGGATCAACATGGGGAGATAAACCGTAATACTTCCGTCAATTGAGCATCGACATGGCCAAAGAAGGATTCAAAGGTATCGATATTAATATGGGTTGTCCTGTAGCTAATGTAGCAGAGAACGGGAAGGGTAGCGGCCTGATCTGCCGTCCAGAACTCGCAGCGGAGATCATCCAGGCGGCCAAAGCCGGGGGACTGTCTGTCAGTGTCAAAACAAGGCTCGGTTTCAGCAGCGTAGACGAAAGGCGCGGCTGGTTAACCCATATCCTGAAGCAAGACATTGTGAATCTGTCCATTCACCTGCGCACAAGAGAGGAAATGAGCAAAGCAGATGCACACTGGGAATTGATTTCTGAGATTAAAAAGCTTCGCGATGAGGTGGCACCAGATATCCTGCTGACGATTAACTGGAATATCCCTGACCGCCAGAATTGCCTCAGGTTCGCTGAGCAGTACGGTGTGGATGGGATTATGATTGGGCGCGGTATTTTTCATAATCCGTTTGCTTTTGAGCAGGAGCCGAAGGATCACAGCAGTGAGGAATTGCTTGATCTGCTGTGGTTGCATCTGGATCTCTATGATCAATATTCAGGACTGGAACGTCGTTCGTTCAGCCCTCTTCAACGATTCTTCAAAATCTATGTCCGCGGATTTCGCGGGGCAAGTGAATTAAGAAATAACTTAATGAATACAAAGTCTACGAGTGAAGTGCGTGCGTTGCTCGATGAATTTGGAAATAAGGAGCCGATGGGGCCGAGGGACTTGGGGATTAAGTTGCTGAGTTTGTAGAAATCCGTGTAGAAAATAGAATAGACGCTAAAAGAGTGAGGATCGGATGAATGGAGAAGGGGCAAACCCGGAGCCAACAAGCCTGTCCTCTGTTTTGTTATAGAAGGTGGAATTACATGTCCCAGAGCAAATTGAAGCAATAACTGGAGGGGGTTCTCAGTCATGCGCTAGAGGGAATTGGATAAAATGTGAAAAATATATGCCCAGTTGTAATACTTTCACCATGTTCATTACTCCCAAAATAAGCAAATATAGATACAGAAGCTGATACGAAAATGCAGCCGCTTAAAAAATTATCGAGCTGCTCCGATTGTTATTGAAGGAATTATAGGAAGAGGTGTTGTGAACGATGGTTATTTTCTTCGATAGAGTTAAACGGCCACTTTGGGAGGGCAGACCCTCCATTTACTCCCATATTCAGGGACAAGGGGAATCCGTGGACGGATCGCTGCCGGATGACGAAGAATTCTGGTCCGGTGATAAAATCAGATGGGTAGCGGGCGGTATGGATGGAGCATTCGGACATCATGCCGAAGCTGCTAAGATGACGGATGAGGCACGAGAGCTGGTTCACCTGCTGGCGAAGCAATCCAGAAAGCCTAAGAATTCAACAAGAAAGGCCCTATATGCTAAGCTTGTGAAGACAGATATAGGAGGAATGATGGATGTCGTTCTGGATGAGGTACGCAAGCAGCCCGGGATACAGCCGGACTCCGTATTCCATGAAGCGAAATGGTTAGCGGAGAATGCGGCGCACCGAAATGTCGTCAAATTCGGGATTGCCTTACTGGGCCTTTTTCAAAATGAGCAAGTTAAGGATTTGCTTCTAACCTTGGGGAGACATGAGGAATTTACGCTTTATGCCGTGGTTGCGATTCATAATGGAATGGAAGACAGTAATCAAGTTTTATTTGAATTGGCTCAACAGGTTCATGGATGGGGGAAAATACATATTGTCGAGAGACTTGACCCTGCTAGTCAGGAGATAAAAGATTGGCTGCTGCGGCAAGGATGCCACAACAACGTCATGAACGAATATTTAGCCTGTATTTGTGCTAGAAATGGTGGCTTGCGGGAGGCACTTTCTGCTGACCAGGTAGATAATGCATTATTGGATGGGGCAGCCGATATCATTGAAGCGCTATTGAATGGCGGGCCTGCTGAGGACATAGATGATTATGAGCATGCTCCACAGGTGTTATTTGATTACGTGAGGCTCACTGGGAAGATAGGGGGAACTGCAAAGCATCTGTCAGCTATATTTAGCATTTACGATTTCCTGGCTGAGGATGAGGAGAAATGGACCGTACGGATGTCTGCAGGCTGGAGCGAGCAGTTAAGAAGCGATATCAGCGATGCTTGCCAATCGATTGTGGCTAACATCAAGTGGATGAGTATAGTTATGGATGCTGTTAACAGCGGTGATTCGCCGGACTGTTACTATGGCGTAGCTTGTGCTGAAAAGCTTGGCATTGATATTTGGGACACTCTCTACAATCAGCTTGCAGCCAACCCGCTACAGGATTTCTATTACTATCAGCTCATGAAATCGAATGATCCAGACCGAATTCATAGGTTTGTACAATTCGCCATCGAACACCTTCCCTTGCAGCAGATCGCCACTGGCCCCGGAAATGAAATGGGATTCGGTGAAGAATATGCAGCACATAGGAAGCTGGGCGCAATCTTGCAAAGCTTGGACCGGTTCGAGGGGATAGGGAGAGAATTGATCTTCACTGGTCTGAACAGTCCAGTGACCTCCAACCGGAACATGGCGATTAAGACATTGGAGAGCTGGGACGTTTCATCCTGGGGGGAGAAGCTGGTTCACGCAGTCTCTAATTTATCAGTAGTTGAGCATAACGACTCGGTAAAAGAACGGCTAGACCAACTCCGCGAGGCAAAGGGGTTGTAAGTATGAGGAATATTCATGATGGAGGAGCTGATGGTTGTATTATATAAAAAGAACGTGCTATTGTATTGAATATTCTGGCTTTGGTGGACAGAAGAGTTGGTGAGAAGCGGTTTTTGAGCATGGCTGAGAAGATAGTGTTGAAGCAACCGGTTGTGTGATGTTTTTATGAGTTGCGGGGTGGGACGTTAAGCAATAAGAGTGAAGTTAAGGACGTGGTATGCTTTCACGCCCTTTTTATTTTAGAGTGAGTATGTTAAACGAAATTGAATAGACGATGTGGTTTTCTTATTTTCGGTAATACAACTTTAACCTACTGTGGAATTCAGATTAAATTAAACACAAGGCGATTATGTCAGCCAATAGATTGTAAATACCCCTTTAGTTCCTCCCATCCCCCGGTTTCATCATTAGATTTGATGCGGATCAACTTGAATTCAGTGTATGAACATAAATCATCTTTCATTTTGTCATTCAAAATTGTTTTTGGATCCCGGCGATGATAACTTCCGTCGTATTCAATAGAGCAGAGCGGCTGCAAAGATTCCCTTTCGTAAATAACAAAGTCCATGTGACTCGAAAAGTAGAAGTTTTTTAAAGAATAGTCTAATGGTAGATTGATTGATAATACATCTTTTATGGGGACTTTAGGAAAGACAAGCAAAGGCATACCGCCAAGGAATATTAGCAGTTTATTATAAATCATCCGCTCACCTTCATGCATGAGCTTAATACGGTTTTCTTGCCGGATAATCTGGTTAAATGCAATGGATAATTCAATTGAGGGGCGATGAAAATTGCTTGCTTCAATTGTATAAATATAACGGCTCAATTTAGTTAAATAACCTTGCCCGTTATCAATTTGTGCAAGATTTCCGACAAGCATGAAATAATCAAGTGCACGGGTAAGGGCTACATTAATTAACCGGTAGCTGTTCTGTACAAAGTTAATCTGAAAAGATGTTGAACCTTGTGAAATCACTGTGCTGAAAATAATAGCCTTACATTCACCGCCTTGAAACGTATGAACAGTTCCTATTTTTATATTAGGTTTTCCGCTGAACATTTTTATGAGATGTTCTTTCTGAGCTGAGAAAGGTGTTACGATACCGATCTGATCAATGCCATTTTGTTCAAGTTTATTCACGATTGTATGGATTTCATTTAATTCATGATGATTGATCGTTCCTGATACAGAACCGTATACATTAGTAGAATATATTCCGGCTGTATAGGGTTGTCTCTCTGGTTCATGACGCATCATCCGTAAGCGGTTATGGTAAAATTGCTGATTGCTGAAGGACGCAATGGATGGAATGCAGCGATAGTGATAGTTGAGGAGGTGTGTACCCCCTTCGCTTAGTTGGCACGCCTGTTCAGCTCTTTCGAATGCAGAATTATTCAGATAACAATAAGGTTCAGGGTCTATTCCTGGCGCATGTGTTTCAAACAAGTTTCTGCTAAAAGTATCCTCAATCGAAACAATATGACTCAATTGATTGGTATCCCCGAATAAACAGGCCTTACGTGCAGACTGGAGCAAGCAAAAAATACTTGGAATCGAACACTGGGATGATTCATCTATGATAGCAAGATCTAAGGACATTCCGGCTGGAATACAGTTGCGTGCAGATAGACTGCTAACGAGGAGTACAGGGAACAGTTTAAGGAAAGAAGGAAAAGCAGACGAGCTGTTTCTAATATTTCCTTTCTCACGCAGCTCTTGAATAAGCCCTTTGATTTTTTGGAGCTCTTTCATATCTTTGAGAACAGGACTGGCACTGTGAAGCCACTGGTACTGCAAAAGGTGCAGGTCAATTTCATTTTTCTTCTTATATAAATTCTTCAGGTCAACTGAGGCATCCTGTTGTTGTTTCTTTATCGAAGCCAGCTCTTCTACAAGTTGAGAGCAGCGTAATTCAAGGTTGATAACTTTGATAATCTCCTCACAGAAGGCCAGGGATTGAACCGGGGTGCTGCTGTCAATATGCTCCCAGAGCTGTATTGCACCAATGGACCTTAGCTGCTTTTTCATACGGAATTTCAAATAGGTATGTATTCTTCCGGCTATGTATGAACGAAACCTTCTGAATATATCATTGCCGTACAGTTGCAGCGGTTTATCTAACAGTTCACGTAAACGAAACTCTATTTTTTCATTGGCGATTGAAATGGACTTTAAATCATTTTTCATAGGGATCAAGTGATTCAGACGTAATCTGTCATTTAGAACATTAATTAGGTCTTGAAGCTGATTAATTGTGCTGGTCATATCAATAATTTGGTTCTCTATTTGTTCAGCACGAGTTATTTCATCCATTAAGGCTTGGCTCTTATTTTTATAATCTGAGTAAGTCTCTGCAGAAAGCACATTATATTGATTGTTGTTCACTATCTCTATCATACGGTCTAAAGCAGACTGAAGCGGTACTGCAGCTTCTTTGTTTTTTGCAATATTTCCTAAACGGACGTAGCCAAAGAAATACTTGCTTATTCCGTTAGCATCGAGTTTCTCCACAATATTATCTACGGCCTGGTTATTTGTACTTGCAATGACACAAGTTTCTTGATGATTGACCTGATTGGCGATTAAGTTCAGAATAGTCTGTGTTTTGCCGGTGCCTGGAGGTCCTTTAACAATATTAATCGTATGATTTATATCATGCAGAACAGTATTTTGAGGGAGATTACCAGGTACAATATGAATTAGCATTTGATCGTCAGACATATTTGGTACAGCATAGCTATGGTATAGATAACTCTTTAAAACGGGACTCGGTTCAAACTTATCGTTCAAGATCCCCTGAATCTCTTGTGAGATATGGTAATTACTAAAGTCAGAATTCTTTGCCTGGAATACAGTATAGGCTGTTACGATTCTTGTTTCTTCGAGATCTGCAATCTCAAGCAGTTGTGTAATCATAGTATTGTCATCCAAAAAACAGGTAGGATTTGAGGAGAATTGTTCTTTTAGGTTAGTGAGGATGTTTAGAGACTGCTTATCAGCCAATGATTTATACACTTCCTGATGAAATCCACATTGATCAGCTTTATAAAGATTATGATCTGATAGGAATGTTGAATTACTCCACAGAATTAATGGGAGATAAATAAAGCCGCCTTTCTTATTTACTCTCAATAGAGGGTAGCCAAACATAATTGTTTGATCGTCTTTTAAATCATGGCTTAGTTTTTCATACCGTTCAACGACAAACTCTATGTTTAATGGATCTATTTGAGCCTGGTTTAGATCGGAAGGTTTGAGTTGGGTTGAATAATAGCTTTCATATTTTAAGCATTCTAAATAATACTGGAGCAGGTTCTTGGTAATCATTTAGTTCTCCTTATGGGAAATAAAGTATGTATATTTATATTATCCTATAAAAGTAATGAATTTGATATGGGGTAATCAACATACAGATTAGGAGTTGCGTGTACTACAGGTGATTTTAGAGATAATTGGCGGGAGTTGCCCAGTACGTTATTCTGATAATCTGATGATACCTGTGCCGATATAAAAAGCTGGTGAGTAGCGGGAACAGGATAGTGGAAATTATTCCGATAAAGACCTTCCTGGATTATATTATAGGTGAGGTGAGCTTAGCTTAGCGTAAGCGATTGAAATACAATAATGGGCGTTACTCCTAAAATGTGCAGTTATCTTTTTTGGTACTTTGATAGTAATACAACAGGTGGAAAAGCTCTATAGAACAGCGTAACTTATTCATGCTGGTTAACGCTGTTCTATTTTGTTATTATAAATATACGAACATTAGTTTTTATTAAGGTTAAAATTTGATTGAGGCAGGGTAACAATAATGAATAAAGCACCAACTATTTTTTCATTTTTTTCGGGAGCGGGATTTTTGGATCTTGGCTTTGAAAAAAGTGGATTTAATGTTGCATTTGTGAACGAATATCATCTGCCATTTATGGAGACATATCAGTATTCCCGTAATCACATGGGGATGTCACAGCCGGAGTACGGGTATCACTTAGGAGATATCACCGAGTTTGAGCGTAATCCTAAAAGTGAGCTCTTGTCAAAATTGATTAACCAAACCAAAAGTGAGGATCGGCTTGTTGGATTCATTGGCGGACCTCCATGCCCCGACTTTTCAGTAGGCGGTAAGAACAAAGGGCATGAAGGGGAGAATGGGAAGCTGTCTGCAACTTATATTGACTTAATTTGTAAACAATCCCCTGACTTTTTTTTATTTGAGAATGTTAAAGGGTTATGGCGTACCAAAAAACATAGGGCTTTCTATGAACTGATGAAAGATAAGCTACATTCCCACGACTATGTTACAACTGAACGGTTAATTAATTCCATTGAATATGGTGCACCTCAACTCAGGGAACGTATTATATTAATCGGCTTTAAGAAAAGCTTGTTGAATAAGCTCGGGATTGAGTTAGAAGCAGGTCAGACACTCACTGATGTGTTCCCATGGGAAGATCATCTTAAATATCACATTGAAGAAATTAATGCAATGCCATGGCCGGGAATGGAACCGTTCGCTGAGAATGGAAAACGTGAAAGACCAGCCGGCATCAGTGAAGAATTAACCGTTGATTTCTGGTTTGAGAAAAATGATGTCGGGAATCATCCTAATGCCCACCAGCATTTTACCCCACAGGCTGGATTGGCCAGGTTTTTAACCATTCCGGAAGGGGATGATTTGAAGAAGTCTTATAAGCGGCTGCATAGATGGAGACCTTCTCCGACTGTGGCTTACGGTAATAATGAAGTACACCTTCATCCCTATAAAGCCCGCAGATTATCTGTTGCTGAAGCATTGGCACTGCAAAGTTTACCAAAGGAATTTCAATTACCTCAAAACATCACGTTATCCAACGCATTCAAAACAGTAGGTAATGGGGTTCCTTATGAAGCATCTAAAGGAATTGCTGTAACTATTCTGGATTTTTTGAAGGTGGGAGAGTATGGAGAAGCTAACCGCAGCTAATCTTGTACATGAAATTGGTATGTTACCAAGGGATGGTATTTTTAATTATATTAATAGCAAAACACCAACTTTGGTTAAGATCATTAATATTGTAAGACCGCAAGGGCCGATTAAAATTCAAAGAATTAGGCCTAACAAAGGTGAAACTTGGGAAAAGGCGAAAGTTCAGTCTATATCTGTTCCAATGATTTGGAGACTAGCTAATGCCTTAATGCCAGATCATCCGATAAATGTAGACAGGATATTTGGCGGCAGCTACAATACCCGGTCTGCTCTAGAAGCTCTACTGGTGCATACACCGCAATTTTATTATTGTTATCCTGGACGCATAGAGAGTATTAGTTCAAAAAATAAGATCAAACCTGGTCATAAACACTTGATGTGGTGTCCGGATCACCCTCATGCTCCCAATATGCTGGTAAAAGCAGAAGTTGAGATGGTTATCTCGGAGGTACCAAGTACTGAGATTGTTTATGATGCTCTAGTTCTTCCGGATGAATATCATAGTCCCGGACTAGACATAGAACTGAAACGCAGACACTCCCAAATGCAAATTGCACTTATAGAAATCGGGCAGCACCTTGGCTTTAAAACATGGGTTGCCCAGAACGATAAAGGAATAATATATAAAAATCAGAAGCTTGGTGAAATGGAAGGCGTAATTGGATCATTGAGAAGAGAAGAAAATTTGATGTCGTCTTTTAATGAAGCTCAAAAAGCGGCTTTACTTATTGATTGTATCTGGTTTAAAAATGGCAGACTAATGCCAGCGGTAATGGAAGTTGAGCATAGTACAGGCGTGACGAGCGGCTTAACCCGTATGAAGGGGTTACAGGATGCACTTCCGCCGTTTCCTACCCGTTATGTTATCATTGCACCGGACGAGGACAGGGAGAAGGTTTTTAGAGAAGCATCACGCCCGCAGTTTCAGTCACTAAATGCAAGGTTCTTTCCTTACAGCGCAGTTGAAGAGATGTATGCCCTTTTTAAACGGCGTAATATTAAAGGTGTTACAGAAGAATTCCTGGATAGTTACATGGAGCCAATTCTGGTCCAGTTAGCTTGATATTGAACAAGCAATGTAAATACTCAGTAAAGTTTTCCCGGGTTTAAGTTTGGATCCATATCCATCATGATGGAAGTGATATTATGGCTGACAAAATAAGCAAGGAAAAACGAAGTGAAAATATGAGGGCAATCCGCTCTGTGTCAATGCTGGAAAATTTGGTTACAAGAGCAGTTTGGGCAAAAGGGTTACGCTTCAGGAAAAATGTTAAAGGTATGCCTGGGAAACCGGATATTGTTATAAAAAAGTATAAAACAGTTATTTTCATAGACTCGTGTTTTTGGCATAACTGTCCTATACATGGAACGATACCTAAGAGCAATACTGAGTTCTGGATTGAAAAACTTATGAAGAATAAACAAAGGGATATTAATATTAGTAACTATTACACTGGAGAAGGCTGGAGTATTCTTCGTGTGTGGGAACATGAAATCAGATCTGATTTTAACACGGCTATAGAAAAAATTACAGACTTTATAAACTTGGCTAAATCAAAGGAGTCCTTTCTGTAGGGACTCTTTTTTATTTATAAAAGAACATGAATTTTAATGTCGATAGAGAACTTATGTTCCTGTATAATCGAATTATTAATAATATCTAATTCATGTATTTAACATGTATTAATAGTAATTAGAGGGAAAACCCAAAAAAATGTCGAAGAATAAATATGGGATTTATGAAAGGGAGCACAAGAATATGCGGATAGATTTTACAATCATGAAACCGGAAATTCCGGTGTTATCCTTTTTTAGCGGTGCAGGCTTTTTAGATATCGGCTTCATGCAAGCTGGCTTTAAGACTGTCTGGTCTAATGAATATGACCGCAATTTTGTGAAGGGATTCGAATATGGTCTTAGCTCTATGACGGGACAACATCACAGAATAATAAATAATACATCAATTATCGGAATTGGGCCCAATCAAATTATGCGGGAAGCATTTCATAATACTGCAGTTCCTGATATTTTTGGAATAATAGGCGGTCCACCTTGCCCGGATTTTTCAATAGGAGGAAAGAACAAAGGGCGTACCGGAGAGAATGGTGTTCTTTCTAAGATCTATGTTGATAAAATAATGGATCTTCAGCCAACCTTTTTTTTATTTGAAAATGTGAAAGGGCTCTTTAAGACAGCAAGGCACCGTGAATTTTTCGATGATTTGAGAAAGCAGTTTTCGGAACACTATATGACTGATGTACGTATTTTGAATGCTCTGGATTTTGGAGTACCGCAGGACAGGGAACGTGTATTTATGGTGGGGTTAAAAAAGAAATGGTTAAAGAAAAAACTTGGTGTCAGAAATATTCCCAAGGATTATGAGTGGTTTCAATGGCCCGAGGATAAACATTTTGCAGGTGCAAAACAGCGGTTTGCATGGCCGCGGGAAGTGCCGTTTGGAATTACTCCTGAGAAGCCTGCCAATATTCCGGAACAATTAATGGTGGGGCCAATTATATGTAATCTGGATGAAACGGCTCTTTTGCCCAATGGTCTTGAAGGCCTAAGGCCTATGAGCGATAAATATCATGTTATACATGAAGGTGACGTATCACGGAAAAGTTTTAAACGGCTGCACCGCTGGCGCTATAGCCCCACTGCAGCTTATGGGCATAATGAGGTTCATTTGCATCCGACACAACCGAGAAGGCTGACAGTCCGGGAAGCTCTCCGGATTCAAAGTGTTCCTGATACGTACATATTGCCTGCGGAAATGCCTCTAACATATAAATTCAAAACAATTAGTAACGGTGTACCTGTAAAACTGGCTCATGCAATGGCGGTTGCGATCAGAAGAATGATAGAGGAGGAACCTAGATGACGCCAACAGTTAAGTTTTTTGATTTTACACCAGATCCCAAAGTGCTGATAGCTCTGACTCATACCCCAATGCTTCCATTAGATGCATTATGCGAATTAATTGATAATGCGATAGATTCATTTCAGGCTGCCAGACTCACAGGTATAAGGATAGAAAATCCTCTAATTTCCATTGAGCTGCCAAGAAATTCAGATCTTAATAAAAATACCGGAATAATACGTATCCGTGACAACGGACCGGGCATGACGGCTGAAATGGCTGAAAAGTCAATCAGGGCGGGATTCTCCGGTAATAATTCATATGATAGTCTCGGGTTATTTGGTATGGGTTTTAATATTTCTACAGGTAAGTTCGGCAGAGTAACCAGGCTGCTGACAGTCCGGGAAAATGAAGAGCAGGCTATAGAGGTGGTAATTGATCTTGAAAGTATTAATCAGTCTAAAAATTATCAGCTGCCTGTAAATCCCGTTGATAAACCAAGGGGAATTAGTCACGGGACAGTTATTGAAATAAGCCAATGGTGGCCTGAGGGAAATGCAAACAGCCAGTTTGTCAAACGTCTCATTCATTACGGACTTCCAAAAGTGCGTTCTGAGCTCGGCCGGCGCTATGCCACAGTATTATCCAAGCGGGAAATCAGAATAATGGTAAACGGAGAACCCTGCGAAGCATTTGAGCATTGTGTCTGGGGCTCTAACAGATATGTTGAACGGAAAGGGCATGGACAGATTCATGCCAGATATGACTTCGACCATATTATTGGGGTGCAGAGAAGATGCGGTAATTGTACAGCTTTAATTCCGGATGAAATGATTGAATGTCCATCATGTAAATCTTCAAACATCCGGAGTGTTGAGGAAAAGGTGAAAGGCTGGGTCGGTATCCAAAGATTCGACGACAGCACTGAATACGGAATTGATTTAATCAGGAATGGCAGGGCGATCCGGATAGCTGAAAAAACAGCTTTTTTTGAATTTGTAGATGAATTTAAGAAAACAATTATGGATTATCCTATTGACGGGCCATTCGGAAGAATATCAGGTGAAGTACATCTAAACCATGTCCCGGTAGACTTTCTAAAACAGGATTTTCAGCGCAGCAGCTCTGAATGGCAACGTGCCATCTCTTATTTAAGAGGGGAGAGCTCATTGCAGCCTAGTCAGCCGGGTGCGGATCAAAACAAAAGCTATATCTACAAACTGTATCAGGGGTACCGCAGAGTCAGAAAGCCGGGGAAGGCCGACTTATATATGGGATATTGGGATAGGGATTCCAATGAACCTAAGCGTATATCAAGGGATGTAGAAAAAGAATATTATCAAAAATTCTTAGAGAAATTGCCCGGATACTATGATGATTCAGAATGGTGGAAGCTGGTAGAACAAGCTGATTCCCCGCCGCTTGAAGAATTGGTTGATTGTCCGGAATGCAGCGCGCAGAATTTGAAGGAACATGATACATGCAATGTTTGCGGCTACATATTAATAGGGAAGCCATGTATTAATCCGGATTGTAAACATGAGATCCCCAAGTCAGCGTATTCTTGCCCGGAGTGTGGCATGTCCCAGGTGCCAAAAATTGAAGAACCATGGACCTGCCATGTTTGCGGTACCAAAAACAGGGCTGCTGAAAAGAGCTGTACATCATGCAGTGAGAAGAAAGGCACTGAGAATACTCTTTCAAAGGAATTCCTCTCACAGAATGCCAACAAATCTGATGATTTATCTATACCAGGCTGTTCAATTATGCTGGCTGACGGT
The DNA here is from genome assembly GCF_001012825.1 of Paenibacillus etheri. Classification (GTDB taxonomy): domain Bacteria; phylum Bacillota; class Bacilli; order Paenibacillales; family Paenibacillaceae; genus Paenibacillus_AQ; species Paenibacillus_AQ etheri. Next base: position 38,864 of record NZ_LCZJ02000098.1, read on the forward strand.
GTTTATAGTTCACCTGTGAATGTAAATGTTTTTATTACTCAATTACCGATAAAGTCAATTCAGCAAACTGACGGGATTCCGCTGATTGTTTTTAAGGAAGAAGAAATAGATGTCTACCTGGACAAAACCCACAAATTGTTTAAATCGTTCCAGATCCGGCCTGAACAGATGATAGCTGCTGAAGTTGCACTTTACATTTATGATATGAACCGGAGACTTTCCGGAAAACAATATCACGGAAGACACGCCCTCTCAACAATTGAATGGCAGATTCTAAACAGCCGATGGTCTGATAAACTTGAGGATAGCCCGGACAAAATCCGGGAAGAAGTTTATAGATTCTTTATCCAGTTAAAAGAGAAACTTCCGGAGCTTTTAAAAGAAACAGCCACCGATATATTTGACGAGATGGACGAAGAACAGAAAAGAGCAATGGTTGATAACATGCTTAATCAAAATGCTGATATCAGCCGGCTTGGAGAGATGAAGGAGACCGGTTTATTTCTATTGTATATTGATGAGGCAGTTATTACTGATATTTTTAAAAAGTATCCGCATGTATTTTTCGATGGAGGGATATGGGAAGTTGCATACTCAAGTCCGGCGGAATTAAACGATACAATATTACACAAAGCGCAAATAAGGATCAGGAATATTTATCTTAACTGTTTAAATGATATGGTGAACTATATTAAATATCGTTCAACTGAGACAGGAATCTCTCAAAAAACAAGACTGTCATTGGAGTTTCTCCAGCAAAAGGTGATAAAGTGAGTACTTTCATCAGTGAAATAATTTTAAAGTCCGGCACATGGCAGGCATTTGAAAGAGTAGTCTCACGTTTACTGGCACATGAAGGATTTGAAGGCATAAGGCTAGTGGGTCAATCCGGTGACCGCGGGGCTGATGTTCTAGCGCACCGGGCTGGTAAACGGTGGCTGTTCCAAATGAAACACTGGAAAAACAGGGTTGGTGTTGATGTTGCTGACCAGACGCTGGAGGCTATGAGAATTTACAGAGCTCAGGTTCCAGTAATTGTAGCTTTAAACGGATTTGATGAAAGGCTGAAGGAGCATCAAAGAACTCTGATGAGCAGAGGAATTCCGCTACAGCTGTGGGATACAAAGGTGCTTATCACCAGGGCGGAAAAACTTCCGGAAATGCCCGTACTTAACAGAAATCCGCGTGAGTATCAGGAGGAGGCCATTCGATCTGCAATACAAACATTTAACGAAAAGAATAAAAAGGCCCTGATTGTGATGGCTACAGGACTAGGTAAGACTTTTGTTGCATGTGAATCTGTCAGGCGGATTAACGCAATATCTCCACTGAAATTTCTTGTAATAGCCCATACGAATGAGCTTGTTTATCAGATAGAGAAAGCTTTCTGGCCGTTTCTGTCTAAGGAACAGGAAACAACGGTATGGAACGGATATGAGCAGCCTGGCGAAGAGCGTCTTGAAAAAAGTAATGCCGTTTTCGCATGTTTAAATACAGTTGCTGATTATGTCCAGAGAGGGAAAGAACTGCCGTTTTTTGATCTCATTATTATAGATGAATGCCACCATGTTGGGGGACAAATGTATAACGCCGTATTACAAGAGACTCTGGCTGGTACGGAATGCGGACCATTTCTTCTTGGGTTGACAGCAACACCGTGGCGTCCGGATGATGTTGATCTTTCAGAATATTTTGGTGAACCTCTTGTTAGTGTGGATATTGTTACCGGTTTACGTAACGGCTTTTTATCTGATGTCGATTACAGAATGTATACTGACAATATAAACTGGGAAGCTCTAGGAGAATTAAAAGGAAGGAATTTTTCGCCGCGGCATATTAACAGGACTCTGTTTATCACTGAGTGGGACGATGCTGTTGTATTTGAGCTGAAAAGGGTGTGGCAGGAACAAAGTAAACCAAGGGCAATTGTTTTCTGCGGTACGATAGATCATGCAGCTACAATGAGAGACCGTATTAATTCACTCGGTTTCTGTAACGCGTCGGCAATATATTCACAGACTACTGCCGGCCGTTTAATGGATCCTGCAGAACGTAACCGTATACTCTGCGACTTTCAAGACGGTGTAATTGATGTTTTATGTGCAGTTGATATTTTAAACGAGGGTGTTGACGTGCCGGATGTGAACATTATTGTATTTCAGAGAGTGACCCACAGCCGGAGAATATTTATTCAGCAGCTGGGCAGAGGTTTAAGGTTGTCAAAAAATAAGGAGAAAGTTATTGTTCTTGATTTCGTATCTGATATACGCAGATTTGCAGCAGGCATTAATTTGAAAGATGGCCTCGCTGAAGATGGGCCGGCTCCGGGGAATCCGGTAAGAATTAGCCTGCCGCATAAAGTGACATTCAGAAAAGCAGGCGGTGAGGATCCGCAAACGGAGTCCTTTTTAAGACAATGGCTTGAGGATGTGGCTGCGGTAGAAGGAGCGGGCGAGGATACAAGCATACTTAAATTTCCGCCGGAATTACGGGGAGGACGAAAATGACATTTGATGAAGTCATCAATGATATTGAGAAGATGATCGGGTTAGAACTGGAAAGTATTAAGGCTGGTGCTAACATTACGCTTACCGGGATAGACAAAAGAGCTAAGAGGATCGAATTAATGACCTCGGCGGGCAAACTTAAAACAAGGCCCTTTAGTGAACTTGAAAAAATATGGAATAAACTCTGTTCTTCATCAGCTGCTCATGTAGATAGTGTTCTTGGAGGCTCCGGATCAAGCCGGAACCAGCCCGAGACTGTGATGGCTAACCTGCCGTATGTTGAATGGTTTTTTATAGATGGTAAAAAGCATCTGGCTATAGTAAAGGAGCCGGCGCATGGTTACGGGACGCTTTTAAAGATGGATGAATTAGCTGCAATTGAAATAAAAGATAAATTATTGAACGTAGCAAATACTGCATGCGAAGTGGTTGTTATTACTGAAGACATTAGGGAAACTGCTTATGCTTATGAGAAGGTTACAGGAATACCATTATACCCGGTTTCTCCCGGCGTTTATGAGCAATATAAAGATAAAGTCAGATTTATTATTGTGTCCAAAAGCAATTTGGATAATCAAGTTAAGCAGGGAACTTATATAGTGGTTTCTGGGGTGGAGAACATGAGTTCTGAGCCGAAAATACATTTAGACGGGCGGGAATTTCAAGTGTTTTCTGAGGGCGGGATTGAGGTTTTCATTTCATTATAATCATTATAACTAGCATTTAGACGCGAAATACACCCGGATTTAGGGTGTATTTTTATTATGGCTTTAGCCAGTTGAGTGCGTGAAACGCGCGAAACAAAAAACCACCCGCTATGCGGGTGGAGGGAACGAGGGTTTGACCACCAAGACCATTCCGATAGAATTGAGATGTTCAGGCTCAATGGAATGGAATGATCAAAGATGGCAAACAAGAGCTATAGTCTAGCTCACACGAAGTGGATGTGCAAATACCATATCGTGTTCACCCCGAAGTATAGACGGAAAGAAATTTATAATCAAGTGAGGAAAGATCTAATCGAAATTTTCATACGTCTATGTAAGTACAAGGGAGTTGAAATTCTAGAGGGCCACATGATGCCCGATCATGTTCACATGCTGGTGCGATCCCACCGAAAATTGCGGTCTCAACATTCATGGGATATTTAAAGGGAAAAAGTTCGCTCATGATATTCGAAAAGCATGCCCAGTTCAAGTATAAATACGGAAATCGGAAATTTTGGGCAGAAGGATACTATGTAAGCACTGTAGGTCTGAATGAGGCCACCGTAGCCTAATATATACGTGAACAAGAAGCACATGACCAAGCCATAGATAAGCTGAGTGTAAAAGAGTACGTAGATCCATTTAGCGACAAAAGGAACAAAAAGAAATAAACCCGTTTAACGGGTAAGTGAAAATGATAAATTACACTGAGCCTGAACAGAACTGCTGTCAGGCTAGCGTCTTTAGGCGCAGTTTGGCAACAAGGGGTTATACCCCAAGAGCAAACCACCCGTTGGACGGGTGGTCCTGATTTATCGACAAAAAAGAAAGGTATTTGATTTGATTATGTAGAAATATAGGAGTAATTATCTAAAAGTATGAAGGAAGAGTCTTATGTATCAGGTATACGATAAATGGAGTTCGGCGCCATCGGAATCCTGGTCGGCGATTCCCAAAAGTGGTTCTGCTTGCCCTAGTTCATGAATCTACAAGACGGCGTCCAAACCATTCTGGGCTGGAAGAAGTCCAAATGCGAAGTACAAACACCTTCCCATGTCGTTCAGATGATTGAACAGGGCTTCGAAGCCGCGAAAGGTTTCGGTCAAGCGCTGCTGCTTTTGGATCGATACTTCTTGTCGGTTCCGGCCTTGGAACGGCCGAATGCGTGCCATCTTGCTTCCGAAACCCGCATGCACCTGGTGACCAAAGCCAAATCAACGTGGTTGCCTACGAACGTCCCCCTGCAAAAAAAACGAGACGAAACCGACAACTAAAAAAGGAAAGTCAGTCAAATTAAAGGGGATATTCGTGACTCGAGCGGCCGATTCAGTTTCTGTGCATGGATCTGTTTTGGGGCCAGCGCTTGTATCAGGAATTACGTTTCGTGCTGGTGGTACATGAGGGCCACTACTCCGTTTTGGTCAGTACGGATTTGGGCCTAACAGCTACCGACATATCATCCGCTTGTACAGCTATCGCTTCAAAACCGATGTGCGTTTCGGGAAATGAAGCAGGTCACCCATGACTTCGGTTACCGCTTCTGGAGCAAGTCGATGCCGAAGCTGAACCGATATTTGAGAAAAGAGGGAACGCATCCCCTCGAAGCGGTAACGAACGAACAAGACCGTCAGCGCATCCAGAAAACTATTCAAGCTATCGAGGGATTCGTGATGTGCATGTGCATTGCAATGGGACTCCTACAACTTGTCTCCTTGCAGTTTTCAGGCCGGATGTCGGTGCTGTTTTTCCGTTATCTGCGAACGCCCTCCCATGCCGTGTGCGATTCACTGGTTTCATAACGCTGTAGAACTTCTTACTGTTAATTACAATAATATTCGAATCTACTTTTATTGTGTTTTCCCAGGTGAATTTTAGGAGGAAATAATTTAGTTTTATCGAATATAATCCATTAAATGTAAAAAAACCACAGAAAGGGCGAACGACGATAGGAACTATTAAGCATCTATGAAATCACTCGCTCTTTTGATTATGTATGATAAGTTGTACTCCTCTCTAAGATAATCCAAGGAAATGTGAGAGGTGGAGGGAAATGGAGCTAGAGATGTATTATAAAGAAGATACTGGTGGCTGGTTTCTAATTCCAGATTGGTCTACTTTTTTTATTAATCTTGGGAAAGAACTTGCTTTGAGAAATACAGGGAGTAAAAGATGGACTGCTGCCTTGACATTGCCAGCGAAGGAATATATCGCTCCTTTTATTGGTGTTGGAATCTTGTCTTCAGTATTCATAAAGAGTTCTGCCGATGATTTGCTAGAAGTTCATTTTCAAAGTTTATCCTCGCTTGAGAAATATACTCCTGTCTGGTACAGGAAAAACAAGCGGATATTAAAAGCGGTTTTTCTAGGTGTTACTGATTATCAAGGGGAGCAAAGGCTGCTCATACAAACACAATCAACAAAAGCAGGTGGCTTAACGGAGTATATATCAAAGGAAAATGCATTGGAAATACAACTAAATCCGAATGAAAACCAACGTTTACCGAATAACCAAAAGGGACGAGCTATGACTGTAGAATCTCGCTTAACAGATTCTATTTTTGGAGTGCACTCGCAAGCTTTACTCAAGCAGCCTAAAACCAGAATTTGTTTTGTAGGTGGAAAGGAACAGCTTGAGAGTGAGATTACAACAAGAATGTTTGCAATTTATGAAGATAATCAAATGATTAAAGGTTCATTAAATGATTTACTGCGGGTTAGACAGTTTCAGCACAGCGTTGACCCGTATCAATCACAATTTGTTTCCTCACTTGCGAGAAAAAATGAACCTGACTTAAATCTGACCTCTACTTCTATAATTATATACTCAGGCTCCAATGGTTTTTTAAATTGGAAAGAAGATTTTCAGTATACAAACTCCATTGTGGTTCTTGACCGTTCCGAGCCTCAATTTGAGTTTGCAGTTGAGGAAATCAACAATAAATATATTCAAAGTAATAGGACACCCTTTTCAAAATTGGACCTTGAGGCAATGCCCGGCGGTATTGAATTGTTATATTGGGAGGAGACAAGATGAATACTCTATCCAGCGTGAGCAAATTATTTGAGCTGGCAAGTAATTATAACTTGCGATTTCATGAAGTGTCTTCAAAACCGCTTGCTGAATATTCTTTATCGTTAAAAAAGCTTGAGTATCAAATTCTAAATCAGGATGAGGGCGACATTCTTCTGAATGATTTACTAACACATTTTCGTAAATTCAGATTTATACTCTCTGCTAGTCCTCTTCCTTTCTCCGCGCACAGCGAATTGATAAATAGTAAGGATTTGAACAGGTTGTCACGACAATGTCAGCTGATGTACCAGGATTTGAAAAAGGATATTGATACCGTGCTGGAGACTTATGAAGCTTTACGTAACTCTCCGGAGAAACCTGTATTGGATTTTTTACGTGAAAATTTTAAAGATAAACGTTCCACTGGTTTGGTTTTAAAAACTGCCAATGATTTGAATGCAGTAGAAGAAGTATTAAAGCGTACTTTTTTATGGGACAAGTCTTTTTCAGTGGTTACGCCTTCAAAATTAAAAAAGAGCTTTTTCTTTGACAGACTTATTATTTTGGGGCCAACCTACTGGTATCCAGATTATCTATTTCACTGCCCGCGCTCCTCGAGTATTGAAATTATTCTGTATGACTGGCAGTCATACCACACACCGAGAATGGAATATTTCACAAAATCCCATTCCCCAATTTCATCCTTGCTACAGGGATGCAATATACACATGAGAAATACAAATGATATTGATTACCGGGAATTAATAGAAGTCAGTGATCAAATTATTGATTACAAAAAAATCGAAAAAAGTATAGCAAACAGGCCTGCCCTTACTGCAACGGAATATGTCAGTGCGAAATTAATTGGTTTGGCAGATGCTAAAGGCATATTTTTTGAGGATCATTCAATAAAAAATATATGGACGATATCAATGCAGTCAAAGGAACCGATATTAAAATGTTCTGTTAATGAATTGGATACAGACAGTTACTTACTTATAAGAACTGGTACTGGGCGTGATTATATACAGATCAAAGCTGATGAATTTATCGGAAACCGTGCTGAAAAAATGCGCCACCGTCATTATGTCTGGAAAAAAAGGCTGCGCAAATATACGGCTAAATACCCGGCGGAAAAAATCTGTTTCTACCTCCGGAAGCATGGGGGAACCCGGGTAAATAAGATAAACCTTAGAAACTGGGCTTCAGACGATAATATTAAGCCGAGGGAATATAATGATTTTTTAGCCCTCATGAAACTTGTTAAATTTGAAGATCATGCAGAAAAGTTGTGGAAGGAAGCAGAAGACTTATTTCGTGCGCATCATAGGGCTGGAATGGTTATACGAAAATTACTGATTCAAGAAATTAAGAAATCGAACCTTGGGAAATTGGAACTTGAACAAAAAATGACCTTTCATTTGCCAGATTCTGAAGATGCAACATTTACGGCATATAAGATCGAATACATAAGTCAAAATGTTTTCCAGGTTGAGCCTCACCAGTTAAGAGCATTAATTGATTTCAACCATTTGGGGGGACAGTAAAGATGAATAAGAATTTACTTGCAAATTTAAAAAATCGTGAGGCACTCTATAAGAGTTTAAAAGAAGAATTTATCGGTCCTTGCGTATCAGATAAAAGCATAACTCTAAATAGCAATAAAACCGTCTTCTTCGATCGAGCTGATGACTTATATAAGCCATATAAAGATCAATTAACTGGAGAAGAAATTTTACAGCAACCACCCACACGCCGTTACGGGACAGCAGTTCTTCATCCGCTAAAAACCGAGAAAGAGGACTTTATAGAAGAAAAAGAAAATGATCCGGACCATACTGAACCTATTATTCTTGGAGATGCTTCAAAGGATTTGGAAAACATTGATAGTCGTAATGAAGTGGACGATGAAGATCCAGACCTGGATATGGTTTCAGCAAATGCCTACCAGCAAAGCAGTATGGCAGTTAGTTTTAAGGCGGATTTTCCGCATGGCAGCGAACTGAATGTCCATGTAGATGGAGGAAGATATTATCCGTTTTCCGTTAAGTTTAAAGGGGGAGATGAAGGAAGGACGTATAGATGGTGGGTGCGTGTTCCGGTACATTTTGTTGTGAAGATAAAGGCTGAAAAACTATTAGGTCCAGAAGAGGTATTGGAACACGGAGAAACTACAGATGTAATTAGTATGGAAGGGTTGGATATTCAAGCGGATATACTTTCACGCCCGATCAAAGACACTGAACGACTTATTACGGTTAGTCTGATCAACCGGACTCAAGCATTTGGGCATATTCCTTTAGACAGCATTTGTCTTTTTCAGGCTTCATTTAAAACTGAAATTATTTCTCCAGATTTTAGCCCGTCAATTTTGCCCTATCCTGAAATGGCGGATCTGGATGCTTTAGATGAAGAAGAGCTTTCCATTACTTTATTGTACCGGAAAACTAAAACATATGCTGTTGGTCATGGATGTTCAGCTGATTGGAGCGAAGTTATAGACGACAAAGCCGCTTTTGTACAAACCAGTTTTTTACCATCTTATGAAACAAAAAGTATGACACCAGATATAACAAGAGATGACGGGACAGATATAGTAGTATCCATGAGAGATTTGGCGGGCATAGATTCGACAAATAATGGAATGAATCAATTGGAGGAAATTGTCCGCCTTTATGAGAAATGGATAAAAAAACGATGGGAAGAAGCAAGGAAACTAGACTCAACATTGACTCCTGCAGCTGAAAGGAATTTGCAGGAATGCGACAAATGTGTAAAGCGAATGAAACAGGGGCTGGAGTATTTAAAAGATCCGATTGTATTAAGTGCATTCAAGTTAGCCAATGAAGCAATGCTTTTGCAACAAGTGACAGGGGGCGCTATCCGGGAAGCTGAAATAGCAGATGAGACTATTTCTTTTTCTTTACCTTACAGGACACCTGATTTGACCGTAATCCCGGAGAGTAGAGGTAAATGGCGTGCTTTTCAGATTGCATTTATCCTGATGACAATGGAATCAGCTGCTGAGTCTGATTGCCCAGAGCGTGAAACGGTGGAACTCATTTTCTTTCCTACAGGTGGGGGCAAAACAGAAGCCTATTTGGGGTTGTCCGCATTCTCCATCTTTATGCGAAGATTAAAGAACAAAAATGATTCAGGTGTACATGTACTGATGCGCTACACATTGCGTTTGCTTACGGCTGATCAATTCCAGAGAGCTTCTAGATTAATTTGTGCTATGGAATCAATCCGGCGTCGGCATCAAGAACAACTAGGTAGTGATGAGTTTTCTATTGGGATTTGGCTTGGCGGTGATACAACACCAAATAACCATGTAATTGCCAAAAAACAATTAATGGAATTGAGAAGCGGCAAGAGTAATGTCAATCCCTTTTTGATTAACTCTTGTCCTTGGTGCGGTGCGAAAATGGGGAAACTTCGATTGAAAGAGATTAAGTCTGTTGCAGTAAAAGGAAAAAAAGCAAACACTAAAGCTAGATCACAGCCTAATTTCAGTGTACATGGGTACAGGCTGGCGGATGGCAAGGTGGAGATTCATTGTACGGATAATAAATGCCTATTTAGTGAAAAGTTACCCGTTTATGTTGTAGATGAAGACATTTATGATAAACGACCAACATTTATTATCGGCACTGTAGATAAATTTGCTCAACTCGCCTGGAACTCCCGGCCGCGTTCTATTTTTGGAATCGGCAGAGATGGAACCAGGGACAGTTCTCCTCCAGGCTTAATTATACAAGATGAACTGCATCTAATATCAGGTCCTTTGGGTTCTATGTCCGGAATATTTGAAGTTCTAATAGAAGAATTGTGTACCGATTATCGGACAAGCAATGGAGTAAAACCGAAAATTGTTTGTTCAACTGCTACGATTAGGAGGTATCAGAAACAAATTCAAGATATCTACGACCGTACGAATGTAGCGTTATTCCCGGCATCCGGATTAGATGCAGATGACTCGTTCTTTGCAACTTATGCACGTGATAAAGAAGGGAAGCTACTGCCAGGAAGAAAATATGTAGGACTGAATGCACCAGGTCTTGGGTCTATGCAGACATTACAGGTACGTTCATTAACATCCCTTCTGCAAGCCCCAATGAAAATGGACGAAAAAGAAAGAGATCCATGGTGGACGCTGCTTATCTTTTTTAACAGTTTGAGGGAGCTTGGCACGACAGTGTCTTTGCTTCAATCAGACATACCTAACCATCTAAAAGTAATTAAAAACCGAGGAAATCTGGATTTTAAAGAATTAAGGCATTTGAATAAGATTAAGGAGCTTACCTCACGGTTATCTAGTGACGAAGTTGCCTCAGCAATCAATGAACTAAAAATACAAAAAGGTGTAGGGACTGTGACAGACGTTTGCCTAGCCTCAAACATCATTGAGGTTGGGGTTGACATTGATCGTCTTTCATTAATGACTGTTATAGGCCAACCTAAAACCACAGCTCAATATATCCAAGTTACAGGACGTATAGGTCGGCGTTGGTATGAAAGGCCGGGGTTGGTCGTAACTTTGTACAGCGCATCAAAACCCAGAGATCGCTCTCACTTTGAGAAATTCCGGAGTTACCATGAAAAACTGTATGCCCAGGTGGAGCCGACGAGCGTCACGCCTTTCTCTCCTACAGTAGTAGACCGAATGCTGCACGCTGTTATGGTAGGTTATGTGCGTCAGTTTGGCCATTTGAATGAGGTTGATTCTCCTTCACCAGTGCCAGAAGAACTTTTGTCTCAGCTATGGCAAAGAATCTGTGAACGAGTTAAATCAATTGACCAGGAAGAAATGAATAACGTTCAGAAGGTTTTTGAACGCCGTATATCACAATGGAAAACATTACGCCCGTCCGAATGGTCCAAAAAGAGTACTACTGATGAGTATCCGTTGCTTTATTCAGCCGGTTCTTATGTGGACCCAACAACCAAAAGAATATCCTGGGCTACACCGAATTCCATGCGGAACGTGGATTCTTCATGTTTAGGTGAAATCAGCACGTTATACGTACTTCAAGATATAGAGGAGTTGGAATCATGAAGTATCCGATACGCAGAGCCCAATTAATCTCACCGTTCGGTCCTGGAGCAATGTCAATTTCTAAGAATGGAATCTCGTCTGTATGTAGCGGACTGGATCATTGGTTTAAAGATCGACATGGGAAAATGGATTCTACAGATTTGTCCCAGTATAAAATTAAAGAGTGGCGTTTAGAACGGTTGCTAGGCGTGGATCATTTCCGGCTACCGCCAGACTTTCGGACAAGAAGTAGCGGTGATGAGGATATGAATATGTTCTTAACTGTACCTTTTCTGCGCTTTCCAAAATGGCATTATTGTACTTTTTGCGGCCAAATGAATGAATTGCAATATTATGAAAAAAAGAATGAATTGTGCAAAGGTTGTGAACAGAAAGGATATAAAAACTATTTAGTACAAGCACCATTCATTGCTATATGTGAAAGAGGCCATTTGCAAGACTTCCCTTGGAGGGAGTGGGTCCATAAACAAAAGACCCCTTCATGCAAAAAAACAATGTACTTGGTAAGCACGGGAGGAGGGGCGCTCACCTCTATGCAAGTAAAGTGTGAATGCGGAGTTGAGCCTCGAATGCTGTACGGTATAACGTCTGCAAATGACGAAGGTAAAACAGAACTAAGTGAATCATTATGTGAAGATGGAACAGTTTTCTTATGCCAGGGTAAGCGTCCGTGGCTTGGTACTGACGAAGGGGTAGATTGTACCTGCCATCTTAGGGCTTCTTTGAGAAGTGCCTCTAATGTTTATTTTGCACAAGTACGCAGTGCCATTTACATTCCTGGAAACAGCAATAAACAAATATCTGAATTACTATCATATTTTGAACACCACCAGGTTTTAAGTATTATAAATTTAGCCAAACGTGCAAGTTTGAGCTTAGACGAAACAGTCCAACAGTTAAAAGGTCAATTTCTGGTTGAACTAAATGGATATTCTGATTCTGATATCCGTCGGGCATTACTTGTGAGAGAGTCACGAGATGAAGATCCAGGTAGTGAAGAGGAACTGCCTATTGACATGGAAGCAGTCCTTCGACAAGAGGAGTATGAAGTATTAAATGGTGAAATAAATCAGGAAGAATTAAAAATCAAACCTGTTCCCGTCGGCTTATACAAAAATAACTTATTCGAGATATCAAAGTATTTTTCCAATATTCACTTAGTAGAAAAATTAAAAGAAACACGCGTTTTAACCGGATTTACCCGAGTTTTCAACGACCAACAAAATGATATTGAGGATTTAAAATCTATGCTCTGGCGCAAACAACCGGAAAATAAAAATGACGAATGGCTACCGGGCTATGTGGTATTTGGGGAAGGGGTTTTCTTTAATTTCAATGAGGAGTTTGTAAGGGAATGGGAAGGAAGAATACAAGTATCTGAAAGAAGTAAGCCCTTAAGTTTACGATATAGGCATTTAGTAGCTAACCGCCGAACCAAGGAGAAAAAAATAACACCGCGCTTCATTATGGCCCATACTTTTGCGCATTTACTTATCAATCAGCTCGTGTTCGAATGTGGATACAGCTCGTCTTCGTTAAGGGAACGACTGTATGTTTCCGACAACGAATCTAATCCGATGTGCGGTGTCCTTATTTATACAGCTGCAGGTGATTCCGATGGGACCATGGGCGGATTGGTACGAATGGGAAAGCCAGGTTATCTGGAGGCAGTTATTCGTAAAGCATTTAGTAATGCGGGATGGTGCTCTGCCGACCCGGTTTGTACTGAAATTGGCTTGCAAGGGCCTGATTCATGTAATTTAGCCGCTTGCCACAGCTGCTCGTTGATACCAGAAACAGCTTGTGAAGAATTCAATCGTTTTTTAGATAGAGGACTAGTTGTTCCATTGCATGGGGTAGATCCGTCAACGGCTTTCTTTAATTAATATTAGATAAATGAAGGAGGGGAAGCCCCTCCTTTTATCCTTTGTAGGATGAAGCAAGCTAATAATGGAGAGCTAAACAAAAAATCAACTTATAAATATGTATTAATCCTGACCCAACAAATCCCCAACAGAAACCTCCAGCGCTTTTGCAATAGCCACCACCTCATAATCCTGCACAAGCCTATATTGACCCTCCAATCTCGATAAACTAGTCGGACTAATATCTAAACCGAAGGTTTGCAACCTGGCAAGGAAATCCTTTTGCTTCATTCGTTTAGCTTTTCGAATAGCTATAACTCGGGTCCCGATGATGTTTTTGTCACCTGGGGGCTCTTTGCGATGTCTCATTTCCGTGTCACCTCACAATTTAACCAAATTGTATGCGAGGTAACTGTTGTTTTAATGCGAATATCGAATTAAAATAAAATAAACCGATAAACGCATTAAAAATTCAATACATCGTCTACAGACATAGCTTTGCCAGGAAGGAGGGGATGTAATGCAGCATCTGACGCAGAAATATGAGGAGGAAAAACGTAAGCTGAATGAACTTGGTCAGAGATCACTTGAGCAGGGGATTCCACTCAGTGGAAATGAAGCCGTTCAAGCCCAGAGTCGTAAAGTAGATGAACTCATTAACCAGATGTATCAAGAGAAGAACGAATATCCAGAGGCTTTTCGTTTATACTTCTGTCTTGGGGGAGATATAGTGAGCTTTCCAGCGTGGTTTACACAAACGATTCAGGGTCGATTAAATGAGGTAACTGCACAGATAGAATATCAATCTGAGTCTAGACATGCTTTTGAAGAAGAGAGCAAGGCGTTTGAGGCATTGTTTGACTCCATGGATATTGCACGCATGCCAGAGTTCGAGTATTGGGAGGATAAGCTTCAAATGAAGCAATCCATTCTTAATGAACGTCTGTATCTGCAAGGACTACAAGACGGTATGCAGCTTGCAAATGCCTTAACTACTCCTTCTGGTCCCTCAGATTAAATCTTAATCAAAGAGCATATGTATACTCCTGTTTAGGCTGTCAGCACGGCAGTCTTTTTTCTTGTGTTTATTTTTGGAAGGGATACATTCCCATATTGTCGAATTACCATACATATTGTAAATCCAGTTGATACGAGGTTTTGCTATGTTTAAAGCCCTAATGTCTCTCTTCAAAAAATCAGATCCTAAGCAGCCGCTGGCGGTGCAAAAGGTACAGACTTCTAAGCCAAAGCCTAAAGTTGCCTCCACACGAATTGGAGAGCTAGGCGAACATAAAATCAATATTCAACTTGATCAACTCCCCAAGGAGTGTAAATCGTTAAGCGATCTGCTGCTCCCTAATCCCAAGTCTCGAACAGGATATGCCCAGATTGATCATATTGTTATTTCTCCGTATTGCTTATTTGTCATTGAAACGAAGAACTACAATGGGGAAATTAAGGGTGGGCGGACGGATCAGCAATGGTCGGTGAGCAATCGTTACAAGATGTACAATCCGCTGAAGCAAAATTATGGACACATAAAGGCCGTTGAAAGTCTTCTTAAGGGCATTCCTAAAGTGAAATCTGTATCGATTATTTCATTTACTATGAGATGCCGCTTTAGCATAGATCCAGAGCTGCGGCAAATTAAATCAGATGAGCTTGTTATTTATGATGTGGAGTTGAGTGAGTTTATCTCTAGAAAACTACTTCGACTAAAGGCGGAGAATCCTGAACCACTATTTTCACAAATACAAATTCAATCTATTTATGACCAACTGAGCCAAGCTAATATTACAGACCTAGCGATCCGAAAGCTTCATGTAGAGAAAATTACTTCGAATACTAAAAATCGTTAACGACCTTGGAGGACTCCATGCCATTACTAGATACAATCAAACAGATTTTCAAGCGTAAACAAAAATCATATAAGATGGTCCTAATCCTATCTTTAATCGAAGAGCTACGAGGCTCTCATCGGGAGCGTGTATCGTTTGATCGCATTAAGGAACGGTTTCTTAACTATTTCGTCACTGAGCAAGATAGAGGAAACCGGGTAGATCATCCTCCAGGACGGGAAAGCTGGGCAGAGGTTACTCCGAGCCAACTTAAGGATATTATTAGTAGTCCAGTTAATGCGCTATCAAGTATTATTTTCTTTAACACACAAGATAACTCAATGGGTTTTCAAAGCACTATTATTAGTCAGCTAGGTGAAGAAGGATTAGTTGAACTTAAAGAGTTAGCACAACAAGAATTAGAAAACTATAACACAGCATTAAAAGAATTCTCTATAAAGCAATATTTAGACGAAATTATGGATAGGTATGTTCTGGCTAAAAAAGATAGCTCAGCCAGCCATCCTTTAGGTTTCCTGTTACGTCAGGCAATCCCTAATGAGTTGAAAGCCTTGCCGTTCCTATCAGAAGATTATTATATTATTGAAGGTTCTATTGGAAAAGGAAGATGGGCTGCCATCCCTTGGCTAGCAATTTTGGACAAGCGTGTCACGCAAACTATTCAACGCGGAGAATATGTCGTTTATCTTTTTGCAGAAGATATGAGTACTGTGTATTTAACACTCGCTCAAGGAGTGACGGCTCCAATAAGAGAAAAAGGCCGTAAAGAAGCATACGTGTATCTTCGCGCAAAAACGAAAGAAGTTCGAGAGTTCATACCGCTTGAAAACATGAATAAGGATGAAAATATTCATCTAATGGGTCGAGAACTGGGAAACGATTATCAAGCATCGACGATTGCCTATGTGAAGTATGAGCGTGGAAAAGTTCCGTCTGACGAACAATTAGTAAGAGATCTTCAAAATGTAATGGAAAACTACCGTTTGTATGTGGAACGGCGTGTGCTTAACGAAACGGCAAGCACCTTGGAGGTAGAGCCAGTGACAGAGTATATGGAATCGGTACCTGAGCCAATTAACGACGTCGAAATCCCCTCTATCCTCCACCAAATCCAATCCCACATCCGTCGCAAAGGTTTCTTCTTCCCTCAGCACCTTATTGAAAACTTTTACCTCTCGCTAAAGACTAAGCCTTTTGTCATTCTGGCAGGCATATCCGGAACAGGGAAGACTCGGTTGGTGAAGCTGTTTGCAGAAGCTCTTGGTGCAACGGGGAATAACGGTCAGTTTACCTTGATCCCAGTGCGGCCGGATTGGAGTGATCCTGCGGATCTGCTGGGGTACAAGGATCTTTCGGGCAGGTTCAAACCGGGTCCGCTTACGGAAGTATTAGTAGAGGCGCGGAAGCCGGAGAATGGACATAAGCCATATTTTATCTGTATGGATGAGATGAATCTGGCGCGGGTAGAGCATTACTTCAGTGACCTGTTAAGTGTGCTGGAAACGCAGGACTGGCGGGAGGGGAAGATCCAGACTCAGGATCTCATATCTTCTACCATGCTGGATACGTCTGAGGATCAAGTGAAGTTTGGCAGCCTAGGTGTCCCGGAGAATGTGTTCTTGATCGGGACTGTGAACATGGACGAAACGACACATCCTTTTAGCAAAAAGGTACTGGACCGAGCTAACACACTGGAGTTCAATTACATCAATCTGCAGCAGTATCCGGACATGAGTGAGCAGGAAGAGACGGAAGATCCCGCTGATCTTGCCGAACTGAACCATCTTTTTCTGCGCTCCGATTATTTGCAGCTAGTGGATGCCTATGATGCCAACAAAGAGCTAGTTGTCCGGACGACAGAGAGATTGGTTAAGATCAATGCTTTGCTTGAGGATGTCCATGCTCATGTAGGTTTCCGGGTACGCGATGCGATTTGCTTCTATATGATCTATAACGAACGGTACAAGCTGATGAGTGAGGAAGAAGCTTTTGACTGGCAACTGCTGCAAAAGATACTGCCGCGCATTCAAGGGAGCCATTCTTCGGTTCGCCGGGTATTGTTGAACTTGATGAAAGGGGCTCTTGGTACAGGATCTGGTGTGACGGTAAATATTGAAGATCTTATGGACAATGATGCTTCTCCACTCTACCTGAGATGGGCTGCTGGACAAACTCCCCCTACAGCCAAACATCCACAAAGTGCGCGTAAATTGGCTTTTATGCTTAGGAGGCTGGAGGAAGATGGATTCACCTCATACTGGCTCTCTTAATCAGGCGGTAGAATTGCTCCGTGTAGAAACGGAGCTTTTTACGCTTTTTCTTCAAGGAAGGCCATATCATCCTACTGTGGAGACCTTGCAGCTTCATCGTTCTTCTAGTCAGGAGTGGGTAAATGCTCAGTTTGGGATTACATGCTCCGAACGGCTTGGTAATGTTCAGATTAAAGTGTTTTCTCCTGAAGCTCACGGGATGGTGGACTGGCAGCCGGGGGAGTCTGTTTTTCCTTGTTTTTATGAGACACAGTCGTATGAGCTGGTGATCCAGAGGAAGACCGCTGCTAACCTCTCTTTTTATCATGAAAATGTGCTGCTTCGGCAGGCAATTAAGCCCCTAGGTGAGTCTATTCTTGCGGGTGTGCTGAACTTTGGGAATGAGGTCGGTTTGACGGAATGGGAGATCCGCAGTTCGGGACAGGCTTTGCTGCGGGTAGAGATGGAGATCTTCCCCTCTAAAATGGATTACAAGCTGGATTACCAGAATATTTTAAATGAAGTGAATGAGCAGATTTATAACTTGGCTTTTGATTTTTTGCGCAAAACCTACCAACTAACAGGCTTGCGGGAGACGCAGCATCAGAGCCTGACGGAGTTTTTCACCATACTTCAGCATGTGTTTAGACAGCTCTTGGATGCCGTTGAGCGGATTAACAAGAATCCCAATTACGCTCTGCTTCAGGACCGCCGACTAGTGGATGCCAATCGGGTCAAAAAGGCAGGAAGAGAGAACATCCGCGAGCTCGCGAAGCATCCCGAACGATTAAGAGAAGACATGAACCATGGATTCTTGACCATCGGCAGCCGAAATTACACAGCCACACATTTAATGGAGACACGAAGACGCCTCGCCTATGATACTAATGAGAACCGGTTCATCCGCTGGATGCTGGAACGCATTCATGGAAAGCTGAAAGAGCTCAAGGGTCGCTGGAAGATTAAAAACCGAACCCCAGATCCATTACTTATAAAAAGGTTAGACAACATGCTCACTCAACTAGAGCGGGTGCTCAAGATGGATTTTTTGCGTGAGGCTGGAGTAATGAGGCAGATGTCCGTTACACTGGTGCTGCAGATGGCCCATGGATACCGCGAGGTCTATCGCTGTTATCTAATGCTGCTCAAAGGCTTGTCGATCCAAGGTGATCTGCTGCGACTGTCTATGAAGGATGTCGCGCAGCTCTATGAGTATTGGTGTTTCTTGAAGCTGAATCAGCTCCTGGGGCAGAAGTATAAACTGGTGAAGCAGGATATTATTAAGGTGAATCGAAATGGTATTTTTGTTACCCTTGACCGCTCGCAGAGCGCTAAGATGGTGTACGAGAATCCAGTTAACGGAGAGCAGTTCATCCTGTATTATAATGCGATTCCTAGCTCGGATAAGGCACCGACGCTCAATCAGCGTCCGGATAATGTGCTGACACTGAAGAAGAAGGATGCTGGCAAAATCAAAGAGTATAAGTATGTTTTTGATGCGAAATATCGGTTAAATCCGGCTTATGAAGGGACTTCCTATCACCGCACTTATAGGCAGCCTGGTCCTGAAGAGGATGACATCAACACCATGCACCGTTATCGGGATGCCATTGTGTATCAGGAGAAGGGATCGGGAGAATATGAGCGAAGCATGTTTGGCGCCTATGTGTTATTCCCCTACCCGGATGAGGAGCGGTATAAGACCCACCGATTCTATAAAAGCATCGAGCTATTGAACATTGGCGCTTTGCCATTCCTACCGAATTCTACGAGCCTAGTTGAGCGATTCTTGGAAGAGATTATTCAGGATAGTCCGGAAAAAGCTTATGAACGCTCGACTCGTCCGCGCGGCACGAAAGAATACTATGCCAACCAACTCGCGGGTAAAAATGTTCTTGTTGGTTCTGTCCGGGGACCCGAACAAGTCGAGGTGGCGAGGCAGCATTCTTTTTACCATGTACCTTTGAAGAACCTTGCAAGCCAGAAGATAATAACCCAAATCGAATATGTAGCGATGTGCCAATCCAGAAGGAAATTCATCGATCCTGCAAAGACAGGGATTCATTGGGTGGGTAAAGTGGTAGATTGGGAAGTGGTGAAACGGAAGGAAATAAAGGAGATCGTCCCTGAGCCTCATAAGGAAGAGAAAGATTATGTTAGATTTACAGTCGAGGAATGGATACCTTTAAAGCCTCACATTGCTTTAGGGGGACAGGGAATAAATACGGTCCTTTACACAAGCAAATATGTCCTAGACCGAGCGCTGGAAATCGCGGAGCTTCGCTTAGAAACGGAGGGAGATCTTCGTGAATGGCGTGAGAAACGCCGAAAGGGCAGAGTGAAGGTGAAGGTCGATCATGAGCAGTTTGTGGATTTAGGAAAGGTTGTGGAAGTTCGGAATATTTAAAGTTAGTGAAAATGAAGTAAGGTTATTGTCCTGCCATTTATCAAGCATCCCGCTGGATAATGGCAGGATTTTTAAATTGGGCAAATACAAAACATCCTGTTAATAGGCGGTACTTGGAATGAACATGTTATGATAACAGTTATATAGAAAGAGATCACATGGAAAAGCTTATAGATGAACTGGATGTACAAGTGTTTTGTATAGATTCTGAAAGTCTTGAAGTACATAATTATGAAATCATTGAATTGTAGCGCTGAGCTTCTCTCCTTCTCTCCCTCACATATATCCACCCCGCAACTCAAGTATCGCCGCTTTCGCAGATTGTGATCTTTCACCCGTTTCCCACCATCCCACAATTATCAAAACATTTGTTAATGGTTTGGGCTTTTCTACGTATTAACTTATGTAAGTTTCTTCACAACAAATTGCGCAATTTGTTTAGCTTTTCGATGAAGGTGAGGTGGAAGGAGGGTGAAGATGGAAGTTATCCAGGGTACTGCGGACCGTTACAAGAATATCGAAAGATCACGTGGTGCCATGATGTCAAAAGAGGAATTTACCCGGATGTACGATACGTACTACAAACGTGTTTACAAATATATTAGTTATCGTATTAATAACCACCACGTGTCAGAGGACATTTGCAGTCAGGTGTTTGAGACGGTGATGTGTAAGTATTATAGCTTTTCAGAAGAAAAATCGAATTTTGAGGTTTGGCTGTTTGCCATTGTAAGGAACGCTGTGACGGATTACTTCCGGGGGCAGAAGAAAAGAAGCTACACCTCACTAGATTCTTTACTGGAGCTCATATTTCCCAAGCCGTCTCCGGAGGAACTGGCGATTCGTGAGGATAATAATCAAGCACTGTTTAAGGCGCTCTCCAAGCTGCGTGAGAAGGAAC
The DNA here is from genome assembly GCF_001012825.1 of Paenibacillus etheri. Lineage (GTDB taxonomy): Bacteria > Bacillota > Bacilli > Paenibacillales > Paenibacillaceae > Paenibacillus_AQ > Paenibacillus_AQ etheri. The sequence continues at coordinate 59,431 of NZ_LCZJ02000098.1, forward strand.
GTAATATCATTGCAATGAAATATGGGGCTGGGCTGAAAAATTCCGAAATCGCACAGATCATGGGAGTCAGTGAGTCCAATATTGGTGTCGTTTTGCATAGAAGTCTGAAGAAACTGCATATTTCCTTAAAAGCAGGAGGATTCAACCATGAATAAGAAAAATGATGATCTCACAAAATTCAGCAAAACCATAGAACTGCTTGAGAATGTTGAACAGGATAACACTGCCACCAAAGAAAGAATTTATAACCGTTTAGTATACAAGCTGGACCACGGAGCTCTTGAACTCAAATCAGAGAAAAAGGACGGGATAACGATGAAAAAAAGCAGCTGGAGAAATGCAATAGTGATTGGTAGTGCAGTAATTTGTTTGGGTGGAGCATTCTCTGCAACCTCCTATGCACAGGATATGTTCCAATCGATCATGGCAAAGTTTGAAGTAGGAAATCTCGAAATCACGCAATACGATAAGGAAATCCCTTCGGCTGCACAGTCAATGACTCCATCTGAAGAGACTAAAGGCGGGGAGAATGTTGCCATTGAATTGCCAGTTGCAGCTAAGTTAACCCTGGATGAAGCACGTGCAGAGCTTGGAATGAACTTCCCGGCACCAACCTGGATGGCAGACTATGAGTTTGTGAATGTTGTTCTTCAGGGGACCAGCATGGTTGAAGTGCAGTATAACTCCGGGGATAAAGCTGTTAATTTCCTAATCTCCAAGGGCGGTGACAATGGGATCAGTACTACGGAAGAAGTGAAGACAGAAGTAATTAACGGGACTAAAGTTTATTTTGCAAATGGAATTGTGATTTGGGAAAAAGATGGCTTTACCGTTGAACTGTATGCCCAAGAAGACTTTGACCAAGCCACTCTTGGGAAGATCATCGACAGTTTCAGCATCGGTGCTCCTGTGAAGTCCTTAGGGGCAGAACAAGTGAAAGAGAACTTGCAGAAGAATGAAGGGGTAGTTGCAGCTCCAGCTTCGGTTCCGGTTGTAGATTCAAAATAATTGGCCTACTTAGGGTAGTAGATGCCCAAAGATACACATAAGTAAGACGCGAGGGGATTTCCCTGAGCGTCTTTTTTTGAGCGCACTCTACATTAAATCCCAAGTTCTCATACAGCAAATGTTGCCTTGGATGCTCACAATATCAAATGATAAAGTTGTGTCTGGCAGGGAATATAGGGAATAGCAATTCGAATCATGTGTATGCTATGCTACCTTGGATGTAGTTGGTAAAATGGTAGTAGCCAATACTGAAATACCAGCAGGAGTGATCGTGGCTTTAATCGGTGCTCCATACTTTTTATACTTATTAATTAAAAGTGAATAACTGAAGGGACTTCGGACATGAAAAAGGTTATTGTAATTGGTGCAGGGATATTAGGGGCTTCAGCGGCATACCAGATAAGTAAGTTAGGTGCTGAGGTCATCATTATAGATCGTAAAGATGTTGGACAAGCAACAGATGCAGCAGCAGGGATTATTTGCCCATGGTTGTCTCAACGCAGAAACAAAGCATGGTATCGCCTTGCTAAAGCGGGAGCAAGCTTTTATCCAGCACTTATTCAAGAGTTGGAAGAGGCCGGAGAAACCGAGACTGGATACGCAAAGGTGGGAGCAATATGTATTCATGATGATTTGAAAAAATTACTCGCGATGAAAGAAAGAGCGGAGCTGCGCAGAGAGGACGCCCCTGAAATAGGGGAACTTACGATGCTGACGGATCTTGAAGCGCAAGAGAAGTTTCCATTATTGTCGGAAGGTTATCATGCGCTGCATGTATCGGGTGCAGCAAGAGTGGACGGACGTGAATTACGTGATGCTTTGCTAAGAGCGGCACAGCGTAACGGTGCGCAGTTGATTGAGGGCGATGCTATTTTAGAGCATGATAATCATGAAATTAAAGGGGTTAGTGTAGGAGAACAGACACTCACAGCGGATGAAGTGATTGTGTGCGCAGGGGCTTGGTCTAACGCTGTGCTTCATCCGCATGGGATCATGCTCCAGGTGCGTTATCAGAAGGCTCAAATTATGCACTTGAAGCTTGCTCAACAAGCGAGTACAGAGCAATGGCCTGTGGTAATGCCGCCTACAGATCAATATATACTTGCATTTGCAGATCAAAATATCGTGGTAGGTGCTACTCACGAAAATGATGTCACAGGTTATGATACCTCAGTAACCGCAGGTGGAATGCAAGAAATCTTAAATAAAGGTCTTCAAACGGCTTCCGGTCTTGCAGATTCCAGCCTAAATGAGATTAGAGTAGGGTTCCGTCCTTTTACTGCGGATTTTCTTCCCGTGTTAGGAAGGGTTCAAGGCTGGAATAAACTAATTGTTGCTAATGGACTAGGATCATCCGGATTAACGATGGGACCCTTTCTTGGTGAGCAGCTAGCCAAGCTAGCCATGGATCAACAGGTAGATATTCAGCTTGAAGATTATGCATTAGAGCATGCCATTAATTGATTAGAAGCAACACGTAAAAAACCTTCTATATAAGTTGAACTAAAAGCATTCTAAAAAGGAAAAGTGATGGAGGGGAAGTCCAAACATTCACCGCAGTCACGCACTTACCTTAATAGAAAAATTTTAAGTTCAACTAATATAGCGAAGGTTTTTTTTATCATTTATACTGATAAGACCAATTTATCTTCCTAGGAGTTGTCTAACGAATCATGATAAAAAAAGAAGTCGCGCATATACGCAAGCAATTTAAGCTGGATCACGATTTAATGAATATTTACGATATTCTCAATGTGTATATTATGAAGGAAAGCAACGAGATCTATCATTGGGAGCGCCTGCCGTTTGGAATGGTGGACAGAGAGAAGCAGGAGCTGTACATGGGCAATTTCAAAAAACTCATAACCGGCGAACTGGACCAGAAATTGTTCGAGTTGAAGTTTCAGGCGGAAGTGGAGGAGCCAGCGCAGGTGATGCTTCACCAAGCTTTGGTGACTGGGGATCCGGATGAATGGCAGGACCTGATGCTGCTGTTGGTGGACAGAATGATGGCGGATACTCATTATGAACGCGATACGGTGATCACTTTCGTTCGCGGACAATATTACCGCCCAACCAAAGATAGAAACGATGAAGCCGAGGAAAGTGAGAAAAACGAACTATTCGCACATCCGTTTATTCTATGCAGTGTGAATTCCACGGAGAAGCAACGTAAGGCTCTCTTATTTGATTATGTGGAGCGGGAATTCAAGTACAATGTCATTGTAGATCCGATCGTCAAGCTAAGTACGCCGGAGCAGGGCTTCTTTTACCCAAGCGTGACGGACAATTATTCCGATGTGAACCGCATTTTGTATTGTACGGGAAAATCGAACTTTCCAGATCCCCATTTCATCGGGGAGGTCTTGAATGCCGAAAGATCCGTGACGGCACTGGAAGAGAGAGCTATATTTGAAGACATCGTGAAGGAAGTGGCGGGTGAACAACTTGACGCGACCACCATTGCTCAGCTGTACGAGGAAATCCATCAGGTCATCGAAACCAACGATGATAAGGAAGAACCTCCGAAGCTCGATTATAGAGATGTGGAACGCGTGCTGAAGGTAAGCGGCGTTGAAGACGTGACGACGGAAAAAGTGGAACGTGCGTTTGAAACCATCGTAGACGATAAGCACTATGAGATGAAGGCAAGCAGCGTGATGCCGAAATTCACTACAAAATCGATAAAGATCGAAACAAAGGTAGCTACGATTTCGGTCAGCCCACAGGATTTAAAATATGTGAAACAGGTAAATTATCATGGGAGACGCTGCATCTTGATCGAGGTCGACGAAGATGCCGTGATCGAAGGGTTCACACTTACAACAGAGACGCTTTAGACTCTTTTTTAATAGCGGGCTATCCTTAAAGTCTTTGATCAAGACTTGGGATAGCCCATTTTGTATTGGTATTAACTATGGAAAAAGGAAATACACACAATGAAGTAAGATGGTTACTTCGAAGTGCGTACTAGACTCACGAAAAAATAAATGCAAATATAAAATTTTGGGTAAGTTTAATTAGATCAGCATGAACGAGGTGTTATTCTATGAAACAATATAATCTGGGTATAGAGGCAACATAGGTTTGAACTTCACTTAGATCAAATTGATTTTACAGAATTGTTATCAAACTATTAAAAAAAAGTAGGGTTGTTCAAATCCCGTGATATAGCTAATGAAAGCGTTCTCGTTAATTTCGCAACCGCTCTCCTTTAAATGAATTGGCATTATTTAGCGCTTGAAGTTCCTCTGATTTGGATATTTTATTTAGGTATTGTTTTATTTCAATAGGATAATGTTACCTTGCCGTAACACTGTCCTAGGTTTGTAGGAATATAATAAGTCTGTATTCGACACCAACCTTAAAAAAAACATCGGAGGTAACACAATGAAAATAAAGAAAACATTATCCGTTGCATTATGCGTAGCAGCAGTTGCATCTTTTTCATCCCAAGCAATGGCCAATCCTGCCGCAACACCAACCAGTTCAACAGTAGCACCATCCACTAATCAAGTGGGACAAAAATTTACACTAGCTGGAGTTCAGACGAACGCCAAGACAGTATTGATAGCAACAAGAACGGTTGATCTTGATTTGGATGGCGTGAAAGACACTTTATATCTTATTGGTGATAAAAATGAATCTCCTGACTTCAGCAATATTAATCTTATCGTTGTAAACGGAAAAACAAATAAAGTGTTAAACGCAGGGATTAAAGGCTTCGATGGTTTGAACGCGAAAATCAGCTATGTGAATGATTTCAATAATGACCATGCACTTGATGTGATGATTACTGCGTATTCCGGTGGTAACCAAGGTTCTACCAATGCTAGAATCGTAACTTTCAAGAATGATACGCCTTCTATTATTCTGGGTGGGGATTTGAAGGTGAAAGGCGAACGGGCATTATTCAGAACATTAGAAGCGGTTGATGTGGAAAATGATGGCGTGAACGAACTTCTTGGAATCAGAATCCTCCATGGCGAAGCTACTTCAGTGGTAACAGGCTATGAAAAAGTATGGTTCGCTTACAAAAACGGTGAATTCCAAGTTAGCAAATCAGAAACTACTAAAGAAGACCCATTTAAGCAACCTGCACTAGGTGAACAGACTGTTGGTCAACCTTTCGCATTGCAAGGGGTTAAGACAACAGATAAAACCATTCTTATCAGAAAACAAGTTAACGATGTGAACAAAGACGGCGTCGAAGATAAAATCTATCTGATCGGTGACAAAGCAGATGAGCTTGGTTATGTAAGCAACATCAACCTGGTTGTTGTGGATGGCAAAACAAACACATTGAAAGACGCAAACATCAGTGGTTTCGATGGCTATAAACCAGAAATTCAATGGATTGGTGATTTTAACGGGGATAAAGCAAATGATGTAATGTTTACAGCATTCTCCGGTGGTAACAACGGTACGACAGATGCCTACATATTGTCTTTCGCAGGTGATAAGGTACAACCCCTATTGAGTGTAAAGCCTGTTGTAGAGGGTAAACCAGCATTTTTCAACACTTTAGAGCAAGTAGATCTTAATAAAGATGGTGTATATGATCTGGTAGGGACTAGAAAAGTTCGCGGTGACGCTGAAGCTATAGTTCTAGGTGAAGAAAAAACAACGTTTACTTTCAAAGACGGTGCTTTCAAGGTTGTAGGTACAGAAACCATAAAATCCGATAGCAAGCCAGCGACTACACCAACTACAACTACACCAACAACTACAACCAGTGATTTCACTGTTGGCAAACGCTTTGAGCTTAAGGGAATTACAACAACAGCAAAAACGATTTTGCTGGCGAAACAACAAGTGGATGTAACTGGTAATGGTGTTGCGGATAACGTTTTATTGATTGGTAACAAGGATGCCGCTAATGGTGATCTGGTAACAGATATCAACATCGTCGTTCTAGAAGGTAAAACTAAAAAAGTGATTAACAGTAATATCAAAGGCTTCACGGGTTACCAACCAAAGATCAACTTCGTTGGAGATTTCAACGGAGATAAATCTAAAGATGTCATGATCACTGTATACTCTGGCGGTAACAGCGGCAGCACTAATGCTTATGTAGTATCCTTCAAAGACAGTGGTGTTAAAGTCCTTCTTAACGAGTACGTGAAAGTGAATGGCAAACGTTCGCTCTACAATACTATGAAGGCTTCTGATGTAGATAAAAACGGAGTCTATGAAATTGTTGCAACAAAAACGATTCGTGGTGAAGCTACTTCCGTAATTAAAGGTGTAGAAACCTCTGTTCTTGCTTACAAAAACGGAGCATTCCAAGTTAAATCGACAACTGTAAAGAAATCTAAATAATCTTATAGCAAAAACCTAATTGTGAGGGAGTCTCCCAGTAGCTATAAAATGTGGCTAACGGGGACTCTCTTTTGTATTTTGATCTGGGTTAGCTGAACTTGGTGAGAATATCTATAAATAAACTCTCCCTTGCATACCGTGACTTGCCTCATCCAATATTAATAAGTAGTCCTTTCCCCTATAGAGCACAGCTTAAGCTTATATCCAAAAAAGGAGAGAAAACAATCTTATGGAACTGAAAAAAATAAATGAATCTATTTATTACTTAGAAAATGTTAGGGAAACAGACAGACCTGTTTTGGGATATGTTGTAGGTGAGAACTTTTCAATTATGATTGATTGTGGCAATTCAAAATCGCATTTGGATGCCTTTATAAAGAGTTTGGATGATCACAATCTACCACGTCCCAAATATGCTTTGATTACGCACTGGCATTGGGATCATACCTTTGGCATGCATGCTTTTGAGGGGGAAACCGTAGTATCTTCAGCAACGAATGAGGTACTAAAGCGATTGAAAGCGTGGAAATGGGATGAAGAGTCCGTTGTAAAACGTTTAGAGACAAAAGAAGAAATAGAATTCGCTTATAACTGTATGAAAAAAGAATATGATACGTTCGATAAGATTTCGGTCAGCACAGGTTCGATTATTTTCGAGGATTCTTTAACGTTGGATTTAGGGGGCATCACTTGCCAAATCCTCAAGGTAGGAGGGCCGCATGAAGCAGACTCTTGTGCTGTATATGTTAAAGAAGCGGAGGTTTTATTTGCAGGTGATGCACATAGTGGAGATTATTATCATGGAGAAGGTAAGATTGATCCCATAAAAATGAAGGAATACGTTGAGTTTTTAACAACTCTTTCATTCACTACGTATATCCCAGGGCACGACGCCCCTATGAGCAAGGAGCAAATCATTCATGTGTTAAGTAGATTTTGCGAAGTGAAGTAAACAGTTCCAATTCAGCTTTGAGAATACAAGATTGCTGCTGAATTTGATTCGTTTTGCGGGTAATGAGTTCAGGGAAACAAAATACATTACGGATAACTTATATACAGAGTGTGCTTATTATCCGGCAAGTAAAATCCTCGTAGTCATTAACAATAGCGATCAGCTTCAAAAAAACTATGATTCATACGGAATATGGACAGCCAACCCTGGAATTAGATCCTTTTGACACGATGATTAGCACTATTGGTGACTAGTAAGATTGAACAAAAAGCTCAAGCTGTGGCTATCCTGCCGTTGCTTATGTTCACAATATCCCTCGCAACAATGACTATAACTAAACTCTCCCTTGCTGAGCGTGGCCTATATCATCCATTATTTAACTAATAAATCATTTGCAGCACTACCAAAGATTGGAGACGATGTTTATTCATGAGGGACTTTGTAATTCGAAATCCGAAGGATGAAGATGCGGAGCAAATTGAAAGCATGGATTTTGTTCTAAAAATGCTATATCTGTATCATGGCGATCTGGATAAGCGAAATATGTTCTGCGCAGTGAGTGGGGACGGAGAGGTTCTGGCCGTTGCTCATTTGATGGAGCATGATACCTTTCATGCGGTTGGGCATGACGAAGACACAAGTTTCAAACGGTATCTTAATTACGAAATCATATTTGCTGAGAACGCCGAGGATGAAGGTATCAAAGCTGCACTGATTGAAGCATTAATCGGACGGGCCAGAGAAATTAAAGCTGGGTATCAAGAGAAGCGTATTATAATGGCTCAATATCTTGACACAGATCATCTCGAAGAGCTGAGCTTCTGTCTAGCACGCGGATTTACGATTTACGATACGATTGTCGTGTTTAAATTTGACCTGAGTAGAGAGATTCCTGAGTATCCTTTACCAGAAGGTGTTCTGGTGAAGCCAACTGCACTGAACAATAGTGAAGCTCAGGAACAATATCGTCAAGCTGAACTCGCTTCCTTTGACGGTGTGGCGTGGAGTCTAAACCACTTGGGATGGATGCAGGGATCCCCCGAAATCGTTAATTTTTGCGCGTTTTATGGCGACCAATTGATTGGCAACACCTCAACCTGGAGAATCACCGACGAGAGAAGTGCAACGGAGAATGTATTCGTCATTCCTGAATGGCAGAAAAATGGTGTCGCTCGTAACATCATCTGCACTGCACTGGACTATTTAAAGAAACAGGGCAAACCAATCGCCACCTTGGGCACGCATGGAGATAATAAGAAAGCTATTAGGCTATATACTCAGATCGGCTATGAGTTGTGCGGTTCTAGATTTACTGTTGGCTATGAAATCGATTAATAAGCATTTACTAGACGACTTCGGTCGTCTTTTTTTATTTACAAGGACAACTGATCTTCTTTATTGAATTATTACTAATAAGGTATTATTTTCAAAATAATGTGTTTATTTAAAAAGGGAGTTTAGAGGAATGATTAGAATCTGTATTTGTGATGACGAGCAATTGCATAGTTCCAAGTTAGAGAAGATTATTATGGATAGTGCAGGTTTGTATCAAAACATAGAGCTAGATATAGACATTTATGAATCTGGAAAATCATTGTTGAAGGCTTTAAAAGCTAGAAACGAGGAGTATCAAATATTATTCTTAGATATTGAAATGGGGATATTAAATGGTATCGAGGTCGCTAGGGAAATTAGAAAAATAGACAAAAATATGATTATTATTTATGTTACCAGCTACGATAATTACACCATGGAAAGCTTTGAAGTTTCGCCTTTTCGATACATACTAAAACCTATAAAAGAAGAGCAAATAAGTAAAGTTTTACTTCACGCCATTGATGAGGTTAGAAGGAATAACCAGTATCTATTCTTCAAAACTCAAAATCTTAACTATCAAATCAAAAGTGAGACGATTCTATCCATTTCATCTGAGAAAGGTAGGATTATACATGTTGTAACCGTTGCTGACGAGTTTTCCTTTTATGGCACGATAAAAGAGATTGAAGAAATGCTTGATCCCTTGTCCTTTATAAAAGTAAATCAAGGCACCATTTTAAATCTGAATTATGTACATATTGTTTCGGGAACTGATATTATTCTCACCAATAAAGAAAATTTCGCAATTAGTAGAGGTCAGAGAAAGGTAGTTAAAGATGCTTATAACAACTTCATAAAAAGGAGGATTGGCTTTTGAGAAATTTTGAGGTTATGAGCATTGCGGTGCTAGCTATTCTCTATACGCTAGTTCAGGTAACATCTATTTCTATTTATTTCAATGGATTCCTTAACCTCAGAATTTCAAAGTATAAATTTTATTCCTTAACATTTCTCGCTATGGGAGTAATAAAATTATTGTCTAGTGATACAAACTCTATGGTTAAGTTGTTTTTATTTGTTGTTCTTTTGAGTATCTGTATACTGTATTCGTTCTACGGATCAATGGCTCAAAGGATCTACCACATTATCTTTTTTACGCTGATCACTACACTTGCAGACTTGGCGTTGTCTATTATTACATATAATTATGATCAAAAATTTGAAGGCCAGTTATTTATTATGCTAGTTGTATATTTTAGTGCAAACTTTTTATCGTTGTTAATTGTGATGTTGTCGGCAAAGTTGTTACTCTATTTTAGATCTGATAATGAGGTAGGATTAAGTAATAAGGAATGTTTGTTATTAAGCATTGTGCCCTGTCTATCCTTATTGAGTATTTATTGGATTTTCCAATATAAAGATATTAATCAATTCGTTCCATGTATTTTTTTGTTAATTGTGAATGTTTGCATCATGCTGATTTACAACAGTTTAGAAGGGAAGAATTTTCTTATACATAAGTACTCCATAATGGAAACACAAAATAAATATTATGAAGAAAGCTTAGAGAACCAAAGGGAAATGTCTAAGCTAAAACATGATTTGAAAAATATTTTATTAAATATAGCCTATGGATTGGAGAGGAAAAAAACAGACGAGGTAAAAGAGGAGCTACAGGAGTTATTGAAAACCAATGTATTCTCATATAGATTATTAACCGGGTGTATACCCATCGATGCCATTCTTAATAGTAAGCTAGAACAAACAAAGAAGTATAATATAGAATGCACTTTAGACCTCCAAGTTCCTCAGGACTTATTTATAGAACATACCATTGATCTAGCGGCCATTTTAGGGAATCTTTTAGATAATGCAGTAGAAGCAGTACTTAGATTAACAGAAGAAATAAAAAAGGAAATTACAATCAACATAAAGTTTAGTGAGGATAAATTATTCATAATCATTGTAAACTCATCGAATCATGTGAATATGGACTTTTCCTATGGGCGACTAATTTCTGAAAAGGGAAAAAATAGGTACGGCATTGGAATCAGTAGTATCAATGAACGAGTCAAAAAGTTAAAAGGATACTCAGATTTTTCGTACGATGAGGGCTATTTTAGTTCAATCGTGGTCTTACCAATTCCATAAAATAAAAAGGGCGACTTTCCATTCAAAAATTGAATGAGAAATCGCCTTTTTATTTTGCAAATTACAACGAGTATTGTGCGGATTACAACGAGCACCAAAAAACAAAAAAATATTGGTTTATGATTTCAATGTAGGTTATCAAGGGCATGAATATTTCAAAGTACAAAAGAAAAGTGAAATAGGGGGGAGCAAAGAGTCGCCATTGCGCGGGCTTTCATTATGCAAACTGTATCCATTTCTTTTTTGGGACATGTGAATTCTAAATCAAATAGGAAAGGAGGGAGAACGTTATGATTCCATTAGTTGTATTAGTGGTTGTATTTGCTTTATTGACTATAACGCTATCATGTCTATGGCTTTACAACGATTGTTTGTATCGAGGGATAAATCCTTGGATTTGGGTATTCTTAATGATTGCGACCACTCCCATATTGGGATTCATTTTATATTCTCTTATTGGAAAAAGAGGAATATCAATTACGGGTAAGCCTAGAAAGAATAAGTATATAGGATCTGCGGTTTTTATTACCATACTGTTGCTTATCTTTTCAAGTATCGGATTAGCATTTTATTCAGTGACATAGGTATAGAAGTTAGATTCAAGCTGACAGTGCTCTGTAGAGTTTCTACAGAGCTTTTTATTATTGTTATAGTTCATTTCAATATTTTACCCTCTATGTTACTATGTCTACGATCAGAAAAGGAATAATTTAGAAGAGTAGGTGGATTCCATGGAAATCGGTGCGATCACTTTTTTTGTAAAAGATATGGAAAAGATGGTTACATTCTATCGGGACGTCATGAATATGGCTATAGAATGGGATGGTGGCGTATTTACCGGTGTCCAGCTAAAGAGTGGTGTGTTTTTTAATTTGTGTCAGCGGGATGCGCTGAGTATTTCAGGGCTAGGTTATCCTAATGAGTTAAATGGGACAATGGAAGTTTCTTTTGGCGTTCCCTCACCTGAAGAGGTCGACAAGGAATTTGAGCGACTGGTAAAGGCAGGTGCTACTTCTATAAAAGAACCTATCTCGCAGCCCTATGGGTTGCGTGAAGCTGTTGTGGCTGACCCCGAGGGCAATCTGCTTGAGATCGTAGCGGGCATTCCGGAAGATTAACAACCGAGCGGAAGGTGGGACACTTTTGAGAACCCTTATAACTAACGTAAACTGGCTGGAACACCATGAACTCATGAATGAGCTACTCTATCAAGAAGCCAGCTTAACCACGCATCCGATGGATGATGGCTTTGAAGCTGAGGTTCTAAGGATCAGTTTAGATCAGGAAAGCTATGTCCTGAAAACATGGAGTAAAAGCTCCAAACCAGATGTTCAGTTTCAATATCGTTTATTGGAGGCCCTGTCTGAACGAGGAGTTGCCGTCTCTGAACCAGTGGGCTGGGGGATCAATCCGGACGGGGATAAGGTGTTGTTAACAAGCTTTGACGGAACGCCAATTCATAAAGTGAATGTTAAGACAATGAAGGAGCTCGCGAGCATTTTAGCCAGAATTCATCAAATAGATATCGCTGAGCTTGAACATATACAACTACCTAAGTACGATTTCATCGATTACTTTTTTCCAGAAGCAAGAGAGCACGCAGACCTTAATCAAGCTGTAATTTCTCTAGTGGAGCAAACTCCAATCAAACAGGATCGTATCATTCATGGAGATTTTCATTTAGGAAATATAGTAGAAGAACAACAGCGATTTACCGTCATCGATTGGACGAACGGCCAGTTGGGAGACCCTAGATATGATTTTGCATGGTCATTAATTCTGCTGAAAATCCACATCTCCGAGCGTTACGCTGATATGTTCCGTTCTGCTTATCTATTGGATAATTTTATGGAGCAGGAAGAGCTTGAGGTCTTTGAAGCTTGGGCTTGTCTTAGATGGATCTTGCTGAATAGACGAGGCAGTACACCTAAAGGGCCTAATGTAACGAAGAGGGTAAAGAGCATACTAGGAAGTAATCGCTTCCTGAAAGATTCGGATTTCCAAGGGTTTAAATGAACTTCATCTTAAAAAGAATTACATTACAGACCGCAACCCTTTGCGAGGGAGGCGGTCTATTTACGTTTGTTCGCTGCGAGATTTCAACACATCGGACGTTCATATGATTTTCAGTTTGGCTACACTAACGCTGCTACGGATCTATTTAAGAGGGATTTGAGCTACGTGCTAGGCTTTATCCGATTCTACCTTTTGTGGGAGATCGAGTCCTGGTATAATTACCCGGTGTATCCGCTGCTGAACAAGAAGAAACGGCAGCCAAGGTGCGGATGGAGGAGTTATCGGGCAAAGTGGGCGAGAGTGAACAAATTTCATGAACTTGCCCCAAGCCTACGAAGATTAAGTATGATAGGATAAGGTTACATTTAAATTCCCCGCGGGGGTAAGAAAAGAGAAAAGGGAGCAACATGAGAATCATTATATCGCCTGCCAAGAAGATGAAGATGGATACGGATTTCTTGGATTGCCGCCAGATGCCGCAATTTATAAACGAGTCGCAGACTCTTCTGGCCTTCTTACAAAAGTTGAATTATGAAGAAGCCAAATCGCTATGGAAATGCAATGATGCCATCGCCACGCTGAATGTGGAACGGATTCGGGATATGGATGTAACACGGAATCTTACACCGGCTATCTTTTCCTATGAGGGTATCCAGTACCAGTACATGGCACCTGGGGTACTTCAAATGGAGGAGCTGGAATATCTTCAGCAGCATTTAAGGATATTGTCCGGGTTCTATGGAATCGTCCGGCCATTTGACGGCGTTGTTCCGTACAGGCTGGAGATGCAGGCTAAGCTTAGCAGACCTGGTTTCAAGTCTATCTACGAGTTCTGGAACAGGAAGCTGGCGGATCAGCTATTTTCGGAGAGTGACATCATTCTAAATCTGGCCTCTAAGGAATACAGCAAGTGCATCTCCCCGTATGTTGGCGGGAACGTTCGAATGGTTAGTTGTGTATTCGGGCAGGAGATTGGTGGTAAGGTAGTGGAGAGAGCAACCCTGGTCAAGATGGCCAGAGGTGAAATGGTACGCTTCATGGCTGAGCGGCAAATCAGCTGTGTGGAGGATATCAAAGGCTTCGACGGATTTGATTTCAGCTTTGCTGATGAGCTGTCGGATGAGAGTACGTATGTGTTTATACAAAAAAAGTATGAATAGAGTAAGTAGTATATTATGGGTAATCTTGAAGACGGTTGAACGACCAGCTTCAGGGTTACCTTTATTTTTTGGTCAACGAACGAGATGTTAAATTTTAGGATTATTAAAGGGGAAAGATTGCGGTATAGAGAATAAAGTTCGGATGGAATAAGAACAGGTTAACGAGGAGGAATTATGATTTTCAAAAGAGATCCATTAGACAAACAGAGCTTACTTAAGGAATTGGATTCCCTAGGCTATTCCAACAGAGTCAAAAAAGTAGCGATCTTAGGCCGTGATCATCTTGAATCTGTCCAGTACTCCCAATTACTAGCCTCCTTGCTGGAGGATGGCGTTTATGAAGCACGTCTTGCCTTAATCGGTGCCATTGCAACACAGGATGCCTCTATAATTCTGTCAGCACAACGGCATCCCATGGCAAGTATCAGAAATACGGCTGCGGGCCTTTTGGCAAAGGTGGCTTCAGATGCTGATATTGAACGTGAGCTCCCCCATTTATCATATGATTGTCGCCGCAAGCTACTGCACAGTATTTCACATATTAACCGTCAGGAATTGGCGGAACGTTTATTACCTGTAGTGTACGACCGATGGGGAGCAGAAGAGGCAGCTATTGTACTGCAGGCCTGTTATTCAGAAACGGTTAGTAAATGGCTTGTTGATATCGGATATGCTATAAAAGACTGGAAGAAACTAGCCAGCAGGCATCTTGACGTAGTAGCGGAATACTTTGAAACAACGCTAGAAAGCACACCACCCAGGGAAAAGAGGTATGTCTGGTGGAGGTTCTCATCAGCTATGGAGATCCTATGCAATCTGAAGGCGGATCTGGTGCTTGCGTGTGCGATGAATCATGGACCCGAGGGTGTTATACATCCTGCGATAAAAGAACAACTTGGCACGCTTGTACGCCTAAATCCGAATAAGGTGTATCAGCTGCTGACTCGAACGGAGTCGCGGAGCGATCTGATTTCTTATGGTGTACCTGAAGGGGTTCTAAAAAGAAAAAAATATTTATCCATGGATCAATGGATTGAGATAGCGAAGTTACTCGCAGATTACCCTATGCATATAGCGAAGCTGCTTCATAATATAGCACCTTCCAACCGCAAAATAATTTTTGATGCCGTGTATGAAGAAGATAAACGCCAAGAACGCATTTTTCCGGAAAGATTACTATATGTATTACCGCATGCCTTGCGTGACAAGGAAGCCACCCGGATGCTTGGCCTTCGTGAAATCAATGATGACCAGGATAGAACAGTCAGATATACCGCTTGCCGCTCTATTCTTCATTCAAGAGATAGGCTTGAACAAGCAACTAAGGTATCCAGTGCAGACGAACGCGCCACGGCGCTTATGCAGTTGATCAGAAGTACGGTTCTGTCGAGACAGGGTATGCATGAGACTTTGGTATTTTTGGGCCGGATTAGAAATGAGCAAGATCCTGTTCGAGGTTTTGTATTTAAAGAGCTTTCAGAAAGTCCTGCGTCTGTATTTACGGATGCCCATGTGCAAGAACTTACTGGGCTTGTTGATAGTGTTATTGATGCCCGAGATACTTCATATGGTACGAAGTTTTCTGTTCAACAACTGGCATTTGCTATTCTCCGGCATAACGCGTTGCATCCGCAGGGTGAGCTATTCAAGTTCTCTTTAAATACGATTCAGAAACTGGCCAAGCAGAATGGGCAGCTTTCACTTCCGTCATTGGAGAAGAATTTACCCCAAGGAGTAGAAGAGATTATCTTCGACGAGATTTATACATTAGCTGTACAGGCCAACAAAAGAGAAGACTACAATCTGGTGCTTAGCCTGGCTAACTCATTCGGTAAAAGAGGTTACGGCATTGTAAAACTTCAGAATCTGTTAAAGGAAGCATCGAGAGCAAAGGCAGATTCTACAGCCATACAAGCGGTCAGACATTGGCTTTCGCCTCATACAACGCGTGATGCCAGGGTTAAGGAACTATTAGCTTTGGATAAATCGTATATTACGATCCATGAAGTATTCCAGCATCTGCATCTAAAACGTCAAGAATGGCTTGATCTCTTTATTTCTGGGGCTGCCATTAAAGGTAAATTCTTATCAGGTAAAACGATCTATCTTGTGCCAGCTACGGACGGATTCAACAGGTGGCTACCGCGCCAGCAGCAAGCATTAAGTTCCTTATTAGAAAAAATCGCATTTGATGCTAAGCGCAGCCATTCGGAGCGTTCAAGAGTTATTAAGATCATGGCAAGTATGCCTGATCTTGGTTCGGATAAGGTATTGGAGCTGCTGCAGGATAAGGAAGTAACTGTAGTAGAAGCTGCACTTCATGCCCTTTCACTCATGGAAGAACCGGAGAAGGCACTTCCCGTTCTGTTGGAGAATCTGGATGGGGACCGGGCTCGTGTAGCCATGTACTCAATACCTAGATGCATCCGTAGAGTGAATCCGGTGTTGCTGGTTTCCATGCTGAAAGAGCTGCTAAATCGGGATAAGCTGAAGATCACTGTTAGAAAAGAGGCTATCCGCTTACTGGGTGCTTATAGAAGCAGGGACAGCATTCCACTATTGATGAATGAGTTTGAAAAACCAAATGCACACAAGGATGTAATCATTGCCATAGGGCATGCTGCGAAACAGCTTTTAGATGATGAACGCGCTTGGGAGATTTTAAGTGCAATGGCCGCTTCATCAGAAAGTGATATCGCAAGAAGCTTATTATCCCAACAGCCTAATGATCTTCCGCAAGATTATAGACTTCGCTATTTAGGACTAATCATTGAAATCGGAAATCATCCGGATGGGTTTGTTGGCAAATATGCTTTCAGTTCTATGATGTGGTGGACCAATGGAAATGAAGGCATTGTTGCAGCTGCCACCGCTCAGGCTATTACGGATTTGGAAGATAGCACCAGATGGGAATTTGCTATGAACACGCTGATACAAACATGCCGCGATGGTAAGATCAATGAGGTTGTAATCGGCCTTTGTCAGAAATTAGCTAGTGCGGCGATAAGGGATGAATGGAATGCAACTACCAGAAGAGATTTGCCTCATCGGCAACGTCTCCTGAAACTTATCAACCAGCTGAACGCTTTGCCAACAATCACCCGGATGCACCTTAAACCTTTGTATACGGGACTGATTGACTGTCTAACATCGGATGAGACTTTACAGCAAGTTGTGATGAAATTGTATGTAGCAGTAATAGACTGGAATAACGTGCAGGAATCCGCCGTCTATCTGAATCGGATGGTTAACTGTATTTCAAATCAGCCGCAGCTATTGAGCGACGCCTACAAGCAGGTCACGCATAACTTAAAAGACAGCACAGGCTACTGGAGTCCGGAGACTTTATTGGAAATTGTAGATGTGCTAGGGTCTGAGGGTAGTTACGAATCTCAGTATATTGGACTTTCGTTACTTGAAGTTGCCGGAAGTGCTCTACTCTGGAGTCCAGAGCCTGCAGAGCGTTTGAGGGTGTACAGAAATCACACGAATATTGCGGTTCGCTCACTTGCGCTAAATATTTGGACGGTGATAGATTAGTTTTTGATGTTTTTTTAAAAATATAAAGTAACAAAAAAGCTCAGGCTGTAAATAGGCCTGAGCTCTTTTGTTGCTTTTTTAATTAAGCTTCCATCTTCTGCGCCGTATAAAGGCGGTGGTAAAGCCCCTTTTGTGCGATAAGCTCATCATGTGAGCCGCTTTCTGCGATGCCTTTGTTAGACACATACATAATGCGGTCGCAGTTTTTTACGGTGGACAAGCGATGCGCGATAATGAATGAGGTACGTCCTTTAAGGAGCTCATTCAGACCTTTTTGCAGCAAACGCTCAGTCTTCGCATCGATCGAAGAAGTGGCTTCATCCAGTATGAGAATTCTAGGGTCTGCCAAAAGCGTTCTTGCGAACGAAATGAGCTGCCGCTGTCCCTGAGATAGCTTGGAGCCACGCTCGTTGACCTCTGTCAGATAGCCTTGATCGAATTCACGGATGAATTCGTCGGCGCAAACAGCTTTCGCCGCAGCGATCACTTCTTCCTCGGTGGCATCGAGTTTACCGTAACGAATATTGTCCAAGATCGTACCGGAGAAGATGAAGCTGTCCTGTAGCATAATTCCCATCTGGCTGCGCAGGGACTTCAGCGTAACCTGCGAGATATCCTGATCGTCGATAAGAATCTTACCGCTTGAAATATTATAGAAGCGCGAGATCAGATTGACGACCGTAGTTTTGCCTGCACCTGTTGGTCCCACCAGCGCGATGCTTTCTCCCGCTTTAATCTTGAAGGAGATATTCTCCAGAATATTGAGTCCCGGGTCATAGGCAAAGGTCACATCGTCGAAAGTGACATGGCCCTCTACAGGTCTCAGTGTCTTCGCATCCGGAATATCACTGACGGTAACGGGTTCATCCAGCGTCTCGAAGATACGCTCAAGATAGGCAACGGCATTGATGAAGTTATTGTACAGGTTCGAAAGGTTCAGAATCGGCTGCCAGAAGCGGGCAGCGTAGCTGCTCATCGCCAGAATGACACCGAGGGTCATGTCTTGAGGACTGAGTGTTAGTAGGCCAACAAGGAAAATCAATGATGTAACGATCGTAGACAAGTTGTCTACGGAGAACGGAATAAGTAAGTTGTAACGTTGAGCCTTCATCCATTCTGTACGGAAATTACCCGCGAGACGTGTGAAGATTCCTTCGTTACGTTGTTCCCGGGAGAACATTTGCGTCACACCAATACCGCTGATGCTTTCTTGCAAATAGGCGTTCAGGTTGGAGCTTTTGTTGGACACTGCTTGCCAAGCCCGGCGTTGCCGGGTTTTGATCAGCATCATGATGACAAAGAATACTGGCAGCCCTGCAAGGATGACAAATGATAGACGTACGTCAACAGCGAACATGAAGGCTGCGATAAAGAGCAAATTCACGATTTCTAGAATAAAGTTGATAATACCATTGGATAACACATCTGAAACGGCGTTAACGTAGTTTACGACCCGGATGAGAATCTTGCCCTGCGGACGGTCGTCATAATACTTGAAGGGCAACTCTTGCAGATGCTTAAACAAATCTGTACGGATGTCAAAAATAATATCCTGCCCAACACTCGTCATGATACGTGAACGTATGGTAGCGAGATAAACGCTGACCACAATGGTCAGAAGCATCAGACCAGCCCAGCCCAGCAGCGCAAGCTTCGCTTTTGCCGGAATGGTCACGTCGATCACATGCTGCATGATCAGTGGAGCTGATAGTGAAATGGCCGCAGAAAGTGCACTGAGTATAAATGCAACAATCATTGGCGTTTTCTTTCGTTTGATGTATACCATCGCACGCCGGAAGTGTCTTATATTAAACGGCGATTCCAGATTCTCATCGACGTCGAATTTATTCCTTGCCACTTGCGGTCACCTGCCTTCCAATACCCTCGTTCTGCAGTTTAAACACATCGTAGTAGTAGCCCCTTTTCGCTAGCAGTTCGGCGTGGGTGCCTTCCTCAACCAGCTTCCCGTTATCCAGAATGAGAATACGGTCAGCCTGCGCGGTCGTAGATACACGCTGCGCGATAATAATCTTCGTGCAAGGATAATCCAGCTCGCGTAGACTTTTCTGAATATGCTCCTCCGTCTCAAGATCGACAGCAGAGGTCGTATCATCCAGAATCAGGATCGGACGGCGAACTGCCAAGGCACGTGCTAAAGCGATACGCTGTTTTTGACCTCCGGATAAGCCGACTCCTCGTTCTCCGACAACGGTATCATAACCTTCAGGCATTTTGGTAATGAAGTCGTGTGCGGCTGCGAGCTCGGCAAAGCTTATCGCATCTTCTTCCGGAAGATCAGGATCACCATAGGCGATGTTTCCATCGATAGTATCAGAGAACAAGAGCACATCTTGGGTCGCCATGCCGATATTATCGCGCAGCTCATCGAGCTCGAGCTTTCGGACATCGACGCCGTCGACGAGTACACGTCCTTCGGCTACGTCATAGAAGCGAGGAATCAGGTTGATGATTGTTGTTTTGCCTGATCCGGTTGAGCCCATGATTGCTATGGTCTCACCAGGTTCAACGGTAAAGCTAACATCGTCAAGTACGATAGCGCTGTCATATTTGAAGCGGACATGATCGAACTCAATACGGCCTTCGTAACGGCGTTTGTTAGTAGACGTATGCTCGTTTACGATATTAGGCTTTGCGTAATAGATATCAATGATTTTGGACAAGCTCGCAAAAAAGCGCTGAATGTCGTTGATAATAATACCAATGTTGCGCATAGGGTTGGATATAGCCCAGATTAGTGAAGAGAAAGCTGTAAATTCACCGAAGGTGATCCGGCCGTTCATCAGGAACAAACCACCTGCCAGCATTAGAATGACGTTGAAGCCCTGAGCGAAGGATTCCAGAAAAGGAAAGTAATCAAGCCATACAAGGGCGGCCTTTTTGTTCGCTGTAGAGTAATTGACATTCTTCTCCGTAAATTTTTGAACCTCGAACTCTTCGCGGGCAAAAGCCTTAACCACACGGTTGCCTGAAATATTCTCCTGAGTAGTCGTGTTAAGCTGGGACAGCCGCTCACGCAGGTCAATATACATAGGACGGACGCGTTTAGCGAATATGTAAGCCACGATAAAAATGGGCGGTGACAGGATTAGCATCCACAGCGTTAGCTGAGCATCTATGGTGAAAAAATAGATAACAGCAGCAATGAAGATCGTTAGCGATTCAATGATCGTTTTGAAAATCCATGCCATCGAGTGCCGAACCATGTCCAGATCCCCGGTCATCTTGGTCATGAGATCCCCGGTTCGGTTACGGTCGTAATATTCTCTGTCCTGTCCCTGAATCTTGTTGTACAAAAAAATACGGATGTTGTACATCATGTTTTGCGAGGACTGTTCATACTGCATGGTTGTAAAATAAGCAAGTCCCGTGCGCAGTAGAGAAAATCCAATCATGCCTAGGCAGAGCATAATCAATAATTGCCGTTCTTGTGTAAGATTCTGCAGGGCACTGTCACCCGCTATAAACGTATCGACAATGCGCTGACTGATGTACGGGTTCACAATCGTAAGACTTGAGCCCACTACCGAGAGGCAGAGCGCCAGAATATACCGTGTTCGGTTGCCCTCTAAGTTCTGCCATAGCCATTTCAGTTCGAACATTTGATCACCTGTTTCTGTTTGTTCTTTCACTCTTGCCTGAAAAGAATGAATAAATCAAGGTGATTATAACACTATCAAATGACTAAGTATCGTTTACAGTAAAATTTCCTTGTTACATTATTGTTACAAAAAAATGAATTTATTAATGATGTGAATTTAACCTTGAGTAATGAGGGTTTGCCATTCGGGCTTGGGCGTTCTAATTATGATAAACTGAAACAATGTAAGTGATTAGGCTTGCTTTGGATAGAGACAGGAGGATGAAAAATGAGCTTTGTTGCTGTAAAAAATGAGTATAAGCGTTACAAAATGGGTGAAAGTGTGATCGTAGCCAACGACGGAATTGATTTTGAGATAAATAAAGGTGAGTTTGCAGTGATTGTCGGTCCCAGCGGTGCAGGCAAATCGACGGTGCTTAATATTCTTGGCGGGATGGATTCTGCTGACGAAGGCCAGGTCATTGTGGACGGTACGGACATAGCCAAGTTCAGTGCCAAGGAGTTGACGGGCTACCGCCGCAATGACGTGGGTTTTGTGTTCCAGTTCTACAACTTAGTACCGAATCTTACCACACTTGAGAATGTTGAGCTTGCTTCTCAGATTTCCCCGCGTGCATTAGATGCGCGTAAGGTGCTGGAGGATGTGGGACTGGGAGCACGGCTGGATAATTTTCCGGCTCAGCTGTCTGGTGGCGAACAGCAACGTGTTGCTATCGCCAGAGCATTAGCTAAACAACCGAAGCTGCTCCTATGCGATGAGCCAACTGGTGCGCTAGACTACAATACTGGTAAGCAGGTGCTCAAGCTCCTTCAGGATACCTGCCGCAACACAGGGACCACGGTCATCGTAATCACGCATAATTTGGCGATTGCGCCAATGGCAGACCGGGTTATTGAGATTAACAATGCTAAGGTACGGAAGATGGTAACCAATCCTTCGCCAGTATCCGTTGAAGATATCGAATGGTAAGGAGAAGTCACCTATGAAAAAGAGAGCATTGTGGAAAGATATTTTTCGTGAAATTAGGCATACCAAGGCCCGATTCATTTCGATTTTTGCAATCATTATGCTGGGTGTTAGTTTCTTTTCTGGCATCAAGTCAGCCGGTCCAGATATGCTGGATACAGCCGGAACCTTTTATCAAGAGACGAGACTGATGGATCTTAAGGTGCAGACCAGCTATGGTCTGACCGAAGATAACATCGACCTGCTGAGCGATGTACCGGGGATCGATGAAGTCCAGCCGGGTTACAGCGCAGATGTGTTCAGCGGCAATAATGCTTTGATACTCAAAGTCCATTCTTACGATTCAGATAAACCTCTTAACCAGTACAGTATGATTGAAGGACGTCTTCCAGAGGATTCCGGAGAAATCGTATTGGATGACAAGCTGGCTGGAAAGTATGCGCTGGGCGACAAAATCACGTTCAGCGGAGCTGGAACGGATGCGGAGTTGTCGAACAACTTTGAAACATTGAATTATACTGTTGTGGGCTTTGTGCGAAGTCCGCAATTTATAGAGAAGAGCACCCGGGGCACCAGCGGAATTGGTAAAGGGACGGCGGATGCATTCGCAGCGATCCCGGAGTCAGATTTTAAGCTCCCGGTCTATACGGAAGCCTATCTATCCTTCAAGGATACAACCGGAGTGAAGGCTTATTCACCAGAGTATGAGGGATTGATCGAACAGCATACCAAGGCAGTAGAGCAGGCGATGTCCAGTGTGCCGGAAGCTCGTCTTGCGGAGATGCGCGCGGAAGGCGAGAAAGAGCTGTCCAGTGGACGAGGCAAGGTGGCCGCCGCCGAGAAGCAGCTCGCCGATTTAAAGCGCCAGCCAGAAGGGGTGCAGCAGGAACAAGCTGCAAACATGAAAGCCATTGCCGATGGACTGGTCTCTGCCAAGGCAGAACTGGCTGCAGGGGAGCAAAAGCTTGCAGAACTGGGGCTCCCAAAGGTCTATGTTACTGACCGAAGTGCCAATCCGGGATATGCCGAATATAAAGACAACGCTGATCGATTGTCGGCAATAGCGAGTGCGTTCCCGGTATTCTTTTTCCTGATTGCTGCGCTGGTCAGCTTGACGACTATGACTCGAATGGTCGAGGAGCATCGTTTGCAGATCGGGACACTTAAAGCGCTTGGGTATGGCAACCGTGACATTATGGCCAAATTCTTGGTTTATGGTACGCTTGCCAGCTTGACGGCTTCGGTTGCGGGACTTGCGCTCGGTTTTACCATGTTTCCAACCATTATCTATAATGCGTACAGTTCGCTTTATAATCTGCCTGATCTTATCAAAAGCTTCTATCCGTCGTATTCCATCATTTCCATTATAGTGGCGCTAATCTGCACTACATTGACGGCTTGGATTGCGGCACGTGTGGAGCTACGTAGCAATGCTTCTGTGTTGATGCGTCCGAAGGCGCCAAAGAGCGGACAGCGGATTCTACTGGAGAGAGTTACGTTTGTATGGAAACGGTTGAGCTTTGTTCAGAAGGTTACCGCACGGAATTTATTCCGCTACAAGCAGCGGATGTTCATGACTGTGTTCGGCGTGGCCGGCTGTACGGCGCTGATTCTGACCGGGTTTGGTCTTAAAGACTCGATCGGCAGCATTGCCCCCCAGCAGTTCGGCACGATTATGAAATATGATGCACTTGTAGCGCTACATGAAGATGCGTCTGCTGATGTGCGGGATGCCTACGAGCAATTGATCACTGGCGAGTCCACTATAACTGGATCACTAAGTGTGGCACAGGAAACGATGAAAGCGCACAGCAGTGCTGTAAATGATCAGGATGTGCATATGTTCATCCCTGCATCAGTTGATGCGATATCCGATTATGTGGAGCTGCGGGATCGAGTGAGTGGAGAAAAACGCACGCTTTCGGACGAGGGCGCTATAATCTCGGAGAAGCTGGCTAAATTATACGGGCTTGAGCCCGGTGACCAGTTGAATGTGGTGGACAAGGATAATGAGACGTTCAAGATTAAGGTCGCAGGGATTACAGAGAACTATGTAATGCACTATGTTTATATGACACCTGTGTATTATTCTTCTATATTTGGACAAGAACCGGCGTTTAACACAGAGTTGCTGAACTATACCATGCATGATAAGGCATGGGAGGACAAGTTCGGCGAGAAGCTAACCGCCAATGAGGGAGTGGCTGCGGTCAGCTTTTCCAGCAGCGTAGGCACTGCCTTTGATGACACTATGAAGAGTATGGATGTAGTAACCTTAGTACTCATTGTGTCAGCGGCCGCTCTGGCTTTTGTCGTCCTCTACAATTTGACCAATATTAATGTCTCTGAGCGGATCAGGGAGCTATCAACCATCAAGGTATTGGGATTTTATGATAAGGAAGTAACGTTGTATATTTACCGCGAGAATATGCTGCTAAGCTTACTCGGTATTGTAGCCGGATCGGGTCTTGGTATTATATTGCACAGCTTCGTCTTGAATACAGCTGAGCTGGATGCGACGATGTTCGCTCCGATCATCAAGTGGCCAAGCTATGTGTATGCCGCACTGTTAACATTGCTGTTCTCAGGTATTGTCATGGCTTTCATGCATATTAAGCTCAAACGGATTCATATGATTGAGGCGTTGAAGTCGGTAGAATAAGCGTTTGTGGATTAGCAAATACCCTTCCAAATAATTTGGAAGGGTATTTGCTTTGAGAAGCGAACGAATCTTTTAAAGTGAGTCGATCGATAACTTCATATGCAGGATAGGGAATGGATTCCCTTGTTCATCGAGTGCAGAACGATCAAAAACTTGAAAATCCATATGCTTATAGAAACCTAAGGCCTGAGGATTTTGTTCATTTACATCAACGTAGTGTACGTTCAGTGCCTGTATAGCATAAGCTACGAGCGATTTTCCAATACCTTTTCCCATTGCAGTAGGTTCTACGAACAACATTTCAATCTTGTTATTCTGAACCCCAATGAAGCCAAGCGATTGGTCATGGTCATCTATAAAAGTAAGCAGATGACTTATATGCTCCATCCCCTGTAGAACCAGTGGCCGCAACGCATCAATGTCCTGTTCAGACAGGAATAGATGTGTATGCCGCACAGAGGATTCCCAAATATTCAGTAGAGGGTATAAACATTCTTCATTTCTAGTGGTGATTGGTTGTATCGAGTTCATGTCTTCCCTCGCTGTTCATTTAATTTGACGAAGAAGCTATAGCCGCAGCGGATGCGGCCGCAGCAGCCCCGGCAAGAGCAGCCTGCTGCGCGATCACAATATTGGTGATACTGGTGGAGAGCATCGAGGTTACGATGCCATTCTGCACATCCTCCACATATTTGAAGGCTACTAGCGCAGCTGACAGCAGTAGCAATTCCTGCTTTACAATGGACCAGTTGCCAAAGCCTTTTTTGGTACGCAGTAATTCGAAGGTCTCTGAGACTTCCGTAACCATGTCCTTATTGTTGGATGGGAGCAAGGATAGCACACCCAGCGAGGAAAGGGTGAATTCCTTATCTAATCGAATGCCTTCTGCACGGAACGCATCTCGTAAAGCCAGTACACGGTCCGATGCTTCAGGAGCTTCTTTTCCAAGAACAAGTACCTGTGTCAGAGCTTGCACGCTGTTGCCCGACATAAATTCGGGCTTAAGTGCAGTATAAAGCTGCTCCATCCGGTCGATGCCGCTGTCCACATCAATATCGGAAAGGCCGAGCATAGCAGAGAAGATATAATCATCATGTCCGGTAAGGAAACGATGCTTCGCTTTCATACTATCGTAAAACATCTTTGCGCGTTCTACCGTACGCTGATACTGATCTGTTGTCGTATTAGCGGCGATTTGATAAGCGGCAACGACAAGATAATCAGAGGCTCTAAATTTGACGTCCTTCAATAAGTCATACACGGTCAGCGTGTTTGCAAGCTGTTGTTCCTTGTCAGCAGAAAGAGAGAGCATAGTAGCAATACTGATTGCCGAGTTACCCCTAAACGAAGAAAACATTCCGGTATTTTCTTTAATGAGCTCTTGGCTCGCGCGAATCGCATCCTCATCTGCACTTTTATTCTCTGCTGTGTACAGTAACCCCGCCAAACGGCTAACCATTGGATTTTGCCAAGGAAAAGCCTTTTTGATCCTCTGCGCGTTCTCTGCGAACAATTCAACCCTTGCTGCATACTGCTCGTTCATTGGATACACCCCTCAGTTATCTATAATTCATAATATTACGAAAATTTTCTGAGTTGGATTCATTTGTTTGGGATGTTTATTGTTTTTAGATCATAACCAGCTCTTTAGCATACCGTTTGCCTGATGAAAGAAGGCTGTCGCTCAGTTCAGGATCATTTACAGTCCGTGCAAGAACAAGAGAGCCAACCATGGTGCTGAACAGTGCGCTACCTTTGGACACTTCAATTCCAGCCAGATCGGAGATAAAAGCAATCATCCGCTCCAGTTCCTGCGTGAATACCTGCCGAACTTCTTCTGAGGATCGGGCTATTTCGGCAGAAAGGGCGGGGATAATGCAGCCCATCTCTGTTTTGTCACGGTGATACGGACTTAAATAGTAATCAATGACAGCGTTGATTTTGGGATTCTGTTCTTCCTGATCAGCGACTTCCTGCAGAAGTGCGATGGTATCGCTGATGGCATACCGGCAGGCTTCGGCGACCAGCTGTTCTTTGTTGTCAAAATGTGAATAGAACCCGCCATGTGTCAATCCGGCTCCCTTCATAATGAACGGAACACTTACATCGTGAATACCATGAGAGCGAAAAGCCTGGGCAGCACTTTCAACAATCTTATTCCGTACTTTTATTTTATGGCCTTTGGGATAGGGCATTCTAATCACTCCACAGCTTCATAATCATACTTTTAAAATATTATAATCATCATAATAAAACCTGTCAATTTAGCGATTCTGGAAACGGGTAGCTCTGTTAATAGGAGGTTATTTGATTTGCATCACGCTCTACATAAGGAAATGAATAAAGGGCTTCATCGGTTTCTACAGAGATATGACTCAGATGAATTGTTACTTCTGATCCAAGCGTTCGAGGATACTTTAGAAGCATCCTGGGTTCATTCGGAAGCGGTTGCTGAAGAAGAACTATTAAATGCTGGAGAATCTATTGAAGCAATGGAAAACGATGAAATGGGTCAAATCATAGACATGCTTAACCAACTGGATACACGCAACCTTGAAAAAGCTAAAGCCATTCTCCAAGACGTGTTTTTTACCTCCTTTGAGTAGTTTTATATTTTTTGATAATGATTCAAGAGTTTCTCTATTTTATGTTGAATCATATGTTTCAAGGCTTCAGGCTTCACGGATTTAACAGCATGACCATATCGCATAAAATAATTAGCCAAGAAATCTTCTTCGCCTGGATTATAGAATCCCTTTATGACTGTTTTCGGGCCAGCTTCTATTTCCATAGAGGGATAATGCTCTTTATAAAAAATATCTTTGGCTTGCTCCGCAATCTCAACTTCAAAGTGAATACTGTTCTCGGATTGATAAAATTCTAAGGAACGACTAAGAAGTTCTTCTATAGTATAGCGGGCTGTGCTGTCCTCTTCTTCAATAAAGGTGATCCGATCACATCTAAACACCCTATATGTATTCGTATTTAATTCTATTCCAGTGGCATACCATTGACCAAACTTCGCGGAGATTCTAAAGAATTGAACAAGGTAGCTTTTTGTCTGCCTGTTTTTTGTATATTCAATGTTACAGGCACTCTCATTTAGAATACTTGCAAGGATTTTATCTAAAAAACGACTGACATGCTTATGCTGATACATTTCGAATTGCAGAACCTTTTTCATTTTGTAAATCTGGTTGATTTGTGTATTCGACAGACAGTGCTCGAACTTTTCGTTTAGCTTGTTAACACTTAGATGAAAAGGTGTAGATTGATAAGATTCTAGCGTCAGCATAGCAAAGTACAGTGCATAGACTTCATCTATCGTGAAAATAATAGGGGATAACAATCTATTTTTTAAAATACCATAACGTCCGTGTCTGCCATGTTCTGAATAAATAGGCATCCCTAATTGTTCTAATGAACTAATATCACGTAGCGCTGTGCTTTTTGAAATATTGTATTTCTCCATAAGGTCACTTAGATTAAAAAACTCTCGCCCGTTTAAGTATCTCATCATGTCATTTAATCGTTCTGATTTCTTCATATAAAAAGCTCCTTATTAAGGTGTCATGTTTTGATACCTTTATATATGATAATAAGTTTAAGATCACATATCAAATATACGAGGGAGATTTATACGATGAGTACAACACTAGAAGTAGCTATTTTCTTATCGATGAAGGGAAGAGCAAAGGAAGCTATAGAATTTTACAAAAAGCATTTTAATGCAGAGGAATTGTTACGTGTCACCTATCAACAACTGGAAGAACGTGACAGCTCTATACAGCTTACGGATGAAAATAAGGACTACATTACTCACTCTGTCCTGTTAATCGGAAAAACAAAATTAATGATAGCAGAAGATACTATGAATACTAGTGAAGAATATACAGTGGGTAATAACACTTCATTATGTATTCAAAGTGCTGACTTAGAGGAAATTGAATATTTCTATAGTAGCTTAATCACAGACGAGCGCGTGAAAATTATTGCTCCTTTATCTAGTAATGTGTTTAGCAAAGCCTATGGTATTATTGAAGATCCGTTTGGTATTCAAATCCAATTAATGTTCGACGAAAGATTACACTAACAACTTTGCTTATAAAATAAACCAAGTTCACCGTTCAGCTGACCATAATTCAGGGATTAACCTGATGTTGGTCGGCTTTTTTGCAGAAAGGGTATTTAGAATAGCTGTCGAAGTGGGTTATGTACATATTTTAACGATGGGAGAGAGGACAATGAAAGTGATTAGCACATTAGAGATCGTAGATGTACAGACAGGAGAACGAACTCCGCTCCGCTCATTTGATTACTTAATCGAGGCACCCAATTGGACGAGCGATGGTAAGCGTCTTATTTATAATAGTCTAGGTTGTCTCTATTCGTTCGACATAGCAACCTGTGAGCTTGTTCAAATTGACTCGGGGTTTGCTACGGAATGTAATAACGATCATGTTCTATCTTTTGACAACACTAAGATCGCAATTAGTCATCATACGAAAGAAGATGGTAAATCTCGTATATATACTCTTCCGATGGAGGGTGGCGAACCGGTTCTAGTTACACCGAATGCTCCAAGCTATTTACATGGTTGGTCTCCAAATGGTGCCGAATTGGCCTATTGTGCAGAGCGTAACGGTCAGTATGATATTTATACCATTCCAGTAGACGGGGGAGTAGAGGTACAACTGACGGATTCGCCTGGGCTGGATGATGGGCCTGAATATTCACCAGATGGGGGACATATATGGTTCAATTCGGTGCGTACAGGGCTGATGCAGGTATGGCGAATGAATGCCGATGGCAGTGAGCAAACACAGATGACTATTGATGAGAGTAACAACTGGTTCCCGCATGTATCGCCAAATGGCCAGACGATTGCCTACCTTAGTTACCGCAAAGGAGATGTAGATCCTGGCGATCATCCTGCGAATAAGGATGTTGCGATCCGATTGATGGCAAGCACAGGAGGAGATTATCGCACATTAGTACAATTGTTTGGAGGACAAGGTACGATTAACGTGAATTCGTGGTCCCCGGATAGTAAGCGATTGGCGTTTGTAAGTTACGGGGTTGAGGAATAGGCATAAATTACCGATAAAAATTATAGTGTTATTATTTATACATAAATGGGGGAAAAGTTGGATGAAGAGGATTTTTAGTGTTTTGTTAATTGTAATACTGGTTATACCAGCGCTCGGCACTACAACCTTTGCGGGCAATGCGCTGAAGGCTAAGGTGACAGAGAGCAGTACATATTTTGACGGAGAACAAAGGGATTTGAACGGGTTCAATATCTCGAACAATAATTATTTCCGGCTGCGCGATGTAGCGGAGTATTTCTCGGGAACAGCCAGTCAATTTGATATCACTTGGAATAAAGCAAACAATGCGATAGAGATCATAACCGGGCAAGCCTATACTCCCGAAAAGAAAGCTAGCAGCAACTATTATAGTCGCAATAGAAATTATTCAGCTACGCTGTCGACCTCTAAAGTGCTAGTGGATGGGCAGCTGCAGTCGATTACGGCGTACAATATTGATGAGAATAACTATGTTCAGTTGCGAGATTTGGCGGGAAAGATTCCATTTGATATCGAATATGATGTTCAGTCAGATCGTATATCGTTGTTCTCCAAAATTCCAGATCACGCTTACCGGGTGAAGACGGCGGTGGGGACCGAGAGTAACGCTGTATCTTCTTATTTTCCCAGATGGAAAAGTACGGATACTTCCTATCTTGTGAATAATAATGATGGGACTGTAAGTGTCCTTGAAGCGAATAAGGAAGTTACGATTGAATCATATAATGAGAAGTTTGAACTGACTGGAAATAAGAGTATTCCGTTTGAGCTTCCGATATTTGGCGGTTTCTATAGCGGGGAGAAGTATAACTATATTGCTTTTGGACAAGAGAACCGTGAAGAGAATGATAGTAAAGAAGTGATTCGTATTGTCCGTTATGATAAAAGCTTCAATAGAGTAGATAGTGTCTCCATTAAGGGTGGCGAGAGTTATACGGTTAGCCCTTTTGATTCTGGCTCCGGTAGTATGGCTGAGTCTGGTGATACGCTTGTATTCCACACCTCTCGAACTAGATACACGACAGAAGATAAACTAAATCATCAATCTCAGCTCACCATTATCGTGAATACCCAAACTATGACCGTGACGAATGATCTGGGAAGATTCCAGAAGAATCATGTTAGCCACTCTTTTGATCAATATGTATTGTTTGATGGTGCTACGCATGTTCTAGTGGATCATGGTGATGCCTATCCTCGTTCGATTGTGCTGAATAAAGGAAATGGAACCAGCTATAACGAGGTAGACCTGTTTAATATCCCCGGCAAAATCGGAGCGAACACCACCGGCGTTTCTATAGGCGGATTTGAGATGTCTTCGGCGAACTATATTGTCGCTATGAATACGATTGACCATTCGCTTGTCAAAGAATATACGTCTTATGAGATGGTGGGACTGGAGAAGGACCAGAGAGATATCGTTCTTAGTGTTCTGCCAAAAGCCAACCTGTCTAGCACATCAGTGAACCACATCACCTTGGCTAAATATGTAGGTACAAATCAGATCGCTTCTATTCCTAAATTGGTGAAAATAACAGATGACAAGCTGATGGTGCTGTGGCAGGAATTTGATAAGGAGAATCATCTGGGCGACCTGAAATATGTTCTTATTAATGGAGAGGGAGCAGCCTCTGGCGGTATCCAAACGATTAAGAATTTCGCACTATCAGAAAGCAGTCCTATCATTAGTGGGGATAAGATTGTCTGGTATACCAACAATAAAGGATCCCGACTGTTCTACTCCATCCCATTAAGTTGATTCACAATCGATCCAACCGTACCAGGATGTCAACATTGCATGCACGAGCGATTTAATTCACATGACCGGCAAAAGGTTATCCCGTTAATGCCTACATGAGGTATTCCGGATAACCTTTTTTTCTACCAAACTCATAGCCTTTTCCCTATTCATATGCTCGTTTACAAAGACGTGCTAACATTTGTACCCCTGATCATCTAACAAAAAGACACCCGTGTACGCGTCAGACTCCTCACTCCAACAATATGACTCCCCATCGCTAACACCTGTCTGTTCCGCATTTCTGACGCCTTGGATAAAATGAAGGCGCATACTTCCCTTGAAAAGGAGTCCAACGATATGAACTTTAATCTTAACACGGTACCCTTCAGCCGAAGAGGCACCTTTCTGGCTATTTCTGAACTCCCTGAATCGGGTGTCAGGGCGGAGGGACTTTACTTACGGACTGTGCGTGGTGGGGATGATAAATTTGGTGAAGCCTTCCAAATTGAACTGTTAGACGAGAGCAAACAGTATATCCCGTATGAGGCTAAAGCCGAGCCTGCTTTACTTCGTTTGAATACGGATGCCGAAAACATCTATGCGGAGATCTGTATTACAGATGGCCGTACGGTCCGGTTTAAGAGCAAAGGATGCGGCATCCGCCTCACTTTCCGTACCTCAGCCTACGATTATGCTTATGAACACAGCGCAGGCAGCTTTGAAGTAAACAGCTTCACTCATGAATGCAGGTTCATGCTCACCCGGTTAACAGGGGATCTCCGGATGGAGGTACCTTGGGACAAAATCAAGAGCTCTCGCATTGTGGCGGAGTTCATTCCTGAAGACGGTACGGAAATTGCCGAGTTCGCGGTGGAAGAGTTTCGCACGGTATGGAAACAGCGTGATGCCTGGACGTCATGGGAGGAAGCGGTACAAGAGGTGCAACACGAATATAACCAGTGGCTGGGTGCAAGCTTGACCGTTCCCGAACGCTGGCAGGAAGGCCGTGAACTGGCGGCTTATATTACCTGGTCCTGTTTGGTTCCCGCGGAAGGATGCCTGACCCGGCCAGCTATGTATATGTCGAAGAACTGGATGACAAATATTTGGAGCTGGGATCACTGCTTCAATGCGATGGCACTGGTTAGGCATCATCCAGAGCTGGCCTGGGATCAGTTTATGATCTTCTTCGACCGTCAGGATGAGAGCGGTCTAATTCCGGATTTTATCAATGACAAGTATGAGCTCTGGAACTGCAACAAGCCGCCTATTCATGGCTGGACACTGGCCTGGATGATGCAGCGGACGGATTATATTAAGGAGTCCCATCTTCGTGAAGTGTATGGACCCTTGAGCAAGTGGACGAACTGGTGGTTCCGTTTCCGGGATAACGACCAGGACGGTATACCACAGTACAATCATGGAAACGATTCGGGTTGGGACAACAGTACTGCCTTTAATAACGGGATTCCGGTGGAGAGTCCGGATCTGGCGGCATTTTTAATCCTGCAGATCGAACTGCTTGCCGAAATTGCTGGGCTTCTGGGACTTACCGACGAAAGCACCGCATGGAGAAGATTAGGCGAGGAAACTCTGGAGAAAATGCTACGTCATTTCTGGAAGGATGGAAGGTTCACAGCTTGCCGTTCCGGAACTCACGAAGTATCTGACGGCGATAGCCTGCTGCTCTTCGTGCCCATTCTGCTTGGCAAGCGGCTGCCGGAGCCAATCTTGCGCTCACTGCTGGATGGCCTGCGGGATGAGAGCCGCTTCTTGACGCCGAACGGCTGGGCTACTGAGAGTGTGAAAAGCCCTTACTACACGCCGGATGGCTATTGGAGAGGTCCAATCTGGGCACCATCGACGATGCTGCTCGTGGAAGGTGTGGCCGCGGCGGGGGATATCGAGCTGGCAAGCGAGGTAGCCGGCCGATTCTGCGAAATGCTGAACAAGAATGGCATGGCCGAGAACTTCGATGCCCTGACGGGTCAAGGTCTTCGTGACAGGGCATTCACGTGGACCTCAAGTGTCTTCTTAATACTGGGGCACGAATATACAACTTAACAACATACGGGCACTTCCTCCTGGTCAAGACCGGCGTGAGGGGAAGTGCTTTCCCATTTTTCGAGATATTCCCGAGTGTGCCAGTCCATGCTACACTTCAACTATAAAAATGAAATATATAAGGCGGGGATGAGAAGTCATGTGGAGTCATTTCTTTAAGAAGGTATATCATCGCTTCTCTATTCGCTCTTATTTCAGCATCCGGACCAAGCTGCTCTTTTGCTTTCTTATTGTCACGATTATTCCGCTGTTGTCACTGGGGGCCTTGAACTATTATCAATCCGCTATAGTCATCAACTCCCAATTCGGGAAATACGGGGAGAACACCGTGGCACAACTTGATCAGCAGATCAGTTCCGCTTTGAACCGGATGAGCCAGACGACTGGAACGATTTATTCTTATCTCCTTGATCCTGCACGGGGAGGACTAGGTGACCATGTTCCGACCACGTATCAGGAGATTATGGATAAAGATGACTTCGAGGCGCTGCTAAAATCACTTAAGACGGATCTGACGAGAGGTATTTATCTGATTACCCGCTCTGGTTATTACTATGGGGAGAATAATCTGGATGTCAGTAAGCTTAACAATATTCCCGCCTGGCAGTCCATCACTTATTCATCCAAAGGCCCCTATTGGCTGGGCTTCTATCCTATGAATCATGGCATGGGAGATTCGGATACCGAGGAGCCTATACTGGGGCTCGCCGTACGGATTAATAATCCGGCTGGAACCCAGCATGGGAGCACTATTTTAATTGAAGAGAATGCGGAGGTTCTTCTACATATGTTCCATATGTTTGAGGAGGATACCAAAGCGCATTTGATGATAACTGATTCCGAAGGGCAGCCCATTTACCAGTCAGAATCTCCGTTTACCCCAAACGAGAGTGATGTGGTGTGGAATAGGACACTAACAGCCAACGGATGGAAGATTGAAGCGAGACTATCGTCCAAAGCATTCTATTTTTCCTCGAGCCTTATCCGCTACAACACAGTACTTGTAGCCATTGTTTCTTGTCTGCTTGCCTTTGGGCTAGCTTATATATTCTCATCCAAATTTACAGCTCGAATCCGCAGGCTGAAAGACTCGATGCAGAAGGTCAGCTTTGGTAAGCTGCATACGAGGACCCTGGTGGAAGGCAAAGATGAACTCGGAAGCCTAGATACCAGCTTCAACCGCATGGTGGGGGGAATTCAATCCCTAGTAGAGGAAGTGGAGCAGAGTGAGCGGCTGAAGAAGGAAGCCGAGCTCAAGGCATTCCATTACCAAATTAATCCACATCTGCTCTTCAATACGCTAAACTCTATCCAGTGGAAGGCAAGGCTCCAAGGGGCTGAGGATATCCGCCAGATGCTCTATCATCTGACGATGGTGCTCGAAGGTAATCTGGATATCTCTCAGGAGTTGATCACTCTAGGCCGTGAACTCCGCATGATTGAGCATTTTCTGAAAATACAGGAGATCCGTTATGGGTCCGCATTCAGTTATGAACAGACCTGTGGCGAAGAGCTTAAGCCGTATCTGATTCCCCGTATGACCCTTCAGCCGCTCTTCGAGAACATCTTTTTTCATGGATTTGAAGACGGGAAGGGGAACATTTCATTAAGTGTACAGGAGGAAGGCGAGCATCTGTTGTTAACATTGTCTGATGACGGTGCAGGGATTACAGAAGAGAAGCTGAGGACGCTTATGCTTGCAAAGCCGGAAAGTAAACCCCAGGGACGTGGAGGACTCGGCGTTCAGAACGCTAACCAGAAGTTCAAGCTTCATTTCGGACAGCAGTATGGATTAACGGTTCAATCCACAAAAGGTGAAGGCACTACTATCATAATTCGGTGGCCCAAGAAGGAGGAGAGTCCGCATGGAGACAACCAAGACCATTAAAGTGTTAATTGCAGATGATGAGAGTATCGTGCGAAAAGGGCTTCGCTCCACAATACCTTGGCATAAGTATGGGATGGAAGTGGTGGCGGATGCGCCGAACGGTCTTAAAGCCTGGGAGGCCTATCAGATTCATCTGCCTCAAGTAGTGATTACCGATATTGTCATGCCGGAGATGAATGGGATTGAACTGTTACGCAAAGTTAAAGAAGTGGATAAAGACACCCGGATTATTCTGCTGAGCTGTCACCGTGATTTCGAATTCGCCCAGCAGGGAATCAAGCTGGGGGCTTCAGGATATTTGCTTAAGACGGCCTTTGAAGATGAAGAACTGGAAGGAATGCTGGAGAAGTTCCAGAGGGAGCTGACATCGCAGACTTCCGTAGCGGAGGATACTGAAACAAGCGAAATCTATGGAGAACGGCTGGGCTCTCTCTTGTTTGCCTGGCAGAGTGGACACAGCAGCAAATTTGTTGAAGAAATGGATAAGCTCATTGGGGAGAAACTGCCGCTGAACAGGGGACCCTTGTACATTTATCTGGTCAAGACCTGCCGGTGTGATCGTACCTATCTGGATCTCGTCAAGGTTAATGAGGATGGGAATCGCCGGATGCCCGACAGCGCATCAGTTATTATCCCTTACGGTGAGGACCTATGCTATTGGATTGTACCTGGTGAAGAGCTGGAGACTGCGGGTAGCCTGCTCGTTCAGATGAAAAGCCAAACGGAGAAGCTGAATTGGGCCAAGAGAGGACCGCTAGCCAACACTGAAGATTTAAGCAAGGCCTTCATGGCGCTTCACAAGGAAGCAGAAGTGGAGAAGCTGCATGGTATTTCGTCTCAGGACTGGCCTGAACCGATCTGGAAGGCCGTAAAGCTTCTGCACGATAACCCTGGGGCGGATTGGTCGGTTAGCGACTTGGCGAGCCAGGTGGGGCTTAGCCGAAGCCATTTCTCGATCCTGTTTAAGAAGACAGTGGGCGATAGCTTTGTAGCTTTCCAATATAAACGGAAGCTTAAGCTGGCCAAAGAATTGCTGCGGGATACGCAGTTGACGATGCAGGACATTGCGGAGCGGACTGGGCTGGGAGACAGCAAATATTTCAGCAAATGGTTCAAGCGCTGCACAGGTCAGACGCCTAGTCATTACCGCATACAACAAAAAGACGCCGTGATCCGAACAGATGGACACCCCGGACTTTAAATCGAACAAAAGTACGCAAACATTCGAATAGATATCGGTTTTGAACCGCTTTCATAAAAGTTAAGATGAAAGCGGTTCAATTATTATTACCTCATTCAAAGGGGAGGCTGCCACAGTGAAAAAGAAAATTTCTCTTATTGTACTTGCCACAACGTTAATGGCAACTATGGTCACGGCTTGTGGGGGAAACAGCGAGAGCTCATCATCCACAGGCGCCGCGGGCTCAGGGGAGACGAAGACGCTTCGCTTTGCGACTTGGGATACCGGGGACGCGCTCAAGATTGAGCAAGACATCGCCAAGAAATTCGAAGCAGCCCATCCGGGCACAAAGGTTCAGGTAGAGGCTTATGCAGACGGTTTTGATCAGAAGCTTGCCGCCGGATTCGGGGCGACCAATCCGCCTGATGTGATGTATATGTGGGATTTCCCAACCTATCATCAATCTCTGGAACCGCTGGACAGCTATTCGAGCAATGATAAAGAATTGAACATTGAAGATTTCTATCCTGGATTGTTCAATTACGGAAAAATTGACGGCAAGCTTTATGGCATTCCGGCAGGGTTCACCACACGCGTAGTCTATTACAACAAGAAGTTGTTCGATGAGGGAAAGGTCCCTTATCCGAAGGATGGATGGACATGGAAGCAATTCCAGGACATCGCGGCCAAGCTCAGCGATAAGTCGAAGAAGCAGTACGGGTTCGGGGTTCGCGCAGAGAATGATACGTATGACCTGCAGAGCTTCGTATGGAGCAACGGAAGCTCATTCATCTCCGATGACGGCAAAACGATTGAAGGATTTATGAACAGCAAAGAGACGGCTGAGTCCATCCAGATGCTCGGCGACATGGTTAAGAACGGCTCGGCTGTGCTGACCGGAGGCAAAGGCCAACAGAGCGGGGATGACATTTTTAAAGCAGGTAAAATCGCTATGTGGGAGAGCGGTATCTGGCCGCTGGAATCGTTCAAGACTGCAGGCATAGATGTAGGAACGGTCGAAATCCCAGCCTTCCCGGGCAAACCGGTCAAAGGGGTGCTTGCAGAGTCCGCCTTGTCCATTGCCAAGGATTCGAAGCAGAAAGATCTGGCCTGGGAATTCGTGAAATTCTATGTGTCCAATGATTCTATCAAGATGCGTGTCGCGGATCTGCCTGTAAGGGTCAGTGTCGTAAACGAGCTGAAGAAGGATCAGGACCCGCTCTATAAACCTTATTACACGATGCTGGAGCGTTCCAGCAACACACCGGCGTTCCTGCTCAATCCGAAATGGAATGAAGTGAACCGCCAACTCTCTGCAGCGGTGGAAGCGGTTATGCACGGCGAAAACGCCCAGGAAGTACTGAATCAGGCTGTTAAAGATAGTGAACGTTATTTGAAATAACACATTTACAGAAAGAAGGTTAAGAGATGGCTCAGACCTTTCTGCATCAAGCAGGGGAACCTATAGCCCAGCTCAAGCCTACACGAAAACGTAGATGGGGTGGGGTTGTTCCCTACCTCTTCATTTTTCCCTGGATCTTCGGATTCCTCGTGTTCACCTTGGGGCCATTGTTATTTTCCCTTATCATCTCTTTTTTCGATTGGCCGATTGTCGGCGAAGTACGCTTTATCGGGTTTGGCAATTATGCGGAAATGTTTACGGATGACCCGTTATTCTGGACCTCACTAGGGGTCACGCTCAAATTTGCGGCATTGTTCGTTCCATTGAACATCATTGTGGCGCTTGGGCTTGCAATTCTCTTGAATCAGAAGACACGGGGGAGTGCTATATTCCGAACCGCCTTTTATATTCCCTCCGTTATATCCGGTGTCGCTCTGGCTATGATCTGGTCTTGGGTATACAGCGGTGATTACGGGATTCTGAATTACTTCCTGTCCCTGATCGGCATTCAGGGCCCTGATTGGCTCAACGATAAGCAATGGTCATTAGTTGCGATGGTGGTCGCAAGTCTCTGGGGACAAGGCTCGATGATGCTGATCTTTCTGGCTGGCCTCAAAGGGATTCCGAAAGACCTTTATGAATCCGCTTCCATTGATGGGGCAGGTAAGATCAGACAATTCTTCAGTGTGACGATTCCGATGATCACACCGACGATTTTATTCAACTTAATTACTTCCATCATTGCAGCCTTCCAGCAGCTGACCCTGGCTTTATTGCTGACCGGAGGCGGTCCAATGAAAGCAACCTATTTCTATGCCATGTACATGTATGAGAATGCG
The DNA here is from genome assembly GCF_001012825.1 of Paenibacillus etheri. Taxonomy (GTDB): domain Bacteria; phylum Bacillota; class Bacilli; order Paenibacillales; family Paenibacillaceae; genus Paenibacillus_AQ; species Paenibacillus_AQ etheri. The sequence goes on from NZ_LCZJ02000098.1 coordinate 98,349, forward strand.
TTTAAGTATTTCAAAATGGGATATTCGGCAGCTAACGCCTGGTTCATGTTCCTGATCGTGCTCAGCTTGACCTTCATTGTGTTCAAATCCTCGGAAGCCTGGGTGTTCTACGAAGGTGAAATGAAGAAGAATCCTCAGGAGAAGCTGAAGGGTCAAGGAAGGAGACGTTCTTTGTGAAGAAAATACTCGTTTACGTGCTGCTGCTCTTTTTTTCACTGTTGTTCATGGCTCCGCTGTTCTGGGCGGTTACGACTGCACTCAAGTCACAGTCCGAGCTGTATCTGTTTCCACCAAAATGGATTCCTTCTGTATGGAAGTTCAGCAATTTTGCAGAGGCGTGGAACATTCAGCCCTTCAATTTGTTTCTGAAAAATACACTGTTGATTACTGTCCTGTCGACGCTCGGTCAATTGATTTCTTGTACGCTCGTTGCTTATGGATTCGCCAGATTCCAGTTCAAGGGCAGGGACTTTCTGTTCCTAGTTGTGCTGGCAACGATGATGATACCCTGGGAAGTCACCATGATCCCGCAGTATATGTTGTTTAACCTTCTAGAATGGATTAATACGCTTAAACCCCTTATTGTACCGTCCTTCTTTGGGTCTGCCTATTTCATTTTCCTACTGCGGCAGTTCATTCTCACCATCCCGCGTGAGCTGGACGAAGCAGCTACAATCGATGGAGCCAGTAAGTTGACCGTATTGACGCGTATTATTGTTCCGTTGATGGGTCCCTCGCTGATCCTGGTCGCTGTGTTCCAGATGATGGGCTGCTGGAACGATTATCTTGGTCCGCTTATTTTTCTTAACGACCAGACGAAGTACACATTGACGCTGGGACTATCGCAGTTCAAAGGGATGTTCGGTGTGGATATGCAGTCTATTATGGCCATTACTTGTCTGATCTCGATCCCACCGCTGACGATCTTTTTCTTCGCTCAGCGCTACATTGTTGGAGGCATTGCGACTACGGGCATTAAAGGTTAGTTGGCTGTAACGGGTACACGAAGCTGATAGAGAATGACACATTTGACAAGGAACAGAGAACTGAACAGAACAGATAGCAAAAGTGCAGAGTAGAGAAAAGAGAGGAGAAATGAGCCATGACACAGCAAACTAACGGGAGGGATTGGGATGATCTTGACGTCCTTCAGCGAGGGCGGTCCAAAAGCCGGGCCTACTTCATCCCCTATTCTGACTCGTCAGGGGCACTAACTTACAATAGGGGAAGCTCACCCTGGTTCAAATCCTTGAACGGCATGTGGAAGTTCAACTATGCAAAAGGTCCAAAGTGGGCTCCGGAACACTTCTACGAGGAAGGGTATGATTCTTCCGGCTGGGATGAGATTCAGGTGCCGGGGCACTGGCAGTTACAAGGGTACGGAACTCCACATTATACGGACTTATATTATCCGTTCCCGGCAGATCCCCCGCATGTGCCTGATGAGAATCCGACAGGCAGTTATGTGAGAGCGTTTATGTTGCCCGAATCGTGGAAGGGGCGGAATGTCGCCATTAAATTCGACGGGGTGGATAGTGCGTTTCATATCTGGGTGAACGGCAAATCGGTCGGATACAGTCAGGGCAGCCGTCTGACCTCAGAATTCGATCTCACTCCTTATGTGAAACCGGGACTCAATACCTTAGCCGTTAGAGTGTACCAATGGTCAGACGGCAGTTATCTGGAAGATCAGGATATGTGGTGGATGAGCGGGATTTTTAGAGATGTGTATCTGCTCTCCGAGCCTGCTTCCCTCCGTATTGCCGATTATCGGATTATAACGGAACTGGATGAATCTTACCGAGATGGGATCTTGTCCGTTCTAGTGAACATACAAGGGGAAGCTGCTGTACAGGGCCGTCTGCGGCTTGAGCTGCTTAAACGGACTGGTGAATCTGTTGCCTTGGCTGAGGACCAGGTTACTGCAGGAAGAGATGTAAAGTTTGTAATACCGGTAGGGCAGCCGGAACTGTGGAGTGCGGAATCCCCCAATTTATATCATCTGCTGATCACTTTGCAGGAAGAAAGTGGAGAGATGGTAGAGATAGCAGCCCAGCGGGTTGGATTCCGCACAATTGAGGTGCGCGGCGGCCAGTTCCTGGTGAACGGAAAGGCGATTCAGCTCAAAGGGGTCAACCGTCACGATCATCATCCTGATACCGGTCGCACAGTCACCGTCTCCGACATGCTACAGGACATCAAGATGATGAAGCAGCACAATATAAACGCCGTAAGAACCGCGCACTATCCGAATGATCCCCGGTTCTATGAGCTGTGTGATGAGTACGGCTTATATGTTATGGAAGAGACCGATCTGGAGACACACGGGTTCGAACTACTTGGCAATATTTCCAGACTCAGCGACGATCCCGCCTGGCAGGAAGCCTACGTGGAGCGCGTTCAGCGAATGGTCGAGCGCGACAAGAATCATCCTTCCGTGATCTTCTGGTCGCTTGGGAATGAGTCCGGCTTCGGCTGCAATTTCCGGGCGATGGCGCAGTGGTGCAGAGAAGCTGACCCGACACGGCTTATTCATTACGAAGAAGACCGAGAAGCTGAAGTCTGTGATGTGGTAAGCACGATGTACTCCTCCGTTGAGAAAATGGAAGGCTTCGGTCAGTTGGCTGACCATCCGAAGCCGCATATTCTGTGTGAATTCGCGCATGCCATGGGCAACGGACCCGGTGGATTAAGACCTTATTTTGATACTTTTGACAAGTACGATAGACTGCAGGGCGGTTTTGTGTGGGAATGGATTGACCACGGATTGAGCTGGAAGACGGCAGATGGGAAGGCTGATTACGCTTATGGCGGGGACTTCGGGGATGTACCCAATAACAGCAACTTCGTCATAGACGGTCTGGTCCGGCCGGACCGAACGCCATCACCGGGTCTACTTGAATACAAGAAAATTATCGAGCCGGTTCGGGTCGAGTATATAAGCAGGAACAAGGTTAATGTGATTAACCGCTATGATTTCCTGACATTGGATCACCTATATGCTGATTGGAGCATTACCATGGATGGACGTACCGTTCAAAGCGGAGTTCTTGCACTGCCAGAGATTGAAGCGGGCGGACAGGCGGAAGTGGAGATTCCTTATGACCACAGTCTCGATGCTCTCCTTCACAGCACGGATGCGGAACGGTGGTTAAACATCCGCTTCTCGATCGCGGCTGATTGTCTTTGGGCGGAGCAGGGTCATGAAGTGGCTTGGGTCCAATTTCTAATGCAGGATGAGGTAGAGAATAAAGTTAGCGACAGTCATACAGGGCATTCAGATGAGCCCTCCAGTGCTGCTATCCGGATGGGAAGTCAACAGATCAGGCAGAATCTTCACTGTACAGAAGCTGCTGGGCAAATCATTCTCACAAATGATGATTTCCGTATGACCTTTGATACGAGGAGCGGGCGAATTGGTTCGCTTCGTCTAAATGGCAAGGAGCTAATGAAGGCCGGACCGCGGCTGAATTTCTGGCGTGCGCCGATCGACAATGACATGTATGTGCTACCGGACTGGCGCAAAGCGCATCTGGACCGACTAACAGAACGCATTGATGAGGTTAGCTGGACCCGGCTTGACGAAGGAACCATCTGCATTACTGTAAGCTCCAGGATTGCTCCGCCAGTTTTTGATTGGGGTTTCCGGTGTGTAACTACCTATACCGTAACCAGCATAGGGCAAATCACTATGGATGTGCAGGGCACACCGGAGGGCAAGCCGCCAGAAATGCTGCCTAAGATTGGACTCCAGATGGAGATTCCAGGCGATATGGATCGGGTGAAATGGTATGGCCGGGGTCCCGGTGAGAATTACTCAGACAGCAAAGAGGCATGCCGTGTTGGAGTGTATACAGCTTCAATTGATGGACTATTCACTCCATATATATATCCGCAGGAGAATGGGAACCGGATGGATGTTAGATGGATATCCGTTACAGATGCATCCGGACTTGGTCTACTTGCTGCGGGGGTTCCGACTCTTGAATTCAGCGCGCGCCGTTATACGGACAAGGATCTTGAAGAGGCACAACATGCAAGCGAGCTTGTTCCGCGTGACTTCGTTACGCTGAATCTGGATTACCGGCAGAATGGGCTGGGCAGCAATAGTTGTGGACCTGCTCAGATGCCGAATCATAAGGTAACATCGGAAGCTTTTACATTCTGTATTCTGCTCATTCCGTTTTTATCAGAAGATACCACGCCAGAGTGGCTTGCTAGACAAATGCTGAACGGGTTACCACAACCACAATAATGAGAGGAGGGGACAGCATGCTCCACACACAGGATGTACTTAATTTAAGCGGAAAGATAGCTGTTGTTACCGGAGGTGCTTCAGGTATTGGCCTTGCTACGGCCGGACTGCTTGCAGATTTCGGAGCACATGTTGTTGTGCTGGACATCAATGTAAGGCAAGGGGAGCAGGCTGTTCATGAGATTAAAGGGCGGGGAGGGGCGGCTAGCTTCCACCGCTGCGATGTTTCCTCTTCGGAGGACTGCAAGCGTGTAGCCTCGGAGATTGAGAACATATACGGCAAAGTCGATATTCTGTTTAACAATGCGGGGATTATCCGCCGCAAGACCGTTGTCGAGCTTGAGGAAGCCGACTGGGATCTGGTGATGAATGTATCACTTAAGGGAGTCTATCTGCTCTCCAAATATATGATCCCGGTGATGGAGCGTGGAGGAGGAGGCAGCATCATTAATACCGGCTCTGGCTGGGGCCTTAAAGGCGGGGACCGAGCCGCTTCCTATTGCGCAGCCAAGGCGGGTGTGGTTAACCTCACCCGGGCTATGGCCATTGACCACGGCCCCGCGAACATTCGCGTGAACTGCGTGTCCCCAGGTGACACGGATACGCCGCTTCTGCGCGATGAGGCCAAGCAGCTTCAACAGGACGAAGCGGCCTTCCTGGTAGCCTCTGCTGGAGGGCGTCCACTGGAGCGATTGGGTACGCCAAGTGATATCGCGAATGCGGTATTGTTCCTAGCCAGCGATCTGTCTTCCTGGGTCACTGGAAGTGTACTTGTTGTGGACGGCGGAGGCATTGCCTAACGACTAAGAAATGATGAACATTTAAAATCAACCTTTTAAGGACGGAGGCGTTAACCTTGTCTGAACACAGAACTTATGCCCATCCCTATATCCCGAATACAGCACCGGAAGTCCGGGAGGCAATGCTGAAGGAAATCGGCCTGAGCTCCATCGATCAGCTGCATGATGCGATTCCGGATAGTCTGAAGCTCAAGCGGGTGATGAGTCTTCCTCCAGCTATGAATGAATATGAGCTTCGTCGACATATCGAGGCTCTGCTTGCGAAGAACAAGCATGGCGCCGATTATATCAACTTCCTCGGAGCTGGCTGTTGGCAGCATTTCGTTCCGGCTGTATGCGATGAAATTAATCAGCGCTCGGAGTTCGTGACGGCTTATGCAGGAGAGCCTTACGAAGATCACGGCCGATTTCAGTCCTTGTTCGAATATCAAAGTCTGATGGCCGAACTCGTCGATATGGACGTCGTTAACGTCCCTACCTTCGACTGGGCACAGGCGGCCGCCACGGCCATCCGAATGGCAGGTAGGATTACAGGCCGCAGGATTGCGCTGATCTCCAGATCCGTCGATCCGGATAAAGCCAAGATCATAACCAATTACTGTACACCTGTAATGGAAATTAGGTACGTGGAGATTGATCCGTTGACAGGAAAGATAGATCTGGATGATCTGCAAGGCAAGCTTGAGGAAGGAACAGCGGCGTTCTACTTCGAGAATCCGGGTTACCTCGGCGTTATTGAGGATCAAGGCGCTGAAATATCTGAGCTTGTCCACGCGGTGAACGCTATCTCTATTGTCGGCGTTGATCCGATCTCCCTTGGCGTACTGGAACCTCCAAGCCGTTACGGTGCTGATATTGTCTGTGGGGATTTACAACCACTTGGCATGCACATGAACTATGGTGGGGGTCAAGCCGGATTCATCGCCACCCGGGATGAAGAAACTTATGTGATGGAATATCCGTCCCGCCTGTTCGGTATTGTTCCTACTGAGGTGGAAGGCGAGTATGGCTTCGGCGATGTGGCCTATGAGCGTACGTCCTTTGCTCTCCGGGAGAAGGGGAAGGAGTCGGTGGGAACACAGACAGCACTGTGGGGAATTACCGCCGGAGTCTATCTATCCTTGCTTGGACCAGCGGGTATGCAGGAAGTCGGGGAGACCATTATGCAGAAATCCCAATACGCGGCGAATAAGCTGTGTGCCATTCCCGGGGTTTCATTGCGATTCAAAGATACAGTCTTCTTCAAAGAATTTGTCTTAGATTTCAATGAGACCGAATTGTCTGTTGCTGAGATTAACAAGCGTCTTTTGGAAGTAGGGATTTTCGGAGGAAAAGATCTGTCCTCCGCTTATCCCCAGTGGGGACAATGTGCCCTTTATTGCGTAACTGAAATTCATCTGCAGACAGATCTGAACCGGCTTGCGTCAGCTGTCGATAGCATTGTCTGCAAGAATCAAAAGACAGAAGAGTAGGAGGAAAGCCATGAAACGGATTCGTAGAGACCACAAGGTGCGCCGCTTTCACCAGGCCAAATGGGATGAACCGGTGATCTTCGAGCTTCACCGGCCGGGTGAGCGCGGAGTAATCCCGCCAGGCACCGAGGCTGGGATTGCCGAGGCTGTAGGCGAAGGCTCAGCCCGAATTCCATCAGCCATGCGGCGAAAAGAAGCGCCGGCGCTGCCCGAGATCGGTCAGGCCAAAGTTCTTAGGCATTATTTAAGACTCTCCCAAGAGACTTTGGGTTCGGATCTTAACGTTGAGATCGGACAGGGTACATGTACGATGAAGTATATTCCCCGTATCAATGAAATGCTTATACGTAGCCCAAATCTGATGGAACTGCATCCACTGCAGGATGCCGGATCCGTTCAGGGAATCCTGGAAATCTACTATAAGCTGGACCAGGCGATGCGTGAAATATCAGGGATGGATGCCTTCACGTTCCAGCCGAGCAGTGGCACGCAGGCCTTGCTGGCCATGGCTTCCATAGTCCGCGCATATCACGATTCACGCGGTGAGGGAGACCAGCGTGACGAGATCATTACGACCATCTTCTCACATCCGTCCCAAGCAGCGACCGCAGCGGTTAAGGGATATAAGATCATTACACTGCATCCTGACGAAGACGGATTCCCTGATCTGGAGAAGCTGAAGAATGCCATTTCCGAACGCACGGCTGGTTTCGTCGTGGCAAATCCGGAAGATACAGGCATATACAACCATCGTATCCGCGAGTTCACGGACGTGGTTCATGAAGCAGGAGGAATCTGCTTCTACGATCAGGCGAACGCGAATGGACTGCTCGGTATCACCCGGGCTAAGGAAGCCGGGTTTGACATGTGTTTCTTCAACCTGCATAAGACCTTTGCCGCACCTCACATGTGCGGAGGGCCGGCTACAGGCGCTCTTGGGGTAACCGATTCCCTTAAGCGTTTCCTGCCCGGTCCGCTTGTTGACTGGGACGGTAGTCGTTATGTCCTTGTAGAGCAAAGCGGTGATAGCATCGGCAAAGTCCGCAGCTTTCACGGCGTGGCCCAGACTGTACTTCGTTCCTACGCTTGGATTATGAGCCTGGGGCCAGACGGTCTTAAGAATGTGGCCCAAATCGCTGTACTGAATAATAACTACCTTTATCACAAAATTCTGCAAATCCGCGGAGCCAGCGCTCCTTACATCAAAGGTCGACGTCTTGAACAGGTAAGATACAGCTGGAAGCAGCTTACGGATGAGACTGGGGTAACGACAGAAGACATCACCCGCCGGATGTGTGATTTCGGCCTGCATTACTGGACATCCCATCATCCGTACATCGTTCCGCAGCCGTTCACCCTGGAACCGACTGAATCTTATTCGAAGGAAGATCTTGACGAATATATCGAGGCGCTGACCCATATTTCGAATGAAGCTTACACGCAGCCGCATATCGTCAAATTAGCTCCGCACAACAGCACCGTTCACCGGAATGTGGAATCTTCTCTTGATGATCCTGCAAAATGGTGTATCACTTGGCGGGCTTACTTAAAGAAGACGCAGCCGGAATAGGGCTTGATCCCTACTATTAAAATTCACATTTGAAAGTAGAGGGGCTCCGTTTGGAGCCCTTCCTATTTGACTGTTTCACCAAGGAAAGGGGTTATGGGTATGTCTGGGTATATGAGGAACTTGCTGCGCCTGTCCGTCGGCGTACGCCGGTTTCTTATGACCGAAGCCATGTATGGCATCGGCATCGGTATGTATTCGCTAGTTCTTAATTTGCATTTGCTGTCCAAAGGAATGAAGGAGGATGAAATCGGGCTGCTCATGTCCATAGGTATACTGATCATGGGGGCATTGGCTATTCCTGTATCCATATCTGCGAACCGTATAGGCCGTAAAAAGCTGCTGGTATCCGGCATCATGTTTATAGCGGCAGGAAGTGCACTTTATGCGATTGGCAATCATTCCGGCATATTCTATTTGGCTCAAACTTTGGTCTCGATTGGCCTTACTCTTGTGGAGACGACGGAGGTGCAGTTGCTATTCCACTATTGTGCCTCTCGTAAGGAAGAAGCAAGTGCTTTCTCCCTGATGTTTGCCGTGTTTACGGCATTTACCGGGGCAGGAACCCTGGCTGCCGGATACTTGCCGAATTCGGCTGATAGCGGGGATGGATATGGGCTTACGCTGCTGCTTGCTGCACTGGTTTTCGTTGTTCACAGTATGATTAGAGGACTCTGGCTTCCCTCTGAGGGGGGGGGAAGAGAAACGGTTAGAACCTCTGAAGTTCTGGAAGTGAATCGTGAAGTCTCTAGCCTGAGGAATAAGCTGCCTTCCGGCACACTCTGGTTGTTCTCGGTATTCATGGCGCTGCTCGGAGGAGCGATAGCCATCACGGGGTCATTTCTTAATGTAATTGTGAAGTACAGACTGAACTGGATGGATGATAAAGTGTCCGTTCTGCTGGCGGTAAGCGGAGTTGTTTTGTTTGCAGCTTCTTTAATGACGCCTTACGTATTAGAACGTTTCGGTCACCATGTGGCCATCGTATCTGTCTTTTTGGTTAATATACTCGTGTTCGCCTCTTTATCCTGGGCCATGCCGGTTTGGATGTTCACAATCATGTTTCTGGTTCGTGGGGGAGGGCTTACGATGCTGTCCAATCTGCTGGACAGCCAGTTGATGTCTGCCTTTAAGGAGCAGGAGAGGAATCTCTACGCAGGAATGAGATCCGTATTTCGGAGCCTCGGATCATCCGGTGCTGCTTTGCTTACAGGATGGATTTTGATCGGACAGGATTACGAGTTGCCCTTCTTTCTGACATCAGCAGTATTGCTTCTCTGTCTGTTTTATTACATTTGGTTCATACGCCCAATTCTAGATAAAAGGCTGAAAGAATAAGAATGAATCACTCAGTACAAAGTTCATAAGAACAATTATGACATAAAGATTGTTTATTTGGCATTCATTCCATCGAATCCCCTATGCAAGTCATCCCGGTATGGCTTCCATAGGGGATTCTTCGTATGAAATTTAAGGTTGCAACGTACCGCAACCATTTGAATAAAAAAGTTATGCAAGTTATACTTTGATGAGAAAAACGGACCCGCTTATCCTTTAACAGATCCGTCCTTTATAAGGTACGGATCTTATTTTTCGTAGGCATAAATTCATTCAGATATGGAGGCGTAACCTTGCAGCTAATCAATCAATCCGAAATACAAGAGAGGATCGACCTGCTTAAAGATCAGGATCTATATATCCATCTTGAGATGACAACGGGAGCATACGCTGCCCATTTCGATAGTACAAAGCATCCGGCTGCTACTTTCATTACCAATGCTGTGATCCGATATTCCCATGGTTCAATTTCCGGAAATGGACCTTATCGGGTCGGCTTAAAAATGTTACAGGGCTGGGTGTACTCCGAAGGACTAACTCACTATGAAGAGAGTGAGACAGAAAGACTGATTCTGGCCGGGCATGACAGCCAAGGCAAACTGGTCGTATCTTTACAATTAAGCCGGGAGCCGTTCTAATGGTAGAGGAGATGAAGAGTTCAGTGGAAAGTCATATTCTAGTTATATTACCGCATCCGGATGATGAGGCTTTCGGTATTTCTGGAACGCTTGCCAAGCATGTGCAAAACGGCACCCAAGTTACCTACGCTTGTCTGACACTTGGAGAAATGGGACGGAATATGGGCGTTCCTCCATTCGCGAATCGGGTAACCCTCCCAGAGATACGCAAAAAGGAGCTGGAAGAATCCTGCCGAGCGATTGGAATACAGGATTTGAGAATGCTTGGTTTCCACGATAAGACGATTGAATTTGAGGATCAAGATCTGCTTGATGGCCATATTAATGCGCTTCTGAAGGAGCTTAACCCCTCAGTGATCATTACGTTCTATCCGGGGTACAGTGTTCATCCCGATCATGATGCCACCGGAGCTGCAGTGATTCGAACCGTTGGAAGAATGCCTAAGGCAGAGAGACCTCCTGTTCACTGTATAGCTTTTGCCAATAATATTGAAGAGATTGGGAAGCCTAAGGTTCTCAATGATGTGAGAGATTTCCTGAAGCAAAAGATGGCGTCCATTCAGGCGCATAAATCTCAGTTCCAAGCTGCTGAGCTGTTAGGTAGCAAACCGCTCGAGGATAAAGAAATCCAAGATCGTTTTGGAACAGAACATTTCTGGATCTATCCATTTGAATGATACTAAGTCCGAGCTAATACGCTCGGACTTTTTCTTTGTGGTACATTGCTTTATTTTCTTATATGAGGCATGAATATCTGTGTCTTTTTTCAAATATATGGTAAGGTTTAGGGGGTTGATCAACCAAACCGGTTTCGTCAGGCCAGGAGGTGTATTCGCTTGAAAAAATCATACTTCATTCTTTGTGGAATAATCATTCTTTCGCTGTTATTTACTGCATGTAGCAAGGATAGACCTAAGTATGCTGAGCTTTTCACACATGTGGAAGAGCATCGGGCTGTGTTCATGCAGCCGCGTGAAGAAGGGCTTGCTGCTTTGCAAATTGCGGATGCTGTGGGTGAATACGATACAACCTTGGGTACAATCATGCAGGATGATGTCTTAACCGTTAATCAAATGGAGTTCATACAGCAGATAGTGGTAGATGTTAAGACCAATAAAATCATAGGTTACCGGGTAGGAACAGTTTTCCCCAGATCGGAAAGCGGCTATCAAGATGTAAGAGAGCTGGTACGTGCTTTTTTGGACCAATATAAACCTGCGGAAGAAGAAGAGGCTGGCAAAGTCGAAGAATCGATCCTAACGATTGACAGGATGGCTCTTCCGCTAAAGCCATTAACAGGCTCTATCGAAGAATCATGGTCATACGGCAAGGGCGAGGATAAATTGTATATAACCTACAGGATGTCGAACAGTTTTCAAAGTGATGATGAATTGCCGTTGAACCTATATTTCAGCTATGAGGGGAAGTAAGGAACGAAGAGACAAGATGTGATTTACAAAAAAATACACAAAGATTATGATATTTCTACACGTGATTATATCCTTTTTTTTCCTGTACTCTTGTTTGGACTAAATAATTGGAGGATCAAATGAAAAAGCACGACAAAATCATTTCCTTCATCTTCATACTTTTTATGATGGTGACGGCTACTTACTGGGCAATTAAGACTGATACTTGGACCGTGATGGGCACCCTTGCATCCGTGATCTGTTTCGTACTTTTTGTATTATTGGGGCTTCGCACGATCCCTGTTTTGACAGCATTTGTGCTGGCGAATCCGGCCCTTGAAGTGACTCGGGAAAGTAAAGAGCGGGATAGAAGGCAGGCCTGGCTACGTATTATCGGCTGGATATTGGCGAGTCGTATCTTGCTTATGCTCATCGGTTATGGATTTTTGATTATACAGAATGGTTATTCAGGGGGGATGTTTAGCAAAATAGCCGACACCTGGCATATATTCGGGATCGACGCTTCACATTATTTGGGTATTGCTGAGAACTGGTATCAGACGGAGGGAGATCCGAGGTACCATATTGTGTTTTTTCCTTTTTTTCCAAATCTAATCAAAGTAGTTCAGGTATTCGTAGGGAACTATCTTGTTGCTGGATTCATCGTTTCAAATATCTCTTCCATTGTCGCCGCTTTGGTCGCTTATGAACTTGCTGCACTAGACATGCATCGAAAGAATGCCATGCGAGTCGTGAAGTATATTTTCATATTCCCGGCTGCGTTCTTTTTCTTCATTCCAATGACTGAAGCGCTATTTTTGGCTTTATCTTTGATGTGTTTATATTTTGTGCGAAAAAAAGAATGGCTTATCGGATGCTTATGCGGTGCACTTGCAGCGTATACACGTTCTCCGGGGGTGCTTCTGATTGTACCGGTTGCGATTGAATTTGGACGGGATCTGATAGGTAACTATAAATTATTAAACAAAAAAATGTTTATACATAGAATCACTACCGCCGTCGGCTGCCTCGCTATTATATCAGTAGGTTTACTGGCTTATCTGTATATCAATTACTACGTGACGGGAAATGCGTTTCAGTTCAGTATTTACCAGAGGGAGCATTGGTCTCAGCGGTTTTATCTCTTTTTTGATACCGTAAGATATCAGATGGAATACGCTGTGGGCACATTTAAGAGCGGAGATCATCGTTCTTTCCTTGGGATGTGGCTGCCCAATTTAGTCGCTATATTCTCAGCACTAATTATCATGTTCATGGGTGCGAAAAAGATACGACCTTCATACACCGCCTATTTCATCGTGTATTTTGCGTTCGTAGTGGGAGCTACCTGGCTGCTGTCAGCCCCGCGGTATTTGCTTGTTGCTTTTCCACTAGCTTTTGCTGCTGTCGCGCTCACGGAAGAGAAATCAAAGGATGCTATCCTTACTGTAGTTTCTGTTGCGGGGAGTCTTTTGTATTTAGCGATGTTTGTGGCAGGATATCCAGTGTATTGATGAATCATGTTAAAATAGGAGGAACGCTTAAACGCGTTCTTCTTTTTGTTGCGAATAACCTTATAGAAACGATGGTGGGTATGAAGATTGAGTACGACAATCAGCTGATCGAGTTTAATGTTCAATATGGAAATGGCAAGAAAATCTCCATTCATATAGATTCTTCAGGGCGTATAACGCTCAAAGTTCCCAAGAAAACAAGTGAAGAGACGATCAAAAACGTGGTAGAGCGTAATGGGAAATTAATAGTGGAGAAGCTGAATAGCATTGCGGCGATGGCAGCGGAAAGCCCTAAGACCGGAGAGTATGAAGACGAGGGTAAGTTCCTGTATCTAGGCAAATATTATTCGCTACAAGAGCTGATAGAGACAGGAGATTTAAATGAGGCAGAACTTAAACTTAAACTGAAGAAATTCTATTTCGCAAGCTGTAAGAAGATTGTAGGCGAACGGATCAATAAATATCAGGCACAGCTTAGAGTAAAGCCTAAGACGATTGACATTGTTGAATCTAGAACCAAGTGGGGAAGCTGTAGCTCGGATAAAAAGCTAACCTTTAACTATCGCCTAGCGATGGCTCCAGTGGAAGTTATCGATTATGTAATCATCCATGAACTGTGTCATTTGCTTCATATGAATCATGATCGCTCCTTTTGGCGGCGTGTTGGCAGCCTCATGCCTGATTATAAGGAGAAGGAAGAGTATTTAGCTAGATATGGGCGTGCTATGACGCTGTGATAATAAGGGTGTAATTCAGATAGCCCATTTTCTGGTGAATAAAAGGAAGATAAGAGGTAAAACTATGTTCACTAATTGAACTGGTAAAAATTAAAATGCGGAGGTAAATGATGACACAGAATAAAGGAAATACACAACGCCAGATTCGAGCTTCAATTCTTTGTTTGATCTGTGCCTGCACTGTCCTATTAAGTGGCTGTTCTAAAGCTGCCAATGAAACCACACCAGTAACAACTGAGGCGCCTACAACAGAAGCCACTGCACCTGCAGCTACAAACCATGCAACAGAACAACCCAATACTTCGTCCGGTACAAATACAGAGGGAATTCCGGCGGGTGTTAGCGTTCAGAGAGTGATTAAGGAAGTCACTTTAAAGGATGGCTATCATAAAAAAATTGAGCTGCTGACAGACGGCGGCAAGCGGGTTACCATTGCGGATTCGACTCAAAAGATTGTTTTGCAGCAGATTGAATATGATGGGAAGATTAGCACAGTTAATGGTAAACAGGTTACCGTTAAAGTCGAAGGTGGGGGAGAGCAGACCATAACCATTCCCGATCATGTAGTGATCGATGATGAGGACAAGCTTGGATGGATGCCAGGTGTTGAAATCGAGTGGACAGTGAATGCCGAGGGGCAAATCGAAAGTGTTGAACTGGAGGATTAAAGAGATACCGAGGGGGCTGGCTGGATGAGATTTCTAATCGTATTTGGCAGTATAGTGGTTCCCATCGCCATGCTAATGATACAACGGAAATGGATAAAGTGGCGTATTGCTTTCAATGTAGCTTCTGTGTTGTCTACGCTTATCCTAGGTAATATTTCTGCCCTAGCCATATATGAAATATTAAGAGATAACACGGTATTTATGACCTCGATTCACGCGATTTTTCTGAATCCGATGTTTCTTTTGACAGGAGCCTATCTTGGAGTATATCTGGTCTATCGTTTGTTGTTGATGACGTATGAAGAGGTTTATGTATGATTTAATTAAAAATTCTTTAATCAGCGTGTCGCTAAGTGTGCATTTTTAGAAGCATTTGGCTCCACTGAGAAAGTTTTAAATCAAGTATGGGGTGCACTAATTCAAAGCCATTGATCGATGCTATCAAGGTCGGAATTCATTGGAAGTGGATGGACCTATTTGGCATTCCAGCTTCCGTTTCGTAAAGAGTTCTATAGCGCAGAAAGATCCAAGTGGTTATAGCGATTTTGAAAAACTTAGTACTGTTGCTATAGTGTACAACGAAAAGGCAAAGACTCAAATTATTATACATTTAAGGACGATACTTGTGAGGTATATATTTACATAAATCATCAGAATTACATTATCGGTGTGAAGATTGTCTTTATAAAGGTCTTCAGAGTTCTAAGGGTATTGAGAACAAAAGTCCATCAACTATAAGATGGACTTTTGTTCTTTTCAAAAAGTATAGTTACAATTCACCCTTTACTATGCTTGGAAAAGTATATTTCAACAGGTCCGTTTTTAAATCGACGTATTACTACTGACTTCTACTCTTTCAATAGATATTTCATTGTTTTCTATTTGTATTTGATACTCAACAATTTCTCCTTTATTAAATACTTCACTAAATTCTTTACTTACCGAGTAGTTTCCTTTCGGATTGAGTGTAATTTTAAACAAACACTTTCCGTTTTTCACTCGGAACTTCGCTACCTTTCCAAAAGTAATATTACTATCAATCAAAGATTCAATTAGAGTGTCATCTCCTTCTTCAACAGTAACAACTACACTTTTTAAATTTAACGGGCTGTTATTAGTAATCATCAGATTATATTCCTCATCATCTGCTACATTAGTATCATTTATTACATCTGAGCTATTTCTTTCGCAACCCGTCAAAAAGACTATAAACAATATGAATAGTAATAACCATTTTTTTTCAGTCAATATGCTCGCCTCTCAATTTTATAATTTATTGTGCTGTCAAAAAATTCAAAAAAGATATTGGCTCAAAAGGGGCTAAACTTAGTTCTTTTTTATCAAAAAGAAGCTTTATTTCTGGTTGAAAAACTATGTTTCCCTTTTTCTTTAGAATATAAGTACATTTTATTCCATATACTTTTATTTCGCTTAATTTTTTTTCATCTATTTTATTCTTGTATTCTTTCTTAATTTGTTCCTCTGTATATTCATCACGATTAACTTCTACATTAATTATTTCAATAAACTCCTTTACATCTTCAGGATAAATCAATTCCGCATGTATATCACTAGTAATAATATGATTTGAATCTAAAATTTTATATGAGTAAGAATACTCTTGTTCTAGTGCAAAATATCTTTCTTTAAATTTGATGCTGATCCAAATAACAGTAAAGAAGAATCACTATTTTCTGAATCTTCTAAATTAATAGTATAGATCCCGACTGCTTGGTTAAATTCTAGCCTATTTAGGATATTACTTGTCACTCCATTTCCAGTTATACAAATGAAAAAATGGGAGTGAATAGTAAGTATCCACACCCATTTTTTAGTTAAACTAAATCATAACCCATTTTCTGGGGTAATGACGTATCTTTGATATAACACCTATAAGGCTAATGCAACCTGTTGTAATGCGTAATATTGGTCATATGCCTGAGTAAAAGCACTACCTGGATATTTAACGCCTGACGTAGTGATATCATACGTATATTGATCCTGGGAATACCTTAAAACAATTCTCCCTCTGTAGCCTTTAGTAGTTGGGTAGGAGATAGTTTGTGTCGTTGTGAATGCAGCACTTGTGCCGACTGCTGCTGAGATATTGGTCTTCAAAAACTTTAAGTCTACCGCAGCTACAAGCTATAATTCCTTTTGGATGACATCGTAGATCTTTCTCATTTAAGAGATAAGGACTTTCTTGTATATGATTCGGAAGAAGATACAGCGGGCATTTTTTTAGAGGAACTTGGGTATTGGAGCGGTGAGATTCGCAAGGATTTTCGAGTCTGTTTGTGTACCGGATTTCAGCTAGTACTTTAAAAATAGGGGTACCCCCTTAATAGGGTACCCCTATTCATGTTGATAACAGAAAGGTTATGAAGACTTTCCTACAACGTTTGTTCCACTTTTCGTGATTTTGTACGTAATAATTTCGCCATTCCAGAAGTGGAATTTAAGAGTCACTTCTCCGTCTTTCACATCTTTAAAGAACGCTGGAAGCAGCTTGATTTCTTTCGTGTTATAAGAGGGTGAGAAAGTATTGCCGAACTCCTTGAATGGAGTCCAGTCTTGAGGGCCTGCATTGCCACCAGCAGTATAGACAGCCTCCATCGTGGCAAGCTGATTACCGTTAAAGGTAGTCGGAATAGCAAACGATTCGGTCGTCCCTTTAGCATCGCTTAATTTGATAGTGTCATTCACGATGACCTTTAGTCTCCACGCAACGCCTTTGTTGAATTTCAGCGTTAACACGGCATTTTCGCCGTATTTTTGAGAAGCTGTGAGTTTTTTGAGTTGGCTGGCTTTGAGTGTGAGCTCCTCGCCATTCAAAGTGTAATCTTTGCCCTTGGTTAAATGTTTCCCATTTGCACTAATTGTAGTTAGCTTATTGCCGTTTAGGTTCAGCTTCACCTTGGTGTCTTTGATCGTTGCACCTTTTTTTAGATAGACCAAATCGCTTTCGGTGCTGGAGGAACGTTCCTTCAGACCAGACATTAACACGCCCTGCAGCACGGAATCGGACCACTTATACGTTTTGCGGTTGAAATGTTGCCCATTATCCCAGAGCATGGAGGTCATTTTCTTTTCTTTTAAATAATAGGTAAGGTACTCGAAGAATTTCAGCTTCTCGCCTTGTTCAATCACACCTGTATCTTTATCGAATCCTAGCAGTCCAAACTCACCAACGATGACAGGGATTCCTTTGGCTACGAATGTATTGTAAACGTTATTAAAAGTTTGGGTGATATCGTTTTTTGTATCTTTTTCAAACGTGGTGTAACCAGCGATATTCACACTGAACGGCCAGAAGCCATAGTAGTGAACGGTCGCGATTATGTTCGGATCGTTAAGAGCTGTAATCGTCTTGTAGAGCTGATCCATTCTAGGTTGGGTAGGAGAAGTCTCTAATGAAGGGAGCACTAGCGGACGTAAATCATTCTTTCCACCAGAACTTCGAACGATTTGATGGAAGGAGGTGTTGAGCTCTGTAAGCATCTGCTCCATCTTCGCTTCATCCGTACTTCCACCATCCGTGAAACGAGGTTCATTAATGCTTTCGAACATCAGCTTATCGGATTTATCCTTGAAGCGGTCTGCAATTTGAGTCCATGCTGCGTTATAACGCGCCAGCGTCTCATCATGCTTCTCTTCCATATGACTTACCCATAGCCAGGAGTCGTGATGGACGTTAATCATTACATATAGCTTGGCGTCTAGCGCCCAGCTGACAACTTCTTCGACACGGTCGAGGTAAGCTTTTTCAATGGTATAGTTCGGTGCTTCGCCTATATGTGAATCCCAAGTGATAGGAATTCGGATGCTTTTGTAGCCTTGGGCGGCGATTTTCTTAATCAGTTCTTGGGTTACACGCGGATTGCCCCAGGAGGTTTCATCCTCACCTGTAGCATCTAGAGTATTGCCGAGGTTCCATCCGGGCTGCATATCATCTACATAGGATTGGATCTTACTCTTTGGCGCTGCCTTAGCTTGTTGCTCGTCCTTAGTAGCAGCGGCGGCAATGGATGAGAACAGTGAAAGCAGAAGAGCGGTGACAAGGGTCAATGATAAGAAGGATTTCTGGAATCGAGTAGTCATTGAATTCTCCTTTGTGAGATCATTTTTGAAGATGCTTTAACCTGACCTTTCCCCAATACTTTGGTGCTTAGATGAACACGAACACCTCCAGTTCTTTTGTTGTAAACGCTTACCAAATACCCTAACATAGAACATTTGTAGTGAGTACCTTACTAATTTGTGGTAAATTCATATATGAATTAGTGATTTGCAGTGATTCCAAAGTCATGGAGGGCAATCCAGTGAGCAGATTTCATTACATAGGCTCGGCTACCGAGCTTCCGTTAGGAGAAAGAGGCAGTGTACTGTCAGCAAAGACATATAATGAAGTAAAAAATTCCCCAGAGTATAACAAACAAAGGGAGGTTCTGCGCCTGCAAGGCATAATCCCTTTGGATGACATCGCAGATCTATCCCATTTAAGAGATGAGGACTGTCTTGTATATGACTCGGAAGAAGATGCAGCGGGTATTTTTATAGAGGAACTTGGGTACTGGAACAATGAGATTCGCAAGCATTTTTGGAGTCCATATGTCTACCGAATTTCACCGAATTGGGGCGGCTTCTCTGTATCCCCTAAGCTAAAAGATACTCTTCCGGGATCGTATAACGCCTCACTCAAGTGTTGTCGGGAGTTATTTAAACTTATGACAGATTATGGGGTATCTGGTGCCGAGTTTGAGCTTTATACATGCTGGGCTGAGGAAGAAGGGCTCCCACGTAATAAAAAGTATGATCGAATCTTTGATTTGGCCTCTTTGTCACTGGAGGATGGCTTTGAGTTGAGAGAAAAAGAGTATATTGTGGTTAAAATGATTTGATATTCAATAGGATTATCGCTAACTACTCGTTATACAAAAAACAAATATAACATGACAAAAACATGTATATTAGATATGATGAAGCATGAAAAAATTAATATTAGCAATAGGTGCCAATTATGAATGTTTCGGAAACATAATCATAGATTGGTTAAATGGAAAGCGGGTGTGAATCCCGCGCGGTCCCGCCGCTGTGAAAGAGGAGTCCTTGCAAGGTACCACTGGGAAACTGGGAAGGTAGCAAGGGTGATGATACTTGAGCCAGAATATCTGCCTGTTTCTGTTACACCATTAAACTCTACGAGCGATAGAGAGGTGTTTGATATAGTATATGCCTGCTATTATTGCGGTTCACTATCTTAAACCTCTCGACGTTATGTTGAGTGGTTTTTTGTAATGTTAAGAAAGTTTATTCTGTTTTTTATCATAGGAAAAGAAGGGAAGGGTTATGGAAACATGAAGAAAAATAAGTTTTTAGCTTGGTTACTTATTGTAGCTGTATTTATCACGACGTTCTCTACAAGCGTAATCCCGGCTCATGCGAATGAAGCAAGCTCTACACTTAAAGGGTATGTAACTGTATCCGTAGAGAAGTTCACATTGGGTCAAGGTTATATTAAGGAACCTATTAAAGTTCCATTCTACGAAGGGGACAATGGCGCATCACTAATAACACGTGCGCTAGGAGAAGGTAATTATAGAAACTTTGGAAGTATAGCTAGTAGTTTTTATTTATCTGAAGTTAAAGATAGTGGCAGAAGTGAAGTCAATATACCGCAATATATTTTAGATATGATTTCAGCCGATGGGAATACAGTCGGAACTAAAGCAGACCAAGAGTGGCTAAGTCAGTTTGACTACACTCACATGTCGGGTTGGATGTATGCCGTAAATAATGAATTTCCTCCGTTCGGGATGTCTGATTATCACCCTCAAGACGGTGACATCATCCGAACACAGTTCACCACTTATGGCTATAGTTCTGATCTTGGTGGCTGGGGAGAACCTCCATTTCCATTTGCCAATAAGGATGCATTAACTGCGAAAATCGCAGAAATTAACAGTGATCCGAATAAAGAAAGTATTTTGGGCAAAACAGTAGTACAAAAAGCAGTTTACCAAGCTTATTCAGTGCTAGAAAATATGGAAAGCTCTCAAGTAAGTGTAGATCATGCGCTGGTCGGGCTTACCAATTCTTTAGATATAGAGCCACCTATTATTACTGTAAGTGGTTTGCAGGATAAACAGGAAGTATCCGATAAAGATTTAAGTTTCAGAGTAGCTGTCACAGATAATGTATATGACGGTATCATTCCAGTAGTGAAACTAAATGGAGTCGTTTTATCTGCTACAAATGGTGAGTATAAGGTTTCTCTTAACCCAGGTGGTAATGTAATCACTGTAACGGCAGTAGACGGAGCAGAAAATAGAGCAACACAAACTTATCAAATTACCTACAAAATAAATGCTACAACTGGAGTCAAACAACAGTTAGATAAGAGCCTTGCTTATATTCTAAACACCGTAAAGAACCCGTCATTTGGAACAGGTAGCGGAGAATGGTCCATTCTTTCTCTAGCACAGGCCTACTATGAAGTACCAAATGGTTATTACGATCTCTATTACAACAATGTAGCTAAGAGAGTAAAAGAATTAATGAAGGATGGAAAACTCGATGCTACTAAAAGCACAGAGCATTCCAGAGCGATTCTAGGACTTACCTCTATCGGAAAAGATATCACGAATGTTGCTGGTTATGATCTCATCAATGCACTCGCTGATTATCAATATGTTAAGAAACAAGGGAATAATGGTCCCATATTTGCTCTGATTGCACTAGATAGTCATAACTACGACATCCCGGTATTATTCCCTAATCCTGATGAAAAGGGAGTAATATACCAAAGCACAAGAGAAAATCTGGTTCAGTACATCTTGGATAAAGAGGTTAAAAAAGGTGCAGCAGATGCCGGTGGCTGGGCTTTAGGAGTAACCAAAGCCGACGTTGATATGACCGCGATGGCGATGCAAGCACTTGCGCCTTATTACGCAACTAATCCAAATGTAAAAGCTGCTGTGGATCGGGCGATCAATTGGTTATCGAGTACGCAAAATGATCAAGGTGGATTTACAAGCTGGGGAAGCACAAGCAGCGAAAGTATCTCGCAGGTAATAGTAGCCTTAACTGGCGTAGGCATAGATCCACACAGTGACCCTAGGTTTGTGAAAAAAGGAAATTCGCTTATTGATGCGTTGCTTACCTTCGCTGGACCGGATGGCGGATTTAAGCATATTCTAACCGGAAAAGTAGATGGAATGGCTACGGATCAAGGTACGTATGCACTAGTTGCTTACGATCGTCTGATCAATCATAAGAACCGTCTATTTGATATGAGCGATGTAGTAATTAAGCAACCAGAGGAAACGAAAGAAATAGAAGTACAGTTACCCTCGGGAGATAAACCCAAAGTTGTCATTTTTCAAAATAATAATAATTATATTCTTCCGATAAATTCAGGGGATAGCAACAAAGAAATTACAGTTGAAATCCCGAAATATAAGCAATCTACAGTAAGTGTTGATTTACCTAGTAATAGTAATCTGCCTAAGTTAGAGGTTACCAAAGGTGACGTATCTGTACTCATCCCTAAGGGTACACAGGTTACAGATGGAGATTCTTCTAAGGTTGAATTGATTTCACCTTTAACAGGTACAGAAGCTGCACTAAAAGATAGTCTGAATCAGATTATTTCCCAGGATAAGAAGCTGGAGAGCATTATTCAAGCTTTTTCCATGGGTGGTAGTGCAAGAGTAGAATTCAGTCAATTTATCACATTAACCTTTAAGGACCTTAAAGGAAAAGATGCAGCTTATATTCAAAACGGTACACCTCATGCGATTCAGAAATTTGCAAGTGACGACTTAGGTTTAGCGAGCGGCAAGGCTGAGTACGCATATGACGACGGTAATGATTTAATCGTAAAAACTAATCACTTCACCGATTACATTGCGTATTCCTCCAGTGCAGTACAAACACCTGGTGGTGACGGTAATGGTAACGGCGGTGGAGGAACCACTCCATCGAAGCCATATGTAACCTTATCCGTGGATAAGCTTACGATTAAGAAGGGATATGTTCTTCCATCTGTACAGGTAGAGCTACAATCTGGTGACACAGTGTGGTCTGTATTAGAAAGAGTGCTAGATAGCCGCGATATCGACTATAGATATTCTTGGAACAGTACATTTGGAAGTGTGTATGTAGAATCCATAGCTGGTGATGGAGAATTTGACCATGGCAGCGGTAGTGGATGGATGTATAATGTGAATGGAAAATATCCTAATTATGGTGCATCTTCATATAACCTAAGTGCTGGGGATAGAATTCAGTGGCGTTATACTACGAATTTGGGTGTGGATCTAAATGCAACTACAAGCCCTACTCCAACCACATCTGCCACTCCTAAACCAAGTGGAGTTCCAGGAGCGGGTGGAGGAACTAATCCAGAAGCCAACGTTGATCCAAATCCGAGTCCATCTCCAACAGCGACTCCTAATGACATTAAGCAAGTGTATAAAGACGCCGATAAGATCTCATCATGGGCGTTCTCAGCGATTGAAACAGCTACAGTAAAAGGGTACATCCAAGGTAACAATGGTCAAGTGAATCCGAAAGATCATATTACAAGAGCAGAGTTTACTAAGATCCTAGTGTCAGCGTTGGAACTGGATATCAAGAGTGACAAAGGCATTACCTACAAGGATGTTGCTCTCGGAGATTGGTTCTATCCATATGTGAATGCTGCTCATAAAGCAGGGTTAATTACAGGATTTAATAATGAGTTTAAGCCAAATGACAAGATTACTCGCGAGCAAATGGCAGCCATTATTGTCAGAGCTTTATCAATCCCGGCTACGAAGCCAGGTACAGCTATCAAAGACATTAATACCGTATCGGCGTGGGCAAAAGCAGATGTGGAAACCATTGTTGCCACCGGACTTATGTTAGGTGATAATAATCAATTTAAACCTAAAGAGCCTGTAACGAGAGAAATGGCAGCCGTTGTAGCAACTAGATCCCATGATTATAAGAGTGGGAACAAAGTGGTTAGTCCTATTATTCAGAACAAAGCCGTTACTCCATATATTCAGAACACAGCAGCCTTTTTGCAAAAAACAGTAACAAACCCGGTCATCGCCTCGGTTGGCGGGGATTGGACAGTGTTCGGGCTGGCACGTTCTGGGGTGAAGATTCCAGATAGTTATTACGCTAAGTACTATGCGAATGTAGAAGCAACCCTTAAAGAAAAAACTGGGAAGCTGCATAGCGTAAAATATACGGAATATGATAGAGTTATTTTGGCATTAACTTCAATCGGCAAAAATATTGATAAAGTGGCGGGTTATAACCTACTGGAACCGCTCGCGGATTTTGATACTGTAATCAAGCAAGGTATTAATGGACCTGTGTTTGCCTTGATCGCACTGGATAGTAATCATTACGACATTCCAGTGGTTAAGGATGTAAAGACGCAGACGACTAGAGAGATGCTCATCGATTTTATTTTGGGCAGAGAGATCAACGGTGGCGGATGGGCACTAGGCAGTAATGCTACTGAGGCCGATCCGGATATTACGGGGATGGTTATTCAAGGCTTAACCCCTTATTACAAAACGAATGCCAAAGTAACGGCTGCTGTAGATCGTGGAATTGCTTGGTTATCCAAAACACAAACAGCAGACGGTGGCTTTGCAAGCTGGGAGTCTACGAACTCCGAGAGCATTGCTCAGGTTATCGTAGCTTTAACTGGACTGGGTATAGATCCACATAAGGATTCCAGATTTATTAAAAATGGACGTTCAGCGGTAGATGCGTTACTTGGCTTTGCTGCACCTGAAGGTGGTTTTTATCACGTGAAGCAGGGTGGAGTAGGTAATGGAGGCGCGAAACCAGGAGAAGTAGATCTTATGGCTACGGATCAAGCGATGTATGCATTGGTTGCTTATGATCGGTTGGTTAAGGGACAGACAAATCTTTATGACATGACAGACGTTAAATAGAATTTTATTTAGAGAAATGAGCAAGGGTAGCGTGTATACCCTTGCTTATTATTTAAGGTGGGGAACTTAAGAAATGAACAAGAAAAAATGGCTAACAGCGATACTAATTATTGGTGTGTTGGCAATAGCCTTCTTTTGGGGCGGGAATTATCAGAAGAGCCCGAATAAGATTGCGAGTAACAGTGCGGGGTCACAAATTGTAGAAACAGACAACACTGCTTCCAATCAGAATGTTGATGTAGAGCCTACAGCCTCAAGTGATACCGAGACAACAGAGATAGCACCGTCAGCTACGCCTAGTGAAACAGCTAAGCCCGTTGAAACGGTACAACCAACAGAAGCAGTGATGCCAACTGAAACTGCAATATCAACAGAAAGTATAACATCAACAGAAGTTGTAAAGCCGACCGAAACATCAAAACCGGCTACAAAGGCACAACCGACAGCAACACCGAAAGCGGCTAAAACGTCCGTGCCGGAAACGAAAGCGACGGCAAAACCCGTAACCAAACCAGATTCAAAAGTAGCGACAACAGAAACCAAGCAGGAACCGAAAAAGGATAAATTCCTTACCGATCCAGTGCCGAGCGGGAAACCTAAGCCTGTGGAATGGCAAGATGCAACGGTAGATAAGAAGAAGCAATTAACGGCTACTTTATCCGTGTCGGCAGCAACGATTTTAGATAATATGGATATTTTCAATAAGGATAAGGTTGAAGTATTGCCGGCAGATGGTATCATTTATAAAGCGCAGAAGGTAACCTTTTATGAAGGTGAGTCTGTGTTTGATGTTTTGCTAAGAGAGATGAAGAAGAATAAAATCCATATGGAATTTAGCATGACTCCGATCTATAACAGTAATTATATTGAGGGCATAAATAATCTGTATGAATTCGATGCTGGAGAGCTTAGTGGATGGATGTACCAGGTAAATGGCTGGTTCCCTAACTACGGAAGTAGTCGTTACGTTCTCAAAGATGGCGATGTCATTGATTGGGTATACACTTGTGATCTAGGTCGAGATGTAGGTGGTTATGTGGCCACAGGAGGAGCACAGAAATAATGAGGGATAGCTTTTCTACCTTTCATCCGTTTGTGAATTTTCTATATTTTGTCGTTGTATTGCTGTTTAGCATGGTGTTTATGCATCCGATATTTCAGGTGATTGCCCTTATTAGTGCAGTGGTCTACTCCTTTATGTTAAAAGGAAAGAAAGCCGTTCGATTTAATCTGCTGTACATGGTTCCTTTTCTACTGTTTATGGCGATTATGAACCCTGTTTTTAATCATCAAGGGGTAACGATCTTGTTCTATTTGAACAATGGAAATCCCATTACGAAGGAATCCATTCTTTATGGCGTAGCAGCGGCGTGCATGTTTGTGACGGTGATCATCTGGTTCTCCTGTTATAACGTCGTGATGACCTCGGATAAGTTTATTTATATATTCGGAAAAATACTGCCGGCACTGTCGTTGATTTTTTCGATGGTGCTTCGTTTTGTTCCTAGATATTTAGCACAAATCAAGGTGATTTCGAATGCTCAAAAATGTATCGGCCGGGATGTCACGCAGGGAAATCTCCTCGCGCGAGCGCGAAATGGGATAACGATCCTATCGATAATGACTACCTGGGCCCTGGAAAATGCGATTGAGACGGCGGATTCCATGAAGTCAAGAGGATATGGATTGCCTGGACGTACAAGCTTTTCGATCTTCCGTTTAGATGCCCGGGACAAAGTAGCACTTTTGATCATGACAGGCTTAATTGCGATGGTAGCCATCGGTGCAGCGATGGGTGAGAACACGATGAGATATTATCCGTCGATTAAAGCGAGCGCAATTACACCTTTTAGTATCCTTGTATATATCGCTTATTTTGCGCTATGTATGATCCCTGTGCTCATTAATATGGTGGAGGCAATGAAATGGAAATCTATCGAATCGAAGAACTAAGCTTTACTTTTCCTGAACAAGAGCAGATGGCTCTTTCGAATATTAATCTTACGATTGCAGGCGGAGACTTTATTACGATTTGTGGAAAGTCAGGCTGCGGCAAAAGCACTTTACTAAGACAGCTGAAAACAATCCTAACCCCACATGGCAAACGCCAAGGGGCGATTTATTATAAGGGTCAACCTGTAGAAGAGATCGATGGGCGGACACAAGCGGCGGAGATCGGTTATGTACTCCAAAGTCCGGACAATCAAATTGTGACAGACAAGGTGTGGCATGAGTTGGCCTTTGGCCTTGAAAGCTTAGGTTATGACAATTCTACGATTCGTTTGCGCGTGGCTGAGATGGCGAGCTTTTTCGGAATTCAGACCTGGTTCCATAAAAGTGTGACTGAGCTATCGGGCGGTCAGAAGCAACTGCTCAATTTAGCGGCGATAATGGCTATGCATCCTGCGGTTCTAATCCTTGACGAGCCAACCTCTCAGCTAGATCCTATCGCGGCTTCCGATTTTCTGGAGACGGTCAAAAAGATAAATCGCGAGCTTGGAACAACCGTTATCATGACCGAGCATCGTCTAGAGGATGTTCTTCCGCTTACAGATCGACTGATTGTGCTGAATGAGGGCGTCGTGATTGCCGATGATACCCCGCAAAAGGTGGGCGAGGCTTTAAGCAAGCTGAACCATCCGATGTTTCTGTCCATGCCTTCACCGATGCAGATTTACGCAGGAGTAGAGAATGACTTAGCGTGGCCTGTTACAGTGAAGGAAGGACGCCAATGGCTGGATGCTTTTCTAGAGGATAAGACACCTGCATCCATCGCAGAATCTCAGCCTAGCTCGAAAGTGGACGGCCCTGTAGTCATAAAGTTTAAGGATGTATGGTTTAAATATGATAAACATGGACCGGATATCATTAAAGATTTGTCTTTTGAAGTGAAACGGGGGCAATTCTACTGTATTGTTGGTGGAAATGGAACGGGTAAGACATCGACGCTGTCCCTGATGAGCGGCATCCTTCAGCCCTATCGAGGGAAGGCTCTAATCGGTGGGAAGAACCCGGCGAAGATGAATGCCAAAGAACTGTTTACTAACAATCTAGGCATCCTTCCGCAAAATCCGCAAACCTTATTTGTGAAGAAAACAGTTGAGTTAGATTTATACGAAATGTTATCCCAGCTCCCTTTAACGAAGGAAGAAAAGGTAGCTAAAGTTGAGGCCGTGGTGAAGTTCGCAGAACTGGAACATCTTCTCTCCATGCATCCGTATGATCTCAGTGGTGGAGAGCAGCAGCGGACGGCGCTGGCTAAGGTGCTTTTGTTAGAGCCGAAGATTCTACTGCTGGATGAACCAACTAAGGGACTGGATGGACCTTTTAAGGAGAAGCTTGCTTTATTCCTACAGAAGCTTAATGCTGAAGGTGTTACCATCGTAATGGTCTCGCATGACGTTGAGTTTTGTGCCAAATACGCAGAAGTTTGCGCCATGTTCTTTGATGGAAGTATTATCACTACGAATGAAGCGCAGAAGTTTTTTGCGGGAAACAGCTTCTATACGACTGCCGCCAACCGTATGGCGCGTCATGTATGGAGCGAGGGAGTAACGATAGAGGGTGTGATTGATTTATGTCAACGAAGCAGGTAACGGGTCGCCGGTTGAGTCGTCGAACTTTATTAGCGGGACTACTAATCTTTGTAGTTATTCCAGCTACAATTTTGTTAGGCATCTTCGTCCTAGACGATCGCAAATATTACTTTATTAGCCTCTTGATCGTCCTCTATACGATGATTCCTTTTGCGATGGTGTTCGAGAATCGAAAGCCGCAGGCGAGGGAATTGATCGTCATAGCGGTGTTAGCAGCTATTGCCGTGGCGGGTCGCGCAGCCTTTTTCATGTTGCCGCAGTTTAAGCCGGTGGTTGCCATTGTCATCATCGCAGGGGTGAGTTTGGGAGCTGAGGCAGGGTTTCTGGTGGGGGCTGTTGCAGGCTTCGTCTCCAATTTCTTCTTTGGGCAGGGACCTTGGACGCCATGGCAAATGTTCTGTTTTGGTATTATTGGCTTTCTGGCGGGCATTTTCTTCAAGAAGGGTCTGCTTAAAAAGACTAAGCTGTCTCTCTGTATATTCGGAGGGCTAGCGACGCTCTTGGTATACGGAGGCATTATCAATATAGGCTCGCTGATGATGTTCACTTCAGAGTTCTCATGGTCGGCTTTGATGACGACTTATGTTTCCGCCTTTTGGTTTGATATGGTGCATGCGATCTCTACGGTGGTGTTTTTGTTTTTTATTGCTAATCCTATGATTGAAAAGTTGGATCGGATAAAAACGAAGTATGGGTTGATTGAGCCTTAGGGTGTTTGTGCGGGGTGCTGGGTGCTGTGCGCTTTGCGCTGGCGGACGCTCCGAGAACGGACTGTTGTTACAATCGCTGTTGTCTCCAGATGTATTGATTTTACACTTAGTAGTGTACATCCGGAGACAAAGGCGAGCGCTCCGCTTTTCCACAATCAGTCCGTTCTCTCCGCTGCTTTCAGCGCGAACCCCAAAACACAAACCCAAAACCGAAGAAAGGCTCAAAGTCCCCTCTTCGGTTTTTAGCCGAAGGGGGGGCGGTAGTACCTAGTGGCTGGAGCTTTGGCCACTATAACATATTACAATCGGTATGGAATTCTAGTAGCGATGCTCCTAGATCTAACCTTAAAAAAACAGGCGATGCTCCGGTATACCGGTATCGCCTGTTTTTTGATTCTATGATTCTCGCTTATTCTCTTACGCTATCGATAGGCGCTGAGTTATCTTCAAAGGGCTTATGGCTCTTCCGGCTTGGAGCAGACGGAGAGGCGGGTAACCTTACGATAATCGTCGTTCCTTCTCCAACTGCACCGTCCAGCTCTATGCTTCCCTGATGCAGGGAGATGATTTTTTTAACGATCGCGAGTCCCAGACCATTGCCATTGTTGTTTCCACTCCGCGACTTGTCTATTTTATAAAACCTTTGGAATACAGCGCTGAACTCTTCCGGGGAGATCCCGATCCCGTTATCGCTGATGGTGACGGATACTTTTGTTGCACTACTACCTAGACTGATGCGGATTTTCCCGCCTTCCGGTGTGAATTTGATGCTGTTGCTGAGCAAATTCATCCATACTTGCTTAAGCTGATCCTCATCACCCTTAATTTTGACAGCTTCCGGTAGCTCTAAATCGATAACAATGCCTTTGGCTGACCATTGGGGCTCACAGGTCACAACGATTGTTCTAATCTGCTCGTCAAGATTGAAGGGATTTACGCTATAGGGATGATGTTCAGAATCAAGGGAAGCGAGCTTCAGTAAATTATCACTTAGCCTCGACAGACGTTCACTCTCCGCGATGATGATATCAAGATATTCGCTGCGTTCCTCTTCCACGATTAAATCATGGTTCAGTAGCGCCTTGGCAAAGCCGGAAATAGACGTAAGCGGTGTCTGGATTTCATGAGAAACGTTGGACACGAAATCCTGCCTCATCTGTTCTAACTGCTTCAACTCTCCTGCCATCACCACATAGCTTTGTGTCAATTCTCCGATTTCGTCAACTCGGTTCACTTTAAGCTCCACCTCGAAATCACCCTTGGCCAGCCTTTTTGTCGCATTCGTCAGTGCTTTGATCGGCTCCACCAAATATCTGGCGGCAATAAGAATGCATACACTCCCCAGCAAAAGCACGAGCAAAAGCACAAAAAGCACCATCCGATTGACGATATTTTCGTTCTCAGCAGAATACTGCAAGAACATCGCGCGCCACTCCCCGTCCAACATAAAGGGCATCCCGATAAAGGTATCCTTATCTTCCGCGGAGGAACGGTAGAGCTTTCCTTGTAGTACTTGTTTGACAGCTTCAGGGGGGACAGTGACAGCTGGACTACCCTTGAGCCCATAAAAGGTATGTTCTCCGGCGTGATTGTACAGGTGGATAGGGTGTGCAGATACCTTAACCATACTATTCAGGAACTCGTCCGTATCCTTAGGTTTGGCGTCATCATAGCGGTGAATGATCTCTTTTCCCACTACGATCATTTCATTCTGTCCCTCGTAACTTATTTGTTTCTGAAAGACATACACTCCAATGAAAAAGGAACAGATTAGACTAAAGATAATGATGCCCAGAAACGTGAGAATGACGCGTACATACAATGTCTTGATCATAGCGTAGGGATCAGCCGGTATCCCAGGCCGCGGGCCGTTTCGATTTGGAACTGCTCGTCATTGTCGCTGAATTTCTCCCTCAAACGACTTATATGCACATCTACAGTTCGACCGTCTCCTTCATAATTCAATCCCCAGATTTGAAGGATCAACTGTTCTCTTGTGAAGATTTGCCCAGGGTGACTGGCCAGGAGAAACAAAAGCTCAAATTCCTTCAAAGGAATGGTGACCGGTTCTTCACCACGTGTGACCTGGAAAGTGCGGCGGTTGAGCACAACATTACCTAACTGCACAGACTGTGAAGAGACGACCAGCGAGCGTTTAAGCAAAGCTTTTACTCGCATCACCAGTTCAAGTGGATCAAATGGTTTCGTTAGATAGTCATCCGTACCGAGTTGAAAGCCTTTCACTTTGTGTGCAGATTCCGCTTTAGCCGTCACCATGAGGAGGGGGATGTTGGCATCAGAGCGCCTGATCTCTCTGCACAGATCCCAACCATTTAATCCGGGCATCATAATATCTAGAATGACGAGATCGACTCGCGAGTTCTCTATAATGGACAACGCTTTGGTACCATCCCTGGCTTCTTTGAGGTCAAAACCTTCCTTTCGCAAAAACAAAGACATTAGCTTTCGGATGTTATCATCATCATCAGCGATAAGTATAGTAGCCACGATTTTCCTCCTCTATTAAGCCTTCATTATATCTGATTTGTTCTTGGCAAGTATTGGCGTTATCCGAACTGCCAACCCAACAGGTTCCAATAGTAGAAAAACAGAGTCATCGCTACAGCCGAAAGCGCCACTAACGTATAATGCACACGCTTGAAAGCTGTCCAGTATTTATTCTTCCAAACCAGAATAGCCGAGATTAGCAGAGCTAGAGTCAGACCAACCAAAGTGACCGGCATAACTAAACTGAGAGAAAGCGAAAGACTGATCCCGCTGAGCTTCTGCATCGTGTCCATAGACATAATTACCATAAATATCGTGACGAAAGATAGCAGCGCCCAACCAGCAGTTCCCGCAGATAGTCGGATGGCCCATTTTTCCGAAGTCGTCATCGCCTTGATCTTGCGTCTGGAGAAGATTAGTCCAAGCAATGCAGTGATGAAAATCAACCCCGAGAACCCTAATATGATAAGCCAAAATTTATTCTGATCTAAGAGTGACGTACGCTCCAGCGGCATATCCGGTGCCATACCCAAAAGCATATGTGTAACCTTACCGGACTCATTCGTGCGGAAGGCTATTTGTTCGGTATCTCCCTCGAGTTGGAACAGATTCGGACCGACTTCTCTATACAACTGTTGTTCACTACCACTTCCCAAGGATAGCTTATTATCCTCAACCGAGACATTCAGCTGAACGAAAAAGTTGAAAAACTTATCAATATCACTGATGTTTCGACGTGTGAATTGATAGGCTCCAGCATATTTCTGAATAGATTCCGCAGAAGCGAATAATTCAGGCTGCTTCGCATCAGGAGCAGGGTAGTAGCGGTTGAAAAAGGCTTGGATGAGGCCTGCTGCGGAATCACCGCCCTCACCGCCATTGTAGGATACAAAGATGCCTACATGCTTGGCAGGCACAAGATATAATTCCGTATTAAACATGGGGTCAGAACCACCATGAGTGATCAGCGTGAGCCCATTGATTTGTTTCTCTGCGAACCCAAGATCCACTCCCGGCAGACGTTTATCAAATTGAAACGTCGTTGAATGCATTAGTTCTGCCGTCTCGGGTCTCAAAATCTGCTGGCCACCATATTTCCCGTTCTGCAGATGGGCGATCATGAAATGCGCCATATCTACTGCTGAAACTGTACCCGAGCCGGCAGGACGAAATCCACCTTCGAATGTAGGTGTGCCTGGAATAAAACTGCCGTTCTCGCTCTTGTACCCTACAACATTGTTGGGCATGAATGACTCCGGCAAAGGTTCTACTACAGTCGAATATTTCATGTCGAGCGGATCAAAAATATATTTCTTTATATAATCATTGTAAGGAACACCGCTAACTTCCTCTACAATTAGACCCGCGAGTGTAGCACCGTAGTTCGAATAAGAACTTATCTCTCCAGGTGTTCTTACTCTTGCCAACATATGCTTATTGAGTGTTTCCGAGATTGACCCCGGCAATTTGGCAGGGTCTGTAGTGATTTGATAACCAACTCCACCTTCTTCGAACCCTGCTGTATGTGTCATTAAATGGCGCATAGTGATAGGCTCAGGATAAGTAGCAGGGATCTTCACTGATTTCAGGTAGGTGTTAATATCCGTGTCTAGATCAATTTTTCCTTGCTCGACCAGTTGCATCACCGCTGTCCAGGTAAACAGTTTTGTCGTTGAAGCGATTCGAAACATGCTGGTTGTCGGGTCAACGGGTGCTGCCTTTTCCAGATTGGAACTGCCATAACCTTTGGCCAAAATAATCTTGTTGTCCTTTACGATCGAGATGACCGCTCCCGGAATTTGCAGCCGATTCATATCTTGTTCCATGATGCCATCAACAAAGGTAGTGAGACTCACGGTATCATCGAGACTGGCAGGGGCTTTAGTCTGAGTTATGGGTAGCACGGTTTGATCCGTCTTGGTCTCGGCCGATGCCTGGTTCCCAGGCAACACCAGGCTTGCGCCTAATCCGGCACTAATCACAGCCAATAGGGTTAGACTAGCGACCAGTCTTTTTTTCATAGATGTTAACATTATTATCCTCCGTATCATCATTTATTGGGATTGGATGATCATCCACCTAACGCTTATAGACATTATCAGAGTAGTGTGAATGGAACGTTAACAAGACTATAAAAAAACAGACTGCCATCCGCCGCCTTCAAAGATCTAGGCAATCAGTGAACTCTTCTACATAATTTCTCTTATCGTTCAGCTATAACACCGTGCGGTGGAATCACCGCATCGTTTCGCTTATGGGTGGTTTCAAGCGCGGAGAGGTCGCCATCCAACGCTTTGAGGCCGGGAAGCAGCAAGGCTGCGCTAGCACAAAGCATTGGAAGAAGTCCGGCGATCACGAAAAGTACAGGCACACCATATAGCTGGGCAATCGCGCCGCCGGCAAAAGCACCAAAAGGCTGCAATCCGCCTCCAATCAGAAATCGGATTGAATTTACTCTTCCTTGAAGATTACTCGGAACTAGGCGTCCGTGTAACGAAGAGCTTAAGGAGCCGAAGAAGGGACCTAATGTTCCAGTGGTGAACACGGCGGCGAGAGCAAAAGAAAAACTAGGGAATAACCCCCATAATGTAGTGACTAAACCTATGGTCCCCAGACTGCCGAGCATGACAAACCGCCTTTTTTTAATTTCCCCAATCATGGAAATAATGCTTAGCCCGACTAAGGTTCCAAGAGCGAAAACGGTACTCAGAGTGCCCATCGTCGCTGCATCGCGGTGGAGCACTTCGCGTACAAAAGGAACCATCATCGTCCAGACGGCAATTGAGCTTAAATTACTGATGGAAGCCATCATCATAATCGTAAGCATTGCAGGAAATTGTTTATAGAAGGTAAAGCCCTCGGCTATCTCGCGAACGTATACGGAGATGGAGAAACGACCTGGGGCTGGAGAAGGTTTCGGTAGCTTTTGTAAGTACAGTAGGGTAGTGATGGCGGCTACGTAACATATCATGTTGATGCCAAGGGCTGGTAGCGCTCCACTAGCAGCGGTCAACGCACCTGCTAAGGCAGGTCCCAGCAGGGCTGCTGCGCTTTTGCTGCCATCAATGATAGCAAAAGCTCGCACCAGCTTCCGGCTGTCGGCAACGCCAGGAATAACAGCCATCGCTGTGGGCATGAACAATGCGGCGCAAGATCCGCTGAGACCCGCGGCGACAAACAGATGCCACAGCTGCAATTGGCCAGCCAGGCCCATGCCGAGTGGCAGTGCTATAGCCAGCAAGCGAATGGCTGCCAAGCAGGCCATAAAACGGACCCGGTGCAGCCGGTCGGACAACGGTGAGCCGAGCAAGCGCAGTACCAGCTCAGGTATGCCGGAGCTGAGCGCGAGTGCTCCCATAGCTAGCTTGGATCCTGTCAGTTCATAGACGAGCCATTCCATAGCTAGTAAGCCAAAAGCATCTCCAAAAGCGCTTAAAGTAATGGTCGAGAGTAGACCATAATAGCTGCGTTTTATCATAGCTTGGTAGCTCCTTTTTTAAAAATAAGATAGTATAAGTTTTGCACATATACTATCTTATATTTCTCGCAAATACGCTTACCGTCCTTATAAGGACGCCAAAGGCGTTTATGCTTAACTCTCCAAATATGCCCCGATCTGCTGGGGTAGCCCATTTAAGGCTTCTAAACGTAGGCTGTACGAAGTGCTTTTAACATTGGTATGGACAATGACCAGTCCAGCTGCGCGAAGCGCAATAAGATGGTAGTGAATTGTACTTTTGGAAAGTCCCACCTCACGCACGATTTCCGTGAAATTGAGTTGTTTTCCTGTGAGTAAACGAAGGATATACAGCCGCGTCTCATCTGACAGCGCTCGGGTAAGGCGGAGTAGTGCAGGAGCGGGCCGTCCAGCTTCCGGAGGGAGAACATCACAAGAATAGCAAGTGAATACGAATTCATCATACATAGAGGTAGTAACCAATGGACGGGCATGATATTGCGGAATGATAATGACCTGCTTCAGATGCTCAGTTGGATAGAGGCGCATTCCGTCGGTAGCTGCTTCAAAGACTTCCATGTCATTGTTCCCGTTCAGCGTCGTTCGTCTTGACTCGGCCTCCTGCTCAAGCCCCTTGATGATATTAGGGTCGATTCCACTAAAGTATCCCGCATTCCATTCGCGGAGGATGTCAGAGGCAGTGTCCCTGAGCTCCGCAAGATTGGAGGGAACCGATTGGCCGAAACGTCCGGAAATTTCATATAGCTCTCCAGATGTTAAAGCATCGAACCAAGCCAAAAAGCCCTCTACCGAACGCTCGCCTGGACAAGACCAAATATAGGGAGCCAGACTGAAATCATCAAGTTTCTTAACGACCTCTTGCATTTTACGAAGTAGCATGGGTGCGAATCTTGCTTGGACATCGCGTACCCAGAGCTTACCGGAATCCATGGCAGTATGGTTTTGCTTGCTTAGAAAAGCAGTCATACTATTAACACATTCATACATGGGTGCAAAATCGACTTCTACTTTGTATTCCATGAACTGCTCCATTCTTTCAGTGAGATACTGAATCGGATATTTGTTCTATAAATATAGAACTGTTTATTTGTTTCATTGTAAACAAACCGTTCATTCTTTTCAATAGCCTTTCGGTCGAAAATTTCGAACTCAAAATATTGTTTAAATATAATCAATTGATTATATAAGTGCGTGGTTATATAATGAATTTGAAAATTCAATGAAGAAGGTGTTATTAGACTTGAAGGACTTGAAGGACGCAAACGATTTAACTCAGGGTCCTATTATGCCTACCTTAATGAAATTAACGCTTCCCATTATTGCGACGAATTTCATCTCTACTACTTATGGCCTAGTCGATATGATTTGGGTTGGAAGATTAGGAAGTGGCCCGGTTGCCGCGATTGGTACGGCGAGTTTTTTCATTAATCTAGCGATTGCTTTATCGACTATGGTTACGATCGGCACAGGGATTAAGGTGGCGCATTGTATGGGATCTGGTCAGATAGAGAAGGCAAAATCTTATATTAAGAACGGATTTATGATGTCTATTTTATTAGGACTACTCTATATGAGTTTAGTGCTATTAACCAAGAATCAGTTGATTGGATTTTTTGATCTTGGAAGTGATGACGTTGAACGGATGGCTAGACAATTTCTAATGATTTCGATCTTTGGGACGGTATTTTCCATCGTGAATACGTTATTCGCAACTCTCTTAAATGCTATGGGGAATAGTAAACAACCGTTTCAGATCTTCTCTATTGGTCTTATGGTTAATATTGTCCTTGATCCATTTTTGATTTTTGGCTGGGGCAGTTTTGAGGGATGGGGAGTAGCGGGGGCAGCTATTGCAACATTAACGGCGAACATCTTGGTTACGGCTCTTTTTATCATGAAGACAAGAAAGTCAGAAATCATTTCAAACACATCAGCGTGGGACAGTCATCAAATGAAGGAAGTCATCCGCATGGGGCTTCCAATAACAATCCAACGGGTCACCTTTACGATCATATCGATCATTATTGCCAAGATCATTGTGCGTTTTGGGGCGGATGCCATTGCAGTTCAAAAAGTTGGGATTCAAATTGAATCCATTTCCTATATGACCATTGGCGGACTACAGGGAGCTATTGCTGCCTTTTTTGGTCAAAATTATGGAGCACGCCGCTTCGATCGTATTGGGCAGGGGTATCGTCAGGCGCTAATCTTAACCTCCATCTTTGGTGTGATCGTGTCGCTTATATTTATTGCGTTCCCACAGCAGCTATTTTCATTATTTTTATCAGACCAGACAAGTTTGGAATTGGGCGCAGATTATATGCGGATCATCGGTTACTCACAATTATTCATGTGTCTGGAATTGATGACAGTAGGTGCTTTTAACGGCATAGGCCAAACTCATATCCCACCGATCTTTAGTATTTCATTTACTGCACTCCGAATTCCACTAGCCTTACTCTTATCCGAACCTTTTGGCTTGAATGGGGTTTGGATGTCGATTGCGCTAAGCAGTGTGTTTAAGGGTGTTATTCTTGTGTTCTGGTTTAGAAGATCTTTGTTCAGAATGAATAAACAGCAGGTAAATTACTAAGCAAAGGATGAGCGTAGGAATGGCTTTATTAAATCGTAAACTCATACAGCTTTTAAGGGATAACCATTTGAATAAGGAGGTTTTTCACGGGGAATTTGGTTTGGAAAAAGAAAATGTCAGAGTGGATCCAGAGGGAAGCCTTGCGCTGACACCACATCCAAAAGCCTTTGGCAACAAAATGGAGAACCCCTATATTCAAACTGATTTCTCAGAGAGTCAGATTGAAATGGTGACACCCTCTTTTGATTCTATTGAAGAGACTTATAACTTTCTGGAGGCACTGCAGGATATTGTGTCGCTAGAGCTTAAGGAAGAATATCTGTGGCCGAGTAGTAATCCTCCCATGCTACCAAATGATAAGGACATTCCCATTGCCAAGATGGATAATCCGGTAGAGGACGAATATAGACATAAGTTAGCCGATAAGTATGGTCGCAAAAGACAATTGCTGAGCGGGATCCATTATAATTTCTCTTTTGACGAACCATTTCTTAAACAGCTTCATGACATTGTAGATCCGCAGATGAGCTTTAAAGATTTCAAAGATGCCACTTATTTAAAAATAGCTCGCAACCTATTGCGATACCGCTGGCTTCTAATCTATTTAACAGGTGCTAGTCCTGTTTTTGATAAGACTTATATGGAGCAGTGTGTCGCGCGAGGCGAGTCAGATGATCAGAATAGCTATTATGTTCAAAATATGAATTCACTTCGGAATAGCGAATGCGGATATCGAAATGAAAAACCTCTCTATGTTTCTTTTGATACACTTACGGACTATGTACATGATTTGCAAGCGTTGATCGAATCGGAAGAAATATTAAGTGTAAAAGAGTTCTATAGCCCGGTTAGAGTGAAGACGGCAAGAGGTAAACATCCGTTAGAGGAGCTGCTGCAAGATGGGATTGCCTATTTGGAGCTCCGTTTTATTGATCTGAATCCACTCTACAAAATAGGGATTAGCAAAGAAACAATGACTTTCATTCATCTGTTTATCCTGTATATGCTATTGAAAGAGGACGAACCGTTCGGTGTAGAGGATCAGAAGATGGCGAACCTTAATCATGATCAATTGATCATGGAGGGGATAAAGGGCTGCCTGCATGATTACGGAGATTCTTGCGGTACGATGGAGCAGAAGGCTTTAACTTGTATTCAAGAGATGCAGAATATGATTCAGCTGCTGAACCCAGAAGATAAACAGTTCCCGAACGTTCTGAACGTAGCCAAGGATAAGATCCTAAATCCAGATCAGAGTTTTGCGGCGATTGTGAAGTCGGAAGTTCAACAATCCTCTTTTGTACAATATCATCTGAATAAAGCTAAACAATATGCTAAGGAAAGTCTTGCGAATGGATACCGATTTGTGGGATATGAGGATCTGGAGCTATCTACACAGCTTCTACTGAAGGCAGCAGTTAAACGTGGGATTAAATTTCAATTGCTCGATCGGGAAGAGAACTTCGTTGTACTTACGAAAGGTGATCATAAAGAATACGTTAAGCAAGCTACGAAGACATCCTTGGATTCTTACAGTACGGTACTAATTATGGAGAATAAAATTGTTACGAAGGAAGTGCTCAAACAACAAGGTATTCGTGTTCCCGCAGGTGAGGCTTTTGGAGATCTGGAAGCGGCAATGAATGCATATGGCACTTATCGTAATAAAGCAATTGTGATCAAACCCAAATCAACGAACTTTGGACTCGGGATTACTATTTTTACAGATGAATTCTCCGAAGAAGATTATCAAAAAGCCTTCGGAATCGCCTTCGAGCATGATCGAACAGTGCTGCTTGAGGCATTTATGACGGGGAAAGAATATCGTTTTCTAGTCATGGGGGATGAAGTGGTCGGAGTATTGCACCGGGTTCCGGCGAATGTGGTTGGTGATGGTGTACATACGATAGAAGAGCTGGTCCACGAAAAAAATAAGGATCCGCTAAGAGGTCGTGGCTACAAAACTCCGCTTGAGAAAATTCAAATCGGCGAAGCCGAAGAGATGTTCTTGAAGAATCACGCTCAGGCTTGGAGTGATGTTCCTCCATTAAATGAAGTTATCTTCCTACGGGAGAACTCGAATATTAGCACCGGTGGAGACAGCTTAGACCTTACAGATGAGATTCCAGACAGCTATAAAGATCTAGCCATTCAATCTGCTAAAGCTGCGGGGGCAACTATTTGTGGAGTAGATATGATGATTAATGATATTAAGGAAGAGGCCAAGGGTAGCAATTACAGCATTATTGAGATCAATTTTAATCCAGCGATTCATATACACTGTTACCCCTATAAAGGGGAGAATCGCAAAGCGGATGAACGGATTTTGGATCTATTGTTTGGAGAATGAACAGAAGCTCAACCATTACTTTTGGTTGAGCTTCTGCTTTTAAATGAGACAATTCGCTCATCCACCCGCTGCATATTAATGCTAGAAGTTACCTGCTGCTGCAACGCCACTAAAGTTTCTGGCTTGGACGTTATTAAATGGATCTGTTGCCGCTGCATTAGTGAAGATCTCCGCCGTGTACTGAATTTGACCTGTTGCGACAGCTGCTGGTGGTGGAACATCTACTGCTGTAAAACCGAAAGCCTCGTTTTCTCTGCTGATCGCAACACCAAATGTTGTGGTGAAAATGATGGTTCCGTTTCTGCGAACATTAACGGTATTAGTGTTGAAAAGAGGATTGTTTTCTACTTTTAGAAATCCAGTCAATAGTATACGGACATTGCCTTGATTTTCAACCGATACGCCTGAGGTTTGAATACCAATATCCCCAAAAACAAGGGGAGTCGCTGCTAGTGGAATAACTGCTGGTGTAGCATCCGAAGCAGCTTGGTTGGAAAGTCTTAAATCTACAAACTGAATGGTCATATTATACTCACCTCCTAGAAATAGAATATGAGAGAGGAAGGTTCGATTCTTGGATTCGTATGAAATTCATCAGTTACCTACTTGTACGGTTGGATCACCCTTGTGACACTCTTGTAACAGAGATTCGCTACGATAGGTTACGAGGTGAGAGAATGAAGAAATCTAAAGCTTTTATCGTGATGATCTTATTGTTGGTTGTCGGATGTAGTTCGGTACCACCGCAAGCCGATCCAGAACTGAAGAAGGAAGAGAAGAAGGAAGAGAAAACAGAAAGGAATGAGAAGTTAGCCTTCTGGGATAGCCAGAGAAAAGGCACCAATTTCATGAATTTAAAATCTTTACCGGAAAACTATGAAGCTGCCAAAGAGCAGAATATTGAATTCATTCGTTTGGCACCCGATAAATGGGCAAAAGACAGTGACTATTTATTTAATGACAAACCGGATGCGAACCCGGATAAAGATTTTCTAATAGGGAATGCAGATAAGTATGAAGGGATTGTTGAGGAGGATTTTAACGAGTTAAAAGCAGACTTAGATGCAGCCGAGGCTCGGGGCTCAAAAGTAGTGCTGACCGTTCTAAGCCTCCCCGGAGATCGCTGGAGACAGTTTAATAATTATGAGAATGATGATCGGATATGGAAGGATTTCAGTTATCATGAACAAGCAGCAGTGTTTTGGAGAGATCTAGCAAGCCGGTTGAAAGATCATCCTGCAGTAATCGGTTATAACTTGATTAATGAGCCACATCCTGAGACCGCGACTGGATTTCATGACTTCTGGACACAGGACTACAGCGAATGGTATAGCTCAGTAGAGAACACCCCTGCGGATTTGAATCTTTTATATGAGACGATAGTGACCGCTATTCGTACCGTAGATTCGAAGACACCAATTATCGTGAATTCTGGCCTGTATGCTACACCTTGGGCCTTTAAATATTTGAAACCGATCGAAGACGAGAATGTGTTGTATGCTTTTCATATGTACGAGCCTTACGAGCTAACCAGTCAGAATAAGAAAAAAGGGTTAACCTATGAATATCCTGGAACGATAAAGGTCGGGGACAATAAAACGG
Source organism: Paenibacillus etheri (assembly GCF_001012825.1). Classification (GTDB taxonomy): domain Bacteria; phylum Bacillota; class Bacilli; order Paenibacillales; family Paenibacillaceae; genus Paenibacillus_AQ; species Paenibacillus_AQ etheri. Next base: position 139,546 of record NZ_LCZJ02000098.1, read on the forward strand.
AACAAGCTTTTAACAAGGAAGCCTTAAAGGAATTTCTAGAACCTGTTGCACAGTGGGCAAAGGAACATAACATCCCCGCAAATCGTATTGTTGCAGAAGAGTTTGGAACGAATCGATTAGTAAAAGGTGCAGATCAATACTTGGCAGATTTAATTTCGATTTTTGATGATTTCGGCTGGCACTGGGCGTTCTATGCTTTCCGAGAGGATACTTGGGACGGTATGGATTATGAGCTTGGCACTGAGCCTCCAACCTGGGAGTATTGGCAAGCGATAGAGAAAGACGAACAGCCTCCTCGGACAGCAGTGGATAACCCGATATGGGAAGTATTGAAGAAAGGACTGGAAAGAAAGGAGTAAATGATGCGACTTGAACATTCTAATTGCCGATGATGAGAAACATATGACCACCATATTGAAGACTTATTTTGAAAAAGAGGGCTATAAGGTTTGGGTAGCTGCGGATGGGGAGGAGGCGCTGGAGCTCTTTTTTTCAAATAAGATTGATCTTGTGGTGTTGGATTGGATGATGCCTAAGCGAAGCGGGATTGAGGTGTGCAATGAAATCAAGCAGGTTAGTTTAGCTAAAGTGGTGATGCTGACCGCCCGTTCTTCCCATGACGATGAATTTAGCGCTTTAGATATCGGTGCAGATGAATATATAAGAAAGCCATTCGATCCACGGATTTTAATGCTGAGAATCAAAAAAATGCTGGGTACCCAAAAAGTGGCTGCTATACGGGACTTAGAAATTGATTTTGAGCGGAAGAAAGTGTACAAGAAGGGGGAGGAGCTCTCCCTTTATAAAAAAGAGTTTGAGTTGCTAACCTTCCTATATGAGAATAAAGGCCGCATTTTGTCTAGAGATTCTTTGTTATCTTCTGTTTGGGGGATGGACTACCTTGGCGAAGAACGAACCGTGGATACACATATCAAGAGATTGCGCGATAAGATTGGGGCTGACCACGTAATCACACACAGGGGAATGGGGTACAGCTTCCATGATAAAAATCAATAAAATAAGCACCAAGTTATTGATAATGGTAAGTATCATTCTGCTGATTGTGTTTGGGACGTCCTATTTATTGCACAACTTTTTCTCGTCCGATTATTACCTATACAAGATGAAGACCAAAATTAACGCCATTTATGACGAAGTAAAGGATCTAAGTCTGGATCAGCTCAGGGACAATGAAACAGAAATCGAGAACAATAATAACGCAACGATTGTTTGGGTTAAAGACAGTGGAAGCGTAGCAGAAATTAACGATAATTTACAATTTGCTCTGTTTAAAGATAAGGTGGCACTCAATAAGTTCTGGATTACGGAAGAAGTTTTGCAAAAGGTAAACGAAGGAAATACGGTCAACCTTTTATTTAATCAGGGGAAATTGAAGTCCAGTCTGTTAATGAAAATATACGAGCAGGATGGAAATCTAATCCTCATCGGTACTGTGGTTGTGCACAATACAGATGCTTTAGACATCGTGAATCAACTCAGCTTCTATTCTATTCTTTTGGGGATTATTATCAGTTTGCTGTTAGTGGCTTATTTTTCGAGAAAGATCATTACTCCGTTAGAGCAATTGCAGGATGTAGCGAAGGATATCTCCAATCTTAATTTTAAACAAGTGACGATTAAATCGGGGGATGAAATCGAAGAACTATCCAAAAGCATTAACCAGATGAGTCAGCGATTGAAAAGCGCCCATGCAGAACTGGAGAAGAAAAATCAAAGCTTAAACACACTGATCTCAAGCATTTCACACGAGGTAAAAACACCGTTATCCTTAATTCAAGCTTATACCATAGGAATTCAAGACGATCTGGATGATGGCACCTATTCGGATATCATTTTGGAACAGGTGAAATATACTTCGGATATGGTGGATTACTTAATTAAGCTATCCAAGATCCAAAAGACCGAAGTGCATAAAGAGAAATTTGATCTTAAAGAGCTTCTGCTCAAAGTGATCTCACAATATAACATTACGCTAAAAAATAAAAACCTGACCTTACAGACCGACTTCCATTTAGTTGAACGATCCATTGTTGAAGAGGATGTCAGCCAAATGGAGATTGTATTCAACAACTTAATTAGTAATGCCATTAAATATGGGGAAGAGAATGTCTTTGCAATCTCAGTAGTGAATGATACCCACGGCACTCTTAAATTCACCATCACTAATAAAACCACGCGCCTGAAAGAGGAGCATTTAGCGTATATATGGGACCCGTTCTATGTTATCGAGGAGTCTCGGAATAAAGAAATCTCCGGAACTGGACTTGGCCTGTCTATCGTCGCGGAGATTCTAGCTAAAAATGATCTGAAATACGAAGTCATGTTAGAGGATTCGTATATTAGTTTTTGTGTTTGGTTTGATGTTAGCAAGGCTGATTGACTATTCAGATTTTTCTTATCTCGCCGATAATTACATTAATAGGAACAGGTGCTAAAAATGTGTTATAGGAGGAGTGTTTTTGATCATAGTAGTCAGCATATTGTTCGTAATATTTAGTGCGGTTGCTGGAGTTGAAATTTGGTCATCAGTATTAGATATTGTTATTCATAAGAGTAGTGGGCCTAGATTCATTGAGCCTCAATATGAAAGTGCCGTTATTCCTACCATAATCTTATTGGTCATTATACTCGGCTATATATTACTCATTGTATACTCGACAAACAATAAAAAGCAGAATTTGATGATAACCTGTTTTATCATTTCTGTTGTTTTTTTTCTTTCAGCACCAATTGTATTAGGGTGGAAGTCTAACATTATGGATTATTTCAATAAAGTTGACATAGAGAGTAATGAAAAATTCTTAAGCAAAATTCAAATTGACTTAATGAATAGACAAACCTCTTATCAAATTGATGATAATGCAACTCGGAAAAGATTAAAGGAATTAAAAACTTATTATGTTGCAATTTTAGTGAAGAAAGATACAGGTGAAATAAAAAAAGAAGATATCGATTTTTTTGTTGATATAGCTAATAGTAAGGAATTTAAAAAAGTCCACTTATCGTTTTATGATAAATCTAAACCGGATGCCATAGATATTTATATGAATTTCGAGGAAGGAATAACAAACTGCTTCCCTGTTTACGAATGTAAAAATTTTGGAATAAATATAGATTTTCGACAGTAGAGATATCCCTTGCATCTTTAACTTGTAAAATGGCAATTTCATTACTTTTCACATTCATCATCGGCATTCTAATGCTATAATCTTCAAGTAATGATGGAGCTAGATGATACAGCTGAGCCACCATATCTGCTTCAACTTCCATTAATGAAGGCTGTTCCACTTTAGCGAGCATCTCGTCGACCATTTCTTTCGAATACTTTACCCCAATTTTGTGGAAATATGTTTGAAGGAAAAGGTCATGCAAAGATCTTCCTCACTTAGCTTGCGCAATGGTTGGGTATACTGTTAATGTTAGGTAGATAGTTTTGAATAGAAGGGGATTGAACGGAATGATCGAAGAACTGAACAATAATGGATTACCGGAGAATTACGAGGAATTAAAGAAAGCTGCCAACCGCTCTGCGGATTGGAGAGCCCGTCTAGAAGCTGTTGAAGAACTGGGACAGACTAACCACAAACAAATTATCGATATCCTGACGCGTTTAATGGAGAGCGATCCTGTATATACAGTTCAAGAAGCTGCTTACCTTAAACTGAAGGCATTCGGCGAAGATGTTAAAGCACCGTCCAAGAATAAACCGGAGCTAGTGAAAGGCGTATCCAAAATACTCCTGAGAATCAAGAAGAGCTTACCAAGAGATCATTCGTACGAAGATTTCAAAGAGAAGCTGAAGAAGATGAGAATCGACGTGTACGATACTTATGAAGGTGAAAAAGGCGATGAGTTCGACGCGTGGCTGATGAAGATGTGGACTTCCGCGAACAAGTAAAGGATGACAATATGTATACCAATCCATTAACAGAACAATTTCAAGAATACCTTAAGCTGTCTGCTGACTTACGTCCTGACTATATTGCCAGCTTAGGTAAGGGTGATAATGAAGCGAAGATTACGGCGATTTTTCCGGAAGCCCCTGAACTGCTGAAAGCTATTTATAGCATAGTTTCAGGTACAAGCAGTGAGGAAGAAGAACCAAGTCTGATCGAATTTATTCCAGGATATCGTCTAATTCATATTGATGAATATGAGGCAGAGATGAAGATCTTAGCTGGAATATTGGAGGAAAAAGGTCATCAAGCGGATGGGGTTATCTTGCCGATCTTAACGAATTACGGTAGCGACTTCATTTGTTACTATAAATCTGCGGATGGTGTGGAACGCGTTTGTGACCTGCTGCATGATTTTGGGGATCTGATTGTGATGTATGAATCACCTGAAAAGTTCATGGAGACTTTATGTGAGTTCTACAAGCAGGAAGTTTATTTCCTGGATGAAGAGGGTTACCTCGATTGCGATTTAGTAAAAGAGGGCGAAGTAGGCGCAGCTCTGAACCCGGATGCGAAATATTGGTCCGAGTAACAAGCGGAGATACCCTATAAAGAAGAGCAGCAGTCCAATTATGGACTAGCTGCTCTTTGTTTTTAATATCTACTGTTATGTTACTCCTGCGCAGCACGCTTCTCCTGCTCACGAAGCTCTACTCTCCGTATTTTTCCGGAAGTCGTCTTCGGAAGATCTTGAATGAACTCGATTTTGCGTGGATATTTATAAGGTGCTGTCCACTCTTTAACATGGGATTGAAGCTCTTTCACAAGCTCAGGAGAAGCAAGGGTCTCATCCTTCAGTACAATAAAAGCTTTAACGATGTGTCCGCGGATTTCATCCGGACTTGCAACGACCGCGCATTCCTTAACTGAAGCATGTTTCATAAGGGCTTCCTCTACTTCGAAAGGACCAATGGTGTAACCTGAGCTAATGATAATGTCATCTCCACGGCCCTCGAACCAGAAATAACCCTCTTCATCTTTCCGTGCCCGGTCTCCAGTTATGAAGAACTCACCGTGAGTACAGCTTTCTTTTCTGCCGGGGTCTTTGTAATAGGTATGGAATAACGCCGGCATGCTTAAGTGCACTGCGATATCTCCAACGACACCAGCAGGTAACGGAATGCCGTCCTCGTCTACCACTTCAACTAGGCCTGGAGCGATGGACTTACCCATAGAGCCTATACGAATAGGAGTATCCTTGAGTGTTCCGATGATAAGCGTACTTTCTGTTTGACCGTAACCATCACGAATTGTGATATTGAATTCACGCTGGAAGGTGTTGATGACCTCTTGATTCAAAGGCTCTCCAGCGGAAACCGCGCAGCGAAGGCGGGACAAGTCATACTGATTGAGATTTTCTAATTTGGCCATCAAGCGATATTCGGTTGGCGTACAGCATAATACCTCGATGTTGTGATCTTGCAGCAGCTGCAAATATTTTTTGGGATGAAAAGATCCGCTATATACAAAGCCGGTCGCCCCGTTGCCAAGAACGGTTAGGAAGGGGCTCCAGATCCACTTCTGCCAGCCCGGTGCCGCTGTTGCCCAAACGGTGTCGGTTTCTTTGATATCGAGCCATTGAGGCGATGTGATTCGTAAGTGAGCATAACCCCAGCCATGACTGTGAACGACTGCTTTAGGGTTGCCAGTTGTTCCAGAGGTATATGCCAAGATCGCCATATCGTCCCGGTGGCTTTCGACTGCTGTGAACATATCTGGCTGATCAATCATTAGACCTTCCAGATCTAGCCATCCATGACCGAGCTCGTCAGGGTCGCCGGATACGGAAAGACGGTAATCCAGAGCAGGCAGATCGTCCGAGATTTTATTAACTTCCTCAGTGACCTCGGACCAGGCAATAACAGCTCTGGCTTCGGAATGCCGCAGACGATAGGATAAATCCTTGGCGCGAAGCATTTCTGATGAAGGGATAATGGCAAGTCCTAGCTTCAGACATGCTAAATAGATGACATAAGCGATGATTCGACGCGGAACCATTACAAGAACACGATCCCCTTGCTCAAGGCCGAGTGCTGCGAGCCCTCCGGCAAGTTGGTTAGCTTGCTTGCGAAGATCTCCGTAAGTGATCTCCTCGTAGTCTCCTTGTTCATTCAACCACTTAAGTGCAATCTTTTCCGGAGCATGACGTTCCATTTCCGAAGTGAGATTGTAGAACTCAGGTGCGATCCACTGCTGATTATCCAATATGAACCTCTCCTATATAAAACAAGATTTGTATAACTGTTATGCTTAGTATAGCACGTTATCCTAGTACCAGGTACTAGTACCTTGATGCTTAAATTTGATATCATAGGGTTCAGAAGGTTAAGATAACTTGTGTAAATATAAATCCAGAAAGTGAGAACTATGTTATGAATCACACAACTTTTGATGAAATATTCGCTATTATGGAAGCCTCTTTTCCCACCTCCGAGATCAGAACCTATGAGGGACAACAGGAGTTATTGGATGTTCCACATTACCGATTGATTACCGAGGTGAATGCTGAGGGGAAAATCATTGCTTTTATAGCTTGCTGGGAGTTTCCAGGATTTCGATTTGTAGAACATATCGCAGTGGACCCAAGTATAAGAGGTGGAGGCATTGGTAAAAAGCTGATGGAAGAATATATCCGTCAGTCGGGCAAGCCTGTGCTTCTGGAAGTAGAGCCGCCACTGGGTGAAATGGAACAACGGAGAATTGGCTTTTATGAGCGACTGGGCTTCCATTTGAATCCGTATGCGTATGTGCAGCCCCCTCTGCGTGAGGAAAATGCTGATTTACCGCTTCAAATCATGACCTACCCTAACCCTGTCGATGAAGAAGAATTCAATCTTTATAGAGAAATTTTATATACAGAAGTGTATAAGGTTACAACACCGTATCAAAGTTAATCTCTAACAGCAATCCGTACGATCCTTTTTAGGACAAGCGGGTTGCTGTTTTTATTTTTGATTAAATTAATGATATTTTGATTTTTTTAATTACAAAATGGGTACAAGTAAGAAACAACTTAGAGACATAATCTTATATTGTTTGAGCTAAAGTAAGAACAAAGATTAAACTTTCAAGGAGGGCTTACTTATGAAAAACAAAAAAATAATTATAGCAACAATGGTGTTTGGGATGGTAGTCACAGGATCAGCCGGTGTGTACGCAGGAACAAAACTTCAGAAAATTACGGCATATCTCAATCACAGCATTGGATTTAAGGTGAATGGCACGGCTTATACGCCAGTTGATAATAAAGGAAATGCACTGGCACCAATTACTTATAACAATACAACCTATCTTCCTGTACGTGCGATTGCTGATGTAATGAAGGTGCCTGTGACCTTTGATGCGGTGAACAATCAGGTTATTCTTGGCACAGGAGGCTCGGTGACTGACACTATTTCTCTGACTCCTGTACAATACAGCAGCACTCAGAAAGAAGAGATTGTTAAAGCCTTCGCCAATTTCCAAGGTTTCGAAACAGCCTATGCACCTACCCAAATGGTGAGTGGAGACGCATTTCAAAAAGTAGGGGGTTCCGATGATGGGGTGAACTTTCTGTTTAAGCAAATGAAGGTGAACATTTCTCCTCGTGATTACTCTTACGAATACAAAGGTGAAACTGTAAAGCTCTCTAACGGAACCGAAGCTAAATGGTACAGCCCATCCAGCGATTCGTTGTTCTTGACCTATAAACTGGATGATCGTTTTGTTACTATTAGTTCCCCAAATAAAACATTGAGTAAGACGCAATTAGAAAAAGTAGCAGTAAATGTAGTGAAATGGAGTAAATAACTCTGACGTACATTGTCCCGGAAAAGTAAAGCAGCAAGTCACTCCTTATGGAGGGCTTGCTGCTTTTTTTTTGGCAAAGCCTATGATCTTGTCGATGAAGCGTAACCTTGCTTTTAAGGGTTTTTACTGTGCTGCTTAGTAGGCAGCTTTTGACTGGGTGTCCCTTTACCGTGATGCTCTTTATTCTTTTCAGCTTTCTTTTGGGTGTCGTGCAATTTTTCTACAAAAGCATGAGTATCGTCCATGTTTATCCTCCTTGATTGGCAACCTTGCCGTTACTGTAACCACTTTTGCAAGAATACATACACGATGTGCTTTACAAACTTCTATGTTTATAAAGACATTGCGAAAATATTTAATAGTTACTATAAATGGATGCAAGCATTTCGATAGAACAGTAAGGGAGACTGATTATGAACAGGTTATTTAAACAAGCTGTATCCATGACACTAGCTTTCGCTATGGTACTGGGACTTACGTTCACAGGAATACCAGCTTATGCTGAAGACAGCAATGGGGATGCTGGATTACTACAATTACAATCGCTAGAGCCTGTTACATTATTGGCAGGGAATTCTACGTGGAAGTATCTAGATAAAGGAACGAATCAAGGCACAGCATGGAGGTCTGTGTATGAGGATTCATCATGGGCGTCCGGCCAAGCACCGCTTGGTTATAAAGATAGTGGAGCAGGAGTCAGCAGCAAGCAATTTGGTGCTCTGAACACAAATATAAGCTACGGTTCTGATAAGAGTAAGAAATATCGTACCTCCTACTTCCGTACAATTGTAACTGCAAATAAAGAAGAGGTTACGAAATCTGATAAAATTTTGGGGAACTTCGCGTTTGATGACGGCGTTGTGCTCTATTTGAACGGTGCAGAAATCTATCGCGAGGCTATGCCAGCAGGCACAATCGATTTTTCTACAAAAAGTTCAACTAACTTAAGTGATCCAAACGAATACACCAAGGTAGACCTTACTGAAGTCGTAAAGGCTAACTTGAAGGATGGAAGCAATGAGCTTTCAGCTGAGGTTCATCAGTCGAGTGATGGAAGCTCCGATCTGTATTGGGATATGAACCTGATTGCTTATCCGGTAGCAGAGACTGTAGAACCTGGAGTTGGTAAGCCTGATTCCATAGCACTGACTTTTAACGGAAACCCTCAAACTAGTATGGGGTTCAACTGGTATGCACCTGAGAGTGTGACGGGTACCAAGCTTGAAGTAGTAGAAGCTTCTAAATTAGTGGACGGTCAGTTCCCAGCAGGTGCTCAAACTTACGAAGGAACATCTGTTACAACAAGCGTGTATATGACAAAAGCGGATAAGTCAGCTAAAAAACCAGTTGTATTGACTAGCCACAAGGTCATTGCAGATCATTTGCAGCCGGGAACCGAATATGCTTACCGTGCAGGTGATGGACAAGCTAATAATTGGAGTGAAGTAGGAACCTTTAAAACAGAAAGCTCCAGTAATCAAGCTTTTAAATTCCTATATACAACGGATTCTCAAGGAACAACTGAAGAAGATTTTGATATTTGGAATCATACCCTTCAAGAGGGATTGGCTAAATTCCCAACAAGTGAATTCATTCTGAATTCCGGTGATTTGGTAGATAACGGTGATATAGAGGAGCAGTGGGGATGGTTCTTCAATAAACCGGAGGATATTCTGGCGAATATTCCGTTGGTTCCTTTGGTAGGTAACCATGAAAGCAAGAATTATAGCAATTATACTTCCCATTTTAATCTGCCTAATGTCTCGAACACAGGCGCGAAGCCAGATGGATCTGTATATTCTTTTGACTACGGTTCTGCGCACTATATGGTTATTAATACAGAGTATTATGGCGCTAGCTCGAATCTTGAGAATAACGAAATTTACAATAAACAAGTAGAGTGGCTGCGCAGTGAAGCCGCGAAAAGCGATCAGAAGTGGAAGGTTGTGCTTCTGCATAAATCTCCTTATTCCGTTGCGAGTCACACAAATGATAAAGATGTACTCTATTACAGAACGCAATTAACGAAGGTGTTTGACGAGCTTGGCATTGACATGGTAATTGCTGGACATGACCACACCTTTGCTAGAAGCTATCAAATGTACGGCAATAAGCCATTGACGGATATTGTTCCGGACACTAATGGAGTAGTCACTGACCCTAAGGGCACGTTATATCTGATTACAAATGCAGCGGGTAATAAAAAATATAATGTAGGCTCAGGACCATTTCCGTTTGCAGCTAAATTCGGACAGCCTGGTAAGGAAATGTTCACAGGTATGACTGTAACGAATGATGAGCTTTCATATGAAGCCTACACCACGACAACTGGTGGATCTACAGACTTGTATGATAAGTACAGCATTCATAAGTCGGACGTAACTGTTAAACCTGTGCAAAATGCAAAAGCTACTGTAGCTGATGGCGGTAAAATCACTTTAACTTGGGATGCGCCTGCATCTGGTGCACCAGTATCGGGATATCGCATTTACGAGCAAAATGATCTGTTATCTGCAAACTGGACGGTCAGTGTTCCTAATACGGAAGGTCAAACTTCTTATAGTTACACTGTAGAAAATACTAATCCGAACCAAACCTATCAATTTGTTATCAAAGCTGTAAGTGACAGAACAAATTCAGAAGCTAAAATTGCTTCTACGGATTCTATCAAAAAAGTTACAGTTACCTTTAATGGAGACCCGGTGAGTGCCAAAGGATTCACTTGGTACACAGCGTTGAGATCTGCAGGAAGCGACCTGCAGGTTATAGAGAATACGGGCGTTACTCCAGACTTTACAAAAGCTGCTGAGTTTACAGGACGTTCAGCTGTTTCCCGCAATTCAAAGGATGAATTAGTTCATAAAGCTGAAGCTTCTGGTCTTAAGGCTGATACGAAATACTACTTCCGTGTAGGTGATAAAGCGCTAGGCTTGTGGAGTGCAGTGGGAACTTTCGAAACTGCTGCTAAGACAGGAGCTTTTACTTTCATTGATCTGGCAGACACACAAGCTAAGACGGAAGATGAGGCTATTCTTTCTGGAGAAACGATGGCAAAAGCACTTACGGCATTCCCGAATGCTGAGTTTGTGGCGATTAACGGAGATATCGTAGATACAGGAACCAATGAATCACAGTGGAACTGGCTGCTTGGCCATTCGCAGGAAACCCTGCTCAATACGACTATCGTTCCAGTTGCGGGGAATCATGAGGATAAAGCGAATGCCTTCTATGAGCACTATAATATTAAGGAAGCAGCAGGCTCTCCAACAGAAACAGGAGCGTACTATTCCTATGATTACAGTAATGCGCACTTTGTAGTCTTGAACACGAATGAGAATTCGGACGAATATGCTAACTTCAGCAAAGCACAGTTGGATTGGATGAAGGCCGATGTAAAAGCAGCGAAGGCTGCTGGAGCGAAGTGGATTATCGTCGCTATGCATAAAGGACCATACACAACCTCTAACCACGCTACTGACAAAGATATTATGGGCGCTAATGGAGAAAGAGCGAAAGTCGCTCCAATGATGGCTGAACTGGGCATTGACTTGGTTCTTCAGGGCCACGACCATATTTATGCACGGACGAAGCCAATCAAGGCTGACGGAACTGCAGCAGACACAGTGAAGATCAAGGAAAGCTTCAATGGTCAAACTGTGGAGTACACAGTAAATCCAGATGGAACGATCTATCTGATTCCGGCTACAGCAGGAGCAAAGGTTTACTATAAGAACATGAAGAAAGAACTGGGAGATGCGTATTATAATCTCTTTGAAGTAGCTAATGAGAATACAGCGGCTAAATATGGAGCGGACCCAAGTGATGCTAAGCGTCCAAAACGCGGTCAAGTTCAGACCTTTGTTGGCATCACTGTAGATGCTGGGAAGCTGACAGCTGTATCTTATGAGATTGATCAGAATGTTAATGGCGCTAAACCATATGTTCTTGAAGAGTTCGGTATTGTTAAGGGCGATGAGAATGGTGGAGTTACACCAACACCGACCCCGACATCAGCGCCAACAACAGCACCAACAACAGCACCAACAACAGCACCAACAACAAAACCGACAGCAACACCAACACCAACAGTAGCGCCGACAGCTACACCAGCACCGACAACGGCGCCTTCACCAACTGCATTGCCAGTTAGTAAGCCATCTTTAACGGACACTAGCAATCACTGGGCAGCTGCTGTTATCGAGAAAGCAGTAGCAGCTGGCTTCGTTAGCGGTTATCCGGATGATACTTTCCGTCCTAATCAGAAAGTGAATCGGGTTGAATTTATCACTATGCTGGCACGTGCATTACAATTGCCGGAGAATGGTGACACTTCAAGCTTTAAGGATTCTGCGAAGATTCCAGCATGGGCTAAGTCTTTTGTGGCACAAGCTGTATCTCTGCAAGTTATCAGTGGCTATGATGATGGGACATTCCGTCCTACACAGGAGCTAACACGTACAGAATTAGCAGTTATGGTTGTTCGTGCTCTTGGTATTACAGTAGATCCTAAAGCGACATTAACCTTCAATGATGCTAAGGATGTACCAGCATGGGCTGTGCCGTATATTGCAGCAGCAGCGAAATCAGGCCTTGTGAATGGTGTAGGACAGAATAAATTTGCGCCTAACCAGAAGGCAACAAGAGCAGAGGCGGTTACCATAATCCTTGCATTATTAGACAAAGGTCAGAAGTAACCTAGTATAAGCGTGAAATGAACTTAAGCTTAGCTTGTATCGAACAAAGGGGTCTCAGCTTATCGGCTGAGGCTCTTTTGTGTTTATTGCTTTTTATAAGAGACCATCGCATCGTTGGAAAACATCTCTAAGGAAGTGGAGTATTATGATGAAGAAGTAACAGAATAAGAAATAATATAAACTTGAAAATAATGCTTGCAATGAATCTCTATACATGATATATTCTAAGTCCGGCCAAGAAATACACATGCCGAGCTCGAAAAAGAAGTTAAAAAAGAGCTTGACATTAAATAGCCGAACATGA
>NZ_LCZJ02000099.1 GCF_001012825.1 Paenibacillus etheri
CTGCGTTTAGCTAGTGTAATAAGCTGCTCGGCCCGCCGCAAACCCGCATGACGCTTCACATATTGCTTCCAGCCAGCAATGACTTGCTCTGTCGTTAAGCGGCTAATTTCTTTCGGGAGAGGAAACAGCCTTAAGGTGGCAATGCTACTAGTGCAGGTGAGAATTTTGAAGACATGCCGAAGTTCTGGGAACACAATATCTACCCAGCGATGAATCTGGTTAACGGCACTGTTAAGGCGTTTGGTAACCGTGTC
>NZ_LCZJ02000100.1 GCF_001012825.1 Paenibacillus etheri
TTCGATTTGTCCGATGTGGATGTCGTAGAACGTTCTAAATATGATATGTCCCTTAAATACTTCTTAGATATGGCGCCAGAAGACGAGGTCATCAACCCTAGTTCACTCACGAAGTTTCGTAAACTTCGATTGAAGGATGTGAACCTGCTCGACATGCTGATTCAAAAAACGGTAGAAATTGCATTAGAAAAAGAAATCATTAAAAGCCGCGCAATCATTGTGGATGCTACCCATACGAAATCA
>NZ_LCZJ02000101.1 GCF_001012825.1 Paenibacillus etheri
AGGGAAGAGTTTGAACCCTTTAAGAAAAGAGGTGTGCAACTCCTCAACTTGCGCTATCTTACAAGGCAATATGAGTCTCTTTCAAAGATGTGTGTACAGACTAAACTGCAATTCCAAGCTGTTTTAGATCAGGTTTTCCCGGGTTATAAAGGCGTGTTTGGAGCTATGTATTCCGGTGTTTCACTGCGGTTTTTGAGTGAATTTCCAACTTCATATTCAGTTCTGCAGACAGATGAAGATGTACTCAGAGCTAAGATGAAAGAACTGCTTTCTTCGAAACGGGGGCGTTCAGAGGACTGGATTAACCAACGGGTTCAACGACTGATAGATGCGGCAAAACAAAATCCATTTCAGCAAACTATGTATGCAAGTCATTTAATCAATTTGAAAGTTCTTATTACCCTTATTCTTCAATACCAAGAGCATCTTGCTGAACTAGAACAGAACATAGATGCTCTGGCTGAAGAAATTGAAGAGTATGAATTAATTCAGTCGATTCCCGGGATTGGGCATAAAATTGCTGCAACAATTTTATCCGAAATTGGAGAAGTCGACCGATTTGATCATCCTAAGAAGTTAGTCGCCTTTGCAGGCATTGACCCGAGTGTTTTTGCTTCTGGTAAGTTTACTGCGACTCGAAACCGAATCACGAAACGCGGTTCCAGGCAGCTGCGTTACGCGCTGGTGATGGCTGTTCAGTGTGGACTTATACGCTCCCGTAATATGCGAATCAAAGCGTTCTATGAACGTAAGAGAGCTGAGGGAAAACCACATAAAGTAGCTCTAATCGCATGTGCAAATAAACTCGTCCATTGGCTCTATGCAATCTTAAAAAACAAAAAGGAATTTCGCCCAACTTAAAAAATAGTATTGGTATAACCTTCCAAGACACAACGAAAATTGAAGGTTTTTTTGGCATGCTCATTTTAACTATACCACATGATTTAAAATCACTTTACTGGTAATGTTGACAAGCTATTAGCTGGTATAGC
>NZ_LCZJ02000102.1 GCF_001012825.1 Paenibacillus etheri
CTCTATACATGATATATTCTAAGTCCGGCCAAGAAATACACATGCCGAGCTCGAAAAAGAAGTTAAAAAAGAGCTTGACATTAAATAGCCGAACATGATATAGTATAAGAGTTGCTGCTGAGACATTAAACGGTGCCAACGAGAACTTGATCTTTGAAAACTGAACAACGAGTGAGTAGGAAATCACGAAAGTGAAATCCAAA
>NZ_LCZJ02000103.1 GCF_001012825.1 Paenibacillus etheri
AAGAAAGAAATTATCCGGTATTAGCTACCGTTTCCGGTAGTTATCCCAGTCTAAGGGGCAGGTTGCCTACGTGTTACTCACCCGTCCGCCGCTAAGTTGTTTTGAAAGCAAGCTTTCAAAACAACTCCGCTCGACTTGCATGTATTAGGCACGCCGCCAGCGTTCGTCCTGAGCCAGGATCAAACTCTCCAATTAGTATTGAAAAGAGCGATATGCTCAT
>NZ_LCZJ02000104.1 GCF_001012825.1 Paenibacillus etheri
TAAGAGTTGCTGCTGAGACATTAAACGGTGCCAACGAGAACTTGATCTTTGAAAACTGAACAACGAGTGAGTAGGAAATCACGAAAGTGAAATCCAAAACTGATGAGTTTCACAGCGTATTTTACGCTTTTGGAATTTCATCGTGAGAATTAATTTTCTCGTCAGATGTTTCAAAATGAGCATATCGCTCTTTTCAATACTAATTGGAGAGTTTGATCCTGGCTCAGGACG
>NZ_LCZJ02000105.1 GCF_001012825.1 Paenibacillus etheri
AGTTCGGTCCCTATCTGTCGTGGGCGCAGGAAATTTGAGAGGAGCTGTCCTTAGTACGAGAGGACCGGGATGGACGTACCGCTGGTGCACCAGTTGTTCCGCCAGGAGCATGGCTGGGTAGCTACGTACGGACGGGATAAGCGCTGAAAGCATCTAAGCGTGAAGCCCCCCTCAAGATGAGATTTCCCAATTAGTAAGACCCCT
>NZ_LCZJ02000106.1 GCF_001012825.1 Paenibacillus etheri
GTAGCCGTATCGGAAGGTGCGGCTGGATCACCTCCTTTCTATGGAGAATCGTTTCCTGCAATGGAAACATTCAAATCGGAAGTTTAACTTCCACAATCTCAGGTTTAGGCCTGTTACTCACTCGTTGCTCAGTTTTGAGAGTTTAAGCTCTCATCTTTAAACTTGATCCTTGAAAACTGGATACCGAAACGAATTTGCGTTTTAGAACATCTTTTAGCTATAACTTGTGTAAACAAGTACGTTAGTTATTAGC
>NZ_LCZJ02000107.1 GCF_001012825.1 Paenibacillus etheri
CCAGCTTTGCGTACGAGAAGGCGGAATCTAGGGTGAGTATAGTGCATTCCTTGATCCGAATGTAAAAGGGCTTCTGGATGAATATTGCCATCCAGTCGATCAAGTAGTTTCTCCAGTGTTCGTTCTACAATTGGCATGGCCAATGAAGAAGAGAGGTAGTGAGCTAGAATTTGTCTCGTAGCCCCGTCTTTCACCACGGATAAATAAGCACATTGTCCATTACCATAATGCATATAGGTAATATC
>NZ_LCZJ02000108.1 GCF_001012825.1 Paenibacillus etheri
TTCGTGCGGGTCAGAATTTACCTGACAAGGAATTTCGCTACCTTAGGACCGTTATAGTTACGGCCGCCGTTTACTGGGGCTTCGGTTCATAGCTTCGGATTGCTCCTAACCACTCCCCTTAACCTTCCAGCACCGGGCAGGCGTCAGCCCGTATACTTCGCCTTGCGGCTTCGCACAGACCTGTGTTTTTGCTAAACAGTCG